>NZ_JAHSTU010000009.1 GCF_019145495.1 Pseudomonas azerbaijanoccidentalis | reverse complement strand
GTGGCCGTTCACCGCGTTCGCCGTAGCCCGTTTCATCGACCTGCGTCAGATGACCGCCGAGGTTGTAGCTGAAGCGCCGGGTCAGGTTGTCGATGCGTTTTTCTTCGATCAATCGGTCGGACGCATCGTAGGCAAACTGATACGCCGCGTTGTTTTCGTTGACCAAGGCAGTCAGGCGAATCGCCGGGTCGTATTCGTAGCGGATGCGCTGGCCCTTGGCGTCCTGACGACTGCTCGGCAGACCACGGGCGGTACGTAGCAGGCGTGTGGTCTGGCCTTTGCCGTCAGTGTGCGTCAGCACCTGGCCGAGGGCGTTGTAGGTAAACGATTCAGCGCTGCCATCCGGGTGCTGGATGCGCAGCACCTCGCCGTCGGGTTTGCGTTCCAGCGTGGTGGTCTGCCCCAACGCGTCAGTGACGGCGACCAGGTGCTGGCGTTCGTCGAAGCGATACGTGGTGGTTTTACCCGAGCAATCCTGGAAGCGTTCGACTTGGGCCAGAGTGTTCCACCACAGATACTTGGATTTGCCGGTCGCATCGATGATGGTGTGCGGCAGGCCGTCGTCACCGTTCAGGTATTCGGTGGTGTGACCGAGGGCATCGATTTCGGCGATGAGGTTGCCCTTGTCGTCGTAGCGCGCTTGCCAGGTGCTGCCATCGGGGTAGTCGACCTGCGTGACCAAGGGGGTCAGGTGGTGATAGCGATATTTGATCGCGCGCCCGAGCGGATCGGTCTCTTCGAGCAAGCGCGAGAATTCGTCGTACTTGAGCGTGACCCGGTTGCCATCAGGCAATGTCAGGCCCGTCATGTTGCCGCTGTCATCGATGTCGATAACGTAGTGCTCGCCTCCGAAGTCGCGACTTGAGGTGACGCGATGATCGGCGTTGTAATGAATCTCGGCTTCGCGCCCGAGCACATCGGTGATCCACGTGGTACGGGCCTTTATGTCGTAGCGGAACTGGTACCGCTCGCCATCGCTGGTCCAGTGCTCCACCACGCGTGGCTGGCCGCCAATCTGTTCCCAGCGATAGTTACAGGTCAGGCCCAAGGCATTGCTATGACTGGCCATCACGCCATCGACATAGCTGAAACGGCGTACCGAATCGCCGTTGCGGTTGATCACTTCGTTGAGCTGGCCATGGTCGTCGTAGCGGTACTGCACCAGGGTTTCAACGGCCTGGTTGTCGACCACGCGTCTGACGTCGGTCAGGCGACCCAGCGGGTTGTCGTAATGCAGGTGCACCCGCACGCCACCGGTGGCGCTGATGTCGGTAAGCGTGCCCTCGGTGGTGCGGGTGAAATGCAGGAAGTGGCCCAGTGCATTTTCGATGCGTTGCAGCGGCACGGGGATGTTGTCGTCCGCCACTTCACCGAAGTAGAAGAAGGTGTTGTCGAGGGTTTGCAGCAGATAGTGGCCGCCTTCGGTACAGACCAGATGCACCTGCTCGTGGGGGTTGTAGATGCGTTCCCCCGGTTGCACGTCGACGAATGGAACACTGCGGCCCTGATTGTCGGTGAGATAAACGAAAGCACCACTGCGACGCAGGCTCTGCTCCCAGGGCAAGACCCAACCCTTGCCAAGCACGCTGTCGACGCTCAGGTCGCTGGCATAGAAACGCGACCATTGAATGGGCATCAGGCCCGGGAGGCTGAAGTCGGTTTCGTCGGTGATGACCTTGCGGCCGGTGGTGGCGTCGACCGGATTACCGACCAGGCCACCCACCGCACGCTCGATCGCAGGCCCCACGACGTAACGCGAAGCGACCTCGCCGGCGACGAACCCGGCGGTGAATTTCAGGACACAGGGCATGACGGCTTTCATGCCGGCCTGGGTTCCGGCCTTGATCAACTGGGCGATACCACCCGCCGCACCCGCGACCGCCATCAGGATGTCGACCGTGGTCCGCAGCCAACCGGGAATTTCGTCGTCCACTGGCAGGTAGCGATAGGTTCCGCCACCGATGAAGACATTGTCCGAACCGCTCGAGAGCGTTGCGCCGCAGGTCAGCTTGTCACCCTTGCGGGCGGCCGCAGTGCCGTTGATGAAGACGTTGGTCGAACCCTCGGCGACCTTCACCGGGCCGGGATGCTTGTCGCAGGCGCCGGTGCTTTTCTCCACATGAGCCGCTTTGCGACTGTTGATGAAGACGTTGGGCGACGCGGTGACGATGGTCCCCGCGGGTGAAGAAAACATGCTGCCTATTTTCTCCCCGGCCGCGGTGAGCAGGCTACCTCCGACGCCTGCGGCCAAGCCCGCCAACAATGCCACGCCAAACCCACAGGTGAACGTCGCGATCGCCACCGTGGCGATCAGCGCGATACCCAGTGCTGCACCGATGAGAAACCCGCCCAACGCACTGGTGTGCGACAGTTCATCACCAAACCTTGCGGCTTCAAACATGACCGTTACTCCTGGGGGCTGGAGTCGGTCATCGGGGCGCCCGGCTGGCGAGGCTGAAAGCTTGCCAGCAGGTCCATCCAGTTCTGGTTCTGCTCGCTGCTGAAGTCAGCCTGGGCGGTGGTGGAAAAAATGATCGCGCGTCCGGGTTCGATCAGAAACGCTGCCTGGCGCTGATAGAAAGGACGGCCATCGGTCATGTAATACGCATCGATCTGCACGCCGTCGATCGGTGCCGTGGCCGACAGCGCTACGGCTTTTTTGCCCAGGAGCGTGTAGCCGCGCAGCTTGGACGCGAGCATTTTGATCTGACGCTCGACGTAGGCTTTGAGCACCTCGCCGGGCAGCAATGTGTCCCGGGAAATGGTGATGCTCAACGGCGCTGGAATGCTTGCTCCCAGCACGAACATGTTAACGGTTCGATCCTGGAAACCCTGTGGCAACACAATGCTGCCTTCCTGCAACTCATAATCCATGTGATGTAAATTCCTGAATTCAAAAAAAGGGCATTTCAGCGGGCCGCGAGGCCATCGAGCATGCCGTCAAAATCAACCAGCCAGAGACTGAGCGCGGGCCGGGCGGGATCAATCTCGCAAGCAATACTCAGCCATTGCGCATCGTCACGCCCGGCGACAGGCACCAGGGCATCGACCAGGCGCGCGTGACGATCGGCATGGCCGGACTTGAAGTGCAGATCCACCGACTTCGCCGCACTGCCGGCCACGCGGACATCGCGCTGGCGGATGATGCGCACGTCCGGATGGTCCTTGCGAAACGCCTGCACCGAGGCTTCGAAAAGCTGCTCCAGGGTCTGCCACTGTTGCACATCACGACGCTTGATGCTGAGGCTGACCGACTCGCCTTCGTGCTCGAGGGTGGTCTGCACCTCGCGGAAATTGAACCCCGTCGGGAATCCCAGATTGAAGCCACCGAAGTTGAAACTGCTGGGCGTGTCTTGCAGCGCCACCACAGGTTCGGGTTCGGGCTCCGGCTCGGGCTCAATGACCGGCGCGTTCTGCAGCTCAATGCGTGCAGCTTCTTCCTGCGCAATGCGTTTTTCGGAAATTCGATCGTAAAGGCTGGTTCTGATCATGGCGCCACTACCTCAGTCATTGACCCTGACCTCGGAACCAGTGATCTGGGTCATGCCGGTACTCGTCGTGGTGATCGCCTTGCCCTTGATCTCGATGCCGTCCGGCGTGAGGATGATGCTGCTCTCCCCTACCTGAAGAATGATGTGTTGCTTGGCGTTGACCTGAATGAACTGGTTGTCGACCTGAATCGTCAGCGAGCCTTCCTGGACGTTCATCACCGTGTCTTTCTTGATCGTTTCAGTGTGCGTGCCACCCACCGTGATCGTGCGGTTGCTGCCGACACTGTGGCTCTCGTCGACCTCGATCTCGGTGTCCATGTTGCGCTCGGCATGCATGATGATCTGCTCGGCACCGGCCTTGTCTTCGAAACGGAAGAAGTTCGCCGTACCGCCGTCGCCTTTCATCGACCGGGTCAGGAAACCGCTTTGCGTCTTGTTGGCCGGCAACGACCATGGCGGCGTGTTCTGGCTGTTGTAGAGGCTGCCCATGACCAGCGGGCGATCTGGATCACCATCAAGGAAAGACACGACTACCTCGTCGCCAACCCGAGGAATCAAGACACTGCCGAAACCGCCACTGGCTCCGGATTGTGCGACACGGACCCAACAGGAACTCTTGTCGTTGAACTCCCCGTAGCGATCCCAGTGAAACTGCACTTTTACCCGGCCTAGTTCATCGGTGTAGATTTCTTCACCCGGTGGGCCGACGACGATCGCGGTTTGTGGGCCATTAATAGATGGTTTACGCGTGGTCAGTTGGGGACGGTAGGTGATCTTACTACGCACGCAAACAAATTTGTTCAGATAACCAGCTTGATCGCCGGTCATATAATTATTGCTACCGCTGTGTTCAACGCTGATGAGCAAAAACTGTCGATTCTCAGCAGAGCCCAGATCGTGTTCGTAGTGCTGCGTCAACTCAAAGGTGAAACCCGGCTTCATGGCGCGACAGTTGCTGTCGCCATAAAACGTTTTTCCGAGTAACTCCAACGCCTCGACCCGATTTCGCACAAATGCTTCACCGTCTTCATAGGAGCCGTGAGTGTACTGTCCGGGAAAGTCGTAGACTTCAAATTTTTCAACATTCCCTTGTTGATTGAGGCTCTGCATGGTGACAGGTAAGAAGTTCCGCGGCTGTCGGTAATCAAAAGTACGCACAGCGATCTTGCCTGACTGCAACTGACGAGTTGCGCTCCAACGAGTGATCGAGTCTGCCGTTTCTGTCACCGATGCGCTGTGAAAACGAATCTGCGGTTGCTCGGGTAATGGATCTAAAGTTCTGGAGTTATCCGCGATAACCATTAGGTGCGAGTCAGCAGTATGTTCAAAATAGTAAAACAACCCCTCGCTCTCAAGCAGTCGCTGTACAAAATTGAAGTCACTTTCGCGATACTGAGTAATGAAACTGCGCTGCTTGAGTGTTTTGCTCAGGCGAAACTCAAATTTCGGCAAAGTACCAAAATTACCAAAAACGTCGACGAGCACGTCTTGTACCGTCTTGTCCTGAAAAATCCGTGAATCAAATCGGCAGGTAAGCATCCACAACCATGGTCCCAGCACCGCACCGTAGCGAATGACTCCACCATCGCTGCCTTTACTACTGAAACGATTGATGTATCCGTTTAAATAACGTGTAGAACCATCCGCGAGCTCAATTTCAACCGTTGCGAGACGGCCGATCAAAGATTTTAGCTTTACATCCGCCCGGTGGCTTAACAGACCTAGATCAAACTGGAAAGGCTTCGATAATGCTTCAGCTCCGGAGAAGTATTCCAGCAGCAGTTCTTCGTCTCCGGGCTGGGCAAACGTGTTGAGTTTGAAGAGCCGTTTATTTTGCGGGCTCATCATCGCAAGCAAGTCCATTAACATTTCACTCTCCTTGAAACTGAAGTCTGATAAATCTCAACGATCAATATTTGCAGTGAACATCCGACCAATCAAAGAGGAAGCGCGCTTTTTACGAATCTCTTCAATATTCATAAATGTAAAACAAGAACCTTCTCGCGCCTCCTGCTCCTTCAGGGTTCTTAACGCAGATATACTGGAACGGTGATAAAACAGCATAAACAACGATATGACAATAAAAAGAAACACCAGCATTGAAGTCGACGACTTATATGCGTAAAAAACTGGATAGGTTAAAGAGCCCAAAGCAGCGCCAACCACACCTAATAACCAATGATTTTCCTGGATAGCCCCTATCACCTCGACCCGCTGCCCTCGAACGACTAAAGGGCTATGACCTCCACGCCACCGGTATAGGAAGCCATAGACAATCAAGGACAAGAATACGGGAACGAAACTTATAAAAACAGCTAACGGAGCATTCAACTTTAATTGCTTATAGCAAGTCACCAACGCAGCGACAAATGCAAAACCAGGCGCAATGGCAAGATTGGTAAATAGCCGAAGGCTAGCGTATTTGGTGAACCTTTCCGTCCGATAAGCACAATTTATGCACCAATACGTTAACCATAGGACAGCAAAAACTGCAGGCAAAGTCATAATTTCCGGCAGAATCCCAATCGAGAATGCAGCCAGCAAAGAAAACAAAAACCAAGTACCGAACACCGTGGACAAAAACCGCTGAGACTCAACACTAAACATAGTCAATCCTTCCCCAAAAGAACATCTCCGAAAGAAGTCCCCCAACCTGTAACTTCATCACTCATGACCACCTGTATCAACAAGCCTGCTCCAATACCCAACGCAATCACCACAACTGCAGGGGCACTAACGGTTGCACCAATAATTACACCACTGGCAAAAACCAAACCATTGGTAGGCTGACTGTAAGCAGTTTTTTCAAGGAATTCATCGGTACTCTCTGAACTTCTAATATCCATGACGAGTTGGGGACCAAATGCAAGCAGCGGCCCAGCTGCATTGCCAACAAGTACGCGACCCACGCCCCTTTGACCATACGCAGCGGCATCAACATGACTTGTCGCCCGCAACGCCTTGGCTGCGTTATGAGTAGGTATATGAATGACATCACCCACTACTTTGCCAGCGACTCTATAGATACTGGCTTTGGCTGATGCCGGTATTTCGAGATAAAGCGCACCCGCTATTCGAACAACTTTAATTCGCCCACGAAATGTTTTCTTTGCTGAGACACTACCAGATTTGCCACGCGAGGCAATCCATTTTTTAAGTTGCTTCCTAGTTGATTTATCAATATCAAGAAGGTCTTCAACCTTGGCTGCTCGCGAGCCAGCATGAATAAGCCCCCCAACACTTGCCAAGGTACCGGGCAGGTTCGCCGGTGAAAACAGCAATGGTCCAACTACAGGAATTGAAACTGCCTTTTTCTGTATCTTTGCAAATTGCTCTGCCGTGACATTTACAGCCTTTTTCAGTTTAGCAATAAGGGAGATCAGCAGTATCCAGTATTCCTCATATTCGTCTTCACTCAACTCTGCCTCAGGTGAACTCAATTCCTTTATGAGGAACTCAGCAGCACTCAGATCATCGGTAGAGTAGAGCCCTCCGATAGCCAATGAAGAAGGAAACGCTCGGGAAGCAATTTCACTTGGCCATGGTAGTGCCCCCTCACCTAACAACCCATCGTGGGGGCCAACACCCATTGGATCGGCGGCCGTACAGGGATAAAGTCCATTATTCATGCAACAGCTCCTTTAAAAAGTGAAAATCCCTGGATCCTGCGCGGTCGCACATCTGATTATTTCGCTTTTGAAATACTTTCAAACCCTGTCATGGCTCAGCTTGCCGCAATGACAATCGCAAAAATCTCAAGCCCCTCCTGACCGCCAAAGATCACCAGAATCGGTTATTGTTCGGTAGGTAGCGGGGAATCGAAGGCGGTTAGCTGATTTTTCTGGGCGGTCAACTGCCCGTTATCATTCGTTGCATCCCGCAAAAATTGGCCTCAAGTCAGCGATGGAAACCTCTTGAAAGTTCTTTGTCAAGGTAACGAAACACTTCTCAGTGATGGCAATTTGCCTGTTTGATTTTATTTTTCGGTCAGTGCAGCCTGCACTTCAGACGCTTGCCACGTAAGGCGAGTAGACAGGCTTACAGGGAGTTCGTCATGAGTTTGAGTGATACACAACTCGATCAGCTGGGCCGTGACATGGACAGCAATCAACATGAAATGGTCGTTCTGAGCATGGATGACGCAAACGCGTTGATAGCACAACGAAACGGCACCGCAGATACTGGCACCCGGCCACCAACCATGTGCCCAGGACCCAACCGGAAATGCTGGATGGTCTTTGGGGCAACACGCAATCAATCTACAACGCGACCGTACATTCTTTCGTCAATACGAACTGGGGAGTACCGGCAGCGTTGGGCGCCTATGATGCGTACAACGTTGGCCGCTTGCTCAGTGACATTGGCGGAATTGGAACCAAGATTCGCGTCTTAATTAAAAACGGAAAGCAATATGTCGTTTTAACCGGATATCCGGGGTTGCGGAACCGCTTGAAAGGAACTCGTTACGGGATTCGAAATGCTCAGTTAGTTGAGGTTGGAATAGGCAAATATGGGATTCGAGGATCTTCAGTAAAAGGCTTTAAACTTTCTTGCTATGTCGCGGTTGGCATTGAAGTATTGGAATGGGTATTTAATGACGAGGCTGTACTTTCTGATCTTTTTGCAGGCGTTGGCGTTGAGTTAATTAAAGCAGGGATAGCGACTGCGATTGGGTATGCGGCTGCAATGGCGGCAGGGGCGCTTTTTACCGCCGCCGCATTTCCGGTCGCAGTTGGAGCGGTGGTGGTATTCGGCATAGGCATTGGGTTGAATGTTTTGGACAATCAGTACGGCATCAAAAATAGTGTAAAGTCTGGAATGCGCTACGCCCTTCATAACATAGAACAACTACACGAAAAAGCGACCAGAATCAGCATTAAAGACTTGCAAATATATACTGAAAAAGTGGCCACCAGCGTCATAGGCGAACTTATTGATCAAGCATACGACGAAACAAAATCCTGGATTGTCCGGAAAATACAGCCCAACGACCTTCCATTACCTAGCTGGCCAAAAGCTCCGGAACTACCAAATATATCAAAATTGAAATTTTTTTGAAGTCTAGATCACTTATGAACAATAAATCATGCGTATCTGCGCACTCCATGTCTCCTCTGGCCTTCAGACTAGGTGCTTTGGCCTTTGCCTTCTTCATGATACTCACGGGCTTTTTTTCGCTGTATTGGCTTTATGAACACGTGCTCCCAATTTACGGACGCATTTACCGAAACGCTCCCGTTGTAGAGACTCCTTATCTAGCGTTCGGCCTATTGATGGCTCCGCCTATTGTATTAATCGGGATAATAGGTGCCTTTATTGCTGCTTGGACGGGAAAAAAATTTGACCCTCCAAAAAACTCCTTCTTGCTGCGCCTTCAAACTCTGATGTTATACCTGTGTTTCAAGACAATAATATATATTGTACCCGCCACTATGATCCTGACCACTCTTACATTGCTCTATAAAGACTACACACCTTGCCCGAAGCTACTTATCTCTGGGTCGGCCTGGCAGTTGTTCTGGGTAAATGACGAAAACGCCTGCTTCAAGCCTACTCGCTATATCAATGATCATTGGCCTTGTAAAATGATCGGCGAGCAGGAGGTGTGCATACAGGTAGACGGAAGATGAACGTCTTAAGAAAGATTCAACTGCTTTAATCAGCCAGCCTGATCAAACAACATTAGGTTGCGGGTGAGGGAACCGGCGCCGTTGAAGACTGTTGATCCTGCTGAACAGGGAGCTAAGGCGAAAGAGGCACCAGCGGTAAAATCTGCGAAAAGAACTGATATCACCCATCGTCTAGCTAGCGAGGTAAATTCAACCTTTCCTGAAGGTTGGGCACCACCATACAAACCCGGCACTAGAGTCACCGAATTTACAAATACTATGGATGATATGTATGTCCGAGTGCATGGTGAAAATAATATGGCCCGCTCGGCACGTGATATCACACCGTCAACGGTTACACCTCTGTAATGTTGCAAATACCGCTTCACAAAAATTTCGGATCTTCACCGCACGATGAAATGATGGAAATTTAGCGATTGACAACAGCATCCCGCTAAAGAACTCGAATGCTCGTCGAACACCATCAAAACTGAATCCAAAACGACAATTTACGGACAAAAAACCTCACTTAAAAACAAAAAAAAACGTCCGAGACAGACAATGAATAAACCAACAATACTTGAACTAGAGAACCTGATAAAACAACATCCGGATATCGCCGCGCTTGGATCACCCGCTGACGCTGTATCTGATGACTGGCTGATAAAAGCCGAAAAAAAAATCCGCCATAAACTGCCTGCATCCTACATATGGTTCCTTCTCAATTATGCAGGAGGAGAAGTCGGGACGGATGAAATATATAGCATCTATGGAATGAACTTCGAGGACATCAATGGTGGAGATATAGTTTTCCAGCACATCAATCGCCTAAAACACAAATCAACAACCACTAAAAAAGTAGTCATCAGCGAAACCGACCTTGGCGAGGTTTTTTTCTTCGATTACGACACCTATAACGGCGAAGAATGCCAGATTTTCGTTAGAATCCCGTCGGGGAAGAACTTATTGTATGCGAACAATTTTTACGAATTTCTCGCCAAGAGAATTAAGGCGTATTTGCCATAAGGAACGCTTTGTCGTGGAACATCACTGCCTCGCACCGAGAGGTTAAAAAACCATGTTTGATCTCAGAAGCTCAAACGAAGCGCTCACCCAATACACCGAGCGTTACGACCACCTGCTCCCTCCGCCCTCTCCTCAGCTGCTTCAGCGCATGGACCCTATGTTGCAGCCGGACGCACCCAGATATCCGAACAGGAAGCCTGAGTGGCTGACTTCCAGGCCTTGCACCCTCACTGAAGAGCTGGCGCAGGACCGCGCAAAAGGTTGCCTGCTGGGAATCAGATCAAGCTGAAACCCGAAATCAGTCGATAAACCTTCACACCCGGCAAAGGATTCAAGCAACAACTCCTGGCCGCCCTTGAGGGCCATGGTCAGCTTGAACAGGCGCCTGTTCAGCGCGGACAACAGTGAGGAAAGATCCATCGCTTCAACTACTCCTTAAACCGGTAACACGTCATCAGGCTTGGGCGGCCTGCTCGTATTGATCATCGAAAATCAGACACCCGGCGACTTGCGCCAGTAAGCGAACCACTTGAACAATCTGCTCAACCACCAACGACTGCGCGCTTCGCGAATGTCGTCGATTTGCATGAAGGTGTACGGGGTGGGCATGGTTTTTTCTTGGATGCGGAGGGTGCGCAGGCCTCTGATTATGTGGCGTGCGTAGAATAAAAATGTGACGGAAACAGCTAGCATCCCAAACAGGGCAACCATACCGGTAGTGAGGAAGCCGGCTGATTTAGTAAAAATACTCGCCGCCAAGGTGGTTGCGCCAGCCACCAAAAGAGGGCTATATGCGGCCGATGTTTTTTGCTTGTTTTGCGGACGTGGCTGCACCTTGATTCCATCATATTCGAATGGATGAAATGACGATTTGCCATTTGCCAGGACCAAATATGTTAGCAATGTGACGGCCATTGGAAAAAGCCCTACCATGAGGGCAGCAATACTTGTCTTTCCCCAGAAACTTGCACCAATCACATAAGCTGCAGTACAGGCCAAATAGGAAAATGCACCTGCGACCGCAACAAGTATCGAAGTTAAATAAAAAGTAATTCTCTCACATACATAAACAAGATATATAGTACACATGAATGCAAGCAACGACATAATAAAAAATGCCTGCCAAAAATACTTTAAATTTGAAGGCCCAAATACCATAAAAAAAACCAAGAACCCGAAAAAACCCCAACTAATTTTCTTAATATTCTGGGAATCGATCATTCGTCATCCTCAATCTTCAACGCGTCGCTAACCGTCTTATCAAGTCCGGTTTCAACTATGACCCATTGTACAAGTACACCTGCAACAAAGCTGACGGCCACCACCGCTACCAAGGGCGCAGCAGGAAGCGCAAGGGCAGTCGCACCAGCTGTCATCAACCAACCAGCGCCAACTCCGGCAACTGCCGATGCAATGTTAGTTGGCTGACTTTGCACAGACTTGTTATAGAACTCCGTACCTGTTATTGAACTTGAATAATCCAGAAATGCGTGCGGCCCTATAGCCAGAGCAGCACCGACAGAATTCCCCCCCATGAACTTCAACATGCCGGTAGCGCCATTCGCATGCAGATGTGTACGTTGGTTCAGTGCAGCCTTGGTATTCCCGATAGGGATATGAGCGACAGACGGCCCCACCGCACCTAGAATTTTATAATGCTTCGCTACGGCCGTCACAGGCACTTCAAAAAACAACTGACCTTCTTTAGCAATGATTTTTATGCTGCCTTTAAATGTTTTACCGGCCGACTGTGCGCCGGGGGTTCCTCGGCTATTGGCCCACGCGTGAAGCTTCGCTTTTTGGGCGGGAGTCATGTCCAGAAGATCAGTAACCTTCCTCGCCTTGGCTGCTGCCATAACGCCACCCGCTGCAGCCGCAATGGTTCCGGGCAAGTTACCTCCCGAAAACATCAGAGGTCCAATTACTGGAATTTTTTCGGCAGCCTGTTGCAGGGCTTGCAGCGCTTCAACCGATACATTAGTGGCGAACTTCAGCCTCTGCAGAAGCTCGCGGAGCAGCAGAGCAGCACGTCTGAATTCATCAGGGCTCATATCCTCGTCGCGAGATGACAACTGATGTACCAGGTACACTGCAGCCGTGTAATCATCGGTCGCGTATTCTCCGGCGAATTGCCCAGGCTGCATGTAGAAATCCATTGCGGACTCGCCTGCAAACCCCTGCTGCCCACGCCCTAGTAGGCCCGGTTGCCTGCGCTCACATCGCATGCTGGCCGAAGTGGGAGGTCTCAGAAAGTTACTCATGCGTGCGCCGTCACTGTCTGCCCGGTCAGGTTCTGAACCGCGGCATCAATCGATCCAGTCGTGCTCCATAATTCGCACCCACGACGCAGATCGATATTTTGCAATCGTTGGCAATTTGACGGTGTAAGCAGTCTAGAGATGTCCATATTTCTGAATATATCCTTGGATACGACCGCAATGCCACTGCGCTGGAGTGACGAGTCGAGGCGTTGGAGAACCACACTCGGAACGCCAAAATTAACGCTTCCAGCGAAACGGTCCTACTGCTGGCATCGCATCGAACTGTACTAAAGCCCTAGAACTCTGCAGGACAGAGGCTACAGCCTTCCGAGCACCATCATGCTGCTTTCGGCAGGCGTGTGTCTCACCGGACTGAACCGCTGAGACATGGGAAAGTACCATCAGTGCTACAAAAAAAAGAAAGTGGTCACAGTTGCTTTAACGTTACACCCCAATTGCCCAAATGAGACACCGCTGAGCCGATGGTTTCAACCTTAGGACGATCAACTTCAGCATGCTCAGACGCAATTCTGGAATTTTGACACCAAATGCGGAGAACAAAAAACCCTGACTCCAAGAGTTTGCAGTTCGGTCTTGTTCATGGGATTCAACTGTAATCGAAAGTGAATAGCACCAAGCCTTCAATCGGCTCTATCTACGCCGGCCGTCCGGTAATGGTAGCCATGACACCCGTACCGCTCGTTCACAATCAACGACGTTGTTCTATATGAAAACGCAAAACCCTTGCTGGACGAAAACAACGAACTGCAAGGGCTGCTATCAGATCTTCATCAGCTTTGCGCAGGGAGCCTTTGAACCCGGCGCCCCACGCTTGCCGATGCTGAAAGCCTTCAGGCCTGCTCGAATCGTTGCTGCAGCAAGTGCCGCGCAGTACCTGCAATCAGGTAGGTGCCGATCATGTCCGCCAACTCGGGTAATCCACTCGCGCAATCGTGCGCGAAAAGGAAGCGATGTATATCCCGACATCCCGAAATGCCATCACTTCGTGCCAGTAATATGACACTTATCCTGCAATCTTTTCTTCTCTGGGCAATTCAGCACGCATTGGGTGAACCGGTTCACCTTTTTCAAATTATTTTCATTTAAAAATTGGATCCATGGCGTGCCTGAAACCATTGAATTAACTGGGTTTCGGAACTATCCGACAGACACACCCCACAAGTAATGGCAAGCCGACATCATTGCGGCGTGTAACAAAAACGAGAAAAAATCCGTTCTCGAATGAACTTTTCGATACGTGGTGTTGCCATACACGACGTTACTGGCAACTCAATATCCATATGCCAGCATCACACTCCCGGCGATCCCCGGCAGTGTGTTTTTTTGATTTCGAACATTAGCAATCACTTCTCGTGGACAACGGTTTACTCGAGAAATCAGTCGATCGACATGCCCCGGTTTTTATCCAGGAAGGCGTGAAGTGTTCAAGGACGATGTACCGATGACTCAGACGTTTTTTGATGTTGAAGCATTGATCAAGCTGCGAAGCCAGACCCGAGCCATTTCTGATGCGCTGAAGGCGCAGGCTTCGGATTATCTGGCGACCCTGGCATTGCTGATTCGTCCGCAGACGTTTTTCGGTGAGTACCTGCAGGGCGCGCAACGCAGTAGCGGCCGCGAAACCCAGCACCATTTCAAGGAACTCAAGGAACTCTACGACCGCATCGGTTCGGGCGCTCCGTTCCAACTGGTCAATGAACTCGAAGTGCCGCTCAACCTGCTCAGCACCACTCCGCAACTGTATGCGCTGGAGTACGACAAGGTGCTGTCCCAAAGCGGTCAAACCATTCGCATCACCAGTCCCGTGCGTTGGGTGGTGGGCTTCAGCTCTTTCGACCTGGCGCGTTTCCGTACGGTGATCAAAGACCCCAATCGCAGCAGCGCCGAGTTGTACCGGTTCGTGGTGCATTACCTGGTGCTCTTCTACTGCCTGAGCAAGTCGCCCGGCATCAGCCGCCTGCTCGAAGGCCTGCGTTTCCCCGTCAGTTTCGAACGCTTGAAGGACTTCGGCGACCTGCCCTTCTGCGTCATCAGCTCACCGGTTCGTTCGCAATTGCCCGACGAAGCGGTAATCCGCAGCAGCACCCAGATCGCCGGCAACACCAGCTTCGAAGAGTTGGTGGGCCTTGAAAACATCATGGACATGAACGATGAAATCCGTCAGCGCCTGCTGCTGACGATCGAAGGAATGTAACGCGCTCGGCCACCCATTGAACCGACACGCAAACGACTTGCAGCGAATTGTTCGCACAGGAGATCACGATGGCGAAGAAGGAAAGTACCCAGCACAAACTCGACCGCGTTCGCGCGCCTCGGGTCCATATCACCTATGACGTGGATATCGGTGACGCTCAGGAAAAGAAAGAGCTGCCCTTTGTCGTCGGTGTGCTGGGCGATTTCTCCGGCAACCCGCTGGAGCCGCTGCCGAAGCTCAAGGACCGCAAGTTCATTTTCATCGACCGCGACAACTTCAACGGCGTGCTCAAGGGCATCAAGCCGCGCCTGACCTACCGCGTCGACAACACCCTGGCGAAGAACGGCACGCAGCTGGGTGTCGAACTCAACTTCAACGCCCTCGAAGACTTCGAACCACAGAACGTGGTCAAGCAGGTCGAGCCGCTGCGCAAGCTGCTGGAAGTGCGCAACAAGCTGGCGGACCTGCGCAACAAAATGGGCGGCAACGACAAGCTCGAAGAGCTGCTGATGGACGTGTTGCAGAACACCGAGAAGTTGAAAACCCTGGGCAAGGAATTCGGTCGCGAAGCCGCCGTTCCAGCCACCGACGGCAAAGCGTAGGAGCCTGACGATGAACGACAAGCAAACCGTGACTCAACAGGACAGCGAGCTGGTTGAAGTGGAAAACTTCACCGCGCAATCCTCGCTGCTCGACAGCATCATTTCGCAAAGCCGCGTGGCCCGCTCCGAGACCGAGCGCACCCGCACCCGCGACCTGATCGGCGAGTTGGTCAACCAGATCCTGGAAGGCGAAATGACGCCGAGCAAGGACCTGATCGCCGTGCTCGACGCGCGCATCGCCGAGATCGACGCGATGCTCTCCGAGCAAATGAACGAAATCATGCACGCCAACGAATTCCAGCAGCTGGAAGCGTCCTGGCGCGGCCTGAAGTACCAGGTCGACCAGACCGAGACCAGCACCACGCTGAAGATCCACCTGCTCAATGCCTCGAAGAAAGACCTGGTGCGCGACCTCAAGGCCGCTTCCGAATTCGACCAGAGCGCGCTGTTCAAGAAGATCTACGAAGAAGAGTACGGCACCTTCGGTGGTGCACCGTTCGGCATGCTGCTGGGTGACTACGAGTTCAACCGCAGCCCGGAAGACATGTACCTGCTCGAAGAGATTTCCCACGTCGCGGCGGCCGCCCATGCACCGTTCATCTCGGCGGCCTCGCCTGAGCTGTTTGGCTGGGATTCGTTTACCGACATGTCCGGCCCACGGGATCTGGCGAAGATTTTCGACACCGTCGAATATGCCAAGTGGAAGTCGTTCCGCGCCTCCGAAGACTCGCGTTATGTCGGCCTGACCCTGCCCCACGTGCTCGGTCGCCTGCCTTACGGTCCGGATACCACGCCGGTCGAGGAATTCAACTTCGTCGAAAGCGTTGATGGCCGCGACCACAACAAGTATCTGTGGATGAACGCCGCCTACGCGCTGGGCACCCGGGTCACCGATGCGTTCTCCCGTTACGGCTGGTGCGTGGCGATTCGTGGTGTCGAGGGTGGTGGTCTGGTTGAAGGTCTGCCGACCCACACGTTCAAGACCGATGACGGTGAAATCGCCCTCAAGTGCCCGACTGAAATCGCCATCACCGACCGCCGCGAGAAAGAGCTGTCGGACCTCGGGTTCATTCCGCTGGTGCACTGCAAAGGCACCGACTACGCCGCGTTCTTCGGCACCCAGTCGACGCAGAAGCAGAAGCAATACAACACCGACATCGCCAACGCCAACGCCCGGCTGTCCGCGCAGTTGCAGTACATCTTCGCCACCTCGCGCATCGCCCACTACATGAAGGCGATCATGCGCGACAAGATCGGCAGCTTCGCCTCGCGCAAGGACGTCGAGCTGTTCCTCAACAAGTGGCTGTCGAGCTACGTGTTGCTGGACGACACCGCGAGCCAGGAAGCCAAGGCCAAGTTCCCGTTGCGTGAAGCGCGTGCCGAGGTGTTTGAAGTGCCGGGCAAACCGGGCGTCTACAAGGCGGTGACGTACTTGCGCCCACACTATCAACTGGACGAACTGACCGCTTCGTTGCGCCTGGTCGCTGAATTGCCGCAATCGACGCGCGGCTGATCGAGCACATTGCCAGGGAGGCACCATGACCAGTCAACACAAGCTGTTGCCATCACTGCTGGATCGATTGCTGGACGATCGTCCGCATCAGTCCGTCGAAGCGTCATCGCAGCGCTTGTGTTCGCTGGCCGATTACAAGGCCAGCATCATTCGCGACCTGGAAATTCTGGTCAACACCCGCCAGTCCCTGGTCGCCAACGAGCTGGACGGTTTCGTCAACCTGAGCGGCAGCATCCTCGATTACGGCATGCCGGACTTCACCAGCCGCAGCGTGCTTGACCCCAAGGATCGCCTGCTGATCCAGCGGCAACTGGAGAAAGCGATCACGGTCGGCGACCGGCGTTTTCGCAGCGTCAAAGTGCAACTGCTCGCCCAACAGACCGGCCAACGCATGCTGACCTTTCGTGTGGACGCGGTCCTGCGCCTGCAAGACGTTACCCGTCAGGTGTCCTTTGACGCGGTGCTGCAGGTCAACACCCAGGAATACAAAGTGCAGAACCTCAACTGATGCTCGACGATCTGCTGCCCTATTACGAAAAGGAACTGTCGCACCTGCGCTTTTTGGGCCAGGAGTTCGCGAGCCAGTACCCGAAAATCGCTTCGCGGTTGCTCATCGAGGGCGATAACTGCGAAGACCCGCATACCGAGCGCTTGATTGAAGCGTTCTCGTTCCTGTCGGCGCGGGTGCACAAAAAACTCGATGACGAACTGCCGGAAATCGTCGAGTCGTTTCTTGAAGTGCTGTACCCGCATTACCTGCGCCCTACCCCGTCGATGTCGATCGTCGAGTTCAATCTGGGCAAACAGGAAAAAGTCACCGAAGCCTTCCGTGTGCCCCGGCATACCGAGCTCAGTGCCAACCCGATTGATGGTGTGGTGTGTAAATTCCGTACCTGCTACCCGGTTGAGCTGTGGCCGGTGGCGGTGCAACAGGCGTCGTTCATCGAGATGGAGCGCTCGGCGTTCAACGGCCACAGTGCCGATCTGGTCGCACGCTTGCGCATCGGTCTGGCCGCGACCTCCGATGTGATGTTCGGCAAGATGGAACTCGACAGCCTGCGGTTTTTCCTCGACGGCGAAAGCACGTTGATGCTGCAACTGTACGAACTGCTGTTCAACAACCTGGCCAAGGCCACGCTGAGCTTCGAAGATCAGGGGCGCACCCGCGAGGTTGTCTTGCCGGCCAATGCGTTGAAAGCCGTCGGCTATGGTCTGGACGAAGGCCTGGTGGACTATTCGGAGCGCTCGTTCCTCGGCTATCGCCTGCTGCACGAGTACTTCACCTTTCCCGACAAATTCATGTTCTTCGACCTGTCGGGCTTTGCGCGGATTCTGGCGGGCAAGGACATCGAGAAGGTCGAGGTCAACTTCTACTTCTCCGACTATGACCTGAGCGACCGCCTCGCACGCCTGACGCAAAACATCGGGCGCAATAACTTCAAGCTCAATTGCACGCCGATCATCAATTTGTTCCGCCAGCAGGCCGAGCCGATCAAGTTGACCCACGCCCAGCACGAATACGCAGTGACACCGGATGTGCGCCTGCAAAGCTCGGCGGAAGTGGTGTCCATCGATCGCGTGCGGCGCGTGCGCAAGGTCGGCGGTCTCGACCAGGTTGGCACTTGCCACCCGTTTTTCGAACCCCGTGGCGACCAGGGCCCCGGCCAGAGTTTCTGGATTGCCCGACGCCGTGCCGTGCAGACCGGCCAGCGCGATGGCTCGAACGTGTTTATCCGGGTGGTGGACCGAGAGCTGGGGTTGATGGAGTCCAACAACGATACGTTGAGCATCCGCCTGACTTGCAGCAATCGCGATTTGCCCCTGATGTTGCCATTCGGTGGCGAACGCGGTGATTTCAACATTCCCGGTAACTCGGTGATCAAGGACATCCGCTGCCTGCGCAAGCCCACCGCCACCGCGCGCGTGCCGCTGGGCAACGGGGTGATCTGGCGGCTGATTTCACACCTGTCGCTGAACCACATGTCGCTGGTGTCCCGTGGTCGCGAGGTGCTGCTGGAGCTGTTGTCGCTCTACAACTACCGCAACGTTTCGGCGATCCGCAAACAGATCAACGGCATCGTCTCGGTCAGCAGCGAACCGGTGGTTGCGCGCATCGGCCACCCGCGACCGAACTTCGTGCGCGGTGTCGGCATCACCCTCAATTTCGATGAAAGCCAATACACCGGCAGCGGTGTGTTTTTGTTCGGCATGGTGCTCGACCACTTCTTCGGTCAGTACTGCTCGATGAACAGCTTTACCCAATTAACCCTTCGCACCTTGCAGCGCGAAAAGAGAGTCGTCCAATGGCCACCGCGAACCGGCGATCAACCCCTGGTCTAATTGATCAGGCACGGGCTGAGCCGCACCGATTCGAGTTTTTCCAATTGGTGCGCTTGCTTCGCCTGCATTACAGCAGAACCGGGCGCATGGACCTGGAAACCCGACCGCACGAAGACCCTCTGCGTTTTCGCTCGCAGCTGTCGCTCAACTTCCCGGCCAGTGAAGTCAGCGATTTGCAGTTCGAGCGTGAAGGCAAGGTGTCCGTGGCCGGCCTGCCGCTGTCCGAAGTGCAAGTCACGTTCATGGGGCTGGTCGGGCCGTCGGGTGTCTTGCCGCGCCCGTACACCGAGCTGTTGATCGAGCGGCACATTCAGTACCGGGATGACGCGGCCCATGCGTTCCTCGACATCTTTTCGCATCGCATGACCACGCTGTTCTACGAAGCCTGGCAAAAGTACAAGTTCTACATCGAGTACGAGCGCAACGGCAGTTCGGATTTCGACCGCTACCTGCTGAATCTGGTGGGGTTCGGCCCCGAGGCGCAGAAGCAGAAATTCGACAAGCAAGGCTCGCCGCTGCGTCGTGAATTGTTCAGCTACTTCTCCGGGCTGTTCGCGCAGAAGCCACGCAATGCCTTGAACCTGGAAGTGATGCTCAGCTTCTATTTTTCGCTGCCATTCAAGGTCAAGCCCTTTGCCGGTCGCTGGCTGAAGCTCGATACCAGCCAATGCACGCAGCTGGGGCGCAAGAACGCTGTGCTTGGGCAGAGCGCCGTCGCCGGCAACCGGGTCTGGGATTACCAATCGTGCGTGCGCATCGAAACGGCGCCGCTGGAACTGGCCGACTATCAACGCTTGCAGCCGGGCAGCGTCGACTACCAGAAACTGGTTGAACTGGTGCGCTTCTACGTCGGTGCCGAACTCGATTTCCAGTTGGCACCCAAGCTTAAACCCCAAGCCGTCCCTGTCGCCCGCCTCGGTCGTCAGGGCAACGTTTCGCTGGGCCGGCTCGGTTGGCTCAAACGACCAGGCGTCGACGTGGAACTCTCCCGTTGCGCGCTCTTCCACATTCCTTTTGATGGGGTCTCCCTGTGAACCTGAAGTCCCTGTTCGCCAAGCTGAACGACACCAGCCGTACCGCCACCGAAAGCGCCGCGGCGCTGTGCCTGTCGGAACACCATTACGATGTCGAGATCGAGCACCTGTTGTTGCAGTTGCTCGACAGCCACGACAACGACCTGCCAGCCATCCTGCGTCATTACGACGTGGTGCCTGAACGCTTGCAGGCGCAATTGGTGACGGCGCTGGGGACGTTCAAGAAAGGCAATACCCGTACGCCTGCGCTGTCCCCGCACCTGACCCGCATGATCGAGCAGGCATGGGTGCTGGCGTCCATCGAATTCGGTCAGGCGCAGATCCGCACCGGCCATCTGTTGCAGGCGTTGCTCGATGACGACGAACTGCGCCGGGTGGTGATTGCGGGTGCGGCGGAGCTGGAAAAAATCAACGCCGACGATTTGCGCGTGAACCTCAACGCGTTGGTGGAGGGCAGCGCCGAGTCGGCCCTGGCCAAACCGCTGGGCACTTCAGATACCGCCAGCGCCAGCCCGATCAAAGGCAACGGCAAGACCCCGGCCCTCGATCAATACACCATCAACCTTACGCAAAGCGCTCGCGAAGGCCGGATCGACCCGGTGCTGGGTCGTGAATTCGAAGTGCGGCAGATGGTCGACATCCTCACCCGCCGCCGCCAGAACAACCCGATCCTCACCGGTGAAGCCGGCGTGGGTAAAACCGCTGTGGTTGAAGGCCTGGCCCTGCGCATCGTCCAAGGCGACGTGCCGTCTGTGCTCAAGGGCGTTGCCATTCACACCCTGGACCTGGGTTTGTTGCAGGCCGGTGCGGGCGTGAAAGGCGAATTCGAAAACCGCCTCAAGTCAGTCATTGAAGAAACCAAGCGCAGCCTGCACCCGATCATTCTGTTCATTGATGAAGCGCACACCTTGATCGGTTCGGGCGGCCAGGCCGGGCAGAACGATGCCGCCAATCTGCTC
The DNA here is from genome assembly GCF_019145495.1 of Pseudomonas azerbaijanoccidentalis. GTDB lineage: Bacteria > Pseudomonadota > Gammaproteobacteria > Pseudomonadales > Pseudomonadaceae > Aquipseudomonas > Aquipseudomonas azerbaijanoccidentalis. The sequence goes on along the minus strand of NZ_JAHSTU010000009.1, from coordinate 295,439 downwards.
AAGCCGGCCCTGGCTCGCGGTGAGTTGCGCACCATCGCGGCGACCACCTGGGCCGAGTACAAGAAGTACTTCGAGAAAGATGCCGCCCTCGCCCGCCGTTTCCAGGTGGTGAAGGTCGAAGAACCGGACGAGGACAAAGCGATCCACATGCTGCGCGGCCTGCTGGTCAAAATGCAGGAGCATCACAAAGTCACGGTGATGGACGAAGCGCTGGTGCAAGCCGTGCGCCTGTCCAATCGCTACATCACCGGGCGCCAACTGCCGGACAAAGCCGTCAGCGTACTGGACACCGCTTGCGCACGAGTGGCCCTCGGGCAATCGGCGCAACCGGGTCCGTTGGAAGACTGCAAGCGCCAGATCGACAACCTGCAAGCGGAAATCTCGGTACTGCAACAGGAAGCCGCCAAAGGCAGCGATCATGCCCGACGTCTGGCCACCCTCAACACCGAGTTGCTGAGCGAACAGCGGAAACGCGAGGCCCTTGAGCAACAATGGCAACGCGAGCTGCAACTGGTGGAAAAACTCGGCGCCCTCAGCCATCCCGAGAATCAGACACCGGATGCCCAGGAGATTGCCGCGGTGCGCGACGAACTGGCCAGCGTCCAGGGTGAGCAACCGCTGGTGCATGCCTTGGTGGATGGCGGCACCATCGGTGAGGTGATCTCAGGCTGGACCGGTATTCCGCTGGGCAAGATGCTGCGCGACGAAATCGAAACCGTGCAACGCCTGCCTGCTCTGCTGGGCGAGCGGGTGCTCGGTCAGGATCACGCGCTGCACGAAATCGGCAAGCGCATCAAGATTTCCCGTGCCCGCATGGAAGATCCGAACAAGCCGATCGGCGTGTTCCTGTTGCTCGGCCCGAGCGGCGTCGGCAAGACCGAAACCGCACTGGCGCTGGCCGACACCTTGTACGGCGGCGAGCGTAACGTCATCACCATCAATATGTCCGAGTACCAGGAAGCCCACACTGTTTCGAGCCTCAAGGGTTCACCTCCGGGTTACGTCGGTTATGGCGAGGGCGGCGTGCTGACTGAAGCCGTGCGGCGCAAGCCCTACAGCGTGGTGCTGCTCGATGAAGTGGAAAAGGCCCACCCGGACGTGCTCGAACTGTTTTTCCAGGTGTTCGACAAAGGTGTGCTGGATGACGGCGAAGGTCGCGAGATCAACTTCCGCAACACCGTGATCATCCTCACGTCCAACACCGGCACCGACCGCATCATGCAGTGGTGCCTCAATGCCCAGCCGCAACCGACACCGGAAGACATCGTCGAAGGTCTGCGTGACGAATTGAACCAGGTATTCAAGCCAGCCTTCCTCGGCCGCCTGACCATCGTCCCGTATTACCCGGTCAAGGACGCGATTCTTGAGCGCATCGTCGCGCTCAAGCTTGCGCGCATTCGCCAGCGCTTCGAGCGCAATCATCAGGCCGTTCTCAGCTATGACGAGGCGCTGATCAAAGCCATTGCCTCGCGCTGCACGGAAGTCGACAGCGGCGCCCGCAACATCGACAACATTCTGTCCAAGACCCTCATGCCGGAACTGGCGCAGCGGGTACTGGAGCGCATGGCGCAGGACAAACCGATCCAGAGTTTGAACATCGAATTGGGCAGCGACGGCGATTTCGCCTATCGCCTGTGCTGATCGAGCATTTACAGGTAGTGGTCATGGACAAGAATTTTTCAGGGAAACGTCCCGCGAAGGCATTGGCTCAATGCCTGACGGTGGTGGCGATGATGACGGTACTGAGCGCCTGCGGCGTCACCGACCGGGTCAGCAAGCGTGTCGACGATACGTGGGCCGGCGACATGCTGTTCGATGACAACGAGAAAGTCATCCTGACCTCCGACGGCGGCAACCAGCTCAACCCCGACGCTGAGGGCAAACCGCTTTCGGTGGTGCTGCGCGTCTATCAGCTGACTTCGCTGGAGCGCTTTTCCTCGGTGGACGCCGACTCGCTGTGGGACGACCCGCAAAAAGCCCTCGGCAACACCCTGATCGAGAACCGCGAGATCACTTTGCTGCCGGGCATGGGCCAGGTCGACAAGTGGCCCCTGAACAAAGCCGCCGGTTATGTCGGCGTTGCGGCGTTTTTCCGCTCCGACGAAAACAGCCGCTGGAAGGTCGCGTTTGACGCCAATTCGTTGCGCAAGGACGGCATCTGGTTTTCTTCCGACGGCCTGCGAGTCCTGGTCGACAACAACACCGTTTCCGCCGTCAGTGGCGTCGACGTGCTGAACAAACCCAAGACCGAAGAGCAACTCGCCAAAGCTTCCGCCCTGCCTGACCAACCGGCGCAGCCAACGCTGACTCAACGGGTGCAGGACGCGTTGATTGAAAAAGCCCAGGACAAGGCAGCGGGCTCCGCGCAGAAAGCCGTGGACTCGAAATTGAATTCATTATTGGAAAGCGCTCAATGAGTAAGCAAAGCCGGGTGATGTGGTCCGAAGGCATGTTCCTTTTGCCACAACATTTCCAGTATCAGGATGAGTTCCACCAGCATCAGCTGGCGCAGGCGACCCTGCGCAATACGCCTTTTCACTGGGGCGTGCAGTTGCTCGAAGTGGACGAAGAAGCCCTCGCCACCGGTTCCCTGCAGCTGAAACGGCTGAAACTGGTGTTTCCCGACGGCAGCCTGTTCGATGCGCCGCAGCATGATCCGCTGCCCGCAGCCCGCGACTTGAAGGACTTGCTCAAGGGCAACGACCTGAAGGTCTACGCCGCGCTGAAACTGCCCGAGCCCTTCGGCCTGAACTATGTCGAAGACGGCCAGGAGCAAAAGACCGGGCGGCGCTTTCGCAAGCAGTTCGACACCTTGCCGGACCTCAACGAAGGCGACCTGGAAAACGAAATCACCAGCCTGCGCCTGAACGTGGTGATGCTGATCGATGGCGACAATCTGGATGGCTATACTTGGTGCCCGATTGCTCGTCTGTCGCGCAACAATATCGGTGGTTTCAACCTCGACGGACATTTCGTGCACCCGACGCTGCACCTGGGCACCCACGACACCCTGATCGGGCTGGGCAAGCGTTTGCTCGGTGCTTTGCAATCGAAAAGCAAGGCTTTGTCCGGCCGTCGTCGCGAGCGCGCGGATCAGATCGCCGAGTTCGGCTCCAGCGACGTAACCCTGTTCTGGCTGTTGAACACGGTAAACCGCGCCCATCCAACCCTCGCGCATTTGCTGGCGCATCCGCGTTTGCACCCTGAGCGCCTATATCTGTTCCTGGCTGAACTCGCCGGCGGCCTGCTGACATTTTCGTTGGATACACAGCTCAACGACATCCCCGAATACGACCACCACGACCCGGCGGCCTCGCTGGTCAAGCTCGACGAAATGATTCGCGTGCTGCTCGACAACGTGGTGCCGAACCAGTGCGTGGTGATCAACCTGACCCAGACCAAACCCTCGTACTGGCAAGGGCAGTTGCACGACCCACGGCTGGCGGAGGCGGATTTCTACATTTCCGTGCATGCCGACATGCCGGGCGCGAGCCTGTTGGAACTGGTGCCACGGGCGTTCAAGGTCGGCTCGCCGGAGGACATCGAAGTGGTGGTCAACAGCGCCATGCCGGGGGTCACGCTCAATCACTCGACGCGCCTGCCCAATGCGATTCCGGTGCGACTGGACAATCACTATTTCTCCATCGAGCCCCATGGTCGGGTCTACGAACGAATGATGAGTGCTCAGGCCATTTCTTTCTATGCGCCCAGCGCGTTCACCAACCTCAAGCTTGAACTGATGGCGGTACTCAAATGACCGAAGCCGTACTGCAAGGCGCCGTTGCGGCCGCCAACGAAAAACCGACACTCAAAGACCTGGTGCAAGATTTCATCAGCATGGCGCTGATCGTGCGCAAGGGCCGCCAAGTGACCTCGGTCAGCGCCTTCGAGGCGAGCGTCGACACCTTCTTCAAGGCACTGGAACGCGATGCGCGCAGCGCCAACTACAGCGTTGAACAAGTGAAGGACACCCAGTACGCCTTGTGCGCCTTTCTTGATGAAAGCGTGTTGCGCTCCGGTGACAACGAACTGCGCCGTCACTTCGAATTGCAGCCGTTGCAGTTCCGCTATTTCGGCGTGCACCTGGCCGGCGAAGGCTTTTTCGAAAAAATCGATTCATTGCGCGGTGACGTCAAACAGAACCTCGATGTCCTCGAGGTTTACCACCTGTGCCTGGCCCTGGGTTTCGAAGGCAAATTCAGCCTCGGGCAAAAAGACCAGCTGCGTTATCTGGCCAATACCCTGGGCCAGGATATCGCGCGGTTTCGCAAGACGCCCAAGGCGCTCTCACCTGACTGGGCTCTGCCCGACCAGGTCTCGCAGATGCTGCGTCACGAAGTTCCACTTTGGCTCTACCTGGCGCTGATTGCGCTGGTCTGCGTGGGGGTTTACCTGACGCTCGACTGGCTGCTGGCCAAAGACGTAGCCGCGTTGTCCGAACAAATCAGCCAGCTGTTCAGTGCCTGAGCACAGGTCAGGTAACCGAGTCAGGAAGACATGAAGACATTATTGCGTTTGTTGAAGAGTTTTTGGTTCCTCGTCCCCGTCCTGTGGCTGGCAAGCCTGGCCGTCTGTTGGTTCGTGGCCCCGCACGTGAGCTGGTTGCGCGGTTATGCGCTGGAGGCGATGGCGATCGTCAGCGCCTTCTACCTGCTGATCATTGTGCTGCGTCAGTACAAGCGTATCCGTGCAGAACACAACCTTGAAAACCTGGTGCAGATCGAAGTCGATCGCTCGCTCAAATCCACCGGCGAGTTCCGCGATCAGCAAGTTCTGCGCGAACGCCTCAAGCACGCCATTGCGATGCTGCGCGCCGACCGTTCGGCCGGTGGTGGCGGTTCGTCGGCACTTTACGATTTGCCGTGGTACCTGGTGATCGGGATGTCGGCAGCGGGCAAGACTTCGTTGCTGACCCGCTCGGGCTTGTCCGCGAGCATTGCCAGCAGCGCCAACGACACCGAAAGTGGCACCCAGCATTGCGATTGGTATTTCAGCCCCGAGGCCGTGATGATCGATACGGCCGGCCGCTACCTGCGCGACGACCCGTCGGCCAGCGAGTTCGCGGCGTTCCTGCGCATGCTGAAAAAGCAGCGCAACAAAGCCGCCGTCAACGGTCTGGTGTTGGTGGTGAGCCTGCCTGAACTGCTGGCGTGCAGCGCGGCCGAACGCAACGAACTTGCCGCACAACTGGTGTCGCGCATCGAGGAATACAACGATTGCCTGGACGCCAACCCACCGATCTACCTGATGCTGAGCAAGACCGATCAACTGCCGGGCTTCAGCCAGGCATTTGAGGGGCTGGACCTGAACGAACGCCAGCAACCACTGGGTATGACCTTCGGTTTGTCCGAGATCCGCAACCAGGGCCTGCGCCCGGTGCTGGATGCCAAACTGGCCAATTTGCACAGCCATATTCGTCGTCACGTCGATGCGCAGATGATTGCGTTGGGCGCCGATGCCAACAGCGCATTGCTGAACTTCCCGAATTATTTCGCCGAGCTGTCGGGCGTGCTCGAGCAGTTCCTCCAGCACTTCGCCGAAACCGGTCGCAGCGGCGCGCCGCTGTTGCTGCGCGGGTTGTATTTCACCAGTGCCCTGCAGACCGACCAGCAACTGAGCCAAGTGTATGAAGACGACCTGGCCGAGTCGTTCGCCCTGCAACCGGCGCATGAGCAACCGGAGCCAAGCACCGGCCGCAAAATCAGCGACCGCAGCTACTTCATCACCGACACTTTCCGTCGGGTGATTTTCCCGGATCGCGACCTGACCCTTTACCAGTCGCGTTTCGGCAAGAACAAATCCGCCAGCCCTGCCCTGCTGGGCCTGGCGGTCCTGGCCGGTGTGGCGTTCATCGGCTGGCAAGCCCTGTCGTTCCAGAACAACCGTCAGTGGCTGGCCACGCTGCGCGAGCAATTGAGCGAACTGCAACAATCCCCGGACAGCGCGCGGTTGCTTGCATCGGGCCAAGGCCTGGAGCTGCTGCGCGATCAACTCACGGCTATCGAGAAGCACCGCGCCAAAGGTGTGCCACTGCAACTCGGCGCCGGCCTGTACCGTGGTGACGACATTTACCGCGTCGCCCAGACCGCCTACTTGCAGCAACTGCGTACCCAGGCGCTGGAACCGATCAGCCTGCAATTGCAGTTGCAGATGCGCGCGTTCAACGAGTTCGCCAAGACCATGGACCCGCAAAATACCTTTGCGCCCGCAACGTCCAAGGCCGGCTCGGCAAAAAACCGCTTGCAGGGGCAGAAACTGCCAATCCGCTTGAACAACGTGCCACGCAGCACCGCTGATGTTGCCGGTCGCCTGAACGGTGCAGCCCGTGGGGCCGTCAACAAGGCTCGCGGCGAAGCCCTGACCGCATTGCGCAACCCGGCCACGGCGAGCGATGCCGCGGAACTGTCGGCGACAACCGGCGGGCTTTCGTTGTCCGAAGAAATGCTCGGTCGACTGGATGAGCGCCAGGTCGCTTCGATCATCGAGTCCTACAACGCACTCAAGCTCTACCTGATGCTGACCCAACCCGCCACCCATCCGGATGCGGAGTTCGTGGCGGCTGCGTTGCCGCTGGCCTGGGCCAATACCGCCAGCGCCGACAACGCTGTCAGCAGCGCGGTGATTGCCGACAACGCGCCGGTGTATGTGCAATTGCTCAAGAGTGGTCAGGCGCCGACATTGTCGCGCAACGAACAACTCATCAGCGAAACCCGCAACAGCCTCAAGTCCTTCATGATTTCCAGCTCGCTGGTCGATCGCGAATACCTGCGCCTGCAACTGGAATCCAGTCGCCAGTTCCCGGCCGTCGGCCTGAGTGATCTGGTGCCATTGCCGGGCCGTCAGTTGCTCTACGGCACTGAAGCAGTCCCGGCGATTTTCACCCGTCAGGGCTGGGAACAGTTCGTCAAGCCGGAGCTGATCAAACTGGTGTCGGGCAACCTGCAGAACGAATCGGATTGGGTGCTGGACGGCGAAGGTGCCGACAGCATCGTGCAGAAAGCCAACTTCATCCGTGAGTTCATGACGCGCTACAAGCGCGACTACACGCAAGCCTGGTACACCCTGATCGACAGCGTCGGCGTGCGCCATTTCACCGACATGGCCAACGCCACCCAACAACTGTCGCTGCTCAGCGACGTGCAGAACTCGCCAGTAAAAATTCTCCTGGCGGCGGTCAACGACAACACCCAATGGGATGTCCCTGCCCCACGCGAAACCCTGCCAGCGGGTATCAAGCCTGAGGACGGTTTCTGGAGCAGCGTCACCGGTATTTTTGACGGCAAGAACGCATCGCCGAGCACGCTGATTTCGCCTTTGCCGGCGGTCGACGACGGCAGCCTGGCGAAACGCTTCGAGCCTGTGTCCCGGGTGTTCGCCGTGCAAAACGCCGAAGGCGCCGACAGCACGATCATGGATCGTTATCTGGCGGCGTTGCGCAAACTCAAGGTGCGAATGAACAACATCCAGCGCTCCCAGGACGTTGGCAAGAGCAGCAAGCAGTTGATCAGCGAAACCCTCGAAGGGCTGCCGAGCGAAGTGACCAGCGTGCGCAACTACGTTGAAACCACCGTCGACACCAGCCAGGGCGGCCTGTCCACGTCGTTGCAGGGGCTGTTCAGCCTGCCGATCCAGTTTGCCTGGGAAACCCTGCGCGACCCGGCCGGCCAACAGATTGCCAAAGCCTGGGCGCAGCAGATTGCCAAGCCGTGGGAACAGGTCATGGCGCACCGTTACCCGATTGCACCCGGCAGCCGCAACGAAGCGTCGGTCAAGGACCTGCAGCGTTTCGTCGACCCGGAATCCGGGCTGCTGCCGAACTTCAAGCGTAACGAAATCGGCAACCTGTCCGGTGGTGAAGGCCTGGGGATGAGCAGCGACAGCAAGGCCACGCCGTTGGTTAATCCGAGCATGGTCAACAGCATCGACAAGGCCAGTTCGTTGGGCCAGGTGATTGCCAGCCTGTCGGACCGCGACAACGGTTTCGAGATCATGCTCGAACCCGCGGCCAGTCTCACCGACATCATCTTCACCCTCGACGGCCAGGTGCAGCACTACCGCAACGGCAAAACCAGTTGGAGCCGCTTCTCGTGGCCGGGCACGACCACCACGCCGGGCGCACGCCTGGATGTGGTGACCCTGACCGGCGAGCGCATCACGGTGTTCGACTACCCGGGCCGTTGGGGCCTGCTGCGCATGAACGACAGTGCACGGGTCAGCGATCTGGACGGTATCCAGCAACGCTTCAGCTGGAACACCAGCAGTGGCCCGGTCAGCCTCGCCGTGCGCAACTACGGCGGCGTCAAACTGACGGACCTGGCCAACGTCAAAGCCTTGAGCGCGCTGAACGCCAAAGAAGGTCGTCCGCTGTGAGTCGCCGAACCTTGAATCAGGGAACCGGCCAATGATCGGCTGCTTCGGAAAAGTCCCGTCGAGCCCGGACTTCGTCAGCCTGCAAGGTGCGGGCGACGACGTGTGCGAGTTCGATGGCTGGCTGCAAGGCGCGCTGGCCGCCTTGCAGCACCGCGAAGACTGGCGCGAGCTGTTCGACGCGTTGCCGGTGTGCTTTTTCAGCTATCGCGCGCGCAGCGGCAACTGGTTGCTGGGCGGGCTGATCAGCTCGAAAGATTCGAGTGGGCGGCGCTACCCGTTTTTCATTTTCCAGACACTCAAGGCCAGCGAAGCCGAACCTCTGGTCAATCCGTTCACCCTTGGCGAACTGTTCAGTGGCCAGATCAAGCCTCTGCTGCACATGGCCGTCCAGGGTGAAAGCACCTCGGTGCTGTTCGAACGCATCAAGGCCCTGCGCCCGTTGCAAGGCCAGGACTTCGAGTTGTTCCGACGCGTGCATGACAAGTTCCTGGTGAACTTCAACCTGCGCGATATCAGTCGCGCACTCCAGGGTGCCTACCCGGAATTCGTCGCCAACGCCGTGCTGACCCGGCTTCAGGCCCTCAGACGACACTTGGCGCACGCGACGCCAATTGGCATCGCCCTGCCCTTGCCGGCGGAACGAGGCCTGAAGAATCCAACCGCTGATTTGTGGGTCACCTGGCTGACGCAAATGACCCCGGAGCGCGCAGTGCCGCAGATCAGCCTGCTGGCCGACGACTTCATACGCCCCCGGTTGATCTGCTTCGCCTCACGCCAAACCAGCGATGCCTACCGCGTGCTGACGGGCATCAGTGATCGCTCGCAAAGCTACGACGTGCTGGCGTCTTTCGATGCGTTCGACGAGCACCACCGCCAACACGCCTTTCCCGAAATCGACCGCCCTCTGGGTGACGTTATCGACCGTTTTGTCGATGCCCTGGATTCGAAGCCTGTATGAACAAGATCAAGTACTACTTCTTGCGCTATCAACCCTACATTCTGGGGGTGTGCTTTTTCCTCACGATTTTCGTGGTGTGGGGCATCGGCCGTGCGTTTGATTTCAGTTCGCTCAACAGCCTGCTGACCGGCATCGGCGTGTTCCTGGTGCTGTCGGCGGGCTATGTGCTGCTGCTCTATCGTGGCGTGTCGCGGCATCACAACCTCGAAGAGCTGCTGCGTGACGATGCCGATCAGGCGGTGTTGAACGCGAGCCCGGCGGATCGCGAAGAGGTCAGTCTGTTGCGTGAGCGGCTGTTGCAGAGCATCGAACGCTTGCACAGCAACAAGCCCCGAGGCAGCAACGCCAAAGATGCGCTGTACGCTTTGCCCTGGTATCTGGTGGTCGGCCAACCTGCGGCGGGCAAAAGCACCATGCTGTACCAATCGGGTCTCAATTTCCCCTACGCCGAACGTGAAGGCGTGCGCGTTGCCGGCCTGGGTGGCACGCGCAACTGCGACTGGTTTTTCAGCTCCGAGGCGGTCCTGCTGGACACCGCCGGCCGCTACATGAACAACCAGGAAGAGGCCGGCAAATGGCGGGCCTTCCTGCAACTGCTGCGCCAGCATCGGCAGCGCCGGCCACTCAATGGCCTGATCGTTACCGTCAGCATCCACGACATCCTGCAAGCCTCGCTCGAAGATCAGGAGCGTATCGCCAAGCGCCTGCGCGAACGTATTCAGGAAACCCATGCGCTGCTCGAAGTGCGTCTGCCGGTGTACCTGGTGTTCACCAAGTGTGACCTGGTGCCGGGCTTCGCACCCTTCTATCGCCAACTGGACGAAACCGCGCGCGGCGAAGTCATGGGCAAGACTTTTTCCCATAAAGGTTACGAACAGGCCGATTGGGGCCAGCGCTTCGGCGTCGCAATGGATGAACTGGTCAGCTACTGGCAACAGGTAGCGAGCCAGCAATTAGTGACGCAGGACATCCAGATCACCCGCCAGGATTCGGCGGTGTACCGCTTCCCGCTGGAACTGGCGGCTCTCAAGCCACGGCTGCAACTGTTCGTCGATGCGTTGCTGCGCGCCAACCCGTATCAACAGGCAGAACTGCTGCGCGGCTTCTATTTCACCAGTGCCCTGGATGCCGACCAACCGGAAATGGGCGGACACGCGCGCCAGGTGACCGAGCGTTTCTCACTGGAACGCGACCTGGAGATCGCCAGCGGCAACGCCCAGCCACGTCCTTTGTTCATCAACAGCCTGTTCCGCAAGGTCATCATCCCCGACCAGCATCTGGTGGCGCTGTACACCACCAACCATCGCGAACGCCGGCGCAAGGCGGCATGGATCGGCGGCGCCGGGTTGGTGGCGGTGCTGCTGTGCAGCCTGCTCGGCTGGTCGTACGTCAACAACCGGAACACCCTGCATAACATCACGGCCGAGCTGACCCAGGCAGGTGTCGATGATCGCTCGGCCAGCGGTCAATACACCGATTGGCAAACCCTGGATCGCCTGCGCTTCTGGACCGCGCATTACTACGCACAGCATCACGATGAAGGCGTGCCATTGCGCATGCGCCTCGGGCTTTATCAGGGCCATAAGGTAGAGCCACTGGTGCGCAGCCAGTATTTCGATCGGCTGGAAAGCGTGATGCTCAAGCCCACCGCCGACAACCTGACCCGCTCGTTGTATCTGCTGACCACGCTCAAGGTCTATCAGCGCAATGCCAAAGAGCTGATGCCCGTCACCGGTGTGGACAGTGTCGAGCCCAAGGCGCTGCCCAACGACAACCGCGCGCAATCCATTGCCGCGTTCGGCAAGGCAACGCTGGACACTTACGTCATGTTGTCGCGAGCCCAACGGGACAAGGCCGACCCGGCCTTCCTGAAAGCGAAAATCCCGGATTACTGGTACCCGGCAATCGCCCGCCAGGTCGGCAGCGCCGCTGTCGCCACCGGTAATCAGGACTACGAATTCGCCAGCCGCCAGATCAATTTCTATAGCGATCAGATTCACGAGCCGGACGTGCCGCGGATTCTCGATAACGCGTTCCTGATCTCCAGCTCGCGCAACTACATCAACAGTTTGCTGACCCAGTCGCTGCGTTCGATCGAGACCATCACGCTGGAGTCGGACACCTTGTTCGCCTTCGCCCGTGCCGATTTCCAGAGCCTCAAGACCGAGGGTCAAAGCCAGCTCAGCGCGATTGCCGGCAAGCTGCTCAGCACCCCCAACATCGGGAAAATCATCATCGCCGGGCACGCCGATCAACTCGGCGACCCACAAGGCAACCTCCAGGTTTCCAAACAGCGGGCGCAAACCATCAAGACCTATCTGGTGGGCAAAGGCGTCCCTGGCGAGCTGGTAGAAGCGGTCGGCGAAGGCAGCACCAAGCCTTTGGTCAAGTGCGATATGCAGCAACCACGGGCGCAACTGATTCACTGTCTGGAACCTAACCGACGAGTAGAAATCGAAGTGCGGGCACTCAACTGAGAAGCCTGCGCCGGTGATAGAAAATCCGGTGCCTGGGCCATCTCGAAGTGGGCCGAGGCTGCCGTAACACACCTCTCTTGATCGTTTCAAAGAGGTTAAAACGAAGGGCTGCGATCTGTTTTCAGATTCATCCCTTTAAATGAAGGTAAGGAGAAATTAGAAATGGCATTTGACGCATACATCCAGATCGACGGCATTCCAGGTGAAGTACTGGACGACAAACACAAGGATTGGATCGAAGTGCTGGGCTACGAGTACGGCGCTACCCAGGCCACTTCCGCGACTGCCAGCTCGTCGGGCGGTGCTTCGTCGGAGCGTGTCGCGCTGAGCGATTTCAGCATCCGCAAAGCCGTGGACAAGGCTTCTGCCAAGCTGTTCGAAGCCTGCTGCAAAGGCACGCACATCCCCAAGATCCAACTGAATGTGAACCGCGCTGGTGGTGACAAGGTGACCTACCTGACCATCAACCTGGAAGAAGTCGTGGTGTCGTCGGTCAAAGCGGTCGCCGGTGGCAGCCAGAACGGCGAAGACAAATCGGTTGGCGACCTGCCAATCGAAGAAATCAGCTTCAACTTTGCCCGCATCAAAACCACCTACACCCAGCAGAGCCGTGCCGATGGCCAGGGCGGCGGCAACGTCACCGGCGGTTGGGATCGCACTGCCAACAAGGTTTTCGCATAACACCGTGGCAATGACGGGCCGTCCAGGCGGCTCGTTTTCAGCACCGTGCCCGCCGGGCGGGTACGGTGTTCTTTTATTTTGATCAGAGTTACCTATGTCTGAATTTCTCAACGACCTTTCGCTGGCCGAACTGACCGCGCCCATCAATGAGGGGAGCGGCGAAGACTTGAGCTTTTCCGCCTTGTTCGATCAGGTGAAAGAAGCGCGGCGAGCAGACCCCGATTATTTGACCCAGGGTGACTGGCAAACGGATCTGAAGTCCTCTGACTGGGACCTGACCATCACCCTGGCGGCCCAAGGCCTGGCTCGACAGAGCAAGGACCTGATGCTGGTCGCCTGGCTCAGCGAAGGGCTGGCGCACCAGCATCATTTCAGCGGTATCACCTTTGGCCTGACGCTGGCCGAACGCATTCTGGATAATTTCTGGAGCGATCTCTATCCCTCCCTCGAAGACGGCGTCGATGAACGCGCGGCGCGTTTGGCGTGGATGAAAACCACCCTGACCGATGTCGTAGGCGGACTGCCCATCACTCAGGGCCAGCAGTACGGTTTGCTGCGTTACGACGAGTCCAGGCATGTCGAAAACCTGGCACTGCAAAGCCCTCAGGCCATGCGCGCCGCCCTTGATGAAGGCAAGATCAACGCTGAGGTTTTTCAGCGCTCGGTGGTGCTAACCGATTCCGATCACCTGCGCCGCAAGGCCGCCGAAATCGCCGCCAGCCTCAACGCGTGCCAGCAATTGCAGAGCACCGCTGACCGGCTGTTCGGCCACGAGGCGCCGAGCTTTGCCGGGCTGCATGACGTGCTGTCCCGTGCCGGCCAATTGGCCGAGAAGCTGCTTAAAGATCGGGGGATCGAACTGCATCCGGCCCCTGTCGCTGCAACCCCGACCGTCTCTGAAAGCGCTGGCGCACAACCTACAGGTGCTGCAATGACCCAGACCCAGCAAGACATTCCCGTCACGCCGCTGCGCACCACGCCGCAGACCCGCGACGAAGCGTTCACCCTGCTGGCGGGTATCGCGCAGTTCTTCAAGCAGACCGAGCCCCAGAGCCCTGTCCCCTACTTGATCGAACGCGCGATCAAATGGGGCAACATGCCGCTCGAAGGCTGGCTCAACGATGTGATCAAGGACAGCAATGTCGTGGACAACATACGCGACGTGCTGGGCACCAAGGAAGCGAAGTCCTGATGAGCTGATGGGCGCAGAAATGACAGGCAAAAAAAATCCCGGGCAGCTGATGGACGCCCGGGATTTAAAAATGCATAAACCGTGGTGGTGAACGCGGCGCGGATATTACGCAATGTTTCACGCTGTAACAAGATATTTTATTTAACCGGTCAGTTACTAAAATCTCTAAGCCGTTAAATAGCCAGACATTTTTTAGGGCTAACCTCGAAACGTCTTTAACTACAGGAACCAGCGGTACTCCCGCGCGCTGATGTCGTGCAGGAATGCCAAATGATCCTGACGCTTGTTCTCGCAATAGACATCGACAAACTCGGCCCCCAACCCTGCGCGCAGTGACGAATGGTTTTGCATCGACTGCACGGCCTCAAGCATTTCCAGCGGGAAGTCGATGCCGCTGCTGCGGTCTTCGTTCAGCGGCGCAATCGGCTCGCGCTCCCCTTCCAGCCCCTGCTCCAACCCCACCAGAATGGCGGCAAGTACCAGGTATGGATTGGCATCGGCGCCGGCCAGGCGATGCTCGATCCGCAGGTTCTTCGCGTCCGAGTCCGGCACCCGCAGGCAGGCGTCACGGTCTTCAAAACCCCAACTGGCGCGCGATGCGACGTTCACCGTGCCGCTCAGGCGGCGCATGGCATTGTGGTTCGGCGCGAAGATCGGCATGCAGTGCGGCAACACATCCAGGCAACCGGCCACGGCATGGCGCAACGCACGCTGACCATTGGCCGCCAACAGGTTATTGCCGGCCTTGTCGTAGAGGCTCACATGCACATGCATGCCGCTGCCAGGATGCTGCAGGTAGGGTTTGGCCATGAAACTGGCGCGGTAGTTGTGCTTGAGCGCCACGCCACGGGTGCTGCGGCAAAACAGGGCGGACCAATCGGCGGCACGCAAGCCGTCATCGCAGTGGCCGAAATTGATTTCAAATTGACCTGGCCCCAGTTCGGCGGTGATCACCGTGGCGTCGATGCCTTGCGCCCGCGCGGTCTCGACCATTTCATCGAGCACCGGGGCGAAACGCGAAAGACGCTCGATGTGCATGTTCGGCTGATCATCGGCATCGCCTGTCAGCGGATCGCGGGCAAACTGCGGCAAGCCGTCACGCAACTGGCTGTCGAACAGATAGAACTCCAGCTCGAATGCCACCACCGGAAAAATGCCCTTGCGGCCCAGCCGCGCCAGCACTTGTGCCAACACTTCGCGCGGCTCGAACTCGATCGGTTTTTCTGTGCCGTCGGAGGTGATCAGCATTTGTCCCAGCGGCTGTTTTTCCCAGCTCACCAACTTCAGCGTGCCGGGCACCAGGCGCCGCAATGCATCCGGGTCGCCGTCGTTGAAGCAGTAGTCGCCGATCTTGAACAACCCGCCCTGAGTACCGAGCAATACACAGTTCTGCGGCAATTTCAGCGCACTGCCGGCAGCCACTTTTTCGAGCATTTCGACCGGGTAGCGCTTGCCGTAAAAATGCCCGGGGATGTCCAGGGAAATCAGGTCGACGTAACGCACATCGGGGTAGCGCTGACGAAACCCACGCACTTCGGCCAGCAGTTCAGAGCACACAGCATCCATCATCTTGTTCCTTGTTGTTTTTATCAGGTGTAAACCCAAAGCACGCGGGTAAGTTGGTCGCTCAGATTGCCATAGCGGCAGTGGGCATGGCTGGCCAGTTGAAAGCTGTCACCGGCGTGCAGGGTCACCGGCTCGTCGTTATCCAGCCACAGTGTCAACGCGCCTTCGAGGACATAACCGCCCTGCTCCGAGCTGTCTTTCATGTGCCGGTCACCGCTGCTCGCACCGGGTTCGAGCTGGCTTTCGAGCATCGAAAACGAGGCGCGCATCTTGGGTGAGACCATGATGTCGGTGATGCCGTCGGCGTAGTACAACGTGCGGCGTTCATCCGGCCGGGTCACCCAGGGCAACGCCATGGGTTTGGGCAGACTGTAGAAATAGGTGGTTGGCACACCGAGGGTTTCGCTGATGGCCGTCAGGTCCGCGACCGTCGGGCGCGATAACCCGCGTTCGACCTGCGACAGGAAACCCACCGAACGGCCGATTTTGTCCGCCAGTTCCTTGAGGGTGTACTTCTTGTGTTTGCGCAGGTCCTGAATCAGGATCGCCAACGCCGAAATCTCTTCTTGCATGTCCATCGAAAGGCTTCCGCAAATTCTCGTTTTTTCAAATGCTGTCGCGCAGCCGATACCAGGCTTTGCCGATGGCTTCCAGCGGCGCGGCCATGTATTTGCCGCCGGGAAAGCTGCCGTTGGTCAAACCCTGGTACAACGCCAGTTCGTCCTGCTGGCCCAGTATTGCATCGGACACCGCACGCGCCGCAGCCAGGGTGGGCAGCACACCGTGCCCGGAGTAGCCCTGCAGCCAGTAAAGGTCGCCGCGTCGGCCGATGTCAGGCGTGCGCTTGAGGGTCAGGTCGATATGACCGCCCCAGGCGAACTCCAGCTCGACGCCCTTCAATTGTGGAAACACACGTTCCAGGCACGGCCGGGTCGCACCGGCGATATCCTTCGGCATGCCCCCCAGATACGTGCAACCTCCGCCGAACAGCAGCCGGTTGTCCGGTGTGCGGCGGAAATAATCGAGCACGAACTGGTTGTCGGTGACGCACACATTGCTCGGCAACAACGCGGTTGCCTGTTCCTCGGTCAGCGCTGCGGTGGCCACCTGATAAGTGCCGACCGGCAACACACAACTCGACAGTTGCGGGTCGAGCCGATCCAGGTAGGCGTTGCAGGCCAGTACCAGTACATCGGCGCGGACACGTCCGCGTTCGGTAGTCACCACGTAGCCGTTTGCATCCTCGCGATAATTCAGTGCCTTGCTGTGTTCATGAATCACCCCGCCGGCCCGCTCAACCGCAGCAGCCAGCCCCAGCGCCAGCTTCAGCGGATTCAAATGCCCGCCTTCGGGATCAAACAGCCCCGCCTGATAACGCTCGCTGGCAACCCAGTCGGGCAGTTGTTGCCGCGGGATGAATTGCAGACCGTCATGCCCCCATTTGTGACTGGCTTCGTGCTGCCAATCGGTGAGCAGACTGACCCGTCGTGGCATCACCGAGGTCCACAGGTGACCCGGCCGGTAATCGCACTCGAAGCCATGGCGTGCTGGCAGTTCACGCAACTCGCGCGCCGCCCAGCGCATGCCCTCCCACAACTGCCGTGCGCGCCCGTAACCCAGCGCCGCTTCCAGCGGTGGCATGTCACACGACCAGCCGAGAATGGCCTGGCCGCCGTTGCGTCCCGATGCCGCCCAAGCCACCCGACTGGCTTCGAGCAACGTCACTCGCTTACCGGCCAGGGCCAGGCGCAATGCCGTGTGAAGGCCACTGAAACCGGCGCCGATGATCAGTATGTCGGTGGCGTGTTCGCCTTCCAGAGCCGGTCGATTGGGCAGCTGATCCGCGCAGGTGTGGGCGTAATAGCTGTCGATGTGTCGGGTGGATTGCTGAAACATGCCGGCTCCATGAAATTTTATCGTTTTAATTTCATGAAAAAATACACGATAGATTTCATACGGGCAAATTGATTGTCGGATGAGCTGACTGCCACACACGAGCAACCCGGTGTATACCGCCCCAAAAACCGGCAAACACAATTCCCCGCCACTCCCCTAGAATGGGCGAACCGCGAATAACAAAAGGATCACGCAATGGACCACACCAACCACATCCTGATCGTCGACGACGATCGCGAAATTCGCGAACTGGTGGGCAACTACCTCAAGAAAAACGGCCTGCGCACGACTATGGTCCCCGACGGCCGGCACATGCGCAGCTTCCTCGAAACCAACCAGGTCGACCTGATCGTCCTCGACATCATGCTGCCCGGCGATGACGGCCTGGTGCTGTGCCGCGAACTGCGCTCAGGCAAACACAAAGCCACGCCGATCCTGATGCTGACCGCTCGCAATGACGAAACCGACCGCATCCTTGGCCTGGAAATGGGCGCCGATGACTACCTGACCAAACCTTTCGCCGCCCGTGAATTACTGGCGCGGATCAACGCCGTGTTGCGCCGCACCCGAATGCTGCCGCCGAACCTGCTGGTCACCGAAAGTGGCCGCCTGCTCGGTTTCGGCCGTTGGCGGCTGGACACCACCGCGCGCCATTTGCTGGACGAAGACGGCACCCTGGTCGCCCTCAGCGGTGCCGAATATCGATTGCTGCGGGTATTCCTCGATCACCCGCAACGGGTGCTCAACCGCGATCAACTGCTCAACCTGACCCAGGGCCGCGACGCCGATCTGTTCGATCGCTCCATCGACTTGCTGGTCAGCCGCTTGCGCCAACGACTCAAGGATGACTCGCGGGAGTCGACCTACATCAAAACCGTACGCAGCGAGGGCTATGTGTTTTCCTATCCGGTGGAAATGCTCGATGAACAGGCTTAAGCCTTTATCAAGGGTTTTGTATCCGTTTGTATAAGACCCTCGCCCAGATACGTTAAAGCCGATTTCGCGCGTTTCAGGCACACATCAGCGATACACCCCGGCGTTTAACTGTGACCACCAGATAGCACGAGCTACTGACCCCTCACACTTAAGCGCACGGAGAATTACCCATGATCAACTTCTCGAAAGTTTCGTCCCTGGCACTCGGTCTCGCCCTGGTGGGCGGTCTTGGCTTGTCGAACCTGGCATCGGCCAACACTTCCAGCACCGTTTCCCACAGCCAGATCCAGTCGCTGCTGGCCAAAGACGGTTCGGACCGGTTGCAGCAGAATCGTGTGGCCGAAGGTGGCTCTGATCGCCTGATCCAGAACCGCGTGGCCGAAGGCGGCTCTGATCGCCTGATCCAGAATCGCGTGGCCGAAGGTGGCTCTGATCGCCTGATTCAGAATCGTGTGGCCGAAGGTGGCGCCGACCGTCTGCAAGAACTGCGTGAGCGCGTGGCCTCGATCCCGAGCAACGCACTGCTCGGTGGCGTGATCGTCGCGGAAAACCGTGCCGAGTTCGGTTCGAAATATCAGCGCTACTGATTACGATCTCCCCGCCCACAACGATCCACTGCAGGAGCGAGCCTGCTCGCGATGAGGCAATGTCAGACGACATCATTGTCGACTGGAAGGCCCAATCGCGAGCAGGCTCACTCCTGCAGTTCGCGTCTATCGATCAACGCGCTCGATAACGACTATTCCTCAGGGTGTTTTCTCATCGTGCAGCTCCAGCACTACAGTGGCCACATCTTCTTCCCACGCTCTGGAGCAACACCATGAAAAGCATCATCGGTCTTGGATTCGCCCTCTCGGTTCTTGGCGCTACTTCCGCCATCGCCGCCCCACACGCCACTTCGCAAGTGGTTGCCGCTGCCAAAGTCAGCCAGCCGGCCACTTTGAACGTGAACACTGTGGGTATCGACCACAAAGACAGCCAACAAGGGAAAATCTACGTCGCAGAAAATCGCCCTGAGTTCGGTTCCAAATACCAGCGCTATTGATCAACAGCCTTGGGCTGCCTGAAACAAGAAACCCCGCCAAAAGCGGGGTTTCTTGCATTTGCCACCACCAAAATCTGTAGCAGCTGCCGAGGCTGCGTTCGGCTGCGCAGCAGACGCAAAACCTGTGATCGAAATCTTCTGGGTTCAGACTATCGCCTGCCGCTTCACGACCGCTGCGCGCTCGAACGCAGCCTCGCAGGCTCGGCAGCTGCTACACAGGTCGGGGAGTTGCCAAGCGCGCCGCCAAGGACTTGGCTTGGCTGGCCACGTCCGTCACCGCGGTACTTTCCCACCACATCCCGCGCAATGGCGGCCCCATCGCGAACAATCGTTCGGCGGGACGTCCTTCGGCATCCAGTACCGCACCATCCACTTCGGCGGCAATCCCCAGCGCCAACGGCCCCGGACGAATCAAGCCGCGTGCCAGCAATTGCTGCGGCAGCGGGCGTGCCACCCGGCGCCAGTCGTACTCGATGCCGCTGGAGTTGATCAACGCCGCACCGCTGACCATCGTGGTGTGCGCCTCGCCCCGACGTCGAATGCGTATGCTCACTTCGCCGTTCGTCGACGGTTCCAGCCCTTGGAACGACGCCGCTTGAATCCGCAACCGTCCCTCCCCGTGCAAGCGTTCCACCATTTCGGCGCTCAGCGGTGGCGAGCGGTGGTGATGGCTTTCCCACCATGGCCGCACATGGCGCACAAACTGCCGGCGCTGCACATCCGTCGCCTGATGCCACAAACGCCCGATATGCGCGCGCACCGTGTCCAGCGGCGCTTGCCAATCGATGCCCTGAGCGATGGCTTCCCGGCAATGCCGACGCAGTTCGCGCAGCAATTGACGGGGTGTGCGAATGCTGTGGTCTTCAGCCAGAAAATCCACCCAGGCCGGAGGTTGCCGTCGCACATGGGGCAGCAAACCGTGACGGGAAAACACTTCGATCGGCCCGCGATGCCCAGCCTGTTCCAGTGACACCACGGCATCGACCATGGTCAGACCCGAGCCGATGATCAGCACCGTCGACTGTGGATCCAGCTGCTGCATCGCAGCCACATCCCACGGATCGAGGGCCGCGGCATTCAAGCCGCTGGATTCGGTTTGCGGCGTGCGCGCGGCGGGAAACATGCCAGTGGCGAGCACGGCGAATGTGCCTTGCAAGCGCTGGCCGTCGCTCAAGGTCAAGCGCACCGCTTGCGCTTCGGTTTGCAGATCCACGACTTCAGCCCGCACATGTTCGACCGTCGAGCCGATCACCAATCCCGCGACCTTGGCCTCGGCCAGACGCTGCTGCACATACAGGCCGAACATTCCCCGAGGCGGAAACAGTTCACTGATCGGCACATGCTGTTCATCCGACTCCGGCCAGCCACCGGCGGCAATGAACTCGGTCAGCCACTGGGTCAGGTCATCGGCGTTGTCCGGATCGACGCTCATGCGCGCCGCATTGCCGTTCAGCGTATGGCCCAGCTCCAAGGCGCTGTAGGCCTCGCCCCGGCCCAGTTCGGCGCGGGGTTCTATCACCAGCACTTGCCGCTGGCCCGGCAGGCGCATCAACTGCGCCGCCAGCATCGCGCCGCTGAGGCCGCCGCCGATGATCAGGATGTCCGCGTGACGGATGGCGTCGGTCGCCTGTCCGCTTTGGGTTTCACTCATGCCGTTCTCACTGGTCAATGTTTAGCTGGATAGAAATCACGTACACCGCGCGAACGATAATAGGCGCCTAAGCCATGGAAGGTTCGCCCAGCAGGACTAAAGTAGGACGCTTCACCCGCCAGGTGACATCGATACTGAATGTACCGGCCTCATCGCGAGCAAGCTTGCTCCTACGGTGGATCGGCGTTCGGCGCAATATTACCGAACATCCCCATTCCCCTGTGGGAGCTAGCCTGCTAGCGATGGTGGCCTTACAGGCGAGACTTCTAGGCGGACACCACCTTCTTCTCTTGCTGTCGCAAAGCCGCGAGGTCGCGATAGCCGGCGCCTGGGTGAATGTCCGGCAGCTTCGGTCCCTGGCCGAACAATTTCTCACGCAAGGTGCCAGGGGCGTATTCGGTTTTGTACACGCCGCGTTTCTGCAACTCCGGCACCAGTAAATCCACAGCGTCAATGAAGGTCTCGTGGGTCAGCGCATAAGCCAGGTTGAACCCATCGACATCAGTCTCGTCGACCCACTCTTGCAACAGATCGGCCACTGTTTCCGGGCTGCCGACAAACAGCGGACCGAAACCGCCGATACCCACCCAATCCGCCAGCTCGTTGGGCGTCCAGACCTTGTTCGGATCGGCCGTGGAGAACGCCTCCACCGCCGATTGAATGGCATTGGTGTGCACATGCTTGAGCGGCTCATCCGGTTTGAAACGGCTGAAGTCGATGCCGGTCCAGCCGGAAATCAGCGCCATGGCGCCCTCATAGCTGACCCAGCTTTTGTATTCCTCGAACTTGGCCTTGGCTTTGGCATCGGTCTCGCCCAGGATCACCGTTTGCAGGTTGAAGATCAGGACCTTCGACGGATCGCGCCCCGCTTCGGCGGCTCGTCGACGAATATCGGCCACGGTTTTTTTCAGCAGCACTTTCGATGGCGCAGCGACGAACACACACTCGGCATGTTCAGCCGCGAACTGTTTGCCGCGGCTCGATGCACCGGCCTGATACAGCACCGGCGTGCGTTGCGGCGAAGGTTCGCAAAGGTGGATGCCTGGTACCTGGAAGTGTTTGCCGACGTGCTGGATCTCGTGGATCTTGCTCGGGTCGCTGAACACCCGGCGCTCGCGGTCACGCAGGATCGCGCCGTCTTCCCAACTGCCCTCCCACAGCTTGTAGCAAACCTCCAGGTACTCTTCGGCAAAGTCATAACGCGCGTCGTGTTCGGTCTGGGCCTTTTGGCCAAGGTTTTTCGCACCGCTCTCCAGGTATGACGTGACAATGTTCCAGCCAGCACGGCCCTTGGTCAGATGATCGAGGGTCGAAAGACGCCGGGCGAACGGATACGGATGTTCGAACGACAGCGACGCGGTCAAGCCGAAACCCAGATGCTCGGTGACTAGCGCCATCGGCGGGATCAGTTGTAGCGGATCATTGACCGGCACCTGCGCCGCCTGGCGAATCGCCGCGTCACCATTGCCGTTGTAGACGTCATAGATGCCCAGCACATCGGCAATGAACAATCCGTCGAACTTGCCGCGCTCAAGGATTTTCGCCAGGTCGGTCCAGTACTCCAGATCCTTGTACTGCCAAGAGCGATCCCGCGGGTGCGCCCACAGTCCTGGCGACTGGTGACCGACGCAGTTCATGTCAAAAGCGTTGAGACGAATTTCACGGGCCATCAAACGGCACTCCGAAAACCTGAGGATGAATAGCCAGAGGTTTGCAGGAGTCATGCCTGAAAATAAATTACTTAAATTTCAATTGGATACGCAAATAAAGACAGGAAGCTTACAACTTCAAAAAGGCAAAATGTAGATCCGCTGTTGCTGGCCCAACAGTCAGATCACCACATTGCGCACGAATCGCACGGCCACGGGCCCTTCGTTGCGATAGGAGTGCGGCTGGTTACTGGCGAACATGAAAAATTCACCGGCAGCGATCCTGTGCGGCACATCGCCGACCATCAGCGTCAGGCAGCCTTCAAAGACGTAGAACTGCTCGCTCCAGCCATCGGCGTCCGGTTCCGAGGGATAGTGCTCGCCCGGTTCAAGGCGCCATTCCCACAGTTCCACTTCACGGCTGGCATTGGCCTTGGCCAGCAAAACGGCCTTGCTGCCGGGGATCGTACCGGCCCAGGCCAGTTCGTTGATGCGGCTGTGGTCGCGGACGTCTGGGGCCTGGATCAGATCGCTGAACGCCACGTCCAACGCCTCGGCCACGCGGTCGAGTGTGGTCAGGCTGACGTTTTTTTCACCGGCCTCGATGGCCACCAGCATGCGGCGGCTGACACCGGACTTTTCCGCCAAAGCGGTCTGGCTCATGTCGGCGGCATGGCGCAAACGTCGAACGTTTTGACTGACGTGCTGGAGGACCGAAGCCCGTTGCGTGGAATCTTTGTGCACTATATTGCTCACTTGGTGGTGCTGCGCAGTATACTGCCCAACTTCCGGCGCATTGTGCGTCCCCCTCAGGTAGCGCGCAAGATCATGACGTCGGTGAACACCCCTCAGGCTTCCTCCCGTTTCCTTCGGCTCAGCAAGGCCGAATGTGTACTGGTGTTGATCACCATGGTCTGGGGCGGGACCTTTTTGCTGGTCCAGCATGCGATGACCGTCAGCGGCCCGATGTTTTTCGTCGGCCTGCGTTTTGCCGCTGCGGCGATCATCGTTGCCCTGTTCTCCTGGCGCAGCCTGCGGAACCTGACTCTGTTCGAACTCAAGGCCGGTGCTTTTATCGGCGTGGCGATCATGCTCGGTTACGGCTTGCAGACCGTCGGCCTGCAAAGTATTCCCAGCAGCCAATCGGCTTTTATTACCGCGCTGTACGTGCCTTTCGTGCCGTTGCTGCAATGGCTGGTGCTGGGTCGTCGACCGGGGCTGATGCCGAGCGTCGGGATCATGCTGGCGTTTACCGGGTTGATGCTGCTGTCCGGCCCGTCCGGTGCTTCGCTCAACTTCAGTCCCGGTGAAATCGCCACGCTGATCAGCGCCATTGCCATCGCCGCAGAGATCATTCTGATCAGCAACTTTGCCGGTCAAGTCGACGTCAAGCGAGTGACCGTGGTGCAACTGGCGGTGACGTCGGTGCTGTCATTCCTGATGGTGGTGCCGACCAATGAAGCCCTGCCGGATTTTTCCTGGTTGTTGCTGTGCAGCGCACTCGGCCTGGGTGCGGCGAGCGCGGCGATCCAGGTGGCGATGAACTGGGCGCAGAAGAGTGTTTCGCCGACCCGCGCCACGTTGATATACGCCGGTGAACCGGTGTGGGCCGGGATCGTCGGACGGATCGCCGGGGAGCGCTTGCCGGCAATTGCATTGCTGGGTGCCGGGTTGATCGTGGCGGCGGTGATTGTCAGTGAATTGAAGACCAAGGGTAAGACGGTAGCCGAGGTTGAAGAATCGCTGGAGAGTGAAAGCGGCAATTGATAGCAAGATTAAAAGATCGCAGCCTTCGGCAGCTCCTACAGTAGGAGCTGACGAAGGCTGCGATCTTTTTTCTATGCCGGTTGAAACAATGATAAACAAGACTTTTCCGTCTACCTTGTAGGATTCTGCGACAGCTTGGCGTTTGGTGATCCGGGAGCTGGCACGTATGATGCTTCACAAACTTCCGCAGATTAGAAGCCTATGTCCCTGATAGTTCTACTGCTTCTGCCTTTCATAGGCAGCTGTCTGGCAGCGGTGCTGCCACACAATGCGCGTAATACCGAATCGCTGCTGGCTGGTCTGGTTGCCCTGATCGGCACCGTCCAGGTCGCCCTCCTGTACCCGCAAATCGCCCATGGCGGCGTGATCCGCGAAGAGTTCATGTGGCTGCCCAGCCTGGGCCTGAACTTCGTTTTGCGCATGGACGGTTTCGCCTGGCTGTTCTCGATGCTGGTGCTGGGCATCGGCACGCTGGTGTCGTTGTATGCCCGCTACTACATGTCGCCGAACGATCCAGTGCCGCGCTTCTTCGCGTTTTTCCTTGCGTTCATGGGCGCCATGCTGGGGCTGGTGATTTCCGGCAACCTGATCCAGATCGTGTTTTTCTGGGAGCTGACCAGCCTCTTCTCATTCCTGTTGATCGGCTACTGGCACCACCGCGCCGATGCGCGACGCGGCGCATACATGGCGCTGATGGTCACCGGTGCAGGCGGGTTGTGCCTGCTGGCGGGGGTGATGCTGCTCGGCCATGTGGTCGGCAGCTATGACCTGGACAAGGTCCTGGCCGCCGGCGATCTGATTCGCGCTCATGCCCTCTACCCCATCCTGCTACCCCTGATCCTGATCGGCGCGCTGAGCAAAAGCGCGCAATTCCCTTTCCATTTCTGGCTACCCCACGCCATGGCGGCGCCGACTCCGGTCTCGGCCTATCTGCACTCGGCGACCATGGTCAAGGCCGGCGTATTTCTACTGGCGCGGCTCTGGCCGTCACTGTCCGGCAGTGAAGAATGGTTCTACATCGTCAGCGGCGCCGGGGCCTGCACCCTGTTGCTCGGTGCTTACTGCGCGATGTTCCAGAACGACCTCAAGGGTTTGCTGGCCTATTCGACCATCAGCCACCTCGGCCTGATCACCCTGCTCCTGGGCCTGAACAGTCCGCTGGCCGCCGTCGCCGCGGTATTCCACATCCTCAACCACGCCACGTTCAAAGCCTCGTTGTTCATGGCCGCCGGGATCATCGACCACGAAAGCGGCACCCGCGACATCCGCAAACTCAGCGGGCTGGTCAAACTGATTCCGTTCACCGCCACCCTGGCCATGGTCGCCAGCGCCTCGATGGCCGGCGTGCCGTTGCTCAACGGTTTTCTGTCGAAAGAAATGTTCTTCGCCGAAACCGTGTTCATCAACGCTACGGCCTGGGTCGAAGCGACCTTGCCGATCGTCGCGACCATCGCCGGGACTTTCAGTGTCGCCTATTCCCTGCGCTTCACCGTTGACGTGTTCTTCGGCCCGCCCGCCACCGACCTGCCTCACACCCCGCACGAACCACCGCGCTGGATGCGTGCGCCGGTCGAGTTGCTGGTGTTCGCCTGCCTGGTGGTCGGGATCTTCCCGGCGCAAGTGGTCGGCCCGCTGCTCGCCGCTGCCGCGCAACCGGTGGTTGGTGGTCAATTGCCCGAATACAGCCTGGCCATCTGGCACGGCTTGAACGCGCCGATGATCATGAGCCTGATCGCCATGTCCTGCGGCGTAGTGCTCTACCTGCTGCTGCGCAACCAGCTCAAGCGCGGTCGTTTCAGCCATCCGCCACTCGTGGGGCGATTCAACGGCAAGCGCCTGTTCGAACTGACACTGATGCTCAAGATGCGCCTGGCCCGTCGTCTACAGCGCCGAATCAGCACCAACCGCCTGCAAACCCAACTGTTCCTGATGGTGCTCGCCGCCGTGCTGGCCGGATTGATCCCGATGTTGCACAGCAGCCTGCACTGGGGCGACCGGCCGAAGATTCCGGGCTCGATCGTATTCGTCATCCTGTGGTTGCTGGCGATCGTCTGCGCGCTGGGCGCGGCGTATCAGGCCAAGTATCACCGTCTCGCGG
The DNA here is from genome assembly GCF_019145495.1 of Pseudomonas azerbaijanoccidentalis. Lineage (GTDB taxonomy): Bacteria > Pseudomonadota > Gammaproteobacteria > Pseudomonadales > Pseudomonadaceae > Aquipseudomonas > Aquipseudomonas azerbaijanoccidentalis. The sequence continues at coordinate 269,153 of NZ_JAHSTU010000009.1, read as the reverse complement.
CCCTGACCATGGTCAGTGTTTGCGGCCTGATGACCTGCGTGACGTTCGTGTGGTTCTCGGCGCCGGACCTGGCCCTGACGCAACTGGTGGTCGAGGTGGTGACCACTGTGTTGATCCTGCTCGGCCTGCGCTGGCTGCCACGGCGGATCGAAGAAGTTTCGCCATTGCCGAGCAGCCTGCGCAAGGCGCGCATCCGCCGTATCCGCGACTTGCTGCTGTCGACCGTGGTCGGTGGCGGCATGGCGGTGCTTTCGTACGCGATGCTGACGCGCCAGACACCCAACGACATTTCCTCGTTCTACCTCAGCCGTGCCCTGCCCGAAGGCGGCGGCAGCAACGTGGTCAACGTGATGCTGGTGGATTTCCGCGGGTTCGACACCCTCGGCGAAATCACCGTACTGGCGGCCGTTGCGCTGACCGTGTTCGCTCTGCTACGGCGTTTCCGCCCACCGAAAGAAAGCCTGCAACTGCCGGCCCAGCAGCGTTTGCTCGCGCCCGACGTGGTCACCGACCTGGTCAACCCGCGTCACGCCAGCGACACCGCGCTCGGCTTCATGATGGTGCCGGCGGTGCTGGTGCGCCTGCTGTTGCCGATTGCACTGGTGGTGTCGTTCTACCTGTTCATGCGCGGGCACAACCAACCGGGTGGCGGGTTTGTCGCCGGGCTGGTGATGTCGGTGGCGTTCATCCTGCAATACATGGTGGCCGGCACCCAATGGGTCGAAGCGCAAATGAGCCTGCGACCGCTGCGCTGGATGAGCGTTGGCCTGCTGTTCGCCACCCTCACCGGCCTCGGTGCGATGGTGGTCGGTTATCCGTTCCTGACCACGCACACCTGGCACTTCGATTTGCCGTTGCTGGGTGACATTCACCTGGCCAGCGCGCTGTTCTTCGACGTGGGCGTGTACGCGGTGGTGGTCGGCTCGACGCTGTTGATCCTCACGGCTCTCGCCCACCAATCGGTGCGGGGTCACAAGACCGCGGCCCAGCCTAAACCCGTCGCCATGAAGGAGGCCATCTGATGGAAGAAGTCATCGCAATCGCCATCGGCGTCCTCGCCGCGTCCGGCGTGTGGTTGATCCTGCGTCCAAGGACATTCCAGGTGGTCATGGGCCTGTGCCTGCTGTCCTACGGCGTCAACCTGTTCATCTTCAGCATGGGCAGCCTGTTCATCGGCAAGGAGCCGATCATCAAGGACGGCGTGCCGCAGGACCTGCTGCACTACACCGACCCGTTGCCCCAGGCACTGGTGTTGACCGCGATCGTCATCAGCTTCGCCATGACCGCGTTGTTTCTCGTGGTTTTGCTGGCCTCCCGGGGCCTGACCGGCACCGACCATGTGGATGGCCGGGAGCCTAAAGAATGAATGCAATGACGCACCTGATCGCCGCGCCCATCCTGCTGCCGCTGCTGACCGCCGCGATCATGCTGATGCTCGGCGAGAAACACCGCCCGCTCAAAGCCAAAATCAATCTGTTCTCCAGCCTGCTGGGCCTGGGCATCTCTTTGTTACTGCTGCAATGGACGCAAACCACCGGCGTGCCCGGCTCCATCGGCGTGTACCTGCCGGGCAACTGGCAGGTGCCGTTTGGCCTGGTGCTGGTGGTCGATCGGCTGTCGGCATTAATGCTGGTGCTCACCGGCATCATCGGCGTGTGTGCCCTGCTGTTTGCCATGGCGCGCTGGGACAGTGCCGGTTCGAGTTTCCATGCGCTGTTCCAGATTCAGTTGATGGGCCTGTACGGCGCGTTCCTGACGGCGGACCTGTTCAACCTGTTCGTGTTCTTCGAAGTGTTGCTGGCCGCCTCATACGGCCTGATGCTCCACGGTTCCGGCCGAGCGCGGGTGTCTTCGGGGCTGCATTACATCTCGATCAACCTCTTGGCCTCAACCCTGTTCCTGATCGGTGCGGCGCTGATCTACGGCGTCACCGGCACCCTGAACATGGCCGACCTGGCGCTGAAAATCCCGCTGGTGCCGGAAGCCGATCGCGGCCTGCTGCATGCAGGCGCGGGGATTCTGGCGGTGGCGTTCCTGGCCAAGGCCGGCATGTGGCCGCTGAATTTCTGGCTGGTGCCGGCGTATTCGTCGGCAAGCGCGCCGGTCGCGGCAATGTTCGCGATCATGACCAAGGTCGGCATCTACACCCTGCTGCGCCTGTGGACCTTGCTGTTCTCCGGTCAGGCCGGGGCGTCGGCGTATTTCGGTGGTGACTGGCTGATTTACGGCGGCATGGTGACCATCCTTTGCGCCGCCGTGGCGATCGTCGCCGCGCAACGCCTGGAGCGCATGGCCAGCCTGAGCATTCTGGTGTCGGCAGGGATTCTGTTGTCGGCCATCGGTTTCGCCCAGCCGAACCTGATTGCCGCAGCGTTGTTTTATCTGGTCAGTTCGACCCTGGCCCTGAGCGCGCTGTTCTTGCTGGCCGAACTGATCGAACGCTCGCGCTCGGCCAACGAAATTCCGCTGGAAGACGAAAACGAGATGCTGCCACGGCCCCTGGAATCGTTGCATCCGGCCAAGGGCGTCAACCTCGACGACGAGCAGAAAGCCGTGGTCGGCCAAGTGATTCCCTGGACCATGGCGTTCCTCGGCCTGAGCTTCATCGCCTGCGCGCTGCTGATCATCGGCATGCCGCCGCTGTCCGGGTTCATTGGCAAACTGGGGCTGCTCAGCGCACTGCTCAATCCCCTGGGCCTGGGCAATGGCAGTGACGCACCGATTTCGAATGCTGCGTGGGGTTTGCTGGCCTTGCTGATCATCTCGGGGTTGGCGTCACTGGTGGCTTTCTCGCGGCTGGGCATCCAGCGTTTCTGGACCCCGGCCGAGCGCCCATCGCCCGTGCTGCGGCGTTTTGAGTGCGTGCCGATTTTCGCCTTGCTGGGCTTGAGCATCGCGCTGACCTTCCAGGCTGAGCCGCTGTTGCGCTACACCCAGGCGGCCGCCAACGCCTTGAACAACCCGCAACAATACGTGATGGCCGTGCTCGGCACCCGCGCGGTGCCGAGTCCCGAAGCCCGGGCGGCATTGCTGGAGGTGCAACCATGAAGCGTCTGTTTCCTGCGCCGTGGTTGTCGCTGGCTTTGTGGCTGCTGTGGCTGGTGCTGAACCTGTCGATGAGCCCGGGCAACCTGCTGTTGGGCGCGGCGCTGGGTTTTTGCGCGCCGCTGATGATGCGCAAACTGCGCCCGTTGCCGATCAGCATTCGCCGGCCGGGGGTGATCCTGCGCCTGTTCCTCGTGGTCGGTCGTGATGTGCTGGTGTCCAACCTCGCCGTCGCCTGGAGCGTGCTCAATGCCGGTCGTCGGCCGCCGCGCTCACGCTTCATCAAGGTGCCGCTGGACCTGCGCGATGCCAATGGCCTGGCCACGCTGTCGATGATCTGCACCGTGGTGCCCGGCACGGTCTGGTCGGAACTGGCGCTGGACCGCAGCATTCTGTTGCTGCACGTCTTCGATCTGGATGACGAAGCGCAGTTCATTGAACACTTCAAGACGACTTACGAGCGTCCGCTGATGGAGATTTTCGAATGAGCGCCCTGCTGTCGAATGCGATTGTTTTCAGTCTGTTCCTGTTTTCCGTGGCGATGATCCTGACCCTGATCCGCCTGTTCAAAGGCCCTTCGGCCCAGGACCGGGTTCTGGCGCTGGACTATCTGTACATTGTCGCGATGCTGATGATGCTGACGCTGGGCATTCGCTATGCCAGTGACACCTACTTTGAAGCGGCGCTGCTGATTGCGCTGTTCGGCTTCGTCGGCTCGTTTGCCCTGGCGAAGTTCCTGCTGCGCGGCGAGGTGATCGAATGAACGCAGAACTGTCTCTATGGGTGGAAATCCCGGTGGCGATCCTGCTGGTGCTGGGCGGCCTGTTCGCGTTGATCGGTGCCACGGGATTGCTGCGCATGAAGGACTACTTCCAGCGCATGCACCCACCAGCCCTGGCCTCGACCCTGGGCGCGTGGTGCGTGGCACTGGCTTCGATCATTTACTTTTCGGCGTTGAAATCGGCGCCGGTGCTGCATGCCTGGCTGATCCCGATCCTGTTGGCGATCACCGTACCGGTAACGACCTTGCTGCTGGCGCGGGCGGCGCTTTTTCGTAAGCGCATGGCCGGGGACGATGTGCCGGCCGAGGTGAGTAGTCGACGGACTGAGAGTGGTAGTTGACCAATAGATCAAAAGATCAAAAGATCGCAGCCTGTAGGAGCTGCCGAAGGCTGCAATCTTTTGATCTTAGCTTTCAAATCCACGCCACCGCCAGCAACCCACCGCCCAACACCACACACAACGGCGAATACACCCAGGTGTCCCACCCGGCAAACCTGGAGCCTTTGACCTCTTTGAAAAAGCCCACCAGTTCCGAATCGCCAATCGCCCGGGCGAACAGCAACAGCGCGATGGCACTGATCACCCACTGCAACACTTGATGATGCACCTGCGGCAGCCACCAGCCGACCCGCAGACACACCAACAGGGCAATCACCATCAGGGCTGCAGCCACCAGCAGCGTGAGCCAGCCTCGCGGCTTGAACGCCGGGCGTAGTTGCGTGCCGCCTTCTTGCGGCACTTGAGGAACGGCCGCCACCGCGGCCCATTCGCCGCCCAGCGCCCAATAAACGTGAACCAGAGCAATCGCCGCAAATATCGTCACCAGCCATTGAGCCAACGCAAAGGTCATGGTTGAGGATCCTTGAAAGGGATTTGGTCAAATCATCCTAGTCGGCATTTTTTGATGTGCACGACCGTTAGTGCACAACCTGACAAACGTGGGGTGACGCAGAAAAAAGCATCGCGAGCAGGCTCGCTCCCACAGGGGTTCTTCAGTGATCACAGATTTTGCGAACGACCGTGAACCATTGTGGGAGCGAGCCTGCTCGCGATAGCGGTGTCAGACTCGCCGCATCACTTCAACTCGGCAGACACCTTGTCCGCCACATCCTTGGGCACCCAGGCCTTCCACACGTCCGGATGTTTCTTCATGAAGTCTTCGGCTGCCTGACGCGGCGCGGTGTGCTTCTCGCTCATTTCGGCCAGGGCCTTGTTCAAAGGATCGATCGGGAAATCGACCTTGGCGAAGAATTCGGCGATCTGCGGGTATTGCTTCTGGAATGGCGTGGACACGCCGATCGACAGCTTCGAAGGCAATGAGCGGGTGGGTTGTGGATTGGGGTTGTCGGCATCGGTCAGGGTTTTCCAGGCTTCGGCGTCGAATGGCGGCTCTTCCAGCTGGATCAGTTTGAAGCGACCGAGCAGCGGCGTGGGCGACCAGTAATAGAACAGCACCGGTTTACCGCGTCGAATCGACGAACTGATTTCCGCGTCCAGCGCCGCCCCTGAACCGCTGCGGAAGTTCACGTAGCTGTCGTCCAGCCCATAGGCCTTGAGCTTTTGCTTGTTGACCACTTCCGAGGTCCAGCCAATGGGGCTGTTGAGGAAGCGTCCCTTGCTCGGGGCTTCCGGGTCCTTGAACACATCCTTGTACTTGGGCAGATCGCTGACATTGCGCAAGTCCGGCGCCATCGGCTTGATGCCTTTGGCCGGGTCGCCCTTGATCACGTATTCCGGTACCCACCAGCCTTCGGTGGCGCCCTTGACCGTGTCGCCGAGACTGACGACCTTGCCCTCGGCCTCGGCCTTGACCCACACCGGACTGCGCCCGGCCCACTCTTCGCCGATCACCTGGATGTCGTTGTTGGCCAGGGCGGTTTCCAGGGTGATGGTCGTACCCGGCAAGGTATCGGTCGGCAGCCCATAGCCCTTCTCGACGATGATCCGCAGGATATCGGTGATCAGGCTGCCGCTCTCCCAATTGAGGTCGGCAAAATGAATGGGTGTCTGGGCCGCCAGTACCGGAACCGGTGACGCCGACAATGCGCAAGTAGCCAATACCGCAGCCAGCAGCTGTCGAAAACCTTTCATGCTTTTGCACCTCGTGCTGTTCACAGCAATCGCAGGATGGCCTGGCAGAAGACCGCAAAGCCTCTGAATAATCAGTCAACTGACTGTAGTAGAGGTTCCTGCTTTCGAGGGGCGTGGATCAGTTTTCAGAAATTTCCTGCAAGCGTGCCAGCTCTCTTCTGACCATGCTGGCGTACTCCGCCGGACGCAACGCGTAGAGCTGTGATGCCACCCAATTCAGCCAGCCCCCCTGCAGAACAGTTTTTTGCTCGAACAATCGCAAGGCTTCGGCTTGCGCGCCAGCGTGATTCTGTTCGTGGAAGTCGGCGCGGGTCTGGGTCATTACTCGCTGGCCTTGAACGTCACCAGCTCGCCTTTGCGCCATTTGGCTGCCTTGGCGGTGACCGCTTTCAGGGTTTTGGTCAGGCCTTCCTGCAATTGCTGGTGGGCGGCAAACACCGTTACCACGCTATGACCTTCCTTGAACAAGATGGCCTGGCCATCGGCCGTGGTGACAAAGGCATAGTCGCCCAGGCCATAGACCGTCAGTTTGATTTCGCGGAATTTGATTTCCAGTTTGCCGCCTTCACGGCTGGGCAATACCGAAGCGCTGAAGTGGTCGCCAACCTTGAGTTTGAGCCCCGGTTTGTCATCCACCACCAGTGCCGATTCGGTGTCGATCTCGGCAACGTAAATGCCTTCAGCACTCTGCTCGGTGATGTAGACGAAACGAGATTGAAACAACTTGACCAGCTTTGCGCGCAAATCACCCAGAACGAACAAAGCATGCATATCGAGATTACTTACTGCCAAGGAAACATCCCCACATCTAAAAATGATGCTGCACGCGAAAGAAGCGCACAGCCGAAAAAAGCGGCAATGCCGAAAATGAAACCAAAAGACCCGGGTTGAAAGTCTGAATGAGCAGAGGTCTCATCCATCACGAAACTTGAGCAGACTACTGGAATGTCGCTCGTGTCGCCTTGCCTGGCATTCGTCAAAGGTTGAAGGAAAACGCCTTTCTTACGGCCAGAGAAATACGGACTATCAACTTCAGGGAAAAAACTCTCAAAAAAAAGCACTTTTCTGACATATCGCCAGCCAAAAATTGCTTTAGATAAACATCAATCACCCACCAGTGACGGTGATTCTAGAGCAGCGATGCTCACCGAGACTACCCATAACGACGTACATACGTCGGCAAAACAACGAAAAGGACTTCATATGTGCACGATGACACACTTCGCCCATCCTCAAGCGCCCTGCTCCGGCAACCCTTCGCCTCTGTTTCCCGTGCCATTGCAACACCCGGAGATGCACCTGCCGGACCTGCAGCCGCCAAGGTTTCAGGTGATCCTGGCCGGGAATGCGTTTTTCCATATCAAGGAAGTTTCCACGGGACATGTAAGAGGTTTCCGTGGAAATCACAACGACGCCTGCGCCCTTGCCCGCTCACTTGAGTCGCGCATTTGAGCCATTGGCTGCATCTGAGCGTTAAAACGTTTCGTCGTGCCGGCGACTTTACTCAGCCGCCGGCCTGCAACTGCTGCCATACTGCCCGACCAATCAAACGCGTCCCGCCAAAGAGGACGACGTTGAACACAACAATATATTTCCAAGGGAAGGCTGCGACGTGACGGAATTTGATATCGGCGAGTTTTTTATCCGGGGCGAAGCCAGAGAAATCGAAGGCGAGTTCCAGGCAGTGATTGTCATGCGCGCCAAGCCACCGCAAAAAGCCGTGACCTATCACCAGGTTGAAAAAGATCGCTGGTTCAAGAACTCTGAAGTCGCCGCCATCGCGGCCCAGGAATCCGCCCGGGAACTGAAGGCTGCCGTCGACGCCGGTGCATTGAAAGCCTGATACCCCGGTGTGTGGCGTCTATGCTCATTGCTGCGTTTGAACATCGCTTTCGAACTTCCTGATACACGGCTCGCTCAGAAGTAGGGAGCCGTCGCTCAGCCCTCGTACGCGACCGATTATCTGCAAGGAGATGAAGATGGAATCACCGACCCACGACTTGAAAGGTTTGTTCGACCAGCTCGGCCTGGACTCCACCCAGAAAGCTATCGACGATTTCATTGCCAGCCATTCGCCGCTGCCCGATGACAAGAAGCTCATCGATGCCGAGTTCTGGACGCCGCAGCAGGCAGGGTTCCTGAAAGAACAACTGCGCGAAGATGCCGACTGGGCGCGGGTGGTCGACGACCTCAACCTGCGGATGCATCAGGTTCACTAGCTTCAGTCTCAATGCAGGCTGTCTGAGGTGTTGGCGTTCAATTGCGCCAACCAGGCAGCCCTGCACTCCTCTGCCTCGGTGCGACTGGAAAATGCCGTCCCCCGGCGCTCACCGTTGAGCAGCACCACCCAGCACACACTTTGCCCCAACGCTCGCAAACTGGCGGGTACGCCGCTGCCGATCATCACCGCGACATCAACTTTGCTTTGCATGCTGACCTCTCGCATTTCGTTAGCAACCTAATTAATAGATATGTTAATTAGGTTCGCCGCGAGGAAAAAGCAAAAACCCTGCACAGATTAATTGCAGGGTTAGTAACAATCGTTCGCCAAACTGGATGGACTAGCGCGGTTTTTCTGGCTTATAGCCCAAGCGCAAACCACCCCAATGCCGGCCTTTGAGCATGATCGGCACCGACAGGTCGTGCATCAGCTCACCCGTATCACGGGTGTAGGTCTGCAGCAGCACCGGTTGTTGATGGTTGCCACAGCGGATCCCGGTGCGATCGGCGAACTTGCGCTTGGTACGGTTTTGCACGGTATCGACCTGTGCATCACCGGTCAGTGGCTGGCTGAAAACGCTGTTATGGGTCGGCACGTAGCCTTGCTGAGTGCAGGCGATGGCGAACACCAACCCCTCGTGACGAGGCAGCAACGGCTCCTGAATTGGCGGCAAGACCTGATCGGTATAACGGTCGAAACGAGTGTGGAACTTTGCCGGGCTGGTGTTGGGAATTGCCTGATACTGACGGTCGAACAGGTCATCGAGGCTGATCCGACCGGCATCAATGTCTGCTTCGAATCGCGCGGTAATCTGGCTGGCGCCTTCCCGGGCCAGGTCATAGATGCGTTGGTGATAGTCATCCAGACCGACTTCAGCCAAGCGCTCGCTGATGGTTTCGGCCTGGCCTTCCATCTGCACCGCCGCGTCGGCCAGACGCCGGGTTTGCTGGTCGCTGATGGCCAGGTCGCTACGCATTTGTTCAATGGCATGGAACAGGCTATCGAGTTGCTCGCGATTGGTGTCGGCGCCACGGGCGATTTCGCCAACCTGACTTTCGACGCTGGCAGCCAGCCGGGCGATGTTTTCCAGGTGCTGCCCGGTGTGTTCAACCTGTTGGACCCCGGTATCCAGGTCGCTGGACAGCTGGCGAATCTGCTCCACCACCTGTGCCGTGCGCTGCTGGATATCGGCTACCATTTCCCCGACTTCTCCCGTCGCCGTGGCCGTACGTGCCGCGAGCCCGCGAACTTCGTCGGCGACCACCGCAAAACCACGACCGTGCTCACCGGCGCGTGCGGCTTCGATCGCTGCGTTCAACGCCAACAGGTTGGTCTGACTGGCGATGGACTGAATCACCAGGGTGACACGCTGGATATCGTCACTGCGCAGGCTCAAGGCTTCGATCAACTCACGACTGCTGTTGGCACGCTGGCTGAGCTGATGCATGCGCGCAATCGACTCGATCAGTTCCGTCCGCCCCGCAGCCCCGCTCTGATGGGCCTCACTGGCAGCAGTCAGCGCCTCGCGACTGAGGATCGACGTGGCATGTTCGGTAGCGATCATGACTTCAGCGTTACTGACGATTTGCGCGGCAGCGCCGAGTTGCGATTGCAGCTTGTCGGCCAATTGCTTGACCGAGAAGGCAACGCCAGCGGCTGACAGTGCATTGTGACTGGTGGTGTAGGAAAGATCGCGGGTCAGCGTGGAAATGGCGCTTGACGTATCGAGAGGTGCGACTTCGGAGATGGCCCGCGAACGCAGGCGGGGCAACCAGATAATCAGCACGGCCACGGGCAGACCGAGGTAAAGCGACCAGCCCCCCAGCGTCATGCCACACAGCAACAGCACCAGGGCGATGCTTTGCAGCGTCGGTGCGAACCAGCGGTTCTTCGGTAAAAACACCGGTGCAGGCACTGCCGCAACCAGAGACTCGTCCCTCGCCATCGTTGTCACCCCACGCATCTTCTAATTGTTGTCTTCGCATTAAACGCCACTATAAAGCCATTATCTATGAGCCTTTAGTCGCGGGCATTGCAGTAGATCAATAGAAGTTCGGGGTTTTGTGCAGACGTCAAAAAGCAAAGATCGCAGCCTGCGGCAGCGCCTACGGATTCACGCGAACCCTATAGGAGCTGCCGAAGGCTGCGATCTTTTCAAAGGCAACCCATATCGAATGGGCTACCCCGCAGAATCAGGCCTGACGCTGGTGCTTGTCGATTTGCTCGTGACGTTCTTGAGCTTCGATGCAGTATTTGGTGGTCGGGCTGATCAGCAGGCGCTTGAGGCCGATGGCCTCGCCGCTGTCGTCGCACCAGCCAAAGCTGTCTTCCTTGATGCGCTCAAGGGCTTGTTCCAACTGAGGCAGCATGCGCTGGTCGCGATCGATCGCGTTCACCAGCCAGGTGCGCTCTTCTTCAACGGAAGCCGCGTCAGCCGGATCGGCCGGGGTGTCCAGGCTCTCGATGGCGATGCGGTTCTGTTCGATGCGCTCATGGGTTTCGACTTTCATGTTCTGCAACAGCTCGGAGAAAAAAGCATGTTGCTCGGCATTCATGTAGTCATCCGCCGGCATGGCCAGCAACTTGTCCTTTGTCATTGATATCTCTATAAAAAAACGTGCATTAAGGCGAATTAGGGAGCGTTCCGGCCAACCTGTGAAGGTCATCGGAAAGGCGCCGTTTATACCAAGCGCCACCCGGCACTCAATTTACGAGGGGCGGCAGTCTAAGGCCGACTTGAGGCCTCAGCAACTGAAAAGACAGCGAATTTGTCCGACAAAGCCTCGAAAATGCTCTGTGGCAGGCATTGAGGTGGATATCGGAGTGCGTTTATAGCAAGAAATTCAATCCAGCACAGGTATATAGAAGATAAACGGCTGTGTTTGCACATCCCCTATACCGGCCCTGCATAAACAAAATCGCCGCTTCCACCAAAGGCAGAAGCGGCAGAGGCACGAGCCTCAGTCGATCAATGCATGAACAGAGCGATCAGGATGATGATCGGGATCGGTACACCGAGAAAGAACAACAGTAATGAACGCATGATGATTCTCCTGGTTTAACGAATGGTTGGGGTGTTCACGTAGGTGTCGGTTTCCAGGTACACCACGGCATCCCGGCGACGGCCACCGAAGGTCGCGGCGAGGCTGGCGAAAAATGCACCGGCCAGCAGCGCAACAAACATCCAGAGGGTGGTCCAGGCCGCTACTTTGGCGGCAGTGTCGGCCGCTTGTTGCGCAGCGAGTTTGGCGTCGGCCACGGCTTTTTGCGTGCGGGCATAGACTTCATCGACACGACGCTCCGCGTCCGCTTGCGTCAGGTTGGTACGCTGCGCGACCAGTTGTGCCAGGTAGGCCCGATCTTCGGCAGCCAGTTGCCCGTCGTTGCTCAGGGAGCGTGCGAAGATCCGGGTGACCGTACCCCGGGCGGCGTCATCGCTGACAGCGGCCGGCCGATCATCGCGGAACAGGCTATCAATGAAATAGCCGTATTGATCGCTGTCAGCATTGCCCGCCGCAGCCCCCGCCGCTTGCGTGGCCGCAGTGGCAGCACCACCGACCATGTTTGCACCGGCCTGCACCCCGCCGCCCACCAGGCTGCTGACCGAACCGGCCACCAGCGTGGCTGTCACCAGTGTTGCCACGCACCACGCCAGAAAACCATGGGCGGTGTCGCGGAAATACACTTCATCACCATGCATATAGGCCCACTTCACCCGCAGTCTGCCGGCGATGTAGCCACCGAGCCCGGACGCCACGATTTGCGTGAACGCCAACCAGACGATGGTGGAAATGCCCAGGCTCTTGGCGCTCACGCCTTCATTCGCCCAAGGCGAAACCGCCGAGAAGCCCAAGCCGAACCCCAGCAGCACCAGGATCAGCGACAACGCTGCAGCCGCCGCGGCCCCGGCGAAAATCGCCCCCCACGACACGCCGGAGAGCGTCGTTGATTCTTCTACGGCAGGATAGAAACCATCAGAGGATCTATTCATTGTTGTATCGCTCCAGGCAGAAAAATGGTGTTACAACTCTCAAAGGAGCAATTGCAGTCACCGTGCCAGACGCGCACTTTGAATAAATCGTTATGGTTCAGCGAGTTATAAACATTGAACTTCCATAACCCATGCAATTTGCAAGGAACCGTTATGCTCAACGGGTTTTATGCACTGACCAGAAGATCAAAAGATCAAAAGATCGCAGCCTTCGGCAGCTCCTACATTTAAAACGCATTTCCCTGTAGGAGCTGCCGAAGGCTGCGATCTTTTCATTGTCCATGAACTTTTATTTAGAAAGCCTGCGATCATTTCTTGGCAAAATGCAGCACAACGTTGTGAACATTAAATCAGGCCAGCCCTATGACCCGCATCTTGACCATCGAAGACGACGCCGTGACCGCCCGTGAAATCGTCGCCGAATTGAGCAGCCATGGCCTCGACGTCGACTGGGTCGACAATGGCCGTGAAGGGCTGGAGCGCGCGGTCAGCGGCAACTATGACTTGATCACCCTCGACCGCATGCTGCCCGAGCTCGATGGCCTGGCGATTGTCACCACGCTGCGGACCATGGGCGTGGCCACGCCGATTCTGATGATCAGTGCCCTCTCCGACGTCGATGAGCGCGTGCGTGGTTTGCGCGCGGGCGGTGACGATTACCTGACCAAGCCCTTCGCCACCGATGAAATGGCCGCCCGGGTCGAAGTCCTGCTGCGTCGGCAGAACACCGTGACCGCCCAGGCCACCACGCTGCGGGTGGCGGATCTTGAGCTGAACCTGATCAGCCACGAGGCCAGCCGCGACGGTCAATTGCTCACGCTGCTGCCCACCGAATACAAACTGCTGGAATTCCTCATGCGCAACACCGGGCAGATCCTGTCGCGGATGATGATTTTCGAAGAGGTCTGGGGTTATCACTTCGACCCTGGCACCAACCTCATCGACGTGCACATCGGCCGCCTGCGCAAAAAGATCGATCCACCTGGCAATGTCCCATTGATTCGAACCGTGCGAGGCTCGGGTTATGTCATTGCCGAACCCGTCTAAAGGCTGGCGTTCTTCCAGCAGTCGTTTGCTGGCGCTGTACAGTGCGCTGTTCGTGGTCTGGAGCGGCATTCTGATGGGGGTCATGTACTTCGAGGTGTCCGCGTACCTGGACAACCTGGCCAAGCATTCGCTGATGCAGCGTCAGCATTTGTTCTCGCGGTTCCAGGGCGAACAACTGGTGGACGCCCTCGCCGTCAGCATGACCTTCGACATCCGCGGCATCGACGGCTATGGCCTGTTCGATCAGCAGCGCCGTTACCTGAGCGGTGCGCTGGACCACATCCCCCATGGGCTGCCGCTGGACGGCAAGATCCACATGCTCAGCGATTGCGCCGACTCCGACGACCCGACGCTGCCCAATGACAGCTGCGACGCCGTGGCGACCCAGACCCGGGACGGCCTGTTGTTGGTGCTGGTGCGCGACAACGGTTCGCTGTTTGCCGTGACCCGGATCATCCTCCACGCGCTGTTTTGGGGGGTAACCCTGACCATCCTGCCGGGCATCGTCGGTTGGCACCTATTGCGCCGCCGTCCGCTACGGCGGATCCGTGCGATACAAGCTAGCGCCGAAGCCATCGTCGCCGGCGACCTGACCCGACGCTTGCCGCTGTCCAATCGCCGGGATGAACTGGACATGCTCGCCGCCATCGTCAACGCCATGCTCGAACGCATCGAGCGCTTGATGCACGAGGTCAAAGGCGTGTGCGACAACATTGCCCATGACCTACGCACCCCGCTGACCCGCTTGCGCGCGCAGCTTTACCGCATGCAACAGCAGGCCGGTGAAGGTTCGGCGCAAGCGGCGCAGCTGGATCTGGTGCTCGGCGAGGCCGACACGCTGATGGCGAGGTTTCGTGGCTTGCTGCGGATTTCCGAACTGGAGGATCGCCAGCGCCGATCTGGCTTCGTACAACTCGATCCGGTGTCATTGCTACAGGAACTGCACGAGTTCTATCTGCCCCTGGCGGAAGACGACGGCCTGACGTTTGAACTTCAATTGCCCGAAACCTTACCGCCGCTCCATGGCGACCGCGCGCTGCTGTTCGAAGCGTTGGCCAACTTGCTGAGCAACTCGATCAAATTCACCCCGCCCGGTGGCCAGGTGATCTTGCGTGGCCTAGATGAAGGCGGACATACCCGCATCGAAGTCCTCGACTCCGGCCCGGGCATTCCCGAGGCTGAGCGTGACGCGGTGTTCCAGCGTTTCTATCGCGCCGAGGCAGGCAATCTTAAAAGCGGTTTCGGGCTGGGGCTGTCGATCGTCGCGGCGATTGTCAGCCTGCATGGGTTTACGCTTGAGGTGGGGAGCAGTGAAATGGGTGGGGCGCGGTTGGCGCTGGATTGCAACAATGTCGCCTTGGCGAAAACCTTGTAGCAGCTGCCGAGCTCGCGAGGCTGCGTTCGACTGCGAAGCGGTCGCAAAGCCTGAGTGCGAGGTATTCCTGAAAAACCGCGCTGGCTGATTATACGACTGCTGCGCAGCCGAACGCAGCCTCGCGAGCTCGGCAGCTGCTACGAGGCTGCGTGCTGACACTCAGGTTGGGTAATTGGCCCGCAGCGCCTCAAGCCCGCCCTGATAGATGCCGGTGAACAACGCCACCACTTCCTCTTCGCTCACACCCACCGGTTCAAACCGACCGGACCAAGTCACCCGCGCGCCCTGCCCTTGCGCTTCAACCTTGATTGTCGCCAGATACCCGGTGGCCGGAAACGGCGCCTGCAAAATCGAGTAGCTGTAGCTCTTCGCGGCGTTGTCGAACGCTTGCAGACGCTCAATCACCACCGCGCCATCGGCGGTTTGCAGGCTGCGCACGCGGCCGCCTTCGCTGAGTTCACTTTTGGGAATGAACGGCAGCCATTCCGGCAGCGAGTTGAAGCCGCCAATCAATTGCCAGACCTGATCGGCCGAGGCCGGGATGTCGATGAATGCTGATGCAGTTGCCATGTAAAAACGCTCTCTCAATGAATAAAATTCAGATGGCCATGCTGTCGACGACGCCGCCGTCGACGCGCAAAGCCGCGCCCGTGGTAGCCGAGGAAAGCGGCGAAGCGATGTAGGCCACCAGATTGGCGACTTCCTCGACATGGGCCACGCGCTGGATGATCGAGGTCGGCCGCGCCTTGCGCACAAATTCGTCGGCTTCCTCTTGAAGGCTGCGACCGGATTGGGCAATGGCATCCTTGAGCATTTCTTCCACCCCGTCGGTTAACGTCGGACCGGGCAGGATCGCATTGACCGTCACCCCGGTGCCCGCCAGCCGTTTGGCCAGGCCGTGGGACACTGCCAGGTTGGCGCTTTTGGTCACCCCGTAGTTGAGCATGTCCGCGGGGATCGCGATCCCGGACTCCGAAGACAGGAAAATCACCCGGCCCCAGCCCTGCTTGACCATGTCCGGTACGTAATGCCGGGACAGGCGCACACCCGAGATCACGTTGATCTCATAGAAGCGCGTCCATTCGCTATCGGGCGTATCAAAGAATTCTACGGCGTTGAAGATCCCGAGGTTGTTCACCAGGATGTCAGCGCGCGGCTCGGCGGCGAACAGTTTCTCGGCGCCTTCAGCGGTGCCCAGGTCGGCGGTCAAACCGCGCAACTGTGCATCCGGCACGCTCTGGCGAATGCTTGCCAGTGCCTGGTCGACCTTGGCCGTGTCGCGGCCGATCACCACCACCGTGGCGCCGGATTCGGCCAGCGCCTTGCTGATGCCCAGGCCGATGCCGGCAGTGCTGCCGCTGACAATCGCCAGTTTTCCGCTCAAATCGATTTTCATATTCAGGCTCCAATGAGTGGCAACGGTGCGCGCTCGGACACCAGTTTTGCGTCGCGCAGCGCCTGCCAGAAGGCTGCTGGAATGACCGCCGACAACGCGGCCACATCTTCGGCAATCCGCTCTGGTCGGCTGGCACCTGGAATGACTGCCGCCACCGCCGGGTTAGCCAACGAGAACTGCAACGCCGCCGCTTTGATGTCGACCCCATGGGCCGCCGCAATGCGCTTGATCTGCTCGACCTTGTTGATGATCGCCGGACTCGCCTTCTGGTATTCGAAGTGCGCGCCACCGGCCAGAATGCCCGAGCTGTACGGGCCGCCGACCACGATCTCGACGTTCTGTGCCAGGGCCGCGTCCATCAAACGTTGCAAGGCGCGGTCATGGTCGAGAAGAGTGTAGCGGCCGGCCAGCAGAAAACCGTCCGGCTGTGCTTCGCTCAGATCAAGGGTCAATTCGCAGGGCTCGACCTTGTTCACGCCCAGGCCCCAGCCCTTGATCACGCCTTCTTCACGCAGGCGGGTGAGCACTTTGAATGCGCCGGTGCGGGCCTGGTTGAAGTATTCCAGCCACTGGTCGCCGTAGAAGTCCTGGGCGATGTCATGCACCCAGACGATGTCCAGGCGATCGGTTTGCAGACGCTTGAGGCTGTCTTCGATCGAACGCAGGGTCGCGTCGGCGCTATAGTCGTTGACGATCTTGTTCGGCAGCCCGTGTTCGAACACCCCGCTCTTCTCGCCCAGATCGCGGGCTGCGGCGTCTTCGACTTCATCAAGAATTACTCGGCCGACCTTGCTGCTGAGCACGTAGTCGTCGCGGTTATAGCGGGACAGCGCGGCGCCGAGGCGGATTTCCGACAGGCCCGAACCGTAGAACGGCGCGGTGTCGAAGTAACGCACACCGGCATCCCAGGCAGCGTGGACAGTGGCTTGCGCTTCCTCTTCAGGAATGGCGCGGAACATGTTGCCCAGTGGTGCAGTACCGAAGCCCAGCGCGCCGGGCAGTTTGTCTTTCAAGCTCATGATTCAATCCTCGTCGTTTCATTGGCCATTGGTGACCGTTGAGCAGATGCTAGATTGCAGCGATCGGACCGTCCAAGACATAATTCGCGGCACTTGAGTCCTCAGAGGTCTGACATGATCGACATCCGCCAATTGCGCTACTTCGTCGCCGTCGCCGAGGAAGAACACGTCGGTCGCGCCGCCGAACGCCTGCATATTTCCCAGTCACCCCTGAGCCGGCAGATCGCCCAGCTCGAAGAACGCCTTGGCCTGACCCTGTTCGAGCGCAGCCAGCAACGCATCCGCCTGACCCGCGACGGCCAGACCTTCCTCGCCGAGACCCGCGCGCTGCTGACCCACGCCAATCGCCTGGAATCCCTGGGCAAGCGCCTCGGTCGTGGCGAAGAAGGCGGCTTGTGCATCGGCTACATCGAAAACGCCATGCACGCGGGCGTCCTGCCCAATGCGTTGCGTGTATTGCGGGTTGATCGGCCGAATGTGCATGTCGCGCTGTACAACCAAAGTTCCGCCGAACAATTGGAAGGCTTGCGCCAGCGTAGTCTGGATATTGCGCTGGTCAGCGAGCCGCCGACGGACGACGACCCGGATCTGTTGGGTTTTCAGGTGCTGGACGATCCGATGCTGCTGGCCCTGCCCGAGGATCATCCGCTGGCGCAGCAGGCGGTACTGACGCCTGCCGACCTCGCCAGCCAGGAGTGGATCGGGGTGCAGCATCACCAGAATGTCGCCAGCCGCGAAAACTTCGTCAGCGCCTGCATCCGCGCCGGTTTCACCCCGGACATCCGCATGGAAGCCACCGGCCCCTTCACGGCAATGGCGTTGGTGGCCTCGGGGCTGGGCATCGCGATGATTCAGAAAGGCCTGAGCCGCAACGCACCGCCAGGCGTGGTGCTGCGGGAAGTGCCGTGGATTTCTCTCACGCGACCGCTATGGGCGGCATGGCACCGGATCAATCTGCGGCCGTTGGTAGAGACCTTCCGCAAAGTGCTGACCGAGCCGGACTCGGCTCACTGACATGTCGCCCGTAGGAGCTGCCGAAGGCTGCGATCTTTTGGCGGTATCAACGTTGTCTCCATCAAAATCAAAAGATCGCAGCCTTCGGCAGCTCCTACAGATTGAGGTTTTCTGGAAGGTTGTTTAACGGCTGTCCAAGCAATTGCTGCTTTTAGGGTTTACCACCACCATTCGTTTGGTAGCGAAAGTGATGGCTCCAATATTTCTAGTACTGGAGTTCTATCGATGATCAAACCAACCCCCAACCCGCCAGAATCAGATCCGGCCTCCCCTACGAAAGCCCCGATTCCAAGCAATTCCACGAAGCCGCCCAGCGCGCCCTCGATCACTACCTCAACCCTGCCGCCAACATCATGGCCACCTCCCACAAATGACCAATGATCTGGCAGGTTTTCTCGAAGGCTCGCACCGAAACACACTGCTGGGCATTGCCGAGGCGATCATGCTGGGCGAATTGGCGGTGAACCGGGCACTGGATCGACTGGACCCAACCCAATATCGGCTAAACCGATAACCCCCTGTGGGAGCGAGCCTGCTCGCGATGGCGTCAGTCAATCCAACATTTCTGTGTCTGACACACCGCTATCGCGAGCAGGCGTGCTCCCACAGGGTTTGGTGCTTTACTGAATGAACCCAAACCCCAGCGAGCCACCCCCATGAACCGCAACGACCTGCGCCGCGTGGACATGAACCTGTTGGTGATTTTCGAAACGCTGATGTTCGAGAAGAACCTGACCCGGGCCGGGGAGAAGCTGTTTCTCGGCCAGCCTGCGGTGAGTGCGGCGTTGGCGCGG
Organism: Pseudomonas azerbaijanoccidentalis; assembly: GCF_019145495.1. Lineage (GTDB taxonomy): Bacteria > Pseudomonadota > Gammaproteobacteria > Pseudomonadales > Pseudomonadaceae > Aquipseudomonas > Aquipseudomonas azerbaijanoccidentalis. The sequence goes on along the minus strand of NZ_JAHSTU010000009.1, from coordinate 250,377 downwards.
TTGCGGGATTTGTTTGATGATCCGTTGCTGGTGCGCAACGGTCGGATCCTTGAAGCGACGCCACGCGCGTTGGCGATTCTCAAGGAGTTGCAGCCGGCGATGGACACCATTTCCGGGGCGGTCAGCCGGGCCAAGGATTTCGACCCGTCCATCAGCCGCGATGTGTTTCGCATCGGGCTGTCCGATGACGCCGAGTTCGGACTGTTTCCGCCCTTGCTCAAGCAGATTCGCGAAGAAGCGCAGAACGTCGTCGTGGTCGTGCGGCGAGTGAATTACCTGTTGATGTCGTCGATGCTCGCCAGCGGTGAAATTTCCGTGGGCATCAGTTACACCACCGAGTTGCCGGCCAATGCCAAACGCAAGAAATTGCGCGACCTGAGCGTCAAGGTTTTGCGCGGTGACAATCGCCCAGGTGCGCTGACCCTGGAGGAATTCTGCGAGCGTCCCCATGCGCTGGTGTCGTTTTCCGGGGACTTGAGCGGCGCCATCGATAATGACCTGGCTCGTATCGGGCGTTCACGGCGTGTGGTGTTGGCGGTACCGCAGTTTTCCGGGTTGCGGGCCTTGTTGGCAGGAACCGACATGCTTGCCTCGGTGCCCGATTATGCGGCGAGCGCGCTGATTGAAGGCAGCGACCAATTGCGCGCCGATGACCCGCCGTTTGATATCAACCTGTCGGAGCTGTCGATGGTCTGGAACGGCGTCAGCGATAACGATCCGGCAGAACGTTGGTTGCGCTCGCGAATTGCGGAGCACATGTCAGCTCCACTGCCGAAGCATTGAGCGAATTGAAATTCGGGTCGGTCTCGCGCAGGTAGATCGGCAGGTCGGTCATGGGCGGCATGGCCGGGATTTCGAAGTACATCTGGATTACCCAGCCGCGGTGATAACTGGCGTGGTTGACCACGTGCATGAGCATCGCGCCGGCGCTCATGGTCCCGCTTTCGCCGGAGATAAAGGTGAACCGCAAGGGTTTATCCAGCGACGCATCGGTCTGCCGGGCGCTCCAGTCGCAATACCAGTGATCGACGTTTTGTTGCGCCTGGCGCAGGTTGGGCAATGCGCGATGCACCAGATCATGGGAGGTCTTGAAGCCATGCCCCCGGCCTTCAAGATGCGCCTGCCAGAGGCAGTCCACGACATACATGTGGTTGAGCGTGCCAATCATGTTCTTGAAAATCCCGGCGCGTTCCTTTTCAACTTCACCCGGCGGCAGTTGCGCCAGATTGTCGAACAGGCGCTGATTGGCCCATTGTTTGTAATCGGCGAGCATGCGGGCAGTGCGTGCATTGATCATCGAACTTCTCCGATGGCGAATAGCGCATTCCCCAAGGATAGCGCTATCCACGCATAGCGGCGTCAACACTGATTACCGGTCGTCACACGATTTGTAGCAGCAGCCTAGCCTGCAAGGCTGCGTTCGGCTGCTACGACGTGTGCGCAGGGGGCAGGGTTTTCAAGACCCGTTCGGCCAGCGCCAGGCAACTGGTGAGTCCCGGTGATTCAATCCCGAACAGATTCACCAGACCGGGCACCCCATGTTCGGCGGGGCCGCTGATGCAAAAGTCGGCGGCCGCTTCACCCGGACCACTGATTTTCGGGCGAATGCCGCTGTAGGCCGGTTGCAGGCTGTTGTCCGGCAAGCCCGGCCAGTAACGGCGGATCGCTTCATAAAAACCGTCGGCTCGTGCGGGGTCCACGCGGTAATCAACCGCGCCGACCCACTCCACATCGGGTCCGAATCGCGCCTGGCCGCCCAGGTCGAGCGTCATGTGCACCCCCAATCCGGCGCTCTCCGGTGCCGGGTACACCAGATGTCGGAACGGCGCGCGGCCGCTGAAGCTGAAATAACTGCCCTTGCACAACCGCGCCGTCGGAACGTGTTGCGCGGGCAGACCGGCGATATGGCTCGCTACATCCGGCGCGGACAAACCGGCGCAATTGATCAGCTCGCGGCAGCGCAAGGTCATGGGTTCGGCGCCGCCGATGTGCAGTTCGAACGTCTGTTCGATGCAACGGGCCGACAGCAACGGCGTATGAAAAACCAGCGATCCACCACCGGCTTCGACATCGCCCTGCAACGCCAGCATCAACCCATGGGAATCGACAATCCCGGTGGACGGTGACCACAACGCAGCGACGCAGACCAACGCCGGTTCCAGCGCCTGTGCCTCACTCGCCTCCAGCCATTGCAGATCATCGACACCGTTGCGCCGCCCCTGCTCCAGCAACACCTGCAAGGCCGAACGCTGCGCCTCATCGGTGGCGACGATCAGTTTCCCAAGGCGTTGATATTTGACGCCGCGCTCATCGCAGAAGGCGTAGAGGCGATGCTTGCCCTCGACACATAACTGCGCCTTGAGGCTACCGGTAGGATAGTAAATGCCGGCGTGGATCACTTCTGAGTTGCGCGAACTGATGCCCGTGCCGATGCCTTCGCCGGCTTCGAGCACAATCACTTCACGCCCACTCATGGCCAACGCCCTGGCGACCGCCAAGCCGACCACACCGGCGCCGACCACCACACAATCGATGTCGACACTGCCCTGCCCTGCACTCATGTCAAACCAGCCCTCGCTCGCGGTAATCGATCAGGCTGGAGAATATCGCCAGCAGCATGGCCATGACCACGAAGAAGATCAGCACCAGGAAATACGAACCGGTGAACTGCACGATCAAACCGATCAGGATCGGCACGATCACCCCGGCCATGTTGCCGCAGAAGTTCATGGTGCCGGCCAGCACACCGGTTTTCGAGGTGCCGCCGAGGATCGACGGAATGCACCAGTACATGCCGCACCAGCGAATGAAAAACATTGCCACGCACAGCAAACCAATCGCTTGGCTCGCTTCGGCGGTGTAGGCCGTGGCCAGCATGCACAAGGCTGCGACCAGCGCCGAGCCGCTGAACATGCTGCGCATCACCAGGTTTGGCGAGGCACCACTGGATTTCCATTTATCGCCCAGGTAACCGCCGACCAGTTCGCCGACGAAGCCGCACATGAAGATCAGGAAAGTCGCGCCGCCCATGCCGGAAATGTTCAGGCCGTGGGTCTGGTGCAGGTAGCTCGGCATCCAGGTCAGCAGGCCGTAGAACACGCTGAGGATGCAGCAGTAACCGGCGAACATCGCCAGCACCGAGCGATCCTTGAGCAGTTCCTTGAACGGGATGCTGGTGACCGCGCCGGGCTGGCTGACCGTGGCGTTGCCTTCGGTGATGTGCTTGAGCTCGGCCGCGTTGACGCCTGGGTGTTCACTCGGATGATTGCGGATGTACTTCCACGCCAACACACCGGCGAGCATGGTGCCAACCCCGGCGATCACGAAAGCGATGCGCCAGGAGTCGAACCAGCCGATCAGTCCGGCAATGATGATCGCGCCGAAGGCACTGCCCAGCGGCGCACCGCCATCGACCAGCACGGCGCCGCGACCGCGTTCGTTGGGGGTCAGCCAGGCGCCGTTGAGCTTGGCGCCGGCAGGCATGATCGGCGACTCGGCGACGCCCAGGCCCATGCGGGTGATCAACAGGGTGATCCAGTTGTGCGCACCGGCCGCCAGCGCCTGGAAGGCGCCCCACGCCACCGTTGCTACGACGATCACGCGGCGGGTGTGGAAGCGATCGAGCAACATGCCGCCGGGAATCTGCATCAACGCGTAAGACCAGAAAAACGCGCTGAGCATCAACCCTTCAAGGGCCGGCGGGATCTGGAACTCACTGGAAATCAGCGGCAACGCCACCGACAGCGATGCGCGGTCGATGTAGTTGATCGCGGTCAGCAGCAACATGATGAGGAAGATTCGCCAGCGTACATTCGTGGGACGTTCGGACGCGGTTGCGGCTGGCAACGCCAGGCTTTCGGCACTTGGATTATTCATGTGGGGGCTCTTATTGTTGTGGAAACAAGTCGCCCAATGCCAGTCCGTCAAGGTTCTGGAATACCGCAAAAAACTGTGGGAGCTAGCCTGCTGGCGATGACGGCAGCACACCCAACCTTTCTGTGGCTGACCTACCGCTATCGCCAGCAGGCTGGCTCCCACAGTTTTTTGCGTTTTGACGGACAGACATGAGGCAAGCGGCCCCACTCTAATCACGCCCCCGCGTGCTGAATAATGATGGGATCTGATAGGGGGATCACCGATTGTCATCCCCCCCCCAAAATGCTTAAAACGTTCCCGGGTAGCTGCCGCCATCCAGCAACAGGTTTTGCCCGGTGAGGAACCCCGACTGGGCGCCGCAGATGAACGCGCAATACGCGCCGAATTCATCGGGTTGGCCGAAGCGTTGCGCCGGGACGTTTTTGCGCCGTTGCTCGGCGATGCTTTCGATGCTGGTACCGTTGGCCTCGGCGGCGGCATTCAGGGTTTTATGCAAACGCTCGGTCTCGAACGGCCCCGGCAGCAGGTTGTTGACCGTGACGTTATTGCCGGCCAATCGCGCCTGGCGTGCCAGCCCGGCGATGAAACCGGTCAGGCCGCTGCGCGCTCCGTTGGACAATCCCAGTACATCAATCGGCGCCTTCACCGCGCCGGAGGTGATGTTGACGATGCGCCCGAAACCGCGCTCGGCCATGCCATCGACGCAGGCCTTGATCAATTCGATGGGCGTGAGCATGTTGGCATCCAGCGCCTTTAGCCAGTCTTCGCGCTGCCAGTCACGGAAGTCACCCGGTGGCGGCCCGCCCGCGTTGTTCACCAGAATGTCCACCTGCGGACACGCCGCCAGCACCTGCGCACGCACACCCGGTTCGCTGATGTCGCCCGCCACGGTGCGCACTTCAATGCTCGGCGCCAACTCGCGCAATTGCACCGCAGCGGCCTGCAACGTCTCGTCGCCGCGAGCGTTGATCACCAGGTTCACGCCCTCCTTCGCCAAGGCCCGCGCGCAGGCCAGGCCCAAGCCTTTGCTGGCGGCGCAGACAATCGCCCAGCGCCCCGAAATACCCAAATCCATGACGATGCTCCTCTTGGTTCGAAGGCCTTACGTTACCACCGCCCACCCGCAACTCGGGGGATGACAAAGGGTGATCGCTGTATCAAGCCTTTTCATTATCGGCGGCGCGCACGGCTAATTACTGTTCCGGGACCAATAAGAAACCGGAGACACCCATGAACCCGTTCCAGTTTTATTTCCCCACGACTTTGAAAAGCGGCAACGGCCTGGTGCGTCAGGCCGGTGCATTGCTCAAACCCCATGTCCGAAAAAAACTGCTGGTGGTCACCGACAATGGATTGATGGCGTCGGGCGTGATGGAACCGTTTTTTGCGTCCCTGGCCGCCAGTGAAATTGCCTATGAAGTGTTTGCCGGCGTCGAACCCAACCCCACCACCGAGGTGCTGGAACGCGCCGTCGCGTTCCTGAAAAACCATGATTGCGATTCGGTGATCGGCGTCGGTGGCGGCAGCAGCATCGACACCGCCAAGGGTGTCGCGGCCATGGCCACCAACCCCGGCAACATCCTCGACTACGAGGGCTACGACAAACTGCTGCACCCGCCACTGCCGATCTTCGCCATTCCGACTACCTCGGGCACCGGCAGCGAATGCACGGCCTCGACCGTGTTCACCAACACCCAGACCCTGTTCAAAACGGTGATCATCAGCCCGGCGCTGTTCCCCAAACTGGCGATTCTCGACGCCGAACTGACCCTCAAGCTGCCGCCGTCGATCACCGCCGCCACCGGCATGGACGCGCTGACCCACGCCATCGAATCCTACGTCTCGAAGCAGGCCAACCCGATCAGCCAGGCCTTGGCCCTGCAAGCGATCAAGATGATTTGCACCTACCTGCCGAAAGCGTTTTTCACCGGCGTAGATCTGCACGCCCGCGAGCAGATGCTGCTTGGTTCGTTCCTCGCCGGCGTTGCGTTCGCGCAATCGAAACTGGGCAACGTGCATGCGATCTCCCACACCTTCGGCGGCGTGTTCAACATTCCCCATGGCATCGCCAACGCCACGCTGCTGCCTTACGTCATTGAATACAACCTGCCGGCCTGCCCTGAACTGTTCCGCGACATCGCCCTGGCCATGGGCGAAAACGTCGACGGCCTGAGCCCTGCCCGTGCCGGGCAAAAAGTGGTGGAACACGTGATGGCGCTGAACAAGGCCATCGGCATTCCCGACAACATCAAGGACCTGGGCGTGGACCTGGACTACATGCCGCAAATGGTCAGCGACTCGATGCGCAGCGGTAATGTGCTGGTCAACCCGCGATTGACCACGGCCGCCGACGTCGAGCGAATCATCAGCAACGCCTTCCACGGCATCCATTCTTGAGAGACGCCCCCCATGTTTTATGAAATGCGTACCTACACGATCCAGATCGGAAAAATGCAAACCTACCTCAAGCACTTCGAGGAAAACGGCCTGCCGGTGATCTCTCGCTACACGACGCTGGTGGGCTGGTGGTACACCGAAATCGGCGAGCTCAACCAGGTGATCCACATCTGGGCTTACGAGAGCCTCGATGACCGCATCAAGAAACGCGCCGCGCTGTACCAGGATCCGGACTGGCTCGAAGGCTTCGTGCCGATCGCCTTCCCGATGCTGGAAAAAATGGAGTCGAAACTGCTGATGCCGGCGCAGTTTTCACCGATCAAATAATCCCTGAACACCACCTTCCCTGTAGGAGCTGCCGAAGGCTGCGATCTTTTGACTTGGCTTTTTAGAAACAAGATCAAAAGATCGCAGCCTTCGGCAGCTCCTACAGGGGTGATTCGGTTTTACATTCAAGGACAACCCCATGTGCGACCACAACACCAACAACACTGCCGCCGACCGTTCTCCCGATATCAAAACCTTGCTCGAAGGCCTGCCAACCAACTGGGGCAAATGGGGGCCGGACGATGAAGTCGGTGCCCTGAATTACCTGCAAAGCGCCGAGATCCTCCGTGGCATTGCCTCTGTGCGACAGGGCAAGACCTTCACCCTGCAAGTGCAGATCGGCCACCCGAAAGGTGAACCGTTATGGCCCGGCCGACGTCCGTCGATGCGGGTCAACGTCCTCGACAAAGGCCATTTCCTGGCCGGCAAAACCCACTTCGACGGCCACGTGGAATACGCCGACGACGTGATCTTCATGCACCTGCAAGGCTCGACCCAATACGACGCGCTGGGCCATGTCTGGCACGACAACAAACTGTGGAACGGCTACGACGCCATGAGCACCATCGGCAGCATGGACAAGGCCAGCATCCTGCCGATTGCCGAGCGCGGTATCGTCGGCCGGGCCGTGCTGATCGACATGGCCCGCCACCGTGGCAAAGCGGTACTGGACAAGGGCGAAACCTTCAATCACCACGACCTGCTGGCCGCCGCCAAAGCCCAGGGCATCGAGATCCACAAGCGCGACATTCTGATCATCCGCACCGGCTGGATCGGCTCGTTCTATGAGCGCGAGCCGGAAGAGTTCTACAAGGATTTCGCCGAGCCAGGCCTGACCTTCAGCCGTGAACTGGTGGAGTGGTTTCACCAGATGGAAATCCCCAACCTGGTCACCGATACCATGGCCAATGAAGTCGCGGTCGACCCCTCCTCCGGCGTGCTGATCCCGTTGCATAACGCGTTGATGCGCAACCTCGGCGTGACCTTCACCGAAGTGGCGATGCTCGATGCGCTGGCCGACGACTGCGCCGCAGACGGTCAGTGGCAGTTTCTCTACACCGCCGCGCCGTTGAAAATCGTCGGTGGCACGGGAGCGCCCGTGAACCCGATCGTGATCAAGTAATCAGGTCCTGCTTGAGTTCATTGATCAGCAGGGTCGCCGCCGGAGACAAATCGGCGCCGGCCCGGCTGATCACGCCGTAGGGCTCGATCAGCGCGCGCAACGACACCGGCAGTTTCACCAGCAAATCGAATTGCTCGCAAAATTCGGCGACTTCCACCGGGATGACCGCGAGCAAGGTCGGGTCTTGTTGCACCAGCAAAATGGTGGCGAAGGTCGACGAGGTTTCCAGCGGATAACGGGGAATTTCCAGCCCCGCTTCATTGAGCTCACGCTCCAGGGCCTGACGCATAGGCATGTCCTTGGGGTAAACCACCCAGCGATAATCACTCAGCTGCGATAACTGCAAGGACTCGGCGCTGGCCAATGGATGACGCTGGCTGGCAACGACCGCCAAGGGTTCTTCGCTCAGCTCGATACAATCGTAGGCATCCGAGCGCTGGCCGACGCTGGTCCGGCAGATCGCCAAATCCAGCCGCCCTTGATCAAGCAACCCGAGCAGGGTCGCACTGGTGTTTTCCACCAGCTCGACGGACAGCTCCGGCTGTTTGAGCCGCAGCTCGGTCAAGGCCCGGGTCAACAACGGCACCGCGCCCATGATCACCCCAACCGAGAGCCGCCCGCCCTGCCCCTGCATGATGCTGAGCATTTCTTCGCGCAAGTGCTCGACATCGCTGTAGATCAACCGCGCATAACGAATCATGCAACGCCCCATTTCATTGGCCACCAGGCCTTTGGGCTGGCGTTCGAACAAGGGCATGCCGAGCAGCGACTCGACCTCATGCAGTGCCTTGGTCGCACCGGACTGGGAAATCGAGATTTGCTCGGCAGCCTTGTGCAAGGAGCCGCGGTCATCCAGCGCGATCAGCAACCGCAGTTGTTTGAGGCGCAGGCGTGAAGCGATGCTGCCAAGGGAAGGAACCATGTCTGGGGGTGCTCGTTTCAAGGGCAAAAATCCGTGAAGCCCAGCGCCGGCAAAAACCGGCGCAGGCCAGTAATCAAATCAGCGAAGCCCTGCTCCACTGGCCATTGACCAGTCGATTGAGGCCCAGCGGGTTATGGTTTTGCAGCGCCTCGGGCAGGTACTCATCAGGATAGTTCTGGTAGCAGACCGGGCGCAGGAAGCGATCAATGGCCAGGCTGCCCACGGACGTTCCGCGCGCATCCGAGGTCGCCGGGTATGGCCCGCCATGCACCATTGCATCGCTGACTTCGACACCGGTCGGGTAGCCATTGAGCAGCAACCGGCCGACCTTGTCTTCGAGCACGGGCAGCAGTTCGCCGAAGCGTTCCAGGTCTGCCGGCTCAGCGATCAGGGTGGCGGTGAGTTGGCCGTGCAGGCTGTCGAGTAAAGCGCGCAGTTGTTGCGGATCGTCCACTTCCACCAGCACCGTGGCCGGGCCGAAGATCTCCTCTTGCAACAACGGATCGCCGTCGAGCAACAGTTGCACATCGGCCTTGAACAGCTGCGGCTGCGCCTGGCGCTCGCCTTGGGGTTGTCCGGCGAGGTGACTCACCCGGCCATGGCCGGCGATGTGTTTGAGCCCGGCGCCATAGCTTTTCAGTGCGCCGGCATTGAGCATGGTTTGGGCCGGTTGATCTGCCATGAGCTGGGCAAAGCGTTGCTGGAACTCGCTGAACTGCGGCGAGCGCAGACCGATGATCAAGCCGGGGCTGGTGCAGAATTGACCGCAACCGAGGTTGACCGACGCCGTCAGCTCTTCAGCGATTTGGTCGCCCCGTATGGCCAAGGCCTGCGGCAGAATGATCACCGGATTGATGCTCGACATCTCGGCGAACACCGGAATCGGTTGCGGCCGCGCTGCCGCCAGATCGGACAACGCCCGACCGCCCTTCAGGGAACCGGTAAATCCAACGGCCTTGATGCCTTCGGCCTTGACCAGCGCCTGGCCGACACCGGCCCCGTAGATCATGTTGAACACTCCCGACGGCATGCCCGTGCGCTGCGCTGCGCGAACGATGGCGTTGGCCACGCAATCGGCGGTTGCCATGTGCCCGCTGTGGGCCTTGAACACCACCGGGCACCCGGCAGCGAGCGCCGAAGCGGTATCGCCACCGGCAGTGGAAAAGGCCAAGGGGAAATTGCTCGCACCAAACACCGCGACCGGGCCGACACCGATGCGGTACTGGCGAATATCCGCTCGCGGCAAAGGAATACGCTCCGGCAATGCCTGATCGATGCGCGCACCAAGGAAGTCGCCGCGCTTGAGCACTTGCGCAAACAAACGCAACTGACCGCTGGTGCGGCTGCGCTCTCCACGAATCCGGCCCTCGGGTAGCGCGGTTTCCCGGCAGACCAGCGCAATGAAATCCTCGCCAAGCCCATCGATCTCGTCAGCGATCGCCTGAAGAAAATCCGCACGCCGCGCTGGCGACAATTGCCGAAACGGGGCGAAGGCGCGGGTGGCGGCGGCCACTGCCAGCGTCACTTCCTGGTCACTGGCCTGATGGAAAACGTAAGGCAATGCCTGACCGCTGCTGGCGTCGACGCTGTGCAGCGTCTCGCGGCCCAAGGCACTGCGTTGCCCGTCAATGAACTGCTGGCCGAGAATATCGGACATCAAAAACTCCCTCGCCTGGGTTCGGCAGGCGATCACTCGAATTGAAGGAATGCGCCCACGGCGCAGGTCCCACTCTAGGGGTCGGGATCAGAGACGAACAAATGACAACAACGGGCCGGGGGATGAGCGTTTGTCATCCCCGCGTCCGAAGGTGAGGTGATTGGGCATGTCGGGGGACTTGTCTGGGTTTCCATAAAGCCAAAATACTCAGCCCTTATGTGTGGAAACAGCCAGCGATCGGCAATACATTTGTTCCGGATTTTCACGAGTGCGCCACGGCAGCCGGCCGATGGTAGAGTGGCAGCTGTCGGGTTGGGAGACATAAAACCCTTAAATCCGGACAGCCCGATCAGAGGCGGCAACGCTTATATCGTTTGCGAATTATGATTATTCCAACTCGCTGAAACAGAAGCCCATGAACGAAATCGCCAACGCCCTCCACAGCCCCGAACTTCAAGCCGAACAACCGCGACTGATCGTTTTCCTTGCCTACCCGCAAATGGGCCTGCTCGACCTGACGGGCGCACAGACCGTGTTCTGGGCCGCCTCGCGTTACCTCGACAGCAGCAACCTGCCCGGCTACAAACTGCAGACCGCCAGCCTGGCCGGCGGCCTCATCGAAACCGCTGAGGGCCTCGCCGTCGACACGGTGCCGTTGAGCCATTTTGATGAGCAGACGATCGACACCCTGATCGTGCCCGGCGCGCCGGTGATCATCATGGCCATGAACAATTCTCTGCAGGTCGTTGATTGGCTCAAGGTAGCTTCAACGAAGGTCAGGCGCACCGCCTCGGTGTGCAGCGGCACATTCCTGTTGGCCGAAGCCGGTTTGCTCGACGGCCTGCGCGCCGCTACCCATTGGGCGATGTGCGGCATGCTCAAGGAACGTCACCCTTCGATTGAAGTCGACAACGACGCCATTTTCGTCCAGCAAGGCTCCGTCTGGACGTCCGCCGGGGTCAGCGCCGGCATCGACCTGGCCCTGGCACTGATCGAAGAGGATTGTGGCCGCGAACTGGCGTTGCTGGTGGCGCGCGAGATGGTGGTGTTTCTCAAGCGGCCCGGCGGCCAGGCCCAGTTCAGCCAGTTGCTGCAATCACAAACCAGCGACGGTGCCGCTTTCGACGAACTGCATTTGTGGATCACGCAAAATCTGTCCGGTGAAAACCTCACCATCGAGCGGCTTGCCCAGCAAGTGCAAATGAGCCCGCGCAACTTCGCCCGGGTCTACAAACTCAAGACCGGCCGCACCCCGGCCAAAGCCGTGGAGGTGCTGCGCGTGGAAGCCGCCCGACGTTTGCTGGAAGACTCCGAACGTAATATCGATCAAATTTCCCGACTGTGCGGGTTTGGTGATGAAGAGCGTATGCGCCTTACATTCCAGCGTAACCTGGGCGTCTCGCCAAGGGACTATCGCAATCGCTTTTCCCGTTGAATCAACGGCCAGTTGCATCGAAAGGGAACTCTTGAGCGTGGTCGTGCATCCTAAATGGTGAGGTATTTCCTTTTTGCTGCACGCTTTCAGAGGACACCGTCATGCGCCGTCTGATTATCATTTCTTCCCTTATGCTGTGCTTACCGTTCGGCTCCGCAATGGCCGATGTGGACGCAAAAGATGTCGCCACCTCGGCAGGGGTCTCCGCTTCGCTGTACTCGACGTTCAAGGACGACAAGTTGATGATTCCCGCCCGGGACGATGCGTCCAGCTTCGTAGCCAGTGACGGTGCGATTCGTGGCGTTTATCTGGAGCAGGTCTTGCAAAGGGTACGTCACGAAAATCCTGGGCTCAATGCCAGTGACGAGGAACTGGCCCGTGCCATTCTCGTTCAGGACGGCACGCAAGCACTTCAGTAGCCAGCGTCAAACTGAGCGGTGGGGCTTGTGACACTTCGATAGCGTTGTCGGCCCTGCCTGCTTTTGGCCCCACCGTTGCACATTCAGCCTGACCCTGAAGCGCCAGCGACAGGGCCGGCATTTCAGCGATAACGCGGTGCCGCCGTGGAGCTGCCGAACAACCCGCTCAACACTTGACGCTGAGCTTCGTGTCGGTCCCACTGGCTGCCATCGTGCAACCCCGGGATGGTCACCACTTCACCCTTCGCCAACCCCACCAACGCTGCATCGACCATGTCCTGCGCGGACATGACGATTTCTTGCGGCAGGTTTTCCACCGGGTTGCCAGCTTCGCTCCAGAAGTCGGTGGCCGTCGCACCCGGCAAAACGGCCTGGACACGCACGCCTTTATCCGCCAGTTCCCGATGCATCGACTGGCTCAAGCCCAGCACAAATGCCTTGGTCCCACCGTAAACGCCGTTGAGGATTTCCGGGGCGATGGCAACAATCGAAGAGATGTTGATCACCGTGCCGGTGCCGCGCGCGACGAAGCCAGGCACCACGGCGTAAGCCAGTCGCATCAACGCGGTGACATTGAGGGTGATCATCTCTTCCATCTCGTCGACCGGGCTGCCGAGCAACGGCATGACCGCGCCGACGCCGGCGTTGTTGACCAACAAAGTGATGCTGGCATCGTTGCGCAGGATCTCTTCCACGCGCCGTACATCGGCCTTCTCCTTGAGGTCGGCGGCGACCACTTCCACGGTGCGGCCGGTCTGGTCGCTCAAGTGCCTGGCCAGGGCATTGAGTTTTGCCTGACTGCGAGCCACCAAAATCAAGTCGTAACCCAGGCGGGCAAGACGGTCGGCGTACACCGCGCCAATCCCGGAGGATGCGCCGGTGATCAATGCCGTGCCTTTGGATGAGAGCGTCATAATCGGTTTCCTTAACAGTCGGGCGAGACGTTCGCCGGTTAAGATCCGTTATAAAGGTGCTCGCTCGTGGCGCAAATGACGTTTAAAGTACGTTTTTCGGACATCATCATTTGAGGGCACCTCGATGATTACCGTGGCGTTTGTGGTTTTCGAAGGCTTCCAGTCCATGGCGCTGGCGGCGATGCCGGTGTTCGAGTACGCCAACTTCAGCGCTGGCGAAGCGTTGTACGACGTGCGGGTGCTGTCCGAAAAGGGCCACCCGTTGCGTGCTTCTGGCGGTTTGAGTGTCGGCACCGAAGCATTCGACGCGCGCGTGTTCGATACGGTGATCGTGGTCGGCGGCGACAGCATCCTTGAGCAGGCGCCCGATGCAGTGCTCGACTATTTGCGCACCAGCGTCAACACCGCTCGCCGCACTGCGTCGATTTGCTCCGGGGCGTTCGTCCTGGCCCAGGCCGGTTTGCTCGAGGGCAAGCGTGCGACCACCCATTGGGCATATGCGCGACAGCTGCAAGAACGCTTTGCGGGGATCAACGTCGAGGCCGACCGGATCTACGTGATCGACGGTTCGATCTGGACGTCCGCCGGCATGACGGCCGGTATCGACCTGGCGCTGGCCATGGTCGAAAAAGACCACGGCGCCGACCTCGCCCGCTCGGTGGCGCAAAAACTGGTGATGTACCACCGTCGCGCAGGCGGTCAGTCGCAACATTCGGCGCTGCTGGAACTGGAGCCGAAATCCGATCGCATTCAGACCGTTTTGAGCTACGCCCGTGAGCACCTCGACCAGGCACTTTCAGTCGAACAACTGGCCGAGGTGGCGCGCCTGAGCCCGCGACAATTCAGCCGGGCATTCCGCGCCGAAACCGGCCAGTCGCCGGCCAAGGCCATCGAAAACCTGCGCCTGGAAGCGGCGCGGCAAATGCTCGAGCGCGGACGCTTAACCCTCGACCAGATTGCCCTCGAAACCGGCTTCAGCGACCGCCGCCGCATGCGCGAAGCGTTCCTGCGAGCATTCGGACAGCCGCCGCAGGTGATACGGCGCGGTGCGCGGCTGGAAATCTCCACGTAGGAGCTGCCGCAGGCTGCGATCTTTTGACTTGTTTTTTTGAAGCAAGATCAAAAGATCGCAGCCTGCGGCAGCTCCTACAATTGGTTGGGCGCTGGCGATTCGGTCAGGGGCGGGATTGCTGTTGGCGGGGCTTACTGCGCACGGAGTTGGCGGCTTGTGCCGGGCCTCTACTGAACGCGTAATCCAACAGTTAGAGGGTGTGCAGGCTGAGGGTTTGTTCACCTGAACGGGCTTCGATCAATTCATAACTGGCCAGCGTCGCATGCTCCGTCTCGATCGGTTCTTCATGCGTTGCCGTCACGATCATCAAATCCGCGCCTGCTGCTTGTGCGGCGAGAATCCCCACGGTCGCGTCTTCAAACACCAGGCAATCGCTGATCGGTACGCCCAGTCTATGTGCGGCCAATCGATAGCCGGCCGGGTCGGGTTTACCGATGCTGACGTCTTCAGCGGTGATCATCACCTCCGGTTCGGGAATTCCCGCTGCTGCCATTCGTCGCAACGCCAATGTCTTGGGCGCCGAGGTGACGATGGCCCACTGGTGAGCTGGCAGCGACTTGAGGAAAGCCGCTGCACCGGCCACTTGTTCAACCCCGGCGACATCGTTGATTTCCGCTTCGGTGATCCACGCCGCTTCGACTTCGGCATCGACCCCAGGCAGGGCCAGACGGCGGATGGTGTCGATGGCACGGGCGCCGTGGATAGTCGGCAGAAAAGTCTCGACATCGACACCATGGCGCAAGGCCCAGGTGGTCCAGACGCGTTCGGCGGCGGCAATCGAGGTGAGGATGGTGCCGTCCATGTCGAACAGGAAGGCACGGTAAGGGACATTGAAAACGGATTTGGGTGCAGACAAAGGGTCGTTCCTGTCTCAAGGATCTGACGGATGTCTGGCCAAATCTACACGATCTCTGTAGGAGCTGCCGCAGGCTGCGATCTTTTTCCAATCAGGATCAAAAGATCGCAGCCTGCGGCAGCTCCTACGGTATGCGACGTGAATTGAGCGCGCCTTCCACACAGTCCAGCAACTGCCCGAGCGCCCAGGGTTTCTTGATGAACGCCACCTCGTGCCGAACCCCGGAACTCTGCGGGGTTTCGTAGCCGGACATGATCATGATCGGTTTTTCCGGCCAGCGGTCACCGAACTGATTGGCCAGGTCGGCGCCATTGAGTTTGCCGGGCATGGTGATGTCCGTGAGCAACAACCGCACTTGCGCGGCATGCTGCTCCAGATACACCGATGCCGCATCGGCACTCGCCTGCGGCTCTACCACAAAGCCTTCGTCCTGGAGAATTTCACAGAGAAACTCCAGGATCAGCGGGTCGTCCTCAACCACCAGAATCAACCCGTCAGGAAGATTTCCGCCCGCCGTCGTCATTCGACTCATGACCTTGCCGCTCCCTGATTGCACCTATGATTTCGCGGGCTTGAATCCGCTACCTACAGGTAGGAGCAGCGGACTCGGCGGAAATTCATTTTTGATACAGCCAGTGTCGAAATCAGGCGTCCTTAAGAGGTGTCCGGAATAATTAGCCAGTTCAGCCTGCTCGCGATGGCGGCGGATCAGTCAACATGGACGGTGACTGACACTACGTCATCGCGAGCAGGCTCACTCCTACAGGTATTGAGTGGCTTGTGGTTATTGCGACATGGCGTCCTTTTTCATCGCGTCCTTGGACATGGCATCTTTTTTCATGCCGTCCTTGGACATCGAGTCTTTCTTCATTTCGTCTTTCTTCATGGCGTCCTTGGACATGGCATCTTTCTTCATGGCGTCTTTGGACATGGCATCCTTGGACATCGAATCCTTGCTCATGCTGTCGTTGCTCATGGTGTCAGCCGCGAACACGCTAGCGGCACCGACGGCCAGGCACATGGACAGAACAACGGTGGTCAACTTTTTCATGATGAAACTCCTTGAAGCACAGGTTGCGGACGGGTGAATTTTCAGGGAATTGATCAGCTGCCACCGAACCAGTTGTAGCCCTGGTCTTCCCAGTAGCCACCGCTGTAGGTGTTGCTGACGAAAATCGCCTGAATGTGTTTGGGGTTCTTGTAGCCAAGCTTGGTGGGCATGCGCAGCTTCATCGGGAAGCCGTACTCACGCGGCAGCACCGCGCCGTCGTAGGTCAGCGCCAACAGGGTTTGCGCATGCAGCGCGGTGGCCATGTCGATGCTGGTGTAGTAGTCGTCGGCGCATTTGAAGCCGACGTATTTGGCATCGGTGTCGGCGCCGATGCGCTTGAGGAAATCGCTGAAACGCACGCCGCCCCAACGGCCTATCGCGCTCCAGCCTTCAACACAGATGTGCCGGGTGATCTGTTCGGTCTGAGCCATGGCGCGCAGTTCTTCGAGGCGCCAACTGCGTTTATCGGCGACCAGGCCGGTGACTTCCAGGCGAAAGCTCTCTTCCTCCACCGTCGGCGCGTCATCGATACCGTAGAAGGCATTGAACGGAAACGGTCGGGTGATCATCGACGTCGGATAGGTCGGCGCCATGGCATTGGGGTTGAACAACCAGCCCTGCACCCGATCATTGAGGCGCGACATGGACGACAACGCGGTATCGACGCTGTCGTTGTCGGTGATGTTGCACCCGGACAACATCGCCACGCCGCCGAGGGTCAGGCCACGCAAGAGGAACGAGCGACGCGAGCGGTCTTCGATCTGTGGCGCGAGAATTTTACGGGCATCCGTGAGGATCGAAGCCTCATCCAGCCCGGGCACCTGAATGCGCTTTTTCATACCGGCTCCTTGCGGCCAACGATCATGGCCAATAGCGTTTTGGGCACCAGCGCGACCATCACCAGATGCACCGCGACAAAGGCCACCAACAGCGCCATCGCGAAGAAGTGCACATGGCGCGCGCCTTCGTAACCCCACATCAATTCGCGCAAAATCGGGAACTGCACCGACTTCCACAGCACCAGTCCGGACAGCACCAGCAGCGTGATGTCGACGATCACGAACAGGTACGCAACGCGTTGCACCTGGTTGTAATGGCTGAGGTCGGCGTGGCCGAGTTTTCCGCGCAACGCGGCCGACAAGTCATGGAGTACGCCTTTGGGCGAGACCGGAAAAAAGCGCCGTTTCAGACGACCGCTGAACAGATTGATGATCAGGTAGACCAGGCCGTTGATCGCCAGGAACCACATCGCCGCGAAGTGCCACTGCAAGGCACCGCCAAGCCAGCCGCCGAGGGTGATCGACTTGGGAAAACTGAAGTCGTAGATCGGCGAAGCGTTGTAGATGCGCCAACCGCTGGTGACCATCACCAGCACCGCCAGGGCGTTGAGCCAATGGGTCAGGCGTAGCCAGCGTGGATGACTGGCCTTGGGTGAGGCAGATGGCTGCGACATGTCCGGCTCCGGATGTTGTTGTTCGTTGGAGCCGAGTATGGGAGCCGGAAGATCGCCAAATCCTCACGTAAAGTTAAATTTAATGTGATAACTGGCCTCTCCGGATACCCCAAAACCTGTGGGAGCGGGCTTGGCCGCGATGAGGCCCTCACCTTCAACATCAAGGGTGTCTGATCCACCGCTATCGCGGGCAAGCCCGCTCCCACAGGGTTTTGTGTGATCTGTAACGAGCGCATCTATGGTTAAATGCCGCCCCCCGCAAATTGCCGACCCAAACCCATGAACGCAGACGCCCTCTCCACCCTTCACGACCACTTGCTGACGGCGCTGGCAACACCGCCCGCCGAAACCCGGCGCCTGTTCCACGGCCGTGGACGTTGCTGGCCGGGGCTGGAGCAGATCACCGTGGACTGGCTGCAAGGCGTGGTGCTGGTGGCGTTATTCAAGGAACCGGAAGCGGCGCAATTGGAAGACTTGAAGCAACGTTTGATGGCAATCACCCAGTCTGAACAGTGGGCACAATCCGGGGCGCACACCTTATTGCTGCAACATCGTTACCTGCTGCAAAGCACCACTGAATGGTTGCTCGGCGAGGTCATCGACGAAATGACCATCACCGAGGGCGGGCTGAAATACCGGGTGGACCTGGGCCGCAAACAGAACACCGGGCTTTTCCTCGACATGCGCTACGGCCGTGATTGGGTGCGGGCCAACGCCGAGGGCAAACGGGTGTTGAACCTGTTCGCCTACACCTGTGGCTTCTCGGTTGCAGCGATCGAAGGCGGCGCGACGCACGTGGTCAACCTCGACATGTCGAGCCCGGCCTTGAGCCGTGGCCGCGACAATCACCGGCTCAACGGCCACGACTTGAGCCAGGTCACGTTCCTTGGCCACGACCTGTTCAAATCCTGGGGCAAGGTGATCGGCAAAGGTCCGTATGACCTGGTGATCATCGACCCGCCGTCGTTCCAGAAAGGCAGTTTTTTGCTGACCAAGGATTACCAGCGTGTGCTGCGTCGATTGCCGGAATTGCTCGCTGGCAACGGCACCGTGCTGGCCTGCATGAACGACCCGGCGTTCGGCGCCGATTTCCTGATCGACGGCGTCACCCGCGAAGCGCCAAGCCTGCGCTTTGAACAGCGGCTGGAAAACCCGCCGGAGTTTCCGGACGCGGATGTGGAATGTGGGTTGAAGGCGTTGGTGTTCAAACTCGAAAACTGAAAAGCATAAAATCGCAGCCTGCGGCAGGACCCTGTATTCCCTGTAGGAGCTGCCGCAGGCTGCGATCTTTTGACCTTGATCTCATCGCGGTTGCAACACCAACGCAAACAACTCCCCATGCCCGTTCACATTGAGCTTGTGATAGAGGTTGCGTCGATGCACCTTCACCGTCTCCGGTGAAATGCCCATTTGCTGGGCGATGGCCTTGCTGGAGAATCCCTGCAGGATCAGCCGTGCAGTCTCGACTTCGCGCACTGACAGGCGTGCGTCGAAACGGTCCAGCAACGTCGCCAGATCACCGGCAGCGGCTTCGGCGACCGGGCCTTCCGGTGGCAACAATTGCAGGTGGCGGCGCATGGCCGTCAGCACCCAGTCGCGCACGCACAACAGGCGGCCCTGCTCTTCGAGACTGAAGCGCGTCGAGCGCCCGAGGGACAAGCCGAGCACCGCACCCTCGACGTTGACCATGAACTGCAACTCGTCAGCGCCGACCACCGAGCGGAAATAACTGAGGTAGTACTCGCTCTGCTGGAACTGGTCCGGGGCCACGGAATCGAGGCTGTGCAATCCGTCATTGATGCCGGCACACACGGCCAGATAAAACGGATCGAGCAGGTACATGCCGACGCGGTAGTCCGCCAGTTCTTCAGACTCGTTACCGCTGGCGTCGAAATCGATCAGCAGGCGCGGCACCCGCCCTTGCTGCATCACCGCGACCAGCGCGTTGTCCAGCGGCACCAGCAGGCGCAGGGTATCGACCAGCGCCCGCCAGAATCCTTCCTCGCCCAAGGTGGCAAACACCCGCGCCAGGCTTTGGTGCAACGGCAACTCTTTCAACAACGCGTCCACGCACTACCCCTTTCGAGTAACCCATGATGGGAATGGGTAACGGCCACCCCGGTCGATACGCTGCAAGCTCCTGAACATCACCGGCCGCAGCAGGCCAGGAGTGCCGCATCATGAGTGGTCACCGCTCGTATTTCAATCTGGGGTTTGGCGCCTGTCTGGCGGTCTCGCTGTCGGCAGTGGCGGCCGAGAGCCCGACCGTTCACGTCTACAACTGGTACGACTACATCGGCCCGAACACCCTGCAAGACTTCAAGCGTGACACCGGGATTCAGCCGGTCTACGACACCTTCGACAGCGCCGAAGTGCTGGAAGGCAAACTGCTGACCAGCCGCAGCGGCTACGACGTGGTGGTGGCCAGTAACTTCAGCTTGCCGACACTGATCAAGGCCGGCGCGCTGGCACCCCTGCCCCACGCCGACATGCCGGATTTCAAGAACATGGACACCGACCTGCTGGCGAAACTGGCCAACAACGACCCGGGCAACCAGTACGCCGTGCCGTATCTGTGGGGCACCAACGGCATCGGCTACAACATCGACAAAGTGCGCGCGGTACTCGGCGACAAGGCGCCGGTGGATTCCTGGGACCTGGTGTTCAACGAAGAGAACCTGGCCAAGCTCGGTGAATGCGGTGTGGCGATGCTGGATTCGCCCTCGGAAATGCTCCCGGTGGCCCTCCACTACCTCGGCTTGCCACCCAACAGCACCAACCCCGAAGACTACAAGAAAGCCGAGGCGCTGCTGCTCAAGTTGCGCCCGCACATTGCCTACTTCAACTCGTCGAAGTTCATCAGCGATTTGTCCAATGGCAACATCTGCGTGGCGGTCGGTTGGTCCGGTGCGATGCTGGAAGCCAAGGCCACCGCCGAGCAGGCCGGCAACGGTGTGAAGATCGCCTACAGCTTGCCCAAGGAAGGCGCGCCGGTTTGGTTCGACACGCTGGTATTGCTCAAGGATGCGCCGCATCCACAACAAGGGCTGGCCTTCATCGACTACCTGATGCGCGCCGACGTCATCGCCCCAGTCAGCAATCACCTCAACTATCCCAACGGCAACCGCAATGCGACAGCGCTGGTGGCCGAGGCGACCCGCAACAACCCGGCCGTTTACCCGTCGGCCGAAGCACTGGCCACGCTTTACACCTTGCAACCGCTGCCGCCGGCTACCGAGCGAGTGCGGACGCGGATATGGAGCAAGGTCAAGAACGGTCAATGAATCGCGACCTGTGTAGGAGCTGCCGCAGGCTGCGATCTTTTGATCCTGGCATGCCTGAAATGGCTCAGATCAAGATCAAAAGATCGCAGCCTTCGGCAGCTCCTACAGGGTGTTTGATCCACTTTCTGCCACGCATTTGAAGATGAGAAAACCAATGAAACCACGTGCCCGTGACCTGAACATTCACTTCGGCCATCTGCAACCCGGCCCGCTCAACGCTATCACCGACGTGCCCGGCGTACGGGTCGGCCACAGCAATGTGCGAGGTCGCACCGCCAAGGGTCGCGACATTCTGACCGGCGTTACGGTGATCGAACCGCGGGCCGGTTCCACCAGCCAGCAACCGTGTTTTGCC
Source organism: Pseudomonas azerbaijanoccidentalis (assembly GCF_019145495.1). GTDB lineage: Bacteria > Pseudomonadota > Gammaproteobacteria > Pseudomonadales > Pseudomonadaceae > Aquipseudomonas > Aquipseudomonas azerbaijanoccidentalis. The sequence continues at coordinate 229,236 of NZ_JAHSTU010000009.1, read as the reverse complement.
GGGGTTCATGTGCTCAATGGCAACGGCGACGCCACCGGGTTGGAATGGATTCGCGAGGCAGGTCTGCTGACCAGCCCGATTGCCTTCACCAACACCCACAGCCTGGGTGTGGTACGCGATGCGCTGATCGCAGTGGACCGCGAACAGCAACCGGACGACGGCAGACTCTACTGGAACATGCCGGTGGTGCTTGAAACCTATGACGGCTTGCTCAACGACATCAACGGCTTTCACGTGAAACCCGAGCACGTCGCCGAAGCGGTGCGCAATGCCACCAGCGGCCCGGTAACCGAAGGCAATGTTGGCGGTGGCAGCGGCATGATCTGCCACGAATTCAAGGGCGGCATCGGCACCGCATCGCGACGCTTGAGTAGTGCTCAGGGCGGCTGGACGGTCGGTGCGATTGTGCAGGCCAACCACGGCATCCGCCAGGAATTGCGCGTCGATGGTTACCCGGTCGGGCGTTACATGGACCAGGTCGACTCGCCGTTTCTCAAGGCAGCGTTGCCCCATCCGGGCATGGGTTCGATCGTGGTCTGCCTGGCCACCGATGCGCCGTTGCTGCCGCACCAGTGCACGCGTCTGGCACAACGCGCCAGCCTTGGCCTGGCCCGCACCGGCGGCGGCAATGAAGACCACAGCGGCGACATTTTCATCGCTTTTGCCACCGGTAACCAGCACGTGCCTCCAGCGGCGTACGAGCGCAAAAAAGCCCCCGTCACCGGCAATCTGAGCATGGTCAACAACGACCACATCAGCGAGCTGTTCCTGGCGGCCACCGAGGCCGTGGAAGAAGCCATCATCAACGCTGTGCTGGCCGCCGACACCGCCGAAGGTAACGGCCACGCGGTGTCGGGGCTGGATGCCGAAACGCTGCTCAAGGCACTGCGTCGGGCCGGGTGGCCGGGGGATGCGACTAGTGGTACTTGAGTGAAACACTCGGTCTTTCTAGGATGAACTTACGCAGCCGCTTGTTTGCTCAACAAGCCGTTGCGTAAGTGGTGAGTGCACTGAACCCCTACAAGCTCACCGCTTGCTTCATGCGCATCTTGAGCCTCAGCGGCTCTACTTCTCCCCATCAAAGAGCTTTTGAGGCTCTTTTTTAATCACTGCCGCTTTCTAAAAACCAACACATCACCCTGTGGGAGCGGGCTTGCCCGCTCCCACAGGGTTCTTCATTGCGTTTTATCTAAGGCGACAGAACGCCATGCCGCGTCGGCCAGCAATTCCCGGTAGGCCTTGGGGCTGCCCTTGACTCGCCCCGACAGCCAGGCGCGGCAGTAGCTGTCGGCCTGGCCGATGATCAGCGACAGCATCAACTCGGCCGGCACCCCCGCCAGCTCGTCCTGACGGCCAGGGTTGAACAGCCACTCCAGGAGCGCCTTGTTACGCGTCTTGTTGCGTGTGACGAGTTCGTCCTTGAGCGGGCCTTTGGTCACCGCAAATCGCGCGTGGTACTGGAACCGCGCCCATTCAGGCTGGCTGTCGACCCAATCCACGTAACTGTGCACCAGCGCCTGCACGCCTTCACGGGTGGTTGTGGCGTCGGCCAGATAGCTGTCACGCAGCCGTGCCTGGTCGTCCAGTGCGGTGAAAAACAACGCGGCCACCAGCCCTTCCTTGTTGCCGAAGTGATGATAAATCGCGCCGACGCTGGTATCGCACTCGGCGCGAATCATTTCGATGGTGGTGGCTTCGATGCCCTGCTCGTTGAACAGCGTGAGGGCCTTGCGAAAGATGTCGCGCTTGAGCTCAGCGCGACGGCCGGGGTAGCAGCGTTCGAGTAGATCAGCAGTGTCCATGCGGGAGTCGGTCCAAAAATATCAACGGTTGGGGCTGGCATCAGGTTGACAGATTTCGCACCGACAGAATACTGTTCCGTCACAGAACATTATTCTGTAACGGAACATTATTCTAAAACCACCCCACAATGAGGCTTCCCCATGAGTCAGTTTCTCAGCATGTTCAACAGCGCAGGCCCGCAAGCCTTCAGCAAAATGGCCTGTCAGGTCGCGCCCTACTTCTCGACCATCAACCCGCTGGTCACCGACCTGCGCAAAGGCTCGGCCAGCGTACAAGTGCCGTTCGCCAAGGAAATCACCAACCATTTGGGCACCGTGCATGCGATTGCGATGTGCAACGCCGCCGAGCTGGCCGCCGGCATGATGACCGATGTGTCGATCCCGGCCGGTGCTCGCTGGATTCCCAAAGGCATGACGGTTGAATACCTGGCCAAAGCCAAGAGTGATGTGACCGCGGTGGCCGATGGCGAAGCAGTGGACTGGAGCACGGAAGGCGACAAGATCGTGCCGGTGGACATTCACGATGGGGAAGGCAAGAAGGTGTTTACGGCGCGGATTACGATGAATGTGAAGCTGGCCTGAGCCCCAATGCAGGAGCGAGCCTGCTCGCTCCTACAGGGGAGTTGCGGTGTGGTCAGACCAACCGAAGTCGCGGTCCGCTGGCCGGCACCGCGTCGTCACCCAGGCGCCCCCTCACGAACTCATTGGCCTTGAACGTCAACTGATCCAGATGCCGGTCCCGCTGTTTCTCCGCATCGACCATCGCCCGTTTGCCGTGTTTTTGCAGCAGGTAGGTGTGAATCTGCCGCACCTCCAGAGAGCTGTAGATGGGTGCCACATCCAGCAGCGCCATCAAGCCGTCGCTGACGTGGTCACGGGTGTTCATCAATACCTGGGTAGCGCGCACGCCCACCACCTGGAAACCCATCGCTTCGAAATACGGCACCTTGGCCACCGCGCAGGTCAGTTCGGCGTGCGGGTAACGGCCCACCATCTCGCGCAGCATCCGGCGTGCAACACCCTGGCGCCGATGCTCGGCCTGCACCGCCATGTACGCCACGCCGCACGCCTCGGGATCGTCCTTGACCGGCAGGTACAGCAAGAAGCCGATGACCGTGTCCGGATCGTCAAGATCCGTGGCGACGATCAGCTCCACATCAATGCCTTTCGTTCCGTTCAACGCTTCCAGATACAGGTGCACCTCATAGCCGATCGCGTACTGGTACACGTTGTACAGCAAGTTGCTCGGCGGTATCGCGACCATGCTGATGTCGGTCAGGTTGTCGACCACCATCTGCAAGATCTGGCTGTTGATGTGCTCGGGGCACGGGGTTTTGAAGTGCGTGATCTGCGGCATTGCGGGCATTGGCTCCGGGACGGTGGGCGTGGGCTGCCCATCTTAACGCGTTCCGGCCCCTGGCTGGATTCATGAACCAGGCGCATGAGTCTATAGCCGAAAAAAACATAAACATTTTCATCCATTCGATGGTCACTCTTGTGATGAGGCTGCAAAGGTGCCGTAGGGCACTGCACGCGAACATGACGCAAAGGAATTGACCTGATGACGATTTCCCGACGCACCTTCCTGATAGTCGGCGCCGTGACAGCCGCCAGCGTGGCGCTGCCGCCGTTCATTTCCGCGCAGGCATCCGCCGCCAACGCCGCGCGTCCGAACAAGGCCACCGTAAAAATCTGGATCAACGGCGAACAACGCGACCTCGACCTCGATACCCGCACCACGCTGCTTGATGCCCTGCGGGAAAGCCTGCAACTGACCGGCACCAAGAAAGGCTGCGACCACGGTCAATGCGGTGCCTGCACGGTGATCGCCAATGGTCGGCGGATCAATTCGTGCCTGACCCTGGCCGTCATGCATGAAGGCTCGAAGATCACCACCATCGAAGGCCTGGGCACCCCGCAGAAGCTTCACCCTATGCAGGCAGCCTTCATCAAGCATGACGGTTACCAATGCGGATACTGCACGCCGGGACAGATCTGTTCCGCCGTGGCGGTGCTGGGGGAAATTCGCGATGGCATTCCCAGCCACGCCAGCCCCAGCCTTACCGAACCACCGAAGCTGATTGCCAGTGAGATCCAGGAACGCATGAGCGGCAACATCTGCCGCTGCGGCGCGTACTCCAACATCATCGAGGCGATCAGCGAAGTTGCGGAGGCCAGCGCATGAGACCTTTTACCTACCTGCGCGCCAAATCCCCGGCTGAAGCAGCAGCGCTGGCCGCCCAGGTCAGCGACTCGCGTTTCATCGCCGGTGGCACCAATCTGCTGGACCTGATGAAACTGGAGATCGAAACGCCCACGCACCTGATCGACGTCAACGGCGTGGGCCTGGACCGCATCGAAGCGACGCCTGAAGGTGGTTTACGCATCGGTGCTCTGGTGAGAAACACCGACCTCGCTGCCGACCCGCGAGTGCGCAAAGACTACGGTTTGCTTGCTCGCGCTCTGCTCGCCGGCGCGTCGGGGCAGCTGCGCAACGTCGCAACGACCGCCGGCAACCTGTTGCAACGCACACGCTGTCCGTACTTCTACGACACCCATCAGGCCTGTAACAAACGCCAGCCCGGCAGCGGCTGCGCGGCCATCGACGGCTTCAGTCGACCGCTCGGCATCATTGGCGTCAGCAAGGCTTGCATCGCCACCCATCCCAGCGACATGGCCGTGGCCATGCGCGCGCTCGATGCCCAGGTCGAAACGGTCAAACCCGATGGGTCCACCCGTGTTATCCCCCTCGCCGACCTGCATCGGCTGCCCGGCACCACGCCAAACCTCGAAACCACGCTGAGCGCTCACGAGTTGATTACTGCCGTCACCCTGCCGGCGCCGATTGGCGGGGTGCACATTTATCAGAAGGTGCGGGACCGGGCGTCCTATGCGTTCGCCCTCGTTTCAGTCGGCGCAATCATCCAGCAGGATGGCAGTGGCCGGGTTGCCCTGGGTGGCGTGGCGCACAAACCCTGGCGCGTCGAAAGCGCGGAGTCGGCCATGGCACAAGGTGCGAAAGCGCTGACTGAACAACTGCTGGCCGGTGCGACTCCCACCCATGAAAACGCCTTCAAACTGACATTGGTCGAGCGCACGCTCGCGTCGGTGATGGCACAAGCGAGGGACCACGCATGAAATTCGACACGCCGGCCACCACCAACCCCATCGACCAGATGAAGGTCGTGGGCAAGGCCACCACACGCATTGAAGGCCCACTGAAAACCACCGGCCAGGCGCCCTACGCTTACGAGCATCACACGGCCGTGCCGAATCAGGCGTATGGCGTGGTGGTCGGCTCGGCCATCGCCAAGGGCCGCATTGCCTCGATGGATCTGGAAGTCGCCCAAGCGGCACCGGGGGTGCTCGCAATTGTCACGGCAGCCAATGCCGGCAAGCTCGGCAAAGGCAAATACAACACTGCAAGATTACTCGGCGGACCTGAAATTCAGCACTACCACCAGGCCGTCGCCCTGGTGGTGGCCGAAACCTTCGAACAGGCACGGGCCGCCGCCGAGTTGGTCAACGTCAACTACGTGCGTGCCGAGGGCGTGTTCGACCTCGCGGCTACCCGCGATTCGGGCAAAGAAGCCAAGGACCAAATGCCCGACACCGTGCACGGCGATTTCGATGCGGCTTTCGCAGCGGCGCCCGTGCAACTGGATGCGACCTACACCACCCCCGATCAGGCCCACGCCATGATGGAACCGTTCGCCTCGATGGCCGCGTGGGACGGCGACAAGCTGACCCTGTGGACGTCCAACCAGATGATCGACTGGTCGGTGACGGACCTGGCCACCACCCTCGGCGTGCCGAAGCAAAATGTGCGGTTGATCTCGCCGTACATCGGCGGCGGTTTTGGTGGCAAGCTGTTCATCCGCACGGATGCGGTGTTGGCGGCGCTGGGTGCTCGGCTGGCCGGCAGACCGGTGAAAGTTGCGCTCGCACGGCCACTGATCTTCAACAATTCCACGCACCGCCCCGCGACGATCCAGCGCATTCGCATCGGTACCACCGCTGACGGCAAGATCACCGCCATGGCCCACGAAGGCTGGTCTGGCAACTTGCCGGGCGGCAAGGTCGAACTGGCCGCGCAACCGAGCCAGTTGTTGTATGCCGGAGAAAATCGCCGCGTCACCATGCGTCTGTCGACGCTCGACCTGCCTGAGGGCAATGCCATGCGTGCGCCGGGCGAAGCACCGGGGATGATGGCGCTGGAAATCGCCATGGATGAAATGGCCGACAAACTGAAACTCGACCCCGTGGAGTTTCGGATCCTCAACGATACTCAAGTCGACCCCGTGAACCCGCGACGCCCCTTCTCACAACGCCGCTTGATCGAATGCCTGCGCACCGGGGCCGAGCGTTTCGGCTGGAGCAAGCGGCAAGCGCAACCGGGCACACAGCGCGAGGGCCGCTGGTTGATCGGCCAAGGCATGGCCGTCGCCTTTCGCAACAACCTGCTTGTGAAGTCGGGTGCCCGTGTCCGCCTGAATGATCAAGGCATCGTGACCGTGGAAACCGACATGACCGACATCGGCACCGGCAGCTACACCATCATTGCCCAGACAGCAGCGGAGATGATGGGAGTCAACCTCGACAAGGTTGTGGTGCGTTTGGGTGACTCCAGCTTTCCGGTGTCGGCAGGCTCCGGTGGCCAGTTCGGCGGTAACTGCTCGACGGCAGGTGTTTATGCCGCTTGCGCCAAGCTTCGCGAGAGCGTTGCGCAGCGCCTTGGCATGAACGGGGACGATGTCACGTTCGTCGATGGCGAAGTACGCTCCGGCAACAAGAATGTGCCGCTGCGTGAAGCCGCGCAAGCCGGGGAGCTGGTGGCTGAAGATTCGATCGAGTTTGCCGAGTTGAGTAAAAAATTCCAGCAGTCGACCTTCGGCGCACACTTTGTCGAAGTCGCCGTGGACAGCGCCACTGGCGAAACACGCGTGCGACGCATGCTCGCGGTGTGTGCGGCGGGGCGCATCCTCAATCCGACCTCGGCCCGCAGCCAGGTGATCGGGGCAATGACCATGGGCGTCGGTGCCGCATTGATGGAAGAACTGGCAGTGGACAAGCGCGTGGGCTTTTTCGTCAACCACGACTTCGCCGGGTACGAGGTGCCGGTGCACGCCGACATTCCTCACCAGGAAGTGATTTTTCTCGATGAGACCGACCCTGTTTCTTCGCCGATGAAAGCCAAGGGCGTGGGTGAGCTGGGTATATGCGGGGTCAGTGCGGCGATTGCCAATGCGGTGTACAACGCGACGGGGATTCGGGTGCGGGATTACCCGATCACGCTGGACAAGATGCTCGACAAGTTGCCGCAGATGATTTGACTTGGCACCGCGTCAGTCGCTCTGCGGTATTGGGTGAGTCAGTTCACTTTTTACAGAGTTTTGCGGCCCCATCGCGGGCAAGCCCGCTCCCACAGGAGACCGGATTGCTTGGTTGAACTCGGATCAACTGCGGGAGTGAGCCTGCTCGCGATGGCGTCAGTAGCTTCGGCGGAGATCAGAAATCGTAAGTCATCTCGACCGACGCCACCCGCTCCTGCCCGTAGTAGCAACCGAACGAATAGTTGCAGTCCGACACGTACTCGCGATCGAAGATGTTCTGCACGTTCAGGCGCGTCTGCAAACCGCGCAGGCTCGGGTCGAGTTTGCCCATGTCGTAGCTGACAGTGGCGTCGTAGACGACCCACGACGGTACGTCGAACGAGTTCGCCGCATCACCCGGTTTACGACCGGTGTAGCGCGCACCGGCGCCGAAGGTCAGGCCATTGAGGGTGGCCTGGGTGAAGTGGTAATCCACCCACATCGAAGCGGAAACCGGCGACTGGGCTTCGTTGCGGTTGTCCTCGTTACCCCAGGTGTCCTTGGTGTAGAAGGAATCCATGTAGCTGGCAGCGGCCATGAGATCGACGTTGTCGATGCTGGACTTGAGTTCCAGCTCGACGCCGCGCGAACGCATTTCACCGCCCTGGGACATGTACTCCGGGTAGTCGTCGTCACCGGTCAGGACGTTCTTCTGCTTGATCTCGTACACCGACGCAGTGATCAGGGTTTTCTCGAATGGCTGGTATTTCACACCCACTTCGTATTGCTGCCCTTCGGTCGGCTCGAAAGCCTTGCCGCCACGCTCGGGCGCGGCGGTGCCCAGGGTCGGCAGGAACGATTCCGAGTAGCTGACATAAGGCGCCAGGCCAAATTCGGTGACGTAGGTCAGGCCCACCCGCCCGGTGAATTTGTTGTCGCGCTTGGATTCACGGGTCGACGCCAGCAAGTCTTTGTTGTCGATTTCAGCCCAGTCCTGACGACCACCGATGGTGAGAATCCACTGGTCCAGTTTGATCTGGTCCTGCAAGTACACGCCGGTCTGGCGCAGGGTGTTGTCCCACTTGGTGGTCAGCGTCGGCGTCACGCTGCTGGTGTCGTAGTTGTTCTTGCCATACAGGTCGACCGGCAAGATATTGTTGGCGTTGTAGCCATCGTACTTACGGGTGAAATGCCGATAGTCCACACCCGCCAGCGTGGTGTGTTCCAGGGCACCGGTGTTGAACTTGTATTCGAGGTTGTTATCGACGGTCCAGGCGATGTTGTGCTGGTGCCAGTCGACCTTGGCGCGATTGGCCCGAGTGAAATCGGTCACGCCGTCGGCATCGGTGACGAAGCTGCGCAGGTAGAAGCCCTTGTAGCGGTCGCGCACATCGGTGTAACGCGCCGTGGAGCGGTACTTCAGGTCTTCGCTGAAGTTGTGGCTGAAGTCATAACCGAAAACGTACTGGTCGCGTTTGTAATCGTTGAAATTAGTATCGCCAGAGAAAAAATCGCGATTGATTTTCTCGCCGTTGGGGCCACGATTGAGCGAGCCGATGCGTGGCAGCGACTGATAATCGGGTACGCCGTCATCGCGCTGGACCTGCGCCAGCAGAGTCAGGAAGGTGTCTTCGGTGGGCGCCCAGGTCAGGCTCGGCGCCAGCAGCATGCGTTCACTGCTGTTGTGCTCGACTTGCTCGCCACCCTTGTCGGCTACGCCGATCAGGCGATAGGTGAACTGTTTCTGTTCGTCGATCGGACCGCTGGTATCGAAAGCGCCGTTGACCCGATCGTAACTGCCCGCACCCAGTTTGATCTGGCTGCGCTGTTCGGTGGTCGGACGCTTGGAGACCATGTTGATCAGGCCGCCCGGCTGATTCTGACCGTAGAGTACCGACGACGGCCCCTTGAGCACTTCGATGCGCTCCAGGGTGTAGGGATCGATTTGCGGCGCGCCGCCAAGGCTGCCGGCGTAAGGGATGTAGGCGCCATCGAGGTACAGCGGCGTCGGCGCGAAACCACGGCTGGTGATTTCATCGGCAATCGTGTTGCGATCGGTGTATCCACCGGTGTTCACCCCCGGCGTGTAGCGCAGGGCCTGGGTCAGGTTGCGGGCGCCCTGGGCTTCCACTTGGTCGGCGGTGACCACGTTGATGGTCTGCGGAATTTCCAGAATCGGCGTGTCAGTCTTGGTGCCGGTGGCGCTGCGAGTCGCGACATAACCGTCGACCGGTCCGTAAGCCGATTCCACCAAGGCACCGGAAATGCTCGTGGCCCCCAGTTGCAGCGCCGCGCCATCACCCACCACCGGCAACAGCGAATAGCTGCCGTTGTCGTGACGCACAGCTTGCAATTTGCTCCCGGCGAGCAATTGGCGCAGCCCCGCATCCACGGAGTAACGCCCCTGCAAGCCCGCGGTCCTCTGACCATTGGCATAGTCCGGTTCGAACGACACGGTTACCCCGGCGGTGCCGGCAAACTGAGTCAGCGCCGAACCCAGGGGACCTGCCGGAATATCGAACTCCGCTTCAGTGCTGGTTTGCGCCCATGCAGGGGCTGCCACGACCGTCATGCCCAACGGGACGACCAGCGTCATACCAAGCAGTGCGGCATGCACGGCACGGCTCAAGGGTCTGATAGATGGCTGGAGGGTAGTAATGCTCGGTGGGGAATTGCGAGGGGTCATGCAGTTTCCTTTCGCCCGTGAGTGGCAGTAAATGGCAGCGTCTATGTGCGCCTCTAACTACCAAGTCGAACGAGAATCAAAATCAATAACCCCTGCGGCAAACTTTTTTCGATCAAGCACTCAGACCGGCTCCACGCTGGCCCAAAACCGGCTGAATCGGCGAATGCGCACCGGCAACGTTGAGGTCAGGTTGTCCAGAACAGTGTCGGTGCTGGCCAGATGAAAAGCGCCGGAGATGCGCAACGCCGCGACTGCCGGATCACATCCCAAATGGCCCGGGCGATAACGCTGCAGTTCGCGCACGAAGTCACCCAGGCGCCAGTCATTGACCACCAACATGTCGCGGGTCCAGGCATCTGACTGCGGGACGGCCCGTTGCACGCTGCCCAGGGCATCGCGGTGAAAGCTCAATTGCTGGCCGGCATCGACACGCAGCGCCGCGCCCGGCAGATCGGCGCAGCGCACTTCAACGGCATGCTCCTGCACGCTGACCAGCGTTTGCTCCGCGTCGTGGCGCACGACAAAACGGGTGCCCAAGGCGCGGATGCTGCCTTCAGCGGTGTGAACCACAAAGGGCCGCGCCAACGCGTCGCGCGCGGTTTCAATCTGGATTTCACCTTGCAGCAAACGGACTTCACGCAGGGTGTCGCTGTAGCGAATGTCCACGGCCGTCGCGGTGTTGAGTTGCAGCTGACTGCCATCGTCCAGTCGCACCCGCCGACGCTCACCAGTGCCGGTGCGCTGGTCGGCCATCAAGGTGGGCAGCGCCGTGGTGTTCCAGGCCAGCGTCCCTGCCCCGCCCGCCATCAGCAGAATCGACAACACCTTGAGCACGTCGCGGCGTTTGGCCCGGGCGCTGGCCAGGGTCGGGCGGGCGACGCCGGGCGATAGCTGCCCAAGTTTGTCCTGCAAGCGCCCGAGGCGTTCCCAGGCTTGAACGTGGCGAGGATCGCGCTCCAGCCAGCGCCGATGAGCTTCACGAACGGCTTCGTCGGGCACCTCGCCGCGCAAGTCGACGTACCAGCGTGCTGCGGCTTCGAGGGTGGCGAAATCCAGAGGTTGTGCACGGGCCACGGGTCAGTCCTCGATCAGCAACAGGCAGTGAGTCAGGGCGCGCACCGCGTGTTTCTTGACCGTAGTCACCGAGACATTCAGGCGACGACCAATCTCGACGTAGCTCAGGCCATCGAGCTGGGCCAGCAGGAAAATCTCGCGGGTGCGCTCGCCCAGGCCGTCGAGCAAGCGGTCAATTTCCATCAGCGTTTCGATGATCAGCGAACGGGTTTCCGGAGATACCGCCACCGGCTCAGGGATGTTGGCCAGGGTTTCCAGATAAGCCTGCTCCAACGCCCGCCGGCGGAACATGTCGATCATCAGGCTACGGGCGATGGTGCTCAGGTAGGCACGGGGCTCGCGCAGTTCCTGGACCTTGCGCTGGGTGAGGACGCGAATGAATGTGTCTTGTGCCAGATCCGCCGCGCTGTGGTTACAGCCGAGCCGCTTGCGCAACCAGCCACACAACCAATTGTGGTGATCCTCGTAAAGCGTATGCACGGCGTGTTGCAGCGAGAGGTCGGCGGAGGACATGGAAAAGGCCCGATACAAATTTATTTGATAATGACTCTCATTTTCTTCCAAGCCAATACACTTTGGCAAGAGCCCCCACCATTGGTGAAAGTAACCCAATGAAATAAGGGGGTTTCCCCCGCCTTCGCGGAATATGCCCCACCCTTTTTTGTCAGCGCGCTGAAACACTCTGAAACAACTTACTAATTCATTAGCACTTTTTTTCCCCGGCCAGATGATGGCCCAACAGTTGCACTTCCCCACATACCGCAGCAGCTGTCGCTCTCGACGGGATGGCGGGTTTCGCCGATTTGGCATGACGCGAGGGGAAAAAAAATGAAACGTGCTACTCCACCGACTCACCCTATGAGCGGTTTACGCATGACAGGCCTGGCCTCTGCGATGCTCATGACCCTGGCGACGGCGAACGCCGTACCACTCGACGACGTTAACGAGCCGCCACCCACAGACCCCTCGGCCTACTACCCTGCGCCCGCTGACCCGATCGCCGCGGCCGCCGCGCTGGAAGCCTTGAAAGGCATGCCTGAAACCAACCAGGGTGCGATCGCCTATCCCAACGGCGTATACGGCGACCGCAACTCACCGCGTGCCGAAAACGTGCTGCCGCCCAGCGTGCAGACCTCGTTCAACTTCCCTACCAACGGCAAACCCAGCCCCTTGTTCGGGGCTCAACCGTTCACCCAGCAACTGTTGCTGTTCGAAGAGTTCGGCACGGAAAAACTCGACCCGACCCTGCCCGCGCCGCCGCTGACATTCCCGGTGCCCACCGTCGGCCCGATGCCGCAGCAGGACCCGGACAGCGTCGCCCGCAGCGGCCCATCGAGTGCCGCACTGGACGCTTTCATGCGCCAGCCCGGGTTGTATCCGTTCCCGTCGCAGTTCTCCAACGTACTGGACCGCAACCCGTGGAAGGCGCAGATCGAAACCTTCCTCAACCGCCATCCCGTGGGCTCGCCCGCCGAAGGTCGACCACCGGGAAAAGGCTGGTCACACCAGCGCTGGAACGAGTTCTACCCACAGGCGGATTTCAAGACCGTGCAAGCCGGCGCGCGGACCAACCTGGGCCTGCGCGACCGCAGGCAATTGCACAACTACGCCGTCGGTGAGTTCGGCCCTGGCGGCCTCTACTACCAGACCTCGGACATCCCCACCACCATCGGCACCACCAAAGGCATCGACACGCGCTTTCACCCCAACTTTCCCTTGCAGAACCACAAGTCGATGTGGACCTTCGACGGCACCTTTCCGCCAAAACTGCTGATGGTGCGTTACGGCCAGCCAGTGTTGATGCGTCACTACAACGCCCTGCCGATCGACCCTGCGGCCAACGCCGGGTTCGGCTTGCACACCATCAGCACCCACGAACACAACGGCCACTCCCCCGCTGAAAGCGACGGTTACACCAACGCGTTTTTCTTTCCGGGGCAGTACTACGACTATCGCTGGCCGCTGCAACTGGCCGGCTACGACACCATCAACACCGACGCCCACGACCCGCGCGCGGCGTTCCCCTGCGCGCCGGGCGAAACCCTGTTCGTCAATGATGCCAACCCGGGCCTCAAGACCTGCGACAACGGCAGCATCAAGATCCGTGGCGATTGGCGCGAAACCATGAGCACCCACTGGTTCCACGACCACATGCTCGATTTCACCGCGCAGAACGTCTACAAGGGCAACGCGGTGATGATGAACTACTACAGCGCCCTGGATCGCGGTAACGAAGCGATCGAAGACGGCGTCAACCTGCGCTTGCCCAGTGGTTCGGCGCTGCCGTGGGGCAACCGTGACTATGACGTCAACCTGGTCGTGGCCGACAAGGCCTGGGATCAGAACGGCCAGTTGTGGTTCAACCCGTTCAACACCGACGGCTTTCTTGGCGACCAGATCCTCGTTAACTGGCAATACGAACCACGCCTGAAAGTGCGCGCGCGCAGTTATCGCTTCCGCATTCTCAACGGCTCGGTGTCGCGCTATTTCAGAATCGCCGTGGTGCGTGAAATCGCCGGCAACGGTGGCGAGTTTCCAGGGCCAGCCGGCTCCAATGTGTCTTACGCCCGCGTGCCGTTCCACATGGTCGGCAACGACGGCAACCTGATGGAACACGCCGTGCCGTTCGACGGCAGCATGGATCTGGACGGTGACGGCGACAAACAGAACCACAACGCGATCTTGCCGACCCAGGGCATCGCCGAACGCTTCGACATCATCATCAACTTCGCGAAAAACGGGATCAAGACCGGCGACAAGATCTACTTCGTCAACCTGATGGAACACCAGACCGGCAAGGGTCCACAGAAGGATCCATTGAGCCTGGCCGACGTGCTGTCCGAGAAGTACAAAGCGGTGATCAAACAGGGCAGCAAAGGCCCGGAATGGGACAAGGGCGACCCGGTCGTGGGCAAGTTCATGCAAATGGTTGTGCAGCCCTATTCCGGTACCGACGTGAGCATGAACCCCGCCGACTATGAGCCTGCCAAACCGGGCAAAGCCGCCGGTAAAACCATGATCCCGCTGACCCTCGACCGTGACGATCCGTCGGTGCAGGCCAAACTGAAACTGGCGCGGCACCGCGAGTTCATTTTCGGCCGCTCCGACGGCACCGATGAAGCACCGTGGACGATCAAGACCGACGGCGGTTTTGGCTACACCATGGACTCGCGGCGGATCAGCGCGGCCCCGCAATTGGCCAACGGCCCGACCGATGGCGGCTACAGCGGCGACGGCACGCTGGAAGTGTGGAAAATCAAAAACGGCGGCAACGGCTGGAACCACCCGGTGCACGTGCACTTCGAAGAAGGGATCGTCCTCAGCCGCGACGGTAAGAAGCCGCCGGTATGGGAACAAGGGGCGCGCAAGGATGTGTATCGCATCGGCGAAGGCATCGACAGTTCGGTGGACGTGGAAATGGCAATCCATTTCCGCGAATTCGCCGGGACCTACATGGAGCACTGCCACAACACCCAGCACGAAGACACGTCGATGCTCCTGCGTTGGGATATCGAGCACCCAGGCCAGTTCCAGTTGATGCCAACCCCCCTGCCCGGCTGGGACGGTGTCACCTACGTCAACTCCGCTGCGCTGCCGACTTTCCGCAATGGCGATGGCGGTGGCAGTGACGACGACAACGAAGCCACCAACAAAAAACCCTTGGCCAACCCCGACAGCGCCACCAGCAGCAACGGGCAACCGGTGATCATCAACGTACTGGCCAACGACAGCGATCCGGACGGCAACGTACCGCTCAAAGTGGTAGGCCTGGCGCAACCGGATTCCGGCCTCGGCTCGGTCATCACCGACGGTGCACGTGTGATCTACACGCCACCGAGCACCGTCACGGCACCGTTTACCGCAACCTTCACCTACCAGGCCAGTGACGCCAAGGATGCTGCCTCGGAACCGGCAACGGTATCGGTAGCGGTCACCCCGGCAGCGGTCAACGAAGACCTGGTGGTCACCAGCGCCACCGTCACGTCCCGCAGCAACAGCCGCTACACCTGGGACCTGGCGGGGACCACCTCACGCGGCACCGGCAACACGCTGACGGTCACCGCCACCACCACCGCCGGCCCGTTGAGCCTGGGCAATGCGGTCCTTACGCCAGTCGGCACCGGCGCACGCTGGAGAGTCTCGGTCACCACCACCGGCGCCGGCCCGACACCGAACCCGACCGTGACCATTCGTTCAGCGTTTGGGCAAGCGGTGACGGTGCCGATCGTGGCGCATTGAGGGGGAATGATTGAAGCCCGGTTCATGGATCATGAACCGGGCTTCAACCCATGATTGTGTCAAGTTTTAAGTCGTCCTCGCGAGCAGGCTCACTCCCACAGGTACCGCGTGATCAACTGATTTTGTTCACTGGCCGGTAAGAACCCGCTAAATAGACATCCACATGATTTTTCGGCCGATACACACCAGAGGCGACAACCCGTTGCTGCACACTGTCATCAAAGCATTCCTGGCCGAATGGAGTCTTGCCGATAGGACGGAAGTAGCGGGCGTTCAACAGGCGATAGGTGCCGCCCAGGAAATTCGTATAGGAATCCGTGATGTCAGGCAGCGCTTTCGGCGGGCGGGGCAACTTTTTCCAGTCCAGCTCCAGACCGCACGCCATGGCTTTATCCGCCATCCACCGCAATGGAACATCTGACAGGTTGTTATTGGTGTAACCGCCGCCGACATTGGCGTGCGCTCCGCAGAACCAGACTTGCTCCATCCGTTGATTGGGCTTGGCGATCGGGTCCCAGAGCGTGCACTCGTAATTGGCCCGATGTTCGTCAATGGCGACGGCATGAAAGGCATTACGCACAATGCCGCTGAGCTCGGTGTCGTGAAACTCGTAGTATTTGTGGTTGAACCACTCAGCCGATTTGAACGGCACCCCTAATGCTCCGACCGTGTCCCAGACACCCAGAAAATGTATGTCGATTTCCCGAGAATAACTCTGGCGGAAGAATCTGGCGTTTTCCGTATCCGCGCTTGAATCGCGGGTGCGGTACAGGGTGTAGGCTTCGTCGATGCGTTTGATGTGCGTTTTTTTCAGCAAACCTACGTTACGGATCAGCCCCACCAGGCTTCGTGCGGAATAAGCGCCGCGACTGAAACCGAAAATGAACAGTTGATCGCCCTCCTCGTAACTGTTGGCCAGGGCCACGTAGCCTTCCTTGATTTTCTTCGACAGGCCAACCCCGAAGGCTCCGCCTTCAAGTTTGTCGTACCAATCGGTGCCCACACCGGTGACGTAGATTTTCTTCTGGAGCGTCCCGTCTTTGTGACTGGGCACGATTGCATCATGCAACTTGACCACATTGGTACTGGCGTCGCCATCGACCTCTGGCGCCTGATCAGGCAGGTTCCACGTGCCATCGAACGCAACGATGATTTTTTTTGGCATGTCTATCTTCCTCCCAAATGACGACCTACGCGTCGCACTAGCGTTGCGGCGCGACCATTCGAAACTGGATATTGATTTCGTTGGAGACAACGCTGTCGGCCCACTCGCCGTCGCCGATTTTGAAGTCGTCTCGCTTGAGTACCAGTTCGCCGACAAAGATCCCTACACCGTCCTGCGCCTTGAGTAAAACCGGTACATCCACTTCCCGCGTGAGCCCGCGCAACGTGAGATTGCCGGTGATCAAATAACGATCATTGCCATGGTCCTTCACGCGTGTGGACTCAAAGCTCGCTGTCGGATAAGTGGCCGTGTCGAACCAGGCTGGTTTGGGTAGTTCGGCCCTGGCATCACTGTCGTCGACCCTGATGCTTTTGAGATCGATGGTTAACTCGGCATGGGCGCCTGCGGGGTCTGCGGTATCGAAATCGAGAACACCTTTGAACGTATCGAATGTGCCGTACACCTTCGACCCCATCTGGTTATAGGTGAAGCTGATGGTGCTGGCTGTGGTGTTCACGTCGGTGAATTGAGCCGCGTGAGCGCCGGACACACCGCAGATCGCGAAAACGCCGGCCAACTCGAAGAAACGCGAAAATCGAGAGTTCATGGGACTCTCCCCAGCGTGGGTAACCCAACAGTAGGTGGACTAAAGCAAAGAACCGCCATTTGTGCCACCCGAAAAAAAACGGGCTGCCTCAATGGCAGCCCGTTTCAATATGTCGCGTTGATCTTTACCACTGATACGTCGCACTCGCCTGCACAGTCCGTTGCGCCCCATACCAGCACCACGAGTAGGAATAGCAGGACGCTACATACTCTTTGTTGGCGAGGTTGCTGGCGTTCAAAGCCAGGCGCAGATTGTCCTTGAGGCTGTTGAGGTGCGGGATGTCGTAGTGCAGCGAAGCATCGAACAGCGTGTAGCCCGGCACCTTCAACGTGTTGGCCGTATCGCCCCACGACGAACCGACATAACGGGCACCAGCGCCAACGCCGAAGCCTTTGGCAACGCCGTCATGGAAGGTGTAGTCGGCCCAGACCGACGCGGTGTGACGCGGTACGCCATACGTCGTGGTGCCTTTGGCCGGTACGGCCGGGCCAACGGCGATGTCGGTCAGCGGCGCATAACTGACGGTGCTGTTGGATTGGGTGATGCGGTTATCCAGATAGGCGTAGGCGGCGGTGATGTCCAGGTTGTCGTTGAGGCTGGCCTTGCCTTCGAGTTCGAAGCCACGCGAGCGCACTTCACCGGTCTGCTCCTGGCAGCGGCCGGTGCCGCAGAGGTGGGTCGGGTCCGGATCAAGTGTCGGTACGTTGCTCTGGCGCAGGTCGAAGACCGACGCGGTGATGAAGCTGTTGCTGCCCGGCGGCTGGTACTTGATGCCCACTTCGTATTGCTTGCCTTCGGTGGGTTTGAACACTGAACCACCGTAGCCGGTGCCCGACTGCGGCTCGAACGATTCGGAGTAGCTGGCATACGGCGAAATGCCGTTGTCGAACAGGTACACGACGCCCAGGCGACCGGTGAACGCTTCGCTCTGCAGCGAGCTCTTGGTCTTGGCGTTGGTGCGCAGGTTGGTGGTGCTGTTGTTATTGTCGGCCCAGTCATAGCGACCGCCCATCAACAACACCCATTTGTCCCACTTCACCTGCTCTTGCAGGTACAGGCCTTTCTGTTCGTTGCGTTGCGTGGCATCGGAAGTGAATGCCGGTGTGGTGACCGGCGCACCGTACACCGGATCGAAAATATCCAGGGTTGGCCCCGTGCCAAAACCGGATTTGGTGTGGGTGCTGGTGTTCTGGTAATCGGCACCGAACAACACCGTGTGCTGCAACGCGCCGGTGTCGAATTTGGCCTGCACCTGATTGTCCACGGTCCAGGAATCGAGGTTCACGTCGGTGGCGATGGTGGAGCGATTGGACGTGCGGTAATCGGCTCGCAGGTTGCTGTTGTAGATGCTGCGGTAGTCACCTTCGCTTTGCAGGTAACGCAGATTCTGGCGCACGGTCCAGACGTCGTTGATGTGGTGTTCGAACAAGTAGCCGAGCGAGAAATACTCCCGGTCGCTCTTCTCGAAATCCTCTTCACCGTCGTAGAAGTCGACGTCAATGCTACGCCCCAACGGGCTGTGCAACACCGAGCCCCAGGCCGGCACCGAGCCGTACGAAGCGGCTTTCGGATCTTTCTGGAAATGCCCGAGCAAGGTCAGCGAAGTGTCTTCGCTCGGACGCCAGGTGAAGGCCGACGACAGCGCCTGACGCTGAGTCTCGGTGTGTTCGAGCTGGCCGTCGGCCTCGTCGTACAGACCGGCAACGCGATAGGAATACACGCCCTGATCATCCAGCGGGCCGGTGGTGTCGAAGGTCGTGCGTTTCTTGTTGAAGGTGCCGTACTCGATACCGACTTCGTGGAACGGCGTATCCAGCGGGCGCTTGCTCACCATGTTGAGCACGCCGCTAGGGCTGGCCTGCCCGTACAACACTGACGATGGGCCGCGCAGCACCTCTACCCGCTCCAGATCGAAGGCATCCTTTTGCGGTGAAGCGTCACGGCTGCCGGGCATGCGCAAGCCGTCCAGATAAGTGGCCGGCGAGAAGCCACGAATGGTCATCTGATCGAGACGCGACGCCGTCGAGCCGCGAGTCTCAGGCACCACCGCCGCGGTGTAGCGCAGAATCTGGTTGAGGCTCTCGGCGCCTTGGGCGCGCATCTGATCCTTGGTCACCACGGAAATCGACTGTGGCGTTTCGATCAGCGCCGTGTCGGTTTTGGTCCCCGACATCGCGCGGGTCGCGACATAACCCGCCACCGGACCGGTCGGGTTTTCGCTCTGATAGGCACCGTTGATGTCGGTGGCGCCCAACATCAACGTACCGGCGACCGGCTCCGGGATCGGCTCGATTCGATACCGGGTGGCCGACAGCGCGATGGCGCTCAGGCCGCTGCCTTGCAGCAATCGGTTGAGTGCGTCGGGGGTGCTGAACTGGCCTGACAAACCGTTGCTGGTTTTTCCACGGGTCATTGCCGGATCGAAAGCCAGTGTGAGGTCCGCTTGCTCAGCGAAGTTGTTGAGTGCCCGACTCAAATCCCCGGCAGGAATGGCGAAACTGCGTACTGCGCTGGTAGCGGTCTCGGACGAAGTCGATTCGGCGGCATGCAGGGGAACCGTGACAAAAGCCATCGCGACCGAAAGCGCCAATGGATGCAATGGACGAGCAAAGCGTGACATGGAAAATCCTGTGAAATGGGGAGCGTTACTATCCATGACGGCCATGTCGGAAAAACGGACAACGAATACGAGCGATTTGCATTAAAAAACCAAAAGCACCGCAAAAACCTGTAGGAGCGAGCCTGCTCGCGATGACGGAGTGTCAGACGCCTTGGCGTTCACTGACACGGCGCAATCGCGAGCAGGGCTCACTCCTACAGGTTTTAGGCGCTTTAGTTGCATGCGCTACAACGGCTTAACGACCACCAACAGATCGGTGAAGTACTCGACCTTGATCGGCAGGTTATCGGCCAACGTCGCCAACGCCGCGTCGGTATCATCAAGGCGAAATACCCCTGAAACGCGCAGGTCTTGCAACGCTTGCACATCGAAGCGCACCAGTCCGTGACGGTAACCGGCCAGTGCCTGAAGCACCTCGCTCACCGGGCGGTCATCGACCTTGAGCAAACCGCGCGTCCAGGCATCCGGGTCAGCGTTGCCAATGGCTTGCGGTGCTTGCGCCCGCCCGTCCTTGAGCCTCGTCTGCTGCCCCGCCATGACCTTGACCGCCTCGGCACCGTTAGGCTTGGCCGCCACTACCGACTCCAGCACCGTGACCACAGTGGCGCCATCTTCAGCGCGGCGCACCAAGTAACGTGTCCCCAGTGCGGTCGCCGTGCCTTGGTCGGTGCGCACCACGAATGGCCGCTGGGCGTCCTTGGCCACCTCGACCCACATCTCACCCGTGAGCAATTCGACCACCCGTTGCCGACCGTCGAATTTCACGTCCAGCGCCGAGTTGCTGTTGAGTTGTACCCGGCTGCCGTCAGCCAGCGCCACCTCTCGCCGCTCGCCCACGTCGGTGCGTTGGTCGGCGAACCACAGGGGCAAATTCTCCAGGCCGAACCAGGCGCAGAACAACACACTCAATACGCCAAATACTTGAGCGCCACGGCGTGCGGTTTTCCCTCGTGGTTGCACGAAGGCTTGTTTGAGCGCCAATCGCGCCGGTACCGCCGGTAACTCATCGAGGCTCGACCACAACGCACGCATGCGTTTGTGCGCCAACTGATGACGCGGGTCGGCCTTGCACCAGGCATTGAATGCCTCGCGGTCGGTGTCGCTGACCGCCTCGTCGTGCAGCAGCGTGAGCCATTGGGCCGCTTCGGCGATCATCTGTTCGGTCGGTTTATCGAGGCTCGTCACGCCGTTGAATCCTCGGCGTACAGGGCGTTGTAGCAATGCACCAGCACACTCGCGACGTAGTTTTTCACCGTGCTCGCAGACACCTTCAGTTCGATGGCGATTTCGCTGTAAGTCAGGCCATCGAGGCGGCTGAGCAAAAATGCTTCGCGGGTCTTGGTTGGCAATCCGGCGAGCATGGCGGATATTTTTTCCAGCGCCTCAAGCGCGGCGTGCACCGCTGCCGGGTCAGGCATGCCGGCGTCGTGGGCCTGCAACGCCAACGCCTCAAGGTACGCCTGCTCGATCCGCCGACGCCGCGCGCCATCGATCAACAAGCGCCCGGCCATCGTCGCCAGGAACGCCCGGGGCTCTTTGATAGATTGCGGTTCGGCGAGGGTCAGCACGCGAATGAACGCATCGTGCGCCAGGTCCGCTGCTCGTTGCGAGCAACCCAGTTTTTTCCGCAGCCAGCCATGCAGCCACGAATGGTGATTGCTGTAGAGCTCGGTGAAAGTCTGCTGACGACGCGCAAGATCGTCGCCTGCCACGGAAAATTCGGGCATACGAAAAAATTTCTCAAATAAGAAAGATTACCAATAGCGCAAACGATGACAGCAAAACTTCATCAGAGCAAGCGACGTTGTGCGATCAATCTTCAGTGTCTGGTGTACCGGCCTCTCGCTGCCAGGCCCGCTGCAACAAGCCGATCACCTCGGCATCCGCCGTCTGGGAAAAATCCACGTACCAATGCCCAATCGACGTGAACCAGTCCGGATAAAGCGGGCACACCAGCTCATCCACATCACCGCGCAACGCCTCCGCCGTTTCAATCGGCGCCACCGGCACGGCCACCACAATGCGCGACGGCGCCTGTAATCGCACCGCCTGCACTGCCGCCCTCATCGAAGCACCGGTTGCCAGGCCGTCGTCGATCAGGATCACCACTTGGTCCTTGAGCTGCACCGGCGCACGTGAACCCCGATAAACCTGTTCGCGGCGCAACAGCTCGCGGCTTTCCCGGTCGACCACGGCCTGGAATGCCGCCGTGTCTATCGGATGAAAGCGTAGTGCTTCTTCATTGCGAATCAGAATACCGCCACTGGCAATCGCACCCATGGCGTACTCCGGTCGGGAGGGCACACCGAGTTTGCGCACCAGCATCAAATCAAGGCGAACACCCAGCGCCGTGGCCACTTCATAGGCCACCGGCACCCCACCACGTGGCAAGGCGAGAACGATCACGTCGGATCGAAGGGCGTATTGCAGCAACGGCTCCACCAACCGCTGTCCGGCTGCGGCACGGTCTTGCAAGATGGAATGGGATAAGGGGCTCATGGAAAACCTCCTCAGGCGATGGCGCCCGTTGGTGACTCCCCCACCGGTAGATTGTCGGTTCGACGATGGATGTCATCAAGTCCTGTGAGCACCACGCCCCCTGTAGGAGCGAGCCTGCTCGCGATGACGGTGGACCCGTTGAAAAAGATGTCGACTGGGTTGGCGCCAATCTAAACCGACCCCACTACACCAACCGCTCAATCTTCTGATGCTGCCAAACCAATTTGTAATACAGCGTCTGCAACGCCAGCATCCCCAGATACGCCACCGGAAACGCCATCCACACCCCTTGCAGCCCGAACCGCGCATCCAGCAAATACGCCACCGGCAACTGCACGCACACCACGCACACAATCGAGATCGCCACCGGCACCATTACCGTGCCGCTGGCGCGCATGATGCCGCCGATGATCGCCTGGAAACCGAACACCAACAGGCTCCAAAGCATGATGTGCAACAGGTGCTCCGCCATGTTCAACGTCGCCTCTTCGGTGAGAAACGACGCCAGCAACCAGCTCGACAACAAGTACCCGAGCACAATCAAGCCACCGGTCAGGCACACGTTGATCATCAACCCAGTCTTCAGAATCGGCCCGATGCGCTCAATGCGCCCTGCCCCAATCGCCTGCGCGCCGAGAATCGACGCCGTGATCGCAATCGACAGCGCAGGAAACTGCACGTAATTGACGATCTGCGTCACCGCGCCATACGCCGCCGTTGCCTGCGACCCGTGCTGGTTCACCAGCGCCAGAATCACCAGCTCAGACAGCGACAACACCACCATCTGCAACCCGGTGGGCAGACCGATGCGCAACACCTTGCCGAGGATTGCCCAATCCAGCTTCATCGCCGCAAAAAACTCGCGATCCGGTGCCAGTGGATGCCCGCGCCGAATCAAGCGCCACGCCAGCCACCCCATCGCCACCAGGTTGCCCGCCAACCCGGCGAACGCCGCACTCTGAATCCCCAGCGGCGGCAAACCCAACCACCCGCGAATCAACGCCGGCGTCAGCGCCAGGCCGATCACGGTCGATACCACCAGCGCCAACAACGGCGACAACGTATCGCTCACCCCGCGCAGCAACTGCGTGAACAACACAAACACCAAGAGCGACGGCATGAACCACAACATCACATGCGCATACGCCACCGCATCGTCCAGCACATCCGCCGGCGTCCCCAACCCCTCCAGCGAAGTCCGCGCAAACACGCTCCCCACCACCGCCGCCACCAATCCGATCAACACCCCCAACATCAACGTCGCCCCGGCAATCGCCTTCACCAAATGCGTCTCCCGAGCCCCCCACGCCTGCCCGATCAACACACCCGCGCCAGCCCCCAAACCGATGACCAGGGCGATGAAGAAAAACACGATGGGAAACATGCCGGACACGGCTGCCAGCGCTTGAGTGCCGAGCATCTGGCCGATGTAGATACTGTTGACGGTGCCGGACATGGATTGCAGGAAATTCGACAGGACCATCGGCGCCAGGAAAAGCAGATAGATTTTCCAGAGTGGGCGTTGGGATTGCGCTGGGGTTTGCATTAGGTGGAGGTCCATCTCGACGGCGTGAGGGCTGAATGAAGGATAGCTTCGGTGAGATACGCGCGACGGGCAATGAACATTTCGGGGTTGTGTTTAGTTTTGCTGGGAAGTTATGTGAAAGGTCTGAAATTTCATTGTGATTGGTCCTACATAAAGCTCGGAATGTCTCACCTACCGCACTGATGATATGCGGCTTATAGTCATTGCCGTCGCCCAAATGGCGAATTGGGTTTGGCGACCCGATCGAATCGGAATGCAATGCGCTGTGCTTTAATGCACGCGCTTTTGCATGCCCGCAAAGTTGTCTTTATGGCAGCTGTGCGCGGGAGGCCTTAGGGTCTGCCGGTATCCCGATCCCGGTTCGCCAACCTGCGTATAGCTGTCACCCATTCGTTTGGCGACGAATGAGGGGCAGTCAACCTTTGCACTGATCGGAGTTACATCTATGGAAAGATACATGCCCCTCACCGGAATCGACCTGATTCCACCCTCCCTGCTCATCGATACCCAAGCCCCACTCGACGTTCTCCAAGCCATGGCGGATTACCGTATTAGCACGGTTACGCAGGTGCTGGAGAATATTGCCTTTCGCGCAGAGATTGGCTGCGACACGGTGGTGTTGTCGGACTTCTCCAAACTGCTGGCCATTCCGTTGCGGGATGGGTGTGATTTGATGGATGTGATTGGGCGACGGTTGCGGGTGCAGGCGGCGGAGTGAATGGAAACGGGCGCTAAAGGCGCCCGTTTTTGTTCGGCGAGAAAAGTCATTCACACTGTTGTGCGAGCAGAACTTAGTCCTCGTTCGACCCGAAGCTGTCATCGTCATAACTGTTTTCGTTGACCAAGGGGACAGATTTATTTTTCAGATAAATAGATCCTCCCCTTTGAATCACGACACTCCGACTCCTTTCAAAAAGGGCAAACACACAGTCAATCGACGGATGAAATCCCCAAGCTATGCTTAGCTCCATCCAACGACAAGGAGCGTCCGCATGCCCAAACTTTTCCCCGTCCTGATCATCCTCACCTTGGCTTCAAACGTATGCCTGGCCAGCGAAGCCGATGACCAAGCCAACGCGTTCACCGAGATTTACCTCTCGACGTGCATGAAACACCTTTCCCAACTCGACACCCTACGAACAGCGCTAAAACGCGTACCCGCACTTCCTCCTGAAAAGGCAGCGTATTTCCTCTCAGACAAGCCAGGCGATGCCTGGTCGGTTCCAGATAAACGCGGAACTTTCGTACTTGCGCTCCCCAGCGACAAAAATTTTTGCTCGGTTTATGGCCGCAAAGCCAACACTGAGACCGCAAAAAAGTTGTTTCTCGCCTTGATCACAAACCCACCTGCCCCGCTCACCGCCAAACTGGTGAGAGAAGAACAAAAACAATCCTCCCTCAATGGACCCACTCAAACCATTGCCTACGAATGGTCGGTACCGAATGCGGCACGGAAGATGATGTTTATTTTTTCGATGGCGCCTTCAGAAAGTGCGCAGGTTCAGGTGTGGGGTTCGGCGTCTATGGTCAGTGAGTGAAATCGAACCGAAGACTCCGACGACAAACCCGCAACCCATCCCGTAGCAGCTGGCGCAGCCTGCGTTCGGCTGCGAAGCAGACGCAAAATCAGGCAGCGCGGTCCTTTAGGATGATCACCTTTGCAGGTTTACGACTGCTGCGCAGCCGAACACAGGCTTCGCCAGCCGCTACACAATGTGCGTGGCCTGAGCGCCTCCCGTATTGACATATCGATAAATCTCGATATCCTGCACTCATGGACCTACTCGAAATATTCAAAGCCCTCTCAAATCCTACACGCCTTCAAATCTTGAAAGGCTTGAAGGACCCCGTTAAGAACTTCCCTCCGCAGGATGAGGGTGACGTTCTCACGGTGGGGGTCTGCGTCAGCAGTATTCAGGAAGGTATCGGGCTGTCGCAGTCAACGGTGTCTGGTTATCTTGCGACGCTGCAACGAGTGGGCCTGGTCGAAGTCCGACGCATCGGACAATGGACCTACTACAAGCGCAATGAAGCAGCCATCAGTGCGCTGGCCGAGATCATAGGGACAGATCTGTAATTTTTTTGCCCCATGATATCGAGATATCTCGATATCCCTTTTTGTCGATACGAGGATCTACTATGAAAGCGATGATACTTAGAGCATTTGGCGGCCCGGATTCGTTCGAACTTCGCGACGTGCCCAAGCCAGTGCCGCGTGCAGGACAAGTGCTGGTGCGGGTCCACGCGACCTCCATCAACCCGTTGGATTTCCAGGTTCGACGTGGCGACTATGCCGACCTGGTGCCACTGCCGGCCATTACCGGTCATGACGTGTCGGGCGTTGTTGAAGAAGTGGGTCCGGGTGTGACGGCCTTCGCTCCGGGAGACGAAGTCTGGTACACCCCGCAAATTTTCGACGGTCCTGGAAGTTACGCCGAATACCACGTTGCAGACGAAAGCATTATCGGGAAGAAGCCGCCTTCACTGAGTCATCTTGAGGCGGCAAGTCTGACCCTGGTTGGCGGGACTGTGTGGGAAGCACTGACCGTGCGAGCGGCCCTCAGAGTGGGAGAAAGCATTCTGATCCAC
The DNA here is from genome assembly GCF_019145495.1 of Pseudomonas azerbaijanoccidentalis. Classification (GTDB taxonomy): domain Bacteria; phylum Pseudomonadota; class Gammaproteobacteria; order Pseudomonadales; family Pseudomonadaceae; genus Aquipseudomonas; species Aquipseudomonas azerbaijanoccidentalis. The sequence goes on along the minus strand of NZ_JAHSTU010000009.1, from coordinate 203,097 downwards.
GGCGGCGCCGGGGGCGTCGGACATGTGGCGATCCAGGTGGCAAAAGCCATTGGAGCACGGGTGTTCACCACCGTGCGCGAAGCAAACTTTGAGTTCGCACGAAGCATGGGCGCCGATGTCGTTATCGACTACGAAAAGGAGGATTACGTCGACGCCATCAATCGGGAAACGGATGGCCACGGAGTCGATGTGGTGTTCGACACCATCGGCGGCAACACATTATCCCGTAGCCCCGATGCCCTCGCCCAACTGGGCCGAGTGGTTTCCATCGTGGACATTGCCCAGCCACAAAACCTCGTTCAGGCCTGGGGCAAAAATGCGAGTTATCACTTCGTGTTCACCCGACAAAACCGCGGCAAGCTGGATGAATTGAGCACGTTGATCGCGCGCGGTCAGCTGCGCCCGCACGTTGGCGCTGTCTATTCGCTTGCCGACATTGCGCTCGCCCATGCCCGGTTGGAAAGTCCCAACAATGGCCTTCAAGGAAAAATCGCGATTGCCGTCGAGCCATCGCTGCTCCCCTAAGTGGAGACATCAAGATCAGCAACCCACCCCGTAGCAGCTGGCGAAGCCTGCGTTCGGCGGCGAAGCAGACGCAAAATCAGGCAGTGCGGTCCTTCAGGATGACTTCACGCTCAGGTTTACGACTGCTGCGCAGCCGGACGCAGGCTTCGCCAGCTGCTACACAGAGTGCGTGGCAGCGACGCGGTCGGAGGCGGGTTCCATTATCCCAACAACGAAACCAATCGCGGCTCAATCGCCCCCTCTTCCACGTCTAGCAACGCCAACGTCACCGGCAACTTGAACCGTCGCGGCCCTGCGCTGCCGGGGTTCAGGAACAGCCGTTCACTGCGCCATTCAATGAGCGGCTTATGCGAATGCCCGGTGATCACCAACCGTGTGCCAACATCGAGAAGATCCGGGACGTCGGCGATGTCGTGGACCAACAGGGTCGACCAGCCATTGAGATCAAAACTCAGGTGATCGGCGATGTGTTCTGCCCATGGGGCCGCCTGGTCATTGTTGCCCCGCACGACATGCAAGGGCGCAATCGCTGCCAGTTGTTCGAGGATTTGCGGTTTGCCGATGTCACCGGCGTGAATGATTCGCTCGCAGCCTTGCAACGCCACGAGGGCTTCGGGGCGGAGCAGGCCGTGGGTATCGGAGATCACGCCAACTTTCATGCAAGGCTCCGGGCTGGATTCAAGAATGGGCGCGTTTCACTTCGACGCGTTTCGAGGATCATCGTGACTATCAATGTATTCAAGCCCCAGCGGCCCCGTTCCGTAAACCTGGGATATGTACTCCCCTGATCTTGCCCAGTGAAAATGCGGCGTATTGGCCGGCAATATCACGACGCTACCCGGTCCATAAGCCACCAGTTTGTCCGGATCAAAAACCGTACCGAACCCGATATAGAAAACGCCGGACATGACGGTGTAGATACGATTTTCAGGATGAGTATGGGGCATTAATTTGATGCCGTTCGGCACTTTGACTCGCACAACGTAGGGTGCAGGCTTAGTCGGATCCCCGGCGATAACGGCCAGCTTCACTTCTTTCGGAAAAGCGGGAAAGCTGCGCCATTCCACGTCTTCGTTATGTAAGGCACCCACTGTATCGAGGGGCAAGGGTTGTGCCTGGGCAATCGGCACGGCTGCACTTGCGACAAGTAGCACTGCCAGAGAAGCCGTTTTGAGAACGTTCTGAATCATGAGAGACACCTTATCGATGCAGTGGACAATATCGTCAGGCTGACTCTATTGAGGATCGGCATGGCTGATAACGGTGCGCTCGCGCATTACAGTTGATACCCCGTGTAAGCAATGCCCCGCCGCTTCCAGGCTGCGCCACATCATCACGCCCACCAGAGGTGTTCGGCTCGCCCTATCAATGCCATCGATGTTCACCATCACTTCAATGAAGTTCTCTTAAAAAATCCGCGGCGTAACATTGGGTCATACCAACCAACAACACCCCGGAGCACACGATCATGAAACGCCAAACCATCCTCAGCATCGCTTTTTCGATCTTCGCCGTTAACGCTTTTGCCGCCACCTCGGCTCAACCTGTAGTCGCTGAAGGCGGCTCGGATCGACTGATCGAAAGCCGTGTGGCTGAAGGTGGTTCGGATCGTCTGATCCAGAATCGTGTCGCTGAAGGCGGTTCCGATCGCCTGATTGAAAATCGTGTCGCTGCCGATGGTTCAGATCGTTTGAAAGGCAACGAAGTGGCCGCCGATGGCTCCGACCGCCTGCAAGGCAACACCGTCGCCGCCGATGGCTCGGACCGCCTGCAAGGCAACACCGTCGCCGCCGATGGCTCGGACCGCCTGCAAGGCAACACCGTCGCCGCCGATGGCTCGGACCGCCTGCAAGGCAACACCGTCGCCGCCGATGGCTCGGACCGCCTGCAAGGCAACACTGTCGCCTGAATACATCGCGACACCGCAACACCGACAAAAAACCCGGCCTGATCAGCCGGGTTTTTTGTGCACGTAACGTAACAGGACCGCCTCAGCGCCCCATCAACGAACTCGCCAACAACGTCTCCAGCCCCATCGGCTTGGCAAAGTAGTAACCCTGGGCTTGGCCCGCGCCCATTTCGCGAAGCAGGTCGAGTGTCGCTTGATCCTCGACGCCTTCGGCCACCACGCTCAGGTCCAGCGATTCGGCCATGCGTACGATGGCCCGGACGATGGCGCGGCTGCGTGGGCTGGTGGTCAGTTCGAGGATGAACGACTTGTCGATTTTCAAGCCGCTGAATTGGTATTGATGCACGTAGCTCAGGGATGAAAACCCGGCACCGAAATCATCAAGCACCACTGACATGCCGTTGTCTGCCAGTTGCTGCATGGTTTGCTTGGCAATCTCGGGCTCGGCCACCAGTGCACCTTCGGTTAATTCCAGGCAAATTCGCGATGGCTCGACGCCGTGTTGCGCCAGCAGCGCCAGCACATCACTGGCAAAGTCCGGTCGGGTCATGCTGTAACTGGAGCAGTTGACGTGCACCGCAGGCCAATTGGCGTGCTCGGGTCGGGCGAGAATCGCGGCAATGCTGGCGAGCATGTACAGGTCCAGTCGGCCGATCAGGCGCAAGCCCTCGACATCCGGCAGGAACTCGCCCGGCGCGATCACCCGGCCGCCCGGCTGGCGCCATCGGATCAGTGCTTCCAGGGCTAATAACTCACCGGTTTCAACGCTGACAATCGGCTGGAAATACGGCAGCAATTCATCGGTGCGCTTGAGCGCGTTGCGCAAGGCCCCTTCTCGCTCGACCTGGTCCGAGACTTCGCGGCGCACTTCCTGGTTGAACACTGCGTAGCTGTCACGCCCGGCACTTTTGACCCGGTACATCGCCGCATCGGCATCGCGTAACAAGTCCGCCGGCTCGTGGTGGAACTGACCATCGGCACTGACAATACCGATGCTGCAGGACGAAAAAACTTCGTAGCCATTGATGAAAAACGGCAGGTCGAACGCGACGAGGATGCGTTCGGCGATTTCGATGACCACATCCAGCGACGCTTCTGGGGCGAGCACCGAAAATTCGTCGCCGCCCAGACGTGCCAGCATGTCGGTTTCGCGCAGGCAACCGCGTAAACGGTGGGCGGCCTGCATCAACAGCAGGTCGCCAAAATGGTGGCCGAGGCTGTCGTTGACCATTTTGAAGCGGTCGAGATCGATGAACATCACCGCCAGGTGCCCGCCCTGACTGCCGAAGCGTGACCAGGCCAGGTTGAGGCGCTGTTGCAGGTAGGTGCGATTCGGCAATCCGGTCAGCGCATCGTGGGTGTTTTCGTGTTGCAACTTGGCGTTGGCGTGATCGAGTTCGCGGGTGCGGCTCTGTACCCGCGCTTCCAGCTTGAGATTGGCGGTATGGATTGCTTCGGCGGCCGTGCGGCGTGACAACGCGGTGTCGATGTGGCGTGACACGAACGTCAACAGTTCCTGATCACGCAGGGTGTACCAAACATGCGAGGTGTAGCTTTGCACCGCCAGCACACCACGCACCACTTCGCCATCGAACAAGGGAATGCCCAGCCAGGAACAGGACCTGACCGACTCATGGGCCAGTTCGATTTCACCGGTTTCGGCCAATCGTTCAGCCTCGCCGACGTCGATCAGGCAAGGTCGACGCTGGCGGATCACGTACTCGGTCAGGCCCCGGCGCCCTCGCCGAGCCGCCGGGCAAATCGTCTGCCGTTCATCCACATAGTAGGGAAAGGTCACTTCACTGGTCGCGTCGTCGAACAGCGCAATGTAGAAGTTCTGCGCGAACAGCAGATCACCGACGATGCCGTGCAAGGTTTTAAACAGTTCGGCCATGTCACCGGGCTGGCTCGACAGTTCGGCAATCTGGAACAGCGCGCTCTGCAGATGCTCGGCGCGCTCACGGTCTGCCACTTCTTGCCGCAGGGCGTCGTTGAGTGCCGACAGCTCCAGGGTACGGCGCATCACCGTTTGCTCCAGATCCTCTCGGTGCAGAATCCGGCCCAGGGCCATGGCCACGTGGCGCGCCACTACCAGAAACAACGCGCGGTCTTCGGCGCTGTAGATACGCTCAACGTCGTAGACCTGCATCGCCAGCATGCCAAACACCTCATCCGAGGCATTTTTCAACGGCGCCCCCATCCAGAACTCAGGACGATCACCCACACAGAAGAAGCGCTCCTCGGCCTGAGCCGCGAGAATCCCCGCAGCATCGATCAGCAACGGCTGACCGCTGGTCAACACTTGGCCAGTCAATGACAGGCGCGAAGGGACAAGGTATTCGTAGTTTTCGGACTCCAGCGCATCAACGTCAATGATGTCGACGTAATACGGGTAATCGATCTTGCCCGTGTGCGGGTCGTACAGCGCGAGATAGAAGTTCTCGGCATCGATCAGACTGGCCAGCAGGCGGTGAACCCCCACCAGAAACACCGCGCGGTCGCGGGTAGAGCTGGCCAGGTAGGTGATTTCATACAACACACGCTGGGTAATCTGCGCGCGGGCCAGGGTATTGGTCTGGAGTTGGACCCCCAGGCGCAGGGCAAACTCGGCGAGCGCCGGTTCCGCAGCCGCGTCTTGCGGGGCAAGCAACCAACCCAGCGCAGTTTCGCCCCGGCCGGTCGGCCAGCGATGCAACTGCCGGGCCTGGCAAAAGGCTTCGAATTCTTCATTTTCGACGTGCGAGGGCCATTGCGCCGACGGGTCGCCTTGCCCGACCCAATGCATTTGCTCACCGGCACGGTAAAACACCCACCCGCGGGTATGAGCGCCGTTGCGCGCGGCGTCCAGCAATTGCTCGATCGAATCTTCGACGCTGGCGCAGGCCATGCCCACAGTCGCAGGGTAATCGTTGGGTGGAGCTGAAGCTGCTACACAAACGGCCGCTGGCCGCGGGGAGTCGATCCGTGTACGAAAACTCATCAGCGCTCCCTGTGCCAAAACCTGGCGAAACTCACTGACTGTTTGCTAGCCATTTGCCAGTGAGCTTCCCGTTTAAAGCTTATGGCGATTTTTTTCAATAAATTTATTCGTTTCAGTGCCCACGATGAGACGGGCAACCCGTTATTGGCGACTTGTTATCCGGCGCCGTTTAACGCTCGTGCCCTACCCCCAGAGCCTCCGCCATGCGAACCAGATCGGCAAACGACCTGGCGTGCATTTTTTTCATGGCATGGGAGCGGTGAATTTTGATGGTGATTTCGCTCAGGTTCATTTGCCCGGCGATCTGTTTATTCATCAGCCCTTTGACGGCGAGTGCCATGACTTCTCGCTCACGAGTGGTCAGCGATTGGTAGTCGGCATGCAGGTTTGACGTTTGGCGTTCAAGTTCCCGGCGTTTGATGTCGGTTTGCAGCGCGGCGGACACCGCGTCCAGCAGGTCCTGTTCACGAAACGGTTTGGCCAGGAAGTCCACGGCACCGGCCTTCATTGCCTTGACCGACATTTCGATGTCGCCATGACCGGTGATGAAAATAATCGGAATGGTGGTGTTGGACTCAACCAGTTGCCGCTGGAAGTCCAGGCCACTGTTGCCCTGAAGACGTACATCCAGGACCAGGCAACTGGCGCTGTCGGTCTTCGGCTGGCTTAGAAATTCCGCCGTTGAAGCGAAGGTTTCAACGCGTATGCCGGCGGAACGCAAAAGGTTACTTAACGCATCGCGAATGGAGGCGTCGTCATCCACCACGAACACCATTGAACCATTGCTTTGGGGCTCACGAGATGGTGCGCTCATGCACGACACTCTTGAAAAAATGACGGAAAAAAAAGTGTAGCACAGCGTCAAAATTTGCTTGGAATGCACCCAGGCAGCCGCCGCAGCGGCATGGCGGGCCTGGCTGATACTAGGCCACTAAACAAAGTTGCAACGCAGAAATCATCGAGAAGAAACGTCGTGGTGAACGCAGTAGCGCTTCGACCTGGGCGCTGTAACTTCTACCGCGAGTGCACCAACTGCAAAAATGTTCGCAGTTGTTGGAGAAGATTCTGTAATCGCGCTCGCCCACTCTTGAATACGCGCGACTGACCACTTCATCACTGGAATATTCACACTGTTCTTGAAGTACCCAGACGGGTCTGCCATTGGCGAAACCATCCAGGTCCGTCACTTCGATCGGCCCCGGCTTGATTGAGCCGCTGTACCCGGCGTAATGGGCGATGCGACCGCCGCCGAGGTGAATACCGTGATGAACGTAAAACCGCCGTGGGCTGATCAGATGCGAGCCGACCGGCGAGTCAGTGAGTGTCTGGCCGACACGGATCCCTGAATATTTTTCAATCACTTCGGCTATCGAGCTTTTCACGATAAAGATCTCCGCAACCCTTGATGCTTAATGTATCGCCGGGGTTGCGGAGCTTCATTTGTACATCCGATTACTTCGTTCGACCCATTGATATGCCCCTCTTAAACCTAAGTATTAAGTCAGGCACTGGCCGACAGCTCACCCTCCTGTATGACCGGTAGCGTGAACTGAACCGTGGCCCCGCAGGGCGGGTTGGCGCCCGCCCACAAACGACCGCCATGGGCTTCGATGATCGAGCGGCAGATCGACAACCCCAGTCCCAGCCCCGTGGGTTTGGTGGTGTAGAACGAGGTGAATACCTGATCGGTGTTGTCCACGGGAAACCCCGGTCCTGAATCCGCGACGCTCACCAGCAAATAGCCCTCATCGCCCGGCACCACGCTGATCTGTAATTGCCGCTCGGCCTGGGCAGTCCCGCTCATGGCCTCAAGCGCGTTCATGATCAGGTTGAGCAATACCTGTTGCAGCTCTACACGATCACCTTCGATGAGGGGCAAACCGTCCATGAATTGGGTGTGCAAAACCACGCCATTCTTCATGATCTGGCTACGGGTGAACTCGATCATTTCGCCAATCGCGGCGTTGATGTCCACCGGCCCCTTCTGTCGCGGCGCTTTGCGGATGTGCTGACGAATACGTCCCAGCACGTCCGCGGCGCGGTTGGCATCGAGGATGAGACGGCTGAGCACATGCCGCACCTCCTCAAGCTCGGGTGGCTGAGCGTTCAGCCAGCGTTGGGCCGCATTGGCATTGAGGATGGCGGCGGCTATCGGCTGGTTGACCTCGTGAGCGATCGACGCCACTAGCTGACCCATGGTCGCGACACGGTTGGCGTGGGACAACTCAGCCTGCACCTCACGATAGCGTCGTTCGCGCTCGGCGACCTCGCGATACAAACGGGCATTTTCCAGCGAAATGGCCGCCTGGGACGCCACCAGTTTGAGCACTGCCATCCGGTCCGGGCTGAACACCCGGGCGGTCAGGTTGTTTTCCAGATAGAGCGCGCCTACCAGCTTGGCCTGATTCATCAACGGCAGGCAGAGAATCGAGCGGGCGTGATGCTCAAGGATGTAGGGGTCTGTGGCGAAGGCTGCTTCGGTCGCGGCATCGTCGAGCACCAGGCTTTCGCGGGTGCGCAGGACTTGATAGAGAACCGACTCCGGCAACAGTTGCGAACTGACCGGGATATCACGCAAAAGCGTTGCGCTGTCGGCGGTCGTCACTTGCGCGGCTATCCGGTGTTCGGCACCGGTCGAGAGTATCAACAGGCCCCGTTCGGCACCGGCCTGCTCGATGGCCGTGAACATGACCGTATCGATCAGCTTTTCCAGAACGATTTCGCCCGACAGCGCTTGGGAAACCTTGAGTACGGTGGCCAGATCGAGGTGTTCGACCGCAGTGGCCATGGTGGTGGTCGAATCGAGCGGGTGTTCCTCGGCCCGCAGCGATGGATATTGGCCGTCGAGCTGCCGAACCTTGCCATCGGCGCCCCAACGCAGGTAACCGTAGCGGGCGTCCTGCAAGTAGACCCGGGCAATCTTGCCCAGGCCCCGCGCAGCGTAGAAACGCGACGCGAGTTCGTTGGCCAGTGCTTCTATCTGGATAAAACCGCTTTTCTGCGCCAGGTCGATGGCTTGCTCATACAGCTGTTCTGCGTCAACGACACGCCCTTCCACCCGAGCAATTTCGGCACCGACCAATGCCGCCCTGCTGGCAAAATTCTCTGGGCACTGTTGCGCCCACGTCTGCAACTGCTTGTGACTGTCGATCATGGCGCGCAAGTGCGGCCCAAGTTCGACTGCCGGAAGGCGCTCACACCAAGCGGCCCGGGCTAATGCGTCAAAGAAGTAGAACTCGGCTTCCTCGAAAAACGACTGGCACACCCAAAGTAACTGTTGCGCCTTGGCGGCAGCGGCCATGGCCGCTCCGGGATCGTCAGCCATGTAGCGCGCCTGTAACTTGCGCACCCAGTAAAGACACTCGGCCAGCACCAGGTCCGGGTTTCCGGACAAGTGGGCTTCGGTGTCGCTCTCGTTCAACTTGCCTCCGTCGAGGCGACCAAACGTATCCGTCAGGCCTCGCAGCATGCGGATCAGCGCAAGCTGGGTGTTGATGAAATCGATGACCAGCCCGAAGCGTACCGTCTTCGCATAATCCAGGCCGCGCTCGGCTTCGATTTGCACGTCGGGTAACAGCTCGCCAGCAAATAGCAGGTCTGCCGTGAGGTTGTTACCCGCGTAAGCACCGTATGGCAGGTCGCCGATGCGGTTCGCTGCCGCAAACGACCGGCGCAGCAGATCGCGACATTCGCCCACGGGCCTCATCCAGCGCACCGCAAAACACGAGAAACATAGATAGGTGCTGGCCTCGAATCGCGTCAGGCCACGTTGTTCGACGAGGTCGCAGCCGAGCTGCCCGAAGCGGAACCCCACCTGATAATCGCCGAAGCGCCGACCCGCCACCCTGAAAAGATTGGCGTAAAGCACGCAGGAAGCATCGCAGTTGCCCCACTCCAGGCTGAGGCTGATCGCCTTGCAGATCGACAGGCACGACAGATTGAAATCGGTCTGCAAGGCCGGTGCGAAAAGCTTGCCCAGCGCGTTGACCGTGACCAGTGACGTCGGATCCTTCATCAGCGGCAAATCGATGAGCGCTTCGATGGCCCGATCCCCCAGCAACGCGCCGATTTGTTCATATTCGTGGCGCACTTGATCGTCGCTCGGATGGGCCGACCACTCGATGCCCACATGTCGCAGGTAGCCGAGGCAGACGGCGACCGCGCCATCGCTGCGATCGAGCAGCAGATAAACGTCCATTTGCAGGCAGGCGACGTCAGCGCGTTCGATCGTGGTCACGGCACGTTTGGACAGTGCCGACAGGCGCTGATCCGCGACCGATAGCTGCCCGGTCAGGAATTCGCATTCGGCCCGGTTCAATTCCAGTGCAAACATCAGCTCATGCCGGTGAGTCCAGCCGTCCTCTTGCAATAGCTGCGCACCGGTGCCGAGGTAGTTGAGCGCAGAAGCGTAAGCCGTCGAGGCCTTGGCGCGCTGGCCGGCCATCAGGTTGAAACCGGCCAGTTGCACCCGCACGTTCTGCTCGATAATCAGCGCAGCGCCGCGATTGAGCTGACCGACGATTTCAAAAATCGCCTCTTCCAGATCGGCTTCAGGTGTCTGCGCTGCCAGCAACCGGCCGATCCGCAGATGAGCCCGAGCACGGGCATCCTGGGGAATCAGTGAATACGCAGCCTCATGGATACGGTCATGGACAAAGCCATACGCGCCGTCCAGTCGCTCGACCAGTTCCTGGCGAATCGCTTCCCACAAGACCGTGCGGACCTGCGCCTTGGGCATGCCCATGGCAGTCGAAAGCGCGCTGATCGTGGCGACGTTCCCCAGGCAGGCCAGTTGCTGCAACGCTTGCTGGGTTTCGCTCGACAGACGCGCCAGTTTGTCGACCATCAGGTCGACGATGTTGTCGGTGTAGCCCTTGGCATGAATGCGGTCCGTGTCCCAGCACCACCGGCGGGCCTCGTGATCGAAGGTCAGCAGTTGTTCCTCGGCGAGCGCTTGCAGGAACTGGATCACAAAGAATGGGTTGCCGGCGGTCTTGTCTAGCACCAACTGCGCCAGCGGCTCGATGTGCGCAATGTCGTCATGCAGCGCCTCAGCGATCAACTGCTCGATGTGCGCCTTGGCGAGCGGCGCCAGTGTGATCTCACCGACCCTGCCGCCCGCAGCACGAATGGCTTTGAGCTTGCTCGTCAGCGGGTGCGCGGCATCCACTTCGTTGCTGCGATAGGCCCCCACCAGCATCAGGTTGCGCATGTCCGGGCTGGTCAGCAGGTCTTCCAGTAAATCCAGCGTTGCCGCGTCGAGCCACTGCAAATCGTCGAGAAACAGCGCCAGCGGATGTTCGGCCCTGGCGAACACACCGATAAAACGCCGGAACACCAGGAGGAAACGCCGATGTGCCTGTTGCGGGTCAAGGGCCGGGACCGGTGGCGGTTCACCGATGATCAGTTTGAGTTCCGGTATGAGGTCGGTCATGAGCCGCGCATTGGCATCCAGTGCCTGTTGCAACGCCTCACGCCACTGCGTCAGATCCGCGTCGTTCTTGCCCAGCAGCGTGCGCACCAGGCTTTGAAACGCCTGTACCAGCGTCGAATAAGGAACGTCGCGCCGGTATTGGTCGAACTTGCCGGAGGCGAAAATGCCTCGCGGCGGCACCAGCACTTTGTGCAGTTCATTGACCACCGACGATTTGCCTATGCCGGAGTAACCGGTGACCAGCACCAACTCCGCCGCGCCGTTTGCAACGATCCGACCGAACGCGGCCACCAGCGTTTCGACCTCCCGTTCGCGTCCGTAGAGTTTTTCGGGTATCAGCAACCGATCGGACGTGCCGTGCTCACTCAGGGTAAAGGTGTTGATGCGGCCCAGGCTCTGCCAATCGGCCAGGCATCTGCGCAGGTCATGCTCAAGCCCCGCTGCCGTTTGATAGCGCTCCTCGGCAGTTTTGGCGAGTAGCTTCATGACGATGTCGCAGAGCGCTTCGGGAACGCTTTCGACCCGCGAATTCGGTGGTGGCGGCTTTTTCGCGATATGGCAATGCACCCACTCAATGGGGTCGGTCGCGGTGAAGGGCAACGAACCGGTCAGCATCTGGTAAAGCGTGACGCCGAAGGCATAGAGGTCGCTGCGCGAATCGATCGAGCGGTTCATCCGACCGGTCTGCTCGGGAGCCATGTAGGCGAGCGTGCCCGCGATGGTCTCCGGCGCCTGCCGTTCACGCGGCAGCCGCGAGGCCAGGCCGAACCCGGTGAGCCGAGTCTGTCCGTCAGTACAGTTCACAAGGATATGGCTGGGTTTGATGTCTTTATGAACGAGCCCACGCTGATGGAGCTTGCCCAGTGCCACCGCGATGCCGATGGCGTGATGCAGGAAGGAGTTGATGTCCATGGGCGCCGCGAGCAACCGCACGAGCGGCTCGCCACCGGGGTCTTCGAGAAGTAGCTGCAGTTGCGCGCCTTCGCGCACCATTTCCAGCGGCCGAACCGCCCAACTGCCTTCCAGTTCATCTTTGAGCGCGAACTCATGGGAGAGACGGCCGAGGCAGGCCGGTAGCGGTTGTTCGGCAGCGGGTCGCGCCACCAGAACACTGCTCCCACCGCCGGCGCCCGAGCGCAGTTGGCGACAGAAGAGTCGCTCACCATCGTCCCATAGAATCTGCATGTTGTTATCCATCGAAAAGGGAACCCTAGTTCGTGTCTTGCTGAAGCCACAACGCATTCCATGTAGCAGCTGCCGAAGGCCACGTCCGGCTACGCAGCAGTCGTAAAGTCATGGCTCGCGGTCTGGCAGATAGACCCCATACGCCTGTTCTACGACTGCTTCACAGCCGGACGCAGCCTTCGGCAGCTGCTACATGTGTTCCCCCGGCCGGTGGTTTCGACGAGGTCCGGTAATGCCTGCGTCGATTCAGGTTAGCTCTCCATCGCCAAACGCCAAGGAAAAAACATCGAACAGCGAACGATTGAACACCCCCCACGATGTCATCGAACGGCCCGCAGTACATCAACACTTAGATCTTAGCGACCTATACATAGATATACTTTTCCCCCTATCAGGACCGCGTATCGTGTAATGACGCCAGGCGTATTCACGAGCCAATCACATGACGCAAAACACCCCGATGCACGCTGCAACCACGATTGCCATTGTCGATGATGACGATTCCGTTCGCGGTGCCCTGGAAAGCCTGTTGCGATCCGGCGGCTACACAACCCGAACCTATCGAAGCGCTCTGGAATTCCTCGATGCGAACGCTTTGACCAAAACGCACTGCCTGGTTTCCGATATCCAGATGCCGGGGATGAGCGGTGTGGAAATGCTCGAACAACTCATCGCCACGGGTTACCACATCCCGACGATTTTCATCACAGCCTACCCCGCAGCGGCCCCGCCTCCGGGGGCTCACTCTCCAGAGCTGGTGGCTTGTCTGCCCAAGCCCTGCGACGCCGACAAGTTGCTCAACTGCATCGAAGCCGCCCTCCTCCAGCGCCACTGAAAATACGCCTGACCTTCCCTCCCATTCACCTCGCCCTGAACTCAAGCATCCTGTCTGGTGGTCGTTCGTGCCGGTTGTAACTTCGGGCCTGCATCCTGATGCGAGCACATTGCCGCAATGCCCCCGATACCATACGGGGGTATAGCGCGCTCGCATTTAGCGTGATCACTCTCAGCGTCCGGCTCACTTTTTGAGCGGTGTCACCAGCGGTGTTTTATCGGTGTCGAGGACGAACACCGCCAACAGACGCGCCGGTTCAGTGTCACTGGCGTTGGCGCTGACTTCGTGCACGGAACCCGGTTCCTCTACGAAGTTTTCGCCGACGTGGTAGACCTTTTCCGGATGGCCTTTGATTTTGATGCGAAACGAACCTTCGAGGACCGTGGCATAGATGAACGCCGTTTTCGGGTGGGTGTGGGCGGGCGATGCGGCGCCCGGCCCGTACTCGACCACCACGCCCTTCATGCTCTTGCCGGGGAGATTGGGAATGGGTCGGTCGAACACGACGCTCACTTTGCCGGGGGGCGGCTCAGCGGCCGATGCAGCGCTGATCGAGAGCGCTGCGAACACAGCGGCGAACAGGATTCGGGTAACCATGGCATTTACTCCTTCGTACGTGGGAATGTGATGGCGCGGATCGTTAGCGGGTCGTCGACCGAGCAAGCCAGTCTTCAAAGCGGATCGCGCCCAGGCGTGCGCTTTTACCGGCGGTCAGCGACTGGTCGTCGAGCACCGAGCCGAAGTAGCGCGCATTGACGTCCGGGACGACTTTGCGGTTGTCCCCGGTGGCCCGCATGAAGCGCTTGGCGAGCTCATCGATTGGCAAGGCTTCGGGACCTGCCACCTCTACCGTGCCGTTGACTGGCGCCGCCAGCACGACATCGGCCAGTGCCGCGACGACGTCGTCGGACGCGATGGGCTGAATCAGCGCCGGCGACGCATGAACGACTTCACCGACGGTGAACGACTGGACAATCCCGCCGACAAATTCATGAAATTGCGTGGCCCGCAGCAGGGTGTAGGGAATGCCGGACGCCTTGATGATGTGTTCCTGCGCGACCTTGGCCCGGAAGTAACCGTTGTCCGGCAGCCGTTCTGTCCCGACAATCGACAGCGCCACATGATGGCGAACCCCGGCAGCCTTTTCGGCGGCCAACAGGTTGCGGCTCGAGGTTTCAAAAAAATCGAGCACGGCCTGGTCTTCCCACGATGGCGCGTTGGCCACGTCGACCACCACGTCCGCGCCGTCCATCGCCTGGGCCAGGCCTTCGCGGGTGATGCTGTTCACGCCGGTGCTGGGGCTGGCGGCGAGCGCGTCATGGCCGCGTTCGCGCAGGGTGTTCACAAGCTTGGATCCGATGAGGCCCGAGCCTCCGATGACGACGATCTTCATGGGTGTTCTCCACTTATCGACTGCATTCATTGCGTCGTTGCAGAACAGATTGCCTGTGCACGCGAGTCGAGTCCTTGCGCCGGTCTTGGGTTTGCCTTGGCGAACGCCTGAATTTACGTCCAAAGCAATTGTTGCCCGCCCAGCTACCCTTGCCGCAGTCGGTGCAGCCGGTTTCGAGCTGCCGTATCATCATTCCCAAGTATTCACCGCCAGCTGCCTGGGACACGGAGTCGAGGCCGCTCGCCAGGAGATGCTCATCGTGCAATTCACGTTTGAAGACTTCGTACTCGATCAGGATCGCCGGGAACTGACGTTGCATGGCGCCGTCGTGGCCGTTGGCCCGCAGGTTTTCGATCTGTTGCTGTTGTTCGTCAGCAACCCCGACCGCGTGGTCGGCAAGGATGAATTGCTGGAAGGGGTGTGGAGCGGCCGGATCGTCTCGGAATCGACGATCACCAGCCACATCAATGCGGTACGCAAGGCCATTGGCGATACCGGTGAGGAACAGCGCCTGGTGCGCACGGTCGCCCGCAAGGGTTACCGTTTCGTCGGGCAGGTCACGCTCGCCAATAATAGCCAAGCGCGACAGCCCAGCCTCGACGAACGTGAACCTGTCAGGCAGGCGCCCTCGCCAAGCCTGGCTCTGCCGGAAAAACCTTCGATCACCGTCCTGCCCTTCCAGAATCTGAGCGGCGATCCGGAGCAGGAGTATTTCGCCGACGGCGTTGTCGAGGACATCATCACCGCCCTGTCGCGTATCCGCTGGCTGTTCGTCATCGCGCGCAATTCCAGCTTCACCTTCAAAGGCCGGGCGGTGGACGCCCAAGGCGTCGGCCAGGAGCTGGGCGTTCGCTATGTGCTCGAAGGCAGCGTGCGCAAAAGCGCGAACAAAGTGCGCATCACCGGGCAGCTCATCGACGCGACCAGTGGGACGCACATTTGGGCGGAGCGCTTCGAAGGATTGCTCGACAACATTTTCGAATTGCAGGACCAAATTGCCGAAAGCGTCGTCGGCGCCATCGCACCACAACTGGAACGCGCCGAAATCGAACGCGCCAAACGCAAGCCGACGGAGAGCCTGGACGCCTACGACCACTATTTGCGCGGTATGGCGAAACTGCACAGCGGCACCCGGGACGCCATCGAAGAGGCGCTGCCGATGTTCTACACAGCCATCGAACTCGACCCGGAATTTGCCTCGGCCTATGGCATGGCCGCGTGGTGCCACTTCTGGCGCAAGATCAATGGCTGGATGATCGATCGCCCAGCGGAAATCACCGAGGGCATACGGCTGGCGCGCCTGGCGGTGTCGCTCGGCCGCGATGACGCTGTTGCATTGACCCGCGGCGGGCACGCATTGAGCCATCTTGCCGGCGAAGTCGATAACGGCATTGCCCTGCTCGACCGCGCGCGCCTGCTCAACCCCAATCTCGCCCCCGCCTGGTTCCTGGGCGGGATCCTGCGCGCGCTGCACGGTGAGTCAGACGCAGCCATCAAAGATTTGAATCATGCCGTTCGCTTGAGTCCGCTGGACCCGGAAATGTTCAGGATGCAAATCGGCATGGCGCTGGCGCACTTCTTCGCCGGGCACTTCGAAACCGCGGCAGACTGGGCGGAAAAATCCCTGGGGAATCTGCCCAGTCTGCTGCCTCCGGTGGCCGTGGTGGCGGCCAGTCACGCCCTCAGCGGGCGCATGGATAAAGCGACGTTGGCGATGCAACGCCTGCACGAACTGGATCCGTCGTTGCGCATCTCCAATCTCAAGGACTGGCTGCCGATCCAGCGCGCCGACGACCTGGCCCGGTTCGCCAATGGATTGCGGCTGGCCGGCTTGCCGGAGTAAGGGACTTGATTCTGCGCAGAGCTCAATTGCCCGCTGGTCGCTACCACGTTGATCTATAGATTCAATAAAACTAACTTTGAGTCTATAGAATCAATCCAGGTAATGAACATGGCTGTCGCCTCCCCCGTGCAAGCCTTCAGTAAAGACCAGTGCGTAACCGGTTTGCGCGCCGCCGTGAACATTCTGGAAAAGTGGCAGGCCAGCAGCGAACAGGCTTGTCGCATTCTGCGTATTTCACGCAGCACCTACACCCGCGCGCGGCAGCAGGATCCGGATTGGGCGGTGGCGCTGGACGCGGACCAGATGCAGCGCATCAGTTTTGTGTTGAATATTCACGCCACGTTGCGCCTGGTGTTCGATAACCCGGACAACGTCTACGGCTTCCCGTCGATGGCCAATGACAACGAGTTTTTCAACGGTCGCAGCCCGCTGGACATCATGGCTCAGGGCGACATGATTTCGCTCTACGAAACCTTCCGGCGCATCGATGTGCTGCGGGGGGCGCAGTGGTGAAGCTGGCTGAACTGGCGGTGTTTGCCGGGCAGGCGTTACAGGCTTATCGGCTGGTCAATTCGAAGTTTCCGCCGATTGCCTTGTTCGATGACGTGGCGGACGCCGATGAGTTCGAGCTGTTGTTCGAGATTCAGGCGCTGACCAATCCCCGGCTGAAAAACGAAGTGGGTCAGTTGGAGTTGATTCCTCGGCGTGAAATCCCGTTCGGCATCCCCGGCTGTTCTTACGCGACGGCACCGTTCACCCACGTCAACCCGGCGGGTTCGCGGTTCAGCGATGGCAGTTTTGGGGTGCTGTACCTGGCGGACTCAATGGAGACCGCACTGGCCGAGGTGCGGCATCACCAGAGCCTGTATTGGTCGAAGGTGCCGAGCCTGAACTACGAGCGTTTTGTGTTTCGCGGGCTGACCTGCGGATTTGTCGATGCGGGCATGAAAGACGCCACCGCGCTGCCGATGAGCGATCCGGTATATGCACCGGACGATTACAGCCATTCGCGGTTGCTGGGCCGCTCGATCAGAAAGGCTCGCTGCCCCGGGTTGCGCTATCACTCGGTTCGCCTGCCGGGCGGTGTTTGCTGGGCTTTGATGACGCCCAAGCCCGTGTCATCAATCATCCAGACCGCCCATTACGAAATGGTCTGGAACGGCCAGATCACCAGTGTCAGCCAGATCAGCGAGGCTTGAAGCGGCTCGCCGAGGGGCCTAGTGCCTGGACATCAAACCGTGCAGTACACCCAGTCTTAACCCCGGTTCGGACGGTGTCATGTGCAAGACGCCGAACACTTTGAACGCCGCCAGCATTACCACCAGGCCACCCGGCAAAATGCTCATGCGATGGGTTTGCAAACCCGCCAGTTTGAGCTGTTTGACGTGCCCGACTTCCAGCAGTCGCAGCGACAATCGAAGCAGACCGCCGTAGGTGATGCCGGTTTGACCGTGGTCGTTCAGGACGTTGGCCTTGAGCACTTTGGCCAGCATCCGTGCGGTGCCGGAAGAGCCGATCACTTGATGCCAGCCCATGGCGCGGTAACGTCGAGCGACCTTTTCAAACTCCAGTGTGGCGACCCGCTCGGCTTCGAGCAGCGCCTTGGCGGTGATGAGCCCGCCCGGAAAATAACTCGCGCCGAAGGTGCCGCTGCCGATGGCGATGCTTTCGGTGACCAAAGGGTGCGCGCCCTTGCCGAGGATCAATTCGGTGGAACCGCCGCCGATGTCCAGGACCAGACGCATGCACGCCGGATCGGGAATGGTATGGGCGACGCCGGCGTATACCAATTGGGCTTCTTCATGCCCGGAAATGACATCGATACGAAACCCCAAGTGCCGCTCGGCGCTGGCGAGGAACAATTGCGCGTTGTCGGCTTCGCGGACCGCACTGGTGGCCACCGCGCGCACCCGGCCCGACTCAAAACCCCGCAGCTTTTTGCCGAACCGTGCCAAGGCTTGCCAGCCTCGATCCAGTGCCAGCTCGTCCAGCGCCCCGCCCTGCAAACCTTCTGACAAACGAACCGGTTCCCGCAGGGTTTTGACTTCCTGGACGATGATCTGCTGGCTGCGTTTGAGCGGCTGGCCGATCATCAGGCGAAACGCATTGGAGCCCAGGTCGATAGCCGCAAACAGCGAGGTGTCGCTTTTCATGGTGGGGATCCCGGCAAATGGAGCAGCCCGTGGGCGGGTCTTGTGAACACCGCCGATGGCGGTTTGCGCGGATGGTGCCATGGCTTCAGTGACACCCCGATGACACTGCGATTAATTTCGCTGCCTTCTTTGCGTCACCAGCTCGTCACATCGCCGGGGCTAGCATGGCCACTTCCAACGTCGTCGGGAGTTCTGACCATGCTGTCCAGCAATGACAACCTGATGCAACGCATTCACCGCGAACTGCTCGATCACAGCGACGAAGAACTGGAACTGGAGCTGCTGGAGGACGACCACGACCTTCACGCACTGTTTGCCGATCACGTCGGCGACAGCCGCGAAAAGGAAGAACGACGCCGCTACTTCAGCGAACTGTTCCGCCTGCAAGGCGAGCTGGTGAAGTTGCAGAGCTGGGTGGTGAAGACCGGGCACAAGGTGGTGATTCTGTTCGAGGGCCGCGATGCAGCGGGCAAAGGGGGCGTGATCAAGCGCATCACCCAGCGCCTCAACCCTCGGGTGTGCCGCGTGGCCGCCCTGCCCGCGCCCAATGACCGCGAACGCACCCAGTGGTATTTCCAGCGCTACGTTTCGCACCTGCCGGCAGCGGGTGAAATCGTGTTGTTCGACCGCAGCTGGTACAACCGCGCCGGTGTCGAGCAGGTTATGGGCTTTTGCAATGCCGACCAGTACGAAGAGTTTTTTCGCACCGTGCCGGAGTTCGAGCGGATGCTCGCGCGCTCGGGTATTCAGCTGATCAAGTACTGGTTTTCGATTTCCGATCAGGAACAGCATCTGCGTTTTCTCAGCCGCATTCATGACCCGCTCAAGCAGTGGAAACTCAGTCCAATGGACCTGGAATCCCGTCGCCGCTGGGAGGCCTACACCAAAGCCAAGGAAATCATGCTCGACCGGACCCACATTGCCGAAGCACCGTGGTGGGTGGTGCAGGCCGACGACAAGAAGAAGGCGCGCCTGAACTGCATTCATCACCTGCTCGGGCAAATGCCTTACGAGGAAGTGGAGATGCCGTCCATCGAACTGCCGCAACGGGTGCGCCAGGAAGACTATTCGCGCAACCCCACGCCGCCGGAAATCATCGTGCCGCAGGTTTACTGAGGCCCGCAATGGTCGCCCGAACCCGCGGGTCCGGGCGGCCATGCAACCGTCATCGTTCTGTCATCTTGTACAGGTCATACTCTGGCCATACACCGCGTGCTTTTTTTCTGCTGCCCTCCGAGGCAGCTTTTCTTTGCCTGCCGTTCAGCCCTCCCATGCCCCGTAGCAGCTGGCGCAGCCTGCGTTCGGCTGCGTAGCAGTCGCCAAAACTGCTAATGCGGTGTGCCAGGAAATCCGTGTGCGCAGGGTTTACGACTGCTGCGCAGCCGAACGCAGGCTGCGCCAACTGCTACATGTAATGGGTGATCGTTTATTCTGTGTTGCTACGCCTTTTCTCCGGAGACACCTGTGCCGCCCCTGACTGCCCGTGAGGTTTACCAGCAATTGCGCGATGCCGCCCTGGACTTGCGTGCGCTCACGCGCCTCGATGAACAGCCTGAGCCTGGCCTGATGCACGTCGACATCGAAGGCTGGCGATTGCGCCTGGATGTCGACGGCGTTCATCTGCGCCACTGCCTTGGCTGCCGGAGTGCGGACGGCCGCGTATTCGATGGCGGTGAGCGTTTCGGCACGGACCCCGTGAGTTTGCTCAGCACCTGGGAGCTGGCGCAGATCGAGCGGCTGTTGGCCACGACTGTAACAAGTTGAATACACCGTTGGGCTACGTGCTTTGGGCCGTGCTGTGATACATAAGACCTGATGTGCATCCCGCGCCCAAGAGGTTTGCTTATGTTCCACCGCCCACGCCTGCCGCAACTGCTGAGCGGCGCCCTGCTCGGCCTACTCGCCAGCGGCGTCCACGCTGCGGCCACCACCCCGGCCCCCGACGCGTTGCAACCGTTGCTGGCAACCATCAATGAGCGCCTGAACATTGCCGATCAGGTGGCGCTGACCAAATGGGACAGTGGCAAGCCGATCCAGGATACGGCGCGCGAAACGCTGGTCATCGCCAACGCCAAAAAACAGGCCAATGAGCGCAAACTAAATCCGGACGAAGCAGCTGAACTGGTCGCCGCGCAGATCGAGGCCAACAAACTGGTGCAATACGGACTGATCGCGCAATGGCAAGCGGCGCACAAGGCACCTGACGTGCCCCGACCGGACCTCAATCAACTCCGGCCCAAACTGGATGAGCTCCAAGTTCGCCTGTTGCAGCAATACGCCGATTTCACGCCCTACCGCGTCGACCCGGACTGCCCGAACTGGCTGGCCGAACAACGCTCCAGCCTGATCAAGGACACCCTGCACGGCCAAGCCTTGATCCGCGCCACCGGGGAGTTGTGCGTAACCGACCAGTAGTGGAACACCCCATCCCTCATTCCCCGTAGCAGCTGGCGCAGCCTGCGTCCGGCTGCGTAGCAGTCGTAAAACCTGCACGCGCAGGTTTCCTGATGCACCACGTTGTTGGCTTTGGCGACTGCTGCGCAGCCGAACGCAGGCTGCGCCAGCTGCTACAGGGCATCGAACCCTGGACACGTTTAATCCCCCTCCAACGCTATCGGCAATTTCCTGCATCGATTCGGGACGCATCCCCTGTGCGAAACGGATCGGACTGATATTCATGGCTGGCTTTCAGGTTTGAAATATCCGAAGAAAAACGGCATGTGATCGGTGAGATCTTTAACCGTCGATCATGCTGACGTTGACCCCTAAGACCCCGTCGACCAAAATGCGAGATGTAGCGCCAATGTAGCTACAAATCAATAGAGAGGTTATTACCATGGGTGCATTGCTGAAAACTACAGACGTGCGTTGCCGCATTGATGAGGATCTGAAAGCGCGTGCTACTGAAGTCTTGAGCGCTTGCGGCCTGAGCATCAGTGATGCGATGCGTCTTTTTCTTCGTCAGGTTGTAGTAACTCAGGGACTTCCGTTTGAAGTACGCGTCCCTTCTGAGAAAACGGCCCGCGCGATGATTGAGGCACAAGATATTCGTCAGCGGTTCGACTCAGTACACGAAATGCTGAGGGATATTGATGGCGAAACCGGAGAAAAGGCAAAAACGCGCTGAGTTACCCAAGCAATGCGCACAGACATCAGAATTCAAGAAGTCGTGGGAACGTTACAAGCGTGCCGGTCGACGAGACATGAATGAAGTTCGCCAGGTGATGGTGATGCTTTTTCTTGGAGAGCTTTTACCAGTGCAATACCTGGATCACGCATTGTCGGGGGATTGGATTGGTTTCAGAGAGTGTCACATCGGCGGTGACTTCTTGATGACTTACGAACACTCGCGTGCCGACCTGATTATATTCGTTGATATCGGAAGTCATTCTGAACTGTTTAAGTAACACTGCACCTCGCCATTGGCACAACGAGCCTCGATTGATTCGGGGCTTTTTGATGGCCGGTTTTTAAGCGAACCTACACCTCCTTTCTCCGGACCTCTCGCATGAGCAAAACCGAAGTGCTGGCTAAAATCATGCTCGGCCCCGTGCTGCTGATGCAGGGGGTGTATACGCGGCGGGTCACGCCGAGATTGCCGGAGGCTGCGGGTGAGCGCCAAGGTTTGGCCGGGAATGGCGAGGCTCTGCGTTTGTTGATTCTCGGCGACAGCGCCGCGGCGGGTGTCGGGGCGTCGACTCAGGCTGAGGCACTCAGCGGCCAGGTGGTCAGTCGCCTGGCCAGGGATTATCAGGTGTGCTGGACGCTTTGGGCGCAGTCGGGGCTGGATTCGCAAGCATTGCTGGCACTGCTCGAACAACACGCCGCGCAACCTTTCGATGTTGCGCTGCTGTCGATCGGTGTCAATGATGTCACCAGCACCGTGTCGGATACTCAGTGGATCGCCCGGCAACAGCAGTTGATGGACGTGCTGGTCGACAAGTTCGGGGTCAGGCTGATCGTCATTTCCCCGCTGCCGCCGATGCACCTGTTCCCTGCGTTACCGCAGCCGCTGCGCTGGTATCTGGGGCATCGTGCGTTGCGTTTCAATGCGCAACTTTCAAGACTGGCGGATCAACAGGATCGCTGTACGATGCTGACAACCCATTTGGCCCCCGTAGCGGGTTCGATGGCGCGGGACGGCTTTCACCCTGGCCCGGCGATCTACAGCATCTGGGCCGATGACGCGGCGCAGGTCATTGCCCGACAGTTTGGCAACACCGCATCAGGCACACTTTGAACAACAACAAAAAACAGGAGTTGAATATGTCTGAACTGCATTTGCAGCCCAAAGCCGCAGAGTCCTTGAGCCTGTGGCACGCGATGATCCGCACCGGTGACTTGAAGAACCTGCCTGCGTTGCTGGACCCGCAAGCGGTGTTTCGCTCGCCGATGGCGCACACGCCATACCCGGGTGCACCCGTGGTGTCGATGATTCTCAACACGGTGTTCGAGGTATTCGAAGACTTCACCTACCACCGGGAACTGGCGACCGCCGATGGCCTGAATGTGGTGCTCGAATTCAGCGCCACGGTTAACGGCAAACAGCTCAAGGGCATCGACATGATCCGCTTCAATGAGCAGGGAAAAATCGTCGACTTCGAAGTCATGGTCCGGCCAATGAGTGGCTTGCAGGCCTTGGGCGAGGAAATGGGTCGACGCCTCGGCGCCTACCTGGCCGCCAGCAAAGCCTGATCGCTGTGCAACGCCGGTCGAGATTTCGGCACCACCTGCAACTCGACCGGCTCACACAGAAATGCACTGCAACGCGAACGTAGCCAACGCTGACCGGCATCATCGTGCACCGCGGCGCGCCAGACCATCGAAAGCTCGGGCGCCGGCAGTTGCAGCGGCGCCGCCTCGACCCTCACGCCCACCACCGACATCATGGCCTTGGCCACGTAATCCGGCACGATCGCCAGCATTTCACTGTGCGCCATCAACCCCGGCAAGGCACTGAACTGCGGCACAGTCAGGACCACTTGCCGGCGCCGACCCAACCGCTGCAGGGCCTGGTCGGTGTCATCGCAGTCACACCCCATGGGCGACACCAGCACATGAGGGCGCCGACAGAACTCGTCCAGCCCCAGCGGGCCGGTCCGGGTATCAAACCGCAGTAGCATCGGCCGGATCGGCCGCAAGGCTTTGCGTCGAGCGTTGGCCGGCAGATCAAGGGTGTGGCTGATCCCCACGGAGATGTCGCCATTAGCCAATCTCTGAGACA
This sequence comes from Pseudomonas azerbaijanoccidentalis, assembly GCF_019145495.1. Lineage (GTDB taxonomy): Bacteria > Pseudomonadota > Gammaproteobacteria > Pseudomonadales > Pseudomonadaceae > Aquipseudomonas > Aquipseudomonas azerbaijanoccidentalis. Next base: position 179,616 of record NZ_JAHSTU010000009.1, on the reverse strand, counting down.
TCTGCTGCTGATCAACCCGATGCACAATCAACTTGATGTTCGGCGCCTCGACCCGCAGTTGCCGTAACAGCCGCGGCAGCAGCGCGTATTCGACATCATCGGACAGGCCGACATGAAACGTTGCCTCACTGGTGCTCGGGTCGAACGATTGGCAGCGACTCAATGCAGCGGCAATGCCGTCGAGCGCCGGCACCAGGTTGGCGAAAATTTCCTCGGCCCGTGTGGTCGGCTCCATTACCCGCCCGCAGCGGATGAACAACGGATCATCGAACAACACGCGCAAACGGCCCAAGGCACCGCTGATGGTCGGCTGCCCCAGGAACAGCTTTTCGCCGACGCGGCTGACATTTCGCTCACGCATCATCGTTTCGAAAACCACCAACAGGTTGATGTCGGCACGACGCAAGTCATTTCTGTTCATGAGGTTCGCTACCCGGCACGCGGCCATTGAGTTCGGGAAGGTGCCTGAACAGGGTATGGCCGCAGGTGCAAAACGTCTGTCGTACCTGCGGACAGCGCGATCATGCATTAGGTGCGCACGTTGATACCTCGGTATAACCGCCCACCAAAAAAACCAGTCTACTGAAGGACTTGCGTAACTTTCTCCTGAAGCGAAATTCGCCGAAATGGCAGTTTTTTCGGGTTTTTTGTCCTAACTGGGTGAGAGCCCGTGCTTCTAGGATACTGAACCGATTCTCCGCTCCCAGCCCGTACAGAATCCGAGGCGCGCATGATCGAAATCCCGACAAAAAAGCCTGCCCAAACACGCAGCGCGCTCCCAAGTCTAAAAGGAACCTGCAGCAAGATGCTGTACAACAAAGGCCAAAGGACTTCTCGCCTCCTGCTCAGTCTCAGACTCAAGCCGCTGGAGAACCTGCTTGTGTGGCTGATGGGGTTGATCGTGGCGTGCGGGATTGTGATCAATACCGAAACCCATGCCGACCTCATCACCACCACGCTTTATCTCGCGCTGATGCTGATGGCGATCAACCTGTTTTCGATCAGCGTAGTGATCGTGGTCGCCCTGTGCTGCATGCTGATGCTAACGTCGATATGCCTATATCAAGGCGGGTTTCAGCGCTGGGAATCGACCACCGACTTACTGCGCAGCCTGTCGGTGCTGGCGGCCATTACTTTTCTGGCGCTGCGCAGCAAACAAGCCTCCGACAACTTGCGCCACAAGGAAGTCTATATGGTCGGCGCCCAGCGCCTGACCCAGACGGCATGCTTCGGTTTTCGCGCAGACCTTGGCCGCATGGGCTGGTCGGAGCAGGCAGCGCGGATACTCGAATACCCGGCCGGCGCGCCTTGCTCCATGGCATTGTTCCTGGCGCGAACCCACCCTGACGACCTGCCGCAGGTAATCGCCGGTTTCGACAAGGCCAAGCGTCACGAACGCCTGATCGAGGTCAAACATCGCTTGCTGATGCCAGATGGGCGCATCAAATATTTGCACCTGTTTGCCACCCCGCTCGGCAGCCATGAATACCTGGGCGCGCTGATGGACGTGACGGCCAGCAAAGAGGCCGACGAAGCCCTGTGTCGCGCTCAGACTCAATTGGCCCATGTCACCCGCGTGACGACCCTGGGCGAGCTGGCCGCGTCCATTGCCCATGAAGTCAACCAGCCCCTGGCGGCGATCACCAGCAGTGCCGAAGCCTGCCGCAATTGGCTTGGCCGGTCGGAGCCCGACGTGCTCGAAGCACGCCAGGCGCTCGACCGGGTCATCGCCAGCTCCAGTCGGGCCAGCGAGATCACCCACCGCGTCCGGGCGTTGTCGCGCAAAAGCGACCCGCTGCGCCAGAACGAATCGCTCAACGACATCGTCAGCGAGACCCTCAGCCTGGTGCGCTACGAACTGGCTCACCACAAGATCACCCCGACCATCGAACTGGCCGCGTTCGGCGGTCAGGTCAGCGCCGATCGCGTGCAACTGCAGCAAGTCATCATCAACCTGATCATCAATGCCTGCCAGGCCATGGAAGCGGTCGAGCCTTGTGAGCGAGCGCTGTTGATCCGCACCTCGGTGAAGGACAGCGAAGTGGTACTTGAAGTCACCGATCAAGGCCCCGGTATTAGTGCCGAGGTCTTGTCGCAATTGTTCACGCCGTTCTTCACCACCAAGGAAAGCGGTCTGGGCATGGGGCTGTCCATTTGCCGCTCGATCATCGATTTCCATGAAGGACGGATCTGGGCGACCTGTGCAAACAACCAAGGCACTTCGTTCCTGTTTGCCCTGCCGATACGGGTCGCCAACGATCAGGGTTACGCCGCGGCCATTTAATACACAGGTATGAATGCCGCCAGCACGACTGGCCATTAATGTAGCGACCTTCGCCAGGAATACTGCGCCGGGCGGTTGCGCGTCCGACACTCAGGGAATCAGCAATGAACGAACAACATCCGCTCAACAAAATCCCCGCGAACGAATCCATTGTATTCATCGTCGACGACGACGCGCCGCTGCGTGAATCCCTTGGCAGCCTGTTGCGCTCCATCGGCCTGCGGGTCGAGTTGTTCGGTTCGGTCGCCGAGTTCATGAAGTACAAGCGTCCCGACACGGCCAGTTGCATGGTGCTGGATGTGCGGTTGCAAGGTAGCAGTGGCCTGGACTTTCAGAACGAATTGGCCGCCGCCGGCATCAACGTGCCCATCGTGTTCATCACCGGCCACGGCGACATCGCCATGACGGTGCGGGCGATGAAAGCCGGCGCCGTGGATTTCCTGACCAAGCCCTTCCGCGAGCAAGACCTGATCGATGCGGTGTGCGCCGCCCATAGCCGGGACAAGCAACGCCGCGAATCCGAGCGCTACGCCGATGACTTGCGCGCACGTCACCAGACACTGACCGCACGGGAACAAACGGTCATGGCGCTGGCGGCGTCGGGCTTGATGAATAAGCAGATTGCCGGGGAAATCGGCTTGAGTGAAATCACCGTGAAGATCCATCGCGGCCAGGCCATGCGCAAAATGGGCGCGCGTTCTTTTGCCGATCTGGTGCGCATGTCTGAAGTGATCGCGGCCCAGCCAACGTTCAGGTGACTATACCCACGTATACTGTGGGTCTTTTTAGGACAGCGTATCCTGCAACGATGGCGCAGAGCCTTTTTCCTGTTCTGCGTTGCCAGGCAGGACACCACTATGTGCAGTAAGGCAATGATTGCCGTTGTCGATAACGATGAATCCGTTCGCATGGCACTGGACAGTTTATTGCGATCCAGTGGTTATACCGTGCGAACTTACGCGGGGGCTCACGAGTTTCTATTCTCCGATGGCCCGCTTTTAACCAGCTGTTTGATTTCCGATATACAAATGCCGGACATGGACGGCATCACCCTGTATGAAGAACTGGCGGACAAGGGCATTCATCTGCCGGTGATTTTCATCACCGGCAACCCCTATGCACAGCGTCCACCCGGCCGATGTGCAAGGAAGCCGATCGCCTTTTTCCCCAAGCCTTTCTCCAGCGAAAAGTTACTCGCCTGTATCGAAACCGTCCTCAATCAGCGTAACTAACCTCTGATATTTCCTGACACTAACACCTTGGTATAGCGCCTTCATACTTAGTCATAAACGCGCTGACCGTATGTAGCAGTGTCAGATTCAGACCTCTCGAATACCATTTGTTCCAGATCAAGCCGAACCGTCTGCTGCGCGTTGTTGAGTGACTTCGCGAGTGATCGGCCACAGCGGTAGTGCTTACATCGAAGCAACTTATTTACGCCCTCGATTGTTCTTTTGGAGCTAAAACAATGAAACAGCAAATTTTGATTATCGGTGCAGGTTTCGGTGGCGTCTGGAGCGCATTGAGCGCTGCCCGTCTGCTGGACAAACACGACCGAAATGACGTCGAGATCACCGTGCTGGCTCCTCAAGCCGAACTGCGCATTCGTCCGCGCTTCTACGAGCCAGATGTGCACACCATGATGGCCCCGCTGAGCGACTTGTTCGAAGCCGTAGGCGTGAAATTCGTCAAGGGCTCGGCCGAGACCATCGACGAGAAAAGCAAAACTGTCAGCTACACCAACGCCGCAGGCATCCAGGGCAAATTGACTTACGACCGACTGGTGCTGGCGGCCGGCAGCAAGCTGCAGCGTCCACCAGTCGACGGCATGCTGGAGCATGCGTTCGATGTCGACGAGATCGAATCGGCCACTCGCCTGGAAGCGCACATCAAATCGCTGAAAGACAAACCCGAGACTGCCGCCCGCAACACCGTGGTGGTGGCCGGCGGTGGTTTCACCGGGATCGAAACCGCCACCGAAATGCCGGCGCGCCTGCGTGCCGTGCTCGGTGAAAACGCAAAAATCCGTGTGATCGTGGTCGAACGCTCGCCGAAAATCGGTGCAGCCTTGGGCGAAGGCATCAGCCCATCCATCGTCGAGGCTTCGGAGTATCTGGGCATCGAATGGAAAGTCGGCGCCAGCGTTGCCGCGGTCGATGCCAACGGCGTGACCCTGGCCGATGGCGAGTACATCGAATCCAACACCGTGATCTGGACTGTCGGTTTCCGCGCCCACTCGCTGACCGAGCAAGTGCAAGGCACCCGCGATCATCAGGGCCGCCTGCATGTCGATCAAAACCTGAAAGTTCGCGGTCATGCCGATGTGTATGCCAGCGGTGACGTGGCTTACGCCGCGACCGATGACCTGGGCAACTTCGCGGCGATGTCCTGCCAGCATGCGATTGCCCTGGGCCGTTACGCCGGTAACAACGTCGCCGCCGAGTTGCTGGGCGTAGAGCCGATTGCCTACAGCCAACCGAAGTACGTCACCTGCCTTGACCTGGGCGCCTGGGGCGCAGTGTTCACCGAAGGTTGGGATCGCCAGGTGAAACTGGTGAAAAAGGAAGCCAAGGATCTCAAGACTCAGATCAACACCGTGTGGATCTATCCACCGGCAGCTGATCGTGCCACTGCACTGGCCGCCGCCGACCCGTTGATTCCCGTGGCCTGAAGACCATGGTGGCGGCCGCCACACGGCCGCCACAGACGCCCAGACATTTCAAAAACCGAGGAGATCGAAATGTATGATTTTTTTGAGCATCCGTATCGGGTTTTGAAGTTGTCCCACGTCATGTTGATCGGCGGACTGACAGCGTTGCTGGCCGGGGCCATTCTGGCCTACGGCTTCGATCAATACCTGTCCCTGCCCAGTGTAGTGGTGGCCCATGCCATGACCATTCTTGGCCCTACGGCCATCAAGCTCGGTTACGTATTGCGCTTGCTGACGCTCAATCGCCTGCGGCGCCAGCCAGCCACCCCATCGCCTGGCCTTGCCGGGTGATGTGAAGTTAACGCCCTCATCCCGCCCAGCTCACTCCTTGCTGGATCGGGACATTTCCCAAGCGCCCGCCACTCGTTTTTTTGGCGGGCGTTTTTTCTCACCTCAGATCCACCCGACATCGCGGTAAACATTTGCTCCAAAGGACCGAAGTACAACCCATTTCAGCAGCGCTTTTGCACAACAACAGAAACGCCCCTCACAGAGAGTTTGCCCGGCATCACCGATGCCTTGCGAGTTGCCGTTCGATAGCAAAAATCTGGAAGAACAAATGTCTATCATCAAACGTTGCAAGAAACTTTTTTTGTCAGATGCCCTGGCCTGGCTGGCCGCCATTGCGGTGGGCAGCATGATCTTTATTACCAACTCGTACCTTGATCTGGATATTGCACCGACGCTGTTCTACATCACGCTGGTGTTCATGTCGGCGAACTTTTTTCCTGTGCCGGTTTTCCTGGCCGTCGCCTTTGGTTGCGTGGCCATCCTCACCACCAGTTTCCTGGTCGACGCAGGCTACCGCGATCACAAACTGATCGCCGGGTTTGTGCGTTGCCTGATCGCGCTGACCACCATCACCTTGCTGGCGCTACGCAGCAAGCGCGCGACCGAATCATTACGCCGCAAAGAAGCGTTCTTTCTGGGCGCACAAAAACTCAGTCACACAGGCAGTGTCGGCTTTACCATTGATGACGACGTGATCGTGTCGTGGTCGGACGAGGCCTCGCGGATTTTCGAATTCCCGCTGGGTGAAACGCCGACGCTGGCGATGATCCGCGGACGCACTCATCCCGATGACCAGGCCATTATCGACAGTGTTCTGGAACAGGCCGCACGCCAGAAAAGCCTGATCGAAGTGGAGCACCGTCTGGTCATGCCCGATGGCCGGATCAAGTATGTGCAGATGATCGCCAACCCACTGTTCAAGCATGGCGGGCGCGTTGAATACGTCGGCGCCTTGATGGACGTGACCGCCTCCAGACACTCCGAAGAAGCGCTGCTGCACAGCCAGGCAAAACTCGCGCATGTGACACGCGTGACTTCCATGGGGGAACTGGCCGCCTCCATCGCCCATGAAATCAATCAACCGTTGGCGGCGGTGATCACCAGCGGCGAATCCTGCAAACGCTGGATCAACCGCCCGGAACCGAACCTCGATGAAGCACGCCGCTCGCTGGACCGGATCATTCAGAATTCGGCCAGGGTTTCCGATGTCATCACTTGCATCAGGGCACTCTCGCGCCAGAGTGAGGTGCAGCGACAGATCGAAGTGTTCGACGAAATCGTCAGCGACTCACTGACGCTCATGCAACATGACATCTACATGCAGCAGGTTCGCCCGCACTCACGGCTGGGCGCCCCAGGCGCGCACATTCAGGGCGACCGCATACAACTGCAGCAGGTGATCATCAACCTGATCGTCAATGCCTGTCAGGCCATGGCCAATGTGCATGAACGGGCACGAACACTGCAAATCCAGACGTCGATACAGGACCATGAAGCGGTGCTTGAAATCACCGATTCCGGCACCGGCATTGCCGAAGACATTCTTCCGTCGCTGTTCGATCCGTTCTTCACAACCAAACCCAGCGGCCTGGGCATGGGACTCTCGATTTGCCGTTCGATCATTGAATTTCATGGTGGGCGCATTTGGGTGTCCAGTGAAGTGGGTGTGGGCACGCAATTCTTCTTTGCGATTCCGCTTATGCCCGTGAGTCACGATGAATAACGTTCATCCACACATGCCGCCATGCGGCGATTTGGAGGCCTCGCAGTGTCTATCGATCAAGCAAACCGCCATTCTGATGACGCCCAACCGCGAAACATTGTCTTCGTGGCCTACCCGCAAATGGGTCTGCTGGACCTGACTGGTGCCCAGACCGTGTTCTGGGTGGCCAACCATGCCATGACCGAACGCGGCCGGCCCGGCTACGCGTTGCACACCGCGAGCCTCACCGGTGGTGACATCCAGACGGCAGAAGGCCTGGTGGTGCAGAGCCGAAAGCTGAGCGAGTTTGACGATAACCCGGTCGATACCCTGATCGTCCCCGGCTCCCCGAGCATTCGCCAGATCGTTGCCCAAAGCACAGCGCTGGTGGACTGGCTGCGCGCTGCTTCAGTCACCGCCACGCGTACGGCGTCAGTGTGTAGCGGTACATTCTTGCTGGCCCAAGCCGGTTTGCTCGATGGCCGCCGCGCCGCGACCCATTGGGTGATGACCGAGTGGTTCGAGCGCATGTACCCCGAGGTCGAACTCGACCCGGAAGCGATCTTCGTGCAGCAGCAGTCGGTGTGGACATCTGCGGGCATCAGCGCGGGGATCGATCTGGCTTTGGCCCTGGTCGAGGCTGACGGCGGTCGCGAAGTCGCGATGCAGGTCGCCCGGCACATGGTGGTGTACTACCGCCGACCGGACAATCAGGAGCAATGGGGCTCCTTGCTGCAATCGCAATTCCAGGCCAGTGCCTGACCGACAGGCCTTGCGTCAGGCAAGGCCTGTCCCCTCTCATTTTCGTTGCAGCAGCCACCGCAACAGGCTGGCTTTTTTGACCTCAATCGGCTTTTGCATGACCAGGGTCTGGCGGATTTCCTGGCGCTGGTCCTGCAAGTTGCTCAAGGCGGAGCGCAGTTCGCTGAGGTGCTCCAGTTGGTTGCCGAACAGGGTTTTCTCGATACGGAACAGCCGCCCGCTGGTGATGCTGCGAAATTCTCCCCGTGACGGACGATCAGCGAGAATGCCCTCCTCGCCCAGGACCTCACCCGGGCCCATGCGCCCGACTTCCACCAGTTTTTCGTCATCGTGAATCGACACCGACACCACCCCCGTACTGATGATCATCAGGCAATCGGAAACCTCGCCGAACGCCAGGATCACTTCATCGGCCTGGTAGTCCACCGGGGTCATTTCATCGGCGACGCGGTCGCGTTCCTCGTTGTTCAACGATCGGAAAATCCGCACGTCTTCCAGCAGCCGGCGTTGCCGGTTCCAATGCTGCTCGTCCTGGCCGTAGCCCCAGGTGACGCCCGCGGCTTCGAGGTGGCGATGCGCGAGGTCGAACATCAGGTTGCACACCTCGTTCTTGCTTTTTGCAGAGGCAATAAAGCCTTTGAGCTCGTATTCGGTGTATTCCAGGTGCGAGCTTTTCACCGACACTTTGGCCGCGCGCGACGGCAACAGCGCGCGGGTGCCATGCAAGGTTTTTTCCAGCGCATCGATCGCCCGGCGCGGACGCACGCTGCTGGGCACGGCAATGACCACACTGACCCCGTTCACATCCCCGGGACGACTGAAATTGATGATCCGCGCTTTCGCCGCCACCGAGTTGGGCACTACCGCGATGCCGCCCATGTCGGTCATCAGATGGGTAGAACGCCAATCGATCTCAACCACTTTGCCCTGGGTGCCGTCGATGGAAATCCGGTCATCGAGTTGATAGGGCTTGGTGGTGTTGAGCACGATGCCGGAAAACACATCGCTCAAAGTGCTTTGCAGGGCCAGGCCGACGATGATCGCCATCGCTCCCGACGTCGCCAGCAACCCCTTGACCGGCAACTGCAAGACATAGGCCGCGGCGCCGACAATGCCGATCAGGAAGATCACCGCCCCCAGCAAGTCGTACAACAAGCGTGCGCTGTGCCCGGCGCGGGACGTCAGGCCGTAGCCGACGATGACGGTGACGGTCCGGGCCGCAAACAGCCACCAGCCAATGCCCAACACCGTGCCCATCAGGTTGAGGACGGCGTCCTCTGGCCACAGTGGCGGCTGCAACGGGCTGATGCCAGCCGCCGTCAGGACCCAACTGAACGCGACGAAAACAACGATGCGCAGGCACAGGCGCAGATTGTGTCGCTGGGCACCAATCACCTGCCACAGCGCCAGGTCGATCACCACCAGGATGACGCCGCAAATCAAGGGATGAGACTGCAGGAAGGTGAACATGAATGATTTCTCCACAGCCGTTCATGCAGGGAAACGCTGCAGGTGATCGCCGTTAAAAAAGATTAGCGTTGAAGGGAGAAAAACCGCGAAGGCCGGGTGCAATCGCCCGCCCTGGCACTGTAAGTGGCCGGTTTGCGCCAGGCACTCCTACCTCAGTGCTAGTGGCTCATACCCAGGTATGACGACTGTAGCCCCATGTGCTACGCCACTGTCTTGAGGTAGGAGTGTTGTGCGGCGCGCATCGATTTACGCTGGTCACCTTGAATGAATCAACTCATTGCGCCGACGCGCTGACCTGAGGACGGTTGTCATGAACGCACTGCAAAAGCTGTACATCGCCAGTCATCCGTTGCGCATCAGTCGCTATGGTGCGCACACGTCCCTGTCCATTTCCGAACGCGTCGAAATCATCGACGCCTTGACGCAGACGCTGAGCACCACGCTGGGCATTCTTGCGCAGCTCAAACGGGGTCAGCAGAAACTTCAGAACGTCAGCTTCCTGCCGGTGCAACAGCTGTTTCGACGCCTGGTGCGCGCCAATGCCGACTACGCCGAATTCCTGGCCAATGGCATCACCGACCTGGGTGGATACGCCGAGACAGCAGCCCTGTACAGCCTGAATGACACCCACGACCCGCAGTGTTTTGCCGACTGCCTGAGCGGGATTTGTCGGGGAACACGCCGACTCCGGGCCGTCGACGCCTTGCTGCGCGACTACTGCGAATGCGCGATCGCCAACAAGGACAACGCCAGCAAACGGTTTTTTGAAGAATGCACGCGGCACAACGCGCGTTTCCTGTCGCTGATCGAAGCCAACCTGGCCGATGGGCAGCCTTGGTGACAGCGCTTCTTTAATTATCGAAAATCAACCAGCAAACATACCCAAGTATACTATTCCGCTTTCTTGGAGCGCGTATCTTGCAAGTATGGCGGGCGCCACTTAGCGCCACTCGCAATGACGCAAGGTTTCTAAATGTTCAACTCAGCTATTATTTCAGTTGTTGACGATGACGAATTAATTCTTATCTCGCTGGACAGTTTATTGCGTTCTTATGGTTACACGGTAAACACTTACAACAGTGCCTATGCCTTTCTTGAATCCAGTGGCCCGGAGCAGACCGACTGCCTGATCTCGGATATTCAGATGCCCGGCATGTGCGGGGTGCAAATGTACGAAGCGCTGGCGGCCCGAAACGCCCATATCCCCACGCTGTTCATCACCGGCATGCCAGGCCTGCCGCCACAGTTCAGCCCGCGCGTGCGAAAACCCGAAGGTTATTTTTCCAAGCCGTTCAATACCGATGCGCTGCTGGCCTGCATAGAACGCGCCCTTAAGCGCCGGGCTTGATGTTGACTATTTGGCCAGTAAATTTTTAATACCTTGGTATGACCGTTTCAAACTCAGGTAGGCACTTACTGACCGTTTGCAGCACTGTGCTGTGGCGCCAAAACAAATAACATTTTCTTTATCAGTTTTCGATTAGTTAAGACTTCCACTCCACCACTCAACTAAAACCTCAACTTAAAGAAACCGTGCCATGTCAAAAAACAAACTGACTTCGATCAACGGCGCACCCGTCGTCGACAACTTCAATATCCAGACCGCTGGCCCTCGCGGCCCCGCGCTGCTGCAGGATGTCTGGCTGCTGGAAAAACTCGCCCACTTCGACCGCGAAGTCATCCCCGAGCGGCGCATGCACGCCAAAGGTTCCGGCGCCTACGGCACCTTCACCGTGACCCACGATGTGACGCGCTACACCAAGGCCCGACTGTTTTCGGAAGTGGGCAAGCAGACGCCGATTTTCACCCGATTCTCCACCGTTGCCGGTGAGCGCGGTGCCGCCGATGCCGAGCGCGACATTCGTGGCTTTGCCTTGAAGTTCTACACTGAGCAAGGCAACTGGGATTTGGTCGGCAACAACACGCCGGTGTTTTTTTTCCGCGATCCGCTGCGTTTCCCGGACCTCAACCACGCGGTCAAGCGCGACCCGCGTACCGGTATGCGCAACGCGCAAAGCAACTGGGATTTCTGGACGTCACTGCCCGAAGCCTTGCATCAGGTGACCATCGTCATGAGCCAGCGCGGCATCCCGCGCAGCTACCGGCACATGCACGGTTTCGGCAGCCACACCTTCAGCCTGATCAATTCGAACAACGAGCGCCACTGGGTCAAGTTCACCTTCAAGTGCCAGCAAGGCGTTCAGAACCTCAGTGATGACGAGGCGCAAAACCTGATCGGCCGTGATCGGGAAAGCCACCATCGGGACTTGTATGACAGCATCGAAGCGGGCGACTTTCCGCGCTGGACGTTCTACATCCAGGTCATGACCGAAGACCAGGCCCAGGACCACCCGGTCAACCCGTTCGACCTGACCAAGGTCTGGCCACACAAAGACTACCCGTTGATCGAAGTGGGCTACTTCGAGCTCAACCGCAACCCGGAAAACGTCTTCGCCGAAGTCGAACAAGCCGCGTTCTCGCCGTCGAACGTCGTGCCGGGCATTGGCTTTTCGCCGGACCGGATGCTGCAGGCGCGCTTGTTTGCCTACGGTGACGCGGCGCGTTATCGCCTGGGGGTCAACCATCACCAGATCCCGGTCAACGCCGCCCGCTGCCCGGTACACAGCTTTCATCGCGACGGCGCCATGCGCGTGGATGGCAACTACGGCGGTCAGTTGGCGTATGTGCCCAACAGCGATGACCAATGGGCCGACCAGCCGGACTGGCGCGAACCGCCGCTGAAAATCTCCGGCGCTGCCGGGCATTGGGATCATCGCGTGGACGAGGATCACTTCGAACAACCGGGTAACCTGTTCCGCCTGATGTCGGAACTGGAGAAGCAAGCCTTGTTCGAAAACACCGCGCGTTCGCTCAGCGGCGTGTCGCAACAAGTGCAGCAGCGGCACATCGCGCACTGCACCCAGGCTGATCCGTTCTATGGGGCGGGGGTTGCGAGAGCGCTGGCCGAGATCAGTCAGTAACGCGCAAAACCCTGTAGGAGCGAGCCTGCTCGCGATAGCGGAGTGTCAGTTGCCGGTTTTCTTGGCTGATACACCGCTATCGCGAGCAGGCGCGCTCCTACAGTCGATCGATTTTGTACGCAGGATGAGTGCTCGTTACCACTGTAGCGTGTGCGCAAGCCGAGCGTCGGTGGCATCATCACCCGCTCGAAGGTTTGATCGTCCAAGGAAAAATCCTGATGCGTACCGAAACATGGCTGGTGTTCTATCCAGGCGCTCAGATGCAGACGGCTGCCAAAACAACAGAGAGCAACCGATGACAGCCATCGTTCGGCCACGGCCGATGCTGATTACCCTCGGTCTGTTGTTGATGCTGGTGTTCTGGCTGTCGTTGGCCCTCGGGCCGGTCAGCTTGCCGCTGGGCGATACCTTGCTCGCGGGGCTGCGCTTGCTCGGCTTGCCGGTTGACGGTGGCGACACGCAGCAGGCGGAACTGATCCTCGGACAGATCCGTCTGCCGCGCAGCTTGCTCGGTATCGCGGTCGGTTCGGTACTGGCGCTGTCGGGCGTGGCGATGCAGGGATTGTTTCGCAACCCGTTAGCGGACCCGGGCCTGGTCGGCGTGTCCGGCGGTGCAGCGCTCGGCGCGGCGTTCGCCATCGTCGGTGGCAGCATGCTCGGCGATCTGTCGCCGGCCATCGAGCCGTATCTGCTATCGGTGTGCGCCTTCATCGGCGGCCTGGTCGTTACGGCGGTGGTGTATCGCTTCGGCCGCAGCAATGGCCAGACCAACGTCGCGACCATGTTGTTGGCCGGTGTGGCGATGACAGCGATGGCCGGGGCGGGTGTCGGGCTGTTCACTTATCTGGCGGACGATGCCACTTTGCGCACCCTGACGTTCTGGAACCTGGGCAGCCTCAACGGCGCCAGTTACCCGCGTCTGTGGCCGCTGCTGATCGTGGCGGTGGGCGTGGCGTGGTGGTTGCCGCGTCGCGCCGCAGCATTGAATGCACTGCTGTTGGGCGAGTCCGAAGCCCGGCATCTGGGTTTCAATGTCGAGCGGATCAAGCTTGAATTGGTGTTGTGTACGGCACTGGGCGTCGGTGCTGCGGTGGCGGCGGCAGGCCTGATCGGTTTCATCGGTCTGGTGGTGCCGCACCTGATGCGCCTGCTGGTCGGTCCCGATCACCGGGTGTTGTTGCCGGCGTCGTTGCTGGCCGGTGCCAGCCTGTTGTTGCTGGCCGATCTGGTCGCCCGCCTGTTGCTGGCACCCGCCGAATTGCCGATCGGTATTGTCACCGCACTCATCGGCGCACCGTTCTTCCTTTATTTGCTGGTGCGGGGGCGTTCCTGATGTTGCGCGCAAACAACTTGCTGGTTCGGCGTGGCAGTCGCACCGTGTTGGAAGACATCGATATCGAGCTGCGTCCGGGTGAAGTCCTCGGCGTGCTGGGGCCTAACGGCGCGGGCAAAAGCACCCTGCTCGCCGCCCTGTGCGATGAGCTTCCCATCAGTGAAGGAACGGTCAGCCTCGACGAGCGCAAACTCGCCGACTGGCCCGGTCAGGAACGGGCCAAACGCCTGGCGGTTTTGCCGCAGAGCTCGAGCCTGAACTTCGCTTTCTCGGTCAATGAAGTGGTGGGCATGGGTCGTCTGCCCCACGCCAGCGGTCGCGTGCGCGATGCCGAAATCGTCGCCGAAGCGCTGAGTGCCGCCGACGCTTTGCACCTGGCCGGGCGCAGTTATCTGGCCTTGTCGGGTGGCGAGCGTCAGCGCGTGCATCTGGCGCGGGTACTTGCGCAGTTATGGCCGGGTGCCGAGGGGCAAATCCTGCTGCTCGACGAGCCGACCTCGATGCTCGACCCGCTGCACCAGCACACCATTCTGCAAGCGGTGCGCGACTTCGCCGGGCGCGGTGCGGCGGTGCTCGTGATCCTGCACGACCTCAACCTGGCCGCGCGTTATTGCGATCAATTGTTGCTGTTGCAGGACGGCCGCCCGCACGCCTACGGCCCGCCGGACGACGTGCTGACCGCCGAAGCACTGCAAGCGGTGTATGGACTGCAAGTGCTGATTCACCAGCACCCGGAGCGCGGCCATCCGTTGATTATTGCGCGGTGATATCTGCCCCCTTCTGCCGCCGAATGCGCGGGGGGCAATCTCTGACAAGGAAAACCGATGCGCCTTCTACTGTTCTGCCTGGTCAGCCTGCTGGCTGCCTGCCAATCCCATTTCATCGCACCGCCACCGGCGCCGATCGCCCCGCAAGGTCGCGATCATGCTGACCTCGGGGTGATCCGCGAGCTCGCTACCGGGCGCTCCCTCACGCCTCAAGAGCTGGTGCAACGCCTGGCGGTTGCACCACGGGTACTGGTCGGTGAACAACACGACAATCCCGATCACCACGCCGTGCAACTGTGGCTGCTGCGCCAACTGGCGGCGCAACGTCCGCAAGGCAGCTTGCTGATGGAAATGCTCAACCCCGACCAACAGGCGAAAGTCGACGCGGCGCAGGCCTCCACCCGCGCTGGTCAGCCACCGGCCGACGCTTATCAGGCGCTGTCCTGGCAAGCCAATTGGGATTGGGGTGTTTACGGCGCACTGGTCACTTATGCCCTGCACCAGCCTTATCCGCTGCTATCGGCCAACCTCGACCGGGCGCAGATCATGCAGATCTACAAACAACGGCCGACGCTCAGTGGCGAAGCGTCCACCACGCCACAGGTGCAAGCGACATTGCTGGAGGACATTCGCGAATCCCATTGTGGCTTGCTGCCCGACACGCAGATGCCGGCGATGCTCGCCGTGCAACAGCAGCGTGATCGACGCATGGCCGAACGCCTGATGGCGGCTCCGACCCCAGCCGTGTTGTTGGCCGGGGCGTTCCATGTGCGCAAGGACCTGGGCGTGCCGCTGCACTTGAAAGACCTCGGCGCTGGCGAGGGCAACGCGGTGCTGGTGCTGGCCGAAGTGGGCAAGACCGTCACCGCCCAAAACGCGGATTACGTGTGGTACACCGCCGCGCAACCGGAGCAGGATCACTGCGAGCAATTGCGTCATTAAAAAGCAAAAGATCGCAGCCTGCGGCAGCTCCTACATGAGACCTGTGCAGGAGCTGCCGCAGGCTGCGATCTTTGGATTTTACGGTGCCTGAAAGGTCTGCAAATACGCCAGCAGATCATCGATTTTTTCCTGATCGCTGATCCCCCAGAAAATCATTCGCGTCCCCGACACCACAGACTTCGGATCTTCGATATACGCCGCGAGTTTTTCCCGGGTCCAGACGACGCCCGAGGATTTCATGGCATCCGAATACTGGTAGTCAGAGGTGCTGCCAGCGACCCGTCCGATCACATTGTTCAGTTGCGGGCCAAAAAAAGGCCGTGCCCCTTCTCCGACCTGATGGCAGCCACCACAGACCCGCTTGAACAATTTTCCGCCCGCCTCGGCGTCACCGGCAGCATTCGCGGGTGCGCCCAACAGACTTGCCCCGAGGCTCAAGACGAGCGTCATCACGGCCGCTTTGTTCATTTCTACCGCTCCAGATCAGCCATCGCCTACCGCAAAAAATGGCGACCATTTGATCATGTCTGACCCGCAAACCGAAGACTTTGAATTGTGCAATGCCGGCCATACCGAGGTATGAATGCCTGACACCTAGATGTTCTCCGGGACAACCTACGCATAAGTGACGGGCTTTTTCAGCCCATTAAGATGGTTGACTGAACACGCCCATCATTCACCAGGTGACCCATGATGAACACCTCCAAGCTTGCTTTAGGCATTGCCCTGTTTTCGGCCCTCGGTTTTATCGCAGCAAATTCTCACGCTGCCGAAGCGGATTCCAACACCGACGCCCACAACGTGGCCGAAGGTGCGGCCGACCGTATCAAGGAAAGACAACTGGCCGAAGGCGGCGCTGACCGCCTGCAAGAACGACGAGTCGCCGAAGGTGGTGCCGATCGCCTGCAAGAACGACAACTCGCTGAAGGCGGTGCCGATCGTCTAAAAGAACGGCAACTGGCATCGGACGGTTCCGAGCGACTGAAGCAAAACAGCGTGGCAGCCAACGGGTACAACGCGACGCGCGGCACCCGCGTAGCAGAAGGCGGCTCCGACCGACTGCGCGAGAACCACTACGCCGACGGCAGCAACGGCTACGATGCCAGCTCCGATGTGATGCCCTACTTCTGCCTGGAATGTCGCTGAACCCAGCCGCCACCCCCCTGTAGCAGCTGGCGAAGCCTGCGTTCGGCTGCGAAGCAGTCGCAAAATCGGCCAACGCGGTACATCAGATGATCCGCGAATGCAGGGTTTACGACAGCTGCGCCGCCGAACGCAGGCTTCGCCAGCTGCTACACATTTCCAGCGCATAAAAATCCGGAATCAAAGATTCCGGATTTTTGCTTTCGCCGGACGTCAATCCTTGAAGTCAGTGGACAATGCCAGTTCATTCCACTCAGCCAGCTCCTGCGCAACGAAGCGGTTTTTCGCTTCGATGCGGGCGACGGTATCGCTGCCCAGCGCCAGGCGTTGTGGTGGTTTCGGTGCGTTGACCAGGGCGAACATCGCCTCGGCAAACTTCACCGGATCGCCCGGTTGAGCGTGGTTGGCCGCCTCGGCATGCTTGCGCATCACACCGACCGTTTCGTCATAGTCCGGCAGCTCCAACGCGGTCTTTACCAGCGACTGCTCGTCGAGGAAATCGGTGCGGAAGAAGCCCGGTTCCACCACCGTGGCATGGATGCCCAGCGGCGCCAGTTCCTGATGCAGCGCTTCGGTAATGCCTTCCACCGCAAACTTGGTGGACCCATAGACGCCCCAACCCATGTAGGCCTGATAGCCGCCAATCGAAGAAATGTTGATCACATGCCCCGAACGCTGACGGCGCATGTGGGGCAGTACCGCGCGGGTCACGTTGAGCAAGCCGAACACGTTAGTGGCGAACAGGCGCTCAGTCTCGTTGGCGCTGGTTTCTTCGACCGCCCCCAACACGCCAAAACCGGCATTGTTGATCAGCACATCGATGCGGCCAAAACGCTTGATGCCCTCGGCGACCGCCTGATGCGCTTCTGCTTCGCGGGTCACGTCCAGGCGCACGGCCAGCAGGTTGGGATGGTCGCCCAGTTTGGCGATGATTTCTTCAGGTTTACGGGCGGTGGCAATCACCGCGTCGCCGGCACGCAGAGCACGTTCTGCGATGAGGGTACCAAAACCACGGGAAGCTCCAGTAATCAACCAAGTACGCATTTCAACTCCTCCTGTCAGCGACCCGAGCGTTATTGCCGGGCCTTCTTGATGAGTTGACGCAACTTTAAAACTCCACTACTGATGTGATAATCCCAGCAATTTTGCATGGCTTTGTGAAAGGCACTCACAAATGAAAGCACCATCGGCAGCAGACCTTTCGACCTTCCTCGGCGTGGCAGCCCACTTGAATTTCAGTCGTGCGGCGGTGGAGCTTGGGCTGACCCCTTCGGCGCTGAGCCACTCCGTGCGCACCCTGGAAAACCGCCTTGGCGTACGGTTGTTCAACCGCACCACCCGCAGCGTCGGCCTGACCGAGGCCGGGGAACGTCTTTTCGCCCGATTGAAGCCGGCGTTTCGCGACATCGACGATGCGCTCGAAGACCTCAACAGCTTCCGCGACAAACCCTCCGGCAACCTCAGAATCACCGCTGGGCGCCAGGCCGCAGAACTGGTGGTGCTGCCGCTTGCAGCGAAATTCCTGGAGGCGTATCCGGATGTCAGGCTGGAAATCGTCGCCGATGACGGCCTGGTCGACGTGGTATCCGAGGGTTTTCATGCCGGGGTACGTTTCGGGGAACGCCTGGAAGCCGACATGGTGTCGCTGCCCATCGGCGCCTACATGCGCTCGGTGGTGGTGGCCTCGCCGGCGTTCTTCGAACAGCACGCCGTACCGCAAAAACCCGAGGATTTGCATGGCCTGCCGTGCATTCGCCACCGTTTCCCCAGCGGTTCGCTGTATCGCTGGGAGTTCGAACGGGGCGGCATCGCTCAGGAAATCGAAATCGACGGCCCGCTGACCCTGGGTGACGTGAGCCTGATGGTCGGCCCGGCGATACAGGGCGTCGGTCTCGCCTACATTTTCGAAGACATGGTCAAGGAGCACATTGCTGACGGCAGGCTGATCCAGGTGCTAGGGGACTGGTGCCCCTACTACCCCGGCCTGCATCTGTACTACCCGAGCCGACGGCATGTCCCGGCGACGCTCAAAGCCTTCATCGAGTTTGCCCGCGCCGCCCGAGGCTAGGGTCTGGCGACTGCTGCGCAGCCGAACGCAGCCTCGCTCTGCTCGACAGCTGCTACAGGGGCACATTACGTAGCAGCTGCCGAGCCTGCGAGGCTGCGTTCGAGGACGCAGTCCTCGCCGGCCCCGCCGAGGCGGTTGATCAGGCCTTGAGATACGCCAGGGTTTGCGCCGTGGTCCACAAGGCGTTGGCGATATAGCGGTAGTTGATCAGCGCCGCCAGATAGCCATCGCCCTCCGGGGTGGTCGGGCCGGCGGTGGCGTCGCGGACTACGGCCACTTCAAAACCCTGCTCCAGCAGTTCACGCAAGTGCGACTCCACACACAAGTTCGCCGCCATGCCCGCCAGAATGATCTGCGACACGCCATGCTTGCGCAGTTGCAGTGCCAGGTCGTTGGTTTCCGGGCCGTAGACTTTGTGCGGCGAAGCGATGATGGTTTTGCCGTCGAGGATGTACGGCTTGTACTCCGGCATGAAATCGGCGCCGGAGTTTTCGAAGCCGTCGAGCGTCAACGGCCCCTTGCGATCAAACATGCAGATGCTGTGCATGACCTTTTCCAGCGGCCCGCCGAACTGCCATTTGTGGTCGCACGGATAGTAATAGTGCGGCGACACCGCGACGGTGATGCCCGCGTCCTTGGCACCAGCAAACAACTGGCCCAGGTGCTTGACCACATCGTGTTCGACGACGCTTTTACCGAAGACGCCCCAGCTCACGCCTTCAGGGCTGAGAAAGTCGATTTGCGGGTCGATGACCACCAGCGCCGCGCGGGACAGGTCAAGCTGCATGCCCGGGTTCGGCAGCGCGGGCTCTGACGGGTCGGCGTACGGTGGGGCGGTGCGAATCGGGTCGTTGCTCATGACGGGGCACTCCGGTGAGGGTCGAGAAATATCGCTCTGCGCCATGGCACCCGGGAGGGGTGTTGTTTACCATCGGCGAGAACTTCATCCTACGGCCGCGCCCTGCCCTGCTTTTGCCAGGACGTACCACGTCTTTACCCGGGCGTCTCTAACATGGACATTCTTTCCGAGTTCTTTGAACGCACGCACCTGCAGGGCCGGCTGTTCTTCACCGGTACCGTCGACGGCACACTGGTGCTCGACAAGCCGCCGGGCATGGCGTTTATCCATGTGATCAGCCGTGGCGGCATGGACATGGTGCAACCGGGCCTGCCGAAAATCTCCATCAGCGAACCGAGCGTGCTGTTCTGCCCCAGCAGTTGCCGTTACCAGTTGCGCTCAAGTTCGCCCGACGGCGCCGAGCTGATCTGTGCCTCGTTCCAGTTCGGCCGCAACTCGCTGCAACCCTTCCCGCTGGGGCTCAAGGAAACCCTGGTGTTCCCGTTCAGCGCCCTGGAAAACCTCGCGCCGATGATCGACAGCCTGATCGGCGAATTCAACGACCAGGCCCCCGGCCGAACCAAGGCGCTGAGCCTGCTGCTCGAATACCTGTTCGTCTTGCTGGTACGCCGCTCGGTTGTGGAAGGAAAGATCTCCAGCGGCCTGCTGTATGCCCTGCAGGACGGGCGCCTTGGAGCGGTGTTCAACCACATTCACCAGCAGCCCGAAGCGCTGTGGACGGTGGAGAAACTGGCCAGCCTGGCGAACATGTCGCGCTCGAAATTCTCGGCGTGCTTCACCCGGATCATGGACATTTCACCGATGGGCTACGTCACGGCGTGGCGCATGAAACGCGCCCAGGACCTGCTGCGCGAAGGCGTGCAAATCAAAGTCATCGCTTCAACCGTCGGCTACAGTTCGCAAGCCTCGTTCTCCCGAACCTTCCTCAACGTGGTGGGCGTGCCTCCGGCCGAATGGCTCAAGCGCGACACTTGCGGCGCCGATCAACCGCCGATCACCGCGCGGGTGATCCGCGCGACTGAAAACCTTCAACCCTGACAGAGAGAAAAACCGATGGTCACCTGCTACCTCAAATATGTGCTGGACCCTTACCAGCTCGAAGCATTCGAGCACTACGGCAAGTTGTGGATACCGCTGGTGGAGAAATTCGGCGGCCAGCATCACGGCTACTTCCTGCCGTCCGAGGGCGCCAGCAACATCGCCATGGCCATGTTCACCTTCCCGAGCCTGGCGGCCTATGAAAGCTATCGGCAACGCTCGATGAGCGACCCGGAGTGCATCGCCGCGTTCAAGTACGCCGAAGAAACCCGCTGCATCCTCAGCTATGAGCGCAGCTTCTTCCGGCCGGTGTTCGGTACGCAGGCCTGACGCTGGCGAGACGTGCCCCTCGACGATAAATCGCCATTCGCATTAACGGTATGACGGGCCCTGCCGATAACGTCGGGCGTCGTGCCGTTTGCCGACGCTTCATGGACCGGTTTGTCTTGTCAGGGGCTGCACATGCGTCATCTCAAATACCTCACCTCGCGCCTCAGCCAGCAGAAAATCGCTGGCGTCACGTTCCACCTCGACCCGGGTCATCAACGCGAACTGACGGTATTGCTTGAGCGCTTTTTCGCCCAACCCGCCCAGTACGCGCTACTGGACACTCCCGAAGCGACCCGCAGCGTGTTCCTGCTCGAAGGCGAGCGCAAATGGGTGTTGAAACACAATCGCCTGACACACTGGAAAAAGCAGCTGCAAAACTTCCTCGGCCTCAAGCGCGTGTTCGGCCTGCATGACCTGACCAATGAATTCATCAACCTGTCGGCGGTATCGAGCAAGTCGCAATCATCGCCAAGAGTGGCGGCGTTCGGTCACGTCGGGCGCTTTCCGTTTTTGAAGGAAGAGTATTTGCTGGTCAATTTTTTCGACGACCATTGCAGCGTCGATGACCGCGTGATTGCCCAGCCCGAGCAGGCTGCCGCGTTGTTGATGGATATTCTGCAGTTGTTCGGGCAGACGCTCGTCGAAGGGTTTGTGCACATGGACCCTCACCCCAAGAACATCCTGATCGGCCCCGGGGGCGAACTGCGGCTGATCGATTTCGAATGCTGCGCACACTCGGTACTGGATCACGATTTCAGCCTGGGTTTTCTGCTGGGCTATTTCTACCGTTACTGGTTCCGCAAATTCATTTCGGTAGAAGACTACGACGCCTGCTGTGAACGCTACCTGGTGCAGCAACACCCGGCGTTGAACCGCCAGGTATTCCAAGGGGTGTACGAACGGTTTCGCGACCGCGATGTGTCGCGCAGTACGCGTTACCGCATCCTCACCAGTGCCGACGCCCAGGCCGAGTTTCTACGCGGGCTTCAGTAAACCCGGGCTCAACCTTGCTTGAGGTCGAGGCAATAGGTGTAGTAACCGGGATCGCGCACATAGCCCAGCGACTCATACAAACGCTGGGCACTGACGTTATCGGTGGCGGTTTCCAGGGTCATGCCTTTGGCGCCATTCAATCGCGCAAAATCGCGGGCGGTGTTCATCAGCAGCGTACCGACGCCTTTACCGCGGGCGGCGGGCGTAGTGAACAGGTCACCGAGCAGCCAGGTGCGGTGTGCGTCGATGGAGGAAAACGTCGGGAACATCTGCACGAAACCCAATGCTTCGCCGCTGGCGTCCTCGGCAAAGAAGATCGCCGACTCGTCGCGGGCGATGCGCTCGGCGATGAACGCGCGGGACTGCAGCAAGTTGGAGGGCTGCTGGTAAAAGCCCCGGTAGGCGTCGAACAACGGGGCAATGATATCGATGTGGGATGCGTCTGCGCGCAGGGCTTGAATAGCCATGAGGGTGCTCCATTGCGGTCTCAAGGCTTTACAGCCTAGAACAAAAGATCGCAGCCTGCGGCAGCGCCTACATTGGAATGCATGTTCCCTGTAGGAGCTGCCGCAGGCTGCGATCTTTTTTGCTGTCAGACCCGCACGTTACGCCCCGGCAATCCATTGCGCTGGCTGTTCTCCCAGTTCTCCACCAGGCCGACCGGCACGTCCGATGCCGGCAGCATTTTCACCCCGCGCACCAGGTCCGAGGCCCGTTCGGCGAGCATGATGGTCGGTGCATTGAGGTTGCCGTTGGGTTCGGTCGGGAACACCGAGGAATCGATCACCCGCAACCCGGCGATGCCATGCACCCGCAACTCGGAATCCACCACGGCCATGTCGTCCTCGCCCATGCGGCATGAACCGCAAGGGTGGTAAGTGCTTTCCAGGTTGTCACGCACGAACGCATCGAGGTCTTCATCACTGGTCACCAACGCGCCCGGAGCGATTTCGCCGTCGCGGAAGCGGTCCATGGCTTTCTGGCCGATGATTTCGCGGGTCAGGCGAATGCAGCGACGGAAACCTTCGCGGTCCTCTTCGCGCTCCAGGTAGTTGAAGCGGATTTCCGGATGCTCGTACGGGTCGGCCGAACGCACGCGCACATAACCGCGGCTTTTCGGTTTATTGGGACCGGTGAGCACCATGAAACCGTGGCCCTTGATCGGCTTGTTGCCGTCGTAGCGCATCGCTGCCGGCAAGAAGTGGAACTGAATGTCCGGCCAGCGCAGGCCCTTGTCGGAACGGATGAAACCGCCCGCCTCGAAGTGATTGGTGGCGCCCAGACCGTCCTTGAACAACAGCCAGCGCAGACCAATCATCAGTTTGCTCAGCGGGTCCATTTTGTTGTTCAGGGTCACCGGTTCCTTGCAGCCGAACTGGATGTACACCTCGGCGTGGTCCTGCAGGTTCTCCCCTACTCCCGGCAGGTCATGGCGCACGCCAATTCCTGCCTTGCGCAGCACCGCAGCCGGGCCGATACCGGAGCGTTGCAGCAGGTGCGGCGAACCGATCGGCCCGGACGAAATCAGCACTTCGCGGTTGCAATACACCTGGTGAGTCTGGCCATCGTGGTCATACATGACCCCTACTGCGCGCTTGCCTTCGAGGATGATTTGCCGGGTCATGGCGTGGGTAACCACCGTCAGGTTCGGGCGACCCATCGCCGGGCGCAGATAGGCATTGGCGGTGGAGCAACGCACGCCGTTTTTCACGGTCATGTGCATCGCGCCGAAACCTTCCTGCATGTAGCCGTTGCAGTCGTCAGTCTTGATGTAGCCCGCCTCGGCACCGGCCTCGACCCACGCGCCGTAGAGCGGGTTTTTCATGTGGTTGCCGTTGGTGGTGTGCAGCGGCCCGGTTTGCCCGCGATAGCTGTCGCCACCCGACTCATAGCTTTCGGCACGTTTGAAATACGGCAGGCAATTTTTGTAGCCCCAGCCCTGGGCGCCGAGGGATTCCCACTCGTCGAAGTCATAGGCGTGGCCACGGATGTAGACCAGGCCATTGATCGACGACGAACCGCCCAGCACCTTGCCCCGTGGGCAGTGAATGCGGCGACCGTTGAGGTAAGTCTCGGGCTCGGTTTCGTAGCGCCAGTTGTACTTCTTGGTGTTCATCGGGATCGAGAAAGCGCTCGGCATCTGGATCACCACACTCTTGTCGCTGCCGCCGAATTCCAGGACCAGCACCGAGGTGGTCGGGTCTTCGCTCAGGCGGTTGGCCAACACACACCCTGCCGAGCCTGCGCCAATGATGATGTAGTCGTATTTTTGCGTGGTCATGATGATCTCCCGACCGTCGATTCAGTGAATACCGGCTGCGGTTGCTGTTTGTGGGTCAGCGTGTCGCCGGTGGTGTATTGCGGGGAGTTTTTCTCGATCTGCTGGATCACCGTTTCTTCGCGCTTCAGATCAATCGAACGGCTAAGCCAGTAGTACGCCAGGCCCGAGACGATCAGCCCGACCAGCCAGGCGATGTCGATGCTGCCCAGTGCCTTGGCGAGCGGGCCGACATACACCTCGCGCTGCTCGACGCCGTCGTAGATGTAGAAGAACGGGATCATCGAAATGAAGCCGATGGCATACGCGGCGATGCCACGCAGGCCCCAGCTGCCGTAGAGGTTGCCGTGGGGCATGAAGAAGTGCGGAATGGCGTAACGACCCTTGCGCACGAAGAAGTAGTCGGTGAGGTTGACCGAGGTCCACGGCACCAGGAAGTACAGCATCACCACCAGGTAGATCCCCAGCACCGACAAACCTTTGCCCGTACTCTGAATGCTCAGGGCCACGCCCAGTTGCAGCAGGATCACAAAGACGATGGCAAGGATCCGCGCCTTGCGGGTGGGTTCGATGTGCTTGATCGAGTCGACGCAGGTCAGCGTGGTCAGTTTGGCGCTGTAGATGTTCATCGCGATCACCGGCAGGAACGCCAGAATCGTGATGACCACCACCGCCGTGCCCATCAGCGGCGAGACGGTGTTGCCGACTTGTCCGAGGGCCACCAGCACGTCAGTCGAATGCAAGTGATCGGCCAGCCAGCCGCCGACGGAAATCATCCACGCGCCGGACAGCGAAGCGCCGAGGAACACCACCGCAATCAGCTTGCCGCTGGAGGTATTTTTCGGCAGGTAGCGCGAGTAGTCCGACACATACGGCGCGTAAGCGATGTTGTAGCTGGCCGCCGCCGCGAACTGCGCAATGAACCCGGTCCAGTTGAAACCCAGCGGTTCCCGGGCCACTTCACCTTCGGCGAGCGCCGGCAACACGGCATCCGGCACCCAGCCCATCACCACTGCCAGGGTCACCAGCCCGTAAAGCGGCAGCGACAAGTACAACGCCCATTTGAAACTGCGGTGCATCCAGTCGTGACCGAGAATCGCCAGCACCGCCGCCGGAATAGTCACCGCCACCGCGATCACCGCGGGGTTGAAGCCGAACAGCGTGTGCAGCCCCTGCATCATCAACACCAGGTTGACGATGTTGAAGCCGGCAAACACGAACAGCGTTGCCAGCAGCACCAGAATAACGCCGCGATAACCGAACTGCGCCCGGGACTGGATCATCTGTGGCAGGCCAAGGTGCGGGCCTTGGGAGCCGTGGAATGCCATGAACAGCGTGCCGAACATGATGCCCAGCGTGCCGGCGAGCGTGGTCCACAACGCGGTGAGGCCGACGCTTGGGCCGACGAAGCCGATGGTCATGGTGAAGAAGGTGAAATTGCCGAGGAACCAGAACGGGCCTTGGCTCGACAGTTTGTCGGTGCGCTCGTTCTCGGGGATGAAGTCAATGGAATGCCCCTCGACGACGGACTTGTCATCGAGGGCGGACACGCTCGTGGCTGACTTGGCGTTAGTGTTCATGATGGACTCTTATTGTTGGAAGATCATGACGAGAAAACCGCGTTCTTTCGGGTGAACGAGTCCCTTGGCGCGTCCCTGCCGTTCTCAATTGGCGAATATTCCTCGATCCCCGTAGGAGCTGCCGCAGGCTGCGATCTTTTGATCTTGATCTTGAAACAAATCAAAAGATCGCAGCCTGCGGCAGCTCCTACGGGAGCGGTGGAGTCAGGCTGGCAGCGTGATCCACACCGCCTTGGTTTCGAGCAGGTAGTCGAGCTGCTCGGCACCCAGGTCCTTGCCGAAACCGGACTGTTTGTAGCCACCGAACGGCATCGACGGGTCGAGGGTGCCGTGGGCGTTGACGTAGACTGAACCGGCCTTGAGGCGTGGAATCAGGCTGTGCACCTTGCCCAGGTCGTTGGAGTACAGGGCCGCCGCCAGGCCATAAGGCGAGTCATTGGCCAAGGCCAGCGCCTCTTCCTCATCGTCGAACGGTGCGGTGACCAGCACCGGGCCGAAGATCTCTTCCTGGACGATGCGCATGTCGTTGCGGCAATGGGCGAAGATGGTCGGTTCGACGAAGAAGCCAGGGCCATCAACCGGTTGGCCGCCGTAGACCAGTTCGGCGCCTTCGGCCTTGCCGGTTTCGATGTACTCGGTCACGCGCTGCTTTTGCAGGGCCGAAACCAGTGGGCCGATGAAGCAATCCGGGTCCAGGCCCGGGGCCATTTTCAGGGTGCGCGTGTAGGCGATCAGTTCACGCAGGAATTCGTCGTAGACGCTGCTATGAATATAGGCCCGCGTACCGGCGTCGCATACCTGCCCGGAGTTGAAAAACACGCCGTTGGCGACTGCTTGGGCGGCGGCCGGAATATCGGCATCGGCGCAGACGATGACCGGTGATTTACCACCGAGTTCGAGGGTCAGGCGCTTCATGTCATCCAGCGCGGCACGGCCGACAGTCTGGCCGACCGGGGTCGAGCCGGTGAAGGTCAGTTTGTCGATGCCGGGGTGGGTGGCCATGGCCGCACCGACCACGCTGCCGCGCCCGGTGACGATGTTGATCACGCCGTCGGGGATGCCCGCTTCCTGCACCAGTTCAGCAAAACGCAGGGCCGACAACGACGTCAGCTCAGCCGGTTTGACCACCACGGTGCAACCGGTCGCCAGCGCCGCGCCGAGCTTCCAGGCCATGGTTTGCAGGGGGAAGTTCCACGGCACGATGGCGCCGACCACACCCACCGCTTCCTTGCGGGTGTAGGCCAGGTAATTGCCCGGCAGCGAAGGCTCGACGGTGCGGCCGTGAATTTTGGTGGCCCAACCGGCGAAGTAACGCAGGGTATCGACGGTGCCCTGGATATCGACGTCCTTGGCGAAAGCGACGGATTTGCCCATGTCGATGGATTCGATTTCCGCGAGCTCCGCGGCGTTCTGTTCGATCAGGTCGGCCAGGCGCTGCATCATGCGCTCGCGTTCGGCCGGTTTGGCCTGACGCCAGGCGCCGCCGTCGAACTGGGCGCGGGCGGCTTGCACGGCGCGGTCCAGGTCATCGGTAGTGCCCATGGGTATGCGGGTGATCAGGCCTTCAGTCGACGGCTCGATCACATCGGAGGTCTGGCCGTCGCTGGCTTCGACCCAGGCGCCACCAATGAACATTTTCTGGACCTTGCTGAGGAAGGTCTGGGTGGCTTCGCTGACGCCGAATTTTTGCAGGTAACTTTTGACGATCGTGTCCATTTTTATTCTCTCTGCCCGGCAGTCTGGCACTGCCGGGTCACTGGTTTCGATGATCAGGCTAATGCGGCTTCGCTCTCGGCGGCTGCCCGCACCTTGCCACGCTCGTGGAAGATGAAACCGATGCTGTTGAGCAACAGTTGCGCGGCGAGGATCGAGGTCATGCCGGTCGGGTCGTAGACCGGCGCCACTTCCACCAGGTCCATGCCGACGATGTTGCCTTTGCTGCGCTTGGCCAAGGCCTGGATGATTTCCAACACTTCGTAGTAGAGGAAGCCGCCGTGGCTCGGGGTGCCGGTGCCGGGGGCGATGGACGGGTCGAAACCGTCGATGTCGATGGTGATGTAGTAGTTGATGTTCTCCGGGATCAGCGCCAGCACGCCCTCGACGCCGAGGCGCCGCACGTCACGCACCGAGAGGATTTTCGAGCCGGCCTCGTGGGCTGCTTCGTAGTCGTCGCGGTTGGACGATGAGACGTTGCGGATGCCCATCTGGGTCATGCCGACAATGTGGTTCATTTCCGAAGCGCGGCGCAGCGGGTTGCCGTGGCCGTAGCGTACGCCGTGGCGTTCATCGACGAAGTCCAGGTGCGCATCGAAGTGGATGATGTGGATCGGGCCGCGGCCTTCGAAGGCCTTGATCACTGGCGCGTGCACCGAGTGGTCACCGCCGAGAACCACCGGCATCACACCGGCGTCGAGGATCTTGCGCACAGCGTATTCGGTGTTCTTGTTGCTGGTCGCCATGTCGGTGTGGACGATATCAGCATCACCGACGTCGACCATGCGCACGTCCGATGCGGTGAGGTACATCACATCATCTTCGTGATCGTAGGCACCAGCGTGGCCGAAGGAAAACAGCGTCGATGCTTCACGAATCCCGCGTGGTCCGAATCGTGCGCCGGAGCGCCACTGGGTGCCCATGTCGTTGGGCACGCCAAGCACCGCGACATCGGCATCCAGTGCATCCCAATCGGTACACACCGGGGATTTGCCAAAGGTGCAATGACCCACGAATGGCAGGTTCAGGCGACCGGATTCATAACCGTTGTTCGACATTTCTAGCCTCTCCACTTCTTGTTATCGGCTTGGCGGAACTGCAAGGCGACCGCCGTTGGAAAGACTATGGGCGTAGCTTTCCGTGGAAAAAATGCTAAACATCAGATACTCATATCGGCATTACCGATGCATCCACCGGCGGGAGGTTCCAGGTGATTCAACTGCACGATGTCGATCTGAAGTTGCTCAGGGTGTTTGCGACGATTGTTCGCTGCGGCGGGTTTTCCGCAGCGCAGGCGGCGTTGAACGCCGGGCAGTCCACCATCAGCGAACAGATGACCCATCTGGAAACCCGGCTCGGGGTCAAGCTTTGCCAGCGCGGGCGCAGCGGTTTTCGCCTGACCGAGCAAGGCGTGGCGATTCACGAGGCCACCCAGCGCCTACTGTCGGCGGTGGAAAATTTCTGCATGGACGCCGACGTGCTCAAGCAGCACATCAGCGGCAAGCTCAATCTGGGGATCATCGACACCACCATCACCGACCCCGATTCGCCGATTCCGCGCACCACCCAGCGCTTTGTTTCGCGCGGGCATGACGTGCACCTCAACGTCTACGTCGGCACCCCGGCGGAACTCGAAGAACGCGTGCTCGACGGTCGCTTGCACCTGGCCATCGGGCACTTCCCGATCCATGTGCCGGGCCTGCTGCAATCACCGCTGTATCAGGAAGCCCTGGGCTTGTATTGCGGGCGGCGTCACCCGTTGCATGGCAGCCAGGCCGAAGGCCAGGAACTGCTCGAAGAAGTCGCCGCCAGCCGCATCGTCGTGCGCGGCTACATGCAGCAATACGACCTCGAACATTTGGGCGTGAGCAAAGCGGCGGCCACCGTGGACAACATCGAAGCCACTGCGATCCTGATCATCTCCGGCGCGTACCTGGGCTTTCTGCCGGAGCACTTCGCCGCGCAATGGGTCAAGAGCGGCGAGATGCATCAACTCGCGCCGAACAGCCTGCGCCTGAAATCGCCGTTCGACGTGATCACCCGGCGCGGTGTTGCGCCGCCGCCGATCCTCCAGGCGTTCCTCGAAGACCTGGCCGCCAGCGCCGCTAAATCCGCCAAGCCGTGACGTGACGCTCGCCAAATCCAAAATTCGCCCGGCATACTGATTTGAGTTCGCCCACCTTGCAGGCCCGCCATGCGCATCCACGTCACCTTCATCGACCGCGTCGGAATTACCCAGGAAGTGCTGGCCCTGCTGGGTGGGCGCAGTTTCAATCTGGATGCCGTGGAGATGGTGCCGCCCAACGTCTACATCGATGCGCCAACCCTGGGTGTCGAGGTGCTGGAGGAACTGCGCGAGGCTCTGCTCGGCGTACAAGGCGTGCAGGCGGTGACAGTGGTCGACATCCTGCCCGGCCAGCGTCGGCACTTGCAGCTCGATGCGTTGCTGGCAGCCAGTTCCGACCCGGTGCTGGCGGTGGATGATCGCGGCCACGTGCTGTTGGCCAATCCGGCGTTGATCGCCTTGTGCGGCCGGGAACCGGCGGGCGAGTCGCTGGCGACATTGTTCGATGATCCCGACCTGCTGCGCACCCTGATCGAACACGATTTTCGCTTGCCGATGCGCGAGGTTAGCCTGGGTGGCCAGACGTTGCTGCTGGACGCGATGCCGATCACCGAGGCCGGCGCTCTGCTCACGCTGTATCAACCGAGCCGCATCGGCGAACGCCTTTCGGCACTGCATCATGACCACGCTGAAGGTTTCGATGCGCTGCTTGGCGAATCGCCGCCAATCCGCTCGCTCAAGGCCCGCGCCCAACGGGTGGCTGCCCTCGATGCACCGCTGCTGATCCAGGGCGAAACCGGTACCGGCAAAGAACTGGTGGCCCGCGCCTGTCACGCCATCAGCGGCCGCCGGGATGCGCCGTTCCTGGCCCTGAACTGCGCGGCGCTCCCCGAAAGCCTGGCCGAGAGCGAGCTGTTCGGCTACGCCCCCGGCGCCTTCACCGGCGCACAACGCGGCGGCAAACTGGGGCTGCTGGAACTGGCCGATCAGGGCACGGTGTTTCTCGATGAAGTGGGAGAAATGTCGCCGTATTTGCAGGCCAAGTTGCTGCGGTTTTTGAGCGATGGTTGCTTCCGTCGCGTGGGCGGTGATCGTGAGGTCAAGGTCAACGTGCGCATTCTCAGTGCCACCCACCGCGACCTGGAAAAAATGGTCAGCGAAGGGCATTTTCGCGAAGACCTGTTCTACCGCCTCAACGTGCTCAACCTGCAAGTGCCGCCGTTGCGCGAACGCGGCCACGACATCCTGTTGATGGCCAATCACTTCATGCAGCAGGCCTGCGCGCAGATCCAGCGCCCGGTCTGCCGCCTGGCGCCAAGCACCTTCCCCGCCCTGCTCGGCAACCGCTGGCCGGGCAACGTGCGGCAACTGCAAAACGTGATTTTCCGTGCAGCGGCGATTTGCGAAAACCCGCTGGTGGACATCGACGACCTCGACATCGCGCGCACGGCGGTGGAGCGCAAGAACGACGGCGAAGTCGGCAGCCTGGAAGAGGCGGTTGGCGACTTTGAAAAGAACCTGCTGGAACAGCTGTATCGCAGCTATCCGTCCAGCCGGTTGCTGGCAGCTCGGTTGCAGACTTCGCACAGCGCCATTGCGATTCGGTTGCGCAAGTACGGGATTCCGGCCAAGCCCTGAAGCGGTTAACGGCTTTTTGCTCTGTGTAGGAGCTGCCGAAGGCTGCGATCTTTTGATCTTGATTTTCAGCGATATTCATCGGTTCAAGATCAAAAGATCGCAGCCTTCGGCAGCTCCTACATCCAGGCGCGACGTTACTGTCTGAAAATCGATACAGCGTAACGAATTCAAGACAAAACCCTGCACGCACTGCAATGACGGCGTCCACGCCTACATCCCTGCCCGACCGTATTGATTTCAATACAACCGCAATCGCCCGCGCCTCAAAAAATGTCTTCAACTTATTGATTTAAAACAAATAACTAACCTTGGCACCGCCCTTGCTATCACTCCTCCAACCCCACTCGTTGCCCCCCCGGCGAGCCTAAAAATAATAAGGAGTTGATATGAGCGAATTGCGTTTCACCGTCGATCACGAATGGTTGCGCCTTGAAAGCAATGGCCTGGTCACCGTCGGCATCACCGAGTTTGCCCAGCAGGCGCTGGGGGATGTGGTGTTTGTGCAGGTACCTGAATTGGGCGCCTTCAATGCCGGTGCCGAAGTCTCGGTGCTGGAATCGGTGAAAGCCGCCAGCAGTATCGGCATGCCGCTGGACGGTGAAGTGGTCGAGATCAACGCGACGCTGGAGAACACCCCGGAATTGGTCAACGAAGACCCCTTGGGCGAAGGCTGGTTCTTTCGTTTCAAACCGGTCGATGCCCGGGCGTTGGACGATCTACTGGATCAACACGCCTACGAACGCCTGACCGCCGAACACGCCGACGCCTGAAGTCCCACAAAACTCTAAAAAGGACCACACCATGTTCAGCAAGCACGACCAGATCAAAGGCTATGACGACGAACTGCTGGCGGCGATGAACGCCGAGGATGCGCGGCAGGAACACCACATCGAACTGATCGCCTCGGAGAACTACACCAGCCAACGGGTGATGCAAGCCCAGGGCAGCGGCCTGACCAACAAGTACGCCGAAGGCTATCCGGGCAAGCGTTACTACGGCGGTTGCGAGCACGTCGATGTGGTCGAGCAACTGGCCATCGACCGCGCCAAGCGGCTGTTCGGCGCCGACTACGCCAACGTCCAGCCGCATTCCGGCAGCCAGGCCAACGCGGCGGTTTATCTGGCGTTGCTGCAAGCGGGCGACACCGTACTGGGCATGAGCCTGGCCCACGGCGGCCACCTGACCCACGGCGCCAAAGTGAGTTTTTCCGGCAAGCTGTACAACGCCGTGCAATACGGCATCGACACCAGCACCGGCCTGATCGACTACGACGAAGTCGAGCGCCTGGCGGTCGAGCACCAGCCGAAGATGATCATCGCCGGGTTCTCGGCCTATTCGAAGACCCTGGACTTCCCGCGCTTCCGGCAGATCGCCGACAAGGTGGGTGCGTACTTCTTCGTCGACATGGCCCACGTCGCCGGGCTGGTGGCGACCGGTCTGTACCCCAATCCCCTGCCCTACGCCGACGTGGTGACCACCACGACTCACAAGACCCTGCGCGGTCCACGCGGCGGTTTGATCCTGGCCAAGGCCAATCCTGAACTGGAGAAAAAGCTCAACGCCGCGGTGTTCCCCGGTGGTCAGGGCGGGCCGTTGATGCATGTGATTGCGGCCAAGGCCGTGTGCTTCAAGGAAGCGCTGGAACCCGGCTTCAAGACCTATCAGGCACAAGTGATCCGCAACGCCCAGGCCATGGCGCAAGTGTTTATCGAGCGTGGTTACGACGTGGTGTCCGGCGGTACCGACAACCATTTGTTCCTGGTCAGCCTGATCCGCCAGGGCCTGACCGGCAAGGACGCTGACGCCGCCCTGGGGCGCGCCGGCATCACCGTGAACAAGAACGCGGTGCCTAATGATCCGCAGTCGCCGTTCGTGACTTCGGGCCTGCGCATTGGTACGCCGGCGATCACCAGCCGTGGCTTCAAGGAAGCGCAAAGCATCGCCTTGGCCGGGTGGATTTGCGACATCCTCGATCACCTCGGCGATGCCGACATCGAAGCCAACGTCGCCCGCCAGGCCGCCGCCCTGTGCGCCGACTTCCCGGTCTACCGCGACTGAACCATCGCACGATCTGTAGCAGCTGGCGCAGCCGAACGCAGGCTGCGCCAGCTGCTACATGAAAGGACCCAGCACATGAGCACTCTTACGCAACCGACTGTTACAGGCCCAGCCAAAGTAGAAGTCGGCACCAAACTGCGCGGCGCCGAAAAGGTCGCGCGGATTCCGGTGAAGATCATTCCCACCGACGAATTCCCGCGCAAACCGGACTGGATTCGCGTGCGCATGCCGGTTTCCCCGGAGGTCGACCGCATCAAGCAATTGCTACGCAAACACAAGCTGCACAGTGTCTGCGAAGAAGCGTCCTGCCCGAACCTCGGCGAGTGTTTTTCCGGTGGCACCGCAACGTTCATGATCATGGGCGACATCTGCACCCGCCGCTGCCCGTTCTGCGATGTCGGCCATGGACGTCCAAAGCCGCTGGATGTCGACGAGCCGACCAACCTGGCCGTGGCCATTGCCGAGTTGCGCTTGAAGTACGTGGTGATCACCTCGGTAGACCGCGACGATTTACGCGATGGCGGCGCCCAACACTTTGTCGATTGCCTGCGCGAGATCCGCAAGCTGTCGCCGGGCATTCAACTGGAAACCCTGGTGCCGGATTATCGTGGGCGCATGGACGTGGCCCTGGCGATCACCGCATCGGAGCCGCCCGTTGTGTTCAACCACAACCTGGAAACCGTGCCGCGCCTGTACAAGGCCGCGCGGCCGGGTTCGGATTTCGAGTGGTCGCTGGACCTGTTGCAGAACTTCAAGCAGCAGGTGCCGCATGTCCCGACCAAGTCCGGGCTGATGCTGGGCCTGGGTGAAACCGACGAGGAAGTCATCGAGGTCATGCAGCGCATGCGCGAGCACGATATCGACATGCTCACCCTCGGCCAGTACCTGCAACCGTCGCGCAGCCACTTGCCGGTCCAGCGCTTCGTGCACCCGGACACCTTTGACTGGTTTGCCGAAGAAGGCGCGCGCATGGGCTTCAAGAACGTCGCGTCCGGTCCGTTGGTGCGTTCGTCCTATCATGCCGATCAACAACTTCATGGAGGTGCGACGGGTTTCAAGCCATGATGAGGAGACTGGTCATGCATGGAGCCGTTTGCGATGTTGCGTTCACCCTGTCTGTTGTTGCTGAGCCTGAGCCTTGCCGCGCCGTGCATGGCCGACGAATCGAAACCCGAACACATGGTGTACTTGCGCACGATCGATCCGGGCATCGAGCAGGACATTCGCTACGCCAGCGCCCATAACTTCACCGGGCATTCGCTCGACGGTTACCAGGCTGCCGAATGCCTGCTGTCGGCGGACGCGGCCAAGGCTCTGGCGCGGGTACAGACAGCCCTGAAAGCCGAAGGCTACGGTTTGAAGGTATTCGACTGCTATCGGCCCAGCCGTGCGGTTGCGGACATGGGCCGGTTCGCCACGCAGCCGGGTGACCCGCTCAAGACCGAGTTCTACCCACGGGTAAACAAGCAGGACTTCTGGCGTCTGGGCTACGTGGCGCGGGTGTCCAACCATTCCCGTGGCAATACGGTCGACCTGACCATGACCGGCCCGGGCGCCCTGCCCGCCGACACCTGGACGCCGGCCGTCACAGCGGTCGATTGCACTGCCGATTATGGCCAGCGCTGGCACGATGGCGCGGTCGACATGGGTACCGGGTTCGATTGCTTCGATGAGCGTGCACACACCGATTCGACATTGATCAGCGCCGCAGCCAAGAACAATCGGCAACGACTCAGCCGCGCCATGGAGAAGGAAGGATTTACCGGTTACGCCAACGAGTGGTGGCACTTCACGTACAGCCCAAATGCGCAGAAGCCGGATGTCATGGATTTCCCCATCAGTCCGCTCGCACCATGAACAATGTGCTCAAAATCCTATTGCTGCTGCTGTTCCCATGGGCGGCGCTGGCTCAAGGACTCGACCACAGCGACCAACTGATCGTTGTCATCAGCAAAAACTGGGACGATGCTCAGGGCATCGCCCAGCGCTATGAACGCCACGGTGACCGGTTTGAAAAGTTCGAAGCGGCATTTCCCGTGGTGCTGGGCAAGAACGGCATGGGTTGGGGTAAGGGACAGCTCGACGTTGGACAAATCGAGGGACCGGTCAAGCAGGAAGGCGACGGAAAAGCCCCGGCCGGGATGTTCAAACTGGGTACCGCGTTCGGCTATGACACCTCCGCTGAAACACGCCTGCCCTACCTCACGCTGACCCCGACCATCGAATGCGTGGATGATCCACAGTCCACCCGTTACAACGAGCTGGTCGACGGCGCGACAATGGCGAATGACTGGAACAGCTCGGAACGCATGCGTCGCCGCGATGACTTGTATCGCCAGGGCATTGTCATCGAGCACAACACCCCGGCGTCTCCCGCTGCAGGGTCCTGCATTTTCTTCCACATTTGGCGCGGCCCTACGGTGCCAACCCGTGGCTGCACCGCCATGGCTCCGCAAGACATCGCGCGTTTGTTCAACTGGCTGGACCCGCATCAGTCCCCGCTGCTGGTGCAACTGCCCGAGGCGCAATACGAGCAGTGGCGGAAACGCTGGAAACTTCCACCACGCTGACGCCAGACAGGGGTTTGAGCTGACGCAGCTTGCCGACCGCCTCCACAAACGGCGTCACGATCAGGCTGTAGAGCGTCAGGTAACGCTGATAATCCGCTTCCCCGGTGCCGAATCGGATAGCCTCAGGCTTAGACTGAGTGACATAGAGCGTGCCGAACATCCAGTCCCAAACCGACAGGTTAATACCGAAGTTCTTGTTGAAATGTCGCGGCGCATCGCTGTGATGGATTTGGTGCTGCGCCGGGCTGTTCAGTACATGCTCGACCCTGGCCCCGAATGACAACCAGACATGGCTGTGCCGCAGGTTCGCCGCCAATGCGTTGAGGATGAACACCATGTAGGTCACGCCGAACAACGTGTAGCGACTGATCTCCCCGCCACAGGCGTACCAGAACACGCCGGCGTAGGCACCTAGGAAGATGATGTCGATCAGCCGCTCAATCACCTTCTCGACAAAATGCACCCGGCTCGCCGTCACCGGTACCAGCACCGACGCTGAATGATGGACCTTGTGGAAAGCCCACAGGTAACGGGAATGGTAGGCACGGTGAGCCCAGTAATGAATGAAATCCTGCATCAGGAACACACCCAGCCCGTAGAGCAAAGACAGCGCCACGTGCTCCTCGACCTGGACCCGCGCGCCCCAGAGCCGGGTGAAGAAACTGATGTAGTCCCCGGAGCGCAGCACGTAGGGATCAACCAACCCCACGACCGGAATTACCAGCACGACTTTGAGGATGGCCCGCACGAAGTAGTAGCGATAATCGAGCAACGCCGAAGGGTGAAAATGCACCCGGCTACCGCCAATGAATTGCCAGAACGTGTACGCATCGGTCTGGCCACGGGACCGACGCACGCGAAACAGGCCATAGGCGATGGCATAGGAGGTGAAAAGGAAGGCGATGCAGAGCCGGCCATTGAGGTCGAACAACCCCAGGAACTGGTCACTGACCGGCGCAATCACCCACCTGAAGAGATACTGGTAAACAAGCGCGAGAACATCCATGCACGGCTGCCCCCTTGTACGAGCGCGTACTGCTTCATCCTTACCGATGGGAAAGTGTAGCCGTTACTGCGGATGTTTCGTATTCAAACGCGCACACCGGGTTACGCGTAACCGGTTCTTTGATTCGCCAATCAGACCGAAAACCTGTGGGAGCGAGCCTGCTCGCGATGAGGCCGGCACATTCAGCATCTTCATCGACCGACACACCGCCATCGCGAGCAGGCTCGCTCCTACAGGGGGATGTGCTGCTTTTTCAGAAGCGGATTTCGGCAGCCAGGATCACGTCGATTCGCGCCACCGAACCGGTGAGGTGCGCCCAATCTTTATTGTGCTCGGCAATGATGTCTTCGGCGGTGAAGTTACCGTTGTCGACCGTGGAGTGAGCATCCGCCGCCAGCACCACGTCATACCCGAGCTTCAGCGCCTGACGCACCGTGGCATTGACGCAGTAATCGGTTTGCAGACCGCAGATCACCAGGCGCTCGAAGTCCTGCTCCGGCAGCAGCTTTTGCAGGTTGGTCTGGTAGAAAGAATCCCCAGTGGTTTTACGTACGCACAGGTCCTTTGGTTCCGTTTCCAGCCCTTCTGCCAGTTGCCAGCCAGCCGCACTGTACGTGAAAGGACCATTCGCCTCTTCATGCTGAATCAAGACCACCGGAACGCCGGCATTGCGCGCCCGCGTCGAAAGGTCGTTGATGGTATTGATCACGCGTGCAATTTCGAAGCACTCGTACTCACCGGAGCAAAGCGCCTGCTGGACGTCGATAATTAACAGAGCGGTGGTCATGATTCCTTCCTTGAACAGTCAGAGGAGCAAGGGACGAACATAAGTCCGCCCCCACTCAAACACAACCCTCAGTAACCCAGCGACAACCCGGTGTTACGCCGTGGATCGTTGGCGCCGTAGAAACGGTTCTTGCCCACTGGTTTACCGTCCAGCGACGGCGCACCTACGAGGATCGCCGCCAGGTGGTTGGCATCCTGTGGCCCCGCAAACTTGTGGCCCCAGCTTTCGAGGATTTTCACCGTGTCGGGGCTGGTGGTGAAGGCTTCCAGATTGGTTTCCTCCGGCAGCCACTGCTGGTGGAAACGCGGCGCATCGACCGCTTCCTGAATGTTCATGCCGTAGTCGATGACGTTGAGCATGGTCAGCAGGGTTGCGGTGATGATGCGACTGCCGCCCGGCGTACCGACCACCATCACCACTTTGCCGTCCTTGGTGACAATGGTCGGGCTCATGGACGACAGCGGCGCCTTGCCGGGCGCGATCGCGTTGGCTTCGCCCTGCACCAGACCGTACATGTTCGGTACGCCGATTTTCGAGGTGAAGTCGTCCATTTCATCGTTGAGGATGACCCCGGTCTTGCTCGCCATGACCCCGGCGCCGAACCAGTCGTTGAGGGTGTACGTCACCGACACCGCATTGCCCCATTTGTCGACGATGGAGTAATGGGTGGTGTTGCTGCCTTCATGGGGCGCGACGCCAGGCTTGAGGTCCTTGGAGACAGCGGCCTTCTGCGGATTGATCGCTTCGCGCAGTTTGGTTGCGTAGTTTTTGTCCAGCAGATGGGCAATCGGGTTTTTCACGAAATCCGGATCGCCCAGGTAGCTGTTGCGGTCGACGTAAGCGTGACGCATCGCTTCGATCTGGTAGTGCATGCCCTGGGCCGAGTGATAACCCAGGTCCTTCATCGGATAGCCTTCGAGGATGTTCATGATCTGGCAGATCACCACGCCGCCAGAACTGGGTGGCGGCGCCGAGACCACGTGGTAGCCACGGTAGTCGCACTCGATTGGCGCCAGTTCGCGGGTCTTGTATTTGTCGAGGTCGGCCTGGGTGATGATGCCTTTATTGGCCTGGCTGGACGTGACGAGCGCGTCGGCCACCCAGCCTTTATAGAAACCGTCGGCGCCCTTTTCGGAGATTTCCCGCAGGGTTTTGCCGAGGTCTTTTTGCACCAATTTTTGCCCGACCTGCATCGGTTCGCCGTTGCTCAGGAAAATCGCGCCGGAATCCTTGATGTCCTTCTTGAACACGTCAGTGGCGTATTCCAGCAACTCGACGTCACCCTGCTCCAGCACGAAACCGTCTTCAGCGAGTTTGATTGCCGGGGCGATCACTTCTTTTCGCGGTTTGGTGCCGTATTTGCTCAAGGCCAGTTCCATACCGGAAACGGTACCCGGCACGCCGACCGCCAGGTGGCCACGGGTACTCAGGTCCGGAATGACATTGCCGGCCTTGTCGAGGTACATGTCGGCGGTAGCCGCCAACGGGGCTTTTTCGCGGAAGTCGA
This sequence comes from Pseudomonas azerbaijanoccidentalis, assembly GCF_019145495.1. Classification (GTDB taxonomy): domain Bacteria; phylum Pseudomonadota; class Gammaproteobacteria; order Pseudomonadales; family Pseudomonadaceae; genus Aquipseudomonas; species Aquipseudomonas azerbaijanoccidentalis. The sequence continues at coordinate 140,741 of NZ_JAHSTU010000009.1, read as the reverse complement.
GGAAGGTCTTGCGCCCGTCCGCCAGTTGAATGGTCATGAAACCACCACCGCCCAGGTTCCCCGCTGCCGGGTAAACCACCGCCAGCGCGTAACCGACCGCAACAGCAGCATCGACTGCGTTGCCACCGTTCTTCAGCACATCCACGCCCACGTGGCTGGCCAGGTGCTGGGCGGTGACCACCATGCCGTTTTCGGCGGCGACCGGGGCCACGGAAGCTGCATGGGCAGTCAGGCAGCTGAGCGCCAACGAGGTCGCTATCAGCGATTTGGCAAAAGGTTCGTACTTCATGAGTCGGTCTCTTCTTGTTTTTAAGTAGGAAAACTCGTCAAAAGCAGTAGCCAAGTATGGTCGGGATTACGTATTGCGCCTCCCCCGCGAAGCAGTATCCTTAACGCCTGTTCAACAATCAGGCGAGGCCTGCGGCATGCCTTATACCTACACCACCCTGGCCTCGCCGGTCGGCGAGTTGAAGCTGGTGGCGAACGGTTCGAGACTGGTGGCCATCCTCTGGGAAAACGACAAACCCGGACGGGTGCGCCTGGGGCCGATGAACGAAGCGCCGGACAGTCCGATCCTGATGCGTGCCGCTGAGCAGTTGCGCGAATATTTCGCCGGCGCACGCCAGCGCTTCGATCTGGAGCTGGATTTTGCCGGGACGGAGTTTCAGAAGAAGGTCTGGGCCGCGCTGCTGACCATTCCCTTCGGCGAGACCCGCAGCTACAGCCAGATCGCCGAACAAATCGGCAAGCCCAGTGCGGTGCGGGCGGTGGGTGCGGCGAACGGCAAGAACCCAATATCGATCATTGCGCCTTGTCACCGGGTGATTGGCGCATCGGGGAAATTAACCGGATTTGCAGGGGGGCTGGAGGCGAAGGAGTTGTTGCTGACGCTGGAAGGCGGGCGTTGGCCTGGTACAGCGCGCTTGCCAGGATTCTAACTTTGTAGGAGCTGCCGCAGGCTGCGATCTTTAAAGCAAAATCAAAAGATCGCAGCCTGCGGCAGCTCCTACGAGGTTTTGTTTGCCCGATTCAGGAAAGCTGCGCTTGGTACTCCTTCTCATACTGCCCGGCCAATGCCTCTTTCTGTTTGTCATCGAGCAACTTGCCCGCCATCTGGAAGAACTTCTGCTCTTCTTCCTGGAGGTGGTGATGAACCTTTTCCGACAACTTCTTAGCGGTCGCCAGCCAGGCCGGGCTGGACATCTCGGTCTCGTCCAGTTCCTCCATCATTTCGTCCATTTCGTGATGCTCAGCAATCGCATGGCGGCTGAGGTCGACACCGTTGTCGAACTCCATCAAAGGAATATAGAAATGCCGCTCCTCCGCGGTTTCATGGGCCTGGAGTTCAGCCTTGAGCTGTTTGTACGCTTCGACCCGCTCGGGGGTGTCGCCGCTGGTTTTGATCAATGCCTTGGCATAGGTCCGTTGGCGTTCGTGGCTTTCGCGCAAGGCTTCAAAAATATTCACGGCGTGTCCTCATCGGTCGCGTTCGGGATGACGCGTCTTAATCAATGACAGCTGCGCGCAAGCGACGGTTCCACCCGGTTGCGGTGATGGAACATTGGCGGCGACCACGGTACGCTGGGCGTTCACAGCCATAAGGATATAGCCATGAACCTGCGTATCGAACGCAAGCAAAACCCCAGCAACGAAGAGCGCGAGGCGATCCTGGTGCCGCTGCGCGCCTACAACGCCTCGAAGTCTGCCAGCCCGCCACCGGAACACATCGCGTTGCTGATACGCGATGACAACAACGAAATCGTCGGCGGCGTTTACGCCCGGCTGTTTTATCAATGGTTGTTCATCGACTTACTGGCCGTGCCGGAACAGGCCCGTGGACAGGGCATGGGCATGCAGCTGATGCAGATGGCCGAAGACCTGGCGCGGGAAAAGGAATGCGTCGGCCTGTGGCTGGAAACCTTTGAGTTCCAGGCGCCGGAGTTTTACAAAAAGTGCGGTTACACCGAGGTCGGGCACATTGCCGATTACCCGCCGGGGCACAAGCACTTCTTCTTCCAGAAGCGTTTGATCTAAAAGATCGCAGCCTGCGGCAGCTCCTACGGATTTCGAATCCCTGTAGGAGCTGCCGCAGGCTGCGATCTGTTGATCTTGACCGGTTTACAGGCAGGTGGCCAACGCCGCCAACCGGCGCTTGGCGACGAAGTCGTCCTGTTGCGCGTAGTAGCTCAACACGGTGCCCGAGGCATCGGTGATCACGTCGACAAAAGACTCTGCCGAACGGGTGTAGACCGTAGTGCCGCCCTTCTCGGCAGGCTCCAGGTACGCCGCCGCGTCAACACCGAATACCGCTTCGTCCTGCCAGGAAAACTGCACGCACTGGGCGACGTCTTTGGCCGGTTTGTCCGAGTTCAGGGTTTTGTACGGGGCCTTGGTGCGAGCATCGTTCATTGCCGAGCCCGCGCATCCCGCCAGCAAGGCCGCGGCCAGCGCCACCATCAGAATTCGCATTGCATTCACTCATCAGGAAAAAGCGGACTGTATCACCGTGGCAGCGCGTATCGTTCTGCTTTACTTCATTTATACCGCGACACCGCGCGACGATTCGCGCACCCTATCGCGCCTTAACGCTGCATCGCACCTTTGACTGGAAGCCCCATGACCCCCAACGCCGAGTTTTACAAACCGACCACTGAATACGCTGACAAACTGATCAGCCAGATCGGTCAGACGCCCTCCTGGATCGCCAAGCGCATCGGCGTCACCGACAAACGCATTCGTTACATCCTCGACGGTGAGCGCACCGTCAAAGGCGAAACCACCCCGATCCAGATGACCTACACCGAGCAGTTTGCCCTCGAGTGTCTGGCAGCAGCGGCCAAGGCTGCCAAGAAACAGTCTTCATAACCGGTTCTCAAGGAGTGACCATGGCGGCATCCGAGCTGCAACACGAACAGGCACTTAAGAAGTTTCTCGCTGAACGTCCCGAGTTGCTCCATCAACTCGACAATCTCAACCCGCTGCTGGCGCAGGCCAAAGGCGAGACCCAGGCGCAGTTTCGCGAAGAGCGCTTGCACGAAGCCTTTGAGGAAGAAGCCGAGCGCCTGGGATTATTCGCCTGGGAGCTGACGTTGCAACTCACGGCCACCACGCCGCAGGATTACGAAACCCAGCGCCTTGCCGTGCACCGGGAAGTGGCAGAGATGGCCGGCATGGACTGGCTGGAATATTGCGATTTATACGGGATAAAACCCTGACCACCGCCCAAGGATCACCCCATGCTGCCTTCCGCCACCCGACCGCATGCCAGTCCTGGCCACCTGCACACACAGAAATGGCGCGGGCGTATCGGCCTTAGCCTGGTGGCCATGCTGTCGGTGCTGGCCGGCATGACCGACGCAATCGGCTTCATGGCCAGCGGCGATTTTGTTTCGTTCATGAGCGGCAACACCACGCGCATGGCCGTGGCCATCAGCGCCGGCGATCTGGGCTTGACCTTACGTCTGGTGATCCTCATCGCCACGTTCATCCTTGGCAATGCCCTGGGCATTATTGTCAGCCGCCTGGGCCGTCGCCGGGCACTGCCTTTGATGCTGTGCATCGCCACCCTGCTCTGCACTGCTGCGGCCTGGCCATTCGAGAAGCAACTGCCCGCGTTGCTGGCGGCAATCATTGCCATGGGTATGCTCAATGCGGCGGTGGAAGAAGTGAATGGTTTACCGGTCGGCCTTACCTACGTCACCGGCGCTCTGTCGCGCTTCGGCCGTGGTCTGGGTCGCTGGTTGCTCGGCGAGCGGCGCAACGGCTGGCGGGTTCAGTTGATCCCATGGACCGGGATGTTTGCCGGGGCGGTCATCGGGGCGGTGCTGGAACATCATTTCGGGCTCAAGGCCTTGTTTGCCAGTGGTTTGCTGGCGGCTGTATTGGGTCTGTTATCGCTGAAGATCCCCCGCCGCTGGCAGCTAGGCTACATGCCGCGCTAACCCTTCAATCCTGTAGGAGCTGCCGAAGGCTGCGATCTTTTGATCTTGTTCTTAAAATCAAAAGATCGCAGCCTTCGGCAGCTCCTACATAGAGGCGTGGCAAACCCCTTCGCCCCCCCGCCGATAAAGCTTTATCATGGCCGCAGTTTCGCTGATCGAGTCCGTCATGAAGTTCGCCATTGCCGTGTTTTCCGCCGCCCATGCGCCCTCCTCGCGCCGCGCCCTGCTGTTCGCCCAAGCGGCGCTGGCCGGTGGGCACGAGATTGTCCGGCTGTTTTTCTATCAGGATGGCGTCTACAACGCCTCCGGCAGCGTGGTCACGCCCCAGGACGAGTTCGACTTGCCCAAGCAATGGCGCACCTTCGTCAGCGAGCAAAAACTCGATGGCGTGGTGTGCATTGCCGCCGCCCTGCGCCGGGGCGTGTTGAACGAGGAAGAAGCCAAACGCTATCAACGCGATGCGGTCGCCGTCGGCGCACCGTGGGAATTGTCCGGGCTCGGCCAGTTGCATGATGCGGTGCAGGATGCCGACCGCCTGATCTGTTTCGGAGGCGCATGACATGGCCAAATCCTTATTGATCATCAGCCGTCAGGCTCCGTGGTCCGGTCCGGGCGCGCGGGAAGCGCTGGACATCGTGCTGGCCGGCGGCGCTTTCGACCTGCCGATCGGCTTGCTGTTTCTTGATGACGGCGTATTTCAGCTCGCGCCGAAACAGGACGCCAAGACCCTGCAACAAAAAGACCTGAGCGCCAACCTTCAGGCCCTGCCGATGTTCGGTGTCGAAGAATTGTTTGTCTGTGCCGACAGCACGGCGCAGCGTGGCCTGAACCCTGGCGCATTGTCCCTGACAGAAGCCCAGGTTTTGGCCGCCCATGAAATCACCGCCCTCATTGACCGTTACGACCAGGTGATCACCCTCTGATGTCGACTTTGCATGTGTTGTCTCATTCCCCCTTCGGCGACGAACGCTTGAACAGTTGCCTGCGATTGATCGGCGCTGACGATGCGTTGCTGCTGTCCGGCGACGCGGCCTACGCCTTGCAGCCTGGCACCGCACCTTTCAATGCATTGAGCGCGCGCGGCCTCACGCTTTATGTGCTGGCCGAAGACGCCCAGGCCCGCGCCATCGACGTTCCGGACTGGGCCAATGCCATCGATTACCCGGCCTTCGTCGAACTGTCGATCCGCCACAACAAGGTCAACAGCTGGCTATGAATGCACTGACGGTCGGCGCCCGCGCCATCGAGCTGGACAAGGACGGTTTCCTGGTCGAACTGAGTGACTGGTCGACCGAGGTCGCCAGCGCCCTGGCGGCTGCTGAAGACATCGAGTTGAGCCCCGAACACTGGGAAATCCTCGAACTGCTGCGCAGTTTCTATGCCGAGTTCCAGTTGTCGCCGGCCACCCGTCCGCTGATCAAATACACCGCATTGAAGCTCGGCCCGGAAAAAGGCAACAGCCTGCACCTGAACCGACTGTTCAAAGGCACCCCCGCCAAACTCGCCGCGAAATTGGCGGGCCTGCCCAAACCGACGAATTGCTTATGACCGACTATCCAGCGCTGACCCTTGAAACGCCTGCCGAACATCCATTCGCCCAGTTCGTGCGAATCCTCGGCAAAGGCAAACGCGGCGCCCGCGACCTGACCCGTGAGGAAGCCCGCGCCGCCATGGGCATGGTGCTCGATGAAAAGGTTGAGGAGACCCAGCTCGGCGCATTCCTGATGCTGTTGCGGCACAAGGAAGAAAGCGCCGAGGAAATGGCCGGTTTCACCGAAGCCTTGCGTGAGCGCCTGAATCCACCGGCATTGGCGGTGGATCTGGACTGGCCGACCTACGCCGGCAAGAAACGCCACTTGCCTTGGTATCTGTTGGCCGCCAAGTGCCTGGCGCAGAACGGCGTGCGGATTTTCATGCACGGTGGCGGCGCGCACACGGCCGGCCGGCTGTACAGCGAGCAATTGCTGGATGAATTGAACATCCCGCTGTGCCGTAACTGGCAGCAGGTGGGAACTGCGCTGGATAACGGCGGGCTGGCGTTCATGCCGCTGGTGGACTGGGCGCCGCAGCTGCAGCGGATGATCGACCTGCGCAACACCCTGGGTCTGCGTTCGCCCATTCATTCGCTGGCGCGGATTCTTAATCCGCTGGGCGCCCGCTGCGGCTTGCAAAGCATCTTCCACCCCGGTTATCAGGCAGTGCACCGCGATGCCAGTGGCCTGCTCGGCGACACGGCCATTGTGGTCAAGGGTGATGGCGGTGAGATTGAAATCAACCCCGACGCCGACAGCCACTTGTACGGCACCACCGGTGGCGAGAGCTGGGATGAGGAATGGCCGCAACTGTCGAGCCAGCGCCACGTCAAACCGGCCAGCCTGGAACCTGAGCACCTGAAAGCGGTGTGGCGCGGCGATGTGGTCGACAGCTATCCGCAAATGGCGCTGATCTCGACCATGGCCCTGGCCTTGCGCGGCTTGGGGCAGAGCCGCGAACAAGCCTTCGAAACCGCTGAAAAATACTGGGCTGCACGCGACAAATCGATTTAACCGATCATTTGCGCCCGATCTTTGCGCTTTTTGTTCGAACTCATCGGAATAGACTCGACTCCAACGAATATTGGTCTCAGGAGTCTTGAACATGGGTTTGTTAGTCGATGGCCGCTGGCAGGACAAATGGTACGAAAGCAGCAAGGACGGCGCGTTTCAGCGTGAACAGGCGCAGCGCCGCAACTGGGTGACCGCTGACGGCCAGCCCGGCCCGAGCGGCGTTGGTGGCTTTGCTGCCGAGGCTGGTCGCTATCACCTCTACGTGTCCCTCGCCTGTCCGTGGGCTCATCGCACGCTGATCCTGCGCAAACTCAAAGGACTGGAAAGCCTAATCGATGTATCGGTAGTCAGTTGGCTGATGCTGGAAAACGGCTGGACCTTCGACAAGGCCCTCGGCTCCACTGGCGACAAACTCGACGGTTTCCAGTTCATGCACCAGCGCTACACAGCAGACACCGCCGATTACACCGGCCGCGTCACCGTGCCGGTGCTGTGGGACAAACAGCAACAGCGCATCGTCAGCAACGAATCGGCGGAAATCATCCGTATGTTCAACAGTGCTTTCGATGACTTGACCGGCAATGGCCTGGATTTCTATCCCGCGCCGTTGCGCTCTGAGATCGATGCGCTGAACGAGCGGATCTATCCGGCGGTGAACAATGGTGTCTACCGCGCCGGTTTTGCCACATCACAGCAGGCTTATGAAGAAGCGTTCGATGATGTGTTCGCCGAGCTGGATCACTTGGAGCAGGTGCTGGGCGCCAACCGTTACCTGACTGGCGAATACCTGACCGAAGCGGACATTCGTCTGTTCACCACGTTGATTCGTTTCGATGCGGTGTATTACGGGCACTTCAAATGCAACCTGCGGCGGATCGCCGATTATCCGAATCTGTCGAACTGGCTGCGGGAGATTTATCAGTGGCCGGGGATTGCCGAGACGGTGGATTTCACCCACATCAAGCATCACTACTACGGCAGCCACAAGACCATCAACCCGACTGGCATCGTGCCAAAAGGTCCCGAGCAGGATTTCACCGTCGCCCATGATCGGGAGCGGTTGAGTGGGAAAGGGGTTTGGCGCAGGATCTAAAAGCAAAACATCGCAGCCTTCGGCAGCTCCTACAGAATTATGCGATTCCCCTGTAGGAGCTGCCGAAGGCTGCGATCTTTTTTCAACAGGTAACTCAAATTCAGAGTTGCCCCTGAGCCCCTTCAAACCACGCCAGTTTCTCGCGCAATTGCACCACCTCACCAACGATCACCAATGTCGGCGCATGCACTTCATGCTCCGCCACCAATCGCGGCAGGTCGGCCAGCGTGCCGGTAAACACTCGCTGATTGACCGTGGTGCCCTGTTGGATCAGTGCGGCCGGGGTATCGGCGGCGCGACCATGCTTGATTAACTGCTCACAGATGATCGGCAAGCCCACCAACCCCATGTAGAACACCAGGGTCTGCGCCGGCGCGACCAGGTCGGCCCACGGTAAATCGGTGGAACCGTCCTTCAAGTGCCCGGTGACAAAGCGTACCGACTGCGCATAGTCACGGTGGGTCAGCGGAATGCCGGCGTACGCCGCACAACCGCTGGCGGCGGTGATGCCCGGCACGACCTGAAACGGAATGCCATGGGCCGCCAGTTCTTCGATCTCTTCACCGCCACGGCCGAAGATAAACGGATCACCGCCCTTCAACCGCACCACACGCTTGCCTTGCTTGGCCAAATCCACCAATTGCTGGTTGATCTGATCCTGCGGCACGGCGTGATCGGCGCGGCGCTTGCCGACGTAAACCCGCTCGGCATCGCGACGGCACAACTCCAGAATCGCCGGTGCCACCAATCGGTCGTACAGCACCACATCGGCTTGCTGCATCAGACGCAATGCCTTGAACGTCAGCAGATCGGGATCACCCGGCCCGGCACCCACCAGATACACCTCACCGGTGGCGACGGGCGCTTCACCATCGATTTTCGCCTGCAACAGACGCTCCGCTTCACCGCCCTGCCCGGCCAGTTGCCGGTCGGCAATCGGGCCCTGGAAAACATCTTCCCAGAACGCCCGACGCTGCTGCACATCCGGAAACAGGCCTTTGACCTGATGGCGAAAACGCGCCGCCAGCCCCGCCAGTTGACCGTAGGTGGAAGGAATCCAGGTTTCGATCTTGGCGCGGATCAAGCGAGCCAGCACCGGAGCATCGCCGCCGCTGGACACCGCAATGATCAACGGAGAACGGTCGACGATGGCCGGGAAGATCACGCTGCACAGCGCAGGCGCGTCCACCACGTTGACCGGCACACAGCGCCGATGGGCATCGGCGGAGACTTGTGCGTTCAACGCTTCATCGTCAGTCGCGGCAATGATCAGCCCGCAACCGTCCAGATCGGCTTCGGCGTAGCCACGCACCAGGCACTCGCCACCGCTGGCGGTAACCAGTTCGCGCAGCTGCGCTTCGATTTCAGGTGCAACCACCCGCAGCAGCGCACCGGCATCGGCCAGCAGGCGGGATTTGCGCAAGGCAATTTCCCCCCCACCGACGACCAACACACGACTGCCGCGAAGGTTGTGAAACAGCGGCAGATATTTCATTTAGCCGATGACCTCAAGGCCACCCATGTACGGCTTGAGCACCTCAGGCACACGGATCGAACCGTCGGCCTGCTGATAGTTCTCGAGCACCGCGACCAGGGTACGACCGACCGCCAGGCCAGAACCGTTCAGGGTGTGCACCAGTTCAGGCTTGCCGGTTTCCGGGTTGCGGAAACGCGCCTGCATGCGGCGGGCCTGGAAGTCGCCGCAGTTGGAGCACGACGAAATTTCGCGGTACTTGTCCTGGCTCGGGATCCACACTTCCAGGTCGTAAGTCTTGACCGCGCTGAAGCCCATGTCGCCGGTGCACAGGGCCAGGGTGCGGTAAGGCAGTTCCAGCAATTGCAGGACTTTCTCGGCGTTGGCAGTCAGGCCTTCCAGCGCTTCCATCGACTGCGACGGCTCGACGATCTGCACCATCTCGACCTTGTCGAACTGGTGCTGACGGATCATGCCGCGGGTGTCACGACCCGATGCGCCGGCTTCACTGCGGAAGCACGGCGTGTGGGCAACGAACTTGATCGGCAGTTGCTTGGCATCGACGATTTCGCCGGCAACGATGTTGGTCAGCGACACTTCAGCGGTCGGGATCAGGTACAGATCGGCTTCGCCTTCGCGGGCGATCTTGAACAGGTCTTCTTCGAACTTCGGCAGCTGGCCGGTGCCTTGCAACGCCGGGGCCTGGACCAGATAAGGCGTGTAGGCCTCTTCGTAGCCATGCTCCGTGACGTGCAGGTTGATCATGAACTGCGCGAGGGCGCGGTGCAGACGGGCAATCGGGCCGCGCAGCAGGGCAAAACGTGCGCCGGACAACTTGGCAGCGGTTTCAAAGTCGAGCCAGCCGAACTTCTCGCCCAGGGCCACGTGGTCCTGAACCGGGAAATCGAAAGCGGTCGGGGTGCCCCAGCGGCGCACTTCGACGTTGTCGTCTTCATCTTTACCGACCGGCACCGATTCGTGCGGCAAGTTGGGGATGCCCAACAGGATCGAGTCCAGATCGGTCTGGATCGCGTCCAGTTCGACTTTGCCGGCACTCAATTCGCCCGCCATGCGCTCGACGTCCGCCATCAGCGGCGCGATGTCTTCGCCGCGCTGCTTGGCCTGACCGATGGATTTGGAGCGCGCGTTACGTTCAGCCTGCAGTGCTTCGGTGCGGGTCTGGACGGTCTTGCGCTGTTCTTCCAGCGCTTCGATGCGCGCGACATCCAGGGCATAGCCACGGGAAGCCAGGCGGTCCGCTACGTCCTGAAGGTTGCTACGTAACAGTTTGGAATCGAGCATGTCGGTCTCTCGTTATCAAAGTTTGGTCAAGGACAGGCCGGCCCAGGTGGCGAGCAGCCCGCCGAATACGCTGATGGCCGCATAGCCCAGGGCCAGCGGCACTTGCCCGCTTTCCAGCAAGCGCACCGTATCCAGTGAAAAGGATGAAAAAGTCGTCAGCCCTCCGAGGAAGCCGACGATCAACCCGGCGCGCACCTCGATGGGCACCTCCGGGCGAATCAAAAACAGACCGTATAGAACGCCGATCAGCAAACAGCCCACGATATTAACGGCCAGCGTCGCGGTATAGAAGTGCCGCGGCCAATTAGCGTTGATCCAGTTACCCGTGGCGAAGCGCAACAACGTGCCGGCGATCCCGCCGACGGAAACCGCAACGATCAATGGAAGCACTATTTTCTCCGCTGCCGGGGGCTTAAACGGTCGAGTTTCGCCAGGTGATTGAGCTTCTCGCCAATCTTCAACTCCAGGCCACGGGGCACCGGTTGATAGAACGGGATCGGGTCGAGTTCTTCCGGAAAATAGTCTTCCCCGGCGGCGTAGGCTTCGGGCTCATCGTGGGCGTAACGGTATTCGTCGCCGTAGCCCAATTGTTTCATCAGTTTGGTCGGCGCATTGCGCAAGTGCAGCGGCACTTCGAGCGAACCGTGTTCGGCGGCGGCGCGCAATGCGGTCTTGAAGCCCATGTACACCGCGTTGCTTTTCGGCGCGCAGGCCAGATACGTAATGGCCTGTGCCACCGCCAACTCGCCCTCGGGGCTGCCGAGGCGCTCCTGTACTTCCCACGCCGCCAGGCACAGGCTCAGCGCCCGCGGGTCGGCGTTACCGATGTCTTCGCTGGCCATGCGCACCACGCGCCGGGCCAAGTACAGCGGATCGCAACCGCCGTCGATCATGCGCGCGAACCAGTACAACGCGCCGTCGGGGTTGGAACCGCGCACCGACTTATGCAGCGCGGAAATCTGGTCGTAAAAGGCTTCGCCACCCTTGTCGAAGCGCCGACGGGTATCGCCGAGCAGGCTTTGCAGCAGGTCGGTGCCGATTTCGCTGTTGTCTTCCGCCAGGTCTGAAGCGTTTTCCAGCAGATTGAGCAGACGCCGGCCGTCGCCATCCGCCGCCGACAGCAGCATCTGGAAGCCTTCATCGCTGAGGGTCAGGTGGCGTTTGCCCAAACCGCGCTCTTCGGTCAGCGCACGATGCACCAGTTTGCGCAGCGCGGCTTCGTCGAGGCTTTTCAGGACATAGACCCGCGCACGGGACAGCAACGCGTTGTTGAGTTCGAACGAGGGGTTTTCGGTGGTCGCGCCGATGAAAATCAGCGTGCCGTCTTCGACATACGGCAGAAAGGCATCCTGCTGGGACTTGTTGAAGCGGTGCACTTCATCGACAAACAGAATCGTGCGGCGGCCGTACTGCGCAGCCTGCTGCTTGGCGATTTCCACCGACTGACGGATCTCCTTGACCCCGGCCAGCACGGCCGAGACGGTCTCAAAGTGCGCCTCCGAGACTTCCGCCAGCAACCGCGCCAGGGTGGTTTTGCCCACGCCGGGCGGCCCCCAGAAAATCATCGAGTGCAGGGCACCCTGCTCCAGGGCTTCGCGCAAAGGCTTGCCGCGAGCGAGCACGTGTTCCTGACCGACGTACTCGTCCAGATTGGTCGCGCGTAAACGTGCGGCCAGCGGCTGGGCGATCGGGGTGCTGCGAAACAGGTCCATGGCGTACGTTTAAAACCTCACTTTGCTGAAAACACCATAATCCCCTGTGGGAGCGGGCTTGCCCGCGATAGCGGTGTGTCAGTCACATCAGTGCTGGATGTGCCGACGCCATCGCGGGCAAGCCCGCTCCCACAGGATTTTCGTCGTGCTTTATTCCTGGATCACGTCCGCCCCTTTCGGGATGTCGAACTTGAACTTGGACGCCGGGATCGGCTCGTTGGCCTTGACGCCGGTGAACAGGATGTTGGTCCGCTGGCCAACGCTGTCGATCAGCTGCATGTCATTGACCAGCCCATTGCGGAACGACAGGCGCAGGCTGTCGAACAGCGTGTCCTTGGTTTTCGGCTTGAGGGTGAAGTCAATCACACCGCCCGCTTCCTTGGCACTGATGTCAAAGCTCTGACTGATCTTGGACACGTCACCGGACAACAGCAGTGCCGGCGTCTGGGTCAGGCGCTGGTCGAGGTTCTTGATGGTGGCCTGCTCCAGGTCCGGGTCCCACAGGGTGACCTTTTTGCCGTCGGAAACCATGGTCTGCTCCGCTGGCGCATTGGTGTGCCAGTAGAACAAACCCGGACGCTGCAACGACATCTCACCGGCAGTTTCCTGCAACTGAGTGCCCGTGCCATCGAGGGTCAACTGGGAGAAACGTGCGGTCAGGGTCTGGGATTTTTCCAGCAATTGAGTCAGGCGCGCCACGTCCTTGTCATCGGCGTGGGCCGAAAGCGTGGTCAAAGCCAGTACCGGCAGCAACAGCATGCGGATCAGACGCATGGGAGTCCTCATAACATTCGTGGGAGTGCGGGCGGCGCCTCAGGGCGCCACCCCTTTTCATATCAGGTCAGTCGCGCGCCGGGGTTGGGGCCAGGACTTCACGCGAACCGTTGGTATTCATGGACGTCACGACGCCGGCCATTTCCATGGCTTCGATCATGCGCGCGGCGCGGTTGTAGCCGATTTTCAACTTGCGCTGAACCGCGGAAATGGAAGCACGGCGACTTTCCAGAACGAACTGAACCGCCTCGTCGTACAGCGCATCGGCTTCGGGATCATCACCGTCGCCGCCACCGCTGCTGCCTTCAAAGCCGCTGCCCGCCTCTTCGACACCGTTGAGAATGTCGTCGTTGTACTCCGGCGCGCCCCGCAGTTTCCAGGCTTCCACCACGCGGTGAACTTCATCGTCGGACACGAAAGCACCGTGAACCCGAATCGGCAGGCTGGTGCCCGGCGGCATGTAGAGCATGTCACCGTGGCCAAGCAGTTGTTCGGCGCCGCCCTGGTCGATGATGGTCCGGGAGTCGATCTTGCTCGATACCTGGAACGCCATACGGGTCGGAATGTTGGCCTTGATCAGACCGGTGATCACGTCGACCGACGGACGCTGGGTCGCGAGGATCAAGTGGATACCGGCCGCACGCGCCTTCTGGGCGATACGAGCGATCAGTTCTTCAACCTTCTTGCCGACGATCATCATCATGTCGGCGAACTCGTCGACCACTACGACGATGGTCGGCAGTTTCTGCAGCAGCGGCGCTTCGTCGTGGATGCTTTCACGCTTGTACAGCGGATCGCTCAACGGTTCGCCGGCGTCCTGGGCTTCCTTGACCTTGGCGTTGAAGCCCGACAGGTTTCGCACGCCCATTTTCGCCATCAGCTTGTAGCGCCGCTCCATCTCGGCAACGCTCCAGCGCAGTGCGTTGGCGGCGTCCTTCATGTCGGTGACCACCGGGCACAACAGATGCGGAATGCCTTCGTAGATCGACAGCTCAAGCATTTTCGGGTCGATCATGATCAGCTTGGCGTCTTCGGGGCCGGACTTGAACAGGATCGACAGGATCATCGCGTTCACACCCACCGACTTACCAGAACCGGTGGTACCGGCCACCAGCAGGTGCGGCATCTTCGCCAGGTCGGTGATCACCGGCTTGCCGCCGATGTCATGGCCCAGCGCCAAGGTGACCGGCGATTTGAAGTTGTCGTACTCAGGCGTCGACAGCACTTCGGAGAAGCGCACGATCTGCCGGTCTTCGTTGGGAATCTCGATACCGACCGTGGTCTTGCCCGGAATCACTTCCACCACCCGCACGCTGGTCACGGCCAGCGAACGCGCCAGGTCCTTGGCCAGGTTGGCGATGCGGCTGACTTTCACGCCCGCGGCAGGCTGGATTTCGTAACGGGTAATCACCGGGCCCGGGTGGATCGAATCCACGGTGACTTCGACGCCGAATTCCTTGAGCTTGATTTCCAGCAGGTGGCCAACCGCCGCCAGGGATTCTGGCGAATAATTGAGTTGTTTCTTTTCTGCCGGGTCGAGAATCGAGATCGGCGGCAAAGTGCCTTCCACGGCGCTGTCGACGAACAGCGGTGCCTGCTTCTCTTTTTCGACGCGTTTGCTCGGTGCGGCAGGCTTGGCCGGCGCGGGTGCAATAACCGGCGGCACCTGTTTCTCGCGGTCGGACATGTGCTTGCTCAGGGCCTGCTCACGTTCGATCAGGCGTTCCTTGACTTTGGCCTGTTCACGCTTGTCGGTGACGGTTGGCGCTACTACGTCGTGCACGCGGTCGTCGACTTCACGCAATTGCGCGACCAGTTGCTTGCGCTCGCTACGCGCCGCCCACCAGCGATTGGCGGCGCCCTGGAACAGTTCGAAGAGGTCGAGGGTGATCTTGCCGGTGACGTCCATCACCTTGAACCACGACAAGTCGGTGAACACGGTCAGGCCGAACAGGAACAGGGCGATGAACAGCAGCGTGCTGCCCTGGATGTTCAATGCGTTTTTCGCCAGGTCTCCGAGACTTTCGCCCAGCGCACCACCCGCGCCGGCCGGCAGACCGGTCGCGGCATGGAAATGGATATGCGCCAGCGCAGCGCCGGACAACACCAGGAACACCAACCCGATCAGACGCCAGGAGAACAGCCAACCGCTCCACTGCCACGGCTCGTGACGCTGACGGAAGATCTGATAAGCCTTGATCGCCAGCAACATCGGGAAGATATAGGCGAAGTAACCGAGCACCATGAACAGGATATCGGCGCTGTAGGAGCCCGCGGGGCCGCCGAAGTTCTGCACATCGTCGATCTTGCTGTTATGGCTCCAGCCCGGATCGTCCTTGCCGTAGGTCAGCAAGGCCATCATCAGAAACAGGCACAACGCGCCAATGGCGATCAATGCACCTTCCTTGAGGCGGTAGTGCAATTGCTGACGCCAGAGCGGCACGACTGTTTTGGGTGCTTCGGTGGATTTCTTCAAAACGCTACTTTTCCTGCGCCATGGGCGCGTCCATCTGTTGAATGACTATAAAAAACTGCCCAATCCAGGCAGGTAAAAAAGTTGACAGCCATAACTGAGACTACTTTTAACACTGCGCCCCGGTTTTTATAAACACGAAGCGCAATGCTTATTTTGTTACAAACGCTGTTACAGCAAGGCATTGTACGGGTTTGTACGCCCGATGCCATGCTTGTGATTCTTGGGTGTAGCATAGTCAACGGCACATTACATGCGACTCAATTTGAGCATGCATTCTCTTTTGTGACAAAGGCTTATGAGGTGTTTTTATGAGCGAAGCGAAGCATCACCGCCTGATCATTCTGGGTTCCGGTCCCGCCGGTTACAGCGCAGCCGTCTATGCCGCCCGCGCCAACCTCAAACCCGTTGTCATTACCGGCATACAGGCAGGTGGCCAGCTCACCACCACCGTCGAAGTCGATAACTGGCCCGGCGATGTCGAAGGCCTCACCGGCCCGGTGTTGATGGAACGCATGCAAAAACACGCCGAGCGCTTTGCCACAGAGATCGTTTACGACCACATCCATACAGCCAAGTTGCAACAGCGCCCGTTCGAGCTGACTGGCGACAGTGGCACTTACACTTGCGACGCACTCATTATTGCCACTGGCGCGTCCGCGCAATACCTGGGGCTGCCGTCGGAAGAAACGTTTGCCGGCAAAGGCGTTTCCGCTTGTGCGACGTGCGATGGGTTTTTTTATCGCAAGCAAGTGGTCGCCGTCATTGGCGGCGGCAATACAGCGGTTGAAGAGGCGCTGTATTTGTCGAACATCGCCAAGGAAGTTCATTTGATTCATCGGCGCGACAAGTTGCGATCCGAGAAAATCCTCCAGGACAAACTCTTCGAAAAAGCCGCCAACGGCAATATTCGCCTGCACTGGAACCAGAATCTGGATGAAGTGTTGGGCGATGCGAGTGGCGTGACCGGCGCCCGCCTGCGTGACAGCCATACCGGCGAGCTCACGGAACTGCCGGTGGCCGGGGTGTTCATCGCCATTGGCCACAAACCCAATACCGACCTGTTCGCCGGCCAACTGGAAATGCGCGACGGGTATCTGCTGGTCAAGGGCGGCAGCGAGGGCGATGCCACCGCTACCGGCATTGCGGGCGTGTTTGCCGCCGGCGACGTTGCCGATCACGTCTATCGCCAAGCCGTGACTTCGGCGGGTGCCGGCTGCATGGCGGCGCTCGATGCAGAAAAATACCTCGACGACATTCCCGTTGTTTAACGGCACACTTCACGGCGGGCCCATGGCCCGCCACCGCCCTCCCCTTCTGCAAGCCCGAACGCCATGCTGACTTGGTTACAACGCAACACCCTGACTTTCCCGCCGCTGGAAAAAGCCATGCGCGACCCCAACGGCTTGCTGGCGGCAGGTGGCGATTTGTCCGCCGATCGGCTGATCCAGGCGTATCGCCACGGCTGCTTTCCATGGTTTTCAGAGGGCCAGCCGATCCTCTGGTGGTCGCCCGATCCACGCACGGTGTTGTTTCCCGACGAACTGCACGTCTCCCGCAGCCTCAACAAACTGCTGCGCCAGCAGCGCTATCAGGTAACGTTCGACCAGGATTTCGCCGCCGTGATCAGCGCCTGCGCCGCCCCTCGCGACTATGCCGATGGCACCTGGATCACTGAGGCGATGCAGAACGCTTACATTGAATTGCATCGCCGCGGTTTCGCCCATTCGGTGGAAGTCTGGGACCAGGGTCAACTGGTGGGAGGTCTGTATGGCCTGGCGATGGGGCAGATGTTTTTCGGTGAATCAATGTTCAGCCGCGCCGACAACGCCTCCAAATATGGTTTTGCCACGTTGGTGCGACACCTGAAAGACTCGGGTTTTGTCCTGATCGACTGTCAGATGCCTACCGACCATCTGCACAGCCTCGGTGCGCGAGCGATTCCGCGCAGCGCGTTTGCCGGTTATCTGTCGCAATATCTGGATCAACCCAGCCGCGCAACCTGGGTTTGCTGAGCGACTTTTGCGCGCGTGGCTTACACTTAATCGAAAGCATTATCCCGAGGGTTGATCATGACCGAGTTGGCGCGTTTGAAGTTCTATGCCACTCAGCCCCACTCTTGCAGCTATCTGCCAGAGGAGCAGGCCACCACCCTGTTCCTCGACCCTAGCCAGCCCATGGATGTGCATGTCTATGCAGACCTGTCTGAAATGGGCTTTCGTCGCAGCGGCGATCACCTCTATCGGCCCCATTGCCAGAACTGCAATGCGTGCGTTCCCGCGCGCATCCCTGTAGGGCAATTCGCACCCAACCGTCAGCAGAAGCGCATTTTCAAACGCAATGCCGATTTGCAGGTACGTCCGGCCAAACCGGGTTTCAGTGAGGAGTATTTCGACCTCTATCAGCGCTACATCGAAGAACGGCATGCCGATGGCGATATGTACCCGCCCAGCCGCGATCAGTTTTCGACTTTCCTGGTGCGTGATCTGCCGTTTTCACGCTTCTACGAATTTCGTCTCGACGGACGGTTGCTGGCAATCGCCGTCACCGACTTGCTGCCCAACGGCCTGTCGGCGGTCTATACCTTCTACGAACCTGCCGAAGAACGCCGCAGCCTGGGGCGTTACGCGATTCTCTGGCAAATCGCCGAAGCCCAGCGGCTGGGGCTGGACGCGGTCTACCTGGGCTACTGGATCAAAAACTGCAAAAAAATGAGCTACAAGACTCAATATCGCCCCATTGAGCTGCTGGTTAACCAGCGCTGGGTCGTTCTGAACTAGAGCACTCCCTAAACCCCTTGGCTTGAACCCCACTTTTCGGGCACAATGCACGCCGCTTTTGCCTGGCGCAGTTGCACCGGGCCATTCACTGGACACCGAGGGCTTTACTGCATGTCGAAAGAAGACAGCTTCGAAATGGAAGGCACTGTCGTCGACACCCTGCCCAACACCATGTTTCGTGTGGAGTTGGAAAATGGGCACGTCGTAACCGCGCATATTTCCGGCAAGATGCGCAAGAACTACATCCGTATTCTTACCGGTGACAAAGTGCGCGTCGAGCTGACGCCCTATGACTTGAGCAAAGGGCGCATCACTTACCGCGCTCGCTAATCAAGTCAATACAAGACGCCCGGCTGATGCCGGGCGTTTTTGTTTGCCTGCGATTTTAAGAACATCCCTGCAGGAGCTGCCGCAGGCTGCGATCTTTTGATCTTAAAAAACAAAATCAAAAGATCACAGCCTTCGGCATCTCCTACAGGGCACCGATGAATATGACAGACAGCAAAAAGGCGCCAATCGGCGCCCTTTTGTTTTGTTGCGGTTTAACGTCAGGCCATTTCAGCCGTGGTCTCGAACTCGAAGGTCAGCTCGCCGTCCTTGATGTCGATGTGCACCACACCGCCATGTTCGGCCAGTTCGCCAAAGAGAATCTCCTCCGCCAGTGGACGCTTGATCTTGTCCTGGATCAGGCGAGCCATTGGTCGAGCGCCCATTGCCGAGTCGTAACCACCGGCTGCCAGCCAACTGCGGGCAGCATCGGTGACTTCCAGCAATACACGCTTGTCTTCCAGCTGCGCCTGAAGTTCGGTAAGGAACTTGTCCACCACGCTTTTGATGACCTCATGGCTGAGGCGACCAAACTGGATAATGGTGTCCAGACGGTTGCGGAACTCCGGCGTGAAGCTCTTCTTGATCACTTCCATCGCATCGGACGAGTGGTCCTGATGGGTGAAACCGATCGACGCACGCGCTGCGGTTTCGGCACCGGCGTTGGTCGTCATGATGACGATCACGTTACGGAAGTCCGCTTTGCGCCCGTTGTTATCGGTCAGCGTACCGTGGTCCATCACCTGCAACAGCAGGTTGAAGACTTCCGGATGCGCCTTCTCGATTTCATCGAGCAACAGCACGCAGTGTGGCTGTTTGGTGATGGCTTCAGTCAGCAGACCGCCCTGATCGAACCCGACATAGCCCGGAGGCGCACCGATCAGACGCGATACGGTGTGGCGTTCCATGTACTCGGACATGTCGAATCGAATCAGCTCGACCCCCAAAGCCTTGGCCAATTGACGCGCCGCTTCGGTTTTACCGACACCGGTCGGCCCGGCGAACAGGAACGAACCAACGGGTTTGTCAGGCGACTTGAGGCCGGCGCGAGACAACTTGATCGCAGTCGCCAGCGAGTCGATCGCCGCGTCCTGACCAAACACTGTCAGCTTCAGGTCACGCTCAAGGTTACGCAGCAGCTCTTTGTCGGAACTGGTGACGTGCTTTGGCGGAATCCGCGCGATTTTCGCGACGATGTCTTCCACTTGCGGCACTTCGATGCGCTTCACACGCTTCTCGACCGGTTGCAGACGCTGGTAGGCACCCGCCTCGTCGATGACGTCGATGGCCTTGTCCGGCATATGACGGTCATTGATGTAGCGCGAGGCCAGTTCGGCAGCCGCACGCAGGGCTTCATCGCTGTATTCGATGTTGTGATGGGACTCGAAACGCCCCTTCAGACCGCGCAGAATGCCGATGGTGTCTTCCACCGATGGTTCCGACACATCGACCTTCTGGAAACGCCGGGCCAAGGCACGGTCCTTCTCGAAGATCCCGCGGAATTCCTGGAAGGTGGTCGAGCCGATGCAACGGATATCACCGGACGACAGCAGCGGCTTGAGCAGGTTCGAGGCATCCATGACGCCACCGGACGCGGCACCCGCACCGATGATGGTGTGGATCTCGTCGATGAACAGGATCGCCTGCGGACGTTTTTTCAGCTCATTGAGCAACGCCTTGAAGCGCTTCTCGAAATCACCGCGGTATTTGGTCCCGGCCAGCAACGCACCAAGATCAAGGGAGTAAACCACGCTGTTGGCCAGCAGGTCGGGCACCTGGTTGTCGACAATGCGCTTGGCCAGGCCTTCGGCAATCGCGGTTTTACCCACGCCCGCTTCACCCACCAGCAGCGGATTGTTTTTGCGACGGCGCGCCAGGATCTGCGCAACGCGCTCGACTTCCATCTCACGACCTACCAACGGATCGATACGACCCTGGCGCGCGAGTTCGTTGAGGTTGCTGGCATAAGCATCCAGGGGATTGCCTGAAGATGAAGACTCACCGCCCTCCTCGTCCTGCATATCTTGCTCACCTTCAGAGTGATCGCCATGCCCCGGCACCTTGGAAATACCGTGGGCGATGTAATTGACGACATCAATGCGGGCAACGCTCTGCTGTTTCAGCAGGAACACTGCCTGACTCTCTTGCTCACTGAAGATCGCGACCAGCACGTTGGCGCCAGTCACTTCGCGTTTGCCCGAGCTCTGTACGTGAAACACAGCACGTTGCAGTACACGCTGGAAACCCAGGGTTGGCTGGGTTTCACGATCCTCGTCATGCACGGGGATCAATGGCGTGGTGGAGTCGATGAACTCCTGCAGGTCGTGCTTGAGTTTGTCGAGGTTTGCGCCGCACGCACGTAAAACAGTGGCGGCAGCCTCATTGTCCAATAGGGCCAGCAGAAGGTGTTCGACGGTCATGAATTCATGACGCTTCGAACGAGCCTCCTTGAAGGCAAGATTGAGGGTGACTTCGAGCTCGCGGTTTAACATAGCTTCACCTCATACCCAAGTGGTCGGCGATTAACCGTCCTTCTCGATTTCACAGAGTAGCGGATGCTGGCTTTCCCTGGCGTACTGGTTGACCTGCATGGCCTTCGTCTCGGCGATGTCGCGGGTAAACACTCCACATACTGCCCGTCCTTCTGTATGGACGGCCAGCATGACCTTGGTCGCCAGCTCGCGATTCAGGTTAAAAAACACCTCGAGCACTTCGACGACGAAATCCATCGGTGTGTAGTCATCGTTGAACAAAACCACCTTGTACATCGGCGGCGCCTGTAAAGCAGGCTTAGCCTCCTGAACAGCAATGCCTGCGGAATCGTCGTCGTGTAAATCAGGGCGATCCTGATTGAATGTTAGTCGAATCTGGCTGATTGCATGCATGGAAAGAAAGGTTCGTCAGTTGTTCAAATACAGTGGTGGGGGCGGCTATCAGCGTTTTCAACTCCGACTGCCGGGTCAGCTTGACTATCGGCAAAACGGTGTTACAACCAATAGAGCCCACAGTGGGTAAAAAAGGTCCGCGGAGTCAACTTTTTTCGAAGAAGTGACTGCGGATGAACTGGATGATACTCCAGTGATGGAGTCTGTTGCAGAGGGATATGGGTATGTCAGGCGTCAAGGTCAGCGGCAAGGTCAAATGGTTCAACAATGCCAAGGGTTACGGCTTCATCAATGAGGATGGCAAGACAGAAGATCTGTTTGCCCATTACTCGGCCATCCAGATGGAGGGTTATAAAACCCTGAAGGCCGGACAAGCTGTCGCGTTCGAAATTATCCAGGGACCTAAAGGCCTGCATGCAGTCAACATCGGCAACCCTGTTGAAGTTTCGAAAACCGTGGCACCCGCCACAACATCGACCGTTACGGCCTAAGACCGCCACCGCCATCCAGTCATAAAAAAAACGCCCGCCTCAATCACTTGAGCCGGGCGTTTTTCGCATGCCTGTCGTTCGCTTACATGTGCGAGATCAGTGCATCGCCGAAGCCGGAGGAGGAAACCAGCTTGGCGCCATCCATCAGACGTTCGAAGTCATAGGTCACGGTCTTGGCGGAAATCGCGCCATTGGTGCCCTTGATGATCAGGTCGGCCGCTTCGGTCCAACCCATGTGGCGCAACATCATTTCCGCAGACAGGATCAGCGAACCCGGGTTGACCTGATCCTTGCCGGCGTACTTCGGTGCGGTGCCGTGGGTGGCTTCGAACATGGCCACGGTGTCGGACAGGTTGGCACCTGGCGCAATACCGATACCGCCCACTTCGGCCGCCAGGGCGTCGGAAAGGTAGTCGCCGTTCAGGTTCAGGGTCGCGATCACATCGTATTCGGCCGGGCGCAGCAGGATCTGCTGCAGCATGGCGTCGGCGATGGCATCCTTGACGATGACGTTCTTGCCGGTTTTCGGGTTCTTGAACTGCATCCACGGACCGCCGTCGAGCAGGGTCGCGCCGAACTCTTCAGCCGCCACTTCGTAGGCCCATTCCTTGAAGGCACCTTCGGTGAACTTCATGATGTTGCCTTTGTGCACGATGGTCAGCGAATCGCGATCGTTGTCGACCACATATTGCAGGGCCTTGCGCGCCAGGCGCTTGGTGCCTTGCAGCGAAACCGGCTTGACGCCGATGCCGCAGTTTTCGTCGAAACGGATCTTGGTAACGCCCATTTCTTCTTTAAGGAATTTGATGACCTTGGTGGCTTCCGGCGTACCGGCCTTCCACTCAATGCCGGCATAGATGTCTTCGGAGTTCTCGCGGAAGATGGTCATGTCGACGTCGCCTGGCTTCTTGACCGGGCTAGGCACGCCTTCGAACCAGCGCACTGGGCGCAGGCAGACGTACAGGTCGAGTTGCTGACGCAGCGCCACATTGAGCGAGCGGATGCCGCCACCGACCGGCGTGGTCAGCGGGCCTTTGATGGAAACCACGTAATCCTTGACCGCGTCCAGGGTTTCCTGAGGCAGCCAGGTGTCCTGATCGTAAACCTGAGTCGCTTTTTCCCCGGCGTACACTTCCATCCAGGAAATCTTGCGCTCGCCGCCGTAAGCCTTTTTCACAGCAGCATCGACAACCTTGATCATGACCGGACTGATGTCGACACCAATGCCGTCGCCTTCGATGAAGGGAATGATCGGGTTATTAGGAACATTGAGAGAATGGTCTGCGTTGACGGTGATTTTGTCGCCGACGGCTGGAACCTGAATCTTCTTGTAACCCATGCTGAACTCCATTGATTGGATTGAACATCTGGCTTGGTTCGAGCGTAACCCAGTTGAATCGGCGCGCAAACCCTATGTTCCATCCATCTGCCGCAAAGCCGCGCAACTCGCGCGCTACAAGCCTGAAAGCAAAGGGAAAAGCGCCAAATTCAAGCACGACGAATGACTCTACGCCCGGCCTGCCCCTGCGACCTTTAGACCAATGGACGAGAATCATTGCGTATGAACCATCGGCAGATTGCCAGCTACCTATGTATAATGCCGCCGCTGACTAAAGGGTCACGACGGCTGAACCGCTCTATGACGAGGGTTTCGCCCGACAAGCCGGCCTGTTATCGCAGCCCGGCTATTTGACGCCCCTACTGATGCACCCAACATCACAGCAACGAAATCTCGATATTCGGCTCATGGATGACTTTGAACGAACGCGCTTACCCGGCGCACCTCGAGTTTCTGCGCACGCTTTAGCAAAGAAGAGAGAGTTAATCCGAATATGCCCACCCGCTCGAAGATCATCTATACCTTCACCGACGAAGCCCCAGCCCTCGCCACCTATTCACTGTTGCCTATCGTAGAGGCGTTCACCGCCTCGGCTGATATCGCCGTGGAAACCCGCGATATCTCTCTTGCAGGGCGCATCCTGGCCAGCTTCCCCGAGCAACTGGGTGACAAAGCCGTAGCCGACCACCTCGCCGAACTGGGCGACCTGGCCGTTACGCCTGAAGCCAACATCATCAAGCTGCCGAACATCAGCGCCTCGGTACCGCAGCTGCAAGCCGCGATCAAAGAACTGCAAGCCCAGGGCTACGCCCTGCCGGACTACCCGGAAACCGTGACCAGCGACGCCGACAAAGAAGTCAAATCGCGCTACGACAAGGTCAAGGGCAGCGCGGTAAACCCGGTTCTGCGTGAAGGCAACTCCGACCGTCGCGCGCCACTGTCGGTGAAGAACTACGCTCGCAAGCACCCACACAAAATGGGCGCCTGGGCTGCGGACTCCAAGTCCCACGTCGCTCACATGAGCACCGGCGATTTCTACGGCAGCGAAAAAGCCGCCCTGATCGACGCCGCTGGCGCCGTGAAAATCGAGCTGATCGCTCAAGACGGCACCACCACCGTCCTGAAAGAAAAGACCACCGTTCAGGCTGGCGAGATCCTCGACTGCGCCGTCATGAGCAAAAACGCTCTGCGCGCTTTCATCGCTGCTGAAATCGAAAGCGCCAAGGCCCAAGGCGTGCTGCTGTCGGTTCACCTGAAAGCCACCATGATGAAGGTTTCCGACCCGATCATGTTCGGCCAGATCGTTGCCGAGTTCTATAAAGACGCACTGGCCAAGCACGCTGACGTGCTGGCGCAGATCGGCTTCAACCTGAACAACGGCATCGGCGACCTGTACGCTCGCATCAAGGCCCTGCCGGCCGAGCAGCAAGCTGCCATCGAAGCTGACATTCAAGCGGTCTACGCCGTTCGTCCATCGCTGGCGATGGTCAACTCCGACAAAGGCATCACCAACCTGCACGTGCCGAGCGACGTCATCGTCGACGCCTCGATGCCGGCCATGATCCGTGACTCCGGCAAAATGTGGGGCACCGACGGCCAGCTGCACGACACCAAGGCCGTGATCCCGGATCGTTGCTACGCGACCATCTACCAGGCCGTGATCGAAGACTGCAAGGCCAATGGCGCCTTCGACCCAACCACCATGGGCAGCGTGCCGAACGTTGGCCTGATGGCGAAGAAAGCCGAAGAGTACGGTTCCCACGACAAGACTTTCCAGATCAAGACCAACGGTGTTGTCCGCGTGACCGACACCAACGGCACCTTGCTGCTGGAGCAGTCGGTTGAAGCCGGCGACATCTTCCGCATGTGCCAGACCAAAGACGCGCCGATCCAGGACTGGGTCAAACTGGCCGTCAACCGTGCTCGCGCCAGCAGCACTCCAGCGATTTTCTGGCTGGACCCAATGCGCGCCCACGACGGCGTAGTGATCGAGAAAGTTCAGGCCTACCTGAAGGATCACGACACTGCCGGTCTGGACATCCAGATCATGGCACCGGTCGACGCCATGAAGTACACCCTGCAGCGCACCCGCTCTGGCCTCGACACCATCTCGGTGACCGGCAACGTATTGCGCGACTACCTGACTGACCTGTTCCCGATCATGGAACTGGGCACCAGCGCCAAGATGCTGTCGATCGTCCCGCTGATGAACGGCGGTGGCCTGTTCGAAACCGGCGCCGGCGGTTCGGCTCCGAAGCACGTTCAACAGCTGCTGGAAGAAAACTTCCTGCGCTGGGACTCGCTGGGTGAGTTCCTGGCCCTCGCTGCTTCCCTTGAGCACCTGGGTGTGACTTACAACAACCCTAAGGCGCTGGTTCTGGCCAAGACCCTGGATCAGGCCACTGGCCAGTTCCTGGACAACAACAAGTCGCCATCGCGCAAAGTCGGCAACATCGACAACCGCGGCAGCCACTTCTACCTGGCGCTGTACTGGGCTCAAGCCCTGGCTGCCCAGACCGAAGACGCTGCACTGCAAGCGCAGTTCGCGACCCTGGCCAAGACCCTGACCGAGAACGAGGCGACCATCGTTGCCGAGCTTAACGCCGTTCAGGGCAAGCCAGTCGACATCGGCGGTTACTACCACGCCAGTGCCGAGCTGATCAGCAGAGCCATGCGCCCAAGCGCCACACTCAACGCGGCGATTGCTGCGCTGGTGTAAGGTTGTAAGGGAACATCACAAACCCCGGCCCTGTGCCGGGGTTTGTGTTTCTGCGATTTGTGGTCAACTCAAAACCCTGTGGGAGCTGGCCTGCCAGCGATGGCGGTTTATCATTCAACATTGATGCTGACTGACCCACCGCAATCGCTGGCAGGCCAGCTCCCACAGGGATAGTGTTTCAACATCGAGGACATCTCATGGACTGGAAACCCCACATCACCGTCGCCACCATCGTCGAAGACAATGGCCGCTTCCTGATGGTCGAAGAACACAAGGCCGGTCGCAACGTACTCAACCAGCCCGCCGGCCACCTCGACCCGAACGAAACCCTCACCGAAGCCGCCGTGCGCGAAACCCTCGAGGAAACCGGCTGGGACGTCGAACCTACCGGCGTGCTGGGCATTTACCTGTACACCGCCCCGAGCAACGGCGTGACCTACCAACGGGTCTGCTTTATTGCCAAACCGCTGAAACACCACCCGGATTACCAACTGGACGACGGTATCGTCGGCGCCAAGTGGTTGACCCGCGACGAATTAATCGAGCAGCGCGACTACTGGCGCAGCGAACTGATCATCCGTTGCATCGACGACTATCTGGCAGGCATTCGCTTCGACCTCGAATTGATCCGTCCTTCTCTTTAGCCTTGTGCGCTTCGGCCTGATAGAATCGCGTCCTTTTTCAAGACACTCATTGAATCCCTATGCGTGATCCAGCCCCTTCTGACACACAAAAGAAGCGCGTCATTGTCGGCATGTCCGGCGGCGTGGACTCTTCCGTTTCCGCCCTCCTGCTGATCGAGCAGGGTTATGAGGTGGAAGGCCTGTTCATGAAGAACTGGGAAGAAGACGATGGAACGGAATACTGCACCGCCATGGACGACCTGGCGGACGCCCAGGCCGTGTGCGACAAGATTGGCATCAAGCTGCACACCGCCAACTTCGCTGCCGAGTACTGGGACAACGTGTTCGAGCATTTCCTGGCCGAATACAAGGCCGGACGCACGCCGAACCCGGACATCCTGTGCAACCGCGAGATCAAGTTCAAGGCGTTCCTCGACTACGCCATGATGCTCGGCGCCGACCTGATTGCCACCGGTCACTACGTGCGTCGCCGCGACATCGATGGCCGCACTGAACTGCTCAAGGGCCTGGACGCCAACAAGGACCAGAGCTATTTCCTGCACGCTGTCGGCGGCGAACAAATTGCCAAGACCCTGTTCCCGGTCGGCGAACTGGAAAAACCTGAAGTCCGCGCAATTGCCGAGAAATACCAGCTGGCGACTGCAAAGAAAAAGGACTCCACCGGTATTTGCTTCATCGGCGAACGCCGCTTCAGCGACTTCCTCAAGCAATACCTGCCAGCGCAACCAGGCGAGATCAAGACCACCGAAGGTGAAATCATCGGCCGCCACCACGGCTTGATGTACCACACCATCGGCCAGCGTCAGGGCCTGGGCATCGGTGGCTTGAAGGATGCCAACGACGAGCCGTGGTACGTGCTGATCAAGGACCTGGAGCACAACGAGCTGATCGTCGGCCAGGGTAACGACCATCCGTGGCTGTTCTCCCGCGCCCTGCTCGCTTCGGACATCTATTGGGTCAACCCGATCGACCTGACCGAGCCGCGCAAGCTGACCGCCAAGGTCCGTTATCGCCAGAGCGACCAGCCTTGCACGCTGGAAAAGACCGCTACCGGCTACCGCGCAACCTTCGATGACCCGCAACGCGCGGTCACCCCGGGTCAATCCGTGGTGTTCTACGACGGTGAAATCTGCCTCGGCGGCGGCGTGATTGAAGTTGCGGAGCCCTGGACCAGCAAAGGCGCTCTTAAAGGCGAGCAGCAATGACCCCCACCCAGGAGCAACTGACGGCGCTGGGCGGCGTATTTCTCGCCGCCGTGCTGGTCGACAAGATCGCCAAGACCGGCCAGACCAGCGAAGCCGGCCTGACCTGCATGCTCGGCAGCCTGTTGATCCGCGACCCCAAGGACACACTGGAAGTCTACGGCGGTGACGACCTCAATCTGCGCGAAGGCTATCGTGCATTGATCGGCGCCCTCGAACGCGACCCGAGCGCCCTTCAGCGCGAGCCGCTGCGCTATGCGCTGGCCATGCTCGGTCTTGAGCGTCAGCTGGCCAAGCGCAGCGACATGCTCGACGTGATCGGCAAGCGCCTGCCGCAGATTCAGTCCCAGGTCGAACACTTCGGCCCGGCCCACGAAAACGTGGTCGCCGCCTGCGGTGCGCTGTATCAGGACACACTGAGCACCCTGCGCCAACGCATCCAGGTGCATGGCGACATGCGCAACCTGCAGCAGCCAAGCAACGCCTCGAAAATCCGCGCCTTGTTGCTGGCCGGCATTCGTTCGGCGCGCCTGTGGCGGCAATTGGGTGGCCATCGCTGGCAGTTGGTGATCAGTCGCCGCAAATTGCTGAAAGAGCTTTACCCCTTGATGCGTAACGAATAACCCGCATCGACAGCACAGAACTTAGCAATACGCGTAATACGCCGGTCAGTTGGCGACGGACCGGCGGATTTTTTCATGTATGATACGCGCCCCATTTCGTTGCCCGACTGTCCGAGAACACCCCATGCAGCTTTCTTCGCTCACTGCGGTTTCCCCTGTTGACGGCCGCTACGCCGGCAAAACCCAGGCCCTGCGCCCAATTTTCAGCGAATACGGCCTGATCCGTGCCCGCGTTCTGGTTGAAGTGCGCTGGCTCCAGCGCCTGGCCGCTCACCCTGCCATCAGCGAAGTGCCGGCGTTCTCCGCCGAAGCCAACGCTGTGCTCAACACCCTGGCGGAAAACTTTTCTCTGGAGCACGCCGAGCGCGTCAAAGAGATCGAGCGCACCACCAACCACGACGTCAAAGCCATCGAATACCTGCTCAAAGAGCAAGCGGCCAAGTTGCCGGAACTGGCCCAGGTCAGCGAGTTCATCCACTTTGCCTGCACCAGCGAGGACATCAATAACCTGTCCCACGCCCTGATGCTGCGCGAAGGCCGTGATGACGTGATGCTGCCGCTGATGCGCCAGACCGCCAACGCCATCCGCGAACTGGCTATCCGTTTCGCCGACGTGCCAATGCTGTCGCGCACCCACGGTCAACCGGCTTCGCCGACCACCTTGGGCAAAGAACTGGCGAACGTGGTTTACCGTCTGGAGCGTCAAATCGCTCAAGTCGCTGCCGTACCGCTGCTGGGCAAGATCAACGGCGCTGTCGGCAACTACAACGCTCACCTGTCGGCCTACCCTGAGATCGACTGGGAAGCCAACGCCCGCGCCTTCATCGAAGACGAGCTGGGCCTGGGCTTCAACCCGTACACCACGCAGATTGAACCGCACGACTACATCGCCGAGCTGTTCGACGCGATCGCCCGCTTCAACACCATCCTGATCGACTTCGACCGTGACATCTGGGGCTACATCTCCCTGGGTTACTTCAAGCAGCGCACCATCGCTGGCGAAATCGGTTCGTCGACCATGCCGCACAAGGTCAACCCGATCGACTTCGAAAACTCCGAAGGCAACCTGGGTATCGCCAACGCATTGTTCCAGCACCTGGCGAGCAAATTGCCGATCTCCCGCTGGCAGCGCGACCTGACCGACTCCACCGTACTGCGCAACCTCGGCGTGGGCTTTGCCCACAGCGTGATCGCGTACGAAGCCAGCCTCAAAGGCATCAGCAAACTGGAGCTCAACGAGCAGAAGATTGCCGCTGACCTGGACGCTTGCTGGGAAGTGTTGGCTGAGCCGATCCAGACTGTGATGCGTCGCTACAACATCGAAAACCCGTACGAAAAGCTGAAAGAACTGACCCGCGGCAAGGGCATCAGCCCAGAAGCGCTGCAGACTTTCATCGACGGCCTGGACATGCCGGCTGCGGCCAAGGCAGAGCTGAAATTGCTCACCCCGGCCAACTACATCGGTAACGCTGTAGAGCAAGCCAAACGCATCTGATCGACCGCTGGACCCCTTTAAGACGCCCGGCCGCGCCGGGCGTTTTTATTCCCGTATGAAAAGTGCTTTTTTTCAATAGGTTACACATGAATCCTGACATCCCTCTTCAACTTCTGGGCGGCATCACGGCACGAGAATTCCTGCGCGACTACTGGCAGAAAAAACCACTGCTGATCCGTCAGGCCATTCCCGATTTCGAAAGCCCGATCGACGCAGATGAATTGGCCGGCCTGGCGCTGGAAGAAGAAGTCGAATCGCGCCTGATCATCGAGAACGGCGAGCGTCCGTGGGAACTGCGTCGCGGCCCCTTTGCCGAAGACGAATTCAGCAAACTGCCGGAGCGCGACTGGACCCTGCTGGTCCAGGCCGTCGACCAGTTCGTCCCGGAAGTCAGCGAACTACTGGAAAATTTCCGCTTCCTGCCGAGCTGGCGCATCGACGACGTGATGATCAGCTTCGCCGCCCCGGGTGGCAGCGTGGGTCCTCACTTCGACAACTACGACGTGTTCCTGCTGCAAGGCCACGGCAAGCGCAACTGGAAGATCGGCCAGATGTGCGACTCCGAGAGCCCGCTGCTGCAACACGCAGACCTGCGCATCCTCGCTGATTTCGAAGCGACCGATGAATGGGTCCTGGAACCGGGTGACATGCTGTACCTGCCGCCACGCCTGGCCCACTGCGGTGTTGCCGTTGATGACTGCCTGACTTACTCGGTTGGTTTCCGCGCCCCGAGCGCCGCTGAAGTGCTGACCCACTTCACCGACTTCCTCAGCCAGTTCCTGCCGGACGAAGAGCGCTACACCGACGCCGACGCCCAGCCTGCTGCCGATCCGCACCAGATCCAGCATGACGCCCTCGATCGCCTGAAAAGCCTGCTGGCCGAGCACATGAGCGACGAGCGCCTGCTGCTGACCTGGTTCGGCCAGTTCATGACCGAGCCGCGCTACCCGGAACTGGTCGTCGGGCCGGAAGACCTCGCAGAAGACGACGTCCTCGGTGCACTGGAGCAAGGGGCCGTGCTGATCCGCAACCCAAGCGCACGCCTGGCCTGGTCGGAAGTCGATGACGACCTGTTGCTGTTCGCCAGCGGTCAGAGCCGTTACTTGCCGGGCAAGTTGCGCGAGTTGCTGAAAATGATCTGCGCCGCCGATGCTCTGCACAGCGACAACCTGGGCGACTGGCTGAGCGACGAAGACGGCCGCGGCCTGCTGTGCGAGCTGGTCAAGCAAGGCAGCCTGGGGTTCGCCGATGAATAAGATTCACGTACGTGTCGCAGACTGGCAAAAGGACAACGCCGAGATCCGGCGCATTCGTGAAACGGTGTTCGTTGCCGAGCAATGCGTCCCGCCTGAACTGGAGTGGGACGCCGACGACGCAACCGCTGTGCATTTCCTTGCGCTCGAAGGCGACTTTCCGATTGGCACCGCCCGCCTGCTGCCCGACGGCCACGTCGGCCGGGTTTCGGTGCTCAAGGACTGGCGCGGCCTGAAAGTCGGTGACGCGCTGATGCAAGCCGTCATCGGTGAAGCCGAAGAACGCGGACTGAAACAGCAGATGCTCAGCGCCCAGGTACAAGCCACGGCGTTCTATGAGCGCCTGGGGTTCAGCATGGTCAGTGAGGAGTTCCTGGAAGCCGGGATTCCGCATGTGGACATGGTGCGGCACAGTTAAGATCAAAAGACCGCAATCCCTGTAGGAGCTGCCGCAGGCTGCGATCTTTTGCGGCACATCACAAAACGCCCCGACATCACGAGATGCCGGGGCGTTTTGCTGTCTACGATTCAACTTGCCCCATCCCGGGCCGACAAAGTGGCAATATCAAGCCTTTGATTGCGGAGATAACGGATATGTCCCTACGCACCCTGCTCACCACACTGTTGGTAACCTGCAGTTTTTCGGTCATGGCCGCCACCGAAATCGTGCCACTGAACTACCACACCAGCGCCGACATGCTGCCCGTCGCACAGGATTTCATTGGCAAGGATGGCCAAGTCAGCGCCTACGGCAATCAGCTCATCGTCAACGCGGATCAACGCAAGATCGACGAACTTAAAGCCCTCCTATCCCAACTCGATACCGCACCCAAACGCCTGCTGATCACCGTCGACACTAATGAAAACAACGTTCAGGGCGACCAGGGTTATTCGGTGAACGGCGCCAAGCCCAGTCAGACACGCATCATCAGCCGCAGCACCGCCAGTCGAGACGGCGGTATTCAACAAGTCCAGGCCACCGACGGCATGCCGGCGCTAATCCAGGTCGGTCAAAGCGTACCGTTGACCAGCACCCAGTCGGACTCCTACGGCGACCTGCGCAGCCAGACCGAATACCGCAATGTCACCCAAGGTTTTTACGTCACCGCCAATGTCACGGGAGAGATCGTTCACCTGTCGATCAGTACCAACCGTGACCGCATGAGCCAGGAACGTCCCGATGTAGTGAACGTGCAAAGCACCGACACAACTGTCACTGGGCGCCTGGGCGAATGGATCCTCCTGGCCGGCGTGAATCGCCAGACCCAGGCCGACAAACAGGGCGTGGCCCGCAGCTACTCGACTCAGGGGCGCGATGACATGACCCTGCGGGTGAAAGTCGATACTTTGGACTAAGGCATCGAAAACTGACTGACAAGTCGTATTAGACCAAAGATGTAGTGCTTGAAAAAAAGCACTACAAAACGTTTGACGAGTCAAAAAAGCAAAGGCATGATGGCCTCGCTCCCGCTAATCAGGGGCCCTGGCAAGGGCCTTCGAGGCGACGTTCGCACCTACCCCGCGAGCCGCTTCGTGTCTGTACCGCCCACAAGGTGTGTTTGACGAGGTTGCCGACTGGAACGAAGTTGTCCCGAGGGACGGAAGCGTAATTAGGTAACCCGGCACCACTCTGATGTTCGCACTAAGGCCCACGACGCCCGAATGCGCCCGCCAGTTCGCCTTTACCTGCTCACTTCCCCTCGAGCCCATCGTTCATCCCGTCGCCATCCCCGCCGAATCCGACTTGACCACCTAAGCTTCTGGTCAGCGAGCGCAGGAATTTTCCACCGCAGAACAACTTTTCATAAAGACGCGACGAGGTTTATCTCCCATGGCACTGACACGCGAACAGCAAATTGCAGCCCTCGAAAAAGACTGGGCTGAAAACCCGCGCTGGAAAGGCGTGACACGCACTTACTCCGCTGCTGACGTCGTCCGCCTGCGTGGCTCGGTTCAACCTGAGCACACCTTTGCAAAAATGGGCGCCGAGAAGCTGTGGAACCTGGTGACCCAGGGTGCCAAGCCAGCCTTCCGTCCTGAGAAAGATTTCGTCAACTGCATGGGCGCCCTGACCGGCGGCCAGGCTGTGCAACAAGTCAAAGCCGGCATCCAAGCAATCTACCTGTCGGGCTGGCAAGTGGCTGCGGACAACAACTCCGCCGAATCGATGTACCCGGACCAGTCGCTGTACCCGGTGGACTCGGTTCCAACCGTGGTCAAGCGCATCAACAACTCGTTCCGTCGTGCCGACCAGATCCAGTGGAAAGCCGGCAAGAACCCGGGCGACGACGGCTACATCGACTACTTCGCGCCGATCGTTGCTGACGCCGAAGCCGGTTTCGGCGGCGTACTGAACGCTTACGAGCTGATGAAGAGCATGATCGAAGCAGGCGCTGCCGGCGTTCACTTCGAAGACCAACTGGCTTCCGTGAAAAAATGCGGCCACATGGGCGGCAAGGTGCTGGTGCCTACCCAGGAAGCCGTACAAAAGCTGACCGCTGCCCGTCTGGCTGCTGACGTTGCCGGTACTCCGACTATCATCCTGGCCCGTACCGACGCCAACGCCGCTGACCTGCTGACTTCGGACTGCGACCCGTACGACCAGCCATTCGTGACTGGCGAACGTACCCAGGAAGGCTTCTACAAAGTGCGCGCCGGCCTGGACCAGGCCATCGCTCGCGGCCTGGCTTACGCTCCGTACGCCGACCTGATCTGGTGCGAAACCGCCAAGCCAGACCTGGACGAGGCTCGTCGCTTCGCTGAAGCGATCAAGAAGGAATACCCGGACCAACTGCTGTCGTACAACTGCTCGCCTTCCTTCAACTGGAAGAAAAACCTGGACGACGCGACCATCGCCAAGTTCCAGCGCGAACTGTCCGCCATGGGTTACAAGCACCAGTTCATCACCCTGGCCGGCATTCACAACATGTGGCACAGCATGTTCAACCTGGCGCACGACTACGCCCGCAACGACATGACTGCCTACGTGAAGCTGCAAGAGCAGGAATTCGCTGACGCTTCGAAAGGCTACACCTTCGTGGCTCACCAGCAGGAAGTGGGCACCGGCTACTTCGACGACATGACCACTGTGATCCAGGGTGGCTCGTCTTCGGTTACCGCACTGACCGGTTCGACTGAAGAAGAACAGTTCCACTGATCTGCTTCGCCTGAGCAAACGGCCGTTGCGGACTGATTAGAAACCGCAACGCCGCCCATCTGACGCCCCGACTGGTTCGGGGCGTTTTTTTTGCGTGCGATTTACCAAACACCACAGAACCCTGTAGGAGCTGACGAGTGAAACGAGGCTGCGATCTTTTGATCTTGCCTTTGAAAGATCGCAGCCTCGTTTCACTCGTCAGCTCCTACAGTAACGCGCATATAAGGCAACTTTCTGCGCACTTGCGGAATAAACAGTTTAAAAACCAACCCAAACAATATTGATTATCATTTAGCTGAAACTATGTTCGTTACATTCCCTACAAAACATAATTGACGAAATGCCGGCTAATGCCCACGGGCCAAGGGCCACAGGGCTTTTGAGGTTCGCTATGTCCTTATTCCTATAATAAATTTCGCTATAGGAATTTTACTTGCCGGGTGTTTAGCCATAAAATCAGTGGGATTGATTGCTGCGACATATCGTCACTGCTTTGTTCTTTTTCAAGCTCAGAGACCTTTGCTCTCTGTTAAGGATTTCCAGCATGCCCGAAGCGACAGGACTCATGGCCCACAACTGGGGCTTTGCCATTTTCCTTCTAGGCGTCGTCGGCCTCTGTGCCTTCATGCTGGGCGTCTCCAGCCTCCTCGGGTCAAAAGCCTGGGGCCGCAGCAAAAACGAACCGTTCGAGTCCGGCATGCTACCTACAGGTGGCGCCCGCTTGCGGCTCTCAGCCAAATTCTATCTGGTCGCGATGCTCTTCGTGATTTTCGATATCGAAGCCCTCTTTCTCTTTGCATGGTCTGTGTCCGTCCGCGAAAGCGGCTGGACCGGATTCGTCGAAGCTCTCGTTTTCATAGCAATTCTGTTGGCAGGTCTTGTCTACCTATTCCGAGTGGGCGCCCTTGACTGGGCTCCGGAAGCTCGGCGCAAGCGGCAAGCGAAGCTGAAACAATGAGGCTTTGGCAATGCAATACAATCTCACCAGGATCGACCCCGATGCTCCTAACGAGCAGTATCCGATTGGCGAACGGGAAACCGTTTCCGATCCGTTAGAAGATCAAGTCCACAAAAACATCTTCATGGGCAAGCTCGAAGACGTGCTTAACGGCACGATCAACTGGGGGCGCAAGAACTCCCTGTGGCCGTATAACTTCGGTCTTTCGTGCTGCTACGTGGAAATGACCACCGCCTTCACGGCGCCCCACGACATCGCGCGCTTTGGCGCCGAGGTTATCCGGGCATCGCCGCGTCAGGCGGATTTCATGGTTATCGCCGGTACCTGCTTCATCAAGATGGCGCCGATCATTCAGCGTCTCTACGAGCAAATGCTCGAACCTAAATGGGTCATCTCCATGGGTTCGTGCGCCAACTCCGGTGGCATGTACGACATCTACTCTGTCGTTCAAGGGGTGGACAAGTTCCTGCCCGTGGACGTCTACGTGCCTGGCTGCCCGCCCCGTCCTGAAGCTTTTCTGCAAGGCTTGATGCTGTTGCAGGAGTCGATTGGACAGGAGCGTCGTCCGCTTTCCTGGGTCGTCGGCGATCAAGGCGTGTATCGCGCCGAGATGCCTTCCGAAAAGGAAAAGCGCCGCGAACAGCGAATCGCAGTCACCAACCTGCGCAGCCCCGACGAAGTCTGATCCAGATCTGCTTCTTTAATAGAACGAGAAACTGGCTTCATTCTTTACGTTGACCGAAAGCGATAAATAACCATGACTACAGGCAGTGCTCTGTACATCCCGCCTTACAAGGCAGACGACCAGGATGTGGTCGTCGAACTGAACAACCGTTTTGGCCCGGAGGCGTTCACCGCCCAGCCTACCCGCACCGGCATGCCGGTGCTTTGGGTTGCCCGCGCCAAACTCGTCGAAGTCCTGAGTTTCCTGCGTAACCTGCCCAAGCCGTACGTCATGCTCTATGACCTGCACGGCGTGGACGAGCGTCTGCGCACCAAGCGTCAAGGGCTGCCGAGCGGCGCCGATTTCTCCGTGTTCTACCACTTGATGTCGATCGAGCGTAACAGCGACGTCATGATCAAAGTCGCCTTGTCCGAGAGCGACCTCAGCCTGCCGACCGTCACCAGCATCTGGCCGAACGCCAACTGGTACGAGCGTGAAGTCTGGGACATGTACGGCATCGACTTCAAAGGCCACCCGCACCTGACGCGCATCATGATGCCGCCAACCTGGGAAGGTCACCCGCTGCGCAAGGACTTTCCGGCGCGCGCCACCGAATTCGATCCGTTCAGCCTGACCCTGGCCAAGCAACAGCTTGAGGAAGAAGCCGCGCGCTTCAAGCCTGAAGACTGGGGCATGAAACGTTCCGGCCCGAACGAGGACTACATGTTCCTCAACCTCGGCCCTAACCACCCTTCGGCGCACGGTGCGTTCCGCATCATCCTGCAGCTGGACGGTGAAGAGATCGTCGATTGCGTTCCGGACATCGGCTACCACCACCGTGGTGCCGAGAAGATGGCCGAGCGTCAGTCTTGGCACAGCTTCATCCCGTACACCGACCGTATCGACTACCTCGGCGGCGTGATGAACAACCTGCCGTACGTGCTCTCGGTCGAGAAGCTGGCCGGCATCAAGGTGCCGGAGAAGGTCGACGTCATCCGTATCATGATGGCCGAGTTCTTCCGGATCACCAGCCACCTGCTGTTCCTGGGTACCTACATCCAGGACGTCGGCGCCATGACCCCGGTGTTCTTCACCTTCACCGACCGCCAGAAAGCGTACACGGTGATCGAAGCCATTACCGGTTTCCGTCTGCACCCGGCCTGGTACCGCATCGGTGGTGTTGCCCACGATTTGCCGCGCGGTTGGGAAAAACTGGTCAAGGATTTCGTCGAGTGGATGCCCAAGCGTCTGGACGAATACCAAAAAGCCGCACTGGACAACAGCATCCTGCGTGGCCGGACCATCGGCGTTGCCGCCTACAACACCAAAGAGGCCCTGGAATGGGGCGTCACCGGTGCCGGTCTGCGTTCGACCGGTTGCGATTTCGACCTGCGTAAAGCGCGTCCGTACTCGGGCTACGAGAACTTCGAGTTCGAAGTGCCGCTGGCCGCCAATGGTGATGCCTATGATCGTTGCATCGTGCGCGTCGAAGAAATGCGCCAGAGCATCAAGATCATCGAGCAGTGCATGCGCAACATGCCGGAAGGCCCGTACAAAGCGGATCACCCGCTGACCACGCCGCCGCCGAAAGAGCGCACGCTGCAGCACATCGAAACCTTGATCACGCACTTCCTGCAAGTTTCGTGGGGCCCGGTCATGCCGGCCAACGAATCCTTCCAGATGATCGAAGCGACCAAGGGCATCAACAGTTATTACCTGACGAGCGATGGCGGCACCATGAGCTACCGCACCCGGATTCGTACCCCAAGCTTCCCGCACTTGCAGCAGATCCCTTCGGTGATCAAAGGCAGCATGGTCGCGGACTTGATTGCGTACCTGGGTAGTATCGATTTCGTTATGGCCGACGTGGACCGCTAAGCATGAACAGCACGCTTATCCAGACAGACCGTTTCACCTTGAGTGAAACCGAGCGCTCGGCCATCGAGCACGAGCTGCATCACTACGAAGACCCGCGCGCGGCGTCGATCGAAGCCCTGAAGATCGTCCAGAAGGAACGTGGCTGGGTGCCGGACGGCGCTCTGTACGCCATCGGCGAGATCCTCGGCATTCCGGCCAGCGACGTTGAAGGCGTGGCGACGTTCTATAGTCAGATCTTCCGTCAGCCGGTTGGCCGTCACATCATTCGCGTCTGCGACAGCATGGTCTGCTACATCGGCGGCCACGAGTCCGTGGTCAGCGAAATCCAGAGCAAGCTCGGCATCGGCCTGGGTCAGACCACCACCGATGGTCGTTTCACCCTGCTGCCGGTCTGCTGCCTCGGCAACTGCGACAAGGCGCCGGCGTTGATGATCGACGACGACACTTTCGGTGATGTGCAGCCAGCAGGCGTTGCCAAATTGCTCGAGGGCTACGTATGACCCTGACTTCTTTTGGTCCAGCCAACCGCATCAAGCGTTCGGCCGAGACACACCCGCTCACCTGGCGTCTGCGTGATGACGGCGAAGCCGTCTGGCTCGACGAGTACCAGGCCAAGAACGGTTACGCGGCTGCGCGCAAAGCCTTCGCCGACATGGCTCAGGACGACATCGTTCAGACCGTGAAAGACGCCGGTCTTAAAGGTCGCGGCGGTGCAGGCTTCCCCACTGGCGTTAAGTGGGGCCTGATGCCCAAGGACGAATCCATCAACATCCGCTACCTGCTGTGCAACGCGGATGAAATGGAGCCGAACACCTGGAAAGACCGCATGCTGATGGAGCAACTGCCCCATCTGCTGATCGAAGGCATGCTGATCAGTGCCCGCGCGCTGAAAACCTACCGTGGCTACATCTTCCTGCGCGGCGAATACACCACCGCCGCCAAGCACCTCAACCGTGCCGTGGAAGAAGCCAAGGCAGCGGGCCTGCTGGGCAAGAACATCCTGGGCAGCGGCTTCGATTTCGAGCTGTTCGTCCACACCGGCGCCGGGCGTTACATCTGCGGTGAAGAAACCGCACTGATCAACTCCCTCGAAGGCCGCCGCGCCAACCCGCGCTCCAAGCCGCCCTTCCCTGCCGCCGTTGGCGTGTGGGGCAAGCCGACTTGCGTGAACAACGTCGAGACCCTGTGCAACGTACCGGCAATCATTGCCGACGGCGTTGACTGGTACAAATCGTTGGCCCGCGAAGGCAGCGAAGACATGGGCACCAAGCTCATGGGCTTCTCCGGCAAGGTCAAGAACCCTGGCCTGTGGGAACTGCCGTTCGGCGTCACCGGTCGCGAGCTGTTCGAAGACTACGCTGGCGGCATGCGCGACGGTTACAAGCTCAAGTGCTGGCAGCCTGGGGGCGCCGGTACCGGCTTCCTGTTGCCGGAACACCTGGACGCACAAATGTACGCCGGCGGCATCGCCAAAGTGGGCACCCGTATGGGTACCGGCCTGGCCATGGCGGTGGACGACAGCGTCAACATGGTGTCGCTGCTGCGCAACATGGAGCAGTTCTTCGCCCGTGAATCCTGCGGTTTCTGCACCCCATGCCGCGATGGTTTGCCATGGAGCGTCAAGCTCTTGATGGCCATCGAGAACGGTCAAGGCCAGCCAGGCGACATCGAGACCCTGCTGGGTCTGGTCGGTTTCCTCGGCCCAGGCAAGACTTTCTGTGCTCACGCACCGGGCGCCGTGGAACCGTTGGGCAGCGCAATCAAATACTTCCGTCCAGAGTTCGAAGCCGGTATCGCGCCTGTCAGCGCCGCCGTCCCGCCTCTGGCAAGGCCGATCGTAGTCGGCGCGTAAACGCTTAAAAAAGGCGAAGGGTCCGTGCCCTTCGCTTTTCGTGTGATGACGCCTTTAACGGCTGTGTTGATTCACGCGGATAACAAGATTCCATTAGCCACGCCCGCTGACACCGGGCCAACGAAGAACTTTGAACCATGGCCACTATCCACGTAGACGGCAAAGAGCTCGAAGTCGATGGGGCAGACAACCTGTTACAGGCATGTCTGTCGCTAGGCCTCGATATCCCTTATTTCTGCTGGCACCCTGCCCTGGGCAGCGTTGGCGCTTGCCGCCAGTGCGCGGTCAAGCAGTACACCGACGAAAACGACACCCGTGGTCGTATCGTGATGTCCTGCATGACGCCTGCCACCGACGGCACCTGGATCTCCATCGAAGATGAAGAATCCAAGGCCTTCCGCGCCAGCGTTGTTGAATGGTTGATGACCAACCACCCTCACGACTGCCCGGTCTGTGAAGAAGGCGGTCACTGCCACCTGCAAGACATGACGGTAATGACCGGCCACAACGAGCGCCGTTACCGCTTCACCAAGCGTACCCACCAGAACCAGCAACTGGGCCCGTTCATTTCCCACGAAATGAACCGCTGCATCGCTTGCTACCGCTGCGTGCGCTTCTATAAAGACTACGCTGGCGGCACCGACCTCGGTGTATTTGGCGCCCACGACAACGTGTATTTCGGTCGCGTTGAAGACGGCGTGCTCGAAAGCGAGTTCTCCGGCAACCTCACCGAGGTCTGCCCGACCGGTGTGTTCACCGACAAGACTCACTCCGAGCGCTACAACCGCAAGTGGGACATGCAATTCTCGCCGAGCATCTGCCATGGCTGCTCCAGCGGTTGCAACATCTCCCCGGGCGAACGTTACGGCGAACTGCGTCGCATCGAAAACCGTTACAACGGCTCGGTGAACCAGTATTTCCTGTGCGACCGTGGCCGTTTCGGCTATGGCTACGTCAACCGCGAAGACCGCCCGCGTCAGCCATTGCTGGCCAACGGCACCAAGCTGAGCCTCGACGAAGCGCTGGATAAAGCCGCCGACCTGCTGCGCGGTCGCAACATCGTCGGTATCGGTTCACCTCGTGCCAGCCTCGAAAGCAACTACGCGTTGCGCGAACTGGTCGGTGCCGAGCACTTCTACTCGGGCATCGAAGCCGATGAGCTGGAACGCATCCGTCTGGTTCTGCAAGTGCTCAAAGACAGCCCGCTGCCAGTGCCAAACATGCGCGACATCGAAGACCACGACGCCGTGTTCGTCCTCGGTGAAGACCTGACCCAGACCGCTGCCCGCATGGCCCTGGCCCTGCGCCAATCGGTCAAGGGCAAGGCTGAAGACATGGCCGACGCGATGCGCGTTCAGCCTTGGCTCGACGCCGCCGTGAAAAACATCGGTCAGCACGCGCTGAACCCGCTGTTCATCGCCAGCCTGGCTGAAACCAAGCTCGACGACGTTGCCGAAGAGTGCGTTCACGCCGCTCCCGACGACCTGGCCCGCATCGGTTTCGCCGTGGCTCACGCCCTCGACGCCAGCGCTCCAGCCGTTGAAGGCCTGGACGCAGAAGCCCTCGAACTGGCCAAGCGCATTGCCGACGCCCTGCTCGCGGCCAAGCGTCCACTGATCATCGCCGGTACTTCGCTGGGCTCCAAAGCCTTGATCGAAGCTGCCGCGAACATCGCCAAGGCTCTGAAGCTGCGCGAGAAGAACGGTTCCATCAGCCTGATCGTGCCTGAGGCCAACAGCCTCGGCCTGGCCATGCTCGGTGGCGAATCGGTCGACGCCGCGCTGCAAGCCGTCATCGACGGCAAAGCCGACGCCATCGTCGTGCTGGAAAACGATCTGTACACCCGTACCGACAAGGCCAAGGTCGATGCTGCCCTGAACGCCGCCAAGGTGCTGATCGTTGCCGACCACCAGAAGACCGCCACCAGCGATCGCGCACAGCTGGTTCTGCCAGCCGCCAGCTTCGCTGAAGGCGACGGTACGCTGGTCAGCCAGGAAGGCCGCGCCCAGCGCTTCTTCCAGGTCTTCGATCCGAAATACATGGACGCGAGCATCCTGGTTCACGAAGGCTGGCGCTGGCTGCATGCTCTGCGCGCCACTCTGCTGAACCAGCCGATTGACTGGACCCAACTGGACCACGTCACCGCCGCTGTCGCTTCCAGCACTTCGATCCTGAACCGCATCGTCGATGCCGCTCCGTCCGCCGCGTTCCGCATCAAGGGCATGAAACTGGCCCGTGAACCGCTGCGTTACTCCGGTCGTACCGCCATGCGCGCTGACATCAGCGTCCATGAACCGCGTACCCCGCAGGACAAGGACACCGCGTTCGCCTTCTCGATGGAAGGTTACTCCGGTTCGGCCGAACCGCGTCAGCAAGTGCCATTCGCCTGGTCTCCGGGCTGGAACTCGCCGCAAGCCTGGAACAAGTTCCAGGACGAAGTCGGTGGTCACATCCGTGCTGGCGACCCGGGCACCCGCCTGATCGAAAGCACCGGTGACTCGCTGAACTGGTTCGCCAGCGCTCCGCGTGCGTTCAACCCTGCTCCGGGTACCTGGCAGGCCGTGCCGTTCTTCCACCTGTTCGGCAGCGAAGAGAACTCTTCGAAAGCCGCTCCGGTTCAGGAACGCATTCCGGCGGCTTATGTGGCCCTGGCCAAGTCCGAAGCCGATCGCCTCGGTGTCAACGACGGCGCCATGCTCAGCCTGAACGTGGCTGGCCAGACCCTGCGTCTGCCGCTGCGCATCAACGAAGAGTTGGGCGCTGGTCTGGTTGCACTGCCTGCGGGTATCGCCGGCATTCCGCCAGCGATCTTTGGCAAATCCGTTGACGGTCTGCAGGAGGCAGCTCAATGACCTTGTTCACTCCTGAAGTGATCGACGTGATCATCGCGGTCCTCAAGGCCGTTGTGATTCTGCTCGCCGTGGTGGTTTGCGGCGCACTGCTGAGCTGGGTCGAGCGTCGTTTGCTCGCCCTCTGGCAGGACCGTTACGGTCCGAACCGCGTCGGCCCGTTCGGCGCGTTCCAGATCGCGGCCGACATGATCAAGATGTTCTTCAAGGAAGACTGGACGCCTCCATTCGCCGACAAGATGATCTTCACTCTGGCACCGGTAGTCGCCATGAGCGCCTTGCTGATTGCCTTCGCGATCATCCCGATCACCCCGACCTGGGGCGTGGCGGACATCAACATCGGCATCCTGTTCTTCTTCGCCATGGCGGGCCTGTCGGTCTACGCGGTGCTGTTCGCCGGTTGGTCGAGTAACAACAAGTTCGCCCTGCTGGGCAGCTTGCGGGCCTCGGCGCAGACCGTGTCGTACGAAGTGTTCATGGGCCTGTCGTTGATGGGCATCGTGATCCAGGTCGGCTCGTTCAACATGCGCGACATCGTTGAATACCAAGCGCAGAACCTGTGGTTCATCATTCCGCAGATCTTCGGTTTCCTGACCTTCTTCATTGCTGGCGTGGCCGTGACTCACCGTCACCCGTTCGACCAGCCGGAAGCGGAACAGGAACTGGCCGACGGTTACCACATTGAATACGCCGGCATGAAATGGGGCATGTTCTTCGTCGGCGAGTACATCGGCATCGTGCTGATCTCGGCGCTGCTGGTGACCTTGTTCTTCGGTGGCTGGCACGGTCCGTTCGGCATCCTGCCGCAGATCCCGTTCATCTGGTTCGCATTGAAAACCGCGTTCTTCATCATGCTGTTCATCCTGCTGCGCGCTTCGATTCCGCGCCCACGGTATGACCAGGTGATGGATTTCAGCTGGAAGTTCTGCTTGCCGCTGACCCTCGTCAACATGCTGGTGACCGCTGCGATCGTGTTGCTCAACACGCCCGCCGTCGCGGCTCAGTGAGGATAGAGAATCATGAAGTACATATTTGACATCGTGCATGGCCTCTACACCCAGCTTCGCAGCCTGGTGATGATTTTCGGCCACGCCTTCCGCAAGCGCGACACGCTGCAGTACCCGGAAGAACCGGTCTACCTGCCGCCGCGCTACCGTGGGCGTATCGTCCTGACCCGCGACCCCGACGGCGAAGAGCGTTGTGTAGCGTGCAACCTGTGCGCCGTGGCGTGCCCGGTTGGTTGCATCTCGCTGCAGAAAGCTGAAACCGAAGACGGTCGCTGGTACCCGGACTTCTTCCGCATCAACTTCTCGCGCTGCATTTTCTGCGGCCTCTGCGAGGAAGCCTGCCCGACCACCGCGATCCAGCTGACACCGGATTTCGAAATGGCCGAGTTCAAACGTCAGGACCTGGTGTACGAGAAAGAAGATCTGCTGATCTCCGGCCCCGGCAAAAACCCTGATTACAACTTCTATCGTGTTGCAGGTATGGCGATTGCCGGTAAGCCGAAAGGCTCCGCGCAGAACGAAGCCGAACCGATCAACGTGAAGAGCTTGCTGCCTTAAGGAAGAAAGATGGAATTCGCTTTCTATTTCGCATCGGGTATCGCTGTGGTGTCCACGCTTCGCGTGATCACCAACACCAACCCTGTGCACGCCCTGCTCTACCTGATCATTTCGCTGATCGCCGTGGCCATGACGTTCTTCGCCCTCGGCGCACCGTTTGCCGGTGTCCTGGAAGTGATCGCCTACGCTGGCGCCATCATGGTGCTGTTCGTGTTCGTGGTGATGATGCTGAACCTGGGCCCGGCCTCGGTTCAGCAAGAGCGCGTCTGGCTCAAGCCCGGTATCTGGCTCGGCCCGGTCATTCTCGGCGCCCTGCTGCTGGCTGAACTGCTGTACGTGCTGTTCGCCCACCAGAGCGGTGAAGCCATCGGCCACACCACCGTAGACGCCAAGGCCGTGGGCATCAGCCTGTTCGGTCCTTACCTGCTGGTGGTCGAACTCGCCTCGATGCTGCTGCTCGCCGCAGCCGTCACGGCGTTCCACTTGGGCCGCAACGAAGCCAAGGAGCAATGACGATGCCTGCTATCCCTATGGAGCATGGTCTGGCGGTCGCCGGCATCCTGTTCTGCCTCGGTCTGGTCGGCCTGATGGTCCGCCGCAACATCCTCTTCGTGTTGATGAGTCTTGAAGTGATGATGAACGCCTCTGCACTGGCCTTCATCGTTGCCGGTAGCCGTTGGGCGCAGCCGGATGGACAGATCATGTTCATCCTGGTGATCAGCCTGGCAGCCGCCGAGGCCAGTATTGGCCTGGCGATCCTGCTGCAACTGTATCGCCGC
Source organism: Pseudomonas azerbaijanoccidentalis (assembly GCF_019145495.1). GTDB lineage: Bacteria > Pseudomonadota > Gammaproteobacteria > Pseudomonadales > Pseudomonadaceae > Aquipseudomonas > Aquipseudomonas azerbaijanoccidentalis. Next base: position 95,966 of record NZ_JAHSTU010000009.1, on the reverse strand, counting down.
TTCCACACGCTCGATATCGACGCTGCCAGTGAGATGCGCGGATGAACCTACTCTTTCTGACTTTCGTATTCCCTCTCATTGGTTTCCTGCTGCTGTCGTTCTCCCGTGGACGCATCTCGGAAAACCTGGCCGCACTGATCGGCGTGGGTTCCATCGGTCTGTCGGCGATCGTTACCGCTTACGTGATCTGGCAATTCAACGTCGCCCCACCAGAAGGCGGTCACTACACTCAGGTGTTGTGGCAGTGGATGGCGGTGGAAGGCTTCACCCCGAACTTCGCGCTGTATCTGGACGGCCTGTCCGTGACCATGCTCGGCGTGGTCGTTGGCGTCGGCTTCCTGATCCACCTGTTCGCGTCCTGGTACATGCGCGGTGAGGCCGGTTACTCGCGCTTCTTCGCCTACACCAACCTGTTTATCGCCAGCATGCTGTTCCTGGTGCTGGGCGATAACCTGTTGTTCCTGTACTTCGGTTGGGAAGGCGTGGGCCTGTGCTCGTACCTGTTGATCGGTTTCTACTACAGCAACCGCAACAACGGTAACGCGGCACTCAAAGCGTTCATCGTGACCCGTATCGGTGACGTGTTCATGGCCATCGGCCTGTTCATTCTGTTTGCCCAACTGGGCACGCTGAACGTTCAGGAACTGCTGGTGCTGGCACCGCAGAAATTCCAGGCTGGCGACTTCTGGATGGTCATGGCCACCCTGATGCTGCTGGGCGGCGCTGTCGGTAAATCCGCGCAACTGCCGCTGCAAACCTGGCTGGCGGATGCGATGGCCGGTCCTACTCCGGTTTCGGCACTGATCCACGCTGCAACCATGGTGACCGCAGGCGTTTACCTGATCGCCCGTACCCACGGTCTGTTCACCCTGGCGCCGGAAATCCTGCACCTGGTGGGCATCGTTGGCGGTGTGACGCTGGTACTGGCTGGTTTCGCAGCCCTGGTTCAAACCGACATCAAGCGTATCCTCGCCTACTCGACCATGAGCCAGATCGGCTACATGTTCCTGGCCCTGGGCGTGGGTGCCTGGGACGGCGCGATCTTCCACCTGATGACCCACGCCTTCTTCAAGGCCCTGCTGTTCCTTGCTTCCGGTGCGGTGATCGTTGCCTGCCACCACGAGCAGAACATCTTCAAGATGGGCGGTCTGTGGAAAAAGCTGCCACTGGCCTACGCCAGCTTCATCGTCGGCGGCGCGGCCCTGGCGGCCCTGCCTCTGGTCACCGCGGGCTTCTACTCCAAGGACGAAATTCTCTGGGAAGCGTTCGCCAGCGGCAACAACGGTCTGCTTTACGCAGGTCTGGTCGGCGCGTTCATGACCTCGCTGTACACCTTCCGCCTGATCTTCATCGCGTTCCACGGTGAAGCGAAGACCGAAGCCCACGCCGGCCACGGCATTGCCCACTGGCTGCCACTGTCGGTGCTGATCGTACTGTCGACTTTCATCGGCGCGATGATCGTTCCACCGCTGCACGGCGTGCTGCCGCAGAGCGTCGGCCATGCCGGCGGCGAAGCCAAGCACAGCCTGGAAATCGCCTCGGGCGCCATCGCCCTGGCCGGTATCCTGCTGGCCGCGCTGTTGTTCCTCGGCAAGCGTCGCTTCGTCACCGCCATCGCCAACAGCGGCATCGGCCGTTTCCTCTCGGCCTGGTGGTTCGCTGCCTGGGGCTTCGACTGGATCTACGACAAACTGTTCGTCAAGCCGTACCTGGCGATCAGCCACATCCTGCGCAAAGACCCGCTCGACCAGACCATCGGTCTGATCCCGCGTATGGCCAAAGGCGGTCACACCGCCCTGAGCCGTACCGAGACCGGTCAACTGCGTTGGTATGCCGCCTCGATGGCTGCGGGTGCCGTGCTGGTAATTGGCGCCGTCGTGCTGGTAGCGGTCTGATATGAACCTTGCGAATTTGCGAAAGGAAACGAGCCCGTCATGATTCTGCCTTGGCTAATCCTGATTCCCTTCATCGGCGGCCTTCTGTGCTGGATGGGTGAGCGCTTCGGCTCTACCCTCCCGCGCTGGATTGCGCTGTTGACCATGTCCCTGGAACTCGCGCTCGGCCTCTGGCTGTGGGCCCACGGCGACTATTCATTTGCTCCGGCGCCTGGCGCCGATCCGACCTGGGTGATTGAGTTCAAGCACATCTGGATCCAGCGCTTCGGCATCAGCGTGCACCTGGCCCTCGACGGCCTGTCGCTGCTGATGATCCTGCTGACCGGTTTGCTGGGTGTCCTCTCGGTACTCTGCTCGTGGAAAGAGATTCAACGTCACGTTGGCTTCTTCCACCTGAACCTGATGTGGATCCTGGGCGGTGTCGTCGGCGTGTTCCTCGCCCTCGACCTGTTCATGTTCTTCTTCTTCTGGGAAATGATGCTGGTGCCGATGTACTTCCTCATCGCGCTCTGGGGTCACAGTTCTTCGGACGGCAAGAAAACCCGGATCTACGCGGCGACCAAGTTCTTCATCTTCACTCAGGCTTCCGGCCTGATCATGCTGGTGGCGATCCTGGGCCTGGTACTGGTCAACTTCAACGAAACCGGCGTGATTACCTTCAACTACGCCGACCTGTTGAAGACCAAGATGTCGATGACCACCGAGTACATCCTGATGCTCGGCTTCTTCATCGCCTTCGCGGTCAAGCTGCCGGTCGTACCGTTCCACTCCTGGCTGCCTGACGCTCACGCCCAGGCGCCGACCGCCGGTTCCGTCGACCTCGCCGGTATCTTGCTGAAGACTGCGGCCTACGGCCTGCTGCGTTTCGCCCTGCCGCTGTTCCCGAACGCTTCGGCCGAGTTCGCGCCGATCGCCATGACCCTGGGTCTGATCGGGATCTTCTACGGTGCGTTCCTGGCGTTCGCACAAACCGACATCAAGCGTCTGATTGCCTTCTCGTCCGTTTCCCACATGGGCTTCGTACTGATCGGCATCTACTCCGGCAGCCAACTGGCGCTGCAAGGCGCTGTGATGCAGATGCTGGCGCACGGTCTGTCGGCCGCGGCACTCTTTATCCTGAGTGGCCAACTGTACGAACGCACCCACACCCGCGACATGCGTGAAATGGGTGGCTTGTGGTCGAAGATCGCTTACCTGCCGGCCCTCAGCCTGTTCTTCGCAGCCGCGTCGCTGGGCTTGCCGGGTACCGGTAACTTCGTCGGTGAGTTCCTGATCCTGATCGGCACCTTCCCTGCTGCGCCGTTGGTCACCATCATCGCGACGTCCGGCCTGGTGTTCGGTTCGGTCTACTCGCTGATCATGATCCACCGCGCGTACTTCGGCCCGGCCAAATCGGACGCGGTACTGCATGGCATGGACGGTCGCGAACTGATCATGGTGGTCGGTCTGGCTGCACTGCTGATCTACATCGGCGTGTACCCACAACCGTTCCTCGATACCTCTGCCGCGACGATGCATGGCGTGCAGCAGTGGCTCGGCACCGCCTTCACTCAACTCGCTTCGGCCCGGTAAGAGCGCTATGGAATTCACGACTCAACACTTTATTGCGCTAGCGCCGCTGTTGATTACCAGCCTCACCATTATCGTGGTGATGCTGGCAATCGCCTGGCGCCGCAACCACTCGCAGACCTTCCTGATTTCGGTCGCGGGTCTGAACCTGGCTTTGCTGTCGATCCTGCCAGCCTTGAAAGTCGCGCCCCTGGCCGTGACGCCATTGCTGCAAATCGACACCTTTGCCTGCCTGTACATGGCGCTGATCCTGGTCGCCACCCTCGCCTGTGTCACCCTCGCCCACGCCTACCTCGGCGATGGCGGTTCGGGTTACCCGGGCAACCGTGAAGAACTGTACCTGCTGATCCTGATGGCCGCCGCCGGTGGCCTGGTTCTGGTCAGCGCGCAGCACCTGGCCGGATTGTTCATCGGTCTGGAACTGCTGTCGGTGCCGGTCTACGGTCTGGTCGCCTACGCCTTCTTCAACAAGCGTTCGCTGGAAGCCGGCATCAAGTACATGGTGCTGTCGGCAGCCGGCTCGGCGTTCCTGTTGTTCGGCATGGCGCTGCTGTACGCGGACTCGGGTTCCCTGAGCTTCGTCGGCATCGGTCAGGCGCTGGCGGCTACTGGCCTGCCAAGCTCCCTGGCTCAACTGGGCCTGGGCATGATGTTGATCGGTCTGGCATTCAAGCTGTCGCTGGTACCGTTCCACCTCTGGACGCCGGACGTTTACGAAGGTGCTCCGGCACCGGTGGCAGCGTTCCTCGCGACCGCTTCCAAGGTTGCCGTGTTCGCGGTGATGGTGCGTCTGTTCCAGATCTCGCCAGCGGCCAGCAGCGGCGTGCTGAGCGACGTGCTGACCATCATCGCCATCGCGTCGATTCTGTTCGGCAACCTGCTGGCACTGACCCAGAGCAACCTCAAGCGTCTGCTGGGTTACTCGTCCATCGCCCACTTCGGTTACCTGCTGATCGCCCTGGTGGCGAGCAAGGGTCTGGCCGTGGAAGCCATCGGCGTGTACTTGGTCACCTATGTGATCACCAGCCTCGGCGCTTTCGGCGTAATCACCCTGATGTCCTCGCCGTACAACGGCCGTGACGCGGATGCTTTGTACGAATACCGCGGCCTGTTCTGGCGCCGTCCGTACCTGACCGCCGTACTGACCGTGATGATGCTGTCCCTGGCCGGTATCCCGCTGACCGCAGGCTTCATCGGCAAGTTCTACATCATCGCCACCGGTGTCGAATCGCACCAATGGTGGCTGGTCGGCTCGCTGGTACTGGGCAGCGCCATCGGCGTGTTCTACTACCTGCGCGTCATGGTCACCCTGTACCTGATCGAACCGAACCTGCGTCGCCACGATGCGCAACTGCACTGGGAACAGAAAGCAGGCGGCGTGATGCTGCTGGCCATCGCCCTGGTCGCGTTCTTCCTCGGCGTCTACCCACAACCGCTGCTGAACCTGGTTCAGCAATCGGGCCTGGCGGGTTGATCGCTTAAGCGACATTCGGCAGTAAACAGAAACGGCACCTTCGGGTGCCGTTTTTGCGTTTGAGGGATTTGTGTTCGGTCACCAGCAATCAGTTGTCAGGGCTGGCCTCATCGCGAGCAGGCTCGCTCCCACAGGGGATCTTCTGTGGACACACACATCGTGAATACCGCCAATCACATGTGGGAGCTAGCCTGCTAGCGATTGCGGTAGAAAAGGCACAAAAGAAAACGGCACCTTTCGGTGCCGTTCGCCTTTCACACTCCAACCAGCTTACTTACGCGCCGCCTCCCACGATTTCAGCAGTTCGGCATAACTTACGGTTTCACCCTTAGGCTTTTCGTTTTCCAGTTTCGGCTTCGGTGCGCCCGGTTGATCGAACCAGTATTGCGCATCGCGCTCAGGGTTCATTTTCGGGGCGCAGGTGGCTTGGGCTTTCGAGCGTTCGAGGCGGGACATGATGGCGTCCTGATCCTTGGCCAGGCCGTCGAGTGCCTGTTGCGGGGTTTTCTCGCCGCTGGCAGCTTCAGCAATGTGGCTCCACCACAACTGCGCGAGGCGCGGGTAGTCCGGCACGTTGGTCCCGGTCGGGGTCCATTGCACGCGGGCCGGGCTGCGGTAGAACTCCACCAGGCCACCGAGTTTTGGTGCCAGGTCGGTCATCGCTTGCGAGTTGATGTCCGATTCGCGAATCGGCGTCAGGCCAACGATGGTCTTCTTCAGCGACACGGTTTTCGAGGTCACAAACTGCGCGTACAGCCACGCAGCCAGTTTCTGTTTCTCAGGCGTCGACTTCATGAACGTCCACGAACCCACGTCCTGATAACCCAGTTTCATCCCCTCTTCCCAATACGGTCCGCGCGGCGACGGCGCCATGCGCCATTTCGGCGTGCCATCGGCGTTCATCACTGCCAGGCCCGGTTTGGTCATGTCGGCGGTGAATGCGGTGTACCAGAAGATCTGCTGGGCGATGTTGCCCTGGGACGGCACTGGACCCGATTCGGAGAAGGTCATGCCCGCCGCTTCCGGTGGCGCGTATTTCTTCATCCAGTCCACGTACTTGGTCGTGGCGAACACGGCCGCCGGGCCGTTGGTGTCGCCGCCACGGGTCACGCTGGAACCTACCGGGTGGCAATCCTCGACGCGAATACCCCACTCGTCCACCGGCAAGCCGTTCGGCAAGCCTTTGTCGCCGCCACCGGCCATGGAGAACCAGGCATCGGTGAAACGCCAGCCCAGCGACGGGTCTTTCTTGCCGTAGTCCATGTGCCCGTAAACGCGCTTGCCGTCGATTTCCTTGACGTCTTCGGTGAAGAACTTGGCGATGTCCTCATAAGCCGACCAGTTCACCGGTACGCCCAACTCGTAGCCGTACTTTTCCTTGAACTTGGCTTTCAGGTCCGCGCGCTCGAACCAGTCGGCGCGGAACCAGTACAGGTTGGCGAACTGCTGGTCAGGCAATTGATAGATCTTGCCGTCCGGTGCGGTGGTGAAAGAAATGCCGATGAAGTCCTTGATGTCGAGGGTCGGCGAAGTGAAGTTTTTACCTTCGTTGGCCATCAGGTCGGTGATCGATTCGGTCTTGCCGTAGCGAAAGTGCGTACCGATCAGATCCGAGTCGTTGACCCAGCCGTCATAGATGTTTTTGTCCGACTGCATCTGGGTCTGCAGTTTTTCCACCACGTCGCCTTCCTGCAGCAGGTCGTGGGTCAGCTTGATCCCGGTGATCTCACTGAAGGCCTTGGCCAGCACCTTGGATTCATACTCGTGGGTGGCGATGGTTTCCGAGACAACCTTGATGCTCATCCCGCGAAACGGCTCGGCGGCCTTGATGAACCACTTCAGTTCTTCGAGTTGTTGATCGGCCGACAGGGTCGACGGTTTGAATTCAGCGCCGATCCATTTCTTTGCGGCGTCTTCGTAGGCATCGGCCCAGGCCGAAGCGCTCAAACCGCTGAGTGCCAGCATGGCTGCCAATGAAATGCTATGTCGCAGCTTATTGTTTTTGTCGAACATAGAGACCTCCTGTTTAAGTTTCGGAGCAACATTGCCGAGCGATTCGACTAGCCCCAACGCATCACAGCCAACAGCCACACCAGGGACAACGCGAACGCTACCCAGATGCTCCAGTCGGTCACGCCAATTACCAGCAAATGCAGGTAGGCGCTGCCGAGAAGACCGATAAACAACCGATCGCCACGGGTGGTGGCAATCGGCAAAAAACCACGCCTGAGAACACTCGGCGAGCGCAACTCCCAAGTCGTCATACCGACCAGGATCAAACCGATCACACCAAAGAATGCCGCCGTCGGGACGGTCCAGCTCATCCATTCCATCATCAGTTCCTCAGACCCGACCCAAGGCAAAGCCCTTGGCCACGTGGTTACGAACAAACCAGATCACCAGCATGCCCGGCAGGATGGTCAACACCCCCGCCGCCGCCAACACACCCCAGTCGATACCGGACGCCGAAACCGTGCGCGTCATGACCGCTGCAATGGGTTTGGCATTCACCGACGTCAACGTTCGCGCCAGGAGCAGTTCGACCCAGGAAAACATGAAACAGAAAAACGCCGTGACACCGATGCCGGAGCCAATCAGCGGGATAAAAATCTTCACGAAGAACTTGGGGAAACTGTAGCCGTCGATGTAGGCGGTCTCGTCGATTTCTTTCGGCACGCCGGACATGAAACCTTCCAGAATCCACACCGCCAACGGCACGTTGAACAAACAGTGAGCCAGCGCGACGGCGATGTGCGTGTCGAACAAGCCGATCGACGAATACAACTGGAAGAACGGCAGCAGGAACACGGCCGGTGGCGCCATGCGGTTGGTCAGCAACCAGAAGAACAGGTGCTTGTCACCGAGGAAGCGGTAGCGCGAAAACGCATACGCCGCCGGCAACGCCACACTGAGGGAAATAACCGTGTTCAGGCTCACGTAGTACAGCGAGTTGAGGTAACCGGTGTACCAGGCCGGATCGGTGAAGATCACCTTGTAGTTGTGGAAGGTGAAATCCTGGGGAAACAGCGTCAGGCCGCCGAGGATTTCGGTGTTGCTCTTGAAGGACATGTTCAGCAGCCAGTAGATCGGCACCAGCAGGAACAGGATGTAGATCAGCAGTGGAATCAGCTTTCTCTTGCTCATGGCGGGCCTCAGCGGTTGGCGTCAGAGTGAGTCATGGCGGTGTAGAACAGCCAGGACACCAACAGGATGATCAGGAAGTACACCAGCGAGAACGCTGCCGCCGGCCCCAGGTCGAATTGCCCGATCGCCATCTGCGTCAGGGTCTGGCTGAGGAAGGTCGTGGCGTTGCCCGGCCCGCCACCGGTGAGCACGAACGGCTCGGTGTAGATCATGAAACTGTCCATGAAGCGCAGCATCACCGCGATCAACAGCACGCTCTTGAGCTTGGGCAACTGGATGTGCCGGAACACCGCCCAGGCCGAGGCCCGGTCAATCCGCGCGGCCTGGTAATACACGTCCGGAATCGCCCGCAACCCGGAGAAGCACAGCAGCGCTACCAGTGAAGTCCAGTGCCAGACGTCCATCACCAGCACGGTGACCCAGGCGTCCATGGTGTTCGCTGCATAGTTGTAGCTGATGCCCATGGCGTTGAGGGTCGAACCGAGCAGGCCGATGTCGGCCCGGCCGAAGATCTGCCAGATGGTGCCGACCACGTTCCACGGGATCAGCAGCGGAATCGCCAGGATGATCAACACCACCGACGACCATCGGCCCTTGGTCGGCATGGTCAGCGCAATCGCAATCCCCAGGGGAATTTCGATCAACAGCACGCAGGCTGAATAAATGAACTGACGCAACAGCGAGTCGTGCAGGCGCGGATCCAGCAGCACTTGCTTGTACCAGTCGGCACCGACGAAATAGCGGCTGGACTGGTCGAAGATGTCCTGCACCGAATAGTTGACCACAGTCATCATCGGGATCACCGCACTGAACGCCACCAGCAGGAACACCGGCAACACCAGCCACCACGCCTTGTTGTTCTGCACCTTGTTCATGGCTGCACCTCATGGTTGGCTTGGGCTTCCAGCAGGAATTCGTCGGCGTAGACCATCAGCCACTGCGCCGGAAAACTGATGTAGGCCGTGCCTTCGGGCACCGGTTTGTCTTCCGCCAGGCGTACTTTGAGCGGAGCGCCATCGAGGTTCAGGGTCATGATCTTGTAGGTGCCGAGGTCTTCGACGTGTACGACCTGCGCCCGCATCGCGTCATCAAACGGCTCGTCCCAGACATGCACGAACTCGGGGCGAATGCCGACTTTCAGGGTTTTCCATTCGGACTCGGCGATGCGTTTCTGCATGGCCTCGGACAGCGGCAAATGCGTCGAAGCGAAACCCACGCCGCCTGGTTGCGGCTGCACCTCGATCAGGTTCATGCCGGGGCTGCCAATGAAATAGCCGACAAAGGTGTGGCTCGGCCGCTCGAACAACTCCCGGGGTGTGCCGAACTGTACGATCTGACCGCCGTACATCACCGCAATCTTGTCGGCGAAGGTCGACGCCTCCAGCTGATCGTGGGTGACGTAGACCATGGTGATGTTGAACTGCTCGTGAATCTGCTTGAGCTTGCGCCGCAGCTTCCACTTCAGGTGCGGGTCGATCACCGTCAACGGTTCATCGAAGAGGATCGCCGACACGTCATCGCGTACCAGCCCACGGCCCATGGAGACTTTCTGTTTTTCGTCGGCGGTGAGGTTGCGGGCTTTTTTGCTGAGCAGGTTTTGCAGGTCGAGGACCTCGGCGATTTCCTGCACCTTGGTGTGAATTTTCGCCTCGGCCATGCCCTGGTTGCGCAAGGGGAACGCCAGGTTGTCGAACACCGTCATGGTGTCGTAGACCACCGGAAACTGGAACACCTGGGCAATGTTGCGCTTTTCCGGGGTCAGGTCATTGACCGCTTTGCCGTCGAACAACACGTGCCCCTGTGAAGGGCTGAGCAACCCGGAGATGATGTTGAGCAACGTCGACTTGCCGCAGCCCGACGGGCCGAGCAAGGCAAACGCACCGCCCTGCTCCCAGATATGGTCCATCTCGCGGATCGCGTAATCTTCCGGTCCGGTCGGGGTTTTGGTGTAGCTGTGGGCGAGGTTCTGCAAACGGATTTCGGCCATCAGGCAACCCTCGCGACACGCCGGCCCGGCGCCTGGACCAGCCGCCCCTGCGCATCGAACACAAACAGTTTATGGGTCGGGATGTAGATGCGGATCGGCGCATCGACGTCGTATTCGTGAACACCGGGCAAGTGCAGCACCAGCAGAAAATGCTCGTTGCGCACATGCAGGAAGGTTTCCGAGCCGCTGATTTCGGCGACTTCGACGGTCACCGCCAGTTCGAGATCATCGTCGTTGCTCGGCACCAGCGAGATGTGGCTGGGACGCACGCCGAAGCGGAACTCGCCCTCGCCCACCGGACGCAAATCGACGTTCAGCGGAAAGTGCACGAAGTTTGCGAAACTCACTTCGTTGCCGGCAATGCGTCCGGGCATCAGGTTGATCGGCGGCTCGGAAAACAATTCCGCCGCCAGCACGGTCTGCGGCTGGTGATAGACCTCGGACGACTTGCCGCTCTGGATCACCCGGCCTTCGTGAAGAATGGTCGTGGTGCCGCCCAAGGCCAGGGCTTCGTTGGGCTCGGTGGTGGCGTAGATCGCGATGGTGTGACGCGCCTTGAACAGCTCGCGCATTTCCTGACGCAGCTCCTCGCGCAATTTGTAGTCGAGGTTGACCAGTGGCTCATCGAACAGGATCAGTTCGGCGTCCTTGACCAGCGCCCGGGCCATGGCCGTACGCTGCTGCTGGCCACCGGAGAGTTCGAGGGGATAGCGCTTTAGAAACTTCTCGATGCGCAGCATCTTCGCGGTTTCCAGCACTTTGCTCTGGATCAGCTCATTGGACTCACCGGCCTGGCGCAGCGGCGAGGCGATGTTCTCGAAGACGGTCATGGTCGGGTAATTGATGAACTGCTGATAGACCATCGACACATTGCGCAGGCGCACCGGCCGTTGCGTGACATCGACGCCATTCATCAGGATGCGGCCGCTGTCCGGCTTGTCCAGCCCGGCCATCAGACGCATGAGACTGGTTTTGCCGGACAGCGTACGCCCGAGCAAAACGTTGAAGGATCCGGGTTCGAAACTGAGACACGCATCATCGATCCAGGTCTGGCCCTCGACGGTGCGGCTGACATGCTCCAGGGTTAATGACATGGCTCGGCCTTTTTTATTTTTGGAGTCAAGCGACCGGAGCACTAGAGCGACTTTCGTGCCAGAAATTTCAACTGGTTGATTTACGTAGAAAACCCCGGAAAAAGCGTTAATCCGAGGTTCGTTGCTGAACACAAATGAACAATCGCAAATGAACAATTGAACAGTTCACCCATTGACAGTGAACAATAGTGAACAACACTCTATGGACTGTTCACGGCCCCTGTAGGAGCTGCCGCAGGCTGCGATCTTTTGATCTTGCTTTTAAAATCAAAGTCAAAAGATCGCAGCCTGCGGCAGCTCCTACAGGGGCGGCGCTGTTCCATAAAAACAATAAAAGCTTGTTCAGAGACTGACTGCCATGGCCGTACCCGCCTCGCCGCTGTCCCACGACACCATCATCCAGGACTCCTGGTCGCGCTGCCGCGCGTTTGGCCTTGACCACCAGAGCACCCCAGCCTTCGATCAACTTCCGGCGCAGGGCATCAAGCAATTGCTTGAGAGCCAGCACTCACTGGTGCAAACCACCCATCAGGAAGTGCTGCCGTACTACGAGAACATTCTCAGCAACTCCAACTGCCTGATCATGCTTGCCGATAACCAGGGCCAGGTGCTGACGTCCTGGGGCACTCAGCGGTTTATCGAACCGAGCCTGACCCGTGGCTTCAGCGCCGGCGCTAGCTGGATGGAGCGTTGCAGCGGCACCAACGCCATCGGCACGGCGCTGGTCTGCGAGCAGGCAGTGCACATCGAACACGACGAACACTTCCTCAAGGCCAACCGTTTCATGACCGGTTCCGCCGCGCCGATCTTCGATGCCGAACGCAAAGTGATCGCGGTGCTGGATGTGTCCAGCGACAGCTATCTGCCGCCGTCGCACACCCTGGGCATGGTCAAGATGATGAGCCAGACCGTGGAAAACCGGCTGATCCTCAACCTGTTCCACGGCCAGCATTTCCAGCTGACGTTCAACACCGGCCTGAACAACCTCGACAGCCAATGGGCCGGGCTGCTGATTTTCGATGAGAGCGGGCAAGTGCTGTCCGCCAACCGCCGCGCCGATAATTTGCTGGGCATCCGCCTGTCGCGGGTCAGTGTCGAAAGCCTGTTCAAGGTGTCGCTGCTGGAACTGCTCAATCAACCCGAAGGGCTGCCCTTCTCGCTTCAAGCCTCCGGACGCAACCGCTTCCAGTGTCTGTTGAAACGACCCAAACAGGTGCCGATTCAACCAAGAGTCTTCACCGAACCCGCGGTGGCAAACCCTGCACCGGCCGCCATCAGCCTCAATACCCTGCACTTCGGCGACAGCCGCGTGGAAAAAGCCGTGCGCCAGGCCGAGCGATTGCTGGAAAAAGACATTCCTTTGCTGATCCACGGCGAGACCGGTGTCGGCAAGGAAGTTTTCGTCAAAGCCCTGCATCAGGCCAGTTCTCGCAACAAACAGGCGTTTATTGCGGTGAACTGTGCGGCGATCCCCGCCGAACTGGTCGAATCGGAGTTATTCGGCTACGAGAAAGGTGCGTTTACTGGGGCTAATCAGAAAGGCAGCATCGGCCTGATCCGCAAGGCTGACAAAGGCACGCTGTTCCTCGACGAAATAGGCGACATGCCGCTGCCGACCCAGGCGCGATTGCTGCGGGTGTTGCAGGAGCGTTGCGTGCAACCGGTGGGCAGCAGTGAGTTGTTCCCGGTGGACATCCGGATCATTTCTGCGACCAACCGTTCGTTACGCGAACAGGTGCAGTTAGGGCGCTTCCGCGAGGATTTGTATTACCGCATCGGCGGCTTGACCCTGGAACTGCCGCCCTTGAGGGAACGCAGTGATAAAGAGGCGCTGTTCAAGCGCTTGTGGGAACAGCACCGTGAACCGAGCCAATGGGCCGGGCTGAGCCGCGAGGTGCTGGAACTGTTCAGCCGCCACCCGTGGCCGGGGAATTTGCGTCAGGTCAGCAGCGTGATGCAGGTGGCGCTGGCCATGGCCGAAGAGCAGCCTGTCCGGCCGGAGCATTTGCCGGATGATTTCTTTGTTGATCTGGAGATGGAGCCGGTGGACACGCAGGAGCCGTTGGCCGTGGATCTGAATGATGTCGAGGATTTGAATCGGCAGTTGCAGGCGGCGGGGGGGAATATTTCGTATCTGGCGCGGCGGTTGGGGGTTAGTCGCAATACCCTGTACAAGCGATTGCGTCAGTCGGAGGGTTAAGGCCAGATCAAAAGATCGCAGCCTTCGGCAGCTCCTACAGGAACGCATTCCAATGTAGGAGCTGCCGAAGGCTGCGATCTTTTGATCAAAAAAAACAAAAACCCGCACAAGGCAGGTTTTGTTTTGTAACGGATCAAGCAATCAGTCAGCCAGACGCCAGGTCGTGCCGCCCTTGCCGTCTTCCAGCACCACGCCCATGGCGGTGAGCTGGTCGCGGATGCGGTCGGATTCGGCCCAGTTCTTGCCGGCACGTGCCGCCAGGCGCGCAGCGATCAGCGCTTCGACTTCGGCTGCATCCACGCGCCCTTCGGCACCGGCTTGCAGGAAATCATCGGCTTCAAGCTGCAACACACCCAGCACACTGGCCAGTTCTTTCAAACGGGCTGCCAGACCGGCCGCTGCGTTGAGATCGCTCTCACGCAGTCGGTTGATCTCACGGACCATCTCGAACAACACCGCACAGGCTTCCGGTGTGCCGAAGTCGTCGTTCATCACGGTAGTGAAACGCTCGACGAACGCTTCGCCACCTGCAGGCGCCACGTTCGGCAGGCCTTTCAACGCGTGGTAGAAACGCTCCAGGGCGCCCTTGGCGTCCTTGAGGTTGTCTTCCGAGTAGTTGATCGCGCTGCGGTAGTGGCTCGATACCAGCAGATAACGCACGACTTCCGGGTGGTACTTGTCGAGCACGTCGCGAATGGTGAAGAAGTTGTTCAAAGACTTGGACATCTTCTCGCCATTGATGCGAATCATGCCGCAATGCATCCACGCGTTGGCGTAGGTCTTGCCGGTGGCCGCTTCGCTCTGGGCGATTTCGTTTTCGTGGTGCGGGAACTCAAGGTCGCTGCCGCCGCCATGAATGTCGAACGTCTCGCCCAGGCAGCAGGTGGACATTACCGAGCACTCAATGTGCCAGCCCGGACGCCCGGCGCCCCACGGCGATTCCCAACTCGGCTCACCCGGCTTGGCGGCTTTCCACAGCACGAAGTCCAGCGGGTCCTGTTTGGACTCGTCGACTTCGATGCGCGCGCCGATGCGCAGGTCTTCGATCTTCTTGCGCGACAGCTTGCCGTAGCCCATGAACTTGGCGACGCGGTAGTACACGTCGCCGTTGCCCGGTGCGTAGGCGTAACCCTTGTCGATCAGGGTCTGGATCATCGCGTGCATGCCGGGAATATGGCCGGTGGCACGCGGCTCCATGTCCGGCTTCTTGATGTTCAGGCGCGCTTCATCTTCGTGCATCGCCGCAATCATGCGCTCGGTCAACGCTTCGAACGACTCGCCGTTCTCGTTGGCCCGGTTGATGATCTTGTCGTCGATGTCGGTGATGTTGCGCACGTAGGTCAGGTCGTAACCGCTGAAGCGCAACCAGCGCGTCACCAGGTCGAACGCGACCATGCTGCGGCCGTGGCCCAGGTGGCAGTAGTCGTACACGGTCATCCCGCACACGTACATGCGCACCTTGTTGCCATCGAGCGGCTTGAAGACTTCTTTGCTCTTGGTGAGCGTGTTGTAGATCGTAAGCACGTTAAATCCTTGAATCACTGGCCCCACGAATCACGCAGGGTCACGGTACGGTTGAATACCGGTGCGCCCGGTTTCGAGTCCTTGATATCCGCGACGAAGTAACCTTCGCGCTCGAACTGGAAACGGTCTTCCGGCTGTGCATTGCCCAGCGAGGGTTCAGCACGACAACCGGTGAGTACCTGCAGCGAGTCAGGGTTGATGTTGTCCAGGAAACTGGCGCTGTCTTCGGCCTTCTCAGGGTTGGCCGAACGGAACAGACGGTCGTACAGACGCACTTCGCACTCGACGCTGGCGGCGGCCGGCACCCAGTGCACCACGCCTTTGACCTTGCGGCCTTCAGGGTTTTTGCCCAGGGTGTCTGGATCGTACGAGCAGCGCAGTTCGACGATGTTGCTGTCGGCGTCCTTGATCGCTTCATCGGCGCGGATCACGTAGCTGCCACGCAGACGCACTTCACCGGCCGGTTCCAGGCGCTTGTAGCCTTTTGGCGGCTCTTCCATGAAGTCTTCACGGTCGATGTAGATTTCCCGGGCGAACGGCAGGACGCGCACGCCCATGTCTTCTTTCGGGTGGCACGGCAGTTCGAGGTTCTCGACCTGGCCTTCCGGGTAGTTGGTGATCACGACTTTCAGCGGACGCAGCACGCACATGGCGCGCGGAGCGCTGTGGTCGAGGTCGTCGCGGATGCTGAATTCGAGCATGCCGAAGTCCACCACGCCGTCGGAACGGTTAGTGCCGATCATTTCGCAGAAGTTGCGGATCGATTTCGGCGTGTAGCCACGACGGCGGAAACCCGACAGCGTCGACATGCGCGGGTCGTCCCAGCCGTTGACGTGCTTTTCATCAACCAGTTGCTTGAGCTTGCGCTTGCTGGTGATGGTGTAGTTCAGGTTCAGGCGGCTGAATTCGTACTGGCGCGGGTTGGCCGGCACCGGCAGGTTTTCCAGGAACCACTCGTACAGCGGACGATGGCTTTCGAACTCCAGGGTGCAGATCGAGTGAGTGATGCCTTCGATGGCGTCCGACTGACCGTGGGTGAAGTCGTAGTTCGGGTAGATGCACCACTTGTCACCGGTCTGGTGGTGATGCGCGTGACGGATGCGATACATGATCGGGTCACGCAGGTTCATGTTCGGCGAGGCCATGTCGATCTTGGCCCGCAGGACACGTGCGCCGTCCGGGAACTCGCCGGCCTTCATGCGAGCGAACAGGTCCAGGTTCTCTTCAACGCTGCGGTCGCGGAACGGGCTGTTCTTGCCTGGCTCGGTGAGGGTGCCGCGGTATTCCTTGGCCTGTTCAGGGCTCAGGTCGTCGACGTAGGCATTGCCGGATTTGATCAGCTCCACCGCCCAGTCGTGCAACTGGTCGAAATACTGCGAGGCATAGCGCACTTCGCCGGACCATTCGAAGCCCAGCCATTTGACGTCGCTTTCGATCGCGTCGATGTATTCCTGGTCTTCCTTGGCCGGGTTGGTGTCGTCGAAACGCAGGTGCGTGACGCCGCCGAACTCCTGGGCCAGGCCGAAGTTCACGCAGATCGACTTGGCGTGGCCGATGTGCAGGTAGCCGTTGGGCTCAGGCGGGAAACGGGTGACGATCTGCGTGTGCTTGCCCGAGTCCAGGTCTGCCTGGATGATCGGCCGCAGGAAGTTGACCGGCACGGCTGGGCCGGTCTTGGCATTCGAGGTAGGGTCGACAGTGGGCTTGCTCATAGGATCCTTGAACGTACAAGTGCGTGGCCGTAATGCAGGCCGGACAAAACAAAGCCGCTATCATAGCCGATGCCGTCAAGTGCCTGACAGAGCGCACCTGCAAACGGTCGCATTTAATAGACCGTAAATGAAAAACAGCCTCGAAATTCGCGCCTGTCACGCTAAACTGCGCACCTTGGCCGAGCCAGGCTGAACCGGTTGCGGGACGGAATGTCCCAACACCACGAATTCCTCTTGATGAGTAACGATCATGACCCAAGTCAAACTGACTACCAACTTCGGCGACATCGTCCTCGAACTGAACGCCGACAAAGCCCCGATCACCGTGGCCAACTTCGTCGAGTACGTTAAAGCCGGTCACTACGAAAACACCGTTTTCCACCGTGTGATCGGTAACTTCATGATCCAGGGCGGCGGTTTCGAGCCAGGCATGAAAGAAAAGAAAGACAAGCGCCCAAGCATCCAGAACGAAGCTGACAACGGTCTTTCCAACGAAAAATACACCGTCGCCATGGCTCGCACCATGGAGCCGCATTCGGCTTCCGCACAGTTCTTCATCAACGTGGCCGACAACAGCTTCCTGAACCACAGCGGCAAGAACGTTCAAGGCTGGGGCTATGCGGTATTCGGTAAAGTGACCGCCGGCCAGGACGTTGTCGACAAGATCAAAGGCGTGGCCACCACGTCCAAGTCCGGCCACCAGGACGTACCAGCAGACGACGTGATCATCGAGAAAGCCGAGATCATTGAGTGATATTGCTGATTTCAGACTTGCATCTGGAAGAGGAGCGCCCGGACATTACCCGGGCGTTTCTGGATTTGCTCGCCGGACGCGCCCGCTCGGCGAGTGCGTTGTACATTCTGGGCGACTTTTTCGAGGCGTGGATTGGCGACGACGCCATGAGCCCATTCCAGCGTTCCATCTGCCAGGCCCTGCGCGAATTGAGCGACAGCGGCACGGCCATTTTCCTGATGCACGGCAATCGTGACTTCATGCTCGGCAAGGCCTTTTGCAAACAGGCCGGCTGCACATTGTTGAAAGATCCGAGTGTCGTGCAGTTCAACGGCGAGCCGGTACTGCTGATGCACGGCGACAGCCTCTGCACCCGCGACGAAGCCTATATGAAGCTGCGTCGCTACCTGCGCAACCCGATCACCCTGTTCATCCTGCGGCATCTGCCGTTAAGCACCCGGCATAAACTGGCGCGCAAGCTGCGCAGTGAAAGCCGTACGCAAACGCGGATGAAGGCCAATGACATCGTCGACGTCACGCCCTTGGAGATTCCGCGGATCATGCAGCAGTACGGCGTGAAGACGCTGATCCATGGCCATACCCATCGCCCGGCGATTCACAAATTGCAGCTGGGCGAACAAGCAGCACGGCGCATTGTGCTGGGGGATTGGGACAAGCAGGGTTGGGCGTTGCAGGTGGATGAAAACGGGTTTGCATTGGCACCGTTCGATTTCGCGACACAGTAGAGACCAAAAGATCGCAGCCTTCGGCAGCTCCTACAGGTTGAACACATCTCCTGTGTAGGAGCTGCCGAAGGCTGCGATCTTTAGCAGGCACTGCTATATCAATGTCCCGCTGAAGCCGCAGGCCCTGCCTTCGCCGTAAACGGTGGCTTGGCCAGCCAGACGATCAGAATCAGCCCCATGAACATCCAGCCCAACAGGGTGAAGTAATCCACCGTGGACATGATGTATGCCTGGCTGATCACCATCTGATCCAGCTGCGTATAAGCCTTGGCCCCTGCCCCGCCCAGTTGCGTCAGCGTCTCGCGGGTCGCCGGGTCGAACTGGGTGATACTTTCGGTCAGATACGCGTGGTGCTGGTCGGCGCGGCGTATCCAGATCCAGGTGGTCAGCGATGCTGCAAAACTACCGCCCAGGGTTCGCAAAAACGTCGCCAGCCCCGAACCGTCGGCAATCTGGCTGGGTGGCAAATCCGACAGCAGGATGGTCAGGGTCGGCATGAAGAACAGTGCCACGCCGATCCCCATGAACAGCTGCACCATGGCGATGTGCTGGAAATCCACTTCATTGGTAAACCCGGCGCGCATGAAACAGCTCAGGCCGATGGCGAGGAACGCCAGCCCCGCCAGCAAGCGCATATCGAACCTTGGTGCGTACTTGCCGACAAAAGGTGACAGCAGCACCGGCAGGATCCCCAGCGGCGCCACGGCAAAACCGGCCCAGGTCGCGGTGTAGCCCAGTCGCGTTTGCAACCATTGCGGCAGGATCAGGTTGATCCCGAAGAACCCGGCGTAGCCCAGGATCAACACGATGGTGCCGTAGCGGAAGTTGCGATGGGCAAACAGGCGCAGGTTCACTACCGGGTGCTCGTCAGTCATTTCCCAGATCACGAAGAACGCC
The DNA here is from genome assembly GCF_019145495.1 of Pseudomonas azerbaijanoccidentalis. Classification (GTDB taxonomy): domain Bacteria; phylum Pseudomonadota; class Gammaproteobacteria; order Pseudomonadales; family Pseudomonadaceae; genus Aquipseudomonas; species Aquipseudomonas azerbaijanoccidentalis. Next base: position 76,991 of record NZ_JAHSTU010000009.1, on the reverse strand, counting down.
AGGGCGACCACCGAAATCACCGAGCCGATCACGATGAAGCTCGATTCGAACCAGTCGGCATCGTTGCCCTTGTCGAGCACGATCTGCAAGGCGCCGACGCCAATGATCAGCGCGATCAGCCCGACGTAATCCATCGGCTGGCGGCTGGTGAACACCGGACGTTTTTTCATCTGTTGGGTCACCACCCACGCAGCGAACAGGCCAATCGGCACGTTGATGAAGAAAATCCACGGCCAGCTGTAGCTGTCAGTGATCCAGCCGCCGAGGATCGGCCCGGCAATCGGTGCGACCACCGTGACCATCGCCAACAGCGCCAAAGCCATCCCCCGTTTCGCCGGGGGGTAGACCGCAATCAGCAGCGTTTGGGTCATCGGGTACAACGGCCCCGCCACCACGCCTTGCAGAACCCGAAAACCCACCAGTTCCGGCATCGATGTCGCAATCCCGCAGAGGAAAGAAGCCAGCACGAACAGCAACGTTGCCCAGACAAACAGCTTCACCTCGCCGAAGCGGCGGCTGAGCCAGCCGGTCAGCGGCAGTGCAATCGCGTTACTCACCGCGAACGACGTGATAACCCAGGTGCCCTGCTCCGCGCTCACACCGAGGTTGCCGGAAATAGTCGGCAAGGCAACGTTGGCGATGGTGGTGTCGAGCACCTGCATGAAGGTCGCCAGCGACAGGCCAATGGTGCTCAGCAGCAGGCTGGGCGGCGTGAAAGACGCGTTATTGCTCATCGCGAATCCTTTGAAACTCAGGTTGCGTTGCGCCCATTACAGGCGCAGCTGACCCGGTGGGAGCGAGCCTGCTCGCGAAGGCGCAATGACATTCAACACCAACGTTGACTGATCGGACGCTATCGCGAGCTGGCTCGCTCCCACAGGGGTCGGTGTGAATCAGCGACGCGCGGTCTTGCTGACCGCGGCGCTGTTGTCGTGGATCAGTTGCGTGATCATGGCGTCGGCTTCGGCCAATTGGCGGTCATAGATGCCGGTGCTGAACGATGCTTTTTGCGGCGGCTGTTGCGCCAGTACCGGGCCGCTCTGGTCGCGCAGGTTCACATCCACCACGGTCGACAGGCCTACACGCAGCGGGTGTTTGGCCAGTTCTTCGGGGTTGACGTGAATCCGCACCGGCACCCGCTGCACGATCTTGATCCAGTTACCGGTGGCGTTCTGCGCGGGCAACAAGGCAAATGCACTGCCGGTACCGGCGCCGAGACTGTCGATGGTGCCGCTGAATTTGACGTCGCTGCCGTAGAGGTCAGTTTCAATGTCCACGGGCTGGCCAATACGCATATCGCGCAGTTGGGTTTCCTTGAAGTTGGCGTCGATCCACAGTTGATTCAGCGGGATCACCGCCATCAGCGCTTCACCCGGTTGTACCCGCTGGCCGAGCTGAACGGTGCGCTTGGCGACATAGCCGGTAACCGGCGCGATCAGGGTGCTTCGGGCATTGTTCAGGTAGGCCTGACGCAACTGCGCGGCGGCGGCCATCACGTCCGGGTGCGAGGACACCACGGTGTCATCGACCAGAGCGCTGGTGGTCTTGAGCTTCTGTTGTGCGTTGGCCAGGGCGTTTTGCGCCGAGGTCAGGTCGTCGCGAGCATGGGACAGTTCTTCTTGGGAAATCGCCCCGCCGACCGCGAGGTTTTTGCGGCGATTAAAGTTGTCCTGGGCTTTTTGCACCTCGGCCTGCTGGGCGTTGACCTGGGCTTTCATGCCGTCGACATCGCTGTACAAGCCACGAACCTGACGCACCGTGCGCGCCAGATTGGCCTGGGCACTTTGCAGCCCGACTTCAGCGTCGTTCGGGTCGAAGTTCACCAACACCTGGCCTTCCTGCACCAGATCGCCGTCATCAGCGCCGATGCTTACAACGGTGCCGGTGACCAGCGGCGTGATTTCCACCACGTTGCCATTCACATAGGCGTCGTCGGTGCTTTCGTTCCAGCGTCCGTAGAACTCGTGATAAGCCCAGACGCCCGCGCCGCCCAGGACGACGACCACGGCAAGCACCAGCAGCATGAACTTGCGCTTGCCCGCGTTGGGGTTGGCCGGGGTGTTTTGCTGGGTTTGAGTTGTATCGGCAGTGGCCATGACAAGTACCTTGAATTAGTGAGTCAGCGTGGCGGGAGCGGCTTTAGCAGAAGAACCACTGGCCGAGGCAACGGCCTCAGGCTGGAAGCCGCCACCCAGCGCCTGTATCAGTTGGATCGACAGGTCGATCTGCTCGGCATTCAGGTTGGCCAGCTGACGCTGGGCCTGGAGCAATTGCTGTTCGATGCTGAGCACGTCCAGGTAGTTGCCGATGCCGGAACCGTAGCGCTGGACCACGGTGTTGTAAGAATCCTGAGCGATATCCGTTGCGTGCTGCTGGGCAGCAATCTGCCGACCGACATCGCGTAACTGGTTGATGCTGTCGCTGACATCCCCCAGCGCTTTGACCAGGCTCTTGTTGTACTGCGCCACCGCCAGGTCGTAGTCGGCGTCGCGCGAATCGAGGTCGGCGCGCAGCCGGCCGCCGTCGAAAATCGGTACGGAAATAGTCGGCGCGACATTGAAAAAACGGCTCGCCGAGCCAAACATGGCATCACCCAACAACGATTCGGCACCGGCCGCTGCGCTGAGATTCAAGTTCGGATAGAACTGCGTTTTGCCGGCGTCGATGTTCTTGCTCGCCGCCTCGACCCGCCAGCGCGCGGCCACCAGGTCCGGACGACGCCCGAGCAACTCTGCCGGCAGCACCGACGGCAACGCCACGGCGCCGGGTTTGAGCACGGTCGGCCGAGTGATTTCATTGCCACGGTCCGGCCCTTTGCCGAGCAGCACCGCCAGCGCGATTTTGGCGCTTTGCAGGCGTTTTTCGGCGTCGATCAGATTGGCTTCCGAGGTCGCTTCCAGGCTTTCGGTTTGCTGGAATTGATACTGGCTGTCGATCCCGGAACTCAGGCGGCGCTGGCTCAAGTCGAGCATTTGCCGGGTGCGCTTGAGGTCTTCGGCGGACAGGTCATAAACGATGTGCGCCTGCCCCAGGTCGCTGTAAGCGCGGGCGACGTCGGCGGACAAGGTCAACTGCGCGGCCTGTTGGTCGACTTCAGCAGCGCGGGCCTGACCGAGCGCGGCTTCCCAGGCGTCACGCTGACCGCCCCAGAGATCGAAGTTGTAATTGAAGCTGGCACCGATGTTACGCACGGTGGCGTAGTTGCCGCCCTGCCCCAGCGGGTCCTGGTCCCGGGCCAGACGCGAGCGACTGACACCGGCGCTGGCATCGAGGGTCGGCATCCGCGCGGCATCAGCGGCGTAGGCAGCGGCGCTGGCCTGATGGGCACGCGCGTCGGCAATCTGCATGTCCGGGCTGTCGCGCAGGGCTTCACGGATCAAGCCGTCGAGTTGCGGATCGCCAAGGCTTTTCCACCAGTCGCTTTTCGGCCAGGCGGCGGGCGACAGCGTCACGCCGCTGAGGGATTGCCCGGCCTTGAGGTTTTTCGCGTCGAGGCTGACGCCTTCGGTGTTCAAGCCGCTGTAGCTGGCGCAACCGGCCAGGCTCACGGCCAACAGCACCAGGCTCAAACCGGTGCGCAGGGTTTTACTGTTCATTATTGCCACCTAAGCGCAGCAGGGTGATCGAGTCACCCGCTGCCAACAGAATTTTCTTCAGGATCAACTCCAGGGTTTTCAACTCATCCGGAGTGATGGCGCCGGCCAGCTCATTCATGGCTTCGGTACCGATGTGCGGCAGGCGATCAGCCAGCCTCTGCCCTTCCTCCGTGAGCACCAGCTGTACCTGCCGGCGATCAGCCTCGGAGCGTTGGCGAGCGAGGAAACCTTTCTGTTCCAGACGATCGAGCATGCGGGTCATCGAGCCGCTGTCGAGCGACAAGTGCCGACACAGCTCGCCCGGCGAATCGACGCCGTACTGGGCCATGATGATCAACACCTTGAACTGCGCGGCGGTGATGCCGTGGGGTTCCATGTGCGTGTCGATGATCCGGTCTTTTAGCAGCGCAGCGCGCCCGAGCAGGAGACCGAGATGGCAATTGTGGAAATCGTCTGGCGCGAAATGTTTCATCAGGACACCAATTAGCTGCCTAGGCAGTGAATGTATGTCGAGATATTACTGCCTAGGCAGCCAATGTCAACGCAATAGTTAGGAAGCTTGGTAAATAGTTGACCGATGGTGGTGGGTTTTGGATTTTTGTGCATATTCGTGGCTGCGGTCGGCGACTTAAGGTTCCGGCCTCACGAAGAGACGAATACCACCACAGCACCGCGAGGCGGCCTACCGGCCGGCCTGGTCGTTAGTTCGATGCTTTACCCTGTAGGAGCTGTCGAGTGCAACGAGGCTGCGATCTTTTGATTTGTGTTTTAAGGGCAAGGTCAAAAGATCGCAGCCTTCGGCAGCTCCTACAGGGGGAATGCGTTTGGTCGAAAGAGATTGGTCGGCTGGCAGGCCGTCATCGCTGGCAGGCCAGCTCCCACAGAAGAGCAAAAGCAGAACAGCCCACACCGCGCCGCTCCTCACCACTCAACAGGCCGAGCGTTAGCTCGCCTGCCGCTCTTGATCCACCCGCCCCCTCGGCAGGCTGAGTGGAGGCGTTTATCCGGGGGTGGGCGCGCAGCGCCGTGCGGCGAAGCCGCACACATCGAGAGGAGGTCGTCGCGAAGCAGACCGGAGGCGATGCCCCCGGATGAATGCCGGAGCGAAGGAACACCGAGCTCTAGCGAGGTGCCGTACGTAAGGGGCGAGCGTTTTTTTGCTTACTTTTTTGAGGCGTTTGTCAAAAAAGTGAGTCGCCGTAAGGGCGAAACCCTAAGTCGCTGTTACCGAAGAAACGGATATGTACTCGATGAGAAATCAAAAATCCCGCTTATAAAAAATATCCAGCGAACTCGCCACGCCTCCCGCCGCCTCGAGATAAACCTTCTTGCTCAGCTTGTAACGCAACGCAATGGTATTGGCCGGCTCAAACACCCCAACGCCATAGCGCAAACTGAGCTTCTCCGAAAGATTACCGCTGGCCACCACACTGGTCGCGTTACCACTGCCCTGAGTATCAAGCTGAAAATCCTCAATCCCCAGATTCTTCGCCAGACTCCCCGTAACCCCCGAACTGCCCATCAACCCCAAACCAAGCGCCGCCTGGGCAAGCATATTGTTGTCCTCGCCGTTGGTACTCAGCGGACGCCCCAACACCAGATAAGAAAGCGCCTGCTCCTGACTCATGGCCGGCTCGGAGAAAATCTGCGTAGTCGGCTGCTCCGCGCTGCCGCTCAAGCGAATACCGGCGATCACGTCGTCAGTCTGACGAATCGCCTCAATATCCAGATACGGCTGATCGATAGGACCGGCGAACAGCAACCGTGCCCGGCGCACCGACAGGCGCTGGCCATAGGCACGGTAACGCCCATCGTTGAGCCACAATTCACCTCGGGTGTCCATGTTGTCGCCGATGTGCACATGCCCCTGCACATTCGCGGTCAGGCCAAACCCGGCAAAACTGAGTTTCTCCTCGCCGACCACCACATCGATGTCCATTTTCATCGCCAGTGGCGGCTTGCCCTCCTCGGTTTGCTGACCAACGATCACCGTGTCATCCGACACTTTGACCGTCGATGGCGGCAACTCGCGGATGGTGATGTCGCCCTTGGGCACCTGCACTTTGCCGGAGATGGCCAGCTCATCGCCCTTCATCGAAATTTTCAGGTCCGGCGCCACTTCGACCTTGGCGTACGGTTCGACACTGACCGGCAACTGCGAGCCCTTGAGTGCCAGGTCCACCACCAGCGCCTGTCCCCAGGCAATGTCGCCGTTCAAACTGCCCTGCCCGGTCTTGCCGCTTTTCCAGCCGCCGTCGAGTTGAACGGTTTCGCCGGCGATCACAGCCTGCAAGCGCAAACCCTGAATTTCCATCGGCAACTCTGGGCCGGAAACCTCGCCATCGCTGAGCAACAAGCTGCCGTTGACCAGCGGCGCCAGCAGACCACCGGAAATCGTGCCGCTGCCATTCAAGCGCCCGGTGATTTTCTCGACCATGGGCACGAAGGGACGCGCCACCGACAAGTCCAAACCACTCAAGCGGAATGATCCGCTTAGCGGCTTGTTCTTCAGCAGCGGGTTGATCTGCGCCTGCACCATCAGTTCGCCGAGCTTGCCGCCGACAAAATTAAGGTCGGTGTCGATGCGCTTGGGCGTGAGTTTGCTGGTGAGTTTGAGAGTCTGGTACGGGAAGTCCAGCCACTGATCTTTTTCCTTCACACGTAACGTACCGCCGCTGGCATCGACGCTGATCACGCCGTTCGGACCGCTGGCCGGCAGATCCAGTTGCACGTCGGCGTTGAGCCGCCCCTGCCAGGCAAAGTCTTTCGGTAGCCACTGCGCCAGGCTTTCAATCGGGAATTGCTTGAGGTGATAACGCAACTTCGGCTCAGGCATCAGACGCTGGTCTTCGCCGCACAAACTCGCCGGCCCGGACGCCCAGCAATGGGCGCCAAAGTTGATTTTGCCGTCCGCCAGTCGCTCCAGCTTCGCCGGGCCTTGCAGCTTCCAGTCCTGGCCACCGGCCTGGATATCGCCACTGGCGAGCCGTCCACGCCAGTTGCCTTTGTCCAGCGCACCGTCCAGGCCGAGGGCCAGTTTCAGCTTCGGCCCTTGCAGGTCGAGGCTCAGTTTCTGGTTCTTGATGTCGCCCTGACCGCTGGCGGTCAGGGTACCCAACGAAGTATCGCCCGCCTGGATGCCGCTGCCCTTGAGGTCGATTTTCGCCCGTTGCGCGCTGTCGAGCGTGGCGTCCAGGTTCAGACTTTGCAGGCGATTGTCCTGGAAAGCCAACTGCGTGCTTTGCAACCCGAGCTTGCCCTGCGGCGCCTTCAGCGTGCCGGCGACGTCGACCCGGCCATTGATCTGCCCGCGCAATTGCGGCCAGAGCTGGGCCAGGCGCTGCAACTTGATATCGATCTGGCCGGTGAGTTTCTGCTGCAGGCTGCCCTTACCGTTGATGCTGTTGTCACCCAGGCGAATCTGCAGGGCGTTGAGGTTCCATTGCTCACCGGCGCCGTCAGCCTTGGCTTGCAGGATCGCCGGTTGGCCGCGCAGTTTGCCTTTCAGGTCGAGGTCGGCACTGAGGCTGAGCTGGTCATTTTTCATTTCGCCTTTACTGCGTAACGGTCCGGCGAGGGTGCCCGGCAATTCCGCGACCCAATACGCCGGGTTGATCGCCGACAGGTCCAGCGCAGTGTCCCAGGCAATGCCATCGGCAAATTGCAGGTTCAAGTGTCCTTCGGCCTTGCCCTGCCCGGCGATGAGCTGGAGTTGCTGCAGATAGATTTTCGTCAGGTCGCCCGCGAACGGGCTGGTCAGGCTGAACGCACCGGCCGGGCCATCGAGTGCAGCCTTGAAGTTGCCGAGGTATTTACCGTCGGTGTAGGAGACTTCACCGTTGAAGCTGCGCAGGGCTACTTGCGGTTCGTCGATCAGCGGATAGAGGCTGTGCCACGGGAAGTCCAGCCAATCGATTTTCGCTTCGGCGCTCAGGCCTTGGCTCCAGTTCACCTGCCCGTTGAGCTTGAGGCTCTGTTTGTCGTTGGCGGTCAGGTCCAGCGCGGCGATTTGCGCGCCCTTGGCGTCGACCTTGCCTTGCAGCGCCAACGCGACCGGGCCTTTTTCCCCAGGCAGCGTGGCTTTGCCGAGTAACTGATAACCGTTTTTCAGGTCACCGGCGCCGCTGAGTTCCAGTTGATTGAGTTGCAGGGTGTCCGGCAGATCGGCGCTCGGTTTGAAACCATCGGCGGTGATGCGCACCTTGGCCGGCAGATTTTCCACCAACGGTTGCAGCTCGCCAGTCAATTGGCCGTTGAGGTAACCGCTGCTGTCGGCTTTCAGGTTCAGGGTTTTCAGCAGGTCGCCATCGATTTTCAACGCCAGCGTCCAAGGCGCAGGGGTCGACAGGGTCAACTGGCCTTCAGCGCTGAGCGGCCAGTTTCCACCGGGTTGCAGTCTCCCTGACAGGTTCAGGCTCAGGTCGTCACGCTGCAGTTTCACCGAGTCGATCTGCATGCCCTTTTCGGTCCAGTGCGCTGCCAGTTGCAGCCCCTTGAGTTGCTCGCTGCCGTTGAACAGCAGGCTGCCGACCCGAATGTCACCCAGTTCCAGTGCCACCGGCAGCTTCAAATCCGGAAGGCTGATCGGCCCGCCGCTTTGCGCGTCCTCACCCGGCGGCAATTGCAGGCTGACCTGTTCCGCCTGCAATTGATCAATGCACAAAGTCATGCGCGTCAGGCACAGCGGCGACCAGGCGAAGATGACTTTGCTTAGCTCAACGCGGCTGGTGTCTTGCTGCCACAGCACACGGTCGGCACTCCACTGTCCACCGAGGCGCCCATGAAAGTTGTCCAGAGTCAGCCCCGGCACAAAGCCCAACGCCCATCGGCTGCCGGCCGCCGTTCCCAGCACCGTGGCGAGCGTCAACAGCAGCAACATCAACAGTGCCGCAATCGCCAGCAGCGTTACCTTCAAACCACGTTTCACAGCTCAGGCCCCATGGAAAAGTGCAATCGAATGCCACCATCGTCGTCCAGCGCATGGGCCAGGTCGAGGCGGATCGGCCCCACCGGAGACACCCAGCGCACGCCGATACCGACCCCGGTCTTGAGGTTCGGCAGTTCGAGTGTATTAAAGGAGTTGCCCTGATCGACGAAGGTCGCGACCCGCCACTTTTCAGCGACGGAGTATTGGTACTCGGCGCTGGCCGAGACCATGTACCGGCCGCCGATGCGGTCACCCTCGTTGTTTTCCGGGGACAGGCTCTGATAGTCGTAGCCACGCACGCTCTGGTCGCCACCGGCGAAGAAGCGCAGTGACGGCGGTATGGACTTGTACCCGTTGGTGGCGCTGCCGCCGACCTGCACCCGACCGAGCAAACGGTGCTTGTCGAACACCGTGGTCAGGCCTTTGACCAGCGCGGTGCCGTACAGCAAATTGTTGTCCGAGCCCAAGCCTTCCTTCGCCACCTTGCTTTCGAATTGCAGGCGATAGCCGTTGTGCGGGTCGATGCGGTTGTCGCTCTTGAGGTACGAATAGCTCACGCCGGGCATCAACAAGGTACTCAGTCCGGAGTCGTCGCCGAGCCGGTATTCCTCACGTTGCCACTTGAGCGAAACCACCCGCTGCCAACCGCTGGGCAACTTGCTGTGCCACTCGGGACCGACGGTCAGCAGCTTGCTGAGGCTGTCTTTGTCAGCGATTTCTTCATTCTGGTAACCGCCGGCAAAACGCAGCTTGTCGGTCAGTGGCGGGTCCAGCGGAATATCGTAGAACAGGCCGACGTTTTGCCGTGGCGCCGACACTTCGGTTTCCCACCCGTAACTGTGGCCCTGCGGGTTGACCCAGTGCCGGGTCCAGTTGGCCTTCACCCGCGGACCGACGTCCGTGGAGTACCCCAGGCCCAAGCCCATGGTTCGCGGTTTACGGGTGTCGAGTTTGACGTCTACCGGGATCACGTCGTCCTTTGACGCAGTGGGCGCCGCATCGACTCGCACGGCTTCGAAGTAACCGCTCGATTGCAGCGCCTGGTTGAGCTCGGCGATCAGTTCGGAGTCGTACGGCGTGCCCGCTTTGAACGGCACCATGCGTTGCAGCAGGTCTTCATCGAACGGCGTGTCGCCTTCAAATTTGACCTTGCCCAGCGAGTAGCGCGGGCCGCTGTCATAGATCAATTCGATGTCAGCCACGCCGGCGCGCGGGTCGACCGAGAGTTTTGAGCGGGTGAAATGACCGCTGAAGTAGCCGTAACGCGAAGCCTGATTCTGGATCAGCCGCTTGGCGTCTTCGTACTGCCCATGATTGAGCACTGCGCCGGTTTGCAGCGAATGGTTCTTGGGCACACGAAAGGATTTCAGCGAGGCCGCCGGGCCGTCGATGCGAATGGTGACGTTGCGCAGATGCACCGGTTCACCGGGGTCGATGTTGAGTATCAGGCGCGGCTTTTCGCCACCCTTCACGTCGCTTTCGATTTGCGGCTGGTAATAACCCAAGGCCTGGGCGGCCTTGCGCGCCTGCTCCTCGGCGCCACGGCTGAAGCGCAACAAGGCTTCTTCGTCCCGATCGCCGAGGCTGCCGATATAGCCCTCTATATTGGCCTTGAGTTCATCGTTGGACGGTTTGATCCGCACATCCAATTCACTTTGCGCCAGTGCCGCGCAGCTGGTAATCAGCAGGAGCACGCCACTGGTAATTCTTCCTGGAAACTTCATAGGCGCGGATGCTATCACGAGCTTGGGAGCGTGATAGAGCCTGGAGGGTGCGGAAAGTTCGACCTTACGCGGTCGCGCTCTGCACCACCTGCGGGTTGGCGTGAAAAAACACGTGCTCGCGAATCGGTCCTACTGCCACCTCGCCGATTTCTTCGTAACCCTGGCGTTTGTAGAACTCCAGATAGCGCGGATTGCCGGTATCGAGGATCACACCCTGGGAGTTTTCATCCACCGCGCACCAGTTATGCACCGCTTGCAGCAGTTGCTCGCCAAAGTGTTTGCCCTGGAACTGCGGGTGAATCCCCAGCAACGGCAACACATGCACCGCATCACTTGGCGCGCAGGCGGCCACGGCATCGTGATATTCGAGGTAGCGTCGCGTGCAGCGAAACCCGGTGCTGAGCACCATGCGCAAGCGCCACGCCCAGCTTTCGGTGATCCCCAGTCGACGCTGCGGCGGCGCGATCAGGGCGATGCCGATCAAACGGTCATTGACCAACAGGCCAATGGCCGGTAAATCCTGCAAAAAGTGTTGCTTGACCAGTTCGCGCACGGTGGCGCGCACCCGCTGTTCGTAGCCTGCGCGTTCGGCCTCGAACAGGTAGCCGAAGGTCGGCTCGTGCCGATAAGCCTGATACAACAACGAACGTGCTTCGCGGGAATAGCCGCTGTCGAGCATGTGGATATCGGCGATGGCGGTGGAAGTTTCGGGCATGTCGGTTGATCTCCCCGGCACAGCTCGGGTGGCTGCGCTCTTATTGGTACGAACTCATGTGGGCTGCCACAGTTCCTGTTGATCGGGAATCAGTGTAGGCAATGAAATGGTAATCGTCCCACCCGGCACTGGCCCGATTCCTACAGGTCAGCTAGCATCGCCCTTTTGCCAGGACTGCCGACCATGAAGATTGTCTCCTTCAACATCAACGGGCTGCGCGCCCGTCCCCATCAGCTGGCGGCGCTGATCGAAAAGCATCAGCCTGATGTAATCGGGTTGCAGGAAACCAAGGTCCACGACGACCAATTCCCGCTTGAGGAAGTCAAAGCCCTGGGCTACCACGTGTATTTCCACGGGCAAAAGGGACATTACGGGGTCGCCCTGCTCTCGCGCCAGGAACCGCTGGCCCTGAACAAAGGGTTCGCCACCGATGAAGAAGACGCGCAGCGACGCTTCATCTGGGGCACCTTCGCCGACGCCAACGGCGTGCCGGTGACAATCATGAACGGTTATTTCCCACAAGGTGAAAGCCGCGACCACCCGACCAAATTCCCGGCCAAGCAGCGTTTCTACAGCGATTTGCAGCAACTGCTGGAAAGCCAGTTCAAGAATGACCAGCCCGTGGTGGTCATGGGCGACGTGAACATTTCCCCCGAAGACTGCGACATCGGCATCGGCCCGGACAACATGAAACGCTGGCTGAAAACCGGTAAATGCAGCTTCCTGCCGGAAGAGCGCGAGTGGATGGCCCGCCTGAAAAACTGGGGCCTGACTGACAGCTTCCGTCACTTGAACCCGGAAGTGGCGGACGTCTTCAGTTGGTTCGATTACCGCAGCCGTGGTTTTGAGGACCAGCCCAAGCGTGGCCTGCGCATTGACGTGATCCTGGCGTCCCACGGCCTGTTGCCACGGGTCAAGGCGGCCGGCGTCGACTACGAACTGCGCGGCATGGAAAAACCTTCGGACCATGCGCCGATCTGGCTTGAACTGAGCTAAAAAGCAAAAGATCGCAGCCTGCGGCAGCTCCTACAGAATCAGCAGACATCTTCTGTTGGAGCTGCCGCAGGCTGCGATCTTTTGACTGTCATCTTTTAGAAACCTTACTGACTTAATCTCCCGACACCTCCTTTGCTATGTAAGGTGCCGGCATGACGCTGCGCGTATTGTTCCTGTTGATGCTGTGCCTGCCGCAAATGGCAACGGCCGCCACGTTGCCGATCCCCGAACACGGCCCGGCGCTGCGCATCCAGGGTTCCAACACCATCGGCGCGGCGTTGGGACCGGCGCTGGTCGAAGGGCTGCTGCGCGAGCAGGGTTTGCTCAAGGTGCACAGCGAAGCCCCGGACAAGGCCAATGAACTGCGGATCGTCGGCGAAACCGCCCAAGGCCGCCGCGTAGAAGTGGAACTGGCGGCCCATGGTTCCAGCACCGGGTTCGCCGCACTTAAAAACGGCAGTGCTGACCTCGCCGCCTCTTCGCGCCCGATCAAGGACAGCGAACTGCTGAGCCTCGAATCTTTCGGCGACCTGAAAAGCCCGGGTGCCGAGCAAGTCATTGCCATCGACGGCCTGGCGATCATCCTTCACCCGCAAAATCCGCTGAATCAACTGGACACTGTGCAACTGGCGCGCATTTTCAGTGGCGAGGTCAAAACCTGGGAGGAACTCGGCGGCAGCGGCGGGATGATTCATTTATATGCGCGCGATGATCAGTCCGGCACGTTCGACACCTTCAAGGAATTGCTCCTCAGCAGTCGTGGGAAAAGTCTCAGCAGTAGCGCAAAACGCTTCGAATCCAGCGAGCAGCTGTCCGACGCGGTCAGTGCGGACCCGCACGGCATCGGTTTTATTGGCTTGCCCTACGTGCGCCAGGCCAAGGCCGTGGCGATTGTCGATGGCCCGTCCCGGGCCATGTTGCCGCTCAGCAGTCTGATCGCCACGGAAGATTATCCGCTGTCGCGCCGCTTGTTCTTTTACTTGCAGCCCACCGGGGAAAATCCCTGGGCGCAGGCGTTGGTGGCGTTCGCCCAAAGTCGCAAAGGCCAGGCGATTGTCGCCGCCAATGGTTTTATCGCCCAGACCGTACAGGCCATGGCCGTGACACCGAATGCCTTGATGCCCGAGGGTTATCAGGCACTCAGTCGCCACGCCCAGCGGCTGTCGGTGAATTTTCGCTTCGACGAGGGCAGCGCCAACCTTGACAGCAAGGCGCGCCAGGACCTGTCCCGGGTACTCGACTATATAGAGCAGCACGACAAGACTGATCGGCAGGTAACACTCGTAGGATTTGGCGATGCCAAGGACGACCCGGCGCGCGCCGATCTGTTGTCGAAACTGCGGGCCATGGCGGTAAGGCGGGAGCTGGTGAAAAGCGGCGTGGTGTTGCGCGAGATTCGCGGCTTTGGCGCCGAGATGCCGGTGGCGGCCAATAGCGCGGATGAGGGGCGGATCAAGAATCGGCGGGTTGAGGTTTGGGTGTATTGAAAAAGATCGCAGCCTTCGGCAGCTCCTACAGGTGCGTGCATAACCTGTAGGAGCTGCCGAAGGCTGCGATCTTTTTTGCTGGGTCAGTGCCCGCTACGCATCATCTCTTTCGGCACATACTTGCCGATCTCGAACTTGCCGATCGCCGCGCGGTGCACTTCGTCCGGGCCGTCGGCCAGGCGCAGGGTGCGCTGCATCGCATACATGTAGGCCAACGGGAAATCATTGGAAACCCCTGCCCCGCCATGCATCTGGATCGCCCGGTCGATCACCCGCAGCGCAACGTTCGGCGCGACGACCTTGATTTGCGCGATTTCGCTTTTCGCCACTTTGTTACCGACGGTGTCCATCATGTACGCCGCTTTCAATGTCAGCAGGCGCGCCATGTCGATTTCCATCCGCGAGTCGGCGATCTTGTCGATGTTGCCGCCCAGGCGTGCCAATGGCTTGCCGAACGCGGTGCGGTTCACCGAGCGTTTGCACATCAGTTCCAGCGCGCGCTCGGCCATGCCGATCGAACGCATGCAGTGGTGAATTCGGCCAGGGCCAAGGCGACCTTGAGCGATTTCAAAGCCGCGTCCTTCACCCAACAGGACATTTTCATACGGCACCCGCACGTTTTCGAAATGCACTTCGGCGTGCCCGTGAGGCGCATCGTCGTAACCGAACACCGGCAGCGGGCGCACGATCTTCACGCCGGGGGCATCCACCGGCACCAGGATCATCGAGTGCTGGGCATGGCGCGGCGCATCGGGATTGCTCAGGCCCATGAAGATCAGGATTTTGCAGCGCGGGTCGCACGCACCTGACGTCCACCATTTTTTACCGTTGATCACCCACTGGTCGCCATCACGCACGGCACGGGCGGCCATGTTGGTGGCGTCGGAGGACGCAACGTCCGGTTCGGTCATGGCGAATGCCGAGCGGATTTCGCCGCGTAGCAGCGGTTCGAGCCAGCGCTGTTTTTGCTCTTCGTTGGCATAGCGCACCAACACTTCCATGTTGCCGGTGTCCGGCGCCGAGCAGTTGAACGGCTCCGGCCCCAGCAGCGAACGACCCATGATTTCCGCCAATGGCGCGTATTCGAGGTTGGTCAGGCCAGCGCCGAGCTCCGACTCAGGCAGAAACAAATTCCACAGCCCTTCAGCCTTGGCCTTGAGTTTGAGTTCTTCCATGATCGCCGTCGGCTGCCAGCGATCACCTTCGGCGACCTGGCGCTCAAACACGGCTTCGGCGGGATAGACGTAGGTGTCCATGAACGCTGTTACGCGCTCACGCAGTTCCTGAACCTTGGGCGAATAAGCGAAATCCATGAGCGAGATACCTTCTTGGGGGAGGTTGTTTAGGTCATGTATCGATGCTAGAACAGCGTTGATAATTTACCTAGCCTATTCTCGGCGTGTATAAACATTCATCACCGATATATGATCGGCTGATCTTCAAGGTCAGTCCGTCCACACAATAAGAGAGCCGCGTAATGAATCTGAGCAAGGTCGATCTCAACCTTTTCATCGTCTTCGACGCGATCTATACCGAGGCCAACCTGACCCGTGCCGGGCAGATTGTGGGCATTACCCAGCCGGCGGTGTCGAACGCTCTGGCCCGGTTGCGCGAGACCTTCAACGACCCGCTGTTCGTGCGCACTGCCCAAGGCATGGTGCCCACGCCGATGGCGCAGAACATCATCGGCCCGGTGCGCAATGCGCTCTCGCTGCTGCGCATTTCCGTGCAGGAAAGCCGCATTTTCAACCCGCAACAGGCGAACAAAACCTACCGCATCAGCATGACCGACCTCACCGAAGCGGTGATCCTGCCGCCGCTGTTCCAGCGCCTGCGCCGCCTCGCGCCGACGGTGATCATCGAGAGTTTCCTGTCCAAACGCCGCGAAACCACCAAGGAACTGGCGGCCGGTCGCCTCGATTTTGCCGTGGATGCACCGCTCAACACCGACCCGCAGGTGCGTCACGTCAAACTGATGGAAGACCGCTACGTCTGCGCCATGCGCAAGGGTCATCCACTGGCGGGCAAGGAAAAGCTCAGCCTCGACGAATACCTGGGCCTGACCCACATCCATATCTCCAGCCGTCGCAGTGGTTTGGGCTATGTCGACCTGGCGCTGGGCAAAATGGGCATCCAGCGCAAGATCGCCCTGCGTTCCCAGCACTACCTGATGGCTTCACAGGTGATGCAACAGACCGACATGGTCATGACGGTGCCGGAACGTTTTGCCCGTCGTAACGATTTGCACGCGTTCAATCTGCCGGTCAACGATGTGCCGCCCGTGGAAACCCACCTCTACTGGCACGAAAGCACTGACCAGGACCCGGCCAACCGCTGGATGCGCGAGCAGATGATCGAGTTGTGCCAGCAGGTGACGGCGCATGAGAAAAAGCTCGACGCTAAAATGGTGTGAAGGCATTCAAAAGATCGCAGCCTGCGGCAGCTCCGACACGGATGTGTATTTTCCTGTAGGAGCTGCCGCAGGCTGTGATCCTTTTTCGCCGCTTGACGTAAACGTCAACCTACCTTTAGCTTAGCGCCATGACCTTTCGTGAGCGCTTCCATGAGCAGCCAGACTTACAGCATCTCCGACCTCGCCCGCGAGCTCGACATCACCACCCGCGCCATTCGCTTTTATGAAGAGCAAGGCTTGCTCAGCCCCGAGCGCCGCGGTCAGGAACGCATCTATTCCCCCCGTGACAAGGTCAGCCTGAAGCTGATCCTGCGGGGCAAGCGCATCGGTTTTTCCCTCGCCGAATGCCGCGAGCTGATCGAGCTCTATGACCCCTCCAGCGGTAACACCAAGCAACTGCACAGCATGCTGGCGAAAATCAGCGAACGCCGGGAACAGTTGGAGCAGCAGTTGCTGGACATCGAACAGATGAAACTGGAGCTGGATACGGCCGAAGAGCGATGTGTGCAGGCGCTGGAGCAGACGCTTAAGAGCCAGGAATCGGTTCAATAGATCTACACAACTCCCCCTGTGGGAGCGAGCCTGCTCGCGATAGCGCCGGGTCTGTCGACCTCAGTATTGAATGTGCTACGGCCATCGCGAGCAGGCTCGCTCCCACAATTGATCACCGCTCACCCATTACTTCAGGTGAATCCCATGTCCCTCCCCACCCACGTACGCATTGTCGAAGTCGGCCCCCGCGACGGCCTGCAAAACGAAGCCCAACCCATCAGTGTTACCGACAAGGTGCAACTGGTCGACGCACTCACCGCTGCAGGCCTGGGCTATATAGAAGTCGGCAGTTTCGTTTCGCCCAAGTGGGTGCCGCAAATGGCCGGTTCCGCCGAGGTGTTCGCGCAGATCCAGCGCAAACCGGGCGTCACCTACGGCGCCCTCGCCCCCAACCTGCGCGGTTTTGAAGACGCCCTGGCCAGCGGCGTAAAAGAAGTCGCGGTATTTGCAGCAGCCTCCGAAGCCTTTTCCCAGCGCAACATCAATTGCTCGATCAGCGAAAGCCTGGAGCGTTTCGTACCGATCATGGACGCAGCCAAGCAACACGGCGTGAGCGTGCGCGGTTACGTGTCCTGCGTGCTGGGCTGCCCTTATGAAGGCCACGTCGCGCCGGAGCAGGTCGCACGGGTCGCCCGCGAGCTCTATGCCATGGGCTGCTATGAAGTTTCGCTGGGCGACACCATCGGCACCGGCACCGCTGGCGCAACGCGCAAGATGTTCGAAGTGGTCTCGGCTGACGTGCCGCGAGAAAAACTGGCCGGGCATTTCCACGACACCTACGGCCAGGCCATGGCCAACATCTATGCCAGCCTGCTGGAGGGCATTTCGGTGTTCGACAGCTCTATTGCCGGTCTCGGCGGTTGCCCTTACGCCAAGGGCGCCAGCGGTAACGTCGCCACGGAAGACGTGGTTTACCTGCTCAACGGCCTGGGTATCGAAACCGGAATCGACCTGGACGCACTGATTTTGGCGGGCCAGCAGATTTGCGACGTATTGGGCCGCCCGACAGGTTCCCGCGTGGCCAAAGCTCGCCGTGCGCAATAAGTGAGGGGGGATGTGTCCGGGTGTTACCGCTAACACTGAAACGTGGGCGGATTCGAGTAACACGGAAACAAATTGTAGGGTTTAGCCTGAGACGAAAAACCTTACAAAATCTTAAAGCCTTGATTTTAAAGGACTTTAAAAAGTTGGCACGCCTCCTGCTATCTCTATCGCATAACAAGAATAAAAAAATTGCGGCAACCCTAATAAAAACAAGACGTAACGACTCTGACATAACAAAAACAACACGGCAGAGACGCAGCTAACAGATTTTTTTGGAGAAGATGTGCTTTTCAGGGTGCTTTTCGGAGTTACCCGCAACCGGACAGAGAATAATAAAACTACCTTCAGGTAGCTCCCGAATCGGTTGGATCGCTTAGCGAGAAAGTAGATCAGCGCTCAAAAAAATACGTTTGCTCTTGATCCCGGATGGGGATCGCCAAAAACAGCGGTAAAGGGCAACGGTTGCCAAAAACAAAAACAGACCGACCCTCAATAATAAAAAAAGAGCACGCGCAACGAAATTAAAGGGGAGCTTCGCTCCCCTTTGTGCTGTCTGGCGTTTGAGTTTTCCAGGAGAACCACAACCTTGTAGGAGCTGGCGCAGCCTGCGATCTTTTGATCTTGACCTTCGCCAACCCTAAAAGATCGCAGCCTTCGGCAGCTCCTACGGTATTGCTTTGAGCTCCTCGATAACGAAATAAAAAGGGGAGCTTCGCTCCCCTTTGTGCTGTCTGGCGTTTGAGTTTTCCGGGAGAACCACAACCTTGTAGGAGCTGGCGCAGCCTGCGATCTTTTGATCTTGACCTTCGCCAACCCTAAAAGATCGCAGCCTTCGGCAGCTCCTACGGTATCGCTTTGAGCTCCTCGATAACGAAATAAAAAGGGGAGCTTCGCTCCCCTTTGTGCTGTCTGGCGTTTGAGCTTTCCAGGAGAACCACAACCTTGTAGGAGCTGGCGCAGCCTGCGATCTTTTGATCTTGACCTTCGCCAACCCTAAAAGATCGCAGCCTTCGGCAGCTCCTACGGTATCGCTTTGAGCTCCTCGATACTGATCTCGCGCATGCGGAATTTCTGGATCTTGCCGGTCACCGTCATCGGAAACTCTTCGACAAACTTGAAGTAGCGCGGCGTCTTGAAGTGCGCAATGCGCTCCTTGCACCAGGTTTGCAGCTCTTGCTCGGTGGCACTGTGGCCGGGGTGGAACTTGATCCAGGCAACGATCTCTTCACCGTAGCGCGAGCAAGGAATGCCGATCACCTGCACGTCGGCAACGGCCGGGTGAGTGAAGAAAAACTCTTCCAGCTCCCGCGGATAAATGTTTTCGCCGCCGCGGATGATCATGTCCTTGTTACGCCCGGCAATGCACACGTAACCCTCGTCATTCATGCTCGCCAGGTCGCCGGTGTGCATCCAGCCTGCCTGATCGATCGCTTCTGCGGTGCCTTCGGGATTGTTCCAATAACCGAGCATCACGCTGTAACCGCGAGTGCACAGCTCACCGATGGTGCCGCGCGGGACCAGGTTGCCCGCTTCGTCGATGATCTTGCTTTCCAGTTGCGGCTGAGTGCGGCCGACCGTGGTCACGCGCAATTCCAATTCGTCCGATGGACCGGTCTGCAGCGACACCGGGCTGGTTTCCGTCATGCCGTAGGCAATCTGCACTTCGCTCATGTGCATTTCGCTGATGACCCGGCGCATCACTTCGATAGGGCACGTCGCCCCCGCCATGATCCCGGTGCGCAGGCTCGACAGATCGAATTCGGCACGCTGCGGCTGATCGAGCATGGCGATGAACATGGTCGGCACGCCGTACAACGCGGTGGCTTTCTCGTCGGCGACGGTGCTGAGGGTCAGCAACGGATCAAATGCATCATTGGGGTAAATCATCGTGCTGCCGTGAGTGATGCAGCCGAGGTTGCCCATGACCATGCCGAAGCAGTGATACAGCGGCACCGGGATCACCAGGCGATCAGCGGCGGTCAGGCCGAGGCTTTCGCCGACCATGTAACCGTTGTTGAGTATGTTGTAGTGACTGAGGGTCGCGCCCTTGGGAAAACCGGTGGTGCCCGAGGTGTATTGAATGTTTACCGCCTGATCGAAATGCAGGCTGTCCTGACGTTCGCGCAGTTTTTCACCCGATACGCTGCCAGCCAGATCGGTCAATTGCGACCATGGCAGGAAGCCGCTGGGCGGCTGTGCGTCCAGGCTGATGACGCCGCGCAGTTCCGGCAGGCGTTCACTCTGGAGTTTGCCAATCGATTGCTCGGCCAGTTCCGGCACCAGGCCTTGCAACATGGCGTGGTAGTTGGAGCTCTTGAATGCCCCCGCGCACACCAGCCATTGGCAGCCGGACTGCTTCAGCACGTATTCGAGTTCGGAACTGCGATAGGCGGGGTTGATGTTGACCAGGATCACACCGATTTTCGCCGTGGCGATCTGTGTGATGCACCATTGCGCGCAGTTCGGCGCCCAGATGCCGAGGCGGTCACCGGCTTGCAGCCCCAATGCCAGCAGCGCCCTGGCGTGCAGGTTCGCGGCGTCCGCCAGTTGTTGCCAGGTGTAGCGCAGCTGTTGATGGCGCACGACCAGCGCCTCCCCGGCCGAATACTGCGCCACCGTGTTATCGAACGCCTGGCCGATGGTCATCGCCAGCAAGGCTTTGTCCTGGGAACCACGGGTGTAACTGCGTTGCGGGCTTGCACTGGGTTGATCCATGACGACCCCTATTGTCTTTATTAATGGGCTACCGGCGGCCCCACCATGCAGGTCCGCGTTCTATCTTGAACTGGCACTACTCTCGCTCAAGTTGACGTTAACGTAAAGGGTGATTGACAGCCTTTCGTCACAGGCTTACGTTAACGTAAAGGTGAGAACCAAAGCACGGCCTCCCCGCCCTACAAAAAAGCCAAAAAGGTGACCCATGAGCTACCCATCCCTGAACTTCGCCCTCGGTGAAACCATCGACATGCTGCGCGATCAGGTTCAGTCCTTCGTCGCCAAAGAGATCGCCCCGCGCGCCGCTCAGATCGACATCGACAACCTGTTCCCCGCTGACCTGTGGCGCAAATTCGGCGACATGGGCCTGCTAGGCATTACCGTGCCGGAAGAGTACGGCGGCGCCGGCCTGGGCTACCTGGCGCACGTGGTAGCCATGGAAGAAATCAGCCGCGGCTCGGCCTCGGTGGCGTTGTCCTACGGCGCGCACTCCAACCTGTGCGTCAACCAGATCAACCGCAACGGCAACCACGAACAGAAAGCCAAATACCTGCCGAAGCTGATCAGCGGCGAGCACATCGGCGCCTTGGCCATGAGCGAGCCGAATGCCGGTTCTGACGTGGTGTCGATGAAACTGCGCGCTGACAAACGCGGCGACAAGTACGTGCTCAATGGCAGCAAGACCTGGATCACCAATGGCCCGGACGCCAACACCTACGTGATCTACGCCAAGACCGACCTGGAAAAAGGCCCGCACGGCATCACCGCGTTCATCGTCGAGCGCGACTGGAAAGGCTTCAGCCGCAGCAACAAGTTCGACAAGCTCGGCATGCGCGGTTCGAATACTTGCGAGCTGTTTTTCGATGACGTCGAAGTGCCGGAAGAAAATATCCTTGGCGTGCTAAACGGCGGCGTGAAGGTACTGATGAGCGGTCTCGACTACGAACGCGTCGTCCTCTCCGGCGGCCCGACCGGGATCATGCAAGCGTGCATGGACCTGATCGTGCCGTACATCCACGATCGCAAGCAGTTCGGCCAAAGCATCGGCGAGTTCCAGCTGATCCAGGGCAAAGTCGCCGACATGTACACCCAACTCAACGCCAGCCGCGCCTATCTGTATGCCGTGGCCCAGGCCTGCGAACGCGGCGAAACCACACGCAAGGACGCCGCGGGCGTGATCCTCTACAGCGCCGAACGCGCCACGCAAATGGCCCTCGACGCGATCCAGATTCTTGGCGGCAACGGCTACATCAACGAATTCCCGGCCGGTCGTCTGTTACGAGACGCCAAGCTGTACGAAATCGGCGCGGGCACCAGTGAGATCCGTCGCATGCTGATCGGTCGCGAACTGTTCAACGAAACCCGCTAATCGGAGCTGTCCATGGCTATCTTGCATACCCAGCTCAACCCTCGTTCAGCGGAGTTCGCCAGCAACAGTGCGGCGATGCTCAAGCAGGTCGACGCGTTGCACACCCTGCTCGCCCAAGTGGCGCAAGGTGGCGGCCCGAAGGCTCAGGAACGCCACACCTCTCGAGGCAAACTGCTGCCGCGCGAGCGCATCAACCGCTTGCTTGATCCGGGTTCGCCGTTTCTGGAGATCAGCCAACTGGCGGCCTACGAGGTTTACGGCGAAGACGTTCCCGCCGCTGGCGTGATTGCCGGGATCGGTCGGGTGGAAGGCGTCGAATGCATGATCGTCGCCAACGATGCCACGGTAAAAGGTGGCTCGTACTACCCGCTGACCGTGAAAAAACACCTGCGCGCCCAGACCATCGCCCAGCAGAACCGTCTGCCGTGCATTTATCTGGTGGACTCCGGCGGCGCCAACCTGCCGCGCCAGGATGAAGTGTTCCCGGATCGTGAGCACTTCGGGCGGATCTTCTTCAACCAGGCGAACATGAGCGCCATGGGCATCCCGCAAATTGCCGTGGTCATGGGTTCCTGCACCGCGGGCGGCGCCTATGTACCGGCGATGGCCGACGAAGCGATCATGGTCCGCGAACAAGCAACGATCTTCCTCGCCGGCCCGCCGCTGGTGAAGGCTGCGACCGGTGAAGTGGTCAGTGCCGAAGACCTCGGCGGTGCCGATGTGCACTGCAAGATCTCCGGTGTGGCCGACCATTACGCCGAGAGCGATGAACATGCCCTCGCCATCGCGCGCCGCAGCATCGCCAACCTCAACTGGCGCAAACTCGGTGACGTGCAACAGCGTGCACCGATCGCGCCGCTGTACAGCAGCGACGAGTTGTACGGCGTGGTCCCGGCCGACGCGAAGCAACCGTTTGACGTGCGCGAAGTCATCGCACGATTGGTCGACGGCTCGGTGTTCGACGAGTTCAAGGCGCTGTTCGGGACCACCCTGGTCTGCGGTTTTGCCTACCTGCACGGTTACCCGATCGCGATCCTTGCCAACAACGGCATCCTGTTCGCTGAAGCGGCGCAGAAAGGCGCGCACTTTATTGAGCTTGCCTGCCAGCGTGGTATTCCGCTGCTGTTCCTGCAAAACATCACCGGTTTCATGGTCGGCCAGAAGTACGAGGCCGGCGGCATCGCCAAGCATGGCGCAAAACTGGTGACGGCGGTGGCCTGCGCCAAGGTGCCGAAGTTCACCGTGATCATCGGCGGCAGCTTCGGTGCCGGCAACTACGGCATGTGCGGTCGCGCCTACGATCCGCGCTTCTTGTGGATGTGGCCGAATGCGCGCATCGGCGTGATGGGTGCCGAGCAGGCAGCCGGCGTGCTGGTGCAGGTCAAGCGTGAACAGGCCGAACGCAGTGGCCAGGGTTTCAGCGCCGAGCAGGAAGCGGAGATCAAGCAACCGATCCTCGACCAATACGAAGAACAGGGACACCCCTACTATTCCAGCGCTCGCTTGTGGGACGACGGTGTCATCGACCCGGCCCAGACCCGCGATGTACTGGCCCTGGCTTTGTCCGCGTCGTTGAACGCGCCAATCGAACCGAGCCGCTTCGGCGTGTTCCGGATGTGATCGGGAGAAGAACATGAGCGACTTCAATACCCTCGAACTGCTGACCGACCCCCGTGGTTTCGCCACGCTGTGGCTCAGCCGTGAAGAAAAGAACAATGCCTTCAACGCCGAGATGATCCGCGAACTGATCCTCGCCCTCGACAAAGTCGCGAGCGACGCCAGCCTGCGGTTCCTGATCGTGCGCGGTCGCGGCAAGCATTTCAGCGCCGGCGCCGACCTGGCGTGGATGCAGCAATCGGCCGAACTCGATTACCACACCAACCTCGACGACGCCCGGGAACTGGCGGAATTGATGTACAACCTGGCCAAACTGAAAGTGCCAACCCTGGCCGTGGTGCAAGGTGCAGCCTTTGGTGGCGCGTTGGGCCTGATCAGTTGCTGCGACATGGCCATCGGTGCCGATGACGCGCAATTCTGCCTGTCGGAAGTACGCATTGGCCTGGCGCCAGCCGTGATCAGTCCGTTCGTGGTGCAAGCCATTGGCGAACGCGCTAGCCGTCGCTATGCCTTGACCGCCGAACGCTTTGGCGGGCAACGGGCGCGGGAGCTGGGCTTGTTGTCGGAGAGTTATCCGACGGCCGAGCTGGAGCAAAAAATCGAGCAATGGATTGACAACTTGCTGCTCAACAGCCCGGCCGCCATGCGCGCCAGCAAAGACTTGCTGCGTGAAGTCGGCGACGGCTCGCTGAACCCGGCCCTGCGCCGCTACACCGAAAACGCCATCGCCCGCATCCGCGTCAGCCCCGAAGGCCAGGAAGGCTTGCGCGCCTTTCTGCAAAAACGTGCGCCGAGCTGGCAAGCCGAAATCACCACCAAGGAGCCGCGTTGATGAGCGCACCTGTTATTACGTCCCTGCTGGTGGCCAACCGTGGCGAAATCGCCTGCCGCGTGATGCGTACGGCCAAGGCCTTGGGCCTGACCACCGTGGCCGTGCACAGCGCCACCGACCGTGACGCCCGCCACAGTCGCGAAGCGGATATTCGCGTCGATCTGGGTGGCAGCAAAGCCGCGGACAGCTATCTGCAAATCGACAAACTGATCGCCGCCGCCAAAGCCAGCGGCGCGCAGGCGATTCATCCTGGCTATGGCTTTTTGTCGGAGAACGCCGGTTTCGCCCGCGCCATCGAAGCGGCCGGGCTGATTTTCCTCGGTCCGCCCGCCTCGGCCATCGATGCCATGGGCAGCAAATCCGCGGCCAAAGCGCTGATGGAAACCGCTGGCGTGCCGTTGGTGCCGGGTTATCACGGCGAAGCTCAAGACCTCGATACATTCCGCGATGCTTGCGAACGCATCGGCTACCCGGTGCTGCTCAAGGCCACGGCTGGCGGCGGCGGCAAGGGCATGAAAGTGGTCGAGGACGTCAGCCAACTGGCCGAAGCCCTCGCCTCCGCCCAGCGTGAAGCGCAATCGTCGTTTGGCGACTCGCGGATGCTGGTGGAAAAATACCTGCTCAAACCGCGTCATGTGGAAATCCAGGTGTTCGCCGATCAGCACGGCAACTGCCTGTACCTAAACGAACGCGACTGCTCGATTCAGCGTCGACACCAGAAAGTCGTCGAAGAAGCCCCGGCACCAGGCCTGAGCCCGGAACTGCGCCGCGCCATGGGCGAAGCCGCCGTGCGTTCGGCGCAGGCCATCGGTTACGTCGGTGCCGGCACCGTGGAGTTTTTGCTCGATGCGCGCGGCGAGTTCTTCTTCATGGAGATGAACACACGCCTGCAAGTGGAGCACCCGGTCACTGAAGCCATCACCGGCCTCGATCTGGTGGCGTGGCAAATCCGCGTGGCACGCGGCGAGGCGTTGCCGATGACCCAGGATCAGGTGCCCCTGATCGGCCATGCGATCGAAGTGCGGTTGTATGCCGAAGACCCGGCCAATGATTTTCTTCCAGCGACGGGTCGCCTGGAGCTGTATCGCGAATCCGCACCCGGCGCAGGCCGTCGCGTGGACAGCGGTGTCGAAGAAGGCGACGAAATTTCGCCCTTCTATGACCCGATGCTGGGCAAGTTGATTGCCTGGGGCGAGGACCGCGAGCAGGCCCGGTTGCGCCTGCTGAGCATGCTCGATGAGTTCGCCATTGGCGGGCTCAAGACCAACATCAACTTCCTGCGGCAGATCATCGGTCACCCGGCGTTTGCCGCAGCTGAGCTGGATACCGGGTTCATCCCGCGTTATCAGGAGCAGTTGCTACCGCAAGCAGCAACGCTTAGTGACGCTTTTTGGCAAGCCGCCGCCCAGGCGTTTGCTCTGAGCCAGGCAAGTACCTCGCGAGCCGACGACCCAAGCTCACCGTGGGCCAACAGCAATGGCTTGCGTGCCGGCCTGCCCCGGGAAACCGCCCTGCACCTGAACTGCGAAGGCCAGGACCGTGCGCTGACATTGGGCACCATCAATGCCCAACTCAAGGGCGAGTACTTGCTCACCGAACACGACGGCGTGCGTCGTCAGCATCGGGCGATTCGTCGCGGTAATGTTGTCTACCTGCAATGGGACGGTGAGCTGCACCGCATCGAGCCGTACGACCCGATCAGCGCCGTTGAAGCCAGTCATAGCCATCAGGGTGGCCTGACCGCGCCCATGAACGGCAGCATCGTACGGGTGCTGGTAGAGGTCGGGCAAACGGTCGAAGCCGGCGCGCAATTGGTGGTGCTGGAAGCGATGAAGATGGAGCACAGCATCCGTGCACCCCACGCCGGTGTGATCAAGGCGCTGTATTGCCAGGAAGGCGAGATGGTCAGCGAAGGCAGTGCCCTGGTCGAACTGGAAGAAGCGTGAAATGAAGATCGGTCCTACGCATGGCGAGGACCGATCTGATCAAAACCTGGCGGTTGCCTGAACCACCACGCCGATGATTCTGCAATCCTCGGTGTAAAGAGCTTTCGGATACGTCGGATTGAGCGGGACCAGGTAACGCTGCCCGCCCTCTTCGATCAGCTTGCGAAAAATCGCCTCCTTACTGCCCTGCCACTGGGCAATGACCAGTTTGCCCGGCACCGCTTCCACGTCCGGGTCCACCAGGATCAGCATGCCTTCGGCGATGCTCAGGCCACTCGGCGCGGTCATCGCATCACCCGCGACGGTCAACCAGAAAGCCGCACCTTGCGCGTGGTAATCGGACAATTCGAAACGGTACTGCGCCGGCTCGCCATCGCGCACTTCACTGGTTTCGCGCCAGTCGCTGACCGGGTAACGGAAGTACGGGTTGTACTTGTGTGTCAGGCACACCTCGTCGTCCTGCGACTCACCCGGTTCTCTGATCACCAGCGCCACTTCGAGAAACCCCAGGCCCAACGCGTGCAAGACCCGGTTCATGTCGTCGATGCCCGGCTGACGGCGTTTTGTCAGCCAATGCCCGACGCCACCCTGGGACATCCCGAGGCGCTCGGCGAGTATCTCTTGAGTGACTTTGAGTTCACTCATCTTGGCCTTGACCAATTCAATCCATTTATCCATGTGCGGCACGATACGTGGCAGGCTCCAGCCGTCAAAACACAAATTGTAGTATTTAAATTATGGTCACAAATACAGATCGTACTAGGATGAATTCACGGATCTGAATCTATCACGGAGTTTGCCATCACCATGAACCAACCCGCCAACGACCTGCCCGACCTGCAAATCGACACCTCGCTCACTTCAGCAAAAGGCTCTGCCGCCGCACAACGGGCGCTGGACTATTACTTGAAACCAGCTGTTTCAGAGGAACAGAACGAGGAGCGCTTTTTTGACGTGAACCGCAACATCAAGAGTGAAGAGGCGCTGGTACATGCGTCGGACCTGTTGCGCTGCGCGGCCGCGACGGCGTACGAATCCGCCAGCCATTTGCTGGGTTCAAACAGGGATTTGGCGTTTTCCGCGGTGCACATGATCGACATGGCCAGGGCCATGGTGGATCGATCGCTAGAGTGTCATCAGCACAGTTGAAGCGAAGGCAGAGAGAGAGGACGGGAAAGATTTTTCCAATCGCATAGATAAAAACGTTTGACTTGCAAACGAGAATGATTATTATTGCATCAACTGATCGCGAGATCAGTCGATGGACCAGGGACCTTAGGTCGGTCTCCTGGACTATCTCCTCATCAGGCTAATCACGGTTTTTGACCCGGCTTTTTGCCGGGTCTTTTTTTTGCCAGTTTTCTGGCTTATGGCTTCAGGCTAATGAAGTCTTTAGGTGCCGCAAATTCGATGGCGCGGATGATATCAAAAGAATATTTGTTGGCAAGAGAAGCCTGTGATCATTAGGGCAAACTAATGCCAAATAGCACTTGAGAATCAATCGCACAGTCTCTAAGCTGCGTCGGCGTCAAGGAGGACGCCCCCCTTGATGCCCCCACCAGGCCTTTCAATACACCGCGATATGCGAATCCGTTCGTGGCTCGGTGCCCCCGCATAACACCCCTGTTTCAGGATCACGCAAGATGATCTGCCCACGTCCGTAACTGGTCAGATCGCAGGCCACTTCCACCGTGTGCCCCCGACGCGCCAGCGCCGCCGCCATGTCTCGCGACGCGTCCTGTTCGATACCAACCTTCAGGCCACCCAGCCATTGCCAGCGCGGAGCATCCAGCGCCGCTTGCGGGTTGAGTCCGAAATCCACCAGGTTCATTACCATTTGCACGTGCCCTTGCGGCTGCATGTAGCCTCCCATCACGCCAAACGGCCCCATTGCCTCACCGTCCTTGCTGAGGAATCCGGGAATGATGGTATGGAAGGTCTTCTTGCCCGGGGCCAGGCAATTGGCGTGCGCCGGGTCAAGACTGAACTCCTCACCACGGTTTTGCAGGGCGATACCGCTGTCGGGCAACACGACCCCGGAACCGAAACCGTGATAGTTGCTCTGGATGAACGAAACCATGTTGCCTTCGGCGTCGGCCGTGGCCAGGTAGACGGTGCCGCTGGCGTGGGGGTCGCCCGGCTGCGGGGCGATGGCCTGTTCGCCAATCTGCGCCCGGCGATGGTTTGCATAGTGATCACTCAACAAATCATCGACCGCGACCCGCATGTGCTCGGGATCCGTGATGTAGTGCAAGCCATCGCTGTAGGCGAGTTTCATGGCTTCCAGTTGACGATGCCAGGTCTGTTGACTGTCTCGATGATCGAAGTCGAAGCCCTCGAGTATCTTCAATGTCATCAACGCCACCAGCCCCTGCCCGCTCGGTGGAATCTCCCAGACGTCTACCCCGCGATAATTGACCTTGATCGGCTCGACCCATTGCGCGCGGTAGTCCTGCAAGTCGCTGGCGCGCAAGTAACCACCCGTGGCCCGGGAGTGTGCGTCCAGCCGTTGCGCCAGCGCCCCCCGATAGAGACTTTCACAGCCGCTGGCCGCCAGTTCGCTGAGGGTGCGAGCCTGGGCCGGGTTGCGGAACATTTCACCGGCACGGGGCGCGCGGCCCTCAATCAGAAACGTCTCGAACCAACTCTCCAGCACTTCGTTGCGGTCCGGGGTGAAGTCTTCCAGCGCGGTTTGCCATTGCAGCGCAACCACCGGCGACACCGGAAAGCCATCGCGCGCCAGACTGATCGCCGGTTGCAGCAAGTCAGCAAACGGCAGTCGACCGAAACGCGTGGACAACTCCGCCCAGGCAGATGGACAACCCGGAACCGTCACCGGCGTCCAGCCATGCAAAGGCATCTTTTCATGGCCGGCGGCTTTCACCGCCTCGATGCTCAAGGCTTGCGGGGCCGCGCCATTGGCGTTCAGACCGTGCAGTTTGTTTTGCGTCCAGACCAACGCAAACGCGTCGCCACCAATACCGCAACCGGTGGGCTCGACCACCGTCAATGCCGCGGCCGTGGCGATCGCCGCATCGATGGCATTGCCACCGCGACGCATGATTTCAATACCGGCTTCAGCGGCCAGCGGTTGCGAGGCGGCGACCATGCCGCGTTTGGCGAAGACACTTTGACGTTGCGAGGCGTAGGGATACTCATGGGCAGAAAATTTGAACATGGCAGGACTCACACAGATTTGTTTGATGGGCTCACAACACTCGACTGAGAAAGGCGCGGGTACGGGCGTGCTTCGGCTGGCTGAAGATCTGCTCGGGCGGCCCCTGTTCGATCAGTTCACCCTGATCGAGCACCACCACCCGGTCGGCCACTTCACGGGCAAAGCCCATTTCATGGGTGACCACGACCATGGTCATGCCCTCCTCGGCCAGCTCCTTCATCACTTGCAGCACTTCGCCTACCGTCTCGGGGTCGAGGGCGCTGGTGGGTTCGTCGAACAGCATGGCCTGGGGTTTCATCGCCAATGCCCGGGCGATGGCCACCCGCTGTTGCTGGCCACCAGACAACATCGACGGGTAATGGTCGGCCTTCTCGGCCAGCCCGACCCGCTTGAGCAGCGCCCGCGCCTGCTCCAGTGCCGCCTGACGCGATACGCCCAACACCTGAATGGGCGCCTCGATGATGTTTTCCAGGGCGGTCATGTGCGGGAACAGATTGAAGCGCTGAAACACCATGCCGATGTCCCGGCGCTGACGCGCAATGTTGCGCTCCGAATCCCGCACCAGGCTGCCGTCGGCCCGGGTGCGATAACCCATCGGCTGACCCGCCACACGGATCTGCCCCGACTGAATGTCTTCGAGCAAATTGATGCAGCGGATAAACGTGGTTTTGCCGGAGCCGGACGCCCCGATCAGCACCACCACTTCACCGCGCTTCACTTGCAGGGAAATGCCCTTGAGGATTTCCAGGTCGCCAAACGACTTGTGGATATCCAGCGCTTCGATGACCAGTTCTTCACTCATGTGCGCCATCTCAACGCCCCCTCAACAGTTTCATGGTGTTGCGACCGAACATCCGGCTGGCGGCCGGTGCCGGGCGATCGGACTGACCGAAGCGCGCCTCGAGCCAGCGCTGGAAGAAGCCCCAGAGCGTGGTCAATGCCAGGAAATAAATGGCCACGACCAGATACAACTCGAACACGCGGAAGGTCGCCGAGGTCACCATTTGCGTGCTGAGCAGCAATTCCTGCACGCCGATCACGCTGACCAGGGTGGTGTTTTTCAGCATCACGTTGAACTCGTTGCCCAGCGGCGGCACGATCACCCGGAATGCCTGTGGCAGCACGATGCGGCGCATCAATTTGGGGAACGTCATGCCCAGGGACCGCCCGGCTTCGTATTGGCCCTTGTCCACGGCACCGATGCCGGCCCGGATGATTTCGGCCATGTAGGCGCCTTCATTGAGGCCTAGCGCGATGATCGCAGCCTGAATGTTGCCCGGCACGATGAACCAGCCGAGGTCGAGGTCTTCAAAGCGGAAAATCCCGCCCGCCGCCAACGCCGTGTACAGAAACACGATCTGCACCAGCAGCGGCGTGCCACGCATCAACCAGACATAAAAGCGCACCGGGTATTGCAACAACGGGTTACTCGACAGTTTCATCAACGCCGCGATCAACCCCAGCACACAGCCGAGCAGCATCGCCGAAACGCTGATCAGGCAAGTCAGCCACAGCCCCGTCAGGTACACATCGCTGGGCTGCAACAGGTATTGCCAGAACACATCCCAATTGAAGTTCATCAGGGTTTCCCTCAGTCCAGTTTGTCGCTGTCGACATGCCATTTACTGAGGAGCGCGGCGTAACTGCCGTCGGCGCGCATGCCTTGCAGAACCTCGGTCAGCGCCACGGTCAGCTGCGGATCACTTTTGCGCACACCGAAGCCGGTGAGGATGCGGTTGAAGGCCGGCACCGCTGACTGGAACAGATCCGGGGCCAGTTGCTGATAATGGCCGGCAGATTCGACTGTGGTGCCGAAGGCGTCCACCTGATTAATGCGCAGGGCCTGGAAGGCATCGGCGTCGACGTTGTAAACCACCAATTTCATCGGCGCCTTGCCGGCTGCTTCGAGTTTTTCGTTCTCTTTGCCCAGCAGCACGCGGATGGTCGAACCGTTACTGACCGCGACCTTGAGCCCTGACAAATCCTCCAGCGTGTTCACCGATTTCGGATTGCCTTTGGGCACCACGATCGACTGGCTGGAATACATGAAGTTGACGATGTCGATCACTTCACGGCGTTCGGGTTTGTCGAACAACTGATCGACGATCATGTCGCACTGCTGCGCCAGCAATGCCGGGATCAACCCGGCAAAGGGCGAGATGCGCCATTCGACTTTCTTGTCACCCAAGCGCTGAGCGATCGCTTCGCCCATGTCCACCTGAAGGCCGACCGGTTTTTGCTTCAGGTCAAACGACACCAGCGGCGGCGAATCCATGCCGGAGCAATAGACGATTTTCTCGCTTTTGCTTAATCGCTCGGGAAGCTCGGGGGCGGCAAACGCCCATTGGGAACACAGACTCAAGGTGAACACCGCAACTAACGCGCAAGGCTTTTGCATGACATGACTCCAGGTGGCTGCAACGAATGTCCCCTGCAGGAGCTGCCGCAGCCTGCGATCTTTTGATCTTTCAGAAGCAACGTCAAAAGATCGCAGCCTGCGGCAGCTCCTACGGGAAGTGTGTTTGTTCTTCTACTGGTGAGCCTCGAGAAACTGAATCAGGCGCGGAATCGTGCCTTCGATGTGCTCGCACACCACCGCCGCCGCTTTATCAGGATCGCCGGAACGCAACGCGGTCACGATCGAGGCGTGTTCGTCGCGGGCACTTCGCGGCTTGTCGGCGTGTTGCAGCCACAAGCGCATGTGCGGTTCGATCACCGAATACAGCGCCGAGATTTGCCGCATCAGGCGCGGGCGTTCGCTCAGGCTGCACAGGTATTCATGGAAGGCACGATGGCGGCTGACCCACTCGGCACCGTCCTCGCGGTAGTCGTCCATCTCGTCGAGCAGACGCTCCAGATGGCTGAAATGGCGCTCGGTCATCTTGCCGACAGCCACCCGGATGGCGAGCCCTTCCAGAGCACTGCGCATCTCGAACACCTCACGCATTTCGTCGATGTTCAAGCCTCGCACGATGGCGCCGCGATTGGGCCGCAACGTCACCAGGCCATCAGCATCCAAACGACGAAACGCTTCGCGCACCGGCATGCGGCTCATGCCGATTTCACCGGCGATGTCCTCGGCGATCAGCCGTTCGCCGGTGCGGTAACGTCCTTTGCAAATAGCTTCCAGAAGAAAGTTGTAAGCCTCCTCCTCGGCAGTCACGGGCTGGCGCTCGGAATAGACAGGGGCAAATTTCATGGGGTGCACCTTTTGTATTTTTGTATCCAATTATCCATAAAGCCAATTAAGCACAGGACGTGCCAAATTCGATCTATGGCATGCACGTGATTGATTGGATTGATGAATCCGCGCAAAGGTTGGTCGGGGCAGCGTACGAATGCTTGGCTAAATCGAGTTAAAACGCCCCATCCTGTAACCGGTGGGCCCCAAAAGAGTGCTGGTGGTAACACGGATGATCGCTAAGCTGGAAAGAGCGCTTCATGTCGAGGTGGTCCGATTTGGCTGCGCTCCTAACACCCTCCTCTTGCGTGTAAAGTAGCCGCCATAAAATCTCAAACAGGAACCCAACCGTGGCTAATCTCGATATCACTGCCAACTTCGACAGCGGCAACATTCAAGTCATCGACCTCAGCGATCCGCTCAAGCCACTGCTGGCCATCCGCCCCGATACCAAAAGCCACCACTTCCAATGGTTCCACTTCAAGGCCAGCGGCCTGCACGTCGGGCAGGAACACTGGTTTCGCCTGAACAATGCCAGCCAGTCTTCCTACAATAAGGCCTGGGACGGTTATCAAGCCGTCGCCTCTTACGATCATGTGAACTGGTTTCGCGTACCGACCATCTTCGAAGGCGACTGCCTGCGCTTTTGCCTGGAAGCCACCCAGACCCATGCCTGGTTCGCCTACTTCGAACCCTACAGCCGTGGCCGTCACGACTGGCTGATCGAACAAGCGCTGACCAAGGCCGGCACTGAATTGCTGGCCACCGGCAAGAGTGTCGAAGGGCGCGACATCCAGTTACTGCGCAAAGGCACCGGCGCCGAAGGCCAGCGCAAAGTGTGGATCATTGCCCAGCAACATCCGGGCGAGCACATGGCCGAATGGTTCATGGAAGGCGTGATCGAACGCCTGGAACACCACGACGACCCGGTGCTGAACAAACTGCTGGCCAGTGCCGACCTGTATCTGGTGCCAAACATGAATCCGGACGGTGCCTTCCATGGCCACCTGCGCACCAACGCCATGGGCCAGGACCTGAACCGCGCCTGGCAGAACGCCAGCCCGGAAATCAGCCCGGAAGTGTTTTTCGTACAGCAGCAGATGGAAAAGTACGGCGTTGACATGTTCATCGACGCACACGGTGACGAGGAAATCCCACACGTCTTCACCGCCGCGTGCGAAGGCAACCCGGGTTACACACCGCGCATCGAAAAACTCGAAGAACACTTCCGCAGCCACCTCAAGCGCACCACAAAGGACTTCCAGAGCAAATACGGCTACACCCGCGATGAGCCAGGCCAGGCCAACATGACGCTGGCCTGCAACAGCGTGGGTCAGAAGTTTGATTGCCTGTCGCTGACCCTGGAAATGCCATTCAAGGATCACGACGATCATCCGAACCCGTTGACGGGGTGGTCGGGCAAGCGGTCGAAGCAGTTGGGGAAAGATGTTTTGACGACGGTGGCGGATATGGTTGATTTGCTGCGTTGAGTACAACAAAACCCACATGAACTGTTAATGGCTCATGTGGGTTTTATCTATTTCATTACTTCGGTTTAGTCCAGACAAGATTACTTGGTGGTGATTTGGTGCCATCGAAATACACGGCAACGACGTAATAGCGCTGTAGGCCTGCGGTCACATTGGTGGTGGTGATTTCAGTAGATTCAGTATCTTCGACAAGTACGATGCCCCGCCATATTTGATATCGGACTGCACGCGGCTCCAGGTCCCATGCAAAGGTTACAGCCGTGGAGCTGTAAGGTGTGGCGCGGAAATTTTGAGGAGCTTGTGGTATCACAGTTGGTGCATACGACGATAATCGAACAGTATTGTTACGCCATACACGAGCCATATTCGCTGTAAGAACATTTCCCAAAGGTAGATCGTTGGCGTCCTTAACTAACGGATTTGAGTAAAACGGACTTTCATTCCCGCATTGAATAGTTGTTGTTTTACCGTTGTTATAGCCATAAGCGTAAGTGGAAATTGCTCCACCATCTGCGTAGCAATGCATGCCTCCCGCGTTGTGACCAACTTCGTGACGAAAAGCCTCTCCGATGGCGTGTGAAATTGCTTTTCTTCCCCTATATTCCCCCCATCCTCCTGCGGTGTCATCTGGGTGATTTGAGAAAATACCCTGGATAAGGTCTGGCTGACTTATTTCAATACCCTTACTAAATATTGTTGGTAGATCTCTAAGCGTTTCACCTTTCATCGGGTAGTTTCGCTCAATCACCTGCACCCCAACCAGTTTTAAAGAAACATTTGTCACCAACGAATTTCGCAACCCGAGGTTGACACTTTCCACTTTCGCCAGAGCATCCGCTATGACGTCCCCCCCTACAGCATCGACAGCAGTACGTGAGTAACCGATAAATACATCAACAGTATAGGGTTCTTCTGTAACGGACTCTGGCTGGTCTGTTGGCGTCACCGCGCCAACATTTACAGTGTCAGGACGAGAAAAATCCAGAGTCGGGCTCGGCGTAAAATCACCTTGCCCCTTACTGTTGATGGTCAACAAACCACTTTTACCTTTCTCCTCAATCATGGCGGTGAGGCTGCCGTTGGCATGGCGTACAGTCACCAGCGAGCCAATCGACTTATCGGGCCCGATCAAGTTACCGCTTTCAACTGTATAGTTGCCTATCACTTTCGAACCCGAACGCTTATAAACAGCAGGTGCGATCCAATCCGCATACAACTCCTGCGTCGTCTTACTCGCAACATTCTCCACAACCCAACTTTTCGGCCCACCAGGATCGGGTGGTGACGAATGCGTACAAGCCCCTAGTAACCCCGCTAACGACGCAATTGAAATCGAGTAAAAAACACACCGGACAAAGCGCACACCTGCAGTCTTGAACATGACTCGTCTCCCTGAATGACACGATCAACGCTGTTCGACTGGCCCCGTTCGAGGCCACTGCAGTCTTCGAGCATTGAACGCGCATTTTCGAGAGGACGTAACTGTCAAAGTTGACAGGTGGGAGCCGTACCTACCTGTAGGAGCTGCCGCAGGCTGCGATCTTTTGACTTTGCTTTTTTAAGGCAAGATCAAAAGATCGCAGCCTTCGGCAGCGCCTACCTTGGTCATATGTATCGCGGAGTTCAGGGGTGATCCTTACCCCGCAACATGCTGTCCAGCACCTCATCGCGCCGCACCCAGCCGTGAAACAACGCGGCCGCCAAATGCAGCAACACCGTCAGAAACAGCAGATACGCCAGATACCCGTGCGCCTTGCGCAAAAACGCAAACACCTGCGCGTTGGCGGAAACAATCGACGGCAATTGCAACGAACTGCTGAGCATCACCGGTTCGCCCGACGCCGAAATCATCGCCCAACCCAGCAACGGCAAGACCAGCATCAAGACATACAGCAACGCATGCGAGGCTTTGGCCGCCAGCACTTGCCAGCCCGGCAGATCCGCGGGTAACGAAGGCTGCGTGGTGGAAAATCGCACCACCAGACGCACGATGACCAACAGCAGAATCGCAACGCCCAAGGGTTTGTGCAGATTGATCAGCCATTCATGACGCTCGGACACCGAGGCGACCATGCCCGCGCCGATAAACAGCATGGCGATGATCATCAGCGCCATCAGCCAGTGCAGCAAACGCGCGAGTGGCGCGAAGTGGTTGGGTTGAGTGCTCATTGCTGGGCCTCCTGTTTGGCGGCGGGCAATTGGCTGACTTCGCTGGTGCGACGCAGGTAGGAATTGGCGTAACCCGCTGAGCGAGCGGCGAGCAACGGGTCGTCGGAACCTTCGATGCCGGCGGGCAATACCAGCGGATCGTAGTTGATGTCGCGGCATTCGCCGCTGAGTTGCGGCTGAGTGCTTTCCAGCACCAGCGTGCCGGCGTTCAACACTTTGCGTCCTTCCGGCCAGGCTTTGCTGGCGTCGTTCACTGGATCGCCAGGGTTGGCCAGGATGAGGTTCAACTGCCACCGCAACGGCCCTGCGGCGATACGCTCAACCAGGTCTTTCTCCAGGAAATCACTGCCCTCCGGCGCCGTAGCACCCGGTGCATCCTGCGCCACCGGCGCCATGCTCCAGCGCACGGCCTGACGTTTTCCCGCAGCGTTCACCAGGTAAAACGCGTTGACGCTGTTGTAGGTTTCGGTGACGTAACTCGCTGACGGCTTGGCGGTCTTGATCCAGGCCAGGAACGGCGCAGCTTCCGGATGAGCAGCGAAGAATGCCGGCACCGCGCCAGGGTCAGGCTTGCCGGTGGCGGGCAGTGGCGACTGCGCCTGCTGCAATTGATAGAAGGCCTCGGGCGTGGCCACCGGGAATACCGGCATGCTGTTCATCCCGGTACGCCATTGCTGGCCGTTGGCCTGGGTGAAGCGCAAGGCCAGGCTGCGGATCGGGACGGCGTTATCCGGCGCGTAGGGAGTGCCGGCCGGCAAAGCAAAACGACCGACCACCGGGGTGCGCGCCTCATTGAACACTTGCGCCGTGGAATAACTACGGGCCTCGCCGCTGCTCTCGAAATGCCCGATCACGCACACCCCTTTGGAGTGGTTGCGACGGAATCCGGGGTGCACGCCGTTGTTGGTTTCCAGCACATTGATCAGCTTCTTCGGTGTCAGGCGCTGTGGGTCAAAGGTGCCGTTGACGTAGGCAAACGCTCCGGCCAGTGCAGCGACAACGACGGCAATGCCGGTCAGGCGCAATGTCAGGCTCGCGGTACTCAAGGGTGGCCGGCTGGGCGGTGATGATCGATCTACCATGAATTTACTCCAGGGCCATCGGCCATGAGTGAGAAGAGTCAGGCAGACGAACCGCACAACGGTTTATTCCCTTGCGCGGTATTTATTTTTTCGGGTGTGGAATAACCTCGAAGCCCGGGCGTCTCCCTAGTCCACAGCGTAGTGACTAGCCAGAACTTCATGAACGATATCGACGAACAACTGCGAGAAATCATTCCCCGATTGCGGCGATTTGCGCTGTCGTTGACGCGTAACTCCAGCAGCGCCGACGACCTGGTGCAGGCCAGCCTTGAGCGTGCGCTGTCGAGTTGGGGTGACAAACGTGCCGACGGGGATTTGCGCGCGTGGCTGTTTTCGATTCTGTATCGCCAGTTTCTCGATGCGCACCGGCGTTCCCGGCGCTATGCGCGAATGCTCGAATTTTTTACCGGACGTGACGATGCGCAGCCTTCCGTGGAGCGCACCGTGATCGCCCAATCCACCCTCGCCACCTTCGACCAACTGCCCACCGAACAGCGCGCACTGCTGCTTTGGGTCTCGGTCGAGGGCCTGAGTTACAAAGAGGTCGCCGAGATTCTCGACGTACCCACCGGCACCGTGATGTCCCGCCTGTCCCGGGCCCGCCAGGCCCTGCGCCAACTCAGCGATGGTGAAATCACCCGCCCTGCCCTGCGGAGACTCAAATGATCAGCATGCCCCCGAGCGAGCGTGACCTGCACGCGTACGTCGACCACCAACTCAGCGAGGACGACCGACGTCTGGTGGAGACTTTTCTCGCCAGCCATACGGACATTGCCGCGCAGGTACGCGCCTGGCAGCAAGATGCCCAGCAACTGCGCGCCGCCCTGAGCGGCGCCTTGCAGCAACCGGCCAACCCGGCACTCGACCCGGCCATGATTCGCCAGCGCCTAAAACGCCAATCGCGGCGCCATCTGGCCAGTGCAGCGGTGTTGTTGATCGCTGTGAGCATCGGCGGTTTCAGCGGCTGGCAGGCCCGGGAAATGACCTTCGTCAGCACTCAACTGCCGATGACCGATGCCTTGCAGGCTTATCGCCTGATCGCTCAGCAGGGGATCTTGCCGGCTGATTACAAGGCTGGCGATGACGGCGATATGCAGGGCTGGCTCGACCGTTATTTCACCCAGGCCAATCGCTTGCCGGACTTGTCGGGTGCTGGTTTCAAACCGGCCAGCGGACGCTTGCTCAGCACCGAACAAGGGCCGGCGGCGATGGTAGTGTATGAAAACCAGGGCGGGCAGAAAATCAGTTTCTACGTACGCCCGCCTGGGCCGAAAAACTTCATGCTGCCCAGAGGCAGTCGCAGCGACGGCGGCTTGCAGGCCGAGTATTGGTCAGGGGGTGGCTACAACTATGCGATGGTCAGCCCAACCGATACGCCGACGGCGCAGATGCTGAGGCAAACGGTGCAGTTTTAGACAATCAAAAGATCGCAGCCTGCGGCAGCTCCTACATTGGAATACATTTGCCTGTAGGAGCTGCCGCAGGCTGCGATCTTTTCACCCCTGCCCAAACACCTGCGAAGGTCGTCGCAACAATGGATCGAACGGGTTGATCCGCGGCCCGATCAGCGCCGCTTCGCGCTTGAGCATGTCCACCACCGTCGGCAAACGGTCCGGCCCGAGGCGATCACTCACCGTCGCCACGCTCAGCGCCGCCACGGCCCGGCCATCACGATCAAGAATCGGCACCGCCACCCCGGCCATGCCTTGCAGCACGCCCGTGTTGCGCCCGGCATAACCAAGCTTGCGCACGTTCTCGACTTCCGAGCGCAGGAACACTTCGTCGTACAAATGGAAATCCTTCAACCGCGGCAAGTTGTAGTGGATCACCGTGTCGCGCTCTTCCTCCGGCAGAAACGCGAGGATCGCCAAACTGCCCTGGCCCACCCCGAGCGCCACACGCCCACCGATGTCTCCGGTGAACGTGCGGATCGGAAACGGCCCTTCACTGCGGTCCAGACAAATCGCATCAAAACCGCTGCGCGCCAGTAGAAACAACGAATCCCCCAGCGATGCCGAGAGCCGCAACAGCGACGGACGCACCAGTTCGCGCAGGTTGCCACTGTTGCCCGCACGGGCGGCCAGGGCGAAAAAATCCAGGCTCAGGCGATAGCGCTTGCTGCGCGCGTCCTGCTCGACCATGCCCTCGTCCATCAGGCTGCGCAGCAAGCGGTGAGTGGTCGGTTGCGACAACCCGATGTGTTGCGCCAGTTGCGTTACACGCTCACCGCCCTCGACCGTATCGCCCAACGCACGCAATACCGCAAACAACCTTGAGACGGCTCCCACTCCGACTTCATTTTTGCTTTCATTCCGCTCAATGGAATCTGACATGTCATTTCTCGACAATTAATTTACTGATCGAATAAAACTGAAAATAGTTATCGCCTCAGTGAAATAGGCCATTGAGCCCATCCTAGTCTTCGTCCTAATCTGCGTCCAGACAGGGGCGATTCGAACAACAGCGGCAGCCGACTGAAGTCGAGCGCCAACGCACCCCGCAACACCCTTTCGTATCTGCCCATACAAAAAAGCGCGCCTACGGGCGACGCATAACAATCTCAGGTGGAGGCGCAGTCATGGCTTTTGTGCAACTTGAAAAACTCGGCAAACGCTACGGTGAAATCGACGCCGTGGTCGCCACCGACCTTTCGGTGGAGAAAGGCGAATTCGTCTCCCTGCTCGGCCCTTCCGGCTGCGGCAAAACCACCACCCTGCAAATGATCGCCGGCTTCGTCGAAGTCACCAGTGGGCGCATCGTGCTTGATGGCCGCGACATCACCCACGCCAAACCCGCCAGCCGTGGGCTGGGCGTGGTGTTCCAGAGTTACGCGCTGTTCCCGCACATGACCGTCAAAGACAACGTCGCCTTCGGCCTGCGCATGCGCAAAGTGCCTAACGCTGAAATGCAGCAACGGGTCGACCGAGTACTGAAACTGGTGCGCCTGCACCAGCACGCTGAGCGCTACCCGCGAGAGCTATCCGGTGGCCAACGTCAGCGTGTTGCCCTGGCCCGTGCGCTGGTGATCCAGCCGCCGGTGCTGCTGCTCGACGAGCCGCTGTCCAACCTCGACGCCAACCTGCGCGAAGAGATGCAATTCGAGATTCGCCGCATCCAGCGCGAAGTCGGGATCACCACGCTGATGGTCACTCACGACCAGTCCGAAGCGCTGTCGATCAGTGACCGCGTGGTGGTGATGCAGGCCGGGCGCATCACCCAGATCGACGCGCCCTACACCCTCTACGAACATCCGCGCACCGAGTTCATTTCCGGCTTCGTCGGCAAGGCCAATTTGCTGCCCGGCGAACGCGACACCAGCGGTGCGGTTCAAGTGTGCAACCGTGGCGATGGTGACCTGACGCTGAGCCTGCGCCCGGAGAAAATCGATCTGCGTGACGCCGGTCATGGCCGCTTGCAAGGCAAGATCGCCAGCCGCTTTTTTCTTGGCAGCCAATGGCTCTACGGCGTGTCGACGACACTCGGTGAACTCTGCGTGGTACGCCGCAACGACGGCTCGGCGCCGCTGAACGAAGGCACGACCGTCGGCCTCGATTGGGACGCCACGCTGTTACGCGTGCTGACTGTCGACGAGGTGACCGCATGAGTGCGCTCGCCGCCATTCGCCAGGGGCGTCAGGGCTATTTGCTGTCGGCGCCGGCCCTGGCCTTATACCTCGGTCTGCTGTTGATACCGCTGGGGTTGACGCTGGTGCTGTCGTTCAACGTCTTCGACTACAGCTCGGGAATCGACGGCAACGCCTTCACCGTCGAGCACTACAGCAGCCTGCTGGGTGATCCGTATTTCTATGAGATTTTTCTGCGGACCCTGTGGATCAGCGCCTTGACCACCCTGCTCTGCGTGCTGATCGGCGTCCCCGAGGCCTACATCCTCAGCCGCATGGGCGCTCCCTGGCGCTCGATTTTCCTGATTCTGATCCTCACGCCATTGCTGATTTCGGTGGTGGTGCGCGCCTTTGGCTGGAGCCTGTTGCTCGGCGCCGATGGCCTGGTCAACCAGACGCTGCAAGCGTTCGGTGGATCGCCGATGAAACTGCTCTACACGCCGTTCGCGGTGGTGATCGCACTGGTCCACGTGATGCTGCCGTTCATGATCATTCCGGTCTGGACCTCGCTGCAAAAACTCGACCCGGCGGCCGAGCAAGCGGCGCTGTCGCTGGGTGCCAGCCAGTTCACGGTGATTCGCCAAGTCGTCCTGCCGCAAATCATGCCCGGCGTGTTGTCCGGCACCTTGATCGTGTTCGGTCTCGCCGCCAGCTCTTTCGCGATTCCCGGCCTGCTCGGCGGACGTCGCCTGAAAATGGTCGCCACGCTGATCTACGACCAATACCTGTCGGAGCTCAACTGGCCCATGGGCGCGGCCATTGCCGTGGCCCTGCTGCTCATCAACCTGCTGATCATGCTGTCGTGGAACCGCATGATCGAAGGCCGCTACAAGAAGTCATTGGGATAATTCGTCATGTCCAGGAACGGTCCTTTCGCCCTGCTGTTTCATACCCTGGTGGTGCTGTTCATGCTCGCGCCGCTGGTGGTGGTGTGCCTCGTGGCCTTCACTCCGGAAAACACCCTGAGCCTGCCGACCACGGAGTTCTCCCTGCGTTGGTTCCGCGCCGTGTTCGAGCGCGCCGACTTTGTCGATGCGTTCTATAACAGCCTGATTCTGGCGTTCAGCGC
Organism: Pseudomonas azerbaijanoccidentalis; assembly: GCF_019145495.1. Classification (GTDB taxonomy): domain Bacteria; phylum Pseudomonadota; class Gammaproteobacteria; order Pseudomonadales; family Pseudomonadaceae; genus Aquipseudomonas; species Aquipseudomonas azerbaijanoccidentalis. The sequence continues at coordinate 35,267 of NZ_JAHSTU010000009.1, read as the reverse complement.
CGCCTCGCTGGCGACGATGATTGCCGTGCCGGCCGCGCTGGCGATTACCCGTTTCGAGTTTCCCGGCCGGGACTTTCTCAACGGGTTGTTTCTGTCGCCGATCATCATTCCGCATCTGGTGCTCGGGGTGGCGTTGCTGCGTTTGTTCGCGCTGATGGGGGTCAACGGCAGCTTCGCCTGGCTGATCTTCGCCCATGTGCTGGTGATCACGCCGTATGTACTGCGGCTGGTGCTGGCTTCGGCCATCGGCCTGGACCGCAGTGCCGAACACGCCGCGCAATCATTGGGTGCCGGGCGCTTCACGCTGTTCCGACAGATCACCTTGCCGATGATTTTGCCCGGCGTGGCCGGTGGCTGGCTGCTGGCGTTCATCAACAGTTTTGACGAGGTCACGTTGTCGATCTTCGTCACCTCGCCGGCCACGCAAACCTTGCCGGTGCGCATGTACGTGTACGCCACCGAATCCATCGATCCGATGATGGCGGCGGTGTCGGCCCTGGTCATCGCGCTGACGGCGCTGACCATGATTTTGCTGGATCGGGTCTATGGCCTGGATCGGGTTCTGGTAGGGAAACAATGAGGACGCCATGGCGCTGCTGAAACGACTGGCCGAAGGCGACCGCCCGGCCCTGGACTTTACCCTCGACGGCCAACCGGCCAGCGGCCTGCTCGGTGACACCGTGCTGACGGCGGTGCTGACCTGCGGCGAACACTTGCGCGGCAGCGATTTCAGCGCCGAACCCCGCGCCGGTTTCTGCCTGATGGGCGCCTGCCAGGACTGCTGGGTGCGCCTGGGCGACGGCCGCCGCGTGCGCGCCTGCTCAACCCCGCTTGAAGCCGGACAACACATCAGCCGCGAACCGGGGCGCTGCGTATGAACACACTCATCACCTGCGGACTCCCCTGTGGGAGCGAGCCTGCTCGCGATAGCAATCTGTCAGGCACCTCCTCTGTTGGCCGTGCCGCCGTCATCGCGAGCAGGCTCGCTCCCACAGAGGGACGGTCATGAAGTCGGTAGTCATCATCGGCGCCGGTCCGGCGGGTATTCGTGCCGCGCAAACACTGGTCGAACACGGTGTGCGCCCAGTACTACTGGACGAAGCCGCGCGCGGCGGCGGGCAGATTTATCGGCGTCAGCCGGCCAATTTCAAGCGTTCAGCGGTCAAGCTGTACGGCTTCGAAGCGCGTAAGGCCAATGCGCTGCACCAGACAATCGACACCCTGCGCGAACAGCTCGATTACCGTCCGGAAACGCTGGTGTGGAACGCCGAAGACGGCACCCTCGATACCTTGCACGACGGCCACGCCGCACGGCTGGAGTTCTCAAAAGTGATCGTCGCTACTGGCGCCACCGACCGGATTCTGCCGGTGCCGGGCTGGACCTTGCCCGGGGTCTACAGCCTCGGCGCGGCGCAAATCGCCTTGAAATTCCAGGGCTGCGCCATCGGTGAGCGCGTGGTGTTCGCCGGCAGCGGACCGTTGCTGTACCTGGTCGCCTACCAATACGCCAAGGCGGGTGCGAAAGTCGTCGCCGTGCTCGACAGCTCGCCGTTCAGCGCCCAGGCCCGCGCCCTGCCCGGCCTGCTGTCACAACCGGCCACGCTGGCCAAAGGCATTTATTACCGCGGCTGGCTGACCGCTCACGGCATCGCGGTGCATCAGGGCGCAACGCTGAATCGCATCGACGGTGAACAACGCGTGCAGTCGCTGAAATGGTCCGACTCAAATGGCCAACATCAGCTGGACTGCGACGCCGTCGCTTTCGCCCACGGCCTGCGCAGCGAAACGCAACTGGCCGACCTGCTTGGCTGTGAGTTCGCCTGGAACCCACTCAATCGCGCCTGGCTGCCCACCCGTGACAATGCCGGGCGCAGCAGCATCGCCCAGGTGTACCTGGCCGGTGACGGCGCCGGGATCATGGGCGCCGACGCGGCGGAAATGGCCGGAGAGCGCGCCGCGCTGGCGTTGCTGGAAGACATCGGCTACCTGATTCCGCCGCAACGCCCCGCGCAACTGGAACAATCCCTCAAACGCATCGGCGACTTCCGTCAGGGGCTGGAGCGGGCTTTCGCCTTCCCCGAACACTGGGCCGCCGAAGTCGCCGATGATGTGATGGTCTGCCGCTGCGAAGAAGTTCGCGCCGGCGATATTCGTGAAGTCGTGCGCGAAGGTCACTGGGAGATCAACCGGGTCAAGGCGCACTGCCGGGTCGGCATGGGTCGCTGCCAGGGCCGCATGTGTGGCGCCGCCGCGGCGGAAATCATCGCCCGCGAGAGTCAACGCCCGGTCTCGGAGATCGGTCGGCTGCGAGCACAGGCGCCGATCAAACCGTTGCCTTTTGGCCTGGAGATCGAAGCATGATCGAAGTCGATGCAGTGATCATTGGCGGCGGCATCGTCGGTGCCTCCGCAGCGCTGTTTCTCGGCAAGACCGGTCGCCGTGTGGCGTTGCTGGAACGCGATTTTTGTGGCTCGCATTCCAGCGGTGTGAACTACGGCGGCGTGCGTCGCCAGGGCCGCCCGCTGTCGCAGCTGCCTTTGTCGCAAAAGGCGCACGCGATCTGGGCGCAACTGCCGCAGCTGATTGGCATCAACGGTGAATATCAACGCAGTGGTCACCTGAAACTCGCCCGCAGCCTCAACGATCTGCACGCCCTGCAAGACTATGCCGACAGCAGCCAAGGGTTTGGCCTCGATCTGCAAGTGCTCGACCGAGCGCAATTGCGTGCGCGTTTCCCGTGGGTCGGCGACGTCGCGGTTGGCGCGTCGTATTGCCCCGATGACGGCCACGCCAACCCACGGCTGGTGTCCCCGGCGTTTGCCCAGGCCGCACGGCGACATGGCGCGCAGGTGCATGAGCAATGCGTAGTGACCTCAGTTGAACATGACGGTCAGCGCTTTCGTGTGCGCACACAAACCGGTCTGGAGGTGCACGCGCCGTGGCTGCTGAACTGCGCCGGTGCCTGGGCGGGCAACCTGGCCGCGCAATTTGGCGAGCCGGTGCCGATGCATTCCGGGCACCCGGCCATGCTGGTGACCGAACCGTTGCCGCTGGTGATGAACGCCAGCACCGGCGTCGAGGGTGGCGGCATCTATGCCCGCCAGGTCGCACGCGGCAATTGCGTGTTGGGCGGCGGCCAGGGTTTTGCCCTCGACAACGCCCGCGCCCGCCCCGGCCAAAGCGCGGTGCTGGAAATCCTCCGCCAGGCCGTCGAGCTTTACCCGTTTCTTGAAGGTGCCCAGGCGATTCGTACCTGGAGCGGTACCGAAGGTTACCTGCCCGATCGCCAACCGGTGATCGGCCACAGCCGGACCCAACCCGGTCTGTTGCATGCGTTCGGCTTTGCCGGCGCCGGCTTCCAGATCGGCCCGGCAGTGGGCCAGGCACTCACCGAAATCATCTGTAGCGGCGCGTCAAAGACGTCGCTGGATGCGTTTTCCATCACCCGTTTTCACTCCATTTCCGTAGCTTGATAGAGGAAGGTCGCGCCAATGAAAAACTTCAAACGCACTGCTCTGCTCGGTTTGTCCTGCATGAGCGCCCTGCTCACCGTTACCCAGGCCCACGCCGAACCGACGCTTTACCTGGGCATGAACGGCGGGACCATGGAGCGGCTCTACGCCGACAAAGTGCTGCCGGCCTTCGAGAAGGCCAACAACGTCAAAGTGGTGATCGTGCCGGGCACCTCCGCCGACATCCTCGCCAAGGTCCAGGCGAGCAAAGGCAACCCGCAGATGCACGTGATGTTCCTCGACGACGGCATCATGTACCGCGCCATCGCCATGGGCCTGTGCGACAAATTGCAGGACAGCCCGACCCTGCAACAGATACCGGCCAAGGGACGGATCAAGGATGAAGCGGTCGCGGTCAGCCTCGGTGTCACCGGGCTGGCTTACAACACGCGCCTGTTCAAGGAAAAAGGCTGGGCCGCTCCGACGTCGTGGATGGACATGGCCGACCCGCGCTTCAAGGACAAACTGGTGTTCCAGTCGATGGCATCTTCGACGTTCGGGCTGCATGGGTTCCTGATGTTCAACCGGATTCAGGGCGGTAGCGAAACGAACGTCGACCCGGGCTTCAAAGCCTGGCCGAACAGCGTTGGGCGCAACGTGCTGGAGTACATCCCGAGTTCGGCGAAGATCTCCGAAATGCTGCAAACCGACGAAGCCGCGCTGTTCCCATTGACGCCAACCCAGGTCACCGCGCTGAAACTCAAGGGTATGCCGGTGGAATACGCGCAACCGAAGGAAGGCGCTGTGGTGCTCAACGTTGCTGAATGTACGATCGCCAACAACACGCAACCGGAACTGGCGCAGAAACTGGCTGCGTTCCTGCTCACGCCTGAAGCCCAGGCCACCGCGCTTGAAGATGGAGACCAGATTCCTTCTAACCCGAATACCCCGACCACCGACCGCACCCGTGGACAGGTCGAAGCGATGAAGCAATATCTGGAAACCGCGATTGCCGTCGACTGGGATCAGGTCAACGAACAGCGCCCGGCGTGGAATGCGCGGTGGAATCGGAGTATTGAGCGGTAGATAGCGTTTGTGTGGACACAGCAAATCCCCTGTAGGAGCGAGATTGCTCGCGATGGCTTTTTGTTGGGTTGAGCTATTTTTTTGATGGTGTACATATCCGTTGCTGCGGTAACGGCGGCTTATGGTTTCGCCCTTACGGCGGGTCACTAGGAAGAGCGGCAAAACGAGGCGGCCTACCGGCCGGCCTGGCTCGTGAGGCATGCGCGTTTCTCTGTAGGAGCTGTCGAGTGCAACGAGGCTGCGATCTTTTGATTTTGTTTTTTACAAGCGAGATCAAAAGATCGCAGCCTTCGGCAGCTCCTACATTGGGCGTGATACAGCACAAAAGCAGGTCGACTGGAAGGCCGCCATCGCCAGCAGGCTGGCTCCCACAGAAGAGCAAAGCGGCGTACACCCAAGCTCTTCACCACTCCACAGGCCGAGCGTTAGCTCGCCTGCCGCTTTTGATCCACCCGCCCCCTCGGCAGGCTGAGTGGAGGTATTTATCCGGGAGTTGGCGCGTAGCGCCGTGCGGCGCAGCCTCACACATCTAATCAAACCCAGAACATGGCCGGCCCAGGGGCCGCCAAGTCAAAAGCCCACATCCAAAACCACACTGTCCAGATAAGTCCCCGCCGGCGGCGTCGCCTGATCGGTATAAACCCTGGCGTTGTAATTGAATACCTGACTCCCAGTGCCCAACCCATTCCCGGGATTAACCTCCGCATCAGTACTGGCCCGCCGAGCACTGCCAACACTCCCCCAACGCGTCGTCCCCGCACTTTTGAAAATGTCATAGGCCAGATAATTCCCCCCCGAAACCATCCGCCGCCGCCCGCCAACACTGACCGCGTTCTGACCATCCCCCAACCCAACGGTGTACGCACTGCCCTTGGTGCACGCCAGGTTAACGGTCTGCCCAGTGACCGGGGCAAACGCGCTGACCACCGGCGCACTGCCAAAGGCAATGTTCGGCGCGGTGATGGTGCAATCGTTCGCCACCGTCAGCGTCACCGTCAACGTCGTAGTGCCACTGCTGATATCACGCCCGACGCAAATACTGCCAATGCCGATGCCCGAGCAATAATCCCAACTCCAGAAAATACTCAGGGTTTCACTGTAGACCCCGGCCGCAACGTTGCTGCCTAGGGTGGTACGCAGATAAAGCGGCACGGTTTTCGGCACCACGCTGCCCAGCAACCCCAGCGCATCAATGATCCCGTTCCGCGCAAAATCGAACTGCACGCCACGGGTGATCGGGTAACTGGTGCTGTTGTTGGCGTACAGCGTGTAGCCAATGACATCACCCGTTGGACCGACCAGCCCGGTTTTGCTGGACGTGACCGTGGCGTAGAAATGATCGTTGCTGGTCAGCAACGACAGCAGCGAGCCGGTGCAACTCAAGCCACCATTGAGCGTGGAACTGGCCTGCGAGGAGGTACGCACGGCGATCGAACTGATCGAGCCGAAGGCCACCGGCGTAGTGCCGACCACCGAACACAAAGCCTGCGCCGCCCCCGGCAGCATCATCGCCAGCCACAAAACCAGTCGCGTGCCCATCATCGGCACACCAACGGCCCGATCAGCGGGATCTGATCCTGATTCAGGTCGACAGCAAACTGCACCTGGCAACTGCTGCCATCGCCCAGCGTTACCCGCAGCGTGTTCTGTTGTTGCAGGTTTTCCAGGTACACCAACCCGTCCCAACCGACCACGGTTTGCGTACCGCTTTGCTCGTGCACAACGTTGCTGCCCAAAGGCAAGTCCTGTTGCTGCGCATCCACCAGAACGATGCTTGCGGCAATGACCCGGTTCAATGGAAACTCCAGCAGATACCCGCTGCCCCGCCGTACCGCGATGCGTTGCTCGACATTCGGGCTGCGCACGTTGGCCGGCAGGTTCAGCGGATCGATTTCGTATTTGCCGCGGTAATAAGCGCTGCTCCATGGCACCAGCAAATGGCCGTTGCGGTCGGTCTGGCCGACGAGCTGGTTTTCATAGCGCACCGGGATGTCCGCATAGCCATCGGTGCTGACCACCACGAAGGCGTCGTCGATGCGGTTGGCGGCGAACACCTGCTGGTCCATCCACACCAGCGATCCGCTGGCATCGGCCCAACGGGTTTCGGCGTCGCTGGTGCCGTAGACACCCGCCTGCAATTGCACCGATTGCAGGCGCCAGGTCAGGTCGGCCTGACGATAATCCGGCCCGTCACCTTTGGCGTATCCGAGGTTGAAGCCGACCCCGCCCTGGGTTGGCACGGCACGGCTGTAGTTGACCCGTTGCTGCGTTTCTCCGGTTTTGCTGCGCTCACTGCTGATCGACAGACTGCCGCGCAAGTCGAACGGAATCACCAGTTGCGCCTGCACCGCCCAATTGCTGTCGCCAATCTCACGGTTGGCCGACAGGTAAAAACTGCTGTTGCGCCACAGCGGCTTGCTCCATGTCAGGTTGAGCAAACGGGTGCGCGAATCGTCTGCCGCGCGAACGTCGAAGTACCCGGCGCCCAAGCTGCCCCACGTGTCGAGGTTGAGGCTCAGGGTGGCCTGCTCACTGCGTTTGCTCAGTGTGGTGTACGGGCTGTCGACCAGCGTCAGGTCGGCGTATTGATCGCGGCGTTGCAGGCGCTGGTAAGAGAAGCTGTAACGCTGGCTGCTGTATTGATAGCCAACGCTCACCTGCTGCCCGCTGTCACCGTCGAAACGGCTTTGGCTGACGGCGCTGTTGAGCACGCCAAAATTGCCCAGTCGCACGTTGCCGCCGATGCCGCCCAAGGTCAGGGCATCCGAGGCTTCGGCGTGGCTTTCCAGGGTGAAGTTGTCGCTCAGGCCATAACGCAAACTGCCGGAGGTAACGCCGGGGCCGTAGCTGAAATCGCGCAGGCCGTAATCCCGGCGCAAGGTGCCCGCCGCCACAGAAAAATCGCTCAAGCCTTTTTGCAACAAACTGCTGGTGACGTAGAACGGCACAGTCGTCGAGACTTGTCGCCCCAACGCATCGGTGGTGACCACCACGGCTTCGCCCGCACCGTTGATGAACGGGATGTTGGTCAGCGTGTACGGGCCGGGCTGCAAATCGCTGCTGCTGGATTTGTAGCCGTTGATGAACAGGTCCACCGACGACGGCACCGCCGCCTCACCGGCGAACTGCGGCAACGGGTAAGTCACCAGGTCTGGGCGCACAGCGAAATCCCGCGACAATTGCACCCCGCCCAGGCGCACCGAACTGCTCCAGGGCAAGGCACCGCTGACCAGGTCACCGGCCTCGTAAGTGAGCAGTCGATCGTCATCGGAATAGCGCCAGGTGGTGTCGTAGCGCAGGTAGCCATTGTCCAGGGTGTTGATGACATCCCCGGACAAGGTGCGTCGATACTGCCCGGTGTTGGACAGCGTGCCCCAGCTGTCGAAGAGGCGCACTTCGTTCCACGCCGCCAGGTAAGTGCCGGCATCATCAGTGTCGTTCAAGTACAGGTCATAGTTGAGCAAGGCACCAAAACTGCTCAGCGCCGGTGTGCGCGGGTAAGCTTCGCGGCGCCCGATAAACTGCTCGGGCAGCCAGTCCGGCGGCACGTCGAGCAGCAGGCGCTGGCCAGTGCTGTCGTACTCGCTGTGCAGGCCCGGCAGGCTGTCGAGGCCGACTTCGGCGCCGAGGGTGTCCGGCAGTTTCATGCCAGTGTCGCGCAATGCGCTGGCCGGCACGAAGAACTGCCCGTTGCGCTGCTCGACGGCGACGACTCGTCCGGTGTTCATCTGGTTGACCACCAGTTCCAGAAACAACTGCGCATCGGCCACAGCCTCCATGCCACTGGGCGGAGGCGGCAGATCGCCGGCCTCTGCTGGATGAACGATCACCAGGCAATACACACAGCCCACGACCCGCAACGGACGCTGAAAACTGCGAGCCCAACCCTGGCTCATTACCGCTTTGTGTCCGTCATTGGACTTTCCCTTTTGTCACACCACACCATCCCTGTAGCAGCTGCCGAAGGCTGCGTCCGGCTGCGGAGCAGTCGCAGAAACGACCTGCACCCCTTAACCGAAAGACCGAAATTTGAGCATCAACGACTGCTGCGCAGCCGAACGCAGGCTTCGCCAGCGGCTACAGCTTCATCTGGCCGGCGCGATGCTCTGTACCTGCGGCGCGCCGTTGACCCGCACCTGCAAGGCCGGGTCGCCGGCAATCGGCCCCGGCGCGGGCCAGCGCATGATCGCGCCAGGCAACACGTAGCCCAAAAGCCCTTCCACCAACGGTTTGCTCTGGCTGCCCTGCTTGAGCACCACATCGGTCAACCGCGCGTGTACAGCGCCCTGGTTGCGCACTTCAACATACGTGCGCCCGTCCACAGCCACCGTGCGCCAGCTCAAATCCGGCAGGCCAATGCCTTTGGGATCACGCTGGCGAGTGGTGTCTTCCTTGCTCCAGAGCCCCACGCCGTAGGCGAACAGCGGCACTGAATAACGCATCTGAAAACGAATCGCCGCCGCGGTTTTGCCGGCGTCGGCAACGGGCGGCGCCGCCGAGGGAATTTCATCGATGATGATGCGGTAGGCGAGTTCCTGCCCGGGGGGGATTTCCCGGGTGCGCGTCAGCCGCACCAGTTGTTTCTGGCCGGGTTCGATCTTCGCCACCGGTGGGCTGCCGATCACGTCGCGCTGGTTTTGGTACTGATCGTTGAAGCCGCTCTGGCTCCAGGCAAATACACGAATCTGCAGGTTGGCGGTTTCGCTGCCGCGGTTTTCCAGCCATAAAGCGCTGGCCTGTTGATCGGCCTCCAGCACCGGATCGATCGGCCAGATCAGCACCGAACTGGCCGCCTGCACTTTGGCCGCCCCCAGCACCAGCAACGCCAACAGCGCGTAACGCACGACCGAAGGCCGCTGCGAAGATGAATACATGTGCCGACTCCTTATGCCCTCAGGCTTGATCCATTCATCCCGTTACCACGACAGCTGCACCTGCAACACGTCGCTGTATGTCCCCCCGGGTTGATTGCCCGGTAATTGCACCTGACCGTAAATCGGCAGCCGGATGTTGTTCGCATCGCTGTAGGCCACCGCCACGCTTTGGCCGACTCCCAGGCTTTGGCTATAGGCCGCATCGCGGAACAACTGGTACGCCACCCGGTTGCTGCCGGTGGTCAACTGCATGTGGCGCCCGCCACTGTTGTACTGGCCGCCATCGACGGTCATGTTCAGCGTCACCCCCGGCGTGCATTGCAACTGCACGCCCCCGGTCAACGCCACTTGCACCGTGCCGCTGGCCAAGGCCGAGCGACTGCCGAAACTCAAGTTGCCGTAATTGGAAACCCCGCCCACCACCAGGCACCCGGCCGTCACCGTGGCGCTGACTTGAAAGCTCTGGTTGGTCACCGCCGACAGCGGCAGCGGCACGCTGCCCGCACAGAGCAGTAGCAGTGCCGCGCAGCCAGGGTGGTTCATCGCCCTAGAACGTCAGTTCGACAGCAATGGTGTCGCTGTAAGTGCCGGCCGGCAGCCCGGCCTTGCCCACCGCCTTACCGTAGATGTTCACGGTCTGTGCAACACCGGTGCTGGCGGCAAGGTTGATCGTTCCGTCGATGGCCAGGATCTGCGAATGGCCGGCGTCGGTGTACAGGTCGTAGGGCACGAAGTTGCCACTGCCATCGGCCAGTGCACGGGTGCCACCTGGAGACGATCCGTCATGGGCGCCGGCGCGCACTTTCACCGTCGGCGTGGTGCCGCTGGAACACAGGATCGACAGTGCCCCGCCGCCGCCCCCCAACACCTGGCCACTGGTTTCAGTGAACAGGCTGTTGGCGGTGCCGAAATTCAACGCACCGAAATTCAGCCCGGTGGAACCGCCGGAGCCGTTCACCTGACAACTGCTGATCAGGATCAGGCTGGAGGTGATCTGGCCAGTGACCGTGGTAGCCGCCGTGGCGCTGGCCGCCAGAGTGAGGCCAAGCAATGACAAACCTATCCTTGATACAAGCATGTGCATGGTGTCCGTCCTCTACGGGTTTACCAGTCGAGCGTCACCGTCAGGGTGTCGGTATAGACACCGGCCGGTACCGCGCGGGTATTCGCCACCACCGAGCCGAATACCGGAATCGGTACCTGCGCCCCGCTGGTGACAGCGAAATTGTGTTGTTGGCCGATGCTGTAGCTCCGGTTGCCGGAGGCATCGAGGAACAATTGATAGGGAATGGTCTGCGTGCCGTTGCTCAGGCGCCGGGTATTGCCGTCCCCATGGGTGCCGCCATCGATGGTGACGGTGAACCCGGTGACTGCCGGGTTGCAGGCAACGTTCAACTTGCCGCGAGCGTCGTCGCTGAGGCTGGCTTTGATCGGGTTGTTCCAGGTGGGGCCTTGCTGGCCGAAATCCAGCGAACCGAAATCGCTGACCGGGCTGTCAGGTCCGGTGCCATTGGTCACTTCGCAACCGGCAATGAGGGTCAGTCGCGCCTGAATCTGCCCGCTGACCGCCGCTTGCGCGAGCTGGGCCAGAAGCATCAGCGTGCCCGCGGCGAAAACCTTCCAGAGCTTGCTTGTCATCACGCCAGTCCCAATTCCTTCGAGATCTGAATAAAACGCCGTTGCACCTTCACCAACGGCCCTTCCCTGCACAACCCGAATCCGCCGGGTTGCTTGTTGCCCAATGCACTTACCAGCTGACCGTCACCTTGACCAGATCTGAATAACGACTGACCCGGGGAATCTCCGCCAGGGGTTCGATGCGGGCATACAACGGCAAATCCACTGAACCGCTGTCCGGCACGCGGCCGCTCATCGGCACGTCCACCGCCAGCGGGATTCGTCGCGCCGCGTCCTGATAGAGCCGATAGGGAATGGGTTTGCCGTGTTCGGCACTGGCCGCCATGTAGCGCACGTCGCCGACGCCACCGTGCAGGCCGCCATCGACGCGTAATTGATAAGGGGTGTCGGGGTTGCATTCGAGCCTTGGCAAACGCTCATTCATCAGCGCAGCGCCCAGCGGCCCGGCGGGATTGTCCAGCCGTGCGGTGCTGCCGAAGTCCAGCACGCCCAGTTGCTCGACACCCGCGCCGCGTTGTTGCCCGACCAATTGACAGCCACGTTGCACGTCAACCCGCACCTCCACCTGGAGTTCGGCCGCCAACACCGTTGCATTGAGCCCTACCCCCAAGACTGCCAACACCATACGTCCCTTCACGGCCCCATTCCTTTATCGGGGTGTCTTGTAACGTCAGGTTAGCAACGCACCGGGAAATCGCCAGCGTTGGGGCCTAAATTGGATCCAGCAAAAGCCAGTGATTTTATAGTGCCACCAGCCATTCCAGCACCCAGAGGAGCGCGGCATAACCTGTACACACCGCAACATTCTGTCCAATAGTCCGCGATTTTTCATCGACACAACTGGAAGCAAAATTACCCATCTGGTTACACTATGCCGCCGCAGGTCGGGGAGCCTGCCAGAAGACGATGGGGTGACATAAACGTGGCCGTTAGACCGCCCAACCGCTCGCGACTCACACCGCGCTGGCCGTCGTTGCGCCGCCTTTTCGGCAAGGCAGCAACCGCGCCCGTCGGCGGTTCGGCAAGCGACCGGGTCATCCACGACTATTTTCATCACAAGGCCCACGCCCAGGGCTATACCCTCAGTCACAGCCAGCAACGGGTGATCGACTGCATGGCGCAGCACGCCCGTTCGTTAATCGAAGCCGGAGCCAAAAACCTGCCTGGGCTGTATCTGCATGGCGCCGTGGGGCGTGGCAAGAGCTGGCTGCTCGACGGGTTTTTCCAGGCGATTCCGCTTGAGCAGAAACAGCGCCTGCATTTTCACGAGTTTTTTGCCCGTCTACACCAAGGCATGTTCAGCCATCGCGAACAATCGGATGCGCTTGCCACAACGCTCGATGAACTGCTGAGCGACTGCCGCGTGCTGTGTTTCGACGAGTTTCACGTCCATGACATCGGCGATGCAATGTTGATCACGCGGCTGTTCAAGGCGCTGTTTCGCCGCGGCATCCTGCTGCTGGTCACGTCCAACTACCCGCCAGAAGGGCTGCTGCCGAACCCGCTTTACCATGCCCGATTCAAGCCGGTGATCGACCTGATCAACGCACGCATGCAGGTCATGGAAGTCGGCGGGCCGCACGACTATCGCAGCCAGGCCAGAACCCACGCGCAGCAGCTGTTCACCCAAGGCCAATATGTCTGGCCCGCGACGCCCGCGCAGCGCCATGCGGCAAACCTGCCAGCGACCGATGCACCGGCCATTGCCCTGCCCGTCGGCACTCGCCATCTGCCTGCCCGCTACTGCGAGGGGCGCGCCGTTGGCTTCACTTTCGCGGATCTGTGCGACCAGCCCACGGCCGTGATGGATTATCTGGAACTGTGCCGACGTTTCGATCACTGGATCATCGACCAACTGCCTAACCTGGCCGACTGCTCGATAGCCGCCCAGCAGCGCTTCATCAATCTGGTGGACGTTTTGTACGATCAGGACAAGCATTTGGTTCTGCTTGGCCAGCGTTCATTGCGTGAAAGCCTGGGCGGTGACGCCATTGACCTGGCGCGCACGCGCAGTCGACTGGGGCAGTTGGTTGAGGTGCGGGAGCCGATCTGAGCCGAGGGTTTCAGGTCGAACAGGCAACGCATTTTTCCCGCTATCATGCCGCCCATTCATTCGATCGACAGCGAAACCCAATATGCACACCCTCGCACAACTGCGCGCCGGCTCGCTGGCAGGCATCACCCGCCTTGACCTCAGCGACGGCCTGACAGAATTCCCCCGGGAAATTTTCGACCTGGCGGACTCGCTGGAAGTGCTCAACCTTAGCGACAATGCCTTGAGCAGCCTGCCGGATGACCTGCATCGCCTGACCCGTTTGCGCGTGTTGTTCTGCTCGGATAATCAGTTCACCGAGTTGCCCGCTTGCCTGGGCCAATGTGCGGCGCTGAGCATGGTCGGTTTCAAGGCCAACCGCATCGAACACGTCCCGGCAGAGGCGCTGCCGCCGCTGTTGCGCTGGCTGATCCTGACCGACAACTGCGTCAGTGAGCTCCCCAGCGAGTTGGGCCAACGCCCGCATCTGCAAAAACTCATGCTGGCCGGTAACCGGTTGCAGCAATTGCCCGACAGCCTGCGTCATTGCCATCGGCTGGAATTGATCCGCATCGCCGCCAACCGCTTGACCGAATTGCCCGAATGGCTTTTGCGCCTGCCGAGCCTGACCTGGCTGGCCTACGCCGGTAACCCGCTGGAAACCGAAGCCGATGCCGCCGCCCTCGACGCCACCGCGAGCATTGCCTGGTCGCAACTGCAACTGGAACAACAACTGGGCGAAGGCGCTTCCGGGGTGATCCATCGCGCGGCATGGACCAAGCCGGGCCAGCCTGCCACTACGGTTGCGGTCAAACTCTACAAAGGCGAAATGACCAGCGATGGCTCGCCGCTGCACGAAATGAACGCCTGCATCACCGCCGGCATTCACCCCAACCTGATCCGCGTCGAAGGCCGGATTGTCGATCACCCGCAACACACCGACGGGCTGGTGATGCAACTGATCGCCCCGAGCTACCGCAACCTCGCCGGGCTGCCGAGCCTGGCGTCGTGCAGCCGCGACGTCTATGCCGAGGACACGCGTTTCAGCGCGGCTGTCGCCCTGCGTATCGCCAGAGGCATCGCGTCAGTGGCCGGGCATCTGCACCAACAGGGCATCACCCACGGCGATCTGTACGGCCACAACATCCTGTGGAACGAACACGGTGACTGTCTGTTGGGGGATTTTGGCGCAGCGTCCTTCCATGCCACGCAAGACAACCTGGAAAGCCGCGCACTGCAACGGCTCGAAGTACGAGCGTTCGGGGTGCTGCTGGGGGAACTGCTGGAGCGGATTGATTCGGGGTTGAGCGAGGAAGATCGTTCGCGGCTGGAAGATTTGCAGCAGCGCTGCTGCCAGCCGGATGTGCTGGGAAGGCCGGGGTTTGATGAGATTGTTCAGGTATTGAATGGCTTGTGACGGCACTATCAAAAAAGATCGCAGCCTGCGGCAGCTGATACAGGCTGCGATCTTTTGATGATTAACCCGCCAACCCGACAAACATGTCCTGCACGTCATCGTGGTTATCGAGGCCTTCAAGGAAAGCTTCGACTTCAGCCATCTGCTCATCGCTCAGGCCGCTGACCGGGTTCTTCGGCTGGTAGCCCAATTTGGCCGACAGCACGGTGAAGCCTTGCTCTGGCAGGGCTTTCTGGACCGCGTCGAGGTCGGTCGGCTCGGTCAGGAACAGGGTCGCGCCGTCTTCACCCGGCTCGAAGTCCTGGGCGCCGGCTTCGATCGCGGCCATTTCCGGATCGGCGTCCGGGGTGTCCGGCGAGGCTTCGATCATGCCCACGTGGTTGAAGTCCCAGGCCACCGAACCGGAAGCGCCCAACTGGCCCTTGCGGAAAGCGACACGGATTTCAGCGACGGTGCGGTTGATGTTGTCGGTCACGCACTCCACGATCAACGGCACCTGATGCGGTGCGAAGCCTTCATACGTCACGCGATGGTATTGCACGGTCTCGCCCAACAGGCCCGCGCCTTTCTTGATGGCGCGGTCCAGGGTTTCCTTGGGCATCGAAGCTTTCTTGGCCTGTTCAACCACCAGACGCAGGTGTGCGTTGGTGGCGGTATCGGCACCGTTGCGTGCAGCGATGGTGATTTCTTTCACCAGTTTGCCGAAGATCTTGCCCTTGGCGTTGGCTGCCGCTTCTTTGTGTTTAACCTTCCACTGTGCGCCCATTACTCACTCTCTTGTCTATGGCGCCGAGACATCTATTGGCCGACGCATGGCGCCAAGTTTATACGGCCTAAAGTTGGCAATCGACCAAAAATTCTCAGGGGTCGGCATGGATCGACATCTTCAACGGCAGTTGTAGGGCGATTCTGAAACTTCGGTTTGCGATGACTATAAAGGGCCGTGGTTTCGTACCCTCTGCGCCCGTACTCCTCGGCAGAAGCGCGTTCGATGCACAACGACAAGGAAAGTCCCTTCACCCTGACACTTCTCGACGATGACTTGAGTTTGCAGGTTGTGCAGTTCAGTGGCCGCGAGGCCCTCAATCAACCCTATCGGTTCGACATCCAGGCCATCGGCCTGGCACCGGCCATGCCCCTTGAGCGGATGCTGCAACAACCGGCGCTGCTGGGCATCGGCCCGGGACAGTGCATACATGGCGTGCTGCACAGCGTCGGCCACGAACATCGCGGCCAACAGCGGATCGGCTACAAACTGGTGCTGGTGCCCGCACTTCAGGCGCTGGACCGACGCCGATCGCGACGGATTTTCCAGCACCTCAGTGTGCCGATGATCCTGCGGCAGTTGTTGCAAGAGCATGGGCTGCCCGAGGACAGCTATCGTTTCGAACTCGACAGTGGCCACTATCCCCAGCGGCCTTTTTGCATTCAGTACGAGGAAACCGACCTGGCGCTGCTGCAACGGCTGTGCGAGGAAGAAGGCATCCACTACCACTTCGAACATTGCCTCTACGCTCATGTCCTGGTCTTTGCCGATGACAGTTTGAGCTTCCCGCAGGAGCCGCTGTTGCTGCCCTTCTGCAGCGACTTGCCCGAGCGCGCTCAATCGCCGGTGATCACTGAGTTATTCCAATGCCATGATTCACTGACATTGCCCCTGCGTGTGGACACCCGCAATCGCGGGACGCCGAACACCGAGGACGGCGCCGCCAATCACCCGCCACCGCATGCGGCAGTGCCAATGCCCTACGCTGCCCATGCACAGCGCCATCGCGAGCAACTGGGCCGACGGCATCTGGAGCGTTTGCGCTGTCAGCAAGTGCAAATCCATGGCCAGAGCAACCACTGCGGGGTGCGCAGCGCCGGCATCGTGCAGGTAGCCGAACATCCGTTGCCGGGGTTCAACGATCAGTGGCTGGTGATCCAGGCGCTGCACCACGGGCAACAGGACTCGATTCTGGAACACGACTCGCCCGGCCGACCCCAGCGCTATCACAATCAATTCAGCGCCATTCCCTGGTCAACGGTGTTCAGGCCGGCGCTGCAACAAGAGCGGCCGCGCATCCCCGGTTTCCAGCCTGCCCGGGTGGGTGGCCCGATCGGTGAGCCGGCCGTTCAGGATGAGCAAGGGCGAATCCAAGTGAATGTATGGCCAAGGCCGAAGGGTGACTCGCAAGCAGGCATCGCGCTCTGGCTACCGGTCGCGCTGTTGACGACAAACATCGGGCTCGATTCGAATAGCCTGCCCCTGGCCGGCAGCGACGGACTGGTCAGTTTCCTTGACAGCGATCCCGACCGCCCGGTGTTTTTCACCTGTGTGGGGCAACGTCCATCCCCCTCCAAGGCCCGCCCTCATCCGCCGCGCAGTGACACTCGTCTGTTGCTCGATTGGCTGGTCAATCGCACAGACCTTGATCCGTAAAAACCTCAGCCCTTGTCGGCTTTGCCAGCGGCGGCCGCGAACTTCGCCAGACGCACATCGAGGTGCCGTGGCCGATGGCCGCGGTCCTCGGCGCGCTCCTTGCGGCGGATAGCGTTGCGCACCATCAGCGAACCGAGATAGCGAATCGGCTCCGGCGGAAAGAAGCCCAACGGACCGTTGACCAATGGCGAACGGGTCCAGGCGTTGTCGAGCCCCTGGACCATCGACGCGAGAATCTGCCCGCCCATGTGGCACGGCCCGACACCGCTGCCCGAGTAACCAAAACCGTAGAACACGTTGCCGCTGGCACTCATCTGCCCGAAAAACGGCAGCCCGGTCACCGAACGATCCGACGGGCCATTCCAGGTTGCCTCGACCTTGACGTCGGCAAACGCCGGGAAAAAATCCGCCAGGCTGCTCTGCAACAAACCGGCATAAGGCGAAGGCTGATCGAACACCGGCAGCATGCGTCCGCCATAAGCGAAGGTATTGCCGCCCTTGCCGAGCATGATCCGGCCGTCCGGAGTGTTGTGGTAGTAGTGCACGAAAATCCGCGAATCGAGCACCGTGACGCCGCTGGTCAGGCCGATCTCATTGAGTAAATCGGGCCGTGGTTCGGTGATTGCCATGTCACTGGAAACAATCGCCACGCTACGTTCGAACTGCGGGAACGCCCGGGCCATCCAGGCGTTCATTGCCAGCACCACGCGGTCAGCGCGAACAGTGCCGTTACGGGTTTCGATGCCTGCTGGCTTACCTTCCTCCAGCCCGGTCATGGCGGTGTTTTCATGAATCCTCACCCCCAGTTGCAAAGCCACCCGGCGCAACCCACGCACCAGTTTGCCCGGTTGCACGCTGGCCGCCGCCGGGGAAAACCAGCCTTCCAGGTGTTTGCTGGAACCGGCCATGCGCTGCACATCGGCCACGGGGCGCTGGGTAAACGAGTTGATGCCGTTGCGTTCCAGCGCCGCGATCACCGCATCGGTCGAGCCGACCTGGGCTCGGTTGGTCGCGGTGTAGAGGGTGCCATCGAGGCGGTAATCGGCGTCCACCGCGTACTGCTCGCAGAAGGCACCGATGGCGTGGATGCTGCGCTCGGATTCCTTGACCAGACGCACCGCCTCTTCAACGCCAAACAGTCGCTCAAGGGTGAAGTACTTGGCCGACCACGACAGCGCACAACCACCGTTGCGTCCACTGGCCCCGGCACCGCAGATATCCGCTTCGATCAGCAACACATCCAGCTCCGGGTTCTGCTCCTTGAGCATGATCGCGGTCCACAACCCGGTGTAACCACCGCCGACGATACACACGTCGGTGCGGGTGTCGCCTTCCAGTGGCGGACAGGTTTCGGATGCATCAGCCTTCAAGGCCTGGTCCAGCCAATAGGGTCTCATGGGGTCAATCTCCGGTCAGTGGCCCACACGCCGGCCTGCCGCAGGTGCAGCAGGCGACGAGGGACAGGAATCAGGTACGCAGGGGTTTGATGGTCATCGCCTGGTTGGGCACATAGGCGAAATGCGTGCCCAGGCCGCCGGGGCGGCTGTTCCAGTGCGGGATCAACACCAGTGCCGAGAACATTGCGCAGCCGGCAAAGACGATGAACACGGTCACGGTGTCAAAGTAGCCCGGCAGCAAGCCGCCGAGAATCGCCCCGACCGAGCCACAGCCGTTGACGAAACCAGCTGCCGTGGCACCCGCCTTGGCGGTGCCGAAGTCGATGGCGGCCGCACCGCTGATCATCGAGTCCGGCCCGTAAAGGGTCAGGCCCATGACGAACAGCAGCGCCACCACCAATGCCACGCTGCCGGTATGCAGGGCGCCCATGAAGAACGCCAGGGATACGGTCAGCGCCAACAGGCTGATCACACAGGCCGGCATGCGCCGGGCGCCGAACAGTTTGTCCGAGGCCAGGCCAATCAGGATCGGCCCGAGCAACCCGGCCAGTTCAAACGCCGTGGGAATAATCGCCGCACCCACCTTGCCCACCGACGGCATTTGTTCGAAAACGATAACCGGTCCCCAGAGCAGAATCGCGTAGCGCGCCGGCTTCAGCATGAAGTACGCCAGGCCCAGCACCAGCACGGTGCGGTTGCGCAGGATTTCCTTGAGCGGCTCCCACATGCTGATTTTGCTTTGCGCGTCGGCCTGTTCGGCAGTCAGCTCCGGCTCAGGCTCCACCGCCGGCAAGCCGACGTCTTCAGGTTTGTTGCGTTGGAAAATAAAAAACAGCACGGCGACCAGCCCAACCACCGCCGCACTGGAAATGAACGCCGCATGCCAACTGCCGACGAGCGTGTATGCCCACCAGCCGGCGAACGGCGAAGCCACCAGCCCACCAAAGGCGTAGCACGAACTCCACAGACCCAATACCCGCCCGCGTTGTTCGGAGGGAAAGAAGCTGCCGAGGTTCTTGCACAGCCCCGACCAACCGGTGGACTGCGCCAGGCCTTGTATCAGCATGCAGGTAGCGAAAATCGGAAGCGTTGCAAAGTTGCCCATCACCAGCGCCGCGGCGGCAGAAATCACCAGTCCACCGAGTACCACGACCCGCGGGCCAAAGCGGTCGGCGAGGATGCCCCAGGTGAATTGGCCAACGGCGTAAGCGGTCAGGTAGATGGCGTCGAGGTTGGCCATGGCCATTTTGTCGAGCATGAACGTCGGGTCTTCGCCAATACCGAGTTTGGCGACCGAAAAAGCTTTGCGGGTAAAGTAGAAAGCGGCGTAGGCGAGCCAGGTGATCGCGAAGATCTGCACGCGCCAACGCTTGATGGTGCCGATGTGCTTGTTCATTGTGGTTCTGACCTCAGGGTGTGAGTGTGCCGGCAGAATTGGAAGAAAACGCCTGTGTTTTTATTGTTGAGCACTGCGATATCGCCCTGTCCCTGCGGCGGATACCGGTCAGATGAGTCCTGTAGTTGCACGCACAGGCTCATGGCACCTGCTGCTGTTCGACCGAGCAGTCAGCGGGGCTGAGGTGGATCAAAACAATTACTGATTAATAAGTGAAATCGATTTATCGTATTTCCAATATAAGCTCAGCTTGTTACTGGAGATTGTGATGTCGGTATCCCACGCCCAGCTCAAAGCCTTCCACGCCGTGGCCGTGCATGGAAGCTTTACCAAAGCCGCCGAGCGTTTGTTTTTGACGCAACCGGCGATTTCCGACCAGGTGCGCAAACTCGAAGAGCGCTACGGCGTGTTGCTGTTCCATCGCAACAAACGCTCCGTTCGTTTAACGGACCTGGGCGAGCGCCTGCTGAGCGTGACGCAGAAATTATTCGTCATCGAAGCCGAAGCCCAGGAACTGTTGCAGGACTCCCAGGCCTTGCAGACCGGCAGTCTGATTCTGGCGGTGGATGCGCCGGTCCACGTGCTGCCGCAGATCGCCCGATTCTGCGAGCGTTACCCCGGCATCAGCGTGAAGATTGAAACCGGCAACACCGATGAGTCGCTGTTCCGTCTCTTTAACTATCAAGCCGATCTGGCGTTGCTGGGCCGCGATGTCAGTGATGAGCGCTTGCTCTCCTTGCCCCTGCGCAATGACCCGATGGTGGCGTTCGTGTCGCGCAATCATCCCTGGGCCGATCGCGAATCCATCTGCCTGGCCGACCTCGACGACACGCCGCTGGTGCTGCGCGAAATCGGCTCGGTGACCCGACAAACCCTGGAAGAAGAAATGGCCGGCGCCGGTTTCCGCATTCGCCCGGCGATTCAGGTGGAAGGTCGGGAGGCGGCACGTGAGGCGGTTGTGGTGGGGATTGGCGTGGGTGTTGTCTCGGCTGCCGAGTTCGGTGCGGATTCGCGGGTATGCGCGTTGCCGATAACCGATTGCAAACGCAGGCTGACGGAAACCCTGGTGTGCTTGCGCGAGCAGAGTTCGCGGCGGGTGGTGGCGACATTTCTGCAGATGGTTCGCGAAAGCATGAACTGATCCCATCCCCTGTAGGAGCTGCCGGAGGCTGCGATTTTTTGATCTTGTTTTTAAAAGCGAAGATCAAAAGATCGCAGCCTTCGGCAGCGCCTACACCGGTGCCAATCCAAAAAACGCCTGAATCAAGCGCAAATCCCGTCGCCGCTCCATGCACCCCATCATGTGCCGGTTGACCAACCCCTCGCCAATGATCGGCACCGCCGCCACCCGTGGGTCATGGCTGACTTCCATCGACGACACCACCCCCACCCCCAACTCGGCGGCCACCGCCTCGGTCACCGCTTCGCGACTGTCCAGTTCCAGCAACACCCGTGGATTGACCTTGGCCTGGACGCACGCCTCATCGAACGTGCGCCGGGTAATCGAACTCGGCTCACGCAACACCATGATCACCTGATCCAACTCCTTGAGCGGCACGCCTTTACTCCGTTGTGCCCAGGGATGCCCATCGGGCACCAACGCACAAATGCGTGATTCGCTCAGCGCTTGCAGATGCAGGCCCTTGCGCGGTTCCACTTCCGTCAGCACCGCCACGTCGGCATGTTCGGACAACAACGCCGCGAGGGTTTCCTGAGCATTGCCCAAGCGCAAGTTGACGGTAATCCCCGGATAGCGTGCGCGCAGGCTGGCGAGCATCGGCATGACCATATGCGGACCGTCCGCCGCCACCTCCAGACGTCCGGTCAGCAATTGCCGATTGGCCTCCAGCATCACCTGCGCTTCTTCAGCCAGGCCGAACATCGCCCGGGTGATCGCCGCCAGTTTGGTGCCCTCCTCCGTCAGCTCCACCCGTCGGGCGGTGCGGCGCAACAGGGTGATCTGGTAGTGCTCTTCCAGAGCCTTGATGTGCCCGGTAACCGCCGGCTGGCTGATGAACAAACGCGCGGCCGCCCGGGTAAAGCTGCCCTCTCGGGCCACGGCATCAAAGGCGCGGAGCTGGAACAGGTTCATGAATAAGCCTCACTGATGGCTGGCATAACAACAAACAATTTGATTGATAACTCGGCAAATTGCAATTTAGGCCCCGTAGCTTCATCCCATCGATTGCGAGGACACGAGAATGAGTATTGCCGCCCCCATCCTGCTCACCCCTGGCCCGTTGACCACGTCGGCCCGCACCCGTCAGGCAATGATGGTTGACTGGGGTTCATGGGATGACCGCTTCAATCAATTGACGGCCAGCCTCTGTGAGCAACTGCTGGCGATCATCAACGGCGCCGCCACGCACCACTGCGTGCCGTTACAAGGCAGCGGCACCTTCGCAGTCGAAGCGGCAATCGGCACGCTGGTGCCCCGCGATGGCAAGGTGTTGGTGCTGATCAACGGCGCTTACGGCAAACGCCTGGCGAAAATCTGCGAAGTGCTCGGCCGCTCTTTCAGCACCTTTGAAACGGCTGAAGACGAACCGACCACCGCCGCCGACGTTGATCGCCTGTTGCGGGCCGACGCCGGTATCACCCACGTTGCCTTGATCCACTGCGAAACCAGCACCGGCATCCTCAACCCGCTGCCGGAAATCGCGCAGGTCATTGCGCAACATGGCAAACGCCTGATCATCGACGCCATGAGCTCCTTTGGCGCCCTGCCCGTCGACGCTCAACAAATCCCGTTCGATGCACTGATCGCCGCTTCGGGCAAATGCCTGGAAGGCGTGCCGGGTATGGGCTTTGTCTTCGCCCAAAAAGAGTCCCTGGCGAGCGCCGCCGGCAACTCACACTCACTGGCGATGGACCTTTACGACCAGCACACCTACATGGCCAAGACCGGCCAATGGCGCTTCACCCCGCCGACCCACGTCGTCGCGGCGCTGCATGAAGCCCTGCTGCAATACAACGAAGAAGGCGGCTTGCCGGCACGGCACGAACGTTACGCCGCCAACTGCCAGGCCTTGATGGAAGAGATGGGCAAACTGGGTCTGCGCAGCTTTCTGCCGGCCGCGATTCAGGCGCCGATCATCGCCACTTTCCACGCCCCGAAAGATCCGCGCTACGCCTTCAAGGAGTTCTACGAACGGGTCAAGGCCAAGGGTTACATCCTTTACCCCGGCAAACTGACCCAGGTCGAAACCTTCCGCGTCGGCTGCATCGGCCACGTTCAGCCAGCCGAAATGCGCGAAGCCGTCGCGGCGATTGCTGAAGTGTTGCGCGAGATGGAAGTGCTCGAAATCTGACTGCCTTGCTGTAGCAGCTGCCGAGCCAGTTGCTACATCGATTTCCTCATCATCCCAACAGAAAGGATTTGAGACATGAACTACACCAACCCAACCAAACTGCAAGCCGCCATCCTCGACTGGGCAGGCACCGTCGTCGACTTCGGCTCTTTTGCTCCAACGCAGATTTTTGTCGAGGCCTTCGCCGAGTTCGACGTTCAGGTGTCCATCGAAGAAGCCCGTGGCCCAATGGGCATGGGCAAATGGGACCACATCCGCACACTGTGCGATCAGCCGCAAGTTGCCGAGCGCTATCGCAAAGTGTTCGGCCGCACGCCGACCGACGATGACGTCACCGCCATCTACCAGCGTTTCATGCCGCTGCAAATCGAGAAAATCGCCGAGCATTCGGCGCTGATTCCTGGCGCTCTGGACACCATTGCCAACCTGCGTCAACAAGGGATCAAGATCGGTTCCTGCTCCGGTTATCCAAAGCAAGTCATGGACAAAGTCGTTGAACTGGCCGCCACCAACGGCTACATCGCCGACCACGTGGTCGCTACCGACGAAGTCCCGAACGGCCGCCCATGGCCCGCCCAGGCGCTGGCCAACGTGATTGCCCTGGGTATCGACGATGTCGCCGCCTGCGTGAAAATCGACGACACCGTACCGGGCATTCTTGAAGGTCGCCGTGCCGGCATGTGGACCGTGGCGCTGATCTGTTCGGGCAACGCGCTGGGCCTGGACTATGAAGGTTATCGCGCCCTCGACAGCGATACACTGGCCAGTGAACGCAAACGCATTCACGCGATGTTCGAAGGTTCGCGCCCGCACTACATGATCGACACCATTACCGACTTGCCGGACGTTATTGCTGATATCAACAAACGCCTGGCCAATGGTGAAATGCCTCAAAGCCAGTAACTAAATAAAAAGCCGCAGTACTAAAACAAGTACTGCGGCTTTTTTTCCATCGGCTTATTGCGAGATCAATTATCGCTCATCGATTCCAACAGGCATGTAATACTGCGTGTCACTCTCATCTTCCGTAATCAACTCTTCGCCTTCACCCGTTTGACTCAAGGTGTCGTCTTCTTTCTCCAGCACATCAGGCGCGGCTTCTTCGTCGACGGTTGATTGTGCATCCTCCAGAACCTCGTCAACGGGCTCGCCATCAGGCAATACTGCCTGTTCTCCAGTCGTGAGGCCAACCTGCTGGCCGGTTGCATCGATGACAACGCCATCCGGATAAAACGTCAAACCATCAAATTCCAGCGAACCATCCGCGTATTGAAGAGCGCCGTTGTTAAACTCTTTAGTGCCGTCGGCCCACATTCTTCCCCACGTGTATTCACTCACTTCGCCACGGACTCCATTCACACTGTCGTTCATACTCATTCCTTTGATCGCAAAATTAATTAATACCAGAATCACGGCAACCGATTTAAATCAGCTGCCACGCCAGATGCATATTAATCAATCACTCTCGTCGCTCAACCCTGAACCTGAAAACACAGCACAAACAGAATCGCCCTACATCTGATCTGCCATTTTCAAACAGCGTACGGTTATTTTACTTTCGTGAAATTTTCTTCATGTGCGCAGGCGCTACAAAAGTTAACGTGCGCCGGGCAAATCCAGACAAACAGGCTTACAGTTAAAGTACACCGTCAAACAAGAACGGTGGCTCGGCCCGACCTGTGAGGAACGCCGTATGCCGTGGAAAAACTCAGCTTCGCGTTACAGCACTGTGTCGATCGCGCTGCACTGGTTGATGCTGGTCCTGTTGGCGCTGGTTTATGCCTGCATCGAACTGCGCGGCATCTTTCCCAAGGGCAGTGGCGGGCGAACGCTGATCGTCGAATCACACTTCATGCTCGGCCTGACTGTGTTCGTACTGGTCTGGGTACGCCTGTTCGCCCGCAGCCTCGGCCCGGCTCCGCAAATCTTCCCGGCCTCGCCACACTGGCAGATAACGCTGGCCAGGCTAATGCACTGGGCGCTGTACATCTTCATGATCGCGATGCCGATACTGGGTTGGCTGATCACCAGTGCGAAAGGTAACCAAGTGATGTTTTATGGCCTCGACCTCCCGCTGTTGATGGGTCAAAACAAGGAACTGGCCAAAGAACTTCAAGGCTGGCACGTACTGGGTGGCACCATCGGCTACTGGCTGATCGGCCTGCATGCCGTGGCCGGGCTGTATCACCATTACGTGGTGGGCGATAACACCTTGCTGCGGATGATGCCAAAGCGCGAGCCCCGGACCTGAGCCCCACACCGCCTCTGTAGGAGCAAGCTTGCTCCTACAGGATTGATGGCAACCTTCAGAACTGTGAGTTGAACCCCCGGCGCCCCTGCAAACCGCCGGTATGAACGAAGATCAGCCGTGCACCTCGGGCGAATTTTCCAGCATCCACCTGCTGCTTGAGCGCCAGTAACGCCTTGCCGGTGTACAACGGTTCAAGGGGAACACCGCTGGCCTGCTCGGTCTGCTCGATGAACTCAAGCAACAGCGGATCAACCTTGGCGAACCCGCCACGGCTGGCATCGATCAGCTCGTAGGCCGCTTCACCCGTTTGCTCGATAATCTTCTCGACCTGCTGCGCCACGCCATGGTCATCGGGCACTGCCAAGGCACCATAAACCGGATGCTCGCCGGCTTCGGCCAACACCAACCCGGCCAGTGTCGTGCCTGTCCCACAGGCCAGCCACCAGCCGTCGTAACCGCTCCAGCCCAGCGCTTTCAGTTGGCTGCGGACCTGATCCTTGAGCGGCATGCAGCCAAGCGCTCCTGCCAACCCGCCACCGCCTTCGGGCACCGGATGCAGGTCGGGATATTGTTCTTTCCAGGGCAACCAGAAACCCGCGTCATGCCGCGCCCGATAACCGCCATAACCCAGCCAGTGCAGTTGCATGCCAAACGCCTGCAAGTCGTCGACCGTGGGTGTTTGCAGAGGATGGCCGCGCAACAGCCCGACCGTGGCAAATCCGAAACGTTTGCCCGCGGCTGCCAGGGCGTGAAGGTGATTGGAGTGAGCACCGCCCAGGCTGATGATGCCTTTAGCGCCGGACTGTTCCGCGATTTTGAGGTGTTCGGTGAGCTTGAACCATTTGTTGCCGCTGATTAGCGGGTCGATCTGGTCCAGACGCAGGATCGCCACCTCGATGCCGGTTGCGGTGAGCCAGTCTAGGTGAACGTGTTGGAGGCTGGCAGTGGTCAGCGATGCCGCGGAAGGAAAAAGCATTGGCCCTGCTTTATCGGGAAAAAAATGAAGTCTACCAGCCAGCACAGCACCTGTAGCAGCTGGCGCAGCCTGCTGCTACAGATAAGGGTCAGTCTTAGAGCTCGGCCGCCAACCGCGAACCCTGATTGATCGCCCGCTTGGCATCCAGCTCCGCTGCAACATCCGCACCACCGATCAGGTGCACGTTCTGCCCCGCCGCCACCAGACCCTCCTGCAACTCGCGCAGCGGATCTTGCCCGGCGCAGATCACAATGTTGTCCACCGGCAGCACTTGCGGCTCGCCGGTTTCACCGATGCGAATGTGCAAGCCTTCGTCGTCGATCTTCAGGTACTCAACGCTGTTGAGCATTTGCACCTGCTTGTTCTTCAGACCGGTGCGGTGAATCCAGCCGGTGGTCTTACCCAGGCCATCGCCAACTTTCGACTTCTTGCGTTGCAGCAGAAACACTTCACGGGCCGGTGCATGGGGCGCGGCCTTGATCCCGGCAACGCCGCCGCGCGCTTCAAGCTGGGTATCGATGCCCCATTCTTTCCAGAACTCATCGCGATTCAGGCTGGTGGCCTGGCCCTGATGAACCAGGAATTCCGAGACGTCGAAGCCGATCCCGCCAGCACCGATCACCGCGACACGCTTGCCCACCGGTTTGCGCTGCAATAGCACGTCCAGATAGCTCAAGACCTTGGCATTTTCCACGCCGGGAATCGCAGGGGTACGTGGGGCGATGCCGGTGGCCAGGATGATCTCGTCAAAACCACCCTCGACCAGTTTCGCCACATCGACACGGGTGTTCAGGCACACCTCGACATTCGTGGTCTGCAATTTACGGCCGAAGTAACGCAGAGTCTCGAAGAACTCTTCCTTGCCTGGCACACGCTTGGCAACGTTGAACTGGCCGCCGATTTCACTGGCCGAATCAAACAGCGTCACCTGATGGCCACGCTCGGCGGCCACCGTGGCCGCAGAAAGACCTGCAGGGCCGGCACCGACCACAGCGATTTTCTTGATCTGCTTGACCGGCAGGTAATTGAGTTCGGTTTCGTGGCAGGCACGCGGGTTGACCAGGCAACTGGTCAACTTGCCGCCGAAGGTGTGGTCCAGGCACGCCTGGTTGCAACCGATACAGGTGTTGATTTCATCGGCGCGGCCTTCTGCGGCCTTGTTGACGAAATCTGCGTCCGCGAGGAACGGGCGCGCCATGGAAACCATGTCGGCATCGCCTTCGGCCAGAATCTGCTCGGCCACTTCCGGAGTGTTGATACGGTTGGTGGTGATCAGCGGAATACTCACCGAGCCCCGCAGCTTGGCGGTGACTTTACTGAACGCCGCGCGCGGAACCTTAGTGGCGATGGTCGGAATCCGTGCTTCGTGCCAGCCGATACCGGTGTTGATGATCGTCGCGCCAGCCTGCTCGATGGCTTTGGCCAACAGCACAATCTCTTCCCAGGTGCTGCCACCCTCGACCAGATCGAGCATCGACAAGCGGAAAATGATGATGAAGTTCGGGCCAACCGCTTCACGTACACGACGGACGATTTCCACCGGCAGGCGCATGCGGTTTTCGTAGCTGCCGCCCCAACGGTCGGTGCGATGGTTGGTATGGGCGGCGAGGAACTGGTTAATGAAATAACCTTCGGAGCCCATGATCTCGACGCCGTCGTATTCGGCCTGTTGCGCCAGGGTCGAACAGGTGACGAAATCGCGGATCTGCTTCTCGATGCCTTCCTCGTCCAGCTCTTTAGGCTTGAACGGGTTGATTGGCGCCTGGATAGCGCTTGGCGCGACCTGCTTCGGGCTGTAGGCATAACGACCGGCGTGGAGAATCTGCATGCAGATCTTGCCGCCCGCCTCGTGCACCGCGCGGGTGACGATCTGGTGCTTGAGCGCCTCTTCCTCGGTGGTCAGCTTGGCTGCGCCGGAGTACACGCCACCTTCATCGTTAGGGCCGATGCCACCGGTGACCATCAAGCCAACCCCACCGCGGGCACGTTCGGCGAAATACGCCGCCATGCGCTCGAAGCCACCTGGTTTTTCTTCAAGGCCGGTGTGCATCGACCCCATCAGGGTGCGGTTGCGCAACGTGGTAAAACCCAGGTCCAGCGGGGCCAACAGGTGCGGGTAATGAGCGGCGGTCATCGGTAACTCCACAACGAGCGATCACGGAAAAAGTGTGGGCGCTCTTTGGCGCCCCTCTGTCATGGGTTACAGACTATGAGCAGTCCAGCGGACGCTCAATGACTGAAACTGACAACTTATTGATCGAAATGAGCAGCAGGCCTTGGCAAGCGCCGGCATGGGCCATACCCTAGTCATCGAACCCTCATGAGTTTTCACTACGATTGGCATTCTTTTCATTAAGAATGGAACCAGCCAAAGATAGACAGCCGTGTCGCGAAAACCTCAAACGTCAACATGGGCGCCGTTTGTGAAAGGTTTTATGTTGTGAAGCCGGGCAATTGCTAGAAGAATTTCCGCGGTGTGGCTCTGAACAGCCGCACTCCGAAGCACACCTCCAGTTTCGAAACACTCTTGCCCCCGCAGTTAGTATCGCTCAAGCATCAAGCGGTATTTGGCGAAGCTAGGTGCCCCGGCACTGCGTACAAAGCATTCGATACAACTGAAGGTTTCCACAGATGTCACTATAAACTTTTGGTTTACACAGCCTATTGCAATTACTGCCTCCCTACACTCAGTGGTCATTAGAAAATAAAATGAAGTCATTAGTTTTTAAAACGGTAAGCATGTCTGACCCATTCGTGACAGGCAGTAATCGGCCAACTCTGTTGAAAACAGTCGGATTTTCAGCTGACCTGAACTCAGGCACGACCATCGCCAAAGAACCGACTCACCAAATTGAATGGTTTCTCGGCCCCTCGTAAGGGAGACCTACATAGTGTTCCGCAATGGTTTTTCGGCCGGTTTCAGAGCCAACGAAGTAGTTGGATCTGATGCATCCGCTGGCTGAAGGCGTCCGCTCCTGGAAACTTGTGCAACATTGAGGTCATCCACCAGCAAAATCGCTCGGCTTTCCATACACGTTTTAGGATGACCTGAGAGTAACGCTCGAGCAAGTCGCCTCGACCTTCCGGGTACAGATTGAGAAGAATCTGGTAGAGGGTACTTACGTCACTGGCCGCTAGGTTTAACCCCCTGACACCAGTTCGAGGAACGATATGAGCGGCGTCACCTACGAGATACAGATGCCCAAAGGAGGGGGCCGATTGAACCGCAGTGCCGTGAAAACGTTGCTCGTTTTAGCCCCCCCTCTCCGACCTGAAGCTGTGCCGCTCGCCCGCCCTTGCCCACGACCGCAAAGCGAGGGGAACGTTGAAGTCACATACACTGCTTGATTCCGAACTCCACAGTTTACTAATACCTGGCGCAAATCAATGGTCGATCAATAAGCTGCCACCATTCGAGAGCGCGCCGCTTCAACCTACAATACTCGACAAAGCTGCGGCTATTAGGAGCGATGGATACACGCTTGGCACCCTCACGCTGTCGAACCGTGTCGTCCTCGCGCCACTGACCCCACGCCGGTGTTGCGAAGCACTCTGTCACGCTTACACCTGCGTCGCAGCGAGCACCCGCTTGTGGAGGTGATTGAAAAATTGCCGAACTCGTTTTGCTTGGCTATGACGGCGCAGTCTGAATCGCCCCGTTGCAAAAATAAGACAACAGACCATTCTGGTATCCGGTCGATGAATTACTTGAGGCGACACGGGCCCTTATCGCTTCAAGTGTGGTCGTCGGCAAATCTACGCCCCACTGTAATGCTCAACGACGGTAAGCCGTCAGCCCCCAATCGAACACAACGAACGGCTCATCGATGCGACGGTCGAGCAGCGCACGATAAACTCTCTCCGGATCGTCCGGGGTTTGCCTGCACACCATGCCTTCCAGCGGAATTCGATCCTGCGCAAGCCAACTCATGGCTTTGCGGAATCCCGTCATGATGCTTTGAGAACTGTTGTTGTAGCCCTCCAACAGCTCCTCCCATTTGAATGGCCGGGACACCAACGGGAAGGCCCATTCCCAACCACTGCGCAACTCTACGAAACCATTGAATACGGCGTTGAGCAGTTCGTGTGCCGACAGTTCCGACTGACGCCGCCACGGTACGCCGACAAGGACCACCTCACCGTTCTGACGCACGATACGACAACCATCCAGCACCGCTTGTTCGTTCCCTGAACAGTCAACGACCAGGGCGATGTGTCCGACCAGTGCAGGCTGATCAAACGGAAACGCGGCAAACACGCATTTGAGCCCTGACGCCTGCGCCTGAGTGCGGCGCTTGGCGTCTGGTTCTACCACTACGACTTCGTACCCCGACAACTGAAAGATGTGCGCTGCCAGGTATCCGACCGGTCCGGCACCGCAGATAACGACACTGTCACCAGGACGCGCCTTGGTTGTTATCAGTGTTGTCATCGACACCCCGATGAGGCGGGCTAGCAGTGCAATTTCGGACTTCATGTCGCCGGGAATAGACACCGTATGGTCGACGTCAACCTGCTGGAAGCTGCGATGGCTGCCCATACAGAACAAGCGGTCGCCGATGGCAACCCCTGTTACATCAGAGCCAAGTTCGTCGACCTCAAACACTGCCGAGTATCCCGGCTTGACCGGAAATTCATCCCCTGATGCCCAGGCCAGCTCGGTACCTGGGCTTATCAGTGTCGCTATGGTGCGACCACGGACCTCATTGGGTTGCAGCGGCGACGGTTCGCAGTGCTGGAGAATGAATTGTCGCTTGCCTGGAAAACAGATTTCCTGTTGTTGCATATGATGTCTCTCCGTAGGTGCAAGCAAGCTTCGTATGCAAGCCTTGCTGTCCGTTCATGGCGCTACACGAAGCTCTCATGTCCCAGAACCGATGGGTATATCAGGCCGGGAGCGGCACCCAGAGGGTGGGGCCGCCATCCTGCTCATAGCCCAGCGAGCCGCTTCGGCTGACCAGTTCCAGAAATTGTCCCCAAGGGGTGCGCAGATAGATCCAAGTGAGGCCCCGCATCGGCCCGGCGTCGATGAACGTAGGCCCTTCCAGTACGTCCACCCCCTTCTCCCGCAAACGGTCTGCTGCGGCGACCGCGTCATCGACCTGAAAACCCAGGTGAAAACCGCCGACTTCGCTGTTGCGCTTGAGAGGGCCGCCCTGCGCTTCGCCTGAGTATTCAAACAACTCCAGGTTGGGACCGTTGCCACAACGCAGCACCTTGATGTTGTCGATGCGGCACTGCTCAGGCACACCCAGGCGCCGGGCCATGAACGCGTTATCGACGACCACGGGCCCAGTTTCCATGGCGGTGACCGCGCCCAATACGTCTTCAAAGAATTGCACCGCCTGCTCAAGGTCAGGGACCGTGAAGCCAACGTGCTCCATACCGTAGAGTTTCATGATCTGCTTCCGTTTCGGGTTGGTTTAATTGTTTTCTACCCACCTCTTGTAACCAAACGGTTGGTTACATATTAATACCTTATGGGGTGAATCTGGATCAGTCAAGGCGACTGATTCGGTTCCTGGCATTTTCCAGGTGCATGCAAATTTGGCTGTGTAATCAGCGGGAGCCCGCCTCGGGACAACAGCAGGCAAGACTGCTTTTCTAGTGACGCGAAGTCAATCCGAGCGTATTGACGATGAGTGCTTGGTAGTCGTGGATGATCCGATGCAGCGGGGCAGCAGGATCGGCCTCATTGAGGTCTATGACGCCGTCCAGCAGCGCCAGGATGCACCGCTCCAGAAAATCATCGGCACAGGTGAATGCTGCAGGCTCTTTCCTGCTCGCCAGCATCACGCGCAAGCGTTCGCAATGCTCACGGCGCAGTGCCTGGATAACGTCCCGCTGTGCGGTGTTGAGGGACCGCATTTCCAGACGGGAAAGCAAGGCCGCGTAGCGGTATCGCAATTTGAAGCGAATCACGGTTTCAACATAACGGAGCAGCGCGTCAACGGGCCCGTCCGCGGCTTTTGTAAACCCACGCACTTCGTCGAGCAGCTGGCTTTCATAACCCACAATGACGTCGAAAAGCAGCGCTTGCTTGCTCTCCATGTGGTAGTACAAGGACCCGGCCTGGATGCCCAGCGCGGCCGCCAGCCGACGCATGCTGACCTGGTGAAACCCCTCGTCGACGAACAGTTTGCAGGCAATGCGACGTACGTGTTCTTCGGTACTTACAACTCTCTGATCAAGCATGGAAGTCTATCCAGATTGCTGAGCCACGGCCCTCAGGCACACGGCTCAGCTAAAGTGTTCATCAGCTTGCCAATGCCTGTCGTTCAAAACGACGTTCTCGCCTGACCAGCCAGGCCAAAGGCATTTGCGCCAGGATGGCCGCAGCCACACCAGCCCACGGCGTCAATCCAATCTGCCCATGGGCAACCAGTGCACTTCCGGCCATTTCACCCAGCGATATCCCGAGATTGAAACCCGAAATATTCAGTGCCGAGGCAAAGTCCACGGCTTTCGGGGTGTACCGCTGCGCCGTAGCCAGCATCCCTCCCTGTACAGCAGGTGAAATACCAAAGGCCAGGCCGCCCCAAAAGAACAGCATCACGCCCATCGCGCCCCGGTACGGCAGCACGCAGGCGATGACAATCAACACCATGGCCAGGGCCAGCAAGAGCCAGCGCAGCGCCGCCTGCCAACCGATGGCGGCAGCGAGCCGTCCTCCGAGCAGATTCCCCACCAGCGTCGCAGCACCAAACACCACCAGCAACAGGCTCGCGGTAGCCGCCGAAAAGCCGGTGATATCCGTCAGGATGGGTGTGATGAAAGTAAACGCCGCGAACGATGCGCCGAATCCCAACACAGTGATCAGCATCATGGTGAGAATCGCCGGGTTGGCCGCCGCAGCCAGTTGCTCACTAGGCTTGGCAACTGGCGGCGCTTCGAGCGCGGGCAACCAACGCCATGATGCGGCAAAACCCAATGCAGCCAGGCCGACCACGGCGTAGAAAGGCAACCGCCAGCCCATTCCATTGCCCAGAAAACTGCCCAGCGGCACCCCTATCACCATCGCCAGTGTCAACCCCGCAAACATCACCGCGATGGCATTGCTTTCCTGCCCCTTGGGCGCCAGGCGTGCCGCGACCGTGGCACCAATGGCAAAAAAACCACCGTGGGCCACGGCGGTGACGATTCGCCCCGTCAACAACGTGTAATAGTCAACGGAAAGCGCCGAGACCAGGTTGCCGCACAGGAACACCGCAATCAGCCACAGCAGTACTGGCTTGCGCGGGAATCGGGCCAGGGCGAGTACCAGCAACGGAGTGCCCACGGCCAGTGCAAGCGCATACAGGCCCACCAGGCTTCCCGCGCGAGCCAGGGGTACCCCCAACTCGCCGGAGATGGCCGGCAATACGCCGACCACGATGAACTCCGCCACACCAATGGCAAACGCTGTCACCGCTAATGCCCAGACGCCCGGGTGAAGCCGTTGCCTGGCCACGCTCATGGCCGGGCAGCCCCCACGGCGATGACTTGATCGGCTTCCACGGTGGCACCGGAAATACCCAGCGCGCCGATGACTTTGCCCTGCGTATCGTGC
Organism: Pseudomonas azerbaijanoccidentalis; assembly: GCF_019145495.1. Classification (GTDB taxonomy): domain Bacteria; phylum Pseudomonadota; class Gammaproteobacteria; order Pseudomonadales; family Pseudomonadaceae; genus Aquipseudomonas; species Aquipseudomonas azerbaijanoccidentalis. The sequence continues at coordinate 1,466 of NZ_JAHSTU010000009.1, read as the reverse complement.
AGTACCACCCCGCCACCGAAGCTGATCATGCCGCCGTTGGTGAATTCCAGCGAGTAGATCGGCCCGCCCGGTTGAGCACCGACGCCGATTTCAATACTGTCGGTACGAAACAGCGCCGCCGTACGGGCTTTCTTGATCGCGATCTCGATGGCGCCGGGCAGCGCATCGTCCATACGCAGAAAACCGGCCTGCAATCCGCTGGCATCCACAACGCTGATGCACACTGAAAACCCTTGCTCCGTGGCCAGATCCCTGGCGCGAGCGATGACGTCTTGAACAGTCGTTTCAAACATGTAAGAGCTCCGTGGTGGTGATTGGTTGAGCCCTGATGATCGCGGCACGATCCCTTGCCGAACAGGTACCCTGCCCGGTTGGTCGTCAAAGTTTGACCATGTCGTACATGTCGCGCATGACTTGGCCGGCGAGGGCGACCAGCTTCGCTTCCGGCAGCCGCGACACGGGCCCGGCAACCGATAATGACGCCACCAGGCGGCCCTGTTTTCTCAGGGGCAGCGCCATGCAATTGAGTCCCGCCTCGGCCTGCTCCAGGTCAAGCGCGTAGCCTTGCTCGACGATAAGGTCCAAGTCCTGTTCCAGGTCCGGGGTCAGCAACCCTGCCTTGCGTAAACTGCGCGAAAGGTCCCTGTCCAGCGCGAGAAAAATCTTGCCGATGGCCGAGGTGGTCAACCCTTCGCGCTTACCCCGTGCCGCTTTGGCAAGCCCCCGGTCGCCGTGCTCCAGCACATCGATGTAAACGTATTTGCGGGTTCCGCAGGGCACTGCCAGATAACAGTTTTCACCGGTCAGTTCAGCAAGGGCCGACAATGCCGGTGCGAATGCTTCCTTGAGCACCACATCGGCATCATTGAGCGGTTGCGCGATCTCGCGCAGGCGCAAACCCAGCGCATAGGACGCCCCCTGACGGGATACGTAGCCAAGTGCCGCGAGCGTGTTGAGCAGGCCGTGCAAGGTGCTCTTGTGCAGGCCAAGACCGTCGACCAGGTCGACCAGCCTCGCCTCCCCTCCGGCAGCAGCGATGGCTTCCAGAATAGCCATCGCCCGCTCTACCGATTGAATCCGTTTGTTCTCATTGACCATGCAAGTGATGCTCTTCAGATGCGCCCGGTCTTCGGGCCACGGCACAGTATGATCTTCTACCGTCGGCTTCCATGGCTTCGCGGCAACCATCACGATGTTACGCAACGGCTGCCTGAAACCAGGGTTCCTCTCTTCAATGCCGCTACAGGGCTGCCTGCAACTGCGGGATGGTTTCGAACAAATCAGCCACCAGGCCGTAATCGGCCACCTGGAAGATCGGCGCTTCTTCGTCCTTGTTGATGGCAACGATCACTTTGGAGTCTTTCATGCCGGCCAGGTGCTGGATCGCGCCGGAGATACCGACGGCGATGTACAGCTGTGGAGCAACGATCTTGCCGGTCTGACCGACCTGCATGTCGTTGGGTACA
>NZ_JAHSTU010000008.1 GCF_019145495.1 Pseudomonas azerbaijanoccidentalis | reverse complement strand
TTTTAGTGAAACTTCGGGAGTACGTACTCTGCAATTTCCTCAATGATCTCTGCGACTGGTCGTTCGCTGCGTCGCACATGCAAGCCGATGTGCTGCACACCAGCGTCGCGCAGGGCCTGAAGTTCATCAATCAGCGCCAACCTCCCGCAAATGCCACCGAATCGAACACGCCGCATCGGTGCATGGGGATTGGCCGCCAGGTCCAAGTGAACGAAACTCACGTAAGGTTTATTGCCACCCACCTCTCGCCACAACCCGACCCGACGACGGTGCTCATCCGGTGTGCCGGGGTAGGCGAGCCAGCCATCCATGTGTTGGCCAATCCACGCCGGAGATTGCTGGCCAAGGCCGGCAACCAGCAACGGTGCTGAAGGATCGCGTTCCGGAAGCAGGCGTGCACCTTCAGGTAAACGACCCGCGCCTTGGCTGCGCAGCAGTTCCACGGTCTCACGGAAAATTTCACCACGCTGATCGTAATCCACGCCAAATAGCGGATATTCCATCGGGCGGTCGCCACTGGCAACGCCCAACAGCAGGCGTCCATCACTTAACTCGTCGACACTGTTGGCCGACTTGAGCGTCAACCAAGGTTGACGCAGCGGCAGCACTACCGCGGCAGTTCCTAACATGATGTTGTTGGTAATGCCGGCCAGATAGCCCAGGTAGGAAAAGGTTTCGAACACCTGCGCGGCATCACCGAAGTGCGGGTCATACACCGGTACATCGCGCACCCATAGCGCACGGAAACCGGACTTGTCTGCCAGGCGCGCCATGGCAGCGTGCTGCTTCAGATCGGGTACGCCAAAAGGCCTGCCTTCGGCTATTCGCAGGCGCTGGCCGTCACCGGACCAATCATTGTCCAGCGGCAACTCCAGACCGATGGAAAAACCGTTCGAACCGAGTAATCGTTGAAATCGAGGATGCATGGACACACTCCAAAGAAAATGACATGCATCCAGTATCGATGGCTGCCTCAGCAAGAAAAATGCATGAATGGGAATATCACTTTTGAATGGAGTGCACGAGTAGTCACCCCTGACAGCCTTCGCCGACAGCCAACTTAAAAAAAATGACACAAAAGTGATCTTGCAGTTTTGGTATGGTGCAGCTCGTTTTTTTGATGACTGTATTTCGCGCTCAGTGATCGGTCTCTTCATTTCACAGAGTTGCTACAGAAATGCCCCAACCGATTCCGATCAAAGACCACGAAAAAGAAACTCGCCTGGTCAACAAAAGATTGATGGCATGCGCCTTGTTTGTTGTCGCCATTACGTGTGCGCTGGTGGTGCGCATGTATGTCCTGCAGGTCGTCGAATTCGACTATCACTCCACGATTTCCGAAAACAATCGCGTCCACGTCCTGCCGATCACGCCTACCCGTGGCTTGATCTATGACCGCAATGGCGTGGTGCTCGCGGACAACCGGCCCAGCTTCAACCTGACCATCACTCGCGAGCGCGCGACGGATGTCAGCGCCGAGCTGGACGAGGTGGTCAACCTCCTGCATTTGCCCGCTGAAGACCGCACGTTGTTCGACAAGGCGATGAAGCAGGCACGGCATCCGTTCGTGCCGGTGACGCTGTTCTATGAACTCAGCGAGGAGCAAATCGCGGTGCTCGCGGTGAACGAGTTCCGTTTGCCGGGCCTGGATGTCGAGCCACAGTTCGTTCGGCACTATCCATTGGGAGAGCATTTTGCTCATTCGGTCGGCTACGTCGGACGCATCAACGAGAAAGAATCCAAAGCGCTGGATACGGTGGAATACCGAGGTACTCAGTCCATCGGCAAGACCGGGATCGAAAAATTCTACGAGTCGCAACTGCACGGCCATGTCGGTTACGAGGAAGTCGAGACCAATGCCCAGGGTCGCGTGCTGCGTGTGCTCAAGCACACTGACCCGGTTCCCGGCGAAAACATTGTCCTGAGTCTCGACATCAAGCTTCAGCAAGCCGCCGAACAAGCCTTGGGTGATCGTCGTGGTTCGGTCGTTGCGCTGGATCCGTCGACGGGTGAAGTGCTGGCCATGGTCAGCAATCCGAGTTTCGATCCGAACCTGTTTGTCACCGGCATCAGCTCCAAGGAATACTCGACGCTGCGCGATTCCATTGACCGGCCGCTGTTCAACCGTGTTCTGCGGGGTCTCTATGCACCGGGTTCGACCATCAAGCCTGAAGTCGCGATTGCCGGCCTCGACGCTGGCGTAGTCACGCCGCAGACCCGGGTGTTCGATCCGGGTTATTACCAATTGCCGGACTTCGATCACAAGTATCGCAACTGGAACCACAGCGGCGATGGCTGGGTGGACATGGACGCGGCGATCATGCGCTCCAACGACACCTACTTCTACGACCTCGCGCACAAGCTCGGGATCGATCGCCTGCACGACTACATGGCGATGTTCGGTCTTGGTGAGAAAGTCTCCCTGGATATGTACGAGGAATCCTCAGGTCTGATGCCATCCCAGGCCTGGAAGCGCGCTACACGTCGTCAGCCGTGGTTCCCGGGTGAAACCGTGATCCTCGGCATCGGCCAGGGCTACATGCAGGTCACGCCGCTGCAATTGGCCCAGGCCACGGCGCTGATCGCCAACAAAGGTGTGTGGAACCGCCCGCACCTGGCCATGACCGTGGACGGCGCCGCGCCAGTGGATGAGCACCCGATGCCGAATATTCTGCTCAAGGACCCGCGCGACTGGGAGCAGGTCAACCATGGCATGCAGATGGTGATGCACGATGCCCGCGGGATTGCCCGAGCCGCAGCGGCGGGTGCGCAGTATCGCATCGCTGGCAAGAGCGGCACCGCGCAAGTGGTGGCGATCAAACAGGGTGAGCGCTACAACCGCGAGAAAACCCGCGAGCGTAACCGCGACAATGCCTTGTTTGTCGGGTTTGCGCCGGCCGAACATCCGAAGATTGTAATCTCGGTAATGATCGAAAACGGCGAGGCCGGTGGCCGTGTGGCGGGTCCTGTTGTGCGGCAAATCATGGACGCCTGGCTACTCGATCAGGATGGTCATCTGAAGCCGCAATACGCGGTGCCGAGCAAGGCGCCTGGCGATCCTCACGTTTGATTCATCAAGGCTTCACAGCGCAGGCTCACGAATACTGAGCATGTGCTGGAAGCTTTCGAGGAACACGGTTTCGGCCCGGCTCATGCGCTGCTCGCGGTTCCACAGCAAATGAATGTCCACATCGGCAATCCCTTCGTGAGGCGGCAGGCGCCAGAGCAATCCGGCGTCGACATCGGCCGCCACCACGTGCTCGGGTAGACAGCCGATACCGAAGCCGGCGATCACCAGTCGCCGGACTTCTTCCAGGCTCGGTGACGACGCGACGATGCGCCCACTAAACCCCTGCTGATCGCGAAAAATCGTCAGCGGCGAGAGCATGCCGCCGATCTGGTCGCTGGTAAAACTGACGAAATTTTCCCGCTGCAAATCCCCTTCGGCGACGTCCTGTCGACCGAACAACAAATGGTGCTTGCCGCAGAAAAACGCATAGCGCTGACGCAGGAACAATCGCTGTTCCAGGCGCGGTTGCGGACGGCGATTGAGGCTCAGGCCGAGGGTCGCGGTTTTTTCCTGGAGGGCGCTGACGATGTCGGAACTGCGCATCACCTCGACCTCCAGATCCACTCGCGGGTGCTGTCGGTGAAACTCCGCCAGAAAGTCGTCGAAGCGCTCGGAGAAGATCCGGCTGATGATCAGCAAGCGCACTTTGCCGATCACCTCATCGGCTGGCTGCTCCAGCACGCTGCTGACCTGAGACATTTGCCCATAGATTTCACCAGCCAGTTCAAAGATCTGTTCGCCGATTTCCGTCAGGGCAAAACGCGGCCCGCGCCGGGCGATCAATTGTCGGCCCAGTTGTTCTTCCAGACGCTTGAGCGCCTGGCTCACCGCTGGCTGCGTCAAGTGCAGGCGGGCAGCGGCGCGGCTGATGCTCAGCTCCTGGCCGATCACCCGAAAGGTGCGCAGCAGGTTCCAGTCCAGTCGGTCGTTGAGCAGGCGTTGCACATCGCGTTCGGCCATGTCGGCTCTCGATTATAAGTTGGCGTAATACTTCGCATAATAAATAGAAAATTGACTAATCATAGCCACCAGACGAAAAATCACCCTCAGACCGGCGCCGCCAGAGCGCCCCGGATTTGCCGTTTTCCTCCTGCCAAAAAAATAACCAAAGGAGCCCGACCCCATGAAGCCTCAAGCTTCGAATCAGCCGCGTCGTGCGGCAGCCGCTGCCTTCATCGGCACCATGATCGAGTGGTACGACTTTTACATCTACGCCACCGCCGCTGCGCTGGTGTTCGGCGCGTTGTTCTTTCCCTCCGACGACAAACTGTTCAGCACCATGGCCGCCTTCGGCACGTTTGCCGTGGGCTTTTTTGCGCGGCCGTTGGGCGGGATTATCTTCGGCCATATCGGTGACCGCATCGGCCGCAAGAAATCGCTGATCATCACTTTGTTGATGATGGGCGTGGTGACGGTGTGTATTGGCTTGCTGCCTACCTATGCGCAAATCGGCGCCGCTGCTCCGGTGCTGCTGATTCTGCTGCGCATCGTCCAGGGCATCGCCGTGGGTGGCGAGTGGGGTGGGGCGGTGTTGATGGCCGGCGAGCATGCGCCGAAAGGTCGACGTAATTTCTTTGCCTCGTTTGCGCAATTGGGCAGCCCGGCGGGTTTGATCCTGTCACTGCTGGCCTTCAGCGCCGTGACCCGTTTGCCCGAAGAAGACTTGATGAGTTGGGGCTGGCGCCTGCCGTTTCTTGCCAGTTCGCTGTTGCTGCTGGTGGGCCTGGCGATTCGCCTGGGTGTGAATGAATCGCCGGAGTTCCTCGCCAGCCGCGAGCTGGCCAGCAAAAACAAACGCAAGGAACAAGCGCCCGTCATGGAAGTGCTGCGCACCGCGTGGCGTCCACTGTTGTTGTGCATTGGCGCCAACACGCTGGGGATTGCCGGGGTGTATTTCACCAACACCTTCATGATCGCCTACACCACCCAACAACTGGCGTTGCCGCGCTCGCTGATTCTGGAGTGCCTGTTCTTCGTCGCCATCATTCAGTTCTGCATTCAACCGCTGGCGGCATGGGTGGCCGAGAAAATCGGTGCCACCCGTTTCCTGTGCCTGGTGTCGCTGCTGGCGATGGCTTCGCCTTATCCGATGTTCGTGCTGGTCAGCTCGGCACAAGCGCCGTTGATCATCCTCGGCATCGCCTTGGCGGTGGTGTGCATGGCGTCGTTCTACGCGGTGATTGCCGGGTACGTCAGCGGCATGTTCGAGACCCGCGTGCGCTACACCGCGATCTCTCTGGCCTACCAAATCTGCGGCGCTGTGGCCGGTGGCCTGACGCCGCTGATCGGCACGATGCTGGCGCACAAGTTCGCCGGCCAATGGTGGCCGATGGCGGTGTTCTACAGCCTGATCGCCGCGACTTCTCTGGTCTGCGTGCTGTCCCTTGCCCGTCGCCATGCCAACGCTGAACGCGTTGAGCTAGCCACCCCTTGAACCTGTAGGAGCCGACTTGCTGGCGATAGTGGTGCATCAGTCAGCGTGTCCGTTGATTGTACGGGTGCATCGCCAGCACGCCGGCTCCTACAGAGAGCGTCGTTTTGAATTTGCAGGAGAAACCCATGTTGAAGATTAAGGGCGAACGCCTTTGGGCGAGCCTGATGGCAATGGCCGAAATCGGCGCCACCGCCCGCGGCGGTAGCTGCCGCCTGGCCTTGACCGATGAGGACAAAGCCGGTCGCGAACTGTTTGCCCACTGGTGCCGTGAAGCCGGCATGACCCTGAGCGTGGATGCCATCGGTAACCTGTTCGCTCGCCGCGCCGGCACTGATCCCGACGCTGCCCCGGTGATGATGGGCAGCCACCTCGACACCCAACCCGAGGGCGGGCGTTTCGATGGCGTGTACGGCGTGCTCGCCGGTCTGGAAGTGGTGCGTTGCCTCAACGATTTGGGTATTCAAACCCGCAAGCCGTTGGAAGTGGCGGTGTGGACCAACGAAGAAGGCGCACGCTTCACCCCGGCGATGTTCGGCTCGGCGGTGTTCACCGGCATCATGCCGCTGGACTCGGCGCTGGCGGTGCGTGATGTCGATGGCATCAGCGTCGCCGAAGAACTGCAGCGCACCGGTTATTCCGGTGAGCGCCCATTGGGTGGTGCAGTGGATGCCTACTTTGAGGCGCACATCGAGCAAGGGCCGATACTCGAAGACAACGCCAAGAGCATCGGCGTGGTCAGCGGCGGTCAGGCGATTCGCTGGCTCGACGTGCGGGTCGAAGGCATGGCCGCCCACGCGGGCACCACGCCGATGCCGCTGCGCAAGGACGCCCTTTACGGCGTAGCGCGGATGATTCAGGCGATCGAAGGTCTGGCCGCTGATTTCGCCCCCGAAGGCCTGACCACGGTCGGCGAGTTGAGCATCAACAAGTCCTCGCGCAACACCATTCCGGGGCTGGTGAATTTCACCGTTGACCTGCGTCATCACCGCGATGAGGCCATTGAGGCCATGGAACAACAGGTCCGTGCGCGGTTGCAGGCGATTGCCGACGGTCGTGGCTTGAACCTGACCATCACCCCCCACTGGATCAGCCCGGCGACGCCGTTCGACGCTGACTGTGTGGCGGCGGTGCAACAGGCTGTCGATGCGCTGGGCTACGCTCAGCAATCGATTGTCAGCGGCGCCGGGCATGACGCGATTCACCTGGCTCGGTTCTGCCCGACGGCCATGGTGTTCATTCCGTGCGTCGGCGGCTTGAGCCATAACGAAGCCGAAGACGTGTTGCCGGAAGATGTGCGCCAAGGCACCGATGTGTTGCTCAACGCCGTACTGACCCGCGCCGAGAAAATCGACTGACCGCAGGCCCATGTGGGAGCGAGCAAGCCCGCTCCCTCAGTTTCAAGATCTTCGTTAACTGACAGGTATTCATTCCATGCGCAGTTTTTTCCACCCCGAACAATTGCTTCACCATCCACGCAGTTACTATTCCCGTGGCCAGATGCGCACACCGCAGGAAGTGCCGGAGCGGGCGCAGCGCCTGGTGCAGGCGTCTCATGCATTGGGTTTCAAGGTTGAACAACCGGCCGACGCCGGGCTCGATCCGTTGCTGGCGGTGCACGGTGCGCCGTACCTGACGTTCTTGCAGGAAGCCCATCAGCGCTGGAAAGAAATCCCCGAAGACTGGGGCGACGAGGTGATGTCGAACATCTTCGTGCGCGAGCCCAATGCCCTGCGCGGGATTCTCGCCCAAGCGGCGCGCTATCTGGCCGATGGCAGTTGCCCGGTCGGTGAACAGACCTGGCGTTCGGCCTACTGGTCGGCGCAAAGCGCGATTGCCGGCGCCCAGGCCTTGCTCGATGGCGAACCGGCGGCTTACGCCTTGTGCCGTCCACCGGGGCACCATGCCCGGGCCGAAGCGGCTGGCGGTTTCTGTTATGTGAACAACGCGGCGGTGGCGGCTCAGGTGTTGCGCGCCGGATTTGCCCGAGTCGCTGTGCTGGATACCGACATGCACCACGGCCAGGGAATCCAGGAGATTTTCTACGACCGCGATGACGTGCTCTACGTTTCGGTGCATGGCGATCCGACCAACTTCTATCCCGGTGTCGCCGGTTTTGCCGATGAGCGCGGCGTCGGCGCGGGTGAGGGCTTCAACCTCAACTTGCCGATGGCCCATGGTGCGAGCGAGGCGGATTTCCTGGCGCAACTGGATGTAGCGTTGGACGCTGTGACGGCATTTGGTGCCGAGGTGCTGGTGCTGTCGCTGGGCTTTGATATTTTTGAACTGGACCCACAGAGCAAAGTGGCGGTGACCCGCGAGGGATTCGCCGTGCTCGGTGAGCGTATTCGCAGTCTGGGGTTGCCGTGCCTGATTGTGCAGGAAGGTGGATATCACTTGGAGAGTCTGGAGGATAATGCCAAGGCGTTTTTTGTGAGTGCCGAGGTGTGGCAGCTCTGATTTATTCGTTGTCCTGGATGCCGCCATCGCTGGCAAGCCAGCTCCCACAGTGTCCGAGTAAAACCGCAGATTTGTGGTCGACGAGAAACCTGTGGGAGCGGGCTTGCCCGCGATGAACGATAACGCGGTCCACCTGACGGAACACAAGCGCCCTACGGCACTTGCCATAGCCCTGACGTTAACGTAAAGATTGCTCCAGGGCGCCGATGTTTGAAGGCGCAGGGCGGATGACCCGGAGCGCTTGATGACGCTGATAAAAACAAATTCCCCCAAACTGCATCGCGAAGCCCGGCTGGCCCGGGAAAAGCTGCATCAGGAAGGCGAAGTGCCGGACGGCGTCCTGCGAGCGGAAATCGATGCTTCGTGGCGGCGCAGCCTCAGCCATGGCGTGCATTTCAATGCCAAGCACGAGCTGGCGCTGGAATCGAGCGCCAGCGTCGACGTCTTGCTGGCGAGCAATCGCTTGCTGATCGACGCGGCACTGCCGGCCATCGATTATCTGGCCGAGCGTCAGGGCAAGGAGGGCTTGATCATCCTCGCCAACTCTGACGCCACCATCCTCGCCGTCGAAGGTCGCGCCGACCGCCTCAAGGGCAGCGGCTTGCAGGACATCACTCTCGGCGCCTGCTGGAGCGAAGCCGCACGCGGCACCAACGCCCTCGGCACCGCGCTGGTGGAAGCCCGGCCCACCCTGATCGATTGCGGCGAACATTACCTGGATCGCCTCAGCGATTTTTCCTGCACGTCGGTGCCGATTCATTGCCCTCAGGGCGATATTCTTGGCGTCCTCGACCTGACCCGCGAAGGTCCGCTCGGCCGCGCCCACGACAGCACCGCGTTGCTGGCGATGGCGGTCAGCCAGATTGAGAGCCGGGTGTTCAACGCCAGTTATCCGGACGAAATCGTCCTCGCATTCCACAGCCGTCGCCAATACCTCGAATCCCCGTGGCAGGGTCTGTTGGCGGTCAGCCTCGGCGGGCAGATTCTCGCCGTCAGCGCCCAGGCCTGCCAGCTGCTGCATACCGAGCGTTCGGCGCTGGTAGGCCGGCGTTGCGAAGAGTTTTTGGGGGGCGACGGCCTGCAATTGCTGGCACGCCTGCATCAGGGCGGTGCCGGCAGCCTGCAAACCGCCAAAGGCGAGTTTTTCTACAAGACCCTGCGCGCGCCGCAACGCACGATCAACGTCAGCAGCCCGCCGCGCAGCGTGGCGAAAACCGCCAAAGCGCAGCCGGATCTTGAATCCCTGGCCGGCAGCAATACCCGTTACGCCCGCGCCCTGCGCATGGCCCGACAAGGTCTGGCCAACGAGTTACCGGTCTTGCTGTTGGGAGAAACCGGCACCGGTAAAGAAGTCATCGCCCGCGCCCTGCACATGGCTGGCGCGCGCTGCGAAAAACCCTTTGTCGCGGTGAACTGCGCAGCAATCCCCGAAGGCCTGATCGAGTCCGAACTGTTCGGTTATCGCGAGGGCGCGTTCACCGGCTCGCGCCGTGGCGGCATGGTCGGTCGCTTGCAACAGGCCCATGGCGGTACGCTGTTTCTCGATGAAATCGGCGACATGCCTTTGGCTTTGCAGGCTCGTCTGCTGCGCGTTTTGCAGGACCGCAAAGTCGCGCCGTTGGGGGCTGGCGAAGAGCAGGACATCGACGTCGCACTGATCTGCGCGACCCACCGCGACCTCAAGCGTCTGGTCGAAGAAAAGCATTTTCGTGAAGACTTGTTCTACCGGGTCAACGGCATCAGTGTGATGCTGCCGGCGCTGCGTGAACGCGAAGATTTCGCGGCGCTGGTCAGTCGCATGCTGAGCAAACTCGACGCGCCGAACGTGGTGCTGCATGACGACCTCAATCGCCTGCTTGGCGGTTATCACTGGCCGGGCAACATCCGTCAATTGGAGATGGTCTTGCGCACCGCGCTGGCCATGCGCGAACCGGGTGACACGGTGCTGACGCTCGACCACTTGCCCGACAGCATGCTCGACGAACTGACCGCGACCGAACGGCCGCAGGCCGGCAGCATCCGTGAAAACGAACTGGAGATGATTCGCCAGTCCCTGGACAGCCATCAGGGCAACGTCTCGGCCGCCGCCGACGCCTTGGGCATCAGTCGCGCGACTCTATATCGCAAGCTCAAACAGTTGCGTTCGTGATGCAGCGCCTGATCGTTCGGCTGATCGACAGCCAGAACCCCGAGACCCTGCAAGCGGCGTTGCGTTGGCTCTACAGCTTTGTGCGACCGCATCGGTTGGCGATTGCCGGGCTGCTGGGGTTGTCGGTGTGCGCTTCGGCGCTGGTGCTGGTGCAGCCATGGCTGACCAAACTGCTGATCGACGATGGTTTGCTGGCGCGCAACTTCCCGATGCTGGTGCTGATCGCCGGGTTGATGATCGTCGCCGGGTTACTGGGCACGGCGCTGTCGGGGATCAACCGCTACCTGCACACGCGGTTGTCCGGGCGCATGCTGTTTGCCCTGCGTGATGATTTGTATCGGCACTTGCAGACCCTGTCGCCGAGCTTCTATGGCCAGCGTCGCATCGGCGACCTGATGTCGCGTCTCGATGGCGACGTGGCGGAGATTCAGCGCTTTGCCGTGGACTCTTTGTTTTCGGCGGTGTCCAGCGTGATCGGTCTGGTGGTGGCCGTGGCGATGCTGCTGACCTTGTCGTGGAAACTGTCGCTGTTGGCGCTGGTGCTGATCCCGCTCGACGTGCTCTGGCTACGCTGGATGCGGCGCAAGGTCGAGCGCGATGTGCGGCAACTGCGTGAGCGTTCGGCGGACATGTCGTCGTTCATGGTCGAGACGCTGCCGGTGATGAAATTCATCCAGTCGGCGGGTCAGCAGCAGCGCGAAGCACGACGTCTGGAATCGCTGGGGCAGGGCTACATGAGCCAATTGCTGCGCCTGCAAATCACCGAGTTTTTCACCCAGGCCGTGCCGGGTACGCTGACTTCGTTGTCCCGGGCCTGTGCGTTTTTGATCGGCGGATATTGGGTGGTGCAGGGCACCTGGCAACTGGGTGCATTGATCGCGTTTTCCACTTATCTGGGTATGGCCGTGGGGCCGGTGCAGAGCCTGCTCGGACTGTACGTGGCGGTTCAACGCATGACCGTCAGCCTCGGTCGGGTGATGGAGTTGCGTGGCGAAGAGCCGACCGTGCTGACACCGCAAACGCCGAAGCCGATGCCGACCTCTGGCGAGCTGCGTTTCGAGGATGTGCACTTCACCCATCCCGGTCGGCCCAGCACCTTGCGCGGTATCGAGGCGCGGATTCCCTACGGCTTGAAAGTCGCCCTCAGCGGCGGCTCCGGCGTGGGTAAATCGACGCTGATCGATTTGCTGCAACGCCACCATGATCCGCAGTCTGGCCGCGTGCTGTTGGGCGAAGTGGATGTGCGTGAACTGGACCTGTTCCAGTTGCGTCGGCGCATTGCGGTGGTCAGTCAGGACATCGTGCTGTTTCGCGGCAGCCTGGCCGACAACCTGGCTTATGCAGTGCCCGATGCCACCCGTGAAGCGATTGCCGAAGTGGCGCGGTTGGCGCAACTCGACAGCCTGATCGCGTCCTTGCCTGAAGGTCTGGACAGTCCATTGGGCGAGCGCGGCCAGCAGTTGTCCGGCGGGCAGAAACAACGCATCGCCATTGCCCGCGCGCTGTTGCAGGACCCTTTGATCCTGGTGCTCGACGAAGCCACCTCGGCGGTGGATGAAACCACCGAGCGCGAAGTGATCGAAGCCATCGACTGCCTGTTTGCCGGGCGCACCCGCATTCTCATCAGCCATCGTCCCTCGACCTTGGCCGATGCCGATTTGCGCTTTGAATTGATCGACGGTGTACTGGTGTCGAAAACGGTGCTGCATGAAGTCTGAGTTGCTTATCGGTGTGGTGGACAGCGGACACTCGGCGGCGCAACGGGTACAGGTTGTGGCAGGGCGCAGGTTTTCCCTGGTGGAAGACGGGCTCGCCCAAAGCGACTTGCGCGACGATCCACTGGGCCACGGCAGCGCGGTGATCGAAGCCATCGACCGGCGTGCACCCTCGGCGCTGTTTTGCGTGGCACAGGTGTTTGATCAGCGCGGGGTCACCAGCGCGTTGCAGATCGCCACGGCCATCGACTGGCTGGTGGCGCAGGATGTGCGCTTGATCAACCTGAGCCTCGGTCTGCGTCAGGATCGCAGCCTGTTGCGTGCGGCCTGTGCGGCGGCGGTGGCGCGTGGGGTTTTGCTCTGTGCGTCGAGCCCGGCCCAGGGCGAGGGCGTGTATCCGGCGAATTATCCACAGGTGCTGCGGGTCACCGGCGACGCGCGGTGCGCCGAACTCGAGTGGTCGTGGCTCAACAGCGCACAGGCGGATTTCGCCGCGTGTGTGCACGGCACTTATCCGGGGCAATCGGGGGCCAGTCTTGGTTGTGCGGCGTTGAGCGGGCACATCGCCGGTTTCCTGGTGGAACACCCTGAGGCGAGTAACGAACAAGTCATCGAATGGCTGCGACACAACGCACGTTATCGCGGCCCTGAACGGCGGTTCGCGCCATGACGATGGTTGTGGTGCTGGGCGCCGGACCGGCGGGCGCAGCGGTGGCCTTGGGGCTGCGGCGACTGGGTTATGCCGTTACGCTGGTCAGTGAATGGCGCCGGTTTGCGGCGCTGGAAGGCGTTTCCATTCGGGTGCTGGAGGCTTTGCGCGCTGCGGGCCTGCATCAGGCGTTGGCGGATGCGACGTTGCCCTCTCAACGTCAGGTGAACTGGAATGGCCAGCAGCACGCACAAAACATCGAATATTTGCTGGATCGACCGTCCTTTGATCGCGGCCTGCGCGAGGATTTGCGTGCGGCGGGGGTGGTGTTGATCGAAGGCCGGGTGCTTGCCGTGCAGTTGTCGACCTCAGGACATCAAGTGCAGATCGAAGGGCATGAGGTGCTGACCGCAGACTTTTTGGTCGAGGCCCGTGGGCGCCAGGCGCCAGCCCTCGGCAAAGGCCTGCGCGGGCCGGAGACGGTCAGCCTGCTCAATCGCTGGCAAGGCGCGCCGGGTCATACAGCCAGTGCCGTGGAAAGCCTGGCGGACGGCTGGGCGTGGATGGCACGCCGGGCCGACGGTCAGTGTTACTGGCAATGGACGGTGGACGTGGCCAGCGCAGGATTGCCGGGCAAGGCGCAATTGCTGGAGTACTGTCGCCAGCGGCGTCAGGAGTCGGCGGTGGCCCGGGCATTTTTCGGTGATGACCCCGAGGTTGATTTACAACTGCACGCCCGCAGCAGCACGGCGATTCTGAGCCCGCAGGTGTGTGGCGAAAACTGGATTCGGGTCGGCGATGCCGCCATGGCGGTGGACCCGCTGTCGGGCAACGGGATCTTTCAATCCTTATCGTCCGCGTTGCAGGCGCCGACGGTGATCAACACCTTGCTGCGCAAACCTGAGCGCGCGGCGTTGGCCCAGCGTTTTCATCAGCAACGAGTGGAGCAATTGTTTTTGCGCTTCGCCCGCATCGGCCGGGACTTTTATGCCGATGAACAGCGTTGGCTTGATCAACCCTTCTGGCAGGCACGGTGGAACTGGCCGGATGCCGAGGTGGCGCATGCCGAGGCGGATTTCAATGCGTTGAGAATTGAGCGGGCGCCGGTGTTGCGTGATGGATTTGTCGACGAGGCCGAGGTGGTGATCACGGTGGATCAGCCGCTGGGGATCTGGCATGTGCAAGGGGTTGAGGTGGCGGTGTTGGTGCGGCGGTTGCGCAATGAACCGGCTGAACAGGTGTTGACCGGGTTGACGGTTGAACAAGGAAGGATGGTCAGGAGTTGGTTGTTGGGGCAGGGCTACAAACCCTGAAACTCGGGTTGATTGGGCTGCCGTCATCGCTAGCAGGCTAGCTCCCACATTGGAATGCATTCCCCTGTGGGAGCTAGCCTGCTAGCGATGACGGACCGAAAAACGCCGCGATTACAGCTTGATCAACACCGACTTCAACTCGGTGTAATGCTCAATCGCCGCATAGCCCATCTCACGGCCAACCCCGGACATTTTGTAGCCGCCAAACGGCAGCGCCGGGTCCAGGGCGCTGTGGCAGTTGACCCACACCGATCCTGACTTGATGCGCGGAATCATCCGGTGCACCGCCGCCAGATCATTCGACCAGATACTCGCGCCCAAACCATAGGGACTGTCATTGGCCATGCGCAGCGCATCGGCTTCGTCATCGAACGGAATCGCCACCAGCACCGGGCCGAAGATTTCTTCCTGCACCAGCGAATGCTTTTGATCGACGTCGACAATCACCGTCGGCTTGACGAAAAAACCCGGGCCGAACTGCTCGCCGCCGCAAGCAATGGTCGCGCCGCTTTCGCGACCCTTTTCGATGTAGCCGTAGACGCGCTCTTGTTGACGCGCCGAAATCAGCGGCCCCATTTCGACACTCGGGTCCAGGCCGTTGCCGAGCTTCATGGCATTGGCGATACCGGCGATGTCGGCGACCACATTGTCGAAATGCTTGCGCTGCACATACAGCCTGGAACCTGCGCAGCAGACCTGGCCCTGGTTGAAGAAAATCGCGCTGGCGGCACCGGCAGCGGCGGTTTTCAGGTCGGCGTCAGCCATGACGATGGTGGGTGATTTGCCGCCCAGTTCCAGGGTGACCCGGGTCATGGAATCCATGGCGATCTTGCCGATCTGCTTGCCCACGGCCGTGGAGCCGGTGAAGGTCAGCTTGTCCACCAGCGGGTTGTGGATCAGGGCCGAACCGGCGGTGATGCCGGTGCCGGTGACCACGTTAAACACGCCTTCGGGGTAGCCGGCTTCCAGTACCAGTTCAGCGAGTTTCAGAGCGGTCAGCGGGGTTTCGTCGGCGGGTTTGAGCACCACGGTGCAACCGGTGGCCAGTGCCGGGCCGAGTTTCCAGCAGGCGAGCAGCAGCGGGAAATTCCAGGCAACGATGGCGCCGACCACGCCCACGGCTTCGCGGCGGATGAAACTGTGGAATTGATCGTGGGGCATCAGCGGCGCCGACACATCGACCGTCGAGCCTTCAATCTTGGTTGCCCAACCGGCCATGTAGCGCAGGAAATCGATGGACAGTTGCACGTCCATCACCTGGGCGACGACGGCGCTTTTGCCGTTGTTCAGGCATTCCAGTTGCGCCAGTAGCTCCGCATCGCGTTGCATCAGGTCGGCAAGTTTCCACAACAGGTTCTGCCGCTCCCGGGGGCGGGTGCGGGTCCAGGCTGAATCATCAAACGCCTGGCGGGCGGCGAGTACGGCACGGTCGACATCGTCTGGCGTGGCCCGTGGCACTACGCACAGCACTTCACCGGTGGCCGGGTTGTGCAGCGGCATGGTCTGGCCGTCGGCGGCCTCGACCCATTCGCCGCCGATGAGCATGCGCGGTGCGCGCTGGATGAAGGCCGAAGTGGCCGGGAGCAGGTTTGGAAGCGACATGTTGAAACCTCGTCTTGTTCGTGTGGCGAGGTCTTTCGCAACGGTTGTGCCAGTTGTGTTTATTTGATTGAAACCCCGATCGGATGGGCCTTTTGAGCTATTTGCCCGTGGCAGAGAAACAAGTGAGCGTCGCAAATTGCGACAGCAAAGATCAAAAGATCGCAGCCTTCGGCAGCTCCTACGCGAAAATCACTGTTCACCTGTAGGAGTTGCCGAAGGCTGCGATCCTTTGATCTTGATCCTATGCTTGTCTCAGGTTGCAACAGGTGTCGCGAAATTAAACGAGGAACGCAGATCCAGTCATCGGCCAAACCCAGAGTTTTTCAGGCAAATCATTGATTCAACTAGATATTCATAAGCTGGCACGCTCCGTGTATTGCTCATCGCAGACGTTTCTCTTGCCTCCGTCAGCGGCTCGCCGCCGACGGCAGAAACCAAAAAAACGATAAGCCACAAAAATAAGAAAGCACCGTGCGAGGTTCGACGTTGATGAAGAGAAGACTCCGATCAGGCATGAGCGCCGGCCTGTTGGCCGTGGCCGCTTGCGTGGCCCTGCATTCGCCTTACAGCCTGGCAGCCCGCGACGCCCAGACCATCCTCAAGGAAACCTGTCAGGGCTGTCACACCCCCGAAGCCGATAACGCCCTGAGCCGCATCAGCCACCAGCGCAAGACGCCGGAAGGTTGGCTGATGAGCATCGCCCGGATGCAGACCATGCACGGTTTGCAGATCAGCGATGAAGACCGCCGGACGCTGGTCAAATACCTGGCCGACACTCAGGGTCTGGCGCCGAGCGAAACCGATGGCGTGCGGTATGCCATGGAGCGCCGGCTCAATACCGTCGAGCAGTTCGACGACCAGACCAGCCAGATGTGCGGCCGCTGCCACTCCGGTGCGCGGGTTGCGCTGCAACGGCGTCCGGCCCAGGAATGGGAACGACTGGTGAACTTCCACCTCGGCCAATGGCCGTCGTTGGAGTACCAGGCGCTGTCCCGCGACCGCGACTGGTTCGATCTGGCCCGCAAAGAAATGGTGCCGTTACTGGCCAAGCGTTATCCGCTGGACAATCCGGCCTGGAAAAAATGGCAGAGCAGCGCGCCGAAAAGCGAGGCGCTGGTGGGCGACTGGAGCTTCAGCGGGCACTTGCCCGGCAAGGGCGAACTGGCCGGTGTGATGAGCGTGACCGCCGACGGCAGTGACACTTTCAAGGTCAGCGTCAAAGGCCAATACGCCGACGGTACGCCGTTTAATGGCGATGGCAGTGCAATCCTCTACACCGGCTACGAATGGCGCGGCAACGTCACCATCGACGGCGTGACCATGCGCCAGGTGTTCGCTGCCCAGGGCAACGCCATGCAAGGCCGGATGTTCGAGGCCGAGCACGATGAGCGCGGCCTGGATTTCGTCGCCGCCAAACAGGGCTCCCAGCGCTTGCTGGCGGTTCAGCCGGGTTATGTGAAGGCCGGCAGCGAAACCGAAGTGACGTTGATCGGCAGCGGCCTGAGCGGCAAACCGAACTTCGGCAAAGGCGTGGAAGTGGTCGAAGTCGTCTCGCAGAGTCCAGAGCAGATCAAAGTCAAACTCAAGGCCGCCGCCAATGCCCAACCGGGCTTGCGCGCCGTCACAGTCGGCACGCTGAAAGGCCCGAGCCTGTCGGTGTACAGCAAGATCGCTTCGGTCAAAGTGGTACCGGAATTCTCGGTGGCGCGGATCGGCGAGGGCGGTGGTTCGACGCCGAAAGTCCAGGGCCGTTTCGATGCGGAAGCCTGGGGCAAGGGCGCTGACGGCAAGCCGTATCGCATTGGCGTGTTCCCGGCGCAGTGGAAGGTCGAGGCCTTCGACGAACGCGCCAAGGAAGACGAAGACGTCAAGTTTGCCGGCACCATGCACGCCGACACGGGCGTGTTCACCCCGGGCGATGCCGGGCCGAATCCGGCGCGCAAAATGTCCACCAACAATGCCGGCAACCTCAAGGTGATCGCCGCCGTCGACGACGCAGGGAAATCCCTGACCGGCGAAGGCCACATGATCGTGACCGTGCAACGCTGGAACAATCCACCCATTCCATGAGTTGGCTGACAGCACTGGCTTCAGACACTTTTCGGAATGACCGCAAGCTCCGCCAAGCGGGGCCTGCACAGGAGGTTTGCAATGGGCGCTATCTTGAATCTGGTCGAACGCAACCTGCACGAAGTGCACGTCGATGCCGACCGCATGCTGTTCCACATCCCCAGCAGTTCGCTGTTCGCCAGCGATGAACTGACCGGGACCATCATCGATACCTTGCGCGGTCCGGGTTGTTCTTCGGACGACCTGATCCAGCGCCTGGCCGCGCGTTTCAACGGCGAGGAAATCACTGAGACGCTGCGCGAGTTGATGGCCCTGGAACTGGTCAGCGACGGCTCGCCGCTGACCCCGGACATCGCGACCAAACGCGTCGAGCGCACCGCGATCAACACCGTGGTTTTGAACGTCAACACCGGCTGCAACCTGAGTTGCACCTACTGCTACAAGGAAGACCTCGACAAGCCTTCCGCCGGCAAGAAAATGGACGTGGAAACGGCCATCGCTTCGGTGGAAATGCTGCTGCGCGAATCCCCGGATGAAGAGCGATTCACCGTGGTGTTCTTCGGCGGCGAACCGCTGAGCAACCGCAAGCTGATCGAGTACATGGTCGACTACTGCGAGAAGCGCTTTGCCGAGGCGGGCAAGTTCGTCGAGTTCGTCATGACCACCAACGCCACGCTGCTCACTGAAGAAACCGTGGACTACCTCAACGCCCATCGCTTCGGTCTGTCAGTGAGTATCGACGGGCCGAAAACCGTGCACGACCGCAACCGCATCACTGTGGGCGGACAGGGCACGTATGACGTGGTGCGGCGCAAGGCCGAGATGCTGCTGTCGCGCTACAACAGCCGTCCGGTCGGTGCGCGGGTGACCCTGACCACCGGCGTGACCGACGTCGAAACCATCTGGGATCACCTGTTCAATGAACTGGGTTTTGCCGAAGTCGGCTTCGCCCCGGTGACCTCTGGTGACATCAGCAGCTTCAACCTCTCCAGCGATGAACTGGTGCAGGTATTCGCCAACATGAAGGCCCTCGGTCGTCGTTATCTGGAAGCGGCGCTGGAGCACCGCAACATCGGTTTCTCCAACCTGCACCAGCTCATCACCGACATCCATGAAGGCCACAAGAAAGCCCTGCCATGCGGCGCGGGTTTGAAGATGCTGGCGGTGGATCACAAGGGCGAGCTGAACCTGTGCCACCGCTTCACCGGTTCGAGTTTGCCGACCTTCGGCAACGTCCACAGCGGCGTGAAGCAGGTGGAGTTGAACGACTTCCTGTCCCAGCGCCTGGACCGGACCAACACCGGTTGCGAGGACTGCCAGATCCGCAACCTGTGCTCCGGTGGTTGCTATCACGAGAGCTACGCCCGTTACGGCGACCCGACGCACCCGACTTATCACTACTGCGAACTGATGCGTGACTGGGTCGACTTCGGCATCGAGGTCTACACCCGGATCATGGCTCACAACCCTGCGTTCATCAGCAGCTACATCACTCCGCGCAAGGCTCACTGATATGAAACATCTCAAGGCAATCAATAACAAAGCGTTGAAGCTGGATCAGGCCGCGGACGAGAACCGCATTGAAGAAGTGGTGGCGATGAGCTCGGTGGCGGGCTGTGCTTCAACCACTGACCCAGGCTGGGAAATTGATGCGTTTGGCGGTGTGTCGTCGTTGTGCCAGCCGATGGAAGCCGACCTCTACGGTTGCTCCGACCCGTGCTGGTGGCCGGCCCAGGTGCCCGACATGATGAGCACCTACCCGGACTGGAACAAGGATGCCCAGGCGTCCAACGACAACTGGCGCAACCTCGGCACTGTCTTCCCCAAAGACAAGTGATCACAGAAGAAGGATTCCAGCATGCGTAACATCAAAGCCTGCGGCCTGGCCGCGTTCGCCATTCTGAGCAGCTGTTCTGTCAGTGTTCTGGCCGATGAAAACACTGCGCTGCAAGTCGGTCACGAATACATGGTGACCACCAACTACCCGAACAACCTGCACGTGATCGACCTGGCCACCGACACCCTGTTCAAGACCTGCAAGATGCCCGACGCCTTCGGTCCCGGCTCCGTGCAGTTGTCGCCGGACCGCAAGACCGCCTACGTGCTGAACAATCACTATGCGGACGTCTACGGTGTCGAACTGGACAACTGCAAGCAGGTGTTCCACGCCAGCATCACCCAGAAGCCGGGGGAGAAGGCCAAGTCGATGTTCGCCTTCACGGTCAGCCACGACGGCAAAGAGCTGTACACCGTCGCCAACCCGACATTGATGATGAACGATCGCTACGAAGTGCAGCAGCCGCGGCTCGATGTGTACAGGACCGACGCTGGCATCGATGCCAAACCGGTGCGCAGTTTCCCGGCGCCGCGCCAGTTGACCATCATGCAGAGCGGCGACGACGGCACGCTGTACGTGGCCGGGGCGGACGTTTACAAGGTCAATGTGCAGACCGGCAAGTTCGACGTGCTGATCCCCAGTCGGCACTGGAAACGCGCGAACTACAGCGCGCCGGACGTGCTCTACGTGTGGAACCAGCAGACGTATCGGCATGACTTCTCGCTGCTCTACACCGCGGCGAAGTTCAAGGACAAGAAACAGGACCCGGCCACCGCCGAATACCTGTACGGCCTGTTCAGCGTGGACCTGAAGACCGGCAAGACCGAAACCACCGACTTCGGCCCCCTGACGGAAATCTACTTCAGCGGCATGCGCTCGCCCAAGGACCCGAACCTGATGTTCGGGGTGCTCAACCGGCTGGCCAAGTACGACATCAAGCAGAAGAAAATGCTTCAAGCGGCGACGCTTGATCACTCGTACTACTGTATTTCCTTCAACAAGGACGGCAGCAAAATCTACCTGGCCGGGACGTTCAATGACGTCGCGATTTTTGATGCCGACAGCCTGAAACAGACAGGCAGCATCAAGTTGCCGGGCGGGGACATGGCGATTACCACGGCGCAGATTTTTGTGCGGTAATTGCGGCGCCTAAACTGGCGCCATCGCTGGCAGGCCAGCTCCCACAGTGGATTTGCGGTGTGGTCACTATTGTGTGAACACCACCGAACCCTGTGGGAGCTGGCCTGCCAGCGATGGGGCCCTCAAAAACACTACAAAATAGCCGAAATCAAACCCCCGGCACCGGACAGCCCAAATCCCCCTCCTGGCATTTCAGGTAAGTCTTGAACGTCTCAACCCGCGCCTTGGTCAACTCGGTCACGCAATTGCCGTAGACCAGCGGATAAACACTCCCGCCTTCCACCCCGGACGCCGAGAATTTGCACTCGGCATCGCGAAACGCAATCCACGACCGCTGCGCGCCCACCAGCAGTTTCTTGCTGTCGGGATTGCCTTTCAGGCGCGTGGTGATTTGCTGATACAGCGCATTCAATTCTTTGTCGGCCGCCGCATGCTGCTGCGCCGCACACTGGTTCATCGTGGCCTGGTCGGTGGCGTTATCGCAGTCCACGGCGGCATGGGCCAGGGAGGTGAACAACAATGGCGTCAACGCCAGGAGAAAGCGTATTGGCATGGCAGAAACTCGCTGTGACGATGAAAGTTGCGGGCAGTGTAGCGAAGCCAGCGGCGATGTCAGTGACACGATTTCGACAACTGACATGCGTTCCATACAACTTTCGGGCTGGACATGTGGTCTTAGAGGCCTACTGTTGTTCAGTACAGGAGGTGACGTATGAAACCAGTACCCAATAGTTTTGAGCGCAAAATCACGCTCAAATCGCCGCGCTCCCACGTGTGGCGTGCATTGGTCGATGCCGAGGCGTTCGGTCAATGGTTCGGCGTTGCGCTCGAAGGCAGGCGTTTCATCGCCGGCGAGTGGACGCAAGGGCAGGTGACTTATCCCGGTTACGAACATGTGTTGTGGAATGTGCTGGTCGAGCGGGTTGAGCCGCAGACGTTGTTTTCCTTTCGATGGCATCCCTACGCGGTGAATCCTAAAATCGACTACTCCCAGGAGCCCACCACCCTGGTGAAATTCGAAATGCAAGATTTTGAGAACGGCACGTTGCTCAAGGTTTCCGAATCGGGCTTCGCTCACATTCCCGATGTACGCCAGAAAGAGGCGTATTACATGGACAGCCGTGGCTGGGAAGAGCAGTTGGGCCGACTCGAACAGTATCTTGTCGAAAGCGCCAAAGCCCGCGAGCGTGAGGGTGACTGAGGACAGTGTCTTCGGTCCTTGGCTGAAACGCTGGGCGCTGCTGCCGGACGGCCAGCCGGTCATCACGCCCGGCAGCCGTTTGCTGCCGGTGCGCCGTGGCGATACGCCGGCCATGTTGAAGATTGCCATCGACGATGAAGAAAAATTCGGCAATCTGTTGATGACCTGGTGGGACGGTGACGGCGCTGCGCGGGTTTACGCACAGCATGGCGACGCGTTGTTGATGGAGCGCGCCATGGGGCAGCGCTCGCTGATGCACATGGCCCTCAACGGCCAGGACGACGAGGCCAGCCGCGTTCTGTGTACAGCCTTGGCACGTTTGCATGCACCACGACCGACACCAGCGCCGCCACTTGTTGGCCTGGTGCCCTGGTTCGCTTCATTGCGGTCGACGGCGCAACTTCAGGGCGGTCGTTTTTCCCAGTGCCTGGCCACCGCTGAGGTTTTGCTGGCTGAACCGCAAGACGTGGTCGTGTTGCACGGTGACATGCATCACGACAATGTCCTCGATTTTGGCGCTCGAGGCTGGCTGGCCATCGATCCCAAGCGAGTGACCGGTGAACGCGGTTTCGATTACGCCAACTTGATCTGCAATCCCGAGTTGCCCACCGCAACGAACCCGCAACGTTTCGAACGGCAAGTCAAAGTAGTGGCCGAGGCGAGCGGGCTTGAGCAGCGGCGATTACTGCAATGGGTGTTGGCGTTTGCCGGATTGTCGGCAGCCTGGTTTCTTGAAGATGACGATGCCCAAGCGGCGCAAGGTCAGCTGCAGGTCGCAAAACTCGCGGCCTCAAAGCTTGATGCCTGAGGCGTCTAAGGGTTTTCGGAAGGGGTGTTATAGCGAATGTCTTACACGCCGTAACAACTATGTCGTCTATTGCAGATTGGATCCGATGCGTATTCTGGCCCCATCCACTGAAGCACAAGGAGTGCTCAGGATCATGGATGATCGGCCATTTGCAAGGATTGCTCACGACAGGGAGTCGTAATGGTCTTGGAAAAACCCGCTTCGGCGGGTTTTTTTATGGGCGTATGAAAAGCCTGGTTGCGGGAATTACATCCCGCAGCCGTGGTTTTTTATCGCAGGTCGAGTTTCGCCGCCGCACGTTCGGTGATTTCTGCGCGCAGTTTCAACGAGCTGGCAGCACGTTTGCGGGCCTCTTCCAATACGCTGGCCGGCGCAGTATCCGGGCTGCCTGACTGGAACGCTGGAGCCGGTGCGTATTCCAATTGCAACTGCACCAGCTCGGCGGTGGCTTGATCGAACAGCTCTGCCGCCAGGGTCAGGGCAAAATCGATGCCGGCAGTGATGCCGCCACCGGTCAGCAAATTCCCGTCGCGCACCACCCGGTCCTTCACCGCAATCGCCCCCAGCGGCGCCAGCAGTTCGTGATAGGCCCAGTGCGTGGTGGCGCGTTTGCCTTTCAGCAGTCCCGCTGCGCCGAGCACCAGCGCGCCAGTGCAGACTGACGTCACGTAACGCGCATTTGCGGCCTGGGCATTGATGAACGCCAGCGTTTGCTCATCTTCCATGAGCGGCCCGACGCCACCGCCACCGGGCACACAGATCACATCCAGCGCCGGGCAGTCGTCGAAGGTGACCGTCGGTTTCAGCATCAGGCCGGTACTGGCAGTGACGGGCATCAAGTCCTTCCAGATCAGATGCACTTTCACATCCGGCAACGAGGCCAGCACGTCGTAAGGACCGGTAAGGTCGAGTTGCTGCACCTGTGAAAACAACAGAAAACCGATCTGCAAGGTCATGGTGTTTTTCTCTGGAAGTGGGTGGACGACTTCACTGTAGGCGCCTAGGATTTGGCGTATGCGCCAATCACCCCACGAATTACGCCAAATGCCGAAAACCATTCATGTGCTCGCCTTCGCCAATGTGCAATTACTCGACGTCACCGGGCCTTTGCAGGTGTTCGCGTCCGCCAATGACATCGCCCGTCAACAAGGTGCACCTGCACCGTATGCGCCGTCAGTGATTGCCAGTGGCGGCGGGGCGGTGATGTCGTCGGCGGGTTTGGCATTGTTGGCCGAATCACTGCCCGAGCAGAGCAGCGACACGTTGATCATCGCCGGTGGCTGGGGCGTTTACGCGGCGGCCGAGGACCCATCACTGGTGGCGTGGGTGCGTGAGCACTCGGCGGGGTGTCGACGGGTTTCATCGGTGTGCACCGGGGCGTTTTTGCTGGCGGCCAGTGGCTGGCTTGATGGTCGGCGCGTGGTCACGCACTGGACCCGGTGCGAGCAGTTGGCGCAGCAGCATCCGCAACTTCAGGTCGAACCCAATCCGATTTTCATCAACGACGGCCCGGTCTGGACCTCGGCCGGGGTTACCGCTGGCATTGATCTGGCGCTGGCAATGGTCGAAGCCGATCTGGGCCGGACCATGGCCCTGGAAGTCGCCCGGCAATTGGTGGTGTTTCTCAAGCGCCCTGGTGGCCAGTCGCAATTCAGCGTCACCCTGTCTTTGCAAAAAGAAGGCAGCCGCTTCGACGACCTTCATGCCTGGATCAGCGAAAACCTCACCAAGGATCTTGGCGTTCCAACCCTGGCGCTTCAGGCCGGCATGAGCGAACGCAGCTTCGTGCGCCATTACCGCGCCGATACTGGCCAGACCCCGGCTCGGGCCATCGAGCTGATCCGGGTCGAAACCGCACGGCGCCTGCTCAGCGATACCGGCGTGCCGATCAAACGGGTCGCCGTGCAATGCGGCTTCGGCAGCGAGGAAACCCTGCGCCGCAGTTTCCTGCGGGCCATGGGCGTGACGCCTCAGGCCTATCGTGAGCGTTTTTCGGTCAGTGTTGCGGCAGAAGGACAGTCGGTCTATTCAACGGCTTCCACTTCCGCCACCTGATTGAAATACTTCGCTCGATCCGGGGTAAACGTCACCACCATTTTCGTGCGTGAACAAGTCAGGGCCCGTTCTTCGCTCAAGTTCACATCCAGGTCTTCCCCGCGTAAACCCTGCCATTGCGCCAGGTATTTGAGGGAACCGTATTTTTCGAGTTTTTTCAGGCTGCGGCTGACGCCACCTTTCCAGCCCAGTACCGGCAGTTCGCCGGCGAGGCATTGTTGGGCGAGGTCGGGGAAGCGGGCGGCGCGTTGGCGGCCGACTTCCCAGCATTTGATCAGGCCCTTGTCGGAGGCTTCCCACAGTTGGTCGCGGTTGAGGCCGGTGCGAAGGGGCAGGTCGATGCTGCGGTGGATGTGTTGGGACATTCTGATTCCTTGAATTCGGGTGGGTAGGACAGCTCCGCTGTACCCGTTGATCGGGGATGTTAGGTGGGGTTGTAACGACTGGCAACAGGGTATGTGCGGGTGTTGCTCGGCGTTTTTGTTTAAAGCATGTAGGGCATGGCGGCCGCCGAACCCGAAACAAAGCGCAGTAAACTGGTCGTTTAAAGTCCACTCAAGGTTGCCAAAAACTCTTCTCGCCACTCAATTTCCGATCCAGAAAACACGCCGCGCTGATCAGCGCCAAATGTGTCAGCGCTTGCGGGGTGTTGCCCATGTGTCGCGCGTGGCTGTCGAACTCTTCGGCGTACAGCCCCAGCGGGTTGGCATAGCGCAGCAATTGCTCGAACTCCAGATGAGCCTTTTCCACCCGGCCGGCGCGAGCCAGGCATTCGACGTACCAGAAGGAACACGCGGCGAAGGCGCCTTCGGTGCCCGGCAGGCCGTCGATGTGGGTGTGTTGGTTGTGGTAGCGATAAACCATGCCGTCGCGCACCAGGTTCTTTTCGATGGCGTCGAGGGTTGCCAGCCAGCGCGGATCCTTGGCGCTGACAAAGCGCACCAACGGCATCAGCAACATTGAACCGTCGAGGCCGGTGCCGCCGATGTGCTGGACGAAATGCCCGCGTTCTTCATCCCAGAAGTTGTCCCAGATATCGGTGTAAATGGCCTGGCGCGTCTGGTCCCAACGAGCGAACGGGGCGGGCAGTGAACGTTTCGAGGCGAGCCGGATTGCGCGGTCCAGTGCGACCCAGCACATCAGGCGCGAGTGCAGAAAGTGATGCTGCTCGCCGCGCATTTCCCAGATGCCGACGTCTTCCTGCTGCCAGGTTTCGCACACCTGATCGACCACTTCCACGGTGTGTTTCCAGCCCTCATGGGAAATGGCCTCACCGTATTTGTTGACCAGGTACACCGCGTCCATCAGTTCGCCGAAAATGTCGAGCTGGACCTGCGCGTAAGCCAGGTTGCCGATGCGCACCGGTTTCGCACCGCCGTGGCCGGACAGGTGCGTGAGTTCGATTTCCGGCAGTTCCTGTCGACCATCGATGCCATACAGAATGTTGAGTTTCATCGGCTGGCCTCGACAGTCGCTGACCCGTCCGCGCAACCAGCGCATGTAGGCGTTGGCTTCTTCGACGAAGCCCAAACGCATGAAGGCGTAAACGGTGAACGAGGCGTCGCGGATCCACGTGTAGCGGTAATCCCAATTGCGTTCACCGCCGGTGGTTTCGGGTAACCCAAAGGTGGCGGCGGCGAGGATCGCACCGTGTTTGCGCGAGGTCAGCAGCTTCATTGCCAGGGCCGAGCGGTTGACCATTTCTCGCCAGCGCCCGCGATAGTTGGATTGGCCGATCCAGTCGCGCCAGAATTTCAGTGTGCGTTCCAGGCACAATTGCGCAGCGCCTTCCTTAAAGCGCGGATCGTCGACGGCACCGAGCAGGAACTCGGCCGTCTGGTCCTGTTCGAGGGTGAATTCGGCGACGGCAGCATTGGCCTCAATCCGTAACGGCTGATCCGCCGCCAGGCGCAGGGACGGCTGATCGGCGGCCTCGAAAATCACGGTCTTTTTATCCACACGGGCGCGGGTCGTGGCGCGGGCATAGTCGTGCCGCACGGCGCAGTGCAGGTGAAAGGTGGCCTTGCCACTGACCACTCGGACCCGGCGCATCAGCACCGGCAGGTCGTCCTCGCTGTCGCCGATGGGCAGCAGGTCAGTGACTTCGACCACGGCGCGATCGCTGAGCCAGCGGGTTTGCAATACGTTGGTGTCCGGCAGGTAAATCTGTTCGCGGCGGGCGTCGGGTAAATCCGGCGACAACTGGAAAATACCGGCCTCGGGGCTGTCCAGCAGCGAGCAGAAAATCGACGGGCTATCGAATTCCGGCCAACAGAAAAAGTCTACGCTGCCCTTGTCATTGACCAGCGCGGCACTGCGCATGTCGCCGATGATGCCGTGGGCGTCGATGGGGCTTTGGCGTTCGGGGTGATCAGTCATTGGCACGGGGCTCTGGGAGTTGAGGGCCTAAGTAGCTGACTGGTTCTGGCGGGCTGGAGTTCATTTTGGGGTAACTGCTTTGCCCCCATCGCCAGCAGGCTGGCTCCCACATTGGATGGGTATACATCAGTCATTGTGGGAGCCAGCCTGCTGGCGATAGGGCCTTCACATTCAACCAACAATTCCCCGCTTTCCCGCCAATCAGCGTTTATGGCAACGTGCAGGCCCCTGACGAGACCTGCACCCATGGCCAACCCCTACCGCGAACTGTTCAAAGCCCCGGGCGCCCGTGCTTTTGTGCTGGCCGGGATGATCGCGCGCATGCCGATTTCCATGACCGGCATCGGCCTGATCACCATGCTTTCACAGCTGCAGGGTGGCTATGGGTTGGCTGGCGCGGTGGCCGCGACGTTTGCGTTGGCCACGGCGTTTTGTGCGCCGCAGGTGTCGCGGCTGGTGGACCGTTTTGGCCAGCGGCGAATTTTACCGGTGTCGGCGCTGATCGGTGGCGGGGCCTTGCTGTTGGTGTTGCTGTGCACACGATTGCAGGCGCCGAACTGGACGTTGTTCGTGTTCGCGGCAATCGCCGGTTGCATGCCGAGCATGTCGGCGATGGTGCGGGCGCGCTGGACCGAGCTGTATCGCGGCCAACCGCAACTGCAAACCGCCTATGCCCTGGAGTCGGTGCTGGACGAAGTCTGCTTTATTGTCGGGCCGCCGTTGTCGGTGGGGCTGTGCGTGGTGGCGTTTCCCGAGGCCGGGCCATTGGCTGCATTGCTGATGCTGGCGATCGGGGTCACGGCGTTTGTCTCGCAACGCAGCACCGAGCCGCCGGTGCATCCCCATGAAGAACATCACGCCAGGTCGATCATTCGCTCCGTGGACATCCAGTTGCTGATGCTGTTGATGGTCGCGATGGGCACCATCGTCGGCGTGGTGGACGTGGTCAGCGTGGCGTTCGCGCAACAACAGGGCCAACCGGCGGCGGCGAGCATTGTGCTGTCGGTGTATGCCATCGGTTCGTGCATGGCCGGTTTGGCGTTCGGTGCCTTGCGCTCGAAAGTGCCGCTGCCGCGTTTGTTTCTCTACGGCGGGATCGCTACGGCGGTGACGACGTTGCCGCTGTTGCTGGCGGTGAACATTCTCGGGTTGTCACTGGCGGTGTTCGTTGCCGGGCTGTTCTTTGCGCCGACGCTGATTGTGGCGATGGCGTTGGTGGAGCAGATCGTACCGGCGGCCAAACTCACTGAAGGCCTGACCTGGTTGGTCACCGGTTTGAGTATTGGCGTGGCGATTGGTGCGGCGGGGTCGGGCTGGATGGTGGATGCGTTCGGTGCCAGAAGCGGGTTTTGGCTGGCGATTGGCGCGGGGGCGGTGGTGCTTGGGTCTGCGGTACAGAGTTATCGCCACTTGAAAGCCTGACCCGATGGGAGCGGAGTTTTCCGCTCCCGGGTCTGGATCGCGTTTAAACCATCAGGCGCCGAAGCCGCCGTCGATGGTCAGGCTCGCGCCGGTGATGTAACCCGCCTCAGGGCCTGCGAGGTAGGCGACGAAACTGGCAATCTCTTCAACCTTGCCGTAGCGCCCGACAGCCATCAGTTGCACCAGGCTCTCGGCGAAGTCACCGTCGGCCGGGTTCATGTCGGTGTCGACCGGGCCTGGTTGTACGTTGTTGACGGTGATGCCTTTAGGGCCCAGGTCACGGGCCAGGCCTTTGGTCAGGCCCACCAGTGCCGATTTGCTCATGGCGTACGGACCACCACCGGCGAAGGGCATGCGATCGGCGTTGGTGCTGCCGATGTTGATGATGCGACCGCCTTCGGTCATGTGGCGGGCGGCAGCCTGGGTGGCGACGAACACGCTGCGCACGTTGATGGCCAAGGTCTGGTCGAAATCTTCGAGTTTGAAATCTTCAAGCGGTGCAACCGCCAGCACGCCAGCGTTGTTGACCAGGATATCCAGGCGACCAAAGGTTTTTACCGTTGCGTTCACGGCGTTGCGGATGGCTTCGGCGTCGGCGCTGTCGGCCTTGATGGCGAGGGCTTTGCCGCCATCAGCGATGATGCTGTTTTGCAGTTCTTCAGCCTTGGCTGTGGAGCTGACGTAGGTGAAAGCTACTGTCGCGCCTTGCGCGGCCAGGCGTTTGACGATGGCGGCGCCGATGCCGCGGGAACCACCTTGAATCAATGCCACTTTGCCGCTGAGGTTCTGAGTAGTCATTTCGATCTCCAAAGTCCCGAGGCGAGATGTCCCGGTTGATGGAGCCTAGTATCGATTGAGGATTGCAGGCTGTGTAGACGGTAATTGCTATAGTCTGTGTAAACCAAAAGTTTATAGTGGTTCACCATGGAAACCTTCAGCAGTATCGAATGCTTCGTGCGCAGTGCCGAAGTCGGCAGCTTCGCCGAAGCGGCACGGCGCCTGAGCCTGACACCGGCCGCCGTGGGTAAAAGTGTGGCGAAACTGGAAGCGCGACTCGGCGTTCGGTTGTTCCAGCGCAGCACTCGCAGCCTGACGCTGACCGAGGCCGGTCAACTGTTTTTGAGTCAGGTCAGTGCCAGCCTGACCAACATACAGAATGCCGTCGCCCATCTGGCCAACGCCCAAGGCCGACCGGCGGGTACCTTGAAGGTCAGCATGGGCACGGTATTCGGGCGGTTGTATGTGGTGCCGCTGCTCGGTGAGTTTCTGCGCCGCTATCCGGAGATCAATCCAGACTGGCATTTTGACAATCGCCAGGTCGACCTGATTGGTCAGGGATTCGACGCGGCAATCGGGGGTGGATTCGAGCTGCCCCCAGGCGTGGTTGCGCGCAAGCTGGCACCGGCGCATCGGGTATTGCTCGCGTCTGCCGAGTATTTGCAGGAGCACCCGGCGATCACCGAGCCCGAGGATCTTCAGCATCACGATGGCATCCTGATTCGGTCGCCGCAAACCGGGCGAGTGCGCTCCTGGCAGTTGACCGGCCACAGCCCCCAGCACTGTCGTCCGTTGACGCTCAAGGTGCGCATGACCATGAGCGACTCGGATGCCGCTTGCGCCACCGCCGCCCAAGGCCTCGGCATTGCGCTGGTGAGTATGCCGTTTGCAGCGAATTATCTGGAGGCGGGCACGTTGCAGCGAGTGCTACCGGACTGGTACATCGATGACGGCAGTATTTCGATTTATTACGCCGAGCACAAACTGTTGCCGGGCAAGACCCGGGCGTTTGTCGATTTCATTATTGAGCAGTTTGCGGAGCAGGGGTTGGGGCAGCGGTTCAGTGCGATTTGAGACTGGTTTGAGACCGAGGTGCTGCCATCGCTAGCAGGCTAGCTCCCACACTGGATCTGCGGCGTTCGCAAACTCCTTGTGGGAGCCAGCCTGCTGGCGATAAATGATGACGCGGTCTACCGCCCAAACCGCCCCGGCCAGCCAATGATATTCTTCGGCCGCGGTGTCGCATACGTCCGCACTTTCGACGTCGACAATCCCAACCGCACCAACGACTCGGCAATGGTTACTGCCGCCGTCACACCATAAATTACCGGCACGCCGGTGCGCAGACGAATCTGCTCATCCAGCCCGGCCATGCCGCCGCAGCCCAGGCAGATCACTTCGGCTTTGTCCTGGGTCACAGCCAACTCCGCCTGGTGCACGATGGCCTCCAGCGCGCGTTGCGGTTCGTGTTCCAGTTCCAGCACGGCCAAACCGCTGGCACGCACTGAGGCGCAGCGATCCCAGAGCCCGGAGAGTTTCAGGCGATCCTCGATCAGTGGCACGGTCCGATCAAGCGTGGTGACCACCGAATAGGCGTGGCCCAGAAACATCGCGGTGCTCGCCGCGGCATCCGTGATGTCCACCACTGGTACGTTGAGCAATTCTTGCAAGCCTTCGCGGCCGTGTTCACCGTAACCGGCCTGGATCACTGCATCGAAAGGCTGGTCGTAGGCCATGACCCGATCCATGACGGCAATGGCGGCGAGGTAGCTTTCGAAGTTGCCTTCGATGGAATCGGCACCGAAGTAGGGCGTCAGGCCAACGATTTCCGTGCCGGGCGCGGCCACTGCCTGAGCCGAGCGGGCGATGGCCTGGGTGATGGATTCGGTGGTGTTGACGTTGACCACGAGAATTCGCATGGGAAGTCCTTATAGCGGGTGGTTCTGCGGCCCGACGCTGCCGGGCCGCGATGGATTTAATGGCTGACGTTATCGACGGCGATGGCTTCACCGCTGACGTCGGCGTAGTGCGGCTGGCGTTTGGTGATGATCAGATAGAGCATCCCTGCAATCGCAGCGCCAATCAGCCAGGAAAACGGTGAAATGCTGTGGAAACCCGGCATCAGTGCCAGGACGATGGCGATCAAGGCGGCGGGAATGAACGCCGCGACGGCGCGCAAATTGACCCCGCGGCTGTAGTAATAAGCGCCGTTGGGGTCTTCGCTATACAACTGCGGCACGTTGACCTGACCTTTTCGTACCAGCCAGTAGTCGACCATGATCACGCCATACAACGGGCCGAGCAGCGCGCCGAGGCCGGACAGGAAATACACGATCACCAGCGGGCTGTTGTAGAGGTTCCACGGCAGGATCAGCACGGCAATGGTCGCGCTGATCAACCCGGCGCGGCGGAACGTCAGGTATTTGGGCGCCAGGTTGCTGAGTACAAAAGCCGGGGCGACGAAGTTGGCCATGATGTTCACCGCCACGGTGACGATCAGGAACGCCAGGCAACCCAGGACCAGGAAGATCGTGTTGGGGATCGAGGCGATGATCTCCGTAGGACTTTCAATAATGTGGCCATTGATCTGGAATTGCGCGCCACACAGCAGGACGGTGATGGCCGCGAACACCAGAATGTTGACCGGCAAGCCCCAGAAGTTGCCGACCTTGATGGTCTTGCGGCACGGCGAGGAACGGGCGAAGTCGCAGAAATTCAGGATCAGCGTGCCGTAGATCGCCAGCCACAGCGCGCCGCCGGCAAAGATATTGCGCCACATCTCGCCACCGGTCAGTGGTTCGCGGATTGACCAGGCGATCGTCGCGTTGGCCTGAAAGTACATCCACGCGGCGAGGGCGGCGACGGTCAGCAGAATCACCGGCCCGGCAAACGCCTCATAGCGGCGCACCATTTCCATGCCGTAAGCGAGGATCGCCAACTGCACGAACCAGATCGCCACGAAGCACACCCAGCCCAGGGTCGACAGACCGAGAATCGAGTCATGGTCGTATTCGGCGAAGCCGGGATGGATGGCCGTCAGCAAGACGCGAAAGACCACCGAGGCCAGGTATGTCTGAATCCCGAACCAGGCGATGGCGATAACGGCCCGGATCAACGCAGGAATCTGCGCCCCGTGAATGCCGAAACTGATCCGGCTGATGACCGGAAACGGCACACCGGTTTTCTGGCCCATGTAGCCGGAAAGGTTCATGAAGAAGTACACCAGCGCCGCGCCGATCCCCAGCGACAGCAGAATCTGCCAGCCACCCAGTCCCAGCGCATACAGGCCTATGGCGAACGAGTAGTTGGCGATGTTGTGCACGTCGTTGGTCCACAACGCGAAGATGCTGTAGCGGCCCCAGCGCCGACCTTCGGCTTTGGTCGGCGCCAGGTCTTTGTTGTGCAGGCGTGGGCTGAGCACCACAGGCGATTGCAGCGTTTGATCCACAGCGGGTGGGGTGGCGTGGGAGGAGGGCAGATCCAGCGCAATATTGTTGTTTGAGAGACTTGTACGCATTCCGGCAGGCTCCTGATGCTCGACGCCGCGATGACTGTGCATGAGCGCATGGCTCGACAAATCTTCGTCGCGGTGTAGCGAATATCATTGGTTACGGGGCATCTGCAGCCTGTACGGGAAAGGGCGCTTCAGGCTTGCGGATCTTAAGTGTGTGTATGTTTTGAGGTAATTGTATACAAAACATGTATGCACTTAAGCGACTTCCATGCCAGTGGCAGGATCTATGAAAAGCACTGCTCATTTCGTTTGGTTATGGCGTTTCGCCAAGTTGCTGAAAAATAAAAAATATAAATTGACCGTTTGAACAGGTATTTATTTTTCACGGGCAGGTCTGGCGAGCGCAGATGAATCACGTCGGGAAAGAAATGTAACTTTTGGGGGCGTGGAAACAAAAAAGTGCACACATAAATGGCACCTTCGGTGACATTCGTGTGTACACATTTTTTGGGGCGTCCGATGCGGACCAATGTGGGAGCTAGCCTGCTGGCGATGGCAGTTGATCAGTCAACGTTATAATCACTGATATACCGCCATCGCTAGCAGGCTAGCTCCCACAGGGATTTCACAGGGCAGAAAAGTAAGGGTTACGCTTTGCTGATGATATTGCCCGCATGCAACCCGCATTCTTTCTGGGTCGCTTCTTCCCACCACCAGCGGCCTTCGCGCTCATGTTGGTTCGGCAGGACCGGACGGGTGCACGGTTCGCAGCCGATGCTGATAAAGCCGCGTTCGTGCAGGCTGTTGTAGGGCAACTCCAGCATGCGGATGTAACCCCAGATCTCTTCGCTGGTCATTTGTGCCAGCGGGTTGAACTTGTACAGGGTGCGTTCCGGGGTGGAGAACGCGGTGTCGATCTCCATCACCGCGACGGCGCTGCGGGTGCCAGGGCTCTGGTCGCGGCGCTGGCCGGTGGCCCAGGCGTTCACGCCTGAGAGCTTGCGTCGTAGCGGTTCGATCTTGCGGATGCCACAGCATTCGCCGTGACCGTCCTTGTAGAAACTGAACAGTCCTTTTTCCTTCACGAACGGTTCGAGTTTGGTGTAGTCCGGCGACACCAGTTCGATGTCGATCTTGTAGTGCTCGCGCACCTGATCGATGAAGCGATAGGTCTCCGGGTGCAAGCGGCCGGTGTCGAGGCTGAACACTTTGACGTTCTTGTTCAGCTTCCAGGCCATGTCCACCAGCACCACATCTTCGGCGCCGCTGAAAGATATCCACAGTTCATCACCGAACTCGGCAAACGCGAGTTTCAGGATGTCCTGGGCGGATTTGTTGGCATAGGTCGTGGCGAGTTCCACGACGTCGAACGTTGGGCTCATCAGGGCGGCTTCCTACAGGTCGGTGGCGCTGGGCGCTCTATATGGGGCCGATGGTAACAAAAACCTGCGCCGGTCGGGGCGTCCTGTGCGTTGCGCGGTGGGGGCGGAGTCGCTAGAGTTCGGCAGTCTTTTAACTCGCTCGACCAATAAACAATACAAATGGGAGTGTCTTGTGGAAATTGCCTGTCTGGATCTTGAAGGTGTGCTGGTTCCGGAAATCTGGATCGCCTTCGCCGAAAAAACCGGGATCGAATCCCTCAGGGCCACCACCCGGGACATTCCCGACTATGACGTGCTGATGAAGCAGCGCTTGCGGATTCTCGACGAGCACGGCCTGAAACTCTCCGACATCCAGGAAGTGATCGCCACGCTCAAGCCGCTGGACGGTGCCATCGAATTCGTCGACTGGCTGCGCGAGCGCTTTCAAGTGGTGATTCTGTCGGACACGTTCTACGAGTTCTCCCAGCCGCTGATGCGTCAGCTGGGCTTCCCGACCCTGCTTTGCCATCGCCTGATTACCGATGACACCGGGCGGGTGACGAGCTATCAGTTGCGCCAGAAAGACCCCAAGCGTCAATCGGTCCTGGCGTTCAAGAGTCTCTACTACCGGGTGATTGCGGCGGGGGACTCCTACAACGACACCACGATGCTGGGTGAGGCGGATGCGGGGATTCTGTTCCATGCGCCGGATAACGTGATTGCCGAGTTCCCGCAGTTCCCGGCGGTGCACACGTTTGAAGCGCTGAAGCAGGAGTTCATCAAGGCTTCGAATCGCCTGTAGGAGTTGCCACAGGCTGCGATCTTTTGATCTTGATCTTAAAAAATCGAAAGATCGCAGTCTCGTTTCACTCGACAGCTCCTACAGGGGCAGGGTGTCAGAGGTTTTGCAGGGTATCGAGCAGCACCTTCACTTTGGTGATCGATTCCTGATACTCGGCCTGCCACTCGGAATCGGCAACAATCCCGCCGCCGCCCCAGCAACACACCTGCCCATCCTTGACCAGCAAGCTGCGAATGGCGATGGAGCTGTCCATCTCCCCGCGCACGTCCAGATACAGCAACGAGCCGCAATACAGTCCGCGTCGGGTTGGCTCCAATTCGTCGATGATTTGCATCGCCCGGATTTTTGGTGCGCCGGTGATAGAGCCGCCGGGGAAGCTGCCAGCGATCAGGTCCAGTGCATCCCGGTCATCCGCCAGTTCGCCGGTTACGCTGCTCACCAGGTGATGCACGTTCGGATAACTTTCCAGGCTGAACAACTCCGGCACCGTGACCGAACCGGTGCGGCAGGTACGACCGAGGTCGTTGCGCAGCAGGTCGACGATCATCAGGTTTTCTGCGCGATCCTTGGGGCTGGCCAACAGTTCTGCGGCGTTTGCTGCGTCTTCGGCAGGGTTCAGACCTCGCGGGCGAGTGCCCTTGATCGGACGGGTTTCGACGTGGCCTTCGCTGACTTTGACGAAGCGTTCTGGCGACAGGCTCAGTACCGCACCGCCGTCAGGCAGGCTTTGGAATCCGGAGAACGGAGTAGGGCACGCTAGCCGCAATGCGCAATACGCCGTCCATGGGTCACCTTGGCACGGTGCGCGAAAACGCTGGGCGAAGTTGACCTGATAGCAGTCACCGGCCTGGATGTACTGCTGAATCCGCTCAATCGCCTGGCGATACTGATCGGCACTCAGATCGGCATGCATCGGCGCTTGCAACTTGAAAGGGCCGTGCACTGCGGTGGACCGCTGGCTGAACAGCTGGATCAGGCGCTGGCGCTCGCTCTCGGCCACGGTCGGGTGAAACACCAACTGGCTTGTCAGCTGCTGGTGATCGCTGATCAGCGCCCAGGCGTACAGGCCGAACCGCGCATCCGGCAATTGCAGGTCGTCTTGCGCCTGGCTTGGCAGGTTCTCCAGATGGCGACCGAAGTCATAGCTCAGGTAACCGATCAAACCGCCGGCGAACGGTAGCTCATGGCCAACCGTTGCTTCACCGAGCCGTGCCAGATTGTCGCGAAGGCGTTGCAGGAAATCGCCGCCGCTTTCGTCGGGCGATACCGTCAGTTGTTCCAGCGGCCAGGCGCTGAGCAAGTCATAGCGCCCGCGGTCGGCACTCGGGCGGCCGCTGTCGAGCAGCACGGCACCAGGGGCATGACGAATGGCCGCAAAGTACTCGGCGGGGTTGGCGCAATAGGGTAGCGGGTGTACGGAACAGGTCAGCATGGGCGGGGTAGATCAGCCATCGAGGCGGGGTGGCGATTGTAGTCCCCTCGGGGAATTGCTCCTAGAGGGGATGTGTGGGATCAACCTTCAACCGGCGGAATATGCCCAAACATTTCCTGCACGAACGCCACGCGCTCTTCCACGGTTTCGGTAACACCACGAGCCTTCAACTCTTCCAGGCGCGCCTCGACCGCATGGGTGCGCAACGTCAGGCCGCAATCGTTGGCGATCTGAATGTTCAAGCCCGGACGGGCGTTGAGCTCCAGAATCAACGGGCCTTTCTCCTGGTCCAGCACCATGTCGACACCGATGTAACCCAGCCCGCACAGCTCATAGCAACCAGCGGCGAGTTTCATGAAACCGTCCCAGTAGGGCAGTTGCACGCCGTCTACCGCGTTGGTGGTGTCCGGGTGTTTGGTGATGATGTTGTTCAGCCAGGTGCCGCGCAGGGTCAGGCCGGTGGCGAGGTCGACACCCACACCGATGGCGCCTTGGTGCAGATTCGCCTTGCCGCCGGACTGCCGGGTCGGCAGGCGCAGCATGGCCATCACCGGGTAGCCCATCAGCACGATGATGCGGATGTCCGGCACGCCTTCGTAGCTGATGCTCTTGAAGATCTGGTCGGGGATCACGCGGTATTCGATCAGCGCCCGGTCACGGTGGCCACCCAGGGAATACAGGCCGGTGAGGATGCTGGAAATGTGGTGCTCGATTTCTTCGTGGGCGATGATCTTGCCGGACACCGTGCGGTAGCGACCCTCGAAGCGGTCGGCGACGACAATGATGCCGTCACCGCCCGCGCCTTGGGCCGGCTTGATCACGAAGTCGTTGCGCCCGCCGATGATCTCGCCGAGCTTGTCGATTTCCTTTTCCGTGGAGATCACGCCATACAGTTCCGGCACATGAATGCCGGCGGCGATCGCGCGTTCCTTGGTGATGATCTTGTCGTCGACAATCGGGTACAGACTGCGCTTGTTGTACTTGAGCACGTAGTCTGCGTTACGCCGATTGATGCCCATGATGCCCCGGGCTTCCAGGGCCTTCCAGGTTTTCCAGAAGCCGAACATCAAGCGTCAGCCTTTTTCAGGAAGGCCTTGAAACGCACCAGCTCGGTCAGGCGGTAACCGCGATAGCGACCCATCGCCAGCATGAAGCCTACCAGGATCAACAGGATCGCCGGGAACGTGAACACGAAGTACACCAGTTCCGGCACGCTCATGATCAAGTGCGCCAGGGAAGCGGCGAACAGTGTGCCGATCGCCACTTTCATGGCATGGCCCCCGCCGCGCTCTTCCCAGGTGATCGACAGGCGTTCGATGGTCATGGTCAGAATCACCATCGGGAACAGCGCAACCGACAGTCCGCGTTCCAGGCCCAGTTTGTGGCTGAACAGGCTGATGGCCGCGATCAGCACCACCACGAACGTCAGCACCACCGACAGCCTCGGCAGCATTTGCAGCTTGAGGTGTTCAAGGTAGGAGCGCAGCGACAGACCCAGTGCCGTGATGATCGTAAACAGCACGATGCCGAACCCGAGCTGGGTTTCGCGGAAGGCCAGGGCAATCAGTACAGGCGTGAACGTGCCGAGTGTCTGGATGCCGATCAGGTTGCGCAGGATCAGGATCACCAACACGCCGATCGGGATCATCACCATGATCATGAACGTCTGCTGGGTTTGCAGCGGCAGGCCGTACAGCGAGTATTCGAGGAAATTGGCGTCAGTGTTTTCATCCGTCAGCTTGGCCAGGCGAATGGCGTTCATTTCGCTGTTGTTCATGCTGAAGGTGACAGTGGCTTTCTTACCGCCGTCGACGGTGATCAAGTTCTCGTCGCCGGTCCACCACAGCAGGCGGTCGGTCGGCAGGCCTTGCTCGCCGGTTTCCGGGTTGAAGTACAGCCAGTCGGTGCCGTTAAAGCTGCGCAGCCAGAGTTCGGGTGTTTGCGGCTGGTCGGCCACCAGGCGAATGGTGTGGACCTTCTCCACTGGCACGTGCGCGATAGACAGCAGCAGTTCGACGATCTTCGCCTTGTGCGCCGGCGTCGGGTCGCCGGCCAGCAGCATCTTGGCGTTGTCGTCGTTGCTGTTGTTGACACGCTTGATCGCTTCGCTGATGAAGGTCTCGACGTCGGCCGAATGCTGGCGGATCGGTGCGAGCAGCGCTTCGGCGGCGAGTTTCTCCGGGCCTTCCACGGCAATGCTGTCGCGGAAGGTCGGGCCTTTGATCTTGGCTTTTTCAGCGGTGTAGCGCTTGGTCAGCACCAGGCGGTAATAAAGCGTCTGGTTGCCCTTGGCCCGACGTGCCGACCAGGTGACCTTGCGGTTGCCGTCGACCCGGTTCACGGCCACGCCGTAGTTATTGGAGATGAAACTCTCGTTGAGGCTCACGTAGTCGCGGCTCAGCGGCGGCACGAACATCTGGATCTTGACCGGGTCTTTGGCACTGGCGACGAACTCGACCTTGGCGTCGATGTTCCACAAGTCGTCGGTGGCGTCTTCGGTCACGGGAATGCCGAGCACGAAGATCTGATAGGCCGTAACTGAAATGCCCAGCACCACCAGGATGGCGATCAGCATTTTCAGATGAAGGGTAAGAGAGCGCATTGGAATTACTCTGCGGTATGAGCGTCGGTAGCGCAGGCGGGTTTGCCGGCAGCGTATTTAAGACTGGGATCGACCAGCGCATCGAAGCGTTTAAGCGCTTCGGAGCCAATCAAGAGCGGGTATTGGAAGGCACTTCGGTCCGTAAGGTTCACTTCGATACTGCGTAAAGCCGAGCCCATGCAGATATCCAGCTCGATCACCGGACGGGCGGTGTACTTCTTGCCCTCTTCGGGATCGTAGTCGCCGGCCCGGCGCTTGATCTTGCTGACGCGGGCCAGTGGCCGTTCAATCGGGTGCGAATGGGCGGCATCGATGGCCAGGTAGAAACGTACCCAGGACTCGCCATTGCGCTTGAAACGCTTGATGTCGCGGGCACTCAGCGAGGCGGTTTTCGCCCCGGTGTCGAGTTTCGCGGCCACTTCCAGGTCGATTCCGCCCAGGGCTGCGTATTCATTGAGGCCGTAAACGGTCTTTTCCCCCGCCGCTGCAAACCCCGGCAGGCAAAGAAGATAAAGAAAGGTGGGAAAGGGCTTGAGTCTCATAAATCCTGGTGCGCAGCGGGCCGTACTTCGATTCAAGACCCTGGCATTGCTGCGCAAGCTCCTTCGTATGCCTATCAGGGTTTTATGACAGGCAGTGCAGATGTGACAACAAATGCGGGCGGCATTCTAGCACGGTGGTTTGTTGGCGCCACCGCTGGCGGGTGGCTATAACCCATAGGGTTGCTTTGTTATGGTGCGGCCGGTTATTAGACGATTGTCGACAATATCCATTTATCCTTTGACTATGCCCTGCGTATTCGCTAGTTTTTGCGGCATTGGCTTTCAAGGTGTCGACAATATGCTGGATCAACTCGATCCCCCGGTTTCTACGCAAGACGATTCGGAGACGCTTTCCGAGAACGTCTTCCGCCGCATTCAGGCGGCCATC
Source organism: Pseudomonas azerbaijanoccidentalis (assembly GCF_019145495.1). Lineage (GTDB taxonomy): Bacteria > Pseudomonadota > Gammaproteobacteria > Pseudomonadales > Pseudomonadaceae > Aquipseudomonas > Aquipseudomonas azerbaijanoccidentalis. The sequence continues at coordinate 303,058 of NZ_JAHSTU010000008.1, read as the reverse complement.
GTCAAGGGCGATATCGCGCCGGGCAGCAAAATCTCCGAACCGGAGCTGGCCCGCACCTACGGCATCAGCCGCGGCCCGCTGCGTGAGGCCATCCACCGTCTGGAAGGCCAGCGCCTGCTGGTGCGCGTACCGCACGTCGGCGCACGGGTGGTTTCGCTCAATCACGCGGAGCTGGTCGAGCTCTACGAAATTCGCGAATCCCTGGAAGGCATGGCCTGCCGTCTGGCGGCCGAGCGCATGAGCGTCGAAGAAATTGACGAACTGCGTCGGGTGCTGGAAACCCATGAACGCGACGAGGCGTTTCAGGCTGGCCGTGGCTATTACCAGCAGGAAGGCGATTTCGACTTCCATTACCGAATCATCCAGGGCAGCGGCAACCGCACGCTGACCCAGATGCTCTGCGGCGAGCTCTATCAACTGGTGCGCATGTACCGCATCCAGTTTTCCACCACGCCTAATCGCCCGCATCAGGCGTTTGCCGAGCACCACCGAATTCTCGATGCCATCGCCGACCGTGACGGTGAACTGGCCGAGTTGTTGATGCGCCGTCACATCGGCGCCTCCAAACGCAACATCGCCCGTCATTACCAGGACGGCGCCAACCCGACAGCCAAACGAGGTGAGTCATGAGTTTCAACAAGAGCACTCCAGGCCAGCGTTTCCGCGATGCGGTCGCCAGCGAGCATCCATTGCAAGTGGTCGGCGCGATCAACGCCAACCACGCGCTGCTGGCCAAACGCGCCGGTTTCAAGGCGATCTACCTGTCGGGTGGCGGGGTGGCCGCGGGCTCTCTCGGCGTGCCGGACCTGGGCATCACCGGCCTGGATGACGTGCTGACCGACGTGCGTCGCATTACCGATGTCTGCGATTTGCCTTTGCTGGTCGATGTCGACACCGGTTTCGGTTCTTCGGCGTTCAACGTTGCTCGCACCGTCAAGTCGATGATCAAGTTCGGCGCGGCCGCGATTCACATCGAAGACCAGGTTGGCGCCAAGCGCTGCGGTCACCGTCCTAACAAAGAAATCGTGTCCCAGCAGGAAATGGTCGACCGCATCAAGGCTGCCGTTGATGCGCGTACCGATGACAGCTTCGTGATCATGGCCCGTACCGACGCCCTGGCGGTCGAAGGTCTGGAGTCTGCCCTGGATCGCGCCGCTGCGTGCATCGAGGCCGGTGCCGACATGGTGTTCCCGGAAGCCATTACCGAACTGGACATGTACAAGCTGTTCGCCAACCGCGTGAAAGCGCCGATCCTGGCCAACATCACCGAATTCGGCGCGACGCCGCTGTACACCACCGAGCAACTGGCTGCGGCCGACGTGTCGCTGGTGCTGTACCCGCTGTCGGCCTTCCGTGCCATGAACAAGGCCGCGGAAAACGTCTACACCGCGATCCGCCGCGACGGCACGCAACAGAACGTCATCGACACCATGCAGACTCGCATGGAGCTTTACGATCGCATCGACTATCACACCTTCGAGCAGAAGCTCGATGCGTTGTTTGCCGCTAAAAAATGAAGGTCAAAAGATCGCAGCCTTCGGCAGCTCCTGCATGAATCGCGCTCCCCTGTAGGAGCTGTCGAGTGCAACGAGGCTGCGATCTTTCGAGAACCACCCGAATAACCTGATGAAGCACAATTTGCCGATTCCCTAACAAATTCAAGAAAATTGGAGGCAGAAATGGCCGAAGCAAAAGTACTCAGTGGCGCCGGGCTCCGTGGCCAGGTCGCCGGGCAAACCGCACTGTCCACCGTGGGCCAGTCGGGTGCCGGTCTGACTTATCGTGGTTATGACGTTCGTGAACTGGCGGCTGACGCACAGTTCGAAGAAGTCGCTTACTTGCTGCTGTACGGTGAACTGCCGAGCAAAGCGCAACTCAATGCCTATATCACCAAGCTGAGCAAGCTGCGTGACCTGCCGCAGGCGCTGAAAGAAGTGCTGGAACGCATCCCCGCCGACGCCCACCCGATGGACGTGATGCGCACCGGCTGCTCGTTCCTGGGCAACCTTGAGCCGGAGAACAACTTCTCCGAGCAGCACGACAAGACCGACCGTCTGCTGGCTGCATTCCCGGCGATCATGACCTACTGGTATCGCTTCAGTCATGAAGGCAAGCGCATCGATTGCGTGAGCGACGAGCAGTCCATCGGCGGCCACTTTCTGCACCTGCTGCACGGCAAGAAGCCGAGCGAGTTGCACGTCAAAGTGATGAACGTTTCGCTGATTCTGTACGCAGAGCACGAGTTCAACGCATCGACTTTCACCGCCCGCGTTTGCGCCTCGACCCTGTCCGATCTGTATTCCTGCATCACCGCGGCCATCGGTTCGCTGCGCGGCCCGTTGCACGGCGGCGCCAACGAAGCGGCGATGGAAATGATCGAGCGCTTCTCGTCGCCGGAAGACGCGATCAAAGGCACCTTGGGCATGCTGGAGCGCAAGGACAAGATCATGGGCTTCGGCCACGCGATCTATAAGGACAACGATCCTCGCAATGAAGTGATCAAGGGCTGGTCGAAAAAACTCGCTGACGAAGTGGGCGACACGGTGTTGTTCCCGGTTTCCGAAGCCATCGACAAGACCATGTGGGAGCAGAAGAAACTGTTCCCGAACGCCGACTTCTACCATGCCTCGGCGTACCACTTCATGGGCATTCCGACCAAGTTGTTCACACCGATTTTCGTCTGCTCGCGCCTGACCGGCTGGGCCGCCCACGTGTACGAACAACGCGCCAACAACCGCATCATCCGTCCAAGCGCCGAATACACCGGCGTCGAACAGCGCAAGTTCGTGCCAATCGAACAACGCTGAATGGTGGGAATGCCTGCACAGCTCACTGAATGAACCGGTGACCCTGTAGGAGCTGCCGCAGGCTGCGATCTTTTGATATTGCTTTTTGAAGATCAAAAGATCGCAGCCTGCGGCAGCTCCTACAGGCGATCGAAGTCAGCTCAGGAACTGTGCCAGGCCCACCTTTTGAAACTACCGTGACCCGAGTCCTGACCGATGAACACTGAATTCCGCAAATCGCTGCCCGGCAGCCAACTGGATTACTTCGACGTCCGTGCGGCAGTCGAGGCCATTGAGCCTGGCGCCTACGACACCCTGCCGTACACCTCTCGCGTACTGGCGGAAAACCTTGTGCGTCGCTGCGACCCGGCCACGCTCACCGAATCCCTGAAGCAATTCATCGAGCGCAAACGCGACCTCGATTTCCCGTGGTTCCCGGCCCGCGTGGTGTGCCACGACATCCTCGGCCAGACCGCACTGGTCGACCTCGCTGGCCTGCGTGATGCCATCGCCCTGCAAGGCGGTGACCCGGCGCAAGTGAATCCGGTGGTGCCGACGCAACTGATCGTCGACCACTCCCTGGCCGTCGAGCGCGGTGGCTTCGATCCGGAAGCGTTCGAGAAGAACCGCGCCATTGAAGACCGTCGTAACGAAGACCGTTTCCACTTCATCAACTGGACCAAGAAGGCGTTCAAGAACGTCGACGTGATTCCGCCGGGCAACGGCATCATGCACCAGATCAACCTGGAGAAAATGTCTCCGGTGATCCAGGTGCGTGACGGCGTGGCTTTCCCGGATACCTGCGTCGGCACCGACAGCCACACCCCGCACGTCGATGCGCTGGGCGTGATCGCCATCGGTGTCGGTGGTCTTGAAGCCGAGAGCGTAATGCTCGGTCGTGCCTCGTGGATGCGCCTGCCAGAGAGCGTTGGCGTCGAGCTGACCGGCAAGCTGCAACCGGGCATCACCGCCACCGACATGGTGCTGGCGCTGACCGAGTTCCTGCGCAAGCAAAAAGTGGTTGGCGCATGGCTGGAATTTTTCGGCGAAGGCGCATCGGCGCTGACCCTCGGCGACCGCGCGACCATCTCCAACATGGCCCCGGAATATGGCGCCACCGCGGCGATGTTCTACATCGATCAGCAGACCATCGACTACCTCAAGCTGACCGGCCGTGAAGACGAGCAAGTGCAACTGGTCGAGAACTACGCCAAGGCCACAGGCCTGTGGGCCGACAGCCTGAAGGGCGCGCAATACGAGCGCGGCCTGACCTTCGACTTGTCCTCGGTGGTGCGCAACATGGCCGGCCCGAGCAACCCGCACGCCCGTGTCGCGGTGTCGGATCTGGCCGCCAAAGGCATCTCTGGCCAGTGGGACGATGTGCCGGGCCAAATGCCGGACGGCGCGGTAATCATTGCCGCCATCACCAGCTGCACCAACACCAGCAACCCGCGCAACGTGATCGCCGCCGGCCTGCTGGCGCGCAACGCCAACAAGCTCGGCCTGACACGCAAGCCATGGGTCAAATCGTCCCTGGCGCCGGGTTCGAAAACCGTCGCGCTGTATCTCGACGAAGCCGGCCTGACCAAAGAACTGGATCAGCTTGGTTTCGGCGTCGTGGCCTTCGCCTGCACCACCTGCAACGGCATGTCCGGGGCACTGGACCCGGTGATCCAGCAAGAGATCATCGATCGCGACCTGTACGCCACTGCGGTACTGTCCGGCAACCGTAACTTCGACGGCCGGATTCACCCGTACGCCAAGCAAGCGTTCCTCGCGTCGCCGCCTCTGGTGGTCGCTTACGCCATCGCCGGCACCATCCGATTCGACATCGAAAAAGACGTGCTGGGCGTGGTCGACGGCAAGGAAATTCGCCTGAAAGATATCTGGCCGAGCGACGAAGAAATTGACGCCGTGGTGAAAGCCTCGGTGAAACCTGAGCAGTTCCGTCAGGTGTACATCCCGATGTTCGCCATCCACGAAGACACCGGCCCGAAAGTCACGCCGCTGTACGACTGGCGTGAAATGAGCACCTACATCCGCCGTCCGCCGTACTGGGAAGGCGCACTGGCCGGCGCGCGTCCGCTCAAGGGCATGCGCCCGCTGGCGGTGCTGCCGGACAACATCACCACCGATCACTTGTCGCCATCCAACGCGATCATGCTCGACAGCGCCGCTGGCGAATACCTGGCGAAAATGGGTTTGCCGGAAGAGGACTTCAACTCTTACGCGACGCATCGTGGTGACCACCTGACCGCGCAGCGCGCGACCTTCGCTAACCCGAAACTGTTCAACGAAATGGTCCAGGAAAACGGCAAGGTCAAGCAGGGTTCGCTGGCCCGTGTCGAGCCGGAAGGCAAAGTGATGCGCATGTGGGAAGCCATCGAAACCTACATGGACCGCAAGCAGCCGCTGATCATCATCGCCGGTGCCGACTACGGTCAGGGTTCGTCCCGCGACTGGGCCGCAAAAGGCGTGCGTCTGGCCGGTGTCGAAGCGATTGCCGCCGAAGGTTTCGAGCGCATTCACCGCACCAACCTGGTGGGCATGGGCGTGTTGCCGCTGGAGTTCAAACCAGGCACTAACCGTCACACTCTGGCGATCGATGGCAGCGAAACCTACGACGTCATCGGCGAGCGCACTCCGCGTGCCGAGCTGACGCTGGTGATCCATCGCAAGAACGGTGAGCGCGTCGATGTGCCGGTGACTTGCCGCCTCGACACCGCTGAAGAAGTGTCGATCTACGAGGCCGGCGGCGTGTTGCAACGCTTCGCCCAGGACTTCCTCGAAGAGTCGGCGGTTGCCGTTTAATACAGCTGTGCAAACACGGGACTTTAAGTCCCGTGTCTGTTTTCAAGGTTAGGAGTAAGCGCACATGGCTCACGCAGCTCAGATCAAGATTCCAGCAACTTACATGCGCGGCGGCACCAGCAAAGGCGTATTTTTCAGCCTCAAGGATTTGCCTGAAGCGGCCCAGGTTCCAGGCTCGGCCCGCGATGCATTGCTGTTGCGCGTGATCGGTAGCCCCGACCCGTACGACAAGCAAATCGACGGCATGGGTGGCGCGACGTCCAGCACCAGTAAAACCGTGATCCTGTCGAAAAGCACCAAGGCTGATCACGACGTTGATTACCTGTTCGGCCAGGTCTCTATCGACAAGCCTTTCGTGGACTGGAGCGGCAACTGCGGCAACCTGACCGCGGCAGTCGGCTCGTTCGCGGTCAGCAACGGCCTGGTCGACGCCAGCCGCATCCCGCACAACGGCGTCGCCGTGGTTCGCGTATGGCAGGCCAACATCGGCAAGACCATCATCGCCCACGTGCCGATCACCAACGGTGAGGTGCAGGAAACCGGCGATTTTGAACTCGACGGCGTGACCTTTCCGGCCGCCGAAGTACAAGTTGAATTCCTCGATCCGGCAGCGGACGAAGAGGGCGGTGGCGGTTCGATGTTCCCCACCGGCAACCTCGTCGATGACCTCGAAGTACCCGGCGTCGGCACCTTCAAGGCGACCCTGATCAACGCCGGCATCCCGACGATTTTCGTCAACGCCGAAGACATCGGCTACAAGGGCACCGAGCTGCAAGGCGCGATCAACGGCGATCCGAAAGCGCTGCTGATGTTCGAAACCATCCGAGCTTATGGCGCGCTGCGCATGGGCCTGATTTCCAACGTCGACGAAGCCGCCAAGCGCCAGCACACGCCGAAAGTGGCCTTCGTGGCCAAACCGGCGGATTACGTTTCGTCCAGCGGCAAAGCCATTGCGGCAGGCGATGTCGACCTGCTGGTACGTGCACTGTCGATGGGCAAGCTGCACCACGCGATGATGGGCACGGCGGCCGTCGCCATCGGCACGGCGGCGGCGATCACCGGCACGCTGGTTAACCTCGCCGCTGGTGGTACCGAACGCAACGCGGTGCGCTTCGGGCATCCGTCCGGCACCTTGCGCGTCGGCGCCGAAGCCAGTCAGGTCAACGGTGAATGGACCGTGAACAAAGCCATCATGAGCCGCAGTGCGCGGGTGTTGATGGAAGGCTTCGTTCGCGTTCCGGGTGACTCTTTCTAAGCAACAAAAACCCTGTAGGAGCTGCCGAAGGCTGCGATCTTTTGATCTTGATTCTAAAAAACAAAGTCAAAAGATCGCAGCCTGCGGCAGCTCCTACAAGTGATCTGATTTCAACACAAGAAAGCAGTGATACACCGAGATTCCTGAACCGAGGTTCCATCAACGACCCACTTCATAGAGTGAATCGAACATGAGTGCCAACGTCGACCTGAACAACCGCCCCGACTACGACAAGGTCCTGCAGGACATTGCCGATTACGTCCTCAACTTCAGGATCGAGTCAGCAGAGGCGCTGGATACCGCGCGCAACTGCCTGATCGATACCTTGGGTTGCGGTCTGCTGGCCCTGCGTTTTCCCGAGTGCACCAAGCATCTGGGGCCCATGGTCGAAGGCACCGTCGTGCCGTTCGGTGCCCGGGTGCCGGGGACCAGTTACCGACTCGATCCGGTGAAGGCAGCGTGGGACATTGGCTGCATCGTGCGCTGGCTCGACTACAACGACACCTGGCTTGCGGCGGAGTGGGGGCATCCGTCGGATAACCTCGGTGGCATTCTTGCGGTGGCTGACCATTTTTCACAAAAGCGTCTGGCCAATGGCGAAGCACCGCTGACTGTTCGTATAGTTCTTGAAGCGATGATCATGGCCCATGAGATTCAAGGCGTGATCGCCCTGGAAAACTCGTTCAACCGTGTCGGCCTCGATCACGTCATTCTGGTGAAAGTGGCCTCGACCGCAGTCACCGCCAAACTGATGGGGGCCAATCGCGAGCAGTTGTTGTCAGCGTTGTCCCACGCGTTTGCCGACGGACAGGCGTTGCGCACGTATCGGCATGCGCCGAATGCTGGTTCGCGCAAGTCGTGGGCGGCGGGAGATGCGTCCAGTCGTGGCGTGCGTTTTGCGGACATGGCGATGCGCGGCGAGATGGGCATTCCCGGCGTGTTGAGCGCTAAGCAATGGGGTTTTTACGACGTGTTGTTCAGCCACACCAACAATGACCTGGCGCTCAAGCCTGAGGACAAACGGGCTTTCAGTTTTTCGCGGCCGTACGGCAGTTATGTGATGGAAAACGTGTTGTTCAAGATCAGTTTTCCGGCCGAGTTCCATGCGCAAACGGCCTGCGAGGCGGCGGTGACCTTGCACCCGCAGGTGCGCAATCGCCTGCATGAAATCGACAGGATCGTCATCACCACGCACGAGTCGGCGATCCGCATCATTTCCAAGGTCGGTCCGCTGGCCAATGCCGCTGATCGCGATCACTGCATCCAGTACATGACGGCCGTGCCGTTGGCCTTCGGTAATCTGGTGGCCGAGTACTACGAAGATGATTTCCACAAGGCGCATCCGATCATCGATGTGCTGCGCGACAAGATGGTGATTGTTGAGGAACCGCGTTTCACCCGTGAGTATCTGGAGGCCGATAAACGCTCGATTGCCAACGCGGTACAGGTATTTTTCAAGGATGGGTCAAGCACCGAAAACGTGGTGGTGGAATACCCGATTGGCCATCGTCGGCGTCGGGTCGAAGGCATTCCGTTGCTGGAGGATAAATTCAGGGCGAACTTGCTGACACGTTTCACCGGGCAGCGCAGCGAGGAGATTTTTGCGTTGTGCAAGGATCAGCAGAAGCTTGAGGCGACACCAGTGAACCGGTTTGTGGATTTATTCGTGATTTAGACAGACCTCCGTAGGAGCTGCCGCAGGCTGCGATCTTTTGATTTTAAAAGACAAGATCAAAAGATCGCAGCCTGCGGCAGCTCCTACATAAGCAGAAGCGTGGCTTCAATTATTTGAAACGCCGCTCCACACCTTTCTCCACGAGAATCTTCGCGGAGATTTCTTCCACCGAGAAATGCGTGGAGTTGATGTGTGGGATGTTTTCGCGACGGAACAGGTTTTCCACTTCGCGCACTTCGAACTCGCACTGGGCGTAGCTCGAATAGCGGCTGTTGGGCTTGCGTTCGTTGCGGATCGCGGTGAGGCGGTCGGGGTCGATGGTCAGGCCGAACAGTTTGTGTTGATGGGCGCGTAGCGCATTGGGCAGTTGCAGGCGCTCCATGTCGTCTTCGGTCAGCGGGTAGTTGGCCGCGCGGATCCCGAACTGCATCGCCATGTACAGGCACGTCGGCGTCTTACCACATCGCGACACGCCCACTAGTATCAGGTCGGCCTTGTCGTAATAGTGCGTGCGGGCGCCATCGTCGTTATCGAGGGCGAAGTTAACCGCCTCGATACGCTCCATGTAGTTGGAGCTGGTGCCGATGGAGTGGGATTTGCCCACGGTATAGGAAGAATGCTCGGTCAGTTCCTGCTCAAGCGGTGCCAGGAACGTCGAGAAAATGTCGATCATGAAACCATTCGAGGTAGCGAGAATCTCACGAATGTCCTGATTGACGATGGTGTCGAAGATAATCGGACGAAAGCCGTCGGTTTCGGCGGCTTTGTTGATTTGTTGTACCATGGCTCGCGCTTTGTCCACGTTGTCGATGTACGGCCGCGTGACTTTGCTGAAGGTAATGTTTTCGAACTGCGCCAGGAGGCTTTGGCCGAGGGTTTCGGCGGTAATGCCCGTGCCATCGGAGATAAAGAAAGCAGATCGTTTCATTTGCACCTTGGGCCTTAAGCTAGTAACGAATCTTGGATATGATAGGCGCGATTTGCCGGCCGCCATTGGCCCGCATTCTCACTTATTTTCCAGGTCCAGGCCATATAGCCGGCAAATGCCCAATTAAGCAGCCGGTTTCTGAGCTTTTCCAACACAGTTAGTGGAGAGATCACCTTGGTAGAGTACGTAGTTTCCCTCGACAAGCTCGGCAAACACGACGTTGAGCACGTGGGGGGCAAGAACGCATCCCTGGGCGAGATGATCAGCAACCTTGCAGGTGCCGGTGTATCGGTGCCAGGTGGCTTCGCCACGACCGCTCAGGCGTATCGTGATTTCCTGGAACTGAGCGGCCTGAATCAGCAGATTCACGACGCCCTTGATGCCCTCGACGTCGACGACGTGAATGCCCTGGCCAAGACCGGTGCCCAGATCCGTCAATGGATCATGGAAGCCGAGTTTCCGGAAAAACTGAACGCTGAAATCCGTACCGCGTTCGCCGCGCTGTCCGCCGGCAACCCTGACGTGGCCGTGGCCGTGCGTTCTTCCGCTACCGCCGAAGACTTGCCGGACGCCTCCTTCGCCGGCCAGCAGGAAACCTTCCTGAACATCCGTGGTGTCGAAAACGTCATTCGCGCCGCCAAAGAGGTGTTCGCTTCTCTGTTCAACGACCGTGCGATTTCCTACCGCGTGCACCAGGGCTTCGACCACAAACTGGTCGCCCTGTCGGCTGGCGTGCAGCGCATGGTCCGCTCCGAAACCGGCACCGCCGGCGTGATGTTCACTCTCGATACCGAATCGGGCTTCCGTGACGTGGTGTTCATCACCGGCGCCTATGGCCTGGGTGAAACCGTCGTACAAGGTGCGGTGAACCCGGATGAGTTCTACGTCCATAAAGGCACGCTGGATGCAGGTCGCCCGGCGATCCTGCGCCGCAACCTGGGCAGCAAAGCCATCAAGATGATCTACGGCGACGAGGCCAAGGCCGGTCGTTCGGTCAAGACCGTCGACGTCGACAAGGCTGACCGCGCACGTTTCTGCCTGACCGACGCTGAAGTCAGCGAGCTGGCCAAGCAGGCGATGATCATCGAGAAGCACTACCAGTGCCCGATGGACATCGAGTGGGCCAAGGACGGTGACGACGGCAAGCTGTACATCGTGCAGGCCCGTCCGGAAACCGTGAAGAGCCGCACCCAGGCCAACGTCATGGAACGTTACCTGTTGAAAGAAACCGGCACCGTGCTGGTTGAAGGGCGTGCCATTGGCCAGCGCATTGGCGCCGGCAAGGTCCGCATCATCAAGGACGTGTCCGAGATGGACAAGGTCCAGCCAGGCGACGTACTGGTCTCCGACATGACTGACCCGGACTGGGAACCGGTCATGAAGCGCGCCAGCGCCATCGTCACCAACCGTGGCGGTCGTACTTGCCACGCGGCGATCATCGCCCGTGAGCTCGGTATCCCGGCGGTAGTAGGTTGCGGCAACGCCACCCAGCTGTTGAAAGACGGCCAGGGCGTGACCGTTTCCTGCGCTGAAGGCGACACCGGTTTCATCTTCGAAGGCGAACTGGGTTTCGACATCAAGAAGAACTCCGTGGACGCCATGCCGGATCTGCCGTTCAAGATCATGATGAACGTCGGCAACCCGGACCGCGCCTTCGACTTCGCGCAGCTGCCGAACGCCGGTGTGGGCCTGGCCCGTCTGGAATTCATCATCAACCGCATGATCGGCGTGCACCCTAAGGCACTGCTGAACTACGACGGCCTGCCGCTGGACATCAAGGAAAGCGTCGACAAGCGTATCGCCGGTTACGACGATCCGGTCGGTTTCTACGTCGAGAAACTGGTTGAAGGCATCAGCACCCTGGCCGCTGCGTTCTGGCCGAAAAAGGTCATCGTGCGCCTGTCGGACTTCAAGTCCAACGAATACGCCAACCTGATCGGCGGCAAGTTGTACGAGCCGGAAGAAGAGAACCCGATGCTGGGCTTCCGCGGCGCTTCGCGTTACATCAGCGAATCGTTCCGTGACTGCTTCGAACTCGAGTGCCGCGCCCTCAAGCGTGTGCGCAACGAGATGGGCCTGACCAACGTCGAAATCATGGTGCCGTTTGTCCGTACCCTGGGCGAAGCGAGCCAGGTAGTCGACCTGCTGGCCGAAAACGGCCTGGCCCGTGGCCAGAACGGCCTGCGCGTGATCATGATGTGCGAATTGCCGTCCAACGCCATTCTGGCGGAAGAGTTCCTGGAGTTCTTCGACGGTTTCTCCATCGGTTCCAACGACCTGACCCAGCTGACCCTGGGCCTGGACCGTGATTCCGGGATCATCGCCCACCTGTTCGACGAGCGTAACCCGGCGGTCAAGAAGCTGCTGGCCAACGCCATTGCCGCCTGTAACAAGGCCGGCAAGTACATCGGCATCTGCGGTCAGGGTCCTTCGGACCACCCGGACCTGGCCAAATGGCTGATGGAGCAGGGCATTGAAAGCGTTTCGTTGAACCCGGACTCCGTACTGGAAACCTGGTTCTTCCTGGCGGAAGGTCAAGCTTCGGCCTGATCCGGTGTGAAAGGGCCGCTTCTGCAAGGGGCGGCCTTTTTGAGGTTCAAGCAGGGCGGGCTCCATCTGGATGCCGCCCTTTTTTGTGCAAGAGATTATGCAAAGCAGCAGCAACCTATTTCCTGTCGCCCTGATCAGTGCCGAACGGCGCGGTGATCTGAGCGAAGACGTGTACCGATTGAAACCGGCCAACAGCCCGGACCCGAGTGTCGAGCTGGCGGTCACCCGCCTGGGCATGGCCGATGAGCCTGCCGTGCGCGGCGTGCCGGTGATCCTGTTGCACGGCAGTTTTTCCAACCGGCGTTTCTGGTTCTCCCCCAAAGGTTTGGGGTTGGGTGCTTATCTGGCGCGCCTGGGGTTCGATGTCTGGATCGCGGAAATGCGCGGTCACGGCCTCTCCCAGCGTAACCAGAACTATCGCAAGAACCGCGTGGCGGACTATGCACGCTACGATCTGCCCGCCATTGGCGCGTTCGTGCGTGAGCAAAGCGGCCAGGTCCCGCACTGGATCGGCCATTCGCTGGGCGGCATTACCCTGGCGGCCGCGTTGGGCGGTGAATACATCGGTGAACCCGTAGTCGCTTCTGCCGCGTTCTTTGGCACGCAAGTCAGCCGCACCTATTGGCCGTTGAAAATTCCACCGGTGGAGTGGGGCGGACGTTTCATTCTCAAGCGCTTTGCCCAATTGTCCGGCTCACGTCTCAAGCGCGGCCCGGAGGACGAGCCGATAGGCCTGGCCCTGGAAAGCATGCGCTGGTATGGCTTGTTCGGGCGCTTCGGCGATGCCGACAAGGACTGGTGGGCTGGCTTGGCCGATTTGAAAATGCCAGTGCTCGCGGTGAGCGCGGCGGGCGATCATCAGGATCCAGCCTGGGCTTGCCGCAAGTTGTTCGACCAGGTCGGTTCCGAGCTCAAACAGTTCATCAACCTGGGGCGCGAGCAGGGTTTCGCCGACAATTTCGGTCACGTCGAAATGCTTGTCAGTAAAGCCGCCCAGGCTGAGGTCTGGCCATTGGTGGCGCGCTGGCTGGCAGATCAGCAAACGCCGTTGCTCGGTGAAAAAGCGGATCTGGCCACGGCGATCTAAGCTAGGCGCTCTATCAAGGGCATTTCGCTCTGATCGGCTTGCGGCTAAGATATGACGCATTGAGCTGTTCTGGTCATTTTCGATGACTGATTCATCAGTGATGTTCGTGCTGTCTCCCTTATTACAGGAGTTTCTCGATGAACCATTACCTCACGCCTGACCTGTGCGACGCTTATCCGGAGCTGGTGCAGGTGCTGGAACCGATGTTCAGCAATTTCGGCGGCCGTGATTCCTTCGGCGGCGAAATCGTGACCATCAAATGCTTCGAAGACAACTCGCTGGTCAAGGAACAAGCCGAACTCAATGGCAACGGCAAGGTGCTGGTGGTCGATGGCGGTGGCTCTCTGCGTCGTGCGCTGCTGGGTGACATGATCGCCGAGAAAGCCGCGAAAAACGGCTGGGAAGGGCTGGTGATCTACGGTTGCATCCGTGACGTCGACGTCATCGCGCAGACTGATTTGGGAGTCCAGGCCCTGGCCAGCCACCCGATGAAAACCGACAAGCGCGGTCTCGGCGACCTCAACGTTGCCGTGACCTTCGCCGGGGTGACCTTCCATCCAGGTCACTACATCTACGCAGACAACAACGGCGTGATCATCTCGCCGAGCCCACTGAAGATGCCTGAATAAACCCCGATTGACTGAAGGAATGCGGATGTTCGAGGAAGAAAACGCGCAATGGGGGCTGGTACACGCCCTGGTGCTTGACGGTAAAGGCGGCGCGCGTTCGATAGCCCGGACAGAACTCGATGAATTGCAGCTACAGGCCCATGAAAGCCTGTGGCTGCATTGGGATCGCAGTCACCCGCAAACCCAGACCTGGTTGCGTAAATCCAGCGGTTTGAGTGAGTTCAGCTGTGATCTTCTGCTGGAAGAAAATACCCGTCCGCGTCTTTTACAGCTTTCCGACAGCGAACTGCTGCTATTTTTGCGTGGGGTAAACCTCAATCCAGGCGCCGAACCCGAAGACATGGTCTCGGTGCGGATCTTCGGCTCTGCCCAGCGGGTCATTTCCTTGCGGTTGCGGCCGCTGCGCGCCACTGAAGAATTGCTGGCACAGCTGGAAGAGGGCAAGGGGCCGAAAACTGCTTCTGAACTGATTCTTTATATGGCGCAGTACCTCACCAACAAGGTGCAGGATCTGGTCAGTTGCCTCTCGGAAGTGGTCGATGAGGAAGAAGAAAAGCTCGATGCCGACGAACGGTATGCACCCGAGCATGGAGCCATTTTGCAGATCCGTCGCCGGGCAGCTGCGTTGAAGCGGTTTCTCGCTCCGCAGAGGGATATTTTTGGTCAGTTGACACGGATCAAATTGCCCTGGTTTGTCGAAGATGATGGCGATTACTGGAACGAATTGAACAACAGCCTGACCCGCTATCTTGAAGAGCTCGAATTGACTCGAGAGCGCGTGGGGCTTGTGCTGGAGGCCGAAGATCGGCGTTTGAGCGTGCGCATGAATCGCACGATGTACCGCTTCGGTGTCATCACCGGGATTTTTTTGCCGATGAGTTTTCTGACCGGACTTTTGGGGATCAACGTCGGTGGCATTCCGTTCTCTGCGAGCCCGTATGGATTCCTGATCGCTTGCCTGTTGGTAGTTTCGGTGGCACTGGGGCAGTGGTGGTTGTACCGACGTTTGCGCTGGGTCTGAAGGAGCACCATGTGACCCAGGCAAATTTCACCGCGTCTTTCACAGACATCACGAGAGGTGCGTATGCACGATCCGTTTGAACAGTCTTTGCGTGACATGCTCAAGGCATCCCCGTCCACTCGGGACGACGATGCATGCCTGGATCGTGTACTGAAAACCGCCAACCGCCAGGTCGGCGCCGGTGATTTGTTCAGCCTGCTGGGCCGTTGGTTGCCCGCGCTGATGATCGCCCTCAATAATGGATCGGCCCACGTTGCGCCGGTGTCCCGTCTTCGTAAACCTACCGTTCGCACTGCTGATAAGGCTGATTGAATATGGAACTTGACCTCTGGACACAGAGCCTCGTCACTGCAATGACTGCGTTATGGACCAAAATCGCCAACTTCATTCCGAACCTGTTCGGCGCACTTGTTGTGCTGCTGTTGGGTTTTGTCGTGGCCAAATTGCTGGACACGCTGCTTTCCAAATTGCTCGCCAAACTGGGCCTTGATCGCCTGATGGGCGGCACCGGCCTGACCAAGCTGTTGTCCCGCGCCGGCCTGCAAGTGCCGATCTCGACATTGATCGGCAAAATCGTCTATTGGTTCGTTTTGCTGATTTTTCTGGTTTCTGCCGCAGAATCCCTTGGACTTGAAAGAGTTTCAGCTACGCTGGATATGCTAGCGCTGTATTTGCCGAAGGTATTTGGTGCCGCGCTGGTGTTGCTGGTAGGTGTCTTGCTGGCCCAACTGGCCAACGGACTGGTACGCGGAGCGGCAGAAGGCGTAGGCCTGGACTACGCTTCGGGGCTGGGGCGAATTGCCCAGGGCCTGGTGATCATCATCAGTATTTCGGTGGCGATCAGTCAGTTGGAGGTCAAGACTGACCTGCTCAACCATGTGATCGTAATCGTTTTGATTACCGTTGGTCTGGCAGTTGCGCTGGCCATGGGATTGGGAAGCCGGGAAATTGCCGGTCAGATTCTTGCGGGAATCTATGTGCGTGAGTTGTATGAGGTTGGGCAACAAGTGCGAGTTGGAGAGGTCGAAGGGCAGATTGAAGAGATCGGCACGGTTAAAACCACATTGCTGACCGATGAGGGTGAGCTAGTCTCTCTCTCCAATCGGATCCTACTTGAGCAGCATGTGAGTAGCCGCTAACCCGGCAAACCCTGCTAATGTATGCCGCCGCAAAATGCCGCCTGATGCTGGCTGCGGCGGACATTGACCTGACTGTCGGCCCGACTTGTTTTGAATAAAGCCCAATCGCTATCCATGCGCTACGACCCCCGCGAGCTCTCTGATGAGGAGTTGGTCGCGCGCTCGCATACCGAGCTGTTTCACGTAACGCGCGCCTATGAAGAATTGATGCGACGTTACCAACGAACATTATTTAACGTCTGTGCACGATATC
Organism: Pseudomonas azerbaijanoccidentalis; assembly: GCF_019145495.1. Lineage (GTDB taxonomy): Bacteria > Pseudomonadota > Gammaproteobacteria > Pseudomonadales > Pseudomonadaceae > Aquipseudomonas > Aquipseudomonas azerbaijanoccidentalis. Next base: position 286,924 of record NZ_JAHSTU010000008.1, on the reverse strand, counting down.
TCGGGAACGATCGCGACGCAGACGATGTCTGTCAGGAAGTCATGTTAAAGGTGCTGTACGGCCTGAAGAACTTCGAAGGCAAATCGAAGTTCAAGACATGGCTATATAGCATCACGTACAACGAGTGTATTACGCAGTATCGGAAGGAACGGCGAAAGCGTCGCTTGATGGACGCCTTGAGTCTGGACCCCCTTGAGGAAGCGTCTGAAGAAAAGGCGCCGAAACCCGAGGAGAAGGGCGGACTTGATCGCTGGCTGGTGTATGTGAACCCGATTGACCGCGAAATTCTGGTGCTACGATTTGTCGCAGAGCTAGAGTTTCAGGAGATCGCAGACATCATGCATATGGGTTTGAGTGCTACAAAAATGCGGTACAAACGCGCTCTAGATAAATTGCGTGAGAAATTTGCAGGCATTGCTGAAACTTAGTTCGGCGCAAATATCTCTTACGTGTAGGCAAGTTCTGATAGACTTGCCGCCGAGTTGTCCCCCGGTTTGCGGGACTGCTTCACAATCACCAGATGGGGATTTAACGGATGAAACTGAAAAACACCTTGGGCTTGGCCATTGGTTCTCTTATTGCCGCCACTTCGTTCGGCGCTCTGGCACAGGGCCAAGGCGCAGTTGAAATCGAAGGCTTCGCAAAGAAAGAGTACTTTGACAGCACTCGTAACTTCAAAAACGACGGCAACCTGTTCGGTGCTTCGGTTGGTTACTTCGTAACCGACGACGTTGAACTGCGTCTGGGTTACGACGAAGTGCACAACGTACGTTCCGATTCCGGCCAGAACATCAAGGGCGCCAACACCGCTCTGGACGCTCTGTACCACTTCAACAACCCAGGCGACATGCTGCGTCCTTACGTCTCGGCCGGTTTCTCCGACCAGAGCATCGACCAGAACGGTTCGAACGGTCGTGACCGTTCCACCTTCGCCAACGTTGGTGGCGGCGCCAAGCTGTACTTCACCGACAACTTCTACGCTCGTGCCGGCGTTGAAGCTCAGTACAACATCGACCAGGGCAACACCGAGTGGGCTCCTAGCGTCGGTATCGGTGTGAACTTCGGTGGCGGCTCCAAGCCTGCTGCTGCTCCAGTTCCAGCACCAGCTGAAGTTTGCTCCGACAGCGACAACGATGGCGTTTGCGACAACGTTGACAAGTGCCCGGACACCCCAGCCAACGTAACTGTTGACGCTGATGGCTGCCCAGCAGTTGCTGAAGTTGTACGTGTTGAGCTGGACGTGAAATTCGACTTCGACAAGTCGGTAGTCAAGCCAAACAGCTACGGCGACATCAAGAACCTGGCTGACTTCATGAAGCAGTACCCATCCACCACCACTACTGTTGAAGGTCACACTGACTCCGTCGGTCCTGACGCTTACAACCAGAAACTGTCCGAGCGTCGTGCAAACGCCGTTAAGCAAGTTCTGACCAACCAGTACGGTGTTGAATCGTCCCGCGTTCAGTCTGTTGGCTACGGCGAATCCCGCCCAGTTGCTGACAACAAAACTGACGCTGGCCGCGCTGTAAACCGTCGCGTAGAAGCGCAGGTTGAAGCTCAAGCTAAGTAATTAGCTCGCCGCTCTGAGAAAAGCCCGGCTTAGGCCGGGCTTTTCTTTGTCTGCGATTTGGTGTTCCAGCGTGGTTTTATGCGGTGATATCGAAAGATCGCAGCCTGCAGAAGCCTACACAGATACCGCTTGCAACCTGTAGGAGCTGCCGAAGGCTGCGATCTTCTGATCTACTTCGCAGGCCGCAACCGCGCCAATGACCAAAATGGCCGGGCTTTTCAGCTCGAAGTCATGGGCATCTTTTTCCATTGCGGTCAGATCGCTTCGGCATTCGCGCTGATGCGGCAGTGAAGCGTTTTCGATCATCACCACTGGCATATCCGCCGCCATCCCGCCTGCCAGCAGTTGCTCACGGATTTCACTGAGTTTGGCTACGCCCATGTAAATCACCAGGGTCGTACCGCCCTGAGCCAGTGCCTGCCAATTCAGGCTGCTGCCGTCCTGAGTGTGCGCTGTGACCAATGTCACGCCGCGCGCCACACCCCGTAGCGTCAGCGGTATATCGCATTGCGTTGCACCGGCCAGCCCGGCCGTGATGCCATTGACCAGCTCGACTTCAACACCGCGCTCGCGCAGCCACTGCGCCTCTTCACCGCCACGACCGAAGATGCACGGGTCGCCACCCTTGAGGCGCGCCACGCATTTACCCTGACGCGCATAACGCAGCATCAGGCGATGAATGAACGCTTGCGGCGTCGAGCGGCAGCCGCCACGTTTGCCCACGGGAATGACGCGCGCGTTGTGGCAATGTTCGAGGACGGCGGTATTCACCAAATCATCGATCAGCACCACGTCGGCCTCGTTCAATGCCCTGACGGCCTTGAGGGTCAGCAATTCCGGATCACCGGGCCCTGCGCCTACCAGCCAGACTTTTGCGCTCATCGTGTTTTCCTCATTTGGAATGACATCAGCCATGAAATACTGCAAACAGCAGCGCCAGATTCGCCATCAATGACAGCAGCGCCAACGTCCTCCATACCTTCAACGGCTCACGCTCCAGCAACGGTCGTGGCCGCACGTTCAAACTGTGTCGCTCGCCCTGTTCCATCAGCAGCAGCCATTCTTCTGCCGTTTCAAAGCGCTTTTGCGGATCGGCCGCAACGGCGCGTTGCAGGCTTTGCGTCAGCCACTCCGGCAGATCGGGGCGATAGCGGCTGGCGCTGACCGGCACGCCGAAACGCGGGCGTTGGAACGCTTCGATTTCGCCGTAGGGGAAGTGCCCGGTCAGCAGGTAATACAAGGTCACGCCAACTGCATAGAGATCCTGTTGTGACGTCGGCACCTCGCCGCGAAACGCTTCTGGAGCAATGAAGCTCGGAGTGCCAGGCAGGGCGCACGGCTGGTCTTCAGACAGGCCGGGGCAGTAGGCGAGACCGAAATCCAGCAAGCGCAATTCACCGTCATCCCCCAATAGCAGGTTCTCCGGTTTGATGTCTCGATGGAGGATCTGCCGTCGATGCAGCAAGCCGACCGCGCGAAGCAAGCGTTCGGCGAGGTCTTGCCATTGCGCCAGCGGCAGCGGCCCGACCTGTTCATGCAGTTGCGCCAGGGTTGAGCCCGAATATTCGCGCATCACGTAGTACAAATGCTGACGCTGACCGACGGCATGCACTTCCGGAAAATGCCGCCCGGCCACGCGCTTGAGAAACCATTCTTCCGACAGCAAGGCTTGACCGGCCTGAGGATCGTCTTGCAAACGACCGGGCAGGGTTTTCAGCAGCCAGGGTTGTTGCTGGTTGTCACGCACCCGATAGAGCAGCGATTGCTGGCTCTGGGCGAGTATGCCTTCTACCTGCCAGCCCTCGAAATCTTGCCCGGGTTTCAGTGCTGGCGGCAGTGGCCATTGCTGCAGATGAATCAAGGCATCGCCAATATTGGTTTCGCCGAGGGCATCGACCCGCACCAGTAGAGCGCTGGCGTTGTCCTGGCTGCCGGCCAGGTGCGCGGCGCTGACCAGCGTCTGCGCGGCGCTATCGAGATTCGGTTGATCGCGCAGGATCGCGGCAATGGCGGTGTCGCCCAATACGGCCCAGATCCCGTCGCTAACCAGCACGAAGCTTTCGTCCAGGCGCAGTTCACCGTCAAGAAAGTCCAGCACCAGGTGTTGATCCAGTCCCAACGCCCGCTTGAGCACATGTTGCATGCCCGGTTGATCCCAGACGTGATCTTCGCTGACGCGCTGCAATTGATCGGCGTGCCAGCGATATACTCGGCAGTCGCCGACATGGGCCAGGGTAAACCGCCTGCCTCGCAGCACCAGAGCGCTCACAGTGGTCAAAAGCGGTTGCCCGCCACCGTTGGCCTGCAACCAGCGGTTCTGCGCCAGCAGCAGGCGATCAAGGGCTTGGGCGACACCCCAGGTTTCCGGCGTCGCGTAGTAATCCAGTGCCAGAGCCTGCAAAGTCGAACGGGCGGCCAGGCCACCATCGGCGCACTGGCTGACGCCGTCGGCGATGGCGAACAGGTAGCCCTTGCTGGCCGCCAATGGCGGGGCAGGAGTCACCAGGCGCAGGGCATCCTGGTTTTCTTCGCGCGGGCCTGTGGCGCTGGCCTCGGCGAAACTCAATTGCAGGCTCATCAGGACCTCAAACCCGTGCAGCGGTCACGGCAGCCGAACCCCAAGTGGTTCTCCAGCGGCGTTTTACACCGTGCAGACCGAACCAGGCGAGAACCGCGAGGCTGGCGAACAACCACAGGGCCAATTGGTAGCTGCCGGTGCTTTGCTTGATTGCACCCATGCCTGCTGCCAGGGCAAAGCCACCGATGCCGCCAGCCATGCCGATCAGGCCGGTCATCACGCCGATCTCGCGGCGAAAACGCTGCGGGACCAACTGGAAAACCGCACCGTTACCTGCGCCTAAACCGAGCATGGTGCAAACGAACAGCGCCAGTGCCGCGTAGGAACTCGGCAGGTTGAAACCGACCGCCGCGATGCAGATTGCCGCCACGGTGTACATGCCGAGCAAGGTGCGGATGCCGCCGAAGCGATCCGCCAGGGCGCCGCCCAGGGGACGCATCAGGCTGCCACCGAAGACACAGGCGGCGGTGTAGTAACCGGCGGTTACCGGGCTCAGGCCGTATTGGTCGTTAAAGTAGCCGGGCAGGGCGCTGGCAAGGCCGATGAAGCCGCCGAAGGTCACACTGTAGAAAAACATGAACCACCAACTGTCACGGTCACCCAGCGCCTTGAAATAGTCGGCCACCGACTTGGCTTTTGGCCGTTCAGGGGCATTCTTGGCCAGCCAGGCGAATACGATCAGGGTCAGGATCAACGGAATCAGGGCGAAGCCGAATACGTTGCTCCAGCCAAACGCGGCGGCCAATACCGGCGCAATCAGTGCGGCCAGCACGGTGCCCGAGTTGCCCGCACCGGCAATGCCCATCGCTTTGCCTTGGTGCTGCGGCGGATACCACTGCGACGCCAGAGGCAGGGCCACGGCAAATGATGCGCCCGCCATGCCGAGGAACAGCCCCAGCAGCAACGCTTGCTCATAGGTGTGGATGCCGAGTTTCCACGCCCCGAACAGGGCGCAGATCACAATGACCTGGCCTATCAGGCCCGCGGTTTTCGGCGACAGTCGATCAGCGAGCATGCCCATCACAAAGCGCAGCACCGCGCCGGCCAGGATCGGCGTGGCCACGACAAGACCGCGCTGTTGGGTGGTCAGGTGCAAGTCCCCGGCGATCTGCACGGCCAACGGGCCGAGCAGGTACCAGACCATGAAACTCAGGTCGAAGTAGAGAAAGGCTGCGAACAGGGTCGGGGTATGGCCGGATTTCCAGAAGCTTGAATTCATCGCGCACCTCAAACTGAGTAGAAGTCTCGAACGGGAGCCAAAACAAAAAAACGCCGCCACCTGATTCGCCTTGGGGCAAATGAGGTGAGCGACGTCTTTGTCGTAGATTGGGCAACCGCCGTTGGTTACCTGTAGCGATTACTTAGCCAGATCTGTGCCACATGCCGATTTTTGTGGCACAGGGGAAAAGATCGCAGCCTTCGGCAGCTCCTACAGGGTGTACGCATGCGAACTGTAGGAGCTGCCGAAGGCTGCGATCTTTTGATGCTCAACCCAATAATTCACTCATGGCAATAATCTGCTCCGCCACCTGAATCAGCTTCTGCTGGCGGCTCATGGCCTGGCGGCGCATCAGCGTGTAGGCCTCTTCCTCGTTGCAGTCTTTCATCTTCATCAGCAGCCCTTTGGCCAGCTCGATGCGCTTGCGCTCGGCCAGTTGCTGGTCGCGGGCATGCAGTTGCGCGCGCAGGGCCTGGTCGCTCTCGAAGCGGGCCATGGCCACATCCAGAATCGGCTGCAACCGCTGTGCGTGAATGCCCTCGACGATGTAGGCGCTGACCCCGGACTTGATTGCCTGACGCATCACGCCGGGGTCGTGTTCGTCGGTAAACATGACGATGGGCCGTGGCTGGTCGCGGCTGACCAGGACGACTTGCTCCATGACATCGCGGCTCGGTGACTCGGTATCGATCAGAATCACGTCCGGACGCACTGTTTCGACGCGCTCGGGCAGGTCGATGGTCAGCCCTGATTCGTCGATCACGTCGAAGCCGGCCTCGGTGAGAGCCGCTTTCAATCGTCCGACTTTTTTTGCGGTGTCGTTGATCAGCAGGATACGCATCATGTTCGCAGTCTCCTGTCAGCGGCTGGCGAGTCGGGGCGAGCTATCGCTCATGGCGTGCAGTTTAAAGCTGCGGGCATAACCGGCGGGGTCTGAACCGTCCCAGACCTTGCCGTCGATCAACTGGCTGCTGCGCATCTCTTTGCCCAGCGAGGCAACGCCAACGGCGCTGGCGGCCTCGCGGTAAACGTCCAGTTGCTGGACCTGGCGGGCCACGGCGAGGTAATCCGGATCGTCGCGCAACAGGCCCCAGCGTCGGAACTGGGTCATGAACCACATGCCATCGGACAGGTACGGCAGGTTCACATCCCCTTCACCATGGAAGCGCAGGGCGTGGGGGTCTTGCCAGCGATTGCCCAGGCCGTCGTCATAGTCGCCCAGCAGGCGCGGCTCAATGCATTCGAGCGGTGCATCGAGGTACTGCGGCGCACTGAGCAGTTGTGCGGTACTGCGCCGGTTCTCGGCGCTTTCTTCGATAAAGCGGCTGGCTTCCAGAATCGCCATCACCAGTATCCGGGCGGTATTGGGGTATTGCTCGACGAAAGCGCGGGTGCAGCCGAGGACTTTTTCCGGGTGATCGGGCCAGATGGTCTGGGTGGTGGCCAGGGTAAAACCGAGATCCTGTTGCACCGCGCTGGCAGACCAGGGTTCGCCGACGCAGAAGCCGTCGATGCGCCCCGCTTGCAGGTGGGCGACCATTTGCGGCGGCGGCACCACCACACTGTCGACATCCAGCAGCGGATGAATGCCCTGACTGGCGAGCCAGTAATACAGCCACATGGCATGGGTACCGGTGGGGAAGGTTTGGGCGAACGTCAGTTTTGGGCGACTTTGGTGCACGTGCCGGTGGAGTGCTTCAGGACCGGTCACGCCAAGCCCCTGCAAGCCATGGGAGAGGTTGATGCTCTGGCCGTTCTGGTTCAGGCCCATGAGCACCGCCATATCTGTCGCCGCCACGCCACCGATGCCCAGATGCACGGCGTAGATCAAACCGTACAGGCTGTGGGCGGCGTCGAGTTCACCGCTGACCAGTTTGTCCCGCAGGTTGGCCCATGACGACTGGCGCTTGAGGTTCAGGGTCAGGCCGTAGGGCTGGGCGAAGCCCTGGGTGGCGGCAACCACCACCGAGGCGCAGTCGCTCAGGGCCATGAAGCCGAGGTTGATTTCGGTCTTTTCCGGGGCATCGCTGCCGTTGACCCAGGCCAGTGGGCCGGCTGATGGTTCGTTCATCGATTTCGCACCTTCAAAAAAAACGTCGTCCCAGGCCCCTTGACTGCAAGGCCGGGTGACGACGCCATTGTCCTTGCGCGCATTCCGTCGTTGGTCTGCGTGCTGATGCCTGAAGGGGTGCAAGGCATATGCCATCCCGGGTTCATCAGCTTTACATCAGGATTCAACGCGCCATGTCTTTCATCCTGCCGACTCCTATCGTCAGGCTGCAAAGGAGGTTGGCGTGCACATCGAATCAATACACGCCGCAGGTTTTCCTGATCCCCGTTTCAATGAGCGGGTGTTGCATCTGCGGGTCGGTGAAGCGCCCGTGCATCTGACCACGCCTCAGTGTGCGACGAGCTGCCATCTGCCGGGCGGGTGGGAAGGATTGATTGCGATGAACGGTGCCTTCGAAGTGAGCGGCAGTGTGCAAACCCTGTCGGTTGCGCAAGCGCCTCTGGTGAAGTTGCAGGTGTTCATCGATAGGGGTGAAACGCTGCTCGATCAGCGATCCGCCCGGAATTCCTGGGCCGTTTTGCCGGTGGCTTATTCCATCGTGCAGTCGCCCCAAACGCTTGAGCGCTGGTACATCGGACAGGCGATGGTCGGTGGCGTGGCCTATCAGGCTTTTGCCAGCGAGCTGCGTCACTGCGAGAGCTATGGACTTGTGCGCTTTCTGCTGGAGCAGGGCACCCACAGTGAGAAGTTGAGCACTTTGGCCCGGCGTTATGGCGTCTCTGTTTCACATTTTCGTCGGCTGTGCCGGCAGGCATTGGGGACGGCGGCCAAACCCGCCTTGCGCGGCTGGCGCACGGCTCAAGCGCTGTTGAATATGAGTCAGCAGGACTGCTCGCTGACGGATGTCGCGCTGGAGTTCGGTTTCGCCTCTTCCTCGCATTTCTCCAAGGAAATCCGCGAGCTGGTGGGCTTCGCGCCCAGCAGCCTGGCCGATATCACCTACCTTCCAGGCAAGTGAACCGATGAACTGCCGATTGATCTCTTTATCTCTTTTGCCCGTTTGCCTGAACGCTGTGTTGCTGCTCACACCGTTTACCGTGCAGGCCTCGATCTACCAATTCGAGGCCCGTGAGCAGAGCGCGCGGACGTTTTTCGGCGAGCTGTCCGGTCCCTTGGGCAAACCCGTGATCGTCAGCAAGGCAGCTGCGGCCAAGCGGGTTTCCGGTACGTTCGATTTGCTCACACCCCAGCGAACCTTTGAGCGCATCAGCCTGCAAATGGGTTTGATCTGGTACAGCGATGGCCAGGCGATTTACCTGTATGACGCTTCGGAATTCAAAAGCGCGATGATGTCGTTGCAGACCCTCACCGTGGCCAGGCTCCAGGCGTTTCTCGAACGCTCCGGTTTGCATGACAAGCGTTACCCGTTGCGCCACGACGGCCTGCGCACTTTTCACGTGTCCGGCCCGCCGATGTACGTCGATCTGGTCATGCAAGCGGCCGGGATGATGGACAACCAGCGCTCGGAGCTGTTGTTGGGCAAGCAGCAGATCGGCGTGATTCAAGTGCGCAACACCTTCGTCGGCGACCGCAAGTACGAGTTACGCGATGACAAGGTGACCATCCCCGGCCTGGCCACTGTCATCGAAGAGTTGCTGCGCGGCGAGAAACGCGGGGTCGAGCCGATGGTGGCCCAGGCCCCTATGCAGCGGCCGCAAGGCCTGATGCCGGCGTTCCCTCTGGAAGGCCTGGCCAGTGCGCCAGGAGACCCAGACCCGACCGCGCCGCGGATCATTGCGCGGGATGTCGCTGCCGGCAATATCCGGGTGGTGGCTTATCCCGATACCAATAGCCTGTTGGTCAAAGGGCTGCCGGAGCAAGTGCGCTTCATCGAGAACCTGGTGAGTGCACTGGACACGCCAAAGCGTCACGTGGAGCTGTCGTTGTGGATCATTGATCTGCACAAGGACGAGCTCAACCAGTTGGGCATCAATTGGCAGGGCACCGTGAATTCGGGCGGTACATTTTCCGTATCGCTCAATGCCGGTTCGGCAACCACCCTCGATGGCGCTTCGTTTGTGACCCAGGTCATGGCGCTGGAACGGACCAACCGCGCGAACGTGGTCTCGCGACCGGTGATCCTGACCCAGGAAAACGTGCCCGCGATCTTTGACAACAACCGCACGTTCTATGCCCCGCTGGTGGGCGAACGCAGTGTCGATTTGCAGCACATCACTTACGGCACGCTGGTCAGCGTACTGCCGCGTTTCGCTCAGGCGGACGAGGTGGAAATGTCGCTCAACATCGAAGACGGCAATGAGGTGGAAAACCCCGGTCAGGGTGAGCGTCCGAACGCGTTGCCTACGGTCGGGCGCACGCGGATCAGCACCGTGGCGCGGGTGCCCCAGGGCAAGAGTTTGTTGGTGGGCGGTTTTACCCGCGATGACAACAGTGAACAGGTCGGGGGGATACCGGTCCTGGGTTCGATTCCGTGGGTCGGGCGTTTGTTCAGCTATCGCCAGAATCGCTCGGCCAACACTGTGCGGGTGTTCCTGATTCAGCCCAAGGAGATTCTCGACGCCCTCGAACCGGTCACGGAACCGCTGCCTCAGGTGTTGACCCCGCAGCAGCACGAGCTCGTGCGCAGATCCTATTTGCGGACAGCTGAAAAATGATCCTGCCACCGATTTCCACGGGTGGGCGAGCGGCCCAGGCCCGGCTGAATGCCGAGAAGGCCGCTGAGCAGCCACAACCGCAGGCGGATGCAGACGTTGAGCTGGACGAAAGCGGCACGGCGGCTGCCGCGCAACGTTTCGTGCAGATCAGCGATGAAATGTCGGCGGCGTTGGCGCAGTTTCGTAGCCGCCGGCATTTCGAACTCAAGTCCGACACTTTGACGGACAACTTTGAAAGAGTGCTCGACGACGACACCTTGCCCAAGGTGCAACGGGTCATCAGCCTGGCGCGGCTGGCGGAGAAACCGGTTACCTGGTTGTTGCAGCAGTTGCGTGGGCTATTCCCCGACGACAGCGATCTGGTGTTGGTGCTGCGTGAATTGTTGCGCCGTAAACGACTTGATGGCGGTTCGCGCCGGCGACTCGAAAAGGCATTGCAGCAAGCGCTCGCCGAGGCCTCGCCCAAGCGCCTGAACGCCGGAATCAACACGGCCCTCAAGGCCCGGATGTTCGGCGCGAGCATGGCCGTGCGTGCAGGCCTGCTGCGCGAAACCTACCGGGATTTTCTGCAGTCCGACGACGGCCCGGTCAATTGCTATCAGGACTGGATAGCGCTGTATGGCGCGGCCCAGCGCATGAGTGTGCTGACGTTCATCGAAGATGCCTTGCTCACCGACATCAGTGCCCAGGACCCCAGCTGCTCGCGCGCAGAGTTCGGGCATCTGCTGGCCCGGTTGGCCGATCTCAAACGCCTGCGTTCAGCCGATGGCCTGTTCATCGGTAGGCTGCTTGGCGATGAACTCATTTGCCGGCACAACCCCGACGAGTCCGATTGGCTGGTGTTTCTCATGGGCCTTTTGACCTATCCCGACGAACTCGATCAGTTGTTGCTTGGCGTACTGGGTGAACGCTTGCTGTTGAGCCCTCACCGTGAGCGCGGGGCGGTGCTGCAAACGCTGCGTCGACTCAGCCTGCCTTTGCCATTGCCGCTGTTTGCCGATGAAGAAGCGCCGCAGCGCCTGGCACAACAGTTCACACGCCTGGCTGACATTGCCTACACCCACGAATGCATCGAGCGGCGACGTCCCGGCGGTGGCTCATGATTTTCAACTGGAGCTGACTTGCCATGCTCAATGTGTTTTTGCGAAATGTCGGCGCTCGTCCGGAACTGCTGATCCTCACGCTGATGGTGATGATCATCGCCATGCTGATCATTCCCCTGCCGACAGTGCTGGTGGATTTTCTGATCGGCTTGAACATCATCATTTCATTGCTGGTGTTCATGGGCTCTTTCTACATCGAGCGCATCCTCAACTATTCGACGTTCCCGGCCTTGCTGCTGTTGACCACGTTGTTTCGCCTGGCGTTGTCGATCAGCACCAGCCGCCTGATCCTCAGTCAGGCCGATGCGGGCGAGATCATCGAGTCGTTCGGTGAGTTTGTGATCGGCGAAAGCCTGGTGGTGGGTTTCGTGATCTTTTCCATCGTCACCATTGTCCAGTTCATCGTGATCACCAAGGGCTCTGAACGGGTGGCCGAAGTGGCCGCGCGCTTTTCGCTGGATGGTATGCCGGGCAAGCAAATGAGCATCGACGGCGACCTCAAGGCTGGCGCCATCACGGCTGAAGAAGCCAAGGAAAAACGCAGTGTGCTGGAGCGCGAGAGCCAGTTGTATGGCTCGTTCGACGGGGCGATGAAATTCATCAAGGGCGATGCCATCGCCGGCATCATCATTATCTTCGTCAACTTCATCGCCGGCATGGCCATCGGTGTCGGGCAAATGGGCATGGACATGTCCACCGCTCTGTCGACCTACACCTTGCTGACCATCGGCGATGGGCTCGTGGCGCAGATTCCGGCGTTGCTGATCGCCATCGGTGCCGGTTTCATCGTCACCCGCGTCAACGGCGACGACAGCAACCTGGGGCGCAACATGCTTGCGCAAATGCTCGGCAATCCGTTCGTTCTGGGGGTGACCGCACTGTTGGCGGTGGGTGTCGGCCTGCTGCCCGGTTTTCCGCTGCTGACGTTCTTGTCGATTGCCAGCGTACTGGGGTTGGTGGTGTTTATGCGACATCGCAAAGCCTCCCGGCAAACCGGCCAGAGCGAAGGTCGTGCCGCGCCCGCCGGCCAGGATGCACTGCAACCCGAGAGCGGATTGCTCGATGACGTCGACAACATCGCCACCGAAACCATTGCCCTGATGTTGCTGGTGCCGCCGACGCGTCTGGATGAACTGAAGAAGGCCCGCTGGGCAGCGCGCTTTCGCAGCCAGTTTTTCGTCGACTACGGCTTGCGCATTCCCGAACCGCAGCTGCGTGCCAGTGAGGCGTTGCCGGCACATCAGGTGGCGGTGCTGATCAATGAAGTGCGCGCCGAGCAGTTTGATATCCATTTCGATCACTGGCGTCTGCTCGACTATTCGCCGGAACTGGAACCCTTGGGTTTTGCGCTGGTGCGCGGCAACGACAGCAATCGCCTGGGCGGTGTCTGGGTCAACGCCACCGAGCGTGAGCGGGTGCAGCAATTGGGGTATCACCTGCGCGCCGCTGATGAAGAGTGCTACCGCTGCCTGGTTACGTTGCTGGCGCGCAACATCCAGGAGTTCTTCGGCGTGCAGGAAACCAAGCAACTGCTCGACGAAATGGAAACGCGCTACCCCGATCTGCTCAAGGAAGTGTACCGCCACGTCACCGTGCAGAAGATCGCCGAAGTGCTGCAACGGCTGATCGGCGAGCGCATCTCCGTGCGCAACATGAAGCTGATCCTCGAGTCGCTGGCCCACTGGGCATCCCGGGAAAAAGATGTGCTGGCGCTGGTCGAGCACGTTCGCGGCGCGATGGCTCGTTACATCAGCAACAAGTTTGCCCAAGGCAATGACTTGCGTGTGCTGCTGCTGTCGCCGGAGTTTGAGGAAGTGGTCCGGCGCGGGATTCGGCAAACCTCCGGCGGCAGTTTCATCAACCTGGAACCGGCTGAATCGGAAGAGTTGATGGACCGACTCAGTGTCGGCATCGACAGCCTGCACATCGCGCAGAAGGACATGGTGTTGCTGTGTTCGATCGATGTGCGGCGCTACATCAAGAAACTGATCGAGGGGCGGTTCCGGGAGCTGGACGTGATGTCGTTCGGCGAAATCTCCGAGACCGTCTCGGTCAATGTCATCAAAACGCTGTAAGGAAAACCTGTAAATGATTCCGCTGGATATCGCTGATCTATTGCGCGAAGCGCTGCGTCTGAGTGGCTGCGATGACAGTCAGATTGGGCACTTCGACAGTCACAGCACCATTGAAATGCAAATGAAAAACCTGCCCGATATCAGTGTGGCAGTGGTCGATGGCGATGTCTGGGTGTGGGCTGCGGTCGCGGAGGCGAGCCCGAATGCACTGAATCACTGTGCTTTCGATTTGATGCAATTCCTGCTCGAAGGCAATGCATTTTCCCGCACCGGGCAATTGCATCTTTGCGTCGTGCAGGAGCGGCTCGAACTGCGCTTGATGGCCAATGTTCATGCCCTCAGCGATGCCGAACACTTCGCACAAGCGCTGGATGCCTTCGTGCAGGCCACTGAAACGCTGTGCGAACTCTTGCGCCGATGAGCACCCGGCTGGAAAGGCATGCGGCCCATCCCCTGCGTTTGAATGGTCCCTTGATCGAAGCGGCACTGGTCGACGTTGTCATTGGCGAGGTCTGCGAAGTCCGGCGCCATTGGCGTTTGCCTCAGGTCGTGGCCAGGGCGCAGGTCATCGGGTTCAAGCCTGGGTCGGTCCTGCTCAGTTTGCTCGGTGACGCGAAAGGCTTGTCGAGGGAGTCGATGATTGTTCCCACGGGCGCGACCTTGCAACTGACCTGCAGTGACGCCTTGCTCGGCAGTGTGGTCGACCCCCAAGGCAACATTGTCGAACGCCTGGCGCCATCAACGGCGGTGGCTCAGCGAGACTATCCGGTGGACGCCGACCCGCCGTCTTACCAGCAGCGGCGCCCGGTGGCAGAACCGTTGCGGACCGGCATCCGTGTCATCGATGGTTTGCTGACTTGCGGTGTCGGCCAACGCATCGGCATTTTTGCCGCCGCCGGTTCCGGTAAAACCACCATGATCAACATGCTGATCAACCACACCGATGCAGACGTTTTTGTCATTGGCCTGATTGGTGAGCGTGGGCGTGAAGTGACCGAGTTCATCGAGCATCTGCGTCAGTCTGAAAAACGCTCCCGTTGCGTGGTGGTGTATGCCACGTCGGATTTTTCTTCGGTCGATCGCTGCAACTCGGCCCTGCAAGCCACGGCCATCGCCGAGTACTTTCGCGACCAGGGCCAGTGTGTGGTGTTGCTGCTCGATTCGTTGACGCGATACGCCCGGGCTCGTCGCGACCTGGCCCTGGCGGCCGGTGAAGCGCCGGCGCGGCGCGGCTATCCGGCCTCGGTGTTCGATGCTCTGCCGCGCTTGCTGGAGCGACCGGGTGTGACCGCCTCGGGCAGCATCACTGCCTGGTACACCGTGCTGCTGGAAAGTGACGACGAGCCGGACCCGATCGCCGAGGAGATTCGCTCCATTCTCGACGGCCATATCTACCTCAGCCGTGCCCTGGCGGCTAAAGGTCACTACCCGGCAATCGATGTGTTGCGCAGCGTCAGTCGCGTGGCGACGCAAGTCACCACGCCACAGGTTCAACAACTGGCGGCGTCGGCCCGCGAAACACTGACGCGTCTTGAACAGTTGCAGATTTTCCTCGATATGGGCGAGTACACCCAAGGCGCGGATGCGGCCAACGACCACGCGATGCAGCGTCGCGAAGCGCTGACTCAGTGGCTGCGTCAACCCACAGGCGAAAGTTGTGAACCGGACGAAACCCTGCGGAGTTTGCATGAGCTCATTGGGTGATCGACGGCGCTTGTTGGCGTTCAGTCAGTACCGTCGGCAACGCGGTGAACAAGCGGTGTTGCGTACACAGGAGCAATTGCAGCCGCTGTTGCAGGAACAGGCCGGTTTCGCAGGGCAAGAGGCGTCGCTGCACAGTCTGTTGGCCAGCCATCGGGCGAACGACTGCGTGCTGGATTACGGCCAACTCTTGGCGCTGCTGCGCAGGCAGGCCGTGATCCGTCGGCAACTCGATCTGTTGCGTGTGGAGCGTGACCGCGTGGATCAGCAGTGCCGGCAGGTTGAGCAGAAGTTGCACGAGCAACGCGAGCAATTGCGTGCGTTGCAGCACAAACATGACAAGTACGAGCGGTCCGTCCAGCAGCAGTTGCGCGTGCAACGGCTGGAGCAGGTGCGGCGAGAGGAAAGGGAAATAGAAGAGATGAGCGGAGTCCGGCGATGAACGATATCACTGTAATTTCACCACGGCCGGTTCAAGTCCCGGACCCCGTAACCGACGGTTCAATGGACGAACTGCAAGACACGCTTGTGCCGGTGCAGGAAGAGGATTTGCCGCAAGGTGTACAGGATCTCCTGGCTGCACTGATTCTGCGTCATCGATCCACGACGCAAACCGGCCGCGCAATACCTACTTTCCAAGGTGCGTCGGAGGGTGTGCATGACAAGGTGCCCTCGGCTGTCCCGGTGGCATTGACCAACCCGCAAACCAACCGGCCGATCCAGCACCTGCCGCCTCAACTGATGTTGCCTGTTGTGGCTTCCGTCGACAGGGTGGGTACCCCTGTGCAGGGGGCTATCGCGCAAGCTGAACTGAAGCCGCTTCCATCGAGTCTGCCAGCGGGACCGTCGATCGAACGTGCATCGAGTATCCCTGAGTCGTATACCGAGCGAGTTGCCCATACACCGACATCGACACCGACATCGACATCGACATCGACATCGACGCCGGTTGCCGCCGAGCCGTCGTTGCCGCAAGCCTTGCAACTGCCGCCTGCCACCGTGTATCACACGATATCGGGGTTACAGCCGTCAGTCCCGGCGGCGCCTCTGCTTCGACCCCAACCGGCACCCGACGTAGTACTCGAAACCTTGCCGAACGCAGACCGAGGCCTGCTGCAAGTGCCATTCAGCAAAGGTGCAGCCAACGGGCAAGTGACGATCAGTCGAGTACCGGACGAACCCACCCGCAGCCTTCAACTCAGCCCGAGCAATGCTCTGGTGTTCGAACAACTCAAAGTGCCTTTCGAGCAGATTCGCGAACCTGTCTGGCGGTTGACCGACAGTGGTGGTGAGCAGCAGCGCCAAGGTTCACAACAATCGCCGGACGAAGAGCAACCCGAGCAGTCCGAGCTTCCCGCATGAGCGCACTGAAGTTGCGTCGGGTCGATCCTGCAGCGCATGCCTGTGCGCGGGCGGTCCGGCGTTGGCGGGATGCCGGTCATGGCGCAGGTACCGCTTGCCTGCAACGACTGCCCGGCTATTTGCAGTTTTGCGCACGCGGCGAGGGAGGGGACTGGCACGGCTTGATCATGGCCAGCGACTGGTTGCATCAATCGCTCCCGCAGTTGCAGTCGTTGCTGGTGGTCGAGCCGTCAATGACGAGCATCGCCAACCTGTTCCGGGCAGTGCACCAACCCTTGCTGCTGACGTTGGACGAGTTCCGCTACCAGACGTTGACCGAGGTCGATTTTGTCCAACCGCAATTGTTGCCGACACACGCGGTCCCGTGGCTGGACACGCCAAGGGGAAGCGTATGGGTGACGCAGATGCCACGGATTCGCGCCACCCGCGAGCCATTCACGCCCAGCTCTTGGCTGAGCGATTTACCGCTGCACCTGGCACTGAAACTGGGTGTCAGTCACATCGACCCTACGAGCCGGACTCGACTGAATGAAGGCGATGTCCTGCGCATCACTCAGCCTTCCCGACACTGCTTTGTGGCGCAGCGCTGCATCGGTGTTTTTTCGTTTACTGAAGAAGGATTACTCATGCAACCGACTGATACCGATGGTCAACAACCGGACGCGATTGACCCCGCCGCGGATGTCGGACTCGCAGCACTATCCGTGCGCCTTGAGTTCATTCTCGCGACCCATGACATCGACCTGGCCACGCTGTCGCAGATTGTCGATGGGCAACTGATCCCACTGGCTGATGATGCCGCGCAGCACATCGAAGTACGCGCCAATGGCAAGCCTGTTGCTCGCGGGGAACTGGTGCAACTGGGGGAGCAATTGGGTGTGGAGTTGATCGAGATCTATCGGAGCAATTCATTGGAAACTCGCGATGAATGACGTCTCGCTGATCGCGCTGCTGGCGTTTGCTTCGTTGTTGCCATTTCTGGTGGCGGCCGGCACTTGCTACATCAAGTTTTCCATTGTCTTTGTCATCGTGCGTAACGCTTTGGGCCTGCAGCAGGTGCCCTCGAACATGGCCCTCAATGCGATTGCCCTGATGCTGGCGATTTTCGTGATGACGCCGGTGATGAAGCAGGGCTACGGCTATTACAAGGACGAGCAGGTGGCTTTTACCGACATCGAGTCGGTGGTGAATTTTGCCGAGAACGGGCTGGGCGGCTACAAGGAATACCTGCGCAAATACACCGACCCGGAACTGGCGCTGTTTTTCGAGCGTGCCCAAGCTGTGCAAAGTGATTCCGATGCCGGGCTGCCCGCCGATGAAGAATTCACACCCTCGCTGTTTTCCCTGCTGCCGGCTTACGCGCTGAGTGAAATCAAAAGTGCGTTCAAGATTGGCTTCTACCTGTATTTGCCATTCGTGATCGTCGATCTGGTGATCTCCAGCATCCTGCTGGCGCTGGGCATGATGATGATGAGCCCGGTGATCATTTCGGTGCCAATCAAACTGGTGCTGTTTGTCGCGCTCGATGGCTGGGCGTTGCTCTCGACCGGGCTGGTCAAGCAATACCTGACGTTGCTGGCGTAGGGGGCAATTGATGAACGATCTGGTCTATGCCGGCAATAAAACCCTGTACCTGATTCTGCTGATGGTGGCCTGGCCGATCATTGTCGCCACGGTGGTCGGCCTGGTGGTCGGGTTGATCCAGACCGTGACCCAGTTGCAGGAGCAAACGCTGCCGTTCGGTTTCAAGCTGTTGGCCGTCGCCGCGTGCCTGTTCCTGCTGTCAGGCTGGTACGGTGAAACCCTGCTCGATTTCAGCCGTGAAGTCATCCGCCTGGCGTTGGGTTAGCGCAATGTCGGTGACGCTGTTTTTTGATCTGTACGCCTGGTTCGCCGCCGCCATCCTGGGGGTGGCACGCCTGGCGCCGATTTTCTTCATGTTGCCGTTTCTCAACAGCGGAGTGCTCACGGGCGCACCGCGTCAGGCGGTCATTGTGCTGGTGGCGACGGGGTTCTGGGCATATGTCGGCGTACCGCTGCCGGCGCTCGACGGCTTGGCGTTCTTCGGCCTGGTGTTGCGTGAGGCCGGCATCGGGGTGCTGCTTGGCATCTTGCTGTGCTGGCCGTTCTGGGTGCTGCACGCCATGGGCAACCTGATCGACAACCAGCGCGGCGCGATGCTCAGTAGTACGGTGGACCCGGCCAACGGCGTCGATACTTCGGAGCTGGCGAATTTTCTCCAGTTGTTCGCTGCGGTGGTTTATCTCGAAGGTGGCGGCATGTTGTTGATGCTCGAAACCGTTGGTCACAGTTACCGTCTCTGCACGCCGGCCACGGGTTGCGAGATGCACCTGCCCTCAATCCTCAGCCTGCTCGATGCGCTGGTAAGCAAGACGCTGGTGATCAGCGCGCCGGTGGTAGCCACTTTGTTGGTCAGCGAGGCACTGCTTGGCTTGCTTTCGCGGTACGCGCCGCAAATGAACGCGTTCTCGGTGTCGCTGACGGTCAAGAGCCTGGTGGCACTGGTGGTGTTGATGTTGTATTTCGGCGTGCACCTGCCGGATGAAGTCCTGCGTATGGGCACGAAGTCCCAGGGACTGGAGCATTATCTGGGCCGCGAAGGGGAGGTCACCGATGTCGTCCAGCGCCTCGAAGACTGAGAAACCCACCGCCAAGCGACTGCGTGATGCGTCACGCAAGGGGCAGACGTTCAAGGCCAAGGATCTGGTGGTCACCTGCCTGACCCTCTGCGGCATCACCTACATGGTGTTCAACAGTTCATTGTTGGAGGTCATGGAAGTCTATCGGCGCATCATCGCCAGCGGCTTTGATGCCGACCTGCAAGCCTACTCGGCGATGCTGGTGGTGGTCGGGCTCAAGGCATTGCTGCCGTTGCTTTTGGTGTGCGTCTTGACCAGCGCATTGCCCGCGTTATTGCAAAGCGGTTTCGCCCTGGCCAGCGAGGCCTTGAAGCTCAACCTTGGTGCACTGAACCCGATTAATGGGTTCAAAAAACTGTTCAGCATGCGCACGGTCAAGGACACCGTCAAAGCGCTGCTGTACCTGGGTAGTTTTGCCTTGGCGCTGTGGATTGTCTGGATCACGCAACGGCAACTGCTGTTTGCCCAACTGTTCGCCCAGGCCCCTGACTTGTTCGCGATTTGGGGCCACTTGCTGCTGGTGCTGGTGCTGGCGTTCCTGGGGTGCGTGTTGCTGATCGTCTTGCTGGATGCGCTGAGCGAGTACTGGCTGTTCATGAAAGACCAAATGATGGACAAGGACTCGGTCAAGCGCGAACACAAGGAGCAGGATGGCAATCCGGAGATCAAGGGACGCCGACGCGATCTGCACCGGGAATTGCTGTCCGAGCAGGTCAAGTCCGACGTACGCAGTTCACGGATGATCATCGCCAACCCGACCCACATTGCCATCGGCGTGTACTTCCGTCCGGAAATCACCGTGTTGCCGTTCATCTCGCTGATGGAAACCAACCAGCGCGCCCTGGCGGTTCGAGCCTATGCCAAAGAGGTCGGTGTGCCGGTGATCAACGACGTGGCCCTGGCCCGACGAATCTTCAAGACCCACCAGCGCTACAGCTTCCTGCAGGTGCAGGAAGTCGAAGAAGTCTTGCGCCTGCTGATCTGGCTTGAGCAAGTCGAACACGCCTGATTTCTCATTTTTCCCTTTTCTCCGAACGTTGGCATGAGCGCAATTTGGCAGCGTGCATGCCAGCGCTTTGGCTCAATGCATTCGTCAGCAACGCTGACGTTTTTCAGGAGTGTGGCTGATGAGTCGCGACAAACAACAAGCTGAGCAAGTGGCCCTCGACGTCGTGGATGCGGTGCTGGGTGGTGCGGTATTGAAAGACGTGCAAGGCATCAGTGACGAGCACATGAGCAGTCTCTATGCCTTCGCGTTCCAGTTTTACGAGCAGGGGCGGCTGGACGATGCGGAAAAATTCTTCCACTTCCTGTGCATCTACGACTTCAACAACAGCCATTACTGGATGGGGTTGGCCGCCGTACACCAGCTCAAGCAGAACCACCAGAAAGCGATCGACCTGTATGCGATCGCCTTCGCCCAGGGCAACAACGACTACCGGCCCATGTTGTACACCGGCCAGTGCCACCTGGCGCTGGGCAAGGTCGGCAAGGCCCGGTTGTGCTTCGAGTACGTGCTTGATCAAGCCACGCAAGACGATTTGCGAGAACAGGCCCGGGTTTATCTCGACACCTTGGGCCACATAGAACAGGACTGTTCGGAGGACTGAACATGAGTGAAATCAGAAGTACCTTTAACCCTGCGTTTCAGGGGACGATGAGCCGTACTGAAGCGTTCGAAAAGTATGGCAAGGCTGCCAGCCAGGCTGCCCGGACGGTGGATTATCAAAAGGCCGGCCAAGAGGCGCTGGCGCGGTTGATGTCCGTGAACTATGAAAGTCCGCAGGGGCAATCCAGCGCTGGAACGGGAAGGCCTGTTCTGCAAGCGCCACCACCGCGCGCCGATGGCAACAAACAGGAAACCAACGGTGACCTGTTCACATTGTTGATGGCGATGATCAGCGAGTTGATTGGCGAAGTCGACGTCAACAAGCTGAAAAACCGCTTGGCGATGCTGCAAAGCATGGCCGGCGCCAAGCAGCAGGGGCATGAAAAACTGGCCGCTGAATACGCCGCCGCCGTCGAGGCGCTAGAGGCTGCCGAGGGCCAGGTCGGAAGCAGTCAGGAGCACCTCGATCAATTGCAGGAACGGGTTCTGCGTGCCCAAGGTTTGCTGGATGCAAGCGAAGCACGGTTGGCGGGGCTGGATCCTGAATCACCGGAGTACGCCGAGGAACTGGCGCTGCGCGACAAGCTTAAAGGTGAGCTGGCAGGTCATACCCAGACGCTGCAAAAAGCAGCCGATGCCCACTTGAAGTTGATCGAGGTCGCCAATGCCTGCGCCAGAACGCTGGCTGCCGTAACCGTGAAGGTTCAGGAAGCGGGACTCGCTGGGCCGTCGGTGAAGGAGTCCAACGAAAAAGCGCTGAGCAGCAGCGCACTGGCACTGTTGAACCGTTTGAAGATCATCGAGTTATTGGGTGAGTCGGCTCAGACCAAGGAAGAGCTCAATCAGGAGTTGTTCCAGGAGCTGCAAGCCAGGCTTCAGGAACACATGAAGCTGGAGTCGGAAAAGTACCTCGAAGAAGTCCGCAAGGCCGAGGCGCTCCAGAAGACCATGGGCTGCATTGGCAAGATCGTCGGCGCGATATTGACCGTTGCGACCATCGCTGCCGGTGTATTGACGGCCAACCCGGTGCTGATCGCGGTGGGGGTCATTGGCGCGGCAGTGATGATTTCCGACGCAGTGGTCCAGCAAGCGACCGGCGTGTCGTTCATGGCCGAAGCCATGAAGCCGCTGACCACGGTCATGCAGGAAGCCATCAAGCTCTTCACCGAGATTTACACAAAATTGCTGGTGGCGTTTGGCGTCGATCCGGAGACCGCCAAAGACATCGCGCAAATCGCCGGCATGATCCAGGGGATTGCGGCCACGTTGGCGGCCATTGCATTGGTGGCGGTGGTCGGGGCTCAAGTGGTTGGGCCAATGGTCGGCGCGATCGCTTCGAAACTTTCCTCAATGATTGCCAATGCCGCGCCCGCCGCGATGCAGGCGTTCAAGCAGGTGGCTTCCTCGGTCAGCCATTCACTGACACAGATGCTGACTCAATTGCGCAGTTTCATCACCAATGGCGCCGATGCCGTGTCGTTGGCTCGTTATGCGGCCAATCTGCAAACGGCTCAGGCGGTGACCGAATTCGGCAATGTGGCGGTGCAGGGTGGCTTGCAGATCCGCAGCGGCGTGCATCAAGCCCAGGCAGCCGAGCATCTGGCTGACGTGCGCGTGCGCATGGCAATCAGCGAAGAGATCACGTCCTACCTCTCTCGATTGGTTGAGGACTACGGCCAGTCAATGCAGGTGCGCACCCGACAAATCGAACAGGTCTTTGCCGACATGCAACGCAGTCATTCCGTCAGTCTGCAAATAGCCCGGCACGTTTGAACTCACTGATTAAAGGTAAAGAATCATGACCACTATTCTCAACATGGCCAGGCCTGTACTGCCTTACGATCCGGTCAACAACTCAGGCTCTGACAAGTTGATCGCTCAGGAACAACGCTCAAAAGAATTCAAAGGCAAGACTCTTTCAGGTTCGGCGTTTCACCAGCAGATCACCGACAAACAAATTCTTCAGCGTGGCCACTTTTCGGCACCTACGGCTGCGGAGCTCGAAAGAGCCGTCAGCGCCTATCAACCCGGCGATTCGGACTGGCAGGACCTCATCGCGACGTCGACGATGCTCAGTGATGAAGTGCGCAACGATCTGGTATTTGATCCCGGTGCCTGGGAAAAACACGCCAATGTCTTGGTCGCCGCAATCATCGCGCTGAACATCGCCCGAGTCGCCAACGCGCAACTGCGCGGGCACTTCAGTGTCATGGCCGCTGATGCTGCCAAGGCCCAGGGTGCCGCCATCGTAGAGTCCGGCAAGGCCGCGCTCAACAGCGCCATCACTGCCGCCGTGGTGTCTGGAGCAATCTCCGGTTTTGCCATGTTCAAAACCTTTCAGGGTCAGGGACTCAAACATGCGGATATCAATCTGCATAAACAGAACAGCCTGGACGCCGGCAACATTGAGCGCGACCTCAGGCAGCAGCGCAGTCGCGATGACTGGGACAGCCAAGCGACCTATAAAATAAAAACCTTCGATGAGTTTGGCCGGACGAAGACAGTCGACTTCAAGCCCAAAGGGTCGACTCTGACTTCTCAAGAGCAAGCCTGGTTTGACGGTGAAATCCTCAAGGCACAGAAAGTCGGACAAACCTCCGACTGGCTGAGCCAGATGGGCAATAAGGGCATTGAGAAGAAGTTGGAAATCGGCCGTGCGCTCAGCACGATGTCGATGAGCTTGAGTCAAGTCGTGTCCAGCATGGTGCGCATCTCCGAGTTTGCTGCGCGAGAACAAGAGGTACTACAGCAAAGCGCACAAAACACTCAGAAGAGCCTGAGCGATGAGGTCGGTCAGAAAGACTCGGCAGACGGCGCATTGCTGCAAAAACTCATGGACATGGTGATGCAGATACTCCAGTCGCGCATTGATGTCATTGGCCGGGTCTGAGTGAGGAAACCAATATGAGAATTTCGGATTTCACCCCACCAGGAAGTAGACCACCAGCGGATTACAACCGGGTTGCCGAAGTGCCGCTGACCCCCGAAATACCCACCGAAATGCACGCTGCATTTTCCATCGCACTGTTGCTTGAACGTGCGGTAAAAAACCTGAATCGCAATCATGACAATATGCTCAAGTGCCCAGCGGCAATTACCAAGGGCCCTGAAGGCGGTTCAGCCGAATTTGTAGAGCAAATCCAGGCTAAACGCGTTCGATGGGAAATGTGGGCACAGCAATTGCGACAGTGTGGAAAAGTGTTTACCCATTGCGGTGAAACACTGCCGATGGAACAACGTCAGCAACTCTACAATGAGCAAGTTCGTATTTTCGATGGCCTGAGGCGAATGCCGGTGCCGGACGAAATGACTGACGAGTTCGGAGCGGGAGCGAATTCTTCAAGCGAGTTTTTCGACAAGCTGCTCGAACTCATCGATTTGATCAAAAACGGTTACCTGGCCGGTTATGAACACATCATCTCGGCCTATTCGGACTTCTTCTCCGACTTCAATGCGGAAATTACGGCGAAGTTGAAAGACTGGATCGTGGGCGTCGACGACGGCAAGAAAGTTGAGATCAATCTGGGCGCATTGCGGGCCGCGCTCGATAACTTGATTGCAAAGTACACCCACCCCAACCCTGCATCCGTGCTGTTCCCTGAACCAGGCAAAGGAGGGGCGACCCGGGAAGAGGCGGAGAAGTGGCGCGAAGCGCTGGGTTTGCCTGCCGATTGCCTCAAGCAAAACCAAGACGGGACTTATTGCGTTGTTATGGACTTGGCCCCGTTGAAAACCATGAGGCACAGCGTGGCAACGGGTACGGTAACGCAGTGGGATACGGCAAGATTCCAGGCCTGGCAAACTGGCTTCAACGCTCAGGAAGAACGTATGAAGAATACATTGCAATCCTTCACGCAGAAGTATTCGAACGCTAACTCTTATCACGATAACTTCAATAAAACCTTGTCTTCACATTTGAACCAATTCGCAGATATGTTGAAGGCGATGTTGAATTTTTGATGCAAAAGCATCTTGCGTCAGAGGGAAACAAATTTTTATTGGGGAAGGCATTGCTCCGGTTTATTTAAGCCGGAGGCTTTGCCGGCGCACATTTGTGTAGCAGCTGCCGAATGCAGCCATCGGCAGCTGCGACAGGTGGTGTTAAATGTTTGTCAGGGGGGAATGTCCAATGGTTGAATTTGGGCTCGAGCGTGAAGTCATAAAAGTCTTGTCAGATTATTTTTCAGTCGCTCGGGGAACGATAGAGTCCGATTCGCGATTAGTGGAAGACTTGTATGTCGATTCCGTGGGCATGATCGAAATCGTTATGGCGTTAAATGAAAAGTTTGGCATTGATCTGCCAGACGGAGGGGTGGAACGGTGGAGAACTGTGGGTGATATTTATGAACTGGTTAAAATCACAAAATCGATGGGGCCGCAAAATTAAGAATACCAATATTAGCTGGTGAAATTTCCTACAAGCTAAGTCGTGTTTTCGTTTAGCTATATCAGTCTCTGCCTTACGGATAGCTCCCACTCAACTTCCTATAGTCACGGTGCTTTTCATTTCGAGCCTGGCCCCTCTCAGGCTCGATTGCGTTTCAGTACCTTTCTATAGAGAAGTCTCAAAGTATGGACAGTGCCACTGACCCATTGCCGGTCCAGTCATATGTTTTTGACCACTGGCAACTGCAAAGCGATGGAACGCTGATGCGAGATGGACAAGGAGTCCATGTCCCTCCAAAAGAATTAAGTGTTTTACGTTTGCTGCTCGGTTCGGCGGGCACGGTGATCACCAAGGATCACTTGCTGGACAAAGTCTGGCCCGAAGCCGATGCGGCTGAAGAGTCTTTGACCCGCTGCATTTATGCGTTGCGTAAGCTACTCAAGGAGAACAAGGATTTCATTGCGACGGTGTATGGCCAGGGTTATAGGTTCACCTGTGCGGTTGTCGAGCTCGAGACGCCTGGCCAGACGAGGATTGCGGCACCGACGTTGGCTGTTTTGCCTTTTCGTAATCTGGACGAGGCCGCGGCTCTGGATTTGCAGGATGCAATGATCCGTCATTTGACTATGGCGTTCGGCGAGGCGCTGCACGTCATGCCCTCGGGATTGATGGCGGCTTACGGCCAACCGCTCGATGTGGGGGCGCTGGTTGGGCAATTGTCTATCGATTACTGCCTGAGCGGGCGCTTTACCGGATCGGGTGAGCGTCAGCAATGGTCGATTGAACTGATCCGCGATCATTCTTTGCTTCATGGACAGACGCTGGACGCAGGTGATTTGGGCGAGGGCCTTGGCGCATTGACGTGCCTGGTGGCGCAGTACACTCCCGGCTTGCGTCCTGTCAGGAATACCTGTGATTCATACCCGGCCGCCGTGGCCTATCTGCGCGGTTTGTGCAGCGTGCAGCAGCACACTGCACAGAGTCTGCGCGATGCCTTGATACAGTTTCGCCACTGTTTGCAGTTGGCTGAAAACTACACAGCGGCTTGGTGCGGTTTGGCGGATGTCTGGCTGGGGAAAGCCATGCTTGGTCTGTGCGCGCTGGATCGCGCTGTTGATGAGGCGTACGGCATGGTTTCCCGAGCCTTGTCGCTGGACCCCGCCAACCATCAGGCGCTTGTGCGGCTTGCCTTGCTGACCAGTCTTCGTGGTTGCGAAGAGGCTGCCAAGGTGCTGTTTCGGCGCTGCTTGCTGCACGTCGAACAGGCTGATGTTCACTTCTTCCACGCTTGGCATCATTGGTTCTGGCGGCGCAACGAGCAGGCGGCGCAAAGTCTCGAAAAGTGTCTTCGATATGACCCCGACTGCGTGCGAGCGACGATTTTCAAGGACCGTATTGCACTGGCAAGCAACCACGCGGATGTCGTGCTCATGGGCCGACAAACTTTGCAAACCAGCGAAAAGGCGTCTACGCCCGATAGTTTGCGGTGTCTGGCATGAGTCGGCGTGCATTCCAGCCGATCCTTATGCTGATGTGCCTTGGCTCCGGAACCGTTCATGCGTATTGCTGGCATTCGGCGGGTGAGAAACATGCCATTGAACCAATGCTGCTGCGAGCGATTGCCGATGTTGAGTCGGGCCAATCGGCGAATGCCATGAACTACAACAAGGACGGCACGCGCGACATCGGGTTGATGCAAATCAACAGCCATCATCTTCCACGCTTAAGTGCGCAGGGCATTACCGAGCAGCGCTTGCTGGAGGAACCTTGCCTGTCGGTTGAGGTGGGTGCATCGGTGCTGGCCGATTTTATCGCCCGTTACGGCTACAACTGGACGGCAGTGGGCGCCTACAACGCTGGCAACTCTCCGCATCGGCAAGCCGCGCGTCTTCGTTATGCGCGCAAGGTCTGGCAGCGCTATGAGGTGTTTACCCAGGCTCGACCATGACGGTGTCATGCCAGGCTGGCTGTGGATTCTGATCTCCTGCCGGGAACAATCGGCAGAATTTGATCAGGAATCCAGCGGTGGGGTTTTCTACCATGCCCGTTCATTTTATAGCTCTGGAGCTTGAACGGTGACAGTCCTCACGGCCCCCGCCCAACAGCCCTGCGTTCTACGGATACTCAATGGTCCGTTGCAAGGCTGCGAGTTTCCCCTCGGCGAAACCACGACCTTGTTCGTGGTAGGCGCCGTGGATCTGTTGGGGCAGGGGGCACTGACTGCCAGCGTGCCTGGCGATACCATCTTTATTCCGCTGGAAGAGGGTGGCTGCAATTTTGAGGTGTTGGCCGACCAGGTCACGTCGGATGGCTTGCCGGTGCGGCTGCTTGATGAGTCTGCGCAAGTACGTCACTGCGCTTTCCAGCAAAGGATTCAGGTTGGCGGCTTGCACATTGCCCTGCGCCCTGAAGACCAATCCTGGGCACCTGAATTGCTTGGGCAGCCAGCCCGTGCATCATCCGATGTGAATGTCGTTAAGTGTTGGCGTACACCGTTGACGCCATGGGTCGCCGGTGGAGTGGCGCTGGCTGCGCTGGTCGCCTCAACCAGCCTGTTGTCGATACCCGACCCGGCACCTGAAACCGACATCCGCGCGTTGATCACCGGAGCCAGTGCGGAGGCCAAAGTATTGAGCGGCCGTGACGATTCGATTTATGTGTTCGTCGCTTCCGAACGCGATGCCGGTTGGAGTCGGCAGGTGCTGGTGCGCCACCACACTCTGAGCGGCAAAGTGTTGGTGATGGATCAGGAGCGGCGTCGACTGGAACAGTTGCTGGTCGACCATGATCCGCAATTGGCCTGGCATTCCCTTGATCTCAAGGACCCGTCACAACCTCGACTGCTGCTCAGCGCCCAGCGCAATCTGCTCACGCCTGACAAGCAGGCAAAACTGATCAAGGCATTGCTCGCGGCCGCGCCCTATGCCCGGGATATTTCAGTGCAAATGCAGGATGACAACTTGCTCGCCGATCTGGCGCAGGAAGGCTTGCAACGTCTTTCGCTGAGCTTCAGCCGCGCTGAGCACGAGGGCAGTGTCACATTTGCCGTGACAGGCAATTTGCAGGATTCCGAACTGGCCGCCGCTCGTCATTACGTCGACAGCTTTTATCGGCAGTGGGGCGATCGCTACGTGAGTTTCTCGGTCGAGCTCAAAGACGAATCGCTCAAGCACAAGTCGTTTCAAACCGGCCCCCAGGGCTACATCAAGATGACGTCGTCATCCTGGCATTTTCCAACACAACACTAATAGGTGATTCATGTCTGGTATTGGTATTCCGATCGACTTTTCCGACGACTTTCTCGGGCGTCAGGCCGCAGCGTTCGAACTCGGTGCAGAAAATCTCAAGATAGCCCTGGACAAGGCCCTGGACGAACTCGAGGACGATGCTTCCGACCCCGCGAAGCTGGCGGCCTACCAGGCAGCCTTCTCTTCGTACACGGTATTCCGTAACGCCCAGACCAATACGATCAAGGGTTTCAAGGACATCGACATGGCGATTATCCAGGCGGCTCGCTGATTCTTTCTTTTCACCGGCCATCGGGTACGTGTCGATGGCCTTTCTTGAGTGCATCGCATGTCTATTCAAAACATTTCCCAGGCCTTCGTTGACCGGACAGCATTCACTGAATTGCGTGGTCCGCAGGAAGGCCCGGTGGTCTCCCTGGAGTCTCGATTGATCGAAGCGTTCGCCGGGTCTGCGGTCAACAGCGAACAGGAAGTCTCGGCGATCAATCAGTTGATGCAGCGCCCGGATATCACCAGTCCTGAATTGCTGACTCAGTTGCAGGAACAGGTGGGGCAGTACAACGTCGATATCAACTTGCTTAACGTGCTGGTTCGCAAAGCGGTTGGTACGGCTGAAACTCTGTTGCGTGCGTCATGAAGGCAGGCGCGTTACTCATATTGGTGTGTCTGGCGTTGATCGGTTGCCGGCAACCGAATCTGCTCGAAGGGCTGGACCAGTTGCAGGCCAATGAAGTGCTTTCGGTTCTGCAACGCAACAACATCGCGGCGGTAAAAGTGGACACCGGCAAGACCGGTTATGCAGTGAAAATCGATCAGCTCGATTTTTCCGCTGCTGTCGACTTGCTCAACCTCTACTCATTGCCTTCTCGGCCACGCTTGCAAGTGGCAGAGATGTTTCCTGCCGACTCGCTGGTGGCCTCGCCCCGCGCTGAAAAGGCTCGGCTTTATTCGGCGCTGGAACAGAGAATGGAACAGTCGCTGGGTGTGCTCGAAGGTGTGGTTTCAGCGCGGGTGCATGTCAGTTACGACGTGGATGCCGGCGAAGGCGGGCGCAAGTCACCGCCCATTCACCTCTCAGCGGTGGCGATCCATGAGCGCGACGTCGAACCGCAGTTGCTGATCACCGACATCAAGCGTTTTCTCAAGAACAGTTTTGCGGCGGTCGAGTACGAGAACATCTCGGTGGTGCTGTCCAAGCGTTCGCCCACCCAGCATGTCGCGCCGTCCGCGATCGCCAGGCAAGGGCATTCGCAGTGGCTGTGGTTGTTGGCCGCTGCGAGCGGGTTGCTGTTGGCCACTGGCGCAGCCTGGATCTATCACCAGTCCAACAAAGGGCCGCGTGATGTCGCACGCTGAATGTTTGCGGCGGATTCTCGTCGAACCACTCTTTTATCTGCACCCGCAACGCCTGACTTTACCGGCGGGATTCGACGGGCCTGAGGCGCGAGACCTGCTTAACGGCGTATTGCTTGAAGGGCTTGAAACAGGGGCTCCTCCAGCAACGCCGCTGACCGCCGTGGCGAAGCAATGGGTGCTTCATTGGCGACATTTGCCTTACATCGCGAGGCTGATGGGTGCTTACCGGCTGATGCCGGATCTGGCGCAAGGCGCTGCGCTGCTGCGGTTGCCACTGTCGTTGCGCCAGTTCGCCGGTTATCGCTTGGGGCCTCGAGGCGACCTGCCAATCGAGTGCTTGCCCGTTTCCTTGGAACAGGTCGAAGCCGCTGGCCTCAATGCATTGTGGAGCTGGTGCGAGCAGGTGCCGCCCCTGTTGCTCGAGCGTTTGATCCTGCAATTTTCCGAACCGGTTGTTCGCTTGCACAGGCAATGGCCGATCACAGAACCCGATCCAGCTCTTTTCTTCTTGGCGGTGCAACATGCTCGACGCTATCCGAACCCTGACTGAACTCCCCGATTCCCACTCTGTGCATTTGTCCCGCGAGGACATTTCCGCCACCCGTCAACGCCGTACTTTGCAGCGTCAGGCTCAGCGTTGGGCGCGTGATTGCGTCGACCAGGCCCGGCACGATGCCGAAGCGGTGCATGCCGAGGCTTTTCAGCGAGGCTATGCCGAGGGCATTTTGCGCGCGAGCGAACATCTGGCTGAGGGGTTGCTGGAGTCGCAGGCATTGGGGCAGAAACTGCGTCAAGAACTCGCACAAGCCGCTCGCGGATTGCTCGCAGAAGCACTGAGTCGGCCCGAATGGCTGGACGAAATGCTCGAGCGCTGGCTGGCCACGCAGTCGGTCGATTCGGTTGCCGTGCTGCATGTGCTGCTTCCACTGCATTGCCAATCCCGGAGCGATGAACTGCGCGAGCGACTGAAAAGACTGTGGCCTGGCGAAGTGATCGTCGACTATCACCCGCAGGAACGTTATGTGGTACGCCTGGCTGACCAACTGCTCGAATTCGATACTGAAACGAGCCGCCGACGATTGGAACCACGGTTGCTGGCATGCGTCGAGAATCTGCCGGAGTCGGTTCGTGCTTTGGACCAGAGTGCAATTCAGGCGCTCACGGCGCTGTGTTCCTCGTTCACCGAGCGCAATGCCGGTTTCACGCCAGCTGCCCGTCCCGAGGTGAGCCATGAGGGTTGATAGTTTGATGGGGCTCAGCGCGCTCAAGCAGCAGGGCGCCGAGGTTGAGACGCTTGAGTCACGTCTCCTTGCTGTCGATCAGAGTGCGTCCGAAAACAGGCGCCCGGACCCTGAATTCGAGCGCTTGTATCAACAGCTGTTAACCATGGAGGGCCAGGGCGAAAAGGCGATCTACGATTTTCTCCGCTCGCTGCGCAGCGCAGACGGCACCTCTGCCGCCTACCCGACGGCCCGGGCACTGATGGCCGTCACCCTTCAGGTGTTGGTTCGTCTGAAAGAGGAGAAGCTGGAAGACTCGCAGCTGTTCAAGGAAATGCGTGCAGCCAACAGCCTGGCATTCAGCATGGATGTCTTCGTCAAAGGTTTCATGCGTGAAGTGTTTGAGCCGATGGGGGATGACGCGTGGGAAAAGATTGAGTGGTGAGAGATGACAACACTCGTGGCAACGTCATCAATGAAAAAGGAAAGTCATGATGGTTCAATCGATTGCCGGATTGACAACACGCGTCATCGCATTACCCGATAGCCTCTGTGCAGTCAGTGCGTCGCCGGCGCGCTGCACAGTGGAGTTGCAGGACCCTTCACTGCTGGGTTCATCATCCCGGTTTCAAGTAGCCAAATTGGGGACGGCGCGACAAAACGCTGTGGGAATGCAGCACATGAGTCGTGCGATGACGACTCATTTTGAAGAGAGTTATCGCCAGCTTGGCGAGATAGACCAGGATGCAGTGGGACGGGTCAACGCATTCGTTGATCAACGGTGTTTACCCAGGGAGCGGATCAATCAAGAGTTGTTTGATCGGGTAAAGGTGTTAGATGCGGCAGATGACACGCGAACCCGTGAAAGCCGAATGCAAACCGTGCTCCAGGCAGGCATGGAATGGCTCGAAGCCGCCAAAGGGCCTGGGCTCAATTTGCTCAATGCCGCCGGGCGTACGGGATTGATTGTCGCGCTGACCACTGTGCTGCGGCAGGTGGTCAGCTATCACGTCGAACAAGCATTGCGCGAAGGCGATTCGCCTGAGGCGTCTCGAGCATGGGCGGTGGTCGCGCTGACCATGATCGGACCGGCGCTGACTTTGTTGGGTGCGATTCGAAATGAGCGCGACGGGACCGCCAGTCCAGCGTCGCGTCTGGGGCGCGTGTGCATGGCCAGCATAACGATGGGCGCGCTGATTGCCGCGCATATCACGGGAGCCGCCAGTACTTTGCTGCCGACGGTGATTGGCGGCTCTGTTTATACACTGGCCAGAGGATTGGCCAATGTTGTCATTCCTTTGCAGGACAATGCGGGGCCCACAAATCCCAAGGCCGCGGGAGCCACGACTGCGGCCTATGGTGCGGCCCAGTTTTTACTGGCAGAGCTGGGTCAGCTCGCACCGCTCAGCGGCCCGGCCAGGGCTGCGGCTGGACTTGGTTACAACCTGGGTGCCGATGCGATCCAGGGGGCGATAAACGGGTTTGCCATGGCCTTGGACGACGTCGTCTCGATTCTTTGCAAAAGTTGGCAGGTGCTGTCTCCGAATCCGGGGTTGGACTCGGTTTTTTCCGACCCGCAATCATTGCAGCAAATCGTTCTGCAGGTACGTGCCGGCGTTCAGCAACCGACCCGAACGCAGTTGGCGGATGCGCTTTTCAACATTGGGGCGCTCCGCCTCTCGGCGGGTCATGCCATCTCATTGGTGGTGGGGGCGGTAGCGACGTTGCTCAGTGATAGCGAGGTCGATGCCGGTTATGAGGGGCATATCCTGAACGGCTGTCTCGCGCTGATGGCAATGATCATTTACTTTCCGCTGGTGTTCGGCATTACCAAACGTACCGACAACCACTACGCGGTACAGGAGACTGCCGGGCCTTGATCACGGCAAAGAGATCGCCTGTCAACATCAACCCCGGCTATAATCGCCGCCTCAATTTGCCGCCAATCGAGTCAAACCCGCCCATGTACACCCTGGCCCGTCAGCTGTTGTTCAAACTTTCCCCGGAAACTTCCCACGATCTGTCCCTGGACCTGATCGGCGCGGGCGGGCGTCTGGGGCTCAACGGCTTGCTGTGCAAGGCCCCGGCCAAGAAGCCGGTGACCGTCATGGGGTTGGACTTCCCCAATCCGGTGGGTTTGGCAGCGGGTCTGGACAAGAACGGCGCGGCCATCGACGGCTTTGCACAGCTGGGTTTCGGTTTTGTCGAAATCGGCACCGTTACCCCGCGCCCGCAGCCGGGCAACCCAAAACCACGCTTGTTCCGTCTGCCGGAAGCCGAGGCGATCATCAATCGCATGGGCTTTAACAACCTCGGCGTTGATCACCTGCTGGCCCGCGTCGCAGCGGCCAAGTACAAGGGCGTGCTGGGAATCAATATCGGCAAGAACTTTGATACGCCGGTTGAGCGTGCGGTCGACGATTACCTGATTTGCCTGGACAAGGTTTACGCCCACGCCAGCTATGTGACGGTCAATGTCAGCTCGCCGAACACGCCAGGCCTGCGCAGCCTGCAGTTTGGCGACTCGCTCAAGCAACTGCTGGCCGACCTGGCGACTCGCCGTGCGGAACTGGCGCTGCGTCACGGCAAGCACGTGCCGTTGGCCATCAAGATCGCCCCGGACATGACCGACGAAGAAACCGCGCAGGTTGCGCAAGCGTTGATCGAAACCGGAATGGACGCGGTCATCGCCACCAACACCACCCTGAGCCGCGTCGGCGTCGAAGGCATGGAGCATGGTGACGAGGCGGGCGGTCTGTCCGGCGCACCGGTTCGCGACAAGAGCACGAATACCGTTAAGGTGCTGGCGGCGGAGTTGGCCGGTCGTTTGCCGATCATTGCGGCCGGTGGCATTACCGAAGGCAAACATGCGGCAGAGAAGATCACGGCGGGCGCGAGCCTGGTGCAGATCTACTCCGGCTTTATCTATAAAGGCCCGGCGTTGATTCGCGAGTCTGTCGACGCCATCGCAGCGCTACGCTGATCCTTCGTAGGAGTTGCCGAAGGCTGCGATCTTTTGATCTTGTCTTTTAAAAAGCAAAATCAAAAGATCGCAGCCTTCGGCAGCTCCTACAGGGGAACGGTTTTTTTACAGGCATAAAAAAGGGCCCCTTTAAAGGAGCCCCTGGGCCGTAGCCCGCCGTCCGGATGGGACGTGCGTGGTTAATTCAGTACAAAATCAGATTGTCGTGTCGGAGTGTTGTGCCCTGTGTTAGCCGACGGCGTGAAGTTCGTTGAGTCTGTGGATTCCCGCAGTGCCGGTCATACCGTCCCAGTTGTCGCCGCGTCCTTCTCGCCAGCCGTTAATCCAGGCTTGACGTACCGACGGTAGAGTAAATGGGCAAAGCTCACGGGATTTGCCACCAACGCCATATTGATATCCGCGCAAAAATGCTCTTTCCAACGGATCACGCTTAAGTCTTCTCATAGGGTATTGCCCTCACTTGTTGACTGTATGTATCGCGTCGACCTCTATTGAGGTCAGGCAGAAAAACTCTGCCGTTGGGGGCTCGTTGCCGGCGTGACGAGCCAAGGTGTTGGCGTCATTGCGGCGCCAACCTGAGTTGAGTTCTAACCAATGCGTCACATCGAGGGAATGATCGTTTTGTCATAAGGACGTAACTGTTCATGTGCTAAGGCCATAAGTAACTGGATGTTCGCTGCGTATTTTTTAGGCAAACCCCGGTATGATCGGCCCTGCACAGGATGATCAGGTTAATTCTTTGGTGAGAATGCCTCCCGTTGCCGGGAAGGACTATTCGACGAAGGGTCGACTTATGTCATTTTGTTGCATCAACTTTTTTATCTGTCCTTGCATCTAAGCTCATTTAACCCGGGCAGCAGGGGTGGAACGGCACACCTTCGTGCCACGCGGGCGCTCTTCGAGAAAAGCGCCTGATTGAAAACCGGGCCGGCAATGCGTTGTCGGTCCACTCAGCCAAAGGCTCTTGAATTCTCATGTCCGATCGTTTCGAACTCTTCCTCACTTGCCCAAAAGGCCTTGAAGGCCTGCTCATCGAGGAAGCCGTCGGGCTTGGCCTTGAGGAAGCACGTGAGCACACCTCTGCCGTGCGCGGCATGGCCACCATGGAAACCGCTTATCGCCTGTGCCTGTGGTCGCGTCTGGCCAACCGGGTCTTGCTGGTGCTCAAGCGTTTCCCGATGAAGGACGCCGAGGACCTCTATCACGGCGTGCTCGACATCGAGTGGCAAGACCATATGCTCAATGACGGCACCCTGGCCGTCGAATTCAGCGGTCACGGCTCCGGCATCGACAACACCCATTTCGGCGCGTTGAAGGTCAAGGACGCCATCGTCGACAAACTGCGCACCCCGCAAGGCGACCGTCCGTCGATCGACAAACTCAATCCGGACCTTCGCATTCACCTGCGCCTGGACCGTGGCGAAGCGATTCTCTCCCTCGACCTGTCGGGCCACAGCCTGCACCAGCGCGGCTATCGCTTGCAGCAAGGTGCGGCGCCGCTGAAGGAAAACCTCGCGGCCGCGATCCTGATCCGTTCCGGCTGGCCACGCATTGCGGCCGAAGGCGGCGCGCTGGCCGACCCGATGTGCGGTGTGGGTACGTTCCTCGTTGAGGCAGCGATGATCGCCGCCGATATGGCGCCGAACTTGCGTCGTGAGCAGTGGGGCTTCACTGCCTGGCTGGGTCACGTACCGGCGTTGTGGAAGAAATTGCATGAAGAAGCGTCCGAGCGCGCTGCCGCCGGTCTGGCCAAGCCACCGCTGTGGATTCGCGGATACGAAGCCGACCCACGCCTGATTCAACCGGGCCGCAACAACGTCGAGCGTGCCGGCCTGAGCGAGTGGATCAAGATCTATCAGGGCGAAGTCGCGACGTTCGAGCCGCGTCCGGACCAGAACCAGAAAGGCCTGGTCATCTGCAACCCTCCGTACGGCGAGCGTCTGGGCGACGAGGCGAGCCTGCTCTACCTCTACCAGAACCTCGGCGAGCGTCTGCGTCAGGCCTGCCTGAACTGGGAAGCGGCGGTGTTCACTGGCGCGCCGGACCTGGGCAAGCGCATGGGCATTCGCAGCCACAAGCAGTATTCGTTCTGGAACGGCGCCTTGCCGTGCAAGCTGCTGCTGATCAAAGTGCTGCCGGACCAGTTCGTCACTGGTGAGCGCCGCACCCCGGAACAACGTCAGGCCGAGCGTGAGCAGGCGGCCTACGATGAGGCGCCGAGCGTGCCGCAAGAGCGCCAGTACAACAAAAACGGCAACCCGATCAAACCGGCTCCCGCCCCGGCCCCGGTGATCGAGCAGCCGCGCCTGAGCGAAGGCGGGCAGATGTTTGCCAACCGCCTGCAAAAAAATCTCAAGGCTATGGGCAAGTGGGTCAAGCGTGAAGGCATCGATTGCTACCGCGTGTATGACGCTGACATGCCGGAATACTCCATGGCCATCGACCTGTATCACGATTGGGTCCACGTCCAGGAATACGCCGCGCCGAAATCCATCGATCCGGAAAAAGCCTCGGCGCGCATGTTCGATGCGCTGGCGGCGATTCCGCAGGCCTTGAACATCGACAAGAGCCGCGTGGTGGTCAAGCGCCGCGAGCGTCAGAGTGGCACCAAGCAGTACGAGCGCCAGGCTGCACAAGGCAAGTTCGTCGAGGTCAATGAAGGCGGGATCAAGCTGTTGGTGAACCTCACCGACTACCTCGACACCGGCCTGTTCCTTGACCACCGTCCGATGCGCATGCGCATTCAGAAAGAGGCGGCCGGCAAGCGCTTCCTCAATCTGTTCTGCTATACCGCGACCGCCAGCGTGCACGCGGCCAAGGGCGGCGCGCGCAGCACCACCAGCGTTGACCTGTCGAAAACCTACCTCGACTGGGCGCGTCGCAACTTGTCGCTGAACGGTTTCTCCGACAAGAACCGTCTGGAGCAGGGCGATGTGATGGCCTGGCTCGAAGCCAGCCGTGACGAGTACGACCTGATCTTCATCGATCCGCCGACGTTCTCCAACTCCAAGCGCATGGAAGGCATCTTCGACGTGCAGCGTGATCAGGTGCAGTTGATCGACCTGGCCATGGCGCGCCTGGCCCCGGGCGGGGTGTTGTACTTCTCCAACAACTTCCGCAAGTTCGAGCTGGAGCCCAACCTCAGCGAGCGTTACGCGGTCGAAGAGATTTCCGCCCAGACCATCGATCCGGATTTTGCCCGGAACACCAAGATCCATCGCGCCTGGAAAATCACGGCCCGCTGACACTTGGTCTGCTTGGATCCACAGAGCCTTGATTTTAAAAGGCTCTGCGGGTTCTTTCAGGACTGGTCAAATTAGTGGCTAATAGCTATAACTCAACTCAGGGCCAAAGGGCTTTCCCGCACCTGGCGTTTTGAGTTGCGTTTATGTCGTTGCACGCCGTGCGCCCAAAGATCCTGGGTTTTATCAGCGAAGATGTCTCGGCCTGGCTGGTCGCGCTCCTGGTTTTGCTCGTCGGCGGGATTCTCACGGGTTTGCTGGCGTGGTCAACGCTCAACCTGTTTCAACATCAATTGCGGCAACGCTTTCAACTGCTGGCCAGTGAGCGTTACAGCCGTATCGAAGAACGTTTCGAAGATCAGGAGCAGCGCCTCGATGGTCTGCGCCGGTTCTTCGCCAATTCCGACTCGGTCTCCCGAGTGGAATTCGATGGCTACACCCAACCTCTATTGCACCGCACCCAGGCGTACTCGTTTGCTGAACGGGTGAGCCTTGACGAGCGCGCGGCGGTAGAGCGCCGTATTCGTGACGAGGGCCTGAGCAGTTTTACCTTTCGCGAACTCAACGCTGACGGCCAATTGCAACTGGCTGGCGAACGGGACGAGTACGTGGTGGTGCTGTACAGCCAGACGCAAAGCAAACTCGGTTCGCCGCTCGGTTATGACTTGCTCGCCCAACCATTGCGTCGAGCGACATTGGAGCGCGCCGACCAGCACGGGCAGATGGCCGTGTCGCAACCCATGCATCTGGTCAGTATCGAGCCGGCCTACGCGCGGGGCGTGTTGCTGGTGGCGCCGGTTCTGCTGCGCGGAAGTCCAGCGACGGCCAAGCCGTTCGGCTATGTGATGGCGGTGATCAGCATGCGCCAGTTGCTGGCGGACGGGTTGCCGGAAGCGGCGCGTGACTATCTGTCGGTGCGGATCCTTGATCTGTCTATCGATGATCAGCACGAAGTGTTGTATGAATCGCCCAATGCGGCGGCCGTCAGTGAATTGTCGGCGACCAAGTTGTTGCGCCTGGCCGACCATGATTACCAGGTCGATATCCAGCCCAGCGAGGCGTTTCTCAAGGCCAACCACTCTTCAGTGACCACGCTGGTGGTGCTCGGTGGTTTGCTCAGCATGCTGCTCAGCGCCTTGCTCTACGTACTGGTGAGCCAGCGGCAGCGGGCGCTGAAAATGGTTGAGCAACGGACTGAAGAGCTGCGCGCCCGCGAGCAGGAACTGCGCGGCACCCATGGCCAACTACGCGGCGTGCTGAACGCCGCGACCCAGGTAGCGATCATTGCCACGGACTTGCGGGGGGTGATCAGCACCTTCAATGCCGGTGCCGAGCAGATGCTTGGTTACACCGCCGCCGAGGTGGTGGGGCACATGACCCTGGAAAACCTGCACTTGCCCCGGGAACTGACGGCGCGCTCGGCAGAACTGAGCGCGCGTTTCGGCAAGCCGGTGCCGACCTGTCACGCCATGCTGGTGGAGGGTGGCGAGGGCGGTGGGCACGAGGCGCGGGAGTGGACGCTGGTGCGGGGCGACGGCAGCCATTTGATCGTCAACATGCTGGCGACTCCGGTACTGGATGAGCAAGGCTTGTGGGTCGGGCATCTGGCTGTGTGCATCGATATCACCGAACGCAAACGCGTGCACGAGGCGCTGGCCGCGCGAGACTTGCTGTTGAAGAAGCTCAGTGCTCATGTGCCCGGCGGGATTTATCAGTTCAAGATGGAATTCGATGGCCGCTTCAGCGTGATCTACGCCAGTGACGGTATTCGCGAAATCTACGAACTCGATCCGGACGTCTTGCTGCTCAACGCCGAAGCGATCTTTACGCGCATCCATCCCCAGGACACCACCCGTGTGCGCGCCTCCATTCGCGACTCGGCGGACACCCTCAGCCCTTGGCGCGAGGAGTATCGCGTGCAGCTGCCACAACGTGGTTTGCGCTGGGTACGCGGCGAGGCGACGCCGGAGGAGCTGCCGGGCGGCGGCGTACTCTGGCACGGCTATATCTCGGACATTTCCGACATGAAGCGTGTGGAAGAAGAACTGCGCGCCCTGTCGGTCACGGACTCCCTCACGGGCATCCACAACCGCCGCTATTTCCAGGAGCGCCTGACCACCGAAATGGCCCGTGTTGAGCGAGGCGGCGGCGATCTGTCGGTGATCATGCTCGACATCGACCACTTCAAGCGCATCAATGACCAGCATGGCCATGCGGTGGGCGATCGGGTGTTGCAGATCGTCTGCGAGCGGATCGGCCATCGGCTACGCCGTACGGACGTGTTTTGCCGGTTGGGGGGCGAAGAGTTCATGGTGCTGTGCCCGAACATCAGCGGCGAACAAGCGTATGTACTGGCGCTGGAGCTGTGGCAAGGCTTGCGCAGTTCACCGATTGATGAGGTCGGGATCGTCACGGCGAGTTTCGGGATTGCCAGCTGGCGGGTCGGAGAGGGCGCCGATGCGCTGCTACTGCGGGCGGATTCAGGGGTGTATGCGGCGAAACAGGCGGGCAGGGACCGGGTGCAGGGCGAGTCGAATTAAAAAGATCGCAGCC
The DNA here is from genome assembly GCF_019145495.1 of Pseudomonas azerbaijanoccidentalis. Lineage (GTDB taxonomy): Bacteria > Pseudomonadota > Gammaproteobacteria > Pseudomonadales > Pseudomonadaceae > Aquipseudomonas > Aquipseudomonas azerbaijanoccidentalis. The sequence goes on along the minus strand of NZ_JAHSTU010000008.1, from coordinate 247,372 downwards.
TTCGGCAGCTCCTACAGGGCTATGTGTAAACCTGTAGGGCTGCCGAAGGCTGCGATCTTTTGACTTTTGGGGCTTACAACACGGAGGCGGTCTGCGGCAATTTCGGCTGGCGGTACAGGTCCAGCAGCACTTGGTCGAGCACCGACGACGCACCGAACGGCGCCTTGTCGTTGAGGATCGCCACGACGGCCCAGGTGTTGCCGTTGACGTCACGGCTGAAGCCGGCGATGGCGCGCACGGTGTTCAGGGTGCCGGTCTTGACGTGAGCTTCGCCGCGCATCGCGGTGGTCTTCAGGCGTTTGCGCATGGTGCCATCGGTGCCGGCAATCGGCATCGAGCTGATGTACTCGGCGGCGTAAGGGCTCTGCCATGCGGCTTGCAGCATCGACGCCATTTCCCGGGCGCTGACGCGTTCGGAGCGCGACAGACCGGAGCCATTCTCCATCACCAGGTGCGGCGCGGTGATGCCTTTCCTTGCCAGCCACTGGCGCACTACGCGTTGCGCAGCCTTGGCGTCGTCACCGTCGGCATCGGTCCGGAATTTCTGCCCCAGGCTCAGGAACAGCTGCTGGGCCATGGTGTTGTTACTGAACTTGTTGATGTCGCGGATGATTTCCGCCAGGTCTGGCGAGAAGGCCCGCGCCAGCACCTTGGCGTCTTTTGGCGTTGGCGCCAGCACGTCCTTGCCCTGGATGCTGCCGCCCAGTTCTTTCCAGATCGCACGCACGGCACCGGCCGTGTAAGTCGCGTGATCAAGCAGCGACAGGTACGTCTGTGAACTGCAACCTTCGCCCAACTGGCCGCCAACGGTCACGGTCACGCTGCCATCGGCCTGGGGCACCGGGTTGTAGCGTACGCCGCCCGTGCACTGCTTGGAGTTGAGGGCCTTGACCTGATTGTCGATGCGAATGCTGGCAATCGGTGGCTCCACCGAGACCAGGACCTTGCCCGAGTCGTTACGAGCAACGAACCGCAGGGCCTTGAGGTTGACCAGCAGGGCATCGGGCTTGACCAGGAACGGTTTGTTCTCGTCATTGCCGTCGTCATTGAACTCGGGAAGTTGCGGCTGCACGAAGAAGTTCTTGTCCAGCACCAGATCGCCGGTGACCTGGGTGACGCCATTGGCGCGCAGGTCGCGCATCAACAGCCAGAGTTTTTCCATGTTCAGCTTTGGATCACCGCCACCCTTGAGGTAGAGGTTGCCATTGAGGATGCCGCCGCTGAGGGTGCCATCGGTGTAGAACTCGGTTTTCCACTGGTGGTTCGGGCCCAGCATTTCCAAGGCCGCGTAAGTGGTCACCAGCTTCATGGTCGACGCCGGGTTGACCGATACGTCGGCGTTGAAAATGGTCGGCGTGCCCGGACCGGTGAGCGGAATCATTACCAGCGACAGGGCGTTGTCCTGCAACTTGCTGGCCTTGAGGGCTTTTTCAACGTTGGGAGATAAAGAGGTATTGATCGGTGCAGCGTAAACGGGGAGGGCCAGGGGGAGCAGCAGGCCGGCCAGCAGCAATGGACGCAACGATTTGATCATGTGAAATAGAACCCTACAGCCGAGGGGAAAAAAACGAGGGCATGAAGATGAATTCCCTCAGTGGTCATGAAAGTGTCGGCATTATGCCCCAAGGTGTCACGGCTTGTGCCGTGCCGTGGCCCTCTAATCCGCTATTTTTTTACCGGCGGTAGGCGTCGACGCCCAGAGAGTCGGGCAATTGGCGGCTTAAACTGCTAAAGTGCCGCCCGTTATTACTTAAGAGGATTGTTCCAATGGCGACTAACCGTTCCCAGCGTCTGCGCAAAAAACTGTGCGTCGATGAATTTCAAGAGCTGGGTTTCGAACTGAACCTGGATTTCAAAGAAGATTTGGCTGATGAAGCCATTGATGCTTTCCTCGACGCGTTCCTCAAAGAAGCCATGGAAGCCAATGGTCTGGGCTATGTTGGCGGCGACGACTACGGTCTGGTTTGCCTGCAGAAGCGTGGCTCGGTCAGCGCTGAACAGCGCGCTGCCGTTGAAGCCTGGCTCAAAGGCCGCACCGAGCTGACCAGCGTTGAAGTCAGCCCGCTGCTGGACGTCTGGTACCCGGAAAAGCCGATCAATCCGGTAGCTTGATGTTGAAAAAACGGCGACCCTCGGGGTCGCCGTTTTTTTTAAGATCAAAGGATCGCAGCCTCGTTTCACTCGACAGCTCCTACAAGGGAATGCGAACTCTGTAGGAGCTGTCGAGTGAAACGAGGCCGCGATCTTTCAGCTTCTGCGCCAATTCAAAATCACCAACGTCACAACCCCCGCCACAATCCCCCAAAACGCCGAACCAATGGAAAACAGCGTCAGCCCCGACGCCGTGACCATGAAGGTGATCAGCGCCGCTTCACGTTCCTTCACTTCGCTCATGGCGATGCTCAAGCCATTGATGATCGAGCCGAACAACGCCAGCGCGGCAATCGATAGCACCAATTCCTTGGGCAACGCCGCAAACAATGCCGCCAGCGTCGCGCCGAATACCCCGGCAATCCCGTAGAAAATTCCGCACCATACAGCGGCGGTGTAGCGCTTGTTGCGGTCTTCATGGGCATGCGGACCGGTGCAGATGGCTGCGCTGATCGCTGCCAGGTTGATGCCATGGGAGCCGAACGGCGCCAGCAGCAATGAAGCAATACCGGTGGTGGTGATCAGCGGCGAGGCCGGCACGGTGTAGCCGTCGGCCCGCAGCACGGCGATGCCGGGCATGTTTTGCGAGGTCATCGCCACCACGAACAGCGGAATGCCGATGCTGATCGTCGCGGCCAGGGAGAAGTGCGGGGTGGTCCAGACCGGCGTGGCCACTTCCAGGTGGAAACCGCTGAAATCCAGCAACCCCATGAACCCGGACAACGCTGTACCAATCAACAATGCCGCGAGCACCGCGTAACGCGGTGACAGGCGCTTGACCAGCAAATAAGTGATGAACATCCCCAGCACCAGCGCCGTGCGATGTTGGGCGGCGACGAAAATTTCGCTGCCGATCTTGAACAGGATCCCCGCCAGCAGAGCGGCCGCCAGGGAGGCCGGAATTTTTTTCACCAAGCGCTCGAAGCTGCCGGTCAGGCCGCAAATGGTCACCAGCACCGCGCAGGTGATGTAGGCGCCGATGGCTTCACCGTAGGACACACCGCCCAGACTGGTGATCAGCAGCGCGGCGCCCGGGGTCGACCAGGCAATGGTGATGGGCGTGCGATAGCGCAAGGAAAGGCCGATCGAGCACACCGCCATGCCGATGGAGATGGCCCAGATCCACGACGAAATCTGCCCGCTGGTCAGGCCGGCCGCCTGTCCGGCCTGGAACATCAGCACCAGCGAGCTGGTGTAACCGGTCATCATCGCAATGAAACCGGCGACGATCGCCGAAGGGGACGTGTCGGCCAAGGGACGCAATTGGGTGTGCGTGGCGTCATTCATGACGGCGGTGTTCCTTATACAGATGAAGATGTCCGCGATCCCAGCGTAGGAGCTGCCGAAGGCTGCGATCTATTGATCTGGGCTCTTAAAAGCAAAATCAAAAGATCGCAGCCTTCGGCAGCTCCAACGCAGATATCGAGCAAATCGCGGATTCCGGGTTTAAGCCTAAACTCAAAAGTAATCAGCCGTTGCAATACAGCCGAGGCGACATTCAGCCGTACAGTCGTGTTGACACCATCCATTGTGTACAATCGCAGTGTTTTTTACGCGATACTTGCCAGCGACCCACTGTGCCGTATTACAGTCACGGTCAATTCGCCGCAGTTCTTCCGACTCGAGTGCCCATGAACGAACAGTTGCAGCCCCTAAAGAAACAACCGCGAGCAGGCAAAGCCGGCCGCAGCGGTACCCAGGACGATATTGTCTACGCGCATATCTTCGAGGCCATCCTCGAGCAGCGTCTGGCGCCCGGCACTAAGTTGAGCGAAGAAGCGCTGGGGGAGATTTTCGGGGTCAGCCGCACGATCATTCGCCGCGCCTTGTCGCGCCTGGCGCATGAAGGCGTGGTGTTGCTGCGTCCGAATCGTGGCGCCGTGGTCGCCAGCCCGAGCGTCGAAGAAGCCCGCCAGGTGTTCATGGCCCGCCGTTTGGTAGAGCGCGCAATCACCGAGCTGGCGGTGCAGCACGCCACCGCCGAGCAGATCGCCGAATTGCGCCAGATGGTCAACGACGAACGCGACAGCTTCTCCCGTGGCGATCGCGGTGCCGGTATCCGTCTGTCCGGCGAGTTCCACCTGAAACTGGCCGAGGCGGCGAAAAACACGCCGCTGATCAGCTTCCAGCGCAGCCTGGTGTCCCAGACTTCGCTGATTATTGCCCAGTATGAAAGCGGTAACCGATCCCACTGCTCCTACGACGAGCACACCCAGTTGATCGACGCCATCGAAAAGCGCGACGGTGAACTGGCGGTGAACCTGATGATGCATCACATGGATCACATCGACAGCAAGCTCAACCTCGATGAGGAAAGTGCGTCGGATGATCTGCATGCGGTGTTCTCGCATTTGTTGCAGACCAAGAAGCCTGGGCGCTCGCCGGCCAAGCTCTGAAAAATCGCAGCCTCGTTTCACTCGACAGCTCCTACAGAAGAATGCGCTCCATGTAGGAGCTGCCGCAGGCTGCGATCTTTTGATCTTTCTGACAGGCAATAAAAATCCCCCGGACTGAAAGTGCGGGGGATTTTTTATGCCCGAAGAAAACTAGCGCTGATGCACCAGATTTCCCGCCGCATACGTCTGCTGCACAGTCCGGTCATCCCCCAGCGTCATCAGCACAAACAACGTCTCGGCGATGTTGTTGGCCTGCTTCAAGCGATAGCTCAACAGCGGCGTGGCGTTGTAGTCCAGCACCAGGAAGTCGGCGTCGGTGCCCGCTTGCAGGTTGCCGATCTTGTCCTCAAGGCGCAGTGCGCGGGCACCGCCGAGGGTCGCCAGGTACAGCGACTTGAATGGGCTCAGGCGCGCACCTTGCAGCTGCATGACCTTGTAGGCTTCATTGAGGGTTTGCAGCAGCGAGAAACTGGTGCCGCCGCCCACGTCGGTGCCGATGCCGACGTTGAGTTTGTGCTTCTCGGCCATCGGCAGGTTGAACAGGCCGCTGCCGAGGAAGAAGTTCGAAGTCGGGCAGAATGAGATGGCCGAACCGGTTTCTGCCAGCCGCGCACACTCGTCATCGCACAGGTGCACACCGTGGGCGAAAACCGAGCGCTCGCCGAGCAACTGGTAGTGATCGTAGACGTCCAGGTAGCCCTTGCGCTCCGGAAACAGCTCCTTGACCCACTCGATTTCCTTGAGGTTTTCGCTGATGTGGGTCTGCATGTACAGATCCGGGTATTCGGTCAGCAACTGGCCGGCCAGGGTCAGCTGTTCCGGGGTGCTGGTCGGGGCAAATCGCGGGGTCACGGCGTAGTGCAGGCGGCCCTTGCCGTGCCAGCGTTCGATCAGCGCCTTGCTTTCGACGTAGCTGGATTCGGCGGTGTCGGTCAGGTAGTCCGGGGCGTTGCGGTCCATCATCACCTTGCCGGCAATCATGCGCAGGTCGAGCTGCTCGGCGGCTTCGAAGAACGAGTTCACCGATTGCGGGTGCACGCTGCCGAATACCAGGGCAGTGGTGGTGCCGTTGCGCAGCAGTTCCTTGATGAAAATGTCGGCGACTTCGTCGGCATGGGCCTTGTCGGCAAACTGGCTTTCGCACGGGAAGGTGTAGGTATTCAGCCAGTCCAGCAGTTGCTCGCCGTAGGCACCGACCATGCCGGTTTGTGGCAAGTGAATGTGCGTGTCGATAAAGCCTGGGGTGATCAGCGCGTCTTGGTAATGGGTGATTTCAATGTCAGCCGGCAGCGTCGGCAGCAATTCGCTGGCGTGGCCAAGGGCGCTGATTTTGCCGTTATCGACGACCAGCAAGCCGTCTTCGAAATACTCATACGAGGCTTCGATCCCCACTTCGGCGGGGTCGGCGATGCTGTGCAGGATGGCGGCGCGGTAGGCTTTGCGAGTCAAAGGCATGGGGGTTCTCGGTTTCTAAGGCTTATCAATTAGAGGCTTGGCTGCGGCGGGAAGCAGGCAGCAGTTTGGCAATCGATGATCCAGCGCTGGTAGTTTGCTGGCCGAAATTGGCGTTATAGGTGGCGATGATCTCGCCGGCGATGGAGACGGCGATTTCCACAGGCAACTTGCCTTTGACTTCGCCGATGCCCATCGGGCAGCGCATGCGTTGCACGACGCCGCTGTCGAAACCACGGTCGCGCAGGCGATGTTCGAACTTCACCCGTTTGGTCTTCGAGCCGATCAGGCCGAAGTAGGCGAAGTCGTTGCGTTTGAGGATCGCCGCAGTGAGTTCGAGGTCGAGCTGGTGGTTGTGGGTCATGACGATGCAGTAGCTGCCGGCGGGTAGGTCGTCGACGTCATCCACTGGTTCTTCGGAAACAATCTTGCGCACGCCATGGGGGATCTGCTCGGGGAATTCCTCTTCGCGCGAGTCAATCCAGCGGACCCGGCACGGCAGGCTCGCCAACAACGGCACCAACGCGCGCCCGACGTGACCGGCACCGAACACGGCGATTTGCGCCTGCACCTGGCCCATGGGTTCGAACAGCAAAACGGTGGCACCACCGCAGCACTGGCCGAGGCTGGCACCGAGGCTGAAGCGCTCCAGATGGGTGTCTTGCTTGCCGCTGGCGAGCATCTCGCGGGCGATCTGCATGGCCTTGTATTCCAGGTGTCCGCCACCGATGGTGTCGAATGCCTGGCGGGCGCTGATGACCATCTTCGAACCGGCATTGCGCGGTGTCGAGCCGAGCTCTTCGATGATGGTCACCAACACACAGGGCTCGCCCTGGTTTTGCAGGTCGGCGAGGGCGTCGATCCAGTTGTACATACACACCTCAACATCTCTGTTGTCTGTTCCGGCCCCATCGCTAGCAGGCTAGCTCCCACATTTGGAATGCATTCCGCCTGTGGGAGCTAGCCTGCTAGCGATTGGCCGCGCCTCGGTCTAGAGGGAAGCCAACTCAGCTTCGGTTTCCACAGCCTTCGCCACCTTCAACTGGCGCATCTGCTCACAACCCCACAACACCCGCTCCGGGGTCGCCGGTGCGTCGATTTTCGGTTGATGTTTGTAATCGCCCAGGCTCGCCACGGCATCCTTGATCGCACACCACGCCGCGATGCCGAGCATGAACGGCGGCTCACCAACAGCCTTGGAATGGAACACTGTGTCTTCCGGGTTCTTGCGGTTTTCCACCAGCTTCACCCGCAGGTCCAGCGGCATGTCCGCCACGGCCGGAATCTTGTAGCTGGCCGGGCCGTTGGTCATCAGCTTGCCCTTGTTGTTCCACACCAGTTCTTCCATGGTCAGCCAACCCATGCCCTGGATGAAACCGCCCTCGACCTGACCGATGTCGATGGCCGGGTTCAGCGAGGCGCCGACATCGTGGAGGATGTCGGTACGCAGCATTTTGTATTCGCCGGTCAGGGTGTCGACCAGCACTTCGCAGCAGGCCGCGCCAAAGGCGAAATAGTAGAACGGACGGCCGCGGGCCTGGCTGCGGTCGTAGTAGATTTTCGGGGTCTTGTAGAACCCAGTGCTCGACAGCGACACCTGATTGAAATACGCCTGCTGGATCAACGCTTCAAAGGTCAGGATGTGATCGCGAACCCGTACGTGGCCGTTGTGGAATTCCACGTCTTCTTCGGTGACTTTGTACTGACGCGCAGCGAATTCGATCAGGCGTTTCTTGATGATTTCTGCCGCGTTCTGTGCGGCCTTGCCGTTCAAGTCGGCACCGCTGGACGCGGCGGTCGGCGAGGTGTTCGGCACCTTGTCAGTGTTGGTCGCGGTGATCTGCACACGGTCCATTTCCACCTGGAACACTTCGGCCACGACCTGCGCGACTTTGGTGTTCAGGCCCTGGCCCATTTCGGTGCCGCCGTGGTTCAGGTGGATGCTGCCGTCGGTGTAGACGTGCACCAGCGCGCCGGCCTGGTTGAGGAAGCTGGCGGTGAAGGAAATACCGAATTTCACCGGGGTCAGGGCCAGGCCTTTTTTCAGGATCGGGCTGTTGGCGTTGTAGCGACGGATCGCTTCGCGACGTTCCGCGTACTGGCTGCTTTCTTCCAGTTCGGCGGTCATCTCTTCGAGCATGTTGTGCTCGACGGTCTGGTAGTAATGCGTGACGTTGCGCTCGGTCTTGCCGTAGTAGTTGGCCTTGCGTACGGACAGCGGATCAAGGGCCAGATGGCGAGCGATGGCGTCCATCACTTCTTCGATGGCGACCATGCCTTGAGGGCCGCCGAAACCACGGTAAGCGGTGTTCGACGCCGTGTTGGTTTTGCAGCGGTGACCGTTGATGGTCGCATCGCCCAGGTAATACGAGTTGTCCGAGTGGAACATCGCCCGGTCGACGATGGATGCCGACAGGTCAGGCGAGCAACCACAGTTGCCGGCCAGTTCCAGGTTGATGCCGTGCAGGCGCCCGGTGCTGTCGAAGCCCACGTCGTACTCGACGTAGAACGGGTGACGCTTGCCGGTCATCAACATGTCTTCGACGCGCGGCAGGCGCATCTTGGTCGGTTGGCCGGTCAGATGCGCGATCACCGCGCACAGGCACGCCGGACTGGCGGCCTGGGTTTCCTTGCCGCCGAAACCACCACCCATGCGGCGCATATCAACGACGATCTTGTTCATCGACACGTCCAGCACTTCGGCCACCAGTTTCTGCACCTCGGTGGGGTTCTGCGTGGAGCAGTAAACGATCATGCCGCCGTCTTCAGTTGGCATCACCGAAGAGATCTGGGTTTCCAGGTAGAAGTGTTCCTGGCCGCCGATGTGCAGCGTGCCTTGGATACGGTGTTCGGCAGTGGCCAGCGCCGTGGCCGAATCGCCGCGCTGATGGGTGTGGCTGTCGAGTACGAAGTGGCGTTTGCGCAGGGCTTCGACCACGTCCAGTACCGGTTCGAGATCTTCGTATTCGATGATCGCGGCCATGGCTGCCTTGCGGGCGGTTTCGAGATCTTTCGCGGCGACGGCGATCACCGGTTGGCCGACGAATTCCACGGTGTCGATCGCCAGCAGCGGATCGCCTGGCAGCAACGGACCGATGTCTTTCAGGCCCGGCACGTCTTCGTGGGTGATGGCGATGCGCACGCCTTCGAAGGCGTAGCAGGGCTTGGTGTCGATGCTGATGATTTTTGCGTGGGCGCGATCCGACAGGCGCGCATAGACGTGCAACTGGTTCGGAAACTCCAGGCGGTCGTCGATGTACTGTGCTTCACCGGACACATGCTTGGCGGCGCTGTCGTGCTTGACGCTGCGGCCGACACCGGTGGTCAGGTCCTTGGCGAACAGTTCAGCCAGTTCGGCCTGGGTCTTCTCTACGGCGTGATGATTAGACATAAGCGGTCACCCGAGTCTCGATGTGCGGTGTTTGCAGTTCGATGAAGTATTTGCGCAGCAGGTTCTGCGCGCTGAGCAGGCGATATTCCTTGCTGGCGCGGAAGTCCGAGAGCGGCGTGAAATCTTCAGCCAGGGCGGCGCAGGCACGTTCAATCGTGGCGTTGTTGAACGGCGAACCGATCAGCGCGGTTTCGCAGCTGTTGGCACGTTTTGGAATGGCGGCCATGCCACCGAAGGCCACGCGGGCATCGGCGATCACACCGTTTTCCAGGCGAATGTTGAACGCGGCGCAAACGGCGGAGATGTCATCGTCCAGGCGCTTGGAAACCTTGTAAGCGCGGAACAGTTGTTCGACGCTGGCGCGGGGCACAATGATCTTCTCGATGAACTCGCTTTCCTGACGCGCGGTTACACGGTAATCGATGAAGTAGTCTTCCAGCGCCAGGGTGCGCCGGGTTTCGCCCTTGCACAGGACGATTTGCGCGCCGAGGGCGATCAGCAGCGGTGGCGAGTCACCAATCGGCGAGGCGTTGCCGATGTTGCCGCCCAGCGTGCCCTGGTTGCGGATCTGCAATGACGCGAAGCGCTGCAGCAGTTCACCGAAGTCCGGGTATTCGGCGTTCAGCGCTTCGTAGCAGTCGGAGAGGGCTGTGGCGGCGCCGATTTCCAGGCGATCGTCGAAGCGCTCGATGCGTTTCATTTCGGCGACGTTGCCGACGTAGATCATCACCGGCAGAGTGCGGTGGAATTGAGTGACTTCCAGCGCCAGATCGGTACCGCCAGCCAACAGGCGGGCCTGTGGATAGGCATCGTAGAGATCAGCCAGATCGGCCACGGTCAGCGGCACCAGGCAGCGCTTGTCGCCACTGTTGAGTTCGCCGATATCGGTGGGCGCGATGGCTTTGAGGCGCGCGATGGTGTCGGCCTCGCGGGCGTCGAACTGATCCGGTTGCTTGCCGCAGCAGGATTGCTGGGCCGCTTCCAGAATCGGCCGATAGCCGGTGCAACGGCAGAGGTTGCCGGCCAGCGCTTCGTGGGCTTTATGGGAGTCGGGTTCGTCACTGTTCTTTTGCAGGGCGAACAGCGACATGACGAAGCCCGGCGTGCAGAAGCCGCACTGCGAGCCGTGGCACTCGACCATGGCTTTCTGCACGCTGTGCAGTTCGCCTTTGTGCTTGAGGTCTTCAACGCTGATGAGCTGTTTGCCGTGCAGCGACGAAACAAACGTCAGGCACGAGTTGAGGCTGCGATAACGAATGTGTTCGCGGCCCGAATCATCCGTCTGCAACTCGCCGACCACCACGGTGCACGCACCGCAGTCACCGCTGGCGCAGCCTTCTTTGGTGCCGGGTTTGCCCACATGGTCGCGCAGATAATTGAGCACGGTCAGGTTCGGGTCCAGGGCGTGCTCGCTACGGAGTTCCTGGTTTAGTAAAAACTGGATCACGGAAGGCCTCGCAGACTCATTATTGTTGTTAACCGATGTGACCGAATTTAGCAGGTCTGACTTTTCGGTCAATGATTTTCTGACTTAAAGGTCAGGAAAGCGCATTTTGTCGACTAACAGCGTGTTTCTTCATTATTGACCCTCGCGGGCTAGCCTGCTTTTTGCTTGAATCGTGCCAAAACCCCCGCCAGGGCTGTGCGCCATGACGTATCAATTGCGCTACACTGCGCCGCTTGTGCAGATCGATCAGTTTGAAGGACAACCATGACGTTCAAGGCGCCGGACAGCCTCGCCGAGCAAATCGCTCACCACCTCGCCGAACGCATCATTCGCGGCGAAATGAAGCCCGGGGAGCGCATCCAGGAACAGAAGGTCACGCTGGCCCTGAATGTCAGCCGCGGCTCGGTCCGTGAGGCTTTGCTGATCCTTGAGCGTCGCCATCTGATTGCGATCCTGCCGCGACGTGGCGCACACGTGACGGAACTCACCCCGCACAAGGTGCAGAGCCTGTGCACGTTGATGAGCGAGATGTACATCCTGCTCGCCAACGCCGTGGCCAATGGCTGGAAAGTCCAGGCCGACCTGGCGCCTTTCGTGCAGATTCAGCAGCGCCTGACCGCCAGCTACGGGCGCCAGGACATCCATACTTTCGTCGACGACAGTTTCAATGTGATGCGCGCCACGTATGGGTTCGCCAACAATCCGTACTTGCAGGAAACCGTCGAAAACCTGCAGCCAGCCATGAGTCGTGCCTATTTCCTTGCCCTGGACCAGCGCAAGGCCTCGATGAGCGAGTATCTGGAACTGTTCGAACGCCTGCTCGCCGCCGTGATTGCCCGTGACTTTGCACAGATTCGCGAAGTGCTGACCGCCTATGGCCAGCGCAGCTGCGATCTGGTGATTTCCGCCCTGACGGACGCCTGATCTTGCGGCTCAAGTGCATCAAGCTGGCGGGGTTCAAGTCCTTCGTCGATCCGACCACGGTGAACTTCCCCAGTAACATGGCGGCGGTGGTCGGACCCAATGGTTGCGGCAAGTCGAACATCATCGACGCCGTGCGCTGGGTGATGGGCGAAAGTTCGGCCAAGAACCTGCGCGGCGAGTCGATGACCGACGTCATCTTCAACGGTTCGACCAGCCGCAAACCGGTGAGCCAGGCGAGCATCGAACTGGTGTTCGATAACTCCGACGGCACCTTGCTGGGGGAATTCGCCGCCTATGCGGAAATTTCCATTCGCCGCAAAGTGACCCGTGACAGCCAGACCACTTATTACCTCAACGGCACCAAATGCCGTCGTCGCGACATCACCGACATCTTCCTCGGCACCGGCCTCGGCCCGCGCAGCTACTCGATCATCGAGCAGGGGATGATTTCCAAGCTGATCGAGTCCAAGCCCGAAGACCTGCGTAATTTCATCGAAGAAGCGGCGGGCATCTCCAAGTACAAGGAGCGTCGGCGCGAGACCGAAAACCGCATCCGCCGCACCCACGAAAACCTCGAACGCCTGACCGACTTGCGCGAAGAACTGACGCGTCAACTCGAGCGTTTGCACCGTCAGGCCGAGGCTGCGAAGAAGTATCAGGAATACAAGGGCGAGGAGCGCCAGCTCAAGGCGCAACTGTCGGCCCTACGCTGGCAGGACCTGAACGATCAGGTCGGCCAGCGCGAAGCGATCATCGGCACCCAGGAAATCAGTTTCGAAGCGTTGGTGGCCGAGCAGCGCAATGCCGATGCCAGCATCGAACGCTTGCGTGACGGGCACCACGACCTGTCCGAACGCTTCAATCTGGTGCAAGGGCGCTTCTATTCGGTCGGTGGTGACATCGCCCGGGTCGAGCAGAGCATTCAGCACGGTCAGCAGCGCTTGCGCCAATTGCAAGACGATTTGAAAGAGGCCGAGCGTGCGCGCCTGGAAACCGAATCGCACCTGGGCCACGACCGCACGCTGTTGCTGACCCTCGGCGAAGAGCTGGACATGCTCACGCCCGAGCAGGAAGTCACCAGCGCTGCCGCTGAAGAAGCCGCCGCCGCACTGGAAGAATCCGAAACCACTATGCACGGCTGGCAGGAACAGTGGGACGCCTTCAACCTCACCGCTGCCGAGCCGCGTCGTCAGGCGGAAGTGCAGCAATCGCGCATCCAGCAGCTGGAAACCAGCATGGAGCGTTTGGCTGATCGTCAAAAACGTCTCGGTGAAGAACGCGCCTTGCTCTCGGCGGACCCGGAAGACGCGGCGATCATGGAACTCAGCGAGCAACTGGCTGAATCCGAAGCGACCCTTGAAGATTTGCAGACCAGCGAAGAGGCGCAAGTCGAAAAGCTTGAGCAACTGCGCCAGCAATTGCAGCAAACGCTGACGGCGCAGCAACAGGCCCAAGGCGATTTGCAGCGCCTCAATGGGCGGCTGGCGTCGCTGGAAGCTTTGCAGCAAGCCGCGCTCGATCCTGGCACCGGTACCGCCGAATGGCTGCGCGAACAGCATCTGGCGGATCGTCCGCGCCTGGCCGAAGGCCTGAAGGTTGAGGCGGGTTGGGAGCTGGCGGTGGAAACCGTGCTGGGCGCCGACCTGCAAGCGGTGCTGGTGGATGACTTCAATGATTATGATCTGGCCGAGTTTGCCCAAGGCGATTTGCGGTTGCTCAGCCCTGCGGGCGATGGCGTGCGCGTGCCCGGCAGTCTGCTCGACAAGGTCGAGGCGCAGATCGATCTGTCGCCCTGGTTGGGGCAGGTCAAGCCGGTTGAAAATCTTGAGCAGGCCCTGGCTTTACGCGGGCACCTGGCCGCTGGCCAAAGCCTGATCAGCCGAGACGGTTTCTGGGTCGGCCGGCATTTCCTGCGGGTGCGCCGGGCCAGTGAAGCCGAGAGCGGTGTGCTGGCTCGTGGCCAGGAAATCCAGGCGCTGGGCCTTGAACGTGAAGAGCGTGAAGCCGCCGTTGAAAACCTCGAAAGTCAGTTGCAAAATCTGCGTGCGCAACAGCGCCAGCAGGAAAACGGCCGCGAACATTTGCGCCGACTGCTGCAAGACGAAGCCCGTCAGCAAGGCGAATTGAAGGCCCAGTTGTCGGCCGGTAAAGCCAAGGCGGAACAGTTGACCCTGCGCCGTACTCGCCTCGACGAAGAACTTGTCGAGCTGGACGAACAGCGCGCGCTGGAACACGAAAACATTGGCGAAGCGCGTCTGCAACTGCAGGAAGCGCTCGACAGCATGGCGCTGGACACCGAGCAGCGCGAGCTGCTGCTGGCCCAGCGCGACAGCTTGCGCGAGCGCCTTGACCGGGTGCGTCAGGAAGCGCGGCAGCACAAGGACCACGCCCATCAACTGGCGGTGCGTTTGGGTTCGCTCAAGGCTCAACACGACTCCACGCGCCAGGCGCTGGAGCGACTGGAAATGCAGTCTGAGCGCCTGACCGAAAAGCGCGAGCAACTGAGCCTCAATCTGGAAGAGGGCGAGGCACCGCTGGAAGAGCTGCGCCTGAAACTCGAAGAGCTGCTCGACAAGCGCATGACCGTCGACGAAGAACTCAAGACCGCGCAGATCGCCCTGGAAGACGCCGACCGCGAACTGCGTGATGCCGAAAAGCGCCGTAACCAGGCTGAGCAGCAATCGCAGCTGATCCGCGGCCAGCTCGAACAGCAACGCATGGAGTGGCAAGCGTTGACCGTGCGCCGCAAGGCCTTGCAGGATCAACTGCTCGAAGACGGCTACGACCTGCACGGCGTGCTCGCCACGCTGACGGCCGAAGCCAGCGAGAAAGCCGCCGAAGAAGAACTCGAACGCATTGCCGCGCGAATTGCGCGCCTCGGTGCGATCAACCTGGCGGCCATCGACGAATACCAGCAACAATCCGAGCGTAAACGTTATCTGGATGCGCAGGACGCCGATCTGGTGGAAGCACTGGAGACGCTGGAAAATGTAATTCGCAAGATCGACAAGGAAACCCGTAACCGTTTCAAAGATACCTTTGATCAGATCAATGGCGGTTTACAGGCGCTTTTCCCAAAAGTTTTCGGTGGCGGCCGCGCGTATTTGGAACTGACGGGCGAAGATCTACTCGATACAGGGGTGACGATCATGGCGCAGCCGCCGGGGAAGAAGAACAGCACCATCCATTTGCTCTCTGGTGGCGAAAAAGCCCTGACCGCATTGGCACTGGTTTTTGCGATCTTCAAGTTGAACCCGGCGCCGTTCTGCATGCTCGATGAAGTTGACGCGCCATTGGATGACGCTAACGTTGGACGCTACGCACGACTGGTCAAAGAGATGTCGCAGACGGTGCAGTTCATCTATATCACCCACAACAAGATCGCCATGGAAATGGCCGATCAACTGATGGGGGTAACGATGCACGAACCCGGCTGTTCGCGTCTGGTGGCAGTGGATGTCGAGGAGGCGATGGCGATGGTAGATGCCTGAGCCGGTGTTTGTAGGAGAGGTATTTTAAGTCTGTGGGACTTTTTTACTTGCTTCGACTTGCTGGCAAATCGACATATTCGCGTAAGCCGGGGCGGTAGACGGTGTAAAGTTGCCTTTGGTCGTGCTAGTTTAATGTCAATTTTTCGTATACGTGGGCAAAACGCCTGTCAGAACATAGAGTTGGCGCCACGTTTTAAAGCGGTTTACAGGTTGTAAACCCCTTATTTTTCAGCATTTTTTATAGAGGCACGGGATTACATGGAAATCGGTCTGCGCGAGTGGCTGATCGTCATCGGCATTATTGTCATTGCCGGTATTCTTTTTGATGGCTGGCGCCGGATGCGCGGCGGCAAGGGAAAACTGAAATTCCGTCTTGATCGAAGTCTGTCGAACCTGCCGGATGAGGACACCAGCGCCGAGCTGTTGGGCCCGCCCCGCGTGCTGGACACCCATAAAGAACCGCAACTGGACGAGCACGACCTGCCTTCGGTGAGCATGCCGGCCCGCGAGCCGCGTGAGTCGGGCTCCAAACGCGGCAAGCGTGGTCATGGCGAGCCTGCCCAGGGCGACATGAACCTCAGCCTGGATCTGGATGGCGGCCCAAGCTTCAGTAGCCGTGACGACGATTTCCCGGATGACACCAAGTCTTCCCCGTCGGTCAGCGAGAAGGATCAACCTCAAGCTGAAGAAGTGCTGGTGATCAGCGTGATCTGTCGCGACGCGGCCGGCTTCAAAGGCCCGGCGTTGTTGCAGAACATTCTGGAAAGCGGTCTGCGTTTTGGCGAGATGGACATTTTCCACCGTCACGAAAGCATGGCGGGTAACGGTGAAGTCCTGTTCTCCATGGCCAACGCGGTGAAGCCGGGGGTTTTCGATCTGGACGACATCGACCACTTCAGCACGCCGGCCGTGAGCTTCTTCCTCGGTCTGCCAGGCCCGCGTCATCCGAAGCAAGCCTTCGACGTGATGGTGGCGGCGGCGCGCAAGCTGTCGCAAGAGCTGAACGGCGAATTGAAGGACGACCAGCGCAGCGTGCTGACCGCCCAGACGATCGAGCATTACCGTCAGCGCATCGTCGAGTTCGAGCGTCGTGCCCTGACCCAGAAGCGCTAGGATCAAACGATCGCAGCCTCGTTGCACTCGAAGCGGTGTAGGAGCTGTCGAGTGCAACGAGGCTGCGATCTTTTGCACATGATGAAATAGGGAGCAGCCTCGGCTGCTCTTTTGCTTTATGAGAGAACACCCATGACTGCCGCCAAAAACCGCATTCTAGAGCTGCGCGCCGAGCTGGATCAGCACAACTATCGCTATCACGTGCTGGACGAGCCGAGCATTCCGGACGCCGAGTACGACCGGTTGTTCCACGAACTCAAAGCCCTTGAAGCTGCCCACCCGGAACTGGTGACCAGTGATTCGCCGACCCAGCGAGTGGGCAGCGCGGCGCTGTCGGCGTTCACCCAGGTGCGCCATGAAGTGCCGATGCTCAGCCTCGGCAACGCCTTCGAAGAAACCGACATGCGCGAATTCGACCGTCGAGTGACCGAAGGCCTGGATCTTCCTGCCGGTGATCTGTTTGGCGGTGGCGCGGCGGTGGAATACAGCTGCGAACCCAAGCTCGATGGCCTGGCGGTCAGTTTGTTGTATCAGGACGGCGTGCTGGTGCGCGGTGCCACGCGTGGCGATGGCACCACCGGCGAAGACATCAGCGTCAACGTGCGCACCGTGCGTAACATTCCGCTGAAGTTGCACGGCACCGGTTGGCCGGCGACGCTGGAAGTGCGCGGCGAAGTGTTCATGTCCAAGGCTGGTTTCGAACGGCTCAACGCCACGCAACTGGAAATCGGCGGCAAGACCTTTGCCAACCCGCGCAACGCCGCAGCAGGCAGCTTGCGTCAGCTGGATTCAAAGATCACCGCTAACCGCCCACTGGAATTCTGCTGTTACGGCATCGGTCAGATTTCTGCGGATATTTCCGATACGCACATCGGTAATTTGCAGCAGCTCCAGGCCTGGGGCATGCCGATCAGCCATGAGCTGAAACTGGCGAACGGCATTGACGAGTGTCTTGAGTATTACCGCGACATCGGCGAGCGCCGCAACGCGCTGCCTTACGAAATCGACGGCGTGGTGTTCAAGGTCAACAGCATTGCTTCACAGCGAGAATTGGGTTTCCGCGCCCGCGAACCGCGCTGGGCCATTGCCCATAAATTCCCGGCCATGGAAGAGCTCACCGAACTGCTCGACGTCGAGTTCCAGGTCGGTCGCACCGGTGCCGTGACGCCGGTGGCGCGACTGAAGCCGGTCAAGGTTGCCGGTGTCACCGTGGCCAACGCGACGCTGCACAACATGGATGAAGTGGCGCGGCTGGGGTTGATGATCGGTGACACAGTGATCATCCGCCGCGCCGGTGATGTGATTCCGCAAGTGGTGCAAGTGGTACTTGAACGCCGCCCGGAAAACGCACGCCCCGTGCAGATTCCTGAGGCGTGCCCGGTTTGTGGTTCCCACGTCGAACGCACGCAGCTGGTCAAGCGCAGCAAGGGCCGCGAGACCGTCAGCGAAGGCGCGGTGTACCGCTGCGTCGGCCGACTGGCCTGTGGCGCGCAACTCAAGCAGGCAATCATTCACTTCGTGTCGCGCCGGGCGATGGACATCGAAGGTTTGGGCGACAAGAGCGTCGAGCAGTTGGTGGACGAAGGTCTGGTGAGTTCGCCGGCGGATCTGTATGCACTGAAGTTCGAAGACATCGTCGACCTGGAAGGCTTTGCCGAGGTGTCGAGCAACAAGCTGCTCAGCGCCATTGCCGACAGCAAGAAGCCGGGGCTGGCGCGGTTCATCTACGCCCTGGGGATTCCCGATGTCGGCGAAGAGACGGCCAAGGTGTTGGCGCGTTCCCTGGGTTCGCTGGCGCGGGTTCAGCAGGCCTTGCCGCAAGTGCTGACTTACTTGCCGGATGTCGGGCTGGAAGTGGCTCACGAGATTCACAGCTTCTTTGAAGATGCGCATAACCAGCAAGTGATCAGCGAATTGCTCAAGCACGGTTTGCAGATTCAGGACCAGGGCGAGTTGGGCGCCGAGTTTGCCGCCAGTACCACTCTCGGCGGTTTCCTCGACAAGCTGCACATTCCTTCGGTGGGGCCGGGCGGGGCGCAGAAACTCGCTGAGAAATTCGGTTCGCTGCAAGGCGTCATTAGCGCTGACTGGCTGGATATGCGTCAGGCGTTGCCGGAGAAGCAGGCTAACTCGGTGCGTGAGTTTTTTGCGGTCGAAGAAAATCGTCTGCTCGCCGAAGCCGCTGAAAAACAACTGGCCGACTTCGGCATGCATTGGTTGAGCGAAAAGAAAGTCGTCGAAGGCTTGCCACTGGCTGGCCAGACCTGGGTGCTCACCGGCTCGCTGGAACTGATGAGTCGCGATGTCGCCAAGGACAAGCTCGAAAGCCTCGGCGCCAAGGTGGCCGGTTCCGTGTCGGCCAAGACCCATTGTGTGGTGGCAGGCCCAGGGGCGGGGTCGAAGTTGGCGAAGGCCAATGAACTGGGGTTGAAAGTGCTGGATGAAGAGGCATTTGTCGAGTTTCTGCGTAAACACGACATTTCGGTTTGATGCAAAAAAGATCGCAGCCTGCGGCAGCACCTACAGGAAAACGCATTCCTCTGTAGGAGCTGCCGCAGGCTGCGATCTTTTGATTTTGGCTGTTTGAATTACGGGAACGATCTTCATCGGAGAATGATCTAGTCTTGGCAAGCCCCGAGGAGGGATCGCCATGTACCGTTTCTTCGAACAGCTCAGCTCGCGCATCGCCGCGCCTTTCATCGGTGAAAGCTCGCGCAACAGCAAGGTCTGGCCCTGCCGATGCGGGCAGTCGCTGTTCTTTCGCAACAGCCAGTGCCTGGCCTGTTCCGCGGCGCTGGGTTATCAGCCGGAAAAGAGCCGCCTGTCCTCGTTGCGCCCGGACGATCAGCCGGACATCTGGTGGCTTGATGTCGATCCCGCAGCGGGGTTGTTTCGCCGTTGCGCCAACCTTGATTCCCCGGCAGCGTGCAATTGGCTGCTGCCTGCCAATGACCACGATGCGTTGTGCATCGCCTGCAGCCTGAACCGCACCATTCCCGATCTCTCGATCGCCGAAAACCACGAGCGCTGGCGCAAGGTGGAAACCGCCAAGCGGCGGCTGGTCGCGCAATTGGTCAGCCTGGGCTTGCAGCTGGTCCCCAAAACCGTCGATGAAGAAAATGGCCTGGCCTTCGATTTCATCGGCGTGGACCTCGAAGGCAACCCGCCCACCACCGGTCACGCCAATGGCTTGATCACCCTCGACATCAAAGAAGCCGACGATGCCCATCGCGAACAGGTGCGGGTGCAGATGCACGAACCCTATCGCACACTGCTCGGGCATTTCCGTCACGAGGTCGGGCATTACTATTGGGACCGTTTGATCGCCAACAGCGACTGGCTGCCAGCGTTCCGCGGACTCTTCGGGGATGAGCGCGCCAGCTATGCCGAAGCCCTTGAACGGCATTACCAGCAGGGCGCACCGCTTGATTGGCAGCAACGCTACGTCAGTGCCTACGCCACCATGCACCCTTGGGAAGACTGGGCTGAAACCTGGGCTCATTACCTGCACATGATGGACGCGGTCGATACCGCCCTGGGGTTTGGCATGAGCGCGCGGGAAATGGACTTCGACTATCAGCCGTTTCCGCTGGACACCCTCTACGATCCGCAGCATCCCGGTGGCGCGGCATTTCTCTCATTCGTGAACGCCTGGATCGAACTGGCCGGCATGCTCAATGAACTGTCGCGAAGCATGGGGCAACCGGATTTTTACCCCTTCGTCCTGCCGCCGGCCGTCATCGCCAAGCTGCACTTTATTCATCTGGTCATCCAGCGCGAGGGGGGCAGGGCGGATGAGGCGTTGCAGGATTTATAGCGATTATCCGTAGCAGCTGCCGAGCCTGCGAGGCTGCGTTCGGCTGCGCAGCAGCCGTTAAATCAAACGACCTCGTTTCACCGCTTCACCGCCAGTACCCTGTTTACGACTGCTTCGCAGCCGAACGCAGGCGGCGCCAGCTGCTACAGAGGCAGTCTTTTCGGGGTTATGCATGTCCTTGAAGCAGCTCATGTTTTTTAATCCGCCACAACGGTTGTAACTTCGTCTCAGATAGGTACAATGGCGCGGCTTGCCGACAGGCGAGCGTCGTTATGGTGATCCCATCGGTCCCCCCGCAACGATTACCCGTGAACCTGGTCAGAGCCGGAAGGCAGCAGCCACAGCGGGAACATTGTGTGCCGGGGTGTGGCTGGTGGGGTTGCCTCCATAACGCACCGCGAGTCTTCTCTCGCGTTATCTGAATAAAATACTTTTTATTGCGCTGCCATGGATTTAGTCCATAGCGGTTTTCTGTCGTCTGCGAATTGGTAACGCGACATGAATTGGAGCAGGTGCGCCCAATGGATTAACCTGCGGCTCGCTATAGAAGTCGGAAGCCCATCGACGGGTGTTTGCGGCAGGTAGCGGCATGATCGCTTACCTTTCCTTGCAAAATGTACTGCATCTCGTAGAATCGCCGCCGGAAACGGGCATTTGATGGCTCTTTTTCAGGCGTTCGATCAATTCTTTTAAAGCCAGCATGGCGTCCGCTCACAGGGTTACGTGAGTCTTTGGGCCGCCGTGATATTCCGCGAACTGTCAGCGGTATATCGCAGCTTCTGCGCCGCCAATGTTAGCAACAGCGAGTCTGACTCATGGATGAGAAGTACCGCAGGGCCGTGGATGCCGCCGCGATTTTTTCCGAAACCGATCTGTCCGGCCGGATCACCCACGTCAACGACCAATTTTGCGCCATCTCCGGCTATAGCCGCGAAGAGCTGCTGGGGCAAAATCATCGTCTGCTCAATTCCGGCACCCATTCGACCGATTTTTTCGCTGACATGTGGCGCACCATCGCCCTGGGCAATGTGTGGAAGGGTGAAATCTGCAATCGCGCCAAGGACGGCAGCCTGTACTGGGTTGAAAGCACCATGGTGCCCGTCGTCGACAAAGCCACCGGTCGGGTTGAGCGATATTTGTCGATACGTTTCGATATCAGTGAAAAGCGTCAACTGCTGCATACCCTGCAATGGCGGGTCGGTCACGACGTGTTGACCGGGCTGCCCAATCGCGCGTTTCTTTCCGACTTGCTCGATCAGGCACTGGAGTTTTCGCGGCAGGAAAGCATCCCGTTGGCGGTGTGCATGCTCGACCTGGATGGTTTCAAGGCTGTTAACGATGGATACGGGCATGCCAGCGGTGATTTATTGCTGGTGGAAGTTGCCAAACGATTGCGCAGTATCGTTCGGGCCGAGGATGTCGTGGCGCGGCTGGCGGGTGACGAGTTTGTGCTGGTGTTGCGTTACGTGCGCGACCTGCCGGAGTTGCGTGCAGCGCTGAACCGGGTTTTGGGCACGATCTCGGCGCCATATTCGCTGCGCGGCAAGGAGGTCAATGTATATGCCAGTATCGGCGTCACGCTGTTTCCGCATGACAACGAAGATGCCGAAACCCTGCTGCGCCATGCCGATCAGGCCATGTATGTGGCCAAGCAGAGCGGGCGCAAGCGCTTTCATCTGTTCGATGTGTCCCGGGACCGCGAGGTCAAGGCCACGCACCAGACCGTCGAGCGGGTGCGCCAGGCACTGGCCAGCCATGAATTGCGCCTGCACTTCCAGCCGAAGGTGAATATGCGCCTCGGCAAAGTTGTCGGCTTCGAAGCATTGCTGCGCTGGAAACACCCGCAAAACGGCTTGTTGGCAGCCCGGGACTTTTTGCCGCTGGTGGAAGAAACAGACCTGATCGTCGATATCGGTGAGTGGGTCATGGATCAGGTGCTGCTGCAACTCGACCACTGGCGTCAGGCCGGGCATGACTGGCCGGTGAGCGTAAACATCGCGGCGCGGCATTTTCAGCGGGCGGATTTTGTCGCGCGACTCGAAAGCGCGTTGGCCCGGCATGCGAGGGTAGCGCCGCAGCGTCTCGATCTGGAAATCGTCGAGTCGGTGGCCATCGAGAACATTCAGCACGTTGGTGACTGCTTGCGGGCCTGCCAGGCATTGGGTGTGCAGTTTTCGCTGGGGGATTTCGGTACGGGTTATTCGTCCCTCAGCTACCTCAAGCGATTGCACACGCAAACGATCAAGATCGATAGATCCTTTGTGCGAGACATCCTGCATGATGGCGACGATCTGGCCCTGACCACGGCCGTGATTGGTCTGGCCCGGGCGTTTGGCCGGCAGGTGATTGCCGAGGGGCTGGAAAGTGTCGAGCACGGTGAATTGCTGCTGCGCCTGGGCTGCGAAGTAGCGCAGGGGTACTTCATTGCACGCCCGATGCCGTCCACCGAAGTGCCGGGGTGGGTGGCCGGATACGTCGCGCCGTCGCAATGGCGAGAGCTGGCGCCCGCCAGTTAAGGCTTGCCGCCGATGTAAAGCCGAATGATGTCGTCGATCTCCCCGGACATTTTCATTCGCACCAGCGTGCGCAGAATTCGCTGCACCGGAACCTTGGGGTCGTTGCGCACATAGCAGCCGACACGCTGCTCCTGCAGTACCGCCACACTCAGCAATTGCTGCTTGGGTATCAGGCGCTGGTTGAACCAGTCCAGCGTCCATTGGTTGCTCACCGCATAGCGGTTGCGTCCGGCCTGAAGTTTTTCCAGCACTTGTTCCTGATTGCGCGCGTCATCGCGGTGCAGGCGACTGGCGTCGAACAGCGGTTGCAGGGTCGGGTAGCTGTAGCCCAGAACCGTGCCGATCGATTGTGGGGGCAGGTTTGCGGGTATGACCGGATCCGGTTGGGCGGGGCGGCTGATCAGCAGATCGGGCTGAGTCCATAGCAGAATGCTCCAGATGTAATCGCCGGACTGATTCGGCAACCACGATTGCGCGGCATAGCAGCGGACATCGACCTCGCCGTGTTCCATGGCGTTTTGCACCCGGCCTCGAGGCAACACATGGAATTCGGCCGGTACACCGACCTGGGTCGCCAGGCTGAGCATCACGTCATAAAGGATGCCCTGGGTCGGCCGGCCGTGCTCAAGCTGCACCATCGGCATCGCCCAACTGTCAGGCACCACAAAGCGCAGCGGCGTATCCGCAGCCGCACCGTCCAGGCTGATCAACAGCAGAGCCCCCAAGGCCAACCGCATAAACGCTCCATAAATCACCGCAAATTGCAGCTTAGCCAGATTAGACGAGGACACCGGATGCAATTTTGGCCTTGCTCCGCTAGCATTAGCCGCTTCTGCTTCCTTCGCTGCGACGGTTTTCGATGAGTTATCAGGTTCTTGCACGTAAATGGCGTCCGCGCTCGTTCCGCGAAATGGTCGGCCAGACCCATGTGCTCAAGGCTCTGATCAATGCCTTGGACAGCCAGCGGCTGCACCACGCCTACCTGTTCACCGGTACGCGGGGGGTCGGCAAGACCACCATCGCGCGGATCATCGCCAAATGCCTGAACTGTGAAACAGGTATCACTTCTTCGCCGTGTGGCGAGTGTTCGGTATGTCGCGAGATCGACGAGGGCCGCTTTGTCGACCTGATCGAGATCGACGCCGCGAGCCGTACCAAGGTCGAAGATACCCGCGAACTGCTCGACAACGTGCAGTACGCCCCGAGCCGTGGGCGCTTCAAGGTCTACCTGATCGACGAAGTGCACATGCTCTCCAGCCATTCGTTCAATGCGCTGCTCAAAACCCTCGAAGAGCCGCCACCGTACGTCAAGTTCATTCTGGCCACCACTGACCCGCAGAAACTTCCTGCAACGATTCTGTCGCGGTGCCTGCAGTTCTCCCTTAAGAACATGACCCCGGAACGTGTGGTCGAGCATTTGACCCACGTGCTGGGCGTCGAGAACGTGCCGTTCGAAGACGACGCACTGTGGTTGCTGGGCCGCGCCGCCGATGGTTCGATGCGCGACGCCATGAGCCTCACCGACCAGGCGATTGCCTTCGGCGAAGGCAAGGTGATGGCCGCCGACGTGCGGGCGATGCTCGGCACCCTCGATCATGGTCAGGTCTACGGCGTCCTGCATGCGTTGATCGAAGGAGACGCCAAGGCCCTGCTCGAAGCGGTCCGTCACCTGGCCGAGCAAGGTCCGGACTGGAGCGGCGTGCTTTCGGAAATTCTCAACGTGCTGCACCGTGTCGCCATCGCCCAGGCCCTGCCTGAAGGCGTCGACAATGGCCACGGCGACCGTGACCGGGTGCTGGCGCTGGCCCAGGCGCTGCCGGCCGAAGACGTGCAGTTCTACTATCAGATGGGCCTGATTGGCCGACGCGATTTGCCGCTGGCGCCGGATCCCCGTGGCGGCTTTGAAATGGTGCTGCTGCGGATGCTCGCGTTTCGACCGGCAGATACCGCGGATGCACCGAGGCAACCGCTAAAGCCAGTGGGGATCAGCCAGGCCACAGTTGATTCCGCAAATTCAGTGGCTGCCGCGCCAGTTGTTGCGCCGGTAGTCGCTGCGGCAGTTGCACCCACACCCGTTGCGCCTGTCGCCCCGGTGACGCCAATCCCTGAGCCTGAACCGGTTGCAGCGGTGGTGGAGCCCGAGCCGGTGGTCGAAGCCGCTGTGGCTGAAGAAGTGGTCGACTTGCCGTGGAATGACCCGGTCGAGCCTGCTCCGGTTCAGCAGCCAGCGGTCGAGCCGGTACTGGAAACCACCAGCGAACAACCCGAATTACCGCCGATGCCGTTGCCGACGCCGGACAGTGTGGTGCCGGACGCGCCTGAGTGGGCCGCTGCGCCGATCCCGGAGCCGTCCGTGGCCGAAGTCGATGCCGCCACGCCGGGCATCGACATGGACGACGAGCCGCCGCTGGATGAGGACTACATCGAGCCGGACATGGACTCGGCCTACAGCTACCTCGACGAACTGGCCAGCGAACACACTGCCGAACCGGCACCAGAGCCGGAACCCGAGCCTGCCGCTGCACCGGCCACGGGGCTGGCCCTGCAATGGCTGGAGTTGTTTCCAAAGTTGCCGATCTCCGGCATGACTGGCAGCATCGCCGCCAACTGCACGCTGATTTCGGTGGAAGGCGACAACTGGTTGTTGCACCTGGACCCGGCCCACAGCGCCTTGTTCAACGCAACCCAGCAACGCCGGCTCAACGATGCCTTGAACCAGTATCACGGGCGGACCCTGACGCTGACCATGGAGCTGATCAAGCCTGAGCAGGAAACCCCGGCCCAGGCAGCGTCGCGCCGTCGTGCCGACCGTCAGCGCGAGGCTGAGGAGTCGATCCACGGTGATCCGTTCATCCAGCAAATGATGCAGCAGTTCGGTGCGGTAATCCGTAACGATACTATTGAACCTGTCGAAGCCCTGGTCAGTCAGGGCTAATAACTGAGGGCGTTCGGCCGTCAGGGCCGGACGCTGTTTTAATCCAAGTACTTTTGAGGTGATTCCCATGATGAAAGGTGGCATGGCCGGCCTGATGAAGCAGGCGCAGCAGATGCAGGAAAAAATGGCCAAGATGCAGGAAGAGCTGGCCAACGCCGAAGTCACCGGTAAAGCCGGTGGCGATATGGTCACCGTAGTAATGACCGGACGTCATGACGTCAAGCGCGTGACCATCGACCCAAGCATGGTAGAAGGCCTGAGCGAAGACGATCGCGAGATGCTGGAAGCCGTGTTCGCTGCGGCAGTCAACGACGCCGTGCGCAAGATCGAAGCCAACAGCCAGGACAAAATGTCCGGCATGACCGCAGGCATGCAACTGCCGCCGGGCATGAAACTGCCGTTCTGATTCGCCTTTGCGCAGCAGATGAGCTACAAAAAATGCCAGGCATCGCGCCTGGCATTTTTGTTTCTGGCGGTTAGAGGTGGGGTGCGTGCCAGGGCGCCATCGCCAGCAGGATCGAGGTGATCCCCGTGGGAGCCGGCCTGCTGGCGATGATGTCACCTCGGTCCAACTGACGAATCATCGAACGCACCACCGCCACAAAGGTCTTCTCCCTAAACCACCCTATTCATCAATCAAGGAGAGCTGCCATGTCCGACCCCATGACCCTCAATCAACGTATCGTCCTGGTCTCGCGCCCGGTAGGCGCGCCGACACCGGAAAACTTCCGTCTGGAACGGGTCGCTTTGCCCGATCTGGCCGACGGTCAGGTGCTGCTCAAAACCCTTTATCTGTCGCTGGACCCGTACATGCGCGGGCGCATGAGCGATGCTCCGTCCTATGCCGCACCGGTGGAAATCGGCGACGTGATGACCGGTGGCGCTGTCAGCCGTGTTGAGCGCTCGCTCAATCCAAAATTTCAGGAAGGCGACCTGGTGGTCGGTGTCACGGGTTGGCAAAGCCACAGCATCAATGACGGCCGCGGCATCATTCCGGTGCCCAACGGCTTACCGAGCCCATCCATGGCCTTGGGCGTATTGGGTATGCCGGGCATGACGGCCTACATGGGCTTGATGGATATCGGTCAGCCGAAGTCCGGTGAAACCCTGGTGGTCGCGGCGGCGTCTGGTGCGGTGGGTTCGGTGGTTGGGCAAGTGGCGAAGATCAAGGGCCTGCGCGTGGTCGGCGTGGCGGGTGGTGCGGACAAATGCCGCTATGTGGTCGAGGAGCTGGGCTTCGATGCCTGCGTCGACCACAAGAGCGCGAGTTTCGCCGACGAGCTGGCCCAAGCGTGTCCTGACGGCATCGATATCTACTACGAAAACGTCGGTGGCAAGGTGTTCGATGCCGTGGTGCCGTTGCTCAATCCCAAGGCGCGGATTCCGCTGTGCGGCCTGATCGCCTCGTACAACGCCAGCGAAGCGCCAAGCGGGCCGGACCGCCTGCCGCTGTTACAGCGCACGCTGCTGACCAAACGAGTTCGTATTCAGGGTTTTATCGTGTTCGACGACTACGGTGATCGCCAGCCGGAATTCATCAGTGCGATGGCGCCGTGGGTGCGTGATGGCAAGGTGAAATTCCGTGAAGACGTGGTCGAGGGCCTGGAGAATGCACCGCAAGCGTTCATCGGCCTGCTGGAAGGGCGCAACTTCGGCAAACTGGTGGTGCGTGTCGCGCAGAGCGAGTAATTGGCGACGCCATTTGACGCTAAACAGAGGCGCGGGTATAAACCGCGTCTCGTTGTTTTGTCGGACTTTTTCCTCATGAGCTTCAGCCCTTTGATTCGCCAACTGATCGACGCCCTGCGAATTCTGCCAGGTGTGGGTCAGAAAACCGCCCAGCGCATGGCGTTGCAGTTGCTTGAGCGTGATCGCAGCGGCGGCTCGCGCTTGGCGCTGGCCTTGAGCCAGGCCATGGAAGGGGTCGGTCATTGCCGGTTGTGCCGTACGCTGACCGAAGATGACCTCTGCCCGCAGTGCGCCGACACTCGCCGCGACGATACGTTGCTGTGCGTCGTGGAAGGGCCGATGGATGTCTACGCTGTGGAGCAAACCGGTTTTCGTGGCCGCTACTTCGTGCTCAAGGGGCATCTGTCGCCGCTCGATGGCCTGGGGCCGGAAGCCATCGGCATTCCACAGTTGATGGCGCGGATCGAAGAGGCGGGCAGCTTCACCGAAGTCATCCTCGCGACCAACCCGACGGTGGAAGGCGAGGCCACGGCTCACTACATCGCGCAGTTGCTCAGCAGTAAAGGCCTGATCGCTTCGCGCATTGCCCACGGCGTACCGCTGGGCGGTGAGCTGGAGTTGGTGGATGGCGGCACGCTGGCGCATTCGTTTGCCGGGCGTAAGCCGATTTCGTTGTAACGGCAGAACATCGCAGCCTTCGGCAGCTCCTACAGAAAAGCATCAATCCCCGTAGGATTTGCCGAAGGCTGCGATCTTTTAATCTTGTAAACCAAGCAAGCGCTCGGTTAACTTCGCTGAACCCTTCAGTGGAGTTCGCCGATGCCTGCTTTTCAGGAATACTTCGACCCCAGCCACCAAATGGTCCGCGACAGCGTCAGACGTTTCGTCGAGCGCGAGATTCTTCCGGACATCGACCAGTGGGAAGAAGCCGAAAGCTTTCCCCGTGAGCTCTATCTGAAGGCCGGTGCAGCGGGGATTCTCGGCATCGGCTACCCGGAGTCTTACGGTGGCAGCCACGAGGGCGACCTGTTCGCCAAGGTCGCCGCCAGCGAGGAGCTGATGCGCTGTGGTTCGGGTGGCTTGGTGGCCGGACTCGGATCGCTGGACATCGGTCTGCCGCCGATCCTCAAATGGGCCAGGCCTGACATCCGAGACCGGGTGGTGCCGCAGGTGTTGGCCGGGGAGAAGATCAGCGCCCTGGCCGTCACCGAACCCGGCGGCGGTTCCGACGTCGCCAACCTGCAAACCCGCGCCGTGCGTGATGGCGATTTTTACCGGGTCAGCGGCAGTAAGACCTTCATCACCAGTGGCGTGCGTGCCGATTACTACACCGTCGCGGTGCGCACCGGTGCGCCGGGGTTTGCCGGCATCAGCCTGTTGTTGATCGAAAAGGGCACCGCCGGTTTCACTGTCGGACGGCAGTTGAAGAAAATGGGTTGGTGGGCGTCAGACACGGCTGAGTTGTTCTTCGATGATTGCCAGGTGCCTGTAGGCAATTTGATCGGCACGGAGAACATGGGCTTTGCCTGCATCATGGGCAACTTCCAGAGCGAGCGTCTGGCGTTGGCCCTGATGGCCAACATGACGGCGCAAATGGCGCTGGAGGAAAGCCTGAAGTGGGCGCGGGCGCGTGAAGCTTTCGGC
The DNA here is from genome assembly GCF_019145495.1 of Pseudomonas azerbaijanoccidentalis. Lineage (GTDB taxonomy): Bacteria > Pseudomonadota > Gammaproteobacteria > Pseudomonadales > Pseudomonadaceae > Aquipseudomonas > Aquipseudomonas azerbaijanoccidentalis. The sequence goes on along the minus strand of NZ_JAHSTU010000008.1, from coordinate 218,406 downwards.
AAACCGATCGGCAAGTTTCAGGTGATCAAGCACCGCCTCGCCGAGATGGCCACGCAACTTGAGGTTTCACGGGAGTTCACTTACCGCCAGGCGGCGAAAATGGCGGCGGGGCAGAGTGTGATCAAGGAAATTTCCATGGCCAAGAATTTTGCCACCGACACGTCGGATCGAATCGTTAACGATGCCGTGCAGATATTGGGCGGTTTGGGCTATATGCGCGAAAGCCTGGTGGAGCGGTTGTATCGGGATAACCGGATTCTGTCGATCGGCGGGGGGACGCGGGAAGTGATGAATGAAATCATCAGCAAGCAGATGGGGCTGTAGATGCAAAAGATCGCAGCCTCGGCAGTTCCTACATTGGATTGCGTGCTCCTGTAGGAGCTGCCGAAGGCTGCGATCTTTTGAAGTTTGTTACTTATCGCTCAACGCAAACTGCGTCAGGCAGAACGTCGGGATGCCCATGTCTTGCAGACGCTGCGAGCCGCCCAGTTCCGGCAGGTCGATGATTGCCGCCGCTTCATGCACCCGTGCACCCATGCGGCGAATCAGGTTCGCCGCGGCAATCAGCGTCCCGCCGGTGGCGATCAGGTCATCGAACATCACCACCGAATCGCCCTCGCACAGGCTGTCAGCGTGCACTTCGAGGAACGCTTCGCCGTATTCGGTCGCGTAACCCTCAGCCAGCACGTCGGCCGGCAGCTTGCCTTGCTTGCGGAACAACACGAGCGGCTTGTTCAACTGATAGGCCAACACCGAGCCAATCAAAAAGCCACGGGCATCCATCGCACCGATGTGCGTGAAATCAGCTTCGACGTAGCGGTGGGCAAAGCTGTCCATCACCAGGCGCAGCGCGGTGGGCGACTGGAACAGCGGGGTGATGTCGCGAAAGATCACGCCGGGCTTGGGAAAGTCGATCACGGGGCGGATGAGGGATTTGATGTCGAAGGAGTCGAAGACCATCGTCGAGGTGTCCTGGCAGGCTGCAAACGTCACAGTATAACGGCGGCTGAACCGTTTCGCTCAGCCGCGCTCGTCTGAATCAGCCTTCGATCGAACCGCCGGCCAGGGCGCACAGTTGGATCGGGTCGAGGATGCGGATTTCCTTGCCTTCGGCAGCGATCAGTTCGTTTTGCTGGAAGCGCGTGAACACCCGCGATACGGTTTCCACCGCCAGGCCCAGGTAGTTGCCGATTTCGTTGCGCGACATGCTCAGGCGGAACTGGTTGGCCGAGAAGCCCCGGGCACGGAAACGTGCCGACAGGTTGACCAGGAAAGTGGCGATGCGCTCGTCGGCGGTTTTTTTCGACAGCAGCAACATCATTTGTTGATCGTCACGGATCTCGCGGCTCATCACGCGCATCAATTGACGACGCAGCTGCGGCAGTTGCAGGGCCAGTTCGTCGAGGCGCTCAAAGGGGATTTCACACACCGACGTGGTTTCCAGCGCTTGCGCCGAGACCGGGTGTTTTTCCGTGTCCATGCCCGACAGGCCAACCAGTTCGCTCGGCAGGTGAAAACCGGTGAGCTGTTCTTCGCCGGCATCGCTCAGGTTGAACGTCTTGAGTGCGCCGGAGCGGACCGCGTAGACCGAGTCGAAAGTGTCGCCCTGGCGGAACAGAAATTCGCCTTTTTTCAGCGGGCGACCACGTTTGACGATTTCGTCCAGCGCGTCCATATCTTCCAGATTCAGCGAAAGCGGCAAGCACAGCGGGGCCAGGCTGCAATCCTTGCAATGGGCCTGATTATGAGCGCGCAATTTTACTGGCTCGGACATTTCTTCAATCCTTGTGGGAAAACACACATAAGACGTAAGGGTAACTCACCCAAGGACATCGAGGCCAGCTTGTGGCGCTTTTGTCGCACCTGTCTAGATCACCCGGGAAAAGCGTTGGCGTCCGTGTTCTTCCAGGTACGCATCAAACACCATGCACACCGAGCGCACCAGCAAGCGTCCGGCAGGCAGTACAGTGATTCTTTCGCTATCCATCTCGATCAGCCCGTCCTTGGCCATGGCTTGGAGTTGCGGCCAGAGTTCACCAAAATAGCCCTGGAAATCGATGTTGAAGGCGTGTTCGATGTCGGCGAAATCCAGGCTGAAATGGCAGATCAGCTGCTGGATCACGGCGCGGCGCACGCGGTCATCGGCGTGGCACAACAAGCCGCGACTGGTGGCCAGTTGCGCAGAGGCCAGGGCGTTCTGGTATTGATTCAGGTCGCTGCTGTTCTGGCAGTACAAGTCGCCGATCTGGCTGATGGCCGAAACACCCAAACCGATCAAATCGCAGTGGCCGTGGGTGGTGTAGCCCTGAAAATTGCGTTGCAGGGTCGATTCTTCCTGGGCAATCGCCAGTTCATCGTCGGGCAGGGCGAAGTGGTCCATGCCGATATAGCGGTAACCGGCGTTGGTCAGTTGCTCGATGGTGCGCTGGAGCATTTCCAGTTTTTGCGCCGGCGTCGGCAATTCGTTGCTGTTGATCCGCCGCTGCGGCATGAAGCGTTCCGGCAGGTGTGCGTAGTTGAACACCGAGAGACGGTCCGGTTGCAGGTTGATCACTTCGTCGACCGTGCGGGCAAAGTTTTCCGGGGTCTGTTTTGGCAAACCGTAGATCAGGTCGATGTTGATCGAACGAAATTGCAGGGTCCGGGCGGCGTCGATGACGGCGCGGGTTTCCTCCAGGCTTTGCAGGCGATTGACCGCGCGCTGCACGGCCGGGTCGAGGTCTTGCAGGCCGATGCTGACCCGGTTGAAGCCCAGTTCACGCAGCAGGCCCATGGTCGACCAGTCCGCCTCGCGCGGATCGATTTCGATGCCGTAGTCACCGGAGTCATCGTCGAGCAGGTTGAAGTGTTTGCGCAGGTGCGCCATCAACTGACGCAGTTCGTCGTGGCTGAGAAAGGTCGGTGTGCCGCCGCCGAAGTGCAGTTGCTCGACTTTCTGCGTGGGGTCGAGGTGGCAGGCGATCAGCTGGATTTCCTGCTCCAGGCGCTGCAAATAGGGGAGTGCGCGGCCACGGTCCTTGGTGATGACTTTGTTGCAGGCACAGTAGTAGCAAATGTTCGCGCAGAACGGCACGTGCACGTACAGCGACAACGGACGCAGCGCCTTGCGGCTGTCGCGCAAGGCGTGGAACAGGTCGAAGGTGCCGATCTGACTGTTGAATTGCACGGCGGTCGGATAGGAGGTGTAGCGCGGTCCCGCCAGGTCATAACGGCGGATCAGATCGGTGTCCCAACGAATGGCGTCGAGCATCATGCGGGCATTCCCCCGGATAGGCTGGCTGTGTCGGCCAGTCTAGGGGTGGGGGTGTTTTGGCATCTTGATTTGCATCAATCGGTTAGAAGATCAAAAGATCGCAGCCTTCGGCAGCTCCTACATTGGAATGCATTCTCCTGTAGAAGCTGCCGAAGGCTGCGATCTTTTGATCTGGGCTTCAATGCCCCATCAGCCAATGCTGATGCGGCCCCGGCAAGGTCCAGATGCCGAACAGCATCACCAGCAACCCACCGGCCATGCGCACGCTGCGTTTGCGCAACAGTGCGGTCACCCGTTCGGCGGCTAGCCCGGTGGCGAGCAACACCGGCCAGGTGCCGAGGCCGAACGCCAGCATCAGCAAGGCACTGTCCACGGCATTGCCCTGACTGGCCGACCACAGCAAGGTGCTGTAAACCAGGCCGCACGGTAACCAGCCCCAGAGCGCGCCCAGCAACAATGCGCGGGGGAGGCTCGACACGGGCAGCAATTTGTTGGCAACCGGCTGGATATGCCGCCACAGGCCGCGACCGAGGCTTTCGATACGCGTCAGGCCGCTCCACCAGCCGGCCAGGTACAGGCCCATGGTAATCAGCAGCAGCCCGGCAATTACGCGCATGAACATCGCCGCCGGGCTGTTGGCCACGGCCCATCCGGCCAGGCCGATCAACAGCCCGGCGGTGGCGTAGCTGAGAATTCGCCCAAGGTTATACGCCAGCAACAAGCGTAAGCGGCGGCTGCGTTGTTCCTTGGGAATGGCCAGGGTCAGCGCGCCCATCAGGCCGCCGCACATGCCCAGGCAATGACCGCCGCCAAGCAAGCCGAGAATCAGCGCAGACACCAACAGGGGCGCCAACTCAAGCATGGGGCGGGGCCTTGTCGTCGGGTTTGGCCGAATGACCACTGGCTTCGTCAACCGCCGCGGTGTGATTCGGGTCCTGGTCGTCGAACAGGATGCTGTGGGCCGGGCCGTCGAGGTCGTCGTACTGACCGCTGTCGACCGCCCAGAAGAAAATGTAGACAGCGATGGCCACGATCAGCAAAGCGGCCGGGATCATCACGTAGAGAGCTGGCATCTGGACTCCATGCCCGCGCGGCTCAGGCCGGCAGCGGGCGGGTTTCTGGCGTGGCACTGGCACCCTGGACACCCGGCAGGCGAGTGAGACGGAGCGCATTGAGCACCACGGTCAACGAACTGATCGACATGCCGACGGCGGCCCATACCGGAGTGATCCAGCCGAGGGCGGCGAACGGCAACATGAGGCCATTGTACAACCCGGCCCACAACAGGTTCTCGATGATTACCCGACGGGTGCGCCGCGCCAGGCTGAAGGCTTGCACCAAGGCGTCGAGACGGTTGGACAACAGCACCGCGTCGGCGCTGGTTTTCGCCAGGTCGGTGGCCGACCCCATGGCCACGCTGATGTCCGCCGCGGCCAGCACCGGCACGTCGTTGACGCCATCGCCGAGCATCAGCACTTTGCGTCCTTGCTTGTGCAGCTGTTGCAGCACTTGCAGTTTGTCGTCGGGACGCAAGCCGCCCCGGGCTTCATCAATACCCAGTTCGGCGGCCACACTGGCAACCATCGGCGAGCTGTCGCCGGACAGCAGCAAGGTGCGCCAGCCACGCGCCTTGCACGCTAACAGTAAGGCGCCGGCATCCGCGCGCAGACGGTCGTCGAGGACGAACCAGGCCAGCGGTCCGTGGCTGTCGCCGAGCAGCAACCATTGGCCCGCTTCGTCAGGCATCACGGGCACGGCAGCGCCGCTGAGTTCGCAGACAAAACCCGGGTGGCCGATGCGCAAGCGTTGTTCGCCCACCACGCCTTCCAGGCCAAGCCCCGGCGTGCTGTGCACTTCTTCAGCGGCCAACGGTGCACGACCAAAGGCGCGGGCGATCGGGTGTTCGGAGCGATTTTCCAGCGCGGCGGCAAGCCCCAGGCACTGGTCGCTGCCGAGCTCGCCGAGCGGGCGAATCGAGCGCAGTGCCAGACGGCCCTCGGTGAGAGTGCCGGTCTTGTCGAAAATCACTGTGTCGATCTGGTTCAAGCCTTCCAGAACATGGCCGCGTGTGAGCAGTAAACCGAGTTTGTGCAGGGTGCCAGTCGCCGCCGTGAGGGCGGTTGGCGTGGCCAGCGACAGCGCGCAAGGGCAGGTCGCGACCAGCATCGCCAGGACAATCCAGAACGCTCGCGAGGAATCCAGCTCCCACCACAGCAAACCGATGGCCGCAGCGGCGATCAGCGACAGCAGCAGGAACCATTGCGCGGCGCGGTCGGCAATTTCCGCCAGGCGCGGTTTTTCCGCTTGGGCGCGGTCGAGCAAGCGGACGATAGCGGAGAGCCGGGTGTCCTGTCCGAGCGCCTGGACTTCAACAGTCAGCGCACCTTCAACGTTGAGGGTGCCGGCAGTCACCGCATCACCCGGCACCCGGGGCTGCGGCAGGTATTCACCGGTCAACAGCGACTCGTCGATACTCGATTGGCCGTCGAGGATCTTGCCATCTGCCGGAAGGACCGCGCCCGGATGCACCAGCACTTGGTCGCCCACCCGCAGTTCGCTCAGCAGGATGCGTTCGCTCTGGCCGTCGGCGCTTAACCGCAAGCACGAGGCCGGCAACAGGTTGACCAGCTGCGCGGTGGCGGCGGCGGTGCGCTCGCGGGCGCGTCGCTCCAGATAACGACCGGTCAGCAGGAACAACGCGAACATGCCGACCGCATCGAAATACAGTTCGCCAACCCCTGTAATCGACGTCCAGATCCCGGCGACGTACGCACTGCCAATCGCCAGCGACACCGAAACGTCCATGGTCAGGTGACGGGTGCGCAGGTCACGCATGGCGCCTTTGAAGAAGGGCGCGCAGCTGTAGAACACAATGGGGGTGGTGAGGAACAGCGCGACCCAGCGCAGGATGGTGTGCAGTTCGGGGCTGAGGTCGATGTTGAATTCGGGCCAGGTGGCCATGGTCGCCATCATCGCCTGGAACCACAGCAACCCGGCGACCCCGAGCTGACGCAAGGCCAGGCGATTTTCGCTGGCCAGTTGTTCGCTGGCACGGTCGGCCTGATAGGGGTGGGCGGCGTAGCCGATGTGGCGCAGTTCGCTGAGTATTTTGCTCAGCGGCAGTTGTGCGTCGGCCCAGCGCACGTGCAGACGGTGGTTCGACAGATTCAGTCGGGCTTCAACCACGCCGGGCAATGTACGCAGGTGTTTTTCGATCAACCAGCCGCAGGCGGCGCAGCTGATGCCTTCCATCAGCAAGGTGGTTTCGGCGAGCTCGCCTTCGTGGCGAACGAAGGGCTGCTGCACGTCGATGCGATCGTACAGCGCCAGTTCGTCCACTAACTGCACCGGCAACGCTTCGGGGTTGGCCGAGGCTTCGCTGCGATGCTGGTAATAGCTCTCAAGCCCCCCTGCGACGATGGCTTCGGCCACGGCCTGGCAGCCCGGGCAGCAGAACTCGCGGGATTCCCCGAACACGACGGCGGTAAAGCGGCTGCCGGGTGGGACCGGTAGGGCGCAGTGGTAGCAGGGGAGTGGGGTGGTCATGAAGTGGAGTCTATATCGTCTGGAAGGACCTCATCACTGTAGGAGCTGACGAGTGAAACGAGGCTGCGATCTTTTTGGGATCGCTGCAAAAGCAAGATCAAAAGATCGCAGCCTTCGGTAGCTCCTACTGGTGTTCAGCGCCTTGCAGCGGCTCGTCACCGAGCAGCAAATCCTTGTCATGGCTGACCAGTTCTTCTTCGAACATGCGCCAGATATGGTCGTCTTGGGTGCCCAGCAATTCGATAAAACGGCGACCTTCGATCTTGTCGCTCAATTGGCCGATATAGCGGCCCTGTTCGGTTTCGCTGCGGCTCAGGACGATCTTGCGGTCTTTCTCGGGCTGGGTCGGCGAGATCAGGTTCAGTTCCAGGGTCTTGGGCTGGCTGTTGCCGCTCAGACGCAGGTCGACTTCGCCAGTCACGTCATCCAGATGCACGCTGGCGCGCATCAGCAGGGTTTGCGCCAGCAGTTCGCGATCGAGGGAGCGGTTGATGCCTTTGCCGGCCTCGTAGTAGTTGTCGTTGACCAGGTTGTCCGGGTTGTTCACCGCGATGGTCACCATGGACAGGGTCAGGGTGACCGAGCAGGCCAGAATTCCGATGATGATCCACGGCCAAAGGTGTTTGTACCAAGGACTTGCGGCAGTTGCTGCGGGCATGATCACTTCTCTCAACGATTTTGTGGGCCGATGAATCGGCTCTTGGCTTCAACTTGAATACTGGCGTCATCGGCGTCCTTGAGAATGAACTTCACCTCATTGGTGCTCGATGGCAGGTGTTCCGGCGCCACGGACAATTCGGCCGGCTGGCTGATGATGTCGCCGGCCGCCACCTTGATCTCGCGCCGACCTTGCAGCTTGAGGTCCGGCAGGCCAGTGGCTTCGAGTACATAGGTGTGGTCGCGCTGGTCCTTGTTCATGATCTTCAGGCTGTAAACGTTTTCGATTCGGCCCTCGGCGTTCTCGCGGTACAGCACGCGGTCCTTGCTGACGTCGAAACCCACCAGCGAACGCATGAAGAACGCGGTCACCAGCAAGCTGATCATCGCCAACAGCACCACGGCATAGCCGATCAGGCGCGGACGCAGTTTATGGGTTTTCTGCCCCGACAGGTTGTGCTCCGTCGTGTAGCTGATCAGGCCGCGCGGGTACTCCATTTTGTCCATGATGGCGTCGCACGCATCGATGCAGGCGGCGCAACCGATGCATTCGATCTGCAGGCCGTCGCGGATGTCGATGCCGGTCGGGCAGACCTGGACACACATGGTGCAGTCGATGCAGTCACCCAGGCCCTGAGCCTTGTAGTCGACGCCTTTCTTGCGTGGGCCGCGGCCTTCGCCACGGCGCGGATCGTAGGACACGATCAGGGTGTCCTTGTCGAACATCACGCTCTGGAAGCGCGCGTACGGGCACATGTAAATGCACACCTGTTCGCGCAGCCAGCCGGCGTTGCCGTAGGTGGCGAGGGTAAAGAAACCAACCCAGAAGTAGGACCAGCCATCGGCCTCGCCGGTGAAGAAATCGATCATCAGTTCGCGGATAGGCGAGAAGTAACCGACGAAGGTCATGCCGGTCACGAAACCGATCAACAGCCACATGGCGTGTTTGCTGAACTTGCGCAGGAACTTGTTGGCGCTCATCGGCGCTTTGTCGAGCTTGATGCGCTGATTGCGGTCGCCTTCGGTGACCTTTTCGCACCACATGTAGATCCAGGTCCACACGCTTTGCGGGCAGGTATAACCGCACCAGACCCGGCCGGCGTACACCGTGATGAAGAACAGGCCGAACGCGGCGATGATCAACATGCCCGACAGCAGGATGAAATCCTGAGGCCAGAAGGTCGCGCCAAAAATAAAGAACTTGCGCTCGGGCAGGTTCCACCAAACGGCCTGATGACCACCCCAGTTCAACCAGACCGTGCCGAAATACAGCAGAAACAACACGGCACCGCCCGCCATCCGCAAATTGCGGAACAGGCCGGTGAAGGCGCGGGTGTAGATCTTTTCTCGAGAGGCGTAGAGGTCGACGCTGTTGTTCGCGTTCTTGGAGGGTGGCGTGACGTCGTGTACCGGAATCTGGTTGCTCATCATTGCATCCCACGGCAGTGGAAAAATGCCTCGGTCAGTACGTGCCGACCGCGGTCAAAAAGGTCTGTTGCAGTGGCGCAATGATACGCCTGTCGCTCTAGCCCAAGGGTGCGACCTTTGGTCACGTTTGGCAAAATCAATTGATGGTGTAATGACTTGAATCAATTGACTTGTGAATTATGGACGGGTTTGCGAGGGCCGAGGCTCAATCGGCCCATGGGTTAATCAGCTGCACGCCACTGGATTGAAAATCGCCGACGTTACGGGTGACGACAGTCAGGCCATGAACCAGCGCGGTGGCTGCAATCAACGCATCTGCCTCGTTGGCGCGATCCGGCACATGCAAGCTGGCACACCGAAGGGCCACGGCAGCATCAATCGGCAGGATACGCGCATCGAAAGCCGGGATGACGTGACGCTTGAGCCAGGTGCGCAATACCTTTCCCTGCGCGGGATCACGGCGCTCCATGCGTAGAACGCCGGTCTCCAGTTCTTTCAAGGTAATGGCCGAAATGAACATGCGCGGAGCGATGATGCTTTTGGCCCAGGCGACGACGTTCGCATTAGCCTGGGGTTTGCGTAACTCCGAAATCACGTTGGTATCAAGTAGAAACATCAAGACAAATCCACAGGGCGGTGAGTGATCACGGCACGCTCGGTTTCGAACTCGATGTCTGCCGCTTCTGGCATTACCAACAGCTCGACGATATCGGCATTGATGCCGGTCAGTTTTTGGTAATCCTCAATGCTTAGCAGCACATGGGCCGGTTTGCCTCGGTCGGTGATGAAAACCGGCCCCTGACGCGTGGCTTTTTTGGCACCACTTGTGTCCTGGTTGAATTCGCGGCTGGAAATGGTGGTGATGGCCATCATGGGTGACCCTCCAGAATGTGCAGACGTAGCAACGTTACTACCAGCTCGTTCGGCTCGCAACCTCGTCTCGCCAGCGCTCGACCGCCGGTCGTTGTACATCGGCTGGAGCCGTCGCGACTATTTTGATGACGTACCGGTGTTCCTCAGCGCTGGTGCTTCCAATCAGACGTATCTGATCGCCGATATCGCGCCGGATCGCAAGACGCGGAAAGTCCATCAAGTCAATGGCAACAATTGGCCGAGCCGTCAGCCGATTGCAGTCATTCCTGTCCGATAAACAAAACGCAAAAAAAGGCCCCGTCAGATGACAGGGCTTTTTTTACATCACGCGTTTGCCTTACTGGGCGTCCGCCGCCGGAGCCTTCTCACCGTGAGACAGGCTGTAGACGTAAGCGGCCAGCAGGTGAACCTTGTCGTTACCCTGCATTGCCTCTTGCGCAGGCATCTGGCCCTGACGGCCGTAACGGATGGTCTGCTGCAGTTGAGCGAAGCTCGAGCCGTAGATGAACGCGCCCGGGTGGGTCAGGTTAGGTGCGCCCATGGCCGGGGTGCCTTTGCCTTCCGGACCGTGGCAAGCCACGCAGTTGGCGGCGAACAGCTTCTGGCCGGCAACCGGGTCAGCCTTGGCGCCTTCCGGCAGCTTGCGGCCGTCGAGGCTGGTCAGGACAAACGCCGCCACGTCGGCCACGCCTTGCTCGCCGATCACTTCAGCCCACGCTGGCATGACCGCGTGACGGCCGCCCATGATGGTGGTCTTGATGGTTTCCGGCTCGCCGCCCCAGCGCCAGTCGGCGTCGGTCAGGTTAGGGAAGCCATAAGCGCCCTTGGCGTCAGAACCGTGGCAAACCGAGCAGTTGGAGGCAAACAGGCGGCCACCCATCTTCAAGGCTTGCGGGTCCTTGGCCACTTCTTCGATTGGCATGGAAGCGAACTTGGCGAAGATCGGGCCGAACTTGGCGTCCGACTTGGCCATTTCCTTTTCCCACTCGTGGACGCCGGTCCAGCCAGTCTGGCCGTTGGCGAACGCGGTCTGCTTCTCGTTATCCAGGTAGTTGTAACCTGGCAGCAGGCCTTTCCAGTTGCCCAGGCCCGGGTACAGCACCAGGTAGCCCAGAGCGAAAATGATGGTGCCCACGAACAGCATGAACCACCATTTCGGCAGCGGGTTGTCGTACTCCTCGATCCCGTCGAAAGAGTGCCCAACCGTCTCTTCGGTGGCCTCGGTGCGCTGGCCCTTGCGGGTCGACAGCAGCAGCCAGGTCAGGGAAAAGATCGTACCGAGACTGAGGACTGTGACGTACAGACTCCAGAATGTAGTCATTCTTTGTTACTCCTAGAAGCTTGCTCGACGTGCTTGATGGCTTCGGGATCATCCGCAAAAGGCAGCAAGGTCGCGTCTTCAAACTCCGACTTGCGCTTGGGGCTGAATACCCACAACGCCAGACCGATGAAGGCCACCATCACAACGACGGTGCCCAGGCCACGAATCATCCCGATATCCATTTAGATCACCGTTTGCTTTTGATGATGGTGCCCAGGCCTTGCAGATAGGCCACCAGCGCGTCCATTTCGGTTTTGCCCTTCACAGCATCCTTGGCACCGGCGATGTCTTCGTCGGTGTAAGGGACGCCGAGCGTGCGCAAGACTTCCATTTTCTTGGCGGTGTCTTTGCCGTCGAGCTTGTTTTCCACGAGGAACGGGTAAGCCGGCATTTTCGACTCAGGCACTACGTTGCGCGGGTTGTACAAGTGCGCACGCTGCCAGTCATCGGAGTAACGACCGCCGACACGGGCCAGGTCCGGACCGGTACGCTTGGAACCCCACAGGAACGGGTGATCCCAGACGCTTTCACCGGCGACCGAGTAGTGGCCGTAGCGTTCGGTTTCAGCACGGAACGGGCGGATCATCTGCGAGTGGCAGCCGACACAACCGTTGGCGATGTAAACGTCCCGGCCTTCCAGTTCAAGGGCGGTGCGGGGCTTCATGCCCTCGACCGGCTTGTTGGTGACATCCTGGAAAAACAGCGGAACGATCTGGGTCAGGCCGCCGACACTGACGGCGATAACCATGAAGAAGGCCAGCAGGCCAATATTCTTCTCGACTGCTTCATGCTTCATCAGTGAGCTCCAACTACAGCGATCTGTTCGGCGGCTTCGGCTTCTGCCGGGTTCGAGGCGCGTACGGTACGGAATACGTTGTAGGCCATGAACAGCATGCCGGTGGCGAAGAACGCGCCGCCCAGTGCGCGAACGATGAAGCCAGGGTGGCTGGCTTGCAGCGCTTCGACGAACGAGTAGGTGAGGGTGCCGTCATCGTTGATTGCGCGCCACATCAGACCCTGGGTGATGCCGTTGACCCACATCGAAGCGATGTACAGAACGGTACCGATGGTCGCGAGCCAGAAGTGGGTGTTGATCAGGCCGGTGCTGTGCATCTGCGCACGACCGAACAGTTTCGGGATCATGTGGTAGATCGCGCCGATCGAGATCATCGCAACCCAACCCAAGGCACCGGCGTGTACGTGGCCGATGGTCCAGTCGGTGTAGTGCGACAGCGAGTTCACGGTCTTGATCGCCATCATCGGACCTTCGAAGGTCGACATGCCGTAGAACGCGAGGGAAACGACCAAAAAGCGCAGGATCGGGTCGGTGCGCAGCTTATGCCAGGCGCCCGACAGGGTCATCATGCCGTTGATCATGCCGCCCCAGCTTGGAGCCAGCAGGATGATCGACATCGCCATGCCCAGGGACTGAGCCCAGTCCGGCAGTGCGGTGTAGTGCAGGTGGTGCGGACCGGCCCAGATGTACAGGGTGATCAGCGCCCAGAAGTGCACGATCGACAGGCGATAGGAGTAGATCGGACGTTCGGCCTGTTTCGGCACGAAGTAGTACATCATCCCCAGGAAGCCGGTGGTCAGGAAGAAGCCCACGGCGTTGTGGCCGTACCACCACTGGATCATTGCGTCGGTCGCACCCGAGTAAGCCGAGTAGGACTTGAACAGGCTGACCGGCAGCGACATGTGGTTGACGATGTGCAGCATCGCGGTCACGACGATGAACGCGCCGTAGAACCAGTTACCTACATAGATGTGCTTGGTCTTGCGCTTGACGATGGTGCCGAAGAACACCAGACCGTAGGTGACCCAGACAATGGCCAGCAGAATAGCCAGAGGCCATTCCAGTTCCGCGTATTCCTTGGTGGTGGTGAAACCCATCGGCAAGGTAATGATCGCGCCGACAATCACCGCTTGCCATCCCCAGAAGGTGAAGGCGGCGAGGCTGTCGGAAATCAGTCGCGTTTGGCAGGTTCGCTGCACGACGTAATAAGAAGTGGCAAACAGTGCACAGCCACCGAAGGCGAAAATCACCAGGTTGGTGTGCAACGGGCGCAAGCGTCCAAAGCTCGTCCACGGCAGACCGAAGTTCAACTCCGGCCAAACCAGTTGCGAGGCGATGAAGACACCGAGCCCCATGCCAAGGATCCCCCAGACCACCGTCATGATGGCGAACTGGCGGACTACCTTATAGTTATAAGCAGTCGGACTGATTGCTGTGCTCATTCTAAGGTTCCACGGTTTGGGTGTTTTATTAGGATTGAAAATCGGCCGCAAGTATGGAGAAAGCAGGGGGTCATTGCAACGCGCCATGACCTGAGTCAATGCTTTCAAAAGCTGATTCTGCGGCCTTTCCATGCGCCGCGTAAGGGCAAAATTACCCATGGACAAATCGTCCCGGCGCAGAGATCAGTCGAGGGGGTCAGGTCGGGTGTAACGGGGTGTGTTCAAACGCAACGTTTGGGTGACCGGAGGCAATTGGCGCGACAGCCGGTATCTACCAGCCTTTGCGGCCTGTCAGTCAGCCGATTTGTCGAACACGTCGTTTCAGGGTCGACCTGGAACCGGCACCGGCCAGTCCGCATCGGGGGAAGCTTAGACCCGAATCCGGGGATCCGAAAGGAAGACTGAAGGAGGGTGCGACAATGGGTCGCAAAGAAGGAGGGAACTGCCGCATTGCGAAGAATGCGGCAGCAGAGCGGTCGAGATTTATTCGCGGTTGTCTTCAGCCTGTAAGCGCTCGGTATTCAAGCCGTGGGACAGGCTGTACACATAAGCGGCCAATAGCTGCACTTTATCGTTGCCCAGCAGTTCGTTTTGCGCCGGCATATGGCCCTGGCGACCATGACGAATTGTCTGTTCAAGCTGGGTCAGGCTGGTGCCGTAGATGAAGCCGGCCGGGTGCGTCAGGTTCGGCGCACCCATGGCTTCAGTGCCCTGGCCGTTTGCCCCATGACAGGCTACGCAAGTGGTACTGAACGCTTGCTGTCCGGCTTGCAGGTCGGCCTTGGTGTCGGCAGGCAGTGGCAGGCCGGCCAGTTCATGACGCACATAAGCCGCAACGTTTTTCACGCCGTCCTCACCGAGTATTTCCCCCCAGGCCGGCATGGCCGCCATGCGTCCACCCATGATGGTGGTCTTGATGGTGTCGGCGTTGCCACCCCAGCGCCAGTCGCTGTCCGCCAGGTTAGGGAAACCGAACGCGCCCTTGGCATCCGAACCGTGGCACACCGAGCAATTGGAGGCGAACAGGCGACCGCCCATTTTCAGCGCTTGCGGGTCTCGGGCCACTTCTTCCACTGGCATCGCGGCGAATTTGGCGAAGATCGGCCCGAACTTCGCGTCAGCCTTGTCCATTTCCTTTTCCCATTCGTGCACGCCGGTCCAGCCATTTTCGTAGCCGGGCAGGATGCCTTTCCAGTTGCCCAGGCCCGGGTAAAGGATCAGGTAGCCGACGGCAAACACCAGGGTGCCGGCGAACAGCATGAACCACCATTGCGGCAACGGATTGTCGTACTCCTCGATGCCGTCGAAGCTGTGGCCCATGGTCTGGTCGACACTGCCCTTGGTTTCGCCCTTGCGGGTGCCGATCAACAGCCAGGTCAGGCCGATCAGGCTGCCGATGGTCAGTACGCAAATCCACATACTCCAGAAGGTGGTCATGGCCGGGTACTCCTTGTTTCAGAGGCTTGGGTCGTGTCGGGTTGCGTCTCATCGGCGAACGGCAGCAGGCGCGCTTCGGCGAATTCCGCTTTGCGCTTGGCGCTGAACACCCACAGCGTCAGGCCGACGAAGGCCACGAACACCACGACCGTGCCGAGACCGCGGATCATTCCAGTACTCATTTCAATGACCATGCCTCACCTCTTGCTCTTGATCGCAGTGCCGAGCACTTGCAGGTAGGCGACCAGTGCGTCCATTTCGCTCTTGCCCTTGAGCGAAGCAACGGCGCCGGTGATGTCGTCGTCGGTGTACGGCACGCCGAGGGTACGCATCGTCTTGAGCTTGGTTTCGGTGTGGCTGCTGTCGAGTTGATTGGCGACCAGCCACGGGTAGGCGGGCATCTTCGATTCCGGCACGACGTTGCGCGGGTTGTACAAGTGCGCGCGATGCCAGTCATCCGAATAACGTGCGCCGACTCGCGCCAGGTCCGGCCCGGTGCGTTTCGATCCCCACAGGAACGGGTGATCCCACACGCTTTCACCGGCCACCGAATAGTGGCCGTAACGTTCGGTTTCGGCGCGAAACGGCCGGATCATCTGCGAGTGGCAGCCGACGCAGCCTTCGCGGATGTAAATATCGCGGCCTTCCAGTTGCAGCGCGGTGTAGGGCTTCATGCCTTCCACCGGTTTATTGGTCACGTCCTGGAAGAACAGCGGGACGATCTGGGTCAGACCGCCGATGCTCACGGCGAGCACCATCAACAGCATCAGCAGGCCGACGTTTTTCTCGATTGTTTCGTGTTTCATGCTGGACTCCTCAGGCCATCTGCGCGGCAGCGGCGGCTTCGGCAGGCTGCGAGGCCCGCACGGTGCGCCAGGTGTTGTAAGCCATCAGCAACATGCCGCTGAGGAAGATCGCGCCGCCCACCAAACGCACGACGAAGCCTGGATGGCTGGCCACCAGGGTTTCGACGAAGGAGTAGGTCAGCGTGCCGTCCTCGTTCACCGCGCGCCACATCAGGCCTTGGGCGATGCCGTTGACCCACATCGAAGCGATGTACAAAACCGTGCCGATGGTGGCGAGCCAGAAGTGCGCGTTGATCAGGCCGATGCTGTGCATCTGCGGGCGACCGAAGATTTTCGGGATCATGTGGTACAGCGCGCCGATGGAAATCATCGCCACCCAGCCGAGCGCACCGGCGTGTACGTGGCCGATGGTCCAGTCGGTGTAGTGGGAGAGGGCGTTGACGGTCTTGATCGCCATCATCGGGCCTTCGAAGGTCGACATGCCGTAGAACGCGAGGGAGACGACCAAAAAGCGCAAGATCGGGTCGCTGCGCAACTTATGCCAGGCGCCCGACAGCGTCATCATGCCGTTGATCATTCCGCCCCAACTCGGCGCCAGCAGCACCAGCGACATCACCATGCCCAGCGACTGCGCCCAGTCCGGCAGTGCGGTGTAGTGCAAGTGGTGCGGACCAGCCCAGATGTACAGGGTGATCAGCGCCCAGAAGTGCACGATCGACAGGCGATAGGAATAGACCGGGCGTTCGGCCTGTTTCGGCACGAAGTAATACATCATGCCGAGGAACCCGGCAGTCAGGAAAAAGCCCACGGCGTTGTGCCCGTACCACCACTGCACCATGGCGTCGGTGGCGCCGGCGTACACGGAGTAGGACTTGGTGAAACTCACCGGCAATTCAAGGTTGTTGACGATATGCAGGATGGCGACGGTGATGATGAACCCGCCGAAGAACCAGTTACCGACGTAGATGTGCTTGGTCTTGCGCTTCATCACCGTGCCGAAGAACACGATGGCGTAGGCGACCCAGACAATGGTGATCAGGATGTCGATCGGCCATTCCAGCTCGGCGTATTCCTTGGAACTGGTGTAGCCCAGCGGCAGGCTGATGGCCGCCAGCAGAATCACCAGTTGCCAGCCCCAGAAGCAGAACGCGGCGATTTTCGGCGCAAACAGTTGGGTCTGGCAGGTGCGTTGCACCGAATAGAACGAACTGGCGAACAGCGCGCAGCCGCCAAACGCGAAGATCACCGCGTTGGTGTGCAGCGGACGCAAGCGGCCGAAACTGGTCCACGGTAAATTGAAATTGAGTTCGGGCCAGACCAACTGAGCAGCGAGAAAAA
Organism: Pseudomonas azerbaijanoccidentalis; assembly: GCF_019145495.1. Classification (GTDB taxonomy): domain Bacteria; phylum Pseudomonadota; class Gammaproteobacteria; order Pseudomonadales; family Pseudomonadaceae; genus Aquipseudomonas; species Aquipseudomonas azerbaijanoccidentalis. The sequence goes on along the minus strand of NZ_JAHSTU010000008.1, from coordinate 201,509 downwards.
CCCCGAGCCCCATGCCGACGATGCCCCACACCACCGTCATAATGGCGAATTGGCGGACCACCTTGTAGTTGTAGGCGGTACTGATAGAAGTGTTCATGGTTCCCCATCCACGGTTCAGTCGAAGTGAGCGCAGCGCAAGACAGCGTCCCTTCGCCTGGAGTTATAGGCAGACTAAAAGCGAGGCAAGCATGGACAAAGGGCACAAGGCCGGTATTGACGGGGATCAATGGGCGCAGTGTGTGCGTGATCACGGATGGCTATGGGACGGCGCTTCAGGCACTGCTTCGGCGACATTGATTCTCGCCCATGGTGCCGGCGCACCGATGGACAGCGGCTGGATGAACGACATGGCCGCGCGCCTCGCGGCGCACGGCGTCAACGTGCTGCGCTTCGAATTTCCTTATATGGCGCAACGGCGCCTCGATGGCGGCAAACGCCCGCCGAATCCGGCGCCGAAACTGCTGGAATGCTGGCGTGAGGTGTATGCGCAGGTGCGACGTCATGTCGCCGGGCGGCTGGCCATTGGCGGCAAGTCCATGGGCGGGCGGATGGCGAGTTTGCTGGCGGATGAGTTGGGCGCCGATGCGCTGGTGTGCTTGGGGTATCCGTTTTACGCAGTGGGCAAACCGGAGAAGCCGCGGGTCGAGCATTTGGCCGGGTTGAAGACACGAACGTTGATCGTGCAGGGCGAGCGTGATGCGTTGGGCAATCGCGAGGCAGTGGAAAGCTATGCGATGTCACCGAGTATCGAGATGTTCTGGCTGGTGGCGGGAGATCATGATTTGAAGCCGCTGAAGGCTTCGGGGTTTAGCCATGAGCAGCATCTGGCGGCTGCGGCGGGGAAGGTTGCTGCGTTTTTGTGAGAAGCAAGATCAAAAGATCGCAGCCTTCGGCAACTCCTACAGGAAATACGCCAGCCTGCGATCTTTTGACTTTGACGTTACCGGTTAAACCGCTCCACCAACGAATATTGCGTGTTGGCGGTTTTGGTCAGCTCTTCACTCAACAGCGCCGAGTTCTGTGCCTGTTCCGAAGTCTGGTCAGCCAGGTGTGAGATGTTGCTGATGTTGCGGCTGATTTCCTCGGCCACGGCACTTTGCTCTTCGGTGGCGGCGGCGATCTGGGTGGTCATGTCGGTGATGTTGGCCACCGCTTCGCTGATGCCCACCAATGCCTGATCCGCTTCCAGTACCCGTGCCACACCCTCTTCAGCCTGACGATGCCCGGCTTCCATGGTTTGCACGGCGGTACTGGCGGTTTGTTGCAGCTTGGCGATCAAGGCGTGAATCTGCCCGGTCGATTCGCTGGTGCGTTGCGCCAGCTGACGAACTTCGTCGGCCACTACCGCAAAACCACGACCCATCTCACCGGCACGGGCCGCTTCGATGGCCGCGTTGAGCGCCAGCAGGTTGGTCTGGTCGGCAATGCCTTTGATCACGTCGACCACGCCACCGATTTCATCGCTGTCCTTGGCCAGTTGGGTCACGGTCTGGCCGGTTTCACCCACCACCACCGACAGGCGCTGAATGGCCTCGCGAGTTTCCCCGGCGATGTCACGACCACGACCGGTCAGGCGATTGGCTTCCTGCGTAGCGTCGGCGGTGCGCTGCACATGGCTGGCGACTTCCTGAGTGGTCGCGGCCATCTGATTGACGGCGGTCGCCACTTGCTCGGTCTCGACGCGCTGGCGTTCCAGACCGGTGGAGCTGTTGTGCGCCAGGGCATCGGATTGCTTGGCCTGATCAGTCAGGTGCTCGGCCGTGTCCTGCAAACGGGTCAGGCAGGTTTTCAAACGTGCTTCCTGACTGAGGATCGACATCTCCAGACGCGCCTGAGCGCCACGGCTGTCGGTGTACATCTGCGCGATCAGCGGGTCAGAAGTGGTCTGCTCGGCCAGGCGCAACAAACGCTTGATGCCGCGTTGCTGCCAGCTCAGGCCCATCAGGCCCAACGGCACCGAGAGCGCAGCGGCGAGCGCGAAACCCCACTGCGAGGTCAGCGTCGCACCGATCATGAAGCTCAACTGGCTGACCAGAATGAACGGCAGCCAGTCTTGAAGCACCGGCAACCATTTATCGGAGGAAGGAATAGCCGACTTGCCCTGATTGATGCGTTGGTAGAGCGCTTCGGCGCGGTGGATCTGTTCGGCGGTGGGTTTGACCCGCACCGACTCGTAACCGATCACTTGATTGCCTTCGAAGATCGGCGTCACGTAGGCGTTAACCCAATAGTGATCACCGCTCTTGCAGCGATTCTTGACAATACCCATCCATGGCAAGCCTTGTTTCAGTGTGCCCCACATGTGCGCGAACACCGCGGCCGGGACGTCGGGGTGACGCACCAGGTTATGCGGCGCACGGATCAGTTCCTCACGAGAAAACCCGCTGATTTCGACGAAATCGTCGTTGCAGTAGGTGATCATGCCCTTGGCGTCGGTGGTGGAAATCAACCGTTGCTGGGCCGGGAAGGTCCGTTCGCGTTGTGTAATTGGCTGGTTGTTACGCATGGCTTTTTAATCCGCAAGGCTTTCAAGTGCTGTATCGGCATGCGCAGTGATTGGTTGAGTTTATTTTTCGAGAATCAGCGGCGCGTCGCAAAATGACCCTTGCGTCAGCCGGCGAGCATCGGATAGGTGAACAGGCCGAAATGCAGCATGTTCAAACCAAAATGCGTGGCGATGGCCGCCGCCAGCCCGCCAAAACGGTAGGCCAGGCCATAGCCGACCCCGGCGAGGCTTGCCAGTAGCACCCATTGCCAACCAGCACCGGCATGCGCCAGGCCAAATAGCAGCGAGGCGAGCATCAGCGCGAGGTGTTCACCGTACGCCAAGTGTTTGAAATACCGGCTCAGGCCGCCCTGGATGTAGCCGCGAAACAGCGCCTCCTCGACCAGCGTTACCAGCAGCAGGTTGTTAAGCAACCACAGCCAGGCGTGCTCCGGCCATTTCGGCGCCCAGCCGATGACGCCCAGCGCCAGCGCACCGCCCAGTGCGAGTACGGCGCTCAAGGCCAACGCCAGCGCCGAGACATAAAAGAAGCTACGCAGCGACCGCCGACCGACAATCCACGGGCAGACAAGCAGCAGCCAAAAGCCGATCAGGGGTTTGTCCAGATTCAGGTACATCGAGAACGGTACGGCGTCGTCGGTAAAACGCTGAGGCGGTATGACGCGACCGTTGTAGAACCCCGGCAACCAGTGCATCGCCAAGGCCAGGGCGAGGAAGATGAACAGCGCGTGGCCGAGATAGCGACCGAACTGAAGTTGCGGTTGGCGAGCGGCGAAGCCAGCGATCAGCAACAAGCCGACGGAGATCCCCGCCAGCCAGCCGAGATGACCGTAGGCCAGGGCCATGCCATAGCCGAGGGAAAGCAGGGCCAGAAATGTCCATGGCAGGGCGAGCATTGTTATTCCTTGTGCATAAAAAAACTGCGGATACCTCAGTCCCTGTGGGAGCGGGCTTGCCCGCGATAGGGCCGTCACATTCAGCATCTCTGCTGCCTGACACTCCGCTATCGCGGGCAAGCCCGCTCCCACAGGGGATGTGTCGGCCGCAACATAGAGGTGGGCGATTGTACGGGTGACTGCCCAAATAAAAACACCGCCCGAAGGCGGTGTCTGTATTTACAGGGCGGTTATGAAGCAATCAACTGCCGCAACACGTAATGCAAAATCCCTCCCGACTTGAAGTACTCCACTTCATTAAGCGTATCGATCCGGCACAAGACTTCGATTCTTTCGCGGGTGCCGTTCTCGCGGGTGATCACCAGCGTCAGGTTCATCCGTGGCGTCAGTTCAACGCCGGTCAGGCCGAGGATATCCAGGGTTTCCGTGCCCCGCAGATTCAGAGTCTTGCGATTTTGATCGAGTTTGAACTGCAGGGGCAACACACCCATGCCCACCAGGTTGGAACGGTGAATGCGTTCGAAACTTTCGGCGATGACCGCTTTGACCCCCAGCAGATTGGTGCCCTTGGCCGCCCAGTCGCGGCTTGATCCCGTGCCGTATTCTTGCCCGGCGATCACCACCAGTGGCGTGCCCGCCGCCTGGTAACGCATGGCCGCGTCGTAGATCGCCAGCTTCTCCCCGGTAGGGATGTAAAGCGTATTGCCGCCTTCTTCGCCACCGAGCATTTCATTGCGAATGCGGATGTTGGCGAAGGTGCCGCGCATCATCACTTCATGGTTGCCGCGGCGCGAGCCGTAGGAGTTGAAGTCCCGCGGCTCCACGCCTTTCTCGCGCAGGTAGCGGCCCGCCGGGCTGTCGGCCTTGATGTTGCCGGCCGGGGAGATGTGGTCGGTGGTCACCGAATCGCCGAGCAGGGCGAGGACGCGCGCACCCGCGACGTCCTTCACCACCGGCGGCGGCCCACCGATGTCATCGAAGAACGGCGGATGCTGGATGTAGGTCGAGTCGTCCTGCCAGACATAGGTCGCTGCTTGCGGCACTTCGATGGCCTGCCATTGTTCATCGCCGGCAAACACTTCGGCGTATTCCTTGTGGAACATGGCGGTGTTCACCTGCTCCACGGCCTCGGCGATTTCCTGGGTGCTTGGCCAGATGTCCTTCAAATAAACCAGATTGCCGTTCTTGTCCTCTCCCAAAGGCTCGCGGCTGAGGTCGATGCGCACGGTGCCGGCCAGCGCATAGGCGACCACCAGCGGCGGCGAGGCCAGCCAGTTGGTTTTCACCAGCGGATGGACCCGGCCTTCGAAGTTGCGGTTGCCCGAGAGAACCGAGGCGACGGTGAGGTCGGCCTTCTGGATGGCTTTTTCAATCGGTTCCGGCAATGGGCCGGAGTTGCCGATGCAGGTGGTGCAGCCATAGCCAACCAACGCAAACCCGAGTTCATCGAGGTACTGTGTCAGGCCCGCTGCTTTGTAGTAATCGGTAACCACTTTCGAGCCGGGTGCGAGTGAGCTTTTCACCCACGGTTTGCGGCGCAGGCCTTTTTCCACGGCTTTTTTCGCCACCAGCCCGGCGGCCATCATCACGCTCGGGTTGGAGGTGTTGGTGCAGGAGGTGATTGCCGCGATCACCACCGCGCCGTTTTTCAGGCGCACCGTCTGACCTTCAAAGTCGTAGTCCACTTCACCGGCCAGATCGGCGTTGCCCACCGCCACACCGCCACCGCCCTCGCTTTCCAGGCGGCCTTCTTCCTTGCTGGTGGGTTTGAGTTGCAGGCCGAGGAAGTCGCTGAACGCTTGCGCGACGTTTGGCAGCGATACCCGGTCTTGCGGGCGTTTTGGCCCGGCGAGGCTGGCTTCGACGCTGGCCATGTCCAGCGCCAGGCTGTCGGTGAACACCGGCTCTTTGCCCGGCAGGCGCCACAGGCCCTGCGCCTTGCTGTAGGCCTCGACCAGTTTCACGGTTTCGATCGGGCGGCCGGACAGGCGCAGGTATTCCAGGGTCACGTCGTCCACCGGGAAGAAGCCGCAGGTGGCGCCGTATTCCGGGGCCATGTTGGCGATGGTCGCGCGGTCGGCCAGTGGCAGGTCGGCGAGGCCGTCGCCATAGAACTCGACGAATTTGCCGACTACGCCTTTTTTGCGCAGCATCTGGGTGACGGTCAGCACCAGGTCGGTGGCGGTGATGCCTTCCTTGAGTTTGCCGGTCAGTTTGAAGCCAATCACTTCAGGGATCAGCATCGACACCGGCTGGCCGAGCATCGCCGCTTCCGCTTCGATCCCGCCGACGCCCCAGCCAAGTACGCCGAGGCCGTTGATCATGGTGGTGTGGGAATCAGTGCCGACCAGCGTGTCCGGGAAGGCGTAAGTGCGGCCGTCCTCGTCTTTGGTCCACACCGTGCGGCCCAGGTATTCGAGGTTCACCTGGTGGCAGATGCCGGTGCCCGGTGGCACCACGCTGAAATTGTCGAAAGCACTCTGGCCCCAGCGCAGGAACGCATAACGTTCGCCGTTGCGTTGCATTTCGATGTCGACGTTTTGTTCGAAGGCGCTGCTGGTGGCGAATTTGTCGACCATCACCGAGTGGTCGATCACCAGGTCGACGGGGGAGAGCGGGTTGATCCGCTGCGGATCGCCACCGGCCTTGGCCATCGCCGCGCGCATGGCGGCCAGGTCGACCACGGCAGGCACGCCGGTGAAGTCTTGCATCAACACGCGCGCCGGGCGGTACTGGATTTCGCGGTCGGAGCGGCGCTCCTTGAGCCACGCGGCAATCGCCTTGAGGTCGGCGCCGGTGACGGTTTTTTCGTCTTCCCAGCGCAGCAGGTTTTCCAGCAGCACTTTCAACGACATCGGCAGCAGGTCCAGGTCGCCCAGGCTCTTGGCGGCATCCGGCAGGCTGAAATAGTGGTAGGTCTTGTCGTCGACTTGCAGGGTTTTCAGAGTCTTCAGGCTATCGAGGGACGGCATTACGATCACTCCTTTGAGTCCGCACGGCTACGGACTGAGGCGACGGGCAGAGCATTAAACCTAGCCCTGTTTTAAGTAGCTGGCTAATAACTGGACTCTATGGACAGACCCCAGGTTCCGATCTCGGCTATCATGCGCCGGTTTTCGTGACAGGCTTTGCTCCAGAGCAAGCCTGGGCATCGCGCAGTGGTTGAATGTCTCGCCATCTGCCCAGGAGTAAGAATGAACACCCTATTCATGCATTGCCGGCCAGGCTTCGAAGGCGAAGTCTGTTCCGAGATTTCCGACCTCGCCGCACAACTGAACGTGGCCGGTTATGCCAAGGCCAAGGCCGCCAGTGCCTGCGCCGAATTTGTCTGCACCGAAGAAGACGGCGCCGAGCGTCTGATGCGTGGTCAGCGTTTCGAACGATTGATCTTCCCGCGCCAATGGGCCCGGGGCATCTTTATTGATCTGCCGGAAACCGACCGTATCAGCGTGATCCTCGCGCACATGGCGGATTTTCCGGTGTGTGGCAGCCTGTGGCTGGAAATGGTCGACACCAACGACGGCAAGGAGCTGTCGAATTTCTGCAAGAAATTCGAAGTTCACCTGCGCAAGGCCCTGCTGGCGGCCGGCAATCTGGTGGACGACGCCAGCAAGCCGCGCCTGCTGCTGACCTTCAAGAGCGGTCGTGAAGTGTTCGTTGGCCTGGCTGAGTCGAACAACTCGGCGATGTGGCCGATGGGCATTCCACGCCTGAAATTTCCCCGCGAGGCGCCGAGCCGTTCGACGTTGAAACTGGAAGAGGCTTGGCACCACTTTATCCCGCGTGACCAATGGGACGAGCGCCTGCACAGCGACATGACCGGCGTCGACCTCGGTGCTGCACCGGGTGGCTGGACCTGGCAACTGGTCAATCGCGGCATGCTGGTGACCGCCATCGACAACGGCCCGATGGCCGAAAGCCTGATGGACACCGGTCTGGTCCAGCATTTGATGGCCGACGGTTTCACCTTCAAGCCCAAGCAACCGGTGGACTGGATGGTTTGCGATATCGTCGAGAAACCGGCACGCAACGCGGCGATGCTCGAAGAGTGGATCGGCGAAGGGCACTGCCGCGAAGCGGTGGTCAACCTCAAGTTGCCGATGAAACAGCGCTATGCCGAAGTGAAGCGTCTGCTGGAGCGCATTGCCGATGGTTTCAAGGCCCGGGGCATCAAGGTCGAGATCGGCTGCAAGCAGCTGTACCACGACCGCGAAGAAGTGACCTGCCACTTGCGCCGGCTGGACGTGAAGAAACCCAAGTCCCGCTAATTGACTGGCCCCCTGTAGGAGCTGCCGCAGGCTGCGATCATTTGACTTTGCTCTTTACGTCATAGAGCAGGATCAAAAGATCGCAGCCTGCGGCAGCACTTATAGGGCGGTGTTGTGTCGGGTAATTTGTTAAGTGCGGCGGCAATGCGCGACAATGCCGGCAAGTTTCAGGAGTTGATCATGAGTGACATGCTAGATTCGCCGGTTGACGGCACCCTCGACGCCAGGGGGCTCAACTGCCCGGAGCCGGTGATGATGCTGCACCAGCACATCCGTGACCTGACACCCGGTGGCCTGCTCAAGGTGATTGCCACCGATCCGTCGACCCGTCGTGACATCCCCAAGTTCTGCGTGTTTCTTGACCACGAACTGGTGGCGCAACACGAAGACGCCGGCACCTATCTGTACTGGATTCGCAAGAAATCCACGTAAAATCCGCAGGAGCCGGCAAGCCGGCTCCTACAGGCCGTGGTGATTAGCGAAGGCTGAGCCGGATTCGCTTGCGCGCACTGCGTGTCAGGCGGATCGACAGCATCAGCGCCGCGCAACTCAAGCCGGCGATCAGACCTTCCCACAGTCCGCTCGGACCGCTGGCCGGACCGAACCAATCGGTCAGCCCCAGCACGTAACCGACCGGCAGGCCGATGCCCCAATAGGCGAACAGTGTCAGGATCATCGTCACACGCGTGTCCTGATAGCCACGCAGTGCGCCTGCGCAAATCACCTGGATCGCATCGGAAAACTGGTACAGCGCGGCATACACAATCAGCATCGAGGCGATCTGGATCACGGCCTTGTCCGGCGTGTAGATAGATGCGATCGGCTCGCGCAGGCACAGGATCAGCGTCGCCGAAAACGCCGCAAACACCAGTGCGGCACCGAGCCCGACCTTCGCCGCGAACCGCGCTTGCCACGGATTGCCGGCCCCCAGTGCCTGACCGACGCGAACAGTCACCGCCATGCCCAGCGAGTAAGGAATCATGAACAGCAGTGAGCTGATGTTCAGGGCAATTTGATGGCCGGCCACCACAGTGGAGCCGAGACTGCCGATCAGCAGGGCGATGACCGCGAAGATGCTCGACTCGGCGAAAACGGCGATACCGATTGGCAGACCGATGCTGACCAGACGCTTGATCACGGCCCACTGCGGGCGGTCGAACCGCACCAACACCCGGGTGCGCGCATAGAACGGCGCCCAGAAGGTCCAGGCGGCCATGCTCAATGCCATGAACCACATGACGATGCCGCTGGCCCACCCGCAACCAACGCCACCCAGGGCCGGTGCGCCGAAATGGCCATAGATCAGCGCATAGTTCAGCGGGATGTTCAGCAACAGGCCGCACAAACCAATGACCATGCTTGGGCGAGTCCGGCCCATGCCATCGCTGTAGCAGCGCAGCACGTAATAGAACGCCATGCCCGGCAAGCCGAAGGCGATCCCGTGCAGGTAGCCCATGCTGGGCTCGATCAACTGCGCATCGACTTTCATCCAGTGCAGGATCGGCTCGGCGGCAAGCAGCAGGCCACTGCCGATCAACCCGACACACAGTGCCAGCCACAATGCCTGGCGCACCAGTGGGCCGATCTCGTCGAACTGCTCGGCGCCAAAACGTTGCGCGACCTTGGGTGTGGTCGCTAGCAGCACGCCGGACATCAGCAGGTAGACCGGAATCCAGATCGAGTTGCCCAGGGCTACCGAGGCCAGGTCCCGCGGGCTGACGCGGCCGGCCATCACCGCATCGACAAAGCCCATGGCCGTGGTGGCCAGTTGCGCGATCATGATGGGCAGCGCCAGGCTGAGCAGGCCTTTAAGCTCAACGCTTACAGGCGTCGTCCGCGAGGGTGCCGCGGCGACGATATTTTCAGTTACAGGATTCAATAGCAAAACGTCCAAAAGGTATTGTTGCACAGGCGCGCATTCTACGCGTTGACGCAGCGGTCAGGAAAAGACCCGTGTTGTGGATTTGTAATTGAATCCGAGAAAGGCACAAGTAGCAGCTGGCGCAGCCTGCGTTCTGCTGCACCGCAGTCGTAAAAACCTGTGCACGCGGTTTTTCTGCTGCACCGCAGGCTCAAACTTCACGACTACCGCAGCCGAACGCAGGCTTCGCCAGCTACTGCGGGTCAGGTGTAATGCTCGCTGGCTGTTCACCGTCATCTCCGCCTACACTGCCGATCCGCCAAAGGAGCCTGCCATGCTGATTGTTGCCGACGAAAATATCCCCCTGCTCGATGCCTTCTTCGAAGGTTTCGGTGAAATCCGCCGGGTGCCGGGTCGCTCCATCGACCGCGCCACCGTCGAACAGGCTGACGTATTGCTGGTGCGCTCAGTGACCAACGTCAACCGCGCGTTGCTTGAAGGCAGCAAGGTGCGTTTTGTCGGCACCTGCACCATCGGCACCGATCACCTGGACCTCGATTACTTTCAGCAGGCCGGCATCACCTGGTCCAGTGCGCCCGGCTGTAATGCCCGGGGTGTGGTCGATTATGTGCTCGGCAGCCTGTTGACCCTGGCCGAAATCGAAGGCGTCGATCTGACCCAGCGCACCTATGGCGTGGTCGGGGCCGGTGAAGTGGGCGGGCGACTGGTCAAGGTCCTGCAAGGGCTGGGTTGGAAGGTGCTGGTCTGTGACCCGCCGCGTCAGGCCGCCGAGAGCGGGGATTACGTCAGCCTTGAGGAGATCATCGAGCACTGCGACGTGATTAGCCTGCATACGCCGCTGACCAAACAAGGACCGCAGTCGACCTGGCATCTGTTTGATAAAAAACGTTTGAACCAGCTCAAGCCTGGCGCGTGGCTGATCAACGCCAGCCGCGGTCCGGTGGTCAACAACGCTGCATTGCGCGATGTGTTGCTGGAACGCGAAGACTTGCAAGCGGTGCTGGATGTCTGGGAAGGCGAGCCGGAAGTCGATGTGGCCCTGGCCGAGCTCTGCGTACTGGCGACGCCGCACATTGCCGGTTACAGCCTCGATGGCAAACAACGCGGCACCGCACAGATCTACCAGGCGTATTGCGATTTCCTCGGGCAACCGGCCCGGGTCAGCTTGAGTGATCTTTTGCCGGCGCCCTGGTTATCGCAAGTGACCTTGAGCGCGCACAGCGATCCGGCCTGGGTGCTGGCGATGTTGTGCCGAGGCGTGTACGACCCGCGCCGCGACGATGCGGATTTTCGCCGCAGCCTGGTTGGCAGTGTGAGCGAACAGCGGGCGGCGTTTGATGTGCTGCGCAAGAACTACCCGTCCCGGCGGGAGATAGATGGCTTGCAGGTGCGGATCGACGGTGATGCGCCTGAGTTGCAGCGGATTGTGGCGGCGCTGGGTGCAACAGCGGTCTGACCCTACACTTAAGTGGGAGCTGCCGCAGGCTGCGATCTTTTGATCTTGCCCTTGAAAATCAAAAGATCGCAGCCTTCGGCAGCTCCTACACAAACAATGTAGGCCTTGTTGGCATAAAAAACCCGGCCATCAGGGGCCGGGTCAAGAAGACGGTGGCTACATCACTCTTGTTCGGCAGGCTTGACCAATCGCTTTTCCAGCTCGCTGCACGCTTGCTGGATCATGTCTTCAGTGATCGGTACTTCGCGGCCCTGTTCATCAATAATCGAGCAACCCAGAGACTGGTCTGGCTGCGTACGGATCACTTGAATCTTGTCATCGCTGCTGTTTTGCAAGGACATGGCCTGTCTCCTCATCAGGTTGTGTGCCTACTTTAAAACCGCCAGGTGACCAGGCTATGACAACTCCCTGCGATCACTCCCGAACGGCAATAACAGTCCACCAGAAATAGCGCGGCGTTGCCACCCAGACCTTAGACCGATAGCGTCTAGCATCTAGGCTTGGTGGTCATAATTAACCTGACTCATTGTGATTTACCAAGTTCCACCCCATTGATCGGTGTAGGTCACCTTTATCAATTGCCCCGTCCTGGATGATGCCAATGCTCACCGTTCGCCACCGCCGCGCCATTCGCCTGGCCAGCCGCTTCATTGCACCTTATCGCTGGCATGCGCTCGGTGCCTTATTGGCGTTGATCGTTACCGCGGGCATCACCCTGTCCATGGGGCAGGGCATCCGCATGTTGGTGGATCAAGGCTTCATGACTCAGTCGCCGCATCTGCTCAACCAGTCCATCGGAGTTTTCATGTTGTTGGTGTTGGGGCTGGCGCTCGGCACCTTCGCCCGGTTTTATCTGGTGTCGTGGATTGGCGAGCGCTGTGTCGCCGACATTCGTCGGCAGGTGTTCAACCATCTGATCTACCTGCATCCCGGATTTTACGAAAACAACCGCAGCTCGGAAATCCAGTCGCGGCTGACCGCCGATACCACGCTGCTGCAATCGGTGATCGGTTCTTCGCTGTCACTGTTTTTACGCAATCTGTTGATGGTGATCGGCGGAATCGTTTTGCTGTTCATCACCAACCCCAAGCTGACCAGCATCGTGGTGGTTGCCTTGCCACTGGTGATCGCGCCGATCCTGATTTTTGGCCGACGCGTGCGCAGCCTGTCGCGCCTGAGTCAGGATCGGATCGCCGACATCGGCAGTTATGTCTCCGAGACCCTCGGCCAAATCAAAACCGTGCAGGCCTACAACCACCAGTCTCAGGACGAACAGCGGTTTGCCGTCACTGTCGAGGAGGCATTCAACACCGCACGCAAGCGCATCTTTCAGCGAGCCTGGCTGATTACGCTGGTGATCGTGTTGGTACTGGGGGCGGTCGGGGTCATGCTCTGGGTGGGCGGCATGGACGTGATTGCCGGGCGCATTTCGGCGGGTGAGCTGGCGGCGTTCGTTTTTTACAGCCTGATCGTTGGCAGCGCGTTCGGCACCTTGAGCGAAGTGATCGGCGAATTGCAGCGCGCAGCCGGTGCTGCGGAGCGGATCGCCGAATTGCTGCGTTCGGAAAACATCATCCAGCCGCCTGCCACCGATGTTGTCGCCTTACCCGAGCGCGTAAAGGGCGAATTGGTGCTTCAGGATGTGCGCTTTTCCTACCCGTCGCGTCCTGGAAGCTATGCCGTTGACGGCTTGAGCCTGAACATCCGGTCGGGCGAAACCCTGGCTTTGGTCGGGCCTTCGGGGGCTGGCAAGTCGACGGTGTATGACCTGCTGCTGCGCTTCTACGACCCGGCCGAGGGGCGCATCCTGATTGATGGCACGCCGTTGACCCAACTCGATCCGTTGGACCTGCGTCGTTGCTTCGCGCTGGTCTCGCAAACCCCGGCGCTGTTTTTCGGCAGCATCGAAGAGAACATCCGCTACGGCAACCCGACGGCAACGCTTGCCGAAGTCCAGGAGGCGGCAAAAATCGCCTACGCCCACGACTTTATCGAAGCCATGCCCAACGGCTACCAGACACACCTGGGCGATGGCGGCCTCGGCTTGTCCGGCGGCCAGCGCCAGCGTCTGGCCATTGCCCGGGCGTTGCTGGTGGATGCGCCAGTGCTGTTGCTCGACGAAGCCACCAGCGCCCTCGACGCGCAAAGCGAACACCTGATTCAGCAAGCGCTGCCAAGCCTGATGAAAAACCGCACCACCCTGGTCATCGCCCATCGCCTGGCCACCGTGAAAAACGCCGACCGAATCGCCGTGATGGACCAAGGCAAACTGGTGGCGGTAGGCACGCACCAAGAACTCATCGCCAGTAATGCGCTGTATGCGCGGTTGGCGGCGTTGCAATTCAGTGATGGCAAAGCTGAGCTTGATATTCACCCGTAGGAGCTGCCGCAGGCTGCGATCTTTTGATCTGCGCTTCTCCGTAGGAATCAAAAATGCCCGCATCGATTGATGCGGGCATTTTTGTTGAAGAAAGATTAAAAGATCGCAGTCCAATGCAGCTTCTAAAGGGGTATCACTGATCGTCGAAGTACCGCTCATGCCAATCCACGATCGGCTGCGGTGAGTTGAGCTTCTGGCCGTAGATCACCGAGTACGACAGCACGTTTTGTACGTATTGGCGGGTTTCGTCGAACGGGATGCTTTCCACCCACACGTCGAAGCTCAGGTGGTCGGCACCGCGCAGCCACTGGCGCACGCGGCCCGGGCCGGCGTTGTAGGCGGCGGAGGCTAGGACGCGGTTGCCGTTGAACTGGCTGTGCACCTGGCTCAGGTAGGCGGCGCCGAGCTGAATGTTTTTGTCCGGATCGAACAGTTGCTGCGGCGAAGCGTACGGAATGCTGAACTTGCGGGCGGTTTCCTTGGCCGTGGCGGGCATCAACTGCATCAGCCCCGACGCGCCGACGCCGGAACGGGCGTCATCCATGAAAGCGCTTTCCTGGCGGGTAATGGCGAACGCCCAGCTTGGGTGCAAGCCGCGATTCTTCGCTTCACGCACCAACGCGTTGCGGTGGGCCATCGGGAAACGTATATCCAGATCGTCCCAATACTGCGCCTGGCTGATCGTGCGAATGGCCGGGAAATACCATTTCAGGTCGTAGGCCAGCTTGGCCTGGGCAACCATTTCGTCACGGCTGAAGTGGCGGCTGACGTGATACCACTCGCGGCGACCGTCGACGATTTGCCCGCGCGCATGGAATTCCAGCGCACGGCGTACACCGGGGGTGTTGCGCACTTTATTGATCAGCGCCTGGCTCATCACCAGCGGTTTGTTGTTCAACGAATAGGCAGATTGCGAACGATCTGCCGCGAGGAATCCATAAAAGTCACGCTCGCGGGCGAGGTTCTTGTAGAGGGACTGCGGTTCCGGGCTTTGTGGTTGCGACAGCTCCAGGCTGCGGGCCTGCCAATAACGCCAGCGATTGGTCGTCGCGAGATCCTGCGGCAGGCGGCGGGTCAACTGGTAGGCGTCGTCCCAGCGGGCCAGGCGTAGCAGCAGGCGCAAACGCCATTCGGACACGGTGTTGTCGCGCAATTCCGGGTCGTACTTGGTCATCATGTCCAGCGCACGGCTGTCGAAACGCTTGGCGAGCGTCAGCCCGATTTCCCTTGCGATCGCGACTTTCTCATCCCGGGAGAAATGCATGCTGCTAGCGTACCCGTCCAGCAGGTTCATGGCCCTGTCCGGGTCTTGACGGGCAAGTCGGCGCAGGCCGAGGCTGACCACGTCGGACATCGGCTCGTCGGCCGGGGTGAAGCGCGATGGCTGATTCAACAGTTCCGGGTTCTGCGCCACATCCACCAGCAAGCGCCCGCGAGGGGCGAGGGTGGTCAGGCCGTTGGTCAAACTGTTGGCCAGTGGGTAATTGCGCGCCTGGGCCGCGAGCTTGGTGCGCTCCCAGCGTTTCTGTTCGGTCAGTTGGCCGTCGGCGGCCCAAATGCCGAACAGCGCATCACACGCCGCCGGTTGGGATTTTCCGGTGAGCCAGAGTTTATTGGCGTTGGCGTATCCTTCGGCTTTCTGGTTGTGAGTGATCTGGTACTGCGCGTTCAGGCAGTCCAGCTCGGTGAAATTCATCTTGGGGTCGTAATACTTGACGAAGGTCGCCCAGTCGCCGCGATCGGCCAGCCAGCGCAACCAGCGCAGTTTCATCCAGTTGGCTTGCGGCAGGTCGCCATGCTCGGCAAGAAACTTTTCGATTTCGGCATTGCTCGCGGTTTTCAGGCGTGCGGTCAGCTCGTCGTAGGCCAGGTAAGGCTCCAGCGGATAATCGGCCAATGCCTGGCTGTAACGGAAATACGGGCCGGTGTCGCCCTTGGCCAGGGCGCGCTTGGCTTCATCGTAATACTGGCGTTGGGTGGACAGGTCTACCGCCTGGGCGGATTGAACGGCAGCGGCAGACAGTAAAAAACACGACAAAAAATTGAAAAGGCGACTGCGCATGAGACGTCCGGACAGAAAAAACATGACAAGTGCAGGCGATGCCCACACTGAATTAACCGTAGCTTAGCCTTTTGCCAGCAGCGGGTGAAAGCTTTGCCGATCTGTCTGCATCAGTTCGCAACATTTGTTGTGCAGAGTGCTTCGACAGTGAAATTGCCGGCCTTCTGAAGCCTCGATTCAGGTAGAATGCGCGCCCGGTTTTTGGAGAAGCTCATGACCCTGCTCAAATTCAGCGATGTGTCCCTTGCTTTCGGCGCTATGCCGTTGTTGGACAAGGTGTCCTGGCAGATCGCCCGTGGAGAGCGGGTGTGCATCATCGGCCGCAACGGCACTGGCAAGTCCAGCATGATGAAGCTCGTCAAGGGCGACCAGAAGCCCGATGACGGCTCGGTTTGGCGCGCACCCGGCCTCAAGATTGGCGAATTGCCGCAAGAATTGCCGGTAGCCGACGAGCGGACCGTGTTCGACGTGGTGGCTGAAGGCCTGGACGGTGTCGGCGCCTTGCTCGCCGAGTATCACCACCTGAGCCAGAACATCGTCACCGACGCGGACCTGGACAAGCTGATGCACGTCCAGCACGACCTCGAAGCCCGCGATGGCTGGCGCTTGCAGACCCTCGTCGACAGCACGCTCAGCCGCCTGCAATTGCCGGCCGACAAGACCCTCGCCGAGTTGTCCGGCGGCTGGCGTCGTCGCGTCCTGCTGGCCCAGGCCCTGGTTTCCGAACCGGACCTGCTGCTGCTCGACGAACCAACCAACCACCTGGACATCGGTGCGATTGCCTGGCTCGAAGAGGCGCTGAAGGATTTCCAGGGTGCCGTGCTGTTCATCACGCACGACCGTTCCTTCCTGCAAAACCTCGCCACCCGCATTCTCGAACTGGATCGTGGCGGCTTGATCGACTGGAACGGCGACTACGCCAGTTTCCTTGTGCATAAAGAAGCCGAACTGGCAGCCGAGGCTACCGCCAACGCGCTGTTCGACAAGCGTCTGGCCCAGGAAGAAGTGTGGATTCGCCAGGGCATCAAGGCTCGCCGTACCCGTAACGAAGGCCGTGTGCGTGCGTTGAAAGCGTTGCGCGTTGAACGCAGCGAACGTCGCGAGCGCACCGGCAAGGCCAACATCCAGCTGGAAACCGCCGACAAGTCCGGCAAGCAGGTGATGGTCCTCGAGAACGTGAGCTTTGCTCATCCGGGCGGCCCGTTCCTGATCAAGGATTTCTCCATGGTCTTGCAGCGCGGCGACCGCATCGGTCTGCTTGGCGCCAACGGTACCGGCAAGACCACGCTGCTCAAACTGATGCTCAGCGGCCTGCAACCTACCAGCGGCAAGGTGGAAGAGGGCACGAAGATCGACGTCGCCTACTTCGACCAGTTGCGCCATCAACTGGATTTGGAAAAAACCGTGATCGATAACGTCGCCGAAGGTCGCGACTTCATCGATATCGACGGCCAGAGCCGCCATGTGCTGAGCTACCTGGGTGACTTCCTGTTCAGCCCGCAGCGTGCCCGCACGCCGGTCAAGGCGCTGTCGGGTGGCGAGCGTGCCCGTTTGTTGCTGGCCAAGTTGTTCAGCAAGCCGGCGAACCTGCTGGTACTCGACGAACCGACCAACGACCTCGACGTTGAAACCCTAGAACTGCTCGAAGAGGTCCTGCTGACCTTCAACGGCACCGTACTGATGGTCAGCCACGACCGGGCATTCCTCGACAACGTGGTCACCAGCACTCTGGTCTTCGAAGGTGAAGGCAAGGTGCGCGAGTACGTCGGTGGTTACCAGGACTGGCTGCGTCAGGGTGGTTCGCCGCGCCTGCTGGGTGTGACCGAGAGCAAATCCGGCAAGGCCGATCTGAACTCGGCAGTGGTCAAGGCCGAGCCTGCGCCGGTTGCGGCTGTGGTCGAAGCACCCGCGAAGAAAAAGCTCAGCTACAAGTTGCAGCGCGAGCTGGAAGCGTTGCCGGGCCAGATCGAAGCCATGGAGCAGCAGATCGCCGCCGTGGAAGCGCAAATGGCGGACTCCGGTTTCTATCTGCGTCCTGCGGCCGAAACCGCCGCCGTGATCGCTCAGCTGTCGCAGTTGCAGGCTGAACTCGACGTGATGGTCGAACGTTGGGCCGAGCTGGATGCCTGATTGATCCCGCTATGAAAAAGCCCGGCGCTCAGTGATGAGCGCCGGGCTTTTCGTAGGAGCTGCCGCAGGCTGCGATCTTTTGATCTTGTTGTGAAAATCAACATCAAAGGATCGCAGACTGCGGCAGCTCCTACAGCTTTTTTGTGCTGTCAGGATTTGCTTTGCAGTCGCACCGCCAGCACGTCGCAAGGTGCACCGTGCAGCACATCGTTGGCGGTGGAACCCAGCAGCAGCGCCAGGCCGTGTCGGCCATGGCTGCCCACCACGATCATGTCGCACCCTTGCTCCTTGGCCAGGTGATGAATTTCCTGGCGTGGCTGGCCGTAAGTCAGGTGGCTGTATTCCTTGGATAGCTCCGGATATTTCAGGATCAACCGCTCAAGGCGCTCCTTGGCCTGATCGAACTGCTGTTGTTGCAGTTGTGACAGGTCCATCGGGACGTCACCGCCGAAGGCCATGGCCATTGGTTCGACAATGTGCACCAGGGACAGCTTCGCACCGTTGCTCACCGATAGCTCGCGAGCGCGATGGATTACAGGGTCGCACTCTTCGGTTAGATCTACAGCGACCAGAATATGGTTGTAGGGCATGAGGTGCTCCTCCTGAGGGATGCAATATTGGTAAGTATGGCTGGTTTCAAGCGCATTGGTTCCAAAGTGACTCAATGCGCTCATTCAAAATCGGGAGTACAGATATGACGGTCTGGATAGTGGTGTCAATCCTGCTGGTGGTTCTCAGCCCCCTGGCATGGTTGCGACCCTCACGCCATCAGAGCGGCCGGATGGCCCTACGCATGGAGGCGCGGCGCATCGGCCTGGCCATGCAATTGGCGCCCCAGGAGTGGCCGCATTGGCTCGCCCAGGAGCCGCCAAACCCTTGCGCACAGTACCACCGACCACGGCGCGGCAATCAGCCGGCATGCTGGATTTACTGGCAGAAAACGCCGGGTGTGTGGGTGAATCAATGGCAGGAAGTTTGTGAAGATCCGGCGCTGCTCAATCATTTCGAAAAATTGCCGGATAACGTCTACAAGGTCGAAGCCGACAAGCAGATGATCGCTTTGTATTGGGGCGAGAAGGGCGAAGCTGAAGTTTTGCAACACATCGATGCCACCCTCAAGGCACTCTCCTAAAAACCGATCTGTAGCAGCTGCCGAGCTTGCGAGGCTGCGTTCGGCTGCGCAGCAGTCGTAAACCGGGCGCCTCGGTGTATAAGGCGCGACCGCGTGCTCACGGTTTGCGACGACTTCGTCGCCGAACGCAGCCTCGCAAGCTCGGCAGCTGCTACAAAGCGCAAAAACGCAGGCAATAAAAAGCCCGATATCAACATCGGGCGGAGTTGGCCAGGCAGGCCGGTAATTCGGTTTGCGCAGATCTTACGCTGGGTATTCACCCATGCGTTCAAAAAATTTTCTATCGGGTCCCGCCAGCGTAGCTCGTTAAACACGGGTTGCCGCGAATTAGGGCGACTTTTCTAATGATTAATCCTATGAATGGCAGTACATGCACCCGCGTGTTAGAGATCTTCGCGTTACGGAAATGACTGCAAAGTCGAGTTTCAACCCGCATTTTGGGCGATTGACAATTGTCGGAAATTCCGTGAAGGTGGCATACCCAAATCAAACGGGCGTATGAATTGAGCGTTTGTATTTCAGACCGCTCCTACAGAATCCCGACTATCGCGTTGGCGGGTGTGCCGGGTGGATTGGCGTAGCATTGACGATCGACGTCCCTGCCAAGCCATTCGCCTGCGTCCGACGTGTACTGTTCAGCTTCCATATCGTGGAGATCAGTTGATGATTTACGAAGGTAAAGCCATCACGGTTAAGGCTCTTGAAAGTGGCATCGTCGAACTGAAGTTCGACCTCAAGGGTGAGTCCGTCAACAAGTTCAACCGTCTAACCCTGAACGAACTGCGTCAGGCCGTAGACACCATCAAGGCAGATGCTTCGATCAAGGGTGTGATCGGCAGCAGTGGCAAGGACGTGTTCATCGTCGGCGCCGACATCACCGAATTTGTCGACAACTTCAAGCTGCCGGATGCAGAGCTTGTTGCAGGCAACCTCGAAGCCAACAAGATTTTCAGCGATTTCGAAGACCTCAACGTCCCGACGGTGGTTGCCATCAACGGCATCGCATTGGGTGGCGGTCTGGAAATGTGCCTGGCAGCGGACTACCGCGTCATGTCGACCAAGGCCAAGATCGGTCTGCCGGAAGTCAAGCTGGGCATCTACCCTGGTTTCGGCGGTACCGTGCGTCTGCCGCGCCTGATCGGTGCCGACAACGCTATCGAGTGGATTGCCTCCGGCAAGGAAAACCGTCCTGAAGACGCGCTGAAAGTAGGCGCCGTCGATGCCGTGGTTGCTCCTGAGAAGCTGCAGGAAGCTGCGCTGGAACTGATCAAGCGCGCCATCTCCGGCGAGTTCGATTACAAGGCCAAGCGCCAGCCGAAACTGGAAAAGCTGAAGCTGAACGCCATCGAACAAATGATGGCTTTCGAAACCGCCAAAGGTTTTGTGGCCGGTCAAGCTGGCCCGAACTATCCGGCGCCGGTTGAAGCGATCAAGACCATCCAGAAAGCTGCGAACTTCGGTCGCGACAAAGCACTGGAAGTCGAAGCTGCAGGTTTCGTGAAGCTGGCCAAGACCTCTGCCGCGCAGAGCTTGATCGGTTTGTTCCTGAACGATCAGGAACTGAAGAAAAAAGCCAAGGCCTACGACGAAATCGCCAAAGACGTGAAGCAGGCTGCCGTACTCGGCGCGGGCATCATGGGTGGCGGTATCGCCTATCAGTCGGCGTCCAAAGGCACGCCGATCCTGATGAAAGACATCAATGAAGCCGGGATCGAACAGGGTCTGGCCGAAGCCGCCAAACTGCTGGTTGGCCGCGTTGATAAAGGCCGCATGACCGCCGCGAAAATGGCTGAAGTGCTCAACGGCATCCGTCCAACCCTGTCCTACGGCGACTTCGGTCACGTGGATCTGGTGGTTGAAGCCGTCGTCGAGAACCCTAAGGTCAAGCAAGCCGTACTGGCTGAAGTCGAAGACAAGGTCAAAGAGGACACTATCCTCGCCTCGAACACCTCGACCATTTCCATCACCTTGCTGGCCAAAGCCCTCAAGCGTCCGGAAAACTTCGTCGGCATGCACTTCTTCAACCCGGTGCACATGATGCCGCTGGTTGAAGTGATCCGTGGCGAGAAGTCCAGTGAACTGGCGGTTGCCACCACCGTTGCCTACGCCAAGAAAATGGGCAAGAACCCGATCGTCGTCAACGACTGCCCGGGCTTCCTGGTCAACCGCGTACTGTTCCCGTACTTCGGCGG
Organism: Pseudomonas azerbaijanoccidentalis; assembly: GCF_019145495.1. Taxonomy (GTDB): domain Bacteria; phylum Pseudomonadota; class Gammaproteobacteria; order Pseudomonadales; family Pseudomonadaceae; genus Aquipseudomonas; species Aquipseudomonas azerbaijanoccidentalis. The sequence goes on along the minus strand of NZ_JAHSTU010000008.1, from coordinate 180,605 downwards.
TTTCGCCAAGCTGGTCAGCGCCGGTGTGGACTTCGTCCGTATCGACAAGATCATGGAAAAATTCGGCTGGCCTATGGGCCCGGCATACCTGATGGACGTGGTCGGCATCGACACCGGTCACCACGGTCGTGACGTGATGGCTGAAGGCTTCCCGGACCGCATGAAAGACGACCGTCGTTCGGCCGTCGACGTGCTCTACGAAGCCAAGCGCCTGGGCCAGAAGAACGGCAAGGGTTTCTACGCCTACGAGACCGACAAGAAGGGCAAGCAGAAGAAAGTCGCCGATCCATCGGTGCTTGAAGTGCTCAAGCCGATCGTCTTTGAACAGCGCGAAGTCACCGACGAAGACATCATCAACTGGATGATGATCCCGCTGTGCCTGGAAACCGTGCGTTGCCTGGAAGACGGCATCGTCGAAACCGCTGCCGAAGCCGACATGGGTCTGGTCTACGGTATTGGTTTCCCTCCATTCCGTGGCGGTGCGCTGCGCTACATCGACTCGATCGGTGTTGCAGAGTTCGTTGCCCTGGCTGACCAGTACGCTGATTTGGGCGCGCTGTACCACCCGACCGCGAAGCTGCGCGAAATGGCCAAAAACGGCCAGAGCTTCTTCGGTTAAGCGCCCCCAACTAGAGTGAGAGTGAACTTATGAGCTTGAATCCTAGAGACGTCGTGATTGTCGACTTCGGTCGTACTCCGATGGGCCGCTCCAAGGGCGGCATGCACCGCAACACCCGCGCCGAAGACATGTCGGCGCACTTGATCAGCAAGCTGCTGGAACGCAACGTCAAGGTTGACCCGAGCGAAGTCGAAGACGTGATCTGGGGCTGCGTAAACCAGACCCTGGAGCAGGGCTGGAACATCGCACGCATGGCGTCGCTGATGACGCAGATCCCGCACACCTCGGCCGGCCAGACCGTCAGCCGTCTGTGTGGCTCGTCGATGAGCGCCCTGCACACCGCAGCGCAAGCCATCATGACCGGCAATGGTGACGTATTCGTCGTCGGCGGCGTCGAGCACATGGGCCACGTGAGCATGATGCACGGTGTCGATCCGAACCCGCACATGTCGCTGTACGCGGCGAAAGCCTCGGGCATGATGGGCCTGACCGCTGAAATGCTGGGCAAAATGCACGGCATCACTCGCGAGCAGCAGGACGCTTTCGGCGTGCGCTCCCACCAACTCGCCCACAAGGCGACCGTGGAAGGCAAGTTCAAAGACGAAATCATCCCGATGCAGGGCTACGACGAGAACGGTTTCCTGAAAACCTTCGACTACGACGAAACCATTCGTCCGGAAACCACCCTGGAAAGCCTGGCGGCTCTCAAGCCAGCGTTCAATCCGAAGGGCGGCACCGTGACAGCCGGTACTTCTTCGCAGATCACCGATGGTGCTTCGTGCATGATCGTGATGTCGGCGCAGCGTGCACAGGACCTGGGTATTCAGCCTCTGGCGGTGATCCGCTCGATGGCAGTGGCAGGTGTGGACCCGGCGATCATGGGCTATGGTCCAGTACCGGCCACACAAAAAGCACTGAAGCGCGCGGGTCTGAGCATCTCCGACATCGACTTCTTCGAGCTAAACGAAGCTTTCGCCGCACAGGCCTTGCCAGTGCTGAAAGATTTGAAAGTGCTCGACAAGATGAACGAGAAGGTTAACCTGCACGGCGGCGCGATCGCCCTGGGTCACCCGTTTGGTTGCTCTGGTGCGCGTATCTCCGGCACTTTGCTCAACGTGATGAAGCAAAATGGCGGCAACCTCGGGGTAGCCACCATGTGCATTGGTCTCGGCCAAGGCATCTCCACCGTCTTCGAACGCGTTTAAGCGTTTCGTTGATGGAAGCCGGGGCCAAGTGCCCCGGTTTTTGTTTTTCCGGATTTATTTTTGTTTTTATTTTGAAAAAATTTGAGTGAGGGCCAAAGCATGCCGATACAACCTGGGCTCTACCAACATTACAAAGGTCCGCAGTACCGCGTTTTCAGTGTTGCGCGGCATTCGGAAACCGAAGAAGAAGTGGTCTTCTACCAAGCCCTGTATGGCGATTACGGCTTTTGGGTGCGTCCCTTGAGCATGTTCCTGGAGTCCGTCGAGGTTGACGGCGAACAGGTGCCACGCTTTGCTTTGGTGCAGGCCGAAGAAAGCCTTTTTACCAAGCCATAAGCTGAGTTCGCGCAATACCCTGCGCTTGACCTCACCTTGTTGCCACTATATATAGCGGTGCCGCGTCAGGCGCCAACCGCCTTTCACTTCTCGAATTCAGGAATTTTCTGATCCATGGGCAAATCGCTGGTCATTGTGGAATCCCCGGCTAAGGCCAAGACCATCAACAAGTATTTGGGCAACGAATACGTGGTGAAGTCGAGTATCGGCCATATCCGAGACCTGCCCACCAGCGGTTCGGCTAGCGCCAGCAAAGAGCCCGCCGCCAAGCGCGGCAAGGCTGCTGCGGGCGAAGCGCCGGCCTTGTCGCCGAAAGAAAAGGCGCGCAAGCAGCTGGTTGCTCGCATGGGTGTCGATCCCGATCACGGCTGGAAAGCCAAGTACGAGATCCTTCCGGGCAAGGAAAAAGTCATCGAAGAGTTGCGCCGGCTCGCCAAGGATGCTGACACCATCTATCTCGCAACCGACTTGGATCGCGAGGGGGAAGCCATTGCCTGGCACCTGCGCGAAGCCATCGGTGGTGACGACACCCGCTACAAGCGCGTGGTGTTCAACGAAATCACCAAGAAGGCGATTCAGGAAGCCTTCTCGAAACCCGGCGAGCTGGATATCGATCGCGTCAACGCCCAGCAGGCGCGTCGTTTCCTCGACCGCGTCGTCGGTTACATGGTATCGCCGCTGCTGTGGGCCAAGATCGCTCGCGGTCTGTCCGCCGGTCGTGTGCAATCGGTTGCCGTGAAGCTGGTGGTTGAGCGCGAGCGCGAAATCCGTGCGTTCATCCCTGAAGAATACTGGGAAGTTCACGCCGACCTTGGCACCGCCAAAGGCGCCACCGTGCGTTTCGATGTCGCTCGCGAAAAAGGCGAAGCCTTCAAGCCGCTCAACGAAGCCCAGGCCATGGCCGCGCTGGAGAAGCTCAAGGCTTCCAGCTACAGCATCGTCAAGCGCGAAGACAAGCCGACCAGCAGCAAGCCGTCGGCACCTTTCATCACGTCCACCCTGCAACAGGCGGCGAGCAACCGCCTGGGCTTCGGCGTGAAGAAAACCATGATGATGGCCCAGCGGCTGTACGAAGCCGGCTACATCACATACATGCGTACCGACTCCACCAACCTGTCGACCGATGCCGTGGCGATGGCGCGGACCTACATTGAAAGCGAGTTCGGCAAGAAGTACCTGCCGGAAACGCCGAACGTCTACAGCAGCAAGGAAGGCGCACAAGAGGCTCACGAAGCGATTCGTCCGTCTGACGCCAATACCGAGCCAAGCAAGCTGTCGGGCATGGAGCGCGACGCTGAGCGCCTCTACGAGCTGATCTGGCGCCAGTTCCTCGCTTGTCAGATGTTGCCGGCGCAATACCTGTCGACCACCGTGACTGTCGGTGCTGGCGACTTCGAATTGCGCGCCAAGGGCCGCATCCTCAAGTTTGACGGTTACACCCGCGTCATGCCGCAAATCGCCAAGCCGGGCGATGACGACGTACTGCCGGACATGACCCAGGGCGACGTGATGAAGCTGATCAAGCTTGATCCGACCCAGCACTTCACCAAACCGCCGGCGCGTTACTCGGAAGCCAGCCTGGTAAAAGAAATGGAAAAACGCGGCATCGGTCGTCCTTCGACCTACGCGGCGATCATTTCGACGATCCAGGACCGCGGCTATGTGGCGCTGCACAACCGTCGTTTCTATTCGGAAAAGATGGGCGACATCGTCACCGAGCGTCTGGCGGAAAGCTTCTCCAACCTGATGGACTACGGCTTCACCGCCGGCATGGAAGAGAATCTCGATGACGTGGCCCAGGGCGAACGCGACTGGAAGAACGTGCTAGACGAGTTCTACGGCGACTTCAAGAAGAAACTCGAAGTAGCCGAAAGTCCGGAAAACGGCATGCGTGCCAACCAGCCCGTCATGACTGACATTCCGTGCACCACCTGCGGTCGTCCGATGCAGATTCGCACTGCATCGACCGGCGTGTTCCTTGGTTGCTCGGGCTACAGCCTGCCGCCGAAAGAGCGCTGCAAGGCCACGGTCAACCTGGTGCCGGGCGACGAAATCGCTGCGGACGACGAGGGTGAATCGGAATCGCTGGTACTGCGTGGCAAGCATCGCTGCCCGATCTGCAGCACGGCGATGGATGCCTACCTGCTCGATGAGAAGCGCAAGTTGCACATCTGCGGTAACAACCCGGATTGCGATGGCTACGAAATCGAAGAGGGCACCTATCGCATCAAAGGCTACGAAGGTCCGAGCCTGGAGTGCGACAAGTGTGGCAGTGAGATGCAGCTCAAGACCGGCCGATTTGGCAAGTTCTTCGGTTGCACCAATCCGACCTGCAAGAACACCCGCAAACTGCTGAAGAGCGGTGACGCGGCGCCGCCGAAGATGGACCCGGTGAAGATGCCTGAGCTGAAATGCGAAAAGGTCAACGACACCTACATCCTGCGCGACGGTGCGTCCGGTCTGTTCCTGGCGGCCAGCCAGTTCCCGAAAAACCGCGAGACCCGTGCTCCGCTGGTGATGGAAATCATCCCGCACAAGGATGAGATCGATCCGAAGTACCACTTCCTTTGTGAAGCGCCGAAGAAAGATCCGGATGGCTTGCCTGCGGTAATCCGCTATAGCCGCAAGACCAAAGAGCAATACGTCCAGACTGAAGTCGACGGTAAGCCGACTGGCTGGAAAGCGTTCTACGACGGCGGTAAGTGGAAGGTCGAAGACAAGCGTCCTGCTGCGAAGGCGTAAAACGTCGCGGTACTGAAAAGGCCGCATGACAACCCTTGGGTTTTCATGCGGCCTTTTTGTTGCTCCTGTAAAAAGGAGGGCTTGCGGTCGGATCGGGTGATCCACGACACTGTCCGACCTGCATCAAGCACTTATTTCGTTGTGGAGGCTGCCGTCATGGCCCACGAACTCTATACCCGTACCAATCAGAAAATTTACTTCGCCGGCTTGTCGCTGGAAGCTCTTGCCAAGGCAGAAGAGGGGCGGGCAATGAACTCCCTGGCGCTGATTCAGGCGGGGCGCGAATCGGCGTTGTTTCACCTGTACGGGGCGCTGTTGGGGTTGTGCCATGAGATTGCCGGTTTCTATCGCTTGCCTCAGGCCAATGCGTCCCGGGCCGAGTCGTTACTGACTCGCGAAGTCCTGGACAGTATCGCCATTCCTGAAATGGCTGAGATGGTTGAGCTGGCCAACAATCCGGAAACCTGGCTGGCCAAGCTGCTGGCAGCCCACGCAGCGCTGTTTCAACCGCCACGCGCGCCACACAAACCAAAGGGCGATGTGACTCAGCCTTTGATCCTGGCAGTGAATCTCGACGAAGAAGAAGCACCTGATGAACTGAGTCGTGAGGAGCTGGAGAGCTGGCGTCAGAATCTCAAGGGATTGGCGATCCGCTTTCGCGAAGGCCTGAACGAATGCTGACAGAAACAGTTTTGGGCTGGCATCTGGTCAAGATCCCGAGCGAAGCCTGGCTGATGCCTATATAATCCCCGCCTTTCGTGGAGAACAGACCTTTATGCCAACGTCCTTTCTAGAAATTGTCGAGTTACCAGACGGCCGTATCGAGCTGCGAAGGGCTGAGGACGAGGGTTCTCTGGTTACTTTGGATTTCTCCGAGGACGCCAAAGCGTTCCTGCAAGGCCAACACGTTGAAGTCGCCAAGGCGATGTTGAGTGTCGGCGTTCAGATGGCGGGGCGCCTGGTTGAAGGTGAACTCGACAAGGAAGAGGGCTCGCGGGTCCTTCACTGATCCCGTCTGTCGGTTTTTCCAGTACCGATTCATATCGGCTTCTCTGTCCTTGGAGAAGCTAGGCGCGACATAAAGTGTGCGCCTCCTGCGCGTTAACCCAGTCGAATATTCAAGCTTTGCGCGTCCCCGGTTCGGGCGGCGCTGATCAGCTGTTGTCTCGACGTTGTACTCAGCGGGTTCAGCCAGCTGACAACCGTATGACTGCGACCAAGACGAAGGGCTTCGCAGGTCAGTTGCTGGGCACTCTGGCTGCCCCGTGGTTGCAACAGCAGGATGCGTTCGCGGTTGAGTCCGGCGTCTCGCAACCAGGCCTGGGTCAGGCTGGCAGGCGGGGCGATCAGCGTCAGCCAGCGGGCATCCTGATCCTGGCTCAACTCCCTGAGAATCGGTGCCAGAAGGTTCAGGCAGTTCCCGGCTGCACCACGCAGAGACAATTCACTGAAGACTTCGGGTTCGGCGCTCCACGGCGACTCGACCACTTCTTTCAGAATTGGAGCCATCGGCTGCGCCATGAACGCTTCGAACAGCAGAGGCAATTGGGCTTGCTGTGATGTGTGTGGGAACTGCATAAAGCCTCCTTTAGCGGCGAATGACGCCGACACTCAAGCCTTCGATCACCAGATCCTGATCTTTAAGGTTCACTTCGATAGGGGCAAACTCTGGGTTTTCTGCAATCAGCCAGACCTTGCTGCCATCTCGCTTGAAGCGCTTGACGGTCACTTCGTCGCCGATCCGTGCCACCACGATCTGGCCGTTACGGGCTTCGCGGGTGGTGTGGACTGCCAGCAGGTCGCCGTCGAAAATGCCCACGTCTTTCATGCTCATGCCATGAACCCGCAGCAGATAATCAGCGCGAGGGTGGAAGAAAGCCGGATTGATGTTGCAGGATTCTTCAACGTGTTGCTGGGCAAGGATTGGCGCACCGGCTGCAACCCGGCCAATGATTGGCAGGGTGGAGTCATCGGCCTTGGCTTCGAAGCCGGGAATGCGAATTCCGCGGGAGGCACCGGGAGTCATCTCGATGGCGCCTTTGCGAGCCAGCGCCTTGAGGTGTTCTTCCGCTGCGTTGGGCGACTTGAAACCCAGTTCCTGAGCGATTTCCGCGCGGGTCGGCGGGTAGCCGTTGTCTTCCAGGCAGCGTTTGATGAAGGCCAGAATCTCGGCTTGGCGTGGCGTCAGCTTTAGCATATTGATCGCTCTGTCTTTTTATACAGTGACTGGGATTATATACAGTGAAACGGTCTTGGCAATGCCCCTTTTTTTGTCGACTGCCAGACGGTCGATCAGCCTGTTGATTGAAGCTGCGCGGTTGTATGGTTAAATGTCTGACCGACCATTCCCAAAACGAACCGCCAGGCTTGACAACGCACAGGCTGAAACGTATGTTTCAAACAAGTGTTTGTCAGGCGGAGTAGCCATGGCCCAGTCGGAAACCGTTGAACGCATTCTTGATGCTGCCGAGCAGTTGTTCGCGGAAAAAGGTTTCGCTGAAACCTCATTGCGTCTGATCACCAGCAAGGCCGGTGTCAATCTGGCGGCGGTGAACTATCACTTCGGCTCGAAGAAGGCGCTGATCCAGGCGGTCTTCTCGCGATTCCTCGGGCCGTTCTGCATCAGCCTTGATAAAGAGCTTGAGCGCCGTCAGGCCAAGCCTGAAAACAAGCCGACGCTTGAAGAGCTGCTGGAAATCCTCGTTGAGCAAGCCCTGGTGGTCCAGCCACGCAGCGGCAATGATCTGTCCATCTTCATGCGGTTGCTGGGTCTGGCGTTCAGTCAGAGCCAGGGGCATTTGCGTCGTTATCTGGAAGACATGTACGGCAAGGTGTTCCGCCGCTACATGATGCTGGTCAACGAAGCTGCGCCACGTATCCCGCCTATCGAGCTGTTCTGGCGTGTGCACTTCATGTTGGGTGCAGCAGCGTTCAGCATGTCCGGTATCAAGGCGTTGCGCGCCATTGCCGAGACCGATTTCGGAGTGAACACCTCCATCGAGCAAGTCATGCGACTGATGGTGCCGTTCCTGGCCGCTGGCATGCGAGCCGAGTCCGGTGTCACCGACACGGCCATGGCTACCGCGCAGTTGCGTCCACGTAGCAAATCGACACCGGTTGCCGCCAAGGTTTAACCGCTCACGGGTGGGCGCGGCAGCTTACATCCGCTAAGCTAGCCGCCCATGCCGACTCTCGTTCTGAACCCGCTCCCAATCAATGTCGCCGATCTGCCGGGCACTGCCCATGGTGGCGATTTGGCGCGAGCCGGGTTTATCGTTATCAAGGAATCTCTATGACTGCTGGCCTGCAAGGCTCGTTGATGGTGGACGTCGCCGGTACCTGGCTGACGGCTGAAGATCGCCAATTGTTGCGTCAGCCCGAAGTGGGTGGCCTGATCATTTTTGCGCGTAATATCGAGCACCCGCGTCAGGTGCGTGAACTGAGCGCATCGATCCGTGCCATTCGCCCCGATTTGCTGCTTGCAGTGGACCAAGAGGGCGGGCGGGTTCAGCGGCTGCGTCAGGGGTTCGTGCGCCTGCCCGCGATGCGCGCCGTTGCCGATAACCCGAATGCCGAATACCTGGCCGAGCAGTGCGGCTGGATCATGGCCACCGAAGTGCTTGCAGTCGGCCTGGACCTGAGCTTCGCGCCGGTGCTGGATCTCGATTACCAGCGCAGCGCCGTGGTCGGCACCCGTTCGTTTGAGGGTGATCCTGAGCGCGCAGCCTTGCTGGCCGGCGCATTCATTCGTGGCATGAACAGCGCTGGCATGGCCGCCACCGGCAAGCATTTCCCGGGACACGGTTGGGCCGAGGCGGATTCGCACGTCGCGATCCCCAATGACGAGCGCAGCCTCGAAGAGATCCGCGCCAAGGACCTGGTGCCGTTCGCCAAGCTGAGCAAGCAACTGGCGGCGATCATGCCGGCCCACGTTATTTATCCGCAGGTTGATTCCCAGCCGGCAGGTTTTTCTCGGCGTTGGCTGCAGGACATCCTGCGCGGTGAGTTGCAGTTCGACGGTGTGATTTTCAGCGATGACCTGTCCATGGCCGGTGCCCACGTGGTTGGCGATGCCGCCAGCCGCATCGAAGCCGCGCTGACGGCGGGCTGCGACATGGGCCTGGTGTGTAACGATCGTGCCGCCGCTGAGCTGGCCTTGAGCGCTGCGCAACGCCTGAAGGTCACGCCTTCGGCCCGCATCGCGCGGATGCGTGGTCAGTCGTTTGCCAGTACCGATTACCGTCAGGACCCGCGCTGGCTGACTGCCGTCGGCGCGCTCAAAGAAGCTCAATTGATTGATTAAGGACTGTTCGTTATGACGGTTTACGCGATTATCGGTGGTACCGGACTGACTCAGCTCGAAGGCCTGAGTATCCGCCAATCCCTGGCGGTGGACACACCTTACGGAGCGCCTTCCGCCGAGGTGCAGATCGGTGAATACGCCGGCAAGGAAGTGCTTTTTCTCGCACGCCATGGGCATCCGCATCGTTTCCCGCCGCATCAGGTGAATTACCGCGCCAATCTCTGGGCGCTGAAGCAGGCCGGTGCCGAAGCGATTCTCGCGGTCAATGCCGTGGGCGGAATTCATGCCGCGATGGGGACCGGACATTTCTGTGTGCCGCATCAGCTGATTGACTACACCAGCGGTCGCGAACACACCTACTTTGCCGATGACCTGGAGCAGGTCACGCATATCGATTTCAGCTACCCGTATAGCGAACCGCTGCGTCAGCAATTGATCGCGGCACTGGCAGCTGAAGGCGTCGGCTACAGCAGTCATGGCGTGTATGCCTGCACACAAGGCCCGCGCCTGGAAACCGTGGCCGAGATCGCGCGTCTGGAGCGTGACGGTTGCGACATCGTCGGCATGACCGGGATGCCGGAAGCGGCGTTGGCCCGTGAGTTGGAGCTGGATTACGCCTGTCTGGCGTTGGTGGTAAACCCGGCGGCGGGCAAGTCGACGGCGGTGATTACCATGGCCGAGATCGAGCAGGCGCTGCATGACGGGATGGGCAAAGTGAAGTCGACGCTGGCGCGGGTGCTCAAGGGCTGAGTCAGGCTACATCACCGAGTTGGCCCTATCGCTGGCAAGCCAGCTCCCACAGGTCTTGAGTCGATCACAGAATTCGTGATCAATACCGAACCTGTGGGAGCGTGGCTTGCCCGCGATGCGATTTGTCTGGCTCCACACATCTCAGCGCTTCTCCAACTTATCCGGCAACGGCGCAAACAGCGCCTCGATATCATCGTTCTGCAGTTTCCAGTCCCCGGCCTGACGCCCATCCAGCACGCCGGCTGCCAGATCTGACTTTTCCTTCTGCAGGTGCTGAATTTTCTCTTCCACCGTGCCGCGAGCAATCAGCTTGTAGACGAACACCGGCTTCTCTTGACCGATGCGGTACGCGCGGTCAGTCGCCTGGTTCTCCGTCGCCGGGTTCCACCAGGGATCGTAGTGGATCACGGTGTCTGCTTCCGTCAGGTTCAGGCCAACACCACCTGCTTTCAGGCTGATCAGAAAAATCTGACGCTTGCCGCTCTGAAAATCCTTCACGGGGGTGCGTCGGTCGCGAGTCTGTCCCGTCAACAAGGCGTAAGCCACGCCGCGTTTTTTCAGTTCGTCTTCGATGAGCGCCAACATCGAAGTGAACTGCGAGAACAGCAGAATCCTGCGGCCTTCTTCAAACAACTCTTCGAGCATTTCCATCAGGCTGTCGAGCTTGCCTGATGTACTGCCGCGAACCGGCAGGGTGGCGTCGTTGACCAGACGTAAATCACAGCACACCTGGCGCAGCTTCAGCAGCGCTTCAAGAATGATGATCTGGCTGCGAGCCACGCCTTTGCGGGTGATCTCGTCGCGGACTTTCTTGTCCATGGCCAGGCGCATGGTTTCGTACATGTCGCGCTGGGCTTCGTTGAGTTCGACCCAGTGGATGATTTCGGTTTTCGGCGGCAACTCGGTCGCTACCTGCTCCTTCGTCCGGCGCAAAAGGAAGGGTTTGATCCGACCGTTGAGGTGCTGAAGTCTTACTTCGCTGGTGCGTTTTTCAATCGGCACGCGGTAATCGCGGTTGAAGCTTTTCACATCGCCGAGCCAGCCCGGCAGCAAAAAGTGAAACAGCGACCACAACTCGCCCAGGTGGTTTTCCAGGGGCGTGCCGCTCAGGCACAAGCGCTGACGGGCATTCAGTTCGCGGGCGGCCTGGGCGGCCTTGCTGTTGGGGTTCTTGATGTACTGCGCTTCGTCCAGCACCAGTACGTGCAACGGCTGCGCCGCGAGGCGTTCGACATCCTTGGGCAGCAGCGCGTAGGTGGTCAGGATCAGATCGTAATCCGCCAGGTGTTCGAAGTGCTTTTTCCGGCTGGCGCCGTACAGCGCCAATACCTTGAGTTGCGGCGTGAAATGCGCCGCTTCGTCGAGCCAGTTGGGAATCAGGCTGGTTGGCATCACCACCATGCACGGGCGGTCAAGGCGCCCGGCAATTTTCTCGGTGAGCACATGCGACAGGGTTTGCAGGGTTTTACCCAGGCCCATGTCGTCCGCGAGGATCCCGCCAACTTCCAGTTGCCGTAACGACTGCATCCAGCTCAAGCCTTCGAGCTGGTAGGGACGCAGCGTTGCGTTCAGGCCCTCCGGCGCGGTTGCGGTGTAATCCTTGATATCGCGCAGGCGCTGGGCAAAGGTGCGGATCTGCTCGCCACCCTCCCAGAGCAGTGGCAGGTCTTCCAGTGGATTCAGGCGCGTTGCATCGGCCTTGCTCAGGCGCAATGTGGTTTCACCGGGCTCTTGCAGATAGAACTCGCCGAGCGTGGCCAGCACCGGTTTCAGACGGCCGAAGGGCAGGGCCACTTGCAGGGGGCCGTACTCCGAGTTCGGTCGGTTTGGAATGTTCACCAGGATCAGTTCGTCGTCGCGACGTCGGGCCAGGCGCTCCGGATTGAGCAGTTCGGTGTGCGAGCGCATCAGGTTCAACAGGATCGGCAGCAGGCTCAGCCGCTCGCCGTTGACGATGATGCCCAATTCGAGATCGAACCAGTCGCGCTCCGGCGCTTGCTCGACTGTGGCGTACCAATCGTCCACGGCTGTCAGGTCGAAGCCGAAGTCCTCGTTGATCTGCAGCTCCCAGCCTTGGGTTCGCAGTTTCGGCAGTTCGTTGAGGGTGAACGTCAACCAGGCGCTGTCGTTGACCATCTCGAACAGCTCGCCGGCGCTTTCCGGCAGGGCTTTGCTTTGCCGGGTGGCGATTTTGAAACCGAGGATGCGCAACTGTTCGCGGTAGGATTGTTCCACTTCCGGATGGCGTTTTATCCGTAAGGTCTGTGTTTCCTGTCGAATCAGGATGTCAGAGTTTTTCTGACCGGAAACGTACTCATCCAGATAGCTGAAGGACAGCGCGGCGCGGTGTTGAATGTAGCGCTGCATTCGCCCGTTGCGCGGTTCGAAGGCGCTGAACTCGATGCTCGCCAGCCACAGGCGCGGCACCGGTTGCACGTTGTCCACCATGACTTGCGGCGGAGCTTTTGGGTTGCGGTTCTCCAATACGGCCTGAAGTTTTTCCAGCAGTTCGGCGTCTTTGGCAGCCGCGGGGTAGTCGAGGGTTTCCTGCACTTGTAACAGGACCGCCGCGCAATGTTTGCAGTTGCTGTGAACCGGGCAGGAACAAGTCGCATCGACCATCAGCAAGGTGCCTTTGGCTGACTCGCGCAAGCGAATGGTCTGACGGTAAACGTTACCGCCAGAGCCTTCGCAAGCCGCGATGATCGTAGCGTCGCCGGCCTCGACGATCCTGACGCGATTCTCCAGTGCGTAGCGGCGGCCACGCTCCAGGCTCTGTTCCTTGAATCGGCTGACCCAGGAAGGTGCAAGGGGTTTGCTCAGGGTCGCTGACATGGGGGCGTCAATCAGTCAGGGACGACTTCAGGGGCTTCCCGGGGAGCGGGCGCCGTCAATGAAGTGATCTTGATCAGCAGGCCGAGGTGGCCATTGTCGAGGAAATTCAACTGGCCGTTTTTGGTGTGGCTTTCCTGTTTCAGGCGTTCGCTGGCAGTCACGGTGCCATTGGCATCGAACTGATTGACCCAGAAATCGGCGTCGACGTCGGTAAAGCGTCCCAGCTTCATGCTCAGTGTGCCCTCGATCGGGAACTGACCATACTGCTCCTTGCCGTCGCTGATCGCCACTTTGCTGGCATTTTCACCGAGGGTCTGTTGCCAGGCTTTGTGCAGCAACACGGTGTAGTCGGCGCTGCTGGTAAGCTTTTCTACTTCGCCATTCAGGCTTGGCGTGCGCAGGCTGTCGGGGCTGATGGGCTGCGCGCCGGCATTCCAGTCTTCCGGTGCGGCACGGCTGACAATCGCAGGCACGGCGTTCTGCCGCACCAGAATCATTTCTACCTGATACAGATCATCGGCAAATACCGATGGGGCGACCAACGTCATCAACAAGGTCAGTGAGCGAAACAGGCGCATGCGGCGTCCTTCAAGCAGTTTTCGGAATGAGGCGCTCGAACAGCGCCTCTACAGTATTAAAGCGCTCTTCCGAGCGCTCCATCGGAACCTGGAATTTAAACATCGTGGCGCCTTCGAATTTGTAGCGTTTAGGCTGGCTCTGGATCAGTTTGATCAGGGTCAGCGGATCCACCGGTGTTTGCGCCGCGAACTCGATGCGTCCGCCTTGCGGGCCGCCATCGACTTTCTTGATGCCCAGCAACTCGGCCTGTAATTTCAGGGCGGTGATGCGCATCAGGTTCTTGGTCGGTTCCGGCAGCAAGCCGAAGCGGTCGATCATCTCCACCTGCAAATCCTTGAGGCCTTCCTCATCGGTGGCCGAGGCAATGCGCTTGTAGAGAATCAGCCTGGCGTGAACGTCCGGCAGATAGTCTTCGGGAATCAACGCCGGTACGCGCAAGTTGACTTCCGGGCCACCGCCCAAAGGCTGATCGAGGTTTGGCTGTTCGCCCTTGCGGATCGACTTCACCGCGCGCTCAAGCATTTCCATGTACAGCGTGAAGCCGACGGCCTGGATCTGGCCGCTCTGGCCATCGCCGAGCAATTCACCGGCGCCACGGATTTCCAGGTCGTTGGTGGCGAGCACGAAGCCCGCGCCGAGGTCCTGGGTGTTGGCAATCGCTTCGAGGCGCTTTTCCGCGTCCGTGGTTATTTGCTGGCGCGGAGGCGTCAGCAGGTAGGCGTAAGCCTGGTGGTGACTGCGCCCGACCCGGCCGCGCAACTGGTGCAGCTGCGCCAGGCCGAACTTGTCGGCGCGCTCGATGATGATGGTGTTGGCGCTCGGCACGTCGATGCCGGTCTCGATGATGGTCGAGGCGATCAGTACGTTGAAACGCTTGTGATAGAAGTCGCTCATCACCTGTTCGAGTTCGCGCTCACGCATCTGCCCGTGGCCGATGCCGATCCGCGCTTCCGGGACCAGTTCAGCCAGATCGGCGGCGCATTTCTCGATGGTCTTCACGTCGTTGTGCAGGTAATAGACCTGGCCGCCACGCAGCAACTCACGCAGCAGGGCTTCCTTGACCGTGCTCTTGTTCTGCTCCATGACGAAGGTGCGCACCGACAGGCGACGGGCCGGCGGCGTGGCGATGATCGACAGGTCGCGCATGCCCGACACCGCCATGTTCAGCGTACGCGGGATCGGCGTGGCGGTCAGCGTAAGGATGTCGACTTCACTGCGCAGAGCCTTTAACTGCTCTTTCTGGCGCACCCCGAAACGGTGCTCTTCGTCGATGATCACCAGCCCGAGGTTTTTGATCTTCACGTCATCCTGCAGCAGCTTGTGCGTGCCGATGACGATGTCGATCTTGCCTTCCGCCAAGTCGGCAACGGCTGCGTTCACTTCCTTGGTCGACTTGAAGCGGCTCATCACTTCCACGGTTACCGGCCAGTCGGCGAAGCGGTCGCGGAAACTGTTGTAGTGCTGCTGGGCGAGCAGGGTGGTCGGCACCAGAATCGCTACCTGGCGACCGCCATGCACGGCGATGAACGCCGCGCGCATCGCCACTTCGGTCTTGCCGAAACCCACGTCGCCGCACACCAGTCGATCCATCGGTTTTGGCGCGAGCATGTCTTCGCGCACGGCTTCGATGGTGGTCTGCTGGTCGGGGGTTTCTTCGAACGGGAAGCCGGCGCTGAACGTGGCGTAGTCGGCTTTCGGGTCGGCAAAGGCATAGCCTTCGCGCGCGGCGCGGCGTGCATAGATGTCGAGCAACTCGGCAGCCACGTCACGCACCTGTTCGGCAGCTTTGCGCTTGGCTTTCTGCCAAGTCTCGGAGCCGAGGCGGTGCAGCGGGGCCAGGGCGTCGTCGCTGCCGGTGTAGCGCGCGATCAGATGCAGGTTGGCCACCGGCACGTAGAGCTTGGCGCCCTCGGCATACTCCAGGGCGAGAAATTCGGCGGCCTGGTTGTCGATCTCCAGCGTGGCGAGACCGAGGTAGCGACCGACACCGTGGTCGATGTGCACCACGGGCGCGCCTTCGCGCAGCTCGGTGAGGTTCTTGATGACGGCGTCGTTGTTGGCGTCGGCGCGTTTTTCGCGGCGACGGCGTTGCATCACGCGCTGACCAAACAGCGGGCTTTCAGCAACCAGCGCCAAGGCTGGATCATCCAGCAACAAACCTTCATCCAGCGGTGCGATGGTGATCGCCAGGCGTTCTTTGCCGGCGACGAAATCAGGCCAGCTGTCGACGGTTTTCGGCCGCAGCTTCAGGCGCTCCAGCAATTCCAGCAGTACTTCGCGACGGCCTGCGGATTCGGCGGTGAACAGCACCCGGCCGGGGAACTGGTCGAGGAAGTCCGCCAGCGCTGCCAGTGGTTGGGTGGCCTTGGCTTCGATCGCCAGATTGGGCAACTCACGCGCCGGGAAGCGCTCGCGACCGCCGCCGCTTTCTACATCCTGTTGGCTGGCCACCACGCGTGGCCAGCTTTTCAGGCGCGCGAAGCAGTCTTCCACCGGCAGGAACAGCTCGGCGGGCGGTAATAAAGGACGGGACGGGTCGACGCGGCGTTCTTCATAGCGATTGCGTACGTCATTCCAGAAGTTTTCCGCGGCTTGTTCGATGCCGGGCAACGAGAACACTTGCGTGTCCTGGGGCAGGTAATCGAACAGCGTCGAGGTTTCCTCGAAGAACAGCGGCAGGTAGTACTCGATGCCGGCCGGGGTAATCCCGCTGCTCAAGTCCTGGAAGATCGGGCAGCGACGGAAGTCGACGTCGAAGCGCTCGCGAAAACGCGCCTTGAAGCGGGTGACCGCTTCTTTTTGCAACGGGAATTCCTTGGCCGGCAACAGCTTGACCGAATCGACCTTGTCGATGGAGCGCTGGTTCTCGGGGTCGAAGGTGCGCAGGGTTTCGATTTCGTCGTCGAACAGGTCGATGCGGTACGGCAGCTTGCTGCCCATCGGGAACAAGTCGATCAGCGAACCGCGCACGGTGAACTCGCCGTGTTCGTACACCGTGTCGACATAGCGATAGCCAGTGGCTTCAAGCCGCGTGCGCATTTGCTCGACGTCGAGTTTTTGTCCGACATCCAGCACCAGGCTGCTGCCGAGCAGGAACTTGGTCGGCGCCAGGCGGTGCAGGGCGGTGGTGATCGGCACCACCAGCACGCCATGGCTCAATTCCGGTAGCCGATACAGGCTGGCGATACGCTGGGAAATGATGTCCTGGTGCGGCGAGAACAGGTCGTAGGGCAGGGTTTCCCAGTCGGGGAAATGCAGCACGGGCAAATCCGGGGCGAAGAAACCCAGCTCCTGTTCCAGCCGTTCGGCACTTTGGCTGTCGGCTGTAAGCAGCAGGGTAAAGCGCTTGGCAGCGCTGGCAGCCTCGGCGATGGCCAGGCTCAGGGCGGCACCGGGCAGGTTGCCCCAGTGCTGTTTACCTGCCGCGGCAGGGAGAATCGGTAGACGCAGAACGGGCACGGAAGGTTGAGCTCCAAGCGTTGCGACAAAGTCGGTAATTGTAGCGGTCCGGAGTGCCGCCTGTCAGTTGCTGACTGTGTCTATTACGCAGGTTTGGCGAAATGTAGTGGTAAAGATAAAAAACCGCTGTTTTTTACCTGAAAAAGCCGATTATGTAGTGGTAAAACGAACGAGTGTTACGGAGGGTTACGGATAAGGTAGCGATGTCTCCAAAAAATTGACTCTTCTGGAAGCCCCGGTTTTACTGGGCTTTAGCGAGGCGTAATTTTTTTGAACGAGAAATTGTTACGGATCGCACGACAGGCGCGCATTGCTACACGCGTCACTCGGCGGCATAATGTAGCCCCTTTTTTCTGCCCCTACATGTGGAAGGTTCCCGTGACTCAGAAGCCCGACCAGTGTCTTGGTGAATGGATCGACCGTGAAGCACTCGCAGAAGCGATGATCCCGCTTATCGGTCAGCTCTACCGCAATAACAACGTGGTGAGCTCGATCTATGGCCGCAGCCTGATCAATCGTTCAGTCATTGCGATTCTCAAAGCTCACCGCTTTGCTCGTCACCGTCAGTCCGACGATTCCGAGCTGTCCGTCCACGAAACATTCCCGTTGATCAAAGCGATGAGCGAGCTCAAGCTCGGCGCCGCTTCGGTTGACCTGGGC
Organism: Pseudomonas azerbaijanoccidentalis; assembly: GCF_019145495.1. Taxonomy (GTDB): domain Bacteria; phylum Pseudomonadota; class Gammaproteobacteria; order Pseudomonadales; family Pseudomonadaceae; genus Aquipseudomonas; species Aquipseudomonas azerbaijanoccidentalis. Next base: position 163,117 of record NZ_JAHSTU010000008.1, on the reverse strand, counting down.
AAGCTGGCGGCCAAATTCAAGGCCGAAGGCAATGGCCGTACTGCCGAGCAGTTCGTCCGCGAAGAACTGGCTGACGTGGTTGGTCAGCAGAACGCTTCCGCCCGCAAAGGCACCGACGTTGTCCTGTACGGCTTCGGTCGTATCGGCCGTCTGCTGGCGCGCATCCTGATCGAGAAAACCGGTGGTGGCGACGGCCTGCGACTGCGCGCCATCGTGGTCCGCAAGGGCGCCGAGAACGACCTGGTCAAGCGTGCCAGCCTGTTGCGTCGCGACTCGGTGCATGGTCCGTTCGATGGCACCATCACCATTGATGAAGCCAACAACACCATCACCGCCAACGGCAACCTGATCCAGGTGATCTACGCCAAGAGCCCGGCCGAAGTCGACTACACCCAGTACGGCATCGAAAACGCTCTGATCGTCGACAACACCGGTGTATGGCGTGACGCCGATGGCCTGGGCCAGCACCTGGCCTGCCCGGGCGCCGCCCGCGTGATCCTCACCGCACCAGGCAAGGGCGCGCTGAAGAACATCGTGCACGGTATCAACCACGGCGAAATCACCGCAGACGACAAGATCATCTCGGCGGCTTCCTGCACCACCAACGCCATCGTGCCGGTGCTCAAGGCAGTCAACGACAAGTTCGGCATCGTCAACGGCCACGTCGAAACCGTTCACTCGTTCACCAACGACCAGAACCTGATCGACAACTTCCACAAGGGCAGCCGTCGTGGCCGCGCCGCGCCGCTGAACATGGTTATCACCGAAACCGGTGCTGCCACCGCAGCCGCCAAGGCGCTGCCAGTGCTCAAGGGCAAGCTGACCGGTAACGCGATTCGCGTTCCTACGCCGAACGTGTCGATGGCCATCCTGAACCTGAACCTGGAAAAGGCCACCACTCGCGAAGAGATCAACGAGTACCTGCGTCAGATGGCCATGCACTCGGATCTGCACAAGCAGATCGACTACGTGAGCTCCCAGGAAGTGGTTTCCACCGACTTCGTTGGCTCGCGCCACGCAGGCGTTGTGGACGCTGAAGCGACCATCACCCAAGACAACCGCGTTGTTCTGTACGTTTGGTACGACAACGAATTCGGTTACAGCTGCCAGGTGGTTCGCGTGATGGAAGACATGGCCGGTGTAAACCCGCCAGCTTTCCCGCGCTAAGCCTTAGCCGCACATGAAACGCCCCGACTTTGGTCGGGGCGTTTTTGTTTGTAACATCAAAAGATCGCAGCCTTCGGCAGCTCCTACAAAGGTACATTCGTATGCAATCCTGTAGGAACTGCCGAAGGCTGCGATCTTTTATCAGGGCATCAGAAAATGTGAGATTGTTTTTGAGCGGATGGAAGTTTTTTTTTCTGGCGCTGATGGGGGTTTTATCCGCCTGCGGCAACGGCGACACGCTGGAAAGCTTCGGCGGCCCGACCATGGGCAGCACTTATTCGATCAAGTATGTGCGCCATGCCGGCCTTCCGGCGCCGGATGAAGTTCGCGTCAAGGTTGAGCAGATCCTCGCCGACATTGACCGGCAAATGTCGACCTACCGCAGCGACTCGGACATCGAACGCTTCAACCAGTTGCCCGCCAATCACTGTCAGAAAATGCCCGCGCCGGTCCTCGAATTGGTTCGCGTGGGTGAGCAACTGGCGGTGCAAAGCGATGGTTCCTACGATCTGACGGTGGAGCCATTGCTAAACCTTTGGGGGTTTGGTCCGCAGGCTCGTGGGGAAAAAATCCCGACAGCCGAAGCGCTCGCCGAAGCCCGCAAGCGTGTCGGTCACCAACACTTGCGAATCGAGGGCGATCGGTTGTGCAAGGACACCGCCGTCGAGGTTGACTTCGACAGCATCGCTGCCGGTTATGCGGTGGACACGATTGCCGCCAGTCTCGAGGCGATGGGCATCCATGACTACCTCGCCGAGGCTACGGGTGAGCTCAAGGCGTCCGGCAAGAAACCCGATGGCTCGCCGTGGCGCATCGCTCTGGAAGAGCCTCGCGACGATCAACAGGTGGCCGAACGCATTATCACCGTCGACGGTTACGGTGTTTCCACGTCCGGTGACTACCGTAATTATTTCGAACAGGGCGGCCGGCGTTTTTCCCACACCTTCGATGCCCTCACCGGTGCACCGGTCTCACACACGCTGGCGTCCGTCACGGTCATTCATCCTTCAGCGTTGATGGCCGATGGCTTATCCACGTTGTTGCTGATTCTCGGCCCGCAGCGCGGCTGGGACTACGCAGAAAAACACGATGTCGGCGCATTTTTTGTGATTCGTGCCGATACAGGTTTCGTCACACGCAGTAATCATGCTTTTGAGCGCCTCAGTGGCAAAAAGACCGAGTGATTGTGGCGATTCAAGCATTGAGAACTGGCGTTGTAGCGCAGGCAAAAGTAGCCTACGACGCGACCAAGGGTTAATGTGCGCGGCGTTGACGCTTCTATAGACTGTGTCCGGGTTCTGCACTGGCCCCAAATTGTTCCTTCACGCCACAGATCGGCGTGATTTAGCCGCAGGTGCCGATGGCGCCGCGGCCTGTTCTGAGGAGTACGCATGGCTGTCTACAACTACGACGTGGTGGTGTTGGGTTCCGGCCCGGCGGGAGAAGGCGCGGCAATGAACGCCGCCAAAGCAGGGCGCAAGGTGGCGATGGTCGATAGCCGTCGCCAGGTCGGCGGCAACTGCACTCACTTGGGCACCATCCCGTCCAAGGCACTGCGTCACTCGGTCCGGCAGATCATGCAGTTCAACACCAACCCGATGTTCCGGGCGATTGGTGAGCCGCGCTGGTTCTCGTTCCCGGACGTTCTGAAAAGCGCCGAGAAAGTCATCTCCAAGCAAGTCGCCTCGCGCACCGGATATTACGCCCGTAACCGCGTCGACGTGTTCTTCGGCACCGGCAGTTTCGCTGACGAGCAAACCATCGAAGTAGTCTGCGCCAACGGTGTGGTCGAAAAACTGGTGGCCAAGCACATCATCATTGCCACCGGTTCGCGCCCTTATCGCCCGGCGGACATCGATTTCCATCACCCGCGTATCTACGATAGCGACACCATCCTCAGCCTCGGCCACACCCCGCGCAAACTCATCGTTTACGGCGCCGGCGTGATCGGTTGCGAATACGCCTCGATCTTCAGTGGTCTGGGTGTATTGGTTGAATTGGTGGACAACCGTGGTCAGTTGCTGAGCTTCCTCGACTCGGAAATTTCCCAGGCGCTGAGCTACCACTTCAGCAACAACAACATCACGGTTCGCCACAACGAAGATTATGACCGCGTCGAAGGCGTGGACAACGGCGTGATCCTGCACCTCAAGTCCGGCAAGAAGATCAAGGCAGACGCCTTGCTCTGGTGCAACGGCCGTACCGGTAACACCGATCAGCTGGGGTTGGAAAACATTGGCGTGAAGGTCAATGGCCGTGGCCAGATCGAAGTTGACGAAAACTATCGCACCGGGATCCAGAACATTTATGGCGCCGGTGATGTGATCGGCTGGCCTAGCCTGGCCAGCGCCGCACACGACCAGGGTCGTTCGGCGGCGGGCAGCATCGTCGATAACGGCAGCTGGCGCTTCGTCAATGACGTGCCGACTGGCATCTACACCATCCCGGAGATCAGCTCGATCGGCAAGAACGAGCAAGAGCTGACCCAGGCCAAGGTGCCGTACGAAGTGGGCAAGGCGTTCTTCAAGAGCATGGCGCGTGCGCAGATCGCCGGCGAGCCGCAAGGCATGCTGAAGATCCTGTTCCACCGTGAAACCCTGGAAGTGCTGGGCGTTCACTGCTTCGGTTATCAGGCGTCGGAAATCGTGCACATCGGCCAGGCGATCATGAACCAGCCGGGCGAATTGAACACGCTGAAGTACTTCGTCAACACCACGTTCAACTACCCGACCATGGCCGAAGCCTATCGGGTAGCGGCGTACGACGGCCTCAACCGGCTTTTTTGACGGGCTCCGGCCGGTGGCCTGAGCCGGCCGGGGAGACCGATTTCAGCAATTCTCGAGCGTGGCAGTGGCCAAACCGGGAAAGTCTGTAATCAGGCTGTCAACGCCGAAGTCGGCGAGTCTGCGCATCAGCGCGGGCTCGTTGACTGTCCACACCGACACATGCAGCCCCTGACGCTGCGCCTTCTGCAGGCGTTCCGGTGTGCACAAGGTCCAGTTCAACGCCAGAATCTCACAGCCATAGCTTTGCGCGACCTTCAGCGGGTCGAGCCAGGCGTACTCGGCTACCAGTCCTCGGGAAACGTCCGGCACCAGGTCCAGCGCCGCCTTCAGCACTTCACGCGAGCTTGAGGTGATCGTCACCTTATCCAGCAAACCATGCCGTTGCGCCATTTCGCGAATCGCCAGTACAGTGGTTGCGGCGCGGGTGCGTGACGCACTTTTGACTTCCAGTTGCCAGTGCTCGAAATCGCATTGCTCGAACAATTGCTCCAGCGTCGGGATCGGGCAAGGCTTGATCCAGCCCGGGCCACCCTTGCGCGCGTCGTAAGTCACCAGCTCCGCCGCCGTGTGTTCGGCGACCTTGCCACGCCGGTCGGTGGTGCGCTTGAGTGTCGGGTCGTGAATGACCATCAACTCGCCGTCCTTGGACAGGTGCAAGTCCAGTTCGCAACGGCGCACGCCGTGCTTGAGACATTCCTGAAAACCGGTCAGGGTATTTTCCGGTGCTTCGCCCTTGGCGCCGCGATGGCCGTAGATGAGGGTCACGGTTCTTCCTTAAATTAATTGCCTGATTCGAGTTGTTCGCGGGCCAGACGTCGTTCCTGGGCCTGCTTCTGCAAGATATGGCGGGCCAACAGTTGCCGCTGGGCGTCGGTCAGGTGCTCGAACTCGGTGCCGACATCAAAGCCATCGCCCTTTCGGTCGCAGTGAGTGACCCGCGCGCGCAGCAACAAACCCAGGGCCTGCGGCATCAGCACCAGTTTGACCGACAGGCGTGAGCCGGCGGCGATAGGGGTGGGGTGCTGAAAGTCGATGCCGCCCTCGGAGATGATCACCGGTTGCGGTTCGCCAATTTGCCCGAGCACCGTCAGCGCGATGACCTGGCTCAGCAGATCGATGCGTTTGTTCTGGGATTTCAAGAATGCGGCAATATTGCGGTCGCGCTCATTGATCTGGCGCAACAGGTGCTGCGACTCGAATTCGCTCAGGTGCAATTCACTGAGCAGGTTGAAGAGGGGGGAAGCATCCTGCAACACTTCCTGGCCTGTGGCTTCGGTAGCGGACAGGGGCCGAATTTCCAGTGCGATCGTGTCCTCGATACGGTAGTATTCGCGGCGATCTTCTTCATCTAATGTCGACATGGCGAACCCATGGTAGCGGCGGTGGTCTGAGTGTAAAGCTGGTTATCAACCCCCGCCACAAGGACGTTCCTTTTCCCTCCGAACAAGCCCCGACATGTTCAGACCTCTCTTCGTATTTATCGGCACGCGTTACACCCGTGCAAAGCGTCGCAATCATTTTGTGTCATTCATTTCCCTGACTTCGATGATCGGGCTCGCCCTTGGCGTGGTCGTGATGATCGTCGTGCTGTCGGTGATGAATGGCTTCGATCATGAGATGCGCACCCGCGTGCTGGGCATGGTGCCCCACGCCACCCTCGAATCCGGTGAAGCCATCAGTGATTGGCAAAGCCTGGCTGCCAAGGTCAAGCAGAACCCGCAGGTGACGGCCGTCGCGCCGTTTACGCAAATGCAGGGGTTGCTGACCAATAACGGCAAAGTCTCCAAAGTGCTGCTCAATGCCATCGACCCGGCGCTGGAACGCCAGGTCTCGATCATTGATAACTTCATGACGCAGGGCAAACTCGACGATCTGGTGCCGGGCGAGTTCGGTATCGTGATCGGTGACAAGGCAGCGGCGAAGCTCGGTGCGGCGATCGGCGACAAGTTGACGTTCGTGGCGCCGGAAGTCACCGTGACGCCGGCCGGGATGTTCCCGCGCATGAAGCGCTTTACCGTCGTGGGCATCTTCCACGTTGGCGCGGGCGAGCTCGATGGCTACCTGGGTGTTACCAACCTTCAGGACCTGGCCCGTTTGCATCGCTGGAAACCCGATCAGGTCCAGGGCCTGCGCCTGAAGTTCGATGACCTGTTCCAGGCACCGCGTACGGCGTGGAATATTGCCCGGGATCTCGGCGAGGATCATTTCTACGCCCGCGACTGGACGCGCACCCACGGCAATCTGTATCAGGCGATCCGCATGGAAAAGGCCATGATCGGCCTGTTGTTGCTGCTGATCGTTGCTGTCGCCGCCTTCAACATCATTTCCACGCTGGTGATGGTGGTGAACGACAAGAAGGGCGACATCGCGATCCTGCGCACACTGGGCGCCACGCCGGGCACGATCATGCGCACGTTCATGGTGCAAGGCACGGTGATTGGCGTGGTCGGCACGGCGATCGGTGCCGTGGTCGGCATCTTCGCCGCGTTGAACGTCAGTGCCGCGATCTCGGCCCTCGAAGGCTTGATCGGGCACAAATTCCTCAACGCTGACGTGTACTTCATTGATTACCTGCCGTCGCAAGTGCAGAGCCAGGACGTTGTGATGGTCTGTTCTGCGGCGTTGGTCCTGAGTTTCCTCGCCACCCTGTATCCAGCCTGGCGTGCTGCGCGCACCCAGCCTGCGGAGGCGCTACGTTATGAGTGAGTCGGGCATGAGTGAAAAAGCAATCCTGAGCTGCCGCAGCCTGGGCAAATCCTACGAGGAAGGCCCGGAGTCGGTGGAAGTGTTGGCCGGTCTTCAACTGGAGTTGCACCCGGGTGAGCGTGTGGCGATTGTCGGCAAATCGGGTTCGGGCAAAAGTACCTTGCTCAACCTGCTGGGCGGTCTGGACACACCGACCCAGGGCAGCGTCTGGCTCGACGGCGAAGAACTCTCGGCACTGAGCGAGAAGAAGCGTGGCCTGCTGCGTAACCGCGCCCTCGGCTTCGTGTACCAGTTCCACCACTTGCTGCCGGAATTCACTGCGCTGGAAAACGTCTGCATGCCGTTGCTGATCGGCAAGACGCCGATTCCAGAAGCGCGCCAGCGTGCCACGGCGTTGCTGGAGCGGGTAGGGCTGGGCCATCGCCTGGAACACAAACCGGCTGAACTGTCCGGTGGCGAGCGTCAGCGTGTCGCCATCGCCCGGGCGCTGGTGAACAATCCTGGCCTGGTGATGCTCGACGAGCCGACCGGCAATCTCGACTCCCACACCGCCCAGGGCATTCAGGACTTGATGCTGGAACTCAGCACCTCAATGCGCACGGCGTTCCTGGTGGTGACCCACGACATGAACCTGGCCCGCCAGATGGACCGCGTCCTGCATTTGCAGGAAGGCTGCCTGACTCCTATCTAACGGATTGAAACCCGAGGCCTGAAAAGGCCTCGGGTCTTTTATTTTTATACGGTGCCCCAGCGAATGTTCAGACCGTTATCGATCTTTATCGGCACGCGCTATACCCGCGCCAAGCGCCGCAATCGCTTCGTTTCCTTCATCTCGATGACTTCGATGATCGGCCTCGCCCTGGGTGTGCTGGCGATGATCGTGGTGCTGTCGGTGATGAACGGCTTCCAGCGTGAAATGAGCTCGCGGATCCTCGGCATGGTGCCGCATGCGACCATCGTCGGTGTAAACCCGATTGATGACTGGCAGCCTGTCGCGGCGGCTGCGATGAAAAACCCCGAAGTGACCGCGGCCGTACCGTTTACCGAGATGGAAGGCATGCTGTCCTACAAGGGCACGATGCAGCCGATCCAGGTCAGCGGCGTTGATCCGGCACTGGAAGGGCAGGTGTCGATCGTCGCCAAGCACATCGTCCAGGGGCGTCTCGATGCCTTGAAACCGGGTGAGTTCGGCGTGGTGATCGGCGAGATCACGGCGCGCCGCTTCCGCTTGAACGTGGGCGACAAGATCACCCTGATCGTGCCGGAAGTCAGCACTGCGCCAGGCGGTATTACGCCACGCATGCAACGCTTGAACGTGGTCGGTGTGTTCAAGGTGGGTGCCGAGCTCGATGGCAGCATGGCGCTGATCCACATGGCCGATGCCGCGCAAATGCAACACTGGGAACCGAACCAGGTACAGAGCGTGCGCTTGGCGGTGAAGGATTTGTACGCGGCACCAAAGGTGTCGAGTGACATCGCCACCGGGCTCGGCGCGGCTTACAAGGCGGATGACTGGACCCACACCCAGGGCAGCCTGTTCAGCGCGATGAAAATGGAAAAAACCATGATCGGCCTGCTGTTGCTGATGATCGTTGCCGTGGCGGCGTTTAACATCATCGCCACCCTGATCATGGTGGTGAACGACAAGGGCGCGGACATCGCGATCCTGCGCACCATCGGCGCCACGCCACGGCAGATCATGGCCATCTTCATGGTGCAGGGCACAGTGATCGGCATCGTCGGCACCTTGATTGGCGGGGTGCTCGGCGTGATCGCAGCGCTGAACGTCAGCGAGATGGTAGGCTGGGTGGAGCGGGTCACCGGGCAGCACATTTTCAGCTCCGACGTGTATTTCGTCAGCAACTTGCCGTCTGAGCTGCAGGGTGCGGATGTGGCGTTGATCTGCTCGGCAGGGTTTATCTTGAGCTTCCTGGCGACGGTTTACCCGGCATGGCGGGCGGCGAAGATCGAGCCGGCTCACGCGTTGAGATATTCATAAGCCTCTCGACCGCAATCGCTAGCAGGCTAGCTCCTACAGGGTTTTGAGTTGTTCACACAGGTGAGATTCAACCCGTACATTGTGGGAGCTAGCCTGCTAGCGATGAGGCCGGAGCGGCTGGCCTCAATCCTTCTTGGGTAACTCCATCACAAACCGCGTCCATCCCTCAGCCGATTCGCAACGAATCTGCCCGCCATGGGCACGGATGATCGACTGAGTAATCGCCAACCCCAACCCTGCATGTTCACTGCTACCTTCCTGCCGCGCGGGATCAGCTCGGTAAAACCGATCGAACAACCGTGGCAACAACTCCGCTGAAATGCCCTTGCCGCTGTTCTGCACCGACACGCTCACGCCTTTTGGCTGATCGAGAATGGATACGCTCACATAGCCCTCAACCGGGGTAAACCGAAGCGCGTTATCCAGTAAGTTCGACAAGGCCCGGCGCAACATGCTGCGATCACCCTCGATCCGTGCATTGCCGTCACGGCTCAGTTTTACCTGCGCGTCTTCCGCCAACGGCGCAAAGAACTCCAGCAAAAGGTCTGCTTCTTCCGCCAGTTGTAGCGGCTCGCATTTGGGCATCAACAAGCCGTGATCGGCTTTCGCCAGATAAAGCATGTCATTGACCAGTTGCGCCATCCATTGCAGCTCTTCGAGATTGCTGTGCAGTGCTTCGCGATAGTCTTCGATGGGCCGGGGGCGGGTGAGGGTGACTTGAGTGTGGGTCAGCAGGTTCGACAGCGGCGTGCGCAGTTCATGGGCGATGTCGGCGGAAAACGCGGACAGCCGTTGGAAAGAGTCGTCGAGGCGTCCGAGCATGGCGTTGAAGTTGTGGGCCATTTCCGCCAACTCCGGCGGCATGTTTTCTTCCGGCAGGCGCGCATTGAGCGATTGTGCTGATACGCCGCTGGCAACCGCACTGATGCGCCGCAATGGGCGCAACCCGCTGCGCGCCGCCCAGGCACCGAGCAGGGCAGTGGCCAGGGCCGACAGGCCAACGGTCAGCCAGATCAAGTGCTGCATGCGTTGCAGGAAATGCTGGTGATGGGTGATGTCCAGCAACAGCGTCAGTTGCGGCGAATCGGGTTTGTCAGCGAGCAGCGGTGCGTTGAGCACGCGGTAATCGGTGCCGTCGTCGTTGAGCTTCGACAGGCCTGGTGTTTGCGGGAGTTTGTCCGGCAGCTGCGGCGAGCTGTCGTACCAGCGCCGACCGTCGCTGCCGGTGATGCGCAACGAAAGATCCGCTTGCCGGCTCAACTCATCGGCGAGTTTGACTTGGCTGTCGCTCGATTGAAGATCGTGCAATGCCCGCCGCAGGCCCAGTAGCTTGCTGTCCAGCAGTTGCTGATCAAGCTCAATGAAATGCGCCTCGCTGGCGCGGCTGAACAACACCCCGGCAAACAGTGAAACAACGGCGGTGCAGGCCGCAAACAGCAACGCCAGGCGACTGCTCAAGGACAATCGGCGCATCAGGCGGGGCGCTCTTCGAGCACATAACCCATGCCACGCACGGTGTGGATCAGTTTGTTGGGGAACTCGTCGTCGATCTTCAGGCGCAATCGGCGGATCGCAACCTCGATGACATTGGTGTCGCTGTCGAAATTCATGTCCCAGACCTGGGAGGCGATCAACGATTTGGACAGGACTTCGCCCTGGCGACGCAGGAGCATTTCCAGCAGGGCGAATTCCTTGGCCGTCAGATCGATGCGCTGGCCGTTGCGTTCTACCCGGCGGCGAATCAGATCCAGGCGCAGGTCAGCCAGTTGCAGGCTGGTTTCCTGGGGCGATGCGCTGCCTCGGCGCAATAGGCTGCGCACCCTCGCCAGCAGCTCGGAGAACGCAAATGGCTTGACCAGATAGTCGTCGGCGCCCAGTTCGAGGCCGTGAACCCGGTCTTCCACCGCGTCCCGCGCGGTGAGGAACAGCACCGGCGTATCAAGGCCCGCATTGCGCACGGCTTGCAGAATCTGCCAGCCATCGCGGCCAGGCAGCATCACGTCGAGGATCAGCAAGGCGTACTCGCCGCTCAATGCCAGTTGCTGGCCGGTGTTGCCGTCGGCCACCAGTTCGGTGTTGAACCCGGCCTCAGCCAGGCCCTGGCGCAAGTAGTGGCCGGTTTTCGGTTGGTCTTCGACGATCAGCAGTTTCATGGGCGGCTCGGGGCAATGGAACGAACGCTTTATACCGTGGGCGCCGACGGTGCGGGCCAACCTGACAAAGTTGTAATCTGGCTGTCAGGTTACGGGCAGTGATCGCAGTTTAGAGTTTTCCACAGGCTGAACCTTATCTTGTTGGAGTACGACTATGTTTTTGCGCAAATCGCTGGTGACCATCGCGTGTCTGTTCACGCTGAGCTCGCCTGCATGGGCTGACCCGGCGCACACCTACGACTTTGGCCAGTCAGCCCCGGCCACCAAGGCAAGCCGCAGTGTCGAAGTGGTGATGGGCGACATGTCGTTCAACCCCAAGGCCATCGAGATCAAGGCCGGTGAAACCGTGCGTTTCGTGCTGGTGAACAAAGGCCAATTGCTGCACGAATTCAACCTGGGTGACGCCGCGATGCATGCCCGGCACCAGCAGGAAATGTTGCAGATGCAACAAAGCGGCATGCTGACGCCGACAGGCGTGAAGGCAATGGACCACGGCGCCATGGCCGGTATGGATCACGGTTCAATGGGGCACGACATGAAACACGATGACCCTAACAGCGTACTCGTCGAACCGGGTCAAACGGCGGAACTGACCTGGACCTTCAGCAAGGCCACCAGCCTTGAATTTGCCTGCAACATCCCCGGCCATTATCAGGCGGGCATGGTTGGCAAATTGACTGTCAGTCAGTAAGCACTCAAAGGCGGGCACAAAGGCTGATAGAATCCGCTGATTCTTCAGTCAGGTTTCCGCCATGCATCCCGCAGCCGAACACTCGCCGCTGGGCAAATCCAGCGAATACATCGCCACTTACACGCCGTCCTTGCTGTTCCCGATCCCGCGTACCGCGAAGTGGGCAGAGCTGGGCCTGACGGCTGAAACCCTGCCTTATAAAGGCGTCGACTTCTGGAATTGCTTCGAGCTGTCGTGGCTGTTGCCTTCGGGCAAGCCGGTGGTGGCGATTGGCGAGTTCAGCATCCCGGCGGACTCGCCGAACATCATTGAGTCGAAGTCGTTCAAGCTGTACCTCAACTCGTTGAACCAGACGCCGTTTGCCGACACTGCCACCCTCGAAGCGACGCTGGTCAAAGACCTGTCGGCCGCCGCCGGCAAACCGGTTGGCGTACGCATTCGCAGCCTCAAGGATGTCGAGAACGAAGGCGTCGTGGCCTTGCCGGGCTTATGCATCGATGAGCTGGATATCAGCGTCAGCAACTACGAGCATCCACGGCCGGAACTGCTGCGTTGCGATGATTCGCGCATTGTCGAGGAGAGCGTGCACAGCCATTTGCTCAAGTCCAACTGCCCGGTCACCAGCCAGCCAGACTGGGGCAGCGTGGCGGTGGAATACCGCGGCGCGGCACTGGATCACGCCAGCCTGCTGGAATACATCGTCAGCTTCCGCCAACACTCGGACTTCCATGAGCAATGCGTGGAGCGGATTTTCCTCGATCTGCAGCGGTTGCTGAAACCGGAAAAGCTGACCGTGTATGCACGTTACGTGCGCCGTGGCGGGTTGGATATCAACCCGTATCGCAGCACTGAAAACGTACAGCTGCCGAACCATCGACTGGTCCGCCAGTAACATCAAAAGATCGCAGCCTTCGGCAGCTCCTACTCTGCATTTCTCAGGTAGGAGTTGCCGAAGGCTGCGATCCTTTTCTAGTAAATGAAAAAGCCCCGCTATCGCTAGCGGGGCTTTTTGTGTCTGGCGGGTTCAGATTCCCATGCTGTGCAGGGCCGTGCCAATACGGCGCAGGGCGTCGGCGAGGGTAGGGTGTTCGAGTTCGAAGCGTTCGACGGCAAGGTTGACGTTATCGGCGAGGTTGGTGTCCTTGGTTCTGTTTTCGAGATCAAGTTCCAGTTCGATCTGCTGCATCAGTAGGTGCAGTTCTTCGCGCTCGGGTTCGGACAGCGGAGGATTCTTATCCAATTGCTCGCGCAGGGCATTGAGCTGTTCTTGCAGTTCGCGGGCAGGCATGGCGTTCTTCCTTCTCTCGATTGGCACTGGCATAGACCGCAGCGACACGCCAAAGGTCTATGGCTGACCTTAAGATTAATCCACTCCTGCATAACCTGCATGCTTGATAAGTGCGAAGCCGCGATCAGGGCTTTTCACCTTTGAGCCGGCGCAGGCTGATGTCCGCCAGACAGGTGTCGAGTTCACCGAGGTGATCGATCACTGAATGCACGCCCAGGCCGAACAGCTGCACGGTGGCCTTGCCGCGTTTGATGTCTCTTTCCTGCGGCGAAAGGGCTTGCCATTGCGCAGGCGACAAACCGCACAGCGAACCGCAGGACGCCAGGCCGATGGTCCACAGGCCGGCGTTGAGTCCCGATTGCAGCAGGCGCGGTTCGCCACTGACCAATACGCAGCCATCGAGGCGGGCGACGTTCAGGGCCATCAAGGCTTGCCAGCACGCATGGGGTGCCGGCCAAGGAATGTTTGTTGCAAGGTGTTGCGAGGGTCTGATCCATTCCGGCAAAGCGACTGCCAGGGATTGGCTGACGGCAGGCGGCAGTTCATCGAGCCATGCGCACGGTATTTGCTGGCGCTGCAAGCTGTGCAGGCTGTCGAGAGCGCCCGGGGTGGCCTCGCTGTGCTCGGCCGAATGAGCGCCGTTCAGACGCGTGTGAGCGCCGAAATCCACCAGGCAACCACTGAGCCCGAACAGCACGGCAGTCAGGTTTGGCGTAGTTTGAGGCTTGGTTTCGGCGTGCGGCATGTCAACGTCCCTGAAATAGCCTCGAGGCTAGTGGGTGGCGATGACAGTTGAGTGACACGGATGTGAACCGATCACAAACAGCCAAATCCCGAATCAGCCCTTGGGGGCATGCTGCCTAAAGCGACCTTTCCGTCTTATACTATCGGTCTTTGCGCCAGGCTCAGCGCCCGGCAACGGAACAATCCAAGGAGTTTTTATATGCGCTGGAGCAATCATTTCGCTCAGCTATGTGTGTGTGCCAGCGTGTTGCTGGTTCCGTTCGTTGCCCAGGCAGCGTCGGAAGACGATCCTTGGGAAAGCATCAACCGTCCGATCTACAAATTCAACGACGTGCTCGACACCTATGCCCTGAAGCCATTGGCCCAAGGGTATCAATTCGTGACGCCGCAGTTCCTTGAAGACGGCATCCACAACATGTTCCGCAACGTCGGCGATGTCACCAACCTCGCCAACGATATCTTGCAGGCCAAGCCTGCGGCGGCCGGTGTCGACACCGCGCGTTTGATCTTCAACACCACCTTCGGCCTGCTGGGCTTCTTCGACGTCGGGACCAAGATGGGCCTGCAGCGTAACGACGAAGACTTCGGCCAAACGCTCGGTTACTGGGGTGTCGGCAGTGGTCCGTACGTGATGCTGCCACTGTTGGGGCCAAGCACCGTGCGTGATGCACCTTCGAAATTCGTCGACGGTTACACCGGCCCGTACCGCTACATCAACGATGTGCCGGTGCGTAACTCGATCTTCGCCCTGAACATTGTCGATACCCGTGCGAACTTGCTGTCGTCCGAGAAGTTGATCACCGGTGACAAGTACACGTTCATCCGAAACGCTTACCTGCAGAACCGCGAATTCAAGGTGAAAGACGGCCAGGTTGAAGACGATTTTTAATCTTTAGCGGTCAATAAAGAAGGCGGCCATCGGGCCGCCTTCTGCATTTTTCGAGGGTGGCGGTCCTTACATTGAGTTTCTGTTTTGCCGGTTCTTATAACTCCCGGTGATTTGACACAGATGGATGTCAAGCGACCATCGGCGTGAGCTTGAAACGCCTCGCGGATGGGAGTACCGTCTGCGCCTTAGAAGGGCACCTCTGGTGTACATGTGTGTAGGGCAAATGCTCGATAACAGTGCGACAGAGAGGCTAGAAAGCGAATCCAGTAGTGTGAGCCGGGCGAAAATCCGGGCCCCTACGCCAACCTAATTCTGGCGCCGTTTGCCCACATGCCAAAAACCAGTGCCACGCTGCTGATAATCGATGATGACGAAGTAGTGCGCGCGAGCCTCGCCGCCTATTTGGAAGACAGTGGTTTCAGCGTCTTGCAGGCCAGCAATGGTCAGCAGGGTCTTCAGGTATTCGAGCAAGACAAGCCCGACTTGGTCATCTGCGATCTGCGCATGCCGCAGATGGGCGGACTCGAACTCATTCGCCAGGTCACCGAACTGTCGCCGCAAACGCCGGTGATCGTTGTTTCCGGTGCCGGCGTGATGAACGACGCGGTCGAGGCCTTGCGCCTGGGGGCGGCGGATTACCTGATCAAACCTCTCGAAGATCTGGCTGTGCTTGAGCACTCGGTGCGTCGGGCCCTGGATCGAGCGCGCCTGCTGCTGGAAAACCAGCGTTATCGTGAGAAGTTGGAAAAGGCCAACCGCGAGCTCGCCGCCAGCCTGAACCTGCTCCAGGAAGACCAGAATGCCGGTCGCCAGGTGCAGATGAACATGCTGCCGGTCAGCCCCTGGACCATCGACGAGTTCAAGTTTGCTCACCAGATCATCCCGTCGCTGTACCTGTCGGGTGATTTCGTCGACTACTTCCGTGTCGATGAGCGTCGGGTAGCGTTCTACCTGGCGGACGTTTCCGGTCATGGCGCCTCTTCAGCCTTCGTCACGGTGCTGTTGAAGTTCATGACCACGCGCTTGCTGTTCGAATCCAAGCGCAGCGGCACATTACCGGAATTCAAGCCTTCAGAAGTCCTTGGTCATATCAACCGGGGCCTGATCAGTTGTAAGCTGGGTAAACACGTCACAATGGTCGGTGGAGTCATCGACGAGGAGACAGGTTTGTTGACCTATAGCATCGGTGGTCATTTGCCGTTGCCAGTGTTGTACACACCCGACAGTGTTCGTTATCTGGAAGGGCGTGGTTTGCCGGTTGGCCTCTTCAACGAAGCCACCTACGAAGACCACGTGCTGGAATTGCCGCCGACGTTCAGCCTGACGCTGATGTCTGATGGCATTCTGGACCTTTTGCCAGAACCCACACTCAAAGAAAAAGAAGCTGCGTTGCCCCAACGGGTCAAGGCAGCGGGCGGCAGCCTGGATGGTCTGCGGCAGGTTTTTGGATTGGCCACGCTAGGGGAGATGCCGGATGATATCGCCCTGTTGGTGTTGAGCAGGAATCTTCAATGAGTACCGGTAGAATCCAGTTCGCCGAGCAGGACGGCACCTTCGTCCTGAAGTTCGTCGGTGAAGTTCGCCTGACCCTGTGTTCGGCGTTGGATGCGACTATTGATCGGATCTTCACCGCGTTGAATTTCAACGCCATCGTGATCGACCTGACCGAAACCCGCAGCATCGACAGCACCACCCTTGGCCTTTTGGCCAAGTTGTCGATCCTTTCGCGGCAAAAGGTCGGCCTGTTGCCGACTGTCGTCACCACCCACGAAGACATCACCCGTCTTCTGCAATCGATGGGTTTCGAGCAGGTGTTCAACATCGTTGACAAGCCTGTGCCGTGCCCGGAGTGCCTGGACGACCTGCCAGACCAGGACCAGTCCGAAGAAGTGGTGCGGATCAAAGTGCTCGAAGCGCACAAGATCCTCATGGGCCTGAACGACTCCAACCGGGAAGCGTTCCATGACCTGGTGAATGCGCTGGAGCGGCATTGATTTCCTCAGGTGATGGGATGGCCGTAAAGGCCCCATCGCTAGCAGGCTAGCTCCCACCTTTTAAGACGCTATCCCTTGTGGGAGCTAGCCTGCTAGCGATGGCGTCGGCAATGACAGCACATTACCCGGCAGCCACAAAAAAGGGCGAACCCACCAAGGTTCGCCCTTTTTGCGTTTCGAATCAGATCACAGCTTGGCTTGCAGCAGCGCCTCAAGCTTTTCCTGATCACGAGCGAACTGACGAATGCCTTCGGCCAGTTTCTCGGTTGCCATGGCGTCCTCGTTGGACAACCAGCGGAACTGCGCTTCGTTCAGGTTCAGGCGCGCTTCACCGGTGTGCCCCGGAGCCAGTTTGCGTTCCAGCTTGCCGGTATCCGCTGCCAGTTTGTCGATCAGGTCCGGGCTGATGGTCAGGCGGTCGCAGCCGGCCAGTTGTTCGATCTGGCTCAGGTTGCGGAAGCTGGCGCCCATGACCACGGTTTTGTAGTCGTTGGCCTTGTAGTAGTTGTAAATGCGCGTCACCGATTGCACGCCCGGATCTTCCGCGCCGGTGTAGTCGGTGCCGTTGGCTTTCTTGTACCAGTCGTAGATGCGGCCCACGAACGGCGAAATCAGGAACACCCCGGCGTCAGCGCAGGCGGCGGCCTGAGCGAAGGAGAACAGCAGGGTCAGGTTGGTCTGGATGCCTTCTTTTTCCAGGATCTCGGCAGCGCGGATGCCTTCCCAGGTGGAGGCGATCTTGATCAGTACGCGGTCGCGGCCAATGCCGGCCTTTTCATAGAGCTCGATCAGGCGGTGCGCACGCTTGAGCACGGCGTCGGTGTCGAACGACAGGCGTGCATCCACTTCAGTGGAAATACGTCCCGGGATCACCTTGAGGATTTCTTGCCCTACCGCGACGCCAAAACGGTCGCTGGCCAGGCCGACATCGCCCTTGCAGTCGTTGACACACGCGTTCAGCAGCTCGGCGTAAGCGGGGATGGCTGCGGCCTTGAGCAGCAGGGAAGGGTTGGTGGTCGCGTCTACCGGCTTAACGCGGGCGATCGCTTCGAAGTCGCCAGTGTCGGCAACCACGGTGGTCATTTGTTTGAGTTGTTCCAGCTTGGAAGTCATGGGCGTGCTCTGTCCTATGGGTCTGATGACATTACCCGAGCGCTGACAGCCACTCAAGGGTGTGTACGTGTATCGATGGCCCCTGCGGCAACAACCTGAAAACGATTGTTTGAAAGGTGGGGCGCGGTGTCGATGAATACGATGCCAAAACAGCTCACAGGTTCAAAGCAACCGACCTGCGCACAGATCGGTTGAGCAGGCTTACTCTGCATTGAATTGACTTTCGACGATGATTCTTGCCGGTTTTGGCTGCCCGTCGGAGGTCAGCAAACCGAAATTCTTCTCCCGGTCGTTGCTGCCCGAGTCGCTGTTTTTCCATTCATAAATGGAGGTCAGCGGGATGTTGAGCTTTTTCACATCGGCAATAAATGTACCGATTTTGCTGGCTTGTCCTTCGGCGCCGCCATTGGAGGCGAGCGCCGAGACGCCCCATTCACTGATCACGCCAGGCAGATGGAAGTTCTGCTGGATAAACGCCTGCGCGTTGCTGATCTGTGTGCTCGTCATGCCATAGGGGTGGTAGGAAATGGCGTTCAGGCATTTGGGGTATTCGCTGACGATGCGGTTCAGCGCCACGGTCGATGCAGAACCGGCCGTCGGTGGGCGGGCGAAGCCGAAGCCCACCCGGGGCGTCGCTTGCGGTTTGTCTTGCAGCGACTTGCACATGGCGCTCATGAACGGCACGAAGGTCGTGTCGAAATTGCGCGTCGGCCAATAGGTTTCGAGATCCGGTTCATTCCAGATTTCGATGGCCACGAGTTGAGTGCTGTAGGAGGTTTCCAGCTTTGTCACGGTGTTGGCAAAGGATTCGCCAGCGGTTGCCAGTTCACTGATGTTACCTGACGCGGCCATCAACGGCTTGATGGCGCGCACGGTCAGCAGCACCGGCAGGCCAGCCGACTTGGCCGTCGCAAAGGCATCGCTGACCTGTTTCTGATACTTCGCGCTGCCCAGGCTGTCGCTCCATACGCCGAAGCGCACAAAACTGAAACCGGCCGCTTTGATCTGCCCGGCGTCGGCGGCGGAAAAGTTCTGAATCTTGACCTGGATGCCAACGGTCCGGGTGGGGAGGTTAGGGAACAGTTCGCTGGCTTGAAGCTGTGTCGTCGCACCCAGCGCTATCAGTGTCAGCGCGCCGAGTCCTTTGAGATGTGCTGATTTCATGTCTGCTCTCCTGATGAGACGTGACAACTGCGAATAGATATCTCTTTACTCATCTTTCGATAATGGCGAAGGCATGAAGTGCACGAATGTTATTTTTTGTCGGAAAACCATCAGCCGAAAATCACAGTTATTTTTAGTCCGGTAATTGTGGTTGGGGGGCTTTTAAACGCTGTGGTACTTAATGCTTCGGTACTAACAGGGCGAATCTATTTCTGAGTGCAGGAAGATCTTGAGGGTTCATTAAAACCCTCTCGGCATGTTGGCTGTTTGACATTACACGGGAAAGTAAAACCTTGTTCAGAAAGATCCTTGTCGTCTGCGTAGGCAATATCTGCCGAAGTCCGACAGCAGAGCTTTTGCTGCGTAACGCGCTGGACTCTTCGGCGATCACAGTGACCTCCGCAGGCCTGTCCGCAAGGGTGGGTGAGTCCATGGAAGCGTCGGCCCGGCAGATTCTCGAAGACCGCGGGCACTGTGCAGAAGCCTTCAAGGCGCGGCAACTGACACCGGACATCGTTAATGAATCAGACCTGATTCTGGTCATGGAAAAAGAGCACGTTAAACAAGTGCTGAAGATTGCTTCGCACGCGCGGGGCAAAGTGTTTCTGCTCGGCAAGTGGCAAAGCGAGCGAGAAATACAAGACCCTTATCGTCAAGGCAAGGCCGCTTTTATTCATGCCCATGCATTGATTGAAGATGCTGTTAGCTCATGGGCGCAACGCCTCGCGCGTTGATGAATATTCTTCAGATCAATGAATGGTAAGAACAGACTTATGCAGTTACCGTCAGTAATCGGCACCCGTGACAACGATCAAGACAGTATTGATCTTCTCGGTATATTCGGCAGTTTGATTGACCAGAAATGGTTGATCGGCGCGCTCACCGGTGCCTTCATGGTCACCGGCGTTGCCTATGCGGTTTTGGCGACACCGGTATACCTGGCGAATGCGCTGGTGCAGGTCGAACCGAAGAAGAACGACATGCTCGGGTTTTCCGACCTCAACAGCATGCTCGGTGGGCAATCGCCCTCGGTGACCGAGATCGGCATCATCAAGTCCCGCGCAGTGATCGGCAAAACCGTCGATGACTTGCGCCTTGATATCGATGTCACCCCCAACACCTTCCCGATCATTGGCGGCTTTCTCGCCCGGCGTTATCGCGGCGAGACCGAGTTCAGTGTCGCGCCGCCGCGCCTGGGCCTGAACAGCTACGCCTGGGGCGGTGAGCGTCTGGAGATCAGCCGGCTCAATCTGCCAAAAGAGCTGCTGGGCAAAAAGCTCACGCTGGTCGCCGGCGAGCAACATCGCTTCCAGTTGTTCGATGAAAACGACAACGTGCTGGCCGAAGGTGTCGCGGGCGAAGCGTTCAAGCAAGACGATGTAGAAGGGCTGATCACTCAGCTGTCGGCCAACCCCGGCACCCGTTTCGAGGTAGTGCGCAACCCGCGGATCGTGACCATCCAGAGTTATCAGGACGCGCTGGATATTTCCGAGCAGGGCAAGGAATCGGGGATCATCCGTTTGGCCCTGGCCAGCTCCGATGCGGCCGAGGCAGTCAGAATCCTCAACAAGATTGCTGCGTTGTATGTGCAGCAGAACGTGCAGCGCACCTCGGCGGAAGCGGCGCAGAGCCTGCAATTCCTGCAAGGTCAGTTGCCGCAGGTGAAACGCGATCTGGCCAAGGCCAGCGATGCGCTCAACGGTTATCAAACCCGTGGCAAGACGGTCAATATTTCCCTCGAAACCCAATCGGTGCTCGAGCAGGTTGTCAGCCTCGACACGCGTATCTCTGAACTGAAGATGCAACAGGCGGAACTCGACCGCAAGTTCACCAAGCAGCACCCGGCGTACCGCGCGCTGATGACCCAGCTCGGCGAGCTGACCCAGCAACAGAAGGCGCTGGAGAGCAAAGCCCAGGACTTGCCCGCCACGCAACAAGAGTTGCTCAACCTGACCCGCGATGTCGAAGTGGCGTCGCAGATCTACACGCAACTGCTGAACAAATCCCAGGAGCTGGACATCGTCCGCGCTGGCGCCGTGGGTAACGTGCGCTTGATCGACACTGCGGACGTCGACCTGACCAGCCCGGTCAAACCGAAAAAAGCCCTGATCGTTCTGATTGCCACGTTCCTCGGTGCCTTTTTCGGGGTCGCGCTGGTGCTGCTGCGCAAATCCCTGAGTCGCGGTCTGGAGGGGCCGGAAGCCATCGAGCAACTCGGTTTGCCGGTGTACGCGTCGATTCCCTACAGCGCCTTGCAACAGGAAGAGGACAGCAAAAAAGGTCGCGCCCGGGACGGCGTGGACAAGCCTGCCTATCTGCTGGCCCTGCGCAACCCGACAGACCTGTCCATCGAGTCGATTCGCAGCTTGCGTACCTGCCTGCACTTTGCCGGGCTCGACTCGACCAACAACCGCATCATGATTTCCGGGCCGAGCCCGCAGGTCGGCAAGACTTTCGTTTCTTCCAACCTCGCGGCGGTCATGGCGCAAAGCGGACAGCGCGTGGTGCTGATCGATGCCGACATGCGCAAAGGCCATCTGCACAAAACCCTGAACACGCCGATCACCAACGGTTTGTCGGACCTGCTGGTCAAGCGCTGCAGCATCGAGCAGGCCATCAACAGGGTCGAAGTCGACAACCTGCACTTCATCAGCCGCGGCCAGGTTCCGCCCAATCCTTCCGAGCTGTTGATGCACGCCAACTTCCGCGAGCTGCTGGCGCAACTCAGCGAACTGTATGACCTGGTGATCATCGATACACCGCCGCTGCTGGCCGTGACCGATGCAGCGATTGTCGGTCGTGAAGCGGGCATCAGCCTGATTGTCACGCGCTTCGGGGTGAACCCGGCCAAAGAGATCGAACTGACGATTCGTCGCTTCGCCCAGAACGGCATCGAGTTGAAAGGCGCGGTGTTCAACGGTGTCGAGAAGCGCGCGGCCAGCTACTACGGCAACGGCGGCTACGGCTATTACAACTACGAATACGCGTCCGACAAATCCTGAGTGTCAGCGATTTTTCTTTCATGTTTGAAGTGGGTGACTTGTGAAAAAAATATTGCACGTGGCAGAGACGATCAAAGGTGGCGTCGCGACGGTTATCCGCACGATTTCGGCTTCTCCCGAAGGCGACGCGGCCAACTATGAGCTGGTCTATCTGGTCCCGCAGGACCAGGAAAAGGAACTGCACGGGATTGCCGGGCAGCAGATCCGAACTTTCCCCCGGACCGGGCGCAATGTGCCTTCGTTGCTGCGCTTCGCCTGGCGACTGACCCAGGTGATGCTCAAGGAAAAACCCGATGTCGTGCATTTGCACAGCACCTTTTCCGGCGTTATCGGGCGTAGCGTGTGTGTACTGTTGCGACCTTGGCGCAAGCCGCAAATCGTCTACTGCCCCCATGCCTTTTCGTTCCTGATGGAAAGCTCGCCGATCAAGCAGAAAGTCTATGCGGGGATTGAGCGGGTGTTGCAGAAAGTCACCGACGTGATCATCTGCGTCAGCCAGTACGAGCTCGACAAGGCCGCGCGGTTCGGCATTCAGCGCAAGCGTATGAAGCTGATCTACAACGGCATTCATCACAAGGATGACGCGCCGAAAGTGAACAGTCCCGAGCCGATTCATCTGCTCTTCGTCGGCCGTCTCGATTATCAGAAAGGCTTCGACGTGTTGCTCAAGGCATTCGCCAAAGTCCAGCGCAGCGACCTGAAACTGACGGTGGTTGGCAGTGCCGTGAACGAGGATTCAGTCGAGTGCCCGCCGATGGAAGGGGTTGAATACCTGCCGTGGGTAACGCCCAGCGAGGTCCAGGCGCTGTACCGCAAAGCCGATGCGCTGATCGTCCCGAGTCGCTGGGAAGGCTTTGCCATGGTGCCGCTCGAAGGCATGGCCATGGGCTTGCCGGTGATTGCCAGCAACTGCACGTCGTTGCCCGAATTGGTCACCAACGAGGTGTCCGGCTACGTCTTCCCCAGCGGGGATCACCAGGCGCTGGCCGATGTGCTGAAGAAAATCCAGAAGCCACGGTTGCTCGACCTTGGCAGCGAAGGGCGCAGCATCGTCCGCGAGCGCTTCAGCGCCGCGTTGATGATCCGCCAGACCTATGACCTGTATCGCGCCCCCTCTTTTTAAGTAGAACTCAAGCTTATGAACGTAACGATTTTGCATGGCTACAGTGCGTCCAATTCCGGTGACGGTCTGCTCGTCGATCTGGCCATTGCCTTGGTACAGCGCAATTTTGGCGATGACACTTCGATCAGTGTCGTGGCCTCCGATCCTGACTCCTTCAGCTATCTGCCGCATCCGCGCTTTGATGCGCCGGTGATGGCAGCCAAGGGTTTGGGCCGGGTCAAGCAGGCTGTGTTTCTCAATCAGTCATACGCCGGACTGGCTGACCTGTTGAAGAAAACCGATCTGATCGTCGGCGTTGGTGGCGGCTACATGCGCTCCAAAAGTGCCTTTGAACACATCAAGCTGAAACTCGGCCACGCCAAGCAACTGGAAACGGCGATCCTCAGCAAAGTGCCGTCGGTGTACCTGCCGCAGAGCATCGGGCCGTTCCACGGTGAGAGCAGCAAAATCGTTGAGCATTACGCCAGCGCCGATGCGGTGTTCGTGCGTGACAATCGCTCCTCAGCGATTTTCGATGCCTGTGAAAACGTCTACCGCGCGCCCGATCTCGCAGTGCAGTCGCTAGCAAGCAAAATCCTCCAGCAACCCAAGTTCACCCGCTGCGCCTCTTCGCCGGCCACGGTGTGCGTGGTGCTGCGCAAGCCGCCGGAGTGGAGCAAGGAAAAGAAGGTCGCCTATGTCGCCAACTTGAAGTTGCTGCTGCAGCGCCTGAAGAACAAAAGCAAAGTGGTTTGCGCGGTGCAGAGCGCGGTTCGCGGCAACGATGACGGCGCGTTCTATCGCGAGCTGGGCATCACCGAAGACTTGCTGCCGTTGAAAGCGACGCTGGCCAAGTATCAACCGGACCTGGTGATTTCCGTGCGCCTGCATGGCGCCATCGAGTCGCTGCTGTCCGGCGTCCCGGCGTACCACATCAGCTACGAGCGCAAAGGCTTCGGCGCCTATCAGGACATGGGCGTGGAGGACTGGGTGATCAATGGCGGCGATATCGATGTCGACACCATCATCAACACGGTCTATGCGCCGAATGCGCTGTCGAATTTCGGCAAACGCCTGACCGACACCTGCCGTGAGATCGAGGCAAAAACCGTGGCCATGGACGACATCATCAAAGGGATCGTTCGATGATATTTCGGCTGTTGCTTCGCGGCGGGGCATTGGGCGCGAAGTTTTTGCTGGTGTTGGCCATCACCCATTACCTGGGTTATGAGGCGTTGGGTTTTTACGGCGTGGTGGTCGCGGCGTCGTTGATCGCATCGAAGTTCTACAGCGTCGGTTTCAGCTCCGAGATCAATCGGCTGATCAGCGTTGGCGGCAGTTCGCGCCGGGTGGTCGATAAGGTCCTGCTGCTGTATCTGGCCGTGGGGCTGCTGTTGTCGGTGGTGACGGTACTGGTGTATTCGCTGTTCCAGGCGGTCGAAGCGACGACTGCGCTGATCCTCTGCGTGACCCTGGTCTTGCTCACCGAGCACCTGTCGTTCGAAATCAATTCCTTCGTGTTTTCCGCGCAGAAAGCCACGGCGGGTGCGCTGCTGTTTTTCATCAAGACCGGCCTCTGGGCGGTGTTGGCGGTGGGCGGGATGATGCTCGGCTGGGTGTCGGGAATCGCCAGCGTGTTGTGGCTCTGGGTGGCCGCTAACGTACTGGTGATCGTCGCCGGTTACCTGATTGTGGTGAGCGTGCACAAAGGTCGGGTCAGTGGCACGCTGGCCACGGCAACCGTGTGGAAGGCCGGATTGCCGTTCTATCTCGGTACAGGGCTGATCGCTTTGAGTCAGTACGCCGAGCGCTTTCTGATCATCGACCTGGAACCCTACGCCAGCCTCGGTAAATACGTGTACGCGTGGTCGGCGGCGAACACCTTGCAAGCGCTGTCCTACGCGGTGGTGGCAGTGGTTGGAATTCCGGTGCTGGCCAAGCGTTTCCAGGCAGATCAACAGCCGTTCACAGTCCGGCAATTGTTCGTCAATAAATGGGTCATGCGCTCGCTGGTGGTGTCTGCTGCGGTGGCGGTGCTGATTTATCTGTTCTTCAACGTGGTGCTCGATTATGTCGGCGCGGCCGTTCCGCGACCGGACAATGCAATCCTCGCTGTGCTGATTTTTTCGTTTGCGCTGCGTGCGATTGGCGACATCGTCTGGGGCGGTTTGATTGCCTCGAAAAACAGTCGCGTGTCACTGGCGAGCGCGGTCATTTGCTTGCTGGTTTCGGTGCCGGTCAGTTACCTGTTGATCAAACACTATTCGATTTATGGCGCCGCCTGGGGCAACGTTTTTGCGATCATCGTGCAGCTGGGCGTGATTGCCGTGCTGACCCGTGTGACCCGGCCGAAAGGGGCACTGGCATGGGGTTGAAGCTGCCCTGCATCGAGTTTCGCGGCAAGAAACTCGACTCGTCGATCTCGTTCCTGATTTTATTCACCGGGTTGTTTCTGTCGGTGGCCATGCCGCTGTTGATCCCCCGTGATCCAGGCCCGGATGCCATGACCTTGTGGTCGTCCTACGCGCGAGCCGACAACTGCAATTTCTGGAACCCGTTCTCGCCGGATCGCTCTTCCTATGAGTGTTCGGCGTTCCTGCTGCGGCCCACCGGGATCAATCTGACCAACGCCTGGGCCTACGGCATGTTCTGCAATTTTTTCCTCACAGCGATTCCGGTGGTGGTCTTTCGGCGCATGCCGTTGGCGATCTTCGGCACGCTGTGTCTATGGGGCATCGTCCGCTCGTTTTTCCTTGAGAACCTGACCAAGGAAATCATTGTGTCGGTGGCGGTGTTGAGCATTTTGCTCAGCTCGCTGACGCACAAATATCGCGGCGGCTTTTTCCTCTCGGCGGTGATCTACGGCGTGCTGATCCGGCCTTACTGGATTCTGTTTTCACTGTCCTGGGTCGGCGTCTGCGTGATGAAGAAGTACGTCTCGCGCTTCACTTTCTTCCTGATGCTGTTCCTGTTCTACCTGGCGGTCGCCATGGCGATCCAGGTGGCGCTCGGCTTTCCGGTGTCATCGATTCGCGCCAGCAACAACGAACTGCGCACGGCGGGCGAGGAGGGGTCGAAGTCGTTGATCGTTTCGTGGCTCAGCGGCAGTGATTTTGTCTCGCAAGCCCTGGACTCGATGATCATTTTCTTCCGTCTGTCGTTTCCCGTGGAGCTGATCCTGCTCTCCGGGCCGGGCCAGGTGATCTTCGTCGCGTTGATGATCATGACCGCGTTGCTGCTGTTCAAAGTCATCACCTCGACCGATTACAAAGGCGCACCGATCCAGACCAAACCCAAGGAACTGATTGCGATCCCGCTGGCGTTCCTGCTGGTTCAAGGCCTGTTCGAACCGGACTTCGGCTCCTTCGCACGGCACTTCTCGATGGTGGTACCGGTGTTGTTCGTGGGCCTGGGATTGATGTTGCGGGCAAACAAACCGGTGCAGGTTGAATCAAGAATTCTGAATTGAGGCAGGTGCTTTATGTCGAGCAAAAAAAAGTCCCTGGAGATAGAAACCCTGCGTGGCCTGGCGTGCCTGTTGCTGGTGCTCTACCACGTTATCGGCCCGTTGGGCGGCGGTTTGAAAATTGACCTGGGCTCGCCGTTCCGGGTGATCGCCGACTCGATGGTGTACGTGCGCATGCCGCTGTTCACCTTCATCTCGGGCTATATCTATTCCATCTACAAAATCCGCGGCAATGACTTTTCGACGTTCTTCAGCGGCAAGGTGCGACGGTTGATCGTGCCGCTGTTTTGCGTGGGCGTGCCGTTTTCCGTATTGCAAGCGGTTGGCCCGGGCGTGAACAAGGACGTCGGGGTGATCGACGCTTTGTTGTCGTTCTGGGTGCCGATCAACCACTTCTGGTTCCTGCAGGCGGTGTTCATCATTTTCATGTTCGTCGGCTTGTTGGAGTGGCGCGGATTGCTTCGGTCGGCGACACGCTTGTACCTGTTGTTTGCCTTTGCGGCGGTGGTGTTCCTGCTGCCGCCGTTCAAGGTCGATGCATTCGGCATCAACGGCGCGATCTACCTGCTGCCGTTTTTTGTGGCGGGGATGATTGGCCAGGAAAACGTCGACGCACTGAAGCAGCGGTTCAAGGTGATCGGTCCGCTGGTGTTCGTGGTGATCTCGCTGACGCTGCTGTACGTGGCGGCTGTGGATCGCGAGCTGATCGTCGACCGTCGCAGCCTGATCGGTTTGACGGTGGGTTGCGTGTCCTGCATTGCGCTACTGTCGAGTGACATGCGCTCGAAAGCGCTGACCTGGCTGGGCGGCTATTCCTATGCGATCTTCCTGTTCCATGTACTGTTCGCGGCCACGTCGCGGTTTGTCCTGGGGCGGTTGGGCGTGAAGGATGAAAGCCTTCTGGTGTTCGGTGGCGTGGCCTGTGGTTTGCTCGGACCGGTGGTGTTGTCGATGATTTTCAGTCGGTTCAACTTCACTTCCGTGCTGTTTCTCGGTGAGCGCGCAGCGACTAAAAAAGCCCCGGCGAACATCGCTCCGGTGGCGCAGACTTAATGATTGTCCGAGGGAAGGAAGCAGCGCATGTTGGCAGTTGATGACGTCCAGCCTGTTGCGGCGTCGGTGGTCGAGGTGGGAGACGCCCGCGAGCGTTTTGCTCAGTGGCGCGAAGGCAAGGCCGGTAAGGTTCTGTCGATCTCGGTGATCGGCGACAGCTACAGCGCCGGGCAGGATTTCTATCTGAATAAGCTGGTGCAGCGCGTGTCCGGGGAGGTCGGTTTTGCCGGCCCTGGCTACGTAGGCTTCAACCACGGTGCGGCCCTCGGTGGTACGCATTTCAAGTACACGCGCAGCAGCGAAAAGTACTTCGGCGGTGACTGGCAGGTGTCCGGCCTCGGCCAGGCCAGCCCCGACAGCCGCACGGTGACGGGGCGGCCGGGCGCATGGCTGCAGATCGATGCCAGCCCGACGCCGGCCATCAACACCGCTGTGACCCAGGCAAAACTGCTTTACCTCGGCAACGGCGAGCCCAGTGAAATTCGCTATCGCTGGACGCCATCCCAAGACTGGCGACCATTGACCCTCGGCGGCTCTGGGGTGCAGGAAGTGCCGTTGCCCGGCGCATCACAGGCGACGGATTGGACATTCAGGCTGGAGGTGGTGAAGGGCGCGCCGACCCTGTTCGGCCTGTGGATGAGCAACGATCAGGGCGGTGTGCGGGTATCCAAACTGGCGGCGTCCGGTGCGGCATCCGCTGACTTCTACCACAGCGACAGCCTTTGGCAGACGCAGTGGAAAGCGGCGGTGTCGAAGATCCCGGCGGATATCTATCTGATCATGCTCGGTGGCAACGATCAGGGTTTCGGCGTGAAGCCCGAGCAGTATCTGAAGAACGTTCAAGGGCTGGTGGGGATGATTCGCGAGATCCAGCCGGCGGCGAGCGTTAACCTGATCCTGCGTCAGGAAACCACACGCTCCAGTGCGTATCCGATGTCGGCTTATGCGCAGGTGTTGGCGCCATGGGCGAGCGCGGAGCATCTCGGTTACGCCGATCTGCAATGCGCGTTCGGCAGCGACGTCAAACGCTACGCCGCCTCCATGATCGGTCCGGACAAGATTCATCCGGTTCCGGCCACGGGTGGGCGAGTGATTGCCGACTACTTCTATCGCTGGATGGTGGGCGGGCAGCAAACCGTTTCGCCCCAGGGCCGTTGTGGCGCGGCACCGTCTTTGTAGGCGCTGTCGAGTGAAACGAGGCGGCGATCCTTTGATTTTTTAAGAGCAACGTCAAAAGATCGCAGCCTGCGGCAGCTCCTACAGGGAGCTGCGGCAATTTTCGAAAGATTCCAGATGACCCAGCAGCTCTGCGGTTTTGAGCGGCATCAACTGCGTTGCACAACGGGTTTCGACATTGATGATGATGGCCGGGTCGTTGCAGCAAATGCGCACCCGGAATCGCCAGTCGCTGAAAATCACTTTCAGGCCGTCACGGTCATCCATTTCCAGCGCCTGCCCGCGATAAAGCCTTTTCAGGTGTGCGAGCAGGGGATAGGGGTCGAGCATTGGCCGGCGGATGTCTCCCGAAGAGGGAAACATACCGATTCGTTCCACCAGCAGAGTGGGGCCGAGCCAGGATTCGTTGGCGCTCGGCAACCGCTGATGACGCGAAAGCGAGGACATCACTCCGAGGTTGCCCACCTCCATTGCAATGTATGCCGAGAGTTTTCCAATGTTCATGGTTGGCCTGCCTGAATGAAAAGTGGGCGTTGGGTGTATGAGGTGTCTCAGAGACCCTTGAGGTACACGTTGTCGTAGCAAAAATTGGTCGCTTCGAGATAACCCTCTGCGCCGCCGCAATCGAAACGCATGCCCTTGAATTTGTAAGCCAGCACGCAGCCGTTCTGCGCCTGTTTCATCAGGGCATCGGTGATCTGGATTTCGCCACCTTTGCCGGGTTGGGTATCGGCGATCAGGTCAAAGATGTCCGGCGTCAGGATGTAGCGGCCGATGATCGCCAGGTTGGACGGGGCGTCTTGCGGGCTGGGCTTTTCCACCATGTTGTTGACCCGGTAGATGCCGTCCGAGATCAGCTCGCCGGCGATCACGCCGTACTTGTGGGTCTGGTCGCGGGGCACTTCCTGAATGGCCACGATCGAGCAACGGAATTTCTTGTAGAGCTGGATCATCTGCGTGAGCACGCCGTCACCTTCAAGGTTCAGGCACAGGTCATCGGCCAGCACCAC
Source organism: Pseudomonas azerbaijanoccidentalis (assembly GCF_019145495.1). GTDB lineage: Bacteria > Pseudomonadota > Gammaproteobacteria > Pseudomonadales > Pseudomonadaceae > Aquipseudomonas > Aquipseudomonas azerbaijanoccidentalis. Next base: position 133,614 of record NZ_JAHSTU010000008.1, on the reverse strand, counting down.
GGCGAAAGGTTCATCGCCAATCAACGGGCGGCCGCTGAGGATCGCGTGGCCCAGGCCTTTCATTTCAACCTGGCGGGTGTACGAAAACGTGCAGGTGTCGATCAGCTCGCGGGTGCCTGCCAGGAACTTCTCTTTTTCGGTGCCGCGAATCTGGTGTTCGAGTTCGTAGCTGATGTCGAAGTGGTCTTCCAGTGCGCGTTTGCCCCGCCCGGTCACGATGGCCATGTGTTGCAGGCCGGCGTCCCGCGCTTCTTCAACGGCGTACTCGATCAACGGCTTGTTGACGATCGGCAGCATTTCCTTGGGCATGGCTTTGGTCGCCGGCAAGAAACGCGTGCCATAGCCCGCAGCGGGGAACAAACATTTACGAATCATAAAGTATCCTGGACAGTCACGGCACGCCGTTAACGGCTGCGCGCAATAACGAGTGATTGCAAGTTTCAATGAATATTGAAGGCGTACTTTAATACCCGAGTCAGGTTGTTAATGGCAATTAGTAGTGTGGCCAGAAAGCGTCAATGTTATGAGATGTCGGTTTGATACTTGTTAGTTATTTTTAGTCGGTATCTGTTGATAGTGAGGAAAGCATCGGAGTGCTAATAAGTACCGGGCAATACAGTTTGACCTGCAAAAATATTTATTGCCAGTCGTTGAACTAAATTTGTTTTAGGTTGTTGTCGCCCTTGTTTGTGTGGTGCATCACGCATCTTCAATACATGGGGCTTGACACGCTACTGAGTACTTATCTCTCAATGGACCGCACTATGAAAATTCTGGTAACGGGTGGAGCCGGATATATCGGCTCGCACACCACACTCGCGCTGCTTGAAGCAGGCTATGAAGTTGTAGTGCTGGATAATCTTTGCAACAGCAGCGATGCGGCCTTGCATGCGGTGGAAGCCATATGCGGCAAGCGTGCACTGATGATTCGCGGCGATGTGTGCGACCGGGCTTTGCTGGACCGGATTTTTCGGGAGCACGCAATTGATGCGGTCCTGCATTTTGCCGGGCTCAAGGCGGTGGGTGAGAGCGTGCGCAAGCCGCTTGAGTATTACGAGACTAACGTCAGCGGCAGCATCACCCTGTGCCAGGCGATGGCCGCTGCGGGGGTGTTTCGCCTGGTGTTCAGCTCGTCGGCCACGGTCTATGGCGCGCCAGAGCAGATGCCGATCCGCGAAGACTTCCCGACCGGTAATCCGACCAACCCCTATGGCCAATCGAAGCTGATCGTCGAAAACGTGCTGCGCGACTTGAGCCAGGCGGAGCCGCGCTGGAGCATCGCCCTGTTGCGTTACTTCAACCCGATCGGCGCTCATGACAGTGGTCACATGGGTGAAGACCCCAACGGCATTCCCAATAACCTGGTGCCTTATATCAGCCAGGTGGCGGTCGGCAGCCTGCAGGAGTTGTCGATCTTCGGCGACGATTACCCTACGGTCGACGGCACTGGCGTACGCGACTACATCCACGTCGTGGACCTGGCGGATGGGCACATCAAGGCATTGCAGTCCATCGCCGGGCGCACCGGTATCCATACCTGGAACCTCGGTACGGGCGATGGCTACAGCGTGATGCAAGTGCTGCGGGCATTCGAGGAGGCGAGTGGGCAACCGGTGCCGTTTCGCATGATGCCGCGTCGTTCGGGTGATGTTGCGCAATGTTGGGCTGACCCTTCCAAGGCGGCGAAAGAACTGGGTTGGAAGGCAACGCGCAATTTGCAGGAAATGATGACTGACACTTGGCGCTGGCAATCGAATCATCCCAAGGGTTATCTCGGATGATGTCGTTTTGGCCTAATGTTATTTCCAGTCAGGTTGTTAGATATCGTCGGGAAAATACACTGGAAATGCCTTTTGCATATCCGTAGATATAAACCTGCCGTTTGACGTTTATCAGTCAGGTAGGACTGTGAATGAATGACGGATCTTGTTCGCACTTTTCGCGACTTGAACTCTACCAACTCTAACGGAACATCCGGTTTTAATCGGGTCGAATGTTAGAAAGGAGTTGATATGAAAAAAGTGATGGCGATTGCCTTGTTGACGATGTTGAGCAACTGGGCTGCCGCAGCTGAAACGCCGCTGACTGCGGTGACCAATGTTGGTGGCAGTGTAGCGGCTTCTCAAGCCCCTGCAGCCAGTACTGCCATGGTTGCCAGTGCAATAGCGGCGTCCAATAGTGGTGGCAGTGCCAACGGCGGTACCACCGGTACGACCGGTACCACCGGCACCACCGGCACGCATAACTAACAGACGTTTTTGTTAGTGCAGTACAGGGTCGCCCGACGCAAGTCGGGTGACTTCTTTTTTAGATTCGCCCTTGAATAGCGTAGTGCCATTATGACTCGTAGTTTTTCTCTTTTAATGTTGGCAAGTCTCGCTTTACAAGGTTGCATGTTTTCCCCCGGCCAATACCTGAGCACCAGTGATATCACCCGCCAAGGGGCCAGTGAAAGCAGCCGGGTCGAGCTGATCCCGATTACCCCCAAGCTGATTTCCACCACCCGCACCACGCAAAAGCGTGAGTCGCTGCCGGCGGAACTGTTGGCGACTCCGGCCGAGTACCGCATCGGTAACAACGATGTCTTGTACATCACGGTCTGGGATCACCCTGAGCTGACAGCCCCGTCCGGCGCGCAACAACAGATCGATGCCAACGGCCGGCTGGTGCGCTCCGACGGCACGCTGTATTACCCGTACATCAAGGAAGTCCAGGCCGCCGGGCGTACGATCCAGCAACTGCGCGCTGACATCGAGCAACGCCTGTCGGCGTTCATCGCCGAGCCGCAGGTAGATGTCGCGGTGCTGCGTTTCGCCAGTCAGAAAGTCGTGGTGACCGGCGCCGTGGCCAAGGGCGGTCCGCAAGCGATTTCCACCAATCCCCTGAGCGTGGTCGAGGCCCTCGGTTCCGCTGGAATTGATACCAACAACGCTGACTTGTCCGGCCTGACGCTGACGCGCAACGGACGGGTGTATCCGCTCAATCTCGACTCGCTCAACCAGCAGGATTCCGAGTTGCAGGGCGTTTATCTCAAGGGTGGCGATCAGTTGTATCTGCCATACAACGACAACAAGCGCATCTACGTCATGGGCGAGGTCAACCAGCCGCGCGCATTGAGCTTCAAGACCGCCACCATGAACCTGTCCGATGTCCTCGGCTCGGTTGGCGGCTTGAGCCAGACCACTTCCAACGGCAACGCGGTGTACGTCATCCGCGGGGTTGAAAACCTGGACGTGGAGCCGGCGAAAATCTACCAATTGAACGCTGAATCGCCGACCGCCATGGCGCTTGCCACGCACTTCGAAGTGCGCCCCCAGGACGTTGTCTATGTCGGGCCTGCCAATGTGACTCGCTGGAACCGCTTCATCAGCCAATTGGTGCCATCGGCGTCGATTGTCGGTACGGGTGCTTCCGCTGCGAAGAACTGGAGCGAATACAGTAACAACAGCAAATAAGGTCGCCGACTGTGAACACGTTGAAAGTTGGCGTCTGCCTGAGCGCGGCCCTGTTGTTGTGTGGCTGCAACCCGCTGATGAGCGCTTCGTTGAACAACCTCAAATCGGCGGTGATCGGACCGGATGAGGTGGACGTGACTCCAGCCCAAGTGGCCGAGGTCAACTATCCGCAGATCAAACTGACCACGCCGACCGGCTCCGGGGTGTTGGCGCTGGTGCGCGAGCGTGAAGACCTGCAGTTCTGGGTCGCTTCCGGCAAACAAGTGCTGTTGCTGCGCGATGGCCTTGCCGTGCGCAGCATCGGCCTGGGCCTGGAGGGTGACCTGGACGGCACGCGTCTATCGGATACCTCACCGTTCAAGCAAGGCCTTCATCAAGTCGCCGATGGCTACACCTCCCGGCGCTGGATCGATCTCTACAAGGGCCAGGAAGTGGGGGTGATCGTTAACAGTCGCTTCTCCCGAAAATCCATGGACACCTTGACCATTCTCAACAAGGAATACAGCGTGCTGCGTGTCGATGAGCAGATTGATGCCCCGGCCATCGGCCTGCGGGCGACCAATCGTTATTGGGTCGATCCCGTCGACGGTTTCATTGTGCAGAGCGAGCAACAGCTGACGTCGCAGTTGCGCGTCAGGATCGTGCAATTGACCCCCAACCGCAGGCATGTCCCGTGAAGCGCTTGGGAACGCTATCGGCGTGTTTACTGTTGATCACCAGCTTCAGTCAGGCCGCTGTCACTGTCAGCGGTGACGTCGCCAACCCCGGGCCGGTCGAGTTGCCGGCTGGCGGGCGCTTGCTCGATGTCATCAACGTGGCCGTGCCCAATGCCGAAGGGTATTGGCTGGCGGGTGTCCTGTTGCGTCAGTCGTTGCTGGAAAAGCAGGCGCGACTCAAGGCGGGCGTGTTGTTTGATCTGGACGTTTTGCAGCGCATGGCTTCGCTCTTCGACAAACCAAGCCGTGCAGCGCTGGCACTGCGTTTGTCTGAGCAAGTACGGCAGATGCCCGTTACCGGGCGTCAGATCGCCAATCTCGATCCGGTCGCGGTGGAAGTCGGCTTCGCGCGCAACATTCGTCTCGACGATGGCGACCGCCTGATTTACCCGAAACGTGTCGATGAAGTCGAAGTGCTCGGTGCTGTCGCTGAAACCTGCCACTTGCCATATCAGCCGTTACTGGAGGCTCGCGAGTATCTGCAAGGTTGCACACCGCTGGCCGATGCCGAGGCCGATTACCTGTGGCTGATTCAGCCTGACGGTGGGGTCCGGCGAGTCGGTATTGCGCACTGGAATCGCGAGAGCGGGCACTTTCCCGTTGCCGGCAGCAAGATTCTGGTACCGGTGAAAAATGATGATCTTGATCCGCCTGTCCCTGAGCTGAATCAGCAGTTGGCCGAATTTATTGCCACGCAACTGGCTGAGGTGGTTCGTTGAATTTACGTTTTGCAGCCGTATTGTTATTGCCGTGTGGCCTGGCCCATGCAGAGCCACGCATTACTCAAAATGATTTCGGTGGCGCGGGTCTGTGGCAAACCCCGACGGCGCGGATGGCGCCGGCCGGTGAGATAAGCGTGAATGCCAACCGCACCGATCCTTACAGCCGTTATAGCGTGTCGCTTCAGCCGTTTGAATGGCTGGAAGGCTCGTTTCGCTATACCGCCATTACCAACCGACCTTACGGCCCTGACTCGCTGAGTGGCAGCCAGAGCTATAAGGACAAGGCGGTCGACCTCAAGGCCCGTTTGTGGGAAGAGAGCCATTGGGCGCCCGAAGTAGCGCTGGGCTTTCGAGACATTGGCGGTACGGGTTTGTTCTCCAGTGAATTTGTGGTCGCCAACAAGCGCTACGACAATTTCGATTTCAGCGCCGGTATTGCCTGGGGCTACATCGGCAATCGCGGCGACTTCGATAACCCGCTGGGTGCGCTCGGTGATCGCTTCAAGACCCGACCTGAGAGTGAAGGTACCGGTGACGTCAACGCCGGGTCGTACTTTCGCGGCAAGCCTTCGTTGTTCGGTGGCGTGAGCTACCAGACGCCATGGGATCGGCTCAGCCTGAAACTGGAATACGAAGGTAACGATTACAAGCACGAACCGAAGGACAACGAGATCAAACAGGACTCGCCGATCAACCTCGGCGCGGTGTTCAAGCTGACCGACTCGATCGACGTCAGCGCGGCGTGGGAGCGCGGCAACACCGCGATGTTCGGCGTCACCTTCCACACCAACTTCGTCAGCCGCAAAGCACCGGCAAAAAACTTCGACCCACCGGCCGAACCGCTGCCGGCGAAGTCGCCAAGCACGAATATGGAGGAGGTCAACTGGCCCGATGTGTCCCGTCGCCTGCAACAAAATGCCGGCTATAAAGTCGAGCGCATCAGTCAGCGCGGATCCGAGTTGTTTGTCTATGGCGAACAGCAGCGGTATTTCCATTCGGCTAAAGCGGTGGGCCGTGCGAGCCGGATTCTGGACAACAGCGTCAGCGACGATATCGACTGGTTCACCGTGGTCAACAAGCGCTACGACCTGCCGCTGGAAGAGACCAGTGTGCCGCGGCAAACCTTCCGTGAAGTGATCAACAACGAGGAGCCATTGCAATCGTTGCACCGCACCACCGAGATCAATCCGGCGATGCCGCACAACGAAAAAACTCTCTACACCGAAGCGCCACAGCCTTTCAGTTACGGCGTGGGGCTGGGCTTCAAGCAGAACGTCGGCGGCCCGGATGGCTTGCTCTATCAATTCAGTGCCGACGCGGACGCCGAATACCGCTTCAACCGCAACACCTGGTGGAACGGTTTGCTCAGCGCCAACCTGGCGAACAACTTTGACAAATTCACCTATGACGCACCCAGCGGTTTGCCCCGTGTGCGAACGGATTTGCGTCAATACCTGACGACCTCCGAAGTGACCATGCCGCTGTTCCAGGTCAGCCACGCCGAGCAGTTGGACAAAGACCTGTACGGCATGGTTTACGGTGGCTATCTGGAGTCGATGTTCGCCGGGGTTGGGGGCGAGGTGCTATTCCGTCCGACTGGCCAGCGCTGGTCGTTGGGGGCGGACCTGAACTACGTCCGTCAGCGTGAATTCGACCAGGGTTTTGGCCTGCGTGATTATTCGGTCGTCACCGGCCACATCACCGGCTACACCGACTTGCCGTTCGATACGCTCGCGGCGGTCAGCGTCGGGCGTTACCTGGCTGGGGACTGGGGCGGCACGCTGGATATCTCGCGGGAGTTTTCCAACGGTGTGCGGTTTGGCGCCTGGGCAACGATCACCACCGCCAGCGGCAACGAGTATGGCGAAGGTAGTTTCGACAAAGGCATCTACCTGTCCATCCCGTTCGACGAGTTGATGAGCATGTCGACCATGCGCCGCGCCAACCTCGTCTGGTCGCCATTGACCCGAGACGGCGGCGCACGCCTGAATCGCAGCTTCCAGCTGCATTCGATGACCGACAGCCGCGACGACGACATGTTCTATCGCAACTTCGAGAAGATCACCGAATAACGACCGACTCGTACCTTGGGAGCAAGTTTGCTCGCGCTAGCGTCAGTACATCCAGCCTCAATGCCGGCTGACCTGACGCCATCGCCTGCAGGCTGGCTCCCACCCCTGATCAGCATCGAACCCAATACCAAACCCAACCCAAATCCCTTATGGGGTCCAGCAGGCTGGCTCCCACCCTGATCAGCATCGAACCCAATACCAAACCCAACCCAATCCCTTGTGGGAGCCAGCCTGCTGGCGATGGCGTCAGCCCAGTCAATACACCTGTGTCTGGCACTCCGTCGTCCCCAAATCGCGCCCACAAAAAAGGGGACTTGCGTCCCCTTGCGGTGTTGCGTCGTGCAACGCTAAACCCTCAGTAGATGTCCTTCGACAGCAACGTGAACGGTGTCTTCACCAAGATCTTCAGGTCCAGCCACAGTGACCAGTTGTTGATGTACTTCAGATCGATCTCTACACGCTTCTGCATCTTGTCGATGGTGTCAGTCTCGCCGCGGCAGCCGTTGATCTGCGCCAGGCCGGTGATGCCCGGTTTGATTCGGTGACGTGCCATGTAGGCGAGGATTTTCCCGGAGTAGTAGTGGTTGTGCGCGATGGCGTGAGGTCGCGGGCCGACCAGTGCCATGTGCCCTTGCAGCACGTTGAACAATTGCGGCAGTTCATCGAGCGAAGTGCGGCGGATAAAGCGACCGACTGCGGTGATGCGAGAGTCATTGCGGCTGGCCTGTTTCACCTCCTTATCATCGTGCACACGCATCGAGCGGAACTTCCAGACCTGAATCACCTTGCCGTTCCAGCCATGGCGGTCTTGCTTGAAGAACACCGGGCCAGGCGAATTGAGCTTCACGGCCAACGCAATGACCAGCAACACCGGGCTCAGCAGGATAATGGCCAGCAGCGCCACGCTTTTTTCCACCAGGCTTTTGCTCAGTGCCGCGGTCGGGCGGCTGGTCAGCGGACTTTCGTTCAAGTAGATCGCCGGCAGGCCGTCCACGACTTTCACCGAGTGATTGAGCAGCGTCAGACTGTTCAAGTCCGGCACCCACACCACGTCAACGTTGGCACCGAGCAAATCGACGTACATGGCTTCGATTTTTGCCGCTTCCGACAAGGGCAGGGTGATGTACAGACGACGGATGTCATGGGTTTTGATCAGATCGAGCAGGTCTTCCTGAGCACCGACGATGCGCGGCGCACCTGGCTCAAGCGAGGGCACGCTGCCGTTACTGACCAGGCCCACCAGTGGCAGGTTTTCCAGATGACTCAGCTTATTTGCCAAACCCAGGGCCAGTTCGCCAGTGCCGACGATCAGGGTTTTATGCTCGCTTTTACGAGAGCGCTGATAGAACTTGGAGAACGCGTGCAGCGGCGCGTACAGGAGTGCCTGACCGAGGAAACCGTACACCGCCCAGCCAAGAATCACTTCCCGGGAAAACAACGCATCGGCCTTGCAGATAAATGCGATGCAAGCCAGCGCAGCCATGGTCATGGACCAGCCCATGAACAAGCGTCCCAGACCCGTCAGATAGTTGTCTCTTTTTCGATAAACACCACTGAAGGTGTAAGCCGGAACCGAGGCCAGCACCGCCAGCGTTGCGCACATTCGATAGTAGAACTCGACCGAGCCCGTTTGCCGTTCAGCGAGTATGAACAGCAATGAAACAACAAAGCCCTGTGCCAATGCCCATTGGCCCCAAAAGGTCAGTCCCTTGAGGCCGGTGTTTCGATTGATACGAAGAGAAAGATCCATACGAATATCCCCAAAAGACGTCCATTCAGGTTTCGACAGTTGAAATCCGAGTTGTTAATAGACTTATTGTTGTTATTAGAGCGAGTGTCCTGAGGTAACAACGCCGATATGCGGAACTGTCGTCAGTCAATAGACTAAGTTATTGCCGGGGATGCTGTCTGACGAGTTCTAACAAGATGGCAAAGTGCCAACTTATAAAAAATACAAGCAGTTGAGTTGTTAGAAATGGTCGATCAGCAGGGGGTGAATATTTGATGTTGTATTGGGTATTGTAGGAGGGGAGGGGCAGGAGGGTTCTAGCGAAGGGAGGATACAAACAAAGTGCTTTTTTATTGTTGTTGTCGCACTGTTGATGTTTGCATTGTTTACCGGAGACAGGCGTTCAGCACACCACTTCCTGGATCAGGCAGTAGCCACGGTTTCTTACCGCACGAAACAAGCGTTCACCATTGCTGGCACTTTTGAATTTGTCTTGCAGGCGACTGAGGCACATCTCCAGACCGCGGTATTGTTCCGGTTCCCTGCCGATACTGAGGATCAGCTCATCTCGACTGACGACGCGTTCTTCATGGTTCAGCATTTTCCTGACGAGTGCAGTTTCCAGTCCGGTCAGGTTTATCTCGATACCTTCTTTAACCAGAGCGCCTTGATGATCGTCGAGTTGCCAGACTTCGCTGCAAGGAGCGTCACCTTCGATTGTTCGGGCGCTGTTACTGGCATCCGCAATCATGGCGGGTTTGCTGTGAAATGGACTTTCTGATTGCGCGGCCAGCCATTCGGATTCGAGGGTGGCCAGTATTCGCTGCGTATCATGTTCGATACTTTGCGCAACTTTTTTCCTTGTCACGCTTGGGTAAGTGAACTCCATCAGCACGGGGGGCGACGAGGGCGAGGCAACTCCTTCAACAAACATTTGTGCCTGGGAGGTCCCAAATGAGTTGAAACGCTCACTGGACAGAATGGTCTCTAGTTCACGTTGCGACGTTGTGCTGTGGGTGACGACAACGAAGTATTTCCTTGGGAGGGTTGTACTAATTTCCATGTCTCTCTCCTGAAGTACGCACCAAATTTGGCAAAAAAATGATCGGCAGGGGAGTAGAGACTCCCTCGGAAGTAATCGAAAAGGCAGGGTCTGGGCCCAAATTGGCCCTCGATAGGTTCCACACGATCTGCTATAGACTATCTTTTTATTGTTATGGTTCAGTGTTGCCACGGTCATGGAATCGATAAATTGCCAGCAAGTATAAAATACAAATCAAACGATGAAACCGATATCTTTGTATAGTTGAAAAAACATTCCGTTAGATGATGCCAAAGCGCCTGTAAGGCGCTGAGTCAGACGGTCGAAATCAACCCTCTCATCAGGCGGTATCCATACCCCCGGATGCTCTGGATCGCGTTAGTACCGTACATGTCTTTGATTTTACCGCGCAAGCGGCTGATTGATTTTTCCAGCGCCCGAGGGTCGTAGAAATTGGTGTTAAGCCCCATGATACCGGCGATTTCATCATGGCTTAGTATGTGATTACTGGTTTGCGCAAAGGCCTCCAGAATCTTCATTTCGGCAAATGAAATGTCCAGTTTTTTACTGGTGCCCAATAAGCAGATACGAGTCGGGTCCAATATCAGATTGATATCTCTTTGCCATTCTTCACTGCTGAAAAAGTCGGCCAGCAACTCAGAGCTTTCGTCGGAGAGGGTATTGAACTTGATACAAAAGTCGGCTCCGGCAAGATAGTACTTCATCTTGTTGAACGCGCCGCGGCCGGTAATGACCGCACATATGATGGGCTTTAGATGGACATTGCGCAGGTTTTCCACCACCGCGAGGCTTTCCTCGAGCGCCTGTGGGCTATCGATGATGATGAAGATGGCCCGATAGGAGCCTTGGTACTCATTCTTCTTATATGAATGAGTGTACGAGCTGGCATCAAGTGCTATATCGGCCCGCACGTGCCTTGCGACTAGGGCTCTAAAATGTTCAGCCACGCCACGCGTCCGACCCAGGGTGAGTACACCCGGTTCGTCGTTTGTCTGGCGCTGGCTTCTAGTCGCTAAGTTCCCTGTAAGCATCATGCATTGACTCGAATAGGTGCTGACATCGGGATGTTAAAGCACCGGTTCTCGTCTGTGACTGACAATTGGTAACATTCACGCGGATTTTAGACGTGGCTCCCGAGTTTTCTAACAATAATTAAGCTTTTCAAGCTTTTAGTTGATTTTCTCAGCGCAGTGAACTAGTGAAAATAACTGCGTTAGATGGTGGCAATATGGAATTGTGCCACTATTTTGGGGCTCTGACGATGGTTATTTAATGTCTTTTTGCCACTGTTTGTACGCTGGTTTGTGATTTAAGGAATTTAGTCCTTTTGCGTAGAAATATAAATAGTGTGCGGTGGGTCACGTTTCATTGGGCGCGAAAGCGCTCGGGACTCGCTGTCCAAATCCTATCTCGATTAGTTATCCAGTCGGACGATTATTAACATGGCTTGAGTGTGATGTTTGATAAGACCTATTCTCCGTCGCTGGGTCGGGTAAAGGCTGTCAATTTGCCAGTTGCGTTTGGTCCAGTTGCTCAATACCTGAATAGTAGTTAACGGAGCGCTCTACCAGGGTGGTCTGACGGAGGATTAATGGATTTCTTGACCCTTATAAAGGTGTTGATCTTAGGTGCGGTAGAAGGTCTTACAGAGTTTTTGCCCATCTCCAGTACGGGGCATCAGATTATTGTTGCAGATTTATTAGAGTTTGGCGGTGAACGCGCCATGGCGTTCAACATAATTATCCAGCTGGGCGCCATTCTTGCCGTCGTATGGGAGTTTCGTCCCAGAATTATCGACATCGTCAAAGGACTGCCCACCCAACGCAATGCACAGCGCTTCACCCTCAACCTGCTGATCGGTTTTCTGCCGGCTGTGGTTCTGGGGGTGTTGTTTGCCGACAAGATTCACGAGTACCTCTTCAACCCGATCACCGTGGCCATTGCATTGGTTGTCGGTGGCATTGTCATGTTGTGGGCAGAACAGCGCGACCATGTGGTGCACATTGAGCATGTGGACGATATGCGCTGGACGGATGCGCTAAAGGTGGGATTCGCACAGTGCCTGGCGATGGTGCCGGGTACTTCCCGTTCCGGGTCGACCATCATCGGTGGCTTGCTGTTTGGCCTGTCGCGCAAGGCCGCCACCGAGTACTCGTTCTTTCTGGCAATGCCAACCATGGTCGGCGCGGCGGTGTACTCAGGCTACAAGTACCGCGACTTGTTCCAGAACAGCGATCTGCCGGTTTTCGCCCTGGGCTTTGTGACTGCTTTCTTTTTCGCGATGATCGCTGTGCGCGGGCTGCTCAAGTTCATTGCGAACCACAGTTATGCCGCATTCGCGTGGTACCGGATCGCCTTCGGACTGCTGATCCTGGCGACCTGGCTATTCGGTTGGGTGAACTGGACGGCGGCCGCCGCTGCGGGCTGACAGTGACGCCAGGCGGTGGAAACCGCCTGGCTGGATGACTTTCCGAATAGTTAACGCCCTTCAAGCAACTCAGCGGCTTGATCCAGCAACGCCAACGGGTCTTTGGCCTTGTGAATATCCACCGACAACAACTGGCGAAACTTGCGCGCGCCCGGAAACCCGGTGCCCAAGCCCAGCACGTGCCGGGTGATGTGGTGCATGGCGCCGCCCGCCGCAATATGCGCGGCAATGTACGGCCGCAACTGCGCCAGCGCTTGGGCCCGCGTGATCACCGGCGCGGTGCTGCCGAACAGTTGCTGATCCACCTCAGCCATCACATACGGGTTGTGATAAGCCTCGCGGCCCAGCATCACACCGTCGAAAGTCTGCAGATGTTCATGGCAGGCTTCCATCGTCTTGATCCCGCCGTTGAGGATAATCTCCAGCTCTGGAAAATCCGCTTTCAATTGCGCCGCAACGTCATAGCGCAACGGCGGAATGTCACGGTTCTCCTTCGGCGACAACCCCTCCAGAATCGCAATCCGCGCATGCACGGTAAAACTGGTGCAGCCGGCATCCCGCACCGTGCCGACGAAGTCGCACAACGCTTCGTAACTGTCGCGCCCATTGATGCCGATACGATGCTTGACCGTCACCGGAATCGACACCGCATCGCGCATCGCCTTCACACAATCGGCTACCAACTGCGGATGCCCCATCAGGCACGCGCCGATCATATTGTTCTGCACCCGATCACTCGGGCAGCCGACATTCAGGTTCACCTCGTCGTACCCATGCTCCTGCGCCATTCGCGCACACGCCGCCAAATCCAGCGGAACACTGCCCCCCAACTGCAACGCGAGCGGGTGCTCGGCTTCGTTATGCCGCAGAAAACGCTCGTGATCACCATTGAGCAAGGCACCCGTGGTCACCATCTCGGTGTAGAGCAGGGCATTTTTCGACAGCAGGCGTAGGAAGAAGCGGCAGTGGCGGTCAGTCCAATCCATCATCGGCGCAACCGAAAACCGGCGGGACAGCGGGGCGGGTGTAGCGTTGTTTACGGACATGGGGGATCTGGAATCGGTGAGGCTGGGAGGTGGGGGAGTTTATCAGGAATGGGCTTGTGGGTGCGGACGTGTCCCAAGGCGCTGTTTTCAACACTTCCTGAACCGGCGCTGTCGCAGAGTCAGGTTTCATCCTGCATGACCGAACTCCGGCATAGGATCAATCCCAACCCCTCTCCAAACTGCATCCAACTCCACAGGAATACGCAAAATGATCGCAAACCTCATCAAAGTCTCGCTGATCGCGGGTGCTGTGCTGTTGAGCGCTTGTTCCGGTGTGAGTACCGATCACCGTTATGTGGATGACTCGCAGTTGTCCAACGGCTTTGGCCCGGGGCCAACCCGTAGTGCCAGCCAGTTGAATTTCCATGGCAGTGCGCTGGGCAATAGTTTTGGTGAGTACAGTTCGGGGTTGCTGCATGACGATTGATCGGTGCAGGACGGCGCGATGATTGCGCCGTTCTGCATTCGGGGTGAAGGTCAGAGCATCCTCAAGCCTTCAAAAGGGTTCCAGCCTTGTGAGCCTTTGACCTGTTTCAGGTAGTAGGCGTAGTTGGCGCTCAGGCCGTACATCAGGGCGAAGACGACATTCAGGCCGGTGTTTACGGCTTTGGGTCCTTCGTCGTAACCCAGCAGAGTGAATACCAGTGTCAGAATAAAAGAGGTGGCGATGATGATCGCGATGATTGCCAGGTTCTTTTTCCACAGTCCAAGTACGAATAGGTAGATGGGTCCGAAGAAAAACGCGATGAAGTTGAGGTTGATCAGAATGCGTTTGCGCGCTGGCAATTGTTTGAACGCGGCTTTGAACTCCGGTGTTTTTGGGGAGCCGTGTTGATCAAAGAAAGCGAAACGTTCTTGCCATTTCGGGCTGACGTTGTAGGTTTGCAATTCATCCGTGCTGCTCATGATCTGTCCTTTTTTGAGGGTTTTGCTCGGTCGAGGCATCGACCGAATGATTGTTCGGTGCGCTTGTCAACGCGTCTTGCGTGCGGCCGGACTGCTACCGGCGCGAGCGCAGTTTCCTGCATGTAACAGGATTTAACAAGCCATGACAAAGTGCCTCGACAGGCTGTACGTCACGGCTTGCAGGTATTAAACGGGCAGGCAGTCGGTTACTTGCTCTCAGGCAACGCCAACCATTGGCCGAGCACTTTCTGGTAATTACCCGTCACCTTGGCCAAGTGCAGCCACTGGTCCACATAGGCTTTCCAGGTGCTGTCATCGCGGGGCAGCAGGTAGGCTTTCTCGCCATATTGCATGTACTGCGTCGGGTTCACCGCGCACAGTCCCGGTTTCAACTTTTGCTGATAGAGCGCTTCAGACGCGTCGGTGATCATCACGTCGGCGTTGTTGTCCAGCAGCTCCTGAAAGATGGTCACGTTGTCGTGCAACTTCAGTTGCGCCTTGGGCAGGAAGGCGTGAACAAAGGCTTCGTTGGTGCCGCCCGCGGGTTCGACCAGGCGGACCGAAGGCTGGTTGATTTGCTCGAGGGTCTGGTACTTCGCCTGGTTTTCACAGCGTACCAGCGGGATCTTGCCGTCGACGTCGAGGGTGGTGCTGAAGAAGGCTTTTTTCTGCCGGTCGAGGGTCACCGAGATGCCGCCCATGCCGATGTCGCATTTGCCGGCCAGCATGTCGGGCATCAGGGTTTTCCAGGTGGTTTGCACCCATTCGACCTTAACGCCAAGGCTGTCGGCGAGGGAGCGGGCCATGGCAATGTCGATGCCGGAGTATTCGCCGTCCTCGGCTTTGTAGGTGTAGGGCTTGTAGTCGCCGGTGGTGCACACCCGCAGTTGGCCTTGTTGAATGACGCTGTCGAGATGGGACGGGGTTTGCTGTGCGTGGACGCCAAACGACAGGGCGAGCAGGCCACCGAGCATCAATGTGCTTTTGCTGTTTTTCATTGTTATAGGGCTTTTGTGATTGAGTGGCTTGGAGCAGGGAGTGTAGTGAAAACTCCGCTCGACTCAAAAACGGGTGATGGTTACGACTCGCCCATTTGTGGGCTCAGCGTTCCTAGCCACGCCACCAACCCGACAATCAACACCGCGGCAAACAACTCCACCCTGACGCTGCGGCGAAATGTATTCGCCGCCACGCTGTACTGCCCGTCTCGCAATGATTGCTGCAGCAGCGGCCCCAAGTGGAAACGGTTCAGTGCGGCCAGTGCGAGCATGCCGGCGAACAGCGCGACTTTGATCAACAGCAAAATCCCGTAGGTACTTGGAAGCACGTCGTCGAGGTTTGGTCCGGCAATAAAGAGGTAGTTCACCACGCCGGTGACGACGATGATCGCCACGATCAGTGCGCCCACGAATTCAAATCGCATGACCGCACGGGCCAGCAGGCGGACGTGGTTTTCCGATTGCAGGTTTCTGCTTTGCGACATCAAGGTGAACGCGATCAAGGCTCCCAGCCAGGCGCCTGCGGCCAGCAGGTGCAGGATATCCGCGGCGAAATGCCAGATGCCTTCATCCATGGCGCCATGCCCGCTCCAGGCCAGGGAGGCGAGGGCAATGCCGCCAGCGGTGGCCGCCACCCATAAGGCAAGTTCAGGTGCGCGAGTGCTGAACAGCATCACCAAGGCTGCGATGAACAAGGCAATGAGCCGAGTCATCCAGGCCATCCCCATGTCCGTTTCACGCAGCATCATTGTCAGGTGCGGGCGCAGTTCGCCAAGGTTCGATTCGCCACTCATGGCACTGACCATCAGCACCATGCCAACGACGGACAGCATCACCCCGCTAATGGCCGAACCGATCAGCAAGGCTCTTAAGGGCAGGACGGCGTCCGAAATCCGTTCCTGCTTTTTAAGGCCGTACAACCCGAACAGCGCGATGCCAAACAGCAGCATCAAATCCACGTACAACAAAAAGCGCAGAACGATGTTGGCCGAGTCGCTCATCAATCACTTCACTTTGAATGAAACGTTGCCGGTGATTGGGTGGGTGTCCGAAGACACGGCGCGCCACTCGACTTTATAGGTGCCGGCGGGCAGCGGCGACAGTGGGGTAATGAGCATGGTTTTCGGGTCGCTGCCGCCGCTGACTTTGGCTTTCATGGGCATGGGCGAATGCGCCATGCCAGGCATTTCGGTCATGACCAGTTTTGCCCCGGAGAACTGCGTGACCAGGTTCTCGGAGAAGTGCAGTTCGATGGTGCCCGGCGCCGCACCTTGCGCACCTTCGGCGGGGCTGGAGGAGAGCAATTTCGGATGGGCTTGAACGAGGGTGCTGAGCAGCAATCCGGCAGACAGCAAGACAGTTGAAACGCTGGTTTTGATGATGTGCATGCAAGGCCTCTTGCCGCTCAATGCGGCTGTTTTTTTAGTGTAGGTATCGGGGTTCAGAACCACAGGCGTACGCCGAGAACCAGCCGCGCCTCGCTGCGGACCTCGCCTTCAGCCATGGCGTAATCGGCGGTTTTGCCGTAAGTGCGGTTCCAGGTGACGCCCAGGTAGGGCGCAAACTCCCGGCGGATTTCGTAGCGCAGGCGCAGGCCGGCTTCGCTGTTCGACAGGCCTGAACCGATCCCTCGTTGCGGGTCGTTCTTGCCGTAGACGTTGAGCTCTGCGGTCGGTTGCAGGATCAATCGGTTGGTCAGCAGGATGTCGTAGTCGCCCTCCAGCCGCATGGCGCTTTGGCCGCCTTCGCCGATGAACGCCGTGGCCTCGGCTTCGAAGTTGTATAACGCCATGCCTTGCACGCCGAGCGCGGCCCAGGTTTGCGCAACGCCGGGTTTGAAGTCCTGACGAATGCCGCTGACCACGTCCCACCATGGGCTGATTGCGTGGCCCCACAGCGCCTGGATTTCGGCGTCTTCAGTCTTGCCGTTGCTGCGTTCGCCTTCGGAGCGCAGCCATAGGCGATCGATGTCCCCGCCGATCCAGCCGGACAGGTCCCATGCCAGGGCGCTGCCGTCGTCGGCGTCCTGCCATTCGAGTTTGTCGGCGAGGAAGTATGAGTTGAGTGCGCTGTCATGCACGCGGTGCCCGGCCGGGTCGACGTACACAGCGGCGCGGTCTGCATCGGTCAACGGTGCGATGGGTGTACGACTTTCGGTCGGGGCCGCGGGCTGCATCTGGCCGTCGTCCATGCTCTGCATTTGGCCGTGATCCATGCCGCTCATCTGGCTGTGATCCATGCCCTGCATGTCGTCAGTGGCGGCCAGAGCGTGAGAAAACGGCAGGCCGGTAATCAAGGCCATGGCAACGGAGGTAAGTCTGATCATGATGGGCGCCTCATTCTTCCACGCGAACTTCACGGAACATGCCCATTTCCATGTGGTACAGGAGATGGCAGTGATAGGCCCAGAGTCCGAGCGCATCGGCGGTCACCCGATAGCTGCGGTGTGTGCCCGGCGGCATGTCGATGGTGTGTTTGCGCACCATGAAGTCGCCGTTCTCGTCTTCCAGGTCGCTCCACATGCCGTGCAGGTGGATGGGGTGGGTCATCATGGTGTCGTTGACCAGCACCACACGAACGCGCTCGCCATACTTGAGGCGCAGGGGCTCGGCGTCGGAGAACTTCACGCCATTGAACGACCAAGCGAATTTCTCCATGTGTCCGGTCAGATGCAACTCGATCGTGCGCCCGGGATCGCGGCCGTCCGGGTCGTCGAAGGTGCTGCGCAGATCGGCGTAGGTCAGCACGCGGCGGCCGTTGTTGCGCAGTCCGAGGCCGGGGTCGTCGAGTTTTGGGGTGGTGGACATGGCTTGCATGTCCACCAGCGGGTTGTCGGTTTCCGAGGCGGGATGCGACTGCATCCCGGGCATGGCCATGTTGCTGTGGTCCATGCCGGCCATGTCGCCGTGATCCATTGCACCCATGCCCATGTCGTCCATGCTCACCAACGGGCGTGGGTCCAGCGGTGGCACCGGTGCAGACAGGCCCGTCTTCAGCGCCAGGGTGCCGCGGGCATAACCCGTGCGGTCCATCGATTGGGCGAAGAGGGTGTAGGCGCTCGCAGTCGGCTCGACAATCACGTCGAACGTTTCCGCCACGGCGATGCGCAGCTCGTCGACGCTCACCGGTTTGACGTGCAGGCCGTCGGCCGCGACCACGGTCATTTTCAGGCCTGGAATGCGCACGTCGAAGTAGCTCATGGCCGAGCCGTTGATGAAGCGCAGCCGCAGTTTTTCGCCGGGACGGAACACTCCGGTCCAGTTCGCGTCCGGTGGCTGGCCGTTCATCAAGTAGGTGTAAGTGGCGCCGCTGACGTCGGCAAGGTCGGTGGGGTTCATCTTCATTTCGGCCCACATCTTGCGATCGGCAACGGTCGCGCGCCAACCGTTGTTGCTGACGTCGTCGATGAAATCGCCAACCGTGCGCTTGTGGTAGTTGTAGTAATCGGACTGCTTTTTCAGCGTCTTCATCAGGCTGGCCGGGTCTTCGTCGGTCCAGTCGGTAAGCATCACCACGTAATCGCGGTCGTACTGGAAAGGCTCAGGCTCCCGGGCGTCGATCACCAACGGCCCGTAGACACCGGACTGTTCCTGCAAACCCGAATGGCTGTGATACCAGTAGGTGCCGTTTTGCCGGACCTGGAATTGGTAGACATACACTCCGCCCGGTTCGATGCCTTTGAAACTCAGCCCGGGCACGCCGTCCATGTTGGCCGGCAGCAGAATGCCGTGCCAGTGAATGGAGGTGCTGTCCTTGAGTTTGTTTTTCACCCGCAAGGTGACCGTATCGCCTTCGCGCCAGCGCAGAAGCGGGCCGGGAAGACTGCCATTGATGGTCAGGGCGGTGCGTGCAGTGCCGCTGAAGTTGACCGGGGTTTCGCCGATGAACAGCTCGAAATCGCTGCCGGTGAGCACGTGCGGTTCGCCGGGGCTAGTGACTGCCCAGACAGGTGGCCGCCATAACCCGAGGCCGCCCAGCAGCCCGCCAGCGGCCAGGCCTTTGACGAAGGTGCGTCGTGAAGTGTTGGAGTGCATGCCGATGATCCCGTCCGTCAGCCTGGTGAACTTGTTGACGAGGCTAACGGGCGGTTGCTTTCAGCAGGCTGAGGCGGGGATTACAGTTTTGACAGGTAGGCGTTGTTTACTGGCGCTTGGTAGGCTTGTCGGACGAGGCGACGGTGCCACCGCTGCAGTTAATGTAGGAAGATGACTTCAGCCAGCGTTGATCCGGGTAGTAGGAAAACAGCAATTGGCCGTCCTTCATCGAGTCGATCAGGCGATGGGCGATCGCCGGCCTGACTGCGGGGCAACCAAGACTTCTGCCGATCCGGCCATTGGCCCTTGCCAGAACGGGACTGACGTACGGCGCGCCATGGATGACGATTGCGCGGTCGTAGGCGTTATCGTTGAAGCCCGGTTCAAGGCCTTCCATGCGCAATGAATAGCCGTTTTGGCCGCGATAGCTTTGCTGGGTGCGGAACAGGCCCAGGCTGGTGGCGAAGCTTTCATTCTGGTTGGAGAACTGCGTGGCCATGTTTTCGCCGCTGTTGCGGCCATGGGCGACGAGTTCGTGGAACAGCAATTTGCGCTTTTTCAGATCGAACACCCACAGGCGTTGTTCGGTCGAAGGCAACGAGTAATCGATCACTGCTAGTCTCTGTGCCGGGGCTGCGCCCTGGACGCGGGTGCACTGGGTGGCACGGACCGCCAGGGCAATGACCTTGGCATTGGCGTTTGGAGCAGCTTTGGCCAGCGCGACTTCAAGCGAATCGGCGTAGGCTGTGGATAGGGAAGCCGACGTCAACAGCAGAGCTGTGTATAGAAAGCCAAAGCGGTGTAGCGCCATAAAAATGTCTCATCAGGAATATTTCGAGTCTAGCAGCGAGTTGGACGCTAGCCCTTTGATTGCGGGAGATTAAGGATTATCCATGGGTCAATTAACAAGGTTATTCGTCATAAGCCGTGCTTTTTTTATGGTCTTTCTGATCAGCGGCACTGCGTTGGCAGAAACTTCGCCGATCATGCCGGTAACTCCGCCAACCAGTCCATTGGCCGCCGCGCCGGACGATGTCGTCGGTCAGGCCATTCAATCAGTGCTGGAACCCCTGCAATCTTCGTTCCCGCCGTTGCTCACCTCGCGCAAGCATCAGCGCGTGGACGTCGGACGGGTGGTCATGGATTTTTATTCCCATCGTAACTTTCGCGCCGCCTGGACAGACGGTCGTGATGTCACCCAATTACTCAAAAGCCTGAACGAAACGGAAATCGATGGCTTGGTCCCGGCGGATTTCCGCGTGGCGGAATTGGCGCAGGCACAACTGGCGATGCAGGCAACCGCGCCGACACCTGCGCAATCGGCGGCGTTCGATCTGGCGGCAACCCGCACCTACATCACCGCGCTATTGCAGTTGCGGCGTGGCAAAGTCGATCCGGCACGGTTGGACTTTCACTGGAATTTCGACCCGGTCGGCGTTGATCCTCGTGAGGACGTGAACAGTTTCTTTACCGCCCTGGATGATCACGATGTGGCTCGCGCATTTGCCCAGGCACCACCGCAGGAGGCGGTTTATCGCAACATGCGTGTGGCGTTGGCGCAGTTGCGCCAGGTCAGGGATACCGGTGGCTGGCCAAAAGTGACGGAGGGGCAGTCGCTCAAACCCGGCATGGACGGGGTGGCGGTGACGCAATTGCGTGCTCGTCTGGTGGCGGGGGGCTACCTGGAACCGCACAACGGCAAACGCACGGACTACGACGACAAAGTCATCGCGGCGGTGAAGAAGTATCAGGCTGAGCAGTATCTGGGCGCGGATGGTGTGGCCGGGGCGGCGACGCTCGCGGCGTTGAATGTGCCAGTAGAAGCGCGGATCGATCAAGTCCGGGTGAACATGGAGCGGGCGCGGTGGTTGCTGTACAAACTGCAGGGGACTTTTGTCGTCGTTGATATCGCCGGCTACAAGGTCGCACTGTACCGCGACGGCCAGCCGATCTGGCGCTCCCGGGTACAAGTCGGCAAACCGTTTCGCAGCACACCGGTGTTCCAGTCCGAAATTACCTATGTCACGTTCAACCCTACATGGACGGTGCCGCCGACGATCCTGGTCAAGGACATGTTGCCCAAGATTCAGCAGAATCCGGGTTACCTGGCCGCCAACCGAATCAGAGCCCTCGACCGCCAAGGCAATGTGCTCGATCCCGCCGGCATCGACTGGTACAACGCGCGTGGCATCACATTGCGCCAGGACGCCGGCCCCGAAAATTCCCTGGGCCAGGTGGTGATTCGCTTCCCCAACGATTACGCCATTTACCTGCACGACACGCCGCATCGCGAGTTGTTTGCCAAGTCGATGCGCGCCACCAGTTCGGGCTGTATTCGGGTGGAAAATCCATTGCAACTGGTGGAGCTGCTGTTCAACGATCCGGTGCGCTGGAACAGCGAAGGCATTCAAAAGCAATTGGCCAACGGCAAGACCGAAAACATCAAACTCCCGGTCAAGGTGCCGGTGTTGTTGGCGTACTGGACGGTAGATATGAGCCACGACGGACGGGTGACGTTCAAACCCGATGTTTATGGCTATGATTCTCCGGTGTTGCGCCGGTTGAACATGCCGACGGAGTTGCCTGCAGTGGACTTGCAGCCGGCAGGAGCGCCATTGGTCGTGACGGGGCAAAACAACTAACGACCCGGAAAAAGTGGGTTTGCATTGGTTGAATCAACGCTGGTTTTTCCGTTAGACAATTGGCCGACCGCTCTATGTCGGCCTTTGCGCTCCGTCGCAATTTTGCGAACTGGCAGCGCATGGCGGTTGGCGCATGTGTTGAAAACTATCACAATGAAAGTTGGTCATAGGTGACCGAGCTAAAATGGGATAGGGAATTCAAGATGGATGTTGTGCATAGAAATTCGTCAATCACCGCAGGTCCACTTCATGTGCATGACCTCGATGAGTGCCGCAACATTCGAAAAGGAACGGTATTTATTGTTGCCTCGGGAGCATCCGCCAAAGATTTTCCACTGGAAAAATACGCCGACGTTCCCATGATCACCATGAACGGTGCGATCTCGAAGTTCACAGGAACAGGGATCAAACCGTTTTTTTATGTGTGTACCGATCAGGGTTTTCCCCTGCAACAACCTGGACTGTTTTCTCACGCCATGGGTATCAGCGAGCGGGTCGCGCTGTGGGAAGACCATGTCTGGGGTAAACAGGCTGAACCCCAAGGTGAGTTGTATTTGTTGGGGCGGGCGCCCAAGCAGTCCTGGAGCGATCTGTTCCGGGCGGACCCTGAGCTGGTCAGAAGTCGCAAGTTGGGCACTGGTCGTACTCGAACCCTGGGTTTCAGCAAAAATCTCAAACGCGGTTTTTTCGACGCTCGTACGGTGGCCTATCTGGCATTACAGCTTGCCTACCACGTTGGCTTTACCAAAGTGTTCCTGGTGGGCGTCGACTTGAATCAATCGATAAGCCGCTTCTACGAAGAACCAGGCGACATGGCTTCTCCCTGCCGGCTTGATCAGCATTTTGATACGAGAATCCTGCCGTCATTCGAGATTCTGTCGAAGTACGTCATGAACAAAGACTTCCAGGTCTACAACCTGTCTGACTGCTCGAGGATTTCAGCGGAGCTTGTCCCCCGGGTAACGATGGATCAACTCGATACGCTGATCTGAGTAAACCCTATACGGGACCGATGGGAACCACTTGCCAAGCGGTTCCCATTTTTGCTTTGTAACCCCGTAGACTTGGCGCCCGGAACCAAGGGATATGGCGCTCCGCCCATGCCTTACCCTATTCAGGACGCGCTTTTGCCCACACGCCACGACGACCAGTACCACGCCCCCGGCGATGCATTGAAACGCCTACCGTTGCGCAAGGCCGCGGTGCTGTTCATTGCTACGGTGTGCCTGTGCCTGTGTGCCTTGCTTTATCTACAGCTGGAGCAATCCCGGCGTCACGACCTGAATCAGGCCCGGGTGGCATCGTCGAATCTGACACGCGCCATGGCGCAGCAAGCCGAAGACACCTTCATGAAGGCCGATCTGGTGCTGACCAGCCTGGTGGACTGGATTCAAGTCGACGGGTTTGGCCCACCCCTCAGATCGCGGTTGCAGAAGACCTTCGCCCGACGGGTGCAGTCGCTGGATCAGTTGCACGGCATTTTGCTGTTCGATCAAAAAGGCCAGTGGATCGTCACCTCGTTCGAGGATTTGCCCCGCGGTCCCGGCGTGGCGGATCGCGAATACTTCAAGTTCCACCAGCAGAATGTCTCGTCCGTGGCGCACATCGGCGCAGCCATTCGCAGCCGCGAAAATGGCGAGTGGATCATTCCGGTTTCCAAACGGGTGAACGACAAGAACGGCGAGTTCCAGGGCGTATTGCTCGCTGGCATCAAAATGTCGTACTTCGATCAGTTCTTCAAAAGCTTCAGCATCGATGACAAAGGCTCGATGTTCCTCGGGTTGACCGATGGCACGCTGCTGGCGCGGCGACCGTTCGTGGAGTCGCAGATCGGTACGTCATTGGCCAAGGGTGAAGTCTTCCAGAACCTCCTGCCTCGGGCGACCTCCGGTGAGGCGATGTTCACCTCGCTGGTGGATGGAGTCGTGCGCTTGTATGGCTACCGGCAACTGGACGCGTACCCCTTGGTGGTGTCGGCGGCCTCATCCAGGGATTCGATTCTGGCGGAGTGGCACGACACGGCGTTTCGCTCCAGCCTGATCGTTGCGCTGGTGATGTTGGGCGTCGGGCTTTTTGGCTGGGTGTTCATCCGTCAGCTGCGGGTTGGTGAACGGGTCGAAGCGGATTTGCGCCAGGCTCAGGAAGCGCTTGAGCTGATTGCCACCCACGACAGCCTTACCGGTCTGGCCAACCGTCGCTTGTTCGAACGGGCGCTGGATGTCGAGTTCGGACGCGGCGCCCGTCAGCACAGCCCGCTGAGCCTGATCATGCTCGACATCGATTTTTTCAAGCGCTACAACGACACTTACGGCCATGTGGTCGGTGATCATTGCCTGGCTCAGGTCGCGCGTGCGGTGAAAGATTGCTGCCACCGCAAGGCTGATCTGGCGGTGCGTTACGGCGGGGAAGAGTTCGCCGTATTGCTGCCGGACACTGACATCCATGGGGCCATGACCATTGCCGAGCAGATCCGCCGCAGTGTCATGGCCAAGAACATCAGCCATACCGGATCGCCCACCGGTTACGTGACGGTCAGCCTCGGCTGTTACTCGTTCATGCCGACAGGGCGTGACAGCATGGACGTGTTCATCCAGCGAGCGGATGCTGCGCTGTATCAGGCCAAGCATTCCGGCCGTAACCGTTCGGCGGTGCTGTCGCTGGAGGGCGGCATCGCTGAACTGATGCGTTCAGATCGTTGAAGCGTTTTGCCGGGCCGTATCACCCCCGAAACACCCCCGGAGACCCGGCTGTCTGCCTGTCGGAAGTTGTCGTCAGGTTGCAAACAGTTTTAGTGCTTTAGCCGTGGAACGCAGCCGATGACTTACCGTCATCGGCTGCGCTTGTTCGTTCAGCTGCCTGTCCCGCCGCCAGCGCCGCCACTGCCTCCGCCTGCCGAACCAGTGCCGCCACCCGCGCCGGAACCACTGGCGCCACCCGCACTGCCGGACGAAGAACCGGTCGCGCCGCCGTCACCGGCATTGCCGCCCGAAGGCGCGGAGGGGGTGTTGTCGGGTGGCATCACAGGACCGCTGGTAGCACCGGATTTGGTGCCCGTCGCATCCGTGCTTTCGCCGGATTCTGCGAAGGCATTCAAGGACGCCGCCGATAACAAACCGGCTAGCAACAACGAAGTGATTTTGATGTTCAACATGGCACGTCTCCAAAAAAGTGAGTCGCTACCTGATGTTGGTGTGAGGGGCGGCGGGGTTGGTGCCGGTTGGGTGACGAGTGGCATCTCTTGCGGCAACCCCAAATCCCTGTGGGAGCGAGCAGGCTCGCCCCCACAGTGGTTTGGTGTTAGCGCCGAGCGATATCAGACAGCTTGGATTCCAGCGCCTGCCGCACCTGCGGCCATTCCTCATCAATAATGCTGAACCGCACTGAATTGCGCTTGCGCCCGTCGGGCATGATCCGTTCGTGGCGCACGATGCCTTCCTGTTGCGCACCCAGCCGCAGGATTGCCTGGCGCGAGGCCAGGTTGTTTTCGTCGGTGGTGAACTGCACCCGCACGCAGTTCAGCATCTCAAAGGCATGGCGCAGCAGCAGGTATTTGGCTTCGGTGTTGACGAAGGTTTTCTGCCAGCGGGCTGAGATCCAGCTGCTACCGATTTCCAGCTTGCGGTTGAGCCGGTCGATTTTCCACAGGCGCGTCGAACCGATGACCTCGCCGCTATCCTTGAGCACAATGACAAAGGGCAGGACCGTGCCGGCATCGCGGCCATCGAGGGCTTTTTTCAGGTAGCTGCCGACGGTGGTCGGCGAGGGCACGACGGTGACGGTGAGGCTCCACAACTCGCCGTCTGCGGCGGCGTGGACCAGGGCGTCGGCGTCGGCGTATTGCAACGGGCGCAGGCTGATTCGCTCGCCGTGCAAGGTGGTATCGATCATTTGGCGCGTACTCGGCAGGCATGTCAGGCGTGGGGCGTCTATTACGCCGCAGATGAGTCGGCCGACGCAACCACTGGCAGGCCCGTGAGGTCACAGCCAGGACAGGCAGGCAAATGGAGTGTGGGTCATGAAAAAACTGCGGATCGCGACGTTCAACGTCAACGGCATGCGCGCACGGCTGCCGAACCTGTTGGCCTGGCTCGAACGCGAACGTCCGGACATCGCCTGTTTGCAGGAGCTCAAATCAGTCGACAGCGCATTTCCGGCGGCAGAACTTGAAGCCATCGGCTATGGCGCCCTCTGGCAGGGGCAAGCCTCGTGGAACGGGGTGGCGATTCTGGCGCGGGATGCGCAGCCCCTGGAAAGCCGTCGGGGGTTGCCGGGTGATGACAGCGACACGCACAGCCGCTATCTGGAAGCCGCCGTGCATGGGGTGCTGGTGGGCTGCCTGTACCTGCCCAATGGTAATCCGCAACCGGGGCCGAAGTTCGATTACAAACTGGCCTGGTTTGAACGGCTGATTCGCTACGCGCAGACGTTGCAAGTCAGTGAACACCCGGTGGTGCTGGCCGGCGACTACAACGTGGTCCCGACCGATCTGGACATCTACAACCCGCGCTCCTGGCTCAAGGATGCGTTGCTGCAACCCGAGAGCCGCGAGTGTTATCAACGATTGCTGGAACAGGGCTGGACCGATGCCATACGCCACCTGTATCCGCAGGAACGGGTCTACACCTTCTGGGATTATTTTCGCCAGCATTGGCAGAAGAATTCCGGGTTGCGCATCGATCATCTCCTGCTCAACCCGGCCTTGAGCCCTTATCTGGAAGAGGCCGGCGTCGATGCCTGGGTGCGCAATGAACCCCGTGCCAGTGACCATGCGCCGACCTGGATTCAGCTGGGTTCGCGCAAGCGTCGATGAAGTGTCTTACGGGTCGATTGGCTAAATCAATTGTCATGCGCAGCGGTTCATCCCTTATACATAGCGGCCATTGGCGGAGCGATCCGCCGCTTGCGTGCACAAGGACTGAACGATGAGCGAACCACGCCTGACGAATCGCGCGCTGTACCTGCAACGGCTGGGTTTTGATGCGACTCCGGCGCCGACCCTGGATACCTTGCGTCAACTTCAATTACGCCACACCGGCGCTTTCCCGTTTGAAAACCTCACCACCTTGTCCGGCGAACCGGTGCTGATCGACCTGGCGTCGATCGAACAAAAAGTCCTGCATCAGGGACGCGGCGGTTACTGCTACGAACTCAACTATCTGTACCTGGTCTTGCTGCAAGAGCTGGGTTTCGATGCACGTGGCATCACCGGGCGCGTGGTCATGGGCCAGCCGGAAGGTGCCTGGACTGCCCGCACGCACCGCTTGAGTCTGGTGACCGTGGACGGCGTGCGCTACATCAGCGACGTCGGCTTCGGCGGCATGGTGCCCACCGCGCCTTTGTTGCTCGACAGCCCTGCCGAGCAAGCCACGCCTCACGAGCCCTATCGCATTGAGCAGCATATGGACGGCTACACGCTTCGCGCCAAGGTCGGCGAAGAATGGCGAGCGATGTACATCTTCGATCTGCAACGCCAGGAAGACATCGATTACAGCGTCGGCAACTGGTACGTCTCGACTCATCCGCAATCATCTTTCGTCAAACAACTGATGGTGGCGCGGACCGGCGAGGGCTGGCGGCGCACACTCAATAACGGCAGCTTTGCGATTCACACCATCGGCCGCGACAGCGAGCGACGCCAAGTGGCGGATGTGCAGGAGCTGCTGGAAGTGCTGGAGCTTGAATTCGGGATTCAGGTACCGGCGAGTGCAACGCTAGGCAGAACCCTGGCACGCTTGATCGAGCCGCAGTAACGGCCAATGTCGTATCCATTATGAGGGGCAGATTGAATCAATCTGTCCCTTTCGTTTTTTGGCTTATGGACGGGCATCGGGCTCCATCACTCGATGGATTTCGTTAAGGGCTTCCAGCAGTTTTTTCTCCAGGCTTTTCAGCTCTGTCGCCGTAATGCCCGGTTTTAAATGCCCGGTCGCTTTCGCTTCAGCCGCTTTGCTCATATCGGGCAGCAACGTGCGCCGCAGGATGTTGTTGATTGCCGTCTGGTAGCCGTACCCCTCGCTTTCTGCCAACGCGCGTGCGGCCTCAATGACCACTTCATCGAGCATGATGGTGATTCTTTTTTTGCCTTTTTCCGAGGCAACTGCCCCGCGCTTGGCATTGCTGAAGTCGTATTCGTCTTTCATGGATCAAGCCTCCAGATACTGGCGCCGCTCGTTTTTGGTCGCGAGGCGCGCAGAAATGATTCGAACGAAATTCGGGTCACGATAGGTGTATGCAACGACCAGCAAACGCCCTTTGCCATCCAGCCCGATCGTGATCCAGCGTTGTTCATCATGGTGTTCGTCCTGAAAGGTCAGGGCGCGTTCGTCATGGAACACGGGTTCGGTCTCGGCGAGGCTGATGCCTTGGTGCTTGAGTTTGTTGGCTGCGTTCTTGGCCTTGTGATACTGAATTTCGAATGACTTCATTATGCATACTTTATATGTATATGGAAGAAGACAACATCGACCGACTGTCGCCACGAATTCAAAAGACTAGTGGGTGCAGGAGAATGGCCCGAAGGGATGTATTTCAAGGTTTTTGGCGCGATTGCGCTTGCTGGCAAATGGCCGGGATGACTAACCGTTCATAATTTGACGAGTAAGTTGTATACAACTCTATAGACATTTGTCCTGAGTCTTGCATACAGTGTGCGCATAACAAAAACCAGGGAACCCCCTAACATGAAAACGCCCCATGTTTCACACCAACGGCCTGAAGATGAGAATCTCGGGATCGGCGCGAATATGGCTTACGGCCTGCAACATGTTCTGACCATGTACGGTGGCATCGTCGCGGTGCCTTTGATCATCGGTCAGGCGGCCGGCCTTTCGCCGGCGGACATTGGTTTGTTGATTGCTGCTTCATTGTTTGCGGGGGGGCTGGCCACGTTGCTGCAAACCCTGGGTCTACCGTTTTTTGGCTGTCAGTTGCCGCTGGTGCAGGGCGTGTCGTTCTCCGGCGTCGCAACCATGGTGGCGATTGTCAGCAGCGGTGGTGAGGGAGGGTTCCAGTCGATTCTGGGGGCGGTCATTGCGGCATCGCTGATCGGGTTACTGATCACGCCGGTGTTCTCTCGAATCACCAAGTTTTTCCCGCCGCTGGTCACGGGCATCGTGATCACCACCATTGGCCTGACGCTGATGCCAGTGGCCGCACGCTGGGCCATGGGCGGTAACAGCCATTCCCCAGAGTTCGGCAGCATGGCCAACATCGGCCTGGCTGCGATGACGCTGGTGTTGGTGCTGTTGCTGAGCAAGATCGGCAGCGCGACCATCTCCCGTCTCTCGATCCTGCTGGCAATGGTCATTGGTACGATTGTCGCGGTGTTCCTGGGCATGGCGGATTTCTCGTCCGTCAGCGAAGGTCCGATGTTCGGCTTCCCGACCCCGTTCCATTTCGGCATGCCGACGTTCCACTTCGCGGCCATTTTGTCGATGTGCATCGTGGTCATGGTGACGCTGGTGGAAACCTCGGCGGATATCCTGGCGGTCGGTGAAATCATCGAGACCAAGGTTGATTCCAAACGCTTGGGCAATGGTTTGCGCGCCGACATGCTGTCGAGCATGATCGCGCCGATCTTCGGCTCCTTTACCCAAAGCGCCTTCGCCCAGAACGTCGGGCTGGTGGCGGTGACCGGGATCAAGAGCCGTTACGTGGTCGCCACCGGCGGTGTGTTTCTGGTGCTCCTCGGCCTGCTGCCGTTCATGGGCCGGGTCATCGCCGCCGTGCCGACTTCCGTTCTAGGCGGCGCCGGTATTGTGTTGTTCGGCACCGTCGCGGCCAGCGGCATTCGGACGCTGTCGAAGGTCGACTACCGCAACAACGTCAACCTGATCATCGTCGCCACCTCGATCGGTTTCGGCATGATCCCGATCGCAGCGCCGAACTTCTACGATCACTTCCCAAGCTGGTTCGCCACGATTTTCCATTCCGGTATCAGTTCCTCGGCGATCATGGCGATCGTGCTCAACCTGACCTTCAACCACCTCACGGCCGGTAACTCCGACCAGCAGTCGGTGTTTGCAGCGGGCACCGAGCGGGTCCTGCGCTATCAGGATCTGGCAGCATTGCGCGAAGGGGATTACTTCAGCGACGGCAAACTGCATGACTGCGACGGCAAGGAAATCCCGGTGGTTGAGGTGGACCACGGGCATGGCGAGCCACGCCCGGTGCATGCCAAAAGCAGTGAGCATGTCTGACGTTTCAAACGCATGAAAAAAGGCCGATCTGTTGAATGACAGATCGGCCTATTTTGCATTCATGCAGTTGCTATTGTTCGCTTTGTGTCCAGCGCCCCATCAAGGTGTTGGACGGCAGTTGTTCATCCAATAGCTTTCTCGCCGTTTCCACCCCGGCCACCGGCAGCCCTTCAGGGTTCAGCAAGCCAATCTGCACCAGTACGCTGGCCTGATCCCAATAGATGTGCTCGTGGTACAGCTTGTCTCCCCGAAACTTGATCACGCCCAGCATTGGAATCTCGACGTATTTTCCGGTCGGCGCCACGTTGGGCAGCATCCAGTCGATTTCGGTGCTGTGGGTGAAGCACATGATGAATTCGTCGACGATCTGCAGTGCGCCGATGGTGCGCGAGATCGGGATGAGCTTCATGTCCGGCGGGTTGCCGTGGACAAAATGGTGTTGGTAGAAGCGGCTGAGTTGCTTGGCGCCGACGCCGCCGGTCATGGTGGGAATATGGTTGACGTAAGGCTCGGCGACCATGGTCGCCATGGTGGCCGGTACGTCGCGGGTCTCGAACTCGTGGCGGATGTGGTCTTCCCACAGGGCTGACAGGTTGAAGTGGGGGCCGATCTCGCGCTTGAGGGCGGCGATGCTGCGCTCATGGGCCATCAGCGAGGCCGGTTTGTCGTAGTGTGAACTCCCGGCCCGGGCGAAGGCGTGGTCGACGCCCGGGTACACGTAGATTTCGGCCTTGTCGTTGGCAGCCAGGTGTTGACTGATCTGGTCGCGGGCACTGGCGTCGCAGTAGCCATCGTTTTCGGCAAAATGCAGGACCAGGCGGCCCTTGAGGTTTTCCGATTCGTGCAGCAAATGTTCGATGCCCATGCCGTAGTAGCCGACGGCGCAGGCTACATCGGTGCGCGTGGCGGTCAGCCAGGCCAGCTTGCCACCCATGCAGAAGCCGACATAACCCAGGCCCGCGCCTTCGACTTCAGGCAGTGCCCGCAGGGCGTTAAAACTGGCGTCGATATCAGTGACGGCCTTGTCCACATCCAGGCGCTGGAACAGGTCGATGGCCCGCGCGAAATCGGCTTCGGTGTAGCCCAGGTCAATCCCCGGTTGCAGGCGCCAGAACAGATCCGGTACCAGCGCCACATAGCCTTCTTCGGCATAGAAGTCGGCCACGGCGCGCATGTTGGCGTTGATCCCGAAAATCTCCTGGCCGATCACCACGCCGGGGCCTTTGCCGCTGGCCGGCAGGGCCAGGTAACCGCTGAACGTGGCGTTGCTGTCCGTTGCCCGGATCTCAATCATCTTGCCCATGTCATCTACCTCATTCGGTTATCAGATTTATTGGCTGTCACGGTGCTGCTGGAACCATACGCGCGGCGACACGCCACGGTCTGGCCCGAGTATTGAAAAGCCGCCATCCACGGGCACGTCGACACCGGTCATCCAGCCGGCACCGGCGCTGCACAGAAACGCCACCACGCTGCCGACCTCATGGCCCCGGCCGATGCGCCCGAGCGGATGAAACGGCGCCCCGACCCGATCGGCCAGTTGCGGGTCGTTGTCGCTGAACTCGGCGACGCTGGGCGACCAGGTCCAGGCCGGGGAAACGCTCAGCACGCGGATTTGCTCCGGGGCCAGGGTCATGGCCAGGTTTTTCGTCAGTTGCAGGATGCCGGCCTTGGAAGCAGGGTAGAGCGCGCGCCCGGCCGCACCGAATTTGCCACCGGTACTGCCGATGTTGATTACCACGCCTCCGCTGGGCAGGTGCACGGCGGCTTTCTGGGTAAAGATCGCCGCCGACACCAGATTGACATTGAGGGTTTTCAACCACTGCGCGCGATCCGAAGCCAGCCCCTGGTCGGCATACAGGCACGCGTTGTTGACCAAGATGTCGAGCCTGCCGAAGCGGGCCAGGGTGGCAGCGATGCATGCGTCGATGTCTTCGTCGCGCTCCACATCGCACGCTGAAAACCCGCAATCGAGTTCTTCCGCCAACGCCTGACCACTGTCAGCGTTGCGCCCCACCAGCATCACCCGGGCACCCTCCGCCAACAGCTGCCGAGCGATGTCCTGCCCCAGCCCCTGAGTGCTGCCGGTCACAATCGCCACTTTGCCTTCGAGCATCATGCCAAGTCCTCCAGTGCTTCGTTGACGTGACTGATACCGGCGATCAGCGCCATGCTCGCCAGCGAGCTTGTGTGTGCGCCGCTGTCCGCGCTGGCGCAGGCATCCGCCGCGACCGTCACTTCGAAACCGCAGTCCACGGCATGACGCACCGTGCTTTCCACCACCGAGTGGGTCGCCACGCCAGCGATCAACAAGTGCGAAGGATTGAACTGGCGCACCAGGCTTTCCAGCGGTGAGCCATAAAAGGCATTGATCCGGTGGTGGGTGACGACGAACTCCTGGCGGCTGACCTTTGGTGCCAGAGCGCTGTAGAACTCCGCGCCCCAGCTGCCTTCCCGGACAGCA
This sequence comes from Pseudomonas azerbaijanoccidentalis, assembly GCF_019145495.1. GTDB lineage: Bacteria > Pseudomonadota > Gammaproteobacteria > Pseudomonadales > Pseudomonadaceae > Aquipseudomonas > Aquipseudomonas azerbaijanoccidentalis. Next base: position 101,141 of record NZ_JAHSTU010000008.1, on the reverse strand, counting down.
CCAAGGCTGGCGACAGCGCGCAGGATCGGCGCGTTCTGGATCAGGTCGGCGTAGTCCGGGCGGAACGCCACACGCACGTGGACAATCGGCCAGCCCTTGGCGCGTGCGCCAGCGAGCAATCGACCGGCCGCATCGAGCAGCGCGGCGCGCTTGCTGTCATCGGCACCCAACCCGACTTGAATCTTGCCTTCAGGGTGCAACACGTCGTTTTGATAGTGCAGGGCGATCACCAGGGGCGTGTCCATCACACGAACACCTCAAGGTTGGCGAACACATCGTTGCAGTTGATGAGGTCCACGCGCTTGAGCTGGATCTGCCAGCCACCACCCTCCTGAGCGGCCAACTTATAGGTGTAGCGACCGGCGAGCTGGCGTTGTTCCAGGCGCCATTCGCTGTACTGGAAGCTGGCGCTGACCACCAGCAAGCCCTGGGCGTCGAGACCTTCAACCATCACGTTGCCGACCAGGTGGGCGGTTTGGGTTTGCGGTTGCTGCGACCAGTTGCGGGCGTTTTCCACCCGGCGGATCCGCACTTCGCGCAGCATGCGGTTTTCCCAGAACAGCGAGATATGGTCGAACGGGTTGGCTTGCTCGTGCTTGTGCGGTACCCAGTACATGCCGGTGTCGGTGAACAGCTTGTCCCACTCCCAGAAACGCCGCTCATCCAGCAGGCGCGCCTCCTGATAAAGAAACTGTTCGATCTGGCGCAGGGTCTCGGCGGGAACCTGGGCCGGGGTCAATTGGCGAGTGTCGACGTCGATTCGGCGGTCAAGCAGCATGGGTGCTCTCCTTGGCAATCAGGGTGGCAGTCATGAACTGTTTCCAGGCGGCGAATTGGTTGCGCATCGGCAGTTCGCTGGTGCCGTTGGTGGACACTGCGCCGTCCTCCAGTGGCTTATCGGTGCCCACGTAGCGGTGCATGCTGATCCACTCGCCACCACGGGTCATGTTGCCTTCCTGGCAGCGAGCATAGACTTCGACGTCGTCGGGCATCACGTTGGAGGAGGGTGAGTTGATGACGTTGGCGTAAGTGAGTGCGCGGTCGAACACGGCATCCGGAGCCCCTTTGCAGCGGAAGGTCTGGATCTCGACCATGGTCTGGTCCACGGCGATGGGACGGATCACCCGGAACTGCATGAACACCGTGTGCGGCGATCCGCTGCCGTAAATCACCGTGTTGTGGCGATTCATGCCCAGGATCTCTTTGGCGCGCTGCTCGCCGTAAGCCTGGCTCAGGCATTCGAAGTGGGCGCGGGAGACCTCGTCGCGCTCGGCGGCGGCCGGGTCGAAGATCGCTTCCATGTAGCCATGGCCGTTGTGGTAGGCGCGCAGTTCGAGTTTTTCCCAGAAGTCGTAGGGTTCGCCGTTACCGTCCATGATCAGCAGTTCGAAGGGCATTTCACCGATGGCTTGGGCTTCGTCACGCGCAGCATCGACTGACGATTCGTGGGTGACGCGGGCGTGCATGGTGTCGTGCAGGTTCTCGTAGAACACTTTCCAGTTCGAGCGCTGTTGAACACGGAAGATGCCGCCGGCCACCTCGACCTCACCGACGGGCGAACGGTCGCACAGGTTGTCGATGGAAGTGATGACGCCGCCCAAGAATGTTTTCAGATCCGGTCCGAACGCTGCCTGGCTGGCGAACACAAAGCCGCGATAGGCCTCGACGCGGGCGACGCTGACCATGGAAAAATCCGGGTGCTTGGGGTCGTAGCAGGTGCCTTCGAAACCGCTCTTGAGTGGCGCCGAGAGATGCTGGCCGTCGAGTTTGAAGGTCCAGGCGTGGTACGGGCAGCGGAAGAATTTGCCGACACTGCCGTCACCGTCGGCCACCAGTTTGGCGCCTTTGTGCGGGCAGCGGTTGTACAGCACGCTGACCTGCTGGTTGGCGCCGCGCACCATGATCACGTCCTGATCGCCAATGCGCGTGGTGTGATAGTCGCCGGGGTTCTTGACCTGGCTTTCATGGCCGACGTAGATCCAGGCGTTGCCGTAGATGCGTTCCATCTCCAGCTTGAACAGGGTCGGGTCGGTGTAGACGCTCTTGTGTACGCTGTCCTCGCGGATCAAGGCAGCGATTTGCTCGTTGGTCGGTATCACGGGATGTCCTCGGCTTGTCACAAATCGAGCACCAGCAGCGCGCTGCTGGCACGGGAGACACAGGTACAGAAACTGCCGCTGGCGCGGTCGCGCTCCGACAGGCAGATGTCGCGGTGATCGGGCTGGCCGTCGATGACCTGGGCGACGCACACGCCGCAGTCACCTCGTCGGCAGTCGAACATCGGGTCCAGCCCGGCCTGGAGCATGGCGTCCAGTACGCTTTGCCCGGCCGCCACTTGCAGGTTCACGCCGCTTTCGCGCAGGTGCACCTCAAAGCCGTTGTCGCCGGCCACTTCCAGCGCACCGCTGAACAGTTCGTAATGCAGGTGATCTTCTGCCCAACCCTGTTCGCGAGCGCAGGCCAACACGCTGTTGAGCATGGCGCTGGGGCCGCAGATGTAGAGGTGCAGGCCGGGGCTTGGCGCGGCCAGAATCGCAGCTGCAGGCAAGCGCTTTTGCGGGTCGCCGCCGCTGATCCAGCAGTGGTTGTCCTGGCAGGCGCGGGCCTCTTGCAGGTAGGCCATCTGTGCTTCATCGCGACCGGCGTAGTGCAGGGTGAACGGCTTGCCCGCCGCGTGCAGCGAGCGGGCCATGCCCAGCATCGGCGTGATGCCGATACCACCGGCGATCAGCAGGGCATGCTCGGTTTTTTCACACAGAGGGAAGTGGTTGCGTGGTGCATCGGCCCGCAGTTCATCGCCGACCTTGAGTGAGTGCACCCAGCGCGATCCACCGGTGCTCGTTTCTTCGAGCTGGACGGCGATTTCGTAGTGTTCGCCGTCGGGCAGGTTGACCAGCGAATAGGCACGGCGTTGAGCGCGGCTGCCCGGTACATGCAGCTCCAGATGGGCGCCTGCGGTGAAGTCCGGCAACGGTTGGGCGTCGCTGGACACCAGCAGCACGCGGCGGATTCTGGGGGTCAGAGGGTCGATTTGTTGGACCCTGAGCGAGAGGCTGGGCATACGCAATTCCTGTCTGAATTCGTAGCCACTGTATGAAGCTTGAGGGGGTCAAAAAAGCCGCAAACGGCAAACCGGTATCCACTTCTGGCGAGAGTGATTACGGTGCCGATCTTCCCAGCCACACCGGAACCTGTAGCAGCTGGCGAAGCCTGCGTTCGGCTGCGTAGCAGGCGCTGGGTCAGGCAGCGCGGTGCATCAAGTAAACCGAGATTTCAGTATTCACGACTGCTACGCAGCCGAACGCAGGCTTCGCCAGCTGCTACGAGGATCGCGTTTTGACTTCGGGGATCGGCATCAACGCAATCAGATCAACGCTTCAAATAGGCGAGCAGGGCGCGCAACTGTTTACCATCCGCCCGGGCCAGATCGTCCAGCACTGCAAAGTGATGACACCCCGCAAGCTCGACAAGGCTCACGGTCTGCCCGGCCTCGCGACAGGCACTGGCGTACTCGCGTGAATGCCTAATCAACTCCGGCAATTCATCCCCGCCAACGGTCACCAGCAACGGTGCGCCATCGCCGATCAGCCTTTGCGGGCTGAACCGACCGATCTCCTCTTCGCTCAATTGCAGCTTGTCGTTGAGCCAGCAGCGGCTGATGGGTTCAAGTTCCATCAGGCCGCTGATCGGCATGGCCAGGGTCACCAGCGGATGTCGACGATACAGCGCAGTCAGATGGCCGCCCGCTGAATGCCCGCACAGCACCACCTGATGACCGATGTTCAAGGCTTCGCGATGCGCCAACAGGTAATCCAGTGCCTTGCCAATCTGGCCGACGATGGTGCTCATGCTCGCTTCGGGTGCGAGGGTGTATTCCAGCAAACCGACATTGAAGCCGGCCTCAATCAGACCCTCGGCGATAAAGGCGTAGTCGTCCTTGTCCGAGGCCTGCCAGTAACCGCCGTGAATGAACAGCAGCGTCGGCGCCCCGGCATTCCCCTGGGCGTACCAGTCGAAACGCTCGCGCATGGCATTGCCATACGGCACATCACGCTGCCAGGCGTGGCTCGCATAGGTCTCGGTGCTGCGCTGGCGAAACCGCTGCATGATCTGCGGAAAATTGCCCACGGCGGCAACGTTGTTGTAAGCCTGATTGAGGTCCATGGCTGCTCACACTCCCAGGTAGCGTTGCGACAGTTCGGGTTGAGCGGCCAGCTCCAGCGGTGTGCCATCCCAGACCTGTCGTCCCTTCTCGATGATGTGATGGCGGTCGACCACCCGCGCCATTTCCTTGAGGTTTTTATCGATCACCAGAATCGTCTCGCCCTCGGCCTTGAGGGTGGCCAGGCAACTCCAGATCTGCTCGCGAATGATCGGCGCCAAACCTTCAGTGGCTTCATCGAGAATCAGCAGGCTAGGGTTGGTCAGCAGTGCGCGGCCGACCACCAGCATCTGCTGTTCACCACCCGACAGCGTGCGTGACAGTTGGTCCTGACGCTCCAGCAGGCGGGGGAACAGTTCATAGACCCGCGCCAGATCCCATTTGCCCCGCGTAGCGGTGGCCAGCAGATTTTCCCGCACGCTCAAGGTGCCGAAGGCGCGGCGGCCTTCCGGCACCAGACCCAAGCCAGCCTTGGCGATGCGATAGGGCGCGGCACCGCGCATTTCCGTGCCGTTGATGCGGATGCTGCCGGCACTGGGCTTGAGCAATCCCATGATCGATTTGACCGTGGTGGTCTTGCCCATGCCGTTGCGGCCGATCAGCGACACCACTTGGCCCTGCTCGATGCTCAGGTGCATGTCGAACAACACCTGGCTCAAGCCATAACCCGCTTTTAAACCCTGAACTTCAAGCATGTTCTTCTCCCAGGTAAGCGGCCCGCACTTGCGGGTCGTTGCGCACTTGTTCGACGCTGCCGGTCAGCACCGTCTGGCCGTACACCAGCACGGTGATGCGGTCGGCGAGGGCGAATACCGCATCCATGTCGTGCTCGACCAGCAGGATCGCGTAGCGGCCCTTGAGGTTGTGCAGCAGCTCGGTCATGCGCGCGGATTCGTCGGCGCCCATCCCGGCCATCGGCTCGTCGAGCAACAGCACCGAAGCTTCCTGCGCCAGGGCCAGGGCGATCTCCAGTTGCCGCCGTTCGCCGTGGGACAGCGCCTGCACCGAGTCTTGCGCGCGAAGGCCCAGCCCCACCTGCTGCAAGTAACCCATTGCCGGTTCCAGCAGACGGGTGTCGCGGCTCAACGGGCGCCACATGCCGAATGCCTTGCCCTCGCGGGCGGCAATGGCCAGGGCGACGTTCTCCAGCAGGGTGAACTCGGTGTAAAGCTGGCTGACCTGGAAAGCCCGTGCCAGCCCCAGTCGCGGCCGTTGCCAGCCCGGAACGCGGGTGATGTCCTGGCCGTTGAGATGGATTTGGCCCTGGTCAGGGAAAATCTCGCCGGCGATCTGCGCGATCAAAGTGGACTTGCCGGCGCCGTTGGGGCCGATGATGGCGTGCAGTTCTCCTTTGAGCAGTTCAAGGCTGGCGCCGTTGGTGGCTTTCACGGCACCGAAGGCTTTGTGCAGATCACGGATCGACAATTGTGCGCTCATGGGCGTGCCTCCACGGCGGCGTTGGGTTTGACGGCAACCACCTTCGGCTTGCGCTGTAACAGGCTCAGCAGCAAACCGTAAACGCCTTTCTTGCCGAACAGCACCACCAGCAACAGCAGGGGGCCGAAGATCAGCATCCAGTGCTCGGTCCACTGGCTCAGCACTTGCTCAAGGCCCAGGTAAGTGGCCGCGCCCAGCAGGGGGCCGAGCAGGGTGCCGACGCCGCCGAGAATCACCATCGCCATCAGCTCGCCGGACTTATGCCAGGCGCCCATGTCGGGGCTGACAAACAACGCGTAGTTGGCCCACAGAATCCCTGCCAGGCCACCGCCGGTGCCGGCGATCACAAACGCCGTAAGGCGATAGCGCAAGGGTTTGAGACCGAGGCTGACGGTGCGCCGCTCGCTTTGCTTGAGCCCACGCAGGACAAAACCGAAGCGCGAATTGACCAGTCGCCGACACAGCAGCAACCAACCGGCCAGCAAGGCCACGCACAGGTAGTAGAAGTGGTTGGCGTCAGCCAGATCCAGTGCGCCGAGGGTGTTGCGCTCGTTGAGCAAAATGCCGTCGTCGCCGCCGTACAGCGACAGCGAACCGAGCACGAAATACAGCATCTGGCCGAACGCCAGGGTGATCATGATGAACTGCACGCCGCTGGTGCGCAGCGACAGATAACCCACCAGCAGCGAGAACAGCGCGCACACCAGCAGGGCCAACGGCCAAACCACCAGCGCGCTGTTGCTGCCTTCCCAGCCCCACAGCGGCAGGCCTTGGGACGTGTGAAAGGCAATGACGCCAACGATGTAACCGCCCAGGCCGAAGAACGCGGCATGGCCGAAGCTGACCATGGCGCCGTAGCCGATCAGCAAGTCCAGACTGATGGCGGCCATGCCGTAGATGGCAAGGCGGGTGAAGAAGCTGACCAGATAAGGTTCGTGCAACCAGTGGGCCAGCAGCGGCATGCAGGCGAAGGTCGCCAGGCACGCAAGGTCGATGATGAGGCGTGGTGACATAGCGTTCTCCTCAGGCGCGGGCCGGCAGCAGGCCGCGCGGGCGCACCAGCAGCACCAGGGCCATGACGATATAGGCGCTGGCGGAAATCAGTCCGGCGCTGAGGGTGCCGCTGGTTTCGCTGGGCAACAGTTGGTCCAGCAGCGGCGGAATGTAGGCACGGCCCAAACTGTCCACCATGCCGATCAGCAAAGCCCCCACCAACGCACCGCGCACCGAGCCGACACCGCCGACGACGATGACCACGAAGGTGGTGATCAGGATCTTCTCGCCCATGCCGATTTCCACCGACAGCAGCGGTGCCGCCATGAAACCGGCCAAGCCGCACAGCACGCAGCCGAATACGAACACCAGGGTGTACAACCGGGCGATGTTGACGCCCAGCGCGCCGACCATTTCGTGGTCGTCGGCACCGGCGCGAATCAGCATGCCCAAGCGCGTGTGGTTGATCAGCAGCCACATGCCGACCGCCACGATCAGTCCGGCGGCGATGAACAGCAACCGGCTGACCGGGTACATCAATCCGGGCAGCACTTCGACAAAACTGGAATACCACTCGGGCGTGGGCATCGCCGGTGGGCTGCGGCCGAAGATCAGGGTCAGCAGTTCGTTGCTGAAAAACACCACGGCCAACGTCGCCAGCACCTGATCCAGGTGGTCGCGATTGTAGAGGCGGCGCATGATCGAGGTTTCGATCAGCGCGCCGTAACAGGCCGAGCCTATCAATGCGGCCAGGCCGCCGAGCCAGAACGAACCGGTGGCCATGGCGGTGTAGGCGGCGCAGAAAGCGCCGACCATGTAAAAGGCGCCGTGGGCCAGGTTGATCACGCCCATGATGCCGAAAATCAGGGTCAGGCCTGAGGCCAGCAGAAACAGCAAGGCGCTGTATTGCAGGCCGTTGAGAATCTGTTCGAGCAATAACATTGCTGCGTTCCTCAGGAAAACGCCCCGCAGTTGTGCTGCAGGGCGAGGACGGGAGTCAGGTGCCGGTCAGATCGCGCATTGAGCGGCGTAGCTGTCGACATGGCGGGTCGCCAGGGTCTTGATCGGTACTTCGATCAGCTTGCCGTCGGCGCCGGCCTGCACTTGCAGCAGGTACCAATCGATCACCGGGTGCTGGTTCTGGGCGAAGCTGAAGTCACCGCGAATGGAGTCGAACTTGACGTTCTTCATCGCCGAACGGAAGGCCGGCTGGTCTTTGAGATTGCCCTGGGAGGTTTTCAGGGCAGCGCCGATCAGCCGGGCCGTGTCGTAAGTCTGGGCGGCATACACCGTCGGGACGCGCTTGTATTTCTCGGTGAACGCCTTGACGAAGGCCTGGTTGGCCGGGTTGTCCGATTGCGGGTTCCACAGGGTGACGATGTTGGTGCCCTTGGCCACGTCGCCAGTGGCGGCGAGCATGCGTTCATCCATGGAGAACACCGGCACCACCATCGGAATTTGCGCCGACAGGCCCGAGCCGCCGTATTGCTTGGCGAAGTTGATACCGCCGCCACCCGGGTGAAACTGGAAAATCGCATCCGGCGTCAGTGAACGAACGCGAGCCAGTTCCACCGAGAAATCCAGCTGGTTGAGCTTGGTGTAGATCTCGGTCACTTCGCCCTTGAAGGTGCGTTTGAAACCGGCCAGTGCATCACGGCCGCCCTGATAGTTGGGCGCCAGGATCACCATCTTCTTGTAGCCCAGTTCATTGGCGGCGACACCGGCCATTTCGTGCGGGGTGTCGTTCTGGTAGGAGCCGACGAAGTAGTTGGCCATGCACTTTTCACCGGCAAGGGTCGACGGCGCGGTGTTGTTGCTGACGTAGAAACCGTCCTTGGTGGCGGTGTTGATCACGGCCGCCAGCACGTTGGAAAAAATCACCCCGGTGTACAGCGAGATACCGTCCAGGCTCATGCGGTCGGCGATCTGCTTGGCCTTGGCCGGTTGCAGGCCATCATCTTCCACGATGAGTTGCACCGGCACGCCGCCGAGCTTGCCGCCTTCCTGATCGATCGCCAGCTGGAAGCCGTCTCGCGAGTCTTCGCCCAGATAGCCGGCGGGGGTGGAGAGGGTGGTGATGAAGCCGATTCGGACAGGCTCCACGGCCTGGGCAGCCGTCGCTGCGCAGAGGGAGGTTGCCAGACATGCACGCAATACCAGGTTTTTCATGAGGCGGCCTATGAAGTAGGTCGTGCCAACGCACGGTAGATGTCGATGAGGGCAGTGATTCAGTGTTCGGTCGGGCCGATTGATTGTTGTTATGGGGGCGCTGTGTCAGCTGTTGCTCTCGGTGAACTTCTCCAGGTAAAGGCGGCTTTGATCCAGGCCTTGCTGCTGGCGCCAGTCCTTGATCGACTCGACCATTGGCGGCGGGCCGCACAGGTACAGGTCGAATGGCTGGTCACGCAGCTCGGCCAACTCCAGGTGTTCGGCGATGTAGCCGGTCTTGCCCGGCCAGTCGGGGTTGGGATTACTGACCACGGGCGTAAAACGGAAGCCCGGGATCCTGGCGGCATAGGCCTCGATGCGTGAGATTTCACACAGGTCCGCGGCCTCGCGCACGCCGTAGTAGAGGTGTACCGGGTGACCGCAGCCTTGTTGCTCGGCGATCTGCTCGAGCATGCCGAGGAATGCCGACAGCCCGGTGCCGCCGGCCACCATCACCAGCGGGCGGTCGATATGCCGCAAGTAAAAGGCACCCAGTGGAGCCTCCATGTGAATCACATCACCGACCTGGCAGCGATCGCGCACGTAGTCGGTCATCACGCCGCTGGGCAGCAGGCGAATGAGAAACTGCAGGTTGCTGCTGCCCGGCGCGCAAGCAAACGAATACGAGCGTCGATGCTCGGTGCCTGGCACTTGCAGGCGTGCGTACTGGCCAGGCAGATAGTCCAGCGCCGCGCCCGCCGCGCCGACTTCCACGTGCACGATGGCGGTGGTCGGGGAGACCTGTCGCACCTCGCTAACGGTGCCTTGCAGGCTGCTCGGGCCGCTGCTGCCGCAGAGGCTCGAGTCGAAGTCGAAGTAGAACGCGGCATCCGACTGCACGCGTGTCTGGCAGCTCAGCACCTTGCGTTCAGCCAGGTCGCTGGCCGACAGCGCTTCCTCGTCCACATAGTCTTGGGTGTATTGCCCGGATTCACAGCGGCCCTGGCAGGTCGCGCAAACCCCTTCGCGGCAATCCAACGGAATCTTGATCCCGCTGCGCAGGGCCGCGTCGAGCAGGATTTCATTGTTCTGCACGTTGCAGAAGAGTGTTTTGCCGTCGGCGAAACTGAAGGCGACCTTGTACGTCATGGGCGTTAATCCGCAGGGTTCAGAGGTGGTAGAAATCGAGTACGGAATTGATCGTGTCGTTGAGCAGCACCACGTGTTTGCGGGCGATCTTCCAGCTCTCTCCGTCGGGGCGCAGGCGGTAAGTGGCGCGGCCGAAGAATTGTTCGGCGGTTTGCATGCGGTAATACAGGGTGCTCCAGTTGACGCGCACCTCCAGCTCATCGTCCTGCAGCGGCGCGATGCGCACGTTGCTGATCAGGTGCAGGGTGCGCGGCATCGGTATGGTCGACGCCGCCTTGCCGGTGCGAATGCGGAACACCCGGTCTTCCAGGCCACCCCGGTTGGGGTAATAGATCAGCGACATGCCTTTTTTCGGGTCGGTGGTGTAGACGTGCTCCGAATCCCATTGCGGCAGGTGGAACTCGCTGTCGTCGCTGAACATGGCCAGGTAAGCGTCCCAATCCTGGGTATCGCAGGCCTCGGCGTTGCGGTAGAGAAATTGCTCGACGCGGTATTGCAGTTGCGAATTCATGTTCACACCTCACGCAGTTTCAACGGTTGTTGTTCGGCCGCCTTGCGCGCCAGGCCTTCGAGCAAAAAGCGCTGCCAGTTGGCGTGCTGGTTGACGTACAGGCCTTCATGGGTGAACTCGGTGCCGGTCAGCGCCGGCGCGATGCCAATGGCTTCGCTGTTGCGGGTGGCGCCTTTGACCCACTTGCCTTCGCCGCGGGAAATGTCGCTCCAGCGTTCCAGTCGGGCCTGGAAACCGCGCTGGGCTTCACGAAATTCCACCAGGTCATCGGGCGTGCCCATGCCGGACACGTTGAAGAAGTCTTCGAACTGGCGAATGCGGTTTTCCCGATCGGCATCCGACTCGCCGACCACACCCAGGCAGAAGCTGTTGATCTCGGTTTTGTTCCAGGCCAGCGGGCGGATGATCCGCAGTTGCGAGCTGATCTGGTCGAGAAAGAACATGCTCGGGTAGACGTTCAAGTTGCGCAGGCGATGCATCATCCACTCGGCCTTGCCTTGGCCGTGTTCCTTGACCAGGCGCGGCATGATGCTGGCGTAACCCGGGCGCACGGCCGGGTTGGGCATGTCGCTGAACAGCACGCTGTGGCCATTGTGGAAGGCGAACCAGCCGTCGTCGGTTTCCTTGTCACCGGCACCCAGCTTGCTGTAGTCCAGGGTGTCGCCGGCGCTCAGGCCTTTTTCGGCGTTGACCTGCTGACGATGCTGCACGGTGGCCACGTAGTTGTAGTGGACGGTGCTGACGTGATAACCGTCCAGGCCGTTCTCGTTCTGCAGTTTCCAGTTGCCGTCGTAGGTGTAAGTCGATTTGCCCGGCAGCACTTCGAGCTGACCGGTTGGCGATTGCGCCACCATCATGTCGAAGAACACTTTGGCGTCACCGAGGAAGTCTTCCAGGGTGTCGGTGCCCTCCACGTTGAGGCTGACGAACACAAAGCCGTTGTAGCTTTCGATGCGGGCCTTTTTTAGGCCGCGGGTGGCCTTGTCGAAGCCTTCGGAGTATTCGCCCGGCGCCTTGACCTTCACCAGTCGACCGTCGCTTTTGTAGCACCAGGCATGGAAGGGGCAGGTGAAGGTTGACTGGTTACCCTTGCCAACGCGGGTGAGGGTGGTGCCGCGGTGTTGGCAGGCGTTGATCAGCGCGTTGAGACGACCTTCACCGTCGCGGGTGATGATCAGCGGCTGGCGCCCGGCGCGCATTGTCATGAAGTCGTGATTATTGGCGATCTCGCTTTCGTGGCAGGCGTAGATCCAGTTCTTCTCGAAAATCAGTTCCATTTCCAGATCGAACAATTCCGGGTCGGTAAACATATCGCGGGCAATACGATAAACACCGTCTTGCGGACGGAAGTCCAGGCAACTTTCGATATAACTTTTCCACTGTTCGACACTTCGTGCAGTTGTCATTTCCCGGTCCTCGGCCAATGGGCTAATTCATGGGTTCATTTAATGCCTTGGTGGCGGGCAGGGTCTATCCGCTTATTAGTGGAAACCCATCCGGAAAATAAGCCCCGTTCTTCTGTCGTTGGCGGCTTATCCCCGTAAACACTGGCTTTTGTCGCGCTTGTCGGCTGAGCAAAGGCTGAGCAAATGGCTATTTGTCGTTCAGTAACGGGATAGCCGCTGACGAACTTGTTACGGCTTAATTTCAATCGAAGCACCATCAGAGTGTCTCGCTGCAGGTCGCTGGAAACTGCCATTGCTCATGGCCTTGGGTTCCGTACCAAAAGTGCCTTCTATTCATGTGCTGCTAAATAAGCGGCAGGGGGAAGAAATAATATGTTGCATAAAGCGTGGTTAGTTCGGGGAGTTCAAACAGTTGGCTTGTTGACGCCATTGTTGGCGCAGGCAGATGTGGTCAATGACAGCAAGCTGACGCTGGGTACGCGCAACTTTTACATCGATCGGGATTACAAAGAAAACAACCCGCCCCATTCGCGAGTGGGCAGTTGGACCCAGGGTTTCGATCTGCGTTTCGCCTCCGGCTATACCGAAGGTCCGGTGCAGTTCGGCCTCGATGCCGAGGCGCAATATGCGTTTCGCCTGGACGGCGGTGGCGGGCGCGGCGATGACACCATCATCCCTTACAGCCAGAGCCGTCAGGAGCAGGCCGATGAATACGGCCGTGGCGGTGTGACGCTGAAAATGCGCTATTCAAAAACCGAGCTGAAAGTCGGTGAGCTGCGGCCATTTCTACCCGTGGTGATCATCGACGATTCGCGCCAACTGGTCACGACCTACCGCGGTGCGTTGCTCGAATCCAAGGAAGTCGACCGCCTGACATTGACCGCCGGCCGGCTGACGGAGATCGGCGCGCGTAACTCCTCCAACTACGAAAAACTGTATCTGCAGACCGGCTCCGGCGTGCGCCATGGCAGCGACGGCCTGAACCTCGCCGGCGCCAGTTACGCCTTTACCCCTTCGCTGACCGGCACCTACTTCTACGCGCAACTGGAAGATATCTACCAGCAGCACTACCTGGGTATCACTCATCTGGCGGATCTGGGCGACGGTTATGGGCTGAAGACCGACCTGCGTTACTTCAACAACAGCGAAGACGGCGACGCCCTTTACGGCGACATCGACAACCGTTCCTACGGCGCCATGACCTCGCTGAAAAAGGGCGGGCACCGCTTCGGCGTGGGCTACCAGCGCATGCTCGGCGATAGCAACTTCCCGACTCTGGGCGGTTATGTCCCGCAGCCGTTTCTGGTGAACTGGTCGCGGGTGGGGTTCATCAAACCCAACGAAAAATCCTGGCAACTGCGTTATGACTGCGACTTTGCCGCCCTCGGCGTGCCGGGTCTGAACTTCATGACCCGCTACTTCAAGGGCACGTCGGTGGACCGTGGCGACAACCTCAGCCAGGCAGCGGAACAGGAGCGCAATCTGGTGTTGTCATATGTGGTGCAAAGCGGGCCGCTCAAAGGCGTGGGCGTGGAGGCGGGCAATGTCGTCGCCAAATTCAGCCACGGCAATGACTGGGTGGAGAACCGCCTGATCACCACTTACACCTGGAAATTTTGGTAACGTCCTGCCCCCAAATCGAACGCGGTTGTGCGCTGAAGTGACGCCTTGGGTAGCGCATTACCCAGGGCGTTGACCCTTGCCGGCACCGTTGCTGTGCGCGCCAACGCCGCACAGCGCGTTCGATATCCAGATAGTTTCCGATTACTAGCCAAAAAATGCGGATATCGCCTGTTCGCAGCGGCTGGGCATAGCCCTTGCAAACGTAATGAGAATACGCGCCGAAGAGCGTGTCGATGTCCATTGCCGTGGGTGTACTGAGATGACCGAACCAAACGTTGCCCAGTTTCGAGATATCCGCATAGATCGCTACGACCTGGCTGGTGCCCGTGCCTGGATGGCCGGTATTTGTGGGCCACACGAACTGCAGACCAGCCAGCCAAACCGGATTCAGTTTCACCACAAGGCCAATGTGTTCAAGTCCATGTCCACGACCTTGGGCCGGATGGAATACGGCACCGACGTGACCATTGGCGTCGAGGATGCCGAACACCTCAATTGCTACAGCCTGAGCTTGCCGATTCGCGGCGAACAGGAATTGCTCAAGGACGGTCGCCGGTTGCACTCCAGCCAGGACCAGGGCCTGATCGTGACCCCGCACGAGACCCAGGCACTGACCATGGCCGGTGACTGCCACAAGATTTCCGTGGTGATCACCCGCATGGCCATGCGCCAAACCCTGGAAGGCATGCTCCAGCGCCCGTTGGAAATGCCGGTGAAGTTCGAGCCAGTGATGGACGCGGTCAACGGTGCCTCGGCCTCCTGGTGGCGGCTGGCCCGTTATTACATCGATGAGCTGGAGCGCGGCCAGGATCTGTTCAATCAGGTGTTCTTCACCCGCGATATCGAAAGCGCGTTGATCAAGGGCCTGATCCTTTCCCAGCCCAACAATTACAGTGCCGAGTTGCGTGACCAACTGGGCGCCAAGTTGCCGTACTACCTGGTGCGCGCCAAGGACTTCATCGAAAGCAACGCTCGCGAAGACATGCATCTGGAAGACATCGAGGCGGCAGCCGGGGTGTCCCGCTTCAAATTGTTCGAAGGTTTTCGCAAGTACTTCGGCGTCTCGCCCATGGCTTACCTGAAAAAGTATCGCCTCGGCGCGGTGCGCCAGGAAATCCTCGAAGACGCATCGGTGCGCAACATCTCGGTGATCGCGATGTGCTGGGGCTTCTCGCACTTGGGCCGGTTTGCCAGCGAGTACCGCAAGCTGTTCAACGAAACGCCCAGCGCCACTCTGCAACGCAGCGAAGCCCGTCGCAATCGGTCGCTTTGAGATGACGACCTTGCAAGCCGCCACCGCTAACAGTGTGGGCCTGAATTTGTCGTTGATGTGCCGCGAGCCGGTTTTCACCAGCCGCTCGGCGCAGGAAACCCAGCGCTTGATGGGACAAGCGCTGGTGGAGCATGAGTTGGATTGGCCTCGGGGCGGCGTCGACACGGCGTTCTATCGCGGCCAGGTGGCCAGCTGCGAACTGTATGCGCTGCGCTACGGTGGCCAAGTAGAAATCCGCCCGCAGCCTTTCGAGGATTTCGTGCTGGTGCAGATGCCGTTGCGCGGCAATGCCACCCTTGAGTCCGATGGCATGGGCTATGGCGTCAGCCCCGGAGAAGTGGCGATCCTGTCCCCGCGTGAACACGCGCGAGTGGTGTGGGAGGAGGGGTGCGAGCAACTGATCCTCAAGCTGCCACGGGCACTGATCGAGGCGAGCCAGCAAGCGTTGGCCGATGACTTGCCGTCAGGCTTCACCTTGGCGCCGGTCAGCCGCCTGCAACGGCCACTGGCGATGCGCTGGTTTCGTCTGGTCAGCGAGTTGCTGGAGCACTTGCCCGAGGGCGAGGCGAGCGCAACGCCTTCGCGCTGGCTACAGCATCTGGAGCAAAGCCTGCCGCTGTTTCTGCTCAGCCATTGTGGCGTTGCGCAGCAAGACTCGCCTTCGCCGCGTCAGCCCACCCGCCAGTTGCAAAAAATCGACAGCTGCATGCGCGAACACCTTGCGCAGGGCATCAGCCTGGCTGAACTGGCGGTTGCCGCCGGGGTGAGCATTCGCAGTCTGAACACCTTATGCCAGCGCGAATACGGGCAAAGCCCGATGGACCGTTTGCGCGGATTACGGCTTGAGGCCGCGCGGGAATACTTGCTGGCGCGACCGCAAGCGAGTGTGACGGAGGTGGCGCTGGAATTCGGGTTTGGGCACGTGGGGCGATTTGCCAATTACTATCGGCAGCGGTTTGGAGAGTTGCCCAGGCAGACGATGAAGTCTCAGGCATGAGCCGGAATCGCGAGCACAAAAAAACCCGCCATAAGGCGGGTTTTTTTTTGGCCGGAGATTTTGATCTCCGAACCGTGTCTGGCTCCACGACCTGGACTCGAACCAGGGACCCAGTGATTAACAGTCACTTGCTCTACCAACTGAGCTATCGCGGAATGGCGCCTATGTTACTGATTCAAAAAGAGAAGTCAAGCACCTGATGGCAACTCTGCAGATTCCTCGGGACGGACGGTGGTTTATCGTTGATTGGCGGTTACCAGAATCGCCGGCGAGGTCTACCATGGCTGCCCGGAAGTGGTTACACGCGCTACCGGCCATTCGCCGAAAAGGTACGCGCCATGTCTCGCTTGACCCGCAAAACGTCCGAAAACACAGAGGTGCTCGCATGAGCATCGCACAGATCAGCCTGCCCAAAGGTGTCGGCCCCCACGCCGAAAAACTCTTCGACGCGATCACCCAGGCCAGCAGCGCTGATGAGTTGAATCGCGCCGGTGGCAAGGCCGAAGGGTTTGTCCTGGGCCTGGAAAGCACCAAGGCGATCAAGAGCCAGGTGGCTGAATCGCTCTACGTCGCCTATGACGACGCCGCCAGCCAACGTGCGACCGAGTTGGCTTAACCGCCGAAGGTGATCGTGCCCATCATCAGTTTGGCATAGAGCGCCGTGGCGCCCAGTTGCACCAGCCACAGGGCCAGGCCGCCGAGGAACACACCAGCAGCGACTTGCATCACCAGGTTGTTGCCACGTTTGGCCGGGACGCGGGGGACGAAGCGATCCAGCTCATCCAGGTCATCGCGATCAGCGCGAAGGTTGTCGTTTTTCATGTGGGTTCTCGTGGAATTCCAGGGGCTACACAATACCTGTAGGAGCGGGCCTGCTCGCGATGGCTGCCGCACATTCACCACAAACGGTGGCTGATAGATTGCTATCGCGAGCAGGCTCGCTCCCACATTTTGATTTGTGTGCAGTTTAGAGGGCTGAGCTTCGGCTTTGAGATTTATCTGTGACAAATAAAAAACGGGAAGCCCAATGGCTTCCCGTTTTTCGTATCACGGAGCGCTTCAGATCACCTGAACAATCGCATCCGTAACGGCCTTGATGTTGCTCTGGTTCAGCGCAGCCACGCAGATACGACCGGTGTCCAGCGCGTAAATGCCGAATTCGTTGCGCAGACGGTGAACCTGCTCAACGCTCAGGCCGGAGTAAGAGAACATACCACGCTGACGGCCGACGAAGCTGAAATCACGCTGCGGAGCGTTTTTCGCCAGGGTCTCGACCATCTGGGTGCGCATGCCGCGAATGCGCAGGCGCATTTCGGCCAGTTCGGCTTCCCACTGGGCGCGCAGTTCCGGGCTGTTCAGCACAGCGGCGACGATGCTTGCACCGTGGGTCGGCGGGTTGGAGTAGTTGGTGCGGATCACGCGTTTGACTTGCGACAGCACGCGTGCGCTTTCTTCTTTCGATTCGCTGACGATCGACAGGGCACCCACACGCTCGCCGTACAGCGAGAACGACTTGGAGAACGAGCTGGACACGAAGAAGGTCAGGCCCGATTCAGCGAACAGGCGCACAGCAGCGGCGTCTTCGTCGATGCCGTCGCCGAAACCTTGATAGGCCATGTCGAGGAACGGCACATGGCCTTTGGCTTTGACCACTTCCAGGACGTTGTTCCAGTCCGCCGGGCTCAGATCCACACCAGTCGGGTTGTGGCAGCACGCGTGCAGCACAACGATCGAGCCGTTTGGCAGGGCGTTCAGGTCTTCCAGCAAGCCAGCACGGTTTACGTCGTGGGTCGCGGCGTCGTAGTAGCGGTAGTTCTGCACCGGGAAACCAGCGGTTTCGAACAGTGCGCGGTGGTTTTCCCAGCTCGGATCGCTGATCGCCACGACGGCGTTCGGCAGCAATTGCTTGAGGAAGTCGGCACCGATTTTCAGTGCGCCGGTACCACCAACAGCCTGGGTGGTGAGGACGCGACCGGAAGCGATCAGCGGCGAATCATTGCCGAACAGCAGTTTTTGCACGGCCTGATCGTAGGCAGCGATGCCATCGATTGGCAGGTAGCCACGGGAAGCGTGTTGAGCGACGCGAATGGTTTCGGCTTCGACAACGGCGCGCAGGAGTGGAATTCGCCCCTCCTCGTTGCAATAAACACCGACCCCCAGATTGACCTTATTGGTACGGGTATCGGCGTTGAATGCTTCGTTGAGGCCCAGGATTGGATCGCGTGGTGCCATTTCGACAGCGGAGAACAGGCTCATTTTTGCGGCGGCTCTGAATGGAGAATGGAGGGACGTGTCGCGCTCCAGCCGAATGCACTAGAGCGGTGCACAAACGGGGAGCTAGTATAGAGGCCATCTGCGACACATGGCGACAGACGAATCGGCTTTTACGGTAAGTTTTTCCGATTATTTTTCGACCGTTAGTCGATTGATGTCGTCAAAGGCTTTATGCGTTGTAGGACGTTTGCCTTGAAAGCGATGGCAATCGGCTCCACATTGAGTGCAATCCAGTTTTTTCCTCGGGCGACATCGGTCGTTTGCGGTCTTTCTCGTTCATGCCGGTTTTGCCGGCAAGAGTGATCCCAGAGGTTTTACATGTCTGAATTTCAGCTAGTCACCCGCTTTGAGCCCGCCGGCGATCAACCGGAAGCCATCCGTCTGATGGTCGAGGGCATAGAAGCCGGGTTGGCGCACCAGACGTTGCTCGGTGTAACCGGCTCGGGCAAGACCTTCAGCATCGCCAACGTGATCGCCCAGGTGCAACGCCCGACGCTGGTGCTGGCGCCGAACAAGACCCTGGCGGCGCAGCTGTACGGCGAGTTCAAGGCGTTCTTCCCGAACAACGCCGTGGAGTATTTCGTTTCCTATTACGACTACTACCAGCCCGAAGCCTATGTGCCGTCTTCGGACACCTTTATTGAGAAGGATGCCTCGATCAACGACCACATCGAGCAGATGCGACTGTCGGCGACCAAAGCGCTGCTGGAGCGCAAAGACGCGATCATCGTCACCACCGTGTCGTGCATCTACGGTCTGGGCAGCCCGGAAACCTACCTGAAAATGGTTTTGCACGTGGATCGCGGCGACCGGCTCGATCAACGCGAGTTGCTGCGACGCTTGGCCGACCTGCAATACACCCGCAACGACATGGATTTTGCCCGTGCGACCTTCCGGGTGCGCGGCGACGTGATTGATATCCACCCGGCGGAATCCGATTTCGAAGCAATCCGCATCGAATTGTTCGACGACGAGGTGGAAAGCCTGTCGGCGTTCGATCCGCTCACCGGCGAAGTCATCCGCAAATTGCCGCGCTTCACTTTCTACCCGAAGAGCCACTACGTGACGCCCCGGGAAACCCTGATGGGTGCCGTGGAAGGGATCAAGGAGGAATTGAAGGAGCGTCTGGAATACCTGCGCTCTAACAACAAACTGGTAGAAGCCCAGCGACTGGAGCAGCGCACGCGGTTCGATCTGGAGATGATCCTCGAACTGGGCTACTGCAACGGCATCGAAAACTACTCACGCTACCTGTCCGGTCGCGAAGCCGGCGCACCGCCGCCGACCCTTTACGATTACCTGCCGGCGGATGCCTTGTTGGTGATCGACGAATCCCACGTCAGCGTGCCGCAGGTGGGCGCGATGTATAAAGGCGACCGTTCGCGTAAAGAGACGCTGGTCGAGTACGGCTTCCGTCTGCCATCGGCGCTGGACAACCGGCCGATGCGTTTCGATGAATGGGAAAGCATCAGCCCGCAGACGATTTTCGTCTCGGCGACGCCGGGCAACTACGAAGCCGAGCACGCCGGGCGCGTCATTGACATGGTGGTGCGCCCGACCGGGCTGGTGGACCCGCAAATCGAGATCCGTCCGGCACTGACCCAGGTCGACGACTTGCTGTCGGAAATCACCAAGCGCGTTGCTCTGGAAGAGCGGGTGCTGGTCACCACGCTGACCAAGCGCATGGCCGAGGATTTGACCGATTACCTGGCCGACCACGGCGTCCGCGTGCGTTACCTGCACTCGGACATCGACACCGTGGAACGGGTGGAAATCATCCGCGATCTGCGCCTGGGCACCTTCGATGTGCTGGTGGGGATCAACCTGCTGCGTGAAGGCCTGGACATGCCGGAAGTGTCGCTGGTGGCGATCCTAGATGCCGACAAGGAGGGCTTCCTGCGTTCCGAGCGTTCGCTGATCCAGACCATTGGACGGGCGGCGCGTAACCTCAATGGCCGGGCGATTCTGTATGCCGACCGCATCACCGGCTCCATGGAACGGGCGATCGGCGAGACCGAGCGTCGGCGCGACAAGCAGATTGCCTTCAACCTGGCCAACGGCATCACCCCGAAAGGTGTGTTCAAGGACGTTGCCGACATCATGGAAGGCGCCACCGTGCCGGGCTCGCGCAGCAAGAAGCGCAAGGGCATGGCCAAGGCCGCCGAGGAAAACGCCAAGTACGAAGCGGAACTGCGCTCACCGGGCGAGATCGCCAAACGCATCAAGGCTCTGGAAGAGAAGATGTACGCGTTGGCGCGTGATCTCGAGTTTGAAGCGGCGGCGCAAATGCGCGATGAAATTGGCAAGTTGCGCGAGCGATTAATCACAGTCTGACCGCGAACGAATCCCCTGTAGGAGCTGCCGAAGGCTGCGATCTTTTGATCTTGTTTTTTAAAAATCAAATTCAAAAGATCGCAGCCTTCGGCAGCTCCTACAGGGGGTTAATGTGCTTCCCCGGCCTTGAGCCCCTCCGGCAGTTTCTTGGTCAACAACACCGCCAGCATGCTGATCCCCAGCGCAATCCCGACAAAGTGAAACGCATCGTTGTAAGCCATGATCGACGCCTGCTGATGCGCGATCTCACTGAGCTTGCCCAGTGCCGCGTTTTCGTTGCCCAACCGATCCGTCAGTGATGCAAGGCGCTCGGCCACCTGCGGGTTGCTCGGCACGATGGATTCGCGCAAGTAATCAAAATAGGTCTTGGTTCGCGCGTCCAGCAGCGTGGCGAGGAGGGCGATGCCGATGGCGCCGCCGAGGTTGCGCAGGATGTTGAACAGGCTCGACGCCGAACCCGCGTCCTGCGGCAGGATGTACGCCGTGGCGATCAACGAAATGGTGACCATGATCAGCGGCTGGCCCAGCGCGCGGATGATCTGGATCTGATTGAACTGCGGCCCGGCAAAATCCGGGTTCAACACACCCGAAGAAAAACTCGCCAGCCCGAACAATCCAAAGCCCAGCGTGCACAGCCATTTCGGCGACACGTACTTCATCAGTTTCGGCACCAGCGGAATCAGAAACAGCTGCGGCACGCCCATCCACATGATCACCTCACCGATCTGCAGGGCGTTGTAGTTCTGGATCTGCGCCAGGTACAGCGGCAGCAGATAGATAGAACCATACAAGCCGACCCCCATGCCGATACTGGAAATGCTCGATAGACCGAAGTTGCGATTACCGAGGATGCCGAGGTTGATCAGCGGATTGGGCTTGGAAAATTGCACGATCACGAAGGTGATCAGGCTGATCAGCGCAATGCTGCCGAGCGTCACGATCAGGCTCGATTCCAGCCAGTCCTTGCGATGGCCTTCCTCCAGAAACACCTGCAAGCAACCGAGGCCGACGCCAAGGGTGACGATGCCGGCGTAGTCGGTGCTTTTCAGCAATTCCCAGTGCGCTTCTTTCTTCTCCAGGCCGTACATCAGGCCGGCAATCATGATCAGGCCGGGTGGAATGTTGATGTAGAAGATGTATTCCCAGCCCCAGTTCTCAGTCAGCCAGCCGCCCAAAGTCGGGCCGATGGAGGGCGCGAAGGTGGCCGTCATGGCGAACATCGCCATGCCTTTGGCGCGGTGATGTTCCGGGAGTTTGATCAGCGTGAGGGTGAATGCCAGCGGAATCAGCGCGCCGCCGGTAAAGCCCTGCAAGGCGCGAAAGACGATCATGCTTTCCAGGCTCCAGGCCATGGAGCACAGCAAGGACGCGACCAGGAAGCCAAGGGACACCCACACCGCCAGCCGTCGCGCCGACAGCAACTGAACCAGCCACGCGGTCAGCGGGATCATGATGATTTCCGCCACCAGGTACGAGGTGGAAATCCATGAACCTTCTTCCAGCGTTGCCGACAGCGCGCCCTGAATATCCTTGAGCGACGAGTTGGTGATCTGGATATCCAGCACCGCCATAAAGGCGCCGAGCATCACACTCATCACCGCAATCCAGTCCCGCCGCGTCGGTTCCCCGACCGGGCGGATCAATTGATCACCGGCCATCGTCAGCGGCGTCTTTGCTGCTCAATTTGGCGCGTTCGTTTTCCGGGGCGTCCTTGATGTTTACCTTGGCAGTGACCGACATGCCCGGGCGGATCTTGCCGCGCAGCGGGTTGTCGGCGGCGAAGGTCAGTTTGACCGGAATCCGTTGCACGACTTTGGTGAAGTTGCCGGTGGCGTTGTCCGGCGGCAACAGGCTGAACTGCGCGCCCGAGGCGGCGAACAGGCTGTCGACCCGTGCTTCGATCGGCGTGTCGCCATAGGCGTCGAAGGTCAGTTCGGCTTTCTGGCCGGGCTGCATGTGGCCGATCTGGGTTTCCTTGAAGTTGGCCTGAATCCAGATGTCTTCATCGGGCACAATCGACAGCAGGTAAGCGCCGGCCTGCACATATTGGCCATTGCGCGCGGCACGCTGGCCGATCAGACCGCTGATTGGCGCATGGATATCACTGCGGGTCAGATTCAGTTCGGCCTGGGCCAGATCAGCCTTGGCATTGGCTATCTGCGCGTCAAGTCGTTTGATTTCAGCGGTCAATGCATTGACTTGCTGGCGCTGCCCCTGAGCATCCGCCTGGGCTTTGGTCAGTTGCGAGCGGGCGATGTGGTTGTCGGCGGAGAGGGTGGTCACCCGTTCTTCCGAGACATAGCCAGGCTTGCGCAGGGTTTCGGCGCGGTTCAGGTCGATCTGGGAGCGACCGAGGCTGGCCTGGCTGGAGGCGACTTGCGCGTCACTGGCGGCAATCAGGCTGGCTTGTTGGGTCAGCTTGCTCTGGGCTTGCAGGCGTTCGGCCTCGCGGGTGGCGAGGGCGGCGTTAGCGCGGTCGACAGCCAGGCGGAAGTCATCACCTTCGAGCCGGATCAGCAACTGGCCTTTCTCGACATGCTGGTTGTCCTGCACCAGCACCTGATCGATACGCGCGCCCAATTGACTCGACACGCGAGTGATCTCGCCCTGCACGTACGCGTTGTCGGTGCTTTCATAAAACCGTCCTTTAAAGAACCAATGGGCAAAGAAGCCCCCGGCAATCAGCAGGACGAGCAGCAGGAATATGGACAGGCGACGCTTGAGTTGGGCAGGCATGGGGCAAACTGTAGTCGAGAATATGTAAGGAAAGTTATCAGCAGGCGAATCTGGCATACAGCCGATAAACGGTAAATGCCATCGGCTGATATTCGGCCATTCACCGCGCCATACGGGCGTTGTAGACGCAAAGTTGGCTTAAATGCCCTGTTCACTGGAGCCGGACTGGGTCCGCCTGTTACCATTCGCCCCTTATTTGTTCTTCGCTTTTTATTCTTTCGAGACATGCCATGACCACCGTCCGCACTCGCATCGCGCCATCGCCTACCGGGGACCCCCACGTAGGTACCGCCTACATCGCCTTGTTCAACTACTGCTTTGCCAAGCAGCATGGCGGTGAGTTCATCCTGCGGATCGAAGACACCGACCAACTGCGTTCGACCCGCGAGTCCGAACAGCAGATTTTCGACGCTCTGCGCTGGTTGGGTATCGACTGGAGCGAAGGCCCGGACGTTGGCGGCCCGCACGGCCCGTACCGCCAAAGCGAGCGCGGCGACATCTATCAGAAGTACTGCCAGCAACTGGTCGACCTGGGCCATGCCTTCCCGTGCTTCTGCACCGCCGAAGAGCTCGACCAGATGCGCGCCGAGCAAATGGCTCGCGGCGAAACTCCGCGTTACGACGGCCGTGCGCTGTTGCTGTCCAAGGAAGAAGTGGCCCGCCGCCTCGCCGCTGGCGAACCGCACGTAATCCGTATGAAGGTGCCGAGCGAAGGCGTCTGCGTGGTGCCGGACATGCTGCGTGGCGACGTTGAAATCCCGTGGGACCGCATGGACATGCAAGTCCTGATGAAGACCGACGGCCTGCCGACGTACTTCCTGGCCAACGTGGTCGACGACCACCTGATGGGCATCACTCACGTATTGCGTGGCGAAGAGTGGCTGCCATCGGCACCGAAACTGATCCTGCTTTACGAGTACTTCGGCTGGGAACAACCAGAGCTGTGCTACATGCCGCTGCTGCGTAACCCGGATAAGAGCAAGCTGTCCAAGCGCAAGAACCCGACCTCGGTGACCTTCTATGAGCGCATGGGCTTCATGCCTGAGGCAATGCTCAACTACCTGGGCCGTATGGGCTGGTCGATGCCGGACGAGCGCGAGAAGTTCTCGCTGCAGGAAATGGTCGGCAACTTCGACCTCAAGCGTGTGTCCCTCGGTGGGCCGATTTTCGACATCGAGAAGCTGTCGTGGCTCAACGGTCAGTGGCTGCGTGACCTGCCAGTCGAAGAGTTCGCTGCGCGCGTACAGAAGTGGGCACTCAACTCTGAATACATGATGAAAATCGCGCCGCACGTACAGGGCCGAGTTGAAACCTTCAGCCAGGTTGCACCGCTGGCCGGGTTCTTCTTCGCCGGTGGCGTGAACCCGGATGCCAAGCTGTTCGAATCGAAGAAGCTCTCGGGCGATCAGGTTCGTCAGTTGATGCAGTTGATCCTGTGGAAGCTCGAAAGCCTGCGACAGTGGGAAAAGGACAGCATCACCGCGACCATTCAGGCCGTAGTGGAATCCCTGGAGCTGAAGCTGCGTGACGCCATGCCACTGATGTTCGCCGCGATCACCGGCCAGGCCAGCTCGGTCTCGGTGCTCGATGCGATGGAAATCCTCGGGCCGGACCTGACCCGTTTCCGTCTGCGCCAGGCCATCGACTTGCTCGGTGGCGTGTCGAAGAAAGAAAACAAAGAGTGGGAAAAGCTGTTGGGTGCAATCGCCTAAACGCTTTTGATTTTCTGTAGGAGCTGGCGCAGCCTGCGATCTTTTGATCTTGTTTCTAAAAACCAACGTCAAAAGATCGCAGCCTGCGACAGCTCCTACAGGGCGCGTATGTTGTAAACCTCTTGATTTTCGGGGGAAGGGCGGTAAGTGATTGTTATGCCGACAAAAAATTTTAATTTTTTTTAAAAATAAGTTTGACAGGCTTTCGATACGCCCTTAAGATTCGCCCCGTCCTCAGCGATGACATCAACGATGAGGGGCTATAGCTCAGCTGGGAGAGCGCTTGCATGGCATGCAAGAGGTCGACGGTTCGATCCCGTCTAGCTCCACCAATTTACACTTCAAGGCCTGGCCACACCGGCCTTGAAGCGATCAACACTCAGCGTTGATCAGTTGTATAGAAGGGTTTGCGTCCCCTTCGTCTAGTGGCCTAGGACACCGCCCTTTCACGGCGGTAACAGGGGTTCGAGTCCCCTAGGGGACGCCAGTTTTACAGAAGCGATGTTGCAAGATGTCGCTCCGCCGCGAGGCGAAAAATCCGGGGCTATAGCTCAGCTGGGAGAGCGCCTGCATGGCATGCAGGAGGTCAGCGGTTCGATCCCGCTTAGCTCCACCAATTTACAGTTCAAGGTTTGGCCACACCGGCCTTGAATCGATCAGCTCTCAGCACTGATCAGTTGTATAGAAGGTTTGTGTCCCCTTCGTCTAGTGGCCTAGGACACCGCCCTTTCACGGCGGTAACAGGGGTTCGAGTCCCCTAGGGGACGCCACGATTACCCGCTTTGCGGGATTTTATAAGGGTCATTCAATTATTGAATGGCCCTTTTGTTTGTCTGGCGTTCGGCCAAATCTCCCCCCATTCTTTCAAACTGTTCTTCAGACCAGCGGTCACATCCACGACTTGCAGAAAATTATTATGAGAATAATATTCTAGTCGTAATATTCGGAGGCAACGATGAACGATAAAAAAGCTCAAACCCGCGAACGCATTCTCAAGGCCGCTAGCGCAGCGCTGATTCAGCGCGGCCCGGCCGAACCGAGCGTGGGCGAAGTGATGGGCGCAGCGGGCCTGACGGTCGGCGGCTTCTACGCGCACTTCGAAAGCAAGGACGCGATGATGCTGGAGGCGTTCAAGCAATTGCTCGGCCACCGTCGTGGCCTGATTGCCGATATGGATGCCGAGCTGACCGGCGAGGAGCGTCGCGCATTGGTGGCAGCGTTTTACCTGTCGCGCAAACACCGTGACTCGTCTGAATCGGCGTGCCCGATCCCGGCGTCGGTCGGTGAACTGGGGCGACTGCCGGAAGCGTTTCGCATCGCACTGAATGAACATGTGGAAATGATGGTCGCGCAGTTGGCGGCCAGCCCGGAAGACACCGACAAAGCCCTGGCTGACATGGCGTTGATGGTGGGTGGTCTGGCTCTGGCGCGGGCGCTGGGACCAGGAGAGTTGTCCGATCGATTACTGCGCGCCGCCAAATCTGCGGTGCTGTGACCTGAAGGCTGCGGCCTGGGGAGAATGCGATGAGCACGTTGAAGTGGGTTCGTGGCGTGAATGGCACCTTGGGCTTGTTTGCACCGAAACTGGTGGCAAGAAAAATGCGATTGGCGTTCATGACGCCAAGGGACTTACCGCCGCGTGACTGGGAGCTGCCATTGCTGGCGAAGTCCGAGCGGATCACTTTGCGCTTCGGCCTGTCGGCGTTGCGCTGGGGCCAAGGCCCGGCGGTTTTGCTGATGCACGGCTGGGAAGGTCGGCCGACGCAGTTTGCCAGCCTCATCACTGCGCTGGTCGACGCCGGTTACTCGGTGGTCGCCCTGGACGGCCCGGCTCACGGTCGTTCGCCCGGCAGTGAGGCGAATGTGGTGCTGTTCGCCCGCGCCATGCTTGAAGCCGCCGCTGAATTGCCGCCGTTGCAAGCCGTCATCGGGCATTCAATGGGTGGCGCCAGTGCCATGCTGGCCGTGCAACTGGGCCTGCGCACCGAAACACTGGTCACCATCGGCGCCCCGGCGCGCATTCTTGGCGTATTGCGCGGGTTTGCCCGGTACGTGGGTCTTCCGCCCAAAGCCCGTTCGGCGTTCATTCGCCAGGTCGAGAAAGATGTCGGGATGCGCGCCGCAATGCTCGACGTCGCCCACTATCAACTCGACATGCCCGGCCTGATCGTCCATGCCGAAGACGACGACTTTGTTTCGGTCAAGGAATCGCAACTGATCCACGAAGCCTGGTTTGACAGCCGTCTACTGCGCCTGCAAGAGGGCGGTCATCAGCGGGTGCTGGCTGACCCTCGGGTGATTGATGGTGTGTTATCACTGCTGGCGGGCCGCAGTCTGCAATCGCGCCAATCGGCCTGAGCTTCCGTTACACTGCCCCGGTCGAAATAATCTGACCGGGAGTGGGGCATGGGCTGGGATCGGACAACGCCATTTATCATTGATCTGCAAGTGGGCGCCGAGGACATTGACGGCTTGGGTCACGCTAACAATGCGGTGTACGTGACCTGGCTCGAACGTTGCGCTTGGCGCCATTCCCAGCGCCTGGGCCTGGATCTGGTCGAATACCGTCGACTGGACCGGGCCATGGCCGTGGTGCGGCACGAAATCGATTACCTGGCCGCCGCCTATGAAGGCGACGAACTGCAATTGGCGACCTGGATCGTCGATTGGGATCAACGCCTGAAAATGACTCGGCACTTCCAGTTGAAGCGCCCCAGTGACAATTCGACGTTGCTGCGCGCGCAAACCACATTCGTTTGCATAGAGCTGTCCACCGGCAAGCCCAAGCGCATGCCGACCGAATTCATAGAAGGCTACGGCCCGGCGTTGCAAACTCCGGCCTGACACAATTTGTGTAGGAGCTGCCGAAGGCTGCGATCTTTTGATCTTCAAGAAGCAAAATCAGAAGATCGCAGCCTTCGGCAGCTCCTACGGAGTTTACCTTTTCAAGAGTGAAAACCAGTAAACTGCCGCACGTTTTTTCCTTGAGTAGTGTTTTCCCCATGCAAATTGCTTTGGCGCCCATGGAGGGGTTGGTCGACGACATCCTGCGCGACGTGCTGACCCGAGTGGGCGGCATCGATTGGTGCGTGACCGAATTCATTCGGGTCAACGACCAGTTGCTCACCCCGGCCTACTTCCACAAGTTCGGCCCGGAGTTGCTCAACGGCGCCCGCACCGCGTCAGGTGTGCCGCTTCGTGTGCAATTGCTCGGTTCCGATCCGGTGTGCCTCGCGGAAAACGCGGCGCTGGCCTGCGAGCTGGGTTCCGAAGTGATCGACCTGAACTTCGGTTGCCCGGCCAAGACCGTGAACAAATCCCGTGGGGGAGCGGTGCTGCTCAAAGAGCCTGAGCTGCTGAACCAGATTGTCGAGCATGTTCGTCGCGCAGTTCCGGCACACATTCCCGTCACCGCCAAAATGCGCCTGGGCTTCGACAGCCCGGATGGTTCGCTGGTTTGCGCCACGGCTTTGGCCGAAGGCGGCGCTGAACATATCGTGGTTCATGCCCGCACCAAAGTGGACGGCTACAAGCCGCCAGCACACTGGGAATGGATTCCGCGTGTGCAAGAGGTCGTCAAGGTGCCGGTGTTCGCCAATGGCGATATCTGGAGCGTCGAAGACTGGCGTCGATGCCGGGAGATCAGCGGCGTCGAAGACATCATGCTCGGTCGCGGCCTGGTTTCGCGCCCCGATCTGGCGAAGCAAATCGCCGCCGCGCGGGCCGGTGAAGAGGTCGTGGAAATGTCTTGGGCCGAGCTGTTGCCGCTGATCCAGGACTTCTGGCTGCAAGCCAAGGCGCAGATGACAGCGCGGCAATCGCCGGGTCGTTTGAAGCAGTGGCTGGCGATGCTGACCCGCAATTATCCCGAGGCCGTAGAACTGTTTACCGTCCTGCGTCGCGAGACTGAACTGGATAATGTCTCGCGTTTACTGGGCTTGCCGGTGGCGGAAGCGGCTTGAAATAATCTCTTCCAGCGCAACAAGAAGGGCGCCAATGGCGCCCTTTTTTGTACCCGCGAATTAACGTTGGCCGTTGAACGTCGCTGATTCAATTGCACGGGGATGTCGGGACGAAAACAACAAGCCGCCAGCGATTTGCCAGATCACCGCAAACGCGCCGACCAGGAACACAATGTCGCCGAACGTGCGCACCCAGCGTAGGGTTTGCAGCAGGTCTTGCTGCATGAACGCTTCGCTGCGGGCGTACCACAGGCCTTGGCTGGCACTGGCGTAGAACTGCAGGATGCCGATCGGCAACAGGCTGGTGACGATCATCAGCATCAGGCCGCCGTTGAGCCACCAGAAGCCGGTGTTCATCAGTCGGTCGTTGAATTGCAGGTTCGGTCGCAGGTAACGCAGGATCAGCAGGCTGAAGCCCAGCGCCAGGCAGCCATAGACCCCGAACAACGCCGCGTGCGCATGCAAGGGTGTGGTGTTCAAACCCTGGATGTAATACAGCGCAATCGGTGGGTTGATCAGGAAGCCAAACACCCCGGCGCCCAGCATGTTCCAGAACGCAGTAGCGATGAAAAACTGTAACGGCCAGCGCAGCCGTGCCATCCATGGCGCGCGCTCTTTCAGGCGCCAGTTTTCCCAGGCTTCATGCCCCAGCAGAATCAGCGGCACCACTTCCAGAGCGCTGAAGGTTGCGCCCACAGCCATCACCGGCGTGGTGGTCCCGGCGAAGTAGATGTGGTGGAACGTGCCGGGTACGCCGCCGAGCATGAACAGCGAGGCCGAGCCGAGGGTCGCGGTGGTGGCCAGGCGTTTGGAGACCAGCCCCATGCTGGTGAAAATGAAAGCCAGGGCCGTGGTGGCGAACACTTCGAAGAAACCTTCGACCCACAGGTGCACGACCCACCAGCGCCAATACTCCATGACCGACAGGTTAGTGCGTTCGCCGTAGAACAAGCCCGCACCGTAGAACAGGCCGATGGCAATGACGGACGCGGCCAACAGCGCCAGCAGGTTCTTGTCGCCTGGCTGACGCAGGGCAGGGACCATCGCGCGCAACATCAACACCAGCCAGAACACAATCCCGGCAAATTTGGCGATTTGCCACAGGCGGCCCAGATCTACGTATTCGTAGCCTTGGTGGCCCAGCCAGAAACTCCATTGCGCCGGCATCAACTGTGCGATGGCGAGGAAGTTGCCGGCATACGAACCGACCACCACCAGCACCAGCGCCCAGAACAGCACATCCACGCCGATCTTCTGCCATTTCGGGTCTTTGCCGCCGTTGATGAACGGCGCCAGAAACAGTCCCGCCGCGAGGAACCCGGTGGCGATCCAGAACATCGCACTCTGCAAATGCCAGGTCCGGGTCAGCGAGTAGGGGAACCACTTCGAGAGCGGCAAGCCATAAAAGTCCTGGCCTTCGACCGTGTAGTGCGCGGTCAGGCCACCCATCAATACCTGGAAACCGAACAGCGCGCCGACCAGCAACAGATACTTGCCCAAGGCTTTTTGCGAAGGCGTGAGTTTGATCAGGCTCAGGGGATCCTGAGCCGGAACCTTGGGCTCGCCTTCTTCGTGATTGCGCAGGAACGCCCAACCCCAGACCAGGAAACCGATCCCGGCAAGCAGCACGACGATGCTGACAATCGACCAGACCATGTTTTCGGCGGTCGGGTGGTTGTCGATCAACGGCTCGTGGGGCCAGTTATTGGTAAATGTCGCGCTCTGGCCATCGCGTTCGGTGGCGGCAGCCCAGGCAGTCCAGAAGAAAAACTGCGTCAGCTGCTGGCGCCGGGTGGCGTCGGGCAGGGTGTTTTCTTTCATGGCAAAGCTTTCGCGGCTGTGGTGCAGCGAAGCGTCGTTGCCGAACAGCGCGTGGTAATACGCGGCGGTTTGCGCAATGGCCTGAATGCGACGATCACTGAGCACCAGCGTGCCGTTTACCAGCCGATTGCCACGGTACTCGCGTTTGAGTTGATGGCGCAGCAGGGCCTGCTGATCGTCATCGATGTCCTGATAAACCTTGCCGTAATTCTGCTGCGCCGCCAGGTCGAGCCACGCGAGCAATTCTCGGTGCAGCCAGTCGGCGGTCCAGTCTGGCGCCTGATAGGCACCGTGGCCCCAGATCGAACCCAACTGCATGCCGCCGATGCTCTGCCAGGCGGTTTGGCCATCGAGGATGTCGTCGGCACGGAACAGCGTCTCGCCGTCGACGCTTTGTACCTGTGCGGGAATCGGTGGCGCTTGTCGATAAATCTCGTGGCCGAACCAGCCGAGCAGGCAGAAGGTCACGCCGAGGACGCCAATCAGCGACCACCATAACTTGCGGTATTCACCCATGGATCACCTCAAAGTCAAAAAAAAGCGCCCGCATAACGAGTATGCGGGCGCAGAAAACCCGGCCGTGTGATCGGGAAGAGACGCCGGGGTGTTGCTCAGGGAAATGATCGGTTGCTGCGATCATTCATCAGCGGTGCGGGACGTTTGTCCGCAGACCGAATGCGTGGCTTCAATGTAAGGCGCACCCGCCACCGCGTCACTCCTACACAAGGTCAGTGCCGTCACGTCTGGGTTTTAACGATTCATACGAAGGTATGGCGTCGCGATAGCTGAAAGGTAGGAGCTGCCGAAGGCTGCGATCTTTTGATCTTTTTTTACAATCAAAATCAAAAGATCGCAGCCTTCGGCAGCGCCTACAGGGGCGCGCGCTATCGCAGCAGTTTTTGAAACTCCTCCACCGGCAACGGCTTGCTATGCAGATACCCTTGATAAAAATGGCAACCCAGCCCCTGCAAAAACTCCAGTTGCTCGGCGGTTTCCACGCCTTCGGCAATCACTTTCAATTCCAGGCTGCGGGCCATGGCGACGATGGCGCGAATGATCTCGGCGTCGTTGGGGTCGGTGGTGGCATCGCGGATGAATGACTGATCGATTTTCAGCGTGTCGACCGGCAGGCGCTTGAGATAAGTCAGGGATGAATAGCCGGTACCGAAGTCGTCCATGGCGAAACTGACGCCGAGTTTCTTCAGGCGACGCATTTTGCTGATGGTGTCTTCCAGGTTCTGGATGACGATGCCTTCAGTGATTTCCAGTTTCAGCAGCGAGCAGGGCAGGCCGTAGCTGGCGAGGCTTTCTTCGACGCGTTCGACGAAGTCGGCCTGGCGGAACTGCCGCGGGCTGATGTTCACGCACAGGCTGAAATTCAACGGGTCCACCAGACCATTGGAGATCAGTTGGCGGCAGGCCTTGCAGGCTTCGTCGAGAATCCAGGTGCCCACTTCCAGGATCAGGCCGCTGTCTTCCAGCACCTTGATGAATTCGGTGGGCGATTGTGCGCCGAGTTCCGGGTGATTCCAGCGCACCAAGGCTTCGGCGCCGACGATGCGGTTATCCCGGGCATCGAGTTGCGGTTGGTAATGCACACGGAATTCGCCACGGGACAGGGCCAGGCGCAGATCGGTTTCCATGCGCAGGCGCTCGCTCGCGGCTTTCTGCATGGTGTTGTGGTACATCTGCGCGGTATTGCGCCCCGAATCCTTGGCGCGATACAGCGCAATATCCGCCCGCTTGAGCAGGTCGGTGGGCGTGGAACCGTGATCGGGAATCAGCGCAATGCCGATACTCGGCGTCACTTGCAGGCGCTGGCCGTCGAGGAACATCGGCTCCGACAGCAACTCACGCAAGGTGTCGGCCAACTGCCGCACTTGCAGGCTGACGTCGTTTCGAGAGCCTTCAAGACCGCTGAGCAGCACCACGAATTCATCGCCACCCAAGCGCGCGACGGTGTCTTCCATGCGTACGCTGGCTTCCAGGCGTGCGGTGATGATTTTCAGCACGGTATCGCCCACCGGATGGCCGAGTGAGTCGTTGATGTGCTTGAAGTGGTCGAGGTCGAGGAACATCAGCGCGCCACGCAAATTATGGCGTTTGAGCAGGGCGATTTGCTGGCTCAGGCGATCCATCAGCAGGGCGCGGTTGGGCAGGTTGGTCAGCGGGTCGTGGTAGGCGAGGTGACGGATCTGCGCCTCGGCGTTTTTCAGCAGGCTGACGTCTCGCGCAGTCAGCAGCAGGCACGCAGTTTCGTTGAGGGTGATCGGCTCAACCGACACTTCGACGGTCAGCAACTCGCCGCGTTTGTTGCGCCCGAGCATTTCCTGATGGTGCACCCGGCCCTTGATCTGCAATTCGGCCAGCAATGCCGAGCGTTGTTTTTCTTCGGCCCAGATCCCGACTTGATACACCGTGCGGCCAATCACTTCATCGGCTCGGTAGCCGGTCAAGCGGCAGAAGCCGTCGTTGACCTCCAGATAACGCCCGGTGTCGCGCTCGGTGATGGTGATGGCGTCTGGGCTGGAATGGAACGCCTTGGCGAATTTCTCTTCACTGGCCTTGAGCGCCGCTTCCGAGCGTTGTTGCTGGGTGATGTCGCGCAGGGTGGTAACGATGCAGGGTTGGTCGCCAACGCTGATCTGGCGGCTGGAAATCACGCAGGTCAGGGATTGCCCGTCCTTGTGCTGGACGACAATCGCAACGTTGTTCAGGCCTTGTTCGCGAATCACCTGTTCGATGCGCTGCAAGCTTTTTGCCGAGGCGTCCCACAGGCCGATTACGTCAGCGCTGCGCCCGATTACATCGGCAGCGGTCCAGCCGAAGGTCTGGGTGAAACTGGAGTTGATCTCGATGAATTGGCCGGTGTCCTGACGGGTCACGCAGATCGGGTCGGGGCTGACCTGAAACAGCGTGGCGAACTTCTCTTCGGAGGCCACCAAACGTTGCTCGCGTTCGACCTGATCGGTGATGTCGAGCAGGGTGCCGGCCATCCGCAGCGGCAGGCCGTTTTCGTCGCGGTAAAGGCGGGCGCGGCTTTCTAGATAGCGCGAGCTGCCGTCCGGCAATTGCACGCGATAAGTCAGTTGATAGTTGCCGGCCGGGCCTTCGCGCAGGCTGCGGTAGGCGTCGCGCATGGTGTCGCGTTCTTCGCCGGGCACGCCTTCGAAGAATTCTTCGAAGGACTCGTGAAAAGGCTTGGCTTCCAGACCGTGCAGCTGCGCCGCGCGGGCCGAGCCGTAGAGCATGCCGCTGGGAATGTGCCAGTCCCAGGTGCCCAGCTGCGCCGAGTCCAGCGCCAGATCGAGGCGTTCCTGGCTGTCTTTTAAAGCGTGCTCGGCGGCTTTGCGTTCGGTGGTGTCGAGGAACGTGCTGAGTAAATAGGGTTGGCCTTCGAGCTCGACTTTTTGTGCGCTGAGGATGCCATCGTGGATCTGGCCGTTGCTGGCGCGAAATTGCACCTCCATGCTGGTCAACTCGCCTTTGGCCTTGGTCGCCTTGACCAGCTCCGCTCGCTGCTCGGGGTGCACCCACAGGCCCAGTTCCAGAGTGGTGCGGCCGATCGCATCTTGCACCGGCCAGCCGAACAGGCTTTCAAAGTATTGGTTGGCTTCGGTGATCAGACCGTCTTCCTGGCGGGTCAGCAGGACCATGTTCGGGCACAGGTGAAACAGCGTGGCGAAGCGTTTTTCCGAACTGCTCAGTGCCTGTTCGCGCTGGCGCTGGTGGGTGATCTCACGGATCACGCCGATCATCCGGGGGCGGCCGTGTTTGTCCGGCAGCAGGCTGCCGTTGATCTCCAGCCAATGCAAGCTGCCATCGGGCCAGCGAATGCGGTGGTGCATCGCTTGCTCCAGCGGTGCTCCGGCGATCACCGCGTGGAAGGCGCGAACGGTTTTCGCCCGGTCCTCCGGGGGTAGCAAATCGAGGTATTCCAGGTCGGCCGGTAACGGTTGTCGCGGATCGAAGCCGAATAGCGCCTGCGTGCCCCGCGACCAACTGATTTGCCCGCGTTCGATATCCCAATACCAGGCACCCAAACGTGCACCGTTCAGGGCTGCCAGCAATTGCGGGGCACTTTCCCAGCTCTGCTCGGAGCTTCTGGGGTCAATTGCCTGAATACGTGGCATCGGCGGAATACGGTCAACAGATTTCGGCATTGGCAAGCCTTGGGCTGAATTGAGCTTTGGACGCAGGGTTTCGCGGCTCTATAGGAGTAGCACAAGTTAGCCTGGAGTCCCTGGCAGATCGATTTGAGCATCCAGCAAGGCCATGAAGGCGCGTGCCGCATTCGATAACGTCCGTTCTGTGTGCAGGATATAGCCTAGCTGGCGTGAGAGCTGTATGCCCGGCAAAGGTATCCGCGCCACTTGATCGTCGAGCATGGTGCGCGGGAGCACGCTCCAGGCCAGGCCAATCGACACCATCATCTTGATGGTTTCCAGGTAGTTGGTGCTCATGGCGATGTTTGGCGTCAGGCCCTGGGCTTCGAACAAACGCTGGACGATGTGGTGGGTGAAGGTGTTTCCACCAGGGAACACCGCTGGGTGCCGGGCGATATCCGCCAGGTTCACCGCGCCGGTGTTCAGCAACGAATGTTCCGGGGCGACTACGAAATCCAGGGGGTCGTCCCACACTGGCGTGGCCTTTACCAGTGCGTGGGGTTCCGGCGCCAGGGTGATGACCGCCAGTTCAGCGCGACCGTGGAGAATTTCTTCGTAGGCCACTTCCGAATCGAGAAACTGAATATCCAGCGCGACCTCGGGATAACGTCGCGTGAACTCCCTTAATAAGGGTGGTAAACGGTGCAGGCCGATGTGGTGACTGGTGGCCAGGGTCAGACGACCGGTCACCTCGCCAGTGAGGTTGGTCAGCGCGCGGCGCGTATCATCGAGGACATTCAGAATCTGGTAGGCCCGTGGTAACAGGGCGCGGCCAGCCTCGGTCAGCCCGACCTCGCGGCCCAGTCGATCGAACAGCCGCACCTTCAATTGCTGCTCCAGCCCGGCGATGCGCTTGCTGATTGCCGGTTGAGTCAGGTGCAGCCGTTCACCGGCGCCGGAGAAGCTGCCGGTCTCGGCAATGGCAATGAAGGCATTGAGGTTGGCCAGGTCCATGGTAGTATTCCAGTTGGTTATCCAAAGCATAAAAAATATGAATTTGAGTTATTTAATGTAACCCCATAGGATCAGCCTCACAAGCCAAAGGGTTATTGAAAATCTCAAAATCCAGGGCATAGAAACAAGCTGATGAGGAACCGTCTGATGGCCGGCAAAACGCTCTACGACAAGCTCTGGGATTCGCATTTGGTCAAGCAGCGCGACGATGGCTCTGCGCTGATCTACATCGATCGTCACATCATTCACGAAGTGACCTCGCCGCAAGCCTTTGAAGGTCTGCGTCTGGCCGGGCGCAAGCCATGGCGCATCGATGCCAACATCGCGACCCCGGACCACAACGTTCCGACCACCCCGGAGCGCAAGGGCGGCATCGAAGCCATTGCCGACCAGGTCTCGCGTTTGCAGGTCCAGACCCTCGACGACAACTGCGATGAGTACGGCATCGTCGAGTTCAAGATGAACGACGTCCGCCAAGGTATCGTCCACGTCATCGGCCCGGAGCAGGGCGCGACCTTGCCGGGCATGACCGTGGTCTGCGGCGACTCCCATACCTCGACCCACGGCGCATTCGGTGCTTTGGCTCACGGTATCGGCACTTCCGAGGTCGAGCACGTGCTCGCCACTCAGTGCCTGGTCGCCAAGAAAATGAAAAACATGCTGGTGTCGGTCGAGGGCGAATTGCCGTTCGGCGTGACGGCCAAGGACATCGTCCTCGCGGTAATCGGCAAGATCGGCACCGCCGGCGGTAACGGCCATGCCATCGAATTCGCCGGCAGCGCGATTCGCGACCTGTCCGTTGAAGGCCGCATGACCATCTGCAACATGTCCATCGAGGCCGGCGCTCGTGTAGGCCTGGTGGCCGCTGACGAAAAAACCGTGGCCTACGTGAAGGGCCGTCCCTTCGCCCCGAAAGGTGCGGAATGGGACCTGGCCGTCGAAGCCTGGAAAGACCTGGTGTCCGACGTTGATGCGAAGTTCGATACCGTTGTCCAGCTCGACGCGACCCAGATCAAACCACAAGTCAGCTGGGGCACTTCGCCTGAAATGGTCTTGGCTGTTGATCAGAACGTGCCGGACCCTGCGAAGGAAATGGACCTGGTCAAGCGCGGCTCCATCGAGCGCGCCTTGAAGTACATGGGTTTGACCGCCAATCAGGCGATCACCGACATTCAGCTCGACCGTGTATTTATCGGTTCCTGCACCAACTCGCGGATCGAAGATCTGCGCGCCGCCGCTGTCATCGCCAAGGGCCGGAAAGTGGCCTCGACCATCAAGCAGGCCATCGTGGTGCCGGGCTCGGGTCTGGTGAAGGCACAAGCCGAATCGGAAGGCCTGGACAAGATCTTCCTCGAAGCCGGTTTCGAATGGCGCGAGCCAGGTTGCTCGATGTGCCTGGCGATGAACCCGGACCGTTTGGAGTCTGGCGAGCATTGCGCGTCGACTTCCAACCGTAACTTCGAAGGCCGTCAGGGCGCGGGTGGTCGTACCCACCTCGTCAGCCCGGCCATGGCCGCCGCCGCCGCTGTGAACGGTCGTTTCGTCGACGTCCGTGAATTGATCCAGGGAGCGCAGTAAGCATGAGAGCATTTACCCAACATACTGGACTTGTCGCGCCTTTGGATCGTGCCAACGTCGACACCGACCAGATCATCCCGAAGCAGTTCTTGAAGTCGATCAAGCGCACCGGCTTCGGCCCAAACCTGTTCGATGAGTGGCGCTACCTCGATGTGGGGCAGCCGTACCAGGACAACTCCAAGCGTCCGTTGAACAAGGACTTCGTGCTCAACGCCGAGCGCTATCAAGGCGCCAGCGTGTTGCTGGCTCGCGAGAACTTCGGTTGCGGTTCCAGCCGTGAACACGCGCCGTGGGCGCTGGAAGAGTACGGTTTCCGCAGCATCATCGCGCCGAGCTACGCCGACATCTTCTTCAACAACAGCTTCAAGAACGGCCTGCTGCCGATCATCTTGAGCGATGCCGAAGTCGATGAGTTGTTCAAGCAAGTCGAAGCTGATCCGGGTTACCAGTTGCAGATCGATCTGCAAACCCAGACCGTGACCCGTCCGGACGGCAAGGTTTACAACTTTGAAATCGACGCGTTCCGCAAACACTGCCTGCTCAACGGCCTGGACGATATCGGCCTGACCTTGCAGGACGGCGATGCGATTGCGACGTTTGAAGCCAGGCACCGTGCGAGCCAGCCTTGGTTGTTTCGCGACGCTTGATTGATCCGAGATTGATGTAGGCCACTCCGGCCTCATCGCTAGCAGGCTAGCTCCCACAGGGATTTGTGTACGCCATAGATCCAATGTGGGAGCTAGCCTGCTAGCGATGGCGGCAGTAGAGACACCCCAAGACTCACCCTAAAAAGGAAGTCCCCATGACCAGCACCGCTCAGCACACCCAGGTAGTCCAGAAGCAATTCGGTGAACAGGCCGCGGCCTACCTGAGCAGCGCTGTCCACGCTCAAGGCACTGAGTTCGCGCTGCTACAGGCCGAGTTGGCGGGGCAGGGCACTGCGCGGGTTCTGGACCTGGGCTGCGGCGCCGGACACGTGAGTTTTCACGTTGCCTCGTTGGTGAAAGAAGTGGTGGCCTACGACCTGTCGCAGCAAATGCTCGACGTGGTGGCTGCCGCTGCCGTCGATCGTGGTTTGAGCAACGTGTCCACGGTCAACGGCGCCGCTGAGCGTCTGCCATTTGCCGATGGCGAGTTCGACTTCGTTTTCAGCCGTTATTCGGCGCATCACTGGAGCGATCTCGGCCTGGCCCTGCGCGAAGTGCGTCGGGTGCTGAAGCCGGGCGGCGTGGCGGCGTTCATCGATGTGTTGTCACCGGGTAGCCCGTTGTTCGACACTTACCTGCAAAGCGTCGAAGTACTGCGCGACACCAGCCATGTGCGCGATTATTCCGCCGGCGAGTGGTTGCGTCAGGTCAGCGAGGCGGGGCTGCATACTCGTAGCACCAGCCGCCAGCGCCTGCGCCTGGAGTACAACAGCTGGGTCGAACGCATGCGCACACCGCCAGTGATGCGCGCCGCGATCCGCGAGTTGCAGCAGTCGATGGGCAATGAAGTACGCGAATATTTTGAGATTGAAGCCGATGGTTCGTTCAGTACCGATGTACTGGTGCTGATGGCTGAACGATAGAATTTTTCCGGGTGCGTCCATGGACGCACCGACTGATGACATGAGGAAAGCATGAGCAAGCAGATTCTGATTCTCCCAGGTGACGGTATTGGCCCGGAAATCATGGCCGAAGCGGTCAAGGTGCTGGAATTGGCCAGTGACAAGTTCGCCCTGGGCTTCGAGCTGAGCCACGATGTGATCGGCGGCGCAGCCATCGACAAGCACGGCGTGCCGCTGGCCGACGAGACCCTGGAACGTGCCCGCGCATCCGATGCCGTGCTGTTGGGCGCCGTTGGCGGCCCGAAATGGGATGCCATCGAGCGTGACATCCGCCCTGAGCGCGGTCTGCTGAAAATTCGTGCACAACTGGGCCTGTTCGGCAACCTGCGTCCGGCGATCCTGTATCCGCAACTGGCTGAGGCTTCCAGCCTGAAGCCGGAAATCGTTGCGGGCCTGGACATCCTGATCGTTCGCGAACTGACCGGCGGCATCTACTTCGGCGCTCCACGCGGCACCCGCACCCTGGAAAACGGCGAGCGTCAGTCCTACGACACCCTGCCGTACAGCGAAAGCGAAATCCGCCGTATCGCCCGCGTCGGTTTCGACATGGCGATGGTTCGTGGCAAGAAACTGTGCTCGGTGGACAAGGCCAACGTGCTGGCGTCCAGCCAACTGTGGCGTGAAATCGTCGAAGAAGTGGCCAAGGATTATCCTCAGGTTGAACTGAGCCACATGTACGTCGACAACGCCGCCATGCAACTGGTGCGGGCACCGAAGCAGTTTGACGTCATCGTCACCGACAACATGTTCGGCGACATCCTGTCCGACCAGGCCTCGATGCTCACCGGTTCCATCGGCATGCTGCCGTCGGCGTCCCTGGACACCAACAACAAGGGCATGTACGAGCCGTGCCACGGTTCGGCGCCGGACATCGCGGGCAAAGGCATCGCCAACCCGTTGGCGACCATTTTGTCGGTGTCGATGATGTTGCGTTACAGCTTCAACCAGCAGGCGGCGGCCGATGCCATCGAAAAAGCCGTCAGCCTGGTACTGGATCAGGGCTTGCGCACCGGTGACATCTGGTCCGCCGGTTGCACTAAAGTCGGTACGCAGGAAATGGGCGACGCAGTAGTCGCCGCGCTGCGGAATCTGTAATCTCTCGGGCCCGCTGCCCATTTCACCCCCGAAAGCAGCGGCCCACATTTCAAGAAGGTGTAGTTGCGATGAAACGTGTAGGTCTGATCGGTTGGCGCGGTATGGTCGGTTCCGTGCTCATGCAGCGGATGCTGGAAGAGCAGGATTTCGATCTTATCGAGCCGGTGTTTTTCACCACTTCCAATGTCGGTGGCCAAGGCCCGTCCGTGGGCAAGGACATTGCTCCGCTCAAGGACGCTTACAGCATTGAAGAGCTGAAAACCCTCGACGTGATTCTGACCTGCCAGGGTGGCGACTACACCAGCGAAGTCTTCCCGAAACTGCGTGAAGCCGGTTGGCAGGGTTACTGGATCGACGCCGCTTCCAGCCTGCGCATGCAGGATGACGCGGTCATCGTTCTGGACCCGGTCAACCGAAAGGTCATCGACCAGCAACTGGACGCGGGCACCAAGAACTACATCGGTGGCAACTGCACCGTCAGCCTGATGCTGATGGGGCTGGGCGGTCTGTTCGAAGCCGGTCTGGTGGAGTGGATGAGCGCCATGACTTATCAGGCGGCCTCCGGTGCCGGCGCGCAGAACATGCGTGAACTGATCAAGCAAATGGGCGCGACCCACGCCGCTGTCGCCGATCAACTGGCCGACCCGGCCAGTGCGATCCTCGACATCGACCGTCGTGTGGCTGAAGCCATGCGCAGCGACGCGTACCCGACCGAAAACTTCGGCGTACCGCTGGCCGGCAGCCTGATCCCGTGGATCGACAAGGAACTGCCGAACGGTCAGAGCCGTGAAGAGTGGAAGGCCCAGGCCGAGACCAACAAGATCCTCGGTCGCTTCAAGAGCCCGATCCCGGTGGATGGCATTTGCGTGCGCATCGGCGCCATGCGTTGCCACAGCCAGGCGCTGACCATCAAACTGAACAAAGACGTGCCGATCGCCGATATCGAAGGGCTGATCAGCCAGCACAACCCTTGGGTCAAACTGGTGCCGAACAGCCGCGAAACCAGCATTCAGGAGCTGAGCCCGAACAAGGTCACCGGCACCCTGAACATTCCGGTTGGCCGTCTGCGCAAGCTGAACATGGGCTCGCAGTTCGTCGGCGCGTTCACCGTCGGCGACCAACTGCTGTGGGGCGCGGCCGAACCGCTGCGTCGCATGCTGCGG
This sequence comes from Pseudomonas azerbaijanoccidentalis, assembly GCF_019145495.1. Classification (GTDB taxonomy): domain Bacteria; phylum Pseudomonadota; class Gammaproteobacteria; order Pseudomonadales; family Pseudomonadaceae; genus Aquipseudomonas; species Aquipseudomonas azerbaijanoccidentalis. The sequence continues at coordinate 60,038 of NZ_JAHSTU010000008.1, read as the reverse complement.
ATCCTGCTCGAGCGTTGATCGATTGATGCAATGAAAGAACCCGTGCCTTGAAAGAGGTGCGGGTTTTTTTATTGGCCGTTAACAGATCGCAGCCTTCGGCAGCTCCTACAGGTGTCCGCATTCCTTTGTAGGAGCTGCCGAAGGCTGCGACCTTTTGCTCTAAATTGCCGAACAGCTACCCACCCGGTAAAGTGCCGCTCCCCCCCGTTTCGCCAGAGGAAAACCCATGAGCCAGTCCATTGATATTGCCGTGATCGGCGCCACCGGTACTGTCGGCGAAACGCTGGTGCAGATTCTGGAGGAGCGTGATTTCCCGATCGGCAATCTGCATCTGTTGGCCAGTAGCGAATCCGCCGGCAGTTCGGTGCCGTTTCGTGGCAAGAACGTGCGCGTGCGCGAAGTCGATGAGTTCGACTTCGGCAAAGTGCAGTTGGTGTTTTTTGCGGCGGGGCCGGCCGTGACCCTGAGTTTTGCTTCCCGTGCCACCGCCGCTGGTTGCTCGGTGATCGACCTGTCCGGCGCCTTGTCGGCCGATCAGGCGCCGCAAGTGGTGCCGGAAGCCAACGCCCAAGTGCTGGCCGGTCTGAAAAAACCGTTCCAGGTCAGCAGCCCGAGCCCGTCGGCCACCACCCTGGCGGTAGTGCTCGCACCGTTACTGGGTTTGCTCGATTTGCAACGCGTCAACCTGACCGCCAGCCTGGCGGTGTCGGCTCAGGGCCGCGAGGCTGTCAGCGAACTGGCGCGGCAGACCGCCGAGCTGCTCAACGTACGCCCGCTGGAACCGAAATTCTTCGATCGGCAGATGGCCTTCAATTTGTTGGCACAAGTCGGCAAGCCGGACGAGCAGGGCCATACGCTGCTGGAAAAGCGCCTGGTGCGCGAGCTGCGTCAGGTGGTGGCACTGCCTTCATTGAAAATTTCTGTCACTTGCATTCAAGCCCCGGTGTTTTTTGGCGATAGCTATAGCGTGACCCTTCAGTCCGCCAGCGAGATCGACCTGGTCAAAGTCAACGCCGCACTGGAAGATGCACCCGGCATCGAACTGGTCGAGGCCGGCGATTACCCGACCCCGGTCGGCGATGCGGTAGGGCAGGATGTGGTCTACGTTGGTCGGGTTCGCCACGGTATCGACGACCTGTCGGAACTTAATTTGTGGTTGACGTCAGATAACGTACGCAAAGGGGCCGCGCTCAATGCTGTGCAGCTGGCCGAATTGTTGATAAAAGACCTGCTGTAAAAGATACTTGGCAACAATTTTCGAATGATTCCGGGTGAGCGCTATGCTTGCCGGAATGCTGAAGGTCAGCCACCCTGCGGGGCTTTCCGGGGCATGCACGAAACAATCGCGCGCGACGACCCTTCGCCGCCGCACGCAATGCCTTACGGCAGCGACTATCAACACCTTCTCGCTGGCCGAGGAATGTTCAAACTAAGGATGAGCTATGGTTCAAGTTCGCAAACTGGTGTTAGCAATAGCGGCCGCCTCGGCGCTGTCCTCCGGTATGGCGCATGCCCTCGGTCTCGGGGAGCTGACCCTGAAGTCGACGCTGAACCAGCCGTTGGTGGCGGAAATCGAGTTGCTGGACGTCAAGGAACTCACTGCTGCCGAAGTGGTGCCGAGCCTGGCTTCACCTGAAGATTTCGCCAAGGCCGGTGTCGATCGCCAGGCGTTTCTCAACGACTTGACGTTTACGCCCGTGCTCAACGCCAGCGGCAAAAGCATCCTGCGTGTGACCTCCAGCAAGCCACTCTCCGAACCGATGGTGAAATTCCTGGTTCAGGTCATGTGGCCCAACGGCCGCCTGCTGCGCGATTACAGCGTGCTGCTCGATCCTTCCAAATTCTCGCCGCAAACCGCCGATGCGGCTGCGCAACCGGCACCGACAGGCACCACGCCGGTCACTGCGGCGACCAAGCCCTCCCAATACACCACCACGTCACGCGATACCCTTTGGGAAATCGCTGCGAAGTCGCGTAACGGCGGTTCGATCCAGCAAACCATGCTGGCCATCCAGGCGTTGAACCCGGATGCCTTTATCGACGGCAACATCAACCGGCTCAAAACCGGCCAGGTATTGCGTCTGCCCGATCAAACGCAAAGCACGACTCTGCCGCAGCCCAAGGCCATTGCCGAAGTGGCGGCGCAGAACACCGCCTGGCGCCAGGGCCGTCGCTATGTCGCGAAGCCTGGCACCGGGCAGCAGCAACTCGATGCCACCAATCGCGGTCGCGGTGACGCGCCTGCCACCCAAAGTGCCCAGGACAAGCTGAGCCTGGTTTCGGCCGAGTCCGGCAAAGCTGGTGGCAAAGGTCCGGCCGGTGATGCCAAGGCCTTGGGCAACAAATTGGCCGTTACCCAGGAAAGCCTCGACACGACCCGTCGTGACAATGCCGAACTGAAAAGCCGCGTGGCCGATCTGCAAAGTCAGATGGACAAGCTGCAACGATTGATCGAACTGAAGAACAATCAACTGGCCAAGTTGCAAGCCGAAGGTGCAGCAGGTGTGCCAGCGGCAGCAGCGGCACCGGCCATCACGGCCGAGCTGGCAGCGAACCCGGCGGCAACACCTGCCGAAGCCGCGCCAGCGCCTGCGGTGGCTGCGCCTGAGGCGGCTCCGGTTCCAGCCGAACAGCCAACGGAGCCGGCACCTGCCGCTTCCGACGAGCAGAAGTTCAACGAACTGCTGACCAATCCATGGTTGCTGGGTCTGGCCGGTGGTGGGGCAGTGGTTGTGTTGCTCTTGCTGTTGTTGCTGGCTCGTCGCCGCAAAGCCCAACAGGAGGCCGAGAAACATCTGCGCATGGCCCGTGCCTTGGCTGAGGAGCAGGAATTCTCCGCTGAGCTCGACCTGCCGGAAAGCAGCTTCGAAGGTCTGGAAGTGCCACCGCCAAGCGTCAAGCTGGCGACCGCTCCGGCACCTGCGCCAACCCCGGCTCCGGTGATTGCGCCGGTTGTGGTCACACCACCGATTGCAGCGCCGCTGGTCGCGCCGGCCGCCGAGCGCTCCGACGATGTGCTGGGTCAGGCCCAGTCGCACATCGCCGCCGGTCGTCTGAATCAGGCGGCTGCATTGCTGGAAGACGGCGTCAAGCAAGAGCCGCAGCGCAGTGACCTGCGTCTGAAGCTGATGGAAGTCTACGGTCTGCAAGGCGACCGCGATGCGTTCGTGGTTCAGGAACGTCAGTTAGTGGCCAACGGCGACAACTTCGCCCAGGTCGAAAAACTGAAAAGCCGTTTCCCTGCGATGGCGCTGGTGGCTGCCGGCGGTATCGCCGCTGCCGCCGTCGCTGCCGAACTGGACGCGCAGTACGTCAAGGACCTGTTGCTCGACGAGCCGCAAGCACCAGAACCAGAGCCCGCGCCGCTTGACGACGATTTCGACAGCGCTTTCGATCTGAGTCTGGATGACCTGGAGAATGTCACGCCGGTCGCTGTTGAACCCGCTCCAGCCCCGGCCGTCGACGACCTCGACAGCGCCTTCGACCTGAGTCTGGATGACCTGGACAACATTACCCCGGTAGCCGACGCTCCGGCACCGCAAGCCGAGCCGGAGCCCCTCGCGACCCTGGACGAGCTGGAAGATTTCCCGCTGGATGACGACCTGAGCTTTGGGTCGGTGTTGCAGCAGCAGACGAACATCAAGGAAAGCCTCGATGACCTGTCGGATTTCGACCTGGACATGGACCTCGGTGCCGAAACGTCTCCGGCCATTCTGGCCGAAGATGATTTCCTGCTGGATCTGGACGATGGCATGAAGGATCTGCCACCGGTTGAAGCGCCCGTAGTGGCTGAGGCACCGCTGGACGACCTGGAGCTGCCGGCGGATTTCGATCTGTCGCTGGCCGATGAGATGGATGCTGCAACGACTCCGGATGCATTCGAGTCCGAGCTGGATGATGTCAACGCCGAGCTGGATCGCCTGTCCCAGAGCATCAGCGAACCAACCTTCACCGTGGACGATGCGCTGGCCACCGTGGACGACGAGCCGGACTTCGATTTCCTCTCCGGCACCGATGAGGTTGCTACCAAACTCGATCTGGCTCAGGCCTACATCGACATGGGCGACAACGACGGCGCCCGGGACATCCTCAATGAGGTGGTGACCGAAGGTGATGACGGTCAGAAGAGCGAAGCCAAGGAGATGCTGTCGCGGCTGGCTTGAGTCAAGTGTTGTAGATAAAACGGCAGCCCGATGAGGCTGCCGTTTTTGTTTATTGAGTCAAAAGATCGCAGCCTTCGGCAGCTCCTACAGAAGGACATGCGACACCTTGTAGGAGCTGCCGAAGGCTGCGATCTTTTGATCTTCAATCGACCAACTCTGGCATCCCCGGGAGAGCACCTTATAATGCCCGCCTTTGCGTACTTCAGCAGGCTGTCCCTCCTTGGCAAATTTAGATAACCCGGCTGCAGAAATGGCCGCCGACGGCTTTTTCCGGATCGCGCTGGGCGTTGAATACAAAGGCTCGCGTTATCGCGGCTGGCAGCGCCAGGCCTCTGGCGTCCTCACCGTGCAGGAAACCCTCGAAAACGCCTTGTCCAAAGTCGCCGACTCACCGGTTTCACTGCTGTGTGCCGGGCGTACCGATGCCGGCGTTCACGCCTGCGGTCAGGTGGTGCATTTTGATACCCAGGTCGAGCGTTCGATGAAAGCCTGGGTCATGGGCGCCAACATCAACTTGCCGCACGATGTCAGCGTCAGCTGGGCCAAGGTCATGCCGGCGCATTTTCATGCGCGCTTCAAAGCCATCGCGCGCCGCTATCGGTATGTGATCTACAACGATCAGATCCGCCCGGCGCACCTCAACGAAGAAATCACCTGGAACCACCGTCCGCTGGACGTCGAGCGCATGGCCGAGGCGGCGCAATATCTGGTGGGCACCCACGATTTCAGCGCCTTCCGCGCCGGTCAGTGCCAGGCCAAGTCGCCGATCAAGGAGCTGCATCACCTGCGTGTTACGCGACACGGCAAGATGATCGTGCTGGACATCCGCGCCAGTGCCTTCCTGCACCACATGGTGCGCAACATTGCCGGCGTGCTGATGACCATCGGTGCCGGTGAGCGCCCGGTGGAGTGGATGAAAGAAGTGCTGGAAAGCCGTATTCGTCGGACTGGCGGGGTCACGGCGCATCCGTTTGGCCTGTATCTGGTGCAGGTCGAGTACCGCGATGAGTTCGAGTTGCCCGAGCGTTACATTGGGCCGCACTTCCTTACCGGTTTCTCCGAACTTGACGGCTGACGCCCTCGAACGCTTTTGTTACCATCCGGGACTTTCTCGGATTTGCCGTGGGGTTTTAACGACATGTCAGCCGTTCGCAGCAAGATTTGCGGGATTACCCGCATAGAAGATGCGTTGGCGGCGGTCGATGCCGGGGCCGACGCCATAGGGTTTGTGTTCTACGCGAAAAGCCCGCGGGCCGTGACGGTGCAGCAGGCGCGCTCGATCATCAAGGCGCTGCCACCGTTTGTCACGACGGTGGGGTTGTTCGTCAATGCCAGTCGCACCGAACTGACTGAAATCCTCGAGGCGGTGCCGCTGGACCTGTTGCAATTTCATGGCGATGAGCCCGTCTCGGAATGCGAAAGCTGGCAGCGTCCTTACATCAAGGCGCTGCGGGTCAAGGCCGGCGACGACATCGCGGCAGCGTGCAACGCCTATCCCAGTGCAAGCGGCATTTTGCTCGATGCCTATGTCGAAGGCATTCCCGGCGGAACCGGCGAAGCCTTCGACTGGTCATTGATACCGCAAGGTTTGAGCAAGCCGATTATCCTGGCCGGCGGACTGACCCCGGATAACGTTGCCGAGGCCGTGGCGCGGGTTCGTCCCTATGCCGTGGATGTCAGTGGCGGGGTAGAGGCGAGCAAGGGCATCAAGGATCACGCAAAGATTCACGCATTCATCAAGGCTGCAATCTGTTGATGTGACGGCTGGCACACTGCCGCCGTCTTTAACTTCACTTGCAAAAAGCAGGCATGGCTGAGGGTTTTTCGAAGGGTACGCAGGTCAAGTTTCGCGCTGACCGTGGCCATTCATTGACCATCGCCACACATATGAATTTAGCTCAAGGGCATACGCGGGGCTGCGAACCAGAGCGTTCGGGCCGCCGGTACTGGAGAAAGAAAGCATGAGCAACTGGTTAGTAGACAAACTGATCCCTTCGATCATGCGTTCCGAGGTCAAGAAGAGCTCGGTGCCTGAAGGTCTTTGGCACAAGTGCCCGTCTTGCGAGGCTGTGCTGTATCGTCCGGAGCTGGAAAAGACCCTGGACGTTTGCCCTAAGTGCAACCACCACATGCGTATCGGCGCTCGCGCCCGTATCGACATTTTCCTCGACGTCGAAGGCCGTACCGAGTTGGGTGCGGACCTGGAGCCGGTTGACCGTCTGAAATTCCGTGACGGCAAGAAGTACAAGGACCGCCTGACCGCTGCGCAAAAGCAAACCGGCGAAAAAGACGCACTGGTGTCCATGAGCGGTACGTTGCTGGGCATGCCGGTAGTGGTGTCGGCGTTCGAATTCTCCTTCATGGGTGGTTCGATGGGCGCCATCGTCGGTGAGCGCTTCGTGCGCGCCGCCAACTACGCCCTGGAAAAACGCTGCCCGATGATCTGCTTCTCCGCCTCCGGTGGTGCGCGGATGCAGGAAGCGCTGATCTCCCTGATGCAAATGGCCAAGACCTCTGCGGTGCTGGCGCGTCTGCGTGAAGAAGGCATTCCGTTCATCTCCGTACTGACCGACCCGGTCTACGGTGGTGTTTCCGCAAGCCTGGCGATGCTGGGTGACGTGATCGTCGGCGAGCCGAAAGCCCTGATCGGTTTCGCCGGTCCGCGCGTCATCGAACAAACCGTGCGCGAAAAACTGCCAGAAGGCTTCCAGCGCAGCGAGTTCCTGCTGGAGCACGGCGCAATCGACATGATCGTTCACCGTCAGGAGCTGCGTCCGCGCCTGGGCAACCTGCTGGCACAAATGATGGGCCTGCCGACGCCTAAGTTCGTCGCTGCGCCAATCGAGCCGATCGTCGTTCCGCCGGTGCCTGCCAACATATGACCCAACGTACCCTTGGCGAATGGCTCGCCTACCTTGAGCAGTTGCACCCTTCGGCCATCGACATGGGCCTTGAGCGCTCGCAACAGGTAGCGTCCCGCATGGGACTGGGCAAGCCGGCGCCTCGGGTAATCACAGTCACCGGCACCAACGGCAAGGGCTCCACCTGTGCGTTCGTGGCTTCATTGCTGCGCGCACAGGGCCTGAAAGTCGGTGTCTATAACTCCCCGCACCTGCTGCGCTACAACGAGCGGGTGCAGGTCAATGGCGTCGAAGCCACTGACGCCGAGCTGTGTCAGGCCTTCGCTGCCGTGGAGGCCGGGCGTGGCGACACGTCCCTGACTTACTTCGAAATGGGCACCCTGGCGGCGTTCTGGCTGTTTCAACAGTCCGCGCTCGATGCCGTGGTGCTGGAAGTCGGTCTGGGCGGGCGTCTGGACACGGTCAACGTGGTCGATGCCGACATGGCGCTGGTCACCAGCATTGGTGTCGATCACGCGGATTACCTGGGTGATACCCGTGAATCCGTGGCCTTCGAGAAGGCCGGCATCTTCCGCCAGGGAGCGCCTGCGCTCTGTGGCGATCTGAATCCTCCGCAACCCTTGCTGGACAAAGCGCGCGAGCTTGATTGCCCGTTTTTCCTGCGTGGGCGCGATTTCGACCTCGGTACCACCGACCACAACTGGCAATGGCGCGGCCTTGACGCCCAGGGCCGTGTGGTTGAATTGCGTGATTTGCCGCTGCTCGATCTGCCGATGGAAAACGCCGCGCTGGCCCTGCAGGCTTACCTGTTGCTCGGTTTGCCTTGGGTGGATTCGCAGATAATTCAGGCACTGCAAGCCACGCGGGTGGTCGGTCGTCTCGATCGCCGGCAGTTCAACTGGCAGGGCAAGCGTCTTAATTTGTTGCTGGATGTGGGGCACAACCCCCATGCGGCGGAGTATCTGGCCCGACGCCTGGCCAGTCGTCCGCCGGTCGGCAAGCGTCTGGCGGTGTTCGGATTGTTGGCCGACAAGGATCTGGATGGTGTTGTTGACGAGTTGAGTGCTAGTGTCGAGCACTGGGCCGTTGCACCACTGGATTCGCCGCGAGCACGGCCGGTTAACGATTTGCAGGAAGCGTTGCACAAGCGCGGCGCCTCAGTAACATCCTATGACAGCGTGGCTGCCGCCCTGGAAGGGCAGAGCGCGCTGGCAACGAGCGACGATGAAATATTGTTGTTCGGATCATTTTATTGTGTCGCCGAGGCCCTTGAGTGGCTGGCTCGGCGCTCCACGGAGGAAGCGGCAAATGGCATTGCTGGATAAGGCCTACAAACAGCGCATGGTTGGCGCGCTCGTACTCGTTGCACTGGCCGTGATTTTCCTGCCGATGCTGTTCTCCCGCCAGGATGAGCAGCGCCAGGTCACGGTCGAAGCCCCGGCGGCGCCTCAGGCACCGGCGATGCCACAGGTTCAGGTTGAACCGGTAGTGGTGCCTGAGCCGCAAGCCTTGCCGCAAGAGCCTGTGCCGAGCGACGACGAAATTGCCCAACAGGAAGCTCCGGCCGCACCGGTCGCTACGACGCCTGCAGCAAAACCGGTCACGCCCCCGCCTGCTCCGGCACCGGTTCCGGCATTGGCCGCTAAACCAGCGACGGCGCCATCCCAGCCAATCAGCGCCGCACCGGGCAAGCCGGATACCACTCAAAGCCGCGTCGACGCCAATGGCCTCTCGGTAAGCTGGTCGGTGCAATTGGCCAGCCTGGCCAACCGTGAAAGTGCGGAAAAACTGCAGAAGACCTTGCGCAGCCAGGGTTACAACGCCTACATCCGCACCGCCGATGGCAAGAATCGCGTGTTTGTCGGGCCGCTGATCGAGCGTGCCGAAGCCGATCGTCTGCGCGACTTGCTCAATCGCCAGCAGAACCTCAAAGGCTTTGTCGTGCGCTTTCAACCAGAGCGCGGCTGAATCCCCCCATTCTTTGTAGAAGCTGACGAGCCCGCGAGGCTGCGTTCGGTGGCGAAGCCGCCGCTATCGGTGCCCGCATTCACGACGGCTACGCCGCCGAACGCAGGCTTCGCCAGCGGCTACAAAGGCTGTATGCGGTCTCGGCAAAGAAAACTATCGCACCGATTTGAAATGCACTGACAATCGCAGCTTACCGATAAGCATGGGCTCTGCTAAAATGCGCCGCCTTATCCGTCTGTAGGCTGCACTGTGCCATTTACCTGGGTTGACTGGGCGATCGTTGCAATCGTCGCCATCTCCGCATTGATCAGTCTGAGCCGCGGCTTCGTCAAAGAAGCACTGTCGCTGCTGACCTGGATCATCGCAGGAGCCGTTGCCTGGATGTTTGGTGGCTCATTGTCCGAGTACCTCGCCGGATATATCCAGACACCATCGGCTCGCGTGATCGCGGGCTGTACCATCATGTTTGTCGCCACGTTGATCGTAGGCGCAATGATCAATTATCTGATCGGCGAATTGGTACGCGTCACCGGGTTGTCCGGGACCGATCGATTCCTCGGCATGGCCTTCGGCGCCGCGCGTGGCGTGTTGCTGGTGGTCGTGGCGGTCGGGCTGTTGAGCCTGGGGCCGGTACAGCAGGACGAGTGGTGGCAGCAGTCGCAACTCGTGCCAAAATTTCTATTGGTCGCCGACTGGTCCAAAAACCTGATCCTCGGGTGGAGCAGTCAGTGGCTTGCCAGCGGAATCAGCGTACCCGCTGATATTCCGTTCAAGGAGCACCTCTTGCCGACGGCCAAAACGCCTCAGTGAGTTGTGTTCAGTTCAGATCCATTAAGTAGGGGTTGCGTCGCATGTGTGGCATCGTCGGTATCGTCGGTAAGTCGAACGTCAATCAGGCGCTGTATGACGCGCTAACCGTCCTCCAGCACCGCGGCCAGGACGCTGCCGGTATCGTGACCAGCCATGATGGCCGGTTATTCCTGCGCAAGGACAACGGCCTGGTACGTGACGTGTTCCATCAGCGTCACATGCAGCGCCTGGTCGGTCACATGGGCATTGGCCATGTACGCTATCCGACCGCAGGTAGCTCGACTTCGGCCGAAGCTCAACCGTTTTACGTCAACTCGCCTTACGGCATCACCCTGGCGCACAACGGTAACCTGACCAACGTTGAACAACTGGCCAAGGAAATTTACGAATCTGACCTGCGCCACGTCAACACCAGCTCCGATTCGGAAGTGCTGCTCAACGTGTTCGCTCACGAGCTGGCCCAGCGCGGCAAGTTGCAGCCAACCGAAGAAGACGTTTTCGCTGCCGTTACTGACGTGCACAACCGTTGTGTCGGCGGCTACGCCGTCGTGGCGATGGTGACCGGCTACGGCATCGTCGGTTTCCGCGACCCGCACGGCATCCGCCCGATCGTGTTCGGCCAGCGTCACACCGACGAAGGCGTCGAGTACATGATCGCTTCCGAAAGCGTTTCCCTCGACGTGCTCGGTTTCACCCTGATTCGCGACCTGGCACCGGGCGAAGCGGTCTACATCACTGAAGACGGCAAGCTGCACACCCGTCAGTGCGCGACCAACCCGTCCCTGACGCCGTGCATCTTCGAACACGTCTACCTGGCGCGTCCGGACTCGATCATCGACGGCGTTTCGGTGTACAAGGCCCGTCTGCGCATGGGCGAGAAGCTCGCCGAGAAGATCCTGCGCGAACGTCCAGAGCATGACATCGACGTGGTCATCCCGATCCCGGACACCAGCCGCACCGCGGCCCTGGAGCTGGCGAACCACCTGGGCGTGAAATTCCGCGAAGGCTTCGTGAAGAACCGCTACATCGGCCGTACCTTCATCATGCCGGGCCAGGCTGCGCGGAAAAAATCCGTACGCCAGAAGCTCAACGCCATCGAGCTGGAATTCCGCGGCAAGAACGTGATGCTGGTGGACGACTCCATCGTTCGCGGCACCACGTGCAAGCAGATCATCCAGATGGCTCGCGAAGCCGGCGCCAAGAACGTTTACTTCTGCTCCGCAGCGCCAGCGGTGCGTTTCCCGAACGTCTACGGCATCGACATGCCGAGCGCCCACGAACTGATCGCCCACAACCGTTCGACCCAGGACGTGGCTGACCTGATCGGCGCTGACTGGTTGATCTATCAGGACTTGCCTGACTTGATCGAAGCGGTCGGTGGCGGCAAGATCAAGATCGACAAGTTCGATTGCGCGGTGTTCGACGGCCAGTACGTCACCGGCGACGTCGATGAGGCTTACCTGAACAAGATCGAGCAGGCACGCAACGATGCCTCCAAGGTCAAGACGCAGGCAGTCAGCGCGATCATCGATCTGTACAACAACTGAGTTTCTACCGGCCCTGAGGGGCCGGTTTTGTATCTGGCTTTTAATTGACGAGAATTAGGGAAAGGAGTGACAGCATGAGTCAGGATTGGGATGCCGGTCGGTTGGACAGCGACCTCGAAGGCGTAGCGTTCGACACCCTGGCCGTACGTGCCGGTCAGCACCGGACGCCGGAAGGCGAACACGGTGATCCGATGTTCTTCACTTCCAGCTACGTGTTCCGCACCGCTGCCGACGCCGCCGCGCGTTTTGCCGGGGAAGTGCCGGGCAACGTTTACTCGCGCTACACCAACCCGACCGTGCGCGCCTTCGAAGAGCGCATTGCCGCTCTGGAAAGCGCCGAGCAAGCCGTGGCCACTGCCACCGGCATGGCGGCAATCATGGCGGTGGTCATGAGCCTGTGCAGCGCTGGTGATCATGTGTTGGTGTCGCGCAGCGTCTTCGGTTCGACAATCAGCCTGTTCGAAAAGTACTTCAAGCGATTTGGCATCGAAGTCGATTACGTAGCCCTGGCGGATTTGTCCGGTTGGGATGCGGCGATCAAGGCCAACACCAAATTGCTGTTCGTCGAGTCGCCCTCCAACCCGCTGGCCGAGCTGGTCGACATCGCCGAACTGGCGAAAATCGCCCACGCCAAAAATGCGATGCTGGTGGTCGACAACTGCTTCTGCACGCCGGCGTTGCAGCAGCCGCTGAAAATGGGCGCGGACATCGTCGTGCACTCGGCGACCAAGTTCATCGACGGCCAGGGGCGTTGCATGGGCGGTGTGGTGGCCGGTCGCAGCGAGCAGATGAAAGAAGTGGTGGGTTTCCTCCGTACCGCCGGGCCGACCCTTAGCCCGTTCAACGCGTGGATCTTCCTCAAGGGCCTGGAAACCCTGAACCTGCGGATGAAGGCGCATTGTGCCAACGCTCAGCAACTGGCCGAGTGGCTGGAGCAGCAGGACGGCATCGAGAAGGTTCATTACGCCGGCCTCAAGAGCCACCCGCAGCACGAACTGGCGCTGCGTCAGCAAAAAGGTTTCGGCGCGGTGGTGAGTTTCGAGGTCAAGGGTGGCAAAGAGGGCGCCTGGCGCTTTATCGATGCGACTCGCCTGATTTCGATCACCGCCAACCTGGGTGACAGCAAAACCACCATCACGCACCCGAGCACCACCTCCCACGGCCGTCTGGCGCCACAAGAGCGTGAAGCCGCGGGCATTCGTGACAGCCTGATCCGCGTTGCGGTCGGTCTGGAAGACATAGCAGACCTGCAAGCCGACCTGGCGCGCGGGTTGGCTGCCTTGTGATCGAGCTGTCTACGCCAAGCGGCTCCAATGGCCGTGTAGCGCTGGTGACCGGCGCTGCGCGGGGCATTGGCCTGGGAATTGCGGCCTGGCTGATCAGCGAAGGCTGGCAGGTGGTGCTGACGGATCTGGATCGTGAACGCGGTTCGAAAGTGGCGAAGGTGCTCGGCGACAATGCCTGGTTCATCGCCATGGACGTCTCGAATGAAGGGCAGGTAGCACTCGGCGTGGCTGAAGTACTGGGGCAGTTCGGGAGACTGGATGCACTGGTGTGTAACGCGGCGGTAGCCGACCCGCATAACATCACTCTGGAAAGCCTCGATCTGGCCTACTGGAATCGGGTGTTGGCGGTGAATCTCAGTGGGCCGATGCTGTTGGCCAAGCACTGTGCGCCGTATCTGCGCGCCCACAATGGGTCGGTCGTCAATCTGGCCTCGACCCGTGCCGGGCAATCCGAACCCGATACCGAGGCTTACGCGGCGAGCAAGGGCGGCTTGCTGGCCCTGACTCATGCGCTGGCCATCAGCCTTGGCCCGGAGATCCGGGTCAACGCCGTCAGCCCCGGCTGGATCGATGCGCGTGACCCTTCGGTACGCCGTGCCGAACCGCTGACCGACGCCGATCATGCCCAGCATCCGGCGGGGAGGGTAGGGACGGTCGAGGACGTGGCGGCGATGGTGGCCTGGCTGCTATCGAAGAATGCCGGTTTTGTCACAGGGCAGGAGTTCGTGGTGGACGGTGGCATGACCAAGAAGATGATTTACAGCGAGTAACTCCAGCGGTCTGACTGTTGGCGGCATTGTCCGGATTGAAACGATTTTGTCTTTTTCAGAAAAACTTCAATCCTGCTATTGACTTAGGTTCGCTACCTGCGTAAATTTCGCGGCCTCGGAGATGCAAACGGGTGATTAGCTCAGCTGGGAGAGCGTCTGCCTTACAAGCAGAATGTCGGCGGTTCGATCCCGTCATCACCCACCACTCCCGAGAAACTTGCGAAAGCAAGAAGGAAGCTGAAATGCCTCCACCGACGCGCAGCGGTAGTTCAGTCGGTTAGAATACCGGCCTGTCACGCCGGGGGTCGCGGGTTCGAGTCCCGTCCGCTGCGCCATTATTTACGAAGCAGATTTTGGTCTGGTTCGCGATTGAAAAGCACCGAAGCTTTCAGTCAAACGAGTTACTTGGATGAAAGTCCAAAGCGATACGCAGCGGTAGTTCAGTCGGTTAGAATACCGGCCTGTCACGCCGGGGGTCGCGGGTTCGAGTCCCGTCCGCTGCGCCATATCTGCAACAAGGCCCACTGAACGCCTTGATGCTACGAAGAAACCACTGGTTTACTTCGCGTCGATAGCAAAGACCCTGGTCGAAAGACCGGGGTTTTTTGTGTCTGAAATTTGGCTTTTTTCTCCCTATCCACGCTTGTCGCCCAATCTTTCTGCACATCCGCTGCATAAAGCACTTGGTTCGCCGTCACAACATTAATTAGAATCACTCTCATTTACGATTCCTTGGCACAGGGCTTCTTGAGATGAGTGACGCAGCGATGCCGAAGGAGCAAACCCTTCACGAGCTGTACCGCGATCACCGTGGCTGGCTCGAAGGCTGGTTGAGGCGGCGCATGGGCAACGCGTGCGATGCGGCGGACCTGAGCCAGGATACGTTTCTGCGTTTGCTTGCCAGCTCTCAACGGATTGCGGATCTGCAAGAGCCCCGTGCCTATTTGCTGACAGTGGGCAAACGCCTGCTGAGCAACTTCTACAAACGCCGCAGTCTGGAACAGGCCTACCTGAGTGCGCTGGCAGCGTTGCCGGAGGAGTGCGTGCCATCCCCGGAACAGCGCTGGCTGCTGTTGGAAACCCTGCAAGCACTGGATGAGCTGCTCGACGGACTGCCGAGGGCGGTACGGCGGGCGTTTCTCTGGAGTCAGCTCGAAGGCTTGAGCTATCAGCAAATCGCCGAGCGCCTGTCGGTCTCCGAACGCACGATCAAACGCTACATGGCGCAAGCCTACGAGCATTGCCTGTTGGTGGAACTGTGAACAGCGCCGCGCCCGACGCCCGTCAGGTAGTGCGAGCGGCCGCGCAATGGCTGGCGTTGCTGGAGTCCGGCGGTGCCACCGAGCAGGATCGCGCGAACCTGCAACGATGGCGCGACACCTCGGCCAGTCACGAACACGCCTGGCAGAAGGCTCAGGCCTTGCGCCAGCGCTTTGCCGATCTGCCCTCAGCGTTGGCCCTGAGCAGTCTCGATCGCCCTGATCCCGGTCGGCGCGTGGTGCTCAAGCGTGCATTGGGTGCTGTTGCGTTGGTCCCCGCAGCCTGGCTGATCAGCCGGCAATTGCCGCTGGACGTTTGGCGTGCCGATTTGCACACCGCCACAGGCGAGCGCAAGCAGGTGCAACTGGCGGATGGCAGCTCCCTGCAACTGAATACCGCCAGCGCCGTTGATGTCGATTTGCCGAACCGTCGCGTGAAGCTGGTGGAGGGCGAAATGTCGCTGAAGGTGTCGGGCAACTCGCCACTGACCATCCAGACCCGCTTCGGCCAAGTGATGGTCAGCCAGAGCGAAGTCTGCGTGCGCCAGGATGCCGTTGGTTGCCGGGTATCGGTATTTAACGGCGCCGTGCAGTTGCAACCCTTGCAGGGTGTCGCACTGACGTTGCGCGCGGGGCAGCAGATCAATCTGCAAGCGGCAGGCGCCGGTGAGGTTCAGGCATTTGATGTACTGCAGCCCGGTTGGCGCGAAGGCGTGCTGATGGCAAATAACCAGCCGCTGGGGGATTTCCTGCGTGAACTCGACACCTATCGACCAGGTGTTTTGCGCTGGGAGCCGGAGCTTGAAGCGCTGCGCGTCACCGGCAGTTTCCGCCTGGACGATACCGATCGCATTCTCGCCTTGCTGGCCGCCAGCCTGCCGTTGGAGGTGCAAATGCGCACCCGCTATTGGGTAACGTTGCTGCCGCGTAAAAAAGTTGTCTGAAGTTTGTCCCCTTTTTTCGACTCGCTTGTCATTCAAGGCAACTGAACGCACAAGAGAGCTTTTTCAATGTCCGCAGTAAAGCCTTGCTGTCCACACCCGGCGTCGTCCGGTCTGCGCCCGTTGTTGCGCCTGAGCCTGATGCTGAGCCTCAGCGCCAGTCCGTTTTTCATCACCAACAGCTGGGCCGAAGACGCCACCCGTCGCAGCTACCAGGTGCCTGCCGGCAGCCTGAGCGATGCGTTGACACGGTTCGCAGGCTTGGCCGGGGTTAACTTGTCAGTGGATCCGGCACTGGTCAGCGGTCGCAGCAGTGCCGGGTTGTCCGGTGATTTCGGCGTGGAAGAGGGCTTTGCCCGGCTGCTGCAAAACTCCGGCCTGCAATTGCAGCCGGTGGGCGAACAGGCCTACATCCTGATGCCGGCGCCAAGTGGCGCCAGCCTGCAACTGGGCGCGACTTCGATTCTCGGTGCAGTCGATACCGAACATGGCGATCCGTATGCCGGTGGCCAGGTCGCGCGCCGTGGCTCGCAAGGTTTGCTGGGCTCGCAAGATTTCATGGAAACGCCGTTCAGCATGACGACTTACACCAGTGAAACGGTGAAAAACCAGCAGGCCCGTACTTTGGGCGACTTGGTCGCCAGCGATCCTTCGGTGCGCGCCACCAATCCGGCGGGCGGGCGTTACGAGCAATTCACCATTCGCGGGCTCAGCCTGTTCAACAGCGATGTTTCCTACAACGGCCTGTACGGCGTCTTGCCGACTTATACGATCGATATGGAAATGGCCGATCGCGTCGACATCCTCAAAGGCCCGAGCCAGTTGATCAACGGCATTTCGCCGCGAGGCAGCGTCGGCGGCGGCATCAACGTGGTGCCCAAGCGTGCGACCGATCAGCCGATCACCTCGTTCACTGGCAGCTACGCGTCCAATAATCAGCTCGGCGGTGCCATTGACGTCGGCCGGCGTTTTGGTGAGGGCGACATGTTCGGCATTCGATTCAACGGCGTGAAACAGTCCGGTGATACCGAATGGGATCACCAGAGTGTCGACCGTGAGATGGCCGTGCTGGGCCTGGATTTTCGCGGTGAGCGCCTGCGGCTTTCGACCGACATCGGCCACACCGAGCGCGATACCGACGCCCCGCAGGAGCGCGTGCAGGTTAACGCCAATGCGAAGGTGCCAAGCGCAAACGACGTCCGCCACAACTATGCGCAACCTTGGAGCCAGGCCCGGACCACGGACACGTTCGGCACGGTCAATGGCGAATTCGATGTCAGCGATTCGGTCATGCTGTACGGCGGCGTGGGGGCGCGCAAAAGTAATCATGACTTTCTTCGGCATGCCGTGGCCGTCACCAATGACGCTGGCGACTTCAGCGTGCAGCCGCGTGACTTCACCCGTGATGAAAATGTCCGCACGGCCACGGCGGGCGTGCGCAACTGGTTCCATACCGGCCCGGTGAGCCATCAGGTCAATCTGGCTGCCAGCTATTTCTACATGGACTTCGAAAATGGTGGCGCCCGTTATGCTGCGGCGCCCAGCAATCTCTATAACCCAAGGGAAACACCTACGCCTGTCCGGCCGACGCGTTTCGATCCAGAGGTCTACACCGAAAACCGCTTCAGCAGCGTGGCGTTGTCCGACACCCTGGGCTTCTTTGACGACCGTTTGTTGCTGACCCTCGGTGGTCGCTGGCAGCGGGTCCAGGTCGACGACTGGTCCGATGACATCAAGGGCGACACCACCTATGACGAGGAAAAGTTCTCGCCATCGGGCGGCATCCTGTTCAAGGCGACCGATAAGTTGTCGCTGTACGCCAACTACATGGAAGGTTTGAGTCAGGGGAAAATCGCGCCGTCGACTTCGGTGAACGAGGACGAAATCTTTCCGCCATTCATCAGCCGACAGGTTGAAGTCGGTGCCAAGTATGACGCTGGTGCATTTGCCGTCACTGCCGCCGTGTTCCGCATCAAGCAGCCAGCCTACGAGACCAACGCCACGACGCGGGTCTTTGGCCCGAACGGCAAGCGCAAGAACGAAGGGGTGGAGTTGAGCGTCTTCGGCGAACCGCTCAAAGGGTTTCGACTGCTGGGTGGTGTGATGTACATCGACAGCGAATTGACCGACACCACCAATGGCACGTTCGACGGCAACCGCGCGCCTGCTACGCCGAAATACAACGTCAATCTGGGCGCCGAGTGGGATGTGCCGACGGTGCAAGGCTTGACCCTGACCAGCCGTGGCATTTATTCCAGCTCGCAGTATCTGGATCAGTCCAACAACAAGGACATCGATTCGTGGGAACGTTTCGACGTGGGCGCACGCTATGCCTTCAGGGTCGACGAAAAGACCGTCACCGTGCGGGCCAACGTCGAGAACGTGGCGGACAAGCGCTACTGGAGTTCGGCGGGCGCTTCGGATGACAGCGAGCCAGGGCTGACGCTGTCGACGCCGCGGACTTACCTGCTTTCGGCGACAGTGGATTTTTGATCATCCTCTGTAGCAGCTGTCGAGCCCCAGCGAGGCTGCGTTCGGCTGCGCAGCAGTCGCAAACCGGACACCTCGGGCTTCCAGATGAACCCGCGTTGAATGGTTTTGGCGACTGCTTCGCAGCCGAACGCAGCCTCGCTGGGGCTCGACAGCTGCTACGGGTGGTACGTGCCTATTTGATCAGCCTTGGAGATACACCGCATGCGTATGGGTGTACTCATACAATCCATGCTTGCCATCCGCACCGCCAATTCCCGATTTACGCACGCCGGCATGGAAGCCTTGCATCGCTTCGAAGTTCTCGCGGTTGACGTAGGTTTCACCAAAATCCAGCTCGCGCATGGCGTGCAGGGTTTTGTTCAGGTCGCGAGTGTAGATTGATGAGGTCAGGCCATAGTCGCAGTCGTTGGCCAGGGCGATGGCTTCGTCGAGATCGTCGATGATCTGGATCGGCAGCACCGGGCCGAAAATCTCTTCGCGCATGATCTCCATGTCGGCGCGGCAACCGGCAAGCACCGTGGGCTGAAAGTGGAAACCGTTCGGCAGGTCAGCGATTTGCCCGCCACTGATCAGGCTTGCGCCCTGGCTCAACGCCGTGCGGACTTTACGATTGACGCTGTCCAGCCCCTGGCGGTTGATCAGTGGTCCCATCTCGACGTCAGGTTGGGCAATCGGGTCGCCATAACGGGTCGCGCTCATGGCCGCCGCAATGCGTTCGATAAATTGATCCGCGACCTTGCGCTCGACGTACACCCGCTCGGCGCAGTTGCACACCTGGCCACTGTTGATGATGCGCGAATCGCGGATGGCTTTGACGGCGAGATCGAGGTCGGCATCGGCCAGCACTATCGCTGGCGCCTTGCCGCCCAACTCCAGATTGAGCTTGGTGATGTTCGGTGCGGCGGCAGCCATGATTCGCGAACCGGTGGCGACGCTGCCGGTGAAGCTGATCATGTCCACGCCTTGGTGCGCGCTCAGTGCCGCGCCAACCTGGCCGTCACCGCAGACCACGTTGAACACGCCGGGCGGCAGATCGGTTTCAGCCACCAATCGGGCGAATTCGAAGCAGTTGTTCGGCGTCTCTTCGCTGGGCTTGATGACGATGGTGTTGCCGGTCAACAGCGCCGGGGCCATCTTGCGGGCGATCAGGAAAAACGGGAAATTCCACGGCAGGATCCCGGCCACCACGCCCAACGGTTTGCGGAACAGGAAGATGTTTTCGTTCTGGCGGTCGCTGGTGATGATTTCGCCTTCGATGCGCCGCGCCCATTCGGCCATGTAGTCGAGGTAGTCGGCGGTGAAGTTGACTTCGACTTCGGCCAGGCCGCTGATCTTGCCTTGTTCCAGCGTAATGGTGCGCGCCAGGTGTGGCGCGTTTTCCCGCAGCTTGGCGGCGATGCGGCGCAAGTAGCCGGCGCGATCATTCGCCGGCTTGCGCGCCCAATCCTTCTGCGCCGCTCGGGCAGCAGAGAGCGCGCGTTCGACGTCGTCGGCGGTCGAGGCCGGGACTTTCGACAACACGGCACCGGTGGCCGGGTTGATCACATCGAGGTGCGCAGCACTGGCCACGAACTGGCCGTTGATGAAGTTTTCGTAAACAGGCACGGACGGCATGGGACGACTCCTTGGCAGATCAATAAGTGCGTGACGGCGCTGGTGTGCTGGCCGGTTCGCGGTAGCGAGCGAGGGTGGCCATGGCGCTCTGGCGCAGCAGGCTGATGTCGATGGCCACGGCGATGAACTGGCAACCCCAGCTCTGGTAGCGACGGGCATCTTCTTCGTTGGGGGAGAGAATTCCGCAGGCCTTGCCCGCTGCGAGCGTGGCGTTCACGGCGTGATGAATCCGCTCCTGAACTTCCGGATGACCAGGATTACCGGCATGGCCCAGGCCAATCGACAAATCCGCTGGGCCGATAAACACCGCATCGACGCCTTCGACGGCGGCAATCGCTTCGACGTTTTCCACGCCGATGCGCGATTCCACCTGCACGATCAGACACAATTGTTCATGGGCGGTATTCAGGTAATCGGGCACACCGTCCCAGCGCGTGGCGCGGGTCAGGCCGCCACCGACACCGCGAATGCCGTGGGGCGGGTAGCGCATGGCACGCACCAGCGCCTGGGCCTGTTCGGCGGTTTCAACCATCGGGATCATCAGCGTCTGCGCGCCGATATCCAGCAGTTGCTTGATCAGGTTGGCGTCGCCATTTACCGCGCGCACGACTGGCGCGGTGGAGTAGGGCGCCACGGCCTGCAACTGCGCGAGTACGCCGGGCACGGTGTTCGGTGCGTGTTCACCGTCGATCAGCATCCAGTCGTAACCGGTGGTGGCGACGATTTCGGCGGCGTAGCCGGTGGCGAACCCGGCCCAGATGCCATATTGGGTCGCCGGTTTTTTCAGTGCGGCTTTGAAAGCGTTGTGCGGCATGTTCATGTCGAGCTCCTGTCTCAGCGGCTGTACGGCCGATGCAGTTGGCATTCCGGGTTGAGCGTCACGCCGAAGCCTGGCTGGTCCAGCTCGGACAGGCGCATGCGGCCATTGACCGGCACCGGTTCGCCGAGCAGTTGCGGATGGAACATCGGCACCACTTCGTCGGCTTTCGGCGCCATCATCAGGAATTCGGCGAACGGGCTGTTATGCCGGGTGGCGACAAAGTGATAGCTGTACACCGACGAGCCGTGGGGAATGACCAGCGCGTTGTGGGCATCGGCCAGGGCCGAGATCTTCACCAGTTCGGTGAGGCCGCCGCACCAGCCGACATCCGGCTGGATGATGTCGCAGCAACCCATTTCCAGCAGCATGCGGAAACCCCAGCGCGTGGCTTCGTGTTCGCCGGTAGTCACCAACATGCCTTTTGGCACGTTGTTGCGCAGGGCCGCGTAGCCCCAGTAATCATCCGGCGGCAGGGCCTCTTCGATCCATTTCAAGCCATGTTCGTGGGCACCGACCGCCAGTTTGGTGGCGTAGTTGAGGTCCAGGCTCATCCAGCAATCGAGCATCAACCAGAAGTCCGGGCCGACGCGTTCGCGCATGGTCGCCAGTTCTTCGAGGTTCTTGCGCAGGCCTTCTTCGCCTTCGGCGGGGCCGTGGTGCAGCGGCATCTTGCCGCCGATGAAACCCATTTTCTGCGCCAGGTCCGGACGGGCGCCGGTGGCGTAGAACTGCAATTCGTCGCGCACCGCACCGCCGAGCAGTTGGTGCACCGGTTCCTGGCGGATCTTGCCGAGCAAGTCCCACAGCGCCAGGTCAACGCCGGAGATCGTGTTGATCACGATACCCTTGCGCCCGTAATACAGGGTCGATTGGTACATCTGATCCCAGATCTTTTCGATGTCGGTGACGCGGGCACCTTCAAGGAAGCGCGCCAGATGTTTCTCGACGATGTAGGCGGCAGGTTCACCGCCGGTGGTCACGGCAAAACCGACCGTGCCATCGCTGGCTTCAATCTCTACCACCAGCGTGCCGAGCACGTTGATGCCGAAGGTGCGGCGACTCTGGCGGTACTCCGGGTATTTGCTCATCGGTGTGGCGATGTGGTCGTCGATCCAGTGGCCGTCGGCCTGGTCGTGATAATCCGCGCCGCCGCCTCGCAGAGTGAAAGCGCGGACGTGTTTGATGGTTGGAATGCCCATGGTGTGATTCCTTTTGTTAAACGGCAATCAGGTTTAAACGGTGGCCGGTTTGTTCGAGGCTTTATGGCCGGGGGCGCGTACGCCCAGCACCAGCAACGCGGCGATGACGGTGGTAGCGGACAGCACGTACAAGCCGGCTGCCGGTGAATGGAAGGCACCTTCGGCCCAGTTCTTCAGCACCGGCGCGATGAAGCCGCCGAGGGCGCCGAACGAGTTGATCAGGGCGATCCCGGCTGCAGCGGCGCTGCCGGCGAGGTAGCTGGAGGGGAAGGTCCAGAACACCGGTTGCACGGCGATGAACCCGGAGGCGGCGAAGCACAGGGCGATGATTCCCAGCAGCGGGTTGCTGAAGGTCACCGAGCAGGCGATCCCGGCAGCGGCCATGAGCAGCGTCAGGCACGCGGTGCGGCGGCGTTCGCCGGTGCGGTCGCTGTAGCCGGGGATCAGGTAGGCGGCGATCAAGGCGCAAATCCATGGAATCGCGGTGACCAGTCCGACCATCAGGCCGACCTTGGTGCCGAGCAGTCCGCCAACCTGGGTCGGCAGGTAGAACACCACGCCATAGACGCTGGCCTGGATCAGCAGGTAAATCAGGCACAGGTACAGCACCGAAGGTTGGCAAATCACGTTCAGCAGGCTGCGGCCGTGGTTCTGTTTATGGCTGTCTTCCTGATCGAGCAGGCTCTGCACTTGCTGGCGTTCCTCGACGGTCAGCCACTTGGCATCGGCCGGGCGATTGTCCAGGTACCAATAGGCCCAGATGCCCACCGCGGTCGCCATCAAACCTTCAACGGCGAACAGCCACTGCCAGCCGTGGAAGCCGGCAAAGCCATCCATTTCCAGCAGCAGGCCAGACAGCGGACTGCCGAAGATGAACGCCAGCGGCGCACCGAAATAGAAAAAACCCATGGCTTTGCCGCGTACGGCGCTGGGGAACCAGTAGGTGAGGTAGAGGATGACGCCGGGGAAGAAACCGGCTTCGGCCACGCCAAGCAAGAAGCGCAGGACGTAGAAGGTGGTTTCGTTGTGGGCGAAGACCATGGCCGCCGAGACGAGGCCCCAGGTGACCATGATCCGGCACATCCACAGACGGGCGCCGACGCGGTGCAGGATCAGGTTGCTAGGGACTTCGAGCAGCGCGTAACCGACGAAGAACACCCCGGCGCCGAAGGCGAAGGCGGCATCGCTGATATTGGTGTCGGCTTGGAAGGCTTGCTTGGCGAACCCGACGTTGGCGCGGTCGAGGAAGGCCATGATGTACATCAGAAGTAGAAACGGCAGCAGCCGCCAGGAAATTTTGGCGAGCAGAGGCGCAGGTAGAGTCTTCATCGCAGTTTTCCTTTGGTAGGGCATTTGTTCTTATGGGGAAGACTGTACGGCCGCTGAGCGATGCGTTACAAATCGAATCTAGCTCACAACTGATACCTTCAGGGTATCGATAAAAAGGCCCGCCATGACCACGCCGACCATCTCTCGTAGCTTGCTCAATCGCTTGCGCTACAAGCATCTGCACATGCTGGTGACACTCAGCACCAGCCAGAACCTGCACCGTGCTTCGCAAAGCCTGAACATGTCACAACCGGCCGCCACCCGCATGCTCCATGAGATTGAAGACATGTTTGGCTGCGACCTGTTCGAACGTTTGCCGCGCGGCATGCGCCCGACGGCGCTGGGCCAGGAGTTGATTCGTTTTGCCGAGTCGGCCCTCAGTGGTCTCGACCGTTGTGCCGAGGACCTGATGGCGCGCCAGCAGGGCGGTTATGGCTACCTGTCGATCGGTACCATCATGGGCGCGGCGCCGGATCTGGTGATGGATTCGATTGCCGAGATCAAGTCGCTTAATCCGCAACTGCGAATTCGCATCATGGGTGACACCAGCGACCAGGTGATCCAGTTGTTGGAGCAGGGCCGCATCGACCTCGCCATCGCCCGGCGCAATGCCGCCACCGACAGCGAGCATTACGTCTTCGAGCAACTGGGCAACGAACGCTTGCTGGTGGTGGTGCACGCCGGTCATCCGCTGGCGCGGCGCAAGAAGCTGGAAATGGCGGAACTGGTCAACGGCTGGCCGTGGATCCTGCAACCGGAAACCAGCCCGGCGCGCATCGGTCTCGATCAAGCCTTGCAGCGCCTGGCCTTGCCGCTGCCGGCGGACATCATCGAATGCAGCTCGGTGTATTCGATGCAGCAGCTGATTCAACTGACCGACGCGATCATGGTCCTGTCGGAAACCGCATTGCGCGACTACCTTAAAATGGGGCTGGTGGTGGCGCTTCCGGTGGAACTGGATGTGCAACTGGCGCCGTTCGGGCTGTTGTTGCGCAAGGGTGAGCACATAAGTCGCGAGCTGGGATTGTTCATCGATCTGCTGCGTCGAAAAGCCGCGGTTTTTTGATTTCCTGGTCAGTTTTTTGTTTTCCGCGAGCGCATAAACCTTTAAAGTTAACCTTTCGGTCAGCTTTGCACTGTCAACACAGCCCCTTGCATCGTCAAAAGGGGCTTCTGCAAGACTCGAGATTCCCAGTACATAACCAGAAGGGCGGACCCCATAACCGCCCAGAGGATGATCCATGTCCAACCGTGATATATCCCGGCGCTCGTTCCTTCAGGGCGGGCTGGTAGCGGGTGTGAGCGTAACGCTCACGCCATTGAGCAGCCAGGCGCTGGCCGCCTTGATGGAAAACAGCGTGACCGTGCCATCCGAGCAATGGCTCGGCAACAACGGCAAGGCGCGCGCCCGTAACGATGCCTTGTCCAAGGTCTGCGGCAGCAAGGTGTTTGCCCGCGACATCCGCGCCAAGGACATGCCGGGCTGGCCGCAACAGCAAGGCCACGCCATGCTGCTGAAAACCATCAAGGCCGATCACCTCTTCGCAGGCATCGACCTGGCCTGGCTTGGCGCCGAGCTGCAGCCGGACCGCATCGTCACGGCCGAAGACCTGGTCAAGGACGGTATCGTGTTCCCTGAAGAGCACGCGCCTGATCCGCTGCTGCCAGCCGGCAAGGTGCCGATGTTCATCGGCCACCCGGTGGCGATCCTGATCTGGAATGACTTCGAACGTTTCCGCAAAGCCAAGGCTCAACTCAAGTTCAACGACAAGGCGATCCGCTACGGCGAGAAAGTGCCGTTCTACGAAGGTGATCCTTACGGCAGCTTCCGCTACGTGCGCGTCGGCGGTGCGACCTCGGCAGACGAAGACGAGTTTGCCAGCCTCAAGGATTCGATCCTGTTCCCGATGCTGAAAAACCGTCGTCCGGTGTGGAACTCCCAGCCCAACCTGCACGGCAACCTGACCGAGCGCGGCCTGTTCTACGCCGAGCGCATGAAGCAGCAGATCGACACGCCGCCGGACAACTGGCTGGTGTTCGATGAGCGCTACAAGACGCCGTCGATCGAACCCGCCGCGATGGAGCCGGACAACGGTAACGGCTGGTACGACCCGGCGACCAAGACCCTGCATTTCGTGGTGGCGACACAGTGCCCACTGGAAACCGCGACCGAGACTGCGAAGATGATCGCGCCGTCGCGTTTTGGCCTGGCCAACCTGAACATGCACCCGGGCTACACCGTCGGCTACGGCTCGAAAGACCACAACATTTTCGTCTACTACGCCGCCCTTGCAGCGTTGTATGGCGCCGGTGTGCCGGTGCGTTTGGCCAACGACCGCTACGAGCAGTTCCAGAGCGGCATCAAGCGTCACCCGTTCGATATCCGCTACCAACTGGCGGTGGACAAGACCGATTACAGCTTCAAGATTTTCCGCGCCGAGATGAGCGTCGACGGTGGCGGCCGGGTCAACTACAGCCCGTCCGTGGCGGCGGTTGGCGCCACGGCGGCGCAGTCGATCTACTACATGCCGCAGAACGATTTGCAGGTGACGGCTTATCACTCCCGCGCCGTTGAAGCCGGGTCGATGCGTGGCTACGGCACCCTGCAAAGCATGGCGTCCACCGAGATGATGGTCGACGAAATCGCCGATCGCCTCGGTGTCGATGCCATCGACCTGCGCCGCAAAAACGCGCTGCGTTCGGGCATGAAAAACACCCAGGGCGCGGTGCCTGCCGGTGCCTTGCGCCTGCACGAGATTCTCGACAAAGCGGCCGTTCACGACACCTGGAAAAACCGCAACGCGATCAAGCAACAACGCGAAGCCGCCGACCCGGATAACTGGTACGGCATCGGTTTCGCCATCTGCCAGAAAGACTTCGGCACCGGTTCCGAAGCGCCGATGGCCAGCATCGAGTTCACCGCCGAAGGCCGCATCAATCTGCGCCACATTGGTATCGAAATCGGCACCGGCATGTCCACATCCCAAGCGATGGTGGTGGCCGATTTCCTCGGTAGCCCTGCGCACGAAGTGAAGACCGGCGAAACCGAATGGAAAGAGTTGCAGCTGATCAGCGGCGGCAACCCGTACATCATGAGCCAGGCCGAGCAGGACAACTTCCTGCGTAATCCGCGTTGGGTCGGCAAGGTCGCTTCGGCCTCCTCCGCGACCAACTCGGCTTACTACTTCAGCCATGCCACCCGTGAAGCGGCGCGCGTGTTGTTCAACCACGGCTTGTGGCCAGCGGCGCTGGAAATCTGGCGACAAGGTCCTTTTGGCGGCCAGGCCAACCCTTACGTGGTGCGCCGTGAAGACGCCCATTGGGTCGACGGCAAGCTCACCGCCAACGGCATGGAGCCATTGCCTTTCGCCGTGCTGGCCAAGCGTGCCCATGAGCGCGGCCTTGTGACTGGCGCGACCGTGCACGGTTTCAACCGCTGGAGCTGGGCCGAGGCCGAGTACAGCATCGACGGCGTGCGTGAGCGTTTGCCACTCGATGGCTTGGCCGTGAAGTACGGCGACGGTGCTCCGAGCGCCAAGAAAGCGCAGATGAACAGCGCCGGTTTCCATCTGCTGGACCGACAGAACATCGCCTACCCGGCGACCCAGTTGAACAACGCGGCGGTGACTTACTACAGCCCGGTCGCGACGCTGGTGGAAGTGAAGGTCAACAAAGGTTCGAACGAAGTGTCGGTGCTCAACCACCATTCGTGGG
Source organism: Pseudomonas azerbaijanoccidentalis (assembly GCF_019145495.1). GTDB lineage: Bacteria > Pseudomonadota > Gammaproteobacteria > Pseudomonadales > Pseudomonadaceae > Aquipseudomonas > Aquipseudomonas azerbaijanoccidentalis. The sequence continues at coordinate 33,264 of NZ_JAHSTU010000008.1, read as the reverse complement.
TCGAGTGCGGTCGGGTGCTGGTGCCGGAACTGGTCAAGGGCCAGCTCGAAGGTGGCATCGCCATGGGCATCGGCCATGCGCTGATGGAAGAAATGCCGTTGTACGAAGGTGGGCCGGGGGAGGGTGACTGGAACTTCAACCGTTACCGTTTGCCGATGGCGCGTCACGTTGCGGTGTGGAAACAGACTGCGGAAATCCTCCCGCCATTGTCGCCGAGTGACCCGTCCAAAGGCATCGCCGAAGTGGTGATGATCCCGGTGGTCGGCGCCATCGGCAACGCCGTGGCTCACGCCATCGGTAAACGTGTTCGCGACCTGCCTATCACTTCTGCACGCATCAAGGAGGCCCTCAATGGCTAACCGTCCGCTTCAACTGACCCTCAACGGTCAATCCGTCGGCCCGGTGGAGATCCCTGATGACCTGCCGATGATCGACTACCTGCACGAATACAAGAACCTCACCGGTTCGCGCCTGGGCTGCGGCCAGGGCATCTGCCACGCCTGCGTGGTGATCGTTGATAACCCGGACGGCACCAGCGAAGAAGTGCGCACCTGCATCACCGGCGCGCACTACTTCGAAGGCAAGAAAGTACGGACCATCGAAGGCCACGCGACCCGCGATGAGCAGGGCAAGGTCACCGAACTGAACCCGATCCAGCAGCGTTTCGTCGACGAATTCGCCTTCCAGTGCAGCTACTGCGCACCGGGTTTCGTCAACGCCGCGACGGTGCTGGTCGAGAAGCTGCAACGCCAGCCCATCGTCAAAAGCCAGCTGGAAAAAGTCATCGAGGACAGCCTCGGTCATCACATCTGCCGTTGCACCGGGTACGTGCGCTACTACAGCGCCACGCGCAACGTGCTGACCGATCTCGGCCTGGTCAAGGAGGGTTAAGCATGAAGCAACTACTTAGCCGTCTGGCATTGACGGTCGGCCTGGCTGCGCCTGTGTTGGCGGCTCATGCCGATGATGCGCAGGTCAAGCAAGGCGAATACCTCGCCCGCGCCGCTGACTGCATGGCCTGCCACACCGCACCGGGTGGCGCGCCGTACGCGGGCGGTCTGCCGATCGTCTCGCCGTTCGGCACGATCTATGGCACCAACATCACCCCGAGCAAAGAGCACGGCATTGGTTTGTACAACGATGACGAATTCTTCGCGGCGTTGACCGCCGGCAAGCGTCGTGATGGCGCGAACCTGTACCCGGCGATGCCCTACACCTCGTATCACCTGATGCCGCGCGCGGACTCCGATGCGATTCACGCGTACCTGAAAACCGTCGCGCCCATCGAACGCCCCGCGCCGGTCACCAGCCTGACTTTTCCGTTCAACGTGCGTCCGGGCCTGATCGGCTGGAACATGATGTACGGCAAAGACGTGAAGCTGGAGTCCGCCGAAGGCAAGAGTGAAGCCTGGAAGCGCGGCCAGTACATGGTCGACGTGCTCGGCCACTGCGGCGAATGCCACACGCCACGCGGCCTGCCTGGCGCGATGCAGATGGACAAGCGCATGACCGGCGGCATCCTCAATGGCTATCTGGCGCCAAGCCTGCTGGCCACTGACCTGGCGGCTCGCGGCTGGAATCATCAGGACCTGAGCTCGTTCCTCAAGCACGGCATGAGCGCCCAGGGCACGATGTTCAACGAGATGTTCCCGGTATTCCACAACAGCACCCAAGGCCTCACCGATCCGGACCTGGCCGCCATGGCGACCTTCCTGCTCGGCGATCAGCCGCCCGCAGCCAAAGTGCTTTCTGACGTGCCGTTGGACAAGCTCAGCGCCAGTGCCCAACGCGGTCGTCAGGATTATCTGAACGTCTGCGCCGGTTGCCACGCAGTGGGTGGCGAAGGCAAACCGCACATCGCCGTGGCCATGCGCGGTAACACGACGCTGCGTCTGGAAGATCCGCGCAACCTCGTACGGGTGATTGACGACGGGATCGGTGAGCAGAAATTCTCCGGGTTCGAGCACATGCAGCCAATGCCGGGTTTCGTCGAGAAACTCAGCGACGCACAGCTCACCGACCTGGTGAATTACCTGCGTCAGGGTTGGGGCGGTCTGCCGGGTGACCTGGCGGTGAGCGAAGTGCAGAAGCTGCGCGCAGATGCGCCGCCGCTTGAGCACAAGGTCCACTGATATGCAGCATCTGGATCTGCAAGTAGTGCGACGGGCGTTGGAGTGGTCCTTGGCTGGCCAGCGTGTCTGGCTGTGCACGGTCCTCGCTACCTACGGCTCGGCCCCTCGCGCGCCGGGTTCGTTGTTGGCGGTGAACGCCGATGGCCAGTGGATCGGTTCGCTGTCGGGCGGCTGTGTCGAAGAAGATTTTCTTGAGCGCGTCGCCGAAGGCGCGTTTGAGGAATCCGTCAGCGTTGTGCGTTACGGCGAAGGCGACGACCCGCGCTCGCGCGTCAGCCTGCCCTGTGGTGGCGTGCTCGATGTGCTGGTGGAGAAGCTTGAATCGGTTTGCGACGTGCAGGCGCATTTGCGAGCGCTGGAGTCGGCGCTGTTGGGCCGACGTCGGTTGATCCGTGAAGTCGATCTGGTCAGCGGTGCGCGCAGTCTGCTCGATGACCGCGAGCAGGGTGTGCGCGTCGAGCGCGAAATCGACCGGGTGCGGCTGCGCATCGGTGCCGCTCAGCGTTTGTTGTTGGCTGGATATTCCAGCGTGGCGCAAGCCTGCGCGGAGTTTGCCGTGGGCCTTGGGTTCGAGGTGATTCTTTGCGATCCACGGGACGATGTGCTGGAAGGCGTCGTGCTCGACAACGTGGAGATTCGTCGCCAACTGCCGTCGGTGTTCATCGCCGATGGCGGCTGCCACAGCGACACGGCCGTGGTGGCGCTGACCCACGACCCGCGCATCGACGATCTGGCGATGATGGAAGCAGTGCGCACCGAAGCGTTCTACATCGGCGTGATGGGCTCCATGCAGACCTCGCAAAAGCGCTTCGAGCGCTTGCGCCGTATCGGTGGTTTGGGCGATGCCGAACTGGCGCGGATTCATGCGCCGATCGGTCTGAACCTGGGCAGCAAGACACCGGCGGAGATTGCCTTGGCGGTGCTGGCGGACATTCTGCGGATCCGCAGCGGTATCCCACGGGATCGACTTTAAGATCAAAAGATCGCAGCCTTCGGCAGCTCCTACACGGATTGCGCATTTCTGTAGGCGCTGCCGAAGGCTGCGATCTTTTGTTTTATCGGTCAGTACCCAAACTTATCCCGCAACCCGTAATACCACGCACCCAACGCCGCAAACGGCGTGCGCAGCAACTGGCCGCCGGGGAACGGGTAGTGGGGCAGGTCGGCAAACGCATCGAAACGCTCGGCTTGGCCGCGCAACGCTTCAGCCAGGACCTTGCCCGCCAGATGCGTGTAAGTCACGCCGTGGCCACTGCATCCCTGGGAGTAGTAGATGTTATCGCCCAGTCGTCCGACTTGCGGCAGACGCGACAACGTCAGCAGGAAATTACCGGTCCAGGCGTAATCGATCTTCACATCCTTGAGCTGCGGGAAAGCCTTGAGCATCTTCGGTCGAATGATTGCTTCGATGTTCGCCGGATCCCGCGCGCCATACACCACGCCACCACCGAAGATCAGGCGTTTGTCGCCCGTCAGACGGTAGTAGTCGAGCAAGTAGTTGCAGTCTTCCACGCAATAATCCTGAGGCAGCAGGCATTTCGCCAACTCGTCGCCCAAAGGCTCGGTGGTGATCACCTGGGTGCCGCAAGGCATCGACTTGGCGGCCAGCTCGGGCACCAGATTGCCCAGATACGCATTGCCCGCCACGATAATAAACTTTGCCCGGACCTTGCCCTGCGGCGTGTGCACCACCGGACTCGCACCGCGCTCGATGCGCACCGCGGGTGACTGCTCATAGATGATGCCGCCCAACGACTCAACCGCTGCGGCTTCACCCAGCGCCAGGTTCAGCGGATGAATGTGGCCACCGCTCATGTCGAGCATGCCGCCGACATACTGATCACAAGCCACCACCTCGCGAATACGCCGCTGATCCAGCAGCTCCAACTGCGTATGGCCGAAACGTTCCCACAGGCGCTTCTGGGACTCGAGGTGACCCATCTGTTTGGCGGTGAGGGCGGCGAACACGCCACCGTCCTTCAATTCGCACTCAATGTTGTACTTGGCGACTCGCTCACGAATGATCCGCCCACCCTCGAACGCCATCTGCCCCAGCAACTGCGCTTGCTTGGGGCCGACACTGCGCTCGATCACGTCGATATCGCGGCTGTAACTGTTAACGATCTGGCCACCGTTGCGCCCGGACGCGCCAAAACCGACTTTGGCAGCTTCCAGCACCGTAACGTTGAAACCGTTCTCCAGCAAAAACAGGGCAGAGGACAGACCCGTGTAACCGGCGCCGATTACACAGACATCAGTCTCAACCTCATCCTGCAACGCCGGACGCGGCGGAACCGCATTGGCTGATGCGGCGTAGTAGGACTCTGGGTAGGGGGTGTTCGCCATCCTGCAGCCTCTGTTTAATATATTTTACGAGTGCATCGATCCTACCCGAGTTAAAAAACCACCGCCAGCCACCGGAAAATCTTCTTCGCAGCAGCAAAATTAAATATTTTGCATATTCATAGGGTTAGCGCGAAAAAAGGTGTTGACACCCCTCCGGAATTCCGTAGAATGCCGCCTCACAGCAGGCACGTAGCTCAGTTGGTTAGAGCACCACCTTGACATGGTGGGGGTCGTTGGTTCGAGTCCAATCGCGCCTACCAAACAAAATCCGCTCTGCTGGGCGGTCTAGAGGGGCTCACCGAAAGGTGAGCCCTTTTTTGTCGTCTGCGATTTGCAAAACTTTTGCAGAACGTCCCACCTCAGAACGCCAATCGGCGCCTACCTCCAGAGTGAACTCCGTGGACCGGTAGATCCAGCCATGTCTGTCGCCGGCGCTGATGCACCTGGTTGGTAATGCGCTTCACGAAGGCCCCTGGAACAGGATGTTGTTCTCGCAGGCGATGAGCCGGGCGCGTTTGGTTTCCATGCTCATGACCCTGGCCGCTTCGATGACTGTGCGTTCGGCTTCGGCGAAGTCTTCACGAGCGGCCTGGGTGCGAATCGACAGCACGCCGAGGGCGTCCCGGCGTTGTTGCAGCAATGGCTGCATATGCATGGCTGATCCCTAGGGTTTGATGTAACTCACCAGTGAATCATTGAACCGACTCACGGTCTTATCGCGGACTTTAGCTTTTAGGACGTTCAAATGAAGCGTGTAGTAATAATGTTCATGGCCATTTCAGGCTCTCTCCTGCTGGCAGGTTGCGGGCCTCACTGGCACGACGGAGATAGGTACGGTCGTGATCGAGGTTATGATCATGATCGTGGCTACGACCGAGGGCATGACGATGATCGAGAGCACTACCGCAGACATGATCGTCGCTACGATGATCACGGGTATGAGCGCAATCGCGATCGTGATGACGATAGAGACGACTAACTCGCTCTGATCCTACTATCCCTCCACCAAGTCTGATCTGTGAAAACCCCAGGCCAGCATCGCTTACCCTTCTTGGCTGCAGCGGCTTTTGGCTAACGTCCGCATCGGGGTGGTTCAGTTGTCATCCCGCTGCCCACTCAGTGAAGGGGCAGAAGGTTGAGTCAGGGCTTTTTGATCAGTGGCCAGATCAGCAGCAAGATCAGCAACACGTCTCAGCGAGCGTGCCTGCACGCCGAATGCAAATCATTTTCACTGAAGGTTGAACTATCCCCGCTGAGCCAAATCCAACCAGAACAGTTGGCTCAGGCGACTGTTCTGGGTCATGAGGCAGGAGATGATGGATGGGGAGGCGAACGATGATGCGGTTTTTTGCGGCTTATTTGTCCATTTGCCTTCTGCTTCAATGGACTGTGGTTGAAGCCTCGCCCTGGATTGCCACGCATGTACTTCTGAGATGGATCCTGTAAAGCAGTGCTCAAGCCTGAGTCGGCACTGCACCTGATCTAAAGGAGTCGTCTATGATCTCCGACCAAGCGAACGAGCAGTCATCGGTAAACAAGGCTGTCTGGGATCAATATTTTTGCGCTGCGTTGATTGCCGAGAGCAATCTGACGGCACCTGTTGTCGGTGGAGCTACGCACGACGACAGGCAGAATCTGTTGATCGAAAGGGCAAAGGCCCTCGCCGATAAAATGATGGAAAACAGAAAGTGACCAGAGCCCAGCCATTGCGCTGGGCTCTTCGTATTTGGTGTTTACAGTCTGATTCAGGCAATCAGTTCGACTTCGCCGTTCGCCAGGCGATCGATGCCGCCGACTATTTTCAGTTTTCTCTTTGCGAGTGCAATCCATTGATTGATGGGCTACTACTGACAGGTTGATTCAACTCGTCCTGACAGGAGTTTCTCGATGCTGATTCACTGGTTTCTTGCGGCAGTTCATCTTCTAGTGGTTGTGCTGGGGTTCTGGGCGGTATTGGTGCGCGGTACTAACTTTCGACGTTTGGCGGCTGGCACGGGCGAAGTTCGTAGCGTGTTGATCGCGGATAACCTTTGGGGGATTTCGGCGCTCATTTTGTTGGTAACCGGCGGGATGCGAGCGTTTGGCGGATTTGAAAAGGGTACGGATTACTACCTGCAACAGCCGTTGTTCCATTTGAAGATGACGCTGTTTGTGCTGATTCTGCTACTGGAAGTGGCGCCCATGGTGACGCTGATCAAATGGCGGATAGCGCTCGCACGCGGCACGGCTATCGACACAGGGCGAGCGAAGCTGTTTGCACGCATCAGTCATGTTGAAGGGTTGTTGATGCTGCTGATGGTCATCGCGGCCACTGGCATGGCGCGTGGCGTGACGTTTGGATAGCGAGTGCACTTCAAGAAGTGTAGAGACGGGTGAGCGAACGGCGGTGCGGTGCGAGAATCTTTAGCCAGCCGTCGTTCCGGGGAGTGAACGGGCTGGCTACTGACTGCAGCAGGATTCAGGGAGTCTGCGGTTTGTCCGGAGCGGTCAGGCCAGCCTGAATGCGCTGATAAATCTCTTCGCGATGCACCGCAACGTCTTTCGGGGCGTTGATGCCAATTCTGACTTGTTGGCCGCTTACGCCGAGGATGGTGATCGTAATGTCGTCACCAATGTTTATGCTTTCACCGACTTTGCGGGTGAGTATCAGCATGGTCTTCTCCTTGATTGCTTTCTGGGGCACCTGATTCGGACAGTGCAGAGGTCGGTGGTATGTATAGATTAGTGCGAAGTCTCACGGTTTGGGTGCCTCTTTCTGACGCGCAGATGCAGCATTAATTCCCAAGGTGTAACTATACAGAGGCCGCAACCATCATTCTCGTTGTTTTGAGCCCATTTTGCGGCACTCGAGAAGTATTCATGAGTGTTAAAATCCGTGCTTTCAGCATTCAGAGGGAAACGCAGTGCGCAAAATGGTCTTGGTGATTGCAGTATTGGCGCTGGCGGGATGCGGTGAAGGCAAGCAGGTCGATGCGCCAAAGCCGCAGGTGACAGCGGCGGCCGCCCCGACGCAGGTGTCTGGGCCACAGTGGGATCTGGAAGTGCGAGGCGAGACGCCGCAAGCGGTCAGCGACCTCAGCGGCTGGCTGATCGAGCACAGCTTCATGTCCAACGTCATCCGCGAAAATGGCAAGACCCGGATTCTGATGGGGCCTTACAGCTCGAAGGCTGAAGCCGATGCCAAGCAGGCGCAAGTGAACGCCGCGCTGGTCAAGGCGAAGAAGCAGAACATTGAAGTGCTGGTTCTCGAACGCCCGGCAGTTCAGTAACGCCGCTACAACAAAGTCAGCGGCAAGAAACGAAAAAGGCCTCGGATGTGGAATCCGAGGCCTTTTTTGTTGTTCGGAAAACCCTTAACCGCAGGCTTTCATGTTTACCGGGCCGACAAATTCATTGCCGCGCCCCATCACGCACGCCACGCTTTGATTACGCTGACGCTCCCAGGCCTGGACCGGATAGGTTTTGTCCCAGGCCTCGTACAATTGTCGATCCTGTTTCGACAGGCGCAAACCGTACTGCTTGCTCATGTAGAAGTAAGTCCGGGCGATCATCCCGCGAATGGACGGGCGTGGCATGACCTTCTTCGCCTTGAAATCAACCTGGGTCAGGCACGAGCCATATTGTCCCGATTGCTCCGGCAGCCAGCCGAAGCTGAAGTTGCTGCGGTCGCCATTGACCTCGCCGATGCTTGGCACCAGGTTGTGCAGGTCGGCCTCGGCTTTTTGATACGTGGGGTCGTAGCGTGTGCAGTTCTTGCGACCGCCTTCCTGCCAGCACTGGCGCTGATGGCCAATTTGCCAGGCCGGCACAATGTGTTCCCACTCGATACGCGACGCCCGCTTGGCGTTTTTGCGCGGCACATACCCGCAGGCGGCCAGGTTCACGCGGTTGCCCGTGTATTTGCAGCCGCAATAAAACTCGGTGGACTGCGGCGCATACAGCTTCCAGGCGACTTTCTTGGCTTCGTTGAAGGTGCGTGGCGCATCGGCCTGGGCGCCCATGGCGAACAACAGAAACAGCAAAGCAAAACAACGGACACTCATTGACTCAGTCTTCCTTCGGCACAACCCAGAAAATCTGCACACCGCCGTCATCGCGATAGGCGAGGGTGACGTTGTCGTTTTCATCGATTTCTTCGAGCAATTGCTCCCACTCATCCACGGGTTCATCCGGAAGACGGAAGATCAGCGCAGCCTTGGCTTTTTGAGCGGTGGGGGAGTTGATGATTTTCTGAACGCGCGTGCCCATGCGTACATAGGAGTCAGGTGAGGCAGAGGTGGTGTCCACGGGATTATCCTTATTAAGCTGTACGTGCATACAGTATTTAACTGTAGGCAATTTCGCAACTGCTTAAAATTCAAGAAAATCCTCTGACAGCGGTTTGTCCCATTTGGTGTAGGACGAACGGATATTTTTTTGTCAGGCGAAAGACGTGAGCCACTCGCCAAGGCTGGCGAGTGGTGAAAGCGGTGCCCGACCGGATTCGGTCGGGGCGAGGGCGAATCAATATTCCCAGAACATCCGCTGCAGCTCTTTGCTGTCGTTGGTCTTGGTCAGCGCGACCATCGCCAGGATGCGGGCCTTTTGTGGGTTCAGGTCATGTGCCACGACCCAGTCGTACTTGTCGTCAGGCTGTTCAGCGTTGCGCAGGACAAAGCCACCGGCGTTGACGTGGGAAGAACGGATGATTTGCACGCCATCCTTGCGCAGGGCTTGCAGGCTAGGCACGACTCGCGAAGAGACCGAACCGTTGCCGGTGCCGGCGTGAATGATGGCTTTGGCGCCCGATTGAGCCAGCGCCTTGTAGGCGGTATCGCTGACGTTGCCGTAGGAGTAGGCGATTTCGACATCAGGCAGGCTCTTGATGTTTTTGATGTCGAATTCCGAATCCATGGTGTGGCGCTTGGCTGGCAGGCGGAACCAGTAGGATTTGCCCTCGACCACCATCCCGAGTGGACCCCAGGCGCTTTTAAACGCTTCGGTCTTGATGTTGATCATCTTGCTGACATCACGACCCGACTGGATTTCATCGTTCATGGTCACCAGCACGCCTTTGCCGCGCGCTTCTTTGCTGCTGGCCACTGCCACTGCGTTGTACAGGTTCAGCATGCCGTCGGCCGACATTGCAGTGCCCGGACGCATGGAGCCGACGACGATGATCGGCTTGTCAGTCTTTTCCACCAGGTTCAGGAAGTAGGCGGTTTCTTCCAGGGTGTCGGTGCCGTGGGTGATCACGATGCCGTCGACGTCTGCGCTATCGGCCAGTTCGGCGACGCGGCGGCCCAGTTGCAGCAGGTTTTCGTTGGTGATGCTCTCGGACGCGATCTGCATCACTTGCTCGCCGCGAACGTTGGCCACTTGGCTCAGTTCCGGAACGCCGGCGATCAATTTGTCGATACCGACTTTCGCGGCTTGATACGTCGCGCTGTTGGCGGCGCTGGCGCCCGCGCCGGCAATGGTGCCGCCGGTGGCCAGAATCACCACATTGGCCAGTTTCTGTTGGGTTTGAGCTTCTTTCGCCTGAAGGGCGGTAGGCAGGAGAAGGAGGAGGGCCAAGGCGCCCGGAACAAAGGTCTTGAAAGCAGATGTCATTATTTTTCTCTCTAGTAGTGACGGTGCTGATGCAGTTCATCTAGATGCGCCCCCAGCGGATCTGAACGCGGGGGTTCTTGAGAGGAGCAGAATCTGTACCAATCACACTTTGTATTGAGAAAATCTCACAAGTGACTGATTTTTTTAAGTATTTAAACGAGATTTCAACACCTTTGAGTTTGCAGACGTCCGGGATTCCGACTGATTTCCGATTTTCCGTTCGGCTGTCCGAAAATTTGTTTGAGCCTTGGTCCTCGGCGCGCGCTAAAGAAAGCGCTGCGCAGGCCGATTGTTCTTGGAGGAATCACTTTTTCAGGGAGTTCACATGTCGTTGTCCGTCGGTTTTCCAAGTGCGTCCGTGATCAATATCGGTGGCAAAGCGCCGTCGACTGTCGAGGCATTGAGCGACGCGTCGGCTGAAACTTCAACGCAGCGCCTGGGCCTGGAAGGGGATGACAAAAAGACTGTGAGCCTCGGTGGCGGCACCCAGGGAAGCGAAAAAGCTGAAAGCGCTGGCAGCCAGCAAAGTATTGCGGTGCAGATGTTGCTCAAGCGCATGCAGGAGTTGCAGCAGCAACTACGCGAGCAACAACAGCAATTGGCGGCCACGCAGGCCGCGTCGTTCCAGTCGGCAGAGGCCAAGGCCACGGCGGTCATGTCAATTCAGGCGCAAATTGCCGATACGTCTGCCGCGCTGATGCAAGTGGCGGCCGCGTTGGCCAAAGAGCTGACAGGTTCCGGAAACGTGGTCAGTACCACGGCGTGAAATTCGCTTGTAACAGCGTTTTCTCATCATTGACAAATCTCAACAAGATTCGCATAGTCCGGTCTACGCAAACGTTTGCGCGGCTCTGCTGACGGGTAAAACCCATCAGCCAAGGCCATGCAGCTTACGCCAGCGCAAGCGTTGCTCACAATAATCATAAGATCGGAGTGAACCCATGAAGCTGCCATTCGCTGGACGTCTTCTCGCTGTCGCAATGCTGGCTGCCGTATCTGCCGCACTGCCTGTCTCTTCGGCGTTCGCCGAAACACCTGAAAAACCAAAAGTCGCCCTGGTCATGAAATCCCTGGCCAACGAATTCTTCCTGACCATGGAAGACGGCGCCAAGGCCTACCAGAAAGAACACGCCAGTGAATTCGACCTGATTTCCAACGGGATCAAGGACGAAACCGATACCGCTGGCCAGACTCGCATCGTCGAGCAAATGATCCTCGCCAAAGTCAACGCGCTGGTGATTGCCCCGGCAGATTCCAAGGCCATGGTTCCGGTGATCAAGAAAGCGGTCGATGCCGGTATCACCGTGATCAACATCGACAATCAGCTCGATCCGGCGGTGGTCAAAAGCAAGAACATCAACGTTCCGTTCGTAGGCCCGGACAACCGCAAAGGCGCGCGACTGGTGGGCGAGTACCTGGCCAAGCAGCTCAAGGCCGGTGACGAAGTCGGCATCATCGAAGGTGTGTCCACCACTACCAACGCCCAGGCCCGCACCGCAGGTTTCAAGGATGCGATGGAAGCGGCGCAGATCAAGGTTGTGTCGGTCCAGTCCGGTGACTGGGAAATCGATAAGGGCAACAAAGTCGCTGCCTCCATCCTCAGCGAATACCCGAATACCAAAGCCCTGCTGGCCGGTAACGACAGCATGGCGGTCGGCGTTGTGTCTGCCGTGCGTGCCGCCGGCAAGGCTGGCAAGGTTCAAGTGGTTGGTTACGACAACATCAACGCCATCAAGCCGATGCTCGCAGACGGTCGCGTGCTCGCCACGGCTGACCAGTTTGCTGCCAAGCAAGCCGTGTTCGGCATCGAGACCGCACTGAAGATCATCAAGGGCGAGAAAGTCGACAGTGGCGCCAACGGCGTGATCGAGACGCCGGTAGAGCTGGTTACCAAAAAGTAGTCTTCTGGCGACACAACGGTGCTCGCCCGCCTGGGCGAGCGCATGGAGAGTTTTTATGTCCGTTCGCGACCCGAACGCTGTCCTCTCGGTCAGCGGTATCGGAAAGACCTACGCCCAACCGGTTCTGCACGACATCGACCTGACGCTGATGCGCGGTGAAGTGCTGGCGCTGACCGGTGAAAATGGCGCAGGCAAAAGTACGCTGTCGAAGATTATTGGCGGGCTGGTCACACCGACCACCGGCCAGATGCAGTTTCAGGGGCAGGATTACCGCCCCGGCAGCCGCACCCAGGCGGAAGACCTGGGCATTCGCATGGTGATGCAGGAACTCAATCTGTTGCCGACCTTGTCGGTGGCGGAAAACCTGTTTCTCGACAACCTGCCGAGCCACGGCGGCTGGATCAGCCGCAAGCAACTGCGCAAAGCGGCGATTGAAGCCATGGCCCAGGTCGGGCTCGATGCGATCGACCCGGACACGCTGGTCGGCGAGCTCGGCATTGGTCACCAGCAAATGGTCGAGATCGCCCGCAACCTGATCGGCGATTGCCACGTATTGATCCTCGACGAGCCGACCGCGATGCTGACGGCCCGTGAAGTCGAAATGTTGTTCGAGCAAATCACCCGCCTGCAGGCGCGGGGCGTGTCAATCATCTACATCTCCCACCGTCTCGAAGAGCTGGCCCGGGTCGCCCAGCGCATTGCGGTACTGCGCGACGGCAATCTGGTGTGCGTCGAGCCGATGGCCAATTACAACAGTGAGCAACTGGTCACCTTGATGGTCGGTCGTGAGCTGGGCGAACACATTGATATGGGCCAGCGCAACATCGGTGCTCCGGCATTGACGGTCAATGGCCTGAGCCGCGCCGACAAGGTCCGTGATGTGTCGTTCGAGGTGCGCGCCGGCGAGATCTTCGGCATTTCCGGTTTGATCGGGGCAGGGCGCACTGAGTTGCTGCGGCTGATCTTCGGCGCCGATACGGCGGACAGCGGCACCGTGGCGCTGGGCTCTCCCGCGCAAGTCGTCAGCATTCGCTCACCGGTAGATGCCGTCGGCCACGGCATTGCCCTGATCACCGAGGACCGCAAAGGCGAAGGCCTGCTGCTGACTCAGTCGATCGGCGCCAACATTGCCCTGGGCAACATGCCGGCTATTGCCAGCGGCGGGTTCGTCAATCAAAGCGACGAAGCTTCGCTGGCCCAGCGGCAAATCGATGCCATGCGCATCCGCAGTTCCGGTCCGGCGCAATTGGTCTCCGAGCTGTCCGGCGGTAATCAGCAGAAAGTGGTGATTGGTCGTTGGCTGGAGCGCGATTGCTCGGTTTTGCTGTTCGATGAACCGACCCGAGGCATCGACGTCGGTGCCAAGTTTGATATTTATGCATTGCTCGGCGAATTGACCCGCCAGGGCAAAGCGCTGGTGGTGGTGTCCAGTGACCTGCGCGAATTGATGCTGATCTGCGATCGGATCGGCGTGCTCTCGGCGGGGCGTTTGATCGACACGTTCGAACGCGACAGCTGGACCCAGGATGACTTGCTTGCCGCCGCTTTTGCCGGCTACCAAAAACGTGATGCGCTGCTCAACGAAGCCGCGCCTAGGGACCTTCCATGAAAACCGTATCTAGCGCCGGTAAACGCAGTGGCAATTTCTACGGCCTGGGCACCTATCTGGGCCTGGCCGGTGCCTTGCTGGCGATGGTCGTGCTGTTCTCGATCCTGAGCAGCCATTTCTTGTCTTATGACACCTTCAGCACCCTGGCCAACCAGATTCCCGACCTGATGGTCCTGGCCGTTGGCATGACCTTCGTGTTGATCATTGGCGGCATCGACCTGTCGGTGGGTTCGGTGTTGGCACTGGCTGCCTCCACGGTCAGCGTGGCGATACTCGGCTGGGGATGGAGCGTCCTGCCCGCCGCGTTGCTCGGCATGGCGGCCGCCGCGCTGGCGGGGACCATCACCGGTTCGATCACCGTGGCGTGGCGCATTCCATCGTTCATCGTGTCCCTGGGCGTGCTGGAAATGGCCCGCGGCGTGGCGTACCAGATGACCGGCTCGCGCACGGCCTACATCGGTGATGCCTTCGCCTGGTTGTCCAACCCCATCGCCTTCGGCATTTCACCTTCATTCATCATTGCCCTGTTGATCATCTTCATCGCTCAGGCCGTATTGACCCGCACGGTGTTCGGTCGTTACCTGATCGGCATCGGCACCAATGAAGAAGCGGTGCGGCTGGCCGGTATCAATCCAAAGCCCTACAAGATTCTGGTGTTCAGCCTGATGGGATTGCTGGCCGGTATCGCCGCGCTGTTCCAGATTTCGCGACTGGAAGCGGCCGACCCGAATGCTGGCTCCGGCCTGGAATTGCAGGTGATCGCCGCCGTGGTCATCGGCGGGACCAGCCTGATGGGCGGGCGTGGTTCGGTCATCAGCACCTTCTTCGGTGTATTGATCATTTCGGTACTGGCGGCCGGGTTGGCGCAGATCGGTGCCACCGAGCCGACCAAACGCATCATCACCGGCGCAGTCATCGTGGTGGCGGTGGTGCTCGATACCTACCGCAGTCAACGCGCAAGTCGGCGGACCTGAGTCATGGCAACGATCAAAGATGTAGCAGCGCTCGCCGGTATCTCCTACACCACGGTTTCCCACGTGGTGAACAAGACCCGGCCCGTCAGCAAAGAAGTGCGGATCAAGGTGGAGGAGGCGATCAAAACCCTCGACTACGTGCCCAGTGCCGTGGCGCGTTCGCTGAAGGCCAAAACAACGGCCACCATTGGTTTGCTGGTGCCCAACAGCCTTAACCCGTACTTCGCCGAACTCGCTCGGGGTATTGAGGATTACTGCGAGCGTAACGGCTATTGCGTCATCCTCTGCAACTCCGACGACAACCCGGACAAGCAGCGCAGCTACCTGCGTGTGCTGCTGGAGAAACGTGTCGACGGGCTGATCGTGGCTTCGGCGGGTGGCGACAGTGGCTTGGCACAGGGCCTGGCAGGCGTGCGTACGCCCATGGTGATCGTCGACCGTGGGCTGGAAGGCGTCGATGCGGACCTGGTGCGTATCGATCACGAGTACGGCGCCTATCTGGCGACCCGTCACCTGCTGGAGCTGGGGCATCGCGATATCGCCACCATCAGCGGCCCGGCCACCACCAGCGTGGCACAAATGCGTTTGGCCGGTTTTTGCCGCGCCCTTAAAGATGCAGGTCTTGAAGTACCCCGTGAGCGCATGCTGGAAAGCGATTTCACCAGCACCGGCGGTTACAACGCCGCGGCAATCTTGCTTGAGCGCAACCCGCCCAGCGCGATTTTTGCCGCCAACGACATGATTGGCATCGGCGTGCTGCGAGCGGCGGCCGAGCGCAATATCCGTGTGCCGACGCAACTGTCGGTCATCGGCTTCGACGATATCCAGATGAGCCGCTACGTCTACCCAGCGTTGACCACCGTGGGCCAGTCAATTCTGCAGCTTGGCGAAATGGCCGCCGAAGTGCTGTTGCGCCGGATCGCGACGCCGGATCTGGCCACCCGGCAGCGCATCGTTACACCGAGCATCGTCATGCGCGAATCGACTGCGCCGCTGACCGGTCTTTTCGCGCAGTTCCGATAACGCACCGCTGAAATTGAATTTATGAGTAGTGATGTATGCCAGCAAAAGTAGTGGTAATAGGCAGCCTCAACATGGACCTGGTGACTCGTGCGCCAAGGTTGCCGCGTGGCGGCGAAACGCTGATCGGTGAGTCGTTTGCCACGGTTTCCGGTGGCAAGGGCGCTAATCAGGCAGTGGCCGCCGCGCGCTTGGGCGCACAGGTATCAATGGTCGGTTGCGTGGGTAGCGATGCCTACGGCAACGAGTTGCGCGAGGCCTTGCTGGCCGAGCAGATCGACTGTCAGGCGGTCAGCACCGTTGAGGGCTCCAGTGGCGTGGCGCTGATTGTGGTCGACGACAACAGCCAGAACGCAATCGTGATTGTCGCCGGCGCCAACGGTGCGCTGACGCCTTCGCTGATCGGCTGTTTTGATGCGGTATTGCAAGCTGCCGATGTCATCATTTGTCAGCTCGAAGTGCCGGATGCCACGGTCGGCCATGCGCTCAAGCGTGCTCGTGAACTGGGCAAGGTCGTGATTCTCAATCCGGCGCCCGCCAGTCGGCCGTTGCCGGCGGATTGGTACGCGAACATCGACTACCTGATTCCCAACGAAAACGAAGCGTCGGCGCTGAGTGGCTT
Organism: Pseudomonas azerbaijanoccidentalis; assembly: GCF_019145495.1. Taxonomy (GTDB): domain Bacteria; phylum Pseudomonadota; class Gammaproteobacteria; order Pseudomonadales; family Pseudomonadaceae; genus Aquipseudomonas; species Aquipseudomonas azerbaijanoccidentalis. The sequence goes on along the minus strand of NZ_JAHSTU010000008.1, from coordinate 17,068 downwards.
GCCCGTGGACTCGCAACAAAGCGCGCAAGCCGCCGCCACCCGTTTGATTGAAATGGGTGCCGGCAAGGTGATCATTACGCTCGGTGCCGAGGGATCGCTGTTCGCCGATGGAAAAGGCTATGCGCATTTTTCGGCGCCGACGGTGAAGGCGGTTGATACCACAGCGGCCGGCGATACATTCGTGGGCGGTTTCGCCGCTGCCCTGGCCGCCGGCAAAAGCGAAGCTGAAGCGATTCGCTTTGGTCAGATTGCTGCAGCGTTGTCGGTGACCCGTGCCGGTGCGCAGCCCTCTATTCCCACCTTGTCCGAAGTACAGGCATTCAAAACACCATGAAAAAAACACCGCTGCTCAACGTTGCGCTGTCGCGCCTGATCGCCTCACTGGGCCATGGTGACATCGTGGTAATCGGCGATGCCGGTCTGCCGGTGCCGCCCGGCGTTGAACTGATTGACCTGGCCCTGACTCATGGCGTCCCGGATTTCGTCAGCACCCTGAAGGTTGTGCTCAGCGAAATGCAGGTTGAAAGCCATGTTCTGGCGCAGGAAATCCTCGAGAAAAAACCATCGGCACTGACCACGCTGGATCAGCTCAATGCCGAAGGGGCGCTGGGCCGACGCGATCTGCTCAGTCATGAGCAATTCAAAGTTCTCAGCCGACAGGCCCGGGCGGTCGTTCGTACCGGGGAATGCCAGCCGTACTGCAACATCGCGTTGGTCGCCGGGGTCACGTTTTGATCCGTCAATGATTCTCTGATCTACCCTGCACAAGGAGTGCGCCATGTACCGCTACATTCTTGAATTACCCTATCTGCTTCGGAGTTTGCTGCTTTTGACCGTGATGACCGCCACCGGCGCCCAGGCGGCGGAAAAGATTGACCTGATCATCGACACCGATCCCGGCGCCGACGATGTTGTGGCCTTGTTGTTTGCGCTGGCATCACCGGATCAATTGAACGTCCGGGCGTTGACCACCGTCGCCGGCAACGTACGCCTGGACAAGACTTCGCGTAACGCACGGTTGGCCCGAGAGTGGGCAGGGCGCGAGGAAGTGCCGGTGTACGCCGGAGCGCCGAAACCGCTGATGCGCACGCCAATCTACGCCGAAGACATCCACGGCAAGGAAGGCCTCTCGGGTGTCGCGGTGCACGAACCGAAGAAAGGTTTGGAGCAAAGCAGTGCCATCGAGTACCTGATCGATACGCTGATGTCGGCCAAACCCCACAGCATCACCCTCGCCATCCTGGGGCCGCAGACCAATCTGGCACTGGCGTTGATCCAGGAGCCGGGAATCGTTCAGGGCATCAAGGAAGTGGTGATCATGGGCGGTGCGCATTTCAACGGTGGCAACATTACGCCCGTGGCCGAGTTCAACTTGTTCGCCGATCCTCAGGCTGCCGAAGTAGTGCTAAAGAGCGGCGTGAAACTGACGTACCTGCCCCTGGACGTCACCCATAAAATCCTCACCAGTGATGCACGCCTGAAACAGATTGCAGTGTTGAACAACCATGCCAGCAAACTGGTGGGCGACATTCTGAATGAGTACATCAAGGGCGATATGGAGCATTACGGCATACCGGGTGGCCCCGTACACGACGCCACGGTGGTCGCCTACCTGCTCAAGCCCGAGCTGTTCAGCGGTCGTTCGGTGAATATAGTGATCGACAGCCGTGAAGGTCCGACCTTCGGTCAAACCATCGTTGATTGGTACGACACGTTGAAGGCACCCAAGAACGCTTTCTGGGTTGAAAGCGGCGATGCCCAAGGCTTTTTCGATCTGCTGACCGAGCGGTTGGCTCGGTTGAAATAGACCTCATACCCTCAGGTTTTGCCTGGGGGTATTACGTCCTTGCCGCTTCCGCGTTTTTTTGGTCTGCCAGGTGCTTCTCGAAAACCTGCTCGATGAAGGATTGGGCTGCATCAGCCCCCAGGTCTCGGACCAAGAGATCGATGCCGATGATTGCAAGCTCTTCCGTAGTTCCCGGGCTGTAGGAACTATGGCCGTCCTGCCACTTTGCTTTGATGTCGGCGTCGATACTTACAGTGGTCATGATGAGGCTCGTTCGGTCGAGAGTCTAAGCGTCGAGTTAACCATTTTGCGGCGCTTTTGGCACTCCGACTTAGGCATGAGGGGAGGGCTATGCGACACTTGGTCTTTGATCACTTTTCAAGGAGTGCGCTGTGCAGATTGATTTGAACACTCCGGACGGCTTGACCCTTGATGCCGTGCGCCGACTGCTGGCGGCGGCCAGCGACGATGAACATACGCAGTTGCGTGTGACCAAGGGCGGCATCGCCTATATTTCATCGGGTGTTGTCGGCGGTGCCGATATCGACGGATTGCTGTTTCGCCTGGAAACCTGGGCCAAGGGCTCCGGTTATGTCGGGCGAGTGGCAGCGAGTGACGAGGTGTGGGTCATGCAGATCTTCAATGCGTTGAAAGAGAACTGGCCGAAGCCGGCGTTCGATTACATCGACGTTTACTGAGTGCCGTTCATATTCAGTCACGATTGAAGGGAGAAGGTGAGGGCGATGCTCAGGCAAACTTGCCGTTTTTGCGCACCGAGGGCGGTTCACCGGAAGGACTGTGAAACCAAACGCCGGAATGGCGGTCGCACGATCTCAGTTTAACTATCGAAAAAAGGAGGCTTCATGCCTTGGAAGCTCGCGTCATTGGGTACTTTGTTGGCCGTTGCCACCTTGGCCGGTTGCAGCACTGCCACCACTGAGTCGGCAACAGACCCTGTAACGACGACTGACACAGGTCACAGCCGTTGCGAAGCGAAAGCCGCCGAATTCACCATCGGGAAACAGGCTTCGCCACAATTGCTGGAGCAGGCGCGTACTCGCGCGGGTGCGCAGAACGCGCGGTTCCTGCAACCTACGGACATGGTCACGCTGGAGTATCGCTCCGACCGCCTGAACCTCAACACCGATGCCAATCGTGTGGTCACCCGCGTCAACTGCGGCTGATCGTTCAAGCTTTTGTGTTGCCCATAAAAAACCCCGTCACATGGACGGGGTTTTTTTAGTGCGCCTGGAAATTACTCTGGGCGAACTTGAGCAGCTTGCATACCCTTTTGGCCTTTCTCAGCCACGAAGGAAACGGTTTGGCCTTCTTTCAGGCTTTTGAAACCGTCGCTTTCGATAGCTTTGAAGTGTACGAACAGGTCGTCACCGCCACCTTGAGGAGTGATGAAGCCGAAGCCTTTTTCATCGTTGAACCATTTAACGGTGCCGGTTTGGCGATTAGACATGGTGTATCTCCAAGAAACATATATTTTCAGTAGTACTGTGCTGCTCAGGCCAACTGGGCACACCGGGGTATCATAGTCGAAATGTGCGCTTTGGGAGCCCCCCACCGGTGCTGTTTGCCCTACAGTCACGCTTTCTTTGTTGCCTGATATGGCTGAAAGCCCCGATTTAAAAGGCTTTCAGCCGAAAGTAAAGACGATAAAAAAAGCTGTAAAACCTGCATAAATTGTCGGAAAAGGCGATTATCAGAGGCTTTTCACCGGCTGAAATCGCATTTTCAGCACGTTTTCAGGCTTATTTTTTCGCCGGATTTGCCTTGCACTTGGAAATCTGGGTCAGGGCCTGTTGTTTCAACGCATCGCTGGCCGAATTGTCCATCAAGGCCTGCAGGTCTTTGGCCGGGTACGATTTGATTGCATCGGCACCGCACGCACAGTGGGCTTTGGCAGCAGCGTCGCCGATCTGCTGAGCGGCCGCAGGAACGCACTGCGCCATGTATTTCTCGCGCTCACCTTTCGGCCATTCAGCGTGCGCGGCCAGCGGCAACAGCAGGACGATGGGGGCGACTACAGCGAACAAACGATTCAGACGCATGCCGGGATGCTCCTTGTGGGTCAATGTCTTTTATCTGAGGGGTAAAGCAGGGATCTAGTTCAGCACTCTGGCACAAAATCTCCGGATTTGCCTTGGCAGAAAACCTGCACACCGCCACGACCGTTCATCTGTGCTAGCATGCCCCGCTCGGGCCTTTGCAGGCTCCGGTCGACCTTCAGTCCCGGATGCGGCAATGGCGCGAATAACCCTGATTTGAATCCCAGTCACTCTGGTTCGGTTTTCCGGTTGGCCGCAAGGCTCCTGCCGCTGTAAGGCAGGCGTTCGTCATTGAATGGCCTGGATCGGATCTTGTACTGGCTCATCCCAACCCACGTGACCTTTGGTAGGGGTCACCACTAGGAGAGGAGGCGCCATGCCAACTATTACTCTTCCCGACGGCAGTCAACGTTCATTCGATCACCCGGTTTCCATCGCCGAGGTCGCCGCATCCATTGGTGCCGGTCTGGCCAAGGCCACCGTGGCCGGCAAGGTCAATGGCAAACTGGCCGACGCCAGTGACATCATCGACAGCGACGCTACGCTGCAAATCATCACGCCAAAGGATGAAGAGGGGCTGGAGATCATTCGCCACTCTTGCGCCCACCTGGTTGGCCACGCGGTCAAGCAGTTGTACCCGACGGCCAAAATGGTCATCGGTCCGGTCATCGATGAAGGCTTCTATTACGACATCGCCTTCGAGCGTCCTTTCACTCCGGACGACCTGGCTGCCATCGAACAGCGCATGCAGCAGCTGATCGAGAAAGATTACGACGTGATCAAGAAAGTCACTCCGCGCGCCGAAGTGATCGAAGTGTTCAAGGCCCGTGGCGAAGACTACAAGTTGCGTCTGGTCGAAGACATGCCGAACGAACAGGCCATGGGCCTGTACTATCACGAAGAATATGTCGACATGTGCCGCGGTCCGCACGTGCCGAACACCCGTTTCCTGAAATCCTTCAAGCTGACCAAGTTGTCCGGTGCCTACTGGCGCGGCGACGCCAAGAACGAGCAATTGCAGCGCGTTTACGGCACCGCATGGGCAGACAAGAAACAACTGGCTGCGTACATCCAGCGCATCGAAGAAGCCGAAAAACGCGATCACCGCAAGATCGGCAAGCGCCTGGGCCTGTTCCACACCCAGGAAGAGTCGCCGGGCATGGTGTTCTGGCATCCGAATGGCTGGACGCTGTACCAGGTGCTTGAGCAGTACATGCGCAAGGTTCAGCGCGACAACGGCTACCTCGAGATCAAGACCCCTCAGGTCGTTGACCGCAGCCTGTGGGAGAAATCCGGGCACTGGGCCAACTACGCCGACAATATGTTCACCACTCAGTCGGAAAACCGCGACTACGCCATCAAGCCAATGAACTGCCCTTGCCACGTGCAAGTGTTCAACCAGGGCCTGAAGAGCTACCGCGAGCTGCCGATGCGTCTGGCCGAATTCGGTGCTTGCCACCGTAACGAGCCATCGGGTGCGTTGCACGGCATTATGCGCGTGCGTGCGTTCACTCAGGACGACGCACACATTTTCTGCACCGAAGAGCAGATGCAGGCCGAGTCCGCAGCCTTCATCAAGCTGACCATGGACGTCTACGCCGATTTCGGCTTCAAAGACGTCGAGATGAAGCTGTCCACTCGTCCGGAAAAACGCGTGGGTTCCGACGAATTGTGGGATCGCGCCGAAGCGGCATTGGCTGCAGCCCTTGATAGCGCTGGCCTGCCGTACGATCTGCAGCCGGGTGAGGGTGCGTTCTACGGTCCGAAGATTGAGTTCTCGCTGAAAGATTGCCTCGGCCGCGTCTGGCAGTGTGGTACCCTGCAGCTCGATTTTAACCTGCCTGTCCGTTTGGGCGCCGAATACGTCTCCGAAGACAACAGCCGCAAGCATCCGGTGATGTTGCATCGGGCGATCCTGGGCTCCTTCGAACGATTCGTCGGAATTCTGATCGAGCACTACGAGGGTGCATTCCCTGCGTGGCTGGCTCCGACCCAGGCAGTGATCATGAATATCACTGATAAACAGGCAGATTTTGTTGCCGAAGTAGAAAAAACTCTCAACGAAAGCGGGTTTCGTGCCAAGTCTGACTTGAGAAATGAAAAGATCGGCTTTAAAATCCGCGAGCATACCTTGCTCAAGGTTCCCTATCTCTTGGTTATTGGAGATAAGGAAGTCGAGATGCAGACTGTCGCTGTGCGTACTCGTGAAGGTGCTGACCTGGGCTCGATGCCCGTCGCCCAGTTCGCCGAGTTCCTCGCGCAAGCGGTTTCCCGGCGTGGTCGCCAAGATTCGGAGTAATTATTATTAAGCGTGAAATGAGACAAGATAAACGAGCTGCACCGAAAGCCCCGATCAACGAGAATATCTCGGCACGCGAGGTTCGGTTAATTGGCGCTGACGGCGAGCAGATTGGCATCGTCTCGATTGATGAAGCGCTTCGTATTGCTGAAGAAGCCAAGCTTGATCTGGTAGAAATCTCCGCCGACGCAGTCCCGCCAGTTTGCCGGGTGATGGACTACGGCAAATCGATCTTCGAAAAGAAGAAGCAGATTGCGGCAGCGAAGAAAAACCAGAAGCAGATTCAGGTAAAAGAAATCAAGTTTCGTCCAGGGACGGAGGAAGGGGATTACCAGGTAAAACTGCGCAACCTGGTACGTTTCCTGAGTGACGGGGACAGGGCCAAGGTATCCTTGCGATTCCGCGGCCGTGAGATGGCCCACCAGGAGCTGGGGATGGAACTCCTCAAGCGAGTTGAAGGTGACTTGCTCGAGTACGGTTCGGTCGAACAGCATCCTAAGATGGAAGGACGCCAGCTGATTATGGTCATCGCCCCGAAAAAGAAGAAGTAATCAACAGGGCACGGCAGGCCTTCTGATTATGTTTATCAACTGAATGCGGAGTATCCGAACATGCCAAAAATGAAGACCAAAAGTGGTGCTGCTAAGCGGTTTCTGAAAACTGCTAACGGTATCAAGCACAAGCACGCTTTCAAGAGCCACATCCTGACCAAAATGTCGACCAAGCGTAAGCGTCAACTGCGCGGTAGCAGCTTGCTGCATCCGTCTGACGTGGCAAAAGTCGAGCGCATGCTGCGCCTTCGTTAATTTTAGTCAAGAATAGAGGAAGTAACTCATGGCTCGTGTAAAGCGTGGCGTCATTGCCCGTAAGCGTCACAAAAAAATTCTGAAACTTGCTAAAGGCTACTACGGCGCACGCTCCCGCGTATTCCGTGTTGCCAAGCAAGCGGTAATCAAGGCAGGCCAATACGCCTACCGTGACCGTCGTCAGAAAAAACGTCAGTTCCGCGCTCTGTGGATCGCTCGTATCAACGCTGGTGCTCGTATCAACGGTCTGTCCTACAGCCGTTTCATCGCCGGCCTGAAAAAAGCGTCCATCGAGATCGACCGTAAGGTTCTGGCTGATCTGGCAGTGAACGAAAAAGCGGCGTTTGCTGCGATTGTCGAGAAAGCTAAAGCCACCTTGGCTTAAGTACCCCCGACAGTCACCCGGCCTCACCTCTGTGGGGCCAGGTGTTAAACGTCATAAATAGGGGAAGAGCCTTCAAGCTCTTCCCCTATTTTGTATCTGGAGTCTGTACATGGAAAACCTGGATGCGCTCGTCTCTCAAGCACTAGAGGCTGTGCAAAGCGCTGAAGATATCAATGCCCTGGAGCAAATCCGGGTTCACTACCTTGGCAAAAAAGGTGAATTGACTCAGGTGATGAAGACCCTGGGGAATTTGCCGGCAGAAGAGCGTCCGCAAGTCGGTGCGCTGATCAACGTTGCCAAGGAGCGTGTCACAGACGTTCTCAATGCGCGCAAGGCGTTGTTTGAAGAGGCCGATCTGGCCGCCAAACTGTCCGCCGAGTCCATTGACGTGACCCTGCCGGGCCGCGGTCAGACCTCCGGTGGTCTGCATCCGGTTACCCGCACTCTGGAACGCATCGAACAATTCTTCACCCACATTGGCTACGGCATCGCCGAAGGCCCTGAGGTCGAAGACGATTACCACAACTTCGAAGCGCTCAACATCCCAGGCCATCACCCGGCCCGGTCGATGCACGACACCTTCTATTTCAATGCCAACATGTTGCTGCGCACCCATACCTCGCCGGTACAGGTCCGCACCATGGAGTCAAAACAGCCGCCGATCCGCATCGTCTGCCCAGGCCGTGTGTACCGTAGCGACTCGGATATAACCCACTCGCCGATGTTCCACCAGGTTGAAGGCCTGCTGGTCGATCGCGACATCAATTTTGCCGACCTCAAAGGCACCATCGAAGAATTCCTGCGCGTGTTCTTCGAAAAAGAACTGGCGGTGCGTTTCCGTCCTTCTTACTTCCCGTTCACCGAGCCATCCGCTGAAGTCGACATGGAATGCGTGATGTGCAGCGGTAAAGGCTGCCGTGTCTGTAAGCAGACTGGCTGGCTGGAAGTCATGGGCTGCGGCATGGTTCACCCGAACGTGCTGCGCATGTCCGGCATCGATCCGGAAGAGTTTTCGGGCTTTGCCTTCGGCATGGGCGTTGAGCGTCTGGCCATGCTGCGTTACGGCGTGAACGACTTGCGTCTGTTCTTCGACAACGACTTGCGGTTCCTCGCGCAATTTCGCTAGTCGTAACGAATTCTTAGGAGAGCAGGATGAAATTCAGTGAACAATGGCTGCGTGGCTGGGTTAGCCCGCAGGTAAGTCGCGACGAGCTGGTTGCTCGTCTGTCGATGGCCGGTCTTGAGGTCGATAGCGTTACGCCGGCCGCCGGTGTATTCAGCGGTGTGATCGTGGGCGAGGTGCTCAGCACCGAACAGCACCCCGACGCCGATAAGCTGCGCGTTTGTCAGGTCAGCAATGGTTCGGAAACTTTCCAGGTCGTGTGCGGTGCGCCAAACGTGCGCCCGGGCCTGAAGATTCCTTTCGCTACCATTGGTGCCGAACTGCCGGGCGACTTCAAGATCAAGAAAGCCAAGCTGCGTGGCGTTGAGTCCAACGGCATGCTGTGCTCGCAAGCCGAGTTGCAAGTGGGCGAAGGCAACGATGGCCTGATGGAGTTGCCGGCCGATGCGCCGGTCGGTCAGGACATTCGTGAGTACCTGAACCTGGAAGACGCCAGCATCGAGGTCGACCTGACCCCGAACCGCGGTGACTGCCTGTCCCTGGCCGGTCTGGCCCGTGAAGTCGGCGCGCTGTATGCCGCTCAGGTTACTCGTCCAGCGGTTGCCAGTGTTCCGGCGGTGCACGACGAAGTGCGTTCGGTAGAAGTACTGGCACCGGCTGCGTGCCCGCGTTACCTGGGTCGTGTGATCCGTAACGTCGACCTGTCCAAGCCTACGCCGCTGTGGATGGTTGAGCGTCTGCGTCGTGCTGACGTGCGCAGCATCGATGCTGCCGTCGACATCACCAACTACGTGATGCTCGAACTGGGTCAACCGCTGCACGCTTTCGATCTTGCCGAAATCAACGGCGGCATTCGCGTGCGCATGGCCGAAGAAGGCGAAAAACTGGTACTGCTCGACGGTCAGGAAGTCAGCCTGCGTAGTGATACGCTGGTGATCGCCGACCACACCCGCGCACTGGCCATTGCCGGCGTCATGGGTGGCGAACACAGCGGCGTCAACACCGCGACCACTCGCGATATCTTCCTGGAAAGCGCGTTCTTCGACCAGATCGCCGTCGCTGGCAAGGCCCGTTCCTACGGTCTGCACACCGATGCATCGCACCGCTACGAGCGTGGCGTCGACTGGCAGCTCGCCCGTGAAGCCATGGAGCGCGCTACTGGCCTGCTGCTGGAAATCACTGGTGGTGAAGCCGGCCCGATCATCGAAACCGTGAGCGAGCAGCACCTGCCGTCGATCGCGCCGATCACCCTGCGCGCCCAGCGCATCACCCAGATGCTGGGCATGGAAATGGATTCGGCTGAAGTCGAGCGTCTGCTCAGCGGTTTGGGCCTGACCATAACCGCGGACGGGGCAGGGCAGTGGCGCGTTGAGGTGCCAAGCCATCGCTTCGATATCAGCCTGGAAGTCGACCTGATCGAAGAGCTGGCGCGGCTCTACGGCTACAACCGCCTGCCGGTTCGTTACCCGCAAGCACGTCTGGCCCCGCAAGCCAAAGCAGAGGCGCGTAGCGACCTGCCGGAGTTGCGTCGCCTGCTGGTTGCTCGTGGTTATCAGGAAGCGATCACCTACAGCTTCATCGATCCGAAACAATTCGAACTGTTTAATCCGGGTGTTGAGCCGCTGTTGTTGGCCAACCCGATTTCCAACGACATGGCAGCCATGCGTTCGTCGCTGTGGCCGGGTCTGGTGAAGGCGCTTCAGCACAACCTGAACCGTCAACAGGACCGCGTGCGCCTGTTCGAAAGCGGCCTGCGTTTTGTTGGTCAGCTCGAAGGCCTCAAGCAAGAGCCGATGTTGGCCGGTGTGGTTTGCGGTAGCCGTCTGCCGGAAGGCTGGGCACAAGGTCGCGATACCGTGGACTTCTTCGACGTCAAGGCTGACGTAGAAGCGGTGCTGGGCTTCGCCGGTGCGCTGGATGCATTCTCGTTCGTACCGGGCAAGCACCCGGCCTTGCATCCGGGTCAAACCGCGCGCATTGAACGTGATGGTCGTCTGGTGGGCTTCATCGGTGCGATTCACCCTGAATTGTCGAAAAACCTGGGTCTGGATCGTCCGGTGTTTGTTTTCGAGATGGTTCTGGCGGAAGTCGCGTCGGGCAAAATGCCTAAATTCCACGAGTTGTCGCGCTTTCCTGAAGTGCGTCGTGACCTTGCACTGATTGCGCACAAAGACGTCGCAGCCTCGGCTGTACTGGACGTAATCCGTGAAAATGCAGGCGAATGGCTGACAGACCTCAGGCTATTTGACGTATATCAGGGTAAAGGCATTGATCCTGATAGAAAAAGCCTCGCAGTTGGCTTGACCTGGCAGCATCCATCGCGCACTCTTAATGACGATGAGGTGAATAACACGACGCAAAATATCCTCACCTCGCTCGAACAAAGGTTGGACGCCACGTTAAGGAAGTGACGTATGGGGGCTTTGACGAAAGCTGAAATGGCGGAACGTCTGTATGAAGAGCTGGGCCTGAACAAGCGGGAAGCCAAGGAATTGGTTGAACTGTTTTTCGAGGAAATCAGGCACGCTCTTGAAGACAACGAACAAGTCAAATTGTCCGGTTTCGGCAATTTCGACCTTCGGGACAAACGCCAGCGGCCTGGCCGCAATCCGAAAACGGGTGAAGAAATCCCGATCACGGCTCGCCGTGTGGTCACCTTTCGTCCAGGGCAGAAGTTGAAGGCCCGAGTTGAGGCTTATGCTGGAACCAAGTCATAACGACGAGCTACCCGTCATCCCAGGCAAACGCTACTTCACCATTGGTGAAGTTAGCGAGCTGTGTGCGGTAAAACCACACGTGCTGCGCTACTGGGAGCAGGAGTTTCCTCAACTCAACCCCGTCAAACGCCGCGGAAACCGCCGGTATTATCAGCGCCAGGACGTGCTGATGATCCGGCAGATCCGCGCGCTTCTTTACGATCAAGGGTTCACCATCGGCGGCGCACGCTTGCGCTTGTCCGGCGATGAAGCCAAAGATGACACCACCCAATACAAGCAAATGATCCGCCAGATGATCGCTGAGCTGGAAGATGTTCTGGTGGTCCTCAAGAAATAAATTCCTGCTTTTAAATACTTCCAGTTTTCAAAAGCTTGCGATATATTCTTGAGCGTTCCTCGAGATGAGGAACGAGTTTCACGCCTAGTCGGGGCGTAGCGCAGTCCGGTAGCGCACTAGCATGGGGTGCTAGGGGTCGAGTGTTCGAATCACTCCGTCCCGACCATATATTTCAACAGCTTAGCGGTCATTTCTGAACGCTGGGTTTTGAGCCCTAGTGACTTTCCGAGTGAGCTAGGGTTATTTCTTCAAGCCTGCCTCCTTTTCAGAATCGTAAGCGCTGGTGCGCGTGAGTCGGTTGCTGATACCTTATTTGCAGCCTCAATCAGTTGGTCCAGCTCTGCGGCCGAGTAGTGACTGGTGATGCTGCCGTTCTTGTGTCCGAGCAATGCTTTTCGATCTTCTTCGGTGACACCTGCTGCGCGTAGCCTTCTGCCAAAGGTGTGCTTCAGGTCGTGAACCCTGATCTTGGTGAACCCTTCATGTGGTGCTCGAAGATGCTTTTCGAGCCACTTCTTGGTCGCCCTGATCCTTGCTCGCTTCCAGGCCGAGTCGTTCATCCGATGAATCATGGTTGCCTCACCATGTTCATTGGGCATCCCAAACGGGAAAACGAAAAGCTTGTGCTGCCCGCGCTGCTTTTCGATGACCGACTTGGCCACACTGTTCAAAATCACCAAGCGTTCGTCCCGGTTCTTCACGCCGGATCGTTCGCTCCTGCCTCCAAAGCCAGCTGGGATCAGAAATACACTTGTTCCCAGTTCCGGTACCGCAATCTCCCAATCCCACTGAAGTTTGCACACCTCCTGTTCCCGGCACCCGGTGTTGACCTTGAACATCGCCATGACTTGCAAATGCGCTGGCAGCTCAGAAAACAAAATCGATTGCTCTTCCCACGAAAGCGGGTAGGGCTTGCGACTGGTCGTCTTCTCATCCAGCAGCGAGATCATCGGCACGGTATCGAGCCAAGGTCTGCGCTCATCATCTCGCCACTTCCTGGCACACAGGTTCAAAACCCGGATGACCCGCTGAAGGGCGATGTTCACCGTTCTATTCGTGACCGGCTTCTTCCCGTCCGCGGGGCTCAGCTTTGATTTGATGTACGGCGCCAAGGCTGCGTCATCTATATGGGTGATCGGCATGTCCCCTATGAAGGGATCGAGCTGAGCCATATACGTCGCCGAAATGTGGATCGAAGCTTGGTCCTTCACTTCCAGCAGGAACTTGGTGGAGGCCTCCCGCCAAGTCCTGACCTGCTTCACGCCGTAGACCTTTTGCTGACGCAGTTTCTCGAGCAGGTGGATCAGGAACTGCTCGGCTTCCGCCCGGTCACGAGTGCCAGTACTCTCTTGAATTCTTTCTCCTCGGTAGATTTTGTCGATTTTCCAGATGCCGTTCGGCATTTGCTGGAGCCCTGTGATTGCTTTTTGGGCCATGGCGTTGCTCCTTTTGCTCCGCCACGGCGCTCGCTGCGGGGCTGATTGTTGTCTTGATTGGCTACCTTTTCAATCGACTTGCGTGCGATGTACGCATCGGCCCACTCGTCGAGCTCATGCCGGTCAAAGGCGACACCCTGTTTCCCAATGGGAAATTCGCGGATATACGGGCGCACCTCGGCATCAAAGACCGCGCGACACATGCCCAGGTAAGCGGGCGCCTGCTTGGCTCGGATGAAGCGGGGGAGAAGCGCGAGATCTGCCGTCATCTTTCATGTCTCCTGATCAGCGCGACCGGCCCTCTCAGCGGCCATTTTGATTTTGAGTTCGCTTTGACGAGTCGGATATGCCTCTCCCTCCCACGGCCCGGGCTTCCCGCGAATCGCGCCATGCTGCACGTACTGACGCGGTTTCTTACTGGAAAAGAGCTTTTCGCAGGCCTCAAACAACGCCTTTTCACCCTTAGTGGCTGTCAGGGCTTGACCTGCAATCGAGCCGATCTGAATCCAGCCCGACTTGTCGCGACCGTAGTTTTCCGTCTTGAACAGCCGGTAACGGTTTCTGTGACCGGTGCTGGGCGATGAGCTTTCTGTGTTCAGGAAGAAATGAACGCCGCCTTGGCGCACCTGCAGCACTGTTTTAGCCATTGCGGACCTCTCCAGGTACCGAGCGAAGACTGAGCAATCGGATGCCGCAAGCTTTGGCCAGCTCTTGCAGATCTCGTACGGTGGTTTGCTCTCGTTTCATAGCCATACCCAGGTCTATAAGGCGCTGGCCAAACTCCGCGAATTCATTTGCTGGTGTATGTGGTTGAGTACTCACTGGGCGTCCTCTTGGAGTAAAAGTCTGCCGGCAAGGCATTTTCTGGGGCGAGCAAAGGCCTGCCGCGTTGTTGGCGTTCGCAGAAATGGTGAAGGCTCTGGGTTTGCCGTGAGGCAAATGAGGAGTAAAGATAAATTAGCACTAGCTAAATAATAGTTCAATACGAATTGCTAAATAGTATTTGTGTACGGTGCTGAGAGAGCGGCAGATGCGAGACGGCGCTACTCGTAGTGGAGATTCAATGGTGATAAATTTCGCGTCCTTGGCAAGCTGTACGGGCGAGAAGGGGACGCCTTGTTCTGGTCTCGGACGGTGGCAACAGCTTCGCCGAGATCAAGAGCGGCACGTGCTCTGGTCGGTGATGAATTCGCGCTAACAATTGAAAGGCAGAGCAATGCCCTGCAGAAGGGTTACTGAATGCCGAATGAAAAGTCGGAAAGTAAAGCAGCGGCAACTGCTGCTGAAATTGAGCGTTCTATTCAAGCTTTGAATAAAATGGCTGAACGCCTATGGGGAGATGGCCGGGAAGCCGAGGCGAAAGCTCTCCTCGATGCCTTGGATGCCTTGAACCGTGCGCTTGATCGGATCTGGATTGGAGAGAGCCGCAAGGTCCTGCACTGAATCAACGTGGACTGTACGGTTGAACAGCTATCGACCCAATTATATCAATAGCCAAAATCAACAGCCCAGGTGGTGGCACTTGATAGACTCATATCAAGCGACGCCACAAGGGGTCGCTCGAAGAAACTGGAGCTTAACGTGGACAAGACATTGCGTTTCCTGAAGAAGGAAGATACCGAGGAAAGCCTCGGCGTTCTTCGCTCGCATTCGTCTAACGCCGAAAAAATTGCGTTTGTGATGACCATCAGCGAACAAAAATCAAAAATGATCGCTAAGCGAGGTCGTGACGCCCTCGTAGCTGCGCTCAAGGAAGATCGCCTATAAGGATGTAAATTTTGGTCGAGATTTCGCCTCACTTTTATAAGTTTTTCGATTTGACCGACCATGATGAGCAAAAGATGTGTGAGGGTTTAATTGCCCTTTTCACAGCCTACATCTCCAAGCGTCAACACCCATTTGCCGGAAAAGACGTTCCTTACCACCAGCCGCCTGGAACCGTCGTCACTGACGTGAACCTCCGACATGTGCATCTCAAGCCTCTGTCGACGACCAAAACAAGCATAGAAAAATGGCAGCGCGGCGCGACATCAGATCGCTGCCTTGTTTACGCTCGCTCATCCTGTCAGCGTCACCTCCTAATTGCCTATCTGCATGAGAATGCGCACGCACAAGCGTACGACTTTGATTTTTTGAAAGCCTTAGCAAAGGTCGGAGAAAATTGGCTCTATCAGGAAAACATTTTTGCAGACCTTAATTACCCCTTTTAACGATTGCCCAGCCTAGCGCCGGGCCTTTTGTTTCTGCGTATCCCTGCCTACGCGGGTATCGCCCGTCCCCCTCTTTACACTCCGCCCTCAAAGACTAGTCTTACTCCGCTATGGGTCCCGTCAATGGAGAGGAAGCATGGACACGATGAGCAAGGGCGAACTCGAAGCAGAGCTCTCGAGTCGATTGCCACAATGCACCGTCGTTTGCTCGATAAATGTAGATGGCAGCCTGTCTCTCGAAGTGACCGGGCCAGATGGTCACCAGTTCACTATCGCCAACATAGATAGGTCGCACTATCGCGGTGAAGCCGGGATCACCAATTTGGCACGCGAGGTTCTGCAGGAAATGGTTTTTTCGCGACAGTCTTCCAACCTGACATAAGCTCATCAACTTAGAGATTCAAAATCTCAGTATTGTCACACCCATACAGCACAATGCAGTCAGCCAAATGGAATTGGCCCTGTCTTCAGACAGACCGGTCTAGCATCGGGTTTTTTATTCCACACCTTCACACATTTTTCACGCTCACGAGCATAGGGTGAAGGAAGCTCCTTATGATCCTTTCAGCCCGCGCTCCCCACGCGGGCTTTTCTTTGTCTGCGACTTCGCAGCCCGAGAGCTTTCTTGCTGGTCTACGCTTTCCTTCTCGATGGAGGAAGCGCTATGCCGAACGATCCTACTCCCGCACTGCTTTACCACATGAACCAGGACATCATGGCTCTCGGATCTGCTATCGAGGAGATCGGTATCTGGATCGATCAGCGTGGCTCCACTGAGACGTCAGATCGAATCAGCACGCATCTACAGGTACCGGAAGCCAACGCTGATGCCATTGCTGGATTGATGGCTGACCTGATAGCCAGGTGCAAGCCGGATGAAGAGGAAGAGCCGGAAGACGGACTACATTACTATCAATGCAGCAAGGGCCAGAGCCTGGCTCTGGCTTCGTAGGAGACTGATCATGACCCTACCCTCGCCGAAGGATTTGGCGAACATGAAATTGCCATCGAAGCTGTCAAAGTTTCTGAAAGCCATTGAATTTCAAAGGCCCTCAGGTGTTGATAGTCGGGAGTGGCAGCAGTTGGCACTTCTCTACAAGGTCATGAAAGATTTGGGGGAGGGAGAGGAGTTTGAGCGTTTGGCAGAAAGACTGGTTGCTCACCTCAGTCACTATCAAAAGGTAATCCGAAACGGGGCAGAGCCTTTCGTATCTCTCGCTTTGACGAGGAAGCAGCGTCGTGGAGCTAAGCGACGTGGAACGTTCAAGCCAGCAGTGACTTTCTCTGACTCACCGCAAGAAATCGCCAGAAAGAGAAATTCGACTCCGGTTATAGGGCTGGGAATGGACAGCATCCTTCCCCCGCCAAAAAAAATCCGAAGGGATCAAGTAACCTACGATG
Organism: Pseudomonas azerbaijanoccidentalis; assembly: GCF_019145495.1. GTDB lineage: Bacteria > Pseudomonadota > Gammaproteobacteria > Pseudomonadales > Pseudomonadaceae > Aquipseudomonas > Aquipseudomonas azerbaijanoccidentalis. The sequence continues at coordinate 511 of NZ_JAHSTU010000008.1, read as the reverse complement.
CGCAGACTGCACCGATTGAAGAGACCGATCGGCATCACGCGCTCTACGTTGCTGGTTGGTCGCTAGCTAAGGAAGAGCCTTAATCGCCAGCTTGTATCACTGCACTCAGCTTACGCTTTGGCGTTGATCTGGATTGTAAAGGGGAGGGCAGCCACGACCCCGTCCATCGTCGCCTTGTCTCGCTCAAAGTAAGCGGCACCGGCATGTGTCATCGCTAGCTGATGCTCTCCAATCTCGACGACGTCAACCAAAGCAAAAAGCGAGATCAGCTCTAACCCTTTGGCTCTACTAATTTCTGTATTCCACGAGTCATTTCCATCTTTCAACATATTGGCAAAGTCTTTGGCCTCTTCGTACGTGCCGAAGAGTTCAAGCATTTCTGTCGACCAAGTTTTACTGCGGTCGCGATACGCAATCGTCTCTGGGGATCCTGGACTCCCCAGGTAAAAGGCATGTCTGTTTGCGAGAGCTTGCGCGTCCGGATGATTGGGCCCGCGTCGAATTATCCAGG
>NZ_JAHSTU010000007.1 GCF_019145495.1 Pseudomonas azerbaijanoccidentalis | reverse complement strand
TTTTCATTGGCCGGGTCGTAGACCTTGGTCAGGTCGCCGCCGAGGCGGAAGGTCTTGAACGGTTGCATGTCATGCTTCTTCTCCAGCACATCCGGCGCACAGGTGTAGAGCGAGCAGAACGGTTCGAGCCAGGCGAATTTCGAGTCGACCTTGAGGTCGGTCATGTCCTGTTCCTTGCCGTTCTTCTCTTCGAACTCATCCGGATCTTTCACCCCGGCGAGCACGCGATCACCCAGCCGTTTCAAGGCGCCGTTGTTTTCCTGGCGCAGATCCACACCGTTGACCTGGGCGAAACTGGCGATCATCGCCAGTGGCGGCAGGGCATAGTTGTGGTAGGCCAAGGCGCGTTGCTGACGCTTGAGTTCGTTGGGCAAAAAGCCCTGGGCATCAACCTGATTGGCGCCGACCTTGAATTCCTTCACAGCCCAGTCGAACAGATCACGACGGTTGGTGGCGACAGACGTTGCCATCACCGACCAGGCGGCCCAGTACGAGTGGTTGTTGGTTTTTTCCAGCGGCAGGTTGTCCCAATCGCTGACCACTTGGTCCGCCATCTTGCTGAACCAGGCTTCAATCAGCTGCGACTCTTGCTGATGGTTGGCCAGCGGATGCGAGTCGGAAAACTTCAGGCGAATGTACGAGGACGCCATGCTGCCCAGCGCCCATTTGCGCATCGACTTGCCGGTGTGGTTGAAATCCTTGGACATCAACGCATCGGCCTTGGCCCATGCCGTCAACCAGTTGAGCGTGCATTCCAGTTGCTCCGGACGCCCGTCACGCATGAACTGCATCACCCGCTTGCTGGTGCCGCGCTCGATCTTGGTGATATCGGCGGTGCTGTCGCGAAAGGCTTTTTCCGACTGCACGTTCAGGGTCGAACGGGCTTTGTCCGAGCCTTCGTACTTGCTGCGAAATTGCAGCGAGCCGGTGTACGGCGCCGGCATTGCCTCGCAGCCTTCGCTCTTGTCGCCGGTTTTGACTTTCTCGATCGGCGCAAAATAGCCCTGGGGCGGACGCAGGGGCGCAGCCGCTTGCGTCGCGCCGGCAAACATCGCCAGGCTCAGAAGCGTCGGTGCCAACAGTGTTGAAAGTTTCGGATTGCGCATAGCAGACCTCATTGCCCGGCTGAAGCGGTACGTTGTTCAGCGCCCGGGAATACGTTGCGTTTGCAGATTTTCGCTTCGACTTTCTGTGGCGCGGCATCCGTTTTTTCAGGACCCTGGATTTCGACGGCCAGCAGGTTCTGCGAGGCCCAGTCTTCGTCCGTGCGCAACTCGAAGGCGAAACGCCCGTCAGTGTCGGAGGTTTCCGGTTTGTCGATCTTGATGTCCTCGTGGCGACCGTTCATGTACCAGAGGGTGGCTTGCAGGGTTTTCACCGAGGTGTCGGCGAAGCGGATGTCGACCTGGTGACTGCTGTTACGCAGGTCGAGGTTTTTGCTGTTGACCATCAATTCGTTTTTGCCCGGCTTCAGGGTGGTGCTCCCCGACATCTGTGCATCCTTGCCTTCGCAACCGTTGTCCAGCAGCGCCATCATCTGGCGGTAGATGGTTTCCTGGTCGAGGCGATAGAGCGGCGAGAATTCCCAGATGAGAATTTTCGGCGGGTTCTTCTGGAACTCGTCGCTGCCCAGGTACTGCAGCATCGAACCTTCCAGGCCACCGCCGGGGAACGCCACGTTGAGAATGTCGGCGCCGATGGCCTCCTGGAGGAAACCGGCGAAGTTATAGTTCTTGCCACTGTGGCTGGTGCCGACCAGGGTGATCTCCGGATTGCCGGAATCGCCGAACAGATCGCCATCGCCTGCTTCACCTTTTGGCTCGGTGGTGAATTGATCCATGTACTGGATCGCGTAGCTGGTGCCACAGAGTTGACCGGCCATGTTGTGCAATGTTCCGGTCTTACCCATGCGACCCGACTTATGGGTCTCGAATTCACGCTTGGGAATGTCGGCGAAGGCCGGGATCTGCTTGACCTTTTCGGCGACGATTTTTGCCGTGCGCTGGGCGCCATACGGCGTCCAGTGCTGGTCCCCACGGAAGTAGAAATCGTGAGCGGGCAGGGTGTCTGGCAGTTGCTCGTTGGTCAGTGGCGACAGGTCCGGCACCACGTAGCCCATCTGCGCGAAACGGCCGAGCATGGTCTTGTAGTTGCGCAGCGCCTTGTCGAAATCGAAGCTGGCTTTCTCGGCCGGATTGAGCTTGTTGCGGTTCACCAGGCCACGGGTCGGTTGATAGACCACAACCAGTTCCACGCCTTTGCTCTTGAACGCATCGTGCAGTTGCTTCATGCGTTTGTAGCCGGCAGGCGTGGTGTCGAACTCAGTGCGCAAATCTTCTTGCGTCCGGAACAGCCAGTCGCCCTGGGCTTGCACCAGCGTGGTGAAATTCTGCTGATAACGCGTGGTGTAGTTCTTCGCGTCGTGAGCCGCCGGGCACAGACTGCAGCAGGGTTCGGCGCTGAATTTCGGCGCTTGCACTTCATCGGCGCGAACACCACCGCTGGCCGCGAGAATGCCAGCGGTCAGGGCCGACAGGCTGAGTAATTTGATCAAGTGTGGGTGCATAAAATTATCCTCAGTCCTGCATTTCGGTCTGGCGTTCGACAGGGTCGATCAGCACGGCTTTCTGCTGGCGCACCAGCAGGTCGAGAATTTCATCCTGGCGCTCGCCGAGAATCCCCGAGAAGCTGATGCCACTGGATTTGGTGGGTGCGAGCATGGACACGCGATACAGCTCGACGCTCAACGGCGAGTCGATGGACAGCGGGCCGCTGCCGTTGGCCGCCAGTTCACCGCCCACCACGATCAGCGACACCTGGGCGTCGAACGGGTCGAGCTTGATGTCACGGTCGGTGTTGGTCAGGTCTTTGATGTGGCCGTAGACGCCGGTCAAGCCGTTGGCCATGGCGATGTTTTCGTACAGGCGAATGTTCACGCTGTTACGAATGCGGATGCCGTGGCGGCGGTTGCTGACGACTTTGTTGCCCCACAGCAAATTGTCGGCACTCTCGTAGAGGGTGATGCCGTCGGTGTGGTTCTGGTAGATCTCGTTGTGAGCGATCAGGTTGTTGACGCTGTTACGGTCGATCACCAGGCCCGACAACTTGTTGTCGTAGCTGCGGTTGTTGAAGATGAAGCTGTCGTTGACCTCACGGGAAATGATGATCCCGTGCTTCTTCTTGGTTCCGTACACCGTGTTGTCAGCAATGATCAGGCCATGGGAACGGTCGTGCGGGTCGATGCCGTAGACGATGTTGTCTTTGTAGGTGTTGCCCTTGACCACGAAGTTGCTGGTTTCGTAGCAGTAGAAGCCGTACCACATGTCCGAGAACTCGGAACCGACGATCCAGCCAGTCGGCTCGGGACGCTTGAGCACTTTGGCCATGTTCGGCGTGTACTGGGAAATACTCACACCGTAGGACTTACTGTTGGCGTAGCCGAAACTGGCCATCTTGCTGTTGGCAATGTAGGTCTCGGTGCCACCCCAGGCCAGCAGGAACGGACGGAATTCCTTGGGCGATTTGAACGTCGCCGGGCCGTTATCCTTCTCGCGCCAACCGGTGATTTTGGTGTCGCGCACAAACAGCTGGCCGTCGTTGACCATGAACGAACCGGCCTCTTGGGACAGACGCAGTTCCTGGGTCTGCTTGTCGATTTCGAGGATGCCGTGACGGCCGACCACGATCGGCAATTTGGCCAGGTACACGCCCGGCGACGTTTCGCTGAAATACTGCTTGGGCAGCTTCTTCGCCAGGTCCTTGAGGTTCATGTAGCCGTCGTCGACGAAGATTGCCTGCGGGATGCCGTGCTGACGCACCACCCATTCGGCCATCTTGTTATCGCCACCGATGAAGTCCTTCAGGGCGTCTTCCTGCATCATCCGGCGCACGCTGATCTTGCCCGGTTTGCTGCGCACGATTTTCGCGGCAATGGCCTCGGCGGTGTAGCCGGAAACGTCCGGCAGTTTCGGCGTGGCCAGTTCCAGTGGCGCAGTTGGTGCGCTGCTGACGGTGTAGGTCTTGGCCTGTTGCAGTTCCTTGGCCACGGTCGCCGGCTTTGCCGCCGGCTCCACATTGGCGAAGGCCGTCGCACTGGCCAGCAGCATCGCGCCGGCCAACAGGCTGATCGAGCCTTTTCGGGCTGGATGATTCATCTGGGAGACTCCCTTCGCAATGTGCATCAGAAGCGCCAGATCACGTCGATGAATGCGCGGTGCATGTACGAGTCGACTTCCTTGCCATACGCATCACCCGGCTTGAACACACCGCCACGGAAACGCACCAGGGCCGAAGGTTCATCGATCTTCTGGCTCAACGCGGCCGGCAACAGGCCTTGCTTGAAGTACTTGGTGACCACCAGATCCATCTCCTGACCGAGGTCTTTTTCACCATCGTTCAGTGGCAGGGAGGTGCTGGAAAGGATCGCGCCGGTGACGTCGTCGGTGTTGTTCTGCACGGCGTCGATGCCGTTGCTGCCGACCGGTTTGTTGCCGTCGACGCGCCAGAATTTGTGGTAGATCAGGCTGGCGTCGTATTCGTCGTTGAGCATCCACGAACCGAACAGGGTGGCCGATTGCATGTTGTTCATTTCGCCACGGAACGCTTCGCCGAAACGGTGCACGCGCGAGCGGGTACCGGTGTAGTTCGAGCGGTTGCTTTCCAGGCCGTTCTGTTCGTAGTCTTCGCTGGCACGGGCATAGGCTGCACCCACTTGCCATTGCGGATCGAGGCGCAAGCGCACACCGAGGTCAGTGGCCCAACCGTCTACATCGCCGCTGCGCTTGGCTTCGGCGGGTGCGGTGCCATCAGCATTCAATGGGTTGACCGTATCGCGGTCGCCGCTCATGCCGGTGATGCTGCCCCAGTAATTGACCGTGTTGGTATTGCGCCAGTTGTAGGCGTCGCTGTTGGCCTGCAGGCCTAGCCAGCTGATGTCGCCGTTTTGTTTCTTGTCCAGCGTATCGGCAGGAACGCCGGGCTCGGCATAGTCGAGCTTGCCGTCATCGTGGGTGTGATGACCGCGAATACCGGCCCAGTGACCCGGGGTCCACTGATACTCGGCATCGGCGAAAGCGTGCAGGCGATCCTTGTCTTCGGGGGCCAGCTCTTTCAGGTCGGTACGGTACTCGCTGAAGCGTTCGGCGATACCGACGTTGGCGCGCAGCAGGGTGGTGTCGAAGCTCCAGTTCAGGGCTTCGATGTTGGTATCGCGCCATTGACCGTCGTCGTTGTGCAGGCGCTGACGACCGAACTTCAATATCTCGCCAGGGTAAGGCGTGAAGCCGCTGTAGCCGACCCAGAATTCACGCATCGCCAGGTAGTTCTTCTTGGTCTTGCGGTCATCGTTTTCGGTGTTCTGTGTGCCGTCGCTTCCAGCTTGCTGCAGGGTGTCGGTCTCGATGATGTCGGTGGACGTCACCGCCTGACCCATCGCATAGCCGCTCCATGCACCGCTTTCACCATAGACCCACGGGCGCAGGTCGAGGCCGACGCCGTTGACGTCGCCGCCGCCCTGGGTGCCGAGGTCACGGTCGTCTTCGGATTGGCCGGTGATTTTCACGTCCAGGCCGAAATTCTTGGTTTCTTCCGTCATCGCCGCGAGTGTCGGGCAAGACCAGATCAGTGCGAAGGTGAGGCCGATACCGGCCTTCATGAATGGATTCAATTTCATAGGGATTCCTCGCCATCTTCTTCTTGCAGGGCATGCAGTGGCAGCGTGTTCTGGCTCAAGTTGCCGCGTACGGCCTGTTCCTGTTTCAACAGGCGTTGGGCTTCGGCCAGCTGCGCAGGCGGCAGTTGAGCTTCGAGTGTTTGTGCAAGCTCGGTGGCTTGCGGGGTGTTCTGGGTCTTGGCCAGTTGGCTGAAGACGTAGGCATTGAGTGGGTCAGGCTTGGTGCCTTTGCCTTGGGAGAACAGTTGGGCGATGGCGAAGTCGGCGCTGTTCTGACCGTTTCGAGCAGCGGTCAGCAGATGATCCAGGGCCTTCTGCGGATAGACCTTGCCCAGGTAACCCCGGCGGTAGATCTGGCCGAGGTAGTAATCGGCGGCGACTTCGCGGCCGACGGCTTTCTGGAAGTGTTCTTCGGCGACCTTGGCGTCAGCCGGGACCATCTTGCCTTCGTAGTAGAGCTTGCCCAGCAACAGCTCGGCGCGCGGTTGATCGGCGGCGCGGCCGTTGTCCAGGTACTTCATCATCTGGTCGACGTCGCCCAGTTCGGGGAAGTCGTAGAGCAGTTGCGCGAGTGTCACCCACGACGCCGGATAGCCCGGGGCGATCGGTTCGAGCAGCGACTGTGCAGTCTTTTCGTCAGGCGTGCCGAGGGTCGGATCCGCCAGGACGCGGGCGACGCTGTCCACACGCTGAGCGGACACCGTGCCGCGAGCATGACCGGCCTGCATCTGCTTGATCAGCTCGGCCTGTTGTTCAGGCTGGGCTTTCTTCTGATAGACCGTGGCCAGTTCGACGTAGCAGATGTCGGTGGTGTTGATCGCGGCTTTGCAGATCTTTTCCACATCGTCCAGGTGCTGGTCGTAGGTGCCTTGGGTGCGATACAGCAGCACTTGCGCCAGGCCCGCTTCCGGTTTGCCTTCGGCGCGCCATTGGCTGATCTGTTTCTGTGCGTCGACGTTGGGGAAGCTGTGCGGGTATTGCAGGTACAGCATCGCCAACGGGATCAGCGTGTTGCCTTCGCCTGCGGCGGCAGCTTTTTTCAGCAGGGTTTCGGCTTCGTGCTGCTCGGCTTCGGTGGAGCCGGGCTTGGCCACCAACAGTCGACCGAGGCGTGCCTGGGCGCGTGGCGAAACACTGGCGGCGGCGCGGTAAGTCGCCTCGGCCTGTTTCATTTGCGCCGGGTCACGGCTGTCGACCTGAATGTCGGCCAGACCCACCTGGGCTTCGCTGTAACCCAGGTTAGCCAGTTGCTGGTAGTTCGCCGCGGCAGTGGCGGTGTCGCCACGCTTGAGCGCTTCGTTGGCCAGACGCTGGTCGGGCAGGCCGGCGCAACCGGCGAGGCTCACCGCCAATGCCAGCGAGCACACCACCAATCCACTGTGGGAGCTGGCTTGCCAGCGATTCGCTTGACGCGGTTTGTCAGTAACACCGCAGTGATCCAATCGCTGGCAAGCCAGCTCCCACAGGGATCTCGGTGTTCTCAGAAGACGGATGATCGTCACGGGCATGTCCTCCGGTTACAGACCAGCAGCCATGGCTTTGTCGATCAGCCAGTTCAGGTTCGGACCGCGGTCGCTGTTCACTTCCACCGGACGACCGGCGAGGGTGCTGTCCAGGGCTTCGTCAGGCTGGATCAGCACGCGGATGTCGGAAGACAGGTCGGCGCTTTTCAGGCTGGTGCTGTTGACGATTTTGCCGGTGCGGGTTTTGTCTTCACCGGCGATCTGGAAGCGCACGGCGGTGCCTGGCAGCACGTCGCCGAACTGGCGATAGGAGAAGCGCGCTTCAACGTTGGCTTCGGTGTTGCGCGGCACCAGTTGGAAGATCACGTCGCCCTTGCTGGCGTACTGACCGTTGGCGACCATTTGCTGGGCCACGGTGCAATCGCACGGCGAGGTCAGGGTGCCGGTCATTTGCTTGCCGAACAGTTCTTCAACTTTGGCAGGCGACAGTTGATCGTCTTCCAGGTGACCCTTGAGCACGTCGAGCATGCTGGTGCTGAACGTCGCCAGCGGTGCGCCTTTGGCGGCCACGCCGTCGCCTTTCACCAGGCTCTGGACGGTGCCATCACGGGGCATGGTGATGTTCACGCCCGGCACGCTGACCAGACCGGCCTGGGCGTGGCTGACGAAGTACATGCCGTACACCGACTTGAAGATGAAACCGAAGGCCGCCAGGCCAACGATGAAAATACCGATGCTGAAGGTCACGGCTTTCATGCGACCGAACGCGCTCATGCCGTGGCCGCCGTCCTTGTTCTTGCGCGCCTTGGTGAAGTTATCGCGCTGCAGCGTCGCCAACATTTCACCAATGCTGACGAGGTCGCCGGCCAGGTGCGAAGTGATCAGGTGGCGCAGGGTCGAGATGTCTTGTGGTTCCAGGTTCTGGAACTGGCAACCGGCGCGGCCGGTCTGGCGATCGAACGAGCGCACCTGCAGTTCGACGTCCATGGCCAGGCCAAGGTTGTCGATCACGAATTGCAGGCGAGCCTTGTACACATCGCCCTCTTTGAGCGGCAACTGACCGGCGTTGAACGCCAGGCCACCGGCCGACAGGTCGATGACCCGGGCTTCGACCGGCGTGCGGTCGGGACCGAAGAAACGCAGCTTGGCCGGGATTTTTACTCGGGCGTGTTGACGCTGGGCTTCGGATTCATGGACTACGTTGGCGTTGACGGCGGTATTCATAGGGGCGATTTCCTTGTTAATTCAATAGGGGCGGGTCAGACCATCATCAGCAGCACGGCGACAAAAATGCTGCCGGCGGAGAAGGTCATGGTCCGAGACGACCAGGTGTTGAACCAACGTTGAAAGCTGGCGAGATCACGGGTCAGGGAAGTGGGTTGGCGAGTCCAGGATTGTTGGTCGAGGCGGAAGAACACGTAGATCTTCACCAGCGCGCCGACGATCTGGTTGTAATAGAGAATCGCCGGGTAGGCCGGGCCGATCCGGTGACCCGAGCAGGACAGCAGCAGGGTCAGGATCAGGCGGGTGATGCCGATCCACAGCAGGTACACGAGGATGAACGCGGTGCCGTACTTGAAGCTGGCGATGATCGCGACAGTCAGGCCCAGCAGCGAGGTCCACATCGAGACGCGCTGATCGAACAGCACCACCGAGGTGAAGGCGCCAAGGCGTTTCACGCCCAGGCCCAGTGCACGCGAGTTCTGCCGCAGGTTGTTGCCGTACCAGCGGAACATCAGTTTGCGACTGGCCTTGATGAAGCTCTTTTCCGGTGGATGCTCGACAGTGTTGATCGCGGCATCAGGCACGTAGAACGTGTCGTAACCCAGGCGCATCAGGCTGAACCAGCTCGATTTGTCGTCGCCGGTCAGGAACTTGAAACGACCCAGGCGCCAGTGTTGCAGCGAGTCGCTTTCCACGTCGGCGATGAATTCCGGGTTGGTGACCACGGTGGCACGGAACACCGACATGCGCCCGGTCATGGTCAGTACGCGCTTGGACAAGGCCATCGAGCACATGTTGATGTGACGCTGGGCGAAACGCAGCTTGTGCCATTCGCTCATGATGTAGCCGCCGCGCACTTCGCAGAACTCGTTGGTGGTCAGGCCGCCGACGTTGCCGAACAGCTGGAACCACGGCACGGTCTTGCGCACGACGCCTTCGCCGAGGACGGTGTCGCCATCGATCACGGCGACCACCGCGCGGTCATCCGGCAAGTGACGGGAGATGGCGCGGAAGCCGTAGGCCAGGCCATCGCGTTTGCCGGTGCCGGGAATGCGCACGAAGTCGAGCTTCACGCGTGATGGCGGATTCATCCGCTTCCACAGGCTTTTCACCAGCAGCTCATCGGACATTTCGACGATGGAGCAGACCATGGTGGTCGGCAGGCCACAGTCGATCGCTTCACGGATTACCGAGCTGTAGACCTGTGCGGTGGTCAGGGCATCGATACGGAAACTGGTGACCATCAGGAACACGTGGGACGGGTCCGCCGCTTTACCCAGCTTGCGCACTTTGCGCCGCAGGTGCGGGTAGACCACGTACAGAAACAGCATGCCGCGCAGGAAGTGCGTGGCGCCCATCGAATAGCGCCAGATACCGACGATACCGATCAGGAAAATGAAGTCCTTCGACTCGGAGTCGAACGTGGACACAGGCAACGCCATGGCGATGCCCATCAGTAAACTTAGATAAAACAGCCAACCGGCGGCCTGAAGTAGGCCGTGCTTTAGCCTGTGCATAATCTGCATCCGTCTCGATCTCGGGCGAGGCCCGAATGGGTTAAGGCAGGCGTAGAAAGCAGCCCGTAGGAGCTGCCGCAGGCTGCGATCTTTTGATCTCTGGCGTCGGTGAAGACGCCAGAAGATCGCAGGCTTCGCCAGCTCCTACGGAACCGTGGTTACCAGCAGATACCTTCGGTACGGGCAGTGGCGTTGGTCGCCTTGGACATGAAGCCCACCAGGTCGATCACTTGCTTGCCGTGCGGGACGTCCTTCACCAAGGCACGGAATTTCTCGTCACGGTTGCCCAGGATGATCACGTCGGAGTTGTTGATCACGTCGTCGAAGTCGGCGTTGAGCAAGGATGAGACGTGAGGGATTTTCGACTCGATGTAATCTTTGTTCGCACCGTGGACACGGGCGTACTCGACGTTGCTGTCGTAGATGCTCAGGTCGTAGCCCTTGCCGATCAGCATTTCCGCGAGGTCAACCAGCGGGCTTTCGCGCAGGTCGTCGGTGCCGGCCTTGAAGCTCAGGCCCAGCAGGGCGACTTTGCGTTTGTCGTGGCTTTCAACGATGTCGAAGGCGTTCTGCACCTGGGATTCGTTGCTGCGCATCAGCGAGTTGAGCAGCGGCGCTTCCACGTCCAGCGAACCTGCGCGGTAGGTCAGGGCACGCACGTCTTTGGGCAGGCACGAACCGCCGAAGGCGAAGCCCGGGCGCATGTAGTACTGGGACAGGTTGAGGGTCTTGTCCTGGCAGACCACGTCCATCACTTCACGACCATCGACGCCGACAGCCTTGGCGATGTTGCCGATCTCGTTGGCGAAGGTCACCTTGGTGGCGTGCCAGACGTTGCAGGTGTACTTGATCATCTCGGCAACGGCGATGTCCTTGCGGATGATCGGCGCGTCGAGTTCTTCGTACAGCGATTGCAGAACGTCGCCCGAAGCTTTGTCGAACTCACCGATGACGGTCATCGGCGGCAGGTCGTAGTCGGCGATGGCGGTGCTTTCGCGCAGGAACTCAGGGTTTACGGCGACGCCGAAATCAACACCGGCCTTCTTGCCGGAGCAATCTTCGAGAATCGGGATGACAACGTTTGCGACCGTACCCGGCAGCACGGTGCTGCGAACCACGATGGTGTGGCGAGTGGATTTGTCACGCAGGACAAAACCGATTTCGCGGCACACGGCTTCGATGTAGTTCAGTTCCAGGTCGCCGTTCTTCTTGCTCGGCGTGCCGACGCAGATCATCGACAGGTCGGTGTCGCGAATCGCCTCGGCGAAGTTGGTGGTGCCACGCAGGCGGCCGGTCTGGATACCTTGCGCCAGAAGTTCGCCCAGGCCGGGTTCAACGATTGGCGATTTGCCGGCGTTGATCATATCGATCTTGTCTTTGGCCACATCGACGCCAACGACGTCATGGCCTCGTGCAGACAGGCAACCGGCACATACTGCGCCAACGTAACCCAAACCAAATATGCTGATGCGCATCGCAATTACCTCTGTGTTTTATCAAGCCATTAGATGGCCGGAGTTAATGGTGTTCAGCGGTCATAGTGCACTCGGAAGTGCGGCTTACAGGCGCGACATTGCCGTGTGCTGGCATATAAGTTCCGAGTGTCTAAATAAGTGCACTCAAGGTGTGCGCAACTAGGCCTTGTTGTTATGACGTGCCCTGTTATGCAGCCGATCCTCTGTTCAGAGAATGTTCGTGCACTGGTTCTGCGCGCTTAATCGCAGGCGTAAGGCCCGTAGATCAAGCGGTTGGGTGCTCGGGTGAGCACGTTTATAGGGGCGCGGCCATGGCCTTGTAGGGGATAGTATTGATGCGTTATCTCCTGTCCGTTCGGTATTGCCCAAATCAGGGATTAATCAGCGCAAGTTAGTATTACAACTTCGCTACATGAATCACTTCTCTGCGTAAGTTATCTCGTACATGTTCGGCGAGAATCGTTACCGGTGGTATGAGCGGTGCATTTGGACATAGTTCCGGTCCGCCCATCGCGAAATCTGAAATTTTTTGAAATATTGAGAAAGATGGCACTGCTCTCATATTGATAGCACTTGCCGTTTCGCCCTTTATATATAGGCGAATCATCGGGAGGGATATTTTTTTGCCACTACTGTTAAAAAAAGTCAGTGCCACTACGCAAAAAAATGATTGCAGTCGAGTGAAACTAAAGTTAGAAAAATGATCGATGGTTTTTTGGCGCCAAAAGGCTGGCGATTTGAAGGGGGAATTGTAGGACGATCAATGGGCCGCGCACGAGAGGTTTACCTTCGTACGCGGCCCTGTTGCATCACTCCGGTGCATGATCGCGCAGGAACACCAGACTGTCCGGTTTCGACTGCTCGGCACTGAAACGATAGCCCTGCACATCGAACTGTTTGAGGGCGGCCGGGTCGTTGATGCGTTCCTCGATCACGAAACGGCTCATCATGCCCCGGGCCTTTTTCGCGTAGAAACTGATGATCTTGTACTGACCGTTTTTCAGGTCCTTGAACTCGGTGTTGATGATGCGTGCGTTCAGGGCGTTGCGTTTGACCGCCGAGAAATACTCATTGGACGCGAGGTTGAGCAGCACGTCGTCACCCTGGTCGGCCAGGGCTTCATTCAGCCATTCACTGATGCGCGTGCCCCAGAAGGCGTACAGGTCCTTGCCGCGGGCATTGGCCAGTTTGGTGCCCATTTCCAGTCGATACGGTTGCATCAGGTCCAGTGGGCGCAGCAGGCCATAAAGGCCCGACAGCATGCGCAGGTGTTGCTGGGCGTAATCGAAATCGGCTTCGCTGAAGGTTTGCGCATTCAGGCCGGTGTACACGTCACCCTTGAACGCCAGCAGAGCCTGCTTGGCGTTTTCCGGGGTGAAGGCCGGCGTCCAGCTGCCGAAACGCGCGGCATTGAGCCCGCCAATCTTGTCGGAGACGTGCATCAACTCACTGATCTGCGCCGGCGTCAGGTCGCGCAACTGCATGATCAGTTCCTGTGAGTGATCCAGGTACTGCGGCTGGGTAAAGCGCTGCGTCGCCGGCGGTGTTTCGTAGTCGAGGGTCTTGGCGGGGGAAATCACCATCAGCATGAAGTCGTCTCCTTTAATCGTGGCGGCGATTCTAGGGGGTTGTTCGTGTTGACTCCAGCTATAGGGGTAATAGGTGATCGGTGGTGTCATGGGACAAGATCGCAGCCTCGCGTTGCTCGGCAGCTCCTACAGGACTGAGTTGGCGTAAAAAATGGGATGAATTCGAAAAGATCGCAGCCTCGCGTTGCTCGACAGCTCCTACAGGTGGATCTCAATCCCTGTAGGAGCTGTCGAGCAACGCGAGGCTGCGATCTTTTGATCTTCCCGCGATATAGTGCCGCGCGGGTTTTGTTATGGAGACATCCCATTGCGTATCGTTCTTCTATTCACGGCGTGGCTGCTGAGCTTCGGTGCCCTGGCGGCACCGGGCGATGTGGCGACGCTTGATCGCAGCACCTGGCCGGAACAACTCGGCAACCCGACGCTGTTCGACGTCGCCTCACGCGCCGAAATCCTCATGTTCGCGCGCGTGCTGCTGGCCAGCGAGTCGCTCGATGAAGCGAGCCTTGCCCAGCGGTTGGGCCTGCGCACGATCAATCTGGATTCGGTCAACCGTGTTCGCCAGCGCATGTGGCAACGCTTGCTGGACAACTACAACGCTGCCCAGCAGAGCTGCGATCAGGATGCGTCTTTCTGTTTTCTGGTCGAGGACATGCCGACCCTGCGTGAACAAGCCGCCAAGTTCCAGATCAGCGAAGACAGCTATTACATCCGCTGGGCCGAACCGAGCCGTCTGTTCCATAGCCAGTACCTGGACGAGCAGTTGCGCAAGGCTGCGCTGTTCCCGCAGACCAGCAGCGAAGTCGATCGTTTTGGCGACTTTGAGCGCAATGGCCAAGCGATGCACGACCGACTGTTCTTGCTGACGTTCGACAGCGCCGCGAATGCGCTGCCGGATAACACTGCGTGGGTCAGCGAGTACCTGCGCAAGGCCAACATGAGCGGCACGTTCTTCGTGCTCGGCAAGGACATTCAGGCCCGCCTCACGGAGCGCTCGGTCGCCAACCTGCAATCGACTTACTCGGCTCAGTGCGTCGGTGTGCAGGGCTGGGAGTTTCGCTCCCACAGCCACTGGCAGGACTGGCAGGATTCGGTGCGGCGCAGCGTCGAGCTGGTCAAAGGCAAACTGCCGGAAAACTTTGTGCCGCTGTTTCGCCCGCCCGATGGCCAGCGTCGCTCCGATGCCGAAGGTTTCTTCAAGGCTCAGGGTTTGCAGGTGGCGCTATGGGACATCGATGCCCAGGACGGCGCAGGCAAGCTCAAGGCCAATCAGAGCGCGCAACGGGTGCTGACCCTGATGCTGCTGTGGCGTCATGGCGTGATCAATTTCAATGTGAAGCAGGATGGGGTGAAAACGGCGTTGCCTTGGCTGATGACGCAAACGTCGCAAAGCGGGATCGGTTGGGAGGACTGTCAGGACGGCTTTCGCTGAAAACGGCAAAAGCCCGTAAACATTGGGCGAGGGTCGATTTTTCGACGGATTTCTTTGCAGGTTGATCTCCGACTGTAAACGCATGATGGCAGTCCGCCAAGTGCTATTGGTCAATCTGCAAAATAAACTTCAAAAAAGCGTCAAAGTGCTTTTTTCTGTCATGTGTTTTGGAGTATTACGAAGACAGACCGCCGAAACCTGCAACACAGGTGGCGTCTTCCAAGACCCCGCATGTACGCAGAACACTTGAGTCCCCGCAGGTGTATTCGGCAGTCACTTCGAGGCGCAGCACCGCCAAGGTATTGCGTCGAATGGCTCCCACAAAGGTGACCGAGTATGGATGATCACGGACGTAGCTCTTCTTCCAACCAGCCAATCCTTTATGTACTCGATACCAACGTATTGATTCACGATCCAAACGCGCTGCTTAACTTCGAAGAACACCACGTCGCGATCCCGATGACCGTGCTGGAAGAGCTGGACAAGCTCAAGAGCGGGCATCATAGCGTTGCTGCCGAATGCCGCCAGGCGATCCGGCTGATCGACAAGACCCTGGGCGATGCCTCACCTGAGGACGTTGAGCAGGGTGTACCGATCCAGCGGGGCAAGGGCGGGCCGAAGGGCTTGCTGTCAATTCTGATGAGCAAGCGTGCCGAGCCGAACATCATTCTGCCCGAGCACCTGAACGACAACATCATCATCAACCAGTTGATCGACCTGCACGCACGCGATCCAAAACTGCCCGTGGTGCTGGTTACCAAAGACATCAACATGCGCCTCAAGGCCCGCGCTTGCGGAATCGCGGCCGAGGACTACAGCACCGACCAACTGGTCGACGACGTGTCGTTGCTGCCCAATGGTTATCACAACATGACCGGCTCCTTCTGGGACCGTGTGAGCAAGGTCGAAACCCGTCAGGACCACGGCCGCACCTGGCATCAGGTGCAACTGATCGACAACCTGCCAGCGGTGCACATCAACGAGTTCATTATTGATGAGCAAGGTTTTGTCGGCTGGATCAAGGAGATCGAAGAAGACAAGCTGCTGATTCTGGACCTGCACCAGGAGCCACTGCTGCACCAGGAAGCCTGGGGCCTGAAGCCGCGTGACATTTATCAGAGCCTGGCGCTATACGCCTTGCTTGATCCGGACATTCACCTGGTCAACCTGTCCGGCGCCGCCGGTTCCGGTAAAACCATTCTGGCGCTGGCCGCTGCCATCGAGCAGACCATGGTCAGCAAGCGTTATCGCCGCATCATTGCCACCCGTAGCGTACAGGGTCTGGACCAGGAGATCGGTTTCCTGCCCGGCACCGAAGCGGAAAAAATGGAGCCGTGGCTGGGCGCCATCACCGACAACCTCGAAGCCTTGCACATGGACGACGAAAGCACCCATGGCAGCGTCGACTACATCCTCAGCAAAGTGCCGTTGCAGTTCAAATCCCTCAACTACATCCGGGGCCGCAGCTTCCAGCAAAGCCTGATTTTGATCGACGAATGCCAGAACCTGACGCCGCACCAGATGAAAACCATCATCACCCGTGCCGGCGCCGGTTCCAAAGTGGTGTGCTTGGGTAACCTCGCACAGATCGACACACCTTACCTGTCCGCGACCAGTTCCGGGCTGACCTACCTCACTGAACGCTTCAAGGACTTCCCGAACGGGGTGCACATCACCCTGCAAGGGGTGCCACGTTCGATCCTGGCCGAATACGCCGAATCGCATTTGTAAGAGCATCAGTAAAACCGGGCGGCCTCAAAACCGCCCGGTTTTTTATGCCCAACACAAAAACCTGTAGGAGCTGCCGAAGGCTGCGATCTTTTGATTTTCAAAGCGAAGATCAAAGATCGCAGCCTTCGGCAGCGCCTACGGTGGGATTGTGGTGATCGGATAATCAGGCGTGCGGAAAATTGACCCACAGGTTTACAATCGACGCTCCTGATCAGGAGTAATCCCGTGCTGACTCATCTCGATTCCCAAGGTCGCGCCAACATGGTCGACGTCACCGAAAAAGCCGTGACGTTCCGTGAAGCGACGGCCCAAGCGCTGGTGCGCATGCTCCCCGAAACCCTACAGATGATCGTCAGTGGCGGTCACCCCAAAGGGGATGTGTTTGCCGTGGCGCGCATTGCCGGCATTCAGGCGGCGAAGAAAACCAGTGATCTGATTCCGCTGTGCCACCCGCTGATGCTGACCGGTGTGAAAGTCGAGCTCAGTGCCCAAGGCGACGACACCGTGCGCATCGAGGCACGCTGCAAGCTGTCGGGGCAGACAGGCGTTGAAATGGAAGCATTGACTGCCGCCAGCGTCGCCGCGTTGACCATCTACGACATGTGCAAAGCCGTGGACCGCGGTATGACCATCGAAAGCGTGCGGCTGCTGGAAAAAGTCGGCGGCAAGAGCGGGCATTTCCAGGCGGACGCGTCATGAACATCACCGTGAAATTCTTCGCCCGTTATCGGGAAGCGCTGGGCGTGGACTCGGTGAAGGTCGAGGGCAACTTCGCCACGGTTGACGACGTGCGGGTGTTGTTGGCCCAGCGCGACGGCGCTGAGGTGTTGAGCGAACAGAATCTGATGTGCGCGCGCAACGAAGACCTCTGTCAGCTCGACGAGCCTGTCAGCGATGGCGATGAAGTCGCGTTTTTCCCAACCGTGACCGGGGGCTGAGCCATGGCGATCCGTGTGCAGTCCACCGCGTTTGATCCGGGTGCCGAAGTCAACGCCATGCACGATGCCAACGTCGGCGTCGGTGCAGTGGTGAGTTTTGTCGGTTACGTTCGCGACTTCAATGACGGCCTCGATGTGGCCGGGATGTTCCTCGAACATTACCCAGGCATGACTGAAAAGGCCCTCGGCAAGATCGCTATCGAAGCGGAGCAGCGCTGGCCCTTGCTCAAGCTGGATGTGTTGCACCGCATCGGTGCCCTGGAGCCGGGTGAGCCGATCGTCTTTGTCGGCGCCGCCAGTGCCCACCGTCAGGCGGCGTTCGACGCCTGCGCCTTTGTGATGGACTACCTAAAAACCCGTGCGCCGTTCTGGAAGAAAGAAAACACCAGTGATGGGCCGCGCTGGGTTGAAGGGCGCGACAGTGATCATGCGGCGGCGGATCGCTGGAAGCAGTAATTCCTGCGGCGTTCTTTAGTCAGCCATCGCTAGCAGGCTAGCTCCCACAGGTGTTGTGTACATCGCAACTCCTTGTGGGAGCCAGCCTGCTGGCGATGGCGTCATCTGCACCACTAAAAATCTTGGTGATTCCCCACCCGACCACTGGCCGGCACGGGCTGCTTTTGCCCGATTGACGATCAATACATTAAAGTCCAGTATGGAATTATAAGTACAAAAAAGGCTTCCGCCCGCTTCAGCTTTTTCTTCTGTCTTGCCAAACCAACAACAACCGCGAGAAAACGAACATGAAGAAACTCCCCCTCATCACCGGTCTGGCCCTGAGCCTGTTGGCGTGCAGCACTGTGTTCGCCGCCGAGAAAACCCTGCGCATCGGTATCGAAGCGGCCTATCCCCCGTTTGCCTCGAAAACCGACAAAGGTGAAATCGTCGGTTTCGACTACGACATCGGCAACGCCCTGTGCGCGCAGATGCAGGTCAAGTGTGTGTGGGTTGAAGGTGAGTTCGACGGTCTGATTCCTTCGCTGAAAGTGAAGAAGATCGACATGGCGCTCTCGTCAATGACCATCAACGAGGACCGCAAAAAGTCGGTCGACTTCACCCACAAGTACTATTTCACTTCGTCGCGACTGGTGATGAAAGACGGCGCGGTGGTTGACGATCAGTACGCCAGCCTCAAGGGCAAAACCATCGGCGTGCAGCGCGCCACCACTACCGACCGCTATGCTACCGAGGTGTTCGAGCCCAAGGGCATCAACGTCAAGCGCTACAGCAACAACGAAGAAATCTACATGGACCTGGCGGCAGGGCGCCTTGATGCGATTTTTGCCGACACCATTCCTCTGAATGACTTCCTGTCGATGCCGCGGGGTAAGGGTTACGCGTTTGTCGGGCCGGAGTTGAAAGACCCGAAATACGTGGGCGAGGGTGCGGGGATTGCGGTGCGCAAGGGCAACAGCGAGTTGGTCAGCCAGTTGAATACGGCCATTGATGGTATTCGGGCGAATGGTGAGTATCAGAAGATTTCCGAGAAGTATTTCAAGTCGGATATCTACGGCGATTGATCGATAAAAGATCGCAGCCTGCGGCAGCTCCTACAGGGGAATGCATCCAATGTTGGAGCTGCCGCAGGCTGCGATCTGTTGATCTTCAGCCCTTCAATTCTTTCAAATGCTTGTATACCGTCGCCCGTCCCATGTTCAGCACATTGGCCACGTAGTTCGACGCGCTTTTGCCTTTGAACGCACCTTCGGCGTGCAACGCCAGCACCAGTTCGCGTTTGTGATCGCGGGTCAGCAGGTTCAGGCTTAGTTGGCGTTCGCGCAGCCAGGCGTGGAGGAAGGTGTTGATCCGCTCTTGCCAGTCATCGCGAAACAGTGAGTCCGGTTGCGGGATCAGCTTGGTTGGCGACAGGAACAGGTCCAGCGCAGCCTTGGCATTTTCGAACAGCGAAATATTCAGATTGATGCACAGCACCGCCAGCGGATGACCTTCGCTGTCGCGTAGCACCGTGCTCAGGCTGCGAATCTTCTGACCATCCCAATTCAACTTTTCGTACGGCCCGATGTTTCGTTCGCTGACGTCGTCGCTGAGCATGTCCTCCAGCGCCGAGTCGTCGCCGATTTCCCGCTTCGACAGGTTGTTGGCGATGTAGTCGACCTTTTGCGTGCGCAGGTCGTGCAGCACCACCTCGGCATGGGGAAAGAACAACGTGGCGATGGCATCGGCGATCGCCCGGAAATTATCCAGGGACGTGTTGTTCAGGGCCGGGTCTTTTTCTGGGGCGTTCATACGGTGGTGCTCCGGGGCAGCTTCAGCGCCCCGCCGTACGGGGCTCTGAAAGTGTGCCGTAATCGAGTCGGCGCGTCACCTGAGGCGGTCAATCAACCCAGGCGGGCAGGGGAGAGCATTTCGGCGCTCAGACCGAAGCGGGTGAGTGGCTCGGGCAGGGGCTCGCCACGTACCAGTGCAGCGCTGGCCTGGCCCATGGCCGGTGAGGTCTGGATGCCATAACCGCCTTGAGCCGCGACCCAGAACAGCCCGGGCACCTGTGGATCGAAACCGGACAGCAAGTCGCCATCGCTGACAAAACTGCGCAGGCCGGCCCAGGTGCGGGTCGGGCGGCGGATGGTCAGGGTGGTGGCTTCTTCGATCTGGTAGATGCCCATGGCGATGTCCAGCTCTTCGGGCTGCACATCGTGAGGTTCTACCGGGTCGGCGTTGGCCGGGGAGCCGAGGAACATCCCGGCGTCAGGTTTCATATAGAAGGATTCGTCGAGGCTGACCAGCATCGGCCAGTGGTGGATGTCTACGCCCTCGGGGCCGGCGAAGATGAACGCGGCCCGGCGTTTCGGTTGCAGGCCCAGTGGTCGGGCGCCGGCCAATTCACCGATCCTGTCGGCCCAGGCGCCGGCGGCGTTAATGATGATCGGTGCGCTAAAGGTTTGGCTGTTGGTTTGCACCTGCCATGCACCGCTAGCATCGCGGCTAAGGCCGAGCACTTCGGTATCGGTGTGCACTTCGCCTTGGTTGCGACGGATGCCGCGCAGGTAGCCCTGATGCAAGGCGTCGGTGTCGATGTCGCTGGCAGTCGGGTCGTAGATCGCGCCGTGGACTTTTTCCCGGCGCAGGATTGGCAGGCGCGCACAGGCTTCTTCGGCGCTGAGCAACTGCATCTCCGGCACCGTGGCTTTTGCGCTCAGGTATTGATTGTTCAGTTCGGCCGGATCACCGGTGAAGTCCACGGTCATTTCGCCGCGCGGCGTCAGCAATGGGTGTTCGCAGAAACCGCTCGGTGGCGCGTCGAAAAAGTCGCGGCTGGCCTGGGTCAAGGCGCGAACCTGCGGGGTGCCGTAGGCCGCGGTGTACAGTGCGGCGGAGCGTCCGGTGGAGTGGTAGGCCGGATGGGATTCACGTTCGAGCACCACCACGCGCCCGTGCTGCGACAGCCAGAAACCGGTGGAAGCGCCGGCAATCCCGCCGCCGATGATGATGAAGTCTGCCTGGCTCATGAAGGTCTCCTGCAGGGGGGATTAGGGTAGTTGGCGGTAGATTGCGTTCGCCAGCGCTATGTCTTCCAGGCCCAGGCCAATCGAGCGGAAGAACACATGGCGGTCGTACGCAGGGCGCTGGACTTTGTCGCTGAGCAGATCCGCCAGGTCGCCCACAATCGCGTTCTTGTCCCAACCGTGCTGCTCACCGGCGATCAGCATTTCACCGGCCGAACCCGGGGTGGTCAGGCGATAGTCACAGAACACCTGCATGTCATTGAGGCTCTGCGGCGGCACTTCGTGGGCGCGTGGGGCGTTGGTGCTGATGGACGTGATCAGCGCCGGTTTGCTGAGGCTGGACGGATCAATCACCGGGCCGGCGGACGAGGTGCACAGCATGATCACGTCGGCATCCTGAACAGCGGCTTCGCGGCTATCAACGATGTTCAGGCGTGGCTCGATGTTTTTCAGCAGGCTGACGGTTTGCGCATCTTCACAAAGGCTTGGCGAATACAGGCTGATGCTCTGCCAGTCCCGCAGGTTTTTCGCGTAATGCAGATGCGCCTGGGCCACCTTGCCGCTGCCGATGATCCCCAGACGAGTCGCGTTCAAAGGCGCCAGTGCATCGACCGCCACGACAGTCGTCGCGGCAGTGCGCGCCGTGGTCAGTTCGCCGGCATCACACAAAAGCAGTGGTTGACCGGTTTGCATCGACATCAGCAGCGTCCACGCGGTCACCAGCGGCCCTTGTTCGCGCACGATGTATGGCGAAGTCTTCACGCCGTAAACGCCGTCTTGCGCCAGCACGCCCAAATAGTTGATGAAGTCCCCCGCGCCTTGCGGAAACTCCACCAGCTGCTGAGCCGGTTGCACGGCTTGCCCGGTGGCCAGGTCGCGAAACAGTTTGCGCAGGATCTGCGGCACGTCGACCTGTGCCAGCAACTCGCGAGCCTGGGCTTGGTTGATCACATGAGGCGTACTGGACATGGTCGGCTCCGGAGTTGGGCGTAAACTAATTTGTCCATTATGGACTTTTAGTTGTGTTGAGCAATCTCCAGACGAAAAAAAAGCGCAGGCCGTTTCCGGCTGCGCCTTTTTCTGCAACTCGTCCGTTACGGACGTTTGCGCTCAACCGCCCGCAACAGATGCGTCGGTGGGGTTTCACAGCTGATTTTCTTGCCCAGCAGCGCCTCGATGGACGGTAGCTGGTAGGAGTCGTCTTCACCGGCAAAGCTGATGGACACGCCGTCAGCGCCAGCACGCCCGGTGCGGCCGATGCGGTGCACGTAGTCGTCCGGAACCTCAGGCAGGGTGAAGTTGATCACATGGCTGATGCCGTCGATGTGGATACCGCGACCGGCCACATCGGTGGCGACCAGTACACGGATCTTGCCTTCGCGGAAGCCTTCCAGAGTCTTGATACGCTTGTGCTGCGGCACGTCGCCGGACAGTTGCGCGGCGTTGATGCCGTCGCGCACCAGGCGTTCCTCGATGCGCCGCACTTCGTCCTTGCGGTTGGCAAACACGATCACCCGCTCCCAACCGTTGTCGTTGACCAGGTTGTAGAGCAGTTTGTATTTGTCGGCACCGGCCACCGCGTAGATGTGCTGCTCGACGTTTTCGCTGGCCACGTTGGTGACTTCGATTTCGACGATGGCAGGGTCGGTGGTCCATTGCTTGGCCAGGTTCATCACGTCTTCGGTGAAGGTCGCGGAGAACAGCAGCGTCTGGCGCTCGGACTTCGGTGGCGTCTGGCGAATGATCTGGCGCACTTGCGGGATGAAGCCCATGTCGAGCATGCGGTCGGCCTCGTCGAGCACCATCACTTCGACCATGTCCAGGTGCACGTCGCCGCGCTGGTTGAAGTCCAGCAAGCGGCCCGGCGTAGCGACGAGGATGTCGCAGTGACGGGCTTCGAGGTGCTTGAGCTGCTTGTCGAAGTCCATGCCGCCGACGAACGTCATGACGTTGAGGCCGGTGTACTTGGTCAGGTCGGCGGCGTCCTTGGCGATCTGTACCACCAGCTCGCGGGTCGGCGCGATGATCAATGCCCGTGGTTCCCCCATGTAGCGCTCTTTCGGCGGCGGGGTTTGCAGCAGTTGGGTGATGATCGAAATCAGGAACGCGGCGGTTTTGCCGGTGCCGGTCTGGGCGCGGCCGATGGCGTCTTTGCCGGCGAGGGTGAAACCCAGCACCTGCGCCTGGATCGGCGTGCAATACGGGAAGCCCAGGTCCTGAATGGCATGCATCAGTTCAGGGGCGAGTTTGAAATCGTGGAAACGGGTTTTGCCTTCCTGGGGTTCGACGACGAAGTCTTCGAGTTTCCATGGGATGACCGGCGCCTTGGGCTTGGGTTCGCGGCGCGGTTTGGCAGGTTTCGGTGTTTCGCTGCGCGGTTGCTCGGCGGCGGCTGGCACAACAGGCTGGGCAGCCGGAGCGTCGCGGCTCTCGTGTTTGGGGGCCGCTACAGGGGCGGTCCGGCCAGGCTGATTACCGTCGGTGCGGTGGCTGGGCGTGTGAGACGGAGCGCTGGTGACTGGCGCGAGTTGCTCAGTCTCGCTTTTACCGAACATTTTCTTGAGTGCTTTGAGCACGGTCATCTCATCAATTGGTTAAGGAATGTACGCCGGCCAGTGTAATGCAAGAATCGGGCGCGGCGTAGTGGGATGGATCAAAGGGCGTTTTAAAGCATGAAAGGGTTAGCGCAGGCGCTCGGCAAGCCAGACGCCAATGTCGCGGATCTCTTCGGGTAACACTTCGTGGCCCATTGGGTATTCCTGCCATGTCACGGTGACACCACGCTGCTTCAAATGCTCGTAGGCAGTACGGCCCATCGAGTTTTGCACCACGTCGTCGTACTGGCCGTGCATCGATAGCACCGGAATGCGTTGCTGGCTGGCCGACAGTTCGAGGGTGTCGCTGAACGTCGGTGCATAAGTAGACAAGGCAAGTACGCCACCGAGTGGCCCCTGCCATTTCAGGAATGCAGTGTGAAAAACCACGGCGCCACCTTGGGAAAAACCGGCGAGGAAAATCCGCGAGGCGTCTATTCCGCTGGCCCGTTGCTCTTCGACCAATTCGATGACCCGATCCGCCGACGCTTCCAGTTGCTCCGGGTTAATTGCACGCGCCGGGCTCATGGCCAATATGTCGTACCAGCTCGGCATCTCGTAGCCACCATTAATAGTGACAGCACGGGTCGGTGCCTGAGGCAAAACGAAGCGGGTCGTCAGCAGGGTTTCCTGCAGGGCTTCGGCTACCGGCAAAAAGTCATAGCGGTCGGCGCCCAGGCCGTGCAGCCAGATCACGCAGGCGTCTGCGGTCTTTACGGGCTGAAGAATCAAGGGCTCGGTCATGTCTGCTCCAAATGTGTGCGGGCGCTCTCATAGAGTGCGAGGTCTGAGTGCGCGGCTGGTTGATCAGTTACGAAGATGTCGCAAGGTTACAAGTTTTGCTATTGACCTGTCGCTGAACCGCTTGAGCGGCCGGTGTGGTACGGGCTTTGCTATAGGGAAGCGCGTACTAAAAATCCCACAACTGTCGGTAACACTATCAGGCCATTGTTGGCAGTGGGATAGCAAAAAATCCGGTAATGGATGTTCGCCAGTGGCCGCTACGGGCTTCGCGAACGTGAAAGGGCTACAGCCCGTTCGGCCGATTGGTGAGAAGTGAGTGATCCATGATGTGGATTCTCTCCTACTAGACTCATAGCTACGGTCCTACGTCGGTTGACCCTAAAAAAAGCCAACACGGGTCAACAACGCCTCAAAAGGGTGCGACTGGACTCACGCTCCGACACAACAAGAGCAAAACTGGAGGTTTGAATGAAGATGTTGAAATCCACCCTGGCAGTCGTGACTGCAGCCGCAGTACTCGGCGTCAGTGGGTTCGCTCAGGCGGGCGCGACCCTGGATGCAGTGCAGAAGAAAGGTTTCGTACAGTGCGGCGTCAGCGATGGCCTGCCTGGCTTCTCGGTTCCAGACTCCACCGGCAAGATCGTTGGTATCGATGCTGACTACTGCCGCGCTGTAGCCGCTGCAGTGTTCGGCGACGCGACCAAGGTCAAGTTCAGCCAGTTGAACGCCAAAGAGCGCTTCACCGCGCTGCAATCTGGCGAAATCGACATTCTGTCGCGCAACACCACCATGACCAGCTCCCGTGACGCAGGCATGGGTCTGAAATTCCCGGGCTTCATCACTTACTACGACGGCATCGGCTTCCTGGTAAACAATAAGCTGGGCGTGAAAAGCGCCAAAGAGCTGGATGGCGCGACCATCTGCATCCAGGCCGGTACCACCACCGAGCTGAACGTTTCCGACTACTTCCGCGGTAACGGTCTGAAATACACCCCGATCACTTTCGACACCTCCGACGAAAGCGCCAAGTCGCTGGAATCCGGTCGTTGCGACGTGCTGACCTCCGACAAGTCCCAACTGTTCGCCCAGCGCAGCAAGCTGGCTTCGCCGAAGGACTACGTGGTTCTGCCGGAAACCATTTCCAAAGAACCTCTGGGCCCGGTCGTGCGTAATGGCGACGACGAGTGGCTGGCCATCGTGCGCTGGACTGGCTACGCCATGCTCAACGCTGAAGAAGCCGGCATCACTTCGAAGAACGTCGAAGCGGAAGCCAAGGCTACCAAGAACCCGGACGTAGCCCGTCTGCTGGGTACTGATGGCGAGTACGGCAAAGACCTGAAAGTGAAGAAAGACTGGGTCGTGCAGATCGTCAAGCAAGTCGGCAACTACGGTGAAGTGTTCGAAAAAAACCTCGGCAAGAACACTCCGCTGGAAATCGACCGCGGGCTGAACGCCTTGTGGAACGCTGGCGGCATTCAATACGCACCACCAGTGCGCTGATGGTTCTATCACCCGGTGGGCCAACCGCCGGGTGATGTTCTGTTCCATTATTTGCGGGGCACTACATGCAAAATTCAATCGGCGCACCAAAGCAGAGGCTCAGCCTCAGCGATCCACGAGTGCGTGCGTGGGTATTCCAGATCATCACGATTATCGGGGTGGTCTCGCTGGGCTGGTATCTGTTCGATAACACCCAGACCAACTTGCAACACCGGGGCATTACCTCCGGTTTCGACTTTCTGGAGCGCAGTGCCGGTTTCGGCATCGCTCAACACCTGATCGACTACACCGAAGCGGACAGTTATGCCCGGGTGTTTGTCATCGGCCTGCTCAACACCCTGCTGGTGACGTTCATCGGCGTGATCCTCGCGACGATCCTCGGCTTCATCGTCGGTGTGGCGCGTTTGTCGAAGAACTGGATCATCGCCAAAGTCGCGACCGTGTATGTGGAAGTCTTCCGCAACATTCCGCCGCTGCTGCAGATCCTGTTCTGGTACTTCGCGGTATTCCTGACCATGCCGGGGCCGCGCAACAGCCATAATTTCGGTGACACCTTCTTCGTCAGCAGCCGTGGCCTGAACATGCCGGCCGCGCTGATGGCCGATGGTTTCTGGCCGTTTGTGGTCAGCGTCGTGGTAGCCATCGTTGCCATCGTGCTGATGTGCCGCTGGGCCAACAAGCGCTTCGAAGCCACCGGTGTGCCGTTCCACAAGTTCTGGGTCGGCCTTGCGTTGTTCCTGGTGATCCCGGCGCTGTGCGCGCTGATTTTCGGCGCGCCGGTGCACTGGGAAATGCCGGAGCTCAAGGGCTTCAACTTTGTCGGTGGCTGGGTGCTGATCCCGGAACTGCTGGCGTTGACCCTGGCACTGACGGTGTACACCGCGGCGTTCATCGCCGAGATCGTGCGTTCGGGCATCAAGTCGGTCAGCCACGGCCAGACCGAAGCGGCGCATTCCCTCGGCCTGCGCAACGGTCCGACCCTGCGCAAAGTGATCATCCCGCAAGCCCTGCGCGTGATCATTCCACCGCTGACCAGCCAATACCTGAACCTGGCGAAAAACTCTTCGCTGGCGGCCGGTATCGGTTACCCGGAAATGGTCTCGCTGTTTGCCGGTACGGTGCTGAACCAGACCGGTCAGGCGATCGAGGTGATTGCCATCACTATGAGCGTGTACCTGGCGATCAGTATCAGCATTTCCCTGCTGATGAACTGGTACAACAAGCGCATTGCGCTGATCGAGCGGTAAGGAAAAGCGCATGAGTACTCACACTTTCAAACCTGACATGCCCCCACCGAGCAGCAGCATCGGTGTGGTGGCATGGATGCGCGCGAACATGTTCTCCAGCTGGCTCAACACCCTGCTGACGTTGTTCGCGTTCTACCTGATCTACCTGGTGGTTCCGCCGATCCTGCAATGGGCGATCATCGACGCCAACTGGGTCGGCACTACCCGCGCCGACTGCACCAAGGACGGCGCTTGCTGGGTGTTCATCCAGCAGCGTTTCGGTCAGTTCATGTACGGCTATTACCCGCCGGAAATGCGCTGGCGCGTGGACCTGACCGTGTGGCTGGCGGTCATTGGCGTGGCACCGTTGTTCATCTCGCGCTTCCCGCGTAAAGCGGTGTACGGCCTGAGCTTCCTGGTGCTGTACCCGATCATTTCCTGGTGCCTGCTGCACGGCGGCGTGTTCGGCCTGCCTGCCGTGGCGACCAGCCAGTGGGGCGGCCTGATGCTGACCCTGGTGATCGCCACCGTCGGTATCGCCGGTGCATTGCCGCTGGGGATTGTTTTGGCGCTGGGTCGTCGTTCGAACATGCCGGCGATTCGTGTGGTCTGCGTGACCTTCATCGAATTCTGGCGCGGCGTGCCGTTGATCACGGTGCTGTTCATGTCCTCGGTGATGTTGCCGCTGTTCCTGCCTGAGGGCATGAACTTCGACAAACTGCTGCGGGCGCTGATCGGCGTGATCCTGTTCCAGTCGGCCTATGTGGCCGAGGTGGTGCGCGGCGGTCTGCAAGCGATCCCTAAAGGTCAGTACGAAGCGGCTGCGGCGATGGGCCTGGGTTACTGGCGCAGCATGGGCCTGGTGATTTTGCCGCAAGCCCTGAAGCTGGTGATCCCCGGTATCGTCAACACGTTCATTGCACTGTTCAAGGACACCAGTCTGGTGATCATCATCGGTTTGTTCGACCTGCTCAACAGCGTCAAACAAGCGGCTGCCGATCCGAAATGGCTGGGCATGGCCACCGAAGGCTACGTGTTCGCGGCCCTGGTGTTCTGGATTTTCTGTTTTGGTATGTCGCGCTATTCCATGCATCTGGAACGCAAGCTCGACACTGGCCACAAGCGCTGAGGCGCTACCCAATTTAGGAAGTTTTGTGATGAGCGAAGCAATCAAGCAGCCTGTAAGCCCTGAAGGCATTATTCAGATGCAGGGCGTCAACAAGTGGTACGGCCAGTTTCACGTACTCAAGGACATCAACCTCAACGTCAAGCAGGGCGAGCGTATCGTTCTGTGCGGGCCGTCGGGTTCCGGCAAGTCCACGACCATCCGCTGCCTCAACCGTCTGGAAGAACACCAGCAGGGCCGCATCGTGGTCGATGGCGTGGAGCTGACCAACGACCTCAAGCAGATTGAAGCGATCCGCCGCGAAGTCGGCATGGTGTTCCAGCACTTCAACCTGTTCCCGCACCTGACCATCCTGCAGAACTGCACCCTGGCGCCGATGTGGGTGCGCAAGATGCCCAAGCGCAAGGCCGAGGAAATCGCCATGCACTACCTGGAACGCGTACGCATTCCGGAGCAGGCGCACAAGTATCCAGGGCAATTGTCCGGCGGTCAGCAACAGCGCGTGGCGATTGCCCGCGCACTGTGCATGAAACCGAAAATCATGCTGTTCGACGAACCGACGTCGGCACTCGACCCGGAGATGGTGAAGGAAGTGCTCGACACCATGATCGGTCTCGCCGAAGACGGTATGACCATGCTCTGCGTGACCCACGAAATGGGCTTCGCCCGTACCGTGGCCAACCGCGTGATCTTCATGGACAAGGGCGAAATCGTCGAACAGGCTGCGCCGAACGACTTCTTCGACAATCCGCAGAATGATCGGACCAAGTTGTTCCTGAGTCAGATTTTGCATTGATGCCTGGCTGACGCGTAAAACAAACCCGGCCTCGTGCCGGGTTTTTTTACGTCTGTGGGTCAGAAACGGTGAGGGTTTCGTGTTCTTTGTGCTGAGTAATTTTGAACGCGTCCCTCAAGTCCGCTCCTTCAGCCAAGGCTTTCGCATCGGCGAGTAAATGCGGGTAGCGGTCCAGCAGGCGCATGAGCAGCATTAACGCCTTCGGCGGAAGTACTTCGCCGCGTTCGTAACGTGAGAATGCGTTGTGCCCGCCTCCGGAGAGCAGTTGCACCGTCTCTTTTTGCGTAAGGTGCAATTTGCGACGGATACGCTTCATCTCGGCACCGATCATTTGCCGGGCCGCGATGACGAGCGCATCACCAGCTTCCCCATAACGCTCCCCACTATCGGTATCAGGGTCCCACTCGACTTCGCCGCACTTCTGGCACTCCCAGCCAGATAGATCATCTACTCGGCACTCCATGCCTTTGACAGTCAGGGTTTCGCCGCGCCCCTCGAAATGTCTCATTCCCTCACGTGCACCGCAGCTGAAACATTGCTGGGTTTTCATGGGTTGTTCTCCTTGAAGGAGATTACCGGTGGGCCGCCGGCAGGGCGGTAGGTCACCTTGATGTGAATCTCCAGGCCTTGTGAGTTGATGTGATACACGTCCTGCCAGACTCGATGGTCATCATGGGAGGTCATCGATTTGTACAACATCCTGTTCTGCAACTCGAAAACGATCTCTTGCATTTCTTTGAGGCTAAAGCCGAGATCCAGACCGGCTTTCTGCGCCGTCTTGGTGAAAGCTTTTCTTCCGAGCCGCCTGACTTCAGCCTTGATCACCGCCAAGTCGTAATGGGGTGTGTTCTTTTCCATAAGAAACCAAAACCCTGTCCCTAAAATTACCCTTTAAGGGTAATTTTGACCATTCGAAAATTCTGCTCATTCCCTGCTCAATGACCCTAGGTGGTTGTCGTCCTACGCGGAGCTGACTAACATGTCAGAAAATTCATCCTATGATTGGATGAAAGGGCGAGTCTTATGTCTGAAATTTCTCCATTAGTTAAACGATCCCTGGTCGATCAGGCTTTGGATCAGTTGCGTCTGCGCATCACGCAGGGCGTTTGGGCCGTTGGCCAGCGCCTGCCGACCGAGCCCGAGCTGTCGGCAGAATTGGGCATCAGCCGCAACACCGTGCGTGAAGCCATGCGCGTATTGGCGTTTTCCGGGTTGATTGAAATCCGCCAGGGCGACGGCAGTTATCTGCGAGCGGTGGTCGATCCGCTGGACACCTTGAAGGCGCTCTCCAGTTGTTCGCGGGAACAGGCGCGCGAGACCCGGCACATCCTCGAAGTCGAGGCCATCGGCCTGGCGGCATTGCGTCGCACGGATGAGGATCTGGCGGCGCTGCGCGAAGCACTGGGTGTCAGCGGCAGCCACTATCACGGCGATCTCGACACTTACATCGCCTGCGATCTGGTGTTCCACCGCCGTCTGGTGGACGCCGCGCACAACCCCACACTCAGCGAGTTGTATCGCTACTTTTCCAGCGTGGTCGGCGCGCAATTGCGCCATTGCCTGAACATCACGCCCCGCCGCCAGGAAGTGTTCGACCTGCACATCGAACTGCTCGATGCCGTCGAACAACGCGACCCTGAACGGGCCAAAGCCCTGTCGAGGCAGTTGATCAATGAACCTTGAAACCGAGAAAACCATGTCCGTTAACGCTCCACAGTCCAAACGTACAGCGGAGCTTGAAGAGCTGCTGATCGACGCAGAGGTCGATGACGAGCAGGTCCAGCAAACTCATCCCGTCCTGCGTCGGCCATGGCTGTTGTTGCTGGGATTGATTTTGGTGGCGCTGAACCTGCGCCCGGCGCTGTCGAGCATGGCGCCAATGCTCAGCGAAGTCTCGAAGTCCCTCGGGCTGTCGGCCTCCCAGGCCGGTTTGCTGACAACGTTGCCGGTGCTTTGCCTCGGCCTGTTTGCGCCGTTGGCGCCGCTGCTGGCACGACGTTTCGGCGCCGAACGTGTGGTGCTGGGGATTTTGCTGACGCTCGCGGGCGGGATCATTCTGCGCAGCTCGTTTGGCGAAATCGGCTTGTTTGCCGGCAGCGTGTTAGCCGGGGCGAGCATCGGCGTGATCGGTGTATTGCTGCCGGGTATCGTCAAGCGCGACTTCCCGAAACAGGCCGGCACCATGACCGGCGTCTACACCATGGCCCTGTGTCTGGGGGCGGCGATGGCCGCCGGTTCGACCGTGCCGCTGAGCGAGCACTTCGACAACAGCTGGGCGATGGGTCTCGGTTTCTGGGTCATTCCAGCCTTGGCCGCCGCGCTATTTTGGTTGCCGCAAACCGGCCAGAAACACGGCACGCACAACGTCGCCTATCGCGTGCGGGGTTTGCTGCGCGATCGGTTGGCCTGGCAAGTGACCTTGTACATGGGCCTGCAATCGTCACTGGCCTACATCGTGTTTGGCTGGTTGCCGTCGATCCTGATCGGTCGCGGGTTGACGCCTACCCAGGCAGGGTTGGTACTGTCCGGTTCGGTGATTGTGCAACTGGTCAGTTCCCTCGCTGCACCGTGGCTAGCGACTCGCGGCAAGGACCAGCGTCTGGCGATTGTGATCGTGATGGCGCTGACCCTCGGCGGCTTGTTCGGTTGCCTGTACGCACCGATCGAAGGCCTGTGGGGCTGGGCGATTGTGCTCGGTCTGGGGCAGGGCGCTACGTTCAGCCTGGCGTTGACCCTGATCGTACTGCGGTCGCGCGATTCCCATGTGGCGGCGAACCTGTCGAGCATGGCGCAAGGCTTCGGTTACACCCTGGCGTCCATGGGGCCGTTCGCGGTCGGTATCGTGCATGACTGGACTGGCGGCTGGACGGCCGTGGGCTGGATTTTCGGGGTGATCGGCCTTGGCGCGATCATCGCCGGGCTCGGAGCCGGGCGTGCGCTGTACGTTCAAGTAGAAAGCGAAAAGCTCTGAACCCCGCACACTGTCGGTATTCGGCTCGCGAATGCCGATAGTGTTTCGCTCGATTGCAGACTATCGTGCAGGCAATCTTTTGAAGCCGTTTTGCACAACAGGGAGTCTGCCCATGAGTGACGTCCACAGCGCCTTGATCACCCGGTTTTACCAAGCCTTCCAGCGCCTCGATGCCGAAGCGATGGCGGCCTGCTACACCGACGATGTGGTGTTCAGCGATCCGGCTTTCGGCGAACTTCGCGGTCGCGATGCCGGCGACATGTGGCGCATGCTGACCACTCGGGCCAAGGATTTCTCCCTGACTTTCGACAATGTGCGCAGCGACGAACGCACCGGTGGCGCTCATTGGGTGGCGAACTATCTGTTCAGTCAGACCGGCAACACCGTGGTCAACGATATTCAAGCGCGTTTTGTTTTTCGCGACGGCAAGATCTGCGAGCACCATGACACTTTTGACCTGTGGACCTGGTCGCGTCAGGCCCTGGGTTTCAAGGGCTTGCTGTTGGGCTGGACGCCGCTGGTGCGCAACGCCGTTCGCGCGCAGGCGTTGAAGGGGCTGAAGGCATTTCAGGCCAGTCGCTGATAAGATTGCGGCGTGTTTTCTTTGCAGCCCTGATCGTTCCGTGACCACCCTCAGCGAAAATC
Organism: Pseudomonas azerbaijanoccidentalis; assembly: GCF_019145495.1. Taxonomy (GTDB): domain Bacteria; phylum Pseudomonadota; class Gammaproteobacteria; order Pseudomonadales; family Pseudomonadaceae; genus Aquipseudomonas; species Aquipseudomonas azerbaijanoccidentalis. The sequence goes on along the minus strand of NZ_JAHSTU010000007.1, from coordinate 325,163 downwards.
CAATCGACGTCGAAGCACCGGCAAGCAAACCGTGGTTTGTCTATCTGGTGCGCGCGGCCAATGGTTCACTCTATTGCGGCATCAGCGACGATCCGGTGCGCCGCTTCGCCAAGCATCAAAGCGGCAAGGGCGCACGGTTCTTTCTTTCCAGCCCGGCCATGGCGCTGGTCTACACCGAAGCCTGTCGCGACAAAAGCGAAGCGTTGCGCCAGGAGCGGCTGATCAAAAAACTGCGCAAGAGCGCCAAGGAATGCCTCGTGGCGAGCGCCACGGTAGCCTTATCAATCTGACTGATTGGTTCCCATCAGGCGGATCTGTAGGCTGCTAACCGATTGCGCGCTAAGCTGCGGGCTCCTGATCTTTGCGGCGGAGCCGAGCATGTCCGAGTTGATTCTGCATCATTACCCAACGTCCCCCTTTGCCGAAAAGGCCCGCCTGTTGCTGGGCTTCAAAGGGCTGTCCTGGCGTTCGGTAAAGATCTCGCCGGTGATGCCAAAACCCGACCTCACGGCCCTGACCGGTGGCTACCGCAAGACCCCGGTGTTGCAGATCGGTGCGGATATTTATTGCGACACGGCGCTGATCGCCCGTCGGCTGGAGCAAGAAAAAACCCTGCCGGCGTTCTTTCCGGAAGGACAGGAAATGATCGCGGCCAGTTTTGCGACCTGGGCCGATTCTGTGGTGTTCCAGCATGCCGTCAGCCTGGTGTTCCAACCGGAGTCGATAGCGGTGCGTTTCGGCCATCTGCCGCCGGAAGCGATCAAGGCGTTTATTGCCGACCGCGCCGGATTGTTCAGCGGTGGGAGCGCGACAAAGCTGTCCGCTGAACTGGCCAAACATCAATGGCCAACCCTCATGTCACGCCTGGAGCTGCAATTGCAGCGCGAGCAGGGCGACTTCCTGTTCGGCGAGCCATCGATTGCCGACTTCGCGCTGGCGCATTCGCTGTGGTTTCTCAAGGCGACGCCTGTTACTGCGCCGCTGGTTGATGCTTATCCCGCGGTAAGTGCATGGCATGCGCGGGTGCTGGGCTTCGGGCATGGCGCATCCAGCGAGATGACGTCCGAAGAGGCGCTGGAGGTGGCTCGCACGTCGACACCGGCGCCATTGCCGGACGAGCAATTCGTTGATCCAAACGGTTTCAAGGCCGGTCAGCAGGTGGTGATCGCGGCTACCGACTACGGCGTTGATCCGGTGGTGGGGGAGTTGCTGTTTGCGGGCAGCGAGGAATTGATTGTGCGTCGTAAGGATGAGCGTGGCGGTGTGGTACATGTGCACTTCCCGCGCTTTGGTTTCCGCATCGAAGCGCAGTAGGTCCAGCCTCACACCGACCCTGCAGGAGCTGGCTTGCCAGCTCCTGCAGGTGACCAAAAGTTATTTCAGTGCAGCCAGAATCGCATCCGGGTCATACCCGCGAATCAGCGTCCCGTTCACATCGATGATGGGTATCCCACCGCCGCCCAGCGCCTCGTAGTCCTTGCGCGCCACGGCATCTTTCTCAATATCGAATTCCTTGTACGGAATGCCTTTCTGATCCAGAAAGCGCCGGGTCAGTTTGCAGTAACCACACCATTCGGTGGCGTAGAGCACGACGTTGGCTTTGGCCTGAGTCTGCTCGGACACCACTTGCGACGGATTGAACACCCGCTCGATCTTGCCCCAGTTCTGATAGACCACAACCACCAGCAGGATCAGCAGGAATTTTTTCAGGACGTTGCCGAGCATCAGTTGCGTCGCTTGAGCTGATCAGTGAGCGAGGTCGGCAGGCCTTTGATGATCAGTGTGCCGGCTTCTTCGTCGTACTCGATCTTGGAGCCCAGCAGGTGTGCCTCGAAGCTGATCGACAGGCCTTCGGCGCGACCGGTGAAGCGGCGGAACTGGTTCAGGGTACGCTTATCGGCCGGGATTTCCGGGGACAGGCCGTAGTCCTTGTTGCGGATGTGATCATAAAAAGCCTTCGGGCGTTCTTCATCGATCAGTCCAGACAGCTCCTCAAGGCCCATGGGCTCGCCCAGTTTGGCCTGGCTGCTGGCGTAGTCGACCAGGGTCTTGGTCTTCTCGCGAGCGTCGTCTTCGGGCAAGTCTTCGCTTTCAACGAAGTCACTGAAGGCCTTGAGCAGCGTGCGGGTTTCGCCCGGGCCGTCGACGCCTTCCTGGCAACCGATGAAGTCGCGGAAGTATTCCGAGACTTTCTTGCCGTTCTTGCCTTTGATGAACGAAATGTACTGCTTGGATTGTTTGTTGTTCTGCCACTCGGACACGTTGATGCGTGCTGCCAGATGCAGCTGGCCCAGGTCCAGGTGACGGGACGGCGTGACGTCCAGTTGCTCGGTCACTGCGACGCCTTCGCTGTGGTGCAGCAGGGCGATGGCCAGATAGTCGGTCATGCCTTGTTGATAGTGCGCGAACAACACGTGGCCGCCGACCGACAGGTTGGATTCTTCCATCAGCTTTTGCAGGTGTTCCACGGCCACGCGGCTGAAGGCTGTGAAGTCCTGGCCGCCGTCGAGGTATTCCTTCAGCCAGCCGCTGAACGGGAAAGCACCGGACTCCGGATGAAACAGCCCCCAGGCCTTGCCTTGCTTGGCGTTGTAGCTTTCGTTGAGGTCGGCAAGCATGTTCTCGATGGCGGCGGACTCGGCCAGTTCAGAGTCGCGGGCGTGGAGAACTGCAGGCGTGCCGTCGGGTTTTTTGTCGATCAGGTGGACGATGCAATGACGGATCGGCATGGGCTTCTCGGCTGGTTGAAGAGAGGAGGGCGTGCTCCCCCGAAAAATTGCTAAGTGTACCCGCATCCCTCTGTAGGAGCTGCCGTAGGCTGCGATCTTTTGTTCCTGATTTTACAAAATACAAAATCAAAAAATCGCAGCCTGCGGCAGCTCCTACAGGGCGGGCAGAGGGCAGTTGCACGGCGACCGATGGCGCTTATGCGATTTTTTCCCGGTTTAGAGCAATAAAGCTGACCAAATGGGTAGCTAGAGGCGGATATTTCCCCGTCTCTGTGCTAGTTTTGCCCGGTCTTGCGCGAAGTCACTGCGTTAAGCCTGCAGTCAGCTTTTGTCAGGTCGAACCAAACCCTGATTTCGGCATCTATAACCCCGATCCCGAGGTTATTTCGCCGAGGGTGCCAGATCCAGAAGATCGGGCTCGATGGCTGACATTGCACTCTGCAATCCATATGAATTTGATAGGGAAGGAACACTACATGGCTCTTACTAAAGACCAACTGATCGCCGACATCGCTGAAGCTATCGACGCGCCAAAAACCACCGCGCGTAACGCTCTGGACCAACTGGGCCAAATCGTTGCTGATCAGCTGGAAAACGGCGGCGAAATCACTCTGCCAGGTATCGGCAAACTGAAAGTGACTGAGCGTCCTGCCCGTACCGGCCGCAACCCTTCGACTGGCGCTGCCATCGAAATCGCTGCCAAGAAAGTGATCAAGCTGGTTGTGGCCAAAGGCCTGACTGACGCTGTTAACAAGTAAGACTTGTTAAAAAAAACCGTGCACCGGAGCGATCCGGGCACGGTTTTTTTGTGTCTGCTGAAAATGTCCGCCCATGGCAGACGCGAACCGTGTAGCAGCTGCCGAAGGCTGCGTTCGGTAGCTGCTACAGACTATCGGCTGGCTTTTACTCGGCGCCGGCCTTTTGCCAGCGCGTCTGAGACCAGGCCTGTTGTTGCGCTGGCGTCTGGAACGTCCAGGCCACGAAGCGGCTCTGTTTCTGCCCTTGGGACATTTCCACGACCTGGCTTTGCAGGGCTCCGGCCTTTTTCAGCGCAGTCTGGATGGCCGGCAGGTTCGAGGCCTTGGATACCAAGGTGCTGAACCACAACACTTGCTGGCTGACCTGCGCACTTTCGCTGATCAGTTGCGTGACGAATCGCGCTTCCCCGCCTTCGCACCACAATTCCGCCGCTTGGCCGCCGAAGTTCAGCACCGGCAGTTTGCGTTTCGGATCGGCCTTGCCCAACGCACGCCACTTGCGTGTGCTGCCGCGTGTGGCTTCCTCCAGCGAGGCATGGAACGGCGGGTTGCACATGGTCAGGTCAAACCGCTCGGTGCTTTCCAGCAGGCCCAGCAGAATCTGTTTGCGGTTGTTCTGCTGGCGAATCTGGATCGCCTTGTTCAAGCCATTGGACTGAATGATTGCCTTGGCCGCAGCGATGGCTGTGGCGTCAATTTCAGAGCCGAGGAACTGCCAACGGTAGTCGCTGTGACCGATCAGCGGGTATACGCAGTTGGCACCCATGCCGACGTCCAGGACCCTCACCGCAGCGCCACGGGGAATCACACCGTCATTGCCGCTGGCTAGCAGGTCGGCCAGAAAATGCACGTAATCCGCACGCCCGGGAACCGGTGGGCACAGATAGTCTGCTGGAATGTCCCAATGGGCGATGCCGTAGAACGATTTGAGCAGAGCCCGGTTGAACACGCGCACCGCGTCCGGGCTGGCGAAGTCGATACTTTCCTTGCCGTACGGGTTGATGATCACGAACTTCGCCAGTTCCGGCGTGCTCTTGATCAGCGCCGGGAAGTCGTAACGACCCTGATGGCGATTGCGCGGATGCAGGCTGGCCTTTTCACGCGGTTCCACGGCTTTGGCCGGGGTGGCGGGCTCAGGCTTTTTACGCGCAGGTTTGGGTGTGCGGGGGGCGGTCATGGCGTGTCGATTCGGGTATGGCTAAAAGTGGCGGGCATTGTCCCACATCCCAACACAATCGGCGTGCCCCCTGTACCCCTGTAGGAGCTGCCGAAGGCCGCGATCTTTTGCTATTGCTCTTAAAAAAACATGATCAACAGATCGCAGCCTCGTTTCACTCGTCAGCTCCTACAGGGGGATTTGTGGTGGGCATAAAAAAGGGAGGCCACATGGGCCTCCCTTTTTCGTTGCGATTTGCCGTTACAGGCTGGCAATCCGCGCATGCTGCTCGGCCAACTTGCCCAAAGCCTGTTCAGCTTCGGCCAGTTTGGCGCGCTCTTTCTCGATGACTTCGGCCGGAGCCTTGTCAACGAAACCGGCGTTGGACAGCTTGCCACCGACGCGCTGCACTTCGCCTTGCAGACGCTGGATTTCCTTGTCCAGACGCGCAAGCTCGGCACCTTTGTCGATCAGGCCGGCCATTGGCACCAGCACTTCCATCTCGCCAACCAGTGCGGTAGCGGACAGCGGAGCTTCTTCGCCCGCCGCCAGGACTGTGATCGATTCGAGACGCGCCAGTTTCTTCAGCAACGCTTCGTTCTCGGTCAGGCGACGTTGATCTTCAGCGCTGACGTTCTTCAGGAACAGCGGCAGCGGTTTGCCCGGGCCGATGTTCATTTCACCACGGATGTTCCGTGTGCCGAGCATCAGGCCCTTGAGCCATTCGATGTCGTCTTCGGCGGCTTGATCGATGCGGGTTTCATTGGCCACTGGCCAAGGTTGCAGCATGATCGTCTTGCCTTCGATACCGGCCAGCGGCGCGAGGCGCTGCCAGATTTCTTCGGTGATGAACGGCATGAACGGGTGCGCCAGACGAAGGGCCACTTCCAGAACGCGTACCAGTGTGCGACGGGTGCCGCGCTGACGCTCGACCGGTGCGTTTTCGTCCCATAGCACAGGCTTGGAGAGTTCCAGGTACCAGTCGCAATACTGGTTCCAGATGAACTCGTACAGGGCTTGCGCGGCCAGGTCGAAACGGAATTGATCCAGTTGACGGGTCACTTCGGCTTCGGTGCGTTGCAGTTGCGAAATGATCCAGCGATCAGCCAGCGACAGCTCGTAGGCTTCACCGTTCTGGCCGCAGTCTTCGCCCTTGTCCAGCACGTAACGCGCGGCGTTCCAGATCTTGTTGCAGAAGTTGCGATAGCCTTCGACGCGGCCCATGTCGAACTTGATGTCACGACCGGTCGACGCCAGCGAGCAGAAGGTGAAGCGCAGGGCATCGGTGCCGTAGCTGGCGATGCCTTCGGCGAATTCGTCGCGAGTCTGCTTCTCGATCTTCTTCGCCAGTTTCGGCTGCATCATGCCGGAGGTGCGTTTCTGCACCAGTTCTTCCAGCTCGATGCCATCGATGATGTCCAGCGGGTCCAGGACGTTGCCCTTGGATTTGGACATCTTCTGGCCTTGGCCATCACGCACCAGGCCGTGAACGTAAACCGTCTTGAACGGAACCTGCGGCGTGCCGTCTTCGTTTTTCACCAAGTGCATGGTGAGCATGATCATCCGGGCAACCCAGAAGAAAATGATGTCGAAGCCAGTTACCAGTACGTCGGTGGAGTGGAATTTCTTCAGGAACTCGGTCTGTTCCGGCCAGCCGAGGGTGGAGAATGTCCACAGGCCCGAACTGAACCAGGTGTCGAGAACGTCGTTGTCCTGTTGCAGCGCAACGTCCGGGCCGAGGTTGTGCTTGGCACGCACTTCGGCTTCGTCGCGACCAACGTAGACTTTGCCCGACTCGTCGTACCAGGCCGGGATACGGTGACCCCACCACAGCTGACGGCTGATGCACCAGTCCTGGATGTCGCGCATCCACGAGAAGTACATGTTTTCGTACTGCTTCGGCACGAACTGGATGCGACCGTCTTCAACGGCAGCAATCGCAGGCTCGGCCAGCGGCTTGGTCGATACGTACCACTGGTCAGTCAGCCACGGCTCGATGATGGTGCCGGAGCGGTCGCCTTTCGGCACTTTCAGGGCGTGATCGTCAACGCTGACCAGCAGGCCGGCAGCGTCGAACGCGGCGACGATCTGCTTGCGCGCTTCGAAGCGGTCGAGGCCGGCGTATTCGGCCGGGATCTTGCCGTCGATGGTTTCGTTCAGCGTACCGTCGAGGTTGAACACCTGGCAGGCCGGCAGGACCGCAGCGTTCTTGTCGAAGATGTTCAGCAGCGGCAGGTTGTGGCGCTTGCCGACTTCGTAGTCGTTGAAATCGTGGGCCGGGGTGATTTTCACGCAGCCGGTGCCGAATTCAGGGTCGCAGTAATCGTCGGCGATGATCGGGATGCGACGGCCAACCAGCGGCAGCTCAACAAATTTGCCGATCAGGGCTTTGTAGCGTTCATCGTTCGGGTTAACCGCAACGGCGGCGTCGCCGAGCATGGTTTCCGGGCGAGTGGTCGCGACGATCAGGAAGTCGTTGCCTTCAGCGGTCTTGGCGCCGTCGGCCAGCGGGTACTTGAGGTTCCACAGGAAACCTTTTTCGTCGTGGTTCTCCACTTCGAGGTCGGAAATCGCCGTGTGCAGCTTCGTGTCCCAGTTGACCAGGCGCTTGCCGCGGTAGATCAGACCGTCTTCATGCAAGCGTACAAACGCTTCTTTCACAGCTTCCGAGAGGCCGTCGTCCATGGTGAAGCGCTCGCGGCTCCAGTCCACGGACGAACCGAGGCGGCGGATCTGACGGCTGATGTTGCCGCCCGACTGATCCTTCCACTCCCAGACTTTCTCAAGAAACTTGTCTCGGCCCAGATCGTGGCGATTCTGGCCTTGGGCTTCCAGTTGACGCTCCACCAGCATCTGCGTAGCGATACCGGCGTGGTCGGTGCCTGGCTGCCACAGGGTGTTGCGACCCTGCATGCGGCGGAAACGGATCAGGGCGTCCATGATCGCGTTGTTGAAGCCGTGACCCATGTGCAGGCTGCCGGTGACGTTCGGCGGCGGGATCATGATGGTGTAGGACTCGCCCGCGCCTTGCGGGGCGAAGTAATTCTCTGACTCCCAGGTGTTGTACCAGGAAGTTTCAATGGCGTGCGGCTGGTAGGTCTTATCCATGCGCGGCGGGACCCTATTGGCATTTATTCAGGAAAAGCCGGGAAGTATAGCGGGGATAAGCGGATGCGCGTAGAGCGAGGTGACAATGGGCGGGGGAAAAGTTGAGTTGTGTTTTGTCAGAGAGGGCCCCATCGCTGGCAAGCCAGCTCCCACAGGTTATGTGTCGTATTGCTATTTTGTGAACGACACCAAACCCTGTGGGAGCGGGCTTGCCCGCGAAAGCGATCTGTCAGGCGATCTGATTCAAATCGTTATGCCGTGTTTCCTTCAGGCACAGCACCGCAATCAAACTCAATACCGCTGCACCGGACACATACCCGCCGACATAACTCAAGCCACCCATCGCCACCAGCTTCTGCGCGAAGAACGGCGCCGCCGAGGCCCCGACAATGCCGCCCAGGTTATAAGCAGCCGACGCGCCGGTGTAACGCACGTGGGTCGGAAACAACTCCGGCAGCAGTGCGCCCATCGGGGCAAATGTAACGCCCATCAGGAACAGCTCGATGCACAGGAACAGCGCCACGCCCCAAGTCGAACCCTGGGTCAGCAGCGGTTCCATCAGGAAGCCGGACAGAATGGCCAGTACGCCACCGATGATCAGCACCGGTTTGCGCCCGTAGCGGTCACTGGCCCAAGCGGACAGCGGAGTAGCGGCAGCCATGAACAACACGGCAAAGCACAGCAGGCCGAGGAAGGTTTCACGGCTGTAGCCCAGTGTTGCGACGCCGTAGCTCAGGGAAAACACCGTCGATATGTAAAACAGCGCGTAACACACCACCATCGCACCGGCACCCAGCAGCACGGGAACCCAGTATTGACTGAACAGCTCGACCAGCGGGATTTTCACCCGTTCCTGACGGGCCACGGCGTTGGCAAACACAGGTGTTTCATGCAGTTTCAAACGTACGTAGAGGCCGACCATTACCAGAGCGGCACTCAGTAGGAACGGAATCCGCCAGCCCCACGACCGGAATTGCTCATCGTCCAGCGTCATGGCCAGCGTCAGGAACAAGCCGTTCGCTGCCAGAAAACCAATGGACGGCCCAAGCTGCGGGAACATGCCGAACCAGGCGCGCTTGCCTTTCGGCGCGTTCTCCGTGGCGAGCAAGGCTGCGCCGCCCCATTCACCACCCAGCCCCAGCCCCAGGCCTTGGCCGAAACGCAGCACGCAGAGCAGGATCGGAGCCCAGGCGCCAATGCTGTCGTAACCCGGCAGCACGCCGATCAGCGTGGTGCATACGCCCATCAGCAGCAGCGAGGCTACCAGTGTGGATTTACGGCCGATGCGGTCGCCGAAGTGGCCGAACAGCGCCGAGCCCAGCGGTCGCGCCAGGAACGCGATACCGAACGTAAGGAAGGCCGAGAGCATCTGGGCCGTGCCGGACGTTTGCGGAAAGAATACCGGGCCGATCACCAGCGCGGCGGCGGTGGCGTAGACATAGAAGTCGTAGAACTCGATGGCGGTACCGATGAAGCTCGCGGTGGCCACGCGGGTGGCGGAGTTCGTCGGTTGCGCAGGTGCGTCGTCGTAAGTCGTGCTGGTTGTCATGCGGTTATCCCTGACAGTCATGTGCCCCAGTGGAGCGAATTATTATGGTGGAGAACCCAGGGATGTGGGTGGAGGAACGGTCGCTGTTCCCGGTAGGAACAGTCGTTGGTCTGTAGCAGATTCTGCTCATGGACAGGCCGGAACCTCAAAGGTGCGGGGTAAGCACCGGGCCGGCGAGGCTTGGGTAAGCGATTCGATTATAGAAAGGTGGCTAACGATTCAACAAGACGAAAATCCGTGTAGCAGCTGGCGAAGCCTGCTTCGGAGGTTTTGGGGTGTTACTGGAGGACGGGGGCAGGGTTGGACTGCCAGATCAAAACCCGGGTGACGCGGTTGTCTTCGGTTTGGAGGATTTCCAGGCGGTAGCGGCCGATCTTCAGGCATACCGAGCTCTCTGGAATGGTTTCCAACGCTTCGGTCACCAGGCCGTTGAGGGTTTTCGGGCCGTCACTTGGCAGGTGCCAGCCGAGGCTCTTGTTCAGCTCGCGAATGGACGCGGCGCCATCGATCACCAGGCGACCATCGGCCTGAGGATGGATGTGAGGATTGTCCAGGCTTTGCTGGCTTTCGAACTCGCCGACGATTTCTTCGAGGATGTCTTCCAGGGTCACGATGCCAAGCACTTCACCGTACTCGTCGACGACCATCCCCAGGCGGCGCTGCTGCTTGTGGAAATTGAGTAGTTGCAGTTGCAGCGGGGTGCTTTCCGGTACGAAGTACGGCTCGCGACTGGCCGCCATCAGGGCATCCAGCGTCAGGCTGCCATCATCGAGCAGATGGCCGATTTGCCGGGTGTTGAGGACGGCTTCGACCTGATTGATGTCGCTGTGAAACAACGGCAGGCGCGTGCGCGTGTTTTTACGCAGTTGAGCAATGATTTCTTCGATCGGGTCGTCGAGGTTGATCCCGTCGACTTCACTGCGCGGAACCAGAATGTCGTTGACTGTAATGTTGTCCAGCGCATGGATGCCGGGCAACGGATGCGGACGATGGACCGCCGGTTCGTGATCGTCGTGCGGGTCTTTGGGGGCTTCGTCCTCGCTCTGCTGTACGACCTTGGCCCTGCGGGCGAACGGACGGATCAGCAGTTGGCCAATGGCATTGAGCAGCCAGGCGGCCGGATAAACGATTTTCAGCGGCACGCGAAGCAGGTTGTTGCCAAAGGCCAGGATTTCATCCGGGTGGCGGACGGCGAGGGCGCGAGGCAAGAAGTCGGCGAATACCAGCAGGATGGCGCCGGCGCCCAGGCAGGCTACCCATGGACCATTTTCCGCCCAGGTGAAAATCGCCAACAGGGTACAGATGACCACCACCAGCGCGCGACACAGGGTATTGCAGAAAATCAGGCTGTCGAGCGGGAAGCTCAGCCTGGCCAGCGGCTTGTCGCTGGAGCGCGAAGCAATGCGCTTTGCCAGTAAATGTTGATGGGCCGCTTCAATGGCTGAAAACAGTCCCGACCACAGAATCAGCAGGGCCACTACAGCGAGCATCGGCCCTAAGGGCAAATCGTCCATTAATGCCGCCCGTCAGATATGCAGGATGTATTCACGGACCAGCTTGCTGCCGAAATACGCCAGCATCAACAAGCAGAATCCGGCGAGGGTCCAGCGAATCGCCTTGTGTCCGCGCCAGCCGAGGCGGTTTCGGCCCCAGAGCAACACGCTGAAAACGATCCAGGCCAGGCAGGCCAGCAGGGTTTTGTGCACCAGATGCTGGGCGAACAGGTTCTCGACGAACAGCCATCCGGAAATCAGCGACATCGACAACAGGGTCCAGCCGGCCCAGAGAAAACCGAACAGCAGGCTCTCCATGGTTTGCAGCGGCGGGAAGTTCTTGATTAGCCCGGACGGGTGCTTGTGCTTGAGCTGATGGTCCTGGACCAGCAGTAACAGCGACTGGAACACCGCAATGGTGAACATGCCGTAGGCGAGGATCGACAACAGAATGTGCGCGAGTATGCCCGGCTCTTCGTCGATGATCTGTACTGTGCCAGCGGGCGCAAACTGTGCCAGCAGAGCGGTCAGGGCACCGAGGGGGAACAGCAAGACCAGCAGGTTCTCCACAGGGATGCGCGAGCACGCCAGCAGGGTCAAGGCGATGACCGCAGCGGCAATCAGGCTGGCGGCGCTGAAGAAATCCAGGCCCAGGCCGATCGGCGTTAGCAGGTGGGTGATCAGGCTGGCGCTGTGGGCCAGTACCGCAAGCACGCCGAGCGTGACCAGCAGGCGTTTGTTGGCCTTGGCACCGGTGGCCAGACGAGTGCCCTGATAAAGAGTCGCAGCGGCATATAAGCAGGCGGCGGCGAGGGTGGTAAGCAAACTGGGTGACAAGGGGAGCATAAGTCCTGTTAGGCAAGCCCGAAAGGCGCTGAGTTTGGCATAGAACCCACGCGGCACGAAAGTGCGAGGTGTCCGCCAGACGCAGTCTTCGCTATAATCCGCGACCTGCCCACGCCGCAGGCTCGCCGAGCACAGTTTTAGTCCGGTCTGGGCCGCCATTATCCCGGTCTACTCAGGGCCTGAAAGGATCGCGCAATGTTTGAAAACTTAACCGACCGTCTCTCGCAGACGCTGCGCCATGTCACCGGCAAGGCCAAGCTGACTGAAGACAACATCAAAGACACCTTGCGCGAAGTGCGCATGGCGCTGCTCGAAGCCGACGTCGCCCTGCCGGTGGTCAAGGACTTCGTCAACTCGGTCAAGGAACGCGCTGTCGGCACCGAGGTGTCGCGCAGCCTGACACCGGGCCAGGCCTTCGTGAAAATCGTCCAGGCCGAACTCGAAAGCCTGATGGGCGCCGCCAACGAGGATCTGAACCTGAGCGCCGTGCCGCCAGCGGTCATCCTCATGGCCGGTTTGCAGGGCGCGGGTAAAACCACCACCGCCGGCAAGCTCGCGCGCTTCCTTAAAGAGCGCAAGAAGAAGTCGGTCATGGTCGTGTCCGCGGACGTTTACCGTCCGGCGGCGATCAAGCAGCTGGAAATGCTCGCCGGTGAAGTCGGCGTCACCTTCTTCCCGTCCGACCTGAGCCAGAAGCCGGTCGAGATCGCGCAAGCGGCTATTAAGGAAGCAAAACTCAAATTCATCGACGTGGTCATCGTCGACACCGCCGGTCGTCTGCACATCGATGAAGAGATGATGGGCGAGATCAAGGCGCTGCATGCCGCGATCAACCCGGTCGAAACCCTGTTCGTGGTCGACGCCATGACCGGCCAGGACGCCGCCAACACGGCCAAGGCCTTTGGCGATGCGCTGCCACTGACCGGTGTGATCCTGACCAAGGTCGACGGCGACGCCCGTGGCGGTGCCGCACTGTCGGTGCGCGCCATCACCGGCAAGCCGATCAAGTTCATCGGTATGGGCGAGAAGAGCGAAGCGCTCGATCCGTTCCACCCTGAGCGTATTGCGTCGCGCATCCTCGGCATGGGCGACGTGCTCAGCCTGATCGAGCAGGCGGAAGCGACCCTCGACAAGGATAAGGCCGACAAACTGGCCAAGAAGCTGAAGAAGGGCAAGGGCTTCGACCTCGAAGACTTCCGCGATCAGCTGCAACAGATGAAGAACATGGGCGGCCTCGGCGGCCTCATGGATAAGCTGCCGAACATGGGCGGTGTGAACCTGGCGCAAATGGGCAATGCCCAGAATGCGGCAGAGAAGCAGTTCAAACAGATGGAAGCCATCATCAACTCCATGACCCCGGCCGAGCGCCGCGACCCTGAGCTGATCAGCGGTTCGCGCAAACGCCGTATCGCCATGGGCTCCGGTACCCAGGTGCAGGACATCGGGCGCTTGATCAAGCAGCACAAGCAGATGCAGAAGATGATGAAGAAATTCTCCGCGAAAGGCGGAATGGCCAAGATGATGCGCGGCATGGGCGGTATGTTGCCCGGCGGCGGCATGCCAAAAATGTAAAGAATCCGCGCCGGCCATCAGGTCGGCGCTGCCCCACACGGACGTGGGATACACAGCAAACCCGCACTTGGCGGGAGCTGACCGGCCGTTTTCAACGACGGCTCTATAGCAAATCTGCATGGCGACCGAAAGGGCGCCGGAAAAAGTCATTTGCAAAAGTCCGGATATTCCTTAGAATATGCGGCCTTTCGGGCACCCATGCCCGCTGTGCCTTTAGATTTGCAGCACCGACTACAGGAACGATGTTCACATGCTAACAATCCGTCTTGCCCTTGGCGGCTCCAAAAAGCGCCCGTTTTACCACTTGACCGTAACCGACAGCCGCAACCCGCGCGACGGTTCGCACAAGGAACAGGTTGGTTTCTTCAACCCTGTTGCTCGTGGTCAAGAAGTTCGTCTGTCCGTGAACCAAGAGCGCGTAGCCTACTGGCTGAGCGTTGGTGCACAACCTTCTGAGCGCGTTGCTCAGTTGTTGAAGGAATCTGCTAAGGCTGCGGCCTGAGCAATATGAACGCGACGCCAGCTGTTGCTGATGATTTGATCGTTATCGGCAAGATTTACTCGGTTCACGGCGTTCGCGGCGAAGTGAAGGTGTATTCCTTTACTGATCCGATTAAGAACCTGCTGGAATACAAAACCTGGACGCTCAAGCGTGACGGTAATGTAAAGCAGGTTGAGCTGGTCAGCGGACGCGGGAACGACAAGTTCCTGGTCGCAAAGCTCAAGGGTCTTGATGATCGTGAAGAAGCTCGTCTTCTGGCCGGTTATGAGATCTGCGTGCCGCGCAACCTGTTCCCTGAACTGACCGACGGCGAGTACTACTGGTACCAGCTGGAAGGTCTCAAGGTCATCGACACCCTCGGGCAACTGTTCGGGAAGATCGATCACCTGCTGGAGACCGGCTCGAATGATGTAATGGTGGTCAAGCCTTGCGCTGGCAGCCTGGATGATCGCGAACGCCTGTTGCCGTATACCGAGCAATGCGTGTTGGCCATCGACCTGGCAGCAGGCGAGATGAAGGTGGATTGGGACGCGGATTTCTAAGCGTGGCTAACTTGCGCGTAGAAGTGATCAGTTTGTTTCCCGAGATGTTCTCCGCCATCAGCGAGTACGGCATCACCAGTCGGGCGGTGAAACAGGGGCTGTTGCAGCTGACCTGTTGGAACCCGCGAGACTACACGACGGATCGACATCACACTGTGGATGATCGCCCATTTGGCGGTGGTCCGGGCATGGTGATGAAGATCAAGCCCCTGGAAGATGCTCTGGTTCAGGCCAAGGCAGTCGCCGGGGAGGGCGCGAAGGTGATTTACCTGTCGCCCCAAGGCCGTCAACTGACTCAGTCGGCGGTGCGCGAGTTGGCGAATCTGGATGCATTGATCCTGATTGCCGGCCGCTATGAAGGCATTGACGAGCGTTTTATTGATGCTCATGTCGATGAAGAGTGGTCGATTGGCGACTATGTACTGTCTGGCGGCGAGCTGCCGGCGATGGTCCTGATCGATGCGGTTACACGACTGCTGCCTGGAGCTTTAGGGCATGCGGACTCCGCTGAGGAAGATTCCTTTACGGATGGTTTGCTGGATTGCCCGCACTACACCCGACCGGAGGTGTATGCGGATCAGCGTGTTCCCGACGTATTGCTAAGTGGCAATCACGCGCACATCCGGCGTTGGCGTTTACAGCAGTCCCTTGGTCGGACCTTTGAACGACGCGCCGATCTTCTGGAAAGCCGCTCGCTTTCTGGAGAAGAGAAGAAGCTGCTCGAGGAATACATCCGCGAGCGGGACGATAGTTAACAACGTATCGATGGTAGATCCGACGATTTACCTTAGGAGCACAGCATGACTAACAAAATCATCCTTGCACTCGAAGCAGAGCAGATGACCAAAGAGATCCCTACCTTTGCACCGGGCGACACCATTGTCGTTCAGGTAAAAGTAAAGGAAGGCGACCGTTCGCGTCTGCAAGCGTTCGAAGGTGTTGTTATCGCCAAGCGTAACCGCGGCGTAAACAGTGCATTCACCGTTCGTAAAATCTCCAACGGTGTTGGCGTAGAGCGTACTTTCCAGACCTACTCCCCGCAGATCGACAGCATGGCTGTTAAACGTCGCGGTGACGTACGTAAAGCCAAGCTGTACTACCTGCGCGACCTGTCGGGTAAAGCAGCTCGCATCAAGGAAAAACTGGCTTAAGTCCAGCTTCCGATGCAGAAAAAAGCAGCCTACGGGCTGCTTTTTTGTTGCCTGGAATTTAGTAATGCTGAAAAAGATCGCGGCCTTCGGCAGCTCCTACAGGATGAATGCAGATCTCCCGTAGGAGCTGCCGAAGGCTGCGATTTTTTGCATTTTCTAGGACTCCGGCTGAATCAACGCCAACAACGTCCATCCCGCCGAAGGTATGACCGCGCTATCGGACGTCGCGACATGCACCCAGCCACTGTCATCGCGAGCAAACAGCAGCGTCGCACGCTCGCCATGCAACGCCTGATAGTCCTTCCAGCCGAAGCCCTCGGTCAGGTGCGTGCTGTACAACTCGGCCCCCTGATGCAGCTGATTGGCCAGCTTGATGTAGGTTAATTCCTCATTGCCCAGCAAACGCCCGCGGTGTTCATGGCTGGCGCGGTGCTTGTCGGTGCGGCGGCTCTCTTGACCACTGGCCAGCCCGAACAAGCGTTGATGACCGAAGTCATGGCGAAAGCGCATCGAAGCCAAAGTGTTCAGTTCGCCGGATGGCGACAGTGCCAGTAAATGCCCAAGTCCCACCAGGTCCAGGTGCGCATCGGCATGCTGAGAGGCCGGGTTGCCGAAATAGGTGGGCAAACCTTCCATGCGCGCCGCCCGGATGTTTTCCCAGCTCGAATCGGTCAGCAGCACGCGGCTGCCCAGTTGTTGCAGCGCTTTGCCTAGCGTGCGCGCCGGGCCATTGGCGCCGATGATGAGAAAGCCGCTCGGCGCCGGTTCCGCCACCTTTAACAGGCGCGCCAATGGACGCGCTGTGGCACTTTGCAGTACGACAGTGCCGATGATCACGGCAAAAGTCAGCGGCACCAGCAACAGTGCGCCTTCGTGACCGGCCTCATGCAAGCGAATGGCGAAGATCGCCGAGACGGCCGCCGCAACGATCCCGCGAGGTGCAATCCAGGCCAGCAATGCCCGCTCGCGCCAGTTCAGGCTCGAGCCCAGGGTGCTGAGTATTACGTTCAGCGGCCGCGCAATGAATTGAATGATCAGCAGCAGAATCACTACCAATGGTCCGAGGCCAATCATGGCATTCAGATCCAGGCGCGCTGCCAGCAGAATGAACAGTCCGGAAATCAGCAGGACGCTGAGGTTTTCCTTGAAGTGCAGGATGTGGCGCACATCCACGCCTTTCATATTGGCCAGCCACATGCCCATCAGGGTCACGGCCAGCAACCCGGATTCATGCGTGACCTCGTTAGAAGCGATGAAAATGCCGAGTACCGCTGCTAGCGCTGCCAGGTTGTGCAGATATTCCGGTAACCACTGGCGACGAATCAATGTGCCGAGCAACCAACCACCAAAGATGCCGAACAGGCTGCCGCACAAGATCACGCCAGCGAAGGTCAGCAGGCTTTCCTTGAGGCCGTTGCCCTCGGCACTGGCAATAATGAAACTGTAGACGACCACCGCCAGCAGGGCGCCGATCGGGTCGATGACAATCCCTTCCCAGCGCAGGATGTTGGCGATCGAGGCTTTCGGGCGCACGACGCGCAGCATCGGTACGATCACCGTAGGCCCGGTGACCAGGGTCAGGCTGCCGAACAGAATGGCCAGCATCCAGTCGAAATCCAGCAGCCAGTGGGTGGCGACAGCAATGACCACCCATGTCGAAAGGGCGCCGATGGACACCATACGATGGACGACGCTGCCGATTTCTCGCCATTCCGACAGATGCAGGGTCAGGCTGCCTTCGAACAGGATCAGCGCAACGGCCAGAGACACCAGCGGCATCAGCAGTGGACCGAACATTTCTTGCGGGTCGAGCAGGTGCAGCACGGGGCCGACCAAAATGCCGGCCAGCAGCAGGAAGAGAATCGCCGGCAGCTTCAAGCGCCAGGCCAGCCACTGACAGAGCAGCGCTGCCGCGCCGATTCCGCCAAATGCCAATAAGATCTGCTGTTCGCTCATTGCGGCTCCCTGTTCCTTGTAATGGCGGCCTATGAAAGACTAGCGGCCGTTTCCATGTCCATTTTTAATTTTGTGTGCCGCCCCGGGGCGGTGTGACTTGAGTGCCCATGCCTGCCATCGATCATCCCTTGATAGACCAATTCCTCGATGCCCTGTGGCTGGAGAAAGGCCTTTCCGATAACACCCGCGACGCCTATCGCAGTGACCTTGCGCTGTTCAACGGCTGGTTGCTGGATAAAGGGCTGGAGCTGATCAATGCCGGGCGCGAGTTGATTCTCGACCACCTGGCCTGGCGTCTGGAGCAGAACTACAAGCCTCGTTCTACCGCGCGGTTTCTCTCTGGTGTGCGTGGCTTCTATCGCTATTTGCTGCGGGAAAAGTTGATCGCAGTCGATCCAACCTTACGAATCGATATGCCGCAGCTCGGCCGGCCGCTGCCAAAGTCACTGTCGGAAGCCGACGTGGAAGCGTTGCTGAAGGCTCCTGATTTGAGCGAAGCCATTGGTCAGCGCGATCGCGCCATGCTCGAAGTGCTCTACGCCTGCGGCTTGCGGGTGACCGAACTGATCAGCCTGACACTGGAGCAGGTCAACCTGCGCCAGGGCGTGTTGCGCGTGATGGGCAAGGGCAGTAAGGAGCGGCTGGTGCCGATGGGCGAAGAAGCGATTGTCTGGGTCGAGCGCTACATGCGCGATGGTCGTGGCGAACTGCTCGGCGGCCGTCCCAGCGATGTGTTGTTCCCCAGCCAGCGCGGCGAGCAGATGACCCGCCAGACCTTCTGGCATCGCATCAAGCATCAGGCCAAAGTGGCGGGGATCGGCAAGTCACTCTCGCCACATACTCTACGTCACGCGTTCGCCACGCATCTGCTGAACCATGGCGCGGACTTGCGGGTGGTGCAGATGCTGCTTGGTCACAGTGACCTTTCCACAACCCAGATCTACACCCATGTTGCGCGGGCTCGCTTGCAGGATCTGCATGCCAAACACCACCCACGAGGTTAACGCTGACTTGTAGCAGCTGGCGCAGCCGAACGCAGGCTTCGCCAGCTGCTACAGATCAGTGGGTCAATGCCTTGCATCACCGGGAGTCGGCCACGCCGGCCTTATGTGATAGGCTTTGCCGGTTTGCACGATGGGCGGTTATGACCCGGTGTTTCGGCACGGGCGTTCTGATCGTCCCATTTGTCCGCCTTCAGGAGTTCTCATGCGTCTGACCCAGATTTTCGCCGCCGCAGCCATTGCGTTGGTCAGCACCTTTGCCGTCGCCGATGACGCGGCCGACAAAGCCATTCGTAAAAGCCTGGAAAACCTCCAGCTCGAAGTGCCGGTAGAGACCATCACCGCCAGCCCGCTGCCGGGCCTGTATGAAGTCAAACTCAAGGGTAGCCGCGTGCTGTACGCCAGCGCCGACGGCCAATACGTCGTGCAGGGTTACATGTTCCAGCTCAAGGACGGCAAGCCGGTCAACCTGACCGAGAAGACCGAACGCCTGGGCATCTCCAAACTGGTCAATGAGATCCCGGTCGCTGAAACCGTGGTTTACCCGGCCATCGGCGAAACCAAGTCGCACATCACCGTATTCACCGACACCACGTGCCCGTACTGCCACAAACTGCACGCCGAAATCCCGGAGCTGAACAAGCGCGGGATCGAAGTGCGTTATGTGGCGTTCCCACGCCAGGGCCTGGGTTCGCCGGGCGACGAGCAACTGCAGGCAGTGTGGTGCTCCAAAGACAAGAAAGCGGCCATGGATAAAATGGTCGACGGCAAGGAAATCAAGGCCGCCAAGTGCGATAACCCGGTTTCCAGGCAGTTCGCCCTGGGCCAGTCGATCGGCGTGAACGGTACACCGGCCATCGTTTTGGCCGACGGTCAGGTCATTCCGGGCTACCAGCCTGCGCCACAAGTCGCCAAACTGGCGTTGGGCGCGAAGTAATTTCGTATCGTCACGGTCAGCCAGTGACGATCATGGTCCGGCAGCAACATCGCCGGGCCATCAATAGAGAGCCGCGAGCATGCGGCTGTTTTCACGGCCGGCCTTGAGTCGGCCGTTTTATGGGGAGTTCACAGTGAAACCGGTCAAAGTAGGCATCTGTGGGTTAGGGACCGTCGGTGGCGGTACCTTCAACGTACTTCAGCGTAACGCCGAGGAAATTGCTCGTCGTGCCGGGCGTGGGATCGAAGTGGCACAAATTGCCATGCGCACGCCAAAGCCTCAGTTCCAAACGACCGGTATTGCGATTACCAACGATGTCTTCGAAGTGGCCACGAACCCTGAGATCGACATCGTTATAGAGCTGATGGGCGGCTACACCGTTGCCCGCGAGCTGGTACTCAAGGCCATCGAGAATGGCAAGCATGTGGTCACCGCGAACAAGGCGCTCATCGCCGTTCACGGTAATGAAATTTTCGCCAAGGCTCGCGAGAAGGGCGTGATCGTTGCGTTCGAAGCGGCCGTGGCCGGTGGCATCCCGGTGATCAAGGCGATCCGTGAAGGCCTGTCCGCCAACCGCATCAACTGGGTCGCTGGCATCATCAACGGCACCGGCAACTTCATCCTGACGGAAATGCGCGAGAAGGGTCGCACCTTCGAAGACGTATTGGCCGAAGCCCAGGCCCTGGGTTACGCCGAAGCCGATCCGACCTTCGACGTCGAAGGCATCGATGCGGCCCACAAGCTGACGATCCTGGCTTCGATTGCATTCGGCATTCCGCTGCAATTCGACAAGGCTTACACCGAAGGCATCACCAAGCTGACCACCGCCGACGTGAATTACGCCGAAGCGCTGGGTTACCGCATCAAGCATCTGGGCGTGGCGCGCAGCACCGCTTCCGGTATCGAATTGCGCGTACATCCGACGCTGATCCCGGCCGATCGCCTGATCGCCAACGTCAACGGCGTGATGAACGCGGTGATGGTCAACGGCGATGCTGCCGGTTCGACCTTGTTCTACGGCGCCGGCGCCGGTATGGAACCGACCGCTTCATCGGTAATCGCCGACCTGGTGGACGTGGTTCGCGCCATGACTTCCGACCCGGAAAACCGTGTGCCGCATCTGGCGTTCCAGCCGGATTCGTTGTCGGCTCACCCGATCCTGCCGATCGAAGCCTGCGAAAGCGCCTACTACCTGCGCATCCAGGCCAAGGACCATCCGGGCGTGTTGGCCCAGGTGGCGAGCATCCTGTCGGAGCGCGGCATCAACATTGAGTCGATCATGCAGAAGGAAGTCGAGGAACACGACGGCCTGGTACCGATGATCCTGCTGACCCACCGCGTGCTGGAGCAGCATATCAACGATGCCATCGCGGCTCTCGAAGCCTTGGCGGGTGTGGTCGGTCCGGTCGTGCGGATCCGTGTCGAGCACCTGAACTAAGCCGATATCGTTGACCGGGCTCGCTTGCGGGCCCGGCACTACGAACACTGTCCATTGGAGTCAGTCATGCGTTACATCAGTACCCGCGGCCAGGCACCGGCCCTGAATTTCGAAGACGTCCTGCTGGCAGGTCTTGCCACCGACGGCGGTCTGTACGTCCCGGAAAACCTGCCACGTTTCACCCAGGAAGAAATCGCTTCCTGGGCTGGCCTGCCGTATCACGAGTTGGCTTTCCGCGTCATGCGCCCGTTCGTTACCGGCAGCATTCCAGACGCCGATTTCAAAAAGATCCTTGAAGAAACCTACGGCGTATTCGCCCACAGCGCCGTTGCGCCGCTGCGTCAGCTGAACGGCAACGAATGGGTGCTGGAGCTGTTCCACGGCCCGACCCTGGCGTTCAAGGACTTCGCCCTGCAACTGCTCGGTCGCTTGCTCGACTACGTGCTGGAAAAGCGCGGCGAGCGCGTGGTGATCGTCGGCGCCACCTCCGGTGACACCGGTTCGGCCGCCATCGAAGGCTGCAAGCACTGCGAAAACGTCGACATCTTCATCCTGCATCCGCACAACCGTGTGTCTGAAGTGCAGCGTCGGCAGATGACCACCATCTTCGGTGAGAACATCCACAACATCGCCATCGAAGGCAACTTCGATGACTGCCAGGAAATGGTCAAGAACAGCTTCGCCGACCAGAGCTTCCTCAAAGGCACGCGTCTGGTCGCGGTGAACTCGATCAACTGGGCGCGGATCATGGCTCAGATCGTCTACTACTTCCATGCGTCCCTGCAGTTGGGCGGCCCGGCACGTTCGGTGTCGTTCTCGGTGCCGACCGGCAACTTCGGCGATATCTTCGCCGGTTACCTGGCGCGCAACATGGGCCTGCCGATCAACCAGTTGATCGTCGCCACCAACCGTAACGACATCCTGCACCGCTTCATGAGCGGCAACCAGTACGTCAAGGAAACCCTGCACGCTACGCTGTCGCCGTCGATGGACATCATGGTGTCGTCGAACTTCGAACGCTTGCTGTTCGACCTCCACGGTCGCAACGGCGCGGCGATTGCCGGCCTGATGGACAGCTTCAAGCAAGGTGGTGGTTTCAGCGTGGAACAAGAGCGCTGGACCGAAGCCCGCAAACTGTTCGACTCGCTGGCCGTGGATGACGCACAAACCTGCGAAACCATCGCTGAAGTCTACGAGCAGACCGGCGAAGTGCTGGACCCGCACACGGCCATCGGCGTCAAGGCCGCACGCGAGTGCCGTCGCAGCCTGGATATTCCGATGGTGATTCTGGGGACGGCCCATCCGGTCAAGTTCCCGGATGCCGTGGAAAAAGCCGGCGTAGGAAAAGCGCTCGAACTCCCTGCACATCTTTCTGATTTGTTTGAGAGAGACGAGCGTTGCACCGTGTTGCCGAATGACCTGAAAGCCGTTCAGGCCTTTGTCAGCCAGCATGGCAACCGTGGTAAGCCTTTGTAACCGGCAAAAGCTGTCACACATTGAAGCCCGTCTCCTGACGGGCTTTGTTGTTTTTGCATGCCACACTGGCCGTGAAATCGCTCATTGAGGACGGGCGAGCAGAACACAAGGATGTGGCAAATGCCGTTTTTCGAAGGCTTTAAGCCAGCGCTGCGCTGGCTGACTTTTGTTGCGCTGCTAGGCCTGGCCCAGTGGGCCGTAGCGGCGCAAATGTTGGTTTACAGCGCGGATGCAGCGCTCGCCGGCCCGATGATCGAGCTGGATGCGCAGGAACGAAAATGGCTGGCCGCACAGCCGCAAGTGGTGGTCGCCTTGACTCAGTACCCGCTGTACCTGTTCAAGGACGAGCACGGTCATTGGAGCGGTTTCCATCACGATGTGCTGGAACGCATCAGCGCCATGACAGGGTTGCGGTTTGTCTACGACGAGACATTTTCTTCGGAGCAGTTGCTCGAACGTCTGGAAAGTGGCGAAGCCGACATGAGCACGATGCTGTCCATGAACGACGAACGCCGGATGTTTCTCGACTTCAGCCATGCCTTTGGTGGAGCAGGTTGGGTGTTGATCGGTCATGTAGAAGAACCCTCGGTGCAGTCACTGGCGCACCTGGCAAAAAAAGTCCTGGCACTGCCGGCCCGGCATGCGCTGGAAGCCACGATTCGGCGTGATCATCCATCCATCGAATTACGTGTGGTCAAAACCTACGCTGAAGCTCGTGCACTGGTCGAAAGCGGTGAGGCGTACGCTACGATCGACAATGAAATCGGTGCCCGCCTCTACCCCTCAGGGCGGCTCAAGGTCGGTGATGTGCTGGAAGGTAAGTGGGACGCCGATTACCTGGCCGTGCGCAAAGGTCAGCCGCCGCTGCTGAGCATCCTCAATAAAGCGCTGGATGCATTTTCGCCCAGCGAACTGCGCGCGATACGCCATAAATGGTTCGAAGCCACGGCGCCCGCAACGGCACCCTCTATCCGGGAGAGCATTGCCTGGCAAGCGTGCTGGGGGATGTTGATCATCGGTGTGTTTACGGTGTTGTCGCTGTTGTGGAATCGTCGGCTCGCGGCGCTGGTCGAGCAGCGTAAGGACGCAGAGAGCGACCTGCGCGATCAGTTGGCCTTCCAGCGCACGTTGATGGACGCCATGCCTGACCCAATGTTCGTTCGCGACCAACAAGGACGCTTGCTGACCTGCAACAAAAGTTATGAGGAACACCTTTCGGCCCGGCTTGAGCAAATGCAAGGAAGGCAACTGATCGAAATCGATGTCTTTCCAAAGGACACAGCAGCGCTTTTGCATGCCGAGTTCATGGCTCAACTGCAGACGCGCAAGCCACGTTTCAGCGAGCGGCAGTTGATGTTCAAGCACGGTCTCAGGGACATCTACCAGTGGACCGTCCCGTTCTACGGTGCCGATGGTCAGCTACGCGGTTTGATGGGGGGGTGGAGCGAAATCGCGCGGCGAACCCGACAGACGTGACATGAGCGTTTTTTCTCTGTCATCTTTGCCATGCATGCTCTATCGACCCGGGACGCAGGTTGGTTTGCACTCGGTATTCAGAACTTTCTTCTCGGGCCGGCGGTCATTTAATGTGGACATGCCCCAGGCACTTTGTTTTCGGACTATTGAGTGGTGATCGAGATGGAAAGTATCAGTCTCTTGCTCGGTGAGGCTCTGAGCCCGTATCAGGTGACACTGACCCCGTCAGGCATTCATGGCGAATGCCGTGTGACATTGAAGAACGCGGCCGGCGCGGTTGTGGTCGATCGCGAGTTCAATCAGGCACAGTTAAGCGACAAGCGATTACTGACCGATGTGGTCGATGGCTTGCACCGTGATGTGCTGATTGCGGAAGGACGCCTGGAGCCCTGTGTGATCGCGGCGTTACGCAATGCCGCTCAAGACAAGCTGTTGGCCAGCCGAAATTGAATCGTCTTTTGTGGGAACCTTCCTGCACCAAGGTCAGTCAGAGCCTTTAACAGCAGGATCAAGCATTGTGCTCCGGTGCTTGTAGCTTGCTGCTACGGGTCTTTATGTAGGCCACGTTTAACCCCGAGTCGTCTCCCCACTTCTCGGGGTTTCTTTTTGCCCGGGATTTATCACTGCCCGTTCTGGCGCTCGAAAAAGGTTCTGGAGGCTTCCAGGTATTCGCGGCGGCTTTCCGGGTCCAGCCAGGCGGCATAGGCCTCGCTCAGGTAGTCGCGAGGCAGGGTGCGCAACAGTTGGTTGATTTCGGCGATGACCTGTCGACCCTGCGGTGTGTCGGTGCAGCCGATGTAGCCGGACAAATATTTGCCCGTGCCGCGAATCGGGTAGAACTGCAATTCATCCTCCTCGATCCCTTGCTGTTGCGCCTGATAGCGGATTTCAGGGCGATAGCCCAGCAGCAAACGCAGGCGGCCAAGGCGTTGCATTTGCAGCAGGCTGCCTAACGCGTCGTTGCCGTAATGGAGTGTCAGCGCCTTGGGTGGCGCCTGTTTGAGCAGTGCATCAAGGAATTCGCCATAGTTACGTTCGGCGACAATTCCCAGCGTCACGCTACCGGTGGCCAGCAAGGCGGCCAGATCCACTTCGCCATCCTTGATAAACGGCGCTAACACTTCGCGATCAACACGGCGCACGGCCAGGCCATTGCTCATGGCGCGAAATACCGGGATGGAAAACGCGATCCAGCTTTCGCGTTCTTTGCTCCAGTTCAGCGCTGCATCGCAGGTCAGGGACGGCTCGTGGAGCATCTGCAAGCCACGTGCGCGATTGACCCTCATCACGCTGTGTTGGTACTGGGGCATGCCGGCGATCAGTTTCGTCAACAGTTGATCGATGATCCCCAGACCCTTTTTCGGCCCTTCGAAAATGAACAGTGGAGGCAGATCACGTTTAAGCCAGACCAGCGTTTCTTTGGGTTGCGCCAACGCCGGAGGCGCGAGCATAGCGATCAGCAGCACGCCCACCATAGCGCTCAACGCCCGCCGGTTTTGTATCAGGCAGTGCTCAATGAACCGCGCAATCCGACGCTTCAGCTCAGATGGCTCCGTCTTTGCGCAGTTGTGTAATCTGCGACGCGTCATAGCCAAGTTCCTGGAGTACCTGCGCGTTGTGCTCGCCCAGTTGTGGCCCGACCCATTCACAATCACCGGGTGTATCAGAGAGTTTCGGCACGATGCCCGGCATCTTGAAATCTTTGCCATCCGGCAGTTTGGCCTGCAGGAACATCTCCCGGGCCAAGTACTGAGGATCACTGAACATGTCTTCGGCGCTGAAGATCCGGCTGGTCGGGACGTCGGCCTGATTCAGCAGCTCAATGACCCGGTCCAGCGGCAGCGAATTGACCCAGCGATCGATGACCCCGTAGAGCTCGTCGCGACGGCTGTCACGGCCGTCGTTGCTGGCCAGTTGCGGATCGTTGGCCAGGTCTTCGCGGCCAATGATCAGCATGAAGCGTTTGAAGATCGCATCACCGTTGGCGCCGATCTGCACATGCTTGCCGTCGGCGCTGGTGTGGATCGAGGAGGGCGTGATGCCGGGCATGATGTTGCCGGTACGCTCGCGGATAAACCCAAACACGTCGAACTCAGGGACCATGCTTTCCATCATGGCGAAGATCGCTTCGTACAGCGCCACATCGACCACTTGGCCCTGGCCGCCGTTGACCTCGCGGTGCCGCAAGGCCATCAGCGCGCCGATCACACCCCAGAGCGCGGCAATCGAGTCGCCGATGGAAATCCCGGTGCGCACCGGCGGACGGTCTTCGAAACCGGTGATGTAGCGCAGGCCGCCCATGGATTCACCGACCGCACCAAACCCTGGCTGGTCTTTCATCGGCCCGGTCTGGCCGAAGCCCGAGAGCCGCACCATCACCAGCTTCGGGTTCAAGGCATGCAATACGTCCCAACCCAGGCCGAGTTTTTCCAGCACACCGGGACGGAAGTTCTCGATCAGGATGTCGGCTTCGCTCAGCAGCTGTTTCAGAATCGCCAGGCCATCAGGATGCTTCAGATTCAGCGTCAGCGACTTTTTATTGCGCGCCTGGACAAACCACCACAGTGAAGTGCCCTCGTACAATTTGCGCCATTTGCGCAGGGGATCGCCGCCGTCCGGAGACTCGACCTTGACCACATCGGCACCGAATTCGGCGCAAATGCGCGAAGCAAACGGACCGGCAATCAACGTGCCCAATTCAACGACTTTAAGGCCTGAGAGCGGTTTGGCGGTCAACGACATACGGGATCCTGTAGGACAAGGGTTGAGCGAATACAGAGTTTTAACATAGCCGACCGTCAGGCGTGCGAGGTAGATCGCCTTCTATTCGTGGATTGGTGCCTGCATCGGTTAGACTTGCCGCCTTTCCCCGTATCAAGAAGCCCGTTCATGGCCCAGCCGTCCACGACCTATAAGTTTGAACTGAACCTCACCGACCTCGACCGCAGCGTCTACGAGAGCGTCAAGCAGACCATCGCCCGTCACCCTTCGGAAACCGAAGAGCGCATGACCGTGCGCCTGCTGGCCTACGCCCTCTGGTACAACGAGCAGCTGTCTTTTGGCCGTGGTCTGTCAGAAGTGGATGAACCGGCCCTGTGGGAAAAAAGCCTGGATGACCGCGTCCTGCACTGGATCGAAGTCGGCCAGCCCGACGTTGATCGCCTGACCTGGTGCTCGCGTCGCACCGAGCGCACCAGCCTGCTGGCTTACGGCAGCCTGCGCGTCTGGGAAGGTAAAGTGATCCCGGCGATCAAGAACCTGAAAAACGTCCACATTGCTGCCGTGCCTCAGGAAGTCCTGGAAACCCTGGCCAAAGACATGCCCCGCGTCATCAAGTGGGACGTGATGATCAGCGAAGGGACGATTTTCGTTACCGACGACCGTGGTCAGCATGAAGTCCAGCTGCAATGGTTGTCGGGCGAGCGCGGCTAAGTCCTCGCACGTCATCCGGTTTTATCCTACGTACCCAAGAGAAGCTTCTGTCACCCCATGCGCATCGAACCCCGCCTGCTGCCCGACACCTTGCCCTTCCTCGGTGATATTCCGCCTTTGCTGACCCGCCTGTATGCGGCGCGGGGTGTGCAGTCCGAAGCCGAGCTGGACAAGAGCCTGGCGCGGCTGATTCCGTTCCAGAAGCTCAAGGGCATCGAGGCGGCCGTGGATTTGCTGGTGACCGCGCTGGAGCAACGTCAGCGGATCCTGATCGTCGGCGACTTTGACGCTGACGGCGCGACGGCCAGTACCGTGGGCACTTTGGGTTTGCGCTTGCTGGGTGCGGCGCATGTCGATTACCTGGTGCCCAATCGATTCGACTACGGCTACGGCCTGACGCCGGAGATCGTCGCGGTAGCGCTGGAGCGTCAACCTCAGTTGCTGATCACCGTGGACAACGGCATCTCCAGCGTCGAAGGCGTGGCGGCGGCGAAGAAGGCCGGGCTCAACGTGCTGGTCACCGATCACCACTTGCCCGGGGATGAACTGCCGCTGGCCGATGCCATCGTCAATCCGAATCAGCCGGGTTGCGAGTTCCCGAGCAAGGCGCTGGCCGGTGTCGGGGTGATTTTCTATGTACTGATGGCTTTGCGCGCGCGGCTGCGTGAACTCGGCTGGTACGCGAACAAGCCGCAGCCGAACATCGGCGAATTGCTCGATCTGGTGGCACTGGGCAGTGTGGCCGACGTGGTGCCGCTGGATGCCAACAACCGCATTCTGGTGCATCAGGGACTGGAGCGGATTCGTGCCGGTCGTGCCCGGCCGGGGATCAAGGCGATCCTCGAAGTGGCCAAGCGTGATCACGCGCGCATCACCTCCACCGACCTTGGCTTTATTGTCGGCCCGCGCCTGAACGCGGCGGGGCGTCTGGATGACATGAGCCTGGGCATCGAATGCTTGTTGACCGAAGACGCCGGCCTTGCCGGCGAAATGGCCGCGCAGCTGGACGGCATGAACCAGGACCGCAAATCCATCGAGCAGGGCATGCAGCGTGAAGCGCTGGCTCAGCTCAAGGATCTGCCGGTGGAATCGATGCCGTTCGGCTTGTGCCTGTTCGATCCCGAGTGGCATCAGGGGGTTATCGGTATCCTCGCGTCGCGCATGAAGGAGCGCTATTTCCGCCCGACCATCGCGTTTGCCGATGCCGGGGATGGCCTGCTCAAGGGCTCGGGACGTTCAGTCCAGGGCTTTCATATTCGTGACGCCCTGAGTGTGGTGGCGGCGCAGCATCCGAACCTGATCACCAAATACGGCGGCCACGCGATGGCTGCCGGCCTGACGTTGCCGGAAGCGAATTTCCCGCTGTTTGCCGAAGCGTTTGATGCCGAGGTGCGTCGGCAATTGCGCGAAGAAGACCTGACCGGGCGCTTGCTGTCGGACGGCACGCTGGCGGTCGAGGAGTTTCACTTGGAACTGGCCCGCGCGCTGCGCCATGCCGGGCCTTGGGGACAGCACTTTCCGGAGCCGCTGTTTCACGGGGTGTTCCAGTTGGTCGAGCAGCGCGTGGTCGGCGAACGGCACCTGAAAGTGGTGCTCAGAAGCGAGTGTGGCTCGGTCAAGCTCGATGGCATTGCCTTTGGCATCGACCGGGAGGTGTGGCCGAATCCGACCATCAAGTGGGTGGAGTTGGCCTATAAGCTCGACGTAAACGAGTTTCGCGGCAATGAGACGGTTCAGTTGATGATTGCCCATATCGAACCGCGTTAAGCATAAAAAGATCGAAGCCTTCGGCAGCTCCTACGGGCCTTTGGCCGCTGCCGAAGGCTGCGATCTTTTGTTGAACCCCCCACTGAGCCCCGATGTCGACTAGTCTCTAAACACTGCTTGATTATCCTTGTGACGTCTTGTCGAATTTTTTGCCCGCGGGGGCGGGTGCCTTAGCTTTTTCCTGTCACTCGTCGACTTTTCAAACAGAACCCTGGAGCCTGACCACTGATTCGAGAGGTGCCCCATGAGTCTGCTGCTTGAACCCTATACCCTTCGCCAATTGACCCTGCTCAACCGCATCGCGGTATCGCCGATGTGCCAATACTCAAGCGTCGATGGCCTGGCCAATGACTGGCACCTGGTCCACCTCGGCAGCCGTGCGATCGGCGGAGCGGGGCTGGTGTTTACCGAAGCCACGGCGGTCACCGCCGACGGCCGCATCACCGCGCAAGACCTGGGTCTGTGGAACGATGAACAGATCGAACCGCTGCAACGCATCACCCGTTTCATCGCTGCTCAGGGCGGCGTAGCGGGCATTCAGTTGGCCCATGCGGGGCGCAAGGCCAGCACCTATCGGCCGTGGCTCGGCAAGCACGGCAGTGTAAAACCGGACGACGGAGGCTGGTTGCCGGTCGGCCCATCGCCAATTGCATTCGACCCTCAGCACACACAACCCAAACAGCTCGACGACGATGAAATCGCCGAGGTGATTCAGGCCTTTGTCGATTCAGCCAAGCGCGCGCTGGAAGCCGGGTTCAAAGTGGTGGAAGTGCATGCGGCCCATGGTTATCTGCTGCATCAATTTCTTTCACCGCTGAGTAATCAGCGGCGCGATCAATGGGGCGGTTCCTTCGAAAACCGCATTCGCCTGGTGTTGCAGGTTACGGAGGCGGTCCGTGCGGTATGGCCGCAAGAATTGCCCCTATTCGTCCGGGTTTCGGCCACGGATTGGGTAGAGGATGGCTGGAATCCGGATGAAACCGTCGAACTGGCGCGACGCCTGAAGGCGCTGGGGGTAGACCTGATCGATGTGTCGTCGGGCGGCACGGCGGTCAACGCGGAGATCCCGACCGGGCCTGGCTATCAAACGCGCTTTGCTGAGCGTGTGCGCAAAGAAGCCGACATCGCCACCGGCACCGTGGGGATGATTACCGAGCCGGCGCAGGCCGAGCACATTCTGCGCACCTGTCAGGCGGATATCATTTTCCTGGCGCGCGAACTGTTGCGCGATCCGTACTGGCCGCTGCACGCCGATGATGATCTCGGGGGACGCAAGGCCATCTGGCCGGCGCAGTACCAACGCGCCACTCATCGTGATCAACCCATCCACGAGTCGGACCTTCGCGACTAAACCTGCCAAATACGAAAAAAAAGATCGCAGCTTCGTTTCACTCGCAGCTCCTACAGGGGAATTCGTTCCTCTGTAGGCGCTGCGAGTGAAGCGAAGCTGCGATCTTTTGATCTTTGTCGATCAGGCTGCTTCGATCTTGCTGCGGTTCTGCTCGACCTTGTTCAGGTAGTCCTTGAGCTTGTCCTGTTCTGCCGGTGTGGTGAACAAACCAAGCTTGCTGCGACGCCACAGGATGTCGTGGGCGGTGGTGGCCCATTCTTCGCTGCACAGGTAATCGACTTCACGGGTGTAGAGACCGCCGCCGATGTGTTCACCCAGATCGCTCAGGTTTTGCACGCCTTCGAGCATGCGCCAGGTTCGGCTGCCGTAGGTGGTGGCCCAGCGGCGCGAGATTTCCGTCGGTACCCAATCGAACCGGTCACGAATTTGTGAGCTCAACGCCTGCGGCGTGCTCATGTCTTCGCCGCCCGGCAGGGGCGCACTGGCAGTCCAACTCGGTTGGATGTGCGTGAAGTACGGTGCCAATTGCGCCAGCGCCGACTCGGCCAGTTTGCGATACGTGGTCAACTTGCCGCCGAACACCGACAACAGTGGGGCTTCTTCGCCGGAACCCGACAGCGCTAGGGTGTAATCGCGGGTCACGGCCGATGGGTTGTCCGATTCGTCATTGCACAGCGGGCGGACGCCGGAGTAGCTGTGCAGGATGTCGTCGCGGTTGATCTGCTTTTTGAAGTGGGCGTTGACCACTTTCAGCAGGTAATCGGTTTCACCCTCGGTGATCGCAACCGCTGCCGGATCGCCCGTGTATTCGCGATCGGTGGTGCCGATCAGGGTGAAGTGGTTCAGGTACGGAATGGTGAACACGATGCGCTGATCTTCGTTTTGCAGAATGTGCGCGTGTTCGCCTTCGTAGAGTTTCGGCACGATCAGGTGGCTACCCTGGATCAGGCGAATGCCGTACGGGGATTCCATTTTCAAATCGTCGCGAATGAACTTGGCCACCCAAGGGCCCGCCGCGTTCACCAATGCTTTGGCACGAATCGAAAACAGGCTGCCGTCGGCGCGTTCCAGGTGCAGGTGCCACAAGCCTTTGGTGCGGCGAGCGCTGACACAACGGGTCTGAGTATGGACGTGGGCGCCTTTTTCCCGGGCGGCCATGGCGTTCAGCACCACGAGGCGCGCATCGTCGACCCAGCAGTCGGAGTATTCAAAGCCTTTGGTGATTTCGCTTTTCAGTGCGCTGTCGGCACCGAACTTCAGGCTTTTCGAACCCTGGAGCTGTTCGCGTTTGCCGAGATTGTCGTACAGAAACAGGCCCGCGCGGATCATCCAGGCCGGACGCAAGTGCGGGCGGTGTGGCAGCACGAAGCGCATTTGCTTGACGATGTGCGGCGCCTTCGCCAGCAGCACTTCACGTTCGGCCAGGGCTTCGCGTACGAGGCGGAACTCATAATGTTCGAGATAACGCAGGCCGCCGTGGATCAGCTTGCTGCTGGCCGATGAGGTATGGCTGGCCAAGTCATCCTTTTCGCAAAGGAACACCGAGAGGCCACGACCGGCGGCGTCTGCTGCGATCCCCACACCATTGATCCCGCCACCGATGACGGCGATATCGTAGACCTCGGCAAGAGGGGGCGTAGGCAAGGTAGAAGTGGGCATCGGCTAAGGCCTCGGACTTTTTTGATTTTCTGTATTTGAATTCGAACATAAATGTTCATTTGCGAAAATACTAGCCGATAAAGACGCGCGCAGCCAGTCGGCTTCGATTGAAAATACTCATCGAAGGGCAGATAAAGGAAAATTTACGAACATAAAAGCAAAAAATCGCAGCCTTCGGCAGCTCCTACAGGTGCATGGATCCTGTAGGAACTGCCGAAGGCTGCGATCTTTTGAGGCTGAAAAGCCTTAAACCACTTCCAGCCGAACCTTATGCTGGTTCAACAACTGCGCCAGCGCTGGCGACGGCTGCTGATCAGTCACCAGGCAATCGACCAGGCTGATCGGCCCCAAGCGAATCATGGCGTTGCGCCCGAATTTGCTGGAGTCTGCGGCGAGTATCACTTGCCGGGCGTTGGCGATGATCGCCTGTGACACCCGCACTTCCTGATAATCGAAATCCAGCAGGCTGCCGTCTTCGTCGATGCCGCTGATGCCGACCAGGGCGAAGTCGACCTTGAACTGATTAATGAAATCGACGCTGGCCTGACCGACCACGCCACCGTCGCGCCGCACGTTGCCGCCGGTCAGCAGTACGTCAAAGTCGTCCTTGGCGCTGAGCATCGAGGCCACATGCAGGTTGTTGGTGATGATCTTCAGATGGCTGTGATTGAGCAATGCGCGGGCGATGGATTCGGTTGTGGTGCCGATGTTGATGAACAACGAGGCATGGTCGGGAATCTGTGCGGCGATGGCTTCGCCGATACGCTGCTTTTCATCGCGCATCTGATCGGCGCGCATGGCGTAAGCGGTGTTTTCGACACTGGAGTCGTAAGCTGCGCCGCCATGGTAGCGACGCAGTAAATTGGCTTCCGCCAGCTGATTGATATCGCGGCGAATGGTTTGCGGGGTAACTACGAACAGCGTGGCCATTTCCTCGATACTGACGTAGCCGCGTTCGCGGACCAGTTCGAGGATTTGCTGCTGACGGGGAGGCAGATTCATGGGGCGTCCTTTGGGCTGCCGTGCAAAATTTGCCCATGATGCCGCAGGAATCTGCTCCCGACCAGTTACATGCGGATACGAGTCCTCAGCTTGGCTTATTCGGCTTCGTCTTCAGACGCCCAATCGCGGGTGCGACTGACGGCTTTTTTCCAGCCAGCGTAGAGTTTTTCCTTCGCGGTTTCGTCCAGTGTCGGTTCGAATTTGCGTTCGATGACAGCTTTGCCGCGCAACTCTTCCAGGCTGCCCCAGAAACCGCAGGCCAGGCCCGCCAGGTAAGCCGCGCCCAGCGCCGTAGTTTCGCGCATTTGCGGGCGCTCGACTTGTGTGCCGAGAATGTCGGCCTGGAACTGCATGAGGAAGTTGTTCGCCACCGCTCCACCGTCTACGCGCAGGGCTTTGAGGCGTTCGCCAGCGTCCTGTTGCATGGCGTCGAGCACGTCGCGAGTCTGGTAGGCGATCGACTCCAGCGCGGCGCGGATGATGTGGTCCACACGCACACCGCGGGTCAGGCCGAACAGTGCGCCACGGGCGTACGGGTCCCAGTACGGCGCGCCCAGACCGGTAAACGCCGGGACCAGGTACACACCGTTGCTGTCCTTGACCTTGTTGGCGAAGTATTCGGTGTCGTGGGCGTCGTTGATGATCTTCAGCTCGTCACGCAGCCATTGCACGGTGGAGCCACCGTTGAACACCGCGCCTTCCAGCGCATAAGCCACTTCGCCACGCGGGCCGCAGGCGATGGTGGTGAGCATGCCGTGATTGGATTTCACGGCTTTGTCTCCAGTGTTCATCAGCAAGAAGCAACCGGTGCCGTAGGTGTTTTTGGCCTGGCCGGCCTCGACGCACATCTGGCCGAACAGCGCAGCTTGCTGGTCACCAGCGATGCCGCCGATGGCGATACCGCTTTTGGTGCGGCCGTAAATTTCCGACGACGATTTCACTTCCGGGAGCATCTCACGCGGGATGTCCAGCACCTCCAGCATCTTCGCGTCCCACTGCAGCGTGTGGATGTTGAAGAGCATGGTGCGCGAAGCGTTGGTGTAGTCGGTGACGTGCACCTTGCCGCCGGTAAATTTCCAGATCAACCAGCTGTCGACGGTGCCGAACAGCAGTTCGCCGTTGCGCGCGCGCTCACGACTGCCTTCGACGTTGTCGAGAATCCACTTGAGCTTGGTGCCGGAGAAGTACGGGTCGGTCACCAGGCCAGTGGTGTCGCTGATGTATTGCTCGTGGCCGTCGCGCTTGAGTTGCTGGCAGATCTCGGTGCTGCGCCGGCATTGCCAGACGATGGCGTTGTAGATCGGGCGCCCGGTGTTCTTGTCCCAGACCACGGTGGTTTCACGCTGGTTGGTGATACCGATGGCCGCGACCTGATCGTGATGCAGGCCAGCCTGCGCCAGGGCCTCGACCATCACCGCGCTTTGGGTGGCGAAGATTTCCATCGGGTCATGTTCGACCCAACCGGCTTGCGGGTAATGCTGCGCGAACTCACGTTGAGCGGTGCAGACTACGTTGGCGTCGCGGTCGAAAATGATCGCGCGCGAGCTGGTCGTACCCTGATCGAGGGCAATGATGTAGTTCTTATTCTGAATGTCGGTCATGTCGATTGCCTTGGACGAAATAAGGGAGCGAGTTCTGGCGCGATCTGTTCGGCAGGATCATGCGCCAACGGTATCAAGAAATTCTCGGTTTGCCGTCAATGGCAGGTCGTGCTTCCTTTGTAGCAGGTACGGCGCTCGGCAGATGGCGGGCAATCAAGCCGCGATAGGCCGCTGCACCCAGGCAGGCACCGACGATCGGTGCAAAGATCGGAATCAGGAAATACGGAATATCGCGGCCGCCAGTGAAGGAAATTTCACCCCAGCCCGCGAAGAAAGTCATCAGCTTGGGGCCGAAGTCACGAGCCGGGTTCATCGCGAAACCGGTCAGCGGCCCCATCGAACTGCCAATCACCGCAATCAGCAAACCGATCAGGATCGGCGCCAGCGGGCCATTGGGCAGGCCGTTGTTATCATCGGTCAGCGACATGATCACGCCCATCAGGATGGCGGTAATGATGACTTCGACCAGAAACGCTTGCGCCGTGGACAGGCTCGGGTTGGGGAACGTCGAGAACACCGATGCCAATTCGAGGCTGGCTTCAGTACCACGAACCATGTGGTGGGTTTGTTCGAAATCGAAGAACAGGTTGCTGTATAGCGTGTACACCAGCAGGGCGCCGCAGAAGGCCCCTGCGACCTGGGCGAAAATATAGAACGGCAGTTTGCGCTTTTCGAAGTCGGCAAAAATGCTCAGCGCGATGCTGACGGCTGGATTGAGGTGTGCCCCCGAAACCCCGGCGGTCAGGTAGATCGCCATACTCACGCCGACGCCCCAGATGATGCTGATTTCCCACAATCCAAAGCTGGCGCCCGCGACCTTGAGCGCGGCAACGCAACCGGTACCAAAAAAGATCAGAAGCGCAGTCCCCAAAAACTCGGCCATGCATTGGCTCGAGAGCGACGGTGGTTTTAAAGCAGTAGTCATTGAAACCTCATTTTTTTTCTTGTCTGGCGCTTTCATTCCTTGAGGGTCAAAGCGCGTTTTTCCCCGAGGCAGGATCCCCATCCTGTTCCCGGTTTACAGCGGGGCACTGCGGTAAGGCTTTTCGTACAGTTTCAGAAACGAAAAAATATAGACAAGAAACACTGCTGTCAAAGGTCGAAAGTGAACCGTTGGTCACAAAGAAACTATTAGTTCGGTGAATGATCGTAACGGGTGACGGTGGGTTGCCCGTGCAAACGGTGCCGGATAGAGCCTTTTATGAATCAATGTCCTAGAATCCGGCGCAGGATTTTTTTACTCCCGCCAAGTCTGGAGCTGTCATGACACCCGCATTGGATTTGCTGAAAAAGGTTCGGGCCGAACACCGAGTGCACAGTTACGAACATGATCCGAAGGCTGCGTCCTACGGGCTAGAAGCTGCAGAAAAACTCGGCCTGGATCCGGCGCAGGTCTTCAAGACCTTGCTGGCGGCGAGCGAGAAAGGCGAGTTACTGGTGGCGGTGGTGCCGGTGGTCGGCAGCCTGGACTTGAAGGGCCTGGCACACGCCGCCGGGGTGAAAAAAGTCGAAATGGCCGACCCCGCCGCTGCGCAACGTTCGACGGGGTATCTGTTAGGCGGTATCAGCCCGTTGGGGCAAAAGAAGCGTTTGCGCACCTTTATAGATAACTCCGCCCAGCCCTTCGCGAGCATTTTTGTCAGCGCCGGTCGACGTGGCCTGGAGGTCGAATTGGCACCGGCGGTGCTGGCTGAACATACTCAGGCGACATTCGCTGACATCGGCCGGGCCTGAGGGATCAGACACGGCGCTGTATGGCGAAAATCGGTCTGTTCTGTCACTGGTGTGTTTTCCCCGGCGACCGCATGCTCGACGACCTGACATAGGGAGATGGTTATGCAACTTGAGTTTCATCAGGTCGACGCGTTTAGCGATCAACCCTTTCGTGGCAACCCGGCAATGGTCTATCGGCTGGACGCCTGGCTCGCCGATGAGTTGATGCAAAAGATCGCCGCTGAACACAATCTTGCCGAAACGGCATTTGTCGTACGAGAAGGGCAGGGCTGGCACATTCGCTGGTTTACCCCGACCACCGAGGTCCCGTTGTGCGGCCACGCAACGCTGGCCAGTGCTTACGTTTTGTTCGAGATCTACAAGGAACCGGTTGAGCGCCTGGACTTCACCTGCAAGTCCGGCCCGCTGAGTGTCAGCCGCGAGAGTGGGCGATTGTGGCTGGATTTTCCGGCGATCATCCCGTCGGAAGTGGGCGTGACCCTGGACGTCGAGCGCGCGCTCGGCGTCGAAGCGGTCGATGTGTTGGGCTCGAATGAATTGTTCGTGGTGCTGGAGTCCGAGCAGGCGGTGCTCGATTGCAAACCGGACATGGCCGCATTGGCAAAACTGCCATGGCTGGGCGCCATCGTGACAGCCCGGGGCAGCAAGCACGACTTTGTTTCCCGTTACTTCGCGCCGGCCATTGGCATTAATGAAGACCCGGTGACCGGTTCGACCCATTGCAGCCTGATTCCGTATTGGTCCAAGCGCTTGGGCAAGTCGGGTTTGACGGCGTACCAGTGTTCGGCGCGGGGTGGCGAGTTGTTCTGCCGACTGGAAGGCGATCGGGTGAAGATCGGCGGGAATGCGACGCTGGTGGCGAGTGGGACGCTGATGTTGGGTTGAAAGCAAAAGATCGCAGCCTTCGGCAGCTCCTACTGGCGTACACAAGCCATGCAGGAACTGCCGAAGGCTGCGATCTTTTGATCCGTTTCAGTGAGCGGTGCTATGCCGCCGAACACCGGATTCAACCGCCGGAATTTGCGCCGCCATGCTGCCGCTCGCCTGAAACAGCACCAGGTGTTCCGCGGCGACACGAATGCCGACCTCTGCGCCGATCTGATGATCGACATGGCTCGGGAAGATCGACTCCAGTTGCGTGCCGGTCGGCAGTTGCAGGCGGTAAAGCGTTGATGCGCCCTGGAACGACTTGCCGACGATGCGCACCTTCAACGCGCTGTCTGGCGCATAAACGATATCGTCCGGCCGCAGCAACACGTCCACCGCGCCGCCCACCGGCCAGGTGTAGGCCCGGTTTCCGCGCAACTCGCCCAGTTCGGTTTGCACCGATTCCGGGCTGCTCAACTGACCACGAATGAAGTACCCCTGGCCGATGAAACTGGCCACGTACGGCGTCAGCGGTTCGTGATAGAGGTTGTAGGGCGTATCCCACTGCTCCAGTCGACCTTCCTTGAAGACACCGACGTGATCGCTGACGGCGAACGCTTCTTCCTGATCGTGAGTCACCAGAATTGCGCTGGTGCCACGGGCCTTGAGAATGTCGCGAACCTCGTGGCTGAGCTTGCGGCGCAATTCGCCATCGAGGTTGGAGAACGGTTCGTCGAGCAACAGCAATTGCGGCTCCGGCGCCAGGGCGCGGGCCAGTGCGACACGTTGCTGCTGGCCGCCGGAAAGCTCATGGGGGAAGCGCTTGCCCAGGCCTTTGAGGTTGACCAGTTCCAGCAGCTCTTCGGTGACGCGATCCTTTTGTGGATGCTTGCGAATGCCGAAGGCGATGTTGTCGGCCACGCTCAGGTGTGGAAACAGGGCGTAGTCCTGGAACACCATACCAATGCGACGCTTCTCCGGTGCGAGGGTGAAACCGGCGCTGGAGATGGTCTCGCCCGCCAGTTGAATGTCACCTTCATGCACCGGTTCGAAACCGGCAATGGCGCGTAGCGTGGTGGTCTTGCCGCAGCCTGAAGAGCCGAGCAGGCAACCGATGTCACCGGCGTTCAAATGCAGGTTGAGATTTTGCACCACCCGCTGGTCTTGATAACCGCAGGCCAGGTTGCGCAGGTTAAGCAGTAATGGCTGGCTCATGCGTGGTGGTACGCCGGCTCGACGAGAAACTCGAGCAGGGCCTTTTGTGCATGCAGGCGGTTTTCAGCTTGATCCCAGGCCACCGAACGCGCGTCGTCGAGCAGATCGACACTGATTTCTTCGCCGCGGTGAGCGGGCAGGCAATGCATGAACAACACGTCCGGCGCTGCCAGGTCGAGCAGCGCGCGGTTGACCTGGTAAGGGGCGAACAGCTGAAGGCGCTTGGCGGTTTCTTCTTCCTGGCCCATGGAGGTCCAGACATCAGTGCTGACCAGATGGGCGCCGCGCACGGCATCTTTCGGATCGCGAACGATGGTGACGCGGTCTCCGGCCTTGGCGACGAATTCGGGATTGGGCTCATAGCCTTCCGGGCAGGCAACGCGCAGATGGAAGTCGAACTGGATCGCCGCTTCTATATAACTGTTGCACATGTTGTTGCCGTCACCGATCCAGGCCACGGTCTTGCCCTGGATGGAGCCACGGTGTTCGAGGAAGGTTTGCATGTCGGCCAGCAACTGGCAGGGGTGCAGGTCGTCGGACAAGCCGTTGATTACCGGTACGCGGGAGTTGGCGGCGAACTCGGTCAGGTTGCTGTGGGCAAAGGTACGGATCATCACCGCGTCGAGCATGCTCGACATGACAATGGCGCAGTCGCCGATCGGCTCGCCACGGCCCAGTTGGGTATCACGGGGCGACAGGAAAATCGCCTGGCCACCGAGCTGGATCATGCCGGCTTCGAAGGAAATACGGGTGCGGGTCGAGGACTTCTCGAAAATCATCCCGAGCACGCGGTTTTTCAAGGGCTCGAACAGTACGCCGCGGTTACGCAGGTCTTTGAGCTCAACGCCTCGACGGATCACGCTGACCAGCTCTTCGGGCGTGCAATCCATCAGGGAGAGAAAGTGCCTTGCGCTCATCATTGACTACCTTTTTGCTACAAACCGCAGATGCTCAAAGCCTTGTTTAACGGAACAACGGGCGAGACCTGCGGCGTAAGCCGCACGGGGCGACGAAATAGGGGAAGGCGCGATCTTATAATTAAATGTCGCGTCTTACCAATAGGGCTACGGTTTTTAGGGGATTTCAGAGGGGCTACGGGGTGACCGCAGTAGCGCTTTTGAAGCCTGTTTCCTGACAGCAGCGAAGCATTTGTACACCGTGCCTGCGCCGCTTGGCAATCAAACGGGGCGCTGTGGGTGCCGTGGTGGTCGGTTTGCGGTCCGTAATTCGCGAAGTTTGGGGGCCGTGCGTCTGATCTGAAATATTTGCTAATGCAAAGTGCTGGGTTATAAATAAATCACGAGCGACGCAGGAAGCCACCGCGATGGAATCGAAAGAACAGCAGCTAATGGAATTACTAGGCCTCACAGCCCGCTCCTTGACACACCTGACCGCGTCAATGACCTCGATGTCTTTCGAATTGCTGCGTAGCAGCGATCCAGTGACAAGGGATGCGGGTCGCCGCATGATCGACCGCATGGCCACCATCAGTACCGGGCTCGACGAGCACTGGCGGTTGATCGGTGAACTGACTGGCGTGCACGTTGCCCATGAGCAGATCGAAACTATTCAGGAAATCCAGTTGCAAGCGCCGCCAA
The DNA here is from genome assembly GCF_019145495.1 of Pseudomonas azerbaijanoccidentalis. Lineage (GTDB taxonomy): Bacteria > Pseudomonadota > Gammaproteobacteria > Pseudomonadales > Pseudomonadaceae > Aquipseudomonas > Aquipseudomonas azerbaijanoccidentalis. Next base: position 285,247 of record NZ_JAHSTU010000007.1, on the reverse strand, counting down.
GACTGCCATCGAGCTGATGGGCGGCGACCATCGGCTGGCCTGATGGTCACCGATTCACGAGACGAACGTCGCTGGCACGCCAGCGGGGCACGCGCCATAGTTTTGTTCCCGCGGCCGACATTGCCCGCCCAGAACAAAATAGAGACTGGCCATGACCAAGACTCTCCATCACCGTGCGTGCCACCTGTGTGAAGCCATCTGCGGTTTGACCATTGAAACCACCGAGGCCGAATCCGGCAGCCTGCAGATCACCTCGATCAAGGGTGACCCGCTGGATACGTTCAGTCGCGGGCACATCTGCCCCAAGGCTGTGGCCCTGCAGGACATTCAGAATGATCCTGATCGCCTGCACCAGCCAATGCGCCGCGTTGGCAGCGAATGGCAACCCATCGAGTGGGAAGACGCCTTCAGCCTTGTCGCCGAACGCCTGGCGGCGATTCAGGAGCGTCACGGGCAAAACGCGGTGGCGGTCTATCAGGGCAACCCCAGTGTGCACAACTATGGGCTGATGACCCACAGCAATTACTTTCTCGGCCTGCTGAAAACCCGCAATCGGTTTTCCGCGACGTCGGTCGACCAATTGCCCCATCACCTGACCAGTCATTTGATGTATGGCCACGGTTTGCTGCTGCCGATCCCGGACATCGATCACACCGACTTCATGCTGATCCTCGGCGGAAATCCGCTGGCTTCCAACGGCAGCATCATGACCGTGCCCGATGTTGAAAAACGCTTGAAAGCCATTCAGGCCCGGGGCGGCAAAGTGGTGGTGGTCGATCCGCGGCGCAGCGAAACGGCGGCGATCGCCGATCAGCATTTGTTCGTGCGTCCTGGCGGCGATGCAGCGTTGCTGTTTGGCCTGTTGAACACGTTGTTCGCTGAAGGACTGACCCGCGACAGCCACTTGCCGGTGGACGGACTGGATCAAGTGCGCGAGGCAATCGCGACATTCACCGCCGACGCCATGAGCCCGCTGTGTGCAGTGCCCGCCGAACAGATCCGCCAGTTGGCGCGGGATTTCGCCGCAGCGCCGAGTGCGGTTTGTTACGGGCGTATGGGCGTCTCGACCCAGGCGTTCGGCACGCTTTGCCATTGGCTGGTGCAACTGATCAACCTGGTCACCGGTAATCTCGATCGCGTTGGCGGCGCCTTGTGCACTGAGCCGGCGGTGGACCTGGTGGCCTCCACTTCGGGTGGGCATTTCAACTTGTGGCAGAGTCGGGTTTCCGGGCGCCCGGAGTACGCCGGTGAACTGCCCGTGTCGGCGCTGGCCGAAGAAATGCTGACCGAAGGGGAAGGGCAGGTTCGTGCGTTGATCACCGTGGCCGGTAATCCGGTGTTGTCGACGCCCAACGGTCGTCAACTGGAGCAAGCACTGGATGGCCTGGAGTTCATGGTCAGTGTCGACTTGTACATCAATGAAACCACGCGGTACGCCGACCTGATTCTGCCGTCCACTTCGGCGTTGGAAAACGATCACTACGACACGACGTTCAATATGTTCGCCGTGCGCAATGTCAGCCGCTTCAACCGGGCGATCCTGCCCAAGCCTGAAGGTGCGTTGCATGACTGGGAAATTTTCGTCGGGCTGGCCAAGGCGTTTGCCGCGAAGACCGGCAAGGAGCTGAAGCCGACCATCGCGCCGGCGCAAATGATCGATCGTGGTTTACGCATGGGGCAGTACGGCGATGCCTCGGAGCAAAAACTGTCGCTGGCGACGTTGTTCGATCATCCTCACGGGGTTGATCTGGGCGCGTTGAAAGCCAATCTGGCGCCTCGTCTGAAAACCGACAATCAGCGCATTCAGGCTGCACCCGCCGCGATCCTGTCCGACCTGGCGCGGTTTGCCACACTTCAGGCCCCAGCGGCTGATGAGTTGTTGATGATCGGCCGTCGCCACGTGCGCAGTAACAACTCCTGGATGCACAACTACCACCGTCTTGTGAAAGGCAAACCGCGCCATCAGTTGTTGATGAATCCGCAGGACCTGGCCAGTCGGGGGTTGAGCGACGGCCAGCGTGTGCGGGTCAGCTCGCGGGTCGGGGTCATTGAAGTGGAAGTGCTGGGAAGTCCGGATATGATGAAAGGTGTGGTCAGTCTTCCACACGGTTGGGGTCATGCGCGCCCGGGCGTACAGATGACCATTGCCAGTGGCCAGCCGGGCTCCAGCGCCAACGACCTGACGGATGAATGCCAGCTCGACGAGCTGTCAGGGAATGCGGCGCTCAATGGCGTCCCTGTGACTGTGGCGGCGGCATGACCGGATCTGACGGAGAGACCGAGCAGGGCGCTCGGCTTTCCGTTACAATGCGCCACCGTGCCGACCCATGAGTCGGAAAGTTCAGCCGAGGTGCTCCATGGATATCATCGAAACGATTAAAGAGCAGATTGCCAACAACACCATTCTGCTTTACATGAAAGGCTCGCCGAATGCCCCGCAGTGTGGCTTCTCCGCTAAAGCCGCGCAGGCCGTGATGGCATGTGGCGAAAAGTTTGCGTACGTGGACATCCTGCAGAACCCGGAAATCCGCGCCAACCTGCCAAAATACGCTAACTGGCCAACCTTCCCGCAACTGTGGGTCGGTGGTGAGCTGGTTGGCGGTAGCGACATCATGACCGAGATGGCTGCAGACGGTTCGCTGCAAACCACCATCAAGGCTGCTGTTGAAACTGCTGCTGCCAAGTCCGAAGCGTAATTTCGATTAGCTCCCTGTAGGAGCTGTCGAGTGAAACAAGGCTGCGATCCTTGATCTCCAGCCACTAAAAAGCCCCGCCCCTCTAATGAGGTGGCGGGGCTTTTTATTTGCTTAACAAGTTACTGGAGAGGCGCGCTACCAAGATCGCAGCCTCGTTTCACTCGACAGCTCCTACTCTTCGCCCATCTGCGATTGCAGATAGTTTTCCAGACCCACTTTGTCGATCAGGCCCAGTTGGGTTTCCAGCCAGTCGATATGTTCTTCTTCGGACTCGAGGATATCTTCAAGCAGTTCACGGCTACCGAAGTCGCCGACTTTCTCGCAATGCGCAATGGCTACTTTCAGATCGGCATGGCCGGTCTTCTCGATACGCAGGTCACACTCAAGCATTTCCTTGGTGTGCTCGCCGATGTGCAGCTTGCCCAAGTCCTGGACGTTCGGCAGACCTTCGAGGAACAGGATGCGCTTGATCAGCTTGTCCGCATGCTTCATCTCGTCGATGGATTCGTGGTACTCGTGCTTGCCGAGCTTGTTCAGACCCCAATCCTCATACATCCGCGCGTGCAGAAAGTATTGGTTGATCGCGACCAGTTCATTGGCAAGGATCTTGTTGAGATGCTGGATGACTGTAATGTCGCCTTTCATGATGGGGTCCTGCCCTGTATTAGCTGTCTATAAGGCAGAGTTTGAGCCGCACAACTAAGTGTGTCAAACCTAAGTTATTGAATAATATATGAAAATTAATCGGAATAAGAATGTTTGTGTTCCGCGTCTAGAGCCTAACTAGTTGATTTTCAGGCATAAAAAAACCGGACATGAGTCCGGTTCTTTGAATTTGGATTATTCAGGCAGCTGTAAATTCTGCAGGATAAGGAATCGCGGCTTGGGCAGTCTGCAATTCCATCAGGGTTTCGCGGACCACTTCCTTGGCAAGGCAGGCACATTTGCCGCATTGACTGGCAACGCCTGTGGCCAAACGGACTTCTTTGTAACTGCAGCATCCTTCATAGATCGCATCGCGGATTTTACCGTCGGTGACGCCAGTGCAGAGGCAAACATACATAAGTGAAGACCGTCGCTTGTTTATGTCTCGAATGCGATGGATCTTAATGTTAACGAGAATGATTGTCAAAGTGCTTTGGGCAGACATTTTCCCAAGCCTGACGAACGGTTTTCCTTCGCAATACACGAGCCAATTTTGTCGCAACGATTTTAAGTCAGCGGGAAAAACCGTTGAGGACAGGTTAAACACGCAGTGTATGATGGCCGGTCTTTGCGTTTCGGTTTGTGTCACAGGGCTGTCGCTTGAGGGTGGCAGGCTGACGCAGACCTTGTTTTTCACGTTTCTACACCAGGAGATATCCAATGAGCGTACTCGTAGGCAAACAAGCCCCTGACTTCACCGTACCGGCTGTACTCGGCAATGGCGAAATCGTAGACAGCTTCACCCTGTCGTCGGCCATCAAAGGCAAATACGGCCTGGTGTTCTTCTACCCACTGGACTTCACCTTCGTTTGCCCGTCGGAGCTGATCGCTCTGGACAACCGCATGTCTGAGTTCAAGGCACGCAACGTTGAAGTGGTCGCTGTTTCGATCGACTCGCACTTCACCCACAACGCCTGGCGCAACACCCCGGTAAACGATGGTGGTATCGGCGCAGTTCGTTACACCATGGCTGCCGACATCAAGCAGGAAATCATGAAGGCCTACGACGTTCAGTCCGCTGACGGCGTAGCGTTCCGTGGCGCGTTCCTGATCGATGACAAAGGCGTTGTCCGTTCGCAGATCATCAACGACCTGCCGCTGGGCCGTAACATGGAAGAGCTGCTGCGTCTGGTCGACGCTCTGCAATTCCACGAAGAGCACGGCGAAGTTTGCCCTGCCAACTGGAAAAAAGGCGACAAAGGCATGAACGCTTCGCCAGAAGGCGTTGCTGCTTACCTGACCGAGCACGCTGCCGCACTGTAAGGCGCAGGCTCCAGGTACAAAAAAACCGGCCCCAGGGCCGGTTTTTTTATGGGTGAGATCTGTGTGAACCCTGTAGGAGCCGGGTCCCACCTTGATCAATCGTCGAAATCTTCCCAGCCACCCATCTGCTTCCACCGATTGACGATGCCGCAGAACAGTTCAGCGGTCTTCTCGGTGTCGTAGCGAGCTGAGTGAGCCTCGCGACCGTCAAAGTCGATGTCCGCTGCCTGACAGGCTTTGGCCAGCACCGTTTGACCGTAGGCCAGACCGGCGAGGGTCGCCGTGTCGAAGCTGGAGAACGGATGAAACGGGTTGCGCTTCATGTCCAGGCGCGCGACAGCGGCGTTGAGGAAGCCCAGGTCGAAGCTGCTGTTGTGCCCGACCAGAATCGCCCGTTTGCAACCGTTGGCCTTCAGCGCCTTGCGCACGCCGCGGAAGATGTCGTTCAGCGCAGTCTCCTCACTCACCGCCATGCGCAGTGGGTGATCGAGCTTGATCCCGGTGAACTCCAGCGCTGCGGCTTCAACGTTCGCGCCTTCAAAAGGCTCGACGCGGAAGAAGTAGGTGTGATCAGGGTAAACAAAACCCTTTTCATCCATGGCGATGGTGGTCGCGGCGATTTCCAGCAGGGCGTCGGTGGCCGAGTTGAAGCCACCGGTTTCTACGTCGACGACAACGGGCAGGTAGCCGCGAAACCGTGCGGCCATCGGGTGACGGGAACCGCCGCCACCGCCTTGACCTTCCTGTTCGTCGTCGAAATGGTCTTCACTCACGCGTGTTCCTCCAGCAGGCGCCAGCGCAGTTTTTCACCGGCGCGCAGCGGGATAACGGTCAGCTCGCCAAACGGCAGGCTGGTCGGGGCAGTCCATTCTTCGCGGACCAGGGTGATGCGATCGGTATTGGCCGGCAGGCCATAGAAGCGCGGGCCGTTGAGGCTGGCGAAGGCTTCGAGCTTGTCCAGCGCATTGCGCTGTTCGAATGCTTCAGCGTACATCTCGATTGCCGCATAAGCGGTGTAGCAGCCGGCGCAACCGCAAGCGGCTTCCTTGGCATGCTGGGCGTGGGGCGCCGAGTCGGTACCGAGGAAGAACTTCTCGCTGCCACTGGTGGCGGCGTCAAGCAAGGCTTCCTGGTGCGTATTGCGCTTGAGGATCGGCAGGCAATAGAAGTGCGGCCGAATCCCGCCCACCAGCATGTGGTTGCGGTTGTACAGCAGGTGATGCGCGGTGATGGTCGCGCCAACATTGGCCGGGGCCGAGTTGACGAACTGCACGGCGTCAGCGGTGGTGATGTGCTCGAACACCACTTTGAGCGTCGGGAAACGCTCGACGACGCGGCGCATGTGCTCATCGATGAAGATTTTTTCGCGGTCGAAGACGTCGACATCGCCGCGGGTGACTTCACCGTGGATCAACAGCGGCATCCCGACTTCGGCCATGGCCTCGATCGCCGGGAAGATCTTGTCGATGCTGGTGACGCCAGAGTCCGAGTTGGTGGTCGCGCCGGCCGGGTACAGCTTGGCGGCGTGAACGAAACCGCTGGCCTTGGCCTCGCGAATTTCTTCAGGCTGGGTGCGGTCGGTGAGGTACAGGACCATCAATGGTTCGAACGGGTTGCCAGCCGGGCGGGCAGCGAGAATCCGCTGGCGATAGCCGTCGGCTTCAGCCGCATTGCGGACCGGAGGGACCAGGTTAGGCATGATGATGGCGCGACCAAAGGTACGCGCGACATCCGCAACGGTATTGGTCAACACAGCACCATCGCGAAGATGAATGTGCCAGTCGTCGGGACGCAGCAGGGTCAGGCGGTCGGACATGAGGGGATTCCAGGCGGGTCAAACTGAGGGGAATGCTACCGGAAAAGACTCTTGCAGGCACTCGCTATCAAGTTTTGCAGGAAGCTTCCGATATCCAACAGGTATGCCGTAAACATCTGTGTGTCGGTCTTTTTGTTGTAGAAGCCAGTGGAGCCTCCCGTGCGCCAGCGTTATTTAGCCTTGCTCAGTGTGTTTGCCAGCCTTCCTGCGATGGCGCTCACTTTCCAGACTCGTCTGGAGAGCATTGAGTGGACGGTCGAAGGTGACAAGTTCGAGTGCCGGTTGACTCAGCCGATTACCGATTTCGGCTCGGGACAATTCGTGCGCCGCGCTGGCGAGCAGGCGACGTTTCGTCTGAATGCCTACAACGCAATGCTGGGCGGTGGCTCGGCCACTCTGTTGGCGGCGGCTGCGCCGTGGCAACCGGGGCGTGGCGACATCAATCTCGGCTCCGTGCGCATCGGCAGCGGTAACGTGCTGTTCAACAGTTCGCAAGCGCAGGCCGGCCGGCTGATCAGCGGCCTGATTGACGGTCGCAGCCCGGTGGTGCGGCATTCTTCGGGGGACGGTCGGGTATCGGAAGTGCGCTTGTTGCCGGTCAAGTTCAACAAGGCGTTTGCCGATTACCAGGGCTGTGTGGCCAAGTTGTTGCCGCAGAATTTCGATCAGGTCAAACAGTCCCAGGTCGGTTTTCCCGACGGTGGCATTGAACTGGATGCGCAGGCGAAAGCCAAGCTGCTGGTGATGCTGGAGTACATGAAGGCTGATCCGACGGTTAACCGTATCGAACTCGACGGCCATTCCGACAACAGCGGCAACCGCCTGACCAACCGGGACTTGTCACGACGTCGAGCACTGGCGGTGATGGAGTTCTTCAAGGCCAACGGCATTCTGGAATCGCAGATCACCCTGCGCTTCCATGGCGAGCGATATCCGCTGGCGCCCAATATCAACAACGCCAACCGTTCGAAAAACCGACGCGTAGCCGTCCGCCTGGAGCGGGGCGCTCCGCCCGAGCAAGTGGCACCGCAAGCCGTAAAACCGGCCACTTCGGCAACTTCCTGACTCGCCGGTCATCGTCGCGCTGTCGACATAATCTGTCGCTTCGTCGTCATAAGCTGTCGCGCCACTGTAAATTATCCTGCATGAGCGGTAGACTTCCCGGCTTTCCGTAGAACCCCGTGGAGTGATGGCATGGCGGACGTAAACAAGGTCGTTCTGGCGTATTCCGGCGGCCTGGACACTTCGGTGATCCTCAAGTGGCTGCAGGATACTTATAACTGTGAAGTAGTGACCTTCACCGCTGACCTGGGTCAGGGCGAAGAGGTCGAACCGGCCCGCGCCAAGGCACAGGCCATGGGCGTCAAAGAAATCTACATCGACGACCTGCGCGAAGAGTTCGTTCGCGACTTCGTGTTCCCGATGTTCCGCGCCAATACCGTTTACGAAGGCGAGTACCTGCTGGGTACTTCCATCGCGCGTCCGCTGATCGCCAAGCGTCTGATTGAAATCGCCAACGAAACCGGCGCTGACGCCATTTCCCACGGCGCCACTGGTAAAGGCAACGACCAGGTTCGTTTCGAACTGGGCGCCTACGCCTTGAAACCAGGCGTGAAAGTGATCGCTCCTTGGCGCGAGTGGGACCTGCTGTCCCGCGAGAAGCTGATGGATTATGCCGAAAAGCATGCGATCCCGATCGAGCGCCACGGCAAGAAAAAATCCCCGTACTCGATGGATGCCAACCTGCTGCACATCTCCTATGAAGGCGGCGTGCTGGAAGACACCTGGACCGAGCACGAAGAAGACATGTGGAAATGGACCGTCTCCCCGGAGAACGCTCCCGACAAGCCGCAGTACCTGGAACTGACCTACCGCAACGGCGACATCGTCGCGCTGGACGGCGTCGAGATGACTCCGGCCACCGTGCTGGCGACATTGAATCGTATCGGTGGCGAACACGGTATCGGTCGTCTCGACATCGTCGAAAACCGTTACGTGGGCATGAAGTCCCGTGGCTGCTACGAAACCCCAGGTGGCACCATCATGCTGCGCGCTCACCGTGCGATCGAATCGATCACCCTGGACCGCGAAGTCGCTCACCTCAAAGATGAGCTGATGCCGAAGTACGCCAGCCTGATCTACACCGGTTACTGGTGGAGCCCTGAGCGTCTGATGCTGCAACAGATGATCGATGCGTCCCAGGCTCACGTGAATGGCGTTGTGCGCCTGAAACTGTACAAGGGCAACGTGATCGTCACCGGTCGCAAGTCTGACGAGTCGCTGTTCGACGCCAACATTGCCACCTTCGAAGAAGATGGCGGCGCCTACAACCAGGCCGACGCTGCAGGCTTCATCAAGCTCAACGCCTTGCGCATGCGCATCGCCGCGAACAAAGGTCGCAAGCTGTTCTGAGACCTTTGAGTGGGTAATGGATGTGTGGCCTCTTCGTTGAAGAGGCCACACATCTGAAATTGGGTTTTTCCTGCCTGATATTTCAACAGCACGATTCTTACCTGGTCACCTCTCTTCCCCCGCGACATCACTGTTACGTGGTGTACGCCAGTGGCATGCTCATTTTATGGCTGTCGCTCCCTGTGAACTCAAATTGTAAACAACAAAAAAAGTGACACCGCGGTGCTTTCTTGTCTGTTTTGCGATTTTGTTTGCGTACTCTGTCAGTGCTTTTTCCGACTCCGAATCTGTGAGCAGCAAAATAACGCGAGCCAGTTTTTCCTGAGGCTTTTGTATTTTCTGAAACAAAGTGCCCAGTTCGATTTTTTCGCGAATTTCACGCGCATCAATAATGTGCAGGCTTTTCGCTGCGTCCGGCAGCTGCATGCTTTTTTCTCCCGGTGAATCCCGCAGGGAGCCAACCTCGTCTGGAGGCGGATGTGCGGTATGGAGGGGGGAGGCCCGTTGCTCGGCTTTTTCAATAGACGCAGCACAGGCGCTGTTTGTGCGATGTTCCATGTCGTCAAGAACGTCTATGAAGTGTTCGCTCTTTTCATAATCCGAGGGTGCGTAAAGCGAGCGATAATTGAAATTCAGCGTGGCGAAGAAAAGAAGAAGTAAATAAAAAGGAAAGCTGATCAGGAACCAGACATAGACTTCTCTTTCTTTATTATCCAGAAAGGGCAAGGTGATCGCTGCCGAAGTTTCGGAAAGTGTTGCGAATATCGCGATAACGGTGATGGGGTTGGTAATTCTTTTTTTGATATTTTTCATGGCCTTTGCTCATGTTGAATTATCTTTCTCTAATGGTTTGTGGGGTAATGGTTGTTGTGCGTTGATTGTTATTTGGGGTTATGGTTTCTGGTGGGTTGTACTCGTGCATGTTTAGCGCAATTAAAATATACGCTATTTGTATGTTGTTGGGTGTTTGTGTTTTTAATAGTCGCTCAGGTTCTGTTTTATTCTGTAAGAAGCGGTGGCATTTTTTGTATGATGTTTCTGTTATCAATATTTACGCTGAAAATATATGTTACGTACAAGAAAATACAAGATTAGGCTGTCGGCTGGATCGTGGGATTGAAGGGCAATGCCCGAGTTTTTTGTTGTAAGTTGATACAAAAAACGCGGAGGAAAACAGACGTACATTTTACTGATACAGTTTTCGTCGGGCTGAGTTCGAGTGATTTTTGTAAGACTAATCCGCGATGGTTGTAGGGAATGTCTCTCGGTGTAGGTGTCCGGGGGCGACGGCATGCCATGGGGGAAACGACTAGGCTATTGTGCGGGCTCTAAAAATTCGAACAGCGAAAATTGGACTTGCCCATGAATAAAGTGCTGATCGTGGATGATCACCCCGTCATTCGTCTTGCGGTACGTATGCTGATGGAACGTCATGGCTACGAAGTCGTTGCTGAAACAGACAATGGTGTGGATGCATTACAACTTGCCCGTGAACAAATGCCCGATATTGTCATTCTGGATATTGGAATACCGAAACTCGATGGGTTGGAAGTTATCGCGCGCCTGAGTTCAGCAGCACTGCCGATGAAGGTATTGATACTGACTTCACAGGCGCCTGGGCATTTCTCCATGCGCTGCATGCAATCGGGAGCTGCCGGGTATGTGTGCAAACAACAGGACCTGACTGAATTGCTCAGTGCAATCAAAGCGGTTTTGTCCGGCTACAGTTACTTTCCCAACCAGGCTTTGCATACCGTACGTGCAAGTTTGGGAAATGCCAGCGAAGCCGATATGGTCGATCGTTTGTCGGGGCGAGAGATGATGGTTCTGCAGCAGTTGGCCAGAGGCAAGACCAATAAGGAAATTGCCGACGGTATGTTTCTTAGCAATAAAACCGTCAGTACGTATAAAACGCGGCTGTTGTTAAAGCTCAATGCGCGCTCTTTGGTCGACCTTATTGAACTGGCTCAGCGCAATGGGCTGGTCTGACGTTGATAACATGCGATAAGCGGGCACTTATCATTGATCAGCGCAAAGTAAAAAGCCTCCATTTCGGGAGGCTTTTAGATGTCATAAGTCAAAATCGTAATCGGCCAATTGCTTTTGCAGTCGGCGCTCCTCCAGCAGATTGTCGATGGTACGGCGTTTGCTCAGGTTGGTTTTGGCTACTTCGACCACCGGCTCGGCGTCATCAGCCTCAACGGGGGTGAAGTCGTCTTCTACGTCCAATTGCTCTTTGCCAGTGCTCATTTAGTTACTCCAGGCTAAGAAGGCCTTTGGGGCACCTTATATCGACAATCTTCTGGCGGGTAAAAAAGATTTTTTCAATCGGTGGATCAACAAATCCAATAGAACCTCAATCGTCCGAGGTCTTGTGCTTGTACTCACACAAGTCTTCGATACGGCAACTGCCGCAACGAGGCTTGCGCGCCAGACACACATAGCGCCCATGCAGAATCAACCAGTGATGGGAGTCCAGAAGAAATTGTTTGGGCACGAACTTCATTAGCTTGTGCTCCACCTCGACGACATTCTTGCCAGGCGCAATGCCGGTACGGTTGCTGACCCGGAAAATATGGGTGTCCACCGCCATGGTCAGTTGCCGGAAAGCCGTGTTGAGCACAACGTTGGCCGTCTTGCGGCCCACACCGGGCAAGGCTTCCAGTTCCTCTCGAGTCTGCGGCACTTCGCCTGCATGGTTTTCGACCAGCAAGCGACAGGTCTCGATCACGTTTTTCGCCTTGCTGTTAAACAGGCCAATGGTCTTGATGTATTCCGACAAGCCTTCAACACCCAGCGCATGAATCGCCGCAGGGGTGTTGGCGACCGGGAACAGCTTTGCCGTGGCTTTGTTGACCCCGACGTCGGTCGATTGCGCCGAAAGAATGACCGCGATCAGCAATTCGAACGGTGAGGAGTAAGCCAGTTCGGTCTTCGGTTCCGGGTTGTCTTCATGCAGCCTGCGGAATATTTCCAGACGTTTTGCAGCATTCATGGGCAGTGCGTTTCCTCGAAGGCGATCATTTTGTAGGTGTTGGGCGATAGGCTTGCCATGCGGCGATCAGCAATCCCAGGAGAATAAACCCGCCGGGCGCCAATGTTGCCAGGCGCAATCCGCCGTCAGCGTTTAGTATCCAACCCTGCCATTGTGATTGCGTCTCGGCCATCAACCACGGCAGATGAATGCCCAGTGTTCCGTAACCCATGAGTTCGCGCAGCAAGCCCAAGCCCACCATCAACGCGCCGAACAATCCATAGGTGCGCAGGCGACTTCGCCAGGTGTTCTGGAAGAATCCGCAGTAATCCAGCACGACACATTGCAAAGCAAGCAGCGCTGCGTAAATCCCTATCTGTTGATGCCATTGTAGCGACCAGACCTGCGCGCCGAGTTCTGCGCAACTGGTCAGCGTTGCGGCAAGCAGCACGCTTGCCCACACATGGGTCGACGGGAGCAAGCGTGGTCGCAAGGCATTGATGCCCAGGCCGAACAAGGTGATCACGACAACGAACATCAGCCACAGGCCCAGCGCAATGACCAGTGAGCCGGTGGCGCCAATGAGCGGCGCGAGCATCAATGAATGGGCCAGCAATGATGATCTACTCATGGGACGAGCTTCCGAGCAGTTGTGGCCGGTGATCATCAAAGTAACGTAGCGCTTCGTGGGTAGCGTTGATCACGGCTCTTGAAGTGATGGTCGCTCCCGCCATCTGGTCGAATTCCCCGCGATCCTTTTTCAAGGCCCAGCCCGGGTCGCCAGGATCGGATCGAGACTTGCCGCTAAACGATTGCAGCCAGGTGTTAGGCCAGTCGGCGATTCGCGCGCCGAGCCCCGGGGTTTCGGTTTGCTTGAGGGTTTTGACGCCAATCAACCTGGCGTTGGCATCGATGGCAATCAGCAGATCGATAGCCCCCGCGTAGCCGAGTGTCTGGCTGCGCAGCAACACGGCGTACGTTTGGCCAGCCTTTGTCGCTCGGTAACCGGCCAGCAGGGTACTGTTGCCCAGTACGGTGTTTTCGAGCGTGAGTGGCTGCTCAAGCGGCTGATTGTCGTAACGCTCGGGTGGTAACAGGTCCAGCAAGTTGCGACTGTCGATCAAGCGCTGCTCGGCGGCGATATGCGATGCACTGTTGTGCTGCGCGAGATAGGTCACTCCCAGGCCTGAAGCGCCCAACAGCGCCAGGATCGCAATGCTCGACGCTCGACTCATGATGCGGTCTGCTCCTGTCTGGCGACAGCAAACCTCTCCAGCGCGGGGACACACAGGTTCATCAACAGCACGGCAAAGGCTACGCCGTCCGGATACCCGCCCCATGTGCGAATCACGTATGTCAGCAGCCCGACGCCGACGCCGAACAACAGGCGCGCAACGGGGCTTTTGGCACCGGATACCGGCTCCGTAACAATGAAAAATGCCCCCAGCATGGTTGCTCCGCTGAGCAGGTGAAACAGCGGCGAACCGTGGGAGTCCGAGCCCGAACCGTTCCAGCACAACAGGCTGATGACGAACAGGCTCGCCAACATGCCAACCGGCGCGTGCCAGCTGAACACTCTGCGTTGCAACAAGAATGCGCCACCGGCCAGGAACGCCAGGTTCAGCCATTCGACACCACGGCCGCCGAAGTGACCAAACGCCGGATTCGCCGAGAACAGTTCGTCCATCGTCAGGCTTTTGTTGATCCGCAAGCTGTCCAGCGCCGTGGCCCGGACCCACGCATCCGGTGCCTGCCCGAAGCCAAAAACCTGTTGTAAACCACTCAACAGGTCCATGCCTTGGGATGACGGCCAGTGGGTCATTTGCTGAGGAAAGGTCACCAGCACCAAAGCAAAACCAAGCATCGCCGGATTGAACGGGTTCGAACCCACGCCGCCATACAAATGCTTGCCGAAGACCATGGCGAACGCCGCTGCAGTGAGGGTCAGCCACCACGGGCAATAGGGTGGCAATGCCAATGCCAACAGGGTCGCGCTGACCAATGCGCTGCCGTCACTCAAGCTCGGTTTGAGTGGTCGCTTGCGCAACTGCAGCATGGCGGCTTCGACCGTCAGCGCGGCGATGCCTGCCAGGCTCAGATTGATCAACACGCCCCAGCCATACAACCAGAACATCATCAGTGTTCCGGGCAGCGTGGCCAGCAGTACCAGTTTCATGGCCTGCCGCAGGCGATCATCCACCGATTCAAGGGGCGGCATGGGCTTCCACCTGGCGTTCGGCGTCGCTGAGCGCACGCTGAAGGGTTTCGATCTGTTCGGTGGAGGCTTCGCTGGTTTGCGCTTTTTTCAGTTCGGCGCGGCGCATGGCCAACTGGATTTTCGCGCGTTTCAGCTCAGCGTCTTTTGTCGCTGCGGCCGGAACTTTCGGGGGCGACATCGGGGCCGGTGGTGCATCGTTTTCCAGCTGAGCCAAGGCACGCTCGGCAGCTTCAAATTGCTGTTGCAGGACGATTAATTGCGACTGCTGTTCAAATGTGGGTGGATGACCGAAGGCTTTCAGCGATTTGTGCAATTGTGCCCGGCTCATCGCGACATCAATCTTGGCTTTTTTCAGCGCCGCATCGGCATTCGCCGTTTTCTGGGCGCGAACGCGTTCGAGCGCCGCTTGTACCGGGTTGAGCGTCGGCTCAACGGGTTGCGGCGTTCGCTGCAGGCGTGTCTGGCGATCGGCAGCCTTCTGTTGTTCTTCGCGTTGCAAACGGGCGTTGCGCTGTTCGAACCGGCGCCGTGCGTGGTTGCGCTTCTGGGCTCGGGCTCGTTGTTCATCCAGGTTGAATGCCAGACCACCGACAATCGGCAGCACCGTTTCCATCGGCAACGGACGCATCTCGATGCAATCCACCGGGCACGGCGCCACGCATAGGTCGCAACCGGTGCATTCGTCGATGATCACCGTGTGCATCAGTTTTGCCGCGCCGACGATGGCATCGACCGGGCAAGCCTGGATGCACTTGGTGCAGCCAATGCATTCGGCTTCGCGAATGTAGGCAATCTGAGCCGGAGCCGAACCACGGCTGACATCCAGTTCCAGCACCGGCACCTTCAGCAGTTCGGCCAGGGCGTTGATGGTTTCGCTGCCGCCCGGTGGGCACTTGTTGATCGGCTCGCCACTGGCGATGCCTTCAGCGTACGGTTTGCATCCGGGGTGGCCGCACTTGCCGCATTGAGTCTGCGGCAGGAGGGCGTCGATGCGTTGAATCAGACTCATGTTTTGATCAGTCCGCTGAATCCGAGAAAGGCCACTGCGATCAGTCCGGCGCCGATCAAATCGATCGCCAAGCCGCGAAAGGGCAGGGGAACATCATTATCAAGTGTGCGTTGGCGCAGGTCGTTGAACAGACCCAGCACCAGCCAGAAACCCAGCCCGGCCCCCAGGCTAAGGGCCGTGGCATGAAACAAGCCTTTGTCGTCCTGAGCGTTGAGCAGTGTCGCCCCCAGAACCCCGGCATTCCCTGCCAACAACAGCCATAGGCCTTCGAAAGAAAGCGTGGGCAGCAACCGTGCAAGCAGATTGAGCAAGGGGCCAATCAACAGAACGCTCAACGGCAGAAACACGAACAGGCGCAGGGCGGTCAGGTCCAGTGGCACCAGCAGCCAATGGAACAGCGCATAACCGAACACGCCTGCGATCAGCATCAGGCACGTGGTCGCAATGCCCAGCGCATGGACTTGCCGCCGTTCGCTGGCTACCAATGGGTCGACGCCCAGCGGCCAGTGCAACACGAGGTTGTTGATCAAGGCTGTGCTGATGAGCGTCAAAAGCGTTTCGGTCATGATCGTCCATATCCGATGCTGGAAGACACTGTAAGCGCTGCCGCAGGCTGCGATCCTTGAGAAAGTCACGATCAAAAGATCGCAGCCTGCGGCAGCTCCTACAAGAACCAGAGCTGATAGATAGTATGGGCCAGACATGAAAATCCCACAGTCGCGCCAGGCACGACTGTGGGATCGGTTCAACGCAGAAACTTACTTGATGCGCTGACCTGGCTTGGCGCCGCTGTCAGGGCTGAGCAGGTAGATTTCTTCACCGCCAGGGCCGGCAGCCATCACCATGCCTTCGGAGATACCGAACTTCATTTTCCGAGGCTTGAGGTTGGCGATCATCATGGTCAGGCGGCCGTCGAGCTTGGACGGGTCCGGGTAAGCGCTCTTGATGCCGGAAAACACGTTGCGGGTCTCGTCGCCGATGTCCAGGGTCAGGCGCAACAGCTTGTCGGTGCCTTCAACGTGTTCAGCCTTGACGATCAGTGCAACGCGCAAGTCGACAGCCGCGAAGGTATCGAACTCGATTTCCGGCGACAGCGGATCCTTGGCCAGTTCGCCATTGCCGGCCGGTGCAGCTTCGCCGGTGTCGGTCTGGCTGGCGGTCAGGTCTTCTTTCGAAGCGTCGGTCATGGCTTGCACCTTGACCGGGTCGATCCGGGTCATCAACGGCTTGAACTCGTTCAGCTGGTGATTGCTGAGCAAGGTTGCGTGATCGTTCCAGGTCAGCGGCGCGACGTTGAGGAACGCCTCGGCATCGGCGGCCAACAACGGCAGTACAGGCTTGAGGAAGATCACCAACTGGCGGAACAGGTTGACGCCCGTGGCGCAGATCGCCTGGACTTCATCCTGTTTGCCTTCCTGTTTGTTCAGCGACCACGGTGCCTTGTCGGCGATCCAGGCGTTGGCACGGTCGGCCAGGCCCATGATCTCGCGCATGGCACGGGCGAAATCGCGAGCTTCATAGGCGTCGGCGATGCTTGGCGCGGCGGCCAGGAATGCGTCGGTCAACTCAGGTGCGGCATTGGTGTCGACCATCACGCCGGCATTGCCCTTGTTGATGAACCCGGCACAACGGCTGGCGATGTTGACGACTTTGCCCACCAGGTCGGAGTTGACCTTCTGTACGAAGTCTTCGAGGTTCAGGTCCAGGTCGTCGACGCCACGGCCCAGCTTGGCCGCGTAGTAGTAACGCAGGTATTCCGGCGACAGGTGATCCAGGTAAGTCCGGGCCTTGATGAAGGTGCCACGGGACTTGGACATTTTCTGGCCGTTGACGGTCAGGTAGCCGTGTACGTTGATCCCGGTCGGCTTGCGGTAGCCTGCGCCTTCGAGCATGGCTGGCCAGAACAGGGCGTGGAAGTTGACGATGTCCTTGCCGATGAAATGGTACAGCTCGGCGGTGGAATCCTTGCCCCAGAACGCGTCGAAGTCCAGCTCCGGCGTGCGGTTGCACAGGTTCTTGAAGCTCGCCATGTAACCGATCGGCGCGTCCAGCCAGACGTAGAAATACTTGCCTGGCTCGTCCGGGATTTCAAAACCGAAGTACGGCGCATCGCGTGAGATGTCCCACTGTTGCAGACCGGCATCCAGCCATTCGGCGATCTTGTTGGCCACGGCGTCTTGCAGGGTGCCGCTGCGGGTCCAGGTTTGCAGCATTTGCTGGAAGTCTGGCAACTTGAAGAAGAAATGCTGGGAATCCTTGAGCACCGGGGTGGCGCCGGAAATCGCCGACTTCGGATCTTTGAGGTCGGTCGGTGCGTAGGTCGCGCCGCATTTTTCGCAGTTGTCGCCGTACTGGTCTTCAGTGCCGCATTTCGGGCAAGTGCCCTTGATGAAGCGGTCGGCCAGGAACATTTTCTTTTCCGGGTCGAAATACTGCGTGATCGAGCGCGTGGCGATGTGCCCGGCGTCGCGCAGCTTCAGGTAGATCTGGCTCGACAGCTCACGGTTTTCTTCGGCGTGAGTGGAGTGGAAGTTGTCGAAGTCCACCAGGAAGTCGGCAAAGTCGGCGCTGTGTTCAGCCTGGACGTTGGCGATCAGTTGTTCCGGGGTGATGCCTTCTTTTTCCGCGCGCAGCATGATCGCCGAACCGTGGGCGTCGTCAGCGCAGACATAAATGCATTGGTTGCCGCGGTGCTTCTGGAAGCGCACCCACATATCGGTCTGGATGTATTCCAGCATATGGCCAAGGTGGATCGAACCATTGGCATAGGGCAGGGCGCTGGTGACGAGGATCTTGCGTGGCTCGGACATGGGGCTCGGCTACTTGATGAAACGGAGGTCGGCCACTATAAAGCGCCGGCGCATATTTTTCACCCTGTGAGCCTGTTTCATTGGATGAGCAGCGAGAGAAGATCAAAAGATCGCGGTCTTCGTCAGCTCCTACAGGGAATCGGCGTACATCTGTAGGAGCTGCCGAAGGCTGCGATCTTTTAAGGTACGATAGCCGTCATCTTTTCCAAGTCCTGTTTTCGGAGTTGCCCATGAGCGCCGTCAATCGCGCAGCGGTGGAAGCCGTCCTTCGCCAATACACCGACCCTTATCTGAACCAGGACCCGGTCAGCGCCGGGTGCGTGCGCAACATCGAAATCCAGGGCGATCGCGTCAGCGTCCAGCTTGAGTTGGGTTACGCCGCCGGTCTGTTCAAGAGTGGCTGGGCGCAGATGCTGCAAATGGCCATCGAAGGTCTGGACGGTGTGACCACGGCTCGTGTCGATATCACCAGCGTGATTGCAGCGCACAAGGCTCAAGCGCAGATCCCGGGCCTGGCGAACGTGAAAAACGTGGTGGCCGTGGCGTCCGGCAAGGGCGGCGTGGGCAAATCCACCACGGCGGCCAACCTGGCCCTGGCCCTGGCCCGCGAAGGCGCCAAGGTGGGGATTCTCGATGCGGACATCTATGGCCCGAGCCAGGGCATCATGTTCGGCATCCCGGAGCGTACCCGGCCTGAAGTGAAGGACCAGAAGTGGTTCGTGCCGCTCAAGTCCCACGGTGTTGAAGTGATGTCGATGGCGTTCTTGACCGACGACAACACGCCGATGGTCTGGCGCGGTCCGATGGTTTCCGGCGCCTTGCTGCAACTGGTCACTCAAACCGCTTGGGGCGACCTGGATTATCTGGTCATCGACATGCCGCCAGGCACGGGCGATATCCAGCTGACCCTGGCGCAGAAAGTCCCGGTGGCCGGTGCAGTGATCGTCACCACGCCGCAGGACCTGGCATTGCTGGACGCACGCAAAGGCGTGGAGATGTTCCGCAAGGTCAACATCCCGGTGCTGGGCGTGGTGGAAAACATGGCCGTGCACATCTGCTCGAACTGCGGGCATGCCGAGCATTTGTTCGGTGAGGGTGGCGGCGTGAAGCTGGCCACTCAGTACGGCGTCGAGTTGTTGGCTTCGCTGCCGCTGGCGATGGCCATCCGCGAACAGGCCGATGGCGGCAAGCCAACAGTGATCGCCGAGCCGGACAGCCCGATTGCAATGGTCTACCAGGAACTGGCTCGCCACGTTGGCGCGCGAATTGTGTTGCAGGAAGCCCTGACGCCGGCGATGCCGAACATCAGCATCAGCGACGATTGATTCCGGTCGCCTGTTAAAAGATCGCAGCCTGCGGCAGCTCCTACAGGGTGAACATCAAGCCCATGTAGGAGCTGCCGCAGGCTGCGATCTGTTGATCTTGCTTTAGATCCGCAACCCGCCATCCATCTCCAGAATCCGACCGGTGTAATAGTCGTTCTCGAAGATGTAAGCCGCCGAATGGGCGATCTCATCCGGCTTGCCCATGCGTTTGAGCGGAATTCCCGCCGTCATTTTTTCCAGCGCTTCCGGCTTCATGCCCAAGGTCATTTCGGTTTCGATGAAGCCTGGTGCAATACCGGCTACGCGAATGCCATAGCGCGCCAGTTCCTTGGCCCAGGTCACGGTCGCCGCCGCGACACCGGCCTTGGCGGCGGAGTAGTTGGTTTGGCCGACGTTGCCAGCGCGGGAAATCGACGAGATATTGATGATCGCGCCGCTGTTGTTCAGCTCAACCATTTTTGCCGCGACTTCACGGGTGCACAGGAATACGCCGGTCAGGTTGACGTCGATCACCGCTTGCCACTGTGCCAGGCTCATCTTGGTCATTTCACCGTCCTTGACCTTGAGCAGCAGGCCGTCACGCAGGATCCCGGCGTTGTTGATCAGGCCATGGATTGCGCCGAAGTCTTCCGCGACCTGTGCAACCATGTGCGTCACTTGCTCTTCATTGGCCACGTTGCACAGGTAAGCGCGGGCTTCGACGCCTTTGGCCTTGCAGGCCGCGACCGCGTCGTCGAGTTTTTCCTGGTTAAGGTCGACCAGCGCCAGCTTGGCGCCCTTGCCGGCGAAATACTCGGCCATGGAGCGGCCCAAACCCTGGCAACCGCCGGTGATAATGATTACTTTGTCAGTGAGTTGCATTCGCATGCCCCGGTAGCAGGTCAGAGTGGTTTCCTTTAGAGAGCCTCTCGATCTGCGCCTGACCTGGCTTGGCTGCACATGAGAACTGCCCCGATGGCGTGCTGGGACTTTCCACCAGCAGCCCGTCCGTTTTTCTGACGGATTCTATATAAGGAGTCATAAATTGAGCGTTGAAGCGGCTAAGCATGCACGAGAATTGCTTCTCAAGGAATACCGTGGAGTGCTCTCCACGCACTCCAAAGCGATGCCCGGTTTCCCGTTCGGCTCCGTGGTTCCGTACTGCCTGGACGAGCTGGGCCGGCCGCTGATCCTGATCAGCCGCATCGCGCAGCACACGCACAATCTGCAAAAAGATCCGAAATGCTCACTGTTCGTAGGCGAGCGCGGCGCTGAAGACGTGCAGGCCGTGGGTCGTCTGACTTATCTGGCTGAAGCGCAGCAACTCGAAGACGAAGCTGCCATTCAGGTAGCCGCCGAGCGTTATTACCGCTATTTCCCGGAATCGCAGGGCTACCACAATGCCCATGATTTCGATTTCTGGGTGCTCACCCCGGTCCGTCACCGCTACATCGGTGGTTTCGGCGCGATTCACTGGGTCAACGAACTGACACTGGCCAATCCGTTTGCCGGCAAGGCTGAGATCAGCATGGTCGAGCACATGAACGCCGATCACGCCAAAGCCATTGCCCATTACGTGGACCTGGCCGGTTTACCGAAAACTTCGCCGGCGCAGATGGTCGGTATCGACACTGAAGGCATGCACTTGCGCATCGGCCAAAGCCTGTACTGGCTGCCGTTCCAAGTTCCGTGTAATACGCCGACACAAGTTCGCGAAGCCTTGGTTTTTCTGGCTCACGCCGAACATTGGCCGAAAAATGAAGTGGCCGACGCTTGAATTCACGAAACGGCGACGTCATCTAAGGTGAACTGGCAAGGCATTCTTGCGTTGAGGAACCATTTGATGCGCCCTTTTTTGTTGCTCTTTCTGCTGTTCCCGGTGTTGGAGCTGTTCGTATTCGTCAAGGTGGCAGGGGCGATCGGGTTTTTCCCGGCCCTGCTGCTGATCATTCTCGGCTCGATGTTCGGCGTGTTCGTGCTTCGTATCGCCGGCCTGGCCACGGCGCTGCGTGCCCGTGAAAGCCTGAACCGCGGCGAACTGCCGGCCCAGACCATGCTTGAAGGCCTGATGCTGGCCTTGGCCGGTGGCCTGTTGATCCTGCCTGGTTTCATCAGTGATGTGGTCGGCCTGATCATGCTGCTGCCGATCAGTCGTCGACTGCTGGCCAACAAAATGCGCCAGCGCGCCGAGGAACAGGCGATCCGCCAACGGGCGTTCGCCGATGACCTCCAGGCCCGTGGCGGCCCTGCACCGCGCGAGCCGCTGGGCCGCGAGCCCAACGTGATCGAAGGCGAGTTCGAACACCGCGACACCAAGTAATACGCACAGCGACACGGCACCTTCGGGTGCCGTGTTCGTTTTGCGCGGCATCAACGTGAAAATTTTTCGATCCCCGCCCTTGTAATCAGCTTGAGCGCCCTTATGTAACGGTCACCGCAAGGTTTCTGGCGAACACGCCAGACAGACTTCCGCGGTTCGCTTGACGAACCGCACCCGGCACCGCCGGACTTTGTTAAACCCGCCGGGACTACACCGGCCGATGAAAACCACAATTAGGAGAGATCGACAATGAAGCTTCGTCCTCTGCATGACCGCGTCGTCATCCGTCGCAGCGAAGAAGAAAAGAAAACCGCTGGCGGTATCGTCCTGCCAGGTTCGGCTGCTGAAAAAGCCAACAGCGGCGTAATCCTCGCTGTAGGCACCGGCCGCGTACTGGACAACGGTGAAGTGCGCGCACTGGCCGTCAAGGTTGGCGACAAGGTTGTGTTCGGTCCTTACTCCGGCAGCAACACTGTGAAAATCGACGGCGAAGACCTGTTGGTAATGAGCGAGAACGAAATCCTCGCTGTTATCGAAGACTGATTTCCCGCTCATTTTCCCGCGACTACAAAGTATTTAAGGAATATCGATCATGGCTGCTAAAGAAGTTCTGTTTGGCGATTCCGCCCGCAAGAAAATGCTCAAAGGCGTCAACGTCCTGGCTGACGCGGTAAAAGCGACCCTGGGCCCGAAAGGCCGTAACGTGATCATCGAGAAGAGCTTCGGCGCTCCGACCATCACCAAGGACGGCGTTTCCGTAGCCAAAGAAATCGAACTCGAAGACCGTTTCGAAAACATGGGCGCGCAGCTGGTCAAAGACGTTGCCTCCCGTGCCAACGATGACGCAGGCGACGGCACCACCACCGCTACCGTTCTGGCTCAATCGATCGTCAACGAAGGCCTCAAAGCCGTCGCTGCCGGCATGAACCCGATGGACCTCAAGCGCGGCATCGACAAAGCGACCATCGCTATTGTTAAAGAGCTGAAAGCCCTGTCCAAGCCATGCGCTGACACCAAGGCTATCGCTCAGGTAGGCACCATCTCCGCCAACTCCGACAACTCCATCGGCGACATCATTGCCGAAGCCATGGAAAAAGTCGGTAAAGAAGGCGTGATCACCGTTGAAGAAGGCTCGGGCCTGGAAAACGAACTGTCGGTTGTTGAAGGCATGCAGTTCGACCGTGGCTACCTGTCCCCGTACTTCGTCAACAAGCCAGAGACCATGGTCGCTGAGCTGGACGGCCCGCTGATCCTGCTGGTCGACAAAAAGATCTCGAACATCCGCGAAATGCTGCCAGTGCTGGAAGCCGTTGCCAAAGCCGGCCGTCCGCTGCTGATCGTTGCCGAAGACGTTGAAGGCGAAGCCCTGGCGACTCTGGTTGTGAACAACATGCGCGGTATCGTTAAAGTCGCAGCCGTCAAGGCTCCAGGCTTCGGCGACCGTCGCAAGGCCATGCTGCAGGACATCGCTGTTCTGACCGGCGGTACCGTTATCTCCGAAGAGATCGGCCTGAGCCTGGAAAGCACCACCCTGGAGCACCTGGGTAACGCCAAGCGCGTAACCCTGTCCAAGGAAAACACCATCATCGTTGACGGTGCTGGCGTTCAAGGCGACATCGAAGCACGCATCAACCAGATCCGTGCCCAGGTTGCCGAAACTTCCTCGGACTACGACCGTGAAAAACTGCAAGAGCGTCTGGCCAAGCTGTCCGGCGGCGTTGCAGTGATCAAGGTTGGCGCTGGTTCCGAAGTTGAAATGAAAGAGAAGAAAGCCCGCGTTGAAGACGCCCTGCACGCTACCCGTGCAGCCGTTGAAGAAGGCGTGGTACCTGGCGGTGGCGTTGCGCTGATCCGCGCTCTGCAAACCCTGAACGATCTGAAAGGCGACAACGCTGATCAGGACGTGGGTATTGCTGTTCTGCGCCGTGCCGTTGAAGCACCGCTGCGTCAGATCGCTGCCAACAGCGGTGACGAGCCAAGCGTTGTGGTCAACGAAGTCAAAAACGGCAAAGGTAACTTCGGTTACAACGCTGCGACTGGCGAATACGGCGACATGATCGAAATGGGTATCCTGGACCCAACCAAGGTCACCCGTTCCGCGCTGCAAGCTGCATCGTCGATCGGCGGTCTGATCCTGACCACCGAAGCCGCTGTTGCTGATGCACCGAAGAAAGACGGCGGTGCTGGCGGCGGTATGCCAGACATGGGCGGTATGGGCGGCATGGGCGGCATGATGTAAGCCAGCCTTACCCCTGTACTAAAAACCCCGCCTGCGAAAGCAGGCGGGGTTTTTTATTGCCTCCATTTTGAGGGTCGCATCGATCCCTGTAGGAGCGAGCCTGCTCGCGATAGCGTCGGATCAGACGCTGACAGGCTCTGCATTTGCCTCAGGTTCAGCCTTCACAGCCGGCCGATAAAGAATCCAGTAATACGACCCCAGACAAATCAACCAACAGAACACCGCCGTCCACACGTTGTGCGAGAAGAAGTGCGCGCCCTGCATCATCCGTCCAATGGAAAACACAGTACCCAGGGCGAAGGCAAAAACAAATGCCGCCCGTGCCAGTCGCGGGCGACGATCACGCAATACAAAGAACAGCGCAAACAGAGTGAACCCGGTTGCCGCATGACCGCCCGGCCAGCAGCGGCCCGGTTTTTCCGTTGCCGGACGCGGGCTCAATAATTCGCTGTAAGTTTCGTGGCCACCAAACTGCTCCAGGCTCCAGGGGCATTGCACCGCCGTCACTGCTTTCATCGGCGTGACAAAGGAAGTCGCCAAACCCAGGGACAGCACCAGACAGCCCAATTCCCGTTTGAACGGCTTGAGCCGGGTCATGAAGAACGAGCCGGCAAAGCCAAGGATGGCAAATACCGAGAAAGCGATGACCACTTGTTTGGCGCGGTCATGCAGGACCGTTTCCAGAAAGTAACTGTGGCGACCGATGAAATCTCCAGCGACCGGGTCGTAGAACAGTTTGGCCAGGTCCATGTCCAGGGAGGTCAGTTCAAGCAGCACCAGAATGATTGCCGCAACGGCGGGAACGCCAAGGCAAACCCAGAAGTTGAGTGGGCGAGATGCGGGGCGGGCAAGGGTCGAAGCCATGCTGGTTCCTTGGTTGGGAAAGTGTTCTGAAATGCGCAGCCGCGCAGACTTTGAACCCGATCCTGTCGTCAACGTGTGAATCGATAGTGAAAAAGTCGTTAACCCGGCAAACGTTTGATTTCGGCCATTGCAGCCGCACGCAGTCCTAGCCGTGAGCCACACTTGGCCTTAAGCTGCGCGGGCCAAGACGGCCGTTACTGTGTACGGAGGAGGTGCCCATGCGAATTCTATTGGTTGAAGACAACCGCGATATCCTGGCCAATCTGGCCGATTACCTGGGGCTCAAAGGCTATACCGTGGATTGCGCACAGGACGGTTTGTCGGGCCTGCATCTGGCCGCCACTGAGCATTACGACTTGATCGTGCTCGACATCATGCTGCCGGGCATCGACGGCTACACCCTGTGCAAACGCCTGCGCGAAGATGCCCGGCGCGACACCCCTGTGATCATGCTGACGGCACGCGATCAGCTGGACGACCGCCTGCAAGGCTTCAAGTCCGGCGCCGACGACTACCTGATCAAACCGTTCGCCCTGTCGGAACTGGCGGCGCGGATCGAAGCGGTGATGCGGCGTACCCAGGGCGGCGGTCGACGCGCTCTGCAAGTCGGTGACTTGAACTACGACCTGGATACTCTCGAAGTCACCCGCGAAGGGCGCCTGCTCAAGCTCAACCCGGTGGGCCTCAAGCTGCTCGCGGTATTGATGCAGAAAAGCCCGCACGTATTGCGCCGGGAAATCCTCGAAGAAGCGTTGTGGGGCGATGATTGCCCGGACAGTGACAGCTTGCGCAGCCACGTCCACCAACTGCGTCAGGTAATCGACAAACCGTTCGCCAAACCGTTGCTGCATACCGTGCACGGTGTCGGTTATCGCCTGGCCGAGGGCCGTGATGGAGTTTAAGCAAAGCCTTGCCCAGCGGATCATCATTGCCTTTGCACTGATGAGTGCGCTGGTGGCGGGTGCCTTCGCCATGGGCATTGTCGCGACTGTGCATCTGGTGGAAGAAAAGCTGATTTCCGCCGGGTTGGGCGGCGACTTGCAGCGCCTGTTGCTGATGGACAGCGTTTCGGACTGGAGCCATCGGCCCGAACCGGACCAGTTGTTCTATTTCAGCGGCGGCCCGGGTGATTTCGAATTGCCCAAGGATTTGCGGCACCTGGACTCCGGTTTTCACGAGGTCTTTCGCGAGCAGCTGTCGTATCACGCGATGGTCGAAATCGTCGACGGACGCCGTTATGTGCTGTTGCAGGATCAAAGCGATTTCGAAGAGCGCGAGCGGGTGCTGTTTGCCGTCGTTCTCGTTGGCTTCGTACTCAGCCTGGCACTGGCGGTTTTCCTCGGCTGGGTCCTGGCGCGCAAGGTGATGGCGCCTGTGGTCCGACTGGCCCGGCAGGTACGGCATCGCGATCAGTTGCTCGGTCTGGCACCGCCGCTGGCACCGGACTACGCCGCCGATGAAGTGGGTGAGTTGGCGGTGGCCTTTGATGCCACTCTGGGGCGCCTGCGCCAGGCGCTGACGCGGGAGCGTTTGTTTACCAGTGACGTCAGCCACGAACTGCGCACGCCACTGATGGTCCTGGCCAGCTCCTGCGAGTTGTTGCTGGAAAACCCGGGAATCGATCAGCGCGGTCGCGCTCAGGTCGAGCGCATCTCCCGTGCCTGTGAAGAAATGCGTGAACTGGTGCAAACCTTTCTGATGCTGGCCCGCGCCCAACGCGAAGACGCGAGCATGTCACCGCAGCAGACGCTCACGGGGGTGGCCGATGGTTTGATCGCCCAGTGGCGTGCACCGATTGAGGCCAAAGGCCTGACGCTGATTTTCGAGCCGGGTCAGGACCAGAACATTCGATACAACGCCACACTGCTGAATGCGGTAATGGGCAACCTGCTGCGCAACGCGCTGCACTACACGGAGCAAGGGTTTATACGACTGACCCTGACGACCAGCGGCTTTGTGGTCGAAGACAGTGGTGTGGGCATTCCCGAAGAAAAGCGTGAAGCGATGTTCGAACCGTTCGTGCGCGGCAGCGAAAAACGTGGCGAAGGCCTTGGGCTGGGGCTGTCACTGGTGCAGCGGATCTGTGAAAACCAGGGCTGGAGCGTCAGCCTGACCAACATGGAGCCCAATGGCTGTCGTTTTCAAGTGGAACTGCTGATCACTCCTGCAAGCTGACGTTCAGCGGCGACCAACGGGGGCGGGCTTGATTGCATTGTAAAACCTAGTAACGATTATGGGTTTTACATGACAATTTTTTCACAAAGGTATGACCTGAAACTGACACGGCGCTACCTAATGTAGGGGCCATCAGACGTACAGGAGACCTCAATGATGGCCGGCCCGATCAAACTGGATTTTTCCGAAAAATACGACGACCAGCACGCCCAACAGTATCTGGTTAAACATCAGGATGGCCTGAGTCGTAAACTGTCCCACTGGCGGGATGAGCAACTGGCTCGTAAGGCCCTGGCCTCGGTCGGCGAGCCTGGCCTGGTGCTTGATTTGCCCTGCGGCGCGGGGCGTTTCTGGCCGTTGCTGGCCGAGAAACCCAATCGCGTCATCATCGGTGCCGACAACTCTGAATCGATGTTGAAGATCGCGACACAGGCGCAACCGGCCGATGTCGTGAAACGGGTACAACCCTTGCACACTTCTGCATTCGACATTGCCTTGCCTGATAACGCCGTCGACAGCATTTTCTGCATGCGTTTGCTTCATCACATCGGTGAGGCCGAGCATCGATTGGCTATTTTGCGCGAATTCGAGCGTGTCACCCGTGACAGCGTCATTTTGTCCCTGTGGGTAGATGGCAATTTCAAGGCCTGGAAACGCAAGCGTCTGGAGCGAACCCGTGAGCAGGAAAGTTACCAAAACAGATTTGTGTTACCAGCTGCTACGGTAGAACAGGAATTTGAACAAGCAGGCTTCCGAATTCAGGAACGTCTGGACTTTTTACCGCTCTATGCCATGTGGCGAGTTTACGTATTACGCAAGAGGTAACAGGATGGCAGTGCAGTATGCAGCAGGATCGGATGTTGTCTCCCAGGACCGTTTCGACTATTTCTGGAACCAGCGCGGCGAGTGGGTAGAAGAACCCAATGTTCGCCGCGGTGGGGAAAGCGGCGTGCAGCGCGTCGTGGGTAGCGATGATCAACTGCTCTACTTCAAACGCCAGACCGGGCATATCTATCGCAGCTTGCTGCACCCGTTCGGTCGACCGACCGTACTGCGCGAGCGCGACGCACTGATGGGCGTCAGCCTGCTCGGGGTTCATGTTCCGCAAATCGTCTTCTGCGGCGCTCAACGCGACCCGGTGCACAAATGGCGTGCATTGCTGGTGACAAAGTCACTGGATGGTTTCGAGGAAATGGAGCATTGGTACGCTGGCGGCGGTCGTGAGCGTCACGGTGAACCCGTGCATGATCGCGTGTTGCAGATGCTGGCGGAGAACCTGGCCCGCATGCACAAAGGGCGTTGGCAGCACAGTTGCCTCTATATCAAGCACGTTTTTGTGCGCGTCACCGGTGAAGGCGAGGCATGCAACGTTGAGGTGGCGCTGATTGATCTGGAGAAGTGCCGACAACGCTTCAGTGCCCATCAGGCGGCTCTCCACGACATGAAGCAATTGCGCCGCCACTCGTCGTTCAACCCTACGGACTGGAAGAAACTGGTCTATTTTTATGAGACGGCGTTTGGCAGCGCTATCAAGGGTTTATAGCAATGAAACTCGAAGTTGCGCGAGGTTTGTTTTTGGTTGGAGCCTTGGCAGTCGCTTCGCTCGCAGTGGCTGCCTGGGAGCAGCCACGCACGCAGGTTCTAAGCTCAGCGAACGGCGAATATTGCCCCTTGCCACGAGTCGCCAAGACATCCGTGGCCACCCAGCCCGATCATGATTTGTTGCTGTTCATGTTCGGTCTTTCTCAAGGAATGAGGCCGCAAAGTTGAACAGTTTCAATCCCAAATAAAAGGCCTCGCATCTGCGAGGCCTTTTTTATACAGGGTTACGCGGGCTCTTTCGGTTTATCGGGCTTAGCCAGCAATGTGTACACGCACGGCAGCACAAACAAGGTAAACAGCGTCCCGATCGACATCCCCGTGGCGATCACCGTTCCGATGTCGAACCGGCTCACCGCGCCCGCGCCCGAGGCAATGATCAGCGGCACCATGCCAAACACCATGGCGGCCGTCGTCATCAACACCGGACGCAGACGAATGGACGCTGCTTCTTCCACTGCCTCGCGGGGTGTCAGGCCCTTGTCTTTGCGCAACTGGTTGGCAAATTCGACGATCAGGATCCCGTGCTTGCTGATCAACCCGATCAGCGTCACCAAACCGACCTGGGTGTAGATGTTCATGCTCGACCAGCCGAGGAACAACGGGATCAATGCACCGCAGATCGACAATGGCACGGTCACCAGAATCACCAGCGGGTCGCGGAAGCTTTCGAACTGCGCGGCCAGCACCAGGAAAATGATCGCCAGTGCCAAGGCAAAGGTGACCCACAAGGCACTGCCTTCCTGCACGTATTGCCGCGACGCCCCGGCATAGTCGAAGGCAAAGCCGACCGGTGCTTCTTCCTGGGCGATCTGACGGACCACTTCGATGGCCTCGCCCATGCTGACCAACGGCACGCCGGACAGGATTGCCGAGTTGAGTTGCTGGAACTGGTTCAACTGCCGCGGTCGCGCACGGTCGGTCACGGTGATCAGGGTCGACAGGGCCAGAAGCTCACCCTGGGTGTTTTTCACGTAGTAGTTGTTCAACCAGTCGGGGTTGTCGCGGAACGGTCGTTCGACCTGAGCGATGACTTTGTAGCTGCGTCCCTCGATGGTGAACCGGTTGATCTCCGCTTCACCGAGCAAGGTCGCCAGTGTTCCGCCCAGGTCCTGCATCGACACACCCATCTGGGCAGCTTTGGCGCGATCGATATCGACCACGACTTCCGGCTTGTCGAAGGCCAGGTCGACGTCGGCGAAGGCGAACTTGCCGGACTCCAGGGCGCGTTTTTTCACCCGGTCGACCACTTGCAACAGCAACTCATAGTCGTTGGCAGTGTTGATGACGAACTGAAATGGCAGACCTTCGCCGGTGCCCGGCAGGGATGGCAAGTTGAAGCCGAAAATCTGCAGTCCCGGGATGCTTTCCAGTTTGGCTTGAACGTCGGGCAGGATTTGCATCTGGGTCCGGCTGCGCTCGTTCCACGGTTTGAGCAGGAAACCACCGATACCCGATTGCACGCCGTTGAAACCGTTGATCTGGAACGAAGAGTAGTACTCGGGGAACGCCTTGAAGATCGAGATGAACTCGTCGGTGTAGGTGTTCAGGTAATCGAGGTTGGTCGGTTGCGGGGCGTTGGCCATCATGAAAATGATGCCCTGGTCCTCGTCCGGCGCCAGTTCCGATTTGGTGAACTTGAGCAACACCGGGATCAGGCACAGCACAATCACCGCGAACACCAACACCACTGGCCGGGTATTGAGCGTGCCGTGGAGCATGCGCTGATAGCGCCGTTTGAGGCTTTCGAAGATCAGGTCCAGGCGATGGGCCAGGCCGCTGGGATTTTCATCGTGGCGTAGCAGAAAGGCGCACATCATCGGTGACAGGGTCAGGGCCACGATGCCGGAAATCACCACGGCGCCGGCCAGGGTCAGGGCAAATTCCTTGAACAAGGCGCCGGTCAGCCCCGTCAGGAAACCAATCGGTGCGTACACGGCTGCCAGGGTGATGGTCATCGAGACCACCGGCATGGCGATTTCCCGGGCGCCTTCGATAGCGGCGTCCAGCGGCGTCTTGCCTTCCTCGATGTGGCGGTGGATGTTTTCCACAACGACGATGGCGTCGTCCACCACCAGGCCGATTGCCAGCACCATCGCCAGCAGGGTCAGCAGGTTGATCGAGTAACCCATCATCTGCATGAAGAACATCACGCCGATCATCGACAGCGGGATGGTGACCACCGGGATCACAACCGAACGCAGTGCGCCGAGAAACAGGAACACCACGACGATCACGATCAGAACCGCTTCGAACAGGGTTTTCACCACCTCGTCGATGGACGCCTGGATGAACAGCGTGGCGTCGTAGGCGATCTCGCCCTTGAGGTTGGGCGGCAACTGGGCCTCAAGGTCCGGCATGATCTTGCGCACTTCCTTGATCACGTCCAGCGGGTTGGCGGCAGGCGTGGCCTTGATGCCGATGTACACCGACGGAGTGCCACCGAAAGAACTGATGGTGTCGTAGTTTTCCGCCCCCATCTCGACCCGTGCGACATCGCGCAGCAGTACGCGGCTGTCGCCATCGACTTTGAGCGGAATGGCAGCAAACGCTTCGGCGGATTTCAGTTCGGTGCTGGCGTTGATACTGGTGACGACATACTCGCCCTTCACCTCGCCGGCGGCGGACAGGAAGTTGTACTGGCGCACCGCGTTGGTCACGTCGCTGGCCGTTAGCCCGAAACCGGCGAGCTTCACCGGGTCCAGCCAGAGGCGCATGGCGAACACCTGATTGCCGAGAATCTCCGCCTCGGCCATGCCGGGCAGGGTCGCGAGTTTCGGCTGGATCACCCGTGACAGGTAGTCGGTGATCTGCGGGTTGCTCAACTCCTTGCTGAAAAAGCTGATGTACATCAGTGCCGAGGCATCGGCGGCTTCCTTGCTCAGGACCGGGTCTTCGGCGTCCTGGGGCAATTGGTTCTTCACCTCGTTGGCCTTGGCCAGCAGTTCGGTGAACAAGCGGTCACTGTTGGCGCCGATGCGGGCATAGATCGAGATCACCGAAAAATTCTGGCGACTGACCGAGGTCATGTAGTCGATACCTTCGGCGCTGGCCAGGCTTTGCTGCATCGGCTGGGTGATGTAGCCCTGGATGGTTTCGGCGTTGGCCCCGGGGTACGCCGTGGTCACCGTGATCAGGGCGTTTTCCATTTGCGGGTATTGGCGCAGCGGCAGCTTGCTCCAGGCCTGGAAGCCCAGCAGTACGATCAGCAGGCTGACCACGGTGGCGAGCACCGGGCGGCGGATGAACGGATCAGTAAAAGCCATTGGGGGTTCCTTGATCAGTCAGCGCG
The DNA here is from genome assembly GCF_019145495.1 of Pseudomonas azerbaijanoccidentalis. Taxonomy (GTDB): domain Bacteria; phylum Pseudomonadota; class Gammaproteobacteria; order Pseudomonadales; family Pseudomonadaceae; genus Aquipseudomonas; species Aquipseudomonas azerbaijanoccidentalis. The sequence goes on along the minus strand of NZ_JAHSTU010000007.1, from coordinate 253,551 downwards.
AGGCTGACTGTTCTTTTCGGCCAGGGTCTTGTCGTCGCTGATGGCGATGTGCGCGCCGTTGTCCAGTTTGATCTGGCCAGCCGTGACAACCGTTTCACCGTTCTTCACGCCTTTGGTGATGATCACCATGCCTTCGCGGCGTTCGCCGGTTTCGACAAAACGCCGCTCGGCGATCAGGACGGGCTGGCTCTTGTCGTCTTTTTCGACGCTGCCGTCTTCGGCTTTCTTCTGCGCGGCGACATAGACCGAGTTGCCGTAGAGCGTGTAGGTGATCGCGCTTTCCGGCACGACGATCTGCGGCTGAGGGTCGGGCAGGATCACTTGCAGGCTGGCGAACATCCCGGGCAACAGCTTGCCATCGGGGTTGGCCAGGGTGGCGCGGACTTGCACGTTACGCGTGCTGTTCTCGACCTTGGGGTTGATTGCACTGATGGTGCCGGGGAACTCTTCAGTCGGGAACGCCGCGACGATGAGCTGCACCGGTTGGCCGACGGCAATCTTCGGCACCGATTGTTCGGGAACGAAGAAGTCGACATAAAGGCTGCTGAGGTCTTGCAGGGTGGCGATCATGGTGCCGGTGGCCACGTAATCGCCGACGTCCACCTGACGAATGCCGATGGTGCCGCTGAAGGGCGCGAGAATGCTTTTTTTACCGAGTGCCGCCCTGAGCTGATTGACCGTGGCCTTGCTCTTTTTCAGGACTGCCGACAGTCGGTCGAACTCACCTTTGGAAATGGCCTGGCTGCCCACCAGTTGACTGCCGCGAGAGTAATCCACCTGAGCCAGCCCGAGGTCTGCCTGTGCGGTTTCCAGCAGGGCACTTTCCACGGCGCTGTCGAGCCGAATGATCGGTTGGCCGGCCTTGACCTTCTGCCCGGACTCGAACTGGACGTCGATGACCGTCCCATCGGTTTCGAGACTCAGGTCCACACCTTGCAGTGCCTTGAGCGTGCCGACCGTGGGCAGGCGTGCTTGCCATGGCCGTTCGGTTGCCGTGGCCACGGCGACGCTGATCGGTGGTTTCGGCGCGGAGAAGCCTTGAATCATCGTGTAGATGGAGAAGGCTTTGTACCCGGCCAGGACCAGCACGATCAGCAAAACAACACCCAACATGATCAGCATGCGGCGACGCAGCATATTCCAGTTCCTTGGAGAAAATCAGGTGAGACAGTGAGGCACATTACCGCGACTGGGAGAGGTAATCCAACTGCCAGTTTTTACAGGTTGTGAAGCATTAGAGGGGGGAAGCTCGAAAAGATCGCAGCCTTTGGCAGCTCCTACAGGATGCACATTATTCCAATGTAGGAGCTGTCGAAGACTGCGATCTTTTGGGGGGTTAAGCCATGAGGTGAAGATGGTTGTCCCAGAGCCCCGCAGGCAGCTCCAACGGTTTTGCAACCAGATCTGTCTGACGGCAATCGTAGTACCGGCAGCGGCCCTGACCCGATGTCACGACAAAGCCATCGGCCACCGCACCCACGCCGGCGCAATCGGGAAGGGGGGCATCCAGACGCACTTCGCCGCTGTCCAGGTCCCAGATGAAAAAGCGGTTACCCCGTGGGGCCGTCAATGCCACCAGCCTTAGCTCGCTGTGTACCGCGACACTGGCGGTGTAATGCCCCATCGCCTGTAACTGATGCTCCGGCACCGGGAACGCCACGAACGGTTGACCGGGACGCTTGATCGCCAGCAACTCCGAGGACTCGTGGGACGCGCCCATGAACTGCTGGCCGGCAACGATGGTGCCGTCGCTGGCGATGCCCAGGTGGCGCACGCTGTTCATCTGCTGGGCGAGGGTTTCCTTGCTCAGCAACGTGCCGTCGCGCTGCATCAGGACCAGGCTCGGCTCCATGGCATTGAGGTTCATCTCGACCCGACTTTCGGCTTCGGTACGAATCCCGCCGTTGGCCACCACCAGGGTTTCGCCGTCGGGCATCCATGACACTTGATGCGGGCCGATGCCATGGGTGGAGATCTCGCCGCTGTGCACCAGCCGCTCGCCTTCGAACTTATACACACCCAGCAGGCCACGGCCCGGATCGGTGGTGTCGTTTTCAGTGGCGTACAGCCAGTCGCCGCTTTGGTGAATCACCGCGTGACCGTAGAAATGCCGGTCCGGGCGGGAGCTCACCGTTTGCAGCAACGTCCCATCGCGCAGGTCGATCAGGTAGCTCTCGGTGCCCGGGCGACGGGCGACAAACAGTGCAATCGACAAGGTCGGATGGTTGATGATGTCGTGGCAGCGCTGGCCGACCTGGGTGGCGAACACCCGGGTGCCATCCAGCCGATAGCCGACGGCGTAATGCTTGCCGTCGGTATCGTCCCGCGCCGAGAGCAGCAGCGGGCTTTGGTCCTTGTGCTTGAACAGCTTCCAGCCGCCCAGTGTCACTGCTCCCAGCAGCAAACTCCCTAAGGTCAGAGCCTGACGTCGCAGCATGGCACTCGCCCTCATCAGTCACCGTCGTTGGCATTGAAGCCCAGTTGGATGCCCAGCGCCTTGGCCAGTTCGCCTTCGTGCAGACGATGGACGACGTTGAGGCTGTCGTAGATTTCGTTGAGTTGCTGGCGACCGGCGTCGTCATTGAGCATGTCGGTCAACGAGCGCTTGTTGTCGGCGAACAGTTTCAACGATGCGGCATAAGCTGCGTCGATCTTGTCGGCCAGTGGCTTCTGGTCGCTTGGCAGCAGACCGCGAATGCCCTTGTTGTCGACGCCTTCCCAGACGGACTTGGCCGCGGCGAGGCTCGCTTCCAGGCCGGCCAGGGAAGACTGGCTACGCCAGGCATCGGCCTGGAACGGTTGCGGAACGCCTTTGGTCTGACGGCCCATCGGCGTGCCGAGTTTTTTCTTCAGGCTGTCGAGCGCGGTGACTTGCACGCGCAACAGATCGGCAATGGCTTCGTGGGAATCGGCATAACGCTGGTTCGGGAACTTGCTCATTTGCGCGAGCATGCCGTCGGTGTTGTTCCAGCTTTTCAGAATCTCTTCGGCCAGTTGTTTCTGGCGTTCGCCAATGGCGACCAGCAGCGGGCAGTACTTGGCTTTCTGCTCCGCGTTGGCCACGTCAGGTTTGCTGTCGAACAGAATGTATTCGTAGGCCGACAGGCCTTGCACCACGACGCTGGACTTGGCCAGTGCGGCTGCATCGATTTGCGGTTGCGCGGTGATCAATTGCTCGACCTGACGGCCGACCAGGTTTTTCTTGTCCGGCCAGAACTGCACCTGCCAGGCGCGGTTGCCTTCGGCCAGCGGCCCGATCAGCAGCGGTTGCAACTCGGCCCAGGCTTTTTGTGCGTGCAGGAAATCGGCACGGGCGGTGTCCAGGGTTTCCTTGCCTTCGCAGTAGGCCAGGGCGCTGACGGCCAATTGGCGGTCGGCTTCTACCCAACGGGTGTACGTTGGCAGGATCACCGATTTGGCGATGGCTGCCGACGTGACCGCTTGCGGGTCTTGAGGCGAACAGGCGCCCAACGCTAGCGCGGCAAGGCTGGTGAACAACAATTTGGGACGAAACATGTCGGGCTCCCGAAGGTGGAATGGGTATTAAAGGGAATTCAAAAACGCCAGCAACGCAGCGCGCTGCTCGGCATTGAAAGACAAAACCTGTTGGCGCGCCGCTGTCGCTTCGCCGCCATGCCAGAGCACAGCTTCAAGCAGATTGCGCGCGCGACCGTCATGCAAAAACCGGGTGTGGCCACTGACCGCTTGGGTCAAACCGATGCCCCACAACGGCGGCGTGCGCCAGTCGCGGCCACCGGCCTGGAATTCAGTGCGGTTGTCGGCCAGGCCGTCGCCCATGTCATGCAGCAGCAGATCGCTGTAAGGGCGAATCACTTGATTGGCCAGTTCAGGTTCTGCGGCGTTGGCTGCGGTGGTGTACTTCGGTGTGTGGCAGGACTGACAACCGGCCTGGTAAAACAAATTCTTGCCGGCCAGCACATCAGGCGCGCTGACGTCGCGTCGCGCCGGGACTGCAAGGTTGCGAGTGTAGAACAGCACCAACCGCAGGATGTTATCGCTGACTTCCGGCTCGCCCTCGGGGCCGTTGCCATTCGGCGCCTGTTTGCAGGCGGTTTGCGTATCGGTGCAGTCATCAAACGGTCTCAGGCTGGTCGTGAGGCCCATATCACCCGAAAACGCGTGAACATTTTGTTGATTGAGGTTCGGTTGCCCGGCTTTCCAGCCAAATCGCCCCAAAACGGTTTTCTGCTGTTGGTCGTCCCAGACCCGGTTCGGGCGCCCGGCGATGCCGTCTTTCGCTTTGGCCTGGGCCTCGGCATTGGCGAGGATCGCTTCCTCTGGGATCGCTTCGAGCAGCCCCAGGCCAATCATCGGCGGTGCGACCCGGGCCGAGAAGCGCGTGTCGGGATGCATCGGGCCATAGTTCAACTGGGTGATATTCAGGCTTGGCTTGCGCAGCTCGATTTCTGTGCCGTCCTTGAAACGAACGGGGACCGAGGTGTAGTCGACGCGTACTTTGCCCTCGGGGAGGACGCCGGGGACGGCCATGTCCTGAAACTGCCCGCCATAGACCGGCTCCGGCACCACACCCAGTTGTTCGATGACCTTGGCATACGCCGGAGTATCGGGGATCGACAGGCGCACGAGCATCGACACCGCGTTCGAGTCATCGGGCTCCGGCGGGTGACCGCGACCGTCCTTGATGTGGCAGCCCTGGCAGGCGTTGGTGTTGAACAACGGGCCAAGACCATCGCGGGCCGTCGTCGTCGATGGCGCGATCACCCAAGGGTTGCGGAAAAAGCTGTTGCCGACGCTGAAGTCCACGCGCCGTGAAGGCGGCAGGTTGGCGGAGGGCAGGGAAAATGCATTTTGATCAGTCTTGCGCACGGTGGCGCTTCCGCCGGAGCGGGCTTCACCGGGTTCGGCCTCGGTAAACCGCGGGGCGTCATCGCAGGCACTCAGGCCCAAGGCCAGCAACAGTGCGGACAAGCGAAGAAGCAGCGAGGGCATCAGACATCCTGCAAGACGAGCAAAACAAGGGCGCAAAGTCTAACAGGGCAGGGAGGTTTGAATAAGAGGAATTATCGTTTGCTTTGATTTGCAGGCGCTGCCGCAGGCTGCGATTTTTTGAACTTGCCTCAAAAAAGATCGCACCCTCGTTTCACTCGACAGCTCCTACAGGGGGAGCGGTTCCGCGGCCACTAAAAAGGCGACCCGAAGGTCGCCTTTTTATTCAGCCAGCGTCGATCAGAATTCGTGATCGGCGTTGTCCGGGTTCAGGTCGCTGATACCCAGTTTGCCAGCGGCGGCTTCGATCGAACCGGTCTGCTTGACCAGGGAAGCGATGGCGTCACGGACGATCTGGTTGCCAGCGGCGTTGCCGGCAGCGATCAACTGGTCGTAGTGCTCACCCTTGTTGGCGTGATCGACAATGACCTGCATCTTCGCTTCGGTGGCAGCCAGGTCGGCTTTCAGCGCGGTGTCGGCAGCCGGATCGGCTTTGGCCACCAGCGACGACAGGCTGGCGCCGGTCATTTTGGTGCCATCGACGCGGGTGTATTCGCCCAGGTAAACGTTACGAATGCCTTTGGCATCGTAGAACTGCGAGTTGTGGGTGTTGTCGCTGAAGCAGTCGTGTTCGTCTTCCGGGGAGTTGGCTTCCAGGGAAACCTTCATGCGCTCGCCCGCCAGTTCGCCCAGGGACAGGCTACCCATGCCGAACAGCATTTTGCGCAGGCCGGTTTCAGCAGGTTCGGCTTCCAGGGTGGCGCGGTAGTTGTCGGCCACGTTCGGCTTCCAGTTACCGACCATTTCTTCCAGGTCGCTGACCAGCAGTTGGGTCACGGATTTCAGGTAAGCGCGACGGCGATCGTTGTGACCGCCGGTGGCGCCTTTGCCTTCCAGGTAGTCGGAAGCAGGACGGTTGCCGGCGCCAGGGCCGGTGCCGTTCAGGTCCTGGCCCCAGAGCAGGAATTCGATGGCGTGGTAGCCGGTGGCGACGTTGGCTTCGGAACCGCCCAGCTCGTTCAGGCTGGCCAGTTTTTCCGGAGTGATGTCTTTCACGTCGATCTTGTCTTCGCCGACCTGAAGCTGGGTGTTGGCGATGATGTTAGCAGTGGCGCCCGGATTACCCAGCGCGTGCTCGTAGGATTTGTCGACGTAGTCGATCAGGCCTTCGTCCAGTGGCCAGGCGTTCACCTGTCCTTCCCAGTCGTCGATGATGGTGTTGCCGAAACGGAACACTTCGCTCTGCAAGTAAGGAACACGGGCAGCAATCCAGGCAGCCTTGGCGGCTTTCAGGGTGTCGGCGTTCGGCTTGGCGAGGAAAGCATCGATGGCGGTTTGCAGGGTTTTCGCGGTGGATTCGGCATCGCTGTAAACGGCGAAAACCATGTCAGCGTAGTGCGCGACAACGGCTTTGGCGGCGGCTTCGTCGACTTTACCGGCAGCGGCCGGTGCAGCGGCAGGAGCAGCCGGAGCAGCAGCAGTGCTGGCAGCCGGCGCAGGAGCGGCAGCTTTTTCTTTGTCTTTGCCTTCACCGCAACCGGCGAGGGAAATTGCGATGGCCAACAGACTGGCGGTAGCCAGAGGCATACGAATCATGGCGAACATCCTGCTTCGAGAGGGGGTGGTATAACGCGTCCAGCGCGCAAAACTGCCACATAATGCAAATCTTTCGCATTATGTGTAAAGGGTTGTGCTTGGAAATATTTCTTATTCACGGGAGAAGGTTGTTGGATTAGAAGATCGCAGCCTCGTTTCACTCGACAGCTCCTACACAGCTCCTACAGAGACGCGCCCCCATGTAGGAGCTGTCGAGTGAAACGAGGCTGCGATCTTTCTACAAAATGGCGGCGTTGCTGCGCTGGGCCTGCTTGAGGTAAGCGCTCAACTCCCGGGACGGCAGGGGTTTGCTGTAGTGATAACCCTGACCTTCGTGGCAGCCTTCGGAAATAATGTAGGCCTCTTGTTCGGCCGTTTCCACGCCTTCGGCGATCACCTGCATGCCCAGGCTTTTGCCCAGCTGGATGATGGCGCGAACGATGGTCGCATCGTCGTCGTCATCGAGCAGGTCCTGCACGAAGCTCTTGTCGATCTTGATCTTGTCCAGCGGCAAGCTTTTCAGATAGCTCAGTGACGAGTAACCCGTACCGAAGTCGTCGATCGCGATCAGTGCGCCGGAGCGACGCAGGCTGAGCAAATGCTGGGCGGCGGTGCTGATGTCTTCCATCAGGCCGGTCTCGGTGACTTCCAGTTCCAGGCTGCGCGGTGGCAGGCGATACATTTGCAGCAGGTTGTTGACCACCCTTGGCAACTCGGCGTGGTGCAACTGTACCGTGGACAGGTTCACCGCCATGCGCAGGTCACTGAAACCCTGATCATGCCAGTCGCGAAGCTGCTTGCAGGCCTGATCCAGCACCCACTCGCCGATGGCGATGATGGTGCCGTTCTGCTCGGCCAGCGGGATGAACAGGTCAGGCGGAACCAAACCGTGTTCCGGGTGCTGCCAACGAATCAAGGCCTCCACGCCTACCACGCGGTGATCGCGATAGCTGATCTGCGGTTGGTAGACCAGGTAGAACTGTTCGCGGGCCAGGGCGTCGCGCAAGTCTTTTTCCAGTTCGCGACGGCGGCGCATCTCAGTGTCGACGCTGGCGATATAGAACTGATAACGATTGCGCGAGCGAGTCTTGGCCAGGGTCATGGTCTGCTCGGCTTTTTGCAGCAGTTTTTCGGTGCTGTCGCCGTCCTCGGGGAACAACGTGATGCCGATGGTGGCACGCAGGCGGATCTCCTGATGATCGAGGGCGAACGCCGCTTCCAGATCATCGAGAATGCTCTGCGCCAACTCGGCGGCTTCGTAGGGTTGTTCGATATCGGCCTGGACCAGGGCGAACTGGTCACCACCGAGACGGGCGAGGGCGCCGAGGCGTCCGCTGTGCGCGCGCAGGCGATCAGCCAGGGCCAGCAGCAACTGGTCGCCGGTCTGGTAGCTGAATTGTTCGTTGATGCCTTTGAAGTCATCGAGGCCGACACACAGCACCGCGACCCGCCGTTGCAGTTTTCCGGCGTCGACGAGGATCTTGTCCAACTGCGTTTGCAACTGCTGGCGGTTCGGCAGGCCGGTGAGAAAGTCGTACTGGGCCATGCGCAGCAGGCTGTTTTCCGCTTCGTGACGCAGATGGGTGTTGCGCTCGATGGATTCCAGCAACTGGTTGGCGGTGTTGATCCAGATCCCCAGTTCGTTTTTCTCGTGTCCCTTGAGCTGCGGAATCTTGTGTTCGCTGGGGCGATCGGGATTGATTTCGGTCAGGTGCTCGATGATTCGCGACAATGGTTTTGTCAGCAGCCAGTGATAAACCAGATACAGCACCAGCCCCATCGCCAGGGCGCGCAATACGCCGGAAATGAAAATGATCACCGAACTGACAATAAAGCCTTGGCCGTACGTGGCCGTGTCGAGGGTGATGCTCAGGTCACCGTAATACTCGCTGTAAGGACCGCGACCGACCAATTGAGTGGTGAAGGTGCGTTCCTTGCCCAAGATCAGGTCCGTCAGCCAGCGGCTGTCTGACTGCTGCAGTTCGCGGGATTTTTGCGCGAGCATCGCTTCATTGGGATGACCGATGGACGCCTGGCGTACGGCATCGTCCTGAAACAGGCCTTCGATCACCTGCATGCCCATTTCCCGGTCCAGGCTGTAGACGGCCTGGGTCGAAGGGTCGCGGAACATGTCGAGGATACGTTCGGCATCGCCGGCGACGGCCTGGCGGGTCTTATAAGCATCGAAAACGATCTGCGCGCAGCTCAAGACCACACCGACGATCAATGCCGACAGGAGCACGACCCGGAGCAACTTCACCGACAAGCTGTTCTTGAGTTCCAGCTTCAAAGGGTTATTCCTTGTTCCGTGCGGGTAGCATCAAGTTGCCATGAGTATTGGCAATCCCGTGATGGCAGTCAAAGGGACAATCATCCATAAGGGATTTTGCCTGCAGCTTGGCCGATACGCTGTTGCCTGGGGGCATTGTCCGATTAGTACTGTGTCGGTAGTCGGGTCCTTCAACTTGAGGGGATATGAAGATATTTTCCTATTGGTTGATGTTAGACGGATGTAGCTCTGGGGCAAGGGGTTGAGGGCTGGTTTCATCGTGGGACATTGGCGTTGTTTCAGATCGACCGGATTACCGTTGCGCGGGAGTACGCCGACGAGACAGCCAACCTCTATGTTGGATGCGCCGACCATCGCCAGCAGGCTGGCTCCCACAATAATCTCGGCTGCCGTAAACAATCTGCACACAACACTGATACTTGTAGAAGCCAGCCTGCTGACGATGGCGGCTTGCCTGACACCGCCTGTCCCACAAAGCATCCCTCCATAAAAAAACCCGGCATAAGCCGGGTTTTTTGACTGGCATCGAGCTTAAGCGGTGAAGGTTTTGCCTTCGAACTGCTCAGCCACGAATTTCCAGTTGACCAGGTTCCAGAACGCTTCGACATACTTTGGACGAACGTTGCGGTAGTCGATGTAGTAAGCGTGTTCCCAGACGTCGCAGGTCAGCAGCGGGGTGTCGCCGTTGGTCAGCGGGTTGCCGGCGCCGATGGTGCTGGCCAGGGCCAGGGAACCGTCAGCCTTTTTCACCAGCCAGCCCCAGCCGGAACCGAAGGTACCGATGGAAGTCTTGCTGAACTCTTCCTTGAACTTGTCGAACGAACCGAACGCAGCGTTGATGGCTTCAGCCAGTGCGCCGGTAGGTTGGCCGCCGGCGTTTGGCGCCAGGCAGTTCCAGTAGAAAGTGTGGTTCCACACTTGAGCGGCGTTGTTGAAGATGCCGCCCGAGGAAGTCTTGACGATTTCTTCCAGAGTCTTGCCTTCGAACTCGGTGCCTGGCACCAGGTTGTTCAGGTTCACGACGTAGGTGTTGTGGTGCTTGTCGTGGTGATATTCCAGAGTTTCTTTGGAAATGTGCGGCTGCAGGGCATCGTGTGCGTAAGGCAGTGGCGGCAATTCGAAAGCCATGGTGAATCTCCTAATCAGGTCAGGTGCGGTGAGCGCAAGGCCGATCACGGGCGGCCAGACAAGCGCCGGGGAGTTTGTACTCTTTGCGGCGCAGGTGTCGGATCATAGCACCGGGGGTGCGGCATAACCACGCAACAACTGTGTGGAATAGAGGTTCCAGAGCCTTTTGGAATAAATCACCCGGCGCTGATTAACTGGAACGCTACCGCGAACATCATCACCGCCACCAACAGATCAAGAATGCGCCAGGTACTCGGACGCGCCAACCACGGCGCCAGCCACGCAGCGCCCAGCGCCAGGGTGAAAAACCACAGCATCGAAGCACTCGCCGCGCCCACGACATAGGCGCCGGGCTCGGTTTGTTGGGCACCGAGGGAGCCGATCAGCAAAACCGTGTCCAGATAAACGTGCGGGTTGAGCAGGGTCACCGCCAGCGCACTGAGCATTACCGCCCGCAACGAGCGCACGGTCTGGTTTTCGCCCTGTTGCAAGCTCTGCTTGGAGAAGGCCCGGCGCAGTGCCATGCTGCCGTACCACAGCAGAAACGCAGCGCCGCCCCAGCGGGCGATGGCCAGCAGCGTCGGGTTTTGCGCAAGCACCGTTGCCAGCCCGAAAACTCCGGCCGCCACCAACAATGCATCGCAGGCGACGCACAGGGCCGCCACCGGCAAGTGATGTTCCCGTCGCAGACTTTGCGCCAGCACGAATGCATTCTGTGTGCCGATGGCCATGATCAGGCCGAATGCGACCAACAGGCCGTTCAAATAGCTTTGCCACATATTGATTACTCCCCGTTGGCGGCCAGATCGCGCAGCACTTGCATGGCGCGTTCGGCATCGGCCTGGCCGACGAACAAATGGTCGTGGTAATAACCGGCGATCACGTTGCAACTGATACCGGCCTTGCCCAGGGCCGTGGCAAACGCTGCCGTCAGGCCGACGGCTTCGAGGGCCGAATGCACGTTCAAGGTGATCCAGGCCGCGACGTAGTCGAAGCTCAAACCGGCCTGTTCGGCGAGGGAGCGTTCGAGAATGACCGTCAGGCCTTCCCGCTCGCGGAAGCTGCCGATGATGTCCAGCCCTGTGGGTAATTGCCCGTCGTGCAAGGTGCAAAACACGTATTCGCCGGCGTTGAGTTGCGGGCTCATGCTGCGCAGCAGCGTTGCCAATGAAGTTTCGCCAGCCATGGAGGTGTTTCCTGTTCAAGAGTTCTTGCTGGTCATTCTCGGGCAGGACGCTGTATAAGAAAAACCAATATTGCTGATCGCTCATTAGGAGAACTGATGTTCGACTACAAATTGCTTTCTGCGCTGGCGGCGGTGGTCGAACAGGCCGGTTTCGAACGTGCCGCCCAGGTATTGGGCTTGTCGCAATCGGCGATTTCCCAGCGGATCAAACTGCTCGAAGCACGCGTCGGCCAACCGGTCTTGGTTCGGGCTACGCCGCCGTCACCGACCGAGATCGGTCGACGCCTGCTCAACCATGTGCAGCAGGTGCGCTTGCTTGAGCGCGATCTGCAAAGCCTGGTGCCAGCGCTGGACGAAGAAGGTTTGCCGGAGCGTTTGCGCATTGCCCTCAATGCCGACAGTCTGGCCACCTGGTGGGCGCAGGCAGTGGGAGATTTTTGCGCGCAACAACACGTGTTGCTGGACCTGATCGTTGAAGACCAGACCGTCGGCCTCAAACGCATGCGCGCCGGTGAAGTGGCGGGTTGTTTGTGCGCCAGTGAGCGTCCGGTGGCCGGGGCACGCAGCGTGTTGCTCGGGGCTATGCGTTACAGGGCCTTGGCCAGTCCGGCCTTCATTGCCCGGCATTTTCCGCAAGGTGTGCGCGCCGATCAGTTGGCCCGCACCCCGGCGCTGGTGTTTGGCCCGGACGACTTCCTACAGCATCGGTATCTCGCGTCCCTCGGCGTCGATGGCGGATTCGAGCACCATTTATGCCCCTCGTCCGAAGGCTTTATCCGTCTGACCGAAGCGGGTCTCGGTTGGGGACTGGTGCCGGAACTGCAGGTTCGCGAGCAACTGGAACGCGGCGTTTTGCTGGAGTTATTGCCAGATAAGCCGATCGATGTGCCGCTGTACTGGCATCATTGGCGCAATGGCGGTCAGTTGCTGGGGTTGCTGACCGATCAATTGGTGCAGGCATCGAAGCAATGGTTGGTGCCGTTGGACTGACGTTCAGCGTCAAGCACTCACGAAATACGCAAAACGAAATATTCGGAGCAATACATGAAGATTCTGGTCACCGGCGCAAGTGGCTTCATTGGCGGGCGCTTTGCGCGTTTCGCCTTGGAGCAGGGCCTGGACGTGCGGGTCAACGGTCGCCGGGCCGAAGGTGTGGAGCATCTGGTACGCCGTGGCGCCGAGTTCATTCAAGGCGACTTGAGCGACCCGGAACTGACCCGTGAGCTGTGCGCAGACGTTGATTCCGTGGTGCATTGCGCCGGCGCTGTCGGTGTGTGGGGCCGTTATCAGGACTTTCATCAAGGCAATGTTCAGGTCACCGAAAACGTGGTTGAGGCCTGCCTGAAGCAGCGGGTGCGGCGCCTGGTGCATTTGTCGTCACCGTCGATTTACTTTGATGGCCGTGATCACTTGGGGCTGACCGAAGAACAGGTGCCCAAGCGTTTCAAGCACCCTTACGCCGCGACCAAATACCTGGCTGAGCAAAAGGTCTTCGGCGCCCAGGAATTCGGCCTCGAAACCATCGCCCTGCGCCCGCGTTTCGTGACCGGTGCCGGCGACATGAGCATCTTCCCGCGCCTGTTGAAAATGCAGCGCAAGGGCCGCCTGGCGATCATTGGCAATGGTCTCAACATGGCCGATTTCACCAGCGTGCAAAACCTCAATGAAGCGCTGCTCAGCAGTTTGCTGGCCGGTGGCTCGGCACTGGGCAAGGTCTACAACATCAGCAACGGTGCGCCGGTGCCCTTGTGGGACGTGGTCAATTACGTCATGCGCAAAATGGAAGTCCCACAAGTTACACGCTACCGTTCCTACGGTTTGGCCTACAGCGTTGCGGCGCTGAACGAAGGCGTGTGCAAAATGTGGCCGGGCCGCCCCGAACCGACCCTGTCGCGCTTGGGCATGCAAGTGATGAAGAAAAATTTCACCCTGGACATCAGTCGCGCCCGGCATTATCTGGATTACGATCCGAAGGTCAGCCTCTGGACGGCCCTCGATGAGTTCTGCGGCTGGTGGAAGGCCCAGGACATTCGCTGAAAGGCGGCGCACTGAACCTGGCCGGGGGTTGAGGGTCAATCGGTGCGGCAACGGGGGTTATACTCGCCGCATCAAGCCATCACCGCGTTTCACAAAGGTTGACTCAATGTCCATGCGTAACGATGCCAACGACGACTTCGATGATGTACCGAGCCTGCGTGCAGACATCCTCGACGACGATGATTTTCCACCGACCACCCGCACCGCCGTGCATTCGCGCACGCCGCAGGTGGTCAAGGTCAAGGCCGCGAGCACCGGCCCTCTGTGGGCATTGGTGGGCGCCTTGTTCTTTGCCTTCGCGGGCCTTGCCTGGTGGAGCTTTCAGCAGATTTCGCTGATGGAACAGCAACTGGTGGCGACCCAGGAAAGTTTCGCGCGCATCAGTGAGGAAGCGGCGGGGCGCCTGCAAGATATTTCCGGCAAGGTTGTCGCCAGCCAGACTAACGTCACCAGCGATAGCGAAGCCTTGAAGCTGCAAATCAAACAGCTGGAAAGCAAGTTGCTGGATCAGAGCAAGCAGCAACAAGGCGTGGTTGGCCAGACGTCTGATCTGGACAAGCGTCTGGCGCAGATGACTGCGCAAACCTCCGACCTGGACAAGCGCCTGGCGCAGGTCACCACCCAAAGCTCTGAGCACCAAACCGTCAACACGCAGTTGCAGGCTCAGGTCAAAGTCTTGATCGGCGACGTGGCCGCGCTGAAAAGTGCTCCGGCAGATACCGAGAAATTCGATGCTCAACTGAAAAGCCTGGGCGCCGACATTACTGCTCTGAAGAAGCAAGGCAATCCGAGCGCCGCCATCGAGCGCCTGGAGCAGGACATCGTCGTGCTCAAAAGCGAGCAGGACAACCGCCCTGCTGCGGCTCAGGGGGCAACCAATACTGCCGAATTCGATGCTTTCCGCAGCCAGGTCACCCGCAACATCAACACCCTGCAAGCGCAGATCCAGAACCTGCAGCAGCAATTGCGCACCCGCCAGTAAGCATCCTGTAGCAGATGCTGCAGGCTGCGTTCGGCTGCGAAGCAGTCGTGAAACCGGGCACTTCGGTAGGCCAGACAGATCGCGAGTACCAAACTCGCGACTGCTGCGCAGCCGAACGCAGCCTTCGGCAGCTGCTACACATGAACCTGTGTGATACAGGTTCCTGAATATTCGTACATATCCCCAAGCCGTCTACGCTCTTGAAACACCAACAAGAACGAGGGATGCGCAATGGGGTTTCTGCAGAAGCTGGCCTTGCTGGGCGGCATGATTTTGTTGTGCCTGGGGCAGGCTCAGGCCGCCGGGACGGAAAAGGACGACAGCAAAGCGGCCATCGCCTTGCTGGAAAAAGCCCTGGCCTATTACCACCAGAATGGCGACAAGGCGTTCGCTGCATTCAGCCGTCAGGGCGAATTCGTCGACAAGGACCGCTATGTCTTCGTGCTCGACACCCAAGGCGTGATGCTCGCCAGCGGCGGGCCGTCTTCGGCATTGATTGGCCGGGATGTCTCGGAAACCCTCGGGCCGGATTTGCAGAAAGCGTTCAAGGACGCCCTCAAGGTACCGGAGGGCAATGGCATTCAGCAGGCCGAGTATCGCTGGCAGAACTGGGCTGATGGAAAGGTCGAGCGCAAACATGTGTTCTATCAACGGGTCGGTCAGCGGATTCTCGCGGTGGGTTACTACTTGCCACGGGCCTCAGCCGAACAGGCCATGGCGTTGCTGAACAAAGCGGCTACCGACCTGGCCAAGGACGAGAAGGGGACGCTGACGGCGATCAACTCCCTCAAGGGCGGTTATCTGCAGGATGACCTCTACGTGTTTGTCGTCGACCTGGACACCCAGCGTTATGTCGCCCACGGCACCAACCTGCGCTTGATCAACACCGACTTCAGCAAGATCAAGGACCCGGAAGGCAAACCGGTGGGCGAACCGATCCTGGCGTTGATCGCCAAGCAGGATTACGGCGAGTACCAATACCGCTGGAAGAACCCGGTGACTTCCAAGGTCGAGGACAAGCATGCGTACCTGAAAAAGGTCGGGCATTTTCTGGTGGCTGTCGGGTATTACAGCCCTTGAAGATCAAAAGATCGCAGCCTGCGACAGCTCCTACAAGTGGACGCATTCCAATGTAGGAGCTGCCGCAGGCTGCGATCTTTTAATGTTAACGAACCTTGTCTTCGCGCCCGCGCAACAACATGTTCGGCATCGCAATCGCCGCCGCCAGCCCCAGCAGTGACACCGCCGCGCTGACCATCAGCAAATGCCGGAACGTCACCAGCAATTCGGCACGCAAAGCATTCTGCGCATCCCCCGGCGCGGCGTTCAAACCGTCGAGCAAGACGTTCCCCGAGTGACCTTCGGCAATCAACGTCGAGCCGGCCAGGTGGGCAAAGCTCGAATCCTGCAACAACGCCAGCAACAGCGCCGACATCAACGCCACCCCCACCGCACCGCCCAACGAACGGAACAGGTTGGTGGTGCTGGTGGCGACACCGATGTCGCGTTGTTCCACCGAATTTTGCGTGCCCACCAGCGAGGTCGGGAACTGCAAGCCCGAGGCGATCCCGCTGAGCAACATGAACAGGCTGCTCAGCACAAATGCCTGGGGTGGACTGAACGCCATGCCCAGAATCGAGATCGGCATCAGCGCGGCACCGGTGAGAATCATGGGTTTATAGCGGCCGGTGACCGAAGTCCGGCGCCCGGCGAAATACGCGCCAATCGGCAGGCCCATCGCCAGTGGCAGCAGGTGCAACGCAGCGCTGTCGGCACCAGCGCCGGTGACGCTCTGAAAGCGCAGCGGCATCAACACGATCAACGAAATTGCCTGGAAACTGGTGAAGAAAATCGTGCACCAGCAGAGGATTGCATTGCGGTTGGCAAATAAATGCATCGGCAGCAAAGGCTCATGCGCACGCCGTTCATGCACCACAAACAACCCCAATACCAGCAAGGAGCAGGCGAGCAATGCCATGACTTCGGCGCTGCGCCACGAATGACCCTGACCGACCTGGGTGATGCCCAACAGCAATGCCGTCAGGCCGATGATCATCAGTACAGTGCCGAGGTAGTCGATGACAGGTTTGCGTTGCGGAATCGGCAGGCCGACCAAGGTGCGATTGGCCACCAGCCAGGCGCCGAGGCCCAGTGGCAGGTTGATCAGGAACACCCAGCGCCAGGACAGGTACTCGGTCATGTAACCGCCGAGCACCGGCCCGGCAACACTGGCTACCGCGTACATGCTGCTGAAGTAACCCTGATAACGACCGCGTTCGCGCGGCGGCACAATGTCGCCGATGATTGCCTGGCTGACCGAGATCATCCCGCCGGCACCGATGCCCTGGAAAATCCGCGCCAGCACCAGTTGCTCCATGCTCTGGGCCATGCCACAGAACACCGACGCCAGGGTGAACAGGCCCATGCCGAACAGCATCAACTTGCGCCGGCCATACAGGTCGCCGAGTTTGCCGTAGATCGGCACCGCCACCGTCATTGCCACCATGTAGCCGGAAATCACCCAGGCCAGCAGGCTGACGTCCTTGAACTGCGCGGAAATGGCCGGCATCGACACGGCCACGATGGTCTGGTCCAGCGCACCGAGAAAAATCGCCAGCATCAGCGCGATCAGCACGCTGCGGATGGCCGGTTTGGGCGTTTCAGGCTGGCTGAGATTGGTCACGGAAAAACCTGCGGGCAGAAATTGACCCGCAGAGGCAAGGCGAGCGGGTAAGTGCTCGCCAGTGTAAGTCGATAGCTAGCTATTCGATAGCCTCGTAGGGAAGCCCGACGTAATTTTCTGCAATAGTTTTTCGACCGGCTTCTGAATCGACAAAGTAGTCCAGCTCTGACTCAGTGATGCGCTGGCTGAACGCATCGTGGTCATCGAAACGGTGCAGCATCGAGGTCATCCACCAGGAAAACCGTTCGGCTTTCCAGACTCGGCGCAGGCAGATTTCCGAGTACTTTTCCAGCAGATCGACGCGATCTTCGCGATAAACCTTGAGCAGGATGTTGAACAACGTACTGACGTCGCTGGCGGCCAGGTTCAGGCCCTTGGCCCCGGTGGGCGGGACGATGTGCGCGGCGTCGCCGACCAAAAACAGGCGGCCATACTGCATGGGTTCGACCACGAAGCTGCGCAGCGGCGCGATGCTTTTTTCGATCGACGGTCCGGTCACCAGCTTCTGCGCCAGCGCCTGTGGCAGTCGGGATTTCAGTTCATCCCAAAAGCGTTGATCGGACCAGTTTTCGACCTTTTCGTCAGCCGGCACTTGTACGTAATAGCGGGTGCGGGTTTCTGAACGCATGCTGCACAGGGCGAAACCCCGCTCATGACGGGCGTAGACCAGTTCTTCGTGGACGGGTGGGGTGTCGGCCAGAATCCCCAACCAGCCAAACGGATAAACCCGTTCGAAGATTTTCAGGCACTCGGCGGGAATCGATTGTCGGGCGACGCCATGAAAACCGTCGCACCCGGCGATGTAATCGCAATCGAGACGATACTGTTCGCCATCCTTTTCGAAGGTCACGAACGGCTCGTCGGTTTTCATACCGTGGGGAACGACGTTACTCGCCTCGTAAATAGTCTGCGCACCGGCCACCTGACGAGCGGCCATCAGGTCGCGGGTGACCTCGGTCTGACCGTAGATCATCACGGTTTTACCGCCGGTGAGGGCTTGCAGGTCAATGTGCACTTGACGCCCGTCGAGGGCCAGTTCGAAACCGCCGTGGACCAACCCTTCGGCGTCCATGCGTTGACTCACGCCAGCCTGGCGCAACAGCTCTACCATGCCTTGTTCGAGGACACCGGCACGGATGCGACCGAGCACATAATCTGGGGTCTGGCGTTCAAGGATGAGGGTGTCGATTCCGGCGTTGTGCAGCAACTGGCCGAGCAGCAGACCGGAAGGGCCAGCACCAATAATGGCAACTTGGGTTTTCAGCGTTTTCATTGTTTTTATGACTCGCAAGCTTCACGCGACCAGGGCCGGTGAATGATTTTTATGGATCGAGTGCTTGCATTTTTCCCTCGCGGGTCTGTCAATTGAAGGTGAAAACTGAGCCGATACCTGTACATTTTGCCAATCGGTGCGATTATCGCCCGTCATCTATTCCGAAACCTGGATTGAAGTGATGAACAAGCCTGACCTGCCTTCGATTCCGGTGTTCAAGCTCTACGGTGAAAGCCTGGATTGGCCGACCCCGGACTTGCTGCACTGTGAAACCATTTCCAAACGCAGCCGCGAACATCAATGGGAAATCAAACCGCACCGCCATGCCGATTTATGCCAACTGCTCTTCGTATTCAAAGGTCAGGCAGAGCTTGAAATCGAAGGTAAGCGTACGCAGCTGAGCGAACCGGCCATCCAGATCCTGCCACCGTTATCGGTGCACGGGTTCCGGTTTTCCGAGGACGTCGAAGGGTTTGTGGTGACCCTTGCCGCGCCGTTGATCGCCCATTTACAGCAACAGTTGGGGCATTCGGTGAACGCCCTCGCCCAAGCTGAGAGTTACCCGGCGGGCGCCGACGGCGAGTACCTCAACAGCCTGTTCAGCGCGTTGCAGAACGAGTACACCAGTCACCAACCGGCTCGGGAAATGCTCATGCATTCGCTGGTCAGTGTGATCATGGTGTGGGTCAGCCGTCAGGTGATCCAGCGTCACTCTGCAAGTCAACGACCGCAGCGTGCCCGGGAATACCTCAACGGTTACATTCAGTTGGTGGAAGAGACCTATCGCCAACACGTCAAGGTCGAGGACCTGGCCCATCGCCTGGGGATTTCCGTCTCCCATCTCAACGGCACGTGCCGTGAGCTGGCGGGGCAGCCGGCCTTGCAGATCATGCACGAGCGGCAATTGCTGGAGGCCAAGCGCTTGCTGACCTACACCAGCATGACCATTTATGAAATGTCCGATGTGTTGGGGTTTTCCGATCCGACCAACTTCACGCGCCTGTTCCGGCGTCGGGTAGGAATCTCGCCAAAGGCGTTCCGCGACCGTTTGAAGGCCGATCAGGACAACGACGCCTGACCTCTTCGCTAACGGAGGGCGTTGAGGGTCGCGTTGTGGGGAATGCAATGCTCGTAGTTGCAGCTGGCGTACTCACGGGGCAGGTTGCGTAACTGCTCCACGCGCCAGGCTGCGGCGCCATACAACCCGAGCGTCACCGCGCAGGTGATGAAGATGGCGAGGTACCTTCTTGTTTTGATGTTCATGGCGTTGACCTCTGAACGAATACCCTTGGGTATTACTTTGAGCATAGGTCAGGGTGGGGGAGTTGTGTAGGAGCTGCCGAAGGCTGCGATCTTTTGATGTTGTTTTTTGTTGCTTCTGAAAAGCAAGATCAAAAGATCGCAGGCTCCGCCAGCTCCTACAAGGGATCAGGTTACAGGCCGATATCCCACGCCGGTTCTTCCGGAAATCGCACCACCAGAAAATCCAGCAAACTGCGCAATGCCGCCGGCATGTGTTTGCGTGACGCATACACCGCGTACACGCTCATCTGCCGAGGCTCGGCCGAGGGCAGCAGCCGGACCAGTTCGCCGCTGTGGATATGCACCCCGGCCTGATAAGTGGGCAGCATCGCCACCCCGGCGCCGGCCATCGCTGCACGCAGCAAAGTGCTGGCCTCGTTGGCGCTGATGTTGCCTTGCACTGGCACCGACACCTGCTCCCCGTCCTGCTCGAAATGCCACAGGCTTTTGCCGAAGTAGGAGTGGGTCAGGCAATTGTGCTGGCTCAAGTCCTCGACCCGTAGCGGTGTCGGGTGCTCGCGCAGGTAGGCAGGGGAGGCGCAGATCACCGAACGGCAGACCGTCAGCCGACGGGCGATCAGGTTCGGGTCCAGGTCGTTGCTGGTGCGGATCGCCAGGTCGATGCGCTCATCCACCAGGTTTACCGTGCGGTCGAGCATCTGCATGTCGATGCTGACGCCCGGATAGCGTTTGACGTAGGCAGTCATGGCATCGGCCAGTTGTGCCTGGCCGAACGAGGTGCTGACGCTGATCCGCAGTAAGCCGCGCGGCGCATCCTCCGGGACACTGACGGCGGCTTGCATGTCGCTGGACAGTTCAAGCATTTGCCGACAGCGCGGCAGCACTTCGTTGCCGGCGGCGGTCAGGCTCAACTTGCGCGTGGTGCGATGCATCAGCCGCGCGCCGACCCAATCTTCCAGTTCCGCCAGATACCGCGAAACCACCGGCCGTGACAGCTCCAGATGATCAGCCGCCGCCGACTGACTGCCGAGGTCGACCACCGTAACGAACACGCGCATTGCTTGTAGACGATCCATGATTTGCCCGATTTCAGAAACAAACTATGTCCAAGCATCGCATTTTTTGTACTGAGTCAGGCAACTAAGCTCGCTCCTACAAAGGCGTATTTCAACCAAGGAGCAGCAGATGATTGGTTTCACCTCCCTCAAGCGCATTTTACTGGCGACCACCGCCCTCGGTTTTGCCGCCCACGCGAGCGCCGCGACGTTGACGCTGGACGTTTACAACCCGGGAGAAAAAGCGATTTTTCCGGTGAGCTCGGTGCTGGTCAGCGGTGAGAAAGAGGCGATTCTGGTGGACGCGCAGTTCGGCAAGTCCCAGGCCGAACAGGTGGTGGAAAATATCCGCGCCAGTGGCAAGCAACTGACCACCATTTACATCAGCCACGGCGACCCGGATTATTACTTCGGCCTCGACACGCTGACCGCCGCGTTCCCCAAGGCCAAGGTGCTTGCTTCGCAGCCGACCGTTGATCACATCAAGCAAACCGTCGACGGCAAACTGGCGTTCTGGGGGCCGAAGATGGGCGCCGATGTACCGGCCAAAACCATCGTGCCGGATGTACTCAAAGGCGACAGCCTGATCCTCGAAGGGCAGAAATTGCAGGTGGTCGGCCTGGAAGGTAAACAGCCGGATCGCAGCTTCGTGTGGATTCCGTCGATCAAAGCCGTGGTCGGCGGGGTGGTCGTGGCGGAAAACATCCACGTGTGGATGGCCGACACTCAAACGCCGCAGTCCCATGCCGATTGGTTGGCTACGCTGCATTCGATCGAAACACTGAAACCGACAACCATCGTGCCGGGCCATTACCTCGGCAAGAGCGCGCGGTCGTTGGCCGCGGTGCAGTTCACCGCCGATTACATCAAGGCCTTCGATGAAGAAACCGCCAAGGCCAAGGACTCTGCTGCGCTCATCAGCGCGATGAAAGAACGCTTCCCGACCTTGGGTGAGGAAAGCTCTCTGGAGCTGAGCGCCAAGGTCGCCAAGGGCGAGATGAAGTGGTAATTCGCTGTTCAATAAACAGGAGAAGTTCATGAGCAAAATCGCAATCATCGGTGCCACCGGTCGTGCCGGTATCCAACTGCTGGAAGAAGCCCTGCGTCGCGGTCACAGCGTTACCGCCATCGCCCGTGACACGTCGAAAATCGGCCAGCGTGCTGGCGTGGTCACCCGTGATGTCGATGCCCTCGATGCCAGCGCATTGCAGGCAGCTATCGCCGGTCATGACGTGGTCATCAGTGCGGCGCATTTCGCCACGCTACCTGCCAACGCTGTGGTTGGGCCGGTGAAGAAGGCCGGGGTCAAACGCCTGCTGGTGGTGGGCGGGGCGGGTTCGCTTTTGCTGCCCGATGGCACACGCGTGATCGATAGCGAAGGTTTCCCCGAGGCTTACAAGGCAGAGGCCAGCGCCGGCGCCGCGTTCCTGGGAAAACTGCGGGAAGAAAAGGATCTGGACTGGACGTTCCTGTCGCCATCGGCCGAATTTGTCGAAGGCGAGCGCACCGGGACATTGCGCCTCGGTCAGGATGATTTGCTGGTGAGCAGCGAAGGGCGCAGCTGGATTACCTTTGCCGACTACGCAATTGCGATGCTCGACGAAGTGGAAACGCCGAAGCATGTGCGGCAGCGATTTACCGTCGGCTACTAACGCCGCAATCGATGTAGGAGCTGCCGAAGGCTGCGATCTTTTGACTTTGAATGTCATGATCAAAAGATCGCAGCCTTCGGCAGCTCCTACGTTGTTTCAACGCGACTGCGCCTGCTCCACCAACCACCCCATTAACTCGCGCAGCTTCGGTGACGGCTCGGGTTTTTCCGGGAACACCAGGTAATACGCGAGCCCAGTCGTCACCTTCAATTCGAAGGGCATGACCAGTCGTCCGGCGTCCAGGTCATCACCGATCAACGACCAATCACCAATCGCCACACCCGTCCCCTGAGATGCCATCGACATCGCCAAATCCAGTGTTTCGAAATGCTGACCCTTGCTGACATTGCTCAGACGCACATCCGCCGCTTTCAACCAGGCCTTCCAGTCACGCTCATCGCGTGTGGGGTGTAACAGCAGATGCTGTTGCAGATCGGCTGGCGTCTGCAATGCCAGTGGTCCGTCGAGCATCGGCCTGGAACACACCGGCGTCAGTTTCTCATCGAAGAGTTTTTGCGACTCCAGTGCAGCGTCCGGCGGCGCGCCGTACATCACGGCCGCATCAAATTGTTCACGGTGAAAATCCACGCCGTGCTTGACCGTGGTGGTCAGTTCCACCGGCACGTCCGGGCGTTCCTTTTGCCATTGCAACAGGCGCGGCAGCAACCAGCGCATGACGCAGGTCGGCGCCTTGAGTTGCAGGGTTTCGCGCTTCTCGCCGATCTGCTCAACGGCCTCGTCGATCAAGCCGAAAATCTGCTGCACCCGTGGCAGCCATTCGCGTCCCTCGGCCGTCAGATCGAGCCCTCGCGCCTGACGGATGAACAGCTCATAACCCAGATGATCTTCCAGCCCGGCGATCTGCCGGCTCACCGCGCCTTGGGTGATGTGCAGTTGCTCGGCGGCCCGGGTGAAGTTGCAGCACTGCGCGGTAATCAGAAAAGTGTGCAGCGCCGGCAGGGGAGGCAGTCGTTTCATTGGGATCCAAGGTATGACGTGAGGACATGGCTAGTATGACTTTTTATCCATTGTTGCGGCTACGTGTCGCCCGTTCCAATGAGGCCATCCCTGGACCTGCGAATCCATCATAAACACTGCGCAGGCCCGGCGTCTCAAATCGAACAAGAAGGGCAATTCACATGGCGACGTGCGGCGAAGTATTGGTCAAGCTACTCGAGAATTATGGTGTCGAGCAGGTGTTCGGCATTCCCGGCGTTCATACCGTGGAGCTGTATCGCGGGCTGGCCCGGTCGAGCATTAACCACGTCACGCCGCGTCATGAACAGGGCGCTGGTTTCATGGCCGACGGTTACGCTCGCACCAGCGGCAAACCGGGTGTGTGCTTCATCATCACCGGCCCTGGCATGACCAACATCACCACGGCGATGGGCCAGGCGTATGCCGATTCGATCCCGATGCTGGTGATCTCCAGCGTGCAATCGCGCAGCCAGTTGGGCGGCGGTCGCGGCAAGTTGCACGAGCTGCCGAATCAGGGCGCACTGTGTGCCGGTGTTGCGGCGTTCTCCCATACGCTGATGTCGGCGTCCGAGTTGCCGGGCGTGTTGGCTCGCGCATTCTCGTTGTTCCAGGCCGGTCGTCCGCGCCCGGTGCACATCGAAATTCCACTGGACGTGTTGGTTGAAGACGCCGACGAGCTGCTCAGCAGCCTGCCGGTGAACATTGACCGTGCCGGTGCTTCGCCGTCGGCCGTTTCGCGCATGACCGAATTGCTGGCTGGCGCCAAGCGTCCGCTGATTCTTGCCGGCGGCGGTGCTATCGATGCCGCCGCCGAGCTGACTGAACTGGCCGAATTGCTCGACGCTCCGGTGGCGCTGACCATCAATGCCAAGGGCATGCTCGAATCCGCTCACCCGCTGCTGATCGGTTCGACCCAGAGCCTGGTCGCCACCCGTGCGCTGGTCGCTGAAGCCGATGTGGTGCTGGCGATCGGCACCGAGCTGGCCGAAACCGACTATGACGTGACCTTCGCCGGTGGTTTCGAGATTCCCGGCAAGCTGCTGCGTATCGACATCGACCCGGACCAGACCGTGCGCAATTACCCACCGCATGTGGCACTCGTCTCCGACTCGCGCAATGCCGCCCAGGCCTTGCTCAGTGCGTTGTCGCACAAATCGCTGGTCGAGCGTCGCAACGATTGGGGCCAGGTGCGCGCCGCGCGATTGCGTGAAGAACTCGCCGCGAGCTGGGATGCGCCGACTCTGGCCCAGACCCGTTTCCTCGAAACCGTTTTGCACGAACTGCCGAACGCTGTATTCGTCGGCGATTCGACCCAACCGGTGTACACCGGCAACCTGACGTTCAACCCGGAACGCCCGCGTCGCTGGTTCAACTCGTCCACCGGTTACGGCACCCTCGGTTACGCCTTGCCGGCGGCGATTGGCGCCTGGCTCGGCGGCAGCATCGAGAGCGGCGCACGCCCTCCGGTGGTGTGCCTGATCGGCGACGGCGGCCTGCAATTCACCCTGCCGGAATTGGCCAGCGCCGTTGAAGCGCGCACCCCGGTGATCGTGTTGCTGTGGAATAACCAGGGCTACGAAGAGATCAAGAAATACATGGTCAACCGCGCCATCGAACCGGTGGGTGTCGACATCTACACCCCGGATTTTATCGCTGTGGCCAAGGCCTTGGGATGCGCTGCCGAAGCGGTCAGCGGCGTTGAGCAACTGCGTGGTGCGCTGCGTGCAGCTACCGATCGACAAGGCCCGACGCTGATCGAAATCGATCAGGCCGAGTGGATGAAGGCGGTGTCGAAATGAGCTTCCCCACCACTCTCGATGGCCTGTACATCGATGGCCAATGGTTGGCCGGCAACGAACACCTGCGCGTGATCAACCCGGCGACGGAAGCGCTGTTGACCACCGTCAATGGCGGCGACGGATATGCCGTCGATCAAGCTGTCAGCGCGGCCACCAAAGCCTTCGCCGAGTGGTCGAAAACCACAGGTGCCGAGCGCGGAGCGATCCTGCGCAAGATTGCTGCGGGCGTGCAGGCCGGTCGTGAACAGTTGATGCATTTACAGTCGAGTAACAACGGCAAGCCACTGTTCGAAGCGGCCATCGACGTCGATGACGTGATCGCCACCTTCGAGTATTACGCCGGCCTCGCCGAAGGCCTGGACGCGAAACAAGACAGTGCCATCGAGCTGCCGACCGACGATTTCAGCGCGCGTTTGCGTCGCGAACCCTGCGGTGTGGTGGGCCTGATCGTGCCGTGGAACTTCCCGATGGTCACCACCGCGTGGAAACTCGCCCCGGCGCTGGCCGCCGGTTGCTGCGTGGTGCTCAAGCCTTCTGAAGTGACACCGCTGCCGGAGCTGGAACTGGCGGCAATCATCGCTGAAGCCGGGTTGCCTGCGGGTGTCTTCAACCTGGTGTGCGGCACCGGCCTGGCCGTTGGCGCGCCACTGTCGGCGGACCCGCGTATCGCCAAGATTTCCTTCACTGGCAGCAATGCGGTGGGCGTGCAGGTCATGCAACGCGCAGCAGAAACTGTCAAAGGCGTGAGCCTGGAACTGGGTGGCAAATCTTCGCTGCTGGTGCTGGCCGATGCCGATCTCGACCTGGCGGTGGAAGTGGCTTGTGGCGGTGGTTTCTTCAACGCCGGGCAGATGTGCTCCGCCACCAGCCGTGTGCTGGTCGCCGATGAACTGGCCGATGAATTCCTGACGCGAGTGAAGGCCCGTGCAGAAGCGATCCGCGTGGCCGACCCGTTCGACCCGAATGTGGAGATGGGCGCACTGGTCAATCAGGCGCAATACCAGCGCGTGCTCGGTCACATCGACCGGGGTTTGAGTGCCGGCGCCAAGCTGATTTGCGGCGGAAATCGTCCGGCCGATTTGCCGCGCGGATATTTTTTGCAGCCGACCGTTTTCACCAACGTGCCCCTCGACAGTGCGCTGTGGTGTGAAGAGATTTTCGGCCCGGTGATCTGTGTGCGCAGTTTCGCCTCCGAAGCCGAGGCGATTGCCCTGGCCAACGACAGCCAGTTCGGTCTGGTGGCCAGTGTGGTCACGCGCAATGCCGAAGCCGCCGACCGCGTCGCCAACGCTTTGCAGGCGGGGCTTGTGTGGATCAACGCGCCGCAAGTGATCTTCCCGCAGACCGCTTGGGGTGGCTACAAGCAGAGCAGCATCGGCCGTGAACTGGGGCCGTGGGGCTTGCAGGCTTTCCAGGAAATCAAACACGTGATTCGCGCCGTCTGACGGCACGAAAACGGTGAACGCATGCCTCATGGCGAGGCATGCGTTGGCGTCATGGCTTCGATGATTTTTTATCGATAGTCAGGTGTTTTGCACCACCTCAGGATGAACTCACTGGTTCAGCCAAGCCCCGCAAATACGAGGGGTAACCCGCTGCTCCAGCCGCGCGGATGCAACAGTTTCGACCTGCCTTATACCTACAAAAACAAAGGGAGTCCGTAATGGGCGAGCATGATCTGAACAGACGTCAATTCATCAAGACCGTGGGCGTAGCCTCGGTGGCAGCGGCCGCCATGAGCATGCCGTTCATCAAGGCCAATGCCAGCGACACGCGCTTCACTGGCAAGACCCTGCGCTTGCTGACCTGGTCCGACGACACCGGCCTGGCTGCACTGCGCAACATCGCCGCGACATTCGAAGACAAGTACGGCTGCAAGGTCATCGCCGACCGCACTGGCAGTACCTCCGAAATGGTCGCCAAACTCAAGGCCGGCGGTGATCGTCCGCAGTACGACATCATCACGTTGGCCGGCGTCGGAGCCGAAGGTCTGGCCGCTGCCAACCTGCTGGAAAAACCCGACCTCAACCGCATTCCCAACATTGTCGATGTGCCGGAGAAATACCGCACCGGCGCCAATGGCCACGGCATCGGTTACCTGCTGTGGTGCAACAGCCTGGTCTACAGCACCCGCACCCAGAAAGAAGCCCCGACCAGTTACGCCTCCCTGTGGGATGCCGACGCGGCGCCGAACATTTTCCTGCCGCCGCCGAACTGGACCGAGGCCATGGACCTGATCATCATCGCCGCCAAACTGGCCGGTGGTGACGAGCACAACATCGAGCCTGGCTTCAAGAAACTCGCCGAGCTCAAAGACCGCGTGGTCACCCTGGGCGAAAACCCGAACCAGATCGCCGAACTGTTCCGCACCGGCTCGCTGGATATGGGTGGCCTGTACGCCCCGGCCTTCTTCCCGAAACAGATCCGCGATCCGAACTACGGCCTGGGCGCCACCTTCGGCATGAAGGAAGGTTTCTACACAGACCTGATGCTCTCGGTGATGCCGAAGAACCGTCCGGGCGACACCGACATGGCGTACGCCTTCATCAACCACTCTCTGGACCCGTTGGTGCAGGGCAAGATGGCTGAAGATATCTACAACGGCCCGGTCAACGCCAAGGCGATCATCTCCGCCGAAGCGCGCAAGAGCCCGTACATCCTCACGCCGGAGCAAATTGCAGAGAAGGCGATCATGCACGACAACGCCTTCCTGGCCTCCGTGCATGACCAATGGATTCGTCGTTACACGGAAATCTTTTCTTCCTGATCTGAACCTCGATGCGGTCCGGGTATCAAGCCTGGCCGCATGTCTATGTAGGAGCTGCCGAAGGCTGCGATCTTTTGATCTTGACCTTTGAAGATCAAAAGATCGCAGCCTTCGGCAGCTCCTACAGGGCGGGTTTACAGCTTTAGAACTTCCATTGACGAGACCTTTGCTATGGAACACCAACCTTTGACCCATTCGGTCAACGCTGCTGAGTCGCGCCCACGCTTCGGTGTTTCGCCGACCGCGCGCGCCTGGCTTTTCCTCTCGCCGTCGATGCTGTTTCTCGGCGTACTGATCGCCGCCAGCCTGCTGGTACTGCGCATGAGCGTGGGCACCAAGGGTGCGGAATG
The DNA here is from genome assembly GCF_019145495.1 of Pseudomonas azerbaijanoccidentalis. GTDB lineage: Bacteria > Pseudomonadota > Gammaproteobacteria > Pseudomonadales > Pseudomonadaceae > Aquipseudomonas > Aquipseudomonas azerbaijanoccidentalis. The sequence goes on along the minus strand of NZ_JAHSTU010000007.1, from coordinate 225,544 downwards.
GTCAGGGTTCAGCCTGGCCAGCTATGCCCAATTGCTGGAACCCTACTACCTCAAATCGCTGATGCTGACCTTGCGCCTGGCGCTGATCAGCGCGGTGATCGCCGTGATCCTGGCGATCCCGGTGGCCTACACCATGTCGCGCCTGACCTCGCCCTTCGTGCGACGGATTTTCCTCGCGGCGGTGCTGCTTCCGCTGCTGGTCAACCTGCTGCTGCAAAGCTACGGCTGGCTGGTGATTCTCGGCCCGGCCGGCATGCTCAACCAGGCACTGATGGGCCTTGGCCTGATCAAGCGTCCGATCATGCTGCTGTACAACCAGAACGGCGTGTTGATGGGCCTGGTGCAAACCGCTTTCCCATTGGCCGTGCTGCCAATCGCCAGTGCCATGCGCGGCGTTGCCCGCAGCTACGAAGAAGCCGCCGCGACCCTCGGTGCCAGTCGATTCCAGGTGTTCCGCCAAGTGGTGTTGCCGATGAGTCTGCCGGGGATCATTACCGGTGCGACGTTGGTGTTCGCCTACAACGCCAGCAGTTTTGTGGTGCCATTGCTGCTCGGTGGCCGTCGCGTGCCAATGCTGGCGGTGATGGTGCATGACCAGATCGCTCCGCTGATGAACTGGCCCGCCGCTTCCGCTGCCGGTGTGGTGCTGATCGTCACCACCCTGGCGATCATGACTTTGTCCGAATACATCACCGGCCGTCGTCGACGCATGCTGGAGGCTTCGCAATGAGTACCCTGACCAAGAAGCGTTATGGCCTGTTGCCCGGCGAGACCGGCAAGTTTGCCGGCATCCTTTCGGGCTTCATCCTGCTGCTGGCAGTGCTGCCGATCCTGACCATGATCGTCATGTCGTTCAGCGGCGCATCGAACCTCGACTTCCCACCGAGCAGCTATAGCCTGCAATGGTACAAAGCCGCCTGGCACACCTTCGTGTCGCCCGATTCCAGTGACGTGCTGAGCCTCGGCCAAGCCATGACCACCAGCCTGATGGTGTCGTGCCTGACCATGGTCTTCGCCACGATCATTGCGGTGCCGGCCGCTTACGCACTGACCCGCTGCGAATTCCGCGGCAAGGCTGTGGCGCTGCAATTGATGTCGTTGCCGCTGGTGTTCCCGATGGTGGTGTTGGGCCTGGCGTTGCTGCTGGTGTTCGACAGCCTGCCGTTCCACATGACCACCTCGCGGCTGGTGATTGCCCACGTAATTCTGGCGCTGCCATTCGTGGTGAAAAACTGCACGGCGGCGATGCTCTCCATCGGCACTGAAGTCGAAGAGGCTGCGCAAATGCTCGGCGCTTCACCGATGCGGGCGATCCTCGATGTGGTGGTGCCGCTGATGAAGTCGGGGATTCTGGCAGGCATGCTGCTGGCGTTCATCGTCTCGTTCAACGAATTCACCGTGACCTATTTCCTCTACACCATCGACGTCATGACCGTGCCGATCTGGATGTACAGCCGCACCGTGTCCTCGCTCGACCCCACCGTATTTTCGTTTGCCGTGCTGATCGTGCTGATCGACTTCGTCCTGATCTGGGCGCTGGAGAAGCTGGTGGGTGAAGGCGGCGTTTCGTTCTGATTTCTTGAGGTGATTTATGTCTGGTCTGATTCTGGAAAACGTCGAGAAACACTACGGCTCGGCCTGCGCGGTAAAAGATGTGAACCTGCATTTGCCCGAGGGCAAACTGGTGTGTTTCCTCGGCCCGTCGGGCTGTGGCAAAACCACGTTGCTGCGGATGATTGCCGGGCTGGAAACCCTGACTGGCGGCGAGATTCGCCTGGACGGTGAAGACATCGGCCACACCCCCGCGCACCTGCGCAACTTCGGCATGGTATTCCAGTCGCTGGCGCTGTTCCCGCACATGACCGTGGGTGAAAACATTGCTTATCCACTGAAACTGCGCGGCGTCAGCAAGGCCGACCAGCAGGCGCGGGTGGTGGAGTTGCTGGAGCTGATCCAGTTGCAGCCGATGATCAATCGTCCGGTGGCCAAGCTGTCCGGTGGTCAGCGCCAGCGCGTGGCGATTGCCCGGGCGATTGCCTCGCACCCGAAAATCCTCTTGCTCGACGAACCGTTGTCGGCGCTCGACGCCAAGCTGCGCGAGTCGATGCAGGTGGAAATCAGTCAATTGCAACAGCGCCTGAACATCACCACCATCATGGTCACCCACGATCAACGCGAAGCGATGACCATGGCGGATATCGTTGTGGTGTTGGGTGAACACAAGGTGCAGCAGGTGGGCACGCCGATCGAGATCTACCGCCATCCGGCCAATGAATTTGTCGCGGACTTCATCGGTTCCGGCAACATTTTCCCGGCCACGGCGCTGGGTAATGGCAAGGTGAGTTTGCCCGGTGGCGATGCGCTGCAAGTGCCGATTTGCAGCAGCATTGTGGTCGGGGAAAAGGTGAAGATGCTGATTCGCCCCGAAGACCTGCAACTGTCCGCGCCACAGGCGACGGCGGGCAATCGCTTGCTGGGCAAGGTGACGTTTGTGCGGGATATTGGCGCGACCATCGAGACGACGGTGGAGTGTTCCGGGGTGTCATTTACCGCGCTGAGCACGCCGTGTCAGGGGTTCGGTTTGAGCGTTGGGCATCCGGTGTCGGTGACATTGCCGGCCGAGGCTTGCCGAGTACTCGGCGCCTGATTCAGGATTTCTATTGCCTCAGCTGCCTCATCGCTGGCAAGCCAGCTCCCACAGGGTTCGGCGGTGTTCACACAATTTTGTGGCCACCAATTATCCTTGTGGGAGCTGGCTTGCCAGCGATGGGGCCATCAGCCACATAAAAAATGTTGGATCAGAGTGACAACCGCAAACGCGCCAAATCCCTCAAAGGCGGCGCGCCGAACAACCGGCTGTACTCGCGGCTGAACTGCGACGGGCTTTCATATCCAACCCGATACCCCGCCGCCGAGGCTTCCAAACCTTCCGCCAGCATCAAGCGCCGCGCTTCCTGCAAACGCAGCTGCTTTTGATACTGCAACGGGCTCATCGCCGTCATTGCCTTGAAGCGATGGTGCAGCGTCGACACGCTCAAATTCACTTCTTTGGCCAGATCATCGATGCGCAGCGGTTGCTCATAGTTGCTGTTGAGCCATTTGATCGCCTGGCTGATGCGATGGCTCTGACTATTGGCAATGGCAATCTCGTACAACCGATGGCCCTGCTTGCTGCGCAGTAGACGGTAGAGAATCTCCCGGCGGATCAGCGGCGCGAGCATGGCGATGTCTTTCGGGGTGTCGAGCAAGCGCGTCAGGCGTAGCACGGCGTCGAGCATCGCGGTGTCGAGCCGCTCGACATACAGCCCGCGTCCGGTCGGACGGCTGGGTACGCCAAGGGGGCCAGCGTCGGCGATCAGCGCAGTAATTTCCGCCGGATCAATGTCCAGGCGCACGGCGAGGATCGGTTCTTCGGCCGAAACATTCACCACTCGACCACTGAGCGGCATCGACACCGAGACCACCAGGTAATTGAGCGGATCGTAATTGAAGTACTCGTCCGCCAGCCGCACTTCCTTGCGCCCCTGGGCCATGATGCACAGCGCCGGTTGCGCGAGCACCGGGGCGAACTCGTGGTTCTCGCTGTGGCGCGACATGAATAGCGAATCGACAGCGGTGGCATAACTGCCATCTTCGGCGGTGTTGCGACGGATGATCGCCGCCAGTTCCGCACGCTGTTTCTCCATGTCGGTGTCCAGCGGGGCTTCAAAGTGATCGAGTGACGACATGCAAGGCATCCTCGGCAGGGGCAGGAATGATGGGCAAAGCATATGTTTGTGCAAGCCATAGCGGTAGACACATCCTGCCTGATGCTTGCCTGATTCTGCACGGGCTGGCTCCATCCCTCCGCCCACTCAGCGCCCGGACACACCGCCAAACCCCCGTAGGAGCTGCCGAAGGCTGCGATCTTTTGATTGTGTTTTTAAGATCAAAAGATCGCAGCCTGCGGCAGCTCCTACATGGCAGAACAGTGACAGAGCTCAACATTTTGTTACAGGTAGCGTGTGCACGCTCGCAGGATTGTGCAACACGGCGGCAGAAATCGACTAACGACAACTCCGCAGCGACCCTTAACCTTTGATCCTGTCGCAGCCCGTCCCCCGGCTGCCACGCGACTCCCCGGGAGGGTTGAACCATGTCCAAGCAAATCCCCGTCAGTCATATGGCCTTCGTGCGAGCGCGCGCCGGGCGTTCCCAAGAGCTTGGTTTGCGCCTGAGCGCGTTGATCGAGCCGTCCCGCGCCGCGCCAGGCTGCCTTAACTTTGCCTTGCAGCATTCGCAATGCGATCCGGAACTGTGGCTGGTGTCCGGTTTCTGGAGCAATCAACAGGCGATGACCGCGTACTTCAGCACCCCGGCGATGGAGATTTTTGCCGAGCTGGTGCAGGAGTTGGTGGTCAACAGTCTGGATTTCCACACCTTCAAGGATGTGTCCGAGGCGCAGGCTTTGCGTCAGTCCGGAGCAGCGGTACACAAACTGGCCGGTTGAGCGTTTAATGGCTGCATTCTCTATTAGCCAGGATGCGCGACATGGCACGCAAAGCCTTTGAAACCTTCGAAGCAGTATCGGCCGTAATCCCCCGTGAAGGCGGGTATTACGCGGCAATCGCCACCAAAGCCATCGGTGGCGCGGGTGCGCCTCGCTTCAACAAACTGCTGGAAGAACAGACCTTCAAGACCGCCAGAGAAGCGGACGAAGCCGCTGCCCTGCAACTGACCCACCTCAAAGGTGTCGACGAAGAAGGCGGGCTGGTCTGGTAATTACTTTTTTACCGCTCCCGGGCGGTACATCTTGAACAATGCCTCAGGCCCCAGCTGGAAATAATCCGCTGGCCCACCGCCGCGCAGGATCGGTTCTGCCGCGGCGGTGTCGTACACCCCATCCTTCAGCAGCCATTTGGCGATATGCACGGCGACCACTTCGCCCAGAATCAGCCAGCTCGGCACCACATTGCCGTCCGCCCGCTGCAACTGAATGATCTGCGTGACCTTGCATTCAAAGGACACCGGGCTTTCGGCGACTCGCGGCACCTGAATGATTTTCGACGCCACGGGGGTGAGCCCGGACAACTCGAACTCATCAACCAGCGGCTCGACCATGGCGCAGCTCTGGTTCATCTGTTCGGCCAAAGGTCGGGTGGCCAGATTCCAGGCGAACTCGCCGGTCTGTTCGATGTTGTTCAGGCTGTCTTTGCGTCCGACGCTGCAGAACCCGATGATCGGCGGAATGTAGTTGAAGGCGTTGAAAAAGCTGTACGGCGCCAGGTTCAAGTGGCCGTTGGCATCCTGCGAAGAGATCCAGCCAATCGGGCGCGGGCCGACGATCGCGTTGAACGGATCGTGGGGCAGGCCGTGGCCGTTGACGGGTTCGTAATAATGAATGTCGTCGGGCATGCGCAGTGTTCCTTGGGGCTGCTTTCGAATAGGCAGCAATAGTGCAAGGCCTCGCCGCTGATTTCCAGCCTGATGAAGAACCTTGTGGGAGTGAGGTTGCTCGCGATAGCTCACGGTCATTCAATATCAATGTTGACTGAGGTTCAGTCATCGCGAGCAGGCTCGCTCCTACAGGTTTTGCGTAGTCGCTGAATTTTGCATTCCCTAGAAACGACTAAGCCCGGCCGAAGCCGGGCTCTGGTGCCGTGATGACTGGATTAGCTGACGGTAGCGCCGCCAGTGCGATCGTAACCATCTTCAGCGACAGTGGCGCCGCCTGTGCGGTCGTAGCCGTCTTCGGCGACGGTGGCGCCGCCGGTACGGTCATAGCCATCTTCTGCGACGGTGGCGGAACCGGTGCGGTCGTAGCCGTCAGCAGCCACAGTGACGGAACCGGTGCGGTCATAGCCGTCTGCTGCAACAGCGGAACCGGTGCGGTCGAAGCCATCGGCGGCGAAGGTGTTGGCGGCCAGTACGGACAGGGCGATGGCGAGGAACAGTTTGGTTTTCATCTTCATTTCTCCAGGTTCTTTGGCGTTTTGTCTCTTGGGCATGGGTTTCATGCTACGCCAATTAAACTGATTAAAAAGCGCAAAATAATGCTAAAAACAATCGATTAAATAGATATTAAGGCCATCAAATTCTTCCGCTTTCAGGAACTGAATGGGCGCATCGCAGTTAATCGATCAGACGCTTTCAGGATGGAAGACGAGCATTAACTCGTGATTAATCCGCCACACGCCGTGGGTAACAAATTGTTTAACCGGCGTTGAGTGGAGGTCGGCGGAGCCGCTTTTTCAGCAATAAAAAAGGGGCAGATCCCGACGATCTGCCCCTTTGGTGTAACGCGTTGGACTCAGTCCGTGACGATCCGCGAATGTTTGCGGGTGTCTTTCATGGTGATGTACACCAGCAACGACACCGCAATGCACGCCGTCACATACCAGTAGTAACCGGTTTCCATGCCGATGCTCTTGAACCACAGCGCGATGTATTCGGCGGTGCCGCCGAAAATCGATACGGTCAGTGCGTATGGCAGGCCCACGCCCAAGGCGCGGATTTCGGTCGGGAACAGTTCGGCTTTCACCACGGCGTTGATCGAGGTGTAGCCGCTGACGATGATCAGCGCCGCCATGATCAGGAAGAACGCGCCCCACCAGGTGGTGATGGTGTGCAGGGTGGTGAGGATCGGCACGGTGAACAGTGTGCCCAGAACGCCGAAAGCAATCAGGATCGGCCGACGACCGATTTTATCCGACAGCCCGCCGATGATCGGTTGCAGGCACATGAACAGGAACAGCGTGGCGGCGGAAATGGTGGTGGAGTCGGAGATACTCATGCCGACGGTGTTCACCAGGTACTTCTGCATGTAGGTGGTGTAGGTGTAGAACGCCAGCGTACCGCCCATGGTCAGGCCGACCACGGTCAGGAGTTCTTTCGGGTGGCGCATCAAGGTGCGCATGGCGCTTTCCTTGGCCTTCTCTTTCTTGGTGAAGGACTCGGTTTCTTCCATGCCACGACGCAGGTAGAGCGCGACCACGGCACACAGCGCGCCGATGGCAAACGGAATGCGCCAGCCCCAGGCGTACAGCTCCTCGGTGGTCAGAATATTTTGCAGCACGATCAGTACGCCCAGCGCTATGAGCTGACCGGAGATCAGGGTCACGTACTGGAAGCTGGAGAAGAAACCGCGACGTTCTTTGGTCGCCATCTCACTGAGGTAAGTGGCCGAGGTGCCGTATTCGCCACCGACCGACAGGCCTTGCAGCAGACGGGCGAACACCAGCAGGATCGGCGCGCCGATGCCGATGGTTTCATAACCCGGGCTCAGGGCGATCAGCAGCGAGCCGAAGCACATCAGGTAAACCGAAGCCATCAGGGCTTTTTTGCGCCCGACCTTGTCGGCATACAGACCCATCAACCAGCCACCGATCGGGCGCATCAGGAAGCCCACGGCGAAAATTGCGGCGGTGTTCAGCAGTTGTGCGGTGGTGTCGCCTTTAGGGAAAAAGGCCTTGGCGAAGTAGAGGGAGAAGGCGGCATAGACGTACCAGTCGTACCACTCGACCATGTTGCCTACGGAACCGCTGAAAATCGATTTGATGCGGCTGGAAGTGGTTCTTTCTTTGGCCGGCACGGCAGCCGACCCAAGCGGCAGGGAGTTGGAGTTATCCATTGAAGGATCCTTCGTTTAATTGTTTTTGTGGAGCGCGTTTAAACGCAGCCTGCGGGGGCTATAGCAGGAGCTGTGCCAACGGGGAGAGGGGCGGTTTAGAGGGGGTAGGGCGGTTTGGTGAGCGGAAATCCGCTTATGTTTGGTTGGGTGTGGGCGGAAAATTGCTTATTCGTGTCTGGGGTTTTCATTGCTTGGACCGGCCCCATCGCGAGCAGGCTCGCTCCCACAATGGACAGGTGTACATCAGACAACTGTGGGAGCGAGCCTGCTCGCGATGAGGCCAGAGCTGACACTGCAAAACTCAGCTGTCCTGCAAAAACATCTCCCGACTCAACCCATGCCGCTGCATCTTTTCATTGAACGTGCGACGCGGCAGTTGCAGTTCTTCGAGCACCGCTTTCACATCGCCTTTGTGCCGGGTCAACGCCGCGCGCAGGCATTGCGCTTCGAACGCTTCCTGCTGGGCTGCGAGTGACTGGCCCGGTTCGATGCCTGCTGGCTCGGGTTCACCGAGCCCCAGCACCTGACGCTCAGCGACGTTCGCCAGTTCGCGCACGTTGCCCGGCCAGTCGTGACTCAGCAGGTGGCTCAACTGCGCACCGCTGAGTGGTGGAAACTTGCGCCCCAGCCGTTCAGCGGCATTTTGCGCGAACGATTCGAACAACAGCGGGATGTCTTCACGCCGTTCGCGCAAGGGCGGCAGGCGTAATTCAGCGACGTTCAAGCGGTAAGCCAGGTCCTCGCGAAAACGTCCGGCCCGCGCTTCGTCGAGCAGGTCCGGTTTGGTCGCGGCGATGATCCGCAGGTCCACACGGATGCTCTGGTTCGAGCCCAATCGCTCAAGTTTTTGCTCCTGCAATACGCGCAACAATTTCACCTGTTGCGCCAGCGGCATGCTTTCGATTTCGTCAAGAAACAACGTGCCGCCGTCGGCGTATTCGAGCTTGCCGATGCGCTTGCCCTGGGCGCCGGTGAATGCGCCGCTTTCGTGGCCGAACAGCTCGGCTTCGAACAGTTGCTCGGGGATGGCGGCGCAGTTGAGCGCAACAAAGGGTTTGTCGGCGCGCGGGCCGAAGTCGTGCAGGCAGCGGGCAACCAATTCCTTGCCACTTCCGGTTTCGCCGCGGATCAGCACGTTGACCGGCAGCGCCGCCAGGTCCAGTACCTGTCGACGCAGGGTCTGCAAACCACGGGACACTCCGAGCAGCGTGGTATCGAGTTTGGCGCGGTTATCCGCCTGTTCATGCAGGGCGCGGTTTTCCAGAACCAGCCGGCGCTTGTCCAGCGCCCGACGCAAGCTGCCGAGCAAGGTTTCCGGGCTGAAGGGTTTTTCGAGAAAGTCGTACGCGCCATCGCGCATGGCATCGACGGCCATCGGCACATCGCCGTGGCCGGTCAGCAGGATCACCGGCAAGTCGGCATCACGGCGCTGCACTTCGGCCAACAGTTCCAGGCCGGTCATGCCGGGCATGCGCACGTCGCTGAGAATCACCCCGGCAAAATGCTTCGGCAGCTGCGCCAGGCATTCATCGGCGCGGCTGAACAACTGTACCTCGAAACCCGACAGGCTCAGCCATTGTTCGACGGCACTGCGAATGCTGCTTTCGTCGTCGACCACCATCACGGAATTCAACATGAGTCTTGGGTCTCCAGGTCGATCGGCAAGGTCAGGGTGAACACCGCGCCATTGCCATGATTATCCGCCGCCAATCGACCGCCCGATTCGTGAACGATGGCGAAGGAAACGGCCAGGCCGATGCCCAGCCCATCGCCCACCGGTTTGGTGGTGAAGAACGGGTCGAACACTTTAGGCAGGTTTTCTTCGGCGATGCCGCTGCCGTTATCGATGACGCTCAGGCGCCACAATTGTTCATCGGCTTCTAGACGGATTTCCAGGCGTTTGCAGGGTTTGTCCTGCATCGCATCCAGGGCGTTGCGCAGCAGGTTGATCAACACCTGCTCCAGACGAATCGCATCGCCGCGCACCCAGGCCGGGCGTGTCATGTGCAGCACGGTGCTGACTTGCTCATCGCGTAAACGGGTGTCGAGCAATTGCAGCGACTGGTCAACCACCGCGGCCAAGTCCAGTCGTTCACGCAAGCCGCTGGGGCTTTTGCGTGCGAAGGTTTTCAGGTGGCCGGTGAGGGCGGCCATGCGCGTCAGCATGTCGTCCACCGGTTTGAGTGCCTGATACGCTTCATCGACGCGACCATGATCGAGCAGCAGACGCAGGGTGGCCAACTGCATGCGCTGGGCCGTCAACGGCTGGTTGATTTCATGGGCCAACGCGGCCGACATCTGTCCAAGGGCGGCGAGCTTGGCCGATTGCACCAGGCCTTCCTGGGCGGTGCGCAAATCTCGGGTGCGCTCTTCCACCAGTTGCTCCAGTTCTTCACGACTGCGTTGACGAATCTTCGCCAGGCGCCAGCGCTGGTTGAGAAACAGCAGCAGAAACACCAGCGTCAGCCACAGTCCGGCGGCGGCGAGCGCGGCGTTGCGGCTGTCCTCGAAAGCGACCTGCGGGCGGCGCAGCAAGTGCAGCGTCCAGCCTTCGGCGGCGAGCGGCAACGATTCCCACAGGTAATCGGCATTGCCGTCCGGGCCTTTGACCCGGGTCAGGGCGCTGTTGTCGTCGAAATGGCGCAACGCCTGGTGTTCAAGCGGTGTAAGCGGCTGCTTGTCGTATTGACGAGTCGCCTTGAGTTCGGCGTGATCGCTGTCGCTCAGTGGCTGCAAATAGCGATAGCGCCAGCCCGGTTGATTGGCGATGAAGATGATCCCGCGAGCGTCGCTGACCAGCAGCGTGTCGTTGCCTTGGCGCCATTCGCGCTCCAGCTCCGGAAACTCCAGTTTCACCACCATGGCACCGAGAAACTGGCCGTCGTCGTTGGTCACCGCGCTGGACAGGAAGTAACCGGGAATCCCGCTGGTCACGCCCACGGCATAAAAACGACCGGTGCCTTGGGTGCGGGTCTGGCTGAAATACGGACGGAAACCATAGTTATGGCCGACGTAACTGCTGGGCAAGCGCCAGTTGCTCGCTGCCACGGCCAGGCCGGTGCGGTCGAGCAGTTCCAGGGTCGAGGAATCGGCCGCGCCGTTGATCTTTTCCAGTTTGCGGTTCAACAGATCCTGTTGCTCTGGGCTTACCGGGCCTTGGAGGGCGTCGCGCAGCTGCGGGTCCAGCGCCAGCACCGAGGGCAGGGCGCGGTAACGTTCGATCAGGGTATGCAGGGACGTGGCGTAGAGCGCCAATTGCTGATTGGCGCGTGCCGCGTCTTCGACCATGGATTGGCGTACGGTGTGGCGCATGGCCAGGGTGGCGGCGATGGCGGCGCCGGCAATGATCAATACGGTGTAAAGCGCCAGGCGCAGGGATCGGGAAGTTGGCAGCATGCGTTCAGCAACAGGCAAAAAAACAGGGCGAGCACCATAACATGTGAATGACCGGCATCACGCGCCGCGAGCCATGCGACGGCGCGGGTTTTATTGGATTGGTCGTTTGTTGAAGGGATAGTGCGCGGCGCAAAAAAAACCGGCCTGTCGTTACCAACAGGCCGGTTCTTTGCCAGGTGATGTCAGTGCCTACTGCACTTCCACCGCCAGGCTTTCACTGATCTTTTGCTGCCAGATGGCAGGACCGGTGATGTGTACCGACTCGCCCTTGCTGTCGACCGCAACGGTCACTGGCATGTCTTTGACGTCGAACTCGTAGATCGCTTCCATGCCCAGTTCGGCGAAAGCCACCACGCGGGATTTCTTGATCGCTTGCGCCACCAGGTAAGCCGCACCGCCGACTGCCATCAGGTAAACGGCTTTGTGGTCCTTGATCGCTTCGATCGCGGTAGGGCCGCGCTCGGATTTGCCGATCATACCCAGCAAGCCAGTCTGCTCGAGGATTTGACGGGTGAACTTGTCCATCCGCGTCGCGGTGGTCGGGCCAGCCGGGCCAACCACTTCTTCGCGTACCGGATCAACCGGGCCGACGTAATAGATGAAGCGACCTTTCAGGTCCACCGGCAGGGTTTCACCCTTGTTCAGCATCTCGACCATGCGCTTGTGTGCAGCGTCGCGACCGGTGAGCATCTTGCCGTTGAGCAGGACGGTTTCGCCCGGCTTCCAGCTCTGCACTTCTTCCGGGGTCAGGGTGTCGAGGTTGACGCGGCGGGCCGACGGGCCGGCTTCCCAGACGATTTCCGGGTAGGCGTCGAGCGGTGGCGCTTCCTGGGCAACCGGGCCGGAACCGTCGAGCACGAAGTGCGTGTGACGGGTGGCGGCGCAGTTCGGGATCATGCACACCGGCAGCGAGGCGGCATGGGTCGGGTAATCCATGATCTTCACGTCGAGCACGGTGGTCAGGCCACCGAGGCCCTGGGCACCGATGCCCAGCTGGTTGACCTTCTCGAACAGCTCCAGGCGCATTTCTTCGATGCGGTTCTGTGGGCCACGGGCCTTGAGTTCGTGAATGTCGATGGACTCCATCAACACTTCCTTGGCCATCACAGCGGCTTTCTCGGCGGTGCCGCCGATGCCGATGCCGAGCATGCCCGGTGGGCACCAGCCGGCGCCCATGGTCGGAACGGTCTTCAGTACCCAGTCGACGATCGAGTCGGACGGGTTGAGCATGGCCATTTTCGACTTGTTCTCGGAACCGCCGCCCTTGGCCGCCACGTCCACTTCCACGGTGTTACCCGGAACGATGGAGTAGTGGATAACGGCCGGGGTGTTGTCCTTGGTGTTCTTGCGAGCGCCCGCCGGGTCGGCGAGGATCGAAGCACGCAGGACGTTTTCCGGCAGGTTGTAGGCGCGACGAACGCCTTCGTTGATCATGTCGTCCAGGCTCATGGTGGCGCCATCCCAGCGCACGTCCATGCCCACACGCACAAACACGGTCACGATGCCGGTGTCCTGGCAGATCGGGCGGTGGCCGGTGGCGCACATGCGCGAGTTGATCAGGATCTGAGCCATCGAGTCGCGGGCCGCTGGCGATTCTTCGCGCAGGTAAGCCTCGTGCATCGCCTGGATGAAATCCACGGGGTGGTAATAGGAAATGAACTGCAGGGCGTCGGCAACGCTCTGAATCAGGTCGTCTTGCTTGATCACGGTCATGAGTCGCGCTCCTCTAAAAGACGGGAACATTCAATAAGGTGCTTGCAGCTTGGGTGCATCGGTCGGTTGCAAGCACCTTTCAAGGCACGCCGGGGCAGCTGGCGCGACGCTAAAAAGGCGCGGCAGTATACCGCGCCTCGTTCAAGGGCACACGCGTCGGCAGTCAATCGTTGGTCGCATATCGAACGTTTCCTTGTAGGCGCTGCCGAAGGCTGCGATCTTTTGATCCTGCTCTTGCGCGACAAAAGCAAAGTCAATAGATCGCAGCCTTCGGCAGCTCCAACGATGAAATGTCAGTCATGGATTTGACGCCAGTTATCCGGCCCGAAAATTGAATGGTCATTTATCGGCCGCGCCACTAAAGTGACATTCGGTCTGTAGAGTAGGACGCTCTGTCAGTCTCCTTCATTCGGTGAGTCAACGATTGACCCATAACGCCATTCAGCGACTGTTGCTCAAACGTTTTGCCCTTGCAGCCGGCACCTATGCCTTGGCTTTGCTGCTGCTGTGGCTGGCGTTTTTTACCGGGCATTATCAGGACTCGCTGGCGGGTGTCGCCATCGGCAGTGCGCTGGTGGTCATCAGTCAGGCGACACTGTTCGCGCTGTTTTATTCCGGCTGCAATCTGCGTTTCGCCGACCCCAGCCTGACCGAAGCCCAAGTGCTGATGGGGCTGGGGTGGCAAACCTGGCTGATCGCCCATCTGAACGACGCGCGCGGCGCGTTCCTGGTGTTTTATCTACTGATCCTGCTGTTCGGGCTGTTTCATCTGTCCCGTCGCTCGTTCTTACGCTGTGCCATGCTGGTGTTCTTCAGTTTCAGCGCCATCACGCTGTGGGAGGGCTACCACTTCCAGTTGCCCGACCCTGCACTGGCGGCATTGCAGGTGTGCGTACTGTTGATCGTATTGGTTTGGCTGGTGCTGTATGCCGGATATGTCCAGGCGTCGCGACACCGTATGCGGCAACGGCGTTTCGCGTTGCAGGCGCACCAGGACACGCTGCGCGGAATGATGCGCCAGCTCGAAGACCTGGTCGCTACCGATGAACTGACCGGCCTGTTCAATCGCCGGCATTTCCTGCGCCTGGCCTCCCGTGAGCTCAATGCCATGGACGCTGGCGTGGTGCACGGTCTGGCGCTGATCGACCTCGATCACTTCAAGCGGATCAACGATCTGCATGGCCATGCCGCGGGTGATCAGGTGCTTCAAGCCTTTGCCGGTGTGGCCACGGCCTGCCTGCGCGACGGCGACGTGTTGGCCCGCTACGGCGGCGAAGAGTTCGTGGTGTTGTTGCCCGATTGCGATGCCGACAGCCTGACCTCGTGTTGTGAACGGCTGCGCATTGCGTTTACCGATGTCGAGTTGCTTGGTTTGAATGTGGGCAGCTTGAGCCTGTCGGCCGGCATGACGTTGCTTGAGCTTGGCGACGACCTCGACGACGCTCTGCAGCGAGCCGATCAGGCGCTCTATCGCGCCAAGCGTGACGGCCGCAACCGCTGCGCGGCGGCGTGGGAAAACGTCGATGCCTGAGTTACGCGTCGATGATCGCCAATGGTCAGTGGCGCCAGGCAGCAATCTGCTCGATGCCCTGAATCAGAACGGCGTGGCGGTGCCCTACAGTTGTCGCGCCGGCAGTTGTCATGCCTGCCTGGTGCAGTGTGTGCAAGGGCTGCCGAGCGACAGTCGCCCCGATGCCTTGGGCGCGGAACAACGGCAGCAAGGCTGGCGTCTGGCGTGCCAGTGCCAGGTGGTCGAGGACCTGCAGGTGCATACCTTCGACCCGCAGCAGGATGGTCGCCCGGCCGAGGTTGCGGCGGTCGACTGGTTGAGTACAAGCGTGTTGCGCTTGCGCCTGACGCCGCAGCGGCCATTGCGCTATAGCGCCGGTCAGCATCTGGTGTTGTGGGCCGGTAACGTCGCGCGACCCTACTCCCTCGCCAGCCTGCCCGAAGATGACCGCTTCCTGGAGTTTCACCTCGATTGTCGCTTGCCGGGGGAATTCAGTGACGCTGCCCGTCAGTTGAAAAGCGGCGATTCGATCCGCCTCGGCGAACTACGCGGCGGGGCCTTGCACTACGACCCGGACTGGCACACACGACCGCTGTGGCTGATGGCCGCCGGCACCGGTTTGGCGCCGTTGTTTGGTGTGTTGCGCGAGGCTTTGCGTCAGGATCACCAAGGCGAAATCCGCGTCATTCACCTGGCCCATGATGCCGATGAACATTATCTGGCGAAGCCCCTGCAAGCCATGGCCGCCAGCCGCGCCAACCTCAATATCGAGCTGTGGACCCCGGCCGAGTTACCCGCGGCTTTGGCGCAACTGCGGCTTGTTTCCCGGCAAACCCTGGCCTTACTCTGCGGAGCCCCCGACAGCGTCGACGCCTTCGCCCGACGCCTGTTCCTGGCGGGATTGCCGCGCAATCAACTGCTGGCCGATGTGTTTCTGCCCCGTGGTTGAGCGCTGATTCTCAGACGCGAGACCGACCATGACCGATGCCATCCAGATTGAACGCGAACGCGGCCTGCTGACCCTGCGCCTCAATCGCCCCGACAAGAAAAACGCCCTGACCCGCGCCATGTACTGCCAGCTGGCCGAAGCGTTGAAACAGGCCGACAACGACCCTGAAATCAATGCGGTACTGATCACCGGCTCGACCGAGTGCTTCACTGCCGGCAACGACATCGCCGACTTCATCCAGCAACCACCGGGCAACCTCGACAGCCCCGTGTTCCAGTTCATGCTCAACCTGCTCGAATGCCGCAAACCGGTGATCGCTGCCGTGGCCGGAGCGGCGGTGGGCATTGGCACGACGCTGTTGCTGCATTGCGATCTGGTCTACGTCAGCCGCGACGCCCGCTTGCGCATGCCGTTCGTCAACCTGGGCTTATGTCCGGAGTTCGGCTCCAGCCTGATCCTGCCGCGTCTGCTCGGGCAGGCCAAAGCGGCGGAGTTGTTGCTGCTCGGTGAAGGCTTCAGCGGTGAACAAGCGGCAGCGTGGGGCATCGCGTCCGAGGCGTTGGGCAGTGGCGAAGAGGCGTTGGCCAAGGCGCGTGAGATGGCCCTGCGCTTTGAGTCGCTACCACCTGAAGCGGTGCGCATCAGCAAGCAATTGATGAAAGCGCCCGACCGAGAGCTGCTGCGTAAGGTAATTGAAGAAGAGGGCGCGTTGTTCACCCAGCGGCTGCGTTCGCCGGAAGCGTTGGCGGCGTTGACCGGATTTCTGGGCAGGTGAATTAAAGGCAACGGGCAAGGTTGCCTTACAAACACTTATTTTCGGGCACCGTTCAGCAGCCGAGTGACGATGACAGTTTTGCTATAGAACCCGTCATAATCGTTGCCTACGACCAATATTTTTCCATCGGATTGCAGGCTCATCCCATGAGCAAGGGCTGGATTCCCCAAGTCGTGAACCACCCAGCCCTTGCCATCCCCAAAGGTCGTATCTCGACGGCCATTACCCAGGTATCGCGCGGTGACAAAGTGCGGGGTCTGACCAATGATGTATCTTCCCGACACAATGATCTTTTCGCCTTCAGAACCTGCGCCAAAAAACATGACGCTATCGGACTTATCAAAGTCTTCGTAAATAGGCGCGCCTTGGTGAAAGCTCCGGTCAATTAGACCGCTGGGTGTATACGCGGCCACTAAACCTTTACGTGGAGTGGAACCAAAACCTGTGGCTATTGTTCGTCCGTCAGCTAGTAATGCCAGGGAAGTAAACTGAAAACTTGATCCTTCCAACAGCTTGTAGCCGACTTCCGCAAAACTTTTGTCAAAACTACCATCGATATTGAGGCGGGCCAGTACCGCGGCATTGCCAGCCCAGCCACATACGGTGATTTTTTCATTGTGCACAACGATGTCGTTGAAGGAGCTACGGACACGGAGCACTTCAGATAGCGATGCGTTACCGGTGCCGTTAAATGACTGATCAGCAACTCCGTCGTAGTCGAAACACCTCACGACACCTGCAAATCCCAGCTCCGGATCAGTACCTGTGGAAATAACGTAAATCTTGCCATCCGACACATGCACTGCACGACTGGAAGCAGTGCTGCCGACGTGCAGCGCGTCCGATGCTGAGTGCTGAGTAGTCTCGCCATTGAAAAGGCGGGGGATAGGGAGGATTCCATCGGTGCCGAAGTTCCTGTCCAACTCTCCCTTGTCGTTCAGTCGGATCAATGCCTCCGCCACCGTGGGCGCGCCTACTCCCATGGTGTAGCTCCCTACGGAGAGGAGGAGTTTGTCCTCTCCTTCATGGGTTATGTAGAACATCTGAATAGGTGTCGTACCGAAGGATTCGATGCCTGGCACTTTGAGTTTGATGTGAGCAGTACCGGCAATACCAAACTCGGCATCGAGTGTGCCATCGCTCAAAACTCGAGTCAGACTGAGATGCGCAGGTAAAGGATCTTCAGACGCCCAACTGGTTCCACCGATGTATATTTTTCCGTTTGGAGCCTCGGAAACCAATCGGCCGGTGGTCGTCATGTAGTCGCTGTATTCCAAACGCAGCTGGCCATTTTGCCTCGGTCCAAAACTTGGATCAAAATCACCAGGGGTCTGCTTGGGGCGAGTATTCATTTCTGCCATTCCTTAATCACTGATTTCGGCGAGTGGCTCAAGCGCTTGCAGAGCAAAGTCTGAGCGTCATGATGTTTTGCCAAAGTTCAGCTGTATTAAGTAAGGAGTGGAGTGAGCTGTCTACTGTCAAACTTGACAGGTATTTGTCTGTTTCTTCGTGTTTTCATATGCAAAAAAGCCCCGCCATTCACATGACGGGGCTTTTGTTTTTCAGCGCTCGGTCACTCAGACCATCGGGTCGCCAACGTGCAGGATCTTCATGCCGTTGGTGCCGCCGGTGGTGTGGTAGCTGTCGCCCTTGGTCAAGATGACCCAGTCACCTTTCTCAACGACGCCGCGCTTGACCAGTTCGTCGATCGCCTTCTGGCTGACTTCGTTCGGCGCCAGCGAAGCCGGGTCGAACGGGATGGTGTACACGCCACGGAACATGGCCGCGCGAGCCTGGGCTTCACGATGCGGGGTGAACGCATAGATCGGCACCGAGGAACGGATGCGCGACATGATCAGCGGGGTGTAGCCGCTTTCGGTCAATGCGATGATCGCCTTCACGCCCGGGAAGTGGTTGGCGGTGTACATGGTCGCCAGCGCAATGCTTTCGTCGCAGCGGGTGAATTCCTTGCCAATACGGTGGCTGGAAGTCTTGCTGGTCGGGTGTTTTTCAGCGCCGACGCAGATGCGCGCCATCGCCTGCACGGCTTCCAGTGGATACAGACCGGCAGCACTTTCGGCCGAAAGCATCACGGCGTCAGTGTAGTCGAGCACGGCGTTGGCCACGTCGGACACTTCGGCACGGGTCGGCATCGGGTTCTGGATCATCGACTCCATCATCTGGGTCGCGACGATCACAGCCTTGTTGTGGCGACGTGCGTGCAGAATGATTTTCTTCTGGATGCCCACCAGTTCGGCGTCGCCGATTTCCACGCCCAGGTCACCACGGGCCACCATGACGGCGTCGGAGGCCTTGATCAGGCCGTCGAGGGTTTCGTCGTCGGCCACGGCTTCGGCGCGTTCGATCTTCGCCACCAGCCAGGCAGTGCCGCCGGCTTCGTCGCGCAGTTGACGGGCGTATTCCATGTCGGCGGCGTCACGCGGGAAGGACACGGCGAGGTAGTCGACTTCCATTTCCGCAGCGAGCTTGATGTCAGCCTTGTCTTTTTCAGTCAGGGCCGGAGCGGTCAGGCCGCCACCGCGACGGTTGATGCCTTTATGGTCGGACAGCGGGCCGCCGATGGTCACGGTGCAGTTCAGTTCGGTGGCGGTGGCGGTATCGACGCGCATCACCACGCGACCGTCGTCGAGCAGCAGCTCGTCGCCCACGCCGCAGTCCTTGACCAGATCCGGGTAGTCGATGCCGACCACTTGCTGGTTGCCTTCGGTCAGAGGATGGCTGGTGGAGAAGGTGAACTGGTCACCGATCTTCAGCTCGATCTTCTTGTTGGCGAATTTGGCGATACGGATTTTCGGGCCTTGCAGGTCACCCAGCAGGGCGACGAAGCGACCGTGCTTGGCAGCCAGGTCACGCACCAGCTTCGCGCGAGCCTTGTGCTCGTCGGGGGTGCCGTGGGAGAAGTTCAGGCGGGCGACGTCCAGGCCAGCCAGAATCAGCTGTTCGAGAACTTCCGGCGAGTTACTGGCCGGGCCTAGGGTAGCGACGATTTTGGTACGACGGACGGACATGCAAAGACTCCTGAGTTCAAGCGCTGAGTGAGGCTACTATGGTCCGAAGTTGTAGTCATTGTTCGTTTGCACTACTTAATGCTTTCTTTATTGAACACTACAACTTTGCGCCAGCAGCCTGAAGATTTCCGCTCACGGGTCGATACAGCGTTCAAGACAGGAGATCCCCCATGCGATTCGTGCTCATTGCCGCCCTTGCCATCAGTGCCCTCAGTGTCACGGGCTGCACCCGATTTTCAATGAACCATCATTTGAACCTTGCCTACAGCGCCTATGATCGGGGCAACTGCGAGCAGGTCATGCTGGAACTGTCCAAGGTCGAGCGCGCCAGCCGGGCCCGGCCTTACGTGTGGCCGGAAGTGTCGATGATGCGCGGCCAGTGTCTGGAACGGCAGAAAATGTTCATCGACGCGGCCCAGACTTACCAATTCATCATCGCCTCGTATCCGCAAAGCGAATACGCCTACCGCGCCCGCGCCCGCCTGGAAACCTTGCAGAGCCTGGGCCATTACCCGACCCGCAGTGCGGCAGTGGTTCGTCCAACACAGTTCTGATGCTGGTGGTCATCCAATAGCTGGCCGACCGGCGGTAGTGAGCTATAGTCCAATAGACCGGTATTAGAGCGTTGTCTCTAAACCGTGGTAACACCTGTGATCGGCAGGAGTAAGCGACAGCGGTTCACAGACTGTCGCACCGGGATCGGGGAGAGCGGGCCGCTTTGCCTTTTCAGCAACAGCGGGCAGGTCCGTTCCGAAGCATTAGTGCGGCCTTGCTTAAGGGCCTTGCGTAGCGAATTCAGCATGTTCACTGACCGCCGGATCGAGCGGCATCAACTGCCGTATTTTCTGAAAGTGTTCAACAGCATCACGGACAAGCCCATCGGCTATCTGGGCAACGTCTCCGAAGACGGGCTGATGCTCATCAGTCAGCTGCCGATGATGATCGGTGCGGACTTCGATTTGCGCCTGAAAATTCCCGTCGGCGAAGGCTGCCAACAGGTGATAGACCTGCGGGCGTGTTGCCTGTGGTGCCACGAAGACGCCACCCCTCACCACTACGACGCCGGTTTCAGCCTGCAGCGGGCGCCGCCGGAGTATGGGCAACTGGTGGAGGCGTTGAAGCAGTATTTCAGTTTTCTGCCGCTGCCGGCTTCGGCCTGACAATCAAAAGATCGCCGCCTTCGGCAGCTCCTGCATTTGAAGTGTTTGCACCCGTAGGAGCTGCCGAAGGCTGCGATGTTTTGACTTTAAACGCTGCCGCTTCGCTTCCAGCTCAAATACTGCGTCACCATTTGCGTGCCCAGTTCTCCTGGTAGCGTATCCAGCACCGGCACGCCATGAGCGCTTAACCGCTCATGACGTTCGGCCCGTGCATTCAAGTAATCCACCGTTGCGCAGTAGGCCAGAGCTTCAGGCAAAGTCTGCACGGGTGTTTCCCGCAGATTGTCGAGTATGTTTTCGCGCAGGCTGGCCACCAGCACCCGATGCTGTTGGCCCAGGCGTTTGACGGCTGTGAACAGTTCCTCATCATCTTCATCGCGCAGGTTGGTCACCAGCACCACCAATGCCCGGCGTTTTTGCCGTGCCAGCAGTTGCGTGGCGGCGGCTTGATAGTCGGCGCTGCGTTGGCTGCTGTTCAGGTCGTAAACGGTGTTGAGTAACGTGTTGAGTTGGCCGGTGCCTTTAACGGGCGCGAGGTAGCGTGGCGTGTCGCTGGCAAACGTGCTGAAACCCACCGCATCGCCCTGGCGCAGTGCGACGTAACTCAAAAGCAGACAGGCATTGAGTGCGTGATCGAAGTGCGACAGCTCATCATCCTGACTGCGCATGCGGCGACCGCAGTCGAGCATGAAAATAATCTGTTGGTCGCGCTCGTCCTGATATTCCCGGGCAATCGGTGTGCGTTGCCGAGCAGTGGCTTTCCAGTCGATCTGCCGAAGGCTGTCGCCCTCACGAAATTCGCGCAATTGATGAAATTCAAGGCCCAGCCCTCGGCGTTGTCGCTGGCGCACGCCAAGTTGGCTGAGCCAGTTATCCACAGCCAATAGTTGACCGCCGTAGAGGCGAGCGAAATCAGGATAGACACGGCTGTGATCGGTCAGGCTCAGCACGCGCTTGTCGGTCCACAGGCCCAACGGCCCCGGCAAGTTGATTTCGCAGTGCTCGAAACTGAAGTGACCGCGTTTCAATGGGCGCAGGCGATAGGTTACAACGCTGTGCTGACCGGGTTGCAGTTCCACGGCCAGTGGCAGGTTTTCGAAGCTCAGGCCTGTTGGCACATGGTCGAACAGGTGTATGTGCAGGGGGTGTGCGAAGTCGTGTTCGACCGTTAACCGCACGTCGCTCCAGCGACCCAGTGCCAGGCTGCCGGGCATCTCTCGGTTGACCCGTGGCGAGGGCAATTGCTTGAGGCGGATGGCGTCGAGCACTGCCAGTGCCAGTAGCGCCAGCAGCAAACCCCAGTTGACTCGCGGCACAAAGGCCGGCAACGCGACATCCAGCGCCTGCAACGCGCCCAGCACGATGCCAATGGCCAGCAGCACACCCAGCCAGAGCAACAGCAGGCGAGTGGGTTTCACAGGCGCGGCGCCGGCACTTGGTCGAGCAATTGTCGCAGCACTTGATCGACCTCAAGCCCTTCGATATCCAGTTCCGGCGCTATGCGCACGCGATGACGCAGCACCCCCAGGGCACAGCCTTTAATGTCATCCGGAATCACGAATTCGCCGCCGCGCAACAACGCCCGCGCCCTGGCGCAACGCACCAGCGCAATGGAGGCCCGAGGTCCGGCGCCGAGGGTCAGGCCCGGCCAGCTGCGGGTTGAGCGGGCCAGGCGGACGGCGTAGTCGAGCACCTGATCATCCAGCGGCAAGTCGCTGGCGATGCGTTGCAAAGCCAGCACATCTTTCGCTTGCAGCACAGTGCGCAGCGGTTGCACGTCGAGCATGTCGGCGCGGGTCGATCGACTGACCTGGCGCACCATGTTCAATTCCTGCTCGGCATCGGGGTAGTCCATGCGCACCTTGAGCATGAAGCGATCAAGCTCGGCTTCCGGCAGTGGATAAGTGCCTTCCTGTTCGATAGGGTTTTGCGTGGCAAGCACCATGAACGGCTGCGCGATCGGCAGGGCGCGGCCTTCAAGCGTGACCTGTCGCTCCTGCATGGCTTCAAGCAACGCCGCCTGGGTTTTTGCCGGGGCGCGATTGATCTCGTCGGCCAGCAACAGGTTGGTGAACAGCGGACCTTTGCGCAGTTTGAATTGCTCGGTCTGAAGGTCGTACACCGCATGCCCGGTGACATCGCTGGGCATCAGGTCCGGTGTGAACTGGATACGCGCAAATTCACCACCGAAGCACCGTGCCAGCGCCCGCACCAGCAAAGTCTTGCCCAGCCCCGGCACGCCCTCGAGCAGCACGTGGCCTCCGGCAATCAACGCCGTCAGCACATCATCAATAACGCTGTTCTGGCCGATCACGGCTTTTTGCAATTCGACGCGGATTGCCTGAGCCAATTGGCTGCCGCGTTGTCGTTGTTGAGCAGCATGGCTGGGGGCATCGGGCTCGATCGGTTCACTCATAACGCATTCCTCAAGGTTTGCAGGTGGGCCACCTGGCGGCTGAATTCAGCGCTGGAAAGTCGCTGCTTCGGCCGTGGGCTCATGGCTTGGCTGATAGCGCGTGTGGGCTGGCCGGTCAGGCGCGAAAGCACCAGCCATTGTTCGGCAACGGCGAGTTGGTCATAGCCCGGATGACGACGACGGATGCGCCGCAGAATGTCTTGTTGCAGCGCTAGCAGCAGGCTCTGTTGTCCGTTTCGGCGCAACATGAAATCGGCGCTGGCGCGCAGGTGCTCCAGCAATTGTCGGCGCGCCTTCGGTGCCGGCTCCTGCATTGGCCCATGGCGCACACCCGCGTGCCAAAGCCCCAGGCCAATCAGCGCCAGCAACGCAACCAGCGCCTGGGGGAAGTAGCGCAGCAACAATGTCCACAGGCTGTCGTGGTCGGTGTTGAACAACAAGGTCACGCCGGTATCCGCCGTCAGGTACCACAGCAGCCAGGCGTTGTCGTATTGATCGATGGCCGGGGTTTTCCACAGGTCGGCATCGGTCACCACAATGATCGACCCGAGCCCGTGGGTGAGCTGCATCATGTGCGTGGCCTTGGCGCTGTTGGCCCAGGCCTGGGCGAGATTCTTCGGGTCTTCGAGATGGAAGGCCGTGTCGAAGGTGGCGTAGGCCGGGGCGTCTTCGTTTTCCAGGTACAGCTTGGTCAGCTGCGGGTAGGGATCTTTGTCGCCATCGGCTGGCGGCGGATCCTTGAGGTCTTTGCTCAGGGACTGGTGCAGTTGAACCCGGTCGAGCAACAGGTCGTTGCTTTGCCCGGCCTTTTCATCCCAGAGCGATTGGGCGACGAACAACAGGCGTCCTCCGGCGCGGGTCCAGTTCATCAATTGATCAATTTGCCGTGGGCTCATGTTGTAGCGGTCGCCGAGCAACAACAGGCTGTGCTGATGCGGCTCCAGGCTCGGCAGAACATCCAGGCTATTAGCGTGGCTGACAATCAGACCCTGTTCTCGCAGGTAATGCTCGGCGGCCAGGTACGGGTTGGCCTGCGCCTCGGGGGAAGGGCCGTGATCGATGTCTTCCGGATAGGGCGTGGCCATGAAATACAGATACACGCTCAGCGCCACTAGCAACACGGCCATGAATACGCCGATCAACAACAGCCCTTGGCGCCGGTTCAATGCGCTGCTCCGGGGCCGAACAGTTCACGCCAGCCGTCACACAACTCACGCTGTAAATGCGCGGCGGGCAGGCGATGCCCGTAGGCCATGTTCTGCCAATGCCCGGTCAGTTTTCTGCTGAAGGCCAGCAGTGCCGGTTGTTGAAGTCGCTCGACCCGCTCCAGCACCTGGCCTTCGGTGTCGGCGGCTTTGAGTGCGATGCCAAAGTCGTGCAACAAGTGGCTGAGCAGGGCGCGATAGAGCAAACCCAGCGCTTCCCGAGGATGGCTCAGCCAGAGATTTTCGGCGCTGGCGGCGATGTCGGCGGGCAAGGTCTCGCGGCTCAGGTCCAGACCGAAAGCCTGTGGCGGCATAGGTCGCAGGGTTTTCTTGCCACGAACCGAGCGGCGGCTGACCAACGCCTGCAACCCGTTGCGGTAATGCCAGATCAATAAACCGACGGCAGCGATCATCACACCCCACAACAAGGTTTCGATCAGCGTCGCCAGGGCAGCAAAACGCTGACTGTCAAACAGCCCGAACAGTGCCTTCAGCCACGCTGGCGTTTTGTCGTCGCTTGGGTTTTCAGCACTGTCCTGGTCTTCGCCAAACCGATAGCGGATCACCGTTTCCTTGTTCTTGAACGGTGGTTGATCAAGGATCGCCTTGATGCTGTCCCGGGAGGCCTGACTGTTCAGGGGTTGTTCCAGTAATCGCGGACTGTCGGGGCTTGCGACCGCTTCGTCAGCCCAGGCGTCGTGGCCAACCGGCGTCAACAGGATCGCTGCCATCAAGAGCGCAATGGCAGTGCCATTCAAGCGCTGGCGCAAACGGCGGAACACCAGTTCGATATCCCAGGCTTCCAGTACGGTGCGGCGGTTCAGGTAGAGGCTGAAGCCGCAGGCGACATAAATCGGTTCCCACAGCACCAGCACCAGGGCATAGAAAGCATTGGTCAGATGCTCCAGCCAGCGCCAGTCCTGCGTAGCCGCGGTGATCAGCGATTGCCAGCTCCAGTCGAGCGCGACCTGTTGCGGCAACAGCAGGTAGAACAGCACCATCAAACCGATCCACAGCGCGGTTTCCAGGTGCACGCCAATCACCGTCAGCCATCGCGCCGCGCCGGCATCGCGCTGCAACAGCACCTGCATCCGTTGTTGGCGCGCCTCACCGCTCAGGCCTTCAAGCTGCATCACCGGCATCAAAAAGCTGCGGCTCATGCCAAAACGTCGCCAGGTCAGGCTGGCCAACAATTGCGGCCTGAGCAGTCGTGGCCATTGGCAAAGGGCTTGTTTGAGCGTGGGCGTTTCGCCAAACATGGCTTTGGACAGGATATACAGCGGCAGGCGCTCGAAGGCCGGTTTCAGCCACCAGAAGATGAACACCGCAAGGGACGGCGACTCCCACAGCAGCCCGCTCAGCAAGGCAAAAACCGGCAAGGTGATGATCGCCCAACTCGTCATCAGCAAGCGTCGATGGCGCTGGCTCAACAGCACGCCGAGGTCCATGGCTTCCCAGGTGGGGCGCGGTCGGATCACCACACTGGCGTCACTCAGGCGCATGACGCAACCGTCCGGCAAACAGCAGGTAAACCGCGACCGACAACCAGAGCGCCACGCCCACCAGGTATTTGGTCATGGGTGTCGGTGAGGTCATCGACGACCAATAAGCCTCGATGAATGCCGCAATCAGCAGGAACAACATCACCCCGCAAATCAGCAGCACGCTCTTGCGCGCCGCCAGGCGCAAAGCTTCCGCGCGGGGCAGGCGACCCGGTGCAATCAATGCCCAGCCCAGTTGCAGGCCGGCGGCTCCGGCCAGGGCGATGGCGGTCAATTCGAAGGCCCCGTGGCCAATCACGAACGACCAGAACGTTTGGCCGTAGCCGATGTGTGTCAGGTGACCGGCCACCGCGCCAATCATCAAACCGTTGAACAACAGGAAAAACGCGCTGCCCAGGCCAAACAGCAAGCCGCTGGCAAAGGTCTGAAAGGCGATGCCGATGTTGTGCATGATGTAGTAGCCGAACATCACCCAGTCTTCACTAGCCGCGCGTTCCGCCGAGCGGCCCAGGTGGCCGGCGTTGGGGTCATACATGCTTTGCATTTCGCTGACTTGCTCGGCGGGGATCAGGTTGTAAATCAGGTCCGGGAACAGGTACACCAGCAGCGCTATGCCGATCAGGCTGCCGAAAAACATCAGGCTGGCAGCAAGCACAAACCGCCATTGTTCGCGAACCAGCCGAGGGAACCCGGCAAGGATGAAGGCCAGTACGTTGGCGCCAAGCCGACTGCGGTGGCGGTACAGTTGTTGATGACCACGCAGCACCAGTTGCTGTAACGAGTCGACCAGAAAGCTGCTGTAGCCGCGCTCTCGAGCCAGCGCCAAATGTTGGCAAAGGCGACGGTAATCGGCGGGGAAATTGCCGACCCCATCGGCCCTCCTGTCCCGCTCCAGTCGTTGCAGCGTGAGGGAAAACTGTTCCCATTCGGCCATGTGCCGATGTTCGAAAAGGCTTTGCTTCATGCCGGGCCCAACAAGCCGCGAGCGATGCCGTTGAGTTCGGCCACGGCGTGTGGCGCTGGAACCTGCAACGGTTGCGCGAGGATCGAGGCAAGTTCATTGACCCTGGCCGGGGAGAGTTCGGCCTGGCGTTCGGCGAACCCGAGGATGGCGCGTTGTTCGCTCAGGCTCAGGGTAAAAGCCGGACGACGTGGCTGGGCGGGCGGCAATTGTGGACGGGTGAGCGGTTGTTCGCGGTAGATCACCAGCGTGCCGGCTGCGATATCGCCGAGGCGTTTGAAGCCGGGGTGCTGCAAGCAACTGATGGCCCCGAGGAAATAGCCGAACGGCAACAGATCGACAAAACGCAGCAGGTTGCGCAACAGCGAGGCCGACCAGCCGATCGGTGTGCCGTCGTCCTGCACCACTCGCAGGCCCATCCATTGCTTGCCCGGCGAGCGGCCCTGGTTGAGCACTTCGAACAAAACCATGTACCACCAGCTCACGCCGAAGATCAGCAGCGAGCCCAGGCCGGCGCCGAGTTTCCCGAGCATCGCCAGCACCATAAACAGCAGGCCGAGGATCAGGCCGCGCAGGGCCAGGTCGACGGAGAACGCCAGCGCACGCACCATCAGCCCGGCGGGCCGCAGCGGCAAGTCGATGCCTTCAGGCGTTTCAACTTGATACCGCGTATCCAGTGGCGGGGACAGCGTCGCTTTCCTTGGCAGTGCTGTGGTCTCGAGCATGGGCAACCTGATGATGTGGCCTGATCGGGATTGTCTCGTTCCCCGATGCTAGCAGCCTCACCGGGGAATACGACATAACTATGTAGGGTGGTTTGCGTAACCAGAGGTGTTTGAATCACAAGATTGCTGGCCGCAACACGACGTGAGCGCCTAGACTTCGTCGATCTTCAGTTCAGGAAACGCCTGTGACCTCCATCTTCTGGTACGACTATGAAACGACGGGCATCAACCCCCGTTGCGACCGCCCCCTGCAAATGGCGGGGCTGCGTACTGACTTCGATCTCAATGAAATAGACGAGCCGGTCAACCTCTATTGCCAGCCCAGCGACGACATCTTGCCTCACCCGGCCGCCTGTGCGATCACCGGTATCACCCCTGGCAATCTGGCTGCGCAAGGGTTGAGCGAAGCCGACTTCATGACCCGTGTGCATGCCCAGTTGGCGGCGCCGGGGACGTGTGGCGCGGGGTACAACACCTTGCGTTTCGACGACGAGATGACCCGCTATAGCCTGTACCGCAACTTTTTCGACCCGTATGCGCGGGAGTGGCAGGGCGGCAACAGCCGTTGGGACCTGATTGACGTGGTGCGTGCCGCGTATGCCTTGCGCCCCGACGGCATCGTGTGGCCGACGGATGACGAGGGGCGGGTGACACTCAAGCTTGAACGCCTGACCGCCGCCAATGGCATCGACCACGGCAATGCCCACGAAGCACTGTCGGACGTGCGCGCGACCATTGCCCTGGCGCGGTTGATCCGAGAAAAACAGCCGAAACTTTATGAGTGGCTGTTCAAGTTGCGCAGCAAACAAAAGGTGCTGGACCAGATTCGACTGTTGCAGCCGATGGTGCACATTTCCGGGCGTTTTTCAGCGGCGCGCAACTTTGTGGGGGTGGTGATGCCGTTGGCCTGGCATCCGCGCAACAAGAATGCGCTGATTGTCTGCGACCTGCATCTCGACCCGCAGGGCTTGCTCGATCTGGATGCCGATGCCCTGCGCCAGCGCTTGTATACCCGTCGCGAGGATTTGGCCGAGGGTGAGTTGCCGGTGCCGCTCAAGCTCATTCATATCAATAAATGCCCCGTTGTGGCACCGCTGTCGGTACTTCGTCCTGAAGATCAGCAACGTCTCGGGCTGGATATGTCGCTGTATCAGCAGCGTGCACTGCGGCTAAGTGACGCGCAGCAAGTCTGGCTGGATAAAGTTGCGGCCATTTATGCCCGCGAGGATTTTGCTGTCAGCCACGACCCTGAACAACAGTTATACGATGGTTTTATCGGTGACCGTGATCGGCGTCTATGTGAACAAGTACGCAGCGTCGACCCCGTTCAATTAGCACAAGAGCAATGGCCTTTCGATGATGAACGTTTGCCCGAATTATTGTTTCGATATCGCGCCCGCAACTTTCCCGAAACGCTGAGTTTTGAAGAGCAAGAGCGCTGGCGAATATTCTGTCAGAAGCGCTTGTCAGACCCTGAGTGGGGCGCACCCAATACCCTGGATAGTTTCCTAGAGGCCGCAGCCCAATGGGCTGTTACTGCGACAGCGTTTCAGCAACAGGTACTCAGTGAATGGCAGCAACATGTTGAGGGGTTGCGCAAACGTTTGAATCTTTGAAATCGAAAATACCCGGCCCTGAACTCCGGGCATAAAAAAAACGCCAGCGATAAGCTGGCGTTATTTTTTGTCGCAGAATTAACTGTGACAGACCTGGCGGCTTAGCCCAGCAGGGTAGCCCAGCCTTCAACCACGTCACCGCCCCACTTGGCTTTCCACTCTTTCAGAGTCTTGTGGTTGCCACCTTTGGTTTCGATGACTTCGCCGTTGTGCGGGTTTTTGTATTGTTTAACTTTGCGAGCACGCTTGGTGCCGGTAGTTTTTACTGCGCCGCCGCGTGGAGCCTTGGTTTTGGATTCTGGGTCCAGCAAAGCAATGATGTCACGCAGGGACTTGGAGTATTCGCCCATCAGGGTGCGCAGTTTGCCTTCGAATTCCAGCTCGGTTTGCAGTTTGTCGTCTTGGGACAGGTTCTTCAAACGGGCTTGCAGCTCTTTGATAGCTTCTTCGGTGGCGCGATATTCGTTGATCAAGGACATGATTACTACCTTATGTGTGTCGCAGGATGGCAGGGGGACAGTGCGGCAATAATAGTCAGGGTGTTTCATCAAGTAAACATTAAAGCGGGTTTATTTAATTAAATTGCCGGGAATCCGCTACACATTTTTGATGCAGTTAAATAGTTTGAAGCATTCGCTACAGATATTTACAAACGAGTGCTTGTAGACGGCTAACTACACTGCTGAAGCGCGGGTCGGATGCCTGAGCCGCAACCGCGTCGCCAACCTCCTGGCAGCGCAGCCCATCATCAATACTGCAGTTTTGCTGCGCAATCGCTAGAATGGCCGCCTTTGCGAAGTTCTGGAGTTTTCCCCCCATGCGCACTTTTCGGCTGGTGATTTCTTGCCCCGACCGCGTCGGCATCGTTGCTAAAGTCAGTAACTTTCTGGCGTCACATAACGGCTGGATCACTGAAGCGAGCCACCACTCTGACAATCTCAGTGGCTGGTTCTTCATGCGTCACGAGATTCGTGCCGACTCGCTGCCTTTCGGTATCGAAGCCTTGCGCGAAGCGTTTGCGCCGATTGCCGAAGAGTTCTCGATGGACTGGCGCATCACCGATACCGAGCAGAAGAAGCGCGTGGTCTTGATGGCCAGCCGCGAATCACACTGCCTCGCCGACTTGCTCCATCGCTGGCACAGCGATGAGCTGGACTGTGAAATCGCGTGTGTGATCTCCAACCACGATGACTTGCGCAGCATGGTTGAATGGCACGGCATTCCTTACTACCACGTGCCGGTTAATCCACAGGACAAGGAGCCGGCCTTCGCCGAAGTGTCGCGCCTGGTCAAACAGCACGATGCCGAAGTCGTGGTCCTTGCCCGCTACATGCAGATCCTGCCGCCGCAGTTGTGCAACGAATATGCACACAAAGTCATCAACATTCACCACAGCTTCCTGCCGTCGTTCGTCGGTGCCAAGCCGTATCACCAGGCTTCGATGCGCGGTGTGAAACTGATCGGCGCGACCTGCCACTACGTGACCGAAGAGCTGGACGCCGGCCCGATCATCGAGCAGGACGTGGTGCGTGTCAGCCACAGCGACAGCATTGAAGACATGGTGCGTTTCGGCCGTGACGTCGAGAAAATGGTGCTGGCGCGCGGTCTGCGTTATCACTTGGAAGACCGGGTGCTGGTGCACGGCAACAAGACTGTCGTGTTCTGATCAGCGCACGACACGGTTGAAATTCGAAGGGCCTGGGCGTTCAATCGCTTCAGGCCCTTCGCCGTTTCTGCACAGAGGACATGACCATGGCCGATCCACTGGACAAAGCCACTTCCAAGGCACCCGCCACGTTGGGGGAGGGCTGTTTGAGCCGCTACGACCCGGATGACATGAGCCCGGAGGATGGCACGGAGTTCCCCGGAGCAGCCGAGTTATGGGAACAGTTACAGCAAGAACCCGAAAAATCCAATGAGCCTTGAAAAGATCGCAGCCTTCGGCAGCTCCTGCATGGAATTTGAAACTGTGGGAGATGCCGAAGGCTGCGATCTTTTTATGCCTGTTTCAATTTCATCAGCTTCTTGAGCAGCGGTCGTCCAAGCATCAGCAAAAACACCGGCCCGCCGACCAGCAAGTAAAAGTAATAAGTCACTGCCCGCCAGATCAGAATCGCGGCCGCCGCCGTGGATTTCCCCACCATGGGCGCCAACAGCGCCGCTGACGTCAGCTCTGCCGCTCCGGCCCCGCCCGGTAACAGACTGAATTGCCCCGCACTCAGCGAGAGCATCTGGATCAGGAAACTCCAGGCCCATTGCAAGTCAGCGCCCAGTCCGCGCAGCGCTAAATACAACACGCTGTAGCGCAAGATCCAATGCAGGCAGGTCAAACCAAACACTGTGATCAACGTCTGAAAGGGCAGCTTCAGCGTGTCGGTAAACGCCGCCAGAAAATGCAGGAGTTTTCGCGCCCAGCGCATCCGGGTAGTGGTCTGGACATTGAGACGGGCCAGCATTCGGCCGCTCAGACGTATCAGCAGGCGGTGATACCGAGCCACCAGCACGCAACTGATCAAACCGCCAAACATCGAGACAGCACTGACGATCAACAACCACTCCATGCGCTGGCTCAGGTGCTGAAACAGCGCATAAATCAGAATCCCGATCAGCGCACAGAGAAAAAACAACAAATCACTCAACTGGTCCATGGCGAACACGGCGCTGCTTCTGGCCGGACGCACGCCGTTGCGCCCGAGCAGGGCCATGATGGTCAGCGGCCCGCCGCTGCCGCCGGGCGTGGCGCAGTAGGCAAATTCGGCGGCCATGACCACGCCGAGGCTTTTCACGGGGCTGACCTTGTGGCGCTGATCCCCCAGTAACAGGCGCAAACGCAGGGTATTCAACAGCCAGCACAACATGATCATGCCGAGCATGACCAACAATGCACTCAGCGGAAAACCGCTCAATCGCGACCAGGTTTCGCTGCCGCCCAACAACCAGGGAATCAGCACCGCCGCGAGCAGGCCGATCGCCAACAAGATCCCGCGACTCATGCGGCGCGCTCCGCGTCCTGACGTAGCAGGGCCAGCCATGCTGCCTTGGTCATCGGCGTTCGCCCGTGTTCAAGCAAGCGCTTGAGTGTTTGCAGCCAGTAGGTCCGCGAGAACTCATGGCGCATGTCCACCGGGTGCAGGCCCAACCGAATCACAGGTGCCTGGCGCCAGCGTTGTTCGCGCTGATCGCTGACGAATCTGGATACACCGCGACGCCAAGCGCTGCGCGCACTCCAGACCAGCCCGGGCGCGTCGACTGCGCTGAAGTCCGGTAGCCGGTAAAGGTGTTGTGGGTCGCTGGTGTAGCTCAAGGGCAATTGGCGTAACGCCTGTCGTGTGCCTTCACTCATCAACCAGGCTGGTGCGACAAAGCCATGCAGCGGCCAGTGGTAACGCTCAAACATGGCAATACCTTCGTGCAGACGGGCGAGGGCAGCCTCCCGGGACAGGCTGTAAAACTCCCCTTCGTGGGTGTAGATCCGGCGCATGAACCAGTCCCGCGGATTATTCGCCGGCGATCCGTCATCGCAATGAAAAAAGCCGTGCAATGCCAGTTCATCGCCACGCTCGAGTCGCTGGCAAAGCTGTTGGCGAAAATCCGGATGGGCTTCCAAGTGGTTGCGTTTGTGGAAGTCCGGCACCACTAGCCAAGTGATGGGGACGTTGCCAAGCGCATCCACGGCTTCGACAAAAGGCTGGTAATCGGCCCAGGTTTGCGGTGCGACATCGTGCAGCACCAGTAACAGGCTGGGCGTGCTCATGGGCTCAGCCATTGGCCACTCGCGGCCATTGGCTGCCGAGTACGGCGTGATAGTGGCCGAGCAAGCTGTTGACCACCGTATCCCAGGCGTAGTGCTGCTCGGCATGCCGTCGCGCCTGCCGGCCGAGAGCCGCGCTGCCTTGCGCGAACAGGTCGCGAACGGCGTTGGCCATCGCTTGCGGATCGTTCGGTGCACACAGCAGGCCGCATTGTTCAGTGACGATTTCCTGAAAGGCGCCAGCCGCCACCGCCACCACCGGAATGCCGCTGGCCATGGCTTCGAGGATCACCAGGCCGAAGGTCTCCTGGTCACCGGCATGCAGCAACGCGTCGGCGCTGGCCATCAGGCGTGCGACTTGCGTGGCGGGGCAGAACTCATCGATCACAGTGACATTACCTGGCACCGAAGTGGGCATCGACG
Organism: Pseudomonas azerbaijanoccidentalis; assembly: GCF_019145495.1. GTDB lineage: Bacteria > Pseudomonadota > Gammaproteobacteria > Pseudomonadales > Pseudomonadaceae > Aquipseudomonas > Aquipseudomonas azerbaijanoccidentalis. The sequence continues at coordinate 192,804 of NZ_JAHSTU010000007.1, read as the reverse complement.
AACCGACCAACAGCAAGTGATAACGCCGCCCCAGGCGTTTCATGCACTGCAGCAGTACCGGCAGGTTTTTTTCCTTGGAACCACGCCCGGCAAAAATCAGCAGGTGGGTGTTTTCGTCCAGACCCAGTTCGGCCCGCAGGCCCGGGTCACCGGCGTCGGGATGGAAGGTGTGCAAGTCGACGCCCAAAGGCTGGACGAACACGTTCTTCACCCCAAGGCCGGTCAGCTTGTCTGCCATGACCTGGCTGGGCGCCAGAACCCGGTCGAAGTTGCCATAGAGCTTGCTGACATAGGCTTCGACGTTGGTGGTCACCCAGTTGCCCATGCGGTTGCTCGCCAGCAGCGGCAGGTCCGAGTGATAAAAACCGATCACCGGCACATCCAGTTGCCGCCGTGCGTCCAGGGCTGCCCACGCCGTGAGGTAAGGATCGCCGACCTCGATCAGTTCGGGTTGCAGGTCGTGCAGGACGTTGCGCCAAGGGGCCAGACGCAGCGGGAATCGATAGCCCTTGCCGAAGGGCAGGGCGGGAGCCGGAACGGTATAGACGCCATTCTGTTCACTGAAAACCGCCCCGGGGATCAGCAAACTGTGGCGAGTACCGGGCCTGGTGCACAGGCGATGATGTTTGGCATCCAGATAAGTGCGCACGCCACCGCTGGCAGGGGCGTAGAACATGGTTATGTCAGCGATATGCACGATGAACATTCCTCCGGTCCGTTGCTCTCCTTGGTTGACCTTAATGAAGAATAGATGTTCGGTTGGGGTTTGGAGGGTGCGCTATCAGTGGAGGTTTGGTGGTGTTGGTCAGATCGCCATCGCCAGCAGGCTGGCTCCCACATTTGATCTGTGGCGTTCACAAATCCCCTGTGGGAGCTAGCCTGCTAGCGATTGTGCCAGTGGCAGCACCTTAGATCCTGAAACTACCCACCAACTGTTTAAGGCGCGACGCCTGCTGCTCCAGATCCGAACACGCCCGCAACGTCGATTGCAGGTTTTCCACGCCTTCCTGGTTCAGCGTATTGATTTCGGTGATGTCGACGTTGATCGACTTAACCACCGCCGTCTGTTCCTCGGTAGCGGTCGCCACCGACTGGTTCATGCTGTCGATTTCACCGATGCGCTGGGTCACGCTGCACAGGCGCTCGCCCGCCAGGTTGGCGATGTCGACGCTGTCCTGGCTGTGGCGCTGGCTGTCGCTCATGGTGCTGACCGATTCGCGGGCACCGACTTGCAGCTCCTCGATCATGGTCTGCACCTGTTGCGCCGACTCCTGGGTGCGGTGCGCGAGATTGCGCACTTCATCGGCCACCACCGCAAACCCGCGTCCGGCTTCGCCGGCCCGCGCCGCTTCGATGGCGGCATTGAGCGCCAGCAAATTGGTCTGCTGGGAAATGCTGGTGATCACTTCGAGAATCTGCCCGATGTTCACGGTCTTGCTGTTCAGCGACTCGATGTTGCGGCTCGACGCGCTGAGCATGCTCGACAGCTGATTCATCGCGACAATGCTGCGATCCACCACTTGCTGGCCATCTTCGGCCAGGCTGCGGGCGTCACTGGCCTGGTTCGACGCTTGGGCGGCGTTGCGGGCGATTTCCTGAGCGGCGGCGGCGAGCTGGTTGATCGCGGCGGCCACGCTGCTGGTGCGCGAGGCTTGCTGGTCTGAGTTGTGTATCGACGAGTTGGAAGCCGTTACCACACGCAAGGCGACTTCGTTGACCTGTTCAGTGGCCGAGGACACTTCACGGATCGACCCATGAATGCGTTCTACGAAACGGTTGAACGCGGTGCCGAGCATGCCGAACTCGTCACGGTTCTGGATGGTCAGGCGTTTGGTCAGGTCGCCCTCACCGTCGGCGATACCTTCCATCGCACGAGTCATGATGTGCAGCGGCTGGATGAGGACGCGAATCAGCACACCCAGCAGGGCGATGATAATGGCCACGGCGATGACCGTCGCAATGATCGCCGAATAACGGAATTGACTGAGCATCGAGAAGGCTTTGTCTTTATCCACCGACAGCCCGATGTACCAATTGACTGAAGAAAGCCCCTTGATCGGGGTAAATGTGACGATGTGGGTTTTGCCATCGACATTGACTTCACTGAAGTCGCTGCTGATGAACGGCGTCTCCTTCGGGTAAGCCTCGGCCAGCGATTTCATTGCCAGCGTTGTATCCGGGTGCACCAGAATCTTGCCATCGGCGCTGACGAGGAAGGCATAACCCATTCCCCCAAAGTCCAGCTCGTTGAGGGTGTCGGTGATCATTTGCAGACTCAGGTCTCCACCGACTGCGCCGATGTGTAGACCCTCTTCGAACACATTCTGGACGATGGAAACCACCAGTTTGCCGGTGCCGACATCGACATAGGGTTCGGTCAGTACCGGGGCGTTGGTGCGTTGGGCGCTCTTGTACCAATCGCGCATGCGGGGATCGAAGTCCGCTGGCATGTTGGCGTCCGGGCGGATGATAAAATTGCCCTCGCTGCTACCGAGAAATGCCGCCACAAAGGCCGTAGCCATCACATTCTGCTCGAGCAGTTGGGTGATGTTGCCCATATCCGTGTTCAGCGCGATGTTTTGGGTCAGGTTTTCGATCAGCAGGCTACGACCGTTCAGCCAAGTCTGGATGTTGTTGGCAGTCACGCTACCCATTTCTTGCAGGTAGTTATCCAGATCCTTGCGGATGGCACCGCGTTGCATATAGTCGTTGTACAACGTGAATGAGGCGAAGGTGAGAGTGACGATAAGGGCGGCAGCGAGCAGGATCTTATGGCTAAAGCGCAAATTTTTATTCATGGCTTGGAGTTCCGATAAGGTCTTAATGCCCATGGCATGCTTTTATAAATGCATGCATCGGGGCGCGGTTGAACCCATGGTGATAATTCCGTCCTCGCCCTAGCGGATTACCAACACTCGCTTTTCCTATCGGCCGTGATTGATGAAAGCTTAACCATAGGTGGCAAAATGCACGATTCATTGCAACTCGTTATCGGCGCTGATCTCGCCGGGCAGCCGATCGCTCAGGCCATGCGCCTGGCGAACCGTCACGGTTTGATCGCAGGCGCTACCGGTACCGGCAAGACCGTCACCTTGCAACGCATGGCCGAAGCCTTCAGCGATGCCGGTGTCGCGGTGTTTGCCGCGGATATCAAGGGCGATCTTTGTGGTCTGGGGGCTGCCGGCAATCCTCAAGGCAAGATTGCCGAGCGAATCGCCGGGATGTCCTGGCTTAACCACAAGCCTCAGGCTTATCCGGTGACCTTGTGGGACATTCACGGTCAGACCGGTCATCCATTACGCACAACCTTGAGCGAAATGGGGCCGTTGCTGTTGGGCAGCCTGTTGGAGCTGACAGACAGCCAGCAATCGGCGCTCTACGCGGCGTTCAAGGTCGCGGACCGTGAAGGCTTGCTGTTGCTGGACCTCAAAGACTTGAAGGCACTGCTCAATCACCTCAAGGACCACCCGGAACTGCTCGGTGATGATGCGGCGCTGATGACCACCGGTTCCAGCCAGGCGCTATTGCGGCGTCTGGCGACGCTCGAACAGCAGGGCGCCGAGGCACTGTTCGGTGAGCCGGCGTTGCAGCTTGAAGACATTTTGCAGCCGACGGTCGATGGCCGTGGGCGCATTCATTTACTGGACGCCAGTCGGCTGGTGCATGAAGCGCCGAAGGTTTATGCGACGTTCCTGTTGTGGCTGCTGGCCGAGCTGTTCGAACAATTGCCGGAGCGCGGCGATTCGGACAAACCGCTGCTGGCGCTATTTTTTGACGAAGCGCATTTGTTGTTCGCCGGCACGCCCAAGGCGTTGCAGGATCGCCTGGAACAAGTGGTGCGGCTGATTCGCTCGAAAGGCGTCGGCGTGTACTTCGTGACCCAATCGCCGGGCGACCTGCCGGACGATGTGCTGGCGCAGCTTGGCTTGCGCGTCCAGCACGGCTTGCGCGCGTTCACCGCCAAGGAGCAGAAATCCCTGCGGGCGGTGGCCGACGGTTTCCGGCCCAACCCGGCGTTCGACGCGTTGTCGGTGCTGACTGAGTTGGGAATTGGTGAGGCGCTGGTCGGCACGTTGCAGGAAAAGGGCACGCCGGAAATGGTCCAGCGCGTGCTGGTGGCGCCGCCACAGTCGCGGATCGGACCGTTGAGCGAGGCCGAACGAACGCTGCTGATCGCCGGTTCGCCGTGTAAGGGGCGTTACGACAAACCGATTGATCGCGAGTCGGCTTATGAAGTGCTGATGGGGCGCAAGGGTTTGGCGCCAGAACCCGAAGCCGCACCTGGCAAACCGGCAGAGCCGAGTTTCACCGAACAGGCTGGAGAGTTTCTCGGCACAGCGGCAGGGAAGGCGCTGAAGTCGGCGATGCAACAGGCGGCGAATCAGATAGGTCGACAATTGGTGCGCGGATTGATGGGTTCTTTATTAGGTGGCAACAAGCGTCGTTAAAAGCAAAGATCGCAGCCTGCGGCAGCGCCTACAGGGAATCGCATTTCCACGTAGGAGCTGCCGCAGGCTGCGATCTTTTGATCTTTTGATCTTTTGATCTTGTTTCTAGTTCTTGGTCTTGGCGTGCGCCGCCAATCGCTCCAGCGCCGCCCGCAGGTTCGGATCACTGATCCCGTCGGCCGTCGCCTGAATGGTCGCTGCCGCGTCATTCGACAAATCCATGGTATGCCCGGCCGCACCTTGCTGAACGGTCGGCGGCTGAACCTTGAACAGAATGCGCGTGAGGCTGGCGAATTCGTCGAACATCTGCAGTTGCCGTTGCAGGCGTTTTTGCTGGTAGCGCAGGCGAGTGGCCCAATGGCCATCCGTAACAATCAGCAGCAAACTGCCTTCGCGCCAGGACGCCACATGGCAATGCTCACGAGCGGCGGGTTGCAGTTGGCTTTCCAGCAGGCGTTGCAGATGACCCAGGCGTTGAGCGTGGCCGAGAATGGCTTTGAGCGGCTTGGCTTCGCGAAGGAGAACGGCGGGTGCTCTGGCCGTAAGAGGGCGAAATGCCATGATCAGACACCTGAAGTAACAGAGCCGCCATGGTAGCAGAAAGCACCGAATGCACTCGCCCATTGCTTTTGTGGATGCTTTACCCATTAAATCAACAACTAACTTCTTGCCTGAACGGGTTGAAGTTGAGCAAAACGCCCTTATTTTAAGTGAGCCCCGTCAAAGCGCAGTGCCAGCATCGTGGAATATCGCCACTTTCCTCAACACCGTTTCCGGGTAGAATACTCGTTCGCATGCGGCCATAAGGGCTGCACGGGCGACTCACGGGGCCGCCCTCCATCCCTTTAGTGTGGAAGATCCTGCCGATATGTTTGCGCCTTTGTTAAAGAAACTTTTTGGAAGCAAGAACGAGCGTGAAGTCAAACGCATGCTCAAGACGGTGCAACTCGTCAATGCCTTCGAAGAGCAAATGGTGGCCCTTTCGGACGATCAATTGCGTGCCAAGACAGACGAGTTCAAGGCCCGCATCGCCAAAGGGGAAACCCTCGACAAGCTGCTGCCAGAAGCCTTTGCGGTCGCCCGCGAAGCCGGTAAGCGCGTCATGGGTATGCGCCACTTCGATGTTCAGCTGATCGGCGGCATGACCTTGCATGAAGGCAAGATCGCCGAAATGCGGACCGGTGAAGGCAAGACCCTGGTGGCAACACTGGGCGTTTACCTCAACGCACTGTCCGGCAAGGGCGTGCACGTTGTGACGGTGAACGATTACCTGGCCCGTCGTGACGCCAACTGGATGCGTCCGCTGTATGAATTCCTCGGCCTGACGGTCGGCGTTGTCACGCCGTTCCAGCCGCCGGAAGAGAAGCGCGCGGCCTATTCCGCCGACATCACCTACGGCACCAACAACGAATTCGGTTTCGATTACCTGCGCGACAACATGGCGTTCAGCATGGAAGAAAAATTCCAGCGCGAACTCAATTTTGCCGTGATCGACGAAGTCGACTCCATCCTCATCGACGAAGCCCGTACCCCGCTGATCATTTCCGGTCAGGCCGAGGACAGCTCCAAGCTGTACATCGAGATCAACAAACTGATCCCGCAGCTGGAATTGCACGTCGAAGAAGTAGAAGGCGAAGTCACCAAGGCCGGCCACTACACCGTTGACGAGAAGACCCGCCAGGTCGAACTCAACGAAGCCGGTCACCAGTTCGTCGAAGAAACGCTGACCCGCATCGGCCTGCTGGCTGAAGGCGAGAGCCTGTACTCGGCACACAACCTGAGCCTGCTGACTCACGTTTACGCCGGGCTGCGTGCGCACAAACTGTTCCACCGCAACGTTGAATACATCGTGCAGGACGGTCAGGTCGTACTGGTCGACGAACACACCGGTCGCACCATGCCGGGCCGTCGCTTGTCCGAAGGCCTGCACCAGGCCATCGAAGCCAAGGAACACCTGAACATCCAGGCCGAGAGCCAGACCCTGGCATCGACCACGTTCCAGAACTACTTCCGTCTGTACAACAAACTGTCCGGCATGACCGGTACGGCCGACACCGAAGCGTTCGAGTTCCACCAGATCTATGGCCTGCAGGTCATGGTCATTCCACCGAACAAGCCGTTGGCCCGTAAGGACTACAACGACCTGGTGTTCCTGACCGCCGACGAGAAATACGCCGCGATCGTGGCCGACATCAAGGAAAGCATGGCTGCCGGCCGTCCGGTTCTGGTGGGTACCGCGACCATCGAAACCTCCGAGCACATGTCCAGCCTGCTCGTGAAGGAAGGCATCGAACACAAGGTTCTGAACGCCAAGTTCCACGAAAAGGAAGCCGAGATCATCGCCCAGGCCGGTCGCCCAGGCGCACTGACCATCGCCACCAACATGGCCGGTCGTGGTACCGACATCCTGTTGGGCGGTAACTGGGAAGTGGAAGTGGCTTCCCTGGAAAACCCGACGCCTGAGCAGATCGCCCAGATCAAGGCTGACTGGCAGAAGCGTCACCAGCAAGTGCTCGAGTCGGGCGGTTTGCAGGTGATTGCCTCCGAGCGTCACGAATCGCGCCGTATCGACAACCAGCTGCGTGGTCGTGCCGGTCGTCAGGGCGACGCCGGTTCCAGCCGTTTCTACCTGTCGCTGGAAGACAGCCTGATGCGCATCTTTGCCTCTGACCGGGTGAAGAACTTCATGAAAGCCCTGGGCATGCAGCCTGGCGAAGCGATCGAGCACCGCATGGTGACCAACGCCATCGAAAAGGCTCAGCGCAAGGTTGAAGGCCGCAACTTCGACATTCGTAAGCAACTGCTTGAATTCGACGACGTCAACAACGAACAGCGTAAAGTGATCTATCACATGCGTAACACGTTGCTGGCCGCCGACAACATCGGGGAGACCATCGCTGACTTCCGTCAGGACGTGCTCGACGCCACCGTCAGTGCGCACATTCCACCGCAGTCGTTGCCTGAGCAGTGGGACGTGGCCGGTCTGGAAGCCACCTTGCAGAGCGATTTCGGTGTAGCGTTGCCGATCCAGCAATGGCTCGACGAAGACGATCACCTGTACGAAGAAACCCTGCGCGAAAAACTGATGCAGGAACTGATCGCCGCCTACAACGAGAAAGAAGACCAGGCGGGCGCCGAAGCGCTGCGCACCTTCGAGAAGCAAATCGTTCTGCGCGTACTGGACGATCTGTGGAAAGACCACCTGTCGACCATGGACCACTTGCGTCACGGCATCCACTTGCGTGGCTATGCCCAGAAGAACCCGAAGCAGGAATACAAGCGCGAGTCGTTCACGCTGTTCTCCGAGCTGCTGGATTCGATCAAGCGCGATTCGATCCGTGTGCTGTCGCACGTTCAGGTTCGCCGCGAAGATCCGGCCGAAGAAGAAGCACGCCTGCGTCAGGAAGCCGAAGCACTGGCGGCGCGCATGCAGTTCCTGCACGAAGAGGCTCCTGGCCTGGAGCAGCCGGAAGTGTTGGGTGAAGAGGTCGATGTTGCCCTCGCCACCGCACCGGTTCGCAACGAGCAGAAGCTGGGCCGCAACGAGCTGTGCTACTGCGGTTCGGGCAAGAAGTTCAAGCATTGCCACGGGCAGATCCAGTAAAACCCGTTACAAACGCTGAAATACCCGCGCCGCGACCGGCCTGTGCCGTCGCGGCGTTTTGCCATTTAAACCACTGCTCCTGCCGAGCGGTGCTGAAATCATCTAGTTAGGAGCGCATTCATGGCTGTTGGTCTTGGTCCTTTGCCAACGTTGCACCCGGTTGCCGGTTTTGAACTCGGTATCGCCTCGGCCGGTATCAAGCGCCCGGGGCGCAAGGATGTCGTGGTCATGCGCTGTGCCGAAGGCTCCACAGTGGCGGGCGTATTCACCCTGAACGCTTTCTGCGCAGCGCCGGTGATTCTCGCCAAGCAGCGCGTGCAAGGTCCGGTGCGTTACCTGCTGACCAACACCGGCAATGCCAACGCCGGTACCGGCGAGCCAGGCCTGGCGGCTGCCGAACGCACCTGCGCCAAACTGGCCGAACTGACCGGCGTAGACGCCAGCCAGGTGCTGCCGTACTCCACCGGTGTGATCGGCGAGCCATTGCCGGTCGAGAAAATCGAAGGCGCGCTGCAAGCGGCCCTCGACGATCTGTCGGTCAACAACTGGGAAGCGGCCGCCACCGGCATCATGACCACTGACACCCTGCCAAAAGGTGCCAGCCGCCAGTTCCAGCACGACGGCGTGACCATCACCGTCACCGGCATCAGTAAAGGTGCGGGCATGATTCGTCCGAACATGGCGACCATGCTCGGCTACATCGCCACCGATGCCAAAGTCGCCCGCGACGTGCTGCAAAACCTGATGCTGGACGGCGCCAACAAGTCGTTCAACCGCATCACCATCGACGGTGACACCTCCACCAACGACTGCTGCATGCTGATCGCTACCGGTCAGGCAGCATTGCCGGAAATCACCCGCGCCGAAGGCGAGCTGTTCGCCAAGTTGAAGCAAGCGGTGTTCGAAGTGTGCATGGACGTGGCCCAGGCCATCGTGCGTGACGGCGAAGGCGCCACCAAGTTCGTGACCGTTGAAGTCAACGGTGGCGGTAATCATCAGGAATGCCTGGACGTCGGTTACACCGTGGCGCACTCGCCGTTGATCAAGACTGCACTGTTCGCCTCCGACCCGAACTGGGGCCGCATCCTGGCCGCCGTAGGCCGAGCCGGTGTGCCGAACCTCGACGTGAGCAAGATCGACGTGTTCCTCGGCGACGTGTGCATTGCCAGCCGTGGTGCGCGTGCGGCGACTTACACCGAAGCGCAGGGCGCGGCGGTGATGCAGCAAGAAGAAATCACCATCCGTATCGAGCTGGGTCGCGGTGATTGCAGCGAAACCATCTGGACCACCGACCTGTCCCACGAGTACGTGAAAATCAACGCCGAGTACCGTACTTAAGACCGTGTCGACCCCATCGCGGGCAAGCCCGCTCCCACAAGTTCAGTGGCGTATACAAAATGCTGTGTTCAACGCGATCACTGTGGGAGCGGGCTTGCCCGCGATGGCGGATGACCAGACGCTAAAGATTTTGGCCTGTCTCCCCATCAAAAGGTCCCGAACATGAGCCTGCACCTGATCATCGGCGACAAACTGCATTCTTCCTGGTCCCTGCGCGGCGCCCTGGCCCTAGATCTGGCTGGCGCTGCTTACACCGAAGAACTGATCAAGCTGAATCAGCCGGATACACGCGAGCGTTTGCTCAAGCATTCGCCAACCGCGAAAGTCCCGCTGCTGAAGACCGAACACGGCACCATCGCCGACTCCCTGGCGATTGCCGAATACCTGGCTGAACAGTATCCCGACGCGAACCTGTGGCCCAAAGACACTGCCGCCCGTGCCCAGGCGCGTTCGGCCTGTGCGCAGATGCACAGTGGTTTCTTCGCCATGCGCGGCAACATGCCGTTCGACCTGAGTCATGACGCCGCGCTGTCACCGGTTCCGGCCGATGTTCAGGCAGACGTCGAACGCATGTCGGCTTTGTGGGCCGAGTGCCGTGCCGCCGCGACCGAAACCGGCCCGTACCTGTTTGGGCGCATTACATTGGCCGATGCGTTTTTTGCGCCGATCGCCGTGCGCCTGCGCACCTATCGGGTGGAACTGTCTGCGGCTGACGAAGCCTACGTTGAAACCGTCTACCAATGGCCTGCCTTCAAGGCCTGGCAGAAGGCCGGATTGGAGGAAATCGAGCGGTGAAACGAGTCCATGTCGCCGCTGCCGTTATCCGTGATAACAGTGGCAAGATTCTGATCGCACGACGTGCCGATACCCAGCACCAGGGTGGTTTGTGGGAGTTTCCCGGTGGCAAGGTCGAGGCCGATGAATCGGTCGAGACCGCCCTGGCCCGCGAGCTGCTGGAAGAGCTGGGCATTGTGGTCAACACGGCGCGTCCGTTGATCAAGGTCCATCACGATTACCCGGACAAGCAGGTGTTGCTGGATGTCTGGGAAGTCTCGGCGTTTACCGGTGAGCCACACGGCGCCGAAGGTCAGCCATTGGCCTGGGTTAGCGCCCGTGAACTGTCGAGCTACGAATTCCCTGAGGCCAACCGCCCGATTGTCGCGGCGGCACGCTTGCCCGAGCAGTACCTGATTACCCCGGAAGACCTGGAAACCCCGGCCTTGTTGCGCGGTATCCAGAAAGCCATCGCCGGCGGTATCAAGCTGATCCAGCTACGGGCACCGAATGGTTACGATCCGAAATATCGAGACCTCGCCGTGGATGCGGCGGGGCTGTGCGCCGGCAAGGCGCAGTTGATGATCAAGGGGCCGTTCGAGTGGCTGGGCGACTTCCCGTCCGCCGGTTGGCACATCACTTCGGCGCAGTTGCGCAAATACGCGGCGGCCGGTCGGCCATTGCCGGCCTCGCGCTGGCTGGCCGCGTCCTGCCATAACGCCGAAGAGTTGGCGTTGGCTGAAGAGATGGGTGTGGACTTCGTGACCCTCTCGCCAGTGCAGCCGACGCTCACGCATCCGGAGGCTGAGCCGTTGGGTTGGGAACAGGCGTCGACGTTGATCGATGGCTTTAGCAAACCGGTGTTTTTGCTGGGCGGTGTTGGCCCGGCGGAAGTTCAGAAGGCTTGGGCGGCAGGTGCCCAAGGTGTGGCGGGGATTCGGGCTTTTTGGCCTGAGGCCTGATTCTGCTGGCCACATCGCCAGCAGGCTGGCTCCCACAGGTTTTGTGTGCGCCACACATTCACTGTGGGAGCTAGCCTGCTAGCGATGAGGGCCTGACAGGCGCCGACTAAACCTCAGGCTTCGCCGCTGCTTGCCAAAGAATCTCCGCAACCCCCTGACGCTTGGCAATCAACCTCGCCGCCACAAACAACAAATCCGACAACCGATTGATGTAAGCCAGGCCAACCCCGGCCAATGGCTCAATCGCATTCAACTGCTGGCAACGCCGCTCGGCACTGCGCGCCAGGCTGCGGCAGACATGGGCTTGGGCAATCAGTGCCGAGCCGCCCGGCAGAATGAAATTCTCCAGTGGCCCCAACTCTTCATTCCACACATCGATTGCCGCTTCCAGGCGCTCGATTTCGGCCGCGTTCAACGCCTGATATTCCGGCATCGCCAGTTCGCCACCAAGGTCGAACAGCCGATGCTGACAGGGCGCCAGCACCTCGATCACTTCCTTTAGCCCAGGATACTCGGCACTTTCCGCGGCGAGCCCGGCCAGCAAAACACCGACCTGACTGTTCAGCGAATCGACCTCGCCAATCGCCTCGATCCGCGGATGATCCTTGGGGACTCGGCGCCCATCACCCAGCCCGGTTTCGCCTTTGTCGCCGGTGCGGGTGTAAATCTTCGACAAGCGAAAGCCCATGGTTTACCTCGAAAGCTGATTGAATTCTTGAGAGACGAGCGGGGTGCCCGCCAATGGCAGGCGCAAGGTGAAGCAGGTGCCCTGGCCCAGGGTCGACTGCACCTCCATCTGCCCTTTATGGTTGTTGGTGATGATGAAGTACGAAACCGACAGCCCAAGACCGGTGCCCTGGCCGATTTCCTTGGTGGTGAAAAACGGTTCGAAGGTCCGCTTGCGCACGCTTTCGCTCATGCCGATGCCATTGTCCTCGACTTGTATCTCCGCCCACGGCGGATTGAGCCGCGTACGCAAAATGATCCGCCCCGGCTCGCTGTCGTCTTCACGCAGGTGAATCGCCTGGGCCGCGTTCTTCAGCAGGTTGAGCAGCACTTGCTCCAGTTCGTTGGCGGTACCCGGCACCGGGCCAAGCGCGGGATCGAACTGGCGGATGATGGCCTGGCCCTTGAAATCGAAACCGATAGCCAGGTCGAAGTCGTTACCGGCGATTTCCACCGCCTGATCGATCAGGGCCGGCAGATCGCACGGCGCCATTTGCCGGGTACTGCGGCGGCTGAAGCTGAGCATGTGAGTGACAATCTTCGCCGCTCGGGCTCCGGCTTGCTGGATGCCGTCGAGTAGCTGCGGCACTTCCCGGGCTTGCAGGTATTGATTGACGGTCGATAGCTCGACGCCGATGTGTTCGGCCTGCTCGAGGTTCTTCGGCAGTTCGGGGGACAGGCGTCGGCGAATGTTCTGTACGTTGTGCAGGATCGCGCCGAGCGGATTATTGATCTCATGGGCCATACCGGCGGCGAGGCCACCGACGGAAAGCATTTTTTCCGATTGCACCATCATTTCTTCAAGAGACAGGCGTTGGGTGATGTCGTCGATCCGGATCACCACGCCACGCCCGGCGCCACCCATCAATGGATAGAACGTCAGGGCATAGTGCCGGGGCTCGTCATCCTTGAACCAGGTCACACGCTCGATCTTGGCCACGGTGTGTTGCTCGACCGTTTGCTTGAGTTGCGGCAAAAACGGCTTAAGCGGCTCGAAGGCGAGGAAGATCGGCTGATTCAAGGCTTCATCCAGCCGCGTACCGGACAGAGCGCTGGCTTCCTGATTCCACTGGGTCACGTAAAGCTGTTCGTCGAGGGCGATCAGCGCCGACGGCATGGAGTCGATGATGCTGTTGAGGTAGTTCTGGAACCCGGTGAGCTTCTTCTCGATCTTGCTGCGCACCTGGACTTCAAGCTCCAGTTTGCGGTTGGTGTGACGGGTTTCCTCCGCCAGGCCTTGAGCCTGGTCATAAGCCGCCTGGGAGTCGTCGCGGGCGCGTTTGAGCTGCTGCTCCCGCGCCTCGATGCGTGACAGCATCGTATTGAATGCCTCAGCGAGGCTGCCAATTTCATCGTGGTTGCCCCGGGACGCACGCAGTGCGTAGTTCTCTTCACGGGTCACTTGCCGCGACAACTCTTCGAGCTGATGGATCGGCCGGGTAATCAGGCGTTTGATCTGCCGGGCGATGATCAACCACAGCAGCACACTGAAGATCAGGATCCCGAGACTGGCTGTGAGAGTCCCGGTGTAAAACGCCATCGGCAATTCACTGCTGGCCACCAGCAGCAGATGGCCCGGTGCGGCACCAGGGCGGGGCAGGGTGATGATTTGATTGCTGCGAAACTCGGTGGCTTGCCACGATTCGATGTGCCGGTAACGTTCCGGCAATTTCAAGTGATCACCATGCTGCAACTGCGCCAGGCGTTCGCCCCGGCCGTCGTACAGTGCAGCGGCACGCAGCGGCGAGTAGCTGTTCAGTTCGTCGAGCAGGCGTTGGGCGCTTTGTGGTGAAGTCAGCGCTTCGGAGATCAGGCTCGGGTTCGACACCAGGCGGCCGATGGTCTGCAAGGCCTGGGGCGCCATGCTTTCCTGGGAGATGTAATACGCGGCGCTGATGAAGGTCAGGTTGGCGACCAGCAGAACAGTGGTCAACAGCACCAACAGGGCGGCCAGAAGTTTCTGGCCGACCGGCAGGTTTTCGAGGCGCTGGCGCAATGGCATCAGGTTTATCGCTGCAAAGGAACAAGTGGCCAGCGTAGCCGCTGCTCAGTCGCTGGGCAATCCAAGGCTGTGCAGGCGGGTGATCAGGCGCTGTTGCAGCTGGTTGAGGTGCGGCAGGTTGAGTTGATGCCGCGCGGCGACTTTGCAGGCATGGCCCAGCAGGTAACTGATTTCGGTGCGGCGCTGGTTGCTCACGTCCTGGTACATCGACGAATAATTGGCAGCGGTGGCGTGAATGACCCGTTCGACTTCCTGTTGCAGGTTTTCGGCCGCCGCCGGCTGACCGCAGCGCTCAAGCAGCTCGGTGAGTTCACCGCAGAGGGTGGCAACTTCGCAGTGGTGATCCTGCAAACCGCCATTGCGGCAGTCGTGCAGCACCGTCAGCGGGTTGATCGCGCAATTGAGTGCCAGTTTTCGCCACAGCCGAGTGAGTATTTCGGTACTCCATTCGTGGGGAATGCCGGCGCTGTTCAAGTCCTCCAGCCAGATCGGCGCGACGGGATGACTGGCATCACCCAACCACGTAAACCCATGCCCGGCGAACACCACGCGCCAGTCGCCGTCGCGAAAAGCGCCTTCGGTGCTGGAGGCATAAATGCAGCGAGCCTGTGGCACCTGCGCCGCTACGGCGTCCTGGCTGCCCAGGCCGTTCTGTAAGAGGATCAGCTCGGCCCCAGGCGCCAGGCGTGGCGCCAATTTCGCCACAGCGTGTTCAGCGTCGTAGGCTTTGCAGGCCACCAGCAGGCGATTGATCGGCTCTTTACTGTCGGCTGTTTCGGCAGGCACCGGGTAGTGCTGCGCTTGGCCATGCTCGACCAGTGTCAATCCGCCAGCCGCTTCATAGGCTTGCAAACGCGTGTTGTCGCGCAGGATCAGCCGCACCGGCACGCCGGCCCGCGCCAGACGAGTGGCCCACAACGTGCCGAGACTGCCAGCGCCGAGGATATGCCAGGTGGTGGACATCAGCTTTTTGCTCTGTTTGACGCGCGCATGGACAGCTCGCAGTGAATGATGGGAAAGACCCGTTATAATCAGCGCGGATTTTTACCGCAAGCCAGGTGTGCTCCCTCTTGATTGAGCGCCCCCTATTTATTGGAGAGATTACATGCCGTCGTTCGACGTGGTATCCGAACTGGACAAACACGAAGTCACCAACGCGGTCGAGAACGCCGTCAAGGAACTCGATCGTCGCTATGACCTGAAAGGCAAGGGCAGCTTCGAGTTCAAGGAAAAAGACCTGACCGTCAACCTCACCGCTGAAGCCGATTTCCAGCTCGAAGCGATGATTGAGATCCTCAAGCTGGCCTTGGTCAAGCGCAAGATCGACGTACAGTGCCTTGAGGTCAAGGATGCATTCGCGTCGGGCAAGCTGATGAAGCAGGAAGCCGTCCTCAAGGAAGGCATCGACAAAGAGCTGGCGAAGAAAATCGTCGCTCACGTCAAAGACGCCAAGTTGAAGGTGCAGGCCGCCATTCAGGGTGAGCAAGTGCGCATCACCGGCAAGAAGCGTGACGACCTGCAGGAAGCCATCGCTGCGCTGCGGGGCAAGGAATTCGGCATGCCTCTGCAGTTCAACAACTTCCGCGACTGATTCGCACGCGGGAACCTCTCGGCGTTTTCGGCGTCCGAGGCCCAAGCAACGGCAGGAATGATTGATCCGGACAGGGTCGGTCTTTCTGCCGCTATTTTTCGCGTGCCGGATAGCCGCAAATCAGGAGAACGTACATGGACTTGAATGCTGAAGTAGACAACCTGGTCAAGGCGTCCCAAGCCTGGATTCCAATGATCATGGAATATGGCAGCCGCGTGTTGTTGGCAGTCATTACCCTGGCCATCGGTTGGTGGCTGATCAACAAAGTGACGCAGAAGCTCGGCGGCCTGATCGCATTGCGCAATGCCGACCTGGCGCTGCAAGGCTTTATCAGCAGCCTGGCCAATATCATTCTGAAGGTTCTGCTGATCGTCAGCGTGGCGTCGATGATCGGTGTGGAAACCACCTCATTCGTGGCGGCAATTGGTGCGGCGGGTCTGGCCATTGGCCTGGCCTTGCAGGGCAGCTTGGCGAACTTCGCTGGCGGCGTGCTGATTCTGTTGTTCCGTCCGTTCCGCATTGGTGACTGGATCGAAGCCCAGGGTGTGGCCGGTACGGTCGACAGCATCCAGATTTTCCATACTGTACTGCGTACGGGTGACAACAAAACCATCATCGTGCCAAACGGTAACCTGTCGAACGGCATCATCACCAACACTAACCGTCAGCCGACCCGTAAGGTGGTGTTTGATGTGGGTGTTGATTACGAAGCGGACCTGCAAAAGGCCCGTGAAGTGCTGCTGGAGCTGGCCAAGGACCCACGGGTTCTGACTGATCCGGAGCCTCAGGCAGTGATTTCTACCCTGGGTGACAGTTCGATCACTGTTTCGCTGCGTGTATGGGTTAAAACTGCGGATTACTGGGATGTGATGTTCATGTTTAACGAGCAATCCCGTGATCGATTGAAAAAGGCCGGTATTGACATTCCCTTTCCACAGCGAGTAGTTCGTGTGGTTCAGGAAGCCGCAACGCAGTAAGGCCACTTCAATAGTTATTGCTGAAAATGCCTGGTGGCAAAGAGCCCAAGAGCTGAATAGTCTCTTGGGCTTTTTTATGACTGGTCATTCAGTTCATCTGAAAAAGTTCTAATGTTATGAAATGAAGTTGGTTGCCTCGCGTATTGATTATGTGGCAGGCATAAAAAAACCGCCCACCTGATGAAGAGGTGGGCGGTTTTTAGATCTACAGTACTGCCAGTCTTACACCCGGATTAGAGGATGTTCAGTGGGTACTCGATGATCAGACGGGTGTCGTAGTTGTCGCGGGAGTAGTTCTGGTACGCACCGTTTGCACGGTAGTTGGCGAAACGCGCACGGAACGACAGGTCTTTAGCAGGACCTTCCTGAACCACGTACTTGGACTCGATGTTCCACTCGTTTTCTTTACCTTCGCCGGCGTTGTCAACCTTGATGTTGTTACCCATTACGTATCGGGTCATGAAGCTCAGACCAGGTACACCGTAGGTAGCCATGTTGATGTCGTAGCGAGCTTGGTAGGATTTCTCCTCGCGGCCCACGAAGTCGGAGATCTGAATGGAGTTGGATACGAAGATGGTGCTGTTACCGTCAACGCCGTAGTAGTAAGCGTTGTCGCCGCTCGACTGCTGGTAAGCCAGAGTGAACTTGTGGGCGCCGATGCTGTAAGCAGCAGCCAGGGACCACAGGTTGTTGTCTACGCCAGCGACGCCGTCACCGCCATCTTCAACAGAACCGAGGGCCATAACCTGGTCACCACGATCATCGCCTTTGGTTTTGTAACCGTTCAGGTCGAAGTTCAGGGACTGATCATCATTGATCGGCAAGGTGTAGTTCAGGTTGACGTAATACTTCTTGAAGTAGTCTTCAGCATCCGACGCAGCGAAGGCACCGGTGAAGTTGTCAGTGAAGGCGTAGCTGGCACCGAAGATGTTGATGCCGTTGCTCAGGCCTTTACCGTGGTTGCCATCTTCATCTGGCAGACCGCCGATGCTGTCACGAGCCATGCCGGTTTGGGCGCTCAGTGCGGTGAAGCGACCAGCGCTCAGTTCCAGACCTTTGATCTCTTTGGAAGTGATCAGGGTACCGGTAGCCACTTCTGGCAGCATACGGCTGTCGTCGGTTGCGAACACTGGGCTGGCAACGAATTGCTGACCGTACTTCAGGACGGTATCGGAGAGGCGGAGTTTAACTGCACCACCGACCTTGCCTTGGGATTTTTCTGGGTTGTTGTCGCTGTCTACAGCGAACAGGCCGTTACCGCGGTGGCCCGAGCCGCCGTCCAGTTTGACCGAACCCATTGCCATGGCATCGAGACCGAAACCAACAGTACCTTGAGTGAAGCCCGACTCGTAAGTCAGCAACTGGCTCAGACCGGAGTCCTGACGATAGCCGGAGTCTGCGTTGTTACTTGCACCGTTTTTGTAATCGCGGTTCATGTACTCAAAGCGGGTTTTCAGTTTCAGGCTCTGGTCGCCGAAGAAACCCTTGGATTCTTCCTGGGAAGATGCCATTGCGAACTGCGAGGTGCCTGCGGCAACTGCCAGTGCGATCATGCTCCACTTCATCACGCGCATCGTGATTTGCTCCTTTGGTTTTTAGAAGAGTACTGCCGTCCCACCTGTTTTATTATCTGGGCGGCTCTTTCTTTTTGTGTCGGCGCAAACTTATATCACGCCGACAATGTTGGCGATACTTGCGCATCTAACCTTTCAGCTTCTTTACGACCCTGTCGCTAACAGCTTGCTAGATGTCGCAAATTTACAGCCCCGATGCAACCGGAGAGACAACTTCAGCGCTGTTTTGCTGGGGTTGAGCATCGGTAAAAAGAGTCCCTGGTGAAACGTTTGAATCTCCATCGGGCTACCCTGCCACTGTTTTATTTAGTCTCAAGGTTCCCGCTTCCAGCGGTGCCTTATAGACGATGTGGGTGTGAATGCAACAAGCGTGCACAAATCAGAAATCCATGAATATTTTTTTCTGACGTGCTGCGTGGTGCCGTAAAAACCTCATAAAACCGGGGGTCTCATCCTGTCGGGTGGAGGGGTTGACGCCATCCGTCCCTTGGTGTTGACCAACCTGTTACCGCCGCGTGACAACCAAAAACGTTACCGGTTCACCCCGCCGTTGAGTAAATGGCGGATATGCGAAGTGCTCAGCGTAGACGTGCTGTGCGGTTTTGGTGCAAAAAATTTTATTCGCTGTACTGAATCCATACAGCTTGGCGGATCTCCAGGCATGAACAGGTCGACGTCTTTCGGTCATTCCGGCGCATTTTTCGGGGCGGCTGGTCCGGTATTGGTGCGTTTTGTCGAGAAGTGTTTCATCTCGGGGCGCAGTGGCGGCCATTATTAGAACCTCAACTGACTTGCGGCCATGGTTCGTCGTGAAGCCGGTGACGTTCGCAGGTATGCTGCCGTCCAGTCGCTTGGTGCGCGATCCCTCGGGAGGGGCGCTAAGCTGAAAATTGATGACCTGGCGGGAGTGCGCGCAGTGTTCGCTTTAGATCCACGACTTCAACAAGACACGCTACCGATCGGTGATTTCCCGCTATGCCGGCTGCTGTTGTCCAACGACTCGAACTATCCCTGGTTCATCCTGGTGCCTCGTCGCGACGATATCAGCGAGTTATTTCAGTTGGATGTCGCCGATCAGTTGCAACTGTGGCAGGAAACGACCGCGCTGGCCGAGCTGCTGAAGGACTTGTTCGACGCCGATAAACTCAATGTTGCGGCGCTGGGTAACGTGGTCAGCCAGTTGCACATGCATGTGATTGTGCGCAAACGGGACGACGCCGCCTGGCCCGCGCCTGTCTGGGGCAAGCACCCGGCCAAGCCCTACAGCGCCGAGCAGGTCGCGGCAATTCGTGAGCGCTTGCGCTTGGTGCTGACCGACATCACGTTCGTGGAGGGTTGAATCATGAGCCTGGAAGATCGCGTTACCGATCTGGAGAGTCAGCTGGCGTTTCAGGATGACACCATCCAGGCGTTGAATGATGTGTTGGCGGCGCAGCAGCGGGCCGTCGAGCGTCTGCAACTGCAGATGGCGGCGTTGCTCAAGCGTCAGGAGGAAATGGCCGGCCAGTTCGAGACTTTCGAAGAAGAGGCACCGCCGCCGCATTACTGAAATGCAGGCAATAAAAAACCGCGAGCAGCCAGGCTGTTCGCGGTTTTTTTACGCTTGGAATCAGCGTCGAGGCAGAGCGGCGATCACATCTTCGGCTTGCAGGCCTTTGTCACGATTCATGACGGAGAACTCCACGCGCTGGCCTTCGACCAGGACGCGATGACCTTCACCGCGAATGGCCCGGAAGTGCACGAAAATATCGTCGCCGGAGTCGCGGGAAATAAAGCCGAAGCCTTTGGAGGTGTTGAACCACTTGACGGTGCCGGTATCGCGGTTGCTCATGTCGTAGCTTGGCGAGGCGGCAGCTGGTGACGATTTGTAGAAACTGATGGCCAGGTGCAGAAAAACTGCAACCAGGGCGGCGACCAGGCTGAACAGAACGGCAGGTTGACCGGCGATGACGGGCATCGGGGCGATCAGCGTCAGGGTTTGCAGAACGACAGCCAGAACCAGCAGGGCGCTGACCAGGTTTTGCAATTGATGACGCGGGCCTTTGTTCCAGTAAGGGATGACAGGTGCGAGGGTGAGGTTAAGCAGGCCGAAAAAGGCCAGGTACAGGGCGTCGGGTTGTTGCAGGTAAGGTACGGCTTCGGATCGCAGGCTAGGGATGAAGGACAGCAGCAAGGCCGCTGCACCTATTAGCAGGTGGACGATTTTCAACATTTTGATTGACTCACGTTAAGACGGCTCACAAGGAAGAGCTGACGAGGCACGGTTCGCTTCAGAACAATGGGAGGCGTTGGACACGTACCCGATATCAGCCTATGCGCAGCACCCGGAAAAATAGGCACCCACGACACGCTGTCTATTTAACAGCAAAGCCGCAGGCTACTCAAATCAGGGCGTCCAGCGGTGTAACGGAGGCGATTTGTCGCGGGTCCATGGACGATCCAGGGCTGCGATGCGGCAACAGGCTTGCTAGAGTGGTCCTGCACCTGTTGGATGAATTTCATCACCTTTAGGGGAAAAACATGGCAATTGATATCGGTATCAGTGAAGAGGATCGCAAGTCCATCGTCGACGGACTCTCCCGTCTGTTGTCGGACACGTACGTGCTTTATTTGAAAACCCATAACTTTCACTGGAACGTCACCGGGCCGATGTTCCGGACTTTGCACCTGATGTTCGAAGAGCAATACAACGAGTTGGCCCTGGCGGTCGATTCGATTGCCGAGCGGATTCGCGCACTCGGCTTTCCAGCGCCCGGCGCCTACGCCGTTTACGCACGCCTGTCCTCCATCAAGGAGGAGGAAGGTGTGCCGGCTGCCGAAGACATGATCAGGCAGTTGGTCGAAGGCCAGGAAGCGGTAACACGCACCGCCCGCGGTATCTTTCCGTTGCTGGACAAGGTCAGCGACGAACCGACCGCTGACTTGTTGACCCAGCGCATGCAGGTCCACGAGAAAACTGCGTGGATGTTGCGCTCTCTGCTGGACCAGTAAACCCTGGCGCGCGAATGACACTTTGTTGAGTGTTGTTCGCGCGTTTGTCTTTTTTTCCTCGAAACGTCCCTGTTTGTTGAGCGAGCTTTCGCTACTAAAGGTAGGAAAAGCTCCGGAGTAGGACGCGCTCCATGATCTCCCTTTGTTTGTTGGCTTCTCCTACGTAGATGGGCAAAAAGTCGTCTGGATATAGCGTGGGCCTCGCGGTTCTATAAGCAGGCTTATTGCGCTTATGGAAGCCAGGGATGACAAAGGAGTGTCAACGTTATGGTTTATGGAGACAGGCGAAACGAAGGGAAGGGAGGGGCGGTAACTGGCATCAGAATTGACCCGTTTGTCAGCGAATTCGATATGGGGTTGGTTCAGCCGTTATCCCGCTCGGTGCGTTTGAATGGCTTTGCCACCTGTCTGCGACTTGAACAGGTTTACTGGGATATTTTGGCCGAAATGGCCAGGGTCAATTGCTGCTCGGTCAGCGCGCTGTTGTCCTATCTGGATCGCGAGGTGCATTTGCGCCATGGCGGGGTGAAGAACTTCAGTGGGTTGGTGCGGGTCGTCTGCGTCGTGCACAGTCTCAAGGAGGGGAGTTGCATGGTCATGGCTTAGCTGTGGCGTGGAAAAGGCAGTGTGTCGATCTGTGCAGTCTTACGGCTGCACAGGCTGCATTTAATGGATATAATCCCGCTCTTTGCCGCAAAACCCAGCGTGTGCGGTAGCAATCTGATCGCCGAGACAACCCCCATGCCGATGTACGACTATCAATGTGCTTCCTGTGGTCATCAGTTGGAAGCCATTCAAAAGATCAGCGATGCACCGCTGGTCGACTGCCCTGCCTGCCAGGCGCCAGAGCTGAAGAAGATGCTGTCCATGCCGGGTTTCCGCCTCAGCGGCACTGGCTGGTACGAGACCGATTTCAAGACCGGTTCCAAGAAGAATCTGGCCGGCGGCGACAAAGCTGACTAGGTTTAGAGCCTGACTTGAACGACACGCGCGAGCCCTTGCACCTGATGTGCGCGAGGGCTGCAACCGAATTTCGAATTACGAGAAGTGAAACCACTACCATGATGCGCAGCCATTATTGCGGCCAACTGAACGAAAGCCTGGAAGGCCAGGAAATTACCCTTTGCGGATGGGTTCATCGTCGCCGTGACCACGGTGGGGTGATTTTCCTCGATATCCGTGATCGTGACGGTCTGGCCCAAGTGGTATTCGATCCGGATCGCGCCGAGAGCTTTGCCGCCGCCGACCGCGTGCGCAGCGAATTCGTTGTAAAGATCACCGGTAAGGTCCGCCTGCGTCCGGCCGGTGCCACCAACGCCAACATGGCGTCGGGCATGATCGAAGTCCTGGGCTACGAACTGGAAGTGCTGAACGAGTCGGAAACCCCGCCGTTCCCGCTGAACGAGTTCTCCGACGTCGGCGAAGAAACCCGTCTGCGTTATCGTTTCCTCGACCTGCGTCGCCCGGAAATGGCCGAGAAGCTGCGTCTGCGTTCGCGCATGACCACCAGCATCCGTCGCTTCCTGGACGAAAACGGCTTCCTCGACGTCGAGACGCCGATCCTGACCCGTGCTACGCCGGAAGGTGCGCGCGACTATCTGGTGCCGAGTCGTACTCACGCCGGTTCGTTCTTCGCACTGCCGCAGTCGCCGCAGCTGTTCAAGCAACTGTTGATGGTGGCCGGTTTCGACCGTTACTACCAAATCGCCAAATGCTTCCGTGACGAAGACCTGCGTGCCGACCGTCAGCCGGAATTCACCCAGATCGACATCGAAACCAGTTTCCTCGATGAAAAAGACATCATGGGCCTGACCGAAGCCATGATCCGCAACCTGTTCAAAGAAGTGCTGGATCTGGAGTTCGGTGATTTCCCGCACATGACCTTCGAAGAAGCCATGCGCCGCTACGGTTCCGACAAGCCAGACCTGCGTAACCCGCTGGAACTGGTGGACGTGGCCGATCAGCTCAAGGAAGTCGACTTCAAGGTGTTCAGCGGCCCGGCCAACGACCCTAAATGCCGTATCGCTGCCCTGCGCGTACCTGGCGGCGCGAGCATGCCGCGCAAGCAGATCGACGACTACACCAAGTTTGTCGGCATCTACGGTGCCAAAGGCCTGGCGTACATCAAGGTCAACGAGCGCGCTGCCGGTGTTGACGGTCTGCAGTCGCCGATCGTGAAAAACATCCCGCTGGAAAACCTCAACGCTATCCTTGATCGCGTGGGTGCAGTTGACGGCGACATCGTGTTCTTCGGCGCCGACAAGGCCAAGATCGTCAGCGAAGCCCTGGGCGCGCTGCGGATCAAACTGGGTCACGACCTGGACCTGCTGACCTGCAAGTGGGCACCGATGTGGGTCGTCGACTTCCCGATGTTCGAAGAGAACGACGACGGCAGCTTCACCGCCTTGCACCACCCGTTCACCGCACCGAAGTGCACCCCTGCAGAGCTGGAAGCCAACCCGGCTGGCGCTCTGTCCCGTGCCTACGACATGGTATTGAACGGTACCGAATTGGGTGGCGGTTCGATCCGTATCCACCGCAAAGAGATGCAGCAATCGGTGTTCCGTCTGCTGGGCATCAACGAAGCGGAACAGGAAGAGAAATTCGGCTTCCTGCTCGACGCCCTGAAGTACGGTGCACCGCCGCACGGTGGCCTGGCCTTCGGTCTGGACCGTCTGGTGATGCTGATGACCGGCGCCCAGTCGATCCGTGAAGTGATCGCCTTCCCGAAAACCCAGAGCGCGGCAGACGTCATGACGCAGGCTCCGGGCCAGGTGGACGCCAAGGCATTGCGCGAATTGCACATTCGTCTGCGCGAAACGCCTAAAGCCGAGTAAGGCTGGCTTGAAGGGCGCATCTGAGGATGCGCCCTTTCTTTATAGATGATGCTGTTCAAGATTTTTGTTTGCCGGCCGGCGCGACTCAGCGCGGCGGGCAATGTTTCAAAGAGAATTCGGAGCGAGATATGGCAGGTCATTCCAAGTGGGCAAACATCAAGCACCGCAAAGAACGTCAGGATGCCAAAAAAGGCAAGATCTTCACCAAGTGGATTCGTGAGCTGACTGTCGCGGCCCGTCAGGGTGGCGGTGATCCAGGTTCCAACCCGCGTCTGCGCCTGGCGTTGGACAAAGCCCTTGGCGCGAACATGAGTCGCGACATCATCGACCGGGCAGTCGCCCGTGGTGCCGGTGCGGCTGATACCGACGATATGGTCGAGCTGACCTACGAAGGTTACGGCCCGGGCGGCGTAGCGGTGATGGTCGAGTGCATGACCGACAACCGTAACCGCACCGCGGCTGCCGTTCGCCACGCGTTCAGCAAGTGCGGCGGCAACTTGGGCACCGACGGTTCGGTGGCCTACCTGTTCGAGCGCAAGGGGCAGATTTCCTTCGCCGCTGGCGTCGATGAAGACGCCCTTATCGAAGCCGCCATGGAAGCTGACGCCGATGACGTGGTGACCAACGAAGACGGTTCCATCGACGTGTTCACCTCGTTTGCCGGGTTCTACTCGGTGCGTAATGTGCTGGAAGCCGCAGGCTTCAAGGGCGACGACGCTGAGATCGTCATGCTGCCGACCACCAGCGCCGAACTGGATCTGGAAGGCGCCGAGAAAGTCCTCAAGCTGATCGACATGCTCGAAGATCTGGACGACGTGCAGAACGTTTACTCCAACGCGGATATTCCGGAGTCGGTCGCCGCGCAGCTCGGTTGATGATCGCTAAAAAGATCGCAGGTTTCGGTACGCTCTCCTGTAGGAGCTGCCGAAGGCTGCGATCTTTTGATTTTAAACGCTAAAAGATCGCAGCCTTCGGCAGCTCCTACAGTACCCTCAGTGATCGCATCAAGTTTGCGCAGGCGTTATGACTTTAATTCTTGGTATCGACCCCGGTTCGCGTATCACCGGTTATGGCGTGGTTCGTGATACCGGGCGTGGCTGCGAGTACGTGGCTTCCGGTTGCATCCGTACCGGCGCCGGCGAGTTGCCCGAGCGCCTGCAGATCGTCTACCGCGGTGTGCGCGAGATTATCCAGCTGTACAAGCCGGTCACCATGGGCATCGAAAAGGTATTCATGGCCCGTAACGCCGACTCCGCCCTGAAACTGGGCCAGGCCCGTGGCGCCGCCATCGTGGCGGGGGCTGAAGAAAGCCTGGAGATCGCCGAGTATTCCGCGACCCAGGTCAAACAGGCCGTTGTCGGCACCGGCGCCGCTAACAAAGAGCAGGTACAAATGATGGTCATGCATATGCTGAAGCTGACCAGCAAGCCACAAATCGATGCCTCGGATGCCCTGGCCATCGCCATTTGCCACGCTCACACCCGTTCCAGTCTCCTGCCCCACGGCTTAGGGACGGCACGCAGTCGTGGCGGGCGCCTGCGTCTCTGATAGCATCAGCAATCATTTTTCTGGAATGAGGGTTTCGCGCCTGTATTGTCGGCCCGATCCCTTGCTCTGTCAGTCGCTGGCCTCGGGCTGGCCAACGCTCAAGGATCTGTAACGTGATTGGACGCTTGCGCGGCACCCTGGCTGAAAAACAGCCGCCGCACCTGATTCTGGATGTAAACGGTCTGGGGTATGAGCTGGAAGTACCGATGACCACGCTTTATCGCCTGCCGTCGGTCGGTGAGCCGCTGACCTTGCACACCCATTTGGTCGTACGCGAAGACGCGCAGTTACTCTATGGCTTTGTCGGCAAACGTGAGCGAGACTTTTTTCGCGAGTTGATTCGTCTCAATGGTGTGGGGCCGAAACTGGCCCTGGCCTTGATGTCGAGCCTGGAAGTCGACGAACTGGTGCGTTGCGTACAGTCCCAGGACACCTCGGCGCTGACCAAGGTGCCGGGAGTGGGCAAGAAAACCGCCGAACGCCTGTTGGTTGAACTCAAGGATCGCTTCAAGGCCTGGGAAACCGTGCCGGCGATGTTCGCCCTGG
This sequence comes from Pseudomonas azerbaijanoccidentalis, assembly GCF_019145495.1. GTDB lineage: Bacteria > Pseudomonadota > Gammaproteobacteria > Pseudomonadales > Pseudomonadaceae > Aquipseudomonas > Aquipseudomonas azerbaijanoccidentalis. The sequence goes on along the minus strand of NZ_JAHSTU010000007.1, from coordinate 166,886 downwards.
TGCCGAACCAGCCGGACGGCCCTGCACCGGTCAATACTGCCGAAAACGACGCGGTCAGCGCGCTGATCTCCCTGGGCTACAAGCCGCAGGAAGCCAGCAAAGCGATTTCCGCGATCAAGGAGAAAGACTTGAGCAGTGAAGACATGATTCGTCGTGCCCTGAAGGGAATGATCTAAGTGATTGAAGCTGATCGTCTGATCGCCGCCACGGGTGGGCCCCGTGACCGCGAGGAAGTCCAGGACCGGGCCATCCGCCCTGTCAGCCTGGCTGAATACATTGGCCAGCCGACCGTTCGCGAGCAAATGGAGTTGTTCATCCAGGCCGCCCGTGGCCGTAACGAATCCCTGGATCACACGCTGATCTTTGGTCCGCCGGGCCTGGGTAAAACCACGCTGGCCAACATCATCGCCCAGGAAATGGGCGTCTCGATCAAAAGCACCTCGGGGCCGGTCCTTGAGCGTCCCGGTGATCTGGCGGCGCTGCTGACCAACCTGGAGCCGCACGACGTATTGTTCATCGATGAAATCCATCGCTTGTCACCGATTGTCGAGGAAGTGCTGTATCCGGCGATGGAGGATTTCCAGCTCGACATCATGATCGGTGAAGGTCCGGCCGCACGCTCGATCAAGCTCGATCTGCCGCCATTCACCCTGGTTGGCGCAACGACGCGGGCCGGGATGCTGACCAACCCGTTGCGAGACCGTTTCGGGATCGTCCAGCGTCTGGAGTTCTACAACAACGCCGACCTGTCGACGATTGTCAGCCGCTCGGCAAGCATCCTTGGTTTGCCGCTGGACCCGGAGGGTGCCTTCGAAATCGCCCGGCGTGCCCGTGGCACCCCTCGAATCGCCAACCGATTGCTGCGTCGGGTACGTGACTTCGCCGAAGTGCGCGCCAAAGGCCACATCACCAAGCCGATTGCCGATCTGGCGCTGAACCTGCTGGATGTCGACGAGCGTGGCTTCGATCACCAGGACCGGCGTCTGCTGTTGACCATGATCGAGAAGTTTGATGGCGGGCCTGTCGGGGTGGACAGCCTGGCGGCGGCGATCAGTGAAGAGCGCCATACCATCGAAGATGTGCTGGAGCCGTATCTGATCCAGCAGGGCTATATCATGCGCACGCCGCGCGGGCGGGTGGTGACACGTCACGCCTACCTGCACTTCGGTTTAAACATTCCGTCACGATTGGGCGAGATGCCCGTGGTAGACGAGTTCCTTGATGCCGTAGACGATTAATTAACATTTGCGGGCTGATTTTTCGGGCATTGTGCTGTCCTAGGACCGTACTTTCGCGAGAAAGCCGCAGAACAATGAAAAACAGTTGCCTGGCCGGATTGGCAACCTGAGGAGTAAGCACTAGAGTATGCGCGCGCAAAACGGGCTTGAGCCTTTCGCACATCGTTGTCGCGTTTATTACGAGGACACCGATGCGGGCGGCATCGTGTATTACGTTAATTACCTCAAGTTTATGGAACGGGCTCGAACCGAGCGGCTACGAGAGCTGGGCTTTGCCCAATCGCAGCTGGCAGGGGAGGACCTGTTGTTCGTCGTGCATTCCAGCGAAGCGCGCTACCACGCGCCGGCGCGACTGGACGACGAACTGCTGGTAAGCGCTGAAGTAATCGAATTGAACCGTGCCAGCCTGCGCTTCAAACAGCAGGTCAGGCGGGCCACGGATGATGTGCTGCTCTGCGAAGGGCAGTTTTTGGTGGCCTGTGTGCGCACTGACAGTTTAAAACCCCGGGCCATTCCCGAAGCTCTACGAGCGGCCTTTGCCGACGTAAGCGGCGCGGGTAAACACTCAAAGCAGGAGATAAAGCGTGGAAGCTAACGTCGTCGACCATTCCTCCATGTGGAGCCTGGTCAGCAATGCCAGTATCGTGGTGCAACTGGTAATGCTGACCCTGGTAGCCGCATCGGTGACCTCATGGATCATGATCTTTCAGCGCAGCAACCTGCTGCGTGCCGGTCGACGTGCCCTGGAGAGCTTTGAAGAGCGCTTCTGGTCGGGTATCGACCTGTCCAAACTCTACCGCCAGGCCGGCAGCAACCCGGACCCTGATTCGGGCGTCGAGCAAATCTTCCGCGCCGGTTTCAAGGAGTTCTCCCGTCTGCGCCAGCAGCCAGGCGTTGATCCTGAAGCGGTCATGGAAGGCGTGGCCCGTGCCATGCGCGTTGCCATTTCCCGCGAAGAAGAAAAGCTTGAGCAAAGCCTGCCATTCCTCGCCACCGTCGGTTCCGTGAGCCCGTACATCGGTCTGTTCGGTACCGTGTGGGGCATCATGAACTCCTTCCGTGGTCTGGCGACCGCGCAGCAAGCGACCCTGGCCACTGTGGCCCCGGGTATCGCCGAAGCACTGATCGCCACCGCGATCGGTCTGTTCGCCGCCATTCCTGCGGTAATTGCCTACAACCGTTTCGCCGCTCGCAGCGAAACGCTGATCGGCCGTTACTACACCTTCGCCGATGAATTCCAGGCGATCCTGCACCGCAAAGTGCACACCAGCGAAGAATAAGCAGGTAATTTCCAATGGCTTTAATCGCTCGAGCTCGCAAAAAGCGCAAGCCGGTTGCCGAGATGAACGTGGTGCCTTACATCGACGTGATGCTGGTACTGCTGGTCATCTTCATGGTGACCGCGCCAATGCTCAATCAGGGCGTGAAAGTTGATCTGCCCAAGGTTTCCAGCGAAGCCTTGCCGCAGGACAACAACACCCAGGTCCTGACCATTTCGATCAAGGCTGACAAGACCTACTACTGGAACCTTGGCAGCGAAGTCGACACAGAAAAGCAGCAGGACAGGGCCATGACCTTGCCGCAGATGACCGACGCCGTGACCAAGATCATTCGTGCCGGTACTGAAGGTGGCAAGCGTACCCAAGTGTTCATTCGTGGCGACAAGACTGTCGACTACGGCTCCGTCATGGGCGCGATGGGCGGGTTGCAGAAAGCCGGCGTCGGTAATGTCGGCTTGATTACCGAGGCACCCTGATGCAGCAAATGCGAGAGCCGTCCGCCTCGGAAAGCTACTTCTGGCCTAGTGTCTGGGCGATTGGCTTGCACGTGCTGGTGTTCGGCATGCTGTTTGTCAGTTTCGCCTTTACCCCGGAGTTGCCGCCGGCCAAGCCGATTGTCCAGGCGACCTTGTACCAGCTGAAATCGAAAAGTCAGGCGACCACCCAGACCAATCAGAAGATTGCGGGTGAGGCGAAGAAATCCGCCGCGCGCCAGACCGAAGTCGAGCAGATGGAGCAGAAAAAGGTCGAGCAGGAAGCGGTGAAAGCTGCGGAACAAAAGAAAGAAGAAGCGGCTCAAAAGGCCGAGGAAGCCAAGAAGGCCGACGAGTCGAAGAAAGCGGAAGAGGCGAAAAAGGCAGATGAAGCCAAGAAAGCCGATGAAGCGAAGAAGACCGCCGAAGCCAAGAAGGCAGAAGAGAAACAATTGGCTGATATAGCCAAGAAGAAAGCTGAAGAAGAAGCCAAGAAAGCTGCTGAAGAAGAGGCCAAGAAAGCGGCCGCTGAAGAAGCGAAGAAAAAGATCGTCGAAGACGCGAAAAAGAAAGCCGCGGAAGACGCCAAGAAGAAAGCTGAAGCGGAAGAGGCGAAGAAGAAAGTCGCCGACGAAGCGAAGAAGAAAGCTGCTGCCGATGCTGCGAAGAAGAAAGCGCAGGACGCGGCACGTAAATCCGCCGAAGACAAAAAGGCCCAGGCCCTGGCAGATTTGCTTTCCGACACGCCGCAGCGTCAGCAGGCCTTGGCCGATGAGCAGGGCGATGAAGTCGCCGGCAGTTTCGATGACCTGATTCGCGCTCGTGCAGCAGAAGGTTGGGCTCGTCCACCTTCGGCCCGCAAAGGCATGACGGTTGTGTTGCAAATCGGCATGTTGCCGGACGGCACAGTGACCTCGGTCAGCGTGTCCAAGTCCAGTGGCGACGGTCCGTTCGACGCATCGGCTGTGGCAGCGGTGAAGAATATTGGACGTTTGACAGAAATGCAGGGAATGAAGCCGAGTGATTTCGCTCCGTATCGTTCATTCAAGATGACATTCACACCTGAGGATCTAGCCTTGTGAGAAACCTTCTTCGAGGAATGCTGATCGCTATCTGCTGCATGGCAGGTTTGGCGATGGCAGATGAGAAAAACATTCTGGTCACCAGCGGCAGTGATCGGGCTACTCCGATCGCGGTTGTGCCGTTTGGTAACCAGGGCGGTAGCGTGCTGCCGGACGACATGGCTGAAATCATCGGTAATGACCTGCGTAACTCGGGTTACTACTCGCCGATTCCAAAGCAGAACATGATCAGCCAGCCGAGCCAGGCCAGCGAAATCATCTTCCGTGACTTCAAGGCGCTGGGCGCCCAGTACGTCATGGTCGGCAGCATTGCCCCAGCAGGCGGTCGCCTGCAGGTGCAATACGCACTGTTCAACGTCGCCACCGAACAGCAAGTGCTGACCGGCAGCGTGTCGGGCGGTGTTGATCAGCTGCGCGACATGTCGCACTACATCGCTGACCAATCGTTCGAAAAACTCACCGGCATCAAAGGTGCGTTCTCGACTCGTCTGCTGTACGTGACGGCCGAGCGTTTTTCCGAGAAGAACACGCGCTACACGCTGCAACGTTCGGACTATGACGGTGCCCGCGCCGTGACCCTGCTGCAATCGCGCGAGCCAATCCTCTCGCCGCGTTTCGCACCGGATGGCAAGCGCATCGCCTACGTCTCGTTCGAACAGAAGCGTCCACGCATCTTCATGCAGAACATCGACACCGGTCGCCGTGAGCAGATCACCAACTTCGAAGGCCTGAACGGCGCGCCTGCCTGGTCGCCGGATGGCAATCGCCTGGCGTTCGTGCTGTCCAAGGACGGCAACCCGGACATCTACGTGATGAACCTCGGTTCGCGTCAGATCACCCGAGTCACCAACGGTCCTGGCATCAACACCGAACCGTTCTGGGGCAAGGATGGTTCGACCATCTACTTCACGTCCGACCGTGGCGGCAAACCGCAGATCTACAAAACCAGCGCGGGTGGTGGCGGTGCGGAGCGTGTGACGTTCGTAGGTAACTACAACGCCAACCCTAAGCTTTCGGCTGACGAAAAGACCCTGGTAATGATTCACCGCCAGGACGGTTTCACCAATTTCAAAGTGGCGGCTCAGGATTTGCAGCGCGGTAGCGTAAAAATCCTCACTGATAGCACTCTGGACGAGTCGCCTACTGTTGCGCCCAACGGCACCATGGTAATCTACGCCACCCGCCAGCAGGGCCGGGGAGTCTTGATGCTCGTGTCCATCAATGGACGCGTAAGGCTCCCGCTTCCTACCGCACAAGGCGAAGTCAGAGAACCTTCCTGGTCCCCTTACCTGAACTGACGCGGCGCTATACGTTTTACTTAACACACTGGGGTTCATTAGGAGTTTCACGATGGAAATGCTGAAGTTTGGTAAATTTGCTGCGCTGGCTCTGGCCATGGCTGTAGCTGTAGGTTGCTCGTCCAAAGGCGGCGACAATGCCGGTGAAGGCGCTGTAGATCCAAACGCTGGTTACGGCGCAAACACTGGTGCAGTTGACGGTTCCCTGAGCGAAGAAGCTGCTCTGCGCGCTATCACCACTTTCTACTTCGAATACGACAGCTCGGACCTGAAGCCAGAAGCCATGCGCGCTCTGGACGTTCACGCCAAAGACCTGAAAGCAAACGGCGCTCGCGTTGTTCTGGAAGGCAACACCGACGAACGTGGTACTCGTGAGTACAACATGGCACTGGGCGAGCGTCGTGCGAAAGCCGTTCAACGCTACCTGGTACTGCAAGGTGTTTCCCCAGCTCAGCTGGAACTGGTTTCCTACGGCGAAGAGCGTCCAGTTGCTACCGGCAACGACGAGCAGTCCTGGGCTCAAAACCGTCGCGTCGAACTGCGTAAGTAATTCGTCATGCGAACGTGCCGTCGTGCTGTAACTGTTCTGGCTCTCAGTCTCGCGCCGCTTGCGGCGTGGGCTGCGGTTCCTGTGGTCGATAACGACTCCGGCTATAACAATAGCGGGAGCAGTTATCCGCCTGCAGGTTACGGTACGAACGGCGCCTATGCCGGGGGAGGGGTTTCGGCCCCTGTCTCGGCACAGGGCGAGCTGTTCAACCAACTGCAATCAATGCAGCAACAGATCGAGCGCCAACAAGGTGCGATTGAAGTTCTGCAAAATGATGTAGCGCGCATGAAGCAGGAAAACCTGGAGCGATATCAGGATCTTGATCGGCGCATAGGAACCGGCGTTGCACCAGCCGCGACTCCTGAGAATTCTTCCGGCGGTGGCGAGTTGAATGCCCCCGCTGCAGCAGGTGCAGGGGCAGCTGCCGCCCAGGCACCGGCCGCTGGTAGCGAACCGGCGGATCCGGCGAAGGAAAAGCTCTATTACGACGCGGCCTTCGACCTGATCAAAGCCAAGGATTTCGACAAGGCCAGCCAGGCCTTTGCCGCATTCCTGCGCAAATACCCGAACAGCCAATACGCGGGCAATGCCCAGTACTGGTTGGGTGAAGTGAACCTGGCAAAGGGTGACCTGCAGGGCGCAGGCCAGGCTTTTGCCAAGGTTTCGCAGCTTTACCCAAAGCACGCCAAAGTGCCTGATTCGCTGTACAAGCTTGCTGATGTTGAACGCCGCCTGGGTCATACCGACCGGGTAAAAGGCATTTTGCAACAGGTTGTGTCGCAATATCCGGGCACTTCCGCCGCTCAGTTAGCTCAGCGCGATCTGCAGAAAATGTAAGGCAGTTTGAACCGTTTCGAAGAAACCCGCGCTTGCCGCGGGTTTTTTCGTTAGAATTCACGCCCTTTTTATGAAACACGCTTTTTGGGATCTGCGCATTGCCGGGGTTCCTTGAAGTGCCTGACGGAGGCGGACAGCCTGTTTAGCTGTTACGCCCGTGGCGACTATGCAAGACACATTGAGAATTACCGAAGTTTTTTACTCGTTGCAGGGTGAAACGCGGACGGCTGGCCTGCCCACAGTTTTTGTGCGCCTGACCGGTTGCCCTCTGCGTTGCCAATACTGTGACAGCGCCTACGCCTTCACTGGCGGGACCATCCGCACACTCGACGATATCCTCGAGCAGGTTGCCGGTTTCCGTCCGCGTTATGTCTGTGTCACGGGCGGCGAGCCCCTGGCGCAACCCAACGCCATCCCCTTGCTTCAGCGCTTGTGCGACGCCGGTTACGAAGTGTCACTGGAAACCAGTGGCTCAATCGACATCTCGGCGGTAGATTCCCGGGTCAGTCGCGTTGTCGACTTGAAGACTCCAGGGTCGAAGGAAGCGCACCGCAATCGCTACGAAAACATTGAGCTGCTGACGCCGAATGATCAGGTGAAGTTTGTCATCTGTTCGCGCGAAGACTATGACTGGTCGGTATCCAAACTGATCCAGTACGGTCTGGAAAAACGTGCTGGCGAAGTCCTGTTTTCGCCTAGCCATCATGACCTGAATGCTCGGGATCTGGCCGACTGGGTGGTGGCGGACAACCTGCCGGTGCGCCTGCAATTGCAGCTGCATAAATATCTTTGGAATGACGAGCCGGGGCGCTGAAATGACTGAACAACTGAACACCGTGGAAAAACGTGCAGTCATCCTGCTGTCCGGTGGCCTGGACTCGGCAACCGTCGTGGCCATGGCTCGCGCTGAAGGCTACAGCTGCTACACCATGAGCTTCGACTACGGTCAGCGTTCTCACGCTGAGCTGTACGCCGCCGAACGTGTCGCCCGGGATTTGGGTGTGGTCGAACACAAGGTCATCGGCCTCAACTTCAATGGCATGGGCGGCTCGGCACTGACCGACAGCAGCATCGATATTCCGGAAGAGTTGGGCGAAGGTATTCCCGTCACCTACGTGCCTGCACGCAACACGGTTTTCCTGTCCCTCGCGCTGGGCTGGGCTGAAGTGCTTGGCGCACGCGATATCTTTATCGGCGTCAACGCCGTGGACTACTCCGGCTACCCGGACTGCCGTCCCGAGTTCATCGAGTCTTTCGAGCGCATGGCCAATCTGGCAACCAAGGCGGGTGTAGAGGGCAACGGATTTCGCATTCAGGCGCCACTGCAAAACCTCAGCAAAGCGCAGATCGTCCAGGCCGGTACCCAGCTTGGCGTCAATTACGGCCTGACCGTTTCCTGCTATCAGGCCGATGATGAAGGCCGTGCGTGCGGTAAATGCGACAGCTGCCGACTGCGCGCGGAAGGCTTTGCGGCGGCCGGAATCAGCGACCCAACCCCTTATTTTTGATTTATTTCAAAATAGGTGTTGAATAGTCCTTAAAAATCAGTATTATACGCGCCACCACACAGCGGGTCGTTAGCTCAGTTGGTAGAGCAGTTGGCTTTTAACCAATTGGTCGTAGGTTCGAATCCCACACGACCCACCATTTTCAAGCAGTTTTAAAAGTCTGGAAGGCCCACGCAAGTGAGGATTTCCGGATTTTTTTTTGCCCGCGATTTGTGTTTGCCCAGGCCCTGGGCGGCACTGCATGACGCAGGTCAGAATCATCTTTTGCATCCACGGGATATTCTGTAGCCTTGCGCAGCTTCAACGCTGTCCGTGCCTGATGAATACTCACTTTCCCGGCGGTACCCAGAAGGGTCCGGAGCCGGGTGTATACTCGACTTTCGCGCGAATGCGCCTGCAGGTCTTGCGAACATGACGCAGATTTCCGAACGCCTTCTGGTTCAAGCTCACCTCGACGCCAAGCAGCCCAAGCCGCTGACCGCCGAAGAGGAAGCCCATTACCGTGCTGCCATCGCCGCCGAGCTCAAGGCTCAGGACGCGGTGCTGGTGGCTCACTTCTATTGCGACCCCGTCATTCAGGCCCTGGCCGAAGAAACTGGCGGTTGTGTCTCCGACTCGCTGGAGATGGCTCGTTTCGGCAGAGATCACTCGGCTAAGACCGTTGTCGTCGCCGGTGTGAGGTTCATGGGCGAAACTGCGAAAATCCTCACCCCTGAAAAACGCATCCTGATGCCAACCCTGGAAGCGACGTGCTCGCTGGACCTGGGTTGTCCGGTCGACGAGTTTTCCGCGTTCTGTGACCAGCATCCGGAGCGTACGGTGGTGGTCTACGCCAACACGTCCGCGGCGGTCAAAGCCCGGGCGGACTGGGTCGTGACTTCCAGTTGCGCACTGGAAATCGTCGAAAGCCTGATGGACAACGGCGAAACGATTATCTGGGGCCCGGACAAGCATCTGGGTACCTACATTCAGCGCCAGACCGGCGCCGACATGCTGCTGTGGGACGGTGCCTGCATCGTTCACGAAGAGTTCAAGTCCAAGCAGCTTGAAGACATGAAGGCGCTTTACCCGGATGCAGCGATTCTGGTGCACCCGGAGTCGCCGACCTCGGTGATCGAGCTGGCGGACGCTGTGGGGTCGACCAGTCAGTTGATTGCCGCTGCACAGTCGTTGCCGAACAAGACGCTGATCGTCGCGACTGATCGCGGCATTTTCTACAAGATGCAGCAGCTGTGTCCCGACAAGGTCTTCATCGAAGCTCCAACGGCTGGTAACGGCGCTGCATGCCGCAGTTGCGCGCACTGCCCGTGGATGGCGATGAACACGCTTGAGCGCACGCTGAAGAGCTTGAAGGAAGGGACGAACGAGATCTTTGTCGACCCGGCGTTGATCCCTCAGGCGATTCGCCCGTTGAAGCGCATGCTTGATTTCACCCAGGCGGCGCGGATGAAGCTGGCGGGTAACGCTTAAGAGCAAAAAGCAAAAGATCGCAGCCTTCGGCAGCTCCTTCAGGGATTGGTGTAGGAGCTGCCGAAGGCTGCGATCTTTTTTGTGGGCGTTACTTTTGTTTCTTCGGAATGCGCACTAGCCGGGTATTGGAATACATGTCATGCCAGCTGCGTTTCTGCTTGTCGAACAGCGACCAGAAGAATCCCAGCCCAACGCATAGCAGCGACGCGATCGACACCACAAAGCGCAGCAGCGCCTGCCACAGGCTGATGGATGAGCCGTCGGCATTCTGAACGCGGATGCACCAGACCTGCATGCCCAGGGTCTGCCCCGAGTAGGTCCAGAACTTGGCGAAGAAACCAAACAGCACAAACAGCAGGACCGTGGAAAGCAAAGGATCACCGTCCAGCGCTCCCGCTTCGGTCAGGGTGCGCATTCTTTCTTCGCCGATGATTGCCATTTGGATCATCTTGTAAACGCCGCTGGTGACGATCAGCAGTGCGGTGCACAGCAGGAAGTCATAGAACATCGCTGCCAGGCGACGACCCAGGCCAGCGGCAGGAAATTCGCCCTGGGGGGTAAGCAGGTGTTTCGGCATGGCAGGTTCCCGGCGGAAAAAGAAAGCCATTTTACGGATTTGCGCGCACAAAAAAGCCCCTGATGTCAGCATCAGGGGCTTTTTCGTTACAGAAGATTAGGCTTCTGCTTGTACTTCGTCAGCCTGCATGCCTTTCTGGCCTTGCACGGCGATGAAAGTTACTTTCTGGCCTTCTTTCAGGCTCTTGAAGCCGTTGCCCTGGATGGCGCGGAAATGCACGAACAGATCCGGACCGCTTTCAGGAGTGATAAAACCAAAACCTTTCTCGTCGTTAAACCACTTGACGGTACCGCTCTGACGTTGGGACATTTCTTATTTCCTTTGACGCAAAAATTAATGACAGTCTCCTTCTCATGAAAGAGAACTGGGGCTGGTTGCAGGAGAGTAAGAAGACGTCGAACGGGATGTAGCTAACTTGTAGGCTACTGCCCAGGTCACGATTCCAAGCGACCCATGCAAACACAGTGAACAAACTCTACGCCAACTACGGGAGAAAAAACAAGCCCTGTGAAAGGCCCGTATTTGCTCACGTTGGTGTGCTTGATATGCCAACTAGTGCTGGCTTATGCGATAGCGCTGTTCAATTGTTTTCGATCGTTATAAGCAAAGTTCATAATCGAAGCTTACAGCCAAACGATGCACTATTTTATGGCAGTTGCGTTACACATTAGTGCGTTGTAAACGCAACTGCGTTACTTATAGGAACAGTCAATCAGCCGCGATAGTAGCGTTGCGGAACAAATGGCATTTTGCTTACAAGCAAAGGCACCTTTTTCCCACGGACAATCGCCCACACCGGGGTATCGATAGCGATATAAGCGCTATCGACGTAACCCATGGCCAGCGGACCACCCAACGTCGGCCCGAAACCACCGCTGCAGACGCTGCCGATGATTTCGCCGGCTTCGTTGACGATCTCTGCCCCTTCGCGCACCGGGGTGCGTTCTTGTGGCAGCAGACCCACGCGTTTGCGGCTGACACCGCCTTGTTGCTGGGCGAATACGTTTTCAGCGCCCGGGAAGCCGCCAGCACGTGCGCCATCCGCCCGGCGCGGCTTGGAGATGGCCCACAACAGGCTGGCTTCGATCGGCGTGGTGTCGGTGTTCATGTCGTGGCCGTACAAGCACAGGCCGGCTTCCAGGCGCAGGGAGTCGCGCGCGCCGAGGCCGATGGCTGCCACTTCCGGTTCTGCCAGCAGGGCGCGGGCGAGGGCTTCGGCATTGGCGGCCGGTACGGAGATTTCGAAACCGTCCTCACCGGTGTAACCCGAGCGGCTGACAAAACAGTCCACGCCCAGCAGTTTGACTTGAGCGAACTGCATGAAAGTCATCTTGGCCACTTCGGGTGCCAGGCGTGCCAGTACCGTGACTGCCGCCGGGCCTTGCAGGGCGAGCAAGGCGCGTTCTTCGAACAGCGGCTCGATGCTGCACTGCTCGCCAATGTGCTTGCGCAGGTGCGCCAGGTCTTGATCCTTGCAGGCAGCGTTGACCACCAGGAACAGCTCGTCGTTACCCAGGTTGGCAACCATCAGGTCGTCGAGGATGCCGCCGGTTTCGTTGGTGAACATGGCATAGCGCTGCATGCCCACGGGCAGGTCGATGATGTCCACCGGCACCAGGGTTTCCAGGGCCTTGGCGGCATTGGCGCCGGTCAGGCGAATCTGGCCCATGTGCGACACATCGAACAGGCCAGCCTGGTCGCGGGTGTGCTGGTGTTCTTTCATCACGCCCAGCGGGTATTGCACAGGCATGTCGTAGCCGGCGAACGGCACCATGCGCGCGCCGAGTTCGATGTGCAGGGCGTGCAACGGGGTTTTCAACAGTTGTTCGGTGGACATATTCAGCTCCTGAAGAAGGGTGCAGATGAGCGCGCATCAGCACTCGATAATGTTGACCGCCAAACCGCCACGGGCGGTTTCCTTGTATTTGCTTTTCATGTCGGCGCCGGTCTGGCGCATGGTGCGGATGACCTTGTCGAGGGAGACGAAGTGTTGCCCGTCGCCGCGCATGGCCATGCGCACGGCATTGATGGCCTTGACCGAACCCATGGCGTTGCGCTCGATGCAAGGCACTTGCACCAGCCCGCCAATCGGGTCGCAGGTCAGGCCAAGGTTGTGTTCCATGCCGATTTCCGCGGCGTTTTCCACTTGCTGCACGGTGCCGCCGAGGACTTCGCACAACGCCCCGGCCGCCATCGAACAAGCGACGCCCACCTCGCCCTGGCAACCGACTTCGGCGCCGGAGATCGAGGCGTTTTCCTTGTACAGAATGCCGATGGCTGCCGCCGTCAGCAGGAAGCGCACGACGCCGTCGTCATTCGAGCCCGGGATGAAGCGCATGTAGTAGTGGAGGACCGCGGGAATGATCCCCGCTGCACCATTAGTGGGCGCTGTCACCACGCGGCCGCCGTTAGCGTTTTCCTCATTGACCGCCAAGGCGTAGAGGTTGACCCAGTCGAGCACCGACAGCGGATCGCGCAGCGACGACTCCGGGTTCTTGCACAATTGCCGATGCAGCGCAGCGGCCCGGCGTTTGACTTTCAAACCACCGGGCAGGATGCCTTCGTTACGGCAACCCGCCGCCACGCAGTCCTGCATCACTTGCCAGATGTTCAGCAGGCCGGCGCGGGTTTCCGCTTCCGGGCGCCAGGCGCTTTCATTGGTCAACATGACCTGGCTGATCGACAGCCCATACTTGACGCAATGACCGAGCAAATCCTTGGCGCTTTTGAACGGGAAGGTCAGTGGCGTGGCGTCTTCGACGATACGGTCTGCACCGGCAGCGTCTTCATCCACGACAAAACCGCCGCCCACCGAGTAGTACTCGCGGCTGCGGATTTGCAGGCCTGCGGCGTCGAACGCACGGAAAATCATGCCGTTGGGGTGATAGGCCAACGGTTTGCGAATCATCGCCAGGTGTTCTTTCTCGTTGAACGCAATGCTGTGTTCGCCGAGCAGGTTCAGGTGCCCGCTGGCGCGAATGGTTTGCAGGCGGGCGGCGACGGTTTCGGTGTCCACAGTGTCCGGGTGTTCGCCTTCCAGGCCGAGCAGCACGGCTTTATCGCTACCGTGGCCCTTGCCGGTGGCGCCGAGCGAGCCGTACAGCTCGACCTTGACGCAGGTGGTTGCTGCCAGCAGTTCTTCACGGCGCAAGCCTTCAACGAAGCGCGCAGCCGCACGCATCGGGCCGACGGTGTGGGAACTGGAGGGGCCGATACCAATCTTGAACAGGTCGAACACGCTTAACGACATGAGTTGTTCTCCGGTTTCTTGTTATAGGCGTAACTATCACGGGAGATGCGCCCTGTAGGAGTTGCCGCAGGCTGCGATCTTTTGATCTTGCTTTTGATGAAGATCAAAAGATCGCAGCCTGCGGCAGCTCCTACAGGGGGAGGTGGTGTTCTGGAAAGTGGGGGCGAGTAAAACCGCCCCCTCATTCGTTTAAGCGTAGCTTTCGATCGACGGGCAGGCGCAAACCAGGTTGCGATCGCCGAAGACGTTGTCGACGCGACCGACCGGTGGCCAGTACTTGCCTTCGATCAGCGAGGCAACCGGGTAAACGGCTTGCTCGCGGCTGTACGGGTGCGACCACTCGCCCACCAGCTCAGCGGCCGTATGCGGAGCGTTTTTCAGTGGGTTGTCGTCCTTGTCCAGCGTGCCGTTTTCCACTGCGCGGATTTCTTCGCGGATGCGGATCATGGCGTCGCAGAAACGGTCGAGTTCTTCCTTGGATTCGCTTTCGGTCGGCTCGATCATCAGCGTGCCGGCGACCGGGAACGACATGGTCGGGGCGTGGAAACCGAAGTCGATCAGGCGCTTGGCCACGTCATCGACGCTGATGCCGCTGCTGTCTTTCAGCGGACGCAGGTCGAGGATGCATTCGTGCGCCACCAGGCCGTTGCTGCCGGTGTACAGCACTGGGTAGTGCTCTTCCAGACGACGGGAAATGTAGTTGGCGTTGAGGATTGCCAGCTGCGAAGCGCGCTTCAAGCCTGCGCCACCCATCATGCGAATGTACATCCAGGTGATCGGCAGAATGCTTGCGCTGCCGAACGGTGCTGCGCAGACCGCGCCTTCCTTGCGCTCCATCTGGGCGTGGCCAGGGAGGAACGGCGTCAGGTGCGATTTCACGCCGATCGGGCCAACGCCCGGGCCGCCACCGCCATGCGGGATGCAGAAGGTTTTGTGCAGGTTCAGGTGCGACACGTCGCCGCCGAACTTGCCCGGCGCGCAGAGGCCGACCATGGCGTTCATGTTGGCGCCATCGATGTACACCTGGCCGCCATTGTCATGAACGATGCCGCAGATTTCGCGGATGCCTTCTTCGAACACGCCGTGGGTCGACGGGTAGGTGATCATCAGCGCGGCGAGGTGTTCGCGGTGCTCGATGGCCTTGGCGCGCAGGTCTTCGATATCAACGTTGCCACGGGCGTCGCAAGCGGTGACGACAACGCGCATGCCAGCCATTTGAGCGGTAGCCGGGTTGGTGCCGTGGGCCGACGACGGGATCAGGCAGATGTCGCGACGGTCTTCGCCACGGCTCTGGTGGTAGGCACGAATCGCCAACAGACCGGCGTATTCACCTTGGGAGCCGGCGTTCGGTTGCAGCGAGATCGAGTCGTAACCGGTGGCGGCGCAGAGCATCGCTTCCAGTTCGTCGGTCAGTTGCTGGTAACCGGCGCTTTGCTCGGCCGGGGCGAACGGGTGCAGGGCACCGAACTCAGCCCAGGTGACCGGGATCATTTCGCTGGCGGCGTTGAGTTTCATGGTGCACGAGCCCAGCGGGATCATGGTGCGGTCCAGCGCCAGGTCCTTGTCCGCCAGCTTGCGCAGGTAGCGCATCAGCTCGGTTTCCGAGTGATAACGGTTGAACACCGGGTGGCTGAGGATTGGCGACTGGCGTACCAGTGCGGCAGGGATGGTGCTTTCAACGCTGGTAGCCAGCGCTGCGAAATCCGGCAGGGTCTTGCCGTTGGCCAGCAAGGCCCACAGGGTTTCAACGTCGGCCTGGGTGCTGGTTTCGTCGAGGGACAGGCCCAGACGCTCTGTGTCGACTACGCGCAGGTTGATCTGCCGGGCGCGTGCCTGTTCGTGCAGCTTGGCGGTGTCGGCACCGGTGGCCACGGTCAGGGTGTCGAAGAAGTTTTCCTGTTCGACGTTCAGGCCCAGTGCAGTCAAGCCCTTGGCGAGGATCGCGGTCAGGTGATGCACGCGGTTGGCAATCTGCGTCAGGCCTTTAGGGCCGTGGTACACGGCGTACATGCTGGCGATGTTGGCCAGCAATACTTGCGCGGTGCAGATGTTGGACGTGGCTTTCTCACGACGGATGTGTTGTTCACGAGTCTGCATGGCCAGGCGCAGGGCCGGCTTGCCGAAACGGTCCACGGAGACACCGACCAGACGGCCCGGCATGTCGCGCTTGAACGCATCCTTGGTGGAGAAGTAAGCCGCGTGCGGGCCACCAAAGCCCAGCGGCACGCCGAAGCGTTGCGCGCTGCCGATGGCCACGTCGGCGCCGAACTCGCCCGGCGGGGTCAGCACGGTCAGGGCCAGCAGGTCAGCGGCCACGGCCACCAGCGCGTTCGCAGCGTGGAAGCGCTCGGTCAGTTCGCGGTAGTCGAACACGTCACCGTTGCTGGCCGGATATTGCAGCAAGGCGCCGAAAAATGGCGTCACGTCGCTCAGTTCACGCTCGTCGCCGACGACTACGTCGATGCCCAGCGGCTCGGCACGGGTGCGCAGCACGTCAAGGGTTTGCGGGTGGCAATGCACGGAGGCGAAGAACTGGTGGCTGCCTTTGTTCTTGCTCAGACGTTTGCAGAAGGTCATGGCTTCGGCAGCGGCGGTGGCTTCGTCGAGCAGCGAGGCGTTGGCGATCGGCAGGCCGGTGAGGTCGCTGATCAGGGTCTGGAAATTCAGCAGCGCTTCGAGACGGCCCTGGGAAATTTCTGGTTGGTACGGGGTGTAAGCGGTGTACCAGGCCGGGTTTTCCAGCAGGTTACGCAGGATCGGCGACGGCGTGTGGGTGCCGTAGTAACCCTGGCCAATGAAGGTCTTGAACAGCTGGTTTTTGCCGGCGATGGATTTGATCAAGGCCAGGGCATCGGCTTCGCTTAGACCGTCTTCCAGGCCCAGTACGCTGGTGCCCTTGATGCTGTCCGGAATCACGCTGGCGCTCAGCGCTTCCAGGGAATCGAAGCCGAGGCTGTTGAGCATGGCTTGCTCGTCACCGGCGCGCGGGCCGATGTGACGGGCGATGAATTCGTTGGCGGTGGTCAGGGTAATCTGGGTCATGTCAGTGCTCCTCAGGCTTCGGCTTGGGCTTTGATCAGGCGGTCGTAGGCGTCTTGATCCAGCAGTTGGCCGACAGCCGCAGCATCGGCAGGCTGGAAGCGGAAGAACCAGCCTTCGCCCAGCGGATCTTCGTTGACCAGTTCAGGGCTGCTGTCCAGCGCCGGGTTCACTTCCAGTACTTCGCCGTCGAGTGGCATGTACACACCGCTCGCGGCTTTAACCGATTCCACGGTGGCGGCTTCCGCGCCTTTGTCGTAGGACTGCAGCTCAGGCAGTTGTACGAAAACCACGTCGCCCAGGGCGTTCTGTGCGAAAGCGGTGATACCGACTGTGACGCTGCCGTCAGCTTCGGTGCGCAGCCATTCGTGATCTTCAGTAAAACGCAATTCGCTCATGGAAACTCCTAAGGGGGCCAGACTCGTCTGGTGGACGCGATTTGAATGCTTGGGCGATGCCCTGGTTATGACGGAGTACATAGCAAGAACGCGGCCAATGTTGTTTTTACTATACGAATCAATGATTTAAGTAGTTTGGCAAATCGCGGGAATGGGCTGTGTGTAGCGAAATCGATACGGCATCTGTCGTCGATAAAAGCTGAGGTGGATCAAAGCCTTGCACAGTCGTGATCACAGAGGGGTGTAGCGATATCGTTCCGCTGTAGCGCTTTCAGTACAGGTGGAGGTCGTTTTTAAACCGGTGTAGGAGTTTTCGAATTGACAACCCGTTCCGTAGGAGCTGCCGCAGGCTGCGATCTTGTCGCAGGCACCATAAGATCAAAGTCAAAAGATCGCAGCCTGCGGCAGCTCCTACACAGGTTGGTGTACACAGCCCACCATCTGTGGACGCAAGGCTTCAAGCCTTGTTGGGAATCCCGTACTTGCGCAACCGATGCGCAATCGCCGTGTGGGAGGTTTGCAGGCGGCTGGCCAGTTGGCGGGTCGAGGGGTAGCTGACGTAGAGTTTTTCCAGCAGGGTTTTCTCGAACTCGTCCATGGCCTGTTCCAGGCTGTCGACGTCGTGATCGCTCTGGCGCGCCACCGAGGTGCCGGCGATGTCGAGGTCGCCGATGTCCACCAGGCTGCTTTCGCAAATGGCCGCGGCGCGGAAGATCACGTTTTGCAGTTGTCGCACATTGCCCGGCCAGCGGTTGCCGAGCAGGGCGGGATAGGTGCCCGGTGCCAGGCGGCAGACCGGGCGCTGGATCTGCGCGCAGGCCTGCTGCATGAAATAGCGCGCCAGCAACAGGATGTCCTGGCCGCGTTCGCGCAGCGGCGGCACTTCGACATTGAGCACATTGAGGCGATAGAACAGGTCTTCACGGAACTGACCTTCGCTGACCATTTTTTCCAGGTCGCGGTGGGTCGCGCTGAGAATCCGTACGTTGACCTTTACCTCGCGATCACCGCCCACGCGACGGAAGCTGCCGTCGTTGAGAAAACGCAGCAATTTGGCTTGCAAGTACGGCGACATCTCACCGATTTCGTCGAGAAACACCGTGCCCTGGTTGGCCAGTTCCATCAGCCCCGGTTTGCCACCGCGTTGCGCACCGGTGAAGGCACCGGGGGCATAGCCGAACAGTTCGCTTTCGGCGAGGTTCTCCGGCAATGCCGCACAGTTCAACGCTAGAAACGGAGAATTGTGCCGCGCACTGATGGCGTGACAGGCCCGGGCGACCAACTCCTTGCCAGTGCCCGTTTCACCCTGGATCAACAGCGGCGCATCGAGTGCCGCCACCCGTTGGGCGCGAACCTTGAGCGTGCGGATCACCGGCGATTCGCCCAACAGCGCATCGAAGCCTTCGGCGTGATCGTGGTGCAGCGCCGACAGTCGTTCGCCAATGCGATTGGGTTGATACAGCGTCAGCAGGGCGCCGGCATCGGTGATGGGCGTGGCGTCCAGCAACAGGGTCTGGCCGTTGACCGTGATTTCCCGCAGCGGCAAGCGAAAGCCGTGTTCGAGCAAGGCGTCGAGCAAGCCCGGGTCGGCAAACAGTTCGGCGATGCTTTCACCGGCTGGTTCGCGCCCGTACAGGGCAATCAATGCCGGGTTGGCCAGTAACACTTTGCCAGCGCTGTCCAGTGCCAGCACCGGGTCGGTCATGGCCGCCAGCAATGCATCGAGCTGCAAGTGCCGGCGCTGGCCGGGCAGGATGTCGACCACCGTCACCGCTTGCACGCCACGCACGCTGAACAGTGCATCGCGCAGCTCTTCAAGGACTTCCGGACTCAGGGTCGGGGCGTCGATGTAGACGTTGGGCGGAACCATTTCCACCGCATCCAGATTGAGATTGCGCCCACCGAGCAAGGCCAGGACTTCCTGGGTGATGCCGACGCGGTCGATGAAGCTGACGTGGATACGCATGGGGCGCTTTCGGGTTCTGGATTGCGGAGGGTGGCAAGTATGCCTTGGGGCGGGCGAATGGTGAAATGTTGCACGGACTTCAATGGCGCGAAGATCCCCTGTAGGAGCGAGCCTGCTCGCGATGGCGTCGTGTCAGGCAACATCAATGATGGATGACAAATCGCTATCGCGAGCAGGCTCGCTCCTACAGTGGGAAGAGGTTATTCAAAGTGCTCGGGGTTTACCGGGTCGCCGGATTTCATATTCAACTGCTCCCGGATGTCTTCAAACATCAAATCGTAATGTTTGTGGACGGAGCCGATCTGGCTGTGTGACTTCGGTATTCCGTACTTTTCGGCGATTCTTGTGACATCCCTGGCGAAGTTGTAAGCCTCCTCCTTGGGCAGAAAGAAGGGTTCTGACATGTCCTTGCCCTGAATGTTGCCATGCATGGTGAACTGAATGCCTTTTTCACCTTTGTCATTCTTGCTGACTTCATAGTCCAGGTGAATGTTGTAGCTGACATCATCCGGGGTCAGCGCATGACGTTCGATGTGCAAGTGACCTGGATCAAACTGTGCCATAGACGTCTCTCCTTATGAGTAAGTAATGCCAGGTGTCGCCGTGCTGATGCGCGTGCCAGCCTTGCCCTGGACGATCGCTTCGATGTCGGCGAGTGAACCGATCACCGCGACTTTCCCAGTATGGCGCGCGAATTCGCAGGCTGCCTGCACCTTCGGTCCCATGGAGCCCGCGGCAAAGCCGAGTTTTTCCATTTCGTCCGGGTGAGCCTGGGCGATGGATTTCTGGGTGGGTTTGCCAAAATCGATGAACGCGGCGCTGACGTCGGTGGCGATCACCAGCAGATCGGCTTCAAGTTGTTCGGCCAGCAGCGCCGAGCACAGGTCTTTGTCGATAACCGCTTCGACACCTTCGAGCTTGCCGGGGGAGGTGTACAGGGTCGGAATGCCGCCACCGCCCGCGCAAATCACGATGCTGCCTTTTTCCAGCAACCACTTGATCGGGCGGATTTCGAAGATGCGTTTCGGTTTGGGGCTGGCGACCACGCGGCGGTATTTGTCGCCGTCGGGGGCGATGGCCCAGCCTTTTTCAGCGGCCAGTTTTTCCGCCTCGGCTTTGGCGTACACCGGGCCGATGGGTTTGGTGGGATTCTGGAACGCCGGGTCATTGGCATCGACTTCGACCTGGGTCAGCAGGGTGGCGAACGGCACTTCGAAATCCAGCAGGTTGCCCAGTTCCTGTTCGATGATGTAGCCGATCATGCCTTCGGTTTCGGCGCCAAGCACGTCCAGCGGGTAGGGCGAAACCGAGGTGTACGCCGCCGCTTGCAGCGACAGCAGGCCGACTTGCGGGCCATTGCCGTGGGCGATGACCAGTTGGTTGCCGGCGTGAATTTTGGCGATCTGCTCGGTGGCGATCCGGATGTTGGCGCGCTGGTTGTCAGCGGTCATCGGTTCACCCCGGCGGAGCAGGGCGTTACCGCCCAGAGCTACGACGATACGCATGGTGCATGTCCTTC
This sequence comes from Pseudomonas azerbaijanoccidentalis, assembly GCF_019145495.1. Taxonomy (GTDB): domain Bacteria; phylum Pseudomonadota; class Gammaproteobacteria; order Pseudomonadales; family Pseudomonadaceae; genus Aquipseudomonas; species Aquipseudomonas azerbaijanoccidentalis. Next base: position 146,401 of record NZ_JAHSTU010000007.1, on the reverse strand, counting down.
TAAACAGAGGAAAGGCAAACGACTTGATCGCACTGTCGGAACTGGCCCCTTGTGGGAGCTAGCCTGCTAGCGATTGCGATCGATCAATCCATGATGATGGTGACTGACACATTGCAATCGCTGGCAGGCCAGCTCCCACATTGACCCTGTTCCGTCAGTGGGAGCCGAGTGGGCCGTTACAGGTCAGCCAGGGTCGACACAAGAATCGCCTTGATGGTGTGCATGCGGTTTTCCGCTTGCTCGAAGGCGATGCAGGCCGGCGACTCGAAGACGTCATCGGTCACTTCGATGCCGTTCTTCAGGTGCGGGTACTGCTCGGCAATCTGCTTGCCGATTTTGGTGTCGCTGTTGTGGAAGGCCGGCAGGCAGTGCATGAACTTGGTGCGCGGGTTGCCGGTGGCTTTCATCAGTTCGGCGTTGACCTGATACGGCAGCAGTTGCTGAATGCGCTCGGCCCAGGCTTCCACCGGTTCGCCCATCGACACCCAGACATCGGTGTGGATGAAGTCCACGCCTTTGACCGCGGCTTTCGGGTCTTCGGTGAGGGTGATCCGGGCACCGCTGTCTTCACCGTATTGTTTGCAACGGGCCACCAGGTCATCCGCTGGCCACAGCGCTTTCGGCGCGCAGATCCGCACGTCCATGCCGAGCTTGGCGCCGATCAGCAGCAGCGAATTGCCCATGTTGTTGCGGGCGTCACCGAGGTAGGCGTAGCTGATTTCATGGATCGGTTTGTCGGCGTGCTCACGCATGGTCAGCACGTCGGCGATCATTTGCGTCGGGTGGTATTCATCGGTCAAACCGTTGAACACCGGGACGCCGGCAAACTTGGCCAGCTCTTCGACGATTTCCTGTTTGAAACCCCGGTATTCGATCGCGTCGTACATGCGCCCCAGTACGCGGGCGGTGTCTTTCATGCTTTCCTTGTGGCCGATTTGCGAAGAGTTGGGATCGATGTAGGTGACGTTGGCACCCTGGTCATAGGCCGCGACTTCGAACGCGCAGCGAGTGCGGGTCGAGGTTTTTTCGAAGATCAGCGCAATGTTGTTGCCCTTCAGATGCTGCTGTTCGGTGCCGGTGTATTTGGCGCGCTTGAGATCGCGGGACAGGTCTAGCAGGTAGCGCAATTCGCGAGGGGTGTGGTGTTCCAGGCTCAGCAGATTGCGGTTATGAATATTGAACGCCATTTTGGATCTCCTAAGGTGTCGGTTATCCCTTCAGCCCGCACTCGGTAAGGGCGGGCTGAAGTTAATAGGTTAGTAGTCAATCGGATCGCGGATGATCGGGCAGGTCATGCAATGGCCGCCGCCGCGACCGCGTCCGAGTTCGCCGGCGCTGATGGTGATCACTTCCACCCCGGCCTTGCGCAGCAGGGTGTTGGTGTAGGTATTGCGGTCGTAGCCGATGACCACGCCCGGTTCCATGGCCACCACGTTGTTGCCGTCATCCCATTGCTCGCGTTCGGCGGCGAAGCTGTTGCCGCCGGTTTCGACGACCCGCAAGGCCTTGAGGTTGAGGGCGTTGGCCACGGTGTCGAGGAAGTTGGTGTCCTCTCGGCGGATGTCGATGCCACCGGGTTTGCTCTCGTCCGGACGCAGGGTGAAGGCGACGATCTGGTTGACCACTTCCGGGAAGATCGTGACGAGGTCGCGATCGCAGAAGCTGAACACGGTGTCCAGGTGCATCGCCGCACGGGATTTCGGCAGACCGGCGACGATGACTTTTTCCACCGCTTTTTTCTTGAACAGTTCGACCGCCAGTTGGGCAATGGCCTGGCGCGACGAACGCTCGCCCATGCCGATCAACACCACGCCGTTGCCGATCGGCATCACGTCACCGCCCTCAAGGGTGGAGTTGCCGTGGTCCTTGTCCGGGTCGCCGTACCAGATCTCGAAATCGGCGTTGGTGAACTCGGGGTGGAATTTGTAGATGGCGGTCGTCAGCAAGGTTTCCTGACGGCGTGCCGGCCAGTACATCGGGTTGAGTGTCACGCCGCCGTAAATCCAGCACGTAGTGTCGCGGGTGAACTGGGTGTTGGGCAGCGGCGGCAGGATGAAACTGGTGCGCCCCAGGAAGTCGCGAAACATTTCGATGGCCTTGCCGCCGAAACTGTCGGGCAGATCATCGCCGGAAACACCGCCCACCAGGAACTCGGCAATGTGACGTGGCTCCAGGCTGCGCAGCCATGAACTGGTTTCGTTGATCAGGCCGAGGCCGACCGAGTTGGCGGTGATTTTGCGCTCTAGGATCCAGTCGAGCGCTTCGGGAATGGCGACGATGTCGGTGAGCAGGTTGTGCATTTCCAGCACATCGACATTGCGTTCACGCATCTTGGTGACGAAATCGAAATGGTCGCGCTTGGCCTGGGCTACCCACAACACATCATCAAACAGCAGTTCGTCGCAGTTGTTCGGGGTCAGCCGCTGATGGGCCAGGCCTGGGGAGCAAACCATGACTTTGCGCAGTTTGCCGGCTTCGGAATGGACGCCGTACTTAACTTTTTCCGTGGTCATTTCAGTGAACCTCCAGATGACAAAACAAGCGAATTACAGGGTCAGGAAGCCGTCATAGAGACCGTAGGCCGCCACCAGTGCGCATACGATCACCGCTACGAAAATCAGCTTCTCGACGTTGGTGAAAACCGGTTTGTTGAGTTCCAGCTTGGCCTTGGCGAACAGGATCGCGCCGGGGGCATAGAGCAGGGCCGAGAGCAGCAAGTACTTGATGCCGCCGGCATAGAGCAGCCAGATCGCGTAGATCAACGCGACGCCGCCGATGATCAGATCCTTCTGCCGGTCACCCGCCGCACCTTCATAGGTTTCGCCGCGTACCGCCAGCAGCAGGGCATAGGCTGCCGACCACAGGTAAGGCACGAGGATCATCGAGGTGGCGAGGTAGATCAGCGACAGGTACGTACTGGCGGAAAACAGCGTGATGACCAGGAAAATCTGGACCATGGCGTTGGTCAGCCACAGCGCATTGACCGGCACCTGATTGGCGTTTTCCTTGCGCAGGAACGCCGGCATGGTGTGGTCCTTGGCGGCGGCGAACATGATTTCGGCGCACAGCAACACCCACGACAACAGTGCGCCGAGCAGCGAGATGATCAGGCCGACGCTGATCAGCACCGCCCCCCACTTGCCCACTACGTGCTCCAGCACGGCAGCCATCGACGGGTTCTGCAGCTTGGCCAGTTCCGGTTGGGTCAGGATGCCCAGCGACAGCACGTTCACCAGCACCAGAATGAGCAGCACGCTGACAAAACCGATCACCGTGGCTTTACCCACATCACTGCGTTTTTCCGCACGGGCCGAGAAAATGCTCGCGCCTTCGATGCCGATGAACACCCACACGGTGACCAGCATCATGTTGCGCACCTGGTCCATCACGCTGCCCAGGTCGGGGTTTTTCAGGCCCCAGATGTCAGCGGTGAAGATGTCCAGTTTGAAGGCGAACAGGGCAATCAGGATGAACAGCACCAGCGGCACAATCTTGGCTACGGTGGTCACCAGGTTGATGAAGGCGGCTTCCTTGATCCCGCGTAGCACCAGCAGGTGAACAGCCCAAAGCAGCACCGAGGCGCCGATCACCGCCGCCACCGTGTTGCCTTCACCAAAAATCGGGAAGAAGTAACCCAGGGTGCTGAACAGCAAGACGAAATAACCGACGTTGCCCAACCAGGCGCTGATCCAGTAACCCCAGGCCGAAGAAAAGCCCATGTAATCGCCGAAACCTGCCTTCGCGTAGGCGTACACACCGCCGTCGAGGTCAGGCTTGCGGTTGGCGAGGGTCTGGAACACGAAAGCGAGGGTCAGCATGCCGACGGCGGTGATGGCCCAACCAATCAGAATGGCGCCGACGTCAGCACTGGCAGCCATGTTTTGCGGCAAAGAAAAAATCCCTCCACCGATCATTGAACCGACAACCAGGGCAACCAATGCGCCGAGTCGAAGTTTTCCGGGAGCTTCAGACATTGCATGACTCCATTGCAGGTGAAGAGGGTTCACAGCGTAGTTCTGTTTACAACTCAATCAGCTGACTTAGATCAGTGCACGGCCACATTAAAAACGACTTTCGGGCTGTTCACAGGCACCGGTCTGTTTTCTGAAAGGCCCGTCCTAGAGGCCTCTTAATTTCTACTGGGAATGAATCTTATTGCACGGCTTTATGACGCTAGTTGGTTTTCTTTGAGACGCAAATTTTCCGGGTGGTTTTTCAGTAAGCAATTGTTTTATTAAAGTTCACGGATAAAGCAATTGATTATATGAAAGGGGGTGATTTCATGAATCGTTAATAAAAAGCCATAAATTGGCGTTATCTAATAAACGTTATTACGCTTTACCCATTTAGTTAACGGTAATTAACCCGGTTTCTGCCCAGCCATTGGAGGCGCAACAATGTCGCAGTCCCCGAACAAGCTTCGCCTGAGCGCGTTGATCGCGCTGGTCGTGGGATCGATGATTGGCGGGGGGATCTTTTCCCTGCCACAGAACATGGCCGCCAAGGCCGATGCCGGTGCGATATTGATTGGCTGGGCGATCACTGCCGTTGGCATGCTGACCCTGGCATTCGTGTTCCAGACCCTGGCCAATCGCAAACCGGAACTCGATTCGGGGGTGTACGCCTACGCCAAGGCCGGTTTCGGCGATTACATGGGGTTCTCGTCAGCCTGGGGTTACTGGATCAGTGCCTGGCTGGGCAACGTCGGCTACTTCGTCTTGCTGTTCAGCACCCTGGGTTTTTTCGTGCCGGTGTTTGGCGAAGGCAACACGCCGATTGCCATTGCCTGTGCGTCGGTGTTGTTGTGGACCGTGCATTTTGTGGTGATGCGCGGGATCAAGGAGGCGGCGTTCATCAACCTGCTGACCACGGTCGCCAAGATCGTGCCGCTGATCATGTTCATCGTGATTGCGGCGGTGGCCTTCAAGGCAGACGTTTTCACCCGGGACATTTGGGGGCGCAGCAACCCGAGTTTCGGCAGCGTGATGGACCAGGTGCGCAACATGATGCTGGTCACCGTGTTTGTGTTCATCGGCATTGAGGGCGCCAGTGTTTATTCAGCGCGAGCCGAGAAACGTTCGGACGTCGGCCGGGCGACGGTCATTGGTTTCATTGGCGTGCTGGCGCTGCTGGTACTGGTTAACGTGCTGTCGCTGGGGATCATGAGCCAACCGGAATTGGCGACCTTGCAGAACCCGTCGCTGGCGGCGGTGCTGGAGCATATCGTCGGACCGTGGGGCGCATTGTTGATCAGCGTCGGGCTGGCGATTTCACTGTTGGGCGCTTTGCTCTCGTGGGCGCTGCTGTGTGCCGAGATCCTGTTTGCCACGGCCAAAGACAAGACCATGCCGGCGTTCCTGACCAAGGAAAACGCCAACCACGTGCCGGTCAATGCGCTGTGGATGACCAATGTGATGATTCAGCTTTTCCTGTTGATCATCCTGTTCGCCGCCAGCACCTATACCAGCCTGATCTACCTCGCCTCGTCGATGATTCTGGTGCCGTACCTTTGGTCAGCGGCTTATGCAGTGTTGTTGAGCGGTCGCGGTGAAACCTACGAACACGTGTCCGCAGAACGCACCAAGGATCTGCTGATTGGTGGCGTCGCCCTGAGCTATGCGGTGTGGTTGTTGTACGCCGGCGGCTTGAAGTATTTGCTGCTCTCGGCGTTGTTGTATGCGCCGGGTGTGATCCTGTTCGCCAAGGCCCGGCATGAACAGGGCAAGCCGGTTTTCACTACTATCGAGAAGGGCATATTTACCTGTGTCCTCAGTGGTGCCGGGTTGGCGGCTTATGGGCTGTACAGTGGATTGCTCAGTCTGTGAGGTTGGTGCTGGCGTTCGGCAGCTTTTACGCAGTCCCTGTAGGAGTGAGCCTGCTCGCGATGGCTATCTTCCCGTCACCACCACTGCGCGCGATGTGAACCCAATTCAGAGGCCGCCAGCGACCACTGCACCGGCGTCCCGCTGATCTTCAGCGGCACATGCAACCTGTGCGCAGGCCCCCAGGGCGTTTGTTCAACCAGCATGCCCTGATCGTGTTCATCTTCTGCGCGCAGCGCTTCGTCGCTGCCTCGGCCATTGTCGATCAACAACTTCGCCGTACGCGCCAACGACAATCGCGCCGACCCACCCTGACCGCTGCTCAAGCGGTCTGCCAACAGCTTGATCGCGCTGGCGGCCATCAAATACCCAGTGGCGTGATCGAGCGCCTGAACCGGCAATGGCGTCGGTGCGTTCGCGTGTTTCCAGTGCATGCCGGCATCGGCAATGCCGCTGCTCATCTGCACCAGACTGTCGAAGCCACGACGGTTCTGCCACGGACCGCTCCAGCCATAGGCATTGAGGCTGACATCGAGCAGACCAGGGGCCAGTTTTAGCCGTTCGCTGGCGCCATAACCAAGACGCTCCAGCGCATCCGCGCGATAACCGTGGAGCAGAATGTCGGCTTCTTTGAGCAGGCTGTCGAACAGTACGCGGTCGGCCTTTTCGTTCAGGTCCAGGCGAGCGCAGCGTTTGCCCAACGTCATTTCCGGCACCACGCCTGGTTCGTTCCACGTCGGCGGGTCGATACGCAAAACGTCAGCGCCAAGACCGGCGAGAAAACGGCTGGCGACGGGGCCGGCGAGTACTCGGGTCAGATCCAGCACCTTGATCCCGGCCAGTGGTTGCGCGACCGAGCCTTGCCACGGCTTGGCGTTGTGACTGCCGTGATGGCCGAACTGAATCAATGGCTCGGCGTTGACGGCCCGACCTTGCGGATGCGCCTGCCACTGTTCCCAGGTGCGCATTTCAGCGGCGCAGCCACCGGCATCGACCACAGCTTGCTCCAGATCACTCTTGGACCATCGCGCCACTTTGCTCGCCATCGCGGCACGGTCCACACTGGCGCCCAGTACGGACTCAGCCGCCGCGCGGTGATGCGGGGCGTTGGTGTGCAAGCGGATCCAGCCATCCTTGGCGGCGTAGTCACCGGCGATCGGGTCCCAGAGTGGCGGCACGTTCCAGCCTACCGGGCGGATCGAACTGGAGAACCAGAACGAGGCCAGACGGCGGTCGACTTCTATGCCGGGTAAACGTCCGGTTTGCTGGTGCAGCAGTTCACTGACGGCCTGGCCGGCAGCGGCCATGCTGGCGCAGGCAAGGTCAGTGACGGCGAACGTCGAGGGCAGGGCGCCTGTGGCGGTGAACGGGATGGGTGTTTGCGGCAAGCCGAGTGCGGCTTGAATGGACGTGAGTAAATCAGTCATCGAAGGCCCTCCGAAAGAGGGGGCAGCATAGATCATAAGATCAAAAGATCGCAGCCTTCGGCAGCTCCTACATTGATTGGTGTAGGAGCTGCCGAAGGCTGCGATCTTTTAAAAATCACACGCGGAATTGATCCATCAATTTCATCTGCTGGGTCGTCAGCGAATTCAGTTGGCTGCTGATCTGCGCCGATTCAGTGGCCTGGCCGGTCAAGGTTTCGGTGACGGTACGGATCGCCGAAACGTTGCGATTGACCTCTTCGGCCACGGCGCTTTGCTGTTCGGCGGCGCTGGCGATTTGCAGGTTCATGTCACTGATCACTGTCACCGCGTCGCTGATTTTGCTCAAGGCCTGCACCGCTTGCTGGATCTGCCCGGCGTTGCTGTGGGCCTGGGTCTGGCTTGAATGCATGGTGGCAACCACGCCACGTGTGCCGCTCTGAATACGTTCGATCACCAGGCGAATTTCTTCCACCGAGTCCTGGGTGCGCTTGGCCAGGTTGCGTACTTCATCGGCCACCACTGCAAAGCCGCGACCGCTTTCACCGGCTCGGGCGGCTTCAATTGCCGCGTTGAGTGCCAGCAGGTTGGTTTGTTCGGCGATGCTGCGGATCACTTCCAGCACCGAACCAATTTGCTCGCTGTTGACCGCCAACGCTTCGACTTCCGTCACCGCTTTGCTGACTTCGTCGGCCAGTTGATTGATGTCGCGAGTGCTGCGCTCGATGATCTGCATGCCATCGCGGGCCGACTGATCAGCGCCTTTGGCGGCGCTGGCGGCATTCGAGGCGCTGTTGGCGACGTCGTGGGCGGTGGCGCTCATTTCGTTGGACGCGGTGGCCACCTGGTCGATTTCACGGAATTGCACCTGCATGCCTTCACTGGTCTGGCGAGCGATTTCCGAAGACTGGTCAGCGGTGCCGCGTGCGTCGGTGATGCTTTGCTTGATCTGCGCGATGGTTGGTTGCAACTTGTCGAGGAAGCGGTTGAACCAGCTGACCAGCTCGCCCAGTTCATCCTTCTTGCTGTAGTGCAGGCGCTGAGTCAGATCCCCGTCGCCGCTGGCAATCGCCTTGAGCATGTCGGCGACGCTATTGATCGGCCGGGTCACGCCCGAAGCGGTGAGCCAGATCAGCAGCAAGCCGATCAGGCCGGCAATGATCGCCACGACCACAGCTTGGATCGTGCCACTTTGCTGGGCATCGTCGAGCACCGCTTGCAGCTTGACCGAGTCGGCCAGCAACACTTGCTTGGGCAGGTCGATTACCACGCCCCAGGCCTTGGAATCGGCGATCGGGCTGACCGGGTACACCGCGCGGATCAGGTCACCCTGCTGGAGGATTTTCGGTGTGCCGGCACTGAGTGATTGCAAGGCATCCTTGCCCTCTGCGCCCAGGGTGTCGCCGATGTTCTTGCCCACTTTGCTGGCGTCGACGCTGTAGGCTGCCAGCACGCCCGTGCCGGAGACGATCAGCATGTGCCCGGCGCTGTTGAACAGTTCACGCTGGGAGTCGACCGCCGCGGCTTGCAGGACGTCGAGGGCGATGTCGATACCGACTACGCCGATGGATTTACCTTCCACCAGCAGCGGCACCGAAATGGTGGTCATCAATACTTCTTTGCCGCCGACAGTATCGGCATACGGGTCGAGCAGGCAGGTGCGTTTGCTGTCACGCGGGCAGGTGTACCAGACGTTGTATGGTGTGCCGCTGAGGTTGAGGGTGGTTTTGGTCATGTCCTCTTCGACCATGATCGTGTTGAGGGCTTCACCCCCGGCACGGCTCCAGTATGTAGCGAAGCGCCCGGCCTCGTTGGACTGGCGGGCGGCGTCATTGGCGAATTCGCTGTCCTTGCCGTCCAGGCCATTGGGCTCGAACGCCAGCCAGATGCCCAACACTTTGCTGTTGCGCTCGAAAGCTGTTTTCAGGGCCTTGTTCAGGTCCTCACGCAGCGCACCGGCTTCAAGCGAACGCTGGGTGGCCTGGGTGCGCATGTCGAGGATCTGGTCCGCGAGGGCGGTCACCACGGTCTGGGTTTCACCGAATGTTTTCTGCACCCGCACGGCTTGCTCGGCGGCTTTGGCCTGGAGCAGGTTTTGCACGCTGTCGGTGAGCATTCTGCTGCTGGAATCGCTGACCAGTTCATCGTTCTGATTGGTCTGGTAGAAGTTCATGCCCACGATCAACGTGACGACGCCGAACAGGCACAGGCCGGAGAGCAGGACAATTTTCAGGCGGATGGACAGTGAGTCGAACATGGGGCGAGCTCGCGAATGGATGAATGGTTGGCTGTGAGCCAAAGCGGCTCGATTCGCCAAATCCATTTAGCGCCATTCAATCCACATCGGCGGGGATGAGAGATTGCATGAGGGGCTTGCCGACGAGCGGTCATGGTTGAACGTTTGCGCAGGTAAATGTGCCGAAAAGGCGATTGAAAACGGAGGAAATTACGGCTGTTGCGCCAGTGATTCCGGGCGCGACCAGATCCACAGATTGCCCAGGCCCATCCCGACGATTGCCAGATAGATCGGCCAGCCATGGTCGAGCATCACCAGCATGAGACCGGCACATAACAGCATGCTGACAGTGGCGCTGATTTTTGCCCGGCGCGCGATGATTCGGCCGTTGCGCCAGTTACTGAGGATGGGGCCGAACAGTCGGTGGTTTTCCAGCCAGGCACTCAGGCGTGGCGAACTCTTGGTGGCGGCCCAGGCGGCCAGCAGGATGAATTCGGTGGTGGGCAGGCCGGGAATGACAATGGCGATCAGGCCAATGCCCAGGCTGACATAAGCCAGCAGGCCGAAGAGGAGGCGGGCGATTTTAGAGGAGGCAGGCATGGGCTCTGGAAAGCAGATGTGAAGCTTGATCGGAACTGTAGGAGCTGCCACGAGCTGCGATCTTTTGATCTTTTTTACGACCTCAAGAAGATCAGGATCAAAAGATCGCAGCCTGCGGCAGCTCCTACAGGGGTATCCGAGGTAGGTGTCAGGCAAGTTCCGGGGTGGTGGCGTAAGCCTGCTCCAACAACACCGTGAAGCGGTTGAAGGCGTCGATGGCGCCTTTATCCAGATCGGCTTCTTCCTCGGCGCTGAGGTCCAGTTCATCGAGGGTTTTGACGAAGCTTTTCCAGCCTTGCGCGCGACCACCGGCCGGTTCGCCCAAGTGACGGGCGCCGAAGGTTTCACTCAAACCCAGGCCCACGGCACGCTTGATCAGGAACGCCGCACCCAGTTTCGAACCCTCGGAAACGAAGAGCCAACCCAGCGCTTCGGCTTTGCTTGGGTTGTTGACTGCACCGGCGACCGGTGCCGGGACTTCCGTGTCCAGGTCCGCCAGGTCAGCCTTGGCCGCTTCGGCACGGCAGCGAGCGGACAGGTCCGGGACGATGGCGATCAGTTCGGCATCGTTGTACAGCGACACCAGTTCCGACTGGAACAGGTACTGCGCCACCACGAAACGGGCGAAGTTGGCCTGGGTCTCAAACGGCGCGTGGGCTTTGACCAGGGCATCGAGTTTGGTGTGGGGCTCGTTTGTGACCTGGTTCAAGCGTTGTGAACGCAGGCTTGGGCGTTGAGCGGTGTCCTGAGTAGTCATGACGAATCCTTGGAGGAAAAAGAGGCGCTTGGTAACGAGACGAATCAGCACCGGCCGAACAGTAAAAAAACCTCACTGCGCGGCTGTGAAAAAAACGCGCAGTGAGGTGAGTCGGGTCAGATATCCCAGATCAGGTTGACTGCGAAGTTGCGACCCGGCTGGGTCAGGCGATCAAGGTTGGCCGGTTGCGTCACCGAAGCTTCGCCAACGCTGTCGTAGCCGCGCACGTCATCCCACAGCCAGTACTTCTTGTCGGTCAGGTTGTAGATGCCGCCGCTGAGGGTGACGTCGTTGGTGACTTTGTAGAACCCGGTCAGGTCGAGAATGCCGAAGCCAGGCGTCTTGAACTGGCTGCTGACACCATCCGGCGACTTGAAGTTGCTGTCGTCGACGCGGTCTTTCTTTTTCACCAGGGTCCAGCTCAGCAGGCTGCCGTAGTTGTCCTGGTCGTAACCCAGACCGAACACGCCGGTCAGCGGGTTGACGCTGTTGATCGGTTCGCCGTTGTCGTTGTTGCGACCGTAGGCGTACGCCACCGAGCCCTGGGTGTAGAGGCCTTGTGGTGCGCCAAAGGCGTCGAGGTTCAGGCGACCCTTGATTTCCGCACCCTTGATGGTGGCGTGCTTGATGTTGGCGCTCTGAAAGGTTGGTTCGTCATAGCCAGGGGTGACAGCGTCTTCATTAATGAAGTCGCGGTACTTGTTGTAGAACACGGCCATTTCGAATGAACCCTGCTCGAAGTTGCCGCGCAAGCCCGTCTCGTAGCTTTGGCTTTTTTCCGGTTCCAGATCCGGATTCGGTTCCACTCGGTAGCCGGTAGCAGTGTTTTCGAAACGACCGTACAGCGCCTTGGCAGTCGGGGTACGGAAACCTTCGGCGTACTGGCCGTACCAGGTGTAATGGTCGTTGAAGGCATAGGTCAGGCCGAACTTGGGCGAGACTTTGTGCCAGGTCTTGTTGTCGTCGCTGACGGTACCGCGACCGTCGGCCGATACGGTGTTGAGGAACTCCTGGGTGACGTCGGGCTTGAGCTTGGTGTAGTCGTAGCGCAGGCCTGGCAGGAAGGTCCAGTTGTTCCAGCTGATCTGGTCCTGAGCAAACACGCTGTAGGTGTTGATGGTGGGGTCCGGGAAGTCGCTGGACTTTCTCAACACATCGGCAGTGCTGGTGGCGCCGATGGCGGTGCAGCCACGACCGACCGCCAGGCAGGTGCCGTTGCCGCTGCGCGAGCCGGTGACCTTCTGCTGTTTCAGAGTGGTGCCGTAGGTCAGCAGGTGCTCGGTGTCGGCGATGCTGAAGGATTTATCCAGTTGTAAGTCGAAGACCCACTGCTTTTCTTCGTAGACGGTGTCGCGGGTGCGCAGTACCTGGCGAGTGATCGGGAAATAGAATTCGTCGGTGCTCTGGTCAGTCTTGGCAATCTGGTGGTTCAGGCTCCACTTGACGTTGTCCGTCAGCAGGCTGTCCAGGGCGAAGCTGTGTTCCACGCCGAAACGCTCGCGGGTGATGGTGTCGTTACCAGTGCGCCACTGGTACATGCCGCCAGGCAACACGCTGGCCGGAATGGTCGGGGCGCCGGCGAAGAACGGACCGCCGTAGGCACTTTTCTGATCGGTATCGCGATCGTCCTTGTACTTTTCGTAGGTCAGGCCCAGGCGTGCATCGTCCTTGTAGTTCCAACCGACCTTGGCCAATACGTTGGTGGTGCGCACGTCTTCCGGGTTGGCGGCGGTCCGGGTCAGGCCGGTGCTGTTATTGCTGCCATAGGATTCGGTTTCATGCCCGTCGCGCTGGCTGTAGTGCAGCAGACCGTCGAACTGGTCGGCGCGACCGGCCACGGTGGCGGATTTGAGCCAACTCTCGTCAGCCGAGCTGTAGCCGGTCTTCAAGCGTGCGCCAACGTCCTGGCCAGGCTTGATGATGTCGTCCGGGTCGAGGGTGAAATAGCTGACCGCGCCACCGATGGCGTTGCTGCCGTAGAGCACCGAGGCCGGACCGCGAAGGATCTCGACGCGTTTGACGATTTCCGGGTCGACGTAATTGCGCTGGGTCTTGGCGTAAGGGCCGTTGAAGAAACCGTTGGGAATTTCAACGCCGTCAACCTGGGTCAGCACCCGGTTACCGTCGATGCCACGGATGTTGTAGCCGCTGATGCCGCCACGCGTACCGGTACCGCCCACCGAAACGCCCGGTTCGTAACGCACCAGGTCCTTGATGGTGTTGACGTTGTTGCGGTCCAGTTCTTCGCGAGTGTGAACGGTCACAGTGCTGGGCACGCTGTTCACCGACTGTTCCTGGCGGGTGGCACTGATAGTCGTCTGCTGCAGATTAAGCGCGCTGCCATTGCTGCGACGCTCCAGCACGATGTTGTTGTTGCCCAGTTTGCGGTAGCTCAGGTTGGTCCCCACCAACAGGCGATCCAGGGCTTTTTCTGGCGGCAGCGATCCGCGCACGCCCGGCGACGCCACACCTTCAGCCAGCTCTGCCGGCAAACCCACCTGCCAGCCAGTCACGGCGGTGAAGGCATTGAGTGCCGAGACCAGCGGCTGAGGCGCGATGGTGAACGCGTAGTCGCCCATTTTGCGGGTCTGTTGTTCGGCGGCGGTCGCCGCCATCAGTGGCGCAGCACCGGTCATCAGGATGGCAGCGGTCAGCAGCGACAGCACGCGGGAAGGTGAAGAGGACTGGCGGGTAAGGCGAGAGGACATCGATAGCGCTCCGTGTCGCACGAATCTTTATAGGTGCTGATTGGCATAGTGAGATGCGAATCAATTGCATTGGCTATAACGAGACGTACGGGAAACAGCTATCGAGTAAAAATAATTCTCATTCAGTTCAAAATCACCAGCGCCGGAAATTCCTTCAACTGCGCCGAGGTGATGTGGGCCAGGGACCGAACCACGTCCAGCGGCTGATCGAGACGGTAATTTCCGGTCACGGCAACATCGGCCAACTGCTCGTTGTTATTGATGATCCAGCCCGGATAGTAACGACGCAGCTCGGCGAGTACCTGGCTCAGCGGGCAGTTTTCAAACACCAGACGCCCCTGGACCCAGGCCAGGTCGGTGGCAGGATCGAGTTTGGCCGGGCGGTCGAAACCGTTGGGGCCGATGCGGATACTTTCCCCGGCCGTCAGCCGCACGCGGGCGTCGTCACGGGTGGCACGCAAATCGACATCGCCGCGTTGCACGCGAACCTGAGTCACGCCATCGAGGTAGCGCACGGCGAATGCCGTATCCCGAACGCTGGCGGTCACCAGGCCTGCGTTGATTTCCAACGGCTGGCCTCGATGGGGCTGAACCTCGAAAAACGCCTCGCCTTGGTACAGGCGGGCTTCGCGTTGCTTGTCGTTGATGGTGCTGGAAAATGCCGAGTTGGTGTTCAGCAGGACGTTCGAACCGTCCTCCAGTTGCAGGCGCTGACGCTCGCCGACCACGGTCAGGTGATCGGCCTGCAAACGCATGGGCAGATTGCTGAAGCTGAACAGGCCGAGGATCAACACAGCGGCGGTGGCCAACGGTTTCCAGTGCGGACGCAGGCGCGCCAGCACCGTGACCTTCGCGGGCTGCGCCGCCAGACTTTGCGCGCATTGCGTGACTTGCGGACCGTTCCAGATCGCCTGGGCCTTGGCGAACGCGTCGGCATGTGCCGGGTCGGCGACAAGCCACTCATGGAACTGGCGAGTCTGTTCTTCGCTCGGGCTGTCCAGCACGATCAGCCAGTCCAGGGCCTGGTCCATCGCGTCTGCAGTGTCCTGCGCCGGTGAGGGCGAAGGGGAGCGGTGGGTGTCCGTCACGGTGTTTCCTCGGCTGTGTCTACGCACGGCTGTTTTTTTGAGTGAAGCTGAAAAGAGCGGCAAGGGTAGCCCTGATGGTCAAAGCCGTCGAGATGCGGCCGACTTAGCGGCCGTTTGCCCGTTCGGCAACACCGATGCAGATCGTCATGATCAGTTTCAGCTCTTTCTGCACAGTGCTTAGCGACACGCCGAGTTTTTCGGCGATCTCCAGATAACTGTGACCGTGCAGGCGGCTGAGGATAAAAATTTGTTGCTGGCGGGGGCTGAGTTGACTCAGACGCACGTTCAGACGCTCGAGCAATTGTTCGGCATGGGCGGCGTCTTCGGCGCTGCTGGCGGGGGCGGCAACGCTTTGCACCACGTCCAGCGGCACGTCTTCGACCATGGTGCGTGAATGGATGCGTCGCGCACGCAAGTGGTCCAGCGCCAGGTTGCGGGCGGTCTGGAAAACAAAGGGTTCCAGGTGATGAATGGCCCGTTCACTGAGCGCGCGCGTGACTCGCAGGTAGGTCTCCTGCAAGAGGTCTTCGGCGGTGCTGTGATTGTTGACCATCCGCTCCAGCGTACGCAGCAGGGATACTCGCTGGGTGATGAAGACGTCGTTGAAGCGCGATTGACTCACGGGAGGACCTGATCCATTTCGAGCGAATGATAATGCTTATCATCCACACGAATGGTCAAGTGCAGATTTGTGAAGGTTTACGCGCGGCCCTGCAAATAGGTCGCGTAATCCGGAATACGATGCGCGTGCGCCTGATCCATCATCGGGCTGCTAAGCAAGTAATCAGCGCTGCATTCGTTGCACGCCACCGGAATGTTCCAGACCGCTGCAACCCGCAATAAAGCTTTGATGTCCGGGTCGTGTGGCTGTGGTTCGAACGGGTCCCAAAAGAACACCAGCATGTCGACCCGCTGCTCGGCGATGCGCGCTCCGAGCTGTTGGTCACCGCCCAGCGGGCCACTGATCATGCTCTCCACCGGCAGGTCGAGACGTTGTTGCAACAACAACCCCGTAGTGCCGGTGGCGACCAGGTTGTGTTGCGCCAGTGTGTCTTTGTGTCGTGCGGCCCAGTCGAGCAAAAACACTTTGCAGTGGTCGTGGGCAACCAGAGCGATGCGCTTGCGCGCCGCCAGGGTTTTTTGCGTAAAGCTGATACCGATCATTGCATGCTCCTCGGTGTCGCAAATACCCGTAGGAGCTGCCGAAGGCCGCGATCTTTTGATGTTGATTTTTACAGGATCAAGATCAAAAGATCGCAGCCTTCGGCAGCTCCTACAGGGGCGGGTCAATGCCCTATTCGGCGTTGCACAGCGCCAGGCAGTTATCGAGCATGCGGTTGGAGAAGCCCCATTCGTTGTCGTACCAGGCCAGTACCTTGAGCAGCTTGCCGCTGACCTTGGTGTGGTTGGCGTCGAAAATCGACGACAGCGGGTTGTGGTTGAAGTCGCTGGAGACCAGCGGCAAGGTGTTGTAGCCGAGGATCTTCGAGTGCTGGCTGGCTTGCTTGAGCAGTGCGTTGACTTCTTCGGCACTGGCTTCTTTTTTCAGCTGTACGGTCAGGTCCACCAGCGACACGTTGATCACCGGAACACGGACCGCCATGCCGGTCAGTTTGCCGGCCAGTTCCGGCAATACCAGGCCCACTGCTTCAGCAGCGCCGGTCTTGCTCGGGATCATGTTCTGGGTGGCCGAACGGGCGCGGTACGGGTCGGTGTGGTAGACGTCGGTCAGGTTCTGGTCGTTGGTGTAGGCGTGGATCGTGGTCATCAAACCGCTTTCGATGCCCAGCTCGCGGTGCAGCACCTGGGCCACCGGGGCCAGGCAGTTAGTGGTGCACGACGCGTTGGAAATAATTTGGTGCGACTGGCGCAGAATGTCGTGGTTCACACCATAGACCACGGTGGCGTCGGCGCCTTTGGCCGGGGCCGAGATAATCACTTTGCGTGCGCCGGCCGTAATATGCGCGGCGGCTTTGGACCGGTCGGTGAACAGGCCGGTGCATTCGAACACCACATCAATCTTTTCCGCGGCCCAGGGCAGGTCGGCCGGGTTGCGAATGGCGCTGACGGCAATGCGGTCACCGTTGACGGTCAGGCTTTCCTGATCGTGCTGGACATCGGCATCGAACGTGCCGTGAACGGTGTCGTACTTGAGCAAGTGCGCGTTGATTGCGCTGTCTCCCAGATCGTTGATGGCAACGATCTGCAAGTCCTGACGGTAGCCCTGTGTATAGAGTGCGCGCAGAACATTACGGCCGATGCGGCCAAAGCCATTGATTGCGATTCGAAGAGTCATATGTCTGCGCTACCGTCGTTTTGTTGTTGGAATTACAAGATTATTCGCAAAAAAATAGAAAACAAGCCTTTTTGATGGCAATATTTTGTTCAATCTACAACGAGTGACCTGAATCAACTGGTCCAACCGATCAAGAAAACCGTCTGTCATCCCATCGACACCGGCCCTTGATCAGCATAGACAATCAGGTCGCCACATCCGTTAGCCTGGAGTTCTACACATGCATCCCCGCGTCCTTGAGGTCACCGAACGGCTTATCGCCCGCAGTCGCGCCACGCGTGAGGCTTACCTTGCATTGATTCGCGGTGCGGCCAGCGACGGTCCGATGCGCGGCAAGCTGCAATGCGCCAACTTCGCCCACGGCGTGGCCGGTTGCGGCAGCGACGACAAGAACAGTCTGCGGATGATGAACTCCGCCAACATTGCGATTGTTTCGTCATATAACGACATGCTCTCGGCACACCAGCCGTACGAAGTCTTCCCTGAACTGATCAAGAAAGCCCTGCGCGAAATTGGCTCCGTCGGCCAGTTTGCCGGTGGCACCCCGGCCATGTGCGATGGCGTGACCCAGGGCGAGCCCGGCATGGAACTGAGCCTGCCGAGCCGTGAAGTGATCGCGCTGTCCACCGCCGTGGCGCTGTCCCACAACATGTTCGACGGCGCTCTGATGCTCGGCATCTGCGACAAGATCGTCCCGGGCCTGATGATGGGCGCATTGCGTTTCGGTCATCTGCCGATGATTTTCGTGCCGGGCGGGCCGATGGTCTCGGGCATTTCCAACAAGCAGAAAGCCGACGTGCGCCAGCGCTACGCCGAAGGCAAGGCCAGCCGCGAAGAGCTGCTGGAGTCGGAAATGAATTCCTACCACAGCCCTGGCACCTGCACGTTCTATGGCACCGCCAACACCAACCAGTTGCTGATGGAAGTCATGGGCCTGCACTTGCCGGGCGCCTCTTTCGTCAACCCGAACACGCCGTTGCGCGACGCCCTGACCCGTGAAGCGGCGCATCAAGTCACGCGCCTGACCAAGCAGAACGGCAACTACATGCCGATCGGTGAAATCGTCGACGAGCGTTCGCTTGTCAACTCCATTGTGGCGCTGCACGCCACCGGCGGCTCGACCAACCACACCCTGCACATGCCGGCGATTGCCATGGCGGCGGGTATTCAGTTGACCTGGCAGGACATGGCCGACCTCTCCGAAGTGGTACCGACCCTCAGCCATGTCTACCCGAATGGCAAAGCCGACATCAACCACTTCCAGGCCGCGGGCGGCATGTCGTTCCTGATCCGCGAACTGCTGGAAGCCGGGCTGCTCCACGAAAACGTCAACACCGTGCTCGGCCATGGCTTGAGCCGCTATACCCAGGAGCCGTTCCTCGATAACGGCGAGCTGGTCTGGCGTGAAGGCATCACCGAAAGTCTCGATGAATCTATCCTGCGTCCGGTCGCTCGTGCGTTCTCGCCTGAGGGCGGCCTGCGAGTGATGGAAGGCAACCTCGGTCGTGGCGTGATGAAGGTTTCCGCCGTTGCGCTGGAAAACCAGATCGTCGAAGCGCCGGCCATGGTGTTCCAGGATCAGCAGGACCTGGCCGATGCCTTCAAGGCCGGTTTGCTGGAGAAGGATTTTGTCGCCGTGATGCGCTTCCAGGGCCCGCGCTCCAACGGCATGCCGGAGCTGCACAAGATGACGCCGTTCCTCGGCGTGCTGCAGGATCGCGGCTTCAAGGTTGCGCTGGTGACCGACGGACGCATGTCCGGCGCGTCGGGGAAAATCCCGGCGGCGATTCACGTCAGCCCCGAAGCTTATGTCGGTGGCGCTTTGGCGCGCGTGCAAGAGGGCGATATCATCCGCGTCGATGGCGTCAAAGGCACCCTGGAGCTTAAGGTGGACGCCGAAGAATTCGCAGCGCGCACGCCGGCCAAAGGCCTGTTGGGCAACAACATCGGCACCGGTCGCGAACTGTTTGGTTTCATGCGCATGGCCTTCAGCTCCGCAGAGCAGGGGGCCAGCGCCTTCACTTCTGCCCTGGAGACGCTTAATT
Source organism: Pseudomonas azerbaijanoccidentalis (assembly GCF_019145495.1). GTDB lineage: Bacteria > Pseudomonadota > Gammaproteobacteria > Pseudomonadales > Pseudomonadaceae > Aquipseudomonas > Aquipseudomonas azerbaijanoccidentalis. Next base: position 127,425 of record NZ_JAHSTU010000007.1, on the reverse strand, counting down.
GAAACTGGCTTTGGTCGGTGACATCGGTGGGACTAACGCACGGTTCGCGTTGTGGAAAAACCAGCAACTGGAGAGCGTCCAGGTGCTGGCGACGGCCGACCACGCCAGCCCGGAAGAGGCGATCAGCCTCTACTTGAGCGGGCTCGGTCTGGCGCCGGGTGCCATCGGCTCCGTGTGCCTGTCGGTAGCCGGCCCGGTGAGCGGTGACGAATTCAAGTTCACCAACAATCACTGGCGCCTGAGCCGCAAGGGCTTTTGCCAGACCTTGCAGGTGGATCAGTTGTTGCTGGTCAACGATTTCTCGGCCATGGCGTTGGGCATGACCCGTTTGCAGCCCGGCGAATTCCGCGTGGTCTGCGAAGGTACGCCGGAGCCGTTGCGTCCAGCCGTGGTGATTGGTCCGGGCACCGGTTTGGGCGTCGGCACCTTGCTCGACCTGGGCGAGGGCCGGTTTGCTGCGTTGCCCGGGGAGGGCGGTCACGTTGACCTGCCATTGAGCAGCCCGCGCGAAACCCAGTTGTGGCAGCACATCTCCAATGAGATCGGGCATGTCAGCGCCGAAACGGCGTTGAGCGGTGGTGGCTTACCGCGCGTTTACCGGGCGATTTGTGCGGTGGACGGGCATGAGCCAGTGCTGGATACACCGGAAGCGATCACGGCTGCCGGTCTGGCGGGCGATCCGATTGCTCTGGAAGTGCTCGAACAATTCTGCTGCTGGCTCGGCCGTGTCGCCGGCAACAATGTGCTGACCACCGGTGGGCGTGGCGGCGTGTACATCGTGGGCGGGGTAATTCCACGGTTCGCCGATTTCTTCCTCGAAAGCGGTTTCGCCCGTTGCTTCGCCGACAAGGGATGCATGAGTGATTACTTCAAGGGGATTCCGGTGTGGCTGGTGACGGCGCCGTATTCGGGCCTCGTTGGCGCGGGAGTAGCGCTCGAGCAGGCTTGAGACCGTGTCGCCTTCATCGCAGGCAAGCCAGCTCCCACAGGTTTTGTGAACGACAATGACCCTTGTGGGAGCTGGCTTGCCAGCGATGAGGCCAGAACAGGCAACAAATATCCAAGGTTCATCAGGCATAATCCGCCCCAATTCCAACAACAAGGATGCCTTCGAAGTGAGCTCAGTCAACAAGTCGATTTTGTTGGTCGATGACGATCAAGAGATACGCGAGTTGCTGGACACCTACCTGACCCGCGCCGGGTTTCAGGTGCGTACCACGCCCGATGGCGCCGGTTTCCGCCAGGCCTTGAACGACGAACCGAGTGATCTGGTGATCCTCGATGTGATGTTGCCGGATGAAGATGGCTTCAGTTTGTGTCGCTGGATTCGTCAGCACCCGCGACGGGCGCAAGTGCCGATCATCATGCTCACGGCCAGCTCCGACGAGGCCGACCGCGTCATTGGCCTGGAACTGGGTGCGGACGATTACCTCGGCAAACCTTTCAGCCCCCGCGAGTTGCAGGCGCGTATCAAGGCGTTGTTGCGTCGTGCGCAATTCGGCCAGGAGCGCTCTGGTGGTGAGGTGCTGGCCTTTGATGACTGGCGGCTGGACATGGTCAGCCACCGTTTATTTCACATCGACGGTGAAGAGGTGATTCTGTCCGGTGCCGATTTCGCCTTGCTGAAACTGTTCCTCGATCACCCGCAGGAAATCCTCGACCGCGACACCATCGGCAATGCCACCCGTGGCCGTGAACTGATGCCGCTCGATCGTATCGTCGACATGGCGGTCAGCCGTTTGCGCCAGCGTTTGCGCGACACGGAAAAACCACCGCGGCTGATTCGCACCGTGCGAGGCAGCGGTTACCAACTGGCAGCCAATGTGATTGCCAGCAATGGCCACTGAATTTTTCCGCAACATCGCGGCGAAGGTGCCGATGCCACGCTCGTTGCTCGGGCGCATGTTGCTGCTGACCCTGCTCGCGGTGCTGTTTGCCCAGACATTGTCGAGCGTGATCTGGGTCTCGCAACTGCGCGCCACGCAACTTGAAGGCTTGGTCACCAGCGCCCGCAGCCTGGCGCATTCGATGACCGCCAGTGTCAGCTACTTCCGTTCGTTGCCGGTCGCCTATCGCCCTTTGGTTCTCGACCAGTTGCGCAGCATGGGCGGTACGCGTTTTGTGGTGACGCTCAACGACAAACCCCTGGGCATGGAAGTGCTGCCGACGACGCCGCGCAAGGCGGCGGTGATGAAGGCCGTCGACGAGGTGCTGAGGCAGACGTTGGGTCACGACACGGATATCTCGGTGTCCTTCGTGAGCCCAGAAGATCTGCGGATTTTCAATGCGGGCCTGAAGCTCGATGAGCTGCCACGGTCCTGGGCGCATTACGCGTTGACGCTCGAACCGGTGAACCCACCGGTGCTGGTGACACAGATTCAAATGGCGCCGGGTGAGTGGCTGTACATCGCTTCGTTGCTGCCCGAGCCCTACACCAGTCTCGAAGAACAAGGCCTGCCGTCGCAGCAGGTGTGGTTCATCGTACTCACCAGCGGTTTCTTGCTGTTGTTCATCGGCCTGCTGGTGCATTGGCAGAGCCGTCCGCTCAAGCGCCTGGCGCGGGCGGCGCGGGATCTTTCACTGGGCGCCGATGTGGAACCAGTGGCCGAGGGCGGCGGCAGTGAAGTGGTCGAAGTAGGTCGCGCCTTCAACACCATGCGCGAGCGCATCAGCCGCTACCTGACCGAGCGCAGCCAATTGTTCAGCGCGATTTCCCACGACTTGCGCACGCCGATCACCCGCTTGCGCCTGCGCGTCGAATTGCTCGAAGACGAAAAGCTGCAAGCCAAGTTCGGCCGCGATCTGGACGAGCTGGAGCTGTTGGTCAAAGGCGCGCTGCAATGCGTGAAAGACACCGACATCCACGAGAACATTGAACCGGTGGACCTCAACCACGTGCTCGATTGTCTGGTGGAGCCGTATCTGGCACCCAACGGCAATGGCCGCGTCACCCAGCAGGGGCGGGCGCTAGCGGCCTATCCAGGCAAACCGCTGGCGCTCAAGCGTTGCATCGGCAACTTGATCGACAACGCTCTCAAGTACGGGCAAAACGCGCACCTGCACATCGATGATGACGACAGCGCGTTTGTGCTGCATGTCGATGACGAAGGGCCGGGCGTTCCGGAGCAGCGCCTGGAGCAAGTGTTTGAACCGCACTTCCGCTTGGCGGGGCAGCAGCAGGGGTACGGGTTGGGGCTGGGGATTGCCCGCAACATTGCCCATAGTCATGGCGGTGAAGTGAGTTTGCAGAATTTGCGTGAAGGCGGGTTGCGAGTGACTCTGCAGTTGCCCCGTTCGATAGATTGAAAGTCAAAAGATCGCAGCCTGCGGCAGCTCCTACACCGATCCCTGTAGGAGCTGCCGAAGGCTGCGATCTTTTGATCCTGCGCTGCAAATGTCACAACCCGGTGACAAAACCCGCCCCCTTCGTTACAAGCCCGCCACCGCCTGTTGTTTATGCTGCCCCTCAGTCATAACAACAAAAAAGGTCTCCCATGCACACCTTCCAACCTGCCTTCAGCAGTTGGCTGAACGCACCTGCACACCAGCAATGGCTCGCCGCCGAAGGCTTGCGGATGCTGGCGTTCGCCAAGGCGTCGAAGCTGCCTGAAGGCTTCGGTAATCTCGATGAGCGCGGCCATCTGCCGGCCGACGCGCAAGCTGAAACCATGAACACCGCGCGCATGACCCACAGCTTCGCCATGGCCCATATTCAAGGCCTGCCGGGATTTGCCGAGTTGGTCGATCATGGCGTCGAAGCCCTGCGCGGGCCGCTGCGCGATGCGGTGCACGGGGGCTGGTTTGCAGTGGCCGGACACCGCGACGGCAACACCGGCAAGAACGCCTACCTGCATGCCTTTGTCGCGCTGGCCGCGAGTTCCGCGGTGGTGGCGCAACGTCCCGGCGCACAGGCGTTGCTCGATGATGCCATCGACATTATCGACACCTACTTCTGGAGCGAAGAAGAGGGCGCGATGCGCGAGTCCTTCAATCGCGACTGGAGCACCGAGGAAGCCTATCGTGGCGCCAACAGCAACATGCACGCCACCGAAGCCTTTCTCGCCCTGGCCGATGTCACCGACGACAACCGCTGGCTGTGCCGTGCGCAGCGTATTGTCGAACGTGTGATCCACGGCCATGCCGCCGCCAATGACTACTTGGTGGTCGAGCATTTTGACCGCGACTGGCAACCGCTGCGCGAGTACAACCACGACAACCCGGCCGACGGTTTCCGTCCTTACGGCACCACGCCCGGCCACGGTTTTGAATGGGCACGGCTGCTGTTGCATCTGGAGGCGGGGCGGGTTCAGGCCGGCATGCTCACGCCCGGATGGCTGGCCACCGATGCGCAAAAACTGTTCGAACAAAACTGTCGCCACGGCTGGGACGTCGACGGTGCGCCGGGCATTGTCTATACGCTGGACTGGAACAACAAAGCGGTCGTGCGCCATCGTTTGCACTGGACCCATTGCGAAGCCAGTGCCGCCGCCAGTGCGTTACTGCAGCGCACCGGTGATGAGCAGTATGAGCGCTGGTACCGACTATTCTGGGAATTTTGTGACAGTCATTTCATCGACCGCTGCAATGGCAGCTGGCATCACGAACTCGATCCGCTAAACCGCCCAAGTGCCGACATCTGGGCCGGTAAACCGGACCTTTATCATGCCTGGCAAGCCTTGTTGATCCCGCGTCTGCCGCTGGCGCCGAGTATGGCCAGTGCGCTGGCAAGGGTGTCCCAGAGCGGTTCTATGTAACCATGCGGTGACATTCGCGCGTCCCTTCGTTACCTGCGAAGGGGCATCCCCTGTTTAAAATCCTATGCAGCGCAAGCACCAGACTTGCATGCATAACAACAAGAAAGGTACTCCTAGATGAATGCGATTTCTCGCCTCGCTACTGTCATTTCTCTCGCTTCCCTGTCTGCGCTCCCCCTCAGTGTCCTGGCCGCCGAATCCAAAGGTTCCGTGGAAGTCGTGCATTGGTGGACGTCGGGTGGTGAGAAAGCGGCGGTTGATGTCCTGAAGGCTCAAGTCGAAAAAGACGGCTTCACCTGGAAGGACGGCGCAGTCGCCGGTGGTGGTGGCGCAACGGCCATGACCGTGCTGAAAAGCCGTGCCGTAGCGGGTAACCCGCCTGGCGTGGCACAGATCAAAGGCCCGGATATTCAAGAGTGGGCGTCGACCGGTCTGCTCGACACCGACGTCCTGAAGGACGTGGCCAAATCGGAGAAGTGGGACAGCCTGCTCGACAAGAAAGTCTCCGATACCGTTAAGTACGAAGGCGATTACGTGGCCGTGCCGGTGAACATTCACCGCGTCAACTGGCTGTGGATCAACCCGGAAGTCTTCAAGAAAGCCGGGATCGAAAAAGCGCCAACCACCCTCGAAGAATTCTACGCCGCCGGTGACAAACTCAAGGCTGCGGGTTTCATTCCGCTCGCCCACGGTGGCCAGCCTTGGCAGGACAGCACCGTCTTCGAAGCCGTGGTGCTTTCGGTGATGGGTGTTGATGGCTACAAGAAAGCCCTGGTCGATCTCGACAACAAAGCGCTGACCGGCCCGGAAATGGTCAAGGCGCTGACCGAGCTGAAGAAAGTCGCGACCTACATGGACGCCGATGGCAAAGGCCAGGACTGGAACCTGGAAGCGGCCAAGGTCATCAACGGCAAGGCCGGCATGCAGATCATGGGTGACTGGGCCAAGTCTGAATGGACCGCCGCCAAAAAAGTCGCCGGCAAGGACTACCAGTGCGTAGCGTTCCCGGGCACCGACAAGGCGTTCACCTACAACATCGACTCCCTGGCAGTGTTCAAGCAAAAAGATGCGGGCACGGCTGCCGGTCAGCAGGACATCGCCAAAGTCGTGCTGGGTGAGAACTTCCAGAAAGTCTTCAGCATCAACAAGGGCTCGATCCCGGTGCGTAACGACATGCTGGCGGACATGGAAAAATACGGTTTCGATTCCTGCGCCCAGACTGCCGCCAAGGACTTCCTGGCCGATGCCAAGTCCGGTGGCCTGCAGCCGAGCATGGCGCACAACATGGCGACCACGCTGGCGGTACAGGGCGCGTTCTTCGATGTGGTGACCAACTACATCAACGACCCGAAAGCCGACCCGGCTGATGCCGCCAAGAAACTCGGCGCGGCGGTCCAGTCGGCCAAGTAATGCTTGGCTCCTGCAGGAGCGAGCCTGCTCGCGATGGCGGACTGTCAGACACCTGATGTGTGGACTGACACAGCGCAATCGCCAGCAGGCTGGCTCCCACAGGGGACGCACTTGTAATCCTAATTCCCTATTCTGGATTTCCCCATGAGTTCTGTTGCTGTGTTCAGCAAGGCCTCGCCGTTCGATGCATTGCAACGCTGGCTTCCAAAACTGGTGCTGGCGCCGAGCATGTTCATCGTTCTGGTGGGCTTCTATGGCTACATCCTGTGGACGTTCGTTCTGTCGTTCACGACCTCGACATTCCTGCCGAACTACAAGTGGGCAGGCCTGGCGCAATACGCACGGTTGTTCGATAACGACCGCTGGTGGGTGGCGAGCAAGAACCTGGCGCTGTTCGGCGGCATGTTCATCGGCATCACGCTGGTCATCGGTGTGCTGCTGGCGGTGTTCCTCGACCAGCGTATCCGTCGCGAAGGCTTCATCCGCACCATTTACCTGTACCCGATGGCGCTCTCGATGATCGTCACCGGTACGGCCTGGAAATGGCTGCTCAACCCGGGCATGGGCCTGGACAAATTGTTGCGTGACTGGGGCTGGGAAGGCTTCCGTCTGGACTGGCTGATCGACCCGGACCGCGTGGTGTATTGCCTGGTGATTGCGGCGGTCTGGCAAGCCTCGGGCTTCATCATGGCGATGTTCCTCGCCGGTCTGCGCGGTGTGGACCAATCGATCATCCGTGCCGCACAGATCGATGGCGCGAGCATGCCGATGATCTACTGGAAAGTGGTGCTGCCAAGCCTGCGCCCGGTGTTCTTCAGTGCGGTGATGATTCTGGCGCACATCGCGATCAAGAGTTTTGACCTGGTGGCGGCGATGACAGCCGGTGGCCCGGGTTACTCCTCCGACCTGCCAGCGATGTTCATGTACTCCTTCACGTTCAGTCGCGGCCAGATGGGCATGGGCTCGGCCAGTGCGATTCTGATGCTCGGTGCGATTCTCGCAATCATCGTGCCCTACCTGTACTCCGAGCTGAGGACCAAGCGTCATGACTAGTCTCGCTGCCAAACCTTCCATCAGCCTGAGTCGCATCGCGATCTACGCGGTGCTGATCCTTGCCGTATTGCTTTACCTGATTCCGCTGGTAGTCATGCTGTTGACCAGCTTCAAGACCCCGGAAGACATCAGCACCGGTAACCTGCTGAGCTGGCCGACTGTGGTCAGCGGCATTGGCTGGGTCAAGGCCTGGGCCACGGTCAACGGTTACTTCTGGAACTCGATCAAGATCACCGTTCCGGCCGTGATCATCTCCACCGCGATCGGCGCGTTGAACGGCTATGTGCTGTCGATGTGGCGCTTCCGTGGTTCGCAGTTGTTCTTCGGCCTGCTGCTGTTCGGTTGCTTCCTGCCGTTCCAGACCGTGCTGCTGCCGGCGTCGTTCACCCTCGGCAAGATGGGTCTGGCGAGCACCACCACCGGGCTGGTGTTCGTGCATGTGGTTTACGGCCTGGCGTTCACCACGCTGTTCTTCCGCAACTACTACGTGAGCATTCCGGATGCATTGGTCAAGGCTGCGCGTCTCGACGGCGCAGGTTTCTTCACCATCTTCCGCCGCATCATTCTGCCGATGTCGACGCCGATCATCATGGTCTGCCTGATCTGGCAGTTCACCCAGATCTGGAACGACTTCCTGTTCGGCGTGGTGTTCTCCAGCGGTGATTCGCAACCGATCACGGTGGCGCTGAACAACCTGGTCAATACCAGCACCGGTGCCAAGGAATACAACGTTGATATGGCAGCGGCGATGATCGCCGGGCTGCCGACCCTGCTGGTCTATGTGGTCGCAGGCAAGTATTTCGTGCGCGGCCTGACGGCCGGCGCAGTCAAGGGGTAATCATGGCAACGCTCGAACTTCGCAATGTAAACAAGACCTATGGCGCCGGCCTGCCGGACACCCTGAAGAACATCGAACTGTCGATCAAGGACGGTGAGTTCCTGATCCTCGTCGGACCTTCGGGTTGCGGCAAGTCGACGCTGATGAACTGCATCGCCGGCCTTGAGACCATCACTGGCGGCGCGATCATGATCGGCGATCAGGACGTCAGCGGCATGAGCCCCAAGGATCGCGACATCGCCATGGTGTTCCAGTCCTACGCGCTGTACCCGACCATGAGCGTGCGCGAGAACATCGAGTTCGGTCTGAAAATCCGCAAGATGAGCCAGTCGGCGATCGACGAGGAAGTCGCTCGCGTGGCCAAGCTGTTGCAGATCGAACACCTGCTCAATCGCAAGCCTGGCCAACTCTCCGGCGGCCAGCAGCAACGCGTGGCGATGGGCCGTGCACTGGCGCGGCGGCCGAAGATTTATCTGTTCGACGAACCGCTGTCCAACCTCGACGCCAAGCTGCGGGTCGAGATGCGCACCGAAATGAAACTGATGCACCAGCGCCTTAAAACCACCACGGTCTACGTCACCCACGACCAGATCGAAGCCATGACCCTGGGCGACAAAGTGGCGGTGATGAAGGATGGGATCATCCAGCAGTTCGGCACGCCGAAAGACATCTACAACAACCCGGCCAACCTCTTCGTGGCGAGCTTCATCGGTTCGCCGCCGATGAACTTCATCCCCCTGCGCTTGCAGCGCAAGGACGGTCGTCTGGTCGCGCTGCTGGACAGCGGACAGGCGCGTTGCGAGCTGCCGATGAGCATGCAGGATGCCGGACTGGAAGATCGCGAGGTAATCCTCGGCCTGCGTCCTGAACAGATCGTGCTGGCGAACGGTGAGGGCAATGGCTTGCCGAGCATTCGTGCTGAAGTCCAGGTCACCGAACCGACCGGTCCCGACACGCTGGTGTTCGTCAACCTCAACGACACCAAGGTCTGCTGCCGCTTGGCACCGGACGTGGCGCCGGCCGTGGGCGAGACCCTGACCCTGCAATTCGATCCGGCAAAAGTGCTGCTGTTCGATGCCAATACCGGTGAGCGTCTGGGGGTTGCCGCGCTGCCGAAAACCGAAGCGCACGGTGCCAACGTCGCCCAATTCAAAGGGCGCTGAAGAACAAATGTGGGAATGGGGTTGTGTGGGAGCTGGCCTGCCAGCGATGCGGACAGTTCGGTTTAACGTCGAACCGAGGTGAGGCTATCGCCGGCAAGCCAGCTTCCACAACAACCCGATCCTGCTGGGGGATATGCGGTGAGCAGCCTGTTGCTCTCCGCGACTGATGTAACCGCGTTAGAAAAAGAAAAGTTAATAACAATAAAACGAGGATGTAGGGATGAAGAAGAACAACAACGCTCAGCTTATCTGCCAGTTATCAGCCGTCGCGGCAATGATGCTGGCCGGTAGTGTGCACGCGGCTGACGCGTTCAGCGCTGACTCGGAGTGGATGACCGGCGACTGGGGTGGCGAACGAACCAGGCTGATCGAGCAAGGCATCGACATCAAAATGGATTACGTCGGTGAAGTCGGCGGCAACCTCCATGGCGGTTTCAACGATGACAAGACTGCGCGCTACAGCGACCAGTTCGGCCTGGGGGCGGCGCTGGACCTGGAGAAGCTGTTTGGCTGGGATAACACCCAGGCCAAGATCCAGCTCACCAACCGTAACGGCGAAAACATTTCCAATGACCGCGTCGGCGACCCGCGTGCCGGCACGTTGAGCTCCTCGCAGGAAGTCTACGGCCGTGGCCACATGGTTCGTCTGACCCAGTTGTGGATCAAGCACCAGTTCTTCGACAACAAACTCGACGTCAAGGCCGGTTACTTCGGTGAGGGCGAAGACTTCAACACCTTCCCATGCGAATTCCAGAACCTGGCGTTCTGCGGTTCCCAGGTGGGTAACTGGGCGACCAACATCTGGTACAACTGGCCCGTCAGCCAGGCCGCAATCCGCGTGAAGTACAACATCTCGCCGGAGTGGTATGCGCAGATCGGTGCCTACAACCAGAACCCGTCGCAACTGGAACACGGCAACGGCTTCAAGCTCAGTGGCAGCGGTACAAAAGGCACCGTTCTGCCGGTCGAACTGGTGTGGCTGCCTAACCCGGGTAACCTGCCGGGCGAATACCGTGTCGGTTACTACAAAAGCACCGCCAGCGCCGATGACGTTCGCGAAGATGAAAACGGCGACGATGCGGCCACCAGCGGCAACGCTTATCGCAGCCACAGCAGCAAGCACGGCTACTGGTTCGTGGCGCAACAGCAACTCACCAGCCATAACGGCGATGCGACCCGTGGTCTGAACATTGCGGCGAACGCGACGTTCCACGACAAGGACACCAACGTCGTCGACAACTATCAGTCGTTGATGTTTGTGTACAAAGGTCCGTTTGATGCGCGTCCGAAAGATGACCTGGGCATCGGTTTCGCCCGCATCCATGTCAACGATGACGTGAAGAAAAACGCCGAGCTGACCAACGCTGCCAATGGGGTGAGCAACTACGAAGACCCGCTGTTCTCGCCACTGCGTGAGACCGAGTACAACTACGAGCTCAACTACGGTTTCCACGTTACCAACTGGCTGACCGTGCGTCCTAACCTGCAGTACATCACTCACCCAGGTGGTGTGGATGAAGTCGACAACGCGCTGGTGGCCGGTCTGAAAATTCAGTCGGTGTTCTAACGCGACTGCGATAAGCTCCTCTCTATGTGCGCATTTTGCGGACAGCCAAGGCTGTCCGCTTTTTTTTGAGGGGCTGCGCACCCCGCTGATCGTTGATTTCAGGACCGTGGCACATGCTTGAGCATCCGCTACAACGCTTCTTCAAATCCTTGCGCGAACGTCCGGTGTTTGCGTGGGAGCGCTATCAGAAGCGCGACGTGTTGGTGATTGATCATCCGCTGTGTCAGGCCGTGTTCAGTCGCCAGGGCGCGCAGTTGTTGCACTTTCAGCCCAAGGGGCAAAAACCCTGGTTGTGGTGTGCGGCGAAGTGGCCGCAGGTCGGAGCCATTCGGGGTGGTGTGCCGGTGTGCTGGCCGTGGTATGGCCGTCACCCGAGCGAGAACGCCTGGCCGTCCCATGGCTGGGCGCGGCTGCTCGACTGGAAGTTGATCGACAGCAGCAGCGACGATGATGGCGTGCGTCTGCACTGGCAACTTGAGCTGTGCGACTGGCAGGTGGACCTGCATGCGCACCTGGGTGAACGCATGGAATTGCGCCTGAGTACCGAGCATCAGGACGACATGCCGTGCCAGCTGAGCCAGGCTTTGCACGCTTACTGGCGTATTGGCGATGTCAGTGAGATAGCGCTGTCTGGGCTCGAAGGCGCGCAGGGTTATGACCAGTTGAACCGGCAAATTTGTCAGCAGGAAGGCGAGTTACGGGTGGACGGTGGTTGTCAGCGGGTGTTCCAGCATGACGGCGAATTGCAGCTCAACGATCATGCCTGGGATCGGGCGTTGTGCATCGATACCGGGGACACGGCGGACACCGTGGTGTGGCATCCGGGCTCACGGCCGTTGTTGGGGGTGAGCTGGAACGAGATATCCGAATTTGTTTGCGTGGAGGCCGCGAGCGGCGGCACTGACAGCTTGTGCCTGAAACCGGGTGAGCGGGCGCATTTGAGTTTGCAGGCGCGGGTGGGGGTGTGAAGAAGATCAAGAGATCGCAGCCTTCGGCAGCTCCTACAGAGAACGGCGCGTGTACACCTGTAGGAGCTGTCGAGTGAAACGAGGCTGCGATCTTTTACGCGAAGCGTCCTAATTAAATTCGTCACCCACCGGATACCGGCTCGCATTCAAGCTCTCTTTGATCTTGCGCAAATGCGGCTGGAAATCCACCCCGCGACGCAAGGTCATGCCCGTGGCGAGTACGTCGAGCACGGTCAGCTGGATGATTCGCGATGTCATCGGCATGTAGATGTCGGTGTCTTCCGGCAGCGGAATGTTCAGGCTCAATGTGCTGGCCTTGGCCAGTGGTGAGTTTTCCGCGGTCAAGCCGAGTACCGAAGCGCCGTTCTCCCGGGCAATGCGCGCCACCTCCACCAGTTCGCGGGTGCGGCCGGTGTAAGAGATGATGACGAACAATTCGCCGGTGTGCGCCACCGAAGCAATCATGCGCTGCATCAGCACATCGGCGTGGGCGGTCACGGCGAGGTTGAAACGGAAGAACTTGTGCTGCGCATCCAGTGCCACTGGCGCGGAGGCGCCGAGGCCGAAAAAGTGGATCTGCCGGGCCTGGATCAACAGGTCGACGGCGCGGCTGATCAGGTTGGGATCCAGCGCCTGCAAAGCGCTGTCGAGGGAGGCAATGGCGCTGCCGAAAATCTTCTTGGTATACGCTTCCGGGTTGTCGTCAGCTTCGACCGCTCGACTGACATAGGCGGCGCCGCTGGCCAGGCTCTGGGCCAACTGAAGCTTTAGCTCGGGATAGCCGCTGACACCGAACGAGCGGCAGAAACGATTGACCGTCGGCTCACTGACCGAAGCGGCCTGGGCGAGGGCGGCAATGCTGAAACGAGTGGCCTGCTGCGGGTTGAGCAGGATCACTTCGGCGACTTTGCGTTCGGCCTTGTTGAGCTCTTCAAGGCGACTCTGGATCTGTTCCAGTAAATTTCGCACGCGGTCCATATGAGTTTCCTTGATTCACCGGCGCTGATAAGCGCGCGGCTAATGCAAAAAGGGCCTTTGGTGAGGCCCGTAACGGTGGCCTATCCTACTGATGGCTCCGACCGACCACCACTCGGAATCTGTATTTTGCGAAAATGTTGTGGTTATTACTACATTTTCCCTTGAGTGATGCCTTGAAAAAAGGTATTTGTAGCTTAACTTGATAAAAGAACAAACATCATGCTCTCGATTACGGTTGAACCGTGCACCTTTGCCTTGTTCGGCGCCCTCGGCGATCTGGCCCTGCGAAAGTTGTTTCCTGCCCTTTATCAACTCGACGGCGCCGGCCTCTTGCACGAGGACACGCGGATCATCGCGCTGGCTCGTGAGCCTGGCAGCGAACAGGAGCACCTGGCGTTCATCGCCTCCGAGCTGCGCCGCTACGTCGGTGCCAAAGAGCTGGACGAAGCCGTGGTTGAGCGCTTTCTAACGCGCCTGACTTATCTGCACGTCGATTTCCTCAAATCAGAAGACTACGTCGCCCTGGCGGAGAGGGCCGGCAGCTCGCAGCGCGTCATTGCCTACTTTGCGACCCCGGCAGCCGTTTACGGCGCGATCTGCGAGAACCTGGCGAAAGTCGGCCTGGCGGAAAACACCCGCGTGGTGCTGGAAAAACCCATCGGTTCGGACCTGGAGTCTTCGCGCAAGGTCAACGACGCGGTGGCACAGTTCTTCCCGGAAAACCGCACCTACCGCATCGACCATTACCTGGGCAAAGAAACCGTCCAGAACCTGATCGCCCTGCGTTTCGCCAACAGCCTGTTCGAAACCCAGTGGAACCAGAATTACATTTCCCACGTGGAAATCACCGTGGCCGAGAAGGTTGGCATCGAAGGCCGTTGGGGTTACTTCGACAAGGCCGGCCAGCTGCGGGACATGATCCAGAATCACCTGCTGCAACTGCTCTGCCTGATCGCCATGGACCCACCGGCGGACCTGTCCGCCGACAGCATCCGCGACGAGAAAGTCAAAGTGCTCAAGGCCCTGGCGCCGATCAGCCCGGAAGGCCTGACCACCCAAGTGGTGCGTGGCCAGTACATCGCCGGTTACAGCGAAGGCAAACCGGTGCCGGGCTACCTGGAAGAGCCGAATTCCAACACCCAGAGCGACACCGAAACCTTCGTCGCCCTGCGTGCCGACATCCGCAACTGGCGCTGGGCCGGCGTGCCGTTCTACCTGCGTACCGGCAAGCGCATGCCGCAAAAACTGTCGCAGATCGTCATCCACTTCAAGGAACCGTCGCACTACATCTTCGCCCCCGAGCAGCGCCTGCAAATCAGCAACAAGCTGATTATCCGCCTGCAACCGGACGAAGGCATTTCCTTGCGTGTGATGACCAAAGACCAAGGCCTGGACAAAGGCATGCAGCTGCGCAGCGGTCCGTTGCAGCTGAATTTTTCCGACACCTGGAGCAGCGCACGGATTCCCGATGCCTACGAGCGGTTGTTGCTGGAAGTGATGCGCGGCAATCAGAACCTGTTTGTCCGTAAAGATGAAATCGAAGCCGCGTGGAAGTGGTGTGACCAGTTGATCGCCGGGTGGAAAAAATCCGGTGATGCGCCCAAGCCGTACGCGGCCGGGTCCTGGGGGCCGATGAGCTCCATTGCACTGATCACGCGGGATGGGAGGTCGTGGTATGGCGATATCTGATTTGAAACTGCCTCAGGGCGTCAGCGCCCGTGAGTTCAAGAGCCCGACGCTGTTGGCCGAGGGCCTGGCGTTGTCGGTGGCCAAGCAACTGAGCGATGCCATCGAAGCGCAAGGCACGGCGACCCTGGTGGTCTCCGGTGGCCGCAGCCCGGTGGCGTTTTTCCAGCACCTGGCCAAGCAGGCGCTGGATTGGTCGAACGTGGTCATCAGCCTGGCGGATGAACGCTGGGTGCCGGTTGAGCATGCCGACAGCAATGCCGGTTTGCTGAAAAAGTATCTGTTGCAAGGTCCGGCGGCCAAGGCGCAGTTCCTGAGCCTGTACAGCGCCAGTGCCAACCTGGAACAGGCGGCCGAGCAGGCTGACCGTTTGCTCTCCGAGTTGCCGGTGATCGACGTGCTGATACTGGGCATGGGCGATGACGGCCACACCGCCTCGCTGTTCCCCAACAGCCCGAACCTTGCCGAGGCATTGAAGGCCGATGGCGTTCGTCGCTGCTACCCGATGCTGGCGCCGACCGTGCCGCATCAACGCCTGACCATGAGTCGCGCGCTGCTGGCTTCGGCCAAACACAAGGTTCTATCGATTTCCGGTCAGTCCAAGCTGACCACCCTGAACACCGCACTGGCCGGTGACGATGTCGCCGCGCTACCGATTCGCGCGTTTTTGCAACCCACGTTAGAGATTTACTGGTGCCCATGAGCCAAGGAACAGCCGCTATGACAAACCCATCCCCGACCGTTTCCATGGCGGATAAAGTTGCCCTGATCGACAGCCTCTGCGCCAAGGCGCGGATCCTGCCGGTGATCACCATTGCCCGCGAGCAGGATGTTCTGCCGCTGGCCGATGCCCTCGCCGCCGGTGGCCTGACCGCCCTGGAAGTGACCCTGCGTTCGCAGTTCGGCCTCAAGGCCATCCAGATCCTGCGTGAACAGCGTCCGGAACTGATGACCGGTGCCGGCACCGTGCTCGACCGCAACATGCTGGCCGCGGCCGAAGCGGCGGGCTCGCAGTTCATCGTCACCCCGGGCATCACCCGTGACCTGCTGGAAGCCAGCGTCGCCAGTCCGATTCCGCTGTTGCCAGGCATCAGCAATGCCTCGGGCATCATGGAAGGCTATGGCCTGGGTTATCGCCGCTTCAAGCTGTTCCCGGCGGAAGTCAGCGGCGGCGTCGCGGCCATCAAGGCCCTGGGCGGTCCATTCGGCGAAGTGAAATTTTGCCCGACTGGCGGCGTGGGTCCAGCCAACATCAAGAGCTACATGGCATTGAAAAACGTCATGTGCGTGGGCGGTAGCTGGATGCTTGATCCGGAGTGGATCAAGAACGGCGACTGGGCCCGCATTCAGGAATGCACCGCCGAGGCATTGGCGCTGCTGGACTGATCGCTTCACCCGACACTTCGTTGTGTGTTCTACGGCTTTACGGTGCGCTTGGTCGGTGCACCGTTTTTTTTTGCCTGACGAAAACCCTTTCGACTGCCTCGACACAACCCTGTAGCAGCTGCCGAAGGCTGCGTTCGGCTGCGAAGCAGTCGTAAATTCGAGATTCGCGGTCTGTCAGCAGGAACCTGCATTCTGGATGGGCGACTGCTGCGCAGCCGAACGCAGGCTGCGCCAGCTGCTACAAATGCCGATACATAGTTCCCGCATCGCGAAAACCGGCCGGTGCTAGCCTGCGTTCATCTTATGGAAGAGAGAACGTCATGGACGCCAACATCTCAGCAACACCCGTTTGCCTGCTGTCCCCCGAACAGATCGCCGGCCCCTATTTTCGCAATCCGAAACTGATTCGCCGCAACATCAGCGAAAGCGCCGATGGCATTCCGTTGATCCTGCGCTTGAACATCGTCGATGCCATGACCGGCCAACCGGTCACCGATGCGCTGGTCGATATCTGGCACTGCAATGCACGGGGTGCCTATTCAGGCTGGAGCAAAATCAACCCGGACCAAGAGGTCGACGACGGCGACATCGGCTCGATTCCGCGAACCTATGACGACACGTACCTGCGGGGCGCACAGTTCACCGACAAAGCCGGGAACGTGCGCTTTACCACCATTTATCCGGGGTTCTACGCCGGCCGCACGCTGCACATCCATGTGGCCGTGCGGATCACCTCGGGCCACAACTATCTGGAAGAGCGGCATGTCGCCTGGGTCGGGCAGTTGTACTTTCCCGAAGTGGCGTCTCGTTCAGTGCTCGGCAGTCGGCAGTACAGCGGCCGTGCAGCGCAGCCACTGAACAACGAGCAGGATCACTTCTTCACCACCATGGGTGGCGAAGCCTCGACCCTGAATGTGCATACCCTCGGTCGAGATTCCAATGACGACGGTTTTTTCGGGCAGATGACCATTGGCATCGACACCTTTGCAGTGTCGACGCAGATCAAGCCGGAAGACTTCGATAAATACACGGTTTGACGTCAGCCCAGTTCCGTCAGTGCCGTGGCCAGCAGGTTGATGTCGGCCGCGGTGCTGGTCAGCCCCGGCGTAATGCGAATGCATGGACCAGTGGCCGCGCCGTTGCGCACCACGGTGAACAGGTTGTAGTTGCTGAGCAGTCGTTCGGCCATCGCCTGTTGGTCGGCGTGCGCGGTAAAGCGCATCGAGGTGATGCCGCAGTACAACCGCGGGTCGTCCGGGGTCATGACTTCGATGCCCGCATGCTCACGAACCGCTCGCACCCACAGGTTGCGCAGGTAATTGAGACGTGCGCCCTTGGCCGCCGAACCGCCCATGGCCCAATGCTCTTCGAGCACCAGCGGCAAGGTCAGCAATGCCGGGATGTTCGGTGTGCTGTAGGGCGTGCGGGCGCGAATGTCGGTGACCGGGAAATGCATCTCACCCATGTCCGGGTCGATGTCGGCCAGGCGCTCGGGGGCGATGTAAAGGAAGCCAAGGGTCAGCGGCGCACCGATCCACTTGTGCAGGTTGTACGCGGCGAAAGCGATGCCCAGCTCATCCAGATCAAACTCCAGCTGCCCCAACGCATGGGCGCCGTCGAGGATGACGTCGATGCCATGTTCTTTGGCGGCGGCGGCAATCGCTTGCACGGGCATCACCAGGCCGGTGCGGTGGGTGACGTGGGTCAGCGCCATCAACTTGAGTCGTGGATGGCGCGCAAACGCTTCGCGGTAGGTGGTCAGCAAACTGTCGAAACTGGCGGGGTGGACGTGGTCGATCTCGATCACTTCGACACCCCGTTGGTGCGCCAGCCAGCGCATGGCGCCCTTGACCGTGTCGTACTCCAGGTCGCAGATCAGCACTTGATCGCCCGGTTGCAGGCGGTTGTAGTTGCGGATCAACGATTGCAAACCGTCCGTCGCATTGGACGTGAGGGCGACACTCTCGGCGGGCACGCCGATCAGACCGGCCAGTTGCGCGCGGATCTTCAAGCTGTCGCCTTGTTCGAAGCGTTGGCGCACATACACCGAGTTGCTGCGGTTGATCAGCTCGATGTTGCGCTGATACTCCTCGACCACCGTGCGCGACATGCGTCCGAAGTAACCGTTCTCCAGATTGATCGGCCCCGGTTGCAGATCGTAGCGGTCGGCAAAGGTCTGCCAAAAGGCTTCATCACGGGCGCGGCGGGTGTTGTCGGGCATGGGCTTACTCGATCAGGGGAAGAGGAGTGGATCAGTGACGAGGGGCCGGTTTGCCATGTTTGGCGCGTAAGGGCTCCAGCAATTCCGACAAGCCGTTGTGATCGATTTCCTGCATCAGGGCCAGCAAGCCTCCGAGTTCGCCATGGGGAAAACCTTCCCGGGCGAACCAGTTCAGGTAGGGGCCGGGCAGGTCAGCAATGATCCGTCCCTTGTATTTGCCGAAGGGCATTTCTCGGGTGATCAGCAGTTCGAGCTTTTCAGGGTTCATCACTCAGTAGTCGTCTTGAATCATTGAGTCTGGAAAATACAGGCATTCTGCATGCAGGCCAATTGACAGATCATGCAAAAAAAACGGATACAGATTTCAACGATAAACCTAACTATTTGAAAAATAACAAATATTTTATGTTTGTCGGGCTGGCATGCGCCCTGCAACGACTAAGTCATCTTTCATCCACCGTAAGGAATTGAAAAATGACCGACATGAATAAAGAAGCGATCTCTGTACTCAACGACCTGATTGAAACCAGCAAGGACGGTCAGGAAGGGTTCAAGACTTGCGCTGAAGACATCAAGCACCCTGAACTCAAAACCCTGTTTGTGCAGCGTTCGGCTGATTGCGCCAGTGCCGCTGCGGAACTCCAGGCAGCTGTGCGTTCGATGGGTGGCGACCCGGAAACTTCCACCAGCGTCAGCGGTGATTTGCACCGTCGTTGGGTCGATGTGAAGTCGATGTTCACCGGCAAAGACGAAGAGGCTGTGCTCAATGAAGCCGAGCGTGGTGAAGACCATGCGCTGAAGGCCTATCGCGACGCGATGGAAAAAATCAATAAGCACAACCTGGTCGGCATCCGAGACATCGTCGAGCGTCAGTACCATGGCGTGCAACGCAATCACGATCAGGTGAAAGCCCTGCGCAATCAGGCGCGCGCACGCTCTTAAGCCTGCGTTAGCTGTCAAAAACGCCAGCCAGTCTGGCGTTTTTTTGTGCACGGAATTTAACGCTGGACGGGATATAGATAGCTAGCTAATAATTTGTTTTTTCAAGTGTTCGGCCGAAGCCGACTATCGTTAAATCGTCCTTTCAAGAGTGCATGTCGTGCCTATCACTTTCCGGGCGTTGTTCGCGCCTGACCGCCAAGCCTTGCAGTTTGCGATCAAGACCTTGATCGGCGGCGGCGTGGCACTGTGGCTGGCGCTGCGCTGGGGGCTGGAGCAACCGGCCTGGGCCTTGATGACGGCATTCATCGTCGCGCAACCGCTGTCCGGAATGGTCATGCAAAAAGGTCTGGCGCGGCTTTGCGGGACCCTGGTCGGGACGATCATGTCGGTTGTATTCATGGGGTTGTTCGCCCAGACACCCTGGCTGTTTTTGCTGGCGTTGGCGTTGTGGCTCGGGCTGTGTACGGCGAGTTCGACCTTGCTGCGCAGTGCCTGGTCTTATTCATTTGTGCTGGCTGGGTACACCGTTGCGATCATCGCGTTGCCTGCCATCAATCATCCGCTGACCGTGTTCGATCAGGCCGTGGCGCGCTGCACCGAAATCAGCCTGGGGATTATCTGCGCCACGGCCAGCAGTGCCTTGCTCTGGCCGATGCGCGTTGAACGACAACTGTCGGATCAGGCCCGTGCGGCCTGGCAAAGTGGCATGAATGCCGCGCGGGCCACACTGGCCGGAGATGGTCAGGCGCGAAAAGGTTTGCTGGAAATTCTCGGACGAATCGTCGCCGTGGACGCGCAGCGCGAACATGCCTGGTTCGAAGGGCCACTGGGGCGGCATCGGGCACGCGCCATCAGCGGATTGAGCCAGAAGTTGTTGATGCTGCTGCGTATCGCCCGTTCCGTGCGCCGGCAGTGGAAGCAACTGGAGCCGCAGGAGTCGGCGCATTTGTTGCCGTGGATGAACGAGGTCCAGGAAGCGCTGAAAGGCGCTGATCCCGCCACGCTGCAAGCTTTGCGTCCGCGCTTGCTCGACGCATCCCATGACCCGCAGATCAGCTCGGCGCAAAGTTATTGCCTGGTGCGTTTCACGTTGCTGATGGACACGGCCATGGCGGCGACTGCGGCGCTGAGCGCGGTGGAAGAGGGCAGTGAAACGGTTGCACCGCCCAGAACCCTGACGCCTCATCGCGACCTGTCGCTGGCCCTGGTATTCGGTGCCCGGAGTGCGCTGGCCTTTCTGGTAGTGGCGTGTTTTTGGCTGGCAACGGCGTGGCCTGCGGCGGCGGGTGCAATGCTGTTGACCTGCGTGGTGTGCAGCCTGTTTGCCAGCCGTGAGAATGGCGCGCAAATCGGCATGAGTTTTATGCGCGGTATTTTCCTCGCCCTCCCGGCGGCGTTCTTCGTCGGGCAGATTCTGCTGCCGCAATGGAGCAGCTTCGCCATGCTTTGCCTGGGCATGGGCGTGCCGTTGTTTTTCGGCGCGCTGGGCATGGCCAAGCCGCAAACTGGCGCTACGGCCACATCGTTTTGCCTGCATTTCATTGTGCTGGTGGCGCCGCTCAATCAGATGAAGTTCGACGTTGCGACATTCTTCAACAGCGCCCAGGCCATGGTCATCGGTGTCGGCGCGGCGGTGCTCGCGTTTCATCTGTTGATCCTGCGCAACCCGGCGTGGCATGGCCGTCGATTGCTCGCGGCAACCCTCGACGATTTGGTGCGCCTGACCCGGCGCAATCTGTCCGGTGCCGAAAGCTGGTTCGGCGGGCGCATGGCCGACCGCTTGCTGCAATTGGCACGGCACTATCCAGAGCTGCCGGAGCCGGCGCGCAGTCGCTGGGATGATGGCTTGCTCGGGCTGGATATCGGCGATGAATTGCTGCACCTGCGTATGAGTCTGGCGGTGGCGCAGGTGCCGGTTTCGGCAGCGCAACAGCGTTACCTCGAACAACTGGAAAGTGTCCTCAAACAAGGCCCGGCCGGCGGTCGGGGCGAGGCGCTGGCCGAGGCAAGCGAGGGCTTGCTGCATACCCTCTACGCCTTGCCCCCTAGCGATCCGGTGAAATTGGCCCAGGGCGCCGTACTGCAATTGCAAAACAGCTGGCGTGCCTGGTGCCGGCAACAGGAGGCAAACCATGGGCTTGCGTGAATGGGCGGTGGGCGGCGTGCTGCTCAGCCCGTTTCTGATTTATGTGTTGTTGGCGCTGCTGGTGACCGGTGCGTTGCGCCTGTTGCTGCGGCTGACGCCAATTGGCCGGTGGGTCTGGCACGAAGCATTGTTTGATTGTGCCCTGTACGTCTGTGTATTGACCGTGATCACCGTCGTCCTCGGACCTTTATAAGGAGTTGAATATGCGTACCCCCGTACGTGTTGCGGTAACCCTGTGCCTGGTGGCGGTGGCGATTTTTGCCGGCGTGCATTTGTGGCAGTACTACATGCTCACCCCATGGACTCGCGATGCGCGCATTCGCGCTGACGTGGTAGTGATCGCGCCGGATGTGTCGGGCTGGGTGCGCGAGCTCAAGGCTTACGACAACCAAGAGGTGAAGGCGGGGGATTTGCTGTTGAGCATCGACCGCGACCGTTTCGAAGCCGCACTGGAAAAAGCCCAGGCCGTGGTGCAGACCCGTCAACAACAACTGAGCCTGCGCGAGCGCGAAGCCAGCCGTCGTGCCAGCCTCGGGCCGCAAGCGATCAGTGCCGAGCTGCGTGAAAACGCACAAATCAATGCTGGCATTGCCCGTGGTGAATTGCGTGAGGCACAGGCCGAGGCAAAAGCCGCGGAGATCAACCTGGCGCGCAGCCAGATTCATGCGCCCCGTAACGGTCACATCACCAACCTGCGCCTGGCGCAGGGCAATTACGTGAACGCTGGCCAGTCAGTGATGGCGTTGATCGACGATTCGACCTTCTACGTTCAGGCCTACTTCGAAGAAACCAAACTGCCGCGGATTCACGTCGGCGATCCGGTGAAAGTCTGGTTGATGAGCGCCGGGGAAGCCCTGCAGGGCCATGTCGAAAGCATCAGTCGGGGGATCACCGATCGCAACACCACCCCCGATGGCCAGTTACTGGCGGAAGTGGAGCCGACCTTTAACTGGGTGCGCCTGGCGCAGCGGATTCCGGTGCGGATCAAACTGGACAAGGTGCCCGAAGGGCTGAACTTGAGTGCGGGGATGACGGCGAGCGTGCAGGTGCAGGAAGCGCCTTGAGCGTAAAAGATCGCAGCCTGCGGCAGCTCCTACAGGTGCATGCGTAGGAGCTTCCGCAGGCTGCGATCGTCTAGAAATCAGCCAATGCTGATGGGAGGCAACTCGGTCAGCGTCACGCTCTGCTGCTTGCGGGGCGCGAGGATCTCCGCCTCGCCATCGACCACCAGTTCATCGCGCTGATTGAACACGCGGGTGGCAATGCGCACGCGGAATTTCGGCAGTTTTTCGAGGATCTCCAGACGCACCGTCAGGGTGTCACCAATTTTCACCGGCTTCTGAAAGCTCATTTGCTGACCGATGTAGATAGTGCCCGGCCCAGGCAGCTCGCAGGCGACGGCGGCGCTGATCAGTGCACCGCTGAACATGCCGTGGGCGATGCGTTCCTTGAACATGGTGCTGGCAGCGTATTCGGCGTCCAGGTGCACCGGGTTGTGGTCGCCCGACATCGCGGCGAACAACTGAATGTCGCGCTCTTCGACCGTCTTGCTGAAGCTGGCGGTCTGGCCGACTTCGAGGGCTTCGTAAGGGGTGTTGGTAACCTGGGTCATCTGTCTCAATTCCTGTGACGAATAAAAAAATTCACAAAAAAACTATTCGGTTCGATGTGGCCGGGGATTGCTCAAGGTCTGGTTGATCCAGCCCAGCACATCGGCAGTCACTTCATCGCGGTTGGTTTCGTTGAACAGTTCGTGCCGCGCCTGCGGGTAGATCGTCAGTTGCAGGCTCTGGCAGCCGGCTCCACGCAGGGCGTCGGCCAGATCTTTCAGACGCTTGCCTTCACTCACCGGATCACATTCACCGCCAATCACCAGCAATGGCAGGCCCGGATCGATCTGCGCGAGATTGGACGCTTTGCTGATTTGCTGCAACCCGCCGAGCAAATCGACCCACAGCTGATTGGTGCAGCGGAAGCCGCACAGCGGGTCATGGGCGTACAGGTCGACCTCCGTCGGGTCGCGACTGAGCCAGTCGAATGGTGTGCGCGCCGGTTTGAATTTTTTGTTGAACGAGCCGAACGACAGCCATTCGATCAGCGCGCTGCGCCCCTTGGGCCCCTGGCGCAGGCGTTCGAAACGGGCAATCTGCCGGGCGGCCCGGTAGAGCGCCAAGGGCTGGAAGTTCGAGCCGCTGAGAATCGCCCCGTGCAGGCTGGCGCTGTGATGCAGCAGATACCCCTGGGCAATGTAGCTGCCCATGCTGTGGCCGAGCAAAATGATCGGCACACCGGGATGTTCTTGGCCGATGTGCTGATTCAGGCATGCCAGATCACCCACCACTTTGGCCCAGCCGTCGTTGTCAGCGAAATGACCGAGGGTCCCGTTTTCGGCAGTTTTGCCATGTCCGCGCAAGTCCGGTGCATACACGCCGAAGCCCTGATCACAGCAATTTTCTGCCAGACGCGCATAACGCCCGCTGTGTTCGGCCATCCCGTGGGCCAGCAAAATCACCGCCTTGAGGCTGCCTGTGGGCTGCCATTGATTGACGAAGAGGCGGCTGCGGTCACTGGTGGTCAGCCAGAACGTGTCGTGGATCATGGCGATTCCTTTCCATATGAGGCCATACGCGGGCGCGGGCACGATGCATTGTATAGCGCATTGCGTCACCGGCATCAGCCCACCCCACGGCAGGAAGATTCACACGATCAATGACGCCTTTGCGCATATTTGCCTGATTGGCCATAACTGCTAGTGTCCGTGAAGCTCCGCTTTTCGCTTTCTGCTTTTTGAAGGATCAGAAAGAAATGACAGAAAAGCGGCCCGGATAGGCTCAGGTAAAGAGGACAAGAACAATGCAACCTGATTTCTGGAATGACAAGCGCCCGGCCGGCGTGCCCCTGGACATTGATGCGGGCGCCTATAAGTCGGTGATCGAGGTGTTCGAACGTTCCTGCAAGAAATTTGCTGACCGCCCGGCGTTCAGCAACATGGGCATCACCCTGACCTACGCCGAACTGGAACGCTACAGCGCCGCGTTCGCCGGTTACCTGCAAGCGCACACCGACCTGGCGCCGGGGGATCGCATCGCAGTACAGATGCCCAACGTCCTGCACTATCCGATTGCCGTGTTCGGCGCGTTGCGCGCCGGGTTGATCGTGGTCAACACCAACCCGCTATACACCGCGCGCGAGATGCGTCACCAGTTCAAGGACTCCGGTGCCCGGGCGCTGGTGTACCTGAACATGTTCGGGCAGAAAGTCCAGGAAGTGCTGCCCGACACCGATATCCAGTACCTGATCGAAGCCAAAATGGGCGACTTCATGCCCGCTGCCAAGGGCTGGCTGGTCAACACGCTGGTCAGCAAGGTCAAGAAAATGGTCCCGGCGTACGCCTTGCCCCAGGCCATTTCCTTCAAAAGTGCGTTGCGCATGGGCCGGGGCCTGGGCATCAAGCCGCTGAACGCCGGCCTCAATGACATCGCCGTGTTGCAATACACCGGCGGCACCACCGGTTTGGCCAAGGGCGCCATGCTGACCCACGGCAACCTGGTGGCCAACATGCAGCAGGCGCGGGCGTGTCTCAGCCAGTTTGCCGCTGACGGGCAGCCTCTGTTGCGCGAAGGGCAGGAAGTGATGATCGCGCCGCTGCCGCTGTACCACATCTATGCATTCACGGCGAATTGCATGTGCATGATGGTGACCGGCAACCATAACGTGCTGATCACCAATCCACGGGACATCGGCGGCTTTATCAAGGAGCTGAAAAACTGGCGGTTCTCGGCGTTGCTCGGGCTCAACACGCTGTTCGTTGCGCTGATGGATCACCCGGACTTCAAGACCCTTGATTTCTCCAGCCTCAAGCTCACCAACTCCGGTGGCACCGCGCTGGTCAAGGCCACCGCCGAACGCTGGGAACAGTTGACCGGTTGCCGCATCACCGAAGGCTATGGCCTGACCGAAACCTCGCCGGTGGCCTGCACCAACCCGTACGGCGACCAGTCGCGCATCGGCACGGTCGGCCTGCCGGTGCCGGGCACCATGCTGAAGGTGATCAACGATGACGGTGTGGAGCAGCCGTTGGGTGAGCGCGGCGAGTTGTGCATCAAAGGCCCGCAGATCATGAAAGGCTACTGGCAGAAGCCCGAAGCCACCGCCGAGGTGCTGGATGCCGACGGCTGGTTCAAGTCCGGCGACATTGCAGTGATCGACCCGGATGGCTTTGTGCGCATCGTCGACCGCAAGAAGGACATGATCATTGTCTCGGGTTTCAACGTGTACCCGAACGAGATCGAAGACGTGGTCATGGCCCACCCGAAAGTCGCCAACTGCGCGGTCATCGGTGTGCCGGACGAGCGTTCTGGCGAGGCGGTGAAGTTGTTCGTGGTGGCGCGTGAAGCAGGGGTCAGCCTTGAAGAGCTGAAGGCGTATTGCAAGGAAAACTTCACGGCGTACAAAGTGCCCAAGCACATT
This sequence comes from Pseudomonas azerbaijanoccidentalis, assembly GCF_019145495.1. Taxonomy (GTDB): domain Bacteria; phylum Pseudomonadota; class Gammaproteobacteria; order Pseudomonadales; family Pseudomonadaceae; genus Aquipseudomonas; species Aquipseudomonas azerbaijanoccidentalis. The sequence goes on along the minus strand of NZ_JAHSTU010000007.1, from coordinate 101,843 downwards.
GTCTTGCGTGAGTCGTTGCCGATGACGCCGGTGGGCAAGATTCTGCGGCGGGAGTTGCGTGATATCGCGTAACAGGGCGTAGAGTTCGAGGTGACTCCAAAAGATCGCAGCCTTCGGCAGCTCCTACAGGGATCGCATTCTTCGTAGGAGCTGCCGCAGGCTGCGATCTTTTGCTTAAGGCCCGTTTTTCGCGGGTTACAGGGCTTTATAGGTTTTTTGCTCTAAAATGACCGCTTGTCATTCTTGAGTCACAAATGTGACTGTAGAGGCCGCTTTTGGCTCTAGGCGACCCTTGGCAAAGCTGCTACTCTCGGCGCGCTTTGTGCTTCTCGGCCTGTGTAAAAGCCCAGATTCACCAATGACCAAACACCAATAATAATCGCATCAAATGCGGTGCTGAATTCGCGTTGCTGAGGAGTGGGCTTCCATGATCGAAGACTTTTGGAAGGATAAGTACCCAGCTGGGATTGCTGCTGAAATCAATCCAGACGAGTATCCGAATATTCAGGCAGTGTTGAAGCAATCCTGCCAACGCTTCGCCAACAAACCGGCATTCAGCAACCTGGGCAAGACAATCACCTACGGTGAACTGTACGAATTGTCCGGTGCCTTTGCCGCGTATCTGCAACAGCATACCGATTTGCAGCCGGGCGATCGAATCGCCGTGCAACTGCCTAACGTGTTGCAGTACCCGGTGGCCGTCTTCGGTGCCATCCGCGCCGGGCTGATCGTGGTCAACACCAACCCGTTGTACACCGCACGGGAAATGGAACACCAGTTCAACGACTCCGGTGCCAAGGCCCTGGTCTGCCTGGCCAACATGGCCCACCTGGCAGAAACCGTCGTGCCGAAAACCGGCGTCAAGCACGTCATCATCACCGAAGTTGCCGACCTGTTGCCGCCGCTCAAGCGTCTGCTGATCAACAGCGTCATCAAGTACGTGAAGAAGATGGTGCCGGCGTATCACTTGCCGAAAGCCATCAAGTTCAACGATGTGCTGAGCAAGGGCCATGGTCAGCCAGTGGCTGAAGCCAGCCCGGCCAGCAGCGACGTCGCCGTGCTGCAATACACCGGTGGCACCACCGGCGTGGCCAAGGGCGCGATGCTGACCCATCGCAACCTGGTCGCGAACATGTTGCAGTGCAAGGCGCTGATGGGTTCCAACCTTAATGAAGGTTGCGAGATCCTGATCACGCCGCTGCCGCTGTACCACATCTATGCGTTCACCTTTCATTGCATGGCGATGATGCTGATCGGCAACCACAACATCCTGATCAGCAACCCGCGCGACCTGCCGGCGATGGTCAAGGAACTGTCGAAGTGGAAGTTCAGCGGCTTCGTTGGCCTCAACACCTTGTTCGTGGCCCTGTGCAATAACGAAGGTTTCCGCAAGCTCGACTTCTCCGCCCTGAAAGTCACCCTGTCCGGCGGCATGGCGCTGCAATTGGCCGCCGCCGAACGCTGGAAAGCGGTCACCGGTTGCTCCATTTGCGAAGGTTACGGCATGACCGAAACCAGCCCGGTGGCCACGGTCAACCCGATCCAGCACATCCAGATCGGCACCATCGGCATTCCAGTGCCGTCGACCCTGTGCAAAGTCATCAATGATGCCGGCGTCGAGCAGCCAATGGGTGAAATCGGCGAACTGTGCGTGAAAGGCCCGCAGGTCATGAAAGGCTACTGGCAGCGTCAGGAAGCCACCGATGAAATCCTCGACAGCGAAGGTTGGTTGAAGACCGGTGACATCGCGCTGATCCAGCCCGATGGCTACATGCGCATTGTCGATCGCAAGAAAGACATGATTCTGGTGTCCGGTTTCAACGTGTACCCGAATGAGCTCGAAGACGTGCTGGCCACCCTGCCGGGCGTATTGCAATGCGCGGCCATTGGTGTGCCGGACGAGAAGTCGGGCGAAGCGATCAAGATTTTCATCGTCGCCAAACCGGGCGTGACCCTGACCAAGGAGACGGTGATGGAGCACATGCGCGCCAACGTCACCGGCTACAAAGTGCCACGCTCCGTGGAGTTCCGCGATGCGCTGCCGACCACCAACGTCGGCAAGATCCTGCGTCGTGAATTGCGCGATGAAGAGTTGAAGAAGATCAACGCGAAGAAAGCCACCGCGTAATACAAAAAGCCCCGCAGAAGCGGGGCTTTTTGTTGAAGATCGAAAGCTCGCAGCCTTCGGCAGCTCCTACAGGAATTACGACCCATGTAGGAGCTGCCGAAGGCTGCGATCTTTTGCTTGTTATTGACGGAACGGCGCGAAATTGACGTTGGTGCCCGACGGGCGCATGTCCTGCAGGAAGGAGTCCTTGTCGGCGCTCAGTTCCAGGCTCAGGGCCGCTTTACGCTTGCCTTCGTTACGCACCACCAGGCCCTCGAGTTTCTCGCGCAGGAACACCGTAGGCACTTTCAAATGCAGCAGTTCGTCGGTGTCCGGGGTGTGCATCAGCAGGTGAATCCACTCGTACTGACCAACGGCCAGACGCGACACCGGGATATCGAACCACCAGATGTTGCGGTTGCGGTTCAGTTCGGTGAAGTGGCAGTTGTTGACACCAAGCACAGCACCACCAAGTTCCTGGTTTCTGCGGGCAATGGCCTGCTTTTTATCGAGTTTCATAACATTCCTGCGGGGATTGGATCTTCAGCGCCTCGGCGCCAATTCGTTGCGCATTCTCGGGGGTTGCCGGGCAAACATAAAGCCCAACCTGCATTGAACGATGAAATGTCGTGCTGAAAATAAATGAAACTCCGCGCAAACGCCCCCGGTCAACCTTGTGTAACGACTTTTCCTCCCATTGGAATATACGCAGGAGATTCATCATGGGCAGCACAGGCGATAAAGTGAAAGGCATGGCCAACGAAGCCGCTGGTAACGTCAAGCAAGGCGTCGGCAAGGCCACCGGCAATGACAAGATGCGCGCCGAAGGCGTGGTCCAGGAAAAGAAAGGCGAGGCCCAGCAAGCGGTCGGCAAGGCCAAGGATGCCGTGAAAAAAGGTGTCGACAAGGCCTGATCCGGCCGTTGAAGAAGCCACGAAACGGCCATCCACAGATGGCCGTTTTTGTGTCAGCCTGAACTTGATTGATGAAATTGTTTCAAAGTCGCCAGGTAGGCTACTTTGATGAAAGAAAACGGCCCCTGAGTCGCCACGACTACAACCCCATCCTGTTTGCGGCGAATGGAGACGCTAATGATTTTCCCGGACATGAAAGGTCTGCCCATCCACCGTGTGATGGTGCGCACGGTCACCGAGTTCGTCGACGATGAAATGTCGACCTATGCTTCGGCGCTGGCCTATCAAATGCTGTTTTCGTTGTTCCCCTTCATTCTGTTTCTGATCGCCCTGATTGGTTTCCTGCACCTGCCGGACTTCTTTTCCTGGCTGCGCCTGCAATCGGAACTGGTGCTGCCGCCCCAGGCACTGGAACAGGTGAACCCGGTGATCGACCAGCTTCAGCAGTCCAAGGGGGGCTTGCTGTCGGTGGGTATCGTGATTGCCCTGTGGACCGCTTCGGCTGGTGTGCGCTTGATGATGAGTGCGATGAACGCCGCTTACGACGTGGTCGAAGGCCGCCCGGCGTGGAAGCGTTTCCCACTGTCGATCATCTACACCGTCGGCATTGCCGGCATGCTGTTGATCGCTGCCGCGCTGATGGTGCTCGGGCCACAGGTGATGAGCTGGATCGCAGCGCAAGTCGGCCTTGAGTATTTCATTGTCACCTTGTGGACCATCGCGCGCTGGCCGGTGATCGTGATTCTGCTGATGGTCGCGGTTGCGCTGATCTATTACGTCATGCCCGACGTCAAACAGGAGTTTCGTTTCATCACGCCGGGCTCGGTGTTGGCGGTGGTGGTGTGGATCATCGCGTCGCTGGGTTTTGGTCTGTACGTCAAGGAGTTCGCCAACTACAACGCCATGTATGGCAGTATCGGCGCGATCATTGTCCTGTTGCTGTACTTCTACATTTCGGCTGCGGTGTTGCTGCTCGGCGCGGAGATGAACGCGGTGATCGAGCACATGTCGCGAGAGGGCAAAGACCCGGGCGAAAAAGTCGCCGGCGAGCTGGGTCCCGTCCATGAGGAAAAACAGCATGTGTCGGGACTGGGCCGTGATCATTCACAACCCAAACCAACCATTGACGAAACCTGACCATGATTCGTGAAATCCTGAAAATGGGCGATGAACGCCTGCTGCGTATTGCCCCGCCGGTGCCTGCCGAAATGTTCGACAGCCCCGAGTTGTGGCAACTGATCGACGACATGTTCCAGACCATGGAAAGCGTGGGCGGCGTCGGTTTGGCTGCGCCGCAGATCGGTGTGGACCTGCAACTGGTGATCTTCGGTTTCGAGCACAGCGAACGTTACCCGGACGCCGAGGCGGTACCGCAGACGATTCTGATCAACCCGTTGATCACACCGCTGAGCCCGACCCTGGAAGAGGGCTTTGAAGGTTGTCTGTCGGTGCCGGGCTTGCGTGGCGCGGTGGAGCGTTATCAGCACATCCGTTATGAGGGTTTCGACCCCAAGGGCGAACCGGTCGTGCGCATTGCTTCAGGGTTTCATGCGCGGGTGGTGCAGCACGAGTGCGATCACTTGATCGGCCGCTTGTACCCATCGCGCATCAGCGATTTCAGCAAGTTCGGGTTCACCGAAGTGATGTTCCCGGACCTTGATCCCAACGCTGACGATTGAGCTTTTGAAAGATCGCAGCCTTCGGCAGCTCCTACAGGTGTACGTGTAGGAGCTGGCCGAAGGCTGCGATCTTTTGATTCTTCTTTTTATTTCGCGGGTTTGACGAACCGCAGCGTCATCCGGTCCGACTCACCAATTGCCACATATTTCGCTCGATCCTTTTCACCCAGGGTCAACGCCGGCGGCAGGGTCCATACGCCTTCGGGATAATCCTTGGTGTCCTTGGGGTTTGCGTTGATCTCGCTGTGCGCCTCAAGCTTGAAACCGGCATCGGTCGCCAGCTTCACCACGTAATCGGTGGTCAGGTAACCGCTGTGCTTGATGTCTTCCAGCGAAGCGCCGTCCTTGGCCCGGTGATCCACCACGCCAAGCACACCACCCGGTTTTAGCACTTTGAAAAAGGCCTGGAACATCAGCGGCGCGGTATCGGCCAGCACCCAGTTGTGCACGTTGCGAAAGGTCAGCACGGTGTCCGCCGAACCCGGTTGGCCGAACGCCGGCGCTTTCGGGTCGAACTCAAGCACCTGGGCGTTGGTGTACTGGGCGGGAGACGCAGCGAATTTGCTCTTCAGCTTCTCTTCGTTCTTGCGCGCGTAATCACTGACCGTCGGCGCCTGCACGGCCGCGATGTAGTGGCCGTTGTCCTTGAGCAACGGCGCCAGCAATTCGCTGTACCAGCCGTTGCCGGGGGTGATCTCAATGACCGTCTGTTTCGGCCCCAAGCCAAAAAACTGCAAGCTCTGTTGCGGATGACGATAGCCATCACGCGCGACGTTTTCCGGAGCCCGCCAGCTGCCGGCCAAGACCTTGGCGTATTGCTCGGCGGACACCGTCGGCGCGGCGGCATGACTGAAAACAGGTGCAAGCAAAGCGGTCAGCGTCACAGCCAGAAGAGCAGGTTTCATGGGGCGTCCTGTGCGAAGTCGAAGTCGACGCCGAGGCTAGCACGCAGGCCTGCCGTACCGATCACACATTATTGTCGGTAGACCTAACCAACGGTTCTAAGCCCAATGCGATCATCGGCTTGCTGCGCGCATAACGAGTCAAGCGCTCAACCATCGCGTAAGGCATTGGCGGATCGAACGTAAACCCGCGCCGCTCATAAAAGTCCCGCAAATCCGGGTGACAGAACAGCCACACCGGCAGCTCGCAATCCTTGACCGCGGCGGCGATCAACGCGGCGGCAATCCCTTGCTCGCGACACGCAGGGTCAACCAACAACCCGGTCAACCAATGCCCGCCGGAGACCGGGCGCAAACACAAAGCCCCGACGATTTCATCGCGCCGGGCGACCCACAATTGTGCGTCGCGCACCGCTTTCATCGACGATTGATGGGCGCGGTAAAACTTATTCATCAATGGCCAAAGCGGCTCATCGAGTCGGGTGAATTGGGTGCTGGGCATGATCCTGGACTGTCGGTGCGCAAAGCCGGCGATTATAAAAGAACGCGGCAGCATGGATAGGTGTATACCTGTTCTCACATCCCCTGTGAGTGGAGTACGCATCATGTCCAAAGGTATGGATTCAAAGAAAGCGGACAAGAAGAAGCCGGCGAAAACCGCTATCGAAAAGCGCGCCGACAAAAAAGCCAAAAAGGTCAATGTGTTCGGACATTGAGCCGAAGCTGACCGATCGCTCCCGCGCCATGCGGGAGCGACATTGAAAATAATCTGCAAGAAAACCCGGCGTCGTTGCACAGAAGAGGATTGGTCCCCGATCCGAGCAACGCCATGCCCCATTACTTCGACAGTGCCCACCAACAAGAAATCGAAACCCTGCGCCAGCGCCTGACCGCCCGCACCGAGTGGCCGACCTGGCTGCTGTTGATCGGCGTGTACAGCGCGTGGTTCACCGTGATTCTGGCCAGCGGTTCACTGGGCCTGTGGTTGAGCACGTTGCTGTTGATCCCCGTGGTGGTGTTGTGGCTGTCGGTGCAGCACGAATTACTGCACGGTCATCCGACCCGCTGGCCGCTGGTAAACAAAATCCTCGGCTACGCGCCGTTTGCCGTCTGGTATCCCTACACCTTGTATCGCGACAGCCATCTGCTGCACCACCGCGATGAAGACCTGACCATTCCCGGTCGAGATCCGGAAAGTCGCTACCTGAGTGCCGCGCATTGGCAGGGCAGTTCACTGTTCGAACAGGGCCTGCACTGGCTGAACAAAACCGTGTTCGGGCGCTTCGTGCTCGGTGCGCCTATCGCCTTGCTGGCGTTGGCCCGGGAAGAACTGCAACGCCTGAAAACACGCGAGCGCCGGGCTTGGTGGATGTGGCTCAGCCATGGCGCGCTGACCTTGTTGATGCTGCTGTTCATCGCGCGCTACAGCGGGTTGCCGGTATGGCATTACCTGTTGTTGGTCAGCGTTCCGGCGCTGTCGATTGCGATGATTCGCTCCTACTATGAACATCGCCCGCACGCGGCGCCGGAGCAGCGCACGGTGCTCAACGAAGCGGGTTGGCCGTGGCGCTGGCTGTTCCTCAATCTCAATTTTCATCTGGTGCATCACGACTTGCCGGGCCTGCCCTGGTACGACTTGCCCCGCGCCTACCACATGCGCCGTGAGCAATGGCTTGCGCGCAGCGGCGGGTTTCTGGTGCAGGGTTATGGCCAGTTGTGGCGTGAGCATGGGGTGAGGGCGATCGACAGCCCACGGCATCCGTTTCACTGACATCTGGTTACCGCCGCTCCCACTGGGAAATTCGTTGTATGGGAAATTCTCGATGACTCAACACCTCGCCGAACTGCTGATGTACACCGCCCCCGAAACCATCCGCCGCGCTAACGAGCGCTGGCTGGCGCGCATCCTCGAACGACTGGGTACCAGCCGCCGTAACGCCGAGGGCCTGTCACTGATGGACCTCTGGTTATCCCCGCAGCTGTTGCTGACACAAACCTGCGGCTATCCGCTGATGACAGCCTTGCGTGGCAAAGTCCGGGTGCTGGGTCGTCCCCGATATGAGCTGCCGGACAGCAGCGGTGGCAACCATTGCAGCCTGCTGTTGAGCCGCGCCGATGATCAACGCCGAACCTTGCCGGCGTTTTTTGGCAGCCGTGGCGTGATCAACGGCGAAGACTCCAACAGCGGCATGAACCTGCTGCGTCAGCGCCTGGCATCGCTGCATCGGGACGGACAGTTTTTTGCCGCGGTCGGGACCAGCGGCAGCCATCGGGAAAGCCTGCGCTGGTTGCGGCAAGACCTTGCAGACCTGGCGGCCATCGACAGCGTCACCTTTGCTTATCTGGCCCGCCACGCCGCGGACGAAGTGGTCGGCCTGCGGATCGTGGCGCGCAGTGCTTTCAGTCCGACCTTGCCCTATATCACCGCAGCGAGCATTAGCGCAGAGCAGGCGGAAGAGATTCGGCAGGTGATGAACCAGACCTTGGACGAGCTGCCGGAGGTGGCGCAGATCCTGGGCCTGCGGGAAGTATTGCCGGCCGGGGAAGTCGACTATGAGGTGGTGCTCGACTATCAGCGTGATGCTGAGGAATTGGGTTATGGCCAGGTTCGCTGAAATGCACTTATGGAATATAAAAATGCATTTTAAATATTATTAATGAATAAGGCTCCTTGCTAGGATCGCGTCACCGGACGACCGGACATTCAGCGACCCCTAACCTTTGGAGCCTCTATGTCCGGCACCGACCTTGCCCATCGTCACGCTGTGGGCGGATTGTTCCGCGCCCATTACCCCTGGTTGTGCGCACGCCTGCGCCAGTACCTGGGCAGTGGTTGTGAAGACATCGCCGCCGAGGCCTTCGTGCGTTTGCTCGAAGCACCGCAGCCGGCCGCCATCCGCGAGCCGCGCGCCTTGCTGACCACCATCGCACGCCGCCTGATTTATCAACTCTGGCGTCGGCGCGATCTGGAGCGCCAGCACCTCGATCAACTGTTGCAGGTTGACCAACCCTCATCACCGTCGCCTGAAGAACTGGCGCAATTGACCCAGGCCCTGCAAGGCCTCGACCGCACGCTGGCGCGCCTGCCCGGCAAGGTTCGGGCGACGTTTCTGTTGTCGCGGGTCGACGGCCTGACGTACCCGCAAATCGCCGCCGAACTGGGCATTTCCCAGCGCTCGGTCAGCGTTTACATGACCCGTTCCGAGGCCTTGTGCGCTCGGCACAGCGCCAATCAATCCCTGAACCGCCCCCTGCAAAACAAGAGGTCCGCATGAGATCGATCAAAACCCTGCTCGGCAGTTCGCTGCTGGCCCTGAGCCTGTTCGCCCACCAGGCCCCGGCAGCGGAAAAAACCGCGCCCATTCACTTCGGCGACATCACCTGGGAAAGCGGCAGCCTGATCACCGAGATCCTGCGGCTGATCGTCGAGAAAGGTTACGGCTACCCGACCGACACATTGCCAGGTAGCACGGTCAGCCTCGAAGCAGCGCTGGCCAAGAACGACATTCAAGTGATCGGCGAAGAGTGGGCCGGACGCAGCCCCGCGTGGGTCAAAGCCGCCGCTGAAGGTAAAGTGTTTGGCCTGGGCGACACAGTCAAAGGCGCCACCGAAGGCTGGTGGGTGCCGGAATACGTGATCAAGGGTGACCCGGAGCGCGGCATCAAACCCCTGGCGCCGGAATTGAAATCCGTCGCGGACCTGGCGAAATACAAAGACGTGTTTCGCGACCCTGAAGACCCGAGCCGTGGCCGCTTCCTCAACAGCCCAACAGGCTGGACCTCGGAGATCGTCAACAGCCAGAAACTCAAGGCCTATGCCCTGACGGACAGCTTCGTCAACTTCCGCACCGGTTCCGGCGCAGCGCTGGATGCCGAAGTGGCGTCGTCGATCCGCCGTGGCAAACCGGTGTTGTTTTACTACTGGTCACCAACCCCGCTGTTGGGCCGCTTCAAACTGGTGAAACTGGACGAGCCGCCGTTCGATGCCGAAGCCTGGAAAACCCTGGCCGATGCCAACAACCCAAACCCCAAAGGCACCCGTTCGATGCCGGCCAGCCTGGCCATCGGCGTGTCGGCGCCGTTCAAGACGCAGTATCCGGACTTGGTGGCGTTCTTCGAAAAAGTCGATTTGCCGATTGACCTGCTGAACCACACGTTGGGGCAGATGAGTGAAAAACGGCAAAAGCCCCGCGAAGTCGCCGAAGCGTTTCTGCGTGAGCAACCGCAAGTGTGGAAGGGCTGGGTGCCGGGTGAAGTAGCGACGCGGGTATCGGCCAGTCTTTAACAGCAGGGTGTCGACCGGTTGTCTGCTCTGTCAGTTTTGACAGTAGACGGTCATTTGTGAGGCTTGGATTCTGTGCCTTGAAGTTATTCCAGAACTTAAGGCACGGAGTTCACCATGAAGACCAAAGGGTTAACCATTGTTGTTGTGGTATGCGTCTTGATCGGCGCTGGGTTCTATTTTTACTCGGGAAAAAATCCGAACGCGCAAAGCGCCTATTCATTGTTCGATCCGACGCTGACAGACGAACAAAAGTCGGTGGTTCAGCCTCAGATTGATCAACAACTGGCAAGAGCGCCAGGAGGGAAGCAGGTCAGCTCCACCCAAGTCGTCTATGACAAGGGGGCCATCGTCATCACCTACCCGGTTCCGGGTGTCGCTAATGAACGCCTGACTACGTGCGACTACCGCCACTTTTGTGTCTGGGAGAACAACGACTACCAGGGGCAAAAAGTTTCTCTGGAAGTTTTACCTTCAGGAACAGTCAATTTGCCCGTCTATATGACTCGGCAAGTGTCTTCGTGGAAGTACAACAACGAGCGTTATCGTACGGTGGTTTATGGGGTGGATGGAGCCAACGCCGTTGGCCGGATCATGACGAGTACGCTTAAGGAAATCGGCATTGGGGACGAATGTTGCCCATTCAGGGCTGACAACCAAAAACAGTCATGGACCGAAATTTACGAACTACGCGCACTCGGGTCCACCACCGATACGATCGTCAGTATCCGTTTCTCGCCAATGTTTGGCACACCCGCCAAGTAAATACCCAGCTGAACCGTTTTTGTACCCAATACTGGCCGACTAGTGGCCTTGCAAGCCCTGCGCGCCTGTCTATGCTCACGTCTAACTAACTATGTCGACCGCAATGTCATGGTTAGTCCCAGAGTGCGTAAGCGAGGCACCGACACACTTCAATGGAGCTGTCCTGAAAGGGAGTTTGTTTATGAGCACGTTAGGGTTGGCCCGCCTGCGGGCTATCAAGAGAAGGATGTCTTGATGAGAGTGTCGCGATAGGGACCCTCCGATTGAACATCATTAATCACCTGACTGGTCCTTCCTGTTTTTGGAGGGGCGCGTGTGCCTGTTCTGTGGAACGTAGTAGTGGATTTGAAAGATCAGCAACTTTCAATCATTCAAAAGACCGCGCATAGGGTGATACGACCATGTTTAACCTACATCACAAGGCTGACCTGCTGGAAATCGAACGTTTCAGTTGCGCCCTGACCGAGGCCAATGCCAAGTTGGCAGCGGTCAGTCGCTCGATGGCAATGATTGAATTCACCCCCGAAGGCATCGTGATTGATGCCAATGAAAACTTTTGCAGCGTCATGGGTTACAGCGCTGAAGAAGTTCGCGGCAAGCACCATCGGGTGTTTTGCGAAGAAGTGTTTTACCGCAGTGAAGAGTACGCCAGGTTATGGCGTGACCTGGCCCGGGGCGAACCGGTCAGCGGCACCTTTATGCGCCTGAACAAGAACGGTAAGGAAATCTGGCTCGAAGCCAGTTACATGCCGGTGTTGGGTCCCGACCGGCAAGTTAAAAGTGTGATCAAAGTCGCCACCGACGTGACGGAGCGGGTCAACAAGGAACACGAAAACCAAAGCATGTTGTCAGCCATTGGCCGCTCCATGGCGGTGATCGAATTCACCCCCGAAGGGCGGGTGATCGCGGCCAATGAAAACTTCCTGAAAACCATGCAGTACTCGCTCAACGAAGTGCTCGGGCAGCACCACAGTCTGTTCTGTCATCGGACCGAAGCCGAGTCGGCAGCCTACAAGGCTTTCTGGGCTTCGTTGAACCGTGGCGAATATCACTCGCACCGTTTCGAACGCAAGAACAAGCAAGGTCAGACGGTTTATCTCGAAGCGTCCTACAACCCGTTGTTCGACACCAAGGGGCGGCTGTACAAGGTGGTGAAGTTCGCCAGCGACATCACCGACCAGATGACCACCCTGCAAACGGCAGCAGAATCGGCCCACAGCACCTCTGTGCAAAACGACGCCTGTGCGCGCAAGGGGTCCGAGGTGGTGCAGCAAACGGTGCAGATCATCCAGGACATTTCCCGGGACCTGAACCAGGCCGCGTTGAGTATCGATGCGGTAAGCAAACAGTCAGACATCATCGGCACCATCGTGCAGACCATCCGCGGCATCGCCGATCAGACCAACCTGCTGGCCCTCAACGCCGCGATCGAAGCGGCCCGTGCCGGTGAGCATGGGCGCGGGTTTGCCGTGGTGGCCGATGAAGTGCGCAGCCTTGCCGCACGCACCAGTCAGGCGACGCTGGAGATTGTCGATGTGGTGCGCAAGAACCACGATCTGTCATTGAGCGCGGTGTCGAGTATGCAGTCGAGCCTGAGTCGAACGGGGCTCGGTGTAGAACTGGCGAACGAGGCGGGGGAAGTGATTCTGGAAATTCAACAAGGGTCGCGGCACGTGGTGGATGCGATCAGTCAATTCAACTCGACCTTACAGTTGAATTAAGGGCAACAAAATAAAGAAGGGTCCCGGTAGAGGGACCCTTTTTTATCTTCAAACACCTCAAAGCGAAGCGACGAGTTGCTCCACGGCCTCAGCGCCCGGTTTGTTGTTACGTTCGTTGGCTTCTTCGGCCTTGGCCATCTTCATCTTGTCTTCCATGCGCTGGGCAATCTCTTCACCGATCGCCTGCTGTTTCTCCGGCGGCATGGCGTCGACCTCTTCCTGTGTCAGCCCCATTTCCTCAAGGATCGCATCACGCATGCGCTGCTCCGGGGTTTTGCTCATGTAGTCCTTGAAGTCGTCCGTGGCCGAGCCTTTGGTTCCGATTCGGTCCTTGACGTCGTCCGGCAGTGGCGCATAGACCGCTTGCAGGTTCACGCGGGTTTTGGCGAACGCCTCATCGACGTTGTCGCTGACTTTGGCCGCCTCACTGACTTGTTGCGTGGCCTGTTGGGTGGCGGATTCCTGGACTTGCGTCGTGGCTTGGGTGGTTTGCGCCTGCACGTTGTTTTGCAGGGCCTGGGCCATGACGCTTTGAAGACCGGCGGCGGCTTCGGCGGTGGGGTCTTCGCCAGGGCGTTTAGGGATCGGGGCTACCAGGTTTGATTTTGCACTGACCAACATGATGTGTAGACCTGTAGGTGTTTGTGGTGCCGTGCATGGAGCAAAGAGTATGCCCGTAGTAAAAAATGCGTTTTATATCATTGGCTTGTGGTGCATCTGTATGAGTAAAACGGTGTTTTTGCGGTCAACCCTTGCCGCTTGGCGGCAGGGATCGACCGCAACGGCTTCAACGATGGGCAATGTTTTCCAACGCCAGGTTGCGGGTGCGGGGGCCGAACCAGCCGATGGTCAGCATCACGATCAGCATGCTGCTGACAATGAACGCCAATACGCCCGGCGTACCGAAATGCTCAAGGAATATCCCGATCAGCAAACTGCTGAATACCGTCGACAAGCGGCTGAACGAATAGCAGAACCCCACGGCCCGCGCGCGGATGTTGGTGGGGAACAATTCGCTCTGATACGAGTGATAACTGAAGCTCAGCCAGGCATTGCAGAAGGTGATCATCACGCCACAAAAGATCAGGCCGAACGCGCTGGTTTGCAGGGCGAACAAGGTGCCGAAAGTCATCGCGCCCAACGCTGAACCGACGATCTGCCATTTGTTCTCGAAGCGGTTGGCGAACTTCACGAACAGCAACGGCCCCAGCGGGTAGGCGAGGGTGATGATGAAGGCGTACAGCAAACTGTGCGTGACGCTCACGCCCTGGCCGTTGAGCAATGCCGGCAACCAGTTACCGAAACCGAAGAAGCCGATGGCCTGGAACACGTGAAACACAATCAGCATCAGGGCGCGTCGGCGATAGGGCGGTTGCCAGATATCGGCAAAACGACCCTTGCCCTGGACGTCCACATCAGCCAGTTCCGGTTCGTCCAAAGGCTTGCCTTGGTCTTTCACGCAGCGCGCTTCGATGACGGAAAGAATCCGGTCCGCTTCATCGAATCGACCATGCTGGGCCAGCCAGCGCGGCGACTCCGGCAAACGTGAACGCAACCACCAGATGAACAGGGCAAACACTGCGCTGGCCAACACCACCCAGCGCCAACCCGAGACCCCGAACGGCGCTTGTGGCACCAGCCACCAAGACATCAGCGCCACCGCTGGCACCGACAAAAACTGCACGAAAAACGCGAAGGCAAACGCCGAACTGCGCATGCGCTTGGGCATCAATTCCGATAGATAAGCATCAATGGTCACCAGCTCGATGCCCAGACCGATTCCCACCAGAAAGCGCATGCAGATGATCCCCAGCGCAGAACTCTGCACCCCCATCAGCACGGTGGCGACGGTGTACCAGATCAGGGCGAACGTAAAGATTGCACGGCGGCCAAAGCGGTCGGCCAGCGGACTGAGCAGGCTGGCGCCTAAGAACAAACCGAGAAAGGTTGCCGACGCGAACGCTGCTTGATCGGAGATCCCAAAAACGCCCTGATTGCCGGTCGCGAAGATGCCGTCGCTGATCAGGCCGGGGCTGATGTAGGCCGTCTGAAACAGATCATAGAGTTCGAAGAAGCCACCAATCGACAGCAACGCCACCAGCCGCCACAGGGTGGAAACGGCAGGCAGGCGATCGATGCGGGCAGAAATCTGTGCGGCGCGCACAGGGTCGATGTCGTCGGCTTGCGCGACACCCGGGGAATGAGCAGTCATGGCGAATCCATTTCTTGTTGATGGAGAAGCTTAGCCTGCTATCGGAAATCAATGATTGTGAATCTCGACACCTGAGCATCGAGATTCGCCGAGTTATTGCAATGACTGGTTACATTTTGGCGATTTGTAGCGCGGGACCGCTCAAGGCACGCCGTTACAGCAGTACTTGAGGAAGCCCGGATGCTGCGCCAGTCGCTTGAAGTAATCATCAATGGCCGGGTAATCGGGGCGCTCCATCGGCGTCATCAGCCAGCGGTTGATCGACAGACCAATGACGATATCGGCCAAGGTAAACCGCGCGCCGGCGACATAGGCTTTGGTGGTTGCGAGTTGATGTTCGAGGATGGCCATTTTCTGGTTCCAGCCGCGCAGGCCGACCTCGATGCGGTGGGCGTCCTGGTATTCCGGGTCCTTGCGCACCAGCGCCATAAACGCGTAGCTCCAGGATGAATTGAGATCGGTGGCCTGCCAATCCATCCATTGCTCCACCCGGGCGCGTGCGGCTGCTTCGCCAGGTAAAAACTCATGGTGATGCTGATATTTGCCGGCCAGATAACGGCAGATGGTATTGGATTCCCACAACACCAAGGCTTCGTCAATGAGCACCGGGACCTGTGCATTGGGATTGAACCTGAGAAATTCCGGGCTGTGGGTCGAGGCAAAACCACTGCCCCAATCCTCGCGCTCAAAGGCCAGGCCCAGTTCCTCGCAAGTCCACAGCACCTTGCGGACGTTGATCGACGAGGCTTTGCCGAGAATCTTCAGTGTGTGTTCCATTGCGCGGCTCCATCAAAAATGGCCTATAGACAATTGTAGGAGCTGTCGAAGGCTGCGATCTTTTGATCTTGATTTTAAAAACGAGGATCACAAGATCGCAGCCTTCGGCAGCTCCTACGAGGGGGCGTGTGAACTCAGGTGCTTTCTCGCACCTTCAGCTCAAAGCCCATGTCCTGCACTGGTTTGGCCACGGTGTTGCCGGCCATCAGGGTCAGCATCTGCTCGGCCGCGCGGCGTCCGATCGCCTCACGCGGGGTGTTGATGCTGCTCAGGCGCGGGACCATGTGCGCCGAGGCCGGCAGGTCGTTGAAACCGAGGATGGCCACTTGTTCGGGGATTTTTATCCCGTGGCGCATGGCTTCGAGCAACGCGCCCTGGGCCAGGTCGTCGTTGCCGAAGAAAATCGCATCGACGTCGGGGTGGCTGGCAATCATCTGCAAGAACAATTCGCCACCCAGGCCTACGGAAGAAGGGCGAGGCGTCAGCACTTCGAGGGCCGGGTCATAGAGCGCGGCCTTCTGCAGGGCACGACGGAAACCTTCGCCGCGCAGCAAGGTGCGCTGGTCCAGTTGTGCGCCGATGTAGGCCAGGCGCTTGCGGCCGCGGGACAGCAAATGCTCGGCGGCCGTCTCACCGGCGGCCAACTGCGAGAAGCCGACGCAATTGAGCCCGGCGGCACTGTCGAGCTCCATCATGTACACGCAGGGAATGTTGCTGGCTTCGATCATCCGCCGCGAGCTTTCGGTGCGGTCGAAACCGGTGAGCAACAAACCGCGCGGCTGATAGGCCATGTAGTTGCGCAGCAGGTTTTCTTCTTCGTCGCGCGAATAATGAAAGTTGCCGATCAGCACTTCGAAGCCCTTGGGACGCAAAACCTGATGAATGGCTTCCAGGGTATCGATGAACAAAAGGTTGGACAGCGACGGCACCAAAACCACCACCGAATGGCTCTGGGCCGAGGCCAGGGCACGGGCGGCAGGGTTGACCACATAGTTGAGCTCAAGCGCGGCTTTCTGGACTTTTTCCACCAGATCGATAGCCACGGTGCTGACGCCGCGCAAGGCGCGCGAAGCAGTAATCGGGCTGACACCGGCCAGTCGGGCGACTTCGTTCAGAGTAGGGCGGCCAGTGGTGCGGGTATTTTTATCGTTTTTAGTTGGATTCATCGACGGCTTGCCAAACAAAATTCAAGGCACTAAGGTAGCGCTGTCTCGATGCAGCTGCAAATGCGTGAGCGGGGGTTCGCCTGATCCTCGCTTTTTGGCGTTGGGAACGAACATGCTGCAACCCTTAAAATGACAAGAAAGGCGTCGGCAACTTCTGCTTTTTGGTCTAGTGTCATAACTGGCAAAGGTAGCGCTGTCTGCGCGCTGAGGTGTTACATGAATCATCCCATCACCGCCCTGGTCATCATGGGCGTTGCCGGTTGCGGCAAGACGTGCGTCAGCGAGGCCCTGTGCCAATTGAGCGGCGCCACTGCCATTGAAGGCGACTCTTTCCACCCTGCCGCCAATATCGAAAAGATGAGCGCGGGTATCCCCCTGAACGATGAAGACCGTGCCGGCTGGCTCGACAGCCTGTGCGATGAACTGCGCCGTGTCGACGCCAAGGGCCAGCGCCCGGTGCTGACCTGTTCGGCTCTCAAGCATATCTATCGCGAACGTCTGCGCAGTGCCTTGCCGGGTCTGGGTTTCGTGTTCCTGGAGCTGACGCCGGAAGTGGCCGCTGACCGCGTTTCACACCGCCCGGGTCATTTCATGCCGTCGACCCTGATCGATAGCCAGTTTGCGACCCTCGAATCCCCCGTCGGCGAGCCATTGACCCTGGCGCTGGATGCTTCGACCCATAGCGTCGAGCAACTGGCTGCGCAGGCTCATGTCTGGTGGCAGGCGAACGGCCTGAAACAGGCGGTATGACTGTGTTTACAAAGACAGCGCTGTCCTTACGACTTCTGATTAACCCGCTTTAATAACAACAACAACCAGGAGACACCCCTAATGTTTGGCATGTCCCACGAGACGTTCCTGCTGCTCGATGCAGTGGTCACGGTGATCGGGCTTATCGTCCTGATTACCAAGTTCAAGTTGCACCCCTTTCTTGCCCTGATCATAGCCGCCGCCTTCCTCGGGCTGACCTCCGGCATGCCGATCGGCACCATCATCAAGGCGTTCCAGGACGGCTTCGGTGGCGTGCTCGGTTTCGTCGGCATCATCCTGGCGTTGGGCACCATGCTCGGCAAAATGATGGCCGAATCGGGCGGGGCAGACCAGATTGCCCAGACCCTGATCCGCGCCTTCGGCAAGGACAAGGTGCAGTGGGCGATGATGTTCGCTGCGTTCCTGGTGGGCATTCCGCTGTTCTTCGAAATCGGCTTCGTGCTGCTGATTCCGTTGGTGTTCATCGTTGCGCGCCGCACGGGCGTGTCGATCATCAAGATCGGTATCCCGCTGCTGGCCGGCCTGTCTGCGGTACACGGCCTGGTGCCACCGCACCCGGGTCCGTTGCTGGCTATCGGCGTGTTCGGTGCCGACATCGGTAAAACCATTCTTTATGGTCTGATCGTGGCATTGCCAACGGCGATCATTGCAGGCCCGATCTTCGGTACGTTCATCGCCAAGCACATCCCCGGTCATCCGAACCAGGAGTTGGTGGACCAACTGGCGCGCGAAACCGATTCGGCTGAACTGCCGAGCTTCGGTATCACTCTGGTGACCGTGCTGTTGCCGGTGTTCCTGATGCTGCTCAAGACGTTTGCCGACGTCGTGCTGCCGGATGGCAACATCTTCCGCGCCTTCATGGACCTGATCGGTCACCCTATTTCGGCTCTGCTGCTGGCACTGCTGCTGTCGCTGTACACCTTCGGCTACAAGCAGGGCATCGGTTCCAGCCAAATGATGAAGTGGCTGGATGCGAGCCTCGCGCCAACCGCTGCGATCATCCTGATCATCGGTGCCGGTGGTGGCTTCAAGCAGATGCTGGTGACCAGCGGCGTGGGTGACGTGATCGGCCACATGGCGGTGAACGCACAGATCTCGCCGATCCTGTTGGCATGGCTGGTAGCGGCGGTGATCCGTATCGCGACCGGTTCGGCGACCGTGGCGACCATCACTGGCGCCGGCATTGTGGTGCCAGTGGTAGGGATGATTCCGGGTGTGAACCGTGAGTTGCTGGTATTGGCGACCGGTGCTGGTTCGTTGATCCTGTCTCACGTGAACGACGCCGGTTTCTGGCTGGTCAAGCAGTACTTCAACATGACCGTGGCCGAAACCTTCAAGACCTGGACCGCGATGGAAACCATCCTGTCGGTGGTGGGCCTGGGCTTTATTCTGTTGTTGTCGCTGTTCGTCTAAGCGATTCGGCAGGCACAAAAAAACCGCAGCGATGCGGTTTTTTTGTGGGTGATGCAAACCCCTGTAGGAGCTGCCGAGTGAAACGAGGCTGCGATCTTTTGACTCTACACGGTAAGATCAAAAGATCGCAGCCTGCGGCAGCTCCTACAGGTCATCGTTTACTTAGTGACCAGGCCATCCGCCCGAAACATCCCGCGAATCCCGCGCACGGCCTGACGAATACGGTCCTGGTTTTCGATCAGCGCAAAGCGCACGTGATCATCGCCGTACTCGCCAAAGCCAACACCCGGCGAGACACACACCTTGGCCTCAGCCAGCAGCTTTTTGGCGAACTCCAGCGAACCCAGGTGTGCATAAGCCTCGGGAATCTTCGCCCAGACATACATCGACGCTTTCGGGTTTTCCACCATCCAACCCAATTCATGCAGGCCTTTGACCAGCACGTTGCGCCGCTGCCGGTATTGCTCGGCGATGTCGCGCACGCATTGCTGATCGCCTTCCAGCGCCGCAATGGCCGCCACTTGCAGCGGGGTGAAGGTGCCGTAGTCGTGGTAACTCTTGATCCGCGCCAACGCGTTGACCAATTCCGGGTTACCGACCATGAAGCCAATGCGCCAGCCCGCCATGTTGTAGCTCTTGGACAGGGTGAAAAACTCCACCGCAATGTCCTTGGCGCCCGGCACCTGCATGATCGACGGGGCTTTCCAGCCGTCGTAGACGATGTCGGCGTAGGCCAGGTCGTGCACCACCAGTACGTCGTACTGTTTGGCGAGGGCGATCACCCGTTCGAAGAAATCCAGCTCCACGCACTGCGCGGTCGGGTTGGACGGGAAGCCGAGGATCATCATCTTCGGTTTCGGGATCGAGCCGCGAATCGCCCGTTCCAGTTCCGCGAAGAAATCCACGCCCGGCACCAGCGGCACCGACCGCACCTGGGCGCCGGCAATCACGGCACCGTAGATGTGAATCGGGTAGCTCGGGTTCGGCACCAGTACGGTGTCGCCTTGGTCGAGGGTGGCCAGCATCAAGTGCGCCAGGCCTTCCTTGGAGCCGATGGTGACAATGGCTTCGCTTTCCGGGTCGATGTCGACCTCGTAGCGTTCCTTGTACCAGTTGGAAATCGCCCGGCGCAGGCGCGGGATACCCTTGGACGTGGAATAACCGTGGGTGTCTTCGCGCTGGGCGACCTGCACAAGTTTGTCGACGATGTGCGGCGGCGTGGCGCCGTCGGGGTTGCCCATGCTCAAGTCGATGATGTCTTCGCCACGACGACGGGCGGCCATCTTCAGCTCGGCAGTGATGTTGAAAACGTAAGGGGGGAGTCGATCTATGCGCGCAAAGCGGCGCGGCGAACCTTGTTCGGCCATTGTTGCCTCGGATAACGTAAGCGCCCGGAACCGTCCGAGCGACGCTGGTCACTGCGGTGACCTGTGGCGGAATGTACGGTCAGCTGTGGCAGACTGTCCAGCCTCAATGTAAACAAATTTGTCCGAAGGAAAGGGTTCGATGGAATTTACCAGTGGCTTTTTGCTGAGCCTTTCGCTGTGCCTGGACATCGGCGTGGCCAATATCGCGATGATCACGTTGGCCATGCAGCGCGGCTATTTTCAAGGCTTTGCGCTGGGGCTGGGCACCTGCGTCGGCGACATGATCTACGCTGTGCTGGCCTTGGCCGGCATGACTGTTTTACTGCAATACGAAACCGTGCGCTGGGTGTTGTGGATTGGCGGTTCGGCGCTGTTGGTGTACTTCGCGGCGAAGATGATTTATTCGGCGATCCACCATGAAGCGCTGCTGGCCGAGACCGCCGAAGTCGGCCACAACTCCCATCGCAAGGAATTCTTCCGTGGGATTTTTCTCGCCATGTCGTCGCCCAGCGCCATTCTCTGGTTCGCTGCGGTGGGTGGCACGTTGATCGCGCGTTCCGGTGGCGGCGGTGCGTTGAGTTCGGCGCTGTTCCTCGGCGGTTTCCTCTGTGCCGGGCTGCTGTGGTCCGCTGGCCTGTGCTTCGCCGCGAGCCACGGGGGCAAGTTGCTGGGTGACAAATTGCTGCGCTATTCCTACATGGCATCGGCAGCGATCTTCTGCTATTTCGCGGTCTACGTGATCCTATCGGGTTACAACGAGTTTGTCGGTGCAGGCGCCGTCGAGCAGTTGCATGCCCTGTAATTGGGCGAATCGGGTTTGACTTCTATACTCCCAGCCGAACCCACTTTTCCCTCCCAGGAGTCGAGTCATGGATGAGCAAACACGCGTCGAGGTGTCCGAACCACGCTTTGAACACGGACACTTCCTGCTGATTGCAGGGCTTGGCGGAACATTTACCCAGCAAACCGTAAAAGGCATTCCCGAACTCTGGGAAAAATTCATTCCCCATATCGGCAATGTCCCAGGGCAAAAAGGCGAAGTGACCTACGGCGTCTGCTGTAATTTCGACGGCAAGGGCGGCTTCGATTACATCGCCGGGGTCGAGATCAGCAAGCTCGACGATTTGCCGGAAACGTACCGCTGGGTAGAAATTCAGCCCCAGCAATACGTGGTGTTTGAACACAAGGGGCCGCTGGAATCGCTGCCGCAAACCTTTCAGTACATCCATGGAACGTGGCTGCCGCAATCCGGGCGCGAGCTATTGGCGGAACCGGAATTCGAACGCTACAGCGAAGACTTCAACCCGAAGCTCAACACCGGCAAACTGGAAATCTGGCTGCCAATCAAGCCCTGACACTGACTTCGAGAGGCGAGTCAGACGATTCGTCTCTCGATGTCGCGCTTGGGCTGATTTATCATCTCCAGCCTTTCCCCCCGCTGATTCCGAGTTGCCATGAACACCGTCATTCGCAATGTCACGCCTGCTGACCTGGACCGTTGCTACGCCATCGAAACCGTTGCCTACGAAGGCGAAGAAGCGGCGACTCGCGAAAAAATCGCCACGCGCATCGCCACCTGGCCCGAGGGTTTCATCGTCGCGGAAGTGGACGGCGTGGTCGCCGGTTTCATCAATTCCGGTGCGGCATTTCAGGTAGAGATGTCGGACGAAGCGTTCAAGGAGCTGATCGGCCACGACCCGGAAGGGTCGCACGTGGTGATCATGTCAGTGGTGGTTCACCCGGATTATCAGGGCCAAGGCCTGGCGAAGCGCTTGATGGGCGAGTTCATTGCGCGCATGCGCGCGATGGGCAAAGTCACCATCAACCTGATGTGCAAAGAACGGCATATTCCGCTGTACGCCGGGTTCGGTTTTGCCTACATCAAACCGTCGGCGTCCGACCATGGCGGCATGGCGTGGCATGAGATGGTGCTGAAACTGTAAAAGATATTCCCTGTAGGAGCTGCCGCAGGCTGCGATCTTTTGATTTTGCTTTGTAAAAAACAGGATCAAAAGATCGCAGCCTGCGGCAGCTCCTACAAGGGATCGGGCGTTGTGTCAGCGATCAGAATTTCAACCCCATCCGCCGCTCATACCCGATCCGCCCCTTGTACGCCTCGCCGCTGTCGACAAACCCATACTTGGCATACAAACCAATCGCCGATTCGTTATCCGCATCCACTGACAATTCCAACCCTTTGATCTCCGGCCACGCCAGGCGCGCAGCTTCTGGCAGCGCTTGCAGACAGGCCTTGCCATAACCTTTGCCTTGCGCGCGTTGGTCGACCTGCAGCGCATGCAGTGTGGCGCTGTGTTCATCGGCCCATGCCGGCAAAACGGGCGGGCGTTTGAGCAGCAAAAAGGCCACGGGGATGTCTTCGGCCAACAGGGCAAATCCTTTGACGCCTGGGCCAGGCTTGGACAACAGGGTATGCAAAGCACCGTGGATGTCACCGGAGAACTTGACTTGCTCCGGATGGACTTCAATGGCCTCCACCTGCTGGCGCTGCTGCGCGTTCAGGGTTTCATATGGCACGAGTCGGGCTGTCACTGGAGGGTCCTTTTTCCATCATCAATAGAGCCATCGATTCTAGCGATTCTGGCTGGGTGGATTATTTTTATTTCACCTGTCGATTCACCGGATCGCCAGACGACTAAGGGTGTCTTCCCATAAAAACCACGGAGAACCACCATGAACTCGCAACCCCAAATTCAGAACCTGATCGAAAACTATCGCCAGGCCGTCATGACCAAGGATGTCGAGAAGGTCATGGCGTTGTATGCCGATGACATCGTTTCTTTTGATGCGGTGAAGGCGTTGCAATTCAAGGGCAAGCCCGCCTATCGCGCCCATTGGCAGGAATGCATGCAGATGTGCCCCGGCCCGCACATCTTTGAGTTTCACGAAGTCAGCATCGAACCGTCCCAGGAAATCGCCTTCGCCCACTGGCTGGCCCATTGCGGCGGCACCAATGACAAGGGCGAAACCCAGGCCTGCTGGATGCGTGTCTCGCAGTGCTATCGACAGGAAGCGGGGCTGTGGCAGATCGTTCACGAACACTGGTCGGCGCCGTTCGATATGCAGACTGGCGCACCGCTGTTCGACCTGAAGCCTTGAGATTTTTTCTCGCCAGCCATGCCGATCTGCGGCCATAGTTGATCCGTTCGATAAGGAGAGCGTGATGAAGTATTTATGCCTGGTCTACAGCGATGAGCAGTTACTGCATTCGCTGCCGGAGAGCCCGCACGATTCTGAGTGCATGGCGTATGCGGAATCGATCCAGGGCAGTGGCCGCATGGTCGCCGCCGAGGCGCTGGAGTCAGTGCAGACCGCCACCACCGTGCGCATGCGCAACGGCAAAATGTCGATCACCGACGGCCCGTTCGCCGAAACCAAGGAGCAGTTGGCCGGGTTCTACTTGATCGATGCCAAGGACCTCAACGAAGCCATCCAGGTCGCCGGGAACATTCCGGCGGCGCGGGTCGGCAGTGTTGAAGTGCGTCCTGTGCGCCAGTTGAATCCCTGAGTGATGGTGGCGGCGGCGGTCAAGGCGCGGGTCGAGCAGGTTTATCGTGAAGAGTCGCGGCGCATTTTGGCGACGTTGATTCGCTTGCTCGGCGATTTCGACCTCGCCGAAGAGGCCCTGCACGAGGCTTTCTTCGTCGCGGTCGAGCGCTGGCAACAGGACGGCGTGCCGGATAACCCGCGCACCTGGCTGGTGTCCACCGGGCGGTTCAAGGCCATCGACGTGTTGCGTCGGCGTGCGCGGTTCAATGCCTCGCGGCCCTTGTTGCTGGCGCAACTGGAAGCGCTGGAACAGGCCGACTGGAGTGACGAAGACGTGGAAGACGATCGGCTGCGCCTGATCTTCACCTGCTGCCACCCGGCGTTGGCGGCGGATGCGCAAGTGCCGTTGACCCTGCGCGAAGTCTGCGACCTGACCACCGAAGAAATCGCCCGGGCCTTCCTCTCGGCGCCGGCCACCATCGCCCAACGCATCGTGCGCGCCAAGGCGAAAATCCGCGACGCAAAAATCCCTTATCAAGTGCCTTCCCTGGCGGAATTGCCCGAGCGCCTCGACAGCGTGCTGCGGGTGATTTACCTGGTGTTCAACGAGGGGTATTCGGCGTCCATCGGGGCGCAATTGACCCGCGAAGACCTGACGCGCGAGGCGATTCGTCTCGGCCGCTTGCTGATGGAATTGCTGCCGGAACCGGAAGTCATGGGCTTGCTGGCGATGATGCTGCTGCACGAGTCGCGACGCGTGGCCAGAACCTCGCCCAGCGGCGAATTGATTCTGCTGGATGATCAAGACCGCAGTTTGTGGAATGGCGAGATGATTGCCGAAGGTTGCAGCTTGGTCGAGAGGGCGCTGAGCAGTCGCCGATTCGGCCCGTATTGCCTGCAAGCGGCGATCGCGGCGGTGCATGCCGAAGCGCCGTCGGTGGATGAAACCGATTGGGAACAGATCGTTGGGCTGTACGACGTGTTGCTGCGCGCCGTGCCTTCGCCGGTGGTCGAGTTGAACCGGGCGGCGGCGATTTCCAAACGGGATGGACCGTTGGCAGGGTTGATCTTGGTCGAGGCGATTTTGGCGCGCGGTGACCTGCTGGATTACCACTTGGCGCATTCGGCGCGGGCGGAATTTTGTCGGCAGTTGGGGCGGGTGGAGCAGGCGCGGGCGGCGTATCAGCGGGCGCTAGAGTTAACGCAGCAAGAGCCGGAGCGGCGGTTTATTGAGGGCCGGCTCAAGGCGTTGGAGTAGTGTGGTTTTTCTGGGCCCATCGCCAGCAGGCTGGCTCTCACAGTTGACCGAGTTGTTTGTGAGGACACGGTCAACATGTGGGAGTGAGCCTGCTCGCGATAAGGTCCGCAGGACCTTCACTCAAGCATTTTGCCAAGCAACCAACTCCCCGCCGGCCCCGGCGGATTCTGCCTCGACCACAGCGCATCCACCGACACCGTTTTCGGCCAGCCTCGCACCTGCAACTCCTGCAAAGTACCTGGCCCAAATCGCGCCACCAGCCAGCGCGGCAACGGCGCCCAACCGAAACCGCCCTGGGCCATTTCCAGCAGCATCAAATAACTCGGCGCCGACCAGACGCGGCCTTTCGCCCGGCTCTCATATGGGTTGACGATGGTCGCCAGACGTAATTCGCGGTGTTGCTGCAGCACGTCCTGATCAATGTGATCGAGCGATGCCAACGGATGTTCCGGCGACACGAACAGGGCGATTTCCGTGCGCTCGTCCACCGTCGAATTGACCAGGTCCGGCGGATAGCTGTCCTGCATTTCGGCGAAGGCAATTTGCGCTCGACCACTTTGCACCAGCGCCACCAAGTCATCGCATTCAGCAATCAGGCATTCGAGTTCCAAGTCCGGATAGCGCTGTTCAAAGGCACTGAGCGATGCTTCGAAACGGTCGGATTGGTAGGTGTCGGACAGCGCCACTGTAAGCTTCGCTTCAACGCCATTCGATAGCTGACTGGCGGTCATTTCCAGGCGACTGGTGGCGGCGAGGATGTCTTCAGCACGTTGCAACATCACGTGGCCGGCCGGGGTCAGGCCGGGTTTGCGGCTGCTGCGGTCGAACAACGTCAGGTTCAGGTCGATTTCCAGGCTGGCCACGGCCGCGCTGATGGTCGACTGACTGCGGCCCAGTTTGCGTGCCGCCGCGGAAAACGAGCCTTGGGTGGCGGCTTCGACAAACGCCAACAGCACTTCATGAGAGGCCATGAACTATCGCCTTGATCGATGGTTATTGGTTATGAAGTATCGGTGTGATGACGGATCATGGCAACCATTGTCACCCAAGGGAGTCAGGCCATGAGCGCCAACAAATCCATTACCGAACGTATTTTCCAGGCCATCGGCTTCGAATTACTGGCCATTCTGATCTGTACCCCGTTGCTGGCCTGGATCATGGACAAACCGATGCTGGAAATGGGCGTCGTCACGTTGGTCATTGCCGCGTTGGCGCTGGCGTGGAACGTGGTCTTCAACGGCCTGTTCGACCGGCTGCTCAAGCGTTTCGCGATTGCTCACAATGCTTGGGTCCGCGTGGTGCACGCGCTGTTGTTCGAAGGCGGACTGGTCGCGCTTGGCGTGCCATTGATTGCCTGGTGGCTGAATATCAGCCTGTGGCAGGCGTTCTTACTGGACATCGGTGTGCTGCTGTTTTTCCTGCCGTACACCTATGTTTATCACTGGGTGTATGACGTAGTGCGGGAGCGGGTGGTGGTGCGTCAGACCTGCGTGCAGTAAAACAAAAAGATCGCAGCCTGCGGCAGCTCCTACAGAATCGGGTATACCGGTCCAATGTAGGAGCTGCCGCAGGCTGCGATCTTTTGATCTTTTAATGTTTAGGTCTTACAAAAACATCCCGCCCGACGCCTCAATCCGCTGCCCATTGATCCACTGGCTACCCGGTGCCACCAGCAGCGCAATCGCGGCGCCAATATCATCCGGACGACCGGCGCGTCCCAGCGCGGTGTTGCCCGCGACCATTTTGTTGACCTCGGCGTTGTCCCGGACGGTGCCCCCACCGAAATCGGTTTCGATCGCACCGGGGGCGAGGATGTTGACGCTGATGTTGCGCGCACCCAGCTCTTTGGCCTGGTAACGCGTCAGCACTTCCATCGCACCTTTCATGGCCGCATAGGCACCGTAACCGGGCAAACTGAAACGGGCCAGCCCGCTGGAAACGTTGATGATGCGCCCGCCGTCATTGAGCAATGGCAGCAGGTTTTGCGTGAGGAAAAACGGTCCCTTGAAATGGATATTCACCAGCAAGTCGAACTGCTCAACGGTGGTGTCGACGAAGTTCGCATGCATCCCGATCCCGGCGTTGTTGATCAGAAAGTCGAAATGCTCGCGGTCAAACTGGCTGCGCAAGACCTTTGCCACTTCAAAGGCAAAAGCGGCGAAATGCTCACTCTGGCCGACATCGAGTTGCAGCATGGCGGCGCGGCCGCCGAGGCTTTCAATTTCCGCGACCAGGGCCTGCGCCTCATCGGCACGGCTGTTGTAGGTGCCGATGATGTCGACGCCTTGGGCAACCAGGTGCAAGGCAGCGTTTTTGCCAAGGCCGCGGCTGGCGCCGGTGATCAGTGCGATTTTACGGTTCATGGGGCTTCCTCAAGTGCAGTGGGCAGTGGGTGTGAGGAAGTTTATTTATCCGCTGTGGAGTGATAAACATGGCTAAATCGGAATCACTGGTCGGTGAATCCGAACAATAAAGGTCAGGCCCATGAACAAACTGGAACTGCTGCGCACCTTCGTCCGGGTCAGCGAGATGTCGAGTTTCACCCTTGCTGGCGAAAGCCTGGGCCTGCCGCGCTCGACGGTGTCCGAGCATGTGCAGGCGCTGGAAGCCTTGCTCGGTACACGCCTGTTGCAACGCACCACGCGCAAGGTCCAGGCCACTCAGGATGGTCTGGTGTTGTACGAGCGCAGCAAGGATCTGCTGTCGCACATGGATGAAATCGAAGGCTTGTTTCGCCAGGACGAAGCCACGTTGGTGGGGCGAATTCGTGTCGACATGCCGAACATTCTGGCCCGGCGCGTGGTGATGCCACGCCTGCCGGAATTCATGGCGCGCCACCCGCTGCTTGAACTGGAAATCAGCAGCACTGACCGCCGTGTGGACTTGCTCAGCGAGGGTTTTGATTGCGTGCTGCGAGTGGGCGCGCAACCGGATCAATCGGTGGTCGCGCGGCATCTGTGCGACTTCGCCATGGTCAACTGCGTCAGCCCCGGATACGTGCAGCGCTTTGGCATGCCGCAAAGCCTGGACGATCTGGCGCAACATTGGCTGGTGCACTACGTCGGCGTTTTGGGCGCCCGTTCGGAAGGGTTTGTGTATGAGGTCGATGACAAGGTGCAGCGGCTGGCGATGACGGGCAGCATCACGGTCAACAGCACCGATGCCTATGAATCGGCGTGCCTGGGCGGTTTTGGTTTGATCCAGGCGCCGCGAATGGGCATGCACCGTCACTTGAGCAGTGGTGAACTGGTCGCGGTATTGCCGCAATTCAACGCGCCGTCCATGGAAGTGTCGCTGCTCTATGCCCGACAACGGCATTTGCCGTTGCGGGTGAGGGCGTTCATGGATTGGTTGGGCGAGGTGATCCGCTCGGCGAATAACCTGTAGGAGCAGGCTCGCTCCTACAGTTTTTAAGGCAGTGCATCAGAACAGTTGGGTAAACAACCAATACAAACTGCCCGACAACAGAATCGCCGCCGGCAAGGTCAGTACCCAGGCCATCAGCAAGTTGCGGATGGTCTTCATCTGCAAGCCGCCACCGTTGGCGACCATTGTCCCGGCCACGCCTGACGACAGTACATGGGTGGTCGACACCGGCAAGCCAAACATGTCGGCGGCGCCGATGGTCAGCATGGCCACGGTTTCTGCCGAGGCGCCTTGCGCGTAAGTCAGGTGAGTCTTGCCGATCTTCTCGCCGACCGTCACCACAATGCGCTTCCAGCCGACCATGGTGCCCAGCCCCAACGCAATCGCCACCGCGATTTTCACCCACAGCGGAATGAAGCGGGTGGAATTGTCGATCTGCTGCTTGAACAGTTGCAGCTTGCTGCTGGTGTCGGCGTCGAAATTACCGACCTTGTTCTTGTCCATCAGGCGAATGGTTTCGCTGGTCAGGTACATGTCGTTCCGCACGTTGCCCACGGCTTCGGCGGGCACTTTCGACAGCGACCCATAACCCTTGACCTCGGCGCCGATGCTGCCGGTGAGCGCGGCGAGCGCAGGCACCAGTTGCGGTGTCGCTTCCTTGCTGCGCACGTACTCGGACAGGATCGGACGCGGATCGGCCGGTGCCGGTTGCGGCGCGGCTTTGACCAAGGCTTGCTGGGTGACTTCGGCCACGGCGGCGAACTGCAACGCCTGATCGGCCGGCATCGTGCGGTTCAGCGCGTAGGCCATTGGCAGGGTGCCGACCAGAATCAACATGATCAGGCCCATGCCTTTCTGCCCGTCGTTGGAACCGTGGGCGAACGACACACCGGTGCAGGTCAGGATCAACAGCCCGCGAATCCACCACGGCGGTGGCGTGCTGCCTTTGGGTTCCTTGTACAGCGCACGGTTTTTCACGAACGCGCGCAGGGCCAGCAGCAGCAACGCGGCGCAGCCAAAGCCCACCAGCGGCGAGAGCAGCAGCGCGTAACCAATCTTGGTCGCCTGCGCCCAGTCCACGCCGCTGGTGCCGTCGCGGCCGTGCATCAATGCGTTGGCCACGCCGACACCAATGATCGAACCGATCAAGGTGTGCGACGAAGACGCCGGCAGCCCCAGCCACCAGGTGCCGAGATTCCACAGGATCGCGGCGATCAACAGGGCGAAGATCATGGCGAAACCGGCGGACGAACCGACTTGCAGAATCAATTCCACCGGCAGCAACGCGATGATGCCGAACGCCACCGCGCCACTGGACAGCAGCACCCCGAGGAAGTTGAAGAACCCGGACCAGACCACCGCGAAATTCGGCGGCAGCGAGTGGGTGTAAATCACCGTGGCCACCGCGTTGGCGGTGTCGTGGAAACCGTTGACGAACTCAAAGCCCAAGGCGATCAACAACGCCACGCCCAACAGCAAAAACGGCGTCCAGGTGGTCACCACCGTGCCGAGTTCGTGCATGTCATGCATCAGGCTGTAGGCGGTGAACAGCAATCCGATGGCCAACACGGCAACAAATACTACGATGGTGATCAGGCCGGGTTTTTTATCGAATTGCGGTTTGGCGCTACTGGTGGGCGCCGGGGCGGCGGTGAAGGAGGGGGTAGCCATGCCGGACATTCCTGAGGAGGGAAGGAGTGTCGGTCATGATCGTTGCCAAATGTTACAGAGAGACTGCCCTGGATCAGGGGTTCGGTTTTTTGTTGAACCGTTGATCCGTAAATGATCAAAAGATCGCAGCCTTCGGCAGCTCCTACAGGAAGTCGCCTTAAGGTAGGAGCTGCCGAAGGCTGCGATCTTTTGTTCTCAATAATCCTGCCGCTTACGAAACGCCCAGCGCCCGGCAATCACCGTAAACGTCGCAACCAGCGCCACCAGAATCCAGAACCCCTCCGGGTCCTGGGAAAGCGGCACTCCGCCCACGTTCATGCCGAAGAAACCGGCAATGATGTTGATCGGCAACGCCAGCACCGTCACCACGGTCAGGGTGAACAGCGTGCGGTTGCTCTGTTCGTTGAGGTTGGCGGCGATTTCTTCCTGCAGCAGTTTTATCCGTTCACCAAGTGCAGTCAGGTCGTTGATGATCAGCGCAAACTCCTCGGTGGATTTGCGCAGCTCTTTCACGTCCTCCTTTTGCAGCCATGGCGGCGGACGATTGAGCAGGCGCAACAACGATCCCGGTTCCAACGCCAGCAAACGTTGCAAACGCACCAACACGCGGCGGTTGGCGCCCAGTTCGGCACGGTTGGTCGACAGGCGCGAAGAAAGCAACTCATCCTCGATCTGATCAACGCTCTGGCTGGTCTTGCGCACGATCTGCGTCAGCACTTCACCCTGATCGCGCAACAGATGCACCAGCAATTCCAGCGGCGAGCGAAAGCACTCACCGGCCTTCACCGACGAACGCAACTTGTCCACCGAGTGCAGCGGTTGCAGACGCGCACTGATGATCAACCGACTGCGCGCGCACACCCACAGTGTCGAAACATCCGACGAGACCATGCTACTGAGGTTGAACACCACATCGTTGACCACCGCCAGCAATGCCGAGTCGACATGCTCGATGCGCGTCGAGCGCGAGCCTTCATGCAGCGCTTCGAAAAACTCGTCGGGCAACTCCAGATGGCTTTTCATCCAGCGCTCGCACGCGGCGTGGGCGAGGTTCAAGTGCAGCCAGAGAAATTGCTCGTCGTCTTCCGGTTGCTGCAAGCAGCGCAAAGCTCTGGCCGAGTCGATCTCCTGACCACGCTCGCCGGGACGAAAACTGAAACCGTAAAGCAGGCCGAACAGATCCGGATCGCGATGGCTTTGATCGATGCTGTGGTTCATGAGAGCTCGCAAAGAGAGGCGCTGAAGCTTTCTGTAGCAGCTGGCGAAGCCTGCGTTCGGCTGCGCAGCAATCGTGAAGTCAGGCCATCCATTGCCATTGGAAAAACGCGTGTTCCGGATGATGACTGCTGCGCAGTCGAACGCAGGCTTCGCCAGCTGCTACTGGGTGTGGAAGTACGGCTGGTTCACTTGAGCCGCATCATCGCAAGGCTGGATGACGGATTGGTGACGATTCAGCGACAGGCGCGGGTTTGTATCGGAATTGAGGCACAGTCGCTACACAGTCGATCTCAAGTGCAGGCAGGAGGTGTCGATGACCGGTTAAACCCATCCATGACGGAGAACTTCAATGGTCAGCATCACCAATATTTCGATCCCCCAAACGACGTTAAGTACCACGCCTTCCACCGCCAACAGCGCGGACATGGAGGACACCACGGCAGCGACAGCCACTGCATCTTCTACCGACAGCACCAAAGTCACTGCCGGCGGTGCTCCCGCAACGGGTGACAGCAGCGCCAGTAGCAGTGAAGAGTCCGATGCGGTGAAAGAGCTGCGCAAGCAAATCGCCGAACTGCAAAAGCAGATGCAGGAGCAAATGCAGCAACTGCAAGCGGCCCAGGCCAAGCAGCAAAGCGACGAGGCCAAGGCGGCTGAAGTGGCAGCCGCACAATCGCAAATCGCAGCCACTTCGGCGTCTTTGCAAACCGCGACAGCGGCGTTGTTGCAGGCGTTGCAGGAGTCTGGCTCCGGTACGTCGGGGACGCTGGTCAGCACCTCGGCCTGATCAAACACTCAGGCACAAAAAAGCCGCACGATGGTGACATCATGCGGCTTTTGGCGGTGTGCATCAGTCGTCTTTTTTGTTCTTCAGGACTTCGCCGGTGGCAGCGTTCAAGTCCACGTCCCATTCAACGTTTTGCGCATCGCGCAACTCGACTTCGTACTCGTAGCCGTTGAAGTGGTTATCCAGGTCGCTGTCGGTAATCGTCGCGCCCGGGTGCAGCTTCAGAACGATCTGGTTCAGCTCTTCCAGTGGCTTGATCTTCCCGTCCTTGACCAACTGCGGAATCTGGTCGACAGGAACATCAGCCTGGGCCAAACCAGCGGTTAGGGTCAGGGCTGCAGCGGTGAACAGGGCAGTCAGAGTCTTCATGAGTTCGTTCCTTGTGTGTGCTGTTTAAGTGAGATCAGGTTAGCTTTTGTAACTTAATCCACCCTTAAAATTCCCCATCATGGCGACATCTACAATGTAGCAGCTGGCGAAGCCTGCGTTCGGCTGCGCAGCAGTCGCAAAATCGGTGAACGCGGTACTTCAGAAATACCTCGCGCTCAGGTTTGACGACTACTTCGCAGCCGAACGCAGGCTGCGCCAGCGGCTACCCGGTGCGTTCCTCAGTACCCGTTGTTCCTCAACACCTGATCAACACTCGCCGCCGCCGGGCGTTTATAGAACTTCAACAACTCGCTGGCGCGGTTGGTGAAAATGCCATCGACACCCGCCTCCATCACCTTCTGATAATCCACCGCCTCGTCGATGGTGTAGACGTGCACCAGCAACCCCTGATCGTGGGTGTACTGGTTCATCCACGGTTGCACGAGGTCGGCATAACTCTGATCACCGCCCTTGGTCAGCGCCGCCGAAGGACCAGTGCCGATCGCGCCCTGGGCCTTGGCGTAGTCGACCCAGCGCTGGAATTCGGCTTTGTCCTTCGGCTGCTGCTTGGCGTAATAAGCGGCCTTATCCTGTTCGCCGGATTCGGCAAACGTCACTTTCGATTTCGGCTCGATATTGCCTTCGCCCACCCACAGCAGGAGGATTTTCGGGACGTGCGGCATCTCTTTTTGCAGCAGTTCGAGGCTGCTTTTTTCGAAGGTCTGCAAGATCACCTTGCCTTTGCCCTGACCGACCGCCAGTTCGCTTTTCGCCAGTTTCGAACCGGCCGGGCTCAGCCAGCCACGGTCATGGAGTTTGTCCTTGAGGTCGCGCTCGATGCCGGGAAACTGCTTGGGCTCCTTGGTTTCGATGTACAGGCCAGGCTTGTGTAGCGGGTTGCCCTGGGCGATATCGATGATCTCATCGAGGGTCAGGATTTTCAGCCCCGCGTAGGAAGGGCGTGCGCGATCCGGGTACGCGGTGTTGAACCAAGTGCCGGCATCGAGGGTTTTCAGTTCGGCCATGGTGAACGCGTTGGCCGGGCTGTCCTTGCGCTCGGGGAACTTGCTGGCGACGTCGGTGGTGCGTTGCAGATTGTTGTCGTGCAGGGCGAACAGCACGCCATCCTTGCTGCGTTGCAGGTCCAGCTCCAGGTAATCGGCACCCAGGTCACGGGCCAGTTTGTACGCGGCAACGGTGGATTCCGGGGCATCGAACGAGGCACCACGGTGGGCAATCACCGCCGGGTGCGGGATGCCCAGGTGTGTGGCCAGCGCAGTGGGGCCGGACTCGCTGGCGGCCTGGGCCTGACCGAGGCCGAGCAACAGACTCAGCAGCAGGGCGCTCTTGGTAAAGGTTGCAGGCATGCTCGAGATCCTTTCGCGATGGTTTTCAAAGACGTCCCTTTTAACAACTGAGCGCTGCCAGCGCTATCGCGAGACCGACATAAACGTGCGTAAAGCTGATTTTGGTCAGCGTTTTTGTGCGTTTGTTTGCAGTACGCTTGAGCGATATTTCCCCGGCAGAGGGAAACGCTCGCCCTGCGTGTAAACCAACGATCACCCCTGTGAGGTTTACCATGCGCATCACATCCCAGCTCATCTGCCAGGCCGCCGACCAGCTCAAAGGCTTCGTCGGCCTCAACCGCAAGACCGGCCACTACATCGTGCGGTTCAGCGAGGACTCTTTCGGCATGGACGTGGCGGACGACGGCATCATCCCTACCAGCGAATTCGTCTGGGCCACTGGACCCGAGCAATCCATGACCCTCAAGCGCGAGTTGATCCAGCTGCTGCTGGAGCAGAACATCGACGACCGCATCAACATCACCGAACCGCTGCGGGTGTACATGAAACGTCGGGATGTGCCGGAGATTTCGGCGGTGCGGAGTTTGCTGCGGGGTTGAATATGGCAGGGGCGCGTGTTGACACGCTAAACCGCAAGTGCGCTTGGCGTGTCGAGATCGGCGCTGCTCGCGGCGACGCTGACTTTGTTGCGGCCGGTATTTTTTGCAAGGTAGAGGGCCTTATCGGCGTCATCGAGCCAGGCAATCGAATCGGCATACGACGGGTGAAAACACGCCAGGCCAATGCTCAGGCTGACACGCAGTTCGGGCACTTCCCGGTGTCGGTATTCATGCAGCACCTTGCGCAAGCGATCCATCACTTCCCGAGCCTGATCCAGCGGTATGCTCGGCAGAATCACGCAAAACTCGTCACCGCCGTAGCGCCCGGCCAAGGCACTGTCGCGCAGGTTGCGTTTGAGCTCGACACTCAACTGGCGCAGCACCGAATCCCCGATGATGTGGCCGTAGGTATCGTTGATTGCCTTGAAGTGGTCGATGTCGATTAGCGCAATGGTGGCGGGTGCCTGGTGCTGGCGACAGTTCTGGAACTTTAGCTGCAGCAAGTCCTTCCAGGCCCCGTGGTTGAGCAGGCCGGTCAAACTGTCGGTGCGGCTCAACGCACTCAGGGTGCGTTTATGCTCCGACAATTTGATCGCCAGTCGATAGCAAACCATGCCAACGGCCCATGGATAGAGGGTCAAAATCGGAAGGCAGGCCCACACCTGCAAGGGCGTGGTCGTCGGGTTGAACGACATGCCGAATAGCAGCCACGAAGTCAACACGCCCGCCACCTGGCTCAAACTGCCCAGCACAAACAGCCGCAAGCCACCGGTGGCGACGTTGTTCATCGCCATCATCGACAGAATGGTCACAGTGGTCAGGGGATTTAACTGAATGGTGGCGGCCCAGAAACCACCGCACAGCGAATCGTAAATCAGGTTGCGGCGTTCGGCCTTGTAGGGAAACGTCGATCGGCGCGACAGCTGAAAGGCCACATGCGGCCAGACAAAGGCATTGAGTAGCATCAACACCCAGACCCACATCGGCATGTTCAAGGGATACAGCGCGACGGCGACGCACAAAGACCCGATGCCCAGGCCGATGGCTCTGGGCATGTAGATGCGTCTGGCGAATGACAAGCCCTTGCCGCGATGATTTTCCATAGTTCCCTGCGCCAGATTCATTCTGAAACACATTGCTGCGTAAGATTCAGAGTGACCATTCATCGGTTAAAACGGCGGACATTGTCATTTATTCCAACGGGAATAATCAGTGTCCTTCGGAGCCATTTAATCGCGGCAGGGTGGAGCAGTGGCGTGATCTAGAGCCGGTAGCAGGCCAAGAACATGTCCAGCGCAGAGTCAACGACGGTGCGCTGCATCGCCGGGGAAAGGCTCGGTTGGCCCATGGAAATCTGGGGCCAGAAAGCGAAGGATTTGAGCATGCCCTGGAGCTGTTGAGCGGCAAAGTCAGGGGCAACCACTTTCAAGCGGCCATCGGCCTGCGCGGCACGAATCCACACGGTCAGGCCTTCCTCTCGTTCACCCATGCGGGCCACCATGCTCTGGGCGCGTTCGGGTGAGTGAATGGCCGCGGCAATGGCCACCCGCGCCAGATCGAGAAAATTGTCATCGCCCATCGTCGCCAGCTTGACCGACAGAATCCTTTTCAACTGCTCACGCAACGGCTGGTCAGGGCTGTAGGGCGTTTCCTGTTCTGCCAGCACGCGATCCCACAGTTGGTTGAGAATTTCGGCGAACAACTCTTCCTTGCTGGGGAAATGGTTGTAAACCGTGCGCTTCGACACGCCAGCGGTCGCGGCAATCTTGTCCATGCTGGTGATGTCGAAACCGTTGGTGCGGAATTCGGCAATCGCCGCTTGAATGATGGCTTCGCGTTTTCGGTCGGTGAGACGCTGTGGAGCTGTCATAAATACGCTTCGGCAGAGTGGAAAGGAAAACTACACTCAGCAGTTTACTTGTGATCCGCTTTGATGCAACCTTGAAACTACACTGTGCAGTGTAATGTTTTGTTAATCCTGCCCAGCAAAAATAGAGTGTTCGGCTGATGCGTGCGTGCTTTGGCCATTTATCGTCCCAAGCGGAAAATCGCTAAAACGTGCGGTTTTTCTGGAGTCATTCAGCTATGGCCAATTCAACTTCTCCGGCGATTAACGCGGTGCCTGAAGCCTCCCGACAGGCTCAAGGGCAGTTCCAAAACCACACGCCGATTCAGCGTTTAAGCGTTGGCAAAACCTTGCGCATCTTGTGGAACGCGATGTTCCACAAACCGCGCGACACCCGCCCGACCGCGCCGGTCCCGGTCCAGCCGTTGACCCAAGCGGCGCTCATGGCGGCGCCGAACCACAGCGTGTATCGCCTGGGCCATTCCACACTGTTGCTCAAACTGCGGGACAAATTCTGGATCACCGACCCGGTCTTTGCCGAACGTGCCTCACCCGTGCAATGGGCCGGCCCCAAGCGCTTTCACCAACCGCCGATCAGCCTCGACCAGTTGCCACCGATTGAAGCCGTGATCCTGTCCCACGATCACTACGACCACCTGGACTATCAGGCCGTACTGAAACTGGCCGACAAGGCCAAGTACTT
Source organism: Pseudomonas azerbaijanoccidentalis (assembly GCF_019145495.1). Classification (GTDB taxonomy): domain Bacteria; phylum Pseudomonadota; class Gammaproteobacteria; order Pseudomonadales; family Pseudomonadaceae; genus Aquipseudomonas; species Aquipseudomonas azerbaijanoccidentalis. Next base: position 65,136 of record NZ_JAHSTU010000007.1, on the reverse strand, counting down.
CCTCACCCCGTTGGGCGTGGGCGACACCCTGATCAAGTGGGGCATCGACGCCAGCAAAATCCGCCAACTGGACTGGTGGCAAGGTACGGAAGTCGACGGCATCCAGTTCATCGCCACCCCGTCGCAACACTTCTCCGGCCGTGGCCTGTTCGACGGCAACAGCACGCTCTGGGCCTCATGGGTGATGATCGACGCCGCCACCCGCATCTTCTTCAGCGGCGACAGCGGTTACTTCGACGGCTTCAAGCGCATCGGCGAACAATACGGCCCGTTCGACCTGACCCTGATGGAAACCGGCGCCTATAACGTCGATTGGCCACACGTGCACATGCAACCTGAAGAAACCCTGCAAGCCCACATCGACCTCAAGGGCCGCTGGCTGCTACCCATCCACAACGGCACCTTCGACCTGTCGACCCACGCATGGTACGAACCCTTCGACCGCATCCTGGCCCTGGCCTGGGAACGCAGCGTTTCGATTACCACACCGCAAATGGGCGAAGCGTTCAACCTGATGCATCCGCAGCGTGGTGAGGCTTGGTGGTTGGCGGTGGAAGGGGAGAGTGAGCGAGCGACTGTGCAGAGCGCGTGAATTGAGTTCTTGAACCGCGCGACTTAACTAAAGACCACTTCAAGTCGGCCTTCTTTGCGTGATCGGGGGGCCGATTTGACTACGATTTGCACGTCACGCCCGAGCAGCAACAGACACTCCATCATCTTGGCTTCACTAATCCCACGAAACTTTCCGCGCAACATCTCAGAAAGTTTGGGCTGCGACAGTCCCAAGATTTCCGACGCCTGAACTTGGGTCAAATGACGAGCCTTGATGATCTCACCAATTTTAGCGGCCAACTGGGATTTGACTCGCATTTCATTGGAGTTGGGAATCCCAAGGTCTTCATAGACATTGCCGCTGCTTTCTTCGATTTCAATCATTTTCTGATCCTTTCGCATGATCCTGCGCTGCTTGAAGTCTCATTCTGATCAGATCGATGTCGCACTGAGTGGTTTTAATGCCCGTAGTCGACTTTTTCTGAAAACAGTGCAGAACATAAATTGCTCTACCAAAACGAACTGTATAAACGGCGCGGTAGGTGTTCGTATCGAAGTCCTCAATCAACTCAAGGACTCCCGCACCTCCAAAACCCTTGAGAGGCGTTGCGGCTGGATGTTTCTTGCCGCTTTGCGCCAGATCGAGAGCGTGACCAAAAACATCCTGTACATCTGCGGGCATCTGCTTCAGATCTTTCTTACTGCTGCTAACCCACAGGAGTGGCTTCCTTGTATTCATGCGAAAATATACCTAAATGGGAATAAACGTCAATCGATGACTTCGCTCACTCCACCATCGCAAAATCCGCCCGCCCCACCGGATTCGGCGTAGACCCTCTCAAATTCATCCCACGCCCCGGCGCAAACCCCGGGAAAAACACCAACCCTTCCGATTCAAACCGATAAGCCAGCGTCAACCGCGTGACATCCAGCACATCCTGTTGTGCCTCGAAGCGCTCAATGGCTTCGACAGACACCGAAGCCTCCCGCGACAACTCTTCCACACTCCAGCCCAGCATCGCTCGGGCCTGGGCGCAGTGGGCCGGGGTGAATTGGAAAAGGGCGATACGTTCCAGGGTGATTTTCATCGCTTGAGAGGCCATGGTGTTCTCCGGCTCGAGAGTGTTGAGTCAAAATGTACTGTGTTTTTGTACAGTTGTTTTGAGCCGGGATCAAATGCAATTTTTGATTTGTGTTTTTGGCCAGACGAACGGCGCGCGATTTATTTACCCGCCAACCCCGGCGCCTCCCGCACCATAAAGTGATCCAGATTCTCGATGCTGGCGCTGAACACCCCGAACGTCTGCTCGGGTTTTTTCTTGCTCGGCACCTGCTTCAACTCCGGCGTCACGCCATAAAAGAAACAATAGAGTTCCCGCCCGCTCTCGATGGCGTGCTTGATCTCCTCCAGGAATGCCTTGCGCTTACGGTAGGTGTCGATCAGCTTTTTGCTGAGGTAAACGTTGACCGAATACGGCTTCTTCTCCAGCCAGACTTTTTTCTCGAAATCGATGCGAAAGCTCTGGGTGTAATCCTTGATCTCCTTGATCTTGCCCCAGTAAATCAGGCCCTTGTTGTCCTGCAGATATTCGATCTTTTTGAAAAACGATCCGTAGGGCGCAGTGTGCTCGCCAATCTTCAGCGGCATGCGCTTGAGCAAATCCTTGTCGTCGAAATTCGACACGAAGCATTCGACGGGGTGGGCGAAGATGCTGGTTTTGTCGGGTGCCGAATCGCGGCTTGGCTGCTCAGTGCCGCTGGTTTGCGAGGGGATTTGTGGCTCGTCGCGTTGAACATCCGCACCCGCTACCGGGCTGGATGATTTGCGCACATACGCACGGCGAGTCAGCAACAACTCTGAAGGAAAATGCTCCTCACGACTGTCATCCGTTTCCGCCCCATCAGCGTCCACACCCGGCGCCGGTGCCTTCAGGCTGACATAAGGACAACCCTCGACATGCCGGGTACTCGGCAGGTTCTTGAAGTGCGGCGTGCGCACGTAATTCACGTTCTTGGCGTTGAACGTTCCCAGCACATTGGCCGCATCAAAGGTCAAGCGACAGGCATCGTTGGGACACTGGAAATGCTCTTTCGCGGAATCGAACGCCATGGTTTCGTCGAAATTCAAATCGCGCACGTCATAGATCGACAACTTGTCGTCGAGGCTTAGGCAGTAGGCGAGGTCGAATTTCATGGCAGGCTCGGGTCCTTGAGGGGGAAGGGTATTAATAGCGGGAGGCGAGTCGAGTTGCACTCACTGTCTTTAACACACCGCAAATTTCCAGTAACCCACTAAACCTGTAGGAGCGAGCCTGTTCGCGATTCCCATCAACGACACAGTATCCATGTCGAGCACCGACACTATGGCGAGGGTAGCTTGCTCCCGCTGGGCTGCGCAGCAGCCCCAAAAACCATCGGATGTGGGGCCCGGCAATCATCCTGATTTACCATTTGTCCCGATAGATAAACGCCACTTGGTAGTCATAGGTAGACAAGCGAATGACATGGAGGAAATGGGATTGAAGCGTATTGACCCAGTGCGGACCAACGTCAAACCCACCGTTGTTTACATTGTTTTCGATTGGCATACCAAGCGCCTCGATCACAGAGTCATCATCGCCAAAATCTTGAGACAGCTCCTCCCCTTCGCCTAGATCGGTTTCCTTGTCGTACCACTCAAGTCTTATTTTCAACCCCATAGCTCACCCTGTTTCATTGCTTGGCACAAGTTCCTATGAAGTACTCCAAGCCCTCAGGAAATCTAACGCCTAAAATTTCGGACAGTGCCGTTACTTGAGACTCGTTCAAAAGTAACTCGCCTGGTTCCATTTCAGCAAGTGGCTTGGATTCAATGAGTTGAGCGACTTTTTCATTGAGTTCACTGCCATCAATGTCCAATTCGAATTGTAAAGAATCGTCCTTCTTATCGTCCGGATAAAAGCCAGTGATTAATAGGTAGCGCATGTTTTACTCCTTAATTTCTTGAGGTTTTCCTACCCGGTTTCGCTGGTTTTGTTTGCTCGCCGGTAATGTGATTGTATTCACCAAGGTGAATCCCCAGTTTGTCGTATTTTCCACGGCATTACTTTTGTAGTCCCACTCATTAATTCGTCCTTTACGGTCAACCCAACGGGCGCGCTTCCTTCCACCTCCTTGAACAGATGACTTTGATTTTGCTCGAACTGCATCGGGGAAAGCGGGTAGCGATTTCGGGTGGTCATAATACGAATGATCCCCCATTTGACTGACAACGATATAAACCGGCCTAACCCCCGACCCCACCGGAAACACAAGAATGAAATCCTTGTACTCAGGCGGATAAACCGGATTCACGATGATGCTGTCAGCCTGTTTCGTCGGCGGGTAAACCCAGATATGCGGCGCCTGCGGAGCAGCTTCCAGTTTGGGGATGCCGAGAATGTCGGAACCGTCTTCAGCCGGGGTCCAAATTAGTTCGATGCCTTCTCCCAGGTCTGCGACGTATTGGCTGTCGCGCAAACCGATCTGCACGACATCGACCATTTCCCAATCGCGGTTCTTGCCGGTGTAGAAACCGTAACCCTTGAGGGTGCCGTCGGCCTGCTGTTCGATATGCAGGCGCACGCGAGTGCGGGCCTGTTTAAGGGCACGGAGTTGGTCTTCGCTATAGAGGGCGCTGTCACCAAGACTGGGTGTCCAGAACACAGCGACCATGGCAGCCAAAGCAGTCGAACCGGCCGCGCTGACTGCGCTCACCACCGGCGCCGCAACAGCCGGCGCGCGAAGTGCAAGTCGGCCGATGCCAAGGGAAAGGGTAGAGCCGCTGACCGTCTGCAGATTTAACAGACCGCCATCGTCCACTTCCCGAGCGCCGAGCCAGGCGATCTCGCCGTAGTCCTGAAGGCTGTCGGTCGGCACCATCCCCGAGGGATTGGAGTAATTGATGACCGCATCCGGCAGCTTGCAGGATTTGGCGAAGACGCATCCGACTTGAACCGGTTTCTGTCCGACCTCGGCAACCTGGAGATTGCGCATGTATTCGTCTTGCCTGGCGAGCATGGCCTCGTAGGCATTTTGCCGAGCTTCGCGCTCAGCCAGTTCGCTGGGCGTCATGAAGCGGTAGGTGACGTGATGGCCGTCACCGGAAGGTGGGTTTTTAACCTTGGGAATGTCTTTGTTGCCAGCCACTGACTGTCCTTGTGTGTTCGTCCATCGGCAACCCTGTAGAAGGGCTGCGCGACGTTAGCGAACGGGACGGGGCGTGGCAGTAGGATGGTTCTTGAATGACTTTAGGAAATGTCTCTGTTTCTCTGGATTGTGGCGAGGGAGCTTGCTCCCGCTGGGCTACGAAGTGGCGCCAAAACCTTAATTGGTGGAGCTTCAGCCAAACCGACGCGTGCGATTAGACGGTTCGTACTCAGAAACAAAAACATCCGCTGCCTGTATTTCAGACCGCGGATTATCGTAGGGGCGAGCAATCAGTATCCGCGCATTACTCGTGATGCCTTCCGCCACCAGGATTCATGTCGATTGAAAGGATCATCGGCCAGCACGCACGGCATATCCCGCAACCGAATCCACGGTTCATCTTGCCAATGCAACATGCAGAGCGACATCTTCGGCCAATCGAGCACACTCAACGTCGGACGCTCCACTAAGCGCGACGGCTGCGCATCACGCAGCGCAGGCACCACTTGATGAGTCAGCCACTCCCGCAGTACCCGATTCTCAGGGCAGTAGTGATAAATCAACAACGCATACGCACCTGATTCGCTCACCATCAAACGTTCTTTGGCGGTGCCGTAGGCCTCGACGAGCATCATCTGCCTCTGGTCTGCATCCAGCTTGCGCGTCATGCGTTCATCAAGGTGTTTACCTATCAGTCGTCCTAGATCATGCGCGCAGAACCAAGCCTGGTTCTCCAAAAGAAGGGCATGCAAATGGACATTGTGACGGGTGAAAAGGGCGGGTTTGAGTGATTCAGGCATGGTGTGCCTCCTGAAGCGGAAGCAAGTGGTTGGATCTGTGGGCAGGGCGATTCACCTTCATCGTGAAGGTTGGATAGTCAGGCATTTCCTTTACCTCTGGCTGCTTTCTTAGGGCATTCGTTAAGGGTGTCGGGAGCTAAGAAACCCACCAGAGACGGGCCGGACATATTCCCCTTTCGGGTCTTGTATTCGCCCACTCCCGACATAACGGGGATTTTCTCGTAGGCGTAGAGAAACCGCAGACGAAAAAAAGCCGCATGACTGTCGGGTGCGGAGGACCGCTCTGGTTTAGACGTTTCTTAGGCGCCGAGGTGAGATCGTATTAGGTCAACGCTGCACGGTCAACCCGCCAGATCAGTCATCATTTGCCAGGCAAAGTATGTTAGGCAAACCATCTGAACCGAGCGGATTTGGATTTCAATGCGAGCTAAACCGTACAGTCCGAAAGCCTAAGAAAGGTTGCCGAAAAAAATCAGCTCTCCTCGGGGTAAAGTTCCATTCGATAGATGAGGTCAGTTTCAATCAGCATCTATTCCTCTATCACTCGATCACTCGATCACTCGATCACTCGTTCAAGTCGCAAGCTCAGGCTCCTCTGTTTTAATAACCGCACGAGCCGCAGTATTGAATGTATCTGAGACTACGCCCTCCAGCTCCTCGGAAGTTAGATATCCCAAATCGATGATCTGATTCTTCATTCTTAGAATTTTGGTGGCAGAACGCATAACGTCCTCCATTGGACCTCGACCGACCTTATTTGACGTGCGGAGCCAGCCTTCAGCTATTGCCATGGCAAAGGGAGGGTTCCCGCCAATTGATGCACGCTCGAAAATCTGAACCATTGCATCCTCGGTCAGTTGTTTTATCAGCTCCCAGCGCTGCGAGTGCCCGTCTCTTCGATCCAGAACTGTACCCCGCACCCATAACCGCTGGAAAGAGTTGCGAACACCTCCTGCAAATCTCGCCACCCGCTCGCGATTTTTATCAGTGAAACGCCATGCGACGATGTCAGGCGCCAATACAGTTGTCATGAACGCCCATACGTCATCACGCAATGCTTCGCCAGTTTTTAACTCCTCCAATTGGCCAAGGTAAATGGCTGCGTCTTGGTCGAACTGAGCTCTGGCTACTTGGGTATTGGCGGTGGGGAACCCGGCTTTTTGAGCGATTCTTCTGAGTTCAGCAGTTATATTAACGGCCACGCTATCTGCTCTAGTTCCGCCACTCGAAGCGCTGGTCTTCAACGCCGAGTATTCTCTCAAACGGTCGATGCTGTCTCTGGCAGACGGAGACTCACTCTTGAGTTTTTCGAGGATTGTGGCGACACCGTGGGCTTTCAGACGAGGAAGAAGTGGAACACTCTTCATTTATTATCCCCAAAATCAGCTGTCGCAAGAATCAAGGCTTTAAACTTTCCAGGTGCATAGCTCCGCAATTGTCTAATGTTCTCCATACTTTGTCCCGGAAACGACATCTCCATCCACGCTCTCGCTTGATAACCTATTGAACCTTCCTCATATCTATAAAGTTCGGCTGCATCCTCAACGTCGATAGCGGCTTCAATTATCTGTGTCATCACGTCAGCTACCATTGCCTGAAGCGTCAGCGCATCACCTTCGACGAACCTTGAACAAATGCGTTCGATATCAGAATTGACATAAAGCCTTACATTACCGCTGAAGTCCGCATCAAGCGCTGTCGGGTTCCAATCGACAAGCCAGGGTGCATATTGCTCGGGCCTGGCTTTGAAGCTTTCTGAAAAGCTCGCAAGTTCAATAGGAAATCTCGAATCGCCACCGTCTTCGATGAGGATATTTTTATGATGCTGCCAGAGGCGGGCGCCCTGCTGCTTTGGAGATAGCAGACTCCCAGAGTCAACTGGGGCTGCAAGAACGATTCTCAGGCTGAGCTGAAGCTGCCCTGAAAGGGTACGTCCCGGGATGGTTGCCTCGAGCGTAACTGCAGGTTCGTCGATATCTATTACGGCAGTCTTCAGGCGATCTACTCGCCGAGGCAAGCTACCAGAGCCGGTGCCCGCCACAAGTACTACTGCCAGTTTTAAATCCGCAGCATCTATTCCTAATCGATCTGCTGCTTCTGTGAAATCTATATGGACATGGATATTGACTTGGACGTCTTGTTCATAATCCCAATTTTCCAATATGTCGGAAGCCGGGAACAATGGTTCACCCGGAGGCCCGATCATCCAGCCGCTGAAGTCGACCAGTTCATTCGGAAGTGTAAGAAACGGGAGGGCTATACGGCTCATTCTCTACCTTCGTTCAGAAAGTGAAGTCTGATACCTACGGCTGCTTCTGGTGGGCTCAGAACCGAAATGCTAATGGTGCCGCTTTCAGTACCTACCTTGATGGTTGATCCCGCAGCGAATTCGTCAGCGGTATTAAACGACATTCCGATTACTCGGGTTTCAAAACTTGCCGGCAAGTCCTCGCTGTCAGCTAAGGCACCGTCTGCAATTAGATGAGATACAGCCGATATTTCAAGTGCTGCATTCGTCCCGTCGTTTTGAAGATCCGCTTCAAAAATGGCGCAACGTCTATTTGAATTATCAATTTCAAGCCGGATAAACCGAGCTGGAGATATGACAAGCTCCTGTTTTGCGGATGGTGAGCGGGGGGAGGGCTTTGGCCTGCCCGGACCTGTTCCCGAAACTGAATCAAGCAGCCGCCCCAACCGGCTAGCAGTACCTGCAAGCGAAGGGCCACGCTCATTGCTCCCTTTTGCGACCGAGATGACTGGAGCTGCGAAAGTATTGGCGGCGTGTTCGATTCGCCTGAGAGCCCCCCGTACATATGTCCTCGCATTGCGGTCGGGAAGATTGTCAGGAATCCAATCGTCATGTGCAGGAGGTTCGGACATTGCAAAGACGGATTCCACCTCATCCTCATCCGAACATACAAATACCCCAGCCCACTCAAAGCGAGCATCGGCAAAGGGAGTACCCTCAATGTATTTTACGACCAGCTCAACAGGCCGCATTAGGGCGATATGACAGGCCTGCTCGGGTATTTCGGAATTCTCATCTAGAGCGGCGCCCACGCGATCGGCGCAAAGCCCTTTCTTGATGATTAGCTTGCCCAGATCCATTCTTGGGCGCTCGCTTCTGATAATTTGCACATCATCGGAGTCGTCTCTATAAGCCTTCATAGCTGACGCGAACAGATCAAAGGGGGGGAAGTTATCCGGAACCGGCAACACCACTTCCTGCTCCTCAATTTCCACACGAATAGTGAGTTTCTTTTCTTCAGGAGTTGATTCCGTGAGTCGTGGCCAGAAGTTCCAGAGAATCGTTTCCTGGATATAGCTATCGACCGACCTAGTGCCTTCTCCCTCCTCGATGTAAGGATCAAGGATAAGAATTGAAGTACCCGTATTGTTCAAGTCTCGCTCAGGCAACCCAAGCGAAACCGCCAGTTCAGCCGCATGGGGTCCAGTGACGGGATCGATGCCGTCATCTCCATCGCTGATGCCCCACCAGTGCCTCCCCGTAAATCGTCTGCGCTTGTTATCGGCTGTATCTGCATCGAATGCCGACCCCAAGTGACAACCCATGAATCTTCGTACGGGTTTACCTTCACAGGTGGTCTGGCTATCTACGAGAATCGTCGAACACGCACTCATTGCATATAGAGATGTTTTCCCGTAACCGTAGGTCCCTCCTCCGTGATATGTGTCGCGAGCAACGCCTACGTTACGCAGAAAGTTCACGAAATTGAGCGCTTCGCCCCCATCTGAAGCAACATCCCCCGACGTCGGCCCACCCAACCCGATGGAGCGGAAGTCACAGATTTCCAGCACCTTGAGGCCAACCGTCCCGATTGAAGTTGCTATCTCGTTTCGTGTGTGATCGCCCAACGGAAGGTCTGCGAGTGCAAACTCTCTCAAGGCCATGCACTGATGAGATGTCAGCGTACGAAATCGAATCAACAAAGATGGACCAGCCCCAGGCAGAGCAGCATCGATGCTGTTCTGGATAGATTCTCGGAGAACTGTCTGCAGAAGATCTTGAGCGGGGCAGCCCAGCAGCCGTCTAAAACCGTCCGCTGCTATGTTTCCTGTCTTGGCAAAGGGTTCGCTAAAAAGCTCGAGTCGCGTCATCCGGCAATCCTTTTTAATGCGATTTCGAATTCATTTGTCGAGAGTTCGAAGGTCTTTGCATAGCTCAGATCTATCTGATACTCAATAGCCGAAACCCCTTCTGGCAAAAATCCTCCAATGAAATTGGAGCCAATGATTCGCGGAAATCCTTCAGTGACCCTGTAGACATTCAGTCCTTCTAGGTCAAAGGAAAGGCGATTCCATTCCTCGCCATGAGGATCTGAGCATCCCAATGCTTCTAACCCCCTTTCAAGCGATTTTTTATCCGCCCCTGATCTCAGCAGATCGTCAAAAACCGAGCCTACCGAAAGTTGACCATTTTCTACCCGCTCCAGCCGAACATGGGCAAGGTGAAGTGTACCTCCGTCTGGAGGAGCCAACTGGTCAATGCCATGGATAGACACTCGAGTTTTATCGGATCGACCAGATGTCTTCACCTCGAGCGCATGGATACCTCGACGAAAATCATGGCGAAGTTCAAAAGGTCCAGTCCACGTTACCGTGGCAACCTGATTGTGAGCGACAAGGTGCCGCATTACTTCAAGCTCCCCTACCAATCCCTGAATCTTGTTTTCCGGGACTTCTTCACGAGTCTTCTCTTTCAACAGTTCCCGGAAATCATCGATAGATGCAGTGACTGCCTTGAATGGTGAAAACCCCTCCTTGATCCTTCGAAGGATTTCCTCTGCCAGTTCAGCAAACACCACATCAAGAGCTAGTTCCAGGCACATGATGTCGATAAACAATGTTGTCTTGCTGGATACCAGGTAGCTCGAGGTTGTCACGAGGAGTTTGGAAGTTGACGTCAGCTCACGGGCTGCAACCCGTCCCCCTATAGGCACTAGAAGCCGAGGCTGTCCCTGAGCTCCGATCGCGTAGCGCGCTGTGCCGAAACCCGTCGCGATACCCGAATCAATACTGGGAACCTCAATCACCCCATCACCCGAGCCGTTCTCCTTCAGACGCTTCCAGCGCTCGATCGCCCTCTTACTCATCAACCGCCCCATCCAACGCTTCGGCCAACAATTCCTCTTCCGATGCAATCTGCTCAGGTACAGGGGCGTCCAGCTCAACCGAGAAATAGTCGCCCGCTTGATCCGGTGCTCCTGGGAAAACAATACCAATACCTATCAAGTCACTAACGGCGTCCAAGTCTTTGCGAGATGTCGACTGCGCCTCGGACTTACCGTCGATCACGTATAGCAAGAGGAGCGGGATTTGTGGGCGGTCATTTTTGATTTCCGCCCAGCTTCCATTACTTTTCACTGTCTCCGGGTCCATGGTGTCGATAAGGATGTCGCTTTTCGACATCAACGCTTTGATGTCGGCATATCCTCTCTCGTTGTCTTTCAACTGAGAGCGGCGAGCAGCATTCACCTGGCCAAGAACGCCCAGTGGTTTTTCAGCCTCTCTCTTGCCAGTGGGAGTGATGATGCCGACATTCCATTTCTGTAGTCTGTCTGCTGCTTGGTCGATATAACCGAGAAGAAGATCTTTCTTTAGATCCATGTGGTGTTCACATATGTCATAAGCCACCAGAAATTTGCGGACCTCCTGGAGGGACACTTCTCGTGCGAGATGACGCTTGCCTCCACCTTGAGTTTCGAATGGGTGCTTAGCGAATACATGGTCAACGAACTGAACGGCAGCGTCCCAATTGCCCGATACCTTGGTATCACTCTGATGATCAAAGCGGATGGTTTGCACATGTCGGCCCTCGAAGCTGATATTGCTGCGATAGGCATGCCGCATCTTGGATGCAGCAGTAATCGCCATGCCTGGGATGGAACGAACCCTGACCGCGAACTCTTTGGGAGTGACGCCATGCTTGCGGTAGTTGCTGATGTCTTCGCGGATCTCTTCCTCAATACGCGCCAGCGCACGGAAGTTGGACGCGAGTTCAGCAGTCGTCCAAAGGCGAGGAAGATCCTCATAACCCTTTCTATAGCCGAACCAGCGCCCCATCTGAAGCAGGGTGTCATATTGCATGGAAGTGCGCAGGAAAAATGAAACTGAAAGACCTTCAAGTGTCAGTCCGCGGGCTAGCACTGTCCCCCCAACCACGATGTAAGTCTTGGGTTCTTGGGTGTAATCCAACCGCTCAAAACTCTCTCCGTTTTCGATAGCGAATTCCAGAGTATCGAGAGTGCTCTTGAGATGAGGGCGAAGGTTGGCCAGCGAATATATACCGTCATACTCTAGCGGAACTTGGTCTGTCTCCTCCTTGAGTACTTGCTTCATCTTATTTTGGAGCTCACCAAAATCGCTGGTTAGTTGAGCTAGGTTGCCTTCGATCCATTGCTTAATGAGCTTCGCCATCCGCTCGTGCTGGATGATGTAAGGGGATGTATGGACCAGCATCGTCATATGTTGGTCATGCTGCCCGCGGGCTCTTCGGATTGCACAACTAAGAAGGAACCAAAGCACTGCATTTTCCAGTTCTTCAGTCATCTGCGGGTGGAATGAATCTTTTTCGCTGATGCGGACGGGGCGCAAGACTTTGAGCTTTTCCTCCGGCACATGTCGAATCATGTTTCTGCCGGCCTCTTCTGGCGACTCAGGGCCATCAGGATCGGCTGGAGCGTAACCGAACACCTCCCTCGCACCAAAATATCCGTCAGTGCGAGGCAAAGTGGTAATGAAATCCTCCGGATAGAGGTCGTCGAGATCGTTCTGATTTAATGGGTAGGGATCGATGAACACGTTGGCAAATGGTGTTGCGGTGTACCCCACATAAGATACCGCTGGAAGTGCTCTTAGAATCTTGCGGATCTCCGCATTGATCCGTGTCATGTCGTAATCATTATTCGACGAGTTAACCGACGCTTGATCGCACTCATCGTCAATCAGCAGCACCTTGAGCTGCCGAAGTATTGCCAAGGGAGTCTTAGGCTTGCCTTTGTCATCGATAATAGTCTTTCTGAAGGTCTCAAGCCTCGAGGTGATTTTCTTCATCACGACCAACTGCGCTCGTCCGGGAACAGGCATCGTAAACGAACCATTCGCAGGGTATGTATAATCCCCGTCGTTCTGCTCGGTGGTGTAAAGCTGCCAGAAATGGCGGTGACGATTTACGATGTCGTGTTCTATACGTCGTTGGGTCTGCGCCCGCAACTTGTTGGTCACTCCGCCCAGCAGCACGATTAGGTTATATCCGGCGTCCACCGCTTTGGCGATCACGGAGGTCATATTCGCGGTCTTGCCAGACTGGACATAGCCCACTACAAGGCCTCGATGGCGAAAACTTTCGTTATTTGGATTTGCAAGTAGCGATACAACCTCTGACGAGCTCTCATCGATAGACGCAATGGTGCTTTCGTCCCAACCCTTGCTGTTCTTGAGATATCCCTTCAGTGCCGGCCAGTGAACATCCTTAGAGCTAGGTCCCTTGTACCAAGGATCCCTTTTCTTAATCAAAGAGCTGCGACGCAAGATCTCAACATCCTCCAACGACGCGACTACCTGCTCAAGCGCTACTGCAAGATTCTGGTCCATCTCGGAGGTAAAGGAGAAACCAATGCTGGTGAGATCTTTTTTTAGGGCTCCTGCAGCCTGCTCTGGAGAATCGTGCGTAGGTAGTTTCTCGCGGATCTGACGGGCGAAGGTTTCAACCTGCGGGTTTGTCATCGAAGCAATCCTTACTTTCAATCCATAGGTATAGGCGCTGCTGGCTCGCTGAGCATGTACCGTCCAACTTCCAGGCCACCTGCAATGTGTGGCATCACTTTGCCACTTAATGCGTGATTGGCCCAGTCCATTTTGCGAAGACAGCTGATTGAATTAATTCGGGAAAGACGCGCATCAGGCACGCCATCTATCAGGCATCGACCGATGGAAGGGTATTATGCATCCATCACAGGAAAGTCGGGCCAGGAGACGTATTTTTGATTACAATCCGGCACGGCTTCCAGAAGCCAGTTCATTTCTGTTTCAGGCCCTCGGATACCACACTCCCAAAGCTCGAAGACACGCCACCCCTGCTGAAGCAGCTCGGTTTTGTTCCTGAGGTCTCGCTTCACATTCTGGTCGAATTTCAGTCGCCAGAATTCTTCGCGAGTTCGAGGGGTTGTGGCATATCTGCAGCCCGGGTGTCTGTGCCAGAAGCAGCCATGAATGAAAATGCAGACGTTGTAGCGAGGAAGCACTACGTCTGGCCGACCTGGAAGCTTCCGAGAGTGCAGTCGATACCTGAAGCCATGCCGATGCAGCAGCTTCCGGACCTTCAACTCGGGAGATGTATTGCTGCCGCGAATAGCGGCCATCATGCGAGACCTGACCTCTTTGCTGACTATGTCCATGACCGAGCCCCAGATGAATTTGCCGTTAGCCCGAGATAAAGCTGTCGAATGCAAAACTGAGCTTTCGAAGCCGATCCAGATCGTTGATCTCTTTGCAGGCCCTGGAGGGCTTGGCGAGGGGTTCGCATCTTCGGGTAGCGGAACCCGGTTCGAGATAGTGGTCTCAGCTGAAATGGACCCTGTTGCTCGGGAAACACTAAAGCTGAGAGCGTTCTACAGGCTACTAAAGCTGAAGAAACCTGATCGGCTCTGCGATTACTACGATTTTTGCAACGGCCGTAGTCAAACGCCTTTCAGTGATACAAGCAAATCCCTGTGGCTTGAGGCCGAAGAAGAGGCTAGGTGTATCACCTTAGGTTCAGACAAAGGTGACAAAGAACTCGATAAGATTCTCGACAAACGACTCGAAGATCGACCTTGGGTGCTTATTGGTGGCCCTCCTTGTCAAGCCTATTCAATCGTAGGTCGATCACGCAATCAGGGAAAGGCCGATTACAGCGCCGAAAATGATCATCGCCATTTCCTCTACAAAGAATATCTGCGAATCATCAAGGAAAGGAAACCGGCAGTTTTCGTTATGGAAAACGTGAAGGGGATTCTGTCCTCGAAAATTGCAGGTGAAAGTATATTTACGCAAATACTGCAGGACCTTACTGACCCAAACAAGGCTCTAGATGATCCCGCGCCCGGCACAAGGTATCGTATCTGTTCCCTCGTGACGGGCCAATCCTTCGGCCCTGGTGATGATGTGAATAAAGTGGATCCTCGCGGCTTCATTATCAAAGCCGAGGAACACGGCATTCCTCAGGCCAGGCATCGGGTAATCCTCCTAGGTATTGCCTTGGACGATCAAGGAAATATTCCCGAGTACGGAAGCGTCCCCGAACTCACTGGGCGAGTCAGTACGAAGCAGGTACTCGGTGACCTCCCAGAGTTGCGCAGTCGACTGACCAAGCAGCGTGATGACAGCGAAGCTTGGTACAGGGAAGTTGCAAACCAGCTCGATGAGCTCAGATCTGAAGTCGACTCGAGAATCGAGCCGAAGCTCGATTCTGCGATGAAAATCGCACGTGAGGCTCTTTTGTCAACCTCTCTAGATGTCGGCGCGCTTCGAGTAGCTCGCCGCAAGGGGGACGGCAGAACCGGCGATAAAAATTTGGACCGATGGTATCGCGATGACAACCTAGAAAATTGGCTCAATCACGATGCGCGCGGGCACATGTCTTCTGACCTGCGCAGATACATGTTTGCCAGTGTCTATGCTCGAGCCTACAAGACGTCTCCAAAAGGGCATCAACAGTTTAGCCTTTCAGGTCTTGCACCTGCTCACAAGAACTGGGAAAGCGGCAAGTTTAGTGATCGTTTCAGGGTTCAGCTGGAGGAGCTTCCGGCAACGACCGTCACTAGTCATATATCCAAGGATGGTCACTACTTCATCCACTACGACCCCAAGCAATGTCGAAGCTTGACGGTAAGAGAGGCGGCTCGGCTTCAGACGTTTCCTGATAATTATTTTTTTCAAGGTAATCGAACCCAACAGTTTCATCAGGTTGGAAATGCAGTGCCACCATTGCTGGCTAACAAGATTGCTTCGGTTGTGTATGACGTAGTGTGCAAGAAAAACCTAGAGAAAGAACGAGAGTATCTTTGTGATGCTCTGGTATCGTCAGTTGCATTTTCGACAAATGCATAGATTGGCAAATAAATGCTCTTTACTTGGTCACTTCGAAACAGGTAATCGTAGAAGTGGCCAATCTCCCAGTCGCAGCCGCCATCATTGAAAACCCTACTACCCATAGATCAATGGTCAAGTTGGCGCGTAATCGCTCCATGTAGGTATGCGAGCATCATCGCACTTTATGTTGGAGTCATGAAATGTCGTCTGATTGCTTGCATTGGCGATACCTGGTGATCCGTAAAGCTAGTATTTATACCAAGTTTGGTCTTTGTTAGATGTGACGGCTTCGCCGGCGTGCTTCTCATCTGGTTGCACTCTTTGCAAAGCAACTGAATATTTGATGTGTCATTAAGCCCATGTTTAGCCAGCGGCACTATATGGTCATAATTTTTATGGTTTTCTAGATTTATTTGACCAAATAAGTCTTTATCACAAAGTACGCAGCGACCTCGGTCGCGATAGAAAACTGCACGACGGACCCATTTTGGAATGGTTACACGTTTCAATATGCCAGGCCTCAAAAAGAGATATTCTAGTTCTGTTGGGGCGTTGTAGCTTGCCTCAGTCTGTAGGAGCATTGGCCAACATAATGTTGAAAATTTTTATTAGTTCACGATTTTGGAATAACACATGAAACACTTCCTTTGTGATATGCTCGATTAGTTGATCAAACACGCCGTCCTCTCGAAGCTCATGGATGAATTCATATACGTCATCCACATCGCAATCGATTAAGTTTTTTTCCACGCTTATCAAGGAATGCTTCGAAGCTTTGATACTTCATGTTGTGGTATTCCAGTGCGCGCTCAATTGGCAGCATGCTTGGTCTCATGTGCTACAAAAGAATAGGTAGCTCTTGAAGGCGCTTCAACATGTTCTTCTTTTTTGCTAAGGCAGATTCGTCCGCCTGCTCGTAATAAACATCCTGAACTATAAACTCTATGAGCTTATGTAAGGCTGGGTATTTCCTAAGTGCGCACAACCTAAAATAAATTCGACCATCACCATGGAATTCATTAAGTGTTCTAAGATGATCGTCCGGAAAGTAAAAGGATGTTTTTTATGATATTGCAAAAGTAATAAGTATCATAAAATCGCGCTTCCAGCATGTCTGTGAACCTCCGTTTACTTTGTAAAAAATGTGCTTAGGTCCATATGGCTCAAGCTCTATGGCTGCATTCGCTCTAAGCGCATGTGTATAATGTCATTTTGCAGTTTTCACTTCTATAGGCTTAGCCCGCGCGGTGTGACCGAAGATGAATAGGTATAAAAACTGGTAGATTTTCAAAAAAAAGCCCCGATCAGATCAGGGCTTTTGTATTTTTGATTTGTCGGTTCAGAGTGCAATCGTCAAATTGTGGCGAGCTCAGGAATCAATCCCAGCTAAGCGCACCACCGGTTTGGTATTCAATTACGCGCGTCTCAAAGAAATTCTTCTCTTTCTTCAAGTCCATGATCTCGCTCATCCAAGGGAACGGGTTAGTCGTCCCTGGGTACTCTTCCTTCAACCCAATCTGCGACAAGCGACGGTTAGCGATGAACTTCAGGTAGTCCTCCATCATCGCCGCGTTCATGCCCAGCACGCCGCGAGGCATGGTGTCGCGGGCGTATTCGATTTCCAGTTGAGTACCTTGCAGAATCATCTGCGAAGCCTCTTCCTTCATCTCAGCATCCCACAAATGTGGGTTTTCGATTTTGATCTGGTTGATCACGTCGATGCCGAAGTTCAGGTGCATGGATTCGTCGCGCAGGATGTATTGGAACTGCTCGGCGACGCCGGTCATTTTGTTGCGGCGGCCCATGGAGAGGATCTGGGTGAAGCCGCAGTAGAAGAAGATGCCTTCCAGAACGCAGTAGTAGGCGATCAGGTTGCGCAGCAGTTCTTTGTCGGTTTCGACGGTGCCGGTTTCGAACTTCGGATCGGAGATCGAGCGGGTGTATTTCAGGCCCCAGGTGGCTTTTTTCGCGACCGATGGGATCTCGTGGTACATGTTGAAGATTTCGCCTTCATCCATGGCCAGCGATTCGATGCAGTACTGGTAGGCGTGGGTGTGGATCGCCTCTTCGAAGGCCTGGCGCAGGATGTACTGGCGGCATTCCGGGTTGGTGATCAGGCGGTACACGGCCAGGACCAGGTTGTTGGCAACCAGGGAGTCGGCGGTGGAGAAGAAGCCGAGGTTGCGCATCACGATGCGGCGCTCGTCGTCGGTCAGGCCTTCCGGGTTTTTCCAGAGGGCGATGTCGGCGGTCATGTTGACTTCTTGCGGCATCCAGTGGTTTGCGCAACCGTCCAGGTATTTCTGCCAGGCCCAGTCGTACTTGAAGGGCACGAGTTGGTTGAGGTCGGCGCGGCAGTTGATCATGCGCTTTTCGTCAACGGCGACACGGGCGGAGGCGCCTTCGAGTTCGGCGAGGCCTTCGGCGACGTCGAGGGAATCCAGGGCAGCTTTGGCGCGGGCAACGGCGGCGGAGTCAGCAGCGGTCACGGCACGGGCTTCCAGGGCGGCGGCACCGCCGGCGCTGTCGAGACGGTCCATGTTGGCTTCGGTGGCGTGGCCAGCGTTATTGCCCTTGACTGCTACTTCCGTGTCTTCTTTGTCGAATTCGTCCCAGCTCAGCATGACGTGTCGTCTCCTGCGTGAGGGCCAGTGTGCCCGTGTGAAATTGATGGGTTGGTATTTCACACGGTCGTACTGACCGCGTTGGATCTAAAGGAATCGTTTTTGCACCCGCCAAGGCAGGCCATAAAACAGAATTTTTTACGGGGATCCGAGAGCCTCTGATGGGCGCAATCAGCATCGAATGCCGTTGCGGGGCTTCAGACTGGCTATTCATCCCTGTAAGGGGATATTGCAGGCCCGTTTAAGGCCGCATTATAGGGAAATTTTTACGGTCGTGGTGGGGCGAATCCGCGCATGAAGCGGACGAGAGGGCGGGTTTTTCGGTCGGAGCGAGGGTTTACAGGGCTTTGGCGGGTGAAGATTTTTTTTCGTAAATTTTGCTTGAATCCGGTTTTGTTCAAAAAGTAGTCAAAAAATGCCATTTTTCACTACATCTTGTGTTTGGTGACGCTTTTCGACGACTGCAAACACAACTGAGCCCGACCGAAGCCGGGCTGGAATCGACCCTCAGCCTACGCTGAAATGATCCGATTCGGTGCAGTCTGAATCAGCCGCTGGAGCAGCCGTTGCCCATCACGCTGTAACGCAGAATATGGCGCTGACCTTTTGAGTCGTCGTATTCCATTTTCGCCGGGACAACTTCACATACATTGGGAACTTCGCTCATGGAAACAACTTTGGCGATGTCCAGGTGCATCGAGTAAGTGTATTCCTCGATAGGGGGTTGTTGCTGCGCGACATCAGTCTGGACCTCGTCTGCCATGGCGTTTGCGCACAGACTGCTGAGGGCCAGAACCAATAAAGCTTTCATTTAAGTTTTACCTTTCTTGAGGCGAGAGGGGACACGCAACCTTTTTGGGATTGCGTGTGGAGCTTTAGTACTCGGTGTTTTGATTAACGGCCTTCGTGGGGGCTGTAACTGGGTTAATCAGATTTGCCTGGTTGGCGGAGCAGATTTTAGTCGCGGGCGCTTCGTCCATATAGCCGTGGTTTTGATAAACACCTTTGACAGATCCTGTAACAATCCCCGTAGGAGCTGCCGGAGGCTGCGATCTTTTGATTTTCAAGGAGCAAGATCAAAAGATCGCAGCCTTCGGCAGCTCCTACAGAAATTTGCGTTTACCTGGTGCGTTTGGGGGATGGCCGCAAATGCCCGGTCTGGCAGGCTGCGCAGCTAATCACGACAATTTGTAGGGGCTTGTTACTACCATCGTCGAATGGTTCTATAGCCGCGGCCCGGCTAAAACGGGGTCATACAAAAACAACTATTCCACCGAGGTAAGAAAGATGAGTGCGGCTTCCCTGTATCCCGTTCGTCCCGAGGTTCTGGCCAATACGCTGACCGACGAGGCGACCTACAAGGCCATGTACCAGCAGTCCGTCGTCAACCCGGATGGCTTCTGGCGCGAGCAAGCCAAGCGCCTCGACTGGATCAAGCCTTTCACCACGGTGAAGCAGACTTCCTTCGACGATCACCATGTCGACATCAAATGGTTCGCCGACGGCACCCTGAACGTTTCCTACAACTGCCTCGACCGTCATCTGGCCGAGCGCGGCGATCAAGTCGCAATCATCTGGGAAGGCGACGACCCTGCCGAGAGCCGCAACATCACCTACCGCGAACTGCACGAGCAAGTGTGCAAATTCGCCAACGCCCTGCGCGGCCAGGATGTGCACCGCGGCGACGTGGTGACTATCTATATGCCGATGATCCCCGAAGCCGTGGTCGCCATGCTGGCCTGTACCCGGATCGGCGCGATTCACTCGGTGGTGTTCGGTGGTTTCTCGCCGGAAGCACTGGCTGGCCGCATCATTGACTGCAAATCCAAAGTGGTGATCACTGCCGACGAAGGCGTTCGTGCCGGCAAGAAGATCCCGCTCAAGGCCAACGTCGACGACGCCTTGACCAACCCGGAAACCAGCAGCATCCAGAAAGTCATCGTGTGCAAGCGCACCGGTGGCGACATCAAGTGGAACCAGCATCGCGACATCTGGTTCGAGGACCTGATGAAAGTGGCGGGCACCGTGTGCGCGCCAAAAGAGATGGGCGCTGAAGAAGCGCTGTTCATCCTTTACACCTCCGGCTCCACCGGCAAGCCGAAGGGCGTGCAACACACCACTGGCGGCTACCTGTTGTATGCGGCCATGACCCACGAGCGCGTGTTCGACTACCGTCCGGGCGAAATCTACTGGTGCACCGCCGACGTCGGCTGGGTCACCGGCCACAGCTACATCGTCTACGGCCCGCTGGCCAATGGCGCGACCACGCTGCTGTTCGAAGGCGTACCGAACTATCCGGATATCACCCGGGTGGCGAAGATCGTCGACAAGCACAAGGTCAACATCCTCTACACCGCACCGACCGCAATCCGCGCGATGATGGCCGCGGGCAACGCCGCTGTTGAAGGCGCCGATGGCAGCAGCCTGCGTCTGTTGGGTTCGGTGGGCGAGCCGATCAACCCGGAAGCCTGGGACTGGTACTACAAGAATGTCGGCAAGTCCCGTTGCCCGATCGTCGACACCTGGTGGCAGACCGAAACCGGCGGCAACATGATGAGTCCGCTGCCGGGCGCTCACGCCCTCAAGCCGGGTTCTGCGGCACGCCCGTTCTTCGGCGTGGTGCCGGCCCTGGTGGATAATCTGGGTAACATTATCGAAGGCGAGGCCGAGGGCAACCTGGTGATTCTCGATTCGTGGCCAGGCCAGGCGCGTACGCTGTTCGGCGATCACGACCGCTTCGTCGACACCTACTTCAAAACCTTCCGTGGCATGTACTTCACCGGTGACGGCGCGCGTCGCGATGCCGATGGCTACTACTGGATCACCGGTCGCGTCGACGACGTACTCAACGTTTCCGGCCACCGCATGGGCACCGCTGAAATCGAAAGCGCGATGGTTGCGCACCCGAAGGTCGCCGAAGCCGCAGTGGTTGGCGTGCCGCACGACATCAAGGGGCAGGGCATTTATGTCTACGTCACCCTCAAGAATGGCGAAGAGCCGAACGAGCAACTGCGCCTGGAACTGAAAAACTGGGTGCGTAAGGAGATTGGTCCGATTGCTTCGCCGGATGTGATCCAGTGGGCGCCGGGCCTGCCGAAAACCCGCTCGGGCAAGATCATGCGCCGCATTCTGCGCAAGATTGCGACGGCTGAATATGATGGGTTGGGTGATATCTCCACCCTGGCCGATCCGGGTGTGGTGCAGCATTTGATTGATACGCACAAGACGATGAATGTGGCGTAAGCGCTGATTCTGAGTCACTGAAAGCCCCGTCAGGTGTGAGCCTGGCGGGGCTTTTTTGTGGCTGAGGGTTTTGTGTTGGCTGGGCTGGCCTCATCGCTAGCAGGCTAGCTCCCACAGGGGATTTGAGGTGGGTGAAAATTGTGGGTACGACACAAAACCATTGTGGGAGCTAGCCTGCTAGCGATGTCGATCTGTCAGACACCACTTAAACCCGGCCAATAATTATCGGCTTCCACCCTCGGAACATTCCTACTGTTACCCGTGATCTTTCAGGTTACTGAATGTGTAACCGCCTCGCGCCGATTCGGGGCATTGGGAAACGCCGCGCTTCCTTTCAGGGCCTTGAAGCCCTCTCGAAAAAATAAGACTCCACGCTGCGCTTGCCGGATTAGAAGGCTTTGCCAATAATAGGCCCGCAATTTGCTACATAGATCGGTTCAATGTCTTTTGCTCTTGCATGATTTTGCAGGGCTGTCAACGTGCCTAAACGGCTTTCTCGGTGCTTCTGTAATTAGTTGTCGCATTGAAGAAATATCGGCTTCGGGCCTGTCGTTAGAATGCCGATCACTCGCTCGTCGTTGCTCGTGTTGAATTTCAACACCCGCTTCCTAGGACGCAGCAATGCTTTCCGGTCCCACTCATTCGCATAATGGGCTGTCGCTCACTCTGCCGTTTTAGCCCTTTACCGATGGAGTCCCAAGATGAAGAAACTCGTGCTGCTTGGCGCCCTGGCACTGTCCACTGTGCTGTCCCTGCCAACTTTCGCCGATGAAAAGCCTCTGAAAATCGGTATCGAAGCGGCTTACCCTCCGTTCGCCTCGAAAGCACCGGATGGCAGCATCGTCGGTTTCGACTACGACATCGGCAACGCCCTGTGCGAAGAGATGAAGGTCAAGTGCGTGTGGGTCGAGCAAGAGTTCGACGGTCTGATCCCGGCACTCAAAGTGCGCAAGATCGACGCGATCCTGTCGTCCATGTCGATCACTGAAGACCGCAAGAAGTCCGTGGACTTCACCAACAAGTACTACAACACCCCGGCCCGCCTGGTCATGAAGGCCGGCACTCAGGTCAGCGAAGGCCTGACCGAGCTCAAGGGCAAGAACATCGGCGTGCAACGTGGTTCGATCCACGAGCGTTTCGCCCGCGAAGTCCTGGCCCCGCTGGGTGCCGAGATCAAGCCATACGGTTCGCAGAACGAAATTTACCTCGACGTGGCCGCTGGTCGCCTCGACGGCACCGTGGCAGACGCTACGCTGCTGGATGACGGTTTCCTGAAGACCGACGCCGGTAAAGGTTTCGCGTTCGTCGGTCCTGCGTTCACCGACGTCAAATACTTCGGCGACGGCGTAGGCATCGCGGTTCGCAAGGGCGATGCGCTGAAAGACAAGATCAACACCGCGATCGCGGCCATTCGCGAGAACGGCAAATACAAGCAAATCCAGGACAAGTACTTCGCCTTCGATATCTACGGCAAGTAATCCGTCCACGCGACAAGTCCGAAATGGCGCAAGCAACAGGATCTCTGAGGTTTGCGCCATTTTTTCATCCCAACTTTCGAGGACCTGAATCATGTTGAAAGGCTACGGGGCTGTCATCCTCGATGGCGTTTGGCTGACGCTTCAGCTCGCCTTGTCGTCCATGGCCCTGGCCATCGTTCTGGGCCTGATCGGCGTGGCACTGCGTCTGTCGCCGGTACGCTGGCTAGCCTGGCTGGGCGATCTGTACTCCACCGTGATTCGCGGCATTCCCGACCTGGTGCTGATCCTGCTGATTTTCTACGGCGGCCAGGACCTGCTCAACCGCGTCGCACCGATGCTCGGTTACGACGAGTACATCGACCTGAATCCGTTGGCTGCCGGTATCGGCACCCTGGGTTTCATCTTCGGTGCGTACTTGTCGGAAACCTTCCGTGGCGCGTTCATGGCGATCCCCAAGGGGCAGGCTGAAGCGGGCATGGCTTACGGCATGAGCAGTTTTCAGGTGTTCTTCCGGGTGTTGGTGCCACAGATGATCCGCCTGGCGATTCCGGGCTTCACCAACAACTGGCTGGTTCTGACCAAGGCCACCGCGCTGATTTCGGTGGTAGGTCTGCAAGACATGATGTTCAAGGCCAAGCAGGCGGCAGACGCCACCCGCGAACCTTTCACCTTCTTCCTCGCAGTGGCGGCGATGTACCTGGTGATCACCAGCGTCTCGTTGCTGGCATTGCGTCAACTTGAGAAGCGCTACTCGGTAGGCGTAAGGGCGGCTGATCTATGATCTTCGACTACAACGTCATTTGGGAGTCGTTGCCGCTGTACCTCGGCGGCCTGCTGACTACCCTCAAGTTGCTCGGACTGTCGCTGTTTTTTGGCCTGCTGTGTGCGTTGCCGCTGGGCCTGATGCGGGTCTCGAAAAACGCCGTCGTCAACATGTCGGCCTGGCTCTACACCTACGTGATTCGCGGCACGCCGATGCTGGTGCAGCTGTTTTTGATCTACTACGGTCTGGCGCAATTCGAAGCGGTACGCGAAAGCTTCCTCTGGCCGTGGCTGTCCAGTGCAACGTTCTGTGCGTGCCTGGCGTTCGCGATCAACACCAGCGCCTACACCGCTGAAATCATTGCCGGCAGCCTGCGCGCCACGCCGAACGGCGAGATCGAAGCGGCCAAGGCCATGGGCATGTCGCGGTTCAAGATGTACAAGCGCATCCTGTTGCCATCGGCCCTGCGCCGAGCGCTGCCGCAGTACAGCAACGAAGTGATCATGATGCTGCAGACCACCAGTCTGGCGTCCATCGTGACCCTGATCGACATCACCGGTGCCGCACGCACGGTCAACGCTCAGTTCTACCTGCCGTTCGAGGCGTACATCACCGCCGGCGTGTTCTACCTGTGCCTGACCTTCATTCTGGTGAAGCTGTTCAAACTGGCCGAGCGCCGTTGGCTGGGCTACCTGGCCCCGCGGAAGCACTGATATGGAACGCATCGATCATTCACTGCCGTGGAGCCATTTGGGCAGCGAGCGCAAAATTTCGGTATTCCGTTTCGGCAGTGGCGAGCGCAAGGCCTACATTCAGGCCAGCCTCCACGCCGATGAACTGCCGGGGATGCGCACCGCCTGGGCGCTGAAAAAACGCCTGGCCGAACTCGAAGCCCAAGGCTTGCTCAACGGCGTGATCGAACTGGTACCGGTGGCCAATCCACTGGGCCTCGGTCAACTGCTGCAAGGCAACCATCAAGGGCGTTTCGAGGCGGGCAGCGGCAAGAACTTCAACCGCGATTTCGTCGAGCTGAGCGCGCCTGTCGCCGCAGAACTCGATGGCCATCTCGGCGATGATCCGCACGCTAACATCCGCTTGATCCGCCAGACCATGAGCGATCATCTGGCCGCGTTGCCACCCGCCAGCAGCCAGTTGCAGGGCATGCAACGCATCCTGCTCAGCCATGCTTGCACCGCTGATGTGGTGCTGGATTTGCATTGCGATGCCGAAGCCGCGCTGCACATGTACGCCTTGCCGCAACACTGGCCGCAGTGGCGTTCGCTGGCCGCGCACCTGAACGTGCGGGTCGGTTTGCTGGCGGAAGATTCCGGCGGCAGTTCGTTCGACGAAGCCTGTTCGCTACCGTGGTTGCGTTTGTCCCGTTTGTTCCCGGACGCGCAGATTCCGCTGGCGTGCCTGGCGACTACCATTGAATTGGGTGGTCAGGCCGACACCGGTCGCGCTGAAACCGAGGCGTATGCCGAAGGCATTCTGGCGTTCCTCGCCGAGCAGGGTTTGATCAGCGGCGAATGGCCGAAGCCAGCGCAGGAAGCCTGCGAAGGCATGCCGTTCGAAGGCACCGAATTGTTGTTCGCGCCGCATCCCGGCGTGGTGAGTTTTCTGCGTCAGCCCGGCGAATGGGTTGAAGCCGGTGATGAAATTTTTGAAGTGATCGATCCGCTGGCGGATCGGGTCAGCACGGTGTGTGCTGGTACGTCCGGGGTGCTGTTTGCCATTGAGCGGCTGCGTTATGCCCAACCCGGTTTCTGGCTGGCCAAGGTGGCGGGGCGCGAAGCGCTGCGTCACGGGCGCTTGCTCAACGACTGACTGACTGTTTTTGTGAGAACCGACCGCATGTACAAACTTGAAGTCCAAGACCTGCATAAACGCTATGGCAGTCACGAAGTGCTCAAGGGCGTGTCCCTGAAAGCGGCGGCTGGCGATGTGATCAGCATCATCGGCTCCAGTGGCTCCGGCAAAAGTACTTTCCTGCGTTGCATCAACCTGCTGGAGCAGCCGCACGCGGGCAAGATCCTGCTCAACAACGAAGAGTTGAAGCTGGTGGCGAACAAGGACGGCGCGCTGAAGGCGGCCGACCCGAAACAACTGCAACGCATGCGTTCGCGCCTGTCGATGGTGTTCCAGCATTTCAACCTGTGGTCGCACATGACCGCGCTGGAAAACATCATGGAAGCGCCGGTTCACGTACTCGGCGTTTCAAAAGCCGAAGCGCGCGAGAAGGCCGAGCACTACCTGAACAAGGTTGGCGTGGCTCATCGCAAAGACGCTTACCCAGGCCACATGTCCGGCGGCGAGCAGCAGCGCGTGGCGATTGCCCGTGCGCTGGCGATGGAGCCGGAAGTGATGCTGTTCGACGAACCGACTTCGGCTCTTGACCCGGAGCTGGTCGGCGACGTACTGAAGGTCATGCAGGCCCTGGCCCAGGAAGGCCGGACCATGGTGGTGGTGACTCACGAAATGGGCTTCGCCCGTGAAGTGTCGAACCAGTTGGTGTTCTTGCACAAAGGTGTGGTCGAAGAAAGCGGCAACCCACGCGAAGTGCTGGTGAACCCGCAATCCGAGCGTTTGCAGCAATTCCTCTCGGGCAGCCTGAAGTAATCAAGACTGACGTTGTGCACCTTGTAGGAGCTGCCGAAGGCTGCGATCTTTTGATCTAGATTTTTCGAGTCAAAAGATCGCAGCCTCGTTTCACTCGACAGCTCCTACAGGTTTGATCGTTGCTGGTTTGAAGATTTGCGTTCATTTACGGGCTAGCATTGGCCCATGCCTTCATCACTGTTGTTCGTTTCGGATTGCCCGCCATGACTGCCCATCGAATTGGTTTCCTGATTTGGCCCAGCACTAAAGCACTGACGCTTGCGCTGGCTGAGGAGGCCTTGCGCGTTGCTCAGCGTGTGCATCCGGATGTTGTCTACGAACTGTCGTTCCTGCAAGCCGAACCGCCGATCGAAGGCGAATGGCAACTGCCCGGCGAAGCCTGGACCGGCAAGCTCGAAAACTTCCAGAAATTGTTCTTGCTGGCGGACGAGCCACCGACCACTTTGGCGCCGGCACTCAGCAGTGCGCTCAAGCAACTGGTGCGTTCCGGTTGTGTGATTGGCGGTCTGTCGGCCGGTGTCTATCCGTTGGCGCAACTGGGTTTGCTCGACGGTTATCGTGCGGCCGTGCATTGGCGCTGGCAGGACGATTTCGCCGAACGCTTCCCGAAAGTCATCGCCACCAGCCACTTGTTCGACTGGGATCGCGATCGCCTGACCGCGTGCGGCGGCATGTCGGTACTCGACTTGCTCCTGGCAGTACTGGCTCGCGATCACGGCGCTGAACTGGCAGGCGCCGTCTCCGAAGAACTGGTGGTCGAACGCATCCGCGAAGGCGGCGAACGCCAGCGCATCCCGTTGCAGAACCGCCTCGGCTCCAGCCATCCGAAACTCACCCAAGCGGTGTTGCTGATGGAAGCCAACATCGAAGAACCGCTGACCACCGATGAAATCGCCCAGCACGTGTGCGTGTCCCGTCGGCAACTGGAGCGCATCTTCAAGCAATACCTCAACCGTGTGCCGAGCCAGTACTACCTGGAACTGCGCCTGAACAAGGCCCGGCAGATGTTGATGCAAACCAGCAAGTCGATCATTCAGATCGGCCTGTCGTGCGGCTTCTCTTCAGGGCCACACTTCTCCAGCGCCTACCGCAATTTCTTCGGCGCCACGCCGCGGGAAGATCGCAACCAGCGGCGCAGCAGCAGCCCGTTCGAATTGTCGTCGGTGCCTTCCGAGCGCGGTTGATCAATCTTCGGCGTCTGATGGCTCGGACGTCGACATCTCCAGTTCCGCCCGCTCGATAACGGCTTGAACACCAAAGTCGATGTAGGTGCGCCTGAAGTACTCAATCAGGATTTTCAGGCTTTCTTCGGAAAACGGATTGCCGCGCAAGTCGATGCTTTCGGCGACATCCATCGGCAGTTCCAGAATGTCGCTGGGTACCTGCGTGATTGCGTTTGAGCTTAGGTCAACGGTTTCAAGGGTCTTGAGCTGCAACAGCCCGACGGGTAATTCGCTGAGTGCACAATCATCCAGTTGCAGAGTTGTCAGTTCGCTCATCTGACTGACGTCGGGTGCTAGGCCCAGTGGGTTGTTGCTCAGGTCGAGGAACTCAAGGCGGGTCATCTCGGCCAGGTTCAGCACGCTCTGAGGGGACAGAGTGATGTTGCAGTTGGGGAGGTTTACCGATTTCAGATTGCCCATCTGGAAAATCGAGTCCGGGATATCACCCAGGCGGAAGTGACGAATGCTGATGGTCTTGAGTTTGGGGAATTGCTCCAGAAAACGCGTGACGCCAGCGGTATAGCCACTGTCACTGTTCAAATAAACCATTGACACATGGCTGAAATCAGCACTCAGGGCCGGCAGGTCACCGGTGATCATGGTGTCAGCGCTCAAGTCGAAAGTTGTTAGCAGCAAATCGCTGAATTCATCCGGTTCACTTTCCCGACGCCAGCAGCGCATTACCCGTTGTTTGAATTCGTCTCTGGTCGAGTGCTCGATCAGCAGTTGCTGCGCCGTGAATGGTTGATTGCTGTGTGGGTGGACTTGCGGAATATCGGCGGTCCAGGCCGCCAGTTGGTTTTCCAGGGTGGCGAGTTCGGCTTCCAGGCGTGTCAACGCTACTCGGCCTTCGTCCAGTGTGCCGGGTAACAGGAGAACGAATTTGCTGGCCTCTTCTTGATCCAGTGTGGGGTACAGCGACTGCGCGCGACGAATATCGGCGGCTTCGGCATAGATACCGAAATCCTGACGGGACTGCTGGAAATGTTGCTTGAGGCGTTCGCGCGAACCGCTTGAAAGTGGATTGTTGCCCAGGTCGAAACCATCCTGGGTTCTGCTTGGCTGTATAAACAGGGTGGCGGGCAATTCCCTGATCTGGTTGTCGTTGAGCAGGGCGGTTCGCAGGCGTGGGCGCGTGAACAAATCGTTTGGAAATTCGGTGATGCCGGTGTGTGACAAGTCGACGTAATTGAGGTTGGGCATGGCCCCGAAGTCAGGCACCAGACCCAGTGGATTCCTGTACAAGTCGAGCGTTGTGAGCTGATGCAGACTGGCAAGCGTGGCGTGGCTCTCGGGGCTGAGGGCCACGGCGCAATCGCTGAGAATCAGCTCCCTGAGTTGCAGTGAAGAAAGATTGTCCGGCAGACGACCCAAGTTGACGTAGCGTAATTTCAGCTCACGTAACCCGGGGAAGTTTTTAAGAAACTCATGCATGCCTCGCGTAGCGCTGCTGCCTTCAAGTCTGAGTATGGTTACGCTGCTGAAGTCGCCCGTCAGCGACGGTAGCTCACCGATGATCGGATGGAAAAAGTTAAAGAAGATTGTTTCGGCGGCAGTTTCAGGAAGCGTCCATTGCTGGCGCCAGCAGTCCAGCACATCGATCATGAACTGCTGCCTTATTTGCTTTTGAGACGCGAATTGCTCAGGCGTGACCCTGACCTGGCTATCGGGCACAAACACCGGGACGTCGTTACGCCAGACATTCAGGCTTTCGCAGAGTTGGTCGTGTTGCGTGATGAGCCGCTGGAGTTCGGCGCGAGGTCCTTGTGGGTGTTGTTGCAGGCGCAGGACAAACGCTTCCAGTTCATCGGCGGACAATTGAGGGAACAGCATTTGCGCCCGCTGTTGCAGCGTGGGCGTGTTTCTCGGCATCAGCCGGTAACCATCGCCACCGCCCAGGAGACGCATGACTTTCGGGTCGTAGGTGGGTTTGAAGTTCGGGTGTTCCGCAAACAGTATGCGCAGCGCATCACGACTGAGGGCATGTTGCCGGATGAGTTGCTTGAGTCGATCGCCTTCACCGATATGGATGTTCAATGCTGCGCGTTCACTGTCTGGCAAGGCCTGTAACAGGCTGGCGTATAGCGAACCCGAACCGCTGAGTTCTTCTCCTGCTTCATCGTAAGGCTGGTACGAACCCTCATCGCTCAGAACCAACACCTTGCGCAGGGGCGCTTCGGCACCTCCGAGGCTGTCGATCAACCGGCCTTCAAAATGGTAGTGACGGATTTCCAGGCGCAACTGTGCGGTCCAGCCCGGTAGCTCGGCCAGCGAACGCAATGCCAATCGATCGGTGTCGAGGTTGTCTTTGGTCGACGGCAATTCAAGGCCCTCGTAGGCGCGCGTAATGCGCACCTGCAATCGTGCTTCATGGGCGACGTCAGCCAGCCGTGCAGGTACGTTGCCGCGTTGGAGTTGCTGCCGTTCGAAGTCGCTGGCCGAATCTGCCAAGACTTCGGCGAGGGCGCGCGGCAGCCCAGGTTCGGCGTCCATGATTTTTAGTGCCAGTGACGAGGCCCCCTGTTCAAGCTTGCGGTAGCGTTGCTCGAACAGGCTTTGCCGTTTGCGCTTGGCCAGTTGCGCCAGTATCTGACGAAGGCGGCGAGTGCGACTTTCCAGGCGCGGGGATGGCTCACCGAACGCTTCGCCCATCAAGGTCCTGATTTCGGTTTCCGACAGCGCCGACAAAAACGTATTGAGCACATCACCGTTATTGAGTTGTGTGACGTTGAACTGCAACACCGGCCCATCGGCTGCTCGGGTTTGCCACAGGGTTTGCGCCGATTCGTCGATCAACCTGAGGCCTTTGTTTGCGGGCCAATAACCGTGCTCATGAAGTAACTCAAGCTGCAAGGCGGGGTCGGCGTTCAGATAGTCAGCCGGCTGTTCGCTGCCAATTCGATCAATGAAGGTGTGTAGGTCCTGATCGATCTGGAAACGCTTGAGGGTGTCGGCGAGGAGTGGCGGAACCTGTCCGTTATGAACATGCATTCGGCGCAATACATCTTCGTGGCAGCCGCTGATGCTGAGCATGCGTTCGCGGGTGCTTGCCTCAAAGCGCTGCATGTCCGGACCGATGCGCGCAAGCACTGTGGCCTGATCCCAGTTCAGTGGCCGATCGAGTTCGGTTTGCCAGGCGCCGGCACCGTTGTGTTGGAGTTGGGGTTTGTAGGTCTCAGGTCGGGTGGGGTGGTCGATGCGATGCGTGCGGGTGACCGGGTCCTTGCTCACTGCGTAGTGTTTGTTGTCCAGGTGGAGCAGGGTTTTTCCTTGGTGCTGATACAGGCCTAGTGCATCCGGTTTTGCATCTTTGGGCAATGCCGCAGCGTGTTCGTAAGTGAGCAGGTCTGGCTGCCAGTAGCGGGTGTCGCCGTTTGGCCTTTTGACCGGATTGAAGCGGTCGATGAACTGAACGATCTCCCGGGGCAGCACTGCGCGAAACTCACCTGCCGCGATCACGCCACCTGCCGCAAACGCCCCCAGTTGCACCGCCGATTCGACCACGCCCATGAGGTGACCAAAGGCTTCGCGAGTCTGGCCCTCGGCCCAGTCGACAACGCTTTCGAAGGTTTCGTCGAGTAACTGGTAGGCCATGTAGGCCAACATCATTTCACCGAGAAACGGCACGAAGGGCAGGGCAATGAACGCCGCGATGTTCAGCAGTGTCGAGGCAATTTCCGCGAAGGAATCCCACAGCGCCCAGCGAGCTTTCTGATCGACCGTTGCGGTGGATACCGCGATCACCCGGGCGTCGTTGAGAATCTTGTCGAGCTTGCGCTGATAGAGGTGTGTCCATAGCTCGCCCTGGATGGGCGTTGCTCTCAGGCGCAAATTGGCCCGCGGGTCGGGTGATTCTCTCCAGGTCGGGCGCGGGTCGTCCGGTTGCACAGGCTGCCAGCTGATGGGCGCAAGCAGGTTGTTCAGCTGTGCGAAGAAACGACCACGATCTTCATGGTTGATAAAACGGCTGAAAAACTGTTGGTAGGCGGGAGCGCGCAGGCGTTGGGTCAGGTCCTCGGCGAACGCTGCCGTCGAGGAATACTCCTTCACCGGATGCTCAGGATCGCCTGGAATATAGGCCACCACCCGCACCACTTCCCGGGCGCTCTCCAGGTCTGGAGCAAACAGCAGGATCCCGGTGAGGCGTGCGTTCAGGATCGTCAGGTCATGGCAACCCCACAGCTGACCGCGCAATCGCAGGTGTGGCAAGTTATCGAGCAAACCGAGAATCAGAATGTGAATATCGCTACTCAGGCGATTCTGTGCCTGCGCCATGTGCAATGCAGCGGTGAGCGCGGACTTCTCGCTGTCGCGAATTTTCGGTTGCAGGATCGCTGCGGCCACCGGGTTGCTGATGCCCAGATTGTCCTCCAGATACGCTTTATAGCGCTCGCCTATGTCAAGCTCTCGGCACAGGCCGGTAAAAGCTGAAATGGGCATCTGGCCAGCGACATGCGGCAAGGTTCGGAAATGCCCGTTGGCGGATGGCGTGCTGATGTAAGTCGAGGCGGGCTCGAAGGCAGCCTTGCCGGTTTCAGCCGTTTCGAAGTTATGCAGTGCTGCGTCGAGCAGCGACACCGTCCAGACGCGCGCGCCCCCCGACTTCAAACGCAGCCAGGGCAGGTGAGTTGGAATGTAGAGCCGAAGAAACGTCTCGCGCACGTCCAGATCCAGGCCGAAGCGACGCTTGATTTCGGTTTTGAGCAGTGGCTCGGCGAAGTCCGCTGGGTTTTGCAGATTGGCCAGCGCCTTGTCGACCTGAATCTGGCTGGCAATGTGACGGGCGATCAGCCTGTTTAGCTCTGCCTGTTGATGCTTCGGTGCGTTGCTCATTTCCGCGGGCAACCTGGGTGTGACGTTGCGCAGTGCTTCGCGCCTGTCGGGCGCTGACTGGCGCAGCCAGAGCGGAATGGCGGTTTGCAGATGCTCAAAGTGGGCATCCGGCCGGAAGGCGTCAGAGGTAATGAGGGCGGTAGGGTCGGTATTCATGCGGTGAGGGTGGCCGTGGGTGTTTGATTGGCCCCTAGGAAAACCCGTGAAGGTGGACGATGTGCGGTACATATTTACCGCACGGGACCCATCAGCGCGTGTTACGTCCGGGCAAGCCTGCCGTAAACGCTCGCCGCCAGTTAAACTGCGCCTTTGCGACCCTATATGTCGCATTGCCGTAAACCCGGGAAAATCCGGGGTTTGCGCTATAAGAAGTTGTCGCTTGGCGGCAAGGCCGGGCTGAAAACTGTCCTTACAATCCTCACCAAGCTCGCCAGTTTCAGGCGAGTGTTTTCTCTTCAGGAGACTCCGATGTCCGTTGAGCACGCTGCGGTACAACGCGCCGATTTCGATCAGGTAATGGTTCCCAACTATGCGCCTGCCGCATTCATTCCTGTGCGTGGCGCCGGTTCCCGCGTTTGGGACCAGTCCGGACGCGAGCTGATCGACTTCGCCGGCGGCATTGCCGTTAACGTATTGGGCCACGCGCACCCCGCGCTGGTCGGTGCCTTGACCGAACAGGCGAACAAGCTGTGGCACGTGTCCAACGTGTTCACCAATGAGCCGGCCCTGCGCCTGGCCCATAAGCTGATCGACGCCACGTTTGCCGACCGCGCCTTCTTCTGCAACTCCGGCGCCGAAGCCAACGAGGCCGCCTTCAAGCTGGCCCGTCGTGTCGCTTTCGACCGTTTCGGCAGCGAGAAGTACGAAATCATCGCCGCGCTCAACAGCTTCCACGGCCGTACCCTGTTCACCGTCAACGTCGGTGGCCAGTCGAAGTACTCCGACGGTTTCGGTCCGAAAATCACCGGTATCACCCACGTGCCGTACAACGATCTGGCCGCGCTGAAAGCCGCCATTTCCGACAAGACTTGCGCGGTGGTGCTGGAGCCGATCCAGGGCGAAAGCGGTGTGATTCCGGCCGAACTCGAATACCTGCAAGGCGCCCGCGACCTCTGCACCGCGAACAACGCGCTGCTGATCTTCGACGAAGTGCAAACCGGCATGGGCCGTACCGGCCATCTGTTCGCCTACCAGCATTACGGCGTGATCCCGGACATCCTGACCAGCGCCAAGAGCCTGGGCGGCGGCTTCCCGATTGCAGCGATGCTGACCACTGAAGACCTGGCCAAGCACCTGGTCGTCGGTACCCACGGCACCACTTACGGCGGCAACCCGCTGGCGTGTGCGGTCGCGGAAGCCGTGATCGACGTGATCAACACCCCTGAAGTGCTGGCTGGCGTTAATGCCAAGCACGACAAGTTCAAGGCGCGCCTTGAGCAGATCGGCGAGAAGTACGGCCTGTTCACCAAAGTGCGCGGCATGGGTCTGTTGATCGGTTGCGTGCTGAGCGATGCCTGGAAAGGCAAGGCCAAGGACATTTTCAACGCCGCTGAACAAGAAGGCCTGATGGTCCTGCAAGCCGGCCCGGACGTGGTGCGCTTTGCCCCGAGCCTGGTGGTGGAAGACGCCGACATCGATGCCGGTCTGGACCGCTTCGAGCGTGCCGCTGCAAAACTGACGCAAGCCTGATAGACCCTTCGACGCCTGACCTTTTCAGGCGTCGAACCCAATTTTTTGTTCCGGGCTGGATCAAAAATGTGGGAGCTAGCCTGCTAGCGATGAGGGCCTGATAGTCAACATCATTGTTGCCTGACAGGACGATATCGCTAGCAGGCTAGCTCCCACAGTTGACTCTGAGTTGTGTCAGGGATGGCCCGGGATTTTCTTCACTGAGTTCTGAGATTAAGGAGTGACACCATGCTGGTGATGCGCCCTGCGCAAATGGCTGATCTGGGCGAGGTACAGCGTCTGGCTGCGGACAGCCCGATTGGTGTCACTTCCTTGCCGGATGACGTTGAACGCCTGAGCGACAAGATCGCCGCGAGCGAAGCTTCGTTCGCCGCCGAAGTGAGCTTCAACGGTGAAGAGAGCTACTTCTTCGTCCTTGAAGACTCCGCTACCGGGAAACTGGTCGGCTGCTCGGCTATCGTCGCTTCGGCCGGTTACTCCGAGCCGTTCTACAGCTTCCGCAACGAAACCTTCGTGCACGCCTCCCGCGAGTTGAAGATCCACAACAAGATCCACGTGCTCTCGCAGTGCCACGACCTGACCGGCAACAGCTTGCTGACCAGTTTCTACGTGCAGCGCGACCTGGTGGGTTCGCCGTGGTCGGAACTCAACTCCCGTGGCCGTTTGCTGTTCGTGGCCAGCCATCCTGAGCGTTTTGCCGATTCCGTAGTGACCGAGATCGTTGGTTACAGCGATGAAAACGGTGACTCGCCCTTCTGGGACGCCATCGGTCGCAACTTCTTCGACCTCAACTACGCCGAAGCCGAGCGCCTGTGCGGACTGAAGAGCCGGACGTTCCTCGCCGAACTGATGCCGCATTACCCGATCTACGTGCCACTGTTGCCGGACTCCGCGCAAGAAGCCATGGGCCAGGTGCATCCGCGTGCGCAGATCACCTTCGACATCCTGATGCGCGAAGGCTTCGAGACCGATCATTACATCGACATCTTCGACGGCGGCCCGACCCTGCATGCCCGCGTATCGGGTATCCGTTCGATTGCCCAGAGCCGTGTGGTACCCGTGAAAATCGGCGAGCCGGTCAAAGGCGTCGGCCGTCAGTACCTGGTCGCCAACGCGCAGTTGCAGGATTACCGCGCAGTCTTGCTCGAGCTCGATTACGCGCCGGGCAAGCCCGTCACCCTGGATCTGGAAGCCGCCGAAGCCCTGGGCGTCGGTGAAGGTGCCAGCGTGCGCCTGGTTGCGGTTTAACGCCTGCCTGGCCTGATTGCTTGTTTAGACAGCAGCGAAGTTTCACGGGTGGCGCAAGCGGCCCGTTTGAGGAGATAGCATGATCGTTCGTCCCGTACGCAGCAGCGATTTACCCGCTCTGATCGACCTGGCCCGCAGCACCGGCACCGGCCTGACCACTTTGCCG
Source organism: Pseudomonas azerbaijanoccidentalis (assembly GCF_019145495.1). Taxonomy (GTDB): domain Bacteria; phylum Pseudomonadota; class Gammaproteobacteria; order Pseudomonadales; family Pseudomonadaceae; genus Aquipseudomonas; species Aquipseudomonas azerbaijanoccidentalis. The sequence continues at coordinate 29,639 of NZ_JAHSTU010000007.1, read as the reverse complement.
GCCAACGAAGAACGTCTGGCCCATCGGGTCGGCTGGGCCGAGAAGACTTTCCGCGGCGAAGCCGGGCGGGGCGATGCGGACTACCTGTTCGTGCTTGAAGATGACGACGGTCGCGTGGTGGGCATTTCCGCCATCGCCGGCGCCGTTGGCCTGCGTGAGCCTTGGTACAACTTCCGCGTCGGTTTGACGGTGAGCGCTTCGCAAGAGCTGAACATCTACCGCGAGATCCCGACGCTGTTCCTGGCCAACGACCTGACCGGTAACTCTGAGCTGTGCTCGCTGTTCCTGCACGCCGATTACCGCAGCGGTCTCAACGGCCGCATGCTGTCCAAGGCGCGGATGCTGTTCATCGCCGAATTCCCGCAGCTGTTCGGTAACAAGATCATCGCCGAGATGCGCGGTGTTTCCGATGAGGCCGGGCGTTCGCCGTTCTGGGAAAGCCTGGGTCGACACTTCTTCAAGATGGAATTCAGCCAGGCCGATTACCTGACCGGCGTTGGCAACAAGGCGTTCATCGCCGAGCTGATGCCGAAGTTCCCGCTGTACACCTGCTTCCTGTCGCCGGACGCGCGCAACGTAATCGGCCAGGTCCATCCGGACACCGAGCCGGCGCTGTCGATGCTCAAGAGCGAAGGTTTCAGCTATCAGGGCTACGTCGACATCTTCGACGCCGGCCCGGCCATCGAGTGTGAAACCGGCAAGATTCGTGCGGTACGTGACAGCCAGGCACTGGTGCTGGCCGTCGGCACGCCGGGCGACGACGCCACGCCATTCATCATTCACAACCGCAAGCGCGAAGACTGCCGGATCACGGCCGCTCCTGCACGTCTCGCCGCCGGTACGCTGGTGGTCGATCCGCAGACCGCCAAACGTCTTCAACTCAACGCAGGCGATCAAGTGCGCGCCGTGGCGTTGTCCGCTGCCCGGGAGTCGAAATAATGAAGTCGCTATACATTGCAGGTGAATGGCTGGCAGGCCAGGGTGAAACTTTTGAGTCGCTGAACCCGGTGACCCAGCAAGTGCTGTGGTCCGGCACTGGCGCCACCGTCGATCAAGTTGAATCGGCCGTGCAAGCCGCGCGTCAGGCATTCCCGGATTGGGCACGCCGCACGCTGGAAGAGCGTATCGCCGTGCTGGAAGCCTTTGCTGGCGCCCTGAAAAACAATGCAGACGAACTGGCTCGCACCATCGGCGAAGAAACCGGTAAACCCCTGTGGGAAGCTGCGACCGAAGTCACCAGCATGGTCAACAAGATCGCAATCTCGGTGCAGAGCTACCGTGAGCGTACCGGCGAAAAGAGTGGCCCGTTGGGCGACGCCACCGCCGTGTTGCGCCACAAGCCACACGGTGTGGTCGCTGTCTTCGGTCCTTACAATTTCCCGGGCCACCTGCCCAACGGCCACATCGTGCCGGCACTGCTGGCCGGTAACAGTGTGCTGTTCAAGCCAAGCGAGCTGACGCCGAAAGTGGCTGAGCTGACCGTCAAGTGCTGGATCGAAGCCGGTCTGCCAGCGGGCGTATTGAACCTGCTGCAAGGTGCTCGCGAAACCGGTATCGCGCTGGCGGCGAACCCGGGCATCGACGGTCTGTTTTTCACCGGCTCCAGCCGCACCGGCAATCACCTGCACCAACAATTCGCCGGTCGTCCGGACAAAATCCTCGCGCTGGAAATGGGTGGCAACAACCCACTGGTGGTCGATCAGGTCGCTGACCTCGATGCTGCGGTGTACACCATTATTCAGTCGGCCTTCATTTCGGCCGGTCAGCGTTGCACCTGCGCTCGCCGCTTGCTGGTGCCGCAAGGCGCGTGGGGCGACTCGTTGCTGGCGCGGCTGGTGGCGGTCAGCGCGACAATCGAGGTCGGTGCCTTTGATCAGCAACCGGCGCCGTTCATGGGCTCGGTGGTTTCCCTTGGCGCTGCGAAAGCGTTGATGGATGCGCAGGAACATCTGCTGGGCAATGGCGCCGTGGCACTGCTGGAAATGACTCAGCCACAGGCTCAATCGGCGTTGCTGACGCCGGGCATTCTGGACGTGACCGCCGTGGCCGATCGTCCTGACGAAGAACTGTTCGGCCCGCTGCTGCAAGTGATCCGCTACGCTGATTTTGAAGCGGCCATCGCTGAAGCCAATGACACCGCGTACGGTCTGGCTGCTGGCCTGCTGTCGGATTCCGAAGCGCGTTACCAGCAGTTCTGGCTGGAAAGCCGCGCCGGTATCGTCAACTGGAACAAGCAACTGACCGGCGCCGCGAGCAGCGCGCCATTCGGCGGCGTCGGCGCCTCGGGCAACCACCGCGCCAGCGCCTACTACGCGGCGGACTATTGCGCGTACCCGGTGGCCTCGCTGGAAACGCCGAGCCTGGTATTGCCTGCGACCCTCACGCCTGGCGTGAAGATGGCGTGACGCCCATCGCCAGCAGGCTGGCTCCCACAGGTTCGGCGGTGTTCACACATTATGTGTACGACGCAATCCACTGTGGGAGCCAGCCTGCTGGCGATGGCCGCACCCCGGTCTCAAATCCAGTTACTGAAGCCTATAACAACAGAATTCTCGTGGAGCCTCGCTGATGAAATCCTATGAAGTCAATTTTGACGGTCTAGTGGGGCCGACCCATAACTACGGCGGCCTGTCCTACGGCAACGTCGCGTCCCAGAGCAACAGCCAGCAGTCTTCCAACCCCAAGGAAGCTGCGCTGCAAGGCCTGGCGAAGATGAAAGCGCTGATGGAAATGGGTTTCCAGCAGGGCGTACTGGCACCGCAAGAGCGCCCGGATGTGGCTGCACTGCGTCGCCTGGGCTTTGCCGGCACCGACGCTCAAGTGATCGAACGCGCCGCCAAAGAAGCTATGCCGCTGCTGGTCGCCAGTTGCTCGGCGTCGAGCATGTGGGTAGCCAACGCCGCCACCGTAAGCCCGAGCGCCGACACCGCTGACGGCCGCGTGCATTTCACCGCCGCCAACCTCAACTGCAAATACCACCGCAGCATCGAGCACCCGACCACCAGCCGTGTGCTGGGGGCGATGTTCGCCGATCAGCAACACTTCGCTCACCACGCCGCATTGCCGGCCGTGGCACAGTTCGGCGACGAAGGCGCGGCCAACCACACGCGTTTCTGCCGTGAGTACGGCGACGCCGGCGTTGAATTTTTCGTGTTCGGCCGCAGCGCGTTCGACACCCGCTACCCGGCGCCGCAAAAATACCCGGCGCGCCAGACCCTCGAAGCGTCCCAGGCCGTGGCCCGTTTGCACGGCTTGAGCGATGACGGCGTGGTCTACGCCCAGCAGAACCCTTCGGTGATCGACCAGGGCGTTTTTCACAATGACGTGATCGCAGTCGGCAACGGTGAAGTGCTGTTCTATCACGAGGACGCGTTCCTCGAGACCGAGAAAATGCTCGCTGAATTGCAGAGCAAACTCGCCAAGGTCGGTGGGAAATTTCAGTCCGTGTGCGTTCCGCGTTCCGCGGTAACCGTGGAAGACGCCGTTCGTTCCTACCTGTTCAACAGCCAATTGCTGTCGCGTCCTGACGGCTCGATGCTATTGATCGTGCCGGAAGAATGCCGTGGCAACGAACGCGTCTGGAACTACCTGCAAGGTTTGACCAGCTCCGGCGGCCTGATCCGCGAAGTGAAAGTCTTCGATCTCAAGCAGAGCATGCAGAACGGTGGTGGCCCGGCTTGCCTGCGACTGCGCGTCGCGCTCAACGAAACCGAACTGGCGGCGGTCAACCCAGGGGTTATCATGACGGCACCGTTGTACGGCACTCTGACCGAATGGGTCGAGAAGCACTACCGCGACCGCATGACCGAAAACGATCTGGCGGACCCGCAATTGCTGCTTGAGTGCCGGACGGCACTGGATGAACTGACGCAAATCCTTAAACTGGGCGCGGTTTATCCATTCCAGATCAATTGATCGACGGCGCGCGGTCTCCCATGGCAGTGCGTCGCTTCATCTCAAACGAGAGCGTAAAAAATGAGTGATTCCCTGCAGCTGATCCTTGAAGACACCGACGGCACGCAACTGGAGACTTCCTGCACCCGTGTTGCGGTCCTGTGGCAAGGCAAAGAGCTGTGGATCCAGCAGGACGGCCGTGGCCAATTGCTGATCGGCGTGGACGTCGAAGAAGGTGATGCCGAATACGCCAACCTGCTGTTGCGCCCATTGGCGACTAATCTGGTAAGTCTGCAACTGGAGATGGAACCGGCTGAAGTCGGCGACGACGAGGACCACGTCCACGGCCCGGATTGCAATCACGACCACTAAGGAAACCGCTCTATGCTCGCCCTCGGCAAACTGCTTGAACTGACCCTCGCCGGCCGCGAACCGGCGGAGAAGACTCAACTGACTGTCGAAGGCGTGCGGATGCGCTGGTTGAGCGAAGGTGCGCTGGAAGTCCGGCCACCTGAAGCTCGCGACAATGGCCTGGACCTGCTGCTGTCGGCGGGGATCCACGGCAATGAAACGGCGCCGATCGAGCTGCTTGATCGCCTGTTGCATGACATCGCCCGCGGCGACCTGAAACCGCGCGCACGTATTCTGTTCCTGTTCGGCAACCCCGAGGCGATTCGCAAAGGCGAGCGTTTCGTCGAGCAGGACGTCAACCGGCTGTTCAATGGCCGTCACGAACAAAGCAGCGGCTCCGAAGCCCTGCGCGCTTGTGAGCTTGAGCGGCTGGCAGCGAGTTTCTTCAGCCTGCCGGATCGCCAGCGCCTGCACTACGACCTGCACACCGCGATTCGTGGTTCGAAAATCGAGCAGTTCGCCTTGTACCCGTGGAAGGAAGATCGCCAGCACTCGCGTCAGGAACTCGCTCGCTTGCGCGCATCGGGCATGGAAGCGGTGCTGCTGCAGAACAAACCATCCATCGTGTTCAGTTCTTACACCTACGACAAGCTCGGCGCTGAGGCCTTCACGCTGGAGTTGGGCAAGGCGCGGCCATTCGGGCAGAACGACGGGGTCAACGTTTCGCTGCTGGAGACGCGTCTCAAACAGATCATTAGTGGCACCGAGCCGGAAATCACCGAAGCATCACTGGATGGTTTGCAGCTGTTCAGCGTGGCGCGGGAGATCATCAAGCACAGCGACAGCTTCCGCCTGAACCTGCCAGTGGATATCGAGAACTTTTCGGAGTTGGAGGTGGGCTATTTGTTGGCGGAAGACATCGCCAATACCCGCTGGATCATCGAAGAAGAGGGCGCCCGGATCATCTTCCCGAACCCCAAGGTGAAGAACGGCCTGCGCGCCGGCATCCTGATCGTGCCGACCACCGACGAAAACCTGGCCTGACACAGTCCCTGTAGGAGCTGCCGAAGGCTGCGATCTTTTGATCTTGATTCTTGCAGATCAAAAGATCGCAGCCTCGTTGCACTCGTCAGCTCCTACAGGGTTTTGCGGGCTTAGACGGCTACCGCACGCGGCTCGGTGCGACGTAGCGAGCGGATCTTCATCAGCGTATCCGCACACGTCTTCGCCGCTTCCTGGCCTTTGTGCACGAAGTGATCGAAGAAGAACTTGTGATGCAGTTCTTCGCCGGCATGGAAGTGGTGCGGGGTCAGGGACACCGAGAACACCGGCACTTCGGTTTCCAGCTGAACCTGCATCAGGCCGCTGACAACCGATTGGGCGACGAAATCGTGACGGTAGATGCCGCCATCCACCACGAGGGCTGCTGCGACGATGCCTGAATAACGACCAGTCTTGGCCAGCAACTTGGCGTGCAGGGGCATTTCAAAGGCGCCGCCCACTTCGAAGAAATCGATGTCGGACTCTTGGTAACCCTGGGCAATCATCTCGGCGAGAAAGCCTTTACGGCTCTGATCAACGATATCCTTGTGCCAGCAGGCCTGGATGAACGCAACGCGCTCGCCCTGATGGTTTTTGCTTTTGCTGTCGATTGCGGTGGGTTGCATGTTCTGACTCCTGTTTGTGTAAAAAACAGGGCATATGAATCGAATGGGATTTAAGGGTATGCACGCCGGCACGAATGCCTGCGGACGGCCCTTTGGCGCCAATCCCGTTCTCTCTTCATCCGGACTATGACCGTCGGCCCCGGGATCACACCGGGTCTGCTGACCTTGCCGCCAATCACCGCCGAAACAGTGTCGCCGCCAAGCGCTCGCGGGCTATGCGCATTGCGCGCAATTACCGCCGGTGGGGAGTTGCACCCCGCCCTGAGAACGTTTTTGCCGCCAGAATGTTTGGCGGCGCAGCGTTTTTATCACATATTTCCTACGCGTGCATCGATGCTTTCAGATGATTGTCATCGAGTATTTCGCTGTATTAATGGGCATTATCCGTGCGCAAGGGTTGAATATTCACCGGCATGACCGCAGTAATTCTTTCTGAAAGGGATTTCCCCTGCTTACCGAGGCCAGATTCATGAGCGTTATCGATCTTCGCAGCGACACCGTCACCCAACCTACCGCCGGCATGCTCGACGCGATGACCACCGCCACCACCGGGGATGACGTTTATGGTGAAGATCCGACGGTCAACCGCCTGGAAACCGAACTGGCCAAACGCCTAGGTTTCGCCGCCGCCCTGTTTGTGCCGACCGGCACCATGAGCAATCTGCTGGGCTTGATGGCCCATTGCGAACGCGGCGACGAATACATCGTCGGGCAGCAGGCCCACACCTATAAGTACGAAGGTGGCGGGGCGGCAGTGCTCGGTTCGATCCAGCCGCAGCCGCTGGAAGTGCAGGCCGATGGTTCGCTGGACCTGGCGCAGGTCGCCGCCGCGATCAAACCGGACGACTTCCATTTCGCCCGCACTCGTCTGCTGGCGCTGGAAAACACCATGCAAGGCAAGGTTCTGCCACTGGAATACCTGGCCCGGGCGCGTAGTTTCACCCGTGAGCACGGGTTGCAGTTGCACCTGGATGGCGCACGGCTCTACAACGCAGCGGTCAAGCTAGGCGTTGATGCGCGGGAAATTGCTCAGCATTTCGATTCCGTCTCGGTGTGCCTGTCCAAAGGCCTGGGCGCGCCAGTGGGTTCGGTGTTGTGCGGCTCGGCTGAGTTGATCGCCAAGGCCCGGCGCTTGCGCAAGATGGTCGGCGGCGGGATGCGCCAAGCCGGGATTCTCGCGGCGGCAGGCCTTTATGCACTGGATCACAACGTTCAGCGCCTGGCCGACGACCACGCCAATGCACAGTTGCTGGCTGAAGGCTTGCGTGAGGCGGGCTACGAAGTCGAGCCGGTACAGACCAACATGGTTTACGTCTCAATGGGCGACAAGGCCGAGGCGATCAAGTCGTTCGCTGCCGAACGAGGCATCAAGCTCAGTGCCGCCGCTCGTCTGCGCCTGGTGACGCACATGGACGTCAGCCGGGCGCAAATCGAGCAGGTCGTCGCGACATTCGTCGACTTTTCGCGCAAGTGATAGCGTTAGCCGTCCAATTGACCGTTTCTATCGTATAAACACGCTGTACCCCGCGCGCAGGGCCGATATAATGCGGCCCTTTGCCGTCGCTTCGTCTGTTGACGTTTCGAACAGGCCTTTGGCCGCAGCCTCCGTGGAAGAACCTAATGAAAAGCGCAGAAATCCGTGAAGCCTTCCTTCGCTTCTTCGAAGAGCAAGGCCACACCCGTGTAGCCTCCAGCTCTTTGATTCCGGGCAACGACCCAACCCTGCTGTTCACTAACGCGGGGATGAACCAGTTCAAGGACTGCTTCCTGGGCCAGGAAAAGCGTGCATACACCCGCGCCACCAGCAGCCAGAAATGCGTGCGTGCCGGTGGTAAGAACAGTGACCTGGAAAACGTCGGTTATACCGCTCGTCACCACACATTCTTCGAAATGCTCGGTAACTTCAGCTTCGGTGACTATTTCAAGCACGATGCGATTACCTTCGCCTGGACCTTCCTGACCGGCGTTCTGAAACTGCCGAAGGAAAAACTCTGGGTCACCGTCTACGCCTCGGACGATGAAGCGTATGACATCTGGACCAAAGAAATCGGCGTGCCGGTCGAGCGCATGATCCGCATCGGCGACAACAAGGGCGCGCCATACGCGTCCGACAACTTCTGGACCATGGGCGATACCGGCCCGTGTGGCCCATGCACCGAGATTTTCTACGATCACGGCGACCACATCTGGGGCGGTCCACCGGGCTCGCCTGAAGAAGACGGCGACCGCTACATCGAGATCTGGAACAACGTATTCATGCAGTTCAACCGCACCGCCGATGGCGTGTTGCATCCGTTGCCAGCGCCATCGGTCGATACCGGCATGGGCCTGGAGCGGATCAGTGCGGTGATGCAGCACGTCAACTCCAACTACGAAATCGACCTGTTCAAGAACCTGTTGAGCGCGTCTGCCGCGGCGATCGGTTGTGAAAATGGCGATCAGTCTTCGCTGAAAGTTGTTTCCGACCATATCCGTTCGTGCGGTTTCCTCATCGCTGACGGTGTTCTGCCGTCCAATGAAGGCCGGGGCTACGTGCTGCGCCGGATCATTCGTCGTGCTTGCCGCCACGGTAACAAGCTGGGCGCCACCGGTAGCTTCTTCTACAAGATCGTTGCTGCACTGGTTGCCGAGATGGGCGAAGCGTTCCCGGAACTGAAAAAGCAACAGAGCAACATCGAGCGCGTACTCAAGGCCGAAGAAGAACAGTTTTCCAAGACTTTGGAGCACGGCCTGAAAATTCTGGAGCAGGACCTGGCCGAACTCAAAGGTACCGTGGTGCCGGGCGACGTGGTGTTCAAGCTCTACGACACTTACGGTTTCCCGATGGACCTGACCGCCGACATCGCCCGCGAGCGCGAGCTGACCATCGACGAAGTCGGTTTCGAACGTGAGATGGAAGCCCAGCGTGTTCGTGCGCGTTCGGCCAGTTCGTTCGGCCTGGACTACAACACCCTGGTCAAGGTTGACGTGGCCACCGAGTTCACCGGCTACACCGATACCCGCGGTTCGGCAAAAATCGTTGCCCTGTACAAAGACGGCCAATCGGTCGACGTACTGAGCGAAGGCGATGAGGGCGTGATCGTTCTCGACAAGACGCCGTTCTACGCCGAATCCGGCGGTCAGGTCGGTGATTGCGGTTACCTGCAGGCTGGCAATGCCCGTTTTGACGTGCGTGACACCACCAAGACCGGCGGCGCGTTCCTGCACCACGGCGTGCTGGCCTCGGGCAGCCTGATCGTTGGCGCTCCAGTGGAAACCCACGTCGAGGCTGACGTGCGTCACGCCACTTCGCTGAACCACTCGGCCACCCACTTGCTGCACGCTGCATTGCGCAAAGTGCTGGGCGAGCACGTTCAGCAGAAAGGTTCGTTGGTCGACAGTCAGCGCCTGCGTTTCGACTTCAGCCACTTCGAAGCGATCAAGCCTGAGCAGATCAAGGCACTGGAAGACATCGTCAACGCCGAGATTCGCAAGAACTCTGCCGTTGAAACCGAAGAAACCGACATCGAAACCGCCAAGCAAAAAGGTGCCATGGCGCTGTTCGGCGAGAAGTACGGCGACAACGTGCGCGTGCTGAGCATGGGTGGCGACTTCTCCGTCGAGCTGTGCGGCGGTATCCACGCCAACCGTACCGGCGACATCGGCCTGCTGAAAATCATCAGCGAAGGCGGTGTGGCTTCGGGTGTGCGTCGTATTGAAGCCGTCACCGGCGCTGCGGCACTGGCTTACTTGAACGCAGCTGAAGAACAACTCAAGGAAGCGGCCACCCTGGTCAAGGGCAGCCGCGACAACCTGATCGACAAGCTGTCGGCTGTGCTGGAGCGCAACCGTCTGTTGGAGAAGCAACTCGAGCAGTTGCAAGCCAAGGCTGCCAGTGCGGCGGGCGACGATCTGTCGTCTCAAGCGCTGGACGTCAAGGATGTGAAAGTGCTGGCCGTGCGTCTGGACGGTCAGGACGGCAAAGCGCTGCTGGCGCTGGTCGATCAACTGAAAAACAAACTCGGCCGCGCAGTGATCCTGCTCGGCAGTGTCCATGAGGAAAAGGTCGTTCTGGTTGCAGGCGTAACCAAAGACCTGACTGGCCAACTCAAAGCCGGTGATTTGATGAAGCAAGCCGCTGCGGCAGTGGGCGGGAAGGGCGGTGGTCGTCCAGACATGGCGCAAGGCGGCGGTACCGACGCCGGCGCACTGGATGCAGCACTGGCTCTGGCCGTTCCGTTTGTAGAGCAGGGTTTATAAGGCAGTGCCTCCGGCCCGCAGTCTAGTGGCGGGCCGGAACGCTGTTTGAGTGATTATTTGGGCGCCCTTCATGGGCAGAGGCGGCTTTGAAATGGCTTTGATCGTACAGAAATTTGGAGGCACCTCGGTCGGCACTGTCGAGAGAATCGAGCAGGTCGCCGACAAGGTTAAGAAATTCCGCGATGCCGGCGATGACCTGGTGGTTGTGCTGTCTGCAATGAGCGGCGAAACCAACCGTCTGATCGATCTGGCCAAGCAAATCAGTGGCGAAGATCAACCGGTTCCCCGTGAACTGGATGTGATCGTTTCCACCGGTGAGCAGGTGACGATTGCACTGTTGGCCATGGCGTTGATGAAGCGCGGCGTGCCAGCGGTGTCCTATACCGGTAACCAGGTTCGAATTCTGACCGATAGCGCGCACAATAAAGCGCGTATCTTGCAGATTGATGACCAGAAGATTCGCGGTGACCTGAAGGCCGGTCGCGTGGTGGTTGTCGCCGGTTTCCAGGGCGTTGACGAGCACGGCAACATCACCACCCTCGGTCGTGGCGGCTCCGACACCACCGGTGTGGCGCTGGCAGCAGCCCTGAAGGCTGATGAATGCCAGATCTACACCGACGTCGACGGTGTTTACACCACTGACCCGCGTGTGGTGTCAGTGGCCCAGCGCCTGGAGAAGATTACCTTCGAAGAGATGCTGGAAATGGCCAGCCTCGGTTCCAAGGTGTTGCAGATCCGAGCGGTCGAGTTTGCCGGCAAGTACAACGTCCCGCTGCGCGTATTGCACAGCTTCAAGGAGGGTCCGGGCACCCTCATTACTATTGATGAAGAGGAAACCATGGAACAGCCGATCATTTCCGGTATCGCTTTCAACCGCGATGAAGCCAAGCTGACCATCCGTGGCGTGCCAGACATCCCGGGCGTTGCCTTCAAGATTCTCGGCCCGATCAGTGCCGCGAACATCGAAGTCGACATGATCGTGCAGAACGTTGCGCACGATAACACCACCGACTTCACCTTCACCGTGCACCGCAACGACTATCAGGCGGCGCAAGCCGTGCTGGAAAAAACCGCGGGCGAGCTGGGTGCCCGTGAAGTTGTCGGCGACACCAAGATCGCCAAGGTATCGATCGTCGGCGTTGGCATGCGCTCTCACGCAGGCGTAGCCAGCCGTATGTTCGAATCCCTGGCCAAGGAAAGCATCAACATCCAGATGATCTCGACTTCGGAAATCAAAGTCTCCGTAGTGATCGAAGAGAAATACCTGGAACTGGCTGTGCGCGCCCTGCACACAGCTTTCGAACTGGACGCACCGGCCCGCCAGGGCGAGTGATGCGTTTGCCAAAGGGCGCGGTCTGACCGCGCCCTTTGTTTTTTTGAAAGGCGCGACCCTCAGGCTGTTCTTTTGCTCGCGCTAGTCAATACTCAGGCATGTAGGACTTCGGCCGGTTTGGCTGTAGGTCGAGTGCCTTTTTTTTGCAGACTGTTGTCCCTGAAATGTAAGGCGTGAGGAGAAAGGTATGCTGATTCTGACTCGTCGGTGCGCAGAAAGCCTGATTATTGGTGATGGCGAAATCACCGTAACCGTGCTCGGCGTCAAAGGAAATCAAGTGCGTATTGGGGTCAACGCCCCGAAAGAGGTAGCTGTCCACCGAGAGGAAATCTACCTGCGCATCAAGAAAGAGAAGGACGAAGAACCAAGCCATTAATTTTTATCGTTTTTTATGTTTGCAAACGGGGAAGAAGCTGGTTAATATACGCCCCGTGTTGCGGAGAGCTGGCCGAGTGGCCGAAGGCGCTCCCCTGCTAAGGGAGTACACCTCACAAGGGTGTCGGGGGTTCGAATCCCCCGTTCTCCGCCATTATTTGCTTAGTACGTTGTAATCTGGCTTCTTCGGTAAGTTGTTGAAATTACTAGAAAAAGTGTTTGACATAGAGATTAGACGGCCTATAATGCGCGGCAACAAATGCACTCGTAGCTCAGCTGGATAGAGTACTCGGCTACGAACCGAGCGGTCACAGGTTCGAATCCTGTCGAGTGCACCATTTAAGAGTTGTTTGCAGTGATGCGAATAACTTGGCTTCAACCAGTTGTGACCTGGTATAAAAACACAAATGCACTCGTAGCTCAGCTGGATAGAGTACTCGGCTACGAACCGAGCGGTCACAGGTTCGAATCCTGTCGAGTGCACCATACAACAGAAAGCCCGCATTTAATGCGGGCTTTTTGCCGTCTGGGATTTGGCTTTTCCTTTCGTGCATCCTCTTTCATCGAATTCGATTTGTGCGCGGCGTCCTCGCTTGCTTTCGTAGCGATAGCTCGTACTCGAATTGCGAATACTGATCGTGTCTGGCTTGCCTAGCGCACTTTCGACATCCTGCTGGCTCATGCCGGCGACTACTCGCTGATTGATGATCGCTTCACGCCGTTCTCTGGCGCTGATCAGATTCCCGCAGCCGTCTTCGCTCTTTCCGACAATGGTTGGGTTGCTTCCTTTGCTTTTTGAACCGGATGAGGCGCGAGACTCGGGCCCGGGCATGAGGGCGAGTGGTTCGGTACCTGGCGAATACGTACGGACTTCGTGTATCGAAAGGCTCTCATCAGCTGTACAGCTGAGGGTTGTGAAGGTGATGCGCCCGTTGGTTGCTTCGCATCTGTGGATGGTGGTGGCGGCTGCCGTCGCCGTTTTGCAGAGCAGGGCGATCAGTAACAAATAGCGTACGTAAGCTGACATCAAGCGTCCTCCATGACGATTTCTTTTTAGCGTAGTCGTCACCTTTTGCTCGGGTCGTGTGTTTTCTTTTCAGGATGCGTCGTCGTACTTTGAAGGATCAGGACAGTGCTCAAGTTTGTCTTGCAAGCGCTTGTTTCAGCCGCGATTTTTTAACATTTCAAACCGCCAAGCGGTGTATCATTGCGCCCGTCAGCCCCGCCGGGGCTTGTGGAATACCTCCATGGACTTACCCAGTAGTTACTCAAAACCCCGTTTTTCCAATCATGAATTGACTGATTGATCCTTCCGGCGTGCCCCGCTGCTGGGAGTGGAGTTCGCCTATGTCTGAAGTTGAAGTAAAGAAAACACAAGAAAGCTTGCAGGACCGCCTGGCTCAAGTAGTTGAGCTGTTGCAGCGTCAGCGAGTGGTTGAAGACCTGACCCATCGCCAGGAAGGTCCGCATCATGACCGGGTCGAGAACCTGGTCCACCGGCAGAACCTCGTCGAGTTGCAACGCAAGCTCGATGATCTGCACTCCGCCGACGTCGCCTACATCCTTGAAGCTCTGCCGCTGGACGATCGTCTGACGCTTTGGCAGTTGGTAAAAGCCGATCGCGACGGCGACATTCTTCTCGAAGTATCCGATTCCGTTCGTGAAACCCTGATCGCCGATATGGACGATCATGAGCTCCTGGCTGCGGCCAAGGACATGGATGCCGACGAACTTGCTGACCTGGCTTCCGAGCTGCCGCGAGATGTCGTCCATGAGCTGATGGAGACCCTGGATAACCAGCAGCGCGAGCGTGTGCGTTCAGCCCTTTCCTATGATGAGGAGCAGGTCGGTGCGCTGATGGACTTCGAGATGGTGACGATCCGTGAGGATGTCAGTCTCGAGGTGGTGTTGCGCTACCTGCGTCGCCTCAAAGAATTGCCGGGTCACACGGACAAGCTATTCGTTGTTGATTATGACGGCGTCCTCAAAGGCGTGCTGCCAATCAAGCGCTTGCTGGTCAACGATCCGGAAAAGCAGGTTTCTGAAGTCATGGCCAGCGATCCGGTGAGCTTTCATCCGGATGAAGATGCCTACGACGCTGCGCAGGCGTTCGAGCGTTACGACTTGATTTCGGCGCCCGTCGTCGACAAAAACGGCAAGCTGATTGGTCGACTGACCATCGATGAAATGGTCGACCTGATTCGTGAAGAGAGCGAAAGCGAAGTTCTCAACATGGCGGGTCTGCGTGAAGAGGAAGATATTTTCGCGTCAGTCTGGAAGTCGCTGCGCAACCGTTGGGCCTGGCTGGCCGTGAACCTGATCACCGCTTTCGTGGCCTCTCGAGTGATTGGCCTGTTCGAAGGCTCCATCGAGAAGCTAGTGGCGTTGGCAGCATTGATGCCCATCGTGGCGGGTATCGGTGGTAACTCTGGTAACCAGACCATCACCATGATTGTTCGCGCCATGGCGTTGGACCAGGTGAGCACAGGTAATACCTCGCGGCTTATGCGCAAGGAATTGGCGGTTGCACTGATTAACGGTGTGATCTGGGGAGGGGTTATTGGTGTTGTCGCGTATCTGCTTTATGGGAGTTGGTCCCTGGGCGTGGTAATGACGGCCGCCATGACGCTTAACTTGCTGCTCGCAGCGTTGATGGGGGTTTTGATTCCGATGACACTGGCGCGCCTTGGGCGCGACCCTGCGATGGGAGCCAGCGTCATGATTACTGCCATGACTGACAGTGGGGGCTTCTTCATTTTCCTGGGGTTGGCAACGATCTTCCTGCTGTAGTTTTTCTGATAAAAAAACCCGCCAATTGGCGGGTTTTTTTTTGCCTGAAATTCAGGCAAAAAAAAGCCAGCGTTTAAGCTGGCTTGGATTGTCAGTCTGACTCAGGAGGCGTCTGCGGCCATTTCAGCGTCATGAGCGATCAGCGAAACGAGTGCGTTTTGCTGGCGATGGGAAAGTTGGCGGAAGCGTTGCAGCAGTTCACGTTCGTGCAACGAAAGCTCTGGGCTGTCCAGGCGCATGCTCAGCTCTTCGCCCAGCGCACCTTCCTGAATCAGGCTCTGCTCAAGGCGTGCGATGATTTCGGAGTTCATGCTGCGATGATGATTGCGAGCCACCTCGGCAATGCGTTCACGCATTCCGTCTGGCAGACGTACGACGAACTTGTCAGCCGTACGGCTGGAATAAATTGCCTGTTTCAATGGGCGCATATATTTAACCGGTTAGTTCAGGGGAGCGGTTCTCGGGATTGGCCGCAGGATGTCAGTTAGGACAAGCGTTGCAGCCAAATGTTCAACCTGAATTGAGAGAGGCGAGCATCATGCCTCAAAGTAGCCAGATCATTGGCGCCAATTCTGTGACAAATATTGAACTGGATAAAGGCGTTCTGCCAGCACCAATTGTCAGAAATGCGGACTGGTTGGAAAGTTGCCTGGTCCGTATCGCTGATCGCGTCTCTGCCCCTCAGTAGCGTCCAAGACTCTTGAGGGCGTTGCGTCCGAATTCGATCACTGTTCCTTACCTTTATAGGATAGTGGCAAATGGCCGATTTACTAGGGGGAGGATGCTGTTGAGAGCTATTTAGGATGGATGGCAGCCGGTTTTTGGTGCGCTGACGGGATTTGCTGTGTGGTTTGCGAGCCCTGCATTGCTTGGTGCGGATCTGATTTTCGAGGGGCGTTGGAAATATCTGGAGTAGGTCTGGGCCGCAGTGAAAGGCTTCCTGCTATATAGACGGCGTATGCCTACACTTAAAAAGCAAAAGGACGACATGACAAAGGCTGGCGTGGTCGTTAACATGCTCGCCGTCCATCGCCATGCGTTTCTTCGCAGGCACGTGTGTCTCAGTAGCTCAATTGGATAGAGCATCCCCCTCCTAAGGGGAAGGTTGGCAGTTCGAACCTGCCCTGGGACACCATATAAAACGGGCCTTTGAAGCCATTCTCCTGACAGTTAGTTTTCTTCATGACAGCAGGGTGGCAGCACCAGGCCAAAAAAAGCCCCACTCATTATCATCTGATGGGGCTTTTTTATGCGCGACCGACTTACTCGACCGGTGTTAGGCGGGAGGCTTTTCGTCAGTCTGCGCTGTGCTGCCGGGCTCTATCCGAACTTTCAGGTGACCTTGGCCAGCCAAAACTGCGGCAAGGCCTTCCTGTAGTTTCAACTGCGAATTTGTCATGTCCTCGCTGAAAGGGAAGCCGGTAACATTCATGTTAACCGGTTGGTTTCCGGATAGGACTTCAATTGCGTAGTGCCTCAGCTTTTGCTGGTCGAGCTCAAGATCTGTGTGTCCCTTGGGAATGTAAGCGCCGTTTCGCAAAAGAACACGGTCATACCGGAGATTCAGATCTGTAGCCATCGCGCTTAACATTAAAACCAAAAGCTCCTGCTGTTTCTCGACCCACCTTTCCGCGTTGGCCTCATTTATCGTCAGAGTGAGGTGCTCGAGGTAATCACGCCAAGTGTCCAAAACTTCTGTTTCTGAGGCCTTCCGGCGGTTTGAGCGGCCTCCGTTAAACGCGAGATCAATCATGTTCAATGCTCGAACGTGATCCGGCGAAAGCCTAGCGGCTCGAGTAGCCATCAAAGTGCTAAATATCCAGGCTTTCTGGTTTCTGGACTCATTCACGCGCTCGAGATATTTCTGCGCTTGAACCGCTAGGATCGGCCCAAGCAGTGTGGCTATGATGGTACCGATTCCGAAAACCCAATTAGCTTCCATTCTTTAGTCCGCAAGGTTGGAAATTTGGCTCGGCAGCAAGCGCCGAGTGGCGCTTTGAGAATATGCGTACTTTCCACCGCTCGCCAAGGCAAATGCACGAACACTCAACTATGGGCTTTCAATTACTTTTTTAAGGTCAGGGCGACGTGGTCTCTGATTCTCAAAACTGTGGTGGTCGAGCAGTTGGCGTGCCGAGCGGTTGCGCGAATGCCCAGGCCGGCGCCGAGCAGTTCCGTGACACGCTTATGCAGATCCTCATCGACTGGCCGGCCCTGGTACTTGCCGGCAGCTTTAGCCTTCTCGATACCCTGGGCCTGACGCTCACGGCGCTGCTCGTAATCCTTTCGCGCTATCGCTGCCATCATTTCCACCAGCATCGAGTTGATGGCGCCCAACATCCGGCCGGTGAACTCGTCGCCTTTGGTGTCCTGCATTCCTTGATGACTGGTCGGCAGATCGAGCGCGACGATGCGCAAGCCCTTGGAGTCGATCGCAGCCTTGAGCTTCTGCCAATCCTCCACAGGAAGGCGGGAGAGGCGGTCTATCGACTCCACCAGCAGGACGTCACCCTTGCGCGCATCTTTGAGCAGGCGCATCAGCTCAGGCCGATCTGCCGACGCGCCGCTGGCGTTCTCCAGGTACACGCTCGCGATCACCTTGTTGTGGTCGGTGGCGAATTGCTCGAGCGATGCCCGGGCGCGGCCGGCGTCCTGCTCTTCGGTTGATGCTCGGAGGTATGCGCGGATGAACATGATGTGCTGTCCGTATCAGTTAAGGTGTTCTACTAATACTGTTGCACTATGAGTGTCACTTATCAAGAAAAATGCGCAAATAAAGACGAATTTGCGCGTATCAGCTCAGGCATACCAGAAAAGAGCACATTGAGATGGCGTCGGAGGAGGCATAGCATGGTCGCTACTTGCCATCATGGAGTGCGGAATGATTTCAGCGATGATAGAAGGTGAAAAGAGGCCTCCCCAGGCGAAAGGAGAGCAAACCACCTGCGCCGGCTGTGGCGGCACGCTTAGGGCCGTCATCCCGCAATTCAAGGCTGCGCATTGGCGTCATGACAGCGGCGATTGCGATCCGTGGAGCGAGCCCGAAGGTGAATGGCATCTGGGATGGAAAGGTTTCTTCAGCCCTCACTATTGTGAAGTGTTCATGAGAGATCCAGAGACAAAGGAAATCCATAGAGCTGATGTTTTGTGTCCGCGGCCAGAAGGGGCAGGGGTAGTCTTAGAGCTACAACACTCTTCAATCTCGGAAGAGGAGCGGTCAGCCAGGGAGGAGTTTTACTCCAAAGAAAATCGAATGTTTTGGCTTCTGAATATGGGCAGGACTTCAGCCCTTTCATTCAATTTTGCATCGTGCCTCAACTTCAGTGAGGACAATCGGGTAGAGGTCGGGGGGCGTGACTTTTACCGGATGGAGTGGTTCATGCGTGGGACGATGCTGGATAAGTGGAAGCAATCTCGAGCACACGTTTTTTTAAATCACGGCCGCTTCGTTTTTTATCTTGCGACGAGGGCTGCGTGCCGTTCATTGGTCGACGGCCAAGCCAAAGGAGAATTTGCCTTGGCGCGCCTGACTGTGCGTGAGTTTCTTAAAGCTGTAGCTGGAGAGGACCCGTCTGCGCTCACGATATCTGCGGCTGACAGCGAGGCTTGATCGCTACTGATTAAATCGAGCTTGGGCGTATATCCGTTCCGTTCTGAGTGCCAGATATCCGGTACTTCTGCACTTCACCGGCGACAACCTCAGTCGCCGTCTCTTTCACTGGCTGGCCGATCTGCATTGCGCACAGGCCGCCACCGTCTTCGTCGCCGCCGATGCCGACGATATGTCGACCCGGCTTGACGTGGAATTTCGCCACCTCTCCAGTATCTAGGCGGGCCGCTCTTTTCCCATCAATGAGCAAGGTAACGAAGCATCCGCCTGAGGCCCAAAATCCATTATCACGGCTGACAACGAGCGTCCCACCACCGGACGTCTCAGTCTGGTAAGCGTAAATGCGATCGACTGGCACTCGCTTTGCCGAGCCAGAATCCACGGGGGTGCTTGAGCACCCAGCGATCAACGTGATAGCGGCAGCCGCTGGCAAAATCCTGTGCATGATTCGTCCTCATTGTTTGGAGGGCTGACTTTACACCAGGTCGACTAGATCTTGTCTTCGGCGTAGATCGACGCCGAGATGATCATTCCACCCCACCGACGATGGCCGATGCAAATCGGGACCGGGTTGCCGCTGGCTGTGGTGTTCTTGGCGCTGCCAAAGGCATACGACGGGGCGTTTTCGGGGGAGGTGCTCTGCTTCAGGCCGGTTGCCTGCGGGCTGAGCATTTGGATCACACCACCCGCTGCCAGGGCGATACCCGGCGCCAACGTTGCACCATTCGTGAAGGGACTCATGACGATTAGGGCGACACCGAGGATTGTTTGCAGCAGACCGGCGCGCTTGCTACCCGCGATCACCGGCACGATGCGGATCTCCTTCGCTCCGCCCATCTTCAACTCCTGTTCGCCTATGTTCTTTCTGTTGCGGAACACCGCGAACTCCAGACCCTTCATTTTCGCGTCAGCGAGGTACTTCGCAAAACCGGGATGGTTGACGTCGATCGCCTTCACGGCCTCCCGCGTGTCGCCGGTGGAAAGCTCGTAAATGTGTTCGCGTCCAAACAGCTTGCCGGCCGAGCCGCCCAGCAGGATTCGGGTTTTGGTGCCGTAGTTGGTGGCCATAGCCATATTTTACTCCTTGGCGCCCTGGGCGCTGTTGTTGGGCACCGAAACGCCCAGTCGGATGGCGAGCAGCGCGCGCGACATACGCGCCTGGTCGACCGTCACCTGTTCGTGTCGCGGGTCGTAGTTCCAGATCCGGTCATAGATCCCTTGGTAGGCTCTGGCACCCCGGAAGGTGCCGCGCAGAAGATCGGCCGACACCCTGGCTTCATCCTCGGTGAAGAACGGCCCGTCAATCGTCACCTTCTGGCCATCGCGGACATGCTGTACATCCCACACCACGTAGCCAGAGTCGGCGCCCTGCTTCAAAGGGGAGGGTGCAAAGCGGGTTGTCCTGCAGGCTTCGGCGAAACGCTCCTGATGAGAATTCATAACTGGCTCCCGGCGCTCGACTTCTGCGCCTCATTAAATACGGCGGTTAGGGAGTCGTGCTCCCGAGCCGAGCCACCACCGGCGGCCTCGGCGCTTAATTCATCCATCAGGTCGCTGATCGCCTTCACGTCGCTGTCGTTTAGCGCCTGGCGCGCCTGCTGGCGCAATTTCGCGAGTTCTGTTCTGACGCTCACTGCAGGCCTCCGATTTGTTGGCGAAGCTCCTCGATAGCCTTCTGCAACTCAGTAACCTCAATCACCCGCGCAACCGCTCCCAGGCCGTCGATTAGCGACTTGCCTTGATCGGGGGCGAGCTGGCCGTCGGCGACTGCGCGCATGATCGAGCGGGCAGCACTCGGGAGGTCCGTATCGTCGAGATCGAATTGCACAGGTTCGGATGTGGGTTTCATCGGCGGAACGAGCCGCTCAAGGATTAGGCGGCACGCTTGCATATCGCCCTTTTTGGCTGCAGCCAGAATCTTGCGTGTGACGGCTTCAGCGCCTTCTGCCAACTTCGCGCGAATAGCCTGGGTTTGGCCTGAACGCCCCCCTGGGTTGCCGGAATGGCCGGGAGCGAATCGCCCCCCGGCAACTCGGCCCGGCGCCGCCTCCGCTGGTGGCAACGGCTTGGACAATGATTAAGCTCCTTCGCCTTGGATTTGCTTCTTGAGCGCCTCGTCGGACTCTTCCTCTTCTTGCTTGACCCGCTCCAGGCGCTCTTGGATGCGCTCAATGGTGGATTCTGCCGGACCTTGCACCAGCTCTTTTGCAGCCTCGCCTGCCGCATCAACACGCTCGTCGAGACTGATGCCCGCGTCGGCACTGATCAGGCCAAAGGCTGTCCGGAGCGCGTCCTGTGCGGCGTCTGCCGCTTCGGTCAGGTCGGCGATCTCTTGCGCTTCTCGTGGATTGGCGCGCACCAGGGCCTCCTTGGTGATTCGGGCATACCACTCGCTGCTGACACCGCTCAGTTCGCGAGGGAGGCGAAGTGCGGCGTCAACGTAGGCTTTGTCAGTGCCCGCCAGAAGCGTTGCGTTGCGCTCTGGTGGGCTCATGGCTCGCAACTGGGCGGCCAAGGCCAGGTCGATCTGGACGGCGATAGGGTCGTTATCCCGGTACGGCTTAACGGCGGTCACCTTGTCGGCGCGCTCCTTGACCTTTTCCTTGTACTTCTCAAAGTCGCGCTGCAATTGGCCCAGAAGGTACAGCCGATCTTTCGCGGTTGCCCGTATGTCTTCCTGTTTCGCACTATCCGAGCGGCGGGCGTCGTTGATGATGCCCATTGCCGCGATTTGCAGGCCCTCGACGTGATTTCTGGCCTCGCGAGCGACGGCGTAGAGATCTGCAAACGGACCGGCTTCGGGGAATTTCCACATCCCTACCAGGCGGCTTTTGCCACCGGATTCAGCGCGCAGTGTTTTCATCTGAGTTCGTTTCTCCAATTTTGTCAGGGTCAGTCCCAGCGCTTCGGCGCAAGGTCTTTAACGTCTACGTCCGCCAGGTCAATCACGCGGAAGTCGACGTAGCCATTACGGCCATGGATGCGATATCCACCTGAAGGGACGGGATCAATGCTGATGCCGAGAGACTGGGCACGCCGGCGGACGATTTGGCGGATCTCTTCGACGCTGCTTTTCATTTGGTCTAGTTCCGCTATGCCGAAAGGGTGTCTGTGGTGGCGATCAGCGGGCGGTTCTCAACGAGCGCGATCAGAAGGGCGCTTGCCTGCACGCTGCCCTGGTCTGCCGCTGTGCGCAGACGCCCCCAAGCGGCTTTGACTTCGGCGCGGGTTGGTTTGGCCTGGTGGCCGCGGGGCTTGGTAGTAGTCGACATGATCTGTCCTCGATGAGCTGCTGGAAGCCTTACGAGAACCAAATTACGTCTGATCTGAGCATATATCCAGTGCTTTTAGGGTGCACCTCAGCTGTTACACGTGAGTGGACGCACCCGGACTGAAATAGTTGGTTTTGAGCGTGCTGAGAATAATTTTTTCGTTGCAGTATGTTGTGGTTACCCTAACTGCAACGGGCAAGAAAAAGCCCCCGTTCAGAGGGCTTGTTATTAAGCTTTTTTCGGAGGAGGTGGAGGAGGGTCGCGCCGAGGAAGCGGTACGTCACTTTTGATATTTCTCATCGGCGGTGGGGGGGGTGGGGGGGGCTTCTGCTCAGCCATCGGTAACTCCTAGGTGCGGGTGTAAGTGAATACTGGGAGAAAGGAGAACATTGACCAGATGACAGCGTAGATAACGTTTTTCGACAATGCGTCGAGTTCATTACCTCTTCGATCGTTGTTGGTTGCATTTTTTGTTGCGCCCATGACGTAATAGTCCATCATGATTTGCATGAAAAAGCTGTTTGCGAGCTCTACACTTCCATCGTAATAACTGATCAGGGTCTTCCGATGGTCCTCAAGCTTTTCGGCTACTGGTATCGCTAGATCGTCAAACCGGATGCGCCAGGCTCGGGCGAAATGCCACATAGCTCTGATGATGAAAACGCCCGCTCCAAGGTAAAGAATCCAAAAATAAATCCCTGCTGTTGTGTCCGTCGGCGGCGCCTTGGGAAGAAGGTAGGAGAGGAAGCTCAGTAACGCGATGATCATCGCCAAGGGCAAATTAAGGCGAGAAAGCAGCTTCTCCTTCCGATCCGCTTCCGCCATATAGATTTTCTCGTACAGCTTGAACTCCTCATCTTCGGACTTCATGTCAGGCTTGCTCCAGTGCATTTTTGGCGTGGCTTGAGGCCATCATCGTCTGCTTGCCTCGCTTCTGCCAGCCCTAGCCCACAAATGTCGTTTCACTGCTTTGTGGCCGCAAGGTACTGCCGGATTTCCCATCACACATTCGTATTCGTGGAAACTCAAATGGGGGGCTGAGCCTGACCTCCCATTTCGGTATGGCAGGTGTTGCGACACGTTTCGTCAGATCTGAAAAGGTGTCGCGTACTTGATGATCCAGATTTGGATGAGTCTTCTCCCAGCGGGGTAATACCTCGGATATTAGGGGTTTCGAACTACCGAGAAATCCTCGGCGGTTCGCGGCCAAGGCGAAGTGAGGGAAAACCACTTCGGTCTGAAGGTTTAAAGGTTACCGAGGATCACAATTAAATAGGCCTGCTCCGACCTGCTGTCAGGGGGCGTTTTAACGTTAGATAACGGTGAGGTAACGGTGAGGTAACGGTGGGCGCGTTACTTAGGCCTGGTCGCGATCAGGCCGTGACCGCGGCGGAACCTGCGAAAGAGAAATCCACACCCACTGGCGCGGCCGGCGCCATCGGCTCTCCCTCGGTTTTTGCCCGGCGCTTGGTGTTTATGTCGCCGCATTCCCGGGCGGCCTGCTCCAGCAGCTTCATGGAAAGCACCAGGTTGCCGCTCGCTTCGGCCTCCTCGAGCATTCTTCCCAGCGCACGCAGTCGAACGGCGCGGTTTGCGATCGGCTCCCTGATCGCCTCATCACGGAATCCCTCGCGGGTATCGTTGAACAGCGTCACCCAGCGCTTGGCCAGGCCCTTGCTGCTCTTTCGGGTCGGATCGTGGGCTTCGACGTGCTGGCGCGACACGGCGACCCCGAAACGCTCTCTTACGGCGCCGGCGACCTGAGAAGGCGAGTCAAAGCAGGCGAGGGCCTGGACGATAAAGGATTTGATTTCGTTGTTGAGCGCGGCCATGGGCTGAATCTGTCTAGGGTCTGTCAAGAATTCGTCCATAGTTGCCCGGAAAGCACCGGATGGCAACAGGGCCGAAAGCTCGGCTCAGTGGTTTTCAGCGAGATATTTCTCTGTAAATTCGTTGTTTTGCAGTGGTTATGCCTGTCTTCGGAGATACACTCAAATCTGAGTACATCTCCCGGAGCCCCTATGTCGATCATCGATTGCGATTGCCTGCCCAATCCGGCCAAGACCAAATTCCCGCCCGAGCTGGCCCTGCTGATCGTGCGCAAGGGCGCATCGCTTGCCGACGCCTTCGAGCAGCAAGCGCTCGATCAGCTCACCCGAGACGCAGCCTCAGCGATAGCCGCCGGCGCCGATCCGCGCCAGGTGATTAGTCAGATGCGCCTGTAACTTCTGATTTGGCTCGCCTGACCGGATTACGAGGCCGATTAAAAATGTGCGACGAGGAACCGTTGCACGTCGTCGATCATGCCCCTCACCTGGTCTTTAGTGAACTCTTCTGGCTTGCCATGAGCCGCGCTGTTTCGGATCGCTGACAGAGACGTGATTTGCTTTTTCTGGTTGGCGTTGTATGCGCCGGCCTTTGCAAGATCATCATTCATCTTATTGATGCTGCCGTGCTCTATTCCACTGATGGAGCACAGGTCGCGGAGGGCGGTCTCAAGCACCACTCCAGCAATTACCGCCGAGGCCGTTGCATACCCTCTGCCTAGAAGCTCTTCAGCCTGCTCGAGTTCGTTGTTGAAGACCTCAGCTTGCACCAGGTTTCGGAGGGAGTTGAGGTAGCCTCCTTCAAAGTCTTCCTTTGTGGCAAGGAACACCGCGCCCATTCGGTTAAGGCGATCTACATTGGAGTCATACGAGCGCTGCTCCTCTGATTTATTAAACATCTGAAGCTGGCTTGAATTCTC
Source organism: Pseudomonas azerbaijanoccidentalis (assembly GCF_019145495.1). GTDB lineage: Bacteria > Pseudomonadota > Gammaproteobacteria > Pseudomonadales > Pseudomonadaceae > Aquipseudomonas > Aquipseudomonas azerbaijanoccidentalis. The sequence goes on along the minus strand of NZ_JAHSTU010000007.1, from coordinate 5,362 downwards.
GCCACACGTCCGCTCTATCAGGGATCTCGCTTTGACCCCCCAATTCAGAACGACATCCCACGACAGGTATTTCTCCATCTTGTCGGTAAAACCATTTCTTCTCATGACGGCGCTTTTTTGTAGTTCCATCAGTTGTTGCTCAAGCTCGCCGAACCGTTTCCCGAACAGTGCCGTCATTCTATTTTCCTTCCGTTAGAGGTAGCCGATCTTCGCCTGCGATCACCACAACAACAAGGTGTTTGGTCTGCAATTATTTCGCATTACTCTATTGTGTTACCCGTAACGGCGTGCCATTATCGTTTTGTGTTACGGGTAACGAGGCGGGCATGAAAGACGACAAGAAGACTAAGAGCACCACGGAACGACAACGCGAATTCAGGGAGCGACAGCGCGAAGCCGGGTTCAAACAGCAGACGTTGTGGATTCATTCCGAAACAGAGGAAGAGGGCAAGCTGGCGGCGCGGGAAGGAAAGCCACTCAAGCCAATGGAGTCGAAAGACCCCTTAAGCTGGGCGGCAGGCTGGATAAGCGAGAAGGGTAAGCAGTAACGGTTGAAGCGATGGCTCAGATGCGAGCCATCAGAGAAGAAGTGCCAACCCGGTGTGCAACCACCGGGCCGGCTATCGCACGACACAACTTGAAGGTACACGTCATGCAATTTAAACAGAATACCATCCAAATCATCGACGCGCGCGGTGAAGTCATCGGCAGCATGACTCTGCCGGCCGGGATCAAGCTCGCCGACTTGGCCCCGCTGAAAGCCCTGGGCGCGATCAACGTCAAGGTGGTGCCGGATGCTCCAGCATTCATCGGACTGAGCGTAGGGGGGGGGCAATGAATCGCTCAGGTTATGAGATTGCTGAGACAGGTCTTGATGATCTGTATTCGGTGCAGAACGCCTTCAACAACATCCACGCAATCTTTACCTTGATGCTCGAGACGTTCCCGGAGGATGGGACTGCGCACGCATTTGCTCAGCTCGGTATCGCCGAGGTGAATGAGTGGTCGACTAAGGTTTTTCAGTGGTCAGAGTGCATGGATAACGAACTGGATGTTCTTCGCGTACAGAGCCTCGGATATCCAGTTGGAGGTGGGCAATGATCACCTCTATCAACGATCGCGACGATCTTAGTTTCACCGCACGCGATGGCATGGGCCGACTGATCAACTGGCCTCGGAACAATCCAGGAGTGCCGGCGGACTGGCAAAAGGGAATCGACTACTTCGAGGGCGAGGTGCGCGACCTGGCGCTCCATGACGAAACTGAAGCGTTCGACGCCATCCGATTCGCGCTCTGCGGCATGGGCGGGCACTACACCAGCCTCGAAATCGGATTCATCGATCGCCTTGCCAGGGCGGCGGTGATTGGGCTTCGCGCGCTTAGTGATGGTGCCGAGCCGTTCGCTCCCACGGACACTGACTGAAAAACTGTCAAACTTTCGTTGTATCGAAGGCACTACCCTGCAACGGGGTAGTGCCTTTTGCTGTGGAAGCGAGTCGAGTTAAATCGTCAACTACCTGCCTTTTCCTTTCTCGACTTGATAGATCAAATCCTTCCGTACCTCTTCTGCACACGGGCGACACATCCCGATCTGCGTCCAAGGCAGGAACTCGACAACGATAAAAGTGAAGCCACCAGCACGCTTACATTTACCCGCGTGCTGGTGATGGCAGCGCTCTTGTTTGTAGGTCGTTGGTCCCATCTTATTAACCCCCGGTGGTGGTAATTTAATAAGGGTGGGATATTTTCCCTTTACCCATGCTTCTGGAGGCCCCGGTTTCACTGGAAAGTAGTGGGAAAAAATCCCAGTACCCGAACAGGTCAAAGACGCAACCGGACGTAACCGGACAATGGGCGCTCTGTGACTGGGAGAATTTCCCAGTACTAGAGGGAAAAATTCCCACCGAAAAACTCGAAATCAAATGAACTTGAAGCGCGGCGGGCCAGGGCCAATTTCCAGCTCTTTCCCAGGGCAGTCATCTATCGCCGCCCAGGTAATTGCATACAGCGCACAGCGAGCCATACCCTGCTCCCTGCCCCCTTTGCGGCTTTCCCTGGTGCGAACGATCAATCCGGCCTCCAATAGCTCGGCCAAGGCAGACGCAAGCGTCTTGGCGTCCATGGGTTTACCCTTGGCCATCATCGAGGCAGTGCAAGATAGGTCGCCGTTATTTCGGCCGTTGTAATTCCTGGCCAGCTTGATCAGCACTGTTACCGCCTTGGTCGACAGGTTGTCGAAGGCGTCACTGACCAGCAGTCGATAGGGCAGGGCCAGCACTCGGCCGCCGCCAAAGTCGACTTTGTATTTTGTCTTTCTGGCCATTCAGCGGCTCACAGGCAGGCGCGAGGGAATCCTCAAGACTGAGGGCGCCCCCGCTTCTCTGATTTACGACGCTTCGCGCATGAGGATGTACTTGGCGACGCGGTGAGGCGGGCGGCCCGGCTCAGTGGACTGGTGCGTCCAGTTGGTGCGGATTTCGTGCCCCTTTTTCCTGAGGCGCCGGATCGTATTGGGTGGCTGGACGATATCCAGGTTCTTGGCGGCTTCGATGGTCGATACCGGCCCGTTTCGTAGGGCCTCCATCATCTTGCGGTCTTGCTCAGTTGAAGAATGGCGTGTCATAGTTTGGCCTTCACGTTGGTGCTATCCAGTGTGTTTTCGCTAAGGCGGTGCTCGAACACCGCCTTAGCAATCCCCTGCGCTGCCTTGCGCAATTCCAGCTCCTTACTCTTTCCGCACTTCATCGTGCGCCGTCCTTTGCTGCGCGCCCAATGAACGCCTCCAGGTCGGAAGCCAAAGCCAGGCGCCGACGCCCAATCTTGAAGGTCTTGATTTCGCCTTGAGCGATCAGCTCATAAACGGATGATCGCGAGATGCCAAGGACGCGGGCGGAGTCTTCGATACTCACCGACAGCGGCGCCATTTGTTGCTGTGCTTGTTCCATAGATATCTCCAAATTCCAGTCGAGAGTAAGAGTGCGACACTGGAATGCTATTGCTGTATTTGCTGTACGTCAACTGCAATCATGTGATTGGTGTGAGCGCATGGACTTCCATGGACGCAAAAGGTAGGATTCGATTTGAGCGTAATTTGAAAGGTGTGGACGAGATGGCTAAGAACAAGCCCAGCCAGGGCGCACGGAAGACAGAGACCTTGACGCTACGTCTTGACCCGAAGGTAAAGATGATGATCGAGATGATCTCGCGTATCCGGCGGCAATCCATTACGGGAGTGGTTGAGGCGGCAATCGAAGAAATTGCATTCGACTTGGATGTGCCTTTTTTCTATGGAAAAGAGACAAGCACCTGGTCGCTGTCTAATGTAATCACCGAAGTTTGGTCAACCGATGAGAGCGAGCGATTCATCAACACTTGCTATCACCTGCCTACGCTGCTCACTTACGAGGAGCAGCGAATCTGGGAAACCATCAAGGCGTCTAAAGTTTTCCTGGCCACAGATGCAACCGTTATGGAAACTTTTTGGGAGGTCGAGGGGCTTGGTCGGCTTGACCGCTCAAGCGTGCGTATTTGGTGGGCATATCTACTTGAGCACGTAGATGAACACAAAGATAGCCGAACCATTGTTCCGTTCGAGCCGCCATTCTAAATCAGTTCGACCGCTGCAGCCTTCGTGCCTGGGGCTAGGTGAGCATAGCGCAAAGTCATTTTGATATCGGTGTGCCCCAACAGGTCCCGCACCGTGTTTAGGGGGACGCCGGCCATCACCAGGCGTGACGCGAAGTCGTGGCGCATATCGTGCCATCGGAACGCCTCGATCTGCGCCCGCTCCAGTAGCTTGAGCCAGGCGCTTTTCACATCCTCAAAGCGGCCGCCGTCCTGCCCGGGGAACACATACTGGGAATCCCCGCTCTGCTTTTTCCACTCTTCCAGCACTCCGAATGCCTCCTTGTTCATTGGGATGTGGCGCGTGTCGCTTGTTTTGGTGGTGTCGCCGGCGACCGTAACCGTCCTGGTTTCGAAGTCCACAACAGGCCATTTCAGATCAAACAGCTCGCCGCGTCTCATGCCCGTATTCAGGGACAACAACACCATTGGTTTCAGATGATCCGTGTACGGGATCTGCAGCAGGCTGGCCAACTGCTTTTTTCCCCGATCTGCGCGCCACTTGTTCGCCGTCTCACGTTCGGCGCGCGCCTCGTCCTGCCGGTTATCCAGTGCTTCACGCAGGCGCCTGGCTTCTTCGGCGCTCAGGTACCGAATAACCCCGTTGGAATCGACCTTGAGTTGTTTCAGCTTGGCCATCGGGTGATCAGCGATGTAGTCCCACTCGACCGCCCTGCTGAATACCCCGCTGATTGAACCCATTTTTCGGTTCACCGTTGAAGGCTTGTTGCCGGCCCGCATCCATCCGGTGCGGATCTGCTCCAGATCGCGACCCGTGATATCGCCCAGGCGCCGAGACATGATCGCTTCGAAGTTGTTGTCGAGCGTATGCAGGGTCTTTTCATGGCCTTTGTGGTGGGCCTTGAACCACGACATATAGGTGTCGTCGATGAATTCGCGCAGAGAGGGTAGGGCGATCCCCTTACGGCCCTGGGCGACTGCCAAGGGCTCGCCGTGGGCGTGCGCGTCTGCCAGGTACTGGGCGGCCTCGGTTCGGGCTTGATCGAGCGTTAGGACGCCGACGCGACCCAAGGTGGCGTTCTTGTTGCGTCCCCAGGTGACCATGTACGACTTGTGCCCGCTGGGCAGCACGCGAATGAAGAAGCCCGGTTGCACTGTGTCATGCACGCGGTATGCTTTCGGCTCGGCGGCCAGGCTGCCGATCAGCTTTTGAGTGATTTTGGTTTTCAAGGGTTCGACCGTGACAGCAGGGTGGCAGCAAAAAACACTATACCGGTGTGTTTGTACGGACTCAACCGGACGGAAAATCCCAGTAGCAGCGGGCGCGACCTTGATTCTGTTGACCCTGATTTGACCCTCCTAAGGGGAAGGTTGGCAGTTCGAACCTGCCCTGGGACACCATATTTCTTGCCTCTCTTCCTTGTCTGGCGCTCGTCAGGCGCCTGCTTTTGCTCAAATCCTCAAGTGTCGTTCTCTTCTTCTATATAGAAGAAGCCTGTGTTTCTTGCGTTTAAGTCCTAAATAGTAGAAAAGCGAAATCAATGCTTGACGACAGATCTCAGGTGTCTATAATTCGCCCCACTTCCGGCGCAGTCGAAACGGAAAACTCCTTGGTAAACAACGAGTTACGCAGTTTTCGACAGTGGGTTGCTTCAGGTCATCGAAGCCAAAAAGGGAGTTGAAAAAGAGGTGTTGACAGCAGCGTGTAACGCTGTAGAATTCGCCTCCCGCTGACGAGAGATCGGAAGCGCAAGTGGTTGAAGTTGTTAAGGAAAA
>NZ_JAHSTU010000006.1 GCF_019145495.1 Pseudomonas azerbaijanoccidentalis | reverse complement strand
ACACCACGGCTACCGGGATCTCGAACGCCACGCCGAAGGCGAAGAACAGCGTCATGACGAAATCGAGGTAGCTGGTGATGTCGGTCATCATTTCCACACCGGCCGGAGTGGCGGCGGCGAAGAACTTGAAGATCAGCGGGAACACCAGGAAGTAGGCGAAGGCCATGCCGGCATAAAACAGAAAGATGCTGGAAACCAGCAAAGGCACGGCAATACGTTTTTCATGCTTGTACAGGCCGGGCGCGATGAAGCCCCAGATCTGATGCAGGATCACCGGGATCGCCAGGAACAGCGAGACCATCATGGTCAGCTTCAGCGGCGTCAGGAACGGCGACGACACATCGGTGGCGATCATCGTTGCACCGGCCGGCAGGTACGCGCGCAGCGGTGTCGAGACGAAGGTGTAGATCTGCTGGGTGAAGGCGAACAGCCCGGCAAAAATGATGAAAATTGCCGCTACACAGCGCAGCAGGCGGGTACGCAACTCGGTGAGGTGCGAAACCAGCGGCATGTGCTGGTCGTTTTCAGGAAGATCGCTCATGGGGCTCGCGGCGGCAATGTTGGGTCATGAGGGGCTGGCGCAACGGGCGCTGCCGCAGGGGTAACGGGTTCAACCGGAGAGGCTGCAGCCACAGTGGGCGCAGGCTCTACAACTGCCGGGGCAGGTGCAGGCGTTGGCGCGGCAGCCGGGGCAGGTGCTTGAATCGTCTGCTCTCCCACGTGTTCGACCGGCGCCGGCTCTTGCTGGGTCGGCGTGAAGATCTTCCGCGCCTCCTGCTCAAGCGACAGGATGTGCTCGTTGTGCAGTTGCCGACGAATCTCGTCGGCACCGATCTCACGTTCAACTTCCTGTTTGATTGCGTTGAAGCTGCGCTTCAGTCGCCCGACCCACAGGCCAGCGGTGCGCGCAGCGCCCGGCAAGCGCTCGGGGCCCAGCACCAGCAGGGCGACGAGGCCGACGAGCAGCAGTTCAGAGAAGCTGATACCAAACATTAGTCAGTGCTCACACGTCTTTGCGGATCGGCTCTTCGACTTTCTGCGCCTGCACGTCGATGGTGTGCGGCTGATTCACGGACTGGGTGGTCTGTGGCTGAACAGGTGGAACCGGTTGGGCCGGGGTCACTGTCGGATCGGCCGGTTTCTCGTCATCGTTCATGGCTTTGCGAAAGCCCTTGATCGATTCGCCGACGTCGGTGCCGAGGTTTTTCAGCTTCTTGGTGCCGAACACCAGTACGACAACAACCAGGATGACGATCCAGTGTTTCCAGTCAAAAATGCCCATGTTGCTGCTCCTCTCTAATCGTTATTCAGGCGGACGGGCGCGAGGCTTTCTCGGCGTGTCCGGACAGACCGAAACGACGGTCCAGTTCATCGAGTACAGCCTGTGGATGCTGCCCCAATTGGGCGAGCATGACCATGCTGTGGAACCACAAATCGGCGGTTTCGTAGATCACATCGCTGCAGTCGCCGCTGACGGCGGCGTCCTTGGCGGCAATGATGGTTTCGACCGACTCTTCGCCGACTTTCTCCAGAATCTTGTTCAAGCCCTTGTGGTACAGGCTGGCGACATACGAACTGTCGGCGGCGGCGCCTTTGCGCTCCTCCAGTACCTCGGCCAGACGGGTCAGAGTGTCACTCATGTTTGTGTCCTGCGGAGTAGATGGCGTGCGGATCCTTTAGAACCGGGTCGACGGTGGTCCAGTCGCCGTTCTCATAAACGCGATAGAAGCAGCTCTGGCGGCCGGTATGGCAAGCGATGTCGCCGATCTGCTCGACCATCAGGATGATAACGTCAGCGTCGCAGTCCAGGCGCATCTCGTGCAGGGTTTGCACATGGCCGGACTCTTCGCCCTTGCGCCACAGCTTGCCACGGGAGCGGGACCAATAGATTGCGCGATTTTCAGCAGCGGTCAGTTCCAGCGCTTCACGGTTCATCCAGGCCATCATCAGGACGCGCCCGGTCTTGTGATCCTGGGCAATCGCCGGCACCAGGCCATCTGCGTCCCATTTGATCTCGTCCAGCCAGTTTTTCATCTTCAGTTCCTGAAGCAGCCCCAAGCCATAAGCTTCAAGCCGCAAGTAAAAGCCAGTGCGCTTCGATCCTTCGTATTGTGCAACGCATATCTACAGGCGTGAATTAAACATGAGTGCTATGAACATAACTTGAAGCTTATAACTTGCAGCTGATTGATGCTATCGACGAACGACCAGATACAAACCGACCGCCATCATGATCCCGGCCGGCCAGTAGGCCAGTTCGTTCAACGGACCACCCGCGGCAAGGATCGCGCCACCGGCCAGATGTGCCGTGCCGAGCAGACGCAGGAACCAGTCATCGCGACGTCGGTGCCACGGTGGTGGCGGGTCGTAGGCGTGAGGTTGGGACATGCGCTCGAGCAGGTCACGGGCCATGTTGGCCAGATGCGGAAGTTGTTCGAACTGGCTCTGCACGTTGCCGATCAAGGCTTTTGGGCTGACGCGTTCACGCATCCAGCGCTCAAGGAACGGCTGCGCGGTGTTCCACAGATCGAGGTCCGGGTACAGCTGACGGCCCAGGCCTTCGATGTTCAGAAGGGTCTTTTGCAACAGAACGAGTTGCGGCTGCACTTCCATGTTGAAGCGGCGCGCGGTCTGGAACAGGCGCATCAGCACCTGGCCAAATGAAATATCTTTTAACGGTTTTTCGAAAATCGGCTCGCAAACGGTGCGGATCGCCGCTTCGAATTCGTTGAGCTTGGTTTCTGCCGGCACCCAGCCCGAATCGATGTGCAACTGCGCCACGCGACGGTAATCGCGCTTGAAGAAGGCGAACAGGTTACGCGCCAGGTAATCCTGGTCTTCCGGGGTCAGGCTGCCGACGATGCCGCAGTCGATCGCGATGTATTGCGGGCTCCACGGGCTCACGGTGCTGACGAAGATGTTGCCCGGATGCATGTCGGCGTGGAAGAAACTGTCGCGGAACACTTGGGTGAAGAAGATCTCCACGCCGCGTTCGGCGAGCATTTTCATGTCGGTGCGCTGGTCGGCGAGGGTTGCCAGATCAGTGACCTGGATGCCGTAGATGCGCTCCATCACCAGCACTTTCGGCCGGCACCAGTCCCAATAGACTTGCGGCACATACAGCAGCGGCGAGCCTTCGAAGTTGCGTTTCAACTGGCTGGCGTTGGCGGCCTCGCGCAGCAGGTCGAGTTCGTCGTAGATGGTTTTTTCGTAGTCGCTGACCACGTCCACCGGATGCAACAGACGCGCATCGGCCGAAAATTTTTCGGCGGCGCGGGCCAATATGAACAGCCACGCCAGGTCCTGGGCGATGATCGGCTTGAGACCCGGACGAATCACTTTGACGACGACTTCTTCACCGGTTTTCAACTGCGCGGCGTGCACCTGGGCCACCGAAGCCGAGGCCAGCGGTTGGACGTCGAAACGGCTGAACACTTCACTGATTTTCTTGCCCAGCTGTTCTTCAATCAGCTTGACCGACACCTGCGAGTCGAACGGCGGCACGCGGTCCTGCAGCCTCATCAGCTCATCGGCGATGTCTTCGGGCAGCAGGTCGCGACGGGTGGACAGGATCTGTCCGAACTTGATGAAGATCGGCCCCAGGTCCTGCAATGCCAGGCGCAGGCGTGCACCACGGCTCAGGTCCAGGGTCTTGCGCGGGAACCAGCGCCACGGCAAGGCATAACGCAACGCCCGCAGAAACCAGGGCAGCGGCAGGGCGAACAACAGGTCATCGAGGCGGTAGCGGATCACGACGCGCTGGATGCGCAACAAACGGCGGACGGCAAGCAGCTTCATGCGTTATCGCTTGGGTCGAGGGATCGGGAAAGGCGCTCGAAACGCGCCTCGAGACGTTCCAGATCGAGCTTGATCTGGTCCAGTTCACTGAATCGGGCTTCGGCTTCGCGCTGACCGACGAGGGCGCGCGACTCTTCGGCCAGGTATTCGCCCAGGTTCTGGCCCAGGCTGGTAAATCCTTGCTGATACCAGCGTGCGCGGCTGCGCAAATGACCGCCAACCAGTTGCGTGGCGACCGGTCCCAGCCAGCGCGAGAGTTCATACTCCCAGTCCAGTTCGAGGTCCTGAAGGATCGCCGCCAGTTCCAGCAGCACGCCGCTGTCGCCGTCGAGTTCGACTTCAGGGCCATGCAGGACGGACGTCTTGTCCTTGCTCATCGCCAGTTTCAACAGGCTGGAGGCCGGTGCGCGCAAGGTGCAATCGGCGCCGGTTTCCCACTGGGAGGCGAGCATCAGGCCCTCATCGCTGGGCAGGATGAACAGTTGCAGCGCCGGGCTGCGGCAATCGACGGCAATCACTTTGCCGGTCAAATGCGCGAGCCGCGGCAGCGCCGTGCTGTCGAGGCGAAGCACCCGGTTCAGACCGAGTTCAACGCTGGCGAGCAGGCCGGCGAGCAGCATCAGGGCTTGATGCCACGGTGCAGGGCGACGATGCCTGCGGTCATGTTGTGATAGGTCACGCGGTCAAAACCGGCCTCGACCATCATCGACTTCAGGGTTTCCTGGTTGGGGTGCATGCGGATCGATTCGGCCAGGTAGCGATAGCTTTCCGAGTCGTTGGTGATCAGCTTGCCCATCAGCGGCATGAAGGCGAACGAGTAGGCGTCGTAGGCCTTGGACATCAGTGCGTTGGTCGGCTTGGAGAATTCCAGCACCAGCAGGCGGCCGCCCGGCTTGAGCACGCGCAGCATGGAGCGCAGGGCGTCTTCCTTGTGCGTCACGTTGCGCAGGCCGAAGGCGATGGTCACGCAGTCGAAATGGTTGTCCGGGAACGGCAGTTTTTCCGCATCGGCCTGGACGAATTCGACGTTGCCGGCCACACCCAGATCCAGCAGGCGGTCACGACCGACCTTGAGCATGGATTCGTTGATGTCGGCCAACACCACCTGGCCGGTCGGGCCAACGAGGTGCGAAAACTTTTTGGTCAGGTCGCCCGTGCCGCCGGCGATGTCGAGCACGCGGTTGCCGGTGCGAACGCCCGACAGCTCGATCGCGAAACGCTTCCACAGACGGTGCATGCCGCCCGACAGAAGGTCGTTCATCAAGTCGTACTTGGCGGCTACCGAGTGGAAAACCTCAGCAACTTTTTCCGCTTTCTGGCTTTCCGGAACGTTTTTGAAGCCGAAGTGAGTGGTGGGTTCGGCATCGCTGCCTTTGCGCTGATCAGTCATATCGCTGTCACCAAAAGAGAATGCGCGACATTCTAATCCCCAAGGGATGCTTTGTCTTGGCAAGGCTGAAGGTAAGATGGATCACCCTCGGGACGTTTTGCCGCAGCAGCGGTCAAGATTTACCGTACAAGCATTAACAAAACAGGAGTCATTCGATGGCCCGTATCAGTGTTGAACGTGCCCACGGCCTGGGTAAGGAAGCGGCGCGCGAGAAGGCCGACAAGCTGGCGCAGAAACTCAACGAGCAATATGGCCTGGAGCCGCAGTGGTCGGGTGACACGCTGAACCTCAAGCGCTCGGGCGTGAAAGGCGCGGTGCATGTCAGTGACGATTTGATCAAGGTCGATGTGGAACTGGGCCTGATGATGTCGGCCATGAGCGGCATGATCAAAGCGGAAATCGAGAAGGCGCTGGATAAAGCCCTGGTCTGATCCCGAAAAGATCGCAGCCTCGTTTCACTCGACAGCTCCTACAGGTGTACACCGCGGCATCTGTAGGAGCTGTCGAGTGAAACGAGGCTGCGATCTCTTCCAGGCACCACCGGTTTATGTCATTTGTTAGGGTGCCGTTTCTAATTTTTCTCCCTACTTTGTGCCAGAGCCCGACACTTATCCGGGCAGTTCCTCAAACCTTCTGCGCGTGAGGTGAACCATGGCCAAAGTTATTTTGAAGAAAAAAATCGACGCATCGACCAGTGCTCTGAGCGACGTCAAATCCTATGCCCGCAAGATCTGGCTGGCAGGCCTGGGTGCCTACGCCAAGGTTGGCCAAGAGGGCAGCGATTACTTTCAAGAGTTGGTAAAAACTGGCCAAACTGTTGAAAAGAAAGGCAAAAAAGTAGTCGCTGAGAAACTTGAAGCGGCGAATGCCGAGATCGACGAAGCCAAGAATGAAGTCAGCACTTTCAAGGGCAAGGTCGAAGTTCAACTCGACAAGGTCGAGAAGGCGTTCGACACGCGTGTCGCAAGTGCCTTGAATCGTATCGGCATTCCGTCTAAACATGACGTTGAGACACTCTCTGCTAAGCTCGATGAGCTGACGGCATTGCTCGAACGTGTCGCGCGTAAATCTTAAGGAGAACGGGATGGCTGTTAAAAAGAACACCGAAAAAGAAGGCAGCTCGTGGATCGGGAAGGTCGAAGACTACTCCCGGAAAATCTGGCTGGCTGGTTTAGGCGTGTACTCGAAGATCGACACCGACGGCAGCAAACTCTTCGATGCATTGGTTAAGGACGGCGAGAAAGCCGAGAAGCTCACCAAGAGTGCCGTAGGCAAAAAAGTCGACGCCGCCAAGGACTCCGCTTCTTCGGCCAAGTCGCGCATCAGCGGTGTGAAAGACCGCGCGCTGGGCAAGTGGGATGAGCTCGAAGGCGCTTTCGACAAGCGTCTGAACAGCGCCATTTCGCGTCTGGGCGTGCCGAGCCGCAATGAAGTCAAGGCACTGCACAGCAAGGTCGATACCCTGACCAAGCAGATCGAAAAACTGACCGGTGCCAAGGTTGCGCCTGTTGCGGCGAAAACCGCGGCGGCGAAACCCGCTGCCAAACCTGCTGCAAAAACAGCGGCTAAACCACTGGTTAAAGCAGCGGCTAAACCTGCTGCCAAGCCAGCGGCAAAAACCGCAGCGGCCAAACCGGCAGCTGCTAAAACTGCGGCCAAACCGGTCGCCGCCAAAGCAGCCGCTAAACCAGCAGCCAAGCCGGCGGCTAAGCCGGCAGCCAAAACGGCGGCTAAGCCAGCGGCTAAACCTGCAGCCAAAACCGCTGCCGCCAAACCGGCCGCCAAGCCAGCGGCAAAGCCTGCTGCTGCGAAGAAGCCTGCAGTGAAAAAACCGGCCGCTCCCAAAGCTGCCGCCAAGCCAGCAGTGGCTGCTGCGAAACCGGCAACCCCGGTAGCCGCACCGGTCAGCGCATCGAACTCCGCGACCGCACCAACCCCTGCTGTGACCCCGACTGCCGCGCCGGCCTCGTCGACGCCAACCAGTCAGTCCTGATTCTCAGGGCTCAAAAAAACGCCCGGCCTGCCAAGGTCGGGCGTTTTTGTTTGTGCACCAGTGGACGCCGATTTGGTAGCAGCTGCCGAACGCAGTCTTCGGTAGCTGCTACCTGTCGCGTGGTGGTTTCTATTCATGGTCTTCGAGGTACTGCATCGCCATCTGCTCGGTCGCGGCCTTGATCGGCGGCAACAGGTGCGGCGCCACCAGCATCATGATCTGGTAAACCACCAATCGCACCTCACCCTCACGGTCGAGAATCCGCTGGTAGTCCAGCGAGAACAGCAGCGTCATGGTGATCTGTTCCACCAATTGCCCCAGCGCTTGCGTATCGCTGACCAACAACCCCTGCGCTTGCAAGCGAGCCAACAACGAGGCCAGCGTACGCTTGAGCGCGTTGAGCAGGTTGCGAATACCCTTGGCCAGTTTTGGCAGGCGTCCGGCCAGGTTCGACAGATCCTGGAACAGAAACCGGTAGTGGGACAGGCGTTCGACGATCAGGTGCAGGAACAGCCAGTAATCTTCCGGGGCCAGTTCTACATCGGCCGGTGGATCGAGCAGTGGCGCCAACTCGGCTTGAAAGCGTTCAAACAGCCCGAGTATCAATGGCTCCTTGCCGTGGAAGTGGTAGTAGAGGTTGCCTGGGCTGATGCCCATTTCGTTGGCAACTTCCATGGTGGAAACGTTCGGTTCGCCCTTCTGATTGAACAACTGCAGGGCACATTCGAGGATGCGGTCGCGGGTTTTCATCCAGTCTTCTTAGTGATTCGGGTCATGCCACGGCCGACGGTGACCGTGGTTCGTTTGAACGTCAGCGCACGCGCACGTAAGTACCGGGTGCCGCCTCCATCGGTGGATAGTTCTGGTTGCCGAGGGCCATGTGGGTTTCCTTTTGCGCACCCGAACGTTGCTGTATCCACTCCAGCCATTGCGTCCACCAACTGCCATCGACCCGCTTGGCGTCGTAGTACCAGGCACGTGGGTCGCCGCTCAATTTGCCGTTCTCGACATAGTTGGCTTTCGGGTTGCTCGGCGGGTTGAGAATGCTCTGCACATGGCCGCTGTTGGACAGGATGAAGCGGCGCTCGCCCCCCAGCAGCAACGTCGAGCGATACACTGCATCCCACGGCGTGATGTGGTCGTTGATCCCGGCGACGCTGAAACTGTCGACGGTGACCTTCTGCAAGTCGATCGGCGTGCCGCACACTTCAAGACCGCCCGGATGGCTCAGCGGGTTGTGCTTGAAGAAGTCCAGCAAGTCGCCGTGCAGGGCCGCCGGCAGACGCGTGTTGTCATTGTTCCAGTAAAGGATGTCGAACGCGGGCGGCTCCTTGCCCAGCAGGTAGTTATTGACGAAGTAACTCCAGATCAAATCATTGGGCCGCATCCAGGCGAAGACCTTGGCCATGTCGCGACCATCGAGCACGCCTTTTTGATAGGAGCGACGTTTGGCGGCTTCGAGGGTTTGCTCGTCGGCGAACAGCGTTGCCGGGGAATCCAGCTGGCTGTCGAGCAGGCTCACCAGGTAAGTCGCGCTGGAGACGCGCCGCAGCTGTCGCTTGGCCTGTAAGTGACCTTGCAGCGCCGCGATAGTCAGCCCGCCGGCACAGGCACCCATCAGGTTGACCTCGCGCGCACCAGTGATTGCGCGGCAGACGTTCATGGCTTCTTCCACCGCTTCAACGTACGTCGACAGCCCCCATTCGCGATGGCGCACATCCGGGTTGCGCCAACTGATCATGAAGGTTTGCAAGCCGTTCTTGAGGGCGAACTGGACGAAGCTGTTGTGCGGGCTCAGGTCGAAAATGTAGTACTTGTTGATCTGCGGCGGCACCACCAGCAGCGGTTTGGAATACTGCTTTTCGCTCATCGGCTTGTACTGGATCAGCTCCAGCAGTTCATTGCGAAACACCACGGCGCCGGGGGTGGTGGCGACGGTCTTGCCGACTTCAAAGGCCTGCTTGGTAACCTGCCGGGGCAAGCCGTCGTTGTGCAGCAAATCGTCAACCAGATGGCTGATCCCGCGCACCAGGCTGTTGCCGCCGGAGTTGAAGATTTCCTTGATCGCCAGCGGATTGAGCAGGCTGTTGGACGGCGACACGGCATCGTTGAGCAGCGCGAACGCAAAGTGCGCACGGGCACGATCGTCGGGGCTCATGGTGCTTTCGTCGATCCAGCTTTTGACTTCTTTCTGCCAGCTCAGATACGCCTGCAGGCTGCGGCGATAAAACGGGTTGAGGCTCCATGCCGGGTCGGCGAATCGGCTGTCCTGCGGATTGGTCGGGTGCAGGGTATCGCCCAGCAGCACGCGCCCCAATTGACCACCCAGTTTCAAGGCGTGCCGGGCCGTGTGCACCGGGTTGCGCAAGCCATGGGCGGCGACGCTGCGCAACGTTGAAATCAGATCCCGGCCGCGCAGACCGGTAATCGCACTCTGTGCGTTGATGAACGCGGCGGGAGTGGGTAACGAGTCCCTCGCTGGTTTGTCACGCATCAGTCAACACTCCTTCGTCTTCAGGCCAAAAACAAACACACCGAACCAGAACACCATAGACGCTGTAACGGGTTGTTGCGCGGCGCGGCGTCCTGCCGACCGACAATGGACGGATTTAACCGCCCAATGGCGCCGGATGCGGATGCATCACGGCGCGCTGACGTTCTTCTTCGAGGAACTTCATGATGATCGGCGCCACCGCTTCGGCCCGGGTAATCAGGAACAAATGCCCGTCATCGATGATGTGCAACTGGGCGTTGGGAATTCGCCATGCCAGCAAACGCATGTTGACCAGCGGGATCAGCGGATCGTCATCGCCTGCCAGCACCAGCGTTGGCTGATGGATCTTGTGCAGCCAGTGAATGCTCGTCCAGCCGAGGCCGGCGAACAGCTGCCAGTAGTAACCGAGCTTGCCCGCCGACCGCACTTTCGCAGCGTGGCTGGCGGCCAGCGTCGGGTCGCGACGGAACGAGCCGCCGTAGATCATCGGGGCAATACGGATCACGTGTGAAGGCTGGATGTAGCGCCGCGGGCTGGCCATCATCCACAGCACCTTGGGCTTGCCCGGTACCATCACCGCGCCTGCCGCCGTGGCTGCCAGCACCAGTTTTTTGCAGCGTTCCGGATAGTCGTAAGCGAACTGCTGCGCCAGTGCGCCACCCCAGGACACGCCGATCACGTTGACTTGCCCGTAGTCGAGATAATCGAGCATCCGCGCGGTGAGTTTGGCCAGGCCCGGAAAACGATAAGGCCGGTTCGGCGTCGACGATCCACCGACACCGGGGACGTCGAACGCGATGACTTCCAGGTCCGGATCCAGTGCCGCGACGAACGGAAACACCAGCTCAAGGTTGGCGCCGATGCCATTGAAAATCAGCAAGGGCGTCAAGTGAGGCTTGCCGGGGCGTACCGCCGTGCGGAGGGTCTGGCCATCCAGGTCGACAGTACGGAATATGAACGGTTGCGGCATGCTTCTGGCCCTGTTTATGAATTCATCCCCTGCCCCTGTAGGAGCTGCCGCAGGCTGCGATCTTTTGATCGGGTCATTAAAAGATCGCAGCCTGCGGCATCTCCTACAGGGAGCGCGGAGTGTGTCAGTTACCGCTCATGTACATACGTGCCCGGTGCCGCTTCGCCCGCCGGATAAGCCTTGTTGCCCAGTTTTGCCGGGGCCTTCTTCATTTCACCAGAACGCTGGGCTTGCCAGGCCTGCCAGTGCAGCCACCAGGAGTCGGTGTGCTTGGTGGAGTTCTCTTGCCACTCCTCGGCGCTGGTCGCCATTTTTTCAGTGCTGGTCATGTAGCGCGATTTCGGGTTGCCCGGCGGGTTCAGGATGCTCTGGATGTGCCCGCTGCTGGACAGCACGAATTCAACGTTGCCGCCGAACAGTTGCGCCGACTTGTAGCAGGACTTCCATGGCGTGATGTGATCGTTGGTGCCGGCCAGGGAAAAGATGTCCGCCGTGACCTGCTTCAGGTCGATCGGCGTACCGCACACTTCCAGTGCATTGGAACGGATCAATGGATTGTTTTTGAACATCTCGATCAGGTCGCCGTGGAACGCTGCGGGCAACCGCGTGGTGTCGTTGTTCCAGAACAGGATGTCGAAAACCGGAGGCTCGTTACCCAGCAGGTAGTTGTTGACCCAGTAGTTCCAGATCAGGTCGTTTGGGCGCATCCAGGCGAAAACTTTCGCCATGTCGCGGCCTTCCAGCACACCGGCCTGATACGAATGGCGCTTGGCGGTTTCAAGGGTTTGCTCGTCGACGAACAGGGCGACATCGCTGTCCAGGGTGGTGTCCAGCACGCTCACCAGCAGGGTCAGGGCGTTGACCTTGTTTTCGCCGATCGCGGCGTAGTGGCCCAGCAGTGCGGTGCAGGTGATGCCGCCGGAGCACGCACCGAGCATGTTCACGTCTTTGCTGCCGGTGATGGCGGTGACCACGTCGACCACTTCCTTAAGCGCCTCGATGTAGGTCGACAGGCCCCACTCGCGCTGCTCCTTGGTCGGGTTGCGCCAGCTGACGATGAAGGTCTGCACATTGTTGCGCAGGCAGAACCGCGCCAGGCTCTTGTCGGGGCTCAGGTCGAAAACGTAGAACTTGTTGATCTGCGGCGGCACCACCAGCAAAGGGCGCTCGTGGACCTGTTCGGTGATCGGCTTGTACTGGATCAGTTCCAGCACATCGTTGCGGAAGACTACCGCGCCCTCGGTCACGCCCAGGCTCTTGCCGACCTCGAATGCGCCCATGTTGACCTGGCTCGGCATGCCGCCGTTGTGCACCATGTCCTTGGCCAGGTGCGAGAGACCGTCGAGCAGGCTTTTGCCGCCGGTTTCGAAAAAGCGTTTGACTGCCGCCGGGTTGGCCGCCGTGTTGGTCGGGGCAAACGCTTCAGTCATCAGGTTGATCACGAAGTGCCCGCGGGCGACGTCCTTGGGCGCGAGGTTGCTGTCGTCGATCCAGTCGTGGAGTTCCTTGCGCCACGCCAGATAAGTTTGCAAATAACGTTTATAGAGCGGGTTCTGGCTCCAGGCCGGGTCCGCGAAACGACGGTCATCGCTGGTCGGTTGCAGCTCGGATTTACCGAACAGCACGTTTTTGAGTTCAAGGCCGAAATGCGCAACATGCTTGGCGCTGTGCACCGGTTGCTTGATGGCCTGCCTGAGCACCATTCGAGCAGAAGCCAGTAGATCCTTTCCACGCAGCCCAACGACAGGATTCAGTCCCAAGGTGTTTTCCGAGGCCTGATACTTCAAGTCATCGTTATTCTTGTTACTCATCTACGACGCTCCATTGTCCTGAGACGAGTACCGGGGCCTGCTGTGTAGTCACACAGCCAATGCCAGGTACTACTGCTCGGGTGACCGTTAATACTGCATCGCTGCTTTTTATTTCGCAGAGAGCACTGCAGGGAACTTGCCAGCTCCATTGGTTACCCGAGTTTAATTTTTTTCGCAAGCAGGCCAAACGCCGACCCTGAAGCGGAGCATTCAAACAGATGAAATTAGAAAATGCCCTCTAAAGAGCAAGAGGCTCAGGCTAGAGCATCAGCTTGACGACAGACTCGTTGGGGTCGCGGGTTTTTCCGGCGGCTTTGAGCTCGGCAAGATAATCTTCCCAGAGTGCGTCATAACGTCGCCCCAGCTCGTACAGATATTCCCAGGTGAACAAGCCGCTGTCGTGGCCGTCGTCGAAGGTCAATTTCAGTGCGTACTGACCGGCCGGTTCTACCTGGCTCAGTCCTACGTTGATCTTGCCAAATTGCAGGATGGGTTTGCCGTGGCCCTGGACCTCGGCGGAAGGAGAGTGCACGCGCAAGAATTCGGCGGGCAGGGTGTATTCCTCGCCGGACGCGTATTTGAGCGTCAGGGTTTTCGAGGCTTTGTGCAGTTTGATGTCGGTGGGGAGTTGGGTCATGGCTGGTCGTCCGTCTATGTGGAACGATCTGTAGGAGCTGCCGCAGGCTGCGATCATATGATCTTGCTTCAAAAACCAGATCAAAAGATCGCAGCCTGCGGCAGCTCCTACAAGTGTTTCGTTCTCACAGGAGAGTAGGTGACCTACAGGATATAACGGGACAGGTCTTCGTTCTGCGCCAATTCACCGAGGTGGCTGTTGACGTAGTCGGCGTCGATCTGGATGACCTTGCCGTCGTGGCTGCTGGCCAGGTCACCTGCACTGAACGACACCTCTTCAAGCAGGCGTTCGAGCAGCGTATGCAGGCGGCGGGCACCGATGTTTTCGGTTTTCTCGTTGACCTGCCAGGCGATCTCGGCGATGCGCTTGATGCCGCTCGGCTGGAACTCGATGCCCAGGCCTTCGGTTTTCAGCAGTGCGCAATATTGCTCGGTGAGCGAAGCATGCGGCTCGCTGAGGATGCGCTCGAAATCTTCCGGCGACAGGGCCTTGAGTTCGACACGGATTGGCAGGCGACCTTGCAGCTCAGGCACCAGATCGCTCGGCTTGCTCAGGTGGAACGCACCGGAGGCAATGAACAGGATGTGGTCGGTCTTGACCATGCCCAGCTTGGTGTTGACGGTGCAGCCTTCGATCAGCGGCAGCAGGTCGCGCTGCACGCCTTCGCGGGACACGTCGACGCCGCCGGAATTGCCGCGCTTGGCAACTTTGTCGATTTCGTCGATGAACACGATACCGTGCTGCTCGACCGCTTCCAGGGCCTTGGCCTTCAACTCTTCATCGTTGACCAGGCGGCTGGCTTCTTCGTCACGCACCAGTTTCAGCGCTTCTTTGACCTTGAGCTTGCGGGCCTTCTTTTTGCCCTTGCCCATGTTGGCAAACAGGCTTTGCAGCTGGTTGGTCATTTCTTCCATGCCCGGTGGCGCGGAGATATCGACGCCAGCCATTTCGGCGACTTCGATCTCGATCTCCTTGTCATCCAGCTGACCTTCGCGCAGGCGCTTGCGGAACAGCTGGCGGGTGTTGGAATCGGCAGTCGGGGCGTCGTCGTTGCTGAAGCCCATGCGCGCCGGTGGCAACAGTGCATCGAGGATGCGCTCTTCGGCAGCGTCTTCGGCGCGATGGCGGACTTTGACGATTTCCTGTTCGCGCAGCAGTTTGATCGCGGCATCGGCGAGGTCACGAATGATCGATTCGACATCGCGGCCAACGTAGCCGACTTCGGTGAATTTGGTCGCTTCGACCTTGATGAACGGTGCGTTGGCCAGTTTCGCCAGGCGACGGGCGATCTCGGTTTTACCGACGCCGGTCGGGCCGATCATCAAGATGTTCTTTGGTGTCACTTCAACGCGCAGCTCTTCCGGCAGCTGCATACGGCGCCAGCGATTGCGCAGGGCAATGGCGACGGCGCGCTTGGCATCGTCCTGGCCGATGATGTGGCGGTTGAGTTCGTGGACGATTTCACGGGGAGTCATGGACATAGTATTTAAAGGACCTCAAGCAAGAATGAGCCGTGGCACGGGGCCGAAAAAGGCTTACTCGGCGCAGTCCTGCTCCTCAATGGTCTGGGTGTGGTTGGTGAATACACAGATGTCGCCGGCAATGCCGAGGGCGGTTTCGACGATTTCACGGGCCGACAGATCGGTCTTTTTCAGCAATGCGCTGGCAGCGGCTTGAGCGTAAGCACCACCGGAACCCATGGCGATCAAACCGTCTTCAGGTTCAACCACATCGCCGTTGCCGGTGATGATCAGGGAAGCGTCTTTGTTGGCGACGGCGAGCATGGCTTCGAGGCGGCTCAGGGAACGGTCGGTGCGCCATTCTTTGGCGAGCTCGACCGCGGCACGAACCAGATGGCCCTGGTGTTTTTCCAGCTGGCCTTCGAAGCGTTCGAAGAGGGTAAAGGCGTCAGCGGTGGCACCGGCAAAACCGGCGATGACCTGGCCGTGATACAGGCGACGAACTTTTTTCGCGTTACCTTTCATCACGGTGTTGCCAAGTGAAACCTGGCCGTCGCCGCCCATGACGACTTTGCCGTGGCGGCGAACTGAAACGATGGTGGTCAAGGGAAGAGTCTCCACGCAGCGGGGCGAAAATGCCTTATGCCCATTCATATGGGGGTGGTGGAGTGGATTTCAACTGTAGGTCGGGAGAGGGGACGAGTGGTGCGAGGTGCGTAGGAGCTGCCGAAGGCTGCGATCTTTTGATCTCGCTCTTTATGCCGGGAAGATGAATGCCGTGCAAGGCTTGAAAAGATCGCAGCCTGCGGCAGCTCCTACAGGGTTTTGTGTTCCCTGTGGGAGCTGTTTCAGCGGTTGATCAGCGGCTCTGGCGTTGTTGTAACAACAGGTTGCTGAAACCGGCGCCCGCCAGTTGTTTCTGTGCGGTAGTCAGTTGCTCGCGGTTGCTGAACGGTCCGACCAAAACGCGATACCACGTTTCGTCTTTCACCGTGCCCGATTCAACCGCCACCGCCTGGCCGAGCAGAATGATCTGCGCGCGAACCTTGTCAGCATCGGTCTCTTTACGGAACGAACCGGCCTGGAGGAAGAACTTGGTCACCGGTGCTGCCTTGGTGACGGGCGGCGCTGGCGGCGGCGTAATGCCAGCCAGGGCTGCCTGGGCGCGGGCGGTGTCGATTTTCGCGGCTTCGGCCGGGGTTACCGGCGTGGTCGGAATGGCCGGCACTTGCGGCGTCGGCAGGGTTTTCTCCGGCACGGCATCCGGCGGCACGATGACTTCCGACTCCGGCAGCAGGGTGTAGAAGTCGTACTTCGGCTTCACCGGTTGCGTCGGGCTCGGCGGGGTCTTGTTGGCTTCGGCGATCTTGGTGGCTTTCTGTTGCTGCTCGACCTTTTCACGCTTGACCGTATCGCTGCCCTTGCCCGGCTCCAGTTTCATCAGGAACACGATGAATGCGCCGACGGTCAGGCCGATGGCCATCCACAGCCAACCCGGGATCGGTTGCTTCGCTGGAGCTTGATAACGGCTGGCGCCACGCTTGGGTGCAGGTTTTTTCTTGGCAGCCAACTTACATGCGCTCCAGTGTTTCCAGGCCCAAGAGTTCCAGGCCTTGCTTGAGGGTGCGTCCGGTCAGCGCGGCGAGGCGCAGACGGCTCTGCATTTGTTCCGGGGTATCGGCGGCGAGGATCGGGCAGTTCTCGTAGAAGCTGGAGAACAGGCCGGCGACGTCGTACAGGTAGGTGCAGAGGATGTGCGGCGTGCCTTTCTCGGACACGTTGTTCAGCACTTCGCCGAACTGCGCGAGTTTCGCTGCCAGCTCATGCTCATGCGCGGCTTCGAGGACGATTTGGCCTTCGACTTCGCTGAAGTCCTTGCCGAGCTTGCGGAACACGCCGGCCACGCGGGTGTAGGCGTACAGCAGGTAAGGCGCGGTGTTGCCTTCGAAGTTGAGCATCAGGTCGAAGTTGAAGCTGTAGTCGCTGGTGCGGTGCTTGGACAGGTCGGCGTATTTCACCGCGCCAATGCCCACCACCTTGGCGATGTTGCGCAACTCGCCTTCGGCCAGCTCAGGGTTCTTGTCTTTCACCAGGGTGTAGGCGCGTTCCTGGGCTTCGGTCAGCAGGTCGATCAGCTTCACGGTGCCGCCATCACGGGTCTTGAACGGACGGCCATCGGCGCCGTTCATGGTGCCGAAACCCATGTGTTCCATTTCCATCGGATGGGTCACGAAGCCAGCCTTGCGGGCCACGGCGAACACTTGCTGGAAGTGCAGGGCCTGACGCTGGTCGACGAAGTACAGCGCACGGTCAGCCTTGAGCGTGCCGCTGCGGTAGCGCACGGCCGCCAGGTCGGTGGTGGCGTAGAGGTAGCCGCCGTCAGCCTTGACGATGATCACCGGCAGCGGGTCGCCGTCGGCGTTCTTGAACTCGTCGAGGAACACGCACTGGGCGCCGTTGCTTTCGACCAGCATGCCGGCGGCCTTGAGGTCGTTGACCACGTTGATCAGGTCGTCGTTATAGGCACTTTCGCCCATCACGTCGGCCATGGTCAGTTTGACGTTGAGCAGTTCGTAGATCTTCTGGCAGTGGGACAGCGAGATATCCTTGAACTTGGTCCACAGCGCCAGGCAGTCAGGATCACCGGCCTGCAACTTGACCACCAGGCCGCGGGCGCGGTCGGCGAACTCTTCGGACTCGTCGAAGCGTTGCTTGGCGGCGCGGTAGAAGTTCTCAAGGTCCGACAGCTCATCGCTGGTGATCGGGTTTTCTTGCAGGTAGGCCATCAGCATGCCGAACTGGGTACCCCAGTCGCCAACGTGGTTCTGACGGATCACGGTGTCACCAAGGAATTCGAGCACGCGGGCTACGCCGTCGCCAATGATGGTCGAGCGCAAGTGGCCGACGTGCATCTCTTTGGCCAGGTTCGGCGCCGACAGGTCGACCACGGTGCGCTGCACCGGGCCAGCCTTGCGCACGCCGATATGGGCGTCGGCCAGGGCCGCGTCCAGACGCGAGGCCAAGGCGTCGGTGTTCTGGAAGAAGTTCAGGAAGCCAGGGCCGGCGATTTCGGCCTTGCTGACGTTTTCGTCAGCCGGCAGCGCGGCAATGATTTTTTCCGCCAGGTCGCGTGGCTTCATGCCGGCAGGCTTGGCCAGCATCATGGCGATGTTGCTGGCGAAATCGCCGTTCTTCTTGTCGCGGGAGTTTTCCACCTGGATCGCCGGCGACAGGCCTTCAGGCAACACACCTTCGTTGACGAGTTGGGTGATGGCTTGTTGGATCAGCTGGCGAATGGTGTCTTTCATGGTCTTCTCTTTCGACCGCTGGCGCGGCGGCGCATCATGCGCTGGTGGAAAAACTGGGCATTATCCGTTGCCGAGGCAGGCTTGCCAACCTTAGCAGGCAGGTTGTGGATGTGTGGTGACAAATGCGGCAAAGATCGCAGCCTTCGGCAGCTCCTACACGGATTGCGCTTTACTGTAGGAGTTGCCGAAGGCTGCGATCTTTTTCCGGTTAATACAAATCGACCGGATCAACATCCAGCGACCAGCGCACCGCCCGCCCGCTCGGCATCTGCTCCAGCACCAGCAACCAGCTCGCCAGCAACCGATGCAGCGGCGCCCGCGCGGTCGCCTGCAACAGCAACTGCGCGCGATAACGCCCGGCCCGGCGCTCCATTGGCGCCGGCACCGGTCCGAGCAATTCAATGCCGGTCAGATTCTGTTCGGTCAGAAGGCGTTCGGCCTCGTTGCATGCCTCATCGAGAAAGCCCTCGGCCTGGCCCGGTTTGTGCGCTTCGGCGCGTAGCAACGCCAAGTGCGCAAATGGCGGCAGCCCCGCCGCGCGACGTTCGCTCAAGGCTTGTTCGGCAAACGCGAAATAACCCTGTTCGGTCAGTTGTATCAGCAACGGATGATCGGCCAGGTGCGTCTGGATGATCACCTTGCCCGGTTCCTCGGCGCGGCCTGCACGGCCCGCCACCTGAACAATCAACTGCGCCATGCGCTCGCTGGCCCGGAAGTCGCCGGAGAACAGTCCGCCGTCTGCATCGAGGATCGACACCAAGGTCACCCGGGGAAAGTGGTGCCCTTTGGCGAGCATCTGCGTGCCGATCAGGATGCACGGCTGGCCTTTCTGGATGGTCGCGAACAACTGATTCATCGCGTCCTTGCGCGAGGTGCTGTCGCGATCGACCCGTAAAACCGGGTAGTCCGGGAACAGAATCGCCAGGCGTTCTTCGGCACGTTCGGTGCCGGCTCCCACCGGGCGCAAGTCGACCTTGTTGCACTTCGGGCACTGGCGAGGCACGCGCTCGACGTAGCCGCAGTGGTGGCAACGCAGTTCGCCGTAGCGCTGGTGCACGGTCATGCGCGCGTCGCAGCGCTGGCACTCGGACATCCAGCCGCAATCGTGGCAAAGCAGGGTTGGCGCAAAACCTCGGCGATTGAGAAAAACCAAGACTTGCTGGCCGGCAGCCAGGGTCTGGCCGATGGCCTGTTGCATCGGTCCGGAAATGCCGCTGTCCAGCGGGCGGCTCTTCACATCCAGTCGCAAGAAACGCGGTTGCTTGGCACCGCCAGCGCGCTCGTTCAGGCGCAGCAGGCCATAGCGGCCGGTGTAGGCATTGTGCAGGCTTTCCAGCGAAGGCGTGGCGGAGCCGAGGACAATCGGGATGTTTTCCTGCCGCGCCCGCACCAATGCCAGGTCGCGGGCGTGATAGCGCAGGCCTTCCTGCTGTTTATAGGAGCCGTCGTGCTCTTCGTCGATGATGATCAGCCCCGGGTTTTTCATCGGCGTGAACAGCGCCGAGCGGGTGCCGATAATAATGTCGGCTTCGCCATCGCGGGCGGCGAGCCAGGCGTCGAGGCGTTCGCGATCGTTGACCGCCGAGTGGATCAGCGCGATGCGCGCATTGAACCGCTGCTCGAACCGCGCGAGGGTTTGCGGGCCGAGGTTGATTTCCGGGATCAGCACCAACGCCTGCTTGCCTGCCTCCAGGGTCTCGCGGATCAACTGCAAATAGACTTCGGTCTTGCCGCTGCCGGTAACGCCGGCCAGCAGGAACGCGTGATAACTGTCGAACCCGGCGCGGATCGCTTCGTACGCGGCACGTTGTTCCGGGTTCAGCGGCAGCTCGGGTTGTGCGAGCCAGTGTTCATGACGGGCGCCGGGTGCGTGGCGGCGAATCTCGACCTGCACCAGATCCTTGGCCAGCAACAGGTCGAGGCTGTCCTTGCTCAGCATCAGTTTGCTCAGCAGTTGATGGGCGACGCCGTGGGGGTGCTGGGCCAGCGTCGCCAGCGCTTCACGCTGGCGCGGCGCGCGGGCGATGCGTGAGTCATCAAGGCTGGCGCCCGGGGCGGCGGACCAGAAGCGTTCCTGGCGCGCTTCGGCCAGTTCGCCCTGACGCAGCAATACCGGCAACGCCCAGCTCAAGGTGTCGCCGAGGCTGTGCTGGTAATACTGGGAAGTCCACAAGCACAGCTTGAACAGCGCGGGCGGTAGCGGCGGCGTAGCGTCGAGCAGGGCCAATGCGGGCTTGAGTTTTTCCGCCGGCACCTCACTGGTGTCGGCGACTTCCACCAGGATCCCGATCATCTCGCGTCGGCCAAATGGCACGCGCAGGCGCATGCCGGGGTGCAACTGGTCGCGCTGCACACCCGCCGGAGCGCGGTAATCGAACAGGCGGCGCAGCGGCGAAGGCAGGGCGAGGCGCAGAATGGCGTCGGGCACGCGGGGGTTCTCGATCAGCAGGCAATAAAAGGGCTTGGCACATGACAGGTGGGAGCGGGCGGCTGGCTTGCGATAGCGGTGTGTCAGTCAACATTTGCATGTCTGGAAGACCGCTTTCGCGAGCAGGCTCGCTCCCACATGGGCCGGGAGCCTAGCAGACGGTCGGTCTAAGGGACAGCTTGCGTGATTGGCATTGTCTGGTAGAATCCGCGGCCTAATTACGTGCGGTATTCAACAATAGTGTTGGGTGGCGGCACGCTAGCCCGAGGAAGACACCATGAAAGCTGATATCCATCCAGAATACCCAGAAGTAGCTGTTACTTGCAGCTGCGGCAACAAGTTCGAAACTCGTTCGACCTTCGGCAAAGCCCTGGCGATCGACGTTTGCAACGAATGCCACCCGTTCTACACCGGTAAGCAAAAGACTCTGGACACTGGCGGCCGCGTTCAGCGCTTCGCAGACCGTTTCGGTGCTTTCGGCGCGAAAAAGGCCTAAGGCCGATCAACTTGGGAAGCCGTTGCGGTTTTTCCATGCTGATGAAAAAGGCGTCCCTTGTGGGCGCCTTTTTTGTGTCCGCGATTTGGCTCTCCGCCGCCCAGGCTTTCTGCCCGGCGCCGGCCGGCCTGACATCCGTCACGGTGCAGCGGGTGGTCGACGGCGACACACTGCGCCTGAACGATGGGCGCAATGTGCGCATGATCGGCCTGAATACGCCGGAACTGGGCAAGAAAGGTCGCTCCGACGAGCCCTTCGCGGTCACAGCGCGTAAACGCCTGGAAGCATTGATTGCAGCCAGTGACGGGCGGGTCGATCTGCAACCCGGTCAAGAAAGCAAAGACCGTTATGGCCGCACGCTGGCCCATGTCTATGGCGCCGACGGCGCCAACCTCGAAGCGCAAATGCTCGCCGAAGGCCTCGGGTTTCTGGTGGCGGTCGCGCCGAATGTCGATCTGGTTGACTGTCAGCAGGCGGCTGAACGTAGTGCCCGCCAGGCTGGGCTCGGCGTTTGGCGCCAGTCACCTGTACTGAAAGCGGATCAGATCAGCACCTCCGGTTTTGCCGTGCTCAGCGGTCGTGTCAGCAAGGTTCAGCGTAATCGTGGCGGGGTTTGGATCGAGTTGCAGGATTCGGTTGTACTGCGCGTTGCACCCAATTTGCTCGGCCGTTTTGACGTGGCTTCGCTTGAAGGCCTCAAAGGCAAGCAGATTGAGGCTCGCGGCTGGGTGCTGGATCGTTCGCGCCGCGGTGGGCTGCAGAACGGTCAGGCGCGCTGGATGTTGCCATTGACGGATCCGGCGATGATCCAGGTGGCGCAGTAATAAAAAATTGTAGACATTTTTTATGTCGATTGTGAACAGTCTATCCCTTGTGTTCCGCGGCTCTTGGCCCAAAGTCGTAGGGCAGGGCGCTTGACAGGGGTGACCGGTCAGTCTTGTGGGGATTTTGCGAGGCGCGTATCCTCGCTGACCAGTCTGTCCAACAGTAAAAGCGGAATGCCAAAATGTCTGATCTGAAAACTGCCGCTCTCGAATATCACGCCAATCCTCGTCCAGGGAAGCTGAGTGTCGAGCTCACCAAGGCCACCGCTACCGCTCGCGACCTGTCGCTGGCCTACAGCCCCGGCGTAGCCGAACCAGTACGCGAAATCGCCCGCGATCCTGAACTGGCCTACAAATACACCGGCAAAGGCAACCTGGTTGCAGTCATTTCCGATGGCACCGCGATTCTGGGCCTGGGTAACCTCGGCCCACTGGCTTCCAAACCGGTCATGGAAGGTAAAGGCGTGTTGTTCAAGCGCTTCGCCGGCATCGACGTTTTCGACATCGAAGTCGACTCCGAAAGCCCGCAAGCCTTCATCGACACCGTCAAACGCATCTCCATCACCTTCGGTGGCATCAACCTGGAAGACATCAAGGCACCTGAGTGCTTTGAGATCGAACGTGCTCTGATCGAGCAGTGCGACATTCCGGTATTCCACGATGACCAGCACGGCACCGCTATCGTGACCGCTGCCGGGATGATCAACGCCCTGGAAATCGCTGGCAAAACCCTGCCGGAAGCCAAGATCGTCTGCCTGGGCGCCGGTGCTGCCGCCATCTCCTGCATGAAATTGCTGGTGAGCATGGGCGCCAACATCGAAAACATCTACATGATCGACCGTACCGGCGTGATCCACTCCGGCCGTGACGACCTGAACCAGTACAAGGCTGTCTTCGCTCACGCGACCGACAAGCGCACCCTGGCTGACGCACTGCAAGGTGCTGACGTGTTCGTCGGCCTGTCCGGCCCGAACCTGCTGAGCGCTGAAGGCCTGCTGTCGATGGCGCCTAACCCGATCGTGTTCGCTTGCTCCAACCCTGATCCGGAAATCTCCCCGGAACTGGCGCACGCCACCCGTAACGACGTGATCATGGCCACCGGCCGTTCGGACTACCCGAACCAGGTCAACAACGTACTGGGCTTCCCGTTCATCTTCCGCGGTGCCCTGGACGTTCGCGCCAAGCGCATCAACGAAGAAATGAAAGTGGCTGCAGCCAACGCCCTGCGCGAACTGGCCAAACTGCCAGTGCCACAGGAAGTGTGCGACGCCTACGGCGGCATCAAGCTGGAATTCGGGCGTGAGTACATCATTCCGAAACCAATGGATGCCCGCCTGATCACCCTGATCTCCGATGCCGTGGCTAAAGCTGCCATCGAGACCGGCGTGGCGACCCTGCCGTATCCGAAGAACTACCCGCTGAAAAGCGTGGATGACGTGTTCAACGGCTAAGCCGTTGTAGCGCTTCAACCGAAAGCCCTGGCTCGTAATGAGTCGGGGTTTTTTATTGCCTGAAGGTTTTGTGTCAGTAGTAATGGCCTGATCGCTAGCAGGCTAGCTCCCACCTTTGAAATGCGGTCCCCTGTGGGAGCTAGCCTGCTAGCGATTAGGCCAGTCCAGTCATCACAAAACCCGCAGGCACAAAAAAGCCCCGTACTTCTCTCGAAGGCGGGGCTTTTCAATGTGGCTGCGATCAGAACAGGTCGATCGGCGCCTGCTCATCCGCCGGCAACGGACTGCCCGGCGCATTGCCGTTACCCAGCTCGTTGGCGGATGGCGGCGTATCTTCGGCCTTGAATAGCTCGAAGTAGGCACCTGGCGTGCCAGGGGAGGCCGCACGCCCGCTGACCGGGTCGACCCGCAGGCTCAGGATGCCTTCCGGCTCTGGCTGCGTGTGAGGCGGCAGATCTTTGAGTGCGGCGCCCATGTAGTTCATCCAGATCGGCAGGGCGACGGTGCCGCCAAACTCCTTGCGGCCCAGGCTTTCAGGCTGGTCGAAGCCGGTCCACACGGTGGTCACGTAATCGGCGTTGTAACCAGAGAACCAGGCGTCCTTGGACTCGTTGGTGGTACCGGTTTTGCCGGCGATGTCGCCACGGCCCAAGGCCAGGGCGCGACGGCCGGTGCCGAGCTTGATCACGTCCTCAAGCATGCTGTTGAGGATGTAGGTCGTGCGGCCATCAACGATGCGTTCAGCCACGGCCGGTGTTTGTGGCGCCGGTTGCGCGGTCTGTGCGTCGCTCGGCGTTGCGTTGACCGTAAAGGCTTCGGCGACTGGGGCGGCGATGCCGTCGGTGGCAGCGCCGCCTTTGGGCACGCTTGGCGGGTTGGCGACGAAAAGCGTGTCGCCGTTGCGGCTTTCGATCTTGTCGATGATGTAGGGGGTGATCTTGTAGCCACCGTTGGCGAACGTACTCCAGCCGGTTGCGATCTCCATCGGCGTCAGCGTCGCGGTGCCCAGCGCCAGCGAGAGGTTGGGCGGAAGGTCCTGCTTGTTGAAGCCAAAGCGAGTGATGTAGTCGATGGTCTTGCCAACGCCCATCGCTTGCAGCAGGCGGATCGACACCAGGTTACGCGACTTGTACAGGGCCTCACGCAGGCGGATCGGGCCGAGGAAGGTGTTGGTGTCGTTCTTCGGACGCCAGACCTTGTCCAGATACTCATCGACGAACACGATCGGCGCATCGTTCACCAGGCTGGCGGCGGTGTAGCCATTATCCAGTGCTGCGCTGTATACGAACGGCTTGAAGCTCGAACCCGGCTGGCGCTTGGCCTGCAGCGCGCGGTTGTAGTTGCTCTGCTCAAAGGCAAAGCCGCCGACCAGCGAGCGGATCGCGCCGTTCTGTGGGTCAAGGGATACCAGCGCGCCCTGGGCTTGCGGGATCTGGCTGAACTTCAGCGAGTCGTCCGGCTGACGCTGTACGCGAATCAGATCGCCGACCTGTGCGACATCCGACGGCTGCTTCGGATTGGCGCCCATGCTGTTGGTGTTCAGGAACGGGCGAGCCCATTTCATGGTTTCCCAGTTGACGTGTTCACTGCCGGTACGGGTCAGCACTTGCAGGCCGGTCTTGTCGACCTGGGTCACGATGGCCGGCTCAAGGCTGCTGATGGTGCGCTGCTTGGTCAGTTCGGTCGCCCAGGCTTCACGAGTCTTGCCGGGCAGGCGCGACTCGGGGCCGCGATAACCATGACGCTGATCGTAAGTCATCAAGCCTTCGTGGAGGGCGGTGTTGGCCATTTCCTGAAGGTTGCTTGGCACCGTGGTGGTGACACGGAAGCCTTCGGTATAGGCGTCGCTGCCATAACGGCCGACCATCTCGGCGCGGGCCATTTCGGCGATGTAAGGCGCGTTCACTTCCGGCGTCGGCACGTGATAGCTGGCGTTCAGCGGCTCGTTGATTGCGGTGGTGTAATCGGCCTCGCTGATTTTCCCGAGCTTGTACATGCGGCCCAGGATCCAGTCGCGACGTTCCTTGCTGCGGGCCGGGTTGGCCAGCGGGTTGAAGCGCGACGGGGCTTTGGGCAGGCCGGCGATCATCGCCATCTGCGCCAGGCTGACATCACGAATCGACTTGCCGTAATACACCTGCGCCGCGGCCTCGATGCCGTAGGCGCGGTTACCCAGATAGATCTTGTTGACGTACAGCTCAAGGATTTCGTCCTTGGTCAGCTGCCGTTCGATTTGTAGTGCCAGGAGGATTTCCGTGGTTTTGCGCGAGAAGCTGCGTTCGCTGGTCAGGAAGAAGTTCTTCGCCACCTGCATGGTGATGGTGCTGCCGCCAGACTGGATGTGACCGCTCTTGACCAGTTGGGTGGCGGCGCGCATCAGGCTGCTGGGGTCGACGCCGTAATGGTTGGCGAAATTGTCGTCTTCAGCACTTAGTAACGCATTAATGAAATTGGGGGGAATGTCGGCGAACCTGATCGGTGTGCGGCGCATTTCGCCAAATTCTGCGATCAATTTGTTGTCGCTGCTGTAGACCCGCAACGGAATCTGCAACTGAATGCTTCTCAGCGCCTCCACGGACGGCAATCCGGGGCTAAGGTAAAGAAACGCCCCGCTCAGACCCAGAAGCAGTCCGCAGAAAACCGCGACGATGGACCAACCGAAAAATTTCAGCAGACGAATCAAGGCTTTTGGATATCCAGGGCAAAGAATGAATTAGGCATCAGGGTTCAGGCTAAAGGCGAACGACCCGCGCTTGAGAAAAGCGGAAAAAAAACGCTGGGCATTATAAGCATTTTTCCGATGCAGGCGTCATTCGCGGCTGCTGTCAAGACGGGCGGAGGGAACGCAACACACATTACAGAGTCCGTAACTCACGGATAGTCATAGGGAATTGCTAGTGCCAGGACTCTTCAACAAAAAAGCCAATACGCTTTTAGGGATCGACATCAGCTCAACTTCGGTGAAACTCCTGGAGCTGAGCCGCCAGGGCGACCGTTATCGGGTCGAGGCCTACGCGGTCGAGCCCCTGCCTGCCAGCGCGGTGATCGAAAAAAACATTGCTGAACTCGAAGGTGTAGGCCAGGCCCTTTCGCGTGTGCTGATCAAGGCCAAAACCAGCCTCAGGAACGTTGCCGTGGCCGTGGCCGGATCGGCGGTGATCACCAAGACCATCGAGATGGACGCAGGACTTTCCGATGACGAGATGGAAAGCCAGCTCAAGATCGAGGCCGATCAGTACATCCCTTATCCGCTGGATGAAGTCGCCATCGACTTCGAAGTCCAGGGGGCGTCAGCGCGCAACCCGGAACGCGTCAATGTGCTGCTCGCGGCTTGTCGCAAGGAAAACGTCGAAGTTCGCGAGGCGGCACTGACCCTGGCCGGGCTCACTGCGCGGGTGGTCGACGTCGAGGCCTACGCCCTGGAGCGTTCGTTCGGGTTGCTGGCCAATCAGTTGGCAGCGTCGAAAGAGCGTCTGGTGGCGGTGGTCGACATCGGCGCAACCATGACCACCCTGAGCGTGCTGCACAACGGGCGGATCATCTATACCCGCGAGCAATTGTTCGGCGGGCGTCAACTGACCGAAGAGA
Source organism: Pseudomonas azerbaijanoccidentalis (assembly GCF_019145495.1). Lineage (GTDB taxonomy): Bacteria > Pseudomonadota > Gammaproteobacteria > Pseudomonadales > Pseudomonadaceae > Aquipseudomonas > Aquipseudomonas azerbaijanoccidentalis. The sequence goes on along the minus strand of NZ_JAHSTU010000006.1, from coordinate 342,987 downwards.
TTCAGCGTCGCTACAACCTGACCGTTGAACAGGCGGGGTTGGCGAAGAAACAGGGCGGTCTGCCGGACGATTATGTGCGCGAGGTACTGCAGCCGTTTCGCGAGGCGCTGGTGCAGCAGGTGTCCCGTTCCTTGCAGTTTTTCTTCGCGTCCGGTCAGTACCATTCGGTCGACCAGATTCTTTTGGCGGGCGGGACTGCTTCGGTTCCCGGGCTGGATCGATTGATCGAGCAGCAGTTGGGCACACCGACGCAGGTTGCCAATCCTTTTGCCGAAATGACCCTGAACAGCAAGGTCAATGCCGCAGCCCTGACCAGCGACGCCCCGGCCATGATGATCGCCTGCGGGCTGGCGCTCAGGAGTTTTGACTGATGGCGCGGATCAATCTTTTACCCTGGCGTGAGGAGCTGCGCGAACAACGCCGCAAGCGCTTTTTACTGATTCTGGTGGGCGTGCTGGTGGGCTCGGCGGGTGCGGTGCTGGTTGCCAATCAGGCCATCAACGGCGCCATCGACCGACAGGTTGCGCGCAATGATTACATCGGCAAGCAGATCGTCGTGGTCGACGAACGGATCAAGCAGATCAGTGAACTCAAGGCGCGTCGCCAGCAACTGGTCGAGCGCATGCGCATCATCCAGGACCTGCAAGGCAATCGGCCGATCAGTGGGCGAATTTTTGATCAGCTGGCGCGCACCCTGCCGGACGGGGTGTACTTCACCGAAGTCAAAATGTCCGGCAAGACCTTGTCGATCACCGGGGCGGCTGAATCCAACAATCGTGTATCTGATCTGATGCGTAACCTGGATGCCTCCGATTGGTTCGATGCCCCCAGCCTGACTGAAGTGAAAGCGACCACCGCCGGTCAACTGGACCAGGCCAACGTCTTTCAGCTGAGCGTACGTCAGACCCAGCCCGCTGTCGTGGAGGGCAGGAAATGAGGCTCTCTGAATGGTTTGAAGGGCTGCGCAAAATCGATATCAACGAACTGGACACCAATAACATTGGCTCCTGGCCGCCTGCGATCAAAGTCTTGGTGGGTGTGCTGCTGATGATGTTGGTGCTGTCGCTGGGCTACAGTTTTTCCACCAGCGAGCTTGAGAGTCAGCTCGACCTCAAGCGCGAAGAAGAGTCGACCCTCAAAGAACAGTTCGCCACCAAGGCGCACATGGCCGCGAATCTCGAGCTTTACACGCAACAGATGAAAGAGATGGAAAACTCCTTTGGTGTGCTGCTGCGGCAATTGCCCAGTGATACCGAAGTGCCCGGTTTGCTGGAAGACATCACCCGCACAGGCCTGGGCAGTGGCCTGGAGTTTGAAGAAATCAAATTGCTGCCGGAGGTCACCCAACCGTTCTACATCGAACTGCCGATCCAGATCACCGTCACCGGCGCCTATCACGACCTGGCGACGTTCGCCAGCGGCGTCGCCGGGCTGCCCCGCATCGTCACCCTGCATGATTTCGACCTGGCCCCGGTCAATCCTGACGGCGGGCCGAAACTGCGCATGAGCATCCTTGCCAAGACCTACCGCTACAACGACAAAGGGCTGCAGGAATGAGCCTTGTTCGTGGATTTGCCATGCTGGTGTTGCTGCTTGGGCTGGCCGGTTGTGGTGGCGGGGAAGACTTCGGTGACCTGGACGCCTACATGAATGAAATGCGTCTGCGGGCACCGGGAAAGATTGAACCAACGCCGACATTCCGGTCTTACCCGACATTCACCTACAACGCGGCCAACCTGCGCAGCCCGTTTTCCCGTCAGGTCAGAGTCGACCTGGCCGGCCAGAAACATGGCTCGCGTAACGTCAAGCCAGACCCCAGTCGGGTCAAGCAATACCTCGAAGGTTTCAACATCGAGCAGTTTGAAATGGTCGGCACGATGTCCAATGCGGCGGGCTCCTTTGCGCTGCTGCGCGGTGCCGGCGGGGTCCATCGGTTGAAGGTCGGCGATTACCTGGGGCGCAACGATGGGCGAATAGTCGCCATCAGCGGCGACCAGGTCGATGTGGTCGAAATCGTCCCGGATGGCGAAGGCGCCTGGCTGGAAAGACCGCGGACCATCCCTTTGAAAGAGCACTCATAGTGGAACTCGAACAATGAACAGGATTTTCTCCACCCTCGGAATGTCGCTATGGATAGCGTTGCTGTCGCCGATGGTACAAGCGGCCAATCTCAAAGCGCTGGACGTCGCCGCGCTGCCGGGCGACCGCGTCGAGTTGAAGTTGGCGTTCGATGAGCCGCCTCCCGCCCCCAATGGATACACAACGGAATCGCCTGCACGGATCGCTCTCGATCTCCCCGGTGTAGTCAGTCAGTTGTCCAGCAAGACCCGTGACCTGGGTGCCGGCAACGCCCGCAGTGCAACGGTGGTCGAGGCCAAGGACCGTACGCGGCTGATCATCAATCTGACCCAGCTGACCCCGTACAACACGCGAGTCGAGGGCAATAACCTGTTTGTGGTGGTCGGGCAGGGTGGCAAAGCTCCGGCACAAAGGCCAACCGCTACCGCCGTTCCGGGCCCAGCTCCAGCGCGTGCCGTTGCGCCGTCCGGCAAGGCCATTCGCGGGGTGGACTTCCAGCGCGGCACGCAGGGTGAAGGCAATGTAGTGATCGACCTGTCGGATCCGACCATCGCGCCCGACATTCAAGAGCGCGAGGGCAAGATCATTCTCGGCTTCGCCAGAACCCGCCTGCCCGAGCCGTTGCGAGTGCGCCTCGACGTCAAGGATTTCGCCACGCCTGTGCAGTTCGTCAATGCCAATGCCACGGGCGATAGGGCCACCATCACTATCGAGCCCAGCGGCGCCTTCGATTATTCGACTTACCAGACCGACAACAAGTTGACCGTCAGCATCCGCCCGATGACCGTCGACGACCTGCAAAAGCGTAACGCTGACCGCTATGCCTACAGTGGCGAAAAGCTCTCGCTGAATTTCCAGGACATCGATGTGCGCTCGGTGCTGCAATTGATCGCCGACTTCACCAATCTCAATCTGGTGGCCAGCGACACGGTTCAGGGTGGCATTACGTTGCGCCTGCAAAACGTCCCGTGGGACCAGGCACTGGATCTGGTGTTGAAAACCAAGGGGCTGGACAAGCGCAAAATCGGAAATGTGCTGTTGGTGGCGCCAGCCGATGAAATCGCTGCCCGTGAACGCCAGGAGCTGGAGTCGCAGAAGCAGATCGCCGATCTGGCCCCGCTGCGGCGTGAATTGTTGCAGGTCAATTACGCCAAGGCAGCCGATATCGCCAAGTTGTTCCAGTCGGTGACCAGCGCTGAAGCGAAAGTCGACGAGCGGGGATCGATCACCGTCGATGAGCGCACCAACAACATTATTGCCTACCAGACACAGGATCGGCTCGACGAGTTACGGCGCATTGTGGCGCAACTGGACATTCCGGTACGCCAAGTGATGATCGAGGCACGAATCGTCGAAGCCAACGTCGATTACGACAAGAGTCTGGGTGTGCGCTGGGGCGGCTCTATCCAGAACAAGGGCAATTGGAATACTTCAGGCGTCAGCAACGGTGCCAACGCGTCATCGACCATCGGCACGCCGGGCAGCACCAGCACCAACTCACCGTTCGTCGATTTGGGGACGGTCAACAATACCTCGGGAATCGGCATCGCCTTCATCACCGACAACGTCTTGCTGGACCTTGAACTGACCGCCATGGAGAAAACCGGCAACGGCGAAATTGTCTCGCAACCCAAGGTGGTCACGTCCGACAAGGAAACCGCAAAAATCCTCAAGGGCACCGAGATTCCTTATCAGGAGGCCAGCTCCAGCGGCGCTACTTCGGTGTCTTTCAAGGAGGCATCGCTGTCGCTGGAGGTGACGCCGCAAATCACCCCGGACAACCGGATCATCATGGAGGTCAAGGTCACCAAGGACGAACCTGACTACCTGAACAAGGTCCAGGATGTGCCGCCCATCAAGAAAAACGAAGTCAACGCCAAGGTCCTGGTCAACGATGGCGAGACCATCGTCATTGGTGGTGTTTTCTCAAATACTCAGAGCAAGGTTGTAGATAAGGTGCCATTTCTTGGCGATGTGCCGTATCTTGGCCGCCTTTTCCGGCGTGACGTGGTTTCGGAGAAAAAATCCGAGCTGTTGGTGTTTCTCACTCCGCGTATCATGAATAACCAGGCGATTGCTGTGAGTCGTTGATTCTGTGCGAAATTTGATTCTTGTAGGACCGATGGGCGCTGGAAAAAGCACCATCGGCCGGTTGCTGGCCAAAGAGCTGCGCTTGCCATTCAAAGATTCCGATAAGGAAATTGAATTACGCACGGGCGCCAATATCCCATGGATCTTCGATAAGGAAGGCGAACCAGGCTTTCGTGATCGCGAGCAGGCAATGATTGCCGAGCTGTGTGATTACGACGGTGTGGTGCTGGCGACCGGTGGTGGCGCTGTCATGCGCGAAGCCAACCGTCGGGCGTTGCATGCCGGAGGTCGGGTGGTCTATCTGCATGCTTCTGTCGAACAGCAGGTCGGGCGCACTTCGCGCGACCGCAATCGGCCATTGCTGCGTACCGCTGATCCGGCCAAGACGCTTCGGGATCTGCTGACGGTCCGCGATCCGCTTTATCGGGAAATCGCCGATCTGGTGGTGGAAACCGATGAGCGGCCACCGCGTATGGTTGTGCTCGATATTCTGGAACGCCTGCAGCAACTTCCGCCCCGTTAAAGCGCCGCACGAAATGCGCTATCCTCGGCGTCCTGCCATGACCGCTCCAGGTTGTGGCGGATGGCTACCGAACGGCGTCACACCAGCAGAGGCCGCGGACATTGGTTAATTCAAGGCAAGACGCCTGATTACATCTTCACTGTGGGGACACATGCAGACACTCAAGGTCGATCTAGGCGAGCGCAGCTACCCGATTCACATTGGCGAAGGTTTGTTGGACCAGCCTGAGCTGCTGGCCCCGCATATTCGCGGGCGGCAAGTGGCGATCATCTCCAACGAAACCGTTGCGCCGCTCTATCTCGAACGTCTGACCCGCAGTCTGGCGCAGTTCTCGGTGATTTCCGTGGTGCTGCCCGATGGCGAAGCCTTCAAGACCTGGGAAACCCTGCAACTGATTTTCGATGGCCTGCTGACCGCGCGGCACGATCGCCGTACCACCGTGATCGCCCTCGGTGGCGGCGTCATCGGTGACATGGCCGGTTTTGCTGCGGCCTGCTACCAGCGTGGTGTTGATTTCATTCAGGTCCCGACCACGTTGCTGTCGCAAGTCGACTCTTCGGTGGGCGGCAAGACCGGGATCAACCATCCGTTGGGCAAGAACATGGTCGGCGCCTTCTATCAGCCGAACGTCGTGCTGATCGACACCGCTTCCCTCAATACCCTGCCGGCCCGCGAACTGTCTGCCGGCCTGGCTGAAGTCATCAAGTACGGGTTGATCTGCGATGAGCCGTTCCTGACCTGGCTCGAAGAAAACGTCGACCGCCTGCGCAATCTGGATCAACAAGCCCTGACCTACGCCATCGAGCGCTCCTGCGCCGCCAAGGCAGCGGTGGTCGGGGCTGACGAAAAAGAGACCGGTGTGCGCGCCACGCTCAACCTTGGCCATACCTTCGGTCACGCCATCGAAACCCATATGGGCTATGGTGTCTGGCTTCACGGTGAAGCCGTCGCTGCTGGCACCGTAATGGCGCTTGAGATGTCTGCGCGCCTGGGCTGGATCAGCGAACAGGAACGCGATCGCGGCATTCGGCTGTTCCAGCGCGCCGGGTTGCCGGTGATTCCGCCGGAAGAGATGACGCAAGCCAATTTCCTCGAACACATGGCAATTGACAAAAAAGTGATCGACGGTCGTTTGCGCCTGGTGCTGCTGCGCCACATGGGCGAAGCGGTGGTGACCGACGATTATCCGAAAGAGGTTCTACAGGCCACGCTGGGAGCGGATTACCGCGCCCTGGCTCAGCTTAAAGGTTAATAAGAACGCGATGACTAGTTTGCATGCCGACGAGGCTTTCCTCGGCCATTACCAGTTGAGTCATGACCCTTTTGCTCCACGGGTGCCTGGCTTCAAGTTTTTCCCGGCCCAGCGCAAACCCGTGCTGGGGCAGCTGCATCACCTGGCGCGTTACAGCCAACTGCTGCTGGTGGTCACGGGGCCACAAGGCAGTGGCAAGACTCTGTTGCGTCAGGCTTTGGTGGCCAGCACCAACAAGCAATCGGTGCAGAGCGTGGTGGTTTCCGCCCGTGGCGCCGGCGATTCGGCGGGTGTGCTGCGTCAAGTGGCTCAAGCCCTGGACGTTGCCCAGGCGGAAATCGGCGCGATCCTGGCGCAGGTGGTGCAACTGGCGCTCACCGGTCAGGAAGTCTATCTGCTGGTGGATGACGCCGAGCAACTCGACGAATCCGCGCTTGAAGCGTTGATGGCGCTGGGTGCCGGTGCGCCGGAAGGGCGTCCGCACGTGTTCCTGTTCGGCGAGTCCTCGATGATCGCCCAGCTTGAGCAGTTGAGCCTTGAAGAAGAGCGCTTTCACGTCATCGAGCTGCAGCCTTACACCGAAGAAGAAACCCGCGAATACCTGGATCAGCGCCTTGAAGGGGCAGGTCGGGGTATCGAACTTTTCACCGCGGATCAGATCTCTGATATTCACGAAAGCTCCGAGGGTTGGCCTGGCAATATCAACCAGGTTGCCCGCGATGCAATGATCGAAGCCATGATTGCCAGCCGCTCAGCGGTGAAGCGTCCAAGTATGGGGTTCAATATGCCGAAGAAACACGTATTGGCGATTTCCGCCGTCGTCGTGGTCGCGGTAGCCGCCGCCTGGTTGATGCCGGGTCGCAGCAAAGCACCGACCACCGGTGCTCCGGCCAACGAGCAGGCGCAATTGCCACTCGGCCAGGGTGCACCTCAGGCGAACGGTGGCGCGCCAGCCGTCGAATTTGCCGGCAATACACAGCCGATGCCGCTGCCGTTGGTCGGTAACTCGCAACCTGTCATGCGTGGCCCTCTGGCCGAAGCAGCGGGTGGCATTACCGAAGGCGACGATGGCGTTCCACTTGAAGGTTCCAGCGACACGCCGCCGACCGTAACCACCACCGCACCGCCTGCGGGCATTCCGGCCGGCCCTGCACCGACGCCGGTGGCCAAGCCTGCCCCTGCACCGACTCAGGTCGCTACTGCCAAGCCAGCACCGGTTCCAGCGCCAGCCGCCAAGCCTGCGCCGGCGCCCGCCAAACCGGCCGTTGCCGCCGCCAAGCCTGCCGAGAAGCCAGTCGCTGCCACCAAGGCTGCCGGTGGTACCTGGTACGCCGGTCAGGCACCGGGTAACTACGTGGTGCAGATCCTCGGCACCAGCTCGGAAGCGACCGCGCAAAACTTCGTCAAGGAGCAGGGCGGCGAGTACCGTTACTTCAAGAAAGTCCTCAACGGTAAGCCGCTTTACGTCATCACCTACGGCAGTTTCACCAACCGTGATGCAGCTGTATCCGCCATCAAGGCCTTGCCAGCGAAGGTTCAGGCTGGTAAACCTTGGCCACGCTCTGTCGCCAGCGTCCAACAGGAACTGGCAACAGCTCGCTGAAGATTCGGCGGCCTTACCCAGGCCGCCTCTCCCGGCACCTCAAAATTTCTGCAAGAGCGCGCTGGCCCCACAGGCCGCGTGCCTTGTGGTGTCTGCGTCACAGTAGTCTTTGAGTCGTTGCGGTCAAAATTAAAAAAGTTTTGACTAGCACAGCATATCGCTTTAAACCTTTCACAAATGCGACATAGATTTGCGACATTTCGTCGTCAAATTTGTGAGCCTCCGTGTCGGTGTGTACAATGACCTCCCTTTTGCCCCCGCAAAGCTGGCGTACGTCCAGCGCGAATGGTAAGTGGTTGAATTGAAAAGAAATTTGCCTCGACAAGAGGCAGCCTGGTGAGAAAGTGTCTATGAAAGCAGGTCTGTACCAACCAGATGAATTCAAGGATAACTGCGGTTTCGGCCTGATAGCCCATATGCAGGGCGAGCCCAGTCATACCCTTTTGCAAACGGCCATCGAGGCCCTGACCTGCATGACCCACCGCGGTGGGATTAATGCCGACGGCAAGACCGGTGACGGTTGCGGTCTGCTGATTCAAAAGCCGGACGTGTTCCTGCGAGCCATCGCCCAGGAAACGTTCGGCGTTGAACTGCCCAAGCAATATGCCGTGGGCATGGTCTTCTTCAACCAGGACCCGGTCAAAGCCGAAGCCGCTCGCGAGAACATGAACCGCGAGATTCTGGCCGCCGGCCTGCAACTGGTCGGCTGGCGCAAAGTGCCGATCGACACCAGCGTGCTCGGCCGCCTGGCCCTTGAGCGCCTGCCGCAGATCGAGCAGGTGTACATCGGCGGTGAAGGCCTGAGCGATCAGGACATGGCCGTCAAGCTGTTCACTTCCCGTCGTCGCTCGTCCGTGGCCAACGCCGCTGACACCGACCACTACGTCTGCAGCTTTTCGCACAAGACCATCATTTATAAAGGCCTGATGATGCCGGCGGATTTGACCGCCTTCTATCCGGACCTGAGCGATGAGCGCCTGCAAACCTCGATTTGCGTGTTCCACCAGCGCTTCTCCACCAACACCCTGCCGAAATGGCCGCTGGCTCAACCGTTCCGCTTCCTGGCGCACAACGGCGAGATCAACACCATCACCGGCAACCGCAATTGGGCCGTGGCCCGTCGCACCAAGTTCACCAACGATCTGATGGATCTGGAAGAGCTCGGCCCGCTGGTCAACCGCGTCGGTTCCGACTCCTCGAGCATGGACAACATGCTGGAGCTGATGGTCACCGGTGGCATCGACCTGTTCCGTGGCGTGCGGATGATCATTCCGCCAGCGTGGCAGAACGTCGAGACCATGGACCCGGATCTGCGTGCGTTCTACGAATACAACTCGATGCACATGGAACCGTGGGACGGCCCGGCCGGCGTGGTAATGACCGACGGTCGCTACGCGGTGTGCCTGCTCGACCGAAACGGTCTGCGTCCGGCGCGTTGGGTCACCACCAAGAATGGCTTCATCACCCTGGCGTCCGAAATCGGTGTCTGGAACTACCAGCCTGAAGACGTGCTCGCCAAGGGCCGTGTCGGGCCTGGCCAGATCTTTGCCGTGGACACCGAAACCGGGCAGATCCTCGACACCGATGCGATCGACAACCGCCTGAAGTCCCGTCATCCGTACAAGCAATGGCTGCGCAAGAATGCCCTGCGCATCCAGGCGACCATGGAAGACAACGACCACGGTTCGGCGTTCTACGACGTCGATCAGCTCAAGCAGTACATGAAGATGTACCAGGTCACGTTCGAAGAGCGCGACCAGGTGCTGCGTCCGCTCGGCGAGCAAGGCTACGAAGCCGTTGGCTCGATGGGCGACGACACGCCGATGGCCGTGCTGTCCCAGCGCGTGCGCACGCCGTACGACTATTTCCGCCAGCAGTTCGCGCAGGTCACCAACCCGCCGATCGACCCGCTGCGTGAAGCCATCGTCATGTCGCTGGAGATCTGCCTCGGTGCCGAGCGCAACATCTTCCAGGAGTCGCCGGAACACGCTTCGCGCGTGATCCTCAGCTCGCCGGTCATTTCCCCGGCCAAGTGGCGCTCCCTGATGAACCTCGATCGCCCGGGCTTCGAGCGCGCGATCATCGATCTGAACTACGACGAGAGCATTGGCCTCGAAGCGGCGATCCGCAACGTGGCCGACCAGGCTGAAGAAGCCGTGCGCGCCGGTCGTACCCAGGTTGTGCTGAGTGACCGGCACATCGCCCCGGGCAAGTTGCCGATCCACGCGTCGCTGGCGACCGGTGCCGTGCACCACCGCCTGACCGAGAAAGGCCTGCGTTGCGACTCCAACATCCTGGTGGAAACCGCGACCGCTCGCGATCCGCACCACTTCGCCGTGTTGATCGGTTTCGGCGCTTCTGCCGTTTATCCGTTCCTGGCCTATGAAGTGCTGGGCGACCTGATCCGCACCGGTGAAGTGCTGGGCGACCTCTACGAGGTGTTCAAGAACTACCGTAAAGGCATCACTAAAGGTTTGCTCAAGATCCTGTCGAAGATGGGTATCTCGACCATCACGTCGTACCGTGGTGCACAGTTGTTCGAAGCCATCGGCCTGTCCGAGGAAGTCTGCAACCTGAGCTTCCGTGGCGTGCCAAGCCGCATCAAGGGTGCGCGTTTCGTCGACATCGAAGCCGAGCAGAAAGCCCTCGCCACCGAAGCCTGGAGCCCGCGCAAGCCGATCCAGCAAGGTGGCCTGCTGAAGTTCGTCCACGGTGGCGAATATCACGCGTACAACCCGGACGTGGTCAACACCCTGCAAGCCGCTGTGCAGCAGGGCGACTACAGCAAGTTCAAGGAATACACGTCGCTGGTGGACAACCGCCCGGTGTCGATGATCCGCGACCTGCTGAAAGTCAAAACCCTCGACACACCATTGGACATCAGCGAGATCGAACCGCTGGAATCGGTGCTCAAGCGCTTCGACTCCGCCGGTATCTCCCTGGGCGCCCTGTCGCCGGAAGCTCACGAAGCCCTGGCCGAAGCCATGAACCGCCTCGGTGCGCGTTCCAACTCCGGTGAAGGCGGCGAAGACCCGGCGCGTTACGGCACCATCAAGAGCTCGAAAATCAAGCAAGTCGCGACTGGCCGTTTCGGTGTGACCCCGGAATACCTGGTCAACGCCGAAGTGCTGCAGATCAAGGTCGCTCAAGGCGCCAAGCCGGGCGAGGGTGGTCAACTGCCAGGCGGCAAGGTCAACGGTCTGATCGCCAAACTGCGATACGCAGTGCCGGGCGTGACCCTGATTTCGCCACCGCCGCACCACGATATCTACTCGATCGAAGACTTGTCACAGCTGATTTTCGACCTGAAGCAAGTCAACCCGAAGGCGCTGGTCTCGGTGAAGCTGGTCGCGGAAGCGGGCGTCGGCACCATTGCCGCCGGTGTGGCCAAGGCCTACGCGGACTTGATCACCATCTCCGGCTACGACGGCGGCACCGGTGCATCGCCGCTGACCTCGATCAAATACGCCGGCGCACCGTGGGAACTCGGCCTCGCCGAAACCCACCAGACCCTGCGCGGCAACGACCTGCGCGGCAAAGTCCGGGTGCAAACCGACGGCGGGCTGAAAACCGGCCTCGACGTGATCAAGGCAGCCATCCTCGGCGCTGAAAGCTTCGGCTTCGGCACCGCGCCAATGATCGCCCTGGGCTGCAAATACCTGCGCATCTGCCACCTGAACAACTGCGCCACCGGCGTTGCGACTCAGAACGAGAAACTGCGCAAGGATCACTACATCGGTACCGTCGACATGGTGGTGAATTTCTTCACCTACGTCGCCGAAGAAACCCGTGAGTGGCTGGCCAAGTTGGGCGTGCGCTCCCTCGAAGAGCTGATCGGCCGTACCGATCTGCTGGAAGTCCTCGAAGGGCAGACCGCCAAGCAGCATCACCTGGACCTGACGCCGTTGCTGGGCAGCGACCACGTACCGGCGGACAAACCGCAGTTCTGCGGCGTTGAACGCAACCCGCCGTTCGACAAGGGCCTGCTGGCCGAGAAAATGGTCGACATGGCCAGTTCGGCCATCAACGACCTGAGCGGCGCCGAGTTCGCCCTGGATATCTGCAACTGCGACCGTTCGATCGGCGCGCGGATCTCCGGCGAAATCGCCCGCAAGCACGGCAACCAGGGGATGGCGAAAGCGCCGATCACCTTCCGCTTCAAGGGCACTGCAGGTCAGAGTTTCGGCGTGTGGAACGCCGGCGGCCTGAACATGTACCTGGAAGGCGACGCCAACGACTACGTCGGCAAGGGCATGACCGGCGGCAAGCTGGTCATCGTTCCGCCGAAGGGCAGCGTCTACAAGACTCAGGACAGTGCCATCATCGGCAACACCTGCCTGTACGGCGCCACCGGTGGCAAGCTGTTCGCCGCCGGCACCGCGGGCGAGCGTTTCGCCGTGCGTAACTCCGGTGCCCACACCGTTGTGGAAGGCACTGGCGATCACTGCTGCGAGTACATGACCGGTGGTTTCGTCTGCGTCCTGGGCAAGACCGGTTACAACTTCGGCTCTGGCATGACCGGCGGTTTCGCCTACGTGCTCGACCAGGACAACACCTTTGTTGACCGGGTCAACCACGAACTGGTGGAAATCCAGCGGATCAGCGGCGAAGCGATGGAAGCTTATCGCAGTCACCTGCAAAACGTGCTGAACGAGTACGTCGCGGAAACCGATAGCGAGTGGGGTCGTGAACTCGCCGAAAACCTCGATGACTACTTGCGCCGTTTCTGGTTGGTCAAGCCGAAGGCTGCCAACTTGAAATCGTTGCTTTCCAGCACCCGTGCCAACCCGCAGTGATATGCGCCTGAAGAGTTTGATGAGGTTTTAAAATGGCTGAACGTCTGAATAATGACTTCCAGTTCATCGAGGTCGGGCGCAAGGATCCGAAGAAGAAACTGTTGCGTCAACGCAAGAAAGAGTTCGTGGAAATCTACGAACCGTTCAAACCCCAGCAGTCGGCCGACCAGGCCCACCGCTGCCTGGGTTGCGGTAACCCGTATTGCGAATGGAAGTGCCCGGTGCACAACTTCATTCCGAACTGGCTGAAGCTGGTGGCCGAGGGCAACATCCTTGCCGCCGCCGAGCTGTCGCACCAGACCAACACCTTGCCGGAAGTCTGCGGCCGGGTGTGCCCGCAGGATCGTCTGTGCGAGGGTGCCTGCACCCTCAACGACGGCTTCGGCGCGGTGACCATCGGTTCGGTGGAGAAGTACATCACCGACACCGCGTTCGCCATGGGCTGGCGCCCGGACATGTCCAAGGTCAAGCCGACCGGCAAGCGTGTCGCGATCATCGGTGCCGGGCCTGCGGGCCTGGGCTGCGCCGACGTGCTGGTACGTGGTGGCGTGACCCCGGTGGTGTTCGACAAGAACCCGGAAATCGGTGGCCTGCTGACCTTCGGTATCCCCGAGTTCAAGCTGGAAAAGACCGTGCTGAGCAATCGCCGCGAAGTCTTCACCGGCATGGGCATCGAGTTCCGCCTCAACACCGAGGTGGGCACCGACGTGACCATGGAGCAACTGCTCGAAGAATACGACGCGGTATTCATGGGCATGGGCACCTACACCTACATGAAGGGCGGTTTCGCCGGTGAAGACCTGCCGGGCGTGTACGACGCGCTGGACTTCCTGATCGCCAACGTCAACCGTAACCTGGGCTTTGAAAAGTCGCCGGAAGATTTCGTCGACATGAAAGGCAAGAAGGTCGTGGTACTCGGCGGTGGCGACACGGCGATGGACTGCAACCGTACTTCGATTCGCCAGGGCGCCAAGTCGGTGACCTGTGCTTATCGTCGTGACGAAGCGAACATGCCCGGCTCGCGCAAAGAGGTGAAAAACGCCAAGGAAGAAGGCGTGAAATTCCTCTACAACCGCCAGCCGATCGCCATCGTTGGTGAAGACAAGGTTGAAGGTGTGAAGGTGGTCGAGACCCGTCTCGGCGAGCCGGACGCCCGTGGCCGTCGCAGCCCCGAGCCGATCCCGGGTTCCGAAGAGATCATCCCGGCCGACGCCGTGGTCATCGCGTTCGGTTTCCGTCCAAGCCCGGCGCCGTGGTTCGAACAGTTCAGCATCCAGACCGACAGCCAGGGCCGCGTTGTGGCGCCGGAACAAGGTCAGTACAAGCACCAGACCAGCAACCCGAAAATCTTCGCCGGTGGCGACATGGTTCGTGGTTCTGACCTGGTGGTGACGGCGATCTTCGAAGGCCGCAATGCCGCCGAAGGGATCCTGGATTACCTGGGCGTCTAACCCCGTCCCGCTGACTGTAATGCAATACCTGTGGGAGCTGGCCTGCCAGCGATAGCATCACCTCGGTCAAACTGACACACCGAGGTGTCTGTATCGCTGGCAGGCCAGCTCCCACATTGGTTTCCGGGTGTTGCTGAAATCTGCGTATTTATTGCGACAAATTGACCCGATAGACAAAAGGCTGACCTGCAACCGTGCCTTTTGCCTCCGGCTCTGAGAAAATGCCCGCACTTTTTTTCCGGATGCCGACATGACTGCCCTGAAGAACGACCGTTTCCTGCGCGCCCTGCTCAAGCAACCCGTAGACGTCACCCCCGTGTGGATGATGCGTCAGGCCGGTCGCTACCTGCCTGAATACCGCGCAAGCCGTGCCAAGGCTGGCGATTTCATGAGCCTGTGCATGAACCCGGCGTTCGCTTGCGAAGTCACGATGCAGCCGCTCGACCGCTATCCGCAACTGGACGCGGCGATCCTCTTCTCCGACATCCTGACCATCCCCGATGCCATGGGCCAAGGCCTGTACTTCGAAACCGGCGAAGGCCCGCGCTTCAAGAAAGTCGTCAGCTCCCTGGCCGACATCGAAGCCCTGCCAATTCCCGATCCGCACAAAGACCTCGGTTACGTGATGGACGCGGTCAGCACCATTCGCCGCGAACTGAACGGTCGTGTACCGCTGATCGGCTTCTCCGGCAGCCCATGGACCCTGGCCACCTACATGGTCGAAGGCGGTTCGTCGAAAGACTTCCGCAAGACCAAGGCCATGCTCTACGACAACCCGCAAGCCATGCACCTGCTGCTGGATAAACTCGCGCAGTCGGTCACCAGCTACCTCAACGGCCAGATCATGGCTGGTGCGCAAGCGGTGCAGATCTTCGACACCTGGGGCGGCAATCTGTCGGCGGCGGCGTACCAGGAGTTCTCGCTGGCCTACATGAAGAAAATCGTCAGCGGCCTGATCCGCGAGCACGAAGGGCGCAAGGTGCCAGTGATCCTGTTCACCAAAAACGGCGGCCTGTGGCTGGAAAGCATCGCTGACGCCGGTGCCGACGCACTGGGTCTGGACTGGACCTGCGACATCGGCAACGCCCGTGCCCGCGTCGGTGACAAAGTCGCCTTGCAAGGCAACATGGACCCGACGGTGCTATACGCCAAACCCGAAGCCATTCGCACTGAAGTCGGGCGCATCCTTGCCAGCTACGGCAAAGGCAGCGGCCACGTGTTCAACCTCGGTCACGGCATCACGCCGGAAGTCGATCCGGAACACGCCGGTGCGTTCTTGCGCGCAGTCCATGAACTGTCGGCGCAGTACCACGAATAACCGTCTGTGCGGTGAATGAAAGCCTGTCCGGCTTGGCGCCGGACAGGTTTTTTTTTGCACTTCATTTCATGTTTAGTGGTGGCGTCGCCGCTTGTAAGAATTCCTTCATCCAATGTCGGAGAAACAGCCGGAGAGACCATTCCTGCGGCCAGTGGAGACTTTCCCTACATAGAAAGTGGTTTCATCCAAGTAAGGTTTCGGACCCTTGCTCATCCCCCTTCTGAGCAATGTCGCAAACGTCGGTGCCGCAGTCATGTGCACCTTAAATTTCGATAAGTAGTCTGGAATTCATGTGATGAAAAATATTTCGTACAAGGGACGTGCGTTTGCTGCCTGCACTTCTTCAATGATCCTGTTATCGGCAATGTTCGCCTCTCAAAGTGCTTCCGCTCACGGCTACCTGGAAGTGCCGCCGTCACGTGCGCTAGCCTGCCAGAAAGGCTTGAACACCAACTGCGGTGGCGCGCAGTACGAACCACAGAGTGTCGGCGAAACCTTCAAGGGCTTTCCCGCCGGCGTCGGTGGTGCTCCCTTGCAGGGACCGGTCGACGGCAAGATTGCAAGCGGTGGTCACTCGTTGTTCTCCGCACTGGATGCGCAGTCCGCTACCCGCTGGCAACTGACGGAAATCAAGGATCGCAACATCGATTTCCAATGGCACTACACGGCCGTTCATCCGGCCACAAAACACGAGTACTTCATCACCCGTAACGGCTGGAACCCGAACGAAGCGCTCAAACGCGCCACGTTCGAAAGCACTCCCTTCTGCACCGTCGACGGTGGCAATCAAAAGCCATCGAACAGCGACAAACACAACTGCACCATCCCCGCAGACAAATCCGGTCATCACGTCATCCTGGCGATCTGGACCGTGGGCGATACCGATGCCGCGTTCTATAACCCGGCAGACGTGAACATCCTCGCGGAGCCGGAGCTGCCGGGTGGCTGGTCCTCCGTGGGCAGCATTTCCCCTTCGACCACGTTGCTGGTCGGTGACAAGGTCAAGGCCCGTGCGTTCTCCGCCAATGGCGAAAAACCGGAGTTCAGTGTCGAGATCGCCATCAACAGCGCCGAAGAAGGCCAGCCGAACAACTGGTCGTTCAAGTTGGCGGACGCCATCAACCAGGCTCATACACTGGTTCGCGCAGGCGTTCGTGGTGAGAACGGCGATATCGAACCGGTCAAAGGCACCAACAGTGTGTTCGCACAGAAAGACAGCGGTGTGACCCGCTACGAAGTGCAACTGAACATGCAGGAAGATGCCGCCGCTCGTCTCTCGGTGGCTTCCCAGCAAGTTGAGTACGTACTGGACAAGGGCGTGGCCAAGGTCGATTTCAGCATCATCTCCAATCGCAAAATGAACGTCGAAGCGACCTTGTTCGACGAGAGCAACAAGCCGGTTGGCTCGACCTCCGCCGAAGTGGCCAGCGGCGCTAGCTGGCTGGCGCTGGATGTTCGTAGCAACCCTGGCGCACATACCCTGACCCTGGTTGGAACGACTCTGGATGGCCGGACCACTCGCCAGGATACCCAGACCACGAAGCTGACCGGCGAAGGCGCCGGTGCCGACTACGACTTCGTGTTCCCGGAAGGCATCAGCGGTTACACCGCGGGTACCAAAGTGCTGCAACCAAAGACCAACGAAGTCTTTGAGTGCAAGCCGTTCCCGGAGTCCGGCTACTGCAAGCAATACAGCCCGACTGCAAACGGATATGAGCCAGGCGTCGGTGCGCATTGGCACATGGCGTGGAACAAGCTCTAAACCTCCCGCAGCACTTCAGGCGACCTGCGAAGGGTCGCCTGATCGCCGGGCCTTCCCGCTGAATTTCGAGTGAACCTGTCGTGACGTTTTCACTGACGGCGATGACCCGTTTAGCTTCTCGCCCGATCAAGGTCGGGTTGCTGCTTGTGCCGTTGGCGTATGCCGTGTTCGAGGTATGGCAGGCCTGGCTTTTTCGCCAACAGTTTGCCCCAGCGTTACCCGAAGTAAGCACGCTTACCCATGAGCCTGCTCGCGTGCCGCTGGATGCGACAGCCGTGGCCACGGTGTTTGGATTGACGACGAATACCACGCTTCGAGCCAGCACCGAGCCACTGACGCTGCAAGCCAGTTTTGTCGTCAGCAATGGGTTGTCCAGAGCGTTGCTGGTCGATGCGCAAGGGCCGCGCCTGTATCAGGTCGGCGAGCGCTTGCCGGGTGGCAGTGTTCTGCGCCGCGTCGAGGTCAATCAAGTGGTGCTGTGGAACAAAGGCGGGGAAGAACGATTGACCCTGCAATCACCCGTCGCACATTTTCTGCGCCGAGTTGAATCGCCAGCCGAGCCTCAAACGCCCGTTGTGTCTGCACGTTTTCTACGCCCGTTCTCCGGGCCGTCAGAGTGATCCAATCATGAACAGCTTCACTGGCGCGCAGACCCTGCGCTGCGCGCTGATTCTTGCCGTTTTGGCGATGACCCCGTTTGCGGGGGCGCTGTCTGCCGCGCAAGAAAAATGGCAGTTGGCGATGAACAACGCCGAACTGCGCGATATCGTCGAAGAGATTTCCGGCATTCTCGGCACCACCGTTGTGCTCGACCCAAGAGTCTCCGGGCGCATCACGGTCATGTCTCGGCAGGCCCTCGACCGAGAGGGTGTCCGCCGTTTGTTTTACTCGGTGCTCGACGCCCATAACTTCACGGTTATCGATGAAGGCGACCGCATTCTGATCACGCCGGTAACCGAAGCCAAAACCCGCGCCGGCAGCGGCTCGGCAAAAAACACTACGGCCTCGCAATTTGTCACTCAAGTCATCGAGTTGAATACCAGCAGCGCCAACGACATCGCAGGCTTGGTCAGGCCGCTGGTGTCGGTCAATGGTTACGTCGGGCCATCGGTATCGGCCAATGCGCTGGTGATTACCGACACGGCGGCCAACACGCAACGAATCGCCCAGGTCGTACGGCAACTGGATTCCGGGCAGAGCAGCAGGCATGCCGTGGTTCAACTGCGCCACGCACAAGCCAGTGACATAGCGTCAGTGATGGAGACATCGCTGGGCAAACGCAATGCCGATACCGCGATTCAAGTGTTGGCTGATACCCGAACCAACCGCTTGATTCTCATCGGCCCGCCGACGGTTCGCCAACGCTTGACCGAGCTGGCGCGTGGCCTTGATATCCCGGCTACCGAAAGCCCGGATAACGCCCGGGTGATCCGCTTGCGACACAGCGATGCCAAACAACTCGCGCAGATTCTGGAAAGCATGGGGCAGGGCCGTAAAGTGACTCCGGCCCTTGGCGCTGGAAAGGACACATCGAACAGCGCGACATTCATGATCAAGGCCGATGAGAGCCAAAATGCGTTGGTATTGATTGCCGAGCCGGCGCAGGTTCGAACCATCGAAAGCATCGTGCGCCAGTTGGATCAGCCGCGAGCGCAGGTGCTGATCCATGCCGCGATTGTCGAAATCTCCGGCGACATCGCCGAAGCCGTCGGTGTGCAGTGGGGCCTGAACACGGGCGACGCGAAAGGCTTCATCAACTTCCCCGGCACCGACATCCCGATCGTGGGAGGCCTGACGTTCGACGACAAAAAATCCGCGCCGGAAGGCGCATTGTTACGCCTGGGCAGTGACCGTTTCGGCGCGTTGATTTCGGCGTTGGCGAGCAATACCCACAGCAATCTGCTGTCCACCCCGAGCCTGTTGACCCTCGACAATCAGGAAGCGGAAATCATCGTCGGCCAAAACGTGCCGTTCAAAACCGGCTCCTACGCGACCAACAGCAGCGGGGCGGACAACCCGTTCACCACGGTCGAGCGCAAGGACGTCGGCATCAGCCTGAAGATCAAACCCTACATCAACGAAGGATCGACGCTGCGCCTGGAAGTCGAGCAGGAAGTCTCGGACATCGCACCGTCGGTTTCGGGCATCGACTCCTCCGACCTGATCACTAACAAGCGAGCGCTCAAGAGCACCATCCTGGCGGACGACGGCGAAATCATCGTCATTGGCGGCTTGATCCGCGACAGCGTGCGCACGCAAAAAAGCGGGGTGCCGCTGTTGCGCGATATTCCTTACCTGGGCGCGCTGTTTCGCTGGACCCGGGACACTCAAACCAAAAGCAATCTGATGGTGTTCTTGCGGCCGACCATCGTGCGCAGCAAGGAAGACCTGACCGAAGTCAGCCAGCGGCGTTACAACGCGCTGCGGGACTTGAGCCAGCCGGGGGCGCGGGACAACAACTCGTTGCTACTGCCGGCGGATGCACGGCAATTGTTTGAGCCGGTTTCCGGCGCGCCGGTGTTCGACCTGCGCAAATCAGCATCACCCGCGCCATGAGCCCATCGATTGAAGGATGCATGCCGCTGCCCTTCGGTTTCGCCCGGCGTTTCGGCGTGTTGCTGGTGTGCGAAGAAGGCGAGCCGAGTCTTGTGTTGCGCGCTGATGCGCCGTTGACGGCTCTGGCCGAAGTGCGCCGCCTCTGTGGTCGGGATTTGCCTTGGCGGCTGTCGTCAGCGGATGAATTTGCGACGCGGCTGGCAACGGCTTACCGCGAAGGCCAGAGTGCTGCCGAGCAAGTCGCACAAGGGCTGGATGAAGAACTGGATCTGTTGAGCCTGGTCGACCAAGTGCCGCAAACCGCTGATCTGCTGGAGCAGCAGGGCGATGCGCCGATCATCCGTTTGATCAACGCGCTGCTCAGCGAAGCGGTGCGTGAACATGCTTCGGACGTGCACCTGGAAACCTTCGAGCAATACCTGTCGGTGCGTATGCGCATCGACGGCCAACTGCGCGAAATGCTTCGGCCACGGCGAGAACTGGCGACGCTGTTGGTGTCGCGGATCAAAGTCATGGCACGCCTGGATATCGCTGAAAAGCGTGTGCCGCAGGACGGCCGCATGGCCTTGCGATTGGCAGGCCATGAAGTGGATGTGCGGGTCTCGACCTTGCCTTCGGCCCACGGCGAACGGGTGGTGTTGCGCCTGCTCGACAAACAGGCCGGGCGCCTGGAGTTGCCGCGTCTTGGCATGCCGGCAGACATCCTTGCGGCCCTCCGGCAATTGTTGGGCAAACCCCACGGTATTTTTCTGGTGACCGGGCCGACTGGCTCGGGCAAAACCACCAGCCTGTATGCCGCGTTGAGTAGCCTGAACGACCAGACACGCAACATCCTGACGGTCGAAGATCCGATTGAATATCACCTGCCCGGCGTCGGGCAGATGCCGGTCAATCCGAAAGTGGACATGACCTTCGCCCGTGGCTTGCGGGCGATTCTGCGGCAGGACCCGGACGTGGTGATGGTCGGTGAAATCCGCGATCGCGAGACGGCCGAAATCGCGGTTCAGGCTTCGTTGACCGGCCACCTGGTGCTCTCGACCTTGCACACCAACAGCGCGGTCGGTGCGGTGACGCGCCTGGTGGACATGGGCGTGGACGCTTACCTGTTGGCATCGTCATTGGTGGGGGTTCTGGCCCAACGGTTGTTGCGCACGTTGTGCCCGCATTGCAAGGCGCCGTACAGCGCTGATGACGCGGCATGCCAGCGTCTGGGACTGGACACGGCGAAGACATTGCAGCTGTTCAGGGCTGTCGGGTGTGAGCAGTGTCAGCACGGCTATCGCGGGCGGATCGGCATCTACGAATTGATCAGCGTGACACCGGCAATCTCGATACTGATTCATCAGGGCGCCAGCGAGCAGGCACTGACCGACGAGGCGCGCAAGGTGTCGCGCAGTCTGTTTCAGGATGGCCGCCAACGGGTGATCGATGGCCAGACCAGCCTCGATGAGTTGTTGCGTGTGACGCGCGAGGACTGAGGCATGCCGACCTTCGATTACCGCGCCGATAACGCCCAAGGCCGCCGATGCAAGGGCCGGCTGGAGGCCGACAACCCACGCCATGCTCGACAACTGTTGCGCGAGCGCGGGTTGTGGACGCGTGACCTGAATGAGATTCGGGCCAGTGGCGGCATGAATTCGACACCCGGCGCAGGACGGCTGAGTAGCGCCGATCTGGCGCTGCTGACCTTGCAGTTGTCCACCTTGGTCCAAGCCGGTTTACCTCTGGAAGAAGCGCTTGAGGCTGTGGCGAAACAGAGTGCCAAGCGACGGGTTGCCGGGTTGCTGTCGGCGGTCAGAAGCCGGGTGATGGAAGGTCATGCGCTGGCCGCGGCATTGGCGCAGTTTCCCAAGGCATTCCCGGAACTGTTCCGCGCCACGGTGGCGGCCGGAGAACGCTCGGGCCATTTGGGGCACGTGCTGGAGCAATTGGCGGCGTACACCCAGGCCCGTCAGGCATCGCGACAGAAAATCCAGATGGCGTTGGTGTACCCGTTGATCCTGATGCTCGCCAGCGTGGTCATCGTCGGCTTTCTGCTCGGTTATGTGGTGCCGGACGTGGTGAAAATCTTCGTCGACAGCGGGCAACCCTTACCGTGGCTGACCCGGGCCTTGATCAGCACCAGTCACGGGCTGCGCAGCCATGGGCTACTGTTGCTTGGCGTACTGGTGACGCTGATCAGTCTTTGTCGCTGGAGCCTGCGCCAGCCGGTCTGGCGGCTGCGTTGGCATCGGCTGCTGTTGAATCTGCCGATCATCGGTGAAGTGCTGCGGGCGATGGAGGCCGCACGTTTCGCCAGCACCCTGGCGATCCTCGGCAAAAGCGCGGTGCCCTTGGTCGACGCTTTGGAAATCGCCGCCGCCGTCATTGGCAACCTGACCATCCGCGCGCGCATGACCGACGTCGCCCGCTCGGTTCGCGAGGGCGGCACCCTGACCCGCGGCCTGGAACTGAGCGGTGATATCCCGCCGATGATGCTGCACATGATCGCCAGCGGTGAGCGGGCCGGCGAACTCGACCGCATGCTCAGCCGTGCCGCCGAGCAACAGGAAAGCACCCTGGCCGCGCGCATCGCGCTGGTGGTGAGCCTGTTCGAGCCGGCAATGCTAGTGCTGATGGGCGGCGTGGTGCTGCTGATCGTCCTGGCCATCCTGCTTCCGATTCTCAGCCTCAACCAATTGGTGAATTGATCCATGAACGCTTTACGTCACAGCTCCTCCCAGCGCGGTTTTACCCTGATCGAAATCATGGTGGTGGTGGTCATCATCGGCATTCTGGGGGCCATCGTGGTGCCGCAGTTCATGAGCCGTCCCGATCAGGCCAAAGCCACCGCTGCCAAAGTCGATATCCAGGCCATCGCCACCGCCCTGGAAATGTATCGCCTCGACAACCTCCACTACCCCTCGACGCAGCAAGGGCTGGAAGCTTTGAGCAAACGCCCGTCGGGCATGCCCGCAGCGCGCAACTGGAACCCGAACGGTTACTTGAAAGCCCTGCCTGTGGACCCGTGGAGCACACCGTATCAGTACCTCAATCCAGGCATTCAATCGGTCGACGGCACTTACGATTTGTACTCCCTTGGCGCCGATGGCGTGGTTGGCGGGGAAGGAGCTGCCGCCGACATCGGTAACTGGGGTGGTTGACTGATGCGGCGTTCTTGTCGGGGGTTCACATTGCTGGAATTGATGATCGTGATCGTGTTGATCGGCGTACTGGTGGGCATGGTCAGTTTTGCCACCGGCATGAACCCGGCGCGCCAGGCCCGGCACGAGGCGGACACCCTCGCCGGGATGATTCGGCAATTGCGTGAAAGAGCGGTGATCGAAGGGCAGGAGTACGGGGTGCGGTTGAGTGTCGACGGTTACCGGGCGATGCGGCTCGACGTGCGGGGCTGGGAGGCGATGACGGCGGTTTATCGCTGGCCCGATCAACTGCGGCTGCGCCTGAAGCAGGATGGGTATTCCGTGAGTCTGGGCGCCGACGAAGGCCCGCCTCAATTGCTCATGCTGAGCAGTGATGAAACCAGCTCCTTCACCGTGACGTTCGAAGTCAGGGACAGAATCTGGTCGCGCCTCACCAGCGATGGCATCGGTGAGGTGGTCATCGATGGTTAAGCCTCGTATTGGACCGCGCATGGACGGCTTCACGCTGCTGGAAATCATGGTGGCGCTGGCGATTTTCGCGACCCTGGCAACGGCTGTGCTGTCGGCGAGCCAATACGTGCTCAAGCAATCTGCTGCGGCCGAAGAACGGCTGTTGGCGGCGTGGCTGGCGGACAACCAGTTGAATGAGCTGCGCCTGCAATCTGGCCTGGCCCACGGGCAATCGCAGCACGCAGTGCACATGGCCAATCGTGATTGGCGGCTGCGCCAGCGCATCGCTGATACCACCGAGCCACGCCTGCTCAAAGTCGAGATCGATGTCAGTCTGGCCGACCGCGAGCAGACCGTGCATCAAGCCACTGGCTGGATCGCTGATCGTGATGAGTAAGCAGGTCGGGTTCACCTTGCTGGAACTGGTGATCGCCATTGCGATCTTCGCGCTGTTGGGGCTGGCCAGCTGGACGCTGTTCGACGGCGTGGTGCGTGTGCAGCAGGGCAGCATGGCCCACGAGCGTGAGTTTCGGAATCTGCAGCGTGCCATCGCGGTGATCGAACGTGACGTGCTTCACGCCACGGAGCAGCCAGTCGTGCTGCGAGAGGCGCAATTGCAATGGCAACGCGGCAACTGGCGTAACCCGCTGGACCTGCCGCGCAGCGAACGGCAAGCGCTGACTTACCGCCTCGACAATGGCGCGTTGTGGCGAGAGAGCCAGGCTGAAGGTGCGTCAGTCGTGCAGCGGAAAATGCTGCTCGATGACGTGCGTGACTTGCGTTGGCGCCTGTTCGATGCACGCACGGGTTGGCGTAGCGAGTGGTCGACCGGACCGACTGTCACCGCACCACTGGCGGTGGAAATGCAGGTGTCGACGGGGCGTTACCCGGCAATCCGCCGCGTGATGCTTTTGCCAGGGGCGTTGCGGTGAGGGCGCGCCAACGTGGCGTGGCGTTGATCAGTGTCTTGCTGGTCATGAGCCTGGCGCTGTTGATCATCGGTGGGGTGCTGCGCAGCCATCGACTGTTGCTGCAAAGCACCGGGCAACACCTGCAGCAACTGCACTTGCGTCAACTCGGCATGGCCGGGGAAATCTTGGGGTTGTCGCTGGTAAAGGCGCAGCAAACAGACAGCGACCGGATACCTGATCAGGTCCCGGTTTTCGACGTCGAGGACGCGCAGGTCAGCATCAGCATCGAGGACCTGGCCGGCCGCTTCAATGTCAATGCCGTGTTGCATCAGGGCCAGATTGCCCCGGTCACGCTCAAGCGCTGGGCACGCTTGCTCCAGCTGCTGGAACTGCCGGAGTGGCAACCGAAGCAAGTAGGCGCCTTGCGCGATTTGAGCCAGTTGCGCCTGCTGTCCGGTGTCGAGGGCGAGCAGTTGCGTCGACTCGAACCCTGGGTCGCACTGTTGCCTGCGGATGCGGCGCTGAACATCAACACGGCACCGGAGCTGATTCTGCGCACCCTGGACGGCGTCGATACGGTTGAGGCGGCAGCCTTGCTGCGCCAGCGTTCGACGGCACCCTGGTCGAGCGCTCAGGCCTTCACACAGGACCCGTTGTTATCGGGCAAAGGCTTGAGCAGCCACGGCCTGGGCATCGAGAGCCGCTGGTATCGAATCACGGTCCAGGTCACCCAAGGGCAAAGCCGTCTGCGACTGGCTACCGACGTTGAACGCGACCCCAAGACGCGCCAATTGAACATCCTGCAACGGCGGGTTCTGCCGTCGAACAGCAACGAGACAGCGCGATGAAAAACTGGCTTTACCTGACACCCGAAGGCTTGGCTGCCCCCACGATGGATTGGCCCTGCTGCACGTGGTCTGAAACAGGGCAACGACAACCCGCGACCCTGAACCACGCGGCACAGTCGCTGAAAGGACAGCCCGTCGATGTGTTGCTGCCCATGGAGTTATGCAGCTGGCTGTGCTCTGAACCTTGGCCATCGCGACGCGCGCCCGATGCACGAACCCTCGCCTTCGCGATTGAAGAGCAACTGAGCGAAACACTGGAACGTCTGCACCTGAGCATGGGATCCCGTGACTCGCTGGGACGGTATCCGTTGATGGTGATTGGCCGGGAACGTTTTGCTGCGGTGCTGGCGTTGTTGGCGGAGGGTGGGATTGAAGTGCGTTCGGTGTGCGTCGACGCTGATGTGTTGCCCTGTGATCAAGCGATCGGCGTCTGGTGGTTTGGCCGTTGGCTGCTGGGCGGTGCCTTACCCGCACGTCTGACATTGACCGAAGACGCCCTGGTATTGATGATGCCCCATTTGCCCTCGGATATTCAATGGCGCGATGAACGTTACGACACGGTCGAAACTGACTCTTGGCTGAGGCTCGAACACGGCAATGCAATCAATCTGTTGCAGGGCGATTTCGCCCCTCGCCGCCTGCGTATGCCCTGGCGTCTTGGCGGGTTGGCGATGTTGATGATCGCACTGCTGAACTGGGGCGCGAGTGAAACGCGAATCCGTTTTCTCGACAGCGAAAGCCGTCAGCTCTACAGCCGCAGCGAGCAACAGTTCAAGGCGCTGTACCCGCAGCAGACCCGCATCGTTGACCTTTCGGCGCAGCTCAAAGCCTTGCAAGGCCAAGGCACTAAAGCACAGGACGGTCGTGTTGCAGGGCTGGTCAAACTGGTCGAGCAAGTGATCGGTGCCAGCAATGTCGAGGTTCAGCGCATCGAGTTTCGTGAAGGCGATGGTTGGCGAATCCAGCTCACAGCCAACAACTTTGCCGAACTGGAGCAGCTGCGCGAGCGCGGGCGACAACAAGGCATGACGATGCGAGTCGATAGTTCAAACAAGGCTCGCCAGCGAGTGCAGGCGACCCTGACTGTGGAGCAAGGTGCATGACGTTGATCGGAGTCAAATCGGCAATCGTGAAGTTTCAGCGCCTGTCCCTGCGCGAGCAGAGATTGCTACTGGCGCTGGGTATGTTCATGTTGAGCGTGGTGGCATTCACGCTGATCTGGCAGCCGACGCAACAACGGCTCGTGATCGCCGAACGCCAATATCAACAGCAACGGGCGCTGGCGGCGCAGCTGCAACAGTCGCAGCCTCGCAGCCAGACTTCCCAGCCCGCCGACCAGCCGCTGTCATTGCGCATCAGCGAAAGTGCGGCGGCGACAGGGCTTGAATTGCAGCAGATGGACAGCGACAACGACCAATTGCGCCTGACGCTCAGCGGCGAAGCCATGACCTTGTTGCCATGGCTGGACCGCCTCGAACGCGACGGGGTGTTATTGCAAGCGCTGACACTGGAGACCCGCGATGGGTTGCTGGAGGCGCGGGTGGTGCTCAGATAGTCGCACCGCTTCCCGGCAATGGCGGCAACTTCGCCAGTTTCAACGCGACCAGCAGCGCCACCACCAGCAACGCGCCGATGAACAGGACGATGCCATTCCAGCCGCCCAGGTGCCAGAACACCCCGCCCGCCGTACCGGCGATGCTCGAACCGGCGTAGTAGCTGAACAGGTACAGCGACGAGGCCTGGCCTTTGGCCTTGGTGGCGCGGCGGCCGATCCAGCTGCTGGCCACCGAGTGGGCACCGAAGAAACCGAAGGTGAAGATCAGCATGCCGATGATCACCAGCGGCAGCGGGGTAAACATTGTCAGGGCCAGGCCGCAGAGCATCAGCACGATGGTACTCCAGAGCACTTTGCGTCGACCGAGTTTGTCTGCCAGCGAGCCGATTTTCGCCGAGCTGTAGATGCCCGACAGGTACACCACCGAAAGCAGGCCGACGAAGGCTTGTTCCATGTGATACGGCTCGGCCAGCAAGCGGTAGCCGATGTAGTTGAACAGCGTGACGAACGCCCCCATCAGCACAAACGCTTCGAGGAACAGCAGCGGCAGACCGGCATCGCGAAAGTGCATGGTGAAGCCGTCGAGCAGGCTGCGCGGGTGCAACGAGCGGGCGCGGAAGTTGCGCGACTCGGGGAGGATTTTCCAGAACACCGCCGCCGCAATCAACGCCAGGCCACCGATCACCAGCATCGCCGTGTGCCAGCTGACGAAGTCGATCAATACACCGGTGATCAAGCGTCCGCTCATCCCGCCGATGGCGTTGCCGCCGATGTATAAACCCATCGCCAGGCCGATGTGCTGCGGGTGAATTTCTTCGCTCAAATAGGTCATCGCAACCGCCGCCAGGCCACTCAACGACAATCCGATCAGCGCACGCATGGCCAGCACGCCGTGCCAGCTCGGCATCATCGCGCTGGCCATGGTGCACAGCGCAGCAGCGAACAGCGCCGCCACCATTACCGGTTTACGCCCGATGCGGTCGGAGATCGGACCGGTGATCAGCAGGCCAATGGCAAGCATGCCGGTGGCGATAGACAGGATCAGACTGCTCTGCGCCGCGTTGATCGAATATTCGTGCGACAGCAGCGGCATCATCGGCTGTACGCAGTAGAGCAGGGCGAACGTCGCGAAGCCGCCGCAGAACAGCGCCAACACTGTGCGCATGAACGCCGGCGTGCCTTTTTCGATGTAGATTTCCGCCAGCTCAGCAACGACATCGCCCTGTGCGGCGGGTGGAACTTCATGGGCGAGTGGGGCGACAGCAGTTTTCACGATGGACCTCGGAGGAGCGCAGCCGGTCAGGCAATGAAAAAAGCATATAGCTGGCTAATGATTCAATCCAATATATTGTTCGACCTGTTTGATAGCTTCTACGACCTAATGGGGTTTTCATGGAATTGCGTCATCTGCGCTACTTCATCGCCGTCGCCGAAGAACTGCATTTCGGCCGCGCCGCACAGGTGCTGGGCATCTCGCAGCCTCCGTTGAGCCAGCAAATTCAGGCGCTGGAACAGGAAGTGGGCGCGCGGCTGTTCGAACGTACCAATCGTCGGGTCGAGCTCAGTGAAGCCGGTCGGTTGTTCCTGGAAGAGGCGCGGCTGGTCCTGGCGCAGGTCGACAAGGCTGCGGATGTGGCACGTCGAGCGCAATTGGGCGAGCTGGGCGAACTGAAAATCGGCTTCACCTCATCGGCTCCGTTCAACTCGACGATCCCCCAGGCGATTTTTTCGTTTCGCCAGCGCTTCCCGGCGGTGCACCTGAACCTGCGGGAGATGAGCAGCACCCAGGTGGCCGATGCGTTGGTGGACGAGTCAATTGAAGTCGGCATCATGCGCCCGCTCGGGCTGCCGGATTGCCTTGATGTGGTTGAGCTGATGCGCGAGCCACTGGTAGCGGTTCTCAGCTCCAAGCATCCGTTGGTCAACGGCAGTGAAGAGGGTTTGTTCCTGTCCGCGTTGGCCCTCGAACCCTTCGTGTTTTTCCCGCGCAGTTACGGCAGTGGGCTGTATGCACAATTGCTGAGCCTGGCCCGTGATGCCGGTTTCAGCCCCCACTTCGCTCAAGAGGCGGGCGAGGCGATGACCATTATCGGTTTGGTGGCAGCGGGGCTAGGTGTATCGGTGCTGCCGGCTTCCTATCAGCGGATGCGCATTGATGGCGTAGTCTATCGGCCATTACTGGATCCGGCGGCGATATCAGCGGTGTGGCTGGTGCAGCGCAAAGATCAGAAGTCGGCGATGGCCAAAGCGTTTGTGGAGTTGTTGACGAGGAAGGTCGAGCCATTGAAACCGTGACACGGTGATAAAACCTGTAGGAGCCGGCTTGCTGGCGAAGAGGTCAGAGCAGGCGACATCAATGTCGCCTGACAGTCCGCTATCGCCAGCAAGCTGGCTCCTACCCGATTCGCGCTGTTACACCCAGCGTTTGAAAATCAGCGAAGTATTTACCCCGCCAAACGCAAAGTTATTGTTCATCACAAACTGATTGCTCATCTGCCGAAACTCGCCGCGCAGGTAATCGAGTTTGCCGCAGTGCGGGTCGACTTCGTCGAGGTTCAGGGTGTGTATGTACAAGTCGCGGTTGAGCATTTCGATGCTGAACCAGGATTCCAGTGCACCGCAGGCGCCGAGGGTGTGGCCGAGGAAGCTTTTCTGAGAGCTGATCGGCATGTGTTCGCCGAACAGGCTGCTGGTGGCTTGGGTTTCGGCGATGTCACCCTGCTCGGTGGCAGTGCCATGACCGTTGACGTAGCCGATGTCCGACGGTTGCAGCCCTGCGTCTTCCAGTGCCAGTTCCATGGCTCGGCGCATAGTGACTTGCTCGGGACGGGTGGTGTGCTGGCCGTCGGCGTTGCTGCCGAAGCCGACGATTTCGGCATGTATATGTGCGCCGCGCGCCAAAGCGTGTTCCAGCTCTTCGAGCACCAGCATGCCACCACCTTCACCAATCACCAGGCCATCGCGGCCGCTGTCATAAGGGCGTGGGGATAGCTGCGGGGTGTCGTTTTTCAGGCTGGTGGCGTAGAGCGCGTCGAAGACCATGGCTTCGGTCGGGCACAGCTCTTCGGCGCCACCGGCAAGCATCAGTGGCAAGCGGCCAAACTTGATCGCTTCGTAGGCATAACCGATGCCTTGGCTGCCGCTGGTGCAAGCGCTTGAAGTGGGGATCAGGCGCCCGGTGAGGCCGAAAAAGATGCTGATGTTCGCCGCCGTGGTGTGCGGCATCATCCGCACGTAGGAGTTGGCATTGAGCCCTTCGGCCACCGAGTTGAGCAGCATGTTGCCGAACGCCTTGATCTCGTCGGTGCTGCCAGTCGATGAACCGCAAGCGACGCCCATGCGTCCGTCCTTGATTGATTCGTCACCGAGCAGCCCGGCGTCGGTCAACGCCTGTTCCGCTGCGCCAACCGCCAGCCGCGAAACCCGGCCCATGCTGCGCAGTTGTTTGCGCGTCCAGTGACTCGGCACTTTGAAATCGTCGATGGGTCCGGCCAGACGTGTATTGAGTTCGGTGAAGCGATCCCACTCGTCCATCCGGCGGATGCCGCTGCGGTTGGCCGCAAAGCTCTCGGCGATGGTGTCCCAGTCGCTGCCCAGGGACGTGATGCCGGCCATGCCGGTGACGACGACGCGCTTCATCAGCACAGGCCTCCATTGACGGCCAGAACCTGCCGGGTGATGTACGAGGCTTCCGCCGACATCAGGAAATTCACCGCGCCGGCCACCTCTTCAGGGGTGCCCATGCGCTGTGCGGGGATCATTTTCATCAGTTCTTCCACCGGCACGTTTTCGTCGAGCATGGCTGTGTCGATCAGGCCGGGGGCGACACAGTTAACGGTGATTTTGCGCTTGCCCAGCTCAATCGCCAATGCCTTGGCCGCGCCGATCAGCCCGGCCTTGGAGGCGCTGTAGTTGACCTGGCCACGGTTGCCGATCAACCCGGACACCGAGGTGATGCAGACAATCCGTCCGGCGGCGCGACGACGAATCATCGGCATCATCACCGGGTGCAGCACGTTGTAGAAACCGTCGAGATTGGTGCGCATCACTACATCCCAATCATCCTCGCTCAGCGCTGGAAAAGCACCGTCACGGGTCAGTCCGGCGTTGAGCACCACGCCGTAATAGGCGCCGTGGGCTTCCACGTCGGCCTCAAGAATCGCTTTGCAAGTGGTGCGGTCGGAAACGTCGAATTGCAGGATGCGCGCATGCCGCCCCAAGGCTTCGATTTCGGCCTGTACGGCCGTGGCCTCGGCCAGGCCGCTGCGGCAATGCAGCACGATGTCATGCCCGGCCTGGGCCAGGCGCAAGGCGATGGCGCGGCCGATGCCACGGCTGGAACCGGTGACCAGTACGGATTCAGTCATGACTGGACTCCTGCAGGTTCATGAAGATAGTGGGCCGCTTGAGGCGGGCGATACACGTTCAGACGGGCGCTGGCGTGAATGCCGGCCCCGTTTATGTGGCATTCGAACACGCCCATGCCGTTGTCGTCTTCCAGCGAGCGGAGGCCGTGGATGGTCAATTCGGTGCCGGCCGGAAAACTTTCGACGTTGCATTCGAATTTACGACTGCCGAGCAGGAAACCCAACGCCACCGCATCGCCACGCTGGCGCGCATGGCAGCCGGCGAAGGCTGCAACGCTCTGAGCCATCAGTTCGATACCGACCCAGGCCGGCAAGCTGCCGTCGGGGAGGCTGAACAGGCCGTCGGGCTTGACGGTGAGACGGGTGTGAATCTGCTCGTCATCGAACGCCAGGATCTGATCGATAAAGATCATGTCGCCAGCGTGGGGCAGCAGTTCGGCGAGCGGCCAGTCAATCATGGGGCGTCTCCGATAATCAGGCTGACGTTGTTACCACCGAAGGCGAAGGAATTGCTCATCAGGTAGCGAGGTCCAGTGGACGCCAGGCGATCGGCCGGGGTCACCCATTTCAGGGGCGGGAGGGCTGGATCCGCCTGACCGTCCCAGATATGCGGCGGCAGATTGTGCTGGTGATTTTGCGCGCTCAGGCTCAACCAACAGAATGCGGCCTCCAGCGCCCCAGCGGCGCCGAGGGTATGACCGGTCATGGGTTTGGTGGAAGAACAGGGCACGCCAGCCGGGAACAGCGAGGCCACCGCCTGACTTTCCATGGCGTCGTTGTGCTGGGTGGCGGTGCCATGCAGGTTCAGATAGGCGATCTGCTCCGGGAGCAGGCTGGCGCCTTTCAAGGCTTTGTGCATCGCCTGCTGTGCGCCACGGCCGGTCGGTTCCGGCGCGGAGATGTGGTGCGCATCGGAGCTGGCGCCGCTGCCAAGCAAGGCAATCGACGGGCCGTCGCCGGATTGTTTGCTCATCAGGAACAGCACGGCGGCTTCGCCGATATTGATGCCGTTGCGGTTCATCGAAAACGGGTTGCAGCGCTGATCGGACACCGCTTCCAGCGCCGAAAAACCATTGAGCGTCAGCTTGCACAGCGTGTCGACGCCACCGCACAGCACCACGTCGCACACGCCCAGATCAAGCAGGCGCTGGGCGCTCATCAACGCGCGGGCGCTGGAGGTGCAAGCGGTCGAGATCACGTAGGCCGGGCCGCTCAGTTGCAGCCAGTCGGCGAGGAAATTGGCCGGGGCGCCGAGCTCCTGTTGCTGGTAGTCGTACGCGTCCGGAAACTGTTGCTCACGAACATAATGGGCCAGCCCCTGACTGGCTTCATCAATGCCTGAAGTGCTGGTACCCAGCACCACGCCGATGCGATGGCGGCCGTAAGTCTGGATCGCTTGCTCGATGTCCGGGTGAATTTGCAGGGCGGCTTCAAGCAACAGTTGATTGTTTCGGCTGCGCTGCCGGCTCAGCTCTGCAGGTATGGCTGCCAGTTCGCCCTGTACCGCGCCTACCGGCAACGCACGCTCCGGCACCCAGCCAGCCTCACTGCGCATGCCGGAGCAATCGCCAGCGAACAGGTTGCGGGCGACTTGCTCCTTGCCGCGCCCCAGCGAGCAAATCACCCCGAGGGCGTTCAGGTAGGCCGTCATGGGGTGTCACCGCTCAGGGGCGTGATTTGATAGGTCGGGCCTCTGCTCAGTCTCAATTCGAAGCTCAGTGGTTGTGAATAGCGAACGTCCCAGCGCTCCGGCAGCGAACGTTGCGATCCGTGCTGCCAAGCGTTGGGATAGTTGCCTGACAGTTCATTTTCAGGGGTCAGCGCAAACAACAACGCGGCAAATAATTCCCGGGCTTCCGGATTCGGCGGCAGCAAGCCGTCAGCCTGCCAATCGTTGCCCAGCAGTTTTTGGCGTGCCTGCGGAATACCCAGCAAGTCCATCATCGACCAGCGCAGGGCCGGGCCTTCCTGCTGGATCACCAGCACCCAGTCCTGACGTTGTTCGGCTTGCAGACGCTGGATGTGCAATTGCAACGGCAACGAAAGGCTCGGCGTTTGCTCGGGCAACGGCGGCTGGCTGGCGCATGCGCTGAGCAATAGAACGATGACGAACAACAGAATGCCGGTGATCCCCGTGGGAGCTAGCCTGCTAGCGATGGCGGCGACACAGGCGGCAAACCGGATGACTGACCCACCGCTATCGCGAGCAGGCTCGCTCCCACAAATTATGCGTTCAGCAATTGGCATCACACGGCACCTTCCAACGGTTTGCGCGCGACCACATTGACCAGGGTTTCTTCCCGCTGGCCAAAAGGCTTCGGCTGGCGCAGACCCAGGCGTTCAAGCAGGCCGAAATCCTTGGCGCGGCTCCACCACAAATACGGGTAAGACACGTTGTTCGCCGTGAACTGAAAACCCTTTTGACGAATCATCTCCAGGTACTGCGCGGCGCTCTTTTGTACGTGCATCGGGTGGCGGAACAGCCACCGAATCACCCAGGTATCAATGTAAGCCTCGGTCGATTCGGCGAACAGCAGATAACCACCGGGTTTAAGCACGCGATAGAACTCAGCCAGCGCCTGTTCCTGTTCAACCAAGTGATGAAAGGTCTGGTGGCAGAACAACAGATCGACGCTGGCGTCGGGCACGGCGAGGGTCGCGCAATCGCTGCCGATCAACTCCACCGTCATACCTTGATTGACCGCTTCTTCACCACTCTGTTTCAGGCTTCGCGGGTCGGCGTCCACGCCGATCAGACGGCCGGGCATGAAGGCCTGGTGCAGATAGCGAAACGATTTGCCCTGGCCGCAACCGGCGTCGAGCAACACTGGGTGCGTCGGCAGCGCATCGCTGAACAGGTTGCGCAAATCGTTGATCGCCACGCGCAGCACATGATGCTGCCACGTGTGACTGCGCAGGAACCACAGACCGAAACGGGTTTCTTCGACGTACGTGTTGCTCAAGTAGCTCATGTGGCATCCCTGGCACAGAGTTCCGACAGCATCCGCAGTCGGCGTTTGGGTTCGGCGACGAACGGGTTGCGCTCATCCCAGGCATAGCCGGCGAGGATCGAACTGATCATGCGGCGGATATCCGGAGCACCGCCGGGAAAATAAATCACGTCCTGGAAAGTCCCGGCGTACCAGCCCTCGACGTAGCAGCGGAAGGTATCAACGCCGCGCTTGAGCGGTTCGGCGAACTCGCCTTGCCAGTCGACCGTTTCGCCTTGCAACTGCCGGTGCAGCACCGCGGCAGCCATGCTCGCCGAACGCATGGCGATGGTCACGCCGGAGGAAAACACCGGATCGAGAAACTCCGCCGCATTGCCCAGCAAGGCAAAACCCGGTCCGTGCAGGGTTTTGACATTGGCGGAGTAGCCGCCGATGGTGCGCGCCGGCGTATCCCAAACGGCGTTGTTCAGTACCCCGGACAGGCTCGGCGTCTCGGCAATGAAGCCGCGCAGGCACTCGTCCAGATTGTCAGTGCGGCCTTCAAAGTGCTCCGCGGCCGCGACCACGCCGACCGAACAACGACCATTGCTGAACGGGATGGTCCAGAACCAGATATCGCGCTGGGTGGGATGGGTGGTGACCAGGATTTTCGTGCGGTCGAAATTCGGGTTGTCGATATGGTCTTCGACATGGGTGAACACGGCTTGGCGCACCGGGAAGTTCGACGGTGCCTCCAGGTCGAGCAAGCGCGGCAGGACGCGGCCATAGCCGCTGGCATCGAGCATGAAACCCGCTTCGATCCGGTACTCGCTACCGTCTTCGCGTTGAACGCCGAGCAGTGGTTTGGCTCGATCGATATCGACGCTGACGATGGTTTCGCCGTAGCGGATTTCCACGCCTTGCAGTGCGGCCTGATCCGCCAGCAGCTTGTCGAAATCGGCGCGCTGGACCTGAAAAGTCGTCGGTTTGCCCTGCGTGAACGTGTCACCGAAATCGAAGGTGCTGTAGCGCTCGCCCCAGGCGAAAGCAGCCCCGGTTTTCAGCTGGAAACCGGCCGCGTTGACGGCGTCGAGCATGCCCGCTTCTTCGACGAAATCCAGGCAGTGGGACAACAGGCTTTCGCCGATGGAAAACCGGGGGAAATGCTGCCGCTCGATGACCAGCACGTCATGGCCCTTGCGCTTGAGCAGCGCCGCGGCGATGGCGCCCGAAGGGCCGGCTCCGATGACCACGATCGGGTGACGTTGTAATTCAACGGTTGGCATGGTGGCTCCTTGCCGGGGCGGCAGCGTTCAGGGGAATCCGGTGCATACCGGCGAGTGCCGGCAGCAGTGTCGCGATCAGGCCCATCAGCATCAAGGCGAAGTACAGCGCCGGGCTGATCAGCTGTTGTTGCAGCAGCAGGTTGAGAAAGACGATCTCGCTCAGGCCGCGAATGTTCAGCAGTACGCTTTCCCGCCAGCGGCTGGCACCCTGAAACGAGGCGCCGGCCCAGCCAAGGCCGATCCAGTTGCCCAGCAATTTGCTGACGATCGGCAACAGCAATAATGCCGCCAGTTGCAGCCAGCCGAGGCTTTCCATCGCGCTGTGTACGTTGATCTGCACAATGCCGAACGTGAGGATCAGCGGAATGGCACAGTAAGTCTGCAAACGGTTCATCCAAATGGCCGGCAACGGCAGCACCAGCGGCGCTTTCAGGGCGGCCATGATCAGCACATAGCCGATGCCGAAAATCAGCGCATTGAGCTTGTAGTGTTCGGCCACCACCAGCAGGGCAAAAAAGCCCAGGCTGTATAGCCACAACTGGCGCAGGCCGAGTAGCCGCAGGAATACCGGCAGGCAAGCGCCGGCCAAGGGCAGCAACAGGCTGCTCAGGTGCAGGCTGCCTTGGGCGATGCCGAACAGGGTCCAGCAGGCGAGGTCGATCAGGATCGCGGTCTGCACCAGACGCCGGGTGGCGGCGGGTGGGTAATCGATGTGACGCAGGTAGAGGTACAGTACCGGGATGGCGGTAATGGCGAACAACAGACCGACCGCCAGCGAGCTGATCCACGGTTGCGGCGGCAACAGCCAGACGGCCGTGACCAGGCCACAGGCAAACGGAATGCAGAAACTCGGCAGGGCGATCTTCAGGCTTTGGCGATCCAGTTGCAGGTCGATCACATCGCTGAGGATGTAGCCCAGCAGCAGTGCGAAGCTCAGGCTGTAGAGGTTTTTCAGCCAGCCCGGCGAGACCAGCGCGGCGCCGCTCAGTTGCCATTGCGGTTCGATCCAGAAGTACATCAATAGCGGTAGGCCGATGGTCGCCAACAGCAACTGGCTGACGATCGGGATCAGGCCGAAGTGGCGTCCGACCCGGGTCGCCACGGCGAACAGCGCCAGGGCCATTGCCCAGAACACAACGACCATCACGCTGCCGGCTCCGCGACGGGCAGGGCCTGCACATGGCGCCCGGCCCAAGGGGCAAGCAGAAAACTGAAGATCAGGCCCAGGCTCACGGAAAGACCAAAATTGCTTACTGCCGGCGTGCTCGACACGGCCAGCAGGCCGAACGACAGCCAGGTGGTCAACGCGGCCAGCAAGGTGCCCAGCAGGCTCACAGCGGCGCCGCCGACCTGTTCGCGCATGAGGATCGCGTAGTCGACGCTGATCGCCGTCACCAGCAGCAGCCCGAACAGACTGAAGAGCGTCAGCGGCTGTCCCAGCCAACCAAGGCTGGCCAGGCTGCACAACGCCGCCAGCAAAGGCAGGGAGACGATGCGCAACGCCCCGCCAAGACCGAACGGCAGGATCAACACCAGCACGATCAGCGCGCAGGAAGCGAGTTTCAGTTCGGCGGCACTGATCTGGGTGGCTGCGAACACGCGGTTCAGCTCGCCCAGTCGATCCACCAGCACCACGCCCGGCAGGTCTTCCGCCTGAACTTGCAGCAAGGTTGGGTTGTTCACACCTTGCAGGCTGACCATCGCGGCCACACCGTCGTCGGTTGGCCCTAGCCACAACAGGCGATAGGGTTCGGCCAACGGCCCGGCCAGCGCTGCGTCGATGTCTTCAATGGGCAGCGTTTGTAACTGGGCCAATTCCGCTTGCAGCGCTTCGACCGGCACGCCGACGTCCAGCAGTGGCTGCCAGAATTGCGGCAGTTTGCCCAAGGCTTCGCGAACTGTTTGCTGGTTGTCTGGCTGGCTGACCAATTGGTCGAGCGACAGATAGCCCTGGAGTTTTTCCAGATTGACCAACTGATCCAGACGCTCGCTCAAAGCGCTCGACCGTTCGAGCAACTGCTGTTGATTGGCGGCCCGCACCAGGAAGAACTGGCTGGTGGGTTGATAACCGGTAATGCGCGCGATGGCTTGCGCTTCGTCGGTCAGTTGCTGGGGTGCACCGACCCATTGGCGAATGTCGTTTTTGGTGTCCAGTTGCAGCAGGCCACCGACGCAGAAAGCGATCAACAGCGACAACAACACAGGCGTGCTCAGGTGTTTGAGCAG
The DNA here is from genome assembly GCF_019145495.1 of Pseudomonas azerbaijanoccidentalis. GTDB lineage: Bacteria > Pseudomonadota > Gammaproteobacteria > Pseudomonadales > Pseudomonadaceae > Aquipseudomonas > Aquipseudomonas azerbaijanoccidentalis. Next base: position 305,840 of record NZ_JAHSTU010000006.1, on the reverse strand, counting down.
GTCTTCGCGGCGCGCCAGCAAAAATTCGGACACGCGCAGCGGCCATTGCGCCGGGCGCAACTCCACACCCTTGAGCAGTGCCGGCAGCAGGCACACGGCTGACAGGTACGCACCCAACAGACCGGCGGCGGAGAACACGGCGATCTGGGTCAGCGCCGGGAACGGGGTCCAGGCCAGCGCCAGATAACCGATGGCGCTGGTGATCAGGCTCAGGGTCAGGCCCGGCAAGGTCAGGCGTAGCGCCGGCCAGCTCCGCCAGGGTTTGAGGCTCCAGCTCTTGGACAGGTAGTGCAGTGGGTAATCGACTGCGACACCGATCAGGCTCGAACCCAGCACCAGTGTCATCACATGCATGTGACCGAACAACGCCACGCACGCCACGGCACCAAACAGCATGCCCACCAGTACCGGGACAAACGCCAGCAACACACGCCAACGCCGGAAAGCCAGCAGCAGCAACAGCAGGATGCCGATCGTGGCGCCGCCACCGACCCAGGTCATCTCGCGGGAAGCCTGCTTTTGCCCGTTGGCGGCATAGAGCAAACCGCTGGCGGCCAACAGTTGCACGTCAGCCTTGGCCGCTTCTTCGCGGCTGTGCTGGAGCAGGTCGGCCACTTGCAGCGGCAGGCTCATGTCGAAGGCGTTGCCGGTGGTGCGTGCGCGCAGCAGCACCCAGCTCTTGCCATCGGCGTCGGCGATCAAAGTGCCGCTGCCGATGTCCAGTTGCACTGCGCCGTGCTGCGGCTGGCTGTTCTGGATGCGCCCGGTCAGGCCCAGCCAGTCGTCCTGGCTCGGCACCAGGCTGAAACCGGTGAAGGGGTCGAACAACGCCTGCACCCGTTGCTGAATAAAGGCGTCGGGGTGCTCGATCAGTTGCTGTCGGTCGTCGGCGGAGAGCATCGCCAATCGACCTTGCAGCAATTGCGCGCGCAGCGCCGGCAAGTCAGCTTGCAGGTTCCACTGGACCTTTTCGAACAGGCCGCTGGCTTGCCATTGGTCGCCCAGTGTTCGCGCTGTCGCGATGGCTTGCTCTCGATTTTCATGGCCGACCAGCACCAGCATTTCGCGGTTCAGTGGTTCTTGCATGCGCTGTTCGGCGCGCTGCTCCAACGCGTCCGGCGCAGTGCCGGGCACCAGTTCCATCAGGTTGGCCGACAACGGAGCACCGTCGCGCCATTGCCACCCGGCGAGCGCGATCACTGCCAGCAGCAGGATCAGGAACAGCCACGGCAGCCTGCGTTCACTGAGCAAAGTCATTTTGCTCCGCGTCACTCAACGGTTGGGCGCTGGTGCTGTCCTGCATGCGCAACAAGGTGCTGTCACCCTGGGTTTCAAGCAGTTCGATGCTGTGCACCAGTTCACCACCGGTGATGTTGATCTGGTTGAACACCTGCTTGAGCAATATCGAGCGCGGCAGCAGTGTCAGTTTCCAGCTCTGCGCATCGCCACTCAGCGACAGCTCGAAATCCCGTTGCAGTCCGCTGCTGTCACCTTGCAGTACGGCGAGGAACAAACGGTTCTGTTCGGCGCCAGCGCTCTTGCCCGGCAGCATTTGCCAACCGTTGGCGTCACGACGGGCAATGCCTTTGTCGGTGATGCGGTAATCCTGCTGCAACGGTGATTTGAGCAGCCACAGCAGACCGTGATTTTTCGCCAGCACGAACGTGCCTTTGCTGGTCAGCGGCTTTGGCAGGGCGCGCAGGTGTTTTTCCTGGGTGAATTGGCCGTGGATGACATCCGGCTTGGCCAGTTGATCGCTGAGTTGTTGCAGGTCGAATGCCTGAGCGAGCCCCGGAATCGCCAACAACACGCAGAACACTGTAGGAGCGAGTTTGCTCGCGAAAAACCTGAGAGCGCTGCGAGGTGTCAGGTGCCCAACGTCATCGTTAACGACCATCGCGAGCAGGCTCGCTCCCACAGGGGAACGGGGGCGGCAGACAATCATGGCAGAGCCCTCTCGACCGCATCGGTGAAGACCTTCGGCGAAGCCAGTTGCATCTCGCGATTGCTCATGTCCACGGCCACCTGCACGGAGACCGCGCGGGTCAGGCGTTCACCGGTTTGCGCGTCGCTGATCAGGTAATTGATCTTCAGCCGGTTCTCCCACTCCACCAGATTGGCGCGCACGTTGAGTTTCTGACCGAACACCGCACCGCGTACATAGCGCAATTGCAGGTCGATCACTGGCCACGCGTAGCCCGACTCGGACATGGCGTTGTAGTTGTGGCCGATCTTGTCCAGCAGCGCACAGCGGGCGACTTCCAGGTATTTGATGTAATGGCCGTGCCAGACGACGTTCATGCTGTCGACATCAAAGAACGGCACGAGGATTTCCGTATCGGTGTGAAGCACTCCCTTGCTACGCATGCAGCCTCCAGTGTTGTGCGGCGATGCGTTGCAGACACAGGCGCAATTCGCCTTCCAGCGCGCGGTCTTCGATGACCGGCGGGAAATCTTTGCCCAACGCTTCATGCATGGCCGCGAGCGCTGGCGGCAGTGGTCGCGCGTCTTCGGCCTGACCGCGCAGCCATACGCCTTGGTTGGCGGCGAGCAGCGTGGCGGCGGCGACTTGTTCGGTCAGCTCCAGCACACGGATCGCATCGCGGGCGGCGATGGTGCCCATGCTCACCTTGTCCTGGTTGTGGCACTCGGTGGAGCGCGAGAACACGCTGGCCGGCATGGTGTTTTTCAGCGCTTCGGCGGTCCAGGCACTGGTGCCGATCTGCACGGCCTTGAAGCCGTGATTAAGCATCGCCCGATCAGCCGTGGCGCCGGACAGGTTACTCGGCAAGCCATGGTTGTAGCGCTCATCCACCAGCAAGGCGAGTTGCCGATCCAGCAGATCGGCGACGTTGGCCACGAGGTTTTTCAGGCTGTCCATGGCGAACGCGATGTGGCCGCCGTAGAAGTGCCCGCCGTGCAAAACCCGCTCGGCTTCGGCGTCGATGATCGGGTTGTCGTTGGCGCTGTTGAGCTCGATCTCGATGAACGAACGCAGCCAGTTGAGGCTGTCGGCCAGCACGCCGAGGACGTGAGGCGCACAACGCAGGGAATAGCGGTCTTGCAGGCGATGCAGCGGCGCGGTCGGCGCGTCGATCGCCAGATCCTTGCGCAGCCACGCGGCGACCTGCATCTGCCCCGGATGCGGTTTGGCGGCGAACAAGCGCTCGTCGAAATGCTCCGGGTTGCCTTGCAGCGCGACCACGTTTAACGCAGTGATGCGCGTGGCCAGTTGCAGCAGGTAATCGGCGCGGGCGAATGCCAGACAGGCGAGGCCCGTCATCACCGCGGTGCCGTTCATCAACGCTAGGGCTTCTTTCGGACGCAGCACCAACGGCTGCCAGCCGAGTTCGCGATGCACATCGGCGGCTTGTCGACGTTCGCCACGGAACATCACTTCGCGTTCGCCGGACAGGGTGGCAGCGACGTAGGACAGCGGCGTCAAATCGCCGCTGGCGCCGACTGAGCCTTCTTCCGGAATCAGCGGCAGGATGTCGTGCTCAAGAAACGCTTGCAGGCGTTCCAGCAGTTCCACGCGCACCCCGGAAACGCCGTGGCACAGCGACTGTAACCGCGCCGCCAGCACCGCACGGGTGGCCTGAGCGTCGAGCAGTTTGCCCAGCCCGCAACCATGGAACGTGTACAGGTGCTGCGGCAACGCTTCGACGTGATGCAGCGGCACTGCCACCACGCAGGAATCGCCGTAACCGGTGGTCACGCCGTAGATCACGCCTTCCTTGTCCAGCAGGGAGTCGAGGAACCGTGCGCCCTTGGCGATGCGCTCGCGATACGCGGTATCGTCCTGCAGCTGCGTCGGTGCCTGACGGTTGGCCAGGGCCAGCACGTCTTCGATACGCAAAGGGAGTTCGCCGAAGGTTACCGGCTCAAGCGTGGGCGTCGTCATCGGTCTTCCAGAAAGGGTAAAAGTTGAACCATTGTTGAGGCGCGTCGAGGCAATAGTGACTCAGGCGCTCGGCGTAGCGGGAGGCCCACTGATGAATGACCTGCTCACGGTCGCTGCGCTTCCACGTTATCGAGCCCGCGAACGGTTCAATGGTCAGGCGATAGTCACCGTCGGGCTTCTTCAGGCACAGCAGTAAGTTGACCGGGCATTTCAGCAGGCCGGCCAGCAGCCATGGCCCTTGGGGAAACGCGGCCGGGTAACCGAGGAAATCCACGGTTACGCTACGCCCGCCATGCAGCGGCACGCGGTCGCCGGCAATCGCCAGCCACTCGCCGCGTTCCAGGCGGTCGTGCAGTTGCAGCATGATCACCGGGTCCAGTTCGCTGACCTGGATCAGGCGCAGATTAGTCGCACCGGCCTCGCCCAGCAAACGGTTGAATTGCTCAGCGTGCTTGGTGTGCACCAGCACATTCATGGTGACCTTTTCGCCGATTTCCGCGAGTGCGCGACAGACTTCGAGATTGCCCAGGTGCGCCCCGACCAGCATCTGTCCACGTGTACCGCGCAGCTGATTTCGCAGCAGTGCCGGGTCGATGATTTCGATCTGCTCGATACTCAGCTTGCCGTTCCACACGTCGAGCTTATCGAGCATGGAATCGGCGAACGCCATGAACTGGCCGAACACGCGCCAATGGGTCGGGCGCAATTCGTTGCGGCCGCTCCAGTCGGCCAAACGCTGCTGGAACTGCCAGGCGCTCAGGCGGGCGCTGCGGCCAAACAGGAAGAAGTACAAGACGATGCCGTACAGCAACGGGCTCAACAGTCGGCGACCGAGTACTTTGGCGGCGAGGGCGGTGAATTTCATCAGCCAGAAGCTGCCGCGTTCCTCGCGGTCGGCCCAGTGTTGTTTTTCTGTACTCATGCTCGCCACCGTCGCCAGAGGATCATCGGAGAGCGCAACAACATGCCGAAGAACAGCCGGGTGTGCATGCTCGAAATCAGCACGTTGTCGTGGAACATGCGGAAATGCGAAACACCGTCCAGCGGATAGTGGACTTTGGTTTGCAGCCACTGCATCGGCTGATTGCGCCAGGCCAGGCGCACCAGAATGTCCGAGTCGAAATCCATACGCTTGCCGATTTTCGCGGTGTCGATCAATGCCAGGACCGGCGGCAACGGGTAGACACGGAAGCCGCACATGGAGTCGCGAATCTGCAGCGACAGGGTGTTGATCCAGACCATGACGTGGGTCAGGTAGCGGGCGTACAGGCGACCTTTGGGCACGCTTTCATCGTATTGCGGGTAACCGCAGATCACCGCGTGGGGATGGTTGCGTGACCGTTCGATAAACCGTTGCACGTCTTGCAAGTCATGCTGACCGTCGGCATCCACCTGCAAGGCATGGCTGAAACCCAGGCGCGAGGCTTCACGCAGGCCTGTCATCACCGCCCCGCCCTTGCCCTGGTTGGCGGCGAGGCGAATCAGGTAAACCATGTCACGCTGGGCCAGGCGGTCGAGGACCCTGGCACACGCCGGGCTGCTGGCATCGTCCACCAGAATGCACGGCAGGTTACAGGCGATCAGGGCATCGACCACGGTGGTGATCGCGGTTTCATGGTTGTAGACGGGGATGATTGCGCAGGGGCTATGCATATTGACTCACACCTCGCCCTTGTAGCAGCTGGCGAAGCCTGCGTTCGGCCGCGAAGCGGTCGTCACCCGGCAATCGGGTTCCTTCAGGAGAGTCGTGGTGCTCCACAGGCGAGCGCTTCGCGCTCGGACGCGGCCTTCGGCAGTTGCTACAAAAAATCCTGACTTACTCACCGTTCGCCTCCAGCAAAATCCGCCCACTGGAGCACGTTGCGGTTTCATTGCGATAGGCGAAATACAGCTTGTTGCGCACCGGGTCGAAGCGCAGGTGCAATTGGACTTCATCGCCTGGACGCACCAGTTGCTGGAACTTCAGCACTTCCATGCCGGCGAATTTCTTCGGCAGGTTCATCAATTGCTGGCCCAGGTTCAGCGCCCATTCCACCTGCACCACCCCGGGCAGTACCGGTGCGGTGGGGAAGTGGCCGCTGAAGTAGGCAAGGTCCGGCGGCACGGCGAGTTGCAGGCTCCATTCGCCCGCGGTTTCGGACTGCTCCAATACTTCCGGGGCCTTGGGGCGTGGTGCCAGCAGCAAGGCTTCGACTGTGGTCTGGGGCAGTTTGCCTTGGCTGTTCACCGGCATTTGCCGCAACAAGCGCCAGCGTCGTGGCAGGGCCAGCGCTTCGCAATGCTCGCTCAAGTGTTGGCGCAACTGCGCGGTGAGCGTGCGTCGACCTTGATTGCGCAAGGCATGCAGACCCGCCTCTGTCAGAACCACTAGCGCCCCCAGCGAGGCGCGGTTTTCCTGGACGACGCCAAGCCGTGCTTCGGCCACCCAGGCGTGGGCCACGAGTGCCTGCTCCAGCATCGGCAGCGAGATGCGTTTCTCTTCCAGTTTGACGATGCGGTCCAGTCGACCCAGCAGTTCGAAGCGGCCATCACTGGCGATTCGCGCGGCATCCGCAGTGTGCTCGACGTGCCCGGTGGGCAAGTAGGGTGAGGCGATGAGCAGTGCGCCGTCATCGTCCTGGCTCAGTTTGACATCTGCAAACGGCTGCCAGAGTGCCAGTCCTTGGCGCCAGGCGATGCCGCCAGTTTCCGAGCTTCCGAAAATTTCCGTCGGCCACTGATGCAAGCGTTGGTGCAGGCTCTGGGCCGCCTCGGTCGGCAACGCGCCTCCGGACGAAAACACCCGGCGCACTGCGCTCAATGAAGGCCAATCGAGGTTATCGCCCATGCGCTTGAGCAGCGCCGGGCTGGCGACCCAGGCAAAGGCCGGATGCTCGCGACTGGCGCGTTGCAGGTCTTCCGGGAAAGCCAATTGCCTGCGCAAGAACGGGCGTCCGGCGCACAGCGGCCACAGCACTCGAAACAGCAGACCGTAGATGTGTTGCGTGGCAACGCTGCCGATGATCCAGGCCGGGCCAAGATCCGCACCCCACAGCTGTTCCAGGGCTTCGACCTCATTGGCCAGTTGCCGCAAGGATTTTTCGATGCGCTTGGGCTCACCGCTGGACCCGGACGTGCACAGGCTCAGCCGACATTGATCGAGATCCAGTGCCGCAGCATTGAGCGGTGATTGCCGGTAATCGCTCAGGTGCGCATCGTCGGGCTGATCGGTCATCCACACGTCCACGTCATTCGACCAGCGTTGACGGGTTTGTGGTTGCAGGTCGGCCGGCAGTAGCACGCTGACCCCGGCACGCCAGGCACCCAGCAGGGCAATCGCCAGCTCGGCGGCGTCTTCAAGGTGCACGGCCATGCGCTGCACGCCTTGGGCTTGCAGGCCGGCGGCCAGGCTCAGGGCCTGTGCGCACAGGTGTGCGTGATCGAGTTGCGGGTCGGCCGTTACGGCACGCTCCGGCTCGGCCTTGAGCAGCAACTGCTCAAGTTTTATCCAATTCATGGGTGGCCTCGTACCCGTTGTCGTATCAGCCATTCAATGGCAAACATCAGGCCTATCAATCCGTAGGAAATCAGGCCGGTGTACAACATCCACCAGCTCAGCGGCGCCCACAGCGTCAGGGCGGCGGCGCACAAACCGTTGCAGAGAAAAAACACACTCCAGGCGATAGTCACCTGGCGGGTATAGCGAATGGCTTTGGCGGGCAGGTACGGTTCGCGCAGGCGGGCCAGTCGTTCGACCATTGGCGGGCCGTATTTCAGGCTCAACCCGAACAGCGCGAGCATGAAAGCGCTGATCAGCACCGGATACCAGCGCAGCAGCGCCGGGCTGTCGAACAGTGCCAGCAGCAGGCAAAACACGATGGCTGCCGAGGCCATCCACAGGCTGCCGGGTTTATGGCGGCCGCTCACCGCGCGAGCCAGCCACAGACTGCCCAGCAGCAGCCCAAACTGCCACGGCGCGAAGTGCTCCATGCCGAAATACACCGCAAAGGGGTACAGCAGGCCCGCCAGCAGCAGGCCAAGGCCGATCAATCGGCTCATGCGGCCGGTTGAACCAGACGGTAGACCGCCTCGACGACGTCGCTGACGGTACGCACCGATTTGAATTCTTCGGCGGCGATTTTCTTGCCGGTCTGGCGTTTGATGTGGTCGATCAGGTCGACCGCGTCAATGCTGTCGATTTCCAGGTCCTGATACAGATTGGATTCGAGGCTGACGCGCTCGGGGTCCAGTTCAAACAGCTCGACCAAGGCATCGCGCAGGGTGTTGAAAATGTCGTCACGAGTTTGCATGGTCCGGTCTCAAGCTGCCTGTTTTGCGGTGACGAACGCCGCAAGGCTCGCCACGTTGCTGAAGTGATTGCGCGTGTCCTTGGCGTCGGCATCGATTTTGATGCCGTACTTTTTCTGGATGGCCAGGCCGAGTTCCAGAGCGTCTACGGAGTCCAGGCCCAGGCCTTCGCCGAACAGCGTCTGGTCATCGCCGATGTCGTCGACACTAATGTCTTCAAGGCCGAGGGCGTCGATGATAAGCATTTTGATATCACGGTGCAGATCGCTCATCTTCGGCGAGCTCCTTAATAAAGTAAGAATGTAGGTAATCATTGAGCTTGCGCGAGGCCTGAGGGGCCGGGCCTAACGCAGCAAAGGCCTGTGGGTCTATATCGGCCCCAACGCGGAAACTGAAGTGCACGCGACGCTTTGGGATCCGATACCAGGGCTCCGCCTTGGTCAAAGTCGTCGGGTTGACCTTGATCACCACGGGGGTGAGGATTTTCGCACCCCGCACGGCAATTGCCGCTCCCCCCCGATGAAAGGCCGGCGCCTGACCCGGCTGGGTACGGGTGCCCTCGGGAAAGATGATCAGGGTTTGACCTTCTTTCAGGGCGTCGGCAGCGGCATCGAGCATGTCCATGCTGCCATCGTTGCTGATGTATTCGGTGCGCCGCAGCGGACCGCGCGTGAAGGGATTTTCCCAGAGGCTTTGCTTGACCACACAGTTGGCGTGCCGCACCAGGCCGATCAGGAACACCACGTCGATCAGCGAGGGATGATTGGCAATAATCATCTGCCCTGGGCGTCCGAGCTTTTCTGCACCCTGAATGTCATAGGTCAACACGCCGACGCGGGCCATGAACTGCACGAAAAACCAGAAACAGCGGCTCACCATGTGCCGCGCGCGCAGGCGGTGAGTCCGGGCATCACCCGGCAGGCAGCCGAGCAATGGGAAAACAATCAGGCGCAGGCACAACCCGCCCAGCCCGAAGAGGGTGAAGCTTGCAGCGGTAGCCAGCAGACGCCAATAGTAGGCGTCGCGGTTTTTCTCGGTCATGGGTTGCGTTGCCAGGTCCATACACGATTTTTCCAGGCATGTTGGCAGGTGGTTTGCTGGCCCAGCAGCGTTCGCAACAGATTCAGCGCGTGGGGCCAGCGAGTTTTGGACAACGCATCCGAGGGGCTGTTCAGGGACAGCTGCCAGTCATTGCCAGGCGTGATCAACAGGCCGACGGCGTACGGAAATGGCACGTCATCGATCCACGTCGAATAGGCTTTTGGCGGTTGTTCTTCCGTCACCACCAGCAACACTGCCGGCGCGCCTTCATTCAACAACGCGGCGGCTTCCAGCATGCCGTGTTCCAGACCGTCGCCGGCTGCGGCAAGGGCGGTCATCTCGCTGGTTTCACCGCGCATGATCGACCACAGGCCGATGATCGCGTTGTGCACCGACAGGCTGAACTGGGTCGGTGACAGCGGTTGTTCTATGGCCAGTTCGCTGAGAATGTCGAAGGTGCGCGGGGTTTCGCCGTGCCGGGAAACAAAGACCAAGGGCAAATCCTGACGCCCCTCGGCCAAGGGCCAGCCGACACTGAACGCCATCCGCGCCAGCCGGCTGAGACGTCGGCGCTGCATGGCCGGCAGAAACGAGACGTCCGGGGCCGCATCGCTGCCCGGCAGTACGACGGGTTGTCGACTCCAGGCCTGCCAGTCGTCCACGCTTTCGAGCCCCGGGGCCCACGCGCGCCACTGGGCGATGTTGAAATTGATCACAGACATTCATCCCGCCCCTGGGGCTTCCTTGACGCGGTGAGTGGCGCAAATGCACGGCGCACCCTACGTGGCGCGAGGCGCCGAGTGGTGCGCATTATCCCGGTGCGACGAACGTGTAGCAAATGCTGGTTACATTTTGCTCAATGAGATGTACCGGTTAGTTCGCGAAAACTGAACGACTGCCAATTATTCACATTTTCATCAGTCCGTCTGTCGGCTCTGGCGGCGATTTAACGAGGTGTTTGCCCGGTTTCAAGCCAGAGATGACGACTGACTGTGTAGTCCCTTGCCGGGGAGCTAGCGAAGCAACACCATCGACCACTACACTCGATCATTCTTTGATACACGGAGGTTTTGACATGCGGCGCGTGGTGTTCAATCAGAAAGGTGGGGTAGGCAAATCCAGCATTGCCTGCAATTTGGCGGCAGTCAGCGCCAGTGAGGGTTATCGCACCCTGTTGGTGGACCTCGATGCCCAAGCCAACTCCACTCAGTACCTGACGGGCCTCACCGGTAGCGACATTCCGATGGGGATTGCCGATTTCTTCAAGCAGACCCTGTCTTCAGGGCCTTTCTCCAAGAAAAACCAGGTCGACATCTACGAAACCCCGTTCGAAAACCTCCACGTTGTCACCGCCACGGCGGAATTGGCGGACCTGCAGCCCAAGCTCGAAGCCAAGCACAAGATCAACAAGCTCAGAAAATTACTGGAGGAGCTGAGCGAAGATTATGATCGAATCTACCTCGACACCCCGCCAGCGCTGAATTTCTACGCGGTTTCTGCGTTGATTGCCGCTGATCGTGTGCTCATTCCCTTCGATTGCGACAGTTTCTCGCGTCAGGCGCTGTATGGCCTGCTGGCGGAAATCGAAGAATTGAAGGAAGACCATAACGAAGGATTGGAAGTGGAAGGCATCGTCGTCAACCAGTTCCAGGCCCGTGCCAGCCTGCCCCAGCAGATTCTCGACGAGCTGATTGCCGAAGGCCTGCCGGTGTTGCCGGTGTATCTGGCCAGTTCGGTGCGCATGCGTGAGTCCCATCAGGCCAACACGCCGCTGATCCACCTCGACCCACGACACAAGCTGACGCAGCAGTTCGTCGAGCTGCATAACCTGCTGGAAAATGCCTGAGAAACAAAGAGATCGCAGCCTGCGGCAATTCCTACGGATTGGACGCTGATGCCCCTGTAGGAGCTGCCGCAGGCTGCGATTTTTTAGAGCTGTGTCAAATCCCCTGACTACGCAACCAACTCATCAACTGCGGTAACGGGAAGGCCCCGCTCTGACGTGCGATTTCCCGGCCGTTCTTGAACAAAATCAGGCTCGGAATCGAGCGAATCCCCAACTGAGCCGACAATTGCTGGTTGGCCTCGCTGTCCAGCTTGGCCAGTCGGCACTTGCCGGCCAATTGCGCAGCGGCCTGTTCAAAAACCGGCGCAAACGACTTGCACGGCCCACACCAGTCCGCCCACACGTCCACCAGCAACGGCAGATCGCCCTTGATCTGGCTGGCGTAGTCGCCCTGTTTCAATTCGAAAGGCTTGTTCAGCAGGACGTCGGCCTTGCAGCGCCCGCATTTTGGGTGGTCGCCCAGGCGCTCGGCGGGGATGCGGTTGAGGCCGTTGCAGTGTGGGCAGGGGATGAGCAGGGGATCGGACATTGTCACGCTCCAAAGGGTTGAGCAATCAATGACCCTGATCTGGAGTCACGCGTGGGATTAATCAAGTCCGCGGGTTCATGGTTACAGGGGTAGCGGTCGTAATTGCACACATGTTCCCGGTATTGAGGTTTTATTCGGGAGCTACGCTGGAAGCAACTCGGTGCCCATTCGGCTTGTGAGGTGTTCGCTTTGACTTTTACGGCGTGCTACTTTTGTTGCACTTACTCAGGGTTTGAAACCTCTCAATTTCTATCGGATAGGAGTTTTCCCATGTCCGTGATTTCCAAAATTCGCCGTCAGGGTGGCGCTGCGGTGATTACCCTCCCACCCACTCTGCTTAAGCTGCTGCATCTGGAGGTTGGAGCGCAGCTTGAATTGAATGTGGTGGACGGTGAGCTGATTGCCCGCCCGGTTTCACTACCTTCTCGCAAACGCTACAGCCTTGCAGAGCTTCTTGAAGGCTCCGAAGAGATGGCGCAACTGAACAAAGAAACTGAGCCAGCTCGTGAAGGCGGACCAGTCGGTCGGGAGTTGGGTTGATGGTTCGTCGTCAGGCCCCGCAACGGGGAGATGTTTATTGGATTGACCCAAACCCTGTAAAAGGTCGGGAGATGATGAATCGCCATCGTTTTGTGGTGATCACGCCAGGAGAAATCAATTCGCTTGGCGTCAGCATGACCGTGCCAGTGACCAGCGGTGGGAGTTTTAGCCGAAGCTCCGGACTGGCGGTCATCGTCTCCGGCCACGAAACGAACGGCGTTGCAGTGTGCAACCAGGTACGTAGTTTTGACATCGAGCAGCGAGTGCGTGACGGCTCGGCCAAATTTATCGAGCGGCTTGATGACGTTACGATGGCTGACATCGTTGCGCGAGTCGTCAGTGCCATCGATCCTCTGGATTGAACCCTGTCACGACGAACAACTGATCTCCAGATGCTTGCCCCATTCCGGCGGCCGCTCGGCGTAGTTTTCCATCCCCGGTTGTTCTTCGAACGGCTTGCTCAGTACGGCATGAAGACGACGCACTTCTGAGTAATCGCCGTTCTCTGCCGCATCGATGGCTTTTTGCGCCAGATAGTTGCGCAGGATGTACAGCGGATTGACCGCGTGCATCCGCTCGCGACGTTGCTCCTGGTTCAGCTCGCCTTCACGGGCGACACGGGCCACGTAGAGCTCGCCCCAAGCATCGAAGCCCTTGATGTCGACGAAGTCATCGCGCAAGCGAGCGATGGCCGCGGCGGGTGAATCCTCGCCCAGTCGCCGGAAGAACTGGGTGTAATCGACGCCGCTGTTTTGCATCAGTTGCAGCAGGTGTTCCAGCAGTTTCTGGTCGTCCTCTTCAGCCGTGGTCAGGCCGAGGCGACGGCGCATCAAGTCCAGGTAATGGGCCTGGAACAGCGGCAGGTACAGGCCGAGGGTTTCGCGCAGGGCCTCGACGCTGATGAACGGCGTCAGGGCCTGGGCCAACGCGCTGAGGTTCCACTGGCCGATCGGCACCTGGTTGCTGAAGGAATAGCGGCCCTGGTCATCGGAGTGGTTGCAGATGAAATTGGCGTCGAAGTCGTCGAGGAAGGCGAACGGGCCGAAGTCGAAGGTGATGCCCAGGATCGACATGTTGTCGGTGTTCATCACGCCGTGGCAGAAACCATAGGCTTGCCACTTGGCGATCAGTTCGGCGTTGCGCTCGACGATCTCGCGGAACATCGCCAGATACGGTTCCGGTTGCTCAAGGCATTCGGGGAAGTGCATGGCCAGCACGTGATCGCCGAGTTCTTTCTGCTTCTCGGGGCGCTTGGTGTAGTAGAAATACTCGAAGTGCCCGAAGCGTACATGGCTCGGTGCCAGACGCAGGACCATGGCGGCGCGTTCCTGTTTTTCACGCCAGACCGGGGTGTCGGAGCCGATCACGCACAGAGCGCGGGTGGTCGGGATGTTCAGCGCGTGCAGGGCTTCAGAGGCGAGGAACTCGCGGATCGAGGAGCGCAGCACAGCGCGGCCATCGCCCATGCGCGAAAACGGTGTCTGGCCAGCGCCCTTGAGGTGCAGGTCCCAGTGCTCGCCGGCCTCGTTGTACACCTCGCCCAGCAACAGCCCACGACCGTCGCCCAGTTGCGGATTGTATGAACCGAATTGATGCCCGGAGTAGACCATCGCCCGCGGAACCGCGTCGGCCCAGAGCTTGTGGCCGCTGAACAGCTCGGCGAACTCGGGCGTGTCGGCCACGGCCGGGTCGAGATCCAGCAGGGCCATGGCGGCCGGGCTCGCGACTACGAGGCGCGGATTGTCGATGGGCTCGGGCAGCACGTGGGCGGAAAACGTATCGCCCAGGCGGTCGAAGCGATTATCGAAGGTCAGTTCGTCGAGGGCTTTCAAGGGCCGGCTCCAGCAGAATGTCCGAGCATTCTGCTGGGGAAAGGCCGGTTAGTCGAGTTTGGCGGCAGGTGGCATTTGCGGTGGTTGTTTGCCATCGGTCAGCGGCACGATGGTTTTCGCTTCCGGCTCGATCGGCACCATTTTGTATTCCTGGCCGTGCAGGTTCTTGAGGTAAACCTCCATTTGCCGGAACGAGATGTTGATGTGCTGCTTCTTGAACTCGCGATTGATGAAGCGGTTGACCTCATCGAGTACCGGGTTGCGGTCGCCAAGGTCGCGCACATGCATGCGCAACTCGTGGTCGAGGGTGCTTTCGCCGAAGTTCAGGAAATACACGTGCGGCTCGGGTTCTTTGAGAACCCGTGGGTTTTCCCGTGCGGCCTTCAACAGCAGCTCCTTCACCAGATCAAGGTCGGAACCGTAGTCGACCCCGAGCTTGAGCGTTACCCGGGTGATGGTGTCGGTCAGCGACCAGTTGATCAGTTGCCCGGTAATGAATGTCTTGTTCGGGACGATGATGTCCTTGCGGTCGAAGTCGGTGATGGTGGTGGCGCGGATGCGGATCTTGCTCACCGTGCCCGAGAGGTTACCGATGGTGATGGTGTCGCCGATCCGCACCGGGCGCTCGAACAGAATCATGATGCCGGAGATGAAGTTGGCGAAAATCTCCTGCATGCCGAAACCGAGGCCCACCGACAGCGCCGCCACCAGCCACTGCAACTTGTCCCAGCTCACGCCGAGGGTCGACAGCGTCGAGACGAAGCCGACACCGGCGATCACGTAGGACAGCAGCGTGGTCGTGGCGTAGGCGCTGCCCTGAGCCAGATTGAGCTTGGACAGCACGAACACTTCCAGCAAGCCGGGCAGGTTGCGCGCCAGGGCGAAGGTGATGCCGATGATGATCAGTGCGCCGAGCATGTCGCCGATGCTGATCGGCACCATGCTCATGTTGGCGCCGGTGCCGCTGGTGTATTCGTAGAGGGTGATGTTGTCCAGATACGAGAACACGGTGATCAGGTCGGCCCAGACCCAATACAGCAACGCCATGAAACCGCCGAGCAGGGCCAGGCGAATCAGGCGCAGGGACTGCTCGTTGACCTTCTCGATGTCCAGGGTCGGTTCTTCGATCACCGCTTCGCCGTCGCCGGCCTCTTTGGCCGCCTGACGTTTGGCCAGGGCGCGCTGGTAGGCCAAGCGACGTGCGGCGACGCTCAGGCCGCGTACGAACGTGGCTTCGATCACCAGCCAGAACATCAACAGGTACAGGGTGTTGATCAAGCGGTCGCTGAGTTTCAGGGCGGTGTAGTAGTAGCCGAAGCACACGGCCACGAACAGCGCGACGGGCAGGGCGGTGAACATGATGCCCACGGCCTTGCGGAACAGCGAGGCGTTTTCGTGGGTCGGGCTGCTGATCAGCAGGCGGCTGAGCAGCAAAGTCATCAAGGCGTAGCAGGTGAGCACCACCGGCATGCCGATCACGTCGTCGGCCAGCCCGGCCGGTTGCAACTCGGCAACGGCGACCACCGCCACCAGGGCCATCACCACCATACCGAGGCGGCGAACCCAGCCGCGAAGGAATTCGACCTGGGGCTTTTCCCAACGGAAATGCAGTTCGGCCACGCCGCCTGGCGCGAGAATCCGGTAGGCGGTGTAGAACACCAGCCACGCCTGGGCCATTTGCAGCAACGCTGCGCCCATGTTGGCGTTTTGCCCGCGGGCATCGATCTGCAGGGCCAGACCGCAAAGGGCCAGACCCAGCGAGACCGGCATCGCCAACAGGATATTGATCAGGATCGCCTGCGGCGTGTGCCACTGGCTGTCGCGCTTGAAGTGGCCGATGTCCTGGTGAACCTTGTTCAGGCGGGCATACAGTTGTTTGCGACGCCACAACAGGGCTCCGATCAACAGTGCCAGCGGCAGGAACAGCAGCGGTCGCTGGGTCAGGCCATCAGTCAGTTCGCTCAGGCTTGACGCCAGCGGCAGGGTATCGACCTGACGTTGCAGGCGATCCGGCACGCTGTGGATCCATTCAAGGTCCAGCGGTTTGTTGCTGGGAATCCAGAACATTTGCTCATCGAGCGTTGCCCGCAGGCTTTGTGCGGTGCTGAGCAATTGTTTCTGATTCAGTTGCAGGGTGATGGATTCGTTGAGCACCGCGCTCAATTCGCGGTTCAGGCGTTCCAGCAGGTCAGCGCGGGTCGTCGCCAGCTCCAGCAGGCTCTTGCGCAGCTGCGGGGTGACTTGCTCCGGTGGCTGGGTCGCCAACAGGTTGTCGACGTAGGTGGCCGGATTGCTGAGCAGTTCCCGTTGCTGGCTGACTTCGAACTGATAGAGGCGAATGTCGGCGATCTGGTCGGCAAGGTCACGGTCGACCTTCAGGCGCGGCAGAGCCTGCTTCTGTTTGTAGAGGATTTTCGAGAGCAGCAGGCTGCCTTTGAGCACGTTGATCTGTTCATCCAGCGCCGAGTCGCTCTGGGTCACGCTGTCGAGTTGTTGCTTGGTTTGCAGGTTCTTCTGGGTGACTTCGTTAAGCCGGTCAGTGCTTTTGAGCAAGTAGTCGGACAGCTTCAGGTTGGCGGTACTTTCAGTCGCCAGCAGGCTGCTGCCGCCGGCCTTCTGGGCTTCGATCGATTGCTGGGTAACCGTTTCCTGAGACTGCGCCAGACGCTTCTGGTTGATCAGGTTTTGCAGTTCCTGGATTTCATGGTCCAGGCGGTCGGACCGTTCCGACAGCAAGTCATGTTGGCTGTTGCCCAAGTCCTGCAATTGCGTGTTGCCGGCCAGTTCCTGGCGGCGCAGCGGAATCAGGGCGTTGAGGGCGGCGAGCTCGGCGTTGAGCTGGTCGCGCTGTTCGGCGCTCAGGGTTTTACCGGCATCTTTGCCGGCCTTGAGGATGTTGTTGATCTGCTGGATGCGGGTCTGGCTGCTGGAAATTTCCGCCTGGGCGCGTTCCGGACGGGTCTGGGCGGTGATGATCAGGCTGTTGGCGTCCGCCAGGGCTTTTTGCAGATCGCTTTGCTGGGTCGAGCGCTCGGTGAGCATTTGCTCGAGTTGCTGGATCGACTCTTTGGCGAAGCGTTGCGCCACCGGCACCACGGCGCTGGCCTTGAGACGCGTCAGCTCACGCTGGTTCTCGATGGTTTGCTTGGGGGCGGTGGCCAGTTGCTGCTTGAGATCGCTGAGTTTCTGCTCGTAGTCACGCTTATTGTTGAGCTGTGTCAGTGTGCCTTGCAGGATGGACTGCAAAGCCTTTTGATCGGCCTCCGGCAGTTTGCGGTCGGCGATTTTGTCCAGACTCGTCTGCACGGCATCGCGGGTGGGCGGTTCGGCGGCTTGCAAGGTGCCGACAGAGAGACTCAGGCCCAGCAGGGCCATGATGAAAAAGGTGCGCAGGCTTGACATAGAGACCGATCAAATACGAGGCGAAGAATGGAGTTTAGAGGAACAAGCCCGGACCCGGGCGACTTCCTTCGGGGAATCTGACGCCCACTTTGCCGATCTTGTTCCCGTCCATGACCGCGACAGTCCAGATGGTGTTGTTCCACTCCACCTGGTCGCCGACGACCGGAGCACCCCCCACTTTCTGGGCAATGAACTTGCCCAGGGACATCTCCGGATCGATGCCTTCGACCTTCAACCCATACAAGGCAGCAACCGCGGCCAGCTGGGCATCTCCTTCGAGAACGAAGTCGCCGAAGAAGCGCAAATCCAGGCCCCGTTGCGGTGCCTGGCTGAAGAGTTTTCCGAGCGCCGCGAGGTTGTGCTCATGGCCGATTACACACAGTAAATCATCGACTTCCAGCACCGTACTACCCGACGGATGGAGCAGTTGCTGGCCACGAAACAGGGCGGCGATGCGAGTGCCTTCGGGCATTTTCAGTTCGCGAAGGGGCGAACCGATGCACCATTTCTCGGCGCCGAGGCGATAAACGAACAGCTCCCACTCACTGGTGACGTGCACTTCGAGGGCGGACCGGGAGATCGGTGCCGGCTCCGGAGGAACCGTCACTTTAAGCAATTTGGCGACCCACGGCAGGCTCGTGCCTTGCACCAGCAACGACACCAGCACGATAAAGAACGCCAGGTTGAAGTACAGCTGGGCATTGGGCAGGCCGGCCATCAGCGGGAACACCGCCAGAATGATCGGGACCGCGCCGCGCAGGCCGACCCACGAAATAAAGGCTTTTTCGCGGCCATGGAATGCCTTGAACGGCAGCAGGCCAACCACCACCGACAGCGGTCGGGCAAACAGAATCATCCACAGCGCCAGGGCCAACGCCGGCAGGGCAATCGGCAGCAAGTCGTGAGGCGTGACCAGTAGCCCCAGCACCAGGAACATGCCGATCTGTGCCAGCCAGGCCATGCCGTCGAGCATGTGCAGAATGCCGTGGCGACTGCGTACCGGACGGTTGCCGATCACCAAGCCGCACAGATAGACCGCCAGGAATCCGCTGCCGTGCAAGGCGTTGGTCAGGGCAAACACCAGCAAGCCGCCGGCGATCACCAGGATCGGATACAGGCCGGTGGCCAGGTTGATCCGGTTGACCAGTTGCAGCATCAGCCAGCCACCGCCCAGGCCAATCACGCCACCGATGCCGAACTCGCGCAGCAAGTGGGTCAGCAGGCTCCAGTGCAGGCCGGTCTGGCCACTGGCGAGCATGTCAATCAGGGTCACGGTGAGGAACACCGCCATCGGGTCGTTGCTGCCGGATTCGATTTCCAGGCTGGCGGTGACCCGTTCGTTCAGACCTTTGCCGCCCAGCAGCGAGAACACCGCCGCGGCGTCGGTAGAGCCGACGATGGCGCCGATCAGCAAACCCTGAATCATATTGAGGTCGAACAGCCACGCGGCGGCCATGCCGGTCAAACCGGTGGTAATCAACACCCCGACTGTGGCCAGCGACAACGCCGGCCATAACGCCACCCGGAAACTCGACACCCGCGTGCGCAAACCGCCGTCGAGCAGGATCACCGCCAACGCAAGGTTGCCGACCAGATAAGCCGTGGGGTAGTTATCGAAGATGATGCCGCCGCCGTCGACGCCGGCCGCCATGCCCACGGCCAGGATGATCACCAGAATCGGGATGCCGAGGCGGGACGAAAGTGAGCTCACCAGAATGCTTGCACCTACCAGCAACGCGCCGATCAAGAACAGGCTGTTGATGGTCGTCGCATTCAAAGGCAGTACTCCAGAAAGCTGAAAGGCGGGCACAAACTGACCATGCAGTCTGCGTGCCAGCGATTCTAACCTGTTGAAATGTGATGCTGTCAAAAAGCTTTTGCAGATCAAAAGATCGCAGCCTGCGGCAGCTCCTACACAGAGATGCGCGTTTCCCTGTAGGAGCTGTCGCAGGCTGCGATCTTTTGGCTTTTGCCGTTACAGGCTGAACCGTCCAACCATGCTGTTCAGGTCCACCGCCAGGCGCGACAGTTCATTGCTTGCCGCGCTGGTCTGGTTGGCGCCGGTGGCGGATTGCACCGACAGGTCGCGGATGTTCACCAGGTTGCGGTCCACTTCACGGGCTACTTGCGCCTGTTCTTCGGCCGCGCTGGCGATTACCAGATTGCGCTCGTTGATTTCGACGATGGCACTGTTGATGGTGTCCAGTGACAGTCCGGCGCCGCGGGCGATGTTCAGGGTCGACTCGGCGCGCTCGGTGCTGTTGCGCATCGAATCCACGGCGTGTTCGGTGCCGCTCTGGATGCTGCCGATCATGCGCTCGATTTCGCTGGTCGACTGCTGGGTGCGATGGGCCAGTGCCCGCACTTCGTCCGCGACCACGGCAAAACCACGACCGGCCTCACCGGCACGAGCGGCTTCGATGGCTGCGTTCAAGGCCAGCAGGTTGGTCTGGTCGGCCAGGCCACGGATCACGTCCAGCACCTTGCCGATGTCGCGGGATTCATTGGCCAGGTCGCCGATCAGGGTCGCGGTGCTCTGCACATCGGCGCTCATGCGTTCGATGGCGCTGACGGTTTCCTGCACCAGATCACGGCCATCGCCGGCGGAAGTGGTGGCGTTCTTCGAGGCTTCGGACGTGCTCACCGCATTGCGCGCGACTTCTTCCACGGCGCTGGTCATTTCGTTGACCGCGGTGGCAGCCTGTTCGATTTCGTTGTTCTGCTGGGTCAGACCACGGGCGCTTTCGTCGGTGACGCTGTTGAGTTCTTCGGCGGCGGAAGCCAATTGCGTGGCCGAACCGGAAATCCGTTGCAGGGTGTCGCGCAGCTTGTCCTGCATCTTCGACATCGCCAACAGCAAGCGACCAGCCTCGTCTTCGCCATCGACGGTGATCGGGCGCGTCAGGTTGCCTTCGGCGATCTGTTCGGCGGCGTCCAGCGCGTTGGCGATGGGTTTGGTGATGCTGTTGGTCAGCAACCAGGCGAACAGGATGGTCAGGCCGGTGGCGATGACCAGCAGGGTGATCACCAGGTTAAAGGCCGATTCGTACTGGTCGGCAGCTTGCTGGTTGGTGTCGAGGGTCTGCTGAGTGTTGATCTCCAGCAGCTTGGTCAGCACCGCATTGACGGCTTCGGAGTTACTCAGCAAATCGGCGTTGAGCAGGCTGCGCAGTTCATCGACCTGATTGTTGCGCGACAGGGTCTTCATCCGGTCTTCGATCTGACGGTATTGGCCGAGCAACTGCACGTATTGATCGTAGGCCGCACGCTCCTGCGGGCTGCTGATCAACTTTTCGTAGGTGGCCTGGGCAGTGCGGATCTGCTGGTTGCGCATATCCAGCAGCTCCATGGTTTTCTGCTGTACGTCTGGCTCGCGGTTGACCAGTAAGCGGTAGGACAGCACGCGCAAACGCAGGGTCAATTGGGTGAATTCGTCGAGGCTCTTGATGCTCGGCACGCTGGTGACGGTGATGTCTTCGGCGGCGTCGCGGATCTTGCTCATCTGGTTCAGGGCAAACACGCCCAGCAGCATCATCAAACCGCCAATCAGGGCAAAACCGAGGAACGCTCGCGGCGCAATATTCATATTTCGAAGGGACATAGTGTTTACCGAGATGAGCGCACCTGAGGGGTGCCGAGGCTGACGTATGGATGACTTATCGGTCATACGACTAAAGTCTTGAGCCCCTGCGCGTTTTTGCCGCACAACCGCCATGGCGACGAAGTGCAGGAACCAGATTGGGCAATGACAGTCTCTACAGTTCGCGAGAACAGTCACTCGTCAGGAAAATCAAGGCCTTGCGCCCGTATAACCCTGGCATCCACGGTGACTTTTCTTTATCGTACGCGCCCTTTGAAAATGCCTGGAAAATCAAAATGTTGGAAGCATCCCTTAGCCAATTGGAACAGCTGGTCAGCGACCTGGTACAACAGAACCAGACCCTGCTCGGCACCAACCAGACCCTGAGCGCCGAACTGGCCCAGGCCAAGGACGAAAATGAAAGCCTGCAACTGAGCCTGATGGAACAGGAAGAGAAGCAAGGCGCCACTGCCGCACGCATCCAGGCTCTGGTTGAGCGCGTCAGCGCTGGCCCAGTCAGCGCATGAGTTACGGCCCGGGTGTGAAAGTCGTCTCGATCCTGGGGGAGGACTATTCGATCAAGGCCCCGGCCGGGGAAGAGCAGACCCTGCTGGACGCTGCACTAATGTTGAAAGCTGCCTTGGCCGACACCAAAAGAAAGTACCCGACCTTGATCGGTGACCGACTGCTGGTACTGGCGGCGATGAATCTGTGCTCCCAGCAGATCGAAATGCAGAAGCAGCACAAGCTCGAACTCGACCGTTACCAAGAGCAAGTCAGCGCCACGGTTGAAGTGATCTCCAAGACGATCAATCAGGCCTGATCGGCTTTGCGCACAACCAAAGAATAGATTGTCGGTTTCGTTGTATACAATCGGCACGGCTGTTGCAGTGTTTCAGCCTCTTATTCTTTGGGGGTGCTCCATGCAGTTCTGGCGACGCAGTATTCAATGGCAGTTGATCCTGAGTATGGGCACCGCCCTGCTCGTCAGTATCCTGATCGTGGTTGGCATTTATACCCTCGTGGTCAACCGCCTTGCCCAGAGCTATCTGGTCGAGCAAGCGCTACCGTCGAGCATCGAAGCGATGCGCAACGACATCGAGCGCATCCTCGTTCAACCGCTCACCGCCGCCAAGGACATCGCCAGCAACAGCATGGTGCGCGATTGGCTGGCCGAGGGTGAAAACAGTGCCCAGATCGGTACGTTTACCACCTATCTCGAAGGCATCCGCGCCGAGCACAAGGCCTTTACCGCGCTGATTGTCGGCACCGCGTCCAACCATTACTTCACCGAGAAAGGCCTGGACCGGACCCTCAGTCGTTTCAACCCCAAAGATGCCTGGTTCTACGCATTTCTGGACAGCAACCAGCCGCGCACCCTCAATATCGACACCGACACGGCCAGCGGAGAATTGGCGCTTTTCATTGACCTCAAGGTTGAGCAGGCCGGCAAAGTCGTCGGTGTTGCGGGGCTTGGCCTGAACATGAAAGAGCTGTCGGAGCTGATCCACAACTTCAGCTTCGGGGAGCGCGGCAAGGTCTATCTCGTGCGTTCCGACGGTTTGATCCAGGTTCATCCTGAAGCGCAGTTCAGCGGTAAACGCAGCCTGACCGAGCAGATTGGTGCTACGGCAGCACAAGCAGTGATGAGTCAAAAAGCTGCCACCAGCAGTGGCTTCCAGCGTGATGGCGAAGACTTCCTTGCGTTAAGCCTGCCCCTGCGCGATCTCGGCTGGACCCTGGTGGCCGAAGTGCCACAGTCGCAGATCTACGCCGAAGCCCGCCGCGCCATGTGGATGAGCAGCGGTATCGGCCTGGCGGTGGCGATGGTGTGCCTGTTGCTGGTGGTGTTGCTGGCCCGTGGGTTGGTGCGACCGATTCGACAGGTAACAGCGGCGCTGGTGGCCATCGGTAGCGGTGGTGGAGATTTGACCCATCGGCTGGATTCCAGCCGCGCCGATGAGTTGGGCGACCTGGCGCGCGGGTTCAATCGCTTTCTGGATAGTCAGCGAGACATGATTGGCGAGGTGCTGACCACCAGCGAACGTCTGCGCACCGCGGTGGGCCAGGTGGCCAAGGTTGTGGATAACACCGCTGAACGCTCCGGTCGACAGCAGGAAATGACTGACATGGTCGCCACCGCCGTTCACGAAATGGGCCTGACGGTGCAGGAGATCGCGCAGAACGCCGGCAATGCGGCAGTCGCCTCGCAAACCGCTCGGGATGAAGCGATGCAGGCGCGGGAGGTGGTGGGCGGTTCGATCCGGCACATCGAAAGCATGTCTGATGAAATCGGCGTCGCCGCCACTGCGGTGGGCGAATTGGCCCATCAAGTGGCGTCTATCGATCAGGTGCTGGCGGTGATCCGCGGGATTTCCGAGCAGACCAACCTGCTGGCGCTCAACGCCGCTATCGAAGCGGCGCGGGCCGGGGACATGGGGCGCGGGTTTGCCGTGGTGGCCGATGAAGTGCGGACCTTGGCACGGCGTACGCAGTCGTCCACGGATGAAATCCAGCAGATGATCGGCAGCCTCAAGCAGGGTGCGGAGAACGCGGTGTCGTCGATGCATTCCGGGCAAGCGGCAACCGGCACGGGCGTTGAGTCCAGCCAGCGCACGGGAGCTTCATTGACGGCGATCACCGGGCAGGTCGAACGTATCAGCGACATGAACCATCAGGTGGCGACGGCCACGGAGGAGCAGTCGGCGGTGACCGAAGAGATCAACCGTAACGTGCAGGGGATTTCCGATCTGGCCCGCGCGACGGCGGGGGAGGTCAGGGCTTGTCGTGAAGACTGTCAGACGCTGCAGCGGTTGGCGGATGATCTGGCGCGGCAGATGGGTGGGTTTCGTCTGAGCTAAAAGATCAAAAGATCGCAGCCTGCGGCAGCTCCTACAGGGAAACGCATTCCAATGTAAGAGCTGCCGCAGGCTGCGATCTTTTTTTGTGGCCGTTAAACCGCTCTATGCCAGGTCAGAACCACTCATCCTGCATCGTCAGGCACACATCATCCCGCGCCTCAAGAATCGCCAGCTCATGGTGGCACCCCGGCACTTCCCACGTCAGGAAATACCGCGCCGCCTGCAGCTTGCCTTTATAGAAGGCCACATCCGCCGCATTGCCCTTGGCCAAACCTTCCTCTGCACGGATCGCCTGTTCCAGCCAGCGCCAGCCGATCACCGTGTGCCCAAACACCTTCAGGTACAGCGCCGAATTCGCCAGGCTGCTGTTGACCTTACCCTGCGCCAGATCCGTCAACAGGCCGATGGTCACGGTTTGCAAGCGAGCCACCAGTTTTTCCAGCGGTTCGCGCAATGGCGTCAGCGATTCGAATACCTGGGCACGCTCACCCGTGTTGGCGATCAGGCGGATCAGTTGCTTAAGCCCCGCGCCACCGTTCTGCGCCAGTTTGCGGCCCAGCAGGTCCAGCGACTGAATGCCGTGGGTGCCCTCGTGGATCGGGTTCAGGCGGTTGTCGCGGTAGTACTGCTCAACCGGGTACTCACGGGTGTAGCCGTGGCCGCCAAGAATCTGGATCGCCAGTTCGTTGGCCTTCAGGCAAAACTCCGAGGGCCAGGATTTGACGATCGGCGTCAGCAAATCCAGCAGTTCATGGGCTTGTTTGCGTTCGGCTTCGGTCTCCAGCGTCGTGGTGTCATCGAACAACCGCGCGGCGTAGAGGCCGAGGTCGAAAGAGCCTTCAACGTAGGCTTTTTGGGTGAGCAGCATGCGTTTGACGTCGGCGTGATTGATGATCGCCACCGGCGCGGTGTTCGGGTCTTTACTGTCCGGCACGCGTCCCTGCGGACGCTCGCGGGCGTATTCCAGCGAATACAGATAGCCGGCGTAGCCAAGCATTACCGCACCCATGCCGACGCCGATCCGCGCCTCGTTCATCATCTGGAACATGTAGCTCAAGCCCTGATGCGGCTTGCCCACCAGATAGCCGACACACTCGCCGTTATCGCCGAAGTTCAGTGCAGTCGAAGTGGTGCCACGCCAACCCATCTTATGGAACAGGCCCGCCAGCAACACATCGTTGCGCTGTCCGAGGCTGCCGTCATCGTTTACCAGGAACTTCGGCACGATGAACAGCGAAATGCCCTTCACCCCAGCCGGTGCGTCCGGCAGCTTGGCCAGCACCATGTGCACGATATTTTCCGACAGTGGGTGATCGCCACCGGAAATGAAAATCTTGTTGCCCTTGAGGCGATAGGTGCCGTCAGACGCCGGTTCTGCGCGTGTACGAATGTCCGACAGCGATGAGCCGGCGTGCGGTTCGGTCAGGGCCATGGTGCCGAAGAAACGGCCGTCGATCATCGGTTGCAGGAAGCGGCGCTTCTGCTCGTCGGTACCGAAACTCTCGATCAGGTTGGCCGCGCCCATGGTCAGGAACGGATAAGAAGTCGAAGCCGCGTTAGCCGACTGGAAGTGCGAAAAACAGGCTTGGGACAGCAACGTGGGCAACTGCATGCCGCCCGCGTCGAAACTGCGCGCGGCGTTGAGAAAGCCAGCTTCGAGAAAGGCATCCACCGCCGGTTTCACTTCCGGAATCAGAATCGCCTGACCGTTCTCATAGCGCGGCTCGTTCTCGTCGCCCTTGCGGTTGTGCGGGGCGAAGAATTTCTCGGCGATGCTGCGGGCGGTACCGATGGCCGCGTCGAAGGTTTCGCGGTTGTGTTCGGCGAAACGCTCACGCTGGGTCAGGCCCTCGGCATCGAGGACTTCATACAGCTCGAAAGCCAGATTGCGGGAACTTAGCAGCGTCTCGGACATGGCGGCCTACCTTTTATTGGAGTGGACCGAGTCTAGGCTGGCGAATAGAGGCTGAACAGGATGATTGATCTTGGTGATGGAGAAGCAAAAGATCGCAGCCTTCGGCAGCGCCTACAGGAACACATTCCAACTGTAGGAGCTGCCGAAGGCTGCGATCTTTTGATCTTGCTTCCAATAAAACCGGCGCCCATTGCGGGCACCTGGTCTTACAGCGATTTAGCCAATAGTCATCAAGCTCGCATTACCACCCGCAGCAGCAGTGTTAACGCTCAACGCACGCTCGATCACCAGACGTTCCAACGCAATGTTGGTTTCACCTTGCGACAGACCCTGCACGCCAACGATCGCGCCGGCACGCTTGGCAATCTGTTGGCACACCGCGCGCAACTGGTCGGAATGGCCGTGATGCACAACCGCATCAAACACCACTTCGTCCTTGTTCCAGTCGGCAACCAGCTTGATGCGTGCCTGAATGTCCTTCGGCAGGCGTGCGAACAGCGCCTTGGTCAACTCGGCTTCCGGCCAAACCGCCGAACCACCGACCGCCAATACGGCGGCCAGTTGGGTCAGCAGATCGCCTTCGACTTCGGCCAGGCACAGCACGTGTTCACGCGGCAGGATCGCATAGCTGTTGCGCTCGCCGGTCGGGCCAGCCAGCAGGCGGGTGATACCGCTTTGCGATTGCGCGGCGAACTGTACGCACAGGCTGCTCAGGTCAGCGAACTTGTTGCTGTCGGCCCAGGCCTTCAGGGCGGTCAGCGGCTTGCTCATGGCGTCGCGCAGACGAACGTCCGGCGCTGCGGCAGCATCACCGCGAGCGAAGGATTGTTCGATCGCATCGGTAGGACGGGTCGACAGCAGGCGGTACAGGTACAGCGGGCCACCGGCTTTCGGACCCGTGCCCGACAGGCCTTCACCGCCGAACGGTTGAACACCGACCACGGCGCCAACGATGTTGCGGTTGACGTAGACGTTACCGGCGTTGACGTTATCGATCACCTTGGCGATGGTTTCGTCGATGCGGGTGTGCACGCCCAATGTCAGGCCGTAGCCGGAAGCGTTGATCTGGGCAATCAGCTGGTCGATGTCTTTGCGCTTGTAGCGAACCACGTGCAGCACCGGGCCGAAGATCTCCCGCTGCAGTTCGTCAAAGCTTTCCAGTTCGATCAGCGTCGGCATCACGAAGGTGCCGCGTTTGACTTCTTCGGCGTCGGCGATGGCCACCTGGTACACGCTGCGACCTTTGTCGCGCATGGCCTGGATGTGCTTCTCGATGCCAGCCTTGGCTTCGGCGTCGATCACTGGGCCGATGTCCACGGACAGACGCTCAGGGTTACCCAGACGGCTTTCAGCCATCGCGCCCTTGAGCATTTCGATGACGCGATCAGCGGAATCTTCCTGCAAGCACAGCACGCGCAGTGCCGAGCAACGCTGGCCGGCGCTGTCGAAGGCCGACGAAACCACGTCGATCACAACCTGTTCGGTCAGGGCCGAGGAGTCGACAATCATTGCGTTCTGGCCACCGGTTTCGGCGATCAGCGGGATCGGACGACCCTGGTTGTCGAGGCGACCGGCGATGTTGCGTTGCAGCAGGCGAGCGACTTCGGTGGAACCGGTGAACATCACACCTTTGACACGATCGTCGCCGACCAGGCCGGCACCCACGGTTTCGCCACGACCCGGCAGCAATTGCAGCACGCCTTCCGGAATACCGGCTTCGAGCAGCAGGCGCACAGCTTGGGCGGCAACCAGTGGCGTTTGTTCCGCAGGCTTGGCCAGTACCGGGTTACCGGCGGCCAGCGCAGCAGCGACTTGGCCACTGAAGATCGCCAGCGGGAAGTTCCACGGGCTGATGCACACCACTGGACCCAGCGGGCGGTGAGCGTCGTTGGTGAAATCGTTGCGTGCCTGCACTGCGTAATAACGCAGGAAGTCCACGGCTTCGCGCACTTCGGCGATGGCGTTGGCGAAAGTCTTGCCAGCTTCGCGAGCCAACAGGCCCATCAGCGGCTGGATTTCGGCTTCCATCAAGTCTGCAGCGCGCTCCAGGATTGCGGCGCGCTCGGCGGGCGGGGTGGCCTGCCAGATCGGTGCGGCGTTCAGGGCGCACTGGATCGCATTGTCGACGTCTTCGACGGTGGCTTCTTGAACGTGGCCGACCACGTCACGCAAATCGGACGGGTTCAGAACCGGCGCAGGGGTTTCAGTGCTGGAAGCGCAACCGAGCATCGGCGCAGCTTTCCAGTGGTTGTGTGCGGTGGCCAGCAGGGCGCAGGACAGTGAAGCCAGACGATGTTCGTTGGCCATGTCGATGCCGCTGGAGTTGGCGCGCTCGGAACCATACAGGTCACGCGGCAGCGGAATGCGTGGGTGCGGCAGGCCGAAACCGCCTTCCACAGTCGCCATCTGCTCGATGCTGGCTACCGGATCGGCTACCAGTTCCTGGATGGAAATCGACTGGTCGGCGATGCGATTGACGAACGACGTGTTTGCGCCGTTTTCCAGCAGACGACGTACCAGGTACGCCAGCAGGGTTTCGTGGGTGCCGACCGGAGCGTACACGCGGCACGGACGGTTCAGCTTGCCTTCGGAAACTTTGCCTACAACTTGTTCGTACAGCGGTTCGCCCATGCCGTGCAGGCACTGGAACTCGTACTGACCCGGGTAATAGTTCTGACCGGCGATGTGATAAATGGCCGACAGCGTGTGGGCGTTGTGCGTGGCGAACTGCGGGTAAATGACTTCCGGCACCGACAGCAGTTTGCGAGCGCAAGCGATGTAGGAAACGTCGGTGTACACCTTGCGGGTGTAGACCGGGTAGCCTTCCAGGCCTTCGACTTGGGCGCGCTTGATTTCGCTGTCCCAGTACGCGCCTTTCACCAGACGGATCATCAGGCGATGACGGCTGCGACGAGCCAGGTCGATCACGTAGTCGATCACGTACGGGCAACGCTTCTGGTAAGCCTGGATCACAAAACCGATGCCGTTCCAGCCGGTCAGTTGCGGCTCGAAGCACAGGCGCTCGAGCAGATCCAGCGACAGCTCCAGGCGGTCGGCTTCTTCGGCGTCGATGTTCAGGCCGATGTCGTATTGCTTGGCCAACAGGGTCAGCGACAGCAGGCGCGGGTACAACTCGTCCATCACGCGCTCGTACTGCGCACGGCTGTAACGTGGGTGCAGGGCGGACAGTTTGATCGAGATACCCGGGCCTTCATAAATCCCACGACCGTGGGACGCTTTGCCGATCGAGTGGATGGCTTGTTCGTACGAGGCCAGGTACTTCTGCGCGTCGTGCTCGGTGAGTGCGGCCTCGCCCAACATGTCGTAGGAATAACGGAAACCCTTGGCTTCGAACTTGCTGGCATTGGCCAGGGCTTCGGCGATGGTTTCGCCGGTCACGAACTGCTCGCCCATCAGGCGCATGGCCATGTCGACGCCCTTGCGGATCATCGGCTCGCCGCTCTTGCCAATGATGCGGCTCAGCGACGACGTCAGGCCAGCTTCGTTGTGCGTGGACACCAGTTTGCCGGTCAGCAACAGGCCCCAGGTCGCAGCGTTGACGAACAGCGAAGGGCTGTTGCCCAGGTGCGGATGCCAGTTGCCGGTGCTGATCTTGTCGCGGATCAGTGCGTCACGGGTACCTTTGTCCGGGATACGCAGCAGCGCTTCGGCCAGGCACATCAGTGCCACGCCTTCCTGGGACGACAGGGAAAACTCCTGCAGCAGGCCCTGAACAATGCCG
This sequence comes from Pseudomonas azerbaijanoccidentalis, assembly GCF_019145495.1. Classification (GTDB taxonomy): domain Bacteria; phylum Pseudomonadota; class Gammaproteobacteria; order Pseudomonadales; family Pseudomonadaceae; genus Aquipseudomonas; species Aquipseudomonas azerbaijanoccidentalis. The sequence continues at coordinate 276,361 of NZ_JAHSTU010000006.1, read as the reverse complement.
GCACGGCCGCCAGCACTCTTCTGGTTGCGCAGTTTTTCCGCGATGGACGCGGCGAGTTTGTTGGTGGCTTCGGCCATGGCTGCCGGCAGGCGTGCCTGCTCGATCAGCATAGGAACGACTTCAGGCTCCGGGCGACGGTAAGCGGCCGTGATCGAAGCGCGCAGTACCGATTGCGGCAGGATACTTTCGGCAAATTCGAGGAAGCACTGGTGGGCGTGATCCAGAGGCGCGTCGACGGCATCGTCGGAATCCTTGGTCAAACCGTTCAGCTCGGTCAGGGTTGCACCACCCTCGAGTTTTTCCAGGTAATTGAAAATTGCCTGCTTGATCAGCCAGTGCGGGGTGCGATCAATCGAGGTCGCGGCGGCCTTGAGGCGTTCGCGGGTCGGGTCGTCAAGTTTGACGCCAAGGGTGGTGGTAGCCATGTTTTTATCCTCATGTTTGCCACGACCGCGTGGCATCAGCTGGCCGCAAGATTAGCCGTGAGACTGTTGAGGTGCAACCGGGTGCAACCCTTTTTTTGTCGGAATATTACGCAGCTCGTCAGGAAATAAATTCTGGTACGCCAGTGCTGCATCCGCTTGGTGCTTTTTGCGTGGGTTGGTGGGCATTTTTGCTCCGAAAAGGAGCAAAAAACCGCTTTCAAAGTTTATTTCCGACTGGGTGCAACTTATTCCCGAGAAATGGGTTGCACCTTATTTGCTTTGTTGAATAGCATTCGCGCCCAAGGTGCAACCGGACCCGGAGTCTGGTGTGCCGGCTGATGGCTTTCCTGGGGAAACATCAGTCATAAATGCGCGGCATCCCGGATCGTCTGTCAAACGTCACCGTTTGCGAGCGGTTCACCAGCCGCCGCTACATAAAAACAAAGCCAGGGCGTCACATAATGAGCGTAAGCAATCCAACACTGATCACGTTCGTGATCTACATCGCAGCAATGGTGCTGATCGGCTTGATGGCCTATCGCTCCACCAACAACCTGTCTGACTACATTCTGGGCGGCCGTAGCCTGGGTAGCGTCGTGACCGCACTGTCCGCCGGTGCTTCCGACATGAGCGGCTGGTTGTTGATGGGCCTGCCGGGCGCCATCTACATGTCCGGTCTGTCTGAAAGCTGGATCGCCATCGGCCTGATCGTCGGTGCCTACCTGAACTGGCTGTTCGTTGCCGGCCGTCTGCGTGTGCAGACCGAGCACAACGGCGATGCCCTGACCCTGCCGGATTACTTCGCCAGCCGCTTTGAAGACAAAAGCGGTCTGCTGCGCATTATCTCGGCGGTCGTGATCCTGGTGTTCTTCACCATCTACTGTGCTTCCGGCATCGTGGCCGGTGCCCGTCTGTTCGAAAGCACCTTCGGCATGTCGTACGAGACAGCGCTGTGGGCCGGTGCTGCGGCGACGATTGCCTACACCTTCATCGGCGGTTTCCTGGCAGTGAGCTGGACCGACACCGTACAAGCCACCCTGATGATTTTCGCGCTGTTGCTGACGCCGATCATCGTCCTGCTGGCGACCGGTGGTGTCGATACCACGTTCCTGGCCATCGAAGCGCAAGATCCAAGCAACTTCGACATGCTCAAGGGCACTACCTTCATCGGCATCATTTCGCTGATGGGCTGGGGTCTGGGCTACTTTGGTCAACCGCACATCCTGGCGCGTTTCATGGCGGCAGACTCGGTTAAATCGATCGCCAACGCCCGTCGCATCTCCATGACCTGGATGATCCTGTGCCTGGGCGGCACCGTTGCTGTTGGTTTCTTTGGTATCGCTTACTTCTCGGCGCACCCGGAAGTGGCCGGTCCTGTGACTGAAAACCACGAGCGCGTGTTCATCGAACTGGCCAAGATCCTGTTCAACCCATGGATCGCCGGTGTGCTGCTGTCGGCCATTCTGGCTGCCGTGATGAGCACCCTGAGCTGCCAGTTGCTGGTGTGCTCGAGCGCCCTGACCGAAGACTTCTACAAAACCTTCCTGCGCAAATCCGCTTCCCAGGTTGAACTGGTCTGGGTCGGTCGCGCCATGGTGCTGCTGGTTGCGCTGATCGCCATCGCACTGGCTTCCAACCCGGAAAACCGTGTACTGGGCCTGGTGAGCTATGCCTGGGCTGGTTTCGGTGCGGCGTTCGGTCCGGTCGTGCTGATCTCCGTGATCTGGAAAGACATGACTCGCAACGGCGCACTGGCCGGTATCCTGGTCGGCGCGATCACCGTGATCGTGTGGAAACACTTCGAACTGCTGGGCTTGTACGAAATCATTCCTGGTTTCATCTTCGCTAGCCTGGCGATCTACTTCGTCAGCAAAATGGGCGCACCGACTGCCGGCATGCTGCAGCGTTTCGACGCAGCCGAGAAGGATTTCCGCCTGAACAAGTAATTGGCACGAGCGAAAGCGCTGAGCTGATGGCTTGATTGAAAACGGCCCGCTTCCTTTGGAGGCGGGCCGTTTTTTTGTGCCTGCGTTTTCCACCTGTGGGAGCGAGCCTGCTCGCGATGGCGGACTGACATTCAACATCTCTACAGCTGATCCGCCGCCATCGCGAGCAGGCTCGCTCCCACAGTGAGTGGTGGTGTTTTCGGGGTTGTCTGTAGTCGGATGAAGCGTTTTTTGAGGGGCGATGCTTCATGGGCGGTAGGGAAAATCTGAATTTCCTGCATCTTGATCTGTGCGGGCGGATGCTCATGCAGAATCGACCACTTTCATTCTGCAGAGACACATCGGATGTTCGCTTCTGCTAATCAACCGCGCTTCACGTTGACCGTCGACGGTGTCCAAAGTGAACTCAAAGTTCTTGAGTTCACCGGCAAAGAGGCCATCAGCCAGCCCTACCGTTTTGACGTGGAATTGGTCAGCGAGCGACCGGACATCGATCTTGAAAGCTTGCTGCATCGTCAGGCGTTTCTGAGTTTTGATGGGGCAGAGACCGGCGTTCATGGTCAGATTTTTCGCGTAGGCCAGGGCGATTCCGGCACGCGCCTGACGCGATACCAGATCAGCCTGGTGCCGCGCCTGACCTACCTGGGACAGCGCATCAACCGACGGGTTTTCCAGCACCAGAGCGTGCCGGCCATCATCACGCAAATCCTCAAGGATCACGGCATTCTGGGGGATGCCTTCGCGTTTGCACTCGGCAGCGACTACTCCGAGCGCGAGTACTGTGTGCAATACGCGGAAAGCGATCTGGCATTTATCCAGCGGCTGTGTGCCGAGCTGGGTATTCACTACCACTTCCAACACAGTGTTGAGGGTCATCTGCTGGTGTTTGGCGATGACCAGACGGTATTTACGCGGTTGCCTGAACCGACAGCGTACAGACCGGGCAGCGGTATGGCGGCGAGCGAACCGGTCATCAATCGGTTCAACGTGCGTCTGGAGACCCGGCCCACCGTGGTGACGCGCCGCGACTATGACTTCCATCAACCCCGGCTTGAGCTGGAAAGCCGTCTCGACAGCGAGCAACTGCCGGTGCTGGAGGATTATGGCTTTCCCGGGCAATTCAATGATCGCGAGGACGGCAGGCAGTTGGCCCGGCGAGCATTGGAAAGCCATCGCGCGGACTACCGACAGGCGCAGGGCAAGAGTGATCAAGTCGCGTTGAACAGTGGGCATTTCCTGCAACTCGACGAGCACTCTCAGCAGGACTGGAACAATCTGTGGCTGTTGACCGAAGTCGAACATCAGGGCCGTCAGCCGCAAGTGCTCGAAGAGCTGGCGAGCGGCGATGGTTCGAGTAGTTTTCAGGGCTATCGCAATACTTTCCTGGCAACGCCGTGGGATGTGTTTTTCCGCCCTCGGGTGATCGCCAAGCCGCAGGTTGCCGGGTATCAAGCGGCCGTGGTCACCGGTCCGAAAGACAGTGAAATTCATTGCGATGCGTTCGGCAGGGTCAAGGTCCGGCTGCTGTGGGATCGCGAGGGTCAGTTGGATGAGCATTCCAGTTGCTGGCTACGGGTCGCCAGCGGGTGGGCGCACGATGGCTACGGCAGCGTGTTGATCCCGCGGGTCGGCATGGAAGTGCTGGTGGGTTTCGTTGATGGCGATGCCGACAAACCGTTGGTAATGGGTTGTCTGCCCAATGCCGCCACTTCGGTACCGTTGAACCTGCCGGCTGACAAGACCCGCAGCATTTTCCGTTCGCGGACGAGCCCGGGTGGCGAAGGCTACAACGAGTTGCGCATCGAGGATCGCAAAGGGGCCGAGGAAATCTACCTGCGCGCCCAGCGAAACTGGAGCCAGCAAGTGTTGCATGACCTGCACGTGCAGGTGGGGCAAAACGAATACCTGCACGTCACCGGTGACCGGCATATCAGCGTCAGTAGCCAGACCGTCACCGCGAGTGGGCAGTTTCAGGTAAATGCCGCGAGCCAGGTCGTGATCGATGGCGGTGGCCGGGCCACGATTCAGGCGGGCGGGCATTGGATCAGTATTGGTCCTGAAGGTATTTTCAGCAGCGTGCCGATCGAAGTGGGTGGTGCGCCGATTGCAGCCCCCGGTGCGTCGAGTCTGTCTGTGCAAGGTGTAGCGTTGAGCATGGCGCAGATGTTGAGTTTGAAAAGCGCAGCGCCATTTTGTGAAGAGTGCGAGCGTTGCAAGGAAGGTGTCTGTGCCGCCTGATTTTCTATCGCCACACGACTGGCTTGAGCGTCAGCCACTGCAAACGTCGGAACAGCTGTTCGCAATCTTCAGTAACGCCAGCACCGCCACACCATTCGAAGCCTGGCGACGTTCAATGTCCACGAGCAAGGTGAGCCCGATCTGGGCCGATACCGCTTATGCCGAGTGGGAGGCGGTGATGCCCTTCGTAGGAACCCTTTCTGAGGACAGTGAGTTTTTGCAGTGGGTGGAGACAACGGCGTCTCCTGATTGGGGCTGGTTGATGGTTTCGTCCGCCAGCCAGGATGCGCTGGTCGAGCATCTGCGCAGCCTTACACAGGTGCTGCTGCCAAGTGGCAATGCGGTGTTTTTTCGGTTTTGGGATGGGCGTTACTTGTTGCCCATTCTTCAAAGTAGCGAGGTCAATTCGGTTGAACTGCTGCCGATGATTGGGCGCTGCTTGATCAATGGTCAGGCCGTTGAAATCGGCGGCCGTGCACAGAAAACATCGAAGGTTTTCCCGTGGTGGGAGGTGACTGAGGTGCTGTTGCAGCAGATGAGTACCGGTGACAGTACGACGCGACTCAACAACTGGGTGCAGTGGCTGAGTGAAGAACAACCAAGCGTGTTCGAGGCGTTTTCGGAACCTGTGTTGCGCCGCAAAGTTGCACATTTTTTTGAGCAGGCAGAGGTGTCGGCGGCTCCGCATAATGAGTTGGTGGATTTTTTGATGTCGGAGTTACGCTGACGCAAGTTTGTCGAACCCAATAGCCAAGCGCGCGTTGTAGCTGCTGGCGAAGCCTGCGTTCGGCTGCGAAGCAGTCGCCAATCCTGCTTGCACGGTGTGCCTGAAACGCCGCATGTGCTGATTTTGCGACCGCTGCGCAGCCGAACGCAGGTTCCGCCAGCTGCTACAAGTTGTGTTGAGGCTCCGCTCAGCCGCCAACTCCTGACTTGCCGGCCGGTAAAAGGTAAACTTCCCGGCCTTCGCAGGAGCAGCCATGAATTATCGTCACGCCTTCCATGCCGGCAATCACGCCGATGTGTTCAAACACCTGACCTTGACCCGCCTCATCGCCCTGATGTCGCGCAAGGAGCAGCCGTTTGCCTATCTCGATACCCACGCCGGCATTGGCCTTTACGACCTTCAGGGTGATCAGGCCAACCGTACCGGTGAGTACCTGGAAGGCATCGCGCGTTTGTGGGATCAACCGGATCTGCCGATCCTGACGGCTGATTACATGCAGGTGCTGCACGAGATGAACCCGGATGGCCAGTTGCGCTACTACCCGGGCTCGCCGGAGTTGGCGCGGCGTCTGACGCGTAAGCAGGATCGCGTGTTGCTCAACGAAAAGCACCCGGAAGACGGCGTGCTGCTCAAGGACAACATGGCCGGTGATCGTCGCGTGAAGGTGCACTTGGGCGAAGGCTGGCACGTGCCGCGTGCCTTGCTGCCGGTACCGGAGAAGCGTGCGGTGATGTTGATCGACCCGCCGTTCGAAAAACTCGACGAGATGCAGCGTTGCGCGGCGTCGTTGAAAGAAGCGATTGGCCGCATGCGCCAAACCGTGGCGGCGATCTGGTATCCGGTAAAGGATCAGCGTGCACTGCGCCGTTTCTATCAGGACCTGGCCGGCACTGGCGCGCCAAAGCTGTTGCGCGTGGAGCTGCTGGTGCATCCGCTGGACACGCCGAACACCCTGAACGGCTCCGGGCTGGCGATCGCCAATCCGCCGTGGGGGCTGGAAGAAGAATTGCGTGAGCTGCTGCCATGGTTGTCCCAGAAGCTGGGGCAGACCGAGGGTAGCTGGAAGATGGATTGGCTGATAGCTGAGTAACAAGCTGCATGATCAGAAGATCGCAGCCTGCGGCAGCTCCTACAGGGTTATGCGTACACCCGTAGGAGCTGCCGAAGGCTGCGATCTTTTGCGTTAAGCGCTTAAATCGGGCAAGTCACGCCCGTACCGCCAATCCCGCAATAACCTTCCGGATTCTTCGCCAGGTATTGCTGGTGATACGCCTCGGCGAAGTAGACCGTTGGCGCCTCTTCGATTTCGGTGGTGATCTCGCCTTTGCCGGCTTTGGTCAGTTCGATCTGGAACACTTCTTTACTGTGTTTGGCGGCGGCTAATTGCGTCGGGTTGGTCGCATAGATCACCGAGCGATATTGGGTACCGATGTCGTTGCCCTGACGCATGCCTTGGGTCGGGTTGTGCAGTTCCCAGAACATCTTGAGCAATTCTTCGTAACTGACTTTTGCCGGTTCGTAGACCACGAGCACTACTTCGCTGTGGCCGGTCAGGCCCGAGCAGACTTCTTCGTACGTAGGGTTTGGCGTGAAGCCGCCGGCGTAGCCCACCACGGTGCTGACTACGCCTTCACGCTGCCAGAAGCGACGTTCCGCACCCCAGAAGCAACCGAGGCCGAAGATCGCGAAATCCACGTCCATCGCGAACGGGCCCAGCAGTGGGGCGTCGTGGACGAAATGTCTTTCCGGCAGGTTCATCGGGGTTTCACGGCCAGGCAAAGCTTGTTCTTTGGTAGGGAGCACGTTTTTGTTCACCAGAATTTCCGAGCGCAGAACCATCATCAGTCCTCTCAGTCGTTGGAATGTTTAGAGATGCAGTTTGCCCGAGTGTTGGCTCGCTGTCAGGCGATTGGGCCACGCGGGTAGCGCTTGAGCTTTTCGATCAGCTCGGTGCCGGGGATCGGCTGGTCGAACAGGTAGCCCTGGCCGACGTCGCAGCGGTGGCGACGCAGGAAGGACAGCTGATCGGCGGTCTCGATGCCTTCAGCCACGACCTTGAGTTTCAGGTTGTGCGCCATGGCGATCACCGCGGAGGTGATTTCCATGTCGTCCTGGTTGTCCGGGATTTCGTGGATGAAGCTTCGATCGATCTTGATGATGTCGATCGGGAATTTTTTCAAGTAGCTGAGCGACGAGTAACCGGTGCCGAAGTCGTCCATCGCCAGGGTCAGGCCCAGACGCTTGAGCTGGTCGAGTTGCAAGTGGGTGTCTTCGGTGGCTTCCAGCAACAGGCCTTCGGTCAGTTCCAGCTCCAGCAGGTGCGCCGGCAACGCTTCTTCCTTGAGGATATTGGCGATGGAGGCTACCAGGTCCGGGTCGGAGAACTGCTTGGGGGACAGGTTGATCGCCACTTGCAAATTACCCAGGCCGGCCGCGGTCAGCGTTTTGCTCATGCGGCATGCCTGGCGGGCGATCCATTTGCCGATCGGGATGATCAGGCCGGTTTCTTCCGCGACGCTGATGAACTGGTCCGGGCGAATCATGCCTTTTTCCGGGTGGTCCCAGCGCAGCAGCGCTTCCATGCCCAGCAGGCGACCACTGCGCAGGCACAGCTTGGGCTGGTAGAACACGTCGAGTTCGTTCTGGGTCAGGGCGCGCCGCAGGTTGTTCTCGACGAACAGTTTGTAACTGGCCTCGGCGTTCAGTGCCTCGGTGAACACTTGCACTTGGTGTTTGCCGTTGGCCTTGGCCTTGTGCAGCGCCAGCCCGGCGTTACGCATCAGGGTTTGCGGGTCGCGGCCGTGCAGCGGCGCGCAGGCCAGGCCAACGGAGCCGGTTACACTGATCAACTGGTTGTCGACAAACATCGGTTTGTCGAGGGTCGTCAACAATTGGCTGGCGATCCGCTGACCGGTTTCGAGGTTGGTGTCGTCCAGCAACACTGCAAACTCGTTACTGGCGAACCGCGCCAGGCTGCCGCTCGGGCTGAGGCTGTTGCGCAGACGGCGGGCCAGGCTGATCAGCAACTTGTCGCCCGTTTGGTGGCCAAGGCTGTCGTTGATCCGTTTGAAGTTGTCGATGTCCACCAGCAACAGGCTGATTGGCGTGTCGCTGTCGCGGGCGAAGCGCTCGTCGAGGTTGCGAATGAACGCCGGACGGTTGCCGAGGTTGGTCAGGTTGTCGGTGTACGCCAGGCGCTCAATGCGCTGCTGCGCGAGCTTGGTCTGGGTAATGTCTTCGTAAATGCCGATGTAGTGCGTCAGTTCGCGGTTGTCGCCGTAAACCTTGGAGATCGACAACTGGCCCCAGTAGGGTTCGAGGTTTTTCCGACGGCTTTTGAATTCACCCTGCCAGCTGTTGCTCTTGGCCAGCGCTGATGGCGCGTCGAACAGCAGCTCGCTGAGGTTTTCCAGGGCCGGCAGTTCCGCCAGGCGCTGGCCGTGCACCTCTTCGGTGCTGTACTGGGTGATCGCGGTGAAGCTTGGGTTGACGTATTCCACCACGCCGTCGCAGTTGACCAGCAAAAAGGCGTTGGCGCTTTGTTCAACTGCACGCTGGAACAGGTGCAGGGCGCTGGTGGCAGTGCGTCGGTTGTGGTTGTTGATGACCTGGGCAAACTGATCCGCCAGCTCGCCGGCAAAGGCGATTTCGTCCGATTGCCAGGCGCGCGTGGCGCCGGTTTGCTCCAGGCACAGAACACCGACCACCTGGCCGTCGACCCGGATGCTGGCGTCGAGCATCGCGTTGACATCGCGCGGGCGCAGGCTCTCGGCCATCTCCCGGGTGCGCGGGTCGCGCATGGCGTTGTGCGCATCGATGGCGCGGCCGGTATGCAAGGCATCGAGATAGTCAGGGAACACGCTGACATCGATCGGTTCCGGCAGCAGGTATTCCTGGCTGGTGCGGTGATAAGACGAGATCGGTACCAGCTGCGAACCTTCGAGGTGCCACAGGCTGGCGCAGTCGATTTCATAAATGTCGCAGGCGCTGCGGGTGATCAGCTCGGCAGCTTCTTGCAGGGAATTGTTGCTGCTGTAGCGCTGGCGGGTCAGCAACAGGATCAAGTCCTGCTGGGCACGTACCCGGTCCAGATGCAGCAGTTGTTCCTGCTGGGCGCGCTGGTTGAGCTCCAGGGCGATTTGCAGGCGAGAGTTCTGGGTTTCCAGGTCAAGCGCCGGCAGCAGCGGGGCATCGTCGAACAGGCCGTCGATCACCAGCAGGTAGCCACGCAACAGGTGACGATTGTGTTGTTTATAGGCTTCACCCAGCTCCAGCAGGTTCAACGAGCCTGAGGCGGTGTGCAGGGTGTAGCGGATCAGATAATGAGTGCTTTCGCTCAGTTGCTGCTGGACAGCGTCGTGCAACTGATAGCGCGCTTCCGGCTCCATGAGGCTCGCGTAGGGCGAACCCACCAGTGCGCACAGCTCCACGGCCGGCAGGCCGAACTGGCGTTCACAATTGGGATCGAGAAACAGCAGCGCCCAGCTTGGTTCATTCAGCCGTTCGAAACGCAGCATGCCGAGCCGCGAGGGCACAGGCAACTGCGTCACTACCTCGGCCACCATACGGCTGGCGGCATCGGGTTGGCTCTTCATATGGAGGGAAACTCGCTTCGAATTTGCTGAACGCGCCGGGGCTCTCGCCCTCTTTACTGTTGCCTACGGCAAGGTTGCATCATTGCGACACCGACTGACAAGAGACATGAAGGCCAAGTGCTATAAGAATATGTCGGCAGTCGTGAAGATTTCTCCAGTCGGCGGAGAAAAGTAATGCTATGGGTCAAAAAAAACGCAGCTTGCGGCAGCCCCTACAATGGAAAGAGCAAATCCTGTTGGAGCTGCCGCAGGCAGGTTTCAACGCAATTGGATGCTGGTTGACTCCAGCAACTTGCCATCCCGATCGTGGTAATTCACGTCAATCTGGTCGGCGTTGACGATCATATGCGCGAAATTATCCTGGCTGATGACTGTGCTGGTCAGCTCATGCCGGTAGTCGCCAGCAGCGGTTCGGGCCAGCGGTTGGTCGAGGATGAACGTTGATGCTTTGGCGTACGGCAGCAGTTTGCTGTTGCACAGCGGCGACGAGACGATGGTGTGAACTTCGAAGTCCGGGTTTTCGCTGTGAGTCAGGCGACTGGTCAGGGAGCCGTGTACGTCGCCAGAAATGAACACGACGTTCTTGATGCCGTGGGTGCGAATCGTCTCCAGCAGTCGCAGACGTTGTTCGGGAAAGGCTTTCCAGGCGTCATCACCCAGGCGTTTGCGGTCCGGGTAGAACATGACGCTGGTAACGACGAACTTGACCCTAGCGGGGCTGTGGATCAGCCACTGGCACAGCGCATGTTCCTGTTCGACGTCGAGAATGCGTCGCTCGGTGGCCGAGAGATTGCGTCGTGTGCGGCTGTCGGTGACAAACCACTCGATATCACCCTGGGTGAACTGATACCAATATCGTTTTAACGGATAACTAATCTTCGCGTGTCTATCCAGTTCGTGGGCCGGGCTGTGGCTGGCTTGATAGAGCTCATAGGCGCTCATGGCGTTTTTATATAAGAACTCATCAGCGTTGTTCTTGTTGGCAGGCCAGTTGTCTTCTATTTCATGATCATCGAGCATCATGTAAGTTGGCACGGCGGACATTAACTTTGAAATATGAGGCTGAGAGAACGCAGTGCGATATTTGGCGAGTATGTCCTTGTATTCCCGGTCGGGTGCAATGAAGTTCAAATCGTCGACATACACTTGATCGCCCGTCATCAGTAAAGCACTGACCGGCGGTGTGGCACGTTGTACCAAATGGTTGATGGACGCGAAGATCCGGTCGCCCAGATGCGGGGCCGATGGCCGGCCTGCAGTCATGCGCAAATAGCGGCAGGAGCCCACGACGTAAGCCCGTGGGGCAGTTGCCTTGGCGGATTGCGTGCGCAGACGATAAATATCTCGCGGCCATTGCAGTGCTAGTTCCTGGACCGTGTCTGCGTTGTGCACCGGATTCATCGGACTCAACCATCCGGCCTGGTATTCGTACTCGGTGTCGGCGATCAGTTCACGCAGAACGATAACGTCTGACATGTCGCGTGACGCGGTCAACTCGGTAAATACGCCTTTGTTCCAATATTCATCGCCCGCCCGGCGATAACGAATACCGGCAAATACGCGTTGATTGTTTTGCCATGCGCCGCGCAAAAAAATGCGCGCATGCTCTGTTGTTGTATGCCCGACAATGGGGCCGACAGTGGGTTTTAACATGTTCGAATCCATTCGAAATGAAGTTGTTCAAGTTGCCGCTGTAAATTGATTTATTCGCGGCTATTGAACTAAGCCTAGAGTGTTGGACGGGAAAAATACCGGGCTAAAGTGGATCGAGGTTGTGGGCGATATAAGCCGCGTATGTAGGAATTTACTTTATCGAAGGCAAAAAAAGCCCCGCCAAATTGGCGGGGTTGAGGTACGAGCGTGGCGCTCGGAAAACGTGGAACGCGACAGGCCCTCCGGTGAAGGAGGGCCGGCCGGTGTTACAGCAGGATGGTGCGGATGTCCGCCAGCAGATCGCTCAGACGCTTGGTGAAGCGTGCAGCAGCGGCGCCGTTGATCACACGGTGATCGTAGGACAGCGACAGTGGCAGCATCAGTTTCGGCTGGAAGGCTTTGCCGTCCCAGACTGGCTGGATGGTTGCCTTGGAAACACCGAGGATCGCCACTTCCGGCGCGTTGACGATCGGCGTGAAGCCGGTGCCGCCAATGTGGCCGAGGCTGGAAATGGTGAAGCAGGCGCCTTGCATCTCGTCCGACGAGAGCTTCTTGGTCCGGGCTTTTTCAGCCAGGGAAGCCGCTTCGGCAGCCAGTTGCAGCAGGCTCTTCTGGTCGACGTTCTTGATGACCGGTACCAGCAGGCCATCCGGGGTGTCGACGGCGAAGCCGATGTTCACGTATTTCTTGCGGATGATCGCTTTGCCGCTTGGCGCCAGCGAGCTGTTGAAGTCCGGCAGTTCCTTGAGCAGGTGCGCGCAGGACTTGAGCAGCAGCGGCAGGATGGTCAGCTTGACGCCGGCCTTCTCTGCAACGGCTTTCTGGGCGTTACGGAACGCTTCCAGCTCGGTGATATCCGCCGAGTCGAATTGCGTCACGTGTGGCACGTTCAGCCAGCTGCGGTGCAAGTTGGCAGCGCCGACCTGCATCAGGCGGGTCATCGGTACTTCTTCGATCTCACCGAAGCGGCTGAAGTCCACGACCGGAATCGGCGGGATACCCGCGCCACCGGTTGCGCCAGCGGCAGCGGCCGGTGCTTCCTTGGCCTTCTGCATCATGGCTTTGACGTAAACCTGCACGTCTTCTTTCAGGATGCGACCGTGCGGACCGCTGGCGCCAACGGCGTTCAGCTCGACGCCGAACTCGCGGGCCAGTTGACGTACGGCAGGGCCGGCGTGAACTTTTGCACCAGGCTTGGCTGGAGCAGCAGCCGGGGCCGCTACAGGTGCAGCGGCGGCCGGTGCAGCAGCGGCTGGAGCAGCAGCGCTCGGTGCGGCCGCGGCAGGTGCCGGAGCAGCAGCCGGAGCAGCGCCTTTGACTTTCAGCTTGAGGATCAGGTCGCCGGTACCGACTTCGTCGTCGAGCTTGATGGAAACGCTTTCCACCACGCCAGCGGCAGGCGATGGAATTTCCATGCTTGCCTTGTCGGATTCCAGGGTGATCAGCGATTGATCAGCTTCAACGTTGTCGCCAGCCTTGACCAGTACTTCGATGATCTTGGCCTTGCCCGACGAACCGATGTCCGGAACGTGGATGTCCTGGACGCTGTCGGCCACCGGTGCAGCCGGAGCGGCAGCGGCAGGCGCTGGAGCGGCGGCAGGTGCAGCAGCCTGAGCCGGAGCGGCAGCAGCCGGTGCCGCAGCACCTGCCACTTCCAGGTCCAGAATCAGGTCGCCGGTACCGACTTCGTCGTTGAGCTTGACGCTGATGGCCTTGACCACGCCAGCGGCAGGCGACGGGATTTCCATGCTGGCCTTGTCGGATTCCAGGGTGATCAGCGATTGATCAGCCTCGACGGTGTCGCCGACCTTGACCTGGATCTCGATGATCTGGGCCTTGCCCGACGAACCGATGTCCGGCACGTGCACTTGCTGGACCGAAGCGGCAGCAGGAGCAGCGGCTGGTGCAGCAGCGGCAGGTGCGGCAGCTGCTTTCTTCTCTTCAGCCTTGGCAGCCGGCGCAGCGGCAGCCGCAGGGGCCACATCAGTGGCACCTTCGACTTCCAGCTCCAGCAATTCGTCGCCTTCTTTCAGACGGTCGCCCAGCTTCACTTTCAGGCTCTTGATAATACCGGCCTTCGGCGCAGGCACTTCCATGCTCGCCTTGTCCGACTCAAGTGTCAGGATGCTCTGGTCGGCTTCGATACGGTCGCCGACCTTCACAAACAGTTCAATTACTTCACCTTCACCGCTGCCGATGTCAGGTACGCGAATGAGTTCGCTCACAGAATCTCTCCTCAGCAGTCCAGTGGGTTGCGTTTTTCCGGGTTGATACCGAACTTGGCGATGGCTTCAGCCACAACCTTAGGTTCGATGTCACCACGGTCAGCCAGTGCTTCCAGGGCTGCCAACACCACGAAATGACGGTCAACTTCGAAGAAATGACGCAGTTTCTTGCGGCTGTCGCTGCGGCCGAAACCGTCGGTGCCCAGGACTTTGAATTCCTTGGATGGTACCCACTGACGGATCTGCTCGGCGAACAGTTTCATGTAGTCGGTCGATGCGATGACCGGACCTTTACGGCCGTTCAGGCACTCTTCCACAAAGCTCAGCTTAGGCTTCTGGCCCGGGTGCAGACGGTTGGTGCGCTCAACGGCCAGGCCGTCGCGACGCAGTTCGTTGAAGCTGGTAACGCTCCACACGTCGGCACCGACGTTGAACTCTTCACGCAGGATCTTCGCCGCTTCGCGGACTTCACGCAGGATGGTGCCGGAGCCCATCAGCTGAACGTGGTGCGCCGCTTCGCGGGTGTCTTCTTCGAGCAGGTACATGCCTTTCTTGATGCCTTCTTCGGCACCGGCCGGCATGGCTGGCTGCTGGTACGACTCGTTCATCACGGTGATGTAGTAGAAGACGTCCTGTTGCTCTTCGGTCATCTTCTTCATGCCGTCCTGAATGATCACCGCCAGCTCGTAGCCGTAGGTTGGATCGTAGGTGCGGCAGTTCGGGATGGTCGAGGCCAGCAGGTGGCTGTGACCGTCTTCGTGTTGCAAGCCTTCACCGTTCAGGGTGGTACGGCCGGCGGTGCCGCCGATCAGGAAGCCACGGGTGCGGCTGTCGCCAGCGGCCCATGCCAGGTCGCCGATACGCTGGAAGCCGAACATCGAGTAGAAGATGTAGAACGGCAGCATCGGCTGGTTGTGGCTGGAGTACGAAGTACCGGCAGCGATGAAGGAGCTCATGGCGCCCGCTTCGTTGATGCCTTCTTCGAGGATCTGGCCCTTCTGGTCTTCCTTGTAGAACATCACCTGGTCTTTATCGACTGGCTCGTAGAGCTGGCCGACCGAGGAGTAGATGCCCAGCTGACGGAACATGCCTTCCATACCGAAGGTACGGGCTTCGTCCGGGATGATCGGCACGATGCGCGGGCCGATTTCCTTGTCCTTGACCAGTTGCGCGAGGATCCGCACGAAAGCCATGGTGGTGGAGATTTCACGGTCGCCCGAGCCGTCGAGGATCGCTTTGAGCGTATCCAGTGGTGGCGTCGGGATGTTGAAGCTTTGTGCGCGACGCTGTGGCACGAAACCACCCAGCGCGTTGCGGCGCTCGGCCAGGTAACGGGCTTCGGCGCTGTTTGGCTCAGGCTTGAAGAACGGCAGGTTCTCCAGCTCTTCGTCCTTGACCGGGATGTCGAAGCGGTCGCGGAACAACTTCAGGCTGTCGACGTCGACTTTCTTGGTGTTGTGCGCAGTGTTCTTCGCTTCGCCGGCACCGGTGCCATAACCTTTGATGGTCTTGGCCAGGATGACAGTCGGTTGTTCTTTGTGGTTGACCGCTTCGTGGTACGCCGCGTAGACCTTGTACGGGTCGTGGCCGCCACGGTTGAGTTTCCAGATCTCGTCGTCGGACAGGTCTGCAACCATCGCCTTGAGTTCTGGCGTGTTGAAGAAGTGTTCACGCACGAAGGCGCCGTCTTTGGCTTTGTAGTTCTGGTACTCGCCGTCGATGACTTCGTCCATGCGACGTTGCAGGATACCGTCGACGTCCTTGGCCAGCAGTGGGTCCCAGAAACGGCCCCAGATGACTTTGGTTACGTTCCACTGAGCACCGCGGAACACGCCTTCGAGTTCCTGGATGATCTTGCCGTTGCCGCGAACCGGGCCGTCGAGGCGCTGCAGGTTGCAGTTGATGACGAAGATCAGGTTGTCCAGCTTCTCGCGGCCGGCCAGGGAGATAGCACCCAGGGATTCCGGCTCGTCGCACTCGCCGTCGCCCAGGAAGCACCAGACTTTCTGTTTGCCCGGCTGGATGAAGCCGCGGTGTTCCAGGTACTTCATGAAGCGTGCCTGGTAGATCGCCTGGATCGGGCCCAGACCCATGGATACGGTCGGGAACTGCCAGAAGTCAGGCATCAGCCAAGGGTGCGGGTAGGACGACAGGCCCTGACCGTCGACTTCCTGGCGGAAGTTGTTCATCTGGTCTTCGGTGATGCGGCCTTCCATGAATGCACGGGCGTAAACGCCTGGCGAGGTGTGGCCCTGGAAGTAGATCAGGTCGCCGCCGTGTTCGTCGGTCGGGGCCTGGAAGAAATAGTTGAAGCCGATGTCATACAGGGTCGCACTGGAAGCGAAGCTGGAGATGTGACCGCCGAGGTCAGAATCTTTCAGGTTCGTACGCATTACCATGGCCATCGCGTTCCAGCGTACCAGCGAGCGAATGCGGCGTTCCATGAACAGGTCGCCAGGCATGCGTGCTTCGTGGGTAACGGGGATGGTGTTGCGGTAAGGCGTGGTGATGGCGTAAGGCAACTGCGAACCGCTGCGGGTTGCGAGTTCACCCATACGGGTCATCAGATAGTGAGCACGGTCTTCGCCTTCTTTGTCGAGAACCGATTCCAGGGCGTCCAGCCATTCCTGGGTTTCGACGGGATCGAGGTCTTGCATGGCTTGCTCCAGGGCGGAAAGGCTACCAGAATCGGTTGCCTGAGTTAGCGACTGGCCTTGTGGGCAGACGTTATGAATTCTTGGATTGCCGACAGGTTGTTCCGGCGGTGTGTAGTTTTACTACAAATCATCCGGCATTTCAGCCTTACTAATGTATATACGAGTAGTAAAACTACAGATGAGCGGCTTTTGGCCCCCGACTCTGTTGTGAGAATAATCGTTAAGGTTGGTCTTTTACCAACCAGAAAAGGTGAAAGCTTGATGCTGGCTGCCAATAATAAAGAATTTTCAGCTATTTCTAACTTTTGTTCGACAGTCCTTCAGGTAGTGCATTATGAAAATTCACTACATGCAGCCCGATACACGCCGATCAAGGATAGACCATGAGCCTCCCTTCGCTTGCCGAACTGCCCGCCATTCTGTTGCCGCTTGTCTCCCGCGCCGAGCAGTCGTTCCGTACCGCAGTCGCAGCGCTGGATGATGATCATGGATTGTCCAGCTGGTCCCCTGAGCGTTGGGCTCAATTTGCCCGAGTGACCGCTGCCAGCGACTTTGTCATTGAACAGAGTGTGCGTGACCCTTTGATGTTGCTGGCGCTGGTGCAGTCCGGCGAACTGGACCGTGGCTACGCCCCGGGTGAGTTGTGCGCGCAGATTGCGGCTGCGGCGAGTGCAGCCGAAACCGATGACCAGCTCGGCCGCGCCTTGCGCCGCCAGCGTACTCGCCATCAGGTGCGAATCATCTGGCGCGACCTGACCCGTCAGGCCGATCTGGTCCAGACCTGTCGCGATCTCTCCGACATGGCCGATGCCAGCATCGATCAGGCTTATCAATGGTTGTACGCGCGCCATTGTCAGCAGTTTGGTGTGCCCACCGGTCGACGCAGCGGCGAACCGCAGCAGATGGTGGTGCTGGGGATGGGCAAGCTCGGTGCGGTGGAGTTGAACCTGTCGTCTGACATCGACTTGATTTTTGCTTACCCCGAGGGCGGCGAAACCGTAGGCGTGAAGCGTCCGCTGGATAACCAGGAGTTTTTCATCCGCCTCGGGCAGCGTCTGATCAAGGCGCTGGACCCAATGACCGTCGACGGTTTTGTGTTTCGCGTCGACATGCGTTTGCGTCCTTACGGCTCGTCCGGTGCGCTGGTGTTGAGCTTCAACGCGCTGGAGCAGTATTACCAGGATCAGGGCCGCGACTGGGAACGCTACGCCATGATCAAGTCGCGGGTGGTGGCGGGCGATCAAGTCGCCGGCGCGCAACTGCAAGAGATGCTGCGGCCGTTCGTTTACCGGCGTTATCTGGACTTCTCGGCCATCGAAGCGCTGCGCACCATGAAACAGCTGATCCAGCAGGAAGTGCGGCGCAAAGGCATGGCCGACAACATTAAGCTCGGCTCCGGTGGTATTCGCGAAGTCGAGTTCATTGCCCAGGCCTTCCAGTTGATCCACGGTGGCCGCGATTTGAGCTTGCAGCAGCGTCCTCTATTAAAAGTGCTGAGCACGCTGGAAGGGCAAGGCTACTTGCCGCCAGCGGTGATCAGCGAACTGCGCGAAGGCTACGAATTCCTGCGTTACACCGAGCACGCGATCCAGGCGATTGCCGACCGCCAGACCCAGATGCTGCCGGACGGCGCTCAGGATCAGGCGCGCATTGCCTTTATGTTGGGTTTTGCCGATTGGCCGGCGTTCCATGAACAATTGATGTACTGGCGCGGGCGGGTGGCGTGGCACTTCGGTCAGGTCATTGCCGACCCTGACGAGGAGCAGGGTGCCGAAAGCGAAGTGGTGGTTGGCGGTGAATGGCTGCCGCTGTGGGAAGAAGCCCAGGATGAAGAAGCCGCCTGCCGTCAACTCGAAGAGGGCGGTTTCGCTGATGCCCCCAAAGCACTGAAGGCGTTGGCCAGCCTGCGCAGCAGCCCGCAGTTGCGGGCCATGCAACGTCTGGGGCGCGAACGTCTCGATGCTTTTATCCCGCGTTTGCTGGCCCAGGCGGTGGAGCACGCCAACCCGGATCTGGTGCTGGAGCGTGTGCTGCCATTGGTCGAGGCCGTGGCGCGGCGTTCAGCGTATCTGGTATTGCTGACCGAAAACCCCGGCGCGCTGCGTCGCTTGTTGACGTTGTGCGCCGCAAGCCCGTGGATTGCTGAGCAAATCACCCGCTTCCCGCTGTTGCTCGATGAATTGCTTAATGAAGGACGACTGTTCAAGCCGCCTTTGGCCCCGGAGCTGGCTGCCGAGCTGCGTGAGCGTCTGACGCGGATTCCCGAGGATGACCTTGAGCAGCAGATGGAAGCCCTGCGCCATTTCAAACTGGCGCACCGCTTGCGGGTCGCCGCTTCAGAAATCGCCGGCAGCCTGCCACTGATGAAAGTCAGCGATTACCTGACCTGGCTCGCCGAAGCGATCCTTGAGCAAGTGCTGGCCCTGGCCTGGCGGCAAACGGTGGCCAAATACGGTACGCCGCTGCGCACCGACGGCACTTTATGCGATCCCGGATTCATCATTGTCGGTTATGGAAAAGTCGGCGGGCTGGAACTCGGGCATGGTTCGGACCTCGACCTGGTATTCATCCACGATGGTGATCCGCAGGCCGAAACCGATGGGCCGAAGTCGATCGATGGCGCGCAGTTTTTCACCCGGCTGGGGCAGCGCATCATCCATTTGCTCACGGCCCAGACCAACTCGGGTCAGCTGTACGAAGTGGACATGCGCCTGCGACCGTCCGGTGCATCGGGTCTTTTGGTGAGTTCGCTCGGTGCGTTTTCCCGCTATCAGGAAAATGAAGCCTGGACATGGGAGCACCAAGCGCTGGTGCGGGCGCGGGTGTTGGTGGGCAGCCAGGATGTCGGCCAGGCTTTCGAAAAAGTCCGTGCCGCGATTCTGGGCAAGCCGCGTGACTTGCCGACCCTGCGCCAGGAGGTCAGCGAGATGCGCGCCAAGATGCGCGAAAACCTCGGCAGCAAGAGTACGGCGGCCGGCACTGGGGCAAATGCCTTCGACGCCACGGCGCCCTTCGACCTCAAGCAGGACGCCGGAGGTATCGTCGATATTGAATTTATGGTGCAATACGCGGCCCTGGCGTGGTCGCAAACGCACCCGCCATTGCTGCGCTGGACCGATAACATCCGCATTCTGGAAGAGCTGGAGCACGAAGGGTTGATGCCCGTCGAAGATGCCAGTCTGCTGCGTGAAGCCTATAAGGCTTACCGCTCCGCCGCCCACCGGCAGGCCTTGCAGAAGGACCCCGGGGTGATACCGGGCGACCAGTTCGCAGACGAACGGCGGCAGGTCATGCGGATCTGGCGTGAGCTGGGGCTAAGCTGATTTTCGCTGGTTGAAGCGATGAGATTCAAATGTGGGAGCAAGCCTGCTCGCGATGAGGCCGTCACATCCAGCATCTATGCTGACTGTTACGCCGCCATCGCGAGCAGGCTTGCTCCCACAGTAGATTTGCAGTGTTTTGTAGAATTCACGAGGCGGGGAGGCATTAGCCTCCCCGGTTCGTTTATGGAAACCACATGAAAATTCTGATCGTTGGGCCCAGTTGGGTCGGTGACATGGTGATGGCGCAGACACTGTTTCAGTGTCTCAAGCAACGCCACCCGCAGTGCGAAATCGACGTGCTGGCCCCCGAGTGGAGCCGGCCGATTCTTGAGCGCATGCCCGAAGTACGCCAGGCCTTGAGCTTTCCGCTCGGCCACGGCGCGCTGGAGCTGGCGACGCGTCGGCGCATTGGTAAATCCCTGGCCGGGCAGTACGACCAGGCGATCCTGCTGCCCAATTCCTTGAAGTCGGCATTGGTGCCGTTCTTCGCAGGTATTCCAAAGCGCACCGGCTGGCGTGGTGAATTCCGCTACGGCCTGCTCAATGATGTGCGCACGCTGGACAAAGATCGTTACCCGCTGATGATCGAGCGCTTCATGGCGCTGGCCTATGAGCCGGGCGTTGAGCTGCCAAAGCCGTACCCACGTCCAAGCCTGCAGATCGATCCGGTCACCCGCGAGGCCGCCCTGGCCAAGTTCGGGCTGACTCTCGATCGCCCGGTGTTGGCGCTGTGCCCCGGTGCAGAGTTCGGTGAATCCAAGCGCTGGCCGTCCGAGCATTACGCCAAGGTGGCCGAAGCGAGAATCCGTGACGGTTGGCAAGTGTGGCTGTTCGGTTCGAAAAACGATCACGCCGTCGGCGAAGACATCCGTTCGCGGTTGATTCCCGGTTTGCGCGAAGAATCGGTGAACCTTAGCGGCGGCACCTCGCTGGCCGAGGCCATCGATCTGCTGTCCTGCGCGGATTCCGTGGTGTCCAACGATTCCGGGCTGATGCACGTTGCCGCTGCGCTGAACCGCCCGCTGGTGGCGGTCTACGGTTCGACCTCGCCGGGTTTCACGCCGCCGTTGGCCGAGCATGTCGAGATCGTGCGCCTGGGCATCGAGTGCAGTCCGTGTTTCGATCGCACGTGCCGGTTCGGCCATTACAACTGCCTGCGCCAGCTGATGCCGCAAGCGGTGAACGAAGCCTTGCAGCGTTTGCAGGGCACAGCGGTCGAGGTCAAATAGTTTGCGGGTACTGCTGATCAAGACTTCATCGCTGGGCGACGTGATCCATGCGTTGCCGGCGCTGACCGACGCGGCGCGGGCGATCCCCGGCATCAAGTTCGACTGGGTGGTGGAGGAAGGCTTCGCCGAAATCCCGACCTGGCACCCGGCGGTGGGCAAGGTGATTCCGGTGGCGATCCGCCGCTGGCGCAAAAACCTCTGGCAAACCATCAAGAGCGGCGAGTGGAAGCGCTTCAAGCAAAGCCTGCGCGCCACGAAATACGACTTGGTCATTGATGCCCAGGGCCTGCTGAAAAGCGCCTGGCTGACGCGTTATGTCAAAGCCCCGGTGGCGGGCCTCGACAAGGCATCGGCACGCGAACCCATCGCCGCGCGCTTCTACAACCGACGCCTGGCGGTTGCCCGTGGCCAGCACGCGGTTGAGCGCGTGCGTCAGTTGTTCGCCATCGCCCTGGGTTACGACTTGCCCAAAGGTTTGGGTGACTATGGCCTGAGTGTCGAACGGCTGGTTGAGTTGCCGCGCAAGAACCCCTATGTATTGTTCCTGCATGGCACCACCTGGGACACCAAGCACTGGCCTGAAGCCTATTGGCGCGAGCTGACTGAGCGCGTTGGTTATTTGGGTGTCGGTGTAAAGCTGCCGTGGGGCAACCCGACCGAGAAGTCCCGGGCCGAGCGTATCGCCGCTGGTTTCAAGCACGCCGAAGTGTTGCCGAAGCTGAATCTGGCCGGTGTCGGCAAGGTGTTGGCGGGGGCGCAAGCTTGCGTGGCGGTGGACACCGGTCTCGGTCATTTGGCCGCCGCACTGGATGTGCCGACCCTGTCGCTGTTCGGCCCAACCAACCCGGGCCTGACCGGTGCCTATGGCAAATCGCAGATTCACCTGGCCAGCGATTTCCCCTGCGCACCGTGCCTGCAAAAGAAATGCACGTATCAACCGACGGCCGAAGATGCCCGTCAGTTCGACCTTAAACGCGAGTGGCCATTGTGCTTCACGCGCCTGAATCCCGAGCGTGTCGCCAGCCGACTGAGCACGTTGCTACTGGCTGAGGAGCTGCGCTGATGCAATTGGCATTTGTTCTGTACAAGTACTTTCCGTTTGGCGGCTTGCAGCGCGATTTCATGCGCATCGCCCTCGAGTGTCAGAAGCGCGGTCATCAAATCCGCGTCTACACGCTGATCTGGGAAGGCGACGTGCCGCCGGGTTTTGAAGTGTTGGTGGCGCCGGTCAAGGCGTTCTTCAACCATCGGCGCAACGAAAAACTCAGCGAGTGGATGGAAGCGGACCTGGCCAAGCGCCCCGTGGATCGTCTGATCGGCTTCAACAAGATGCCGGGGCTGGACGTCTATTACGCCGCCGATGGCTGCTTCGAAGACAAGGCGCAGAACCTGCGCAATTCGCTGTACCGCCGCTGGGGCCGCTACCGCCACTTCGCCGAGTATGAGCGCGCGGTGTTCGCCAAAGATGCGAAGACCGAAGTGCTGATGATTTCCGAAGTCCAGCAACCATTGTTCATCAAGCATTACGACACGCCACTGGAGCGCTTCCATCTGTTGCCGCCAGGCATTGCCCAGGATCGCCGCCGGCCGGCCGATGCCGACGAGATTCGTGCCGGCTTCCGTGCCGAATTCAACCTCCAGGACGATGAACTGTTGCTGGTGCAGATTGGCTCCGGGTTCAAGACCAAGGGCGTCGATCGCAGCCTCAAGGCGCTGGCGGCATTGCCCGCTGATCTGAAGAAACGCACCCGGCTGTTTGTAATCGGCCAGGACGACCCCAAATTGTTCCAGATGCAGAGTGCGACGTTGGGGCTTGGCGACAACGTGACGTTCCTCAAGGGGCGCAGTGATATTCCGCGTTTCCTGTTGGGCGCCGATCTGTTGATTCACCCGGCCTACAACGAAAACACCGGCACGGTGCTGCTGGAAGCGCTGGTCGCCGGGTTGCCGGTGCTGGTCAGTGCGGTGTGCGGCTACGCCCATTACATCGCCGAAGCCGATGCTGGCCTGGTGCTGGACGAGCCGTTCGAGCAGGCGCAGCTGACGCAGTACCTGACCGGTATGTTAAACGACGCTCAAGCACGGGCGGCCTGGAGCCGCAACGGTCTGGCCTTCGCCGAGACGGCCGACCTCTACAGCATGCCGCAGCACGCGGCCGATGTAATTCTGGCGGAGCGCGCTAAATGAAGTTGATGCTGGCTGAACCGTTCAAAAGCCTCTGGGCGGGACGCGATCCGTTCGCCGAAGTCGAGGGCTTGCAGGGCGAGGTGTACCGCGAGCTTGAAGCGCGCCGGACTCTGCGCACTGAAGTGAACGGCAACGGTTTTTTCGTGAAGATCCACCGCGGCATTGGCTGGGGCGAGATCTTCAAGAACCTGCTCACCGCCAAATTGCCGGTACTCGGTGCAGGCCAGGAATGGAAGGCGATCCAGCGCTTGCAGGAAGTCGGCGTGCCGACGATGACTGCCGTCGCTTACGGCGAGAAGGGCAGCAACCCGGCGGATCAGCACTCCTTCATCGTCACTGAAGAGCTGGCGCCGACCATCAGCCTCGAAGATTTCAGTATCAACTGGATCAAACAGCCGCCCGAGCCGAAGCTCAAGCGCGCATTGATCGCCGAGGTCGCGCGCATGACCGGCATGATGCACCGCGCCGGGGTCAACCACCGCGACTGCTACATCTGCCACTTCCTGTTGCACACCGACAAACCGGTGACGGCCGATGACTTCAAACTGTCGGTGATCGACCTGCACCGCGCCCAGACCCGTCCAAAGATCACGGCGCGCTGGCGCAACAAGGATCTGGCGGCGCTGTACTTTTCCGCTCTGGATATCGGCCTGACTCGCCGCGACAAATTGCGTTTTCTCAAAGGCTACTTCCAGCAACCGCTGCGACAAATCCTCAGCGAGGAAGCCGGGCTGCTCAGCTGGCTCGAAGGCAAGGCCAACAAACTCTACGACCGCAAACAGCGATACGGGGACGCGCTCTGATGGCGGGTTGGAAACTGGAGCCCGAATACAGCGATCTGGCAGAAGACTTTGGTAGCCTTGAAGCAGTGTTTGCGCTGCAAGGCGAGCGCTTGACCCGTGACCCGCTATCGGAAGTCATCCGTGTTCAGCGCAAGGGCGTCAACTATTACGTCAAGCGCTACGTGGGCGCCGGCAAGGGTTTGCGCCGCTATCTGGGCAAACCTCGGGTGAAAATGGAGTGGCAGAACCTCAAGCGTTTCGCCAAGTGGGGCATTCCCACTGCCGAGGTCGTGGCCTGGGGGCTGGAGCGTCGCGGCATGGCGTACGATCGCGGGGCGATGATCACACGTGAATTGCCGCACACCGAGGATTTGTCGGCTCTGGCCGAACGGCATGACCCCAAGCTTGCAGACCGCGCCTGGGTCGACACCGTCAGCCGTCAGTTGGCCAGCTACACCCGGACCATGCACGACCATCGCTTTACCCATAACGATTTGAAGTGGCGCAACCTGTTGGTCGACGATCAGCCCCGGCTGTTTCTGATCGACTGTCCCAATGGTGATTTCTGGAGCGGTTTCTGGCTCAAGTACCGCATCACCAAGGACCTGGCGTGCCTGGACAAGGTCGCCAAGTATCAACTGTCGGCCACCCAGCGCCTGCGCTTTTACCTGCAATACCGCCAGCGGGACCGGCTCAATGCCGCCGATAAAAAACGGATCCGGCACGTGGTGAGATTTTTCGAGGGACGCGAATGACTGATTTTCTGGCCGCTGAAGACCGTGCGCTGCTTGAGCGCCATGGCCTCGGCACGTTCGAAGCGCTTTGGGCACGGCAACTCGACGCCGTGGACGAACCCAACACCGTTCGCGGTGGCTGGAGCAGCGTGTTTCGGCTGGATCTGGAAGGTCATGGCTTCTATCTCAAGCGCCAGAGCAATTACCTGATGCGCACTTTGCACGCGCCGTTTGGCGAGCCGAGTTTTGCCCGTGAATTTCGCAACATCAGCCGCTATGAAACGCTCGGGATTCCGGCGCTGAAAGCGGCGTTCTTCGGCGAGCGCAAGGTTGAGGGCGAGGTCCGCGCGGTGCTGTTGACCCGGGCGCTGGACGGTTGGGACGATCTGGATTCACTGTTGCGGCGCTGGTCGGAACTCGGCGAGGCACAGCACGTGGCCATCCTGCGAGCCTGCGGTCATCTGGCGCAGCGCTTGCACGGCAAGCGTCAAGTGCACGGCTGCTTCTATCCCAAGCATATTTTCCTGCGCGCCACCGGCGACGGCTATCAGGCGCAATTGATCGACCTGGAAAAGACCCGGCCGCTGCTGTTCGGTCAGCGCGACCGAGTGAAGGACCTGGAGCCGTTGCTGCGTCGCGCGCCCGAATGGAGCGAGGCGCAGTTGCGCGTGCTGCTGGCCGCCTATCTGGATCAAGCGCAGGACAGTTCGCTGATCGACAGCTGGCTCACACGCTTGACTGCCCGGCGCAGCCATAAGGGGAAAGGCTGATGCGATTGTCCGAACTGAAAAACGCGGGTCGCAACCCGTCATTGCCGCTAAGTCTTTCCCTCGCCGATGCAGCCGGCCCGGCTGATTTGCAATTGCTGAGCCTGCTGCGGGTGTTGCCGGGGCAGCGTTACGTCGGTGCGGGTGTCTGGCGCGGCCGGCCGGTGCTGGCCAAATTGTTGGTCGGCAGCAAGGCTGCACGGCATTTTCAACGGGAACTGGACGGCGTGCGCTTGCTCGCCGCCCAAGGCCTGACCACGCCGCTGCTGTTGGCCGATGGCCTGAAAGACGGCGAGGGTGGTTGGCTGTTGTTCGAGTTTCTGGAAGGCGCTGAAAGCCTAGGCGATGCATGGCAGCAGGTTGAACATTTGCCCGTGCTGGCCGACGAACAATCAGCGGTGTTGGCCGAAGCCTTGGGTGCCATTGGCCAAATGCACCGCAAAGGCCTGTGGCAGGAAGACCTGCACCTGGACAACCTGCTGCGCCAAGGCCGTCGACTGTATTTGATCGATGGCGCCGGAATCTGCGCCGAAACGCCGGGCCAACCGTTGTCGCGGCAGAAAGTCCTGGAAAACCTCGGGGTGTTTTTTGCCCAGTTGCCACAATCCCTCGAACCGTTCACCGAGGAGTTGCTGGTCTACTACCTGCTGAGCAATGGCGAGCATGCCTTGCCCATGGAAGCGCTACAGAAGCAGGTCGACAAGGTTCGCAGCTGGCGTCTCAAGGATTTCCTGAACAAGGTGGGTCGCGAGTGCACGTTGTTCAGCGTGCAGCGCGGGGCGTTCGGCCTGCGGGCGATTCGTCGCGAAGAAGAAGCGGCCATGCTGCCGGTGCTGGAACAGGCCGATGCCTTGCTCGAACAAGGGCATCTGTACAAGACCGGCGGCGCGGCGAGCGTCGGCAAGGTCGAAGTCGATGGCCGCACGCTGGTGATCAAACGCTACAACATCAAGGGTTTTGCACACTGGCTCAAACGCTTCTGGCGCCCGAGCCGGGCCTGGCATTCCTGGCGCGAAGGCAATCGCCTGGCGTTCCTGGGGATTGCCACGCCCAAGCCGCTGGCATTACTGGAGAAGCGCTTTCTCTGGCTTCGCAGTCGTGCCTACCTCATTACCGAGCACCTGCCGGGGCCGGACATCATCGAGCGCTTTGCGCCCTATGTTGAAAGCGGTGAGGCGCCGGAGTCCGAGCTGGCAGCGCTGGATCACTTGTTTGCCGAGCTGATTCGTCACCGCATCAGCCATGGTGACTTCAAGGGCCACAACCTGTTCTGGCAACAGGACCGCTGGGCGCTGATCGATCTTGATTCGATGTGCCAGCACGGCTCGCTCGCCAGTTTTGCACCGGCGTATGCGCGGGATCGGGCGCGGTTCATGCGCAATTGGCCGCAGAGTAGTGCGCTCTACCAAATCATCGATCAGCGTCTTCCCAAAGATATTTCCAGCGTGGCTTGAATCGCTATCGCGAGCAGGCTCGCTCCCACATTGAATCTTGATCGAAGGCAAATATTGTGTTCGCACGAGAACCCCTGTGGGAGCGAGCCTGCTCGCGATGAGGCCCGAACTGCCAGCGAAGATTCGGGACATTCTTTTAAGAGCTGTCCTACACGATCTTGGGAAGCCATGAACTGTGGCCTGAATGAGCACGATGCTAGTTTGCCCTGACGTTCTCGGAGGGCAGACTTTGACGATAAAAATGGCAGCGGCATCAGGTGCAATTTCACTGGCCCTGGCGGGATGCGGGACCGTCGCGACAGTCCTTCAGGACGACGCCGGCGCCGCTCAAGGATTGCGCAAGCAAAAAACCTATTGTCAGTCCATACCGCGGATCTACAGCGGTCTCGCTTATGACTTCTGCGTACTCAATGCTCCACCAGACCCAACGGGTATCCTCGTGCCGCTGGTGCTGGTGGACCTGACCTTGTCCTGCGCGCTGGATACGGTTGTCTTGCCCTATACCATTTACCGACAAGGCATGGACGGCAATATCCAGATCTACTGGCGGCCGGCGCGGGGCTGAACAGGGGGTCGGCCACTGCCGAAAATGCTTGCCGTTTGCCGCTAGAGGCTTGCCGCTGCTTTTACGCTATAATCCCGCCCTTTAGCTGTCTCTCGCCCCTTGCGAGGGCACATAATTTTTTGAGGCGCATTGCGCCTGCACGCAGACTAAAGAGGCTAGACCCCTGTGGCATTGACGATTCTTGGCCTGTCCGGCGCCCTTAGCCATGATCCTTCCGCAGCCCTGTACATCGACGGCAAGCTGGTCGCGGCGGCTGAAGAAGAGCGCTTCGTACGCGATAAACATGCAAAGAACCGCATGCCTTATGAATCGGCGAAGTTCTGCCTGGAGCAGGCCGGTATCAAACCTTCCGACGTTGACGTGGTAGCGATCCCGTTCGCTCCGATCAGCCTGTTCGGCAAGGCCCGCTGGCAATACGCCAAGCGTTACTGGTACGCCCCGGACCGTGCACTTGACGCGATCCTGATGGGCAACCGTCGCTACAAGCGCTATCGCAACAAGATCGTCTGGTGCCTTGAGCAACTGGGCTTTGACCCGAAAAAGATCAAGATCGAGCCGGTCGAGCACCACTTGGCCCACGCCTCCAGCGCTTATCACTGCTCCGGTTTCAAAGAGAAAACCGCGATCCTGGGCATCGACGGCAAGGGCGAGTACGCCACGACCTTCTTCGGTTACGGCGAAAACGGCAAGATCCACAAGATCAAGGAATTCTTCGATCCGGACTCCCTCGGCGGCCTGTATGGCGCGATCACCGAGTTCCTCGGCTTCGACATGCTCGACGGCGAGTTCAAGGTCATGGGCATGGCGCCGTACGGTGACGCCAGCAAATACGATTTCTCCCGCCTGGCTTCGTTCGAAAACGGCGAGCTGGTGATCAACACCGACTACGCCAACGTCATCGGCCTGCGTCGCTACAAGGAGAAGGGCAAGGGCTACTACTTCTCGCCGAAGCTGATCGAGTGGCTGGGTCCAAAGCGCGAAGGCGACATCGCCGACGAGCCTTACATCCACTACGCCGCCAGCATTCAAGCGCTGTTCGAAAAAATCGCACTGCAGATGATCGACCACTACCTGGGCGACGTGCTCAAGGAAACCGGCAAGCTGGCCTACGCCGGTGGCTGTGCGTTGAACGTCAAGCTGAACCAGAAAATCATTGCCCGTGATGACGTCAAAGAACTGTTTGTGCAGCCTGCATCCGGCGATGCCGGTACCGCAGTCGGCGCTGCCGCCTATGTGTCCCACGCCCGTGGGGTACCGGTCGAGAAGATGGAGCACGTCTACCTCGGCCCGTCGTATAGCAACGAAGACGTGATCGCGGCCTGCGCTCGTCACGAGAGCAAGCCGACTTGGCGCAAGCTCGACAACATGCCTGAGCAGATCGCCAAGATCATGGTCGATGGCAACCCGGTGGCCTGGTTCCAGGGCCGCATGGAGTTCGGTCCGCGCGCACTGGGCGGTCGTTCGATCATCGGTTGCCCGAGCATTCCCGGCGTGGCGGATCGCATCAACCACCAGATCAAGTTCCGCGAGCGCTGGAGGCCTTTCTGCCCGTCGATGCTCGACACCGTTGCGCCGCAGATGATCAAGATCGATCACCCGGCGCCGTTCATGACCTTCACCTTCGAAGTGGCGGAAGAGTGGAAGACCCGCGTGCCGGAAGTCGTCCATGAAGACGGTACTTCCCGTGCCCAGGTGCTCAAGCGCGAATACAACCCGCGCTACTACGACATGATGAAAGCGCTGGAAGTACTGACCGGCAACGGTGTGTCGCTGAACACCTCGCTCAACCGTCGTGGCGAACCGATGATCTGTTCGCCGACGGACGCCTTGAACATGTTCTTCGGTTCCGATCTACAGTATCTGATCATGGAAGACATCCTGGTGGTCAAAGAGGGCGCGAACGCATATGACACGCTCGGCTGAACGCCATGTGTTGCAGTTCTGCCACGGCTATGACGGGCCGTTTCTGGACTGCGCCCGGCAGTACGCCAGCCTGTTCGCGGGGACCGGTTATCGGGTGACCACGGTGTTTCTCACCGGGGTCGCCGACGCCGAAGTTGCCGCGGGATGCGCTTCTGACGAAGTGTTGTTCATGGAATACAGCTCCAAGGCCATTCGTGGCCTGAAGCTGGGCGCCATCGGCGATCTGCGCAAGATCGCCGCTTCGCGCAATTTCAGTTTCTGCATCGCCCACCGCTTCAAACCTATCTACATCGCCTTGCTGGGCACTTCGTTGCCGGTGATTGGCGTGCATCACGCGTTTGACGATTACAAGCGCGGCACTCGCAAGCTGTTCGCCCATATCTTCCGCAAACGCCTGAGTCTGCTCGGGGTTTCCGACGCTGTTCGCGATGACATGCGACGTTGTTTGCCGAAATGGCCGGCGGCGCGAATCCAGACACTTTATAACCGCATCGATGTGCCGGCCTTGCAGGCCAGCCAGGTGTCGACGCGCGAGGCGCGGGAAGTGCTGGGGCTGTCGACGGATGCCTGGATTGTCGGCAACGTCGGCCGATTGCATCCGGACAAGGATCAGGCGACGTTGCTTGATGGCTTCGCCGCAGCGCTGCCGGGGCTGCCCGCCAACAGTCAGTTGGTGATTCTCGGCAGCGGTCGACTGGAGCAGGATCTCAAGGCGCAGGCTCGCGAACTGGGCATTGGCGACCGCGTGCTGTTCCTCGGTCAGGTGCCCGACGCCCGACGTTATTTTCGCGCATTCGACGTTTTTGCCCTGAGTTCCGATCATGAACCCTTCGGCATGGTGCTGCTCGAAGCCATGGCCGCTGGTGTACCCTTGCTGGCCACTGCGTGTGGCGGGGCGAAGGAAGTGGTCGAAGGCGTCGGCATCCTGTTTCCGTTGGGCGATGCTGAACATCTGGCGCAAGGGTTGCAGCATTTGGCCGCGATGGACGATCAACAACGTCTTCAGTGTGCCGAGCTGATGCTCGATCGCTTGCGTGAGCGCTTCTCCGACCGCGCGGTGCAAGATGCTTTCTGGCATTTGCCACACGTTATCGAACTGGCACCGAGGGGCTGATGCTCAACAGATTTCAAGGCTGGCGCGAACGTGGCTGGTCGGTAGCCGATGCCTCGATCTATGCCGAGGCCTGGCAGCGTTATGGCGGCAGCGTCGCGACCCACCCGATGGTGGTTGAGCGGCTGGCGCAGTTGGCCGATATTCCGGTGCGTTACCTGGCCTGGGAGCAAGACGGCGACGTCAAAGCGGCGATCCCGACCTGGGGGCGCGATCTCGCCTTGTCCAAGGATGTGCTCAAGCGCCGCGGTAAAAAAGGGCTGTTCGACCTTGGCAATGCCGAGATCATCCTGCCTGCTGCCAGCGACGCCCAGGCGCCTCTGCGCCATCGCGGGCGCTACCTGTCGGCGCTGAACGAAAGTCGCTTCACCGGTATCAAGCTTCAGGCCGAACAGCTGGCGATGGCCCGCACGCCGGAAGAATTGTCGAAGAAGTTTCGCTACAACCAGCGCCGTGAACTCAGGTTGCTGGAAGAGGCGGGGGGCGTGGTTCGACCCGTTTCGGAGTTTTCCAGTAGCGAGCTGGCCGCCATTTACTGCGATCTGTTCCAGCGCCGCTGGGGTTTTCCAGCGACCGGCGCCGAGCGCATGGCGGAGGTCATCGAATTGTTGCGCGAGCTGCTGATCGGCTCGGTGATTTTCCTCAACGATGCACCGATTGCCATCCAGCTGGTGTACCGCGTCGAAACACCGCAGTGGATCAGCGTCGAATACATCAATGGCGGCGTCGACCCTGAAACCCGGGCATTCAGCCCTGGCAGTGTGTTGAGCTTCCTCAATACCCAAAGTGCCTGGGAACACGCCCGGGCACTGGACAAGCCCTTGCGCTTTTCCTTTGGTCGCGCCGACCGGGAATACAAGGATCGTTGGTGCAACCCTGTGCCGGTCTTCACCGTATGAGCCAACCCATGAACCGCAAACAGCAACTGCTCAAGCGCCACCGGCGCAACAAGCGCATCGGCTTGCTGATCGCGCTGGGGCTGTTGATAGTTACGGGCCTGTTGGTGGCCTGGTGGTTGCCGCTGGTGCTCGCGGTCCTTGGCTGGATTGCCCATGAAGCCTGGTTTGCCGACCATCTGTTCTATTCGCCCAAAGACGATTACCAGTACAGCTTCCCGCCTTATACGCCGCAACCCAAGGTTCACTTGAGCGGCGAACACCTGCGGCTGGACGATGGCGTCATGTTGGTCGACGACGCGACGCTGGTGCTGGCGTTGCGGATCAAAAGCACCTGGTTGGGCCGCTTCCTTGATCCGGTGGTGGAGTTGAACGGTGGTGATAATCCGGATCGACAGACGTTTGAACGCGGTGTAGACGGCTTGCGTTACCTCAACCTCACTGGTCAGGCGCAGGTCCTGTCCAAGGGTGAGCTACGTTTGCGCGGCCGTTTTTGTCGCCTGCTCGGCGAACCCGTGTTGTGGGCGTTCGAACACCCGGACTACAGCCGTCAACGGGTGATGGTCATCGCGCCCCACGCCGATGACGCAGAGCTGGCAGCCTTCGGTTTGTACAGCCGTGCCCGTGAAAGCTGGATCGTGACCCTGACCGCCGGCGAAATCGAAGCCGAGCACTATCAGCAGATGGGCCTTGATGGCGTCGAAGCCTCCCGCCTGAAGGGTTCGTTGCGGGCCTGGGACAGCGTCAGCGTGCCTTTGTGGGGCGGCGTTCCCCAAGAGCGCTGCATCCAGTTGGGGTATTTCTGCCTGCAATTGCCTGCGATGCAGAGCGCGCCAACTGAAGCCGTGACCTCCCTTGAAGCACAACTTGGCGATACGCGTTATTTCCGCCGCTTCAATCCCTTTGCCTTGGGCAGTGACGTCGACGGGCTACCGACGTGGAACAATTTGCTGGCTGACCTGAGCGAGTTGATCGACCGTATCCAGCCTCAGGTCATTGTTTTACCCCATCCGACATTTGATCCGCACCCAGACCATCTATGCTCCCAGCAAGCCGTGATGCAGGCACTGAACGGTACGGCCTGGCAGCCGGAAACACTGCTGCATTACGCCAATCACCTGCACGACAACGATCGCTGGCCGATGGGCGATGCCGGAACGGGTGTGGCGCTGCCTCCGCAAATCAGCGCGCAGGTACCGCTGCGGCCCTGGGCGCCTTGTCTGCCGACTGAAATGCAGTGGCGCAAGGCCATGTCGTTGGGCATGATGCACGACCTTCAGCCCCGGATGCCGCTAAAGCGCCTGATTCGGCGAGGAATTCAGCGTTGTCTCGCAGCCCGGCGTTGGCCGGCTTTCGGGGAAAACGAGTTCTTCCGCAAAACAGTGCGACGCCACGAGTTGTTTTGGGTCCAAGAACTGGCCGGCAAGAGAGAGACCAATTGAAAGTTCTGTTTCTGGTGCAGAAAGAGCAGCGAGCGATCCTCGATCGACTGTATGACGGGATCGCCGAGCAGTGCGAGTGCGACAAGCGGGAACTGACCAGTGCGGAGCAGGACGACTTGCGTGGGTATTTCCGCAAGCA
Organism: Pseudomonas azerbaijanoccidentalis; assembly: GCF_019145495.1. Classification (GTDB taxonomy): domain Bacteria; phylum Pseudomonadota; class Gammaproteobacteria; order Pseudomonadales; family Pseudomonadaceae; genus Aquipseudomonas; species Aquipseudomonas azerbaijanoccidentalis. Next base: position 243,343 of record NZ_JAHSTU010000006.1, on the reverse strand, counting down.
TGTCGACGTCACCCTTTACGACCGCATCGTTTTTTTCCTGCGCTTCAAAAAAGAGATCAGACAGGTCCAGTTCATACAGACCCTGCCCAATCTGGTTATTCTGGAGCACGATGCGTATCAGAATTACATCCCGTGCAAATACACCGGCAAGTTCAGTGCGCACTACAAAAAATTGCCATGGGCGCGCGTGATCAGCTCTGGGTACATGGTCAGCCAGCGTTTGCGCGATGAGGGCTTCGACGCCCATTTCGTACCCAAAGGCTACGATCAGGCGCTGTTGCAGAACCGTCAGCGCGAGCGTGATATCGAGTTGGGCTTCGTTGGCAGTCTCAACAGTGTGGCTTATGCCGGGCGCAAGGCCATGCTGGAATCGGTAGCAGAGGTCGAAAACCTGCTGATCACCCGCACCAAATCGGGTGAGGAATACTGCGAAACATTGAGCCGGATCCGTTGTTTCGTCAGTGCCGACGTCGGCATGGGCGAATACATGATCAAGAACTTCGAGGCCATGGCCTGCGGTTGTGTGCTCTTTGCCTACGACCAGGGAGAAGAGGAAAATCGCGCACTGGGTTTTGTCGACATGCAAAACATTGTGTTGTATCGGACTCGCGAAGAACTCCAGGAAAAACTGGCGGTATTACGTGGATCGCCACAGATGATCGAAGCCATTTCATTGGCCGGTCAGGCGCTGGTCGAGCAGCGTTACACCTTCCGTGCCGTGGGGCATGCGATTGTCGACGCGATGCGTGCGCCGCTGCGTGAACGGGCTCCATTGAGCTGGAAAGAAAAATTACGTTTGTCGTTTGGGCTTTAACAGCCAGATGACTCAACAACCAAGGGTGCGGTGTAAATAAATGCTGTTCAGCGAGACTAGCGACATTTCGGTCGTCATCACCAGTTGCGGTCGCTTCGACCTGTTGAAGCGAACCCTGGAGACGTTTGACCGCTTCAACACGGCTCCCATCCGTAAAGTGTTCATCACCGAGGATTCCGGCGACAGTGCTGTCGAGGCCTGTATCCCGGAGCACTGGAGAGCGCATACGCAGTTTTTCATCAATAACCCGCGCCTGGGTCAGTTGAAGTCCATTGATGCTGCCTACGCTCAAGTGCAGACCTCGTGGATTTTCCACTGTGAAGACGACTGGGACTTCTATCGTGAAGGGTTTATCGAAGAATCCCAATGCCTGCTGGAAGAAGATCCGCAGGCCCTTCAAGTATGGCTTCGCAGCTTCAACCACGACCTGATGGTTCATAGCCCCTATGTGTTCCTGAGCGAACGTAAAGTCAGTCACGGCATTCCTTTTTATGTGCTCGGCTCGCACAAGGCTGACTGGCAGGGTTTCTCCTTTAACCCCGGTTTGCGCCGCCGTGCCGATTACCTGCTCCATGCGCCGTACTCCGGGTTCTCCGGTGAAAAAGACCTGTCGCGCCTGTATGCCGCGAAAAACCGATATGCGTTGATTCTGGAAAACGACGCGGTCCTGCACACCGGTTTCGGTGAGCATGTGATCGTTCCGGAAGAGCGGATGAGTAAAAAACGGCGTAAACGTCTCGATCGAATCAAGCTGATAGCAGCCGTTGTCCTGGGGTTGGTAGCCGGTTGGGTGCTTCATGGGGTTTAGTTGCATGAAGTCAGGCAAATTCACCGTCTCATCTTATTTTGGAACAGTGCTCTGTCTGTTCCTGCTGAGCTTTGTGGTGGGCTGGTCCTCGAAGTGGACCAACAATCTGTTCTACGGGCTGATGGTCTTGCCTGGCTTGGTGTTCCTGATCAAGGCGCGCGGTGCGGGTTTATTCAAGCAGCCTTTGGCGCTGGGTTGGCTGGCATTCATTCTGTGGTTCCTGGTGCCGGCGACGATCGCCGGGGAGGCACAGTTCTTCAAGCATGTCTTCTACGTGATGATGTTTGTCATGGTGGTCGGCGTATTCAGTGATCCGCAGTTCTTCCGAAGCCCGGCGTTTGTTCGTGCGCAATTCTGGATTCTGGCGCTGTACATCTTCAGCTGTGCACTCTACAGCTGGATAACCGGAGAGTATGCCGTTGGCACCCGGGTGGCCTTGCTGCCGTCGCGGTTGCAGAACGTGATCTATGCCAGTATCTGGTTGCTGTGCTCGCTGGCACTGGCGTTGCCATTCTGGTTCAAGACGCGCCGGTGGGTTGAAGGTGGGCTGGCCATTGTCCTGTCGATCTTCGCAGTTGTCTTCGTTCTGCAGACCCGTACAGCGCTGGTCGGCGTTGCGTTCCTGCTGGGTATCTGGCTGCTTTACGGTCTGTACCACAGGCCGCGGCTGGTTGGCAGTGCAGTGGTAATCACTCTGGTCATCCTGGGGTTGTTGTATGCGGTCGTACACAACGAAGCCTGGTACCAATCGCTCTGGACCCGAGGCGATTCCTATCGCATCGAAATATTCAACATCATGGTCGGTGAGTGGCACAACTGCGGCTGGTTGCTAGGGTGCGGAATCGACTTCCATACCGCCCAGATGCTCGATGGCTGGATGCCAATTCAGCATCCGCACAACATCTTTGTCGCCTTGGGGTTGTACACCGGCGGGGTGGGCCTGGTGTTGTTTATCGGGTTGATGCTGGCCACGCTTTGGCAGGCCTGGCGCCTGCGCGATGCGTGGGGCATGTACCTGGCGTGTGCCCTGGTCATGCTGAACTTCGATGGCAGCTTGCTGATCGGCAACCCTGACGAACTGTGGCCGCTGGTGTTGCTGCCTGCGGCAATGATTCTCGGGCGAGCGCTCCAGGCGCAGCGCGCCACGCTGGCATAAGCCGGCGCTTCGCCTCCTCCGCGGAGGCGAAGCGGCTCAAATCACTTCTGCAGGGCGCTGTTCAGCTCTTCGGGCGTACAAATGCTCTGGGTCCGTCCATAATTCTGCATGAAGACTTCGCCCTGTCGGTCGAGCAGCCACTGACGATCCTGCGGGTAACGCACCATGTGCTTGAAGTTACGCAGGCGCAGGGACTTGCGCAGCGGGCGGCGATAAACCCGTAGGTCGGCAATGTCGATCAGGCCCAGCTGATGTTCAGGCGTGAGCACGATGTTGCCCAAGTGCGCCGAGCGGAAGTAGATCCCCCGTTCATGCAGCGTCGCCATGAAAACCCCTAATTGACTGCGCAGCGGATCGGCAGCGTCGTGGCTATCGAGCAACTGACGCAAGGTCTGCCCCGGCAACGGGTCGTAATGCACGGCATCACGTTCGATGCTCGCAATGCGATAGACCTCGCGAATCGTCGGGCAGGGAATCTGCCGTTCACGCAGCGCGGTGCAATTGTCGGCAAAACGCCGGGCATACGGATACCATGCCGCTGACGTCAGCAGGCGCTTGCGCCGAAACAATTTGAGGATCGAGCCGTCCGTCAATCGCAAAACCTTGTCCCCCGAACCATCCGCTTCAAGGACTTGTGCTCCCTCGCGCAGGGCGAGGTATCGGGTGTGATCAAGCGCTTGCATCAATACTCCGGAGTTCGACGCCGTAAGGCATGGATAGCCGGCCATGTTACCGCAGCTCAGCGACTAAAATGGCCTGTGTTACACTCGCGGGCTCTTTTCTCATACAACGGGTTCTCATGACTAGCCCTGATTCGCCTGCGCCGTCGAGCTTGAAGATTTACCTGCGCCTGCTGTCGTATGTGCGCCCGTACTGGGGCATGTTTGCACTCAGTATTGTCGGCTTCGTGATTTTCGCCTCGACTCAGCCAATGCTCGCCGGAATCCTCAAATATTTTGTGGACGGGTTGAGCAATCCTGAAGCGGTGCTGTTCCCCACTGTTCCTTATTTGCGCGATCTGCAGCTGTTGCAGGCCGTGCCGCTGCTGATCGTGCTGATTGCCGCGTGGCAGGGCCTGGGTTCTTTCCTGGGCAATTACTATCTGGCCAAGGTGTCCCTGGGGCTGGTCCATGACCTGCGTGTCGAGCTGTTCAACAAGCTGTTGGTGTTGCCCAACCGCTACTTCGACACGCACAACTCCGGGCACCTGATTTCGCGCATCACCTTCAACGTGACCATGGTCACCGGTGCGGCCACCGATGCCATCAAAGTGGTGATTCGTGAAGGCCTGACTGTTGTGTTCCTGTTCGGTTACCTGCTGTGGATGAACTGGAAACTGACCCTGGTGATGCTGGCGATACTGCCGCTGATCGCAATCATGGTCAGCAGCACCAGCAAGAAATTCCGCAAGCAGAGCAAGAAGATCCAGGTGGCCATGGGCGATGTGACCCATGTGGCTTCCGAAACCATTCAGGGCTATCGCGTAGTGCGCAGCTTCGGCGGCGAGACCTACGAAGAGCGTCGCTTTGCCGCCGCCAGCCAGGGCAACACCGACAAACAATTGCGCATGACCAAGACCGGTGCGGTCTACACGCCGATGCTGCAGCTGGTGATCTACACCGCCATGGCGGTGCTGATGTTCCTGGTGCTGTTCCTGCGTGGTGACGCTACCGCCGGTGATCTGGTGGCCTACATTACTGCCGCCGGCCTGTTGCCCAAGCCGATCCGTCAGTTGTCGGAAGTCAGTTCGACCATCCAGAAGGGTGTCGCCGGTGCCGAAAGCATTTTCGAGCAATTGGACGTCGAGCCTGAAGTCGACAACGGTACGGTCGAGCGTGATCGCGTCAATGGTCATCTGGAAGTGCGCAACCTCAGCTTCACCTATCCGGGGACCGAGCGTGAAGTGTTGAAAAACATCAGCTTCACGGCAGCGCCGGGGCAGATGATTGCACTGGTCGGCCGTTCGGGTAGCGGCAAGTCGACCCTGGCCAGCCTGATTCCGCGTTTTTATCATCACGACGTTGGCGAAATTTTGCTCGATGACGTTGAGATCGAAGACTATCGCCTGCGCAATCTGCGCCGGCACGTGGCCCAGGTGACCCAGCATGTGACGCTGTTCAACGACAGTATCGCCAACAACATCGCTTATGGCGATCTGGCGGGCGCGCCTCGTGAAGACATCGAAAAAGCAGCCACGGATGCCTATGCGATGGACTTCATCTCGCAGATGCCCCAAGGCCTGGATACCCAGGTCGGGGAAAACGGTGTGTTGCTGTCCGGTGGTCAACGTCAGCGTCTGGCGATTGCGCGGGCACTGTTGAAAAACGCGCCATTGTTGATCCTCGACGAGGCCACTTCGGCCCTTGATACCGAATCCGAGCGCCACATTCAGGCGGCGCTGGACCAGGTCATGAAAGGTCGCACCACGCTGGTCATCGCTCACCGCCTGTCGACGATCGAAAAAGCCGACCTGATCCTGGTGATGGACCAGGGCCAGATCGTCGAGCGTGGCACTCACGCTCAACTGCTGGCGCAAAACGGTTACTACTCGCGCCTCCACGCGATGGGCCTGGACGCACCGGCCGAAGACATCGCCTGAAACCCTCCCTTGCAGGAGCTGCCGCAGGCTGCAATCTTTTGACTTTGTTTTTAAGAAGATCAAGAGATCGCAGCCTCGTTGCTCTCGACAGCTATAGTCGTCTTTCGCGAATTTATCCGTTGCAGCCGTCGCACAAGCCGGCGGCCACCCTGTGTTAATATCGCGCCCCTGTTCATTTTGTATGTGGGTTGCTCCATGAAGTTGTCCATGCCGCGATTCGATCAAGCCCCTGTCTTGGTGGTCGGCGATGTCATGCTCGACCGTTACTGGCATGGTGGTACCTCACGGATTTCCCCTGAGGCACCAGTACCGGTAGTCAAGGTCGATCACATCGAGGACCGCCCCGGCGGTGCCGCCAACGTTGCGTTGAACATTGCCGCCCTTGGCGCGCCGGCCTCGTTGGTCGGTGTGACCGGTGACGATGAAGCCGCCGACAGCCTGGCCAATAGTCTCAAGGGTGCAGGCGTGCGGGCGCTGTTCCAGCGCATTGCGCATCAGCCGACCATCGTCAAGTTGCGCGTCATGAGTCGTCACCAGCAACTGTTGCGTATCGACTTCGAAGAACCCTTCGCCACGGATGCCCTGGAGTTGTCGGTGCAAGTCGACGAACTGCTCGAAGGCATCAAGGTGCTGGTGCTGTCCGACTACGGCAAAGGCGCGCTGAAAAACCATCAGGTGCTGATCCAGGCCGCCCGTGCCCGTGGCATTCCGGTACTGGCCGACCCCAAGGGCAAGGATTTTTCGATTTACCGTGGTGCGAGCCTGATCACCCCTAACCTCAGCGAGTTCGAAACCATCGTCGGTGGTTGCGCCGATGAGCATGAGCTGGTGAGCAAGGGCGCGCAGTTGATGCACGACCTGGACCTCGGCGCCTTGCTGGTGACCCGTGGCGAGCACGGCATGACTCTGCTGCGTCCGGATCATCCGGCCCTGCACCTGCCAGCCCGCGCCCGTGAAGTGTTCGACGTCACCGGTGCCGGCGATACGGTGATTTCTACCCTGGCAGCGGCGATTGCGGCTGGCGAGGAACTGCCGCATGCGGTGGGCCTGGCCAATCTGGCGGCGGGTATCGTCGTTGGCAAGCTCGGTACGGCGGCGATCAGCGCACCGGAACTGCGTCGCGCCATCCAGCGCGAAGAAGGTTCGGAGCGCGGCGTGCTGGGCCTCGAGCAGCTGTTGCTGGCGGTCGACGATGCCCGCGCGCACAACGAGAAGATCGTGTTCACCAATGGTTGCTTCGACATCCTGCATGCCGGCCATGTGACCTACCTGGAACAGGCAAGGGCGCAAGGCGATCGCCTGATCGTTGCGGTCAACGACGATGCGTCGGTCAGCCGCCTGAAAGGGCCGGGTCGTCCGATCAACAGCGTCGACCGCCGCATGGCAGTACTGGCCGGTTTGGGCGCGGTGGACTGGGTGATCGGTTTCCCGGAAGGCACGCCGGAGAACCTGCTGCGCGAGGTCAAGCCGGACGTATTGGTCAAGGGCGGGGATTACGGGATTGACCAAGTGGTCGGCGCCGACATCGTGACCGCTTATGGCGGCACCGTGAAAGTGCTGGGGCTGGTGGAAAACAGTTCCACGACCGCGATTGTCGAGAAAATCCGCAAGTCCGAGTGACGCCAAAAAGATCGCAGCCTGCGGCAGATCCTACAGGTCTACAAATACCTTGTAGGAGCTATCGCAGGCTGCGATCTTTTGCGTTTAAGAACTGACTTTCTTGCGCGGTACGATCTTCTTCAGCAGTTGCTTCGCCTTCCCCCGTAACAGCGCCAACCCCGAATCCTTCCCCGGCGGGGTCAAGCCTTGCTGGCGCACCCAGTCCTTCCAGCGAATCCGTTCATCCCTCACCAGCCAGCCTTCCTGTCGGGCGAAGCTTTCGGCCAGGTACAACCCGCGTGTACTTGCCGGGTACAGCTGATCCTTTTTCAACGTGTACAACTCGGCCGTGGGATGACCGTCGAGCAAGGGCATCAGGTACAGATCGGGGCGTTTGCGATCCAGACGGGCCACCAGTTGATCACCTTCCAGTCGCTCGTCGACGTGGAACAGGCTCAGGGATTTGGCCTCCTTGGGCACGTCCAGGCGCAAGTCATAAATCAACTGCAACGAAGCTGTCGGCAGATGCACATAAGCCCGTGGCCGTTCGATCAGCGGCAGGTTGGCGCAACGCACCGGCCGCGCCGAGCCAGACAGGGGCGACAGGCGAAACGGCAGGGCTTCACGATAATGCAGGGCAGACGCGTAGGGCGCCGGCAGCCAGGTGTCATTGAAACGCCCCCCGAGCCAGCCCTCCGGGGTTTCCAGCAGGCATTCTTCGGCAATCTCCTGGATTGCTGTGTGCAGCGGCAGGTTCAGCTCGTGGGCCGGCACGTACCCGGAAATCAACTTGAGCACCACGTCTCCGCGATCCTGTCGGCGTTGACGCACCAGCACCCAGTAATCGCGATTTTGCCAGTGAAGCGTCAGGCGCACCGACACCCCGAGGTTGGCCAGCTCAAGGGAGAACCGCTCGGTATCAGCGACGGTCACTGGGCGGCGACGTTGCAGGATCTGGGAGAAATTCAACGGTCTCCCGACGCTCTGATAACTCAGGCCTTCGGGAGTCGCTTCGACGAATAACGGCAGGGTCTTGAAGTTGCTCGGGTTCTTTCTTATGAGCGTACGCGGCATGTCGGCTCCTGCTTTAGGCCGCGTTTGGCGGCATCAGTGGCTACGTAGGACCTGGGCAACGGTCGCGACGTTATGGGCGAGGTGCAGCGGGTTGATCGTCCCGACAATAGCACTGGCCACCCCCGGATGTTCAAACAACAATTCGAAACTGGCGCGCACCGGGTCCACCCCGGGACTCAGGCACACATGACCACTGGCGAGGGCTTTTTTGACCAGAATGGCTTTGCCGTGAGCAGCAGCATAGTCAATCACGGCCTTCTCGGTTTGCTCGTTCAGATTGTAGGTGACCATTGCGCAGTCACCTTGCTCCAGCGCCTTCAAGCCACCTTCGACGGTTTTGCCGGAAAACCCGAACCCGCGAATCTTGCCTTCGGTCTTGAGCGCGGCGAGGGTTGCATAGACTTCGCTATCGTTGAGGATCGCCAAATCGTTGCCATCGGAGTGCACCAGCACCAGGTCGATGAAGTCTGTTTCCAGACGTTGCAGGCTGCGTTCCACTGAGCGTCGGGTATGTGCGGCGCTGAAGTCGTGGCGCGACTGGCCGTCGGCGAACTCTTCGCCCACCTTGCTGACGATCACCCAGTCCTGACGCTGGCCACGCAAAAACGGGCCGAGGCGTTCTTCGCTGCGGCCATAAGCGGGTGCCGTGTCGATGAGGTTGATGCCCAGGTCGCGGCTGAGTTTGAGCAGCATCTGCGCTTCGTTGTCGTCCGGAATCTGGAAGCCATTGGGGTACTTCACCCCTTGGTCGCGGCCGAGTTTCACCGTGCCCAGGCCCAGCGGCGATACCAACAGGCCGGTGCTGCCCAGCGGGCGATGGAGGTCGTGCAGGGTCGGTTGGCTCATGGCAGCAGTTGCTCCCAGGCCGGAACGCCCATCGGCGGTTTTGGCAGCGGCGGCAGCGAGGAAACCGGGCCCGGTTGAATGCCGTCGCGAGCCAGGCTGGCGATTACCCGGTCGGCAAAGTCAGGGGCCAACGCCAGTTTGGTTGGCCAGCCCACCAGCAGTCGACCTTCCTCGGCGAGGAACGCGTTGTCAGGGCGGGTCAGGCCCGATTGCAGCGGCTCGGCGCGATCCACGCGCAAGGTGGCCCATTGCACGGTGCTCAGGTCGATCCACGGCAACAACTGGCCGATCTCTTTCTGGGCGGTGGCGATCTGTTCGGCGGACTCGCGGGCCACACCTTCGCTTTCGGCGATGTCGCCGCCCATGTACCAGACCCATTGGCCGTCGGCCGCCGGGTGTGTGGTCACGGTGATGCGCGGTTTGGTGCCGCCGCCCAGGCAGTGGGCGTACAGCGGTTTAAGGCTCGGGCCTTTGGCGATGATCATGTGCAGCGGACGGCGTTGCATGGCCGGTTGGCTCAACCCCAATGCTTCGAGCAGCGCAGCGGTCCCGCCGCCGGCGCTCAAGACGATGCGTTGCGCACGAATTTCGCGCTCGTCGACCTTCAGGCCGACCAGCACGCCGCCTTCCAGCAGCGGTTCGATCTTCTGACCGGCGAGCAAACCGTCACCTGCCAGATCAGCCAGACGCTGGACCAGGCTCGGCACGTCGATGACCAATTCGGCCAGGCGATAGACCTTGCCCTTGAAGCGCTTGTCTTGCAGGGCAGGCGGCAACTGGTCGCCCTTGACCTGATCGACACGGCCGCGCACCGCTTTGCTGGCGAAGAAACTGGTGAGGTTGCCGGCGATGGTCCCGGGGGACCACAAATAATGGGCTTCGGACAGCAGACGCACGCCCGATAGGTCCAACTCGCCGTCACCGGCCAGCGCTTCACGCCAGCGGCGCGGCATGTCGGCGATGGCTTCCGAGGCACCGGTCAGGGCACCATGCAGCGCGTATTTGGCGCCGCCGTGGATGATGCCCTGGGACTTTACGCTCTGCCCGCCGCCGAGGCTGGCGCTTTCCACCAGCACGGTCGAAAAACCCTGGCGGCGCAGGCGCGCATTCAGCCAGAGGCCGGCGACACCAGCGCCGACAATCAGAACGTCGGTGGAAATAACAGATGGCATTCGGCGACCTCAGTGTTCAAGACGAGGGCGCAGTATACAGAGCTCGGCGAGGAATAAAGATCGCAGCCTGCGGCGACTCCTACAGATGGCTGGGGTTCGCCTTTGTAGGAGCTGCCGCAGGCTGCGATTTTTTTTCAATGCCCCGCGGTTTTGGAGAAGAGTTGAATCACGACGACGCCCAACACAATCAGCGCCATTCCCAGCATTGCGGGCACATCCAGCTTCTGCCCATAGATAAACAGCGCCGCCACACTGACCATCACGATGCCCATGCCGGCCCACACCGCGTACGCCACGCCAACGGGTACGCTACGCACCACGAGAGTCAGCATCCAGAAGGCAATGCCGTAGCCGACAATGACCAGCACCAGCGGCAACGGCGTGCTGAAGCCTTTGACCGCTTTCATCGAAACAGTAGCAATCACTTCGGCGCAGATGGCGATGGCCAGATAGTAGTAAGCGGTCATGGTTCAATCCTCGTGTGAAGTGTTGCTCTCTGAGGTCGGCATTCTAGAGACTCTTCAGATGCGGTAAAGTCATTACCTATCTGCTGTGAAGATGGGTTGAGCGATGAGCACACAATGGAATCTGGAGCAGTTGCGGCTGTTTGTCAGCGTAGCGGAGCAACGATCGTTTTCCGCCGTGGCGCGGGATCAGCGCAAGGCGCAATCGGCGGTAAGTAGCTCGATTGCGCTGTTGGAGGAAGACCTGGGCGTCAGCCTGTTCGACCGTAGCAGTGGTCGTCAGCCGAAACTCACCGAAGCCGGCATGGCATTGCTCGAAGAGGCCCGTGAAGTGCTGCGTCAGTGCGAGCGCCTCAATGGTCGGGCGCTGGCGATGATGCGCGGCCAGGAAGCCCGTTTGCGCGTGGCGCAGGACGAAGCGATGCCGTACCAGCCGATTATCGAAAGCTTCGCGGCCCTGGCGGAAAAATTTCCCAGCCTCGAAGTGCAGCTGACCAGCGCCGCCCAAGGCGATGTGGCGCGCAAACTGGTAGAGCGACGGGCCGACCTGGGCTTGTTGTTTTTTCATGATCAGATTCCCGAGGCGCTTGAGCGGCGGGTGGTGGGCAGCGTCGAAATGGTCACCGTGTGTGGCCGGGATCATCCGCTGGCGGCTAAGGGCACCGTGGATTGTCAGCAACTGGCGCAGCACCGACAGTTGTTGATGTCGACCGAGTCCAGCATTTACCCCGGCAGCGAGCCCGCTAGCCCGCAAGTCTGGCGCGCCGACAGTTTCTACGTGATGGCCGAGTGGCTGGTGCGTGGCCTCGGTTGGGCCTGGTTGCCGCGCCACGTGGTGCAGTACCCGACGTATCAGAATCAGATGGTCGAACTGGTCAGCGAATGGACCCCGCCGGCGCTGGTGGTGGAACTGGTCTGGCGCCGTGACGAACCGCTCGGTCCGGCGGCTCGCTGGCTGGCCGAACGTTTTGCCGTGCACTTGCAGGCGATCGGCGAAAAAAGCCGATAAACTCCGCCGCCATGAATAGAACTCTCTATACCGCGCTGTTTTATCTGGGGCTGCCATTGGTAGCGATTCGGCTGTGGCTGCGCGCGCGCAAGGCGCCGGCGTATGCCAAGCGCATCGGCGAGCGTTTCTCCTACGCAATGCCGGCGATGAAGCCGGGGGGCATCTGGGTGCATGCGGTGTCGGTGGGCGAGAGCATCGCCGCTGCGCCGATGATCCGTGCCTTGCTGCAACGCTATCCACAATTGCCGATCACCGTGACGTGCATGACCCCGACCGGTTCGGAGCGCATTCAGGCGTTGTTCGCCAATGAGCCGCGCATTCAACACTGCTATTTGCCCTATGACTTGCCCTGCGCGGCGAAGCGTTTCCTGGATCGGGTCCAGCCCAAACTGGCGGTGATCATGGAAACCGAACTGTGGCCCAATCACATTCATCAATGCGCCAAGCGCGGGATTCCCGTGGCACTGGCCAACGCGCGATTGTCCGAGCGCTCGGCCAAGGGTTACGGCCGCTTCGGCAAATTGACCGGGCCGATGCTGGCCGAGATGAGCCTGTTCGCGGTGCAGACTGAAGCCGAGGCCCAGCGCTTCCGTGATTTGGGCGCGCGGGCAGAAACTGTCGAAGTGACGGGCTCGATCAAGTTTGACCTGACCATCGACCCGCAACTTTTGCAGCGTGCTAGCGAATTGCGTAGCCAATGGCAGGCGCAAGAGCGCCCTGTCTGGATCGCCGCCAGTACTCATGAAGGCGAAGATGAAGTGGTCCTGGCGGCCCATCGTCAGTTGCTGGCCAATCACCCTGATGCGTTGCTGATTCTGGTGCCGCGTCACCCTGAGCGATTCAATTCGGTGTACGGGTTGTGCCAGCAGCAAGGGTTTGCCACCGTCCGGCGTTCCAGTGGCGAACCGGTCAACGCGGCCACTTCGGTGCTGCTCGGCGACACCATGGGCGAACTGCTGTTTCTCTATGCCTTGGCCGACAGCGCATTTGTCGGCGGCAGCCTGGTGCCCAACGGCGGGCATAACCTGCTGGAGCCGGCGGCGCTGGCGAAACCGGTTTTGAGCGGCCCGCACCTGTTCAACTTCCTCGAAATCGCCGCGCAGTTGCGCAATGCCGGGGCGTTGCAGGAAGTGGAGGATGCCGAAGGTTTGGCATTGGCGGTGCAGCGGCTGTTCGAGTTGCCGCGAGATGCGCAGCGCATGGCGGAGGCGGGACTGAAAGTGATGCGGACCAATCAGGGCGCGTTGCAGCGGTTGCTCGATGGGTTGGGGCGGTTGATCGAACGTTAGATCGCGTCTGCCGGAAAAAAAGATCGCAGCCTTCGGCAGCTCCTACAGGGTGTACATCATTCCCATGTAGGAGCTGCCGCAGGCTGCGATCTTTTGCTTTTACTGCCCCGGTCTTGCTTTCAACTGTTCAGCCGCGGCCTTGGCCAGGTCGGGCGGCAGGAAGTCCTTGTCCGGGTTGTAGTCGGCTTTTAGCCAGCGCGCCAAGTCCTGCAAATCACCCGGGTTCAACGTACCGGCCTGTTGCTTGAGGCGCAGGTTGTCGAGGATGTAGTCGTAGCGGGTGTTGTTGTAGTCGCGCACCGAGGTGTACAGCTGGCGCTGCGCATCCAGCACGTCGACGATGTTTCGCGTCCCCACCTGATAACCGATTTCGGTCGCTTCCACCGCGCTCTGGTTGGAGATGATCGACTGTTTGCGTGCCTGTACCTGCTCGACATCGGTGTTCACCGCGCGATGCAGGTCGCGAGTGTTTTCCACGATTTGCCGGCGCAGGGATTCGCGTTGCTGCTCGGTCTGGTCCAGTTGCGCATAGCCCTGACGGACCTGGGAATTGATCAGCCCACCGCTGTAGATCGGGATGTTCAGTTGCAGGCCGATCGTGGATTGCTCGACATCACCCTTGTACGGCTGGCCAAAGGCGTTCGGGTTGCTGAAACCCAGCGCATCGTTGTCGCCCTTTTCGTATCTGGCCACGGCGTCGACGGTCGGCGCATGGCCGGCCTTGCGCTGTTTGAGGGTTTGCTCGGCGGCGCTGACGGCGTAGTTGCTGGCCAGCAGATTGAGGTTCTGTCTGGCGGCTGTTTCGACCCATGCTTTGGCGTCGTTCGGCGCTGGCGGCAGGATCGGCAAGTTATGGGAAATGCCCCAAATCGCGTTGTACTGCCGGTTGGTCAGGGTCACCAGGGCTTCGAACGCATCGTCCACCTGACGCTGCGCGACGATTCGGTTGGCGCGTGCGGTGTCGTAGCTGGCTTGCGAGTTCAGCACGTCGGTCTTGTCCGAGAGGCCGACATCGAAGCGCTCGTTGGACTGATCCAGCTGACGTTTGAACGCGGCTTCTTCAGCTTTGGTCGAGGCCAGGTTGTCCTGGCTGCGCAGCACGTTGAAGTAGCTGTCGGCGGTTTGCAGAATCAGGTTTTGCTCGGTCGCCGAGAGTTGCAGGGCAGCCTGTTCGTTGACGTCCTTGGCGGCCTGGAACTGGAACCAGCGATCGGCACGGAACAGCGGCTGCGCCAGCGTTGCCTGGTAGGAATGAGCGTTGCGGTTGGCCGTGGCCGACGGCTGATCGATCGAGGTGCGAACGCTGGACACGTCCGCGCCACCCGACAGGTTGGGCAGCAGCCCGGCGCGGGCCTGGGGCACGACTTCTTTCTGGGCGCCATACTGCGCGATGGCGGCGGCGAGGTCGGCGTTGTTGTCCACCGCCTCCTGATAGACGCTGACCAGATCGTTCTTCGTCGACAAGGGCGCTTCTGCTGCCCAGGCCATTGTGGTGGACGCACAAGACACGGCAACAGCCAGTGAAAGTTTGCGCAGCATGAGGCGATCCCTAGCATTAATATTATGAAAATAATTCTGGCGCCAAGGTACGGCGCGGCCCATACAGCGTCAAGGCGCGCTGCGGCAAAGCGAGTGTAGTTGCGCAATGGGGCGGCAACAATCCTGCCTTGCGCTGTAATTACGCCATTCATCATGGTGTTTACAGCGGGGTTGGCGTTCTTTGTCAGTTGTGTCTAGACTGGCCGGGTTCTTGTCGGGGTGCCTTGCTATGAGGCTGAGATCGAATAATTTCGGATCCCGTTGAACCTGATCAGGTTAGCGCCTGCGTAGGGAACAAGATTTCTCGTCACCCGGCGAGTCCTCTTGTGCTTCGTCCGGGATGTTGTTCGACAATCGAACACCCCTCGAGCACTGAGCACAGCACAGCTGGTTTTCCCAGCGCACGTGCGTCCATTCGTTTACAGGTTCGCTCCGACAAAAATCCACTGCCTGGATGCTGTCTGGAGAACCCGTGATGACTACAAAAGCAAAAATCGCCACTAACCTGAGTGACTCGGCCAAGGTCGATCAACAATCGGTTCAGCCGTTTACCCGTTCGCAAAAAATTTATGTTCAGGGCACTCGCCCGGACATCCTCGTGCCGATGCGCGAAATCAGCCTCGACGTGACGCCGACCGACTTCGGTGGCGAGGTCAACGCACCGGTCGTGGTGTATGACACTTCAGGCCCGTACACCGATCCCAATGTCATTATCGACGTGCGCAAAGGCTTGGCCGACGTGCGTTCGCCGTGGATCGAAGCCCGTGGCGACACTGAGCGACTGAGCGGCCTGAGCTCGAATTTCGGCCAGGAACGTCTTGCCGATCCTGAGCTGACCAAGCTGCGGTTTGCCCACGTCAACAACCCGCGTCGTGCCAAGCCGGGCGCGAACGTCAGCCAGATGCACTACGCACGCCAAGGCATCATTACCGCCGAGATGGAATACGTCGCCATCCGCGAAAACATGAAGCTGGAAGTGGCCCGCGCCGCCGGCTTGCTGGACCAGCAACATGCCGGCCACAGCTTCGGCGCCAGCGTGCCAAAAATCATTACTCCCGAATTCGTCCGTGACGAAATCGCCCGTGGCCGCGCGATCATTCCGGCCAACATCAACCACACCGAACTGGAACCGATGATCATCGGCCGTAACTTCCTGGTGAAGATCAACGGCAACATCGGCAACAGCGCTTTGGGTTCGTCCATCGAAGAAGAAGTGGCGAAACTGACCTGGGGCATTCGCTGGGGTTCGGACACGGTCATGGACTTGTCCACCGGCAAACACATCCACGAAACCCGCGAGTGGATCATCCGTAACTCGCCAGTGCCGATCGGTACTGTGCCGATCTACCAGGCCCTGGAAAAAGTCGGCGGCGCGGCCGAAGACCTGACCTGGGAGCTGTTCCGCGACACGCTGATCGAGCAGGCCGAGCAGGGCGTCGACTACTTCACCATCCACGCCGGCGTACTGCTGCGTTACGTGCCGATGACTGCCAAGCGCGTGACCGGCATCGTTTCCCGTGGCGGTTCGATCATGGCCAAGTGGTGCCTGGCTCACCACAAAGAGAACTTCCTCTACACCCATTTCGAAGACATCTGCGAAATCATGAAGGCCTACGACGTCAGCTTCTCGCTTGGCGATGGCCTGCGTCCTGGTTCGATTGCCGATGCCAACGACGAAGCACAATTCGGCGAGCTGGAAACCCTCGGCGAGCTGACCAAGATTGCCTGGAAGCACGACGTGCAGTGCATGATCGAAGGCCCGGGCCACGTGCCGATGCAGTTGATCAAAGAGAACATGGACAAGCAGCTGGAGTGCTGCGACGAGGCGCCGTTCTACACCCTCGGCCCGCTGACCACCGACATCGCACCGGGCTACGACCACATCACCTCCGGTATCGGTGCGGCGATGATCGGCTGGTTTGGTTGCGCCATGCTTTGCTACGTGACGCCAAAGGAACACTTGGGCCTGCCGAACAAGGATGACGTGAAGACCGGGATCATCACCTACAAGATCGCTGCGCACGCCGCCGATCTGGCGAAAGGGCATCCGGGTGCGCAGATCCGCGACAATGCCTTGAGCAAGGCGCGGTTCGAATTTCGTTGGGAAGACCAGTTCAACCTGGGCCTCGATCCGGACACCGCGCGTTCGTATCACGATGAAACCCTGCCGAAGGATTCGGCCAAGGTCGCGCATTTCTGCTCGATGTGTGGGCCGAAATTCTGCTCGATGAAAATCACCCAGGAAGTCCGCGAGTACGCGGCCAACCAACGGATCGAAGCGGTGGACGTGGACGTCGCCCAAGGCATGGCCGAACAGGCAGAGCGCTTCAAGCAGGAAGGCAGTCAGCTGTATCAGAAAGTTTGATCTGACCTGAAAAGGTGGGGCCTGCACAGGCCCCATCGCCAGCAGGCTGGCTCCCACATTGGATCTGTGAGTTTCACAAGTCCCCTGTGGGAGCCAGCCTGCTGGCGATAGCGATCAACACAACAACAAATGTCCCTCTGAGATAACACCCTTGAGCATTCAACCGAGTACTTATTCCCCCGACATCGCGGTGCCGACCGACAAACGTGTGTTCGGCGGTCGCGATCTGTTTTCCCTCTGGTTTTCCCTCGGCATCGGCCTGATGGTGCTGCAGACCGGTGCATTGCTCGCGCCGGGCCTGGGCCTGTCGGGCTCCTTGCTGGCGATTTTCCTTGGCACCTTGGTCGGCGTTCTGCTGCTGGCCGCCGTTGGCGTGATTGGCAGTGACACCGGCCTGTCGTCGATGGCCGCGCTCAAGCTCAGCCTCGGTGCCAAGGGCGCGAGCCTGCCGGCGGTGCTGAACCTGCTGCAACTGATCGGTTGGGGTTCGTTTGAAATCATCGTCATGCGCGATGCCGCCAGCCTGTTGGGCGCCAAGGCGTTCAGCGACGGTAGTGTGATTGCCAATCCAGTGCTGTGGACGCTGTTTTTCGGTGCCCTGGCAACCTTGTTGGCCGTCAGTGGACCGTTGACCTTCGTGCGCCAGATTTTGCGTAAGTGGGGCATCTGGCTGCTGCTGGCAGCGTGCATCTGGTTGACCTGGAACCTGTTCGCCAAGGCTGACCTGGCCGCGTTGTGGGCCCAGGCCGGTGACGGTTCAATGCCGTTCGCCGTGGGCTTCGACATTGCCATCGCCATGCCGCTGTCGTGGTTGCCGCTGATTGCCGACTACTCGCGTTTCGGCAAGCGGGCGAAAAACGTCTTCGGTGGCACCGCCATCGGCTTCTTCATCGGAAATTTCTGGCTGATGAGTCTGGGCGTGGCCTACACCCTGGCGTTCGCGCCGAGCGGTGAAGTCAATGCCTTGCTGCTGGCGCTGGCCGGTGCCGGCCTGGGGATTCCGCTGCTGCTGATTTTGCTGGATGAATCGGAAAACGCTTTTGCCGATATTCACTCGGCGGCGGTGTCCAGCGGGATTCTGTTGCGCTTGAAAGTCGAGCACCTGGCGCTGGCCATCGGTGTGGTTTGCACCTTGATCGCCCTGCTGGCACCGTTGGCGCAGTACCAGAACTTCCTGCTGCTGATCGGCTCGGTGTTTGCGCCGCTGTTCGGCGTGGTCCTGGTGGATCACTTCATCCTGCGCAAACGCAGTGGCCAGGTGGCGCCAGCCGCGTTGCGCTGGCCGGCGCTGCTCGCCTGGCTGGGCGGGGTCAGCACCTATCATCTGCTGGCCAATTTGTATCCGGACATCGGCGCAACCCTGCCGGCACTGGTGGTGGCAGGGCTGTTACAGCTTGTGCTGGGTCGGGCCTTCAGTTACGGCCGGGAAACAGCTCGGGCTTGATGATGCCGTTCAGGCGAGGGTAGGGGATCTTCAGTTCGACATGGCCCAGCGCGTAAGGCGCGATGCTGCTGGTTTCGTACTTGAGGATCACCCCGCCATAGGTCAGCGCCACGTTCTGGGTTTTCTGGAACGGCCAGCTTTTCACGAACTCCGGTTCCTGATCGAGCTTGGTGCTGATCAACCAGCTGTTGTGCGCCACTTGCGCCGCTTTCCAGAACGCGTCTTCCTGCCCCGGCACCAGCATGTCGGAGAGCGTCAGCACTTTGTGCTGCTGGCGTGAGTAGTTGATGAAGCCGCGCCCAGGCGTGCCGTGGGCACCACCCGTGTCCAGGTAGCTGGACAACTCGATGATCACCAAGCCGTCATGCTGCTCGCGTACTTTCGCTTGCAGATAGCTGCTGTTGTGTGGGCCGGCGGTGCGCAAAAACTCCTCGCGGTAAGCTGCCAGCGTTGGCGCTACCGGGGCGTCGGGCGAGGTACGGGTCATTTGCAGCAGGCGTTTTTCGATGATGCCGTCAAGCGCGGGCTCGGCGGGGAAATGCAGGGTGTCGATGTTTACCAGCGGGCAATCCTGGTCCTTGCAACCGGGCTGCAGTTGTTCGGTGGCGTCGCGGGTTGTTTCCAGCGGCGCACGATAATTGGGCTGGAACAAACTCTGGCAGGCGCCCAGGGTCAGGGCGACAGCGGCCACGGAGGCGATTTTAAAAAGCGACATGGGTGTCCTTCATAAATCAGGGAAAGGCAAAAAGTTACCCGCTTCGACTATCAACGGAGCAGTCAGTTCGCCACTAAGCTAATTAGAGTGGGTTTCGCCCTCACCGTCTATCCCGCTGACGGGAAAGGGGCTGCATCAAACCTCACGGGCGCGTTAGGATGGCGCGAAGTCGAGGCCCGGGAAAAAGGCAGCCTCGAACAGGACTTGTAGAACGAGGATAGTCATGACTGATTTTGCCAACGCCATTCCGA
This sequence comes from Pseudomonas azerbaijanoccidentalis, assembly GCF_019145495.1. Lineage (GTDB taxonomy): Bacteria > Pseudomonadota > Gammaproteobacteria > Pseudomonadales > Pseudomonadaceae > Aquipseudomonas > Aquipseudomonas azerbaijanoccidentalis. The sequence continues at coordinate 224,199 of NZ_JAHSTU010000006.1, read as the reverse complement.
CCGCCGTAGAGATCGTTCGGCGCGAAAAGTGCTTCGAGGGCTTCTACAAGCTCGATCGCGTGCACTTGCGTCATGAATTGTTCGCCGGCGGGATGAGTCGCGAAATCAGTCGTGAACTGTTTGTTCGCCACGATGCGGTGTGTGTTCTGCCTTATGATCCACAGCGCGACGAAGTGGTGCTGATTGAGCAGTTTCGCGTCGGCGCCATTGGCAAGACCGACAATCCGTGGCTGATCGAACTGGTCGCTGGTCTGATCGACAAAGACGAACAGCCGGAAGAAGTTGCTCACCGCGAAGCGCAGGAGGAAGCTGGGCTTGTATTCGGGGCGCTGTGGCCGATGACCAAATATTTTCCATCGCCGGGCGGCAGCAACGAATTCGTGCATTTGTACCTGGGGCGTTGTGACAGTAAAGGGGCCGGCGGCCTGCATGGGCTGGAGGAAGAAGCTGAAGATATCCGCGTTACGGTGTGGGCCTTTGAAGATGCCCTGCAAGCCGTACGCGACGGGCGTATTGCCAATGCGGCAAGCATCATTGCCTTGCAATGGTTGGCTTTGAACCGCGTTGAAGTGAGGGGGTTATGGTCGTAAACAAACTGCGCGATCGCTATCGGGTCGACCTCGTGGGGCTGCAAGCGTCCTGCGAGGCGAACTACGCGCGCCTGATGCGACTGTTGCCAGACATGCGCAGCGAGCCCGCCGCCCGGCGCATCGCCGTGACCCATGGCGATCAGATGCTCGGCGTGCTGGCGCTGGAAGTGCTGCAAGTCTGTCCCTACACCACCACGTTGCAAGTGCGTCAGGAGCACAGCCTGCCGTGGTTACCGGTGCCGCAACTGGAAGTGCAGGTCTATCACGACGCCTGTATGGCCGAAGTGGTCAGCGCCGAACATGCGCGACGCTTTCGCGGCATCTATCCTTACCCGAACGCCTCGATGCATCAGCCTGACGAAAAGGCCCAATTGAACATGTTCCTGGGCGAGTGGCTGAGCCATTGCCTGGCGCTGGGGCATGAGTACGAAGTGGTACGTTAACTTCCGTCGCAGTTGTGAACTGCGTCAGGTTCACAGGTTTCTTCTTTCGATCGTCCCCCAGCATAATTGCGCCAATCATCCAATCCCGTGATCACGTCCTGGGAGACCACCTTGCCGAGCGTATCCACCTTGACCACCGCCGATCCGGCGTTGCTGGTGCAGATCTCCGACAGCCATCTGTTTGCCGAGGCGAACACTACGCTGCTGGGCATGAACACCCGTGACAGCCTGCAAAAAGTCATCGAACTGGTGCAGGCACAGCAGCCGCGGATTGATCTGATCCTGGCCACCGGTGATCTGTCCCAGGACGGTACGCTGGAGTCTTATCAGCAGTTTCGCGATTTGACCGGGCAACTCAACGCGCCCGCGCGCTGGATTCCCGGCAATCATGACGAGCCGCAGATCATGGCCCAGGCCGCAGTGCAGAGCGCTTTGCTGGAACCGGTGGTGGATATCGGCAACTGGCGGGTCACGTTGCTCGATTCGGCGGTGCCGGGCTCGGTGCCGGGTTATTTGCAGGACGAACAGTTGCAACTGCTGGCTCGCTCGCTGAGTGAAGCGCCGCAGCGCCATCATCTGGTGTGCTTCCACCATCATCCGGTGCCGATCGGTTGTGCGTGGATGGAGCCGATCGGACTGCGCAATCCAGAAGCTTTTTTTGAAGTGCTCGATCGTTTTCCACAGGTGCGCGCCGTGCTTTGGGGGCATGTGCACCAGGAGATCGATCAATTGCGTAACGGCGTGCGTCTGATCGCCTCGCCATCGACCTGCATTCAGTTCGAACCGGGCAGCGAGGATTTCAAGGTTGGCGAGCAGGCTCCGGGTTATCGCTGGTTGCGCTTGCTGCCGGACGGGCGGCTGGAAACCGGTGTGGAGCGAGTCATCGGCTTCGATTTTACGGTGGATTACGGTTCCAACGGCTACTGACAATGTAGGAGCTGCCGAAGGCTGCGATCTTTTGATTGTGTTTTTAAAGGCAAGATCAAAAGATCGCAGCCTCGTTGCACTCGACAGCTCCTACAGTAAACTCCCCATCTTTACCCGACGCACAGGGAGTCCAAATGTCCGGTTCGATCCTTTATATCCACGGTTTCAACAGCGCGCCTGCATCGAAAAAGGCCACTCAGTTGATCGAAGTGATGGACCGTCTGGGTTTGAGCGACCAGTTGCGCGTGCCTGCCTTGCATCATCACCCGCGTGAGGCCATCGGTCAGCTCGAAGAGGCGATTGAAGCGCTCGGGCGGCCTCTGCTGGTCGGCAGCTCACTCGGCGGCTACTATGCGACTCACTTGGCCGAGCGCCATGGCCTGAAAGCCCTGCTGATCAACCCTGCCGTCAGTCCGCACCGGATGTTCGACGGATTTCTGGGGACGCAGAAAAACCTGTATACCGATGAGACCTGGGAATTGACCCACGACCACGTAGCGGCCCTGGCCGAACTGGAAGTGCCGGCCCCTCAGGACCCGCAGCGGTATCAGGTATGGTTGCAGACGGGTGATGAAACGCTGGATTATCGCCTGGCGCAGCAGTATTACCGGGCCTGTGCCTTGCGTATCCAGGCCGGTGGCGACCATAGTTTCCAGGGGTTTGCCGCACAGCTTCCAGCCATGCTGAGTTTTGCCGGCATTGGCGCAGATTTGTATCAGGCGATAGATTTCACGGCATTGTGAAAACTCGCCCCTATTTTCAATGAATGACTGACGACGAGACCCCATGGCCACTCCCAGCGCTAGCTCTTATAACGCCGACGCCATCGAAGTCCTCTCGGGCCTCGACCCGGTGCGCAAACGCCCCGGCATGTACACCGACACCAGTCGGCCGAACCACCTCGCCCAGGAAGTCATCGACAACAGCGTCGACGAAGCCTTGGCCGGGCACGCCAAATCGGTGCAGGTCATCCTGCACGCCGATCACTCGCTGGAAGTCAGCGATGACGGCCGTGGCATGCCGGTGGACATCCACCCCGAAGAGGGCGTGTCGGGCGTCGAACTGATCCTCACCAAGCTTCATGCGGGCGGCAAGTTTTCCAACAAGAACTACCAGTTCTCCGGCGGTCTGCACGGGGTGGGTATTTCGGTGGTCAACGCCTTGTCGACCGAAGTCCGGGTGCGTGTAAAACGTGACGGCAACGAATACCAGATGACCTTCGCCGACGGCTACAAGGCCACCGAGCTGGAAATCGTTGGTACGGTGGGTAAACGCAACACGGGCACCAGCGTGTTCTTTGCGCCGGACCCGAAATACTTCGACTCACCAAAATTCTCCATCAGCCGCCTCAAGCACGTGCTCAAGGCCAAGGCCGTTCTGTGCCCGGGGCTGCTGGTCAGTTTTGAGGACAAGGCCACCGGCGAGAAAGTCGAATGGCATTACGAAGACGGTCTGCGTTCCTATTTGGTGGACGCGGTCAGCGAATTCGAGCGTCTGCCGGACGAACCGTTCTGCGGCGCGTTCGCCGGTAACAAGGAAGCGGTGGACTGGGCGCTGCTGTGGCTGCCGGAAGGTGGCGATGCGGTGCAGGAAAGCTACGTCAACCTGATCCCGACCGCCCAGGGCGGCACCCACGTCAACGGCTTGCGCCAAGGCTTGCTCGACGCCATGCGCGAGTTCTGCGAGTTCCGCAGCCTGTTGCCGCGCGGCGTGAAGCTGGCGCCGGAAGACGTCTGGGAACGCATCGCTTTCGTCCTGTCGATGAAGATGCAGGAGCCGCAATTCTCCGGCCAGACCAAAGAGCGTCTGTCGTCCCGCGAAGCGGCGGCGTTCGTTTCTGGTGTGGTCAAGGACGCGTTCAGCCTGTGGCTCAACGCCAACCCGGAAACCGGTCTGGCGCTGGCCGAGCTGGCGATCAATAACGCCGGTCGTCGTCTGAAGGCCAGCAAAAAGGTCGAGCGTAAACGCATCACCCAGGGTCCGGCGCTGCCGGGCAAACTCGCCGATTGCGCCGGGCAAGACCCGATGCGTTCCGAACTGTTCCTGGTGGAAGGTGATTCCGCGGGCGGTTCAGCCAAGCAGGCGCGGGACAAAGAATTCCAGGCGATCCTGCCACTACGCGGCAAGATCTTGAACACCTGGGAAGTCGACGGCAGCGAAGTGCTGGCAAGCCAGGAAGTGCACAACATCGCCGTGGCGATCGGTGTCGACCCGGGCGCCGCGGACATGAGCCAGCTGCGCTACGGCAAAATCTGCATCCTCGCCGACGCCGACTCCGACGGCCTGCACATCGCGACCTTGCTCTGCGCCTTGTTCGTCCAGCACTTCCGTGCGTTGGTCGATGCCGGTCACGTCTATGTCGCCATGCCGCCGCTGTACCGGATCGACCTGGGCAAAGAGATCTACTACGCCCTCGACGAAGCCGAACGCGACGGTATTCTCGATCGCCTGGTGGCCGAGAAGAAACGCGGTAAGCCGCAGGTCACGCGATTCAAAGGTCTGGGTGAAATGAACCCGCCACAACTGCGCGAAACCACCATGGACCCGAACACCCGGCGCCTGGTGCAACTGACGTTGGGCGATGATTTCGACGCCACCTCGGAAATGATGGACATGCTGCTGGCGAAAAAGCGCGCCGGCGACCGCAAGACCTGGCTGGAATCCAAGGGCAACCTGGCGGAGGTGCTGGGCTGATGCGCTTGGGCTTTGCCCTGGCGTGTGCGTTGCTGCTGACCTCGATGACGGTGTCTGCCGAGCCGACGCCGCAACTGCGTTTGGTGTCCGAGCATGCCGTCGATGGCATGCGCGGCGGCAACCTGTCCGGGCTGGCTCAATGCGGCAAGGAGCTGTGGACAGTCTCCGACCGCGACGACGATCAGATCTACCGCCTCGACACCCGGGCCAGCATCTGGCAGGCCGAAGCCGTGGGTATCGGCGTGCTTGACGTGCCGGATAGCGGATTGCCCTGGGGCCTGCGCTCGCGGGCCTGGGCAGCATCGTACGTGCGTGGCGGCAACCTGGATTTCGAAGGCATCACCTGCGACAGCGCCGGCAATCGCTACGTGGTCAGCGAAGCCCATGCGGCGGTGTTGCAAATACCGCCAACCGGGCCGACCTCCTGGCTGAAGATTTCGCCGCTCATGGTGCGCGAAGCGCGGGCCAGTGGCCTGTTGTTGCGCTTCAATGCGCTGTTCGAAGGCCTGGCGATCAACCCTGAAGGTGACCAATTGTGGTTGGCCGCCGAGCGCGAGAGCCGCGGATTGCTGCTGATCAAGCGCAAGCAATCAGTGTGGGACTGCGATGGCGGTTGCGTGTTGCTGAGCGAAGCCGGGAAAGAAATGCAACCGGCACAATTTCCACACGCCCGTGCGATGCCTCGGGACTTTGCCGATCTGTCACTGTTCAACGGCAAGCTGTTTACCCTGGAGCGCAATGCGTTCGAGATCTGCCGCCGCGACGCAGTGACCGCCAAAGTCGAGCGTTGCTGGTCGTTTGCCGAAGAGGCGTTGCAGGAAAACCGGCGTTATCCACAGGATTATGGCCTCGCCGAGGCGTTGGTCGTGGACGCTGACGGTGCCTGGATCGGCATCGACAACAACACCGGAGCCCGCGCCGATGGCGAAGTTCGTCCGATCATCTGGCGCTTTGCCGCGCCTGACGGTGGCTGGAGCGCCAAGCCGTGAGCCAGCAAACCCCAGGCAAACGCGCCGGTCGGGTGTTGATGGTGCTGGCCTGGTGCGCGGCGCTGTTTCTGGCGACGCGGTTTTTCGGGCAGTGGGAAGAGCGTCAGCAAAACCCGAATGTGGTGGTGAGCTCACAGCAGGGTGATGGGTTTATCGAAGTGAAACTGGCGAGCAACGCCCAGGGGCATTTCGTCGCCAGCGGCCATATCAATGGCCAGCCGGTGGATTTCATGCTCGATACCGGAGCGACCGATGTGGCGATCCCGGCCGAGTTGGCCAGGCGCTTGAAGCTCGAAGAGGGTTTCGGTGTGACCCTGAGCACGGCCAATGGCCTGAGCCAGGGCTATCGCACCCGTATTGAACGCCTGCAACTGGGCGACATCGTGCTGCGGGATGTCCGCGCACTGGTGGCGCCCGGCCTGCATGGCGACCAAGTGCTGCTCGGCATGAGCGCACTGAACAAACTTGAATTTACCCAGCGCGGTGGCACCATGCTGCTGCGCCAGACAACGAACCGATGAGGCCCGCATGAGCGACATCCTTGCAGACAGCTTAGATGGCGTAGAACGCCGATCGCTGGCTGACTTCACCGAAAATGCCTACCTCAACTACTCCATGTACGTGATCATGGACCGTGCCTTGCCGCATATCGGCGACGGCCTGAAACCCGTGCAACGGCGCATTATTTACGCCATGAGCGAGTTGGGGCTGGACGCTGATTCCAAGCACAAGAAATCGGCGCGTACCGTCGGTGACGTGCTCGGCAAGTTCCACCCCCACGGCGACTCGGCCTGCTACGAAGCCATGGTCCTGATGGCCCAGCCGTTCAGCTATCGCTACACGCTGGTCGACGGCCAGGGTAACTGGGGTGCGCCGGATGATCCGAAATCCTTCGCCGCCATGCGTTACACCGAAGCGCGGTTGTCGCGCTATTCCGAAGTGTTGCTCAGCGAACTGGGCCAAGGCACCGCGGATTGGGGCCCGAACTTCGACGGCACCCTCGACGAACCGCTGGTATTGCCGGCACGTTTGCCGAACATCCTGCTCAATGGCACCACCGGCATTGCCGTGGGCATGGCCACCGACGTACCGCCGCACAACCTGCGCGAAGTCGCCAGTGCCTGCGTGCGTTTGCTCGATGAACCCAAAGCCACGGTCGAACAGCTCTGCGAACACATTCAAGGCCCGGATTACCCGACCGAAGCGGAAATCATCACGCCGCGCGCCGACCTGCTGAAAATGTATGAAACCGGCAAGGGCTCGGTGCGCATGCGCGCCGTTTATCACATCGAAGACGGCGACATCATCGTCACCGCGCTGCCGCATCAAGTGTCGGGCGCCAAGGTGCTGGAACAGATTGCGGCCATGATGCAGGCCAAGCCGTCCAAGGCGCCGCAGATCGCTGACTTGCGTGACGAGTCGGACCACGAGAACCCGTGCCGGATCGTGATCATTCCAGGTGCGCGGAAAAACTTTGACCACGATGCGTTGATGCAGCATCTGTTCGCCAGCACCGAGCTGGAATCGAGCTATCGGGTCAACGTCAATATCATCGGTCTGGACGGTAAGCCGCAGCTGAAAAACCTGCGCGCCTTGCTGGTCGAGTGGTTGGAGTTCCGGGTACAGACCGTTCGTCGCCGTCTGCAATTCCGCCTCGATAAAGTCGAGCGTCGTCTGCACCTGTTGGATGGCTTGTTGATCGCTTACCTCAACCTGGATGAAGTGATTCACATCATCCGCACCGAGGAACATCCGAAAGCCGCGCTGATCGAGCGTTTCGCCCTGAGCGAAATACAGGCCGACTACATTCTCGACACCCGTCTGCGTCAGTTGGCGCGACTTGAAGAAATGAAGCTGCGCGCCGAGCAGGATGAATTGCTCAAGGAACAAGCCAAGCTGCAAGCCCTGCTCAGCAGCGAAGCCAAGCTGAAGAAACTGGTGCGCACCGAGCTGATCAAAGACGCTGAAACTTACGGCGATGACCGTCGTTCGCCAATCGTCGAGCGTACTGAAGCCAAGGCCTTGACCGAACACGACCTGTTGCCGAACGAAAAAGTGACGGTCGTGCTGTCGGAGAAAGGTTGGATACGCTCCGCCAAAGGGCATGAAATCGACGCCACCGGCCTTTCCTACAAGGCTGGCGACGGTTTCAAAGCCTTGGCGGCCGGGCGCTCTAACCAGTTCGCCGTGTTTATCGACTCCACCGGGCGCAGTTATTCGGTGGCCGCGCATACGTTGCCGTCGGCCCGTGGCCAGGGCGAACCGCTGACCGGTCGTCTGACGCCACCGCCGGGCGCGACCTTCGAATGCGTGCTGATGCCCGAAGACGACGCGCTGTACGTGATCGCGTCCGACGCCGGTTACGGTTTCGTGGTCAAGGGTGAAGACCTGCAGGCCAAGAACAAGGCGGGCAAGGCGCTGTTGAGCCTGCCGAACAACGCCAAGGTGATCCTGCCGCGGCCTGTCGCCGATCGTGAACATAACTGGTTGGCGTCTGTGACCACCGAAGGTCGGCTGCTGATCTTCAAAATCAGCGATCTGCCACAATTAGGTAAGGGCAAAGGCAACAAGATCATCGGGATTTCCGGTGAGCGTGTGGCCAGTCGCGAAGAGTATGTTACGGACATCGCCGTCATTCCGGAGGGTGCCACTTTGGTGCTGCAGGCCGGAAAACGTACCTTGTCACTGAAAGCGGACGACCTCGAACACTATAAGGGTGAGCGTGGGCGTCGTGGTAACAAACTGCCACGTGGCTTCCAGAGGGTAGATGCGCTGCTCGTCGAAAACCTCAATTAAGCGTCCTAGAGGCCTCGATCTACGATTTAACGCGTAGATCGACGCTTTGGCGCTGGAGTCGGAACGCATATTCACGGATGATATGGCCTTTCAAGCGCCGGCGTGGCCGAGCGTTCTTCATATTTATTGAGTATTTTCACTGTGATTAGCCTTGTGGCAATCACCTGGATGGGACGATGACTGCTCTGCGCCTTCCTTTTATTTTGATGCTCGCCGGCGTTCTTGGCCTGGCGGGTTGCAGCGTTCACCAGCCGGTGTCGCTGTATCAACTGGACAGCGGAAGTCCGGTTCAGCCTGCGCAAAGCGCGGGCATGGCGGTATTGCTGGGCCCGGTGACCGTTGCCGACTATCTGCAACGCGAAACCCTGCTGCAGCGTCAACCCGATGGCAGCCTGCAAGCGGCGACCGATGGTCGTTGGGCCGGCAGCCTGTCTTCCGACATCGACCAGCTGTTGTTGCGTCAGGTCGCCGGTCATCTGGACAGCCAGCGCGTGGTATTGGCGCCGGCAACCGTGGGTTTCACCCCGGATGTTCAGGTGTTGTTGACCATCACCCGTCTGGATTCGGGTGAAAAGCAGCCGGCGATCCTCGATGCGCAATGGCGTCTGATTGACCGCCGTGGGCAAGTCCGCGACAACCGCATCATCCACCTGCAGGAACTGCACGCCGGCACCACCGCGGCGCAGGTTCAGGCTCAGGGTGTGTTGTTGCAGAAGCTGGCTGAACAGCTGTCGACCGCGCTCAAGCCGCTGGCCAACCAGCCACCGATCGCCGAAGCGCCAAAGAAACCGGCAGCTAAACCTGTGGCGCCTGCGGCGGAAGCGGAAAAGCAGCCGAAGATTCCAATGGCTTCACCGATTCGTACCGATATGGAAGTGTTCCGCTTCTAAGGCTGGATCGAGTCAAACCAAAGCCCGCCTTGCGCGGGCTTTGTTGTTTCTGCTGATTGGAGACGTCCAGTGCGGCTGATGCCTCATCGCTGGCAAGCCAGCCCACAGGGGTATCCGTAGAACGCAGATCGTGTGTACGACATCAATCAATGTGGGAGCTGTTGAGCGCAGATTGTATGTACGACACCAATCACTGTGGGAGCTGGCTTGCCAGCGATTGCGGCAGTACAGGCAATAAAAAAGCCCGCAGACGATCACTCGTCTGCGGGCTTCTTCGCAACCGGGCTTAAGGCTTACGCCCGGCGCTCATGCATCCGCGCCAGTTGCCGTTCGAGCATCGACGGATAAGGCTCCATCAGCCGTTCTACGCAGCAAGCCCCTTCAGGGCTGGCAATCGGGCGGATCCGTGCGCGTTGACGGATGAGCGCGTCGTCGCTGATCTTGCGCTCCACCAGCAGCAGGTTGCGGCTGTGTTGCGACAGGGCCAGGGCGTCCTGAGCACTATCGGTCAGCAGCAGATCGATCTGGCTCAGGCCGAACAGCTCATCACCCAACGTCAGGCCCAACTGCAATTGCAGGGTAATGCCGCTGTCGGCGACTTCGATCTGCAACTGATGGCCCAGCGCACGCAGCAACTCGCCGCAGCAGATGGCATTGGTCAGATAGTCGTCGCCGCTGTCTTCGGTATGGAACAGCATCAGCGTACTGCCGTCGTTCAGCGTGTGCAGTTCACTCTGGTAGAGCGAAGCAGCCTGGTCGAGGCAGTCACGGTAACGCTTGAGCAGTTCTTCCAGGCGTGTGCGCGGTAAACGACGCAGCTGCTCCTGAGAACCCAACTGTACGGCCAGCACGGCGCTGTGCTGCGGCACATTCGAAGGCACAGGGCGGGCTATCGGTTTGGCTTCGCTGTCTGCCTCATCGAGCAAGTCGGCAAACGCATCATCGTCGTCTTCGTCTTCGACCGTGCTGACAACGCGTCGCGGTGCCGCCTTCATCGCCGCCATCGGGCGACTTTCATCGAAACTTGGATCGCGCAGGTTGCGTACTTCGAAGCCGGGCTCGGCATCGTCGTAATCACTGTCATCGAGCTCGGGTTCCGGCACCGGTTCCGGTTCGGCGGGCTCGGGGGCGAAATTGGCGTGCAGCTGACGCGCCAGGTCACCGATCTCGTCCTGACGTTCGGTGGCCGGGGTGTATTCATCAATGTTGCGCAACCACACGCGCAATTGCATGAGCGGCGTGGAGATGTGCCGGCCCAGGCGCAGGCTCAAGGCCAGGGACAAGGCCAGCAGGATCGCGCTCAGGATGCCCATGCTTTGCAGGCTGATGGTCATCGGTTGCTGGAACTGGTCCATGTCCAGGCTGATGCGCAGCTGCCCGGCGGTCACGTCCTGAAACGTGATCTTGCTCTGGTAGATGCCCTCGGCTTCGCCCAGCAGGCCGTGTTTGGGGCGCTGACCGGCTTCGGCAAGGATGCGGTTATCCATGCTGTAGATGGCGGCGTGCGCCACCAGCTTGTTTTTGGTCAGGTTGTTGAGCAGCACGTTGAGGCTGAGGATGTCATTGGACACCAACAGCTCGGTGGCCGAGGTGGCGGTCTGCGTGGTCAGGCTTTCGCCCAGCGCATCGGCCTGCTCGTGCATGGCCTGCTTGAACTGCAAACCCATCACGCAGGCGTAGATCACCAGGGCCAGAGCGACCAGGATCACGTTATGGCTGGCGATGCGTAATGCAATCGGTACACGGCGGTGACGCAGTGCCCGGAAGATCAGCAGGAAGAAGTTATCGGTTTTTACTGGCGTGGGCCGGTTCACTTGAGCTCGGCTCTTTTGTCCGTGAAGTTGACGCGCAGTATAGCGACAGGCCCTAGACCGTCAAAGCGCTCACGGTGCCCGATGGTCACTGAAAGTGGGTAGAATGCGGTTTTTTTCCACCTGCGGGGGTGCGCCTTGCGCGAAATCGTCCTGATAAACATCACGGGAGTCGACCGTCCGGGTCTGACTGCGGCCATTACCGGCGTTCTGGCCCAGGGTGGTGTGAACATTCTCGACATCGGTCAGGCGGTGATCCACGACACGCTGTCGTTCGGCATCCTGGTTGAAATTCCCGACACCGAGCAAGGCAAGTCCGTGCTCAAGGATATCCTGTTCAAAGGCTATGAACTGGATCAACAGGTGCGTTTCACGCCGGTGTCCGAACAGGATTACCAGCAGTGGGTGGGCAACCAGGGCAAAAAGCGCCACATCGTGACGTTGCTGACCCGCAAGGTGACCGCCGGGCAATTGCAGGCCGTGAGTTCGATCACCGCCAAGTATGGCCTGAACATCGACCACATCGATCGTCTGTCCGGGCGCATGCCGCTGGATACCCCGGCTGATAAAGGCAAGGGATGCATCGAGTTTTCCGTGCGTGGCGAAGCGGCTGATCCGCAGGCGCTGCGTGCCGAATTTCTCAGCGTTGCTCAGGAGCTGAACGTCGATATCGCCTTCCAGGAAGATTCGCTGTTCCGTCGTAACCGTCGTCTGGCGGTGTTCGACATGGACTCGACCCTGATCGAAGCCGAGGTGATCGACGAACTGGCCAAGGCCGCCGGCGTGGGTGACAAGGTTTCGGAAATCACCGAGCGGGCGATGGCCGGTGAACTGGATTTCCGCGCCAGCTTCAAAGAGCGCCTGGCGTTGCTTAAAGGTCTGGATGTCGGCGTACTGGATTCCATCGGCGCTTCGCTGCGCTTGACCGAAGGCGCTGAAACCCTGTTCGCCGAACTCAAGCGCTTGGGTTACAAGACCGCCATTCTGTCGGGTGGCTTCACCTACTTCGCCAAGCAATTGCAGGCCAAGCTCGGTATCGATTACGTGTTCGCCAACGAACTGGAAGTGGTCGACGGCAAGGTGACTGGCGTGGCCATCGAGCCGATTGTCGACGCGCAGCGCAAAGCGGATCTGCTGAAAGAGTTGGCGCACAAGGAAGGTTTGCGTCTGGAGCAGACCATTGCGGTCGGCGACGGCGCGAATGACTTGCCGATGCTGGCAATTGCCGGGTTGGGCGTGGCGTTCCGTGCCAAGCCGCTGGTTAAACAGTCGGCGAAGCAGGCGATTTCCACCCTGGGGCTGGATGGTGTGCTGTATCTGCTGGGCTTCCGCGATCGCGACGGCCAGCTCTGATATACCCGCAGTCTGCGCTTCTGCATGTAGGAGCTGCCGCAGGCTGCGATCTTTTGATCTTAAGACATCAAGATCAAAAGATCGCAGCCTGCGGCAGCTCCTACATTATTTAGATCAGCGTATGGATCAGGCTTTTGGTGAGCCCATGCCCTGACCCATCTGCACGGCGACGCCGGCAGTCATGTCTTCAGCCCACTTCACTTGATCCGGCCCGAACAGCACGACAGCGGTCGAACCCAGCTTGAAGCGACCCAGCTCCGCACCTTTTTCCAAGTGGATCGGCGCACGCGCGGCTTCGTCGTAGCGGAAGGTTTTCAGCTCGCGTTTCGGCGGCGTAACCAGGCCAGCCCACACGGTTTCAATCGACGCGACGATCATCGCACCCACCAACACCACGGCCATCGGCCCGCGCTCAGTGTCGAAAATGCACGCTACACGCTCGTTGCGGGCGAACAGTTCCGGTACGTTTTCAGCGGTGGACTGGTTCACCGAGAACAGACGACCCGGGATGTAGACCATCTCGCGCAAGGTGCCGGCCAGCGGCATGTGCACACGGTGGTAGTCTTTCGGCGACAGGTAAATAGTCGCGAAATCACCGCCCATGAACGGCGCAGCATTGGCCGCATCGCCACCCAGCAGTTCCAGTACGCTGAAACTGTGGCCCTTGGCCTGGAACACGCGACCGTGTTCGATCGGGCCGAGCTGGCTGATCGCACCGTCGGCCGGGCTGAGGATCGCGCCCGGTGTTTCGTCGAGCGGGCGGGAGCCGTCTTTCAAGGCGCGGGTGAAGAAGTCGTTGAAATGCTCATAGGCGGTCAGGTCTTCGACCAGCGCCTGCGACATGTCCACCTGATAGCGCTTGGCGAACCATGCGGTGAAGGCATTCTTGAACCAGCGAACGCGGCATTCGGCGATGCAGCCGGCCAGTCGCGAGAGCAAGTGGTGGGGCAGCAGGTATTGGCTGAGGATAAACAAACGCTCTTTCATTAGGTGTCCTTAAAAACCTTAAATCTCGACGGGGGTGTCGGGGTGATTTCCCCATTCGCCCCAGGAGCCGGCGTAGCCTTTGACCCGCGGATAACCGAGGGACTTGGCCACCAGATAAGTGAAGCCCGACCGGTGATGGGTCTGGCAGTGGGTAATGATTTCTTTGTCAGGCGTGATGCCCAATTGTTTAAGGATTGCCGGCATGTCGCTGCGGATACGCAATTGGCGCGTCTTATCCATGCCTGCCGTCCATTCGAAATTGACCGCACCGGGGATATGACCTCCCTTGGCCGCGAGCACTTTTTCACCGGAATATTCCAGCGGCCCGCGCGCATCCCAGATCGCCAGGTCAGCAGCGCCGAGACGGCTTTGCAGGTACTCGCGAGTAGCGGTAGGTTCGTCATGCAATGTCAGCGCAACTGGACCGCCTGCGGTTGGCGGGATCTGGATCGACATCGGCAAACCTTCTGCCAGCCAAGCGGGCAAACCGCCGTCTATGTAGTGGTATTTGCTGTGGCCGATGACGTCCAGCAACCAGATAAAGCGCCCGGCCCAACCGCCGCCTTCGTCGTCATACACCACGTAAACGGCGTCGGGGTTGTGTCCCAATTCGCCAAACAGCGCTTCAAGTGCTGCCTGCGGTGGCATCAGTCCCGGCGCAGGTGCCTGACCGAGTTGGGTACGTTTAGGGTCGACAAAACGTGCACCGGGAATATGCCCTTCGGTGTAGCGGGCGCTGCTGGTCAGGTCCACCAGGATCAGCTCGCGGGCGTCGAGGCGAGGGAGCAAGTCGCTCGGCTCGATCACCAGCGGCAAGCCAGAGAAGTCAGACATGTGAGGTCTCCAGGGCACAAAAAGGGAAGATTGTAACGCAGCCTTACTGGCCGCGGTGGCTAAAGCTGTGCAGGGCTTTCTCGATGCATTGCGCGGTTTTGCCGAAGGCTTGTACGGTGATTTCCGAAAAGGGACCGCCGCCCTGATCCGCCACGACAATCATGATCACCCGGCCGTTGTTGACCAGTGAACGCAGTAACAGATGCTCGCCGTTAAACTGTGAGCGCAGGCCGTTGGGCAGCAGTGCGGTAAATTGTGCGTTGTTTTCTGGCGTCAGGCGCACCTGGGCCTGTTGCGCGAGCAGGCGTTGCAGGACGCTGCTTTGATTGACCACGAAATTCAATCCGGCCGCTTCTTTGGGCAACCCGGCGGTCTGGTGCACCCGCAGATTGGCGTGGGTGCGATCAGCCATCAGGATCATCACCCGGCGCATGCCGCACGCGACCAGTGCGTCTCGGGCCGAGGTGGTCAAGTGCATGGCGTTGGTGAAGCGGCTCGGCTCGATCAGCAATTCGGCACACTGTCGGCGCCACTTTGCCAGGTCTTCGGCGGTCGGCGCCGGGGCTGGAAGCAGGCCGGCGTGAACGCGGTTCGTGCCCCACGGCCAGAGCAGTGCAACGGCGGGGTGCCAGAGGTCGGGCATGGCGTGATGGCGGGCGCTGTTGGCAGCCTGCTGGTGCAGTTGTTGTTGGACTTCGTCCATCGGCATTTGCAGGTAAAGGCTGGTCAGGAACTGCCAGCGCTCGCTGTGCGGGCTGTCCCAGGCCTGTTGTGCCGAAAGCGCCAGCCCATTGGCCAGCAGCACCGTGTTGGCGGGCTGGTTGAGCCAGCGGCGTAACGTTGGATCGTCATCCAGGCGGTTTTGTTGACGCAACGGATGATCACTGTCACGGGCAATGCGCAGGACCTTGACCAGTTCCCGCTGCTCGGTCAGCAGCAGTTTATAACCTTGCTGCACCCAAATCGGCAGGCGCCAGACATCCACCAGGGCCAGGCCGATTTCCAACAGGCGCGTACCAAACAATTGTTTTTCGACTTTGAGCGCCGATTCGCCTTTATGGATGACCCGCAGTTCCCACTCTTCGAGCAATTGCGGGTGCGTCAGCGCCAGCGGCCACAGTGGTGACAGAAACAGCAGGCTGCCCCAGTGAATGTCCTGCCACAGGCGCGCGAGGCGGTTGGCGAAAAAGCCGTTGGCCTGTTGCGTCGCATGTTGGCTGATCAGTTGTAGTTGCCGCAGGGCTTTGGGGATCTCGGCCATGGGCTGGGCGGGCAAGCGTTCGAGCAATTCCTCCGTGCGTTTCAAACCGAGGCGATTGATCGCCACCTCAAGGTTTTCCGCCGGTTCGGTCATGCTGCCATGGGTGTGCCGATTGGCTTCGCGAATGACGCTCAAGGCCAGGGCCGGGCTGTCCTGCATCAAATCGGCGATGTCGCGCAGCGAGCTGCGGCTGTCGCGGATTGCCCGGCAGACTCGGTCGTGACTGGCCTGCGGAACCGGCAGGCGTACGCCATCCAGAAGCTTGACCCAGCCTTGGAGAGTGGTCGGTTTTTGCGTCGGGACGTTCGTTTCGTTAACCATGTCTGGAGGCGATCATCTTCAGCATTAACGGGGCCCGGAGTGGGTCGAAGTGGCTTTTCGCCTGAACTGGCTATAGTCTGGCGCAGTTTTGCCGATAAGTAGAAGAAGAGATTTTTTAACTTCCGAATATGACCTTGAACCCGACTCAGTAAGTGCTCTCCTACCTATGGCTAAAATAATCGGCATCATCGTCGTATTCGCGAGCGTGCTCGGCGGATACGTGCTCTCCCACGGCAAAATTGCCGCCCTGATCCAGCCTTTCGAGGTATTGATCATCGGTGGTGCGGCCCTCGGTGCATTCCTGCAGGCCAACCCCGGCTACATGACCATGCACGTGCTCAAGAAATCCCTGAGCATGTTTGGTTCGCGTTTCACGCACGCCTTCTACCTTGAAGTGCTGGGTCTGATTTACGAGATCCTCAACAAGAGCCGCCGCGAAGGCATGATGGCCATCGAAGGCGATATTGAAGATGCCGCAGCGAGCCCGATCTTCGCCAAGTACCCGACGGTCCTTAAAGACGAGCGCATGACCGCGTTCATCTGCGATTACTTGCGCATCATGTCCTCCGGCAACATGGCTCCCCACGAGCTGGAAGGCCTGTTCGACATGGAGCTGTACAGCCTCAAGGAAGACCTTGAGCACCCGTCCCACGCGGTGAACGGCATCGCCGACGCCATGCCCGGTTTCGGTATTGTCGCGGCGGTATTGGGTATCGTGGTGACCATGGCCTCCCTGGGTGAGGGCGACCAGAAGTCCATCGGCCTGCACGTCGGTGCGGCCCTGGTGGGTACCTTCTTCGGTATTCTTGCGGCCTACGGCTTCTTCGGCCCACTGGCCCATTCCCTGGCCCACGACGCCAAGGAAGAGCTGAATGTCTACGAAGCCATCAAGGCCTCGCTGGTGGCTTCGGCTTCCGGCATGCCGCCGTCGCTGGCCGTGGAGTTCGGGCGCAAGGTTCTGTACCCGGCGCACCGTCCAAGCTTCGCCGAGCTGGAACAAGCGGTTCGTGGTCGTTAAGTTATGGAAAACAATCAGCCGATAATCATCAAGCGCGTCAAGCGCATCGCCGGCGGGCATCACGGGGGCGCCTGGAAAATCGCCTTCGCCGACTTCGCCACGGCGATGATGGCGTTCTTCCTGGTGTTGTGGCTGCTGTCCACGGCAACACCGGAACAGAAGATCGCCATCGCCGGTTACTTCAAAGACCCGATCGGCTTTTCCGAAAGCGGCACGCCGTACATCATCGACCTGGGCGGTACGCCGACCCTGGCGCCGGAAAACACCCTCAACCCTGAGGTGAAATCCCAGCCGCAACCGGACAAGGTCACTGTCGACGCCGAACAGGTCGAAGGCATGGCCGAAATGGTCGAGAAGGAACGCCTCGAACTGCTGCTGCAAGAATTGCAGAACAAGGTTGAAGAGAACCCGCAGCTGCAGAAATTCAAAGACCAGATCATGTTCGAGATCACCCCGGACGGTTTGCGCATCCAGATCGTGGACGCCGAAAACCGGCCGATGTTCGATTCCGGCTCGGCCCGTCTGAAACCGTATTTCGAAGACATCCTGCTGGCCATGGCTGACACCATCAAAGCGGTGCCGAACAAGATCAGCATCAGCGGCCATACCGATGCCAAGCCGTACACCGGTCAGGGCGATTTCGGTAACTGGGAGCTGTCGGCCAACCGTGCCAACGCTGCACGTCGTGCACTGGTGGCGGGCAGCTATCCGGACGGTCAGGTGGCGCGGGTGGTCGGTTATGCCTCGTCGGCCCTGTTCGACCGCGAGCATCCGTTCAACCCAGTCAACCGCCGAATCGACATCGTGGTACTGACCAAGAAAGCCCAGCGGGCGATCGAAGGCTCGCAAGGTGCAGAGCCTGCACCGGATGCACCGCAAGGTTCGGCCGCGCCAAGCGCCACACCGGCTGCACCGGTCGACCCGAATGCGCTGCCGGCGGACAAGGAGCCGCTTCCGGCCCACGAGCTTCGTGAGCGGTTGAACCTGTTTGAGGATCCGGCGCCGAAACCGGCTGAGCCCGCCAAACCGGCTGAAGCGCCCAAGCCGTGATGTCGAGTCCTGAATAGGTTTACTCCTGTTCAGGACTCCCCCAGTACCCACGTATTTACCGTCGCCCCCCCCAAACTTTCAGAGCCACCCAGTCGATCGCGATTGTGCGGACAAATCTGCATCTAAAAAAGGAAGCCTCCTACATACAAGCTATTTCCTAGACGTCTTAATTCCTGTGCTTGAGAACCACCAACGCATTGCTCATTGATCGAGCTCTGGCCGTTTATGCCGCAGGAAGTTTGTTAATGGAACTAACAACAGTATTTGCCCCGCAGAACCGACGCCTGATCAAGTTCACCGCCCCGATTGCAAGCCAGCAGGAGCTGCTGCTCGAGCGATTTTCCGGCTCGGAGGGTGTGTCGACACTCTTCAGTTTCGAGTTGTCGCTGATCAGTCAGGATGCACGACTGGAGCTCAAGTCACTGATCGGGCAACCGGCGTCACTCGACATTGAATTGGCGGGCGGTGATGCGCGTTACATTCACGGTTTTATCAGCCGATTCAGCCTGCAGAAAAGTGACGGTGGCCTGGCTTACTATTCGGCCACCTTGAGCCCTTGGCTGTGGATGCTGTCGCGACGCTTCGACTCGCGGATCTTTCAGGACCAGACCAGCGAAGATATCCTGCGCACGGTGTTCGCCCACTATGGTGTGCTGCCCACGTTTGATTTCCGACTGGAGCAGCCGCCCAAGTCCCACAGCTACATCACGGAATACCGCGAAAGCGATCTGGATTTCGTCTTGCGCCTGCTGGAACGTGAAGGGCTGTTCTTCTATTTCGCTCATACGAAGGAAGAACACCGCCTGATCATCTGCGACCACTCCCGCAACCTTGAGCCGTTAATACAACAACCCCGCATCCGCTACCACAGCGCGTCTATCACCGAGTCCGCCGACTCGATCACCCAATGGAGCAGCCATCGGATTTTGCAGTCCGGCAAGATGGCCATCCAGACATTCGATTACAGGCAACCGCGCAATCCGCTGCCGGTCAGCATGCCCAGCCTCAACGCCCAAGGCGATGTCCCCGCCTACGAGATCTACGACTTTCCCGGTCATTACAGCCACGGTAAGCCCGCGGATGGCGAAGCGCTGGTGCGGCATCGACTCGAAGCCCTGGAGGTACAGGGCAAGACGTTCAAAGGTTCGAGCAACTGTCGCGCCCTGCTGCCGGGTTACACCTTCGAACTGACCCAACACTTCGATCACGATCGTGATCCCGTGGAGGATCGCCAGTTCCTCCTGCTTAAGGTAGAGCACCAAGGTCACAACAACTACCTGACGGATCAACCGGCGAACTACGACAACAGTTTCGTCTGCATCCGCCACAAGATTGCGTATCGCCCACCGATCGTTTCCCCGCGGCCGACGATTTCCGGGCCGCTCACCGCCATTGTGGTCGGCCCCGAAGGTGAAGAGGTTTTTACCGACGAGATGGCGCGCATACAAGTTCGTTTCCATTGGCAACGCAGGCACGACCCGGCACAGGCTACGACCTGGCTAAGGGTCGCGATGCCCAGTGCTGGCGCAGGCTTCGGTCATCAGTTTTTGCCGCGCATCGGCCAGGAAGTGCTGGTGACTTTCCTCGGTGGTGACATCGACCGGCCCCTTGTGACTTCAGTGCTCTACAACGCCGATCATTTCCCCCCGCATTTCAGTAACGCGGCGGGTTTGCCGGGCAATCGAACGTTGTCGGGGATCCAGACCCAGGAGCATCAAGGCAGGGGCTTCAACGAGTTGCTCTTCGACGATACCCCTGGCGCGCTGCGCGCTCGGCTGGCCACGTCCCATCAGGCCACGGCGCTGAACCTGGGCAAACTCACCACACCTCGAACCGATGGGCGAGCCCAGGAGCGCGGTCATGGCGCCGAACTGCGCAGCGATGCCGCGATTGCCTTGCGGGCGGCTCAAGGGCTGTTGTTGACCACCTATGCTCGCCACGATGCGCAGGGTTCACAACTGGACCGCGAAGAACTGCTCAAGCTGTTGGCCGAGTGCGGTGAGCTGTTCCACTCCCTCGGCCAGACCGCCGCTGCCCGTGGCAGCCCGAAAATCGACACCCAGGGCATCGAGGCGTTGCGCCAGTCGTTGAGTCAATGGCCTGCACCGACCAGCAACAGTCCGGGCGAACCGGTGGTCGCGGTAGCGTCTGAGGCGGGCATCGTCAGCGCCACGCCGCGTTCACAGGTGCATTACGCCGGTGAAAATTATGACACCACCGCGCAGGATCACTTGCAGCTGAGTAGCGGCGCGGCCATGCGCCTGCAAGCCGGCAAAGGGATCAGCGCCTTCGCCCAGGATGAGGGCATCAGCGCCATCGCCAATCGCGGCAAGGTGCTGGTGCAGGCCCAGGACGACGACCTGGTGCTCAACGCGCAAAAGAACCTGCACCTGTCAGCGACCGAAGGCGAAGTGCTCATCACCGCCCCCACCATCCGCCTGGTGGCCGATGACGGCAGCTACATCAGGATCGGCGGCGGGATCGAGATCGGTACGCAGGGCAAGGCCATTGTGCATGCCAGCGAGCATGACTGGGTGGGGCCGAAGACCGACAGTGCTGCCATTCCTGTTTTCGGTCGGGACGGAGCGGACCAACGGCATCGACTGCACTACCAAGATGATCCAACCACAATCGTTCAAGGCCAACCCTACAAAATCGCCCTGGAAGACGGCAGCCTGGTGCAAGGCATTACAGGTGCCGATGGTTTAACCGAGTCGCTCCTGCGAGCAGAGATGCAGCTCGCCAATCTTGAGGTTTTCCCAAAGCCCTGACCCCCGCATCGGACCAGAAGCCCGTACCGACGCAAGCCAAGGAAAGTGTCAACCAGTGATCTACGACAACAACCTGCATGGCAAAAGCACGGATGCCGCCCTGCAAAACCTGAAAATCAAGTACGCCGATGAAACGTGGGTCATGAACCCGCTGGATCAATACGAACCGACTATTGAAACCTCTCAGTAAAAGGACTGCTCCTCTGTGGATCAGCAAGAGGAGCATGATTTCAAAAGGATATGGAAAGCATGAGCTATACGGACACAGTGATCGCCACCGATACGAGTCGTTTGCTGCCGAATAGATTCACGGATCGCAACATTGCTGTGCCGCGAGACCTGCCAGGCGTGGTGATTTTCCTGCACGGCGTGAATGACCCCGGGGCGTCTTATGAGTCGGTGGAGACTGGGTTATGCCAGGGGGTGAATGAGCGGCTGGATAGGCGGGATCTGAAGGCGGGGCGGTATGGGGCCAAGTACAACGAGGCTAACAGTACGCCCAGGAAGGCGTGGAAGGACAACGAGGGGCAAATACTCGACGATCCGGATACTTACCTCTACCAGCGCGATACCGAGGATTCCAAGGCCCGCAGCCTGTTGATTCCGTTTTATTGGGGCTATCGGGCCGAACCCGTCGAAATCAAACGCGATAAAAATGGCGATCCGGCCCGGTTGCGCGATCAATTCTGGACAAATTTGACAACCGTCTGGATCGTCACTTCGCCAAGGGCGGTGGATTTTTCGCTAACGCCACCAACAATTTGTTGGAGATGTACGAAGAAGGCTTCGCCAAATGGCTGCGCCATTGGGTTCAACCCACCATGCCCAACTCCCTGTACATGGGTAAGGCACCGCATCGACGGTATTTCGTGCTGGCCGCGACCCGGCTGGCGATGCTGGTCAGCGAGATCCGCCGCGTCTCACCCGACGAGACCATCACCATCATGGGGCACAGCCAGGGCACGCTGATCACCCTGCTCGCCCAGGCCATGCTGGTGGATCGCGGTGAACGCTGCGCCGACTGCGCCATCATGGTGGCCTCGCCCTATTCGGTACTGCCGGATGCCACGCCGAAAAATTTGCGAACCCTGCAAACCCTGATCGACATCGTGCAACACATCACTCAATCCCCCCATGCGCAGCCACCCCTCAGCACCCTGCGCTGTGGCCTGCCGGGTTATGGCGGTCGCACGGGGCCGCGCTGGTCACCCGAACAAGGCCAGCGTCTGGGTGCAGACGGGAAAACCCTGGTGTTTCCCGAGCGCGACAACCGCGGCAAGGTGTACCTGTATTTCTGCCCGGACGACACCACCGTGGCGCTGGATGATGTGCAAGGCATCGGTACTTACGGCGTGCCGGACGAGTTGCCCGATGGCCAGCCGGCCATGACCGCGTTGCAGACGATGCGTTTCTACCAGCGCCTGTGGACCAAGCGCCTGCGTGACGGCGAACCGGTGCTGGTGGGCAAGCCGCCGCAAGCGGACTTCACACGCGTCGAAGGCGAGCCGCGCTATCCCGGTGGCGGCTCGGTTGCAGCGATAGCCTCGCAAACAGGGATCCGTGAAGGCCAGCAACGCACCATCAACGCCGAACAACTGTACCCAGCCCACGCACCGCAGATGTTCGGTGGCGAAGCCGTGACGGGGTCTACCCATCAGCCAGGAAAGGATCGACCGGATGCGGTGTCGCAAAACGCTGCCTTGGGCAACCCCGGCGCCTCTTTCAAATGGATTTATGTGACCAACAGCGAAAAGCGACTCGACCTGGACGAAGGGCTTATTCGCTGGAATCACGGCAAAGAGCCCGACGACCAGACCCGGGCCCTGCGCCAGACGCCAGTGTCCGGCAACCCGATGCTCAATCGTAAGGACCACTACCGCATCTACCGCGAGGAAACCCCAAACGAAATCCGTGCGCGCATGCAGGTTGACCAGAAGGAATGGACTGACAACAGCTATCACTCGGCTGTATTGCGTAGCCCGGAGAACCATCGCTGGGTCACGGCGATGGATGTTGCGATTGGGCAGGCCAAGTGTCTGGATGATCCGGTGATGCGGGAGGTGTTGGTGGCGATTGCGGATTGGAAGATGGATGAGGAGCGATTCGATAAGGTCATGAAAATGGAAGGTTGGTCGCAGCTTAGTGCAGGGACTAAAGCGCTGGTCGAGGCCTGCTATCTGTATTACGACTGGGGTAGGTTTCCTTCAACCGAATTGGTTTCGCTGACACCGCCGCAACTGGTGATGGCTGCTTTGGGAAAAGGAGTACAACCATGAGGAATCGCTGGCAGGGCAAATCACAGCGACCGCGGCTGAAGGGTTATCTTTGGGCAGCCGGGATAATGATAGCCACTTGGATCGGTTTTTTGTTGTTCATCAACTACATAGCTCAAACCGAAAATAGGGAACTCAGGGGCGTGGATAGCGTTTTGCGTTGGGGAATCGCGAGTATTTTTGGCACGTTAACGTTGATCTACAGCTTCCACTGGATCGGCAAGATCGAAGCTTACGAAGAGGCAGAGCTTGAGGCCTACAAATCAAAAGTCATGGCTGAAAGAGCTGAGCACGTCGCTACCCAGGAGCGTACTTATGCATTCGAAATACGGGGTACTGGGCTTGCTGTTGATAATTGGCATCAATCTTCAATTTGGCGAGAAATCAAAAAGACCAACAGCAACTTCACCTCGATCTATTCGCGAAACCCCAAGGATTACGACACTTCAGTGAGCTTTCGAGAAATTACTCAAAAAATCAACATACGCGTCGCGTTTAAGCACTCAGCTACTGATTCAGTGGCATATTGGCCAATTCCAGTGTTTGCGATAGCTCCGCCCAAGCAGCCTGAGGACGCCGGTGCCCCAAACACTATTCTCAGTGGACGCAATGCCGCTACTTTGGGTGTAACGCTTTTCCTATGGCAAAGCGCAGACAATACCACTCACGCCCAGGGCATGATCGAACGTCTATTTGAGTTCTTTGATGACAGCCCACAGATGCCGCAGGCGCTGATCGTTAGTCGAGACGGCGATGTCACTCGAAACGGCTATCGCGTGGCCGGCACACCGGGGCTGCAAAATGTCCATGCTGTGCCAACGGTGTACGAAAGCATGACCGGTCTGCTGGTTACCCGTTCGGATAGAGTTGACCGCTATATTCGTCCTTTTGCCACCCAAGACTCGGAAGACAACCAGAACACAAACACTGACATGGGCAAGTTGTGGGCGTTCTACTGGAGTCGTGATGATGCATTTCTTGATTGGTATAAAGAGAGTGAACGTGCCAAAGGCAATACAGGTTACATTCGCCCTATCACCACCATGTCCTCCACCTACTGGCAGTCACAACTCCCCACCCTTTGGCAAACCCTGAGCAACCGAGGCCCCGGCCATTTCGAACCCTCCGCATGGCTACCGGTGCGCTGGGCCGAACACCAAGTGCGGGAGTTCGATAAAGCCCCGGTCCTGGGCTACCTGCATCGCCCGATCAAAGTCTCGATGCATGACGACAACGGCAAACCGCTCAAACCCGCGCTACGAGCCAAGGCGCTGCAAGCAGGCTGGGTAAAGGCAGTGGAAACCCTGCCCGAGGGTGAAAAACCGGCTCGGGTGTTCTACGACAGCACCGACAACACCCCTGTCGAAATCGCCCTGACCATCGCGCTGCATGGCCTCAATGTCGATGGCGCCGGCCTCGAACTGGGCAATGTCGACGAGGGCTACGACATCGGTCGGCGCCTGGGCAACACCGGCGTCAGTAGCGCCCTGGTCGAAATCAACCTCGCCACGATTGCCAGCTATCAGGACGGTGGTGTCAGCGCGGTGGTGTACACCGGCGAGGACGGCAGCGTCACCGTGCAAATGGTCCGCCCGCCAGACGAAGCCCGCAAAGCAAAAAACCAGCAAACCCACGGCGTTGATCCGTTCAGGTTTCGCATGCCGGGAGATAAAGCATGAAAAATCCCATTTGCCTGGGCGACGCTATCAGCAGCAGCGGCAGCGTGGTTTCCTGCCAGCTCGAAGGCACGCATACCCTCAATGGAAAAACCCCGGCGGTGTTGGGCGACAAGGCTTACTGCCCGTTGCATCTGGGCGAGTATGCCTTCGTCGAAGGGCATCCGCGCCGGCGTATGAATGGCATTCCGGTTGTATTGGAGGGCCATCTCCTGGCCTGTGGTTGTCATGGCGTGGCCAGCACTGCTCAGAATGTGCAAGTGGTCTAGGTCGAAAGACTGGCGGGCAGCTTCAGTTTTGTGCAAAAAAGCCGACAGCAATGTCGGCTTTTTTGTGCGCGCAGACTGTTAAAAACCGCGGATGATTCTGGACTTGAGGTCCGTATGGAACCGATCGGCATTCGTCCTGTTGACGCTGCGCACAGACTCACTGCCCGTCACCGACTCCAGCGACATCGAGCGCTTGAGCGTCGATTCATTGCGATACGCATCAATAAAAAACTCGATGTCCCGATCACTGCTCAGCTTCGGCCATTTATCGAGGTACAGCGGCAGTTCTGTCGGGCCGGTCTTGAACGAACAGATGCGTCGGTTGGTGATGGTCGCCTCGCCGATTTCGAACGGCACCCACCACGACAGTGCGGTTTTTTCCGAGACCACGGCCAGCAAGTGCGTGCATTCGCTGATGTTGCGGGTGATGACCCCGGTGATGTCGTCGGTGGTCTGGGATTCGGCGTCCAGCACATCGAGGTAGGTTTTGATGTTGGCTTGGATCAGGCGTGTGTTGATGTTGATCGCATAGGCGCGATCCATGTGGCGGTAGCTGATAAACACTGGCATCAGAAATGTCCCTTGATGGCGAGTTCGCGGTAATAGGCACCGAGTGCGGTGAGGCGGCAACCGGTGGAGTGAATGGCGGCGTAATACATGTGCTCGGCCTCCACCGGTTCGATGAGGCTGTGGCGGTTGCACTTTTGCAGTTGCGCAAAGACCTCGCCGTGCTCCGGGTTGTACTCGGGTTCGGTGGGCTCGAAGCTGGGGGCGAGGGGGTACACCGATTCCGCTTCGGCAAACCATTCGGGCAGCTTGCGCAGTATTTCCTTGGGGATAAGGGGCGACACTTCGCGCAGGGAAATGAACTGCGACACGTTGGTCTTGAACACCGGACGCTGTTCCCAGGCATCGAGGGCGTTGTCGACAAACGAATAGAGGCTGCCGGGGGTGATCTTGCCGAGGATATTCGCGGCGCCGCCGTGCAAGGCCTGGAGTAATAGCCCGGTGAACACGCCGTGCTGCCCGCCTTCCATCGCCGCCTCTTCCTTTTTGCACGCGGTGAGAATGGTCATGCCTTCGCTTACCACGCTGCCTTCACTGCGCAAGGCGCGTTGTTCTCCGGCTGATCCGCTCTGGCAGCAGTCGAGAATGATCACTTTGTTTTTGATCCTGGTGGCTTTGCTCGCCCAGTTGAGGATGTCGCTGAGGCGAATCCCGTCCTTGGCGCTGCGGTAATCCTGCGGGATCAACATGCCTTCGTCGGTGTCGCCATCGAAGCTGCCGTGGCCGGCGAAATACAGCAGCGCCACATTGCAGTCACCGGAAAACAGCTCGCGAATCTGGTCTTCGAGTTTTTCCCGGCTCAGGTAGTCCTCGGCTGAAGTCAGCACGATGTTCTTGAAGTTCGGGTCGCCGTTGGCGTCGGTCTTCAGTACCGACGCCATGGCCATGGCGTCATTGCAGCAACCGCTCAAGCGCGAAACGTGGGTGTAGTCGTTGATGCCGATGAACAGTCCCTTGCGCATGGTTACACCGCCGTGTGCAGGCGAATGGCATTGACGATGCTTTTGGTGTTCCAGGCGCACTCGGCGTGCGCCGCGTTGCGGACCACCGTGGAAATCCGCTCGGCACCGAACGGCTTAATGGCGATGATCACCTTGCCCATGCGCTTGGCGATCTCGATTTCCTTATTGATCCACTTGCTGTAAGTGGAATACATGCCAGCCATGATCAGCACTGCCGAGCACGGGCGAATCTTGTTTTCGAGGGCTTCTTCGAGTTGTTTGTCGGTTTTGGCGCCGACAATCGGGTTGTCGGGCGGCACCGAAAAATTCTTGTAGGTGAAACCCGGCTGCGCATTGAGCAAGCGCACGAGATTGTCGTGGGCGAGAGGGTAGTTCCACGAATGGCTGATGAACAAATGGTAGGTTTGCAAAAGTTTTCCCTCGGTGTCGCTGGAGTGCGAAGAGGGTTTGAACTTAGGCCAATGGCTGGCGGCTACAAGGGGTTGGGCGTTAAAGAGAAATGCCCTACAAGTGCGCGTGTATGCGCCTTACAGAAAGGTCTGATGTTTAGCGGGCAGGGGAATTAAACAGTAGAACCGGCAACCCACCGCCCCGATTGTTCGGAGCGGTGGGCGGGCCTGTTTAGTAGCCGTTTTCCGGCAGGCTGGCGATGATCGAGCGGTAGCTGTTCATCCGTTGCTGCTGCACGCGGCCATCTTCCAAAGCTTTGAGCAGGGCGCAACCAGGTTCACGGTCGTGCTTGCAGTCCCGGAAACGACACGTACCGAGCAAATCGTTGAACTCGATGAAGCCGGCCTCGACGTCGGCACGGCTGACGTGGCCCAGACCGAACTCGCGGATGCCCGGGGAGTCGATCAGCTCACCGCCACCAGGGAAGTGGAACAGGCGCGCGGTGGTAGTGGTGTGAGTGCCCTGGCCGGACAGCTCGGACAGCGGGCCGACGCGGGTTTCGACTTCCGGCAGCAAGCTGTTGACCAGCGACGACTTGCCGACGCCGGACTGACCGACGAACACGCTGATACGCCCGTCCAGTTGCTTCTGCAGTTGCTCCATGCCGTTGCCGTGGTGAGCCGACACTTCGAGCACCGGGTAGCCGAGCGTGCGGTAAACCGCCAGCAGGGCATTCAGCGCCGGCGCATTGTGCTCATCGATCAAGTCGAACTTGTTCAGCAGCAGCAACGGCTTGATGCCGGCGTGTTCGGCGGCTACGAGGTAGCGGTCGATCAGGTTGGCGTGGGGCTCGGGCAGGGGCGCAAACACGATGACGATCATGTCGACGTTGGCGGCCACCGGCTTGAGCTGGCCACGACTGTCCGGGCGGCACAGCTCGGTGTTGCGCGGCAGCTGCGCCACGATCACGCCGATGCCTTGGTTGCCGGCACGCCAGACAACCTGATCACCGGTCACCAGCGCCGGCAGGTTGGCGCGCAGGTGGCAACGGAACACCTGGCCGGCCAGCTCGCCATCGCGGGCCTCGACTTCGACCTGCACACCGAAGTGCGCGATCACCAGACCGTGTTGTTCCGGACCCAGGTCGCCACCCTCAAGTGCCTCGACGGCCGAGGACTCGCGTTTGGCGGCGCGGGCAGCGCGCTCGCCCTGAATCTTTTCGATGCGCCAGTTTTGACGACGATTGAGTTGGCGTTTGGCCATGGGTGTTCCGTATCAAGAATGCAGCGATTAGGTAAAACGGCCGCGAGTTTAGCACGCCCGGCCACCGGCCTAGGCTAAACTGCGCAGCATTGCCTAGGAGCCGACACATGCAAAATTCGCAGAACCTGATCTGGATCGACCTGGAAATGACCGGTCTGGATCCGGAAAACGACGTCATCATCGAAATGGCCACCATCGTCACCGACAGTGACCTGAACACCCTGGCCGAGGGCCCGGTGATCGCTATCCACCACAGCGACGAAGTTCTCGCCCGCATGGACGAGTGGAACACCCGCACCCACGGCAACTCGGGCCTGACCCAGCGCGTGCGCGACAGCCGCATCAGCATGGCCGAAGCCGAAGCAGAGACCATCGCGTTCCTGGAGAAGTGGGTGCCGAAGGGCAAGTCGCCGATCTGTGGCAACAGCATTTGCCAGGACCGTCGCTTCCTTTATACGCACATGAAATCCCTGGAAAGCTATTTCCATTACCGCAACCTCGACGTGTCCACGCTCAAAGAGTTGGCCGCGCGATGGGCACCGGACGTGCGCGACAGCTTCAAGAAGGGCAGCACCCACCTGGCGCTGGACGATATCCGCGAATCGATCGCCGAGTTGCAGCACTACCGCCAGCATTTCATCAAGTTCTGATACGGCCCACATTCCTAATGTAGGAGCTGCCGCAGGCTGCGATCCTTTGATCTGCTTTCAAAAGCAAAATCAAAAGATCGCAGCCTGCGGCAGCTCCTACATGGGATGTGTTGTCATTGTGAAAGTGAGTAGACTGCGCGCCTTTTTGCAAGGACCGCCACCATGTTGCTGATGCTCTACCTGATCGCCATCACCGCCGAAGCCATGACCGGCGCCCTGTCTGCCGGCCGTCGCGGGATGGACTGGTTTGGTGTGGTGCTGATCGCGTGCGTCACGGCGCTGGGTGGCGGTTCGGTGCGGGACGTGCTGCTCGGCCACTACCCGCTGACGTGGGTCAAGCACCCGGAATATCTGGTCCTGACAACTGTTGCAGCGATGTTCACCGTGTTCACTGCGCGCTGGATGCGCCATCTGCGCTCGCTGTTTCTGGTGCTCGACGCCGTGGGGCTGGTGGCATTCACCCTGATTGGCTGCATGACCGCTCTGGAAATGGGCCATGGCATGTTGGTCGCATCCGTTAGCGGGGTGATCACGGGCGTGTTTGGCGGCATTCTGCGGGACATCTTCTGTAACGACATTCCGCTGATCTTCCGTCGTGAGCTGTACGCCAGCGTCTCGTTTGCGGCGGCATGGTGCTACATGCTCTGTCTATACCTGAATCTGCCGGGTGAACAGGCGATTTTGATCACGCTGTTCGGCGGCTTCCTCCTGCGTTTGCTGGCGATCCGTTTCCACTGGGAAATGCCCAAGTTCGTCTACAACGACGAAGCCTGAAGCCGCCCGGTCAAGTAGGAGCTGCCGAAGGCTGCGATCTTTTGATCTTAAACAGTCAAGATCAAAAGATCGCAGCCTTCGGCAGCTCCTACGTTAGGCCGTGTTGCTTCAGGGCCCATTCGACGTGCTCGCGTACGAGCTCCGACGGATAGTCGCGTCGCGCCTTGAGCGCTTCCAGCACTGGAATTGTTGAAGGCGCATTGCCCAAGCCCACCGCCAGGTTACGCAGCCAGTTTTCATAACCCGTGCGGCGCAGTGGCGAGCCTTCGGTACTGCTCAAGAACTTGTCCTCGTCCCACATGAACAGATCGGCCAGCCCGGCGTTGTCCAGATTGTGACGCGGTTTGAAATCGCCTTCGTCGGACGGGCGGGCAAAACGGTTCCATGGGCAAACGATCTGGCAGTCATCGCAACCGAACACGCGGTTGCCAATCAGCGGGCGCAGGTCTTCGGGAATAGCGCCCTTGAGCTCGATGGTCAGGTAGGAAATGCAGCGTCGGGCGTCCAGCACATAGGGGCCGACGAAGGCATTGGTCGGACAGATATCGAGACAGGCGCTGCAACGACCGCAGTGTTCGGTGGCATGGGGCGGGTCCACGGGCAGTGGCAAGTCGACGAACAGTTCGGCAAGAAAGAAATAACTGCCGGCCTTGCGATTCAAGACCAGGGTGTTTTTGCCGATCCATCCAAGACCCGCCTGTTCGGCGATGGCTTTTTCCAGCACCGGCGCACTGTCGACAAAGGCACGAAAGCCGAACGGGCCGATCTGGGCCTGAATCTTGTCCGCCAGTTGTTGCACGCGTTTGCGGATCAGCTTGTGGTAATCACGGCCCAGGGCATAACGCGAGACGTAGGCTTTTTCCGGTTGGGCCAGCACTTTCGCCATGTGCGTGTCGCCGGCCAGGTAGTCCATGCGCAGCGAAACCACGCGCAAGGTGCCCGGCACCAGTTCTTCGGGGTGCGAGCGTTTACTGCCGTGGGCGCCCATGTAGTCCATTTCGCCGTGGTAGCCGGCTTCGAGCCAACGCTCCAAGTGCTGCTCATGCTCGGCCAGGTCGAGGCCGCTGATGCCGACTTGCTGAAAGCCCAGCTCGCGGCCCCAGTCCTTGATGGATTGGGCGAGGGCGGGCAGGTCTGTGGTAATAGCGGGCATGAGACGAGAGAAACCGGAGCTGAGGTGCGTATAATTCTGCCAGACATCGGAGCCCGAAGACGCATGCCGCACACTAAAGATGAATTACCCGACGCGCTGTACAGCGCCGCGCAGGTGCGCGCACTCGACGCGAGCCTTATCGCAGCGGGCACGCCGGGCTTCGAATTGATGCAGCGCGCGGCGCGGGCGACCTGGCGGGCAATGGTCCGTCAGTGGCCGACAGCGAACGAATTAAGTGTACTGGCCGGTCATGGCAATAACGCCGGCGACGGTTATCTGGTGGCGGTGCTCGCCCAGCGCGCGGGATGGTCAGTGCGCGTGCTGGCGGTGGGTGAGCCCCAGCGTCTGCAGGGCGATGCAGCGTTGGCACATGCGCAAGCGGTGTCGGAAAAAGCCGTCATCGAAACCTGGTCGGCGCAGTCCCCGTTGCGCGGCATCGTGCTGGATGCCTTGCTGGGCACGGGTTTGACCGGCGAAGCGCGCGAGCCTTATGGCAGTGCTATCGACGCAATCAATGCCGCCGAACTGCCGGTGGTGTCGGTGGATATTCCGTCAGGGCTGTGTGCCGATACCGGCCATATTCTCGGCTGTGCCGTGCGGGCCGACCTGACGGTGACGTTCATCGGTTTGAAACTGGGGTTGTTCACGGGCGATGCGGCGGACGTGGTGGGGGCGCTGGTGTTCAATGATCTGCACGCCGATCCGCCGTTGCTTGACGCTGCGCCAGCCATTGGCCGTCGCCTGACCGCCAATAATCTTCCGAGTCTGGCTGCCCGCGCACCGGCTTCCCATAAAGGCAAGTTTGGCCATGTACTGCTGATTGGCGGCGATCGCGGTTTGGGTGGCGCGATTCTGTTGAGTGCACAAAGTGCCTTGCGCAGCGGCGCCGGCATGGTGTCGGTGGCGACCCGCAGCGAGCATGTACTCGCCGCGCTGGCGCGGATCCCCGAAGCGATGGTACTGGGCACGTCCTCAGCCAATCAGCTGATGGGTTTGCTTCAAAAAGTTTCTGTGTTGGTGGTCGGGCCAGGTCTCGGTCAAGCTGCCTGGGGCCGCAGCCTGTTGTCCGCCGCGGCCAACGCACCGTTGCCACAAGTCTGGGATGCCGATGCGCTGAACATGCTGGCCGAGGATCGCGTGGCTCTGCCGAAGAATTGCGTGATCACTCCGCATCCGGGCGAAGCGGCGCGATTGTTGGGGATCAGCACCGGGCAGGTTCAGGCTGACCGACCTGGGGCGGCCCATGCGTTGAGCAAAAAATATACAGCTGTCGTTGTGCTTAAAGGCGCCGGGAGTTTGATCGCCAGTCCTGACGGACGGTTAGCGGTCTGTCATCAGGGCCACCCGGCGATGGCCACCGCCGGTTTGGGTGATGTGCTGGCCGGGTTGGTCGGCGCATTGCTCGCCCAGGGCATGGCAACGTTCGACGCCGCTTGTCTGGCAGTCTGGCTGCACGCCAATGCCGGTGAGCAACAAGGAAAATCGGGCCGTGGGCTGGCGGCCAGTGATTTGATACCAGCCATTCGTCAGTTGTTGGAGGAGCAAGCACCGTGTCTGAAGTAACCCTGTACCTGGCTGATGAAGACGCGATGACCGCGTTTGGCGCACGTATCGCTCAAACGACTCAAGGGCACGGTTTGATTTTTCTGGAAGGCAATCTCGGCATGGGTAAAACCACGCTGTCGCGGGGCATCATCCGTGGCCTTGGCCATGTCGGGGCGGTGAAAAGCCCGACTTTCACGTTGGTCGAGCCCTACGAGATCGGCGACATTCGCGCCTTTCACTTTGACTTGTATCGGCTGGTCGACCCGGAAGAGCTGGAATTCCTCGGGATCCGCGACTATTTCGAAGATGACGCCCTGTGCCTGATCGAATGGCCCGATAAAGGTGCAGGCTTTTTGCCAAAGCCCGACCTGACCATTACCATTAGCCCGCAAGACAGCGGGCGTTCGCTGAAAATTTTATCCCAGGGTTCGCGCGGCGAAGCCTGGTGTGCCGCTTTGGCATTGGAATCCAAATAAATGATGGGGTTAGGTATGCGCTTTCGCGCGTTGGTTGCTGCCGTAGGGATGTTGTTTTTGGCGGTGACCGTCGACGCTGTGGCCGAGACGAAGGTCAACAGTGTTCGCCTGTGGCGGGCGCCGGACAACACGCGGCTGGTGTTTGACCTGACAGGCCCGGTGCAGCACAGCGTCTTTACCCTGTCGGCCCCCGATCGTCTGGTCATCGACATCAATGGCGCGAGCCTGGGTGCGCCGCTGAACGTCAACACTTCCAATACGCCGATCACCGCCATGCGCTCGGCTCAGCGCACGCCGACCGATCTACGGGTGGTCATCGACCTTAAAAAGGCGGTCACACCGAAAAGCTTCTCCCTGGCGCCGAATGCCCAATACGGCAATCGACTGGTGGTCGACCTGTTCGATAACCCGGCTGATGCCGCGCCGCCGCCAGCACCGACGCCGTCGGTCGCCACTGTGCCTGCCGTCCCGGTTACGCCGACAGAGCCTGCAATCAAGTTGCCGCCAGCCCCGGCCGGCAAGCGCGACATCATTGTGGTGATCGACGCCGGTCACGGTGGCGAAGACCCGGGGGCTTCCGGTTCGCGCGGTCAGCGCGAGAAAGACGTGGTGCTGCAAATCGCCCGCGAAACCCAGCGCCAGGTCAACGGCATGAAAGGTTTCCGCGCCGAACTGACCCGCACTGGCGACTATTTCATTCCATTGCGCGGGCGTACCGAAATCGCCCGCAAGAAGGGCGCCGACCTGTTCGTCTCGATTCACGCCGACGCCGCGCCGTCTGCCGCTGCGTTCGGTGCCTCGGTGTTCGCCCTGTCTGATCGCGGCGCAACGTCGGAGACCGCCCGTTGGCTGGCCGACAGCGAAAACCGTTCCGACTTGATCGGTGGTGCCGGCAACGTCAGCCTCGACGACAAAGACCGCATGCTCGCTGGCGTTCTGCTCGATCTGTCGATGACGGCTTCCCTGACGTCCAGCCTGAACGTCGGGCAGAAAGTCCTGAGCAACATCGGCCGGGTCACGCCGCTGCACAAACAGCGCGTCGAGCAGGCCGGGTTCATGGTGCTGAAGTCGCCGGACATTCCGTCAATCCTGGTGGAAACCGGGTTTATCTCCAACGCCAACGAAGCGTCGAAACTCGCTGCATCGAGCCACCAGCAAGCGCTGGCGCGTTCCATCAGCAGCGGTGTGCGCCAGTTCTTCCAGCAAAACCCGCCACCGGGTACGTACATTGCCTGGCTGCGTGACTCCGGGAAAATCGCTCAAGGCCCACGTGATCACCGGGTAAGCCCGGGCGAGACGCTGGCGATGATCGCCGTTCGCTATCAGGTGTCGCCGGCCGCGGTGCGCAGCGCCAACAATCTGTCGAGCGATGAGCTGAAGATCGGTCAGCACCTGACCATTCCGGGCAATGATCTGGCGGCCAAAGAATGAATCAGGTCGTGAGCAATAGCGCGCGTATCGAGCTGCTCAGCCCGCGGCTGGCGAACCAGATTGCCGCCGGTGAGGTGGTTGAACGCCCGGCATCGGTCATCAAGGAACTGCTGGAAAACAGCCTCGACTCGGGTGCCAAGCGCATCGACGTGGATGTCGAGCAGGGCGGCGTCAAGCTGCTGCGGGTGCGCGACGACGGCAGCGGCATTTCCGCTGATGACCTGCCGCTGGCCCTGGCCCGTCACGCCACCAGCAAGATTCGCAACCTCGAAGACCTCGAACAGGTGATGAGCCTGGGCTTTCGTGGTGAGGCGCTGGCGTCGATCAGCTCCGTAGCACGCCTGACCCTGACTTCCCGCACCCGTGATGCCGATCAAGCCTGGCAGGTGGAAACCGAAGGCCGTGACATGGCCCCTCGCGTGCAGCCCGCAGCCCACCCAGTGGGTACTTCGGTGGAAGTGCGTGACCTGTTTTTCAATACGCCGGCGCGGCGCAAGTTTCTCAAGACCGAAAAAACCGAATTCGATCACCTGCAAGAAGTGATCAGGCGCCTGGCTCTGGCGCGTTTCGACGTGGCGTTCCATTTGCGTCACAACGGCAAAACCATTCTCAGCTTGCACGAGGCCCATGATGATGCGGCCCGTGCCCGGCGTGTGGCGGCGATCTGCGGTCCGGGGTTTCTGGAGCAGGCACTGCCGATTGAAATCGAGCGCAATGGCTTGCACCTGTGGGGCTGGGTCGGTTTGCCGACCTTCAACCGCAGTCAGGCGGATTTGCAGTATTTCTTCGTGAATGGCCGTGCCGTGCGCGACAAACTGGTGGCCCACGCGGTGCGCCAGGCCTATCGCGATGTGCTGTTCAATGGCCGGCATCCGACGTTTGTGCTGTTTTTCGAAGTCGATCCGACCGGCGTCGACGTCAACGTGCACCCGACCAAGCACGAAGTGCGCTTTCGTGAAGGGCGCATGGTCCACGATTTCCTTTACGGCACCTTGCACCGCGCCTTGGGCGATGTGCGGCCGGATGATCATCTGGCGGCACCGGTCGCGACGGCTATCGTTCGCCCCACAGGCCTCGATGCGGGCGAGTTCGGCCCTCAGGGCGAAATGCGCCTGGCAGCCAATGCGCTGCTGGAGCAGCCTCAGGCCCAGCCTGCATTCAATACCCCCGCCGGTTCAGGGGCGGGTGCCGGTTACCAATATCAATACACGCCGCGCCCACAATCGGGGGGGCCGGTCGCTGAAGCGCAAGCGGCCTACCGCGAGTTTTTCGCACCGCTGCCTGAGGCCAATGCCGTCGCGCTACCAGCGGGGCAGGACGATATCCCGCCGCTGGGTTACGCACTGGCGCAGCTCAAGGGCATCTACATTCTTTCGGAAAATGCCCAAGGCCTGGTGCTGGTGGACATGCATGCGGCCCACGAGCGAATCATGTACGAACGCCTCAAGGTTGCGATGGCCAGCGAAGGCCTGAGCGGTCAACCGCTACTGGTGCCGGAATCCCTGGCGGTCAGCCAGCGTGAAGCCGATTGTGCTGAAGAACACGTCGCGTGGTTCCAGCGCCTGG
The DNA here is from genome assembly GCF_019145495.1 of Pseudomonas azerbaijanoccidentalis. Taxonomy (GTDB): domain Bacteria; phylum Pseudomonadota; class Gammaproteobacteria; order Pseudomonadales; family Pseudomonadaceae; genus Aquipseudomonas; species Aquipseudomonas azerbaijanoccidentalis. The sequence goes on along the minus strand of NZ_JAHSTU010000006.1, from coordinate 188,469 downwards.
GCTTTGAATTGCAGCGCCTTGGCCCGGAAACCCTGGCCATCCGGCAGATTCCGGCACTGCTCAAACAGGCCGAAGCCAACCGCCTGGTCGCTGACGTACTGGCCGACCTGATGGAGTACGGCACCAGCGATCGAATTCAAGCGCACATCAACGAGCTGCTTGGGACCATGGCCTGCCATGGCGCGGTTCGAGCGAACCGGCGTCTGGCCATCCCGGAAATGAACGGCCTGCTGCGTGACATGGAAAACACCGAGCGCAGCGGTCAATGCAACCATGGCCGACCGACCTGGACCCAACTGGGCCTGGACGATCTGGACAAACTGTTCTTGCGCGGTCGTTGATGAGCCAGCTCCCACCTGCGATTTTCCTGATGGGTCCGACCGCCGCCGGCAAGACCGACCTGGCCATCGAACTCACCAAAGTCCTGCCTTGCGAGCTGATCAGCGTCGATTCGGCGTTGGTTTACCGTGGCATGGATATCGGCACCGCCAAACCGTCCAAAGAACTGTTAGCGCAGCATCCGCATCGCTTGATCGATATTCTTGACCCGGCCGAGAGCTATTCGGCAGCCGATTTTCGCCGTGACGCCCTCGAAGCCATGGCCGATATCACCGCGCGGGGAAAAATTCCGCTGTTGGTAGGCGGCACGATGCTCTACTACAAGGCTTTGCTTGAAGGCCTGGCAGAAATGCCGGCGGCCGATCCCGAGGTTCGTGCGCAAATCGAAGAAGAGGCTGCACGCCTTGGCTGGCAAGCCCTGCATGACCAATTGGCGGTGATCGACCCGGTATCGGCAGCGCGAATTCATCCGAACGATCCGCAGCGTCTGAGTCGAGCGCTGGAAGTTTATCGCGTCAGCGGTCAAAGCATGACTGCGCTTCGCTTGCAACAATCTGCGCAAAGTACTGAAGCAGCCGCTTCGGGACGGCAACAATTGCCCTATACTGTCGCGAACTTGGCCATTGCTCCGGCAAATCGTCAGGTATTGCACGAGCGAATTAAACAAAGATTCACTTTAATGTTGGAACAGGGATTCATTGACGAGGTCGTAGCCCTGCGTAAGAGAAGTGACCTGCATGCCGGGTTGCCGTCTATACGTGCAGTAGGCTACCGCCAAGTCTGGGACTACCTGGATGGCAAGCTGACGTCAGCCGAGATGCAGGAGCGTGGAATCATTGCCACGCGCCAGTTGGCGAAACGCCAGTTCACATGGCTGCGCAGTTGGGCTGATTTACACTGGCTGGACAGCCTGGATTGCGACAATCTGCCGCGCGCCTTGAAATACCTTGGGACCATCTCCATATTGAGCTGAGTCCTTGCAATTGCCGTCTATCCTTGGGGGTGTGACGGCCAAAGCCATCTGATTACCTATTTTTTATATTGAATCCTTAAAGGAGTGCGGCACATGTCAAAAGGGCATTCGCTACAAGACCCTTACTTGAATACTTTACGTAAAGAGAAAGTTGGGGTGTCCATTTACCTGGTCAACGGTATCAAGCTGCAAGGCACGATCGAGTCTTTCGACCAGTTCGTTATCCTGCTGAAAAACACCGTCAGCCAAATGGTTTACAAACACGCTATCTCTACAGTGGTACCGGTTCGTCCAATTCGTCTGCCTAGCGCAACCGAATCCGAAGCAGGTGACGCTGAGCCAGGTAACGCCTGATAGGAGTCTCCTTTGTTCTTTGAGCGCCACGGTGGTGGTGAGCGAGTCATCCTCGTTCACTTGGATGGACAGGACCCTGAGGCGCGCGAAGATCCGCAGGAGTTTCAGGAATTGGCTAACTCGGCGGGTGCCGAGACCGTCGCGTTTTTTAACGTGCCGCGTCATCGGCCAACCGCCAAGACCCTGATTGGCAGTGGCAAGGTCGAGGAACTGCGCGACCTGGTCAAGGCCGAACAGGCCGATCTGGTGATTTTCAATCACATCCTCACGCCCAGTCAGGAACGTAACCTCGAACGTGTTTTCGAGTGTCGCGTGATCGACCGCACCGGTCTGATTCTCGATATTTTCGCCCAACGCGCCCGTACGCATGAAGGCAAGCTCCAGGTCGAACTGGCCCAGCTTGACCACATGAGCACCCGGCTGGTTCGTGGCTGGACTCACCTTGAGCGTCAGGGTGGCGGTATCGGTATGCGGGGCCCGGGTGAAACCCAGCTGGAAACCGACCGCCGTTTGCTGCGGGTTCGCCTGCGGCAGATCAAGGGGCGGCTGGAGAAAGTGCGCAGCCAGCGCGAACAGTCGCGTCGCGGCCGATCGCGTGCGGACATTCCTACCGTGTCTTTGGTGGGCTACACCAACGCCGGTAAATCGACGCTCTTCAACAACGTGACGAAATCCGACGTCTACGCCGCGGACCAATTGTTCGCCACGCTGGACCCGACCCTGCGTCGTCTGGACATAGACGACCTGGGGCCGATTGTCCTGGCAGACACGGTGGGCTTCATTCGTCACTTGCCTCACAAGCTGGTCGAGGCATTTCGGTCTACCCTCGAAGAGTCGAGCAACTCCGACCTGTTGTTGCACGTGATCGATGCGGCCGAACCGGATCGCATGCTGCAGATCGAGCAGGTCATGGTGGTGCTGGGCGAGATTGGTGCTCAGGACTTGCCGATCCTCGAGGTCTATAACAAACTCGATTTGCTTGAAGGCGTTGAGCCACAAATCCAGCGCGACGAAAACGGCAAGCCCCAACGGGTCTGGTTGTCGGCGCGTGATGGCAGTGGCCTGGAATTGCTTGAACAAGCCATTGCCGAGTTACTGGGCAGTGATTTGTTCGTCGGTACCTTGCGCTTGCCGCAACGATTCGCTCGACTGCGTGCGCAGTTTTTCGAACTCGGTGCGGTGCAGAAAGAAGAACACGACGAAGAAGGCATCAGTTTGCTGGCCGTTCGTTTGCCCCGGGTCGAGTTGAATCGACTGGTAAGCCGCGAGGGATTGCAGCCGATGGAATTCATCGAGCAACACACTTTGCAATAAAAGCCTGAGAAAGCGGTTGTGCCGTGGTGACAGGCATTCTGTAGCATTGGTCGGCGCGCCGTGGGTGCGTCTTTGCTTTATCAGATGGAGAGCGCTATGGCTTGGAATGAGCCGGGTGGCAACTCGAATAATCAGGATCCTTGGGGTGGCAAGCGTCGCAATAACGGCGACCGCAAGGGACCACCGGATCTCGACGAGGCCTTCCGAAAGCTGCAGGAAAGCCTGAATGGGTTGTTCGGTGGTGGTAAGAAACGTGGTGATGATGGCGGTGGTTCGGGCAAGGGTGGCGGCTTCGGCGGCCTGCTCGGCATCGGCCTCGTCGTGTTGGCGGCCGTATGGCTGTACAGCGCGGTCTATGTAGTCGACGAGCAGGAGCAAGCCGTGGTGCTGCGCTTCGGCAAGTACTACGAAACCGTCGGCCCGGGTCTGAACATCTATTTCCCGCCGATCGACAAAAAGTACATGGAAAACGTAACGCGTGAGCGTGCGTACACCAAGCAGGGCCAGATGCTGACTGAAGACGAGAACATCGTCGAAGTGCCGCTGACCGTGCAGTACAAGATCAGCAACCTGCAGGACTTCGTGCTGAGCGTCGATCAGCCGGAAATCAGCCTGCAGCACGCGACCGACAGCGCATTGCGCCATGTGGTGGGTTCCACCGCCATGGACCAGGTGCTGACCGAAGGTCGTGAATTGATGGCCAGCGAAATCAAGGAGCGCCTGCAACGCTTCATGGATACGTATCGCACCGGCATCACCGTCACTCAGGTCAACGTACAGAGCGCAGCGGCACCGCGTGAAGTCCAGGAAGCCTTCGATGACGTGATCCGCGCCCGTGAAGACGAACAGCGTTCGCGTAACCAGGCTGAAACCTACGCCAACGGCGTCGTGCCGGAAGCCCGTGGTCAGGCCCAGCGCATTCTCGAAGATGCCAATGGCTACCGTGACGAAACCGTCTCGCGCGCCAAGGGTGAGGGTGATCGCTTCACCAAACTGGTCGCCGAGTACCGCAAGGCACCTGAAGTCACCCGCCAGCGTCTGTACCTGGACACCATGCAGGAAGTCTTCAGCAACACCAGCAAGGTTCTCGTGACCGGCAACAAGAATGGCCAGAGCAACCTGCTGTACCTGCCTCTGGACAAGATGGTCGAAAGTGGCCGCAGCACCAGCACTCCGGTGACCGGCGCAGCAGCCAGCAGCAATGAAGCGAATGCGCGTGCGGCAGCTGATCTGCAGCAACAGCAAGCACGTACCAGGGAGAGTCGCTGATGAGCAATAAATCGCTGATCGCCCTTATTGTCGGCGTCGTCGTGGCGATCGCTGCCTGGAACTGCTTCTACATCGTGGCTCAGACCGAGCGTGCGGTGTTGCTGCAGTTCGGTCGCGTGGTTCAGACCGATGTTCAGCCAGGCCTGCATGTGAAAGTGCCTTACGTTAACCAGGTGCGTAAATTCGACGCACGCCTGATGACGCTCGACGCACCGACACAGCGCTTCCTGACGCTGGAAAAGAAAGCCGTGATGGTCGATGCCTACGCCAAGTGGCGTGTGAAGGACGCCGAGCGTTTCTACACCGCGACTTCCGGTCTCAAGCAAATCGCCGACGAGCGTCTGTCCCGTCGTCTGGAGTCGGGTCTGCGTGACCAGTTCGGTAAGCGCACCTTGCACGAAGTCGTGTCGGGTGAACGTGATGCGCTGATGGCGGATATCACGGCTTCGCTGAACAAGATGGCGGAAAAGGAGCTGGGCATCGAAGTTGTCGATGTTCGGGTCAAGACCATCGACCTGCCGAAAGAAGTAAACCGCAGTGTGTTCGAACGTATGAGCACCGAGCGTGAGCGTGAAGCTCGCGAGCACCGCGCCAAGGGTAACGAGCTGGCTGAAGGTATTCGTGCCGATGCCGATCGTCAGCGCCGCGTACTGTTGGCTGAAGCCTATCGTGAATCTGAAGAGATTCGCGGTGACGGCGACGCCCAGGCCGCTGCGATCTACTCCAAGGCCTACGGTCAGGATCAGGAGTTCTACGCGTTCTACCGTAGCCTGCGTGCCTACCGTGAAAGCTTTGCGAACAAATCCGACGTCATGGTTCTGGACCCAAGCAGTGACTTCTTCCACTACCTGGAAAAAGCCAAGCCTTGATACGGCGTTGACCTGAATCATCCTCCGCCGGGCGGCTAAAACCTCTGGCGGGGTGATCCTTTGGGAAAACGTGTGTATGATGCGGCAGCCGGGAAATTCCCGGCTTTTTTGCGTCTGCATGTTTGATTGCTGTTTTGTGCAGGTGCCCGAGCGCTATGGCTCGAAAGGTTTTACGAGGAAAGTGGTCGGCGAAGCCCGTTTCAGGCTTTTCGCCACGTCGCTCATGCGCGTGGTTTGCGCTGGGTCGATCATTTTCTGCTTCACTCAAGGCTCGCCTCAAGGCTGGCTGCCCGGATCATAGGGGATTGGCGTAATGGCAACGGTAGACCGCTGGCTGCTGCCAGATGGCATCGAAGAAGTACTGCCACCGGAAGCGGCGCGCATAGAAGTAGCGCGTCGCCAGGTGTTGGATCTGTTCCAGAGCTGGGGTTACGAATTTGTCGTGACTCCCCATATCGAGTACCTGGAATCCCTGCTGACCGGCGCGGGCCAGGACCTGGATCTGCGTACCTTCAAGGTCATCGACCCGCAATCGGGCCGGCAGATGGGTTTCCGTGCTGACATCACACCGCAAGTGGCGCGCATCGATGCGCACACCCTGCGTCGTGAAGGCCCAAGCCGCCTGTGCTATGCCGGCAGCGTGCTGCATGCTCAGCCACGCGCCTTGTCGTCCTCGCGCAGCCCGATCCAGTTGGGTGCCGAGTTGTACGGCGACGCCAGCCCGAGCAGCGACGTTGAGGTCATCAGCCTGATGCTGGCCATGCTGCAACTGGCCGATGTGCCAGATGTGCACATGGACCTGGGGCATGTTGGCATCTACCGCGGCCTGGCCCGCGCTGCCGGTTTGTCCGGCGAAGTTGAACAGCAGTTGTTCGATGCCCTGCAACGCAAGGCCATCGACGAGGTCATTACCTTGACCGAAGGCCTGCCTGCCGATCTGTCGGGCATGCTGCGAGCGTTGGTCGACCTATGCGGCGGCCGTGAAGTGCTGGCAGCAGCCCGCGAGCGTCTGGCCAAGGCGCCGGCCCCGGTTCTGGCTGCGCTGGATGACTTGCTGGCAATTGCCGAGCGCTTGTCCGTGCGTTTCCCGGAGCTGCCGCTGTATTTCGACCTGGGCGAGTTGCGCGGTTACCACTACCACACGGGTGTGGTGTTCGCAGTGTTCGTACCGGGTGTTGGCCAGTCCATTGCCCAGGGCGGTCGTTACGACGACATCGGCGCCGACTTCGGTCGTGCTCGCCCGGCAACCGGCTTCTCCACCGATTTGAAAACCCTGGTGACCCTGGGGCGTGCTGAGATCGAGCTACCGTCTGGCGGTATCTGGATGCCTGACAGTACGGATGCGGCACTCTGGCAGCAGGTTTGCCAGTTGCGCAGTGAGGGTCAGCGTGTCGTTCAGGCGTTGCCTGGACAACCTTTGGCCGCCGCCCGTGAAGCGGACTGCGACCGGCAATTGATTCAGCAGAACGGGCTTTGGCAAGTATCGCCACTGGCTTCTTGAGTTTTCCTGCCGGCCGCCGCCGGCACCAAGTTTGCGCGAATGAGGACAAGTGTTATGGGTAAGAATGTCGTAGTCCTGGGCACCCAATGGGGTGATGAGGGCAAAGGCAAGATCGTTGATCTGCTGACCGAACATGCTGCCGCCGTAGTGCGCTACCAGGGTGGCCACAACGCTGGTCACACTCTGGTGATCGATGGCGAAAAAACTGTCTTGCACCTGATCCCGTCGGGCGTGCTGCGCGAAGGCGTGCAGTGCCTGATCGGTAACGGCGTGGTGGTTGCACCTGACGCCCTGCTGCGCGAGATCACCAAGCTGGAAGAGAAAGGCGTACCGGTGCGCGAGCGCCTGCGTATCAGCCCGTCCTGCCCGCTGATCCTGTCCTTCCACGTTGCGCTGGACCAGGCTCGTGAAAAGGCCCGTGGCGAGCTGAAGATCGGTACTACCGGTCGCGGCATCGGCCCGGCTTACGAAGACAAGGTTGCACGTCGTGGCCTGCGTGTGGGCGACCTGCTCAACATGCCGCGCTTTGAAGACAAGCTGCGTGAACTGGTGGATTACCACAACTTCATGCTGGTGGGTTACTACAAAGAGCCCGCCATCGAGTTCGACAAGACCCTGGCCGAGTGCAAAGAATACGCTGAGCTGCTCAAGCCGCTGATGCTGGACGTCACGGCCGAGCTGCACGACCTGCGTCGTGCTGGCAAAGACATCATGTTCGAAGGCGCCCAAGGTTCCCTGCTGGACATCGACCACGGTACCTATCCGTACGTGACCAGCTCGAACACCACCGCTGGCGGCGTTGCTACCGGTTCGGGCGTTGGCCCGATGTTCCTGGACTACATCCTGGGCATCACCAAGGCTTACACCACGCGCGTAGGTTCGGGTCCGTTCCCGACTGAGCTGTTCGACGAAGTCGGCGCACACCTGGCCAAGCAAGGTCACGAGTTCGGCGCGACGACCGGCCGTGCCCGTCGTTGTGGTTGGTTCGACGCCGTTATCCTGCGTCGCGCTATCGATGTGAACAGCATCTCGGGCATCTGCCTGACCAAGCTGGACGTACTCGACGGTCTGGAAACCATCAATATCTGCGTTGGCTACAAAGACGCACAAGGTAATGCGGTTGCCCCGACTGATGCAGACAGCTACGTAGGCCTGCAGCCTGTGTACGAAGAAGTGCCGGGCTGGACCGAGTCGACCGTGGGTGCCAAAACCCTGGAAGAGCTGCCAGCTAACGCCCGTGCTTACATCAAACGCGTCGAAGAGCTGATCGGTGCGCCGATCGACATTATTTCGACGGGCCCGGATCGCAACGAAACCATCGTTCTGCGCCATCCGTTCGCTTGATAACTTGTTGATGTAAAACACAAAGGCCCCTTAATAGGGGCCTTTGTCGTTTATGCCTGTTGGACGGCATGACCTTTGCTATTAGCTTTGCTTAAAGCGTCACTTTCGGCGTGCCATCAATTTAATGGCGCTCATGCAGAGGGATTTCAAGTGTCGGCCGTTCTCTCACTGTTACAAAGCCGTTTGTTGCGGCCTGTGTTCGTTACCCTTGGTATCGCTCTTTTGGTGCAGGTGCTGGTAGCTGTTGCTCTTACCCGGAGCACGGTGACTGCGCTGGAAGCCGATCTGGGCGTGCGCTTGGGAGCAGATAGTCAAAAACTGTCCGCTGAGCTTGAGCAGGCGGGGCGTGAAGTCACGTCTAGCCTCGACAACCTCTCCACCAGTACGCGTCAGCGCCTCACCGCGGGTTTGTCTTCGCGATTGAAGGACGAGCAGGCGCAGTTGCGCGCAACGCTGGAAAAGGACCTGAAGGATTCCGCCGGCGACATGGCACAACTTCTGGCCTCCGTCGCGCCCCGTGCCATGTGGGACAACGACGTTCCCACGCTGTCGGAATTCGCCCGTCGTGCCCAGCGCAATCCCAACGTGCTGTTTGTGGTGTATGACGATGCCACGGGCCAGCACCTGACGCGCTACCTCAACCGCGAAAACCCGATCAACAAGGCGCTGCTGGAAAAGGGGCAGGGCGAGCGTGCGCTCGACAAAGTGCTGGATGCGGCGAAGAACGATCCGTCGGTGTTCTACATCGAGGCTTCGATCAATCCGAACGGCGTAGAAATCGGCAAGGTCCTGATGGGCGTCTCGACCGCCTCGGTGGAAACCGATCTGGCGGCGCTGGACAAGCGCTTCTCGGCATTGATTGCCAGCAGTGATCAACTGGTCGGCGACAGCCTCAAAGGCGCTGCGGCTGACAGTGCGACGGCCATGCGCTCGCGTTTGCAGTCCGCGCAGTCCACGGCATCGGAAATGAAGGCCAATACCACCAGTACCGTGCAGGAAGCGGCGTCCACTTTGCGCTGGCGCATCGGCGTGAGTCTCGCGGTGGTGGGGTGTGGTGTTTTGCTGCTGCTGGCCGTTGTGCTGGGGCGTCGAGTGGTCAATCGCCTGAAAATGTTGATTGTCGCCATGGATGACCTGGCGGCGGGCGAGGGTGATCTCACCAAGCGCGTGCAGATCAACAGCAAGGACGAAATCGGCGACATGGCCTCGGCGGTCAATCGCTTTGTGGATAAGTTGCAGCCGATCGTGCGCGAAGCGGGTGATGTGGCGCAGCGTACCGGTGTCGAAATCGGCGCCATGACCTTGCGCAACGCCGGAGCCGACGCGGCGGCGGGCATGCAGCGCGATGAAGTGGCTGAAAGTCTGCGCGCCTTGTCGCAAATGGCCGACGAAGCCCAGTCTGAAAGCCATGCCATGCAGGCGGCATTGAAGCAGGTGGTGGATATTCGTCAGGCGACCGACGAAAACACTCGCACGTCGGCGAAAGTCGGCAGCCTGATCGAAGAGTTGGCTGGCCAGGTCAATACGGGAGCGCAGGTGATCGAGCGACTGGCGCAGCAGAGTGAGCAGATTGAAGTGGTGTTGACGGTGATTCACGGGATTGCCGAGCAAACCAATCTGCTGGCACTGAACGCCGCCATTGAAGCGGCGCGGGCCGGCGAGACCGGCCGTGGCTTTGCCGTGGTGGCTGATGAGGTGCGGGCGCTGGCAAGCAAGACGCAGAGCTCCACCGGCGATATTCAGGCGCACATCGTTGCATTGCAGCAGGGGGCGCGCGAGGCAGTGGCGGCCATCGGTCAGGCCGGGCGTCAGGCCAATGAAGGTTTGCTGGTGTTGCGCGACAGCGCACGGTTGCAGCAGTCGGTGCAGGCATCGGTCGAGCAGGTGCATGCGGCGATCGGTCTGGCGACCCAGGCGGCAGCGCATCAGGCCAAAGGTGCGCAGGCTGTGCGTGGTCGGGTCGAGACAATTCATGCGCAGGCTGAGAAAGCGGCTCAGGCGGTGGTGGAAACCACGGCGAGTGGCAAGGTGCTGGATGGATTGGCCGCGCAGTTGAAGGCTAGCTTGGGGCAGTTCCGGGCTTAAAAGATCAAAAGATCGCAGCCTTCGACAGCTCCTACTGGGAATGTGTGTTTCTCTGTAGGCGCTGTCGAAAGCTGCGATCTTTTGCTTTGTCAGTGTCTCAAATACATCCGGGTCGTCAGCAGATAGACCGGTAACCCCGACACGAGTATCAACAACGCCGCATAAGGCGCCGCCGCCGCAAATTCCACATTAGCGGTATGCGCCCACACTTCCGTTGCCAATGTGTTGAGCCCCGTGGGGCTTAGGAGCAACGTTGCCGTCAGCTCCTTCATCGCATCCAGGAATACCAGCGCAAACGCCGCACCCAATGCCGGGAAAATGATCGGCAGGGTTATCCGGCAAAACGCGGTGAACGACGAGGCCCCCAGCGTTCGCGCGGCTTCTTCCAGTTGCGGCGCAGCCTTGTTCAATGCTGTGCGAATGGGTGCCTGAGCCAGCGGCAAAAACAACAGCGCATATGCAATCAGCAGCAGCGCCGAGGTCTGGTACAGCACGGGCACATAGTGCAAGGCGAAATACACCAGCGTCAGTGCGATCACCAGGCCAGGCAACGCGTGCAACAGATACGGCAAACGTTCCGCCCAGATCGCCAGTTGGCCTTTGTAGCGTACTACCAACAGGCCTACTGGCACCGCCAGCACCAGGCACAACGCGGCGCCGCCAACAGACAGCGCCAGAGATGAAAACAGCGCTTCACCGATGGCGGCCACCGGGAATGCCGCCGAAGAACCTACTGCCAGCCAGTACGCAAGCATGCCCAGGGGAACGCCGCTGCCAATGATTGCCAGCAGCAGGCAGTAAAGCTGCCCCGCCAGCGCCCATGGTCCCAGACGAACCTGCTCCGCTCGCCTTGCTGCGCCCTGTCCGGTGCGCACATGTCGGCCTTTGCCACGAACCCGCAGTTCCAGCCACAGCAGTATCAGGCATAGCACCAACAGCACCGCCGAAAGCATTGCGGCGTTGGCGTTGCTGAACTCCAGTTCGAACTGTTGATAGATTGCGGTGGTAAAGGTTTGCAGGCCTATGATCGACAGCGCACCAAACTCCACCAGCATGTGCAATGCAATCAGCAATGAGCCGGCGAGCAGTGAGGGCCAGAGCAGGGGCAGGGTGATCTTGAAGAATACGCCCCAACGATTTTGCCCCAGGGTGCGCGCGGACTCTTCCAGGGATGGGTCGAGATTGCGCAGGGTTGCCGCCACCGGAAGAAAAATCAATGGGTACTTGGAAAGCGTCATCACCAGAATGGCCCCGCCGAGCCCTTCGAAATGAGCGCTCAGGGAAACCCAGGTAAAGCTGCTGACAAATGCGGGCACGGCGAACGGCAGGCATAGAATCACGCCCCATAGCCGTCGTCCCGGCAAATTACTGCGTTCAAGCAACCAGGCCAGTGACAGGCCAATCACGCCGCACGCCAGCGTCACGCCGACCATCAGCGCCAGAGTGTTGCGCAATAGGCCAAACACGTAAGGGCGCCACAGCAAGTGCAGCGCCTCGGCCCAGCCTGCCTGCCAGGCCTTGAGCCCGACATAGGCCAGCGGTAGCAAGCTGAGCACAACCAGCAGCAACACCGGCAGCAGCAACCAGATCGATGGTCGCTTGCGCCGTGGCACGTACATGCTCTTGGTGGCGAGGGCGGATAACGACGCGCTCATCAGTTCAGGCCAACCTCGCGTTCCAGATCCAGGGCTTCTTCAGCATTGCCCAGGTCAGCCGGGGTGACTTTCGGCGCTTCCAGCTCGCTGAAAGGCTTGAGCCCACGATCCGATTCCATGCCTTTGTGCAGTGGGTATTCGGCGGTGGTCTGGGTGATCACGCGCTGACCTTCTTCGCTGGCCATGTAGGCGAGCAATTGCTGGGCTTCTTTTGGATGTTTGCTGGATTTCAGGACGGCGGCGCTGGACACGGTGATCAGCCCGCCGACGTCGCCGCCGGTGAAGTAGTGCAGCTTCGAATCGAGCTGGCCTTTTTCCCGTTGCAAGGCGAACCAGTAGTAGTTGTTCACCAAAACGGTAGCCACTTCGCCGTTTTCCACGGCTTTGAGCGCGACCATGTTATTGCTGTAAGTCTTGCCGAATGCCCGCAGACCAGTCAGCCACTCTTCGGCGGCGTCCAAGCCGTGCACCTTGATGATCGCGACCGCTTGCTCCTGGAAGGCGCCGCTGGTGGGCACGAAGCCGACCTTGCCTTGCCATTTCGGATCGGAAAACTCCATCACCGATTTCGGCAGGTCTTTTTCATCGATCAGCTTGGGGTTGAACGCCACCACGCGGACCCGGGCGGTCACACCGATCCAGGTGCCATTGCCGGCCACGTATTCCTTGGGCAGCACCGCCAGTGTTGCGTCGTCAGCTTTGGCCAGCAGGCCTTGCTCGCCGAGTTTGTTCAGCGGAGGGGATTCTTCGGTGTAGATCACATCGGCGGGGGAGCGATCGCCTTCTTCCACCACTTGGCTGGCGAGCTGATTGCTGCTGCCTTTGCGTACATTGACGTGAATGCCGGTCTTGGCTTCGAAGGCTTTGGCAACCGCGTCGCCCACTTCTTTGTGTTGACCGTTGTAGAGGGTCAGGGCAACCGGGTCGGCGGCTTGGGCGAGGGGAGTGGCGAGTGTCAGGCCGAGAAGGGTGATGGTCAGGCCGCGGCGCAGGGTATTTCGAAACATCATTCGCAGGGTTCCTCACTGTCGCATTGCAAAAACTTGCAACAATGATAAACGATATTGTTTCTCAAATGCGCATTGAAAGGCGAGGTTGGCTCATTGTAGGAGCTGCCGAAGGCTGCGATCTTTTGGCTTGATCTTGAAAATCAAAAGATCGCAGCCTCGTTTCTCTCGGCAGCTCCTACAGGTCCTGCGGGGGGAGGTTTTTAGGCCAGAAACGCAAAAACCCGCTTTCGCGGGTTTTTGTGAAATCCAGGGTCGTAACCTTGGATTTGAATTGGTGCCCAGAAGAAGACTCGAACTTCCACGACCGTAAGGTCACCAGCACCTGAAGCTGGCGTGTCTACCAATTTCACCATCTGGGCAATCATCTTCAGCGTTGCCGCTGTTGATGTGGCGCACTATACGGAGAGCATTTTGATCTGTAAACCCCTGATTTAAATTTAATAAATCAGAAACCCGGAATGCAAAAAACCCGCTTTCGCGGGTTTTGTGTGAGCCTTGAAATTGAACTAATCTCAAGCTCGAAATTGGTGCCCAGAAGAAGACTCGAACTTCCACGACCTTGCGGTCACCAGCACCTGAAGCTGGCGTGTCTACCAATTTCACCATCTGGGCAATATCGGCAACGTCTCCGTCGTCGATGGCGCGCACTATACGGAGCGTCTTTTTAACTGTAAACCCCCAGGCTCAAAAAAACCTCGTAAATTTCGCCAGCGGTCTACAAAACAGCTTTGAGGTGTCGATACAGGGCTCAAGAAGGGTCGTCTTAGCCTGAAATTTCCCGTTTCATTACGCCTATGCCAAACTAACCCGTATATAGACAAGGTGAAAACTCTCTAATGGCCGATTGGCAGTCCCTCGATCCCGAGGCCGCTCGTGAAGCGGAAAAATATGAAAACCCCATTCCTAGCCGCGAACTGATCCTTCAGCATCTTGCTGATCGGGGTTCGCCTGCTAACCGCGAGCAACTGGTCGAAGAGTTTGGTCTGACCACAGAAGACCAGATCGAAGCCCTGCGCCGCCGTCTGCGCGCCATGGAGCGCGATGCTCAACTCATCTATACCCGTCGCGGTACGTATGCGCCGGTGGACAAGCTCGACCTGATCCTCGGCCGCATCAGCGGCCACCGTGACGGCTTCGGCTTCCTGGTGCCGGACGACGGCAGTGACGACCTGTTCATGAGCCCGGCGCAAATGCGTCTGGTGTTCGACGGTGACCGTGCCCTGGCGCGGGTTTCCGGCCTGGACCGTCGTGGTCGCCGCGAAGGCATGATCGTCGAAGTGGTGTCTCGCGCTCACGAAACCATCGTCGGTCGCTACTTCGAAGAAGGCGGCATCGGTTTTGTCGTTGCCGACAACCCGAAGATCCAGCAAGAAGTGTTGGTCACGCCGGGCCGTAACGCCAATGCGCAGATCGGTCAGTTCGTCGAAGTGAAGATCACCCACTGGCCGACGCCGCGCTTCCAGCCGCAAGGCGACGTGGTCGAAGTCGTGGGCAACTACATGGCGCCGGGCATGGAAATCGATGTTGCGCTGCGCACCTACGACATTCCTCACGTCTGGCCGGACGCCGTGCTCAAGGAAGCCGGCAAGCTCAAGCCGGAAGTCGAAGAGAAAGACAAAGAGAAGCGTATCGACCTGCGCCATCTGCCGTTCGTTACCATCGACGGTGAAGATGCCCGCGACTTCGACGATGCGGTCTACTGCGAAGCCCGTCCGGGCAAATTGCGCCTGTTCTCCGGTGGCTGGAAGTTGTACGTGGCAATTGCCGACGTATCCAGCTACGTGAAACTCGGTTCGGCACTCGATGCCGAAGCTCAGGTTCGCGGCAACTCGGTGTACTTCCCCGAGCGCGTGATCCCGATGCTGCCGGAACAGCTGTCCAACGGCCTGTGCTCGCTGAACCCGCAAGTCGATCGTCTGGCCATGGTTTGCGAGATGACCATCTCCAAATCCGGCGAGATGACCGACTACTGCTTCTACGAAGCGGTGATCCACTCCCACGCCCGTCTGACCTACAACAAGGTCAGCGCGATGCTGGAAACGCCGAAAGCCACCGAAGCACGCAAGCTGCGTGGCGAATACACCGACGTGGTGCCGCACCTCAAGCAGCTCTACTCGCTGTACAAAGTGTTGCTGGCGGCCCGTCATGTGCGTGGCGCGATCGATTTTGAAACTCAGGAAACCCGGATCATCTTCGGTTCCGAGCGCAAAATCGCCGAAATCCGTCCGACCGTTCGTAATGACGCGCACAAGCTGATCGAGGAATGCATGCTGGCGGCCAACGTGGCCACCGCCGAGTTCCTGAAAAAGCACGAAATCCCGGCGCTGTATCGCGTTCACGATGGCCCGCCACCAGAACGTCTGGAAAAACTGCGCGCGTTCCTCGGCGAGCTCGGCCTGTCCCTGCACAAAGGCAAGGACGGCCCGTCGCCGAAGGATTACCAGGCCTTGTTGGCGGGTATCAAGGATCGTCCGGATTTCCATCTGATCCAGACCGTGATGCTGCGTTCGTTGAGCCAGGCGGTGTACAGCGCTGATAACCAGGGCCACTTCGGCCTGAATTATGAGGCTTACACCCACTTCACCTCGCCGATTCGCCGCTACCCGGACTTGCTCACGCACCGGGCGATTCGCAGCGTGATCCATTCGAAACAGGACACCCCGCACGTTCGCCGTGCCGGTGCGATGACCATTCCGAAGGCGCGCATTTATCCGTACGACGAAGCCGCGCTGGAGCAGCTCGGCGAGCAGTGCTCGATGAGCGAGCGTCGCGCCGATGAAGCCACCCGCGACGTCGTGAACTGGCTCAAGTGCGAGTTTATGAAAGACCGCGTGGGCGAGTCGTTCCCAGGCGTAATCACCGCGGTGACCGGTTTTGGTCTGTTCGTCGAGCTGACCGACATCTACGTCGAAGGCCTGGTGCACGTCACCGCGCTGCCAGGCGATTATTACCACTTCGATCCTGTGCATCACCGCTTGGCCGGTGAGCGTACCGGTCGCAGCTTCCGCCTGGGCGATACTGTGGAAGTGCGGGTCATGCGCGTCGACCTCGACGAGCGCAAGATTGACTTCGAGATGGCCGAAAAGACCATCAGCGCGCCAATCGGTCGCAAGAAGCGTGGCACCGAAACCGCAGCGCCTGCAGCGTCGTCTGCAAAAACCGCCGCAGAACCAGCACCGGCCAAAACCGGTCGTCGTCCTGCCAAGGAAAAGGCTGTCGAGGCCTATCGTCCGAGCGATGCTGCGGCGAAGAACGCCGAAGTGCGTAAAAGTCGTGAAATGAAACAGGCGTTGCTGGCCGGTGCGAAAAGCGGCGGTAAAGCGGCGTCTGGGGGAAAGACCGGACGGTCGACGCCTGAAAAGGACGTCGGCGGCAAGCCGGCCAAACCGAGCAAACATCGTAAAGGCCCGCCAAAAGCGGGCTCGGCCCCAGCCAAAAGTGGCGGGGCGCGTAAACCTAAGGCCAAGCCATGAGTCAGTTGGAAAAGATCTACGGCGTACATGCTGTAGAAGCGTTGCTGCGTCACCACCCGAAACGCGTCAAGCAGATCTGGCTGGCTGAGGGTCGCGGTGACCCGCGCGTGCAGACACTGATCGAACTGGCCAATGAAAACCGTGTCCAGGTGGGTCAGGCCGAGCGCCGTGAAATGGACGCCTGGGTTGAGGGTGTGCACCAGGGCGTAGTCGCTGAAGTGAGCCCGAGCCAGGTCTGGGGCGAAGCGATGCTCGACGAACTGCTCGATCGCACGGAAGGTGCGCCGCTGTTGCTGGTGCTCGACGGTGTGACTGATCCGCACAACCTGGGCGCCTGCCTGCGTTCTGCCGATGCGGCAGGTGCGCTGGCGGTGATCGTGCCCAAAGACAAGTCGGCGACACTGACGCCGGTTGTTCGAAAAGTTGCTTGTGGTGCCGCGGAAGTGATTCCGCTGGTCGCCGTGACCAACCTGGCGCGCACGCTGGAGAAACTCCAGCAGCGCGGGTTGTGGGTTGTCGGTACGGCGGGGGAGGCTGAGGTCAGCATTTATGACCAGGACCTCACCGGCCCGACCATTCTGATCATGGGCGCTGAAGGCAAGGGCATGCGTCGCCTGACCCGCGAACACTGCGACTATCTGGTGAACCTGCCGATGGCGGGTAGCGTCAGCAGTCTCAACGTTTCGGTGGCGACTGGCGTTTGCCTGTTCGAAGCGCAGCGTCAGCGTGGTGCCAAAGCCAAGGCTGCTGCCAAGAAATCCTGATCCACGCGGTCCCTCTGTAGGAGCTGCCGCAGGTTGCGATCTTTTGATCTTGAAAAATCAAAGTCAAAAGATCGCAGCCTTCGGCAGCTCCTACAGGTGTCCGGCATATGGTGGTTGTTCAAATAATCACCAATTACCTTGCGCCTCCTTCGCCCCTTCTCTACAATTGCGCCCCTTGCTGTGATGGCAGGCACCCACGTGTCTAGCGTCCTCAAGTCCATAAGTGTCATTCACTCCTTGTCTGACCGCTTTTGAGCGGCAGGCTACAACCCGTAAGGAGCATTCATGCGTCATTACGAAATCATCTTTTTGGTCCACCCGGATCAAAGCGAGCAAGTCGGCGGCATGGTTGAGCGTTACACCAAGCTGATCGAAGAAGACGGCGGCAAAATCCACCGTCTGGAAGATTGGGGCCGTCGTCAACTGGCCTACGCAATCAACAATGTTCACAAGGCTCACTACGTGATGCTGAACGTTGAGTGCACTGGCAAGGCCCTGGCCGAGCTGGAAGACAACTTCCGCTACAACGATGCAGTGATCCGTAACCTGGTCATCCGTCGCGAAGAAGCCGTTACCGGCCAATCCGAGATGCTCAAGGCTGAAGAAAACCGCAGTGAGCGCCGTGAGCGTCGCGACCGTCCTGAGCACGAAGGCGCTGAAAGCGCTGATAGTGATGACAGCGACAACAGCGATAACGCTGACGAGTAATCCACGGACCTTTTAAGGAGCCTATCAAATGGCACGTTTCTTCCGTCGTCGTAAATTCTGCCGCTTCACCGCTGAAGACGTGAAAGAGATCGATTACAAAGATCTCAACACTCTGAAAGCCTACGTATCCGAGACCGGCAAAATTGTTCCAAGCCGCATCACCGGTACCAAAGCTCGTTATCAGCGTCAGCTGGCCACCGCTATCAAGCGCGCCCGCTTCCTGGCCCTGCTGGCCTACACCGACAGCCACGGCCGCTGAGACCGGGCAGTCGACACGTAGCAAAGGATTGAATGTATGCGTGCCTTAGCTGAGTTCATCATGCGGGGCCGCGTGCAGGCCACTCTGGTAGTGGCTGGATGTGCGGCATTGCCGTTGTTGTATTGGTTGGGTGCTGCCGCCGGATGCCTTGTGCTCCTGCGGCGCGGATTGAAGGACGCCCTGGGCGTTCTTGCTCTGGGACTGCTGCCGGCATTGCTCTGGTGGCTTTACTCCGACGACCCACGGGCACTTCTGGTGCTGCTGGGGTCGGCGAGCCTTGCGTTGGTTTTGCGCGCAAGCGAGTCCTGGAACCGCGTGCTGCTGGTCAGCATAGCGATGGGAGTGGTGTTTTCAGTGGTGTTGGGGACAGCTTTTGGTCCCCAGATCGAGATGCTGGCGCAGGCTTTGATAAAAGTCATGCCGTCGCTACTCGGTGATGTCTACCAGAAGCTGTCGGTAGACGAACAAGCGCGTTTCGCGTCCCTGATTGCACCCGTCCTGACCGGCCTGATTGCGGCTTTGTTGCAAATCGTCAGCTTGCTGAGCCTGCTTCTCGGGCGCTACTGGCAGGCGTTGTTGTACAACCCGGGTGGTTTTGGTCGCGAGTTTCGCGCCATCCGCTTCCCGCTGTTGCCGGCGATGGTACTGCTGGCGTGCATGCTTCTGGGGCCGAATCTCGGTTCGCAGATGGCCATGTTGACGCCGTTGTGCAGTGTACCGCTGGTGTTCGCCGGGCTGGCCCTGATTCACGGGCTGGTGGCGCAAAAGCGACTGGCCAGATTCTGGCTGGTGGGGATGTACGTCACGCTGTTGCTGTTCATGCAGCTGATCTATCCGTTGCTGGTGGTCTTGGCCATCGTCGACAGCCTGATTGATTTTCGCGGTCGTTCGGCACCGAAAGATGCCGATAACGCGAACGGTGAAGGTTAAAAGTTAAGAGGATTTTCACATGCAACTGATCCTTCTGGAAAAAGTCACCAACCTGGGCAACCTGGGTGACAAAGTGAACGTTAAGGCTGGTTACGGTCGTAACTACCTGCTGCCTTACGGCAAAGCTACCGCTGCGACCCCAGCCAACCTGGCTGCGTTCGAAGAGCGTCGTGCTGAGCTGGAAAAAGCAGCAGCAGATCGTAAGTCGTCGGCTGAAAGCCGCGCTGCCCAACTGGCCGAGCTGGAAGTGACCATCACTGCCACCGCTGGCGACGAAGGCAAGCTGTTCGGTTCGATCGGTACTCACGACATCGCTGACGCACTGACCGCCTCCGGCGTTGAAGTGCAGAAGAGCGAAGTTCGTCTGCCGAACGGCACCATCCGCAACGTAGGCGAATTCGACGTAGCCGTGCACCTGCACGCTGAAGTTGAAGCCACCGTACGCGTTGTCGTGGTAGCAGCTTAAGCAGCACTTGTCGGCTGGCACCCTCGGGTGCTTGCCGGTAACATCGGGCACGATCCTGTTTACAGGTCGTGCCCTTTGTCTTTCTGGCATCCCCGTTTTTACATCTGATTCCAAGTGGCCATGAACGAAATTTCCGCTCCTGAGCAATACGATCTGCAAACCGCCGCGCTGAAGGTGCCGCCGCATTCCATCGAAGCCGAACAGGCTGTGCTCGGTGGACTGATGCTGGACAACAACGCCTGGGAGCGCGTGCTCGATCAAGTCTCCGACGGCGATTTTTATCGACATGACCACCGCCTGATTTTCCGAGCGATCGCCAAGCTGGCCGATCAGAACATGCCGATCGACGTCGTGACCCTGTCCGAGCAACTGGACAAGGAAGGTCAGACCTCGCAAGTCGGCGGCCTCGGTTACCTCGGTGAGCTGGCGAAAAACACGCCATCGGTCGCCAACATCAAGGCCTATGCGCAGATCGTTCGTGAGCGGGCGACGTTACGACAATTGATTGGCATCAGCACCGAAATTGCCGACAGCGCGTTCAATCCTGAGGGCCGCACGGCCGCCGAGATTCTTGACGAAGCTGAACGCCAGATCTTCCAGATCGCCGAGGCCCGGCCGAAAACCGGCGGCCCGGTGGGCGTCAACGACCTGCTGACCAAGGCCATCGACCGTATCGACACCTTGTTCAACACGGATAACGCCATTACCGGCCTGTCCACCGGTTACACGGACCTCGACGAGAAGACCAGCGGCCTGCAACCTTCCGACCTGATCATCGTCGCCGGCCGTCCATCGATGGGTAAAACTACCTTTGCGATGAACCTGGTGGAAAACGCCGTGCTGCGCAGTGAGAAGGCCGTCCTGGTTTACTCGCTCGAGATGCCAGGCGAATCGCTGATCATGCGTATGCTCTCGTCCCTTGGCCGTATCGATCAGACCAAGGTCCGTTCCGGTCAGCTTGAAGACGACGACTGGCCGCGCCTGACCTCGGCGGTCAACCTGCTCAACGACCGCAAGCTGTTCATCGACGATACCGCCGGCATCAGCCCGTCGGAAATGCGCGCGCGGACCCGGCGTCTGGTGCGTGAGCACGGCGAAGTCGGCCTGATCATGATCGACTACCTGCAACTGATGCAGATCCCGGGTTCCAGCGGTGACAACCGGACCAACGAGATTTCCGAGATCTCCCGGTCCCTGAAAGCCCTGGCCAAGGAATTCAATTGCCCGGTGGTGGCGTTGTCTCAGTTGAACCGTTCCCTGGAACAACGTCCGAACAAGCGCCCGGTGAACTCCGACTTGCGGGAATCCGGAGCGATCGAGCAGGACGCCGACGTGATCATGTTCGTTTACCGCGACGAGGTGTATCACCCGGAAACCGAGCACAAGGGCATTGCCGAAATCATCATCGGCAAGCAGCGGAACGGGCCGATCGGCTTTATTCGTTTGGCGTTTATCGGTAAGTACACCCGATTCGAAAACCTGGCACCGGGTAGCTACAACTTCGACGACGACGAATAATTTAGCGTCCTGATGGGCCCTATCGCTGGCAAGCCAACTCCCACAGGGATCGCATTGGTCCTGTGGGAGCTGGCTTGCCAGCGATAGGGTTACCGCAATTTCCGACCATAGCCGTCGGAATTGGTCAAAAAATGTGCTATATTCCGCGCCCGCGAAATTCAATGAAAGCCAACACCGGTTATCGACATGCAAGCAGCCAAGCCGTTATTTGACTATCCGAAGTACTGGGCCGAATGTTTCGGGCCAGCGCCATTCCTGCCCATGAGCAGGGAGGAGATGGATCAGCTTGGCTGGGATTCCTGCGACATCATCATCGTCACCGGTGATGCGTACGTCGATCACCCGTCGTTCGGCATGGCGATCATCGGCCGGCTGCTGGAGTCCCAGGGTTTCCGCGTCGGGATCATTGCCCAGCCGAACTGGCAGTCCAAAGACGACTTCATGAAGCTCGGCGAGCCGAACCTGTTCTTCGGTGTCGCGGCCGGCAACATGGACTCGATGATCAACCGCTATACAGCGGACAAAAAAATCCGTTCCGACGACGCCTACACCCCGGGTGGCCTGGCCGGCAAGCGTCCGGATCGTGCGAGCCTGGTCTACAGCCAGCGCTGCAAGGAAGCCTACAAAAACGTGCCAATCGTGCTCGGCGGCATCGAAGCCTCCCTGCGCCGCATCGCTCATTACGATTACTGGCAGGACCGGGTCCGCAACTCGATCCTGATCGACGCCTGCGCCGACATCCTGCTCTACGGCAACGCCGAGCGTGCGATTGTCGAAGTCGCCCAGCGTCTATCCTACGGCCACAAGATCGAAGACATCACCGATGTGCGCGGCACCGCGTTCATTCGTCGCGATACGCCCAAAGACTGGTACGAAGTCGATTCCACGCGCATCGACCGTCCGGGCAAGATCGACAAGATCATCAACCCGTACGTCAACACCCAGGACACCCAGGCCTGCGCCATCGAGCAGGAAAAAGGTCCGGTTGAAGATCCGCAGGAAGCCAAGGTCGTGCAGATCCTGGCCAGCCCGAAGATGACCCGCGACAAAACCGTGATTCGTCTGCCCTCGGTGGAAAAAGTCCGTGGCGACGCTGTTCTCTACGCCCACGCCAACCGCGTGCTGCACCTGGAAACCAACCCGGGCAACGCCCGTGCGCTGGTACAGAAGCATGGCGAAGTCGACGTCTGGTTCAACCCGCCGCCGATTCCTATGACCACCGAAGAAATGGACTACGTGTTCGGCATGCCTTACGCGCGTATTCCGCACCCGGCGTACGGCAAGGAGAAGATCCCGGCCTACGACATGATCCGTTTCTCGGTGAACATCATGCGTGGCTGCTTCGGTGGCTGCACGTTCTGCTCGATTACCGAGCACGAAGGCCGGATCATCCAGAACCGTTCCCACGAGTCGATCATTCGCGAAATCGAAGAGATTCGTGACAAGGTCCCGGGCTTTACCGGCGTGATCTCCGACCTCGGCGGCCCGACCGCGAACATGTACCGCATCGCCTGCAAGAGCCCGGAAATCGAATCCGCGTGCCGCAAGCCCTCGTGCGTGTTCCCCGGCATCTGCCCGAACCTGAACACCGACCACTCGGCGCTGATCCAGTTGTACCGCAGCGCCCGTGAGTTGCCGGGCGTGAAGAAGATCCTGATCGCTTCCGGCTTGCGCTACGACCTCGCGGTCGAGTCGCCGGAGTACGTTAAAGAGCTGGTGACCCACCACGTGGGTGGCTACCTGAAGATCGCCCCGGAACACACCGAGGAAGGTCCGCTCAACCAGATGATGAAACCGGGCATCGGCAGCTATGACAAGTTCAAGCGCATGTTCGAGAAGTATTCGAAGGAAGCGGGCAAGGAGCAGTACCTGATTCCGTACTTCATCGCCGCCCACCCAGGCACCACCGATGAAGACATGATGAACCTGGCGTTGTGGCTCAAGGGCAACGGTTTCCGTGCCGATCAGGTGCAGGCGTTCTACCCGTCGCCGATGGCCACCGCCACCGCGATGTACCACTCGGGCAAGAACCCGCTGCGCAAGGTCACCTACAAGTCTGACGCGGTCACCATCGTCAAGAGCGAAGAGCAGCGCCGTCTGCACAAGGCGTTCTTGCGTTATCACGACCCGAAAGGCTGGCCGATGCTGCGTGAAGCGCTGACCCGCATGGGCCGCGCCGACCTGATCGGGCCGGGCAAGAACCAGTTGATCCCGCTGCACCAGCCGTCCACCGACAGCTATCAGAGTGCCCGCCGCAAGAACTCGACACCGGCCGGCAGCCACAAGGTTGCAGGGGAAAAGACCACCAAGATCCTGACCCAGCACACCGGTCTGCCACCCCGCGCGAGCGATGGCGGCAACCCGTGGGACAAGCGTGAACAGGCTAAGGCTGCGGCGTTCGCCCGCAACCAGCAGGCGGCCAAGGAGCGCAAGGACGCGGCCAAAGGCAAGGGGCCGAAGCCGACCCGTAAGCCGGTCGTGCCGCGCTAAACCGCGCTTGAGCTGAACAAAACGCCAACCTTCGGGTTGGCGTTTTGCATTCCACGCCAAATCAAAAGATCGCAGCCTTCGGCAGCCCCTACAGGTGCACGCCATTCCACTGTAGGAGCTGCCGAAGGCTGCGATCCTTTGTCTTCGCCACATTTACGTGCAATCGATACAAACCAATTTCCCGCATCGCCCGTTTTTGGTGCTGTACTGCCTCAGGTAACCGGAGAAAGCGCCAGCGCTGCTGGATGGCATAAGTCTTGCGCGCTTTCCAATACGCTTAGGGCTCGCAGGAGGCACGCCGTGTCGATTCATGTCGCATTGCACCACGTCACGCATTACCGCTACGACCGCGCTGTCGAACTCGGTCCGCAGATCGTTCGTCTGCGCCCGGCCGCCCACAGCCGCACGCGGATTCTGTCTTATGCGCTGAAAGTCTCGCCCGAGCAGCATTTCATCAACTGGCAGCAAGACCCGCAGGGGAATTACCTGGCGCGGTTGGTGTTTCCGGAAAAGACCGATGAGCTGCGGATCGAGGTCGATCTGCTGGCCGAAATGGCGGTCTTCAACCCTTTCGACTTCTTCCTTGAGCCATACGCGGAAAAAATCCCCTTCACCTACGCCGCCGATGAGCGCAAGGAGCTGGCGCCGTACCTGGAAACCTTGCCGCTGACGCCGAAATTCAAGGCGTATGTGGAGAGCATCGATCGCACGCCTCTGCCCAGTGTGGATTTCCTCGTCGCGCTCAACCAGCGGCTCAGTGAAGACATCGACTACCTGATCCGCATGGAACCGGGCGTGCAAACGCCTGAGTACACGCTGGAGCAATCCTCCGGTTCCTGCCGCGACTCTGCATGGCTGCTGGTGCAGTTGCTGCGCAACCTCGGGCTGGCTGCGCGGTTCGTCTCCGGCTACCTGATCCAGCTGACCGCCGACGTGAAAAGCCTCGACGGCCCTTCGGGCACCGACGTCGACTTCACCGACCTGCACGCCTGGTGCGAGGTGTATTTGCCCGGTGCTGGCTGGATCGGCCTGGATGCCACCTCCGGGCTGTTTGCCGGTGAAGGGCATATTCCGTTGGCCTGTAGTCCCGATCCGTCCTCTGCGGCACCGATCACGGGGTTGGTGGAACCCTGCGAGTGCGAGTTCAGCCACGAAATGTCGGTTGAGCGGATCTGGGAGGCGCCACGGGTCACCCAGCCTTACACCGACGATCAATGGCTGGCGATTCAAGCGTTGGGTCGGCAAATCGATGCTGACCTGCTGGAGGGCGATGTACGCCTGACCATGGGCGGTGAGCCGACCTTCGTGTCCATCGACGACCCGGACGGCGCCGAGTGGAATACCGCAGCGCTGGGGCCGGACAAGCGTCGACTGTCGGCGGAGCTGTTTCAGCGCATGCGAAAACGCTACGCGCCGCAGGGCCTGGTGCATTTCGGGCAGGGCAAGTGGTACCCCGGCGAACAACTGCCGCGCTGGTCGCTCAATTGCTATTGGCGGCGTGATGGCGTGCCGATCTGGAACAACAGCGCGCTGATTGCCGATGAGCAGGAAAACTATGGTGCGACGGGTGAACTGGCCGGGCGATTTCTGGCGAGCGTCGCCGAGCGCCTGAAGATTCCCACACGTTTCGTGTTTGCTGCCTACGAAGACAACTTCTATTACCTCTGGCGCGAGGGCACGTTGCCGCAGAACGTCAGCGCCGAAGACTCGCGTCTTGAAGAGCCGCTGGAGCGTGCACGTCTGCGCAAGGTATTCAGCCAGGGGCTGGATAAGGTCATTGGCCAGGTCCTGCCACTGGCACGCACCGCCAAGGGCGATCAGTGGCAAAGCGGTCGCTGGTATCTGCGTGACGAGCATTGCCGCTTGGTGCCGGGGGATTCCCCCTTGGGCTACCGCTTGCCTCTGGGCTCGCAACCTTGGGTCAAAGCGGCGGAGTATCCGTTCATTCATCCGCAGGACCCGAATCAGGAATTTCCACCGCTGCCCGACACTGCACAAGCGCAGACTCAGGGCGCAGCGGCGCTGATTGAGGATCGCGCGCCGAAAATTGACGAGTCCGCCGACTGGCTGACCCGCACCGCCTTTTGCGCCGAGGCTCGCGAAGGCCGGTTGTATCTGTTCATGCCGCCACTGGAACGGGTTGAAGATTATCTGGAGCTGGTGGCCGCCATCGAAGCCACCGCTGAAGAACTGCGTTGCCCGGTGCTGCTGGAAGGTTATGAACCGCCGAGCGATCCACGGTTGAGCAACTTTCGGGTCACCCCCGATCCAGGCGTGATCGAGGTCAACGTCCAGCCGTCCGCGACCTGGGACGAATTGGTCGAGCGCACCGAATTTCTTTACGAAGAAGCGCGCCAGACCCGACTGACCACCGAGAAATTCCTGATTGATGGCCGGCACACCGGAACGGGCGGCGGTAATCATTTCGTACTTGGTGGAGCGACCCCGGCTGACTCACCGTTTCTGCGGCGTCCGGATTTGCTGCGCAGCCTGATCAGTTACTGGCATAACCATCCCTCGCTGTCCTACCTGTTTTCCGGCCTGTTCATTGGCCCGACGTCCCAGGCGCCGCGTGTTGATGAAGCTCGAAATGACGCTTTGTATGAGTTGGAAATTGCCTTTGCGCAAATGCCAGAGCCAGGGGAGGAATGTCCGCCTTGGCTGGTCGACCGGTTGTTGCGCAACCTGCTGATCGATGTCACCGGCAACACTCACCGCGCCGAGTTCTGCATCGACAAGCTGTACTCGCCCGACGGTGCAACAGGACGGCTTGGATTGCTGGAATTGCGCGCCTTCGAAATGCCGCCGCATGCACGCATGAGCCTGGCTCAGCAGTTGCTGTTGCGGGCACTGGTTGCAAGGTTCTGGCGCGAGCCTTATGCGCCGGCAAAACTGGCGCGCTGGGGCACGGAGCTGCATGACCGGTTCCTGTTGCCGCACTTTATCGAACAGGATTTTGCCGACGTCATCGTCGATCTCAACGCTGCCGGTTATCCGCTGCGGGCCGAGTGGTTCGCCGCCCACATGGAATTTCGTTTTCCCAAGGTCGGCGATTACGCCGTCAGCGGCATCGCACTGGAGCTGCGTCAGGCGCTGGAACCCTGGCATGTACTGGGCGAAGAGGGGGCGGCGGGTGGCACGGTGCGCTACGTCGATTCGTCGCTGGAGCGTTTGCAGGTCAAGCTCAGCGGTTTGCCGCCGCAGCGCTATTTGCTGACCTGTAACGGCATCCCGGTGCCCTTGCAGCCGACCGGGCGTGTAGGAGAGTTCGTCGCTGGCGTGAGATTTCGCGCCTGGCAACCGGCTAACTGCCTGCAGCCGACCATCCCGGTCCACGCGCCGCTGGTGTTCGACCTGCTCGACACCTGGATGGGGCGTTCGCTGGGAGGCTGCCAGTACCACGTCGCGCACCCGGGCGGGCGCAACTACGAGACGTTGCCGGTGAATGCCAATGAAGCGGAGAGTCGGCGCATGGCGCGTTTCTTCAGGATCGGACACACGCCTGGGAAACTTCCTATCCCGATTGTGGAAATTAACGACGAACTGCCGATGACTCTCGATTTACGACGTTTCTAAACCGTACGCGACGCTCGGATTTTTCGTATATCCGGGCGTCATGAGCCTGCGTTAGTCTGACCGTTCATTGCTGTCTGCCGAGCTTTCCATGCCTGACCTGCTAGACCGCTACCCGCTCACGGCGGGCACTTATCACGAACTGCTCGACGACAGCGGCGCCGTGCGTACGCATTGGCGTCGATTGTTCGACCAATTGCAGCGCAGCACGCCGGCGCAACTGGCGCAGCGTCAGGCCCTGCTGACCCGGCAGATTCAGGAAAACGGTGTTACCTATAACGTCTACGCCGACCCGAAGGGTGCCGACCGGCCGTGGGAACTGGACCTGCTGCCCCACGTCATCGCCGCTGACGAGTGGGCGCAGCTGTCTGCCGGCATCGCTCAGCGCGCACGATTGCTCAATGCAGTGCTGGCTGACCTTTATGGCCCGCAACGGCTTATCGCTGAAGGGCTGCTGCCGGCCGAACTGGTGTTCGGCCACAACAACTTCCTTTGGCCCTGTCAGGGCATCAATCCGCCTGACGGCGCTTTCCTGCATCTATATGCCGTGGATCTGGCGCGTACCCCCGATGGGCGTTGGTGGGTGACGGCGGACCGCACTCAAGCACCGTCGGGTGCCGGCTATGCCCTGGAAAATCGCACCATCGTGTCCCGCGCTTTTCCCGAGTTGTACCGCGACCTGAAAGTGCAACACCTGGCCGGTTTCTTCCGCACGCTTCAGGAAACCCTGGCGCGGCAGGCACCGAGTGATGATGAGGCGCCGTTGGTGGTGTTGCTGACACCGGGACGTTTCAACGAAAGCTATTTCGAGCATCTGTACCTGGCGCGTCAGCTCGGTTATCCACTGGTGGAGGGCGGCGACCTGACGGTGCGCGATGCCACGGTCTACCTGAAAACCCTGAGCGGTTTGCGCCGGGTCCACGCGGTCATGCGCCGGCTCGACGATGATTTCTGCGACCCTTTGGAGCTTCGGACCGATTCGGCCCTTGGCGTGCCAGGGCTGCTGGAGGCCGTGCGGCAGGGGCGGGTGCTGGTGGCCAACGCGCTCGGCAGCGGTGTGCTGGAGTCGCCGGGGTTGCTGGGATTCCTGCCGAAGATCAATCAGTTCCTGTTTGGTGAAGAACTGATCCTGCCGTCTATCGCTACCTGGTGGTGCGGCGAGGCGCCGGTGTTGGCTCAAGCCCTGGAGAAACTCCCGGAATTACTGATCAAACCGGCGTTTCCGTCACAAAGTTTTGCACCGGTGTTTGGCCGAGATTTGAGTGAAAAACAGCGCCAGGAACTCGCTGAGCGCATGCAAGCGCGGCCTTACGCTTATGTCGCGCAAGAACTGGCGCAATTATCCCAGGCGCCCATCTGGCAAGCCGAGGGCGGGCAATTGCAACCTCGGGCCATCGGCATGCGTGTGTACGCCGTGGCCAGCCGTGAAGGCTATCGGGTGCTACCCGGTGGTTTGACCCGCGTGGCGGCCGAAGCTGACGCGGAAGTGGTCTCGATGCAGCGCGGTGGCGCCAGCAAGGACACCTGGGTACTGGGCGATCGTCCGCCCAGCGGCGAACAATGGAAAGCCCAGCGCAACATCGGCGTGCACGATCTGGTGCGGCGCGATCCGTACCTGCCATCGCGGGTGGTGGAAAACCTGTTCTGGTTCGGCCGGTACTGTGAACGCTGCGACGACAGCGCCCGATTGCTGCGGATCATGCTGGCGCGTTATGTCGACGGCGATGACCCGCAAGCGCTGCAAGCGGCGGTCGAGCTTGGCGAACGGCTGATGTTGTTGCCCGATGAAGGCGAGCTGCCGGAGCGCTTGCTGGCGGCGATACTTGGTGATGACTGGCCCTTCAGCCTGCGCTCCAACCTGCAACGGTTGCAGTGGGCGGCCTCACAGGTGCGAGGCAAGCTGTCGCGGGAGAACTGGCAGGCCCTGGTGGAGTTGCAGCGCGAAGCCATCGAGCTGGAAACCGATGAGCCGGATTTCGGCGAGTTGCTGGATTTTCTCAACCGGCTGGTGATGTCCCTGGCGGCGCTCTCCGGTTTTGCCCTCGACGACATGACCCGGGATGAAGGCTGGCGCTTCCTGATGATCGGCCGGCGTATCGAGCGTCTGCAATTTCTCAGCGGCAGCCTCGCGGCATTTTTGCGCGGCGCCGGGGCCTTCGATCAGGCGGGACTGGAGTGGCTGCTGGAGTTGGGCAACAGCAGCATCACCTATCGCTCGCGATATCTGGCGGTGGCGCAATTGATCCCGGTGCTCGATCTGTTACTGCTCGACGAACAGAACCCGCACGCGGTGCTGTTCCAGTTAAAGCTGGTGACCCGCACCCTCAAGCGTCTGAACGATGACTTTGGTGCCCCGCGTGAAGCCGGGCTGCCATTGTTGGTTGAGCGACTGGCGCGGTTTGATCTGGGCTGCCTGGAGAATCCGCTGTTTGGCGAAAGCAGCGTTCGCGCGGCTCTCGATGGGTTGGCCGATTTGCTGCAAGAGATCGCCGATGCCAGTGGGCAGGTTTCTGATCGCCTTGCCTTGCGTCATTTCGCCCATGTCGATGATGTCAGCCAGCGCACGGTGTCTGTGTGATGAGCGCCCAATACCAGATTTTCCACGACACCCATTATCACTACGACAGTCCGGTGTCCCTCGCTCAGCAGTTGGCGCATTTGTGGCCAAGGCCTTGCGAGTGGCAGCGCTGCACGGCCCAGCAGTTGCAGATCAGTCCGGACCCCACTTCGCGTCGTGATGAGCTGGATGTGTTCGGCAATCCGCTGACCCGGCTGGCGTTTGAGCGTCCCCATGATGAACTGCTGGTCAATGCCAGCCTCACCATCGAGGTCCTGTCCCGGCCTGCGCTGGATTTCAATCTTTCACCGGCATGGGAAGACACGCGCAGCGCGCTGACCTACAGCAGCCAGCCGCTGTCACCCGAATTGCTCGAAGCCTGCCGTTACCGCTTCGAATCACCTTACGTGCACCTGAAACGCAACTTCGTCGATTTTTCCGAGAGCTGCTTCCCGGCGGGACGACCGCTGCTGCTTGGCGTTCAGGCGTTGATGGAGAAAATCTTCAGCGAATTCACTTTCGATGCCGAAGCGACCCAAGTGGCGACACCACTGGTGGAAGTGCTGGAACGTCGGCGTGGGGTCTGTCAGGACTTCGCCCATTTGATGCTCGCTTGCGTGCGCTCCCGGGGCCTGGCTGCTCGGTACATCAGTGGTTACCTGCTGACCCAGCCGCCACCCGGTCAGCCACGACTGATCGGCGCCGATGCCTCCCATGCCTGGGTGTCAGTGTTTTGTCCGGTGCTGGGCTGGGTTGATTTCGATCCGACCAACAATGTGCAGCCGGCGCTGGAGCACATCACGCTGGCCTGGGGGCGGGATTTTTCTGACGTGTCGCCGTTGCGGGGGGTAATTCTGGGGGGAGGGAATCACGACCCGGAAGTCCGCGTCACGGTGATGCCTTTGGAATAAGCATGCCCCTTGTAGGAGTTGCCGAAGGCTGCGATCTTTTGCTCTTGAGCTTTTCCAGGCCATTGAAGAGTGCGATCAAAAGATCGCAGCCTTCGGCAGCTCCTACAGGGCCGGCAGTGGTGCTGCCGGCCCTGGACACAGATCCGTAGGGCCTGATCAGGTTATCGGGCCCGGAGGTTCTCAGGCGTCGGGCGCCTGATCTTTCGGTGCATCAACATCATCTTCTGCCGCCACTTCACCCTCAGGGTTCAGTGCCGTTTCTTCAGCTGTAGCTTTCTTGCGCTGAAGCTTTTCCTCTTTCTTCTGCTCCTTGGCCAAGTCACGCTGACGTTTGGCGAAGGAATAATTGGGTTTAGCCATGGGCGATCCTCTGGGGTCGAAGGTGAGGTTGAGCGGCGCGTATTCTGCCCTGTATCGGTGCCGAGTCGTTAGTCGGGTTTTTGCTCGACCCACTTCGGCGCTACGCTCGGCTGCCAGCTATCGAGAGCGTCGAGCAACGATTGCGGTGATTCGCTCACCTGCAGCATGTCACGGTGCGGCGCGCGAACGAAGCCCTCGCCGACGATGTGATCAAGAAAACCGGTGAGTTTGCTGTATAAACCGTTCACTTCCAGCAGGCCCAGCGGTTTGCCGTGGTAGCCGAGTTGGCCCCAGGTCCAGACTTCGAACAGCTCTTCCAGGGTGCCGAGGCCGCCGGGCAGGGCGATGAACGCGTCGCTGAGTTCAGCCATCCGCGCCTTGCGCGCATGCATGCCGTCGACCACTTCCAGGCGAGTCAGGCCGCTATGGCCGATTTCCTTGTCTTTAAGGCTCTGCGGAATGATGCCGATCACTTCGCCACCCGCCGCCAGGGCCGCGTCGGCCACGATGCCCATCAGGCCCACGGCGCCGCCGCCATAAACCAGGGTCAGCTTGCGTTCGGCCAGGGCTTGGCCCAAAGCGACAGCCGCTTCACGATAAGCCGGATGGGTGCCGGTGCTGGCACCACAAAATACACATACGGATGCTAAAGACATGCCTTACTCCACGGTCGATCAGGGCCACAGAGTAAAGGCAGGCGCTCCGCGCTCCAAGGGCTAAACTTCCCGTTTGGGCGTTTCACAGGTGCCGCTGGCGCCACAGGCATAGGCGGCGAGCAAACTGCACAACAGGCTGTTGACGGACATGACAGACACTCCGATAAAGGGGGGTGGCGTGATCATAGGGCCGGACTAGACGCCTGGCTGGTAGATTCTTTCGATAGGTCTCATAGCCCGAAAGTTGTATACAATTTTTGATTCAAGTCATATGAACTTGCGAAGTTTTCAGGCAGTCTTCTGTCCATTCGCATTTTTCGTTAACCCTGCCTTGGAGATTCACCATGTTTGCCAAACTTGTTGCGGTATCCCTGTTGACGCTGGCCAGCAGCCAATTGATGGCTGCCGAGTGCAAAGTCACCGTTGACTCCACCGACCAAATGTCCTTCAACACCAAGGCCATTGAGATCGACAAGAGCTGCAAGACTTTCACCGTCGAACTGACCCATTCCGGCAGCTTGCCGAAAAACGTCATGGGCCATAACTGGGTGTTGAGTAAAGAAGCCGACATGCAGCCGATCGCCACCGACGGCTTGAGCGCTGGCATCGACAAGCAGTACCTGAAAGAAGGCGATACCCGCGTAATCGCGCACACCAAAGTGATCGGCGCCAAGGAAACCGACTCGGTGACCTTCGACGTGTCGAAGCTGGATGCCAATGAGAAGTACGGTTTCTTCTGCTCGTTCCCGGGCCACATCTCGATGATGAAAGGCACCGTTACCCTGAAGTAATCGAATTGCGGTCATAAAAAAGCGTCCTGTGTGGACGCTTTTTTTTGCGCTTGTAGGAGCTGCCGCAGGCTGCGATCTTTTGGTCTTTAAAATCAAAAGATCGCAGCCTCGTTTCACTCGACAGCTCCTACCAGCATTTACGTAGGCAGGGGGCTCAAGGCGCAAACGGCATCACGCGCTTGTGATGGGTCTTGTTGTACGTATCGCAAATGATCTTGAACGCTTCCTCACGCACCGGCTGACCGTGCAGGAACGCATCGATCTCGGCATAGGTCACGCCGTGGGAAGCTTCGTCCGGTTTACCCGGCGACAGGTCTTCGAGGTCGGCGGTCGGGACTTTTTCCACCAGTGATTCCGGGGCGCCGAAGCTGCGGGCAATCGCCCGGACCTGGTTTTTCACCAGCCCACTCAAAGGTGCCAGGTCGCAGGCGCCATCTCCAAACTTGGTGAAGAAACCCATCACCGCTTCCGCCGCGTGGTCGGTACCGATCACCAGGCCGTGGGCTGCGCCGGCGATGGTGTACTGGGCGACCATGCGCATCCGTGCCTTGGTGTTGCCGAGCACGAAATCCACCGAGACCGCATGCTTGCCTTCGAACGCCGCCACTTCATTGGCCAGGGATTTGACCGCCGGGCCGATGTTCACGGTGTGGCGCTCGTCTGGCTTGATGAAATCTACCGAAGCCTGGGCGTCGTGTTCATCGAACTGGGTTTCGTACGGCAGGCGCACGGCGATGAACTTGTAGCTGCCGTCACCGGTGCGCTGACGCAATTCACGCATGGCACGCTGGGCCAGCAGGCCGGCCGTCAGCGAGTCGACGCCACCGCTGATGCCCAGCACCAGCGTCTTGAGCCCGGAATTGATCAGGCAATCCTGAATGAAGGTGATCCGACGGGCGACTTCTGCCTCGAGGGCGGCGTCGTCGGCGAACGGCGGTTGAACCTTGAGCTGCTCAGCAATCTCACGCTGTACGGCTTGCATGAATTCACTCCTTGCTAGATAGACTGGATGAGGCAGGAACCTGGAAAACGTGTCGCAAATAGGCGACGAAATTCGGGTCTTTGCAGTGAGTCTTGCCTGGCTCGTCGGAGATCTTCGCCACCGGCTGGCCGTTGCAGGCGGTCATTTTAAGCACGATGCTCATCGGTTCGACACCGGGAATGTCACAGGTCAGGTTGGTGCCGATGCCGAAGCTGACATTGATCCGACCACGCAGCGCCCGGAATATCTCCAGCGACTTGGGCAGCGTCAGGCTGTCGGAGAAGGTCAGCGTCTTGCTCATCGGGTCGATGCCGAGCTTGTG
This sequence comes from Pseudomonas azerbaijanoccidentalis, assembly GCF_019145495.1. Classification (GTDB taxonomy): domain Bacteria; phylum Pseudomonadota; class Gammaproteobacteria; order Pseudomonadales; family Pseudomonadaceae; genus Aquipseudomonas; species Aquipseudomonas azerbaijanoccidentalis. The sequence continues at coordinate 154,996 of NZ_JAHSTU010000006.1, read as the reverse complement.
ATAGTGGGCAATGGCTTTTTCTGCCCAGACCACAGGATCGCCGGAGTCATGGCGCAAACCGTCGAAAAGCTTGGCGAAAAACAGATCGAAATCGCCGAGGAAGGCATCCATGGTGATGCAGTCGGTGAGCGCAATCCCGAGCAAACCACGGTATTCGCGGACCCAGCAATCGAGGGCGGCAATCTGACTGTCGATCAGCCGCGGGCCCAGTTGCTGGTGAGCCATGATCCATTCGTGGGCCATGGTGCCCAGCGGCTTCATGTCCAGTTCCCGGGACAGGTGCACGTTGCTGGTGCCAACGAAACGGCCGGGGAAGTCGTGCTTGAGCACGTTCACCACTTCTTCCTGCACACGGTATGAAAAGCGCCGACGGGTGCCGAAATCGGCGACCTGCAACTCCGATAATTCGTCGCTGCTGGCGTTGGCTGTCAGCCAGTCGAACTTGCGATAAAGCTGCTCGCGCGCTTGTTCGAGGACGATTTCACGGTAACGATATCGGTTGCGCACTTCACTGACGATGGCCAGCAACGGCACTTCGAACAAAATCACATGCAGCCACGGGCCACGCAGCCGGATGAACAATTCGCCGTTTTCGATGCCGGTGTGGACGTAGCGCAGGTTGAAGCGGAACAGCCCGAGAAAACGCAGGAAGTCGGGTTTCAGGAAGCTGATGCGCTCCAGGAAGCCTAACTGATCGGCGCTCAGACTCAATTCCGACAGACGCTCGATCTGATAGCGGATCTCCGCCAGGTACGGGCGCAAATCCTCACTGTTACGGCAACGAAACTCCCATTCGACTTCAACGTTCGGGTAGTTGTGCAGCACCGCCTGCATCATCGTCAGTTTGTAGAAGTCGGTGTCGAGCAGGTTCTGCACGATGCGATCGGCAAACACACTCTCGCTCATAACGGGGATTCTCCACATTCAATAGAGCTAGTGGGGCATATCAGCAGTGGGGATTGCCAGCGATTTCTACACAGCTGCTACAGGTCAGGATTAGTCTGTGGAGGGTTGGCTATCAACCTGCTCCAGCATCCACTTCACAAAATCCCGCACCTTGGGTACTTCCGCCGAATGCTCCGGATACGCCAGGTAATAGGCATCGGTGCTGGGCATCGCATGCTGCCAGGGAATGACCAGTTTGCCATCCGCCAGTTCCTCCTCCACCAGAAACCGCGGCAGCAACGCCACGCCACAGCCGACCTGGGCTGCGCGGATGCACATGTAAAAGGTTTCAAAGCGCGGGCCGTGGTAGCTGTGCTCGGTGTGATAGCCCTGACTGTCGAACCAGTCATGCCACGCCTGGGGCCTGGACGCGTTTTGCAGCAGAACCAGGTCCGTGAGTTGCGTCGGGTCGGTAAACGGTGTGTCCGGCAGACTGCCGGGGGCGCACACAGGCACAAGCTCTTCGCTGAACAGCTTCAGGCATTCGGTGCCTGGCCTTGAGCCCTGGCCGAAATAGAACGCCAGGTCGCTGCGACCTTGCAGCAGATCGTCGGCTTCCTGTTCGTTGCACAAATCCAGATGGATCGATGGATGACGTAGCCGCCAGCCTTTAAGGCGTGGGACCAGCCAACGTGCGCCAAAGGTCGACGGCGTCGAAACGCGCAAGACCTCGGTCTCGCCGCCGTAGGAACGCAGGTAATGGGTCGACATCTCGACCTGCGTGAGGATTTTTCGTACCTCGACCAGGTACAGATCCCCCGCCGGCGTCATTTGCAGGCGGCGGCGCACCCGACGAAACAGCAGGTGCTGCAACAGTTCTTCCAGTTGCGCCACCTGCTTGCTGACGGCGCTCTGGGTCAGGTTCAGTTCTTCGGCGGCCCGCGTGAAGCTCAAATGCCGGGTCACGGCTTCGAAACACTGCAGTGCAGCGATCGATGGCAAATAGCGTTTGTTCAGCATGGGCGGTCCTTTGTTCTTGTCTCTTTATTGCCAACAATGCACAGCATGAATAAACGGAATGATATCTCTCTTAATGGTCGTTTGTTGAGTAACCTCGGGGGCGCTAAAACTACAGGTCTGATCAGCCGTGATTTTCCGGCTGCACCCGTTCCGTTTTTTGCTTGAAGGAGTGACCCATGGTTGCCGCATTGCTTGATCGTCTTGGTGTGAACCCGGCCCTGTACCAGAACGGCAAAGTGCCGGTGCATTCGCCAATCGACGGCAGTCGCATCGCCGCCGTGAACTGGGAAGGTGCTGCTGAAGTCGAGCAGCACATCAGTCGCGCAGATCATGCGTTCGAACTGTGGCGCAAGGTTCCGGCGCCACGCCGTGGCGAATTGGTGCGGCAACTGGGTGACATCCTGCGTGAATACAAAGCCGATCTGGGCGAGCTGGTGTCATGGGAGGCCGGCAAGATCACGCAGGAAGGCCTGGGTGAAGTTCAGGAAATGATCGACATCTGCGACTTCGCGGTCGGCCTTTCCCGTCAGTTGTACGGTTTGACCATCGCCTCCGAGCGTCCTGGCCACCACATGCGCGAAACCTGGCACCCACTGGGCGTCGTTGGTGTGATCAGTGCGTTCAACTTCCCGGTCGCGGTCTGGGCCTGGAACGCCACGCTGGCGCTGGTCTGCGGTAACCCGGTGATCTGGAAACCGTCGGAAAAAACCCCGCTGACCGCACTGGCCTGCCAGGCGCTGTTCGATCGCGTGCTGAAGAACTTCAGCGACGCGCCACCGCACCTGAGCCAAGTGATTATTGGTGGTCGCGATGCCGGCGAAGCTCTGGTCGATGACCCGCGTGTCGCACTGGTCAGCGCCACCGGCAGCACCCGCATGGGCCGCGAAGTGGCGCCGAAAATCGCCGCACGCTTCGCCCGCAGCATTCTGGAACTGGGCGGCAACAACGCAATGATCCTCGGCCCAAGCGCCGATCTGGACATGGCCGTTCGCGCCATTCTGTTCAGCGCCGTCGGCACCGCCGGTCAGCGTTGCACCACGTTGCGTCGCCTGATCGCCCATGAGTCGGTCAAAGAAGAAATCGTCACTCGCCTCAAAGCGGCCTATTCGAAGGTGCGCATCGGCCATCCGCTGGAAGGCAACCTGATCGGCCCGCTGATCGACAAGCAAAGCTTCGAGAACATGCAGGACGCGCTGGAACAGGCCCTGAGCGAAGGCGGCCGGGTGTTTGGCGGCAAGCGTCAGCTCGAAGACAAGTTCCCGAATGCCTATTACGTAGCGCCGGCCATCGTCGAAATGCCGGAGCAGAGCGATGTGGTTTGCCACGAAACCTTCGCGCCGATCCTGTACGTGGTTGGCTACAGCGATTTCAACGAAGCCCTGCGTTTGAACAACGCCGTGCCGCAAGGCCTGTCTTCGTGCATCTTCACCACCGACGTGCGTGAAGCCGAGCAGTTCATGTCGGCAGTGGGCAGTGACTGCGGCATCGCCAACGTCAACATCGGCCCGAGCGGTGCGGAAATCGGCGGCGCGTTTGGTGGCGAGAAAGAAACCGGTGGCGGTCGTGAGTCGGGCTCCGACGCATGGCGCGGCTACATGCGTCGCCAGACCAACACCGTGAACTATTCGCTGGAGTTGCCGTTGGCGCAGGGCATTACCTTCGATTAAATATTGATTGTGACGCTGGAAAGATCGCAGCCTTCGGCAGCTCCTACGGGGCTGTGTCTGGCTGCGATTTTGTAGGAGCTGCCGCAGGCTGCGATCTTTTGGTGGCGACAACGAGGTTGGTTAGGTTTCTGTTGGAGTCTGGCAATGCCGTTACGCGAAGAGTGTCTGTGGGAAAAACTGACGCCGCAAAGGCCCGATAACGCGGCGCTCAAAGGTGAAGTGACAGTGGATGTTTGCGTCATCGGCGCCGGTTTTACCGGGTTGTCGGCGGCGGTGCATCTGCTGGAACAAGGCAAAACCGTCTGTGTACTGGAAGCCCATCGCGCCGGTCATGGCGGCTCGGGGCGCAACGTCGGGCTGGTCAATGCCGGGATGTGGATTCCCCCGGACGAGATCGAAGCCGGGTTTGGCACCGATGTCGGCAGCCAGCTCAACCGCATGCTGGGGGCGGCACCTTCCCTGGTGTTCAGCCTTGTGGACAAATACAACATCGATTGCCAGTTGCGTCGCGAAGGCACGCTGCACATGGCGCACAACGCCCGTGGCGAAGCCGATTTGCGCAGCCGTGAAGAACAATGGAAACGCCGTGGAGCGCCGGTGGAACTGCTCACCGGTCAGGCTTGCGAACAAGCCACCGGCACAAAAAAAATAGCCGCCGCGCTGCTCGATCGCCGTGCCGGCACGCTTAACCCGATGGCCTACACCACGGGGCTGGCCAAAGCGGCCATCGGTCTTGGCGGTCAATTATTCGATCATTCCCCGGTGACCCGACTCGAACGCCAAGGCCATCGCTGGTCGGTGCAAACCGCTCAGGGTTCGGTGATGGCCGAGAAAGTAGTGATCGCTTCCAACGCTTATACCGAAGGCGACTGGACGGAGTTGCGGCGCAATTTCTTCCCTGGTTATTACTATCAGGTCGCATCGGTGCCGCTGACTGAGGACGCCGCACAGCAAATCCTGCCCGGTGGCCAGGGTTCCTGGGACACCCGGCAAGTGCTCAGCAGCATCCGTCGGGACAAGGACGGTCGCCTGTTGCTGGGCAGTCTGGGTAATGGCAATCAGAAGCCGGCCTGGTTCCTCAAAGCCTGGGCCGACCGGGTGCAGCAGCATTACTTCCCTTATCTCAAGCCCGTGGAATGGGAATGCACATGGACCGGTTGCATCGCATTTACCCCTGATCATTTGATGCGCTTGTTCGAGCCGGCGCCCGGTTTGGTGGCAGTCACCGGTTACAACGGTCGCGGCGTGACGACGGGAACGGTGGTCGGTAAAGCGTTCGCCGATTACCTGTGTAACGGAAATCCTCAGGCGCTACCGATTCCCTTCGCGCCCATGCAGCCATTGGCCGGGGTGGGGTTGCGCAGTTGTCTGTATGAGGCGGGTTTTTCGCTGTATCACGCGGGCCAGTGCCTGCGCATTGTCATCTGATTGTTGAAATTTGTTGCTGGAAGCGGCGCTTTTCGGCGCAGCGGCTAGCCTGTAATGGTGCGGGTTGTAGCAGTACCGCACCAGCAGTGTGCAGTTCGGTGACGCACGTTGTTACAGGCTGGTTGCACGCCGTTTGGTGCCGCGGTTGCAATGATGGCGCGGGCGGGTTGCGCCTCAAAAAATTAATGGTTTCACCTTCCGCGGTTTAGACGGTTGCACGCCCAATGAAAATGGGCTCGAAACAGTCGAAATAACAATAAAGCAGCGACTTTTTTCAGAATAAAAAACCGATGGCACGGCCCTTGCTCTGAGCATTCAGTGAAGTCGCAGTGCCAATTAAAAAAAACCATGGAGCACCACCTCATGTCCCAGACGTTTTACAAGAAAGGCTTTCTGGCCCTCGCAGTGGCAACTGCGTTGGGTGTTTCTGCGTTTGCTCAGGCTGACATCAAGATCGGCGTAGCGGGTCCAATGACTGGCGCCAACGCGGCATTTGGCGAGCAGTACATGAAGGGTGCACAGGCAGCAGCCGATGCGGTCAACGCAGCGGGCGGCGTAAACGGGGAAAAAATCGTACTGGTCAAGGGTGATGACGCCTGCGAACCGAAACAAGCCGTGACGGTCGCCAAGGACCTCACCAACCAGAAAGTTGCCGGCGTGGTCGGTCACTTCTGCTCCTCGTCGACCATCCCGGCTTCCGAGATCTACGACGAAGCGGGCATCATCGCCATCACCCCGGGTTCCACCAACCCACAGGTTACCGAGCGCGGCCTGAGCGCCATGTTCCGTATGTGCGGGCGTGACGACCAGCAAGGCATCGTGGCCGGCGACTACATCGTCGACGTGCTCAAGGGCAAGAAAGTGGTCGTGCTGCACGACAAGGACACCTACGGCCAAGGCCTGGCTGATGCCACCAAGGCTCAACTGGTCAAGCGCGGCGTAACGCCAGTGCTGTACGAAGGCCTGACCCGTGGCGAGAAAGACTTCAGCACCATCGTGACCAAAATCCGTGGCGCTGGCGCTGACGTGGTCTACTTCGGTGGCCTGCACCCGGAAGCCGGTCCTCTGGTCCGTCAACTGCGTGAACAAGGTCTGAAAGACGTCAAGTTCATGTCCGACGACGGCATCGTGACCGACGAACTGGTAACCACCGCTGGCGGTCCGCAATTCGTTGACGGCGTGCTGATGACCTTCGGTGCCGACCCACGCCTGCTGCCAGACAGCAAGACCGTGGTAGACGCCTTCCGCAAGGCCGGTACCGAGCCTGAAGGCTACACCCTGTACGCCTACGCTTCGGTGCAAACCCTGGCTGCAGCCTTCAACGGTGCCAAGTCCAACAAGGGCGAAGAAGCCGCTGCCTGGCTGAAGAAAAACCCGGTCAAGACCGTCATGGGCGAGAAGACCTGGGACAGCAAGGGCGACCTGAAAGTCTCCGACTACGTGGTTTACCAGTGGGACAAGGACGGCAAATACCACCAGCTGGAAAAACAGAAGTAAGGGCTGTTCCGATTACTTGAACCCACATATCCCCTGTGGGAGCGGGCTTGCCCGCGATGGCGGACTGGCAGGAGACAATTTCGTCGAATGTACAACCGCTATCGCTGGCGAGTCAGCTCCCTCAGGGGGCGGTGTGGGCCAGGTTGAGCGTGATTGACATTGCTCCGACGTAAATCTGTATTTTCCTTAGAAGAACCGCACCCCCATCGGTGTGCAGGTTCTCATTGCGTGAGATTGCGTTATGGATGGTATTTTCCTGCAGCAACTGGTCAACGGCCTGACCCTCGGGTCGGTCTATGGCCTGATCGCCATCGGCTACACAATGGTCTATGGCATCATCGGCATGATCAACTTCGCCCACGGCGAGGTTTACATGATTTCCGCTTACCTCGCGGCAATCAGTCTGGCTCTGCTGGCGTACTTCGGTATCGAATCCTTCCCGCTGCTGATGCTCGGCACCCTGATCTTCACCATCGTCGTCACGGCGGTGTATGGCTGGGTCATCGAGCGTGTCGCCTACAAACCCCTGCGTAACTCCACCCGACTGGCACCGTTGATCAGCGCCATCGGTATTTCGCTGATCCTGCAAAACTATGCACAGATCGCCCAGGGCGCGAAGCAACAAGGCGTTCCCACGTTGCTGACGGGGGCCTGGCGCGTTGAGGTTGGCACAGGTTTTGTGCAGTTGACCTACACCAAGGTGTTCATTCTGGTTGCCGCGTTCGTTGGTATGGCCGCGCTGACCTACATCATCAAGTACACCAAGCTCGGCCGCATGTGCCGTGCCACCCAGCAAGACCGCAAGATGGCTTCGATTCTGGGGATCAACACCGATCGGGTGATTTCCTACGTGTTCATCATCGGTGCAGCGATGGCGGCCCTGGCCGGCGTGCTGATCACCATGAACTACGGCACATTCGACTTCTATGCCGGTTTCATCATCGGGATCAAGGCGTTCACCGCCGCGGTGCTCGGCGGGATTGGCTCGCTGCCTGGCGCCATGCTCGGCGGGATCATCCTCGGGATTTCCGAGTCGCTGTTTTCCGGCCTGGTGAACTCGGACTACAAAGACGTGTTCAGCTTCTCGCTGCTGGTTCTCGTTCTGGTCTTTCGGCCCCAAGGCCTGCTCGGCCGTCCTCTTGTGTCGAAGGTGTAAGCGATGTCTTCAACCACTAAAAAAACCATTGATCTCAAAAAAAGTCTGGTTGACGCGATTCTTGCCGGCCTCATTGCCCTGATTGTGTTCGGGCCGATTGTCGGCGTCGTTCTCGATGGCTATGGCTTCAACCTGGAAACGACCCGGGTGGCATGGATTGTCGCCATCGTCATGGCCGGTCGTTTTGCCCTGAGCCTGTTCCTGCAAACCCCCAAGGGCCTGAGAATCCTCGAAGGTTTTGAATCCACCGGTTCCGGGGTTCATGTTCTGGCGCCTGACTATAAGTCCCGGTTGCGCTGGATCATCCCGCTGGTGATCGTCCTCGCCGTGGTGTTCCCGTTTTTCTCCAACTCCTACCTGCTGGGCGTGGTCATCCTCGGGCTGATCTACGTACTGCTGGGCCTGGGGCTGAACATCGTGGTCGGTCTGGCCGGCCTGCTCGACTTGGGCTACGTGGCGTTCTACGCCATCGGTGCCTACGGTCTGGCACTCGGTTATCAATACTTGGGGCTGGGCTTCTGGACGGTGCTGCCACTGGCGGCGATCACGGCGGGGCTGGCCGGTTGTATCCTCGGTTTCCCGGTATTGCGTCTGCACGGTGATTACCTGGCGATCGTGACCCTGGGCTTCGGTGAAATCATTCGCCTGGTCCTCAACAATTGGCTGTCCCTGACCGGTGGCCCCAACGGCATGCCGGCGCCACTGCCGACTTTCTTCGGCCTGGAGTTCGGCAAACGGGCGAAGGATGGCGGCGTACCGTTCCATGAGTTCTTCGGCATCGCCTACAACCCTGACGTGAAGTATTACTTCATCTACGCGGTGTTGTTCCTGGTGGTACTGGGCGTGCTGTACATCAAGCACCGCCTGACGCGCATGCCAGTGGGCCGTGCGTGGGAAGCGTTGCGTGAAGACGAAATCGCCTGCCGTTCCATGGGCCTGAACCACGTACTGGTCAAACTCTCCGCATTCACCATCGGTGCATCGACGGCGGGTCTGGCCGGTGTGTTCTTCGCCACTTACCAGGGTTTCGTCAACCCGACCTCGTTCACCTTCTTCGAGTCGGCGCTGATTCTCGCCATCGTGGTACTCGGCGGCATGGGCTCGACCATTGGCGTGGTGATTGCGGCTTTCGTATTGACCGTCGCCCCGGAACTGCTGCGTGGCTTCGCTGAGTACCGCGTGTTGCTGTTCGGCATCCTGATGGTGTTGATGATGATCTGGCGACCGCGCGGCCTGATTCGGATCAGCCGTACCGGTGTGACCCCGCGTAAAGGAGTAGCGCCATGAGCGAAGTCGTACTCAGTGTCGAAAAGCTGATGATGCACTTCGGCGGCATCAAGGCGTTGAACGATGTCAGCCTGCAGGTCAAGCGCAACTCGATCTTCGCCCTGATCGGCCCCAACGGTGCCGGCAAAACCACGGTGTTCAACTGCCTGACCGGTTTCTACAAGGCCTCCGGCGGCAAGATCGAAGTGAACGTGCGTGGTGAACAGACCAACGTCATCAAACTGCTGGGCGAGTCGTTCAAACCGACCGACTTCGTCTCGCCGAAGTCCTTCGCCAGTCGCCTGTACTACAAAATGTTCGGCGGCACCCACCTGGTAAACCGTGCCGGGCTGGCGCGGACGTTCCAGAACATTCGCCTGTTCAAGGAAATGTCGGTACTGGAAAACCTGCTGGTGGCCCAGCACATGTGGGTCAACCGTAGCCTGTTGGCCGGCATCCTCAACACCAAGGGCTATCGCAAGGCTGAAAGCGATGCGCTGGACCACGCGTTCTACTGGCTGGAAGTGGTGGACCTGGTGGACTGTGCCAACCGCCTGGCCGGTGAGCTGTCCTACGGTCAACAACGCCGTCTGGAAATCGCCCGGGCCATGTGCACGCGTCCGCAGATCATCTGCCTCGACGAACCGGCTGCCGGCCTCAATCCTCAGGAAACCGAAGCGCTGAGCGCGATGATCCGGCTGCTGCGCGACGAGCACGATCTGACCGTGGTGCTGATCGAACACGACATGGGCATGGTTATGAGTATTTCCGACCACATCGTGGTGCTGGACCACGGCATCGTCATCGCCGAAGGCGGCCCCGACGACATCCGTAACGATCCGAAAGTGATTGCCGCCTACCTGGGCGCCGATGAAGAGGAAGTGGTATGACCCAACCGATCCTCGAACTCAAGGAACTGGACGTGTTTTACGGGCCGATCCAGGCCCTGAAGAAAGTCTCGCTGCACATCAATGAGGGGGAAACCGTCAGCCTCATCGGCTCCAACGGTGCCGGCAAGTCGACTCTGCTGATGTCGATCTTCGGTCAGCCGCGCGCGGCGGACGGAAAGATCCTCTATCAGGGCGTGGACATTACCCACAAGTCGTCGCACTACATCGCCTCCAACGGCATCGCGCAATCGCCGGAAGGGCGGCGGGTGTTCCCTGACATGACCGTCGAGGAAAACCTGCTGATGGGCACCATCCCTATCGGTGACAAGTACGCCAAGGAAGACATGCAACGCATGTTCGAACTGTTCCCGCGGCTTGAAGAGCGGCGTTCTCAGCGGGCCATGACCATGTCCGGCGGCGAGCAGCAGATGCTCGCCATTGCCCGTGCACTGATGAGCCGGCCGAAACTGCTGCTGCTTGACGAGCCGAGCCTGGGTCTGGCACCGATCGTGGTCAAACAGATCTTCGCCACGCTGCGGGAACTGGCCAAGACCGGCATGACCATCTTCCTCGTGGAGCAGAACGCCAACCACGCGCTGCGCCTGTCTGACCGTGCTTACGTGATGGTCAACGGCGAGATCCGCATGACCGGCACCGGCAAGGAGTTGTTGGTCAACGAGGATGTGCGAAACGCCTATCTCGGCGGGCACTAGATCGTTAGCGTTCAACAAAACGCCCTGACGTGCTCAACGTCAGGGCGTTTTTTATGCGCGGTCGGTGGGGGGCTGTTGTAAGAGCTGTCGAGTGAAACGAGGCTGCGATCTTTTAATCTTGTTTTCAAGATCAAGATCAACAGATCGCAGCGTTCGGCAGCTCTTACAAGAGCGGCGTTGTGACGTAAAGTAAAATTGTGGAAAACAAATTCCCCAAGCTCCCAAACCGCGACATAAAGCCGCTGCAAATAGTTGTTTTGTCACAGTTTTGACTTGTCCCCGTTTGCTGTGGAGCCGGCTGTGAATAACGTGGGAGTAGCTGGCTGGACGCCTTTGAAACCGTGGCTTGCAGAGGTGTGGTTGTTTTTTGATCAAGTGTTTTTGCGCAGCTGGCGGCCCGCTTTGTCAACCTTTTTGTTGGTGATGAAAGTGCGAGGAATCGGCGTGGACAAGCCTGTGGATAAGTCTGTGATTAAACTCTGGAAAGACTTGGCTGAGGGCCGTGGTTGCTGGCTTGGCGCCATCGTTGGTTTGACCTGTCGGTCATGAAATTCGCCAAGGGCTACACAGCAGGCGGTAGAGGGTCAAGCAAAAAAGTTTCAAAACCTCGCGCAAAGCCTTGTGGATAGCGGCTTGCAGCTTTTTCAGTTGCCCCCAGAGACTGTGGACCGGCCTGTGGATAACGTGCGCGCACATGGCTGTAGGCCACGCGGGACAAGGGCTTGCCAGGGTTGATTGTTTTTTGAGCAAATTGAACGATGGTTGCCGCTGTGAACAAGGCCGGGCATGCTGCCTGCTGATTTTCTATTCCAATGGCTGGTGATCAGCCGAAGCAAGGAGAACACGATGTCCAACACCCTGTTTATTACCGGCGCGACCTCCGGTTTTGGTGAAGCCTGTGCCCGTCGTTTTGCCGAGGCTGGCTGGAAACTGGTGCTGACCGGCCGTCGTGAAGAACGCCTCAACGCGCTGTGCGCCGAGCTGTCGAAGCAGACCGAAGTGCACGGACTGGTGCTCGACGTACGCGATCGCAAGGCGATGGAAGACGCCATTGCCAACCTGCCGCCGTCGTTCGCCAAGCTGCGCGGATTGATCAACAACGCTGGCCTGGCACTGGGCGTTGACCCGGCACCCAAGTGCGATCTGGATGATTGGGACACCATGGTCGACACCAACGTCAAAGGCCTGATGTACAGCACCCGTCTGCTGTTGCCACGCCTGATCGCTCACGGTCGTGGTGCCGGCATTATCAACCTGGGTTCCATTGCCGGTAACTATCCGTACCCCGGCAGCCACGTGTATGGCGCCACCAAGGCATTCGTCAAACAGTTCTCCCTCAACCTGCGCTGCGACCTGCAAGGGACGGGCGTGCGGGTCAGCAACATTGAACCGGGCCTGTGCGAGAGCGAGTTCTCGCTGGTGCGTTTTGCCGGTGATCAGGAGCGTTACAACGCGACGTATGCCGGCGCTGAGCCGATCCAGCCGCAAGATATCGCCGACACCATTTTCTGGGTTCTCAATGCCCCGGCGCACATCAACATCAACAGCCTGGAATTGATGCCGGTCAGCCAGACCTGGGCCGGGTTTGCCATTGAGCGTAAGTCTTAAGACTGTGTAACGGCCATCGCGAGCAAGCTCGCTCCCACAGGGATTGCGTTAAACCTTGTGGGAGCGAGCCTGCTCGCGATGGCGTCGGCGTAGCCGGTGCAGGACATCAGCTAGACTCCTCACCCAACAGTGCGCCACACCCGGCGGTCTAGAGGTATTAGAGGAGATCAAGTGAGCAACCGAGGCGAGCAGTCGCTACTCAAGCAATCGACCTTCCTGATGCTCGCCGTGACATTTGCCGGGATCATCACCGGTTTTGTTTCGGGCGCCCAATCGATTCTGTTCGACGGCTTCTTTTCGTTGATCGCCGCCTTCATCAAGGTGCTGATGCTGATCACCTCCCGGATGATCGCCAAGGAAAGCAATCAGCGTTTCCAGTTCGGTTCCTGGCACCTTGAGCCCATGGTGCTGGTGATCGAGGGCAGCTTCATTTTCCTGGTCGCCATTTACGCCTTTCTCAACGGTGTGTTCGGCATCCTCAGTGGTGGCCGTGAGGTCGAACTGGGACTGGTGATTTTTTACGCGGCGTTCTTCACGGTCGTTGAGTTCATTTATTTCTTCTACGTGCGCCATCGCAATCGCACGCTCAATTCATCGCTGATTCAGTTCGACAACATCAGTTGGTTGGTGGACGCGATGCTGTCGGCGGGGCTGTTGGTGAGTTTCCTGATTGCGCTGCTGCTCAAGACTCAGGGTTACGGAGAATGGGCGGTGTACGTCGACCCGATGATCCTGATCATGCTGGCCTTGGGCATGCTTCCCCCGGCCTACAAAATCCTCGGCCCGGCACTGCGCGATGTGTTGGGGATTGCCCCGGATCAATTGGATGACAAGGTGCGTCAGGTGATGGAAGTCGCCAAGGCCGAGCATGGTTTCGACGATTACATTTCCTACGTGCAGAAACACGGTCGGGCCTGTTTTATCGAGATTCACATCGTGCTGCCGAAAGATTATTGGCTCGATGGCATCGGGCAACTGGACAGTTTGCGAGAGGAAATTTCCACCAGGCTTGGCGAGCCGGACGCAGCGCGATGGTTGACCATCAGCTTTACCGGCGACCGCAAGTGGATTGAGTAAGCGGTCGGAGCGTCAGCGAAGGTAATCGACCAACCCGCGATAGCACGTCGCCAAGTGATAAGGCGTGGTCGACGGCATGTCGCGACGGCTGACTTCACCGTGCTCATCACGGCATTCATACCAGCCGCCGGCATGCAGCGAGCGTTGCTGCAACGCCTGCAATTGGCGCAGTACCTCAGCTTCGCTGTCCGGTCGCAACGTCAATGCTCGCAAGTACTCGGCCTGCGCCCAGATACGCTGGGTGGCATCGCGCGAGCCGCCGTCAGACTTGAAGTCGAGCATGGCCCGCACCGCGCCGGTTTCTTGATCGACGCCCAGTTGCTCGGTGAAGGCGAAGGCGTGCTCCAGCGAAGCATGCAGTTTCGAGCCGCGCAGCAGCTCGGATGATTCCAGCAGGAAATACCATTCGAACTGGTGCCCCGGCTCAAACCAGTTATCCACAGAGTCCAGCGGCTTCTCCATCAACACGCTGTGCTGCGGATCGATAAAGCGTTTCTGCATGGCTGTGCATAACTCAACCAGCGCGCGCTCGACGGCAATGTCTTCACGCACAGACAAGAGCGCGAGAAAGGCCTCGGCCAGATGCATCAACGGGTTTTGCAGCGGGCCACTGCCGAGTGACGACCAGTCCCTGTCGAGGCTGGCGTCGTACAAGCCGTCGCCTGTGGCAAAACGCCGGGCAACCACTTCCAGCGCGGCGTTGAGCACCGATTCCACCAGCGGCTCGCGGACCTTGTCCCAGTAATGGGCGCAGGCGAACAGGATGAAGGCGTGGGTGTAGAGGTCTTTGCGCTGATCCAGCGGCGCACCCTGCGCATCGACGCTGTAGAACCAGCCGCCGTGCTCGGCGTCGTGAAAGTGCCGTTGCAAGGAACGGAACAGCGCTGCCGCGCGTTCTTCGGCGGCCGGTACCTGGCCGATCAGGCTGGCAAACAAATACAACTGCCGTGCGCAGGCCATGGCTCGATAGCGTTGAGGCGGCAGGGGATTGTGCTCGGCGTCCAGTGCCTCGTAGGGCAACGCCATCTCGGCATTCCAGCCGGGACCTTGCCAGAGTGGCACGATGACGCCCAGAAAGTGCTGTTGCACCGAGGCGAACAGGGCGGTCAATTCAGGCTGGGAGGCAGAGCGGGAAACAGGTGGCATTGGCTGGCGTCGTCACGGCAGGGTCGATTGCGCGACATGTTATCAGGCCTGAGAGGTGTGGTGTCTGTCAGGCCGTCATCGCTGGCAAGCCAGCTCCCACAGGTTAAGTGCAAATCCTTGTGGGAGCTGGCTTGCCATCGATGAGGCCAGTTCAGGCAATAGAGAATCAGCCCGCCAACAACCACACTCCGGTCGCCGCCGAAGCCGCGCCCGCCAGCCGCACGAACGGCGCCGCCGCCTGCGGCAGCACGCGCACCACCGCATAACCCAACCCATGCAATGCTGCCGTCGCCGCCACGAACCCGACAGCATAGGCCCAAGGGCTCGACATGTCGGGCAGCTCCAGGCCATGGGCCACACCGTGGAACAAGGCGAACAACGCGGTCGCGCCCACCGCCAGGCTCAAGGGTGGACGCACCGCCAGCGCTACCGCCAGGCCCAGCGCCAACACCGAGGCGGCAATCCCGCTTTCCAGCGCCGGCAGGTTCAAGCCCTCAAAACCCAGCAGGCCGCCGATCAACAGGGTCCCGACGAAGGTGCACGGCAACGCCCAGCGTGCGGCGCCTTTTTGTTGTGCCGCCCACAGGCCGACCGCGAGCATCGCCAGCAAGTGATCGAGGCCGCCGATCGGGTGGCTGATACCGGCGATCAAGCCATTGTCGCCGTGCCCCGGGTGGGCGAAAGCGAGGGCAGGGGTCAGCAACAGGGCCACGGTGGCCAGGATGCGTTTCAGTGTCATGGATAAGCTTCCTTGTTGATAAATGTCGATCAGGCTGCGGTCAGCAAGCCTTGGCGTTCTATGAAGGCAATGATGTCTTCCAGGCCTTGGCCGGTTTTCTGGTTGCTGAAGACGAACGGCTTGCCGTTGCGCATGCGGGTGGTGTCGCTGTCCATCAGGGTCAGCGAGGCGCCCACCAGGGGGGCCAGGTCGATTTTATTGATCACCAGCAGGTCGGATTTGCAGATGCCCGGCCCACCCTTGCGTGGCAACTTGTCGCCCGCGGAAACGTCGATCACGTAGATGGTCAGGTCGGACAGTTCAGGGCTGAAGGTGGCCGACAGATTGTCGCCACCGGATTCCACCAGGATCAGGTCCAGGCCCGGAAAGCGCCGGTTGAGTTGATCCACGGCTTCGAGGTTGATCGAAGCGTCTTCGCGGATGGCCGTGTGCGGGCAACCGCCGGTTTCCACGCCGATGATGCGCTCGGGCGCCAGGGCTTCGTTGCGCACCAGGAAATCGGCGTCTTCGCGGGTATAGATATCGTTAGTCACGACGGCCAGGTTGTAGCGTTCGCGCAGGGCCAGGCACAGGGCCAGGGTCAGGGCAGTCTTGCCGGAGCCGACGGGGCCGCCGATGCCGACGCGCAGAGGTTGTGTGTTCATGTGACTCTCCAAAGTAAAAGGCCCTAGGAACGGAACAGACGGCTGTACTGGCGCTCGTGGGCCATACTCGCCAGGGACAGGCCAAATGCGGCGCTGCCATAGTGTTCGGGGTTGATCTGGCTGGCGCTCCGCTGGGCTTGTTGCAGCAGCGGCAGCAACTCGCTGGTCAGGCGTTGGGCGGCTTGCTGGCCCAGCGGCAGGGTTTTCATCAGCACCGCCAATTGGTTTTCCAGCCAGCTCCAGAGCCAGGCGGCCAGCGCATCCTGCGGGCTGATCTGCCAGGCGCGGGCCGCCAATGCCCAACCCAAAGCCAGGTGAGGCTCCGGGCGTTGCTCAAGAAAGGCGCGAGCGTCGGTATCGAGTTCCGGCAGGCCATTGAGCAGCTGCTGCAACGAGTACCCCATTTGCCGGCTCTCTTGATGCAGTTCACGGGTTTCCCGGCTGGCGCGGTGCTCTTCGCAGCGTTGCAGCAGCTCGCTCCAGTTTTCCTCTGTCGCGGCCGCGCAATGGGCGAGCAGCAATGGCGCCTCGAAGCGGGCGAGGTTGAGCAGCAATTGGTCACTGATCCAGCGGCGCGCACTGTCGGGATCGTGGACGCGGCCGTTTTCCACCGCCATTTCCAGCCCTTGGGAATAGCTGTAGCCGCCAATCGGCAATTGCGGACTGGCCAGGCGCAGCAACGCCCATGCGGGGTTCATAGGCGTACGCCAAACTGATGCAGTTTGGGTGGGTAGTTGAAGTCTTCATCACCGTGACGCGAATGGTGATGGCCGCCACCGTAGGCACCGTGTTCCGGCTGGAAGGGCGCTTCGATGTTCTCGGCGTGGGCACCCAGTTGTTCGAGCATGGCCTTGAGCACGTAGTCATCGAGCAGGCGCAGCCAGCCGTCACCAACTTGCAGGGCAACGTGGCGATTACCCAGGTGATACGCGGCGCGGGTCAGTTCGAAGGCGTTGGCGCAGGTGACGTGCAGCAGTTGTTCGGGGCGAGCACAGACGCGCACGATGCGCCCGTCTTCAGCCTGCAAACATTCGCCGTCGTACAGTGGCGACTGGCCGCGCTCCAAAAACAACCCGACGTCTTCGCCCTCGGCACTGAAACAGCGCAAACGGCTTTTGCTCCGGGCTTCGAAGGTCAGGTGCAACTCGGCGGCCCAAACGGGCTGAGGGTCGATTCTGCGATGAATCACCAGCATCGGAAAGCTTCCAGCAATGGACAATGCAGTGGCTAGAGCAAGGGCCTTGCCAATCGGCGTGATGCGTAGAAAATGCCTGAAGGAGGGGTAGGGCGAGTTGCTATGCGCTGAGATTTTTGTTTGAAGTTGGTGCGCTTCGGTTTTGGTATGCACTAATTTGTAGCGCACCAAAAAGATCGCAGCCTTCGGCAGCTCCTACAGGGAATGCATTTCTCTGTTGGAGCTGACGGCGTTACTCGGTGCTGCCCAGGCCTTGCCAATGTTTGAGACCGATAAAGATAAAGCGCAGCTGCTGGGTGATTTTTGCCTGTGGCGTCAGGTGCTCAGGCAATGCCTCGGCCGGTGGGTCGATGATGTCGGGCAGCGTGGCGAACACGCTTTTGACGATCAGGTCGGCCATCACGCTCAGGCCGGCAATATCCAGGTGTTGCAGTTTCGGCATCAGCGACAGGTCCGCCGCGAGGTCCGAGCTGATGTTTTCGCGCAGGCGGCCAATCGCCTGGCGCACCGGCAGCGAGCCACCGTACTGTTCGCGGGCCAGAAACAGGAATTGCGAACGGTTGGCGCTGACCACATCGAGGAAGATCCGCACCGACGCATCAATAATTCCGCCCATGACGAACTCGTTGTGCCGCACCAGGCGAATCGTTTCGCGGAAGGTCTGGCCCACTTCGCTGACCAGCACCAGGCCCAGTTCATCCATATCGGCGAAATGCCGATAGAAACCGGTGGGCACGATCCCGGCGGTTTTCGCCACTTCGCGCAGGCTCAGGCTGCCGAATCCTCGGCCGCCTTCCATCAAATGACGGGCAGCGTCCATCAGGGCGTTGCGGGTTTGTTGTTTCTGTTCGGCGCGGGGCAGCATCGCAGGGTGTTTTCTAAAGGAGGACAGCGGCGCACTCTAGCAAATCGGCTTTGCTGGCGTCGAACGAGGATAGGGAGATCGAGCGGGGAGGTACGCGACTTCTACAAACGGAACATCCAGAAAGTCAAAAGCCCAATCCGGTGATTGGGCTTTTTTTCAGGGCCGCCATGGGCTTAGCTCACAGCACTGTTGCGTTCGATGACACGGTCACCACCGCCTTCAGCCAAGGTTTGGCCAGGGGTGCGATCGGAACCGTCAGCGGCAAGGGTTTGGCCTGGAGTGCGGTCCGAACCATCAGCGGCGAGGGTTTGGCCAGGGGTGCGATCGGAACCGTCAGCGGCAAGGGTTTGGCCCGGAGTACGGTCGGAACCATCAGCGGCAACAGCTTGACCTTGTGGGGTTTTGTCGTAGCCGTCTTCAGTGAGCAGACCTTTTTCTTTCAGGCGATCGTTACCACCTTCAGCCAGGGTTTGGCCCGGGGTGCGATCGGAACCATCGGCAGCGACGGTTTGGCTGAACACCGAGTGATGGTCTTTAGCTTGTGGCGTGGCTTGTTCGGCGGCTGGCAGGGCAAAAGCCGTGCTGGCCAGCATTGAGAGGGTAAGGCTAAGCAGTAATTGGCGTTTCATGATGGGGTGCTCCGTAGGAGGGCGATAAATTGGGTACGAGGGCAATGCTACTCTCGATAAGTCGATATAAAAGTTCATAAACGCAATGTTAATAATCAACGGAATTGATTGTTCTCTGCAGGCCTTGTAAACCGGGCCTTTACGGCCGTTGCTTTTGCACCGAGGTGGGTATTTTCGACTCACTCGCGCCACGCAAAAGTGCGGGGCCGGTAACGCCATGGAGGGAAAGAGAGCGGCAAGGGAGGGGGCGAATGGGGCAAAATCGGTGATTCGATTAAACCTGCCGGCCGTTTTTCAGTCGTAGATTCCATAGCGGGCCGGTTTTGGCTCAGCGTTTCTCATGTGCGTCGCAGTCCGGGCGCTCAGTCGTATCAGGAGCTTTGTGCAATGACGCGCACCCGTAGAATTCTCGCCTGGACCATGGTCAGCCTCGTTGTATTGCTGGCCGTGCTGGTGCTGATCATCGTGTTTTTCGACTGGAACCGGATCAAGCCACCGCTCAACGCCAAAGTCTCCGAAGAACTGCATCGGCCGTTCTCCATCAACGGCAACCTGGCGGTGATCTGGCGGCGCGAGCTCGACGAGGGCGGCTGGCGTGCCTGGGTGCCGTGGCCGCATGTCGTGGCCGAAGACCTGACCCTCGGCAACCCCGACTGGTCGAAGACGCCGCAGATGGCCAGCCTCAAGCGGGTTGAACTGCGCATTTCGCCGTTGGCCTTGCTGACGCAGCGGGTCGTCATCCCGCGCATTGACCTCACGGAACCCAATGCGCAACTGCAGCGTCTGGCTGACGGCCGTGCCAACTGGGTGTTCAAGTTCGACCCCAAAGACCCCGACGCCGAGCCTTCGCCATGGGTCGTGGACATTGGTGCAATCGGCTTCGACAAGGGCCATGTCACCCTCGACGATCAAAACCTGAAGACACAACTCGACCTGCTGATCGACCCGCTGGGCAAACCGATTCCCTTCAGTGACATCGTCGGTGACAAAGCTGCGAAAAACGCCTCTGAGAAAGGCGCCGCCCCCATGGACTATGCGTTTGGCCTGAAGGTCAAAGGCCAATACCACGGCGAGAAACTGGCGGGCGACGGCAAAATCGGCGGCTTGCTGGCGTTGCAGGACGCGACTCGGCCCTTCCCGCTGCAGGCGCAGGCGAAGATCGGCGACACCCGTGTCGAGCTGGCGGGCACCCTGACCGACCCGATGAACCTCGGTGCGCTGGACCTGCGGCTTAAACTGGCCGGCACCAGCCTGGGTAATCTCTACCCGTTGACCGGCGTAACCCTGCCGGACACGCCACCGTATGCCACCGACGGGCACCTGATCGCCAAGCTGCATGAGCCAGGGGGCGCGGTGTTCCGCTATGAAGAATTCAACGGCAAGATTGGCGAAAGTGACATCCATGGCAACTTGACCTACGTCGCGGGTCAGCCACGCCCCAAACTCAGCGGTTCACTGCTGTCCAATCAACTGCTGTTTGCCGACCTGGCGCCGTTGATCGGCGCCGACTCCAATGCCAAGCAAAAAGCCCGGGGCGGCGAAAGCAAGCAACCGCCGGACAAAGTGCTGCCGGTCGAAGAATTCAAGACCGAACGCTGGCGCGATATGGACGCTGACGTCGAGTTCACCGGCAAACGCATCGTCCACAGCGAGAAATTGCCGTTCAACGATCTCTATACGCACCTGGTGCTGACCGATGGCGTGCTCAGTCTCGAGCCTCTGCGCTTCGGCGTGGCGGGCGGCAAGCTGGATGCGCAGATTCGCCTCAACGGTCGCACCGAACCTCTGGAAGGGCGGGCGAAACTGACCGCTCGCGGCTTCAAGCTCAAGCAGTTGTTCCCGACCTTCGAACCGATGAAAACCAGTTTCGGTGAGCTCAATGGCGATGCCGACATTAGTGGGCGCGGCAATTCCGTGGCCAAACTGCTGGGCAGCGCCAACGGCAATCTGAAAATGCTGATCAACGACGGTGCCATCAGTCGAGAGCTGATGGAGTTGGCCGGATTGAACGTGGGCAACTATGTGGTTGGCAAAATCTTTGGCGACAAGGAAGTGAAGATCAATTGCGCGGCGTCCGACTTCGACATCAAGAGCGGTCTGGCAACCACGCGGTTGTTCGTTTTCGATACCGAGAACGCGATCATCTATATCGACGGCACGGCGAACATGGCCACCGAGCAGCTTGACCTGACCATCACCCCGGAATCCAAGGGCTGGCGCTTGATTTCGCTGCGTTCGCCACTGTACGTGCGGGGCAAATTCATCAAGCCCGATGCAGGCGTGAAGGCAGTGCCATTGATGTTGCGCGGCGCCGGGATGGTTGCGCTGGGCGTGATTGCTGCACCGGCGGCGGGTTTGCTGGCGCTGGTAGCGCCGAGCGGTGGCGAGCCGAACCAGTGTGCGCCGTTGCTGGAGCAGATGAAGTCGGGCAAGGCGCCGGTGACCGTCAAGCCAACCCGGTAGATCAAAAGATCGCAGCCTTCGCAGTTCCTACAGGGGAAGGGGGTTTTCTGTAGGAACTGCCGCAGGCTGCGATCTTGGCGTCAGTCCGGACCCCAACGCCTCCTCTCTGAGCCATGCAAAAAACGCCCGCACCGGCGGATGCCGCTCACGTCCCGGCACACACAGCGCGCTGTAACCGGCGCCATCCACCTGCACGTCGCCCCGATAGGGCACCAACAACCCGCTGGCCACACTTTCCGATACCAGAATGTTGCTCGCCAACACCAGGCCTTGCCCGGCAATCGCCGCTTGCAGGGCGTAATGCTCTTCGTCGTATTCGCGCACGGCGGGTTGGCCGCTCAGCCAGGTCTCGCCGGACTGCGCACACCAGGTTTCCCAGCCGTGGGCATAGAGCTTGGAGTTGTGCCAGTGCACGCTGATCAATGTTGGCGTGCGCCGGGTCGCCTGCGCCACTTGTTCCGGCGAGCCGTAGACGCCAAAGGACTCATCGAACAGGCACAACCCGTATAGGTTCGGATAGTCATCCAGGCTGTAGCGCACCACCAGGTCGACGCTGGCGTCCTGGTGCAGGTCGATGACTTCGCAGTGGGTGTCCAGGCGAACATTGATGGTCGGATGCCGGGCGTAGAAGCGTCCCAGCCGTGGCACCAGCCAGAGGGCGGCGAAGGCGGCGGTGGTGGAGAGGGTCAGATGGGTTCCGCTGCGTTGCGGCCTGAGGGTGTCGACGCTTTGCGCCACATCGAGAAAAGCCCCGTGCAGGCTGTGGAACAAGCGTTCGCCGCATTCCGTCAGGCGCACCCGTCGCGGCAAGCGCTCGAACAGCGGCACCCCGAGCCAGGTTTCCAGTGAGCGAATCTGATGAGACACCGCAGTCGGTGTCACCGACAGTTCTTCGGCCGCAGCCTTGAAGCTCAGAAGGCGCGAGGCTGATTCAAAGGCGCGCAAGGCAGTTAGCGGCAACGAGGCAAACATTGAAAACTCCACGGATGAAATAGATTCATCCAGACTGATTTTTGCTCATTTGAAGTGGAGCAGCTACGAGCTTCAAGCTGCAAGCCACAAGCAGTTTGAGTGTAGCCCTTGAGGAGATTCAGATGAGTAAAATTCTTGCTGTTCATGCCAGTCCACGGGGCGAGCGTTCCCATTCCCGGCGTTTGGCCGAAGTATTTCTTTCGGCGTTGCAGGCGGGCAATCCGCACGCGCAGTTGACCCGTCGCGAAGTGGGGCGGGCGTTGATTCCACCGGTCAACGAAGCATTTGTAGCGGCTGCTTTTTATCCCGAACCACAGGCCCGGCCATTGTCGATGCAGGCGGATCTGGCCTTCAGTGATGAACTGGTGGGCGAATTGCTTGGGCACGATGTGCTGGTGATCTCCACACCGATGCACAACTTCAGCGTGCCGAGCGGCTTGAAGGCCTGGATCGATCAGATCGTGCGGCTCGGCCTGACCTTCAATCACACACTGGACAACGGTGTGGCCCAGTACGAACCGCTGGTGCACGGTAAAAAGGCATTGATCGTCACCAGTCGCGGCGGCTTCGGTTTTGGCCCCGGCGGTGAACTGGAGGCGATGAATCATGCCGATCCATTATTGCGTACCGCGCTGGGTTTCATGGGCATCACCGACGTGACGGTGGTCGCGGCCGAGGGCGAGGAGTCCGAGGCGCGCACGTTCGCCGTCTCCGCCGCCGAGGCCGAACAGCGCTTGCTCGCGCTGGCCAGGGAGTTCTAGATGGCTTGGCTGTTTTTGCTGGTCGCCGCCGGGTTCGAAGTCACCTTCGCCATGGGCATGAAGTACGC
The DNA here is from genome assembly GCF_019145495.1 of Pseudomonas azerbaijanoccidentalis. GTDB lineage: Bacteria > Pseudomonadota > Gammaproteobacteria > Pseudomonadales > Pseudomonadaceae > Aquipseudomonas > Aquipseudomonas azerbaijanoccidentalis. The sequence continues at coordinate 132,307 of NZ_JAHSTU010000006.1, read as the reverse complement.
CGAAGGCTTCACCCGGCTCTGGCCATCACTCATCACAGTGATGGCGGCCGTTGGCGGGATTTACTTTCTGACCCTGGCCCTGCGTGAACTGCCGGTGAGTATCGCCTACCCGATCTGGACCGCCATCGGTTCGCTGGGCACGGTGTTCCTGGGGTTCGCGCTGCTGGGGGAAAGCCTGACGGCGGTCAAGTTGATATCGGTGGGGCTGATCGTGGCGGGGGTGGTAGGGTTGAAGTAAGGCGGTTGTCATAGACTGGTCGTCGAGATGTCATCTTCGCAGGTTTAGCTTGGCGGAGGTCTTGCATCCCGCCTTGCGTCACCTCTCGATCACAAGGATGTCCGCCCATGTCGCAAGGTTCTGCCCCGCGCTATCCGTTGGTGCTGGTCCCGGGAATGCTCGGGTTTATCCGTTTGGTGCTCTATCCGTACTGGTACGGCATTGTCGAGGCGTTGCGTCGTGGCGGTGCCATTGTGTTCGCTGTGCAGGTCTCGCCGCTCAACTCCAGTGAGGTGCGCGGTGAGCAGTTACTGACGCGGATCGAAGAGATCCTGCGCGAGACCGGGGCAGAGAAGGTCAACTTGATTGGCCACAGCCAGGGCTCGCTGACGGCCCGTTATGCAGCGGCTAAGCGCCCGGACCTGGTCGCCTCGGTCACTTCCGTGGCGGGGCCGAACCATGGCTCGGAGCTGGCGGACTACCTGCACCGGCATTATCCCCATGACAGCGCCAAGGGGCGTTTGCTGAGCTTTTTGCTGCGCATCGTCAACGCCTTGATGTGTTTGCTCGACACCGGTTATCGCGGGCCGAAGCTGCCGGTGGATATCCATGGCTCGCACCATTCCCTGACCACTGAAGGCGTTGCGCTGTTCAACCAACGTTATCCACAGGGCCTTCCCGAAACGTGGGGCGGGCATGGGCCGGAAGAAGTGAACGGGGTGCGTTACTACTCCTGGTCCGGGACCCTGCAACCGGGCAAGACCGATCGCGGGCGCAACCTGCTTGACGGCACCAATCGCAGTTGCCGGCTGTTCGCCAAAACCTTCGTCCGTGAGGCCGGGCACTGTGACGGCATGGTCGGACGCTACAGCTCGCACCTGGGGACGGTGATTGGCGATGAGTATCCGCTGGATCATTTCGACATCGTCAACCAGTCGCTGGGGCTGGTAGGCAAGGGCGCCGAGCCGATCAGGTTGTTTGTCGAGCATGCGGCGCGGCTGAATGCGGCCGGTTTGTAAGAGCCGGAGCAAAAGATCGCAACCTTCGGCAGCTCCTACACTTGGAATGCATTCACCTGTAGGAGCTGCCGAAGGCTGCGATCTTTTTACTTAAGCAACGCTGGTTTTTTTGCCCAACACCGTCGTCCAACGCTCCGACACAATCACCCCACCCAGCGTCAACACCCCACCCACCAAGTGATACAACGCCAGCTGCTCATGCAGCACCACCGCCGCAATCAGCGCAGTAATCACCGGCAGCAAATTGAAAAACATCACCGTCCGGCTCGGCCCCAGACGCACCACGGCCTGCATCCACGCCAATGGCGCCACCATCGAGGCCAACAGGCAGGCGTACAGCACCAGCGGAATATTCTGCAACGTCGGGCCAACTTTCGGCGAAGCGAGGAACAGCGGAAACAGCACCACCACGGCCACCAGCACCTGCAAATACAGCAACACCAGCGGCGGCAACTTCAGCTGCCATTTCTTCAGCAGGGTGCTGTAGACCGCGTAGGCCAGTGTGGCGATCAGCATCATCGCATCGCCCAGGTTTACCCCGTGTTCCATTAGCAAGCCAAGGCTGCCGGAGGACACGACCACCAACACCCCGGCCAGCGACAGCACCGCACCGGCCAATGCACCGGCGGTCAGGCGCTGGCCGAGGCTGATGATTGCCATGGCCAGCGACATCAATGGCATCAACGACAGGATGATGCCCATGTTGGTGGCCGAGGTCAGGGCCGCGGCGAAATACGCCAGGCTCTGATAGACCGCCATGCCGAGCACACCAAGGATGAAAATCTTGCCCAGATTCGGACGAATCAGCGGCCAGTGGACGAGCACCGGTTTAAGCATGAAAGGTGTGAACAACAAGCCGGCCAGCAGCCAGCGGTAAAAACCGATCTCGGCGGGGAAGATCGCCCCGGCCGACATTTTGGTGATCACGGTGTTGCCGGCCCAGATAAAAATGGCCAGCAGGGGATAAGCGTATTGCATCGGGAAAAACCAGAACGTTAATGAGGGCCAATTATCCTCTGTCTGGATACAAGCCTATACTTCAAACCAGACAACCTACCCTTGAATCCGGACAGCATGACCAGCCAGCACATTGATCTACTGGATTTCAGCGAACTGCCTGCCCCGGTGTACTTCCGCTACGCCGATTTCGATGCACACCGCTTTGCTTCGGCCCATCGACATCCGTGGGGCACGCTGGAATATTCGGCCCACGGCGTATTGCACATGGAGATTGGCGGCAGCCGCTTCATGTCACCGCCGCAATACGCGGTGTGGGTGCCGCCCGAGACCGAGCACAGCTTCTATAGCAACCAGCCAATCAATTACCGCGCAGTGTGCCTGGCGCCGGTACTGTGCGCCGATTTGCCGCCGCAAGCCTGCACCCTCGCCATTAGCGACATTCTCAAGGCCATCCTCAAGGACTTTGCCGCCCGCGACGTGAAGATTCCCGAGCGGGACGCGGACCAGCGCCTGGCGCAGGTGCTGGTCGATCAGCTGCAACAGGCGCCCGTGCACGAGTGCTATTTGCCCTACGCCAGCAGCACCGGGTTGCTGGGCATTCTCGAAGCCCTGCAGAACGAGCCTGGGGATAATCGGCCGCTGGCGGATTGGGCCGCGCAGATCCATGTCAGCGAACGCACCCTGGCACGGCAATTTGTGCGCGAGCTGGGGATGAGCTTCGGCGAGTGGCGCCAGCGCCTGCGGTTTTTGGCGGCCATCGAAGCGCTGGACAGCGATCGCAGCGTTCAGGAAGTCGCCTTCGACATGGGCTACAGCACCGGCTCGGCGTTTATCGCGATGTTCCAGCGCCAGGCCGGCTGCACGCCGGAGCAATACCGACGCAGCCATTTGGAGAGCAGGAAGGTGTAACAGGTGTTGTCTACACTCCAGAGCAAGGCCGTTCCCCTTGGTGCGGCAACAAGGAGAAAACTCCATGAAGATGTTGCGTGCCCCTTTGTTGATGATCGGTTTGCTGCTGTGTGCCCAAAGCTTCGCCGCCACGGACCAACAGAACAAGATGACCAGCTGCAACGCCGAGGCGACGGCAAAAACCCTCAAGGGTGACGAGCGCAAAGCCTTCATGAGCAATTGCCTCAAGGCCACTCCGGCAGCCAACGATGCCGGCACTGCCTTGACCCCGCAGCAGCAGAAAATGAAAACCTGCAACGCCGATGCGGCGACCAAAGCCCTGAAGGGCGACGAGCGCAAGGCGTTCATGAGTGATTGCCTGAAGAAGAAATAAATATTCAGCCGAAATTGTGGGGGCTGTGAGGGCCTCATCGCTAGCAGGCTAGCTCCCACATTTGTCCGGTGTACGCTGATCCACTGTGGGAGCTAGCCTGCTAGCGATGGGGCCGGTTGAGGCACTGCAAAAAAGCCTCAACCCCCGACCAAGGTCGCCCCACACAATCCCTAGTGCTGACACCGGATCGCTGGCAGACTGCCAATCCTTTTACGCCGTTCGTTTTGAGGCTGTATGCCAACGTTTTCTCAGCGTCAAGTTTTGCTGGTCATCAGCTGGGTCATTATTTTTGGCGGACTGCTGCTAGTCATTCCGCTACGTTTGCTGCCCAGCCTGCTGGCCGGGTTGCTGGTGTTCGAACTGGTCAACATGCTCACCCCGCAATTGCAGCGGCTGATCGAAGGCCGGCGTGCGCGTTGGCTGGCGGTGGCCTTGCTGGGGACGTTGATTGTCAGTGTGCTGACGCTGATCTTCGCCGGCGCCATCAGCTTCCTGCTGCACGAAGCCGAGAACCCTGGCGCTTCCCTCGATAAGTTCATGGGCGTGGTTGACCGTGCGCGCGGGCAGTTGCCCCCGTTCATCGACGTCTACTTGCCGGCCAGCGCCGCCGAATTCCGCGTGGCGATTGGCGAGTGGGTGAGCAAACACCTCAGCGACTTGCAACTGGTAGGCAAGGACGCGGCGCACATGTTCGTGACGTTGCTGATCGGCATGGTGCTGGGGGCGATCATCGCCTTGCAGCGCATTCCGGACCTGACCAAGCGCAAGCCTCTGGCCGCCGCGCTGTTCGATCGGTTGCACCTGCTGGTCCAGGCGTTTCGCAACATTGTGTTCGCGCAGATCAAGATTTCCCTGCTCAACACCTTCTTTACCGGGATCTTCCTGGCGGTGGTGTTGCCGATGTTCGGCATCAAGCTGCCCCTGACCAAGACCCTGATCGTGCTGACCTTCCTGCTCGGCTTGTTGCCGGTGATCGGCAACCTGATGTCGAACACCCTGATCACCATCGTCGGCCTGTCGTTGTCGATCTGGGTGGCGATTGCGGCGCTGGGTTACCTGATTGTTATCCACAAGCTCGAATACTTTCTCAACGCGCGCATCGTCGGCGGGCAGATCAGTGCCAAGTCTTGGGAGTTGCTGTTGGCGATGCTGGTGTTCGAGGCCGCATTCGGCCTGCCAGGGGTGGTGGCGGGGCCGATTTACTACGCGTACCTGAAGAGCGAGTTGAAGCAGGTGGGGATGGTTTGATCAGGCAGACGTGTTGCCTGATCTGACGTCATCGCTAGCAGTCTAGCTCCCACACTGGTTTTGTGATCACCACAGATCCAATGTGGGAGCTAGCCTGCTAGCGATGGCGGCGACTCGGTTCCGGATCAGCCCATCGAACCGTAACGCTTCGCCGCTTCAATCGCCAAACCGCTACCGATGCTGCCGAAGATATTCCCTTCCACATGCCGCGCATTCGGCAACATCGCCGAGACGCTGTTGCGCAGCGCCGGAATGCCGCTCGAACCACCGGTGAAGAACACCGTATCCACCTGATCAACCCGCACATCGGCATCCGCCAGCAACTGGGTGACGCTGTTGCGCACGCGCTCCAGCAGGTTGTCGATGGCCGACTCGAACAGTGCCCGGCTCAGCTCCACGCTCAAACCGGCTTCGATGCGGTCCAGTGGCACATGGCGCTGGTCGGCATGGGTCAGCTGGATCTTGGTTTCTTCCACTTCCATGGCCAGCCAGTGCCCGGCGCGTTGCTCGATCAGCTTGAACAGGCGATCGATGCCGCCGGTGTCTTCGATGTCGTAGCGCATGCTGCCCAGCGCCAGTTGCGACTTTTGCGAGTACACCGAGTTGATGGTGTGCCAGGTCGCCAGGTTCATGTGGTGGCTGGTCGGCATGTAAGCACCACTCTTCATGCGGCTGCCGTAGCCGAACAACGGCATCAGGCCTTGCAAGCTCAGCTGTTTGTCGAAGTCGGTCCCGCCGATGTGCACGCCACCGGTGGCCAGGATGTCTTCGTGACGGTTGTCGTGGTTGCGCCGTTCAGGCGACAGGCGCACCAGCGAGAAGTCAGACGTACCGCCGCCGATGTCGACGATCAGCACCAGCTCTTCTTTCTCGATGGTCGACTCGTAGTCGAACGCTGCAGCAATCGGTTCGAACTGGAACGAGACTTCCTTGAAGCCGATCTTGCGCGCCACATCCACCAGGGTGTCTTCGGCTTCTTTGTCGGCCATCGGATCATCGTCGACAAAAAACACTGGACGGCCCAACACCACTTCCTCGAATTCCCGACCGGCGGCAGCCTCGGCGCGGCTCTTGAGCTGGCCGATGAACAAACCGAGCAGGTCCTTGAACGGCATGGCCGTACCGAGAACGCTGGTGTCGTGCTTGATCAGCTTGGAACCCAGCAGGCTTTTGAGCGAGCGCATCAGGCGGCCTTCGTAGCCTTCCAGGTACTCGTGCAGCGCCAGACGGCCGTACACCGGGCGGCGTTCTTCGAGGTTGAAGAAGACCACCGAGGGCAGGGTGATCTTGTCATCCTCCAGCGCAATCAGCGTTTCCACCCCGGGGCGCAGCCAGCCGACAGTGGAGTTGGACGTGCCAAAATCGATACCAACGGCACGGGCTGGAGATGCGTTGTTCATGTCTTTCAAGTTCCGGTTAAAAAACGGCCGCGCAGTGTATGCCAGTGCGGCACAGAATCGAAGGCCGACTATCCGCTAAATCTTGCCACTGCGCCTTGAAAGACGTGCCATCACCCCCAAACTACCCTGCATCAACCGGACAGCCGCGCCGCGACCGCAAGTCGCCCCGCCTGCTGCCGATAAACTTCTGATGCGCTGCCCGGTCACAACCATGAGATCGGTCAAGCCCTGCGCTGCAAACAGGCGCATGCTGTGGCAGGTGGCGCGATTTCGATAACGGATGGTGATTCGAGCGATGGACTTCAAAGACTATTACAAGATTCTCGGTGTGGAGCCGACGGCGGACGACAAGGCGATCAAGGCCGCCTATCGCAAGCTGGCGCGCAAATACCACCCGGACGTCAGCAAGGAAAAGGACGCCGAGGCGAAGTTCAAGGATGCCTCTGAAGCCTATGAAGCACTCAAAAGCGCTGACAAACGCGCTGAGTACGACGACCTGCGCCGTTATGGCCAGCATGGACAACCGTTCCAGGGACCACCGGGCTGGCAGAGCCGTGGCGGTTTCGGCAGTAGTGGTCAGGACACCGGCGATTTTTCGGACTTCTTCAGTTCGATCTTCGGTAACCGTGGCCCTGGTTTTGGGGGTGGAGAGTCGCGCCGCAGCACCGGGCGTCGAGGGCAAGATGTGGAAATGGAACTTGGGATCTTTCTCGAAGAAACCCTCTCGAACGAATCGAAGAAAGTCACCTTTCAGGTGCCGCAATACAACGCGGCCGGACAGCATGTCAGCAATACCCCGAAAAGCCTGAACGTGAAAATCCCGGCCGGCGTGACCGATGGCGAGCGTATCCGCCTCAAAGGCCAGGGCGCACCGGGTATCGGTGGCGGGGCCAACGGTGATCTGTACCTGACGATCCGTTTTGCGCCGCACCCCAAATTCGATGTTGAAGGCGAGAACCTGATCATCACGCTGCCACTGGCACCGTGGGAGCTGGCGCTGGGCACGGAAGTCGCGGTACCGACCCTGACCGGCAAGATCAACCTCAAGGTTCCGGCCGGCAGCCAGAACGGCCAGCGCATGCGCGCCAAGGGCCACGGTTTGCTGAACAAGGCGGGTGAGCGCGGTTACCTGTTCGTGCAACTGAAGGCGGTCATGCCGAAAAAATCGGACGATGACATCAAGGCCTTGTGGCAGGAACTGGCGAAAAAAGCCGCGTTCGACCCGAGAGAAAATTTCTGATCCAAGACACGGAGTAGCCCGTCATGAGCAACCCCCTGATCGTTCAACTGGACCTGGCCGAATTCTGTGAGGCGACCGAATTGTCGGACGTCTACGTGATAGAAATCGTCGAACACGGCATCCTCGAACCTCAGGGCGCCGTGCCCAAGGACTGGCGTTTTACCGATTACGAACTGACCCTGGCCAAACGCGCCGCCAAGCTGCGGCGCGACCTGGAGCTGGAATGGGAAGGCGTCGCCCTGGCGCTGGACCTGCTCGAAGAGGTGCAACAACTGCGGGCGGAGAACCGGATGTTGAAGCAGCGGTTGGGGCGGTTGGTGGTGGAATAATTATCAATGCAATTCACCACCAGTGAACGCAGATGACAATACGAGTTAATGGCGCTCAGCCCCCCCTCTGCGAACGCTTCTTACAGTAAACATTTCGACGCTGCTGTGGAACCAACTGCCATCCGGATTTCGACTCATGCTGTATTGACGCACCACATTGTCAGATATCCTTCTCGTTGGAGGAAGAGGTGGCATGTCAGAGTTTGATGATTCCATTCTTTGCATTTCTGGTTCTGCAGGCCTAATTCTGTTTCCTCCGATCGAACCAGAATCATGCGAAGACGCCGACAAGGGTTGTGCAGGCTGAGTCAGCGAAGTTGGTTCAGGCTGCTCAAGCGCTCTTAGATCAGCTGCTTCCTCATATGTAGGTAGTGACGACCTTGTATAGCGAGGCGCTGGTTCTTCATAGCGGGGCGTCGTGCGGAGCCTTAATGGTTGTTGAGCAGCAGGGGGCACTGAGAGATGGACATTCGCATCGGGTGTTGCCATTGTCCGGTTACGTGCAGAGGAAGATGGAAAGATCCTGCTCAGGGTTGCAGCGACAGGGTTGAACACATGCCCCGTCGGATCCGAAGCATTCACCGGATCCCCCACACAATACATATACGCATTCAACCCACCCTCCCCAAACGGGCTCCAACTGTCCGGGCTATGAAAGCGCATCAACACAGTGTTGTAAGCCCTGTAGCCATTACCCAACAGATACCAACCGAGTCTCGCCTCGCGTAGCTGGCCGTTAAACCCCAAACACCCGCCAATCGCCTGCCGCCCGGACTGTTCGCCGTAGGCTGAATACGCAATTGAATCGACCTTGCCGTCCGTTACCTCGGCGAGCACCGAGTTCTTGCTGTCGGTGGCCAGCAGTAGAGTCTTTGACTGGCGCAAAGGGCGATCCTTTCTTATGGAGTCGGTCATGCGAGGCCTGCCTTCATGGCTGAATTCGTACTCCCAGTTTTACTCGGGCGGCCAAGGGTTGGGAACTATCAGAACTGATAGTGAGGGACATCTACGCAGCCTGTTCTGGCGCTATCGCGAGCACGCTCACTCCTGCAGTTGACCGTGTTCCCTTGTGGGAGCCAGCCCTGCTGGCGATGAACGATAACGCTGTCCCAGCCTCACACCTTCCTCGGCAACACCACGGTAAACACCGTGCCGTCAGTCTCATTCGAGCAGACCTCAATCGTCCCCTGATGCGCATCGACCACTTCCTTGACGATAAACAACCCCAACCCGAGGCTGGTGGTGGGCTCGCCGAGTTCTTCGCTGGCGCTGCGCACCAAAGGGTCGAATATGGTTGGAATTGCGTCGGCGGGAATCGGGATACCGTCGTTGTGCACGGTCAGTTGAACGCTGTCGGCCTGGCCCCTGAGCGTCAAGGTGACTTCACGCTTGTCCGAGCCATGTTGCAGCGCGTTGCCAATCAGGTTTTGCAGCAGCTGATCCAGCCGTCGCGGGTCCCATTCACCCTTGGTGTCGCCCAAAATGTCCAGGGTTGGATCACATTCGGGTTGGGCGGCACAGGCCCGGCTAATGGCTTCCTGCGCGGCTTCGGCCAGATCCATGGGTACGGGGTCGATCGGCAGGCTCTTTCCCAGGCGACTGCGCACCAGTTCCAGCAGATCGTTGACCATCATCGCCATATGCCCGGTACCGCGCTTTATGTTGATGGCGCACTTCAACGCATCACCGTCGAGGGTGGCCTTGCGCAAGAGCATTTCCGTGGACATGCCCACCGCTTGAAGCGGTGTGCGCAGGTCGTGGCCGAGGATCGCCAGGAAAATATCGCGCGAGTGATTGACCCGTTCGGCATAGCTCGCCGTGGACTCGGCGAGGGCTTCGTCGATGGCTTCGTTGAAACGGATCATGTCCTGAAAATAAGCCATGTCTGGGGATTCGAGGCTGTCGACCCACAGCCGGATCACGCATGCGCGCAAATGGCGGAATTCACTGGTCATCTGCACCAGATCAAACCCTACGGTGTGGCGCAATTCGCCGTGGCTGGCGCCGGCTTCGTCCAGGCTCGGGGTTTTCTCCGGGCCTTCGCCACGCGCCTTGGCCGCTTGTTCTCCGGGGCTCTGGGGCTTGCACATGTCCCGCGCCGCCGCCAACAGGATCGACCGCGCATGGTCGCGCAACGCCGGGCTGTCCATGGAATCAGCTGCCGGGGTAATGGTTTTGGCGAACTGCTCCCACTCATCAACGATGCGACCAACGTTTTTGACGATGAATTCGGAAAGGCGCATGGCAATTACCTGAGCATGAAACAGGGGGGGGCAGCGAATCGAATAGTAGCCCCTTTGCCGGAAAAAACACGACCGCTCATACCGATGTACGAGCCGAGGCGTCTATGGCGGTACTTATGTATTTTCGACTTGCGGATTGTTGGCCGGTCGGGGCCTTTTCCGGGGCTGGGTCCAACAGTTTTTTGCTCTTTTGTTTCCGAGGCGGGTGAATAAGCTGGTGGTTCTTTTCCTCTCTTCAAGGTGATTCAAAAGTGGCTGATTTGCATGGAAGCAATTCACAAGCGATGTCCGCTGAAAATAACGGCGTGCACTATCAACGCGTACTCAATGGCATACCGGAGGCGCTGAAAAATGCCTCACCCGCCAGGCTGCAAAGCCTGGCGGTGCTCAGGCCAAAACTGCCCGAATGGTATGGCAGCGTCCGGGCGATAGACCGCCAGTACCTCAAAGGCCTGATTGACGAGCGATGGCGCTTGCAAGGGGTGCTGGACAAGACGCTGGGCGACTTGCAGCACGACATCAATGCGTTTGCCGAGCCGCTGCTCAGAGCGGCAATGCAGACAACGTTCGGCACGGTCCAGGACATGAACGAACTTACCGTGCAACTCGAAGTGCCGAGCAAGATCATCTTCGGCATCGATACCGGGGCCAGTCGCGTGCGGCATTCCACGTTATTGGAGGCGGCCCTGCATAACTTCGTAGAATCCGAGACCGAAGACGGTGCGTTTCGCAACAGCTCCGGCGTCTACCGCAAGGACGCTCGCGGCAGACTCACTCGCGAGCCGGGCATCACTCTGCCGGCGTTTGCATCGTTATGCCGGCGTCTGGACCTCGGCGACCAGTATCAGCGGCACATCACATCCGTTTTGCAGCCCACGGCGCCTGACAAGCAGCAGACCTTGTTGAAAGACTCGGTGGCGAGCGAGAAGGCCGCCTTTCAGGTAGCCGCGCTGATAGCCCGGCTGAAGGGTGATATCAGCGACCATGCCTACGGCGCGCTCGGAAAAATGCGCGAAGGCTTGGCGAACGTCACGCTGTACGACCAGCCAATGCGTTGCCATCGCCTGTCACTGATGGGGTTTCGGCTGACGGGCATCGTATTGTTCAGTGCGGTCACAGAGCCTTCTCAGGTCAAGCAGGAAATCGACGGTTTGACGCCGGCCCTGCTGAGGTTCTGGATCGATTGGTCACGCCGCATCCCTGTACTGCCGGGACAGGAATATGATCGCTTTAAACTCTTGCAGGCGTTCTTCGCCAATGGTCCGCAGGGTTTTACCGATGAAGTTTTGCGCCGGGAAGACATCTTTCAGCAAAGCCGCTTGTCCGGCCCAGTGATTGCCTATGTGCCGGATGATCCGGACCATCCGTTGAAGGAATACCCGTCGCTGACGGCGTTCATGAAAACGCTGATCAGTCAGTTGCGAAACACCCAATACCAGACGTTTTTCAGCCGCTTTGTCGCGCAGAAAGACAAAGGTCTTTTTTCCGCCCGGGTCAACGAACGCCTCACGACGTTTACCTGGCATCAGCGCGAACCGCTCGACATGGGGCCGTGGTGGCGTGAGACGGCAGTCGAGAATCCTGACGCGCAGCCCATCACCAATCTGATCGAAGGCGACCTGTGGACAACTTTGTTTCGTGAGCGCCGCGACAAGGCAGTCGCCGATGCCAGGCTCATCGCCGTGCCCACCGGTGATGAAGATGCGACGGCCCGCTTCAAGCGCCTGACGAGTTATCTGGAGATCGGCTGGAACGTGTTCAATTTTGCCGCGATGCTGGTGCCGGGGCTGGGCGAGGCCATGCTCGGCATCATGGTCGCGCAAATGCTCGCCGAGGTGGCCGAAGGGGTTGAAGACTGGAGCCGCGGTGACAAAGAGCAAGCCTCTGCGTACTTCACGGGCGTGCTGATCAACTTCGCACAGTTGACCCTCATGGGCGCCGGACATGTGTTACCCGGCACCACCCTGGCACCGATCAAAGTCTCGCCCTTCGTCGATGGGCTCAAGCCTGTGGAGGTGGGTGGCAAGAAGCGGTTGTGGAATCCGGATCTGCGGCCCTATGAACAACCGCTCACCTTGCCCGGGGAGGCTGCAGCGGATGATTCGGGACTTTATCGTCATCAGAATCAGGACCTGCTGCGTTTCGATGATAAATGCTACGGCGTCAAGCAGGACCCGGATACCGGGGTGCATCGCGTGCAGCATCCAACCCGACCCGACGCCTACCAGCCGATGCTGGAACACAATGGCGCCGGCAGCTGGAAAACCGAACTGGATCGTCCACTTGAATGGGATCAACGCACAGTGCTCAGGCGACTGGGCTCGTCAGTGGATGGATTTTCCGATGAAACACTCAAGCAGATTTTGACCGTAAGTGGTGAGCACGAAAACCTGTTGCGCAGGCTGCATGTCGAGCACGACACCCCGTCATCGCTTCTGACCGACACCATCAAGCGCTTCCAGGCCCATGCCGACGCTGAGGCTTGTGCTGCAGATATTCTCGCCAATCGGATCGATGAGGAATGGGCGGCTTTTGTTCCGCGGTTCATGACGGAGCTTCCCGGTTGGCCCGGCGCCAAAGCCATCGAAGTTTTCGAGGGCGCGGAGTTGAAAGGGGCATCCATCAAGGACGGCTATGCCGATGCGTTACCGGTGGACACTTTGCAGATCACCCGTCAGCAACTGCTGACGGGTGCGCTGCCCGAGCGTGTGCTCGGGTTTCTTGATGAGCCTTCGATTCGGCAGATGCTCGGGCAATGGTTTTCCGGTGACCGGCAAAAGCGCATCGAAGTATTGCGCGATAAACTGGCGGGTCGGGCGCGTCAGCAAAAAAGACGTCTGTTCGATGAGTTATACACGCGCCGTACGCGTTCGAGCGATCCAACGGTGAACCTGCTAAAAGGCGACGGTGCAGAGATCTCTACCAGTCAGGCGCAAGCCCTGCTGCGTGATGCACATCGTTCCGACACGCAGCACTTGAGCGAAAAAAATCGCGTGCCTTTGAGACTGGCAGAGCAAGCTCGGGAGGCCGCAGAACAATTGCGGCTGGCACGGGCCTATGAAGGTTTTTTTCTCGATGGCCTGCACAATGCTGACACTGCGCGCCTGGAGTTGCATACGTTGGCCCACCTGCCGGGCTGGCCGGCGGATCTGCGCCTGGAAATCCGTGAGTACTCTTTCGAAGGCACCTTGAACGACAGTGTCGGGCCGGTAGATGCACCGGTCCGCAAAGTGCTGATCTGGGGCGAGGATGGGAAGTACGAGGCCCGGGATGGGCGTGATCAACATCTGCACGGCGCCGACAGCTTGTACGCCGCTGTGCTGCACGCCTTGCCAGACGCGCAACGAGTGACATTTGGCTTTGGCATCAACGAGGCATCCCGGCTAGAGCAGGCGGTAAAAGCGCAGCCGTTGGACCGCCACCTGCTTGAACCGATTTTACGGGATAACCCGAACACCAAACCGGCCTACGACCCGACCACCATGCGCTTGCGCGGCGGCATGCCGGGTTACGCGCAGCAAGTACCACGGGGAATGGGCCTGAGACACCGTGCTCGAGCGCTGTATCCGGCCTTTACAGCGCAAGAGGTCGAAAGTCTGCTGGTAGCGTTCACTCTCAACAATGGCTCAGTGGATGCACGCCTCACGGCGTTGGAGACCGAATTCAATCAGTTGATCAAAAGTCTGAACCACTGGCGGGACTCTCCTACGACGTCCTGGCGTTTCTTGGCGTCGGGTATGGAGGAATGGCAATCACGCAATATGCTCTGCAAAGCTTTCAGGCAGTGTTGGCAGCGCTCCGGGCCGGAAGGGGTCGCGGCTGCAGGTGTGACACGACCTCAGTTTTTGTCTCTGGACAATATTCCCCAGTTGCGTCGACTGCTAGAGACACTGCCAAAGCTGGAGGCCAATTTCGACCATGTCACCGGCATGAGCCTGCGAGATAACCAGTTGCGTATGGAGCATCTGTCCATGCTTGGCTCGTTTCGTCAGTTGCGCAGTCTCAATCTGCAAGGCAACGCGCTTGTGGCCCTTCCTCAAGCCATTGGCAACATGCGTCATCTCACGGATCTGTTCCTCAACGAAAACCGCATTGAACTGGATTTACTGGCAGTCAACCGTCTGAAAAATCTGACCCGTCTCTGTTCTCTGGGGTTGCGTGACAACCCATTGAAGCTTATTCCTGATATCAGTCGCATGCCGGATTTGCAGGTGCTACTGCTGAACGAAACGGGCCTGGACACCTGGCCTGTCGGGCTGTTTTCCCAGTCGCGGCCGCGGCATATCTATCTGGATTTGAGCAGCAACCCGATCAGTCGCATTCCGGTGGTCGCGCCAGGTTCGTTTCGCGCCGAGTTGCTGGCCCGCACGGTAATCAGTCGAGAGCCACGCTGGATCTCGCCTGCCAATCTCGAAAGACTCAAATTCTACATTGAGTCGGTCGGTATGGACCCTGACCGCCCTTATCCACCACGCGGCACCCTGGACAGCGCCGACTGGTCAATGGGGTTGTCGCAGCAGCAATGGGCTGACAAACAGATCGCCTGGAACCAGGTAGAGGATGAATTCGAATCGGTTCCTTTTTTCGACGAAATCCGCAAACTCTCCGAATCTGCCGATTTCAGGGCGGGCGGCACTTATCAAACGGAACTGACCGCCAAGGTGTGGCGCATGATCGAGGCCATGGCCATTGACAGCGAATTGCGGATCAAGCTGTTCACTGAGGCCGCAACCCCCACCGAATGCGTGGACGGCGGCACGCAGCTGTTCAACGCCATGGGCGTGCAGGTGATGATTCACGAGGCTTACGCGTTGACAGATGCAAGCTTGATCGAGGCGCAATTACTCAAGCTTGCGCTGGGAAAATCCCGGCTTGATGAACTCGGCGCTATTGCTCGTCAGCGCGTAGCCGCGCGTTTGGCGAAGGGGGAGCAGTTCCGCCGAGTGGACGATCAGGGTCATGTCGTCGGTTCAATTGACGAGGTGGAAGTCCATCTGGCCTACATGACTGATCTGGCGCGGCGTCTGGATTTGCCATGGCAGGCGCGGGGCATGCAGTTCCGCAAGATCGCCGGGGTGAGTAAAGAGATGATCGATGCTGCGTTCGAGCGAATTGTGGCGCTAGAGGAAGGTGAGTTGCTGACCGACCGCATTCTTGACCAGCCACTCTGGAGAACCTGGCTGGAAACCGCGAGTCAAGAGCAGTTGAGCGGCTTGAAACGCCGGATCGACGCCACCACTGAATTGCAGGATGCACTACAGCGCAGGGCTGACGGGACGACTTTCACGGCAGAGGAAAAGGCTGAAGTGGACTCAGAAATAGCGTCGCTTTGTGGTGAACTGGGCAGGAGCGAAAGCGACTTCGCCGAGGGCAAGCTCATGTCGGACGAGGCGTATGTTCAAGCCTTGACTGAAATTGATCGGCAGATCACACAGCAACTGAAAACCCTGACCCGGGAAGCGATGAAGCGGGCAAATCTGGATCGACTGCGGGTTTCATCCAGTCACTAACCTGTCTAGTCCTGGATGGGTTTTACACCTATCACCCTGACGCCCGATCAACCACCCACAAAGGCCTGCACACGCTGTGTGCGAGGCCTTTGTGGGTGGCGCAACAATCACCTCAGAACAGGAAATAACGCTGGGCCATCGGCAGGGTTTCCGCCGGTTCACACCAGAGTAAAACGCCGTCGGCCTTGACCTGATAGGTCTGCGGGTCGACGTCGATGTTCGGCAGGTAATCGTTGTGGATCAGGTCGGTTTTCTGCACGTCGCGGCAGCCTTTGACCACCGCGATTTTCTTCTTCAAACCCAGGGTTTCGGGCAATCCGGCCTCCTGCGCCGCCTGACTGATAAAGGTCATGCTGGTGGCGTGCAACGAACCACCAAAGCTTGCAAACATCGGGCGGTAGTGCACCGGTTGCGGGGTTGGAATCGAAGCGTTGGCGTCGCCCATCAGGCTGGCGGCGATGGCGCCACCCTTGAGGATCAGCGTCGGTTTCACGCCGAAAAATGCCGGACGCCACAGCACCAGATCGGCCCATTTACCCACTTCGATCGAGCCCACTTCATGGCTGATGCCATGGGTGATCGCCGGGTTGATGGTGTACTTGGCGATGTAGCGTTTGGCGCGGAAGTTGTCGTTGCCTTCACCGTCCAGTGGCAACGGACCGCGCTGTTTTTTCATTTTGTCGGCAGTCTGCCAAGTGCGCGTGATCACCTCGCCGACGCGGCCCATGGCCTGGCTGTCGGAGCTGATCATCGAAAACGCGCCGAGGTCGTGGAGGATGTCTTCAGCGGCAATCGTCTCGCGGCGAATGCGGCTTTCGGCGAAGGCCACGTCTTCTGCAATGCTTGGGTCCAGGTGATGGCAGACCATCAGCATGTCGAGGTGTTCATCAATGGTGTTGCGGGTGAACGGCCGGGTCGGGTTGGTCGAACTCGGCAGCACGTTGGCAAAGCCGCAGGCCTTGATGATGTCTGGCGCGTGACCACCACCGGCGCCTTCAGTGTGATAGGTATGGATGGTGCGGCCCTTGAAGGCGGCCAGGGTGGTTTCGACGAAACCGGACTCGTTGAGCGTGTCGGTATGTATCGCCACCTGCACGTCGTATTGATCGGCGACGGTCAGGCAATTGTCGATGCTCGCCGGAGTGGTGCCCCAGTCTTCGTGAAGCTTGAGGCCGATGGCGCCGGCCTTGACCTGTTCGATCAATGGCTCTGGCAGGCTGGCGTTGCCCTTGCCGGTGAGGCCAATGTTCATCGGGAACGCGTCGGCGGCCTGGAGCATGCGCGCCAGGTGCCACGGCCCGGAGGTGCAGGTGGTGGCGTTGGTGCCGGTGGCCGGTCCGGTGCCGCCGCCGATCATGGTGGTGACGCCGCTCATCAACGCCTCTTCGATTTGCTGCGGGCAAATGAAGTGGATGTGCGTATCGATGCCGCCAGCGGTGAGGATCATGCCTTCACCGGCAATGACTTCGGTGCTGGCGCCAATGGCGATGTTGACGTTGGGCTGGATGTCCGGGTTACCGGCCTTGCCGATGGCGGCGATGCGCCCGTCCTTGAGTCCAACGTCGGCCTTGACGATGCCCCAGTGGTCGATGATCAGCGCGTTGGTGATCAGCGTGTCGACCACTTCGGCGGCAAGTAACTGGCTCTGGCCCTGGCCGTCACGGATGACTTTACCCCCGCCGAACTTCACTTCTTCGCCGTAGGTGGTGAAGTCCTTTTCCACTTCGATCCACAGCTCGGTGTCGGCCAGGCGCACCTTGTCGCCGACGGTGGGGCCGAACATGTCGGCGTAGGCTTGTCTTGAGATTTTCATGCGCATGCCTTGAGATTCAATTGATTTGGAGACCGCTCGCATTACTCGCTATCGCAGCCTCGCTGCGCTCGGCAGCTCCTACGGGTGTTCACACAGCATTCGCGCGCCCGGTCCCTGTAGGAGCTGTCGAGCGAAGCGAGGCTGCGATCTTTTGGGAACGCTGCAGTTGTCAGTCGAGATCACCCATGATCCGCCCGGCAAATCCGAACACCCGGCGATGGCCGGCCAAGTCCACCAACTCCACCTCGCGGCTCTGCCCCGGCTCGAAGCGTACGGCGGTGCCGGCGGGGATGTTCAGCCGCATGCCGCGGCTGGCGGCGCGGTCGAAGTTCAGGGCGTCATTGGTTTCGAAAAAGTGGTAATGCGAGCCCACCTGGATCGGCCGGTCACCGCTGTTGGCCACCGTCAGGCTGATCGTGCGGCGGCCGACGTTGAGTTCGATGTCGCCGGGCTGGATCTGGTATTCGCCGGGAATCATCAATGGGCTCCTTGCAGAACTTTGTAATAAAGGGCGGTCGGCTTGTAGCGGCCGCTCGGGTCGCAGGCGTAGTCGGGGATTTCACCGGCGCGGGTGTAGCCCAGGGCTTTGTAGAAATCTTCGGCGGGCGAACCGGCCTCCGTGTCGAGGAAGAGCATGCCGCGCTTGTGTTGCAGCGCGGCCTGTTCGAGTGCTGTCATCAACTGTTGGCCCAGACCGCGACGGCGTGCGTGTTCGCGCACCAGCAGTTTCTGCACTTCGGCGCGGTTCAATCCGTTGGCCTTGCGGCACAGGCCCAGTTGCACACTGGCTTGCACCTGTTCGTCCTTGACCACCACCCACAGCAGCACATTGCCCTTGTTCAGATTGTCCTGAACCTCATCGAAATAGGCGTGCGCCTGCGTGGCATCGAGGTCGGCCATGAAGCCGACACTGGCACCATACCCGACGGCGTCGAGCAGCAGGTCAACCAGACCCTGACGATAGTGCGCAAAACTTTCAGCATTGACGCGTCGCAGTTGGGCGGGGTTCATCGCGGTCACTCCTTATTGGCGGCCGGTGGTTGTGCGCCAGGATTGAGGGTCAGTTGCATGAAGGTCAGGTCCAGCCAGCGACCGAACTTGGTGCCCACCTGTGGCATCTGCCCGGTGGTCACGAAACCGATGCGCTCATGCAGGCGGATGGAAGCGGTGTTACCGCTTTCGATGGCGGCTACCATGACGTGTTTCCCGCAGCCTTTGGCGCGTTCGATCAACACGTCCATCAGTTTTGGCCCCAGGCCATTGCCGCGTTGATCGCTGCGCACGTAGACCGAATGCTCGACGGTGTGACGGAAACCGTCGAACGGACGCCAGTCGCCAAACGAGGCATAACCCAGCACGGTGTTGTCTTCGTCGACGATCACCAGAATCGGATAAGCCTGGGATTGCCGGGCGCTGAACCAGGCCTGGCGATTGCCGAGGTCCACGGCCTGCTCGTTCCAGATCGCCGTGGTGTTGAGCACGGCGTCGTTGTAGATGTCGCGGATCGCCGGCAGGTCGGCATGCACCGCATCGCGGATGTGGTAAGTCATGGCGCGGCCTCAGGCGATCGGTTGGTGGACGGTGACCAGTTTGGTGCCGTCGGGGAACGTCGCTTCGACCTGGATCTCCGGGATCATTTCCGGGATGCCGTCCATCACTTGTTCGCGGCTGAGCAGGGTGGTGCCGAAGTGCATCAGTTCGGCCACGGTCTGACCATCACGGGCGCCTTCGAGCAGCGCGGCGGAAATGTAGGCCATGGCCTCCGGGTAATTGAGTTTCACACCGCGAGCCAAACGCCGCTCGGCGACGAGGCCGGCGGTGAAGATCAGCAGCTTGTCTTTTTCACGTGGGGTCAGGTCCATCGTTGGAATCCATTTTTGGCAGAATGAAAATCTTGCGTGTGCTCAGGTGTTCCATATTCTTGGCGGTACGGCCTCACGCCCCAGCAGGGCGGGGCGCAGCAACTTCCACAGTTCGATCAGCCACGCCCGCGCCAACAGCGCTTCACTGGCCAGGCACCGAGCCACCAAAAGCCCAGGCAATTGCGTCAGGTCCCCGCGCACAGGGTTGGACAACGAGCGGCACTGTTCCAGCAAGTCGCTATCGATTTCGCCCGTCACCAGCAAGGTGGCAAGCACCGGTTGCCCGTCGAGCCCGATCGGCGAATCAAGCAGGCCGTCATTTCCGACAATGCGCTGGCGTTCGTGCCAGAGCAACTGACCATCGCGGCGGATGTCCAGTTGTGCCTGAAAATGACCGAGGTCGAAGCGCTCGCCACTGGCAGGGCGCCCCAACGCGACCACGTCCCAGTAGAACAAACGGGCATCGCCTTCAAGGTCAATTGAGGTGCTGAGTTCAGCCTGCGCCGCACTGAAAATGATCGTTTCCTGGGGCAGCCACTCCAGTGAGGCACCCGCCGCCACGCGCAAGTCCAGCCGCTGATAAGCGGGACCGGCCGCGCGGTACCACTTCGCCGCACCGGGGCTGGTGATCTGCGCCCAGGCACCGCTGCCGACGCTGGCTGAAATATCCAGTCGATCACCGCCGGCAATCCCGCCCGGCGGGTGGACGATAATGTGCTGGCAGACTTGCGGCCCTTCGGCATACAGGTGTTTCTGTACCCGCAGCGGGCCTTGGTGTCGGCGCAGAACCGGGCGTGTGCTGTCGCCGAATCGGGCGTAGCCCAGCGCCAGTTCGGCGTGCCAACTGGGTGTGAATAAAGCGCCGGATGCGGGAAGGGTCATAGTCAGTGCTTGCTGTGAGGACATCACGAGGGTTGCAAAGGCTGTGCCGCCAGATATCGCAGCAGGAGGGGGAAACTGTTGGGTTGATCGCACCAATAGGGGGCGACTTGCGAAATGCGACGCAACAAATTGGTGCTTGGTGTCGCTTCAACGCCATATATATGTACCGCCATCCATGCGTTCAAGGCATCCAGTATTCAAGCGTGCGCTACCGCATTCGGCGGGGCGACTGAATACTTAGGAGTTTCTTGATGACTAACCACACGGATCGTGACAACGCACGCAAGCTGCTTGAAGAACTTGCAAACATACCACTGGAACAACCGCCTTCTACCGCCTCGGCGGCACCGGTGTTACCACCTTTGAGCCAACCCTTCAGCTCGGCGGATGATGCCGCGTTATGGGTGCACCAACATGAACGCGAGGGTGACAGAGAATACGGTGCGCTCGTGTTGCTATGCCCTGACGGGAAATATGTCGCCACAACACCCATCGAAGGTGAGGCGACTTCATTTGATCTGGAACGGTTGCTGGCATACAACCGCGAGACCCGGACGATCAGTCACCCGCAAGGGTACCGTTGCGTAGGCCGCTATCACAGCCATCCGGAGTATGCAGAGCAGACTGCCCGCGCTCACCCCCGCTACAGCGCAGAACAGGTCAAGTTGCATCTGGCGCTGCCTTCAACAGGCGATCTGGATATCGCTTTCAAGCATGTCGACGTCTTCAAAAACAATTACATTTCAAGCGACGACGGTTCACTGGTGGGCTACTCCATCAAACCACAATACGCATCCGGCTACGCTGGATTCGGATTGGGCTCCACGCCCGAAAGTAAAATCAGGAGGATCGTGACCATTGGCCAGTTGCGTGTGCTTGATTCAGGCACAGTCTGGGGGGGATTTACCGGCCCGATCACGGCTGATTGGGTCCTCCCCGGTTCTGCTGGGCAGTAAACGACTCAGATTGTAACCAGCCCGCGTACGCCTTCAGCCTCCATGTTCACGCCGCGGCCCTGCTGCACGATTTCGCCCCGGGACATCACCAGGTATTGGTCGGCCAGTTCGGCGGCGAAATCGTAGAACTGCTCGACCAACAGGATGGCCATGTCGCCCCGGGCCGCGAGTTTTTTGATCACGGCACCGATCTCCTTGATCACCGAGGGCTGAATGCCTTCGGTGGGTTCGTCGAGGATCAACAGGCGAGGGCGGCTGGCCAGTGCGCGGCCGATGGCCAGTTGTTGTTGCTGACCACCAGACAGGTCGCCGCCACGACGCTGCTTCATTTGCAGCAACACCGGAAACAACTCGTAAATGAACGCCGGCACTTCCTTGGCTTCGCTGCCCGGGAAGCGCGACAGGCCCATCAGCAGGTTTTCCTCGACGGTGAGGCGGCCGAAAATTTCCCGACCCTGCGGCACGTAGGCGATGCCAGCGTGCACGCGTTGGTGCGGCTTGAAGGCCGTGATCGGTTTGCCCTCCCAATTGACCGCACCTTCCTTGGCCGGCAACAGGCCCATCAGGCACTTGAGCAGGGTGGTCTTGCCCACGCCGTTGCGTCCGAGCAGGCAAGTGACTTCGCCGACCTTCACGTCAAACGTCAGGCCGCGCAGGATGTGGCTTCCACCGTAGTACTGATGCAGTTTTTCGACTTGCAGCATTCTCGAATACTCCTCAAATCCCCTGTAGGAGCCGCCGAAGGCTGCGATCTTTTGATCTTGATCTTCAAAATCAAAAGATCGCAGCCTCGTTTCACTCGTCAGCTCCTACCTGGGATGAAACTTCAGCGACCGAGGTAGACCTCGATCACCCGCTCATTATCCTGCACCTGCTCCAGCGATCCTTCGGCGAGCACGCTGCCCTGGTGCAACACGGTGACGTGGTCGGCAATCGAGCCAACGAAGCCCATGTCGTGTTCCACCACCATCAGCGAATGTTTGCCGGCCAGGCTTTTGAACAGCTCGGCGGTGAATTCGGTTTCGGCGTCGGTCATGCCCGCCACCGGCTCGTCGAGCAGCAGCAGTTGCGGGTCCTGCATCAGCAACATGCCGATTTCCAGAAACTGCTTTTGTCCGTGGGACAGCAAACCGGCCGGACGGTTGACCGAGGCGGTCAGGCGGATGGTGTCCAGCACTTCGGCGATACGATCCTTTTGCTCGCCATTGAGCCGTGCACGCAGACTGGCCCACACCGACTTGTCGGTTTTCTGCGCCAGCTCCAGGTTCTCGAACACGCTCAAGGCTTCGAACACCGTCGGCTTCTGGAACTTGCGACCGATGCCGGCCTGGGCAATCTGCACTTCGCTCATCTGTGTCAGGTCCAGGGTTTCGCCGAACCAGGCCTTGCCGTGACTGGGCCGGGTCTTGCCGGTTATCACGTCCATCAGCGTGGTTTTGCCGGCGCCGTTGGGGCCGATGATGCAACGCAATTCACCGACGCCGATGTACAGGTTCAGATTGTTCAGGGCACGGAAACCGTCGAAGCTGACGCTGATGTCTTCCAGGGTCAGGATCGTGCCGTGGCGGGTGTTGAGGCCTTTGCCGGCACGTTGCCCGAGACCGAGGGCGTCGCGGCTGGTGCCGGCGTCACGGTTGGGTTCCAGTGGCGGAAAGAACGCCGGTTCGAGCATGAATTCAGCCGTCGCAGTGGTTCTCATTGTTCACCTCTTTTCTTCAGCAAACCGATCACGCCTTTTGGCAGGTACAACGTCACGACGATGAACAGCGCGCCGAGGAAAAACAGCCAGTACTCGGGGAATGCCACGGTGAACCAGCTCTTCATGCCGTTGACCACACCAGCGCCGAGCAATGGCCCGATCAAGGTCCCGCGACCGCCGAGGGCGACCCACACCGCCGCTTCAATCGAGTTGGTCGGCGACATTTCACTCGGGTTGATGATGCCGACCTGCGGCACGTACAACGCACCGGCGAGGCCGCACAACACCGCGCTCAATACCCACACGAACAACTTGAAACCACGCGGATCGTAGCCACAGAACATCAAGCGGTTTTCCGCATCGCGTAGCGCCGTCAGTACCCGTCCGAACTTGCTTTGCGCCAGGCGCCAGCCAATGAACAGGCTCGCCACCAGCAACAGCACCGTGGCCAGAAACAGCACCGCGCGGGTGCCCGGCTCGGTGATGCCAAAGCCCAGAATCGTGCGGAAGTTGGTGAAGCCGTTGTTGCCGCCAAACCCGGTTTCGTTGCGGAAAAACAGCAGCATGCCGGCGAAGGTCAGGGCCTGGGTCATGATCGAGAAATACACGCCCTTGATCCGCGAACGGAAGGCGAAGAAACCGAACACCAACGCCAGCAACCCAGGCGCCAATACCACCAGACACAAGGTCCAGAGAAAGCTGCTGGTGCCGGTCCAGAACCATGGCAGTTCGGTCCACGACAGGAACGTCATGAACGCCGGCAAGCCGTCGCCCGAAGCCTGGCGCATCAGGTACATGCCCATCGCATAACCGCCAAGGGCGAAGAACAGGCCGTGGCCGAGGGAGAGCAAACCGGCGTAGCCCCAGACCAGGTCCAGTGCGAGGGCGACGATGGCGTAGCAAAGAATCTTGCCTACCAGCGTCAGTGTGTAAGCGGACACATGCAGCGTGCTGTCCGCCGGTAGCAACGACAGCAGCGGCAACGCCAACAACAGAACGAGGATCACTGCGCCAACAGCCATCGAGACTTTGGGGCCGGCCTTTTGGGTTGCGGTAACGAGCAGGGGCTGGTTCATCAGTCGATCACCCTTCCTTTGAGTGCGAAGAGGCCTTGCGGACGTTTCTGGATGAACAGAATGATCAGCGCGAGGATGAGGATCTTGCCGAGCACGGCACCGATTTGCGGTTCGAGAATTTTGTTGGCGATGCCGAGACCGAACGCGGCGAACACGCTACCGGCCAGTTGCCCGACACCGCCGAGCACCACCACCAGGAACGAATCGATGATGTAGCTCTGGCCCAAGTCAGGGCCGACGTTGCCGATCTGGCTAAGGGCGACGCCACCGAGGCCGGCAATGCCCGAGCCGAGGCCGAAGGCGAGCATGTCCACACGGCCGGTGGGCACGCCGCAGCAGGCGGCCATGTTGCGATTCTGGGTGACGGCGCGCACGTTCAGGCCCAGGCGCGTTTTGTTCAGCAGCAACCAGGTCAGCACCACCACAAACAGGGCGAAGGCAATGATCACGATGCGGTTGTACGGCAGCACCAGATTCGGCAACACCTGAATCCCGCCCGACAACCATGCAGGGTTGGCCACTTCAACGTTCTGCGCGCCGAACACCAGGCGCACCAGTTGAATCAGCATCAGGCTGATGCCCCAAGTGGCGAGCAGGGTTTCCAGCGGGCGACCGTAGAGATGGCGAATCACCGTACGCTCCAGCGCCATGCCGATGGCCGCGGTCACGAAAAACGCCACCGGCAACGCAATCAACGGATAGAACTCGATGGCATGCGGTGCGTAGCGCTGGAACATCAACTGCACGACATAGGTCGAGTAGGCGCCGAGCATCAGCATCTCGCCGTGGGCCATGTTGATCACGCCGAGCAGGCCGAAGGTAATCGCCAGCCCCAATGCCGCGAGCAGCAAAATCGAGCCCAAAGACATGCCACTGAAGGCCTGCCCCAAGAGCTCGCCGACCAGCAGTTTGCGTTTGACTTGAGCCAGGCTGGTTTCGGCTGCCGTGCGTACACTGGCATCGGCTTCAACGCCTGGATCGAGCAAGCCTTCGAGGCGGGTGCGGGCCAGCGGATCACCGGTTTCGCCGAGCAAACGCACAGCGGCCAGCCGCACAGCCGGGTCGGCATCCACCAGTTGCAGGTTGGCCAGCGCGAGGCTGAGGGCGGCGTGAACGCTTTCGTCTTGCTCGCCAGCGAGCTGTTGGTCGAGGAATTTCAGCTGCGCCGGTTTGGCGCTTTTTTGCAGTTGCTGCGCGGCGGCCAGACGGAGTTTGGCGTCGGCGGCGAGCAATTGATGGCTGGCCAGGGCGGTGTCGATCAGCCCCCGCAAGCGGTTGTTCAGGCGCAAGGTTTTTGGCTGGCCGTCGACGGTCAACTGGCCTTGTTGCAGGGCGTTGATCAGTTCGACACGGGCCGGATCGGGCTGCGCGGCCCAGGCTTCGAGCAACTTGGCTTGCTGCACGGGATTGGCGGCGACGAAGTCTTCGGCGTCGCCGGCGTGAGTGGCCATTGGCAGTAAGAGTGCGATAGCCAGAAAAAGTCGGTAAAGGGCAGTGGGCATAGAGAGTCGCCTTGACGCGGACAATGTGGGAGCTGGCTTGCCAGCGATGGCATCACCTCGGTGCATCAGGTACATCGAGTCGTCTGCATCGCTGGCAAGCCAGCTCCCACAGGGATTTTTGTCGGACTCGAAAAGTGTCTTCAAGTCCGACATCCAGTGGCTTTAGTTGCTCTTCATCGCATAGTCCGGTTTTTTGTCGTTACCCGGAATGAACGGGCTCCACGGCTGGGCGCGGATCGGCCCTTCGGTCTGCCACACAACGTTGAACTGACCGTCGGCCTGGATCTCGCCGATCATCACCGGCTTGTGCAGGTGGTGGTTGGTCTTGTCCATGGTCAGGGTGTAGCCCGACGGTGCGGCAAAGGTCTGGCCGCCGAGGGCTTCGCGGACTTTGTCGACGTCAGTGGACTTGGCTTTTTCAGCGGCCTGCGCCCACATGTGGATGCCGACGTACGTGGCTTCCATTGGGTCGTTGGTTACAGCTTTGTCAGCGCCCGGCAGGTTGTGTTTCTTGGCATAGGCTTTCCAGTCGGCGACGAATTTCTTGTTCGCCGGGTTCTCCACGGACTCAAAGTAGTTCCACGCCGCGAGGTTACCCACCAGCGGCTTGGTGTCGATGCCGCGCAGTTCTTCTTCGCCTACCGAGAACGCCACGACTGGAACGTCGGTGGCCTTCAGGCCCTGGTTGGCCAGTTCTTTGTAGAACGGCACGTTGGAGTCGCCGTTGACGGTGGAGATAACCGCGGTCTTGCCACCGGCCGAGAACTTCTTGATGTTGGCCACGATGGTTTGGTAGTCGCTGTGACCGAACGGGGTGTAGACCTCTTCGATATCCTTGTCGGCAACGCCTTTGGAATGCAGGAACGAGCGCAGGATTTTGTTGGTGGTGCGCGGGTAGACGTAGTCGGTGCCGAGCAGGAAGTAGCGCTTGGCGCTGCCGCCTTCTTCGCTCATCAGGTATTCAACGGCAGGGATCGCTTGCTGGTTCGGCGCTGCGCCGGTGTAGAACACGTTTGGCGACATTTCTTCGCCTTCGTACTGCACCGGGTAGAACAGCAGGCCATTGAGTTCTTCGAACACCGGCAGTACCGATTTACGCGACACGGACGTCCAGCAACCGAACACCACAGCGACCTTGTCCTGGGTCAGCAATTGACGACCCTTTTCGGCGAACAGCGGCCAGTTCGATGCCGGGTCGACGACCACCGGTTCGAGCATCTTGCCGTTCACGCCGCCCTTGGCGTTGATCTCGTCGATGGTCATCAGCGCCATGTCTTTGAGCGATGTTTCGGAGATCGCCATGGTGCCGGACAACGAATGCAGAATACCCACCTTGATGGTCTCAGCGGCCTGGACGGTCCAGGTCATGCCCATCGCGGCAATCGATGCCGAGAGTGTGAAAGCCTTGATCAAACTGCGACGCTTCATTGTGCGATCTCCATGAACTTATGAATTTTCTTGGTGGCAGATGCGGACTACTGAAGCAGTGTTTTGCAAGGGCTGTGCCCGGTCGGGCAAAGGCAGTTAAATGTCGTTTTAGAGCGGTTGCACAGTTTGACGGCGCACCATGGAGGGACGGCTTGCGTGCACTGGTGCGCTGCAATGCGCCAGATTGGCGCACTGATTCCTGTAGGAGCTGTCGAGTGAAACGAGGCTGCGATCTTTTGATCTTGATCTTGATCTTCAGCGGTAAAAAAGATCGCAGCCTCGTTTCGCTCGACAGCTCCTACAGGTGTGGAGGAAGGAGATCGGTCAGCGGCGGCGCATCAGGCCGATGAAGAACAGGCCGCCAATGGCCGCGGTAGCCACGCCGATGGGCAGGTCTTCGGGGGCGATCAGCGTCCGGGCGGCGACGTCGACCCACACCAGAAAAACACTGCCGAGCAATACGCACACCGGCAGCAATCGTCGGTGCTCTGCCCCAACCAGACGCCGCGCAATGTGCGGCACCATCAGCCCGACGAAACCGATCGAGCCGCTGATCGACACCAGCACCCCGGTCATCAATGAGGCAATCAAAAACACCCGCAAGCGCACGGTGCGGGCATTCAATCCCAGGGTCACTGCCGTTTGTTCGCCAGCCATCAGCGCGTTCAACGGGCGCGCCATGCCCAGCAGCAAAATTAAACCGAGCAACACACTGGCGGCAGGCACCGCGAGCAGCTCCCAACGCGCCAGCCCAAGCCCACCAAGCATCCAGAACATCACCGCCGAACTGGCGCGATGGTCGCCCATGAACAGCAGCAAGTTGGCAATCGCCATCATCACGAACGACACCGCCACGCCGCACAGCAATAGCCGATCACTGTCCAGGCGACCGTGGCGGCTGGCGATCATCAGCACCACCAGCATGCTCAGCAATGCACCGATGAAGGCTGCGATGGGCAAGGTCAGCAGCCCGACGATTTCACCGACGTGCAGCATCACGATCACCGCGCCGAGCGTTGCACCAGACGTGACGCCGAGCAAATGCGGATCGGCCAGCGGGTTGCGCGTCACCGCCTGCAACACCGCGCCGATCAATGCCAGTCCTGCGCCGACCAGCGCCCCGAGCAACATGCGCGGCACGCGGATCAGCCAGACGATATGTTGCTGCCCGGCGCTCCAGTCCGGCACACCGAAACCCAACAGCTTGTGCAACAGAATCCGCCACACCACGTCCACCGGCACCCGCGCCGGGCCGAAGCCCAGCGACACCACGCACGAAACCAGCAATAGTGCGCCGAGGGCAATCAGCAACAGGGCGTAGCGACGATTGATCATGCGCCGTGGAAACCCTTGGCCAGTGTTTCGACAGCCAGCACGTTATCGATCCCCGGCGTGGCCTGCACATAGGGGATGACAATGAAGCGCTGGTGCTTGATCGCGTCCACCGATTGCAGCGCCTTGTTGCGGCGCAGAAATTCGATCTTCTGTTCAGCGGTGACTTCGCCATAGTCGACAATCACGATCACCTGCGGGTTTCGCTCCACCACGTTCTCCCAGTTGACCCGGGTCCAGCTCGCGTCGACGTCGTCGAGAATGTTGCGCCCGCCCGCAGCATCGATCAGCGCTTGCGGCATGCCCAAACGGCCGGACGTCATCGCCCGGTCCTCGCCGCTGTCGTACAGGAACACCCGAGGTTTTTCGGCAGGCAGGCCTTTGCGAATCTCGGCCACTTGCATCTGCATGTTTGCGATGACTGCGTTGGCGCGATCCTGCACGTCGAAGATTCTTCCGAGGTTGCGCAGGTCGTTGTAAGTGTCTTCGAGGCTGGCTGGCGGTCGCTTCATCACAAAGGCGCAAGACTCGGTCAACTCGTAAACATTGATGCCCAGCGGTTGCAGTGTTTGTGGCGTGAGGTCGCCACCCACGCGCATGCCGTAATCCCAACCGGCGAAGAAGAAGTCGACGTTGGCATTGAGCAGGGTTTCCACTGTCGGGTATTTGGCCGCCAGCTCCGGCAAACCATCGAGGATGCTCTGCATGTCGGGCGTCACCGCTTTCCAGCCACTGACACCGCTGTAGCCGGCCATCTGCGGCTTCAGGCCGAGGGCGAGCATCATCTGGGTCATGTTGATGTCGTGGCTGACCGCGTGTTTTGGCGCCTGCTGGAAGGTCACTTCACGGTTGCAGCTGTGGATCGTCAGCGGGTAGTGCGTGGCCTCGGCAAATGCCTGGGCGCTGCCCAACAACAGAATGAGGGAGAGACTGAAACGCAGCAGATTCATGGTTGGGTTATCCAGGTAATTCTCGGGTAGCCGTGCAAGGGGTGTTCATCGATCAGCGCTTCGACGCCGAAGACGTCGCGCAGCAACGACGCATTGAGGACTTCTTTGGGAGTGCCGCTTGCCACGATGCGGCCGTGATTGATCACGTACAGCCGATCACAGAATGCGGCGGCCAGATTCAGGTCATGGATGCTCGCGAGGGTACCGATCTTCAAGCGCTTGACCAGTTGCAACAACTCCAGTTGATAGCGCGGGTCGAGGTGATTGGTCGGCTCGTCCAGGATCAGCAGTTGCGGTTGCTGGGCCAGCGCGCGGGCCAGTATCACCCGCTGTTTTTCGCCACCGGACAGGGTGGCGAAGGCATGGTCGTCGAAGCCCTTGAGGCCAACGGATTGCAACGCTTGGTCAATCAGTCGGGTGTCTTCGAGGGTATCGCCGTCGAACAGGCCTTTATGCGGTGTGCGGCCCATGGCGACCACTTCTTCGACCGTCAGGCCGAAGGCATCGGGAAACTCCTGTAGCACCACGGCGATACGTTGCGCACACCAGCGTGAGGTTTGCTGCCAGACGTTTTGGTGGTCGAGCCGGACGTCGCCGCTTTCCGGTTTACTGAAGCGCCAGGCACAACGCAACAGGCTGGTCTTGCCGCTGCCGTTGGGGCCGATCAACCCGACAAACTCCCTGGCGGCCACATGCAACGAGGCATCACGCAGCTGGAACTGGTGATGACAATGGCCGTGACCGAGGGGTGTCCAGGCGAGGTTTGTGAGGTTCAGCGAGGTCATGCAGTGGCTCTTGAGGTGATGCTGATGGCCCCATCGCTGGCAAGCCAGCTCCCACAGGTTTTGCGCAAGGCTTGTGGGAGCGAGCTTGCTCGCGATGGGGCTGGGGTGACATGCGCGGAGATTCTACAGAGATCTCTAAACCGCGCATCTCGGCTGTTTCAAGATGAAGGTGTAGCCGACTCAGCTTGCCGGGTGAAGCGCGACAGCACCAGTCGATCGAGCAGCCAGACCACCACCAGCGAAGCGCCCACCAGCGGGAATGCCACGGCCAATGCGAACATGATAACCATTGCGGTTTTCCATTTTGGCAGGTCATGGCGCAGCGGCGGCACGCCAAACTTTCCTTGCGGGCGACGCTTCCACCAGATCACCACGCCACTGACGGCGCTGAGCAGGATCATCAGGCAAATCAGCAACACGATGATCTGATTGAGCACACCAAACATCTTGCCTTCGTGCAGCATCACGCCGATTTCGGTAGCGCGGGCGACGGTGCCGTACTGCTCGTAGCGCACATCGGCGAGAACCTTTCCGGTGTACTGATCGACGTGCAGCGTGGCGTCGTTGCGCGGGTCATCGGCGAACACGGCAATGGTGAACACGCCAGTGGCGGTGGTTGGCAACGTGATGCTGTAACCCGGTTCGACCTTGCGCTGGGTGGCGATGTTTTGCACGTCTTGCAGGCTGATGGTCGGCGCGGCCGGGCCGGCTTGTGCGCCACCGTGGGCCATGTGTTCGGCGTGATCACCGGACATTGGCATCGGCGTGTTTTCCATCGCCCAAGGCACGGTCTGGCGGGTGGCGCTGTTGAGGCTGCGCGCTTCGACGTCGGACTTCGGTACGTCATTCCACATCGCGGCCGGAAAGACGTTCCACACCGCCGCATACTGCTGGCCCCAGAAACCGGTCCAGGTCATGCCGCTGAGCAGCATCACCAACAACAGGGACGCGCCCCAGAACCCGGTGACGGCGTGCAAGTCGCGCCACAAAATACGCCCGCGGCTGCTCAGGCGTGGCCACAAAATGCCCGCTGCCTGACCGCGTGGCCACCACAGGAACACCCCTGAGACCACCAGCACCACGCCCCAACCGGCGGCGAGTTCCACCAGCCGATCGCCCACGGTGCCGATCATCAGCTCGCCGTGGATCGCCCGGGCAATGGCTTGCAGGTTTTTCTTGGCATCTTGTTCGCCAAGGATGTCGCCGTGGTACGGGTCGACGAACACATTGAGCTCGGTGCCGCTATTGATCACGACAAACTGTGCGCTGCGCTCGGCGTTGACCGGTGGCAGGTACTGTTTGATCGTGGCTTGTGGATACGCCGCTTTCACCCGGTTGAGCAGGTCATCGGCCGGTACCGTGTGATGCCCCGCCGGGACATTGAGCAGGCTGCTGTACATCAGCGAGTCGAGCTGCGGCTTGAACAGGTAAATAGTGCCGGTCAGAGCCAGCATCACCATGAATGGCGCAACGAATAATCCGGCATAGAAATGCCAGCGCCAGGCCAGGTTGTAGAAATTCACTTTGGGCTGTTTCATCACGTGTGCTCCGCATTGGCGAATCAATTGTTTTTTCAAAGATCGCAGCCTCGTTTCACTCGACAGCGCCTACAGTATTTACGCGCTCGGATGTTGGAGCTGCCGTAGGCTGCGATCTTTTGTTTTTTTGTTAGAAACTCATGTCCACCTTGGTCCAGAGCGTGCGTCCCGGTTCCTTGATGGCTTGCGGGTCATTGGCCGGGTAGCCGAAACCGGCGTTGCCGGCCAGGTTCAAGTGTTCGGCATAAGCCTTGCCGAACAGGTTGTCGACGCCGCTGCTGACCTTCCAGTGCTTGTTGATCCGATAGGCGCCGTTGAGGGAGAACACGCCGAACCCGGGCGTCTTGTCGAAGTCCTTGCCAACCACGTTGCCCTTGTTCTGGTCGATACGGTTTTGCGCGGCGACCACTCTCCACAGTGCGCCAGCGCTCCAGTTGTCTTCGCTGTAGGTGAGGCCGAAACGTGCATCCAGCGGCGGCATTTGCGGCAAGGCACTACCATCGCTGCTGTTCTTGCCCCAGGCATAGGCCAGGGTCGCGTCGGCTTTCCAGTTTTGGGTGAAGTTGTAGGCGGCGCCCAGTTCGCCACCCATGATGCGTGCGTCGATGTTCTCGGCTTGCGAGGTCATGCCCATCATGCCGGGCGAGTAGTTGAACAGGATGTAATCGCGTACCTGGCCGACGTAACCCGAGGCCCAGGCTTCGAGATCTTCGGTCTTGTATTGCAGGCCGAAATCGAGCTGGGTGGTTTTTTCCGGCTTGATCGAATCGAAGGCATTCACCGATCCGACGGGACCTGCGTTCGGCGAAAACAGCTCCCAATAATCCGGGAATCGCTGGGTGTGCCCAAGGCCGGCATAGAGCGTGGTCGGGCTGTCGGCCAGGTCATGCTCGTAGCGCATGAACCCACTGGGCAGTGTGTCGGCGCGGGTGTCATCGGCGGTCGGGTTCGGGCGAGTCATCATGCCCGAGCCGGTGGTCTGCCGAAAATCCTTGGCCGAAGCGCGGTCCAGACGCGCACCGCTGATCAACCGGTCACGCTCGGCGGCGTACCAGGTCAGTTCGCCGAACACCCCGTAGTTATGGAAGTCGGCATCCTTGGTGTACGGCAGGTCTTTGTAGGTGTCGACACCCATGGCGCTGCGCTGGCGGTGTTCGTTGGTTTGCGCGTCGATGCCGCTGATCAGCTGCACGTCCGCCCAGCGCCAGGTGCCCTTGATTCGCGCACCGAGGGTGCGGCGGTCGACGTTGGAGGCCATCGGGCCCGCCATCATCCCGGTGCCGGATGGCGTGCGCAGCGTGTAGTTGTCCATCA
Organism: Pseudomonas azerbaijanoccidentalis; assembly: GCF_019145495.1. Lineage (GTDB taxonomy): Bacteria > Pseudomonadota > Gammaproteobacteria > Pseudomonadales > Pseudomonadaceae > Aquipseudomonas > Aquipseudomonas azerbaijanoccidentalis. Next base: position 99,722 of record NZ_JAHSTU010000006.1, on the reverse strand, counting down.
CGTGGTCGGCGTAGTTGTAATAGACCTGCGCCTCAAGTTTTTCCAGCACATCGCTGATGTTGGACTTCTCGAAACGCAGGCCCAGGCTTTCGCGTTTGAATTGCGAACCGTCCATGCCGCGACCGGCGTAACGGGCTTCGCCGTCACCCTTGCCAGCGGTCAGCTCCAACAAGGTATCGGCGTCCGGGGTCCAGCCGAGTGCAACATCACCGTTCCATTTGTCATAGCGCGAGGCAACGGTGTCGTTGTTGCCGTCTTTGTAATCGTCCGCCTGGGCGGTGTTGCCGATGACACGCACATAGCCCAGTGGCCCACCGGCCGCTGCGTCGACCACTTTGTCGAAACGACCGTTGGAGCCGGCCAGTACGCTGGCATTCACTCGCGTACCGAGTTCGCCGAAGCTTTCCGGTTCGCGATCGAAAAGTATCGTGCCCGCCGACGCGCCGGGTCCCCAGAGCACGGTTTGCGGGCCTTTAATGACGGTCAGCTTGTCGTAGGTTTCCGGGGAAATGTACGAGGTCGGCGCATCCATCCGCCCGGGGCAGGCGCCGAGCATCATGCCGCCGTTGGTAAGGATGTTCAGGCGCGAGCCGAACATGCCGCGCAACACCGGATCGCCGTTGGTGCCGCCATTGCGCACCTGGGCGAAGCCGGGGATGGTTTTCAGATAGTCCGAGCCGTCGCTGGCCGGTACCGGTTGGCGTGGGTCTTTCGGGTTGGTGACGATCGTCAGCGGTGAACTCGGAGCAATGGCTGTGATGACCGTCGGGCTCAGTTCCTCACTGTGGCCAGCGTGTTCATCGGCCAGCGCGGAGGGCGCCAGCAACGCACTGCACAAAATCGCAGTGGCGTGCCTGAAACGAATGCTGGATTCGTTCTGGGTAAAAATGGCTTGGGCAGGGCTCAAGCCTGTGTCAGCAGAAAACCTGGACATGACAATTTCCATCGAACAGTCGTAAACGACACGGCGGACAACCTGCGTAATCCCTGTGGGAGCGAGCCTGCTCGCGATGAAGGAGGATCAGCCAACATCAATGTGTATGACTCGACGCCATCGCGAGCAGGCTCGCTCCCACAAGTTGCTTTGGTTGCCTTACGGACCGTGTGAAATCAGCAGTGTGTGTTTACGCGGCGATGGGCGGGGCGCGGGTGCGGGCGCCGGGGAAGAAGCTTTGCCGGGCATGGCCCAGGCGCGGGGAGGGTATCGTGAAGGTGTTGACGGGGGGGATGTTGAATGCGACGAACGAGCCGCAACCGGTCAGGGCCGGGCAATTGAACAGCAGGCTGCAATAGCCGCATTTTTCCCAGATCGCATGGTGCCCGGCCGCGGGTGGACAATGTTCGGCTGTCGGTTGTGTCGCGTGGTCGGCGTGCTCCATCGCCGACATGTCCATGCTCATGTCCATCGACATGTTCATTGACATCGGGGCGTTCTGATCCATCGGCATCGACTGAGAAATCAGTGGACCGATAAAGATCATCAGCATGGCGAACAGGCTGATCCAGCTGCCGCGCGTCAGGCTCAATGACTGACGACGGTGTACGGATGACCTGGCGCTGAGCGGGCGCATGGGCGGATTCGGCTCAGTGGGTTACTGAGTGTGTACGTGCTGTTGCGAGCCCTCGGGCGGCTGCTTCTGCACGGCCACTTCGACCGTGACGTCACCGGACTTTTCGAAATGCAGTGTCATCGGGAAGCGCTTGCCGTCGACGAGCAGGCTGCGGTCCTTCAAGTTCACCAGCATCACGTGGTAAGCCATCGGTGCAAATGTGACATTACCGCCCGCCGGGATATCCACCTGAGGGACCTGCTGCATTTTCATCAGATCGTTTTTCATCACGTGCTCGTGCAGTTGCGCCTCGCCGGCGATCGGAGAGTCGACGCTGAGCAAGCGGTCGGCAGTTTTACCGGCGTTGTGAATGATGAAATAGGCGGCCACGGTAGGGGCATTGGGCGGCAGTTCCTGCGACCACGGGTGAGCGATTTCCAGTGCGCCGACCTTGTATTCGTGGGCATTGGCAAAGCAGGCAGGCAGCAGCAACGCGGCCAGAACGATGAGTTTGTTCAACATGGCAGTTCTCCAGAGCGATTCAAAACGCAGATCAATTGCGAGAAGGAATCACACCAGAGGGGAGGCACGCGGATTGAGGCTTGGCCATTGCTGGCGCGGTGTCGGCGTGTTGAGCGACGACGGTGGCAGGCTTCGATTGGACTCGAACTGCGCAAAATACAGCTGTGGCTCATGACCGGGCAACGCGACCAATGGCGCCGAGCCGGAGCAGCACCAACAGTGCTGCATGTTGGAATGGTCATCGTTTTGCGGGGCTTTCTGTTCGATATCGCCCAGGGAGATCGCCACCATTTTGGTGCCGCTGGACGAGCAGAAACTTCCCCACAACAATTGTTCGGCCGGAGATTTAGCCGTCTGTGCCATTGCACCGGTCATCGGCATGGCGAGCATGTTGAACAGCACTGCGAAGCAGGCGATCCAGGCAATTGCGAGCCGTTGTCGGGACATGGGACAAAATCCGGTGGGTGGGCGATCAGGCGCGGGCTATTTAGCCTGATCAGGGCCGATAAGTAAAAAAGGTGCGTGCGGTTTGGTGTCGCAGCACATCAGACCGCAATGGCATGCAAACGTAGGCCGAGCGCCTTCATAACCTTCATGATAGTCGCGAATTCGGGATTGCCAGTACTGCTCAGCGCTTTATAGAGACTCTCACGTCCTAAGCCTGCATCACGGGCAATGTGAGTCATACCCTTTGCTCTGGCGATATCGTTGAGAGCTGCGCGTATTAGAACTCCGTCACCGGCATCCTCTTCAAAACAGGCATCCAGGTAGGCCGCCATTTCTTCCGGCGTTTTGAGAAATTCGGCGGCATCGAAACGGCTAAATTGTTCGGCCATGATTTACTCCCCATTACCGATGTTTTGTGCCATTTGAATGGCACGTTTGATATCTCGTTTTTGAGTCGACTTGTCTCCACCTATCAGCAGTAAATAAACAACCTCGTCTCTGCGTGTGAAGTACACCCGGTAGCCGGGACCATGATGAACGCGCATTTCATAAACGCTCGCTCCAACGGATACACAATCACCAAAGCTTCCATGTTCAGCAGCCCGTAGCCTGGCGATGATGCGAGCCTTACCGATGGTGTCCCTCAATGAGTCGAGCCAATCGGCAAACACTCGGGATCGTTCGAAGTCGATCATGCCTGAATCGTATTCCTTGGGATACAAGCTGGCAAGCAACGCTTTTCCAGGGATGAGGCTATTCGTCTCCTGTAGTGGCGAGCTTGTACTTGGATGGTTAAAGGAATTCGAATATAGGGTTGAGATATTCAAAGGAACAGCCAGTACTTTCCTTGAAAACTGCCAGAAAATTCGCAGGTTTCTGCAGTGCTTAGGAAAGATATGACAGGGATAGGGTGTCCAGTAGCTGTGGAACCGACCCAAACTCCCGCTCAACCCCCGGCAACACCGGGCGCTTCAAAACAATCACCGGCACCCCACGTTCCCGCGCCACTTCCAGCTTCGGTTCTGTCGCCGTGCTACCGCTGTTCTTGCTGATCAGTACGTCGATTTGTCGACGTTCGAACAATTCACGTTCATCGTCGATCAGGAACGGACCCCGGGCGCCGATCACTTCGCAACGCTCATTGCCCGGATAAACGTCGAGGGCGCGCAGGGTCCAGAATTGGTCTGCGGGGATTTCGTCCAGATGTTGCAACGGCTCGCGCCCAAGGGTGAACAATGGTTTGCGAAAAGGTTTCAGGGCTTCGATCAGCTCGGCCCAGTCGCTGACTTCTCGCCAGTCATCACCAGGTTGTGGTTGCCACGCGGGGCGGCGCAACGCCCAACAGGGAATGCCGCTCAGTTGCGCGGCGCTTGCAGCGTTCTGGCTGATCTGGGCGGCGTAAGGGTGGGTGGCATCGAGGAGCAGGTCGACGCGTTCATCGCGAATGAACTGCGCCAGGCCTTCGGCTCCGCCATAACCGCCGACACGAACCTGACACTTCAGATCCGTCGGCACGCGGCCGACTCCGGCCAGGCTGTAGATGTGCTGCGGTCCCAGCGTTCGGGCAATGGCCAGCGCCTCGGTCACGCCACCGAGCAACAGAATGCGTTTCATTGGAAAGCTCCCGCGTGGCCGACAATCCCGCCTTGGCGGTCGATGGCAAACACTTCAACCTGCACTTGTGCCGGTACCACGCTGCGGGCGAACGCCAGAGCATGCCCGCACACGGCATCACCGAGGGCGACACCGGCGGCGCTGGCCATGGCCAATGCCTGCTGACTGGTATTGGCGTCGCGGATGGCATGCTGCAATGTTGCATCGGCACCCACCGCCGCGGCCCATTCGGCCAGTTGCGGCAGGTCGATGCTTGAGTGTCGGCTGTGCAAGTCCATGTGCCCGGCCGCGAGTTTGCTGATTTTGCCGAAGCCGCCACAAATGCTGAGTTTATCCACCGGCACCTTGCGCAGATGCTTGAGTACCGCGCCGACGAAATCGCCCATTTCGATCAGGGCGATCTCCGGCAGGTTATAAACCCTGCGCATGGTGTCTTCGCTGGCGTTGCCGGTGCAGGCGGCGATGTGCAGGTAACCGTTGGTTTTGGCGACATCGATGCCTTGGTGTATCGAGGCAATGTAGGCCGCGCAGGAAAACGGCCGAACGATGCCACTGGTACCGAGGATCGACAGGCCACCCAGAATCCCCAGGCGCGGGTTCATGGTTTTCAAGGCCAGGGCTTCGCCGTTTTCGACATTCACCGTGACCTCGAAGCCGCCGCCGTAGTTGTGCTCCGCAGCCAGTTGGGTCAAGTGATCGCTGATCATTTTGCGTGGCACCGGATTGATCGCCGGCTCGCCAACGCCCAGCACCAGCCCGGGACGCGTGACGGTGCCGACGCCGCTCCCGGCCACAAAACCGATGCCTGGTTCGGCGCGCAGTCGCACCTGTGAATAGAGCAGCGCGCCGTGGGTGACGTCGGGATCATCCCCGGCATCCTTGATCGTGCCGGCCTCGGCGCCGTCGTCCACCCGCCGACAGAACTCCAGGCGCATCTGCACCTGTTTGCCCTTGGGCAGGGTAATTTCCACCGCGTCTGCCGGTGTGCCGGTGAGCAACAGGCGAGCCGCCGCGAGGCTGGTCGCCGTGGCGCAGCTGCCCGTGGTCAGGCCACTGCGCAGGGGGGCAGGTTGTTCGGCGGTTTCGTCACGCATCGAGGGCTTTCGTCGTGTCCAGCAAAGTGATCGGCAAAGCTTGGCGCCAGGTATCGAAATCTCCCAGCGGTTGCGCTTGCGCGATATGAATACGCGTCAGCTCACCGCCGTGCTGCTCGCGCCAGGCCATCAGGGCCATTTCACTTTGCAGCGTGACCGCATTGGCGATCAGCCGGCCACCGGGTTTGAGGGCGGCCCAGCAGGCATCCAGCACTCCTTCGCGGGTGACGCCACCGCCGATGAAAATCGCGTTCGGCCGTTCGAGACCTTCGAGCGCTTGCGGTGCACGGCCGCGAATCAATTGCAGGCCGGGTACGCCGAGTGCGTCGCGGTTGTGCTCGATCAATTGCTGTCGCCCGTCATCGGCCTCAATGGCCAGGGCCCGGCAGCTTGGGTGGGCACGCATCCATTCGATGCCGATCGAACCGCTGCCTGCGCCGACATCCCACAGCAGTTCGCCGGGGGTGGGAGCCAGGCGCGCGAGGGTGATTGCGCGGATGTCGCGCTTGGTGATCTGGCCATCGTGCTTGAATGCGTTGTCCGGCAGCCCGGCCAGTCGTGACAGGTGCAGCGCGGTGGGCTCAACCAGGCAATCGATGGCGATCAGGTTCAGGTCGGCGATCAGCGGATCGGCCCAGTCATTGGCGGTGCCGTCGATACGCCGCTCGGCGGTGCCACCCAAATGTTCGAGCACTGTCATTCGGCTCGGGCCGAAGCCTCGTTCTCGCAACAGTGCGGCGATGGCGGCGGGGCTATTTCCATCGTTGCTCAACACCAGCAAGCGCTGGCCGCTGAACAATTGCGCACTGATCGCGGTGACGGGGCGGGCAACGACTGACAACGCGACCACGTCCTGCAGGGGCCAGCCCATTCGTGCAGCGGCCAGAGAGCAGGACGAAGGCGCTGGCAGGATCAGCATTTCATCGTTGGGCAGTTGCCGGGTGAGACTGGCGCCGACACCGAAGAACATTGGATCACCGCTCGCCAACACACAGACAGGTTCGCCACGCAGGGCCAGCACTGGTTGGACGGAAAACGGACTCGGCCAGCATTGGCGTTCACCGCGAATGCACGGTGGCAATAAATCCAGGTGCCGTTGACCGCCGAAGATCCGTGAGGCACGCAGCAGTGCATGCCGGGCGTTTTTGCCCAGGCCTTTGAAACCGTCTTCACCGATGCCTACTACCGTCAGCCAGGGTGTCATGCCGTTCCTCAATCACGCGTTCATCGATGTTGGGCGGCATGATAACGCGGCTTTCCCGGGCTGGCTGCGATCTCTTCCACGAGGCCCAGTCCAGGACGCGCTGGATATCCGACCGGAGTCTTTTCATGCGGTGGAGCAAAGCAGGCATAATACGGCGCACTTTTCCCGCGAATCGCCTCGCTACCTGAACGGGTCCCTCTTGAACCAACGCCCACTGTCCACCGCCCTACGCCCCTCGGCCTGTCCGGGGTTGCTGCGTATTGTCCCGGCGCTGGACGGTGGTATCTGTCGGATCAAGTTGAACGGTGGCTCGCTCACCAGCGCTCAGGCGGTCGCGGTGGCCGATGCGGCAGAGCAATATGCCAGCGGGGCGATTGAGGCAACGAACCGCGCCAACCTGCAGATCCGCGGGATCGGCAGTGAGCAAAGTGCATTGATCGACAGTCTGCTGATTGCAGGCCTGGGCCCGCGCACAGCGGCGGGCGACGACGTGCGTAACCTGATGCTCAGCCCAAGTGCCGGCATCGATCGGCAAATGTTGCTCGATACGCGCCCATTGGCTGAGCGGATTCTCGACACACTGCAAACCCGTCAGTGCTTCCACGACTTGAGTGCCAAGTTTGCCGTGCAACTCGACGGCGGCGAACGTTTGTCGATGCTTGAACATCCCCATGATGTGTGGCTCTCGGCCCTTGAACGAGACGGCGTGACGCGCTTGGCGTTTGGTCTGGCCGGATGCCCCACTGACCGGCCCATCGGCTCGGTTGCACTGGACGAGGGTCATTGTCTGGTGGTTGCGCTGCTTGAGTTGTTCCTTGAGCTGGCACGCCCCGAACAAACGCGGATGCGTCATTTGCTGGCTGAGCACTCAATCGAAAGCGTTCTGAGTCGACTGGCTGAGCGTGTTGCCATCCAGGCCGTCAGTGATTGGCAACGCACCCCGGACTCGACGGTCTTGCACATCGGCGCCCACTCCCAGGCTCAGGCCGATTTTGATTATGTGGGCGCCGTGCCGCCGCTGGGGCGACTTGATCCGGCCATGCTGCGCGGCGCGGCACAACTGGCCGGGCAGTTCGGCGACGGCCACCTGCGGTTCACGCCGTGGCAGAGCCTGCTGTTGCCCAATATCCGCCATGAACATTCCGCACGCGTTATACAGCGCCTGGAACAGCTGGACCTGGTGTGCGAGTCCGGGCAGTCATTGTCCAGGATGATCGCCTGCACCGGGTCCAACGGTTGTGGCAAAGGCCTGGCCGACACCAAGGGTGATGCCCTGCAACTGGCCGCACTGCTGCAACGTCAGGGGCATGCGCTGAATGTGCATTTGAGCGGTTGTTCGCGTTCGTGTGCCGCCGCGCATACCGCCCCCGTCACACTGCTGGCCGTCGCCCCCGGCCGATACGATCTCTATTTTCGCGATGCAGCGCAGCCGGGTTTCGGTGCACTGCACGCACGCAACCTTACTATTGAAGCGGTCGCGACCCTGCTCGACGCCCGCTCACGGAGCCCCCTTGATGCTTGATTACATCCGCGACGGTCAGGAGATCTATCGCAACTCCTTCGCGATTATTCGCGCCGAGGCCAACCTCGACCGGATTCCGGCCGATCTGGAGAAACTCGCGGTCCGTGTGATCCACGCCTGCGGGATGGTTGAAGCCATCGACGGTTTGCAGTTTTCCGAAGGCGCGGGCAAGGCCGGGCGCGATGCGCTGGCCGCTGGTGCGCCGATCCTCTGCGATGCGCGGATGGTCTCCGAAGGCGTGACGCGCGCGCGGTTGCCGGCGAACAACGAGGTGATCTGCACGCTGCGCGATGACAGCGTTCCTGAGCTGGCCCGTGAGTTGGGCAACACCCGCTCCGCCGCCGCGCTGGAACTGTGGCGCCCGCATCTGGAAGGCAGCGTTGTGGTGATCGGCAACGCGCCCACCGCGCTGTTCTACCTGCTGGAAATGCTCGACGCAGGCGCACCGAAACCGGCGTTGATTCTCGGCTTCCCGGTGGGCTTCGTCGGTGCGGCCGAATCCAAGGCAGCGCTGGCGGCAGACAGCCGTGGCGTGCCTTTTGTCATCATGCAGGGTCGCCTGGGCGGTAGCGCCATGGCCGCCGCCGCCGTCAATGCCCTCGCCACGGAGATCGAATGATGCAGCAACCTGGACGTTTGATCGGCCTTGGCGTCGGCCCTGGTGATCCGGAACTGATCACTGTCAAAGCCCTGCGCCTGCTGCGCGAATCACCTGTAGTGGCGTACTTCGTCGCCAAGGGCAAAAAGGGAAATGCGTTCGGCATCATCGAGGCGCATCTGCAAGAAGCACAGAATCTGCTGCCGCTGGTTTACCCGGTGACCACCGAAGTGCTGCCGGCGCCGCTGTCCTACGAGCAAGTCATCAGTGATTTCTACGATGAGGCCGCCCAGGCGGTGGCCGCGCATCTGGATGCCGGTCGCGATGTCGCGGTGATTTGTGAGGGCGATCCGTTCTTCTACGGCTCCTACATGTACCTGCACGATCGTCTCGCCGAGCGCTATCAGGCCGAAGTGGTGCCGGGTGTGTGCTCGATGCTCGGCGGTGCCTCGGTCCTCGGTGCACCACTGGTGTATCGCAACCAGAGCCTGTCGGTGTTGTCCGGCGTGCTGCCGCACGATGAGCTCAAGCGACGCCTGGCCGATGCCGATGCGGCGGTGATCATGAAACTGGGGCGCAACTTCCCCAAGGTTCGCCAGGTGCTGGAAGAACTCGGGCTGGCGGAGCGCGCGTTGTACGTTGAGCGTGCGACCATGGCCAATCAGAAGATCGTGCCGCTGGATCAGGTCGAACCGATGTCTTCGCCGTATTTCTCGTTGATCATCGTTCCGGGCGAAAGGTGGCAAGGCTGATGACTTCTCCAGTTCCGGCGATTGTCATTCTTGGCAACGGCAGTCTCGCAACCGCGCGCACTATTCAGCAGGTGTATCCCGGCGCCCTGATCCATGGTCTGGCCGAGCGGGTCGATGGCGCAGACCGTGTCTATCACGAGTTCGGTGCGACGCTTCGCGAGCTGTATCAACAGGGTTCGCCGATCATCGCGTTGTGCGCGGCGGGCATCGTGATCCGCACGCTGGCGCCGTTGCTGCTGGAAAAGGGCGCAGAACCACCGGTGCTGGTCGTGGCTGAAGACGGTAGCGCTGTGGTGCCGTTGCTCGGTGGTCTGGGCGGCGTGAACGTGATGGCGCGGGAGATTGCCACCCATCTGCACGTTGCACCGGCCATCACCACCAGTGGCGAATTGCGTTTCGGCACGTGCCTGCTCAAGCCGCCCAGCGGCTATACCTTGGGCGATCTGGAACTGGGCAAGCGTTTCGTTTCCGATCTGCTGGCTGGCGAAACCGTGCGCATCGAAGGCGAGGCGCCTTGGCTGGCGCAGGCGCAATTGCCTGAGGATGCTCAGGCGCGGTTGGCGGTGCATGTCGGTCATGCCGAACGGCTACCAGCGCCCAACGAACTGTTGATCTATCCGCGCAGTGTGTTGGTGGCGGTCAGTGCTGATATCGCAGAGCTGTCGAGCACGATTCGCGAGGCTTTGCATCGGGCGGGCATTGCTGTGCAATCGCTGGCGTGCCTGTTGGCGCCTGACACCGCAATGGCCAACCCGGCCTTGCGTGATGCAGCACTTGAGTTGGGCGTGCCGTTGCGTTTTGCCCATGCTGATGCGGGCGCTGGTGAGCTGGCCCGCAACGCTGTCGAGCAGCCTGTGTCCATTGAGGGAGACGATTCCCTGGCCATTGTTGTCGCTCAAGAGCCTTTGGATCCGTTGCAGATCGGCCGTCCACGCGGGCGTCTGGCGGTGATTGGCCTTGGCCCGGGGGCAGCCGAGCTGATGGTGCCTGCGGTGAAAGCTGAACTGGCTCGTGCCAACGATGTGCTGGGTTACGAAACCTATGTGCGCATGGCCGGGCCATTCCGGGCGGATCAGGTGCTGCATTGCACTGACAACCGTGAGGAAATGCAGCGAGCAAGGCATGCATTCGAACTGGCAGCCCAAGGGCGATCGGTGGTGGTCGTGTCGTCGGGTGATCCGGGTGTTTTTGCCATGGCCGCCGCGGTGCTCGAAGCGCTGCATGAGTCCACGGATGTGCACTGGCACAACGTCGAACTCGAGATCCTGCCGGGTGTGTCCGCCTCCTTGGCAACTGCAGCTCAGGCCGGTGCACCGCTGGGGCATGACTTTTGTGTGCTGTCGCTGTCGGACAACCTCAAGCCCTGGTCAATCATCGAGAAACGGTTGGACCTTGCCGCTCAGGCAGATCTGGCGCTGGCGTTCTACAACCCGATCTCGCGCTCCCGACCGTGGCAACTGGGACAAGCACTGGAAATCGTCGCGCGCCATCGCGCCGGACAAACGCCCGTTGTACTTGGGCGCGATATCGGTCGTCCGGGTCAAACCTTGCGGGTGACTACTTTAGCGGCGTTGACACCGGATCAGGTGGATATGCGCACCATGGTACTGGTCGGTTCTTCTACCACCAGTGTGTTTGCCCGTGCCGAGGGGGGCGAGTGGGTGTACACACCGCGCTGGTACGGCGCAAAACCGTAGTCCTGAAACACGTAGCCCAGCGCGAATCTTCCAACCCGCGCCGGGCTACGTTCAAGCATCAGGGCACCAGATAGCCTTTCACACCGGTAAAGATGATCTGCGCCGCCAGTGCGCAAACAAACAACCCCATCAAGCGGCTCACAATCTGTAATCCCTGGTCGCCAAGTATTCGCTCGATGCGACTGGACATGTACAGCACCACGCCGACGGTGAAGCTGGCCAGGGCAATGCTGACGATGGCCGTGAGTTTGTCGTCCCAATGCGGCTGGCTCACGCCCATTACCAGCAAGGCACCAATGGTGCCGGGGCCGACCGTCAACGGTATGGTCAACGGCACGATCGTCACATCCTGCTGCACGTTGTCGGTTTGCACCGCCGATTTACCTTGCGCCATGCCCAGCGCCGAGATGAACAGGACGCTGCCTGCGCCGATGCGGAACGCGTCCACGGTGATGCCGAAGACGCTGAAAATCACCCGCCCGAACAAATACAGCAACACACTGGAGACAAGTGTGGCAATCGCCACTTTCCAGGCCAGTCGGCGTTGCTCCTTGCGCGAATAGCCACGGGTCAGGCTGATAAAGCAGGACAACACGAAAAATGGGCTGTAGAGCACCAACATCTTCAGGTAAACGCTGAACAACACGTGGAGCATGATTTTGGCTCGCCGCAGGAAGTTATTGGCCAAGAGTCTATCAGTCAGCCAATTGTTTGTGTGCGTGCTCGTTTGAAAACATTCCTGTTTGTATTTTGTTGTGTTTACGGTGGTGCTGTGTAGTTAAAGTTACAAGTTTTTGTTTGTTGCTTGATTCTGGATTGGTTAACGTCGGTTTCACCAAGTTCATGGAGAGCTTGTTTTAAAAATGGAGAAAGTGATGTTTGATAAGGATATGGAACAGATTGATGTTGCTGCCAGTATTCAGCGGTTACGTACATATGAGTTGGATGGTGCTCGCGTGGGCGATGCTGTTTCTATTGATGAGCCGAATAAAGGTTCTATCGTTGGCGAAGGTATTATTGCTTTTACGGCGGGTTTGAGTACGCAGAATCAGGAGGACGTCTTGCATGCCTTTCTGTTTGCGAGCCTGGTGGCGAATAAAAAGTACCCTCTCGAGTCGCAAGGCAAAGAGTGGTACGCGCTGTTTACTGAAGTGATGTATAGCGTCGGCTGGCTTCCGACTCAAAAGTACTATAACGACTTGAATATCGGCGGAAACACCGTTCGCATGGACAAGTTGGTATTGGAAATTCTGGGCTCGGTCATCGCCGGCGTGGCAATGCCCGGGACGGCTACAGCGCTGATGTTGAAGGTGGCGGGTGACGCCATCAATGCTTTGAAAAAGCGCGAAACGGCGTTGACATTGTATGAGCGAAACATGCTGGATCATGGTGTGGGCGGGATGGCAGCAGGAACGTGTACTGAGGAAAAGGGTGAAGTGACCCTGGCGCTGGGCATGGTCCGTTTTATCCGTGATAACTCTTCTACCAAAGTACTGTTTGTAGATTGGGATACTCGAAGCGTGAAATTCTATCGCGGTGAGTCTGTTTTTCGTAAAGTGCCTTATCTCGTCGACAATAATAGGGAGTACATTCGAGAAAGGCTGGGTGACAACGCAAGGCGCAAAATTGAAGGTTATGAAATCTGAGTGTTGTCTATTAGGGGCGGCCACGTTGTGGTCGCCTTCTTTATTGAGAGGCAGTAAACATGGAATGTTCTGCGGTTGTGAATGGGAGTTCGATTGTTTTTATATCGGGTGACCATGATGAATGCGCAATGAATGATTTGATGCATTCGATTCTATTTGCACAGTTGGTCGCGAATAAACGGCTTGTCATAACTCCCGAAAAAAACTGGTTGGCGGAGTATGTGAACGTACTTGACGATTTTTGGGTGCGTAGCGTCCGGGAAAAGCAAGAGATACAACTGGAAAAGAGTGGTAGTTCGACCCCATATGAGTGGGCCGTCAAGGCGTTGGCCAATGGCGGCAACGTAGATGCCCGAGTCATTTCGCAGGCATTGGACTGGGTTGTGCGACTACCTTGCCACTCGCCCGAGATGGATAGGCTGCGCAGCAACGTACAACAAGCTTCAGAATGTAATTTAGCGGCGTCCCCAGTCCGGGCGACAGCAACCCGCTTGCTGCTGATCCTGGCTGAGAGCCCAGCTTCGATGATGTGTCTATGTCTTGAGTTCAAGACGCGGCAGGCACTTGAGGGCAACCCTTGGGCGCAACGCTTGTCTGTCGAGAAAATGGAAGGTGTCGTTTCGGCGCGATATTTCCGGGCAACCCTTTCTTCGACGCTGTATGCGCTTTACCGCGATGCGATAGCGCAGAAAGTCAGAGATAAAATCAGCGGCAATGTGGTGAGCATCACCAAACCCGTCGGCATCTCACCTTTGTGCTTCATACAGAGGTCGGAACATGAATGAGTCCGGTGCGCAGGTAGCGGCAGTGGTGGGCGGTAGTGTCGTGACATTTGCGGGTGATTTGCCCGAGTCGCACAGAGAAGACATTTACCTGAGTACGATGTACGCGCAACGAGCAACCCGCGAAGCGTTCAATGTGGGTTTGTCGGGGGACTGGTTTACCTACTATCGCAACGTGCTCAAGTACATTGGTTGGGATGTGCCAGTTCCCGAGGGGCTGCCTTTCAGGCGGGATGATTCAATGGCTGAGGAAGCAGCGCAGAGCATTTCAACGCGTCTCGGAGACCGCTTCTCCAGCCCTGTCAGGCATGCATTGGCAGCGCTGGAAAGCGACTCGCTGGCACTCGATCTATTCGAGTCGACGAGTCTTTCGCAGGATGCCGGTTGCTTTCAGATAATTCCCTGTGTGCTGAAAGATCCTAACCGTGTCGAGATGGGAATCTATCATCGGCAGTTTCAGATTCGCAGAAGAGTATCCCGATTCCTGTTCATCAAGCATGAAGACCTTGTGCACAGCAGTACCGAACAGATGTCGGTGATTACCTTCAATACGCTCTACTACGCCCAATTTCGGGAAAAGGTCAAAAGGTCGGTGTTGTCCCAATCAATGAAATATTTGAAAGGTCTGGAGGTTTGAAGGCCCGGGCGACGAGTGACTCAAAAGGTGGAAGCCGTTCGATTTTGCTGATCACGCTGGGCAACCCAGTGTTCGATCAGTTCGCGTAACTGCGAAAGCTCAACAGGCTTGGCCATGTGGCCGTCCATGCCGGCCTGACGCGCGCGCTCTTTGTGTTCGGCGAGGATGTGCGCCGTCAAGGCCACCACCGGGGTGCGGGTCCGCTGGTTGCCGACTTCCCAGGCGCGCAGTTGCTGCGTCGCCGAGAAGCCATCGAGGATCGGCATTTCGCAGTCCATCAACACCAGGTCATAGCGCTGGGCTTTCATTGCCTGTAGCGCTTCTTCGCCATTGCTGGCGGTGTCCGGTTGCAAATTGAGCTTGCCCAGCATGCCGCGGATGACTTTGGTCGAAATGCTGTTGTCCTCGGCGACGAGAATGCGGAAATCGCTTGGCACCTTGACCGGCAGCGTAGGGGTGGAGGGTAAATGCGGCATGACGGCGAGGCCCTTGTTACGCTGGGTCAGCTCATCGGCAAGAGTGGTCTTGAGGGTATAGCCGGCCACCGGTTTGGCGAGGATGCGCTTGATCCCCGAGTTGCGCGCGATGATCTTGCTGGGCGCGTTGCTGATGCCAGTGAGCATTATCAGCAGGATGTCGTGATTGAGGCTCGGGTCTTCCTTGATCTTGGCCGCCAGTTGCATGCCGGTCATGCCTGGCATGTTCTGGTCCAGCAGGACCACGTCGAAGTAGTCGCGAAGGTGCGCCTTGGTGCGCAACAGGGCCAGCGCTTCCTTGCCGGAAGGAACGGCGCTGACGTTCAGGCCCCAGGCGCTGCATTGCTGCACCAAGACCTTGCGGCAGGTGTCGTTGTCGTCCACCACCAGCACTCGCGCACCTTGTAGCGGGCCATCGAGATCGGATGTCGGGTGTTCGAGACGGTCCGGGTCCAGAGGCAATGTCAGCCACAGGGTGCTGCCCTGGCTGGTGCCACTCTTGATGCCGAACTCGCCTTGCATCAGGCGGATCAGTTGACGGGCGATCACCAGCCCCAGGTTTCCGCCCAGGCGATTGGCTGAAAGGAAGTGCTTGCTGTGCAGTTCGGCGTGCATCAGCGCATCGCGCTCTTCGGCATCCATCGGTTCACCGCTGTCCTGCACGGCGATGCGCAGGCGCGGCTTGGCGTTGCGTTCATCGAGGGCGACGACAATCAGGATTTCGCCTTCGTCGGTTTTCTTCAGGGCGTTTTCCAGCAGGCTCAACAAGGTCTGGCGCAGACGCGTCGGGTCGCCGCTGATGACTCGCGGCACTTGTGGCTGGATGAAACTGATCAGCTCGACATTCTGCTGTTCGGCCTTGGCGCGGAAGATACTCAGGCAATCCTCGATCAAGGCGTTGAGATCGAACTGCACATCATCCAGTTCGATCTGCCCGGATTCGAGCTTGGAGATGTCGAGGATTTCGTTGATCAGCGTCAGCAGTTCGTTGCCGGCGCTGTGAATGGTTTGTACGTAGTCGCGCTGCTTGACCGACAGCGGCGTGCCCAGCAGCAGCTCGGTCATGCCCAGCACGCCGTTCATGGGGGTGCGGATTTCATGGCTGATCTTTGCCAGGAACTCGGCCTTGGCGTTGATCTCGGCATTGCTGGCGGCCAGATCGCGACTGATGCTGAAACGGTCTTCGGTAATGCTGCGTTGACGCTCGCTCAGGGCGATGCTCATCAGCAGGCCGCTGATGCAGATGAAAACCAGCAGGGTGGTGATCAGGCCGTGGGGCTCGACCAGTGTCAGCCCCAGCAGCGCCGGCAGGATAATCAGCGTACCGAGGTTGAACGCCACCATGGCTGCAACGAACAGACGCGCCGGGCGATAGCCTTTCTGCCAGTGGAAAGCACTGACGAACAGCATGGTCAGGCCTGCGAGGGCGACCAGGCCATAGGTAATGATGTTCAGGGGCAATGTGTTGACGAATAGCAGCAACAGGCCGCAGGTGGTGATGATCAGGATCTCGCCCAGCAGCAACCGGTTCAGTGGGTGTGGGCCGAGCGGGGCAAAAAAGCGATAGGCGAGCATCAGGCCGCAAGGGGCCGTCAGCAACAACGCGAGGTAAGCGCCCGGTGCTTGCACGGCTTGCCAGCTCGGCAACCAGGGGCCTGCGAGGTTCAACAACAGCACCAGGCTGAGCATCAGCAGACCTTCGCAGGCCGCCAGCCAGACACTGCTACGCGAACGGGTGTAGGCGTAGCGGATGAGGTTGTGCAGGATCAGCATGCCGATACAACCCAGCAGCAGCCCGTAGACCAGCGTCTGGTTCTGATTGGCCGCGGTCAGGACCGCCGATTGCAGGGTGATGTAGGGCCGCAGTTGGTTATCGGAAACCAGTCGCAGGTACACATCAAGGGATTTGTCGCTTTGCGGCAACGGCAACATGAAGTCGCTGCTGGGCAATGGCCGGTCAGTCTGGTGCTGCTTGTTGCCGGTACTCGATTGCTCGATCAGGTTGTCGCCATCGAGCACATAGAGGTTAAGGTGCGACAGGTCGGGTGCGAACACCCGCAGCAACTGTTCGTGTTTGCCGGGCGCGAGACGGAAGCGGATCCAGAGTGCGCCATCGGGCTCGGCTGCGGTGAGGCGGTCGAGTTCGATGGGGCTGAATTGATTGGTGTAGCGGGCGGAACGGATGTCGCTCAGTTGCAGGTCACCCTGTTCGTCGAGCAATACCGCCCAGCCAATGCCTTGCGCGGCCTGAGCCGGGAGCATGCAGAGCAGAGTCAGCAGAGTGACGGTGAATCCTATGGCAATCCTGAGCCAGCGCACGGCGAAATCCCTTCGTAGGTTGATGCCAGAATATAACTATGCGCGGCGCTGGAATAGTCAGGCAAGGGCTCGACACCCTTGCCCGGCTCAAAGGATAGCTTATTCCTGATTTTCGCCACGCTCGCGGGCAATGGCACGGTAGCCAATGTCCTTGCGATAGAAACAACCTTCCCAATCAATCTTGGCCGCCAGTTTATAAGCCTGCTGCTGGGCAGCATCAACGCTGGCGCCCATGGCCGTGGCACAAAGCACCCGACCACCGGCCGTTACCACTTGACCGTCCTTGAGCGCAGTACCGGCGTGGAAGACTTTGCCTTCCAGCGCAGCCGCTGCGTCCAGGCCATTGATGGCCACGCCTTTGGCGTAATCACCAGGATAGCCGCCAGCCGCCAGCACGATACCGACGCTCGGACGTGGATCCCATTGCGCTTCGACCTTGTCCAGCGCCTGCGCCAGAGCTGCTTCAACCAGCAGTACCAGGCTCGACTGCAAACGCAGCATGACAGGTTGGGTCTCAGGGTCGCCGAAACGGCAGTTAAATTCGATAACTTTTGGGTTACCAGCCTTGTCGATCATCAGGCCGGCGTACAGGAAGCCAGTGTAGACGTTGCCTTCCTCGGCCATGCCGCGAACGGTCGGCCAGATCACCAGGTCCATGACGCGCTTGTGCACTTCGGCAGTGACCACCGGAGCAGGGGAGTAGGCACCCATGCCGCCGGTGTTCGGACCGGTGTCGCCGTCGCCGACGCGTTTGTGATCCTGGCTGGTAGCCATCGGCAGGACGTTCTTGCCGTCGACCATGACGATGAAGCTGGCTTCTTCGCCGTCCAGGAACTCTTCGATGACAACGCGTGAACCGGCGTCGCCGAAGGCATTGCCGGCGAGCATGTCGCGTACGGCGTCTTCGGCTTCGGCCAGAGTCATGGCAACGATCACGCCTTTACCGGCGGCCAGGCCATCGGCCTTGATCACGATCGGCGCACCTTTTTCACGCAGGTAAGCCAGAGCCGGCTCGATCTCGGTGAAGTTCTGGTAGTCGGCGGTCGGGATCTTGTGGCGCGCCAGGAAATCCTTGGTGAAGGCTTTCGAGCCTTCCAGCTGAGCGGCGCCAGCGGTCGGACCGAAGCAATCCAGGCCGCGGGAGCGGAACAGGTCAACGACGCCGGCAACCAGTGGCACTTCCGGGCCAACGATGGTCAGGGAAACGTTTTTCTCGGCGAAGTCTGCAAGCTGCTCAAGGGCCAGCACGTCGATGGCGACGTTCTCGCACTTGGCTTCGATGGCGGTGCCGGCATTGCCCGGGGCCACGAAAACTTTCTGCACGCGCGGATCCTGAGCCACTTTCCAGGCCAGGGCGTGTTCACGGCCACCGCTGCCAATGATCAAAACATTCATTTCAAAAACCTCAAATTCTATGGGTCGCTGCAAACCCCTTTGTACACACGCTGTAGGAGCTGCCGGAGGCTGCGATTTTTTGATCTTGCTCTTAAAAACAAGATCAAAAGATCGCCGCCTCGTTTCACTCGACAGCTCCTACAGAGCTCCTGCACAGGGGGAGCGGAGTGCTTAGTGACGGAAGTGGCGCATGCCGGTGAACACCATGGCGATGCCGGCTTCGTCGGCAGCGGCAATCACTTCAGCATCACGCATCGAGCCGCCTGGCTGGATCACCGCAGTGATGCCGACCTTGGCCGCGTTGTCGAGACCGTCGCGGAACGGGAAGAATGCGTCGGAAGCCATCACCGAACCGGCGACCTGCAGGCCCGCGTGCTCAGCCTTGATGGCCGCAATACGTGCCGAGTTCACGCGGCTCATCTGGCCGGCGCCGACACCGATGGTCTGGCGGTTCTTGGCGTAGACGATGGCGTTGGACTTGACGTACTTGGCAACTTTCCAGGCGAAGATCAGATCGTTGATTTCCTGTTCGGTCGGCGCACGTTTGGTCACGACTTTCAGGTCATCGGCACCAATCATGCCGATATCGCGGCTCTGCACCAGCAGGCCACCGTTGACGCGCTTGTAGTCCCAGGCAGCGGCGCGGTCAGCCGACCACTCACCGCAAGCCAGCAGGCGTACGTTGGCTTTGGCTGCGACGATGGCGCGGGCTTCTTCGCTGACGCTTGGGGCAATGATCACTTCAACGAACTGACGCTCGACGATCGCCTTGGCGGTCTCGGCATCCAGTTCACGGTTGAAGGCGATGATGCCGCCGAACGCGGATTCGGTGTCGGTGGCGTAGGCCAGGTCGTAGGCCTTGCGGATACCGCCTTCGGCATCAGGGCTGACTGCCACGCCGCACGGGTTGGCGTGCTTGACGATCACGCAGGCCGGCTTGACGAAGCTCTTCACGCATTCCAGCGCGGCGTCGGTGTCGGCCACGTTGTTGTACGACAGCTCTTTGCCTTGCAGTTGGGTCGCGGTGGCAATGCCGACTTCGGCAGGCTTGGCTTCCACGTAGAACGCCGCGCTCTGGTGCGGGTTCTCGCCGTAGCGCATTTCCTGAGCCTTGAAGAACTGGCTGTTGAAGGTGCGCGGGAATTCGCTGCGACCTTCAGTGCTCAGTGTCTCGGCAGCCTGGTTAACAGTGCCCATGTAGTTGGCGATCATGCCGTCGTAGGCGGCGGTGTGTTCGAACGCCTTGAGCATCAGGTCGAATCGCTGAGCGTAGGTGAGGCCACCGGCCTTGAGGTTTTCCAGCACGTTGGCGTAATCGCTGGCATTAACCACGATGGCCACGTCTTTGTGGTTTTTGGCAGCCGAACGGACCATGGTCGGGCCGCCGATGTCGATGTTCTCGATGGCGGTCGGCAGGTCGCAGCCTGGCTTGTTGATGGTGGCTTCGAACGGGTACAGGTTGACCGCTACCAGGTCGATCGGCTTGATGCCGTGCTCGTTCATGATGGCGTCATCGATACCGCGACGACCGAGGATCCCGCCGTGGATTTTCGGGTGCAGGGTTTTCACCCGGCCGTCCATCATTTCGGCAAAACCGGTGTAATCCGCGACTTCCACTGCGGCAACGCCGTTGTCGCGCAGCAGCTTGAACGTTCCGCCGGTGGAGAGGATCTCGACGCCCAGGGCTTCGAGCTCTTTGGCGAATTCAAGGATCCCGGTCTTGTCGGAAACGCTGATCAAGGCGCGGCGGATCGGCAGGCGGGTAGTCTGGTCGGTCATTTCAATTTCCATCAAAAGCAAAGGAGTCAGCAAAAAAGGCGACCGGTTTTACGCGGGCGCCTTTCTGGTTTGATTGAATGCTTACAGCAAATCGTACTGCTTGAGTTTCTTGCGCAGCGTGCCCCGGTTGAGTCCGAGCATCTCGCTGGCCTTGGTCTGGTTGCCCTTGACGTAGTTCATCACGCATTCGAGCAGGGGAGCCTCGACTTCGGAGAGCACCAGGTTGTACACATCCGTGACGGCAGCGCCCTCAAGGTGGGCGAAATAATTGTGCAGCGCCTTCTCGACACTCCCGCGAAGGGTCTGACCTTCTTCGCTTGGGGTATTGAGGTGCTGTTTCAAATTCACGTTGTCGCTCACGGGTGTTGTTCCACTCACTAAAGTCTCGGTCATCATCGTCATGCGGCCACCCCCTCTCCGTCCCCTGTCAGGCTCTTGTAACGTTCGGCGAAGAAGCCCTGAACGTTGGCGCATTGTGCTTCCGTATCTTCCAAACGATTGAAGTGGGCGCGAAACTCCCTGGCGCCCGGCAAGGTTGCGAGATACCAGCCCACATGCTTTCGAGCAATGCGCACGCCCATCACATCTCCGTAGAAGACGTGCAGCGCAGCCAGATGCTCTAGCAGAATGCGTTCCACCTCGATCAGTTCCAGCGCCGGGAGCTTCTCGCCGGTACGCAGGAAATGGTCGATCTCGCGAAAAATCCACGGCCGCCCCTGGGCAGCCCGGCCAACCAACAGGCCGTCGGCACCGGTCGCGTCGAGCACGTATCGGGCCTTCTCTGGCGAATCGATATCGCCGTTGGCAAAAACCGGCATCGACACGGCCTGCTTGATCGCAGCAATGGTGTCGTACTCGGCTTCACCGGTGTACAGGTCGGCACGGGTGCGGCCATGGACCGCCAGCGCCGTAATGCCTGCCTGCTCGGCGATCTTCGCCACCGTCAGGCCATTCTTGTTGTCCCGGTCCCAGCCGGTACGGATCTTCAGGGTTACCGGCACATCAACCGCAGCCACGACGGCCTGCAGGATCTCGGTTACCAGTGCTTCATCTTTCAACAGGGCGGAGCCGGCGGCCTTGTTGCAGACCTTCTTTGCCGGACAGCCCATGTTGATATCAATAATCTGTGCGCCCAGTTCGACGTTGGCCCGGGCCGCATCCGCCAGCATCTGTGCATCGCCACCGGCGATCTGTACCGAGCGTGGCTCGGGATCACCTTCGTGGATCATGCGCATCCGCGACTTGCGGGTGTTCCACAAACTCATGTCGCTGGTGACCATTTCCGAGACTACTAGCCCCGCGCCCAATCGCTTGCACAGCTGACGAAAGGGTTGGTCGGTGACCCCCGCCATCGGGGCGAGAATCAAGCCGTTGTGTAATGTATATGGACCGATGCGTACCGCCGACATAGGACTTCCCTGTTGTGGGGCCGGATCATGAGAGTTCGAAAAAGGGTTGGCATGATACCCGCTCTCGATGACTGGATAAAGGTCGAATTGAACAAAATCTGAACAGTTATTCTGTTATCGCCAGCGGTTTGGTTTGCACGGGCGCAGTCAGAAAGCTGTCGTCAATTGACGATCGGTGAACCGTTTCACTCGGGTGAGTGGAAACTCAGGCTGTAATTCACCGCTTTGGCGCCTGGATCGAGGATGTCCAGGGCGATGTGGATCGGCGTTTGCGGCGGCATTTCTGCCATGCCTTCGAGGTCGCCATTGAGGTACTCGCCGGGTTTGAAGCGACGGCTGGCAATCAGGTGGCCGTTGAGGTCGGCAAATCGCAGCTCCAGCAGCGGGAAGGGCTGGGAGAAGGGCGCGCGGTTATAAATGATCGCATCAACCACCAGTGCACCACTGAACTCGGGGTGACTTCGGACCACCAGGTTGCTGCTTTTGATTTTGGCGATGTCGACCTTGGAGGGCACCGTGCAACCGATTTGCGGGCACAGTTGCTGGAACCACGGGCGATATTGGTCCTGGCGAGCCAGTTCGTCGAAGTGATAGGCGACGTACTGGCCGACCAGTGCGCCGGCGCCCAGCAGGATCAGCAGGAACCAGAAGAATCGGCGACCCCACGGCGAACGGCGTTTTTGCCAGTCCAGTTGCAATGGGTCGTCAGTCAGGTCTTGCAGTACCTCTACTCGAACACCCGGCTCGCCGCGCTCGCGGCGTTTGCGCAGCGGTTCGATCAAAGGCAAATCGTCGTCGATTTCTTCGGCTGGCGTGGCCGACAATCGTTCGTGATGAGTGGGCGGATCGATTGGGTCGTGCAGGCGGAGCTGCGGCGGTTGCGGTTCGTCGTCCAGCTCAACCGGCTCCAGTGACAGTGAAGGTTCGGTGCGTGCGAGTAGGCCCGTTTCGATCAGCGGTTCTACCGGGTCAGGTGTGTCGAGCCTGTCGAGGTCATCAAGGTCGTCAAGCGTCTGCGCGCGGTCAGCAGCCGATTCGCTGAACAGACTGTCCGTGGTCCAGGGCTCGTCGTCGGGTTCGACACTGTCGCGACGCGCGCTGAGGTTGTCTTCGCGGGGGCGGCCGAATTCCGTGGTGGGCTGGATTTCCCGTTGTTCGAGCCGCGCGAGTTCTTCGTCAAGGTCGAGGCTGTCCAGATCCAGTTCGGCAGCGCTCCATTGCTTTTGGCTGATGGCGCGCGGTTCTGCCGGTTCTGGTGCCTGGACGATGGACGGTGCAACCGGTGCGACAGATTCTTTGCCGGCTTGCTCAAGCAATTGCTTGGCGGCATTGAACACCTGAAGGCATGAGCCACAGCGAACGACACCGCGTGCCGCGCTCAACTGAGCATGGCTGACGCGGAAGCTGGTTTGGCAATGCGGGCACTGGGTGACGAAGCTATCGGTCATGCGGCGATCCGGATTATGCAAGCGCTCATTCTAGCGCCGACGGCCTGTGATGCGCACCCAGCCATCGCGATTGGCGATCGGATCCAGATCGAAGTCTTTGGCGTAGGCCGCAGCGACGTCCTCGCCTTGCTCGGCAAGAATGCCCGAGAGCGCCAGGCGACCACCGGATTTGACCAGGCCGGACAACTGTGGCGCCAGGGAAACCAGCGGACCGGCGAGGATATTGGCCACCAGTACATCGGCCTGAACCTGCGGCAGATCTTCCGGCAGATACAGCGGGAACAATTCATCGGCGATGTTATTGCGCCCGGCGTTATCGCGGGAGGCTTCCAGCGCCTGCACGTCGATGTCGGTGCCGACGGCTTCCCTGGCGCCCAGCAGCAGGGCGGCGATGGCCAGAATCCCCGAGCCGCAGCCGAAGTCCAGCACGTTGCAGTCTTTGAGGTCCTGACCGTCGAGCCATTCCAGGCACAGCGCGGTGGTCGGGTGAGTGCCGGTGCCGAACGCCAGGCCCGGATCCAGGAGTAGATTCACGGCATCAGGTTCGGGAGCGGCATGCCAGCTCGGCACGATCCACAGGCGCTGACCGAAACGCATCGGCTGGAAGCCGTCCATCCAGCTGCGTTCCCAGTCCTGGTCTTCGATCACTTCACTGTGGTGTTCGGGTAGCGGGCTGCCGGTCAGCAACTCAAGGTGAGCGAGCACGGGGCCAGGCTCGGTGCCGCCTTCGAACAGGGCCAGCAGGTGGGTGTGGGACCACAGCGGCGTGGTGTTGAGTTCCGGCTCGAAGATCGGCTGGTCTTCGGCGTCCATGAAGGTCACCGACACGGCGCCCACTTCAAGGAAAGCGTCTTCGTAGGTTTCGGCTTGTTCTGGGCTGATGGCGAGACGGACTTGCAGCCAAGGCATGGCGGGCACCTTTGAAAAATATTGATTGCAGCCTAGCGGGCTGCGAGAAGCGCGCAAGTTTACGCGAGCGGGGCTCAGAAGACGACTATAGGGGTGAAGCAAAAAGATCGCAGCCTGCGGCAGCTCCTACGGGGAAGCGCATTTCAAATGTAGGAGCTGCCGCAGGCTGCGATCTTTTGATCTTAAACAACAAAGCCGCCCGAAGGCGGCTTTGTCAGGTGCAGGTTCGAAGCTTAGTGCTTCTCGCCAGCCAGCTTGTGCTCGAGGTAGTGAATGTTCACGCCCCCTTTGCAGAAGCCTTCATCGCGGGTCAGGTCGCGGTGCAGCGGGATGTTGGTCTTGATCCCGTCAACCACGATCTCGTCCAGCGCATTGCGCATGCGCGCCATGGCTTCGTCGCGGGTTGCCCCGTAAGTGATCAGCTTGCCGATCAACGAGTCGTAGTTCGGCGGAACGGCATAGCCACTGTACAGGTGAGAATCGACGCGAACGCCGTTGCCGCCTGGGGCGTGGAAATGCTTGACCGTGCCCGGGCTCGGCATGAAGGTTTTCGGGTCTTCGGCGTTGATCCGGCATTCGAGCGCGTGACCGCGGATGACCACGTCATCCTGGGTGAACGACAGCTTGTTGCCGGCGGCGATGCTGAGCATCTCCTTGACGATGTCGATACCGGTGACCATTTCCGAAACAGGGTGCTCTACCTGGACACGAGTGTTCATCTCGATGAAGTAGAAACGACCGTTTTCGTACAGGAACTCGAAAGTGCCCGCGCCACGGTAACCGATGTCGATGCACGCCTTGACGCAGCGAGCGAAAACTTCCTGGCGAGCCTTCTCGTCGATGCCCGGTGCCGGCGCTTCTTCGAGAACTTTCTGGTGACGGCGTTGCAGCGAGCAATCGCGGTCGCCCAGGTGGATGGCATGGCCCTGGCCGTCGGAAAGTACCTGGACTTCCACGTGACGTGGGTTGGTCAGGAATTTTTCCAGATAGACCATCGGATTGCCGAACGCCGCGCCTGCTTCGGTGCGGGTCAGTTTGGCGAAGGAGATCAGGTCTTCTTCTTTATGCACAACGCGCATGCCGCGACCACCACCGCCGCCAGCGGCTTTGATGATCACCGGGTAACCGACTTCGCGACCAATGCGCAGAGCGGTTTCTTCGTCTTCCGGCAACGGGCCGTCAGAGCCTGGAACGGTCGGTACGCCAGCGGCGATCATGGCGTGCTTGGCCGATACCTTGTCGCCCATCAGGCGAATGGTTTCGGCTTTCGGGCCAATGAACGCGAAGCCGGAGTTCTCGACCTGCTCGGCGAAGTCGGCGTTTTCCGCAAGGAAGCCGTAGCCAGGGTGAATGGCGGTGGCGCCAGTCACTTCGGCCGCGGCGATGATTGCCGGAATGTGCAGGTAGGAGTGGGCGGCCGATGCCGGGCCGATGCAGACGGACTCGTCTGCCAGACCCAGGTGCATCAGTTCCTTGTCAGCCTTGGAGTAAACGGCGACGGTCTTGATGCCCATCTCTTTGCAGGCGCGCAGGATCCGCAGGGCGATCTCACCGCGGTTGGCGATCAGAACTTTTTCCAACTTCGCAGTCATCAAAGGCTCTCCGCGGTTCAAACGATGGTGAACAGCGGTTGGTCGTACTCAACCGGCTGGCCGTCTTCAACGAGGATGGATTCGATCACACCGCTGGTTTCAGCTTCGATGTGGTTCATCATCTTCATGGCTTCAACGATGCACAGGGTGTCGCCTTTCTTCACAGTCTGGCCGACTTCAACGAAGGACGGCGAGGTTGGCGAAGACTTGCGATAGAACGTGCCGACCATTGGCGAACGGGCAACGGTGCCGTTCAACGCTGGTGCAGCAGGCGCGGCGGGTGCGGCAGCGGCAGCCGGAGCGGCGGCAGGTGCGGCAACCGGAGCTGGCATTGGAGCGGGCGCGTAGTACTGCTGAGCCGGGGTCTTGCTGTGACGGCTGATGCGTACGGACTCTTCGCCTTCCTTGATCTCGAGCTCGTCGATGCCGGACTCTTCCAGCAATTCGATCAGTTTCTTAACTTTACGGATATCCATGAATCATCAACTCCCAAGGGTCGGTCAGGGGCGGTTAACTTGTTGTTCAAGCTGTTCCAGGGCGGCCTCCAGGGCCAGTCGATAACCGCTGGCGCCAAGGCCGCAGATCACTCCCACCGCTACGTCGGAGAAGTAAGAGTGATGGCGGAAAGGTTCTCGTTTGTGCACGTTAGACAAATGCACTTCGATGAATGGGATGCTCACCGCCAGCAGCGCGTCACGTAATGCGACACTTGTATGTGTAAAAGCTGCTGGGTTGATCAAAATGAAGTCCACGCCTTCGCTGCGAGCGGCGTGGATGCGATCGATCAATTCGTACTCGGCATTGCTCTGCAGATATAGCAAATGGTGGCCGGCTTCGCGGGCACGGCGTTCCAGATCCTGGTTGATCTGCGCCAGTGTCGTGGCGCCATAGGTGCCCGGTTCACGGGTGCCGAGCAAGTTCAGGTTGGGTCCGTGCAGTACGAGTAGCGTCGCCATCGGCGGTTCCTTTGTTATCTGTGTGCAATTGTCAGAACCCGGCGACTATGCCGCAAAGCCTTTGTGACTGTCCAGTTCTCTGCAATAGCCAGCACGATGACCGATGTTTGCGCGAAATATATGACTGCTTGATTAAATCCGGTCATTCGCCTTGGCGATACGTTCGGCGAAGTCCCGTGCATTGATCTCACCGATCACTCGCACATCGGCACGTTCGACGCCGTCCTTGCCGAAAAACATCAGGGCCGGAGGGCCGAACAATGTGTAGCGGTCGAGCAGGGCGCGTTGTTGGGCGTTGCTTTCGGTGATATCGAAACGAACCAGTCGGTAGCCCTTGAGACGTTCGACAACGGTGGGGTCGTTCAACACTTCGCGCTCGATGACTTTGCAGCTGATGCACCAGTCAGCGTACCAGTCGAGCAGCAGCGGGGTGTTGGCCGCGCGTGCTTCAGCGAGCATGCGGTCGAGGTCAGCGGGGGTGTTGACGGTTTGCCAGGCACTGGCTTCTTGCGCAGGAGCGTTGCCGGCAGCGATGCGCGGTTGACCGATGGGGTTGAACGGATCGGTCTGGCCGCTGAATGCGCCAAACCAGCACGCCAGTGCGTAAAACAGCAGGAACATCCCGAGTAGCTGGCCGAGGCGTTTTCGCGGCGGTTTGTAGACGAACTCCAGCGCCCCGAGAAACAAACCGACGCCACCGGCCAGCAGACCAATCAGCAGCAAGGTGATCTGGCCCGGCAACACCCGGCTGAGCAGGCCGATCGCCAGCCCCAGCAATAACACGCCAATCGCATTTTTCACGTAGATCAGCCACGGGCCGCTTTTTGGCAGCCACGCTGCGCCGCCAGTGGCCACCAGCAGCAGCGGGGTGCCCATGCCGAGGCCGAGCATGAACAGTTTCAAACCGCCGCCCAAGGCATCGCCGCTGGCGCTGATGTACAACAACGCGCCGGCCAGCGGCGCTGAAACACAGGGCGAAACCAGCAGGCTGGAAACCACCCCCAGCACCGCCGCACCCCACAGCGAGCCGCCTTCGGTGCGCCCGGCAATACGATCGAGCCGACTGCTGATGGCGTGAGGCAACTTGAGTTCGAAAACGCCGAACATCGCCAGCGCAAACACAGCAAAAAACATCGCGAAGGGCACCAGCACCCAGGCGGATTGCAGGCGCGCCTGAAGATTGAGCTGTGCGCCGAACATGCCCATCAAGGCGCCGAGCAGGGCAAAACACGCCGCCATCGGCAGCACGTAGGCCAGCGACAAATTGAAGCCGCGCCAACCGCCGACCTGACCGCGCAACACCACGCCGGAAAGAATCGGCAACATTGGCAGCACACAAGGGGTGAATGTCAGGCCGAGGCCGGCGAGGAAGAACAGCGCCAGTTCACGCCAACTCCAGCTGTAGGTTTTAGCCGCGTTGTCAGTGCCGTCGATGCTCAGGAGCTCGGTTTCCGGCGGATAGCACAGGCCTTTGTCGGCGCAGCCCTGATAGGTCACGGCCAGAGTAAAGGCGCGCTGATCGGTGCGCGGCAGTTCTACATCGAGAATGCCGTGGTAGACCTCGACATCGCCGAAGAACTCATCGTGCTTTTTTTGCCCGTCGGGCAATTGCGCGGGCCCGAGGGCAATATCGGCCGGGTCGGTGCGGAACTGAAAGCGGTGGCGGTAGAGGTAATAGCCTTCGGTTGCCACAAAGCGCAGTTTGATTGATTGCGGCGTGCTGTCTACCAGGCTCAACTGAAAGGCTTCGCGCACCGGCAGAAAGTCGGCGCTGTTGTTGATCGAGCCCAGGGTGGAGCTGGGACGATTTTCCAGCAAGCCAGTGGCGGCGGCCGGCAGGGCGAAGACTAAAAGCAGCAGGCAGAGCAAACGGCGCATGACAATCTCGCGTATCAATGATGCCGGCATGATAGCTGAGAGCGCACGCTGTCGCCGCCCTCTGTAGGAGCTGCCGCAGGCTGCGATCTTTTGATCTTGATCTTGAAAAACCGAAGTCAAAAGATCGCAGCCTGCGGCAGCTCCTACAGGGGGGTAGTGTGTCAGACGCGGAAGGCTTGAACGGCTGTATGCAGGCGTCCACCCAGCACCAGCAGGTTCTCGCCTTGCTCACGCCCTTGGCCAATGCGCAGTAGATTATCCCCACCCAACTGGTGAATCCGCTCGCTGTGATCGCGGATCTCGCTGACTGCGCCGCTCTGCTGCGCGGTGACATCGGCAATACGCACGGCGGTGTCGGAAATGGTCTGGATCGCCCCGACGATTTTATCCAGCGCGCCGTCGGCCGCCTGGGCCTGGTTGGCGGTGGCTTCGGCGTGTTCGACCTGGGCGCGCATGCCTTCGACCGACTGGCGCGCAGCGGTTTGCAGGCCGGCGATCAAGGTCTGGATTTCGGCCGTGGCCCCGGCGGTGCGTTGCGCCAGCGAACGGACTTCTTCGGCCACCACGGCAAACCCGCGACCCATTTCCCCGGCACGCGCCGCTTCAATGGCCGCGTTCAGTGCCAGCAGGTTGGTCTGGTCGGCAATCGAGCGGATCACCGTCAGTACGCCGCCGATGGTCGCGGACTCTTCGGCCAGGTGCTCGATCATTTGCGCATTGCCTTGTACTTCGTCCACCAGCGCATGCAGGCCGGTGAGGCTCAGGCCGATGACTTTCTGCCCGTGCTCCACCGCCAGGCCGGCATGACGGCTGGCGTCGGCTGCCTGGCTGGCATCGCCGGCGACTTGCTGGATGGTCGCTTCCAGCTCGCCGAGGGAGTCGCGGATCAGCGCGGTGTCGCCAGCCTGGTGCTCGGCGCCGCTGTGCAGGTCATTACTCAGCTCGGCGAGGGTTCGGCTGCTGCCGGCGACCTGTTCGGCGTTGAGGCGAATAGTCCCCACCAGCGCCACCAGATAGGCGCGAAGGCGATTGAGCGAGGCTTCGATGTCATGCAGTTCGCGGTTGGTTTTGCCCAGCTGAATGTCCTGGCTGAAATCGCCTTCGGCCCAGGTCGACAGCGCCGGGGCAAGGTTGGTCAGGGTGCGGGCGAGCTTGCGTTGCAGAGTGTCGATCAGCAGCGCGATCAGCAGAATCAAACCGATCATCACGCCTTGCATCAGTCGAACTTCGCCCTGGATTTGACCGTGCTGGGCGCGAACAACCGGTTCCAGCCCGGCGATGGCTTGCTGTACATCGGCGATTTTCAGATGCGTTGCAGTGCTGAGGTCGGCGCGTTTCTGGATCTGGTCGCGGGTGCGTGCCAGCTCTGCCGGGTAGCGTGCGAGCAGGCTGTTGAGTTCGCGCTTGAAGCCGACACCGGCATCTTCGACGACTGCTTTCTCGGTGTTTTCCAGGCCCATCATCGAGGCGAAATCATCGGTGTTCGATTCACTGCTGGCGGCCACGCCGAGCAATGGCAGGGCGTCCAGCAGCGCGGCCTGAGCGCGAATGTTGGTGACTTCTCGCTCGACATCGGCGGCCAGCTCGCTGCGACCGCTGCTGACCAGTTTGTCCCGGGCCAGCGACAGTTTGCCCAAGTGCTGCGAGGCCGCGAGCAATGGCGTCAGGTAAGCCGCGTTAGCGCTGGCGTACTGGCTGAGCTGATCGAGGCTGGCCCCCAGTTCGCGTTCGGCTTGCAGCAGCAGCGCCTGCGGATCACCCGCCAGTTTGCCGGCAGCCAGCAAGTCGGTTTTGCTGAAGTCGTTCAGGTTCGACAGGCTTGGGCGCAGGGTGTCGGCCAGCGCTGGTGGCAACTCGCTGAGTTCTTTTTGCAGGTGGTCAATGGCCTGGCTGGCGCTGCTCAGGCGCAGGGCGTCGCCGCTGGCGAGGTAATCCCCGACGTTGCGCGCCACTTCATTCTGAAACTGCTGAGACAACCCCAGGTAACGCTCCATTAACAGATAGGGGCGTTCGAGGGCTTTTTGCGACCACCACAACGTGGCGCCAAGGGCCACGCACACGGCGACTAAAAGGAGGGTGTTGAGATTGGTCAGCAGCTTCAGGCGCATCATGGACTACCAACGGCAGAAATGGTAAGCGCCTGAAGTTATTGCGTTTCTGTTACAGGGTTATGACCAGCGGGGTCAATTGCGATGAAAAAGTGGCACTTTGCTTTGACGTCCCGGCCGCCTGGACACGATTGCGCCCGGCACCTTTGGCGCGGTACAGCGCCTCGTCCGCCTGGCTGGCCATCGACAGGCTGTCGGAGGTTTCACACAACTCCACCACCCCGGCGCTGAAGGTGCACCACAAATCCTGGGGCTGCGCCGGGTAGTGGATTTCGGCAAACCGCTGGCGGATTTCATCGAGGACGTTGTAGGCCGCCTCAAGGTCGGTGTCCGGCATGACAATGGCGAACTCTTCGCCGCCGTAACGCCCGATATAGTCGGTTTTGCGCAAACGCTGCTTGAGGAACAGCGCCAAACTCTTGATCACCCGGTCGCCCATGGGGTGGCCGTGACTGTCGTTGACGCGCTTGAAGTGATCGATGTCGAGCATCGCAAAGCTCAGCGGCTTGTTTTCGCGGCGAGAGCGGAACGAGCAGTCTTCGAGCAGTTGCAGGATGTGGGTGTGGTTGTACAGCCCAGTGAGGCTGTCGCGGACCATTCGCGCCTTGAGGTTGCGCGCCCGCGCCGCGCGATTGCGCACGGTGGTGATCAGGTGCCGTGGCTTGATCGGCTTGGTCAGGAAGTCATCGCCGCCTTCGCTCATGGCGTCGAGCTGTTTGTCCAGGTCGTCTTCGGCGGACAGGTAAATGATCGGCACGCTGACATAGCGGTCGTTGTGGCGGATCACTTTGGCCAGTTCGGTACCGGTGCAGGCCGGCATGTACATGTCGAGGATGATCAGGTCCGGCTGGAAATCCGCCAGTTCGGCCATGGCCTGGATCGGTTCGATCAAGGTCCGGGTAACGATCCCCGCGCTGTTGAGCAGGCGCTCGGTGTGCAAAGCCTGGGCGCGTGAATCATCGATGATCAGCACTTTATAAGGTTCGTACTGGGCCACACAGGTCAGGACTTCGATTTTCTCCAGCAGGCTCGACGCTTCGAGGGTGCCGGTGAGGAATTCCTGGCCCCCGGCACGCACGGCGGCGAGTCGGGTCGGGGTATCGGTTTCGTGCAGGCTGAAGAACAGCAGCGGCAGTTGATGGTCGAGGCCTTCCTGGGCTTCGGACGCCAGCTTCAGGCCGATGCCGGGGCCGCTGAAATCCACGTCCATGACAATCGCCGCCGGCAGGCGCTCGACCATCGACGAGCGAAACGCCGCTACGCTGTCCAGTGACTGGGCGCTGAGCCCGAAGAATTCCAGTTGCTTGGCCAGTCGCTCGCCACGGTCGTGATCCTGCAGCATCACGTAGATCGGCTTGCGCAGTGGCGGCAGGAACGTCTGGTCGAGTTGGTCGCCATGGCGCAGGCCGGTGCGAGACAGGCGCTGCATCAGGCGATTGAGGTCGGTGATCAGGCCACTGCTCAAGCGTCCGCGGTTGGCGTCGACAGCTTCCAGTGACTGACTGATGTGGCGAGCCAGTAGCGTGTGTTCCGGCTGCTCGAAACGCTCGGCGAACCGCAGCAGGCGCAGGTTCGCCTCGCTCAGTTCCGACAAATCGGTGATTGACCACTCGCTACGTTGCAGGCGCTGCCAAATCTCAAGAATCTGACGTGCTTGATGAATTACCCGCTGGGCAAAGTGGTGCTTGAGGCGCTCGCGGCTGGGGTCTTCTGGCTCGGTCATATCCTGACTACTAGTTAGGGTGCACGCTGAGGTCGAGTGGTGGCTCTATGCTAGCACCACTTTGCGATGACATGAGTGCTGTACGTCAATAATCTGCAAAGCGGACGCATTCAGTTTCTGACTGATCAGTCTGTAATTGGCCAGTGGTTCTCATGAGGGGCTTGCAGGGCGGGGATTTCGGGGCTTGTGGCTTGATTCGGATGGGCATTATTGAGTCGTCGGCCTGTCGCGGATGCGACTGTTTTTTGAGCAGGTCAGAATGTGCCTGCGTACCGTTTTATCCCCTAGGGGATTCCCCTAGGCGCAACTTCAGCGAACCGCTGGTGATGAGCCTGTTGATTGCACCGCGGGTTTAATTTTCGGCATCAAGGCAACGGCGGGTGCCGGGCAAAGGCACGTTGTTGTATGGTTGTGGTCGAACCGATGAACTCAAGTGATTGAAAGGATATCGCCATGCTGGACTGGAAAAACCGCGCAGGCAGTGCGCCTGAACGTGCCGCCGAACCGAAATCGGCCACCCGCAGTTATCTGGGCGGCCTGTTGTTCAGCCGCGCGTTGGCCACACTGATCGGTCTCTACCTGCTGGTGGCGATTGCTCTGGGATGGTACTGGAGCCAGGAACCTGCGCTGTTCCCCGTGCAGCAGACGGCGCAAATGGCTGCCGAAAAAGAAGGCAAGCAGATGGTGGTCGGCTACACCACGGTCGAAACCCTCAAGACCGTTGCCGGTACGTTGCTGACCAAGCAGGGCGGCTACATTTCCAACGACCGCTTTCCGCCGGGTCTGTGGATGGACAACATGCCGAGCTGGGAATATGGCGTGCTGGTGCAGGTCCGCGACCTGAGCCGCGCACTGCGCAAAGACTTCGCCCGCTCGCAGTCGCAGTCCGCCGAAGACGCCGACCTGGCCAAGGCCGAGCCGCGTTTCAACTTCGACAACAAAAGCTGGGTGCTGCCATCCAGTGAGTCCGAGTATCAGGAAGGCATCAATTCCCTGAGCCGTTATCAGGCGCGTCTGTCCGACCCGAACCAGAAGAGCGCGCTGTTCTATGCCCGCGCCGACAACCTGAACAACTGGCTGGGCGACGTCGGCACCCGTCTGGGTTCGCTGTCGCAACGGCTGTCGGCCAGCGTTGGCCGGGTCAAGCTCAATACCGCGCTGAAGACCGAGGTCGTGGCGCCGGGTGTGGCACCGCAAGTCGATGAAGAAATCGTCGAGACTCCATGGCTGCAGATCGACAACGTGTTCTACGAAGCTCGTGGCCAGGCCTGGGCCTTGTCGCATTTGCTGCGCGCCATTGAAGTCGACTTCGCCGACGTATTGGCCAAGAAGAACGCCACGGTCAGCGTGCGCCAGATCATTCGTGAACTGGAAGCGTCGCAGGAGCCGGTATGGAGCCCAATGATCCTCAATGGCAGCGGCTTCGGCGTGTTGGCCAACCACTCGCTGGTCATGGCCAACTACATTTCGCGGGCCAACGCGGCAGTGATCGATTTGCGTCAACTGCTCAATCAGGGCTGAGTCATGGTCGATAACGCGAGGGAAGCTGCGCATCGCGTGGCTTCCGATGCCGAACAGATCGCCTGGGTCGACGAGCAGGACAACCTGCTCGGCGCCCTGGTCCGTTCCGATTTGCGCGAACGCGGGCTGATCGGGCGCGGCACCTACATTATGTTGTTCAACTCGGCCGGCGAGCTTTGCGTGCATCGGCGCACGCTCAGCAAGGCGATCTATCCCGGTTATTGGGACGTGGCGGCAGGCGGCATGGTGCTTGCCACGGAAACCTACGCCGAGTCGGCGGCCCGGGAGCTGGAGGAAGAGCTGGGGGTGAGCGGTGTCGAACTGACCGCCCATGACCACTTTTTCTTTGAAGACACCGGCAATCGGCTGTGGTGTTCGGCGTTTTCGGCCGTGTGGGATGGCCCCTTGATCCTGCAACCTGAAGAGGTGCTGGAAGCGCGCTTTATCCCCATCGATCAGGTCATGCTTGAAATTGAGCAAAAGCCTTACTGCCCGGACTCTTTGGCCGCGTTGAAGCGCTATCTGCGCTCACGGGGCGAAGACGTCGCAAAAGAGGCATAAATTGGCGCCGATTGGCTCTTAGCAATCGGCGTTTTTGCCGTTACACTGCGCGACCTTTTCAAGCTGAACCGGTATTGCTTCCTGTAGGAGCTGCCGCAGGCTGCGATCGTTTGACTTTGCTTTTTGATTCAAAATCAAAAGATCGCAGCCTCGTTGCACTCGTCAGCTCCTATATAAAGAGTTGTACCGTTTCAGTAGCGCTGCCCCTGCCTGAGTGGGGCTTCGCGGTCGAGGGCACTTCCCGAGTGCCGCGACCAGTCTTTGTCCTCCCAAGAGGATTGCCGGTGGCCAAAAAAGCCGCATCCTTCGCCGCCCTTGGTGGCCTGGTATTTTCCACCGACGCAGGTCGTCATTGCCCGGATTGCAGTAAACCGGTGGACGCCTGTATCTGCAAACAGACCGTTATCCCGGCCGGCGACGGCATTGCGCGCGTGCGTCGCGAAAGCAAGGGCCGTGGCGGCAAGACGGTGACGACCATCACCGGCGTGCCCTTGGCCGAAGACGCGCTCAAGGAACTGGCCACGACGTTGAAGAAACGCTGCGGTACCGGCGGGGCGTTGAAAGACGGGATCATTGAAATCCAGGGTGATCATGTCGAGCTACTCTTGGCAGAGCTGATCAAACACGGTTTCAAAGCGAAGAAGTCCGGCGGCTAGCAGCCTCTGTGAAAACCACCCGCGGCTTGATCCAGCCCTGATTATCTCAGGTCCGGCGTCGTCACTATGGTTTTCACAGAGCCTGTTCATGACCGGTTTCTAAACTCACTGCGGTCGGCGGGGTCTACCCCCTCGTTGACGAACCGTCATTTTCATTCTTTAGACTGCGCCGGCCTGAAACCAGGCGACGCACTATGACTTCTTTATAGGGGACTTCGATGTCCGTACGACGCACACGCAAAGACGATGGCAGCCAATGGACAGTTGCGGACAGCCGCAGTGTTTACGGGATTCGCCATTGGGGGGCCGGGTATTTCGCGATCAATGACGCCGGTCGCGTCGAAGTTCGTCCGAACGGTCCGAGCAGCTCACCCATCGACCTGTTCGAGCAAGTCGACCAGCTGCGCCAAAGCGGCCTGTCCTTGCCGTTGCTGGTGCGCTTCCCCGACATTTTGCAAGACCGCGTGCGTCAGCTGACCGGCGCGTTTGATTCGAACATCGAGCGTCTGGAATACCAGAGCAAGTACACCGCGCTGTACCCGATCAAGGTCAACCAGCAAGAAGCGGTGATCGAGAACATCATCGCCACCCAGAACGTGTCCATTGGCCTGGAAGCCGGCTCCAAGCCTGAGCTGCTGGCGGTGCTGGCGCTGGCGCCGAAGGGCGGTACCATCGTCTGCAATGGTTACAAGGACCGTGAGTTCATTCGCCTGGCGTTGATGGGTCAGAAGCTCGGCCACAACGTGTTCATCGTGATCGAGAAAGAATCCGAAGTCGGCCTGGTGATCGAAGAAGCCAACTCGCTCAAGGTCAAGCCTCAGGTCGGTCTGCGCGTGCGTCTGTCGTCCCTGGCATCGAGCAAATGGGCGGACACCGGCGGCGAGAAATCCAAGTTCGGTCTGTCGGCGGCTCAACTGCTGTCGGTGGTCGAGCGTTTCCGCGCGGCGGGTCTGGATCAGGGCATCCGCCTGCTGCACTTCCACATGGGTTCGCAGATCGCCAACCTGGCGGACTACCAGCACGGCTTCAAGGAAGCGATCCGTTACTACGGCGAACTGCGCAACCTCGGCCTGCCGGTGGACCACATCGACGTCGGCGGTGGCCTGGGCGTGGACTACGATGGTACGCACTCGCGTAACGCCAGTTCGATCAACTACGACATGGACGACTACGCCGGTGTCGTGGTCGGGATGCTCAAGGAGTTCTGCGATGCGCAGAACCTGCCGCACCCGAACATCTTCTCCGAAAGCGGTCGTTCCCTGACCGCGCACCACGCCATGCTGGTGATCCAGGTGACCGACGTCGAGAAACACAACGACGACGTGCCGCAGATCGAAAACAAGGAAGCGCTGCCGGAAACCGTGCAGTGGCTGGTGGACCTGCTGGGTCCGACCGATATCGAGATGGTCACCGAAACCTACTGGCGCGCCACGCACTACATGAGCGATGTGGCTGCCCAGTACGCCGATGGCAAGCTGACCCT
The DNA here is from genome assembly GCF_019145495.1 of Pseudomonas azerbaijanoccidentalis. GTDB lineage: Bacteria > Pseudomonadota > Gammaproteobacteria > Pseudomonadales > Pseudomonadaceae > Aquipseudomonas > Aquipseudomonas azerbaijanoccidentalis. The sequence goes on along the minus strand of NZ_JAHSTU010000006.1, from coordinate 63,444 downwards.
GGCTGAAAAAGCCCTGGCCGAACAGTGCTACTTCGCTGTCTGCCGTCGCCTGCACAACTCGTTGAAAGCGCGTCAGCGTTCGCACCGTCAGGTGCTGGACGAACTCAACGACAAGCTGGCCGACAAGTACATCTGCAACTTCTCGGTATTCCAGAGCCTGCCGGACACCTGGGCCATCGACCAGGTCCTGCCGATCATCCCGCTGCACCGTCTCGACGAAGAGCCGCTGCGTCGTGCGGTGCTGCAAGACCTGACCTGTGACTCCGACGGCAAGATCAACCAGTACGTCGACGAGCAGAGTATCGAGACCAGCCTGCCGGTGCACGGTCTGAACGAGGGCGAAGACTACTTGCTGGGCGTGTTCCTGGTGGGCGCTTACCAGGAAATCCTCGGCGACATGCACAACCTGTTCGGTGACACCGATTCGGTGAACATCTACCAGAACGCAGACGGTAGCGTGTACCACGCCGGTATCGAAACCCACGACACCATCGAGGACATGCTGCGTTACGTGCACTTGTCGCCGGAAGAGCTGATGACCCACTACCGTGACAAGTGCGCCAGTGCCCGCATCAGTGCCTCCGAGCGCACCCAGTTCCTCGATGCCTTGCGTCTGGGGCTGACCCGTTCGTCTTACCTGTCTTCCTGAGGTAAGCACCACGCTCATCAGGTTGTCTGAAAATTTCCCGTTCGCTGCGGAAATTTCAGATGACCTGGTGCGGCGACTCTCTTTTTCCAGGCGAAACGACCTACGTCCTCGGCTATCCAAGCCATTTGGTCCTCTTTTCGCGTAGGTCATTTCCTAAGTTGTACTTCGCCTCTCTACTCGGCCATGTCTCTCGGCGAGAATCCCCGGCCGCCCCTCCTGTAGAGAATCGCCGATGTTCGATCCAGCCAACGAACCGGAATTTCGCCTGGACGTAGCAGGTCTGTCCGACACCTTCGAAGTCCTGGCCTTTACCGGTAGAGAAGCCATCAGCGAGCCGTTCGTGTTCGATATGGAATTGCTGATCGAAGACCCGACGCTCGACCTCGCCAGCCTGCTTTACCGTTCGGCTTCGCTGCATTTCGGACCGCAGGGAAACAGCGTGCACGGTCAGTTGCAGGAACTTGTCCAGCGTGACCACGGGTCGACCCTCCGGCTCTGTCATGTGCGCCTTGGGCCGAGGCTGGGGTGTCTTGCCCAGCGCTTCAGCCAGCGCATTTTCAGTGGAAGGAGCGTGCCGCAGATCCTCGATCAGGTGCTCAGGGAGCATGGGATTGTCGGGCACAACCGGCGCTTCGAACTGGATGGCGATTACCCGTTGCGCGACTACTGCACGCAGTACCGTGAATCGGACCTGCAATTTGTTCAGCGCTTGTGCGCCCAGGAACGGCTTCATTACCACTTCGAACACCGGGCGCGGGGGCACTGCGTGGTGTTTGCCGATGGCCAAGGGCATTTCCGCAAAGGGGCCGAGGTTGATTTTCGGGTCGAGGGCAATCAACCGGCGGTGCGGCGTTTCGAGGTTCAACGTTGTGCGGACAGCACTCTGCTAAGTGCGCAGGGGCACTCGGACCTGACGAGGTTGCGCAGTGGCCAGTTGATGCCGTTGTCTGGTCACCCGGTCCGTCAGTGGAACCATCTGTGGCTGCTCACTCACCTTGAGCATCAGGGCAGTCAGGATGCGCAGGTGCCCTACTGCAACCATGTGCGGGCGATGCACTGGGAGGCGACGTTTGAATCACCCCGTTGCGAGGTGAAACCGCAAATGCACAGCCTGCAACGCGCATGGGTGGTGGATGTCGATGAGCCCCGGCCCGATCCGTCGCGACCGGTGGCGGTGCAGTTTGACTGGGTCTATCAAGGTGAAGGCGCCGCGCCGAGCCACTGCTGGTTGCCAATGGCGCCAGAGCTTGAAGCTGCGGGTGTCGGGCCGTTGAGCGAAGGCGCTGAGGTGGTGGTGAGCTTTATCGAAGGCGACCCGGATCAGCCGTTGATCACCGGGGTGATTCAGCTGCCAGCGTGTGTCGAAGAAGAGCAGGCGACAGCGGCGACGATTACCGGTGATCGCCCACCCGCCGGTGTGCAGGGTTGGCTGCGCTCCAGTGAGCCCTTGTTGTTGCTGTGTCTGCTGCCCGGTGGCGGCAGTTTCAATCATTGTGCGCAGGCGCTCTGTACCTGCCGGGCACTGACACAACCTGGCCGGAGCGGTGTCGCATGATCGATGCGCACATGCACGATGCGATGGCGCAATGGTTGCTGCTGGACAGACCGGGTGCGCCACAGACAGCGGTGATTTTGCAGCAGTCATTCGCTCAGGCCCATCAGGTTTCATTGTTCGATGGGACCGAGTGGCATGCTTTGCGTGAGCACGGCCCGCTGTTGATCGACCTGCGGACCTGTCCGGCGCTGGCCGATGCCTGCCAACACGATGCGCAGCAGTGGCGTGGTTTGTTGCTAACCAGCGAGGCCTCATGCGCGACATTGCTTGCCCACTTGCGGCGCATGCTGACGGTCTCGTTCGGTTTGCATCATCGGGCGTTGCTCAGCTTCTACAACCCGCAAACCGCCAGTTACTTTTTCGATGCCTGCGATGCCGCCGAGCTGAGTCGCTGGCTGGGGCCGATCAGTCAGTTGCGCTGGTTCGGCGGGACCTGGGCTGACCGGGCGATTGGCAGCCAGGGTTGGCAACAGTTGCTCAATCCGAGGTTGGCCGTGCGTCCTTTGGCGCAAGAAGAAGACCTCAGCTTCCGGCAGCGGGAAAACCTGCAAACTTGCCTGCTGGAACAGCATGCCTGGCACTGGAGCCAGGCCACTGGATCGGATTACTCCCGCTTATGGTTGTCGCTGCAGGAGGGGCTGGCGCTGGGTTTCAGCGAGCGGGCGGTGCTGGATGGCTGGTTGTGGCTGCGCTTGCAGTACCAAGGTGCCGTGCCCCCACTGTCGTTGGAGGGAAATACTCAACAGGAGCGATTGGATAATCTACGGAGCCGCTGGCAGAGCGACGGCCCCGGCGTTTGATCGTCGAATGGGCTCAGTGAGCGCCGGCAAACCAGCCGTCGTTGCGGCGCAGGCGCCAGGCGATCGCCCCGAGCGTCAGGCTGCGAAGCAACATGAACACCAGGAACGTTATCCACAAGCCATGGTTGCCCAACCCTTGTAGCGCCCAACCGAATGGCACCAGCAAAGCCACGGTCAACAGCATGCCGTTGCGCATTTCACGAGCGCGGGTGGCGCCGATGAACAGGCCATCGAGCAGGTAGCTCCAGACCGCGATCAAAGGCAGGGCGGCGAGGTAAGGCAGGTAAATGAAGGCGGTCTCACGCACGCTGGCAATGTCGGTCTGCATCTCGATGAACAGATGCCCGGCAAACAGGAATAGCACGGCGAAGCCCAGGCTCGCCAGCAACGACCAGCCGCAAGCTACCACCAATGAGCGACGCAGTGCGTCGCGGTCGCGGGCACCGATGGCATGCCCGCACAGGGCTTCCACGGCGTGGGCCAGGCCATCGAGGGCGTGGGCGGTCAGCAGCAAACCGTTGAGCAGCAGCGCGTTGGCCGCGACCGTCGCATCACCCAGTCGCGCACCTTGTACCGTGATCAGGAAAAACACCGATTGCAGGGCCAGGCTGCGGATGAAAATGTCGCGGTTGACCGCCAGCAGCGGCCGCCAGCTGCGCCACCAGCCCAAGGCCGCCCAGGCGATATGGCCGGGGTAGGCACGCAGAGCTTGGCGGGTCATCAACAGGCCGATCAGCGCGCCGGTCCATTCGGCAATCACCGAGGCCCGGGCGGCACCGACCACGCCCCATTCCAGGCCGAGGACAAACCACAGGTTCAGGGCGATATTCACAAGGTTGGTGCTCAGCAGAATCACCAACGGTGCGCGGGCGTTTTGCGTGCCGAGGAACCAGCCGACCAGCGCATAACTGGCCAGCGCCGCGGGCAGGCCAAACAACCGTGTGTGGAAAAACTCGCGGGTCATCTGATCCAGTTCTGCCGACGGCTGCATGAAATGCAGGGCGACTCCACTCAACGGCACGCCCACTGCGCCTAAAACTACCGCCAGGCCCATTGCCAATAACAGGCCCTGCAACAAAATCTGCCGCAATGCCGCACCGTCCCCACGCCCGGCTGCCTGGGCGGCAAACCCGGTGGAGCCCATGCGCAGAAACCCCATGGCCCAGGCCAGAAAGGTGTAGAGGCTGGCCCCGACCGCGACGGCGCCGAGTTGATGGGCATGGGGCAGGTGACCGATGACGGTGCTGTCGACCAGCGCCACCAGCGGTACGGAAATGTTCGAGAGAATCATCGGCGCTGCCAGCGCCCAGACCCGACGATGGGTAGGACGGTCGCGCCAGTCGGCAATCAGGTTGGACATGCAGGCTCCTTGGGGGAGCGGGCATTGTAGCGACACATTCACCCTCTGCCGCATTCGATTGCAGGAGCAAGCTTGCTCGCGATGGTGTGTCAGACGAAATGGATATCGACTGTTCGGACGCTATCGCGAGCAGGCTCGCTCCCACAGGGGATTGGGGGTGTCAGTGCATGATCCAGCTGAGCAACCACAACCCCAGCATCAACCAGATGATCCCCATGATGATCGACGCATTCATGAACGCACGGATCGCCGACCACAGCAGCACCAGGCCCAGGATCAGGATGGCGATGCTGATAATCGAGGTGTCCATCCCCAGGGCGCGGGACAAGCCTTCGACAAAGTTGCTGCTGGCCCGGCTCACCAACTGAAACAGGCCACTGAGGGCGTCAACGATGAAACGGATGACTGAGCCAAGGGCCTGACCGAGCCATTCGAAAAAACCTTCTACCTGCATGGAATGAGTGTCCTGATGAAATAAAGGCGTGGTCGCCGGAGTTGAGTCTTGGGCCATTGATCGCGGTGCCGAGTTCCCGACCGAGCAAGTATGGCGCAAAACAATCATGTAGCAGCCTTCGGCAGCTGCTACATAGACCTTGCCTTCACCTGTGATCCCCCCGAAGCTATACGTCTTCAGGAGAGCCCGATGAACCTTGTTGAACTGACCGAACGCCTGCACGCCATCCGTGATCGAAATGACTGGCGGCAATTTCACAGCCCGAAAAACCTGGCCATGGCCGCGAGCGTCGAAATGGCCGAACTGGTGGAGATTTTCCAGTGGCTGACCGAGGACCAGTCACGGCAGCTGCCGGCGGACAAACTGGCCCATGCCGGCCAGGAAATCGGTGACATCGTGCTCTATCTACTATTGCTGTGCGGGGAGTTGGGGCTGGACATGAATGACGTGGTGCGCAGCAAACTGGCCGACAGCGAGCGGAGGTTCAGCTGATGAGCGACCGTCATTTCGATCAACTGGCGACCCGTTTCGCGGAAAAAATCTACGGCGGTGCCAAGGGCGCAATTCGCCTGGCGGTGCTGCAGGCTGACTTGGCCGAAACCCTGCCGGACCGGCCGCTGCGGGTGCTGGATATTGGTGCCGGGCTTGGCCACATGTCGTTGTGGCTGGCCGAGCGCGGGCATCAAGTCACGCTGGCCGAGCCTGCCGAGCCGATGCTCGAAGGCGCCCGACAGCGTTTTGCCGAAGCCGGGCAAACCGCAACGTTCATTCAGGCACCGTGGCAGGAATTGCTCGGTCAGCTCACCGAACCTTATGACCTGGTGCTGTGCCACGCCGTGCTGGAGTGGCTGGCCGAGCCCCACGCGATCCTTCCGGTGCTGCATCAACTGACCAAGGCCGATGGCTGGTTGTCCCTGGCGTTCTACAACCGTGACGCGCTGATTTATCGCAATTTGCTCAAGGGCCACTTCCGCAAGATGCGCAAGAACGACATGGCGGGCGAGAAGCAGAGCCTGACGCCGCAGCAGCCCCTTGATCCACGGGAATTGGCGGCGCAACTTGAAGGCCTGTGGCAGGTCGAAACCCAAAGTGGAGTGCGGGTTTTTCACGACTACATGCCGGTGGAATTCCAGGCCCGCGCTGAACTGGTGGACTTGCTGGAAATGGAACTCGCCCACCGTCGCCACCCAAGCTTTGCCGGGCTTGGGCGTTACTTGCACTGGATCTGCCGGCCGGTCTGATCGGAGCGCGAAATGAAAACTCGTTCAGGGTTGCTGCTGTTGTGCCTGGGGCTGGCTGCCTGCCAAGGCAGCAACCCGTATGTGGCGTCCTCCAAACCCATCCCGCCGGCGCCACCGCAGGCGGCCAATACCTTTGATCGCAGCGCCTATCCGGCGCCTCCGCGTGACTACGGGCGCTACCGCAGTTGGGCCTGGCTCAACGGACAAATGCCGCCCGGCACCGCGTGGGCCGATTCGGCGCAGGTCGCCGAGGCAGTCAGCAGTGCGCTTGACCAACGCGGCTTGCGCCCGTTGCATGACAATCGCGCGGCGGACCTGTACGTCAGCGCCGATCTGCGCATGGAAACCCGTTTGCGTCAGGTTCGCGATGATTACTACGACGGTGGCTATTATGGCGGTTATGGTGGTTACAACCGCTACAACAATGGCTACGGCGGCGCCTATGCCACAGTACCGATCATCCGCACCTATCAGGAACAGGTCGTGGTGGTGCAGGTCGACCTGTTCGATGCGCAAAGCGGCCAGCCGGTGTGGAGTTCCAGCGCTGAAACCAGCAACCGGGGCACGCAGAGTCAACAAGTGGATGCCATACGAGAGGCTGTCGAAAAGGCCATGTCGGCGTATCCTCCCAGTTAGCTTCTGTAGATAAGAAGCATTTCGCAGGTTCATGTCTTCCACCGGAGAATCACCATGTTCCGCCGTTTCGCTTTACTGGCAGTGGCCGCGCTGCTCAGTGCCTGCGCCGCTAACCAGGTCAATCATGACTTCGACGCCAGCCGCGATTTTGCCGCTTACCGCAGTTGGAGCTGGAAAGAACCTGTCCTGCAATATCGGCCCGATGACCCTCGAATCAAGAGTGATCTGACTGAGCAACGTATCCGCCAATCGGTGACCGATCAGTTGGATCAGCGAGGCTTGCGGCCGGCAGCTGCGGGCGCCAAGGGTGACTTGAGTGTTCAGACCTACCTGATTGTCGAAGAGCGCCAGCAACAGGTGACTACCAATTACGGCGGCGGTTGGGGTAACCCCTGGAACGGCTACTGGGGCGCGCCGATGTACAACGAAACCCGTCTGATCAACTACAAGGTCGCGACCATCCAGATCGACCTGCTCGACGGCAAGGACGGCAAACTGGTGTGGCGCGGCAGCGACGAACAGATGCTCAGCCGCACGCCGAATCCAACGGATCGCAGCAATGCGATTCGCGAAACCGTCACGCGGATATTGGCCAACTACCCACCCAAATAATCATCTGTGTACCCTGTAGGAGCCAGCCAGCCAGCCTGCTGGCGATAGCGGTGTATCAGTCACCATCGTTGTCGACTGACACTCCGCCATCGCCAGCAGGCTGGCTCCTACAGTATTTTTCGGTGGCAGAAATGGCGAGTTGCCAGCAGTCTCGCCATCCCTTGTCTACACTGCTTTGACCAATGGAGGTTGCGCTCGGCAACGTGCCGGCAAAGGAGTGCGCCATGTCTCCCCGCATGCAGTTTCGCGGCCCGGCCCGGCAACGGGGGGCAATCGGTTTGATGGCGGTTGGAACCCTGGCGCTGGCGCTGGTGTTCTCGTTGGTCGTGATCGACAGTGGCCGGCTCTACATGGAAAAACGCAGCCTGCAGCGCGTTGCCGACATGGCGGCTCTCGAAGCGGCGACCCGGGGCGGCAATTGTTCGGCGGGCTCGACGGCGTCCACCTATGCCACCGCCAGCGCTCAGCGTAATGGCTTCACCGTACCCACTGCCGGGCGCGCACTGTCCGTGGCCTGCGGTGCGCTGACACTGGATGCCAACAACCTGCGGGTGTTTGGCGCCGACGCCAACAAAAATGAGGCCATCCGGGTAGTTGCCAGCCAATTCGTAACTCAAAGTCTTGCCGGCGGCATTGGCGCTTTGTTTGGTGGAGCTCCGGCCGGGACCACCGTCAACCTTTCTGCGACGGCCGTCGCCGCGTTGCCGCCACCGCTCGCATCCCTGACCATACGCAGCACGCTGCTGACCATTGATTCCAGCAAATCCGCGGCCCTCAACGCGTTGTTCGGTGGTTTGCTGGGCGGCAGCCTGAACCTCTCCGTGGCAGGCTGGAGCGGTTTGGTGAACACCAACATCAGTCTGCTCGGTTACCTTGATCGGCTGAAGGTCGACCTGGGCCTCAACGCCGGCGGATATGCTCAGGTGTTAGGCACTTCGGTGACCGTCAGCCAGTTGATCCAGACGGTCGTCAACGTGCTGGACCCCGGTGGCACTCTGGGCGCGACGGCGACGATTATGAGTTTGCAGGCGCTAAAGGTGGCGGCAGGCTCGACGACGGTGGTGCTCGGTAACCTGCTTCATGTCCAGACCGGGAGTGATATTTCGGCGCTGGCGACCAACCTGAAGGTGTTCGACCTGATTGAAGCTGTCGTGCAACTGGCAAACAAAACAAACGGCCTGGTGGCGACGTTACCGATCAATCTGGCAGGGCTGGCACAAATCACCGCCCGGGTGCAGGTACTTGAGCCGCCGCAACTGTCTGCCATTGGCAATCCGAAAAAAGCTGCGCTGGCACCATTGGGCCCTGATCGGATTTATGTGAAAACCGCTCAGGTCAGGACGTTGTTGTCGATCAACCTGCCAGTGCTGGACGCCATTACCCCGTTGGTCAATGCCGTGGCCGATCTGGCAGCGCCGTTGGCCGGTATTCTGTCGAACCTGTTGCATCTCGACCTGGTGGGTGTGATCGATTCGGTCACTTGCCTGTTGCTCGTGCCCTGCGATACGCCAGACATCATTCTGTTGCCCGCACCGGTTCGCCTCGACGTGGCGTTGGACGTTGCCAGTGCCAACAGTTACGTCACCGCTTACAGTTGCGTCAGTCCCACCAGCAAATCCCTGACCACTAACACCAGTACTTCACTGGTGAATCTGAAAATTGGCAAGATCGATCCAGCCATCGTTTTCGGCAGTAACAGCAGTCCACCGCCGCTAGCAGTGCAGCCTTTGAAGGTGATCGATATTGGTGTGAAAACCTGTCGCCGGCTGCTTTTATTTCCGGTCAGTTGCGACCCTAGAGTTGCCGGCGTGGGTGGCGGCCTGGCAATCATGGCCGACACCACCGTGGCCCAGAACGCCAATATCCCCCACGTTTACTCGGCGCCAGCAGCCAGTAACTTGCCGGAAATCAACCAACCTCCGTTCTATTATTCGTTCACTACCAGCAACATCGTCAGTAGCTTGACCAACACCCTGGCAAACATCCAACTCAACATGTATGGACCGTCGGGCAGCCTGGTCGGCGTTCTGGCGTCGGTCTTGAGTACAGTGAAACAACTGTTGATCAACGCGATCAATACCGTGCTCAGTCCATTGCTCGACATGTTGATCAACACCTTGCTGGTCAGTCTGGGAATTGATCTGAACAAGGTCGACGTGGGTGCCAATCTCAGTTGTCAGTCGGGGCGTGCGACGCTGGTGATCTGATCCACCGACACAACCGGCAGCTCAATACAGAACCTTGCGCCCTGGCTCGAGTTGCGCACACTCAGCTGTCCCCCCATGTTCTCGACGATGCCATAACTCACCGATAACCCCAGGCCGGTGCCCACGCCCACCGGTTTGGTGGTGAAGAACGGCTCGAAGATTCGCTCCAGCAAGCGCGGATCGATCCCGCCGCCGTTGTCCTCGACCCACAGTCGCACCGATTGCTCGTCACGTTCGGCGTATACCGCAATCCACGGTTTGAACTCCGGATCGCTTTCACGTTTGCCCAGCAGCGCATCCCGCGCGTTGACCATCAGGTTGATCAGCACCTGTTCCAGTTGGTCGACGTAACCGCGTACCTGCACCTCAAAAGCAGTTTCGCTGATCCGCAGGTCGACACCTTTACCGCGCATGCCTTCGGCCAGCAGTGACAGCGTGCCTTCGATAGCCTGGGCCGGATTGAACGGGTGTTGTTCGATCTCCGAGCGACGGCCGAACACGCGCATATGGTCGACCACCCGCGCGGCGCGTTGCACCTGGGTGTCGATGCGGTTGAGCTTGTCGATCAGGTAATCGACTTGCACATCGCCGTTGTTCAGGCGCTTGAGCACGTTGACGATGGCCATGCGCATCACGTTCAGCGGCTGGTTGATTTCGTGTGCCAGGCCGGTGGCCATTTCGCCCAGGGTGGCCATTTTCGCGCTCTGTGTAAGCTGCTGCTGTGAGCGGCGCACTTCGGTGTTGTCGCGGCCAACGGCCTGAATTTCGAGCAGTTGGCCTTGTGCGTCGAACACCCCGCGATCAGACCAGACCCACCAAGCGTGCTCCCGACCCGGCAGTTGCAGATTGATTTCCGCGGTGCTGACCGGGAACTCCGGGCTAAGTTGGCTAAGGCGCTGGAGGAAAGCCTCACGTTGCTCCGCTGACATCCAGCTGCCGAGATTCACCCCCGGCAACTGCTCGGATGCGCACTCCAGATACGTTGCCAATGGCCGGTTGCCAAAGGTCAGGGTCAGGTCCGGTCGGTAGCGGCAGATCATCGCCGGCGAGTCTTCCACCAGAATCCGGTAGCGCTCCTCACTCTGCTTGACCTGTTCAGCCGCCAACGTGACTTCGGTGACATCCAGCCACAGGCCCACGGCTTCCACCGGCAGGCCAAGGTCGTCACGCAGCAGCTTGGCTTCGTCGAGCATCCAGTGGTAATCACCGCGACTGTCGCGCAACCGATAACGGACGCGCACCGAGCCTTCGCGTAGCAGTGAGCGAGTCCGTTCGAAATAGCGGTCGCGGTCTTCGGGATGCACCTTGTCCACCAGCGCGGCACCGGCACAATCGGCCAGCGCCCAGCCGAGTAGCGGCAGCAGACTGTCACTGAAAAAGGTCGGTTGCAGCGCGCCTTCGACATAACGCTGCACGTAGATAACGGCCGGGGAACTGGCGATCAGATTGTCGAGGCGTGCGTGGGCGGCAGCGGCCTGTTGCTCCTGATTCTTGATGTCGCTGATGTCGAGCATGAACCCCACCAGACGACGGTTTTTGCCGGTGCCCAAGGCCTGGCCTTGCAAGCGATACCAGATCGGCGTGGCTGCCGCATCGGGGCGATACAGGCGCACGCAGAGCAGCAGCGGGGCGCTCTCGTCCTGCAACGCTTGCAGACGACTGCGCAACTCTTCGCGGTCGGCGGGATGCACTTGATCCAGCCAGTCGTGCAACGGCAAGCGCGCATCGACAAGGCTGAGCGCGCTGGCCAGCGACGGGGCCAATTGTACTTCGGCGCTGTCGCTGAACATTTCCCACCAACCCGTGCCGAGCAGGGCTTGCAGCGACTCAAGACGCTCCAGTTGCAAATGATGGCGGTGCTCGCGCAGGCGTTCCAGCAGGGGGCTGGCGAGGGCGGCGGCCAACTGCAGCCAGTCGCGTTCGCTGACGTCCGGCGCCCGTTGCTGCACCGAGTAACAGCCACACAGCAGCCACGCGACCACACCTTGGGCATCGTGATAAGGCACAGCGAAACCCTCGGCATTGCCGAAGATGCCTTGCAGGCGCGGGTGTTCAATCGGGTTGAGCAACTGAGGGGCGGAGCCGTTCAGGCTGTCGAGGCCGGTACCCAGCCGTTGAGCGTTTTGCCACAAACGGGGCGCGTCCAGTCCCGCGTAGTGCTGATGGATCTGCCAGCCCTGTTCCTCTTCATCGAGCAGCGCCAGGGCGATGCACGGAATATGAAAACGCTGGGCCAGGCTTTGCAGTTGATCGCTCAGCACATCGGGTAAACGCGACAGGCTGCAGAGGCGCAATTGCTCGCCGATTTGCACCGCGAGCAGTTGGCATTGTTCGCGCAGGCGCGCTTGCCGACGATCGAGCAGCAAGTCGCCGATGTCCAGCAACTGCAGCAGCCAGGCATCGGCTGACGGCTGCACCCAGCCGCGCAAGTGCAGGGGTTGGCCGCTGAGGCTGTAGAAATCCAGGTCTAGATTCTGACCCTGCCAGTCAGCAGGGGCGCCCTCGACCACCAGGCTGCAATGGGGCAAGAGAAAATCGAGCAAGTGCGGCGCTTGCGCAGTGGGGGTCTGTTGCGCCAGCGAATGGCGCAGCGGGCCGGTCAGGTGCAACACGCGACCTTCGGCATCCAGCTGCATCTGCAAGCCGACGCCGAATACGCTCAGCGGCTCCGGTGATGGCTGAGGCGCTGGCGGATGGCGATTGAGCAGGCGCCCGAAGAGTTTGTCGCCGGCACTCAAAATTGCAGGCTCGAACTGGCGGTAAGTGTTGCAGGCAAATCAGGCACCTTGCCGATCCCGGGCAACGTCAAAAACGGGATGACGGCACTCAGTTTGTTGGTGGGGTAATTGATGCTGACCTTCAGCACACCGGCCGTGTAGGTGGTGGTGGCATCGGTGTCGACATTGAAGTTGAGGCCGGCAGGAATCCACGCCAGTTGCCGGGTCAGCTCCTGTTTGACGACCGTCTTGAGCGCGGCTTCATAACCTGGAGTGTTGGGATCCAGCGCTACGCTGCGGCGTACGGCTTCGGCGGTCGATTGGTTGAATGACTGCATCAGTAACAGCGGCAGGCTGTAGGTGACGATCCCGTAGAACACCGCGAAAAAGATGACGAACACCAAGGCAAATTCAATCGCGGCGGCGCCTTTTTGTTTGCGGGGGAGGCTGGTTTTCATGAGTGCGTCTACCCTGACCATCACGAGGTAATGTCAGCATAGAATCATTCAGCCAAAACGGACGTTTTTTACCGGATGCAGAGCATTGTCTTACTGATCTGGCTGACGCTATGCGCAGCGCAGGACGCACGGCAGCGGCACATCGCCAATGGTCTGACCCTCGGTGCAGGGGCATTGGCACTGGCGTTTTTGCTATGGACCGGCACCACCTGGCTGGGTGCACCCGCCGAGCAGGGCGGCTGGGCGGCGTTGTTGGCGGCAGCATTCACGTTACCCGGCTACGCCCTGCGAAGGCTCGGTGGAGCGGATGTAAAACTGATGATTGCCCTAGGGCTTGCGACCGACGGTCGGCACGTCTTGGGCGTGTTTATTGGCGCAGGTGTGGCCAGTTTGTGCTGGCTGCTGCTCGCGCCAAGAGTCTGGCTTCATATCGGTCAAGGGCTTAGAGGTCGTCTGCTCTACCTTCAGCCCGGAATGTCAAAAAAACAGCCCTTTGCCCCCTTCTTGTTGGTGGGGTTGTTGTTAACGTTTGTCTGGCTCCGCTAGTCGTCAGGTTTTGTACAGACCCGTTAAATACGGCTACTTTCATACAACAAGTAGTTGTACAGCCTTTGGCAATGGGTACAGGAACGGTCAGCCTTTGACCTTGCAGGGAGTTGCACGTGAACAAGCGTACCTCGGCAGTAAAAGTCCTTGTGGTCGACGATGAGCCTTTGATCGTTGAAGAACTCTGCGAATTTCTGGAGAAAAGCGGTTACCGCTGTGTTCCATGTGAATCCGGTCATCAAGCCATCGAACGTTTCAATGAAGACACCGACATCGGTTTGGTGCTCTGCGACTTGCAGATGCCCGGACTCGACGGGATTCAACTGGTTCAAGAGCTGCAACGCCTGTCCGGCAAGCACCGTGCGTTCGAGGCGATCATGCTTACCGGGCGTGCGGACAAGCAGGATGTGATTAAGGCACTGCGTGCCGGCATCGCCGATTATTATCAAAAGCCGATCGATCTGGGCGAGTTGCTCGAAGGTTTGAAGCGCCAGGAAGTAGCGTTGCAGGAGCGGCACAAGACGCTGCAACTGGGGCATCTGAATCAGAAGTTGCAGTATTTGTCCGAGTCTATCGATGACTTGTATCAGGACCTGGATCGGGTTCGGCGTGCTCCGGTGTTGTCGGGCACTGCGGATTCGGAAGACGGCACGATCAGTGAGGCCGATCGGGTGGAGATCCCGGCGATTTTCAATCAGCTGTCTCCTCGGCAACTGGATGTGGCGCGGTTGGTAGGCAAGGGTCAGACCAATTATCAGATTGCCTGTGAGTTGGGGATCACCGAGAACACGGTGAAGTTGTATGTGTCGCAGGTGTTGCGGTTGACGCATATGCATAACCGAACGCAGTTGGCGCTGGCGTTGTCGCCGAGTAATTCAGGGATGCGGCAGAGGGTTACGGCGCACTGATATTGGTTTTTTTAGAGTACATATCCATTGCTGCGGTAACGGCGGCTTAGGGTTTCGCCCTTACGTACGGCTCCTCGCTAAGGCTCGGTGTTCCTTCGCTCCGGCATTCATCCGGGGGCATCGCCTCCGGTTGGCTTCGCTTCAACCTCCTCTCGATGTGTGCGGCTTCGCCGCACGGCGCTGCGCACCCACCCCCGGATAAATGCCTCCACTCAGCCTGCCGAGGGGGCGGGTGGATCAAGAGCGGCAGGCGAGCTAACGCTCGGCCTGTGGAGTGGTGAAGAGCTCGGGTGTACGCAACTTTGCTCTTCTGTGGGAGCCAGCCTGCTGGCGATGGCGGTTATTCCCCCGACCCACTATCCACCGCGCCACCTGCGTCCTGATCGAAAAACTCCGGGATGTCGTGCTGGTAGCTCTTGAGCCAGCGTTGCATCGCCAGTTCCCGTTCGGCCGCTGTGGCGGTTTGTGGTTTTTGTGAGGCAGCGGTGTTGTTTCTTTGCAGCTGCAGCCAGCCTTCGGTTTCCTGTTGTTGCGGTGACGCGGGGCCGGCGTCGAGGGCGTGGGCGGTGAGTGGCAAGGCCAGGAGGCCGAGGCAGCAGAGGGTGGTGGATTTCATCCTGGGTTCTCCCTACTGAAGGGTCGACGGGGTGACGGCGGCCACTTGCGCGGCGGCGGTCGAGCCGGGGCGGGTCGGGGTCTTGAGTTTTTCGGCGCGGGCCTGGGCTTCGGTGACCTGGGCCGGGCTCAGGCCGAGGCGGCTGACCAGTTCGGCGGCGCGGCTCCAGTCGTCCTGGTAGATCAGCAATGTCACCAGATTCTGCGCGGCCAGGGTGTCGCTTTGCTTGAGCTCCATGGCGGTGAGGAATTCGAAGCGGGCGTCTTCGACACGCAGTTGATTGAGGTACACCACACCCAGGTCGTTGCGGATTTTTTCATCGGTGGGCGCCAGTCGTGCGGCGCGTTGCAAGTGGGCTTGCGCCAGGCCGTTGTCGCTGCGGGCGGCGGCGAGTTGGCCCAGGCCGTGTTCGGCTTCGGCGGCCAGGCAACTGCCGAGCAGGCTGCGGTACAACGGTTCGGCCTCGCTGCGCCCGAGTAAACGGTAGACCTTGGCTTTGCGCAGGCGCACGTCGGCGAGGTTGTCGGGCAAGCTTTGCAGGTTGGCCAGGCTGGCGTGCAGCTTGCCGTCGTTGGCCATGTCATCGGCCAGGTTCAGCGATAGCTGTTGGTCGGAGCTCAACTGGCCGCAACTGGCGGAGCTGGTCAGCGCACTCCAGGGGGTTTGGCCGGTGCTCGCGCAACCGCTGAGCAACAGCAGACTCAAACCGGCAATCATTGCTTTCATCACGATCCCTCTAGGAAGCAAAAGCCCGGGCCAGGGCAGTGAGCCCCGGGCCGGCCAGTACGATCAATAACGCCGGGAAGAGGAACAACATCATCACGACGGACATTTTGGCGGACATCTTGGAAATGTATTCCTGCAGGCGCGTCAGGCGCCGGTCATCGAGCAGCAGCTTGAGCGCCAGCAGGGATTTCATCGCACCGCCACCCTGATGAATCAGCTGTTGCAGGATCACGCAGGTGTCGGTGAATTCATCCACTGCTAGCAGGCGCGAGGCCTTGTTCAGTTCATCCGCCAGTTCCAGGCCGGAGTCGACTCGGGTCAGGACCAGGCGCAGTTCATGGGTCAGGATCGGCAGCAGTTGTTTGCCTTCGTTGCTCAACACACGCAGCGATTGTTCCACGGCCATGCCCGACTCGAACAGGATCCGCAGCAAGGGAATGAAGGTGGAAATCTCGATCGCCAGTTTTTTCTGCCGATGGTGAGCCGCGGCGGCCAGCAGGCGTTTGGGCAAGAGATAGCCGATGCCAAGGGCGAATGCCGGGACGAGCCATTGATTAGCGACTTGCGGGAAGAACAGCGCCTGAATCAGCGCACTCAGAGCCAGCGCCAGTACCGGAACGCCCACTTGGCACGCCGCGAAGATCGCGCGCTTACGGGCGGTGCGCCAGCCGAGGGCGTTGAGCAGGGTCTGGGTTTCGTTATCGAGCTTGACCGTTTGCTGGCCCACGCGACTGCTGCCCAGCGCATGCAGCCATTGGCTGAAGCGGTTGTCGACCGGGGTTTTGCCGTCGAGACGTTGCACCACTTGGCGAGCTCGCCGACGCAGTTCCAGCACGACACTGAACAGCATCAGCGATGCCAGCAAAAACAGCAGCGAGCTCAGCAGCATGGACGGGTTCATAGGCTGCGCAACATGCGCCACAGCGCCAGACAACCAAACACTTGAAAGCCCAGCGCGGCCACCAGCATGGTTTGCCCCGAGCCGTCGTTCCACATCGCCAGCAGGTACTTCGGATTGGAGATCAGAAAGTAACCGGCGAGGGCCACCGGCAGCGCCGCCAGGACTACCGCCGTGACGCGGGTTTCTCCGGTCATGGCGCTCAGTTGGCGCGCGGCCTGCTCGCGCTCGCGAATCATCTTGATCAGGTTTTCCAGCAGTTCGCTGGCATTACCGCCGTAGCGGTGGTTGACCTTCAAGCCGAGGGCAAACAGACGCAGCTCGTCTTTGTCGTAGAGCTCGGCGAAGTCCGAGGTCGCATCGGGCAGGCTGATGCCCAATTGCACGTTACGTTGCACCCGGCCCAACGCGTTTTTCAATGGATCTTCGGCTGCATCAATCGCGCCCAGCACGGCATCGGCGAGGGTGCGTCCGGACTTCAGGCTGCGCACGGTGTGATCCAGCAGGGGTGGCAATTGTTCGATCATGCGCTTGAGTCGGCGTTGGTAACGCCACTGGACGAACACCCTCAGCAGCAAAGGCGGCAGTAACGATGCCAGCAGCAAGCCGATCCAGCCGCCCGCCACCACCCCGATCAACGCCATCAGCCCCCACAACGTCAGCCACTGCCCAATACGTTCCGTTGGCCGTCCCAGCCCTGCGCGCAAAAACGCCCGTTCCAGTGCGGTCCATGAAGTTTTCTGCACCACCCGTTCCGGTTGCCCTTGGCTCAAGCGGTCCAGCACGCGCTGGGTGCCGGGCTGGCGCAAACCGCGATAGAGCAGGCGCGCCGACAAACCGAGCAAGGTCAGGCAAACGAGGATGAGCAGCAACGGTTTGAGCATGCCGTGGCCCTTAGTACGCCGTGGGAGAGAACGCCGACTCGCGACGCAGTTTGTCACCGGCCGGGTTGACCGCCTCACGCAGGAAGCCGAAACCGTTGCGGCGGTCGAGGCGGAACAACGTGTTGGTCACGTACACGTCTTCGCGGATGCCGATCACCTCCACCACTTCGCTGACGCAGCGACGCCCATCGGGCATGCGCGTCAGTTGAATCACCACATCCAGCGCCGCGCAAATCATCTGGCGCAAGGTCCGTTCGGCGATGCTGCGGCCCGTCAGGCCGACCAGGGTTTCCAGACGCAGCAGCGCATCCTGGGCGTTGTTGGCGTGCACGGTACTCATGGAACCGTCGTGGCCGGTGTTCATGGCGGTCAGCACATCGACCACTTCTACGCCGCGGATTTCGCCGAGGATGATCCGGTCCGGGCGCATCCGCAGGGCGTTGCGAATCAGGTCGCTGGCCTTCACCTCGCCATGGCCTTCGGCATTTGGCGGGCGGGTTTCCAGGCGCACCACGTGCGGGTGGCCCAGTTGCAATTCGGCGACGTCTTCGATGGTCACCAGGCGTTCGTGGGGATTGATCAACTGGCTGAGAATGTTCAGCAGCGTGGTTTTGCCGGTGCCGGTGCCGCCGCTGATCAAAATGTTGCAGCGCTTGCCTACGGCTTCTTGGAGGAATTCGTAGATCGCCTGATCGATGGTTTGCATAGCCATCAGGTCAGTGCTCTTGAGCATGTCCTGGCGGAATTTTCGAATCGACAGGCACGGGCCATCCAGTGCAATCGGCGGAATGATCGCGTTGACCCGGCTACCGTCCGGCAGGCGCGCATCGACCATCGGTGATGACTCATCAAGCCGGCGGCCCAGCGGCGCAAGAATGCGCTGGATGACGCGCTCGACGTGGTGCGCATCAATGAAACGCAAGTCGCTCTGGTGCAGCACACCGTCACGCTCGATGAACACCCTGTGCGGGCCGTTGACCAGAATTTCGGTCACGGCCGAATCCCGCAGCAGCACTTCCAGCGGGCCGAAACCGGTGAGCTCGTCGACAATCTCTTCGGCCAGGCGCTCCATCTCGTAGCGGGAAATCGCCAGGTGCAGGCGCGCGATGTATTCGGCCACTTTGTCGATGACGAACTGCGACAACACTTGCCGCGAACCTTCCAGCAGGTTTTTGCCCGACTCTTCGATGGCATCGATGATGTAGCGGTGCAGCACCAGTTTCAGGCCTTCGTGATCGGTATTGCCGGTCACCGCGCGCGGGCTGGCGCCGAACAGTTTTTCTGCGCTCATTAGGCACCTCTCAAGCGACTGAACCAGGACTTGGGTTTGGCCAGGCTTTCGGAGCGTTTGGCCAGCCGTTCACCGAGGGTGCGCAGGCTTTGGGTGAGCACCTCGCGTGGCGCCAGTTCGAACAGGGTCACGCCCTGATTCTTGGCGTTCAGGCGCACTTCGGGGCTGTAGGCGAGGGTGGCGATGATTTCCATGCCGAAGCTCTTGCCTAGGGCGTCAGAGTCCGGCGCCACGGTGCGCAAATAACGATCGACCAGCAGCTTGGCGTGATCGAGCTTCATGCCTTTTTCACGCCACAGGTTGAGCACTGCCAGGTTGCGGCGGCAGTCGAGCACGTTCTGATCGGTGTACCACAGCAGCTTGTCGCAATGGCTGACGAAGGTGCGCAGGGCTTCACTGTCGGGCTGGCCGGTGAGGTTCACCACGATGTGCTGGAAGTGTTGGCGCAGGGCGCTGAGCAACATGTACAACTCGGCGGCGCTGGTGTGCTCCAGGGGCTCATCAGTGTTGGCGTAGGCGAGGATGCGCAGGCCGACTTCGCAGCGGGTGAAGGCGCTGTCGATCAGCGTGGCATCGAGGCGGCGCACATGGCGCAACGCATCACCGAAATGAAACGAACTCTCCAGACCAAGCAAGGCCAGGCTGTCGCCGCGCGGCAATCCGAGATCGAGCAACAGGGTTTGCTGGCCGCTCTTCTGCACCACTTGCGCCATGTGGTTGGCGAGCAGCGCGCCGTCGGCATTGCTCTGTACGCCGTACAGCACCGTCAGGCCGCCCAGGTGGTTGCTCGGCGCCACGGGGGGCAGACGCTTGCTCAGGCGCCGCACTAATCCGGCAACTTCACTGGAGCGCGAACCGTAGGCGACAAAGTCCCGGGCGCCGGCGCGCATGGCATTGAGCACCAGTTGGTTGTCCATGCCGTCGCCCAGCGCGACGATGGCCAGCATCGGTTTGGCTTCCAGTGCACCTTCGATCAATGCGCACTGTGCGACCACGTGTTCACGGTCGAGGCCGACGAACACCAGGTTGGCGAAGGTCACGTCCACCAGTGCCAACAGTTCGTCGAGGCTGCCGGCACCGGCGCCGGCGCTGACTACTTGGCCCAAGGGGGCGAGGGCGCCTTGCAACCACTCCAGGTCGGTGCTGTTGCGTGTGATCGCAAGAAAGGTCTGACTGAGGTTCTGGCTCATTGCGATAACCCGCTGCGTTTATCGAAGTTGCCGTTTTCAAGGAAGTACAGGCGGTACCAGTTCGGGTCGTAGTTGCGCAGTTTTTCACCCGGCAACGACGGCAATGGCGCGTTGGCGGCCAACGGTTGGACCAGATGCGGGGTGACGATCATCAGCAGCTCACGCTCTTCGCGATTGATCGAGGAGTTGCGGAAAAACGCGCCGAGAATCGGAATGTCACCCAGTCCCGGAAACTTGCTGACCTGCGAGGCGTTTTGCGTGCTGATCAAGCCGCTGATGACGAAGCTTTCGCCGTCGGCCAGCGAGATGCTGGTGTCGGTGCGGCGAATGGTGAAGGCCGGGACGGTGGTGCCGCCGATGGTCACGCCGTTGTTGTAATCGAGTTCGCTGACTTCGGGCGCGACTTTCAGGGCGATCCGGTCATTGCTGACCACCGTCGGGGTCAGCGTCAGGCGGATACCGAATTCCTTGTATTCGATTGAGTAGCTGTTGCTGTTGGCGCTGGGCACCGGGATCGGTATTTCGCCACCGGCCAGGAAACTTGCGCTTTGCCCGCTGAGCGCCACAAGGCTCGGTCGCGCCAGGGTGTAGGCGAAGCCGCTGCCTTCCAGGGCGTTGACGATGCCGAGGAATTTGCTGCTGCCGCCGCCCCAGACGATGTTGAACATGTCGTTGGCCAACGGAATGCTCGGCGCGGCGATGCGCGGGTCGATGTTGAACAACGGCACCACCCCCGGCGTGACGCCAGTATTGGGCACCGTACCGGGTGCACCGAACAGGAAGTTGTTCGAGCCCTTGCCGTAGATCGAAGTGCCGGCCTCTTTCAGTTTGGTTCGGCTGACTTCTACGAAGCGGATGTCGGTCTGCACTTGCGAAGGCAGTTGCGGGTCGTCTGAAGGTAAGCGCGCGGCGCTGGTCATGGCTGCGGTCGCACGACCCTGGACGAACACCATGCTTTGGCGCGGCGCTGTCGAGCAGGCCGTCCAGACCATCAGGCTGGTGGCGCCGGATGCCATGCCCGTGAGCAGAAAAGCCTGATTGCCGTTGACTCGAACATCGGCAATTTTCGGGTCGCCGACTGCGATCCGGGTGATGGCGACCGGCGATTGCAGTTCCTGTTGCTGGCCTTCGCCAACTTCCAGCACTGCCGGCAACGAGCCCAGTGCCGCGCAATTACCGCTGGCAGCCAAGGCAGCCGTAACCGGCAAGCCGCCCAGCAAAGTGGCCCAGATCAAGCCGTTGAATAACGGCGTAAAACGTCTGCGCATTAAAAGGCGTCCTTGCTCGATTCAGGGGGTCTGTTGAGTGATTTCATTGCCGCGAATGACTTCCACACCCGACTTGCGTGGTGCGGTGGCGCCACTGCTGGTGATCGGTTTGGGTGGTGCGGTCATGGCCAGTTGGTTGAACTGGACCAGTTCGCGATTGGCGTTGGCGAGGTTGGCCGCGGATTCGTTCTCTCCGGCCCAGTAGCGCGACAAACGTTTTTCATCTGCGCTGCGCACGGCCAGGCGTAGAACCCCTGCCTGTGAGGCGAGCATCAGACGACTCAAGAGTTGTTCGGGTACGGCGAGCAGCACGGTGCGGGCGCTTGCGCGCTGTTGTTCCTGGCGCAGTTTTTCATCGTTGCTGTGCGCCGGGCTGGCGGGTTGGCCGTCATTGGTCAAACCCATTTGCTCGCCCACGCCAAGGACGCGCAACGCTGGAACCACAAGCTGCGCCGAGGGCTGCAGGTTGTTGGTGTCCATGCGCAAAAACAGCAGCACATCGACATAGTCGCCCGGTGTCAGTTGCCCGCCAGCATTGATCACTTCATCCACGGCGACGGCCAGTGCGCGTTCATCGGGGCGAATCATCCGCGCCAGTTTGCTACCGGCGTCGAAGCTTTCATCGCTGAGCCAACTGCCGGCGCTGAGGGCGCGCCACGGAGCGCGGCCGATGGCCTGGTCGAGACGGGTCAGGCTGCCGGCGGGAACGGTGCGGAGTTTTTCCAGGGCCACGTCGGCGGCGGTGATTTGTATGAACGGCGCGATGTCGCGCTGCAACACCACGACCGGTTGGCGGGTGGTGTCTTCTTCCTGCGGCACGGGAGGTTGTGCAGTTGTCGATGCAGGGACAACCGCCTCGGTTTGCAGAACGGGTGCAGCGGTGGGTTGGCGGGTCAGTGTGAAACCCCAATACCCGGCAATGACTGCACCCACCAGAGACAATCCGGCAAGACCCAGAATGACACGGCTGTTCATGACGGCTCTCCCTTTCCTGCTGCTCAAAGACTCGTTTCATATCAACGAGAAAACTTCGCAATCAGGCAGCTATGAACATAAAACGATTTCGCTATTTGACCGTAGTCCAGCTAGAGCAAAACGCCATTACCCAGAGCGAAATATCTAGCCAAAGTAAAAGATTACGATGAAATACAAGGTTTTTTGACGTCAACGAAACGACTAATACTTTCGTATTAATGCGTTTTTACAGTTGTTGGTACCCGGAATGCCGACAATGCTGATGCTGGCATAGGGGAATCATGTTGCGACCGTGCAACACCCGTGGTCTCTGGGAGAACTGTCATGTCTTTTGCCAAGCTGGTTCAGAAGGTCAAATCCGAAATCGCTTTTTACAAAGGTCTGGCCAAAGATACCGAGGGCGCCTCGGGTATTGAGTACGCCATTGTCGCGGCAATGGTCGCGGTGGTCATCGCTGGGCTCAGTGGCGGCATCGGGACTGAAATCACAACGGTGTTCGGCAAAATCAAAGACGCCTTGTGAGTGATTACGAGAGTCCGTGTCGGCAACTTTGCATTGTTGAAGTCGGGTTCCAATGTCAGCGCTTAGTCCATTTCAGGTGTCGCCCATGAGTTCTCCAGGACAGTCACGCCAACAACTTCTTCTGGTCGATGACGAAGAGGATGCAGTGCTTGAATTGGCGGAGTTGCTGGAGGGTGAGGGGTTCAATTGCTTCACGGCGACATCGGTCAAATTGGCGCTGCAACACCTGACGCGGCATCCGGATATTGCGCTGGTCATTACTGACCTGCGCATGCCGGAGGAGAGTGGCATGTCGTTGATCAAGCGGTTGCGCGAGCACACTTCGCGGCAGCATTTGCCGGTGATTGTGATGTCCGGGCATGCGGACATGGAGGATGTCAGTGACCTGTTGCGGTTGCAGGTGCTGGATTTGTTTCGCAAGCCGATTTATCACGTCAGGTTGTTGGAGACCTTGAATAATCTTTTTCCTTTGCCGCAGGTTTATTTGGTCAAGGGGTGATTGCGGTTTTGGCCTTGGCGGCCTTGTAGCCGACCAAGCGCTGGTGGGTTTTGTGTGTACATCGCATCGCCTCCGGTCTGCTTCGCGGCGACCTCCTCTCGATGTGTGCGGCTTCGCCGCACGGCGCGGAGCGTGGGTGTACTCGGAGCCGGCTTGCTGGCACCGGATGTATCCAATCCGTAGGAGCTGCCGCAGGCTGCGATCTTTTGATCTTGCTTCTAAACAACAAAATCAAAAGATCGCAGCCTCGTTGCACTCGTCAGCTCCTACAGGGTCGCGCGCATTATTTGCCGCCCCTACAACTGATAACTAAAACTAATGCTGTACCGCGGCTTGCGATTGAACGTATCCAGCGCCTCATCCGACATGGGTTTGGCCGCTTCCAACGCAATGTTGTAGTACCTGGCATCGCCAAACCTCAATCCCACCGCTGCCGATGACATGTCATTTCCCTTGACCGGCAGTTCGTTGAACCAGGTCTTGGCCCGATCCAGCACCACATAAGGTTGCAAGACCCTGACCCATTTCCAGTCGCGGTTGAAGCTGTAGTTCACCTCGTAAGCCACCCCCCAGCCCTTGTCACCCGAAGCCTGGTCGTCGGGGTAGCCGCGGCCGAAGTTTTGTCCGCCGAACACGGCGCGTTCGCTGTCGGGCAGGGTGTCGTCGCTCCAGTACAACGCGGCCGACACCACGCCTTGCCAGTTGTCGAAAAATTTATCACTTTGCACCCCCGACAAACGCAGCCGGAAGAAGTCCAGGTCCAGAGCGCTGTTGTTGGTTTCTGCGCCCATGCTGTCGAGGCCTTGATACAGCCCGCCGCTGAGGATGCGCAGTTGTTGTGCATCGGCCTTGCGCCAGTCGCTTTCGAACGCCAGGGCGCGGATGTCGGTGCGATCTTCGACGCTTAACGGAAAGCCCACCACTTTGTAGCGGGTCTTGTCGTTGACTGCGTACACGCGCGCGCCGGCGCTGAGCAGTTCGTTGGGCGAGGCGATTACCGGATGGTTGAAGCCGATCGAATAGCGGTCATTTTCCCGATGGGGTTTGAGCTCAAGGCCGTTGTCGAGTTGTACATTCGTACCCGGATCGGCGCGGTAGCGTGAGGCGGATAAAGCCAGTTGCGTGCCTTCGGCATTGAGGAACTGGTTGTAGTCCAGGCGATAGTAATGCTCATCGTCATCCCCCGGGGGAAACAGGCCGCTGAGGCTCAGTTGTTCACCCATGGCGGTCTGCGCGTTGCTGCTTACGCCGAGCAAGGCCTGGGTGCCGTTGCGGTTGTCGTCGGTGGTGCTCAGGCTGCTGGTGAAGGGTTTGCGGCTGGCCTGGGCGATGAGGTCGGTGGCGCCATCGGTGGTGCCCGGTGGCGGGACTTGTGCTTGCAAGGTCACGCCGGGAATGCGGCTCATCAGCGTGGTGTAGCGTTCGAAGGTCTTGCGGGTCAGTGGCTTTTCGGCCTGGAGTTTGGCCACCAGTTTGTCGAGCAATCCTTTGACCCGGCCAACGTCGCCCTGCAGCTGATAGTTCCTGATGTAGCCTTCCACCAGCACCACGCGCGCCACGCCGTTATCGAATGTCTGCTGTGGCAGAAACGCGTAGGACAACAGGTAGCCGTCCTGTTGGTAGCGGCGGGTGATGTTGCGGGTGGCTTCGATCAGGTCGGCCAGACTGGACTCGTGGCCCAGCAACGGTTGGTAGATTGCCGCCAGTTCGTTGAGCGGGTAGATCGTCCCGCCTTCGATCTGCACGGTCTTGAGGTTGACCTTGGTGCCCATCATCAACGGTTGTGTTTGCGTAGCGCCGGGTTCCGGCACTTGCAGAGGAGGTGTCGTCGGGCGGTAGGCGTCGGCGGGCAGGTTCGGTACGGGAAGGTTGCGGATGGTGTCGTTGCTGTTGAGAAAGCTCGGCAGGGTATCGGCGAAGGTGGCGCAACTGATCGGCAGTAACAGCAGGCAAGCCAAAAGGCGCATAGGACTCTCCCTGTTCTCGCGAGGGTCTTCGTGACCCAAAGAAAAGGCGGAAGACCGATAAGAATCTTCCGCCTCCAACCAAGCGTAGGCGCTGTAGGTTAGGCCGTCGAATCGGCCAGGTGCAATTCAGCGATTGTTGCCTCCCAGCGCGCCGGTCAACCCGCCCAACACACCGCCAAGACCACCGGATGTGCCGGTGCCTGTGCCGCCGTTGACCAGCCCGCCGACTGCCGCGACGGTACCGCCCACGGTGGTGACTGTGTTGCCGACAGCCGTCACAACCGGGTTGGTGGTGCTGCCGGCAATCGCTCCGCCGAGGTTGGCGACGGCGCCGCCGGTCTGGCCGGTGAGGCTGGCGACCGGGGCGCCGATGCCGGTGGCGCTGCCGATGGTCTGGGTCAGCCCGGACACGCCAGTAGTGATTGGGTTAATGGCACCACCGGCGATGGTGCCGACGTTGGCAAGTGCTGCGGTCGGGCCAGTGTTGGCGATGCCGCTACCACCCAGTGCACCGCCCACCGAGGCGACCAGATTACCGCCGGCGACACCGTTCACACCGACTGCGCTGACCACCCCGTTGGTGTTGCCAATGTTCAGGCCAGTGCCGACATTGACCACGGCGCCACCGACGGTTTCCAGCAGGCCGTTGCCACCCAGGCCACCGCTGCCGCCTGAGCCGCTGCCGTTGGCCACCAGGCCTCCGACCTTGCCAACCGTCGTACCGGTATTGCTCAGAGCGCCACCGACGGTGTTGGTCAGTGGATTGCCATTGCCGGCATCGGTGACTTTGTCACCTGCACCTTCAACCGTGTCGCCAACTTTCTGCACGATGCCTTTGAGTGGGTCGCCCAAACCGGTAGCGTCGCCTACCTTGTCCGTGGTGCTCTCTACCATGGCGATGACCGGCACCAGTTTGTTGCCGACTTCCTGGGTCACCGAGCCCAGCGGGCCCGTGGTGGTCGCGGTGCTCAGGGTGTCGCCGAGCATGGTGACTCTTTCGCCGACGCCATCAAGCACTGGAGCAACACGGGTCACCACGCCACCCACCACCGGCACGCTGTTGGTGGCAGTCGCGAGTTTGCCGCTGACATCGGAAACACCGTTACCGAGATCCTGCACCACGCCACCCACTGATGAAGCGGTAACGCCCAAGCCGTTCGGGTCGGTGCCCAGTTGGCCCAAGCCATTGGCCACGCCGTCACCCAGTGTGCTGACCACATTGCCGGTGGTGTTCACCACGCTTTGCACGACACCACCGACCACCGGAGCCGAGCCCAGCGAATCGCCGATCTGCCCGACACCGTCACCGACGCCACCGACGGTGGTGCCGACATCCTTAATCAGGGTGGTGGTCACCAGCGGTGTGACTGTTGGATTGGTCGGATTGGTGGGGTTGGTCGGGTCTGTCGGGTTGGTTGGATTGGTTGGGTCAGTGGTGCCGCCACCGCCAGTGCCTCCGGTACCTCCGGTGCCTGTACCACCTGTTCCGCCTGTGCCAGCGGTGCTGTCTGAACCACCGGCTGCACCACCAGCGCCCGCAGCGGTCTGGCCATCGGGCGAGGAGCTGTCGGAACTGCTGTGATGACCGCCACCGCCGCTGCTGCAACCGGCCAGACCGAGCGAGAGAATGAGCGCCAAGGCAGTTGCTGATTTGCACCAAACTTGAGTTTTCATAAGTAAAAATCCTTGCACCTGAAACAACGTCGTTGTCTTCGATGGCTGACCGGTTCTGTCGCCGGCCATGCCTTCGTCCGTTGTCCACATAACAATCGCAAGGGCTCTACAACGCCATTCTTCACTTGGTATTAAGCCGTTTTATACAGGCGCGCGCGTGCTGCCTAAGGGCTAATACCATGGGAATATGAGCGGAAAAAAAAGCGTTTCAAATCAATGGGGCGATGCTGAACCGAGATGACGCGAGGAGAGTGAAAACTTAAGTTATATATACACAATTGACCATGTCTGGTGGCCCCAAAAAGATCGCAGCCTTGGGCAGCGCCTACCTGGAAATGCATACCCATTGTGGGCGCTGCCGAAGGCTGCGATCTTTTGATCGGTCAGGCAACCGGCCGCCAATGCCCGACCATGTGCTCAAGGTCAGCAGCCCCGATCAACTGCAATTCACCACTGGACCCCGCAGCGCTAGCCAGTAGCGCCACTTCGCTGGGCAGGCGCACCGGTTTCTTGAACTGCACCGCGATCTCGATGTTCGCCGTCGGCAGCTGCTCGGCCAATGCCGCCAGTGTGCGTGCCTTTTTCCACAGCCCATGGGCGATGGCCGATGGAAAACCGAACAACCGCGCACTGGCCGAACTCAGGTGAATCGGGTTGTAGTCCCCGGAAACCTTGGCGTACTGCCGGCCAATGTCTGAAGGCGCCTTCCACTGGGCCACCTGCGTGAGTATCAGCGTCGAGGCCAAAACCTCTTCCACGGGCTCGCCTTCGAGTTTGACCCCTCGGCACAGCATCTGGCTTTGCGCTTCCCACAATGGCCCGAGCTGATCATCCAGGGTCGTCACCAGGTCGAACGTCGCGCCCTTGGCGTGGGGTTGCAGGTTTTGCACATGCACGCTGACCCGCGCCCGATTGACCCCACCCATGGGGCGCAGGACGCGAATGCGATTGCTCAGATGAATCAGCCCCAGCAATGGGAACGGAAAGTCCTTGGCGGTGAGCAATTGCATCTGCAACGCGAAGGCGAGGATGTGTGGATAAGTGGGCGGCAGCAGGTTGTTGTCGGCAAAACCGCAGACCTTGCGATAGGCCGCCAGACGTTTTGCATCGACATCAACCCAGCAGCGCAAGCCCGAGGTCGGCAGGGTGGTGCCGGTGATTTTTCGTCGCGTTGCCGCGTGTGCATACAGCCCCGGCAGGCTGGGTTCGCGATTGAGTGTGTGCCAGTCGATAGTCATGCCTAAGCCCCCAACACGCTTTGCCCGCAAACCCGCAAGGCTTGCCCGGTGAACGCGCCGGTGCCCGGTTGCGCCAGCCATGCCACCGCTTCGGCGACGTCTTGTGGCAGACCGCCCTGGCCCAGCGAGCTCATGCGCCGCCCGGCCTCGCGCAGGCCGAACGGGATGTGTGCGGTCATTTGGGTTTCGATGAAACCGGGTGCCACCGCGTTGATGCTGATGCCCCGCGCCTGCAACGACGGCGCCCAGGCTTGCGCCAGACCGATCAGGCCGGCTTTGCTCGCCGCGTAGTTGGTTTGCCCGCGATTGCCGGCAATGCCGCTGATCGACGCCAACAGAATCACCCGGCCGTTGTCGCGCAGGGTGCCATTGTCGAGCAAGGCTTTGGTCAACACTTGTGGCGCATTGAGGTTCACCGCGAGCACCGCGTCCCAGAATTCCGGGGTCATGTTGGCCAAGGTTTTGTCGCGGGTGATGCCGGCGTTGTGCACCACGATATCGACGCCGTCCGGCAAGTGTTCGACCAGTTGCGTGGCCGCGTCTTCGGCGCAGATGTCCAGCGTAACGCTGCGGCCACCCAAGCGTGCGGCGAGGGCTTCCAGGTCATTTTTGGCCGGTGGCACGTCGAGCAGAATCACGTCGGCGCCATCCCGGGCCAGGGTCTCGGCGATCGACGCGCCGATCCCGCGCGCGGCCCCGGTGACCAGTGCCTTGCGCCCGGCCAGCGGTCGCGTCCAGTCAGTTACCGGCGTATCGCAGGCGTTCAGGCGGATCACTTGCCCGGAGACGAACGCGCTTTTGGGCGAAAGGAAAAATCGCAGCGGACCTTCCAGTTGATCTTCGGCCCCTTCGCCGACATGGATCAGTTGCAAGGTACCGCCGCTGCGCAGCTCTTTGGCCAGCGAGCGGCTGAAACCTTCAAGTGCACGCTGGGCGCTGGCGGCGAACGGGTCGCTCAAGGATTGTGGATCAAGTCCCAGGATCACGAGATGCGCACAGTGATCGAGGTTTTTCATCAGCGGCTGGAAGAATTCACGCAGCTGCTTGAGCTGATCGGTGTGCAGCAGATCGCTGGCGTCGAACACCACGGCTTTGAGTTTCGGGCCATGACCGGGAATCCACGCAGTCGCCATCGAAGGCTCGGAACCGTAGCTGTAGATCGCGTCGGTCAGGCGATTGGCGAAGGCGCTGACTTTCTCCGCCAGCGGCCCGCCACCGATCAGCAGCGCACCGTCTACCGGGCGCAGCCGGCCTGCTTGCCAGCGTTCCAGGCGTGTCGGCGAAGGCAGGCCCAAGGCTCCGACCAGACGATGGCCGATGGAGGAATTGGCGAAGTCGATATAGCGGTCAGACATGGAACGCGCTCCGAAAGCTGGGGTTCAAAGTGTGGACCACGATTGGCAATCAGTCGTTCGATCCACGAGATAAGGCCTACGCTTGATCATTGTAGGAGCTGCCGAAGGCTGCGATCTGTTGATCTTGATTTCAAAAATCAAAGGCAAAAGAACGCAGCCTTCGGCAGCTCCTACAGGGGGAAGTGTTCAGATCAGATTTTTCATCAGGGGATTTTCATGACTCAACTGCGTCGCGTCGCAATCATTGGCGGTAACCGGATTCCCTTCGCCCGGTCCAACGGGCCATACGCCACCGCCAGTAACCAGGAGATGCTCACCGCCGCGCTCGAAGGCTTGATCGAGCGTTACAACCTGCACGGTCAGCGCATTGGCGAAGTGGTTGCCGGAGCGGTGCTCAAGTTGTCGCGGGACATGAACCTGACCCGCGAATGCGTGCTCGGCTCACGGCTGTCACCTGCGACCCCGGCCTATGACATTCAGCAGGCTTGCGGCACCGGTCTGGAAGCCGCGTTGCTGGTGGCCAACAAGATTGCCCTGGGCCAGATCGAGTGCGGCATTGCCGGTGGTGTCGATACCACCTCCGATGCGCCGATCAGCGTCAGTGAAGGGGTGCGCAAGATCCTGCTGCAAGCCAACCGCGCCAAGAGCACGGGCGACAAACTGAAAACTTTTCTGCAATTACGGCCGCACCATCTGATCCCCGAGTTCCCGCGCAACGGCGAGCCTCGTACCGGTTTGTCGATGGGTCAGCATTGCGAGTTGATGGCGCAAACCTGGAACATCCCTCGCGAAGCACAGGATCAGCTGGCTCTGGAAAGCCATCAGAAACTGGCCGCGTCCTACGCCGAAGGGTGGCATAACGACCTGATGACGCCGTTCCTCGGCCTCACCCGCGACAACAATTTGCGTGCGGATTCGACGCTGGAAAAGCTCGCCGCGCTCAAACCGGCCTACGAAAAAAGTGCCAAGGGCACCCTGACGGCGGGCAACTCCACGCCACTGACCGATGGCGCGTCCCTGGTGCTGCTGGGCAGCGAAGAGTGGGCGAAGGAACGTGGTTTGCCGATTCTCGCCTACCTGCGCGACGGCGAGGCGGCGGCGGTGGATTTCGTCAACGGTGCCGAAGGTTTGTTGATGGCGCCGGTGTACGCAGTACCGCGTTTGCTGGCGCGCAATGGCCTGAGCCTGCAGGATTTCGACTACTACGAAATCCACGAAGCTTTCGCCGCGCAAGTGCTGTGCACGCTGAAAGCCTGGGAAGATCCGGAGTACTGCAAAACCCGCCTCGGCCTCGACACTGCGCTGGGCTCCATCGACCGCAGCCGTCTCAACGTCAAAGGCAGTTCGCTGGCGGCGGGGCATCCGTTTGCCGCCACGGGTGGGCGCATTGTTGCCAACCTGGCGAAGCTGCTGGATGCAGCGGGGAAAGGGCGTGGGCTGATTTCGATTTGTGCGGCAGGCGGCCAAGGCGTGACGGCGATCATTGAACGCTGAAAACTGTAATGGGATGAAACCGAAAACCTGTGGGAGCTGGCTTGCCAGCGATGGGGATTGCACATTCGACATCTCTGTTGCTGACACACCGCTATCGCTGGCAAGCCAGCTCCCACAGGTATTACCGGTGTTGAATAGACTTTCGACATGACCTAACGTTGGCCTATCTGCCGTCTCGCAACACAAGGCCAGTCAATGCCGACTAACGGACAAATCTCCCTCGAACGAAGCATCCCACCGATCACCGTACTGCCGCGTCCGCTGTATGCCCGGGTGGAAAGCCTCAATGCCGGTTCCTGGACGCCGTCCCATCGACATGACTGGGTGCAGTTTTCCTACGCCATCAGTGGCGTTCTCGGTGTGCACACCGCCGAAGGCAGTTTCTTTGCGCCGCCGCAATGGGGCATCTGGATTCCGGCGGATCTTGATCATCAAGTGGTGACGTCGATGCGCGCCGAAATGCGCAGCCTGTACGTGCGCCGCGAGGATTGCCAATGGGCGGACGGGCGTTGCCGCGTACTGGAAGTGACCCCACTGGCCCGGGAACTGATCAAGAGTTTTTGCCAGTTGCCCGTGGAGTACCCACAGGGCGACAGCCAAGAGGCGCGCTTGGTAAGCGTGTTGCTGGATCAATTGGCGGGGTTGCCGGAAGTCGGGTTTTCCCTGCCGCTGCCCCGCCACGAACGGTTGTTGGGGTTGTGCAACGAACTGATCGAAAACCCCGAACGCAACGTGACGTTGCAGGAATGGGCTGAGCGTTTGGGGACCTCGGAAAAAACCCTGATGCGCCTGTTCCAGCGCGAAACCGGCCTGAGCTTTCGAGGTTGGCGGCAACGGGCGCGATTGCTGTCGTCGTTGAGTTTGCTGGAGGAAGGGGACAGCGTCACCAACGCGGCGCTGTCGTGTGGGTATGACTCGACGTCAGCGTTTATTGCCGCGTTCAAAAGCTTGTTCGGGTTTACCCCGGGGGAGTTGTTCAAGCAGTAGTGCCGGACAAAAATCGCAGCCTGCGGCAGTTCCTACGCCCATCCCTGTAGGAGCTGCCGCAGGCTGCGATCTTTTGCTCCTTAGGTCCTGAAGCGACGCACCAACCCATCCAGCTCATTGGACAATCCGGCCAGGCTTTGCGAATCCAGTCGCGCCGAGTTCGCCAGTTCCGCCACCAGTTGCGCATCGCCATGGATCTGGCTGATGTGCCGGTTGATGTCTTCGGCCACCTGATGTTGCTGTTCCGCGGCGGTGGCAATCTGTGTGTTCATGTCGCGGATCACGTCCACCGATTCGCGGATCTGCCCGAAGCTGCTGCGCGCTTCGCCAATGCGTGACACCGACTGTTGCGACACTTCCAGGCTCGCATGCATCTGCTGCGTCACCTGGCTGGTGCGCTTGGCCAGATTACCCAACAGCCCGTCAATCTCCGCAGTGGAGTCGGCTGTGCGTTTGGCCAGTGCCCGAACTTCGTCGGCGACCACCGCAAAACCACGCCCTTGTTCACCGGCCCGCGCTGCTTCGATGGCCGCGTTCAATGCCAGCAGGTTGGTCTGTTCGGCGATCGAACGGATGGTCCCGAGGATCGACTGGATGTCATTGCTGTCGCGCTCAAGCTGTTGCATCGATTGCGCGGACTGCTCGATTTCCTGGCTCAGTCGATCGACGCTGCTCACCGCGGCGTCGATCTGTTGCTGGCCTTCGCGGGCCTGACGCTGGCCGCTGTCGGCGGACTCGGCCGCCTGGCTGCACGAACGCGCTACTTCGTTGGCGGTGGCGACCATTTCGTGGAACGCCGTGGACACCATGTCCACCGCTTCACGCTGGCGCCCAGCGGCTTCGGCCATGTCGCTGGACACCTGGGTCGAGCTTTTCGAGGTGGCGAGAATCTTTGTGGCGGCACCGCCGATGCTCTGGATCAGGTTGCGAATCGCGGTCAAGAACTGGTTGAACCAACTGGCCAGTTGCGCGGTTTCATCGCTGCCACGCACTTGCAGGTTCTTGGTCAGGTCGCCTTCACCTTGGGCGATGCCTTCCAGGCCATCGGCCACGCTGCGGATCGGACGCACGATGACGCTGGCGAAACTGGCGCCGACCACTGCAAAGATCACCGCCAGCACTGCCGCGATGATGGCGATCAACCAGGTCAACTGGGTCGCGGTGCTCATCACATCGCTTTGCTTGATCAGGCCGATAAAGGTCCAACCCAGTTGCTCGGAAGGCCAGACGTTGGCCATGTAACGCTCGCCATTGAGTTCGACTTCAACCAGGCCTTTGCCGGCCTTGGCCAGTTGCGCATAACCTTCGCCGAGGCTGCCCAAGGCTTTGAAGTTGTGTTCCGGTTGCTTCGGGTCGACCAGCACGGTGCCGTTGTTTTCCAGCAGCATCAGGTAACCGGTTTCGCCGAGTTTGATCTGTTTGACCAGTTCGGTGAGCTGTTTGAGCGACACGTCGATACTGACCACGCCGCCGTTGGTGCCCAGCTTATTGTCGATGGTGCGGACGGTGCTGACGTAGGACGTATCGTTTTCGGCCCAGTAATAAGCCTCGGTACGGAACGGCTTGCCCGGTTTGGCCTGGGCCGCCTTGTACCACGGACGCTGGCGCGGGTCGTAGTTGGCCAGCTTGGCATCGTCCGGCCACGACACATAGCCACCGGCGGCGGTGCCGAGAATCGCGTAGGCATAGGACGGGTGAGCGTTGCCCAGTTCCTGCAGGAAGCTGAAGAGTTTCTTGTCCGCCTCACCTTGAGGAACGCTGGCGGCGTTGGCGCTCATGTAGGTCTTGAGGCTGTCGTCGGAATTGGTGATCAGCGGTTGCTTGGCCAGGTACTCGACGTTCTGGCTGATGCCGTCGAAAAACAGTTGCATGGCATTGCTGACCTGACGGATTTCACGACCGCTGCTGTCGATGAATCCGTCCTTGGCATCACTGCGCAAGTTCAGCACAACGAGGGTGGCGACCAGCACCACGGGCAAGCAGGCGATGATTGCAAACGCCCAGGTCAACTTCTGTTTGATGTTCATCCGCGCTCCAGATTTTCTTGTAGGCCCACGCAGTGCAGATGACTCGCGGTTTATTGGCAGCCGTAAACGTTCTTGGTCAACCCTGATCCTTGAGTGCGGCATCGCCTTTATTGGGGGAGCGATTGTCGGACAAATCACTTTGTCACTTAGGACTTCGGCTGTTGTCGGAGGAAATTGAGGGCTGTGAAGAAAAATCCTGCGATGTGCGGAGCGTGGGATGTCAGCTTCTGTCACAAATGCCCTCGCAGGCCTTGAACAACAAGTGGTACAGGCTCGGCTATGATCGTTGGCGACCGACGAAGGACGTCAGGTTTTTGTGAGGAATCCGGCACATTGTGTGCTTCTTGTTGTTCCTGGCAGTGTTCATAGGTCGGCACCCCCTCCCACCGATGAGTGGATTGCCGTATAACGAATGACTTTCGCGTGTTTGGTAATAAAGGACCCACAATAAAAGCTGATGAAGACTCCAAAACGCATTGAACCCCTGATCGAGGACGGTCTGGTCGACGAGGTGCTGCGCCCACTCATGAGTGGTAAAGAAGCAGCTGTTTACGTAGTGCGCTGCGGCAACCAGTTACGTTGCGCGAAGGTCTACAAGGAGGCGAATAAACGCAGTTTCCGTCAGGCGGCCGAGTATCAGGAAGGCCGCAAGGTGCGCAACAGTCGTCAGGCCCGGGCCATGGCCAAGGGCTCCAAGTTCGGCCGCAAGGAAACCGAAGACGCCTGGCAGAACGCCGAAGTGGCGGCGCTGTTTCGTCTGGCCAACGCCGGCGTGCGGGTGCCCAAGCCGTATGACTTCCTCGAAGGCGTGCTGCTCATGGAGCTGGTAGCCGACGAGTACGGCGATGCCGCGCCGCGTCTGAACGACGTGGTGCTGGAGCCAGATCAGGCGCGCGAGTACCACGCGTTTCTGATTTCGCAGATCGTGCTGATGTTGTGTACCGGTTTGGTGCACGGTGACCTCTCCGAGTTCAACGTACTGCTGACGCCGACCGGCCCAGTGATCATCGACTTGCCGCAAGCGGTGGATGCCGCGGGCAACAACCACGCCTTCAGCATGCTGGAGCGGGATGTGGGAAACATGGCGTCCTATTTCGGCCGGTTTGCGCCGGAGCTGAAAAAGACTCGGTACGCCAAGGAAATGTGGGCCTTGTACGAGGCCGGTACCTTGCACCCGGCCAGTGTCCTGACCGGCGAGTTCGACGAGCCGGAAGAACTGGCGGACGTGGGCGGCATCATGCGTGAGATCGAGGCCGCGCGCCTGGATGAAGAGCGCAAGCAAGCGGCCCGTACGGCCGACGATGCGCCACCCGGCAAAACCGAAGAACCGCCTCCGCCCTGGATGCAGTGATCGGCTAAAGAAAAACCCGGCTTCGGCCGGGTTTTTTGTCATCCCCTGTAGGAGCTGCCGAAGGCTGCGATCTTTTGATCTTTGCTTCTGAAATCAAAAGATCGCAGCCTTCGGCAGCTCCTACACAAGAATCGGCTTTCAGGCGCGAACCGGTTTGACACAACACCCCGATTCCAGGTTCTTCAAAATCGGGCAGTCCGGCCGGTGATCCCCCTGACAATGCTCAACCAAGTCTTGCAGCGTATCGCGCAACTGGCCCAGCTCAAGGATCTTCTGGTTCAGCTCATCGATATGCTGCCGGGCCAGGGCCTTCACATCGGCGCTGGCACGTTGACGGTCCTGCCACAGGGTCAGCAGTTTGCCGACTTCCTCCAGCGAAAATCCCAGATCCCGCGAGCGTTTGATGAAGGCCAAGGTGTGCAGGTCGGCATCGCCGTACATCCGGTAACCACTGTCGGTGCGGTGCGCCGCCTTGAGCAAACCGATGGACTCGTAATAACGGATCATCTTTGCGCTCAGGCCGCTGTGACGGGCCGCTTGGCCGATGTTCATCGGTTGTCCTCCAGATCCTCGGGTTTCCAGGTTTTCAACAGTAACGCATTGCTCACCACGCTGACGCTGGACAACGCCATCGCCGCACCGGCCAGCACCGGATTGAGGAAACCGAAGGCTGCCAGTGGAATACCGACCAGGTTATAGACGAAGGCCCAAAACAGGTTCTGGCGGATTTTTGCGTAGGTCTTGCGGCTGATTTCCAGCGCCGCAGGCACCAGGCGCGGATCGCCGCGCATCAGAGTGATGCCGGCTGCGTGCATGGCCACATCGGTGCCGCCGCCCATGGCGATGCCGATGTCGGCGGCGGCCAGTGCCGGGGCGTCGTTGATGCCATCACCGACCATCGCCACCACGCCGGTTTTTTTCAGCGCCGCGACGGTCGCGGCTTTGTCCGCCGGCAGCACTTCGGCGTGCACGTCGGTAATGCCCAGCGCCTCGGCAACCACTTTGGCACTGCCGCGGTTGTCACCGGTCAGCAAATGGCTGCTGATGTGCCGTGCGCTCAATTGCTGCACCGCATGCAGTGCGCCGGGTTTGAGGGTGTCACCGAAGGCAAACAGGCCCAACACCTTCGGCGCGGGACTTTGCTCGATCAGCCAGGACAGCGTCCGGCCTTCGGTCTCCCACGCGGCAGCGGAATCCGCCAACGCACCAGCGCTCAGGCCGCTTTCTTCAAGCAGGCGCCGGTTGCCCAGCGCCAGTCGCCGTCCTTCGAGAGTGCCGGCAATGCCGCGACCGGTCAGGGACTGGCTGTCAGTGACGGCGTCCACCGGCAACGAGCGTTCAGCGCAGGCATCCAGCACCGCTTTGGCCAATGGATGCTCACTGCCGCGTTGCAGGGCGCCGGCCCGTTGCAGCAGCGTGGCTTCGTCACCGTCGACGGCACTCAAGTGTGCGATGCGCGGAGCGCCCGAGGTCAGGGTACCGGTCTTGTCGAACACCACCGCACTGACTTCATGGGCACGTTCCAGCGCTTCGGCGTCCTTGATCAGAATGCCGTAACGCGCGGCCACACCGGTGCCGGCCATGATCGCCGTCGGCGTGGCCAGGCCCAGCGCACAAGGGCAGGCGATCACCAACACCGCAACGGCATTGATCAACGCGGTTTCCAGCGGTGCGCCATACAGCCACCAACCGATCAGCGTCGCCAGGGCCAGTAACAGCAC
Source organism: Pseudomonas azerbaijanoccidentalis (assembly GCF_019145495.1). Lineage (GTDB taxonomy): Bacteria > Pseudomonadota > Gammaproteobacteria > Pseudomonadales > Pseudomonadaceae > Aquipseudomonas > Aquipseudomonas azerbaijanoccidentalis. The sequence continues at coordinate 26,618 of NZ_JAHSTU010000006.1, read as the reverse complement.
CACCGGGACGAAAACCTGGCTGATTTTATCCACCAGTTTCTGGATAGGTGCCTTCGCGGCCTGAGCGTCTTCCACCAGCCGAATGATGCGCGCCAGCACGGTTTCCGCGCCGAGCGCCTGTGTGCGGACCAGCAATCGACCTTCACCGTTGATCGCGCCGCCCGTCACCTTGTCACCGGGTTGTTTCGGCACCGGCAGGCTTTCACCGCTGATCAACGCTTCATCGGCATGGCTCTGGCCTTCGACCACTTCACCGTCCACCGGAAAACGTTCGCCGGGTTTGACCATTACCAGATCATCGAGGCGCAGGGCGCTGATAGCCACATCCTGTTCGCGACCGTCGATGACCTGAATGGCCCGCTCCGGCCGCAACGCCTCCAGTGCGCGGATGGCGCTGGCGGTCTGGCGTTTGGCGCGGCTCTCCAGGTATTTACCCAGCAACACTAGAGCGATTACCACTGCCGAGGCTTCGAAATACAGATGCGGCATACGCCCGGCAGCGGTGGCCCACTCGTAGACACTCAAGCCATAACCGGCGCTGGTGCCCAGGGCGACCAGCAGATCCATGTTGCCGGCACCAGCGCGCACAGCTTTCCACGCGGCCACATAAAACCGCGCGCCGAAGATGAATTGCACCGGAGTGGCCAAGGCAAATTGCGCCCACGCCGGGAGCATCCAGTGCACGCCGAACGGTTGCAGCAGCATCGGCAACACCAGCGGCAAGGCGAGGGCGATGGCGGCGATCAACGCCCAGCGTTCGCGGTGCAGGCGGGTTTGTTGAGTGTCGGTTTGTGGGTGTTCGGCTTCCCAGACGCTGGCGGCGTAACCTGCTTTGGTCACGGCGGCGATCAAGGTTTGCGGATCGATTTGGCCGAGCAGTTCCAGGTGCGCGCGTTCGTTCGCCAGGTTGACGCTGACGCTCTTCACCCCCGGCACCTTGTTCAGCGCACGTTCGACGCGGCCGACGCACGACGCGCAGGTCATGCCGTCGATGCACAATTCGAGGGATTGCTGCGGCACGCTGTAACCGGCCTTGGCCACAGCATCCATTAAGGCGGGCAGGCTGTCGGCGGGTGCCTGGACCCGGGCCTGCTCTGTGGCGAGATTGACGCTGACAGCACTGGCACCGATGACTTTGCTCAAGGCCCGCTCGACACGCCCGGCGCAGCTGGCGCAAGTCATGCCGGCAATCGGCAGATCGAATGTGGTGGAATCGGACATCGGTCGCACTCCCTGTAGTAGATGCCTACAGGATCAACCTTGCCATGTTGGCAAGGTCAAGCGCCATTTTTCAAAGCAAAAGATCGCAGCCTTCGGCAGCTCCTACACAATTATGTGTACGTCTGTAGGCGCTGCCGAAGGCTGCGATGTTTTGACAGGCGACTCAGTACCCCAAGCCTGCACGTTTGAGATACATCCCTTCCTGCGTCATCGCGATCCGGTACTTGAGCACATCGCCGGCCCTGAGTTGGATGTCCTGCGAGCCCGGCGCCAGCATCCCCGGATTGCAACCCGGTGCCTGGCCCGGCAGCAGTTTGAGGCGCAACGACACATTGCCCGCTGGCAGGTTGAATGACGTGCTTTGCTCCTGGAACAGCCGCGCCGCCAATTGGTCCTGGATGTACACACCGATTTCGCAACTGGTCGCGACTTCCAGGCGCTCGCGGGAAATGATCAGCACGCCATAGTCCTCCCCGGCGGCACTGGCCGACGGCACGGCGGCGAAAAGGCTGAGGAAGCCAAACAGGCTGAAAGCTGACCAGCGCATGGCTGAATCTCCTGAGATCGAGTCATTGATGAACGCAGCTTGGCCGAGCGCGACGCCGATTGCCAGCCCGGCAGATCACTTCAGAACTTGACCTTGCCATGGTGGCAAGCTCAAGACTGTACTCAACCTCATTCAAGAGCCTCATCAAAGGAGTCTTTCCATGCAAGTGTTCAATGTTGAAGGTATGTCCTGCGGTCATTGCGTCCGGGCCATCACTCAGGCTGTTCAGGCCAAAGACCCGGCCGCCAGCGTGCGCGTCGATCTCGCGGCCAAGGAAGTCGGCGTCGAGAGCGCACTGTCAGCGCAACAGGTGATCGAGGCGATCAGTGAAGAGGGCTACGGCGTCAAACTGGCCTGATCTTTTTAATAGTTAGCGAGCTATCGTAATGTTCAAGGCGTCCATGCGGGGCTAGACTGTCGGGCTGCCGACTAATGCCTGGATGCCTGATGAACTTCCGTACCATTCTGATTCTTGGCGCGTTGAGCGCTTTCGGTCCGCTGGCGATCGACTTCTACCTGCCAGCCTTCCCGGCCATGGCGCTGGCATTCGGTACGGACGAGCAACACGTTCAACAGACATTGGCGGCGTACTTCCTCGGCCTGTCCATCGGTCAGTTGGCCTATGGCCCGGTGGCTGACCGTTTCGGGCGACGCCTGCCTTTGTTGATCGGAGTCGGGTTGTTTACCGCTGCCTCATTGGCTTGTGCCTACGCGCCGAATCTTCAATGGCTGATCGCTGCACGCTTTGTCCAGGCCTTGGGCGGCTGCGCAGGGATGGTGATTTCGCGGGCGGTGGTCAGCGATAAATGTGATGCGGTGGGATCGGCCAAGGTCTTTTCGCAATTGATGCTGGTGATGGGCCTGGCACCCATTCTGGCGCCAATGCTGGGCGGCGTGCTGGTTAACACCACGGGTTGGCAGTCGATCTTCCTGGCCCTGACCGGTTTCAGCGCACTGGCAGGATTGGCCGTGGCGTTCGGGTTGCCGGAAAGCATGCCGGCCCATCTGCCACGCCAGCCGATGTCAGGGGCGCTGCGTCAGTACGGACGTCTGTTGAAAGATTCGGTGTACCTCGGCCACGCGCTGACCGGCGGTATCGCCATCGCCGGGATGTTTTCCTACATCGCCGGTTCACCGTTCGTCCTCATCAAGCTCTATGGCGTCCCGGCCGAGCACTTTGGCTGGTTCTTCGGGGCTAACGCGGCCGGGTTCATTCTGGTGGCGCAGGTCAACGCACGTTTGCTGGCCAAGCGCGGGCCGGCATTCCTGCTGTCGCGGGCGGTGTGGGTGTATCTCGGCGCCGGTCTGGCGTTGCTCGCCGTCAGTGCAATGCACACCGCGCAACTCTGGCCTTTGCTGATTCCGCTGTTCGTCTGTATCGCCAGTCTCGGTTGCATCCTTCCCAACGCATCGGCGTGCGCGATGAATGGCCAAGGGGCCCGGGCCGGTAGCGCCTCAGCGATGCTCGGTTGCATCCAGTTCAGCGTGGCCGCTGGTGCCGCCGCGCTGGTGGGGATTTTGCACGACGGCAGCGCCATGCCGATGGCCATGGTCATCAGCCTGTGTGCGATTCTGGTGGTGGGCGTGGCGATGCTCACCCGGCGTTTGCAAAATGCCCGGGCACTGGTGAAGGCCCAGGTCTGACGGCGGGTCAGCCGGCAGCGCGCTGCGGGTGAAGGACGGGGATCTGGTGAGGGGCGTGTATGCGCGCTTCAAGGAGGCGTGTGAACGCCAGGGCTTCAGCTTCGCTACGGAACGTCACGGCATGCTGGTCCAGGCGAACTTGCCACTGGGATTTTGCCATTTCTTTTATCAGGATCTTCATATTCGATCTCCTCTCGTAAAAGACGACACGCAAAGGGTTGCCTCGCAGGAGCTTCGATTGTAGCCCCGAATACGACCGCTATTGTGACAGGGGTCAATTGTCGGACTGACGGTTTGTAACAAAAAACATCGCCGGCTCCGGATCAGCCGGCGATGTTTTTTTCAGGTTTTCAGAACCCTTCCAGCACGATCTTGCCCTTGGATTTTCCGCTTTCCAGCAGCGCATGAGCCCGGCGCAGATTCGCCGCGTTGATGGTGCCGAAATGCTCGCCAACCGTGGTTTTCAGCGTCCCGGCATCAATCAACTGCGCCACGCGGTTGAGCAAGTGGTGCTGTTCAATCATGTCCGCGGTTTCGAACAAGGAGCGGGTGTACATGAACTCCCAGTGCAGCGACAGGCTCTTGCGCTTGAGCTTGGTCACGTCGAGGCTTTTCGGATCGTCGATCAGCGCCAGTTTGCCCTGCGGTGCCAACGCCTCGACCAGCTGATCGAGGTGATGGTCGGTCTGGGTCAGGCTGGCAACGTGAGTCACCTGATCAAGACCTGCTTGTTTGAGCGCTTCGCTCAGCGGCTGGCTGTGGTCGATCACATGATTGGCGCCCAGCTCTTTGACCCAGCTCTGGGTTTGTGGGCGTGATGCCGTGCCGATCACCTTAAGCGCGGTGAGCTGCCGGGCCAGTTGCGTAAGGATCGAACCCACCCCGCCAGCCGCACCGACGATCAGCAGGCTCTGGCCTTCATCGGTTTTGCCCTTACGCACTTGCAGGCGCTCGAAGAGCAATTCCCAAGCGGTGATGGCGGTCAAGGGCAGGGCGGCGGCTTCTGCGAAACCAAGGCTCTTGGGCATGTGGCCGACGATCCGCTCATCGACAACGTGCAGTTCGCTGTTGCCGCCGGCCCGGGCGATGGAGCCGGCGTAGAACACCTTGTCACCGGCCTTGAACAGGGTCACGTCGCTACCGACCGCCTTGACCACACCGGCCACGTCCCAGCCCAGCACTTTGGCTGCGCCAGCTTCAGGCTGGACGTTCTGACGGACCTTGGTGTCCACCGGGTTCACCGAAATGGCTTTGACTTCGACCAACAGATCGCGCGGCCCGGCGACCGGCTCCGGCAGTTCGATGTCTTGCAGGGATTTTTCGTCGCTGATCGGCAGGGACGCGTAATAGGCAATGGCTTTCATGCAGGGCTCCGCAACAGTAATAGAAGAAGGCTTCAGGCGATGGAACGCAGGCGCTTGAGTTCGAAGTGTTCGAGGAAATCACCGGCCTTGGCGCGGAAGTTCTGGATATGCGCGCTGTTGTCGTGGGCTTGCAGGGCTTCGTCGCTGCTCCAGTGTTCGATCATGTAGAAGGCCAGCGGGTTGGCCAGGTCCTGGTGCAAGTCATATTGGCCGCAACCGGCTTCGGCTCTGGTCGGCTCCACCAGCGCTCGCAGGTGCTGCTCAAGGGCATCCTGTTTTCCGGGTTTGGCGATGAGGGTGGCGATGGCGGTAAACGGCTGGGACATCGGGAACTCCGCAGAAGTGATTTCGATGGACAGATGATTGGCTATTTCTCCTGAAGATAAAACCCGCTAAAAGAGCAGTCTCTTTCAATATTTTTTTGATAATAGGGTTTTTGGATGCTGCGTTTCGATGACTTGCAGTTGTTCGTTCGGGCGGCGGACCTGGGCAGTTTGTCGGCAGCCGCGCGGGGCATGGACATGTCGGCGGCGGTGGCCAGCGCGGCGCTGAAACGCATCGAGCAGCAACTCGGTGCCCGCTTGCTCGCCCGCTCGACACGCAGCCTGCGCCTGACCGCCGAGGGTGAAGGTTTTCTGGAGTACGCCCGTGCGGCCCTGAGCAACCTCGATGAGGGCCGGCGCTTGTTGGCCAGTGGTCAGGATCAGGTCAGCGGCGTGTTGCAGTTGTCGGCACCGTCGGACTTCGGCCGTAACCTGCTGCTGCCGTGGCTGGACGAATTTCAGCGCGAGCACCCGAAACTCACCGTGCGCTTGCTGTTGGGCGACCGCATTGCCGACTTGTTTCGCCAGCCAGTGGACATTGCCCTGCGTTACGGCGAGCCGGAGGATTCCAGCCTGGTGGCGCTGCCCATCGCCGCGCAAAACCGCCGCGTACTGTGTGCCGCGCCGGGTTACCTCGCCCGGCATGGCGAACCGCGGCAGCTGGAGCAATTGGCGCAGCACAATTGCCTGCTGTTCATGCTCGGTAGCCGCGTTCATGACCATTGGAGTTTTCACGATGGCAAGCGTGAGGTCAGTTTGACCGTCAGTGGCGACCGTTTCAGCGACGACGCCGATGTCGTGCGGCTGTGGGCACTGGCCGGGGCGGGCATCGCTTACAAATCGTGGCTGGATGTGGCCGGGGATGTGCTCGCCGGTCGTTTGAAAGTACTGATGCCTGAGCTGCTGTGTGAGCGCGCACCGCTGAATCTGTTGTGCGCCCATCGCGCACAATTGAGTAAGCCTGTGAACCTGTTGCGGGAAATGCTTGCCAGTCGATGCGCCCGTTTGAGCAGTCATTTTCCGGGGTTGGCGGGTATCGATGATTAGTCGCAGGTAAAAAGCGAAATTTCCCTCAGGAACTATCAGCACCAACGGTTTGCCAAGGGCAGGAACCGGCGGTTAACCCGCCTATACTAGCGCTCGCCCGATGCACGCCCCGTCGCCCGCAATGGTGGGGCCTCGCTGGCGTCGGTCTGGTCCCGTGTCCCCATGCCCGCCCTCTGCAACAGTTGCCCGGCGATGGGGTGGGTAAGCAAAGACTTTGCCCGGTTTATGGCGGTTTCTGCGTCTTGGCCGACGACACATTACTGGTCAAGATGTCTCCGAGCAGTAGACGAAACGATTCAACAGGGAGTGAATACATGGAACATGCACCTTGCATCAGCCAGATAGCCACGTTGCTGGCTGACCCAAAGCGCAGCGCAATGATGTGGGCCTTGATGGACGGCTCGGCGCGCCAAACCGAAGAGCTGGCCTTGTTGGCCGGCCTTTCACCGTCTTCGGCCAGTGCACACTTGGGGCGCTTGTCCGCCGGAGGTCTGTTGAAAGTCGAGTCTCGCGGGCGCAAGCGGTTTTTCCGCCTGGCAGCCCCTGAAATCGGCGCCGCGATCGAGGCATTGGCCAGCGCAACGCTGGCCAGCACGCCGCAGCAAATCCCGCCGGTCTTCAAGCGCCCCATACCCCTGGCCAAGCCCCAGGCACTGCGTTCGTCGGTGTTGCGCGCACGCCTGTGCGACGACCATTTGGGTGGAACCCTGGCGGCGGATCTTTATCAGCGGTTACTGGATGCGGGGTGGATCGAGCAGTTTGATCAGCGCGTGACGATCACGTTAAAGGGCTCCACCGAACTGGCGGCCCGCGGCGTATACATTCAGGCACTCGCGCATCGCAACGGCAGGGCGGCCTGTGCTTGCCCGGACTGGAGCGAAAGACGTCCGCACATGGGCGGATCATTGGGGGCTGCGTTGTTGCAGTTGTTCATGCAGTCGGGCTGGTTGAATCTGCCCAACGATTCGCGTGCCTTGCAGGTCACGGCCACCGGGCAACGTGAAATCCACCGTTTTGCCAAGCAAACCGAACTGGAAATGGCACTGTAGAGCTTACGTGACACAAAACCTGTAGGAGCTGGCAAGCCAGCTCCTACAAGGGGGCGTGATGCTTACGGTTTTACCAGCCGCGCATCCAGGCTGTTTTGCGCCAGGCGTTTGGCCTGGTCCTGAGTCATGCCCAGGTCGGTGTACAGCGCATGGAAGTTCTCGGTGACATAACCGCCGAAGTACGCCGGGTCATCGGAGTTCACGGTGACTTTCACGCCACGTTCGAGCATGTCGAGAATGTTGTGCTGCGACATGTGATCGAACACGCAGAGCTTGGTGTTCGACAACGGGCACACGGTCAGCGGGATCTGCTCGTCGATGATCCGCTGCATCAGGCGCTCGTCTTCTATGGCGCGCACGCCATGGTCGATGCGCTGGATTTTCAGCAAGTCGAGGGCTTCCCAGATGTACTCGGGCGGGCCTTCTTCACCGGCGTGGGCGACGGTCAGGAAACCTTCATGACGGGCACGGTCGAACACGCGCTGGAACTTGCTCGGCGGGTGGCCCATCTCGGAACTGTCCAGGCCCACGGCAACGAACGCATCGCGGAACGGCAGCGCTTGGTCGAGGGTTTTCTGCGCCTGTTCTTCGCTCAGGTGACGCAGGAAGCTCAGGATCAAACCACTGGTGATGCCCAGTTGCTGCTCGCCATCCTTGAGTGCGGCGGCGATGCCGTTGAGCACCACTTCGAACGGGATGCCCCGATCGGTGTGGGTCTGCGGGTCGAAGAACGGTTCGGTGTGAATCACGTTCTGTGCCTTGCAGCGCAGCAAGTAGGCCCAGGTCAGGTCGTAGAAGTCCTGGGACGTGCGCAATACATCGGCGCCCTGGTAATACAGGTCGAGGAATTCTTGCAGGTTGTTAAAGGCGTAGGCCTTGCGCAAGGCGTCGACATCGCTCCACGGCAGGGCGATCTTGTTGCGTTCAGCCAGGGCGAACAGCAACTCGGGCTCAAGGGAACCCTCCAGGTGCAAATGCAGTTCTGCCTTGGGCAGGGCGTTCAGCCAGTCGTACATAATTCTTTTCTCATCAGGTGCAGATGGCGGGCATTCTACAGATGCTTGCAGCAACAATTGCTAAAACCTGACCAGCAGGTTCATTAGACCGCTTCCTGTTCCCGTCGATAAGCGTAGGTGTCGGCAAACCGCGAGAGCAAAAACTGGGCGCAAGTGGTGCTCGGATACTTCGCCGGATGCAATTCGTCCTGGCACCCCGGCAGGCATTCGATACGGGTGTCCAGGTGCGGTTCGGCAAAGAACGGCATCGAGTAGCGATCCACGCCGAGGGGGCTGATCACCCGGTGTGGCGTCGACAGGTAACGGTCGTTGCTCCAGCGCGCCATCATGTCGCCGAGGTTGACCACGAACGTGCCATCGATTGGCGGCGCATCGATCCACTCACCTTTCACGTTGCGCACTTGCAGGCCGCCGGCCGCATCCTGGTAGAGCAGCGTGATGCAGCCGTAATCGGTATGGGCCCCGGCACCTTGTTGTTCTTCAGAGCTGGCGGTGTGGCGCGGCGGGTAGTGGATCATGCGCAACACGCTGACCGGCTCACTGAAGCGCGAATCGAAAAAATCCCGTTCGATGCCCAGCGCCAGGGTCATTGCCCGCAACAGGGTTTGCGCCAGCGCTTGCATGTCGAGGTAGTGCTGCTCCATCAGCGTTTCCCAACCCGGCAGTGACGGATGCCGGTTGGGGCCGCGCAAGGGTTTTTCCGCCAGCACGTCGGGATGGTCGGCGGGCAGGTGCAGACCCATGTCGAAAGTTTCTTTCAGGTCGCTGGGTTTGCTCGGGTCGAGTTGCTCGGTGGCGATGGCGCCATAACCGCGATGGTGGCGGGTCTGGGTGATGTCGATGGTGAGCTTTTCGGCGGTGGGTTGGGCGAAGAAACGCTTGGCACTGTCGAGCAGCGCGTCGATGCGTTCGGCGGAAATCGGGTGGCCCTTGATATAGAAGAAGCCCCATTCGCGGCAGGCGCGGTCGATGTATGCGGCGACGGCTTGCCAGGCGTTTTGGTCATCGCTGTAGAGCGGGCTGATGTCGATGATGGGAAGGCTGTTCATACACAATCCTTAAAAACGCTGAAGATCCAATGTAGGAGCTGCCGCAGGCTGCGATCTTTTGATCTTGATCTTCTAAAAAACTAGATCAAAAGATCGCAGCCTGCGGCAGCTCCTACAGTGGGCGGTGTTTTACTTCGGAATCTCAGCCTTCATGCCTTCCACGTAATAGTTCATCGAGGCCAGTTCCGCATTGGTTGCGCTCACGCCGGCAGGGATTTTCACGGTCCCGGCCTGATCCTTGATCGGCCCGGTGAACGGATGCAACGCACCGCTCTTGATGTCGGCAATGATCTGCTCGGCTTCGGATTTCACGGCGGGCGGTACCAGGTCACTGATCGGCAGTTCAACTGTCCCTTCCTTCAAACCGCCCCAATAATCCTGGGATTTCCAGGCGTGGTCGATCACGCTTTGGGTCGCCTGAATGTAGTGCGGTGCCCAGTCGTTGACGATGGAAGTCAGCACCGCTTTGGGGCCGAAGTGCGCCATGTCCGAAGCGTAGCCCACGGCATACACGCCGCGACGTTCGGCCGCCTGGATCGGTGCCGGGCTGTCGGTGTGCTGGAACACCACGTCCACGCCCTGGTCGATCAGCGCGTTGGCGGCATCGGCTTCCTTGCCTGGGTCGAACCAGGAGTTGACCCACACCACTTTGATTTCAGTGCCTGGGTTGTACTTGTTCAGGGCCAGTTGAATGGCGTTGATGTCGCGGATCACTTCCGGGATCGGGAACGATGCGACGTAGCCGATCTTCTTGGTCTTGGTCATCTTCGCCGCGAGGAAACCGCCGACGTAGCGCCCTTCATACGTGCGCGCCAGGTAGGTGCCCAGATTCTTGTCCTGCTTGTAGCCGGTGGCGTGTTCGAAGATCACGTTGGGAAACTGCTTGGCGACTTTCAGCGTCGGGTTCATGTAGCCAAAGGACGTGGTGAAAATCAGGTCGTACTTGTCCTTGGCCATGTTGCGGATCACCCGCTCGGCGTCGGCGCCTTCGGCAACGTTTTCCACGTAGTTGGTGGTGATCTGATCACCGAACTTTTGCGCCAGTGCCTTGCGTCCCTGTTCATGCTGATACGTCCAGCCGTGGTCCCCGATCGGGCCGATATAGACGAAGCCGACTTTCAGCGGGTCGGCGGCGCTGGCGGTCAGGCTGGCGCTCAGACCGATAGCCGCGACAACGGCGCAAAGCAGCTTCTTCAACGGACGTTTGTGCATGAATTGGAACTCCATTTTGTTGTGTGTGCAGAGGGCCAATGCAAATTGCTGACCAACAAGACAACAAACGGCCTGAGTTCGCGTAACGGCCATCGCGAGCAGGCTCGCTCCCACATTTGACCGCGTTCGCCTGTAGGAGCGAGCCTGCTCGCGATAGGGCCCTTGAGGCCGATAAAAGTGCATGCTCTGACAAAGCTGCCATCCTCTGGTGCGCTAAGGTTTAACGAAACGTTAGCGCCGCCCCGCAGTCAGTCGCTTATCCGCTCTCCCACGGCAGAAGGCCCGACATGCTCACCGTCCTCAAACAAGAAAGCTTCCTGCTATTGGCGTTGATCGCCGCGTGCGTGGCATATCCGCTGGAACACTGGCTGCTGCACAGCGGCCAGACCGTCGCGCTGATCGGCGGGTTGGTATTGATTGGCTTCATCGTCGCCGCGTCCATGCGTGTCGCTCATCAGGCTGAATTGCTCGCGGAAAAAGTCGGCGATCCCTACGGCACCATGATCCTGACCCTGGCCGCCGTGCTGGTGGAAGTGGTGATCCTGGCCATCATGATGAGCAATGAAGCCTCGGCAACATTGGTGCGCGACACGATTTACTCAGCCGTGATGCTCGACATCAACGGCATCCTCGGTCTGGCCGCGTTGATGGGCGGGCTCAAGCATGGCGAACAGTCGTACAACGATGACTCGGCGCGCAGCTACAGCGTGATGATCCTTACCGCGATGGGTGTTTCCATGGTAGTGCCGGAGTTCATTCCCGAGGCCAACTGGAAACTGTATTCGGCGTTCACCATTGGCGCGATGGTGGTGCTTTACGCGTTGTTCCTGCGCATGCAGGTCGGGCCGCACAGCTATTTTTTCAGCTACAGCTACCCGGACAAGCGCCGCAAGAAAACCCCTCTGGACGAGGAGCCGACGCCGGTCAACCTGACGCTGTCCATTGGTCTGCTGGTGTTTGGTGTGGTTGTGATTGGCGCGTTGGCCGAGGTGATGTCCAAGACCCTGGATCTGGGCCTGGAAGGCACCGGAGCGCCGCCGGTGATCACGGCCATTCTGGTGGCGGCGATCTCGGCCGCGCCGGAAATTCTCACCGCATTGCGTGCGGCACTGGCCAACCGTATGCAGTCGGTGGTCAACATCGCCATGGGCGCGTCGCTGTCGACAGTGATCCTGACGGTGCCGGTGATGGAAGCCATGGCGCTCTACACCGGCCAGCCGTTTCAGATGGCCATGACTCCGGTGCAAACCGTGATGATCTTCCTCACGCTGATCGTCAGCGCGATCAATCTCAACGACGGCGAAACCAATGCCATCGAAGGCATGACCCATTTTGTGCTGTTTGCGACATTCATCATGTTGTCATTGCTCGGACTCTGAGCCCACCACAAGACCCCTGTGGGAGTGAGCCTGCTCGCGATGACGGTGTGTCAGTCGACATCATCAGTGTCTGACACACCGCTATCGCGAGCAGGCTCGCTCCTACAGGTTAATCCGTGTTGTATCAGGTCCCGGCAATCAACTGCCGAGCCGCCTGGCTGTGATCGGCAATCAGGCCTTTCAGATCCAGTCCTTCGACCTGTCCGTCAATCACGCGCCAATTGCCGCCGACCATCACCCGGTCCGCACGGTCAGCGCCGCACAACAGCAGGGCCGACACCGGGTCATGGCTGCCGGAGAAGCGCAGCTCGTCGAGCTTGAACAGCGCCAGGTCAGCCTGCTTGCCCACCGCCAGTTCACCGATATCGGTGCGGCCCAGCAGGCTGGCCGAACCTTTGGTTGCCCAGCCCAGGACACGCTCCGGTGTGATCTTTTCGGCACCGTAACGCAGGCGCTGGATGTACAGCGCCTGACGCGCTTCGAGCATCATGTTCGAGGCATCGTTGGACGCTGAACCGTCCACGCCCAAACCGAGCAGGGCGCCTGCGTCGGTCAGCTCGATGCTTGGGCAAATACCGGAAGCCAGGCGCATGTTCGAGCTCGGGCAATGGCAGATACCGGTTTTGGCTGCGCCGAGGCGGGCGATTTCGTCCGGGTTGAAATGGATGCCGTGGGCCAGCCAGGTACGCGGGCCGAGCCAGCCGACGCTGTCCAGATAATCCACGGTGCGCAGGCCGAAGCGTTGCAGGCAGAAGTCTTCTTCGTCGAGGGTCTCGGCCAGGTGGGTGTGCAGGCGCACGTCGAGTTTGTTCGCCAGTTCGGCGCTGGCGGACATGATTTCCGGGGTCACCGAGAACGGCGAGCAGGGCGCCAGGGCGATCTGGATTTGCGCGCCGTCACCGCGTTCGTGGTACTCGGCGATCAGGCGCTGGCTGTCGTCGAGAATTACCTGACCTTCCTGCACGGTCTGCTGTGGTGGCAGGCCTCCGTCCTTTTCACCGAGGCTCATGGAGCCGCGCGTCAGCATGGCGCGCATGCCCAGTTCGCGAACGCTTTCAACTTGCACGTCAATCGCGTTTTCCAGGCCTTCGGGAAACAGGTAATGGTGATCAGCCGCGGTGGTGCAGCCGGACAACAGCAATTCGGCGAGCGCGACCTTGGTGGCGAGGGCGAGTTTTTCCGGGGTCAGGCGCGCCCACACCGGGTACAGGGTTTTCAGCCACGGGAACAACGGCTGGTTGACCACCGGTGCCCAGGCGCGAGTCAGGGTTTGATAGAAGTGGTGATGGGTGTTGATCAGGCCGGGCAGGATGACATGCTCACGGGCATCGAACACTTCATTGCATGGCGTGGACGGTTGTTGACCGACGCCGAGTACTTCAACGATCACGCCGTCTTGCAGCACAAGACCGCCACGGGCATCGAGGTCGTTGGAAGTAAAAATGGCGAGGGGATTTTTTAACCAGGTACGGGTCGCAGGCATGTTGGCCGGCTCCTCTGAAAGTTGGGTTCAGGGTTGCCAGCTCAGTGTTGCCCTGTCTGCTGATCCAGGTTCGCCGGGGAGGCGAGGTGCGAAGTGTCGAACAAAACGCCCGTGCGGGCAAGCCCGTCCCGACAAGACAACAAGTAACCTCGTAGGAGCTGCCGAAGACAGCGATCTTTGACCCTGCCTTCAACAATCAAAAGATCGCAGCCTTCGGCAGCTCCTACAGGTGGGCGGTGGTGTTACCAGGGAATGGTTTCACCGCGATAATTGATGAAGTGATGCCCGCCCTTGCCGACGTACGCATTCACCTGATCCACCAAGCCCCGCGTGCTGGTTTCCACATCGATGTCCGCACCTTCGCCGCCCATGTCGGTTTTCACCCAGCCCGGGTGCAGCGACAACACGGTCAAGGTCTGCTCGCCCAATTGGGTGACGAAACTGTTGGTCATGGAGTTCAACGCAGCCTTGCTGGCCTTGTACAGCGCCAGTTCCGGCGCGTCCGGCATGGTCACGCTGCCCAGCACCGAACTCATGAATGCCAGCACGCCGGTGTCCGGGCGGATCTGCCCGACAAAACGCTGAGCCAGATTGATGGGGGCCACGGCGTTGGTGAAGAACAGTTGGCCGACTTCGGCCAGGGTCGCGCCACCGTTAGGCGTCTGCACTTCAGGGCCTTTGACGCCGGCGTTGACGAACAGCAAGTCGAACACTTCGCCCTTGAGTTGCTGGTTCAAGGCGATGACCGCTTGCTGATCGTCCATGTCGAGTTTCTCGACCCGCACCTTGCCCAGTGCCTTCAGCGCCTCGGCGTTCTGCGGGTTACGCACGGTGGCGGTGACTTGCCAGCCATCGGCCAGCAGGGTTTTCACCAGACCGAGGCCCAAGCCGCGGGATGCACCGATGATGAGGGCGGTTTTTGCCGTAGACATGAGTGGCTTCCTTGAAAATTCAGAGTCGTGGATTCAATGGACACTGTTGCCCGAGCCGTTGTTGCAACTCTTCGCGCAAGGCGCCGAGTTCGGCCATGCGGGTTTCGATCAGTTTGAGTTTGTCTTGCAGCAATTGCGTGACGGCGCTGTCCGGATCGGGCGACTGCCAGATGGCCGCGACGCTGTCGCCGATCTCGCCGAGGGTGAAACCCAGCCGTTGAGCGGTCTTGATGTACTGCACCAGTTGCACCATGTCGGGCGGATAGTCGCGATAGCCATTGGCGCTGCGTTGCGCCGCGATCAACCCGCGTTGCTCATAGAAGCGCAACGTGTCTCGGCTGACGGCGCTGGCCTGGGCTAATTCACCGATGCGCATCTTCACAACTCATGGAGGGCTTGACCCTGGAGCATACTCCAGGCTTTAGCCTTGTTGCTCCCTGAATTGATGGAGCAATGTCGATGTGGACTTCAACGCAATATCGCCGGCTGGTGCAAAGCAGTGCCTGGTATGACCTGATCGTTACGGCGGCGTTTGTCACACCGTGGAGTTTCGCCGCGTTGCATGGGCTTTTGACTGGGGTGAGTCAGGCCCTGAGTTTGCCCGGCGAGTTGCCACCCTTCGAGCCGGCACACCTGTTGATGGCGAATTTATTGGGCTCGGTTGTTTGCGTGTGGGCGGTGTTGCGGATTCGCGATCCGCAGCCGGTCTATGGACGCTATGACGCGGTCGCGAGGTTTCTGTTTGCGACTTGGCAGGCGTATGCCCTGGCCCAGGGTGCGAGTTCGCTACTGGTGATTTTTCTGGTGTTCGAATTGGCGTGGGGCATTGCCCAGGTGTTGCCTGTCAGGACGCTTTCGCGGGCAAGCCCGCTCCCACAAGGTTCTGCGGTGTGATCTGGATTGTTGCCACGCCTGCGATCCCTGTGGGAGGGGGCTTGCCCGCGAAGAGGCTCGCCCAGTCACCGCCTAATGCCCGGCCTGCCACGGCTGCCCCAACGACACCGGCGCATACAACCGTGTGCGCACCGCATCCCGGGACAGCAACACCAGCACCACAATCGTTGCCACATACGGCAGCATCGCCAGCAGGCTCGACGGAATCGCCAGCGCCAATCCCTGCGCCACCAGGTGCAGGATGCTGGCGAGGCCGAACAGGTACGCGCCGAGCAGCAGGCGCCACACCCGCCAACTGGCGAACACCACCAGCGCCAGCGCAATCCAGCCGCGCCCGGCGCTCATGTTTTCCGCCCACATGGGCGTGTAGGCGAGGGACAAGTAAGCCCCGGCCAACCCGGCCATGGCCCCGCCAAACAACACCGCCAACGTACGCACGGACAACACCGGCAGGCCCATGGCACTCGCCGCATCCGGGTTTTCCCCGACGGCTTGAATGATCAGGCCGATGCGGCTTTTCAGAATCACCCAGGCCACCAGCGCAAACAGCACGAATGACAGGTACACCAACAAATCCTGAGCAAACAGCATCCGCCCGATCAACGGAATATCACTGAGGTATGGAATCGCCAGCGGCTCGAATCCGGTCAACGGTTTGCCCACCCAGGCCGCACCGACAAAGGTTGAAAGCCCCACGCCGAAAATCGTCAGGGCCAATCCGGTGGCCACTTGATTGGCGTTGAACACCAACGCCACCAGCGCGAACAGGGATGACAACAACATCCCGGCCAGCATCGCCAGCAACACACCCAGCCACAGGTTGCCGCTGTTGAAAGCGACGATAAAACCGATCACCGCACCAAACAGCATCATGCCTTCCTGGCCCAGATTCAGTACGCCGCTTTTTTCGCAAACCAGTTCGCCCAATGCCACCAGTAACAACGGCGTGCCGCAGCGCACCATGGCGTAGAAAATATTGCTCAGCAGATCGATATCCATCACAGCGCTCCTGCGTGTACGGCGGTGGCGGGTGCGCGGCGTGCCCAGCGCAGGTTCAAACGCGGTCGATAGAGAATCAGCACATCACTGGCGAGCAGGAAAAACAGCATCATTCCCTGGAACAACTGGGTGATGGCCTGCGGCAGGTTCAGGCTCATTTGTGCGCTCTCGCCACCGATGTACAGCAGCGCCATCAACAGGCTGGAAAGCAGGATGCCGATAGGGTTGAGCCGGCCAAGAAACGCCACGGTGATCGCCGCATAGCCGTAGCCCGGAGAAACCTGCGGCACCAATTGCCCGATGGGGCCGGTGACTTCGCAAACACCCGCAAGGCCTGCCAGGCCGCCGCTGATCAACAACGCCAGCCAGATCAGGCGTTTCTCACGAAACCCCACGAATCCGGCCGCGCGCTTGTCCAGCCCGAGCACTTTGATCTGGAAGCCGACAAAACTTTTCTGCAACAGCACCCACACCGCCACCAACGCGAGCAGGGCGAAATACACCCCGGCGTGCAACCGGCCATCTTCCGTCAACAGCGGCAACCGGCTGGCGTCACCGAACATCGCCGATTGTGGAAAGTTGAAGCCTTCGGGGTCTTTCAGCGGACCGTGCACGCAATACAACAGCAGATTCAGGGCGATGTAATTGAGCATGATGCTGGTCAGGATTTCATTGGCGTTGAAGTGCGTTCGCAACCAGGCGGTGAGCCCGGCCCAGGCAGCACCGGCGAGAATGCCGGCGAGCATAATCAGCACCAGCGCCCAACGGCTTTGCATGTCGATGATGTTCACCGCCAGCGCACTGCCGGCCAAGGCGCCGAGTAGCAGTTGACCTTCGGCACCGATGTTCCAGATTCGCGCCCGATAAGCGACCGCCAGACCCAGCGCGCAAAGCAGGATCGGCAGTGCTTTGACCAGCAATTCGCAGACGCCATACACGTCGCTGACCGGCGCGATCAGCAGGGTATGCAAGGTCAGCAACGGATCATGTCCCAACGCCAGAAACAGCAACGAGCCACAACCCAGTGTCAGGGCCGCCGCCAGCAAGGGCGAGCACCACAACATCACGCGCGATTGCTGGCCACGGGGTTCAAGAGAAAGCAGCATGTGACACTCCGTTAATGCGTGGCGGGTACAGAGGATTGAGGGGCGTCGAACTGGCCGGCCATCCAGCCGCCGACATCGCTCAGGCGCGTATCGACGGTGGCTTGCAGAGGCGACAGGCGTCCGCTGCACAAAGCACCGAGTCGGTCGCTGATCTGGAACAGTTCGTCGAGGTCTTCGGAAATCACCAGGATCGCCGCGCCCGCATCGCGCAAGGCAATCAGCGCACGGTGGATGGTCGCGGCCGCTCCAACGTCCACGCCCCAGGTCGGGTGCGCGGCCACCAATAGTTTGGGTTGCTGGAGGATTTCCCGGCCGAGGATGAATTTTTGCAAGTTGCCGCCGGACAAGCTGCGGGCGGGCGTTTGCGCGTCCGGTGTCTTGACCCCGAAACGCTGAATGATGCTGTTGGCCAGCGCTTCGACTTTGCCGCGCTGGACCAGTCCGTTGCTCACCAGGCCTTGCTGGAAAGCGGTGAGCAGCGCGTTGTCCGCCAGGCTCAATTCCGGCACGGCGCCATGGCCCAGCCGTTCGGCGGGGACGAATGCCAGTCCGCGTTGGCGTCGTGCGTCGGGGCGCAAGTGCGCGACCGGTTCCAGGCCGAAACTGATCGTGGCGCTGTCGTCGCGGGACAATCGCTCTTCACCACTGAGCAAGGCCAGCAACTCGTCCTGACCATTGCCGGCGACCCCGGCGATGCCGACGATTTCACCGCGGCGCACTTCAAGGTCGATGGCCTTGAGCGAACAGCCGAACGGATCAGGGTTGTGCCACGACAAACCCTGCACATTCAGCCAGACATCGGTGCCGGTCACCTTTGGATAATCAGTGATCAAAGCCGCCGCTTCACCGACCATCAACTGCGCCAGTTGCTGATCCGAACACTCGGCCGGCACGCAATGCCCGGCCACTCGACCGGCGCGCAGTACGGTCGCGCTATGGCATAACGCACGGACTTCACCGAGCTTGTGGCTGATGAACAAAATGCTGCAGCCCTCGGCGGCGAGCCGGCGCAAAGTGACGAACAGTTCATCGGCCTCTTGCGGGGTCAGCACCGACGTCGGTTCGTCGAGAATCAGCAGGCGGATGTCCTGCATAAGGCAGCGAATGATCTCAACCCGCTGCCGTTCGCCAATCGACAGGCTGTGGACAAGTCGCTCGGGTTCCAGCGCCATGCCATAGCGCTGCGACACTTCACGAATTTTCGGCTCCAGCTGTTTTGGCGTGCCCGCCGCCGCGCCCATGGCCAGGGCAATGTTCTGCGCCACGCTCAGCGTTTCGAACAGCGAGAAATGCTGGAACACCATGCCGATGCCCAGACCGCGCGCCTGGGCCGGGTTGCGCATGCTCACCCGCTGTCCTTGCCAGATCATCTCCCCCGAATCGGCGTGAGTAACGCCGTAGATAATCTTCATCAGCGTGCTTTTGCCCGCGCCGTTTTCACCCAGCAGGGCGTGGATTTCCCCGGGGGCAATGCTCAAGTCGATGGCGTCGTTGGCCAGGCAGCCGGGGTAGCGCTTGCTGATTCTGCGCAATTGCAGGCGGGGTATTGGATCGGCGTGGGGCGCGGAGTGGGTCATGACAGGCTCGGTCCGATTGGAGTTATGCCTGTGGATAAAGCAATTTTCTGGCCAGTAGGTCAGGAAATCTTTCGGCCCCCACGAACCGGAGCGTTGAGTCCGGTGCTTCGCCCCATTCGCCCCGCTACTCGGCACCACTTGGGGGCAAAGCCGTTGATCTGGCTCCGGTTTTGCGCGTGGGTTTTTGATCAAAAAATGAGCAGTGAGCTGCAAGCCATGCCGGATATGGGGCGGCGTCAGCCATGAACGGGTTATCCACAGATTGCTCCACAGTATTTGTGCGCAAGCTCAAAGGTCGGGCATAAGCACTGTGCGGCTTTCTTCTAAAGGTGATAAACCGCTCTAACTGATTGTTTTTGCTTTGATTTTATAAATTTTATGGCGAATTGAACGAAAAATGAGCAAAGCCCGCAAAGCCGCATGACAGAAGGGTTACAGCGGTATGTGCTCAGGTTATCCACAGCCGGGTGCACAGTAGATGTGGGCAAATGTGAAATATGGGAAAAAAACCAGTGCCCCAAAAGATCGCAGCTCCTACAGAAGAGCGCTGTCCTGCGTAGGAGCTGCCGAAGGCTGCGATCTTTTAATCGTTCAGCGCTGCAACAAAATACGCCCGCGACTCAGGTCGGCGAGTTGTATTTGCAGCGTTTCAATCTGCCCTTCACCCACAGCCAATTGCAGTTCAACGCCATTGGCCGTGAAATCTTCCTGCACAACCAGCCCGGCATTTTCCGCGACGCGCAGTTTCACCAGTGCCAATTCGCCGAACGCGCAGGCGCACCGCAGTGGCACGCGACTGATCAGTTCATCCTTAGGCGCCGCTTGCAGGCATTTATTGGCGCCACCGCCGTACGCCCGGGCCAGCCCGCCGGTGCCTAATTGAATGCCGCCATACCAGCGAATCACCAACACCACGACCTGATCGCAATCCTGGGCCTCGATCGCTGCCAGGATCGGCCGGCCAGCAGTGCCGCCGGGTTCGCCATCGTCGGTGCTGCGGTATTGATCGCCGAGCTTCCAGGCCCAGCAATTGTGCGTGGCATTCAGGTCGCTGTGCTGTTCGATGAACGCCTGGGCGTCGGCGGGGCTGCTGATCGGCGCGGCGAAGGTGATGAAGCGGCTTTTGCGAATCTCTTCGCGGTATTCGCAAAAGTCGCTGAGGGTAAAAGGCATAGTCGTCTTATAGGGTTGGCGTCAGGCCGCAGCCTTTGAGGATGATGCGGATCAGGTTGTTGCCGGCGTCTTCCATGTCCTGCTTGGTCAACTTGGTGCGCCCGCTGACCCGGCAGATTTGTGTGGCAAAGTCGGCGTAATGCTGAGTGCTGCCCCACAACAGGAAGATCAGGTGCACCGGGTCGACCGGGTCCATTTTGCCTGCGTCGATCCACGCTTGAAACACCGCGGCACGACCCTGGAACCAGGTGCGATAGTCCTGGTTGAAATACTCGGTCAGGCATTCGCCACCGCTGATCACTTCCATGGCGAAAATCCGCGACGCTTGCGGTTGGCGGCGGGAAAACTCCATTTTGGCACGGATGTATCGGGTCAGCGCTTCGGCCGGATCATCTTCGGCGGTCAAGGTATTGAAGGTGCTGTCCCACAACTCGATGATGTTGCTCAGCACCGCCACGTACAAACCGAGTTTGTTGGTGAAGTAGTAATGCAGGTTGGCTTTGGGCAAGCCCGCATTCAAGGCGATGGTGTTCATGCTGGTGCCTTTGAACCCGTGACGGGCGAACTCGTCTTCGGCGGCTTTGATGATGGTCTCTTCGTTCTTCTGACGAATGCGGCTGGCGGGTTTTCCGCCGTGAGCTGGGACTTCAAAGGTCATAGGCACTTCCGGACAGGTGGGTGGGTGCAGCCACTGCGTTGATAGCGCACCCACAGGTTCCAGACAAGTCCCGATACGACAAACCCTTACACCTGTTCGATCGGCTCGGGATTGACCGCGATTGCGGCGGTTTTCGATTCGGGCAACAACAGGCACATCAGGATGGCGGTCAGGCCGCCGCTGGTGATTGCCGAATCAAACAGGTTCTGAACGAGCTTGGGCAACAGGTGCAATAAATTCGGCTGCGCAGCGATGCCCAATCCGACGCCGAACGACGTGGCGATGATCAGCATGCTGCGCCGATCCAGCGGTGCCTGCGCAAGGATGCGCACGCCTGCGGCGGCGACACTGCCGAACATCACCAGCGTGGCGCCACCGAGTACCGGTTTGGGGATTTGCTGCAGCACCGCGCCGATCAGCGGAAACAGCCCGAGACAAAACAGCAGCACGCCGATGTACAAACCAACGTAACGGCTGGCCACCCCGGTCAGTTGGATCACGCCGTTGTTTTGCGCGAACGTGGTGTTGGGGAAGGCGCTGAACGTGGCCGCGATCAGACAACTGACGCCATCGCCCAGAACGCCGCCCTTGAGCCGTTGAATGTAGGACGGGCCACTGATCGGCTGGCGGGCGAGCATGCAGTTGGCGGTAAGGTCGCCCACGGTTTCGATGGTGCTGATCAGGTAAATCAGCGCGACGGGCAGGAACGCGCTCCAGTCAAAATTGAAGCCGAACTTGAACGGTATCGGAAGGCTGATCAGGGGCACGTCAGGCAAGGGTTGTGGCAGCAGTTTTCCACTGAACCATGCCGCAACGCTGCCCAGCGCCAGGCCAATGATGATGGCCGAGAGGCGAACCCAAGGCGTGGTTGACCGATTGAGCAGGATGATCGTCAGCAACACGAAGACGCCGAGTGCGAGATTGCCCGGCGCACCGAAATCCGGGGCATTGAAGCCGCCACCCAGATCGGTGATGCCGACTTTGATCAGGCTGATACCGATCAGGGTAATGACAATCCCGGTCACCAAAGGTGTGATGACCCGACGCAGTTGACCGATGAAACGGCTGAGGACGATCTGCACCAGCGCGCCGAAAAAACACACGCCAAAAATCATCGCCAGAATGTCCTCCGGGCTGCCGCCGCGTTGCTTGACCAGAAACCCGGCGGACAGCACGGCACCCAAAAACGCGAAACTGGTGCCTTGCAGGCAGATCATCCCGGCGCCGATGCCAAACGGCCTGCGCGCCTGAATGAACGTACCGACCCCGGACACCATCAACGCCATGCTGATCAAGTACGGCAAATGCGCGGTCAAGCCGAGGACCGAGCCGATCACCAGTGGCGGCGTGATGATGCCGACGAAACTGGCGAGCACGTGCTGCAGGGCGGCGAGGAGAGCGGCGAGCGGTTTCGGCCGATCGTTGAGGCCGTAGATCAGGTCACTGGGTGTCGGGGATTCTGGCTGCATGGGCGCGGGTCTTCTTTTGGGTCAAGGCAGGGCTGACGGTTCAAGGTCATCCTGCTTTGCAAAAAGCTGTCCAACTGCTCAGGTTATTTTAGATTGGTTGATCCGTAGGCCTTTGAAACCGGGGTTTTCAGGTTTTTTTAACGTGTTGCGGCAAGACTTTCCAGGAAGCTTTCCAGCACCA
The DNA here is from genome assembly GCF_019145495.1 of Pseudomonas azerbaijanoccidentalis. Classification (GTDB taxonomy): domain Bacteria; phylum Pseudomonadota; class Gammaproteobacteria; order Pseudomonadales; family Pseudomonadaceae; genus Aquipseudomonas; species Aquipseudomonas azerbaijanoccidentalis. Next base: position 4,295 of record NZ_JAHSTU010000006.1, on the reverse strand, counting down.
AATGAGGGCGACGGCCCTTGCGTGTGACCGATGCGAGGCTCAGGTCATAGAAACGCGTTTTTGATTTCAAGGCTCGCAATCGACCCTGTTGCACCCAAAGGCTGGCGTAGTGGTCCGGCAGGTAACCAATGTAGCGCCCGGTCAAAATCAGGAACGCCATGCCCTCGCGGTCCGACGCACTGGCGGTGCAATTGAGTGCCTGGTAATGCGCCTGGATTTCCGCGGGCAAGCGGAAAGTCGGCGCAATGGCGTCCTGACTATTTAAGCGTTCGTCATCGAGCTGTTTGTCATCGACATAAAACAACGGATGACCCACTGCGCAATAAAGCAGCGAACGCTCGCTGTACAGCGGCTGATATTCCAGTCCCGACAGCGCGCTGGCCTGCGGCACCACGCCAACATGCAGACGCCCATCGAGCACGCCTTGCTCAACTTCATTCGGCGCAATCATGCGGATCTGGATCTGCACATCCGGGCCGCGTTCCTTCAATTGTGCCAAGGCATGGGTAATGCGCATGTGGGGCAGGGTGACGAGGTTATCGGTCAGGCCAATGGTCAACTCGCCGCGCAAATGCTGGTGCAGGCCGTTGACCTCGGTGCGGAAGCTTTCCAGTGCGCTCAATAGTTGTAGCGCGGATTGATAGACCTCCCGGCCTTCTTCCGTCAGGGAAAACCCGGCGCGCCCGCGCTGGCACAGCCGCAAGCCGAGGCGCTGTTCCAGATCGCTCATCTGCTGGCTGATCGCCGAGCGACCGATGCCCAGCACGGTTTCCGCCGCGGAGAAGCCGCCGCATTCCACTACGCTGCGAAAGATGCGCAACAAGCGAATATCAAAGTCGCTGACTTGCGCCAGAGGATCGGGACGGCGGCTGGACATAGTTTAGTGTGGGCCTGACTGAACATTAGAAAAGTTGGATTTCACCGACTTTATCCCCGTGGCAATTTAGCTGCAAGAACGCTTTTTAATCCCTATGCCTGCTAATAGCCTTGCGAGGTTTCGCTCATGAACTTGCCCGAAAACGCTCCGACATCTCTGGCCAGCCAGCTCAAGCTCGATGCCCACTGGATGCCGTACACCGCCAACCGTAACTTCCAGCGCGACCCGCGCCTGATTGTCGGGGCTGAAGGCAGCTGGCTGATCGATGACAAGGGCCGCAAGGTGTATGACTCGCTGTCCGGTCTGTGGACCTGCGGCGCCGGGCACACTCGCAAGGAAATCCAGGAAGCGGTCGCCAAGCAACTGGGCACCCTCGATTACTCGCCGGGCTTCCAGTATGGCCATCCGCTGTCCTTCCAGCTGGCTGAAAAAATCACCGACCTGACCCCGGGCAACCTCAACCACGTGTTCTTTACCGACTCGGGTTCAGAGTGTGCTGACACCGCGGTGAAGATGGTCCGCGCTTACTGGCGCCTGAAAGGCCAGTCGACCAAGACCAAAATGATCGGCCGTGCCCGTGGCTATCACGGTGTGAACATCGCCGGCACCAGCCTCGGTGGCGTGAACGGCAACCGCAAACTGTTCGGTCAGTCGATGATGGATGTTGACCACCTGCCGCATACCCTGCTGGCCAGCAACGCTTACTCCCGTGGCATGCCGGAGCAGGGCGGTATCGCCCTGGCTGACGAGCTGCTGAAGCTGATCGAGTTGCACGATGCTTCGAACATCGCCGCCGTGTTCGTCGAGCCTCTGGCCGGTTCCGCTGGCGTGCTGGTTCCGCCTCAGGGTTATCTCAAGCGTCTGCGCGAAATCTGCGACCAGCACAACATCCTGCTGGTGTTCGACGAAGTGATCACCGGTTTCGGCCGTACCGGCACCATGTTCGGCGCCACCACCTTCGGCGTGACACCGGACCTGATGTGCATCGCCAAGCAAGTCACCAACGGTGCGATCCCGATGGGCGCGGTGATTGCCAGCTCCGAGATCTACCAGACCTTCATGAACCAGGCGACGCCTGAGTACGCGGTCGAATTCCCACACGGCTACACCTATTCCGCTCACCCGGTGGCTTGCGCCGCGGGCCTGGCAGCACTCGACCTGCTGCAAAAAGAGAACCTGGTGCAGAGCGTGGCCGAGGTCGCGCCGCATTTCGAAAATGCGCTGCACGGCCTCAAAGGCACCAAGAACATCATCGACATCCGCAACTTCGGCCTGGCCGGCGCGATCCAGATCGCACCACGGGACGGCGACGCGATCGTGCGTCCGTTCGAAGCGGGCATGGCGCTGTGGAAAGCCGGGTTCTACGTGCGCTTCGGCGGCGACACCCTGCAGTTCGGCCCAACCTTCAACAGCAAGCCGCAGGACCTGGATCGTCTGTTCGACGCGGTCGGCGAAGTGCTGAGCAAGATCGACTGATTTCTCCTTCTATATACCTATAAACAACGGGCGCTCGGAAACGCGCGCCTGTGGACAACTTTTCAGGAGCTTCCATGAGCGTTATTCCGCATTTGATCAACGGCGAACTGGTGACCGAGAACGGTCGTGCAGTCGATGTGTTCAACCCGTCCACCGGTCAGGCTATTCACAAGTTGCCACTGGCGACCCGCGAAACCATCCAGAGCGCCATCGATGCGGCCAAGGCTGCATTCCCGGCCTGGCGCAACACGCCACCGGCCAAGCGTGCCCAAGTGATGTTCCGCTTCAAGCAACTGCTGGAACAGAACGAAGCTCGCATTTCGCAATTGATCAGCGAAGAGCACGGCAAGACGCTGGAAGATGCTGCCGGCGAATTGAAGCGCGGCATCGAGAACGTCGAGTTCGCTTGTGCGGCGCCGGAAATCCTCAAGGGCGAGTACAGCCGTAACGTCGGTCCGAACATCGACGCTTGGTCGGACTTCCAGCCACTGGGCGTCGTGGCCGGTATCACCCCGTTCAACTTCCCGGCCATGGTGCCGCTGTGGATGTATCCGCTGGCAATCGTCTGCGGTAACTGCTTCATCCTCAAACCGTCCGAGCGTGACCCGAGCTCGACGCTGCTGATCGCCCAGTTGCTGCTGGAAGCTGGCCTGCCGAAAGGTGTGCTGAGCGTGGTCCACGGTGACAAGACGGCGGTGGACGCATTGATCGAAGCGCCGGAAGTCAAAGCGCTGAGCTTCGTCGGTTCGACGCCGATTGCCGAATACATCTATTCCGAAGGCACCAAGCGCGGCAAACGCGTTCAGGCCCTGGGCGGTGCAAAGAACCACGCGGTGCTGATGCCGGATGCGGATCTGGACAACGCTGTCAGCGCACTGATGGGCGCGGCTTACGGTTCTTGCGGCGAGCGGTGCATGGCGATCTCGGTGGCCGTGTGTGTTGGTGACCAGGTTGCAGATGCGCTGGTGGCAAAACTGGTTCCACAGATCAAGGCGCTGAAAATCGGTGCTGGCACTTCTTGCGGATTGGACATGGGCCCGTTGGTAACTGGCCAGGCTCGCGACAAAGTCAGCGGTTATGTAGAAGACGGCGTTGCTGCCGGCGCGACGCTGGTCGTGGACGGCCGTGGTCTGAGCGTGGCCGGTCACGAGGAAGGGTTCTTCCTGGGTGGCTGCCTGTTCGACAACGTCACCCCAGAGATGCGTATCTATAAAGAAGAAATCTTCGGGCCAGTGCTGTGCGTTGTTCGGGTCAACAGCCTGGAAGAAGCCATGCAGCTGATCAACGATCACGAATACGGCAACGGTACTTGCATCTTTACCCGTGACGGCGAAGCGGCGCGGTTGTTCTGTGACGAGATCGAAGTGGGCATGGTCGGTGTCAACGTGCCGCTGCCGGTACCGGTGGCTTACCACAGCTTCGGCGGCTGGAAGCGTTCGCTGTTTGGCGATCTGCACGCCTATGGCCCGGACGGTGTGCGTTTCTACACGCGTCGCAAGGCTATTACACAGCGCTGGCCACAGCGTGCGAGCCATGAGGCTTCGCAATTCGCGTTCCCTAGCTTGTAAGTAGAAGGGAAGAAGGCCGGCCCATTTGGGCCGGCCTTCGCGTTTCTGAGGCTTTTTTGACCTATATGACAGTTTTATGAAAATAGGTGTTGACGGCAGATCTGAGGTGTCTATAATTCGCCCCACTTCCGGCGCAGTCGAAACGGAAAACTCCTTGGTAAACAATGAGTTACGCGGTTTTCGACGGCAGGTTGCTTCAGGTCATCGAAGCCAAAAGGAAGTTGAAAAAGAGGTGTTGACAGCAGCGTGTAACGCTGTAGAATTCGCCTCCCGCTGACGAGAGATCGAAAGCGCAAGTGGTTGAAGTTACAAGGGAAACTTTGAAAGCTTCTGAAAATAACCGCTTGACAGCAAATGAGGCTGCTGTAGAATGC
>NZ_JAHSTU010000005.1 GCF_019145495.1 Pseudomonas azerbaijanoccidentalis | reverse complement strand
CTGGGTGTCAGCGAAGAAACGCTGGAATTCTCCTACGACCCGCTCGGCAGGCTGATCGAGGAGACGACGGCTCAGGGCGCCTTGTCCTACGAGTACGACCCACTGAGCAACCTCACCACGCTGACGTTGCCCACCGGCCAACACCTCAACCATCTGTACTAAGGCAGCGGCCACCTGCACCAACTCAACCTCGACGGTGAGTTGATCAGCGACATCGAGCGCGACGACCTGCACCGCGAAGTCCTGCGCACCCAGGGCGCGCTCACCAGCTGTTTCGGCTACGACGCCCTGGGGCGCAAGAGTTGGCAGTTTGCTTCGCGCCTGCCAGCGGAAAAACTCTCGCGCCTGCACAACCCCGGAATCCAACTTGATTGGGTGCCAAGGAATGCACTCATATTCTATAAAGATATAAATAGATAATTATATATTCCTTTTGTTGTCGTCAAAGGCAGTGCACTTTGAGGGCCTGCCCATCCATGCGGAAGGGCTCGACCTCAGACAGGAAGCCTCACCATGACCATCAAAGCGATCAACGTCCGTAACCAGTTCAAGGGCGTCATCAAGGAAATTCTCGAAGGCGAAGTGGTCTCCGAAATCGACGTGCAAACGGCGTCGGGGATTGTCACTTCGGTGATTACCACCCGTTCGGTGCGTGACCTGGAATTGAAGGTCGGGAGCGAAGTCATTGCCTTTGTGAAATCAACCGAAGTCTCGATCGCCAAACTCTGAGTCCGGCCTCAACGCTTTTTTGTAGCAGCTGGCAGAGCCTGCGTTCGGCTGCGCAGCAGTCGTCATTTCTGAGGGCTTCGCCAGCTGCTACGGATCGCGTGAAGACTTTTGTTCGTTTATTTATAGATGAGGTTTTCATGGTGGGTCGTTTCAAGAATTCAGGTTTAACGTTGTTGGCGGCATCCATTGCGGCGGTGGGTGTATTGCTCAGCCCGGGTGCACAGGCGGAAGGCAAGATCAGCATTGCCCAGCAATTCGGTATCGGTTACCTGATTCTGGATGTGGTGCGCGATCAGCAGTTGATCGAGAAGCAGGGTAAGGCGCAGGGCCTGGATATTGTGGTCGACTGGAACAGCATTTCCGGTGCTACGGCGATGAACGAGGCGTTGTTGGCCGGTGCACTGGATGTGGTGTCGGCGGGTGTGCCACCGATGCTGACGATCTGGGATCGGACCAAGGGCAAGCAGAACGTCAAGGCGATTGCGTCACTGGGCTCAATGCCCAATTACCTGCTGACCAATAATCCGAATGTTAAGAACCTCAAGGATTTCACCGAAAAGGACCGCATTGCAGTGCCAGCGGCGGGCGTTGGGTTCCAGTCGCGAACGTTGCAGATTGAAACGGCGAAACAGTTTGGCGATGAGCATTTCAAGAAGTTCGACGACATCTCCATCAGCCTCGCGCACCCGGATGCGACGGCCGCGCTGATCGCCGGTGGTTCGGAAATCAGCTCGCACTTTTCCAGTCCGCCGTTCCAGTATCAGGAGTTGCAGAGTCCCAACGTGCACAAAGTGCTGAGTTCCTACGACGTGTTGGGTGGCCAGGCGACATTCAACGTGCTTTACACCACTGAAAAATTTCACGACGAAAACCCGAAAACCTACAAAGCGTTCTACGACGCACTGGCCGAGGCTGAAAAAATCATCAAGGCCGACAAGTCCGCTGCGGCCGCGACCTACATTCGGGTCGAGCAATCGAAGTTACCGTTGCCGCTGGTTGAGAAAATCGTCAACGATCCCGAAATTGACTTCACGATTACGCCACAACGCACGGCTGTTTATGCCGAGAAATTGCAGGCCTTAGGCGTGCTGAAAAACAAGGCTGAAAGCTGGAAGGACTACTTTTTTGAAGAGGCACACGGTGGGGCGGGCAGCTGAGTTGCCTTTATTCGCCTAAAAAAACCATAAAAAAACCCGGCTGATCAGGCCGGGTTTTTTGTGGGTGTTACGGTGTCGCAATATGTTCAGGCGACAGTGTTGCCTTGCAGGCGGTCGGAGCCATCGGCAGCAACGGTGTTGCCTTGCAGGCGGTCGGAGCCATCGGCAGCAACGGTGTTGCCTTGCAGACGGTCGGAGCCATCGGCAGCGACGGTGTTGCCTTGCAGGCGGTCGGAGCCATCGGCAGCAACGGTGTTGCCTTGCAGACGGTCGGAGCCATCGGCAGCGACGGTGTTGCCTTGCAGGCGGTCGGAGCCATCAGCGGCCACTTCGTTGCCTTTCAAACGATCCGAACCATCGGCAGCGACACGATTTTCAATCAGACGATCCGAACCACCTTCAGCCACACGACTTTCAATCAGTCGATCCGAGCCGCCTTCAGCGACGACAGGTTGAGCAGAGGTGGCGGCAAAAGCGTTAACGGCGAAGATCGAGAAAGCGATGCTGAGGATGGTTTGGCGTTTCATGATCGTGTGCTCCGGGGTGTTGTTGGTTGGTATGGAGCTGATGTTACGCCGTGGATTTTTTAAGAGAACTTCATTGAGTTAATGGTGACTATTGACGCAGTCAATGGTTGCGACCCCGTAGGCGCGAGCAGGCTCGCTCCTACAGGGTTTGTGATTACAAACTGGGGGCTAGCGAGAAATAAGCCCGTGATCCAGGGCGTATTTGACCAGCGCCGCCGGCTTGTCGATGTTGAGTTTGCGGCGAATGCTCAGCCGATGGGTTTCCACCGTGCGTACGCTGATGTCCAGTTCCCGGGCCATTTCCTTGTTGTTCAGACCTTGCGCCATCTTCGAGAGCACCTGGCTTTCCCGGGGCGTCAGCTCGTTGTCGGTGTTCTTGTCGGCGATTAAACGCTGGGCGATTTCAGCGCTGTAGAACGTGCCGCCGCTGGTGATGGCTTCGATGGCGGCGATGATCTCCCGTGACGGAGCGTTCTTTAGCACATAGCCGCTGGCACCGGAACGCACCGATTCACTGACGTACTCGTAATTGTCGTACATGCTCAGCACCAGCACCTTGAGTGACGGGTACTGACTGCGCAGCACGCGGGTCAGCTCGAGGCCGTTCATGTCCGGCAGGCTGATGTCCACCAGCAGCAAGTCCGGCTGGCAGCGTCCGACCATTTCGATGGCCTGCGCGCCGTTTTCCGCTTCGCCGACCATTTCCAGTGGCGACATGACGGCCAGCAGCGCCTTGATGCCGTCGCGGACCAGGGAGTGATCGTCGACCAGGGCGACGCGGATCGGGGAGGGCAGGTTCATGCAAGGCTTCACTCTTGTGTTCTGGTAATCAGCGTTTGCTCGTGGGCAGTCGCATTGGTAATAAAACGTCCAGCTCACTGTGGCCCGCCGCGGAGGTCAACTCGAAGCGACCACCAAAATGTTCGACGCGTTCACGGATGTTGCGCAAACCGATACCGCTGTGACGGCGTTCGACCTGAGCGACGTTAAACCCCACGCCGTCATCGACCACTGTCAGCCGAACCGACTGTTCACAGCCGCGCAGTGTAATGGAAACGTTTTTTGCCCCGGCGTGACGTTCGATATTGGTCAGGCCTTCCTGCACGATGCGGAACAGCGAAACAGCGGCGCCATCGACCAATTGGCAGTCGAACTCGTTGTCGTTGTAGGTCACCGTCAGCCCGCTGCGTTGCTCGAATTCAGCGGCCAGTTGGCCAATCGCCGCCGATAGGCCGAGCGTGTCGAGCAAGGATGAACGCAAATCGTGGGACAGGCTACGCACCTCGCCAATCGCTTCGCCCAGGCGTTCGGTGGCGTCTCTCAACGTGCCCAGGCCTTTGTCGTGAGCCTGACCGTTTTCCAGCAAATGGCTGGCCAGTTCGAATTGAAACTTGATCGATACGAGTACCTGGCTGATGCCGTCGTGCAGCTCGCGGGACACCCGTGAGCGTTCTTCTTCCTGGAGGCTGACGATACGCTGGGTCAGGCGTTGCAGTTTTTTGTCCGCCAAACGGTGCTCGCTGACGTTAAGGGTCATGCCGGTGGCAAACACGAACAGCACCGCGACGAGGGCGACCACGGCAATCGCCATCATGGTCTTGCGGATGCCCATCGCCACTTCGTCTCGGGCTTGCTGGGTGGCGCGCTCGACGTCTTCGAGGTAGATGCCGGTGCCGAGCATCCAGCCCCAGCGATCGAGCATCACCACGTAGGCCAGTTTGTCGGTCACTTGACCGGAGGACGGTTTGTTCCAGGCATAGCGTTGAAAACCTTCGCCCGACTGCGCACTTTTGAGCAGCGCCTGGATCACCGGCAGGCCATGGGGGTCTTTCATATCCCAGAGGTATTTGCCCACCAGGTCCGACTGGCGCGCGTGCATCAGGCTGCGGCCCTCGTGGTCGTACACGAAGAAGTAGCCGTTGATACCGAAGCTGAGTTTGCGCAGCTCTTCGAGCACTTTTTGCTGGGCGTGGACGTCACCGTGACCGTCGTCGTAAAGCGGCTCGATCAGGCTTTGCGCCATTTCGACGTAGTTTTTCAGTTCCGCGCGTTTGCTCGCCAGAATGCTGTCTTCGATCAACTGAGCCTGCTGATCACCGAGTTGGCGATTCAGGGAAATCACCAGCGCGCAAATGACGGCAATGGCCAGCACCAGCGGCAGAATCCCGAGGGCGACGATCTTGTGTTTGAGTTGCATGCTGACTCCTGCGCGCGAAGGGTCGGGATCATATGCCAAAGATACGCCTGGCCTGTAGCGCTGGTGGACGGAATGACCATCGAACTCCGGTCCCTGTAGGAGCTGCCGAAGGCTGCGATCTTTTGATCTTTCTGCGGTGCGGCTTTAAAAAATCAAAAGATCGCAGCCTTCGGCAGCTCCTACGGGAGTGTTGTCTACGTAGAACTACGTAGGCGCTACGTACGTAGTAACGCGGATTTATTTGTGGACGGCATGCGCGGATATTGGGCCAGCTCCGCACAGCGGACACAATTATAAAAATTACCGCCGCAGTTCACTGGCTGTGGCAGGAGACCCTCTATGCCCCGTCTGGCTAAACACCTCGGCTGGTTTGCCGTGGCTGTCCTGGGAGCGATTGCGCTGAGTGTCGTGGCCTTGCGCCGCGGCGAAGCGATCAACGCCCTGTGGATCGTAGTCGCAGCTGTTGCCATCTATCTCGTTGCCTACCGCTATTACAGCCTGTTCATCGCCAACAAGGTGATGCAGCTGGACCCCAATCGCGCCACTCCCGCTGTACTCAATAACGATGGTCTGGACTACGTGCCGACCAACAAACACGTGCTTTTTGGTCACCACTTTGCGGCCATTGCCGGCGCGGGGCCGCTGGTCGGTCCGGTGTTGGCGGCGCAAATGGGGTATCTGCCCGGCACGTTGTGGCTGATCGCCGGCGTGGTGCTGGCCGGTGCCGTTCAGGACTTCATGGTCCTGTTCATGTCCACCCGCCGCAACGGTCGCTCCCTGGGCGACATGGTCCGGGAAGAAATGGGCCGCATCCCCGGCACCATCGCGCTGTTCGGCTGCTTCCTGATCATGATCATCATCCTCGCGGTGCTGGCGCTGATCGTGGTGAAGGCTCTGGCTGAAAGCCCGTGGGGCATGTTCACCGTCATGGCGACTATTCCGATCGCGATGTTCATGGGCATCTACATGCGCTACATCCGTCCGGGCCGTATTGGTGAAATTTCCGTCATCGGCGTATTGCTGCTGCTGGGTTCGATCTGGTTGGGCGGGCAGATTGCTGCCGATCCAGTGTGGGCCAAGGCCTTCAGCTTCACCGGCGTGCAAATTACCTGGATGCTGATCGGCTACGGGTTTGTCGCTGCGGTTCTGCCGGTATGGCTGATTCTGGCACCACGTGACTACCTCTCCACGTTCCTGAAAATCGGCACCATCGTCGCCCTGGCCATCGGTATTCTGGTGACCATGCCGGAGTTGAGAATGCCGGCGTTGACCCAATTCGTCGATGGCACCGGTCCGGTATGGAAGGGCGGTCTGTTCCCGTTCCTGTTCATCACCATCGCCTGTGGCGCGGTCTCCGGTTTCCACTCGCTGATTGCTTCCGGTACCACGCCGAAGTTGCTGGCCAGTGAAGGTCATGCCCGCTACATCGGTTACGGCGGCATGCTGATGGAATCGTTCGTGGCGATCATGGCCATGGTAGCTGCCTCGGTGATCGATCCGGGTGTGTACTTCGCCATGAACAGTCCGGCCGCCGTCGTCGGTGCCGATGCTGTGACCGTCGCGCAAACCGTCAGCAGCTGGGGCTTTGCAATCACCCCGGAAGCGCTGCAGGCAGTCGCCCATGACATCGGCGAAACCACCATCCTGGCCCGTGCCGGTGGTGCGCCGACCCTGGCGGTCGGTATCGCGCAGATCCTGCACAGTGTGTTGCCGGGTGAAAACACCATGGCGTTCTGGTACCACTTCGCGATCCTGTTCGAAGCGCTGTTCATCCTGACCGCGGTAGACGCCGGTACCCGTGCCGGTCGCTTCATGCTGCAGGACTTGCTCGGCTCGTTCGTGCCGGCGCTGAAACGCACCGAATCCTGGACCGCCAACCTGGTGGCCACCGCAGGTTGCGTGGCGATGTGGGGTTACCTGTTGTACCAAGGCGTGATCGACCCACTGGGCGGCATCAATACCCTGTGGCCGCTGTTCGGTATCTCTAACCAGATGCTGGCCGGTATCGCGTTGATGCTTGGCACTGTCGTGCTGATCAAGATGAAACGTCAGCGTTATGTCTGGGTGACGTTGCTGCCGGCCGTTTGGCTGTTGATCTGCACCACAACCGCGGGCTTCATCAAGCTGTTCGACGCCAATCCGGCAATCGGCTTCCTGGCCTTGGCCAAGAAGTACAGCGATGCGCTGGCCAATGGTCAGGTGCTGGCCCCGGCGAAGAGCGTTGATCAGATGCAGCACGTGATTTTCAACGCCTACACCAACGCAACGCTGACCGCTTTGTTTCTGTTCGTGGTGTTCAGCATCCTGTTCTTTGCCCTCAAAGTCGGCGTCGCCGCCTGGGGCACCAAGGAACGCACGGATAAAGAAGCGCCATACCAAGCGCTGCCGGATGCCTGATCATGTTCAATGACCTGAGTCGTCTGGGCAAATACCTCGGTCAGGCCGCACGCCTGATGGTGGGCATGCCCGACTACGACAACTACGTCGAGCACATGCAGACCAAGCACCCGGACAAGCCGCTGATGGACTACGAGGCGTTCTTTCGCGAACGCCAGGAGGCCCGTTACGGCAGTAAGGCTGGACCGAAGTGTTGTTGAGTGAATAAAAAAACCGGCCTGAACAGGCCGGTTTTTTTATGCGCGATGTTGTAAAACCCTCGGATTACGCCGCAAGGCGATCCGAGTCATCATCACTGTGCGAACGCTGAACCCCGACCCTGCAATCGCGAGTCGCGGAGTCTCGCTGTTGTGCTTGCATTGCCCGATCCGCCAGTTTGGCTTTGTGAATCAGGCGACACAGCACGGCGGCCGTGGCGATGGACAACAGTGGCCAGTAAATGAACAGCGCTTTCAGGGACATGGCGTTTTCTCACGCGGCCGACGTTTTTCGTGACTGCCGAATCTGTACGGCAGTGGTGTAATGTCATTGTGACATCTTTTTGTGGCAAATAATGTTGATTGTTGTGCTTCAGCATGAAAATTTTGTAGGAATTGCCATGTGCCCGTTACTTCCCAAACCAAAGCGGGATAGCCGTTTGTCGGGGGTATCGGTATGCTCTGCGCGTCGTCTGAATGCCATCGATTAATAACTACAGTGATGCCATGAGCCAATCAGAATCGCGTGCGAATGTTCTAGCGCTGTATCCGGAAGACTCCCGCGAGGCGGCGGCGTTGCTCAAGCAAGCCGTTCCTTTGATGGTTCGCCATAACATTCCGCCCAATCCTGTGCATTACGCACTCTGGTACACCTACAGCAAAGGTCAGGATCCGGAGCTCAACCGGCACCTGGACAGGGTTCTCCGCGACTTCGACGGTTGCCCGCCGGAATCCGCGTCCCGGCTGTTTCGCGAATACATCATTCGTGACGAACTCGAAGACGCTCGCGCCGAGCAGCAACAGGTCTTCAGTCTGGTTGATGGTATGGAGCGTGACGTTTCGCGCAGCGTGATGGGCAGCCAGACCTTCCAGAACCGCTTGGGGCAGTGCCTGGAAATGCTCGACGAACCGGTCAGCGACCGTTTGCCGGGCATTCTCAGTGAGCTGCAGCAGAGCACCCGCGTGATGCAGAGCCAGCAGGAGCGCTTCCTCGGCCAGTTGCAGTCGGCGCAAAACGAAATCAAGACCCTGCGCGACAAGCTGGAACGCGCCCAACGGGCCGCGACCCTCGATGGCTTGACCGAACTGCTCAACCGCACCGCGTTTACGCGCTTGCTGGAGCAGGCGCTGGGCAAGGCCTCCCGGCGAGTAGCGCTGGTGATGCTGGACATCGACCATTTCAAGCAGTTCAACGATCAGTACGGCCACCCCTTGGGCGATCGCGTTTTGCAGCACGTCGGGCAGGTGTTGCGCGGCGCGCTGCCAGCCCATGCGTTCGCCGGACGTTACGGCGGGGAGGAGTTCTGCGTCGTGCTGGAAGGCTGCGCCGATCTGGCCCGCGCCCGCGCCTACGCCGAACAGCTGCGCCTGAAAGTGCAATCGTTGCGGATCAAGGCGCGTGGCACCGACACGGTGCTCGATACCATCACCGCGTCTTTCGGTGTCGCCTTCGCCGAGCCCTGCGACAACCTGGAAAGCCTGGTGACCCGCGCCGACGACGCGTTGTATGAAGCCAAGCGCAACGGTCGCAATCAAGTGCAAGCCCTGCATCAAAGCCCGGCACTGCAGTTGTAAACCTGCGATTGCGTTGCGCCGGACTTTGAAGGGCTGTTACTGACCGTCCACGCTGCGCGGCACGCCGAGGGGGTTGCTGTCTCGTAGGACCTCGGGCAACAGCGCGTCAGGGAAGCCCTGATAGGTCAACGGACGCAAAAAGCGTTCGATCGACGTCATGCCCACAGAGGTGAAGCGGCTGTCTGACGATGCCGGAAACGGTCCGCCGTGAATGGTCGCGTATGACACTTCCTGCGGATGGGCAAAGGCGTTGACCACAATCCGCCCGGTCCGCCGTTCCAGAATCGGCAGTAGTTGCCGGGCCAGATCGAAATCTTCCTCTTCCAGATGCATTGCCGCGCTGAGCTGACCGGGCAGCGCGCGAGCGACTGCGAGCATTTGCGCCTCATCCTTGACCTTCACCAGCAGCGCTGCCGGACCAAACACTTCATGTGCGAGTGCCGACTCGCCGAGGAAACGTTCGCCGTCCACTTCCAGCAAGGCTGACTGACCATCGAGATCCGCCACCGCCGACAAGCCCTCGACGACAGGCTGGGCACCCGCGCTTTGCAGTTGGTCCAGACCGCTGAGGTAGGACGCGTGAATACCCGGCGTCAACATCGGACGTGCCGGCGCATCTGCCACCCGTTGGATCATGGCCGTGCGCATGGCGTCGAATCCGGTGCCTTCGATTGCAATCAGGATCGCCGGTTTGAGACAGGCCTGGCCGACGTTGACCAACATGCGTTCGGTAAACCCGTCGCCAATCTGTGCACCGCGAACAGCCAATGCCTGGGGCAGGATGAACGTCGGGTTAACACTGGTCATCTCGGTAAACACCGGGATCGGGTCGGGGCGCAGTTGGGCGCGGCGATACAGTGCCATGCCTCCTTGTTCGGAACCGGTGAAGGTCACGGCCTTGATCAGCGGATGGTCGACCAACGCTTCGCCGATGGCATTGCCACCGCCCCGCACCATGGAGAACACGCCTTCCGGCAAGCCGCTGTCCTGCACTGCTTTGCGAATGGCCCTGGCCTGAATTTCCGAGGCGCCAGGGTGGGCGTTGTGAGCCTTGACGATCACCGTCGCGCCCGCCGCCAGTGCCGAAGCGGTATCGCCACCGGCCACCGAGTAACTGATGGGAAAGTTACTCGCGCCGAATATCGCCACCGGGCCGAGGGCGATTTTCTGCAAACGGTGGTCCATGCGCGGTCGCGGTTGGCGATCAGGCTGCGCCGGGTCGATAGCCAGTTGCAGGAACCGGCCTTTGCGCACCACATCGGCGAACTGGCGAAACTGGGTGGCGGCCTTCGCCGCTTCGCCCTGAAGTTGCGCCTCGGGCAGGCCGGTTTCCAGCGCGGCCCGTGCTGCCAAGGGCAGGGCGACTGTATCGAGGTTATCGGCGATGCGCTCGAGGAACGCTGCCCGTTCAGTCAGCGAGGTATGGCTGTACTGATCGAACGCTTCGTCGGCGAGGTTTGCCGCCATGTCCACTTCCACCACGCCACCGAAGGCGAAGTCCGGCTCGATGAGCTGATTGGTCGAGGGATTAAGCGCTTTCATGGTCCCGGCACTGGCGGGGACTTCGTTGGCGCCGATTAACAGGTTTCCGGTCAGTTTCATTTTCAGCTCACGACTTGAGGGTGGCGATCAGTTGCTCGGTCGTCACAATCGAATGGGCGTACGTCGGGCCGTTGAGTTCATGGGCGGCGTGCATCATTTCCGGCTTGAAAGCGGCGGTAGCGTCGCGCACCAGGGTGACGTGGTAGCCGAGCTCTTGTGCGTAACGGGCAGTGGCTTCGATGCAGGTGTTGGCGAGCAGGCCGACGATGATCACGTGGGTAATGCCTTTCTGCTTGAGCCGGAAATCCAGGTCGGTATTGGCAAAGCCGCTGGAACCCCAATGCTCCTGAACGATGATGTCGCCGTCCTGCGGCGCAAAATCGGGATGCCATTCGCCGCCCCATTCGCCGCGTGCGAAGTGGTGCATGTGCTGGATCTTGCATTGGGTAGGGCTCGGGTGATCCCAGTTTTCGTAGTCGCCTTGTTCCCAGCGACGGTGCGGTACGATGACCACCTGGATGTCGAGGGCGCGGACGGTGCGGTCGAGGCTGCGCAGGTTATCGAGCAGGCCGACCTGGTTGGCGATGGGTTCGAGCAGGGGGAAGATTTTGCCGCCTTCGGACAGGAAATCGTTGTAGGGATCGACCAGCAGGTAAGCGGTTCGATCAAGCGGGTAGGCTGCGTTGGACATGACTAATTCTCCAGGGATTTAGACTGACCCATGCGATGGGCTTGCCCCTGCATGGTGTTAATATGATAATCATAGTAACTAGGAAAGAGGCAAGCCCGTATGGCGGTAAAGAAGAATAGTCCTGAAACGTTGTGCCCGATTGCACGGGCCGAGGACATCGTCGGCGATCGCTGGACCGTGCTGGTTTTACGCGAATTGTTCATGCGCAATCATCGTTATGACGAGATTCAGGCGCAGACGGGCGGCACCCCGCAAATGGTCGCGGCGCGTCTTAAAAGTCTGGAGGCTGACGGCATGGTCGAGCGCCTCGCCTACAGCGAGCGGCCGCCGCGCTACGAGTACCACCTCACCGGCAAGGGTGAGGCGTTTTACTCGGTGGTATTAGCGTTGCGCGCCTGGGGTGAGACGTGGTGCAAATCCGCGGATGAGGGCCTGGCCGTGCGTTACACCCACAAGACCTGCGGCCAGCCTGCGGGGCTGGGGCCGTTGTGCGAGCATTGCGGTGAGTTGTTGCGCCGGGAAGAGTTGATCAGCGAGCCTGCGCCGGCCTATGCCGAGGAACGCAAATCACGACGTGAAGCCTTCAAGGGCAATCGTGGGGCGATGGCAGACAAGCAGGAAACGTGACGCACCGATGGCTTTTGTAGCAGCTGGCTACGCCAGCTGCTACGGATCACGTTATGTCCTGACGTTTACTATTCGTTCGCATAATAGTGACCATCACCGATCACAAGTTCTGTTGCTTGCGGCAAACAAGGAAAATCGCGCCCATCTGAAATGCTTCTACCGGAATCGGCGCGATGAATATTTTTACTCGATCGGCTCTTTTGGCAACCTTGCTGTTGGCAGGCTGTGCCTCAACGCCAAACGACCCAACGCTGACCTTGCAGACGAAAAAAGCACCTGAGGATTACGCTCAGTGTGTGCTGCCAAAACTGCATGAAGGCGCGCTGCACACCACCGTCTCGGAAAACGCGCGCAGCTACCGGATTGTGGTTTCGAGCAAGGTCGCTGCCAACGATGTCCTGGAGGCCTACAAGGGCAAGGTGTTCTTGTATGAACGTACCTTGCTGGCGTCGACCTTCGGCCCTTCGCGGCTCGAACGCGCCGCGCAGGAATGCCTCTAGGCAACTGTCTAACCCGCCCGTTTCCTTCTCATCGACACGCATCTGACGAACGTATCGATGCTGTTTGTCGCCCCGGTTTTTCTTTGCGTCTTTTAATACTGATCAAGTGTTCAATTGGGTTGCGTCGGAGGTATTCGCCTCGATATAGTGGCTAAATAATATCAACTATAAATCACCTGCCAGCAGGGCTGCGGCACTCTCGTTTTTGCGTGGTCTGTTTGCTGGTTGACGAATCGTTCATTCGAGAATGTTCATGCCTAATCGCTCTCTGCACTTCAAATTGTTCTGGACGGCACTGATGGGTACCGTCGTCGTCATGGCGCTGCTGCTGGGGTCCATTGCGTACATCGCCTATGGTTCGTCCGTCAAAGAAACGTTTGCCCTGGTCGATACCATCGTCAAGGCCAACGCCAAGGAAGTGGAAGTTGAACTCGGTGTCGGTTTTACCGTGGCCGAATCCCTGGCCAGTGTTGCGACCGCCATGCAACAACAGCAGGTAGATCGCAAAACCGCCGATGCAATGACGCGCCAATTGTTCGAGGCCAACCCGACGTTGTTGGGGCTTGGTCAGTACTGGGAACCGAACGCGTTCGACGGCAAGGACAGCGAGTTTGCCAACCAGCCAAACCATGATGCCACGGGTCGTTACCTGACCTATTGGAACCGTGCCAGTGGCGGGGTGAAGTCCGAAGTGTTGAGTGGTTACGTACCGGAAAACGCGGACAACCAGTATTACTACCGACCGCTGCGCACCCGCCAGCCGTGGGCCTCTGAACCCTATGCGTACGGCATCGGCAGTGGGCAGAAGGTGATGCTGATGTCGATCATGGTGCCGCTGTTGCAAGGTGGCAAAGCATTGGGTGTGGCAGGGGTGGATATCCCGCTTGAAAGCATCACCCGTCAACTCTCGACCATCGATGCCTATAAAGGTTATGGCGCGCTGATTTCCAGCGATGGCCTTTACGCCAGCCACCCCGATGCCAAGCGCTTGAGCCAACCTGCGGACGAGTTGCCGACGGCTGCCAAAGACGCGATCAAGGCGGGCCAGTCTTACAGTTTTGAGCGCGATGGCTGGGGTTATGTATTGCAACCAGTGCACATCGGCAAGTCGCCAAACAACTGGGCGCTGATGGTCGCTTATCCGCTGGCTGAAGCCATGGCCGGCATCAATCAGTTCCTTTACACGGCAGTGGTCATTGGTCTGGTGGCGTTGCTGGTCCTGGCCATTGTGCTGTGGCATTTGCTGGCGTGGCAGATCCGTCCGCTGTCCGGTCTCACCGTGGGCATCCAGGCCTGGGGCGGCGAACTGGGACTGCGCTTCGAACAACGCAGTGGCGATGAAACCGGGAAATTGGCCGGGGCTTTCAATCAATTCATTCAGCGTCTGGGGGATCTTGTGGGTTCGATTCGTCATAGCAGCACCGCACTGATGCAGATCTCCAATCACTTGGGCGATACCACCCAAGCGGTCGCCGAGCGTGCAACCTCGCAACACACCGCCACCGAAGAAATGGCCAGTGGCGTTACGGCACTGGCGCACTCGGTGACCGAGATGTCGCAGCAAGCCGAAGACGTGGAGCAACTGGCTCGCAACACCGAAGTGTTGACCACCAATATTTCCGGCGACATGAGCCAGACCCTGGCCGGCATTACCCACATCGACCAAACCATGGACGTGGTGGCCGGTGCCGTGGGTGATCTAGAGAAACGTTCGCAACAGATCGCCGGCATCATCGCGGTGATCCGCAGCATCGCCGATCAGACCAACCTGTTGGCCCTCAACGCCGCAATCGAAGCGGCGCGGGCAGGGGAGCAGGGCCGAGGGTTCGCCGTGGTGGCGGACGAAGTGCGGCAGTTGGCAGAGCGCACCAGTCGCTCAACCGGTGAAATTGGCGAGATGATCGGCGCCATTGGTTCGGACGTGCGCAACACGGTGGCCAACGTCCATCAGGTCGGCGAAGCGGTGCGTCAGGGCGTGGTGCAACTGACCACGTCTGCCCAGGGCGTGGACCAGATTCGCCAGCATGCCCAGGATATTCTGGCGCGCATCAGCGAAGTGGCACGCCAGACCCAAAGCCAGGCGGCCACCGGTGAACAGCTATCGGTCGCGATCCAGGGTGTGAGTCGCATTTCTGAGCAGAATGACCATGCGATTCGCAGCCTGCTCGATCAATCGCAGCAACTGCGTGATCAGGCGGGTTCCTTGAATCAGCAACTGACGCAATTCCGCGACTGATGCTCAAATTTTCACTGTAGGAACCGGCTTGCTGGCGATGGCGACCGAACAGTCGACATCGCCAGCAAGCCGGCACCTTCAAGGAGATTATTGTCGCGCGGAGGTGCTGTTGCGCAGCGTCAGCTCGAACGGCAGCACCACATGCCGTTGGGCCAGCGGCTTTTTTTCGATCAACGTGATCAGCATCTCGACGGCTTTGCGGCCGAACATTTCCGCCGGTTGCGCGATGGTCGTCAGCGGCGGGTCGCAGTAGGCCGCGAAAGGAATGTCGTCGAAACCCACCAGCGAAACGTCCTCGGGAACGCGCAAGCCCTGTTGCTTGATGTGCTTCAACGCGCCGATGGCCATCTCGTCGTTTTCGCAAAACAACGCCGTGGGGCGGTCGGCGAGTTTCAGCATCGCTGCCGCGCCGTCATACCCGGCTTTCAGACTGAAATCTCCGTGGCAGATCAATGCCGCATCCGAGGCGATGCCGGCCAGATGCAGGGCATCCTGATAACCAGCCACACGGTCGCGGGTCAGCGGGCTGCTTTTCGGGCCTTTGATCAGGCCGATGCGGCGGTGGCCGAGTTCGATCAAATGTTCGGTCATGGCCTTGGCGGCAGCGTGGTTGTCGAGGCTGATCGTGGGATGACGCCCACCCTGAATCACCTCGCAGGCGTTGACGATGGGCGGCAGTTCGGCGCTGGGGAACGGCGCTGCGAACGGGTCGTAGGCGCGCAACTGGATCACGCCGTCGGCCTGGTGGTTGTACACCAGCTCGGCGAATTCCCGTTCGATTTCCTCGCGCCCCTGGGTGTCGCACAACAGCAAGCGATAGTTCGCGGCCTGGGCGGCTTGCTGCGCACCGCTGATAACCCGTGCAAAAAAAGTGTTGGCGATGGCCGGTACCAGAATCACCAGGTTGCCAGTCCGGCGTGAGCGAAACTGCACCGCCATCAGGTTGGGTCGATAACCTGCCTGTTCCACGGCGGTGTTGACCTTGTCCCGGGTTTCGGGGAGCACGCGCTCGGGTGACTTCAATGTTCGGGACACCGTGGCCACCGAGACACCGGCCAGCCGGGCTACTTCGCGGATATTGGACAAGACCACCTCGTTTTCAAACAGCACGGCCGGCGAGCTTACCGCAGGTCGGCCATGGGCTGAAATGTTCCTGGAGGATTAACCGGGGTTTGACACGACACGCAACTGAGCCTAAATTTCCGCCACGATGTAACCGGTTACATCATGGCCGGATTTCAATCCAATTCGAGAAAAAATGCAATGAACGCTGCCGTGCCAAAAATAAGAATGGGTTTTGTCGGAGGCGGTGAGGGGGCTTTCATTGCCCAGGCTCATCGTCAGGCCGCCGGCCTCGATGGGCGCTTTGAACTGGTGTGCGGGGCGTTTAGCCGTAACGCCCAAAACAACCAGAACACTGGTGCAGCGCTGGGCCTGACGCCTTCACGCTGTTACAGCGACTGGCAGCAAATGATCGAAGCCGAGCGCGCATTGCCGGCCGAGCAGCGCATGGAGCTGGTGGTGATCGTCACCCCCAATCATTTGCACGCGCCGGTGGCCAGCCAGGCCCTGAGTGCGGGTTTTCATGTGTTCAGCGAAAAACCTGCGGCGCTCAATCTCGCTGAACTGCTTGACCTCAAAAACGTGGTCGAGCGCAGCCAGCGTCTTTACGGCCTCGCCCACACTTATCTGGGTTACCCGATGGTCTGGCAGGCGCGCGCGATGTTGCGCAGCGGCGTGATTGGCGCGGTGCGCAAGGTGATCGTCGAGTATCCGCAAGGCTGGCTGAGCCAGGATGTGGCCGGGCAGGGCAACAAGCAGGCCGCGTGGCGAGACCTGCCCGAGCAGTCCGGTTTGGGTGGATGCATCGGTGATATCGGTACCCATGCCTTTTCCTTGGCCGAGTTTGTCGCGGATCAACCCATCCAGCATCTGTGCGCGATGCTGGGCGTGCACATCGAAGGCCGACAGTTGGACGATGACGCTTCGATGCTGTTCAAAATGGCCGATGGCGCCAGCGGCGTGCTGATAGCCAGTCAAGTCTGCGCGGGCGAAGAGAACCCGCTGAAGATTCGGGTCTACGGCGACAAGGGCGGGCTGGAGTGGCGGCAGGAAGAACCCGCCAGTCTGGTCCATCGTGCCCTCGATCAACCGCTGCGCATCCTGCGGTCCGGTGTCGGCCAGCCGTGGTTGTGCGAAGCCGCCAGCCAGCGCATGCGCTTGCCCGCCGGGCATCCCGAAGGCTATCTCGAAGCCATGGCCAACCTTTACGGCGACTTTGCCAACGCAATTCGTGGCGAGGTTGCCGGCCATGACGCTCCCGGTGTGCCTGGCATCGACGTCGGTCTGCGGGGCATGGCGTTCATTGAAACCGTCATCGCCAACCATCGCGGCGACGCCAAGTGGACCGAACTGGTCTGCACCCCATGACTCTGGAGAATCCCGTGACCAACACCGCTCAATCCACTAACGGCATGCGCGGCCCGGGGATTTTCCTCGCGCAGTTCATGTCCGCCGAGGCGCCGTTCGATACCTTGGCCAACATCGCCCAATGGGCGGCATCCCAAGGGTACAAGGGCATTCAGTTGCCAACACTGGGGACGCAATTCATCGACCTGGCGCGCGCAGCCGAAAGCCAGAGTTACTGCGACGAATTGAAGGCTGTGTGCGCCGAGGCGGGCGTCGAAATCAGTGAGCTGTCGACCCATCTGCAAGGCCAACTGGTGGCGGTGCACCCGGCGTTCGACACGCTGTTCGATGACTTCGCACCGGAGCACTTGCGCGGGCAGCCCGAGGCGCGAACGGCGTGGGCCATCGACCAGTTGAAACTGGCGGCGCGCGCCAGTCAGCGCCTGGGCCTGAAAGCTCACGCGACGTTTTCCGGTGCGCTGCTCTGGCCCTATATGTACCCGTGGCCGCAGCGCCCGGCGGGTCTGGTCGAACAGGGTTTTGCTGAATTGGCCAAGCGCTGGTTGCCGATCCTCGATTGCTTTGAGGAGGCCGGTGTCGACCTGTGCTACGAAATTCATCCCGGCGAAGACCTGCATGACGGCGCCTCGTTCGAGCGTTTTCTTGAAGCGGTCGATCACCATCCCCGCGCCGCCATCCTCTATGACCCGAGCCATCTGTTGCTGCAGCAGATGGACTATCTGGGTTTCATCGATCGCTACCACGAGCGCATCCGCATGTTCCACGTCAAGGACGCCGAGTTCCGCCCCGATGCCCGTTCCGGTGTCTATGGCGGTTATCAAGGTTGGGTCGAGCGGCCGGGTCGTTTTCGTTCGTTGGGCGATGGCCAGATCGATTTCAAATCGATTTTCAGCAAGCTCACCCAATACGACTTCGCCGGTTGGGCCGTGCTGGAGTGGGAGTGCTGCCTGAAGGATGCCGCGCAGGGTGCCGCTGAAGGCGCAGCGTTCATCGAGCGGCACATGATCACCAAGACGCGCAAAGCCTTCGACGATTTTGCCGGCGTGTCTTCTGACGAACGTTTCAATCGACGCCTGTTGGGGTTGCCCGACGCCTGACGCTGTTCCATTGCTCGCAAAAAACAACAATAAAACGGTGACTGTAATGACTCTGATGACCGCGCGACTCAGCGCAATGATGTTCCTGCAGTTCTTTATCTGGGGCGGCTGGTTCGTCACCCTCGGTACGTTTCTCGCCAGCAATCTGGGCGCCACGGGCGGGCAGATCGGCATGGCGTTTTCGACCCAGTCATGGGGCGCGATCATTGCGCCGTTTGTGATCGGTTTGATCGCCGACCGTTTCTTCAATGCCGAGCGCATTCTGGCGGTGTTGCATCTGGTGGGCGCGGTGTTGCTGTATCAACTGTATCGCGCGCCGGACTTCAGCACGTTCTACCCGTTTGTGCTGGCCTACATGATGATCTACATGCCGACCCTGGCCCTGGTGAACTCGGTCGCCTTCCGCCAGATGAGTGACCCGGCCCTGGAGTTTTCGCGCATTCGTGTGTGGGGCACCATCGGCTGGA
This sequence comes from Pseudomonas azerbaijanoccidentalis, assembly GCF_019145495.1. Taxonomy (GTDB): domain Bacteria; phylum Pseudomonadota; class Gammaproteobacteria; order Pseudomonadales; family Pseudomonadaceae; genus Aquipseudomonas; species Aquipseudomonas azerbaijanoccidentalis. The sequence goes on along the minus strand of NZ_JAHSTU010000005.1, from coordinate 397,867 downwards.
TCGTGGCCGGTGTGGTGATCAGTTTTGTGTTCGCCTGGGATTCGCAAGCGGCGATCACGTCGGGCGGTTTGCGCAATACCTTCCTGATGTCGGCCATCGCCTCGCTGCTGTTGGGGCTCTACAGTTTCACCTTGCCGCGCACCGCGCCGTTGAAGCCCGAAGCCGGCCAAGGCGGGCTCAAGCAGATGCTCGGGCTGGACGCTTTGGGTTTGCTCAAGGACCGTAGCTATCTGGTGTTCTTCATCGCCTCGATTCTGATCTGCATCCCACTGGCGTTTTATTACCAGAATGCCAACCCGTTCCTGGCGGAAATCGGCGTGACCAACCCCACGGCGAAAATGGCCATCGGGCAGGTGTCCGAAGTGCTGTTCATGCTGCTTCTGCCGCTGTTCATCCATCGCTTCGGCATCAAGCTTGCGCTGTTGGTGGGCATGCTGGCGTGGGCCTTGCGCTATCTGTTGTTCGCCTACGGCAACAACGGTGACCTGGCGTTCATGCTGTTCACGGGCATCGCTCGAACGCGGGCATCGCCTTCATCGGTTTGCGCCCCTTTGATGAGCGCAAGGACCCAAGCCTGTCTGCCGGAGCGATTTCTGCTTCGTTGAACGCCAAGTTCGGCGGCATTCAGGACGCCTACATCGCAGTGTTCCCGCCACCCCCGGTGCAAGGCTTGGGCACCATCGGCGGTTTCCGCTTGCAGATCGAAGACCGCGGCAACCTCGGGTACGACGAGCTGTACAAAGAGACCATGAACATCATTACCAAGAGCCGCAGTGTTCCGGCGTTGGCCAATCTGTTCACCAGTTACACGGTGAATGTGCCGCAGGTCGAAGCAGCCATCGACCGCGAAAAAGCCAAGACCCACGGCGTGGCGATCAACGACATCTTCGACACCTTGCAGGTGTACCTGGGCTCGCTGTACGCCAACGACTTCAACCGTTTTGGCCGGACTTACCAGGTCAACGTGCAGGCCGAGCAACAGTTCCGCCAGGAACCGGAGCAGATCGGTCAGTTGAAAGTGCGTAACGATCGCGGCGAGATGGTCCCGCTGGCGACTTTCGTCAAGGTCAGCCCGACGTCGGGACCTGACCGGGTTTCGCACTACAACGGTTTCGTCACCGCCGAAATCAACGGCAGTGCGGCACCGGGCTACAGCTCCGGTCAGGCACAGGCTGCGATTGAAAAACTGCTCAAAGAGGAATTGCCCAACGGCATGACCTACGAATGGACCGACCTGACCTATCAACAGATCCTGTCCGGCAACACCGCGTTGCTGGTGTTCCCGCTCTGCGTACTGCTGGCGTTCCTGGTGCTGGCGGCGTTGTACGAAAGCTGGAGCCTGCCGCTGGCGGTGATCCTGATCGTACCGATGACCCTGTTGTCGGCGATTGCCGGGGTGATCATCTCCAAGGGTGACAACAACATCTTCACCCAGATCGGCTTGATCGTACTGGTCGGGCTGGCGTGCAAAAACGCGATCCTGATCGTCGAGTTTGCCAAGGACAAACAGGACCAGGGCCTGTCACCGCTGGACGCCGTGCTGGATGCTTGCCGCATGCGTCTGCGGCCGATCCTGATGACCTCGTTCGCGTTCATCATGGGCGTGATTCCACTGGTGACTTCCACCGGCGCCGGCTCGGAAATGCGTCGGGCCATGGGGGTGGCGGTGTTCTCCGGCATGCTCGGCGTGACCTTCTTCGGCCTGCTGCTGACCCCGGTGTTCTTCGTTCTGATCCGCCGCTACATCGAGCGCAAGCAGGCGCGCAGACAAGCCCATGCGCTGAAACTGGAGATGCAACCATGAGTGCCCTGAAGCTTTTCCTCCCCAGCCTTCTGGTCGCTGCGCTGGCAGCGTGCACGGTCGGGCCGGATTACAAGACGCCGGACACCGCACCGGCCCATAGCGTGTATGCGAAGGCGGCCAACTACGATCAGTCGCGATTCGAGCGAGTGTGGTGGCAGCAATTCGACGATCCCACGCTTAATCAGCTGGTGAGCAAGTCCCTGGAGGGCAACCGTGACCTGCGTGTGGCGTTTGCCCGCTGGAAGGCCGCACGGGCGATTCGTGACGACATCAGCAACGACAATTTGCCAGTGGTCACCAGCCGCGTCAGCAGCCAGCAAGGTCGCGCGCAAGTGCCCGGCCAAACCGAGAGCCGGGTCAATCTCGAACGCTACGATCTGGGGCTGGACATGGCTTGGGAAGTCGACCTGTTCGGGCGCATCCAGCGTCAGCTTGAGTCGAGCAACGCGCAGGAAGACGCGGCCGCGGCCGATCTTTATCAACTGCGTGTAACCATGATTGCCGAGCTGGTCGATGCCTACGGGCAACTGCGCGGGGCGCAACTGCGGGAAAAAATTGCCCTGGCCAACCTGAAGAATCAGAGCGATTCGCGCAGCGTCACAGTCAGCCTGCGCGATGCCGGTGTCGGCAATGAACTGGATGTGGTGCGTGCCGATGCGCGACTGGCGGCGGTGGAAGCGAGCGTGCCGCAACTGCAAGCGGAGCAGGTGCGGCAGAAAAATCGCATCGCGACGTTGCTGGGTGAGCGTCCGGATCAACTGAGCGTGTCGTTGAGCCCGGCAGATTTGCCGGCCATCGCCAAGGCGCTGCCGATCGGTGACCCCGGCGAGTTGCTGCACCGTCGACCGGATGTCCTGGCCGCAGAGCGCAGGCTGGCGTCGGCCACGGCGGATGTCGGCGTGGCCACTGCTGATCTGTTTCCCCGGGTCAGCCTGAGCGGTTTCCTGGGTTTCACCGCCGGGCGTGGTTCGCAAATCGGCTCCAGTGCCGCACGCGCCTGGGGCTTGGGGCCAAGCATCACATGGGCGGCGTTCGATCTGGGCAGCGTGCGCGCGCGTATTCGCGGGGCTAATGCCGAGGCGGAAGGCGCACTTGCCACCTACGAGCAGCAAGTGTTGCTGGCACTGGAAGAATCGGAGAACGCCTTCAGCGACTACGGCAAACGCCAGCAGCGCCTGCTGTCGTTGATCAGGCAAAGCGAATCGAGCCGTGCCGCGGCCGACCTGGCGGGCATCCAGTACCGTGAAGGCTCGGTCGATTATCTGGTGTTGCTCGATGCCGAACGCGAACGCTTGAACGCCGAGGATGCGCAGGCCCAAGGCGAAATCGATCAGTACCGGGGCATCGTCGCCATCTATAAAGCGCTGGGCGGCGGATGGGACAGCGGTGGCAACAAGGTGGTGGCCAACAAGTGATGCGCGACGTGTAAATCGTCACTCGAGGCGCACTGGTGAACCCGGTCCGCTCAGCGGTCATTACCGAAAAGCACAAGACTTGCGGCTGAAAAGCCGGATAATGGCCGCCATTCGTTTAGCTCGTATTCTGGTAAATCCGCATGGAAATCAAGGTCAACTTTCTCGACAACCTTCGACTTGAAGCCAAGTTCGATGACTTCACCGTGGTGGCCGACCAACCCATCCGCTACAAGGGCGATGGTTCGGCACCGGGTCCATTCGATTACTTCCTGGCTTCGTCGGCCTTGTGTGCGGCTTACTTTGTGAAGTTGTACTGCCAGACTCGCGACATTCCTACCGACAATATCCGCCTGTCCCAGAACAATATTGTTGACCCGGAAAACCGCTACAACCAGATCTTCAAGATTCAGGTCGAGTTGCCTGCTGACATCTCCGACAAGGATCGCCAGGGCATTTTGCGCTCCATCGACCGTTGCACGGTGAAGAAGGTGGTGCAGGCCGGGCCTGAGTTCGTGATTGAAGAGGTGGAAAACCTCGACGCCGATGCCCAGGCATTGTTGATGCCTGCTTCACTGTCCGAGTCGGGCACCTACATCGCCGGCAAGGACCTGCCGCTGGAGCAAACCATCGCCAACATGTCGGGCATTCTGGCCGGTCTGGGCATGAAGATCGAAATCGCTTCGTGGCGCAACATCGTTCCCAATGTCTGGTCGCTGCACATCCGCGATGCGCACTCGCCGATGTGTTTCACCAATGGCAAGGGTGCGACCAAAGAAGGCGCACTGGCGTCGGCGTTGGGCGAGTTTATCGAGCGGTTGAACTGTAACTTCTTCTACAACGATCAGTTCTGGGGTGAGGATCTCGCCAACGCGGCGTTCGTGCACTACCCGGACGAGCGCTGGTTCCAGCCTGGCCCCAAAGACGAGCTGCCGAGCGAAATTCTCGATGCCTATTGCCTGAAGATTTACAACCGCGATGGCGAGTTGCGCGGCTCGCATCTGTACGACACCAACTCGGGCAATGAAGAGCGCGGCATCTGTTCGCTGCCGTATGTGCGCCAGTCGGACGGTGAGGTGGTGTATTTCCCGTCCAACCTGATCGAAAACCTGTTCCTGAGCAACGGCATGAGCGCCGGCAACACGCTGGCCGAAGCACAGGTGCAGTGCCTGTCGGAAATCTTCGAACGCGCGGTCAAACGCGAAATCATCGAAGGCGAGTTTGCCTTGCCGGATGTACCAGCCGAGGTGTTGGCTAAGTACCCGGGCATTCTGGCCGGTATTCAGGCACTGGAGGAGCAGGGCTTCCCGGTGCTGGTGAAGGATGCCTCGCTGGGCGGCGAATTCCCGGTGATGTGCGTGACCTTGATGAACCCGCGTACCGGTGGCGTGTTCGCTTCGTTTGGCGCACACCCGAGCCTGGAAGTGGCGCTGGAACGCAGCCTGACGGAATTGCTTCAGGGCCGCAGTTTCGAAGGTTTGAACGACCTGCCTCAGCCGACGTTTGAAGGCCATGCGGTGACTGAGCCGAACAACTTTGTCGAGCACTTCATCGACTCCAGCGGCGTGGTGTCCTGGCGCTTCTTCAGTGCCAAATCGGATTACGAGTTCGTCGAGTGGGACTTCTCCGGCCAGGGTGAAAACTCCAACGCCGAAGAGGCCGCCACCCTGTTCGGCATTCTCGAAAGCATGGGCAAAGAAGTGTACATGGCGGTGTATGAGCACATCGGTGCCACGGCCTGTCGCATTCTGGTGCCGGACTATTCGGAAATTTATCCGCACGACGACCTGATTTGGGATAACACCAACAAAGCGTTGTTCTTCCGTGCCGACATTCTGAACCTGCACAGCCTCGACAAGGCTGGCTTGAAGGCGCTGGTCAAGCGTCTGGAAGACAGCGAGCTGGATGACTACACCGACATCACCACGCTGATCGGCATCGAGTTTGACGACAACACCGCGTGGGGTCAGTTGACCATCCTGGAGTTGAAGCTGCTGATTTATCTCGCCCTGCAAAAGTATGAAGAGGCGAAAGAAGCGGTGGAAATGTTCCTGCAATACAACGACAACACGGTCGAGCGCGGCTTGTTCTATCAGGCCGTCAACGCAGTGCTGGAAATGAAGCTGGACGAAGACCTGGAGCTGGAAGACTACGAAGCCAACTTCCGCCGGATGTTCGGCAACGAGCGGATGGACGCCGCGATCGGTTCGGTGGAAAGCAGCGTGCGTTTCTACGGGTTGACGCCGACCAGCATGAAGCTCGAAGGGCTCGACCGTCACCAGCGCCTGATCGACAGCTACAAAAAGCTGCACGCGGCGCGGGCCAATGTGACGGCTTTGTCCAAGTAAAAACGCGTGTGGCGCTGGCGTCTGCTGCGCAGCCGAACGCAGCCTCGCTGCGCTCGACAGCTGCTACGGGGGTGGCGTGATCCTGTAGCAGCTGGCGAAGCCTGCGTTCGGGGACGCAGTCCTCGTGGTTTTCGCGATGCAATGGGATTGCGTCTGCTGCGCAGCCTCGCTGCGCTCGACAGCTGCTACGGGGCCGCGGTTGATCGGGTTTCGCCAAATGGGGCCGTCGTTGGTCACCTTGCCGTTGAGCGCGTTGAGCAACGGTTCGGCGGCACCCGGAAACAGGGCATTTACCCGATGCGATCACCTTGAGAAAAAAGCGCGAGCAGCCCCCGCAACCTGAAAACTGCAACTAAGCTCCTCAGCGCCGGAATTGCGATCTCCGGGGACGATAACGCTGGGCAGGGGAGCCGACATGAGCGCCGAACAGAGTCAATACAGTCCGCCGGTCATACTGGTGGTGGATGACATACCCGACAATCTGATGCTGATGACCGACTTGCTCAAGGACCTCTACCGGGTCAAAGCGGCCAACAGTGGCGAGAAGGCCTTGCGGGTGTTGCAAGGCGATACGTTGCCGGACCTGATTCTGCTGGACGTGATGATGCCCGGCCTATCCGGTCACGAAGTGGCGGCCCAGCTCAAGCGCGACCCGCGAACCCGTGACATCCCGATCATCTTCCTGACTGCCATGACCGCGACCGAAGACGAAATTCTCGGCCTGGAACTGGGTGCCGTCGATTACATCGCCAAGCCGATCAGGCCACCCTTGCTGCTGGCCCGGGTCAGTACCCAACTGAAGATCAAGGCTGCGGCCGATTTCCTGCGGGATCAGAACGAATACCTGGAGCAAGAAGTACAGCGCCGGACCCGGGAGGTGACCGCCATCCAGGATGTGACCATCCAGGCCATGGCGTCACTGGCGGAAACCCGCGACAACGAGACGGGTAACCATATCCGCCGTACCCAGCATTACATCAAGGTGCTGGCGGGGCTGATGCAGGACCACCCGCGTTTCAGCCATTTTCTCAGCGACGAGATCATTCAGGTGCTGTTCAAGTCGGCACCGCTGCACGACATCGGCAAGATCGGCATTCCCGACCATATCCTCCTCAAGCCGGGGCGTTTTACCGAGGAGGAATTCGAAATCATGAAATCCCACACCACACTGGGGCGTGACGCCATTCAGCAAGCCGAGGATCGTCTGGGCATGCGCGTCGACTTCCTCAGCCTGGCCAAGGAAATCGCCTACAGTCACCAGGAAAAATGGGACGGCAGCGGCTATCCGCAGGGGCTGGCCGGTGACGACATTCCCATCAGCGCGAGGTTGATGGCGGTGGCCGATGTCTATGACGCGTTGATTTGTCGGCGGGTCTACAAACCGGGAATGCCCCACGCCCAGGCCGTGGAGATCATCCGCCAGGGCCGAGGGACGCACTTCGATCCGGACATCTGCGATGCGTTCCTGGCGAACAATGAGCAGTTCCATGCGATCGCCGAACGCTTCGTCGACAGCGACCAGGACTTGGCCAGCAAACGGGTTGCCCAGTAATAGTGGGATCGGTGTTTTCATTCGGGTTTGAGCCATGATCAGATTGCGCACCCTGCTTGAGCGTCTTGCACTTCGTCACAAACTGATCCTCGGCTTTTCTGCGCTGTCGCTGCTGGTGCTGGTGCTCGGCCTGCAAAGCTTGCGTACCCAGCAGTCGCTGAAACATGAGATGCAGAATCTCTATCTTCAGGAACTGGTCGGCATGGAGCATCTGCATGAGGCGCGGGTGCAACTGCCGCACCTGGTTCAGGCAATGCAGCGTGCGGTCGGCACCAACAGTGCAGAGATCCGCATCGAATCACTGCAGAAATTGCGCGACTCCCAAGAGCGCCTGCGCCTTTCACTTGCCGAAGCCAAAGCAACCCTGCGTCGCCCCGAGAACCTGGCGCGCCTGGCCGAACTCGACGGGATCTTGCAGCAGCTGCAACGGGATGGCGAACAGGCTTTTCAGTTGATTGATCAGGGCCGTCAGGGCCAGGCGCTGCTACTGCTCAACAGCGGCGAGTTCCAGCATCTGGATCAGCAGGCCGATGCGCTGTTGTATGCGGTCGCCCAGATCAAGGAAGCCTCCATTCGCGATACCGCCAAAGAGATTGCCGACTTTGCCGAGCGCAGTACCACGTGGACCTACATCCTGTTGTTGGGCGGCTTGTCGTTGGCGCTGCTGTTGTCCTGGTTGGTCAGTCAGTCGATTCGCAATCCGCTGAACCGGGTGCGGGTAGCCGTGGATCAGTTGGCCGCGGGTGAGCTTGATCGGGTGATTCCCCACACTGACATGAACAACGAGACGGGCGATCTGGCGCGCGCCATCGCCCAATTGCAGACCGAATCGCGTCAGCTTGAACGCCAGCGCTGGATCAAGGCGCACACTTCGCAGCTACAGGTCGACCTGCAACAGGCAGAAACGTCCACCGAGCTGGCTCAGGTGTTCCTGCGGCATATGGCAAGCGTGCAGGGTATCTGCCAGGGCGTGCTGTACAGCGCCAACGAAGACACTCGCCAATTACGGTTGATGGGCCGCTATGCCACCGACCCGGAGCGAGGGCCGGAGGCGCAAGTCAATTTCGGCGACGGCCTGTTGGGGCAATGCGCGGTGGACCGCCAGCCGCGTCAGCTTCAAGGGTTGCCGGAGCCGTACTGGCGTTTGCGCTCGCCGCTCGGTGAGATCCCCGCCACTTGCCTGTTGTTGCAGCCCATTGTGCATGGCGAGCGGCTGCTCGGCGTGCTTGAGCTGGCGAGTCTGCAACCGTTGGGCGAACGCGAATCCCTGCTGTTGCAGGAAGCCACACCGCGCCTGGCGGCGGCCATGGCTATCCTGGAGCGCAATCAGGCGGTCAAGTCGTTGTTGGCGGAAACCCGTCGCCAGGCCGACGAAATGGCCGAGCAGGCGTTGCAGCTGGAACAGCAGGCGCAGGAACTTGAAGCCCGGCAAGCGGCATTGCGCGCGACCGAAGCGTGGTACCGCGGGATCATCGAAGCAGCGCCTGACGGCATGCTGGTCGTTGATGCCCAAGGCATCATCCTGCGCACCAATCGGCAATTGGATCAGTTGTTCGGCTACGCCGCCGGTGAGTTGATTGGCGAAGCCATCGAACGCTTGGTACCGACGGCTTATCGGGGTCACCACGTTGAACAACGCAATGGTTTCCTGGCCCATGGCACCACTCGGCAAATGGGCGCCAACCTCGACGACCTGCACGGCGTGCGCAAGGACGGCAGTCTGTTCTCGGCTGAAATCAGTCTGTCACGCCTGCCGAGCCTGGAAGGCGAGGGTGGTATCTGCGTGTGCGCCTCTGTGCGTGACGTCAGTGAACGTCGTCAGCTGCAAGCGGCGCTCAAGACCAGCGAAACGCAGTTGCGCGCAGTACTCGACAGCAGCCCCGTTGCCATGTTGATCCGCGACATGGATGGCCGTCCGACGTACTGCAACCCACAATTTGAAAGCCTGTTCGCGACGCCTTTGGCTCGTCTCGACGGCACGGGGGCGAGCCGCTTCTGGGTCGATCAACAGGCCTACCAGCGCTTCGCCGACGCTGCCCTGCAAGGCGATGTGCTGAACTTCGAAGCGACCCTGCAGCGCACTGAAGGCGAACGCTTCGACGTACTGGTTTCGGCGATGACCCTGACATTAGGCGAGCGGGGGATTGGTGCCGATTGGTACTTCGACATCACCGACCGCAAGGCCGCCGAGGTCGAGGTTCAACGCGCACGCGAAACGGCAGAGGAAGCGACCCGCGCCAAGAGCGATTTCCTGGCCAACATGAGTCACGAGATCCGCACGCCGATGAACGCGATCATCGGCATGAGCCACCTGGCCCTGCGCACGGCACTCGACAACCGCCAGCGCAACTACATCGAGAAGGTCCATCGCTCGGCGGAGAACCTGCTGGGGATCATCAACGACATCCTCGACTTTTCCAAAATCGAAGCCGGCAAGATGCAACTGGAACAGGTCGGCTTCCACCTTGAGGATGTGCTCGACAACTTCGCCAACATGATCGGCCTGAAAACCGAAGACAAAGGCCTGGAGCTGTTGTTCAGCACGCAGCCAGGGTTGCCCACGGCGCTGGTCGGCGATCCACTGCGCCTGGGCCAGGTGCTGATCAACCTGGGCAACAACGCGGCGAAGTTCACCGAGCAAGGGGAGATCGTCGTGGGCGTCGAGCAGCGCGTGGGCAATGAAGACCAGGCCATATTGCATTTCTGGGTGCGTGACAGCGGCATCGGCATGAACACCGAACAGTGCGCCCGACTGTTCCAGCCGTTCAGCCAGGCGGATAGCTCCACGACTCGCAAATACGGCGGTACGGGGCTGGGCCTGGCCATCTCCCGGCACCTGGTGGAACTGATGGGCGGATCGATCTGGGTGGAAAGTGAACCGGGGCAAGGGTCCACTTTTCATTTCGATGTGCGTTTCGGCGTGCAGCGCGAGGTTCAGTCGCGAAGGATGTTTACCGCCGATGAACTGTTGGGCGTTCGCGTGTTGGTGGTGGACGACAATGCCAGTGCTCGGGAGATTCTCTCCAGCATGGCGCGCAGTTTCGGGATAGAAGTGGATGTGGCGCACAGCGGGCGTGTCGCGCTGGCGATGCTGGTAGAAGCCGAGGGCAAGGCCTTGCCCTATGACCTGGTGCTGATGGATTGGCGCATGCCGGGCATGGACGGTGTGCAAACGGTGCGGCACATGCATGCCGCCAACCTGGAGCGCATACCGTCGGTGATCATGGTGACCGCTTTCGGTCGCGAGGAGGCGCACGAGGAGGCTCGCCGGTACGGTTTGCAACTGCCGGTGACGCTGACCAAGCCGGTCACCTCGTCGACCTTGCTCGAAGCCCTTGGCACCGTGCTCGGCAAGGCGCCCCAGGCAGACACCCGCTTCAGCGAGCGAACCGGCCAGAGCAACAGTGCCATGGCCAGTCTGCGTGGCGCGCGCCTGCTGCTGGTGGAAGACAATGAGTTGAATCGAGAGTTGGCCAGCGAACTGCTGGAGAGTGCTGGCGTAGAGTTGTGCCTGGCTGTTCATGGCGAGGAGGCCCTTGATCAACTGGCGCGCGACGGCGATTTCGACGGTGTGTTGATGGACTGCCAGATGCCGGTGATGGACGGCTACACCGCCACCCGCCTGATTCGCCAACAACCGCGTTGGGCGGATCTGCCGATCATCGCGATGACGGCCAACGCCATGGCGGGGGATCGCGAGCGGGCGCTTGAGTGCGGCATGACCGATCACATCTCCAAACCCTTGAATGTCGAAGGGATGTTCACAACGCTAGCCAAATGGATCCGTCCCCGGCCCGGCCGCAAGGTGCATGAAGCCGTTGATTTGCCGATAGCTGTAGGCTTGCCTGCCAGCCTTCCGGGCATTGACTCAACAGCCGGTCTGGCCACCTGCATGGGCAAGGTCGAGCTCTACATACGCCTCTTGCGCAAGTTCCGAGACAGCCAGCAGGCCTTTCGCCAAGACTTCTTCGACTTCCGTGCTGACAGTGACCCTTCAGCCGCGGCGCGCCTGGCCCACAGCCTGCGCGGAACGGCAGGCAATATCGGTGCCATGGAACTTGCGAACGCGGCCACCGCGCTGGAACAGGCTTGCCTGGACGATGCCGGGGAACCGCTGCTGGCTGAGCGACTGGCAGAGGTCGAACGCTGTCTGGCGCCGGTCCTGCAAGGCTTGGCCAGCCTACCCGAGGCATTACCGCCTGCTGATCCCGTACCCGCTTCAACTGCCAATGGCGATTGGCAAGCGCGATTGGCCGGCATTCGGCAACTGCTGGTCGAGAGTGATACCCAAGTGCTGACGGCACTGCACGAACTGCAAGGATTGACCTTGGAGCCCGAGCTGGCCGAGCAACTGCGTCGGATTGTCCAGCGCGCCGAGCGCTTCGATTTCGATGAGGCTCTGGCGTTGCTGGAGAACCTATCCTGAGCATCACCAGCCCTTCGCTTTAACCCCCTGCCTGTTTCATCGGCGCGTCCTGCGCACGATGTTTCTCTCCCGAATCGACTAAGGGAAACCTTTAGCCGGGCGGGAGATTTCCCCCTTATGGATGCTGTTCGTCTTAATACCGGCGCGGCGCCTACTGACTTACCTTGCATGGACAAGAGGCGTGTCGTCCTGGCGAGCAGCTCCATTGGCTCTGCCCGGTCTTTACCCCATAACAACAATAGGCCAGGCCATGCTCGAACCCATCCGCCTTTGGTTCCCTCCTGCAATCCGCTTTGCGCGCAAGAGGGCTCGGTGTTCGGCTGCCGGCGTGTTTTGTCCTTAGTTCAAATCTGCTCCTATAAAAACAGTGCCCAGGCACATACAGATGTGGAGATGTTAGATGCAACAGGTAAAGCAATCTTGCCGCGGGCTCGGTATGGCCAGCGTGTTGGGGGTGATCTGTTCACCCTTGGCGGTACAGGCCGATGTGATTGACGACAGTCACTTCAAAGTGGATACGCGTAATTTCTATTTGCACCGTAACTACACCAATACCAATGCCGTGGACTCTGAAGTGCACAGCTGGTCTCAGGGTTTCGATGCGCAATTCACTTCCGGTTACACCGACACAGCCTTGGCCATCGGCCTCGACGTCGATGCGCAATACGCCGTGCGCCTGGACTCTTCGGGCAACGACGGCTCGCTGCCGTACAGCGTCCGCGACCAGCAAACAGCCGATGACTACAGCCGCGCCGGCGCCACCTTCAAGATGCGCTACAGCAAGACCGAGTTGAAGGTCGGCGATCTTCGCCCGCAATTGCCGGTGGCGTTCGATGACACCAGTCGGCAGTTGGATACCATTTACCAAGGCGCCGTGGTCGAGTCCAAGGAGATCGATGGGCTGACGATGACCGGCGGGCGTTTCTGGTCGGCCGTGACACGCGAGTCTTCCAACCACGAAAAGCTCTACAAATACGGGTCCACCGATAATCTCGACAGCGATGGCCTGGACTTCGGTGGCGTGACTTACGACATCAGCAAAAACCTGCAAGCCAGTTACTTCTATGGCGTACTGCACGATATTTACAAGCAGCACTATTTTGGCCTGATGCACATGGCTGATCTGGGCAATGGCTACAAACTCAAGACCGACTTGCGCTACTTCAATAACAAGGAAGATGGCAATGCGCTGAACGGTGAGATCGACAACCGTTCCTACGGTGCGTTGTTCAGTTTGCTCAAGGGCGCTCATATGTTTGGCGTCAGTTACCAGCGCATGCTCGGTGACAGCGTGTTCCCGACCATGAACGGCTACATCCCGCAACCCTATCTGGTGCACTGGTCGTCGCTGGGGTTTGTGCGCCCGGATGAAAAGTCCTGGGGCGCGCGCTACAGCTATGACTTTGCCGGGATGGGCATGCCGGGGCTGAAGTTCTACACCCGCTACATCAAGGGGACCAACTGGGACCGTGGCGGCAACCTGAGTGACAACCAGGAAAGCGAGCGCTTTCTGGGGCTCAGCTACGTGGTGCAAAGCGGGGCGCTGCAAGGCCTTGGGCTGGACGTGCGTAACATCGACGTGAAACAAAAGTACGGCTACGACTACAACGAATTCCGTGTCGCCACCACCTACACCTGGAAGTTCTGGTAAACCCGGTCCACCCAGGGTTCGACCCCATAACAATAAGAGGCCCGACCATGTTCCAAACCCTTGTCCTTTACATCTGCCCCGCAACTTCCCAGTCGGTGTGCTGTGCACCGTCACCCGGCGCGCTGCGCGCATGAGCGGATTCCCAAAGGAGCAAATCCAGTGAATATTCAGGTCGACGAAGCGGTCCTGCAAAAGAAGAAAACCTACCTGTACGAGTGGTACGTGGTGGGCCTGTGCATGGTCGCCTACATCTTTTCATTTGTGGATCGGCAGATCCTCGCGCTGATGATCGAGCCGATCAAAGCCGACCTGCAGATCAGCGACACCCAGTTCAGTTTGCTGCACGGGCTGGCATTTTCACTGTTCTACGCGTTCATGGGCATGCCCATCGCTTACCTGGCCGACCGTTTCTCCCGGCCAAAAATCATCGCCGTTGGCGTGGTGTTCTGGAGCCTGGCGACGGCCGCTTGCGGCCTGAGCAAAAACTTCCTGCACATGTTCCTTGCGCGCATCGGTGTCGGCGTCGGTGAAGCGGCCCTGTCGCCTTCGGCCTACTCGATGTTCAGCGACATGTTCCCCAAGGAAAAACTCGGTCGCGCCGTGGGCATCTACTCGATCGGCTCGTTCGTCGGCGGTGGCCTGGCCTTCCTGGTGGGTGGTTATGTGATCGCCATGCTCAAGGACATGAACACCATCGAGGTGGCCTTTCTCGGCGCCATGAAAGCCTGGCAACTGGCGTTCTTCATTGTCGGCCTGCCCGGAATCGTGGTCGGCCTGCTGATCTGGCTCACCGTGCGTGATCCGGCGCGCAAAGGCCTGCAAGTCGATGCGCAGGGCAAGGCGAAGAAGGTTGCCCTGAGCGATGGCTTGCGTTTCCTCGGTCGCCACCGTGCCACTTTCACCTGCCATTACCTTGGCTTTTCGTTCTATGCCATGGCGCTGTTCTGCCTGATGAGCTGGAGCCCGGCGCTGTACATCCGCAAGTTCGGCCTGTCGCCGATGGAGGCGGGCTACATGCTCGGCACCGTGCTGTTGGTGGCGAACACCACCGGCGTGCTGTTCGGTGGCTGGCTCACCGATTACCTGGCCAAAAAAGGCCATCAGGACGCCGCCATGCGCACCGGCGTCATCGGTGCCCTCGGTATGGCGGTGCCGGCCGTGCTGTTCTCGCAAGTCGATCAACTGTGGCTGTCGGTGACGCTGTTGGTGCCGGCGATGTTCTTCGCCTCGTTCCCGATGCCAGCGTCCACGGCGGCCATGCAGATCCTCGCGCCGAATCAGGTGCGCGCCCAGGTCTCGGCCGTGTTTCTGCTGATCAGCAATCTGCTGGGACTGGGGTTGGGTACCACTCTGGTGGCGTTGTTGACCGACCGTTACTTCGGCACGCCAGCGGCGGTGGGCTCTTCGATGTCGGTGGTGATCGCCGGTGCCTCGGTGTTGACCGTGCTTCTGCTATGGCGCGGTTGCCGTCGTTTCCGCGAAAGCTATGCTCGGGAATATCCGACCCACGCTTGATGGGTCATAGTCCATGATCGGCGTCTGGGCCTCGCTCCTTTACACGGGAGCGGGGCCTTGACGCTCCAGGTCAGGAGAAGCCTTGATGTTGAATGACGTACACCTGCTGGAGCGGCACAGCCTGCTCAGCTCGACCGATTACCGTGAGATCAAGGACAAGGTCAGCCATTATCTGTGCCCGCACAGTTTCAATGTGCTGCGTGACGAGCCGATCTACACCCGGCTCAATGGCGTGTTCTTCGGCGACTCGGCGCTGCTCGACCTGCGCTATGGCGCGCCGGTGGAGATCACCATCGGCGACATTGCCGACCAATACCTGTTTCGCATCACCTTGCAGGGGCATTGCGAAGTGGCCCACGGGCGGCGCAGTGCGGCGATGCAATCGGGCTACCTGAGCGTGTCCTCACCGTTTGCGCAAAGCCGCATCGTCACCGATGGCGAGTGCCGCAACCTGATCCTGCGCGTCGACCGTGATGCCCTGGAGACGCAACTGCAACGCCTGCTCGGTCGCAGCCTGCGGCAATCGGTGATCTTTGATGTCAGCGTCGACCACTTGGGCGCCGGTGTCGTCAGCCTCTATCACACCCTGGACTACATCTGCCGACTGTACGGCAGTGGCGTGGACGGTTCGCGTCTCGCCAGCGGACTGTCCGAATACCTGATGCAATTGCTGCTGACTCAGCTGCCGCACAACTACTCGGCCGATCTGTTGACCGACACGCGCGCGCCGCTGCCGCACCACGTGAAAAAGGCCCGTGACTACATCGAGGAACACCTCGACCAACCGATCAGCCTGACCACCCTGAGCGAATTGTGCGGTGTCTCGGTGCGCACCTTGCAGAACGGTTTCAATCAGTTCCTCCAGCAAGCACCGGTCGAATACATCCGCGACCGGCGCCTGGCGGTCATCCATGAATCGCTGAAACAGGGCCAGGCCGGCGAAACCGTCACCGATATCCTGTTGCGTCACGGCATCAACAGCTTCGGGCATTTTTCCAGCGCCTACCGGCAACGCTATGGCTGCCTGCCCTCGGACACCCTGCGACGACGCAAGCACTGAGACTTCTGCGCAATCCGTAACACCGTTGCGCAATCGGATAAGCCTGTGGCGTTACGCCTCGCTAGCATCGAGTCACTAACAAGAGGAGTGGCTCCATGAAAATTACAGTGCTGGGTGGTGGACACGGCTGTTATGCCGCGGCGGTTGAAATGGCTGAAAAGGGACACCAGACTCGCCTGTGGCGTCGCGACGGTGCAGCGCTCAAGGAACTGCTGGCGATCGGCACCTTGACCATCAGGGACTATCAAGGCACTCGCCAGTTGTCCGTCGGCAAGCAGGGCGACAAGCTGTCGCTCACCGACGATCTGGCCGAAGCCCTGTGCGACGCGCAACTGGTGATTATCCCGCTGCCGTCGACCTCTCACGAAGACCTGGCTAAACAGGTGGCACCGCACCTGCACGATGGCCAAGTGGTGTTCCTGCCGCCGGGCACATTCGGCAGCTACGTATTCGCCAAGGCCATGGCCGATGCGGGCAACCCAAGCAAGGTTGCCTTCGCCGAAACTGGCACGCTGCCGTACCTGGTGCGCAAACACGGCGCCAGCGACCTGGTGATCAGTTGCTACGCCACCCGCCTGCCAACCGGCGTATTCCCGAGCAATCTGTCCGAGCACGCCTTCGCGGTCTTGCGCGAGGCCTACCCGAGTGTCGAGCCGATTGAAGACGCCCTGAGCGGTGCGTTGATGAACGCAGGTCCCATCATTCACCCGCCGCTGATCATGATGAACGCCGGTCCCCTGGAGCATTTCGAGGCCTGGGATATTCACAACGAAGGCACCCAACCGTCGATCCGCCGCGTGACCAACCAGCTCGATGCCGAGCGCATGGCCGTGCGCGAAGCACTGACCTACGGCGCGCCGCACTTCCCGTTGGCCGATCACTACAACACCACCGAAGGTGATGAATGGATGTACGGTCGCGGTGCCCACGGCAAGTTGACCGACAGCGGCGACTGGCGCGAAGACATCGACCTGCAAAAACATCGCTACATGCTCGAAGATACACGTCTGGGCCTGTCCTTCCTGGTGTCTGTCGGTCGCTGGGCCGGTGTGCCGACGCCGGTGGCGCAAGGTCTGTTGAGCATTGCCTCGGTGGTGGCTGCGCGTGATCTCTACGCCGAAGGCCGCACCCTGGAAAACCTCGGCCTGGCCACGCTGACTCGGGCACAGATGACCGAACTCCTGACCCAGGGCTGCAACTGATGAACGCCGCGCTGCCTCAAGTCAGCGTGGTCGGCGCCGGGCGGATGGGCGAGGGCATTGCCCTGGCGTTCATCCATGCCGGCCTGCCGGTGACCCTCATCGACATCAAGGACCGCGCCGAGGAAGAACGGCACGGCTACTTCGAGCGCGTGCGCAACAACATTCGCAGTGAATTGCAGATGCTGGTACGCCTGGGCATGCTTGAACCGGAACGGGCCGAGATCGCGCTGTTGCGGTTGACCCTGCAAAGCAAATCCCTGGGCTCCGAGGCATTGCGCCGGTGTGACCTGGTGTTCGAAGCCGTGCCGGAAGTCATCGCGGTCAAGCAGGAAACCTTCGCCTGGGTCAGCGAGCATGTCCCGGCGTCGACCATCATTGCGTCGACTACCTCGACCTTTCTGGTGACCGAACTGAGCGAAATGGTCGACGAGCCGCAGCGCTTCGTGAACGCCCACTGGCTCAACCCCGCGTACCTGATGCCGCTGGTGGAGGTCAGCCGCAGCGAAGCCACTTGCCCGCAAGTGGTCGAGCGTCTGCTGCAATTGCTCAAACGCATCGGCAAGGTGCCGGTGGTGTGCAATCCGGTGGCCGGCTACATCGTGCCGCGCATCCAGGCCCTGGCAATGAACGAAGCCGCACGCATGGTGGAAGAAGGCGTAGCCAGTGCCGAAGACATCGACACCGCCGTGCGCGTCGGCTTTGGCTTGCGCTTCTCGGTACTGGGCCTGCTTGAGTTCATCGACTGGGGCGGGGGCGACATTCTCTACTACGCCTCGCGCTACCTGAGTGGCGCGCTGGCACCGCGTTTCGAGTCGCCACAGGTGATCGCCGACAACATGCAAAACGGCCGCAATGGCTTGCGCGATGGCCAGGGCTTCTACGATTACCGTGACCTGGACGTCGACGCCTACAAGCAGCAACGGCTCGGCGACTTTGTGCGCAAGCTGGAGCTGTCGGGGCTGACGCCCGCGTTCGATGGCGCGTTGAAGGAGGGTTGAGCATCAGGGCAGGGAAGTCTGGCCTTGATCACATGAGGCCCTTTTCCTGCCTGCTGTTTCGCATCACGAAAGCGTGCACACGGCCTATTATTGTTCCCGGAGATTCCCGATGCATCGTCCGGCGAGGTTAAAACATCATGACAGTCAAGCGTATGGACAACGTCGGCATCGTGGTAGACGACCTCGAAGCCGCCATTGAATTTTTCACCGAACTAGGCCTTGAGCTTGAAGGCCGTGCGCCCATCGAAGGCGATTGGGCCGATGGCGTCACCGGGTTGCGCGGCATGCGCGTCGAGATTGCCATGATGCGTACACCGGACGGTCATAGCCGGTTGGAGATTTCCCGCTTTCTCGCGCCGCCTGTGGTCGCCGACCATCGCAATGCTCCGGTGAACGCGCTCGGTTACCTGCGCGTGATGTTCACTGTCGAGGACATCGACGACACCCTCGGCAGGCTTCACAAACGCGGTGCGCAATTGGTCGGCGAAGTGGTCCAGTACGAAAACGCGTATCGGCTCTGCTACATCCGCGGCCCTGAAGGCATTCTCATTGGCCTTGCCCAAGAGCTCGGGCATCAAGCCCCATCATGAGCGTTTTTCGCAGTCGATGCCGAGCGTGTCCAGCCTCGGACACTCACCAAACCGCGAACTTTTGCGCAATTGCGCCGGACTTACGCCAAGGCGTTGCTTGAACACGGTCGCCATGTGCGCCTGAGAGTTGAAACCGCAGCGGTAGGCGATTTCCGTCAGTGTGGCTGCGCAGTCTTGCATCAAGGCGCGGGCCTTGGCCAGGCGGCGGTCAATCAGATAGCTATGCGGGCTTTTGCCTGTGGCGTTTTTGAAGGCACGCATGAAATAGCCTTCGGACAACCCCAGCAACTGCGCCATGGCCGGCACACCGAGCGGGCCGTCGAGGCCTGCGTCGATGAACTCATCGAGCAAGCGCATCCGGCTGCCGGTTATCGAGCCGTGGGTTGGCGGTGAGGCCGTTTCATTGCCGGTGGTCCGTTCTGCCAATGCGAACGCCCAGGCTTCCCAGTCTTCCTCCACAGAACCCTGCAACAATGCGCTGCGGATTCGCAGGGCGAGAAGGGTCGCTTGCGGGTCGATGCGGTTGTTGAATGCACGGTCGCCAACCAACGCCACGCCATCAGTGCGTACGACGCGCAGGTACTCACCGCCCCTGGGGGATTCGGACAGTACGTCACACCCGGCAGGGACAAACGCCAGGCCGTTGGGTATGGCATCGAAGGGCAGAACCCGGTCGCTGCCGATCGCGTGCAGGCCCCGTTGGCTGTCGTAGGCAAAGCCGATCGCCGATTGGCTGGCGACATAGCGGGCGGAATAGGCAGCGCCGGGAAGCAATTCGATCGCCCACGGCCCGGCCTCGACACGGCGGACCGGTTCTGGCGGTGGTGATGGCGGGCGGGTTCGATGGCTCATGAAAACCATACTAATCAAGAGTGGGCACAAAAGTCAGGTCAGTTTTCTGAAAGCCGGCAGAGGGTCGCCATGTCTAGACTGGGCAAAACCTCTGGGGGAATTGCTCATGCACAGACTGACTCGTGACGATATCGAACAAGCGGCGCAGCGCGTCTATCAGGTCATGCCTGCGACCGCCCAGTACCCTTGGCCCTTGCTGGCTGAGCGGCTGGGCTGCACGGTGTGGGTCAAGCACGAAAACCACACGCCGACCGGTGCGTTCAAAGTGCGCGGTGGCATCACCTTCATGCATTGGCTCAAGCGCGAACACCCGGACGTGAAGGGCATTGTCAGCGCGACCCGTGGCAATCACGGGCAGAGCCTGGCGCTGGCCGCCGCCGCGGTAGGTTTGCGCGCCTTGATCGTCGTGCCGCAAGGGAACTCGGTGGAGAAAAACAACGCCATGCGCGGCTTCGGCGGCGAAGTGGTGGAGTACGGCCGCGATTTCGACGAGGCCCGCGAAGAGGCGGCACGCCTGGCACAAATCCATGGCCTGTATCTGGTTCCACCGTTCCATCCAGAGCTGGTCAAAGGCGTGGCCACGTATGCGCTGGAGCTGTTCCAGGCGGCGCCGCCACTGGACACCGTCTACGTGCCGATCGGTTGTGGATCGGGCATTTGCGGGGTAATCGCCGCCCGAGATGCGCTGGGCCTGAACACCCGCGTGGTGGGTGTGGTTTCCACTGAAGCAGCGGCGGCACAGTTATCGTTCGATGCGCGAGACATCCGCGAAACCGCCACGGCGAACACCTTTGCCGATGGCCTTGCGGTGCGCAAACCCGTGCCGGAAGCCTTTGCCGTCTACGCAGAGGGTGCATCGCGGATCGTCTCGGTCACTGACGAGCAAATCGCCGAGGCCATGCGCGTGTACTACACCGACACCCATAACCTCGCGGAAGGGGCCGGCGCGGCGGCCTTGGCAGCGCTGATGCAGGAGCGTGAAGCCATGCAGGGGAAAAGCGTTGGGGTGATTCTGTCCGGGGCAAATGTGGACAAATCGGTGTATGCGACAGTGATTGCGTGAACCTGAAAACGTCTTGACGCTCGATCAGTGGGTCGATGGTTGCCGTTTGCAAAGGGCAACCGTCGACCCGGACCTTTACCGGTGAATCAAAAGTAGTAACCGATATTGACGTTGGTTCGGTAGTACCACTGATTGCTGCCGATTGAATTGGTATTGGTGAACCCCGTACCATTTTCCGCTCCGCCGTAGGGGTTGGCGTTCTTCGCCCAGGTCAAGTCGACCCATGCCATGATCGGCATCGCCAGGAATTGCGCGCCCACGGTGTACATCTGCGAGTCATCCCAACCGTTTTCGTCTTTCATCATGCGGCTGTAGTCGTTGTACAGCTTGATTTTCTTCAGCTGTCCCAGTTTTGGCGTGGGGATGTCGTAGCTGACGTTCAACGAAGCGACCGTGGCTTTGGCGGCAATCAGGTAAGCGGGTGTCAGCCCGTTGCTGCCCATGAGTATCGAGTCATCGCTGACGCCGGTCGGGTTTTTCGGGTCGTACTCGTAACGAATGCCTTGGGTGCTGACGGTCCACTGGCCGGCGTTGATGATGGCGTGGATGCCGCCGGCCCAGTAATCGCCGTCATCTTTGGTCGTGGCGTTATACAGTTGTGCGGTGGCCAGCGAGGCGCCGATCTCGGTTTTCCAGCCGTCGTTGACGAAAGTCCGCGCGACGCGGGCGTTTATCTGGTTGTGCTTCTCGTTATCCTGGCGCGACTGGGTGAAAGGAATCGCGTTGTCCTTCAGGTCGGCATAACGGCCAACTTCCGGCGAGTAGCGGATGTCGGTAGGCAGCATGCGCGGGAAGTAGCCCAGCTGCAGATCCCACTCCTTGTCCTTGTAGCTGTACTTCAAACCGGTACCCGCGCTGACCCCGTAACCCATGAAGAAGGGCAGGTGATAACTCCAGCCGAATTGCGGGTAAGGTTCCAGCCCGAACGGTTTGAACGGTGCTCCTGCTTGCAGGTTGGAGTTGCTGTTGAAGCGGTAGCCAACGAAGCCGCGATCGATGGAGCGTTTGCCGTCGTCCTGAAACCAGTAGCCGACATCGCTGTAGAGGTTCTTGTAAGTCGCTTGCACATCGATACGGAAGGTGTCGAACAGAAACCGGCCATTGTTTTCGGTGGTGTCCCAATGCTCGTCGCGGTAATTGGTGCGCAAGGCGCCGCCGATGTCCAGGCTGCTTTGGCCGTCATCGCTACGCCAGGCGATATGCGGGAACGGCTTTTTCACGTTGGCCGGTGTCTCTGGCGCAGCAGGCCCGGGTTCGCCCGCCAAACTGATGCAACTGCCCAACATCAGTCCCAGACCTATCACGTAATTCTTCATGCTGACTTCCCCTGCAATGTTGAGCCCTACAAAGTGACCGGCAACACTTCTGCGCTTGCCTTGAAAGTGGCAATGGCTGAAAACATTCAAATGTTGCTAAGTAGAGAGCGTTTTTATATTGGCTGTTTCATAGGCAATACGGTGTCTGACCTATGAACCTGACAGGGAAAGAGCAGAAAGTATGCCAACTGCTGGTGGTGCCTTTATTCTGAAATAAATCCATTGAAAACAATTGTTTATATGGGAAGCGGATTTTTTTGTATTGCCCGTGAAACGCTAGCCTTCAGGGGTAACCAAAGTGCACGTTAACTGTGCGTCTTAACTTCACGCGCATAAAAAAAGGCCGACAATGTTGTCGGCCTGTTCAATAGATGAAGTGGAGCAAAGTGTTACAGGTCGAGTACCAACCGCCGACTCTTGCAGCCGGATACACACACCATCATTGATTTGTTCGCGGCACGCTCGGCTTTGGTCAGCACACCGTCACGGTGGTCGACATCACCCTCCAATACCCGCGTTTCGCACGAACCACACACACCTTCGCGGCAGCTGTGCTCGATGTCACACCCGGCCTCCAGCAACACATCGAGCAAACTCAAACCCGGTTCGATCGACAGTGTCTTGCCGGACTTTTTCAGCTCGACGCTGTAACTGCTTTGCGCGTCTTCGGACGGTGGCAGTTCAGCCGCGGTGAATCGTTCGATATGCGCATGAGGGTAACCGAGGCCTTCGCAGGTGCTTTCGAAAGCATCGAGCATCGGCGTCGGACCGCAGCAATAAAAATGTGTGTCGTCGGGCTGGCCTGCCAGATAGGCGCTCAGGTCCGGCGGCATGCCTTTTTCGTCATTGAAGTGGTAAACCACCTTGGCACTCAGGCCGCTGAGTTCTTCCACCAATGCCGCTTCCTGCCGAGAACGGGCGCAGTAGATCAGTTCGGCGGATTTTCCCAATGCCAGCAATTGACGGAACATGCAGTAAATCGGCGTGATGCCGATACCGCCGGCCACCAGCACGCTGTGTTTGGCACTCAGGTCGAGCTCGAAGTTGTTGCGCGGCGACGAGATCGGCAATTGCATACCGACCCGCAATTGGCCGTGCACATATTCCGAACCGCCACGGCTTTTGCGATCGCGCAGGATGCCGACCACATAACGACCCTGATCGCTCGGCGAGTTGAGCAATGAGTAGCTGCGCACCAGACCGTTGGGCAGATGCAGATCAATGTGCGATCCGGCTTCGAACGGCGCGAACACGGTATCGCCATAAGGCCGCAGTTCGACACTGATGATGCCTTCTGCTTCATAGCGCAGGGTGTGCACGAGCGCGGTGATTGGAGAGGAATGGGACATCGGTCACCTCTTTTCGACAGTTCGCAAATCGAGATCGAGACGCGCGCCGGCCTCGATCTCCACCCGCAGTTCAGGAAACACCAGCGCGCTCACTTCGACCAGCGTGGAGGTCGGGAACAGCGCCTGACCGGCGAAGAAGTCGCGACGGGCGCGGCCCACTTCGTCCTTGTCGGCGATGGCGGTGACATACACGGTGAGCCGGAAGATATTGCCGACATGACCACCGGCCGCTTCGACCAGCGCCCGAACCTTGCCCAGTACCACCAGGGTCTGGGCATAGGTGTCGAGCGGTGCTCCGGTTTCAGCGGCCAGGCGCGTGGCGGGATGACCGGTCATGCCGGACATCACCACTTCATTGCCGATCAGCAAGGCATTCGACCAGCTGTTACTGGCCGGCTCGTTCAGCGAGTCGGCCTGAACACGTTGCACCGCTGCATTCATGACAATTGCTTCGCGTCGATCAGTTCCAGTTGGGCCTTGGCTGCGTTTTTCAGGTAGCGGCGCAGACGCACCACACCGAGGTCATGCTGGTAGAGGTTTTCCCGTTGGTTGGCGTCCGGCTCCATGAATTCGAGCAGCGTCCGGTCCTGTTCCAGCACCGCCCAGTGGCGTGCTTCCAGACGATTCTTGTAGAGGAACCGCCAGGTATCGCGTTGCCAGCCGGTCAACGGGCGGCAACGCCAGTGGAACACCGCCGACAAGGAAGGGCTGCTTGGCGTGTAGCTGCCGATGATGGTGAAGTTGCCGCCCGGGCCACCGGTTTTCGGATAAGGGATTTCCAGGCGCAGCCAATGGCAGCTGTCGTCCATGAATTCGGTCCAGTCGAAGTTCACCCCTCGCTGGCCTTCCTTCTCGAAGAAGAAGCCTTTCTCGGTGTCGCGGGTGACGAACTTGGCGGTGGCTTCGCCTTCGCTCATGGAGTGCGACATCTTGTGCAGGTAGGTGCCGTGCATCGGGTCCATGACGTTGTCGATGACGTAGCGGTAGTCGCCTTTCCACTCGGCGTAGCAGACGAAACTGCTCCACTGCGGGGAAGTCAGCTGCTCGGGCAGCACCAGTTCCGGCGGCGTTTCAACGTGCGGTTCGGCAGCGTTGTAGAGAAAGATCGCGCCGGCGGCTTCACGGGTGTGAAACATCCGGGTCGGGCGGCTGCCTTCGAGTTTGCAACCAGGGCTGCCGGGCACTTTGGTGACAGTGCCGTCGCAACGCACTTCGACGCCGTGATAAGGGCATTGCAGACGATCGCCCAATACCGGGCCCTGGGACAGCGGCGCGCCGCGATGCGGGCAGTGGTCTTCCAGGGCATGCACGCTGCCGTCATTGTCACGCCACAGGGCAATCTTGTAGCCCAGTCGACGGATCGACACCGGCTTCTCGCCCAGTTGGTCGCTCGGCAGGACCGGGAACCAGAGGTTCTTCAAGCCATTTGCCAGGAGGTTTTCTACAGGATCAACGGTTGTGTTCATGTTCATTTCTTATTTACCTCTGGCGGGTCATTCGCCCAGTCGAGCCATCAGGGTTTTATAGGCGTCCGGCGTCCACTCGCCGGTGGTCAGCGGGCAGGGCGGACCCGCCAGGTTGAGGTGCGCGAGCAGGTCGGGCAACTCGGTCACGCCATTGCCGAAGGCGCGTTCGATGGAGTCGCCCAGCAACTCTTCGAACTGGGTGTTGGGGCGCTTGCGGGCCTGATTGGGCTGCAGATAGGGTTCGGTATTGCTCATGTCATTGACCTCCGTTGCGTACCCGTTCGCGGATCGTTTCGCGCACGGGGATAAAGTCATAAGTCGGGAACACTTCGGTGCTGAACACACCCCAGGCCGAGCGTTCGAGCTCGACGTTGAGGGTCGGCAGCAGGCTTGGCGGCAAACGCAGGGTGACGATCTGGCCCAGGCCCATGGCCACGGTCCAGGACACCACTTCGACGCCTTGCGGGGGAAAGCGCTCCCACCAGTCCTGCTGTTTCATGTGTCGCTGAATGTCTTCCAGGTTCTTCGATTGGTCGTGCTTGAGCAGCACGGTCACCAGCAATGATTCGCTCATGCTCGTGGCCCGCTCAGGGCTTCGGTTTGTCAGTCAGGAACTTGCCTTGCGGCGCCTCGACGTTTTGCTGGCGGCGCGTATTGCCATCGATGCCGCCGGCAATCGCCCATTCGGCGAAAACGGTCGGGCCGGGTTCGAAGGTGCGCGGTTCCCATTCACCGGTCAGTTGGTCTTCGTCGGCGTAGTACTCGACCAGCGCACCGGCCGGGTTCTTGAAGTACCAGAAGAACGCCGAAGACACCGGATGGCGGCCGGGGCCGATTTCCGTAGCCCAGCCGCTGCGGGAAATGTGCATGCCGCCACCGAATACTTCGTGAACATCGCGCACGGTGAAAGCGACGTGATTCAGGCCGGCGCGAGGGGCGGGCAGTTGCAGCATGAACAGGTCGTGGTGGCCGCCTTCTTCAGCGGTGCGCAGGAACGCACCTCGATCCGGATAGCGATCCGAGGCCTGAAAGCCGAACCGCTCGTGATAGAAGGCTTCGCAGGCGTTGACGTCCTTGACGAAAAACACCACATGCCCGACCTCGATCGGTGTAGCGCGTTCGTAGATCGGCGCAGCCTTGTTGATCCGGCCCTTGGTTTGCCAGGTGTTATGGCCGCTGCATTCGATCTGCAGTTCGCGCTTGCGGGTCACTTGCAGGCGGATCGCCAGGCCATTGGGGTCAGTGCAACCGATACGGCCGTTGGCTTCGATGAAGCCCGGATCGTTGGCGATTCGTTCGCTGTAAAGTTTCAGGTCGGCATCGCTTTCGACGCCCCACACCACTTCGCGCACCGTCGAGCCCGGCTCGATGGCCGGCGGCAGGCTGGCTTTGTTGATGTCGGCGAGCACCACGCGGCAGCCGTTGAGGGTTTCGAAGATCACTTCGTCAGGTTGTTCGCTGACTTTGCTCAGGCCCCAGTCACTGAAAAACCGTGCGCTGGTTTCCAGGTCCTCGACACCGTAGGTGACTTCATCAATGCCTAAAACGCTCATAACCCTACCTCTCGTTGCACACCGGCCCAGGCCAGTGGCTGTTCATTCATGCCCCAATAAAGGCTTTTCTGTTCCATGTACTGCAGGATGCCCAGGCGGCCTTTTTCACGGCCCAGGCCGCTGTCGCGCCAGCCACCGATCGGGGTGGAAATCGAGAACTGCTTGTAGGTGTTGATCCACACCGTACCGGCCTGGATTTTTCGACCCAGGGCCCAGGCGCGCTTGTAATCGCCGGTCCAGATGCCAGCGGCGAGGGCGTACAAGCTGTCGTTGGCCTGCTCGAGCAATTGCGCTTCGTCGTCAAACGGCATGGCCACCAGCACCGGACCAAATATTTCTTCCTGGCACACTTGCTGGCTGTTGTTCAAACCTTCGAGGATGGTCGGCGGGTAGTAGTAACCCTGGTCGTAAACGCCGCCAGTGGGGCGCGTGCCACCGAGCAGCAGACGGCCGCCTTCGGCCAGCCCGAGCGCCACATAGCGTTCTACTGACTCGCGGTGAGCGGCGCTGATCAGCGGGCCCATTTGCGTCCGCTCGTCCGCCGGATCGCCGACGCGCAACTCGGCCGCGGCGGCTACCAGGCGCGCCATGAACGGTTCGTACAGCGCGCGAGCGACGAACAGCCGTGAACCGGCGATGCAGGCTTCGCCCGAAGAACTGAAAATGCCGTACAACACGCCGGCCACGGCATGGTCGAGGTCGGCGTCATCAAGGACGATGGTCGGCGATTTGCCGCCCAACTCCAGTGACACTGGCATCATCTTGTCGGCAGCGATGTGGGCAATGTGTTTACCGGTCTTGGTGCCACCCGTGAACGACACACGCTTGACCAGCGGATGACGGGTCAGTGCATCGCCAAGCAGCGAACCTTTGCCCGGTAGCACGCTGAGCAGGCCTTTGGGCAACCCTGCGTCTTCGCAGATACGCGCCAGTTGCAAGGCCATCAATGGCGTGATTTCCGCCGGTTTGATGACCACGGCATTGCCGGCCGCCAGCGCCGGAGCGACTTTCTGCGCTTCACTGGCAATCGGCGAGTTCCACGGTGTAATCGCGGCGATCACACCCATCGGCTCGTAAACACTCATGCTGACGAAATCACCACGGGACGGCGTGATGGTTTCTTCGAGGGTTTCACAAGCCGACGCGAAGAACTGGAAAGTGCCGGCGGCACTGGCCACCAGAGCACGGGTTTCGTTGATCGGCTTGCCATTGTCCTGGCGTTGCAATTGCGCGAGTTCTTCGCTGCGCTCACGGATCAACTCGGCAATGCGATACAGCACGCTGGCCCGTTCATGGGGTTTGCGCTGCGCCCAGCCGCTGTGCAAAAACGCCTGATGGGCGCCTTGCACGGCCTCTTCAACGTCTTCAACGCTCGCCGCATTGAGCCAGGCAACGGTTTCGCCGGTGGCGGGGTAGCACGTGGCATAGCGATCACCGCGGCCCAATCGCCATTCGCCGGCGATGCAGATGGGTAAAGTTTGTTCGAAAGTCATCGCAATCCCCTAAATCGAAATCGCATGGGCGTGGTTGCCCAAAGCGCGGACGACGCTGTAGACGGTCAACGCCGAGGTCTTCGGGTTGGCCAGCAGCGGTTTGCCACGCAGGCTCAGTTCGAAACCGCCAAAGGCACCGCGGGCTTCGAAGTGATGGACGTTCTCTTCGCTTTGCGGATCGGCGATCAGCGTTACGTGGGTGCGATCCAGGCCGAGCCCGGCCAGTGACAAAGTTGCGGCGACGTTGGCGTTTTTCGGGTAGAGGTGCGCCGCCTCGCGGGCACTGCCCTGGAAAATCACCGTGGCTTCGGTGAGGCTGTCCAGGTCAAAGGCCTGTTCAGCCGGGGTGTTTTTCCAGGCCCGCGCCGGTTTGCGTCCGGTGTATTTGACCGAGTCCAGGCCGCCAACCTTGGCCGCCGACAAAGCATCGATGCCGCCGATGGCGCCGGGCAGCAATTCGATGCGGGTCTTGCCGCGTTCAGCAGCGGCCTCAAGGCGTTCTACCAGGCCGACTTCGGACAGCGCGCCGACCGAGACGATCAGACACGCAATGCCACGCTCCAGTGCCGGCAGCACATGTTCTTCGATGGCTTTATGGCCGGCGCACTCGACCAGCAGGTCGGGGCGCGCGTCGGCCGGGAGAGCCGTCAGTACCTGCGGCGGTTGTTTGAAACTGGCCAAGCGTTGGCGCACCAGTTCTTCGGAGCCGGTCGAGGCGATGACGTAGTCGACGCACAGCTGCGGGTCTTTCTCCAGCAGTTCGAGCACGCCGACGCCAATGGCGCCGCAGCCGATCATGGTGATATGCAACATGGCGAAGTCCTCAGGCCGTGGCTTTTTGCGCTTTGGTTTCGCTGTTCGGCGGACCGGCGAACTGGGTGGCGAAGCTGCCGACGGCGAGCATGTCGACTTCCAGCAGGAACGGGCCGGGTTGCGCCAGCGCGCCGTCGACGACCTTGCCGAAATCCTTGAGGTCGGTAACCAGGCCATGGCGCAGGTTCAGCGACTCGGCCAGCTTGGAGTAATCCGGCGTGTGCAGGTCGACGTAGCAATGGCGACTGCCGTACACCGCGTCCTGAATGTTGCGGATAACGCCGTAGCGTTGATCGTTCATCAGCAGAATCACCACGTTGGCGTTCTCTTGCACCAGCGTCGCCAATTCGCCGAGGTTGAGAATGAACCCACCGTCACCGGCCAGCGCGAAGACTTTGCGCTCAGGAGCCGTTTCCGCTGCCGCAACGGCCGCGCCAATGCCCATCGACAACCCCTGACCGATGCCGCCGCCCAATGCATGCACGCCGGAACGCGGGTGGAACAGGGTCAGCAGGCGGTTGCCCCAGATGCTGTTGGACAGCGTCACGTCGCGCACCCAGGAAAAGTTGCGCCCGGTCAGGGCTTGCAGCTGTTCAACCATGGCCGAGTACGGGCCGAGGTCGGCGACCAGTTGCGTACGGGATTTATCGCGCACTTGCTTGAGCTCGGCGAGGAACGTCGGGTCGATCTGCAGGCGACCTTCGAGACGATCAGCCAGGCCTTCCAGCGCCAGTGCCGAATCACCGCAAATAAACAGTTCGCTGTTGTAGCTGCGACCTTCGATGGCCGGGTTGGCGTCGATGCGCAGGGTATTGCGTGGCAACTTCAGCGCGTACTTGAACGTCTCGTTGCTGCGCAGGCGGGAACCGGCGATCAGCAGGGCATCGCAACTTTGCAGGAACTGCTCGACCAGTTTGTTTTGCGAAAATGCACCGAGGCAGCGCTCGTCGTCTTCGTTGACGACACCGCGACCCTGGGTCGAGGTGATCACGCCGACGCCCATGTCCAGCAAGCGTTTGACTTGCGGGCCGGCGTGCCGCGCACCGCCGCCGAGCCACAACAGCGGGCGAGTGGCCGAGGCCAGTCGCTCGGCCACCAGATCCAGCGCTTCCGGTGCGGGCACGGCCACCGGAATCGGCAGCGGCGACAGGTCGGTCGGCATCGGGATAAACGTCGACTGGATGTCGATCGGGATTTCAACGCTCACCGGCCCGGTTGGCGCGGTCAACGCAGTCTGCACCGCCAGCTTCAGGGTGCTGATCGCGGTTTCGACGCTGCGCACGCGGAACGCGGCCTTCGACACAGCCTTGAGCATGGTCAGCTGGTCGCGGGCTTCGTGGATGTAAGCGAATTCCTGGTCCAGATACGGCGTTTCGATTTGTCCGGTGATGTGCAGCAACGGCGTGCCAGCGGTCAGCGCTTCGACCATTGCCCCGGCGGCGTTACCGGCTGCGGTGCCGGTGGACGTCAGGCACACACCCAGGCCACCCGTGGTGCGGGCATAGGCATCGGCCATGTTGGTGGCGCCGGCTTCACCGCGGGCCATGACGAAACGGATGTTGCCGCGTACGGCGAACGCATCGAGGATCGGCATGTTGTGGATCGAGATCACACCGAACGCGGCCTTGACGTCACATTGCTCGAGAAACGCGGTGATGGCAGCGCCAACGGTGACAGTATTTTCATTACGCATGGCGGGACAGGCCTCCAGAAACATCGATATGGCTGCCCGTGGTGTAAGCCGACAAAGGCGAGGCCAGAAACAGGATCGCGCGGGCCGCTTCAATCGGCAGGCCCAGGCGCCCCAAGGGAATGTGTTTTTTTCGAGCCAGCTGGGCGGTCCATTGGCTCCAGTCCAGATCCCGTTCTTCACGGGCTTCGAAACGCCGGCGCCATTGCCCGGACTCGACCAGGCCAATGAGGATGCCGTTGACCCGAATGCCTTCGGCGGCAAATTCGGTGGCCATCGAGCGCACCAGGTTCATCACCCCGGCGCGAGCGGCCGAGGTGGCGACCATGTGCGGTTCTGGCTGGCTGGCCAGCAGCGAGTTGACGCAGACAATGGCCGCGTTCGCTTCGTTTTGCAGCTGTGCCTTGAACGCGCGAACCGGGTTAATCACCGAAAAAAACTTCAGGTTCAGTTCTTCGGTCCAGGCGCTGTCGGTAGTGTCGGCGAAGGTCGATACGCGGCCTTGCCCGGCATTGTTGATCAGCACGCTGGCTGGCCCCAATGCAGCAAGGCTGGCGGCGGAAAAGGCGTTGACCGAGTCGGCATCGAGCACGTTGCAGACGTGCGCCAGTAATCGCGCCTCGGGAAAGCGTTGACGCAGTTTTTCTTCGGCGCTGCGCAGGCGATCTTCGTCGCGTCCGCAGAAGGCCACGGCCGCGCCGGCTTCGAGCAACAACTCGACACAGGCCAGGCCGATGCCGGAAGAGCCACCGGTCACAATCGCCGTACTGCCTTGCAGTTGATAGAGACTCATCTCAATCCCTCATCAGAGCCGTTACGCGGTTGTGGCCGTCATGGCCAGTCGCGCTGTTGTAATCGAGCAGCCGCGACAGCTCGTCGGCACTGCGACGTACTTGCAGGAGCAATTCGTTGAAGTTGACGTGAGCGATCTGTGTGGTCGGAATGGTCACGCCCAGGGCAGCGACGATCTGCCCGGATTGATCACGCACCGGCGCTGCGACGGTGGAGATCGCCGATTCGAAGAATCCTTCACCGCTGACAAATCCGCGCTGACGGTCGGCCTGCACCATGTCGAACAGTTCCATCACGGTCTTCGGTGTGCAGGGTGAGAACTGTTCCAGGTGATCTTCCGGGTACAGTTCGCGCAACTCGGCCAGCGACAGGTCTTCGAGCAGGATGCGCCCGAGGACGGTGGCGTGGGCGGGCAGGCGAGTGCCGACATTCACTGCAGTGGAGAACACCGACGGTGGCGAAACCTTGGCCACGTAGACGATCGAACGGCCGTCGCGCACCACCAGATTGCTTGGGTAGTTGAGGCGGTCGCACAAACGGGCCAGCAGCGGTTGACCGAGTTCGGTCAATTCCAGTGAGGCGAGGTACTCGAAGCCCAGGCGCAGCACCGACATGCCGAGGCGGTATTCGTTGCCGCTGCGGGTCACGAAGCCCATGGTTTCGAGCGTCGTCAGCAGGCGAAAGATCGTCGAGCGCGGCAGCGACAGGCGTCGGGCCAGTTCCGGCGCGGTCAACGTGCGATTGCGCCGGCTGAATTCGCACAACAGCAGCAGGCCGCGCTCCAGTCCTGGCACGATGTATTTGTCCTGAGCGTCCTTCAGCAGATCTGAATCGTTCATAGCGATGCACCTGTCAGGGATTCTTCGATAGCGCGGGCCAGACGGCCCGCGACTACACAAGGTTGTTCGATGGGGCTGGCGTGCCCGGCATCTTGGATAAGGTCGAAAGTACCGCCCAGGGCCTTGGCCAGGGTCTGGCAACTTGCGGGCGCGGTGATGCCGTCGGCTTCGCCGCAATACACGTCGCACGGCATTGACAGCGGTGCATGGCGCAGCAGGTCCTCGCCGCACAGCAGTTCAATGGCCTGGCGGTAACCGTCGGGGTTGAGGCGCGCCATGTTCCACTGCACCCAAGCCTGTGCCTGAGGGGTGGCAGCGGGCGAGAGCATGTAGGGGCTGCGCTGTTCGGCCATGTGTTGAATGCCCATTTGCTCCAGGGAGCGCAGGCGCTTGCTACGTACTTCCTGGCGCTGCAAGGCGCGCGATGGATGACCGTAGCCCTGCGCCGGGCTGATCAGTACCAGGCGGCTGACGCGCTGTTGATGCACGCCGCTGGCGA
The DNA here is from genome assembly GCF_019145495.1 of Pseudomonas azerbaijanoccidentalis. Lineage (GTDB taxonomy): Bacteria > Pseudomonadota > Gammaproteobacteria > Pseudomonadales > Pseudomonadaceae > Aquipseudomonas > Aquipseudomonas azerbaijanoccidentalis. The sequence continues at coordinate 365,584 of NZ_JAHSTU010000005.1, read as the reverse complement.
ACGCAATGGCGGTAATTGCGCCGAGTGAATGCCCCACCAGCACGCAACGCTGGATGCCCAGTGCGTCGAGCATCTGCAGCAGGCGCTCGGCATAATCCGACGCATCGGGGGCCAACGCGCGCAGTGGCGTGGAGTCGCCGTAGCCCGGCGCATCCCAGGCGATCACCCGCGCACGGCGGCCCAGTTCCTGCGCCACCTCTAACCACGATGCCGAGCCCGAGCCAATCCCGTGCAACAACACAATGGCAGGCCCGGTTCCGCATTCGCGAAAGGCCTGGCGAGCACCGGCGATCTCCAGCGTGCGCTGCGGGAAGTGCAGGGCCAGTTGCGCCTGAAGGTCGGCGGTGAGCGACGGAGCGCGATTATCGATGGCGTACGACATGGGCTTATCCGCGCTTGATCGAGGCCAGAGGATGTTCTGGCGGGTAGGTAGGGGTCAGCGGTTTTTTCGCACCGAGCATCACGCACATCAGCGCATCTTCATCGCCGATGTTGATTTCTTCGCGGTACACGCCGGGCGGCACGGAAATCACGTCGCGGTCAGTGAGGATGGTTTCGAAACGCTCGCCGTCCTTCTCGATGACCACTTTGAGTTTGCCGCGCAGCACGAAGAACACTTCTTCAACATCGGTGTGCAGGTGCGGCGGGCCTTCGTGACCGGCCGGAATCACCATGGTGGAAAACGTGAAGTTTTCCGACGGGATGGTGTTCATGTCCGAGGTCACGCCGGTGCCACCGGTACCGATGTAGCGCATTTGTGCACGACCGAATTTCGGGTCGTAATCGGCCTGGAATTTCAAGGCGTTCCAGTCGTACTTGCGGGTTTCGTAGCGGGCGATGCGGGTTTGCATCCAGCCTGCGAGATCGCTGCCCGCTGGCTGCTCCCAGCTTTTCGGAGCGTTGTGCTGTGTATTCAGGTTTGCAGAAAGGTCGGTCATGGCAATCTCCAGTATCAAGGCATGACGAACCCGCCGTTGACCGGCAAGGTTTGTCCAGTGATGAAGCGAGCGAGGTCGGACAGCGCAAACAGCACGGCACCGCTGACGTCTTCGGGAAGTTGTGGGCGTTGGATGGCCCGTTGGTCGTTGTACAAACGGTGGCGGGCTTCAGGCACATAGGCCGTGGCCTCGACCAGTACCAGGCCGGGCGCAATGGCATTGACCGTGATGTTGTCGGTCCCCAGTTCGCGGGCCAGGCTGCGGGTCATGGCGATGATTGCGCCTTTGCTCGCGACATACGCCAGCAGGTTCGGCGCGCCCCACAGCGGGGTGTCGGAGGCCAGGTTGACGATGGCGCCATGCCCGCTGGCGCGCAGTGCCGGCAGACAGGCCTTGGTCATCAACCAGGTGCCGCGCACGTTGACCTGCATGACCTGATCCCAAGTGTCCAGGCTCAGCTCTTCGCAGGTCTTGCCGCCGGAATTGGTGATCGAGGCGTTATTCACCAGACCGTCGAGCCCACCGAGCAAACGGGTGGTTTCAGCGATGCAGGCAGCAATGGAATCCGGTTGGGCGAGGTCGACCGTCACGCCGTGCACGGTCAGACCTTCAGCCACCAGTTCGGCGGCCGATTGCTGCACGCGTTCGGCAAGAATGTCGGCGATGACCACGTGGGCACCGGCCCGGCCGATGGCCTGGGCAAAGGCGTAACCCAAGCCGCGGGCGCCACCGGTGACCAGCACGCGACGGCCTTCGAGCAAGCGATTGAAGGTCGTCATCATTGGGTGCTCAGCATGGCTTTTGGCATGTAGTGCAGGACACGTTTTTCGGCCCAGACCACCGCGCCGTAAGCGAGCACACCGATCAGCGTAAGCATGACGATGGCCACGAACACGCCCGCGGTATTGCCCTGACCTTCGGCATCGACCAGCAGGAAGCCGAGGCCCTGATTGCCGCCGACCAATTCACCGACGGTGACACCGATGACGGCCAGGGTCGAAGCAATGCGCAGGCCGGAGAACAGCGCGGCCATGGCCGAGGGGAACTCCACCAGGCGGAAGATCTGCCAGCGGCTGGCGTTCATGGTCCGCACGAGGTTGATCATGTCCGGGTCCACCGTACGGATCGCCGACAGTACGTTGATCATCACCGGGAAGAACACGATCAGGATGGCGATCAGAATCTTCGGATAAATCGTGTAGCCCAGCCACATGACGAACAGCGGGGCAAAGGCGACCTTCGGGGCGATCTGCAGTGCCAGAATGTACGGCGACAGCATGGCCTCGGCGGCGGGCGAGAGTCCCAGCGACACACCGATCACCACGCCGAGCAGGGCACCCAGGCCAAAGCCGACAATGATTTCGAAGGCGGTAATCAGGGTGTGTTGCAACAGGCCGCCGGTGTGCCACATCACCAGGCTTTCCTGGGTCACGCGGCTGAGTTGCGGCATGACGAATTCGGGCATGCCGAGCATTCCCGGGCCCCATTGCCAGAGCACCAGGAACAGGACCAGCAGGGCGACGCTGCCGAGCATGGAGTTATTGAGGTTTTTCATCGTGTCGGTACCTTGTTGTCACTGGCCGTCATTGCGCGGCTGTTTGGGTGTCGATGAACTGGTTGGTGTACAGGTCGTCGAGCTTCGGCTCCTGGGTAACGATGCCTTCGCTGACATAGAACTGGCGCACCGCTTCAAGTCGCGCCGGATCGATGCGCCCCGGTATCACCTGGTTGGCGTAGACATGCTCGACATACAGCTTGAAGACCTTCTCCAATTGCGCTTCCTTGCCGGCATAGGCCGGGACTGCCTTGGCGAATGTGGCCGCTGCGGCCTTGGGATCGGCAATGATGTCGTTCATGCCTTGCAGGGTGGCCTGGACCACGCCGCGGACAATTTGCGGGTGGTTTTTGATGGCGTCGTCGGAGGCGAGAATCGCCTGGGCCATGCTTTCGAAAATCTGTGCCTGCGGGATCAACTTGATCTTCACCCCGGCTTCTTCGGCGTTGACCACCCAGTCCGGCACCCCGGCCATCGCTTGGGATTTGTCGGCCGAGAACAATTGCCAGACGCCCGAGGGACCGGCCGCTTGAATGTTCACATCGGTCTTGCTCAGGCCGGCTTTGCGCAACGAGGCGAGCAGGGCGTAGTAGGTGGTGTCCGAGTAGGACATCACCGTCATGGTCTTGCCCTTGAGGTCGGTGATGGAGTTGATGTTTTCCGCCGCATTGGTGGCAATCATGGTCACACCACCGGCACCCAGCACCGCCACGGCGCGCACTGGAATCCCGTTGGCCCGCACCACGATCGGGGTATCGCCAATGGCACCGCCGAGCATGGCGTTACCGGCGCCGATCTGTTTCGCCACATCTACGCCGCCCTTGGCGGCAATGAAGGTCATGTTCAGGTTCTGGGCGGTGTAGTAGCCCTTTTGCTGAGCGATGATCCACGGGGCGAACGCCGGAGAGTTCGGTGGCGCCGGCAACAGGTAGGTCACATCGGTCGACTGCGCCTGAGCGGCGAAAGCCATGCCCAGGCCGAGCGCAATGCCGGTGACCTGGCTGAAACGTTGAAACAGAGACTTGAACATGCGTACTCCTCAATCGATGGATGGCCGCAGGGGCGTTGATCAATGCAGTTCGGTGTCTTCGCTGACCTGCAGCAACTCCATCAGACGGCCGACCAGCGGGCCGATTTCTGGCAGCTTGCGGCGTTCCAGCGGGTTGTCGCGGAACGGCAGGTCAATGTTGATTTCTTCGATGATGGTGCCAGGGCGGGCGCTCATGACCAGCAGCCGGTCCGACATGGCGATGCCTTCGATCAGGTCATGGGTAATGAACAGCGCAGTTTTCTTTTCATCGAACAGCATCCGCGCCATGTCCTGTTGCAGGATCATCTTGGTCTGCGCATCCAGCGCCGAGAACGGCTCGTCGAGGAACAGCACCTGCGGGTCGATTGCCAGCGTGCGGGCCAGGGCCGCGCGTTGACGCATGCCTCCCGACAGCTGGAACGGGTAATGGTCGGCAAAGCCTTGAAGGTGGCAACGATCAAGCAGATCTTTGGCCACAGCTTGTCGCTTGGCGGCCGCCACACCTTGTATTTCCAGGCCCAGTTCAACGTTGCGACGAATACTGCGCCACGGCATCAACAGGTCTTTTTGCAACATGAACGCGACCTGACGGACCGGGCCGGTGACGGCTTCGCCACCGACGAACACTTCGCCCTCGGAAGGACGATAGAGACCGGAACCCATGTTTAGGATGGTGCTCTTACCGCAACCGGAAGGGCCGATGATCGATACCACTTCACCACGGCGAATCTTGAAGTTAACCCCGCGAATGGCAAACGGCGCTTCCGGCTTTCCCTTGGCCGGGAAACATTTACCGACATTGCGAAATTCAATTTCAGTGGGCTCCAGGTCTTCCTTGGGAGCGAGTTTGTTCCATTGAGGGGCGACGGCGTACATCTCTTTCACAGCCATTGGGAAGGGTCTCTGGTCTGTTTTATAGGTGATACGGTGTTTATTGCATGAACAATGCCAGAGATTTGCCAAGTCGATTTTATGTTTAAAAATCTTTATAAATTAATGGCTTATAGATAATTTCCGCTCTTGATGATGTTTCATATATGAAACGTGGTTTCTTGTATGGCACGAAATTGCACATCGATTGTGCGATGCCCGTTGATGTGCGAGTACGCGGTGCTTTTTTTGGTAACGCTGAAAGTGAAGAACCGATGGATTTGTTTTAAATGTGAAACAAGATCGGCCACCGTATAAAAACGGGCGCGATATGGCGCCCGGTTCAAATGGCTTATATAGGTGGAGTGACGCCGATGTACCGGCCATTGGGCAAAAGAAAGGAGCTCTATAGTGGCTCGGTGCAGTTCGATGTGAAGCGGTAACGCAGCAAATGTATCGCTGTGTATCCCAACACGCTGTGCGGAGACTGGCTTACAAATGCCCCTCGAAACGGATACATCCGGGATACACGGTTGCAGTCAAATAGCCCTGCCTTAGCGAGAAAGCAAACGCCCTCGCACCACGGCTTATCGCCCTTAGTGGCAATGACCTTAGCGGCCTGGCCGCACACCGTATCCGGAGAATCACTATGTCCCGTATGTCGAACAAATCCCGTATTGGCCTGATCGCTGTTGCACTGGCCGGCAGCATGAACCTCGCTTCGACCGCTTTCGCCGCCGACGCGCTGCCTCAGGGCTACCAACTGGCCTCCGCGGAAAAAACCAGTGAAGGCAAATGCGGCGAAGGCAAGTGTGGTGCAGGTGAAACCGGCGCCAAAGTGACCAAGGCCGGCGAAGGTAAATGTGGTGAAGGCAAATGCGGCGACGCTTCGTTCGCCCGTACTGACACCGACCACGACGGCCGTGTCTCGCTCAACGAACTGCTGACCGTTGCCCCGCAGGGTGGTGAAGAGTTCAAGGCGATGGACACCAACAACGACGGTTTCCTCTCTGAAGGCGAGGTCTACAAGTTCCGCACCAACCAGTTCACCTCCAACGGCAAGAAAGTCCCTACCGAATTGTTCACTCAGATGAGCAAAGCCAAGAGCTGATCGATCGATGCAAGCCATTAAAACCTCTGCGGGTTATCGCCCGGAGAGGTTTTTTTATGGCCACTCAAATTCAGATCAATCGAAGGCACTGCGGTAGGCGAACAGGCCGGGCAAGCCGCCGGTCATGACGAACAGCAGATGACTGCCGGCCGGGTAGTCGCCCCGGCGCACGGCGGCCAGCAGCCCGGCGAATGCCTTGCCGCCGTAAACCGGATCGGTGAGCAAACCTTCATGGGAGGCCAGCAGGCGCACCGCTTCAAGCATTGCTTCGGTGGGCGCACCGTAGGCGTCGCCGCGTTCGCTGCCATCGACGTTGATCGTGCCTTCGTTCAGCGTTGCGTTGGAGTCGAGCAGGTGCAAGGTCTGGCGGGTTTTTTCCAGAGTCGTCGCCATGGCTTGTTCTTCGCTGGCCAATACCGAGTAGCCGACAATCTTCGTTGCGCAACCTGCAAGCGTCATACCGGCCAGCAATCCCGAGTGGGTGCCGGCACTGCCGTTGGGCACGATGATCCGATCGAACTGCAGGTCAAGGGCATCAGCCTGGTGGAGGATTTCGGCTGCGCAGGCGGCGTAACCCAGACTGCCTCGGGGGCTGGAGCCACCCAATGGCATGACAAAAGGCTTTTTACCCTGTTGCTTGAGCTTCGCCACCAACTCAGTGGCATAGGAATCCGGTGTCACGCCACGCGATAACCGATGCACCTTCGCGCCAAACAGACCGTCGAGCAGGACGTTGCCGTTGTGGCAGAAATCATTGTCGGTGCGCACGGCTGACGGGGTCAGGATCAGTTCGCACGCCAGGCCATGGCGCGCCGCGACGGCGGCGGTCAGGCGCGCATGGTTGGATTGAAAACCACCCCATGTCACCAGCGTGTCAGCATTTTCCGCCAGGGCTTCACCCAGCAGGAATTCCAGTTTGCGCAGCTTGTTGCCGCCACCCCCGAGGCCGGTAAGGTCATCACGTTTGACGTAGAGGTTGCAGCCATTGAGTTCGGGCAAGCGGCTCAGGCGGGCGAGTTTCTGGATCGGTGTCGGGCCTTCGAGCAGGTCTGCCCGTGGATACGCCGCCAGTGCGGCATCAAGTTGATTCAAGTGGTCGGGCATATAGGTTCGCTCGTGGAGTGAAAGAACGCAGGGCATCGAACACTCTAAAAAGGCACCTGGTGAAGATATACGGTGATTGGGGAATTACTGTTGATACACCGTGTAACTAACAGGCCCTCTAGAAATTTTGTAGGCGTGAGCCTGCTCGCGATGGCGGCGTGTCAGAACACCTCAGCGTTGAATGGGTTGACGTAATCGCGAGCAGGCTCGCTCCTAAAGGGGGTCGCATATCTTTAATTCAGATATGGGCTGTCAGATTAATTCGTTTATTGAGATACCTTGCTCGCGCGTACAGTCGGCCCGACTGAAGAACGGAAGGGCAGATGATGAACAGTGTTAAGCCAACGATTGCCGGCATCGCGCCACAACCTGCCAGCGCGTGGCGGGGCACCGTAGCCGGTTTTTCCGCAAGCCTTGTAGGGATCGGTCTGGCGCGTTTTGCCTATACGCCGTTGCTGCCGGCGATTGTCGGGGCGCACTGGTTCGATGCATCCAGGGCCGCTTACCTCGGTGCGGCAAACCTTGCCGGGTATTTGGCTGGCGCCATGTTCGGCCGTTCGCTGGCGGCGAAAACTTCAACCCGGGTTACTTTGCGCGCGATGATGCTGCTGGCGAGCATCGCGTTCTTTGCCTGTGCCTGGCCGGTGTCGTTTGCCTGGTTTTTCGCTTGGCGTTTTTTGTCGGGCATTGCCGGCGGGGCGTTGATGGTCCTGGCCGCGCCCACGGTTCTGGCGCACGTTTCGCCATCGCGCCGGGGGCTGGTGGGTGGATTGATTTTCATGGGCGTGGGTGTCGGGATCGCCGCATCCGGAACGCTGGTACCGCTGCTGTTGCAGCAGGGGCTTGAACAAACCTGGCTCGGTCTCGGCCTGATTTCCCTGTTGCTGACCGCGTTGGCCTGGTGGGGATGGCCGACAGCCGACGCGCCAACGGCCGCCACCCCACATCCGCGTCACTCGCCACCCAACGGCACCCTCAAGGCGCTGTATGTCGAGTACGCACTCAACGCTGCCGGTTGGGTGCCGCACATGATTTTTCTGGTGGATTTTGTTGCACGGGGTTTGGGCCAGGGCCTGCAAATCGGGGCGCAATATTGGGTGCTGTTCGGCCTTGGCGCCACCGTCGGGCCGCTGCTCGCAGGGCTGCTGGCTGATCGAGTCGGCTTCGGCCGCGCCTTGCGGGTGTCGTTCATCATCGAAGCCATTTGTGTTGCCGTGCCGGCATTCGGCCCAGGCAGTGTCTGGCTGATGGCGTCCAGTGTGATCGTCGGCGCGTTCGTCACCGGCACCGTGCCGCTGGTGCTGGGCCGGGTGCATGAAATCCTCGCCCATCATCCTGCGCAACAGACCTCAGCCTGGCAAACCGCAACGGTCGGATTTGCGCTGTTCCAGGCAGTCGCCGCCTATGGTTTGTCGTTCCTGTTTTCCTCCAGCGGCGGCAATTACAGCCTGCTGTTTCTCATCGGTGCATCGGCCATGTTGCTTGCGTTTGTGATCGATGTGGTGGCGGTGGTTCGGCGTTCGGCTGCGGGGCATGGACTGAAGTGAATTATGCCGAGCGCAATCGTTTTTACTGGCGTCGAAACCTGGCTGTGTGCGTGTTTGGCTCGTTCACCACGCTGGTGAGCCTGAGCATGCTGCTGCCGTTCCTGCCGCTGTACGTGCAACAACTGGGCGTGACGAACCAGGCCGATGTGGTGCAATGGTCGGCCGTGGCGTTCGGCGCGACGTTTTTTGGTACGGCGATTACCGCGCCGCTCTGGGGGCGGTTGGCCGACCGCTTCGGGCGCAAACCGATGCTGGTTCGGGCGGCCATCGGCATGGCCATCGTGATGTCGCTGATCGGGCTGGCGCGGGACGTCACCGACCTGGTAGCGCTGCGCTTGATCGCCGGGCTTATCGGCGGCTATGCATCGGCCTCTATTGTCATGATCGGCTCCCAGGTGCCCAAGGAAAAGGCCGGTTGGGCCTTGGGTGTGCTCTCGACGGGCGCCTTGTCCGGCAACTTGATCGGGCCATTGGTGGGTGGATTCTTGCCGCAGTGGGCCGGTATCCGCGGCACTTTTTTTGTCGGTGGCGCCATGATTGCGCTGGCGGCGATTACGACGATGGTACTCATTCGTGAAGACTTCCATCGGCAATCGGATGGCGTTCGACGGGTCGACCACACCCTGTCGCCGGCTGACCGTTCTCGCTGGCCCATCATCGGCGCACTGCTGGTGACGGCGATGATGGTACTGCTCGCCAATATGTCCATTGAGCCGATCATCACCGTCTACATTGGCGACCTGGGTGTGGCGCTCGATGACCAGGCGCGGATCGCCGGCGTGGTGATGGCCTGTTCGGCGCTGGGCAGCATTCTGACCGCCGCCAAACTGGGTGCATTGGCCGACCGGGTCGGTAGCTGGAACGTGATTATTGGGTGTTTGCTGTTGACTGGCCTGGTCATGGTGCCGCAGGCGTACGTCACGCAATGGTGGCAACTGGCGGTATTGCGCGGGCTGATGGGCATGACCATTGCTGGGCTGTTGCCGGCCATCGCCAAGCTGATCCGTCATTCGGTGGCGGAGCATAACACCGGCAAAATTCTCGGTTATCTGCAATCGGCGCAATTCTCGGGGCAGGTGATCGGGCCATTGATCGGAGGCCAGATCGGTGCGCATTTCGGCTTGCATCATGTGTTTCTGGTCACCGCAGTGCTACTGGTGCTGTGTGCCGCCGTCAATGGCTGGGTCAGAGCCCGGTTCTATGCGGTGCCGGCCGTTACAGCGGGGCGATGACACCTTCCTCGCGCACGCTTTGCAAAAACGTCGCCAGTGCACTGGAATAATAACCGTCGTTGCGGCGCACGAACACGGTCTCCACGTGGGCCAGCTCCGGTGGCAATTCATGCACGGCCACCAGCCCCTCGCGCGCTGCGTTGGCGATCACGCCTTTGGGCAACAGCGTGATGCCAACCCCGGCGGAAACGCAGGCGATGATGGCTTCGATCGAGCCGAACTCCAGCGGTTCGGGAGCCAATACACCGAGGTCTGTCAGCAATGTATCCAGGCGTTGGCGATAGGAGCAGCCGAGGCGAAACACCACGGTTTTGAGGTTGTCGATACGGGCGATGTCGTCCATGTGCAGCACTGAGGGTGCGGTGATCAACACCAATTCTTCGCGAAAGGCGATTTCCGTGTGCAGCTCCGGATGATTGACCGGCCCGACCACAAACGCACCTTCCAGCTTACAGTCGATAACGCCTTGGATCAGGCTGCACGTAGTGCCAGTGCGGACCACCGGGCGCACCTCGGGGTAAGCCTTGGCGAACCGGGCGATCAACTGGGGCAGACGCAGGGCAAGGGTGGTTTCCAGCGTGCCGATTTCCATCACACCTTTTGGGTGGCCGTCATCGCGGGCAGCACTGGAGGCGTCGAGCAGCAGTTTCGATAACCGCGCAGCGAAAGGCAGGATGCGCCGACCAGCGGGTGTCACCTGCACACCTTTGGCGCTGCGCTGAAACAACGCGACCCCGAGCTCATCTTCCAGCGAGCGAATCCGCGCCGAAACGTTGGACTGCACAGTGTTCAGCTCGCTGGCAGCCTTGTTCATGCTGCCGTGGCGCGCCACCGCGTCTACAACCCTGAGATCCGCTACATCCATCAAAGTCACCTATCTCAAAAAGTAATAGCCAAGTCACAAGATAAAGCCTTGAAGAGATTAGTGCTGGCAGCGCTTGAAAGGCAAATCAGGTTGTTGTTGGATTCACCAAAAACGATCAATCGAATCATAAATGATCATTTTACATGATCATGTGCGGGGCATAGGTTGAGGGGGCACAGATACCGCAGCCAGTGGCGGATCGAGTCTGAATCTGAGGCTGTGGAACAACAATAACGCAACCACTGCTACACGGAGTCAACGTGAATCATGCAACCGAGTCAGCCAGAATCCGTAACCACCCCCGGTACAAGGATTTGGTCTCACGGCAGCGAAGGTTCGTCACCTGCCTGACCGCCGCCACCCTTGTTCCGTATTTCACCTTCATCCTGGTCGCCGCTTTCGCCCCTCAGCTATTGGCAACGAAGCTATCCGCTACCAGCATCATCAGCATCGGTTGGCCTTTGGGTGCGGTGTTCATTGTCGGGGCCTGGTTGTTCACCGGGCTCTACATTCATCGCGCCAATGGTGAATTCGATGACCTGACCGCAGAAATCCGTGCGGGGGCGATCGTATGAAACAGCGCCTGCGGAACTTCATCCTGCCTGTTCTGTTGAGCACATTCGCGGCTCGCGCCATGGCCGGCGACGTCATACAGAGCGTCGAAAAACAACCGATCAACATCACCGCCATCAGCATGTTCCTGGTCTTCGTCGTAACGACCCTGGGCATCACGTACTGGGCTGCGTCCAAGACCAAATCCATGGACGATTTTTACACGGCGGGCGGCGGCATCAGCGGCTTCCAGAACGGTCTGGCACTGGCCGGGGACTACATGTCGGCGGCGGCGTTGCTGGGGGTCACCAGCATGATCTTCTTCAACGGCTTCGATGGCGTGCTGTACTCGATCAGCTTCTTTGTCGCCTGGCCGTTGCTGTTGTTTTTGTTCGCCGAGCGCATCCGCAACCTGGGGCGCATCACCATCTCCGACATCGCATCATTTCGCCTCGATCAAAACCGCATCCGCACGATGACCGCGTTCGGTTCATTGACGGTGGTGTGCTTCTATCTGGTGGTGCAGATGGTGGGGGCAGGGCAGTTGATTCAGCTGCTGTTTGGCTTGCCTTACAACTATGCAGTGATTGCCGTGGGCCTGTTGATGGCGGTGTACGTGACCTTTGGCGGCATGGTCGCGACGACGTGGGTGCAGATCATCAAGGCCGGGTTGTTGCTGTTGGGCGGGACGTTGCTGGCGTTTCTGGCGTTGAGCAAGTTCGGCTTTTCGTTCGATCTGTTGTTCGAAAAAGCCGTGGCCGCGCACCGCGATGGCGAGCGGATTCTGCTGCCGAGCAAACTGGTGGCCGATCCGCTTTCGCTGATCTCGCTGGCACTCGGGCTGGTGTTTGGCACGGCGGGGTTGCCGCACATTCTCATGCGCTTCTTCACCGTGCCCGACGCCAAACAGGCGCGTAAATCGGTGTTCGTCGCCACCGGTTTCATCGGGTTTTTCTACCTGATCGTGGCGGTGTTGGGGTTGGCCGCGATTGTCATCGTCGGGCAGGACCCGGCTTTCTACGAGGGCGGGAATCTGGCGGGTAAATTGATCGGCGGCGGCAACATGCCGGTGATGCACCTGGCCAAAGCCGTGGGCGGCGACCTGCTGCTGGGCTTCATTTCCGCCGTGGCGTTCGCGACCATTCTGGCGGTGGTGTCCGGCCTGACCATGGCCGGCACGTCGGCGATTTCCCATGACCTGTATGTGATGGTGGTCCGCAAGGGCAAAGCCGATGCCCGCGATGAGCGTCGGGTGTCGCGTATCGCTTCGGTGGGCATCGGGATCGTCGCTGTGGTGCTGGGGATTTTGTTCAAGGATCAGAACATCGCCTTTCTCGTGGCGCTGACCTTTGGTGTGGCGGCGTCGGTCAACTTCCCGATTCTGGTGCTCTCGATGTACTGGAAAGGGCTGACGACCCGCGGTGCGCTGATCGGCGGGATTGCCGGGTTGGTGAGTGCGGTGGGGCTGGTCGTTCTCTCGCCCGCGGTGTGGGTCAAGGTGCTGGGCAATACCGATGCGATCTTCCCGTATGACTACCCGGCGATCATCTCGATGAACGTGGCGTTCTTTTTCACCTGGCTGGGCTCGGTCACTGATCGCAGTCACGGAGCAAGGCTTGAACGCGAACGTTTCGATGATCAGTTGATCCGTGCCCAGACGGGAGTCGGGGCCGCGCAGGCGGTCAATCACTAAGCCCTTCGCACTCTGCAAAAGGAGTCAGCCATGCAACTTAGAGACAATGGCCTTGGATTTTCACCCATCACCGTCGCACTGCACTGGATCGTGGCGTTTTCACTGCTGGCGATTTTCGGCCTGCAACTGTTGATCGGCCAAGCCTCCAGCGAGGCGCAACAACTGGAACTTGGCCGGGTACAAAACCTGCTGGGGCTGATGCTGTTCCTCGTTTCGAGCTATCGGTTCTGGGCGCGGATCACGTCCTATCATCCGCTGCCCGTCGGTACGCCCAATCCTATCGAAGTGATCATCAGCCGCTCGGTGGCGGTGTCGCTCGCCCTTGCATTGGTGCTGTTGCCAATAGCGGTGTGGGCTTCACGCGCAGCCGCCGGTGAGGTGGTGATGCTGCCCGGTGGATTCTGGATTCCGAGCATCCTGCCGACCAATCCAACCTTGAAGCACGTGGTCGATGTGCTGTTCAACATCGGTGCCTCGGCGTTCCTTGCCGGGCTCGCGCTGCACATCTTCGGCGCGGTGAAAAATCACTTCCTCCTGAAGAACAACACGCTCAAGCGAATGCTGGGCAAACATGTGGAGCTGTGAGTCATGAACCAGGACAGTCTTGATTTTGCCGGTAACGCCATTACCCGGCTCTGCGGTGTGAAGTACCCGATTTTTCTCGGCGGGATGGCAGCCATTTCCGGGCCGCAACTGGTGGGTGCGGTGGCGAATGCCGGGGGCATGGGCGTCATCGGCGGGTTGCGCTTGCCGCCCTTGGCTTTACGCCGCTGGATCCAGGAAACCCGCGCACTCACCGACCGACCCTTCGGCGTGAACCTGGTGCCGCAGTTCGGTGGCCCGGATGTGTTCGAAGCGCAGTTTCAGGTGATTCTCAAGGAGAAGCCCAAACTGCTGTCGCTGTTCTATGCCGAGAAGTATGCCGCCGACATGATTCCACGGGCCAAGGACGCCGGGATCATCGTGATGGTGCAAGCGGGGTCGGTGGAGTTGGCCAACATTGCCATCGCCCAGGGCGCCGACATCATCATCGCCCAAGGCAGTGAGAGTGGCGGCCATCTCAATCGCGGCACGATTGGCATCATGCCGTTGTTGACCTCAATCCTTGCGGTTGCGCAGGGGCGGCCGGTGTTGGCGGCGGGCGGCATCACCCAGCGCGATGACGTGCGGGCGCTGATGTCCCTCGGTGCATCCGGGGTGGTGGTGGGCACGGCGTTCATCGCTACCGATGAATCGAATGCCCATCCGTTGTACAAACAGAAGATCGTCGAGGCGACCACCGACGACACTGAATACCGCACCGGTTATTCGTTCGGCTGGACCTACGGCACCCCGCACCGGGTGATTCCCAATCGGGACAAATGGAACCTGCTGCGCTTCATCGGCGGCGGCGCCCGGGCAATCGACAAGCCGCGGATGGCCGAAAAACTGTCGCTGTATGCGGGGCAGGGCGTGGGCAAGATCCACAGCGTTGTACCAGCGGCAGAGCGCGTGGCGGAACTGGCGCGCGGGTTGCTGCCGGTGCCGGAGACGGCGACCGGCTTCACCGACTATGCCGCGACCGGGCGGTTCTTGAGTGAACAAAGGAGATCACTCGGCTGGCAATAACCAATGTAGACGTGAGCCTGCTAGCGATGGCGGCATCCCCGTTGCCTGATCCAACCCTATCGCTAGCAGGCTAGCTCCCACACTGGTTATTTGCTGGCCCAGAATCCGCACATTACCCCCCCCCCCTGTGGGAGCTAGCCTGCTAGCGATGGCGGCGTAAAATTCGACATCAATGTCGCCTGAGTCAACGCTATCGCGAGCAGGCTCACTCCTGCAGGTTTTGAATCACGCCGTTGCCGGTCGGGCGATCTGCTGTTGTGCCAGGCCAATGAAGGCGCTCATCGCCGACGTGATCATCGTGTCGTTGCGGCGAATGAACACCGTGGACACATTGGCGAATTCCGACGGCAACGTGTGGCAGCGGATCGCGTGGCGCACGCTGCAATTTTCCGCGATGGCCTTGGGCAACAACGTCACGCCCATGCCCGCAGCAACGCACGACAGAATGCCGTCGAGCGTGCCCAATTCCATGATCTGGTTCGGCACCAACCCCACCTGATAAAACCAGTTCTCCAACGTCGAGCGATAAAAACACCCGGTGCGAAACACCAGCACAGTCTGCTGCGGCATTTTTTCGATCAGCGCAGGTAAAGTTTCAAATTGGTTGCTGCTGACCAGCACCAGCTCTTCGTTGAACACTTCTTCTTGTGCTAACGCCGAGTTCTGATGAAACCCGCCGACAAACGCGCCATCGAGCCGGTGCGATTCAATCGCTTTGATCAGCTCAACCGTGGTGCCGGTCAACAGCGATAACTGCACCTCGGGAAACTGCTCGCGGTACTTGGTCAGCACCTGCGGCAAACGGATGGCAGCGGTGGTCTCCATCGAGCCCAGGCGCAGCAGGCCGGTCGGGCTGCCGGTGTCCATCAGCGCGCTGCGGCTCTCTTCGGTCAGCTGCAAAATCCTTCGCGCGTAACCGAGGAAGGTTTGGCCTGCCGATGTCAGCACCACCCCGGATTTCTTGCGGATGAACAGCTCGCGGTTGAGTTCCGCTTCCAGCTCTTTCACGCGCATGGTGACGTTGGACTGCACCGTATTCACCTGCACGGCGGCGGCGGTGAAGCTGCCCAGCTCGGCCACGGCGCAGAAAATTTTCAGTTGGCGCATTTCCATATTCGTTACCACCTATCATGAAAAGTGATTGTGGACATATCTAATGATCACTTTACGAGCTTTTCTGCAGATTAGTAAAGTGCTCGAAACGAGATGAAACGAGCGTAGATCGACCATGAAACTGATTTCAAAAATTGACCATGTCTACGCCGGAGGTTTGGCAGTGCTGCACCCCGAAGGCCAGCAAACCGGCATTTACAAACAGCGTCATACAAGTCCCGTGCGTGTAGCGCTGCACGGCATAGTCGGCGATCAGCATGGCGATAGACGTGTGCACGGCGGCCCGGAAAAGGCCGTGCACCAGTACGCCGCGCAAAACTATGAGCGTTTGGCTCAAGCCTTTCCCGACAGTGCCGCCGAGTTGAAGGCGGGCAGCCTTGGTGAAAACATCTCGGCGGTCGGGCTCAGTGAACTCAACGTGCACATCGGTGACGTGTTCCAGGTCGGCAGCGCCATTCTGCAGGTGTCCCAGCCCCGCAGCCCGTGCTGGAAAATCAATCACCGCTTTGATGCCGAGCACCTGTCGATGTTTGTCGCCAAAGAGCGCATCACCGGTTGGTACTACCGGGTCCTCCAGCCGGGCTATCTCGAAGAAGGGGATGGGATCGAACTTTTGGAGCGGCACACTGAACGGTTTTCCATCGACCAGTTCTGGCAGGTGCAGTTGTCGCACCGACCGGTGATTGATGATTTGCTGGCGTTGGCAGTGACCCATGGTTTGGCGCCGGACTGGCAGCGGCGTTTGTCGGAGCGGGCGAAGTATTTGCGCAAACATGCGGCTAGCGTCGGTTGATCCAGTCGACCTCGATGCTGCAGCCATACCCGATTCCTGTGGGAGCTGGCCTGCCAGCGATGACGCCCTGACAGCCAACCTCGATGCTGCGGCCGTACCCAATTGCTGTGGGAGCTGGCCTGCCAGCGATGACGGCCTGGAAGCCGACCTCGATGCTGCTGGCCGGGTACATATCCATTGCTGCGGTTACGGCTGCTTAGGGTTCCGCTCTTACAGCGGGTCACTTGGAAAAGCGCCAAGTAACCAAGCGCTCTTGCCCCTTTCGTTCGGTGCCTCGCCTAGGCTCGGCATGCCCTCGCTCCGGCCCTGCTCCGTGGGCCCGCCGCCATCGGCCATCCATGGCCGGGGGCGGCTAACCCGGCATCCATGCCGGGTTGCCCACTGCGCAGAACCTGCGCTCGGCCTCACGAGGGGGCAAGAAAATCAAAAGCCAAATCAAAAGCGAGGCGGCCTGACAGCCGACCTCGATGTTGCGGCCGTACCCGATTTCTGTGGGAGCTGGCTTGCCAGCGATGGCGGCCTGACAGCCGATCTCGATGTTGCTGACCGAGTACATATCCATTGCTGCGGTAACGGTTGCTTAGGGTTCCGCTCTTACAGCGGGTCACTTGGAAAAGCGCCAAGTAACCAAGCGCTCTTGCCGCTTTCGTTCGGTGCCTCGCCTAGGCTCGGCATGCCCTCGCTCCGGTCCTGCTCCGTGGGCCCGCCGCCATCGGCCATCCATGGCCGGGGGCGGCTAACCCGGCATCCATGCCGGGTTGCCCACTGCGCAGAACCTGCGCTCGGCCTCACGAGGGGGCAAGAAAATCAAAAGCCAAATCAAAAGCGAGGCGGCCTGACAGCCGACCTCGATGTTGCGGCCGTACCCGATTTCTGTGGGAGCTGGCTTGCCAGCGATGGCGGCCTGACAGCCGACCTCGATGTTGCTGACCGAGTACATATCCATTGCTGCGGTAACGGTTGCTTAGGGTTCCGCTCTTACAGCGGGTCACTTTTGGAAAAGCCCCAAAGTAACCAAAGGGCTCTTGCCCCTTTCGTTCGGTGCCTCGCCTAGGCTCGGCATGCCCTCGCTCCGGTCCTGCTCCGTGGGCCCGCCGCCATCGGCCATCCATGGCCGGGGGCGGCTAACCCGGCATCCTTGCCGGGTTGCCCACTGCGCAGAACCTGCGCTCGGCCTCACGAGGGGGCGAATACCGCCACAGCACCGCGAGGCGGCCTACCGGCCGGCCTGGTCCTTAGCTCGTACACTGTAAGCGCGCGCCGGATTTGGCACCGCCTTGCGGGATTTTTGGCACCGTCTCAGATGAAAATCAAAACCAGTACTTGCACTAGCTTTGGCACAGCCTAAGAAAGACTTCCTGAACCTTAGGGTTGCTCAGGCCAAGCGGGAGCGACCTGGGTCAGGTCGACTCGGTTGACGTCTCTCCGATAGACCTTCCACTTCAACAGTAGCGACTCCTCGGCGGGCGTTGCGGACTGGGTATCCACCGCGTCTTGTAAAGGGTTGATCGCACGCGTAGCCGTGTCGAGTAGACCATCGCGAACGTAGGCATTCGATGCTGTGATTTCCTCAACCGTCGGTAGCGGAGGATCAGACACGAGTATCATGCCACCTTCGGAAACGGTTAAGACCCTGCCTATCGACTGCTCAGCCATCAGTTCTTGCCACTGCTCATCACTTATTTCAATCACCCGCCTGCCGCTAGGTGGCGGGCTGTCCTGTGTGTCGTGGTAGCCGACAAATGCATGATTAGTGTTAAAGGCTGCGAGTTTTTGTCCCATGAGATTTAGTACCCGAAAGCAAAGCAAATGTTGACGGCGGACCCGCTAAAGGTCGAAGAAACGATGCACCCGGCATTGGATGCACTCGGGTCTCCTACGTTTGAGTAGAAGCTTTGTGAGGACGAGTTGTTTGTAAACGCGCCCCAAAAAGCGCATCTATTCGGGAAGATCATTGGGAAGTTCCAAGTGGCCCCGATCAATTGGGCCGTGGTTGTGACTCGACCCCATTGGATGATGAAACCATTTGGAAATTTTACGTAACCGCTCAATCCGAATGACGTAACGAACTGCCCAAGGCTGACTGCGTGATTGCTGGCAGTTGCGGGCGCTACTTGAACGGCGCCCCCGGTGCTGTCAATCAATACCCACGATCCAGTGCCAATAGAGCTGTTGTATTGGACCCAAACGTCACCGTTCGCAGCAATCTCACCACCTTGAAGTGGTGAATGTGCAGCGCCAACAATGGGTTTAGCTCCTGTTCCGTTGGGGCTGAAAGTGCTGGCTCCTGAGTTCGCCGTCTTTGCCTTGAACTTCAACGTCATTCCGTCGACTGGGGTAATCAAAGCAGGGGTATAGGCGACGGCATACACATTGGCAGCGCCAGTATCGAGGGCGTATCGACTGGAGTCCGCCTGAACTTGAAGAAGTGATGCTGCATGGCCAAGGGCAACCCCTGGAGCAATCTGCAAAGCCCCGCCACTGCTGGCAATGATGACCCATGAGCCCCCGCCTATCGAGCTGTTCCACTGAACCCACACATCGCCATTGGCAGCAATTTCGCCACCAAGCAAATTGTTGTGGGCACCACCCATGAGTGGTTTCGCGCCAAGGCCATTTGGATTGAAGGTACTGTCACCGGAGTTAGCCGTTTTGGCCTTGAAGCGGACCACCATGCCGTCAGTTAACGCAGTGATCGGCGGCGTAAAGTCGACGGCATACACATTCGCTGTCCCTTGGTCCAGAGCGTATGCACCAGGGACCAATCGGGCCAAAATCTGTATCGCATGCAGCACCTGGTCATCGCGCCCAGGGTCAAGCACGAAACCCGCGCCCTCAACAACTGCTGCCAGTTCACGCTGAATCACGTTAAGCCAGCGAGCCTTGATGAGAGTTGGCTCGACACCCGCACCCGGATTTCCATCTGTGTACTCACCGACATCATTCGCCGTATTGGTGATGTCCCCGATTTTTTGCATTAGTTGTCTCCGTATCCAAATAGCAAGATCGACTCAGCCGGTTTCATTTGGCTGAGTCGACATTCAAGGGATTTATTGCCCCACGCGGCTAATGGATCACCCGCTCCAGCGATACCTGCTCGCGCATAGCTGACGGTCACGGCGGGCGCATTCACACGCCACGTAAACGCCCAGTCGCCGCCATAGAGAGGATCGCCAGCACGAGCAAGGCCCGCGCGCGGAGGCCTGAAAGTGGTGATGGTGATGTCGTAGCCAAGGGACTTAGCCAGTGCAATAAAGAACGGCTTGCTCTGACCACCACGCCCCTGCATCTTGCTGATAACAGCTTGTACGCGTTGTCCCACAGACTGGGAGACACCGATCAAACACGGATCAGGCAGTGCCAAGACACGCTCCCAGTCACTCAGTGCTTGGCCTGAGTCTGGGAATATTGCGCCATAGACCTCATCCGCCTGAGCATCCGAAAGGTTCAAGGCATTTGCTTCGGCCTCTATCGCAGCCGAAAGGTTGGGTGCCGATCCGTCATACGAGACAGGTGGTAGCAACAACCTCAGCTGGTTGCCGAGACCGCTCATTCCAACAACCCCAAAGTGATAGTGCCGGGACGGATCCAGCCAACAAGCGCCGGATCTTCTGAGGCGTTTACATTTCCAGGAGGCGTTGATACCGAGCGGTCGATGACGCCTGCAAGGTTGCTAATCATGGCCTCTATCTGTGAGCGCTTGAGCATGTCGAGAGGCTTAAGAGTGCCAAGCAATGCGTCATATGCCTTTTGTGCGGCTATCTGAACGTCGGCAAGCAGGTAGCCGGACGCCAGCTCAACCAATGCAGTTGAGTTGACGATGTGAACGGTTGGGACGTAGACCCAAATATCAGCGATGACCGAGCAGAGACTCAGGATGTGTTCCAAGCAGTTGTCGACCACTTCGGCCGAGGGCAGGCCGCCGCTGGCGGTGATGACAAGATCTACGGTGCCAGCACCGCGACGCTTCGGCAACGGCAAGACATCAGTTACTCCATCGACCTCCTTGGCCCAACGAACGTAGTCATAGACGGCACCACCTGCTGGCGGGTTCTGGATGATGTCTAGCAGCCTAGCCAGTAGCGATTCGACCTTTTCCAGATCCTCTCCACCAGCAGTCTCACCGATGAATGTCGCGGCGGAATCCATGCCCAGGGGCGGACTGACGATGATGAGGTCGCCTGTTAGGTGATTCAGTGCGCTGCCTGTTGTCTGCGCTTTGACAACCAAAGTAGCTGTCCCATCAATGCCAAGTGTTGCACTAGACAGAGCGGTAAACTGCTCACCCGTGACGATGTGCTTCAGTGCCGCCCCCACCAGCAGCTCGACATCAGGTGCACCGCTCAGCGAAGCAGTGCCAGTGGCCGCTACCGGGTGTTTGCGTGGCACTCCACGAATAGTCGCTGCATGGACTAGCTCCTCTTCATCAGCGGTGTCTGGAAAAATTTGCCGGAACACCCAGCCGATTTTTTGATAGAGGCCTTCAATAGCTGCCGCGACCGCAGCTGAGCGGACATAGTTGTCGCTGTCCGTGCCGATATCAGCTTCCGCCTGAAGGTTGCGAATGTCCCGCAAGATGTTCGCAAGAATGCTCTCCAGCGGCGGGGACGAATAGGCCATGTCAAATCACCCTTAAAGGTTGGCGAAACACCTGCGGATTGCCGGTGGCGTCAACAATTTCAATTTGTAGCGTGAGCCAGCCGTTATGGGGCTGGTCAGCGGAGATGGTGATCTTCTTGGCGCGACCGTCATCGAGCAGAGGCTTGAGTGCCTGCTTTGCGTATTGCTGAGCAAGGATGCCCACCCGAGGGCGGTCTTTTTCACGTCGAAGTTCGTGCAGGCGGGAACCCAAGGTGGGATCTTTCCACCAAGTGGCGAGGGGGGTCATAAGGCGGATGTAGACGGCGTTTGCCAGCGTATTGATACGCTGGCCCGTCAAGTCGCCTGTAGTTGGGTTTATGCCTGCGTCCATGGGGGTGCATGGTGCAGGGTTGTGCGGGGGGAGTGTATTTCAGCTCGGTTTAAGGTTTCTCGCTGGGAGCCGAATAATCCAAGGAGACAAGGGTGTTGAGCTCGGTTTTATGGCAGTTGAAGACGATATCGGAAAGATCGCCTATGTTGAGCCTTCGAGGATTTTCACCCTCGGTTCCATCCCAGGCAAAAATGCGAAATTCTTTTTGATGGCTGAAGTAGTTGGACTTTCTAAAAACCGCTTCATCCCCGTTAAAGGTGCCACTGAATGAGTCTGGGTCGTAGTACTCGACAATGCCATGCCCCACACGAACCCCCTCCAAACCGTTAAGTGTCTCATTCAAACGGGAGAAAAACTGATTCATTCCGAAAACAACAGAGCAGTAGTCTCCAAGGTCGCCTTTACTGACATCGAGCATTACCTCAGATCTCAGCGCGTCAAGATTATCAACATCAGAATCGTCGTAGGCGTACATAGCTGACATGCAATAGACATGGTATTCAGCATGATGGTTATAGCCGAATCGTAGAGGCCCAGCGAGCCCGTCCAAATGAATGATCTCTCCGGTTTCGTTATTTTCAATTGTTAGCTTGACAATATCATCGGGCTGTAGCCAGCCCGAAAGCCCTTCGTGCCTATCCCCGATATTGCATTTGTCCGACTCTTCGTACTGCTTAAAATACTTCAGGCGCTGCATATACAGATCACCACGCAGAAAATCCTCGCGATGAGATTCCGTCTTAAAAAAGCGGACAAGTGCATAAACTGTAGCTGCCATGCTGTACCTATTGATGGGCGTATTCTGTTGGTATTAACAGCAGAAACTACTGCAATGGAGAGGGTTTTGCACCTCCCCCATGATCGTGGGAGTTATAGATATCCCTGTCTTTTTTCATTGCTCGTGTGTGGTCTGCAATTTCGCCATCAGCCTTGATGCTGCCTTCGGTGTGTTGATCGCCGGACATTTCAACCAAGGGCGTTTCAAAACGCACCTTGTTTTTGACCTTGAACACAAGGTCATCCGTCACAACCTCAATCACTCGACCGCGCTTCATATGCACGTAGTCACCTTCATCCGTGTAGAGCGACACTTCGCCGTCCCGAAGTTTGAGTCGATAGCGGCCATCCTCGCTGGCGACCACAACGGAGTGGCTGCTCTTACCGCCAACTGCAACAACCAGGTACTCGGCGCCGGGCTGTGGTGCGGAGCTGAATCCATAGTGCTGGAACAGCTCTCCCGATACTGACTCGCCAGACAGACCTTCCATCTGCACACCGATCAGTTTCCCATGGATGTTGCGTGCCGACACTGCGCGAAACGGCAGGCGAAACCCACGCATCACCCTCGCAACTTGATCGCGCACCAGGCGCGCCATGTTATTCATCAGAGAGCCTTTATCATTTCAATGAAAGCAGCATCGGGATTTGACTTGCCCTTGTGCTTCTTCTGTTGTTTGGCGTCCAGCACCCACATCCGGTCTTCGCGCAAGCGCAGTTCAGTGATGGCTCCCTCGCCACGGGATAGGCGCAAGGTGCGGGACATCAGGAAATAGGTGGCATCCAGATCATGGGGTTCGCTACGGACGATAACCCGTTGTCCCGGATTCCAGACTTGACCATTATCAGCTCGATGACCTTTGACGATGGCCCGGATCTCGAAACCTTCCAAGCGGCTGTCGGCCAGCAACTTGCGGGCACGGGTGGTGGCCATGTCCTGGTTCTCGCTGGCACTATCAATGATCACCTTTGGCCGAAAGATCCCACGGCGGGCCAATGTATCGTCCTGAATGATTGACCGAAGGTGGGAACGCTTGGTGTCGAGGCCATCATTATCGTACTGCCCATGCTGGCCAAGTACAGTGATCTGGCTGTAACGGTTCGCAATGGAGCGGCGCACGCTCAGGCGTTGCACGTTGTTGCCCACTCCATCTTCTCGCATCACCAGGGCTCCCACTGGTGCCGCCGTATAGTCTGGCCCGCCGATGATCAAACGGCCGTCCGGCTCTATCCATGGCCATAACCCGTTGGCCTCGGCGACCTGGAGCAACGCTTCCCAGGCGGTTTGTCCCGGCTCGATCTGAATGCGGCGCCGGGTCTTAGCCTGGTCGGCACGGATCTCTACCTGGTATGCCCCCAACGGTTTCACCACCTGGTCGAGAATCTGCGCCAGTGACGCCTCACGCATGGACACGAACGGAGCTGAGCAGTCGACCAGAGGCGCCGCTCGATCTCGGCCATTGATGCGCATGGAGATACCCTGACGCGATACATCATGTTCAAACTCATCGATCTGGCCCGTCAACACGCGGTCACCGTCGAGCGTTAACGAACAAGGCGCGCCCTCTTTGACCACATCCGGCAAGCGGATGGCATTCTTTGTGTGCAGCTCAAGTTCAAAGGCGTCGGCCGGGGTCAACAGGTCCGATTCAACCGACCAGCCGTCCCAGGTGTCATGAGCCAGGCCGCCGATGGATAGCCGGATAGATGGAATAGGGTCATTCGGCATAAGCACGCAATATCTCTCCGGCCGGGATGTTGTGGGGTGCTTTAAGGCCGGGATTCAGCCGGGTCAGTTCGAGGGCTCGGGAATGGTCGCCGTACCATCGGTGGGCCAACAGACGCAGGCTGGCGGGTGATTCAACTTCGCGTTCGATCATTGGTGGGCTTTGCAAAATGACCTGGCGGGCACGGGCCTGGATCAGTGCAGCGGTGTTGCGCAGGGCCTCAATCACTGGACGGGATGTCTCCACGTCGTAGAGTCGGCGTTGGAGCAGAATGGCGGACTGCAAAAGCGAGCGCACCAGGTTGACCAATCCTTCCAGTTCAATGGGACTCAGCGTCGGCTTTTTGCTTTCGTCCTCGATCACGATGGCAACCGCCTGCGAATGGGCGACGGCAAGCTCGGTGATCACCAGGACAACCAAGGCAAACCCACTGGCCTCGACTGGATCGTCGGGCATGCGGTCGGGCAGTAGACTGGCATCAGGCGCAACTCCTTGGCGGGCGCTGATCAAAAAGGCATTGGCTGCCCGCACCGGTTCAGTGGTCAAGCCGTCGCCGCCCGGCATGGTTGCCGGGACACCGGATCGAGACAGAAGCGCCGTTGACGAACTGGGTGTGCTGTCCTGAATGGAACTTCGGATCTGCGTCGGCGTGCGGAATAGGTCGACCAGTGGATCGTATGCCGCCGAAGGATTCTGGGCCATGGAGACGACACCGGACACCACGCCGAGGATCTGTGAACGCAGCTGCTGCACGCGAAGGAAAATTCCCGGCAGGCCCAGGGCCTTTTCAATTAGGCCCACCCAGCCCCCACCGATCCACGACTGAATCTCGCTGACCAGGGAGTCGATGCGGCCGAACAGATCAAAGATGCCGTCCTGCCAGCGGTATTCATCCTCCTGTTCCAGGACGCCGATATCGACGAACTCAAACTGCCGGTCGAAAAATGGCAGGTCGGGTGTGTCTTCTACGAACAACAGACTGACCTGGGCCGCGTCAGGGCTGTCGGCGACATGCTTCACCTCGACGTTCTGCGAGACGACGCTCAGGCTGCCATAGATCGGATGGATCAGTTCGCCGGGGCCACGCTGACCGAGCGCTGACAGAAGGTTCTGTAGTTCGATCTCGTAGTTAACGCCGTAGATGATGATCTGCATGGGGAAGCGTCGAGCGCCCCGGCCCAAATCGACCACGCTGTCGCCGTCCTTAAAGGGCGTGCCGTGTTCGGATAGTGCCCGCTGCCACTGTAGGCTTTCGTCGAGCACCTGGAGTGGGACGCCACGAAAGGAGGCGTCCAGTAACGTTTCAGCCCAACTCATCGACCACGCCTCATCTGGATGTCAGTACGGCGTTCGACCTCAGCCTGGATCATGTTTGAATCCATGCGCAGTTCGATGACCAGGGGCTGATCAAGCAACCGCTGTAGGCGAGCCATTGCCGCGGGGGTTTCTACACCTGCGTTGGCGGCGCGATTGGCAATACCCGCCGCCCATTGATTGGCGCCATCGATCGGCAACCCCGATGAAGTCAGGCCGGTCTGTTGGTGCGCCAAACGCTGGGCTTGCGACGACAGCCAGTTTTGGGGCTGGTCCGGGTTCTGGCCCGCTAAGGCGATTCGATTGCGGTAGAACGCCGACTGATAAGTGCGTTGCTCATCGTTAATCAGCTTGTTGCGAGCCACCATGGCCAAGCGATCCTCATCAGTGTTTTGACCTGTTGAACCACTGATCTGAGCCGCACTTGCAGCGAGGGCGACAGGAGCCAACCAAGGCGCGATAAGACCACCAGGCTTGCCTTTTTCAGACGATGCGCCAGGAAGGTCAGTTAGACCAGGACCGCCGAGGTTAATACCCGCGCCCGGCCAGTTGGTGACGAACACTGATGTAACACCCGTCGCTTCTTCCAGTACTTTGCCCACGGCGATGTTTTTCAGAGTTTCAGGGCCACCCATGAATTTGTCGAGTAGTGCCCCAGCGCCAGTTTTGGCACCACGCCCTGCGTAATAACCACCGACACCCAGAGCTGCACCACCAGCCAGCATCTGCTCACCGGAAAGATTCAAGTCATCGAGCAGGTAACTGCCCATGTCGGCAAAACCCTTGTTCAATGGCGTTGCCATGCGGTCGATAGCTTCGCCCAGGGCAGCCTTCATACGAGAGCCGACAGCTGTGGAACTATTAAGGTTGTCGGCCAGATCCTTCTCAATAACTCCCTTTGCGTTATTAATATCCCCAGAGCTTTCAGCAAACTTTTCTAGCCTGTCACCCGTTAAGAACGCTTTAACTCCCTTTTGCGTATCTTGATCCATTTTGCCGAACACTACATCCATGAAACGGGCACGATCTTTGTCATTCTCAAGAGATTTGTATTTGCGCTGTAGATCAAGGAATACATCCTGCGTATTCCTTACAGACTTATCCTTGTTGAAAAACTCAACGCCAGTGTTTTCCGTAACGCTTTTTCGGTAAGTGCCATTGTTGAATGCACGTAAAGTAGATTGCGCCAGCGTACCCAAACGGTCAGGCTCTAACTCAATCAGCGACAAAGTTTCTACAAACGATAGAGACTGAGCCATGGACATACCCGCCGACTTCGCATCTTGCCCGACTTTAGGGAAAATGCTTGATAAGTTCTCAAGCTCAGCATTGCCCAAGCGGCCAGCCACAATCATTTTTTGCAGTATATCTACAGCGGCACTGGGCTTAGAAAGGTCAATATCAAAAGCACTCGAACCAGTTACCAGAGCTTTCGCTAGAATCCCGGAATCTGCTCCTGTAACCGCAGTAGCTTGAGCAATGGCTTCGGAACTTGCTTTGGCTTTTTCGTAAGAAAGACCACTTGCAATTAACGTGTCGAACCCCGTTTGAACCTGTTCCCGTTCAATGCCATAGGTCTTCGCCAGCCGCCATTGTTCACCACGCCATTCCTCTCGCTGCTCGCCAGACATGCCAGCAGTTTGCTGAGTACGAATCAGCTGGCGGTCTAGACGTGCGCTTCCGGTCAAACCGGATGCGACACCAACCCCAACGCCCAATCCGGCCAGTTGCCCTTGCATACTGCCGCCTAGACCCTTTATCCGGTCGAACTCCTGGCGCACGCCCATGGCAATGGTTTTCAAAGCGCGAAGGTTACGGCCACCGTTCTGTGCCAGGCGCCGAAAGGACGTCTCCGTGCGATCTACGCTCTGACGAAGCGGCTGCACACCCTGGCGGTCGGTACTAATCAGCTCGGTTTTGGCATCCCGTGCTGCTTTGCGAGCGGCGGTGGCCATCTCCTTGAGTTCGGCAGACGTCTTACTGACCTCAATGCGCGTGCCGGAACCAGCCTGGGCGGTTTCGCGCATGGCACTGCGGATGACTTTGTAGCTGTTGGCCCCGACTTGGCCGACTTTGGTGATGGCCGACGACGCCTTCCAGCTTTCATCAGCGAGGGATTTGGCGCCTTCTTTCCCAGCCTTGCGTAGGTCGCGGTTGATCTGCTCAATCTCGCGCCGACTGTTGCCTGCATGGGCCTGAAAACGAAGCGCGACGCGCAGATCGGACATGAAGTGCTCCCGGTTATGGTCTTACAGGGACAGGAAAGGCCCGTTGGCGGGCCTGTCATCTGGTTTTTGGCAGAGCCTTGCGCTGACGCTGACTGACGTAGCGCACACCCTTGACCTTGCCGACAATCAGATCAATACGTGCATCGATCTCGGCCCTGGTCATCCGTCGCAGCTCTTCTAGTCGATAGCCGTGGCGGACAAAGGCATGCTCTATTCGTCGCCAGTCGGCGTTGCCGCGCTCGGCGGCGCGAGCTTTTTTTCCAGTTCAGCATCGGCGTCGGCAATGATGGCAAGGTCGGTTTCGGTCAGCTCGCCCAGGAGTAATTCAGTGGTTATAGCCTCGGGCGGGATCTCGCCCAGGGACAACAACTGGCGGCGATACACTTCCAGGGTGATCAACTGAAACGGAGCACCGGGATGCAGTTCCTGCGCGGCCACCAGATCGCCCGCAACTGGAACGCGCAAGGTAAAGGTCTTGTGGCGGAGGCCGGAGTAATAGACACCCATTTGGAGTTCGCGGGTGATGCTCAAGCCTTCCCAGCGCTTGCTTGATTGCTCGGTCATCGTGTTACTCCGTGTAGTAGTTGAGGGCGGCGATGGTCAGGTCGCGGGTGGCTTCACCTTCTACCTGGTACTTGCTGCCCATCTCCATCAGGGAGCAACCCGTCCAGGTCTGGCGCTTGCTGCCACCGTCCTGCGGGTAAATGGTCAACTTTGCGTCCATCAGTGCGCGCCAATCCGGCTCACCCGTTTTCGGAATGGGCACCGAGATTTTCAGCTCGTGCTCTTCAATGCCCTTCGCCGTACCCGACGGTCGACCAGTGCGGTTCATCGTCTTGACCACTTTGCGCCCGGTCTTGAGGCTCGGCTCGACGCTCGATACCTCATAGTCGGTGCCGTTGATCTCCAGGACGATCTGCCCTACGTAGTTATCAGCCATCTAAAATCACCTCTTACAAGAGCAGGTCGATGCGACCGGCGAACACATGCAGGCCGTTGACCACATCGGTGGGAATGGTTGCGTCGAGGCGGTTGACGTCCTGGAGCGAACGCTCGACCACCAGTCCGGCTGCATTGGCCTCGACCTCCTCGACAATCTCCAGCTCTTCCAGCTTGAGCAATACGTCCATCAGTTCGCCACGCACGGCTTCCGGGGTTTTCTTGGAAAGCTTGGAGCGTGGGAACCGCAGGCGGATGCGGTCACGGCAGGCCATGCGCACGTAGTACAGGGTCCGGATGGTGGTCAGGTCGAGCAACGACACGTCCGTGGCACCGGCCGCTGACTTGGTGTAGGTGGTCACAGCACGGACGATCTGGATGACATCACCGGCTGCGACTTCCAGCGGAGTGACGCCATTGGCCAGGGCAGTTTCCTGCTCGGTTCGACCAAGGCGCTGCGTGACGGATGGAACCTTGATGCCGGTCAGCACCAAGGTATTCAACGGTCGCGCAGGATCTTCTTCCGAGGCGATCATCGCGGCATAAGCGGCGGCGACCTGGCGCGCAGTCGAGGCAGTACCAGGCAGCACTGCCAGGCTGATTGCGCCCGAGTTCAACGAAGTGGCCAAAGTGGTCGCGGCGGACAACGTGCTGGTTAGCGCGGCCACACCGATGATGCCTTGTTGCTCCATCGAACTGGTGTAGGTCTGAATGTGCGTACGCAGTGCAGTGAGCGCAATCTGGCTAAACCAGGCAGGCACCAGAATGGTGAAACCGCCCATTGCCGTGGAGTCCAGCGCGTCCTCGATGTCGGGTTCGGTTTCGCCTTCGACCACCACGCCCACGGCCGAGAGCGAGGCATATCGATAGGCCGTGATAAACGCGTCAGCCATTTCTTCGGCCACGGTTCCGCCGAACAAGGCTTTGGCTTCTGCCGCACTGTAAAACGGTGTTGGTACGTTGGCCGCAACCGTCGCACCTTCGCCCAGAGGCACAATCAGGCACACGCTCTGCTTATTGGTCGGCAGTGTCCGTACCGCCAAGCTGGTGTTGAACTCCATGTAAACGCCCGGTTTGCGAATCGACGCCGGGATGGTGTCAAAGGGAATGCTCATTCAGCGGATTCCTGTGCGGGTTGTTTGGCACTGCCGCGTGGCTTCTTCGCGGCCAGCAGTTCACCCGTCGCCACACGGCGCCGGTAGTAGGAGGTAGCTGGCACGTCGACGGCCTCGGTCCCTTCGATGTACTGGTACGGATTTTCTTCCGTGGGCACCCGATGACCAGGTGCGGCGATAACGTGCATTACATGTCCCTCAATTCGATGTTGTCGTTGGCCACCGGCTCGGGGTTGTCCGATGGGCTGTGGTACTGCATGTCGATGCCGAGCAAATCAGGTAGATCCAGCTCCGGCTTTTGCCAGTCCAGCTCGATGACGAATGACTGCCCGAGGACTGACAGGTGGTCACTCGCCAACTTGCCGTTGACCAGGTTGGAAAGCTCCGTCGGCCGGACCGACGCTCTATCCACCCAGGGCTGCCAGTCCACCAGTTGGTGCATGCAGGCTTCCCACAGGTCGTAACTGCCGATGTCCTTGGGGCCGCTACCGCGTCGGGTTTCCCGCTCACCACGGGGATGACGTGTGGCAATGACCAGGCGGAACGTGATCGGCACGGTGTAACGGCCCTGACTGCGGCGCTGGAACGTCACCTTTGGCACCATCACCAGAATCGCCGGACAGCGTTTGATCAACTCGGACACCATGTCCGGGTCGCTCAATTCACCGCCGTAGCTTTCCACGGCCAGACGCGGGATCTTGGCGACCAGCTCCTTCAGGCGCGCCTCAATCAGATCCTCCAGTTCGCCCAACATCAGAGCGACCTCAAGGTATTGCGTGACATCAGCCGTGGCTGACTGGTGAGCTGCATGCCCGACCGGCCAGCCTCGGCCGCACCGCGTTCCTTGTCCTCATTGGCCAGGGTTTCCAGGCGTTTGATCACGTCCTTGTAAAGCACCCGCACGGTCGACTCTTCCTTACCAGCATCGTCATACAGGTGATAACGAGCGATTTCCGCGAGGTCATCGGTCACCCAATCCGGGGCATCTTCTCCGGCTGGGCGAAAACGTAGGTAGAACGAAACCTCACTGCGCGCCCGAGTCACGGCGTCGGCGATCCGGGCCAATGTCACGACGACGACTGCAATATCCTCACTCTCCCAGCCGTCAAGTGGCTCGCCAGATGCAGCGGCCACCAACAGTTCGGGCTCGATAGGACGCTTGTCATCAGGCACAGCAACCTGGGTGATATCACGTGCGCCGAAGCGCACCAGGAGCTGGCTGGCGGACGGCAGTGAGAGGTTCATTTACCTTCGCCCTCGACCTTAGTGGCTTTGGGTTTACCGGGTTTCGCGGGAGGTTTTGCGTCCTGTGCTTTGGCCGCTTCACGTGCCAGCTCTTCCTGGTGGGCCTCTTCCCAGAGAGCGTCATCGAAATCAATGCCGTCCTCTTTCAGTTGCTCTTTGTCCGGCGCGATCACCGATGCGCCTGGAGCAAGTCCCGAACCGTCAGATCCTGGCTCACTGTTGCCCACGAGCGGGGTGATGGGCAGAACCACTGCATCACCCAGAGTTGTAGCGTTTGCTTCAGGCGCCTGCGACTGGGCGTTTTGTGCGGTGTCGGGCGCTTTCGATGGATCGACTTCCTGGAGGCTTTCATCGCTGCTGTCCTGTACCTGGTCGAGTTCGTCCTCCTCATAAGCGAGGGTCAACTGAGGCTCCTTTACCAGAGCCCGCAACTGCGCTTCCGAGAAATAATCATCCGGGTAGCGGACCGCCTTGCTGGTGTGAGCGATACCGCAACGGCGGAAGCCGTCGCGTTTTGAGGTGATCACGATAGCCATGGCGCCCCCTTTATCCCAGCCAGCTTGGCGACAGTACTTCGGCCGTGCCTGCCCATTCGTTGCCGTTGTCGGCGTCCTTGACCAGGATCTTGCGGGCAGCACCTTCCAGTTGAGACGGAACAACCAACAGACCCGGATTGACGCCGAGCGGTCGGCCACCATCCGCACGGAAGTTCTTCATGGCTGCACGGGCGAGGCCATAGTTTTCAGCGGTCAGAGGGGCTTTCGAGCAGTACGCGAACTGCCAGAAACCAAAGCCTACGTTGGTCCGAGCGTCGACGCCGTAACGGTATTCGTCACGCATGAAGACGTTTTCGTCGTCGAGGCTGGTCATCGCTTTCAACGCATACTCGCGCCGCTTCTGGAAAATCAGCGGTTTGACAGCTCGACTTACATCGAGCAGATACCAGGCAGGACCAGTGCCGTCCTGGTAGTTGCTGACAGAGACTGCTGTGCCGGTGCCATCGGTTTGCGGGTAGACCGGATGGTCAATGTCGAAGAAGTTCTGGCCGTCGTAGCACAAAGTCGTCAGTCCGGCTTTCAGCAGGCCGAAGACCAGTTCGTCAGGATGGGCGCTGGAGGCTCGCCCCATTTCAGCGAACAGCGGTTTATAGACGCCGATCTCGTCGTCTTCGATGGAGTCGCGGGGCACGCCGACCGACGATTCGAATTTCTTGTTGGTGATGGAGTAGCTGTGCGCTGCCATGTTTTTGAGTACACGGTCGCCAATCCACTCGCGGAAGGTGGGGAACTGGCCCAGCCAGCCGTAGGTGTTACTGGCGGACGACGACGGCACCAACGTTGCGATACGCTGCCAGTCGGTTGGAGTCGCGGCCTGCGCATTTTGAAACTCGGCCTTGAAGGCTGTGAACAGCGCGGTCAAGGCACCCGTAGTAATGATCATGAATCGCTTCCTTTATATAGAGGGGGGAGTTACACCTTGCCCTTGATGAATTCCGCTTCGCTCATACCCAGCAGCTTGGCAACCTGTTGCTCTTCCGAATTGAGCGCGGTGGCAACGTTGTCTGGCTTGCGCTCGCTCAGTCCGCTGGGGTCAGCAACGACTGGTGCCGCACCGACGAATGCCTTGAAGCGAGTCAGACCGGCTTCGTCCTGACACATGGCACGGTGATACTCGACGGTGGACGGGGTGATCTTTCCGGCCTGAGTGGCCGAAGTAATTGCCGCATCGACTTCCTTGTCGTGCTCAGCCTTTTTCTGACTGGCCAATGCTTGCTCGGCGTTGGTGGCACGGCCGACCAGGGCGTCGTAGTCCGCACGCGGGACGAACTGCGCGAGGTTTGGTTGCTCGGTGTTAGCAGCCTGAGCGGTAGTTTTGAGTTGAGTTGCGGCCGACATGGCCTGTTCTTCAGTGGCGGTGTCGGGCAGGCCGAGCAGTGCCAAAAACGCAGGTGAAAGCTTCACTGGTGTGATCTCCGGGGCTTCTTGGTTGAGGGCGGTCATGAGGAAATTGGGGATGTTGGTCAGCGCGGCGCTGACCATGCGCACGATGCGTCGGTTGTCGAGGTCGTAGTCGAACACCGGGGACAGGAAGCGATACTCACGGGCTTCGACCTGAGCCGTGCCGCGTGGCGTCCATTCAACATGTCCCCACAAAGCGCCATTGCGGACTTCGAACTGCTTGATCCAAGCACCCGCTGGGGCTTCCTGGCCAACGGAAGCGCGCCGCTGTGTGGCGTGCTCCCAGTCGATGGGCAGATCAATAGCTCGGGTGATGAAATTGGTCTTCACCAGCTCGGCGGCCATGTCGTCGAACAACCAGGAACGGCCGTCGCGGCCGGTGACGGTTGGACCAGCAGGGATAAGTTCAACCCAGTCGGGAGCCTTTCCATCGGAAAGCTCGACGGAGCTGTAGATTTCTGAGTTAACGGCGAGTTGAGTTTTCATGCCGCCAGTCTGTGCGGCCAGACGGAATGAGTGAGTATCAGCGGGGTTTAAGGTTTTCGCGGGTGTGAAGCTGGGCGGGGATACATCGGGAACCCATTCTATACATAAAGAATGGGGGAAAGCGGTCTCGCGCTGGCGTAGTAAATACCGCTACCGCAGAATCTAACGCAGGTCTAACGCTGTTTAACCACTCCATAAGCGGCGGATGTACCCGAAAGACACGATCAACGTGCCTGCGGGATTTTGCGCCGTCACTCCGATACCGACTCCAGAAGGTAGTCCTGGATGATCGCCAGTATCTCTATATTGTCCTCTGACGACAGTCCCAAATAAGGCCTTGCCTTGATTTCGGAGTCATGAGCGCCACGTGTCACCCATTGCGAAAAGTTAGATTTGCTCTTCTTCACAAATCGATTGCCCACCGATCCATCTTTACCTTGGCGGAAGTAGACCTGTTGTGACCTGGCTGCGTGTTCGACCTTACCGCCGAACTGGTGGATGGCACCGTAGGGTCGGTCAGTTCCAAAGGCCAGTTCATTGTTGCTGACGCTGTGGCGCAGGGTGTCTTGGAGCGTGCCCTTGTCACGCAGGATCTTGTTACCTTTCTTGCGGGCCAGGGTTGACGGTGAAAGTGGAGCCCAAGGCGATCCGTCCGGAGCAACCTGCTGGCGAAAGCGATCATCGGTTGATTGGTGCAAGTACTCCGCAATGTCATTGAGCGGGGTTGTGAGGTTGCCCAGCCGTTCGGCCAGGTTATCCAGAACCTTGCCCAACTGACTCTGATCAAGGGTTACTTCCAGCATTGCGCCAGCCATGCGATGCTCCTGATGTTACTCATTCGTCTATGGAGAGAAAGCTTGTGAAAGTCGTGTCTTATATGAACCAAAGCCTGTTTTCAGTGATCATCCCAGCTAGCGCTGATCTGTCGTCCGTGCCACGAGAGGTAGTCGATATGCTTGGTTCGAACTATAAAATGAAGGAGCTGGATCTGAAGCCTGGAGAGGCTCGAGTAGCGTTGAGTTCTGATGAAGCCATCGCTGATATTGAGCGTCAGGGATATCACACGGTTCAAGCCAAGATAACTTCCACAATTAGTTAACCTGTGATCGTTGTCATGACCAATTGAACGCCATACTATGATCCATCCCATCGGATGAGCAGCCCCTGTCAGGGCCTCCATGCCTACATCCGGGGCGACCCCGGCGTGACAGCGTCGGGGTTTTTTATTGGTGTCGACGGTACAACCGCACACCCAGACGCAAATCGTCCAGGTAGTCTTCGCTGTCAGCGACAAACCCCGTTACGCCATCCCACCCGTCATCACCGACCTCAAACACCGCCAGTGCTGGCGCGGCCTTTCCTTCAACTTCAAAGCGAGCAAGGTAGCGCCGTCGCACGACGGCCTTCTGTTGGGCATACATCCATTCCAGATGCACCCAGACCTCATCAGGCTCACGCAATGCCTGGGCAACTAGGAGCAACGTTTGCTCGCGCCCACGCTTCTGCACCTTGAGCTGGCCGGTGCGTTTTACGGTGAACATATCCCGGCCGATCACTACTGCATCCCCGATCACGTCCTTGAACAGTGCGGGTGCGTTTTGTTTGGCACCGAACTCGCTAAGGAAACGATCTACATAGGCATCGTCAGTCAGACCGGACGGCAGTAGCTGACTGGCAGGCACTGACCGAGGCGCTGGTAAAAGATCACCAGGGCGGCGATTAGGCAGACCCGCGCCGTGCGCGCTGACGGGCTTGCTCGCCAGCTCGGGCAGCGGATCATGCGCACGCATAGGCGGGACAGCATCAGATAAGCGCGAGCGACCGGGTGCGTATTCAAAGCCCGGATCGATGCCTTTTGGGACACGGACAGTGCGCGGGCCTTCGGGGCTATTCTTGCCAATGACCCGATCTTCCCATTCAATTTCCGGCGCTGGACCGATCTTTAGACCTTGGCGCTCAACATCTCTGGCCGACAGCATGAACTTTTTGCACTTACAGCCCCAGCCGTTTTGTGGTGTGTGTGTCGACCACCATGCGTCATCAAGCGGCAGGGTGGTGCCGTTCCAGGACAGATGCATAGGTCTCGGGTGGGCGCTGTCGCCATGGCGATACAACCCATAGGGGCGGCGCTTGCGCAGTTCTGGGTCGGCCATCTGCTGTTCACGACCAGCGTTGTAAGACTGGCGCAGGTTGGTTTCCCAGATGACGTTTGTTCGCCAGCCACGTTCGCCACGGTACTGCCAGCCGTGCTTGCCCACGACCTGATCGAAGTCCTTGCGGAATTGCTCAAGGGTGGTTCCGGTGGCAATGGATTTTTCGACGGCGCCGCGCAGATCGGCCAGCAGGTCACGCTTGACCGCACCAGCCACAACAAAGGCATAGTCATGTTCGGCGTTGTAGATATCGGTCCAGGCGCGGGTCGGGAGGTTTACCTTGCCCTTGAAGTAATCGATCTGTTCCTTGAATGGCAGGGAGCCATGGGAGACTGCCATTACAAGCCCCTCAAGATGTCATCACGCCCCGCCAGACTGGCAGCCGTCAGGCCGTCAGCAATCGCATCATTCAATTGGCTGGTTGTCATCGCCGGATAGACTTCAATCAATCGATCCCGAAACTCTTCCAAGCTGCTCACCTGGTCGAGCAAGGCCTTGATTTCCTCAACCATGTCATCAATTGGCACTGCCGCACCGGTCTCCAGCGTTCGCACCTGGTTATCCACGATGTCACGCACGGCGGGTACTTTCGTTGGCGCCTGCTCCTTGTTGAGAGCCTGCGCCAAAGGTCGCGTCAAATCGGGTGCTGGAGCGCCGAGCAGATCTGCTCCCTCGGCCGGAGATGGCAAGTTGAGTTTGTCCCTGATGACGGATTGCTCGACCTTCAAACCTAAAGGCACAAGCTTTTCCAGGGCCGTGATCAATAACTTGGTGTCTTCTGGCTGCGGTACGTCGATGATTAGGCGGGGGTATGGACGACCTGGTGCAAAGTTCAGATCGCACCAGGGGCGCACAAACCAGCGATTCAACGTGTTGGATTCGGCCTTGGCATCAGCTTGCAGCAGATCCAATCGGACCTCGTTATGGATCGTAGCCTGGGCTTGGCTAGAGCCATCGTCAGTGGACATGGTCTGGCCGACCACCGCCTTGCTGACCTGCTTATCCCACCATTCGGCCAAGCCCTTGAAGAAGTCACCCGCGCCACTGACGTTGGCGGCCTGGGTAAAGTCAATGCGCATGCTGTCCGGAATCACCGCTGCGGCATCGCTGCCGAGGTTGGCCACCGCCGACATCAGGGTGCTGATGTCTTCCTTGCTGGCACCTGCGCCATACCGACCAACACGCATCGGCATACCGAAGATGTCAGCAAAACCCATCCAGTCCTTCCAGGTCCAGGCTTTACACATATAGCCCACGGCTGCTAAACGGGCCAGACCACCCCGGATCGGCAGGCCAGAACGGATGCGAGGCAGATGCACAATGAATTTGTATGGTGCCAAGGCAACGCCATTGACCGGATCAGCCTCATCGAGCAGGCGCAGTTCCCGGCCGGCGTCACGGTCGAACTGGAAGAAGCGTTGATCACGGGGCTCGAAACGCTCCGGATTCCAGGTCTTGCCGCTACGGTCCCACATGATTTCTGAGACGGCATAGCCCTTGCCCATGGCATCCGTCAGGTCAGCTTGCAGCTCGCCAAACTCGGGAGAATCAACCAACTCCTTGAGCTGATCGGCCCGGCGCACGTCCTCTGGATCGTCGCTGGCTGCCTCGACCCGAACGGACAACCCTGCCACTGCCAGCTTGCGGGTGCCCAACACCGAGGCGTAATGAAGGTCGCGCTCTTCCATTTCCTCGGCAAGGGTCAGGTAGTCATTGGCCGATCCTTCGGCGGCGGCGCGCAGAATACTCGCCAACCGTTGAGGTGTCAGGCCGCTGGCCACCGACTGGTGCCAAACTTGGCGAATGCCGGTAGTGCGGGCTGCAGCCAACTCTTCGGTGAGTTTGTCGTACTGGATCGGGCGACCGTACTGGTCGACGATGCGGGAATCAGCCATTACCAAATGCCTTTCGTGGAGCGCCACCCGCCACCCAGTTTGATCTCACGATCATGCTCGGTGGCTGGCTGGACTCGGTGATATTCAAAGATCTCGACATCCTGGCGGGACGCATAGTCCGCCAGTACGGCCGCGATACCAGCGTCGCCGTGACGCTTAGGTCCGGACTTCTCGCCCTTTTCGTTGGTGCGTTTTTCCGGGATACGGGCTACGCCCTTGACCATCCGAAAGGCGCGCACGTCGCTCACCACGTCCTTGTCGGCCGGGATGTCGTAGAAGGTGTCATCTTCCAAAGCGGCTTTAAACGGCGGCATGTTGTCGCGATACCAGCCCTCGGTGAGCATCACCCTTTCAATACGGTTGAAGCCGAACTCGATGGCAGTGTCCTCGGACATTTGCGAGCCGTTGCCCCTGGCGTCGTCTGCACCTTTGAGGAAGTTGGGTAGGCGACGAATGATGTAAAACTTAATCTGGAGCTGTTGCTTGAACGGCACGTTACGCAGCTCGACCACAAAGGGCGTGCGTTTGCGCAGGTTTTGTTCTTTGAGCAACGGCCAGAAGACCGAAAGGTCGCCGGAGCGGCCAAAGTCCATGCCGTAGAAACTCTGGACATCCAGCGGAATGGCCCTGAGCAGCGGCAGCAAGTGCTCTTCACACCACTCCAGGGACTCAGCCAGGCGCAAGTGTTCAGGCAAGATCTCGTAACCCTGCGGGTAGGCCAGGCGCAGCACAGGTACTTCGCGATTGCTGCGCTGCTCGACCAGGGCCATGCTGAGGAATGCACCGCCGCCCTGGGACGGCACACAATCCAGCTCTTCGTCGGCCGCGTCGCCGTAGAAGTCATAGACGTCCTGGACCCAAGCGGCCTCTTCCTTGGGCTTGTATTCAATGCCTTTACGCAGACAGACCCGCTGATACAGTCCATCGGTCACGGCATCGCGAAACTCGCAACGAAACAGCTCGCCCTTACGTTTGCCCGCA
Source organism: Pseudomonas azerbaijanoccidentalis (assembly GCF_019145495.1). GTDB lineage: Bacteria > Pseudomonadota > Gammaproteobacteria > Pseudomonadales > Pseudomonadaceae > Aquipseudomonas > Aquipseudomonas azerbaijanoccidentalis. Next base: position 327,783 of record NZ_JAHSTU010000005.1, on the reverse strand, counting down.
CGGATATCGTTGATCAACTCATTGAAGGCGTTTTCGGTGCCGTCGTGGGTGCTGATGACATGGACTTCACCACCCCAGATCAGCAGCGCCAGCGCGGCTTTCAGCAGCTCGGCCAGATCCTGGTGGAATGCAGCCTCATCGATCACGACCACGCCCTGACGGCCACGCAGGTTGGACGGCCGACTGGTGAGTGCGACGATGCGGTGTCCGCTGGGAAACACGATGGTGTAAGTCTTGATGTGTTTGTCGGGATCGCTGTCCGGCCAGATGCCTTCCTCAATTTCCCCGGCCGCATAGTTGAACGCTCGCGACCACATGGCACAGGCCTGGATGTATTCGACCGTCATGTCCTGGTTGTAGCCTAGGTAGTACACGGTCTGGCCACCGGCTGGTTTTTCGGCGGCGGCGACCAGAACGTTGTCCGCCGCTTCCGCCCAGGTCAAACCAATACGACGTGACTTCTCGCCGACCTTGAGCGGCGCACGAATACCGATCCACTCTTTCTGGTAATCGAGCAGGACGGCCGGGGCTGCGGTACTGGCGGTGTTGTCCAGGATTAGGGGAAGGCTCATTAGGCCGCCATCCCAAGGATTTCGCGGCGAATTTCGTTGACCGTCTCCTGATTAAGGCCACCTTTCTTGGCGATTTTCTCCACGCGGGCAGCCGCTGCCTCGGCCTTCTCGCGGAACTCGGCCTGCCATTTCTTCTGGGCAATGGACGCTTTGCCCAGTTCGGCGACTGCCTTGGCAACCTTGGGCAGATCCATGGTTTTGCCGTCACTCATCAGCAACTTGAACAGGTGCTCCTGGACGAGACGCATCAGAGCTTCGTTGACAGCCCCTTCCTCATCAGGTGCCGCTTCGACCACCGCTTTGGCCTGTTCGCTGGCGACCTTTAGTGCAGAGAGTTTGGACTCAAAGTCCTGGCCGTAGCGATGTAGCGCGGACTTGCTGATGGCAAAACCCTGCGCCATCAATTCGCTGGCCAGGCTTTCATATTCGCTGAAGTTGTTTTCGGCCAGGGCTTTGTCCAGCCAGGCTTTGACCGCCTTGGGCAGACTAGAGACTTTGCTGCGCGGGGGCATGGCTTAGCTCCAGTATTTTTCCGGCCGGGCAATGCCGGGATTACAAGGGATGGTGTACTCCGCAATGTCCACACCGTAGTGGGTCAGGCCACAGATCCACACGCCGCTAGGCTTCTTATCCAGCGTCACCAGACTACGGTCGGCCAGGTAGTCGAGTTCTCGGCGCAGTTCCATGGTGGTGGCGTCGGGGTAAATACCCTGGATGGTCGACAACACAACGACTTCATGTGGGTCGACAGGGCGGGAGGTATCCAGAGTTTTGATGATGTACCAGCGCAGGGACTCCCGGCGCGCCTTGGCAGCGTCAATGTTCATGCTTCAGTCCTTTCAATTGAACGGTTTCTAGCTTGAGTGCCAAGGCATCAAGCTTGGCCTCGATCACGGTTTGGCCGCGCACGTAGTCTTCCCGGCGCACGTAGTGCACAGGCATGTCTCCCCGCAGCCGCTCAAACGATATCTCCAGCGTGCGCAGGCGTTCGCTGTCCTTATCCGCCATGGCGAAACGTTGATCCAGGCGGCGCTCCATCTGCATGACCATCATTTTTACCAACCCGGCGAATGCGCCGAGAATGGTTACGGCGATGCCCACCAACTGCCACGCAGGCATTTCAATCGTCGTCATCGGCGGCTCCGTTTTTCGCGATGCGTTTGGCACTGCGCGCAAAGTTGCACACCTGGTATGGCCACACGGCGTTGTTCCGGGATTGGCATGTCGCAATCCTCTCCTGTGCAGAACTCGGCCGAGGGGCCGGTCAATACTTCACGTTGTGCCAAATGTGCCGCCAAGGAGGTTTCGTTGTGGATTGCCTCCAGGTGGCTGGCAAAGTCAGTTACTTCCATTAAGTGTCCAGTCGATCAGGCGGTTGAGCTGAACCCGGCAGGTACTGTGCAGCTCGCCATTGCGGATCTGGTTGGCGAGGACAAGGGACTGGGTAACACCCGAGTCGAGGCTGTCAGCGGCTCGGGCTCCGTTGGGCGCCGTAGTAGCTCCGCTGGGGGCTTGCTGGGTTTGCTGGGCAGGCATTGAGGTGTTGATTCCGTTGGCGTTGTTCCACACGCGGACAAAACCAACAGTGAACACACCAGCAGGCCGAGGCTCAGGCGGCGATTCAAGGGTGCGGCGATACAGGGTTGTGACACGGGTGATCTCTCCATTGAGTTGATCGGTGGTTTTACGGAGCCTTGCCCTGGAATCGGCGAGCTGAGTGGCGAGCTGATCACCACGATCTTGCTCGGTGCGCAGATTTTCGAGCGCCGTTGCGGCGTCCTTGGCTGTCGCTTCGGCGATGTTTTGCTGTTCCTGGGAATGCTTCAGGCGCAGCTTGGCGATGGAGGTTTCTCCCTCACCCTGAGCCTTGGCATAGCCTTGCTCGTAGCCGTCCTGCCAGTTGAGATGCAGGCCGAGTACAACCGCCGCAATGACGGCCACATACCAGGTTGCGGGTTTGAGTAAGTCGAGCAAGCCGGTCATTGGCACACCCCTTGGCCCCAGTCGGCGGCGATGTACAAAGGCTCCCAGCGACGCAGGATCAGTTGCGGGTACTGGCGGTTTTCTTTGAAGTTGGAAGCCGAGCGCCCGGCGTTGTGACGCTCGACCGAGTTGAACCAGGTCAGCGGATCGGCGCCCTTTGCCGATGCCAACTTGCGGTCACGGATAACCCACCCCAGCCCGCCGTTATAGGCAGAAAGGATCAACGCCCCTTGTTCGCAGGGGCTGCGCGCCTGGATGCGAGTCGCCAGCCAGCGGTCGTAGCTGACAAGAGCCTGCATAGACCAAACCGGGTTGTACGGTTCGACTTTGCCGAGGGCCTTGGGGAACAACTCAGCGAGCCAGGTGGCGGTCGTGGGCATTACTTGGCCCAAGCCTTGCGCACCAACGGGCGACTTCGCATCGAAACGCCAGCGGCTTTCCTGGTGGATCTGTGCGGCAAATGTTGCCACCGGAGCATCAAGGCCCCATTCGGCCTGGGCGATGCGGGTCAGGTCGCGGCGATAGCGCTCGGCCTGGACGGGGATCTCGGCATGCGCGGGTACGCAGGCTGCCATCCCAACCAGAGTGGCCAGCGATGCCGCACCTATATATAGAAGGATTCGCCGCATCGTCAGAGCCCCAAGGTCAGGCCGAGGACGCAGGCCAGGACGACCAGGGCGCGGCGAATACCTGCCCAGGAGCGTTCATAGTGCCGCACCATGTTCGGACGGGCATAAGGGAACAGAGCGCGGTCGATCCAGTAGCCGAGCACGCCACCCAGCGTGACCAGGCCACATTTATAGAGAACGACCGGCAGCTTAGTCGGCGCGACGATGGCCAGGCAGGCCAGCAGTGCAATGGTGATCAGTGTCCAGTCGGTCATACGTGGCGCACGCGGGCGCCGCTTCGGGAAGTGAAAGGTCATTGAGTGGCTCGCGGTGAGTTCATGGACGCCCGAAGTGCGGCCAAGTGATGGGCTGCTACGACGGGATTGCCGAGCACACGAACGGGCTCGCAATAGTCGGCAAGTGCGGGGGTTGCTTCGGTTCTTACATGGGGGCGTAACTTCTCTCGCTGGCTAACTTTCTGCCGAATGCGTTCGTCACCCTGCGCTACATGAGCCTGCACCAGGAGCAGCCAGTCGGCTGGCACCTTGTCCCACAGCACCGAACGAGCGGCGTCGCTCCCAGCAGACAGAATGAGCTGCGCATACTGACGCGGCATCCGAGGGCGGGTTACTTTGGGGGAAGCGGGTATTGAACGCATGGTGCGAACCTGCCGTTGAGGGAACGGTACAAGCTTCGCGCGTACGAGGAGGTGCGTGAGTATCAGCGGGGTTTAAGAAAAACCCCGCTCGGTGGCGGGGCTACAAAGGTATTCACGAATCCTGGATTAACTCGGCCCCAGCAAGCCGGAGTCCCGACTAGATTGAATTGTCTTGTATGCACCAATGTGGGTAAGGCCACTTTCCCCGGCACTTGGAATTCTAAGTGTCAGATACATTGACAGAACAGATCCGCAATCCCAGTCTTTCTTGCCGTCACCAAGAGAGCTGAAAACCACATCAAGTAGCTCGTAGTGAGTAATCGGAATATTGGCCGCGTCCAGCTTTTTCCGCGCCATGACGATCATGTTCCCAATGTTCTCTGCTTCTTGGCCCTGTGAGAGATTGTTATGGCAGAGCTGAGTTGCACGCTCAGTCATCTCAAGTAACTGTTCTTTTCTTTCGACAGTTAGTGCGATGCCGCGCTCCTGGTCTTTTTCTGCAAAGACATTTGCGATAAAGGAGTTTGTGTATTCCTGAGCGTAAACACCTGAGTTCATCCCTAGCAGTAAAGCCAGCGCCACAATTTTCCTTTTCATTAGTGCAAAGTCCCTTCGTCAAAACCAAATAGGTCGGGCTCGTTCCTACGATGCAGAACCCGTTGTCTGCGGATGATGTCATAAACCGTCTGGTTGGCAAGGTCGTACTTACGCACCAGGACAGGGATCTTAGTACCGTTATCTATCCAATCGCGGTAGATCGCGGCGTCACGCATGGCGCGCTTCAGTGCGTCTCCCCTTGGCAGGTAGATCACGCTACCGCCCATGGCGGAACAGATGGCGAACACCACATGGCGGGCCAGCTCGGCGGCGGTGGACTCCGGCCCCATCTCAGCTACCAGCTTCGATTCGGCAATCTCGACCATCTCACGCAACGAGCCTTCCCAACGGGAAAGCACCGTAGGGTCTTGCATGTTTGCCAGCACCTTGTTGGCGTCTAGGTTGTCGATATCGCCTGGGAACAGATCGTCGCTCATCGCACAGGCCTCCCGTGGCGTTTGGCGTCATAGGTCAAAGCTGAGACTAGTTTCACCAGCTGACCCGGATCACACCACTCCACGCGCTCGACGTTGAACATGCGCATAGCCATGCCGTCGGCATACGCCCAGGAGCGTTTTGCCTCGGCGAGAAACGCCTCAATCTTGCCAACCAGCTTTGCCCGATCTGGTGCAGCGGCTGGCTTCTTTCGGCCGGGCTTGGCTGCTGAAGGCTTCCAACCCAACCGCTCAAATTCTGCCAGCACTTTACCCGTCGTGCGCGGGTTCAGATCCTTGGCCGAGCGCACACCCGCGACACGGAAAAGCAGTGAACGATAGATTTCATCGTCCAGGCCAAGGTCCTTCTTTGCAATATGGATCTTGCTCAGATCCATGTTTCTTCGGCTCATATGGATATCCCTTTGATCAGTTTACGAAAGGCCGCCGGGTTGCTTCGGGAAAGGTCTGCCACTCGGTGTATCACGATGGTCAGCGCGTGGTCCCGTTCATCGAAGTCACCCGCATGCCGGATCTGCTCCAGCGCACGGGTGGTGCCAATGAAGACTTCCATCTTCAACTTGTTGGCGCCCATGGCCTGGCGTTTGTCTCTATTGCGTTTGCGTTCGGCCTGTTTACGTTCGCGGGCTAGGCGGGTCTTGCGTGCAGCGGGTGTTTCGTCTGTCATAAAGTGGCTGCTCATCAGTACCGGATCACCACATCCGGCAGACCGCCCCGGCGTACCAGGTCGGTTTCGCTCAGTTCAGGGCTAGCAATTCTTGGCCGTTGACACCGTGGTTAAGGCGGACATCGCCTGCCGCGAGAACGCCGCGCATAGCGTCAGTCAGGGCACGCACACCGTTACCGTTGCTGGCGTTGCGGTCGCGGCAATCAAGCTTTTCAGTCTCGGAATGGTGCTTAAGCATGTACGCCGCTGTTGCCGGTGAAGGCTCATCGTTGCCAGCAAACGCCATGACCTGCTGACGCACTGCCGACACCCAGGCGCCGCAGAACACGTCAGCGCGCTTGGTCTTAGTCGCAGGCTTGCAGCGCTTCAACTGAGTTCCTATGAAGTCACGGCGGGACTGGCGGACTTGGCGCAGTAACAAGGCCATGGTGTAGCTGGCCAGCTCGGCCAGTTCGCCGATAAAGCGCCATTCACCGATGCCCGCCATGAACAGGACTTTGCAGGCGTAGGCCTGGGTTACTGCGCCCACCAGGTTGGCTTCCCATTGCGGCGGGGTCATTTTTGAACCGCTACGGGCGGCGCATTCGAATACCTCGGAGAGTTGAATATCCGACTCTTCAAGGCGGTACTTTTCCATCAAAGCGCGGGCCTGGCGCATTGCAGTAGCGGCTTCGTGCGGGTTATCGCTTGCTGCCAGGCGCAGCAGCTTCTTGATTTTGTCTAAGGCTTTGCTGTGGTCCATAACGTCCGATCTCAAGGTTTCAGGTGTGCTGGTATGTGTTTGTGGCTAAGCGATAGCGGCGGCTGGCACGGCCTCACGGAAGCGTGAAGGGCTCCAGTCGCAAGACTCATCAGCGGGGATGTGGCCGAACATCAACGTGCAGCGGCGGCAATGCACGCAGTCGCCGCAAGTCTTTCCCTCGGGTAAATTCATTTGGTCTTCGTCGCTTACCGACCGCCTCAGCGGATCTCGTTGCTCGCTCATGACTCTCTCCATCTTTTCCTCGGCTGCTCATCAGTACCAGGCAACCACGCCTGGCAGACCACCCCGGATGGCCGGGGTGGTTTCGCTCAATGAAGAGTTTGCGTACTCGGTTGCAGACGGCAGGCTGGAATCGATCCGAGAATTCGCTCGCCTGCGACCAGGTCGAACACGGTGCGGTACATACGTACGGCGGCGGTCTGGATATGCTGGCCGAAGGCAGTAGTGGGCACGCCTGCCATATCTACGTTGACCGAGGGCTTGCCTTGTTCGTCGCGACAGTCTTCAAAGGTGATGGTGATCTTGGCCATGGGGACTCCTATCGTTGCTTGTGGAAGGTAATGTGGTAATCGCGGGCGATCTGCCGCACGCGCTTTTCGGTCATATGAAGCTTGCGGGCGATCCAGTTGGGGGCATCGCCCAAGGCGGCGGCAGCCATAACCAGTGCCGCCTCCTTTTGATCAGCCCGGTCATCCAGATCTGACGGGATGTTTGGCACAGGAATGGCCTCAACCGACGTTGCGGCAGGAGCGAACAGATGGGCATAAACCGGCGACCGCTCGGCGTTGATGGTGAACGTCGCAGGGGCATCGCTCATCCGATACCCGACTTGCTCAATCTCACCGCCTGCTGCCAAAAAGGCGGCGGTCAGACGCTCCAGGTTGGCGCGCTCGATCTCGTGTTGCGGCGATTGCAGCGGCAGAGGATCTTTGGTTGTGTCGTGAAAGCGCTGCATGGTCAGACCCCCAGCGCTCGGAAGCCGGCTTGATTGCTTTTGGCAAGCCACTGGATGAAACGCGCAACGGCGGTGATGCCTTCGCGCTGGTTTTCGGCTTCTGGCACACCTGGAACAAAGAGCGTTTCGTTGTCATGGCGGGACAGGCGAGCATTCCCAGTAATGATTTCGCGGACTGTTTGTTCTTCACCTGTAGCGAGCGCGATAGCTCCCTCTGGAAGGGTGACGCCGAAGTCGATATGACCGGAAGCAAAGCAATAGGCGGTGATGGTTTTTTTCATTTCAAACTCCCGCGATATCGAGGCTGATAGGTTCGTATTGGTCGGTATCACCAACACGCTGATAGACGCGGATGTACGACTTGGAGCCAACCACCTGGCAGGCATCGCCAATGGCCTGCATGGCGCGCTGCCAGCGTTCATCGGTGATTTCCATACGACGCAGGGCCAGCACGCGAGCGGTGCGGATATCGCCTTTCTGGTCAGTTCGAAAGGCGTCATTCACCAAGGTGACCACTTCGGGGCGAGCCCCTTCGGTCCAGTCGCGCAGGCACTCGTCGATCAGGGCGCGGGCTGCCTGCAAACGCTCGTCAAAGGCAATGCTCTCCTGAACGGCGCGCATGATCTTGAAGCGCCCATCGAAGCTGATCAGGCTGACGTTGCCTTTCTTGCCGCCGATCTGGGCGCCGTACTGCTCAGCGCTGAGTTCGACAAAGGCTTCGATATCACCAAAAGCGGAAGCCTTGAACTTCGCCAGCACGTCGCTGGCGGCGCGAGCTTTTTCAACCAGACCCAGTACCAAGGCGTCTCGCTCCAGGTCGATAGGTTTGATCATGCTTTCCGGGATGAGTCGCTTTTGCGCGTCTACGCGGTAGCCTTCGGGGATGGATTGTTGTTGTGCGTTCATTGCAGGGTTCCTTAGTGGAGAGTCAGACGCGACCATTCGGAAGGTCGGGAAGCGCTAATGGGTTCGCGCCATTCCAGGGTCACGCCCTGGAACAACACGCTGTAACGAGTGCTACCGGCCGTAGCGTGACGCGTGTAGCCGTTGCGAGAGGCCCGACCAAGCAAGCGCTGTCCATCTTCGTGGCCAATGACCAGGAGGTTGTCAGCCGGGTGAAAGGCCAGTACGCGAATGCCATCTGCCTGCAAGCTGCGGGCGGCAGCATTGAAGACGCGCAGACGGTCGGCCAGCGTCGGGGTCAACACTTTCAATGGGGTGCGGCTAGTGGAGGCGAGCATGGGCGTTCTCCTGATTGCAGCAGTCGGGGTTAATGGGGCAGTGCTGGCAGGCGCGCCAGTGCTGCATCGCCTGCGGGTTGTGGGTCGGTGCCGGTTTTTCGCGATAGCTTTGGCACTGATCGGTGGTGACCGTCCCGCCAAGGGCGACACAATCAATTCGGCCGAGCGTTTCCATCACGCGACGCTCAACACCAGCAGTGCTAGGAGAGCTGTAACGGTTAGAAAGGATCAGGCTGACAGCCGTGCGGCTCATGCCGATGCGTTGGCTGGCCTTGGTCTTGTTGGTGGCAGCTACTTCAGCAGCAAGCAGGCGCACGAACAGCGGCGCGTCATGGCCCCAGGCTGCAAGGTTGATTTGGTTCATTCGGCGACCTCCTGATCAGCCTTACGCCAAACCACCTGGTCCAAGTTAGGGTCGTAGACCTGATTGAAGTCGCGCTGGTAGATCGGATGCTTGGGGCCGGTGTACCGCGAAGGGATCAAGCGGAAGCGGGTTTTCACACCAGGTGTACCGCCACTGCGTGTCAGGTAGCCAGCCTTCGCTAGGCCCGACAGATACACCTGCGCGCCGAACTCGCTGATTGATACGCCGTTGACGCTGGCAGCGGCTGCGGCCTCGGCCGCGCTGAATTCACCCAAGATGCGCAACGCCCGCCAGATGTTCTCGGCCCCGCCTGCATACTTAGAAACCTTGCCGCTTCGGCTGATGCTAGGGGCTTCAACGCCTTCGTCTTTCAGCAGGGTCCATTCGGCATCGAGACGACCGACGTTACGCACTTTGCTGACAATTCCTGCTTTTTCCATGTCTCTGAAATAGGCACGCACGGCTTGATCGTCTTGCTGCGATTTGCGCGCAACCGCATAAGTCGTCAGTTCTTTGGGGCTGGCGTTTACTGCGCGGATGGCTTCCCAAATGTGCTGGCGTGGGGACTTTCCACCAACCATTACTAGATCGGCTCTGACTCTTGGCATCCCTCAAGCCCTCCGCGACGGCGCTTCGCCGGTAAACCAGCCGTCTGCGCCCCAAGCAGCAAGATCGATGCGGTCGATGCAGCGGGCCTGGGCTTCGCTGTAGACCTTGTAGAGGTTGACGGCAACGCGGCGCAGACAGCCGTTGACCTTTTTACGCAGGTCGTCCAACAGATCATCTGCAAAATGCAATTTTGGATAGCTGGCTTCGGCCAGGGCGCGCAGATCGTCGAGGGTGGCGCGTTGTGCGGGCACCCACTCCAATACGCGGTTATGCAGACGTTCCAGCTTGGCAAGGCTGTTCGGCACTCGCTCTTCACCAATTAGGACGATGGTCCCTTCGCTGGCGTTGTAGATGTCCGTCAGCACGTTGGCGACGGCCTTTTCTAGCAGGTATTGGACGTCGTCGATCAGCAGCGGGCGGCCGCTGCGGGACAACTGCTCGGCGATCTGGTCAACCATGACCGACAGCGTCGGGGCGGGCTGGATACTCATCTCGCGCAAAATGGCGTGCAAGAAAGCTTTTTTGCTCCAGGTATCGCGGCACTCGACGTAATAGGCGCGGTGCTGGTTGGCGGCGAATGCAGCGCCAACGCTTTTGCCCAACCCACTCGGGCCATACATCACCACCAATCCAGGTAACCCCGCTGGCCGGTTATGAGTCCGGGCGATGGCTGCGGACAACAGGCCGACATTGGTCAATGGAACAATCTTGGTAACACTCATGTGAAGCTCCTTAAGGTGGTTAAGCGCGTTGCTCGGCGAACGCGAACATCTGCTGTATCGATGTGAAATCTGGGTGTTGCGGGTAACGGGAATGCCATTGCGTTTCTTCGGGCGTCAGCGTCTCGCCGCTTGTGAGGCGTGCGTCGAGTTGATTCCAGAAGCGATAGCGGGCGGTTGGGTCGGTTGGCAGGTCGAAGGTTTTGGCCTTCGGCGCTGCCAGTTCGGCGAAGCGTCTGGCTTCGGCCATTTGCTCAAGACTGAGCTGTGCTGACGGGGCGGGGGTTGGCGCGATCATTTCGACGCGCTTGCCGGTAAGGGTTTCTATCTTGTCGATGGCGCGCTTCATCTGGCCGCTTTCGCGCTTGTCGTATGCCTTTTCAATCATGGCTTTCGGCATGTAGTCGCTGGCGTTGCCGTCGATTAGGGCTTCGCCGATCAAGTCGCCATCCAGAGTGCGGACCCAAACGCGGGACGCATCACGAACGTCGTAGGCCAAGCGGATTTCATCGCCATGAAAGTTGCGTAAGGCGTCCAGGAAGTAGGTTTCGCCCGCCCAGGTGACTTCGCCACGACGCGTTGGACGTATCACTTGCGGGCGCGATAGGTCATTCAGCAGTTCGGCCGGAGCGACTATCGGCTCCCAGCCTTCGGCGCGGGCAGCGTCCCAGGCTTCATTGGGGCTCATGTGGCGAAGCTTGCCGGTGACTGGATCGCGGAATTTGGCGAGCCCCCGGTGCGGGCTGTTGTTATAGGTGTCGATCTCATATTCGACACCAGCCATGAACTCGGCGAAGGTCGGAATCAAGCGAGTGCGTCCGGTTTCGCGCAGCTCTTTGCGGCCGATCCGATGCACTTTGGTGCCCGCATGCTTGTCCATGTCGGCGCCGATGTAACTGGTCAGCTTCTTGGCAGCGTTGACCCATATCGTCTGGTGGGAGCGCTCAATCAGTCCCCGCGCCTGGCTGTTGTAAGGCAAGGCGTGGGTCATGGTGCCACCGAGACGGTCGACCACTTCGCGCACGGTGTCGTTGGCAAAGCCGGAACCGTTGTCGACGTAGAACATGGCAAACATGCCGTGTTGCATGGCATCGCGCAGCGCATCCATAACGCCGATGGTCGACTCGGCCTCGCCGATGGAGATACCCAGCGCCTTGCGGGTGGCGACATCGAGGACGGTGGTAGCTTCCGGCCGGTAAGGTTTGCCGGTGCGCGGGTTCAACACCTCGGCGTCGAACTTGTGGCCGTCGGCGGTGAACACGTCGCAGGGATACATGTTCTTGGTGGTCCGGCGCTTGAACGGTTGCAGCGCTTTGAGTTCCTGCGGAGTACGACGACCACGCTCGCGGGCTTCGGCGCTCAGCTTATTAAGGAAGCGGCGAACGACATGGATGCTTGGGCGTTCGGCCGGATGCTTGAGGGCGAACTCGGCGTAGGCCGCTTCGACGCTGGGCTTGGTCGGGCGTTGGTAGCAAGTCAGGAACGCGGCTGACCATGCAGGTAGACTCAAGTCTTTCTGTCGACGGGCTGGCGCCAGGCCGGTTTCACCCTCTTTGCGGTAGTCGGCAAGCCAGCGTTTGAGGGTGCGCTCGCTCAGGGAGCGGTCGCCGGTGGTACGGTCGTTGGCGCGCAGAACGAGTCCGGTCAGGTACGGTGTGAGCTGTTCAGCTTTTGCCAGGGATACCAGGGTGTCGATGGCGCGTTGCTGGCTTATGGTGTGGCTCATGCGCTCAATTTCACGCACGAAGGCCAGGCGAGCGGTCATCACCGAGCGTTGATCTTCGTTCAAGCGTGACGCTGAAATAGCGTCACGCTGAGTAGGTATCAACTCCATTACAGACGAAGGTTCTGGCGCCGTTTCGGCGATGGTTGCGGTGATCAACGCGGCTTGGGTTTCTTGAGGCAGCGCGGCGAATCGGTACTCGACGGCCTTACTCCCGAGTCGGCCTTGGCCTTCCCAGCCTTCGCGTTTGGCGCGCAGTTGAATTGCTCGCTCTGTACCTGGCATGCCAGGAAGGCCAGCCAACTCACGGGCGGAGTACCAGTTATGCATGGTTGTCACCGACGCCAAGCACCTTTTTCAGCTCGCGGGCCTTGCGTCCAGCGTCATCACGCAGCCGCTCAAGTCGACCGAGTTCGGCATTGAGGGCATCGCGTCCATAGGCCACGCGCCCACCACGTTGCTCGACCAACCAGTTGGTTAGGACGTGGCTGCTGCAAACTTCTTCCAGCAATGCCGCCCGGTAGAACGGTAGGTTGTGGTCAGTTCGAGCAGGGCTCGACCAAGCATCAAGCATGTGCTTGCTAACGTCGTCTCCAGACAGGCGAGACATGCGCGCACCGATTTCGTACCGGTCCAGATCGGAACCTTTCAGAATCTCACTGATCAGTTCACTGACCTGGGCGGCATTGTTGCCATTACCGGGGATAGCCAGAACTGGCTGTGGAACGGAGAAGATGTCTAAAGTCCGGTCGTCTTTTACCTGGCGCATGTTTAGGCCTCCGTGCCGGTTTTACGGTGTCTAAGGGCATAAGCTGAGTTATGCTCTTGGCTAGAAGTTGCGTTGTGTTCTGCGCGCTGTACCCGGACGCGATGCGGAGTGCCATTTGCATTCCAGCGCTCGGGCCACAAGTCGATAGGCTTGAGCCCCAGCGCACGGGCAATGGCTCGCTCCATGCGCGGATAAGCGGTGCGTTTGGCGTTTTTGACGGCAGTGTCGGAAACGTCCAGCTCACGCGCCAATATTGCGAGTGAACTGCCTCGGGTGCGGAGTTGGTACTTGATCCATTCCCATCGCTGGGCTGGATCAAGAGGGATTTCGGTTTTGTTCATGCCTAACGTCCATTCATTACCACCAGGAAGGGTGGTTTTTTTGGGGTGTCTAACGTCACCTACGGCATAAACATAGCCAATAACAACTATGCGGTAAAGCGAAAAATGGCGTTTCGCTTTCCAATTTTGGCTTTATGGTGGCTAATTTTGTCTATCTCTTTGATTTATATAGCTTTATCGAGAAAGCGAAATTTCGCTTTGTCCAAGGATGGCGTTTCGTATCGCTCAATGGAGAAAGCGAAATGAGTGAGGGGCTTGCAGAGCGCATACGGCAGTGTGCCGATATAGCTGGAAGTGGCGATGAGTTGGCGCGACTAACAGCCATACCGCGCCGCACGCTTGAGTACTACCTCACTGGCCAGAGTGAGCCGAAGGTGGCGCGGTGCGTAGAGATTGCAAAAGCGGTAGGCGTCGACATCGGCTGGCTTGCGTCGGGAGAAGGGGACAAATTAAAGGGCGGTGCCGTCCAGACGGATGTAGAAGGCAAATACGCCTATGTCCCGCTGTATGACGCCCGCTGTAGCGCCGGGCATGGCGCCTGGAGCGAAGGAGCAAAGGTACTGACCCAGTTGGCGTTCACCGCCTACTCGCTTCGCAAGCAGGGCCTGGATCCAGCGCAGCTTTCGGCTATTCGCGTCGACGGTGATTCGATGCAGGGGCTGCTAAGCGACGGCGACACCGTGATGATCGATCACAGCCGCAGCTCGCTTGAGGGTGAGGCTGTCTACGTTATACGCCTGGATGACCATCTTTACGCCAAGCGACTACAGCGGCAGTTCGATGGCTCTATCCATATCATCAGCGAGAACAAGGCCTACCGCGATATGGTTGTGCCTAAGGAGCATCTGAATGATCTGGAGATAATCGGTCGCGTTGTCTGGGCTGGCGGATGGCTTTGACTGACCAGGTTTAATATCACTCTACCGAGACGGCGTTGGTGTCCGGTGCCAAAGGGTTCGCTAAATTGGCCCAGACCTCACGCCCGAACTGATTTTGATCTGTTTATTCCTTGGCGATGCTTTGGCACTGGTTCGGGATATAGTGTTTTCCTGAAACCCCTATCCCGCCTGGCCTGCCGCACTATCTCCCGCTTTGTCCCGCCTCATCCCACTGACTTCCTACCAGTGCCATATCTAGAACCTCCCCACATACACATTCTCCTGTAGGAGCTGTCGAGTGCAACGAGGCTGCGATCTTTTGATCTTCCGACTCCGGCAATCCAAAACCCGATTCGCCGTGATCTCCGCCAACATTACGCTGTTGGAAACCCAAGTAGCGCATTGCGCGATCCACCATCCAGATGAGGAAGGTTTCGTAGCTCTCATCAAGGCTGCTCAGCCCCTGGTATTCACAAATTATGATCCATAAGATCATTAATCATCATTTTACATGATTCATTGGCGGGCCTACTTTGGCGATGTCGGCGGCGTGCAACAGCCGCTGGCCTCACAACAACAAGAGATGGCTCTTATCCACCAGCAGGGGACACCCGCCATGAGCAACCAGCCAGTAGACATCGCACATTACATCCACGGACGCGCCGTGCCGGGCCAATCCGGGCGGGCGCAGAATGTCACCAACCCGGCCACCGGGTCGGTGATCGGCAAAGTGGCCCTGGCCAATGTTTCTGAGGTCGACGCCGCGGTGCAGTCGGCAGCGGCCGCGTTCCCTGCGTGGTCGGCAACGCCGCCGCTGCGTCGTGCACGCGTCATGTTCAAGTTTCTGGCGTTGCTCAACGAGCACCGTGACACTCTGGCGCGGATGATTACCACGGAGCATGGCAAGGTGTTCACCGATGCTCAGGGTGAAGTCACCCGCGGTATCGAAGTGGTCGAGTTCGCCTGTGGCATCCCGCAATTGCTCAAGGGTGACTACACCGAACAGGTCTCCACCAACATCGACAACTGGACCCTGCGCCAAGCCTTGGGTGTGGTGGTCGGTGTCACGCCGTTCAACTTCCCGGTGATGGTGCCGATGTGGATGTTCCCGGTGGCCATCGCCTGCGGCAACACCTTCGTGCTCAAGCCGAGCCCGATCGACCCTTCGCCGTCGCTGTTGATCGCCGAGCTGTTCAAGGAAGCCGGGTTGCCTGACGGTGTGTTCAACGTGGTGCAGGGCGATAAAGAAGCTGTGGATGCGCTGCTCGATCACCCGGACGTCAAAGCCGTGAGCTTTGTCGGCTCCACACCGATTGCCAACTACATCTACGAAACCGGCGCCCGCCACGGCAAGCGTGTTCAGGCACTGGGCGGGGCGAAGAACCACATGGTGGTGATGCCCGACGCTGATATCGATCAGGTGGTCGATGCCTTGATCGGCGCGGCTTTCGGTTCTGCCGGTGAGCGCTGCATGGCAATTTCGGTGGCAGTGTTTGTCGGCGATGTGGCCGACAAGGTCATGCCGAAACTGGTGGAGCGCACCCGCACACTGAAGATTCTGCAAGGGATGAACCTGGCCGCGGAAATGGGTCCGATCGTTTCGTCTGCCGCTTTGCAACGCATCACCGGCTACATCGAACAAGGCATCGCCGAGGGCGCCGAAATGCTGGTCGACGGCCGTGGCTTTGATGGCGCACAAGCCGGTGCGGATTGTGCCGACGGCTTCTGGCTCGGTGGCACGATTTTCGACCACGTCACGCCCGAGATGAAGATCTACAAAGAGGAAATCTTCGGCCCGGTGCTGGCGTGCATGCGCGTCAAGGATTTTGCCGAGGCGGTCGACCTGGTCAACGCCCACGAATTCGGCAACGGCACGGCCTGCTACACCCGTGACGGCCACATCGCCCGTGAGTTCGCCACGCGTATTCAGGTGGGCATGGTCGGCATCAACGTGCCGATTCCGGTGCCGATGGCGTGGCACGGTTTTGGCGGCTGGAAGCGCTCGCTGTTCGGTGACATGCACGCGTATGGCGAAGAGGGCGTGCGGTTCTACACCAAGCAGAAATCAGTCATGCAGCGCTGGCCGAACAGCATCGCCAAGGGTGCCGAATTTGCCATGCCGACTTCCAAATAGACTTTGACGTTTTCGGGTTGGAAGGCGTGCTGGCGCGGGCTTGTACGCCATTCTTCTTGTCCCGGGGGGCGAGCTCTTCGCTCCCGATTTTTTTCCCAGAGGAATCGCGATGCCATTGCTCAAGTTCGATGTTATCCGGGGTCGCACTGATGAACAGCTGCGCACCTTGCTCGATGCGGCACACCTGGCGATGGTCGATGCGTTCGAGGTGCCCTTCAGTGATCGCTATCAAAGCGTCACGCAACACGCGGCGGGAGAGTTGATCCTGCACGACACCGGGTTGGGTTACCCCCGCTCGGCCAACGTGGTCCTGTTGACGGTGATTTCACGACCGCGCTCCCAGGCGCAGAAGGTCACCTTTTACCGTTTGCTGGCCGAGCAACTGCAAGTCGATTGCGACCTGTCCCCGGACGACCTGATCGTTTCGCTGGTGGAAAACAGCGATGCAGACTGGTCGTTCGGACGGGGGCGGGCGCAGTTTTTAACCGCAGAGCTTTAGCGCTCTCCCATCAAGTCCAGGTGCCTTCATGTCCAATCCTCTGTTGTCCCTTTTGAACATTGAACTGCCGATCATTCAGTCGCCGATGGTCGGCGTTTCCACTCCAAAACTCGCCGCAGCGGTATCGAATGCCGGCGGGCTCGGTTCGATCGGCATCGGCGCGAGTAACGTCGAACAGGCGCGGGCCATGCTGCGCGAGACGGCGGCGCTGACGGACAAACCCTTCAACGTGAATGTGTTCTGTCATGAGCCTGCCGTTCCGAACGCCGAGCGCGAAACGCAATGGCTGACGTTTCTCGCGCCGTACTTTGCGGAGTTCGACGCCCCTGCACCAACGGCATTGCGGGAGATCTACACCTCGTTCGTCGAAGACACCGACATGCTGCACTTGCTGCTGGAAGAAAAACCCGCAGTGATCAGTTTCCACTTCGGCTTGCCGCCGCAGCCGGCCATCGATGCACTCAAGGACGCCGGTATCGTGCTGTTGTGTTCCGTGACCAACTTGGCCGAAGCGCAAATGGCGGAACGCGCCGGCGTGCACGCGCTGGTGGCGCAAGGTTATGAGGCGGGAGGGCATCGCGGGGTGTTCGATCCGCAACGGGACAGCGAGATGGGCACATTTGCCCTGGTGCGTGTGCTGACCGAGGCGTGTGGGCTGCCGGTGATTGCGGCGGGCGGAATCATGGACGGCGCGGGGATCAGCGCCGTCATGCAACTGGGCGCCAGTGCTGCGCAATTGGGCACGGCGTTTATCCTGTGCCCCGAATCCTCCGCCAACAGCGCCTATCGCGAAGCCCTGAAAGGTCCGCGTGCCCATCAGACGCAGGTGACCAGTGTCATCTCCGGTCGGCCTGCCCGGGGCATGGTCAATCGCAACTTCAGCAGCCTTGAGGCGAATGCCCCGGCCCTGCCGGACTATCCAATCGCCTACGACGCCAACAAAGCGCTCAACGCCGCAGCCGCCACCAAGACCAACACGGACTTCGCCGTGCAGTGGGCCGGGCAGGGCGCGCCACTGGCTCGGGAAATGCCGGCGGCGGCATTGGTGAAGTTGCTAGCGCAGGAGTTGAAGTAGCGCAGCACTCTAATCGCTGTCTTCCCGGCGATTGGTTTTGTACTGCCGAGGATCAATGCCCCATTTACGCAGACGTGAGGCCAGCGTCGTCGGCTTCAGGCCCAGAAGTTCAGCCGCACCGCCTTCACCGGAAACTTTGCCACCGGTGCGTTTGAGCATGGCCATGGCATTGAGCCTGAGTTGACGTTGCAGGTCTTCATCGCGCACTGGCTCACTGACCTCTGG
Organism: Pseudomonas azerbaijanoccidentalis; assembly: GCF_019145495.1. Lineage (GTDB taxonomy): Bacteria > Pseudomonadota > Gammaproteobacteria > Pseudomonadales > Pseudomonadaceae > Aquipseudomonas > Aquipseudomonas azerbaijanoccidentalis. The sequence continues at coordinate 309,948 of NZ_JAHSTU010000005.1, read as the reverse complement.
CGGTTGAGCGCTTACCGGTGCGCGCAGGCGTGAGCCGGTCGACAGCAGGTCATCGAAGCGCAAGCGGCCATCCTGCGAGACGATGATCTGCCGCTCGATCACGTTTTCCAGTTCGCGGATGTTGCCCGGCCATGGGTAGCGCTTGAGCACTTCGACCTGTGCCAGTGGCAGCCGCACCCCCGGTTTGTTGAAGGCCTGGCAGGCGCGTTCGAGGAAGTGGCCGGCCAGTAACGGGATATCGCCGAGCCGTTCGCGAAGGGGCACTGAACGCACCGGAAACACGTTCAAGCGAAAGTACAGGTCTTCACGGAACGTGCCAGCCCCGATCATTTCCCGCAGGTCGCGGTTGGTGGCGGCAATCACCCGCACATCCACGGCGCGGGTCAGGTTGTCACCCACGCGTTCGAACTGTTGGTCTTGCAGTACGCGCAGCAATTTACTTTGCAGTTCCAGCGGAATCTCGCCCACTTCATCGAGAAACAGTGTGCCGCCGTCCGCCAGTTCGAAACGTCCCACGCGGTCGTTGACGGCACCGGTAAACGCGCCTTTGACGTGGCCGAAAAACTCGCTTTCGAACAGGTCCCGCGGGATCGCTGCGCAGTTGACGCGGATCAGCGGGCGGTCGCTGCGGCGGCTGCTGGCGTGGATGGCCCGGGCGATCAGCTCTTTGCCGGTGCCGGATTCCCCGGTGACCAATACGTTGGCGTCGGTCGGGGCCACCAGTTCGATCTGACGGATCAGGTGCAGCACCGCCGGGCTGTCGCCGACAATTTCGTGGTGATTGCGCTCCGCCTTGATCTCTTCCTGCAGGTACTGGTTTTCCAGTTCCAGGCGCAGCTTCAGTTGCTCGACTTCGTTCAGCGCCTCGCGCAGTCGGGATTCAGCCCGTTGCCGTTCGCGGATGTCGCGGAACAACACCACCGCGCCCACCAGTCGGCCCATCTCGAAGATTGGCGTGCTGGTGTATTCGACGGGGATCGCCTCGCCGTTTTTGTGCCAGAACACTTCGTTATCGACGCGGTGCACCTGACCGTCGCTGAATGAGGCGTGGATGGAACATTGCTGCACTTCAAAAAGACTGCCGTCACTGTGGCTGTGGTGAAAGAGCAGGTGGGCGTCATGGCCCACCATGTCGCCGGCGCTCCAGCCGAGAATCCGCTCGGCCGCCGGGTTGATGAACGTGGTTTGCCCATGGGCGTCGAGCCCGTAGATGCCTTCGCCCACAGCGCCCAGGATCAACCGGTTCTGCCGTTCGATCCGTTCGAAAACCTGAGTGATCCGCTCCCAGCCGACATGCCCCAGCCGGTGTTGGCGGCGGGCCTCCGAGCGATTGCGGCGGGTCTCCAGCACGTCGCGGTCCTGAATCATCAGCAGGATGCGTTGGCCATCGTCCAGCGCCCGGGCGCTGACCTCAACCGCATGATGCTTGCGCGCCAGGTCGATCAGGCCGAGGTCGTCGGACCAGGCCTCGCCCTGGGTCAGCACCTCATCGGTGAAGCTGACCCATAGCGCAATCCCGTTCCCCAGAAAGTGGCTAAAGCGCGCAAGGGCGCTCGCGTTCTGCGCATAGCCGAGCAAGGCCAGACCGGCCGCGTTGACCTGGACCAGTGCGTCCGATTCCGGGTCCACCACCAGCATGGCGAGTGGGGAGTGGGCGGCGGCAGAAGCGTCGATGGCGATGGGCATGATCCGGAGCGTCCTGAGTGTCGAGCGGGGGCGAAGCGACACGGGAAATATACGAAATATCGTGATTAATTTAACCAAGTTTCGTGAATGACGATATTTCGTTAATTTTTTCTGTTGTCTCATTGATCTAAATAAGTAACTAAATCAACGGCATAAGTTTGTTTTTCAACTTGGCACGACTCTCGCTATTGCTCTTTTGTCGCCAAACACTCTGAGAGATTCGCACCATGAACAAACTCGAAATGCACCACACCGTCATGGCCGCCAAGGCCCGCAAGGAAATGACCTGGGACCGCCTGAGCGATCTGGTGGGCAAGGCCCCGGTGTGGCTGGCCTCGGTCTGCTACGGCATGAACAGCGCTACGCCGGATGTCGCCGCGCGAATTTGCGAGGTGCTCGAACTGGGCGAAGACGTCGCCTTGACCATGACCGAGTTTCCCGTCAAAGGCTGGGACAAGATTGTGCCGCAAGACCCGTTGATCTATCGCTTGTACGAAGTGGTCGGCGTGTACGGTCCGACCCTTAAAGACGTGATCCAGGAAAAATTCGGTGACGGCATCATGAGCGCCATCGACTTTTCCATGCACGTCGAAAAGATCGAAGACCCCAAGGGCGATCGGGTCCTGCTGACGCTCAATGGCAAGTTCCTGCCTTACCGTTCGTGGTGATCGCCAGGCGTTGAAGCCGATCCGTGAAAGAGGCGAAAACCCGTGCCAGCACCGGTGTCGCCTCTTTCAACATCCAGTCATGAGGTAAGCACAATGTCCTATCTACTTCCGTTCGAATTTGTCACCAAGATGCTGGATGCCGGCGAATCAAAGATTCACATGTCGACACGCGACACCCTGATCAGGAGCTACATGGCCGGGGCTATTCTGGCGCTGGCGGCGGTGTTCGCGGTCACCATCGCGGTGCAGAGCGGTTCTGCCTTGTTGGGTGCGGTGCTGTTTCCCGTGGGTTTTTCGATGCTGTACCTGATGGGCTTCGATCTTCTGACCGGGGTGTTCGTGCTCACGCCGCTGGCGTTGCTGGACAAGCGCCCCGGCGTCACCGTGCGGGGCGTGTTGCGCAACTGGGGGTTGGTGTTCGTCGGTAACTTTGCCGGCGCACTGACGGTGGCTTTCATGATGGCGTTCGTCTTCACCTACGGTTTCAACGCCGGCCCCGGTGCCGTCGGGGAAAAGATCGCCAGTATCGGCGAGGCCCGTACCCTGGGCTACGCGCATTATGGCGTGGCAGGCTGGATCACGATTTTCCTGCGCGGCATGCTGTGCAACTGGATGGTGTCGATGGGCGTCGTGGGGGCGATGATCTCGACCTCGGTGAGCGGCAAAGTGATCGCCATGTGGATGCCGATCATGCTGTTCTTCTTCATGGGTTTCGAGCATTCGGTGGTCAACATGTTCCTGTTCCCGTCCGCGATGATCATGGGCGGCGGGTTCTCCGTCATGGACTACCTGATCTGGAACGAAATCCCGACAGTGCTGGGCAATCTGGTCGGTGGCCTGGCCTTTACCGGGTTGACGCTCTACAGCACGCACATCCGCACGGCGTCCAAGCGCGCCTTGGTTTAAGGCAGGGGAGGGACCGCCGTCTACCCGAAAGTGGACGGCGGTTGCGTCTCAGGGTTTGGCCTGGGCTTTCATTTTTTCTTCAATCTTCGCATCCACTGCCGCACGAATCTGATCGATGCTGAAGCTGGCCGGTTTCTGGCTCGGTGGATATTCGATAAACGTCTGCAGGAAGCGCGCAGCCTTGGCCACACCGGCCGCCAACAGGTACGAGTTTTTCACCAGCCAGTCGTTGTACTGGTCCGAAACCATGTCGGCGCGCTCATACGGGTCCATGCGCAGGTTGAACAGCTTGGGCACGCGCAACGGCACGAACGGGCTGCTCCACACGGCAAAACCACCGGGTTCACGCTGCTCGGCGAAGACCACTTTCCAATTGTCGTACCGCATGGACACCAGCACGCCGTCGTCGTTGAAGTAGTAGAACTCCCTTCGTTCACCTTTCGGTTGTTGGCCGGTCAGGTATGGCAGTTGGTTGTAGCCGTCCAGGTGCACTTTGAAAGTGTTGGCACCTGACGTCGGTGCCCAGCCCTTGAGCAGTTTGTTTTTCACATCGGTTTCGCCCGCCGCGGCCAGCAGCGTCGGGAACCAGTCCATGCCCGAGAACATTTCGTTGGAGACTTCACCGGCCTTGATCTTGCCCGGCCAGCGCACGATGGCCGGTACGCGGTAGGCGCCTTCCCAGTTGGAGTTTTTCTCGTTGCGGAACGGCGTGGTCGCCGCATCCGGCCAGGAGAACTGGTTTGGGCCGTTGTCGGTGGTGTAGACGACGATGGTGTTGTCGGCGATTTTCAGGTCGTCGAGGGTTTTCAGCAGTTTGCCGACGTCGCCGTCGTGCTCAAGCATGCCATCGGCGTATTCGTTGCCAGGCATGCCGCTCTGGCCTTTCATCGAGTCGCGTACGTGGGTGAAGACGTGCATGCGCGTGGTGTTCATCCAGACGAAGAACGGCCTGTCGGCTTTGGCCTGTTTTTCTATGAACGTTTGTGCGGCGGCAGTGGTTTCGTCGTCGATGGTTTCCATGCGCTTGCTGGTTAGCGCGCCAGTGTCTTCGATCTTGCCGTCGGCGTAGCTGTGGATCACGCCGCGAGGCGTGCGGGATTTGACGAAGTCAGGGTCATCCTTGGGCCAGTAGGGGCGCTCGGGTTCTTCTTCGGCGTTGAGGTGATAGAGGTTGCCGAAGAACTCGTCGAAACCGTGGTTGGTCGGCAGGAACTCATCTTTGTCGCCGAGGTGATTCTTGCCGAATTGTCCGGTCGCGTAACCCTGGGACTTGAGCGCCTGTGCGATGGTGATGTCACGCTTTTGAATGCCGATGGGCGCACCGGGTACACCGACTTTGGTCAGGCCGGTGCGCAGCGGCGACTGGCCAGTGATGAACGACGAACGACCGGCGGTGCAGCTGTTTTCCGCGTAGTAGTCGGTGAACATCATGCCTTCATGGGCGATGCGGTCGATGTTCGGCGTCTTGTAGCCGACCACGCCCATGGAATAGGCGCTGATGTTGGTCTGGCCGATATCGTCGCCGAAGATCACCAGAATGTTGGGTTTGTCAGCGGCGTTCGCCGCCATAGCCATGACCGTTGTTGCCATGAAGGCGAGTTTCGGCAGCCACTTTGTTATGCGAGTCATCTGACTGGCTCCTTGTTGACGGGCGTCGCGCAGGGCGACCAGTGGCCATGTTCGAGCGTCATCAAACGGTTTGCGCCACCCACATCAGGTGGCCATGACCTGTAGAAGTCGCCGCAGGCTGCGATCTTTTGACTTTGGCTTTTTCAAGATCAAAAGATCGCAGCCTGCGGCAGCTCCTACAGTGAATCGCGCGGCGTCAGGAGTTGCGGTTGTCGATATGCAGTACGGCCCCGGTCACGCTGGCGCCTGCGCCGCTGGCCAGCAACAACAAGGGGCCGTTGAGTTCTTGCAGGCCGGCGTCCTTGTCACGTCCGGCGGCGATGACATTGACGCGTATCCGGTGCGGCGTCAGCGATTGGGCCATGGCGCGGCTCATGCGGATCAGGCTGCTGTTGGGCCTCAGGCAGGGATTTGGCTCGCTGATCGGGCGCGGTGGCGGGTCGATGTTGACGATGCTGCCGCCTCGTTCGGCCTTGATCATGTGCAGGCTGGTGCAATGGACGATTTGGTTGTTGAGCGCAATGTGCTCGCGCTCGGCGCTGTTGTTGATCAGCACATCGACACTGCCGAAGCGCTCTTCGACAGCCACCAGCGCTGCCTCGATGCTGGGGCGGTGTGCGCTGTCGAGGCTGACGGTCAACACTTCACCGCCTTCCCAGCGCAGGTCCGCCGCCAGTTGTTCCAGTTGCGAAGCGTGCGGTGCGCCGATGGCCACGCGTGCTCCGGCGAAGCTGATCAGCCGGGCGAAATGCGCGCCCAAACGGGTGGTGGCATCGGCCACCAGTACGGTTTTGCCGGCCATGGAAAAGGGTTGCATGAGGTCGCTCATGAGCGTGCCTCCCTCGGTTTGGCGCGGGGTGTCGCGACAGGAACCGCACCGAGCATTTTCATCACCAGGTCTGAGTAATGGCGGATCACGTCATCGACGCTCCAGCGACCGTCGGCTTGATACCAGACGCAGGCATGGGTAAGCATGTTGAACAGGGTGCGGGCCATCAGCTTGGGTTCGGCGCAACTGAGCGAGCCCTCCCGGACGCCTTGTTCCAGCAGGTCCTGCAAGCCTTTGAGGTAAACCCGACGAGCTTGGCGGACCAACGCCAAAGAGTCTTCATCCAGGCTTCTGAATTCCAGATTGCCGAGCACGGCCTGGTCCTGATGTTCCAGGTGATAGCGCACATGGCAGGCAATGAACGCTCGCAGTTTGAGCGCGGCGTTGGCGGCAACAGCGGGGCGCCGCCGTTTCCATTCGTGGGACAAACCCTGGAGGTATTCCAGGATCAGCTCCAGCAACAATTCGCTTTTGCCTTTGTAGTAGAGGTACAGCGTCGAGGCATTGATCCCCGATTCCGCCGCGAGTTGACGAAGGCTCATCGACTCGTAGCCGTTACGCGAAATCAGCTTGATGGCAGCCAGGCGGATGGTGCTTTCGGTCATGTTCATGGTGTGATCCTGAGACCCTGTGGGAGCTAGCCTGCTAGCGATGGACGTCAACGATCACGCGGGCTGTCTGAGTGATCACGTTGCCCTGACGTCCATCGCGAGCAGGGCTCGCTCCTACAGTTTTGGGTTATTGCAGATTGCCGGCGACGGCGATGGTCTGCGCCGTGATGTAGTTCGATTCCGGCGAGCAGAACAGGTACACGGCGTCGGCCGCTTCCTTGGTGGTGCCGGGGCGACCCAGCGGGTTGCGCTGGGCGAACGACTTGGCCGCTTCCGGGCTGATGCCGACGCGAATGTCACGACCTTCGATGTTCACCGTGGCGCCGGCATGGGCGTCGGCGCTGGTCATGCGCGTCTCGATGAAACCGAAGGCCACGGCGTTGACGTTGACTTTGAAGCGGCCCCATTCGCGCGCCAGCGCACGGGTCATGCCGAGCACACCGGCCTTGGCCGAGGAATAGTTCATCTGCCCGGCGTTGCCATTGAGCGCCGACACCGACGAGATGTTCACCACTTTGCGGAACACTTCGCGTTCGGCGGCGGCGTCAGCCTGGGCTTGCGCCTTAATGATCGGGTAGGCCGCACGCAGGATGCGGAACGGTGCGGTCATGTGGCAGTCGAGAATGGCGTACCACTGCTCGTCGCTCATCTTCTGGATCACGTCGTCCCAGGTGTAACCGGCGTTGTTGACGATAATGTCGATGCCGTTGAAGTTGTCCATCGCAGTCTTGATGTAGCGCTCTGCGAAATCCGGGGCGCTGACGTTGCCGTGGCACACGGCGGCTTCGCCACCCAGCTTGCGGATCATCTCGGCAGTTTCGTGGGCCGGATCGGCATCGAGGTCGTTGATCACGATGCGTGCGCCTTCACTCGCCAGTTTCAGGGCGATTTGCTGGCCGATGCCACGACCGGAACCGGTGACCAGTGCGATTTTGCCGTCAAGTTTTGCCATGGGGTATTGCTCCTCAATTCTTGGGTTTGTTTACAGAGCGATCACAGCGTCACCAACAATCTTGGTGTCGCCGTATTGATTGGTGGTGCGCACTTCAACCTTGATGCGTTGCTCACCGTCGACGTCAAAACGCTCGACCACGGTGCCGGTGCAAGTGATCTGGTGGCCCAGGTGGGTGATGCCGAGAAAGCGCACGCCGAACTCGCGCAACTGGCGCTGATCGACCCACTGGGTCAGCAGGCGACCGAGGTAGGCCATCGACAACATGCCGTGGGCGAACACGTCGGGCATGCCTGCCTTGCGTGCGTAATCGGTGTCGATGTGGATGGCGTTGTAGTCACCCGACGCACCGGCGAACAACGCCAGGGTGGTGCGGTTGATTGGTGGCAAGGCCAGCGGTGGCAGGGTGTCACCGACGTTGATTTTTTCCAGGCTTATGGCGTTCATGGTTGTTCTCCGCTTCAGCTGTTGCGCTGCACGAGCACGCTGCGCAAGTCCGCGACGTGCTCACCGTGCTGATTGGTGACTCGGGTTTCACGCACCACGAATTCCAGCGCGCCACCTTTCTTGTCGTAGATGTCGGCGATGCGCACATCGAAGCGCAGGGTGTCGCCGGCATAGGCCATGCGGTGATAACGGAACGACTCTTCACCGTGCAGGATGCGCGCGGTGACGATGCCCAGCTCGTCACGCCAGGCGTTCGACGGGATCTGGAATTCAAGCGAGAACAGGAAGGTCGGCGGCAATGGCAAGTTCGGATGGCCCGCGTCGCGAGCAGCCTGCTCGTCGAAGTAGATCGGGTTGGTTTCCCCGGTGGACTTGGCGAAGAAACGCAATTGCCCGGCTTCAGCGGTAGCGAGGAAGGTGGGCAGTTGTCTGCCGATGTGTTTTTTGTCGATCATCTGAATGACTCCTTTTCAAAGCCCGCGGCTTCAGTGCTTCTGGTACACGGTGACGACGCAGGCGCCGCCCAGGCCGAGGTTGTGCTGCACGGCGATGCGCGCGTCCTGCACCTGGCGTTTGTCGGCGGTGCCGCGCAACTGGTGGGTCAGCTCGTAGCACTGCGCCAGGCCGGTGGCACCCAGCGGGTGGCCCTTGGAGAGCAGGCCGCCGGACGGATTGGTCACCCACTCGCCGCCGTAGGTGTTGTCGCCGTCGTTGACCAGTTGCTCGGCGCCACCTTCGGCGCACAGGCCCAGGCCTTCGTAGGTCAGCAGCTCGTTCTGGGCGAAGCAGTCGTGTAACTCGATCACGTCGATATCTTTCGGCCCAATGCCGGCCTGGTTGTAGGCGATGTCGGCGGCCATGCGCGTCATGTCGAAACCGACCACGCGGATCATGTCCTTGGCGTCGTAGGTGCTCGGCAGGTCGGTGGTCAGGGCCTGGCCGGCGATCAACACGTCAGTGCGCAGGCCGTGTTTTTTCGCGAAGGCTTCGGAGACCACGATGCTGGCGGCGGCGCCGCAGGTTGGCGGGCAGGCCATCAGGCGCGTCAGTACGCCTTCCCATAGCATGGGGGCGGCCATGACTTCTTCGGTGCTGACCACATTGCGGAACACCGCCAGCGGATTGTTTGCCGCGTGGCGGCTGGCCTTGGCGCGGATCTTGGCGAAAGTGTCCAGTTGGGTGCCGTACTTCTGCATGTGGGCGAAACCGGCACCGGCGAACTGGCGGATCGCGGTTGGCAGGTCGGGCATGCCCACCAGTTCGTTGGTCAACTTGAGCGCGCGCTCGGTGGCTGGCGCGCGGTCGGTCCAGGCGGACTTCAGCGCGCCCGGGTTCATCTGCTCGAAGCCGAACGCCAGGGCGCAATCGACTGCACCGCTGGCCACGGCCTGACGGGCAAGGAACAGGGCGCTGGAGCCGGTGGCGCAATTGTTGTTGACGTTGATCAGCGGAATGCCGGTCATGCCCACGCGGTACAGGGCTTTCTGGCCGCAGGTGGAGTCGCCGTAAACGTAACCGGCGTAGGCCTGCTGGATGTCGCGAATGTCCAGGCCGCAATCGGCCAGGGCCAGGCGAATCGCCTGTTCACCCATGATGTCGTAGGGCTCGTTGGTCCCCGGTTTCTTGAACTGGATCATGCCGACGCCAGCCACGAACACTTTTTGGCTCATCGTTGTTTTCCTTTTTGTTGGAGAGGTTCAGAGCTTGCGCGCGATCATTTCGCGCATGACTTCACTGGTGCCGCCGTAGATGCGGTTGACGCGCATGTCAACGAACGCGCGGGCAATCGGGTACTCCAGCATGTAGCCGTAGCCGCCATGCAGCTGGACCATGTCGTCGATGCATTTCCACAGGGTTTCGGTGGTGTAGAGCTTGGCGATCGCGGCTTCTTCGAGGGTCAGGCGCCGACGCATGTGCTCGCCCAGGTAGTAATCGACCATGACGCGCATGGCGGTGGCCTGGGCCTTGATGTCGGCGAGCTTGAACTTGGTGTTCTGAAAGTCCCACACGGTCTGGTTGAACGCCTTGCGGTCTTTCACGTACTCGATGGTTTGCTTGAGCAGACGTTCCAGTTTGGCGGCGGCGGATACCGCGATGGAGAACCGCTCCTGTGGCAGTTCACCCATCAGGTAGGTGAAGCCCAGGCCTTCTTCACCGAGGCGATTGCCCACCGGCACGCGAACGTTGTCGAAGAACAGCTCGGCGGTGTCCTGGGCGTGCTGGCCGACCTTTTCCAGTTTGCGCCCGCGCTTGAAACCGGGGCGGTTGGTTTCCACGGCAATCAGGCTGATGCCCTTGGCGCCGGCGCTTGGGTCGGTCTTGCACACGACGATCACCAGGTCGGCGGTCAGGCCGTTGCTGATGAAGGTCTTGCTGCCATTGATAACGTACTCGTCGCCGTCACGCACGGCGGTGGTGCGCACGGCTTTCAGGTCGCTGCCGGTGCCGGGTTCGGTCATGGCGATGGCGAGGATGATTTCGCCGGAACAGATGCCCGGCAGCCACTTCTGTTTTTGTTCGTCGTTGCCGCAGCGGTTGATGTAGGGCGCGATGACGTCGGAGTGCATGCCGAAGTAGGCGCCGCTCACACCGGCCCGGGCGAACTCTTCGTTGAACACCGCGCAGTGACCGAAATCACCACCGCCACCACCGTATTCGGTGGGCAGGGTGATGCCGAGCAAGCCTTCGCGACCGGCCTTGAGCCAGGTTTCGCGGTCGACTTGACCGGCCTTGTCCCACTCGGCCTGTCGGGGCAGGCATTCGCGCTCGAAAAAACGTCGCACGGTAGTGCGGAACATCTCATGGTCTTCGCGGAAAACGGTTCGGGCGATGTGCACGCAAGACTCCTCATCGATGGCAGGCCGGCAGTGGGCCAGGCGCCTGTGAATGAGGCTTACGATAGGTGGGGGGCATCGGGCGAACGCCACCCGAGGTGGGTGGCGGGTTGGAAATTCAATGATCCATGGATGGAAACACAATCCCTGTTGATTGCGTTCCCCCTGTAGGAGCTGTCGAGTGGAACGAGGCTGCGATCTTTTGATTTTCACAAGCCAGATCAAAAGTTCGCAGCCTGCGGCAGCTCCTACAGGATGTTCGTTTTATTTCGGTTGGGTGTCGGTATCGCTATGCGACTCAAGATCGCGCACCCGCGCCACCGCTTCATCGCGGCTGCTGACGCCAAGCTTGCTATAGATGTGGCTCAGGTGCCATTTCACGGTTTCCGGGGACAGCCCCAGGGCGCGGGCAATTTTCTTGTTGGGCAGGGCCTGGGCGAGCAGGCGCACCACTTCGATTTCCCGTTCGCTCAACGGTTCGATGCCACTGGCCAGCGGTTTACTGGTTGTCGCCGTGGCCGGTTTGTCCTTCGAGACGGCGGGCGCCGTCAAGTCAGCCGCTTGCAGCCGTTCGACATAGAACGCCAGCACCGGGTCCAGGGTTTCTCGATTGGCGATGTCGGTAATCAGTTTCAACCCATCCGGATGGGCGTCTAGCAAACTGCGCACCAGGCCGAAGCGTTGCCCGCGGCGCAGGGCTTCCATGATTTTTTCCCGTGCCCGCTCATGGTTGCCGCGTTCGGCTTCGATCACGGCACTGAGCACCAGCAGGCGTACGGTGCCGAGTTGGCGGCGGTGGCGTTCGCACGTTTCGATCAAGCGCTCGATGCGCGTTGATGCGCCGTCCAGATCGCCTTGCGCCAGTTGCCAGCGTGCGCGGGCGTTCTCGGTGAGGATGTGGATTTCCTTGAGCGCCGTTTGCCCGGCATCCGGGTGGCGGGCGTCGATGGCTTCCAGGCGCGTCAGTTTGGCGTGGGCCGCTGCGGATTCGCCGAGGATCAATAGCCAGCGCACCTGCCAGGTCAGGCAGTACGCTTGCAGGCGTTCCAGGCCGAGTTTGATCGCGTATTCATCCAGTCGCTCGACAAATGCCAGGGCCTCCTGCTGATTGCCCGCCAGCCATTGCACATTCCACAGCACTTGCAGCACGCGCAGCACCGAATCGGGGATCGAGATCCTCTCCAGAATATCGATCCAGCCCGACAGCAGTTTGAACGCCGCGTCGACGTCATTGGTTTCGTACAGCACTTCGCCCAACAGTGCCGCGGACAGGTAAGTGGCATCGGCACCGGCCTTGCCGCAATGGCTGGCCTCATGCAGTACATCGCGATAAACCCTTTCGGCCTGGGTCATCTGGCCCTCCAGCGCCAGGCTCAAGCCAATCATGCAACGCCCCTGAAGGCTGCCCGCCGTGGTTCCCAGCAGCGGCTCGCCATTGATCAGCAAGTCAGGGCGGTCGAGTTGCACTTGCCGGGCCTTTTCGTACTCGCCGCGGTGCATGTACAGCCAGGACAGGATGTTGGCGCAGGAACCTATGGCAACGCTGTTGCTGCCCGGTGGCGGGTTGAGCAATTGCGGCAACACCGTCATCGCGGCGTCGGTGTCATCGCGTTGCAATGCCAATGAAGCGCGCAGCAGCGAGATCATGAAACGGTCATGCACTTCGCTTTCGGGAACATCCCGGAACAACCGCTCCAGACTCTCGGTGCAGGCCACAAAGTCCCTGGCATACAGCTGCATCCGCGTTTTTAGGATGCGCAACTTGACCCGCGCCTGTACGTGCTCGACCGGCAGTAACCGCACCAGCTCGATCAACATGCGCAAGTCGCCATGGGCATACAGCGCCTCGGCGTGTTGCTCCACCAGATCGGCTGCGGCGCGAGGATCGCCGCCCATGACGGCATGGTGCACGGCTTCATCCAGGTGATGGTGCTCGCGGAACCAGTTCCATGCCCGCACGTGCACCGTCTGTTGTTCTGCCTTGCTGCGCGAATCGAAATACTTGAGCAGGGTTTCGCGCAGCAGCGGGTGCAGGCGATACCAGGTTTCGCGCTCGGCGCTGTCCACCGGAATCAGGAACAGGTTATCCCGCTCCAGCCGCGCCAAGAGCGCATTGGCCTCGCTGACAGCCTCGGGATGGCCACTGAGGGCCGCGCACAGCGAGGCGCAAAAGCGGTTGCAGACGGCCATGAGCAACATCAGGTCGAGGTCTGTCGGTGACAGGTGGGACAGCACTTCGACTTCAAAAAACTTGGCGAAGGCCTGATCGTCGCGCAGTTGCGCTTGTCCGCCGGCAGCGGCCGGACGGTTCTTCTTGTGGCTGACCGCGAGCAGTTGCAGCCCTGCGACCCAGCCATCGGTGAGTTCATGCATCTGCTTGGCGTCGCGGGTATTGATCTCGCCCAGTTGCGCCTTTAGGAACTGTTCGGATTCCGTCGGGGTGAAGCGCAGGTCCCGCAGGTTCAGTTCCAGCACCAGCTCCTGGCTGCGCAATCGTGCCAGGGACAGCGGCACCGCACTGCGCGAGACCAGCGCCAGGTGCAGGTTGGCCGGGGCGTAGTCGATCAGCCATTGCAGGGCCTGATGAATGCCGACGTCGGTCAAGTGGTGCAGATCGTCGAGTACCAGCACCAATTCACGGCCACGGGCGGCAATGCTGCGCACCAGGGTGATGACGGTGCGTTCCACCGCTTCGCTGTCGATGCCGCGGCCTTCCAGCTGGATGGCTTCGCGGACGAGCGCCGGGTCGATCTGCCCGAGGCTGGCCAGCAGGTAATCGATGAAACGGGTCAGTTCGTTGTCGTCCGCCGACAGCGTCAGCCAGGCGACGTCATAGCCCAACGGCAACAGCGCCTGGCGCCAGGCGATCAGCGTTGAAGTCTTGCCGCAGCCGGCCGGCCCCTTGAGCACGATGCACCGCTGGCGGCGGGCCTTGAGCATCTGGTCTTGCAGCCGTTCGCGCGAAATCAGGCGGCCGGCGCTGCGTGGCGGGATCAGTTTGGTGTTGACGATCGGCGACTGAACCGGATTGAAGGCCTGGCTGGCAAGTGGGTCCGATGCATTGGACTTGCGGGGTTTGTCCATGGGGCTTTCCGATTCTTTTTTTGTTTTGTGAGGGCCTCGAATCCCTTCGAGTGTAACCCAGACCATTGGCCCTGGGAGCCTGTCTTTGGCGGCCACCACCCGATGCGGGTGGTGGTCGCTGATCGGTGCGTTGGTCTACTGGGAGGCACAAGAATAGGAGGGCTGCGGCGCTCCGACAGAACAACGGAGCGACGGCAATGGGCGTACTGAGCGGCATTCGAGTGGTGGAGTTTGAGGCAATCGGGCCGGCGCCCTTTGGCACGATGCTGCTGGCGGACATGGGCGCTGACGTGGTGCGCATCGACCGTCCGGTAAAGGCCGGTGACCTGGGGCCGAAGCTTGAGGGCAAACGCGCCGATATCACCGGTCGCAACCGCCGTTCGGTGACGCTGGACCTCAAGCGCCCCGACAGTGTCGCCGCCGCGTTGGCGTTGATCGAGCGTGCTGATGTGCTGGTCGAAGGCTTTCGCCCCGGCACCATGGAGCGTCTGGGCCTGGGGCCGGATGTGGCGCTCAAGCTCAATCCGCGCCTGGTCTATGCCCGTATGACCGGTTGGGGTCAGACCGGCCCCATGGCCGACCGTGCCGGGCATGATCTGAACTACATTGCCTTGTCCGGTGTGCTGTCCAGTATCGGCCCGGCTGGTGGTCGGCCGGTGCCGCCGCTGAACCTGGTCGGTGATTACGGGGGGGGCGGCATGTTGCTGGCGATGGGCACGTTGGCGGCGCTGGTCAATGTGCAGCGCGGCGGCACGGGCCAGGTGGTCGACGCGGCCATGACCGAGGGCGCCGCGCAATTGGGTTCGGTGATCTGGGGTTTGCTGGCCGGTGGTCATTGGCAAGAACAGCGCGGCAGCAACCTGCTTGACGGCGGCGCGCCGTGGTACGACACCTACGCAACACGCGATGGTCAGCACATGGCGATCGGGCCCCTGGAATCTCGGTTCTATGGGCAAATGCTGGAGATCCTCGGGCTGTCCAACGCAGACCTTCCGTCGCAACACGACCGGGCCGGCTGGCCCCGATTGCGTGAAGCGTTTACTGCCGCATTCCTTGGCCGCACCCGCGAGCAATGGGTCGAGGCCTTCGACGGCAGCGACGCTTGCGTGGCACCGGTGCTGGGTCTGACCGAAGCCGCGCAGCATCCCCATGGTGTCGCCCGTGGCAGCTTCATCGAGGTCGACGGTGTGGTGCAACCGGTGCCGGCCCCACGCTTCCTTGGCACGCCTTCGGCACATCCGCAACCGGCCCCCGAACGTGGCGAACACGGCGGCGAAGCCCTGCGCGATTGGGGTTTCGACGCCGACGCCATTGAGCGTTTGCGTGAGCTGGGTCTGGGATTCAACGCCTGAAAACAATCATAAAAATCACGGAGCGCAGGAGTTAGCCCATGGCCATTCAGTTCAAGATCATCGATCACGTGGCGCTGATCGTGCTCGATGCGCAGCAGTCCAATAATGCGCTGAGCGTCAGCGACCTGATGCACCTGCGCAAGACGTTGGGTGCCTGCCAGGATGACGAGCAGGTGCGGGTCATCGTGCTGACCGGCGCGGGTGAGCGCGCCTTTTGCTGCGGCGCCGGCCTCAAGGAGTCGTTGCGGCCCGCGTCCGGGTTTGTCGCCGGAACCCTGAAAAGCCGCGAGACCGAAGCCGAAGAGGGCGGCTACACACGCCTGTTCGACCTCAGCGACCTGGACATCTGGAAACCGATCATCGCCGCCGTCAATGGCGCCTGCTTGGGCGGCGGTCTGGAACTGGCGTTGCAATGTGACCTGCGAATCGCCGCCGCGAGTGCCACGTTTGGCTTACCGGAAGTGCGCGAGGCGAGCATTCCGGCGGCGGGCGGTGTGCAGCTGCTGCTGCGGGCAATTCCCGCTGCCCATGCCATGAAAATCGCTCTGACGGGAGAACCGGTCAGCGCCCAGCAAGCCCTGAGCATTGGCCTGATCATCGATCTGTTGCCTCAGGAACGATTGCTCTCGGCGGCCCTGAACCTGGCCGAGCGGATTGCTGCCAATGGGCCGCTGGCGGTGCAGTCGATCAAGCGCCTGGCCCTGCAGACGGCGCACCTGCCTCCACGGGATTTCGCCATTCAGGCGCATTTTCACTGGGGCTTGCTGCGCGACAGCGAGGACCTCGCCGAAGGTCGCACAGCCCACGTCGAGCAGCGGCCACCCAAATACACCGGCACCTGACGCCGTGCCACCGCCTTTGTCCTGACCTGACAACAATAATTCACAGGAGAGCACCATGTATCTGACTCAAGGGCTGCACCGCGTTCTGCAGCAACGCCCCCATGCCGTGGCGACAGTGTTCCGCGACCGCCGTCGTACCTACACCGAATTGACCGAGCGCGTGGCGCGACTGGCCGGCGCCCTGCAGGAACTGGGCATGCAGACTGGCGATCGGGTTGGCCTGCTGGGGATGAACTCCGACCGATTTCTCGAATATTTCCTCGCGACCTGGTGGGGCGGCGGTGTGGTCAACCCGGTGAACATCCGCTGGAGCGTGCCGGAAATCGTCTACTCGCTGGATGACTGCGACACGCGCATCCTGCTGATCGACGACACGTTCCTGCCTATGGCTGAAGGCATCGCCAGCACCGCCAAGGTGCGGCCATTGCTGATTCACATCGGTGACGGGCCATTGCCTGACGGCATGCTGTCCTACGAGCAACTGATCCGTGACGCGTCGCCGGTCGACGATGCGTTTCGCGGCGGCGACGACCTGGCCAGCATCATGTACACCGGTGGCACCACCGGCCGGCCCAAAGGCGTGATGCAATCGCACATGAACCTGTGGTCGGCGGCAGTGGCCCGGGCCGCCGATGTGCCGGTGCCGTCCGATGCGCTGACCTTACACATCGCACCGATGTTTCATCTGGCGGCGCTGTCGCGGGTGATCCTGATCTCCCTGTTGGGGCTGCCGAGCATCTTCGTTCCGGCCTTCGATGCGCTGGACGTGATGCGTACCATCGAGCGCGAACGCATCACCGACATCCTGATCGTGCCGACCATGCTGCAAGCGTTGATCATGCACCCGGAGTTTTCCAGGCATGACCTGAGTTGCCTGCGCAGCCTCACTTACGGCGCTTCGCCGATTGCAGTGCCTTTGCTGGAAATGGCCCTTAAAGCCTTGCCGAATGTGGAGTTCACTCAAGGCTACGGCATGACCGAAGCTGCCCCGCCGATTTCTGCCAACGGCCCGGAAAACCACAACGCCGCCGGCATCGCCAGTGGCCGGTTGCGTTCGGCCGGGCGGCCGGGTCTGGGTGTTACCGTGCGCATCGTCGACGAACAAGACAATGAAGTGCCGTGCGGCACCGTGGGTGAAGTGGTGGTGCGCGGCCCGAACATCATGCTCGGCTACTGGAACAATCCCGAAGAAACCGCCAAGGCCCTGCGTGGCGGCTGGATGCACACCGGTGACGGCGCCTACATGGACGAAGAGGGCTATCTGTACATCGTCGACCGCTTCAAGGACATGATTGTCAGCGGTGGCGAGAATGTGTATTCCGGCGAAGTGGAAAGCGCCATCGCCAGTCACCCGGCGGTCGCCGCGTGTGCGGTGATCGGTATTCCGTGCGCGCAGTGGGGCGAAGCGGTGCATGCGGTGGTGGTGCTCAAACCGGACAACACAGTGGCCGGTGCGCAAATCATCGAGCACTGCCGCCATCAGATTGCCGGCTACAAAACCCCGAAGTCGGTCGAGTTCCGCACGGCCTTGCCATTATCCGGCGCCGGAAAAGTGCTCAAGCGCGACCTGCGCGAACCGTTCTGGGCCGGCAAGGATCGGGGCGTGAGCTGACAACATGTACATGACCCAATGCCTGCAGCGCACGCTGCAACAGAACCCGGATCACCTGGCAACCATTTTCGCCGAGCGCCGCCACACGTACCGCGAGTTTGGCGAACGCGTCGCACGCCTGGCGGGCGCCCTGCAATCGCTGGGCATGGCGGCCGGTGAGCGGGTCGGCATGCTGGCGCTCAACTCCGACCGCTACCTGGAATACATCATGGGCGTGTGGTGGGGCGGCGGTGTGCTCAACCCGGTGAATGTGCGCTGGAGCGTGCCGGAAATTGTCTATTCGCTGGACGATTGCAGCACGGCCATCCTGATTGTCGACGAGCACTTTGCCGCGTTGGCCGAAGAGATCCGCAAGACCACCCGCCATGCGCCACAGTTCATCTACGCGGGCGAAGGCGAAGTGCCGGCGGGCATGCTCGGTTTCGAGCAACTGATTGCCCAGGCGCACCCCGTCGAGGACGCCGGGCGCGGCGGCGCGGACCTGGCCTGCATCATGTACACCGGCGGCACCACCGGGTTTCCCAAGGGCGTGATGCAGTCGCATTTGAACCTGTGGTCGGCGTGCATGCCGCGCATGGTCGACATGCCGCCGATACGCGGTGGCCTGTTGTTGCACGTCGCACCGCTGTTCCATGTGGCGGGCCTGGCCCGGGCACTGATCCAGTTTCTGGCCGGCGAAAGTCATGTGCTGGTGTCCGGGTTTGATGCGCTGCAAACGCTGCAGATCATCGAACAGGAACGGGTCACCGAGACGTTGCTGGTGCCGACGATGATCCTTGCCTTGTTGGCGCATCCAGACTTCGAACGCTATGACCTGGGTAGCCTGAAACGCCTGACCTACGGCGCTTCGCCCAGTGCCGGTGACATGGTCGAGCAGGTGCTCGCCAGGTTTCCCGATATCGAGCTGTCGCACTCTTATGGCCTGACCGAGGCCTGCCCGGTGGTGTCGAGCAACCTGCCGTGTAACCACACGCCGGAGGCGCGCATCAGCGGACTGTCCCGTTCGGTGGGGCGTGGCGGTCTGGGCGTCAACGTGAAAATTGTCGATCCGCAAGGCCACGAAGTTCCGCGTGGCACGGTGGGCGAGATCATCGTGCGCGGGCCGAACATCATGCAGGGTTACTGGAACAAACCCGAGGAAACCGCCAAGGCGTTGCGCAACGGTTGGTTGTACACCGGCGATGGCGCGTGGATGGACGAGCAGGGTTACCTGTTCATCGTCGACCGGCTCAAGGACATGATCGTCAGCGGCGGTGAAAACGTTTACTCCGCTGAAGTCGAAAACGTTCTCGCCCGACACCCGGCCGTGGCCCAGTGCGCGGTGATCGGCATTCCCCATGCGCAGTGGGGCGAGGCGGTGCATGCAGTGGTGGTGTGCAAGCCCGGTTCGCAAGTCGATGCCGAGCAATTGCGTCTGTACTGCCGCGAATTCATCGCCGCCTACAAATGCCCGAAAACCATCGAGTTCCGCGACGAACTGCCGCTCTCGGCAGCCGGCAAAGTCCTCAAGCGCGAACTGCGCAAGTAGCCACACCACAACCCCTGTAGGAGCTGCCGCAGGCTGCGATCTTTTGATCTTGTTTCTGAAAAGCAAAGTCAAAAGATCGCAGCCTGCAGCAGCTCCTACAGGGAGGGGTTTCACTTTTAGCTCCGACCAGGAGCGCTACCCGATCCGGGTGGCTGCACCACCACCCCCCGCCCATACAGTGGACTCACGAACCAGGCGCTCGCTTGCCTGGCAACCCACTGGAGATTCCGATGCACATCAACCGTACCGTCTACCGTGAAGACCACGAAATGCTGCGTGAAACCGCGCGCCGTTTCTTCGAGCGTGAATGCCTGCCCAAGCAGGCACAGTGGGACGAGGCCGGGCAAGTCGACCGCGAAACCTGGCTCAAGGCCGGGCGCCACAACCTGCTGTGCCTCACCGTGCCGACCGAGTACGGCGGTGGTGGCGGCGACTTCGGGCACTCGGCGGTGTTGATCGAAGAACTGTACCGCGCCGGTGTCTCCGGTTGGAGCCTGGGCGTGCACTCGGACATCGTCGCGCCGTACATCGTGCGTTTGGGCACCGAAGAACAGAAGCAGCAATGGCTGCCGAAAATCTGCTCCGGCGAAACCGTCCTTGCCGTTGCGATGACCGAGCCGGGCACCGGTTCCGACCTTAAGGCCATCCGCACCACCGCCGTGCGCGACGGTGACGAGTGGGTGATCAACGGCAGCAAGACCTTCATCAGCAACGGTCTGACCTGCGACATGGTCGTGGTGGTGTGCAAGACCGATCCGAGCGCCGGCGCCAAGGGTTGCAGCCTGATCATGGTCGAGTGTAACCGCGAAGGTTTCCGTCGCGGGCGCAAGCTGGAAAAAGTCGGCCAGCACGCCGCCGACACAGCCGAACTGTTCTTCGATGACGTGCGCGTACCGGTGGGCAACCTGCTGGGCGAAGAGAACAAAGGCTTCATGCACCTGATGGAAGAGTTGCCGCAAGAGCGCCTGGTGATCGCTCTGTACAGCGCCGCCAAACTCGAACGCCTGCTGGAGCAAACCGTCGAGTACGTCAAGGACCGCAAGGCCTTCAACCAGACCGTGTGGGACTTCCAGAACACCAAATTCAAACTCGCCGACATCAAGGCCAAGGCCACCGCCGTGCGCCTGACCATCGACCACTACATCGCCGAACACATGCGCCGCCGCCTGACCGTGCAGGAATCGGCCATCGCCAAGCTGTACGCCACCGAAACCCTGTGGCAGTGCATCGACGACATGGTCCAGCTGCACGGCGGCTACGGCTACATGCTCGAGTACCCGATTGCCCGTGCGTTCGTCGACATGCGCGTCACGCGGATTTTTGGTGGCACCAGTGAAGTGCTGCGCGAACTGATCGCGCGTCAGTTGTGATCCTTCCCCCTCATTTTCAGGTGACACCATGAGCGAAAAAGTACTGGTTGCCGGCGTCGGCATGATCCCGTTCCGCAAGCCCAGCGACAGCCCGACCTATGTGCAGATGGGCGCCGAAGCGGTGCGCCGCGCGCTGGCCGATGCAGGTATCGATTACCACTCGGTCCAGGAAGCGTATGCCGGTTACGTCTACGGCGATTCCACCTGCGGCCAGACCGTTCTCTACGAAGTGGGCATGACCGGCATTCCGGTGGTCAACGTCAACAACAACTGCTCCACCGGCTCCACCGCGCTGTTCCTGGCGCGCAAGGCCATTGAGTCCGGCTCGGCCGATTGCGTGCTGGCGGTGGGCTTCGAACAGATGCAGGCCGGCGCCTTGAAGTCCCACTGGGACGACCGCCCGCCAACCCGCGAGCGTTTCCTGCCGATCCTGCGCGGGTTGACCGCCGACATGGACGGCATGCCCCAAGCCATCCGCACCTTTGGCGGTGCCGGGCGCGAGTACATGCAGAAATACGGTACCAAAGTGGAAACCTTCGCCGCGGTGCGCGCCAAGGCCAGCCGCCACGCGGCGAACAATCCGCTGGCACTGTTTCGCAAAGTGCTGAGTGTCGAAGACGTGATGAACGATCCGGTGATTCTGCCCGGCGTGATGACGCGTCTGATGGCCTGCCCGCCAACCTGCGGTGGTGCGGCGGCGATCCTGGTCTCGGAACGCTTTGCGAAAAAACACGGCCTGCGCCGCGACGTGGAAATCGTCGCCCAGGCCATGACCACCGACACCCCCGAGTCCTTCAACTTCGAAAAGCCGTCGATGCTCGATTGGGTCGGCACCCACATGACCCACGCCGCTGTCGGCCAGGTCTACGAGAAGGCCGGCATCGGCCCGCAGGACATTGATGTTTGCGAACTGCATGACTGTTTCGCCCAGAACGAAGTGATCTGCTACGAGTCGCTGGGTTTCTGCCCCGAGGGCGGTGCCGAGAAATTCGTCATGGAGGGCGACAACACCTACGGCGGGCAAGTCGTCATCAACCCGTCCGGCGGCCTGCTTTCCAAGGGCCATCCGCTGGGCGCCACCGGCCTGGCGCAATGCTACGAGTTGACCCAGCAGCTGCGTGGCAATGCCGAGCAGCGGCAGGTCGAGGGCGCTCGCTTGGCCATGGCTCACAACCTCGGACTGGGTGGCGCCTGCGTGGTGACGCTGTACGGAAAAACCCGTGGCGTCGAGCAGTGATCAGCGATTTTTACCGGTGAATGTCACCGAGCGTAACGCCCGGCGAGCGCTGCTCAAACCGGGTTGTTGCACCACGCAATCAGCCATGAACAACCCGGGTTCAAATCACCCGTTCGGGTGTGAGGCCCTCACGGGATCGCCGCTAGCATGGGCGCTCCAACACTTATCCCTAACCGGAGAAACCGCATGACAAAAACAACAATGCGCGGAGTCTTCCAGCCAAGTTTGCTGGCCGTAGCTGTAATGGTTGCCACTGGCGTGAGCAACCAGGCTCACGCTGTTGATTTCAACATCGGTGAGATTCAGGGGAGCTTCGATTCGTCGTTGTCGATCGGCGCCAGTTGGTCCACCACCGATGCCGACAAACAGTTCATTTCCAACTTCAACTCCCAGGGTGTCACCGGTGGCGAGTCCTCTTCGCGGACCACAGACGACAACCGGCTGAACTTCAAGAAGGGCGAAACCTTTTCGAAGATCTTCAAGGGTGTGCATGACCTGGAACTGAAATACGGCGATAGCGGTGCCTTTGTGCGCGGCAAGTATTGGTATGACTTCGAGCTGATGGACGAGAGTCGTCCGTTCTACGACATCAACGACAGTGGGCGCGATCGCGCGGCCAAATCGTCCGGTGCGATGTTCCTCGACAGCTTCGTCTACCACAACTACACGATCGGCGATCAGGTCGGCAACGTACGCCTGGGCAAGCAAGTGGTGAGCTGGGGCGAGAGTACGTTCATCGGCAACTCGATCAACAGCATCAACCCGATCGACGTTGCAGCGCTACGTCGTCCGGGCGCTGAAGTGAAAGAAGGCCTGATCCCGGTCAACCTGCTTTACGTGTCTCAGGGCCTGGCCGATAACGTCACCGCCGAAGCGTTCTATCAGCTGGAGTGGGACAAGTCGGTGGTCGATAACTGCGGGACGTTCTTCGGCAACGATGGCCTACCACAAGGTTGCAACGACCGGCTGGTGATTGCCGGTCTCGATTTGCCACCGGGCGCCGCGAGCAACACCGGAGGTTTGGCCGCCATCGCTGCGGGGACGGACGATGCCTTTATTCCACGCGTGAAAGACAAAGATGCCCGCGACAGTGGCCAGTATGGCCTGGCGTTGCGCTGGTACGTGCCTGAAGCCAACGACACCGAGTTCGGTGCCTACGCGATGAACTACCACAGCCGCAGTCCGTACCTGAGCATCAACCAGATGAGCAACCCGACAGGTGGCGTAGCGTCGGCGCGCAGTGCCCGTTACTTCGTCGGCTACCCGGAAGATATCCGCCTCTATGGCCTGAGCTTCCAGACCAACGTCTCGGGCGTGTCCCTGGGGGGCGAAGTCAGCTACCGGCCGAACATGCCGCTGCAACTGAACACCGCCGACCTGTTGTCTTCCGCGACCTTTGGCGCCACCTCGCCGCTGATCACCACCGGTTTTGCCGGGCGTAATCTCGGTGCCGAGGTTAACGGCTACAAACGCATGCCGGTGACCCAGGCACAAGTGACCGCCACCCAGTTCTTTGATCAGGTGCTGGGTGCCAGCCGCCTGACCGTGGTCGGCGAGGTCGGTTACAACCACATCAATGGCCTGGGCAAGGCCGACGGTTCGGACCTGCGCTTCGGTCGCAGCCCGGCGTTCGGTTCCGGTGAACTGCCGGGCGCTGCCGGTGCCGCCACCTGTCTTGGTACCGCCGCAGGCACGGCATCGGCCAGTAACCCGGCCCAGGAATGCAACGACGACGGCTTCTACACCAGCAGCAGCTGGGGCTATCGCCTGCGCGGCAAGCTCGATTATCAGAACGTGATCGCCGGTATCAACCTGTCGCCGAACATCGCCTGGTCCCATGACGTTCAAGGCTACGGTCCGAATTTCGATGAAGGCTCCAAAGCGGTCAGCCTCGGTGTGGATGCTGACTACCTGAACACCTACAACGCCAGCCTGAGTTACACCAACTACTTCGGTGGCGATTTCAACACCAACGTCGACCGCGACTACGTTGCGCTCAGCTTCGGCGTGAATTTCTGATGCAACCCTGCCAGAGGAAACTGAACATGAACGCACGTATATTTCTGCGCGCTGGCGCACTGAGTCTGTCGTTGCTGGCCAGTGCTGTGATGGCCGCTGTCTCCCCGCAGGAAGCGGCGCAATTGGGTACTACGCTGACGCCGCTGGGTGCGCAGAAAGAGGGCAATGCCAACGGCAGCATCCCGGCCTGGACCGGCGGCCTGAAACCCGGCGCCGCGGCGCTCGACAATGGCTTCCTGGGTGATCCGTTTGCCGGTGAAAAACCGCAATTGGTGATCACAGCGGCCAACGTCGACCAGTACAAGGACAAGCTGACGCCGGGGCAGGTGGCGATGTTCAAGCGCTACCCGGACAGCTACAAGATCCCGGTATTCAAGACCCAGCGCACCGCTGCCTCGCCACAGAACATTTACGACATCGCCAAGAAGAGTGCGGTGACCACCGAGCTGACCCCGGACGGCAACGGCCTGGTCAACTTCACCCAGACCCGTTACTACCCGTTCCCGATTCCGAAGAACGGCGTCGAGGTGTACTGGAACCACACCAACCGCTATCGCGGCGGCAATATGGAGCGCCAGGCTGCCCAGGCCGCACCGCAAACCAACGGCTCGTATTCCATCGTCGAGTACGATGACAAGCTCGCGTTCCCACAGTTGATGGACGGCGTCACCGGGGGCGAGGGTGACAACGTCCTTTACTACTACAAGCAGGAAATCACCGCCCCGTCGCGCATGGCCGGCAGCGTGATCCTGATCCACGAAACCATCGACCAAGTGAAAGAACCCCGCTTGGCGTGGGTCTACAACGCTGGCCAGCGCCGCGTGCGTCGTGCGCCGCAAGTGGCGTATGACGGCCCGGGTAACGGCTCTGACGGCATGCGCACCGCTGACAACACCGACATGATGAACGGCGCGCCGGACCGTTATGACTGGAAACTGGTGGGCAAAAAGGAACTGTACATCCCGTACAACAACTACCGCTTGCAGTCGCCGAAAGTGAAGTATGACGACATCATCAAACCGGGGCACATCAATCAGGATTTGACCCGTTATGAGTTGCATCGCGTCTGGCATGTCGAGGCGACGCTCAAGCCCGGCCAGCGTCATGTGTATGCCAAGCGCGACATGTACTTCGATGAGGACACCTGGCAACTGGCCGAAGTCGATCACTACGACGGTCGGGGTCAGCTGTGGCGGGTGGCGGAAGGCTATGCGATCAACGATTACGAGCGCGGTTCGCCGAACTTTGCCATGCTCGGTATCTATGACCTTATTGCCGGTCGCTACAACGTGCTGGCGATGACCAACCAGTCCAAGCACGCCACGACTTACGGCATGACGGCGAAGATGACCGATTTCACCCCGTCGGCATTGCGTAACGCCGGCATCCGCTGACCTTTGAACCTCGCTTGAAACAACGCCCTGTTCGCAGGGCGTTGTGCGTTGTGCCCACCTGATGTGGGTGGCGCCTGATCCGTCGCGTGGCCCAATGATGGAATCCTCTCTTCATCAGCGAGGTCCGTCATGTTTGTGCCACGGCCGCATCTGGGTGAACTGCTCAAGCGCGAGCAGCGCCGTTTGCAACTGCTTTGTGCCCCAGCCGGGTACGGGAAAACCGCGTTGGTGCGTGAGTACCTGGATGGGTTGGAAGACGCGGGGCGGGTGGTGTGGGTGAGGTTGGGTGGGCGGGAGCAGACGCTGGAAAGTCTGAACGCCGCGTTGGCAAATGCGCTGGGGGTGGCGGCGGATGCCGTGTTGGCGTTTCTCGATTCGGGATATGGGGTGGCAGAACCATCGCTATCGCGCGCAGGCTCGCTCCCACGGGGGAGCGCGGTCAACGGTAGGAGTGAGCCTGCTCGCGATGAGGCCTTCCCAACCCACGAAGATCCAAAGATTCGCCTGGTCTTCGACGACCTGCCCGCCGAAATGCCCGCGGACTTGAACCACTGGTTCGATCAACTCCTGTCCCTGCACAACCCCCACCTGCACATACTGGTCACCTGCCGCCAACGCCCCGACTGGAATCTGCCACGACTGATGCTAGACGGCCAACTACTTGAACTCGATGCCAGGCAATTGACCTTGCGCCCGAATGAATTCAAAGCGTTGATCAATGCCATGGCGCCCGATACCGATAGCGCATCACGGGAAAAACTCTGGCACGAAACCGGCGGGTGGTGCGCCGGGGTGCGTCTGTTGTTGCCGCAGGCGTCGGGGGATGCAACGCCGTCGCTGCTCGGCCATTACCTCGAACGGGAACTGTTGTCGCGCCT
This sequence comes from Pseudomonas azerbaijanoccidentalis, assembly GCF_019145495.1. GTDB lineage: Bacteria > Pseudomonadota > Gammaproteobacteria > Pseudomonadales > Pseudomonadaceae > Aquipseudomonas > Aquipseudomonas azerbaijanoccidentalis. The sequence goes on along the minus strand of NZ_JAHSTU010000005.1, from coordinate 284,070 downwards.
GAGTGAGAAACAAAAGGAGGTGCTGTGCGGTCTTGCGCATTTGTCCAAGGCCAGTGCCGACCTCTGCGATCAACTGTGGGAGGGACAACAGGCCGGTCAGGTGTTCGATGGTCTGGCGTGCCAGGCTTTTCTGGTTCCGGTCGATCAACAGCCCGGTTGGTTCCGCTTGTTGCCTGCCGTGGCACAGGCCCTGCACGCTCAATTGAAGGGGGCACCGCTGACCCGCTTGCGCCTGCGCGCCTGCCAATTGCTCAGCGTGCTGGGGCATGTCGATGATGCGGTCGAGCAAGCCCTGTGCGCCGATCAGCCGGAAGTCGCCGCCAACTACATGGAGCGTTTGTGGCTCAGCTGGATACTGGGCGAGCGCCACCTGAACAAACTGATGGACTGGCGCGAACGCATCGAGCCGCAGTTGCTGCAAAGCAGTCCGCGCCTGATCTACCTATGTGCCAAAGCCTTGTTGTTCAGTGGTCGGCTGGACGAAGCCCAAACGTGCCTGCAACGGTTGGGACACTTTCTGCCGCTCCCCGATCCGCAGCGCAATCGGCGATTGTTGGCGAACTGGCAAGGGCTGCTCGGTACGTTGCACGCCCTGCGCGGCAACACCAACCTGGCGCGTCTGCACTGCCGCGCGGCGCTTGCAGAGCTGACCATTCAGGACTGGTTATCGGTGTTGCTGTGTCATTGCATCCTGGCGCGTATCGCCATGCAAACCGGTGATCTGGCTGAGGCGCAAACGCTTCTGCAGTCTTCGCTGGAGTTGGCCCGGCGTCAGGGCAGTTGTGAGTCGGAGGTGTTGGTCAACACGGACAGGGCGCGCTTGATGATGCTTCAGGGCGATTTGAACCAGGCGCAAGCGCTGTTGCGCGCCGAGCTCAAGCGCTTGAACGGCAACCGGGCGCAGCCGTATCCGTTGCTCGGTCGGTTGCTGTTTATGCACGGCGAATTGCTGTTGCAGCAGGGCCGTATCAGTGAAGCAGAGGAGGCCACGCAAGCCGGATTGGCGCAGGTACGCGACTGTTGCGCACCATTCGTACTCAATGGCTACCTGCTGTTATCCGAAATTGCCTCACGCAATCACCAGCCGGAAAAGGCACACCTGATGTTGTACGAAGCCGAGCGGCGCATGCATTGGGGCAGGATCGACTGTGCCTGTTACGAGGAGCCGATCGCCGCGCAAAAAGCCCGGATTGCGCAACGCGAACAACCGGCACCCGCCCGCTTGAACGTGGTGCCGGATTATCAGGATGACCTGACGCCCCGCGAGGTTTCGGTGCTCAAGTTGCTGGCCGAAGGCATGTCGATACGCGAAGTCGGCAGCCGCCTGTTCATCTCGGAAAACACCGTTAAAACCCACGCCAAAAACATCAACGTCAAGCTCGGTGCCTGCCGCCGCACCCAGGCCATCAACAGCGCCAAAGCCATGGGCATCCTCGCTTGAAACAGCGCTGGCGTCCGCCACCCACCTGATCCGGGTGGCGGCGTCGCGCCAGTGATGGTCAACCATGCAGCCAGACCCTACGCAACGCTGCCTGAGCGCGGCCGCGTCCTGACAAAAACAAGAGAGGTAATGATGAGCGCCATCGAGAGTTCGCCGAGTACCGACATCCGCACGATCCTGGAAAAACAGCGGGCGGCGTTCCTGGCCCGCGAACCCTACAGCTGCGACGAGCGTTGTGAGTTGCTCGACCGGGCGATCGGCTTGCTGGTCAATCATGAACAGGAGATTGTCGAGGCGCTGACGGCGGACTTCGGTCATCGCAGCCCGGGTTTCTCCAAGGGCAGCGAAGTGCTGTCGCCACTCGCGACGCTCAAGCAAACCAAAGCCGAACTGGCCGAATGGATGCGCCCGGAACAACGTCAGGCCCGTGTTGGTGAAGCCTGGGTGCAATACCAGCCGCTGGGCGTGGTGGGCATCGTCACCGCATGGAACGTGCCCGGCTACATGGTGTTTAGTGGTTTGGCCGGGGCCTTGGCCGCCGGCAACCGGGTGATGATCAAGCCGTCGGAATTCACTCCGCACACCTCGGCATTGATAGCCCGGTTGATCCGCTCGGTGTATGACGAAGATGAGGTGGCGGTGATTGTTGGCGGGGCCGAGGTCGGCCAGACCTTCTGCAGCCAGCCGTTCGATCATCTGCTGTTCACTGGCGCCACCAGCATTGGCAAACACGTGCTGCGCGCGGCGGCGGACAACCTGGTGCCGGTGACCCTGGAACTGGGCGGCAAGTCGCCGACGATTATTTCCCGCACCGCCGATTTCAAGGACGCAGTGGCCAAAGTGGTCATCGGCAAACTGCTCAACGCCGGTCAGCTGTGCGTAGCCCCCGACTATGTGTTCGTGCCGCAAGAGTCGGTGGATGCCTTTATCGCCGTGGCCAAAGCCGTGGTCGCCGGGTTCTTCCCGACGCTCAAGGACAACCCCGAGTACACCTCGATCATCAATGCCCGGCACTACGAGCGTTTGCAGGGCTACCTGAGTGAAGCGCGTGAAGCGGGTGTCGAGTTGATCGAATTGAACGCCGCCGCTGAAGATTTCAACGAGGGCGCGCGCAACAAGATTGTGCCGACCCTGCTGCGCAATCCCGGTGACGAATTGCAGATCATGCAGGACGAAATTTTCGGCCCGCTGCTGCCGATCATTCCTTACGACGCTATCAGCGAAGTGGTCGCCCGGATCAACGCTCGGCCGCGGCCGTTGGCGCTGTATTACTTTGGCCATGACGCCGCCGAAGAGGCCCTGGTCCTCACGCGCACCTGTTCGGGCGGCGTGACCCTCAATGGCGTCTTGAGCCATGCCAGCACCGAAGGCCTGCCGTTCGGCGGCGTCGGTCAGAGCGGCATGGGCGCTTACCACGGCATCGACGGCTTCCGCACGTTCAGCCACGCCAAAGCGGTGTTGCGCACAGCGGCCAACCCGGCCTGAACCCCACAATATTCTTGAGAGAACTGTCATGAAAGCTGCCGTATTCCATCAGGTTGGTGCCCCGCTGGTCATTGAAGAAGTGGGCATCAGCAAACCAGGCCCGCGTGAAGTGCTGATTCGCACCAAAGCGGTGGGTGTCTGCCATTCCGATTTGCATGTGATCGATGGCTCGTTTCCGTACCCGGGGCCGTTGGTGTTGGGCCATGAAGCCGCGGGTGTGGTCGAGCAGGTGGGTTCTGAGGTGCGCTCGGTCAAACCCGGTGATCATGTGGTCACGTGCCTGACCGTGTTCTGTGGCCATTGCGATCACTGCGTGACTGGCCATCTGGCGCGCTGCGTGTCCCCGGAAACCAAGCGCGGCAAGGATGAAGAGTCGCGCCTGACATACGTGCAAAAGCCGATCCCGCAATTCGTCAACTTGTCCGGTTTTGCCGAGCAGATGCTGGTGCACGAAAACGCCTGCGTGGCGATCCGTCGCGACATGCCGCTGGATCGCGCCGCACTACTCGGTTGCGCCGTCACCACCGGTACCGGCGCGGTGTTCAATACCGCTAAGGTGCGTCCGGGTGAAACCGTGGCCGTGATTGGCTGCGGCGGTATCGGCCTGGCCGCCATCAACGGCGCGGCACTGGCCGGAGCGGGGCGGATTATCGCCATCGACATGCTTGACTCGAAACTGGAGCTGGCCAAGCAATTCGGCGCCACCAACGTGATCAACGGCCGTGACGGCGATGCCGCCAAGCAAGTGATGGAACTGACCCGGGGTGGCGTGCATCACTCCTTCGAATGCATCGGCCTCAAGCAGACCGCCGAACAGGCGTTCGCCATGCTGGCGCGCGGCGGCACCGCCACGGTGATCGGCATGCTCAAGCCGGGCCTGAAAATTGAACTCGATCCGTTGCAACTGCTGCACGAGCGACGCATCCAGGGTTCGCTGATGGGTTCCAACCGCTTCCCGGTCGACATGCCGCGCCTGGTGGATTTCTACATGGCCGGCAAGCTCAAGCTCGACGAGATGATTTCCCAACGCATCCGCCTGGACCAGATCAACGAAGCGTTCGATGAGCTGCGCCGCGGCGAGTTGGCGCGCTCGGTCATCGTCTTCGACTGACACGCCTCATACCCCCTGTAGGAGCGAGCCTGCTCGCGATGGTGGACCAGCTACATCGTTGTCGTCCGACACACCATCGCGAGCAGGCTCGCTCCCACAAGGGATTGTGTGTTGCCCCAATGCTTTTGGAGTGAATGGATGGACATTGAATTCACGCTGCACGAACAGGCCTTTCGCGAGGATGTCCGGGCGTTCCTGCGCGACAACCTGCCAAGCGAACTGTCCGAGCGCATCTCGCTGGGCAAGCGCCTGAGCAAAGAGCATCAGGTGCAATGGATGCAGATTCTCGACCGCCAGGGCTGGCTTGCGCCGGGGTGGCCGGTCGAGTTCGGCGGCACTGGCTGGAGTGCCGTGCAAAAGCATATCTTCGACGAAGAGTGCTTTGCCGCCGGCGCGCCGAAAGTGGTGTCGTTTGGCCTGAAAATGGTCGCGCCGGTGATCATCAAATTCGGCACCGAACAACAGAAAGCGCACTTTCTGCCGCGTATTCTTTCGTGTGAAGACTGGTGGTGCCAGGGTTATTCCGAACCCGGTGCGGGCTCTGACTTATCCTCGTTGAAAACCCGCGCTGTGCGCGAAAGCGATCATTACGTGGTCAACGGCCAGAAAACCTGGACCACCCTGGCGCACTATGCCGACTGGATGTTCTGCCTGGTGCGCACCGATCCGGAGGCGCGTCAGCAGCGGGGCATTTCCTTTCTGCTGATCGACATGAGAACCCCGGGCATCACCGTGCGGCCCATCATCACCCTCGACGGTGAGCATGAAGTCAACGAAGTGTTTTTCGACAACGTGCGGGTGCCGGTGGCTAATCTGGTCGGGCAGGAAAACCAGGGCTGGACCTGCGCCAAATACCTGCTGACCCACGAACGCACGAGCATTGGCGGCATCGCCCAGAACAAAGCGCTACTCAGCCGTCTCAAGCGCATCGCCAGCCAGCAAGTGCGCGACGGCCAGCCATTGTTCGAAGACCCGCTGTTTCGCCTGCAGATCGCTGAAGTCGAAATGCAGCTGATGGCCGCTGAAATGAGCAACCTGCGCACTCTGGCCGCCACACAAAACGGTGACGTACCGGGCGCCGAAAGCTCGTTCCTGAAGATCAAGGGCACCGAGATTCGCCAGGCCATCACCTACCTGATCAGCAAAGCCGTCGGTCCTTATGCATTGCCGTTCATTGAAGATGAGCTGGGTTACGGTGATGAGTCGTTGCTCTATACCGACTACAGCAGCGCAGCCACCTATCAGTACCTGGATGCCCGCAAGGCCTCGATTTACGGCGGTGCCAACGAAATCCAGAAGAACATCATCGCCAAAATGATTCTCGAACTGTAAGGGCCTGGACCATGGATTTTAAACTGACCCAAGAGCAGCTGATGCTGCAAGACACCGCCGCGCGGCTGGTGCGTGACACCTACAGTTTCGAGCAGCGCGAGGTTTACCGTCAGCGTGAACATGGCTTCAGTGGCCCGTTCATGCAGCAGTTGGGTGAGCTTGGCCTGTGCGCGGTGCCGTTTGCTGAAGCCTACGGTGGCTTTGGCGGCAGCGGCGTCGAGAACATGTTGATCATGGCCGAGTTGGGGCGTGGCCTGTGCCTGGAACCGTACCTGCCATCGGTGATTTTCGCCGGTGGCCTGATCAACCAATTGGGCAGCAAGGCGCAAAAGGAATCGTTGCTGCCGGTGATTGGCGACGCCAGTTTGCAACTGGCGGTAGCACTGGATGAGCCGCACAGCCATTACCAATTGCATGATGTGCAAACCGTCGCCGAGCCGGTGAGCGGCGGCTGGACACTCAATGGTCGCAAATCGGTGGTGGTCGGCGGGCAAAGCGCGGGGCTGATACTGGTTTCGGCGCGCACCAGCCACGGGGTTCGTGACGAGAGCGGTATCAGCCTGTTCCTGATCGATCCGCAAGACAGTGGCGTGCGCCGGCGTTCGTTCGCCACCATGGACGGGCGGATGGCCTGCGAGCTGTACCTGGACGATGTGTTTGTCAAAAGCAGCGCGATACTCGGTGAGGTCGGGCAAGCCTTGTCGGCGCTGCGCTACCAGCAAGGTCGCTGCATCGCCGCGCAATGCGCCGAAGCGATTGGGAGCATGGAAGCGGCCTGCGCGTTAACCCTCGACTACCTGAAAACCCGCCAGCAATTCGGCCAGCCGATCGGCAAATTCCAGGTGTTGCAACACCGCATGGTAGACATGCGCATCGAGCTGGACCAGGCCACCTCAATGACAATACTGGCGGCCTGCGTCGCCGACCAGGCCGACAGTGAGGAGCGCAGCCGCATTCTGGCAGCGGCCAAATTCATCGTCAGCCGCGCCAGCCGGTTCGTCGCCGACCAAGGCATTCAATTGCACGGCGGTATCGGCCTGACCTGGGAATACATGCTGTCGCACCATGCCAAACATCTGTTGATGGTCGCGCGTCAGTTTGGTGATGACGATCACCATTTGCGGGCTTATGCGAAGTTGATGCAGGTGGTTTGAGTCGAGGAGGGCATCGGCATCAACACGTACTGATCACAGCGGCCCGGTTCATTGAACCGGGCTGTTTCTTTTTCCGCGATGCCACTTTGAACGCACGTCCCCATTGATCACCTCACGTTTACGGTCCTACCTGCCATTAGCGGTCACTCGACCGCTCAGTCACTTTCCCGATTAATTTTCCTGGCGCGTGTTGACAGTTCATTTCGTTCGAATCTAATCTGCATACAGCGCTGCACACATGACGGCGCACAACGATGTAGATTTGTACCTTCCTGCCTACAAGAACGAAATCATCGGAGAGGTCAAAATGGCTCGGTTCCTTCCTCGCACCATCCGCAACATGCTCGTTTGTGCATCCGCTATTGGCGCGTTGCTCACTCAGGTCCCCGCCCAGGCGGCTGACGTTTCCCTCTGGAAAGACATTCAGAAAGCAGGCGTTTTGCGTTGCGGAGCGGCCGTCGCCGCGCCTTACGTGATGCGCGATGCCCGTTCAGGTGAATACAGCGGCTATTTCGTGGACCTGTGCCGGGACTTCGGCGAGAAGGTGCTCAAGGTCAAAGTCGAGTTTGTCGACACCAACTGGGACAACCTTGTGGCGGGGTTGCAAGGTGGTAAATGGGACATGGCCATGGCGCTCAACCAGACGCCCGAACGCGCACTGGCGGTGAGCTTTTCGGTGCCGGCCACCGACTATCAGGTGTCATTGCTGATCAATAAGGACAACCCGAAACTGGCGAATACCGGCAATACCCTCGCGGATTTCGACAAGCCTGAGGTGACCTTTGCCGTCATGTCCGGCACCGCGCAGGACAAGGCCATTTCCGCTGTGATCAAGCAGGGCAAAATCATGCGCTTGCCGGGCATGGACGAAGTGCGCCTGGCGGTGATGTCCAAGCGCGCCGATGTGTTGGTCGATGCCAGTGACACCAACCACTTGTTCGCCGTGGCCAACCCCGGCTGGTCGAAAGAAGTCCTGCCCAAGCCCGCGCTGGCCAAGCAAGGTGTGGCCTTCGGTGTACGCCGGGACGTGAGCGCCGCCGACTTGCAGACGTTGAACATCTACATCTCCCAACGCCGCGAGACAGGTGAGATCGACGCCCTGGTCGACAAGGCCTCGCAACTGGCCAACGCCGACAAAACCCCTCAGTAAATCCCGCCGATGTCGAGCGCGTAGCGGGCTGCGCGCTCCCGGAGAATGTTCGATGAAAGCTTCCAATCTGGCGGCGGTGCCGCCACGGCCTTTGCACGCCTGCGAAAAGCACAACGGTGAATTCATTCAGCTGCGCGATGTGTACAAATCCTATGGCGAAAACCTGGTGGTGATGGATCACCTGGACCTGGACATGCGAGCCGACGACCGTCTGGTCATCATCGGTCCCAGCGGCAGCGGCAAGAGTTCTTTGCTGCGGGTCATGATGGGCCTTGAAAGCATTCAGGGCGGCACCATCCGCTTCCAGGGCAAACCCTACATCGACGGCAATGCCCGAGGCAAAGGCAAGCCCATGGACAACACGCTGCAAACCCAGGTGGGCATGGTGTTTCAGCACTACACGCTGTTTCCGCATTTGTCGGTGTTGGGCAACCTGATTCTGGCCCCGATGAAAGTGCATGGCCTGTCGAAAGCGCAAGCCACCGAGAAGGCCAGGGCACTGCTCGCCCGATTGGGCCTGGAGAGCAAGCTCAACGTTTATCCCAGCCAGTTATCGGGTGGCCAGAAACAGCGTGTGGCGATTGCCCGGGCATTGATGCTCGAACCCAAGCTGATGCTGTTCGACGAAGTCACCTCGGCACTCGACCCTGAAATGGTCATCGAGGTGCAGAACGTGATGCTGCAACTGGCCGAACAGAAGATGGCGATGATCATCGTCACCCACGACATGCACTTCGCCCGGCATATCGCCACCCGTGTGGTGTTCTGCGCCAACGGCAAAGTCGTCGAGCAAGGCCACCCCGACCAGTTGTTCACCCAGCCCAGGGAACCGCGCACCCGCGAGTTTCTGGAAAAAGTGCTGCATCTGGACTGAGGAGCGCGAACATGAACTATCAATTCGACTTCAATTTTCTCAGCGGCAATTTTGGCCTGCTGTGGGACGGATTGAAGGTCACCCTGCAATTGGCCCTGGTGTCGAACATCGTCGGACTGGTGCTGGGTTTTGGCCTGTGTCTGCTGACCTTGAGCCGCTGGTTCTTCCTGCGCTGGCCGGCCCAACTGTTTATCGAGTTTTTCCGCTGTACGCCGGTGCTGCTGCAAATCGTCTGGTTCTTCTACTGCGTGCCCATGCTGTTCGATGTGTTCATCGATCCGATCACCATGGGCGTGCTCGCCCTGGGCCTGAACCTCACGGCCTTCAACGCCGAGGCTTATCGGGCCGGGGTGCAGGCCGTGCCGCACGAACACCTGGACGCCAGCGTCGCCCTGGGCCTGCGCCCCTCGCAGAGCACGCTCTACGTGATTCTGCCGCAAGCGCTGCGCAGTGCCGTTCCGGTGCTGATGACCAACGGCATATCGATCCTCCAGCAGAGTGCGCTGGTGGCGATTGTCGCGGTGGGGGACCTGATGTACGTCGGCAAAAGCATCGCCACCGAAGCCTACCGACCGCTGGAAACCTACTCGCTGATCGCGCTCATCTACTTCGCCCTGTCGTTACCCATCGCACAGTTCGTGCAGTGGCTGGAACGTCGTCAGGACACCGCGCTCGCGCGCTGAGGAGGCTGTGATGAACCTTGATTTCACCGTGGTGTTTTCTTACTGGCAGGCCCTGTTGCAGGGGCTGGCGCTGACGCTGGTGTTCACGGTCGGCTGCGCCATTCTCGGCAGCTTGTGCGGCTTTGTGTTGAGCCTGTTGCGGGCCTCCGGCAGTCGCTGGTTGAGCGTGCCGGCCGGTCTGTACGTGGAGCTGTTTCGCGGCACGCCGTTGCTGATCCAGTTGTTCTGGGTGTTCTTCTGCTTTCCGGTGGTGTTCGGCGTCGACATTCCGCCTTACCTGTCGGTATTGCTCGCGCTGACCTTGTACATGACCGCCATCACCAGCGAGACCTTCCGTGGCGCGCTCAAGTCGATTCCCGGCGAGCAGCACGATGCCTGCGTCGCGTTGGGCCTGGCCTCATGGAACAAAACCGTGTTCGTGGTGTTTCCCCAGGCGTTGCTGCGGGGCATTCCGCCGCTGCTGTCCAACGTGGTTTCACTGTTCAAGGAAAGCGCGCTGATTTCTTCGGTGGGCATCGCCGACCTGATGTTCGTCGGCCAGAACATCTCCAACAGCACGGCCCGCCCGGTCGAGTTTCTCTCGGCGGTGGCTGTGATCTATTTCCTCGTGGCATTCCCGCTGACCCGACTGGTCGGCGTGATCGAAGCGCGGATGCTGCGTCGTTATGCGTACTAACCCAACCCCGTCATCCAACCCAAGTGGAGTGTCTTCAATGACCCAACTCAAAGGTATTTTGCCTGCTCTGGTCACCCCGTTCGACAAGGCCGGCAAAGTCGATTTCGACATGCTCTCCAACATCATCGAGTTTCAACTCAAGGCTGGCGTCACAGGTTTCGTGCCACTGGGTTCCACCGGCGAGTATTACGCCCTGACCAACGAAGAGCGTCGCCAGATCCTGGCAACCGTGCGTGAAGTGGTGGGTGATCGTGGTGTGCTGATTGCCGGCGCGAATGGCTCCTGCACCCGTGAAGTGATCGAGCAGGTCAAGCAGACCCGTGATGCCGGCTACACCAATCTGTTGATCGCACCGCCTTACTACGCGTTGCCATCCCAGCAAGAGTTGATCGGTCACTACCAGGCGATTCTCGACGCCGTGCCGGACATCGACCTGGTGTTGTACAACTACCCGGTGCGCACCAACGTCGAAGTCGGCTTTGACGTGCTGGATGCGTTCAAGGACAACAAACGCGTGATCGCCATCAAGGAAAGCAGCGGCAACCTGCTGCGTGCCATCGAAATCGGCAACACCTACAAAGACAACTATCAGCTGTCCTGCGGCTCCGATGACCAGGCACTGGACTTCTTCCTGTGGGGCGCCACGAGCTGGATCTGCGGCCCGGCCAACTGCCTGACTCAACAGGTGTGCGATTTCTACAGCAAATACACCAGCGGTGACCTGGCCGGCGCGCAGGCCATCGTGCGTTCGCTGTTCCCGGTACTGGCGGACATGGAGTCGGGCAAGTTCATCCAGAAGGTCAAGTACGGTTGCGAGCTCGCAGGCTTTGACGCGGGCAATGCGCGCATGCCACTGCAACCGCTGACCACTGAAGAGAAGGCCGGTTTCCGCAAGGCGTTTGAACTGGCATTGGGCTAATGGCGATTGCCGCATCGGTCGCCACGCACGACCGATGCGGCGCTACGGAGTGAGTGAGATGACCCGACACGTTTTCAGCAGTATCGAAGGCCATACCGAGGGCATGCCCGTGCGCATGGTGATAGCCGGCGCGCCTGCGCTCAAAGGTCGAACCATGAGCGAGCGTCGCGAAGACTTCATGGCCAACTTCGACTGGATTCGCCGTAGCCTGATGCTCGAACCCCGTGGCCATTCTCATATGTCGGGTACGGTTTTCTATCCGCCATTGCGCGCCGACAGCGACTTCAGCCTTGTGTTTATCGAGACGTCCGGCTGTCTGCCGATGTGCGGGCATGCCACGTTGGGTTCGATCACGTTCGCGCTTGAGGCAGGGCTGATTGAACCGAAAACCCCGGGCACCGTGGTGGTGGATGTTCCGGCGGGGCAGATCCATGCGACCTACGTGCGCGATGGTGACAAAGTCAGCTCGGTGCGTTTCACCAACGTGCCGTCGTTCTTGTTGCACCGTGACCTGGAGATCGACTTCCCGCCGTTGGGCGTGCTGAAGGTCGACATCGCCTACGGCGGCAACTTTTACCCGATTATCGAGGTGCAACCGAACTACCCCGGTTGCGAGCATTTCAGCGCGCAGCAACTGCTGGATTGGGGCCGGGAGATGCAAGCTCTGGTCAACCGGTCCGTGGACGTGGTTCACCCGGAAAACCCGGCGATCCGTGGCGTAAAACATTGCATGTGGACAGGCGCGCCCTTGTCAGGCCAATCCCAGGGACGGGCCGTGGTGATTGCCGGCGACAGCCTGATTGATCGTTCCCCTTGTGGCACCGGCAGTTCGGCCCGGGTCGCGCAGCGCTTTGCCCGTGGCTGGTTGGCTGAAGACGGCGCCTACCGTCATGAAAGCCTGATCGGCAGCTTCTTCGTCGGTCGCGTGGCGCAGCAATTGCTGCTTGAAGACGGCCATCCGGCGATTCGCCCCAGTATCGAAGGAAGGGCGTGGATCACCGGGCGCGCAGAGTTTATTGTCGACGATACCCAACCCTGGTGGGACGGCTTCAGTCTGGAAGACTTCGCCGCTCCAGCCCCCGCGCAAGAGACTTCCCTATGACACCTCTGCAGTCCGTTGCACCTGTACCTGCCCTGGAAAAGGCCGTCGTGGTCGGCGGTGGAATCGTTGGCGTCTGTTGCGCGCTGTACCTGCAACGCGAAGGCTATGCGGTCACCATGATCGATCCGGCGGCGGCGGGGGACAGCACCGCGAAATGGAGCTGCGGGCAGATGGCGGTCAGCGAAGTCATTCCGCTGTCCAAACCCGGGATCCTGAAGAAAATACCGGGCTGGCTACTGGACCAGAAAGGCCCGCTGGCGCTGCGGCCCGGTGCATTGCCCGGCATTCTGCCGTGGTTCCTGCGTTTTCTGGCCTGTGCCCGACACTCGAAAATTGTCGAGATTTCCGAAGACATGGCGACGCTCACTCACCATGTCTATGAGGACTACGCGCCCTTGCTTGAAGCGTGCCCCGACAAGACTCTGATGGGCGAACGGCCAATCCTCGAGCTGTTTGATACGTCGTCAGGCCTCGAACACGAACGTGAGCACCTGGCACTGCGTCAGGCGCTGGGCTTCAAGTCCGAAGTGCTGGATGCCGCGGCAATCTCGGATCTCGAACCGTCATTGGCCGGCAAATTCAGCCATGGCCTGCTGTTTGCGGATTGGCGTTCTGTCAGCGATACCAAGGGCTTTATTGCCGCGTTGACCCAAAGCTTTCTCGACCAGGGCGGGGTGCGTGTCCGTGGCCAGGTCAAACGCATTGATGAGGTGGCCAACCGTGCCAGCGGCGTCACCCTCGGCGATGGCCAACGCTACGCCGCGGATCATGTGGTAATCGCTGCCGGCACGGGCTCGCGACAGTTTTTCGAGCAGATCGGCGCGCAGGTGCCGCTGGCGGGAATCGCCGGTTATCAGGTGTTGCTGCCCACTCCCGGGGTGGAGATTCGTCACTCGGTAATTTATGCCGATGGCGGTTTCTGCTTCAGCCCGATGACCCGTGGTCTGCAGATTGGCGGCACCATCGAGTTTGCCGGTCCGAACGCCGAGCCGAACTTCAAGCGCGCCGACATCATTCTTGAGAAGGCGCGAAAAATCCTTCCCGGGTTGCAACTGGACAACGTTGAGTACGGCGTTGGCTACCGGCCGTTTCTACCCGACACCAAACCGGTGATCGACCGCAGTGCGCGCCTGTCGAACGTGTTCCTCGCCTTCGGTCACGGCCAGCTCGGCCTGACACTGGGCGCGACCACCGCACGCCTGATCACTGACCTGGTTGCCGGTCGCACACCGGCCCAGGACCTGACCCCTTTTAGCGCCAAGCGCTTTGCCCTTGTTGGAGGCCATGCATGAAATCCCATGACCAGCTCTATATCGACGGCCAGTGGGTTCGCCCGAAGAATGGCGGCACCTTTGAGACGATTGATCCGAGCAACGAATCGGTCATCACCCGGGTCGCGGCGGCGACGGCGGACGACATTGACCTGGCGGTAAACGCTGCACGCCGTGCCTTTGATGAGGGTCCCTGGCCGCAAATGACCGGCGGTGAACGTGCGACGGTTCTGCGGGCCATCGCCAACGGTATTCGTGAACGCCAGGACAGTTTGGCCGAACTGGAAGTGCGCGATAACGGCAAACCGCTACCTGAAGCCCAATGGGACATCGCCGATACGGCCGGTTGTTTCGACTTTTATGGCGACCTGGCCGACGATCTCGATGGCCATCGCGAGCAGCGCATTGCCCTCGCCGATGAACGCTTCACATCCATTGCGCGCAAAGAACCGGTGGGCGTTGCCGGCGCCATCATTCCGTGGAACTTCCCGATGTTGATGGCGGCCTGGAAAGTCGCGCCGGCCTTGGCCGCCGGTTGCTGCATGGTGCTCAAACCGTCGGAACTGACGCCATTGACCGCCCTCGAACTGGCCGACATCGCCCATCAGGCCGGCTTGCCCGCCGGGGTGCTGAACGTGGTGACGGGACTTGGCCCTGACGCTGGCGCGCCGCTCAGCGAGCATCCGGGGATAGACAAGCTGGCGTTCACCGGCAGCGTTCCCACCGGCACGCGGATCATGCAGGCCGCTGCCCGGGATATAAAAAACATCAGTCTGGAACTGGGCGGCAAATCACCTTTCATCATCTTTGACGACAGCGACATCGAGGCCGCCGTCGAATGGATCATGTTCGGGATTTTCTGGAACCAGGGGCAAGTGTGTTCGGCCACCTCCCGTGTTCTGGTGCAGCGCGACCTGTACGAGCCGCTGCTCAAGCGCCTGGTGGAGCAGACCCAGCGTGTCAGCATCGGCAACGGAATGGACGAAGGCGTGCTGCTCGGCCCGCTGGTCAACCGCGGCCAGTACGACAAAGTGTTGGCCGCCATTGCCCGTGGCCGCGAGGAGGGGGCGACGCTGCTTGCGGGCGGCACGCGTCCGGCGCAGTGTGAGAAAGGCTATTTCCTCACCCCGGCGATTTTTGCCGATGTGCCTGAGGACAGCTGGATCTGGAACGAAGAAATCTTTGGGCCTGTGGTGTGTGTGCGCCCGTTCGATGACGAAGCCGATGCGGTGCGTAGCGCCAATGACTCACGCTTCGGCCTCGCCGGCGCCGTGATGTCCCGTGACCTTGAGCGTGCCGAGCGCGTGGCTCGTCGCCTGCGGGCGGGGATCGTCTGGATCAATTGTTCGCAACCGACCTTCACCGAAGCACCATGGGGCGGCTACAAACAAAGCGGCATCGGTCGCGAGCTGGGCGAGTGGGGCTTGAACAATTACCTGGAAACCAAACAGATCACCCGCTACGACAGCGAGCAGCCGTGGGGCTGGTACATCAAGTAAAGGAGCCCGGCATGCGCTGGAAGAAAACGCTGCAAATCGCCGATGTGCATTGTGAAGGTGAGGTCGGCAAGGTCATCACCGGGGGCGTACTGGATGTTCCCGGCAAGACCATGCTCGACAAGATGAACTACATCAACGAGGTCGACGACAGCCTCCGGCGTCTGGTGACTTTGGAGCCGCGCGGCTGCCTGCAGATGTCGGTGAACCTGCTTTTGCCACCGACCCGGCCGGAAGCCCAGGCCGGGTTCATCGTGTTGCAGGCGGACAAGGCTCACCCGATGTCCGGCAGCAATTGCATCTGCGTGGTCACCGCGTTACTGGAGCTTGGCATGCTGGAGATGGTCGAGCCGGTGACCACGGTGGTGCTGGATACGCCGGCAGGTCTGGTCACTGCTCGGGCGCAATGTGCGGACGGACGTTGCCAGAGCGTTTCGCTGGATATGGTGCCATCGTTTGTCGAGCAACTGGACGTGCCGATCCAGACAACCGAGTTCGGTTCGATCAAGGTCGATATTGCCTTCGGTGGGGTGTATTACGCTTTGGTGGACGTGGATCAGATCGGTTTGACCATCGCAGCCGAAAACGCTCGCGAGCTGGCTACCCGGGGTGTGAGCCTTAAAAACCTGATCAATTCACAGGTAAAGATCTGTCACCCGTTGTTCAAGGAGCTCAACGAAGTGGCGTATGTGATGTTCCGCAATCGCCTGGACAAGAGTACCTACCAAACCTGCACCACCTTGCCGCCAGGACGGGTTGACCGCTCACCGTGCGGGACGGGCAGTTCGGCCAACCTGGCGACCTTGAGTGCGCGAGGTCTGGTCGACGTTGGCGACCAACTCACCTCGCGCTCGACCATTGGCGGCGAGTTCCGGGTTGAGTTGCTCGGGCTTACCGAGGTGGCGGGCAAACCGGCGGTCCTGCCGAGGATCACCGGGCGAGCCTGGGTCTACGGGCTGCATCAATTGGGTGTCGATCCGGATGACCCGTTGGCGGCAGGTTTTATGCTGAGCGATACCTGGGGCGAGGGTTTTTAACTATCCCCGGGCGGATGTTAAAGTTGCAGGCTGGCCAGATGGCCCGCCTGCATTGCCGAGAGCATGACCCAATGAGCAAAGAAACGACTGAAGCTACCAGTGGTGCCAAACGCCATGGCGGTCGCTATATCTACGAAGAATTGCGCAAGCAGATCCTGACGCTGAAGCTCAAGCCCGGCATGCCGCTGGACGAAGTATCCCTGGCCGCTCAGTTTGGTCTTTCCCGCTCTCCGGTGCGTGATGCGCTTGCCCGCTTGATCAGCGAAGGCCTGGTTACCATCCTGCCCAACCGGACGTTGTTGGTGACACCGTTCGAGATCGAAGAATTCCCCAATTACATTTCGGCACTCGACCTGATTCAACGCGCAGTGACCCGCCTGGCCGCCTTGCACCGGACGGATGACGACCTGGTGCGCATCCGCGGGGCCGATGCGGCGTACCTGGAGGCCGTCAGTACCGGGGATTTCCAGGCGATGTCTGAAACCAACAAGGCCTTGCACATGGCGATTGCCGAGGCCGGGAAAAACCCTTACTTCATTAACTACTACGAGAAGCTGTTGGGTGAGGGGCAGCGCCTGCTGCACCTTCACTTCGACTACATCATCAGCTCGGCCAGTCCCTCTACGTCCATCGGCCGGGACCACGATGAAATCGTCGATGCCATACAGGCGCGCAACGCCGATGCAGCGGAAAAAGCCGCGCATGAACATACGATGCTGTTTCAACGCCGGTTCCTGGCGTACATGCAGCAGAACCTCACTGAAAAAATGTCGGTGGGTTGAGGCTCGACGGGCAGGCCGCTCGTCTGCTCGATCGCACGCCATTCCCTTTGGCAACCTCACAAGAGTACGGCCCGGAAAATCCGGACCTCTGTTGTGAGGTGGGCTATGTCCAGCGATTCGAGTTTCCAGGAAAACATGCAAGACCCAAACAACACGCAAGGCGCCGTTCCCTCAAAACCTGAGCCCGGCAATGATGATTCGCAGCCCAATCCGGACGACCCAGGCAAGTACGATCCGCTGTCCCAGCCTGACGAGGAAGAGGATGCGCGAGCAGAGGACTGGAACGAGCCGCCCCGTGACGTCCCCGAAGCGGACGAGCAAACGCCGTTGTCGGACGACAGGCGGTAACAGCAGGAGCCCGGTCAGTGAGCCGGGCTTTTTTTCGCGTGGCACATGCCACCTGTCCCGCTTTGCCGCAAGCCGATTGAATTTTCCGCGCACCGTTAAATCTTCTGTTCAACGAGCCAGCGTTTCGTGTTGTCGGCACCTGATTCCAGGGGCGCAGCCAAATGCACCGTCCAGGAGAGAAACGTCCATGACTTTGTTTGAACCCCTGTCCGGCACACCTTCAGCACTGCCAGGCCCCGCTGCTGGGCGCTATCGAGAACTGTACGATTTGCTCTACAGCAACGGCGCTGATGCCGGGCCGCAGGCGGAGGTTTTTCTGCGCCAGCAAATGGCCCGCGCCGCTGAACTGCCGTGTGATTTGCCCGAAGCGCCTGAGCAATTGTCGGCATGGGCGCAAGCCCGTTGCGCGGCAGTGGCGCAGGATTACGCCGGTTACCTTGAGGACCGCAAGCAGGGCGGGGCGCGCCGATATTTTTCGAACAAGGCTCATGCCCTGTATTTCCTGCAACGCGTCGCACCGACCAAAGAGGTCGACGGCGCCTGGCTGGCGGGCGTGCTGGAACACTGGCAGGACGTGCGTTATGACGGACTCCTGAACACTTATCTGGAAGAACTGGGCAGGGGCGATCCTCGGCAGAATCACGTGGTGATCTACCGTAATCTGCTGGCCGCCCACGACTGTGGCGACAAACAAGGGCTTGCCGATGAGTATTTTGTGCAAGGCGCGATTCAGCTCGCGTTGGGTCAATGCAGCGACGCATTCATGCCGGAAGTCATCGGCTACAACCTCGGCTATGAGCAATTGCCGCTGCACCTGCTGATCAGCGCTTATGAACTGCGTGAGCTGGGCATCGATCCGTATTATTTCACCCTGCACGTGACGATCGACAACGCCAGCAGCGGTCATGGGCACAAGGCTGTTGAATCGCTGTTGGAGCTGCTACCCATGGAGCAGGGACGGGACGAGTTTTTCCGGCGTGTCGCCGTGGGCTATCGCCTGAACGATCTGGGGAAGGGCTCGACGGCGGTCATTGCCGGCTTTGAGTTGCAACGGGAAGTGATTGCGATGCTCGAGCGCAAACGCTGTTTCGGCCAGCACATGCATTCTGATTTTTGTCAGATCGAAGGCAAAACCGTCAATCAATGGCTGGCGTCGCCTGGTCAGATTGAAGACTTTCTTGCTGCCCTGGAGCACAAGGGCTGGATCAAGCGAAACCGGTCACCGCAAGACAGCCGCTTCTGGCGCTTGATCGAGGGCAACACTGCGGCCATGTTCGGGGTGTTCAGTGGCTACGAAAAACAATTGCTGCACGACTGGATTGCCGGTGACTGGCATGACCCGCAACGGCCCAAGCCGATAGCTCGGGATCATAGCGCCAGTGACGCCCTCGACGCGGGCGAAACCCACGACCCGGAACTCATCGCGTTGCGAAAAAACCTGAGCAATCAGCCGCCGCAGCAACAGCTTCGAACGCTGATCCCGTGGCTCTCGGCCCAGCGGCATTGCCGTCCGGCGGGGCTCTACGCTACCCGGCGTTTTATCGAAACGGTAGCCCGCTTGCGCTGAGCTCAGGAGTGATTTGCATGTCGAAACAACACATCGCCGATCAGGCCATGCTGGAGCTGGGCAGGCATCTGCTCAGTGAAGACTATCGTTTCATCACCCCGACCCCGGCGACTCACGACCGCGTGTACCAACGTTTTACACCACCGTTGGCCAAAAACCTGCGCGATGTTTTCGGCTGGTCGATGCCGTTTGATCACACGCTGTTTGCGCGAGAAATTCTGGCTGGCCTGGAACAGGCCGAGATCGTCGAACGAGATGGCCCGCTGTGGCGCAGCACTGTGCGATGGTCGAGCCTTGATGGGGCGTTATTTGCCCATTCGGCGTACCCGACCTCGCAGGCTGACGCGGTATTTTTCGGGCCGGACAGCTACCGTTTTGCGCAAATGATCGACGCGCATTTGCAGCAGCGTTTCGAGCCTGTGCGCCGGGCCGTGGACATTGGCTGCGGGGCCGGCGTCGGCGCGCTGGTGGTCGCTCGGGCACACCCGTCTGCCGAAGTACTGGCGGTGGACATCAACCCGCGAGCGCTGCGCCTCTCGGCGGTCAATGCCGAACTGGCCGGTGTCGACAACATCAGCGTGTACCAGAGCGACATCCTCGGCAGTGTCGACGGTGAATTCGACCTGATCATCGCCAATCCGCCCTACATGAACGACAGCCAGCAACGCGCCTATCGCCATGGCGGCGGCGCCCTGGGTGAAGCCCTGTCGCTACGCATCGTTCGTGAATCGTTACCGCGTCTGCAGAAGGCCGGCAGCCTGGTGCTGTACACCGGCGTGGCGATGGTTGAGGGACGCGACCCGTTTCTTGAAGCCATCCAGTCGATGCTGGCTGATCATGCGGCCGGCTGGACTTATCGAGAGCTGGATCCGGACGTGTTCGGCGAGGAATTGCTCAAACCCGGTTACGAACGGGTAGAGCGCATCGCTGTCGTGGCATTGACCGTGACCCGACGGCATTGACCGCAGTGGTCGCGATGAAGCAGGGGCCGCGTTTCGGAATGGAAGAGGAGTACTTCCTCACCGATCTGACCACTCGGCAGATGCTGGCTGAACCCGGCCACGCGCTTTTGGCCGAATGCCGGGAAGCGGTCGGCAAAGGCTTTGCCTATGAGATGTTCCAGGGACAGCTTGAAGTCGCGTCACCGATATTCACCTCGATAACTGAGGCGGCTGATTATCTTCAGGGTATTCGCTCGCGACTTAACCACACATTGAGCGGCCACGGATTGGGCTTGCTCTGCGCCGGCACCCATCCCCTCGCGCATTGGCGTGATCAGCGGGCCACGCCGCTGCCGCACTTCGAACAGTTGTTCCAGGAATACCAAACGGTGGCACAACGCAGCGTGCTCGGCGGCCTGCATGTGCACGTGGAAATTCCCAAGGGCATCGACCGGATCGCGGTGATGAATGAAGTGAGCCCCTGGTTGCCGCTATTACTCATGCTCAGTTGTTCTTCTCCGTTCTGGCAGGGCGCTGACAGCGGCTTCAAGAGTTATCGCCAAGTGGTCTGTGACGGCTGGCCACGCATGGGTATTGCGGAACACTTCGAGAATGAGCGCGAGTATCAGCGTTATCTGGATTTGCTGCAGCGAGTCGGCGCGATTGAACCGGGCGGCAATGGTTGGTGGGGACTTCGCCCTGCTAGCCGCTACCCGACGCTGGAACTGCGCATGACCGATGCCTGCCCTCGACTCAGTGACGCGCTGCTATTGGCGAACTTGTTCCGGGTGATGGTGGCGTATGCCATAACCTGTGCGAACCCAGGCGCCGGGCATGACGCTACGGTGCGCTGGCTACTCGCGGAGAATCGCTGGCAGGCCAAGCGTCACGGGCTGGAAGGACGTTTTGCAATCGATGCCGCAGGCACCGTGCTCAGTGCCGGTCAATGGTTGCAGCGGGCACAGTTGCTGTTTGCCGAAACGGCTGAGCTTATGGGCGAGCCACAGATTTTCGATCACGCCAAAGCCCTGATGCAGCACGGCAATAGCGCGACGCGTCAGCTAGCGTGCCACGCCGAGGCCTGCGCCCGAGACCCAGACCCTCAGCGCAATCTGCAAGCGGTGGTCGACCACTTGCTCGGGGAAAGCGCGAGCTGACGCAATCAGTTTCCGTCAGCCACTTTGCGTTCTATCTCGGCGATTTTGCGGCGACGCGCCTCTTCTTCCTCTTCCGGCGTCTGAGGTGCTGCGGGTCGAGTGAGGTCCTCTTCGTTTTCTGCGGTTTCACGGTCTTCGTCGTTCATGGCACGCGCCTCCAGTGATTAATCATTGGAAGCGGCCCATGCTTGGGAGTTCGAGAAACCTGGCAGTGTTTCCGATGGACGTCGCGGCCCTTAAACGCCCTTTGTCGACGGCAACAGAATGGTCAAAATGCCCAGCAATGGCAGGAACGAACACAGCGTGTAGACATACTCGATGCCATGGATGTCCGCCAGGTGCCCAAGCAGCGCCGCGCCGATACCGCCAAAACCGAACATCAGGCCGAAGAACACGCCGGCGATCATGCCGACGTTGCCCGGCACCAGTTCCTGGGCGAAGACCACGATGGCAGAGAACGCGGAAGCCAGGATGAAGCCGATGATCATGCTCAGCACGCCGGTCCAGAACAGGTCGACATAGGGCAGGGCGAGGGTGAAAGGCGCTGCACCGAGGATCGAAAACCAGATCACTTGCTTGCGTCCGATCCGGTCGCCAATCGGCCCACCGAAGAACGTACCGGCCGCGACAGCGCCGAGGAACAGGAACAGATACAGCTGCGAGCTGGCCACCGACAGGTCGAATTTCTCGATCAGGTAGAAGGTGAAGTAGCTGGTGAAACTGGCCATGTAGAAATACTTGGAGAACACCAGCAGCGCGAGTACCACCAATGCGAAGGTCACCCGGCCTTTCGACAGGCCGTGGGTGGCCTTGCTGCCTTGCTTGAGCTTGAACAGGTTCAGGTGGTTGCGATACCAGCGGCTGAGGCCGTATTGCACGAGGATGGCGAACACCGCGAACAGACCAAACCAGGCGACATTGCCCTGGCCGTACGGAATGACAATGGCAGCGGCCAGCAAGGGCCCGAATGCGCTGCCGGCGTTGCCACCGACCTGGAACGTCGACTGTGCCAGCCCGTAGCGGCCACCCGACGCCAGGCGCGCCACGCGGGAGGTTTCGGGGTGGAAGGTCGACGAGCCAATGCCCACCATCGCCGAGGCCAGCAGAATTGCCGGGAAGCTACCGACCATCGACAGCATCAGGATGCCGATCAGGGTGCAGACCATGCCGGCCGGCAACAGCCAGGGTTTTGGGTGGCGGTCAGTGTAATAACCAACCCAGGGTTGCAGCAGCGAAGCCGTCAGCTGGAAGGTCAGGGTGATCAGCCCGACCTGGGTGAAAGTCAGGCCGTAAGTGGTTTTCAGCATCGGGTAAATCGACGGCAACACGGCCTGGATCAAGTCATTGATCAGGTGTGCCAGGGCACAGGCGCCAATGACGCGCATCACCAAAGGGCTGGCTTGACTGGCCACCGAGGCGGTGGCCGCGGGTGCGGCGGTGGTACTGATGGACATGGCAGGTCTTCCAGACAAAAACGCACGGCGGGGCGCCAGTGACAGGCACAAAAGCGCTACCCATTTCGGGGTTCGGCGCTATCCTAGGTTTTCGCTGGCTTGCCTGTCTCGCGCAATCCGGGAATCGACTATCGCAAAAAGGGCATCATCATCAAACCGCTGGAAGAATTTCTCAAAGAGATCGACCAACGCCCCTGCCGGGTGAGCAGCAGCGCGACCGATTATCCGGAAAACTGGGTGATCGCACCGCACTCCCACGAGGCGCATCAGCTGATCTATGCCATCGAGGGGGTGATGGTCGTGCACTCCGGATTAAGCCAGTGGACCGTGCCGCCCAGCCGTGGCATCTGGATGCCGAGCGGGCACGTTCACTCGATCCGCTGCGTGGGCCCGCTGAAGATGCGCAGCGTATTCGTGCGTCCCGAGCCGTTGGACGAGTTGCCGGGTGAGCCACGAGCGGTGAGTATTTCCGCGCTGCTGAGCGAATTGATCAAGGTCTCGGTCGACATTCTGCCGCCTTACGAACCGGAGTCGCGCGAGGGGCGGGTCATGCGGTTGATCCTCGATGAATTGACGATCTTGCCCACCTTGCCGCTGCACCTGCCGCAACCGACCGATCCGCGCATCAATCTGGTGTGTGCCGCGTTGCAACGCGATCCCGGCGACGGCTCGACCCTGGCGCACTGGAGCGTGAGGCTCAATCTCGATGAGAAAACCATCCAGAGGCTGTTTCACAAGGAAACCGGCATGACGTTCGGCCAATGGCGCCAACAAGCGCGATTGCTCCTGGCGCTTGAGCGCATCGCCGTCGGCGAGAAGATCATCGACATTGCCGGTGAGTTGGGCTACGACAGCCCCAGCGCCTTCACAACGATGTTCAAGAAACAGTTCGGCAAGACGCCGAGCCATTTTTTCAAGTGAAGCGCAGCACTCAACCTCGCGGCTCGGCCACCAGCAACAACGATTGCGGCACCGGGCTTTGTGGATGCTGCGGCTCTTGCAAACTCGCCAGGCGAAACCCGGCCATGTCCAGGGCGTTGACCCAGCTGGACAAGGTTCGCATGTACCACGGCATCGGTTGCCATTGCCCTTTGAAATCGCTGAAGGTCTCCTCCCGCCAACCGTCTTGATAATCGCCCGCTGCCGCGGTCCACGGATGCAGCGTCTGGATCACCAGCGCGCCGCCCGGGGCGAGCAGGGCGTTCATGGCCGTGAGCAGGGGAATGATGTCTTGGTGCAGCAGGGAAAAGTTGGCGCAGATCAGGTTGTAGTCACGCCCGATCTCGACCTTGGTAACGACCAGATCGTCATAACTGGCGACAAGCACCGCAGATGAACCCGCAGCCCGCGCGGCTTCAACCAGCGTCGTATCGCCATCAACCCCCACCGCTTCGATGCCACGATCAGCCAGTGACCTGAGCAGCCAACCTTCCCCGCAACCGAGGTCGAGCACGCGTTCAGGCTGGCGGCTGAGCACCGCCAGCAGGATGGCCTGGTCGGTGACCTGAAGGCGGCTTTCGATACTGCCACTGCGGATGGCTTCGATCCAGGCATGACTGTTGTGGTGCCAGCTTTCAAGCAGGGTGGATTCGGGTGTAGGCATATCGGTGATTACACGATTCCGACAAACGACAGGATAACCAGGACGATCACAACTGCACCGACGATGTAGATAATGTTGTTCATGGCTGTTCACCTCTTGTTTCGTAGGGTTGCGACACAATGACGCCGTGTACAGGTGACAGCTTGAAGCATGACTGCGTTCCGTAAAAACATCGATTTTGCCAGTCGCAGGTACCGGCTATACGTCTTGCTATCGATTGATTTTTGCCGCGGTCGGTACCTTTTGCATCTCGTTCATCAACCTCTTTGAACTCCCGCCTCGGCGCCTTCGTCCTCTGCTATGAGGGGCTCAGGGCAATGTTGCTGCGAAGTCCCAATAAGCAACTTCGTCGAAAGGTGAGGGACAAGATGAACACTACAGACAGTGGTGCCGGCACCCAGTCGGGCAATCCGGACGCCGGCAAGCCCGAGCACGATTTTCAACATTTGAAGGATGACGTCACTGAGGCCTTGGGAGGGGCCAGGCAGCAGGCCGACGAGCAATTCGGGCAATACCGGGACACGGCGGCTGACCAGATCGAAGCGCTGGCAAAAGGGGCGAAATCCTTCGTCTCCGAGCTGGAGGATAAAGACACCCTGGGTATGTCTGACTACCTGACCGACATGGCGGAATCCATGAGTGGTCTGGCGGGAAATCTTCGCGGAAAAAGTGCCGAGCAGCTGTTGCACGACGGCGTCGATCTGGCTCGCAGCAATCCCGCGTTGTTCATAGCGGGCAGCATCGCATTGGGTTTCGGTTTGTCGCGGTTCTTGAAGGCGGGCACTGCGCCGGCGGTGACCGTGCCGACGGAGCGCGATCCGGCCGCAGGCACGTCGATGCCGCCAACGGCGGGCTTTGGCGCTCATCGCCCCTACGAAACGTCCGTGCCCGCGCACACTGATTCCAATGCAGGAATGGCCACCGCAACCACGCAGTTTTCGCCAGGCGCGCATGACCATCCTTCGGACTTTGCCTCGGCGTCGACAACGGTTTCGCCAAACGTCAAAGGAGAACTGTGATGAACAGAGAAGAACAAGATCTGCCGGGTACAAGGCCGGTCATCCCGCCCGACGACGCTTCGGTCGTTGGTCTGCTGCGGCAGCTATCCCGTGAAGTACCCGCGTTGTTCACCAAGGAACTGGCGTTGGCCAAGGCCGAGCTTCAGGCCAGCCTGACCACCCTGAAGGCTGGGATAGCGGCGGTCGCCGGTGGCGCCATCGTGCTGCTCGCCGGTTTCATCATTCTGCTGATGTCAGCCGTTTATGCGCTGAGTATGGTCATGGCGCCTTGGCTGGCCGCCCTGATCGTGGGGGTGGTGGTGATGATCATCGGGTTTGCCATGTTGCAGTCGGGAAAAAAACAATTCGAGCCGTCCCACTTCAAGCCTGACCGGACACTGGACGCTTTGAATAAAGATCAGGAAGCGCTGCGGAGAAAAGTCTCATGAAAAGCGAATTGGAGATCGAATCGGAAAAAAGCCCTGAACAAATCGAGCGTGAGATTGATGCGCAGCGGGCCAGCATCGGCAACATCGTCGACCGACTGGAGAGCAAGTTCACTCCCGGCCAGATGATCGACCAGGCATGGGGCATGATGCAGAACAACGGCACGACATTCTTGAGCAACCTGGGTACCAGCGTCCGTAACAATCCTGTTCCTGCCGTCCTGACCTCGGTTGGCTTGTTGTGGCTGATGATGAGCCAGAACCGGCCTCCGGTATCGCAGCCGGGCTATCGAACGGGGCCCAATCAAGTGGGCGAGTGGGTCGATGAC
Source organism: Pseudomonas azerbaijanoccidentalis (assembly GCF_019145495.1). Taxonomy (GTDB): domain Bacteria; phylum Pseudomonadota; class Gammaproteobacteria; order Pseudomonadales; family Pseudomonadaceae; genus Aquipseudomonas; species Aquipseudomonas azerbaijanoccidentalis. Next base: position 258,714 of record NZ_JAHSTU010000005.1, on the reverse strand, counting down.
GTGGCAGAAGGCTTCGACGGTGCCCGCGAGCAACTGCATCAAACCGCCGATACGCTGAAGGAGGGCTACCAGTCGTTAAAAGACAAGGCCACTCACCTCAGCGATAATGTCGGCTCTGCCACTGAGACCGTCAGCCATGCGATGCATGAGGCCAGTGATCGGCTTGTGCGTAATTCCCAGGTGCTGGGACAGCAGTTCAGTCACCTGCTCAAGGAGCAACCGCTGGTGGTCGCTGCGGCGGGTATCGCCTTGGGCGCATTGATTGGCGCGTCGTTACCGACGACTGCCACTGAACAGCGCTATCTGGGACGTACCAGTGCGGGTTTGGTCGACAAGGTGAAAAAACAGGCTCAAGAAGGTTACGAAGCGGTGCGCGATACGGTGACGAAAACCACCGAGCACACCGAGCCGCCTGTTCGGCCTGATGCGGAACAAACAAATGCCTCTGCGGGCTCAGCGGATCTTTCCCGAGGACTGGGAACCTCCTGACAGGTGACTGGGCGGAGGCCCAGCCTGGGCCTCCGGACTTCTCGGCAATTGAGCGGAAAAGGGGATCGCTATCGTGGTATTCCCAATTTGAAAATCCGTTATCCACCACTGACTTTCCAGTGTTTGACGTCGTCGGCAAACACCATTTGCTTCATCTCGTGGGCAATGCCATAGGCGAGGGATTCGTGTGCGGCTATGACTTTTTCCTCTGCGGACAGGCAATGGAAAATGTCCAGTTGGGTGGCAGCGTCAGCGGTCTCCAGTGAGAAAATCTTTACGTAGCGTGCCAGGTCATTGTCGAGGCTCGACAGATATTCCCGCAGCCGTTGGTGATCGACTGACTTTTGACTGAAATACCAGTTCATCGGGTGAATCAAAAAACGTGCATGGGGAGAGGTAATGCGCCTGCCTGCCGCCAGGAACATGATGATGCCCATCGATTCGATGTTACCGGCGTTGATCGCGCACAAGGGCACGGGCAATGACTTGAGGAAGGTGTAAAGGGTGAAACCGAAATTGGTGCTACCTCCACAGGTGGACAAGTTCAGAAGTAGCGAGGTCGCGCCTTGATCGATGGCTTCGAGGCAGCAATCCCTGAATCGCTCCGTCGTTGCCTGGTCGATCTGGCAGTGAAAATGCACGATGTGTTCCGTCATGGCGTGACCTCCCGGTTCAATGCTGGAGGGTGTTCTACCAAACACTCAGTCTAGTAAAAACTCAGCACTTTTCTCACCAGAATCGCTGATTGCCGTCAGTCGAACGCTGCCATTCAAATGGAACTAAAGGCCCGTTTCCGCTCGTCGTGAGCTAACGATTTCATTTCAAACTTTCGAATGGCGGCGTCCTCCGAATTATACGAGCCAATGCTCGTGAACGATGTAAGAGGTGAACTGAAATGGCCAATACAGGAAACAACAACCCCGGGAATTTTGGCAATGACCGGGACAAGGCATCCGAAGCCGGTAAAAAAGGCGGAGAGGCCTCAAGTGGCAATTTTGCCAATGATCCACAACGTGCCTCTGAAGCAGGCCAGAAAGGTGGCCAGGCTTCCGGTGGTCAGTCACGCGATGCTGACCGGATGTCCGGAGGGGGGCAAGGAACCCAGCGCGGAGGTGAATTCGCCGACGACCAGGACAACACCGCCAAGCCAGGCCAGAAAGGTGGCCAGGGTTCAGGTGGGCGCCCATCGACTGACGCCGACCCATCGAACCGCAACAGGCAGGGCAGTGGCGGCGGCAACTTTGCCGATGACCGGGATAAAGCCTCGCAAGCGGGGCGTGAAGGTGGCGATCACAGCGGCGGCGGAGGACGCAAACCTTAATGACGTGTGAGCCCAACCGGGCCCCGATAATGTTCGGGGCCTGGTTATGAAATATCCGCCGCAGATCAGAGGCCCATATGGATGCCCTTGATGCTGCGCGCGCCCAGTTCGCGATCACCATCAGTTTTCATATTGTGCTGGCTGCGCTGACGATCGGTCTGGCGTTTTTTTTGATGGTGCTCGAGGCGCTTTGGTTATGGCGGGGCCGGCAAATCTATCTGGACGTGTATCGCTATTGGCTAAAAATATTTGCCCTTAACATTGCCGTCGGAACAGCGTCGGGTCTGATCCTGGAATACCAGTTCGGGCTCAATTGGTCGCGGCTCTCGACCCTGGCGGGTGAGATCCTCGGCCCCTTGATGTTTTACGAAGTGCTTGCCGCTTTTTTTCTTGAGGCGGGCTTTGTCGGCATCATGCTCTTCGGGCTGAAAAAGGTCGGCCCTCGTCTGCATTTTTTCGCAACCAGTGCCGTCGCTCTGGGATCCTTCATCAGCGCCTTCTGGATTCTTGGTTGTGGTTTTGTATCCGCTGATCGTTCCGCCCAATCTGACGTTGCAGGCCGCCACCTCCAGCCCAGCGACCCAAAGATTCATGCTGATTGGCTTTGCGGTTTTGATCCCGGTGACACTCATCTACAACACCTACGGTTTCAAAGTGTTCAGCGGAAAGGTTCATCCCGTTGAACAACCGAGCCATCAGCGGCCGTGACAAGCTGGAGGGATTGCCACATGGACAACTCGAACGGCGTGGGTCGCCAGCCGATTTATCTGGGATGTGCAGGTTGGAGCGTAGGTCGGGAGCATGCCGCGGCGTTCCCTGAACACGGCACTCACCTTCAGCGTTACGCTTGGCAATTCAACGGTGTTGAAATCAACAGCTCGTTTTATCGCCCGCATCGTCAGCAGACCTATGCACGCTGGGCCGACTCCGTACCGCACGATTTGCGGTTCAGTGTGAAAGTCCCCAAGCGAATCACCCATGAGTTGCACTTGGTGGACTGCGATCAAGCGTTGGCCGAGTTCCTCACTCAATGCTCAGGATTGGGTGACCGCCTGGGATGTCTGCTGGTGCAGCTGCCGCCGTCGCTGGTATTTGAGGAACACGTGGCGCATCGCTTTTTTAGAGGACTCAGGGCGCAGTTTTCTGGGGCTGTTGTGCTAGAGCCTCGGCATCCATCCTGGACTCGTGCAGAACCCTTATTGATGGCGTATGCAATTGCCCAAGCGGTGGTCGACCCGTCGCGTATCGCCACGGACTCATCGCCACGAGGGGCACGGGACATTGCTTACTGGCGGCTGCACGGCTCTCCACGCATCTACTTCAGCCCTTATGACCAGCTGTTTTTGGAGCGTCTCGCCTCTTTGCTCGAACGGACGGCTGTCGATAGATGTGTGTGGTGCATCTTCGATAACACGGCCAGTGGTGCCGCGTTGAAAAACGCGCTGGCGCTAAAGGGCCTGCTGAGGAAATCAATCTGCACACCCATTGCTCGTTCAAGTTCTTCTTGAAAGCGCGTTATGAAGATGCCGGGGACTTGAAAAAAACCTGTTCGCGTCGCATTGCGCCGCACTGACGGTTTCGGCCATCAGCTTCTATGAACTCTTGCACGTCACCTGCCTCTGACATCAAGAGCCGTTCGTGCTTTGTGTACGAGGCTCATGAATCCTTCGCAACGACCCAGTCATCAGGAACGCCGGGCCATGACCAGCGCTGACACCATTGAACACTTGCTTGACACGTTTGCTTCTCGATCCGTGACGCAGTCCACCGACGGCGCTCTGCAAGGTTTGATGCAGAAGCTCATCGACAGTGGATTTGCCGGCCTGCCGCCGCCGGGTCAAGGTCGAACACTGGAGCGGTGGCGCAGCTTGGCGAAGGTCGGTGCCTGCGATCTGGCATTGACCAAGATTTTTGAAGGGCATACCGATGCGCTGGCAATCGTCACGGAGCTGGAGCCTGACCGAGCGCCGGCTCCCGGTCTCTGGGGTGTATGGGCGGCCGAGCCGCCGTTTGCCCGGATCGAAATTGTTGATCGTCAAGACGACCAGGTGTATCTGCAAGGGCGAAAAGCCTGGTGTTCCGGTGCAGCGATACTGGATTGGGCACTTGTCACGACATGGGATGAACAAGGACTGGCGCAGTTGGTTGCAGTGGATCTGAAACAAGCCAGTCTCAGCAGAGTCGACGAGGTCTGGCAGGCCGTGGGAATGGCGCACACGGCCAGCGTCGATGTGGAATTCAACGGAGCGCTGGGTCATTGCGTTGGTTTGCCCGGCCAATATGTTGATCGACCAGGTTTTTGGCAGGGCGGAGGCGGCATTGCCGCGTGCTGGTACGGTGCAGCCTGCGCGTTTGCCGGTTATCTGCGTGAGCATTGCACGCGCCCTTATCACGATGCCCATGCGGCGGCCCATCTTGGCGCTGTCGATGCCGCATTGTGCGCAGCGGCGGCGTCCATGAGAGAAACCGCGGCCTGGATCGATGGTCACCCGCAAAGCTCGGCAGAGATTCCTGTACGACGCTTGCGCGCCCAGGTTGAAGCGGCAGTCACGGTGGTGCTCGAACAGGTCGGGCGTGCCCTGGGTGCCACGCCTTATTGCCGGAATGCGCATTTCGCCCGGCTTGCCGCCGACCTGCCGGTGTTCCTGCGACAGAGCCATGGGCACAAGGATCTCGCGGAACTGGGAAAGCGCACAGCTGCGCAATCGAACGATGGGTGGTTGTTGTGAGTATCGCGACGATTGCCACGACTGAAAATCCGATACAGGGCCCTGGTACCACGCTGCAAGAGTGGCAGGCCAGCGCTCCGCTCGCAGGGGTTGCGCACGTTACCCATCAACAGCTGGTGCCCGAAGGCCAGAGACTGGTGGTGGTCACCCCGCACCCTGACGACGAAGTCCTGGGCTGTGCAGGCATCCTGGCGGGGATGTTGGGCAGGGAGTCGGACGTGTTGATGGTGGCGGTCACCGATGGTGAGGCGAGTCATCCGGGTTCACAGGAGTGGTCACCGACACGATTGCGCCAACAGCGACCATTGGAGAGTTGGCAAGCCCTCGACCGGTTGGGCCTGAATATGCAGGCATTGAATTGGCGCAGACTCGGTTTACCCGATAGCGGCGTGGCCGAGAAAGAAGATGAGTTGGTTGAGCGACTGCTGGCGTTGATACGCCGCGGGGACCGCGTGATAACGACGTGGCGCCATGACGGGCATTGCGATCACGAAGCAACTGGACGGGCAGCGGCATACGCGGCATCGCAGCGCAACGCCTGTTTGCTAGAGGTGCCGATTTGGGCTTGGCATTGGGCGCGGCCACACGATCAGAGAATTCCCTGGGCACGGGCGCGTAAATTCATGCTCGATGCGCCGGTATTGGCACGAAAGCGTCATGCCATCAACGCTCATGTTTCGCAGATCAACGCGGATGGACGGGGCACGGCGGTGCTTGACCGTGAAACCCTTGAACGACTGATGCAACCCTTTGAACTGGTGTTTATATGAGTGTCTCGCCTGAGTATTTCCAGAAAATGTTCGATGCCAGCGACGACCCCTGGTCCTTTCGAACGCGCTGGTACGAAAAACGCAAACGTGAGCTGACGCTGGCAAGTCTGCCACGCCAACGTTATCAGCGCGTTTTCGAGCCAGGCTGCGCCAATGGCGAACTCAGCGCCATGCTCGCCGAACGTAGCGACTCATTGCTGTGTCAGGACATCAACGAAAAAGCCGTGCAACTTGCGCAGCATCGATTGAGCAATGTGCCGCACGCTCGCGTCGACCTGGGGCGCGTTCCCCACGACTGGCCTGAGGGAACGTTCGACCTCATCGTGTTGAGTGAGGTCGGTTACTTTCTTGACTCAAGCGAATGGAATCGCGTTATCGAAAACACCTTGCTCAGCCTGAGCCCGGAGGGTGGCGTCCTGGCGTGCCACTGGCTGCATCCGATTGAAGGCTGTTCGCGGGACGGTCGCGCTGTGCATGAAGCGCTTTCGGATGGCCTGCGACTGCATCGACTTGTGCGCCATGAAGAAACGGACTTTTTACTCGAATACTGGAGCCGTAATCCGGCCTCGATCGACCTTGCCCAGACGTGCGATTGATCACTCGGCCAGCGACTTAAGGTAGTCGCCAAAACCTTCCCGGCAACGGCAGTGCTTTCGTGCGCTGGTGGTCACCCGGTTGCTTGCTGTCCACAGGATGTTCGCGCCGCTGCGTTCCAGATCCGCAACCAGTTGAACATCTTCGTGGGCGGGCAAGGCCTTGAACCCACCTGCTTTGCGGTAAGCCGACGAGGACACACCGAGGTTTGCCCCATGGATGTGGCGATGTCCATCAACGCGATGGTAACCGGCGTGGTAGCGCTCGCGTACCTTGCTTGAATGTTCCGACCAGTCATTGACTTCAACCAGCCCGCACACGGCATCCACATTGAATCTGATTTGATCGGCCAGCCATGTTTCGGGAACGACGCTGTCGGCATCGGTGAACGCCAGCCATCGTGCGTCAACCCCCAACAGGTGTTCGGCCCCGTGCGCCCGGGTTTTCCCCACGTTGCGGTGGCTGCAGGTCAATGTCATCACGTCGTACGCCTGGGCAATGTGCAAAGAGGTGTCCGTGCAGTCATCCAGAACGATCAGGATTTTTACTTCTTCATTGTTCAGACCCTGGTGATAGGCCGCCTCCAGAAGTGATTCGATGCAATGGACGAGCAGCTGTTCTTCGTTATGAACCGGGACAACGACTCCAATCATATGTGCTCCCCATGTGCCTTCTCGCAATCTTTGGATTCCATCATTAGGCACGAGCCCTGCGAGACCGTTCCATCGCGTGCTTCGCGAAACGGGAGATTGACCCGTTGTTGGGCTACAGGTCCCGAGCCTATGTCTGGCTGAGCAGGTCCTTGCCGAAGTGGTGAGGCTGTTCCAGGGTTGTCAACTCGCCGCGAGCAAACTTGCCGCCAGCGCGACTAACGCCGTGTTGAGACAGACCAATGCGAAGCCAAACCTGACCAGTTCGCTTTCTTCCCAAGCCTGTGTTTTAGCCAGCCCCAGAATGAGCATGACGATTGACAGAGACCCCATGGCAGCATGGCCTGCCGTGCTGTTCTGGACCGCCGCCAACAATAGGCGTGACGACTCGGGCAGCATCGCAATGGCCGGCATGAAAATGGCGTTGCCGCCGACATTCGACCCGGTCATGTAGCCTGACAAAGCGCCAAGCAGGGCCACCAGCGACGTCGCGGCATTGGGTGACAGGTTCGACAGTAATTGCATCAGGCCCGCCAGAAAGCCAGCCTTCACCATCATCTGCGACATTGCGAGGAAAAAGAAAATGGTCACCAAGGGCCGCTTCGCACGCGCTGCCAGTGCAGTCGACATGCGCACATTGCTGGTTGCCTGGCTCTGTGTGTCGCGGGCGTAGAATCTTAGTCCGATCAGCACCAGAAGCAGTGCGATGCCGGGCGACGCCAAGGGTTTCCATGTGACCTGTGCGCCCTGTACGACCCAGATGTCCTGCCAGGAGGTGATCGTCCATACCGCCTTCAGCGTGACAATGCACACGATCAGTACCAGATACGGCCAAGCCTGCTGCGGCCACTTCATCGCATCGCGTTGACCATCGACACTGCGCAGGCGCCACATCCGTGTAGACAGCACAGAGGTTGCCGTGACCAGGCCAGCGGCAACGCCGGCCACTTCGGGCCCAAGCCATCGACTGGCACCGTAAAGCACGCTCACAAACAGCAGCCAGAATACGGCCAGTCCTTTCCATTCCCTGCGCTCGCGAACGCCTGCCAGATAGAGTGCCATCGCGCCAAGGGCGAAAAAAACCGGGGCGCTGGTCAACGCCGAGGTCGAGGCCAGCGCGAAGGTATCCAGGTGAGCCAGCGAGGCCCCAATGACCGTTGCCAAACCCAGCGTTCCCCAAGGCATGATGGCCATGCCGGTCAACGCTATTCGCAGCGCAACCCGGCGTTCGAAGAGGCTGAGCAGTAAAGGCACTGTTGCAATCAACGACACGCCGAAGCCAGTCATCGCTTCCAGCAAGGGTGCCAGACCGAGGACGATGAACACGATTTGATCGCCGCGCGCCAGCCCCAGTGAGCGTACCCATTGGCTAAGCGCCAGATTGACGCCCAGGCGCTCGATGCAAATCACGAAGGCCAGCCCTGGTACGATCACGAAGGCCGTACTTGCAAACAGCACGGCGGTATCCTGGGCCGCGGCCACCATGCTGTCGAGGCGCCACGCGTCGGCGGCACCGGCGAGCCAGAGCACCACCACCAGCAGAGTGCCTGCGATGGCCGCATGTATGGGTGGGCGGCGCAGCACCACGAGCATGGCTGTTACCAGCAGGACTGGGGAAAGATGAAACAGTGCGACCATGCCAATATTATCCTGTGTGAGTTCCCGACCCCGCTGCGTATGCAGGTGGCAAGCACGATAATATTTCTCACGGCTAGATAAAGGTGCGCGGTTTTCTGCTAGTTTTCGAGAAAATTTCTCGCGAGTCTTCCATGGCAAATACCCACACGGCTACAGAACCGCTGGACAAATTCGACCGTGCGATCCTTGAACTCGTCCAGCGCGATAACACCACGGCGCTGCGCCTGATAGCCGAGCAGGTCAATCTCTCCACGGCCGCTGTGCAGCGCCGTATCAAACGAATGGAGGAGAAGGGAATCATCACGGGCAACGTAGCCATCGTCGATCCTACCGCCGTCGGACGGCCGATCACGATCATTGTCGAAGTGATGACCGAGCGCACCAGCCTCGATGAGCTGGAGAAGATGAAGGCACACTTTGCGGTGCCCGAAGTCCAGCAGTGCTACTACGTCACCGGCGAAGTGGATTTTGTCCTGGTGTTAACCGTTGCCAGCATGCAGGAATATCAAGCGTTGGCGCGTCGCTTGTTTGCCGAAAACGCAAACGTGACCTGGTTCAAGACAATCGTGGCACTCGATCGTGTGAAAGTCGGGCTTGAGGTGCCGAGCGTACCTGCTTGATCGACGCTGCAAGCGCTGTCGAGAGGGCTTTCGCACAAGCCAGGCTTGCTTGCGCGAAAGTCATTTGTCTCGCCGAGGCATCAACTCCCTGATGGTTTATTCAACGCCGCTTCAGCCGCCGCGATTTCGGCTTGGCGCCTGACGATCACGTCACCAATCGGCGGCCCTTGGAAGCGTCGGGCCTCGAAGCCAAACCAGACAATGGCCGTCAGCACCAGAAAGCCGATGGTGATGTACAGCGCCCAATCGTTCGGTGGCTGGATGCCGATGATGAAAATGATCACCATCGACAGCACCGACAGCAGGGAAAACACCGTGTACCAGAAGCGGCCCATGTTCCAGGGACCCATGGTCGGCCACTTCGAGGTTCCGTAGGCAAACAGGCCGAGCACGATGGGAATGATGAAAGAGAAGAACAGGAAGATCACCGTGCAGGACACGACGATGGTGTAGACCGGTGTCTCGCCGATCGAGATCACCGACGATCCCCAGACGAACAACACTGCCAGCGTCGCACCCGTCCAGATCGCCGCTACCGGGCTGCGGAACGTTGGCGAGACCGAGGCCAGGGCTTTGGAGCAGGGCAGGCCACCGTCGCGGGAAAAGGCGAAGATCATTCGCGACACCGAGGTCACGGTGGCCAACCCGCAGAGCACCTGCGAGATGAAAATCGCCACGTACAAGGCGAGTTTCAATGTCGGGTTGACCTGGGTGTCCATGGCCCAGAAAAACACACTCCAGCCTTTGCTCGCCGCCTCGTCCATGTTTGGCAGCATCAGCACGAATGCACTGAGCATCACCCAGCCGAACAGCAGCGACCAGACCACCGACATGACCATGCCCTTGGGCACGGACAGGGCGGCGTTGCGGGTCTCTTCGGAGGTGTGTGCCGAGGCGTCATAACCGGTGATGGTGTAGATCGGCAACAGCAGGCCCAGCATGAACACCCAGCCATTGGACACCTGTGGCCAAACGCTACCGCCCGCTTCGCCGGAGTAGTTGCCGAATGTCACCAACCGCGCGAACTCGTAACTGGGGGCCGAGATCAGGCAGACGACGGTCAGCGCCAGTGCAGTGGCGAAGATCAGGTAGCCGGAGAAGTCGGTGAGTTTCGCCGTCAGGCCGATCCCCAAGTGGTTACACAGCGCCTGGAGTCCGGTGAGGATGGCCAGGAAAATCACCCGGGTCGTGGTGGTGTCCTCCATGCCCAATGCCGGGCCGAAGGCGCCGAAGAAAAAGTAGTACGTGCCGACGTTGATCGCCCCGAGCACCGTGACCAGCCCCAGCAGGTTGAACCAGGCGGTGAGCCAGCCAGTGAAGCGGTTGCCGAGTATCGAGCCCCAGTGGTACAGGCCGCCAGCGGTGGGGTAGGCCGAGGAAATCTGCGCCATGGCCAGCGCGAACACCCCGGAAATCAGGCAGCCGATCGGCCAGCCGATGCCGATCGAAGCACCGCCTGCGCCCGAGGTGCCTTGGGCCAGTGAGTTGATGCCGCCGGAGAGGATGCAGATGATCGAAAAGGAAATCGCAAAGTTGGAGAAAACCCCCATTCGTCGCGAGAGCTGCTGGGCATAGCCCATGCTGTGCAGCACCTTGACGTCATCGTCGTGCGGCGCGTCGGTGCCGGGCTGGCTTGCTGGGTTCATTAGTGTGTGCCCCTTCAGGTTTTGATACGCATCCATCCGGGTTTGCGGATGGGCTGGCCTTCAACCCCTTGTCGTACTGCTCCGTTTGCCTGCGGTAAAACACGTCCATGCTTGCTGTTTCGACCATGGACCGTCGACTGCTCTATAGCCGGCCGTGGAAAGCCGCGTCGAAAATTTCCTTAACACCGGCCTTGGTCAACGGCAACGGATTGCCGCCGGCCGAAGGGTCGACGACCGCCATGTCGGCAATCAGCTCAGCCTGTTTGTCGTCCACACCCAGCTCGAACAGCGTGTGCGGGACGGCGATGTCCTTGCGTAACTTGAGAATGAACGCCATGAAACTGTCGAAGCCCGGGGAGGGCAGGTGCAGGTAAGCCGCCAGCCGCGTGATGCGCTCTTCGATGGCCGGGCGATTGAACTTCAGCACGTACGGCATCAGGGTCGCATTGGTCATGCCGTGATGGCTGTCGTACAGCGCGCCGATCGGGTGGGCGAGGGCGTGCATCCCGCCCAGACCTTTCTGGAAGGCTGTGGCGCCCATCGCTGCTGCCGCCAGCATGTGTCCCCGTGCATCCAGGTCGGAAGGCATGTGTACGGCGCGCACCAGTGCATTGGCCACCAGACGCATGCCTTCCACGGCGATACCATCGGCCATCGGGTGAAAGCCCGGCGCGCAGTAGGATTCGAGGCAGTGCGCCAACGCATCCATGCCCGTGCCGGCAGTGACTTTGGCCGGCATGCCGACGGTCAGGGCCGGGTCACTGATGACCACGCGCGGCATCATTTTCGGGTGAAAGATGATGCGTTTGGTGTGGGTGCGATCGTCGATGATCACCGCCGCCCGGCCCACTTCGGAGCCCGTGCCCGCCGTGGTTGGCACCGCGATGACCGGGGCGATGCTGTTGGCATCGGCGCGGGTCCAGTAGTCGCCGATGTCCTCGAAATCCCAGACCGGGCGAGTCTGGCCGCTCATGAACGCAATCAGCTTGCCCATGTCCAGGCCACTGCCGCCACCAAAAGCGACCACGCCATCATGGTTGCCCGCGCGCCAGGCGTCGAGCCCACCGGCCAGGTTGGCTTCGACCGGGTTGGGTTTGAGATCGCAAAACAGCGCCGCGCCCAACCCGGCGTCGCGCAACGAATCCAGCGCGGCGGTGGTGATCGGTGCCCGCCCCAGGCCGCTGTCGGTAACCAGCAGCGGTCGCTGGATACCCTGGCTGCGACAGACTTCGGCCAGCTCGCTGATACGGCCGACGCCGAAGCGAATGCTGGTGGGGTAATTCCAGTTTCCAGTCAGGCTCATGGCTCAGATCTCGTGGCGCAAATGGAAGGATTTGGCGCGGGTCAGGTGTTCGTAACCCAGGCGCGACAAGGTGACGCCGCGGCCACTGTTTTTCACCCCGGTCCAGGCCAGGGCCGGGTCCAGGTAGTCGCAGCGATTCATGAACACGGTGCCGGTGTCGATGGCGTTGCCCAGGCGTTCGGCAGCGGCGAGGTCCTGAGTCCAGATCGATGCGCTGAGCCCGAATTCACTGTCGTTCATCAAGGCGATGGCTTCGTCGTCGCTGTCCACCGGCATGATGCCGACCACCGGACCAAAGCTTTCATCACGCATGAGCGACATTTGATGGGTGACATCCACCAACACCTGCGGTGCGAGGTAGGCACTGCCCGGCACATCCGCGGCAAACATCTGCGGGTCGATCAGCGCCTTCGCACCTTGGGCCAGTGCTTCGGCGATCTGCCCGCGGACGAAAAACGCCGCGCCCGGCGTGACCAGCGGGCCGAGCGTGGTGGCTTCGTCCAGCGGGTTGCCCAGCACGTACTGGCGGGTCAGCTCGACGAAACCGTCGACGAAGGCCGGATAAATTTTTCGGTCGACATAAATGCGTTCCACCGCGCAGCAACTCTGCCCGGAGTTGAAGAAACTGCCGTCCACCAGATTTTCCACGGCATGGTCGAGGTTGGCGTCGGCTCGCACATACGCCGGGTCCTTGCCGCCAAGCTCCAGGCCCACGCCGACAAAGCGTCCCATGGCCGCGTTTTCCATGGCTTTACCGGCATCTACCGAGCCGGTGAAATTGACCTGCTGCACACGACCGGATGCGATGATATCGGCCGTCTGCACATGATCGAGCAGCAAATTCTGGAATAAGCCTTCGGGTAGATTCGCCTGACGCATGGCCTGGGCGAAACGCTCGCCCACCAGCAGCGTTTGCGACGCGTGCTTGAGGATCACGCTGTTACCGGCCATCAATGCCGGAATAATGGTGTTCACCGCAGTCAGGTACGGGTAATTCCATGGAGCGACCACGAGGACCGTGCCCAGTGGTTCACGCTGGATGAGCCGTCGAAACCCTGCGACCGGCTCGGGCTCGACCGGTGCCAGCGCTTGCGGCGCGATGGCGATCATGTGCCGGGCGCGCTCTTCGAAACCCCGCAACTCGCTGGCGCCGAAGCGCACCGGGCGGCCCATTTGCCAGGCCAGTTCCGGGACGATCTCGGCTTTCATCGCGAGCATTGCGTCGACGGCGGCGCTGCAAAACGCCGCGCGTTCGCTCAGTGGCCGGCGTTTCCATTGCGCCTGGGCGCTGGCCGCCGCCGCGAGCGCCTGTTCAACCTGTGCCTTGTCGGCACATGGGCGCTCGGCGTAGACCCGACCGTCGACCGGTGAGATGAGTTGAATCGTTGCCGTCATGATGGTCGCAACCCTGGTGGTTTCAATAGCGCTCGAAGCCGCGCTGCAATTCCCAGTCGGTGATCCGCCGGTCGTACTCTTTCTGCTCCCATTCGGCGGTGTGCACATAGTGATCGATCACTTCATCACCGAACGCCTCGCGCAGCATGCTCGAACCTTGGAGGGCGGCACTGGCGTCACGCAGGGTCTTGGAGACTTCCGGCAACTGCTCGTCGAGGTAGGCATCGCCTTCGAAGGGCGGGGTGAGGGTGAGCTTTTCGTCGACGCCGGCCAGCCCTGCCGCAATCAACGCGGCGAAGGCCAGGTAAGGGTTGAGGTCGGCACCGCCGATGCGGCACTCGATGCGAATGGACTTGCTGCTTTCGGCACACAGTCGGAAACCGGCGGTGCGGTTGTCCCGGCTCCACACCGCACGAGTCGGGGCGAAAGTGCCGGCCTGAAAGCGCTTGTAGGAATTGATGTAAGGCGCGAGAAAGCAGGTGATGTCGTTGGCGTACTTGAGCTGTCCGGCCACCCAGGAACGCATCAGTTTCGACATGCCGAACTCGGCCTTGGCATCGTAGAACAGCGGCTTCTTGGCGTTCTTGTCCCACAGCGAATTGTGGATGTGGCTACTCGAACCGGCGGCGTCATAGCGCCACTTCGCCATGAAGGTGATCGCCTTGCCCTGAAGCTGCGCGATCTCTTTGCAGGCATGTTTGATGATGACGTGGTGATCGGCCATGGTCATGGCGTCGGCGTAGCGGATGTTGATCTCTTCCTGGCCCGGCCCCCATTCGCCTTTGGAATTTTCAACCGGGATGCCGCAGGCCTGAAGATGTTTGCGAATGGCCCGCAGCACCGGTTCCTCGCGGGTGGTCTGCAGGATGTTGTAATCCTCGATGTAGTGCCCGGCGGTTTTCGGTTTGTGGTAGTTGCGCTTGTGAATGGCCTCGTAACTCTCGTCGAACAGATAAAACTCGAGTTCGGAGGCAAACATACCGGTGTAGCCGCGCTCACGCAGGCGTTCGACCTGTTTTTTCAGGATCGCCCGGGGGCTGTGGGGCAAGTCTTGCCGATGGTGATGGTCGAGCACATCGCACAGCACCAGCGCCGTGCATTCCAGCCACGGCACCTTGCGCAAGGTGCGCATGTCGGGTTTGAGCACAAAGTCGCCGTAGCCCTTGCTCCAACTGGCGGCGGCGTAGCCCGGCACCGGCTCCATGTCGATGTCGTCGGCCAGCAGGTAGTTGCAGCAGTGGGTTTCTTCGTGGCCGCTGTCGATGAAAAACTCGACCTGGAAACGCTTGCCCACCAGCCGTCCCTGCATGTCGACCATGCACACCAGCACGGTATCGATTTCGCCAGAGAGGGCGGCGCGCTTGAGTTCGTCAAAACTGAGATACGGCTCGGTCATCACGGCAATCCTGCGCAAATTGTTGGGATCTGTCTGAGATAGCTGTTGCAGACGCTCTCCAGAAAAATCCAACAACTGCCGCCGCGAGCATCGTGGGCAATAAGCTGACCTAAGCTTAGCCTACTGTCGCTTTTCGCAAGTTTTCACCGCGTTGATTGTGTGAGATGGCGGGGGCGTGCCGCGCATACCACCGGTTAATCCACCGACTCACCGCTTGCCAGCGTGCGATCAACCAGACGGATGCTGTTGCGTCCGCCGCGCTTGGATTCATAAAGCGCGGCGTCGCCTTGCTCGATCAATGCCGTCAGGCTGGCGGGCGGCTGGTCGAACAGGCTGGCGCCGATGCTCAGGGTCACCGCTTGCGGCGTGGTGAAAGTCTGCGCCGCGGCGCTGTGGAACTGCTCGCGAAGGGCGTTGCCCATCGCCACGATGCGTTCGTTGGAGGCGTTGTTCAGCAAGATCACGAACTCGTCACCACCCAACCGGGCGGCGAGGGCGTTTTCCGGCAACACCGAGCGGATCATCTCGCTCAGGGCTACCAACAGCCGGTCGCCAGCGGTATGGCCGAACAGGTCGTTGACCGGTTTGAAATTGTCGATGTCGATCAGCAGCACGGCGCCCGGCCGAGTACTGGAAACATCGCTCAACAGGCGCGGCGCGCGCACTTCCAGGGCGCGGCGGTTGTACAGGGCGGTCAGCGGATCGCGTTCTGCCAGCCGGGCGATTTGTTTCTCGCGCCGGTAGCGCTCGGTGCCGGTCATCGACAGCGCGATCAACATGATCGCCATCACGCCTTCGACCAGGGAAATCTGAATAATCTCGCCACGGAACGCCGCGAGGTCGATCAAGGTGCCGGGAACCACGGCGGTTATTGATTTGATGAGATAGAACAGGCCATGGACCAGCAGCACATAGCGCAGCTGAACCGCCCCCACACTCAGGGATTTGCCGTGGGGACGCAGGAGGAAGCTGGCCCGCAGCGACAGCAGGGCGACCAGCAGTGAATTGGCCAGCAACATGATCTTTGACCACGAGGGCTCATCCGGCAGCAACAGCAGCGCCAGCCAGGCGACGAAGATCAGATACCAGGCACGAGACAGGCGCGCCTGGGTAAACCGCGCCACACCGAGCAGGAAAAACCAGTGGGCCAGCACCAGCAGGCCATTGGCAAACCAGATGCCGACCAGCAACAGTCCGATCCCGCGCAGCAAAGCGAGTGTCGAACCCACGGTGATTGTCGCAAAGCCTGCGCTCCAGAACAGCAGCGAGGGTTCACGGATGCTGCGCCACTCGACCGCCAGGTACAGCGCGGCAGCTGCCGCCAGGGCGATCGAGAGGGTCAACATCGTGGGTGGGTCGAGCGCCATAGCCTTGCTGCCTTTCTGAATACGCTGAAAAGGCAGGATTGTAAGCGTTTGCGCTGCTTTTTCGCAGCGCAGGCTGTTATTCGGCGCGTGGCATCGGGTCGCGGTTAGCGGTTATTCCCGCACGTTCTGGTACAGCATCAAGCGCGAGGTTTCATGCATCGCGCGGGTCAGCTCTACCAAACGCTTGAATTCTTGCGGATTCTGCTGCGCCACGTTGTCCAGCGGCGTCATCGAGGCCAGGTCGTGCAGCGTCGGCGAGCTGCCGTCGTGCTCCATCTGCACCATGTAATGCTGGGTCACGCCGGCGATCAACGGGAACGTACCCTCACGCAGTACCAGTGGCACCACGCGCTCACCCTCGGGCGCAGGCTGCTGGATATCGCGGCCCATGCCGCCGTTGCGGAACTCAAGACCGGCCATGCCGGCCACGGTTGGCAGCAAGTCCACCAGGCCCACCGCTTCTTCGACTTTGCGCGTGCCGAGCAAACCCGGGGCGTGGATGATCATCGGCACGGCATTGCTTTCCAGGCCCAGTTGCTCATAGGCCGGCGCCAGGAACGGGATCTGGGCGATACGGGTGTTGTGGTCGCCAAACAGCACAAAAATGGTGTTGTCGTAGTAACCGCCAGCCTTGGCGATTTCCATCAGGCGCCCGATGTTGAAGTCCAGCAGGCGCACGGCGTTGTATTGCTCGACACTGCGCGAACCGGCGGCCTGGACTTCCTCGAGGGTAGGGTGCTTGACCTCGAATCCGTCATTGGTCTTGGGAATGGTGAAAGGGCGATGGTTGCCGGCCGTCTGCACGTAGGCGAAGAACGGTTTGTCCTTGGGCAGCGCTTGCAGGATCCGGTCGGTTTCCTTGAACAGGTCCAGGTCGGAAATGCCCCAGACATCAACGACCGGCGATTTCCAGTCCCGCTCTTCGAACAAGCGAACGCCGTCGATGCTCTGGCGAATCAGGGCATTCATGTTGGCCCAGCCGGAGTTGCCACCGATGGTGTAGATCTTTTCGTAGCCGGTGAAGGCGTTGATCAGCGAGTGCTGTTTGGTGATCAACGGGTTACGCGTCGCGGTTTCCTGACGCGTGACGTCAGGGACCCCGGTAATGCTGGCCCAAACGGTTTTGGCGGTGCCGGTGACCGGAACGTAGAAGTGCTCGAAGAACCAGCTCTGTGTGGCCAGACGATCGATATTGGGGGTCGGATTGATCGGGTTGCCATAGGCGCCGACGGCACTGGTACCCAACGATTCCAGCATGACGAACATCACGTTCGGCGGCCGTGAACCCGGCACTTTGTAGGGCTGTGGTGCCTGGTGGCGGACGAAATTAAGGGTTTGCGCGTCAGGCTGATCGACGCCCAGGTACTTGGCCATTACCGAATAGTGCGCGCGCACCTGCGCTTCGTCATAGCGCAGTTGACCGACCTTGAGCGTGTCATAAAGGAACATGACCGGGTTCAGGCCCAGGGCCGCGACCTGGTTGTTGCCCGAGAAGAAGGCATCGCTCCAGCGCAACGGCACAGGGTTTTCCAGGTTCATGTTTTCGACACGGCCGAGAATGCCCAGCAACACCAACACGACCATCAGCGCGCCACCCCATGTGGCGGAGAGCGGGTGAATCGGCTTGCGGATGCGGTCCAGCGTCACACGTTCCAGACGCACAAGAGCCAGTATCACCACAACGACCGTCGCCAGCCAGCCCAGGGTAATCCACACCACCGGGTAGGTTTGCCAGACCATGTCGCGGGAGATCTGCGCGTCTTCGATAAAGCGCAGCACGGTGGCGTTGATTCTCAGGCCCAGGTACGCGTAGTGCCCGAAATCGATGATGTAGATCAGCAGCAGCGCACCCAGCGCCAGCACAAGGTACAGGCGTGCGACCCAGCGCAGCAGGCGGCTGCCGACAAGGTTCCAGCGAGGAATCCAGGCGAGCAGCGCCACCGGCAGCATCACCAGAATGGCCAGGCGCAGATCGAAACGAAAGCCGATGCCCAAGGTTTCCAGAACGGCATTGTCGCCGCTCAGGGCTTTGGCGTCGAAACCGGAAAAACCGAAAAAGAACACCACCCGTAGCAAGGCGAACAGCACAAACAGAATCGCTGTTGCGCCCAGCCAATAGTGCAAACGTCTCGATTGCAACCAACCCATCCCTGTTCCCCTGTTAAAAATGTCGTCGAATCTCAAGAAGGCCTGGAGGCGTTTCGCGCGTCGTCTCGGCGATTGATCAGCCGGTCATACATCCAGCGCACGAACAGCAGCACAAGTGCTGCGCAGCAATACAGACCCAGTAACGGGTCAACCAGGTAATCCCAGTAGTTTTGCGAAGGTTTTATCCCGACGACGAAGGCCAGGGTTGCACAGGCCAGCATCACCACGGCCAGCGTGTTGCGCAGGTAGAACAGACCGAGGGTCAGCAGCGCAAAGAAAACCAGCATCGGACGCGGGCTGTAGCCGAAACGGTAAGGGTCCAGGTCGCTCATCCCCAGCGTTGCCGGGTACAGCACCAACCCCAACAGCGCGAACAGGATCAGTACGCCGGTCTTGTCCTGCTGCGCAGGCGCCAAAAAGCCCAATCGCCGCAAGCAACCCCAGGCCATGAACACCATCGTCGTAATCGCAAGGTCATCGATGTGGCTGCGCAGATACACGGCCATAGACAATCCATCCAGCGGTATGAAACTGGCCGCCAGCAAAGCGCCCAGCACAGCGATGCGCCAGTAGCGGTTCAAACCGAAAGAGGGCAGCAGCAGGAAGATGATCATCGCGAAGCTGACGTGTGCTTGCCAAAGGTTGATCATTTCAGACGCTCGGACAGCCACGCTTCGTTGAACGTGACGTGTTTGATGAAGGTGTTGTTCCAGGAATAAACCAAGTGATACATACCGTCGGGGCTACGGATGAAATAGGGGTATTCGAATTCGAACTCGCACCCCAGGGAGTTACAGACACGGGTGTCGAGGTTGCTCAGGAACTGCGCCTCCAACGGTTGGCGCAGCGCACCACTGGACCCGCGAAACTCGTTGCCGATGATTTCTTTGTAGGCCTCGGGTGAAAACGGCGCCCCCAATGGATCAGGCGATTTGTCCAGGTCGCGCAGCGAACGCCAATCGTCCATTTTCGCGTCGGTGCCATACAGGCTCAGTTTGAAACGCCCCTCTTGCAGGTCGTTGAGGGCGACGAGCAACCCGTGCTCGGGCGTCGCGACGGCCGCCAGCGAGGAGTTGGGGTTCGACGGGTCGAGCGGATACGGCTCGCTCCAGGTTTGCCCGGCATCTTCGGTGCGGGTCGCCAGCACACGGTGGTGGGTGTTGCCGGCATACCGCAACAAGGCGATGCCGCGCTGCCCGTCGAGCGGAACGACGGTGGGCTGCAGTGAGTTCATGCCGTGGCTGATGCGGTATTTGTCGATCACATCGCCGTCGGCGCTCAAGTAAAGATACTCGGCAAACTTGCCCAGGAACTCGTGGTAGACCGGTAAACCAATGGAGCCGTCGGCATGAAACACCGGTGCCGAGCGCACCAGGGTGCTGATATTCAGAAACGGCGAGGTGATCAGTTGACGCGGAGCGGACCAGTGTTCGCCGAAGTCGTCAGACACCATCACGTTGACCGCGCTGCCGGCCCAGCCGCCCATGGACACGGACACGTAGAACAACCACAGGCGATTGTCCGGCGCGAGGGCAATCACCGGGTTGCCCAGTTTGCGGATGTAGCGTTGGGTGCCTTGCTGGGTCGAATTGCGTGTTGCCAGTACCTGTTCTGCGCCCCATTCACCGGTTTTGACGTCAAACCGCGCGGCACGCACTTCCACATCGGCTGCGCCTTCGCGTGAACCGGCGAACCAGGCAGTCATCAGGCTGCCATCGGGCAAAGCGGTAACGGCCGAGGAGTGCACGAAATCCACCAACCCGGACGAAGCGAAACGGCTGGTGTAGATGGGCTTGGCGACCTGATTGGCCACGGCCATCGCCGGTTTCATCAGGGCAAATGAAGAATGCACGTTGGCCGGGTTGAGCACCCATGCGGTCACAAAGAGGCAGGACAGTGCGAGATAGGCACCGAGAGCGGGAATACCGGGTAGTTTGATGCGCATATTAAGGCTAGGCATCTCATGGCCCGATAAAGCGCGTTAACCTATCAGTTGTAGTAGGCAATCAGGCTTTTCGCGAGCGGCGCATTTGTAAGTAGATATGTCAAAGGCTCTAGCGCGCCACTCCCCTCGATTATCCACGATTATTTCGCAGAATCGAAAAATTCAACGCGGCCGCTACACACAGCCACACAAGGTAAGGAAACAGTATCAACCCGGTGATCAGGTCAAGCCGCAATGCCAGCACCACCATGGCCGCTACCACCAGCCACAGCAGTGTCAGGATGACCATCGCAGCGAAAAGACGCTGCGCGCCGAAGAACACCGGCGTCCATAGCGTATTGAGCGCGATCTGTGCGGCCCACAGAGCCAGCACCTCCTGGCTTCCAGGTATCAGGGTCAACCGGTAGCCAGCCCAGGCGAGCAGCAAATAGATAATCGACCAAGCAACCGGAAACACCCACTTGGGAGGGGTAAAGCCGGGCTTGACCAGAGATTCATACCATTGGCCCGGTTGGAACATCAGGCCTGTACTTGCCGCAGCACCGCAGGCCAGAAGAAATACAAGAAATGACATGCACTCGTCCTCAGGGAAATTCAGCTCTCTGGGGGCAAAACCCTGCCGCCCTTATTAAAGAAGGGACGCCAGGGGACGCGAAAAGTTTTGAATATGGACGTAATCCTTTGAAGCAGTCCTTTTATGCAGTAAGCCACTGAGTCCCTGCCTAGTCGTGATCCACCGTCACTTCCTTCCAGCTGTCATCCGGATCAAAACGCTTCATTGCCTTCGCCAGTTTCTCGCCACCCGGCCCCAGGTCTTTTTCGAACACCTGGCCTTCATGGCTGATCATGAAACTCATCACGCCGGTGTCATCGTATTTCGCCGGCCAGGCGATGAGGGCAAAGCCGCGGCTCATCTTGTCGCCAATCAGGTAGCTGTAGGCGCCACCCGGTGCCGAAGGGCCTTGGCCATCAAGGATGCGGAAGTGGTAGCCATGCCAGTCTTCGCCGGCAATGGTTTTGCCGAACAACGGCCCCAATGGGCTGATCTGGCCGCTGTCGTCGTCTGCCCAGTACAGGCCGTCGTGCTGGCCGGGGGTGCTGAGGATTTTCTGCGCATATTCCAGCGCGCCGTCACCGTCGCGGTCCACCGCCGCATAGTCCATCTGCGCGTCGTGGTAGGTCAGCACCGACTGCACCGCGGCGAGTTCATTGCGGCCGATACGGCGTGCGCGGATTTCCACGCTGCCGGCCTTGAGGTCGAAGTGCCAACCCTTGGCGTCTTTGATCATGGGAATAGGCAGGGTCCAGTGGTCACTGCCCACGGCCAGGATGGCTTTGCGCTCGTCGGGTTTTTCGATGCTGTGTTGCTCGTGATACTGCTTGAGGAACGCGTCGACATCACTGCGCTGCACGCCTTCGCGCGGGATGTACGTGCGCCAGTCGTCACCCAGCAACTGGGTCAGGCGCGCCTGATCGGCGTGTTCGGTGCCCAGCGCTTCGACGAAGGCTTGTGCGGCTTTTTCAGGTGTTGGAAATGCCTGCTGGGCCATCGCCATGCACGACCAGACCAGGCCGGCCGTGATCGCCATGAGTTGAGGCAGCAGGCCCATGAGTGCCTTTACGCGAAGATGGTTTTTCAACGGCGGCCCCCTCTTTGACGTGCTGGTGCGGATGGCCGACTGATCTGATGGCCGGAAGAACGGGCCGCACTGCCGCGCATGGCGGAGGCCTGGCTGGCCCGGCCACGGGCGGCTTGTACGTTGGACTGAGACGGTGAACGTGCGCCGGCAAATGCGTTGTTGCGGGCGCTGCCTGCGCTGGCGGCCGGGCGTTTTTGCGCGGCCTGGCGCGCTTGCGAGTGGTCCTGCGAGCGCTGGTTCACCTGGCCGGCCTCTCTTCTGGGCTGTTGGTTTTCCCGAGTATTTCGCGGGGTGTTCTGTGCTCGGTCAGCAGTCCTCGGTCTGTCTGTACCGGACTGCATCCGATTGCTGGCCGTGTTGCCCGATTGCGCCCGGCGTGCCTGGTCGCGGGCTTCGCGGTTACTGGTGGCGGGGCGTTCGATACCGTGTTTATCCATCGAGCTACGGGCGTTTTCCCGGGCCTGGGCACGTTGGGCATTGTCGCCTCGATAAGCGTCACGCTGATTGGCACCGTTCAATTGCCGACCGTACTGTTGGCGGCTGCGGTTGTCCCGGTAGGGAACACCATCGCGGTGAACGGAGTTGTGTTGCCACTTGTTATTGTTGATCTGGTTGTTGCGATTGATGTTGTTGTAGCGGTCGACATCAATGTCGATGTCGTTGTTGTCCCAGTCACAATCGCCCCACAACGAACCGATGATCGCCACGCCGGTGCCGAACGCCAGTCCAGCGACCAGTGCCGAGCCGGGGTAATAGGCGGGCGGCGGCGGGTAGTACACGGGCGGTGACGCCGGGTAGGCCCAGGTGCCGTAGGTGGTCGTCGGGTTATAGGTGGGCACGTACACGACTTGTGGGTCGGCCGGCTGAATGATGATGGTGGAGGTGCTGGTGGCAGGTGCCGGGGCTGCTGGCTGAGTGGCGGGGGCCGGCGCCGGTGCCGCCTGGACCGTCACGTTTTGATATTGGTTGCTCTGAAGGTTGCCTGCCGCTTGTGCTTGATGGCGCAAGCGTTGCACGCCGTCCATCACATCGTCGGGCTGCGCCAGGAAGGCATCGCCCAGGCGTTGTACCCAGACCGGATCCTGGCCCAACGTGGCCAGTACCTGCGGGAAGGCGACCAGCGCCTGCACGCTCGGGTCCCAAGTCTGGGTGGCGACTTGTTTGACCGCATCATCACCTTTGGCGTCCGGGTGAGCTTTAGACCAGGTGGCCGCCTCGGCGACTTCTCCGGGGTAGGTCGTCGCCATCAGCACCTGCGCCAGCAACGGGTCCGGGTAAAGCGCAATGGGCGCCAGCATCTGGTCCAATTGTTCTTGGGTAAACACGGCATCTTTGGTGGGCGCTGCGGCAGGCGCGGCCACGGCAGGGTTTGCCGGGGCCGGGACTGGGGCAGACGTAGGCGCAGTGGCCGGGGCCTCCGCCGATTCCGCCAGGCAGGGTGTTCCGCTCAAAAACAGTACAGCCGACATCGCGTAAAACAATGGAATACGCATTGCTCCCTCCCTGGGGTCGGGCAGGCATGAAATGAGTGGATCAAGTACGGGGAGGCCAATGCCGGCTTTGTGAGCCGCACACCTCAGTTCGTTGGCGCTTCTTAATCGTAGCAGCGAACCGGAAATTGCCATGATTTAACGCAATAACCGACGGCTACTTTAAAAGATCGCAGCCTGCGGCAGCTCCTACAGGTGGTGCGTCATTCGTAGGAGCTGCCGCAGGCTGCGATCTTTTTACGCCAAGTGGACCCGCCAGAACGGCAAGTCCGAAGGTGGTCGTAGGAGCTGCCGAAGGCTGCGATCTTTTTACGCCAAATGGACCCGCCAGAACGGCAGGTCCGAAGGTGGTCGTAGGAGCTGCCGAAGGCTGCGATCTTTTTACGCCAAAATGCACCCGCCAGAACGGCAGGTCCGAAGGTGGTCGTAGGAGCTGCCGCAGGCTGCGATCTTTTTACGCCAAGCGGACCCGCCAGAACGGCAGGTCCGAAGGTGGTCGTAGGAGCTGCCGAAGGCTGCGATCTTTTTACGCCAAGTGGACCCGCCAGAACGGCAAGTCCGAAGGTGGTCGTAGGAGCTGCCGAAGGCTGCGATCTTTTTACGCCAAATGGACCCGCCAAAACGGCAGGTCCGAAAGTGGTCGTAGGAGCTGCCGAAGGCTGCGATCTTTTTACGCCAAGTGGACCCGCCAGAACGGCAGGTCCGAAGGTGGTCGTAGGAGCTGCCGAAGGCTGCGATCTTTTTACGCCAAATGGACCCGCCAGAACGGCAGGTCCGAAGGTGGTCGTAGGAGCTGCCGAAGGCTGCGATCTTTTACGCCAAATGCACCCGCCAGAACGTCAGCTCCTACAGGTGGGCGTAGGAGCTGCCGCAGGCTGCGATCTTTTTACGCCAAGTGAACCCGCCAGAACGGAGGGTCCGAAGTGGATCAGAGTTTTGGCAGTTGCCCGATGCGGCCCATCATTTCGGTCACGATCTGCAAGTCGAGCAAGAACTGCTCGGTGGTCTTGAACTCGTTGTCGTTGTGACCGGTGTATTTGACGTCCGGCATGGCCAGGCCGAATTGCACACCGTTAGGCAGCTCATGCACCGACGTGGCGCCAGCGGACGTGCCGAACTTGTGTTCCATGCCGAGGTTTTCACTGGCTACAGCGAGCAGAGCCTTGACCCATTCGCCTTCAGGGTTGCGGTACATCGGTTCGGCGATCGACAGGTCGAAGGTCGGCGCAATCTTGCTCTTCTTGCTCCAGGCGTCCAGTTTTCCGGCGATTTCCGATTTGAGCGCTTCCGGAGATTTGCCCTTCGGCACGCGCAGGTTCACGGCCAGTTTGAACGCCTTGTCATCCACCCCAACGTAGGTCAGGGACGTGGTCAGCGGCCCCATGAACTCATCGGAAAAACCAACCCCCAGTTTGCCGCCCAGGTAATCCAGGCCCCAGTTGTCGGCAGCATAGCGGGCGGCGTCGGTGATCTGGTTGTGCTTGAGCGCAACCTTGCCATCGAGGCCATTGATGAAGTCGAGCATCCTGGCCACCGGGTTGACGCCGGACTCGGGCTCGGAGGAGTGGGCAGACACGCCCGTGACCGTCAGTTTGACGTCCTTGCCGACGACTTTGGCGGCGATGTCGAAGTTGCCGCCGTTGCGCTTGGCGTAATCAGCGCCAGCCTTTTGCAGGGCCGCTGCCAGTTCCTCCGGTTTGTCTGTCACCAGGCTGGCGACCGAGGTCGATGGAATCTGGTTGGTGGCCAGGCCGCCGGTCATCGACGTGATTTCCGCACCTTTGCCTTCAGCCGCACGCTTGGCGAAACTGGCCATGACCGTGCCGTAGCCTTTCTCGGCAATCACTACCGGATAGCCGCCGTCCAGCGCCAGGTTGTAGTTGGGCGTCGGGTTGCGTTCGAAGTAGTAGGGGATCGCGTCGCCGGTGGTTTCTTCGGTGGTGTCGACCAGCAGTTTGAAGTTTCTCGCCAGCGGCAGCTTCTCTTCCTTGATGATTTTCATGGCGTACATCGCCACCACGATGCCGTTCTTGTCATCTTCGGTGCCGCGGCCATACATGCGGTCGCCAATCAGGGTGACCTTGAACGGATCGAGGCGGGTGCCATCCTGCAGGACCCAGTTTTCCGGGGTGACCGGCACCACGTCGGCATGGGCGTGAATGCCCACGACTTCAGCGCCGCTGCCCTCGAGGGAGATTTCATAGACGCGGTTGTCGATATTGCGGAAGTTCAAGTTGAAGGCTTGGGCCAGGCCCTTGATCTTCTCGGCGATCTTGATGAATTCAGGGTTCTCGTGCTGTTCCACACCGTCAACGCGCATGGTCGGGATGGCCACCAGTTCTTTCAGGGTTTCGGTGGCGGCGCTGCCGTATTTCACCCGCGCATACAGGCCCAGCAAGCGATGGATTTCGTTCTGTTGCTCGGGCGTCAGGGTTTTGTTGTCGAGGAAGGCGCTGATGGCCGGGCCGAGATTGTCGGTCTTGGCGATGTCGCTCTTGGCCAGACTGCCAAGGAACTGCCTGAAGTCCTTGACCGAGGCGTCATTGAACGTCTTGAGGATGATCGCGCTCTGTTGCGGTGTGATGTTGGCGTGGGCAGCGGTGGTGAAGGTCGAGAGGCTGGCGAGCATCAGGGTGGTCGCGGCCAGTTGCTTGAGTGAAAAGTCCATTGCTGGGGGCATTCCTTTGCAGGCAGTTTGTGGGAAATATCTGATCGTTTAATCAGAAACATTTCCAAACTAACACCACGAGCGTGTGAAACGGGAGCCCCGCAAGTGGGATGTGTCGCACAGAAATGCAAAAGCGACGCACAAACGAAAAATCCGTTTTTTCAATGCTTGCATTCCGCCAGCACCACTTGGCAGGTACTTGGCGTGCCGCCAGAGCGGCCGGCATAGCGTGCGCAATTGCTCAGGGATTTCTGCCGCGCCATGGTCAGGGTGTCGCCCCAGGCCAGGCCACCTTCGCCGACAGTGGGAAGGGCTTTCGCATAGCAGGCTGAACCGATGTTTGAGGATGCATAGCGAGTCGTGGACGATTTGCCTGAACATCCGGTGTTCAACACCAGGCTGATAGCGAGCAGGGCAGGGAGCAGCCATGACGAGCGGAAGTGCGTGTGTTTACTCGTCATCGCGTTTCCCCGGTAGAGGAGGCAGCAGGCGTGTTGAATCTGTACTGATTAGCTTAGACGGGTTCAGGGTTTGCGTCCGGCCTCCACACCCCACGCACGAGCGTTGCAGAGGCCGGACTCAGCTACAAACGGTCAGAAATCCCAGAACGCCGCGACCCAGCGAAACGCGTTGCCATCGATGGCCACGCGGCCAACGGAAGGGAACGGCAGGTGCGTGGCGACAAACAGCTCTCCGCTGGCTGCCGCTTCTTGCATCAGCCGGACCCGAACGCGCACTGACTCCTCGGGGTCGTGTTCAAAGCCGTTGTGCCAGTCGGGGTGTTCGAAGGCCACCGGGAACAGGGCGTCACCTGCAAAGGTCAAGCGTTCGCCGCCGGAGTTCACGTAGACCACACAGTGTCCAGGGGTGTGGCCACCGGTGACTTTGGCGACCACGCCCGGTGCCACTTCATACTCGTCTTCGAAAGTCCGCACGTTGCTGCGGTAGTCGTTGATGAACTGTTTGGCGGTTGCCCGCAGGACGTCCGGCACCGGCTCTGGCATGACGGTGTGGGCGAAATCGGGCGACTCCCAGAACGCGACCTCGGTCGCTGAAACGTGGATGCGCACGTCCGCCCGCAACTTGTTTTTCACCTCGTCGACCAGCAGCCCGCCGACATGGTCCATGTGCATGTGGGTGATCACCACGTCGGTCACGGAACCTAGATCGATACCCGCAGCCTGCAGGCGCTTTGGAAACTGTCCGGCCCTTGGGAAGCCGGGAAATTGCCCGCCCAGCCCGGCGTCGACGAGAATGATTTGCTCGCCGCTGCGTATCACCAGGACGTTCAGGGCCCAATCGAACGCGTCCGGCCCCAGGAACATATCCTTGAACCAGGCCGCACGGGCGGCCGGGTCGGCGTTGGTGGACATCGTCGAGGTTGGCAGAGGCAGCACGCCGTCGCTGATCACCAGCACATCAATCTCGCCGACCCGCACGGCATAGCGCGAAGGAACCAACTCCTCGAATCCCGTTCCACCGGCGAGTGTAGTTGCCTGCTGCTGACCGTTGCCTTTCTGATGTGCTCCAGCCTGTTGGGTGGGGTAGTCCAGATGCGTTGTCATGCTCATTCTCCGTTTGCCTGGGTCAAAAGTCGTTGGCGAAAGCGGCTGTTTCGCTGCGAGAGCGACCGATCGCCTGGAGAAAGAGTGTGCATCCCGAAGTACCGGGTTCGATACCATACGCAGGTATAGAACCCTCAGGCTTTAGCGTGATCGTTTCCAACCAAAAGGTGGCGGCGTGGCGCGTCGGAACGGCCGGTGGGCAGCGTCATGCAGGGCCGGTCGTGACGCTATTTCGAGGGTTGGCCATTCGCTGTCGAAAGCGGGAGAGAGAACGAGAACGTCGCGCCCTGATTGGGCTGACTGTCTGCCCGGATGGATCCGCCATGCAACTCGATGATCGAGCGGCAAATGGATAACCCGATCCCCATACCGTCTTCCTTGGTGGTGAAAAACGCATCGAACAGCAGCGCAAGGTGCTGTTGGTCAATCCCCGGGCCGTTATCGTGCACTTCCACCACTGCACGGTCCTTCTGCCAATGAACGCGTACATGCAACTCAGCCGTCGAGTCTCGGTGGCCGCTCATGGCGTGCAGGCTGTTGATGATCAGGTTAATCACCACCTGCTGGAGCTGGATGCGATCGCCTGACACCTTGGGGGAGTGGCGCGCGAACGTGCATAACAATCGTACCTGATGACTCTGGATTTCCCGTTCAAGCAGGGCGAGTGAGTCCGCAACAACGGATTGCAGATCCAGTTCTTCGTAGTGCGAATCGCTTTTGCGGGTCAGGTCGCGAATGCGCTTTATCACTTCGGCCGCACGACGCGCGTTACTGGCTGCCCTGGCGATGGCAGCGCCGGCTTCCTTGAGGTCGGGAACCGGTCGGTCAAGCCAGCGTTGAGCGGCTTCGGCGCTGGAGGTGATGGCTGCCAAAGGCTGATTCACTTCGTGGGCAATGGACGCAGACAGTTCGCCCATCGTGGTATTGCGGCTGATGTGGGCGAGTTCGATTTGCGCGCGATGCAGCTGCGCTTCTACATCATGGGTATGTGCCAACAAACTGAATTGCTTATGCAGTTCATCGCAGGTGCGCCGATTTTTCAACGCCAGCCAGGTGGCAATACCGATAGCTGTCAGGCTGACGAGGCAGCGCGCCAGTGCGGCGCTGAACGGATGCTCGTGATGGGAAACAAAGAACCCGGCAGCCGTCAGCACCGCGCAGGTCAGTGCCACCCGGCGCAGCCCGCCAATCGAGCAGCTGTCCATGGCCATCATGATGACCAGGACGTACAGCACCGCCACCGCGATATGCAGTTCCGTGAGGGTGTCGACGAGAAATATCGCGAACGTGGTTGCCCATAGCGCCAGGCACTTTGCCGTGGCGCGTGGGGAGGCGGACATGACGTTCAGCATGATCCGCCTCTTGCGGTGCTGCCGCCGCCCAAGGGCATCAAGCCTTGATGAACGCCAGGAGGTCAGCGTTGATCACGTCGCCATTGGTCGTGCACATGCCGTGGGGCAGGCCCGGGTAGGTTTTCAATGTGCCGTGTCGCAGCAGTTTGATCGACAGCTGCGCCGAGTCGGCGATCGGTACGATCTGGTCGTCTTCACCGTGCAGTACCAGGGTCGGCACCTCGATGTTTTTCAGGTCATCGGTGAAGTCGGTTTCCGAGAAGGCTTTGATGCAGTCGTACTGCGCCTTGATCCCGCCGGTCATGCCCTGGCGCCACCAGTTGTCGATGATCGCTTCGGAGACTTTCGCGCCGGGGCGATTGAAACCGTAGAACGGCCCGCTCGGAAACTCGCGATAAAACTGAGTGCGATTCTCCGCCACGGCTTTGCGCAAGCCGTCGAAGACGTCCATTGGAATACCGCCCGGATTTTTCGCGGTACGCAGCATGATCGGCGGCACTGCACCGATCAATACCGCTTTGGCCACGCGACCACGGCCATGTCGCGCCACATAACGGGCCACTTCACCGCCACCGGTGGAGTGACCGATGTGCACGGCATTCCTGATATTCAAGTGCGCCATCAGTTCAGCGACGTCGGCGGCGTAGGTGTCCATTTCGTTGCCGACAGCGGTCTGGGAGGAGCGGCCATGACCACGGCGATCGTGGGCGATGACGCGAAAACCCTTGCTGAGGAAGAACAGCATTTGCGCATCCCAGTCGTCACTGGACAGTGGCCAGCCGTGGTGGAATACGATCGGCTGACCGCTGCCCCAATCCTTGTAGAAAATCTGCGTGCCGTCCTTGACGGTGATCATCCCCGAACCACTGGCACTGCCGTCGCTTTTGCCGCCCGCAGCGGCGGTTGTCGATGCCGATGTCTGCTGCGCCGCCAGCGCAGGCAATGTCACCGCCAGGGCTGCAGCCATGGCTCCGGTGGTGATCAAACCACGGCGTGTGGTTCCGCTTGTCTCGTCAGTCATGTTCATTACTCATGTGAGTTCTAGAGGGAGCGCCGGCACGGCCCGAGGATGTTTCCCCGGATGTGGAAAATTTATGGGCAAAGCAGGGCACTGACCACCAGACATGGGTGTTTGAAACTAACGCTTTGGTATGTAGATCTGCCGGCGACCCAGGCCGGCAGTCCGATCAATCGGTCTGCGTGAAGGACTGGTGGAAGTTGAACGGCACGCCGTTCAGCCGCGCACCGCTCGCGAACGCCAGACCATCATTTTTTCGACCTGCATCTCTTTCATGGTGTGAGGAATACCGCCCACGCCATGGCCGGACAGGCGTGCGCCGGCGAACGGCATCCAGTCGACGCGGAACAAAGTGTTTTCGTTGACCATTACCGCCGTGGCATCCAGGTCCTGATAGCACTGCATGGCAGTGTCCAGGTCGCGAGTGAAAACCGCCGCCTGAAAGGCATAGGGCAGGGCGTTGGCCAGCTGGATGGCTTCTGCCAGATCGTCGTAGGCGTACACCGCTACCACGGGGCCGAAGACTTCTTTTTGCATCACGTTCGAGTCCAGGGCCGGATTGAGCAGCACGGTCGGCGCATAACAGTTGTTGCCGAGTGCGCGGCCACCGGCGATCAAGCGGGCGCCACCGGCAACGGCGTCGTTCACCCATTGGCCTACACGATTGACTTCACGTTCGGCGATCAGCGGGCCGACGTCGGTCGCCATCTCGGTCGGGTCACCCACCAACATCGCGTCGGCCGATTGGCCCAGTCGCTCGGCGACCTGCTCGGCGATGCTGCGATGGCAGAAAATCCGTTGCACGCTCACGCAAGCCTGGCCGGCGTGCCAGAAACCGCCACGGGCAATACGCGGCAGGGCGTCGTCAAGGTCGGCATCCGCCGCGAGAATCACCGGTGCCACGCCACCGTGCTCCAGCGCGCAGCGGGTGCCCGGGGCCAGGGTCGAGCGCAACATCCAGCCCACCGCCGCCGAGCCGATGAAGCTGAAAAATCCTACCCGTGGGTCCGACACCAGTTTGCCGGTGATGGCGTTGTCGGTCGGCAGCACCATTTGCGCCCAGCCTTTGGGCAGGCCGGCCTCGGCGAGAATATCGAGCAAAGTCTGGCAGCTCAGCGGGGTGTTGGCCGCCGGCTTGACGACCACGGGCGCACTGACGGCAATCGCCGGCACCACTTGATGGACGATCAAGTTGAACGGGTGGTTGAAGGCCGAGACAGCCGCGACCACACCGATCGGTTCGTATTGGGTAAAAGCCACGCGGTTGGCCGACGTAGCGTTCAGCCCCATCGGGATCACATGGCCGCCTTCGGTGCGCAGCACTTCAATGCAATTGAGGATGCCGTCGATGCCACGCTCGACTTCGGTGATCGAGTCCTTCAACGGCTTGCCGCCTTCGCTGGCCGCCTGGGTGGCAATCGCCACTTTGCGTGACTCGATCAATTGGGCGGCACGCTGCAGGATTTCAATCCGCCGAGGCTTGGACAACCACTGGCTGCGGTCGCGGAAAATGCCATGGGCCACGCTCAGTGCCCGCTCGATATCGGCCGCGGTAGAAACGGCCACGTGGCCGACGATAGCGCCATCAAAAGGGGAGTGCACAGCCAGGGATTGTTCGGACATGGGACCTACCTCAAGTAAACGAATGTGGCAGCCGGTGCGGGCCGGTGTGCCTTTCAAACCTGACGCCAAAGTAATCTTCAGTGGTCTTTTGCAAAACTGAATAATTAAGAAGCTTTTGTTCTGTTTTAGAGAATGCTCAGGGAGCATAAAAATGTTGAATGCCGTGCGCAGGCTGGTTGCAAGCGGGCTGGCGTCGCGCCGTTGACGATAACTGGCTGTTTTAAATCAAAAAATGTTTACGCAGGGCTTCCCAGAAGCCACGAAAGTTGTTAAATTTCGCGCACTTTCGCAGGGGCCCTCCCAGGGCTTGCACGCTGCAAAGTCAGAAACGAGTGCCAGGCACTCACAGCAACAGCTACAGGGGCGTCGCCAAGCGGTAAGGCAGCAGGTTTTGATCCTGCCATGCGTTGGTTCGAATCCAGCCGCCCCTGCCATTTTCTACTCATCATCCAGATTTTCAATCACTCGGCAGGTAGCACGCGAGTCTTGGATGATTGTCTTTAAAACGGTTTCAAATCGTTCTCCGTGTGATGGGCAGTCAGTGCTGGGAGTGCGCGTTCGTGCGTCGTAAAAGGACAGAACACGCACCAGGCGGACTATTCGCGCAGCGATTTCCGGTGCTCGCCAATTTGTCATATTCAGTATCACTTCGGCACAGATAGTGGCCAGCCCAACGCATTGAATGAGGCAGCATCGTGTTTCAACGTCTACTGTGTTCGCTGTCGGTTTTGAGCCTTTCCATCGCGGCCGCCCAGGCTGCCGAAACCGTCCCGCTCGATACGCCGCGCCTTAAGGGCATCGACAACTTTCGCGATATCGCCGGCACCACCAGCGCTTATTCCACGGCCAACGACGGCACTATGCGCGCCGGCGTGTTCTATCGCTCCAATGCGCTGACGCCCTCGGCTTCAGACCTGGCGACTCTCAACGGTCTGGGCATCAAAGCGATCTACGACCTGCGCACGCCCAGCGAAATTGCCGCCACCCCCGACACGCTGATCGCGGGCGCCACCTACAGCAACATCGACATCATTGGCGCCACCACGTCCGGCTCGAACATCACCAATATTTCATTTCACAGCGCCGCTGAAGCGATTTCGATGATGCAGGAAACCAACCGTGCGTTCGTCAGTGACGCCGGAATGCGCAGCCAGTTCAGCCGACTGTTCAATGAGCTGGCCGGGGTGGACGGCGCCGCGCTGTTCCATTGCACCGCCGGCAAGGACCGCACGGGCTGGACCGCCGCCGTCTTGCTGAGCATCGCCGGGGTCGACAGCTCGACGATCATGAGCAATTACCTGGCGACCAACGACTACACCGCCGCTCGAGTGGCGGCCACCCTGGCGGCGTTGCCACCGAGCATGGCGGCCATTTATGCGCCGCTGCTCGGCGTGGAGGCCAGTTACCTGCAAGCGGGCCTGGATGAAGTGACCGCGCAATACGGCAGCATGGACAACTACCTCAAGCAAGGCCTGGGTTTGTCCCAGGAAACCATTTACGTACTTCGCGGCAAGATGGTGTATTTCAACAGTCTGCCCGGCCAGCAAGGTCTGCTGGGCAACGCCGCCGCCGGCGCGCAGCTGCTGCAGCAATTGCAAAACAGCAACCTGTCGGGCAGCTACACGGCTTACAACTATTACCTGCAATCGGCCATTGATGCCGGCGACCTCGGGGGCGTGCAGTCCACCGTGGGCGGCCAAGTGCACGCCGACGCCGCCAGCTATTTGCTGCGTCAGGGCGCGATGATCGAACAAGCTGCCGCGCCGTTCACCAGCGGCACCGACCTCAAGGTCGGTCAATACCGTTTGTGGAGCACGGGCCTGGCAGGTTATCTGGGCACCGACGGCTCATCCCATGCCCAAAGCAGCAACGAACACAGTCAGGGCTTGATGGTAGGCCTGACCCAGCGTTTCTCCGATCAACTCAGCGCTCACGCCGGATTTGGCTACAGCCGCGGCAGTGTCGGCGGCGCCGGTGGTGAGGCGGATACCGACCTGACGTTCTTCAGCGCGGGTGCCCGTTACGCGCCGAACGGTCTGGAGCGTGGCCTGTTTGTGGATGCGGACGCCAGCGCCGGCTGGCTGGATTACGACAGCAAACGCGAACTCGGTGGCGGTCTGGGCACGGCCAAGGGCGACAGCCATGGCAACCTCACCGGCGCAACGCTTGCGCTGGGCTATCGCTTGCCGGTCAATGGCATGATTCTGGAACCGAGCCTGGGCGTGCGCATCAGTCATCTGGACCTGTCGGGCTTCCAGGAAAAAGGCAGCGACCTGGCGCTCGATGTCGATGGGATTCAGGAAACCCGTCGCAGTGCTGTGGCTAATTTGAACGCTTCGTTTGCTGCGGTGGACGTCGGGGCCTGGCAGTTGGTGCCGGGCGTCCAGGTCGGTTACGAGCATGTGCTTGGCGATCACCAGGTTGACAGTGAAGGCCATCTGCTGGGTCTGGATATCGAGCAGCGCGCGGCCTTCGACAATCGCGACCAGTTCACCGGCGGCGTCAACCTGATGGCCAACCTCGGGGCGCTTAGCGTGGGGGCCGAGGTCGGTGCCAGTGGCGGGGGCGACAGCCACGGTTTCAGCGGCGGGCTCAAGGCCAGTTACCAGTTCTGACCTCATAAAAATGTGGGAGCGAGCCTGCTCGCTCCCACAGGGGATGTGTGTTGGGTTGGCGGTTCGGGTATCAACCCGCGTGTTGGCTTCGCAAACCCTTTCGGACCTCAGCGGGGCTGACGCCGTAAGCTGACTGGAAGTACTGGCAAAACCTGCCGACATTGCTGAATCCGTACTGCAACGCCACATCGGTCACGGAAGGCGAGATGCCTTGGGCGAGCACATCGTAGGCGCGCTCAAGGCGCACTTGGCGCTGGTAGGCAACGATCGAGGTGCCGACGAAATGTCGAAACCCGTCCTGCAACGCGCGCAGGCTGACGTTCGTCATGCTCGCCAGTTCTGTACCGCTGACCAGGCTGTCGGGATGCTCCTGAATGTATTCCACCGCAAGCTTCACATGGCGCGGCGCAATCAGTGGCGCCGGGCGCTGAAGCGCTTGCGTGAAATTATGCGGCCAGGCTTCCAGCACGGCATCAATCAACATTTCCCTCAGGCGCGAAGGCATCAGTGAACCGGTGTTCATCAGCAGGTCGAACTCGGCACCCGTGGCCAGTTCCACCAAGGCCCTGATGCTCTGGAAGGCCGAAGCCTGCAAGTCCACCACGGGTTCGAACACCACTTTCTTCAGGATCGGCTTGCCCAGCAACGTCGACAGACGTTCGGTCAACAATCCGCGATTGATCGAAACCCCGTGCTGGGCATGGTTGTCGACGAAGCGTACAGAGCGCACGTCGGCCTTATCGATGGCGAGGCCGACGTGGGCAATGCCGACCGATTCGGTGGCGTGGTTGAAGATGATCTTGCCGGCGGTAGGGATGACGAAAGTGATCTCGTCGAGGGGCGCGGGAAAGGCCACCGAGAAGTCGCCGCGGTAGTGCATGCGGCGGAAACTGACGCCGTCGTGCCGACCGTAGACACCACCGATGATGATGTTTTTCGGTGGCGGCGGGGAATCGGAATAGAGATTGCCGAACATTTTCGAGAACAACGCGCCAAAGTCGTCGCAGCCCATATCACTGGATCGGAGGATGATCTGTTTGCGAGTCGAACTTGAATACACCTGGAATGTCACCTTGAAGAAGGGCGTCGCCCCGGAGGCGGGGACGCGCCGGGACCTTATCAGGCGTGAATGACAGGTTTGTGACAAAGGCAAGGCAAGTCAGAGGAGGCTCAGCATGGAACGATTTACCGGCGGTTGCCTATGCGGCAACGTGAGGTTTGTGGCGGCAGGAAGCCCTTATCGGGTGGGAATTTGTCATTGCCTGGACTGCCGCAAGCACCACGGCGCGTTGTTTCTCGCGGCGGCGATTTTTCCTGAGGACGCGGTGACTGTCGAGGGTGAAACGCGCGACTACGCCGGTCGGCATTTTTGCCCGCGTTGCGGCTCGTCGGTTTTCGGTCGGTCCGGCGATGAGATCGAAGTGAGCCTGGGTTCGCTCGATGCGCCCGACCAATTCAAACCCACCTATGAGCTCTGGACCCTTCGTCGCGAGTCGTGGTTGCCGGCGTTTGCGCTCGCGCGGCGCTACGAGCGTGATCGTGACGGCACCGGGCGTACTGAGGACGAGTGAACCCGCGCAGAGGCCAAGATCTCTGCGCGCGCCATTTCGATGTTAAAGGTGATCCGCGTCGATCACCGCCTTGGCGAAGGCCTTTGGATCTTCCTGCGGCAGGTTGTGGCCAATGCCGCCGTTGATCAGGCGGAACTCGTATTTGCCGGTAAAGCGTTTGGCGTAGTCCTCAGGCTTGGGGTGCGGGGCGCCATTGGCGTCGCCTTCAAGGGTGATGGTCGGGACGCTGATGGAGGGCGCCGTGGCCAGTTTCTGCTCCAGCGCCTCGTAGCGGCTTTCCCCTTGCACCAGGCCCAGGCGCCAGCGGTAGTTGAAGACGGTAATGTCGACGTGGTCAGGGTTCTCCAGGGCCTTGGCACTGCGGTCGAAGGTCGCGTCGTCGAACGCCCATTTCGGCGAAGCCAGTTGCCAGATCAGCTTGGCGAAGTCATGGGTGTTTTTCTCGTAACCGGCGCGGCCACGGTCGGTGGCGAAGTAGAACTGATACCACCATTGCAGTTCAGCCTGGGGGGGCAATGGATTCTTGCCCGCCGCCTGATTGCCGATCAGGTAGCCGCTGACCGACACCAGCGCCTTGACCCGTTCCGGCCACAGCGCCGAGACGATATCCGCCGAGCGTGCGCCCCAATCGTAGCCACCGAGCACGGCTTGCTTGATGTGCAGGGCATCCATGAAGTCGATGACATCGCTGGCCAGGGCCGCGGGCTGGCCATTGCGCAGGGTTTTTTCAGAAAGGAAGTGCGTGTCGCCGTAACCACGTGCATACGGCATCAACACGCGATAGCCCTTGGCGGCCAGCAGCGGCGCGACGTCGTCATAGCTGTGAATGTCGTAGGGCCAGCCGTGCAGAAGAATCACCACCGGACCATCGGCCGGACCCGTTTCGGCATACGCCACGCTCAGCAGCCCGGCGTTGACATGCTTGAGAGGGCCGAACGGAGAGGGCGCCGAGTAAGAGGTGCCGGCACTGTCCGCAGCGGGTTGCCCGGCAGCGGTCGTCTGCCCATGGGCTACGCCAATAGCGCCGAGCAGGGTGAAGGCGAGGATCGACGAACGCACCAGTCGACGGCTTTTTTTGCCGTGGGTGTTGTTCTGCAGTGCCATCTTCATGGTGATGTCTCCGTTGCAAGCCATTGGCCAGGGGGTCTGGCTGAGCCCCTTCAAACCTTGGTTGCATTTGAATGCGCTGACGTATCTGGCCTGTGTCGAATCGGCGGCCAGGTGAAAGCCTGTGTATCGGAGCGGGATTCAGATACACAGTGATACAGAGCGGCTCGATTGCGTCGTCGTGGGGCTTTGAGAATAGGCCGATTTCAAGCAATGCACGTCATCAATGACTTCCTGGCGATTCAAACGTAATCTCGCCCCTTCGCTGACCAAAATAAAACGAACAACATCAGGAGTCATTGATGCAACCGATCCGTCTCGGTCTGGTGGGCTACGGCAAGATTGCTCAGGACCAACACGTTCCCGCGATCAACGCCAACCCCGCGTTCCAGTTGGTGTCTGTCGCCACAAAAGGCCTGCCCTGCGCCGGTGTAGAGAATTTCCAGTCCCTTGGCGAGCTGCTTGAAAACGGCCCGCAGGTCGATGCGATTGCGTTTTGTACGCCGCCACAAGGGCGATTTGCCCTGGTGCAGCAAGCGTTGGCCGCGGGTAAGCACGTGCTGGTCGAAAAACCACCCTGCGCCACGCTGGGTGAAGCGCTGGCGTTGGTGGATCAGGTTGCCGAGCAAGGCGTCAGCGGCTTGTTCGCCTGGCATTCACGCTACGCACCCGGCATCGAAGCCGCCCGTGACTGGCTGGCCAGCCGTACCCTGCAAAGCGTGCAGATCGACTGGAAGGAAGACGTGCGCAAGTGGCACCCCGGCCAGGCATGGATCTGGCAACCCGGTGGCCTCGGGGTTTTCGATCCCGGTATCAACGCCTTGTCGATCGTCACCCACTTGCTGGCGTTGCCGCTGTTCGTCGAGTCTGCCGAGTTGCGCGTCCCGAGTAACTGCCAGTCGCCTATCGCGGCGTCCATCAAAATGTCTGACGCACAGCGGCTCGATGTCCGCGCCGAGTTCGATTTCGATCACGGTCACGACGAGCTCTGGAGCATTGAGATTGTCTGCGCCGAAGGCACCCTGCGACTGGACAACGGTGGCGCACTGTTGAACATTGACGGCGTGCGGCAAACCGTCTCGGAGGAGGGCGAGTACGCGGCGGTGTATCGGCATTTCCAACAGCTGATCGCCGACAAGGCCAGTGACCTCGACCTCCAGCCACTGCGACTGGTTGCCGACAGTTTTTTTGTCGGCAGTCGAGCGTCGGTTGAGCCGTTCTACGACTGACCACTGTCTTGGAAAAAAGCCGAAGCACGTTAGCCCGATGGCTGGCGTGCACGGCTAAAAGGCGATCTTGAACCCGACCATGGCGTCGTAGCCATGGCTATCGCCGTCAAAGCCCTGCCGATAGCCCGCCGACACTGTAAATGTTGTGCGCTGGTTGGCCTGGTAATCAACGCCCAGATTGACTTCGCCCCAGGTGCCCTGGATGTCCGACTCAAACGGAACGTACCCGGACTGAGAGGAAAACTCGGTTTTCGGCTGACCTTTGAATTCATGCCAGATGCTTGGACGAATCCAGCCATTGGTGCGCCGTGCCGTCTTGTCAGTGCCTTCGGTGTCCCAGTCCCTGGCGACTCGCACGCCCAGTCGACCCACCAATGACTCCACGTCCTTGAACCGGACATTGGCGCCGACGTCATCGCTGCTGTCCAGGTCAACGTAGCTGTAGATGGCTTGCAACTGCGGTTCGACGTACCAGTTTTTATCGACCTCGTACGGGTAGCCGTTCTCCAGCGACGCGGTGTAGCCCCAGCCTTTGGTTTCCAGTTTGGACAGACCGTTGGGCTTGGCTTCGATGTCGAAGTGGTTGAGTTGCAGCACGCCATCCAGGTACCAGCCGGAAGGACCGAAATGGGTCCAGTAGGCGCCAATGCCGTAGGCGCGCAAGGTGTCTTCCCCGGCGGCACTTCCGGTGTAATGGCTGACGCCCGCATCGATAGTGCCGGCCGACAGCGACACGCCTGCCTGTTCATGGCTGCCGTCGGTGCGAACCTTGCGATAGAGGTCGGTGCCGACCTGAAACGCCGTCAGGTCATAGTTGTATTGCGGCGTATCACCCAGCGCGTTTTTACGATCACCGTCCTGCTTGCCGCTGCGATAGATCACCCGGCCCCAGCCCATCGAGGGTCCATTGGTTGTCTGGTCTTGAGTCGGAAGCGGCTCGCCCGGGTTGAGGCGTTCTTCACCAACCCGTTCGTGCAAGGTATCGACCATCGTGCGGCCATACACCAGCGCCAGTGCCGGGAGGGCGCCGTACAGGGACACTTCGGGGCGATAATTCGGAACAGGCGCAGGGGCGGGTCCAGGGGCGGGTCCAGGTTCGGGTCCGGGAGGACCATCCGGAGGCCGCTCATCGGAGCGCAAATACCAGGTGTCTTTACCGGTGCCGTCCTCGGCGCCCTGTTGCAGACGGTATTCGTAGGGGCCGGCCACCACTCGGCGCGCCAGTTGGAAGGCATTGGCATTGCTGGCAGTTGCCGCCTTGTTGGTCAGCTCGACGACGGCGATGCCGTTGCCTTGCGTCAGTTCACCCAACCCCCCGACATTGGTCACGGCAATAGCAGTCGGACCGCCGCTGCCGCTCGACGTGGAGTCCACCACCAACATGTCCGAGAGGCTGTTCGCGGCCCCTTCATTCAACGTGGTATTGAGCAGCAGGCTGCCGCCATTGGAGACGAAAACGCCGCCACCATCGGCACCGGCAGTGGTCGCACCGCTGATGACCAGGACGTTACCGACCGTGCGACTGCCGGCAGCCAGGTCGAGCGTGCCGCTGTGGGTAAAACTGCTGACACCGAGTATTTGCCCCTGCACCGCACCGCCGAGCGTGGGTTGGTTGGCCGTTTGACCCAACGGCAAATAAGCTCCGCTGGCGGTGAAGTTGCTGATGCCGGTGGCGGGCTGATTGGCCAGACGAATCAGACCGGTGTTGTCGATGCTGTTGCCGACCGCCGTTCCCAGATTGCTGACGGCAATGCCCCATGTGTCACGTGTGCCGCTGCCGGTGCTGTCGGCGAAATTGCGCAGCGTCCAGGTGCCCTGGTTGGTGACGGTGCTGACCGATCCATCGGCTGTGACCGAGCCGGTCATCTGCCCGGCGTTGTTGAGTGTGAAGGTACTGCCCGGGCCATTGGTATCGGCGCGAACGGCGGAATCACTGAGGGCAACTATCGAGCCGGTGTTGTTCAGCGTTTGTGTCGCACCGGCGAGGGTGACACCGCTGCTGTCAGCCCATCCGCCCTGAACCGCTGCGCTGTTGCTGACAGTCACCGAGCCACCCAGGGTTTGAGCGTCGATGCCTGATGAACCGGTACCTTTGGCGGTGATCG
Source organism: Pseudomonas azerbaijanoccidentalis (assembly GCF_019145495.1). Classification (GTDB taxonomy): domain Bacteria; phylum Pseudomonadota; class Gammaproteobacteria; order Pseudomonadales; family Pseudomonadaceae; genus Aquipseudomonas; species Aquipseudomonas azerbaijanoccidentalis. The sequence goes on along the minus strand of NZ_JAHSTU010000005.1, from coordinate 218,720 downwards.
CGCCCGTGTTGTTGACTGCGATGCTGGCGGCGCCTGAAGCCTCGGCACGAATCCCTTGGCTATCGCTGGCGCCCGAGGTCTGAATAGCGCCGGTGTTGGTGACGGTCTGCTGTCCCGTGGTGGAAAACGTCCTGATGCCTTGCTGTAGATTGCCCCGCGCGATGAGTTCGCCGGTGTTGCTGATGTTGACGCTGCCCAATCCTGTTCCCGAGCCGAAGGCGTTGCCGGCCACGATCGCCGCGCCGGAACCGTTGACGTCGATGCGCGGCCCACCGTAAGCCACGTTGATGTTCCCGCCCTGGCTCAAGACCTGTATCCCGAACGAGCCGATGCCTGTGCCATCGCCCCCGCCGGTGTTGGAGTGGGTGGTGATGGTCCCGCGGGCGTTGACGTCCACCGTGCCGGTGGTCGACTGCGTTGACGCGAAGATGCCGTTGGCGTTGCCATTGAAGGTCTCGATGCGGTTGCCGGTGTAATCGACACGCACATTGCCTGCCGTGGAATCAACGCGAATGCCGCCGGCAGCCGCGCCGCTGACAGAGATATCTCCGCCGTAATTCACCGTCGAGGTTCCACTTTCCGCGCTGATGAGGATGCCGTAGGCGCGCGTGGTGGTGAGCCCGCCGAGCACATTGATGTTGCCGTTACCCGTGATAGTGGTATCGCCGATGCCGCGCTTGATCACGTAAATGGCCCGCGAGCCCACGATGTCGCTCAGGCTGCCGACGTTGAGCGTGGCATTGTTTTCGATGCTGATCGATCCGGTCGAACCCACGTTGTCATTGGCGTAGATGCCGTGGCCACCGCCCCCGGTCGTGGTGATGGTGCCGTCGTTGACCACATTGATGCTGCCGGAGGTCGAGAACGCGCGTATGCCGAAGCCATTCAACCCATTGGTGTTGATCGAACCACTGTTGTGCAATTGGGTGGTGCCGGTTCCGCCTTCGGTGAAAATACCAAAGGCGTTCATGCCGCGACCAGTGATGGCAGCTGCGTTGTCGACGGTGGTGTTGCCACTGGTGGCGCGCGTATGGACCCCGGCGTGGTTGCCTACGCCTGCGGTGGGCAATGTATCGTCGATGATGGGCGTGCCGCCGGACAGTGCGTTGGTGTTATCGACGAGAATACTTACACCATTGCCGACGTTGACATTGATATTGCTGCTGCCTGTCCCTTTGGCCCAGATGCCATTGCCGCCAGACGTTGAGATCGAACCGCTGCCGTTATGGTTAATGCTGATCGCACCGCCGCCCGTAGCGCTGACATCAATGCCATCGTGCTCGTCACCGACCACCACATTGGAAATGTTCAGCGTCGTGCCTGCAGTGACCGTGAATGCCGATGAACCACTGCTGGCGTTGGTGATGGCGAGTGCGTCAAGGCCCGAGCCAATCAAGTTGACCGAATTGATGCCGCCATCGACGGTCAGGCTGGCGGTGCCTGCGGCCCCGATCACGTTCGAGAACACGGCGTTGGCCGCAGTGGCCGGGTTGCTGTTGATCGTGGTGCCGCTGAGCGTCACTGCCGCGTTGTTGTTCGAGGCGCGAACCAGTATCGATGAGCCGGCGGTGGTATCGATGGTGGTGCCAGGTTGGGTGGTGATGGAAGCTTCCAGCCCCGCCGCGGGTGTGCAGGTCTGCGATACGTTGTAGCTACCCGCGGCCAGTGGCCCGCAAGCGGCCTGTGCATCCATCATCGTCACAGCACTGGCGATGGCGACAAACAGAGCGCAACGACGGTGTAAACAGTTGACCGTAGGTGCCAGTACGTAACCCGCTTGCATTTGACCTCCCTGTCGCTGCATCCACATCCATAGGGATGCAGCTTGGTTTTTACAAAACAGCCCGACTCGACCAGTCGCTTCGCGCCTCGCCATAAACCATAGTTGATTTTCCAAGAAGAGAAGAAACGCCGAAGTACAAGTGCAGTGAGCGGTTTGAATTTCCCCGTCATCAGTCGCGTTTGTTAAAGTGGCGATCAAGTTGCCCCAGTATCACTGAGTAGAAAAACATGAATCGTCAAAAGAAATTACAGCAGTTGTTCAAGGCCAAGGCGAAAAAGGCCAGTGCCAAACTGGCACCGAAAAACAAGAACACCTACATCAGTAAAGCTGACCGCTTGAAGCTGGCGGCTGAAGCCGCTCAAGAACCATCTGCGCCCGCAGAGAGCTGAGCCGCTCGATTTCCGCAGACCGACTATTGCGCCGCTGAAACACAGGAAGTGTGAGCCATGAAGACCTTTAGCGTTCGCGAACTGAAAAATACCGACGTAGAACTGTTGCTGGCATTCGAGATCGATAACCGCGCCTGGTTCGAGTCTCATATCGATGCGCGCGAGCCTTCTTTTTATTCAGTGCAGGGTGTCGCCGAGCATATTCAAAGCTACTTATCCGATTTTGCTGTCGGCGCCTGGCATCCGTTTGTCATTGAAGACGACAAGGGTGAAATAGTGGGGCGGGCAAATCTGAAAGACATCGACTTGTCGCAGAAAACCGCGCAAGTGGGTTATCGGATTGATCAGCGTGTTTGCGGGCAGGGGCTGGCCACCCAGGCGCTGAAGCATCTGATCCAGGTGGCGCAAGCGCGCTGGGACCTCACGCAACTGGTGGCCTATGTGTTTACGCAGAACGTGGGCTCGAAGAAAGTCCTGGACCGGTGCGGATTCCTGCCTGAACAACCCTCTGGCCACTGCGAAGCCGAAGCGGAGTGCAGGTACGTCCTTACACTTCTCTGACCGCCCTTGTGTTCACCCTGGCGCCGGACGGCACAGCCTACGTGGGCACATTCGGTGGGCTGGTGGCGCTTTGGGACCGCGAGTGATTCCGGTCGCATAAATTTGAATTGTGCGGCATAGCTCGCCAGAATCGCCTTCCGATCCGGCCAAAGGTGCCGGACGTTCGAGGCGATCAGGGGCTACATTTGAACGAACACACATTGTCCATGCGTCTTGAGCGCGTGGCAGCACAAGTGCCCACAGGTGCGCGACTGGCCGATATCGGCTCGGATCACGGCTACTTGCCAGTCGCATTGATGCGTCGTGGCGTGATTGCGGGAGCGGTGGCGGGCGAGGTCGCCTTGACGCCGTTCCATGCGGCCGAGCGCACGGTGCGCGACAACGGTCACGAGCAATTGATCACCGTGCGACTGGCCGATGGTTTGGCGGCAATCGAGCCGCAGGACGACATCACCGCCGTCAGCATCTGCGGCATGGGCGGTGAAACGATCCGCGATATCCTCGACGCCGGTAAGGCACGCCTGAGTGGTCGCGAGCGCCTGATCCTGCAACCCAATGGCGGCGAGCAGCCACTGCGCCAATGGCTGATGGACAATGGCTATCGCATCCTCAGCGAAGAAGTGTTGCGAGAAAACCGGTTCTATTACGAAATCATCGTCGCCGAGCGCGCCGGGCCGGTGCAGTACACCGCCGAAGAACTGTACTTCGGACCGCTACACATGCAGGCGCGCAGCCCGGTGTTCCTGAGCAAATGACAGCGAATGTTGCGACAAAAGCATAAGACCCTCAGCAGCTTCGCCCGGGCGCGACAAGCCGTGCCCGAGGCAAAGGTGCAGGACGTTACCCGACAAGCCCGATGGATTACAGAGCTGCTGGCCTGATCATCGGGCGGCCGCGAGAACGGCGTCGGTTCAACGTTTTATCAGGGAAATCTTCGTGCCTTCAATGCTGATACCAGCCATCAAACCTTGCTGGTCGAAGATGAACGCGTAGGCATCGTCTTTGAGGGTCGAGCTGGACAGGTTTTTGGAAACCCCTTCATCGACCACGACCACCGTAGGCCCTACACCGATTTCCCAACCTTTGGTCTCCGCCACGTATTGCACGGCTTTGTCGGTCATCAGAAACACCACATACCCGTACGATTGGGCGCCTGCCTGTAAGCCCCATGAGCCGCTGACGGAGTTGTAATAGTCCTCGACTTTCGCGCCTTTCATCAACACGCCTTCGCCATAGCTGCCGCCGAATACAAGGCCTGCCTTGATGATTTTCGGGAAGACCAGTACGGCTTTGGCTTTATGCGAGATGGTTTCGGAAAATGGGTTGGTTTTGTAGAGCGTTTGCAGCGCTTGTCGAGAGTCGGTGTTCAAGTCTTCGGCGGTGGCTGCTGCTGCCGTGTTCATGAGGCCGACTGATGCCAGTGAGGCAACAGCGAGAAACAACGACAGAAAGAATCGCGATGTTTGAGTCATTTCCGTACTCCGAAAAGGGAGCATTGGATGGACACTGCGATCAGCGCCTGCCTCAAGCAGGAACCGAATGCACTGAACGTTATCCGGCGCACCCTAAGTGTGTGAGATGCAGCTTCGCACCTGAATGCAGTCAGCTCAAGGCTGCGCAACGATGCGAGGCCATCATGGGTAGTGACCTCTGCGCGATGGCGGGGTTCCGGGTGGGGTGGGGCAGGGTAACCAGGAGTGTCGCAGCGCTGAGCATTCAACTCTGCTTGGGCAACACTCCCTGAGAACGTTTACCCGGCTGAGGTTACCCGCGCAGCCTGCGCCGGATGACGCGACGTCACCAGGCCGATAAAGGAAATTGCCAGTGCCAGCCCAATGGTTGTGCTCACTTCGGTGCGGTGCTCCGGGGTGATCATCATCACCGCCAGCGCTGCGCAAATGAACGCGATCACCAGCCACGTCAGCCATGGAAACAGCCACATGCGAAAGGTCAGTTCGACGTTCTGCCGACGCAGTATGCCGCGCATGCGCAGTTGCGAGACCGCAATGGCCAGGTACACCAGCAAGGCAATCGCACCGGAGCTGGCCAACAGGAACTCAAAGAGCCCGGCGGGCATGAAGTAGCTCCATACGGTGATCGCCGCGCCCAGTACGGTGCTGGCGATGACGGCTGCCCGTGGCACGCCTTCTGAGGAGGTCGCCTTCAGCGCCTTGGGCGCATCGCCTCGGCGGCCCAGCGAATACAGCATGCGTGAGGCGATGTAGATCGAGGAGTTCATGCAACTGGCCACGGCAATCAGTACGACGACGTCCACCATGAACTTGGCGTGGGGAATGTTCATGATTTCCAGGGCCCGCTGGTAAGAACCTACCGAGGCCAGCAGCGGATCGTTCCAGGGCACCACGGAGATGACCACGAAAATCGACAGCAGGTAGAACACGCCGATGCGCCAGATCACCGAGCGCGTGGCCTTGGCAATGTTCTGCGATGGATTGTCAGATTCGGCGGCCGCGATGGTCACGGCCTCGGTGCCGATGAAACTGAACATGATGGTGATGAAAGCGCCGACTACCGCTGACAGGCCGTTGGGCGCAAATCCGCCGTGCGCCGCCATCAGGCCGCTCAACCCACTGACTTCCCGGTCGGGGACCCAGCCCATCAACACGGCAAAACCCACGCCGATGAAACCTATGATCGCCACGACCTTGGCCATCGCGAACCAGAACTCGAATTCGCCGTACTTGGAGACACTGAAAAGGTTGGTCACTACCAAAGCAATGATCGACACCAAGGCGAACAGCCAGGCATCGATCTGGGGAAACCATTGGTTCAGCACATGGCCGGCAGCCAGCGCTTCGATAGGAATGACCAGGACCCAGAACCACCAGTAGAGCCAACCGATGGTGAAGCCGGCCCAGCGCCCGATGGCCTGGTCGGCATAGGTGGAGAACGAGCCGGTGTCCGGATTGGCTACCGCCATTTCACCGAGCATGCGCATGACCAGAACGACGAGCAAACCTGAGAATAGATAGGCCAGGAGGACCGCTGGACCCGCCGCCGCAATGGCATGCCCTGAGCCTACGAACAAACCGGCGCCGATAATACCGGCGATTGACAGCATTGTTACGTGACGAGGCTTGAAGCCCTGCGCCAATTGGCCACTCGAATCCTTGGAGTTCGGGCTAATCATTGGTTTTTTGTTCTCTGCTAATCGACATTTAAGCGGATTGATAGGGGCAACCGATCATCGTGGTTGCCTGCTGGGCTTTCCGAAAAAGGCCCCCTTCAAACGCTGCAGTTCTTATCAAACCCATCATCGCAATGGGGTTATTTCGATGAAAAGATGCGCCACCTTACCCGGCTTGCCCGATGACTGAGATACCTGATCACGCCACCTCCGTGTCTGATATCGACACTTGAATACTTTGTGTTCTCGATTAAAACCAATAGGTCACTAAGTGGCCAAAGGCAATCATCTCGGCTCGTTGAAATTTTTTTAATCAAGTCGTGACGACCGGAATAGAGCCCTCACTGCCCATGGCTGCTGGTGTGAAAGCGCATGTGATAGATTGATGAAACTCCCTCGTTTACGGCACGAGTATTCATTCAATGGATGAACTGCGCAGAATTGACCTCAACATGTTGGTCACGCTCCATGCGTTATTGGCCGAAAAACATGTCACGCGGGCGTCTGTCCGGTTGCATAAGAGCCAGCCGGCAGTCAGCCATGCTCTCGGCTTGCTCAGAGCCCATTTCGATGATCCTTTGCTCATACGGCGAAACGGTTCTTTGGTTTTAACGGCAAGGGCACAAGCGTTGGCTCAGCCGCTTCAGGACGCTCTGGGCAACTTGAACTCGCTGTTGGGTGCTCCGGTATTTGAGCCATCAACGGCGAAGGGCCGTTTCAGGTTGTCGCTGTCGGACTATGCCGCGCGGATCCTTCTGCCTCCGCTTACCCGGAAAATCCGCCAGCAAGCGCCGGGTATTGATTTGGCCATCAGCCAGGCCAGTCGAGAAATGATGATTTCCCAGCTGCTGGACGGTGAACTTGACCTTGCATTGGGCATCTTCCCTGATGTGCCGGGGGCCATTGCGCTGCAAGATCTTTTTTCCGAAGGATTCATCAGTCTCGCCGATAAAAAAGTACTGCCCGCACACGGGGGCCTTTCCTTGGATGAATGGCTATCTCGCCCGCACGTATTGCTCGCGCTTCGCCCTGATGCGAACGATGAGATCGAGCAGGCGTTGGCCGCCCAAGGTTTGAAGCGTCACATTGCCTTGGCTTTGCCCCACTGGAGCGCTGCCGTCGACGTGCTTGCCGGTACCGATTTGATTCTCACGGTTGCCAGTCGCGCGGTAGGCCCCATGCGAAATCACAAATCGCTGCGGCAATTCGAACCGCCCATTGATATCCCCCGATTCGCCTATCAGCAGGCTTGGCACACAAGGAAAGAGGGTGATGCTGCACATCGCTGGCTGCGAGAAGCGGTTTTCGAATGCTCCCAGCCAAGCTGACATACCGTCAGGGCTGCAGGGCAGGGCCTTTGAGCTCGATCTGATTATCATCAGGGTCACTGAGGTAAATCGACAAACCTGTTCCCTCCGCGCCGTACCGCATCGCCGCGGTTTCAGCGGCTACGCCGGCAGCAGCCAGATCGCGCAGAATGGCCTGTTCATCAAACGGCTCGACCCGTAGGCAGAAGTGATCGACGTTGTGTCTTTGCTTGCCTGCCGGCTCCCCGCCCTGACGCCCGATCGACCCGTTCACATCCACCAGGTCAATCATGGATGACCCTGCGCTCAGGTGGATCATGCCAAGGTCATCACGGCGTTTTTTCACATCACAGCCCAGCACCGATGTGTAGAAGGCCAGGCTGTGCTCGATGTCCCGCACCCGCAGAACAACATGGTCGATCCGTTGAATTGAAAAACTGCGCATAACGATCACTCCTGACTCACCCGAAAACTCCACCTGGATAGCTTAGGCGAACGGCAGGGCCTTCGGGACATAGGAAAAGTAGAGCGGTTACTCGCTGGTTTGGGTAGCGCCGTTCTCAACGGTGGGCGTACCGATGCCCTGTACCAGTAACACGCCACCGAAGATGAGCACGACGCCTGCCAGACGAGTGAAGGTAATCGGTTTGACGGCGAGTCCCATCAGCCCAAAATGGTCGACCAGAACAGAAGCCACAATTTGTCCCGCAACGACGAGCATTAGAAAACCGCTGGCCCCTAACAGGGGAGTGATGGCCGTTGCGCTGCCTACGTACAGGGCACCCAAAATGCCGCCGATCCATAACCACCACGAACCCTGCAACGCCTTGCCGATATCAGGCGCCGATACACGCAGCACCAACAGTGCAACGAGCACCACAACAGCACTGACGAGCAGCGACGTTAGCGCTCCCCAGAGCGGGTGCCCTAATGCTCGGCCAACGGCGGCGTTACTGGCTGCCTGAAAGGGCAGGACTGCACCTGCCAGCAATGCGGTACCCACCGGGATGAGTGCGAGAGCCAGTACCTTGCTGAACATGACGTTCCCCTTTGGAGGTAATTATTTTCGATGGGGAAATGATCTCCAATCCATTGGCTTTATGGAAATCACATGTTTGCACGTGGGCTATTCATTTGGTGGATGGTGTGGGGCAGGGATTGTGTAAAGGAGGAACCGTCATTTCACGCCCTGCGTGGCGCTGCCGGAAAATTTCGACACGCTGCGCTTGAAACGGACTTTACTGAATTAAGGCGTTCAGCCTGCAAAATGTCACCCATCGAGGTGGAGGACGAGTCCTTGCCCATGTCCCAGTCCTTCCCCGTCCTGTTGCTTGTCCTGCTTCTGGCTGGCTGCGCCACCAAGCGCTTGCCTCACGAGTTCAGCGAAGCAATACCCGCTAGCGATTCGGCTTTCGGGCGCTCAATCCAGGCCCAGGCCGCCCAGCAACAGGGGCGCTCGGGTTTTCGCCTGCTGCCCAACAGCAGCGAAGCGTTCCGCGCGCGGGCCGAGTTGATCCGCAATGCGCAGAAAAGCATCGATCTGCAGTACTACATCGTGCATAACGGCCTCAGCACCCGAGCCCTGGTGCAGGAAATTCTGCTGGCTGCCGATCGCGGCGTACGAATTCGCATATTGCTCGATGACACTGCCAGCGACGGCCAGGAAGAAGTGATCGCGACCCTGGCCGTGCACCCGAACATCCATATCCGTGTCTTCAACCCTTTGCATCTGGGGCGCAGCACCCTGGTGACCCGAACCATGGGCCGTCTGCTCAATCTTTCCCAGCAACACCGGCGCATGCACAACAAACTGTGGTTGGCCGACAACAGCGCGGCCATCGTCGGCGGACGCAACCTGGGGGATGAGTATTTCGATGCCAAGCCCGATCTCAATTTCACCGATATGGACCTGCTGTGCATCGGCCCGGTCGCTGAGCAGTTGGGCCATAGCTTCGACCAATACTGGAACAGCGCACTGAGCCAGCCGATCAGTGACTTCCTGGTTAACAAGCCGACAGCCGAAGATTTGCTCGAAAGCCGCCAACGCCTGGAGCAATCGCTGCAAAGCACACGTATCGAAAACAAGGCTTTGTACGACCACCTGATGACTTACCGGACGCAACCGCAACTCGCCACCTGGCGTCAGCAGTTGATTTGGGCCCATGGCCAGGCGATGTGGGACGCACCGAGCAAGGTGCTTGCCGACGATGAACCGTCCCGCGCGCTATTGATGTCGACACAACTGCGACCTGAGCTCGACAGGGTCAACAAGGAGCTGATCCTGATCTCGGCTTATTTCGTTCCCCAGCAAGCGGGCATGCGCTACCTGCTCGGTCGTGCCGATGCCGGTGTTGACGTGCGCGTATTGACCAATTCTCTGGAAGCCACCGACGTACCAGCGGTGCATGGCGGCTATGCGCCTTACCGCAAAACCCTGCTCGAACATGGCGTGAAGCTGTATGAACTGCGACGCCAGCCGGACGACCCCGGCGGCGGGTCTTCTTTTGGCTTCAGCGGTGGCTCGGACTCCAGCTTGCACACCAAGGCCATGATCCTCGACAAGCAGAAGGTGTTCATCGGCTCCTTCAATTTCGACCCGCGTTCAGTGTTTTGGAACACGGAAGTCGGGGTGCTGGTCGACAGCCCCGAATTGGCGGGTTACATGCGTCGCCTGGCGCATGAGGGCATGGCGCCGGCCTTGAGTTACCAGGCTCGCCTGGAAAACGGCGAAATCGTCTGGGTCGCTGAAGACGACGGCCGCCTGTACACCCTGCGCAAGGAGCCCGGCGGAAAATGGCGAAGCTTCAAGGCCTGGCTCAGCGACGCGATTGGCCTGGAGAGAATGCTCTAGATCCGGGCCGGCGCCTCGAGGGCATTGCCATCAGGACGGTCCCCGATCAATGAGAGTCAGGCGCTATCGCTCAGCCGTTGGCGCAGGTCGCACCAGTGGCCAGTCCCCGAAATCAAAATAGCAGGCAAAAAAAAGCCCGCGATGGGGAGTGCGGGCTGGGAATCACAAAAGGAGTGGGATCTACCGTACGCGGACGGTTGTGAAAATATTGTGATGGGGGTTGAGAAAGACCAGGCTCAGTGCCTGGCCATCCCGGGTTGTGTTTTAGAAACGATACTTTGCTGAAGCCGTAATGCTGCGTGGTGCCCCGTAGGTCAGGGCGCCGTAGGCATCGAAGATGTCGAAATATTTCTCGTCGGTAATGTTGTCCGCATTCACCTGCGCCGAGAGGTTTTCGGTGATCTCGTAGCGAGCCATCAGGTTGACCAGCGCGTAGGCATCCTGCTGGATCTTCTCCGAGTCGCCGGCCGGGTTGGTGGCGTAGGTGTAGATCGAGTCTTGCCAGTTAACCCCGCCGCCGATGGTCAGCTTGTTGAATGCACCAGGCAGACGGTAGGTGGTGAAGGTGCGCAACAACTTGGTCGGATACAGGGTGTTGACGTCGTCGCCTTTGGCATCTTCAGCCTTGAACTGGGTGTAGCCCACGGAAGCATTCCAGTCGGTTGCGAGTTCGCCCGAAACTTCCAGCTCGAAACCTTTGCTGGTCGCACCTTCGCTTGCCTCGTAGGCGAAGCCGCCGACCGGGTTGTTAGGGTCGATCAACTCGCCGGTGTTCTTGCCCAGGTTATCCTGTTTGATCTGGAAAATCGCAGCGGAGGCGTTCAAGCGGCCACCGAAGTATTCACCCTTGAGACCCAGTTCCGTGCTCTCGCCAACGATCGGCTCCAGTTCCTGGCCGCTGCGGTCGCGTACCGATTGCGGCAGGAAGATTTCCGTGTAGCTGGCATAGGCCGAGAGGTTGTCGGTGAGGTCGTAGACCACGCCTGCATAAGGCGTCAGCTCGTGATCGACATCGGTCTTGCTCACTTCCGAGAACACGTCATCGGCGGTCTTCTCGTACCAGCTTTCACGGGCGCCAAGAATCACTTTCAAATCGTCAGTCACATTCAGGCGGGTGGCTGCGTAAAGCCCTTTTTGCCGGGTTTCGCTGTATCCGTAGTCTGTTCTCGGGCCCCAGATTGGCTCAGGGAAATGGCCGTTGTAGCTATCGAAATCGGCAACCCCGTCAAAGCCTGTCTGCGCGTTGAGGGCATCGGCGTCGAACTTTTGCTTGCTGTCCACATAACCGAAGGCCAATTCATGCTCGCGGCCCAACAGCGAGAACGGGCCATTGAAGCGGATGCCATAGTCGTCTTGTGTGGTTTCGGTCTTGTAGGTCGCCGGGAACGAAGACATCCCGGAACTCCCGTTCTGGCCTGGATTGCCGGAGAGGTAGAGCAGGGAAGAGTCGCCGGTGCGCTCGCCTCGGTTGTAGCTGAGGTGGACTTGCCAGTCGTTGGCGAACGTGTGGTCGAGATTGACGAAATAGGTTTTGTAAGTGGTGTCCCACTTGCTCCAGTCGGCGGACGTTGTCTTCGAACGGCTCCAGTGAGTGCGGCTGCCATCGGCGTACCAGACTGGCAAGCCGCCCCACATCGGGGACTCGGCGTTGCTTTCCTGATGACTCAAGCCAAACCACAGTGTGGTGTCGGGCGTCAGGTCGATGTCCATGGTGCCGTAAAGGGTCTGGCGCTTGTTCGAGTTCATGTCGATCCAGGTGTCGCCTTCGTTGGTCTCCGCAACCAGACGCGCACGAACCGTACCTTCCTCGTTCAACGCCGTGGAGACATCGGCCTCCATGCCATATGTGTCCCAAGTGCCGGCGCTCAGCTCCAGCGAACCCTTCAAGTCCTTACTGTTGGCGCGTTTGCGCACCATATTGAGCGACGCGGAAGGGTCGCCCGCACCGGTCATCAAACCGTTGGCACCGCGTACCACTTCAACGCGGTCATACATGGCCAGACTGCTGAATATCTCCCCCGAACTCCATGGCTGCTCATAAATGGTCGGGACGCCATCGATCATCAGCGAGTTGAGTTCAAAGCCACGGGCGTTGAATTGGGCGCGGCTCGTTTCATAGCGATTGACCGATACGCCGGTGGCGTTGTTGACCACATCGAGGATGGTTTTCAGGTCCTGATCTTGAATGCGCTGTTGCGTGATGACGCTGACTGACTGCGGTGTTTCGCGCAGCGACATGGTCAACGGCGTGGCCGTACGCGCAGCATCCGTGGTGTAAGAGTTGGTGCCCTCGGTAACCCCGACTTGCTCAGCGTTAGCCGTCTCGGTGATCGCGATGGGGTTCAAGGTCAGAGCGCTTTCAGTCGTCTTCTGCTCAGTTGCTTGCGCCGCCTGCAAGGAAGGAGCCGCGACGGCGATACCGACTGCGAGCATGTGTACGGCGAGAGCCAGGGGCCGCAGGGCCATGGACGAGCGCGGGGCAACAGAGTTTTCTTCACACAGGAGGATTGAGGCGGACATGCGGGCTCACATATGAATTTAGTGTTATTTGAGAATCACTATCATACGCATATGAGATTGCATGCGGAATAGGTTTTGTACCTATTTGAGATAATTTCTCATATGTGATGGTTGCCCGAAGAGCGCAGTGCAAGCGGCCGCTGATCAGCCGCTTCGCAGAAGTAGTCGCTTGAACGGCCAGCCTTCCAGGCACACACCTTTACGTTCTTCCCCCCCATTGTCGGTGGTTGATGCTGAGGAGCGTCCCGAACCAATATCGGTGCTGGAAGGCGCAAGTCTTAGTGGACAGCTCATTGCCCACCCATTGAGTGACTCGTACCTAAACTGTCGGATAGGTGTTGGTAGCGGCACCCTACGACAAGCAACGGAGAAGGCATGAACCCGATCACTGTCCAGACTCTGGAAGAAATGATGCAGCGCCGTCGGAGTTGCCGCGCCTTTCTGCCGCAGCAAGTCGATCAAGAATCAGTCAGGCGATTATTCGCTTTGGCTCAGCGCTCTGCCTCATGGTGCAACACTCAGCCGTGGCAAGTCATCGTGACGCGTGGGGCAGCAACAGAGCGTTTTTGTGCCGCGTATGCCGAAGAGCTGAAGATGGCTACGCCCGCCCCGGACTTTCAGTTCCCAAACGAGTATCAGGGGGTTTACCAAAAGCGCCGACGTGAGTGTGCACAGCAACTCTATGAAAGTATCGGCATCGCTCCTGGTGATCGAGTCGCTAGCCAGCACCAAACAATGCGAAATTTTTCACTATTCGGTGCGCCGCATGTTGCGATTATCACCAGTGATCGAGCGCTCAGCACCTATGGTGCCGTTGATTGCGGTGGCTATGTAGCCAATCTGCTGTTAGCCGCAGAGGCTTTTGGTCTCGGAGCCATTGCCCAGGCTGCGCTGGCCAGCCACTCATCTTTTGTACGACGTCATTTTGCTATCGATGACAGTCGGCTTGTGGTCTGCGGCGTGTCCTTTGGATATGCCGATCTTGATTCACCCGCTAATGGCTTTTACACAAGACGAGCATCCACCGAAGACACGGTGCAATGGCTCGACAATTGATCTTCAGGAGAGCAGGGATCACCTGCTTGCAGAAACCCAGTCAGCAGCGCGTTCGGCGATCATGATCGAGGCGGCATTCGTATTGCCGCCCACGAGGGTCGGCATGATAGAGGCATCCACCACACGAAGCCTCTCGATACCATGCACCCGTAACTGGCTGTCCACCACGGCGTGCTCGTCGTTGCCCATCTTGCAGGTGCCGACCGGGTGATAAATGGTGTCGGTGCGCTGGCGCAACAGCTCGATCAGTTGTTCATCTCCATACATCCCTTCGCTGTGCATGTCCTTGAGCCCGTAACGTGCCATAGGCGTTTGCTGGATAATTTCCCGAGTCATTCGGTAACCGGTGAGCAGGGTTTCCACGTCATCGTCATGCCCCAATATATTGGGGTCGATACGCGGTGGGGCGCTCGGGTCATTCGATTGAAGACCCACGCTACCGACGCTCTTGGGGCGCAACACGCAGACGTGGCAACTGAACCCGTGTCCCCAGTGCAACTTGCGGTTATGGTCGTCAATCATCGCGATGACCGAATGCAACTGGATATCCGGACGCGCGAGACTCGCGTCGGTTTTCAGAAAGCCGCCGCCTTCGGCGAAGTTGCTGACGAAAGGACCGCGTCGATGTCGGACGTAATCAATCAACGCCTTGCCCATTTTTGCACTGCCGCGAAGGGAGATACCCATCAACGACGTATCGTGACTTTTATAGCTAAGGACGACATCCGGATGGTCTTGCAGGTTTTGTCCTACACCGGGTAGTTCGTGCTGCACCGCAATTCCCTGTGGCTTGAGTTCGGCTTGCGGGCCAATCCCCGAGAGCATTAACAATTGCGGACTACCAAAGCATCCGGCACTGAGGAGAACTTCCTGGCGAGCCTTGATCGTCTGACGATTCCCCCTGATACGCAGCTCCACGCCGACCGCCTTCTTGCCTTCCAGCACGATCCGCTCTGCGGCAGCGCCAGTCATCACTGTGAGGTTCTTGCGGGTGCGTCGAATGGGTTTGAGGAAAGCGGTGGCCGTGCTCCAGCGTCGACCATCACGGATCGTTACGTCGAACTGACCGATGCCTTCCTGCTCGGCGCCGTTGAAGTCGGGATTATGCCGGTGTCCGGCCATCTGCCCCGCTTCGATAAAGGCTTGGGTGACTGGGTGTAGCGGGTTCTTGCCGACGTATAACTCGCCTTGCGCTCCATGGAAATCACAGGCACCGCGGTGGTTCATTTCACTCTTGCGAAAGTACGGCAGGACGTCTGAAAACGACCATCCGGGATTTCCCATGGCCTGCCAGTCATCAAAGTCACTGTGATGACCACGGATGTAAACCATGCCATTGATAGAACTGCTGCCACCCAGCACCTTGCCGCGCGGTTGATAACCGCAGCGCCCGTTCAGACCCGGTTGCGGTACGGTCTGGAATGCCCAGTTGACATGACGGCTCGGCAGGATCGCAGCGACGCCAACGGGAGCATGGATCAGAGGCGAGCGGTCTTCTGGACCAGCCTCAAGCAAACACACCGTGACATCGGGGTTTGCGCTCAGTCGATTAGCCAGGACGCAGCCCGCTGAGCCGGCACCGATGATTACATAGTCGAATTCCATCACAGAACGATCCCGAGCGAGTGAACAGGGGGCGACTTCGCAACGAAGCAACCGTGGTTATCCGGCAAGGATTGTTGGCTCGAACGCTCAGAAAAAAATTGATCTTTCGTGACATTTATTTGATCTTTGATGACATGACATCTTTGATCAGAACAACCTCATTTACCGGATTCCGTGAAGTGACAAGCCAGCTCGGCGGGAATGCCGACCTGATGCTTGAACACTTTCGCCTCAACCCGGACCTGCTGATGGACGAAGACGCGCGTGTGCCGTTACGTTCGTTGGTAGGGCTGCTGGAGTTTGCTGCGCGAGAGCTGGAATGCCCTGATTTTGGTTTGCGCATGGCCGAGTATCAGGACTTGCATATACTCGGACCGATTGCGGTGATCGCCCGAACATGCGCGACGGCGGGAGAAGCGTTGGCGCAAATTATCCGTTTTATCGGTTACCACAGTCCGGGCATTCGGCTTGATCTTGACCTGAGTGAGGCCAAGGCACCGCGTTTGCTGATCGATATCCGGCTTTCCGGACACAGCCCACGGCGGCAGATGGAGGCGCTGGCGATGGGGGTGGCGCATAACGGCATGAAGGTGCTGTACGGCGATAACTTCGTTGCCCAGTCGGTGTTGTTTTCAGCTCATCACTTACCCGCACAGGCACGTTACGGGCGTTATTTCAAAACGCAGGTGTATACCGGCCAATCCTGCAACGCCCTGGTTCTGCGTGACAAACAACTGAGTCAACGGATCGAGCAGCAGGCGCCTTACCTGCATCACGCACTGGAACGCTACTTCGACGAGTTTGACTTGCAAGCGACATCCGATGTGGTCAAACAAGTTGAGCGTCTGGTGCTGCGCATGATGCCGATCCAGCGCTGCCGTTTGCCCTTAATTGCCGAGCAACTCGGCATGCACGTGCGTATGTTGCAACGCAGGCTGGCCGAGGAGGGGCGCAGCTTCGACGAAGTGGTCGAGACGCTGCGTCGCGAGCGTGCCGACCACTACCTGGCGGAAAAACACATGCCTATGTCTCAGGTTGCCGGCCTTCTGGGCTATAGCGAACAAAGTGTCTTCAATCGCGCTTGCCGGCGCTGGTTCTTAATGTCGCCGGGCGCCAGGCGTCGTCAGTTGCTCGAATGAAACCGGCTTTTTTTCGCCCTTTTCAACTGCCTTGCGGTACCACCCGAGCATCATTGCCTGAGCCTTCGATATAAACGTTCATGCCTTTACCGAGAGACGGATTGATAGGCTGGGTGATTGACACCAGCACGCCACTCTTGACCCGCACAATGATCTGTTGCGCCTCTTTGGGCTGGTCGTACTGTTTCTTCTCCGCGTAATTGCCGCCGACGGCACCGGCAAGCGCGCCGGCGACCATGGCAACATCGCGCCCGGTGCCGCGCCCGATCAGGCTGCCGATCCCGAGCCCGCCAAGGCCACCGAGTACGGCGCCTACGCCACTGTCGTGATTTGTCTGCATTTGCGTCAGAGTTATCTGTTCGATCTTCCCTGCGCGAATTTCGGTTTCACCAGCGCCACCCTCGGTTGATCCCACTGCGGAGCATGCACTGATCAGTACAGTCGCGAATATAAGCGTCAGCCCGGACAAAATAGCTTTCATTGTTGTGCACCTCATTATTGATATTTGATGGCAATGCCTTTGAGTTTGCGTCCCTGGATCGTGTTTATGTCGCGGCTCCACAGCGGCCCTGACACGTACGCGGCCACGGGCTGGATCTGGTCGTAGACCACGACTACCGCGTCTGCACCGAGCGTCGCGGCTTGCTCGCGCAGTTTCGCCTCGACTTGGGTGATGGGCGGCGCCGGGTCAACACTGGCGTCGATCAGGATTTCACCGAGCCGCACATACGGTCGAGTGGGTGCTACGCGCATGATCTGTACTTCATTTGCCAGGGTTGGAGCGGGGTGTTCGACCCCGACGTAGGCGGTTGTTTGCGCATCGACCGTCGCACAGGATGCCAGCGCGAGCACACTGGCGATGAGCGCTGTGGTGAGCAGCGGCGTCTGTAATCTTGAAAGCAGAAACGATGATCGGTCCCACATGGCGGTATTCCTCTTTTTCAGGTTTATTCACTCGCCAACGGGTTGGCGAATTCAACAGCACTCAACTGCGGGTAAACGCCCAGAAATCAGCGTTTAATTTGTTGATTGCGGCCTTGAAGTCCTGCGTGGTGATCTTCTGGTTTCACGTGTCCTATGGAGAAGCGGCAGGCGTCCCACCCGCGCGCTCAAGTCGAATTGATCCTAGTCGAGAAAACCTGAACTAAGCTCCTGCGGGTCGCTTCGCGTCGAGGCGGTACAACCGCAGTGGTAGAGCATGTTCTCGTTATCGAGAAGGAGCTACTGATGAGCAAAGTCGTCCACCTCATGCCTGTCATGGCCCTGGTGATGATCTGGCCCGATACCGGCAAAACTGCCGATAGCCAGGCCGAGCTGGCTAAACAATCATTGAATCCGGTGGCGGCGCTTTACAGCGTGCCCATTCAGTACAACTGGAATCAGAAGCTGGGGCCCAGTGGCGAGGGTTACCAAAGCGTCACCAATATCCAGCCCGTGCTGCCCTTTACTCTCAATGACGAGTGGAATCTCATATCCCGAACCATCTTGCCGGTCATCGATCAACACGGTCTGGTACCGGGGGGGCAGGCAGACAAATCCGGGGTCGGAGATGTAACCCAGAGCTTCTTTTTTTCACCCAAGCACCCAACCGCGAGTGGTTGGATCTGGGGTGCAGGGCCGGTAATCCTTGTGCCGACCGGCAGTGATGATCTATTGAGTGGTGAACAATGGGGGGCTGGACCTACCGTGGTTGCCCTGAAACAAACCAATGGATGGACCCGCGGTATTCTGGCCAATCACATCTGGTCGCTTGACAACAGCCCGCCTGACGACAAAGACAAAATCAACCAGACCTTTCTGCAACCGTTCTTCAGCTACACCACCCATACCTATACGACTTTCGGTATCAACACCGAGTCTACGTATGACTGGCAGACCCGCGAGTGGTCGGTACCGATCAACCTTTTCGTCACCCAGTTGTTCAAAGTCGGTCATCAACCCATGAGCTTGCAAGTGGGCCCACGGTATTGGGCTGACAGCCCTAAAGATGGTGCGCAGGGCTGGGGGTTTCGGGTGGCGTATACGCTGTTGTTTCCCAAGTAACTCTACGCAAACCTTAAATGGCAAATTGGCGACCTCCCATGAGGTCGCCATTTTTCGCCTGTTTCAGTTGCCGGATGGCATTGGCACATTGATGCCGTCTTTTTTCAGCGTGTCGCGTATGTATTGGAATTTTTGGTACTTCGACAATTCGAGCGGACCGTCATAGCCCATGCTTTGCAATTTGCGCGGTGGGTAGTCGATGTAGGTTTTCATCAACTTCATGATAGCGGCTGAGATCGGCACCATGGTCCAGGTCCGTTCGGTGAAGTTGTTCATGAACAGGTCGTAGCGCTCTTGCGGGTCTTGCCACAAGTCGAACACCTGAGGCACTACCGCTACATACTTTTCACCGCCTTTCCATCCCAGGTTGGTGTCCACTGCCAGGCCACCTGTTTGCGCGCCATTGTCGCCTCGCAGGTTGAAAACAGCCTTGTAGTTGCCGACACGCGCCGCACCCGGGGACAGTTCGTTCTCGGTGAAGTAGAACCATTCCTTGCGTGGAGAAGGTCCGCTGCCGGTTAGCACCGGAGTCATGTCGTAACTGTCGAAGACCATTGGCTGACCTTCGCGATCTTTTTCCGGCAGTTTCACGCCGGCGACAGCAGCGAAGGTTGCCATCAAGTCCAGGCCACCGAGTATCTCGTGGTTTTTCGTGTCCGGCTTGATCTTGTCTGGCCACACAGCTATGGCCGGCACCCGGTTTCCGCCCTCGCGAACGGTGCCCTTGGTCCCCCGGAACGGGGTGTAGCCAGCGTCTGGATAGACGTCTTGCCAAGCACCGTTGTCAGTGGTGTAAACCACCAGGGTGTTCTTATCCAGACCGAGCGCCTTGAGCTTGTCCATGATGCGGCCAATGTGGGTGTCGAGTTCGACGACAGAGTCGGCGTACTTGGACTTCGACATGGACTTATGAATGAACTCCGGTGCCGGCATGTTCGGCTGGTGCACTTTCATGAAATTGACGTTGATGAAAAACGGCTTGTCCGATTTGGCTGCCGTGTCGAGAAACTCCAGAGCGGCTTTTTCCACGTAGTTATCGAAGAACGGAATGCCGACCACGCCGGGTTTTCCATCTACGACCGGCGTGTCGACGTACTGACCATTGACCTTGAATTCTTCGACCGGTTTTTCACCCGCCTTGCCGGACAATGCGCCCTTGGTGACCTTCTGGAACATCTCGCGGGTTTCCGGATCCATGTCCGGGAACCAGGTCGGGTCAGCGTAGGTGTAGGCGTTCAGGTGATACAGGCCGACGTATTTCATCACGTCATAACCTTGCGCATTGGGTAGCGCGTAATCGGCTTCGCCCAAATGCCATTTGCCGGTGAAGTAGGTGTCATAGCCGCCGGTTTTCAGCACTGAGGCCAATGTCCATTCGGCGGCTGGCAAGCCGCCGCCCTGGCCCTGAAAGGCCACGGTGGTCATGCCGCTACGATTAGGGATACGTCCGGTCTGCATGGCCGCCCGACCCGGTGTGCAACTTGGCTGGGCATAAAAAGAGTAAAAAGTGACCCCTTCTGCCGCCAGCTCATCGATGCTGGGAGTCGGCATGCCTCGACCGACCCCACCGCCATAGGGGCCAAGATCGCCATAGCCGGTATCGTCGGAGACGATAAACAGAATGTTGGTCTTTTCCGTTTGAGCCGCTTGGGCTAGTCCGTTTAATGACAAAAGCGCAGCAAACACAATAGATAGCTTGAAACGATCCGATAGCTGTTCCATACCAGGATTCCTCGTTGTATCAGGGTATTGGCAACCCGGTGACGAGTGCGCATCTACATTGCCCCTTGGTGCATTGACCACCGAGTAATTAGCCTAGGTACTGCGTACAGAATCATTTCCCCCGTATTGCATGACCGTGCACGGATTAAGGCGCAGGTGGAGTCTAGTGCGGTTTTTCAAAATGATTGGGCGATTGCAGCATGTTGCTGGTGTATGTAACGCCAGGATTACAACTGGATAGTCACCCACTTGCATGCGCTAACCACAATCGCTACCTGAAGTACTCATCAGCTGATAAAGAAAACGACGGGCGTTTCACCGAGTCGCGTGCGCAACATCGCCACAGAAAATATCGGCGCTGCCATCCTCGGGCGAAGTGCGCACAACAACGGCGTACTTGCCGGAAAGCAGCTCTTGCATGGCGATCGGCGCGCTTCTGTAGAAAGTCCAGCCACCGGTACCCGCATTGGGTTCAGTGTTGACCTTGTCATTCATCGCGAAGGCGGCGGCTCCAGGCTGCTGGCAGGTGCCTTTGGTGATGAAGGTGTAGATACGCGGCGGCAGGATGGTGCCGTTTGGAACGCCAGTTATGTAGAAGTCAAAATTGGTTTGATTGCCTTCGCCGGTCAGTGTGGTCGTGGCGGTATGACCAGGATTTTTCTGGGTCGCTGCCAAAGGCAGATTCATTGATGGGGAGTGCGTAGAATTGGAACAGCCGAAAAGAGTTGCGCTGATCAATAGCGCTGAGAGGGGGAGACAGGGTTTCATTGACAACCTCCAATAATGGAAGAAGTACGGTGGGGGGGACTATTGGGTATAGCTCAATAACGCCACATTGCGTTCCTGGACACTTATTTTTTACAGCCCCTTGAATCCCTGTATTTCCCGGCCTATCAATCAGACGTCGTGAGTTCGCATGCTCACACGCTTGAGCACCTGCAGGTAGGTGGGTGGTTGTGCCACGATGCCGCGTTGCCGCAAAAGTGCATGTAATTTCGGCAGGCGGAAATAGGGCACTGAGGCCATCAGATGATGTTCAATGTGGAAGTTGACCCGTATCGGCGCCACGCAGGCACGAGCGATCCAACCGGCTTGTGTAGTGCGGGTGCTGCGCAATACGTTTGGGCTTGATTCCAGGCAGGCATGTTCCGCCATGGAGCGAATTCGGATGAACAACGGGAACGGAGTGATATACGCCAGGACCCAGACGCCATACAACCAGCCGTTTCCACTTATCCAGAACACAGTCAAAAGCAAACCGTTGGTGAGCAACAGGCCGCGGGCGTTTCTGAAGAACGTCCGTGGATAGTCCCACCAACGACGACTTTCCTGCGGCAGGCGTCGGACATCGCTGGTCAGCGACCACTGTAATACGCCGGCATCCATCAGCAGGCGGCCCAGCAAAAATTTGAGTCCGGTCACACCCGAAAGGTCTCGCATACACTTACGCATCAATGAGCGGCGAGTCGTGGGTAGCCCAGCCACCAGGCAAAGATCGGGATCGTCGGCCGTAGACGTTTTGGCGTGATGGGTCAGATGGTATGGGCGGTACTTGCGCAGATCGTTCCAAATGGGCCGGGCGCACAACCAATCGACCAGAACGTCGTTGCACCATTTGTTCTTGAACAACGTCCCGTGTGCCGCGTCGTGTTGCAAAATGCCAAAGCACAACTGCCGCCCGGCAATGATGACCACACTCAGGATCAAGGCGAGGCTGAATCCCCACCACGGCAAAAGTTCGCGAGCCCAGGCCAGACCGATAAAGGTCAAGGCCAGCACGCCCCAGGTTGACCCCACTGCCCATGCGCCCCAGGCGTCTGAGCGCTCGCTAAAGGATTTGATTTCATCGCGGCTGAGAATATCGCTGATTTTGGTTTTGTTATGCATGGTTATCCTCGACATCAAACGCCTTGATCGGCCTGGGGTGATGAGTCAGTTGAGTCTTAGGGCTGTTGCAAAAAGCTGCGCCAGATCTGGTGACCGTGGTCCACAAAACGTTTGGTGCTGGCAAAGAACTCAGTGCGCAGCGCCACGTCCACCAGCGGTTCCGGCAGTAGCGGATCGAAGATGATCTGGCGAATGGCTTCGCGGCCGAGGATGAATGATTCGCGTGCGGCCGCATCGAGCTTCAACTGCTCGGCGCGCAGTACCCAGCTGTCCAGCTGCTGGCAAGTACGGCGATAGCTGTCGTTAAGCAAATCACCGTTCCATTGGTCCTGTATGCGCTGTGTCTGCGCTGCTTCGAAATCCGTCGCCTGGAAAACCAACGCGGCGGGCTCCAGGCCAAGTTCGATCAAGCGTCGACGCAAAGACTCGGTATCGGGCCCGATATTGTTCGGGCGCACGTACAAGTCCTTGTCCAGCTCTGCGAAGCCCAACATGTGCAGCGCGCGTTCGCGCTGGCGCAAAACGTTGCGGTCACTGCGTCCCAAGGCGTTACACGCGACCATCAGATAACTGCCGTCCCACATCCTCAGATGCTGCTCCACGCGGCGCCACTCAAACAATTGCGAGGAGATTTCCTTGGCCTGCGGTCCCAGCTGATAGCTCCCGCGCCCCGCACCTTCAAGCAATGCTTCGATGGTGAGGCGCGCCAGGGTCACCCGAACGTTGTTTTCACTGATTCCGAATAGCTCACAGGCGACGATGGCTTCCCTGACCTGCAAGGGAGCGCCGTCCTTGGCCACGAGGAGTTCGAGCACCAGGCTTTTTACGCAAGGTTTCATGGCCTTTCCAGGTCATTACAGATTTGACTGGGAATCTATATTAATCAGTAATATTACACAATATGTAGATTGGCGTTTTTATCGGTAATAAGTCCCCTCGGTTCATTTACTGCCCATCCGGGCCAGGATGCGCTCACGCTGACAAATTTCAGCTTCCACAGCTCGCACCTCCTGCATGTAAATCTCTACTGCGGGTGGCAGCGAGCGCTCTTTCAGGTAGATGAAGCCATAACGGGTGCGCAGGGCAGGGTCATGGGCGGGCAACGGCACGATTGTTCCTGCGCTGATTTCCTGCTCAAAAGTCGATAAATTGCCTAACGCGAGGGCATTACTGTTCTCGACGAATTTGACGATTTGCATGGGCACGTCTATTTCGATCGCCGGTACAAAATCACCCGTCAATGGATCGTAGGTGCCGGCACAGCCCAACGTTGCCGGAAGCAAATGGGTCACCAGTCGCAATGGTATGCGCGAGGCCACCCAAGGGTAATCGAGTGTTTGCGCCATCGTTGGTGAGCGTTTTTGCGCGAGCAACGGATGGCCGGGGCGACAAAAAAGGCGGCCGACATGTTCACCCAGCAATTCACAGGTGAACTCTTCCCGGCCTTGCAAAGTGCTGATTTCAGCGATCCCCAGATCAACGGCACTGGTGGCGACCTGTTGAGCGACTTCGCGCCAGCCGGCGACATGGGCAGTGACCTTGATCTGCGGATGTCGGGCATGCAAGCGCGCGATGCTGGCGTATCCGCTGGTCACACTCGGATAGGGACCCAAGGCAACTTTCAGCGCGCCGATATCGCCTCCTGCTAACAGGGTGATGTCGCGCCGCAGATCCTCTTCGGCCACTAACAAACGCTGGCTTTTATCCCGAAGCAACTGACCAAACGCCGTCAGTACGACGCCGTCTGTGCGTCGATCAAACAGCGTGACCCCCAATTCGCTCTCCAGCAACTGGATACTTTTGCTCAGCGCAGGCTGGGAAACGCCCAGAGATTTTGCAGCCCGGCCAAAGTGGGCATGTTCTATCAATGCCAGAAACTGACGTAAGCGACGCGGCGTCATCTCATAACCTTTATGTTATCGAAAATGGCTGAAACGGAATTTTTCGTAATGAAATGAATATGCTATTCATGGCCAGGCGGGTCAAGTTGACGCGTACCCAATAAATACAATCGAGCGCAATTTTTGCATTGACGCTTATGGCCTCTGGCGCAGGAACCCTCATGCACAACAAGACCCTTCATCTGGCACTGGCAATCACCCTTGGGAGCGGCATCAGCCCCATGCTCTTTGCTGCCGATGCAAACGGCGCAAGTGCCGATTCGGCCACGACACAAAATTCGCACTTCGACAGCAAGGGAAAACCGCCTTCGTCCTACACGATCGAAGCGCAGAATGCGGTACGCAAGGCACTTCCGTTCGCAGACCAGCGCGAGTTTGAAGAAGCCAGGAAAGGCTTCATCGCTGCCCCGTCCTACAACAAGATCATGGCCGACGCCGGGAATGTCGCATGGAACATGGGAAGCTATGACTTCCTGCTCGATGGGAAGGACTTCGACAGCGTCAATCCGTCCTTGCAGCGCCAGGCAGTCCTTAACATGGCCTTCGGTTTGTATGAGGTCGTTCCGGAAAAAATTTACCAAGTGCGTGGGTTTGATCTGGCCAATATCACGTTCATCAAGGGTGATACGGGGTGGATTGTGTTCGACACGTTGATGTCGAAGGAAACCGCCAAGGCTGCCCTGGATTTCATCAATGAAAAACTCGGCAAGCGCCCAGTCGTGGCGATAGTGATCTCTCACTCCCATGCCGACCATTTCGGTGGTGTCCGCGGTCTGGTCGATGAAGCCGATGTGCGCAGCGGCAAGATCCCGCTCATCGCACCCACCGGTTTCATGGAGCATGCCGTGGCTGAAAACGTTTACGCCGGCAACGCCATGACCCGACGCGCTTTCTTCCAATACGGCGTGATGTTGCCCCACAGCCCCTATGGCCATGTCGACATGGCCATCGGAAAAAATACCTCTATTGGCAACATGGGCCTGATCGAACCCAATCGCTACATCGCGAAAGATTTCGAAACCCTGACCATCGACGGCGTAGAGATGGAGTTCCAGAGCACTCCCGGCACTGAAGCGCCGGCGGAGATGAACACCTGGTTCCCGCAATTCAAAGCTTTCTGGGCGGCCGAAAACATTGTCGGCACCATCCACAACATTTACACCTTGCGCGGCGCTCTGGTCCGAGATCCGCTGGTCTGGTCCAAGAACATCAACAATGCTTTGTATCGCTACGGACAACAGGCCGATGTCATGTTCGCCTCCCACAGTTGGCCACGCTGGGGTAATGAGCGAATTCAAGACGTCATGCGCGCGCAACGCGATGCCTATGCCAATTTAAACAACGCCGTACTACACGCCGCCAATCAGGGCGTCACCATCAATGAAATTCAAAACGTCTACAAGTTGCCCGAAAGCTTGAAAAACAACTGGGCGACTCATAGCTACCACGGCTCCGAAGAGCACAACAGCCGCGCCGTGATCAACCGCTACCTGGGTTACTGGGATGCGAACCCGGCGACACTGATGCCGTTGTCGCCGAAAGATTCGGCACCGTTGTACGTGGAAATGATGGGGGGCGCGGACAAGATCATGGCCAAGGGCAAATCCCTGTTCGATCAGGGCAAATACCGCGAAGCCTATGAAATCCTCAACAAACTGGTGTACGCCGAACCCCGGAACACCCAGGCCAAGGATCTGCTTGCGGACGTCTATGAGCAGGTTGGCTATCAAAAGGAAAGTGCCGGGGTACGCAACAGCTTCCTCGCGGCGGCATACGAGTTACGCCATGGCATGCCCAAGGGTGTGCCACCAAAACCCACCGGGCCGGACATCATTCGTGCCATGAGCACCGAGTTGTGGCTGGAATACCTCGGGATCGCTTTGGATGGCAGCAAGGTCGCGGATCAGCACTTGATTCTGAACCTCAAGACGCCCGATAACGGCGAGCAGTTTGTGGTTGAGCTAAGCAATTCAACGCTGACTACCATCAAGGGTCAGCAAGCGAAAAAGGCTGACCTGACCCTCACACTTGACCGATCGGATCTTGAAGGCGTGATGGCAAGGAAAACCAGCTTCGCGCAACTCGTCGCTGCCGGCAAAGCCACCTTTGAAGGCGATCACAAACCTTTCGAACGGTTGATGGCCGCCATCACCCCGTTTACCCCGACCTTTGAACTACTGCCTGGCACCCAGCAGTAATTCATCACAAAGTGCCGCGGAGCCGGCGACTCAGCTCCGCGGCGGCATGGAACTCAGGGCGAGAAAGCGCTGGTAAATCTTGTGTTTGATTGAAGCAATCAAACGCTGGATTGGCGAAGTTGCTCGATGATCCGGCGGGCGCGATTGGCGCCGACATCGACGTGGATGTCGATCATCGGGCGTGCACCGAACCGGCACATGTTCCGGTACTGGGCTTCAATCACTTCCTTGTCTTCATCGAAGGTCAGGATGGTTTGCTCCACGACCTTGGCCTTGATGGTTTCTGGATCGCTCGCCGGGTTGGTGGCAATGGTCCAGAAGTAGTGGCTGGTGGTGTCGGTCTCTGGCGTTACGCCGTGGAATCCACGCATGTGGAAGCCACCGCGATCGGGGTTGTCCAGTGTGTCGGTACCAGCATCCACCGCACCGGTCCAGATCCGCAGATGACTGACGTGAAATTCGATTTCCTGCCAACGGTCCACATTGCCTTTGAAGGGGTAGGCGGCGGTGTAGGTGGGGGGTGGAACGGAGTCCGGCATGTGGCGCACGACCCGTACGACGTTGTCTTCACTTTCCACATTCATCTGCGCATTCATGTGAATGCTGGCGTTGCCACCGATGGTGCGCAGGTGGACATACCCCAAATGACTCAAGTCCATCAGATTGTCGTGGATCAGCTGATATGGCGCGTTGTAGTGGTACACGTTGCCGTCAAACAGGTAGTTGCCGCTGCTGTGAACTGAGTAAACCGGTGGCTCACAACTTGGCTCAGGTTGAGCATCGCTGCCAAACCAGATCCAGACAATCTGGTCCTGCTCACGCACGTGATACGCAGGAACCTTGGCTTTACTCGGAATCTTGTCCTGCCCCGGAATTTCGACGCATTTTCCATGGTCATCGAACAGCAGGCCGTGATAGCCGCAACGAATGCCCGTCGCTTCGAGCGTGCCATTCGACAGTGGCAATGCTCTGTGACAGCAGCGGTCTTCCAGTGCCGCCACTTCGCCGTTGGCTTTGCGGAACAGCACCACAGGTTTGTTGAGCAATGTCCGGCCCACCGGTTTGTCCTTCAACTCCCAACCCAGGGCAGCGACATACCATTGGTTGAGGGGAAAGCTGGGCAAGGCAGGCGCTGGAATTTCTTCGGCAAGTTGTTGGAGAGTAGAGGTGTTCATGGTGTTCTCCAGAAGGCACGGTTGATGTTGTTTGAATTCACAGATCGAGCACCAGGCGTGATGACCTGGCGCGGGAGCAGCAGGGAGTGAAGCGATCGTTCGCCGCGTGTTCGGCTTCCGTCAGGAACTTGTCCCGGTGTTCGGGTATGCCCTTCAGGACGCGGGTTACGCAGGTGCCGCAGACGCCTTGCTCGCAAGATGACTCGATCGCGATACCGGCCTCGTCGAGCACTTCGAATACGCTACGTTCGGCAGGGATCCGAAAAACCTGGCCATTGCTTGCCAGTTCAACTTCGAAGGGCACATTGGCGCTTTGATCGACAGGGTCTGCGGCAAAGAACTCTTTATGTACCCGGTCCTGTGACCAGCCAGCGTTCTGCGCGGCATCAAGGATGTAGTTCATGAATCCGGTCGGGCCGCACACATAAAGATGGGTGTCGGCGTGCGGCGCTGCCAGCAGGGCCGGCGCATCGAGTTTCTGCGTTTGGGGGCCG
The DNA here is from genome assembly GCF_019145495.1 of Pseudomonas azerbaijanoccidentalis. GTDB lineage: Bacteria > Pseudomonadota > Gammaproteobacteria > Pseudomonadales > Pseudomonadaceae > Aquipseudomonas > Aquipseudomonas azerbaijanoccidentalis. The sequence continues at coordinate 190,941 of NZ_JAHSTU010000005.1, read as the reverse complement.
CTATCGTCATGAAGCGTTATGCGATCGGCGAAGCGGGTTTGAGCAAGCATCTCCACAAACGCCGCGCGCTGGCTTGATCGAAAGCAATAGTGCAATTCGAAGTCGGCCCCCTGATGCGATAACTCCCAAGCCATGGCCAGCATGGGGGTGATACCGATGCCTCCGCCAAACAGCAGGTGTCGTTGTGCCGAGCGATCAAGCGGAAAAAGATTGCGCGGAGCGCTGATGGAGAGCGTTTGCCCTGACTGCACCTGCTCATGCATGGCTCTGGAACCGCCCCGTGAACTCGGGTCTTTGAGCACGCTGATCAGGTAGCGGTGGCGCTCCCTGGGATCGTTGCACAGGGAGTATTGGCGGGTGAGGCCATCGGCAATGTGAGTGTCGATGTGGGCACCGGCCTCGAACGCCGGCAGCGTACTGCCATCGACGGGACATAATTCGAAACTGCAGATGCCGTCGGCTTCGTCTGCTTTGCGGGTGACGTTGACTTGAAGCATGACTTGTCCCTCCACACTGAAGTGGCTGCTGAAAAAAAACGTTGGTTCGAGCGTTGGCCGGGGACGAATCAGCCAGGCGCTGGCGCGAGAAAGGAGCAGACGATGGGATTGAAAGTGTTCATGACCAAAACCTGATAATTATTTTTATGAGGCAGGGCGGCGGCATATCATGCAGCGAATCGCCCGTGACGTTCGGTGGAGAAATCCTCTGATTATTTAGTTGCGGTGTCAACCAATTTTAAAAGGCTCCGCCGATCCCAGGTGTTCATTCAATGTCCGCAGAATCCCAACTGAATCTGACGCGTTATGTCCCCGCGCTGCTGAATTTTTTGTCCAACAAACTCTCCGCAGGCGCATCGCAGTGCTATCGCAAACACTTCGGTATCGGTGTGGTCGAGTGGCGAATGCTCTCGATGCTTGCCGTTGAAAATGACATCACTGCCAACCGAATCTGTCAGACGATCGGCCTCGACAAGAGCGCGGTCAGTCGCTCACTCCAGTCCCTGGAAGCGGCAGGGCACATTCGCAGCCAAGTGGATTCCACCGACGCGCGGCGCTACACCGTGAGCCTGACGGCCAGCGGCAAAGCCTTGCATAAGCGAGTGTTGAAGGTTGCACTGGAACGAGAGCGGCGCCTGCTCAGCGGGCTTTCCGCCTCGGAAGTAGACACCCTCATCGAGTTGTTGGGCCGGCTGCATTCCCAGGTGGCTAACGTGAACGAGTACGACCCAGCGGACGCTTGAATTCACACGCTCGCGTACGTTCCAGGTATCGCGATTGACGATAGGTCGCATCCCTGAACGCGATTAGTCAGCCTCGTTCTGTCACGTCAGTCTGTCGGTCATCAACAACCTTCTGGACGCAAGCCAGGCAAACCATGCGTTATCGACGTCTTGACTTGAACCTGTTGGTCGCCCTGGATGCGTTGTTGAGCGAATGCAGCGTCAGCCGCGCTGCCGAGCGATTGTGCCTGGGGCAGTCGGCAACCAGTTCGGCGCTCGGACGCTTACGTGAGCATTTCAATGATCCGTTGCTGGTTCAGGTCGGACGGCGTCTGGAGCCGACTGCACTCGGTCTGGAATTGCTTCCAAAGGTGCGTGAAGCGCTGGCACTGACCCGTGAGATTGTCGATGCACCGGTCAACTTTGATCCGGCCAGTTGCGACCGACACTTCACGTTGGTGGCTTCCGACTACGTGGCTGGCGTCCTGCTGCCGGCCGTCAGTCTTGAGTTGGCCCGAGTCGCACCTGGCGTGCGCTTGAGTCTGCGGGATATGCCGGTGCCGCGTGACGGTGACGTGGTCAGCGAAGCGCTCGATTATCGCCGCAGTGATTGTGTGATTGTGCCTCAACGGCGATTGAACCCGGCGTACCCCCATGTACCCCTGATGACCGACCAGCTCTGTTGCATCGTCTGCACTGGGCAACCCCGGTTCGCCGAAGGCTTGAGCCTGGCCGACTATTGCGGTGCGGAGCACGTGGTTCGCGAGTTTGCCGATGGTCGAAACCTGGCGATGGACGCCGCACACCTGCATGAGTTGGGCGTTCAACGGCGAGTGGCGGTGGCCCTTGAAAGCTTCGTGTTGATGCCCGAATTCATCGTCGGTACTGCGCGGATTGCCACCGTATTTCGTCGACAGGCGCAGCGCTTTGCTCAACATTATCCGTTGCGTATTCACCCGGCACCGCTGGCATTTCCCGACGCTGTCCAGGTTCTGCAATGGCACCCTTATCAGGACCATGACCCGGCCATGCTGTGGTTTCGCGGCCTGTTATCGGCGCAGGCCGCGTTGCTTGATCAGCGCGACAGCTGATCGCCGTTGTCCGCCACCAGCGCAGCCTGGGCAATCGCCTGCAAGGCGCAGCGTTCGTCATTGTCCGAGGTGTCGCCACTGACGCCAATGGCACCCAGAATCAGTCCTTCGGCGTTGCGAATCAGCACGCCGCCAGCGACGGGTATTACTTCGCCGCCAGTCAGGCTGTTGATGGCGTCGAAGAATGCCGGCATCGCTTGCGCTCGCCGTGCAAGTTCTCGTCCGCCAAAACCCATTCCCAGGCAACCCCGTGCCTTGCCGGTGGCGATTTGTGGTCGAAGGAAACTCGCGCCTTCATCACGCAGGACGGCCAGCGGATGACCCGCAGCATCCAGCACCGCGACCGCCAGGGGCTTGATGCCGGTTTCCCGGGCAATGTGGATGGCGGTACTGGCGATGTTGGTGGCGGTCATCAAGTCGAGTGGCTGCATGGTGGTGGTCCTCATTGTGCCCACTTGCCCAATTGGGCTACGCGGTCTCGCGTGTAAAGGTCAGTCCACTTCAACGAGTTGAAATCGGATACCTGTTTGGGGTTGTAGGGGCTGCGCTCCATGCGCACGGAGTGGCCAGCCTTGTACACGGCTTTAAGGCGAGAGCGGTCTTGCAGGATGCGGATGTCGTGCAATGGCGAACCGTCGAGCAACAGGAAGTCGGCTTGCTTGCCCACTTCGAGGGTGCCGATGGTTTCACTGCGTGGCATGCAGCGCGCACCCACATTGGTGGCGGCATACAGCGCTTCTGCGGGGGTGAAGCCCAATCGGGTGACGAGCAGTTCCAGCTCCCGAGCGTGCCACTCGCCATAGGGCGTTACCGCGAAACCGCTGTCACTGCCACACGCGAAAGGCACGCCAGCGGCCTTGGCCCGTTTGAGCACCGCCGAGCCGATTTCCAGGGTGCGGGCACAGTAACCAGCGTAACCGGTGGTGATGGCCGGGTCGTGGGGTTGGCAGAAGTCCACGGTGTTTTGCGGAAAAGTCATGGTCGGCGCGAGGATGCTGCCGGCGTCGAGCAGGGCCTCGATGCACGCGTCGTCCATGTAGAAGGCATGGAACACCAGGTCGACACCGGCGCGGGCGGCGTACATCACAGCTTCGCGGCCGTAGGCATGGGTTGCGACTTTGCAGCCCAGGCGATGGGCTTCTTCGACCATCTCGTGGGTTTCTTCGGCGGTGAACGCGGCGATGATTTCGCCATTCGGGCGTCGGTGAGTGCCGTCCATGGCGATTTTGATCAAGTCGACGCCGTCCTTGGCCTGCTTGCGAATTTCAGCCAGCGCTTCGCTGCGGCTGGTAACCAGGCGCGCAGTAAAAAATTCCGGAGCGCCTACGCGGCTTGGGAACCAGTCGTTGAGGCTCTGCCGATTGGTGATGACCCGGCTGCTGGCCGCAATACGCGGGCCTTCAAACAAACCCGCAGCGATTGCGTTGCGCACCGCGATGCTGAGTTGGCCGCTATCGCCCGGGCAGACCATGCTGGTGACGCCGGCCGCCAGCACATGTTGGGCGAAGAACATGCCGCGCAGTGCGCGGAATTCGTCGCTGGTCCAGATATCAATGTCTTCTTCGCTCTGCGCGTTGCCGAAAGCCAAATGGGTGTGCACATCCACCAGGCCCGGCATGACAAAGTCATCGCCGGCGTCCAGCAGGGTGTCTCCTGGTTGCGGTTGTGGCGCCAGGGCCGTTGGCCCGACATAGGACAGCAGTCCGTTTTCCACGATCAGGGTTTGCTGTTGACGGGTTTGCAGGTCAGTACCGTCGAACAAGGTCTGGCATTTCAGGTGCAGGGCATTCATGGCAGTTTCACTTTGCTGATTGTTATGCAAAGCGAAGCTAGGGTAGGGCCATGGCAGCCACCAGCAACTTGTATCAATGCTCGCGTATTGATGGCGTCGATAGATGCTGTACGTCAGCAGAAATGGGGCTTTGCGACGCGGGTCAGGATCAAGGGCCGGGTATCGCAAGTGACGATGACAGGCATCGTGATTGGCGATTTTTTATGAGCCTGACCGCGCGTCTATGGTGCGCGCTCATCATCCATAGAGAGCAGTCCCCATGACCACCGCATCTGTAACAGCTGAACTCCTGGCACTTGAGCAAGAGCGCCGCCGGGCATTGGTAGAGGAAGACTATTCGCGTGTTGCCGAGCTGTTCGCCGATGATCTGGTGTATGTGCATACCACGGGATTGGTGCAAGGCAAGGCGCAATATCTGGAGTATGCGAAAAGCGCCGTAGAGTATCTGGACATCGAGCGGGGCGAATTACTGATCCGCTTTTATGGCGAAGGCGTGGCGGTCATGACCGGTACGCAGTGCAACACGTTGCGTAAGCGGGGCGGTGACCAGTCGATTCGCGGGGAGGGCTTTGCCACGCAGGTGTGGACGTTTGGCGAGCAAGGGTGGCAGATCACCTCGTTCCATGGTTCCCGAGCGCCAAACTGAACCCGCATAGCGATCAATGAAAAAAAACGCCGGAAAGCCTTGAGCTGTCCGGCGTTTTTTTGTGTTTCGCAAAGCTTTTTAAGCGGTGTGGCCGCCCAGTGTTTCGGCAATCCAGTCGGCGATGTATTGACCCGCATTGATGCTGTTGTCGAAGCTGGAATGTTGCACGCCGCCTTCGCGTTCGGTGAAGATTTTAAGTTCTCGTTTTGGGCTGTTGACCAGTTGCTCGTAAGTGCGATGCGCCCACTTCAGTGGAATCTGTGAGTCCTTTTCACCGTGGGTCACCAGGAACGGAACCTTGATACGGTCCAGCACGCCATCGAGGTGCACGTTTTCGGAGATGGCCATGAACTCATCCATATCTTTCGCCCCCCACACCCAGCACACGTGCGCCCAATAATGCGGTACGGGGAAGCTGCCTTCTTTTTCCAGGCGACGTTTTTGCACATCGCGCCAGTCATGGTTGGCGCCCCACACCACACCACAGGCAAACCGTGGTTCAAACGCCACCGCGCGCGGGCAGTAATAGCCGCCGAGCGAGACCCCTTCCAGGCCAATACGTTTGGCATCCACATCGCTACGGGTTTCCAGCCAGTCGACTACCCGGCTGGCCCAATGTTCGCTGTCGAAACGTGCGACCAGGTTATGCAGACGCAGTGCTTCTCCCGTGCCGGGTTGGTCGATGATCAACGATGAAATACCGCGCTTGGCCAACCATGCCGGTAGCCCAACGCGATATTTCATTTCTTTGGTCGAATCCAGTCCATTGACCTGCACCAGGATTGGCGCCGGGCCGGTCACGCCTTCAGCACGCACCAGCAAGCCGGAAATGTGTTTGCCCTCGTAGGGGATTTCTACGCGCTCACAATTCTCGCGAGACAGTTCGATGCCGCGTTTGAACGTCTGCAAAAAACGCTGGTACAGCTCTGTCCGGCCCGGCGCGCCATGCGCCTGCAAACGTTCACAGGTGAGGTAGTAGGTGGCGGCGCGATTGTATTTTTCGCCGGCGGACAGCAGGCGTCCATGGCCTTCATCTTCTTCGGCCAGGCCGCAGAGTTTGTCGGCCATCTTCGACCAGGTTTCGCGGAACGCCTGGGTTCCAGCGGCATCTGGCTGCTGGGCGGCTTCCTGCAGCGGCGCGCACATCTCTTCGATTTCGCCCATGCGGGCACCCATCTCGATGGCCAGGTCGACGGAGAGATTCCACACGTAATTGGTCGGGAAGTAACGGAACATGATTGTTGTTGTCCTTGTGGTTGCCTTGTCGTTCACAAGGCACGTTAAGGACGCCCCGGCTAATTGGCCAATCGTGACTCGGGATGGGAGGTATCGCGGGCGGCGATATGATCGCGTTCAACATGCTGGATGAATTCGCTGATACGTTCGCGCAGCCAGCGATGCATGGGGTCGCCGTCGACGCTGCGGTGCCAGAGCATGAATTCACGCATGACCGGTATTTTCACCGGTGGATTGAGGATGCGCAGCGGCAGGTGCTCGGCGTACAACCGCGCCAGACGCTGGTGCATGGTGGCGATGCGCTGGGTGCCGACGATCAGCTGCGGCAGGGTGTTGAAATCGTTGGTGATGACTTCGATACGGCGATTGAAACCGTACTGGTTCATGAACCATTCTTCGATGCTCAAGTGCCGGCTGCGACCAAAGCCGACAGACACGTGGCCCATGTCCATGTACTGCTCAAGGGTCAGGTTGTCGCCGATCTTCGTGTTGCCTTGCCAGATCACACAGACGTGATCTTCTTCGAACAACAGCTTATGGGGGTGGCCTTCGATGATGTAACGCTCAGGCACGATCATCAGATCGACCTCACCACGCACCAGCAAATCACCGGAATTGTCGCCGGGGCCGAGCATTTCGAAGGTGATGTGGGGGGCTTCCTGATGGATCTTCTGAATCACCTGGGCAAACAGTACGCTGATCAAGTAATCCGAAGTCACCAGGCGGAAGTGACGTTTGCTGGTCGTGGGATCGAACACTGGCTTGGCAGTGATCGACGACTGGATCGTCAGCAACACTTCGCGGATGGGCTTGGCGAGCTCTTGCGCGTAAGGCGTGGGCTGCATTTTACGCCCCACCTGCACCAGCAACTCGTCTTCGAAATAGGTACGCAGGCGTCCCAATACACCGCTGGTGGCGGACTGCGTCATGTGCAGTCGTTCGGCGGCGCGGGTGATGTTCTGCTCTTCGAGCAAAACGTCGAGTGCGACCAGCAGATTCAAATCCAGGTGGTTGAAACGCATCAGGCATGTCCGTTTTTGTATTTATTTTCACGATACATTCCGGTTAATTCATCGTCCCGTCAACCCCGCCCATGCACAGTTGTCTCGCGCATTCAGGTATCGCGTTTTCCGATAGGTCGCATCCCCACTTGCGATTAGTCAGCTGGCAAACCGCAAGTCAATCTTCGCCGCAGTCGGACTTATTGCCGACACCACCACCGGATTCCATGCATCGCTGATGGGCCTGTCGAGCCCTCGGTGCCTGCTTCCGGATACTAATTTCAATGGAGTGGTAGCGATGAATATCATTGGCCTTGACGCCCTGATCTTTGGCGTCGATGACATTCAAGCCTGTACCGATTGCCTGCGTGATTACGGCCTGGCGCCGGTTGACGTCGACGACAATGGCGGGCGTTTTGAAGCATTGGACGGTACGGCCGTGATTATTCGCCGTGCGGACGATCCGACGCTGCCGGTGGCCATCGGGCCGGCGCCGTCGATTCGCGAAACCATCTACGGCGTCGCCAGCGTAGCTGACCTTGACGCTATCGAAGATGAGTTGGCGCGAGACCGTCAGGTCACCCGTGAAAATGGCGTGCTGCACAGCGTCGATGACATGGGTTTTGCAATTGCTTTCCAGGTCAGCGTTCGCAAGGCCTTCAACGCTCCGGATGACCTGACCAATGCTGCCGGCCACGCGCCACAGCGTCCGCTCAACCAGCCGGGCATCACCCTCGAAATGGCTGCGGTGCCGCGCACGCTGTCGCACGTTGTGTATTTCGTTCCCGATGCCGCCAAGGCCGAAGCCTTCTACGCCGAACGCTTGGGCTTTCGAACCACAGACACATTCATTGGGGCGGGGCCATTCATGCGTCCAGCGGGGGCCGACGACCATCACTGCCTGTTCATGATCCAGACCCCGCCGCACATGAAGGGCTGCGAACACTTCACCTTCCACATGGGCAGCGGCACTGAAGTGTTGTTGGCCGGTACACGCTTCGAGCAAAAAGGCTGGACCAGTTTCTGGGGCCCGGGCCGTCACCTCTTTGGCTCCAACTGGTTCTGGTACTTCAACAGTCCGCTGGGCTGCCACATCGAATACGACGCCGACATGGACAAACACGATGACGCCTGGGAGGCACGCCGCGCGCCGCTGTCGGCGGACAACTCGCAGTTGTTCCTGTTTTCCTCGAAGGAAAAATGGGCACCGGGCGGCCCGCCACCCAAGCAGGGCTAAGCACAGGTGATGACTCGCAGCGATTTTCCCCTGTGCCGGGTCGACGATTTGAAGGAAGGACAGGCGCGTGGATTCGATCCATTGCAGCGCGGCAAGGACAGTGTTTTTGCGCTGATGCACGAGGGGCAAGTAAGGATTTATCGCAACAGTTGCCCGCATCTGGACGTGCGTCTGGAGTACCGCAAGGACCGGTTTTTGTCGGCTGATGGTCGGTTGATTGTCTGTTACGCCCACGGTGCGCAGTTTCTTCCGCAGACCGGCGAATGCGTCTATGGCCCATGTCTGGGCCAGAAGCTGGACGCGTTGCCATGGCGCCTGGAGGAGGGTTGGGTGGTGCTGCAAATGCCTGTAGCGACGGCGATGTCAGGGTCAGTTGAGGTATCGCGTTTGGCGATACATCGCATCCCTACTCGCGATTAGTCAAATCCCTGCTTTGCCGGGAAGCTGAACCTAACGACGCAGTGCCCGGCGCTGCATCGAATCACAAGAATAAAAAGTGAGTAAGCCATGAGTGCAGTGAACAAAGTTCTGATCGTGGGCGGTGGTATTGGTGGCTTGTGTGCGGCCATTGCATTGCGTCGCAAAGGTATTGAGGTCGACCTGATCGAGCTCAAGTCAGAATGGACCGTTTACGGTGTCGGGATCATCCAGCAAAGCAACGTTGTTCGCGAGATGGCCAAACTGGGCGTGCTCGACGGTTATCTGGATGCGGCGTATGCCTTCGAAGACGTCGCCATCTATGGCCCGGGCGGCCAGCAATTGGCGCGCATTCCGGGTCAGCGACTGGCGGGGCCTGCCTACCCGGCGAACGTCGGTATTTCACGTCTGGCACTGCATAAAGTCCTCAGTGAAACCGCCCTGGAGCTGGGCGCCCAAGTACGCCTTGGACTCAGTGTGGAAACCCTGAATGACCAGGGCGACAGCGTCGACGTATTGTTCACCGATGGTAGCCGCGGTGGTTACGACCTGGTGGTTGGAGCGGACGGTTTGTTCTCCAAAGTGCGCGACCTGCTGTTTGGCGACACCTACACACCCAGGTTTACCGGCCAGTCAGTGTGGCGCTACAACTTCCCTCGCGATCCTCAAATCGATCACCTCGCCAACTATCAGAGCGCTGAAGGCAATGCCGGCCTGGTGCCCTTGGCCGGTGACTTGATGTACCTGTTCCTCACCTCCCACGAACCGTCCAATCCCTGGATGGACCCTCAGACGATGGCCGAGCAAATGCGTCAGCGCCTGCAAGGTTTCACCGGGCTCATCGGCCAACTGCGTGAACAAATCACCGACAGCAGCCAAGTGGTTTACAAGCCCATGGAGGTGGTCTTCGTCAACGAGCCCTGGTACCGCGGACGTGTCCTGTTGATCGGCGACGCGGCCCATGCGACCACGCCACATCTGGGGCAGGGCGCGGGCATGGCGATTGAAGACGCCATCGTACTCAGTGAAGAGCTGATGGGCGACGGCAGCATTGAGCAGGTTCTCCAGCGCTTCATGGCGCGCCGGTTCGAGCGATGCAAGTACATCAGCGAAAGCTCGGTGTTGGCGGGCGACAAGGAAATGCAGCACGACCGCGAGTTCGACCGCATCGGCCTGGTCAAGCAAATGCTTGCGCGCACGGCTGAGCCTATCTGATTCAACAGGGCCGTCACCTGCAGCAGTTACCACTATAAAAACAAGAGGTTAACGCGATGGTTAGTTCCACGACTGCGACGCTTGCGCGCCGCCCGGTCTGCACGTCTGCACCCTTTGGTTTCACCTTGGCCGCTGCGCTGGTGCTGTGCAGCCAGGCTGCCCATGCCTTTCAGGTAGACACCGGCAATCCGGATTTCAAACTGCGTTGGGATAACACCGTGAAGTACAGCGCCGCCTGGCGCACGCAGAATCCCAGCAGCAAACTGAGCGAGGGCCAAGTGGCACTCAACCAGGACGACGGCGACCGCGCTTTCAAAAAGGGCCTGATCTCCAACCGCACGGACATCCTCTCCGAGTTGGACATGTCGTTCAAAAACGTTGGCGCGCGACTCAGTGGCGCCGCCTGGTACGACAGCTCATACCAGCACGACAACGATAACGACGACCCGGCACGGGCCAACGCCCGTTCCGTGGCCTACGACGAATTCACCGACGACACTCGCCATCTGCATGGCGGTAAAGGCGAATTGCTCGATGCGTTCGTGTACTGGAACGGCGAACTGGCCGATCACGCCACGTCCGTGCGTGCCGGTCGCCACGGCTTGATCTGGGGCGAGAGCCTGTTCTTCGGGGCCAACGGCATTGCCGGTGGCATGGCGCCGGTCGACGTAGTGAAGGCGCAGTCCGTACCCAACACCCAGTTCAAGGAAATCACCCGGCCGGTCAATCAACTGTCGGGCACCTTTCAACTGACCAACGACGTGTCGCTCGGCGCGTTCTACCAGCTGGAATGGGAAGAGACACGCCTGCCGGGTGCCGGCAGTTATTTCTCCACCAGTGACACCATCGGTGAAGGCAACGAACGCTTGATCGTGGGCGCGCCATTTCCTGCTTTCCTCGGTGGCAATCCCGGCAGCCCGGCGGCGTTCTTCCACGGCAATGACAAGGAAGCGAAAAGTTCGGGGCAGGGCGGCCTGCAGTTGAAATACAGCGCCGAGACGGTCGAGTACGGCCTGTACGCGATCCAGTATCACGACAAGACACCCAAGCTGTATCTCAAACCTTCCACCGGTGCGCCGAACTTCGGCACGGGCCAGATCGGCGAATACTACTGGGTGTACCCGGAAGACATTCGTGCCTTCGGCGCCAGTTTTTCCACCACCGTCGACGAATACAGCTTCGCCGGTGAAGCCTCGATGCGCTGGAACATGCCGTTGGTTTCCAATGGTCAAACCGTTCTGCCCGGCGTCGTCGCTGATAACGATGACGACGCCCTCTACGCCGTCGGTCGTACCGCCCACGTCAACCTCAACGTCCTGGCGTCGTTCGGGCCGAACTTTCTTGCCAGGGAATCCGGGCTGGTCGGTGAGATCGCCTGGAACCGCCTGTTGAGCGTCACTAAAAACCGCGCCGCCCTTGACCCCAATGCCACCGATGACGGCCTCGGTTTCAAGGTGGTTTACACCCCGACGTACCGCCAGTTCTTCTCCGGCATCGATATCAGCATTCCGGTCGGCCTCAGTTATTTCCCGCTAGGCAAATCGGCGGTTGTCAGCTCGTTCGGGCCGGACAACGGCGGCGATATGAACATCGGCATCACCGCCACCTATCTGGATCGCGTCACCGCCGGGCTGACCTACACGCATTACTACGGCGCCGAGGACACCAACCTCAACGCCGCCAGCCAGTTCAATTACAAGCAATCGCTGAAAGACCGGGACTACCTGTCTTTCTCCGTCAAGACCACGTTTTAAGAGGACTTGCGCATGACCCATAACAAGAAAACCGGAGCCTTCAAGCTCAAAACCCTTTGCTTTGCTCTGCTGGGAAGCCTGGCCATTTGCAGCCAGATGGCGGGCGCTGCGACGGCGGAAGACGCGGCCAAGCTGTCGAAAAACCTGACGCCTTTTGGCGCCGAGCGCGCCGGCAATGCCGACGGCTCCATTCCGGCGTGGGACGGTGGTTACACCAAGGTCGATCCTTCATTCAAGGAAGGCGGCAAGCGTTCCGACCCGTTTGCCGCAGACAAACCGCTGTTCAGCATCACCTCGAAAAACCTTGCGCAATACGCCGGAAAACTCAGCGATGGCACCAAGGAAATGTTCAAGCGTTTCCCGGACACCTATCGCATCGATGTGTACCAGACCCGCCGCACCGCCGCCGCGCCGCAGTGGGTGTATGACAACACCCTGAAAAATGCTACCCGCGCCAAACTGGTCGACAGCAGCGCCGGCCCCGTTCCCGAAGGCGCCTTTGGCGGTATTCCGTTTCCGGTGCCGAAAAACGGTGCCGAAGCCATGTGGAACCATGTGCTGAATTGGCGCGGGACCTCGCTGTCGATGCATTTTCGTCACTACCTGATGACCGCCGATGGCAAACCGGTCATGACCACCGATGGCCAGGCCATCCAGGAGATGCCGTATTACTACCAGGACGGATCGCCGGAGACTTTTGGCGGTGACTATTGGCTGTTCCGCCTGCTCAACGTCGGGCCACCGTTGCGCGCCGGCGAGCAGATCATGGGCCGTACCAACATCAACGGCGACCTGTCCCAGGCCCACGTCTACCTGACCGGCCAACGTCGCGTGCGCAAACTGCCGAATGCCTGCTGCGATACACCGACACCGGCGACTGCCGGGGTGATGTCGTTCGACGAGTTGAGCGTGTTCCAGGGCCGCATGGACCGCTTCAACTGGAAGCTGGTGGGCAAGCAGGAGATGTACATCCCCTACAACACCAACAAGGTGCAAGCCGCTGCCAAACCTGAAGATCTGTTCCTCGCCCATCACATGAACCCGGATTACGTGCGTTGGGAATTGCACCGGGTCTGGGTCGTGGAAGCGGACCTGGCACCGGGCAAGCGTCACCAGTTGCCGAAGGGCCGCTATTACCTCGATGAAGACACCTGGCAAGCCATGTTGGGCGACCGTTGGGATGCCAACGGCCAGTTGGCCAAGACCCTGTGGTCGTTGCCCGCGGTTCTGCCGGACCTGCCTGCACAAGCGCAATTGTCTTCCGGTTTTTACGACCTGACCTCCGGCGCCTGGTTTATCCAGAACGTCTACACCGGCCAGCCCGAACAGTACGGCGTGGTGGATCGCTACAAGGCCTCCGAGTTCTCGCCTGCGGCAATGGCGGGTGCCGGGGTTCGTTGAGTCAGACCGGGTCGTGGCTGGCGCAGCGTGATCCGGTATCAAACGGTTTTTCGAGGTCGGTATGAACAGATTCTGTCAGGTGGTTGGTCGGCTGATGTGGTTGATGGCGCTGCCTCTGGTGCCGTTGAGCCTGGCGCAGGCCGCTGCGGTGGGCGACGCACTCAATACGCCGGCGATGCTGGCACCGCAAGCGAAATCCGCGGTGCTGCTGGACCTGGCCAGGGCGGGTGCGAGGCTGGTGGCGGTGGGGGAGCGGGGCATCGTGCTGCTTTCCGATGACAATGGCGTGAGCTGGCGTCAGGCAGCGGTGCCGGTTTCGGTCAGCCTGACCGCCGTGCAGTTTGTCGACGCCAGCACAGGCTGGGCCGTGGGACACGGTGGCGTCGTGCTGGCCTCCCGCGACGGAGGTGAACACTGGGTTGTGCAACTGGACGGTTTGCGTGCGGCACAACTTGAGTTGGCTGCCGCCACCGAGCAACTGCCATCTGCAAGCGATCCCGATGCCGCCGCCGCGCGCGTGCAAACGGCTGAACGGCTTGCCGGTGAGGCTGCTGACAAACCGTTTCTCGCCCTGCAATTCGTCGATGCCCGGCACGGCCTGATTGTTGGCGCGTACGGCCTGGCGTTTCGCACCGACGATGGCGGTACCACCTGGCAATCCATCATGGGGCAAATCGATAACCCGATGGGCGCGCACTTGTCGGCCATCGCTCAACAGGGCGAGCACTGGTTCCTGGCCGGCGAGCAGGGTTATCTGGCGCGTTCGACGGATGCCGGCAAGTCATTCACGCAGTTGGAAAGTCCTTACGCGGGCAGTTTTTTCACCCTGCAAATGCGCGATGACGGCGTGCTGCTGGTGGCCGGTTTGAAAGGCAATGCGTTTGCCTCCAGCGACCTTGGCGAGACCTTCCAGCCTGCGCCGGTTTCGATGCCGGTGTCTTTTAGCGATGCGATTCGCACCGATGACGGCCAGTTGCTGCTGGTCAATCAGAGCGGCGCCTTGTTTCGCACCAACAGCCAGGCCGGCGCACTGCTCCAGCCCTACGGCAAACCGCTCGGCAAGCCCGTTGCCAGTGTTATCCAGGCCGCCGATGGCAGCCTGACGCTGGCTGGTTTTACTGGGTTGACGCGCATCTCGCCGTCAATCGCTACCGCTTCGGAGTGAGGTTATGAAGTCTTTCGACAACGCCACGGCCAGCCTGGCGAATTTCGATCCACGCTCCGGTTCAGTGGTGGAACGCACGCTGTTCAATCACCGCCTGTGGGTGCTGCTGGTGTGTGTGCTGACGACTCTGGTACTCGGCTATCAGGCCACCCGTATCGAGCTCAATGCCAGCTTCGAAAAGATGATCCCCACGCAACAGCCCTACATTGCGAACTACCTTGAGCATCAGAAGCAGCTCACGGGGTTAGGCAACGCGCTGCGCATCGTGGTCGCCAACAAACACGGCGATATCTACGACGCCGAGTACCTGAAAACCTTGCAGGCGCTGAGTGACAAACTCTACCTGCTGCCGGGCGTCGACCGGGCTTACATGAAGTCGCTATGGACACCGGCCACGCGCTGGGTGGCCGTGACCGAAGACGGGCTCGACGGCGGCCCGGTGATCCCCGATGACTACAGCGGCACTGCCGCCAACCTCGAAGCGCTGCGGCGCAATGTGCAGCGCTCCAACGAACTTGGCCAACTGGTGGCTCTGGACCAGACCTCGAGCATCATTTATGTGCCGTTGCTGGCCACCACCCCAGACGGCAAACCGCTGGATTACGCAGTGCTGTCCGAACATCTGGAGACGCTGCGCAGCACTTATCAAAACGCCGACATCGATATTCGCATCACCGGTTTCGCGAAAAAAGTCGGTGACTTGATTGCAGGCCTGAAGCAGATCCTGCTGTTCTTCGCCGTCGCGATCCTGATCACCACCGCCGTGCTCTACTGGTACACCCGCTGCCTGCGCAGCACCGTGCTGGTGGTGCTGTGTTCACTGGTGGCGGTGGTCTGGCAGCTCGGTCTGCTGCCCTTGCTGGACTACCAACTGGACCCGTATTCGGTGCTGGTGCCGTTCCTGGTGTTTGCCATCGGCATGAGCCATGGCGCGCAGAAAATGAACGGCATCATGCAGGACATCGGCCGCGGCATGCACAGGGTGGTGGCTGCGCGATTCACCTTCCGCCGGCTGTTCCTCGCCGGGCTAACGGCGCTGCTGTGCGATGCCGTGGGTTTCGCGGTGCTGATGCTGATCAGGATCCAGGTCATCCAGGACCTCGCGGTGATCGCCAGCATTGGCGTAGCCGTGTTGATCTTCACCAACCTGATTCTGCTGCCGGTGTTGCTCTCGTATGTCGGCGTAACACCGCGTGCTGCGCAACTGAGCCTCAAGAGCGAACAGGCTGAGCAAAGCGGTCAGACAAGGCATGCCTTCTGGCGCTTTCTCGACCTGTTCACCCATCGTCGCTGGGCCAGCCTGTGCATCGCCATCAGCCTTGCTTTGGCCGCGCTGGGGTTTGTGGTCAGCCTGCAATTGAAGATCGGTGACCTCGACGCCGGTGCGCCGGAACTGCGGGCAGACTCGCGCTACAACCAGGACGATGCTTTTCTGACCCGTCATTACGGCGCCAGCAGTGACCTGTTCGCGGTGATGGTGAAAACCCCGGCCAGCAGCTGTGCGCGCTACGACATCCTGGCCAAGGTCGATGCCCTGGACTGGCAACTGCGCGCCTTGCCGGGCGTGGATTCAACCAACTCGCTGGCGTTGCTGAACCGGCGCATGCTGGTCGGGCTCAGCGAGGGCAACCCGAAGTGGTACGAGCTGCAGAACAACCAGGCGATGCTCAACATGATCACCGCCAGCGCGCCGCGCGGGTTGTACAACGAAGATTGCAGCCTGTTGACCCTGTACGCCTACCTCACCGACCACAAGGCCGAGACGCTGACCCGGCTGGTGGAGCACGTGGAAAAATTTGCCGCCGAGAACAATACCGACGAGGTGCAATTCCTTTTGGCCGCCGGTAACGCCGGCATCGAAGCCGCGACCAATATCGTGGTCAAGCAAGCCAACCGCGAGATGTTGGTGTGGGTCTACGGTGCGGTGATCCTGCTGTGCCTGATCACCTTCCGCTCCTGGCGCGCGACGTTGTGCGCGGTGATTCCGTTGATGCTGACTTCCATCCTCTGCGAAGCGCTGATGGTCTGGCTGAACATCGGAGTGAAAGTCGCCACGCTGCCGGTCATCGCTTTGGGTGTCGGCATCGGTGTCGACTATGCGTTGTACGTGATGAGCATTCTCCTGGGGCATCTGCGCCAAGGGGCGAGCTTGTCTGAAGCCTATTACCGCGCCCTGGTTTCCACCGGCAAGGTGGTGATGCTGACCGGTATCACCCTCGCCATCGGCGTGGCGACCTGGACGTTCTCCCCGATCAAGTTCCAGGCCGACATGGGCGTGCTGCTGGCGTTCATGTTTGTCTGGAACATGGTTGGCGCCCTGGTGTTGCTGCCGGCGTTGGCTTACTTCCTGTTACCGGCCCGCAGAGAGCCGCAGGGTGCCGTAGCCGCGACGTCGGTGCCCCACACGGTTGGCGCTGAGGCCGCGGTGGTGGACGTTCATCACTTGCGCAATAAGGAGCTTTGCCATGGTCGCTGATACCTTCGTAAAACCCGCGCGGCAAGCCGGATTGGCGCAATCGCTGTTGCTGCTGTTGGGCAGTTGCTTGCCAGTGCTGGGGGCCGTGTTGCTGGCCCCGGTGCTGCCGCGGATGCAGGCGCACTTTGCCAGCGTCGACGGCAGCGCTGTGCTGGTCCCCATCGTATTGACGTTGCCAGCATTGGTGATTGCCTTGCTGGCACCGTTCGCCGGGCTGATCGCCGATCGACTTGGGCGCAAGCCGTTACTCCTGGCGAGCATGGTGCTGTACGTGCTCTGCGGCGTGCTACCGCTGTGGCTCGACTCCCTGCATGCCATCGTCCTCAGTCGGGCGGGCATCGGGCTGGCCGAGGCGGGCATCATGACCTGCTGCACCACGCTGATGGGGGACTACTACAGCGGTGCCAAACGCGAGCGTCTGTTTGCCTTGCAAATGGTCGCGACGTCGTTGTCGGCGGCGGCATTCATCGCATTGGGTGGCTTCCTGGGCCAGAACGACTGGCGTACACCGTTTGCGTTGTACGCCGTCGGTTTGATTTTTCTGCCGCTGATGGCCTGGCAGCTGTGGGAGCCGCAAGCCCGTACGCAGCCTGAGCAATCTTCACAGGCATTGCCGACCGGCAAATTTCCGTGGCGCGCGCTCACGCCTCTGTATGTGTTGTCGTTGTTGGCAGGTTTGAGCCTGTTCATCGTGCCGGTGCAGGCCGGGTATCTGCTCAATCTGCTGCACGTCGATGCGCCACAACAAATCGGCATGACCATGGGCGCCAACCAACTGGGCGTGCTGGTCGGTGCGCTGAGTTTTCGATTGTTCAGCGGGATGCGTGGCCAGCACCTGCTGCTCATTGCCTACGTATTGGCTGGCATTGGCGGGTTGTTGATGGCGGCTGCCGCGACCCATACGCAGGTCGTGGTTGCGGTGACGATCAATGGCCTGGGCATCGGCTTGATGCTGCCGACACTGATCACCTGGATCATGGCGCAAGTCAGTTTTCATCAGCGCGGGCGGGCGGCAGGGTGTTTCACCGCCGCCATTTTTGCCGGCGAATTCATCAGCCCTCTCGTGGTTCTCGGCATGACCCGTGGTGACGCCACGGCACTACCTCACGCATTGGCCATCGTCGGTGGCCTGCAACTGTTGGTAGCGGTGTTTTGTCTGGCCGTGCCCAGGCTGGGTGGTTTGTTACACGACGCGAACGTTGTGGCGGGTGGCTCGACCATCGCCGAGAAAAATTGAACGAGGATTTTCCATGCAAGCGCTTCCTGAATTCAAACGAGTGGTCACCGGTCACGATCAACAAGGCCAGGCCATCGTCACCAGCAACGGGCCGACGCCGAACGTGTTCCCGCTTTCGGCGGTGCCGGGCACGGTGTTTTATGAACTGTGGAACAGCACGACCAGCCCGGCTTCGCTCGACAACGCCAGTGACCCCACCAGCAAACCCCTGCAACTCAGTCCCGGGGCACAGGGCAGTGTCATCCGGGTGGTGGATATTCCGCCGGACAGCGTGCAGAACCAGGTCAGCGCTGAAGATGCCGCGGCGGTGTTCGCCGAAATCGGAGAATCCCATGCAGGCACCGGCCAACGTGACTCCAAACATAAATTGATGCACCGCACCGAAACCCTCGATTACGGCATCGTCACCGAAGGTGAGGTGTGGCTGGTGCTGGATGAGGAAGAAGTGCACCTCAAGCGCGGCGACGTGGTGGTGCAACGCGGTACCAATCATGCCTGGAGCAATCGCACCGAAGCGATGGCGCGCATGGTTTTCATCTTGCTCGACGGGCGCTATGCCGATGAATTGAGCAACGGCAAGGGAGCAGCGGCATGAAACTCGCCACCCTGAAAAACGGCAGTCGTGATGGTCAGCTCGTGGTGGTTTCGCGCGATCTTGCCTGGGCGCTGGATGCCCGTTCCGTGGCGCTCACTTTGCAGGAGGCCATCGAGAACTGGAATCTTGTGGAGCCGCGCTTGCAGCAGCTGTCGAATCAGTTGAATGCGGGCGAGGTGCCCGGTGCCTTTGCCTTCGACCCTGCCGAGGCGATGGCGCCACTGCCCCGCGCCTATCAATGGTGCGATGGCTCGGCCTTTCTCAGCCACGGTGCGCTGATGCAGAAGGCATTCAATCTTGACCCCATCGACGGCGTCGAACACACGCCGCTGATGTACCAGGGGGCCGGTGACGATTTCATTGGCGCACGCGACGATATTGCATTGCCGAGTGAGAGCCAGGGCATCGACTTCGAAGGCGAGTTTGTGGTGCTGGTCGATGATGTGCCCATGGGCTGCGACGCCGAGCAGGCGCTGCAACACATCAAGCTGATCCTGCAAATCAACGATGTCAGTTTGCGCGCCCTGGCCCCTCGGGAAATGAGGACAGGTTTTGGGTTCTTGCAGGCCAAGCCATCCTCCAGTTTCGCGCCGCTGGCCATCACACCGGACGAACTGGGCGATGCCTGGCACGACGGTCGAGTGCATTTGCCATTGCAGGTGCACTGGAATGGCCAATGGTTTGGTCATCCCCATGGCGGGCAGATGAACTTCAGTTTCGGCCAGTTGATCGCTCACGCAGCGCTCACCCGCAGGTTGCGCGCGGGCACGCTGATCGGCTCCGGTACGGTCTCCAATGCCGAAAGAAGCGCGGGCTCGGCGTGCATTGCCGAGCGTCGCGCCATCGAGATGATTGAGCACGGCGCCGCCCAAACGGGCTTTATGCGCTTTGGCGATCGCGTGCACATGGATGTCACCGGCAGCGATGGCCAGTCGCTGTTCGGCGCAATCGATCAATGCATCGTTCAGGCCCAAGGCTGAGGAACGGCTTATGCGTGTGTTGATTACCGGTGCCAATGGTTTTGTCGGACGTGAGCTGGTGCGTTGCCTGCTGGCGGCCGGCAGCTTGCGCGGGCGAGCCATCGGTTCGTTGCTGGTACTGGATAAAGACTTGCAGGACTTGCCGGAGGACCCACGTCTTCGCCGTCATTTCGGCAGCGTGACCGATCAGGCCTTGATGCGTCGGGTATTGGCCGACGGCATTGATGTGGTGTTCCATCTGGTGAGTGTCCCCGGTGGCGCTGCAGAAGAGCAATACGAACTCGGCTACCAGGTCAACCTGCTGGCCAGCCTGGAATTGCTCAACCAGTTGCGTAACAACACCCGGCCGCCGGTTCTGGTGTATGCCAGCAGCGTCGCGGTATACGGCGGGGATCTTCCGCCGCGCATGAACGAGACTGCCGAGCTACGTCCCGAATTGTCCTATGGCACCCACAAGGCCATGGTGGAAAGCGCCATCAGTGATCTGGCCCGGCGCGGAGATGTGGACGGTCGTGTGTTGCGCCTGCCAGGCATCGTCGCCCGGCCTCGCGAACCCAACGGGTTGCGTTCTGCATTCATGAGCGACCTGATGCGGGCATTCGCCGAAGGTGAACCCTATCAATGCCCGGTCTCGCCAGAGGCGACGGCGTGGTGGATGTCCGCCCGCTGTTGCGTGAACAACCTGATCCACGCGGCAGAGCTCGATGGCGACGTGCTTGGAGCTCAACGGGTGTGGCAGTTGCCGGTGCTGCATTTATCGATTGCCCAAGTCATCGACGCATTGGCTGAGCGTTATGGGTCGCAGCGCCGCGCATTGATCAGCTATGCGCCCGACGCCCGGCTGGAAGCATTGTTCGGACGTCTGCCGCCATTGAAAACACCGCAGGCGCGCGCCGCCGGTTTCCACCATGACCGCAACGCTGCCACGCTGGTGCGCAATGCCCTCAATCCTTCCAATCCCCGACATTTTCCGCTGACCGGAGACACCTTTCATGTCGCAGCCAACTAAGCCAAAACGTCGTCTCGTCGACCTCTCGGTCACGCTCGACAATAACCCTTACACCGATCCGCCACCGTTGTTGCCGAAGATCGATTACATGGATCATCAGCAGGGCTGGCCGGAAATGGCCGCGATGTTTCCAGGTTTGCAACTTGAGCAGATGCCGGGCAACGAATCCTGGGCGGCCGAACGACTGCACATCACCACCCACAGTGGCACGCACATGGATGCGCCTTGGCATTACGCTTCGACCACCGATGGCGGGCAGCCGGCTTTTGGTATTGATGAGCTGCCGCTTGATTGGTGCCTGCAACCGGGTGTGAAACTGGATTTTCGGCACATGGCCGATGGTCATGTGGTGACGGCTGACGAGATCGAAGCGGAACTCGCACGCATTGGCCACACGTTGCAGCCGCTGGACATCGTGCTGATCAACACCCGGGCCGGCGCGTTGTTCGGCCAGCCGGGTTATCTCGATGCGGGCGTTGGCATCGGTCGTGAAGCCACGTTGTATCTGCTTGAGCGTGGGGTGCGGGTCGTAGGCACCGACGCCTGGAGTTGGGATGCACCGTTCAAATACACCCGTGAACGTTTTGCTGCCGATGGCGATGCCTCGATTATCTGGGAAGGGCACAAGGCCGGACGCGATATCGGTTATGGGCAAATGGAAAAACTCGCCAACCTGGAGTCGCTGCCATCGAGTGGCTTCGTGGTGTCGTGTTTCCCTTACAAGATCAAGCACGCATCGGCCGGGTTTGTGCGGGCGGTGGCGATTTTCGAAGAGTAGGGCGGCTGCGGGTAAAGCAGAAAACGTCCTCGATCAAACACAATAAGAGAAAACACATGCCTCTTTTGCGTCTGTCTCAAACATTACTGACGGCTGCGCTGGCCTTGAGTAGCAGCTTGGTTCTGGCCGCCAGCGCTGATCCGGCACAGCCCAACATTTTGCTGATCATGGCCGATGACCTGGGCTATTCCGACCTGGGCAGTTATGGCGGCGAAATCAGCACGCCAACCCTGGATCAACTGGCCAGGGACGGGTTGCAGTTCACCAACATGTACGCGGCGCCGACCTGTTCGATCACGCGCTCGATGCTGATGTCCGGCACCGACAACCATCTTGCCGGCCTCGGCACCATGGCTGAAGCATTGCAACCGTTCCAGCGTGGCAAACCGGGTTACGAGGGGTATTTGAACCAGCGCTCGTACTCGATTGCCGAGTTGCTGAAGAACGGCGGCTACAGCACGCTGATGGTTGGTAAATGGCACTTGGGGCTGGAGGCGGATCAAGGGCCGGATCAGCGCGGCTTCGAGCAGTCGTTCACCCTGCTGGAGGGCGGCGCGTCGCACTTTAAACCTTCCAGTGTTAACCCGAGCAAGCTTGAGCAGGTGCATTACCGCGAAAACGGTAAGGCCGTGGCGTTGCCGGACAATTTTTACTCCACGGATTTCTACACTGACAAGCTGATCAGTTACCTGCAAAACAGCAAAAAGGACGGCAAGCCGTTTTTTGCTTACGCCGCTTACACCTCGCCGCACTGGCCGTTGCAAGCACCCAAGGAATACCTCGACAAGTACCAGGGGCGATTCGATCAGGGCTATGACAGCGTGCGCCTGGCCCGAATCGAGCGGATGAAAACCCTCGGCCTGATGGCCAGCGACGCCCGGCCTGCGCAGCCACTGCCGGTGAATCCCAAGCTGCCGGGTTGGGACCAGTTGAGCCCTGATCAGCAGCGTGTTGAAGCGCGCAAGATGGAAATCTACGCCGCCATGGTCGATAACCTCGACCATAACGTCGGCCGATTGATCGATTATCTGCGCCAGAGCGGGCAATACGACAATACCTTGATCGTGTTCATGTCGGACAACGGTGCAGCTGGGGAGAACCATGCCCAGTTCTATCCACCGGGCTCGCTCACCGACAACAGCCTTGCCAACCTTGGGCAGAAGGGCTCTCAGATCGACTATGGTCTGCGCTGGGCAGAGGTGAGCGCCGCCCCGTTCCAATTGTTCAAAGGCACCACCGCAGAAGGAGGCATCAGCGTGCCGGCGATATTCCAACTGCCAAAGACACTGCGTCGTCAAGGTATCGAGCGTGGCGTCGCGCGGGTAGACGACCTGGCGCCGACCTTTTTGGAACTGGCGGGTATTACAGTGCCAAACGATGCGCCTACCGCCAAACACCCGATCACCGGGAAATCAATGCTGCCAATGCTGACCGGTCGTGGCAGCCCGCACAGCGACGACAGCCTATCGGGCGAACTGTTTGGCAACGCATATTATCGAGAGGGCAATCTCAAACTGCTGGGCCTTCGACCCCAGGCAGGCTTTGGCGAAAACCCGCAACCTTTGCAATGGCAACTGTTTGATGTGGCACAGGATCGCGGCGAAACCACAGACCTGGCGGCCTCCCAACCTGAGACGGTGCAACGGCTCAAGGAGGCATGGTTGAAATATGCAAAGACGGTGGGGGTTGTTTTTGCCGGGCAGTAATTTGGCCAAACTGCTGACTCAACAGTCAGATGATCCTGTGCTCCACATTGATGTATTGCGGTGCACTGTCTGTTGACGTGAAGGGGTAGCGTATGGGGACTCGACAAAGCGATTTGTCTACGTCCCCACTTTCAGATCACGCGGGTTCCATCGCGATAACGATGTGATTCGAATTACAGCAACGAAATCGGGTAGCTGATGAACAGTCGGTTCTCGTCAAACTCGTTAGTGCTGTAGTCTCTTCGGATACTGGAGTTGCGCCATTTGACGCTCAGATTCTTCAGGGTGCCAGACTGAATCACATACGCCAGTTCCGATTCGCGGCCCCATTCCTTGCCATCCGTAATGGCGCCCGTGTGCACGTTATCGCCGCTCAGGTAGCGGTTCATCATCGTCAGCCCCGGGACACCGACGGTTGCGAAGTTGAAGTCGTGGCGAACCTGCCAGGAACGTTCCTGCGCGTTATCGAAACTGGAGTTGTAGCTGTCGTTCGCCAGCGTGCCGCCACTGGCACCGTTAACCCGCATCCACGCGGTATCGCCGGTGAGTTTTTGCAAGCCGACGTAAAAGGTGTTGCCCCCCAGTTTTGCGGAGAACAAACCGAAAGCGGTCTTGTTGTCCATATCGCCGGCCAGGCTGGCACCGTTTTCCTTGCCAATGAAGTAGCCCATGTTGGCGCCCAGTGTCCAGTCGCCCACCGGTTGGCTGTGATTGAGGCTGAAGTATTGTTGCTGGTAGATGTCTTGAAGCTCGTCGTACCAGAGTCCAACCGTGGTGCGCTTTTCGTTGAACGTGTATTCACCGCCGCCGAAGTTGAAGCGGTCTGACGTGAACGCCGCTTTGCCGTTCATGGACATGTCTTCCATGCTGGCATCGTTGCGCGGGCTGTTCTGCCGGATTTGACCGCCGTACAAGGTCAACCCGCCGATCTCCTGGGAAGTGATCTGCGCACCACGAAAGGTCTGCGGCAACGAGCGGCCGTCATCCGAACGGAGAATCGGCAGTGTGCTGACCCATTCACCGACTTTCACCACCGTTTTTGAAACCTTGACCTTGGCGGCAACACCGAGCCGTCCAAAGTTGTCCGCTGGACGCCCGTCGTCATGGATAGGCAACAGTTGCGTGCCGCCCGTGCCTTTGCCCCCATCGAGTTTCTGCGAGTACAGCCCCAGCACATCAACGCCGAACCCTATCGGGCCTTGGGTAAAGCCGGAACGGGCATCGAGGATAAAGTTTTGCGTCCACTCTTCAGCTTTGCCTTGGGGGGCGGCTGGACTAGGGTAGGCGGGATTGACGAAGTTGCGGTTGATGTAAGCGTTGCGCAGGTTGAGGGTGCTGGTAGCGCCCTCGATAAAGCCGCTATTTTCATCAGCATGAGAGGCCGTTGCCAGGCCGGCACCGAGTGCCGCTGTCAGGCCAATCAATGCGTAATGCGCGGGAACGTTACGGCGAAAAACAGAGTGATGCATGAGGGGATCTCGCTGTGAATTATTATTTTTTTGGCGTTTTTTTTGCAGTTGGCGACTGAATTTCAGGCGCAGGCGGCCCTGGCAGGCATCTGCCGAGGGACCGCCGTTTCAGCGTTGAGCGAAGAGGGGGTTAGCTGTTGGTCACTTGACGACGCAGCAAGTCGTCGATGGCCCTGATTGCCAGCGGATAGCCGTCGGCGCCCATGCCGCAGATCACCGCATTGACCGCACCAGACATGATGGAGTGGCGATGCAGTTCATCCCGCGCGTGGATGTTCGACAGATGCAGTTCAATCAGCGGTGTGCTGAGCAGCTTCAGGGCATCGAGCACCGGAATCGAATGAAACGACAAGCCGGCTGGGTTGATGATCAAGGCTGCACCTTGCTCGAAGGCTTCTTGAATCCAGTCGACCATCACGCCTTCGTGGTTGGTCTGGCGAAAGTCGCAGACCAGGTCAAGTTCCTCGGCCAGCCGTTCACTGCTTTGACGAATCTGATCGAGCGTTGTGTGGCCATAGATGTGCGGCTCACGACGACCCAGCAGGTTCAAGTTAGGGCCGTTAAGGATGAAGACGGTTCGGTTCATGATCGTCCTGTTGCGTTATTTGGAAAGAAGGGCTGGAGCGGCAGTTGCGTCCGCGTCAGGTGCAGCGACGGCGTTCAGGTCGATGCCGCGGGTTTCTGGGCCGATGAGAATCATGGCCAGCGAGATCAGGTTGATCACAGCGCACAACGTCACCAGAGGCCACGGCGAGTTGTTCGACTGACTCATCAGGTAAACCGCGATCATTGGCATCGGACCGCCAATCACCAGGTTGGCGCCGGTGTAGGCCAGTGCCGAGCCCGAGTAACGAACCTGGGTCGGGAAGGCTTCGGCAAATGCCACCGGCTGGATGCCGCTTTGAAACTGGGTGAAGCCCAAGAACAGCCCCATGATTGCCATGATGGCGGCGACGTTCAGCGTGTTGAGGATCGGGAAGTAGACGAACAGGATCAGCAAGGTCATGCACGAACCAAACGCCAGCGCCTTTTTACGCCCCCAACGATCGGACAGATAACCACCGGCCAGTGCACCGAAGATTGCGCACATGTTTGCCACCATCAGCGACATGAAGCCTGTCGACTGGCTGAAGCCCAAGTGCTTGGTCAGGTAGCTGAGGGAGAAAATCACGATCAGGTAGAACAGCGCAGCGGGGGAGCAGAAGAAAAACATCAGGCGCAGGATGGTTTTGTAATGGCTGCCCACGGCGGATTTAAGCGGACTTTTTTCCTGCTTGACCGGGGTCTTTTTCAGCGCGACGAAGGCTGGGGTTTCATCGACTTTCAGGCGGATGTAGATCGCAACCACCACCAGCACGAAACTCATCAGGAACGGGATTCGCCAGCCAAAGCTTTCGAACTGCTCGCTTGAAAGGGTTGCTGCCAGGCCCATCAATACACCGTTGGCCAATATCTGACTCAGCGGTGAGCACAAGCCGAGCATGCCGGAATAACGCCCGCGGCGATCGGGCGTGGCGTGCTCCAGCGCCATCAGCTGTGCGCCAGTGGATTCACCGCCCAACGCGAAGCCTTGGATAATCCGCAGCAGCACCAACAGGATTGGCGCCCAGACTCCCACCTGACCATAAGTCGGCAGCAGCCCCATCAGCACCGAGGCCAGGCCCATCAGGGTGACGGTGGCGAGCATCAGGTTGCGGCGGCCCAGTTTGTCGCCGAGGTAGCCACACGTAATGGCGCCCAAGGGGCGAGCGGCAAGGCCCACGCCGAAGGTGGCCAGCGAGGCGAGCAGGCCGGCGGTCGGCTCCATGGCCGGGAAAAACAGTTTGGGCAGAATGGTCGCAGACACCGCGCCATACAGGGTGAAGTCAAACCATTCCAGGGCAGTGCCAATGGTCGCGGCGGTCACCGCTTTGCGAGGCATGCGCAAATCATGAGTCTCGTGACTGGTTGTGCTCATTGAGGTGCTCGTCATTGTTTTTATGGTTACGGGTAACCCATACGGTTCCGTTTGGGCATCGGCGCGGGCAGGAAGCGTCGAAGTAAGTAGACATTAGCGCATCCCCTGCGCAGAATAATTATCGAAATCCAGATAAATAGATAAGCTAGCCTTATAGGTGGGGTTCATGGAGCTGCGTCATCTGAAAGCCTTTGTTGTTGCCGCCGACTTGCAGCACTTCAGCCGGGCGGCGGAACAACTGGGTATTGCGCAACCGGCGCTGAGCCAATTGATGCGTACGCTTGAGTCCGAACTGGGGCTGGCGTTGTTTCGTCGGGAAAACCGGGGCGTCGCGTTGACCGCAGCCGGCGAGGCGTTTTTGCCCCATGCGCGGCAGTCCATCGAGTCCAGCGAACTGGCGATTGCCGCCGCACGGCGCGCTCGGCGCGGAGAAGTGGGCGAGATCAACATCGGTTACCACTCAGCGTTGTTCGAAGCCAACCTGCCGCAATTGCTGCGGCATTACTTCAGCACGTTCCCCGAAGTCAAAGTGTCGCTGGTGGATGCGGGGATCCGCGCGCAGTTCGATATGTTGCTGGACCACAAACTCGACCTGGCCTTTGCCAGGGTGTTCAAGGATCACCTGCCGGATCGTCTGCGAACCCATCATTTCAGTCAATCGAGGCTGGTTTTGCTGATCCCGGACAACCATGAACTGGCGGACAGCTTCACCGGAGAACTGGCGGCGCTGCGTCACGAGAAATTTGTGTTTTTGCAGGACAGCGCCGGCATCGGCCTGACCTCGCACACTCTCCAGGCGTGCCGGCAAAACCAGCTGCACCCCGAGAACATCATGTATGTGCCGTCGCTGATGAGCATCCCAGGATTGGTGGCTGCGGGTATCGGCCTGAGCATCGTGCCGGAAACGATGACCCGGTTGACCATGCCCGGCATCCGCATTGTGCCGCTGGCTCAGCCGGAAATGGTCAGTGAACTGTCGCTGATTTCACGCATCGATGAGCGTTCCAGTGCGGTGCTGCACTTCATCGAGGAGGCGCATGGATGGGGATGATCGCGATCCGTCTGATGATGCGCGCCTCTGTCGATAGTAAAGTGGCGGTCGAAGTCTTGACTCAACAGGGATGACCTATGTCTCAACGCCGTTCGATGTGGATTGCCCTGTTGGTCGCCGTCACGTTTTTCATGGAGAACCTTGACGCCACGGTGATCGCCACGGCGCTGCCGGACATGGCCAAAACGTTTGGCGTGCCGGTGGTGGATGTGAACATCGGGATGAGCGTCTACATGCTCGCGGTGGCGGTGTTCATCCCCATCAGCGGCTGGTTGGCGGATCGCTTTGGCTCACGCCTGGTATTCAGTTCGGCGATCGTGCTGTTCAGCCTGTCCTCGTTGATGTGCGCAATGAGTGGCAGCCTCGAAACCTTTGTCGCCGCCCGCGTACTGCAAGGGATCAGCGGCGCGATGATGGTTCCGGTCGGGCGCCTGGCCGTGCTTCGCACCACCGAGAAGAAAGACCTCGTGCGGGCCATATCCTTTATTACCTGGCCCGGTCTGGTGGCACCGGTGCTCGGTCCGCCCTTGGGCGGTTTCATCGTCACCCATGCTTCCTGGCCGTGGATTTTCTACCTCAATTTGCCGTTGGGTGTGCTGGCATTGGTGGCCGCGCTCTTCCTGATTCCCAAGAAGGAAAACGTCGTTCCCCGAACCTTCGATTTCAGTGGTTTCCTGCTGGCGGGCAGCGCCAGTGCCGCGCTGCTGTTTGGCGTAGAGATGCTGGGGCAGGGCCAGGCCAATTTGCTCCACGCACTGTTACTCAGTGGTGCAGGCCTGATGCTCGGTGTCCTGGCGTGGCGGCATATGCATCGGCATGCACAGCCGTTGCTGGCGCTGGGTGTTTTGGACATCCGTACTTTCAGCGTGTGCCTGTGCGGCGGCTCGATTTTTCGGATCGCTATCAGCGCCTTGCCGTTTCTCCTGCCGCTGATGTTTCAACTAGCCTTCGGTCTTTCCGCGTTGGATGCGGGGCTGTTGGTGCTGGCAGTCTTTGCAGGCAACCTGGCCATGAAGCCGTTCACCACGGCAGTGATGCAGCGCTGGGGGTTTCGCCCGGTGTTGATGGTCAATGGCGTCCTGGGCGTTATGGCGATTGCGGCCTGTGCCTTGCTCGATGAACAGATGAGCAGGGCGCTTATCCTGTTGATTCTGTTTGTCGGTGGCTTGTCCCGCTCGATGCAGTTCACCGCTTTCAACACATTGGGATTTGCGGACGTGCCCAAGGAGCAGATGAGCGATGCTTCAACCCTGTTCAGCATGTTCTTCCAGCTGAGCATGGCGATGGGGGTTGCCGTGGGCGCGCTGCTGTTGCGCCTGGCCATGAGCATCCATGGCAATGCCGGGCAAGCAGCGACAGGGGACTTTCAGCTGGCGTTCCTGTGTGTGGCGGCGATCGGTGCGATTGCGCTGCTGGACAACCTGCGATTGCCGCCGAAAGCGGGCGAGTCGGTCTTGCAGCGGGCATGAGAAAACGCAGGGCCGGGTGTTGAGCGCGAAAGTCTCAACACCCGGCCCGCTCACTTAGAAGTCGAAGAACACGGTTTCCGATTCGCCTTGAACATGAATATCGAAACGGTAGGCCAACTTGCCGTCAACGGTGCAGCGCTTGGCTACCAAAGTTTCGCGCCGATGGGGTTGTTCGATCAGGTTCAACACGGGATCCACGGCATTCGCCTCGGGTTCGTCGTCGAAATACAGTCGCGTCTGCAGGTGAATGTTGATGCCCCGCGCAAACAGCGAGACGTTGATGTGCGCGGCCATGGGAACGCCCGAGGCGTTTTTCACCACGCCCGGCTTCACGGTATTGATCGTCCATTCGCCAACATCGGTCGTGGCGGTACGGCCGAAGCCGTTGAAGGGTTTTTCCAGATCGAAACCACTGTCGTAGAGACCGTCGTGATTGGCCTGCCAGAACTCCAGGAATGCATCGCGAATCAAGTGGCCGTTACCGTCATAAACGTGGCCCATCAATAGGATGTGCTCACCTGGCGCGCCAGGTTTTGCCATCTGGTTCCAGATCTCCTGTTCACGTGGTGCGTTGCCGGCTGCCTCCAGTGCCAGTCCGATATGAACATAGGGGCCGGCCGTTTGCGACGGCGTTTCGGGCAGAAGTTGAACGGGCATGTGCAGGCCTCCTCAGCGGTTTTCGAAGTGGGTTTTGCGCTGACCGCGCAGGACGATATCAAAGCGATACGCCAGGCAATCCATAGGATTGGCCATGCTCATATCAAGCTTGGCGATCAGGCTTTGCACCGCTTCCTGATTGGCGATCGACTTGACGATCGGGCACATGGGGATCAACGGATCGCCTTCGAAATACAACTGGGTAATCAAGCGCGTGGCAATCGACGGGCCACTGATGGACACATGGATATGCGCCGGCCGCCAATCGTTGGGACCATTGCGCCATGGGTAGGGACCGGGTTTGACGGTACGGAAACTGTAGTTGCCATCGCGGTCCGTCAAGGCACGGCCGACGCCGCCGAAATTCGGATCGAGAGGGGCCAGGTAACTGTCTTTTTTATGCCGATAACGGCCACCGGCATTGGCCTGCCACATCTCCACCAGGGTGTGGGGAATGGGCTTGCCGTACTGATCACAGACACGACCGGCAACGATGATGCGTTCGCCGACGGGCAGGCCGCCGTGGTTGAAGTTCAGCAGCAAGTCGTTGTCGTACTGGCCCATCTTCAGGTGAGAAAAATCCGGGCCACTGCTTTCCGAGACAGACTGGGGGATGCTGACCAAGGCCTGACGTGGGGATCGCAGGATGGAGGTCTTGTAGTCGGGCGTCAGGGCTTTGGGATGCCAATTACGGTCACGAATGACGAAGCGGCTGTCGTGCGCATCAGACATGTCGTTTTTCCTGTTCTTATGGTTGGACGGAGGCGGGCGCTGCGTTGGCAGCGACGTGACACCCAGTTTCCGCTTGTGTCGCCCAACCAAAAATTGAAAAAACCGACTTGATGCATATCCAAATGGTTATGGATATGTTCCCTCGCGATATTCCTCTCCGACCTCGCGCAGTGCCTCTACGCACCACTGGGCCGCCGTGGTCACGGGCAACACAGGGTTGGTGCAGAGCCCCACTGAGCCGCCAGGTTCACGCATCCCCAGATCCAGTTCCACCAAATCACCTTGCCTCAAATCCAGTCTGACCGCATCAAAAGGCGCAACCCAGACGGCTTGACTGCATTGCACGTAACGTCGGCTCAGGGCCACAGATAGGGTTTCCAGGCGTTGCCGTGAGGGCGTTATACCGTGCTGCACAAACAGGCTGTCGGCGAATTTGCGGATCGTCGTTCCTGCCGACGGCAGCACCAGCGGATAGTCTTCGAGGTTTTTATGCCCCAGTGGATCAGCGAGCAAGGGATGGCCGTTCCGCACCACCAGGGTCATGGATTCGCTGTAGAGATGTTCGAACGCCAGCCCGAGAATCGCTGGGCTATCGGTCATTCTGCCCACCACCAGATCCAGCTCGCCGACCCGCAATCGGGACAGCAAATAGGCACTCGGCCCGGTCACAACACTGACCACCAACGCCGGGTGTCGCTGGTGCAGGCGAGCGACCACCTCAGGCACCAACAGGCTTTCGACCGTAGACAGCGCCCCGAGCTGAACAGTAATCGGTTCATGCGCCCCGGAGCGCAAGCTGTTAACCCCTTCGCGCAACGACTGCACGCTCGGCCCTGCATAGCGTAAAAAAGCCACCCCGGCTTCGGTCAGCGTCGAACCCTTTTTACCGCGTTCAAACAGCGTGGCTTGCAGCAGGGATTCCAGCTCTTTGAGCGTTTTGGAAAGCGCCGGCTGGCTGATGGCCAATGTGTCGCAAGCACGCGCCAGACTGCCCTGGCGCGCCACTTCGAGAAAACACACCAGATGACGGAATTTGATTCGGGTATCGATATTCAATCGGCTGCTCTGCGTTTTTGGTGTGGGGTCTATTGTTGTTGATTGCGATGAGTTTGGGCAGTTGTAGGGTACTGCGTGGGTGATTTTTTTGCGTTTGATGTTGCCCGTCGCGTTATGAGTGACGGCGAATGGCCGATTTCTGATTGTCGTGATCGGTTGAATCCACAACCCGAAACGGTCAGTGCTGGCAGGTTTTCCGTAACGTTGCAGGCATTCGCCACTGGCGTAGATGCAGATATCCAAGCTGTCCACGCGCCGCGCAATGATCGGCGTTAACGGGCCACTTCAGACATACAGCGATATCCCGTTGCAGTGGCTAGCTGTGCTCGCTGATCCTCGCCATGGCGGCAGTATTTGGCTATACCAACGTACGACGCACCGCTATGGTGACGTCCTCAAGCGCCGGCTTACAGGGGGCCGGCGCGGTGAGTTTTCATCAATCGCCAACGGGTAGATGAATCAGTTTTCTTCGCTCAACTCAGCTCGTCACGGTTTCCGCACCATTGTGCGCGGCCGACGGCGCTGGAGCAGCAGCTTTCGGATCAAGGCGGACGAAGCGCAGGGCAAGGCAGGCAGCGATCATGATGGCAACGCCGAAGGCGGCGATGGCTGTTTCGAAGCCCCGCGCTATATCGCCGCCCTGAGCGGCGATCAACTGCCCGACGATCCAGGGCGCCAGAATGCCTGCGCTGGTGACCAGGCCGATATGGATGGCCAGCATCGCACCTCGCTTCTGCGGTGGCGCAATGTGCCCGACCACGGCGTTGGTGAAGGTCGGCACCACGTTGACCAAAGCGCAACCCACACAGTAGATCGCGATGGTGAGGGTACGATCACCGTGCTCCAAGGCCAGCAACAGGTAAGCGCCACCGGCCAGTAGCGCGGCAATCATCGGCACTCGGATCATGGTGGTTTGCAGCGAGGCACCGCGACGGCCGGCCCAGCGTGCCAGGACAGATGCCGCCACGTTCACCAGCAGCACGAAGGTGGTGGCCCCGAGCGCAAGGTAGCCGTTTTGTAGCGGTGTCAGGCCGTGACCTTTCTGCATGTAGACAGGAATCCAGCTATAGGCCAGTGCATTGGGCAGGTAGCCGAGAAACCCGACCACGGTAACCCACACATAGGTGCGGTCCAGCAACAGTTTGCGGTAGCGCGTCTCCTCCGGACGCTGCGTCGGTGCGGACATGCCTTGTTGCCCTTCGGCGCCGAACAGCAACCAGGCGATCATCCACACAACGCTCGCCGCCCCCAAGGCAAGGTAGGCGCCGCGCCAGCCGATGTGGTCCACGGCCAGTGGCAGGCTGATGCCGCCGAGCAAGGCACCGAGCATTATCGACACTTGAACCAACGTGGATGGCACCACCCGGTTGCGGGCATCGAACCACTTGAAGCAGGCATGTTGGGTAATGGCTGTCGCGGGACCGGTGCCGGCGCCCAGCAACAGGCGACCGAGGATCAGGCCAACCAGTGTCTGGCTCAGGCCAGTGACGGCTTGCGAGGCCATCCAGACCAGCGCCATGCCCAGCAGGATCCAGCGGCTGGGCACGCGGTTGGCGAGAAAGCCGACCAGCACGCCGCTGATCGAATACAAACAATAGAAAGCGCTGCCGATCAAGCCGAAGGTCGAGGGGCTCAGATGAAGTTCATCGATGATCTGCGGGCCGGCGAAAGCAAAGATGGTTTTGTCCATGATGCTGAGCATGATTACGAACATGAGCAGCAGCAGCACGATGTTGCGGCGAGCATTGGCCATGGCTGTTGTCCTTATTTGTCTGGTGAGTTATCGGGCGAGGACGGATTCCACCAGCCGAGCCCATAGGCTGGCGCCATAGGCGATGGCCTGATCATTGAAGTCGAAACCGGGGTTATGCACGGAACAGCCATGGACTCCCTGGTTACCGTTGCCCAATGCGACATAGCAACCTGGGCGGGCTTCGAGCATCCAGGCGAAATCCTCGCTGCCGAGGAAGCCGCCCGGCACGCGGGTGAGGATGCGTTCATGGCCGATCAGATCGGCGGCTACGGCGGCGATGCGGCGGGTGGCCTCGACTTCGTTGACCAGCACCGGCACCAGGCGCTCGTAGTGGATCTCTGCCCGCACACCGTGAGCGGCTGCAATACCCTCAGTGAGCTGGCGGATACGCTTTTCGAGCAAGTCACGGATGACCGCGTTGCTGGCACGCACGCTCAGGCGTAGTTGCGCTTCATCCGGGATGACATTGGCGGCGCTGCCTGCTTGCAGAGCGCCAACCGTCACCACCGCGACGTCGCTGGCGGGGACATTGCGCGACACGATGGTCTGCAGCGAAAGCACCAGCGCGGCGGCCGCAACCACCGGGTCACAGGTCTTGTGCGGCATCGCGCCGTGGCCGCCCTTGCCTTGTAGAGTGATGGTCACCCGGTCCGAAGATGCCGTCAGCGGGCCCTCGCTGATCAGCAGATTGCCCAGTGGCAGGCCCGGAGCGGTGTGCAGCGCGAACAGGCTGTCGCACGGAAAACGCTCCAACAAGCCGTCCTCCAGCATGGCGCGTGCGCCGCCGAGCAGTTCTTCGGCCGGCTGGAAAATCAGGTTGAGGGTACCGTCGAAACGGCGGGTTGCGGCCAGGTACTTGGCGGCGCACAGCAAGGTGGCGGTGTGGCCATCGTGGCCGCAGGCATGCATTTTCCCCTCAACGGTGCTGGCGTGGGGCAGGCCGCTGGCCTCGTGGATCGGCAAAGCATCCATGTCGGCGCGGATGCCAATACTGCGTGGCGAAGTGCCCTTGCGCAGTGTACCCACCACACCGGTACCGCCCAGCCCACGACAAACATCGTACCCCCAAAGCGTCAGCAATCGTGCCACCTGTTCACTTGTGCGCTGCTCTTCGAAACCCAGTTCCGGGTGTTGATGCAGTTCACGGCGCAGGGCAGCGAACTCCGGCTGCAATTCGATAATCTCCGGGACTAATTTTGCTGTTGTTTGCATTGCAACTTCCAGGTATCGGTTGACGTTCCGCCGAGAATGCCAAGCCAATTTAGCTCTGGATAATTGCCTCTGGTGATGCTGATAGCCGTTGGTTATCGAACGGTTGCGGTGCGGTAGGCGTCGAGCAGGTCGTCGACCAGGATTTGGGCGGGCGGCGTCATCAGCGCGCTTGGCCGGTACACCAGGGAAATATCGGTGCTGGGGATGGGGTCGACAAGCTCGAGTGCCTGCATGTTTCGCGCCTGCATTGATACTTCGAACGTGCGCTGTGACCAGAAACTCACGGCCCCGAGGGTCATGGCCATTTCGGCATAGAGCATCAGCGAGGAGCACTCGATGACCCGCAGCGGCATCGGCAGCCCATTGTTGCGGAACATCGCCCCGGCCAGCGAAATGTCAAGCGAGTCTGGCACCAGCCACTCCTCGTCCATGAGTGCTTCGAGGCGCCTGGCCCCAGCCAGATGGTGACCTTGGCGAACCGCCAGCACGGTCCCCTGATCATAGAGCTTGCGCCATTCGAAACCTTCCATCGAGCGATGCGGTGGTTGGCTGGTTAACACCAGGTCGAGCGTGCCCTCGCGCATGCCCGCCAGCAAATGGGCAGGGCGCAGTTCGCTGATCTGCAACTGGATCGCTGGGTGCCGACGCCGGTATCGATGAATGCACTGGACGAAGGCTTTGCTTGGCGTGACCGGCGAGACGCCGATGGCCACCCGACCATTGAGTGAACCACGCAGCGATTCCAAGTCGTCACGGGCGCGACGGGTTTCGCCGAGGATCAGCCGCGCCCGGCCCAGTAGACGCTCACCGTAGACGGTGATGGTGATGCCGCGGTTGGAGCGGACCAGCAACGGCACGCCGAGATCGGCCTCCAGTTCCTTGACGCTCTTGGACAGGGCGGGCTGGGAAATGTGCAGCACCTTCGCCGCTTCATGAATGCTGCCGGACTCTGCAACGGCAACCAGTGCACGCAACTGATGAAACTTCATTAAATGGCTCCCTGCCGGCTGCAGTTAAGGCGAAACGCTACATTACGTTGCAGTACGGTGACGTCGCAATGACAAAAGGTTATCCAGATAGCCAGCGGTTATCGAAAGAAACCTGTCGATTCCTGAGATAACGACAGGTTATCGCGATGGCGATAAGAAGGTTGGCGCGGTCAGCTCAGTCTTTATATTTCAATCCTGCAGCGTGGTGTGTTCAGAGAACACACCACCCGTGTACTGCGCAGTCATAACAACAAAAATACGTCCGACGACGTCCAGCTGTACTTGACAGGCACACCTTGTGCTCTGCCCCGAAGTTTCAATTTCCGGTATGTGCAGCAGGAGCATGTATGAAAAGGCGTGGGCTGGTTTCATCCCTGGTTTTGTTCGTGTCTGGCATTCAGACCGTGGTGGCAGGTGAGTCGGGGTTTATCGAAGATTCGCGTTTGACGCTGAAGCTCCGCAATTTTTACGCGCAGCAGTGGGCGCGCAGAGATAGCACGTTTAGTGTGATCAAAGGCGATACCAAGCATCCTGTCGATCAGCGAAAAAGCTGGGTGCAGGGGACAATGCTGGACCTGCGTAGCGGGTGGACCCAAGGGGCTGTCGGCTTGGGCGTTGATGTTTCGCTCTATGGTGCCGCGGTGCTGGAGCGCGGAAAGGCACAGGTGGCGGGTGGCGGGGACCGGGTACTGGTGCGCAACAATGGCGAGCCCGTGGATGACTGGAGCGATGTGGGGGTTGCCGACTTGCGCCTGCGCGCAGCGGGGACGCAGATCAAGGCCGGACGCTTCAGCATTGATACCCCGGTGCTCAGGCCAAAGGACAACCGTGCGTTGCCGCCCACGTTTGATGGCGCCCAATTAGTGACCACAGATCTGCCCGGCATGACAATCCAGGCCGCCTGGTTCGAGCGCGTGGTAGGGCGCACAAGCAGCGATGCCCAGCGCTTCGTCAGCACCTACGGCAATCGCGACTATTCAGGTGGCGGCATGGCCCTGGCCGGTGTGGACAGCCTGCCTTGGCACGGCATGACCGCGAGCCTGTATTTCAACCGCTTCGAAGATGTCTGGGATCGCTGGTACGCCGGGCTCGCCCACAGCGGCAGCTTGGGTAGCTGGGGCGTGGGCACCCGCATTGCCCTCTACCGGACTCGTGATGAAGGCACCCGGCAGCTCGGTTACCTTGAGAACAGCAGCGCGAGCCTGGCCGAGACCTTCAGCCATGGGCCGCACCAACTCAGCGTGGGCTACCAGCAGGTGTTCGGCAACGAGTTCTATGATTACCCGCAAGAGACGGTGGGCAGTTACAACCCAGTGCAGTTCTATTCCGATTTTAACGGCCCCAACGAAAAGGCGGCGATGGTTAAGTACGCGTTCAACATGGCGAGGTATGGCGTGCCGGGGCTAACGGTCGCGGCCTGGTACGCACGGGGGTGGGATATCGACGGCACTCACTACGACAGTGACCGCAATGGCGCGCACCGCGGTTACGCGGTGCGCGGGCTCGATGACGCCCGCCATTGGGAGAGCGGACTGAGTGCCGGGTACGTATTGCAATCAGGGGTCTTGAAGGGCAGTAGCTTGCGTACTACTTGGTATCACCATCGCGCATCCGGAGGTCAGGTCGATGGTAGCTACGACGAGATGCGGCTGGTCACGACACTGCCCTTCGAATTGTTTTGATTGCTAACGCGTCGCTCAAATTTCGATGTGCGAAGTATGGGTATGAAATACAACAAGAGAGGCAGTCGCATGAGCATTTACGGCGTACGCGGGCCGTGCTCGGCTACAACTTGAAAAGGGTCATGAAATCATCGGTGCCAAAGGTTTGATGAAAGCGCTGCCGGTCACAAATGGCTGCTAATGGCCGATTGCAACCCTTCGTGAGAGGCAGCACTCAACCCAAAGCGGACGGTCGCGGCTCTTTTCGGGCCTCAGTGTGTAGAGGGTGGAAGCGGACCGAGGAACATCTTTTTCAATCGCTCAGCTCCTATGGCGCGTGACAGTTCCGAAATGACGCAATACATGAAAATCAACGTAATGAGCAAAATCTGCACTGCCCAGAATTGCGGCCAGTTCATGGAGGTCCATAGCTGGGTGTTCGCATCCAGAAAGCTGTGTGCTTCCTTCCAGTATTCGTACAGCCGTTCCAGGTAATGAACGACTAGCGCGACCAAGGCATACATGAGCGTTTTCCAGGTGACGTTCCAGATCAAAGGCTTTTCTGGAAATCGGTTGATGAAGGGCAACATGTCCGCAACCAATACAGATTTGCCGAGCACCAGGGAGGCTATCAGCACCGATGCGGACACCGGCATCGAAATACCTGTGCCCTTGATCATCAGCGCACGAATGAAGGCCACTATGTGCAGGATGATAAAAAAGAAAAGGGTGGGCGGAATTGCCTTGAGGGCTTCTTCTTTTATCGTGTGCAGGACAGCTTTCATATTGATCCCCTGAGCAGTACGGCGGAAAGTTTCGCTTCCTGATACGAGACCCTCTGGCACGAAGGAAAGGTCAAACGCCTGGTAGTCCACGGGGAATCGACCAACAGGACTGCGCTTGTTTCAGCGTGACTGTGTCATGCCTCGCAGTGAGCTTACGTAAGGCAATCCTGTTGGATGTTCAGGGTACTACTTGGTTTTAAGCTCTTTGTACGATTTGACGATGTCTTGCGCCCAGATATCGAGCACTCCCCTGAAGTCTTTGGCTTGCACGACTTCTGAGGAGTTTGCCAGTTCAGCCCCTGAGCCCTTGCGAACCACTTGGGCCACTACCTTATTGTCACCACCATCGATAAATGCCGCTTCGGTGGCGAGAGTGGTGTCCTGGTCGCGAATGCCGGTCGCCGCACTGACTCCGGCGGCGACCAAGGCAATCGGAATGATCTCGTAGGGTTGCAGTCCTTTGGTTTTGGCACTGACGGCCGTAATGGCGGGACGCACGACCAGCACACCCGGGCCAGGCCCGGTAGCCAAGGGAAGCTCTCTGGCAAAGGCATTTTTCAAGGCTTCATCGTAGAATTGCGTAATGCCATTAAGGGCACTTTGCGGGATTTTCTCGGTTGGTTGTGGTGGTGGATACAGCTGACTATGTTCGACAAAAACGCTGGTGTAGCGGTTCGCGTCCACATCCTGGTCGATCCAGCGCATGACGGGTTCGCCCGACGGAGACTTTTCCTCTTTGAGAGCGCTGTAATCTTTGAGAAACCCCGAGTAGTGGTCAGGATCAACATAAGGGCTGGCACAAGCGGCGAGTGCCAGGGTCAATACACATGCTGCGAGCGGTTTGATCTGCATAAAAGCTCCAGAGTGATTGCTTGAAGCGAAACACCTTCGACGGCATCAAGAATGACGGCAACGCCTTCTGACGTTGCCGTCTGCTGAAATTGACGCGTTATGGCGTCACGATGTTGAACCAGAAATCGAAGTTGTCCATGTAGGACACCAGTTCCTCGAGTTTGCCTTGCGCGCCGTCGATCTTGATATCGCCCGAGGCCAGCGCATCTTTCAATGACGTCTCTTTCAACACGATCTTGTTCAGCGTGTCGCGGGTCAGTGTCACCTTCGCATCGGCATCTTTTGCTTCAACCCCTTCGGTGTGGTTGAGCACGCCATTCTCCATCTCTACCGAGTACTTCTGCTTGAGGTCGGTGAAATCGAAGTTGAGCGATAGACGTTTACCCTCGGCTTTTGGCCCGTTCAAACGCATGGCCAGGAAGTCAAAGAACAAGTCCAGATCCATGGCCCGCACCGTATCCGGGCTGGCAGTGTCGGGTGTCGGCAGCTTCATCACGCCTTCGCGCAGTTCCTTGGCGCCGGTGAGATAGAAGTTGCGCCATGGCCCGCTCTCGGCCTGGTAACCCAGTTGCTCCAAGGCATCCGCCTGCAGGTTTTTCGCCGCCTGGTTGCTCGGGTTGGCGAATACCACGTGGTTGACTACTTCGGCGACCCAGCGGAACTCGCCCTTGTCGAAGTACTCCTTGGCTTTCTTCAGGACAGCCTCTTCGCCCCCCATCATCTCCACATAATGCTTGCCGCCTTCCTCGGGTGGCAGCTCGTTCAACTGCGCCGGGTTACCGGTAAACCAGCCCAGGTACAACACGTAGGTGGCCTTGACGTTGTGGTTCACCGAACCGTAATAGCCACGGTTGGAGAATTTGTTGGCGATTTCCTTGGGCAGTTTGAACTGCTCGGCGATCTCGACCATGGTGTAACCCTTGTTGATCATCCGCAGGGTTTCATCGTTGATGTAGCGGTACATGTCGCGCTGGGAGGACAGTTGTTCGCGCACCTCCTTGTTGCCCCAGACTGGCCAGTGGTGCATGGCATACATCACCTGGACATCGTCGCCCCACAGCTTGAGCGCCTCGTTGAGGTATTTTGACCAAGGCAACGGTTCGCGGATCTTCGCGCCGCGCAACGAGTAGGTGTTGTGCAGGGTGTGGGTGGAGTCTTCGGCGGTGTTGAGCGCTTTCTTTTCCTTGATGTAATAGAGCATTTCGGCCGGCGCTTCACTGCCCGGCGCATACAGGAACTGGTAGGTCAGGCCGTCAATGACATGGGTTTCGCCAGTGGTCTTGATGATATCGGTCGGTGGGATCAGCGTTACTGTGCCCGCCGAGGTCGTGGTGCCCAGGCCGGCACCCAACTGACCGGTCGGAGCGGGAGGCAGCAGGTTGCCGTACATGTAGCTGGCACGACGACTCATGGCCGTACCAGCCATGACGTTTTCGGCTACTGCATGCTCAATGAATCCAAGGGGGGCATAAACCTTCACCTTGCCGGCTTTCACATCTTCTTCATTGATTACACCGCGCACACCACCGTAGTGGTCAACGTGACTGTGGGTGTAAATCACCGCCACAACGGGCTTTTTCGGCCGATGCTGATAGTAGAGATCGAGTGCCGCCTTGGCGGTTTCGGCGGAAATCAGCGGGTCGAAAATGGTGATCCCATCTTTACCCTCGACGATGGTCATGTTCGACAGGTCATAGTTGCGAACCTGATAGATACCGTCGGTCACCTCGAACAGACCGGAAATATTGATTAACTGCGACTGCCGCCAGAGGCTTGGGTTGGTGGTGTCCGGTGCTTTTTCGCCTTCTTTGATAAACGAATATTTCGCCGGGTCCCAAATCACGTTGCCCGACGCGCCCTTGATCACCGTCGACGGCAGAGGTGCAATGAAGCCTTTATGCGCTAGCTCAAAGGACGTCTTGTCGTTGAACGGCAATTCCTGGAGCAATGCGTTGTTAGCGGCCTTGGTCGCTTCCGAGGCTGGTTTTGGTTTTTCTGCATCGGCTGCAACCGCTTGGGTGGCCAGCGCAATGGCTGCAACCAGTGAGCAAAGGGTTCCCGCTACTTTGAAGGGTCGCCCTTCGCCTTGATTGCGGGCGAGACTCTTCGACTGTATCTCATGATTCATTTTCCAGTTCCTTCTAGTAGCAATTTGCTATACCAAAAGTGGTAATGACAGGCTCAAATAAAACTAGTAGGAATTAAAAAAAATTCGAGTAATTCGGATCGAATTAGATTAACTGGCTAAAAAAATGGGGGGACTTCAAAGTAAATCGATCGTACAGACGCCGGATTAGAATGGCTGCTTTTGGCCGGTCGTTGCTTGTCGCGAAGGGCAGTAACCGACCCCATAGTTGACTCGGCTTTGCGCCCCTGCCGTCAGCCAATCATGATCGTGCCGATGGCAATTACCACGCATGCCAGTATCTTTCGGACAGTCAGTGTTTCGCCCAAGAACAAATATCCGATCACTGCCGCGAACAACACGCTGGTTTCGCGCAATGCCGACACCGCTCCCATGGGCGCGGCGGACATGGCGTAGATGACGATTCCATAGGCCAGGAGTGAAATCAGCCCTCCGATGAACGCCGTCATGAACCCGGGTCGGAAGGTAAATAAGCTCTTCGCGTCGCGCACGCCGATATACACCAGAGGCATCAGGATGCCCCACAGGGCGCACATCCAAACCGTGTAGGCCATCGGCGCGCCGGACAGGCGGACGCCAATGCCATCCGTCACGCTGTAAGCCGCAATGAAACAACCGGTTCCCAGGGCGTAAGGCAGACTGGGAACGGCAAGCTTGCGCCCTCTGAAGGCCAGCGAAATGATTCCGCCGGACACCAGTAAAATGCCGATCATCGCGATGGGCCCAACCGTTTCTCCGGCAAAAACCGAAGCCGCGAGGGTAATCAGGATAGGCGAGGAGCCCCGAGATATAGGGTAAGTTTGCCCAAGGTCTCCAACCTTATAGCTGCGCACCAGGAACAAGTTGTAGCCAACGTGCAGCACTGCTGAAAGCGCTGCGTAGAACCAGCTGGTTTGGGCCGGAGCTTCCAAAAACAAGGCGATTGCGACGCTGGCGATGGCCACCGCCACGCACATGATCGTCATCGACCAAAGTCTGTCGGCGCCACCGCGCAATGCGGCATTCCAGCTGGCATGCAAGAGCGCTGCAAAAAGTACGAGCAAGATAATGTGATAGGGCATGCGCCATCCTAAGCAATTGGGCGCCTCGACTGAAGCGAAGTCCTCGCATTACTTGAAGAAAAAATCCTCGTCGCTCATCGATATCCCTGTCACGGGAAACGAGGCGAACGCATTGCCAGGCGTACTCATGGCCATTCAAATATCTTCTGCCTCGGGCGCTCTGAAAGCCTTGCTGTAGTAACCGGACGGGTCGAAACAGCAAACATGCTTTTTGCCGGCTGCAAGCATGTCGCAGGCATCACCTATTCGTTTTGCGCGGGTTTTAACTTGCTTGGCTGAAGTCATCCAGTGAATCCAGTCGACGCGTGCGATGGTCGTCGTCTTGTTCCAGATTTCACGAGCTTCCGGTGAGGCTGCCAGTGCTTCTTCAAAGTCTACCGGGATGTCAGGCTCGGGTTCCTTTTTCACAGGGGCCAGTTCGATGGGAACGATATCCCCAACGGCCGCGCCTGCGGCTTCCAGTAACTCGCTACTGACCCGCAGCCAATGGCTTTGCTGACCATCGGGCTCCAGTGTTGCCTGGAAAGGGTGCCCATTGATTGTGCCTTCAACGGTCGTCCTTCCTCGCCTCGGAAGCGGTTCGCTCGCGTCTTTTGGCAGAACCACGAACGCCCACGTCGTATCGTTCCCAGCCTTGGCCGGACGAAGAAGCTTTGCTTCGAATCGGGATTTCACATCGGCTGTTGTCATTGCAACGCCTCCAACTAATGCGCCTGCTTTCTGATGACATCACTGTGGCGTTTTAAAGCGACAGTGATGACGCCAGGATAAGGGCTTAGTTAACCATCACCTCGTCCAGTGCCTGTTCGAGGGTGCTGACCGTGCGCTCGATATTGCGCAGCTTTTCCAGGCCGAACAGACCGATACGGAAGGTCTGGAAGTCGGCCGGCTCGTCGCATTGCAACGGCACGCCGGCGGCGATCTGCAGGCCGTGGTCGGCAAATTTCTTGCCGTTCTTGATGTCGGCATCCTCGGTGTAGCTCACCACCACGCCTGGGGCCTGAAAGCCGGCGGCGGCCACGCTTTTGATGCCTTTGCCGGTCAACATGGCGCGCACCCGATCGCCCAGCGCCTGTTGTTCACCTCGGACCTTGTCGAAACCGTAGGCTTGCGTCTCTTTCATCACTTCATTAAAGCGCGCGAGGGAATCGCTGGGCATGGTCGCATGGTAGGCATGTCCGCCCTGTTCGTAGGCCTGCATGATCTGCAGCCACTTTTTCAGATCGCAGGCGAAGCTGCTGCTCTGCGTCTGCTCGATGCGCTCAAGAGCCAAAGAACTGAACATCACCAGGGCGCAGCAAGGCGAGGCGCTCCAGCCTTTCTGCGGTGCGCTGATCAGCAGGTCGACGGCACATTTGTGCATATCAACCCAAAGCGTGCCTGAGGCGATGCAGTCCAGCACGAACAAGCCACCCACCGCATGCACGGCGTCGCCGACGGCCTGCAGGTAATCGTCGGGCAGGATAATCCCTGATGAGGTTTCAACGTGGGGGGCGAAGACAATCTGCGGCTTTTGCGCGGCAATGGCTGCCAGCACTTCGTCCAGAGGGGGCGGGGCGTAGGCCGCCTGGCGACCCGTTTCGACCGGTCGGGCTTTGAGCACCGTGGTGGCTGCCGGGATGTTGCCCATTTCAAGGATCTGGCTCCAGCGATAACTGAACCAGCCGTTGCGTATCACCAGGCATTGCTGGCCGGTGGCAAACTGCCGCGCCACCGCTTCCATGCCGAAGGTGCCGCTGCCCGGAACCACCGCCACAGCCTGGGCGTTGTAGACCTGTTTCAGGGTGCTGGAAATGTTCTTCATCACCGCTTGAAATGACTGCGACATGTGGTTGAGCG
The DNA here is from genome assembly GCF_019145495.1 of Pseudomonas azerbaijanoccidentalis. Lineage (GTDB taxonomy): Bacteria > Pseudomonadota > Gammaproteobacteria > Pseudomonadales > Pseudomonadaceae > Aquipseudomonas > Aquipseudomonas azerbaijanoccidentalis. The sequence continues at coordinate 147,297 of NZ_JAHSTU010000005.1, read as the reverse complement.
AGCGGTCGGTGTAGACCACTGAGTACTCGACCAGCCCCTCAGGATCGATACTGGGGTATAGCTTTGACATGGGATGACTCCTTTGGCAGAGATGTCAGTGGTATCGACCCTGCCTTAAGCCTTGGCAAATGACAAGGTTGCGAGGCATTGAATTGCGAGTTCTGTGGAGCGGCTGGCATCACTTGCGGGCGGCCAAAAACGGTCAAAAGCCACTCCCCAATCCATCACCCGGATTTCAGTCCCTCAACTGCGCCAATACTGCATTGACCATGTTATTGAACGTAACCGGTGAATCGATCATCCGGGCAGCAACCTTTGCTTCGCCATCTGCGCTGGTGGCACGCCTGGCTTGATCGGCGGTCGAGGACAATTTTACGATGACTACTTCGCGCTTCGGGTTGATATAGATTTTTTGCCCAAAGCGACCACTGGCTTCCACCGATCCTTCGCCATCATTACGCTGAAACCAATAGTTGCGGTAGGCATAACCAGGCCGGCCTGGCGCGAGGTTGCCTTGAGCGAAAATCGTTGGGTCGCCTGGCTGGAAGGTACTGCGCACAGCCTGGTTGAAGCTGTCGGAGCTCGGCTTCTGGGCCAGTTCCCGGCGTACCAGTTCGGCGAAGCGCGCAGTATCGCGAAGGTTGCTGCTGATCCCGCCGCTGGCCATCTCGGTGCCCAATTCGTCGATCTGGACATAGGCGTCTTCCTGGGCGAAGCGCGACCAGATGCGTTGCTGGACCAGTTGCGCCCAATTCAATCCAGATATACGCCGCATGGCCCAAGCCAGCGCCTCGGGTGAACCGTTCTGGTAAAAAAATCTGCCTTCACCAGGGGCCATTTGCGCGATTTTCAGAAAGGCATAGATATCGCCGGGCATCGTTGCGTTACGCGGGATCAACCCGGTCGCGGCGAACAGGCCGAGGTCAGGTGGCACCGCTTCGGGGTATGCCACGGCTACCTGCATATCAAGGTTGGCCTGCACCGTGGCCTCGCCGAAGGGTGTACCGCTCAGCTCAGGGACATAACTGGCCAGTTTCGCCTGCGGGTCGAGCTTGCCTTCGGCGATGAACTGCGCCGCCAAAAGGCCGGTAACCGATTTGGTCATCGACGCCCAGATGTGTGGCTGGCCGGGTTCGAATCCTTCCAGGTATCGCTCAAAGATCACGTTGCCGCGCTGGAGCACGATCAGCCCGTCGGTCGAGGTATCTTGCAGATAGCGGGCGAGCGTCAGGTCCTCCTCGCCGGCCTTGAAAGTGACTTGATCAAGATCGCGCATTGCAGCGTCGAGCAACGACAGCGGGTGTGCAGCACGACCGATGTTGCGCGTCGCGGACACTTCACGGGCGTGACGTATTGACCAGCGCAGGAAGGGCGGTTGGAAGGCATTGAGTTTGTTCACACGTAACTCCGGTGTGGGGGGAAATCCTTGCATGACGCCGTTAGCAGCCGAGCCATTCGCGGCGAGGGCGGGACAGGTTGCGCTGCAGAGAAGAAGCGCGGCTCCCAGTACGAGATTGGCTGTGGACTTACCAGATGCGGGCCGGGCGGGACATTTAGGCATGGTTGTTATCCTTTACGCTCAGAAGGTGGCACCCACACCGATCGACACGAAGTCGCGATCGCCGCGCGTACCGTAGGTGCCATCGATGTAATCGGTGTAAGACAGGCTCATCGAATACTTGCTCATGAACGTCGCGTCCAGGCCGAGGCTGACGGAGCGCGAACCTTCGTTGAAGGCCGAGCCGTCGCCTGGCGAGTAACCCTTTACGTCATGCGACCAAGACAGGTTGGGTCGCAGGTCCAACCCCTGCATCACGCCCGAATAACTCCAGGTCGCCCGCATCCGATACCCCCAGGAGAACGGTGTGACGAAGCCTTCGTCGTTGCAATATTCAGGGCTGTTCGAGATGGACAGGCAGACGCTGTTGTCGATCAGCTCGCCATTGTTATAGGCGCCGGATCGGCCATAGCGTGGTCCGTTGTTCCCCTCCAGACCGCCGACATAGGTGGCGCCGACTTCACCGACCAACAGCACCTGGTTCGCACCCATGACCTGGCCGAAAGAGTGCATCGCCGAGACCTGTGCCTGGGTGACTTCCTTGCGCCGATACCCATTGAACAGTGTCGAGTCGGTCGTGGGTCGCTGCCCGGGTTCGGACAAAGGGCTGCGACCGTTGGCGTTAAGCAGCGACTGCAGCACATCCGTGCCATTGAGTTGCACGGGCATATTCGGCCGGTAGCTCAGCTCGCCCTGAAGCGCCGTGCCGGTGCGCAGAGTGGTGGAAAATGTCGCACCGTACAGGCGGATATCCTCGGGGTATTGCGCGAGATACTGGGAAGTGCCCATGCGCAATGCACCTGCCAGGGTCTGGCCTGAGCTGGAAGCCAGAAAGGCGCCGCAGCCGGCCGATGGCACCCCAAGGTTGCGGCATAGCTGGGGAGCGAAACCGGTATTGCTGTAATACGGGCTACTGACCGTTCCCAGATAAGGCGAACGGCTGTGATAGTTGGCGGCGTAAACACCGAACTCGGCATCCAGCGGCGCGACGTACCAGCGAATGGACAAGCCCCACTGGCCGCTGTTGCGAGCATCCTGATCGCCCGCTCGAGGGATGCGTACACCTTCCTCGTTCATGACCACGCCAAATGGCGCAAGGGCTCGATTTGCCGTTGAGAGGTTGACCTGTCGACCGCCGACGTCGAGGCTCTCGCAACCTTCGGGTATGAAATCGTTGGCCGAAAAGAATGTGCCGCAGTTGTCCAGTTGCGTCTGTTCCCAGTCCAATTGATAGAAGGCGTCAAAGGACAATGCTTCGTTGATGTTCTGTGTCACGTACAGCAAGTTGACCGGCACCAGCGCATCCTTGACCTCCGAACCCGGGCGGCGCAGGGCGGCCTGGTTAAAGGGGTTTACGACGTTCAAACCGCCCTGGATAAAAATGCTCTCGCCCCAGTTCACCACTTGTTTACCCAGCCGTGCCGAGCCTGGTTCACCGTTTATGTCGTAGAGGTAATAGGCAAATGCATCGAGCAGTTGGAAACCAGCGGTCTTTGCCGATGTTTTGCGATTGTTGTCATCGATGTCCTTGAAACGTTGGCTGTGATCGCGCTGCGCGGTGTCGTACCAGTAGGTTCCGCGCACAAACACGCCCAGGTTGTCGAGTTTGAGTTCCAGGTCATGGGTCCCTTTGAATATCGTCGAGAACACGTCCCCGGATCGATAATTACGCCGCCCGTCATTACCGTTGGCGGCCGCCACCTGCAGCTTGTCCGGATTGGCTGTGCTGACGCCGACACCTAATGCCAGGGCCGAATCAAACTGGCCTTCAATCTCACCCAGTTCAAATTGCATGGCATCAACGGGGGCAGCGAGAAGGCTGCACGATAGCAATAGCAGTGATGACCGAAACCGGTCGGGAAAGATAGCGTTCACTCTTAACCTCTTATTGTGCTTATTAGAGAGTGAGGGGATGGGACAACGGAGCGAACATCCTGGCTATTGACTGCCGTTGGCTTGTTCGTTGTCGGTCGCGAGGGATAATAGGTAGGCGGCGGATCCGCTCACAAATAGCGTCTTTGGATTGTTGCCATAACACTTTGGCATGGCTGACGCGGGGTTTTGAGACGGCAAGTCGAGCCAGCTAAAACCGCTATGCCAGGCATCAACAACTGATATTACGTTTGCCGTTGCGCCGCTGTTTAGGATCGTCCCGGTCTTAACTGTCGACGAGAACAACAAAGTGAACCTTGGAAAAATAATCAGTCGAAGTGCCAAATACTGGCCTGAGCGAATGGCCGTCATTGATCGCAACACGCGAGTGACCTTCGCTCAGCTAGAGCAGCGTACAAACCAGCTTGCCTCGGCGTTACTGGGCCGGGGAATCACCACGGGCGAGCACGTCGCCATCCTCGCCGAGAACCGGGTTGAACTGGTCGAGGCCGAAGTCGCGTTCTATAAGGCCGGACTCGTGAAGGTGCCCGTCAATGCGCGCCTGTCACTGGAAGAGGTCATCCAGATCCTCAATGACTCTTGCAGCGTCGCGCTGATCACCACTCCGGTACTGGCCGAGGCCTTGACCACGCGTCGGGCCCAGGTCCCCGCGCTGCGTCTGATAGTGTCGCTGGGAGAAGAGGGCGGTGATGTCGCCTACTCGGCACTGCTGCGCCAAGGCGATCAGGAGCCGGTCAGTTGCGATCCGTCGGACGATGCACTGGCCGTGTTGCATTACACCTCCGGCAGCTCCGGTGTGCTGAAGGCCGCCATGCTCAGCGTCGGTAATCGCAAGGCGCTGATCCGCAAGAGCATCGCCAGCCCCACCCGGCGTGCCGCGCCGGGCGATGTCATGGCCCACGTTGGCCCGATCACCCATGCCAGTGGCATGCAGTTGATGCCGTTGCTGGCGGTCGGTGCCTGCAACTTCCTGCTGGAACGCTACGACGATCAACTGCTGCTCGAAAGCATTCAACGTGAAGGTGTCACCCGGCTATTCCTGGTGCCCGCGATGATCAACCGATTGGTGAACTTCCCGGGCGTGGAGCGTTACGACCTCAGCAGCCTGCGTCTGGTCATGTACGGCGCTGCACCGATGGCGCCCTCTCTGGTCAAGCGCGCCATCGAAGTGTTCGGGCCGATCCTGGCACAAGGATATGGCGCCGGCGAAACCTGTTCGCTGGTCACTGTACTGACCGAGCAGGACCACCTGTGCGAGAACGGCGACTATCGGCGTCTCGCCTCCTGCGGTCGCTGTTATTTCGAGACCGACCTGCGCGTGGTCAACGAGGACTTCCAGGATGTGAAGCCGGGTGAAATCGGCGAGATCGTGGTCAAGGGCCCGGACATCATGCAGGGCTACTGGCGAGCGCCGGAGCTCACCGCTGAGGTCATGCGCGATGGTTACTACCTGAGCGGCGACCTGGCGACGGTCGACGATCAGGGTTATGTGTTCATCGTCGACCGCAAGAAGGAAATGATCATTTCCGGGGGCTTCAATATTTATCCGACGGAAGTCGAGCAGGTGCTCTACAACTTGCCTCAAGTCTTTGAGGCGGCAGTCGTCGGCGTGCCGGACGAGCAGTGGGGCGAGGCGGTGCGAGCCGTCATCGTACTCAAGCCGGGCACCGAACTGAGTGAGGTCGAGGTCATCGATCACTGCGCAAAAACACTGGCCGGGTTCAAGAAACCCCGGGCTGTGGATTTTGTCAGCGAACTACCGAAGAACCCCAACGGCAAAGTGGTTCGCCGTCTTATTCGCGATGCCTATTGGCAAAACTGCGACCGCCGCATCTGACGAGGAGATCACCATGTATCAGCCAAGTGAAAAAGCCAGTCAAATCATCGAGGCCATCGGTGGCTTCATTCGCGACGAAATTCTGCCCCTTGAGCAGCGCGAAGGTCTGAGTTGGGCCGAGCCCCATCCTCGCGATGTGCTGCAACAGGTCTGGCAGCGTTCCTGCGACCAGGGTTTTTACAACATCATGCTGCCCGAGGCCATCGGAGGTGCGGGGCTGAACGTTTCAGACCTGTGTGCAGTGAAGGAGGCCACGGTGTTGAGCGGTTCCATGCTGGCTCCGCACATCCTCGGTGAGTTGTCCGGTCCGCCGCGCATCGGGCATCTGTTCAAGGTCGCCAGCCCTTGGCAAATCGAGACTTTCCTGCAGCCTGTGTGCCGTGCGGAGAAGGCCGTGTGCTTCGCGCTGACCGAGAGCGAGGCCGGCTCCGATGCAACGGCGATCAAGACGATTGCCCGCCGCGACGGTGAAGAATATGTGCTGAACGGTAGCAAGCGTTTCATCTCGGGTGCTCCCTATGCTGATATCGCGGTGCTCCTTGCCGTCACCGGACCCGGCGGCGGCGCCCAGGGGATTTCTGCGTTCTTCATCGATCTGAAGGCGCCAGGCGTGCGGATAGAGAGCGACTATGCGGTGATGTCCGGTGGTGGTGCCCATGGCGATATCTTCCTGGACGAAGTACGGGTACCCGTGGCCAACCGCATTGGCGAAGAGGGGCAGGGATTCAAGCTGGCGATGGGGAGGATCACCCTAAATCGCTTGCTGCATTGCCCGACCTTGCTAGGCCTGGCAGGCTTGGCGCTGAACCTGTCGATCGACTACGCCCGTACGCGCAAGCAGTTCGGCCAGCCGATCGCAATGTTCCAGTCGATCAACCACATGATTGCCGACATGGCGACCGAGTTGCATGCTGCGCGCAGCATGGTGTATGCGACAGCCGCGGTGAATGATGCCGGTGGGGATATCCGTACACAGGCGCCCATGTGCAAGTTATTCGTGTCCGAGACCGCTTTCCGTATCGCAGACCGCGCGGTACAGATTCATGGCGGAGCGGGGCTGCTGCGCGGCAATCCGGTTGAGTGGATTTTCCGCGCGACCCGTATGATGCGCATCCTCACCGGAACCAGTGAAATTCAGCGCAACACCATTGCCAAGGGTGTCCTGATGCCGAGCTAGCAGGGCGTGCCGCACGTCCGGCCGCTCATGGCCGGATGCTCTGACAAGAACAATAACGAGAGACAACCATGACTCACACTGAAACCCCCGCACGTCTGGGCACGGCCTGGATGGTTGCGGTACTGCTGGCACTGCTGATGCTGGTCAACTTCCTCGACAAGGTCGTCATAGGCCTGGTCGCCGTGCCGATGTCCAAAGAGCTTGGCCTGTCACCGACCGAATTCGGTCTGGTAGGTGGCGCACTGCACTGGTTCTTTGCGATTTCCGCAGTGATCGGCGGCTTCATGGCGAATCGCCGCCCCACGCGCACCCTGCTGTTGGGCATGGGCGCGTTCTGGGCGCTCATTCAACTGCCGATGCTATTTGTCAGCTCCTTGTGGGCAATCGTCGCCTGTCGTGTGCTGCTGGGCATTGGCGAAGGGCCTGCGTCACCGGTGGCCACCCACGCCTTGTACAAATGGTTTCCCAACGACCGTCGCAACCTGCCAGTCGCACTGCTGCATACCGGCAGTGCCTTTGGCCTGCTGGTCGCAGGCGCGATGATCCCGTGGATCAGTGTGCATTACGGATGGCGCATGAACTTCATCGTCCTCGCTGCAATTGGCGCGGTCTGGTGCGTGCTGTGGTGGCTGCTGGGACGGGAAGGCACGCTTGATCGCATTCGCCCCGGCCAGCTGGCGCAGGACGAAGCGCGCGTGCCTTATAAACGATTGCTCACCGACAGTACGGTACTGAGTAATTACCTCTGTCATTTCGCTGCCAATTGGTCGTTGGCGCTGACGCTGACCTGGGTGCCGAGCTATCTGGAGAACGGTCTGGGTATCGATCCGATCATGACCGGGCGAGTATTTGTGATGTTCGTCGTGGTCACCACGCCGCTGAGCCTGTTCATGGCCTGGTTATCGCAGCGCATGATGCGCGGCGGCATGGCGACGCGCTGGTCACGAGGTGCGTTCGTGTCGTTCTGCCTGATTGCCAGTGGTCTTCTGAGCGCCGCGCTTTTCCTGCCGGGGCTGTCGAGCATTGAGCGGATCGTCTGCCTGACATTCAGCGGCGGTCTGGCACTGGTGATGTATTCGGTGGGGCCGGCCATGCTCGCCGAGTTCACGCCAGGCAGCCAACGCGCCGGGATCCTGGCGATTGGCAACGGCATCGCCTCGCTGGCCGGTTTGTCGGCGCCAGTGGTCACCGGAATACTGGTGCAGGGCGCGGGCGCCGAACACCCAGCCGGTTACGGGGAGGGGTTCCTGGTCTGTGGCGCGGTGTTGGTGGTCGCGGGGCTGATCGGGTTGTTCCGGATGGATCCCCAGAAAACCCGCGAGCGGCTGCATCAGGTCGTCGGGGTCGCAGCGCCGCGGGTCAGTTGACACCGCCGGGCGCTGCGCAATTGAGGCGCAGCGCCCTCAGCCATGGACCTGGCTCAAGTCTTACTCTGGCGTGCGCTCGATCAAGCTGCCTTTCCAGCGGGCGTCGACCACAGCTTCGATGAGTAGACCGCGCACCAGATCGCGCATGCACGTTGCCGCAAACGACAGGGGCTTATGCTGTGAATAAGCCAGGGAAATGGTTCGGGTAATCCGAGGCTCCACGATCAGCCGTGCCGATATCGGTTCCAGCAGTTCCGTCAGCGGCGGCCAGTTGCTGATGGTCGCCGCCAAACCGGCGCGCACCAGGCTGCTAATGCCCGGAGCTGACTGTTGTTCATAGCTTGAATCGAGCGTCACCCCGGTTTCCATCGCCGCTTGCTCGATACGCCGGCGCAGGTGCAGGGCGCGCGGCGGCATCACCAGTCGGGTCGCCGCGGCTTCAGCCAGAGTAATGGGCGAGTTGTCAGCCTCTTGCGCAGGTGTGCCGACCCAAAACAGGTCTTCGGTGAAGACCGGTTCAGCAATGACGTGCTCCAGTTCTTCAGCGTTTGGCACTACGCCGAAATCCACTTTGCCCAGTTCGATCGCTTGACCGCCTTCGCGACTCAGGCCATCCCAAATCGTTAGCTTGATCCCCGGAAACTTGGCCTGGGCCTGCGTGATGATGGTGGGTAGCAGCAGAGCCGAAGCTGTCGCGGGGATGGAAATAGCCACATGCCCCATCGGATTGCCCTGGCTCGATTTGAGTTCGTCCTTCACCGAGTCGAGCTTCTGAATCACCGATCGAGCCACTTCGTACAACTGTCGGCCGGCATCGGTCAATTCAATGCCATCGTGCTGGCGGGCCAGTAACTGCATGTCCAGTTCGCTTTCCAATAAACCAATCTGGCGGCTCAGGGCAGGCTGGGCGATGAACGCCCGGCGTGCGGCATTGGAGAAACTTCCTGCTTCTGCAATGGCGATCAAGTAACGCAGCTGTTTCAAGGTCATGGGCAAATCTCTGGCTATGCCGAACTGATATGGCAACTATCTGAAGACGCTATTTGTCGGGGCCCAAGGCCCTACTTAGTATCCATTGATACTCAAGAAGAGGCTATCGGAACACCCATAAAGATTGATCCTTTCACCCGCCCCGTCATGCGATTAACGCGTACTCGGTGGGGCATACATTTGTTCACTCTCTGATAAACACAATAAGAGGTTAAGAGTGATGACAACCCGCACCCGAGGTTTTTTTCGGCCGTCGATGGTCCCCTTTTCCTGCTGCCTGCTGCTGGGAATGTCCTGGACGACGGCTGCGCTGGCCACCGGCGAGTTACCCCCGGACCTGACGCCCATAGGCGCCCAGCGAGCTGCTTCCCCTGACGGTCGAATCCCGGCTTGGCAGGGCGGGCTCACGGCCGCGCAGCAACGGCTGGAAAGCAACGGCACGCCAGTCGACCCCTTCGCCGACGAGCGACCGCTGTACGAAATCACCGCGCGCAATTACAAGCAGTATGAGAGCCAACTGTCGGCCGGGCAGATCGCTTTGCTCAAGCGTTTTCCCGAGACGATGAAACTGCCGGTCTATCCCACCCATCGCAGTGTCGCCGTCCCTGCGCCACTTGCCGCATCGGCCGCTCGCAACGCCCGGTCCGCGCAACTGGCGGATCAGGGCAATGGTCTGCGCGGCTTTAGCGGGGCGATCGCTTTCCCTGTTCCGCGCAACGGCCTGGAGGTCATCTGGAATCATCTGACGCGCAACCGCAACGCCAGTTACAGCCTTGTCTCTGACAGCGTCACGCCATTGGGCAACGGACGCTTCACCCTGATGAGTGCCCGTCAGGAGTTCGCCCGCCCTGAGGGGCTGCCGGGCGCTGGGAGCGACAATATTCTTTATTACTTCACTTACCGCATGACCGCGCCGTCGAGGCTCGCCGGAGACGCAATGGTGGTGCATGAAACGCTCGACCAGGTCGCCGAGCCGCGACTGTCCTGGGTCTACAGTTCCAGCCAGCGACGGGTCAGGCGTGCTCCGGGTATCGACTATGACACGACCGGGCCTGGGACGGCGGGCCTGCGCACGGCCGACAGTCGTGACATGTTCAATGGCGCGCCGGATCGTTACGACTGGCACCTGGCAGGCAAGAAATTGCTGCACGTGCCCTATAACAGCTATCGCCTGGCCTCACCCCACCTGCGTTACAGCGAGCTGATTCGCCCAGGGCATGTCGACCCGGTACCCACCCGCTACGAATTGCACCGAGTGTGGGAGGTCGTGGCGACCCTGAAACCCGGTGCCCAACACATTTACGCCAAACGTCGTTACTACATCGACGAAGACACTTGGGCGATTCTCGAGGCTGACCTTTACGATCAACGGGGAATGTTGTGGCGCACGTCCGGGGCGCACAGTTTTTACCACCCCGGCGGTGAGGCCGCAGTCAATGCCATGGAGGTCACCTACGATTTGAAGAACGGCCGTTATCACGTTTCGGGTTTGATCAATGAGCAGCGCAAACCTTACGTCTTCAATTTGCCGACCAGCCTTTCGTACTTTTCACCGGGCGCATTGCGCAGCTTCGGTGTGCGCTGATGGGAATGCAGCAAAAGCGCCGTACCTTGACGGAAACCCTGTTGGGCGCAGGTGAGTCGCCTGATCCGCGATTCACTCTGGCCAATGAGCGCACCTTTCTCGCCTGGATTCGCACTTCACTGGCGCTGCTGGGGGGAGGGATCGCCGTCGAAGCGCTCGCCGGTGACGTCTTCGAGCCTCGGCTACGCATGGTCATGGCGATCAGTTTGATGGTATTGAGTCAGCTGGTGAGCATCGGCGCATGCGTGCGCTGGCTGAAGGTGGAGCGAGCACTGCGTCAGCGCCAGCCGCTGCCTCTGCCGGCGCTCGCGCCGCTGTTGGCATTGGGATGTTTAACGGCGGTCGTGCTGATCACCAGCGTGCTTTGGCCCCGTTGGCATGGGTGATCCGGGGCTGCAGGCGGAGCGCACCGAGTTGGCATGGCGAAGGACGTTGTTGGCGTTGCTGGTGGTGCTGGTTCTGGCGGGACGGGCCGGTGACCTGATGTCGGTGGGGATGGGCGGTGTCGTTGCGCTGATGTTGCTTGCAAGGCAAGGCCGCCGTTATCGTCAGGGATTGGCGATGCTCCAGTCGGAGCGGGCAGTGCCAGCCTCGCGGGCGATCCTGGCGTTAGGCGCGTCGGTGTGTTTACTCGCGCTCATCGGCATCATCGGGTTGGTGAGCGGCGCCTGACGCGCCGCCCACGCGTGCTCAAGGGGTGACGATATTGAAACGCGCGTCCGCTTCCTCCAGGCCACCCATAAAGCGCAGGAATTTAACCCGTTCACCTTCGATCGTGATATCGCCCAGCGTTGCTTCTTTCAAAAAGCCCGTCTGCTTGAGTGCGATGCGATCCAGCGTCGATTTCTTCATGCTGATTTGCACGTCGGCCTGGTCATGTCGTGCAAGATCGCGGTGGGTGAGTACGCCATTGCGCAGGGTCAAAGCGTAATCCTCGTTCAGATCGGTGAAACGCCAGTTGATGGTCAGGTCGTTGTCGGCCGCTTTCAGTGCATCGATTCGAACGCCCAGATAATCGAAAAACATCGTCGGTGTCAGCGCCCGCACCATGTCATCGGTATTGCCGCCGCTGCCAGTGGCGGCGGCTACGCCATCACGCAGTTCCTGGGCGCCGCTCAGGTAGGCATTGCGCCAAGTGGCGTTCTCACTCTGATAGCCCAGTTGCTCCAGTGCATCGGCCTGCAGTTGGCGCGCAGCGGCGTTGCCGGGCTCGGCAAATACCAAATGATTGGTCAGTTGCGCCACCCAGCGATAGTCACCTTCGTCGAAGGCTGTACGCGCGTGGCTCAGCACCTGGTCGGCCCCGCCCATGGCGGCCACGTAGCGCTTGCCAGCCGCTTGGGGCGGCAGCGGATTGAGGTTCGCCGGGTTGCCATCATAGAAACCCATGTAACGCTGGTACACGGCGCGCACGTTGTGGCTCAACGAGCCGTAGTAATCGCGGCTGTACCACTTGCTGGCCAAGCGTGGCGGCAATGAGCTCAGGGTCTCTGCGATTTCCATTGGCGTCTGGCCCTGATTGATCAGGCGCAGGCTCTGGCTGTCGATGAATGCGTACATGTCACGCTGGTCAGCCAGGTAGTCGCGTATCTGCGCGCTACCCCAGGTCGGCCAGTGATGCTGGGCAAAGACCACTTCGGCCTGATTGCCGTAACGCACCAGGGACTCGTCAAGGTAATGCGCCCAGATCTTCGGATCGCGAACCAGCGCGCCGCGCAAGGTCAGCACGTTGTGTTGAACGTGGGTTGCGTTTTCGGCCATGCACAGCGCCTTGAACCGTGGGAAATAGATGTTCATCTCTGCCGGCGCCTCGGTGCCAGGCGTTAGCTGGAATTCGACTTCAATGCCCTCCAGGGTCAGGCGTTCCAGCGGCTTGCTGATTTCCCGGGTGGGGGCGATCAGGCTGACCGTCGCGTTTGCCGGTACGCCCTTGCCCAGCCCAGCGTCGACCTGGCCCCGTTCACCACGCGGCAGTGGTGCTCCGTACATGTACTGGGCACGCCGTTTCATCGCCGGCCCGGCCAATACATTCTCGCCGATGGCGTGTTCAAAAAAACCTTGGGGTGCGATGACCTGAACCTTGCCGGCCTTCACGTCCGCTTCGTCGATCACCCCGCGCACCCCGCCGAAATGGTCGACGTGCGGGTGCGTATAAATCACCGTAGTCACCGGTTTGCGCGGACGATGTTTGAAGTACAGTTCCAGGCCGGCTCTGGCGGTTTCCACCGCCAGCAGCGGGTCGAGCACGATGAGGCCGTTATCGCCCTCGACAATGGTCATGTTCGCCAGGTCCATGCCACGAATCTGATAGATACCCTCGGTGACCTTGAACAGGCCGGCAAGCGTATTGAGCTGCGCGATGCGCCACAGACTCGGGTTGACGGTTCCGGGCGCGTCTTTACGATTCAGAAAAGCGTATTGCTTTAAGTCCCAGACTGTTTTGCCCCCCGCATTACTGACGACCCCCTCATACCGCTCGATCAGGCCCCGCTCAGCGGCCTCGAAATCTCCACGATCGGCGAAAGGCAGTCGCTGCAGCCATTGCTGGTTGTTTTGCAGGGTAAAGGTCGTCGCATCCTTGGCAGGCGTGGCGGCGAGACTCGTCAGCGGTACCAGCAGGGCGAGGGTGAGCAAAGGCTGTGAAAAACGCATGGAGCAGTCCTTGTTATTGTTCGGGCGATCCATCGTAGGGAGCGGTTGGGGTCGCAGCCAATACCAGAGCGGCATGCCTGCCATCGCATTGGGTAATGGCTCAACCCGGTTGAATCGCCAGGACCTGCGCCTCGAGCCAGGTCAGCGCCGGGTCGTGTTGGCGATGCGTCAGTCGTACCAGCTCAAGATCGAAGGGCGGCAGCGCAAACGGCAGTTCATACAGCTTCAGGGGCAGCAGCCGGGCGAATTGCTGTGCCAGTAGCGTCGGCAACACGACACAGAGTTCGGTCGCGGCCACCAAGTGTGCGGCTTGCAGGTAATTCGGCGTGGTGTAGACGATCTGCCGCACAAGGTTCTGCTCCGCTAGCCATTGGTCGACCATGCCTCGGGTCTGGCCACCATGAACCCAGACGTGGCGCAATTGCAGGAAACGCTGCAGGTCCAGGCCGTCACTCAGTCGCGGATGGTCCTGACACACCGCCACTCGCAGTGTTTCGCTGCGCCAGAGCTGGCGGGAGAAACGTGCCGGTACGTGATCGAAACGGCCCAAAACCATGTCCAGTTCGCCTCTGTCGAGCGCCTCAGCGGGAAAGCTGGCACTCAGATGGGCAACATCGATGCGCAGGTTCGGCGCCTGCGTCTGCAGGCTTGCCAGCAAGGACGGCATGCACAGTTGTTCAACGAAGTCGGTCAGGGCAAATCTCAATTGGCGATGGCTGCGCTGTGGATCGAACGCGTCACCGGTGGACAGCGTTTGCTCGATTTGTTGCAAGGCGGCGCGAATAGGCCCTTCCAGCGCGAGCGCTCGAGGGGTCGGGCACATGCGCCGACCGACGCGCACAAGCAGGGGGTCGCCGAGCATGTCGCGCAAGCGTGCCAAGGCGTTGCTCACCGTGGGTTGGGTCAACGCCAGGCGTTGCGCTGCGCGCGAGACATTTTGCTCACGCAGCAACATGTCGAATACGCGCAGCAGGTTCAGATCAAAGTTTGATGTATTCATGCTCAGAATATATGGCATATGAAAATGAAATTTCAAAAATACTTGAGGCCTGCTTAGGGTGACGGCTGTTTATTTTCCCCAATGCAGGAGCACCGCGTGTGAGCACCTCTTTTGATATCCGGCAGGTCGCCGTGATCGGCGCCGGCACCATGGGCCGGGGCATTGTCGTCAGCCTGGCCAGCGCCGGGTTGCCAGTGCTTTGGCTGGAAAGCAATGTCCCGACACTCGACGCCGGCTTGGCGATGCTTGAGCAAACCTGGTCGCAGCAGGTGGGCAAAGAGCGAATCACGCAAGCGGAGGCTGACGCCAATCTCCAGAGAGTACGCCCGGTACAAAATTACGCGGCGCTGGCAGAGGCGGACCTGGTGATCGAAGCGGTGTACGAAAGTCTGGAGCTCAAGCAGGAAATCTTCCGCGCGCTGGATGCTCAGCTCAAGCCCACGGCGATTCTGGCCAGTAACACCTCGGCGCTGGACATCGACGCGATTGCGGCGGTCACCGGGCGTTCACGGCAGGTGTTGGGTCTGCATTACTTCAGTCCTGCCCACATCATGAAACTGTTGGAAATCGTTCGTGGCAAGGACACCGACAGCCAAGTGCTTGAAGTGGCCCGCAGGCTCGCCCAGCGAACCGGCAAAGTAGCGGTGGTGGCAGGCAATTGCCCCGGTTTCATCGGCAATCGCATGCTGCGCAGCTATGTGGCCGAGGCGCGAAAATTACTTCTGGAAGGCGCACTGCCTCATCAGGTGGATGAGGTGCTGCAGCAATTTGGTTTCGCCATGGGTCCGTTCCGCATGTATGACGTGATCGGCATCGACCTGGAGTGGCGCGCCCGTCAACTGGCCGGGCAGGGCATGGACGCCCCCCTGGTGCAAATAGACAACGCCTTGTGCGAACTCAATCGTCTGGGGCAGAAGTCCGGCCAGGGTTATTACCGTTATGCGCCCGGCAGTCGCCGGGCCGAGCATGATCCGTTGGTCGACGAGTTGGTGCTCAAGGTGTCTCAGGGGCTGGGCTACCGCCGCCGCGAGATCGACGCACAGGAAATCCTCGATCGCTGCCTGTTGGCACTGGTCAACGAGGGCGCGAAGATCCTCGAAGAAGGCATCGCGGACAGCAGTCATGACATCGATCAGGTTTGGCTCAACGGTTATGGCTTTCCGAGTGAAACCGGAGGACCGATGCGCTGGGCGGATGAGCAGGGCATGAATTCCCTGCTGGCTCGACTGGAACGTCTGCAAGGTCTTTTCGGCGAGCATTGGCATCCCGCCGGACTGATCTCCCGATTGATGGCCAGCGGCAAGCGCTTTGCCGATGTCGTGGAGGGCCGCGTATGAACTACCAGGCACCGCTGCGCGATATGCGCTTCGTATGGCATGAAATGTTCGATGTCACCGGGCACTGCCAGCACTTGGGGCTGGACCTGGACCGCGACACCCTGGACGGCATCCTGGAAGAAGCGGGGCGCTTCACCGCAGAGGTGATCGCCCCGCTCAACCGCAACAGCGACGAACAAGGCTGCCAGTTGCTCGGTACTGAAGTCAGCACGCCGGATGGCTTTCGCGAGGCCTATCGTCAATACGTCGACAACGGTTGGGCGAGCATGACCGGGCCGATGGCCTATGGGGGACAAGGCTTGCCGCAAATGGCGTCGGCCTGTGTCCACGAGATGTTAATGGCGGCCTCATTGTCGTTCCGGATCTATTCCGGGTTGACCGAAGGCGCGGTCCTGGCCGTGCATCGCCATGGCAGCGAAGCACTCAGGCAAACCTGGCTGGGCAAGATGGTCAGTGGCGAATGGACCGGCACCATGTGCCTCACCGAGCCGCAGGCCGGCACGGACCTGGCGTTGCTGCGCACCCGCGCGCAGCCTCAGGCCGACGGCAGCTATCTCATCACCGGCAACAAGATTTTCATCAGCGGCGGCGAGCAGGACCTGACCGACAACACCATTCATCTGGTGCTGGCCCGCTTGCCCGATGCCCCGGCCGGTGTGAAAGGCATCAGCCTGTTTCTGGTACCCAAAATCCTTACCGATGGCCGGCGAAACGAGCTCAGCTGTGGCGCGCTGGAGCACAAGATGGGCATCAAGGGTGCGTCGACCTGCGTCATGAATTTCGACGGTGCCCAGGGCTGGCTGGTCGGCGAGCCGAATCAGGGTCTGTCCTGCATGTTCACCATGATGAACGATGCGCGATTCCAGGTCGGCTTGCAGGGACTGGGGATCGCTGAAGCCGCTTTCCAGGGTGGCCTGGCCTACGCCCGTGAGCGTCTGCAATCGCGTTCGCTGACCGGTGCCGTAGCGCCGGATAAAGTCGCCGACCCGATCATTGTCCATCCGGATGTGCGGCGCATGCTGCTCACGCAGAAATCCCTCACCGAAGGCTGCCGGATGCTGGGCGCCTACACCGCTCGGCAACTCGATCTCGAGCACGGTGCGCCAGACCCCGAGGACCGTCGCGCAGCCATGCGCCGCGCTGCGCTACTGATCCCGATCGTCAAAGGGTTCTTCACCGACGTCGGCCAGGAGGTCGCCAGCCTGGGCGTGCAACTGTATGGCGGGCATGGCTACATCCGCGAATGGGGTATGGAACAGTTGATGCGTGACAGCCGCATCACCCAGCTCTATGAAGGCACCAATGGCATCCAGGCGCTGGACTTGGTCCGGCGCAAGCTGATGGGTGATGGCGGTGCCGAGTTGCACGCGCTGGTCGAAGAGCTGTCTCAGCACGTCGAGGCTGCTGGTCATCAACCCCGGCTGCAGGAAATGGCGGGCGCAGTCAGTCAGCGCCTTGAGGAATGGCGGGCTTTGGGCAAGACCATCATCGAGGCCTGCCAGCGGGACCCGCAGGAAATCGGCGCGGTCTCTGTGGACTTCCTCGCGTATTCGGCTTACGTCCTGCTCGCCGGGCTCTGGCTGCAGGCAGCGGTTCGAGCGGGTGAAACCCTGACTGACGGGACCGGCGAAAGCGCCTTTTATCAGGCCAAGCTGCAGACCGCTGACTTCTACTGGCGACGCGTATTACCCCGTGCAAGCGCACACCGGGAGGCCTTGTTGGGTGGCGCGAATTGCTTGATGGCGATGCCAGCGAGCGACTTCAGTTGCTGATTGCAGGCGTATTACAACAATAAGGAGTCGCTGTCATGCAGCCTTTCAGCTTTGCCACTACGGCGCAGATTCTCTGCGAAACCGGCGCCGCGCAGCGCCTTGCCAATTTGTGCAGTGAACGCGGCGCGCGTCGTGTATTGATCGTCACCGACCCGGGCATTGCTCGACTGGGTATGCTTGATGATGTGTTGCCGGGTTTCACCCTCGCCAAAGTTGCCGTGGCGATCTTCAGTGAAGTGACGGCGGATCCGAGTCAGGCCTGTGTGCTCGCCGCCGTTGAACGGGCACGGCATATTGGCGCCGACCTGATCGTCGGCTTCGGTGGCGGCAGCTCGATGGACGTGGCCAAACTGGTCGCGCTGCTGGCGCATCCGCAGTGCGACCAACCGATCACTGAGTTGTATGGCGTTGACAAGGCCAAGGGGCAGCGTTTGCCGCTGATTCAGGTGCCGACGACTGCCGGTACCGGCTCGGAGGTGACACCGATCGCGATCGTCACCACCGGTGACACCACCAAGATGGGCGTCGTCTCGCCATTGTTGCTGCCGGATCTCGCCGTACTCGACGCCGTCTGCACGTTAGGCCTGCCGCCAGCCGTAACGGCGGCCACGGGCATTGATGCCATGGTGCATGCGATCGAGGCCTACACCAGCAAGCTCAAACGCAATCCGCTGTCCAGCCTCCTGGCGCGAGAAGCGTTACGGCTGTTGGCCTCCAACCTCGACCAGGCCGTGCACAACGGCAGTCACCTGGCCGCGCGCCAGGCGATGTTGCTGGGTGCCTGTCTGGCCGGCCAGGCATTTGCCAACGCGCCGGTGGCGGCGGTGCATGCGCTGGCGTATCCGCTGGGCGGACACTTTCACATCCCTCATGGGCTGGCGAATTCACTGGTACTGCCTCATGTGCTGCGCTTCAACCTGCCGGTAGCGATGGCGGACTACGCCGAACTCGCGCAGCCTTTGCTGGGAGAAAGGCTGCAGGCAGGTGATCAGCAGTCTCGCGCCGATCAGTTTGTCCATGAGTTGGCGCAATTGGGATCTCGTTGTGATTTACCGATCACGCTGCGTGCTGTTGGCGTTCCCAAAGAAAGTCTGGCCCAACTGGCCAGTGACGCGATGCAACAGCAGCGCCTGCTCGTGAACAACCCGCGTGTACTCACCGAAGCCGACGCGTTGGCCATCTATGAAGCGGCGTACTGATGACCGATCTCAGGCAGCGTGCCTGCTATCGGCACTTCACAACGATCAACACCCGATGGCACGACAACGACGTGTATGGACACGTCAACAATGTCGTCTTTTACGGTTTCTTCGACAGTGCCGTGAACAGCGTGCTGATTGAGCATGGAGGGCTGGATATCCATGTAGGTCCGGTGATCGGCCTGGTGGTGAGCTCAGGCTGCGATTACCACGCGCCGGTTGCGTTCCCGGAGCCCATCGAGGTGGCGCTGGCGGTCAGCAGACTGGGTAACAGCTCCGTGCAATATCAGCTTGCGGTATTCCGTGAAGGCCAGGCATTGGCCTGTGCCACCGGGCGTTTCGTGCACGTGTTTGTTGACCGTCTTCAACGCCGCCCGGCGCCGATTCCCGAACGGTTGCGCCTGGCACTGAGTGAACTGGTCAGCGACTGCCCGCCCTCTTCAAACAAGGACCTTGAACCATGAAAGACGCCGTGATTGTTTCCACCGCTCGCACGCCGATCGCCAAAGCCATGCGTGGCGCATTCAATGACCTCAAGACGCCCAGCATGACGGCGATTGCCATTCGCGCAGCAGTGGAACGTGCAGGCATCGAGCCGGGACAGATCGAAGACCTGGTGCTGGGTACGGCCATGCAAAGCGGCACGGCGGCGATTAACCCGGCGCGTCTGTCGGCCCTGGCGGCAGGCTTGCCGATGTCGGTGAGCGGGCAGACGATCGATCGTCAGTGCGCATCGGGCCTGATGGCCATTGCCATCGCCGCCAAGCAGATCATCGTCGATGGCATGCAGGTGACCGTGGGTGCCGGGCAAGAGCAGATCAGCCTGGTGCAGAATGCGCACAATCAGTTGGCGAGCGAGGCGTTCGATACCACCGTGCTGCGCATGAGCGAGCATGCGTACATGCCGATGCTCCAAACGGCCGAACGCGTTGCGCGTCGGTATGGCATCAGTCGGGAAGCGCAGGACGCCTATGCGCTTGAGTCTCAGCTACGCACGGCGGCGGCGCAGGAAGCCGGTTTGTTCGCCGACGAAATTGTTCCGGTCACGACACGCAAGCGAGTCGTCGACAAGGAGAGCGGGGCGGTGAGCTATCAGGATGTCACGCTTTCCCAGGATGAAGGCAACCGGCCGGCCACGCTACTCACCGATCTGCAAGGGCTCAAGCCGATTGTGGAAGGCGGTAGTGTCACGGCCGGCAACGCCAGTCAGTTGTCTGATGGCGCCAGTGCCTGCGTTTTACTCGAGGGCGCCGTGGCTGCGCGGTCGGGCATTGCACCATTGGGCCTGTATCGAGGGATCGCAGTCGCCGGGCTGGCACCGGAAGAGATGGGTATCGGCCCCGTATTGGCAGTGCCCAAGCTGCTCCGTCAGCATGGGTTGAAGGTGGACGATATCGGGTTGTGGGAATTGAACGAAGCCTTCGCCTGCCAAGTGCTGTATTGCGCAGAACAGTTGGGGATCGATCCGGCGAAACTGAACGTTAACGGCGGCGCTATTTCCATTGGGCATCCCTATGGCATGAGCGGTGCGCGAATGGTTGGGCACGCGTTGCTGGAAGGAAAGCGGCGGGGGGTGAAGTTTGTGGTGATCACGATGTGCGTGGGCGGCGGTATGGGGGCGGCGGGATTGTTCGAGGTGTTGTAGCCGAAGCCCGAACATGGGTTGCCAGCGTGAAGGCTGACGTTCAGAAAAGCCGATCAGTTGATCGGCTTTTTTGTGTGCTTTAGGTGAGCTTTGTCAGGCAGCGGCAGTAGATTTGTCACAACGTGGTGATCTGCCCATTGCGATCCAATTCAAACACTTTGTTGCCCTGCAGTTTCTCCTTCAGCCAGCGTCCAGCCTGGCCCAATGGCCGTTGGCGCGCCCATAAAAGGTCGACGCCAATTTGCCAGTCGGTGTGCGGGTAGGCCGAGAGGGGTAGTTCTACCAGTTCGCCCCTGGCCAGCTCGCGCTGGATGAGTTGCCGGGGCAGGGTGGCCCAACCGAGTCCAGCGCGGACCATTTCCAGCAACGCCAGGTAGTTCTCCGCTTGCCACAATTGGGTCGAGCGCAGGTATTCGCTGCTGGGCAGTTTGTTGGCGTGCGCGCTGAATGCCAGGCGTCGATGCACGTGCAGGTCCTCGAACGTAACGGTGTCGAGTTGTGCCAACGGATGATCGGGATGGCAGACGTGCAGCATGATCAATTTGCCCAGTTGCTGGAACGCCAGTTCCTTCGGATAGCCCGGTTGTGAAAACGCCACGCCAAGCTCCGCCTCTCCACTGCTCACCAGTTCACTGACGTCACCGTGCACCGGATGGCGAATGACCAGGTCGACGAAGGGAAACGCCTGCTCGAAGGCCTTGAGCACCGGCATGATCGGCCCGTAGGGCGTTTCAATGGCCAAGGTCAGGCTGGGTTCGACGTTATCCGACAGGCATTCGGCGTGTGCCTCGAAGGTCATGCAACGCTCAAGCACGGCTTCGGCCTGGATCAGCAGTTTGTGGCCGCTGGCGGTGAGGGCAGGGCTGCGGTTGGTGCGGTCGAACAGATCAACGCCCAAATCGGTTTCGAGATTGGCGATCGCTGCGCTGATAGTCGATTGCGTCTTGCCCAACTTACGTCCCGCGGCGGAGAACGAACCGCTTTTGACCACTTGGGCAAACATCTGCAGTTGATCGAGTGAGAAGCGCAATCGGTTAACTCCTGGTTGAACGTGGCGGTTTGAATATCAAGAAGAGTGCTTGAGTGTGCCGCTTGTTCGCCATCGAAAAAAGCGATGGTTGCTAATTTGTTTCATCGCTAAAAGCGCTTGAATATGGCCCTGCGTCAATCGATCCGAGGGTATGCCCCTGGGAATGTCCGCGATCACACCATACGCCGCACCTTCAGGAGCTTGTGACATGAATACACAACGCATTCATCCGGTGGACGAGGTTTTGCCCCTGCGCCAGCTGTTCACTTTCGGCTTGCAGCATGTGCTGGTGATGTACGCAGGGGCGGTGGCTGTGCCACTGATTCTGGGCAGTGCGATGGGGTTGTCCTCGGCGCAGATCATTTTGCTGATCAACGCCAACCTGCTGACGTCCGGCGTGGCGACGCTGATTCAGACAATAGGGTTTTGGAAATTTGGTGCGCGCTTGCCGCTGATTCAAGGCTGCTCGTTCATCGCCCTTGCGCCGATGATCATGATCGGCAAGGAGTTTGGGCTCAGTCAGATATTCGGAGCGGTGATTGCCGCAGGCTTCATTACTATTGCGCTGGCGCCGGTATTCAGCCGTCTGTTGCGATTCTTTCCGCCAGTGGTGATTGGCAGTCTGATCACCATCATCGGTATCTCGCTGATGCCGGCGGCCGCAATCTGGCTGGGCGGCGGCAACCCTGACGCGGCAGATTTCGGCAGCCCCGCCAATCTGCTGCTGGGCTTGGCCACGGTCAGTGTCACGCTAGTGATCTACGCCAAATTCAAGGGCTTTATCGGCAACCTCAGCGTACTGATCGGTTTGTTCGTGGGTAGCCTGATTGCCGCAGCCTGTGGCATGACCCATTTCAGTCGAGTGAGCGAAGCGGCGTGGTTTGAATTGAGTGCTCCGATGGCGTTCGGTGCGCCGGAATTTTCGCTGGTGCCGATTTTGATCATGACCCTGGCGATGCTGGTGATCATGGCGGAAACCACAGGCAACTGCCTGGCCATCGGCAAATTGACCGGCAAGCCAACCACCCAACAAACCCTGGGCAATGCGTTCCGTGCTGATGGCCTGTCGACCATGCTCGGTGGCTTGTTCAACAGTTTCCCCTACAACGCCTTCACTCAGAACACCGGTTTGATCGCGCTCTCGAACGTCAAGAGTCGCTTCGTCGTGGCCGCTGCCGGGGCAATCATGGTGCTGATGGGGTTGTTCCCCAAACTGGGTGCATTGATCGCAGCGGTGCCCACTCCCGTGCTCGGTGGTTGCGCGATCGTGATGTTCGGCATGACCACGGTGGCAGGAATTCAGGAACTGTCGCGCGTGCAGTTCGAAGGCACCCGTAACGGCATCATCGTCGCGGTGTCGGTCAGTGTCGGCGTGTTGCCGATGTCTTTTCCTGCGTTGTTCGAGCACGTCGGCCCTACGCTGAAACTGGTGCTGGACAGCGGCATTTTTCTCGGTGCGATCACCGCCATTCTGCTCAACGTGCTGCTCAACAATGAAAAAAAATCGACCGACAGCGTCGGCGTCTCAGCGACTGAATAGGTCGAATGATCTTTTGTTTTTCCACTGCCCAGGAGTTACCCCATGAATCAATTCACTCAGCTCATACCGGCCGGCGTCAGCGATCTGGATCTGGCGTTGCTGCGCCAGACCATCGCCTTGTCGCAGGCATCAAAACAGCGCGGCCGTCATCCGTTCGCGGCGTTAGTGGCTGACCGCAACGGCAAGGTGATTGTCGAAGCGGGCAACAATTCGATGCCGCCGGAGGGCGATCCTACGCAGCACGCCGAGCTGGTCGCGGTGGCTGCCGCTGCCAAGCTTTTGTCTGCGCAGGAGCTGGAACAGTGCACCCTGTACACCAGTGCCGAACCCTGCTGCATGTGTGCCGGCGCGGTGTATTGGACCGGGATCGGGCGAGTGGTTTATGCCTTGTCGGAGCACTCGTTACTGGGGCTGACGGGAGATCATCCCGAGAACCCGACGTTCTCGTTGCCGTGTCGCGAAGTATTTGCCAAGGGCCAACGCAAAGTCAGCGTATTGGGACCGATGCTGGAAGCCGAGGCTTGCGAACCGCACAAAGGATTTTGGTCACGCTGAAAACTGGAGTCAGCTATCAGGTTGATGAGCCACCCATTGCTTCATTTCTTCAGCAATGAAGTGGCTCATGCTTGAATTCTCGCCACCTCAAACCGGCTCTTGCAAAACATCCGGCGAACACATGACAATAAGAGTCATTATCAGTCGCGAATTATTCCATCGTCATGCCCGCCAACGATTTATCCCTGCGCAGCGCCGTCAATGACCTGTATTGCGACCATCACAGTTGGCTCAATAGCTGGCTGCGCAGGCGTTTGGGTAATGCGTTCGATGCGGCTGACCTGACGCAGGACACCTTCGTGCGGGTCATCAAGGCGCGCAATGCGTTGGAGATTCGCGAGCCGCGACCTTACCTGTCGATGATTGCCAAGGGCTTGCTGATCGACCTGTTCCGCCGTCGATCACTGGAACAGGCCTATCTGGAAGCCTTGGCCGCCATGCCCGAGTTGCAGCAACCGTCGCTGGAAGAGCAGGCGATCCTGTTGCAGGCGCTGGTGGAAATCGACCGCATGCTGCAAGGGTTGGGGGCCAAGGTGAAGCAGGCGTTCATCTTGTCTCAGTTCGAGGGGCTGACGTATCCGCAGATTGCCGAGCGGCTGGGTATCAGCTCGCGCACGGTCAATAACTACATGGCCAAGGCCATGGAGCATTGCTGTCTCATGCAGATCAAGATGCAACTGGCATGAGCCTTTCACCCGCCGAGTTGAAGGCGATCAGCGTCGCGGCCCAGTGGTACGCCCGGCTTCATTCCGGTGTCGCGACCGACGCTGACCGATCCGCCTGGAACGACTGGCTGGTCGCTGACCCTGACCATCTTCAAGCCTGGCAACGCATGGCCGCCGTCGGCGAGCAGATGGCGAGTGTGCCCGGTGCCCTGGCTTCGCCCGCGTTGCGTGGGGCTGATCTGTCCCGGCGTCAGGTAGTTCGCAGCGTGCTGTTGTTGGCGTCCGCCAGTTCGATTGGCTGGTTAGGCTGGCGCAGTGAAATCTCCCAGAGCCTGGTGGCCGATTTTCGTACTGACGTGGGTGAGCGCCGCGAGTTTCGGTTGGCGGATGGCAGCTCGTTGCTGCTCAACACCGACACTTCCGTCAACCTGCGATTCGACGGCAAGCAACGGGTGCTGGAGTTGTTGTCGGGTGAGATTCTGGTGACGACCGCTGCTGATCCGTTGCAGCGCCCGTTCAAGGTGCTCACGCGCCACGGCGAAGTGCTGGCGTTGGGGACACGCTTCATCGTCCGGTCTCAGACACCGGGCGGCGAGGTGGCGGTGCTTGAGAAAGCCGTTCAGGTCCGCCCGGCTGGCGGTGGCGCGATGGTTCGCCTGGAGGCCGGACAATCGATGGCCTTCAACGCTCGCTCGGTGGGGACGCTACGGCGTAACGATGCGTCGGTCGGGGCCTGGCAGCAGGGCAGCATCATCGCCATTGATCGCCCGTTGGGCGAACTGCTCGCCGACATTTCGCGTTATCGCAGCGGTGTGCTGCGCTGTGATCCGCGTATTTCCCAGCTGAAAGTGTCCGGTGCGTTCCCGATCGATAATACGGACAGGGCGTTGGCGGCGCTGGAAAGTGGCCTGTCCCTGCGCGTGACACGCTACAGCCGCTATTGGGTCAACGTGTCGAGCGGTGATCCGAGTTGAGTGTGCAGGTGGGCGTCGACAGACACTTTGGCAATGCGAGCAAGTTTTCTTTCGCAGCGAGCTGAAAAAGTTTTCCTGCATTTGCACTTTTTAAACCCATCGTTCGGCTCATCCCTCAATGAGTTTTTATTGATCGTGTTTTTGGGGGAGGGTAAGCATGTCTCGGGTGTACAAGATGGGTCGTCTGGCGACTGCAGTGAAGGTCGGCCTGATGGTCGCGGCAACGGCGGGTGCCTGGTCGACAGCAACACTGGCGGCACAAGTGCCGGCGCAGCAGCAGGATGCGGTGCAAACCTTCGACATTGCCGGGGGCAGCCTGACCGAAGTGCTCAGCCATTTCGCCAGTGCCGCGGGTGCGGCGATTTCATTCGATGCGCGTCAGACCGAAGGCTTGAAATCCCCAGGGCTCAAAGGCGCGTTTGGGGTCCTTGAAGGTTTCGCGCAGATTCTTGGCGGCAGCGGCCTGCAAGCGGAGCCCCAGGCCAACGGCACTTATGTTCTGCGCCCGGCACCTAAATTCGGCTCGGCACTGGAGCTGGGGGCCACCAACATCAACGGTCAGATGCTGGGCGCAACAACCGAGAACAGTGGCTCCTACACCACGGGCGCGGTGACCATCGATAAGGGCGAGCACTCCCTCAAGGAAACACCGCAATCGATCACGGTGATGACCCGCAAGATGCTCGATGATCAAAACCTCAACACCATCGATCAAGTCATGGAGAAGACGCCGGGCATCACCGTCTATGACTCCACCATGGGCGGCAAGTACTTTTACTCGCGCGGTTTCCGGATGTCGGGCCAGTATCAATACGACGGTGTGCCGCTGGACATGGGCAACCTGTACGTTCAGGCCGACAGCTTCAGTGGCGACATGGCCTATTACGACCGGGTCGAAATCCTGCGTGGCGCAGCGGGCATGATGAAAGGCTCGGGGGGCACCGCCGGTGGCGTCAACTTCGTGCGCAAACGCGGCCAGGCCACCCCGCACACCGAGATCACACTGTCGGGTGGCAGTTGGGACAACTACCGTGGGCAGGTCGATACCGGCGGCCCGCTGAATGACGCCGGCACGATCCGCGGCCGGGCTGTTGTCGCCGAGCAGACTCGGCACTACTTTGTCGACGACGCGAGTCGCAAGGACCAGGTGTACTACGGCGCACTCGATGTGGATGTGAGCCCCGACACGACACTCGGGCTGGGCGTTGCCTATGAAGACGTGGACGCCAATCCGTGCTGGGGTGGCTTGCCGCGCTACAGGGACCGCAGTGATTTGAAGCTCAGCCGTTCGACCTGTCTCGATCCGTCCTGGAACACCTGGCGCAGCAAACGCACCACCGTGTTCAGTGACCTGAAACATCAGATCAACGAAGACTGGACGCTGAAAATCGCCAGTGTTTATACAAAGAACACGCAAGACATCAAATACGCGTTTGCGTCCGGCGCGGTCACGCCAGGCATCAATACCACCGGCATGCTGGGCAGCATGTACGACTACGATCAGGTCGATTACGGTCTGGATGCCTACGTGGATGGCAAGTTTGACGCGTTCGGTCAGCAGCATGAGTTGGTGGTGGGCGCCAATGCCAGTCGCGGGAAAAAAGACGACTTCTACTCGGTGGCGTTTCTGCCGCAGCGGCAGAATGTGTTCAACCCCGACAAACATATTCCCGAGCCGGACGACAGCTACTTCATCGCCAATTCGTCTCGCGGCGGGCCGGTCAATTCGGTGACCAAACAAAAGGGTATCTACTCGATCCTTCGTTTGAAACTGGCGGACCCGCTGACCGTTGTCGCGGGTAGCCGAGTGAGCTGGTACAGCTCCGACACCGATTATGACTTCATCAACACCGGCACTTCGGAACACTCCAGCACCACGGAGACCGGGCAGGTCACGCCATTTGCCGGCGTGCTGCTGGATTTGAACGAAAACCTGACGGCCTACGCCAGCTACTCGGACATCTTTACCCCGCAGGGTAACTACCGTTCAGAAGACGGCTCAGCGCTCAAGCCACTGGTAGGGCAGAGTTATGAGTTGGGGATCAAGGGGGCCTGGTTCGACGGTCGCTTGAACAGCTCTTTCAACCTGTTCCGCACGATCCAGAAAGACCAGGCGCAGACGGACTACAACTCGTCCTGCCCGTCCTCCGATGGCTATTGCTACGTGAATGCCGGCAAGGTGCGCGCCCAGGGCTTCGAAGCCGAGGTCAGCGGTGAAGTTATCGAGCGTCTGCAATTGCTCGCGGGCTACACCTACACCCAGACCAAGACCCTCGATGACATCGACGACAGTCTCAACGGCGCGGCATTCAACACCTATGTGCCGCGACACATGCTGCGTGTGTGGGGCGATTATGCGTTGAGTGGTTCGCTTGAGCGGTTCACCCTCGGTGCTGGCGTCAATGCGCAAAGCGATAACTTCCGTGTGTCTCCCGCCAGTGGAGAGAAAATCACCCAGTCAGGTTATGCGATCTGGAACGGCCGCATCGGCTACCGCATCGATGACACCTGGTCGGTCGCGCTCAATGGCAACAACCTGTTCGACAAGCGCTACTACGCCACCATCGGCACCGAGACTTTCGGTAGCTACTACGGCGATCCGCGCAACTTCATGGTTTCGGTGAAAGCGAGTTTCTGATTCGGAAAGAAAATCGGGAATCTGCTGGTCCGGGCCATAGCGGGGCCAGGTCGGGATGGTGAGAGCAATGCCCGAATCGCAAGAGTCGGGCATTTAGCTTGTAGTCTCTGGGAACGTTAGGTTCGGGAGTACTCTAAAGCGATGCGGTTAATCGCTGAGTCCGCCTCCGGAGCGCCCCATGCCGCCGATCACAACGCGCCTGATTGCACTGTTTGTGCTTTGCCTGACGCTGGCCGTGCCAGCCCGGTCCGACGTCTGCCCGGTCGGTGAAAAACAAGTGTGCGTGGAAATCTGCATCTGTGTGCCTGCGGGCCTCTACCAGATGGCGACACCTGCCCTGGCAGCGTGGCTGACTCAGGCCCGCGCTGAGGCCGCCATCGCCGGCACGCAACCCATCCCGGAGAATATCCGCGAGCCATTGCTGCGCTGGTACGCCCCCAGCGTCCTCGATGCCGTGCTCTATAAAGTCAGCGACAATGGCCAATTCAGCGCCGCCACGGCCATGTTGCAAAACCCCGATGTCGGCGCCGTGACGCTGATCGACATCATCCTTTTCCGCGACGCTCAAGACGCAGAACAGAACGTCGCACTCTGGGCTCACGAACTGAAGCACGTGCAGCAATATCAGGAATGGGGTGTCGATGGATTTGCCCAGCGCTACACAGACAATTTCAACGACGTGGAGGCGCCGGCGTATGCCATCCAGGCTGAGGTCCGGCGGGCGATGCGGGAATCGGCTAAGTGATGTCGAAGCAGATCATCCTTCATCGGCCGTTGTGCGTTGGACCGTGACAAACCACAGCACCCAGGCACTCACGCTGATCAAGGCGCCCAACAAGCTGACGGCCATCCAGCCCCATAAAGCATAAACCTGAGTCGCGGCGACGGCGCCCAGCGCACTGCCGACCGAGTAGAAGCACATGTAGGCACCGACCATGCGGCTTTGGGCGTCGGGGCGTGCAGTAAAAATGATGCTTTGGTTGGTGACGTGCACGGCCTGCACCGCGAAGTCGAGCAAGATCACTCCGCCAACCAGCGCGATCAGGGACGTCTCGGCAAACGAAATGGGTAACCAGGACAGCGTCAGGAGGCCCAGCGAAATGCCGGTCACCCATTGCCCCAAACCTTGATCGGCCCAGCGACCGGCTCTTCTGGCCGCCAACGCACCCGCAACGCCGGCCAGGCCGAACATGCCGATGGCCGTGTGCGAAAGCGACAGCGGCGGGGCGCTCAACGGCAACACCATGGCTGTCCATAGCACGGAAAAAGCAGCGAAAATCAGTAGGGCTAAAAGTCCCCTGACACGCAATGTGGGTTCGCTGATGAACAGTTTGAAGAGCGACCCCATGAGCGCCAGATAAGAATCCTGATGCCTTGGCAGTGCGATGTCGGGCACCGCTCTCCACAGCACCACTGCAAGCGTCAGCATCAGCCCCGAGGACGCAAAGTAAACGGCGCGCCAGCCCGCGAGGTCCGCAATCACGCCAGAGGTAAATCGCGCCAGCAGAATGCCCAGGACGATGCCACTGGTGACCGTCCCCACCGCTTGTCCGCGTTGTGATGGCGTTGCCAGCGTGGCGGTATAGGCCACCAGCACCTGCACCACCACGGCCAATACACCCATCACGATCATCGCGCTCAACAGGGCCAGCCACTGTTGCGCTGCACCGATCGCCGCGAGCGCCATCGCCGACAGCAGGACCTGCGTCAGCACCAGCCGTTTACGGTTCAACAAATCGCCCAATGGAACAATGAACAGCAGCCCCAACGCGTAACCCACCTGAGTCGCAGTTACCACCATCCCGATCATTGATGACGCCACGCCGAGGCTCTGCGCCATTGAATCGAGTAACGGTTGCGCGAAGTAAACGTTGGCAACCGCAAGCGCACAGGTGACGGAAAACAACAACGTGAGCGTCGGCGAAAGGCCTTGCTCATATTGTCTGGCAAAAGAGTGGCTGGTATCTGCTGTCATGAACGCCTCCGTGGCGCTAAACTGGTTTCAAATTAAAACCTAATATCATTCTTGCTGCATCCGGTTTCAAAATGCAACCGTGTTGCGCGGCTCCTACATTCCAGAAGGTCAAAAAGATGGACGAAGACACCTCTCAGCAGAGCAACGAATGCCCGGTAGCCAGAACACTGGAGGCCATTGGCGATCGTTGGTCACTGATGATCATCCGCGACGCTTTCGACGACATTCGCCGGTTCAGCGAATTTCAAAAGAGCCTGGGCGTGGCCAAAAACATTCTGGCGTCGCGCCTGAAAACGTTGGTCGAGGTCGGAGTGTTCGACATCCAGCCGGCGTCAGATGGAAGCGCCTACAAGGAGTACGTCCTGACGGACAAAGGCCGGGAGATTTTTCCGGTGGTGGTCAGCATGCGGCAGTGGGGCGAGCGCTTCCTGTTCAAACCGCACGAGACACGTTCTGTGCTGCTGGACAACCAGACCGGCCAGCCACTGATGCCGATTGAGGTTCGCTCGTCAAAGGGTCGAAAGCTGCAAGCGACTGACTGTCACAGGGTGAGGGTGGTTGAGGGTGAGTAGGTGGAAGCCCGCCTGCGTTACAGCGAGTGTTGCAAGCGGGCTTCAAATACTTACAGCAACTGACGCCACAGCCTATCAATGTCTACTCGAATGCCTGCCTGAACAGCGCCGTTCATATTTGAGTATTAAGACACCCATACATATGTATCTACAGCCCTTACCAACGCACGAGAGACGCCAACGCCCGGGTCTTTAAACTTGCGCCATGGCCACACTTCGACAGTGGGTCTACATCGCTTCGAGGTCGGTCGCATGACCGCTGGCAGCGCAAACGAGCGCTACAGCGTCGACGATTTGATCGGCGTCCAAGCCAAGCAGGTACATGTTTTGGAGAAGAACCATGAGCGCACCACAAAAAGTTGTCATCGTTACCGGCGCGTCACAAGGTATTGGTGCTGAAGTAGTCAAGGCATTCCGGGCGCTCAACTACCGGATAGTCGCGACGTCCCGAAAGATCAATCCGTCAGACGATCCCGACATCCTGACGGTGGTGGGCGATATCGGTGATCCGGCGACGGCGCAGCGAATTGTTAACGAAGCTGTCGCGCGATTTGGCCGGATCGACACGCTGGTGAACAACGCCGGCATCTACATCGGCAAGCCTTTCACCGAACACACCCTTGAAGACTACAACGCCGTCATGAATGTAAACATGTCTGGCTTTTTTCATATCACCCAACTGGCCATCGCCGAAATGGAAAAGCATGGGAGCGGCCATGTGGTTACCGTGACCGGCAGCATAGAGAACGGCATTAGCGGCGCACATACGGCATTGGCCGCGCTGACCAAAGGTGGCTTGAGCGCCGTTACCCGCTCGCTGGCGATTGAGTACGCAAAGCAAGGCATCCGCGTCAACGCCGTTGCACCGGGCGTCACCAAAACGCCCATGCACACTGAGGCGTACTACGAATTGTTGGCTTCACTCCATCCGCTAGGGCGTATGGGGGAACCGAGCGAAATCGCCAGTGCTATCGTGTTCCTGGATTCGGCAGCGTTCATCACGGGAGAAATCCTGCACGTCGACGGCGGCCAAAGCGCCGGCCGGTAACGGACGGGATAGAGGTGCTTTCGCCGGCAGGTACCGCTGTGTATCATCGGCGCAGGCTGATGCTGCCTGCCGCTCGCTTCCGGAAGGAAAGGTGAAAGTATTTCTTCTCTTCCCAAATCCTGTCGCATCTCTTGAGAGTCGAGGTTTGGCAACGCGAGCACCAGAATGCCTCGACCGCAGGAGAAACGATGTTCTCAATCGAGCAAGCCAAGCAAATGGCGAAGAGGCTGCGTGCCTCGATGGAGTCGCGCAACCAAACGCTGACTCATTCCACCGCGCTGGAAACAGTAGCGCATCAGTTGGGCTACAAGGACTGGAACACGGCATCAGCGATGCTCCCCCAGGAAAATACCCAACCCGCGATTACATTCGACAAAGCCATTCCGATTTTACGGATGTTTGACGAAACCAAGGCGCGCGAGTTCTATCTTGATTTTCTCGGTTTCAGCGTCGAATTCGAGCACCGATTCGAAGCCGGTCTGCCGCTGTACCTGGGTATCAGCCGAAACGGTCTACAGCTCCATCTTTCCGAACACCATGGCGATGCGAGCCCAGGATCGACGGTGTTTGTCCCAATGCAAAACATCGAATTGCTTCGGGACGAATTGCAGGGCAAACGTTACGGGTACGGACGTCCGGATATTGTTCAGCAGGGGTGGGGACAGGTTCTGGAAGTGTATGACCCATTCGGCAACCGAATCCGGTTCTGCCAAAGCTGATCGTACTTTGCGGACTGGGTAATCCCAGTCCGCTCTGGACGGCAGCAACAAATGACCGCATAGCCTTACGATGGAATTTTCATCAGAGCCTGTACCGGCTGCACAGCAATAAGGAAACCAAATGCAGTATCGAACTGGAATGGACGCATTTATGCACGGCGTTCGAACGCTCCTTCCATTGACACCCGGAGTGATTCCATTCGGGTTGGTTACCGGTGTGATGGCCATCGAAATGGGGATGTCGCCAGGCATGACGATGGGCATGACACTGCTGTTTTACTCTGGATCTGCTCAGATGGTTGCACTCCAGCTGCTGCATAACGGCGTCTTGCCGGTGGCGATTGTGGTCACAGCCCTGATCATCAATTTGCGCTTTATCATGTACAGCGCTTCGTTGGCACCTCACCTGCATCACTTGCGTCGTCGCTGGACATGGCCAATGTCCTACCTGCTTTCCGATCAGTCTTTCGCGCTTTACAGCCTGAGGTTTTCCTCTGCAGGACCCGATCGGTTCGGGCATTTCTTTTATGCCGGTACTGCTGTGGCCATGTGGCTGGCGTGGCAGCTATCGGTCTTGGCCGGGGTCTTTCTGGGGGCAAGTATCCCCGAATCGTGGTCACTGAGCTTTGCCATTCCCTTGTCTTTTCTGGCGCTTCTCGTTCCCAATCTACGGAGTGCGGCCAGCCTGGGGGCCGCAGCGGTCGGCGGGATGATCGCGGTGTTGGCCGTCAATATGCCCTACAACCTTGGATTGGTGTTGGCTTCAATAGGGGGAGTGTTTGCAGGAGTATTGATCGAGAACATGCGTAAAAGCCCTTTGAATACGGTGAGTTCTGACGACGCCGAGAGGGAGACACAATGAGCGATCTGTCTTTGTGGGGAATGTTCCTGGCGGTAGGCGTGGGAACCTTTTTGATGCGTCTTTCGTTTGTCGAGCTTTATGGCCGATGGCGAATTCCCGGCCTGCTAAGTCGAGCCCTGCAATACGTCCCGGCAAGTGTGTTGGCGGCGTTGGTACTCCCAGCCGTGGTGTATCCCAATGGGCACAGTGAATTCGTGCTCGGCAATCCGCAGATCCCGGCGGCTATTGTTGCTGCCTGGGTCGCCTGGAAGACTCGAAATACTGTCCTGACATTGGCGGCAGGCATGGGAGCACTTTGGGCTTTCAAGTTGATAGGATCATGAACGCGTACCTTCGAAACATCACCCTGCTGAAATGGAAGTCATCTCGTGTTTGAACGTAACAAACTGGTTCCAGAGTTAATGGTCAGTGACCTCGATGGCAGCCTGGCTTTTTGGGTTTCTTGCCTGGGGTTCAAAGTAGCCTATCAACGCCCGGAAGATGGGTTCGCCTACCTTGACTTGACGGGTGCTCAAGTCATGTTAGAGCAGGTTGATCCGGACGCTGGCCAATGGCTGACTGCGCCACTGGCGAAACCTTATGGAAGAGGCATCAATCTGCAAATTGATGTGGAAGCTGTCGCCCCGATCATCCAAAACCTTGGTCATGCAGGATTTCCACTCTATCGAGCCTGCGAGGACACCTGGTATCGCGCTGACCATGTAGAAGTAGGGCAGCGCGAATTCATCGTCCAGGATCCCGATGGTTATCTCATCAGGTTGGTACAGCGCTTGGTTGAAAGGGCGGCTTGTTCGGTCTAAGCCGAGCCACGCAGGCCGTCAGCTTGCCAGAAACCAGAAGGATGGCCGTCTTTCGGTCACTGAGCTGGGTGAGCGTGTAGGCCTGAACCAAGTCATTGCTTCATCAAGTCCCCGGGTTTCCACGCCTTGTCGAAGAACGCCTTGGTCGGGCCATACAACCGCAGGATCACGAAGTAGCCTTCGCCCGGCAGGGTTTTGATCCAGTTTTTGCCGGCGCCCGGTGAGTTCGGGCCGAAGTGCACGTCGATTGAGCCGTCGGCGTTGGCGACGGGTTTATCCATGGTGTTCAGCGACGGGAAGGGCTGGCCGTTGTCCAGGCCTGAGGCGGTGATCGAGTCATACGCGGTCACCGACCAGAACAGCGCTGCCGGAATGCCTTTGGGCAGGCTCAGCGAGTAGCTGTTGCTGCCGGACAGGAACTGGCCGTTGGCATCGACGAACGTGGCCGGGTACTTGGCGCCGACGTTTTCCATGTTCACCGCCATGCCCGGGCTGGCCGAGTAGGCATTGGTGAAGAACCCGGTGCGCGGGTCGATGTAATTGAAGGTGTCGGCGGTGAACGTCGCATTGCCGGGGAAGACGTTCAGCCACTTGCGATCCGGATACCAGGTGCCGTTGGTGACAATGGTTTGTGGCGTGTAGGAAATGGCATGGCCGATCTTGCTCGCGGTTTTCGCGGCCTTGTCGAGCAGGTCGCGGGTGGCCGGTTCCGGATTGAACGGTTTGCCTTTGACGATACCCAATGCGGCGAGCATGCCGCGCATTTCCATGTCTTGCGGGTCAACGTATTCGTGGTCGATGAACCGCGACAACATGTCGAACGCGCTGCCGTCGGTGGGATAGAGCATGTTGACCGGCGTTTGCGAGGCGTTGGGAAACGACATCGCTTTGGCCGTGGCCTGTTTGCCCAGTGGATAGATGCGCGTCTGCTCCATGACCGCGACCGGTGCTTCCAGTTGTTTCGGGTCTTTGAAGAAGCCGCGCCAGAAAACGAATACGCCATATGTGCGCGAGCGGTAGGTCAGGTAGCCCGGCGGTACTTCACCCTGGTAGTCCGGCGGCAACACCAGATACTTGGCGCCCTTGCCTTTGTCCGGCCCCGGCAGCCCGACATCACCGCACCACTGGCGCCCTTCGATCTGGCCTTCGGAGCAGATCGGCCGATGGAAGAAGTCATCGAGAATGCCCTGCAAACCCGGTGGGACTTCGATCACCATCGGACCGTCCTGCTTGAGATCCAGGTAACCCATGGCATAAATCACGTCGGAGTTGGGCGTGGTGACGCGGGTCTTGGCGTTAAGGCGATCCTTCCAGATCGGCAGAACGTTGTAACCGGCGCCGAAGGCTTTTTCCGAGCCTTCCTTCATGGCGTACATGTTCAACGCCGGCAATGCCCAGATGTACGACTGCACGGCGCGCTGGAACAGCAATTCGTGTTGCAGTTGCGCCACGCCCTCCAGTGTCGGGTAGCCGCCGGCAAACGGCAGATCGGCCAGCTGTTCATAGTGCGTGGCAGCCTGGGCGCTGAGGCTGATCGAAATCGCCAGGCCCGTTGCAGTCAGTGATTTTGTAAAGCTGTTCATCGCGAACATCCTGTTCCGGTCAATTGGCTTTTACGACGGCGGGCGGCATCCATTGGCCGTTCAGCGCAGCCGGCTCAGGCCAGTACGCGCGGATGTACAGCGAGAAATCGGCGCCTTTGGGCGTCGGCAGCCAATTGCTTTCCTTGTCCTTGCCCGGCGATTCGCTCTGCACGTAAATCGTCAGCGAGCCATCGGCGTTGGCTTGCAGTGATTTGTTCTTGGTGCCGATGGAGTAACGCTTGAGGTCATTGGGGGAAAAGAAGTGCTGTTCGTTGTACAGCGTCAGCGACCAGAAGCCTTTCACCGGCGGCAGTTGTCCCTTGGCGAAGGTTACGGTGTAGCCGTTCTGCCCATTGAGGCGCGTGCCGGACTTGTCCAGGTCCTGATAGAAGTACTTGGTCTCTTTCTGTTGATTGACGAAGATGTTCGAGCGCGCCACGGCGGTACGGTTGAAGTAGTCGGTGCCAAACGCTGCACCGTTGCTGATGGTGCTCCAGTGATCAAGCAGTTGCAGGCCGTAGTTGCGGAACTGCAGCAGCGGGTCGATCACTTCGCTGTCAGCTTTTTTCGCTTCATCGATCATAGCTGCCTTTAGCTGCGGATCGGCTTTCGCGATGGCGGCGAGGGCGGTCATTTGCGCGTAACGGGCTTCTTCGCCCGGCAACGGTTTGGCGTCGTTGAGCAGCGCTGGCAATTCGTCGAAGAACCTCTCCGGCATCACCCATTTGGTTTCGCCAGTGCCCGCGGCCTGCGCCGGGAATTTCGGCAGTTTCGCCCAGTCGCGCTGTTTGACCTTGCCGTCGTATTGCGACAGCGGATACATGTCCACCCCCGATAGCGACGCCTGAATAGCGTCGCGGTCGGCGGCGGTATCGTTTTGGAACACGCGGGGAATCACGAAGCCGGTGTTGGTGCGCGCGCGAAAGACTTTGGTGATGCCTGCCGGAACCTTGCCATTCCAGTCCGGGCCGGCGCAACGGCACGCTCGTGACTGGCAGTCGCTGTCTTAAAAATGAAACAAATTTGTTGTGTAGAAATATTACTGAAATGTTTCACTTCTATGATTCGAGAGGTCTTTTTCAGGTTCTCTCTCTCATGCGTCGAGTTGTGTTCAATCAAAAAGGAGGCGTTGGCAAATCCAGCATCGCCTGCAATCTGGCGGCTGTCAGCGCTGCCGAGGGCTACAGGACGTTATTGGTGGATCTCGATCCACAGGCTAACTCGACCCACTATCTGACGGGGCTGACGGGCGACGACATCCCCATGGGCATCGCCGACTTCTTCAAGCAGACCTTATCCAGTGGCCCGGCCAGCAAAATGAACCGGGTGGCGATCACCGATACCCGCTACGACAATCTGCATCTGGTCACGGCCAGCCGTGAGCTGGCCGAATTGCAGCCAAAGCTTGAGTCCAAATTCAAAATCAACAAACTGCGGCGCCTGTTGGTAGAGCTGTCCGAAGACTACGAGCGCATCTATATCGATACGCCGCCGTCGCTGAATTTCTATACGTTCAGCGCACTCATCGCCGCCGACCGCGTGTTGATTCCATTCGACTGCGACAGCTTTTCCCGTCAAGCGCTCTACAACGTCATCGCCCAGGTGGCCGAGCTGCAAGCCGACCATAACGAGTCGTTGATCGTGGAGGGCGTGGTGGTCAACCAGTTCGTCGCCCGAGCCAGTTTGCATCAGTTACTGATCGACGAGCTGGTGGCCGAAGGCTTGCCCGTTTTGCCGGACTATTTGAGCAGCACGGTGAAAATGCGCGAGTCCCATGAAGCCTCGATGCCCATGATTCACCTGGCGCCGCGGCACAAGCTTTCTCTGGAATTCGTCAGCCTGTTTTCCGCTTTGGAAAGAGCCGGATGATTGCGACTCAGGGCTTATAGAGCAGCGCATCCACCACCACACCAAACGCTGACGATTGCTCGCGGCGATTGGGGTAGTAAAGATGGTAGCCCGCGAAGGGTTGGCACCAGTCTTCCAGTACCCGCACCAGGTTGCCCTCGGCCAGCTCCTTGGCAACCATGTCTTCGGGCAGGAAACCCAGGCCGCATCCGGCGACGGCGGCGCGCAGAATCGGCACGCTGCTGTTGAACGTCCATTGCCCTTCGACGCGCGCCTTGAGTTCGTGACCGTCTTTTTCAAAATCCCATTGCATCAGGCTGCCATGGGTGGGCAGGCGCAAGTTGATGCAATTATGTGTGGCCAGATCCCCCGGCACCTTCGGCACTGGGCGCTGTTTGAAATACTCGGGTGAGCCCACGACCGCGATGCGCAAAGACGGCCCGATAGGAATGGCGATCATGTCCTTGGCCACCTGATCCCCCAGACGCACGCCAGCGTCGTAACGCTGCGCAACGATGTCGGAGAGGGCGTAGTCGACGGTGATTTCGACCTTGATGTCCGGATAGTCGGGCAGCACCTTCAGCAACTTGGGCCACAAGATATTGTTCGCGGCATGTTCTGATGCTTGAATCCGCACGTTCCCTGCCGGGGTGTCACGAAACTCGCTGACCGCCGCCAGTTCCAGTTCAATCTCGTCAAAGCGCGGCGCCATGGATTGATAAAGCCGCTGGCCGGCTTCGGTAGGCGAGACGCTGCGTGTGGTACGGGTCAGTAGACGAACCCCAAGCCGGGTTTCGAGTGCGCGCATGGTGTGGCTCAGCGCGGACTGCGAGACACCCAGCTGCGCCGCCGCGCGGGTGAAGCTGCCTTCGCGGGTAATGACCACGAAGGCTTGCAGATCGTTGAGATTGGCGCGAGACATTGATGAGAACCTCTCATGGGAGACGCGTGATTATTCCATGTAAGCAGGTTCCGCCTGGAGACGCGACCCCCGAAGCGTCCATCAAAGGGTGAGTGCGTAGAACTCCGTCAGCTTGCCAATGGCCGCGTCGACATAACGCGGCACCCAGTAGGTTTCGATGTGGGTGGCGCCGTCGATGATGAACATTTCCTTATCCTTGGTGCCCGTGGCCTTGGGAAACGCATCCTGGGTCATGTACAGGCTGTCGGCTTTGCTGCCCGCGATCATCAGCAACGGCTGATTGATCAGCTCGATCTGGTTGGTCGAATCGAAACGCATCAGGTCCAGCAGGCTGCTGGTGGTGTACTTGAACGTTGAGTTCGGGTGCGCGTGGGTTTTCCAGTAGTACTCGTAACCCTGGCGATAGAGTTCGAAGGGCAGCTTGGCGATTTGCTCGTCGGTGAGGTTGGCGTCACCCGAATAAAGCACAGCACCGCCGGCCGCTTCCTGGGCGCGCGCAGCGGAAGCCTGTTGCAGGCGTTGCTGAATCGAGTCCAGTTGCGAATCGTTGTAGCCGTTGCGGCGCACCCGACCAGAGTTGAACATGCTGACGGTTGCCAGCGACTTGAAGCGCTTGTCGGTTTGCGCCGCGGCCAGCGAGTAACCACCACCGCCGCAGATGCCGAGCAGCCCCAGGCGCGTGCCATCAACGCCGGCATACTGGGTGATGAAGTCGGCCATGCCATGGATGTCTTCGATGCGATACGCAGGCTTGTCGATGCTACGCGGCTGACCACCGCTGGCGCCCTGATAGGCCGCGTCGGCAGTGATGGTGATGTAGCCCTGTTCGGCCAGGCGCTGGGCGTACAGGCCGGCGACTTGCTCTTTGACGCCACCGTTCGGATGCGCAACCACGACGGTCGGGTAGACCTTCTTCGCATCGTAGTTGGCCGGCGTGTAAACGTTGGCGGCGATGTCCAGGCCATTGAGCTTGTAGCTGACCGGATGGATGTTGACCTTGCCGGGCTCGTTCTTGGTAATGGCGCCGTCGTAAGCCAGTGTGAACGGGTTTTTTTTGTAGTCGGCAGCACCGGCTTCGCCCGCAGAAAGGCCAACCAGCGCCGACATGAGCGTGGCTTTCATAAAAATGTTTTTCACGTGAAGCTCCTGAACAATCAAAAGAGGGACAGTTGAAAAAAAGTGGCTGTGGGCTCTGGTCAGTCCAGATGCTTTTCTTTTAGGAAACTCGACACCAAGTCTGCGATTTGCACGCATGATCCAGCCTGAGTCTGGTGGTTTTCATCGTCCTTTCCCCGAAGCCGCCAGTGCTTGCGTCAGCGCCGCGTTTGCACGCTTGGCCGTCTGCTCGTCGCCGTGCTCAGCCAGCAACGCGATGACTTGACGCAACTGTGCCGAGCTCAGTCCCACCCGCATGCTCGCCAGCATGTGCGAACGCAACTGGGACTCCACACCCGGTGTGGCCGCCAGCGCACCGACGGTTGCCAGTTCGCGACTCTGCCAGTCGAGGTTGTCGCGTTCGAAGATGTCGCCGAACAGGTGGGTTTGCAGAAACTGGTTGATGACCGGGGCAAACTCGAACACCGGCCCCTTGACCGGGCCACCGGAAATTCTGGTTTGATTGGCCAGGCCTGCCACGAGCAATGCCTCGCCGGTCGGGATCGCATGACCGGGCTCACGTCCGGGCTCATCGTGGATGCCGCGCTGTTTGCGCGCTTGCACCACCGACATCAATTCATTCAGGGCATTGAGGCTGCGTGGGAAGCCGACATAGGCATAGAGCTGCACCAGGATTTCCTTGCTCTCACTGACCGTCAGCCCGGCGTTCAGACCTTGATTCAAGGCGGTGTTGAGCTTGGGCATGTCACTGGTTGCCATGAACGCGGCGATCCGTGGAATCGCCTGTTGCCGGGTCGACAGGGTTTCTGATGTGACAGGTGTGCTGGTCATGGGTTGCGCTGCCTCAGCTTTCTGAGCGGTAACGAAAGACATCACCCCAAGGCTCAGACACAGGGTAATCAGCGCGGGGAGGGCGCCAGTCTTGCGATGTACGATCGGTGTGTCGGTGGTCATGGTGAAGGGCTCCATCCTGTTTACAAACCTTGCCCATTCGATTGACCTTCGTACTGCGCATCCGAGACGTGTTCTGCCCAGGTGACGGTCTTGCCGTCTTCGGCTTCGGCGATTGCGATGTGGCTCATGCCGTTGCTGGACGTAGCGCCATGCCAGTGGCGTGTGTGGGGTGGAATCCAGACGATGTCCCCCGGACGGATTTCCTGACGATATTTGCCTTCCTGCTGCACATAGCCGACACCTGCGGTAACGATCAGCGTTTGTCCCAACGGGTGGGTATGCCAGGCCGTGCGAGCACCGGGCTCGAAGGTCACAGTGCCGCCGCCGATGCGGGCCGGAAGCTCGCCTTTGAACAGGCCATCAACTCGTACCGATCCGGTGAAGTTTTCTGTTGCGCCCTTGATCGACGGCTGAGAACCCGCGTGGGTGACGCGAATTTCGTCGGAAGCCTGGGCGCAGGCTTCTGTGGCCATGAGGGATAAAGCAACGAGTGGTGCGATCATGCGGTTCATCGTCCGACCCGCGCCTTGAGGGCTTCGGGGTAACGCTCGCCTTCAATGCGAATCTGCGCCAGTGCCGCATCGATGGACTGGAGTTCGACCTCATCGAGCGTAATGTTGGCCCCGCCGAGGTTTTCTTCCAGGCGATGCAGCTTGGTTGTCCCCGGAATCGGCACGATCCACGGCGCTTGCGCGAGCAACCAGGCCAGTGCGATCTGTGCCGGTGTGGCTTCCTTCTGCGCGGCGATCTGGCGGATCAAAACCACCAGGTTTTGATTGGTTTGCAGCGCGGTTTGGCTGAAACGGGGAACGATGCTGCGGAAGTCATCACTGCCGAAAGAGGCATCCGCCGCAACAGCGCCCGTGAGAAAGCCCTTGCCCAACGGACTGAACGGAACGAAGCCGATGCCCAACTCCCGCAGCGTCGGAAGAATCTCCTGCTCAGGCTCACGCCACCATAGCGAGTACTCACTTTGCAGCGCTGTAACAGGCTGCACGGCATGAGCGCGACGGATGGTTTGCACGCCTGCTTCTGAAAGGCCGAAGTGCTTGACCTTGCCTTCCTGGATGAGCGCTTTCACCACCCCTGCGACCTCTTCGATGGGCACGTCCGGATCGACTCGATGCTGGTACAGCAGATCGATGAAATCTGTTTTGAGCCTGCGCAACGAGCCCTCGACAGCAACCCGAATGTGTTCCGGACGGCTGTTGAGGATCTGCTGTTTGTTGTCATCACCGAAGGTAAAACCGAATTTGGTGGCAATCACCACCTGGTCGCGCACTGGCGCCAGAGCTTCACCGACCACTTGCTCATTCAGGTAAGGCCCGTAAACCTCGGCGGTGTCGAAGAAAGTGACGCCCCGGTCAACGGCAGAGCGAATCAATGAGATGGCTTGTTGGGTATCGGTCGCCGGACCGTAGCCGTGGCTCAGGCCCATGCATCCCAGGCCCAGGGCTGAGACTTCAAGTGAGCTGTTTCCCAGTGTGCGTTTGAGCATTTCTATCTCCCGGCGTTGGTTTCCAGCTTGGAGCTGGTGGTTGACTTGCACGTCGCTAAAGCTCGTCGAGGTGCGGGACCGCTGGGAAAACAGTAAGCGCGCTAACGTTTTTTCACTAGACGGGTAAATCGGCAAGGGTTCATGAGGTTTGCTCATGAATGATTGTCATGAGCAATTGCTTGTCTATGCGCGTATCTGCGCCATTGTGCGTCAGGCGGTAAAGCCGAACAGGCGTTTCGGGGTTTCCCAAAGAATCTGCTGGCGGTCGCTGGCGTTCGGGAATATCTCGCCGAAATTGGTCAGTACGGTGCCCAACTCCATGTTTTGACGGGCGCGCAAGAACGGCCAGTCAGTGCCCCACATACAGTTTTCGGCAGTGAACGCCTGCAGCAGTGCAAGTTGAAAGGGCTTGGCATCGGCGTAGGGGAAGCCTTGTTTGGAATATTGCGACAGCCCGGAAAGTTTGACGTAGGTGCGACCGTTGCCGGCCAGAGACAGCAAGGCCTGGAAGGCTGGCTGTTGCAAGCCGGCACTGGCATCGGGCCGGCCAGAGTGGTCGATCAGCACGCGAGGGTTGGTGCGCTTGAGCATCGGCAACAACGCAAGCAACTGATCGTCCTTCACCTGAACCTGGGCGTACAGGTCCAGCTCGGCCAGGCGTCCCATCAAGGCGTCGATCTTCAGAAAGCGCTCGGGACCGAGCAGCGCAGCATTGAGCGCCACACCGATCACCCCCTGCGTCTTGTACTGCGCAAGTGTCTCGCTGCTGACGTCGTTCGGCACCACGACCACCCCTTTATGGCGGCCCTTGTTGCGAGCCAGCGTGTCCAGGAGGCAACTGTTGTCGTAGCCATACGCCGAGGTCGGCTGCACGATCACTGAGTGCTGAATTCCATAGGCCTGCATCACCTGCTCGTAATACGCCGCAGGGCCGACCTCCGGGCCTGCCGGTTGGTAGGTGGAGTCAGCGGGATAGGGGAATTGGGCAGGATCGATCACGTGATGATGGCAATCGATCTTGGGTTGCGAAAACAGGCTGAGCAGTTGGGAGTCCATAACCGTACCGGGCAATTGGTCTGTGCCTTGATTGTCTGCGTTCTGCAGGCTGTTGCGTGAGGCCTGGCTCAGCATCGGCAGGCCAAGCGCGGCGCTGGCTGTCAGCACAACGGAGCTTTTTTTGAGCAGTGAACGACGGGACAGGCGGGTGTCATCGGGACGCGTGGTCATGTTCAAACCCTTGTTTTATTAGTATTTGCAGCGACAGAGAGTCAATTACCGCTACCGCCGTCAGGGCAGTGGGTCGACCTTAAGGCAGCACTTGCCGAGCGTCGTCTGTGAACTCATTAAGCAGGTATCGGTTTTGTTTATGGGGCTTCCCCATGATCCGCACCTGGGCATAAGGCCCGGGTCTTGAAGCTAAGCCTTTGGGCATCCTGGCATTACGCTGCAAATCCCTGCGATAAGAAAAACAGATACCCGATTAAGGATTTCCCAGAGGCGGTGCAGGCCGCTGCAGCCTTAAAGTCACGCCCAGCGTTCGGCTAACCGGGCAGCCCTTGGCCTGCTCCAATCTCCAGGCCGGTCGGTATCTCTACAAAAATAAGAAGGTGAAAACATGAGTCTCGAGACGGTCGACATCAAGGCGTGGATCGACAACCGACCGGTTGCCGGATACCAGTGGCTCATCATGAGCCTGTGCTTCTTCATTGTTCTATTCGATGGGCTGGATGTGGCAGTCATGGGTTTTATCGCGCCTTCACTGATTCAGGAGTGGGGGCTGTCCAAAGCAGCGTTTGGCCCGGTGATGAGCGCCGGGATGGTCGGGCTCGCCATCGGCGCTCTGACCGCCGGCCCTTACGCCGATCGCGTGGGGCGCAAGAAAGTGCTGCTGCTGGCGGTGACCGGGTTCAGTGTATTGAGCCTGGCGTGTGCGTTTGCGCGTAACCCCTATGAGCTGGCGACCTTGCGGTTATTGACCGGTGTGGCCTTGGGCGCGGCGATGCCCAACACCACCACGCTGCTGGCCGAGTACCTGCCGGAGCGCAATCGCTCGCTGTTCATCACCATTATGTTCACCGGGTTCAACATGGGATCGGGGCTGGGTGGTTT
Source organism: Pseudomonas azerbaijanoccidentalis (assembly GCF_019145495.1). GTDB lineage: Bacteria > Pseudomonadota > Gammaproteobacteria > Pseudomonadales > Pseudomonadaceae > Aquipseudomonas > Aquipseudomonas azerbaijanoccidentalis. The sequence continues at coordinate 103,877 of NZ_JAHSTU010000005.1, read as the reverse complement.
GTTGGCGGCCTGGCTGATTCCACTGTATGGCTGGAAATCGGTGTTGCTGGCCGGCGGGATTCTGCCCATGGTGCTGCTGCCGTTCCTCTGGATGTTCTTGCCTGAATCCGCTCGTTTCCTGGCGGCGCGCAATGCACCCGCCGCGCAGATCGCCAAAGTACTGAACAAGCTCGGCGGTCAATTCACCGCAGCCACGAACTTCATCCTCGCCGAACCCCAGACCCAGCACAAAGCGCCGGTGCGCATGCTGTTCACCGAACGCTACCGGGCCGGCACCCTGGCGCTGTGGCTGACCTATTTCATGGGCCTGCTGGTGATCTACCTGACCATGGGCTGGATGCCGACCCTGTTGCGCGAAGGTGGTTTGTCCATCGAGCGTGCGGCGACCATCACCGGTCTGTTCCAGATCGGCGGGACCGTCGGGGCGATCGTGGTGGGCTGGATCATGGACCGACGCAATCCGAATGGCGTGATCGCCACCTCTTACGCATTAGGTGGTGTGTTTATCCTGCTGCTGGGGGCGTTCAGCCTGGAGTCGAGCCTGCTGGCGGTTGGCGTGATCGCCGCCGGTTTCTGCATGAGCGGCGCGCAGACTGGCCTCAACGCGTTTGCCCCGGGTTACTACCCGACGGATTTCCGTGCAACGGGTGTGAGCTGGATGCTCGGCATTGGCCGTTTCGGCGGTATCTTTGGTTCTCTCATCGGCGGTGCGGTGCTCAGTCTCGGGTTGGGCTTGCCGTTTCTGTTTGCCCTGTTGAGCGTGCCGGCCTTCATCGCCGCACTGGCGATCCTGGCCAACGGTCATGCACGGCGCCGGGTCAACCGGGCCTTGCTGGCGCAATAATTTACTTCGAACATAGGAATTCGTCATGGCACGCATCATCGGTGGCCTCGCAGTCTCCCATACACCTACCATCGGCTTCGCTGTCGATCACGATAAGCAGAACGAGGCGGCGTGGGCGCCGATTTTCGAAGGCTTCGAACCGATCAAAGTGTGGTTGAAGGAGCAACAGCCGGATGTGCTGTTCTACATCTTCAACGACCATGTGACGTCGTTCTTCTTCGACCACTATGGCGCGTTCTCCCTCGGTGTCGATGAGCGTTACGAGGTCGCCGACGAAGGCGGCAATCCACGCTCGCTGCCTGCCGTCGGCGGGCATGCCGCACTGTCGCGGCACATTGGGCAAAGCCTGATGGCCGATGAGTTCGACATGAGTTTCTTCCGCGACAAGCCGCTGGACCACGGGTTTTTCTCGCCGATGTCGGCGCTGTTGCCCTGTGATCCGGAGTGGCCGGTGCAAATTGTGCCGCTACAAGTGGGGGTGTTGCAGTTCCCGATCCCCAGCGCATTGCGCTGCTATAAGTTGGGCCATGCCCTGCGCCGCGCGATTGAGAGCTATCCCGAAGACTTGAAGGTGGCCATTGTCGCCACCGGCGGTGTGTCCCATCAGGTGCATGGCGAGCGGTGCGGTTTCAACAACCCGCAGTGGGATGAGCAGTTCATCGATTTGCTGATTAACGATCCGCAGCGCCTGACCGAGTTGACCCACGCCGAGTACGCCACCCTGGGCGGCATGGAAGGCTCGGAGGTCATCACCTGGCTGATCATGCGGGGTGCGTTGTCGGCCACGGTGAAGAATCTGCACCAGGACTACTACCTGCCATCCATGACCGGCATCGCAACCCTGTTGCTGGAAAATCAGGACCGAGCAGTACCTGCCGACGTCAACGCGCGTCACGTGCAGCACATGCAGCACCAGTTGGCCGGTATCGAAAAACTCGAGGGCACGTACCCGTTCACTCTGGAACGCAGCGCCAAGGGTTATCGCCTGAACAAGTTCCTGCATCGGATGATCGAGCCGCAATGGCGCCAGCGTTTTCTCGAAGCGCCGGAAGCGTTGTTCGAGGAAGGCGGCCTGAGCGATGAAGAGCGCGATCTGTTGCGTCGCCGTGACTGGCGCGGGCTGATCCACTACGGGGCGATCTTCTTTGTGCTGGAGAAGCTCGCGGCGGTGCTCGGCATTCCCAACCTGCAGGTCTACGCCGCCATGCGTGGACAGAGCCTGGAGGACTTCATGAAAACCCGAAACCAGCAGGTGCTCTACTCGGTGGCGGGCAAAGGCCCGCGCTGATCATCAGCGGTTAATGCGGCGGCTCGTCCCGGGCCGCTATCCCTTTTTTCTGATCTTGCTGTGCCCGGTTAGCGCGGGCGCAGGGCATTTCCTTTACCTCAAAAACCGGAAAACAATAACAATGAAAACCGTCATCAATCATCGAGCCGTCTGTTCGCTGGCAGCGTTCTGCGCATTGCCGCTGCACGCGTCGGCTGCTGGTTTCATCGAAGATGCCAGCGCCAACCTGAACCTGCGCAACTTCTACATCAACCGCAACTTCACCAACCCGGCCTATCCGCAAAGCAAGGCCGAAGAGTGGACACAGAACTTCATTCTCGACATCCGCTCCGGTTTTACCCAAGGCCCGGTGGGTTTTGGGGTGGATGCGCTGGGGCTGTACTCGGTCAAGCTCGATGGTGGCAAGGGCACCGGCGGAACACAGCTGTTGCCGATCCATGACGATGGCCGTCCCGCCGATGATTTCGGTCGCCTGGCGGTGGCCGGGAAAATGAAGGTCAGCAAGACCGAATTGAAGGTCGGGGAGTGGATGCCGGTGCTGCCGATCCTGCGTTCCGACGACGGTCGCTCATTGCCGCAAACCTTTCGTGGTGGCCAGCTCACCTCGCAGGAGATCGACGGCCTGACCTTATACGGTGGGCAGTTCCGGCAGAACAGTCCACGCAACGATGCGAGCATGGAAGACATGTTCATGCAGGGCAAAACCGCGTTCACCTCCGATCGCTTCAACTTCGTTGGCGGCGAATACAGCTTCAATGAGAAGCGCACGATGATCGGCCTGTGGAACGCCGAGCTCAAGGACATCTATCAGCAGCAATACCTGCAATTGGTCCACAGCCAGCCTCTGGGCGCCTGGACGCTGGGCGCAAACCTCGGCTATTTCTGGGGCAGTGAAGAGGGCAGTGCCCGTGCCGGCGACCTCGACAACCGTACCGTTTCAGCGCTGCTCTCGGCTCGTTATGGCGGCAGCACGTTCTACGTCGGTCTGCAAAAACTCACCGGTGATGACGCCTGGATGCGGGTCAACGGCACCAGCGGCGGCACCCTCGCCAACGACAGCTACAACAACAGCTACGACAACGCCCGGGAAAAATCCTGGCAGTTGCGCCACGACTACAACTTCGTCGCCCTCGGCGTGCCCGGCCTGACCTTGATGAACCGCTACATCAGCGGCGACAACGTGCACACCGGGACCATCACCGACGGTAAGGAGTGGGGCCGCGAAAGTGAACTGGGCTACACCGTGCAGAGCGGGCCGCTGAAAAACCTCAACGTCAAATGGCGCAATTCGAGCATTCGCAAGAGCTTCAGCACCAATGAGTTTGATGAGAACCGGATGATCGTCAGCTATCCGATCAGTCTGCTCTAACATCAAAAGATCGCAGCTTGCGGCAGTTCCTACAGGGAAATGTGAGTATCTGTAGGAGCTGCCGCAGGCTGCGATCTTTTTTGAAGCCGCTACCTTATTCCCGCGTCGGGGTTGAGCGTCGCGTTCGTCGCCTGTTCGCGGATCACCCGGCGAATCATGTTCATCAAGGCCAGGGCTACCGGGGAGTGCAGGCAGCCGTTGCGATAAGTCAAACCGATAGCCCGGGTGGTCTGGTTCAGTTCCAGGGGCAAAATGCACAGCTCGCCCGAGGCGATCTCCTGTTCCAGTTGATGGGCGGACACGGCCGCGAGCATGTCCGAGCGCAACAACAGGCCGCGGATGATCGCCATATCGCCGCTTTCCACTACAGGCCGGGGCGGCGCAATGCCGAACCGGATGAAGCATTCTTCGAGCATCTGCCGGGCGGGTGAGCCAGCGCGAGGCAGTACCCACCGGGCGGCGCTCAGTTCATCGTGCGCTACAACTTGCGAATCGAGCGGGTGACCGCGACGCGCCAACACCACCATGTCTTCCGTGAGCAGTGATTCGCCAATCAAGTCGCTGGCGTAGGCCTCCGGGCGCAAGGCACCGAACACGAAATCGACATCGCCGGCACGCAGTTCTGTCGCCAGTAAATCAAACGGACTTTCGTTGGTGATCACCTGAATGCCCGGGTGTTCGGCCATCATGCGCACAATGGCTTCGGGCAGTATTCGGGTGCGGCCCAAGGGCAGGGCGCCGACCTGCACCACGCCTTGCAAGGTCCCGCGCAGTGCGGTGATGTCGGTCTCGATGTGGCGTAATTCGTTCAGCGCCCGGCGGATCGGAAAAAGGATTTCATGGCTGGCACGGGTCGGTTGCAAGCCGCGAGGCGTGCGTTCGAACAACGGCTGGCCGCAACCGCTTTCCATCACCTTGATCGTCGAACTGATGGCCGGCTGGCTGAGGCCGAGCAGGCTGGCGACGGTCTGCATGTGGTGGGTTTCGCAGAGTTTGACGAACACCTGCAGGCGCCGGGCCTGGAACAGGTAAAGCGGTTCGACCGGACGTTTATCGCCGCCACCCAGCAGCCGCGGCACGCTGTCCAGCTCAGCCAGCACACGTCGAGCCCGAGGCAACAAGCGCTCGCCGAAGTCGGTCAGGCGCATGCCGTTGGCGTGGCGTTCGAACAGCGGTACATCGAGCCGTGCCTCGAGCTCGGTAATCGAACGGGTCACCACGGACTGAGCGCGAAACAGTGCCACCGAGGCTTTGGAAACACTGCCGTGATCGGCCACCCGGACGAAGGCTCGCACGTGCATCAGGCTGGGCAGTTCAGTGGTTTCCATGGGGCACGGGCTCTGCAAAGGGGCACTTGAGCGGGACTATGCCGCTGGCCTGCCGGGATGGCAATAAAAAAAACGCATACCTCAAACAGCTCAACGCATTACTCCTGGTGCGGGTCGCGGTGCGATCCTCGTTCGAAACGCAGGAGGAGAATCCGCAATGATCGAGTCACCGAAAAACGCGCTGGTCGTCAGCGCCCACTCTGCCGATTTCGTCTGGCGCGCGGGCGGCGCCATTGCGCTGCATGCGCAACAGGGTTATGCCGTGCACATCGTTTGCCTGTCTTTCGGCGAACGCGGCGAGTCCGCCAAGCTGTGGCGCAAGGGCGAGATGAGCGAAGACAAAGTCAAAGCCGCACGGCGTGAAGAAGCCCAGGCAGCTGCCGATATTCTGGGGGCCAGCGTCGAATTCTTCGACATCGGCGACTACCCGATGCGTGCCGACAAGGAAACCCTGTTTCGTCTGGCGGATGTGTTTCGTCGCGTCCAGCCCGAGTTCGTCCTCAGCCACTCGGTGAAAGACCCTTACAACTACGATCACCCGTTGGCCATGAACCTGACGCAAGAGGCACGCATCATCGCCCAGGCCGAAGGCTACAAGCCGGGAGAGAAAATTGTCGGGGCGCCACCGGTCTACAGCTTTGAGCCGCATCAGCCCGAGCAGTGCGAGTGGCGCCCCGATGTGTTGCTGGACATCACCTCGGTCTGGGACAAGAAGTACGCGGCCATCCAGTGCATGGCCGGTCAGGAACACTTGTGGGAGTACTACACGCGCGTCGCTCTGCAGCGCGGTGTGCAGGCCAAACGCAATGTGGGTATCACCTCCAGCCGCGACATCATTTACGGCGAGGGCTACCAGAGCATCTTCCCGCGCGTCACGGAGAATCTGGCATGAGTGAGCTGATCGGAAAAACCGGCATCGTCGTGCGCAACATTGCCAGGGCCGAGCAGGCATTGGTCGATGAGCTGGGGCGGTTCGGTGTCGCGACGATCCACGAATCTCAGGGGCGCAAAGGCCTGCTGACGTCCGCGATCACCCCCATTCAACGGGGCACAGCCATCAGCGGCTCAGTGGTCACGGTGCTGGTCGCACCGGGCGACAACTGGATGTTCCATGTGGCGGTGGAGCAGTGCCGCCCCGGCGATATTCTGGTGGTTGCGCCCAGCTCACCGTGCACCGACGGTTACTTCGGCGACCTGCTCGCCACTTCCCTGAAAGCCCACGGCGTGCGAGCGCTGGTGATCGATGCCGGCGTGCGCGATACGCACACCCTGCGCGAGATGGGCTTCCCGGTCTGGTCCCGCGCCATCAGCGCCCAAGGCACCATCAAGGAGACCTTGGGCTCGGTCAACCTGCCGCTGGTGTGTGGCGGTCAATTGGTCAACCCGGGCGACGTGGTGGTGGCCGATGACGATGGCGTGGTCGTCGTGCGTCGCGGCGAAGTGGCGCAGGTGGTCGAAGCCAGTCGCGCGCGGTCCGACCTCGAGGAACAAAAAGCCTTGCGCCTGGCCAAGGGCGAACTGGGGCTGGACATCTACAACATGCGCCAGCGGCTCGCGGAAAAAGGCCTGCGCTATGTCGACAGCCTCGATGAACTCGGAGACTGAACATGGGCCAGACACGTATTCCTTGCCTCTTGATGCGCGGCGGGACCTCCAAAGGCGGGTACTTTCTGGCCAGTGACTTGCCTGACGAACAAGCACTGCGCGACCGCGTATTGCTGGCGGTCATGGGCTCGCCGGATGCGCGGCAGATCGATGGCATCGGTGGTGGCGACTCGCTGACCAGCAAGGTGGCGATCATCAAACCCTCCACGCGTGCCGACGCCGATGTCGACTACTTGTTCGCCCAAGTGCTGGTGGATGAGCCGCGAGTCGATTACGGCCAGAACTGCGGCAACATTCTCGCCGGTGTCGGCGCGTTCGCCATTGAACGTGCTCTGGTGGCCGTGACGGGTGATGTCACCCCAGTGCGAATTTTCATGGAGAACACCGGGCAGATCGCGATTGCTCACGTACCGACACCGGATGGCGCTGTCAGTTATTCAGGCGACACACGGATTGACGGAGTGCCTGGAAGCGGTGCGCCGTTGGTTGTTGAGTTCAAGGATGTCGCCGGCTCCAGTTGCGGTGCGTTGCTGCCCACCGGCAATGTTGTGGATCGGTTAGATGGTGTTGAAGTCACCTGCGTCGACAACGGCATGCCGGTGGTGCTGATCCTAGCCGAAGACCTCGGCCTGAGCGGCTATGAAAGCCCGGCGCAACTGGACGCCGATAAGGCGTTGAAGGCCCGTTTGGAATCGATCCGCCTGCAAGCCGGCCAGCGCATGAACCTGGGCGACGTGAGCCAGCGCAACGTGCCCAAGATGTGCCTGATAGCGCCGGCACAAGCGGGTGGGGCACTCAGCACTCGCACTTTCATTCCGCATCGATGCCACACCAGCATTGGCGTGTTCGGTGCAGTCAGTGTGGCAGTTGCCTGCCTTATCGAAGGCAGTGTGGCGGCGAGAGTGGCGAGTGTGGTCGACGGCGACAGCAAGCAACTCTCGGTTGAACACCCTACGGGCGAGTTCACCGTGGAGTTGCGTCTGGACAACGGCCGTTTGCTCAGTTGCGGCCTGATGCGAACCGCGCGGTTGTTGTTTGACGGGAGCGTTTGTGTTTCCCCGACGCTATGGGTTGGTCATCCCGCTAAGCGTGGTTCAGACCACCAGTAACGAAGAAAAGTGGATGCTCACTCAACTTTCTTCCATCGTCGGAATGGCGTTAACGCACCCAACACTTCAAAACGCCACCAGCTTCTCGTCAGAAGCGATGAACCAATTCGGGCGCCAACCGCTCCACCAAGAAATATTCGGGTAGGCGAGCCGAGATGAATGCCTTTAAAGATCTACTGACACCGGTTCAAGAGATGAAACTGCGTGCGCTTGATGCCTGGCATCGCGCACTGGAAAACAGACAGCTGCGTATGGATTGCCCCGATGCTTACCATGACGAACTGCTCCGCCAGTCCGATGAGATGGATCGCCTGGGGATCGTGAGCTGGACTGAGTGGCGAGATTTGCGCATCGAAGCTGATCAGGCGTACCTGCGTGCAGTTGCCGGAGGAGACTATCACTGAGGCGTCTGTGTACACGGTAGCGAGGAGAACCTGGACCGGCTTTATGTCGACAGCCGGTACGCTAAAAAATCGAACGCTTGAAATCCAGGATCTCTCCAAACTACAGGCTCCCAATACGGGGAGCTTCGAGAGGTGAGTGTCGTCAGTCGCTTAGTGCAGAAAATCATCGGTTTTCATGGTCGGGGCCCTCAATGTGCATTTACAGCCTGGAATACCTGTTCAATGGCGAACCGCGAACGCAACGATTGGAGGTGGAGCAGTCGTCGCTACCCGTTCATGAGGCAGCGATGCACCTGCTGCAATTGCATTTTGGGGACGCAGAAAACAGTTTGATCATGCCCTCTGCAGAATCGACCCCTGACGAAATTTTAGCTCAGGCAAGGTTGATGGGACTGACACAGATTAAAGTCACCAACCAGCCTGGCTGAGAGGGCAGTTTGGCTGCACGGCCTCAAAGCAGGCTCCACGACACCCCGACATACATCGCCATGCCTTCACCTGGGGTGGAGCGTGCGGCGTCGAGCCCGTTGTCGTCGTAGCCCGGGGTGACGGTGGCGGCGTAGTGCTTGTCTGTCAGGTTGCGCATGTCCAGCCATGTCTGCCAGTCACCCTTCGGCGCGTTGTAACCTACGGTCGCACCGAAAATCGCATAGGGGTCGGCGTAGTAACTGTTGGCGTAGTCGACGGCGACCTTGGACACCCACTGCGTGTTGACTGCGGCGAAGAAACCCTGGGGCCAGTCGTAGCGCAGTTCGCCCTGGTAATAATGCATCGGCAGGCCGGGCAAACGGTTGTCGCCGAAGCGCTCGTCATCGCGGTAGTGGAAGTCGCTGAAGGTGTAGCTCTGGCGCAGGCTCAACTGGCCACCGTTGTCCGCTGACCACAGGCTGCTCAACAGGCTGGCCTCTACACCCTGATGCACGGTCGGGCTGGCATTCAGTTCGTAGGGCGTGGTGGCATTGGCATCCGGCAACACCGAAAGCAATTCGTTGTGCACCTGGGCGTAGTACCAGGCCAGGCTCCATTGCCCCAATGAACTCTCGCCACGGCCGCCGAGTTCCAGGGTGGTCGCGGTCTGGTTGTTCAGTTCGATCGGGTCGCGCTGGGCGCCGGTAGCCGGGCCGCTGCCCTGCGGGAAGCGAATGCTCGAGCTGTAGATCAGCGACCAAGGGTGCGGCGCTTCAACCGAGCGGCTGAGGTTGCCGAAGAGCTGCAAGATAGGTGTCAGCTGATAGCGCAGCCCGATGCGTGGGGCGTAGTCCCAATCGTTCATGCTGGTCTTGCCACCGCCATCAGGGTAGGTCACCGCGCTTTCGCGGCGGGTGTAGATGGCTGCGAGGCCGGTGGTCAGCCACAAGTCGTCGGCGATCTCCAGATCATTGCCCACATGCAACACGCTATCCGAGCCCTGATAAGTGAAGTTGCGCATGTGCGTGCCCGGCGCATAGCCGGCGGTGTTGCCGGTGGGGATGCGCACCAACTCGCTTGCGCCGGCATTGGGCAGGTGCTTGGTCACCCGCAGGCCCACCGTGCTTTGACTTTGCAGGCCCCACAGAGTATCGCGACGCTTGTAGTCGAACGTGCCGCTGACGTCGGTGTAGGCGACTTTCAAACGGTTGGGACCTTCGCGTAAATCCATCGGGTAGTCGTGATACACGAGGCCGGTCTGGATGCTCGAATCATCGTCGAGGTAGAAGGTGGTCTTGTTGCCGATAAAGGTGCTGCCGGGTTGTTTGCGGCTGTCGTCGCGCGTGACGTAGGCGGGGTTGGCCGCCCGTGGATCGTGCTCGATGGAATGCTTGGTGACCCGTCCGGCGAGGTCGTTGTCGGTCTGGCGATAGCGCAGGTAGAAGCGTGTTTCCAGGTTCGGGTTGAAGCGATAACCGAAGTTGGCAATCACACCCTGGCTGTCGCTGGCGGTGTGGTCCTGATAGCCGTCGGCATTTGAGTCGGTCATCGATACGTAGTAATCGAAGTCGCCCAACACCTGCCCGGAACTGACTTGGCGTTGCTGGTAACCGTGGCTGCCGGTGGCATAACGCACTTGCAGCTTCGGTGCGTTGTAGCCGGTGTGGCTGACGTAATCGATGGCGCCACCCAACGCCAGCGCGCCCCGGTCGAAACCGTTGGCACCGCGGAGCACTTCCACGTGATCAAGCCACAGCGGTTCCAGTAATTCGTATGGCGTACCGCCCGGGCCGGTCAGCGGCAGACCGTCGAGCAGGGTGTACAACCCGGAGGCGTGGGCGCCCGGTGCTCGGTTGATCCCCGAGCCGCGAATCGAGATCTTCACCCCTTCATTGCCCGCCGATTGGGCATAGATCCCCGGCTGGTACGCCAGCACATCCTGATTGCTGGCTACGCGACCCTGCAGGGGGCGGCGCATGTCGACCACGTTAATGCCCCCGGGGACCTCTGCAAGCCGGGCCTGAGCCTGCTCGACCGACAGGTCTTCACCACTTTGATCCTCAGCCCCGATCAACACCTGTCCCAGTTCCAGGCCTTGGGCCTGAGCCATGGCCGGACAAACAAGGGCCAGCCCCAACAGCGCAACGGGGAAGGATTTGGGCGAGGGCATCGAACGAACTCCAGACATAGGGATACGGGCAGTGAACACTGCGACGTAACAATGAACGAACGGAGCACATGGGAAATTGGTTTTTATTGTGGTCAGACCGGTAGCACGTCGCTGCCTTCAACCAGCAACATCCGGTACTCGGCGCCTTTGAGGCGATGCAAACGCGCCTCCTGATAGGCCGGGCTCTCGTACCACGCGCGGGCTGCGGCCATGTCGGGAAAACGCAGGATCGCAACGCCTTCCGCCGAGGGGCCTTCCAGCACCTCGAGTTGGCCGTAGAAGGCCACGCGGGTGATGTCGTGGCCGATGCGGGCGGCGGGGGCCTTCTGCGCATACGCCTGCATTTGGGATTCGTCTTTGGTTTCTTCGCGGATAAAAATGACGTAGGCGGACATGCTGAATTCCTCTGTGAAATTAACAACGATGCAAGTGCGGGTGATGTTCGAGCCCTGTTCGATCACGACCAGCCTGTGGCTACTGTGATCGGACAGGGCTCGCATCAGGACAGGTTCAGCGCAGCGCTTCAACAATGGCTTTGGCCAATGGGCCGCCGGACGCCGGGTTCTGCCCGGTCAGCAAACGCCCGTCGACCACGACTTTTTCCTGCCATACCGCGGCCGACGAATACTCGGCACCCTCGGCGCGCAACGCATCTTCCAGATTGAACGGTACGTCAGCCTGCGCATAACCGGCCTCTTCATCGTTCGAGAAAGACGTCAGCTGACGGCCGCGAACCAGTGGCGTGCCGTCCTCCAGCTTGACGCCGAGGAAGGCCGCCGGGCCATGGCAGACCGCAGCCACGAGCTTGCCGCCATTCCACGCACGTTCTACCGCTTGCTTGACGTCAGGGTCGTTGGCGATGTCCACCATTGGGCCAAGACCGCCAGGGAAGAAGATCGCGTCATAGTCCAGCACATCCACTTCCGACAATTTGCGGCTGTTGGCCATACGGCGGATCGCGGCGCTGTTACGGAAAGCCAGTTGTGACGGATCGCTTTCGTCGTAGCCATCTTCCGGCGGCGTGCCACCCAGCACAGAGGCGTATTCCACCGCCACCCCTGCTTCGGCGAACACTTCGTAAGGGTGCGCGACCTCAGGGAAGAAGTACCCGGTGCGACGCTGGTTCGGGCCGATTTCAGCGGTGTTGGTCAGGATGAACAGAACGTGTTTGATACTCATGGAAAACTCCTCGAAATAGTGGGACGCCTGTTGCGAACTGCCGTATCGCGTCGGGCGCTTTCAACCGGAAGGCTCATTCCGTGGGATTTGGCGAATCCCTTTGGATGGGCTAACTTTGCCCCACGCCCAGATATTCGAGAAATTTACTTATCTGATTTTAGATATTCACAGAGCGTTATGAGTCATGCGATACGATCTCAATCTCTTGCCGGTGTTCATGGCGCTGATGGAGGAACGCAGCGTTACCCGCGCGGCGGTTCGCCTGGGCATCACCCAGCCTGCGTTGTCGAACGCACTGAACCGGCTGCGTGACACGCTGCGCGATCCGCTGTTCATCCGTGAACGCTACGGCATCAAGCCCACTCAGTTCGCCGAGGAAATCGCCCCGGTGATCCTCGAAACCCTGGCCAGGCTTGATGAGGTGATCATCGGCCGACAGCATTTCGATCCGGCGACGTCCACCCGCCAGTTCAACATCGCGCCGAACAGCTTTGTCGAGATCGTTCTGATGCCGGGCATCATCGCCAAACTTCGGGAGCAGGCGCCGGGGGTCAAGGTGTCCCTCACACCGTTCGGCAATGACCTGTCCGATACCGGCGTGATTTCCGGAACGACCGACATGGCACTGGGGCGCATCATCGATCCGCCCGACAATGTGATCGTTCAACATTTGCTGGACGATGGCTTGGCCTGTGTCGTGCGCGCCGACCATCCCGATATCGACCAGGCAATGTCGCGCGAGCAATACGAGCGCTTGCGGCATGTCAACGTCTTGCCGCCGGGACGGCTGCGGGTCGGGGTTTTCCAGGCGCTGGAGCGGCAGGGGTTGCGGCGTGAACTGGCGATTTCCGTGACGCATTTCCTCGCAGTGCCGGAAATCATCGCGGTGACCGATTACTGCGCGACGCTGCCGCGGCTCATTTGCAAGCAGATTGCCAAAGACCCGCGACTCAAAGTCGTGTCGTCGCCGGTCGATCTGGGCACCTTTCCCGTGGAAATCGCCTGGCATGTGCGATACCGCAACGATCCGGCGCACCAGTGGTTTCGACAAATGCTGGTGGAAACGGCCGCCGAGCTCATCGCGAAACCGGATGAGTCGCCGATATGAAACCGCTTGTTCGGGGGGAGGGCGAGCAGACCACGCCGGCTGTTCCGTTGCCGCTGCGAGAGCGGGCCTGCTCGTGTTTCGGTGTCAGGAACCTTGAGGCGTTTCCCCGCGCGCCAGTCGGGCGTTGATGTCTTCGATGACCGCCGGCAGTTCGACGATGGTGTCGATCAGGTAGTGAGGGCGCGAGCCTTCGAACATGTTGATGATGCGCTCGCGCTCTTTAGCCAGTTTGTCTGAAGGCAGCGCTTTGTACTGCTCGTAGGTCAGGCCCAAGGCGTTGCCGGAGCAGGTCAGCGCCACGGTCCACATCCCGGCACTGCGGCCTTCAAGGATGCCAGGCCAGGTGTCGTCGACCTTGACGCAAGCGGCGACGTCACTGATCCCCAGGGCAATCACGTTGGCCAACGCCTGGGCTGGGTAAGGGCGTCCGTTGGGAACTTCGTCGGTGGCGACAACGTGGTCGGCCACGTAGCCGTTGCTGCGCGCCAGTTCGACGACTTTCGCCATCACCACGGCCGGGTAACCAGAGCAGGAACCGATCTTCAGGCCTTTTTCACGCAAGGCACCGATGGCGTCCAGGGCGCCGGGGATCAGCGCCGAGTGCAGGGCGATTTTCTCGATTTGCAGCGGCATGAACCGCTCGTAGAGTGCGGTCACATCGTCATCGGTGGGCAGGCGATCAAACACCGCGCGATAACGTTCGGCGATCTGCGGTTGATTGCACAGCGTGCGAATGTGATCCCACTTGCCCATGCCCATCGGCCCCCGTGCTTCCTCCAGCGAAACGGCGACACCGAACTCGGCAAAGGCCTCGACGAAAATCTGCGTGGGGGCAAAGGAACCGAAATCGACGACGGTGCCGGCCCAGTCCAGGACCACGGCTTGCAGGTGTGAGGGTTGTTGATAGTTCATGGTGATTCTCCAGTTTTTTGTTGTGGGCAGGCCGTCCCTCTTGTTGCCAAGAAGTAAGCCTGCAAGAGGGTGCAGGGTGAGTCGGAATCAGGTGGCCGGCGTTGGGCTGGAGTCGAACAGTTCCGCGATCATTGGCCGGTTGCGGCGAATGCCCAGGCAACACAGGTGGTAGTCGATGGAAAACGGGTGATTGACGAAGGTGATCGGTTTGGTGCCCGGCGTTTCGGTGTACTCGACCGCCGAGACGAAACCGATGCCGATGCCCTTGGCGATGGCATGGACGATGGCCTCGCGGCTGTTCAATTGCATGACGCAGTTCAGGGCAACGCCAAGCTGTTTGCAGCTCTCTTCAACCAACTGGCGGGTCCGTGAGCTCTTTTCGCGCATGACCCATTTCTCTTCGCTGATCTGTTCGACGTGCACTTCCTTTTGCCGTGCCCAAGGGTGATCGTCACGGACCACGGCAATGATCGGATAGCGTCGGTACAGTTGGGTATCGAAGCGTTGATCAAACTCGGACAGCGCCAGAATCGCCACGTCGATATCGAAGTTGAAGAGGCGGTCCAAGGTTTCTTTTTCAGGCGAGAACGAGGTTTCCAGTTCGATGTCCGGGTGCCGCTGCATCAGCTCATAGGTCAGGTTCATCGCAATCGGTGGCGACACCGCACCCAGGCGCAGCATGCCGATCTTGCGTTGTTTGAAACTTTGCAGCAGTTGCACGGCTTCATCCTCCTGCCCGAACAGACCCTGGGTGATTGCGTAGAGCTGATGCCCCGCCGAACTCATTTCGATAAAGCGGCCACGGCGATGGAACAGCTCCACGGAAAACTTCTTTTCCAACGCGTTGACCTGCTCGCTGACGGTCGGCTGGCCGACGCTCAGGTACTCGGCGGCGAGGGTAAAACTGCCGGTCTTCGCCACCGCGTGAAAGGAACGCAGCCACTTGTGGTACTGGTACATGAAATGATCCTGTTCCTGAGTCGTCGCTTGTGGTTCAAACCGGTTTGCCGGCTGTCAGCGCCTGATGAACAGCGCGACCGCTGCGCTGCACAAACAAGCCGTCGTGACCACGATGAAGATCAACGACGTATCGCCGGTAGTGTCGAGCATACTGCCGATCAGCGGTTCCGCCAGGCCGGCGAACAGATAGGACGAAAAGTTCATCACACCGGTGGCTGTGCCGGCGCGCTTGGCACCCACCAGGTCGGGGCACAGCGCCCAGAAACTGGAAGCCGGGCCGTAGACGAAGAACCCGCACAGAAACAGTGCCACAAGGCCGGTTGCACTGTGCGGCGCCAGGGTCCACATCCACAGGCTGGTGGCGGCGCCGAGGACCATATAGAGCATGATCGCCAGGTAGCGTTTGGAGCCGAACAGCTTGTCCGAGATCCAGCCGTTGCTGAGGGCGCCGATGGCCATGCCGACCGGCAGGGCGACGGTGATCCATTTCGGATCGATCATGCTGTCGCCGCTTTTCCAGTTGGCACCCAGGAAATGCACCGGCACCCAAACGATCAAGCCATAGCGGGCGGCGTTCTGGAAGCCCAAGGACAACGCCGCGATGATCAGGCGAAAGTTCTTCAGAACCGCTTTGTAACGTTGCGCCGAGGTCTCGGTTTCGCCGTGGGCCACTTCGTGGTTTTTGTCATCAGCGTTGGCCACGCCCGTGTCGGCCAGGGGTTCAAAACCCATGTCCTGCGGGCGCTCGCGGGCCACCAGGTAAAAGATGATGCCGCCGGCCAACATCAGCAATACCGGCAAACGGAAGATCCAGCGCCACTCCAGTTGCATCACTTCCAGCACAACGATCGAGGTGACGTAGGACAGGACGGACGCACAACCGGCCGCGAACACATACAAGCCATACACCTTTCCGCGCTCGCCCGTGCTCCACCAATTGGAGATCAGTCGACTGCCCGGCGCCCAACCCAATGCCTGAAAGTAGCCGTTGATGCCCCAGGGCAGGATCAGGCCGGCAAAGCCGCTGGCGAAGCTGGTCACCCAGTTGGCGCCGCAGGACAGCACTGCGCCGAGGGTCATGATGCGGCGGCCACCGAATTTGTCGGCCAGGTTGCCGTTGATGGCCTGGCCAATCGCGTACGCCCAAAGCATGGCGGCCGATACCCAGCCGAGGTGTTCCTTGGTAAAGCCGAATTCGGCCTGGATACCCGGGATAGCGAAACCGAACGTCTGCCGCCCGGTGTAGAAAAACAGGTAACAGAACATCGCGGCCAGCAGCATGCGCCACTGGGCGACGCGGAACGATGAAGTGTGGACGGCAAGACCTGGCATGGTTTGGGCACGATTCATGATCTTTTCCTTATTCTTGTTGGTTCCCTGCAACTTGCGTCGCGGGGTGCACTCTTTTTGAGGTGCTGCAGGAAATCGTCGCGGCTCGTTACGCCGCTGGCAGTGCTGTGTCGTGGGGCTGGCGGCCCTAGGCCGCTTGGGAACCGATGAAGTTTTTGCCGCGCGCACCTTGCATCGCGAAATCAATCATTTGTTGCGCCTCGGCGGCCGTGACGCCGTAATCGGCGAACTCTGTCTTTACGTCGAGGCTGTGCAGGAATGCGCGGAGCCGGTCCTGGGCTTTGTGCAGGTCATTGCCGAAAATGAACTGGAGCGTGCGATCACGTGCGGCGTCATGCCCCCACGCAAGACCCAGGACCAGCGGCAAGGTAAACGAGCAGGCGATGCCATGGGGCAGGCCGTGGTGCAAAGTCATTTCGTAGGAAATGGAATGGGCCAGTGCCGTCTTCGTATTGGAAAACGCCAACCCTGCTTTCAGGGCTGCCAAGGCCATGCGGCAACGCAGTTCCTTGTTGGACAGGTCACGGCGCAGCAATGGCAAGCACTCCAGAATGTCCGAGATGGCAGAAATGGCGAAGGTGTCGGAAATCGGGTTGGCGTTGATGTTCCAGACCGACTCCAGCGCATGGGACAGGGCATCCAGCCCCGTCGAGATCGTGACGCTGCCAGGCACGGTCAGCATCAGCTCCGGGTCGACGATTGCCACCTTGGGCCAGGTGCATTCCAGATGCAGCGAGTACTTTTTGTGGCTGGCAGAGTCCCAGATCGTTGCCCAAGGCGTGACTTCGCTGCCGGTGCCCGCCGTGGTCGGTGCGGCGATCAGCAACTTGCTGCGCGCCGGGGAAAACGGCTTGCCCGTGGCCAGCAACGCGAGCAGTTCATCAAAACGCCCCGACTCAGTGCCCACGATCAACGCCTTGGCTGTATCGATGGCACTGCCGCCGCCGACTGCGAGCACGGTGTGGCAGTCTCCAGCCTCTTGCCAAAAGCGCTCATAAGTCCCGCGCAGTTGAGCCACATCCGGATTGGGCTGGACATCTTCGATCACATACACCAGCCGATCGCCGAGCAAGGCCTGGAGGCGATCGACCAATCCCAGTGCGCGGGCTTCGGGAAAAGTGACAAGGGCGACTGTCTGGTTTTCGGTGATCGACACAAGTTCCTGGAGGCTACCCCAGCCGAAACGGGTATCGACGGGATTGTGGAATCGGGCAGTCATGGCGGGTCCTTTGTTTTTGTTGTTGGAAGTGACTCCATGCTCGCGGCCCGGCATCGACTGCACAAATCGATAATTCGCAGGTTTGAATCGGCTGGACCGATAACATCGGCCACAACTGCGCTGGTTTCAATTCCTTAGATTACTTTCAGCGCCGCGCGGACAATTGCTGTGGCGCCAGAAAGGCATCGTGGAAGTAATTGCGAAACGCGTGCATCGCCGGGCTGAACTCGCGCTCGCGATGCCAGGCCAGGCCGACGCTCATGGGCGTCACTTTGTCAGTGATGGTCACGGTTTCGATGCGTTTGCCTTCCAGCGACCAGGGACGGTGCACAAGGTCCGAGAGAATCGCCACGCCGCTGCCGTTGGCCACCATGCTGCGAACGGCCTCTACGGAACTGGTGCGCACCCTCACGTTGGGCCGTTGGTGTGCGTGTTCCCAGTAGCGCATCGCGCTTTGTTCGGCTTCGTCGACGGTCAGCAGGATGTAGGGTTCTCTGGCGACATCGGCGAGGCTGACGGCCGAACGTTCGCACAGCGGGTGATGGCTGGGCAGCCATAACCGGCGTTCGGAATTGAACAGCGTTTCCGAGCCGATGTCCGGATGGGTGAGGTTAGCGGTGAGTACCACCGCCATGTCGAATCGGCCTTCCAGCAGGCCTTGTTCAATGGCCTCACGTTCTTGCTCGTGCACTTCAATGGACACGTCAGGGTGCCAGTGTTCCAGGCGTTGCAGGTGATGCGGCAGAAAGTAACCGATCACCGTGTAGCTGGCCGCCAACCGCAGCAGGCCGCTGGCACGCACATCGGGCAACGGGCTGTTCAGGGCGTCGTCGACGCTGCGCAAAATCACATAGGCCCGATTCAGAAAGTGCCGCCCGGCATCGGTCAGGCTCATGCCTTGGGCCGAGCGCTGGAACAGTAGCGTGCCGAGGATGCCTTCCAGCTCCTTGATTGCGGTGGTCACCGCTGATTGGGAAATGTTCAGGTGAATTGCCGCTTGCGAGATCTGCCCGATCTCGGCGGTCGCGACGAAATAGCGAACCTGACGCAGGGTCAGTGACATGAAAACTCCTGTCGATGAGGTATCTGATTTTCAGAAGATACCCTATCTGTTAATAGATCTTCCCAAGGGGTTAGCGGGAATTTAACGTGGCCTGCATGAAGTCACAAGCGTCAGGAGCAAGCGTCATGCAGGCAGTAGATTTCAATTCGGACATGGGCGAAGGCTTCGGTCCATGGACCATCGGCGATGGCGTCGACAACGAGCTGATGGGCTTCATCAGTTCAGCCAACATCGCCACCGGTTTTCATGCCGGCGATCCCGGCACCATGCGTCGCACGGTTGAACACGCCAAGCGTCTGGGGGTGGCCATCGGTGCGCATCCGGGGTTTCGCGACCTGGTCGGTTTCGGTCGCCGGCACATCAATGCGCCGGCCCAGGAGCTGGTTGACGACATGCTCTATCAGTTGGGCGCCTTGCGTGAACTCGCCCGGGTTCAAGGTGTAGCGCTGCAACACATCAAACCCCACGGCGCGCTCTACATGCACTTGGCACGGGATGAAGAGGCGGCTCGCCTGCTGGTGGAAAACCTCCAGCGTCTGGAACCGGAACTGCTGCTGTATTGCATGCCCGATTCGGTGATCTGGCGAGTGGCCAAAGAGCTCGGCCAGCCGGTGATCCGCGAGTTCTATGCCGACCGCGAGTACGACCTCAGCGGCTCGATCGTGTTTACCCGCAATGTCCGCGCTTACGACCCGGCCCAAGTCGCTGCTCGGGTGTTGCGTGCCTGTCAGGAAGGCGTGGTGCGCACAGTCGAAGGCGAGGACCTGGCAATCGAATTCGATTCCATCTGTTTGCACAGCGACACGCCGGGTGCGCTGGCGTTGGTCGAAGCCACGCGCAAGGCCCTCGACGACGCCGGAATCATCGTGCGCGCACCGCGCTGAAAACATCTGGACACCCGGCACCCGAGACGCTGGGGTCTGAGCACCGTTTTATTTTTTGCCTGCCTTTCTACAACTACTCCAAGAGGAACAGACATGGCCGAACACTCCGTTATTACCCCGTTGCCGGGGACCTTCTACCGCAAAGCCACGCCTGAATCAGCAAACTACGTCGAAGTGGGCGCGCACGTCACTGCCGACACGGTGATTGGACTGATCGAAGTCATGAAGCAGTTTTCCGAACTGACCGCCGGGACGACGGGTCGCCTTGGTGCCTTTCTGGTAGAAGACGGCGACCCGGTGGAACCGGGTCAGGTCATCGCAACGCTCGACGATGAGTGAGGGCGAGATCATGACTCAAGGTATTCATAAGTTACTGATCGCCAACCGTGGCGAAATCGCCGTGCGAATCATCCATGCTGCCAAGGCATTGGGGATCCCCACGGTGGCGGCGTGCAGCGAGGCTGACGTTGACTCCCAGGCGGCGCGCCTGGCTGACGAGGTCCACATTCTCGGCCCGGCCCGCGCCGACAAAAGTTATCTGAACGTCGAAGCCTTGCTCGGCGCCCTGCAAGCCACGGGCGCCAATGCGGTTCACCCCGGTTACGGCTTTCTGTCGGAGAACGCCGACTTTGCCGAGGCGGTTCTTGCCGCCGGGGCAATTTTTGTCGGGCCGAGCCCGGAGACAATCCGGCGCATGGGCGATAAGGCTGAAGCGCGGCGTACCGCACAAGAGGCCGGCGTACCGGTGGTGCCGGGATCGCCCGGTGAGCTGTTTGATCTGGCGTCCGCACTCAAGGCTGCCGAATCCGTTGGCTTCCCGCTGTTGATCAAAGCCTCGGCCGGTGGTGGAGGGCGCGGAATTCGCCTGGCGGAAAACGCCGAGCAACTGAGCGAAGAATTCCCTCGTTCCCAGCGCGATGCCCAAGCGGCATTCGGCAATGGCGCGGTGTACCTGGAGCGTTTTATCAGCAAGGCCCGGCACATTGAAGTGCAGGTATTGGGCGATGGTCAGCATGCCGTGCACCTGTTCGAGCGCGAGTGTTCGCTACAGCGTCGGCGGCAGAAGATCTTTGAAGAAGCGCCGTCGCCAGTCCTCAGTCAGCAGCAGCGCGAGACACTCTGTGCCAGTGCGGTTCGCTTGACCGAGTCCTTGGGCTACAAGGGCGCCGGAACCCTGGAATACCTGTATGACGACGCCACCGGCGAATTTTTCTTCATTGAAATGAACACGCGAATTCAGGTGGAGCATCCGGTTAGCGAGCTGATCACCGGGATCGATCTGGTGCAGGCGATGTTGCGCATTGCCGGTGGCGAGCCGTTGGGTCTCAAGCAAAGTGACATCCAGCTCAATGGTGCTGCCTTGCAGATGCGCTTGAACGCAGAAGACCCGGCCAGGGATTTCTTCCCAAGCCCAGGGGTAGTGGATGCGTTGATTTGGCCGCAAGGCGAAGGCGTGCGGGTCGACACCCATCTCTATCAAGGCTATCGCGTGCCGCCTTACTATGACTCGTTGTTGGCCAAACTGATCGTCCACGGTCGCGACCGCGCCGAAGCGTTGGCCCGTGCCCGGCTGGCAGTGGAGCAGACCACGCTGACCGGTATGGCCAGCACATTGTCGCTGCACGGCGAATTGCTGGAACAATCATGGCTGCACAGCGCCGATTTCCATACCGGCACCCTTGAAACCTGGCTGGCCGAGCGCCGTAGCGGAGGTGAAGCATGAGCAATCCAATCCGCTACAGCTTTGGCGCCGATGAACATTTGTTTGCCGAGGTCAGTGACAGCATGTCCCTTGAAGCGTTCTTCAAGGGCATGGCAGTAACCCGCGCGGTCGAACGCCTGGCCCTCGACGGGGTACTGGACGTGTGCCTGGCCAATGCGTCGTTCCAGATTCGTTTTGACCCGGACCGCATCGCCCCTTATGCACTGCTCGAAGCGGTAAAAGGTGCAGAGGCCGAAGCCGTCGCCGAACGCACCTTGCACACGCGGATCATCGAGATTCCAGTGCTTTACAACGATCCCTGGACCCACGAAACCCTGATGCGTTTTCGCGACCGCCATCAGGACCCGAGCGCCACGGACCTGGAATACGCCGCACGGATCAACGGCCTGGCGGATGTCGAGGCGTTCATCGCCGCCCACAGTGGTGCGCCGTGGTTCGTCTCGATGGTGGGTTTTGTCGCAGGCCTGCCGTTCATGTTTCAGATGGTCGAGCGCGAGCGTCAGTTGCAGGTGCCCAAGTACCTGCGGCCACGCACCGACACACCGAAACTGACCCTGGGCCACGGCGGTTGTTTCGGCTGCATTTACTCGGTGCGCGGTGCCGGTGGTTATCAGATGTTCGGC
Source organism: Pseudomonas azerbaijanoccidentalis (assembly GCF_019145495.1). Lineage (GTDB taxonomy): Bacteria > Pseudomonadota > Gammaproteobacteria > Pseudomonadales > Pseudomonadaceae > Aquipseudomonas > Aquipseudomonas azerbaijanoccidentalis. The sequence continues at coordinate 82,331 of NZ_JAHSTU010000005.1, read as the reverse complement.
GTCACGCCGGCGCCGATCTACGACCCGCAACAGACTCTGGCGTACCTCAAGGAACACATGGTGTTTTTCCGTCCAGGTGACATCGTGCAGTTCAAGCCTATGGATCGCGAGGCTTATGACCAGGCCGTCGCCGAGGTGGAAGCCGGGCGGTTTGATCTGCGGATTCGTCCGGTGGAGTTCTCGCTGGATGCATTTTTGGCCGACCCCGTTGGCTATCCCAAGTCGTTGCAGGAGGTGCTGGCATGATCAAGGTACTCAAACCCGGTCTCGCCACATCGGTGCAGGACCTGGGGCGCGAAGGCTATTACCACTTGGGTATCCCGCCTTCCGGCGCACTCGATCAATACGCCTTGAGCGCGGCCAACCAATTGGTCGGCAACCCGGCGGGCGCGGCGGCATTGGAGTGTACGTTGCTTGGCCCTGAGCTGGAGTTCCAGCAAGACGCTTTGGTGGCGGTGTGCGGCGCGCACATGACGCCCAAGGTCGATGGGGTGGACATGCACCCCGACACCGCGTTCACCGTGAAGGCCGGGCAAGTGCTGCGCTTTGATTTTCCCAAGGCCGGCGCCAGGGCCTATCTGGCTGTCGCCGGTGGCATTGATGTGCCGTTGGTGCTTGGCAGTCGCTCGACCTATGCGCTGGGTGCGCTGGGTGGTTTTCAGGGCCGTCGCTTGATTGCCGGTGATGAATTGCCGGTCGGAGTCGCCAGTGGCAAAAGCCGCGCCGGTGCCAGTCTGCCCATGGCCTTGCGTCAGTCCTTGGGCGGCGAAATCACGCTGCGCGTTGTGCCAGGCTTGTATTACGAGCGCTTGACGGCGTCGGCGGCCGACAGCTTTTTCGCCGAAGCCTGGACCGTCGGTTCGGAAGCCGACCGTATCGGCTATCGCTTCAAGGGCGGTAGCGCGCTGAGCTTTCAGCCCCGTGAACAACCGTTCGGCGCCGGCTCCGATCCGTCGAACATTGTCGACAGTTGCTACCCGATTGGCTCGATCCAGGTGCCTGCGGGGCTCGAACCCATCGTGCTGCACCGTGATGCGGTGTCCGGCGGCGGCTACGCCATGATCGGCACGGTGATCAGTGCTGACCTGGACCTCATCGGTCAGATGCAACCTAACCAGAAGGCCCGCTTTGTCGCGGTTACCCTCGAAGAGGCGTTGGAAGCGCGTCGTTCCTATAAGAAAAAACTCAGTTGCCTGAGTAAGCTGTTCCCTTCCTGATTCTGCCTGCCGTATCGCGCGGGTAATACCAAGCGGTACGCCATCGCCGCACTTCGGTGCGGTGACGGCTGCGCGCGCTTCAACCTTTGACTGGTTCTGGAGTTCACGCATATGGCTGCTTTATCGCAAGCGAATCAGTCCGGGCAAGCTGTGTCACGGTCGGGATTGGCATCCCGACCTGTTCAAACGAATGCCGCTACGGCTTCGGCTCCTTGACTTCGTCTGGCGAGCCGCTCGACGTGGCGGCGTCTTTTTCCGCGGCTTTGGAATCAGCACCCGAATTCGAGCCCGCTGCTTCTTCGCCTATTTTGTCGGCTTTTTCCTCTTTGGATTCAGCCTGGATACCCGGCAGCGCATTCGGTGGAATGGTGGCCTCTTCAGTGGCTTTTTCAGTGGCGAAGGTAACAAGCGAGCCGGTCGACAATAGGCTCGCCAGCAGGAGCACGGCGGCTTTACGGTTCATGATGGGCGTCTTCCAGGGAAGGGGGTGTACAGCGTTTGAAGAGCGCAGGGCGCGAAGGTGCTGAATAGCTGACCAGCGGTAATGAGCAATCAGTTACAGGCATCGGCGACCGCTTTTTCAGCCCGTTTGAGTTCCTGCTTGATGTCAGTGGTGATGCGCTGCTTCTTCAGCTCCTGGCCCAGGAACGGCTGATCGCCCTGGGACTTTACCTCGGCATCTTCGGCGACAATCTGCGCTTGAACGGCGGCAGAGTGTTCGTCGATCACCGCATTGACCTCCGCTTCATTCCTGGCAGTATCGAGCGCCCGAACCAGTTTGCCGGCTTCGGCTTTTTCCGCTTCGGCATAGGCCTCAACGGTCAAGCCGGCCGTCATCGCCCGTACTTGGGTTTCCAGGTCTTTCAAATGGTCCTGATTTGCCTTGCACACCGCTTCCTGGCGCTGGTTTTCGACCTGCTCCCAACGGTTGAGCCCATAGAGGCCGGCGCCCACGACAAACGCGGTCAGGGCGGCACCCAGCAATTTGCTTTTCACATTTCACCCCGCATGCGGCAAGCCAAACCGTCTTTTGCCTTGATTGACCGATTCCCTTCAAGGATAAAAAAGCGTAGCAGACCCAGCATGGACTCATGGCTGCCTGTTCGTGAGATCTGGGGAAGGCTTTGATCTAAGGCTATTACCTAGCGTACTGCGGCAAATGCCGTCTTATGGGGTATTTGCCTCAATATCGCGGTCGCGGGCACTGTCATAGGCTGGCGCAATGGGAAGCCGTCGATGGCTGAAAATTGTCGGAGTGGGTTATGCGTTTTTTTGAATTGATCACTTTTACCGTGCGTGTCCGCACCGTCGCGGATGCCCTGGCGCGCATTGAACTCGCGTTGGCACAGCCTGAGGTTGGCGGGACGCTGATGGGGTGCTGGGCTTCGGAACTGGGCAAACTCAACCAGATCGCCGTGCTGCGCGGTTATGCGGACGAAAGCCTGCGGCAGGCGGAGCGCGAGCGGTTTGTGCTGGGTGGCGAGGTCTTTGGCATTAATGCGTTCATTACCGATTTGCGCATCGAAAACTACACCCTGTTCCCATTCCTTGAGCCTTTGAGTGCCAGTCAGCACGGGCCTTTCTATGAACTGCGGGTCTACGACCTGATCAGCAGCGGCCTGCAACCCACGCTGGACGGTTGGCGCAAAGCCATCGAAGCGCGAACCGCCGAACAGTATTCACCGGTTTATGCCGCGTTCTACGCCACCGACGGCTCACTGCCGCGCTACTTGCACATCTGGCCGTGGACCACTCTGGAACAACGCCTGCAAGTGCGCACCCAAGCCGTGGCCGACGGCGTCTGGCCACCGGAAAACTCCGGCCCTCAACTGCAAGACATGTGCTCGACGATTTACCTGCCGGCGAAGTTTTCACCGTTGCAGTGAGGCAGCAGCCGTTTCAACGGTTGATTGCAAGCGAGCTGCCGCACATGGACCGGATCTGGCTTAGAAACGATCCAGCCTGTAGGCGTCCATGGCCGGCAACCCATGGTTCTGGAAAATGTTCGCCGGGGAGACTAGCCGAGCAATCATTTCCGCGGTGACCGCCGCTTGTGTCAGGCCCAGATGCTGGTGGCCGAAGGCGAGCAGGACCTTGCCGTCGCACGCACTGTCGATGATCGGCAGGGAGTCCGGCAGGGACGGGCGAAAACCCATCCACGGCGTGGCAGCTTCAGCGTTCAGCTCGCGACGGAACAGCCCTTTGCTGAGGCGGTGCAGTTGCCAGGCGCGCTGCATGCTCGGCGGGCTTTGCAGGCCGGCGAACTCGACGGTGCCCGCCAGCCGCAGGCCGTCAGCCATGGGCGTCATAATGAACTTGCGCTCCAGCGAGGTGACGGCAAACGGCAACCGATCATGCTCGTGGGGCAGCATCAGGTGATAGCCGCGCTCGGTGTCCAATGGCACTTTCTTGCCGGTCAGCGCTTGGGTGAGCCTGGCTGAGTGGGCACCGCAGGCGATCAAGACCTGGCGGCTGCTGACGTGTCCCTGATCGGTGATCAGCGACACGCCGTTTGCCTGCACGTGTCCACCTTCCACGCGGCCCTTGATGAATTGCACACCGCTGGCCTTGGCAGCATGCACCAATTCGCAGACCACCCGGTAAGGGTCGAGAAAATGCCCGGTGCGCTCAAAGAACAATCCTCCCTGAATGTGCTCGCTCAATTGCGGCGCGGCGTCGCGCACGGCGTTGGCTTGCCAGAGGTCGACCGGCACTTGTTGTTGACGCATGCGCGCCTGTAGCGCCTCAATGGCCGGTTGCGACTCGGGCCGTTCGAACACCAGCAGCGAACCGTCCTCCTTGAGCAGGTCGGGGCGCGTGATCACCTGAAGCAGGCGCTGCCATGCACCCAGGCTGCTTTCGTTGAGCGCGCGAATGCCGGCCACTGTGCGCTGGAACGGCGCCGGGCGCAGGTTCAACAGCAACCGTGCGAACCACGGCAGGGCGCGTGGCATGTACTTCCAGTCCAGGCGCAACGGCCCCATCGGGTCCATGAGCATGGCGGGCAGGCGCTTGAGGATCGACAGGTCGGCGATGGGAAACACCTGCTCGGTCGCCAGGTGCCCGGCATTGCCGAACGAGGCGCCATGACCCGGCTCCTGCTGGTCGATGACCACCACACGCAGCCCCTGGCGAGCCAGTTGCAGGGCGCAGGCAACGCCGATGATCCCGGCGCCGATGACGGTAATGTCATGGCGATTGTTTGCAGTGGACTCGTTGGACATGCCTCAGGCCTCTCTCTGGCCGTCGAGCAGACGACGCAATTGCAGAGGGTTGCCGTGCCGGAGGGCGGCGGGTAGCAGGCTGTCGGGGAAATCCTGATAGCAAACCGGCCGCAGGAACCGCTGGATCGCGGCCGTACCGACGGACGTCGTGCGCGCATCGGAGGTCGCCGGGAACGGTCCGCCATGAACCATGGCATCGCACACCTCGACCCCGGTCGGCCAGCCATTGACCAACAGGCGCCCGGACTTGCGCTCAAGCACCGGCAACAAGGCCCGGGCGCTCGGCATGTCGGCGTCATCCAGGTGCAGGGTGGCGGTCAATTGACCTTCCAGGTGCTCGGTGACCTTGCGGATTTCGTCGTCGCTGGCACATTGCACAATCAGCGAAGCCGCACCGAACATTTCGGCCTGCAACGCGGCGTTCGTCAGAAAATCCCCGGCCTGGGTGACGAACAGGTGCGCTTGGCACTGGTTCGGCGTTTCGCCTTGCAAGCCGACGGCCAGGGTTTGAGCGTGGGGATGTTCAACCAGCGAGCCGACGCCGTTTTCATAGGCACTGAAGATGCCGGGTGTCAGCATGGTTTGTGCCGGGCTGCGCTGCACGAGTGCTGCGGTTGCCTTGATGAAAGCGTCCAGGGCCGGGCCTTGATGGGCAATCACCAGGCCGGGGTTGGTACAGAACTGACCGGCGCCCTGGGTCAGCGAGGCGACGAAGCCTTGCGCCAGCGCTTCGCCACGCGACGCAAGCGCTGCGGGAAACAGCAGCACCGGATTGATCGAGCTCATTTCCGCGTACACCGGAATCGGTTCGGGGCGCGATTGGGCGGCTTTGATCAAGGCCATCCCGCCGCTGCGCGAGCCGGTGAAACCCACGGCTTTGATCCGCGGGTCGCTGACCAGCGCGATGCCCACTTCGCGGCCGGAGCCGAACAGTAACGAGAACACGCCCTCCGGCAGCGCCGACTTTTTCACCGCGCGCGCCACGGCCTGGCCCACCAGTTCGCTGGTGCCGGGGTGTGCGCTATGGGCCTTGACCACCACCGGGCAACCGGCGGCCAACGCCGAGGCGGTGTCACCCCCGGCAACGGAGAATGCCAGCGGAAAATTGCTCGCGCCAAACACTGCCACCGGCCCCAGCGCTACCTGGCGCTGACGCAGATCCGCGCGGGGCAGCGGCTGGCGTTCCGGCAATGCCGAATCGACCCGTACGTCCAGCCATTCACCGGCGCGCACGGTGCGGGCGAAGGTGCGCAGCTGCTGGCAGGTGCGGCCACGTTCGCCTTGGATGCGCGCACGCGGCAGGCCTGTTTCGGCCACGGCCCGATCGATCAACTCATCGCCCAGGGCTTCGATTTCAATGGCGATGGTTTCGAGGAAGTCGGCGCGTGTCGCCAGTGAGGTTTCGCGATAACGGTCGAAGGCCGTCCATGCCAGCGTGCACGCCTGCTCGACATGCTCGCCGCTGCCGCCGAGGTAGGCCGGCTCCAGCGGCAGGTCAGTGGCTGGATTGATCGCCCGAATCGCTTCGCGGTGGCCGGTGATGGCTTGCTGACCGATCAGCATGTTGCCTGTCAGAGTCATGGTCATTTCCTGAAAAAAACAAATGAGGACAAAAACAAAAGCGGCGCGAACTGGCGCGCCGCTGTACAGAGCGTCAGGCGACGTTCTGTTCGGCCGACCAGTGCTCGTACCACTGGCGGAACAACGCGTACTGGTTCTCGGCGTAACGACGCTGGGCATCGCTGAGCACATCGGTTTCGTTGAAGTGCAGGGCGTACTCCTTGTCGCCGTTGAGCACCATCAGGTGTTTGTAATACAACACCAGGTCGCAGCCCTCGTCGAAGGACGACAGCACCGCCAGCGCCGCTTCCAATTCCCGTGCCTGACGGCGAGCCTTGGCGTCCCCTTTGGCGGCTTGCTTGCTCAGGGCCACCAATTGCAGCACTTCGCGCGGCAAGGCGTTGCCGATGCCGGTGATGGCGCCGGTGGCGTTGCAATTGACGAAGCCATGCACCACTTGGGTGTCGACACCGACCATCAAGGTCACGTCGTCATCCTGGGAGGTGATGTGCTCAGCGGCGTAGCGCAGGTCGGCGGCACCGCCGAATTCCTTGAAGCCGATCAGGTTCGGGTACTCGCGGCGCAATTCAAAGAACAGGTCTGCACGGGTGGCGAAGCCGTAGTAGGGGCTGTTGTAGATCACTGCCGGCAGACTCGGCGCAGCCTTGAGGATCGCGGCGAAGTGAGCCTTCTGCGCCGTCGCCGACGCGCCACGGGACAGCACCCGAGGAATCACCATCAGGCCATGGGCGCCGACTTTTGCAGCATGTGCCGCGTGAGATACGGCTTCACGGCTGTTGACCGCACCGGTGCCGACGATGGTTGGAACACCGGCGGCCACCAGACGCGCCACGCCTTCCTGGCGTTCGGCTTCGGTCAGCAACGGCCAGTCACCCATGGAACCGCAATACACGACGGCGCTCATGCCAATGTCGATCAGCTCGCGACCCTTGGCCACCAGTGCGTCGAAATCCGGTTTGCGGTCAGCGGTGCACGGGGTCATCAGCGCAGGAATGCAGCCAGTGAAGATGTTGTCGCTCATTGTTGTAACTCCTTGAAGCGTTCATTCAGAGGTGTTGAAGGAAAAGGCGAGGGGCTCAAATGCCCCACGCAAAGGGATCCTTTTCGTCGATCAGCAGCGTGGCGTCGGCGGTCATGTAGGCGCGGCCAGTGATGGAAGGGCGGATGCGTTCGCCTTCCCATTCGTAGCTGCCGACAAACTGGCTGCCGGTGATGCTGGACTGGACCCAACGCTCACCGGCGGCGAGTTTTTCGTCAGCCGCCAGGCAGGCTAATTTGGCGCTGGTGCCGGTGCCGCAGGGCGAGCGGTCGTAGGCTTTGCCGGGGCACATGACGAAGTTGCGGCTGTCGGCCTCAGCGTCTTCGGCGAACAGCTCGACATGGTCGATGAGCGCGCCGTCTGCGCCGTGAATGCCTTGGGTTTCGAGTGCCTTGAGCATCGCCCAGGTGTATTCAGTCAGGGCTTCGACGTTGTCCATCTGCAACGTCTTGCCGTGGTCGGACACCAGGAAAAACCAGTTGCCACCCCAGGCAATGTCGCCATACACACGGCCGTGGCCAGGCACTTCGACCGGCACCTGTTGGCGATAGCGGTAAGCGGGCACATTGCGCAGCGTGACGTTGCCGTCTTCATGCAGCGTGGCGCTGACCGGGCCGACCGGCGTGTCGATCTTGTGCTCACCGGGCTGGATATGCCCCAGGTAATGCAAAGAATTCACCAGGCCGATGGTGCCGTGACCGCACATGCCGAGGTAGCCCGTGTTGTTGAAGAAAATCACCCCGCAGGTGGCGTCCGACGATACCGGTTCGCAGTACAACGCGCCGACCAGCACGTCGTTGCCCCGGGGCTCCAGCAGGCACGCGCGACGCCATTGGTCATGCTGGTCGCGCAGGGCATCGCGCTTCTCGACCATGGTCTGGCCGGACAACGGGGGCAGGCCCGACATCACCAGGCGAGTCGGCTCGCCGCCGGTGTGGGAATCAATGACATGTACTTTTTTCATAAACCTTTCCTTTTGAGGAACCTGCAGGCGGGTTGGCCTGAATTTCAGCGAGAGGTCTGGGCGGATACACCGATAGGGCGTTGGCCCTTGGTCGTGCTGGTGTGAACAGGATCGGCTTCGCTTTCAGCATCCTCTTCTTCCAGGCGAACCAGATGCGCCGGTACCCCGGTGGCCGCGCCCCAGTAGTAAATGCCCAAAGCACAGGCCGCCACGACCAGGGTGTCGAACGGATGGGTGAGGACGCCCATGCCGCCGAAGCTGCCGAGCCAGGAGAGCACGATGGTCACGGCGTAGAAGCCGATCAGCCATGCCGAAGAACGCACCTGTTGGGCCAGGCTCAGGTGTTGGGTCGGCACGAAGCGACCGCACAGCAGGTAGATCACGAACATCAGGATTTGCAGGCCGAGCAGCCAGGACACGGTGTTCCAGCCAGACCAGTAGACGATCAGCGCGGCGATGATGAACGAGACCGGGCCGAGGATACCCATGTGCTTGACCCGGAACGGGCGTGGCATGTCCGGCGCGTTGCGGCGCAGTGCGGCAACGGAGACTGGTGCCACGGCGTAGCTCAACACCAGCGCGGCGGACACCACGTTGATCAGGGCTTCCCAGGACGGGAAGGGCAGGGTCCAGAACACTGACAGCGCGAAGGTCAGCCACAGCGCCGGACGCGGGATACCGGACTTTTCGTCAATGCGCGTGAAGACTTTGAAGAACGTGCCGGTTTGCGCCCAGCCATAGATCACGCGGGGCGTGGCGTTCATGTAGATGTTGCCGCAACCGCTTGGGGAGATCACCGCGTCAGCGACGACCAGGTACGCCAGCCAACCCACACCCAGCGCCAGGGCGATGTCGCGGTAAGGCAATGCCAGTTCCTTGGTGACGCCGGCCCAGCCGTTGGCGAGCATCTCAGTGGGGACGCCACCGAGGAATGCCACTTGCAGCAGCACATAAATTGCAGTCGAGAGCAGCACCGAAAGGATCAGCGCAATCGGAATGGTGCGTTGCGGGTTCTTCACTTCGCTGGCCACCGAGATGATCGGCGTCAGCCCCAGATAAGCGAAGATAATGCCGCCGGCAGACACCGCCATCTCGACACCGGACAGGCCGAACGGCATGAAACCCTGGGACTGGAAGTTCTCCGGTTTGAAAAAGGTGAACAGCACGCCGATCACCAGCAACGGCACGATGAACTTGAACATGCTGATCAGGTTGTTGGCCTTGGCGAACGTTTTCACGCTGTAGTAATTGAGCATGAAGAACAGGCACAGCAGGCCGAATTGAAGCAGCCAGCCAAGCGCTGTTGGATTGCTGGAACCGGCCCGGGTCAATGAGGGAAACCACGCGGCGGCGTATTGGCGCGCGGCGACCACTTCAATCGCCACCAGGCTGGAGAAGGCGATCAGGGTGATGAAACCCATCAAGTAGCCGAGCAAAGGGCCGTGGGAGTAAACCGGGTAGCGAACCACGCCACCGGCACGGGGCAACGCCGCGCCCAATTCACAGTAAACGATGCCCAGCAGCAACACGGCGAAGCCGCCCAGCAGCCAGGAAAAAATCCCCGCCGGCCCCGCAATTGCGGAAACGTGGCTGGCCGCAAACAGCCAACCGGAACCGAAGATGGCCCCCAGTCCGATAAACGTAAGGTCTATCAACGAAAGTTGTTTTTTGAACTTGCCTTTGCCTGACATAGCGTCGCCTTCTTGTGGGTTATTGGATAGGCAGGTGTGATGTCACTGATAACGCTGTCGTCGGTGTCGCCGAAGGCAGCAATGGCGATAGATTGCACTCGCCGTGGCTGCTGCGATTGATGGTTTGTGTGGGCCGCGATGACGAAATCAGCACAATCTGGATTGCCGCTTTGAAGTCAGGATCTCGTCTCGACAGCGTCCCGGCCTTGATGCAAGCTGCTGGGCTTTCGCCGATCCGCACCGTGGGAGAGTGAGACTCATGACGCAGAACGCCTTTGCGATCCTGTGCCAGGGGAACGAGCAGCATCGTCCTGAAACCATGGAGCAATTGCTCGCAGGCGTCGCGTTGCTACTACCGATGCTGGACGTAATTCCCAATGCCGCGATCTTCATCAAGGATGTTCAGGCGCGCTATGTCATGGCCAATCACACGCTGGTCCAGCGCTGCGGTCTCAAGCAGTTGCAACCGCTGTTGGGCAGAACCAGCGCCGAGGTTTTTCCCGAACAACTGGGGCCTGGCTATACCGAGCAGGATCGACGGGTGCTGGAGCAGGGCTTTGTCCTGGAAGATCAACTGGAGCTGCACCTGTACGGGAGCCGCGAGCCCGGTTGGTGCCTCACGCACAAACGGCCGCTGTACAACCGCAAGGGAGAAATCATTGGCCTGGTGGGCATTTCGGTCGACCTGCAATCGGCCAGTGACACCCATCCGGCGTACCAGCGCCTGGCGGCGGTGGACGAGCACATCCGCACGCATTTTCATCGTCGCGTCAGCCTTGGCGAACTGACACGCATCGCCGGCATTTCGGTGGCGCAACTGGAAAGGTACTGCAAGCGTGTGTTCCACCTGACGCCCCGGCAGATGATCCAGAAAGTGCGCCTGGAGCATGCCCATCGATTGCTGCACACCGAGATGCCAATCACCGAGGTTGCCTTGCAGTGCGGCTACACGGACCACAGCGCCTTTACCCGCCAGTTCAAGGCGTCGACCGGGTTTACCCCGCGCCAGTATCGGCAGGCGACGGGAGGCTGAAACCAGCCCGACATTTCTCCCCGGACCCGCCATGTCGAGTGATTGACCATGGACTAGACTCACGCGGTCAGTCACAGCGTCGAGTCTCCAGGCACGGGCATTTGCGAGGTCTTGGTCATGGCAAAGGGTAAGAAAAACGCCGCTAAGGGTTCCGTTGAAGACCCGAAGCTGAAGAACAAGGACTATCTGGAACAGCTGCGCCGATTGCACGTCGAGCTGGTCAAGTTGCAGGAATGGGTGAAAACCAACGGCATCAAGATCTGCATTGTTTTCGAGGGGCGCGACGGCGCGGGCAAGGGCGGGACCATCAAGGCACTCACCGAGCGGGTCAGCCCACGGGTCTTTCGGGTCGTGGCGTTGCCGGCACCGACCGAGCGTGAAAAAAGCCAGATGTATGTCCAGCGCTACCTGCCACACCTGCCGGCGGCGGGCGAAGTGGTGATCTTCGACCGCAGTTGGTACAACCGCGCAGGCGTCGAGCGCGTGATGAACTTCTGCACCCAGGAACAGGTGGACACGTTCCTCAAGTCTGTCCCGCATGTGGAGCGCGCAATCGTCGACTCCGGCGTGATCCTGGTGAAGTATTGGCTGGAAGTCAGCCCTGAAGAACAGACCCGGCGACTGCAAGCGCGGATCAAGGACGGGCGGAAAATCTGGAAACTGACGCCCATGGACCTCAAGTCCTATAGCCGCTGGTATGACTACTCCCGGGCACGTGACGACATGTTCGAAGCGACCGACACCGATCACGCGCCGTGGCTGGTGGCCAATTCCAACGACAAGCGCCGGGCGCGGCTCAACATCATCAGCGATTTGCTCAGTCGCATTCCCTACAAAGACGTGCCGCGCGACAAGGTGGTGTTGCCCAAGCGCCAGAAGCCCGGTGGTTATCGCGAGCCGGATTACCCGCTGAAGAAAATCCCCGAGAAATTCTGATCGGAATCGTCAGCGAACCAGCGTCTTATACGGAAGGGCCACTGTCCCATGAGCGATTCGGATGCTTCGTCTCCCCTCCCGGAACCGGGTCGGATTGCACGTCGGGATGCGGGAGGCGATCAGGCTGGCTGGAGTCGCTGGCTACCGGGGTTGCGCACGCTGCGTGGCTACCGACTAGCCTGGTTTCGCCACGACCTGGTCGCCGGTTTGGTACTGACTACGATGCTGGTGCCCGTCGGCATTGCCTACGCCGTGGCGTCGGGGGTGCCGGGCATTTATGGCCTGTACGCGACCATCATTCCGCTGCTGGCTTATGCGCTGTTCGGCCCGAGCCGGATCCTGGTGCTCGGTCCCGACTCGTCACTGGCTGCGGTGATTCTCGCCGTGGTCTTGCCACTGTCTGGCGGTGATCCGCAGCGAGCCATCGCGCTGGCAGGGGCAATGGCCATCGTATCGGGCGCGGTGTGTGTGCTGGCCGGTATTGCTCGGTTGGGCTTTGTAACCGAGCTTCTGTCGAAACCGATCCGCTACGGCTACATGAACGGTATCGCCCTGACAGTCCTGATCAGCCAGTTGCCCAAGCTCTTTGGTTTCAAAATCGAATCCGAGGGGCCGCTGCGCAACCTGTGGGCGATCGTGACGTCGATCATGGACGGCAAAACCAACTGGATCACCTTTGCGGTCGGCGCCGCCACGCTGGTGGTCATCCTGTTGCTCAAAGGCCATAAACGCATCCCCGGCATCTTGATCGCCGTGGTGGCAGCAACCCTTGCCGTGGCTGCGCTGGACCTTGCGAGCGCCGGGGTGTCGGTCCTCGGCTCGTTGCCACAAGGCTTGCCGGGTTTTGCCATCCCCTGGATTACCCAGGCCGATATCGTCCCCGTGCTGCTCGGCGGTTGCGCCGTGGCTCTGGTTTCATTCGCCGACACCAGCGTGCTGTCTCGCGTCTACGCGGCACGGACCCGAACCTACGTTGACCCGAACCAGGAAATGGTCGGCCTGGGCGTGGCCAACCTGGCCGCCGGTTTTTTCCAGGGTTTTGCGATCAGCAGCAGTTCGTCGCGCACGCCCGTGGCCGAAGCTGCGGGTGCCAAAACCCAGATGACCGGTGTGGTCGGCGCGGTGGCCGTGGCGCTGTTGCTGGTGCTGGCACCTGACCTTTTGCGCGACCTGCCCAATAGCGCACTGGCTGCGGTGGTCATCGCATCGGCCATTGGCCTGATCGAAATCACTGACCTCAAACGCATCTATCGCATCCAGCGCTGGGAATTCTGGCTGTCGATTGTCTGCACCGTCGGGGTGGCGGTATTGGGCGCGATCGAAGGTATCGGGCTGGCCATCCTGATCGCGGTGATTGAGTTTCTGTGGGATGGCTGGCGCCCGTATTCAGCGGTGCTGGGGCAGGCGCAAGGGGTCAAGGGTTTTCACGATACCCAGCGCTACCCCGATGCCCGCCTGATCCCAGGCCTGGTGCTGTTCCGTTGGGACGCCTCATTGTTTTTCGCCAACGCCGAATTGTTCCATGATCGGGTCATCGACGCGCTCGCCGCGTCGCCAACGCCAGTGCGCTGGCTGGTCATCGCCGCCGAACCGATCACCAGCGTGGACGTGACCTCGGCCGACATGCTCGCCGAATTGGACGAAACCCTGCGCGCAGCGGGCATCACCTTGTGCGTGGCCGAAATGAAAGACCCGGTCAAGGACAAACTCAAGCGTTTCGGGCTGTACAGCTTGCTGGGGGAAGGGGCGTTCTTTCCCACGATCGATGATGCCGTCGGTAGTTACCTGCAGAGCCATCCGGTGGGCGGGGAGGCAGAGGGGCGGTGAGTGAGGCGGCGCAATCTCGGGGCCGTTGGCCCCGGCTCTCTAAGCATTGTGCAAATTGGAACTGCATCGTGCGACACCGCTACGCCTGTCGCTGGCCTTTACAGTAGCAATCCGGACGCCAAGGTCCGGAAACTTTCGACAGCTTTTTCAGAAGCGGCCTGAGGATCTTCAGCATGTGCAATCCACAAGGATGCGCCGAGCAGGGCGCCCATGATCAGGCGGGCCGTCGCTTCGGGGTCGACCGCGCGGATCGTTCCTTCGTCGATCAGCTTTTGAATGCTGCGTTGCGTGCTGCGGATGCACGCGTTCTGGCTCGGCCACTGTGACGGGTCGCCGAGTACCGCTGGACCGTCGAAGAACACGATGCGCTGGATTTCCGGTTCCAGGGACATCTTGATGTAGGCGATGGACTCGTCGATGAAGCCGTCCCAGGTGGTGCTGGCCTCTTCGATAATCACCGCCAGGCGTGCGCCCATTTCTCCATCGATCTGGGCGATGACGGCCTGCAGCAAACCCTTTTTGTCGCCGAAGTGATGGTACAGCGCACCCCGGGTCAGGCCCGCTTGAGCGGTGAAATCGTCCATCGAACTCTCTGCATATCCCTTCGTAGCAAAGGCGTCTCGCGCAGCCTTGATCAGTTTTCCGCGAGTCTCCGCAATCATGTCCGCACGCTTCTGCGCCATCGATCGTGTTCCCTATAAAGAATTTAACATTCGTTGCGTATGTGAGTTGACATACTTTGCGTATGTCGTATTGTGTCTCACATACGGGTCGTATGCAATGAACCTGAGTAGTGTGCTCTCAGCCTCTGGGGCCTCGCCATTTCGCACAGGATACCGAGCAATGCGTGAACAGCGCGATTCCGATATTTCACTGCACTCCGCAGGTCAGGGAAAAACCCTGGGATTTATCCTCAACCCGGTCGCCGGGATGGGCGGGCGTGTGGGGTTAAAGGGCACCGACGGTGCCGAGGTTTTGCAGGAAGCAAAGCGTCGTGGCGCGCAAGCCGTTTCCAGCGATCGGGCCTTGATCGCGCTCAAGCGTCTGGCGGCTTCGACGACGCCATTCCGGTTGCTCACCGGCTCGGGTGAGCTGGGTGAAAATATCGCGCGCGCCGCCGGTCTCGACCCGATTGTTGTCTATACGTCGTCGCCGGGAGCGAGCCGGCCCGATGACACCCGCAATGCCGCGCTCGTGATGGCGTTTGCCGCGGTCGATCTGCTTTTGTTCGCCGGTGGCGATGGCACTGCACGTGACGTGCTGGCAATGGTCAGCGATCGCGTACCGATTCTGGGTATTCCGACGGGCGTGAAGATGTATTCCGCCGTGTTCGGCACCAATCCGCAGAACGCCGGAAACCTTGCGGCGCGCTTCGTTGCCGGTGAATCGTCGGTGCGCTTTCGCGAAGCCGAGGTCATGGACATCGACGAGGCGGCCATGCGCAGCGATCAGGTGTCGGCGCGGCTGTATGGCTACGCCCGCAGCCCGCACGAACGCCACCTGACGCAAAACGCCAAGGCCGGTTCCGTGGGCAACGAAAACATGGCGCTCGACGCCGTGTCCCGACAGGTTGTCAGGGAAATGCAACCCGGCTGCCTGTACCTGCTGGGACCAGGCACCACCACGCGACGGGTCATGACCGAGCTCGGCCTGCCGTCGACGCTGCTGGGCGTCGACGCGGTCATGGACGGCGCGCTGGTGGGCGCCGACCTCAATGAACACGAGTTGATCCGCCTGATGGAAGGGCAGGAGACCCGAATCATCGTCGGCGTTCTGGGCGGTCACGGCAGCTTGTTCGGCCGTGGTAACCAGCAGATCAGCGCCGAGGTCATCCGCCGTGCAGGGCGCGACCACATCATCGTGATCACCTCGCTGGACAAGCTCCTTTCCCTGGATACCGGCTGCCTGCGCGTCGACACGGGCGACGCCGAAGTCGACGCCCTGCTCAGCGGCCACATACGCGTGCACACCGGGCCTGACCGGTCCGTCTTCTTCAGGGTTCGATCCTGATCAATTGTTTCATCCGAAAAAAAACGAGGATAACCCCATGAGTAATCATGTCGCCCACCCCTACATGGCGAACTCTGTTCCTGCGCTCAAACGAGAGATGCTCGACTCGATCGGTGTCGACAGCATCGAGGAATTGTTCCAGCAGATTCCCAATGCGCACCGCCTGCAACGTCCGATTGATTTGCCGCCCGCGCTCAACGAAAGCGAGTTGCGTCGGCACCTGGTCAGCACGCTGTCGAAGAACAGGACCTGCGAGCAAAACCTTAACTTCCTGGGCGCCGGCTGTTGGCAACATCACGTTCCAGCCGCGTGCGACGAGGTCGTGCGCCGCAACGAATGGCTGACTTCGGTGTTTGGTGAGCCGAGCTCCGACCACGGTCGCAATCAAGCCTGGTTCGAGTTCTGCAGCCAACTTGGCGAGTTGCTGAACATGGACCTGGTCGGCCTGCCGGTGCGCAGTTGGGGCTGCGCGGCGGGCCACGCCATTCGCATGGCCACCCGCATTACCGGGCGCAGCGAAGTGGCGGTGGTGCGCGCCATCGACCCGGAGCGCCTGTCCATCATCCGCAACTACTGCGAACCCGTAGAAATGCCGGGCCACATCGTCGTGCGACTCGTCGACTTCGACCCGAAAACCGGCTTGCTCGATCTTGATCACCTGCGTGCCTCGATCGGTGCGCAAACGGCCGCGGTCTATTTCGAAACACCGTCGTATTTCGGTGTGATCGAACAACAAGGCGCCGAGATAGCCGCCATTGCCCATGCCGTGGGGGCCGAAGTCATCGTCGGCGTCGATCCGATCTCCCTCGGCGTGCTGGCCGCACCGATTGATTTCGGCGCCGACATCGTGGTCGGCACCACGCAGCCGCTGGGCGTGCACATGAACTGCGGTGGTGGGGTCAGCGGCTTCATCGCCACCCGCGACGAAGAACTGTACGCCCACCAATACCCGACACTGTTCATCAGCATCGCCGAAACCACCCAGCCCGGTGAATACGGTTTTGGCCTGAGCCTGTTCGAGCAATCGTCCTACGGCTTGCGCGATAAGGGCAATGACTGGACCGGGCACTCGGTCTACATGTGGGCCATCGCCAACGCCGTCTACATGGCGATGATGGGGCCAAAAGGTTTCGAGGATGTCGGCAATCTGATCTTGCAACGCGCTCACTACGCGGCGAAGTTGCTGGGCGAAATTCCGGGCGTGGCCGTGACGTTCCCTTCCGGTTTCTTCAAGGAATTCGTAGTGAATTTCGACGCCACCGGGCTGAGCGTGAAGGACATCAACAAGCGGCTACTGGCGCTCGGAATCTTCGGCGGCAAAGACCTGACACAGGACTTTCCAGCGCTTGGCGCCAGCGCCCTGTACTGCGTCACCGAGATTCACACTCAAGCCGACATTCAACGCCTGACCGCTGCACTCAAAAAGGTAATCGCACAATGAGCACACCACTCAAGGAATATCACGCTCCCGTCTGGAGCGAACCCCTCATTTTGCAGATGGGCTATCCCGGCCGTCGCGGTGTGATCTTTTCCGACGTTGAGGCGGACGTGCAAGCGGCGGTCGGCAGCGCCGACGGCTTGATCCCCGCGAGCATGCGCCGCTCCAGTAAACCGGCGTTGCCGGAAATGTCCGAGCCCGAGGTGTTGTATCACTACTTGCGCCTGTCGCAGCAGACGTTGGGCATGATGAATATCAGCCTGTTCGGCACCTGCACCATGAAGTACAACGCGCAGATCAACGAGGCGATGGCCTGGCGCCCGGAAATCACCCATGTGCATCCGTATCAGGACGAGGACACCCTGCAAGGCGCGCTCGAAGTCGTACATGGCATGGACACGATCCTGCGCGAGTTGTCCGGGATGGATCAGTTTATCTTCCAGCCAGGTGGCGGCGCCGACGCGGCGTACACCAGTTGCGCGGTGACCCGTGCCTACCATGCTTCCCGTGGCGAACTGGAGCAGCGTAACGAGATCATCACCACCATCCAGACGCACCCCAGCAGCGCCGCAACGGCCGCTGCCGCCGGGTTCAAGGTCATCACGCTGATGATCGAAGAGAACGGTTATCCGTCGCTCGAATCGCTCAAGGCCGCGGTTTCCAACCGCACGGCAGCGCTGATGGTGAACAACCCCGACGACATGGGTGTGTACAACCCGGAAATTCGCCAGTGGGTGCGCGTGGTGCATGAGGCGGGCGGCCTGTGCTTTTACGACCACGCCAACTTCAACGGCGCGATGACCAAGATTCGTGCGCGGGAACTGGGTTTCGATGCGTGCATGTTCATGCTGCACAAGACGTTCGGCGCACCGAAAAGTGGAGTAGGGGGCCCGGCAGTGGGCGCCTACGGATGCTCGGCGGAACTGGCACCGTTCCTCCCGGCACCGGTCGTGGCCTTTGACGGTGAACGCTACAGTCTTGATTACGACCGTCCGCAGAGCTCCGGCAAGATCCGCGAGTTCTGGGGCAACGTACCGGTCATCCTCAAGGCCTACGCCTGGTCGCGTTCCATGGGCGCCGAAGGCATGGCAGAGGCGTCGGATATTTCGGTGCTGGCCAACAACTACATGGAAAAAGGCTTGTTGGCGATACGTGGCGTCACCCGTTCACACCCCGATGCCAAGAGCCACCGAATGGAGATGACCCGCTACAGCCTTGAGCAGCTCAAGGAAGACACCGGGGTCGATGTGCACGATGTGCAGAATCGCATGAGCGATTTCGGTATTGACCCGATGTGGAGCAGCCATCACCCCTGGCTGGTGCCGGAGCCGTTTACCCCCGAGCCGGGCGAGATGTATGGCAAGGAGGCGCTGGACACCTGGATCGCGGTGCTTGCGCACATCTCCGACGAGGCCTACTCGAACCCGGAAATCGTCAAGACTTCACCGCATAACCAGGCGATCCACCGATTGAAGAGCGCGCCGCTCGAAGACCCGGCACACTGGGCCATGACCTGGCGTGCGCACTTGCGCAAAACCAGGCAACAAACTGCTTGAAACCAAACGCTTGAACCGTTGCAGCGGCCCCACCGATCAGGCGGGGCCGTTTTGAAACCTGAACAGAGCTAACAATCAGCCATCGGAGGTTTCCAGCACAGCAAAACAGGCTGGTGATCTCCCCACAGGAAAACCTCATGTCGATTTTCGAAACAGGCCTGGCGCCCTCGGCAGTCAACCATATCGCCCTTTCTCCGCTGAGCTTCATCGAGCGCACGGCCTCGGTCTACGGTGAGTATCCTGCCGTGATTCACGGCGCCATCCGGCGCAACTGGCAAGAGACCTATGGGCGCTGCCGGCGCCTGGCCAGCGCACTGAGCCAGCAAGGCATCGGCAAGGGCGACACCGTGGCGGTAATGCTGCCGAATATCCCGGCGATGCTTGAAGTTCACTTTGGCGTGCCAATGATCGGCGCAGTGCTCAATACCCTGAACGTACGCCTGGATGCGCAAGCCATTGCCTTCATGCTTGAGCATGGTGAAGCCAAAGTGTTGATCACTGATCGTGAGTTCCACGCGGTCATTCGTGAGGCCTTGAGCCTGCTCTCCGATCCGCCACTGGTGGTCGATGTGGACGACCCGGAATACGGCGAAGGCAGCGCGGTGAGTGCGCTGGACTATGAAGCCTTCCTCGCTGAAGGTGACCCGCAGTTCGCCTGGCAATGGCCTGAAGATGAATGGCAAGCCATCTCGCTCAACTACACCTCTGGCACCACGGGCAATCCCAAGGGTGTCATTTACCACCACCGCGGGGCCTATCTCAATTCACTGGGCAATCAGATGACCTGGGCCATGGGGCACCACCCGGTGTATCTGTGGACCTTGCCGATGTTCCATTGCAACGGCTGGTGCTATCCGTGGACGGTGACGGCGCTGGCCGGGACTCACGTGTTTCTGCGCCGAGTCGACCCGTACAAAATTCTCGCGTTGATTCACGAGCACCGTGTCAGTCACCTGTGTGGCGCGCCGATTGTTCTCAATGGGCTGGTCAACTTGCCCGACTCGGCCAAAGTCACTTTCGATCATCCGGTCGACGCCATGCTCGCAGGCGCCGCGCCACCGGCCAAGGTCATCGGCGCGGTGGAGGAGATGGGCATCAAGGTGACTCACGTTTATGGGCTGACCGAGGTCTACGGCCCGGTGACCGTTTGCGCGTGGCATGACGAGTGGGATGAGCAGCCGCTGAATGAGCGTGCACGGATCAAGTCGCGCCAAGGCGTGCGTTATCCGACCCTGGAAGGGCTGATGGTTGCCGATCCGCAAACCCTTGAACCGGTGCCCCTGGACGGCATCAGCGTTGGCGAAATCTTCATGCGCGGCAACACGGTGATGAAGGGGTATTTGAAGAACCCCAAAGCCACCAGTGAAGCGTTCAAAGGTGGCTGGTTCCACACCGGCGACCTGGCGGTTCGTCACCCTGATGGCTATGTCGAAATCAAGGATCGCCTCAAGGACATCATCATCTCGGGCGGCGAGAACATTTCCACCATCGAAGTCGAAGACGTTCTCTACCGCCACCCGGCAGTGCTGGAGGCCGCCGTGGTTGCCCGTCCGGACGAGAAGTGGGGCGAAACCCCTTGCGCCTTCGTCAAGCTCAAAGAGGATTATCAGGATACGCTGGAAGCCGACATCATCCTGTTCTGTCGTGAACATCTGGCGGGTTTCAAATTGCCGAAAACCGTGGTGTTCAGCGAACTGCCGAAGACCTCGACCGGCAAGATCCAGAAGTATTTGCTGCGCGATTGGGCCAAGGCACTCTGAAACGAGTGCCTTGATCAGCTGCCATTTCACGTATCACGTCTGGCGACTGAAGCGTCGCCGGACGCCCTACAACCGTTGACGGTTTCGTTGCTGTTTCACCTTGTACATCTCGTGGTCCGCCAGTTTCGTGGCCTCGTCCACAGTCATGCTGCCGGGAGTGACTGCCACGACCCCGACACTCGCGCCGGAGTATTCAATAGCATCCAGGCCGTGGCCGAGTTCATATCGGCCTATTGTCGCTTTGGACAGGCGATCCTGAAGCAGCTCGGCGGCATGTCGCCGATCTGTTTCCGGGTCCGAGTGTTGGGAAGGGGTGCCCAGGGCGATCACGATGAACTCATCGCCGCCCGTACGCCCGATGATGTCGCTGGTCCTGAGACCATGCTGCAACTGGGCGGCCACACCGCGCAGTAGCTGGTCGCCTGCCTGGTGGCCGCGGGTATCGTTGATGAGTTTGAAGCCATCCAGATCGATGACACCGATCAGAATGTATTTGTGCTCCCGCTGAGCCAGGGCGAACAGCCGCGCGGCATCGTTGAGAATGGCACGCCGGTTGGACAGGCCGGTGAGTGGGTCCGTCAGGGCCAGGCTGGTCAACTCGGCGTTGGCGGTCTGCAGTTGCTCAACCAGCCGCTCACGTTCAAGGGAATATCCCAGCAATCCCGACAGAAGCATCAGCAGGGGTTCCACGTCAGGCGCGCGGGCCACTTGATCCGAGCTGGCGGCACACACCGTCCCCAGCACTTGCCCATCCTGGGCTTTGATCGGCGCGCTCACGTAAGTCCTGATGCCCAAGGCTGCGGCAGCCTCCGAATCACCCCAACACTCGGCAACGTTATCCGAGTACATGCGGTTCTCATCCAGCGCGCGCTTGCACAGCGTATCTGCCCAAGGCACGACCAGCCCTTCAGGAATCACCATGTCACCGACGTTGCGTGCGAACTCGATGCGCTGGACCCCCTCGTCGGTATCAATGGTGGTCAGGTAGGTCGACTCCATTCCGGTGACCTGGCTGAGCAGGGTCAGCAACGGACGCGTCAGCTGTTCCAGGGTCTTGGCTTTTGGGATGGTATCGGAGAGAAGAGAAAGAATCTGATCCATTAGAGCGTGCCGATTGCTAAGGGGTACTTCAATTATCGACCAATCGGCGAGACTGAACATGGTCGGACTTCACAAACCTGAAAGAGACTGCCAGCGAGACGGGTCGGGTATTTTCTTGGGCACGCGCACGGGGCGCAACGCGCGTCGAACCTAAAACGTTCAGCTTCTATATGTCACCCAGCGCTTCGAGCTCGACGGTGAACTGATCAAACAGCGGGGCGATCGAGAGCATCTGTCATTCTCCCGCCTCCGTGGGCGACACATTGCGTGTCGTGCGGGCCAGCAAACGTATCCCCAGCTTTTCTTCAAGTGCGCGGATCGTTGACTTTGGTATTGGTCATTGCTGAGTTTTTCTCAATACTTCATAAAGATTATGGCTACTAATCAAGTCGTCACGAATCAGTCAAGCTCTGTCCCAGAAAGACAAGTCATTCGCCAGAGTGATGAAGCCTCGTTCCGCTTGATGAGAGATTTTTGATGACGGCTCAAGTTTTCGATACCCCGGCAAGTGATGCCCTTGGCATGCCGGGGACGCAGAAGCAGCCGGCGTACTGGAGTGGCATCTTTGCGATGACACTGTGCGTATTCGCGCTGATCGCTTCGGAGTTCATGCCGGTCAGTTTGCTTACGCCGATTGCGTTGGATCTGCAAATCAGTGAAGGGCTGGCCGGCTACGGGATCGCCATTTCCGGTGCCTTCGCGGTGCTGACAAGCCTGTCGATTTCCAGGCTTGCGGGCTCGATGGACCGCAAGACGCTGTTGCTTCTTTTGACCGCGATCATGTGCGTGTCGGGGCTGGTGATCGGTCTGGCGCCAAACTATCCGGTGTACATGATTGGCCGTGCGCTGATCGGCGTGGTGATCGGTGGGTTCTGGTCGATGTCGGCGGCCATGGCCATGCGCCTGGTGCCTTCCCGCAGCGTGCCCAAGGCTCTGGCCATCTTCAACAGCGGCAATGCTTTGGCAACCGTTGTGGCCGCGCCACTGGGAAGCTATCTGGGGAGTGTCATCGGTTGGCGCGGTGCTTTTTTCTGCCTGATTCCGGTAGCGATCATCGCGTTGATCTGGCAATGGATCAGCCTGCCAAGCATGAAAGCGGCACCGCGCAAAGAAGGCACTGGCAATGTCTTTCGATTGTTCAAGAGCCCATTGATCCGTTTTGGCCTGTTGAGTGTGGGCACTTTCTTCATGGGGCAGTTTGTATTGTTCACCTACCTGCGCCCGTTCCTGGAGACTGTCACGGGTGTCGATGTCTCCCGGTTGTCGCTGATCCTGCTGGTCATCGGCGTGGCGGGTTTTGTCGGAACCCTCCTGATCGGCACTTTCCTGAAAGTCGGCATGTACCGGGTCCTGGTTGGCATTCCACTGTTGATGGCCGCCATTGCACTTTCCTTGATCGTTCTTGGCGGCGGCGTGGTGGCAGCGTTTGTATTGCTGGGGCTGTGGGGCCTGATCGCGACGGCGGCACCCGTGGGCTGGTGGTCGTGGTTGGCCAAAGCGTTACCCAAGGATGCCGAAGCCGGAGGTGGCCTGATGGTGGCAGTCATTCAGCTATCCATTGCACTGGGCTCGACCCTTGGCGGGGTGCTGTTCGACGCGAGCGGCTACCGCATGACCTTTCTCGCAAGCGCTGTCTTGCTGATGCTCGCTGCAGCCTTGACCTTTTTCACATCGCGAAACCGGGTTCAATAGAAGGCATACATCTTGCTTTGCTAACAATCAAAACATTGATAGCTAGCAAAATAGGGCCTTTCAACCATGATCGCTAACTCCCGTCGCGCTGTGATCTGTACGCCTCATGCCGAAGCCAGTGCCGCAGGCCTGCGCATTCTTGATGCAGGCGGGACGGCCATCGACGCCATGCTGGCGGCCAGTGCCATGCTTGCAGCGGTTTTCCCGCACATGACCGGTCTGGGCGGGGATGCCCTATGGATGATCCACGACAGCAAGGTGCGCACCATCGTGGGGATCGGCCAGGCCGGGCAACGTTTGCCTGAAGGCGCAGCCATCAGCGTGCGCGGTCCGGCTTCGGTGGCCAGCACGGCGGGCGCGATGGCGAGTTGGCAGACCGCTGCGAACATCAGTCGCCAAGAGTGGGGCTCCCGGCTGGGCTGGGCTGATCTGTTGGCAGACGCCGCGAGCATGGCCGATGCCGGTACCGTGGTTTCGCAATCGCAGCTGTTCTGGCAAACCCTGCGTCAGCCTCTGATCGAGCAATTGCCGGACCTGCACCGCTTGTGCAAGACCGACGGGCGCTGGCTTCGCGAGGGCGATACCCTGCGCCAGCCCGAGCTGGCCAACACCCTTCGGCACTTGGCGAAACACGGCGTCGAGGATTTCTATCACGGCGAACTGGCCGAGGCTTTCGGGGCTGCGTTTGATCGCCTCGGTTGCGGCTTGACGGCGGCCGATCTGGCCGCGACCCGCGCCCCCGAAGTCGCTCCGATTTCGGTACGTTATCGCGATGGCCGACTCTACAACGTCGCGCCGCCATGCCAGGGCGTGTACACGTTGCAGGCCATGGCTGCACTGCAACACAAGCCGCTTGCGCAAGTCGGCAACGGCAGCGCGCTTTACTATCACTATCTGGTCGAAGCCATTAAACAGGGCCTGCTGCGGCGCAATGCACAGTTGTGCGATCCGCTGAGCAAGCCTTGGGATTTTGCGGCCAGTCTCGATGATGTGCAGGTTCAAGCCTATGCCGATGCCATCGACGATCAGCGCGCGGCACCGTGGAACGAGCCGGGGCGGCCCGCCGATACCGTCTGGATGGCCGCGACCGATGCCCAGGGCCGTACGGCCTGCCTGATCCAGAGCCTGTTTCATGACTTCGGCTCGGGCTGCATTCTCGGCGACACCGGCGTGTTGTGGCAGAACCGCGCTGCCGGGTTCAACGCGAACCCCGGGCACGTCAACGGCTGGGCACCCGGCAAGCGTCCGGCGCACACGCTCAACCCGTCCTGCTATCTGGCTGACGATGGCCGACGCTGGTTCTTCGGCACGCAGGGCGGTGATGGTCAACCGCAGACGCAGATGGTCCTGGCGACTCAACTGATCGACTATCAGCAGCCCATTGATCAGGCTCTGTATGCCCCGCGCTTTCTATTGGGCCGCAGCTTTTTCGACAGCACCGACAACCTCAAGCTGGAAGGCGACATGCGTGCCGAGACGATTGAAGGCCTTGCGATGCTCGGGCATGAGGTGGAAATCATCCCCGTGCGCAGCCCCATGACGGGCCACGCCGGAATCATCGCCATTGATGCCGATGATCGGCGCAGCGCCATGCATGATCCACGGGGCGAGGGCACCGGCCTTGGTCAGGCGGATTGATCGTTGAACCGAGCATTTGCCGGGGTCGGGCCTGCTGGCGGATAATGCCGCCGATTGCCCGCCATCCGCAGTCTTGTGTGTTGGCATGAGGCTTTCTGGACAGCAGAGGAAAGGATGGGCTTGAGCACTGTCACCGCCAAACAGCTTGAGGTGCAACGTATCGTCGATGCGCTGTTCAAGGCTATCGCCCAGCATCGCCTGCCGCCCGGCACTCGATTGATCGAAGCGCATATCGTCGAAACCCTGCAGGCCAACCGCAATCATGTGCAGGTGGCGTTGCAGCGTCTGGCGATGCAAAAAGTGGTGACCATCGAAGCCAATCGCGGCGCCATGGTTGCCCAGCCGACGGCAAGGGAAGCGCGAGATATTTTCAGCGCGCGTCGCGCCATTGAACGGGCGATTGTCGAGGCCATCACGCCGGCAGCGATGCGTAAGCATCGCCAGCGTGTCGCCAGCCATATGAAGAGCGAACGCAAAGCCACCAACGACACCGATCGACGGGCCATCGTCCGCGAGCTGAGCGAGTTCCACCTGATGCTCGGTGAAATCAGTGGCAATGCCGTGCTGAGCGACATCCTCGCCAACCTGATGGTGCGCAGTTCATTGATCGTTGCGCTGTATCAGCGCAACGACGTGCCATCCTGTGCGTCGGATGAACATCAGGAGATCATTACTGCGCTGGAAAATGGCGATAACGAAAAAGCCGTGGCGGTCATGCTCGAACATCTGGATGAACTGGAAGATCAGTTGGCCCTGGAAGAAAGTGCGCCTGAAGAGTTCAACCTCAAACAGGCGTTGATGGATTAATCACGCGGCTTCATCAATGTTCCAGCTGGCCGGCTAAAGGTCTGCCGCCCACCCTTGAAGCCCATCAGCGGTGCGCTTATTTCGGCGATGACCGCCGCGGGTGAGGGCGCATCGAACACAATGAAATCGGCGCGGCAGCCTGGCTGAAGGCCGTAATCCGGCAACCTCAGCAGTCGTGCCGACTCGCTCGATACCCAGGCCAGGCATTGCAGCAGTTCCGCCACCGTGCCCATCTGGCTGACGTTGGCGAACAGGTTGGCCTGACGGACCAACGAAGCATCGCCATAGGGTGTAAACGGGTTGCCGATGTTGTTGGTCGACACCGAACAGGTCACGCCGCAAGCATGCAGGTGCGCCAGCGGCGCCAGTCCTCTGGGCTTGTTGTGAAACGCCTCGCGGCCCATCAGGAACAGGTCGGTGCTGGGCAGGCAGGTCACCTGTACGCCCACTTTGGCAAGATGCCGGCCAAGCACCGTCAGCGGTTCCCTGGGCAAGGTCGACAGCTTGGTCACATGCCCGATGGTCACGCGTCCACCCCAGCCATGCAGCTGCGTACAGCGAGCCACTTCCATGACGGTCATGCCTTCGGGGTTCAGGTCGAAGTCCAGGTGCAGGTCCAGGTCGCAGTCGTACCGCACCGCCAACTCGAACAGGCGCTGGATCTGTCCCTGCGGGTCACTGTCCATGTAGGGGCAGCCGCCGAGTACGGTTGCGCCGCTTTCCAGTGCCTGGCACAGCAGCGCTTCAGTCCCCGTATTGTTCAGCAGGCCCTCCTGGGGGAATACGCAGATTTCCAGGCTGACGGCCCAGGCGTAATCAGCTTGCAGGCGGCGAATGGCATTAAATCCGGTCAGGCCAATCTGCGGGTCCAGCTCAACGTGGGTACGCATGTGCGTCGTGCCTTGAACGATCGCCTTGTCCAGCACCTGAGCGCCGCGCCGATAAACATCGTCTTCGGTGAACTCGGCTTTCGCTGCCCGGGTCTGGGCCACGGCTTCGGCCAGCGTGCCTTCATGCAGATGGCAGCGTTGCATGATGCAAGCCTTGTCCAGGTGAATGTGGGTTTCGATCAGCCCCGGCAGCACAAGCTGGCCGTGCAGGTCGAGGGTTTCCCAATGGCTTGTGTACGAACTGAAGGATGCGACGAAATGGCCGTTCTCGACATAAAGCTCGGTACAGCGGTTACCATCGCCCAGCCGTGCATTGATGATTTTCAAGGCGCTCATGCGACGACTCCTTCACCCAGGTACGCGGCCGCCAGTTCTTTATCGTCGCGCAACTCTGCGGAGCCGGCGGCTTTGACAATGATCCCGGTTTCCAGCACATAAGCGCGATCCGCCACTTGCAGCGCGAGGTTGGCCATTTGATCCACCAGCAGGATGGTCACGCCTTCGTCGCGCAGCGCGGCCAGTGCGTCGTACAGCTCGCCGATCATCGCAGGCGACAAGCCCAGTGACGGTTCATCGAGCAGGAGGATTTTTGGCTTGGCCATCAGGCCGCGACCCACGGCGACCATTTGTTGTTCGCCACCGGAAAGCAGTCCGGCCGGGTTGTCGATACGGTCGCGAAGGCGCGGAAAGCGCTTGAGGATCGCCTCGATTTCAGCATCGGCATCGAAGGCCTCGCGACGCGAGTAAGCGCCTAGCAACAGGTTGTCGCGCACACTCAGATAAGGGAATACCTGACGGCCTTCCGGCACCAGCGCCAGGCCTTTCGCCGCGATCGTGCTGGCGTTGGCCTGTTCGATGCTTTCGTCGTCCAGCAGGATACTGCCGCTGCTGGCGCGATGCAGGCCTGCCAGGCATTGCAGGATGCTCGATTTACCCGCGCCGTTGGCGCCGAGAATCGCCACCAGCTCGCCGGGATTGACCAGCAGATTGACCTTGTCGACCACCGGCGACGCGCCGTAGTCGATGACCAGATCCTTGACGTACAGCCGCGCATCGCGGCTGCCATTCCAGGCCTGTTCGCGAGGCGTGGCCTGATAATCGGTGCCGCCCAGATACGCGGCGATCACTTTTTGATTGCGACGGACTTCAGCCGGAGGACCTGACGCGATCGGCTTGCCGGCGTCGAGCACCAGCAGGTGTTCGGACACCGACATGACCAGCGCCATGTCGTGCTCGACCAGAATCACCGTGAGGCCAAAGTCCGCCAGTTTGCGCAGCAGCACGGCCAGCTCATCCGTGTCGCGACGACTGAGGCCGGCGGCCGGTTCATCCAGCAACAGCACCGCTGGCGCGGTGGCCAGTGCCCGTGCGATTTCCACCAGGCGGCGATCGACATGGGGCAAGTCCTCAGCGGCAATGTTCACTTCGCCGCGGTAGCCCACCAGTGCCAGCAGATCCAGCGCCAGGCTTCGCTGTTCGGCAGTGGCCAGGCTGAACGGCAGACCCAGTCGACCCTTCTGCATCGCTACCAGCAGGTTGTCCAGCACCGACATTTCGCCGAACAGCAGGGTGGTCTGATACGTGCGGGCGATGCCGGCCCGGGCACTTTTCCAGGCGGGCAGGCCGGCCAGTGGCTGTTGCAGTTCGATCTGGCCGCTGTCCGGCACATAAAACCCGCTGATCATATTCAGCACGGTGGTTTTACCCGCACCGTTAGGGCCGATGATGCTGGTAATGCTGCCGGCAGGTGCATGCAGGCTGACGTGTTGCGCCGCCTGCACGCCGCCGAAGCGGATGCCGATGTCAGTGACACGCAAGCCTAAAGACGGACCACGGCTGCGCAAATGTGCGGCGATGCGTTCCTGATTGATGCGCGTGGGTGGCAACAAGCGGACCGGTTTTATCCAGCGTCGGGCGAGGGCGCCCAGCAGACCGTTGGGCGCGATCCAGAGCACCAACAGCAGGAGCACGGAGAAGATCAGCAAGCGATATTCGGCGAAATCCGCCAGCAATTCCGGCACCAAAACAATCAGCAGTGCGCCAATGAGCGGCCCGAACAACATGCCGCTGCCACCGACGATCACGGCCAGAACAAACAAAATGGACTGGGAGAACGGGAAGGATTCAGGGTTGATGAACATCAGCAGGGGCGCGAGCAAACCGCCGGCCAGCCCGGTCAATGCCGCCGACAAGGCAAACGCCAGCGTTTTGCTGATGACCGGATTGAAACCCAGCGAACGGGCGGCAATTTCCGAGGCTTTCACCGCGCGCATGGCCTTGCCCCAGCTGCTGTGGCTCAGGCGTTGATAAAACAGCAAGGCGCCAATCATCAGTGCGGCGGCCAGCAGGGCGAGGAAAATCGCCGGGTCAAGGCCGGCAAACTCCGGCATCGGGATACCCATCAGGCCGTTGGAACCGCCCGTGACGTCGCGCCATTCGATCAGGCTGTGATGCACGACAAAGGCGAAGGCGATGGTGATCATCGCCAGATACGGGCCGCTGACTCGAAGTGCGGGGATCGCCAACAGCGCGCCAATCAACCCGGCGGCCGTACCGGCGATTGGCAGGGCCAGCCACAACGGCCAGCCCGCCATGGTCAGCAGCGCCGATACATAGGCGCCGATCGCGTAGAAGGCGATATGACCGAAGGACATCTGCCCACTCAGGCCAATCAGGATATTGAGGCTCACACCGACCACCGTCGCCAAAGCGCAGAGGGTGAACACCAGCAGTGAGTAGCTATCCAGGGTGAAAGCCGCGACGCCGCAGACGATAGCGAGCAGGGTGATGAAGGCCGGAGCGGCCAGGGAATTGATGTTTTTCATACTTTCACCAATGCCTGGCTGCCGAACAGACCGTTAGGACGAATCGCCAGCGCGAGAATCACCAGCGCAAACGTGAAGATCTGGGTGAATGCGGAGCCGAAGTACAACGTAATCAGCGCTTCAGTCAGACCGAACAGCAGCCCGGCCGTGAATACGCCGCCGGCGCTGGTGATGCCGCCGAGAATGGCCACCGCAAACGCTTTCAGGCCGAACAACATGCCCATTTCCGCATTGACGCTGAACAGCGGCGCAATCAACAAACCGGCCACGGCAGCGAATACCGTGGAGACAGCAAAGGCGATGGCGACCACACGATTGACGTTGATCCCCATCAACATTGCCGCACGAGGGTTCTGCACGCAGGCTTCCAGCACCTTGCCCAGGCGTGTGTAACGCCGCACCCCATACAGCACCAGAGCAATGGCCGCGCCTGCCAGCGGAATCAGCAATTGCAGTGCGCCAACGTGACTGCCGAACAATTCGACATTCAGGCTGAGCAGGCTGCTTTCAAACTGGCGAGGTTCCTTGCCGAAGGTAAACAGCGCCAGGTTATCCACCAGAATACCGCCCGCCACCGTTGCCATCAGCCAGGCCTGTGAGCCGCGACTGTGGAAGGGCCGCACCAGCCAGCGTTCGATCACCAGGCCATACAACGCACAGAGGATCAGCGTCAGTGGCAGGGCCAGCCACAGCGACCACCCCCACGTGATGCAAAAGGTGTAGCCGAGCACGGCGCCGACCATCATGGCGCTGCCTTGGGCAAAGTTGACGGTGCGCGAGACGACGTAGGTCAGGTGAAACCCCAATGCCAGCAACGCGTACATGCTGCCGAGCCCTAGGCCGGTGACGATGGCTGCGGTGAACATGGCTTACTCCTTAGGCTTGAGCGGCACGATTTGGTCGTTGACGAAGTGCGTGAACAGATAGTCGTCCGGCCCCAGGGCGTCATGCTTTGAAGCGGTAAACGGCTGCTTGTAGTGCTTGATCAAGCCGTCGTATTCGTTGATGGCGTAAAACCCGTCACGCACTGCCTTGCCGTCGGTGCTGCCCGCTTTCTCGATGGCCAAAGTGGCGAGGTGCAGTGCGTCGTAAGCATTGGCAATGCCCACTGCCGGCGTCACGTCAGCCAGCGACTTGATTTGCGGGTAAGCCGTTTTCAGCGCGGCCAACAACGCATCGCCCTTGGCACTGTTGTGCTCAGTGAACACGTAGGTCTGAATGAAATGCACGCGCGATGCGTTGGGACCCGCCAGCTCGCCAAAGCGACCACCGGCCGGACCCCAGTGAGAGACCACCGGCACGTCCCAGCCCATGCGGTCCAATGACTTGACGACCTGTGCCGAAGGGCCGACGTTACCAACCATCAGCAGGGTGTCCGCGCCGGCGTTTTTCAACCGGGTCAGTTGCGGCACTACATCGAGATCGCTGTCTTGAATACGCTCGACACCGGCGTTGGCCATGCCACGTTTTTCCAGCGCGCGCTTGAAGCCAGCCTCATTGGACTCGCCCCACGGATTGTTGATGAGGATCATCCCCGGCTTCTTCATGCCGTGGTCTACGCCGTACTTCACCAGTGCTTCATCGACCAGTTCATCGACAGCGGACACCCGGAACACGTAATTGTCGGCTGCGCCGTTTTCGGTGATTTTCGTACCTGCAGCCCAGATGCCCATGAACGGCACTTTCATCTGATTGGCCAGCGGCACAATGGCTAGCGAAACCGGTGTATCCAGACCTCCAAACAGCACGGCGACTTTTTCACGCTGGACCAGCTCGCGGGCAGCAAGTATGCCCTTGGACGGGTTACTTTCGTCGTCACGACGCACCAGCTCCAGCTGACGCCCAAGCACGCCGCCACCGGCGTTGACCTCATTGATGGCCATGGTCAAACCCCGGGTAAGGGCTTCACCGGATTTGGCCGACTGCCCGGAAAGGGCGGCGACCAGACCGACTTTGATCGGCGGCTCGGCCGCTTGCGCGCCACCGAACATGGCCATGTTGAGCGTGACTGCCGCAGCCACGGGAAACAGCAGACGTTGCAAGTTTGGAAGCCGGATGGCCATAGATGATTCTCCTGATTGCTAGCAGTTACACAATCATTGCTAGCAAGGAGGGTGCCAGTCGTCACAACGCTTCAAACAGCAGGTTTTGCGGGATCTTGTTACCTTTTACGCTCCAAATGAAGGCGGCTCGCACCATGTGGAGGCGTTTGGTTCGGCGGGATATCCTCTGGATCAGCGGTCTTTCGACCTTGGAAATCAATGATGATGAAGCGATTGTTAGCAATTTTACTGAGGCATCAATGGCTCCAGATTCAGTACAGCCCCCGCCGAATCTTTTGGCACACGAGCAGCGACGTTCTGTCGTTTGCAGGTTTGAGCTACCGGCTTCGTTTCTGCTCGAACGTGCAGCAGTGGCGGGTTACAGCCGGGCGACTTTTTGCGGTTCGCCGCCACCCCAGTAAAGCCAGGTCCAACTGTCGCCGTTGCGCTGGAAGACCCCTGTCGCGACGTACTGGACGACCGTTGGCTCAGCGTTTTCAATCGTGTGGCCGTCGATGCGGATCTGCGCCCAGGCAATGTCACCGCGCATCCAGGACACCACCAGTCGGGGTTCCCATCGGATGTTCAGGGTGGTCACCCACGTCACGCCATTTTGTACCGCCTCGGTTCCCATGAAGAACTCGTCGAGGCCGGAACCGGCAATCGCGACGTCCGGGTCAGCGAAGTACTGGGCTACGTCCGAGCCGGGCGTGGAAAAGCCCTGCAGGACTTTCGTGATAAAGGCATTGAGGGATTCCCGGGTCTCCGTGTCGGAAATCATGGAGGGCGACTGATACCCAGCGAGACTGTCGATCATAAGTACTCCTGTTGGTTTGCATGGTTGGGCTTTTCTGCGGGTGACGCGCAGGTGTGTCGGTGCGACAGGATGTGCCATACGCGTCGTATGTCAGGCATGCTATTTAACATTCGCTTCGTATGTCAAGTGGCGTACATTCCGTATGTCTTTTCGAAAGGCGGAGGAGGGATATTGAGGGGAGGGGCAAATGCGTCGATTGGGCAGCATCCCCGTCATGGTGACAGGAGATCGGCGTCAAGCACGTCGGCTTGAACCTCAAATAAGGCCGCCGCCCAGCGCACGAAGTCGTTCAGGAGCTGGGCGAGTACGTGATTCCCCATTTTGCTGCCAACTGTCGAGAAACATGACGCTGAAAAGGGGCGAACTATTTTGTTTTTTTCAGCGCTTTCAAGCGCACCGATGCCCTTTGCACAGCGGCCATTTTTTCCGGCCGCTTCATGCGTTTCCACTTCCTGATGTCTTCCTTGCTGCGCCCGCAACTCACACACAGATCACCACTCAGTTGGCAAACAGAAATGCAGGGGTTTTCGATTTCTTTAGCCATCGTCAGACACCTTTGGCCGCGAGGCGCTTTTGCCAATTGCCACCGTGCGTGCTTTGGCACTCTTGCTCAGAGTCGAAGCGCACAGTGAGGTCTGAAGGCACCAGATCGATGTTGGCCTCATTCAATGCAATGGCCGTCAGCTCAAAGATGCGCGCCCTCGCGTCGACTTGGGCAAGCTTTCGGTCAGCCAGGGTTTCGAACACCCAGATTACCTTCAGGGTTTGAGCCAGCGCATTCAGGTCAGCGGTGTGGGTGAGCCAGGTAAAGCCTTTGATTTCACCTTTCGCGATTTCGCACGCTTCGGTGAGCGTGGTAATCAACCGGCGTTCGATCCGTGCCAATTCACGTTTGCCTGGGGGCATTGCGGGTTCCTTTGGAGACAAAGTAGGGAAGGCCAGTCGAAACTCAAGCGCCATTGGTTACGGCAAACACAATGGCCTTGGGCATTTCGAGGCTTGCCGACGATGATACCCCGCGCTGCGAATATTACGATCGATCGTCTGAGCATCGGTTGTTACGGTAATGGCAGGTTGTGCTGGGGAGGTGTGTCGAGTTTTTTGAAGTATTGCACCGCAAAATCGACGAAGGTCTTTACCCGTAATGGCAACTTTTTGCCGCCCTCGGTGAGAAGGTGAAACCCGGTGCTCGGGCATTGAAAGTCTTCGAGTAGCGGAATCAGCCGTTTAGCCTGTATGTCGTCCGCCACCTCCCAATGTGATTTCCAGATAATCCCCAAGCCTTGCACCCCCCATTGACGCAAGGTGTAACCGTCATTGGCCAGTCGATTGCCCTTGACCTGAATTGTGGTTGCCACACCCTTGCTCATGAATTTCCAGCGGTCCAGGGTGAAATCTGCACGCGTGTGCACCAGGCAGTTGTGCTGCAGCAGGTCTTCCGGCTTCAGCGGTGCACCGTGCTGCTCAAGATACTCGGGAGAGCAGCAAACTATTTGTCGGTCAACGCCCAGGGAGCGGGCGATAAGGGAACTGTCCGGAAGGTCGCCAAAGCGGATCGCGATGTCCGAGCCAGACTCAACAAAATCGAGTACGCGGTCGGTGAAAAACAGGCGGATACGGATCTGCGGATTTTCGCTGATGAAGCTATCGACCAGTTGGCTGATCCACTGTCGCCCCAGATCGATGGGGCACGTCAGACCGATCGTGCCGAGCAGATCGCTGTGGCCGTTTTTTATGATGCTGTCGAGTGCGTCGACCTCTTCGAGGATCTTCTGGGCGTTTTCAAAAAGCAACTGCCCTTCGGCGGTGGGGCTCAAGCTTCGAGTGTTGCGCTTGAGCAGCCGCAGACCATAGAACTCCTCCATCGCCTTGAGGCGCCCGCTCATGGCAGCGGGCGACAGACCCATTTGGCGGCCCGCCGTTGAAAGCGATCCTGTCTGAACGACAAGACGAAACAGGCGCATGTCTTGTAATCGATCGACCATGATGGTTTGCCTCATTTAAGTTGCTTTTTATTATTCACAAAGTATCAGCCAATTATTCAGCAAAAACCATCTAATCAAAACCGTTTGCAAAGTGTGAAATAGAAGTGAAACCGCTTTGGAATCGGTGTTTCGGCGCCTCTGTGAAGGTAATTCAAATGTGTTTGTTGTTGAGTTCATCTTTCAGAGAAGGTGAAAAGTGAATTTTCTAAAATCGAATAGAAAAGTTGGGGTGAATGTTAATAATGAAATCCAGTGCCTGTGAGTCACAATAAAAAGAGGGTTTATGTTATGTGCGTTCAATATCAAGAGGCCGCCTCTTCGATAGACGTGGTCGGCCAGTTCAAATCGGCAATGGGCCGCTTTGCCTCTTCTTTAACCCTGATCACCACACTTGATGACGAGGGGCAGCCCCACGGTCTGGCAGCGACTGCTTTTTCCTCGGTGTCGATGGAGCCCGCCTCGGCGCTGATCTGTGTTAACCGAACAGCCAGCGCCTCGCCGATCATCAAGCGTTCAGGGCTTTTCTGCGTGAACATGCTGCAGAGCCAACATGAACCCATCTGCAAGATTTTCAGTCAGCCCGATCTGCGCGAACGGCGCTTTGTCGATGGTGACTGGCGCATCGGTGTTCACGGTATTCGTTACCTGGCCGACGCTCAGGCGGCGATCTTTTGCGAAGTTGTGCAAGAGATTGAACACGGTACACACACGGTGATTATCGGCAACGTGATCGATGTCATTACACGACCATTGGTTGAGCCACTTCTCTATATGGGAGGACGTTATCGGGAGTTGGGTTGTTAAGCCGTAGTCATCGCGTAGTGCTCGATCTTATAACAATTACATAAGAAGTGGATGTGGGTATGAACAATCAGTTGTTGGCAAAAGCAAGATTGCCCGGGTCGATTCCAAAGTGGATCGGCCTGGACACCAGCGTGGCAGGCCCGATGGTCGGGTTGTTGTTGTTATGTGCAGTATTAACCGTGTTTACCGATAGCTTCCTGACCCTGAGTAACCTGCTCAATGTGCTGGATCAGGTGACGGTGCTCGGCATCATGGCGCTGGGCATGACACTGGTGATTCTGATCGGTGGCATCGACCTCTCCGTGGGGGCTGTGCTGGCAGTAGCGATCATGGTCATGAGCTGGCTCGAACAGGTACTCGGCTTGCCGATGTGGACGGCCATGCTTGGAGCATTGGCCGTCGGCGCAGCGTGTGGTTCGACCACGGCATTGCTGGTTGTCAGGGCAGGCCTTCCATCGTTCATCGCAACACTGGCAATGATGTCCATCGCCCGCGGCCTGGCCTATATGGTCACCGACGGAGCGCAGGTCAGTGGCTTCCCGGAATGGTTCAGCAACCTCTCGGTCATTCGCTACGGCGGCGTGCTGTCGCTGACTGTCAGCTGCTTCGTCGTGCTGGCGCTGGTGTTTTGGTTCGTACTCAAATTCACCGTTCCCGGCCGCAGCCTGTATGCGATTGGTGGCAGCAGCAAAGTGGCCAAGCTCGCGGGTATCCGGGTCAAGGGTTACACCAGTGCGGTGTACATCATCTCGGGCATCTGCGCGGCGCTGGGCGGCATCATCATGACTTCCCGTCTGGACACCGCCGGCGCCGGTGCGGGTGTCGGCTATGAGCTGGACGTGATCGCCGCCGTGGTCATTGGTGGAGGCAGCCTCAAGGGCGGTGCGGGAAGTGTGGTTGGCACCATCATCGGCGTGTTGATCATCGGTGTCTTGCGAAACGGCCTGAACCTGGCGGGCATTTCACCCTTCGTCCAGCAAGTGGTTATAGGCGCGGTGATCGCCTTCGCGGTAATGCTCGATCTGCTCAAGCGCAAGGCTGATTGAATTCGAATGGCTGCCGAAACTCACCATCGCTCCTATGCACAATAAGAAGGATAACAACATGAGCCTGTCCACGTTTTCGCTACGTTTTTTTGGGTTGCCGCTGTTGGGTTGCTTGATGTCGGCCGGTGCTTTTGCCCAAGGCAAACCTGCGGATGAGATGACCGTAGGGATGTCGATCCCCAGCTTGCAATGGGTGTTCTACCTGATGGTTCGTGATGGCGTCATGGAGCAGGCCAAGAGCCTCGGTATCAAGAATGTGCTGGTGGCCGATGCCCAGGCCGACCCGGCGCGCCAGGTCAGTCAGATTCAGGACATGTTGAGTAAAGGCATCGATGTGTTGTTGTACACCGCCACTGGCAGCGCCGCTTCGGCCGTGCCGGTGCGCTTGGCACGGCAGCAAGGTGTGCCGGTGATCTGCATTGACAACTTCCCGAAAAACGTCGAATGCGATGCCTATGTCTCCACCGACAATCTGGCGGCGGCGGGGGAACTCGCCCGGCAAATGATCAAGTTGACCGGTGGCAAGGCAGAGATCGGCTTGCTCCAGGGCACCCTCGGCGATTCCACGGAAGTGGCTCGTGCCAAAGGCCTGGATGCAGTGCTGTCCGAGGCGCCGGACATGAAGATCGTCGACCGCAAACCGACTGACTGGCTGCAAGACAACGGTTTCAAGGTCGCGCAGGACATGCTGCAAAAAAATCCGCAGATCAACGTGTTCATCGGCCGATCCGATGCGCCGGCACTCGGTGCGGCCCAGGCGGTAAAGGTAGCGAACACCGATCACAAGGTTTGGGTGTTCGGTTATGACGGTTTGCCCTCCGCCCTTGAAGCGATCCGCGACGGCAAACTGGACATGACCATTACTCAGCAAGCGGTGGAAATGGGGCGTACGGCATTGCGCACCGCAGTCGATCTGCAGCAAGGAAGGCAAGTCACCAAGACTCAGCTGTTGCCGGCCTTCGTCACGACTCGGGAAAACGCTGCCGCGTTCCTTGAGAAGCATCCGTGAGAACGGTAGACGGAGGGCACATCATGAAGGCGAACAGTCGTCCCCAGGAGCCGCTGTTCCGGGCGAGCAACATCGGCAAGTCATTCAATTCGGTCAGGGTGCTGGAAGATATCAGCCTGGATATCGGCTATGGAGAAGTGGTGGCGTTGCTGGGGGAAAACGGCGCGGGTAAATCGACTTTTTCCTCCATCGTTGCCGGCGCACTGACACCGTCCAAAGGCACGATGTTTCTGGCCGGTGAGCCGTATGCACCGACTGGACCGGGGGCGGCCATGGCGCTGGGGATCAACATGATCCATCAGGAAATTCACCTGCTGGCGGATTTGAGTGTGGCGGAGAACGTTTTCCTCGGTCACCTGCCGACCCGTGACGGCATCATCGATCGCAAGAAGATGTTCCGTGAAACAGAGAAACAGCTACGGCGACTGGGGCTGGACATCTCACCGGATACCCCGGTGCGGCAACTGAAAATCGCCGCCCAGCAGTTGGTGGAAATAGCCCGGGCGCTGACGCTCAATTCGCGCCTGTTGATTCTCGACGAGCCGACCGCGGCCCTCGGCAAGGACGAAACCGACCTGTTGTTCAAACAGATAGAGGAACTGAAAAAGGAGGGCGTGTCCTTCATCTACATCAGTCATCGCATGGACGAGATCGCGCGGATCGCCGACAAGGTCGTGGTCATGCGCGATGGCCATCTGATCGCGCGTCACGACAGCGGAAAAGCCGAGGTCAGCGTTCTGGTATCGCAGATGGTGGGGCGCCCGATCGACCGTCTGTTTCCGGAGTTGCCGGCACCTGGGGAGGCCGTGGTTTTGAGCGTCGAGCAACTGTCGGACAAGGCAGGGCGCTTTCACGATGTGTCATTTGCCGTGAAGGCCGGGGAGATTTTCGGCATTGCCGGCATCGTCGGCGCGGGTCGTACGGAGCTGGTTCAGGCGATTGCCGGATTGAGTGCGTTGAGCCAGGGCAGGGTGATGCTCGGGGACCGATCACTGCCAGCCAATAACGTACTGGCGGCAATCAATGCGGGTGTCGTGCTGATTCCCGAGGACCGCAAATCGGAAGGCGTGGTGCTGAGCCAGACGATTGCCGAGAACCTGGCCTACTGCAACCTGGATAGCCTGAGCTCGTGCGGTGTGATGGCCAACCACCGGGTTGCGGCGTTTGCGCGCGAGCGCATTGCAACGTTGGGCATCAAGGGCGTGGCAGGGCAGATGCTCGACAAACTGTCCGGTGGCAACCAACAGAAAGTGGTGATCGCCAAATGGATCGCGCGCAACCCGAAGGTCATCATTCTCGACGAGCCGACCCGAGGTATCGACATGGGCGCACGCGCGGCGATTTACGAGTTGATCATCAATCTGGCTAAAACCGGGGTGTCGGTGATCGTAGTCAGTTCCGACCTTGAGGAAGTCATTGGCCTTTCTCATCGCGTGATGGTGATGGCGCGGGGCTGCTCCCAAGGCATCTTGCATCGGCCACAGATCGCCCCCGACAGCATCATGACCCTGGCAACCGCTTGATGACGGGCGCTAATCGAGGAGGCTCAAACATGTCGAATCCCTACCAGGCCCTGCCGTATCGACCCTTTGCGGAACTGCTGGATTTGTCCGGAAAAACCGCAGTCGTCACCGGTGGCAGCAGCGGCATTGGCCTTGCCATCAGTCGGCGCCTGGCCGAAGCCGGGGCCAATGTACTGATCGGCAGCCTGGCGCCGGAGCGCAGCGATGAATTGATCGAAGCCGGTTACGCCGTGGCCTTTGAAGCCACCGATGTCAGCCAGCCGGGTGACATTGAGCGGCTGGCGAATGCCGCGATCGAGCGTTTCGGTGGCCTGGACATCTGGGTCAACAACGCTGGCGTCTATCCGCTCAAGGCGATTGATGAGATCGAGGCGAATTTTTGGGATGCGCTCCATGCGATCAATGTGCGCGCAGTGTTCCTGGGGGCTCAGGCGGCACAGCGGCACATGCGCCGGCTGAACAGCGCCGGGGCGATCGTCAATCTGTCATCGATTTGCGGTCATCGGCCCATGGCCAATCATTGCACCTACGACGCCTCGAAGGGCGCGGTATTGGCGATGACCCGAAGCCTGGCAAAGGATTTGAGCAGCTTCAATATTCGGGTGAATTCGATCTCACCCGGCTTGACCGCGACGCCGGGCAACCTGGCGCCGGAACTGCTTGAGCAACACCGGCAGAACAACGTGCTGGGCAACATCGCCCTGGGCCGGGCAGCGGAGCCCTGGGAGATCGCCAATGCGGTGTTGTTCCTGGTTTCGCCGCTCTCGTCCTATGTGACCGGCGTCGATCTGCTGGTGGACGGCGGTTGGTTGCTGCACGGAAGTTGAAGCGTAAATAAAACGTTTGAGGGTTTGTTGTTCGCGCGGATGTAACGCGTCACTGGCCCCGGATATTTAAACCATTCCTTGATCGTTGCGACTTGCAGCGCCGGCACTGGCACGCCTGCGAAACGAGCGCTCGTCATGAAAACGGTGTGTTGCGAAAAACCATTAGCGGCGCACCGGTCATTGAAAACAGCAGGAGAACGACATGAAACTCGCCATGTTCATGCAGCCACTTCATCACAAGGGCTGGGACTATCACGAGATGTACGATCAGGACATTGCTTGTGCTGTCCATGCCGATAGCGTCGGTTTTGATGAGCTTTGGGTCGGTGAACATACGTCACAGCGCACCGAGCCGATCACCAACGCGCTGCAATTTCTTTCCACGCTGATTCCGCTGACCCAGCGCATGAAATTGTGCACCGGCGTGCTGAATCTTCCGCATCATTTCCCGGCCCGTATCGCCGCAGATGCCGCGATGTTCGACCACATGTCCAAGGGGCGTTTCATCATGGGCATCGGCCCGGGTGGGCTGGCTTCCGACTTTGAGGTGTATGGCAGCAACGGTAAGGACCGTGGGCAGATGATGGTGGAGTGCTACGAGATGATCCGCGCGATCTGGAACTCGGGCGCACCCTATGATTTTACCTCGCCGCACTACCAGGTCAGCCTCAAGGACGCAGTGCATCATGAGCTGGAAATCGGCTACATGCCGACGCCATTCCAGAAGCCGTTTCCAAGGGTGGCAACCACGGCCATGAGTCCGTTTTCCGGCACCGCGAAGCTGGCGGGTGCCAAGGATTGGGATCTGATGTCGGCCAACTTCAACCCGACGGCCACCGTGGCTTCCCATTGGCAAGCTTATCTTCAGGGCGCAGAGAGTGCCGGGATCAAGGCCGATGCCAACAACTGGCGCGTGGCTCGCTCGGTATTTGTCGCCGACTCTCAGGCTCAGGCCGAGGACTATCTGGCACAAGAGAGCTGCACGTTGCGGCGCTATTTCGACTACATGATCGATAACTTGGCCACCAACCATTACACCAAGATCTTCAAGACCCGTCCCGACATGACGGACGAGGAAGTGACGGTCGATCACTGCATCAAGGAAATGGTGATTTACGGCGACGTGAACTCCGTCACCGAGCAACTGGTCGCGTTCAGTGAGCAGACCGGGCCGTTCGGCACCTTGATGACCACCTTCCATGAGTGGGACGACGAGGCGCTGTGGCGGCGCTCGATGCAACTCACCGCGCAGCAGGTCATGCCGCGCCTCAACGACTACATGACCCCACGATTGAAAGCGCAGTAATCGCCCGATTGCGTTGGGCTTGTGTGCGGCCGCATCGCGGATGCGGCCGAAACTTTGGTAATGCGCCTGGATACGACATATGACTGATTTGACAGACTTGCGCGAAAGCGCGGATCGCGGGTTTGAACTGACTGACAAAGAGTTGGCTCGGCTGCGGGAGAAAGCCCAGTTCATTCGCCTGGAAACCATCCGACTGATCGAGATCGCCAAA
Source organism: Pseudomonas azerbaijanoccidentalis (assembly GCF_019145495.1). Taxonomy (GTDB): domain Bacteria; phylum Pseudomonadota; class Gammaproteobacteria; order Pseudomonadales; family Pseudomonadaceae; genus Aquipseudomonas; species Aquipseudomonas azerbaijanoccidentalis. The sequence goes on along the minus strand of NZ_JAHSTU010000005.1, from coordinate 41,532 downwards.
GTCGGCCACTACACCTCGGTATTTTCCGCCGCCGAGCTGTTCGCGGCGTTGTACTACGACGTGATGGACCTGCGATTCGCCGAGCCCAAATGGCCCGACCGCGACCGCTTCATGATGGGCAAGGGGCACGCGGCCGTCGGGCTGTTTCCAGTGTTGGTGGAGTGGGGCTTCTTTGCGAAAGAGATCCTCGACAATTACACGCGCCTGGGCAATCCGCTGGGCGATCATCCGGATATGCGCAAAGTGCCGGGTGTGGATTTCTCCTCCGGCTCCATTGGACATGCGCTATCCGGCGGACTGGGCATGGCCCTGGCCGGGCGGATGCTGGGCAAGTCGTTCACCACTTACGTGATGCTCGGCGACGGGGAAATGCAGGAAGGGCAAGTGTGGGAAGCCGCGCTGTCGGCCGCTCACCATAAAACCGCCAACCTGGTGGCGATCATCGATCGCAATGGCTTTCAGCTCGACGGCAATGTCGACGACGTCATCGGTATCGAGCCGTTGGCGGACAAGTGGGTTGCCTTCGGTTGGGAGACCCATGTGGTGGATGGCCATGATCTCGCGGCAGTCACCCGTCTGTTGCGCCGACTCAAGGCCGACACTGCCCGCACGCAACCGGTGTGCATCATCGCCAATACCGTCAAAGGCAAAGGGGTTTCCTATATGGAAACCGAGCCGGGTTGGCACCTGGGTTATCTCGACCCCGAAGATGCGCAACGTGCTATCGACGAAATCAAAAGCAAGGTGATTTAACTCATGAATACTGCACCTCTGTCGAACAACTCCTGGCAGTACCGGGAACTGAACAGTCAGACACCGAGCTTGAATGCCTTGTCGGATGCCTTGATCGAACTGGTCGAGCGGGGCGAACCGGTCGTTGCCGGTACCGCCGACCTGCAGTACTCCAACGGCCTGTCAAAATTCGCGGGTCTGCACCCTGAGCGATTCGTGCAGTTCGGCATTTCCGAGCAGAACATGGTGTCTGCCGCAGCCGGTATGGCGGCGGTGGGCATGAAGCCGTTCGTGGCGACCTTCGCTTCTTTCCTGCCGTTGCTGTGCTGTGAACAGATCCGCATGGACGTGGCGTATTCGGCGCTGCCAGTGCGTTTGATCGGCCACCACGCCGGGATCTCGCTAGGGTTCTACGGCACGTCGCACCACGCCACCGAAGACCTGGCGATCATGCGTTCGATTGCCGACATCACGGTGGTTGCTCCCGCCGATGGCAATCAACTCAAGGCGGCGATTCTGGCGTCGGCCAACTACCCGCAACCAATCTACTTCCGCATTCAGCGTGGGCGCGATCCGGTGGTGTACGAGACCGTTCCCGATTTTGTCTTCGGCAAGGCAACCGTGCACCTGACGGGTGAAGAACTGACCATCATCGCCACTGGCTCTACGGTTCATCCGGCCCTCGAAGCGGCAAGGGCCTTGAATGCAGCGGGGCGTTCGGTGGGCGTGATCGACATGACCACCATCAAACCGTTGGACCGCGAGGCGGTATTGACCGCCGCGCGCAACAGCCGGGCCATTCTGACCGTTGAAGAACACAACATCATTGGCGGTCTGGGCGGGGCTGTGTGTGAAGTGATCGCAGAGGAAGGCATAGGCGTCAAAGTGCGGCGTCATGGCATCTACGACGAATACAGCCTCATCGCGCCGCCGACTCACCTCTATCGACACTATCGGCTGGATGGACCGGGTATCGAAAGTGTAGCGCTTGAGGTGTTGGGTTAAGCCTTGATATCTGGGTCGCTGCCGATTTGAGCGACCGACAATCACGCAACAACGATTGTTCCCTTTAGGCTTTTTGAGCCTGACGTGCAACGAGGGTTTTCATGACGAAAACCCTGGTTGCACGTTTTTTTATGGGAGTGATTTTTCCGCGAGGGGCATTGCCCAGGGCATAAAAAAAGCTCACCGAAGTGAGCTTTCAATCTCTCTACACTCAGCGGTTATTACCATTGCACGCCGCTGTTTTCGATCCATTGCAAAATCGATTCGCGCTTTGGCTTCCAGCCCAGCAGCGCCCGGGCATTAACCGCGCGAACACGGCTGTTGGAGCCAATGGCGAAACGCGCCCAATCTCCGAGCAAGGCAATGGCTTCATCGGCCGGCCAGCTCTTGACTTCGCCGCCATAGCCAAGGGATTTGCTGATTGATGCAGCGATTTCGAGGAACGATGCCTCACCGTTTTCGGCGAAGAAAATCGAGGCCGATGGGGCCTTTTCGATTGCCAGCCGATACAGCTCAGCCAGATCTTCAATGTGCACGTTGGACCAGCGATGCACGCCGGCCCCCATGTAGGCGCCTGCATGATACTTGCGTGATTGCGCAAACAGTTTGGGCAATTGATCGCTTTTTGCCGGTAACCCCAATGACTCACCGTAAATCATGGTCGGGCAGAACACGATGCTGCGAATACCTTGTTCAACACCGGCACGACGCACAATCTGATTGATCTCGACCCGATCCTTGCGGATGTCCATGGGCGTGAAGGGGGTCTCGTCGGTGAAGATCTCGGCGCGCTCATAGGCACCGCGTGCATCATCACCTACCACGCTGGAACCGGAGGTATGCAGCAGCACTTTGCCGGTGCCGCTCAGGGCTGTGATAAAGGTCTGGACGGAGGCCAGGTGATCCGAATTGGCCGCGTTCACAACGGCGTCGGCAGCACGTGCCTGTTCGGTCAGGATAAAAGCGTCGTCCAGGGTGCCGAGTACCGGGGTAATGCCCAATGCCTGCAACGCTGCGCGCTGTTCCGGGTTACGCAGCAAACCGCTGACTTCATGGCCCGCATCCACCAGGTATTTGGCAATGGAACCGCCGATGTAACCCGTCACGCCAGTAACGAAAATTTTCAATGCTCTGTCTCCTTTCTTATCGTGAGTTCGCCGGGTCTTTACTCGAAAAAAGACGCAGCCATTCCTGGTCAAGGAATCCATTCACGATACGACGGGGTCCCTTTATGAGCTAGACTGCTCTAACTACAAGTATCTGTGAATACAGTTCATGCTAAACCTCAAGGACATTAATCGCTCTGGCGAGATGGAAGTTTTCACCCGTGTCGTCAATGCGGGCACCTTTTCCGAAGCCGCCCGGCGCCTGGACATGTCGCCCTCGGCGGTGAGCAAGTTGATCGCCCGTCTGGAGACGCGCCTGGGGGCGCGTTTACTTCATCGTTCAACACGGCGCCTGGAACTCACGGCTGAAGGTGAGCGATTCAACAATGAATGCCTGCGGATTCTTGAACTGATCGACTCCGCCGAGCGTGACATCGCCAATGTGACCAAACCTAGCGGGTTGATTCAGGTGAATGCCAACCTGCCTTTTGGTCTGCATTGCCTGCTACCGCAACTGCCTGATTTTCTCGCGGCTTACCCGGACATCAGTCTGAACGTGGAGCTGACCGACACGGTTGTGGACCTGATGGAGCGGCGCGCCGATGTCGCCATCCGTACCGGGCCGATGAGGGAGTCGAGCCTGGTTCAGCGTCGACTCGGTGAAAGCCGGATGATCACGGTGGCTTCACCAGCGTACATCGCACGATTCGGTCAACCGAAAAGCCTGGATGACCTGAAGCGACACAACCGGCTCAGTTTTGGTTTCCATCGTCATTCGCAAGCCTGGGTTTTTTCTGATGCGGATGGCCGCCGCATCGAAATTGAGCCCATGGGCAACGTGTTGCTCAGTGATGGCGAGAGCATGCGCCAATCCGCGCTGGCTGGATTGGGGATCGCCAGGCTGGCGAGCTTTCACATCAATGCCGATATCGAGTCTGGACGCCTGGTACCCCTGCTGGAGGAATACAACAGTGGTGAAACCGAGGCGATTCATGCGGTGTTTATCGGCCCGGGACAACAACTGCCCCATCGCGTCCGAGTATTTATCGATTTTCTGCTGGAGCGGATCGGACCTCATCTCACCTCTTGATCGCAGCAGGTCAAGTGTTCACTTTCAAATTTACCCTGAAACTGTGTTCACCAACCCTTGAAAGACATCATCCCGAGCCTGGGGCATGATTTCGCGCATAACAACAAACAAGGCGGCTTTCATGGATTATCAATTGGCTGGAAAAACCGCACTCATCACAGGCGGGGCGACAGGCATTGGCAAGGCCATCGCCCAACGCTTCGTCCTCGAAGGTGCAAATGTCGTCATCAGCGGGCTTGTGGCAGACGAAGTGAAAGCGGCTGTTGAAGAACTGGGCGATCGCAGTAAGGGCCTGGTGGCCGATCTGACGGAAGAGGGCGCGGCGCAGCGCCTGGTCAGCATGGCCCTTGAGTCCGGCCCAATCGACTTCCTGATCAACAATGTCGGGATATTCGAGGTCAGGGATTTCTTCGAAACGGACGATGCCCAGTGGTTTCATTACTTCAACGTCAATGTCATGAGCGGTGTGCGCATGACGCGTCTCGTCATGAAGGACATGCTCGATCGCGGTCATGGGTCGATCGTCTTTATCAGCAGTGAATCCGCCGTCAAGCCACAGCCGTGGATGGTGCATTACGGTGCGATGAAAACCTGCCTGCTGGGTGTTTCAAGAGCTTTGGCTGAGTTGACCAAGGGCACCGCTGTGCGCGTCAACTCGATACTCCCCGGGCCGACCTACACCGATGCGGTCAAGCGCTACCACCAGGAAATAGCGCAAGAGAAGGGCATCTCGGCGCAACAGGTGGTGCACGATTATTTTGACGAAACCGAACCCACCTCCCTGATCAGACGCATGATCGAGCCCGACGAGGTGGCCTGCAGCGTTTTGCACCTGGCCGCCTCACCGGCGCTCAACGGCATGGCCATGCGTATTGAGGGTGGCACCATACGTTCGATTCTCTAAGCCCCGGGCCTCGAACATCGCCATCATCGCGGGAGGCCGCTGCCATCGGGGAGCGGTCGTGAAGATATGGCATTTCTCCCGCGAGTTTTGCGCCCGGTTCAACATCTGCCCGCGGCAGTATCAGAGTGAGACAAGGGCGTAAGCTGGTGTGCTTTTCGGCCGACAGTACGCAACCAGATAGCAATCTTCAGAACAATCGAGCACCAGTGTTGTCCTCATTTTAAACAACTGATCCCTAGAACTTTTCTCAATTTACCGGTCTATGTGGATAGGCACATCCGACTGGTAAACGCGACATTGCAGACATCCTGCAGCCAGTTGGCAACACGACAAATAGTCAATCAGAGGTTGTCTTCGCTCATGAGATTCCATTACCCCCGGATGGTACTCTTCGGCCTGTTCGCGTTCGCAACAGTGGGCACGGCATCCGCCACACAAATGAAAACCTCAGCCCCTGATTTAGCAGCTGAAGTTTCAGCCGTTCAGACTCCTGTCCAGGTCGCTGAGAGTCCTTGGCCAACCGTTGCCGGCATGACTGGCACACCAACCGAAACCTTGCTTGCCCATGACGATCGCTACTGGCGTGACGGCCGTTGGCACGACCGCAGGGATGATTGGCGACGTGACGATTGGCGTAGAGAGCAGTGGCGTAGAGAGCAGGCCCGCCGAGAAGCGGAACGCCATCGTGATTGGGAGCGCCATCATGATCGAGCGATGCGTCATCGTTACGAGGATGATCGCCGTTACTATCGTCGATAAGCACGGCAGTCTGAAGTACCTTGCGTAAGCCGAAAAGCTATCCACAAAAGGCGTGGGTATTCCTGTGGATAGTACGCCAGGAGGCACAGGCCATAAGGCCTGTAGTACGTTGGTTATAATCTGCGCAAACGCACTGGTGTCGGGCAAGCGGCAACGACAAGCCTGCCAAATGAAGCTACCCAGCGTGACAAAGCTAGGGCGTAAAGCCCTAGCAAGTCGCAGTTGTCACTTCTTCTTTTTCGCCGGCTTTTCTGCCTTGTCTGATTTCTTGGCCTTCTCTGGCTTGCTATCAGCTTTTTTTGCAGATTTTTTTGGTTCGGCATCTTTTTTCTTGTCTTTCTTATCGGGAGATTTCGAAAGAGCCGACGCCGCGGCTGATTTCTTCGTCGATGATGACTTTTTGTCTTTCAAATCCTTGCCGGTCTTTGAAGACTCACCTTTGCTTTTTTTGTCGTCTTTAGCCACGTTGACCACCTCTCGGAGTACGCCTGTATAGGCCACAAGCCTGTGGAATTATCCAACAGCTGATCATTAGGCGAACGCATCCAAGAGCGGTTCAAATTTTTTGATGCGTGGAGATGGCTTGAATGAACTTCATTTTTTGCATTTTTATCGACGTTCGGCCCAGTGCATCACGCAGCCAGGTACCCGCTTTACCCGAGCGCAAACTTGAAGACCAGACCAGGTCGACGCCCACTTTCCAGTCAGTGCACGGGTAAGCCTCCAGCTGCAGTTCCACAAACTCCCCATTGCGACCCAATGCCTGCATTAATTGCCTGGGCACTGTCGCCCAGCCCATGCCAGCGCGCAGCATGTCCATCAAGGTCAAATAGCTTTCGACGCGCCAATGGTTGGGCGAGTTGAGGTATTCGCTGGTGGGCAATCGGTCCTGGAAGGGCAGGTAGATCAACTGACGGTAGTTGCTTAACTGGTTGAAGCTGACCGTGGGCATACCGGCCAGCGGATGGTCGCGGCAGGCGACGTTGCTAAAAGTGATACTGCCCAGGCGTATGAACTGCAGGTTCCTCGGGTAATGGGTGCGCGTGCACATCACCCCAAACAAGACCTTTTTTTCTTCAATCATCGCCAGGGCGTCCTGCCCGGAAGGGTGAAGCACGGTCAGATCAACATGGGTGAAGCGCCGGGAAAATTCTTCCAGCACAGGCGCGAGAGATGCATAGGGAATCGCCTCGTCGATGCTGATTACCAACTCGGTCTCTAACTCCTCCGCCAGGCTGCTGGCACGATTTTCCATGTTGAAACACTGGCCCAGGATGGCCTCGGCATCACGCAATAAAGCCCGGCCTTCATTGGTCAGTTGCGGATAGCGCTGGCTGCGGTCGAACAGGGTGATCCCAAGATCGATTTCCAGATTGCCCACGGAAATGCTCACCGCGGATTGCGACTTGCCCAGTTTGCGTGCCGCCGCCGAAAACGAGCGCTCGCTGACCACCGCTGAAAATGCCGCCAATTGCTCGAGGGACAACCTCATCGCTGCTCCATTAAAAAAATCAATAGGACCCATTTTTACAACGGGTACGGTCAGGCGCATGTTGGCTGCGCGCTACCCATAACCACAATAACTATTTAACTCATCACTGCCTCGACAACACTTTCAGGAGAGGACACATGACCCATAGCGTGCACCCAGTCGATCAGCGCTTGCCATTGATACAAACGGCGGTACTCGGTTTCCAGCATGTGCTGGTGATGTATTCGGCGTGCATCATCGTGCCACTGATTCTCGGCGCGGCACTCAGGCTTCCCAAAGACCAGTTGACCCTCATCATCAATGCCGACCTGTTTGCGGCGGGCCTGGCCACGCTCTTGCAGTGCGCGGGTAACCGATTCTTCGGCATCAAGCTACCGATCATGATGGGCGTGACCTTCGCCTCAGTCACGCCGATGATTGCCATCGCCCTGACCCCCGGCATCGGCCTGCCGGGTGTGTATGGCGCGATCATCGCGTCGGGGCTGTTCGGTCTGCTGTTCGCGCCGGTTATGGGCCGGCTCATGCGCTATTTCCCGCCGGTGGTGACCGGCACTGTCCTGCTGGTGATCGGCATCAGCCTGATGCGCGTCGGCATCGACTGGTCCGCAGGGGGCCAACCGACCTTGGCTAATGGCGGACCCAACCCGGATTACGGCAATCCGGTCTACCTGGCGATCTCTTTGGCCCAGTTGCTGTTGATCCTGGGACTCAACCGTTTTGCCAAAGGCTTCATTGCCAATATCGCGGTTTTACTGGGTGTCTTGGTCGGCTTCGTCATTGCCTTCATTCGCGGCGATATCGTTCTTGATGGCATTGCGCAAACCCCCTGGTTCTCCACCATCACCCCCTTTGCCTTTGGCCTGCCAACGTTCGATGCCGTGGCAGTGATTTCCATGTGCATGGTGATGCTGGTGACCATGGTCGAGTCGACCGGAATGTTCCTGGCGCTGGGCAACATGGTTGGCCGGCCGACTACTCGGGAGCGCCTGGTGCGCGGCCTGCGGGCCGATGGCATGGGCGCCGTCGTCGGCGGCGTATTCAACGCATTTCCCTACACCTCGTTCTCCCAGAACATCGGCCTGATCACCATGACCGGGGTCAAGAGCCGCTACGTGTGTATGGCCGGTGCGCTGATCCTCATCGGCCTCGGGCTCTTCCCCAAGCTGGCCTATGTCGTCGCCTCCACACCGCAATATGTGCTCGGCGCCGCCGGCATGGTGATGTTCGGCATGGTCACGCTGATGGGCGTACGCATTCTCGCTACCGTCGACTTCGAGCAGTCGCGTTACAACCTGCTGATCGCCGCCACCAGCGTCGGCATCGGCATGATCCCTATGGTCTCCCCGCTGTACTTTCACCACCTGCCCCAATGGAGCCGGGTGTTCACCGAAAGCGGAATCATCCTCACCGTCGTCACGGCGCTGATCCTCAACCTCGTGTTCAACGGCCCGACCCCGCTTGAAGAAGCCGAGGCCGATGCAGCCCGTTCCGCGGTACTGGGCGAAAGCTGATACCCATCCTTCAAACAACACTCAATAAAAGGTCAAAGCATGATGATCAGCGAACTCCTGCGAGCAGACGTAGTGCTCACCATGGACGCCCACAACACCGTCATCGAAGATGGCGCCGTATTGATCACCGACGGCGTGATTGCCGAGGTCGGATCGGCGAGCGAACTGCTCGCCCGGCATCCCCTGACCAAGGTCCGGCGCCTGACCGACCGGCTGCTGATGCCCGGCCTGGTCAACACGCATTGCCACTCCGGCATCCTTCGCGGCACCGCGGAAGGGCTACCGGTGTGGGACTGGCTGCAGCAGTACATCGACCCCATGCACCGCGTCCTGCTCCCTGCCGAAGCGCGCCTGGCGTCCATGCTTTGCTATAGCGAAGCCCTGTTATCCGGCACCACGACCATCGTCGATATGTGGCGCTACATGCACGGCAGCGCCGAAGCGGCCAATGAGCTAGGGATACGCGCCGTGCTGGTGCCCTATGTGGCCGAGCACCCGGACCACGACTATTTCGAGACCCTGGATAGCAACGAAGCCTTGATCGAAAGCTGGCACGGCGCAGCCAATGGTCGCATCAACGTGTGGGTCGGCCTGGAGCACCTGTTCTATGCCGTGCCCAAGGCCTGGAAGCGCATCGCCGATATCTGCAAGGCCAATCAGGTGGGCTTCCATACCCACAGCAATGAAAGCCGCTTCGACGTCGAAGAAACCTTGCGACGTTACGGCATCAGACCGGTGCAGGCCCTGGAAAAATTTGGCCTGCTCGACGCCAGAAAGGTGTTGCTGGCCCACTGCGTCTGGGTCGACGACGGCGAAATCGCATTGATGGCCGAGCGCAACGTGGGCGTGGCTCACAACCCGGTCAGCAACATGAAGCTGGCGTCCGGTGCCGCCCCGGTGGAAAAACTGCTGGCGGCGGGTGTCGCCGTGGGCCTGGGCACCGACGGCGAAAAGGAAAACAACAACCTGGACATGTTCGAGGAAATGAAAGTCTCATCCCTGCTCGCCAAATTCGCCAGCCTCAACGCCGCCGCCCTCGACGCCTGGTCGGTGTGCCGGATGGCAACCATCGACGGCGCTCGCGCCCTGGGCATGGACAAGCAGATAGGCTCTTTGGAAAAGGGCAAGGCAGCGGACATCATCGCGGTACGCGTCGACACGCCAAGAATGACCCCGCTGATCACCAAGGGGCCGCTGGCCAACCTTCATCACAACCTGGTCCATGCCGTTCAGGGTGGCGATGTCGACATGACCATGGTGGCGGGGCGAGTGCTGGTTGAAAACGGCCAACTGAAAAACGCCGAATTGGACATGTTGATTACAGAGGTCAACGTCAGTGCTCCCGCCTTGTTTGCCCGACGTAAAATCTGGCTGGAGCAAGCCGGCGTATCAGTCAATGAGCTTGGTCGAGTGGCTGCTTCATAAGGCGTATCTCTGCGATGCAGGGAAGGGGCGGGTCCACAGACTCCGCCCATTTCCTGACCGTGGGAAGCATTTCTGTAGGCGCTGGCACGCTCGGTTGGTGGCTTGGACCGCCTGGCAGAAAGGGCTCGCCGTGGGCCGAACGATCAGCTCGCTTACATCCACATCCCCTCGAAACAACAGGGTTTGGGTATGGCGAATGATCTTTTGTTTTGCAGCCGCTGGAAATGAGAGGGCGTAACCAACACTGCCGCGCTATTCGATTCGCGGATGCTGCTGCACGAGATGCTCGCGTTTAGCTTCCAGCTCGGCAATTTCTTTGTCGATGTCCTCTATCTTCTGCTCGATGTTGTCGTGATGTTCCTGAAGCAATTCGTGGGCTTCCTCAATGTCGGAAGCCGCCGGCGCTGCACCACGCAATGGTTTGTTCGCTGTTTCTTTCATCGTCACGCCGGTAATCAGCCCCACCACGGCTATCACCATCAGGTAGTAGGCCGGCATGTACAGATCTTCCGTGCTTTCCACCAGCCAGGCTACGGCGGCGGGGGTAAGACCCGCGATCAACACCGAGACATTGAAGGCGCTGGCCAGGGCGCTGTAGCGGATGTGTGTGGGGAACATCGCCGGAAGTGTGGAAGCCATTACGCCGATGAAAAAGTTGAGCAGCACTGCCAACACAAGTAAACCGGAAAAGATCAGGCCGATCTTGCCACTGGTGATCAACATGAAGGCTGGGATGGCGAGGAAGAACAAACCGACGCTGCCGAAGATAATGAAGGGGCGGCGGCCAATCTTGTCGCTAATGAGCCCGATTACCGGCTGGACGAACAACATGCCGACCATGATCGCGATGATGATCAACACGCCGTGATTTTCGCTGTAATGCAAGTTGTGTGTCAGGTAGCTCGGCATGTAGGTGAGCAGCATGTAGTAGGTGACGTTAGTGGCCACCACTACGCCAATGCAGGTCATCAGACTGCGCCAATGCTGGGTGGCCACCTCCTTGAAAGAGACTTTCGGGCCTGTGGCAAGGCCTTCGCGATCACCCTGTTCCAGTTGCTCGACATGCTGTTGGAACGCCGGTGTCTCCTCCAGTGCGTGACGCAGGTAGAGCCCGATCATGCCCAGGGGCAGAGCGAGGAAGAACGGCAGGCGCCAGCCCCATGCCTCAAACTGCTCTTCGCCGAGAATGGTGGAAATCAGCACGACAAGACCTGCGCCGAAGACGAAGCCGGCGATAGAACCAAAATCCAGCCAGCTGCCAAGGAAACCGCGCTTGCGATCTGGAGCATATTCGGCGACGAAGATCGAGGCGCCGGTGTATTCACCCCCCACTGAAAAACCTTGGGCCATTTTTGCGAGCAATAGAAGAATCGGCGCCCAGATGCCAATCGAGGCATACGACGGAATCAGCCCGATGGCGAAGGTGCTTAGAGACATGATGACGATGGTGGCAGCCAGAACTTTCTGCCGACCATACTTATCGCCCAACGTACCGAAAAACAAACCGCCTAGAGGCCTGATCAGGAAGGGAACGGAGAAGGTGGCCAACGCCGCAATCATCTGCACGCCGGGATCGGCGCCGGGGAAAAATACCTTGCCGAGAACGTAGGCAACAAAACCATAGACGCCGAAATCGAACCACTCCATCGCGTTGCCGAGTGCAGCGGCGGTGATCGCCTTACGCATTTTTGCGTCGTCGACGATGGTGATGTCTTCCAATCCGATCGGATTGACGGCTTTCTCAGCTGATTTCATGCGAGCCACTCTATAACTGATCTGTCCGGATGCACCCCATTGAGCTGCGATGTGGCGGAGGCCAGACGAGCCTGCTTTACCGATGCCATCTTTTTGATAGCACGGCTTCTTTCTTGATCAGATACAGGAGCGCACGAAAAAATTCACATCTCGGCGTTTTATTTCTAGCAGTAACGGCTGTCAACGCGACTGCTCGAACCGCAACAAACCCCCGGATGCCGGTGCGCTTGGTCAGCATTGTTGAGTCACACTCATCGGTGCATCAACCGCAAAGCCGGTAGTTGAATGTAGAGACATGAATTAGGTTGGTCACAACTCTATTCATTCAGTAAGGAGCTACCGATGCGCCAAAGAGCATCCATGCCCGCAGTTGCCCTGATGGCCGCCGTCGCATTCAACGCCTGCGCTGCCGATGCCTCCTCTGCGCAATCCATGACTATCGTGAGAAATGGTGAGCAGGCATCAGTCATCGGTGCTCCCACTAATTTCGTGGGCAATGTACGAATTGACCCTCTCTTCGCCGCACGGACACCGTCGAAAGTCTCGGCAGGGTATGTGACCTTTCAACCAGGGGCGCGATCGATGTGGCATACCCACCCGCTGGGTCAAATGTTGGTGGTCACGACGGGAACCGGATGGGTTCAACAAGAGGGCGCCGACAAACAGGTTATCAAGCCTGGAGACGTGATCTGGACTCCCCCGGGCGTCAAGCATTGGCATGGCGCAACGAGTACAACCGGCGTGACTCACATGGCCATTCAAGAGGCGCTTGACGGCAAGAACGTCGAGTGGCTTGAGCCTGTCACCGAAGCGCAGTACGGCGCTTCTTTATGATTATTCGCAAATTTGCAGTAGCAAGCTTAGCCATCTGCTTGTCTGCCTGCGCTGCCCCGAAAGGGGCAATGACCAAGGAAATTCCTCACATGGCAACTTCAGCCGATATTCGTGCTACTTCACCCGTAATGGCTCACAACGCCGACCACCTGCTTCTTGGTGAGGTGTGGAAACGTTCAGAGTTGTCTCCCCGCGATCGAAGCCTGGCGACGGTGGCCGTCCTGATTGCAAGAGGTCAGACAGCCGAGCTGGCCGCTCACCTGGATCTGGCGCTGGAGAATGGTGTGACGCCTTTGGAGTTATCCGAAGCAATCAACCATCTCGCGTTTTATTCAGGTTGGGGTAATGCCGCTGGAGCGGCTCCGATTGCCAAAGAGGTCTTTAACAAGCACGGGATAGGGTCTGATCAACTGGCGCCGGTGTCGCCCGTCCTGCTGCCGATCAATCAGGCTGCTGAAGACGCACGCGTTGCGGCTGTCGACAAATCCGTTGGCCCGGTTTCGCCCGGTTTGGTGCAATACACCACCAGCGCGTTATTCAACGATCTGTGGCTGCGACCGGGTCTTGCGCCCCGAGACCGCAGCCTGATTACGGTCACGACGCTAGTGGCAAACGGTCAGGTTGCCCAGATCGGTTACCACCTCAACCGTGCGATGGACAATGGCCTGACGCAAACCGAGGCCTCCGAATTGCTGTCACACCTCGCTTTTTATGCGGGCTGGCCTAACGCATTTTCGGCGGTGCCGGTATTTGGCGATGTCTTCAGCAAGCGGCAGGAGAGCTGAAGTTGTTAGGGAAGTGGCCCCAGGGGTTCCAGTTCGCGGATGAGGTCAATGAGGAGGCGAAGGCCCACAGGAACCTGTCTGAAGCTTGAGTAGTAGATGTGAAAACCGGGGTCGTGGTGAGTCCAGTCCTCGAGGACTCGCCGCAGGGAGCCTTCCGCGATCTGGCGCTCGACTACCCACGCCGGAACATACATTAAACCGGCACCGCGCATCGCCATCGCTACACCGACGCGGGTCTCATCGATCGTGATGGGGCCAGGTGCATCTAACTCCAGCTGTTGACCCTCTTTCGTGAATTGCCAATGGTAGATGCGGGCATTACCCAGCCGCACGCGCAAGCAACGATGTTGGTATAGATCTTCTGGATGTTTCGGGGTACCGAATCGCTCAAGGTAATCAGTCGTTCCGACGACTGCCCAGGCCACATCGGGAGAGAGCCGCTGAGCGATCATGTCTTCGGGAATCGTCCCACCGAAACGAATTCCCGCATCATGCCCGTCGCCGATAACATCGACCATTCGATTGGTGACGGTGAGGTCGACCTCAATGTCCGGATAGCGATCAACAAAAACCGGCAGCACGGGGCCCAGCAGCAGTTTTGCACCGTCGCTCAAGACGTTCAGGCGGATACGCCCGGCGGGCTCATCACGTAACCGGTTAAGGGTCTCCAGCGCTTGCCCGATGTCATTCACCGGAGCGCTGATGAGGCCTTGCAACTCCTCGCCAGCGGCCGTGAGCGTCACACTTCGGGTGGTGCGATTGAGCAGTCGAACGCCAAGCCGCGCCTCCAGTCCTTTCATGGCGTGGCTCAGCGCGGACGCACTGATTCCCACTTCAAGACCCGCCTTTCTGAAGCTTTGATGCCGAGCGATGGCGAGGAAATAAACAATATCTGCCAGGTTCGTGCGGCTGAGTTGCATTGATGACTCCGAAGCTAAGAGCGGTAAGGTCAGCCCACGGCGGGCAAGTGGTCAATCAGCTTATCGAGCGTAATGGGATAATCGCGAACCCTTATGCCGGTAGCGTTATAGACAGCGTTGGCAATCGCCGCTGCTGCTCCGGAAATACCAAGCTCGCCGACACCTTTAGCTTTAAGCGGCGTTGCATAGGGGTCTACTTCATCGAGGAAAATGACCTCCTGATGAGGGATATCGGCATGCACCGGTACTTCGTAGCCGGCCAGATCGTGATTGACGAAAAAACCCAGGCGATGATCCACAATCATTTCTTCCATAACGGCGCCAATTGAACTTGAGGCAGGTGTAATAAAGCGTCATGAAAAAGACAATCTTGGCCTTCAGCCGAGTCTCACCCAGCATGCTAGAGCCTTACGCAGATAAGTACGACATCGTCATCATGAGCCCAGAGATGGGTGACATGGATGCTCAGTTTGAAGCGGCCCTTCCCAACGCTCATGGACTGATCGGTGGGAATCGTCGTCTGGGTGAAGTTGAGCTGGCGTCGGCTAAAAACCTTGAGATCATCTCCAGCATTTCGGTGGGTTACGATAACTATGACCTCAGCTATCTCAATAGCAGAGGGATCATGTTGACCAATACACCAGATGTGCTGAACGAAACCACTGCTGATCTCGCTTTTGCCCTGATCCTCGCGACAGCGAGACGTATCCCAGAGCTTGATGATTGGACAAAAGATGGGAATTGGTCAAAAACAATCGACGCCTCCCATTTTGGATGTGATGTGCATGGAAAGACCTTGGGCATTATCGGCCTGGGCAAAATCGGAGAGGCCATCGCCCGCAGGGGACGTTTCGGCTTCGGCATGAATATCTTGTACAGCGGCAAAACTCGTAAACCACAGCTGGAGGAAGAGCTCGGTGCAAGATTTGTCCCGCAGGAACAGCTATTAAGCGAGTCTGATTTCGTCTGTCCGGTCGTGCCATTGACCGCAGAGACGAGAAACCTCATCGGCCAAAAAGAGCTGGCGCTGATCGGGGCAGAGGGCATTTTGATCAACGTTTCTCGTGGTCCGGTGGTTGATCAGGACGCGCTCATCCAAGCGCTTGAGGAAAAGACGATTCGGGGGGCTGGCCTGGATGTCTACGTAAAAGAGCCATTAACAGATTCCAGGCTTTTTAAGCTGAAAAACGTCGTTACGGTCCCTCACATTGGCTCGGCAACAAGTGATACCCGCGACGCAATGGCCAAGCGTGCCTTGGACAACTTGCTGATGGGGCTCGAAGGTCAGTGGCCTCGCGATCTCGTTAATTCGCAAGCGTTACGTCAGTGATTACCGAATCGCTGACGTGGGATCGCGGCAAAGAGATGGCTGACCTTAAGCGCTTTACGGTGGCTACCGACATAAAGGTCTATTTTGCGATCCTCATCGTCCTTGGCAACGGGGATCGAACGAGAACACCAACGGGTTGTTAAGGCAGTACTTCCCGAAAGGGACCGACCTTGCGGATCACTCGCAAGCCACGCTCAATGAAGTCGCAAGGCAGCTAAATAGCCGCCCTCGGAAAACACTAGACTACGAAACACCCGCTGAACGATTTAGCCATTCTGTTGCATCGACCGGTTGAATCCACAGCCGAAAGCGGCCATTTGTGAATGCATGCTTTCGGCCAGGTCATGTAGACGCTAATCACTCGATAACAAGTTACTTTGCTTCCCTCCTCAACGACTGTGGAGTTACTCCCAGCTTACGAATGAAGACTTCACGCAAATGGCGCCTGTCGCGAAAGCCTGTCTCCCTTGCGATAATTTCCAGCGAGTGATGTCCTCGCTCCACCATGTTCCTTGCGGTCTCAATTCGAAGCTTTTCGACGGCCTTGGCCGGAGACAGGCCGGTTTCCGAATAGAAGATGCGACTGAACTGTCGCTCACTGAGATGCGCGACTTTGGCCAGATTTTCTACGGTCAAGGCACCGGAAAGGTTCGAACGAGCGTAATCCAGCGTGACTTGTATGCGATCCGATCTTGGCGCAATTTCGAGCATCTGGGAATGTTGCGACTGACCGCCTGATCTACGGTGATACATGACCAGAACGCGAGCCACCTTGTTGGCTATTGCCTCCCCTAGGTCTTTCTCGATGATACCCAAAGCCAAATCCATCGCCGCTGAAAGCCCGGCTGACGTCCAGATCGAACCGTCGTTGATGAAAATATGATCTGACTCTACCCGAGTGTTCGGAAATTGCGCCTTGAGGAGCTCGGCATAGGCCCAATGTGTCGTGACACGACGGCCTTCGAGCAGGCCTGCCTGGGCCAATACGAATGCCCCGGTACAAAGACCAGCAGTGCGTCGCGCTCCACCGGCGGTGGCTTTGACGAACTTCAATTCATCATCAGAGGTCTTGTGAGCCGACGGATCGACGATGCCGGAGACCATCCAGGTATCAGCTAGTGTTTCTGAGCTGGCCTGCTGCGTTTTGACCGTAGCGCCGACAGACGACCTGATCTCGCCGCCGAGTATGGAATAGTTGGTGATCTGGTAGATTTCTTCCTTGGCCACCACGTTAGCGAATTCGAATACAGACTGAGTTCCAAGCGCCATCACCTGGAAACCATCCGTCAAGAAATAGCCGATCCGATGCATGTCTGTTTCCCCGCACCATGTCCGAAAACACGACCATAAATGTCGTTTCAATTCAAGTCAACGCAATGCAATATTGGTGACACCTGTAGCGCATAAAGCCGGATGTAATGATGTTAAATCCAATATTCTGGATGCTAATTCATCCGGACCAATGGCACGGATTTTCTTCGAACTTATTTAACTGTTGCCAGGTTATTTAGTTGGAGTATTGGTCCAATCTTGTCCGCGCTCGCCTATTTAATTTAAATAAATCACCCCCCCCCCACACCAATAGTGTTGTGAGAACCCTATATCGCCATAATCAATAGTTGGCCAAGTTGTTGAGCGTCTTCTGAAGTCACCAGAACTCTAAAGCAACTCCATTGGAAAGTTACGACATGAATAAACAATTCCTCAGTGCACAAGCCGTCACACAATTCATAGACATCAATGGCAGACATCTCGCTTATCGCACCTTTGGCAGCGGCACACCTCTGGTTCTGTGCGTGAGATTCCGGGGCACGATGGAGTCTTGGGACCCGCTCTTCCTCAACAGCCTTGTTGAACAGGGTTTCCAGGTCACGATTTTTGACTACAGCGGTTTGGGAAAGTCCACTGGCGAACGCACTTACAACCCTGCTTCGCTGGCCAAAGACGCCATTGAACTCATCACTGCCTTGAAGCTGGGGAAGGTGATCATCGGGGGTTGGTCACTTGGGGGTATTGCTGCGCAGATCGTTTTGGCACAAGCGCCGCAATTGGTCAGCCATGTCGTGCTGCTCGCAACGACGCCGCCGGGGAGTCTGGTCAAGCCTGGTGAGGCCATGTTCTATGAAATGGCGAAGCGCGAAAACGACTTTGAGGACTTCACCAGGCTGTTTTTCGAGCCCGACTCCGCGTCGTCAAGAGCCAGCGCCGAACGCTCTTGGCAGCGTTTGAGCATCGTCAGGGAGGATGCAAGCCCCGAGGTGCCCCCTTCGTGGGCCGGAGAACAACTCGGCGACGCTCCAAAGAATCCCATGTTCCCGGCAGACGCGGTGCTGCAGGTGCTGAAGTCCACCCCCATCCCGGTATTGCACTTGGGCGCGGATCACGACATCGTCTTCCCGGTTGAAAACTGGTACAGCCTCAGCGATCAACTTCCAACGTTGCATCTCGTCACCTTCCCGAGTGCCGGTCACGGTCCACACTTGCAGCACCCGAGTGCAGCCGCACGGCACATCGCTGCGTTCGTCAGCACCAGCGTCGAGGAAGACCAATGAGCGATCTGATCGATCTGGCCATCCGTGCCGCCGGCGGTCTGGAGCGATTCAAGTCTTTCCAGCGCCTTTCAGCCACCTTGCACCACAGCGGAGGCCTTTGGGCGCTCAAGCAGTGCGACGGTGTACTCAGCCATTCGCGTGTGACCGTCCAACTTCACCAACAGCGGGTCTCCCACGGACCGTTCGCACCCAGCAGCGATTATTCGGTTTACACACCGTCGCGTGTCGAGGTCCTTCACGAGGATGGCAGTCTTGCCGAAGCGCTCGAAGAACCGCGTGCGTCCTTCGACAGTTTCGAGATGGAGACACCTTGGTCGCGCACCCAACTGGCTTACTTCGCCGGCTACACCATGTGGACCTACCTGACTTCGCCCTTCTTGCTTCGCCACGCGGGTGTTCGCGCCGAAGAGATTGAGCCTTGGTACGTCGACGGATTGCCATGGCGTCGTCTGCGTGTCGAATTCGCTCCCGAGATCGCCAGCCACAGCGCGGTGCAGACGTTCTATTTCGATAGCGATGGGTTGCTCCGCCGTCATGACTATGAGGTCGACATTCAGGGGCGCAACGCTGCGGTCCGTTACCTCAGTGACTACACCGAAGTGCAAGGCCTGCGCATGCCGACGCGCTTTCGCATCTATCCACGCACCGGCGATAACCTCGCCGTCGCCGAGCCCCTCATCGTTGGCGTGGATCTCTCCGATTTCCGATTCGAATAACAGGTGATTCATGACAACTCGTACAACATACCGTGCCGTAGTAGCAACCGCCCCCGGACAACTGCAACTGATTGAACGTCAGATCCCCACGCCGACTCCCGGACAGGTGCGCATCCGGGTCGAGGCTTGTGGTGTCTGTCATTCCGACAGCGCGACGGTAGAGAATTTGACCGGCGCAATCAGCTACCCCCGCGTTCCTGGCCACGAAGTCGTCGGGCGAATCGAGGCGTTGGGTGCAGGCGTCGACGGCTGGCAGATCGGGCAGCGTGTCGGGGTTGGCTTTCTCGGCGGCGAAGACGGCAGTTGCCCGTCCTGCCGTCAGGGTGACGGGATCAACTGTCATAACCCGGTGATCACGGGCATGAACGTCGACGGCGGTTATGCCGAAATCATGCTGGCCGAGGCCCGGGGTCTGGTGCGGATACCGGAAGAACTGGAGGCTGCCGAGGCCGCCCCGTTGCTTTGCGCCGGGTTGACCACCTTCAATGCGTTACGCAACTCCAACGCTCGAGCCGGCGACGTGGTGGCCATCCATGGGCTCGGTGGTTTGGGTCATCTGGGGGTGCAGTTCGCCCGAAAAATGGGCTTCTATACCGTGGCGATCGCACGCGGCGCCGACAAGGCCGAGCAAGCCCTGGCCTTGGGCGCTCATCGGTACATCGACGCTACCGAAGAAAATGTCACCGACGTGCTGCGCTCCCTCGGTGGCGCCAAAGTGGTACTGGGCACCGCACCCACGGGGCAAGGAATGGCGCAGACCGTACCAGGGTTGACGCCTCGCGGACAGTTGATTGTCGTCGCGGTGCCGGGTGACCCCATCACCCTGAATGCAACCGACCTGATCTTCGGTGCTCGCTCTGTGGTCGGTGCCCTGACCGGCAGTGTGCCAGACAACGAGCAGACGCTGGCTTTCGCCAGCCTGCAGAACATCCGCCCATTGATCGAAACCTTCTCCCTCGATCAGGCGCAAGAAGCTTATGACCGGATGATGCGAGCCGATGTGCGTTTGCGTGCGGTTTTAGTCATGTCCCCGGATAAAGCGTAATCGTCCGATTCCCGTTATTAAGGAGAACAGCCATGAAAGCGATAGCCTACGATCAGGCGGGATTGTCCATTAACGATCCGCAATCCCTCTACGATATCGAACTGCCCGTACCTCAGCCGGGGGCGCATGACTTGCTGGTAAAAATCCAGGCCATTTCGGTGAATCCTGTCGATAGCAAATTGCGCCTGAGCATGCCGACCGACGGACCACGCGTATTGGGCTGGGACGCCGTCGGAAAAGTCGAGGCAGTCGGCGCTGAAGTCAGTCTGTTCAAGGTCGGCGATGAAGTCTGGTACGCCGGCGACATCACACGTGCAGGCAGTTATGCCGAATACGGTCTGGTCGATGAGCGTATCGTCGGCCACCGCCCATCATCGATTCCTGCGGCTCACGCGGCTGCTTTGCCACTGACCAGCATCACCGCTTGGGAGCTGTTGTTTGATCGCCTGAAGATCGAACAAGGCACTGGCAACGGGCAAAGCCTGCTGGTGATCGGGGCCGGTGGTGGGGTGGGTTCGATTCTCGTGCAACTGGCACGCCAACTGACAGCACTGACCATTATCGGCACCGCCTCGCGACAGGCCACCAAAGAGTGGGTCAGCGAACTGGGCGCGCATTTCGTGATTGATCACCGCGAGCCGCTGCATCCTCAACTAAATGCGCTGGGGCTGGGCGAGGTCGATCATGTGATCAGCCTGACCCATACCGAGACCTACTACGAGCAACTCATCGGTTTGATCAAGCCAGAAGGCAATCTCGCGCTGATCGACGATCCGGCGTCATTGGATGCAATGCCGCTCAAGCGCAAGTCGATCTCGCTTCATTGGGAGTTCATGTTCACGCGCTCGATGTACCGTACGAAAGCGATGTTCAAACAGCATCAGTTGCTGAATCGAGTGGCTGAACTGCTCGACAGCGGGGTGTTGAAAACCACGTTGGGCGAAAACTTCGGAACCATCAATGCTGAAAACCTTCGACGCGCTCATGCCCTGATCGAAAGCGGCAAATCCAAAGGCAAGATCGTTCTGGAAGGCTTCTAATCCAACCGGTCACCGGTTACCCAAGAGATTGATCAATGACACACTTCACTGCAATTCCGACGGATCAGGCCAGCGGCGCTACCGCTGAGGTCTACACGAATATCAAGCAGGCGTTGGGCAGAATCCCTAACGCTTACGCAACACTGGCAACCCTTGCGCCTGAAGCGCTGAAGTCGATGCTGGCCGCCGATAGAGTTTTGGCGGGCGGACCACTGAGCAAACCCGATCAGGAAACGATCAAGCTGGTGCTCAGTGAACTGTCCGGCTGTGACTACTGCGTTGCGGCCCATAGCATGGTCGGAAAAATGGTGGGACTGTCCGCCAGCACAATGCGTCAGATACGTGCCGGCCAGTCCACCGGGGATACCCGGAGAGACACGTTGGTTGCTTTCACGCGCAGCCTGACACTCAATCCTGGAACCGTTGCGCAGTCGCAGGTGCAGTCGCTTCAGGAGGCTGGATACGGTGGTGAGGAGATCGTTCACATTGGCCTGGCAATCTCCGTGATTACTTTTACCAACGTCTTCAATCGCATCAACGAGACTGTTGTCGATTTTCCTGAGCCAGCGTGAGGTTTAAGCCGTTTCAGAGATGACCGGGGCATCTATTGTTCGGGGTCTAAAGCGGTTGTTCTCGAACGACTGCTTTTGGCCGATCTCTGCCGGTCATGTCTCCACGAATCTTGCTGGTCAATTACGGTGCACATGACTGGTCAGGTCGAATGCAAATGGGGGGCAAGTCGGTGCAGTTACCCCCCACTTGCTGGAAAATTTCCATGGAACGGCGGGTGAAAGCAATTGCGCGGCTACCTTCACAGACTTGCTGTTGAGCGGCCAGAACAGTGCTTCTGGTACCGTAGCGCGCCAGTTCGAGCGACCCACAATCGCAACGGCCGAGCGCTCATACGCCGACGCCACGGCCACTCGCGGATATTGCAGTTTTTCTGAAAGCCCTGCGCCGTCAGCGCATCACTCATCCTGACGGCGGGTGTAATGCAACAGCCGGTCTGTCTCTGTCTTGACCACCAGGTAGCACTCGCAGCTGAGCCTTTCGAGGCTGGCCCTGTCCAGTACCGTGATCTGTCCCCGGCTGTACTCGATGACACCTTGGCGCTGTAGTTTACCGGCCGCTTCGGTGACGCCTTCGCGGCGTACGCCCAGCATGTTTGCAATCAGTTCCTGGGTCATGTTCAGACGGTTACTGTGTAGGCGGTCCAGCGACAATAGTAGCCATCGACATAGTTGCTGATCGATCGAATGATGGCGATTGCACAGGGCGGTCTGTGACATTTGCGTGATCAGTGCCTGGGTGTAACGCAGCATCAGCAGGAGCAGATCGCCGTGACGGTTGAACTCTTTCTTGAGCTTTTGCCCGGGCAGACGAAACGCAATACCGGCACTCTGCACCACCGCACGACTGGAGGTGCTTTCACCCCCCATAAACAGGGCGATGCCAATCAAACCTTCGTTGCCGACCACGGCGATTTCCGCGGATGAGCCGTTTTCCGTGACATGCAGCAGCGAAACGATGGCGTCGGTCGGGAAGTAAACGTGCCGCAGCGTATCCCCCGGTTCATACAGCACATCCCCCAGCCCCAGGGTGACCTGCTCCAGATGCGGAACAAGGCGCTGAAGGTCGTCGGCCGGGAGGGCCGCCAGCAGGTGATTGTGGCTTGGCTGGGGTGAGGCGGACATGAGCAGAGCACCGTGGCGGAAGGGGTGTACTGCCTCAGGGTACTCCCATCCACGCCAACGCCGGTGATCAATGTCTACTCATCGACGGCCTGCGCGAACTCCAGCGTCTGTGGCCTGGGTAATCGGGCGCGACAATCCACTCGGATCCAGCGCTGCAGGCCGTCGTCTTTCAATGTCAGCGCCGTGCCGCTCAACGGCTGGCCGTCGAGGGTCATCAAGGTGAGGGGCGAACTGCCCTGACGCACATCGAAGTGATACAGGGTTGTACCGAAGCGGTAATGCAGCTTGAAGCCCGACCAGTCGACGGGGATCAGCGGATCGAGACTAAGCGTGTGACCGCTGCGTTGTACGCCCAACAATGACTCGACAATCAGCCGGTACATCCAGCCGGCCGAACCGGTGTACCAGGTCCAGCCACCTCGTCCGGCATGGGGTGGGGCGCCGTAGACGTCGGCGGCCATGACATACGGCTCGACCCTGTAGGTGTCTATTCGAGCGACGTTGGCAGGGTCAGCCGGGTTGATAAGATTCAGCACCTCCCACGCTTTGCCGGCATCCCCCAATTGCGCGAACGCCATGCCCGCCCAAACGGCAGCATGGGTGTACTGCCCGCCATTTTCGCGCACGCCAGGTACGTAGCCCTTGATATAGCCCGGGTCCAGTGCACCCTTGTCAAAGGGTGGGTCAAGTAGCAATACGGCGCGGATTTCGCGCTTGATCAAATGTTCGTCCAGTGACTGCATGGCCTTGATCTGGCGATTGGCTGAGCCGGCAGTGGACAGAACCGACCAGCTTTGGGCAATGGAATCAATGCGACACTCATCGTTGCTCGCCGAGCCGAGCAGTTGCCCGTCATCGAACCAGGCGCGGCGGTACCAGGCGCCATCCCAGGCACTGTGTTCAAGGTTGCGTTGCAGTGTTGCTGCGCTGTCGCTGCAGCGTTGGGCGAAGGGGTGATCACCGTACAGGCGAGCAGTCACGGCAAATTGCTCCAACACCTGATAGCTGAAGAAACCCAGCCAGACACTTTCACCTTCACCCAATTGGCCGACGCGATTCATGCCGTCGTTCCAGTCCCCGGAACCCATCAACGGCAAACCATGATGACCGCGGCGCAAGCTGTGTTCGATGGCGCGTACGCAGTGCTGATACAACGACTCTTGCAGTGACGAGCTCACCGGCAGGTCATAGTAAGACTCTTCTCCGGCCGCCAGTTGGCGTCCTTCCAGATACCCGACCGGCTCTTCGAGCACAGCCACGTCCGCGGTCATTTCAACATAGCGGTTGGTGGCGGCTACCAGCCATAGAAAGTCATCGGAGCAGGCGGTACGAACACCTCGATTCATCGGCGGATGCCACCAATGCTGCACGTCGCCCTCCACATACTGATGGCCGGCACACAGCAACAGATGCGCGCGCACAGCCGCCGGATCGGCGTGGATCATTGCCATGCTGTCCTGCAACTGGTCGCGAAAACCGATGGCACCTCCCGATTGGTAATAGCCGCTTCGGGCCTGGAAACGGCAGGCGATGATCTGATACATCAGCCAGCCGTTGACCATGACATCGACCGCGGGAGCGTCGGTTTCGATACGAATGACCCCGAGCAACGAGCGCCAGTGTTCCCGAACCTTTTGTAACTGTTCGGCGGCGGTTACGCTGCCCCGATATCGCTGCACCAGCCGGGTGGCGTCGTTGCTCGAAGTGGCTGCCCCCAGGCGCAGGATGACTTCCCTGGTCTCGCCATCGGTGAGATCGACCGACACTTGCAGGGCCGCACAAGGGTCCAGGCCGCCCCCCATGCGCCCGGACAACCCGGCGTGTTGCATCGCTGCCGGGGAGGCCAGGGTGCCGCTGCGGCCAACGAATTCCGTTCGATCACCGCTCACACCGTGATCGACGGTATCGGTGTCGAAAAACGCCACCCGCTCGGAAAACTCCACAGAGTAGGCGTTGCGGGCGAAGAGGGCGCCGGTGGCCGGGTCGGACTGGGTGACCACATGCATCGCCGCTTTGCTGCGCAGATCGCCCAAAACCCACTCTGCATAGCCAGTGACCGACAGTGATCGGGTGCGTCCCGAGCGGTTGCTCAACAAAAGCCGTGAGAATTTGATCGGTGCATCCAGCGCCACATAGATCCACAACTCGCTGTGAATACCGTCCTCTTCATGTTCGAACACGCTGTAACCGAAACCGTGGCGCGTCTGGTAAGCGCCTTTTCCAGGGCAGGGTTGAGGTGCGGCAGACCAGAAGTGCCCGGTCTCTTCATCCCGCAGATAAATGGCTTCACCACCTCGATCGGTGACCGGGTCGTTGTGCCAGGGCGTCAGGCGAAACTCATGCGCATTTTCGGCCCAGGTGTAGGCGCTGCCGGTTTCGGAGACCACCGTACCGAAGTGTGCGTTAGCGATCACGTTGACCCATGGGGCCGGTGTCGGATTGGCCGCCAGCCCGCTGATGATGTATTCACTGCCATCGGCGCTGAACCCGCCATACGCGTTGTCCAGAAGTAGCGCCGAAGGTTTGGGCTGAGTGAGGGCCGGCCGCGTCTGATATTGCCGCGTTGCAATGAATGGCGCGTGTACCGGCGATACTTTGCGACGATGAATCTGCTCCGCCAGGCTGCCCGAACCTTCGTTCAACACCAACCTGGCAACTGAGAGCACCAGCACGCGATCTTCGTTCGACAGCTGTTGCACTGCACGTACAAAAATCCCGCCCGGACGATCCAGCAGGGTGGCTTCACTGCCGGAAGTGATCAAACCCATGATGGCGTCCTGCAGTTGCTGGCGATAACCGGCCTGGTCCTCGTTCCAGATCAACAGGTCGACCACCAGTCCTTTTTGCCGCCAATAGGCGTGGGCCTGAATCAACTGCCGCACCAGGGCGATGTTGTCCAGGCTCTGGATTTGTAGCAAAACAATGGGCAGGTCGCCGGAGATCGCCTGACCCCACAGCCCCGACTGATTGCGCCGATTGGCGATCAGCACGGCGTTGTCGGCGCGCATCGAGGTGTTCGCATACAGCAGCGACGAGGCCATCTGTTCGAACAGGCGGGCGTCGGTCAGCGAGATGTTGAGCTGGCGCAGCAACACCTGGCTATGGGTCCAGGACAGGTCGAACACCCGGTCGGCGAGGTGGCGGTCGCGGTATTTGTTGATCAGGTAGAGGCAGTCATCACGGCTGTCGGCGACGCCGGTGACCAGGTCGATGGTGGCCTGTTGGCCGGGTTGCAAGGTAATCCTGCAGCGAATCGCGACTACCGGGTCCAGCACCGGGCCTGCGCTGCCTGACAAGTGCAGGCAATCGGCATCGAGAGCGGCAGGTGACACCAGGCTGCGCCCTCGACCGATGAAGCGGGCACGATCGGTTTCATACGAGATCGCATCGATGTCCACGCCGTGTGCCGCCAGCAAATGGCACATCCAGGGCGTGGGTTCATCGCTGGCCCGGGGACGGCGGCTGCAGACAATGGCCTGGAGCTCCGGCAGCAGTTCGGTCTGCACGAACAGCTTGCTGAACGCCGGGTGCATGGCGTCACTGGCGGGGGACGTCAGCACAACTTCGGCATACGTGGTGATTTCAAGTGTCTTGGATGATGACGCTCGATTGGTGACATGCAGGCGGCGCAGTTCGATGTCGTCTTCAGGCGAAACGACAATCTCCATGTGCGTGTCGAAATCCAGGTTACGCGCCCGGAACTCTGCCCGGGAGTCGCTGAAGATCGCTTCGTGGCTCTCGGTCTGACGCAACGTGGGTTGATGTGCGGCCGACCAGAACGCATTGGACTGCACGTCGCGCAGGTAACAGAACATCCCCCAATTGTCCTGGGAAATATCCTCCTGCCAACGGGTGACGGCCATGTCGTGGCGGCGGCTGTATCCACCGCCCCCGCTGGTCAACATGACATGGAAGCGACCGTTGGAGAGCAGTTGCACGGCAGGACGTTTACGGCCCGGGTCAGCGAACACCCGAAGCCCGGCGTCCTGGCTCTGGCCGCCATCGCCGAGCACCGGCGACTGTGCGGTTTGCAAATACGGCGCGGCGGATTTGGGCACGCGTTCCTGCAACAGCAGCAGCGCCGATTGCAGCGCGGGGTCCGCCTCGAAGCGTCGTTGCATGGGTTGATCGAGCAAAAGGCTGGTCAAGGCCAGAAAACTCATGCCCTGGTGATGCGCCATGAACGAGCGGACCACGGCGGCGTTTTGGCCACGTGGCAAGCGGGCCTCGGTGTAGTCGACCGCCTCATACAACCCAAACCGCCCCGAAGAGCCTTGCAGGGCGAGTCGCTGCAGGTTTTTGCAGGCCGCATCGGCATCGACCATTAACGCCAGGGCGCTGGCGTAAGGCGCTATCACGACGTCATTGCTCAGCCCGCGCTGGAGTCCCAGGGCCTGTACACCGAAGGCGCGATATTGATAATTGAAATGGGCATCGAGGGTGTAATAACCCGACTCTGAAACACCCCAGGGAATGCCCAGCAGGTTGCCGTGTTCGATCTGCACCGCCACGGCGGCGCGGCACGTCTGGTCCAGCAGGCTGCCGTCATAGTTGGGCATGACGAGCATGGGCATCAGGTATTCGAACATTGAACCTGACCAGGACAGTAACGTCGGTACGCCAGCGTTTTCTCCCAGCAGCCTTCCCAGGGTGAACCAGGCGCGTTGGGGGATTTGCCCTTGAGCGATGGCCACGTAATTGGTCAGCCGTACCTCGGAAGCCAGCAGGTCGTAATAACCGCTATCGAGCCTGCGGTCATCGGCGTTGTAACCGATGACGAACAGGTCACGCTGGTGGTCGAACAGCAACGAGAAGTCCATTTGCGCCAGTGAGGTCGATAACTGTGTCAGACGCTCCAGGGTTTGCAGACTCTTCCTGGCTGCACTTTGCACTCGCTCGACTTGAAGCTGATGTTCCGCTGCCCAGTCGGCGAGGTTCAGGTCTGCCAGTTGTCGCAAGCTGCGCAGTGCTGCGTGAGTGCCAAGCAAGGGGGCAGGGAGTCGATAGCGCTGCAGTTCTTCTGACCAGTCGATGCATTGACGGCTGAACACTTCGCTCCAGTAGAGACTTTCTTCGTCAACGCCCGCGGGTGTGTCCGCCAGCTTCTTGCAAGCCGCGTGCAACAAGTCTTCCAGCGCCTCGGGGGGGATCGCTGTCGGGGCCTGCTCAAGCATTTTTCGCAGTTCATTGAGCGATGCTTCATCAGCGCCCGCAGCACGCTGGGCCTCTGCAAGAATATCCAGCGTGTCGCGCAGGCCCTTGATCACCGCTGGGCCGAACAACGGAGCGTCTGCCAGCTGCGTCAGGCCGGCGCTCAGGGTTAGCAGCAGACCGGCCAGATTTCCGCTGTCTACGGTGGACACGTAAAGTGGGTGCAGGGGCTTCAGGGTCTGCGTGTCGTACCAGTTGTAGAAGTGCTGCCGATAACGCTCCAGACCGTCCATGCTGTCCAGCGACGCCGCCAACCGTGTCAGCAGCCGTTCGGTGCTCAAGTAAGCGAAGTCATGAGCGGCCAAGTGAGCGAGCAAAGACATGCCCATATTGGTGGGCGAGGTGCGATGGGCAATGGCGGGTCTGGGTTCTTCCTGCACGTTGTCCGGTGGTAACCAGTGATCCTCGGGCCCGACGTATTGATCGAAGAATGCCCAGGTTTTGCGCGCCAGCAACCGCAGGAAGCGCAATTGCTCTGCCGAGGGTTCGAACACCGACTGTTTGGGGGCCGAGCTGAGTCGCCAGGCGATCCAGGGCCCGGCGAACCACGACAACAGCAGGGGACTGGCAATGGCCAGCGTCTGCGGGTGGTCCGCCAGCAAGGCCAGCGAGACCAGGGCCGATACCGGCTCGATCCACATCTGGCGGTAGAGGCCGGACAGCCGGTTTTCAGTGCTGCGCTCCACCTCGCGCGAGGGCTGCCATTGCAACAGCCGGCGGCGGCTGAAGACGATTCGCCAGAGGGAACGCAAGACTGCATCGGCGCTATAGAACATCTCGAAGGGCAGCCAGGCGAGCGCCAGGCCAGCCCTGACAAGGTCCTGTCCCAGATCACCCAGCAGCGCCTGCAAGTACTGCCCATAGGGCACATTCGCGGGGGGCTGCATCAGGTCGGTCACCGCACGGAGCAACGGCTGAATCACCAGCAACCCGACGACTGTAAGCGTCCAGACGAGGGGCGCGCTGCTGGCGAACCATCCCCATGAAAGCATCAGCAATAGCGCCAACGGTTCCAGACTGCGTCGCAGATTGTCCAGAATCTTCCAGCGTGCCATGACGCTCAGCCGGTTGTGCACCCAGTCCCCCTCGGCGTTGCGCACCCAGGGCAGTGTCCACGGCAGCAACTGCCAGTCGCCGCGAACCCAGCGATGCCGTCGTTTGACATCGGCACCGAAGCGCGAGGGGTATTGCTCGTAAAGTTGCACATCGCTGAGCAGCCCGGATCGGGCGTAACAGCCTTCGATCAAGTCGTGGCTGAGAATCTGGTTATCCGGCAAGCAACCTTCCAACGCGCAGGTAAACGCATCCACATCGTAGATGCCCTTGCCGATGAACGAGCCTTGTTGGAACAGATCCTGATAAACGTCCGACACCGCCCGGGTGTACGGATCGACCCCGGCATCGCTACCGAACAGCCGGGCGTAGATCGAGCGCGTGGCACTGGTCAAGCTGATACCGACTCGGGGTTGCAACACGGCGTAGCCGGACATGATCTGCTCGCCAGCGCTATCGAATAACGGACGATTCAATGGGTGCATCATCGCCGCGACGCATTGGCGGGCGACATCGCGCGGTAACAGGGTGTCGGTGTCCAGGGTGATCACGTAACGCACCCCGCTCAACGGCGTGATGTCGCCGATAATGGCATCGAAACGTTCCTTTCCCTGGCCGCGCAACAAGGCATTGAGCTCGATCAACTTGCCGCGTTTGCGCTCATGGCCCATCCACACCCGTTCACTTGCGTTCCAGCGACGCGGCCGGTGCAACAGGAAGAACCGGTCGCCCAAGCCGTCTGCGTACTTTTGGTTGAGCAGGGTGATTGCACGGGTAGCCTGGGTCAGCAGCTCGGCGTCCTGAGGCTCCGACGCTTGCGCGGCATCCAGGAAATCGCTGAGCAAGGCGAAATACAGGTTGCTGTCGCGGTTGGCGAGAAAGCGCACTTCCAGGCCTTCCACCAACTCGTCCACATCGGCCAGGCTGGCGATCAGCGTCGGGATCGCCACCAGGCTTCTCGCGGCATCGGGAATACCGCTGGCGTAATCCATTTTCGGCAACACTGCCGGCACCAGGCTGAACGTCACCAACCAGTTGATCAGCCCGATCGCCAGTCGACTGGTCATGATCAGGCAGGGTATCGCCAACACCAGAAGCGCCATCGGCGGCATCCCGTCGCGTTGTGCAGAGGCCAACAGCGGCCAGGCGAAGATGAACGTCAGAAAAGCCACGGGTGACAGATAAAAAATCAGCGGCGACTGCTGCAATAAGCGCTTCCAGCGCTCATGCAGCGGCACCCGGGCGTTGATACGTCGTTCCAGCGTCGGCAGCCCTGCGCCGATCAGGTAATAGCCGACGTGACGAGCCAGCAGTTTGCAGGAGACCGAAGTGGTAGAGGCGCTGGCGAGATTGATCGCCACCCGGGCGACCTGGATTTCCGAGTGCTGGGGGCTTCTTCGGGCAAGGCGTTCAATGACATGTCGGTAGCTGTCACGGGTACCAAAATCCATCGCCCGGTAGACCGCCGCCGGATCTTCACTGAGGATCTGTTCCACATGACTCATCGATTCTACGAACTCGCGCCAGTCTGTGGCCGACAGCAAGCGCAAGCTGCCGATGCTGTTGCTGATGGACACCTGATCTGCTGCCTGTTGTTGCGCATCCAGTTGCACCTGGCGTTCGATGCTGGAACCGGTCTCACTGAGCATCTGCTCAATCCAGTTCAGCGGTAGGGCCAGGGCAGCGCTCTGACCCTGCAGGCGGCGGGTGAATTCGGCGACGAAGGCCGGGGTCATGGGCGGCGTGGAGCGGGCCATGTCGGCAACGGTCAACACCACATTCTTGTTGTCACGCTCCGAGGTTTCGATCAGACGCTCGGCCCAGTCATCGGCCAGATTGCGATCGTCGGCGTTGGCCATGACCCGCGAGGCCACTCGCCGCAGGTTTTCGATCAGCGCCAGACGCAACATGATCGGTATCGCCCACAGCTCCCCAAGCGCCAGTGGCATCACGGTCTGATAGGAAAAAATGAAGCGGCTCAGGCTTTGCTCATCGACTCGGCCATCCCCATGGGAGATGGTCTCCTGCGCAATGTCATAAACGCGCGGCAGCCCGGCAGATGGGCCATTGAGCAGACGTGGCAATTCACGACTGTAGCCCTTGGGTAGATGCGTTCTGGCGGTGCGGATGTGATCCTCGACCAGAAAAAAGTTATCCAGCAACCATTCTGCTGCGGGCGTTACCCTTCTACTGGACATTTGCGCGTTGGTCAGCGCGGTACAACTGCGTTTGAGCAGTTGCTCGTTATCATCGAGTCTGCTCAGCATCGAGTCCCGTGCGGATAACGCCGTCAGGCGATGCTGCCCGGCAAGGGCGATGCCGTGAGTCGCCATCTGATCGGCGCTGAAAAGCTCCGAACGCAAGATCGGTTCGTACTCGAATCGGGTACGGGAATAGCGACCGGTTCGCCAAAAGCCGGACGAGCGGGAAAGCGCCCTCTGTATGCGTGTCCATATGCTGTTCATAAAGTCCTGCGCCTGAAACGCACGAATACAATTGCGCGCATTTTGAGAAGTGCGCCAACGCATTGCGCCAGCACCGAGCAGCGCCTTTTGGACGTAGCTTTTCAGACTGGAGTTTGAGGACCAGGAGGGCTGCCCGTCTGTTCGCTGGCGAACATAGCCGGACCGCAGCGCCTCAGCTCACGCCTTGCATTCGCAATGACCGCTGCTGTCCGCAAGCTGGTCATTAGGCGCGCGCGGCTAAAAGCGGTTCATATTTTTTGGATGCATCGAGATGGGCTTTGGGTGGTGCGCCGGTAGGTACTGACGGATCGACATTTTAAATTGTTCATCAGCTTCGCCTCGGAGCCAAGGCGAATCGATTGGAATTGTGAACGACAGCTTCTGGCCGATTTCTGCTTTTCACGAGGGGCAAAAAACGGCTGTGGATTCAACTGGGCGCTGTGATCGAAGGTGTGGCCCGAATGTAGCGAAGCTGCATTCAGGCCTTAGGGGGTTACTCGTGTGAATGTCCGTGCTCAGCGCTCTCGGACGTTGTGCCTTTCTCACTACCGCCGCAGGCCGTCATCAGGCCCAGGAAGCAGATCAGGAGCATCGAGCGAATCATCGTGGTTGGGGTTTTCATAGGAAAGACTCTTCAAGAAATGGGTGAGATAAATGGTCCGTCGTCATGCTGATCGCCGAATTTTCGGCAGTAGACCAGCCCTCGCTGCTTCGGATTACTGTTTGACGTTCAAGTAATCGCCGGTCGTTTTCAGTGCGATGGTCACATCGTTGTTGCTGCGATTACGCCAGAACCAACCATGGGTGCCGTCAAAAATGGCGGTGAATTCACCTTTATCCCCTTTGACTTGCTTGCCCTTGTTGTAGCTGTGGAAGTAACCCTTTTCACCGTTGTAGGGCTCACCATGGGTGTCGAAGTTCACAGGCCCACCCACCGCAGTCCATTCATAGCTGACAGACTTGCCCTTCAAGACTTCGAGCTTTATTTCCGTCCCTTCACCTGGCTTTAGCGTGACGCTCATTTGATTCGTCTTCAGAGCTGGAGTGGGTGTGGGCGCCGGCTGAACAACCGCTTTCGCAATAGGCTGGAGTTGCGCAACCTGCGGAGCTGGAGCTGGAGCTGGAGCTGGAGCTGGAGCTGGAGCTGGAGCTGGAGCTGGAGCTGGAGCCGGGGCAACTGGTTGAGGTGGCGCGGCATCCGCCAAAGCTTCCTGAGCAAGGATGATCTTCAGTTCGCCCATTTGGGTCAGTCCCAGCGCGCGGCCCAGACCCGTAGGGTCAACGGCATATTCCGAAGGCATGACCACTGTCACCAGCAATCCGACCGCAGTCAGCAGGGCAATAACAGTGGAGCGCACCAGTTTGCGAGTGCTTGGCAATTCATTAACAGTTGGAAGCGGGGTATTGAACATGGTCAGAATTCCTTACGCGGAGACAAACAGGCCGGTTATCTGGTAGCCCATCAGGAGGAAACCAGCACTCATCATGGCGACGTTGGCGGTATAGGCGTGGCGCCAGAAACTGCCGGTGCGCCGCCAATACCCCATCAGAATGAGAATCGCGCTGAGGGCCAGCAGCTGGCCGATCTCAACACCAACGTTGAAGGCGATCAGGTTCGGAATCAGGCCATCAGGTGAGATCTCGTATTCCTGGATCTTCGTCGCCAGACCAAACCCGTGCAGCAAGCCAAATATCAGCGTGGCCACTTTGGTGTTGGGTTGGAAACCGAACCAGCGCTGGAACGCGCCCAGGTTGTCGAGCGACTTGTAAACCACCGAGAAACCGATGATGGCGTCGATGATGTAGGCGCTGATGCTGATCTCATTCAGCACGCCCAGCAGCAGCGTGACCGAGTGGCCCACGGCGAATAGCGTGACGTAAAGTCCAACATCCTTCAGGCGATAGAGGAAGAAGATCACCCCGAACAAAAACAGCAGATGGTCGTAGCCCGTCATCATGTGCTTGGCGCCCATGTAGATGAAGGGCAGCAACATGACGCCGGTGCTTTCCTGGATGAAGCCCTTGTCACCTTCCGCGACGGCGTGAGCCATCGCCTCGGGCATTCCGAGGAAAAGTGCAGCGACAAGTAAAAACAACAGCAAAGCGGGGCGGTGCGAAGTCGCAGTAAACGCGCCGACACCGCTCATCGAGTACGAATGCATAGATCAATCCTACGTTGCAGAGATCGAAGGCCGCAGTGCGGCCATGGTCAGGATGCAAACGAAGGACGGGGTGGACGCTCGATCAAGAATATCGGCGGCAGGGGAACAGAGTCTCGAAGCGCATCGACCCGGATGGATAGCATTGGGGATGTCGCCAGCATCAATGCGGCTGAGAGTTGCGGTGTCTCGTGCTGGTGGTCAGGGGTCAATGGCGAGTGATAGTGATCTGAAAGACTTGAGTAGCTGGATGAAGCCTCTTCGCCATGGGAGTGATGGGCATCTTGAGTGATCTCCCAGGTTGGCTGTTTCGACGTCACTGATAACGAATAGGTATGCCCGGCCCAAGCCACCAACATGGCGAGAGCAAGTGCGATTACCACCGTCGTTGTCAGTGTTCTGCTGAACATGGCGTTAGGGTTTCAACTCGGTTTATAGGGCTTTTACGCGTTTGACCACATCCCCCTAGGGGGGATAGGATGCCAGCGTAATTCATTGAGGCCTGAGGCTCAAGTCATGAGTGAGCACGAACACGAACACAGCCATCCCCACACCCACCAAAGTCATGAGGCGATCATCAAACGTCTCAAACGGGCGGATGGGCATTTACGCGGCATCATCACCATGATCGAAGAGGGTCGTGAGTGCGTGGACATCGCCCAGCAGCTGCATGCGGTTGAAAAAGCAGTGTGCCAGGCCAAACGTACGCTCATCCAGGATCACATTGATCACTGCCTGGAGGACACCGTTTCGGCGCTAGGCAATGGCGAGCGCGCACCACTGGAAGCTTTCAAGCAAATCACCAAGTACCTCTAGGTCTGACATGACCAACCAGTCTTGGCAAATCTTAGGGACTACGGTCGTCTATCTGGCCATCGACGATGCTGGTCGTCGATCACATAAGGGTGTTCATGATCGGAACCCTCTTGGCCGTCGAAGTGAGTGTGATCGTCCGGCAAATTCTCATGGGTGTGTTTGATCGACTCTTGGTCATGCGCCGGACGCCAGATCACAATACTGACCACCAGTGCGCCACCGGCCACAATAGCTAGCCCAACAAACGACGCCGTAAGGCTGATGTTGGCACCCAGCCACCCCGCAAGTGGGTAGGTAATCAACCAGCAGGCATGGGACAACGCAAATTGGGCGGCGAACAATGCCGGGCGATCTTCGGCATGCGCCGAGCGACGCAACAGCCGACCGCTCGGGGTTTGCGCCAGGGAATAGCCCACACCGAGCAACATCCACAACGGCAACAGGAAACTGTAGGTGGTCAGGTTGATGCCAACGGCCAAGCCTACTACCAAAATCCCTCCGCCAAGCAGCATGGCCGTTCGGTCTTTGATGTCTTTCAAAAGCCGAGGTAAGACCATAGCAGCGATCATGGAGCCGCCGCCAAACGCGGCCAGCGCCAATGCCGTAGAACTCTGCGGCAGAGCGAAGCGCGACTGCACCAGCACTACCGTATTGACGATAACCATGGCACTGGCAGCAGCTACTGTCAGGTTTAGAGCCAGCAGCCCTCGCAGGCGCGGCGTCGCCAGGAATATGCGCATGCCACGGGTGGTTCGCTCATAGATGCTGCGTCGTGGTGTTTGCTTCGGTTGAGGCAGCAGCACTTTGCCGACCAAGGCCGCTGAGGCAAGGAACCCAATGACAGTGCCGGCGAACAGGTTGTGGAAGCTGATCACTGTCAGCAGTGCTGCGGCGAGCATAGGGCTGGCGACGCTTTCGAGATCGTAGGCCAGACGCGATAGCGACAAGGCACGGGTGTAGTCTTCTTCATCCGGAAGTATGTCTGGAATGGTCGCCTGGAATGTCGGAGTGAACGCTGCTGAGGCTGACTGAAGGACGAAAATCAGTACGTAGATTTGCCAGACCTCGGTCACGAACGGCAGAGCCAGCGCAACCAAGGCTCGCACTAAATCCAGCGAAACCAGCATTGCCCGACGGGGGAGACGCTCTGCAAAAGCCGCTGCAATAGGCGCAACGCCGATGTAGGCCGTCATCTTAATCGCCAACGCTGTACCAAGGACGGCACCCGCTTGGGCACCTGCAAGATCGAATGCCAGTAGGCCCAGCGCGACAGTGGCAAGACCTGTTCCTATGAGCGCAATAACCTGGGCTAGAAAGAGCTGGCGGTAGGTTCGGTTGGCCAGGATTTTCAGCATGAGAAATCTCACATGGAGAGGCGTGCGCCCATCAGGTTGTCGAGCAGTTCTCGAAGAAAGAGAGCGACGAGTTTCTCGTTTACAGGTGTTTTTTACATCCCCCCTAGGGGGATACGCCACCATCCTAAACCAGAGGCAGGGACAGCTCAAGAAATAGGCGCTCGGCCTTTCATCGAAAGTCATGCAGAGAGTGAGAAAGTCGCTTGCCCAATGAAGGCGATGAGCCATAGGCTGCGAAACGTGAGATATCTCACGGATACAAGCCCTGATGAAACAATCCGCCATTTTGATCGCTGCTTAAGTTGTCAGCGTTTATGCGTGTGTTAAATGGAACGTATGGGCGCCGGGGATATCTACCCCCCCATATAAATTGTGGGTGGCCTGATGAAAGAGGTGCAAAGAAAGCTGGCCATTACCGCTTGGCGACAGCTCTTTACTCTGTCCGAAAACCGCATCGACGCGGAGGCCAGGTACTACAGATTGTTGAGGTCTGCTGATGACATGGAGCGCGAAGGCCTGATCACCAGCGCTGAGTGGCTCAAGCTCGCTCAGCAAGCCGGGACGTTGTTCTCTAGCACAGCAGAGTGCATGGCCGGGCCGAAGTAGGGCGAATTTGCGTGATGCCGATCAAAAAGATGATTTGGTGAAAGTCTGCTTATGAAGGAGACAAGGCAGGGTACGCGTTGCCCCCAGGGTCAGAGTCAAGCGCTGGCGTCAGACTAATCGAAGGTGGCAGCATTGGACCAAGCACCTTAAAGGTCATTATTTAACTGAAATCACACCACTTATGTATTGATTCAAATCGCGCAGATCTTTGATGCTCCACGAGTGTGGCGATAGCTTCACACCATTCTCACGCAAGGTTCTTGGTATCAAGTCTCCATTTGGGCGAAGTATTATCGAAGATACAATCACGCCCGGATAATCACTCAATCGTTTTTTGAAAGCGGATGTTGTTAGATCAGGTGTTGGAGGATTACTTTTATTGGCCAGTGGTCCTGTTGCCTTGAGATCCACTCCGTGGCACATGCTGCATCGCGCTTGATAGAGGTTTTTTCCATTAGCGTTATCCGCGAAGGAGAGTAACGGATGGGTCAGCGATAAAATTCCTAGCGAAGCGATGAATAATAATTTCATTGTTTTTTATCTTCCTTGATGAGATCAGCGTCGATTGGACGCGATTTGAAGCACGGGAAAGATATCAGCCATCCCGTCGGCCCTCACAGCCATTTCTGAAGCTCGACTCGTTTTTGATCGATCAGCTCAACATTGCCAGCGCTGGACCGCTTTTTTTAGCTTGCTGAACCGTTTCATCAAGTTTATAAAAATGGCACAACTCCAAGAAAGGCTGCTTCCATGACTCCGCTCAAACTCATTGTTGCCCTTAGCGCAATGTCCGCTGGCTCCCACGCCATGGCCTGGGATTACGTTCTGCTCGATAACGATAAAGCCGCGCAGAATTGGCAGATAACCAGCCAGCAACTCGGCATAAAAACCGACAAACCCTTCAGCGTTACCCTGCGCACCTTGCACGGTGGTCGGCAGGAGGGCGTCAGCATCGTCGACATCGATAACGGCACGATGAAACTCTCGGTAGTGCCGACTCGCGGAATGAACGTCTTGCAGGCCTCGGTCGGCAATGTGCGCATGGGCTGGGATTCGCCAGTCAAAGAAGTGGTCAATCCATCCTTCATCGAACTCAATGGCCGCGGTGGTCTGGGTTGGTTGGAAGGTTTCAATGAGCTGGTCACTCGCTGCGGATACGAATGGGTCGGCCACCCCGGCGTCGACAACGGCGAACTGCTGACGCTGCACGGTCGAGCCGCCAACATTCCTGCAAACAAAGTCACCCTGCATGTCGATGAAATACCACCGTACGCCATCACCCTGCGCGGCGAACTGAAAGAGCAGGCGTTCAAGAAGGTCGACTTCTCGGTTGCGACCGAACTGGTCACCGCACCCGGCAGCGTCGTGTTCGTCCTCAACGACACCCTGACCAACAACGGCGACTATCCGAAGGAATACCAGGCGCTGTATCACAGCAACTTCAGTACCCCGTTCCTGGAGCAGGGCGCTCGTTTCGCCGCGCCGGTGAAACAGGTGTCACCGTTCAACGACAAGGCCAAGGGCGAACTGTCCGACTGGCAAACCTACCGTGCACCGACCAGGGACTACGACGAAACGGTTTACAACGTGGTGCCGTATGCCGATGCCAAGGGCGATACGTTGACCGTGTTGCATAACAAGGCCGGCAGCCTGGGCGTTTCGGTCGGCTTCAATACGCAGACACTGCCCGTGTTTTCCTTGTGGAAAAACACCGATACCCAAGGCCAGGGCTATGTCACGGGGCTGGAACCGGGGACAAGTTTTTCCTACAACCGCCGTTATCAACGTCCACTGAACCTGGTACCAACAATTGGGCCCAAGGAACACAAGCAGTTCCGCATCAGCTACAGCTTGTTGGCGGACAAGGCGGCGGTGGATAAGGCCTTGAAGCAGGTCAGCGAGATTCAGGATGGGAGGGAGACTGAGGTGCGGCAGGCGCCGTTGGTTGATCTGACCAAGGGGTGATACCGGCTGGATATTATCCGTCGATATTGCCGCCCCTCGGCCAAATGTTCGCGTCTGATCCCGTCGGCTTGTTGAAGGTCCGCCAGCGAGCGCGCGACCTTCAGCAGTCGATGGGCTGCTCGCAACGATTTGGCCGCTAGTCATCACTCATCAATGGTGACTAACAGCCCCCTTACATCATCCTCACACCACCGCAGCTGCAATTGTTCTGGAGCGCCAAGCAAAGGCCAGCACCATCAGCAGCCCCAGACCCGCCATTGCCGCTCCGGCCAGGGAAATAGCCGGATAACCCAGCCCGGTATTGATCACCGCTCCACCCAGCGCCGCACCAATCGCGTTGCCGAAGTTGAAGGCACCGATGTTTACCGCTGAGGCCAGATTGGGAGCGTCCTTGGCAGCCTCCATGACGCGCATCTGCAGCGGTGGAACCAGGGCGAAGCTGGCGATACCCCATATCAGGATGGCAACGGCGGCCGGCAGCGGCCAACGCATCAGTACGGTGAACGCCAGCAAGACGAGAATCAGCACGCTCAGCGAAACGATCAGGGTGCGATCTATCGATCGGTCGGCGGCCTTGCCGCCCCACATGTTGCCCAGCGTCAACCCCACACCGAACAGCACCAGCATGGCGGTGATGTAAGCGGTGGAAGCGTGTGTCTCGCTGCTGAGGATTGGCGCGATGTAGGTGAAGACGGTAAACATTGCCCCCGACCCGACTACGGTCAGGGCCAGCGCTCCCAGTACCGGGCCACGGCCCAGCACCCGAATTTCTGCCAGCACACCGACGCTTTTCGGCGCCGGCAGGTTGGGGAGGGCGAACCACAACGAGGCCATAGCTACCACACCGAGACCGGTGATACCCCAGAATGCGGTGCGCCAGCCGAACAGTTCGCCAAACCAGGCGGCCAGCGGCACACCGCCGATGGTTGCCAGGGTCAGGCCCATGAACATCGCCGCGACCGCCCCGGCACGTTTCTCCGGGGCGACAACGCTGGCGGCGACGACGGAGCCAACGCCAAAGAACGCGCCGTGGTTCAGTGAAGTCACCACCCTGGCGACCATGAGGCTGTAGTAATCGGTGGCGAGGGCTGACATCAGATTACCCAAGGTGAAAATCGCCATGAGACCGATCAGCAGATAGCGCCGGGGAATCTTGCCAGTGGTCAGGGTCATCAGCGGCGCGCCGAGCAATACTCCCATCGCGTAAGCACTGACCAACAGACCCGCGGCGGGGATGGAAACGCCGAGATCCGCGGCAATGCCCGGCAACATGCCCATGGGGGCGAACTCGGTAACGCCGATGCCAAAGGCACCAATGGCGAGTGCTACAAGAGGTGGATTGATACTCATGGAAGGCTCCTTATCTATGCCGCCAATGCTACGATTCAACTTTTAGAGGCGGTAGATAGCATTTTCGGCAATCACCTTTGCGTAAGGGGCACAAGTGGACTTCAATGGCAGGTCAGGTGAAATGAGCGTATTCGTCACGGTGGCGCAGGAAGGCAGCCTGTCAGCCGCCGCGCGTGCATTGGGGCTGACACCCTCCGCGGTCAGTCGGATCATCGCACGTGCCGAACAACGTCTTGGCACCCGCCTGCTGTTGCGCACCACACGAGCTATCACCTTCACCGCCGAGGGTGAAGCTTTCCTGCGGGGTGCCCGGCGTATCTTGGCCGACATGGACGAGGTTGAAGAAGCTATTGCCGACCAGGGCGTACCGAAGGGCCGATTGCGCGTCAGCGCCGCTCTTGGCCATGGGCGGCTGGCCATCGTTCCCTTGGTGGCAGCATTCAGCGCCCGTTACCCGAACATCGTCGTCGA
The DNA here is from genome assembly GCF_019145495.1 of Pseudomonas azerbaijanoccidentalis. Classification (GTDB taxonomy): domain Bacteria; phylum Pseudomonadota; class Gammaproteobacteria; order Pseudomonadales; family Pseudomonadaceae; genus Aquipseudomonas; species Aquipseudomonas azerbaijanoccidentalis. The sequence continues at coordinate 1,386 of NZ_JAHSTU010000005.1, read as the reverse complement.
CCTCGCCCTCGGCGACGAAGTGGTCGACATTCTCGGCGGCCAGGCCGACGTCGCGGTACGTTTTGGCCATCTTCCCGACAGCCCGCTGACCGCGCGCAGGATCGGCGACAGCGGCCAGGTAGTGGTGGCATCGCCCGATTATCTGCAGCGCAACGGCATTCCCCAGGAACCGGAAGACCTGCTACGGCACAACTGCCTGCGCTTTAACTTCCGGCGTGCCGAAACCAACTGGCCGTTCATTCGCGACGCAAAAGCGTTTTCTTTGAAGGTCAGCGGCAACATCGAATGCAGCAGTGGTGAAGCGCTGGCACAACTCGCGCGAGTAGGTGCCGGCATTGCGCGTATCGGCGAGTTCAGCGTGCGCGAGGATCTTCTACGCGGTGACCTTATACCGCTGCTGGAAGCCTGGAACCCCGGCGACCAGGAACCGATTCATGCGGTGTTCGTAGGTGGCTCGGCAATGCCGGTGCGGGTGCGGTTGTTCGTGGACTTCTTGTTGGAACATCACCAAATGTAAGCAGTGGCGTCACTTGGTCCTGCCGGAAGCTCGTGATGCTGTTCGCATTAGGCAAGTAGTGATCAACACATCGTTGGGCGCGCTATCAGTGGGGTGGTCTGCCTGACTGGAACAATCGGATGCCATGGCATTGGTGCCTCGTCTGCACGTCGTACATGGCGACTGGGGAGACCGGCAGTTTCAGCCTGGCTTGAAATCTGCTCTTGATCACCGCCGCCTTCAAAACGACCGGTAGCTATGGGGCGTTTCCTGTCTGTCGCGAGCGACTGAAAACGACCCATTGCAGACGTTCGAGTCAGGGTGCTGCTGGTCGATAGAGTGATTCAGGTGTCGCCTAGCAGCATGATGTGAGTGGCATGGGCATCCTCTGTTCGCATGAAACCGCAGTGCAGGTAAAACGCGTCTCCTTCGGGCGTATCGGTGAAAAGACGCACGCTCCTAAAGCGAAGAGTGGCATGTGCGACCAGCGCTTTTATTAGCGTTTCACCCACGTGTTGACCCCTTGAAGAAGCTGCGACGTAAACCCGTCGCAGCCTTGCCGTATTAGTCTCGACATATGGATCAACTGAAAGGCCTCCGATGGCTATCAGTTGCTGGTTGAAATACGCCGCTATGAGACATTCTCCGGGTGCATCGAAGTGATTCGCTCCGGAGTGCCATTCGGAAATCAGCCGAGTGAGAAATCTAAAACCCTCTTTAACTGCCTCTTTTTCCAAAGCCAGAATCTGTGGCGGCAGGTGCGTGATGTGATGAATCTCGACTTGTTTCATGCATCGTCCTTGATTCGGTGTTAAGCCGCTTTGGCTGGTCGAGAATCTTCGTGTGCACTCTATGAAATATGCAAGTGGCGGTTATCGACCCATAGCGGA
>NZ_JAHSTU010000004.1 GCF_019145495.1 Pseudomonas azerbaijanoccidentalis | reverse complement strand
TAACAACTTCAACCACTTGCGCTTTCGATCTCTCGTCAGCGGGAGGCGAATTCTACAGCGTTACACGCTGCTGTCAACACCTCTTTTTCAACTTCCTTTTGGCTTCGATGAACTGAAGCAACCTGCTGCCGAAAACTACGTAACTCATTGTTTACCAAGGAGTTTTCCGCTTCGACTGCGCCGGAAGTGGGGCGAATTATAGACACCTGAGATTTGCCGTCAAGCACTGATTTGGTTTTTCTATCAATAACTTACGAAAGACCTGAAAACGGCTCACCCAGAGACTGCAAAGCCGTTGCTTCTATATAGAAACCGCCCTCAAAGCACACCCGCCTCCTTCAAGGCGACCACAGCCCCGGCATCCAGCCCCAACACCCGCTGCAGAACTTCCAGCGTATGCTCACCCAACAACGGCGGGGCATGTCGGTACTCTACCGGTGTCTCGGACAGGCGAATCGGGCTTGCCACCTGTGGCACCATCCCCGCCAGTGCATGCGGCAATTCAATAGCCAGCCCCCGTGCCTTGACCTGCGGATCGGCAAACATCTGCGCCAAATCGTTGATCGGTCCGCACGGCACACCGGCCCGCTCCAACTGCGCGACCCATTCAGCCGTGGTCTTGAATACCGTCGCCTGACGAATCAGTGGAATCAGCTCTGCCCGGTTTGCCACCCGCAGCTTATTAGTTGCGAACCGAGGATCATCTGCCCACTGAGGCTGCCCCGCCACCTCCGCGAATTTGCGGAACTGGCCGTCATTCCCCACGGTAAGGATAAAGTCGCCATCGGCCGTAGGAAAATCCTGATAAGGCACGATGTTCGGATGAGCATTGCCCAAGCGTTTCGGCGCATTGCCCGTCGTCAGGTAGTTCATCGCCTGGTTGGCAAGACAGGCCACCTGCACATCCAGCAGCGCCATATCGATATGCTGGCCACCGCCGTCATGATCCCGATGCGCAAGCGCAGCAAGAATTGCCACCGTCGAGTAGAGCCCGGTCAGGATATCCGTCAGCGCCACGCCCACCTTCACCGGCCCGGCACCCTCCTCGCCTTCGGGTCGCCCCGTCAGGCTCATGAGGCCGCCCAGCCCCTGGATCATGAAGTCATAACCCGCGCGCTTGGCGTACGGCCCGGTCTGGCCGAACCCGGTAATCGAGCAGTAGATGAGATCCGGATTGATCGCCCTGAGAGTTTCGTAGTCCAGCCCATAAGCCGCCAGACCTCCCACCTTGAAGTTCTCGATCAGGATGTCTGACTTGGCCGCCAGCTCACGCACCAGCTTCTGCCCCTCCGGGCGCGTGAAGTCGATGGTGACGGACTGCTTGTTGCGATTGGCCGACAAGTAATAGGCGGCCTCGCTGGTGTTTTCGCCGTAGGCGTCCTTTAGGAAGGGTGGCCCCCAGGCGCGCGTGTCGTCACCATTGCCCGGACGCTCGACCTTGATCACTTCGGCACCGAGGTCGGCAAGAATCTGCCCGGCCCAAGGCCCGGCCAGTACCCGCGATAAATCCAGTACCCGCAGATGCGAAAGCGCGCCCATGGACGTTCTCCTATTAATAGAACGCCTGAATGCCGGTTTGCGCACGACCAAGGATCAGCGCGTGGACGTCGTGCGTACCTTCATAGGTATTGACCACTTCCAGGTTGACCAGATGACGGGCAACGCCGAATTCGTCGGAGATGCCGTTGCCGCCCAACATGTCGCGAGCCATACGCGCGATGTCCAGGGACTTGCCGCACGAGTTGCGCTTCATCATCGAAGTGATTTCGACCGCCGCCGTGCCTTCATCCTTCATGCGCCCCAAACGCAGGCAGCCTTGCAGCGCCATGGTGATCTCGGTTTGCATGTCGGCCAGTTTTTTCTGGATCAGTTGAGTGGCAGCCAATGGGCGACCGAACTGCTGACGGTCCAGGGTGTACTGGCGTGCGGTGTGCCAGCAGAACTCGGCAGCGCCCAGCGCTCCCCAAGAAATGCCATAACGCGCGGAGTTGAGGCAGGTGAAAGGACCTTTCAAGCCACGGACATCCGGGAAGATGTTCTCTTCAGGCACGAACACGTTATCCATGACGATTTCGCCAGTGATCGAAGCGCGCAAGCCAACCTTGCCGTGGATTGCCGGAGCGCTCAGACCTTTCCAGCCCTTCTCCAGTACGAAACCACGGATATCGCCCGCATCGTCCTTGCCCCAGACCACAAACACATCGGCGATCGGGCTGTTGGTGATCCACATCTTGCTGCCGGTCAGGCTGTAGCCGCCTTCGACTTTGCGTGCACGCGTAATCATCGCGCCCGGATCGGAACCGTGGTTAGGCTCAGTCAGACCGAAGCAGCCGATCCATTCTCCCGAGGCCAGTTTCGGCAGGTATTTCTGTTTCTGCGCTTCAGTGCCGAATTCATTGATGGGCACCATCACCAACGAAGACTGCACGCTCATCATCGAACGGTAGCCAGAATCGATGCGCTCGACCTCACGGGCGATCAGACCGTAGCTGACGTAGTTCAGACCGCTACCACCGTACTGCTCGGGGATGGTTGCGCCCAAGAGACCCACTTCACCCATTTCACGGAAGATCGCCGGATCGGTTTTTTCATGGCGGAACGCCTCGAGAATGCGCGGCGCGAGACTTTGCTGGGCGAACTGCGCAGCGGTGTCGCGAATCATGCGCTCTTCTTCGGTGAGCTGTTGATCCAGCAGCAAAGGATCGATCCAGTTGAAGCTAGCTTTACCGGCCATGAGTGTGTCCTCTCGAAACGGGTCAAATAACGTGGACTGATCCTAGGCCGGGTTCGGCGTCTCGGCAAACGAGGATTTCGCATACTGTTGTGCTAATTTCTCACTCCGAAATGTCGCATAACGCATTTAAGGCGATGTATTAGTGAGGTTGACGTACATGCGCAGGAAGATACCCAGCACAACTGCTCTGATCAGTTTTGAAGCCGCAGCGCGACACGAAAGCTTTACCAAGGCAGCCGAAGAACTATCGTTGACCCAAGGAGCGATTTGCCGACAGATCGCCAGCCTTGAGGAGTTCCTCAACGTGGAACTCTTCCGACGTTCCCGGCGTGGCGTGAAGTTGACTGAAGCCGGGCTTTCCTACAGCCGCCGGGTTGCCACCCAACTCGACGCCGTCGAGCGCGATACGCTGTCAGTGATGGGCCAGCAGGGAGCCAACGTCATTGAATTGGCCGTGGTGCCAACCTTCGGCACCCAATGGTTGCTGCCGCGGCTTAAAGACTTTCAGCAAAAGCACCCGGAAGTAACAGTCAACCTGACGAACCGCACGCGTCCTTTCCTGTTTGCCGATACAGACTTCGATGCCGCGATCTACTTCGGCGACGCCGATTGGTCGGGTACAGAATCCCACCGGCTGATGGGCGAAAATCCGATGCCCGTATGCAGCCCCGGCCTGCTCGGAAAAAAGAACCATCTGAGCCCAAGCGAAATCGCCGACCTCCCCCTCCTGCAACAAACCACTCGGCCTTACGCCTGGAGACAGTGGTTCAACTCCCAACATCTGAATATCCCTCGCGACATGACAGGTGCGCGCTACGAGCTATTCTCCATGCTCGCCCAGGCGGCGATGCACGACATGGGCATTGCCTTGATCCCGCCGTTCCTGATTCAACGTGAACTGGCCGAGAGGCGCCTGGTCATCGCCAACCACCAGGCACTCTCCAGCATCAAGGCTTATTACCTGATGATTCCTGATCGAAAGGTCGAATCTGCGTCTTTGAGAGCTTTTCGAGATTGGCTGGTCACTCAGGCACATAGCTACAGCCTAGAAGGATAAAGGCTTAGCACCATTAACTGACCCCGTAGTCAGCAAATAAAAAACCCTACAGATATAAGGATATGTCGCATAACCGCAAACTGTTCCGAGAAGCAGTACAACCGTCCCACAAGCGCCTGAACACGCGGCTTTGCGCCACTATTCAGAGGCGATGCCGCATCATTCATATGGCCGATGTGTAAATTCTTCAATTTCGGCCAGAATCCTTGCAAGGCACGGCCTGCAAGGGATTGAACCCGTGGGTTGCGACATTCGGTCACGGGGTGACTTGTAGTTAATTTTCCGTCACCCGTCATAATCCCTTGAAGGGCACAAAGTTCGCCTGCAAAATGCCGCGCCCCGCCCTGATTTGGCGGGATCGTGCTGATCGGCCGCCCCAGCCGCACCATCCGTAGTGCATGGGTTTACTCAATAAGATCACGCAGGAGATTTGACGTGCACATTGGTGTTCCTCTCGAAACCCAGACCGGTGAAACACGGGTTGCTGCAACCCCGGAAACCATCAAGAAACTGATCGGCCAGGGTCATAAGGTCACTGTACAAAGCGGCGCCGGCATTAATGCCAGTGTTGTCGACAGTGCCTATGAAGCGGCAGGCGCAAGCATTGGCAGCGCCAATGATGCGTTTGGTGCGGAGCTGATTCTTAAAGTAGTCGCCCCCAGCGACAGCGAGCTCGCACTGATCAAGAGCGGCACCGTTGTGGTGGGCATGCTCAATCCGTTCAGTAATGAAACCATCGCCAAGATGGCCGAGTGCGGCATTACCGCGTTCGCGCTGGAAGCGGCACCACGTACTTCCCGCGCCCAGAGCCTGGACGTGCTGTCGTCGCAAGCCAACATTGCCGGCTACAAGGCTGTGTTACTGGCTGCTCACCACTATCCGCGCTTCATGCCAATGCTGATGACGGCGGCGGGAACCGTGAAAGCGGCGCGCGTGCTGATTCTCGGTGCCGGCGTTGCCGGGTTGCAGGCGATTGCAACGGCAAAACGCCTGGGTGCGGTGATCGAAGCCTCTGACGTGCGTCCTGCGGTGAAGGAACAGATCGAGTCCCTCGGCGCCAAGTTCGTCGACGTGCCGTACGAGACCGATGAAGAGCGTGAATGCGCCGTCGGTGTTGGCGGTTACGCACGCCCTATGCCGGCCAGCTGGATGCAGCGCCAGGCCGTGGCCGTACACGAACGCGCCAAACAGGCTGACATCGTCATCACTACCGCTCTGATTCCAGGTCGCAAGGCTCCGACGTTGTTGAGCGCGGAAACCGTGGCGCAGATGAAACCAGGCTCGGTGGTCATCGACCTCGCCGCCGCCCAAGGTGGTAACTGCCCGCTGACCGTGGCCGATCAAGTGGTCGTTGAGAACGGCGTGACCATTGTCGGCCCGACCAATCTGGCCGGTGCAGTGGCAGCTGACGCTTCGGCGTTGTACGCCCGCAACTTGCTGGACTTCCTGAAGCTGGTCTTCACCAAGGAAGGCCAGTTCGAGATCAACCTCGAAGACGACATCGTCGCCGCGTGCCTGATGTGCCGCGACGGCCAAGTCATCCGCAAAAACGCCTAAGCAGGGATTCAGACGATGGAAGAGCTTATCTCCCCCGGTATCTACAACCTGATCATCTTCGTGCTGGCGATTTATGTCGGTTACCACGTGGTCTGGAACGTTACGCCTGCGCTGCACACGCCGCTGATGGCCGTGACCAACGCCATCTCGGCGATCGTGATCGTCGGCGCCATGCTCGCTGCCGCCTTGACCGTCACACCACTGGGTAAAACCATGGGCACCCTGGCGGTGGCCCTGGCCGCGGTAAACGTATTCGGTGGCTTCCTGGTCACCCGCCGCATGCTTGAGATGTTCAAGAAAAAAGCCCCGAAAGCCGTAAAAGAAGAGGCGCCGAAGTAATGAGCATGAACCTTGTAACGACGCTCTACCTGATCGCGTCGATCTGCTTCATTCAGGCCCTCAAAGGCCTGTCGCACCCGACCACTTCGCGTCGCGGTAACCTGTTCGGCATGCTCGGCATGGCGCTGGCGATCCTGACCACGGTCGGCCTGATCTATAAGCTGGGCGCCGAGCTAGCCACGGCGGGTATCGGTTACGTAATTGTCGGCCTGCTGATCGGCGGCACCGCTGGCTCGATCATGGCCAAGCGCGTTGAAATGACCAAGATACCGGAACTGGTAGCGTTCATGCACAGCATGATCGGTCTGGCCGCAGTGTTCATCGCCATTGCGGCGGTGGTCGAGCCGCAATCGTTGGGTATCGTCAAGCAACTGGGCGACTCGATCCCGGCAGGTAACCGCCTGGAACTGTTCCTCGGCGCAGCCATCGGTGCAATCACCTTTTCCGGTTCGGTCATCGCGTTCGGCAAGCTGTCGGGCAAGTACAAGTTCCGTCTGTTCCAAGGCGCACCTGTACAGTTCACCGGCCAGCATAAGCTAAACGCGGTACTGGGCCTGGCGACACTGGCACTCGGCCTGACCTTCATGTTCACCGGCAACCTCACCGCGTTTGCGCTGATGCTCGCACTGGCGTTCGTGATGGGCGTGTTGATCATCATCCCGATCGGTGGCGCCGACATGCCAGTGGTCGTGTCGATGCTCAACAGCTATTCCGGCTGGGCGGCGGCGGGTATCGGCTTCTCGCTGAACAACTCGATGCTGATCATCGCCGGCTCGCTGGTAGGTTCGTCCGGTGCGATCCTCTCGTACATCATGTGCAAGGCGATGAACCGCTCCTTCTTCAATGTTCTGCTCGGCGGTTTCGGCAACACAGCCGACGCCGGTCCCGCAGGCGCGAAAGAAGCTCGTCCGGTGAAATCCGGTTCGGCTGACGACGCGACCTTCCTGCTGACCAACGCCGACACCGTGATCATCGTCCCGGGCTACGGCCTGGCGGTTGCGCGAGCTCAGCATGCGCTGAAAGAACTGACCGAGAAGCTGACACACCGCGGCGTGACCGTGAAATACGCGATCCACCCGGTTGCCGGTCGTATGCCGGGCCACATGAACGTGTTGCTGGCCGAGGCCGAAGTGCCTTACGACCAAGTGTTCGAGATGGAGGACATCAACTCCGAGTTCGGCCAGGCCGACGTGGTGTTGGTACTGGGCGCCAACGACGTGGTCAACCCCGCGGCCAAGAACGATCCGAAATCGCCGATTGCCGGCATGCCGATTCTGGAAGCATTCAAAGCCAAGACCATCATCGTCAACAAGCGCTCGATGGCCAGCGGCTATGCCGGTCTGGACAACGAACTGTTCTACCTGGACAAAACCATGATGGTCTTCGGCGACGCCAAGAAAGTCATCGAAGACATGGTTAAAGCCGTCGAGTAAGCAGCTTCGCATTACTCAAACGCCCCGATTCGTCGGGGCGTTTTTGTTTGTGAAAACCGTCGGACAAACCGCTCATTTGTTACCGATACCGTAACGGTGTTTTGCTTGAAAGCCGCGCAATAGAGGCCTCGTTTGCGACCTTGGTAGCGGGACACGGGCTAGCGAAATTAACTAGACTGCGCGTCCTGATACCCGTTGCCCGAGATAACAATCCATGTACCGTGACCGTATTCGCCTGCCTTCGTTGTTGGATAAAGTGATGAGCGCTGCCGACGCCGCCGCTCTGATTCAAGACGGCATGACCGTTGGCATGAGCGGCTTCACCCGCGCCGGCGAAGCCAAGGCCGTACCCCACGCACTGGCCGAGCGGGCCAAGGTCACGCCGCTGAAGATCAGCCTGATGACCGGCGCCAGCCTGGGCAACGACCTCGACAAGCAACTCACCGAAGCCGGCGTGCTGTCCCGACGCATGCCGTTCCAGGTAGACAGCACCTTGCGCAAGGCGATCAACGCCGGCGAAGTGATGTTCATCGACCAGCACCTGTCGGAAACCGTCGAGCAACTGCGTAACCAACAGCTCAAGCTGCCGGACATCGCGGTGATCGAAGCCGTGGCCATCACCGAACAGGGCCATATCGTGCCGACCACGTCGGTGGGCAACTCCGCCAGCTTCGCGATTTTCGCCAAACACGTGATCGTCGAGATCAACCTGGCGCACAACCCGAATCTCGAAGGCCTGCACGACATCTATATCCCGACCTATCGTCCGACTCGCACACCGATTCCACTGGTCAAGGTCGACGATCGCATTGGCAGCACGGCAATCCCGATTCCGCCGGAAAAGATCGTCGCGATCGTGATCACAAATCAGTCGGATTCACCATCCACCGTGTTGCCACCGGACGTCGATACCCAAGCTATCGCCGACCATCTGATCGACTTCTTCAAACAGGAAGTGGACGCCGGGCGTATGACCAATAAGCTCGGCCCGCTGCAGGCAGGGATCGGCACGATCGCCAACTCGGTGATGTGCGGCCTGATCAATTCACCTTTCGAAGACCTGACGATGTATTCCGAAGTGCTGCAAGACTCGACGTTTGACCTGATCGACGCAGGCAAACTGAGCTTTGCTTCGGGAAGTTCGATTACCCTGTCCAGCCGCCGCAATGCCGACGTGTTCGGTAACCTTGAACGCTACAAGGACAAACTGGTGCTGCGCCCGCAGGAGATCTCCAATCACCCCGAAGTGGTGCGCCGCCTTGGCATCATCGGGATCAACACAGCGCTTGAGTTCGACATCTATGGCAACGTCAACTCCACCCATGTCTGCGGCACGCGGATGATGAACGGCATTGGCGGCTCGGGCGACTTTGCGCGCAATGCGCATCTGGCGATCTTCGTGACCAAGTCGATTGCCAAGGGCGGCGCGATTTCCAGCGTGGTGCCGATGGTCAGCCATGTAGATCACACCGAACACGACGTCGACATTCTGGTCACCGAAGTCGGGCTGGCCGACCTGCGCGGCTTGGCACCTCGTGAACGCGCCCGGGTCATCATCGACAACTGTGTGCACCCGGATTACCGGCAGGCATTGAACACCTACTTTGAAAGCGCCTGTGCCGTGGGCGGGCACACCCCGCATATCTTGCGCGAAGCCCTGAGCTGGCACATGAACCTGGAAGAAACCGGGCGAATGATCGCCGTGTAATTAGTACAGATCGCCGCTGACGCAAACACAGTTTCGTCAGCAGGTGATTGTTCAACCCTAATCTCGAAAAAACTGTACTGCTGTACCGGTCATTTCCTACCGCAACATCCTACAAATCCGTACCAAAACGTCAAAAATGCACCCTAATGGAGCAGACAGGTACAGTTGCCTCAATTTCGACCAGTACACCCCCTATAAACAGTTAACTGAGCTCTCACAATACAGATGAACTGTATCTACAGAGACTAGGCAAACGAGAGGATCATGGGCACCAGTTAAACCACTACCTAATCCCGCCACAAGCGGAAGGATGTCAACCATGGAACGTACACTCAGTTCCGAACTGTTCTTCGAAGACACTGCTGCAAAAACCCAGGCTTCCATGCCTCTGCGCGTTATCGCCAACCTGATGTTGTGGCAGCGCCGCATCTCCAGCCGCCACCAATTGGCCCGTCTGGATTCGCGTCTGCTGGCTGACGCCGGGATTAGCGAAGCACAACGCTACGAAGAGCTGAGCAAGCCGTTCTGGCGCTAAGTTAGCGTCGCTGGCTCTGACCTGCAGGTCCACCGCCAGCAACCCGAATTGAATAAGCAGAACCCGTCGTGAGAAATCACGACGGGTTTTGTCGTTTCAGGCCCTCGGAAAACACACAACAGTACAGTTTTACTAAAAACAAACATGACTGGTACAGTTTAGATGCTGGCGTTTAATGTTCCTACCCGCCACTGTTAAGTGTTTTTTCTCCAAGACTGTTCGAACCGCCCTACTCCGGCCTACTATCAAATCAGAACGTGGCGAATGCCGAGTGTCTGGCGTCTGATTCATCAGATACTGCGCCACCTCTCAATCCGGTTTATCCAAAGGAGTTACACCATGACACGCCTTCGTCTGCTCAGCGCTGCAGCCCTGCTTGCCGTGGCTGCCAATGCCCACGCCACCAGCTTCATCGTGACCACCGATGCAGTCGTCGGTGCACTCAAAGCCACATCCGATGCGACCTCCGACGTCACGTCTTCGTTTAAAGACGACAAGATCGTGCTCGCGGCCCGTGACGACGCCGCCAGCTTTGTCGCCAGTCAAGGCGCGATTCGCGGAGTAAAACTGGAAAGCGCGCTGGACCACATTCGGCACCAGTCGCCACAGCTCAACGCTACCGATGCACAATTGGCCCAGGCGATCCTGACGATCTAAGCGTCTGCGCGGATTTGGGGCACGCCCAGCGTGTCCCAATGTTTCCAGGCTGGCTCTAGACCGGGGGTTACGCTAGCCTTGGGGCTCACTTTCAATAGTCGAGTCTCATGCGTTTTCTTTCAAAATCATTCATCCTCCCTGTGTTTTTTGCGGCCACCTGCGCGGGCTCGGCCCATGCTTTTGACGCTTTCAATCTGTCGACCCAGGGCACTGTGGCCAGCGGTTACGCCACAAGCCTGGTGACCTCCGCGCCCTTCGACCATAAACTGCTGCTTGCCGCCCGGGATGATGCCTCGGCATTCATCGCCAGTGACGGCCAATTGAGAGGCGCACAACTGGAATCGGCCCTGTCTTACCTGCGCCGGACCCAGCCAAAACTTCATGCCAGCGACCTTGAACTGGCACAGGCAATTCTCGTCCAATAGTTATCCCCAGTTCTCCGGAGTCGTTCCATGCGTAACCCGCTGATTGCCGCCACCCTTGGCCTGCTGTTGTTGGCCGATGTGGCCCAGGCCCATACCCTGGTTGCCACCAGTAACATTCTTATCCGCGCGACCCAGCGCACACTGGACTTCACGTCCGATACCACCACGTCCATTCGCGACTCGAAAATCGTCCGCGAAGCTCAGGACGACGCCGCCAGCTTCGTCGCCAGCAACGGAGACATCCGTGGTGCACACCTGGAGTCGGCACTCAATTTGCTGCGCACCCGCGTTCCGGAAGCCCGAGACGCCAGTGATCAGGATCTCGCTGAAGCCATCCTCGCACTGTGAGGTCTCCAGCAGCCTGGCTGTTGGCCGGGGCCATGTTGCTGCTCGGCAACATGGCCCACGCCGACCTTGAACTCCACTTGAAGACCGAAGGCCTGAGCCCCGCACAACAGCAGGCCAGCCAGGCATTGCTGGATGAAGCCATGCAGGCGTTGCCGCCGCAGTTCATCAAGCTGCTCGACCGGCGAATCGACGTCGGCTGGACCGATGACATGCCCGCCAACGCCTATGGCCAGGCATCACCGGTGTCAGAGCTCGATTTGAACCGCAACCTGCTGGCCAGCCTGACTGACGGTAGCGCGGCGACCAAAAAGACCAATCGCCCCCATGGCACTGTGCGGCGGGAAATGCTCGCTACGGTGCTGCATGAACTGACCCACATCTATGACCGCTCACGCTTGTGGCCGCAGGCGGAGCGCAAGCTGATTCAACGATGCACCCGACTGGACAGCAGCGCGGGGCTGATCGGTATTCCTGATGAATGCCGAGGCCAGTCCGGCCGGCGCTTTACCCTCAGCGACGATCCGCGCCTGCTCGATCTCGCCGGTTGGCCGCAATACGTCGGTCGTCGCGGCGAGCGCGAACAGCACAACCGCCAGATCGCCCGTAGCCCGGACATCTACGAGACCAGCAGCCCCAAAGAGTTCGTCGCGGTCAACATGGAGTATTTCCTCCTCGACCCGAGCTACGCCTGCCGTCGTCCCGCGCTTTACCGCTATTACAAAGAGCACTTTGGTTGGGCGCCAGCCGCTAAAGGCGACTGCGGCAAAACCTTTGCCTTTCTCAATGCCGGCAACGATTTTGCCAAAACGCCACTGGGCCAGGTCGATCCGGAGCGCGTTTACGCCGTCGACTATCTGCTGGCCGAAGCGAACCAGAACTGGGTCAGCCGCTGGGGCCACAGCATGTTGCGCCTGGTGATCTGCGCCCCGGGCCGGCCAAGAGGTCCGGATTGTCGGTTGGATCTGGACCAGCATCTGGTGCTGTCGTACCGAGCCTTTGTCGGCGATGTGCAGCTATCGAGTTGGGACGGCCTGGTCGGTAAATATCCATCACGGTTGTTTGTGTTACCGCTGGCTCAGGTCATTGATGAATACACCAAGACCGAACTGCGCAGCCTGGCGTCCGTGCCGCTGAACCTGTCGCGTAGCGAGATCGAAGGCGTAGTGGAACGAGCCGCCGAGATGCACTGGAGCTACGACGGCAACTACTTCTTCCTGTCCAACAACTGCGCCGTGGAGGAGCTGAAGCTGCTGCGCAGCGGCACCAACAATTCGAAACTGGTCGCTCTGGACAACATCATGCCCAACGGCCTGCTGGAAGTGCTGAAGGGCCGGAAAATGGCGGATACCAGTGTGCTGGACGATCCGCGGGAAGCGTTGCGTCTGGGCTATCGGTTCGACTCCTTCCGCGATCGCTATCAAGCGATGTTCGAGGTGCTGAAAAAGAACATGCCGGTCAAACAGGACACCGTCGAAGACTGGCTGGACTTGAAGGCCGAAGAACGCCGCACCTGGTTCGAACAGGCTGATTTGCGCACCAGCGCCGCCCTGCTACTACTGGAACAGGCGAGTTTTCGGCGCCAGTTGTTGCTGGCTCAGGACGAGGTCAAGCAGCGCTATCTCGGCGCTCGAGAACTGAAGAACGGCGGAATGGACAAGGCTAACGCCACACTGAGGCAGATTCTCGACAACAGCGGCTTCCTCAGCCGTCCGGCAGAACTGCTCGGTAGCGGTGGATATGGTTTGCCGCAGCCCAATGAGTGGCAGCGTCTGGAGTCGGAAACCAGCCTGCGACAGAAGCAGCTTCAGGCGCTGACCGGGGATCTGGACAAGGAAGTCAGGGCACTGCTCGAGCCAGCGCGCGCGGCCGAGATGGCTGCCAACGAAGCCAACGTGAAACAAATCGGCGAACATCTGCGCAAGCTGCACAAAGCATCAGGTGGCTTGGAGTTGCCTTGAGGTTGTAAAAACAAAGATCGCAGCCTGCGGCAGCTCCTACAGGGGACGCATTTTCATGTAGGAGCTGCCGCAGGCTGCGATCTTTTTTATGCGCGTCTCAGTAAAGAACCCCCTGCAATACCTCATAAACAATCCCGCTTCCCACCGCGATCAACACAACATCACCACCTGCCCGGCGCCATTCGTATCCGGGGTAGTACGGCAGCCGACTCAGCGCGCGGTTGTCCAGGCGTTCGCCGTAATAGCCACGGGGCAGTGGCCGACCGCGCTCCAGATGAATGCCAGGAGGCGGCGGCGCACCTCGAACGAAATAGTCATGATGGTCGTGGATCGTCTGGCGCACCGGGCCAAAATCCCGTGGCGGCGGCCCACCGCGACGATTGTCGTGTCCGTCACGATGATCGTTGTCGTGGTTATCGTAATGGCCTTGTTGCGGCCCGCCGTGGTCGTGATCGTCGCGTTGATCGGCGCTGACGTGCAGCAAGGGGGTCGCACTGAGCATCAGCACACCCAGGCTGGCAATCAGACGTTTCGGCATTTTCATTGGGTATTCCTCACAACACACACAGCAAAAAGGGCTTCAGAACGTAGTCCTGAAGCCCTCGGTCTTGCTGATTAGTCTGTGCCGAAAGGCTCTAATTCCTCTGTATCAGGAACTTTACCTTCAGCTGACGCGAGCCTTACGCACGCCCTCGGACAACGCCGAGCAAAGGCTCAAGACGCCATCGACTGCCTGCTCCGGTGTCGTCGCATTGGCGATGTGATCGATCAATGCCGAACCGACCACCACGCCATCGGCCAGACGCGCGATGTTGGCCGCTTGCTCCGGTGTGCGAATACCGAAACCGATGCTGATCGGCAGATCGGTATGGCGACGCAGACGAGCGACCGCTTCTTCGACGTGCTCCAGCGTGGCCGCGCCAGCGCCGGTCACACCGGCCACTGACACGTAATACACGAACCCGGAGCTGCCGTTGAGCACCGTTGGCAGGCGCACGTCATCGGTGGTCGGCGTGGTCAGGCGGATGAAGTCGATGCCCGCCGCTTGAGCCGGATCGCACAGTTCGCCGTTATGCTCAGGCGGCATGTCGACCACGATCAAGCCATCGACACCGGCCTCTTTCGCATCGGCAATGAAGCGTGGCACGCCGTACATGTGGATCGGGTTGAAGTAACCCATCAGCACCAGCGGAGTTTGATTGTTGTCCTTGCGGAACTCGCGGACCATTTGCAGGGTTTTCGCCAGGTTCTGCTTGGCGCCCAATGCACGGATGTTGGCGAGCTGGATCGCCGGGCCGTCGGCCATTGGATCGGTGAAGGGCATGCCCAACTCGATCACATCGGCACCAGCGCCCGGCAAGCCTTTGAGGATGGCCAACGAGGTGTCGTAGCTCGGGTCGCCAGCGGTGACGAAAGTCACCAGGGCGGCGCGGTTCTGTTCCTTGAGTTCGGCAAAACGTGTTTGCAGGCGGCTCATCAGTGTTTCTCCTGCTGCGATTGTTCCATATGGTGCATCACGGTCTGCATGTCTTTGTCGCCACGGCCGGACAGGTTGACCACCATCAGGTGATCTTTCGGCAGGTTCGGTGCGCGCTTGAACACTTCAGCCAGGGCATGGGCACTTTCCAGGGCAGGAATGATCCCTTCCAGGCGGCAGCATTGGTGGAACGCGGCGAGGGCTTCGTCGTCGGTCACCGAGGTGTACTGAACGCGGCCGATGTCATGCAACCAGGCGTGTTCCGGGCCGATGCCTGGGTAGTCCAGGCCAGCGGAGATCGAGTGGGCGTCGATGATCTGGCCATCGTCGTCCTGCAGCAGGAAGGTACGGTTACCATGCAACACCCCGGGTACGCCGCCGTTCAGGCTGGCCGCGTGTTTACCGGTTTCAATGCCGTAACCCGCGGCTTCCACACCGATGATTTCCACGCTCTTGTCGTCGAGGAACGGGTGGAACAGGCCCATGGCGTTGGAACCGCCACCGATGCACGCCACGAGGCTGTCCGGCAGGCGGCCTTCCTGAGCTTGCAGCTGGTCGCGGGTTTCCTTGCCGATGACGGCCTGGAAATCGCGAACCATGGCTGGATACGGGTGCGGACCGGCCACGGTGCCGATCAGGTAGAAAGTGCTGTCGACGTTGGTCACCCAGTCACGCAGGGCTTCGTTCATCGCGTCCTTCAGGGTGCCGGTGCCGGCTACGACCGGGATCACTTCGGCGCCCAGCAACTTCATACGGAATACGTTGGCCTGCTGACGTTCGATGTCAGTGGTGCCCATGTAGATCACGCAGTCCAGGCCAAAACGTGCCGCCACGGTGGCGGTTGCCACGCCGTGCATGCCAGCGCCGGTCTCGGCGATGATGCGTTTTTTGCCCATGCGCCGCGCCAGCAGGATCTGGCCGATGCAGTTGTTGATCTTGTGCGCGCCGGTGTGGTTCAGCTCTTCGCGCTTGAGGTAAACCTTCGCACCACCGCAGAATTCGGTCAGGCGCTCGGCAAAATACAGTGGGCTTGGGCGTCCGACGTAGTCGCGCTGGAAGTAGGCCAATTCTTCTTTGAATGCCGGATCTTCCTTGGCTGCTTCGTATTCACGGGCCAGGTCGAGGATCAACGGCATCAGGGTTTCAGCGACATAACGGCCGCCGAACGCGCCAAACAGGCCGTTGGCGTCAGGGCCGTTGCGCAGATTAGTCTGGGTCATTTGGGCGCTCCAGTTGAATGCGTGAAGGGGTGCATAAAGAGTCAGTGGGGTCCACTCTACCCCTGACGTCCCGACCTGAAAACCGATAAGATCGCCGCAACCTGTCAGGAAAACTCACAGATAAAATGAGCCACGACCTTCCCCCGCTCAACGCCCTTCGCGCATTTGAGGCCACAGCTCGCCTGAACAGTGTCAGTCAGGCGGCGGAACAGCTGCACGTCACCCATGGCGCAGTCAGCCGTCAGTTGAAGGTGCTTGAAGAACATCTCGGTGTGAGCCTTTTCATCAAGGATGGTCGCGGCCTTAAACTCACAGATGCCGGGATACGGTTGCGTGACGCCAGTGCTGAAGCGTTCGAACGCTTGCGTACCGTCTGCGCAGAACTCACGCAAAGCACCGCCGATGCGCCATTCGTGCTGGGCTGCTCCGGAAGCTTGCTGGCTCGCTGGTTCATTCCGCGCCTGGGGCGGCTGAATGCCGACCTGCCGGATCTGCGCTTGCACCTGTCAGCCGGCGAAGGCGATCTCGATCCGCGTCGCCCGGGCCTGGATGCCTTGCTGGTGTTTGCCGAACCGCCCTGGCCCGCCGACATGCAAGTTTTCGAGCTGGCCAGCGAACGGATCGGCCCGGTCATGAGCCCGCGGTTCGCCGGTTACGAACGCCTGCAAACAGCAGCGCCTACCGCCCTGCTCAACGAATCGTTGCTGCACACCACCTCACGCCCGCAAGCCTGGCCCAGTTGGGCACAACAAAGCGGCCTCGACGCCAAGGCGTTGAAGTACGGGCAGGGTTTCGAACATTTGTATTATTTACTGGAAGCGGCCGTGGCGGGTCTGGGCGTGGCAATTGCCCCGGAGCCGCTGGTGATCGAAGACTTGAAGGCAGGTCGCTTGGTGGCGCCATGGGGCTTCAGTGAAACCCCGGCACATCTGGCGTTGTGGCTACCCAAGCGCGCCGCAGACGGGCGCGCCCGGCAACTGGCGCAATGGCTCAAAAATGAGCTGCGCCAGACGGATCAGTCGCCGCGTTTACACAGCAAGTAAGCCGCCAACAGGCCCAGAGCGCCCACGGCAACACCCGCTGTCGTCCAAGGGTGTTCCTGCGCGTAGTCCCGAGTGGCAATGCCAGTCTCACGGGTTTTGACCTTGACCTCTTCATAGGCATCGGAGAGCAGATGGCGCGAATGCCGCAATGCGTTCTCGGCGTTGCCTTTGAGTACCTTGAGGGTTTTACGCGACTCGTCCGAGGCGTCGTCCTTCAGGTTTTCCAAGGATTTGAGCAGACTCTCGATCTCCGCTTCCATGCTTTGCAATGAGGCTTTACGTAACGAGCTGTTGGCCATGGTGGCTCTCCTGCATTGTTGATGAGTGGCGTGTGTTGGTTGGGACTTCAGTGGCTCGAGAAAGTGCAGTAAATGTGAACTTCCTTGTCGGATAGACCGACAGAAGTAAGACGGAAATTCACTGCTAGGCTGTATTTCACACCCATAGGAGAACGCCATGTCTGACCATCACACCTACAAGAAAGTCGAACTGGTTGGCTCGTCCACCAGCAGCATTGAAGATGCGATCAACAACGCCCTGGCTGAAGCGGCCAAAAGCATCAAACACCTGGAATGGTTTGAGGTGACCGAAACCCGTGGGCATATCAAGGACGGCAAGGCTGCGCACTTCCAGGTGACACTCAAAGTCGGATTCCGGATTGCCAGCAGCTGAGTCTCGGCCTGTCTTCTGAACTTGCGCGCTGGCCGATTGCCATAGGGAATGGCAAAGCGCTACATAAGTGCGTCCGGCCAATGCTGGACGCCCCTTTGATCCGACCGGGGATGCGACTGATGAAGAAGTTTATTTTAGCGATGGGTTTATTGAGCCTTGCAGGCACCGCGTTCGCCGCCGGTAAGTCTTGCGAAGAGCTCAAAGCTGAAATCGCGGCAAAACTGGATGCCAAGGGCGTTTCCGGGTATTCGCTGGAAATCGTCGATAAAGGCGCCGCGGCCGGCGGACAAGTCGTCGGCACCTGTGAAAGCGGCACCAAGGTCATCGTCTACAAGCGATAACCTGATTTCTTTAGCCAATAAAAAGCCGACGTCCATGACGTCGGCTTTTTTACTTGCTAGATCACGACCTGTAGCAGCTGGCGGAGCCTGCTGCTACGGGGAAATGAGCGCCAAGGTGATCGCTGTCCTCCTGGAATCAGCCCTTCATGACTTGCGCCAGCAGTTCGTAGGAATGCAGGCGATCGGCATGTTCGTACAGGTCGCAGGTAAAAATCAGCTCATCGGGCTGAGTCTGCTCGATCAGCACGTCCAGTTTCGCCCGGATCTTCTGCGGGCTGCCAATCACGGCCAGTCCCAGAAAATCCTGCACTGCGGCTTTCTCATGGGGCAGCCACAAGCCATCCATGGTTTCTACCGGTGGGCGTTGCACCAGGCTCTGACCACGCATCAGGGCCAGAATACGCTGGAACACTGAAGTGGCCAGATAATCGGCCTGCTCGTCGGTGTCGGCCGCCACCAGCGGCACGCCGAGCATTACGTAGGGTTTGTCCAGGACTGCAGAAGGCTTGAAGTGATTGCGGTAGACGCGAATCGCCTCGTGCATGAAGCGCGGTGCGAAATGGGACGCGAAGGCGTAAGGCAAACCCCGTTCACCTGCCAGTTGCGCGCTGAACAAACTGGAACCCAGCAGCCAGATCGGAACATTTGTACCGGTGCCCGGCATCGCGATAACGCGCTGGTCCGGTGTGCGAGGGCCGAGGTAACGCACCAGTTCTGCTACATCCTCGGGAAAGTCGTCGGCGCTGCCGGAGCGCTCGCGGCGCAGCGCACGGGCGGTCATCTGGTCCGAACCCGGCGCACGCCCAAGGCCCAGGTCGATCCGCCCTGGATACAGACTTTCCAGGGTGCCGAACTGTTCAGCAATCACCAGTGGCGCGTGGTTAGGCAACATCACCCCACCCGAACCGACACGAATGGTCGACGTCCCGCCTGCCAGATACCCCAGCAACACCGAGGTCGCGGAGCTGGCGATGCCATCCATGTTGTGGTGTTCGGCGACCCAAAAACGGTGGTAGCCGAATTTTTCGACATGTTGCGCCAGGTCCAGCGAGTTACGCAGCGACTGGGCTGCGCTGCCGTTTTCCCGCACGGGTACCAGATCGAGGGTCGAGAACTTGATATCGGACAGTCGTTTCATAAACCTGCTTCTCCAATTGAGGGCGCAGGTTTTGCTCGCGAACGAAAACCTGCCGAATCCAAAAGCGTGTTTCATGCAATGAGGGCATATACCCGAGTTTCAATAGCACCGGGAAAATTCCTACCAAAAAAGCGGACCGATCAGATGAGGTGAACTTTGCGTCTCGGTCTATCCTCAGAACCCTAGCGAACCAAAACCACAAAGGCGCGATCCTTCGCGCCGGATCTTGGAGGAGACAGGCATGGCTATCATCAAAAAAGCATCGGCCCATTGGGAAGGTGATCTGAAAACCGGCATCGGCTCGATTTCCACGGAAACCGGCGTGCTCCGGGAAGCACCTTACGGCTTCAAGGCGCGCTTCGAAGGCGGCAAAGGCACCAACCCTGAAGAACTGATCGGCGCCGCACATGCGGGGTGTTTTTCCATGGCGTTTTCCATGATCCTCGGCGACGCGGGCCTCAAGGCTGACAGTATCGATACCAATGCCGAAGTCACCCTGGACCAGGTGGATGGCGGTTTTGCAATAACCGCCGTGAAACTGATCCTCAAAGCCAAGATTCCGGGCGCGAGCCAGGCGCAGTTCGAGGAATTGAGTAACAAAGCCAAGGAAGGTTGCCCGGTGTCCAAAGTGCTGAATGCAAAAATCAGCCTGGATGCGACGTTGGTGAACTAATCCGGAGTCAAAGATCGCAGCCTTCGCCAGCGCCTACAAAGGCAGAGTGAATCTGCTGGAGCTGTCGCAGGCTGCGATCTTTTTTGCCTTGAAACAAAACAAGGCTGACAAAACTATGGTCGAATAAATGACAGCAGCAAAAACGCATGCCCCATGCGCGCTGCCTCAAGGAGCTTCAACCATGAAACGTTTTGCCTTGGCGGTTATCTGTTGCGCATTGGCCACATCAGCCCTTGCCGCACCCAAACCCTGTGAAGAACTCAAGGCCGAAATCGAAGCCAAGATTCAGGCCAGAGGCGTTACGTCCTACACCCTGGAAATCGTCACCAATGACGAAGTGCACGATCAGAATATGGTCGTGGGTTCGTGCGAAGGCGGTACCAAAAAAATCATCTACCAGAAGAATGATCGCTGACCGGCCTCACGGCACACAGTTGATCTGGCGCTCTTCGGCGACAATTTCACGTTTGGCGTTATACAGGCGTGCTTCCGGAGTGAATGCCATGGAGCGAGCTTGCAGCACATAACGCTGCCCGGCTTCGAAGTGATCGTACTTGATGATCATGTAGCACAGCCGTTCCGTGGAACCGCTGAACAAGTCCGCCCCTCCGCCAGGCACCTCAAAGTCAAAGCGCACCGTCAGCTCGTGGCTGCCGGGCGTCACCTGGAAGTAACGCCCTTCGCGCAACCGCTGATTGTCCAACCGCTCGGCCATCAGCAACTTATCGTTTGGGAAAGGCGTTGAGAAGTCGACCCACGCCATTTGCGGATTGGCTGCCGGCATCGGCGCCGAACAGCCAGCCACCGCAGTGGCGGTCAGTAACAGCATCAACCTGCGCATGATGAGCATCCCGAAGTCTGAATACTCAGAATAGCGCTGATCAGGTGCGTTGGCAGCCTGCCGGTGTGGCTTGGCCAATGACTTTTCGCTGTTGATCGTAAAGCTTGGCCCATGGCCGGAAACCGATGTTCCCCGCTTGCAGTTGATAACGCTCACCGGCGTTGAAACCGCTGAATTTCACGTTCATCTGGCAATCACGCCACAGCGGCTCGGCATCCGGACCGATGTTGGTGGGCTGCACCGGGAACTGATAGCGAACCGTCAGCTCATGGCTGCCCGGTTGCACCTCAAAATATCGTTTGTCGGTGGCTGCTTTATTGTCCACCTCCATCGCCAACAAAGCCGTGTCTTCCTGATGCGAATCCAGATCGATCCATGCCTGCGTCGGATCATGATGAGGTAATCCGAACCCGGCACAACCGGCCAGCATCAGCAGGCCTCCCGTCAGCATCAACTTGCGCATAGCGGAGCTCCAGTCAAGCGGGATAGTCTTGCGAGCAGACTCTCCAGAGATTTTTTATTTTGATCAGGCCGCGTCCAAGCCTTGGGTTACTTGATCGCGTTTTGCGCGTTTTGTTTCCGGGTGTGTTGCTTTTGTTGCTCAACGGTTGTTCCAGCGTCAGCTACTACAGCCAGTTGGCCAGTGGCCAGCTGCAACTGCTGCGGGCACGAGAGCCGGTTTCCGGTGTGATAGCCGATCCCCAGCGCGATCAGAAACTGCGTGCGCACTTGGCTGAATCGCAAAAGGCCCGGGCATTCGCCAGCCAACAGCTTCACCTGCCGGACAATCAGAGTTACCGCTTATACGCTGACATTGGCCGCCCTTATGTGGTCTGGAACGTATTCGCCACGCCGGAATTTTCCCTGAAGCCGCAAAATCACTGCTTCCCCATTGCCGGTTGCGTGGCCTATCGCGGCTACTACAGCCAGAGTGCGGCGCGTGGTGAAGCGGCGCTGCAACGTCTGCAAGGCCTGGACGTGACAATTGGTGGTGTCGAGGCGTATTCAACGCTGGGCTGGTTCAACGACCCGATCATAAGTTCGATGATGGGTTGGGGTGACGAACGCCTGGCGACGCTGATCTTTCACGAATTGGCGCATCAGCGCGTGTATGTAAAGGACGACACCGAATTCAATGAGTCCTTTGCCACCTTCATCGAACAGCAAGGCACTCGCCAGTGGCGCGCCTATCGCGGCCTCCCGGCAGACAACGGTACGCAGGCACAACAGCGGGATCAGTTCACTCAGTTAATCCTGAACACCCGCACGCGTCTGGAAACGCTATACGCCCAGCCGCTGGCACTCGAGCAAATGCGTCAGCGCAAAGCGGCGGAGTTCGAGCATATGCGCAGCGAATACCGTCAGATGCGAGACCGCAAATGGGCCGGGGACAAACGTTACGACGCCTGGATCAATGCGCCGATGAACAATGCCCGGTTGTTGCCGTTCGGTTTATATGATCAGTGGGTGCCGGCGTTTGCTGCGCTGTTCCAGCAGGAGGGCTGCGATTGGGTGAAATTTTATGCGGCTGCCCAAAAGCTGGGGGCGTTGCCGGTAGATGAGCGCAAAGTGGCGCTCAAAGTGTTGTCGGAATCAAAGAACATCAGTGGCGGATAGGTCCTCATCGCAGGCAAGCCCGCGATGGCGTACGGACTAGCGCTGCAAAAACGCCTGATGCATCTCGTCCAGCGTTTCAAAATGATAGGCCGGTGCTTCAGCGCTCAGCTCATCCCGACTGCCAAACCCGTACCCTACCGCCGCCGCGTCCAGGCCATTGCTACGCGCACCGATCAGGTCGTGCTTGCGATCGCCGATCATCAGCGTATTGGCCGGGTCCAGGCCTTCCTCGGCCATCAGGTGAGCGATCAGCTCGACTTTATTGGTCCGGGTTCCATCGAGTTCGCTGCCGTAAATCACTTTGAAGTGCTTGGCAAAGTCGAAATGCCGGGCGATTTCGCGGGCGAACACCCACGGCTTGGAGGTGGCGATGTAAAGCTGTCGCCCTTGTCCACCCAGGGTTTCGAGTAGTGGTGTGACACCCTCGAACACGCGGTTTTCGTAGAGGCCGGTGACTTTGAAACGTTCACGGTAAAAATTCACCGCTTCCCAGGCCTTCGGCTCATCAAAGTCATAGAACTGCATGAAGGCCTGCAACAACGGCGGCCCAATGAAATGTTCGAGTTTGGTCAGGTCAGGCTCATCGATGCCGAGCTTGCTCAAGGCAAACTGAATCGAACGAGTGATGCCCTCACGCGGGTCGGTGAGGGTGCCATCGAGGTCGAACAGAACGGTTTGGTAATGCATGAAAATTCCTGGGCAATAGCGAGACGTTTTCAGATGTGGTCGTAGCCTTCAGCCAGATGCAGATCCTTGAGCTTCACGTAGTTCGCCGCGCTGTAGGTGAAAAAGGCTTGTTCCTTGTCAGTCAGCGGCCGGACCTGCTTCACCGGGCTACCGACATACAGGAACCCGCTTTCCAGGCGCTTCCCCGGCGGCACCAGGCTACCGGCGCCAATAATCACATCGTCGGCGACCACAGCACCGTCCATGACGATGCTGCCCATGCCGATCAAGACCCGACTGCCGACGCTGCAGCCATGGAGCATGACTTTGTGGGCGATGGTCACGTCATCGCCGATCAGCAACGGGAAACCGTCAGGATTGAACGGTCCGGCATGGGTGATGTGCAACACGCAGCCATCCTGCACGCTGGTGCGCGCGCCGATGCGGATGCGGTGCATGTCGCCGCGGATCACCGTCAACGGCCATACCGAGCTGTCTTCGCCGATTTCGACGTCGCCGATCACCACCGCCGAGCGGTCGACAAAAGCGCCTTTGCCCAGCAGCGGCGTGTGGTTCTGATACTTGCGAAGATTCACGATAGGGTTTCTCTCTGTTGCTGATAGCTGCGGTGAACGTCGATTGTAATTAAGATGGCTGCATGTTTCTTCCAGCCAAGGTGCCAACCGTGAGCGTGAACAACCCTCTTTTGCAGTCCTACGACCTGCCGCCGTTCTCCGCGATCCGTGCCGAGCATGTGCAACCGGCCATTGAACAGATCCTGGCTGACAACCGCGCCGCCATTATCGAGATCCTCAAGACCCAGGGCAAACAACCGACCTGGGCCGGCCTGGTGCTGGCGATGGACGAGCTCAACGATCGCCTGGGCGCCGCCTGGAGCCCGGTCAGCCACTTGAATGCCGTGTGCAACAGCGCCGAACTGCGCGAAGCCTACGAGTCATGTCTGCCGGCCTTGAGCGCCTACTCCACTGAAATGGGCCAGAACCGTGAACTGTTCCAGGCCTATGAAGCCTTGGCCAACAGCCCGGAAGCCGCCGGTTTCGACGTCGCGCAAAAAACCATACTGGAACACGCCCTGCGTGACTTCCGTCTGTCGGGTATCGACCTGCCGGAAGCCGAGCAGAAGCGTTACGCCGAAGTGCAGAGCAAATTGTCCGAGCTGGGCAGCCGCTTCTCCAACCAGTTGCTCGACGCCACCCAAGCCTGGACCAAGCACATCACCGATGACGCGGCCCTTGCCGGCCTGACCGATTCGGCCAAGGCGCAAATGGCTGCCGCCGCGCAAGCCAAAGAGCTGGATGGCTGGCTGATCACTCTGGAATTCCCGAGCTACTACGCGGTGATGACCTACGCCCACGACCGTGCATTGCGCGAAGAAGTCTACGCCGCCTACTGCACCCGCGCATCGGACCAAGGCCCGAATGCCGGTCAGAACGATAACGGCCCAGTCATGGAAGAAATCCTCGACCTGCGTCAGGAGCTGGCAAAGCTTCTGGGCTTCGGCAGTTTTTCGGAATTGAGCCTGGCCACCAAAATGGCCGAATCCAGCGATCAGGTATTGAATTTCCTGCGCGACCTGGCTCAACGCAGCAAGCCGTTCGCCGCCCAGGACCTGCAACAGCTCAAGGCGTACGCCGCCGAACAAGGCTGCCCGGATCTGCAAAGCTGGGACAGCGGTTTCTACGGCGAGAAACTTCGCGAGCAGCGTTACAGCGTTGCCCAGGAAGCCTTGCGCGCTTACTTCCCGATCGACAAAGTCCTAAGCGGCCTGTTCGCTATCGTGCAACGCTTGTACGGGATCGAGATCGCCGAGCAAAAAGGTTTCGACACCTGGCACCCGGATGTTCGCCTGTTCGAAATCAAGGAAAACGGCCAACACGTCGGCCGATTCTTCTTCGACCTTTATGCCCGCGCCAACAAGCGCGGCGGTGCCTGGATGGACGGTGCCCGTGATCGTCGTCGCACCGCTGACGGTGTGCTGCAAAGCCCGGTGGCTAACCTGGTGTGCAACTTCACCCCGGCCGACAGCGGCAAACCTGCCCTGCTGACCCACGACGAAGTGACCACCCTGTTCCACGAGTTCGGTCACGGCCTGCATCACCTGCTGACCCGCGTCGAGCATGCCGGTGTCTCCGGCATCAACGGCGTGGCCTGGGATGCGGTCGAGTTGCCGAGCCAGTTCATGGAAAACTGGTGCTGGGAACCTGAAGGCCTGGCACTGATTTCTGGTCATTACGAAAGCGGCGAGCCACTGCCGCAGGACCTGCTGCAAAAAATGCTCGCGGCGAAAAACTTCCAGTCCGGCCTGATGATGGTCCGCCAGTTGGAGTTCTCGCTGTTCGACTTCGAACTGCATGCCACCCATGGCGACGGCCGCAGTGTGCTGCAAGTGCTCGAAGGCATACGCGATGAGGTTTCGGTCATGCGTCCGCCGGCCTACAACCGTTTCCCCAACAGCTTCGCCCACATCTTCGCGGGCGGTTACGCCGCGGGTTACTACAGCTACAAATGGGCTGAAGTACTGTCCGCCGACGCGTTCTCGAAGTTTGAAGAAGAAGGTGTGCTCAACGCGGACACCGGTCGCGCGTTCCGTGAAGCGATCCTGGCGCGAGGCGGTTCTCAGGAGCCGATGGTGCTGTTCGTCGACTTCCGTGGCCGTGAGCCGTCGATTGACGCACTCTTGCGCCACAGCGGCCTGAGTGAGGACGCGGCAGCATGAGTGAGGGTCCCGTGATTACCAAACGACGCTTTATCGCCGGGGCGGTTTGCCCGGCCTGCAGCGAGCCGGACAAGTTGATGATGTGGAACGAGGACAGCGTGCCGCATCGCGAGTGCGTGGCCTGCGGTTACTCCGACACGCTCAATGAACAAGGCCTGTCGGTGCCCAAGGAACTGGGCACGCGGGTCAATACTTCCGCCCTGAAGGTCGCGGATACCAAGGTTCAGGCTGTGCAGTTTTTCCCGAACCCTAAGCTGAAAAAGAAAACAGACGAACAGTCCTGAGTCGAAAGCGCCTTCCACTGTGCAATGCAGTGGAAGGCGCGACTACTGGAGATGGGCGGACTGAAACCAGTTTTTCATCGAGCACGCCGCGAACGGGCTGGTGCTGCAATCACCGTTGGCCAACGCCGTGCGAAGTTTGTCGACATCGGCCTGCATCATGTAACGCACCCCATCCTTGAAATGTGTGCTGTCACCGAAACCGCCCTGAGTCATTTCGTTCAACGCCTCTTCCTTGCTCCAACCCTGCACCACTACCCGGTACATGGCCGCTATCAGTCCGGTCCGGTCGGAACCATGTTTGCAGTGCATCAGCACCGGGCCGTTGGCTTCGGCGGTTTGAATGGTACGCAGGGCATTGAGTATATCGGCGTCATCGACGTGGTTGGTTCGGTAAGGCAAATGGACCTGCGTGACTTTTGCCGTGGACAACCAGCTCGCGTCTGACTCGGGCAGAAAGCTGATCACCGTGCCGACCTTGAGTTTTTCCAGCAACGGCAATGCCCCGCTGTCCGGCAATGCACTGCGGTACAGTGTCGACGACATCTGGAACAGGTTGTATTGAACCCCGACTGGCTGCGCCCAGTCTGTCGGGCGAGCAGAAACACTGTTGTCGGCAAGTGCAGGTGTGAGGTTGAACAAAGCGACCAGCGAAATACACATCGCAGGGAAAAAGCGCAGTAAGGACATGCTCGGGCGACCATCATGGAAGAGGGCTTGGATATTCCCGCCGAGCTTGATTCCCTCGCGGTCAAAGGGTCGTGAGCACTCTGTCAAAGAAACGTGAAGCAGCACGGCCGGCGAAAAAATCGGTCGTCCTGCCTCGTTCAAAAGACCATGTTTATAGCTTCAGCTTGATAAACGCGTGGGCTAACGACTGCAGATCATCCCCCACCTCTATCCTATCGCGCGTTTCCTCATCGAATTTCGTTATGTAGAAGTCCGGGTCGTCCTTGCGCTTTATTGCATCAAAGGCATCGAAAATAGAAAGCGGGTGTGGATGCTCGCCCGCGTCCCACATTTCGATCACGATTTGATTGAGCTCTCCGGTGGATAGATGGCGTAAGTATGCTGCGTTCTCGAGACCGATCGTTGATTGATGGTAATAAGCAAGCGCGAGCGCTGTTATCGCGTCAATATCTTTCTGATCGATACTGCTGTCCGGCGTCACATTGATATCGGACCAAGGGTCGAAATCAAGTTTTAACGCTCTCCCCTCTTCCTTTATATGCAATGTCAAAGGTGTAGAATTTTTAAAGCAATCGATTTGACCTGACACGAGCGTATCGACATTCCTCATGATAAATATCTTGATTTGGATGTCATCGACTTCCTCTATTTTCTGGAGGTATATCCCTGACGTTAGTAAATCAGACATGTTTTATCCTTGCAGCCATTTAAAGTGCACGCGATGAACGCCACGTGCACCCGATCATGACCTTAACAACAGGTCGGGTACTCAGCTTGAAATCACGGACTGACGATCGCCGCAAAAGCCTTTGCCAAAGCCTCTAGCTTGGCTTTATCGTCGGCATCGATATCGCCGTCACCGTCTACATCCTTGCCAACGCCACTGATACTGAAAGAGTTACCACGATCAGTAGAAACAGCATTGAAAAATACCGAGTCCACCAAAGCTTCAACTTGCTGTTGATTCTCTGCATCCCAACTTAACTCCTTGCGGGCAAGCTGCAACGAAACCAGTGTATTAGGCTCTGATGGACCTGGCTGCATCAGTTGAAGAAAAATACCGCGCTGATTGAAGAAAGACATGAATAATTCCTTTTATTCGTTTGTGGTTATTAGTACTGCTTGGAGAAATGAATATACGATCGAAAGTTAAAGTCATCCATGTTCTATATGTTTCTTTAATTTGCGTCTAACTTGTTTTTTACCCGTCTCGAATAAAACGACCTGCATCAGAGGCTGAACGGTACTGGTCGTTGCGTGCAAGCTCGGATACTGTATGAATATACAGACCCAGGAATTCCGTCGATGGCCACTCCTCTCCCTCCCCGCGGTCGTGGCACCGCCAGCAACCCGCACAATCGTTTCGCCCCGAATCAATCGGTGGCCGAGGATGACGGTTGGTATCAGGAAGTCCCTGTGACTCAAGGCACGGAAGTGCGCATCGAGACGGCGAAAACCATCATCACCCGCAATAACTCGCCAGACCTGCCTTTCGATCGCTCGATAAACCCTTATCGCGGCTGTGAACACGGCTGC
Organism: Pseudomonas azerbaijanoccidentalis; assembly: GCF_019145495.1. GTDB lineage: Bacteria > Pseudomonadota > Gammaproteobacteria > Pseudomonadales > Pseudomonadaceae > Aquipseudomonas > Aquipseudomonas azerbaijanoccidentalis. The sequence goes on along the minus strand of NZ_JAHSTU010000004.1, from coordinate 715,380 downwards.
ATTTATTGCTATGCGCGGCCCAGTCACGCCTATTGGGACATGTCGCCCGGACTGGACTTCGAAACCAAGCTGATCGCCAAGACCAACGCCGTGGATGTGCTGGAACAACAACTGTCCAAACGCGGCTATAAATGCGCGCCGATTAACCTCGGCTCCAATACCGATCCGTATCAGCCGATCGAGCGTGAGTACAAGATCACCCGGCAAACCCTCGAAGTGCTGCTGCGGTACCGGCATCCAGTGACCATCGTCACCAAAGGCTCGTTGATCTTGCGCGACCTCGATCTGCTGGCCGAACTCGCCCGGCAACGATTGGTGGCGGTGATGATCAGCCTGACCACCCTCGACGATGAACTCAAACGCATCCTCGAACCGCGTGCCGCAGCGCCCAAGGCCAGGTTGCGCGCGATCAAAGTGATGCGCGAGGCGGGTATTCCGGTGGGCGTGCTGTGTTCACCGATGATTCCGATGATCAACGACAGCGAACTCGAAAGCCTGCTCACCGAAGCCCAGGCGGCCGGCGCGCAAAGTGCCGCTTACATGATGCTGCGCCTGCCACTGGAGGTGGCCCCGTTATTCGAGGAATGGCTGCTCGCTCACTACCCGCAACGTGCGGCGCATGTACTGAGCCTGATCCGCCAGAGCCGTGGCGGTGAGCTCTACGACAGCCGATTTGGCGCACGAATGCGTGGCGAAGGTCCCTTTGCTGAACTGTTGGCAATGCGCTTTGCCAAAGCTATCAGACGCCTGGGGCTCAACCACCGGGAGGGTTTCAATCTGGACTGCGAAGCCTTTTGTCCGCCGGGTCGCCAAATGTCACTGATTTGAGGACAATTGGCCTATCGTTGAGTATTGAAGAACGCGCTCAAAGATTAGGCCAGTCACGTTTTTTGTGACCTGGAACACACGTTCTAGAGCGCTTTATTCAGTTTGAGTTAAGATTCGGCCGCTACCTTGTTCATCGAGTGACTGACGGGTCGAGGTCTTCGACCTGGATGTTTTTTATACAGCCACTGGCTTCATACCGGACTACACGGGTAATTCCCTGACTCCGCCAAAGAGGATGAATCATGAGTGACAAGGATAAACAGCCGTTGGCTGCGTCGGCTTCCACCCAACCCGAGGCGGAAACCGCCGATGCAGCGTTGAAGCATATCGTTGACGGCTTTTTGCATTTTCATCATGAGGTCTTTCCACAGCAGGAAGAACTCTTCAAGAAACTCGCCACGGCGCAACAGCCACGGGCGATGTTCATTACCTGCGCCGACTCGCGCATCGTGCCTGAACTGATCACCCACAGCTCGCCCGGCGACCTGTTCGTGACCCGCAATGTCGGCAACGTCGTACCGCCTTACGGGCAGATGAATGGTGGCGTTTCCACCGCCATCGAGTACGCGGTGCTAGCGCTGGGCGTGCAGCACATCATCATTTGCGGCCACTCCGATTGTGGCGCGATGCGGGCAGTGCTCAACCCAGACAGCCTGGAAAAAATGCCCACGGTCAAAGCCTGGCTACGGCATGCGGAAGTCGCCAAAACCATGGTGCACGACAACTGCAACTGCGCCGACGAAAACGAGACCATGCATATCCTCACTGAGGAAAATGTCATCGCTCAATTGCAGCACTTGCGCACCCATCCCTCGGTAGCCTCGCGCATGGCGAACGGTCATCTGTTCATCCATGGCTGGGTCTACGACATCGAAACCAGCGAGATAAAAGCTTACGACGCCGATCAGGGTTGTTTCCTGCCGCTCAATGGCAGCCTGCCCATTCCGGTGGCGACGCCCAAAGCGCGCTTCTAAAACCTCCTAAATCCGTGTGGACAAGTCGAGGCTGCCGATCAGGCAGCCTGGCTTCGCCATGCCTGAAGAAAACTTCGGGAGAATCATCATGCGTGCTGCGCAAATCAAAGCTGTTTTGCCACGGGAGCTGCTCGCTTCTGTGGTCGTGTTTCTGGTCGCCCTACCGCTGTGCATGGGCATTGCCATCGCTTCAGGGCTACCGCCAGCCAAAGGCTTGATCACCGGGATCATCGGTGGCCTGGTAGTCGGCTGGCTGGCCGGCTCGCCGTTACAAGTGAGCGGGCCCGCCGCCGGTTTGGCGGTGCTGGTCTTCGAACTGGTACGCCAGCACGGCGTGGCCATGCTCGGGCCGATCTTGCTACTCGCCGGTTTTCTGCAATTGGTGGCCGGTCGCTTGAAACTGGGCTGCTGGTTCCGCGTGACGGCACCCGCCGTTGTGTACGGCATGCTTGCCGGTATTGGGGTGTTAATCGTCCTCTCACAAGTGCATGTGATGCTCGATGCAGCGCCAAAACCGTCTGGGCTGGATAACCTCGCGACTTTCCCCGCCGCCGTCGCCCAGGCGCTGCCATCCCTAGGCTGGCAGGCCGGTCTGTTGGGGTTATCGACCATCGCCGTCATGTGGCTGTGGGAAAAACTACGCCCGCATTCCCTGCGTTTCATTCCCGGTGCGCTGCTCGGCGTGGGCCTTGCCACCGCCGCCAGCCTGATCATGTCGCTGCAGGTCAAACGGGTGCAAGTGCCGGCCAATCTGGCGGAAGCCATTGATTGGCTACGACCGGCCGACCTGCTCAACCTGGCGGACCCTACCCTGCTGATCGCCGCGTTTGCAGTGGCCTTCATTGCCAGTGCCGAAACCCTGCTGTCGGCTGCCGCGGTCGACCGGATGCATAGCGGGCAGCGTTCGGACTTCGACCGGGAGTTGTCGGCGCAAGGCGTCGGCAACATGCTTTGCGGCCTGCTCGGCGCATTGCCGATGACAGGTGTGATCGTGCGCAGCTCGGCCAATGTCCAGGCCGGCGCCACCACTCGTTACTCAACGATTTTCCACGGCCTGTGGTTGTTGGCGTTCGTGTTGTTGCTGTCGAGTGTGCTGCAAAGCATTCCGGTGGCCAGTCTGGCAGGTGTTCTGGTGTACACCGGTTTCAAATTGGTGGATCTGAAGGCCTTTCGCGGCTTGGGACGCTATGGCCGGATGCCAATGTTCACTTATGCCGCCACCGCATTGGCCATCGTTTTCACGGACCTGCTGACCGGTGTATTGATCGGCTTCGGCCTGACACTGGTGAAGCTGGCATTGAAGGCTTCACGGCTTAAAATCAACCTGATCGATTTGCCTGAAGCAGGGGAAATGGAACTGCGTCTGGCAGGGGCGGCGACCTTTCTCAAAGTGCCGGCGCTGACCAAGGTACTGGGGACCATTCCCGAGGGCGCGACGGTGCATGTACCGCTCAATAACCTGAGCTACATCGACCACTCGTGTCTGGAATTGCTGGAAGAATGGGGCCGGGCGAATGCGGCCAAGGGCTCGAAGTTGTTGATTGAGTCGCGAGGGTTGAAGCGCAGGCTCGAGGGACGAGTACGGACTAACACTGGCATAGGTGCGGCGGGCTAATAAACCTGTAGGAGCGAGCCTGCTCGCGATGACAATTGATCATTCAACATTGTTGTCGACTGATACAACGTTATCGCGAGCAGGCTCACTCCCACACGATCTATGTTGGATCAGGCGACTGTCTGATCCAGCTCCAGGCCCACGCCCAAGCGGCGGGACATGCACGGCCAGCGCTTCCACGCAGCGCCAGTCTCCGGGCTGCTGAGCTTCTCGCGGTAGGCTTCCACCGACTCCAGCGCGAAACTCTCTTCGCTCAGCATCTCGTCGAAGGCGTGATGCACGACCTCATCGAGTTGGTTGGCAAATTCCTCACCGATCAACTGGTGAGCGATCAGGTTGGCGACAGTCATGTCCAAGGGGATCAGTGGCTGGCCAAAATGCTTGATGTACAGGTCGTTGACCTCTTCGACAAAGCGGTGCGCCAGATAGGCTTCATCCAGCAGGCTGTCGAGCCCGACGTGCCCGGCCATGATCGCCGGCGGCTGGAGGAAGTACTGTTCGGCAATTTTCAACACCGGTTTGATCTGTGACTCGATACCCGCTTCCCTGGCGACTTCATTGGCTGCATCCAGCAGATCAGGAACTTCGTCAATGTAAGCGCTGACAAAACGCGTCAACACGCCATTGGCGTCGTTCTCCGGCAATTGGATCGCCGGGTGTAGATGAGGCAGCTTGCTTTCCAGCTGACGAGTCAGCAGTCCGGTTTCTTTTTCGTGCTGTTGGGCTGTTTGGATCTGCTCGCGCAATGCGGCGGTGTTCATGAAAACTCCAGGAAACAAAGGCAATGAAATAGGGAAGACATAACTTAGCTGGCTTACGATAAATGCTAAGACGCATTTGTCATAAATGTTTCATCCTTGAGACGCCCCCGTTATATCGGTTTGCCACCACTCGTCTGCATCCTTCTCCATTCGTGCCCTGCAACGCAAGTTAATGCTGTTTCAGATGATTTACGCCTTCGCATTGCGAGGTGAGAGTCGCTGTCTATACTCGGGTTGGAATGGAGTCAGCTGATGACGCCCGACTGCATATGCAGCAAGGCCCGGTGCTCAAGTTCGTAGTCTGATGCAGCCGCTCCCTTGCCGCAGGTGAAAGCCGGCGGGATAACAAGAACGATAAGGGGAACCCGCAATGATGCGACATCCACATGTCTGGATGGGCCTCCTGTTGTGGTCGATTTTCAGTCAGGCGCAAGCGGCCTGGACTGTGAATATGGCGCCTGGAGCGACTGAAATCAGTCACGCTGTGTTTGACCTGCACATGACCATTTTCTGGATCTGTGTGGTGATCGGCATCATCGTCTTTGGTGCCATGTTCTGGTCGATGATCCTGCACCGGCGCTCGACGGGGCAGGTGGCGGCCAAGTTTCATGAAAGCACCACCGTCGAAATTCTCTGGACCATCGTGCCCTTCATCATTCTGGTGGCCATGGCGGTTCCCGCGACGGCGACCCTGATCAAGATGTACGACGCCAGTGAGCCGGATATCGATATCCAGGTCACCGGCTACCAATGGAAATGGCATTACAAATACCTGGGCCAGGACGTCGAGTTCTTCAGCAACCTGGCCACCCCCGCCGATCAGATCCACAACAAGGAAACCAAGGGCGAGCACTACTTGCTTGAGGTCGACAAGCCGTTGGTGCTGCCGATTGGCGCCAAAGTGCGCTTCCTTGTGACGTCTGCCGACGTGATCCACTCCTGGTGGGTGCCGGCCTTTGCGGTCAAGCGGGATGCAATCCCGGGGTTCGTCAACGAAGCCTGGACGCGCGTTGACAAGCCCGGCATCTACCGTGGCCAGTGCGCCGAACTGTGCGGCAAGGACCATGGGTTCATGCCGATCGTGGTCGAGGTCAAGGAAAAGGCCGATTACGAAAAATGGCTGGCCGAGCGCAAGGCGGAAGCCGCGCAACTCAAAGAGCTGACCAGCAAGGAATGGACCCTCGACGAGCTCAAGGAGCGAGGCGACAAGGTCTATCACACCACTTGCGTGGCCTGTCACCAGGCTGAGGGCCAGGGTCTGCCGCCGATGTTCCCGGCACTCAAGGGCTCGAAAATCGCCACCGGTCCCAAAGATGCACACCTGAGCATTGTCTTCCACGGCAAGCCCGGCACCGCCATGGCGGCGTTCGGCAAGCAGCTCTCGGAAGTCGATATTGCGGCGGTCGTGACCTACGAACGTAACGCCTGGGGCAACAACAAGGGCGACATGGTCACGCCAAAAGAAGTGCTGGAGCTGAAACAGGCGGAAAGCAAATGACCCGGTCTATTGCGTACCTCAGGAACCGGTCTGGGCAGCGCGCCCCGGCCTGCCCAGCCCATCTGTTTGCAGGAGACAAGCCATGAGCGCCGTCATTGATGACCATGGTCATGCCGACCACGCCCACGGCCCCGCCAAAGGCCTGATGCGCTGGGTGCTGACCACCAACCACAAGGACATCGGCACGTTGTACCTGTGGTTCGCGTTTTCCATGTTCCTGCTCGGCGGCTCGTTTGCGATGGTGATTCGCGCCGAGCTATTCCAGCCGGGGCTGCAAATCGTCCAGCCGGAATTTTTCAACCAGATGACCACCATGCACGGCCTGGTGATGGTCTTCGGTGCGGTGATGCCGGCATTCGTCGGCCTCGCCAACTGGATGATTCCGCTGATGGTCGGTGCGCCGGACATGGCCCTGCCACGGATGAACAACTTCAGCTTCTGGCTGTTGCCGGCGGCGTTCATCCTACTGGTTTCGACCCTGTTCACGCCGGGCGGTGGGCCGAACTTCGGCTGGACGTTCTACGCGCCGCTGTCGACGACCTATGCGCCGGAAAGCGTGACGTTCTTCATCTTCGCCATCCACTTGATGGGGATCAGTTCGATCATGGGCGCGATCAACGTGATCGCCACCATTCTCAACCTGCGCGCCCCCGGCATGACGTTGATGAAAATGCCGCTGTTCGTCTGGACCTGGCTGATCACCGCGTTCCTGCTGATCGCGGTGATGCCGGTACTGGCCGGGTGCGTGACGATGATGCTGATGGACATCCACTTCGGCACCAGCTTCTTCAGTGCTGCCGGTGGCGGTGACCCGGTGCTGTTCCAGCACGTGTTCTGGTTCTTCGGTCACCCCGAGGTGTACATCATGATTCTGCCGGCCTTCGGTGCCGTCAGCTCGATCATCCCGACCTTCTCGCGCAAGCCGCTGTTCGGCTACACCTCGATGGTCTACGCCACGGCGAGTATTGCGTTCCTGTCGTTCATCGTCTGGGCGCACCACATGTTCGTGGTCGGTATTCCGCTGGTGGGCGAGTTGTTCTTCATGTACGCCACGCTGCTGATCGCGGTGCCAACCGGGGTGAAGGTGTTCAACTGGGCGAGCACCATGTGGCAAGGCTCGCTGACCTTCGAGACGCCGATGCTGTTTGCGGTGGCGTTCGTGATCCTGTTCTCCATCGGCGGTTTCTCCGGGTTGATGCTGGCCATTGCCCCAGCGGACTTCCAGTACCAGGACACTTACTTCGTGGTCGCGCACTTCCACTATGTATTGGTGCCGGGTGCGATCTTCGGGATCTTCGCTTCCGCCTATTACTGGATGCCGAAGTGGACCGGCCACATGTACGACGAAACCCTCGGCAAGCTGCACTTCTGGCTGTCGTTCATCGGCATGAACATGGCTTTCTTCCCGATGCACTTCGTGGGCCTGGCCGGCATGCCGCGGCGGATTCCGGACTACAACCTGCAGTTCGCCGACTTCAACATGGTGTCGTCGATCGGCGCGTTCATGTTCGGCGCCACGCAGATCTTCTTCCTGTTCATCGTGATCAAAACCATTCGCGGCGGCCCGCCAGCACCGGCCAAACCTTGGGATGGGGCTGAGGGTCTGGAGTGGAGCATTCCGTCACCGGCGCCGTATCACACCTTCACCACGCCGCCGGAAGTGAAATGAACAATTTCTGTCTTGCGGAAATTCCTGTGGGAGCTGGCTTGCCAGCGATGGGATCACCGCGGTGTGTCAGGCATGCAGCCATCGCTGGCAAGCCAGCTCCCACAGGGTTCTCGGTAGAGGGCATAGGTCATGGCTGATTCGATTTCGATGAAGAAGCTGGTCACTCGACTATTACTGGTGGTGGTCGCGATGTTTGTGTTCGGGTTTGCCCTGGTGCCGATCTACGACGTGATGTGCAAGGCGTTCGGCATCAACGGCAAGACCGCCGGGCAGTACGAAGGCGAGCAAACGGTCGACACCTCGCGGCAGGTTCGCGTGCAATTTCTGTCGACCAACTCGGCCGACATGTCGTGGGATTTCTATCCCAAGCACGATGAACTGACGGCCAACCCCGGGGCGGTGAACGAGATGATCTTCATTGCACACAATCCCACCGACAAGCCGATGAGCGCCCAGGCTGTGCCGAGCATCGCACCCAGCGCAGCGGCGGCGTATTTCCACAAGACCGAATGTTTCTGCTTTACCCAGCAAGTGCTGCAGCCCGGTCAGCGGATCGAGATGCCGGTACGTTTCATCGTTGACCGTGACATGCCCAAGGATGTGAAGCACCTGACGCTGTCCTACACGCTGTTCGATATCACCGCCCGACATCCACCGGTCGCAGTAAACACTGGCGGTTGAGCGTGCCCGATAAGGAGAACAATAAATGGCAACTCATGAACATTATTACGTTCCGGCCCAGAGCAAATGGCCGATCATCGCCACGGTCGGGATGTTCGTCACGGTGTTCGGCCTGGCCACCTGGTTCAACGACCTGAAAGCGGCGCGGCCCGAATCCCACGGCCCGCTGATCTTTTTTGTCGGTGGCTTGCTGCTGGCCTACATGTTGTTCGGCTGGTTCGGCACGGTGATCAAGGAGAGTCGCGGCGGCTTATACAGCGCGCAGATGGATCGCTCGTTTCGCTGGGGCATGAGCTGGTTCATCTTCTCGGAGGTGATGTTCTTCATCGCCTTCTTCGGCGCACTGTTTTATGTGCGCCACGTTTCCGGGCCGGCTTTGGGCGGCGAAGGTGCCAAGGGCATCGCCCACATGCTATGGCCGAGCTTCGAGTTCACCTGGCCACTGCTGAACAACCCGGATTCCAAACTGTTTCCGCCACCCAAGGACGTCATCAGCCCTTGGGGCTTGCCGCTGCTCAACACCGTGCTGTTGGTGAGCTCCAGCGTCACCGTGACCATCGCACACCATGCCCTGAAAAAAGGCCATCGCGGCGCGCTGAAACTGTGGCTGGCGATCACCGTATTGCTGGGCTGCGCGTTCCTCGGCTTTCAGGCCGAAGAATACATCCACGCTTACCACGAACTGGGCCTGACCCTGGGTTCGGGCATCTACGGTGCCACGTTTTTCATGCTCACCGGGTTCCACGGCGCGCACGTGACCATCGGCACCATCATCCTGTTCGTGATGCTGATGCGGATCATGCGCGGGCATTTCGACAACGAGCATCAGTTCGGCTTCGAGGCGGCGAGTTGGTATTGGCACTTCGTGGACGTGGTGTGGATCGGGTTGTTCGTTTTCGTCTACGTGCTCTAAGCCCTACCAAGGGGCATGAGACACCAACTGGCCGCTGAAAAAACCCCAGGCAATCAAGCCGACGGTAATGGCGGCCAGCGCTACACGAACACTCAAGGCAATGACGAGGCGGTTCGAGCTGCTGTCGTCCTTGACCAGAAAAAACAGGCCGCTGAACAGGCTGACAACCGTGGCAATCAGCATCAGGACGATGGCTGCTTTGAGCATGGTGAGACTCCGGGGGACTAGCGATGCACTTGAGTATAGCTATCGCACCGACTGACTTTCTGGCGCTGCCATGAAGCGCTTCCGGCCGGGCATCGTGCCGACACTGGTGGTCGCCCTGCTGCTGCCGCTGCTGGTGTCGCTCGGGTTCTGGCAATTGGGCCGGGGTGCGGAGAAGAGCGCGCTGCTGCAAACCTACACCGAACGCCGGGCTGCCGAACCGATGGCCAGCACTGAACTCCAGAACAGCGCCGATCCGGCTTTCCGCCGGGTTCGCCTGCATGGCCAGTTCGATGCCGCCCACAGTCTGTTGCTGGATAACCGTCAACGAGACGGCAAGGTTGGCGTCGAGCTGCTGCAACCGTTTCAGGATCAGGCGACCGGGCTCTGGCTGCTGGTCAATCGTGGCTGGCTGCCATGGCCCGACCGGCGCACACCGCCGCAATTCACCACACCCACTCAGGCGTTGAGCCTGGATGCCTGGGTTTACGTGCCGCCCGGCGCGACCTTCCAGTTGCACGCCGATCCCGACACCACAACCTGGCCGCAACTGGTCACGGCAGTCGTTCCGACCAAACTCTGGGCCGGCCTCGAGCGTGATGGCTTCGCCTATGAATTACGCGCCGAAACCGGGCCGGCGACTTACCAGGCCGATTGGCCGGTGGTTGCCATGGGCCCGGAAAAACACATCGCTTATGCCGTGCAGTGGTTCGCTATGTCGATTGCCCTGTTCGGCCTTTATCTCTACCTCGGCTGGCACAACGCAAAGGAGAAACACCATGGGAGCGGCCATGAATCCACCCAGCATGTCTGAGGCAAAACCGTCGGTGAACCGGCGCAAAGGACGCTTGCAGTTGCTGCTGATTCTGCTCGGGGTCATCGGGCCGATGGTCCTCGCCACGGGCATGTACAAACTGCAGTTCTGGGTGCCGGAAGGTCGCAGCTATCACGGCGAATTGATCGGCAATGGCCAGACCCGCGCCGACCTTGGCGTGCAGGCACAGGAAGAGCGCTGGCAGTTGCTGGTGACCGCACCCAAGGACTGCGCCGTCGATTGCCAGCAACTGGTGTATCTGGCGCGGCAGGTTCAGATCGGCCTGGGTCGCGACGCGGGGCGTGCCAGCCATGCCATCGCCGTCGCGCAGCCGTTGGCAACCGATTACGAGGCCAAGCTGACCCGCGAGTATCCGCAGCTGCAACGCTACCCGCTGGACCTCAACACCTTCAGCAAGGCCAATGGTGACAAGACCGCGCCGCAACTGTGGATCATCGACCCGCACGGCAATCTGGTGTTGCGCTACGACCCTGCGGTGAAGGGTAAGGACCTGCTCAACGACCTGCGTCACCTGCTGAAACTGTCCAACATCGGATAAGGGCATCGTCATGGCCAAACCTGGATTTCGCCTCGCGCTGTTTGCCACCCTGCTGGCACTGATTGTGGTGTTGCTCGGCGCCTATACCCGCCTGACCCACGCCGGCCTCGGTTGCCCGGACTGGCCGGGCTGCTACGGCTTCATCAGCGTGCCGAAAAGCGAAGCCCAATTGGCCCATGCCGAACTGCATTTTCCGGACACCCCGGTCGAAGCCCACAAGGGCTGGAACGAGATGATCCATCGCTACTTTGCCGGTACGCTGGGGCTGTTGATTGTGGCTCTGGCTGCTCGCGCATGGACGCATCGCCGGCATCCGGGGCAACCGGTGAAGTTGCCGTTGTTCCTGCTGGCGGTGGTGTTCGCGCAAGCCGCGTTCGGTATGTGGACGGTGACACTCAAGCTCTGGCCGCAAGTGGTGACCGGGCATTTGCTCGGCGGTTTTGCCACGTTGAGCCTGTTGTTCCTGCTGACCCTGCGCTTGTCCGGCGTCCTTCCGGCATTGACGGTGCCACGCCGTTTGCAACACTGGGCGACGGCTGGGCTGCTGTTGGTGATCGGGCAAATCGCCCTCGGTGGCTGGGTCAGTTCCAACTACGCTGCCGTGGCCTGCATCGACTTTCCGACCTGCCACGGTCAATGGCTGCCTCCAGCCGATTTCGCCAACGGTTTTCACCTGACCCAGCACATCGGCCCGAACTACCTGGGCGGGCAACTGGACAGCGATGCGCGCACGGCGATTCACCTGACGCACCGCATCGGCGCGTTGCTGGTGACGCTGGTTCTGCTTGGGCTGGCCTGGCAGCTGAAAGCCGTAGGTATGACGCGTCTGGCGGGCCTTGTGTTGGTCGCCCTCGCGGCACAAATCACGCTGGGCATCAGCAACGTGCTGTTCCATCTGCCGCTGCCGGTGGCCGTTGCACACAACGCCGGAGGGGCGGCGCTGCTGCTGACCATGGTGCTGGTCAATTATCACGCGCGAACCAGCCTGGTTCGGGTCAAGCAACCTTCGCGCTGGCGCTTCAGCCCGCGTAAACATTCAGCCGGGCCGATAACAATAAAAGGAGAAATGCCATGGCGATTCTGATTGGCGAGCGTCACAGCCAGGCGATCTGGCGTGACTATCTGGAGCTGACCAAACCGAAAGTGGTGGTGTTGATGCTCATCACCTCGCTGGTCGGGATGTTCCTCGCCACTCGCGCCGGGGTGCCGTGGACCGTGCTGGTGTTTGGCAATCTGGGGATCGCCTTGTGTGCGGGCGGTGCAGCGGCGGTCAACCATGTGGTGGACCGGCGGATCGATGCAGTCATGGCACGGACCCACAAACGCCCTTTGGCCGAAGGTCGTGTTTCACCGACCGCTGCGCTGACGTTTGCATTGGTACTGGCGGTGCTCGGCCAAGCCCTGCTGCTGGCCTTCACCAATCCACTGACGGCGTGGCTGACCCTCGCCTCCTTGCTCGGCTATGCGGTGGTCTACACCGGTTTTCTCAAACGCGCGACGCCGCAGAACATCGTCATCGGTGGCCTGGCCGGCGCCGCCCCGCCGCTGCTCGGCTGGACCGCCGCCACCGGTCACGTCAGCGCCGAACCGCTGCTGTTGGTACTGATTATCTTCGCCTGGACCCCGCCACATTTCTGGGCGCTGGCCATCCACCGCAAAGAGGAATACGCCAAGGCCGACATTCCGATGTTGCCGGTGACCCATGGCGAGCATTACACCAAGGTGCATATCCTGCTTTACACCTTCGCCCTGTTGGCCGTCAGTCTGATGCCGTACGTGATTCACATGAGCGGCCTGCTGTACCTGACCTGCGCCGTCGTACTGGGCGCAAGGTTCCTGCAATGGGCCGTGGTGCTGTACCGTGGCACTCGGCCGCACGCGGCGATCAACACGTTCAAGTACTCTATCTACTACTTGTTCCTGCTGTTTATCGCGCTGCTCGTAGACCACTACTTATTGTTGAACCTATGACTCGAACCCAGAAAACCGTCTTCATCCTTGTTGCCCTGATCGCGCTGGTCCTGGGCCTGACCATCAACAAAGTGCTCTCCGGCAAAGGCCAGGGCGATCCGACGGCACTGATCGACGCAGGCATCATTCTGCTGCCGCAAAGCCGCACCCTGCCGAGCGTGACGATGACTGATCAGGACGGCAAACCGGTTGAGATCAATGAGCTCAAAGGCAAGTGGTCGCTGCTGTTCTTCGGCTACACCTTCTGCCCGGACATCTGCCCGACCACCCTTGCCCAGCTGCGTCAGATCAAAAGCGAACTGCCTCCCGAGGCGGTGGACAAGTTGCAGATCGTGCTGGTCAGCGTCGACCCGAATCGCGATACGCCAAAACAGCTCAAGCAGTATCTGGGTTACTTCGATCCACAGTTCATCGGCCTGACGCCGAACTCGGTGGAAGAACTGCAAAAAGTCGCCAACGCGGTAAGCATTCCGTTTATTCCGGCGGATACCAGCAAGCCGAACTACACCGTCGACCACAGCGGCAACCTGGCGGTGATCGGGCCGGACGGAACACAGCGCGGGTTTATTCGTGCACCGTTGAATAATGTGAAGCTGGTGGCGCAGTTGCCGGTGATGTTGAACCGCAAGTAGCAGCAACACCAAACCCTGCTCGCGATAGCGGGCTGACATTCAGCATTAGATGTCGGCCGTGATGGCCTCATCGCGAGCAGGCTCGCTCCCACAGGGACACAGTGTTTTCAGGCATAAAAAATGGGCACCCAACCTGGTTGGCGTGCCCATTTTTCTATACCGCAACCCGCTTGGCGGGATGGGAATTACGGATTGACGCTGTCTTTCAACGATTTGCCTGGCTTGAATGCGACGGTGTTGCTGGCCTTGATTTTGACGGGCTCACCGGTTTGCGGGTTTTTGCCGGTGCGGGCGCCGCGGTGGCGTTGCAGGAAGGTGCCGAAGCCTACCAGCGTGACGCTGTCTTTGCGGTGCAGGGCGCCGGTGATTTCTTCGAGTACGGCGTTGAGAACGCGGTTGGCCTGCTCTTTGGTGAGGTCTGCTTTTTCAGCAATTGCTGCAGCGAGTTCTGGTTTACGCATATTAGTGAAGCCCCTTTGACGGTTTTTTGTTGTTATGTCCGTGCTGCTCTCTGTGGAGCAGCGCCCAAAGCGCCGCAGGTGCTCTACTCTGCGGCAGACGGGAGTGAGGATGGCACGCAGAGAGGAGCCGCGCCAGTGTCGACGCGGCCAATGTAAGGGCAAAAGGGGGGTGATTCCGACAGAACGACCGGTATTTACGCCAGCAGTGCTGGAAGCTCTTTGTTCAGGGCCAATTTTTCCATCACCGCCGCGCCTGTCAGGGCATAACCGAGCAGTTTGCCGCTGGCATCACGACATAACACCTTGATGTCACCCCCCTGCCCTTCAACCGTCCAGACACCCTCCAGACCCCGTGGCGGCGGGGACACTACCAACGGGCATACCGGGGTTTTAACGGTGATGGGCATCGGGCCGTAGGTGACCGCTGTGGGGTTGCCGGCGAGGGTTTGTGCCAGCGCTCTCGCACAACTCATCAGGGGCATTACGTACAACAGATTCAGCCCATCGACCTCAGCGCAGTCGCCCAGCGCGTAGATGTTGGCGTGAGAGGTTTTCAGGTGACGGTCGACCATCACCCCCCGATTGATCTGTAAGCCGGCTGCGGCCGCCAGATCGATGCGTGGGCGCAGGCCGATGGCCGAGACCACTACGTCGCACGCAATGACCTGGCCATCGGACAGATGAGCTTCCAGGCCATCAGCAACCCGCTGCAGGCGCGTCAGCACCGGACCGAGGTGGAAACGTGCACCGAGGCTTTCCAGCCCGGCCTGAACCGCCGCGGCCGCCGCCGGGTGCAACAGCGTCGGCATGACCTGCTCGCACGGTGCAACCAGCTGCACCTCATAACCGCCCAGGCTCAGGTCGTTGGCGAACTCGCAGCCGATCAGGCCGGCGCCGAGCAGCAGCACCCGACGCTTGCCGGCCGCCGCCGCACGAAAGCGTGCGTAGTCTTCCAGGTCATTGATGGGGAACACGCAATCCGCCGCGTCGCCCTCGATGGGCACGCGCACGGTTTCGGCTCCCCAGGCCAGGATCAGGTCGCGATAGATCACCGCTTCCTCGCCGATCCACAGGCGCTTGTGGCCAGGGTCGATGCCGCTGATGCGCGTGTGAGTGCGCACTTCGGCCTTCAACTGCTCGGCCATGGCGCCGGGCTCGGCCATGCTCAGGCCGTCGGCGTCCTTGTTTTTGCCGAAACCGGTCGAGAGCATCGGCTTTGAGTAGGAACGCCCATCATCGGCGGTAATCAGCAGCAGCGGGGTTTCGCCATCGAGTTTGCGAAACTCCCGGGCCAGGTTGTAGCCAGCCAGGCCGGTACCGATGATCACGACAGGTGCGTTCATTCCTTACTCCTCTAATGTCTTAGTTGATTTCGATCATTTCGAAATCCATCTTGCCGACGCCGCAATCCGGGCACAGCCAGTCTTCCGGCACGTCTTGCCACAGGGTGCCCGGCGCAATGCCGTCATCCGGCCAGCCGTCGGCTTCGTTGTAGATCAGGCCGCAGACCACACATTGCCACTTTTTCATTCAGGTACTTCCTCAGTTCAGGCGTTTTGCCGGCACGAACGGTCGATGATTGCAGCGCTGCCGTCCGGCTCAGGGCGTTTTGTACTGATGGGGCCGCGCAGATGCAAGCCTGTTCGGCGCAACGGGCGGCTGGATCACTCAAATTTATCAGCTGACATGTTAAGCTCGCCGCCTCCTTTGCTGCCAATAATGACGTACTGTGCCGCACTCAAAATCCCCGTTCTGGGTTCCCAGAAGCCAACTCGCCCCCCTCCCCGACGCCTCTATCCTCGACTGGCTGTTCGACGAAGGATCGCTGACCCGACGGCTGACCCGACTATCGAAAGACGGCTTCAGCGTCACGCCGCTGTTCGAAGGCTGGCAGACCTTGCGCGCCGATGAATGCACCGCGCTGGACCTGGCCGAGGGCAGCGAGGGCTGGGTGCGCGAGGTGTATTTGCGCGGGCACGGCCAAGCCTGGGTGTTTGCCCGCAGCGTTGCGTCACGCAGTGCGTTGCAGGGTGACGGTTTGCACATGGACGAATTGGGTAGCCGTTCCCTGGGCGAACTGCTGTTTTGCGACCACGCGTTCCAGCGCCGCGCCATCGAGGTTTGCCACTATCCTCAAGACTGGCTGCCGACTGACGTTCAGGCGCCTGGGCTGTGGGGCCGCCGTTCACGCTTCGACCGCGGCACCTTGAGCGTTCTGGTGGCCGAGATTTTCCTGCCGACCCTGTGGAGCGCCGCCCGCGCCCATCCGGAGAACTGCTGATGTACCAGAGCCTGCTCAAGTCCCTGAACCGCTTGAACCCCCGGGCCTGGGATTTCATTCAGCTGACGCGCATGGACAAGCCGATCGGCATTTACCTGCTGCTGTGGCCGACGCTGTGGGCGCTGTGGATTGCCGGCAAAGGCTCGCCATCACTGGCCAACATCGTGATTTTCGTCCTCGGCGTGGTGTTGACCCGCGCCGGTGGCTGTGTGATCAACGATTGGGCCGACCGTAAGGTCGATGGTCACGTCAAACGCACCGCGCAACGTCCGTTGGCCAGCGGCAAGATCAGCTCGAAAGAGGCGCTGGTGTTTTTTGCGCTGCTGATGGGCGTGAGTTTTCTGCTGGTGCTGTGCACCAATGCGCCGACGATCTGGTTGTCATTGGGAGGACTGGCACTGGCCTTCACCTACCCGTTCATGAAGCGCTACACCTATTACCCGCAAGTGGTGCTGGGCGCGGCGTTTTCGTGGGGGATGCCGATGGCGTTCACCGCCGAAACCGGTGAACTGCCCGCGGCGGCGTGGCTGCTCTGGATCGCCAACCTGCTGTGGACGGTGGGCTACGACACTTACTACGCGATGACCGACCGCGATGACGACTTGAAGATCGGCGTGAAATCGACGGCCATCCTGTTTGGCGAAGCGGACCGGGTAATCATTCTGACCCTGCAAGGCCTGGCGCTGTGTTGTCTGTTGCTGGCGGGGTCGAAATTCGAGCTCGGTGGCTGGTTCCACCTCGGGTTGGCGGTGGCGGCAGGCTGCTTTGCCTGGGAGTTCTGGTACACCCGCGGCAAGGATCGCATGCGCTGCTTCCAGGCGTTTTTGCATAATCACTGGGCTGGATTGGCGATTTTTGTCGGGATCGTGCTGGATTACGCGTTGCGTTGAGACTTTGAAAAGATCGCAGCCTTCGGCAGCTCCTACATTGGAATGGCGTACGCCCTGTAGGGGCTGCCGAAGGCTGCGATCTTTTTAGCAAATTGCCTATTTTTGCGACTCGTGGACCACGTGCCAGACGTCTTTCATCTTGTCGCCGGTCATGTCTCCAGGTTTTGTGTCTTTCACAAACGTATACAGCGGCTTGCCGTCGTAGGCGTACTGCATCTTGCCGTCGTCACGCTTGATCACGCTCCACTTGCCTTCGGCCGTAGCGCCCGCCGGCGCCATCATCGGTGGCCAATTCTTGGCGCAATCGTCGTTGCACATCGACTTGCCGCCAGAGTCCTTGTCGAACGTGTACAGGGTCATCCCTTTGTGGTCGACCATCATGCCGTCTTTCATCATCGCCGGGTCGGCGGCAAAGGCCAGAGTTGGCAGCGTTAGCGCAGCCGTGACCAGCAAAGCCTTCCAGGATTGAGCAAGGTGATTCATGGAAACCTTCCTTTTGTGGTTGTCAGGATTCGGACTTAGAGCTTAGCCCAGGATCGTGGCAATCGCCGGTCGACTAAAATACTGTCACACGACTGCAATAATTCCGTTATCTAATGCGGCGCAAGACAGTTAAATGACAAGAGGATTAAGGCATGGTTGGCAGGAGCATTCTGATCGTCGACGACGAAGCGCCCATTCGCGAAATGATCGCCGTTGCGTTGGAAATGGCCGGCTATGACTGCCTGGAGGCGGAGAACTCCCAGCAGGCGCATGCCATTATCGTTGACCGCAAGCCGGACCTCATCCTGCTCGACTGGATGCTGCCCGGCACGTCCGGTATCGAGCTGGCCCGCCGCCTCAAGCGCGATGAGCTGACCGGGGACATCCCGATCATCATGCTGACCGCCAAGGGCGAAGAGGACAACAAGATCCAGGGCCTGGAAGTCGGCGCCGACGATTACATCACCAAGCCGTTTTCCCCTCGTGAACTGGTGGCGCGCCTCAAAGCCGTGCTGCGCCGTGCCGGGCCAACCGATGGCGAAGCGCCGATTGAAGTCGGCGGCCTGCTGCTCGACCCGATCGGCCACCGCGTGACCATCGACGGCAAGCCTGCGGAAATGGGCCCGACCGAATACCGTCTGCTGCAATTCTTCATGACCCACCAGGAACGCGCCTACACCCGTGGCCAGTTGCTGGATCAGGTCTGGGGCGGCAACGTCTACGTTGAGGAACGTACGGTCGACGTACACATCCGTCGCCTGCGCAAAGCCCTCGGCGATGCTTACGAAAATCTGGTACAAACCGTGCGCGGCACCGGTTACCGCTTTTCTACCAAAGCTTGACGGCAGCTATGAGCTTCAAGCTTCAAGCGGCAAGCTAAAAGCCACGCTGCTTCAAACTTGTAGCTTGGGGCTTGAAGCTGGAAGCTGCTTTTCTTTCAAGGACGCGCGTCACGTGAACCAAAACTGGCATGGCACCCTGATTCGCCACATGCTGCTGCTGGTCACCGCCTGCCTGGTGATCGGCCTGATCACCGGCTATTACGGCTGGAGCCTCGCCGCAGGCCTGGGTATTTACCTGGCCTGGACCCTCAAGCAACTGCTGCGCCTGCACGAGTGGCTGCGCCTGCACAAACCCGATGAAGCACCGCCCGATGGCTATGGCTTGTGGGGCGAGGTGTTCGACAGCATCTACCACCTGCAACGCCGCGATCAGCGAGTACGTGGACGCTTGCAAGCGGTGATCGACCGGGTCCAGGAATCCACCGCCGCACTCAAAGACGCGGTGATCATGCTCGACACCGACGGCAACCTGGAATGGTGGAACCGCGCCGCAGAAACCCTGCTGGGCCTCAAGACCCCGCAGGACAGTGGCCAGCCAGTGACCAACCTGGTGCGCCATCCACGGTTCAAGGAATACTTCGAGCAGGACAGCTACGCCGAGCCGCTGGAAATCCCTTCGCCGACCAACGACCGCGTACGCATTCAGCTGTACATCACCCGCTACGGCAACAACGAACACCTGATGCTGGTGCGCGACGTCACCCGCATCCATCAACTGGAACAGATGCGCAAAGACTTCATCGCCAACGTGTCGCACGAACTGCGCACGCCGCTGACGGTGATCTGCGGCTACCTGGAAACCCTGCTCGACAATGTCGAGGAAGTGAACCCGCGCTGGACCCGTGCCCTGCAGCAGATGCAGCAGCAAGGCGGGCGCATGCAGACCTTGCTCAACGACCTACTGCTGTTGGCCAAGCTGGAAGCCACCGACTACCCGTCGGACAACCAGCCCGTGCCTATCGACGGTTTACTGCAATCGATCAAAAGCGATGCGCAGCAACTGTCCGGCCAGAAAAACCAGCGCATCACCCTCGAAGCTGACCCGACCATCCTGCTCAAGGGCAGCGAAGCGGAATTACGCAGCGCGTTTTCCAATCTGGTGTTCAACGCCGTGAAGTACACCCCGGCCGAAGGCAACATCCGCATTCGCTGGTGGGGCGACGAGCAAGGGGCGCACCTGAGCGTGCAGGACTCCGGGATTGGCATCGACAGCAAACACCTGCCGCGCCTGACCGAACGTTTCTATCGCGTCGACTCCAGCCGCAACTCCAATACCGGCGGCACCGGGCTGGGCCTGGCGATCGTCAAGCACGTGCTGCTGCGCCACCGTGCACGCATGGAAATCAGCAGCGTGCCGGGTCACGGCAGCACCTTTACCTGCCATTTCGCCCCGGCGCAGGTCAGCAAATCCAGGGTCATCAGCACCGCCGACTGATACCGGCCGGCACGCGCCACTAGGCAATCGCCAAGTCAGCCGCTACATTGGCTGACTTGCGCCTGCCTTTCAGGTGCACATTTTTCTTTCCTTTCGAATACACGGAAACCGCAAAACTCCATCATGGACCCTTCCCCTGGTTTGACCCTCGCTACAATTTTCGCCGACTTCGGCATGATTCTTTTTGCTCTGATCCTGGTTTTGCTCAACGGTTTTTTCGTTGCAGCGGAATTTGCCATGGTCAAATTGCGCTCGACCCGGGTCGAAGCCATCGCCGAGCAACACGGCTGGCGCGGCCACATCCTGCGCACCGTACACAGTCAGCTCGATGCCTATCTGTCGGCGTGCCAATTGGGTATTACCCTGGCCTCGCTGGGCCTTGGCTGGGTCGGTGAGCCGGCCTTTGCGCACATTCTTGAGCCGTTGCTGAGCGCCGTGGGCGTCGAGTCGGCCGAGATCGTCAAGGGTGTGTCGTTCTTCACCGCGTTCTTCATCATTTCGTACCTGCACATCGTGGTCGGCGAACTGGCACCCAAATCCTGGGCCATCCGCAAACCCGAGTTGTTGTCGCTATGGACCGCCGTGCCGCTGTACCTGTTCTACTGGGCCATGTACCCGGCGATTTACCTGCTCAACGCCAGCGCCAACACCATCCTGCGCATCGCAGGCCAAGGTGAGCCCGGCCCGCATCACGAGCACCATTACAGCCGCGAAGAACTGAAACTGATCCTGCACTCCAGCCGTGGCCAGGACCCGAGCGACCAAGGCATGCGCGTATTGGCCTCGGCGGTCGAGATGGGCGAACTGGAAGTGGTCGACTGGGCCAACTCCCGTGAAGACCTGGTGACCCTGGAATTCAACGCCCCGCTCAAGCAGATCCTGGCAATGTTCCGCCGCCACAAGTTCAGCCGCTACCCGGTGTACGACAGCGAGCGCCAGGAGTTCGTCGGCCTGCTGCACATCAAGGATCTGCTGCTGGAACTGGCGGCACTGGACCACATTCCCGAGTCGTTCAACCTTGCCGAACTGACCCGTCCGCTGGAGCGCGTCTCCCGGCACATGCCGCTGTCGCAGTTGCTGGAACAGTTCCGCAAGGGCGGCTCGCACTTCGCCGTGGTCGAAGAGGCCGACGGCAACATCATCGGCTACCTGACCATGGAAGACGTGCTGGAAGTGCTGGTCGGCGACATCCAGGACGAACACCGCAAGGCCGAGCGCGGGATTCTCGCGTACCAACCGGGCAAGCTGCTGGTGCGGGGCGATACGCCGCTGTTCAAGGTTGAACGCCTGCTGGGCATCGACCTCGACCACGTTGAAGCCGAAACCCTCGCCGGGCTGGTCTACGAAAGCCTGAAACGGGTGCCGGAAGAGGAAGAAGTGCTGGAAGTCGAAGGTCTGCGCATCATCATCAAGAAGATGAAAGGGCCGAAGATCGTGCTGGCCAAGGTGTTGATGCTGGATTGATGCGATTCGTTAAACCGCATTGATCCCAAAGATCGCAGCCTTCGGCAGCTCCTACAGGGTGTACACATGACCCTGTAGGAGCTGCCGAAGGCTGCGATCTTTTGCTTCAAGGCGTTATTGTTTGCCCAACGCAAAGTTGGGCAATGCATCCACCGGCTGATTGAACCGATACGGAATGGACACCAGCCCCATCCCCGTATTGCGCTGCACCACAAAGTGCAGGTGCGGCCCGGTGCTGTTGCCGGTGTTGCCCGACAGCGCCAAAGCACTGCCTACCGCCACCTTTTGCCCCTCTCGCACCCTGACCGAACCTTTCTTCAGGTGCAGGTACACGCCCATGGTTCCGTCATCGTGCAGCACCCGTACGAAATTGCCGGACGCATCAGTGCCGCGCCCACTCTGGCTGTTCTCGGTTTTCACCACCACCCCGCCACGCGCGGCAATGATCGGCGTGCCCTCTGGCATGGCAATGTCGATGGCGTAACGGCTCTTGGGGCCGAAGTGGCTGTAGGGGCCGTTGGCGCCCTGACTGATCCGGAACGGGCCACCCCGCCACGGCAACGGATACCGATAGCCCACCATGGGACCTGAGGGGTCGCCCAAGAAGTAATTGAACTTCGGAACATAGGCGAATGGCTTTCCAGCCTTGGTCGCCGTGAGCTGCGCCATGCGAACGCTGGTGCGCTGCGGGATCACCCGCCGAATGGGCTTGCCCGGGGCACCGCTGGCGTTCTTCACCCCGGCAAAACTCAACTCGACTTCGACCGGCGCATACAGGTCATTGCGCACATACACGCTATCCACGCCGTTCTTCTTCATGATGATCAGGCGTACCTGACGCTCAAGGTGTTCGACCATGCCGTCACGAAAAATAAACAGCTTGGAGTCTTTGCTGGTGGGGAAGTCGCTGTAGGAGACCACGCCATTGGCATCGGTGGACTTGTAGATCGTCGCGGCCATCGCCGAAATGGCGGCCATGCACAGACCACAAAAAAGCAGCATTCGCATGAACATGAGGATGAATTCTGTCGAGTGAAACCTGGGATTGAGCCTAGCAGCTGCAATGGACCCAGGGAGTCGACAGTTGTTTCAGAACGGGTGTTCAGGAGATGTGCGGTAGTACGGAGGGTCCCTTTGCGAAAAAGCCCGCTCCCACAAGGTTTCTAATCTACCTGTGAGAGCGGGCTTGCCCGCGATGACAATCTGCCCGACGACGTTGAATCAAGCGCCAGGAATAAAGTGCTTCTGCGCCGTGCCACGGGCAATCAGGCGGGAGATGTAGTCGAGTTTCTGCGCGTCCTGGTCGACGAAGCGGAAGGTCAGCTGCAGCCATTCGCTGTCGGGTTTCTGCTCGTGGGCAACGATCGCGTGCAGGTAGCCATTAAGGCGTGCGGTTTCGGCGTTGTCGCCCTGCTCCAGGTCGAGCACAGCACTGTCGAGGACTTGCGGCAAGGTCTCGGCGCGCTTGACCACCAACAGCGCTTCCTTGAGGCTCAAGGCCTTGATCACGCATTGCTGGATGCCGTTCGGCAAACGCAATTGACCCTGACCACGTCCTCCCCCCGCCGCCGCAGCGGCGACCGGTGCCTTGACCGGTGGGCTGTTGAGCAAACCGCGGGACGGTGCAGCGGCAGGCGCAGCAGGTGTCGCCGCCACCACGGCGGGTTTGCCGCCGGTCAAAGCGCTCAGGGAGTCGTTACCGAACGCCGGGCTGGTTTTGGTCGCCGCCACGTTGATCAAGGCGTCGAGCTTGCCGACCTTGTGCAGCGCCTGCTTGACCTTGGTCAGCAGTTGCTCGTTGGTGAACGGCTTGCTGACATAACCGGAAACCCCTGCCTGAATCGCCTGAACGACATTTTCTTTGTCGCCGCGGCTGGTCACCATGACGAACGGCATGCTCTTGAGGCTTTCTTGCTCGCGGCACCAGGTCAGCAGTTCCAGGCCAGACATCTCCGGCATCTCCCAGTCACACAGGACCAGGTCGAACGCTTCCTTGGCCAACATAGCCTGGGCCTTTCTGCCGTTGACCGCGTCTTCGATCCGCATGCCGGGGAAATAGTTGCGCAGGCACTTCTTCACCAGGTCACGAATGAACGAAGCATCGTCCACGACCAACACACTGACCTTACTCATCCAAAACCCCTTTAAAAAATCCCGGCCAGCATACCGCTTTGCTGATGGCACTTTGCCAAAAACCTTCAGTCACGCCGGACTTTTCGTTCACGGGGTGCTGCTTTTCGAATTCGTGAGCCACAAACGAAAACGCCCGGCCAAAAGGCCGGGCGCTTTACTTGGGCAACCTTACTTATCGTCAGATTTGCCCGGAACATTAGCGGTTTCGCCACTGGTTCCTTCAACTTCTTCCTTCATGCGCTTGAGGCCCAGGTGACGCACGTCGGTGCCGCGCACCAGGTAGATCACCAATTCCGAGATATTGCGCGCGTGGTCGCCGATACGCTCCAGCGAACGCAGCACCCAGATAATGCTCAAGACCCGCGAGATAGAGCGTGGGTCTTCCATCATGTAGGTCGCCAGCTCACGCAGGGCGGTTTTGTATTCGCGGTCGATGATCTTGTCGTACTGCGCCACCGACAACGCCAGGTCGGCGTCGAAACGGGCAAACGCGTCCAGCGCATCACGCACCATGTTGCGCACCTGGTCGCCGATGTGGCGAACCTCGACGTAGCCGCGCGGCGCTTCGCCTTCTTCGCACAACTGGATGGCACGACGGGCGATCTTGGTCGCTTCGTCACCGATGCGCTCCAGGTCGATCACCGATTTGGAAATGCTGATGATCAGGCGCAGGTCGGACGCTGCCGGCTGACGACGGGCCAGAATGCGCAGGCACTCTTCGTCGATGTTGCGTTCCATCTGGTTGATCTGGTCATCGATCTCGCGCACCTGCTGGGCCAGGCCGGAGTCGGCCTCGATCAGCGCGGTCACCGCGTCGTTAACCTGCTTTTCCACCAACCCGCCCATGGCCAGGAGGTGGCTGCGAACTTCCTCCAGCTCAGCGTTGAACTGCGCGGAAATGTGGTGGGTAAGGCCTTCTTTACTAATCATCTATTTCGCTCCGCGAAAGTTGCAAGCTTCAAGCTGCAAGCTTCAAGCAGTTATGTATAAGTCCTGAAATCGCACCGCTTCTATCTTGCCGCTTGAAGCTTGCGGCTTGTAGCTGCCTCAACTAGCCATAGCGACCCGTGATGTAGTCTTCGGTCTGCTTCTTCGCCGGATTGGTGAACAGGGTGTCGGTATCACCGAATTCCACCAGTTTGCCCATGTACATGAACGCCGTGTAGTCGGACACCCGCGCGGCCTGTTGCATGTTGTGGGTCACGATGACGATGGTGAATTTCGATTTCAGTTCGTAGATCAGCTCTTCGACTTTCAGCGTCGAGATCGGGTCGAGTGCCGAGCACGGTTCGTCGAGCAGCAGCACTTCAGGCTCTACGGCGATGGTACGGGCGATCACCAGACGTTGCTGTTGACCACCGGACAGGCCCAGTGCCGACTCGTGCAGACGGTCTTTGACTTCGTCCCACAGCGCCGCGCCTTTCAACGCCCACTCTACGGCTTCGTCGAGTACGCGCTTTTTGTTGATGCCCTGGATACGCAGGCCGTAGACCACGTTTTCGTAGATGGTTTTCGGGAACGGGTTCGGCTTCTGGAACACCATGCCGACGCGACGACGCAGCTCGGCCACATCTTCACCCTTACGGTAGATGTTGTTGCCATACAGGTTGATCGCGCCTTCGACACGGCAGCCGTCAACCAGGTCGTTCATGCGGTTGAAGGTACGCAGCAGCGTGGACTTGCCGCAGCCGGACGGGCCGATGAAGGCGGTCACGCGCTGTTTCGGGATATTCATGCTGACGTCGTACAGCGCTTGCTTGTCGCCGTAAAACAGGCTCAGGCCCGGCACTTCAATGGCTACGGTTTCCTGCTCAAGGCTCAGGCTCTGTTTGTCGCGGCCCAGGGCTGACATGTTAATGCCGTGGGTATGTGCTTCGTGCTGCATGGGAGGCTCCCTGTGCTAACAAATTCGGTTCGGTTTTTGTAGGAGCTAGCCTGCTGGCGATTCAGGCAACGCGGTCAATCTGTAGACCGCGTTGTTGCCATCGCCAGCAGGCTGGCTCCCACATAGAAATCAGTGCTGCAAATCAGCTATCCAGTGCTTTGTATTTTTCGCGCAGGTGGTTACGGATGTACACCGCCGACAGGTTCAATGTCGCGATCACCAGCACCAGCAGCAACGCGGTGGCGTACACCAGCGGTCGTGCGGCTTCAACGTTCGGGCTCTGGAAGCCGACGTCATAGATGTGGAAGCCCAGGTGCATGATCTTCTGGTCCAGGTGCAGGTACGGGTAGTTGCCATCCACCGGCAGCGACGGCGCCAGTTTCACCACACCCACCAGCATCAGCGGCGCCACCTCACCGGCGGCACGAGCCACGGCGAGGATCATGCCGGTCATCATCGCCGGGCTGGCCATCGGGATGACGATCTTCCACAAGGTTTCAGCCTTGGTCGCACCGAGGGCCAACGAGCCTTCACGCACGGTGCGAGGAATCCGCGCCAGGCCTTCTTCGGTGGCCACGATCACCACCGGCACCGCCAGCAGCGCCAGGGTCAGCGAGGCCCAGAGCAGACCCGGCGTACCGAAGGTCGGTGCCGGCAGTGCTTCCGGGAAGAACAAACGGTCGACCGAGCCACCGAGTACGTAAACGAAGAAGCCCAGACCGAACACGCCGTAAACGATCGCCGGAACGCCAGCGAGGTTGTTCACCGCGATACGGATGATCCGCGTCAGGGTGTTCTGCTTGGCGTACTCACGCAGGTACACCGCCGCCAGCACGCCGAACGGGGTGACGATCATCGCCATGATCAGGGTCATCATCACGGTGCCGAAGATCGCCGGGAAAATCCCGCCTTCGGTGTTCGCTTCACGCGGGTCGTCCGAGAGGAATTCCCAGATCTTGCTGAAGTAGAAGCCAACCTTGGTGAAGGTGCCCATGGCGTTCGGCTGGTAGGCGTGAACCACTTTGCCCAGGCCGATTTCGATCTCTTTGCCGTTGGCATCACGAGCGGTCAAAGCGTCGCGGTTGAACTGCGCGTGCAGATCACTCAGACGCGCTTCGATGTCCTGATAGCGGGCATTGAGTTCGGCGCGCTCGGACTCCATGTCCGCTTGCGCGGCGGCGTCGAGCTTGCCATCCAGTTCCAGCTTGCGGCTGTGTAGACGAATGCGTTCGAGACCGGCGTTGATCGCGCCGATATCAACCTTTTCCAGCGTCTTGAGTTGCGCGGCCAACTGGTTCACACGGTTGATCCGCGCTTGCAGTTCAGGCCAGGCTGCTTCGCCTTCGGCGATGACCTTGCCGTCCTGTTTGACGTTGACCAGGTAACCGTAGAAGTTGCCCCACTCGCGACGCTCCAGCGCCATCAACTCGACCGGGGTCTTCTGGTTGGTCAGCCACTCGCCGACGATCCAGGTGAAATCGTTGCCGTTCAAGTCACGGTTGCCGACCTTGATCAGCTCGCGGGTCATGAATTCCGGGCCTTCGTCAGGCACCGGCAGGCCGGCGCTCTTCAGACGCGCACGCGGCACTTCTTCCTTCTGTACGATTTCGCCGACCACCAAGTGATTGGCCTGGCCCGGCACGTTGTAGCTGGCGTGCACCAGGTCCGCCGGCCAGAAGTGACCCAGGCCGCGCACGGCAATCACTGCCAACAAGCCAATGGTCATGATGACCGCGATGGACACCGCGCCACCGCTGATCCAGACGCCGGGGGCGCCGCTCTTGAACCATCCTTTCAGGGAGTTCTGTTTCACAGACTTCTACCTTTCTTAAAGCGACGAGTATTTCTTGCGCAGACGCTGACGAATCAGTTCTGCGAGGGTGTTCATGACGAAGGTGAACAACAGCAGCACCAGCGCCGAGAGGAACAGCACGCGGTAGTGACTGCCGCCGACTTCCGACTCCGGCATTTCCACCGCGACGTTGGCAGCCAGGGTGCGCAGGCCTTCAAACAGGTTCATTTCCATGACCGGGGTGTTACCGGTGGCCATCAACACGATCATGGTTTCACCGACCGCACGGCCCATGCCGATCATCAGCGCCGAGAAAATGCCCGGGCTCGCGGTGAGGATCACCACGCGGGTCATGGTCTGCCACGGCGTGGCACCGAGGGCCAGGGAGCCCAGGGTCAGGCCGCGAGGCACGCTGAACACGGCGTCTTCGGCGATCGAGTAGATGTTCGGGATCACCGCGAAGCCCATGGCCAGACCGACCACCAGTGCGTTGCGCTGGTCGTAGGTGATGCCCAGGTCGTGGGAGATCCACATGCGCATGTCACCGCCGAAGAACCAGTTCTCCATGAACGGGCTCATGTACAGCGAGAGCCAGCCCACGAACAAAATCACTGGAATCAGCAGCGCACTTTCCCAACCATCCGGGACTTTCAGGCGGATCGATTCCGGCAGGCGACTGAAGGTGAAACCGGCGACCAGGATGCCGATCGGCAGCAGCATCAGCAGGCTGAAGATGCCCGGCAAATGCCCTTCCACATACGGCGCGAGGAACAGACCGGCGAAGAAACCGAGGATCACCGTCGGCATCGCTTCCATCAGTTCGATCACCGGCTTGACCTTGCGACGCATGCCCGGGGCCATGAAGTACGCGGTGTAGATCGCAGCGGCAACGGCCAATGGAGCGGCCAGCAGCATGGCGTAGAACGCAGCTTTCAGGGTGCCGAAGGTCAGCGGCGACAGGCTCAGTTTGGGTTCGAAGTCGGTGTTGGCGGCGGTCGATTGCCAGACGTATTTAGGCTCGTCGTAGTTCTCGTACCAGACCTTGCTCCACAACGCGCTCCACGACACTTCCGGGTGCGGGTTTTCGAGCAGCAACGGTTGCAACTTGCCACCGGCTTCCACGATCACACGGTTGGCGCGTGGCGACAGGCCGAACAGGCCCTGGCCTTCGACCACTTGGTCGACCAGCAGGGTGCGGTGCGCGGTGCTGTGGAACACGCCGAGCTTGCCGGATGCATCAAGGGCAACAAAGCCCTTGCGGCGCTCTTCGGCGGTTATTTCAACGATAGGCGTGGTGCCCATCTGGAACGTACGGATCTGCTTCAGGCGCTGTTCGCCATCCGGGTCGCGGGCCATGAACCACTGGGCCAGGCCACCTTTGGAGTCACCCAGGATCAGCGAGATACCGCCGACCAGTTGGGTGCTGGCGGTGACTTCAGCCTCGCCGTTTTCCAGCAGTTTGTAGCGACCGTTGAGGCTCTTGTCGCGCAGGCTGAACACGTCGGCCTGGGCACGACCGTTGATCACGTACAACCACTGCTGACGCGGGTCGACGAAGATGTTCTTCACCGGCTCGGTCATTTGCGGCAAGTCGATACGCTTCTGCTCGTTGGTGATCTCGCCGGTCATCATGTTTTCTTCGCTGGTCAGCGACAGAACATTGAGTTGCGAACCGGTGGAGCCGACCAGCATCAGGGTCGAATCGGTGGCGTTGAGGCTGACGTGTTCCAGCGCGCCGCCGGATTCGTTCAGCGCAATCGGGGTTTCGCCGTACGGGTATTCGATGGCTGGCGAGATGGTTTTCTTGCCGTCCGGGTAGCTGACTTTATACGTGTGACGGAACACCAGCGCCTGGCCGTTGGACAGGCCTACGGCTACCAGCGGCTGACCTGGCTGGTCTTTACCGATGGAGGTTACGGTGGTGCCGGCCGGAACAGGCAGATCGACGCGCTTGAGTTCGGCGCCACTGTCGAGATCGAAGAACAATGCCTGGCCCTTGTCGGAAACCCGCATGGCCACCTGGTTCTGCTCTTCCAGGGAGAACATCAACGGCTTGCCGGCGTCTTGCATCCAGGCCGGTGTGATCGCGTCCTTGGACGTCAGGTTAGCCCCCTGGAACAGGGGCGCAACGACGTAGGCAAGGAAGAAAAAGATCAGGGTGATGGCTGCCAGCACCGCCAGACCGCCGATGAGGACGTACCAGCGGGTGAAGCGATCTTTGAGCGCGCGAATGCGGCGCTTGCGTTGCAACTCAGGCGTATTGAAATCAATTCGCTTGGGGGGATTAGTAGTCATGTTGGAATTGGCCAGATCATTCATTCGCACACCCTAGCGATCCTGTATGACAGAAAGATGACAGTGCAGTGACGCAACAAATCCGCCGCTGGCGTTAACCAGCAGTGGATTTAGAATTTGGGGGTTGCAGGAGCTGTCGAGGGAACCGAGGCTGCGATCTTTGACCTTGCAGTTCGAAGCCAGATCAAAAGATCGCAGCCTCGTTTCACTCGACAGCTCCTACAGGTTCGGGGCGTGCCCCGGACCTAGGGTTTTACTTTTTTGCGACTTCAGCGCCGCCTTCCTGCAGACCCAGGTCAGCCAATGCTTTTGCAGCAACTTTGGCTGGCAGTGGGATGTAGCCGTCTTTCACGACAACTTCCTGGCCCTGTTTGGACAGAACCAGTTTCACGAACTCAGCTTCCAGCGGAGCCAAAGGCTTGTTCGGGGCCTTGTTGACGTAAACGTAGAGGAAGCGCGACAGCGGGTACTTGCCGTTCAGGGCGTTTTCTTCGGTGTCTTCGATGAAGTCCTGGCTGCCTTTCTTGGCCAGGGCCACAGTTTTCACGCTAGCGGTTTTGTAGCCGATGCCCGAGTAACCGATGCCGTTCAGCGAGGAGCTGATCGACTGAACGACCGAAGCCGAGCCTGGTTGTTCGTTGACGTTTGGCTTGAAGTCACCTTTGCACAGGGCTTCTTCCTTGAAATAGCCATAAGTGCCGGATACCGAGTTACGACCGAACAGTTGAACCGGCTTGTTGGCCAGGTCGCCGGTCACACCCAGGTCGCCCCAGGTTTTGACGTCGGTTTTGCCGCCGCACAGACGGGTGGACGAGAAGACCGCATCGACCTGTTCCATGGTCATGTGCTTGATCGGGTTGTCCTTGTGCACGAATACGGCCAAGGCATCCACGGCAACCGGAATAGCGGTTGGCTTGTAGCCGTATTTGGTTTCGAAGGCTTGCAGTTCGTTGTCCTTCATCTTGCGGCTCATCGGGCCCAGGTTAGCGGTGCCTTCTGTCAGCGCAGGTGGCGCGGTAGAAGAACCGGCGGCCTGAATCTGGATGTTTACGTTCGGGTATTCTTTTTTGTAGTTCTCAGCCCAGAGGGTCATGAGGTTGGCCAGGGTATCGGAACCAACGCTGGACAGGTTGCCCGACACACCAGTGGTCTTGGTGTAGCTCGGGATAGCAGGGTCAACAGCGGCAACCGCGTTGGCAGTCGCAACGCCAGCAGCGACAAAAGTCATTGCCGCCATCAAACGCTTCAGTTTCATGCCTTACTCCTAGCAGATAGGGTGTGTTAAGTCGGGGCCAAGTATCAGCAGGCCGTGTGAACACTCTATGGCTGAAATATGACAATTGGATGAAAGGCCATTATTTGGCTGTTACTGGATAATTCGCGCCCCTCATCGCCAGCAGGCTGGCTCACACAGTTGAAATGCATTCCAAATGTGGGAGCCAGCCTGCTGGCGATTGGGGAGTACAGACAGTGAAAAAAGTCGGGATTAACGACCCTTCTTCCAGAGATAAGCGCCCACCAGGATCCC
This sequence comes from Pseudomonas azerbaijanoccidentalis, assembly GCF_019145495.1. GTDB lineage: Bacteria > Pseudomonadota > Gammaproteobacteria > Pseudomonadales > Pseudomonadaceae > Aquipseudomonas > Aquipseudomonas azerbaijanoccidentalis. Next base: position 684,772 of record NZ_JAHSTU010000004.1, on the reverse strand, counting down.
GACAACACACAGCACCGCCACATAATAGGCAGGTCCCATCGGGCTTTCCTTGAGCAACAGGCTGACGATCATCGGCGTCAAACCTCCGAAAATCGCGTACGCCACGTTGTACGAGAACGACAGACCGCTGAAGCGCACCACCGGCGGAAACGCCTTGACCATCACGTACGGCACTGCACCGATCGTACCGACCAGCAGACCGGTCAGCGCGTACATCGGGAACAACCAGTCAGGATGGTCGGCCAGGCTGTGGTAGAAGGTCCAGGAACTGGCCAGCAACGCCGTGCAGCCAAAGACGAAGACACGCCCCGCTCCAAAGCGGTCCGCCAGCGCACCGGAAACGATGCAGCCAATGCTCAGGCACACGATTGCCACGCTGTTGGATTGCAGGGCCGTGGTTGGCGAAAAGTGATAGACCGTCTGCAATACGGTCGGGGTCATCAGGATCAGTACCACGATGCCCGCGGACAGCAACCAGGTCAGCAGCATCGAAATGGCAATGGCGCCACGATGATCGCGCAGCACCGCACGCAACGGCACTTCTTCGGCCAGGGCCTTGCGCTGTTGCAACTCGGCAAACACCGGGGTTTCGTGCAGCCAGCGGCGCAGGTACACCGAGAACAGGCCAAACACGCCGCCCAGCAGGAACGGAATCCGCCAGGCGTAATCCGCCACTTCCACCGGGGTGTAAACACTGTTGATTGCTGTGGCGACCAGCGAACCCAGGAGGATGCCCGCCGTCAGGCCGCTGGTCAGCGTGCCGCAGGCATAGCCGACATGCCGCTGTGGCACGTGTTCGGAAACGAAGACCCACGCCCCCGGCACTTCACCACCAATGGCCGCGCCCTGGATGACCCGCATCAGCAGCAACAGAATCGGCGCCCACATGCCGATCTGCGCGTAAGTCGGCAGCAGGCCCATGATCAGGGTCGGCACCGCCATCATGAAAATGCTCAGGGTGAACATCTTCTTGCGCCCCAGCAGGTCGCCGAAGTGCGCCATCACGATGCCGCCCAGCGGCCGTGCCAGATAGCCGGCGGCGAAGATGCCGAAGGTCTGCATCAAGCGCAGCCATTCAGGCATGTCCGCCGGGAAGAACAGCTTGCCCACTACCGTGGCGAAGAACACGAAGATGATGAAGTCGTAAAACTCCAGCGCGCCGCCCAGGGCCGACAGCGATAGCGTCTTATAGTCGTTGCGGGTGAGTGGACGTGCGGATTGGGAGGGCTGCGCGATACTCGAGGGCGCTGTGGTCATGGCAAGGGCTTCTCTTATGGTCAAGTCTGCCGCCCCAACAACGCTGGCAAGGGCTCGGGCAGGACCGGCACGATAGCAAATTGTTCGAAAAAGCACATAGAGGTGCGTAATTGACGGTCAAAATGAGAACCGGACGGTCGTCTCGGAGTCTACCGACCGATATACTCGCAACTGTGCGACGGCTTGCAAGGGTTGCTGTGCGAAAACGCCTGTCTGGCATAGGCGATTTCGCAGAGTTTCCCTTTAGGCGCCTTACGAAAAACGTGACGAACGTAGTATGTTCGGTGCTGAATCGTTTTTCCCGAAGACGGCTACCACCAGCAGCACCAACGAAGAGTCACGGGTCAGAGGCACCCCCGGCATGATAGAGCTCGAACAAGAAGATCCGATCCCGCAAGGCGACCTGGCCTTGCAAATTACCGCACTTCCCCGCGAAACCAACGGCTTTGGCGATATTTTCGGCGGCTGGCTGGTTGCGCAGATGGATTTGGCCGGCACCGCGATGGCCAGCAAGGTTGCCGGTGGCCGCGTGGCTACTGTCGCGATCGACCGCATGGCGTTTCTGGTGCCGGTGGCGGTGGGCGCGCAGCTCTCCTTCTATACCCAGGCACTGGAAATCGGCCGTAGCTCGATCCAGATGATGGTCGAAGTCTGGAGCGATGATCCGCTGTCCAGCGAATGGCGCAAAGTGACCGAAGCGGTATTCGTGTTCGTCGCCATCGATGGCAGCGGCCGTACTCGCTCGGTTCCGCCCAGAGCTCGTTAAAACCGGGAAGCGTTAAACCCGACGACCGATTCACGGTCCATTGCAGTCCTGTTACTGATCGAGAGCTGTCCCATGAGCACGCCCAACGTTGAAGCCGTAAAACTGGATGAACTGAACTGCTGGCGCATCCGCCACGGTCAGGCCGAATTACTGGTGGCCCAGCAAGGCGCGCACATCCTCAGTTATCAACTGGCGGGTCAGCCACCGCTGATCTGGCTCAACGATGAGGCTGTGTTCAAAAGCGGCAAAAGCATCCGCGCCGGTGTGCCGGTGTGCTGGCCGTGGTTCGGCAACTTCGAGCGCAACCCGCAGAGCGTCAAAGCGATGCGCGTCAGCAACGAAGCACCAACGGCTCATGGCCTGGTGCGGGCGATGGACTGGGAATTGGGCGGCATCGAAGCCGAGGGCGAAAGCCTGAAAATCGAATTCCTCCTGCCCTACCCCGAAGGTGGATTGCCGGGCTGGCCGCATCAGGTGGACTTGAAGTTGAGCATTCGTCTGGATGACCAATTGCATATTCATTTGATCAGCCACAACCGGGGCGCTGAAACCGTCACCATCAGCCAGGCATTGCACAGCTATTTCGCCGTCAGTGATGTACGCAACGTGCACGTCGAAGGCGTGGATGGCTTGAGCTACATCGAGACACTGGAAGACTGGAAAACCAAGCAACAGTCCGGTGATCTGCGTTTTAGTGGCGAAACAGACCGAATCTACCTCGACGCCCCGCCGCTGCTGAGCATCGTCGACCCGGCCTGGGAACGTCGCATCGAGTTGACCAGCGTCGGCTCGCGCACGGCAGTGATCTGGAACCCGTGGATCGATCGCGCCGCTGCGTTCAGCGACATGGCCGACGACGGCTGGCAGCGCATGCTGTGCATTGAAACGGCGAATGTGATGGGGGATGTGGTGAGCCTGGCTCCGGGTGCGAGCCACACCTTGGGCGTGAGCGTCGGTAGCAAACCGCTTTAAAATCAAAAGATCGCAGCCTTCGGCAGCTCCTACACCGATCCCTGTAGGAGCTGCCGAAGGCTGCGATCTTTTTTGCTGATTGCCAATTACAGATCCGACTCCTTCACCACCCGCACCTTCGCTGCATCCAGCGCATATGCCGCATCCGCCAGGTCATTGCTGACCTTCTCGACCTTCAGCGTGCCGGTAACCCACAGCGGCGTGTAGATATCATTGAGCTTCAAGCCCTTTGGATAGCGCACGAGCACCAGTTGATTGGGTGGCGGTGGCGGCACGTGAATGCAGGCGCCCGGGTAAGGCACCAGGAAAAACAGCGTGCTGTTGCCCTTGGCGTCGGACTCCAGCGGCACCGGATAACCTCCGATGCGGATGTTCTTGTCGTTCATCGACGCTACGGTTTTGGTCGAATACATCACCGCCGGCAAGCCTTTGCTCTGCTTCATGCCACCCTTTTCGGTAAAGGTGCCATTGGCTTCAGGGGAGTTGTGGTCGATTTCGGGCATTGCCTCGAGGGCTTTCTGGTCCGATTTGGGCATCAGTTCGAGCCAGTCGGTTTCTGGCAGTTCGCCGGCGTGGGCAAGGCTCGAGCCCAGTAAAACAAAGGTCAGCAAAAGACGGCGCATGAAAATGCTCGGCAAGGAAAGGAAAACGCCGAGCATTCTAGTCCTCCCGGGCTGCGCAGCCGAGAGGACTTTGTCGCTTGGATCAGTTCTTTTTGATCAAGCCGTAGATCACCAGCAAGATGACGGCGCCCACCAGTGCCCCGATGAAGCCTGCGCCTTCACCCGCTTGATAGAAGCCCAGGGCCTGGCCGCCGTAAGTGGCTGCCAACGAACCGCCGATACCGAGCAGGATGGTCATGATCCAGCCCATGCTGTCATCACCCGGTTTCAGGAACCGCGCGAGCAGGCCGACGATCAAGCCGATAAAGATGGTTCCGATGATTCCCATGGCATTTCCCTCTGAATGATTTGGCTATGCGAAAGCCTAGTCAGACTTTCGCATCCTGCCATGAGAGAACGGCGGCACCGCAATGGTTCCGCCGCGGCCACAGGAAACTGTTTTACTCGGCGATCAGCGCTTCGACCTTGAGGATCTGCGCGGCCAGGGTTTCGCGGTCTGCACAACGCAGGTTGGCGTGACCGACCTTGCGGCCGACCTTGAACGCCTTGCCGTAGTGATGCAGATGGCAATCGGCGATCGCAATAACCTTGTCGGTGTCCGGCACTTTGCCGATGAAGTTGAGCATCGCGCTCTCGCCGACCTTGGCCGTCGAACCCAGCGGCAGACCGGCAACGGCCCGCAGGTGGTTTTCGAACTGGCTGCACTCGGCGCCTTCAGTGGTCCAGTGCCCGGAGTTATGCACACGCGGGGCGATTTCGTTGGCCTTGAGGCCACCGTCGACTTCGAAGAATTCGAACGCCATCACGCCGACATAATCGAGCTGCTTGAGCACTCGGCTGGAGTAGTCTTCGGCCAGGGCTTGCAGCGGGTGATCGGTGCTGGCCACGGACAGCTTAAGGATGCCGCTGTCGTGGGTGTTGTGTACCAGCGGGTAGAACCGGGTTTCACCATCGCGGGCACGCACGGCGATCAGCGACACTTCACCGGTGAACGGCACGAAACCTTCCAGCAGGCAGGCCACGCTGCCCAGCTCGGCGAACGTGCCGACCACGTCTTCAGGCGTACGCAGGACTTTCTGACCCTTACCGTCGTAACCCAAGGTGCGGGTTTTCAGCACGGCCGGCAGACCGATGGCAGCCACGGCGGCGTCCAGGTCAGCCTGGGACTGAATGTCGGCGAACGCCGGAGTCGGAATTCCCAGGTCCTTGAACATGCTCTTTTCGAACCAGCGATCGCGGGCGATGCGCAGCGCTTCGGCGCTCGGGTAGACCGGTACGAATTGCGAGAGGAACGCTACGGTTTCCGCTGGCACGCTTTCGAATTCGAAGGTCACCAGATCGACTTCATCGGCCAGTTGGCGCAAGTGATCCTGATCGCCGTAATCGGCCCGCAGGTGTTCGCCCAATGCGGCCGCGCAAGCGTCCGGCGCCGGGTCGAGGAAAGCGAAGTTCATGCCCAGCGGAGTGCCCGCCAGCGCCAACATGCGACCCAACTGGCCGCCACCGATTACACCGATCTTCATCGTCAACAACCTCAGGCGATGCGTGGGTCTGGATTTTCCAGGACGCTGTCTGTCTGCTCAGCACGGAAGGTTTTCAGCACTTCGTGGAACTGCGGGTGCTTGGCGCCCAGGATACTCGCCGACAACAGCGCGGCGTTGATCGCTCCCGCTTTGCCGATGGCCAAGGTAGCAACCGGAATGCCGGCAGGCATCTGCACTATAGAGAGCAGCGAATCGACGCCCGAGAGCATTGCCGATTGCACCGGCACGCCCAGCACCGGCAGGTGGGTCTTGGCCGCACACATGCCAGGCAAATGCGCCGCGCCACCGGCACCGGCGATAATCACCTCGATGCCACGCGCTTCCGCTTCTTCAGCGTACTGGAACAGCAGGTCCGGGGTGCGGTGGGCAGAAACCACCTTCACCTCGTAAGGGATGCCGAGCTTTTCCAGCATATCGGCGGTGTGGCTAAGGGTGGACCAATCGGACTTGGAGCCCATGATCACGCCAACCAATGCACTCATCGTCGTGCCTCTTCTCTCTGGGCGCCCGCAGGCGCATCAAAAAACAACAAGCCACGCAAAATGCGTGGCTTGATTGTACGAATTATGGCCGGTCGTAACCGGCCGAAGGCCGCGCAGTATACCTCAACGGAGCAGATAAACAGCCCCCGTGGCGACCATCTGTCGTAACCGGAGAATGGGTCTGGGGAAGGAGTTTTACTGACTCAGAAGTCAACCCGCATTTATCGACCACCACTCTATTTTTTGTTAGATGTAGTGCGGTGTTGATTATTCAACATCAACTTACTAACACAACTCCATCACACCACATCCACTGACACAAATTTATAGTGCACACCTATCAAAAATTAAACTATTAATCCTTATATCCATAGGTCATCACAACGACTCAAATATCTCCAAACAAGGAAGTTCTAAAGATATGCTCAAATCAAAAATATCAGTACCACTGTTGCTTTTAGCTGCACTGACTTCAAACTCAGCCCATGCGACGATAGCCATTGACGATACTCCCTGGCCCGCCGAACAACCTCAGCCAAAAGCTCGCTCACTGGTAGAACCATTAGTATCTAAAATGCCAATCTTCATCTATGCATTCATCCATGATGATGTATTAGAGCCACAGTCCGACATTTACACGAAGCACTTCCTGCCTATGGTCAAGGAAATTGAGGGATTTACCGGACGACGCGTGTCCATTCAGTTCATTCGAAACTTGCGAACATTCACTGACTTTAATTATGAACATGAAAACGAACAAACCACCTATCTAAACTGGTATGGGTTGGCTTCATATTACAGAGACGAAAAAAACTTGCCGCGCACCCGAACAACAAAATTCCTGCTGATCACCAAGAACGCACTCAACAACAGAGTCGCGGGAATCGCCGGCCTAGGGCAACAAACCGGTATTGCCTCACTAAAAAGCGCATTATTCGTTGGGCATGAAATTGGACACATGCTGGATGCCGATCATGAGCACGGTGACGTGTTGTTTAGAAACGGTTGGTGGTGCGACAGTTACATGGTACCGAGCCCGAACCTGTTGAACGCCAATTGCCATTTTTATACTGATGCAAACCAGCAAAGAATCAGTGATTTTCTAAGCAACGTCCCCTGAGTTTCCGCTATCCGCAATGTTCTGAGCCGGTCAAGCCGGCTCTAGACGTATATTTTCATGCACCTGCCGCTGCCCCACCCTCCAGCTTGCGCCACAACAACCGCACATTCGCCTTGCGCACCAAGGCGCAACGGTACAGACGAATCTCCAGCGGCACATGCCACTGCGGACCGCCGCACACCACCAGTTCACCGCGCGCCAGCTCGGCGCGCACGCTCAGTTGCGGCACCCAGGCAATGCCCAAGCCTTCCAGAGCCATGCTTTTGAGGCTGTCGGCCATGGCGGTTTCGTAGATGGTGGTGAAGCGCAGCGCCCGTTGGCGCAGCAACATGTTCACCGAACGCCCGAGAAATGCACCGGCGCTGTAAGCCAGCAACGGCACACTGCCCTCGCCTTCGAGGTCGAACAACGGTTTGCCGTCGGCGTCGGCGGCACAGACCGGCAACATTTCGGTGTGCCCCAAGTGCAGCGAAGGGAAGATTTCCGGGTCCATCTGCATCGCCGCGTCGGGGTCATAGAACGCCAGCATCAAATCGCAGCCGCCTTCGCGCAAAGCGTGTACCGCGTCGCCGACGTTGGTCGCGACCAATCGTGTGGCGATGTTCAGACCTTCGTTGCGCAGCTGGGCGATCCAGCGCGGAAAGAAACCCAACGCCAGCGAGTGAGCCGCAGCAACCTGCATCACTTCGCCCTGCCCGCCTTCCAGGTGGTGCAGATGGCGCAGCACTTCGCCGAGCTGTTCGACCACGGTACGCGCCGTTACCAAAAACAATTGCCCCGCCGCCGTCAGCTCGATCGGTGTGCGCGAGCGATTGACCAGTGTCAGCCCCAACGCCGCTTCCAGGCTGCGGATTCGGCGGCTGAACGCGGGCTGAGTCACGAAGCGTCGTTCGGCAGCCTGGGAGAAGCTACGGGTGGCGGCCAGGGCACTGAAGTCCTCCAGCCATTTACTTTCCAGATTCATCTCGCCCTCCCGGACACGCACCAAATTAGGTCACACGCTCGCCGTCAACTCGGCGTCACATGGTCATTATGCCGAATATGCATAGGCCAGTGTTTAACAGCATTGGCCCAAAATTCTCCACAAGCCTAGCATTTGCAGTGTTCCGGCACAGACCGGGTTCATATCGAGATGATTTCTATCATGTCCTCCGCTGCATCTTTCCGCACAGAAAACGACCTGCTTGGCGCCCTCGAAGTACCGGCTCAAGCGTATTACGGCATCCAGACCCTGCGAGCGGTGAACAACTTCCGCCTCTCGGGCGTTCCGATTTCGCATTACCCGAAACTGGTTGTCGGTCTGGCAATGGTCAAACAGGCCGCTGCTGACGCCAACCGTGAGCTGGGTCATCTGAGCGAAGCCAAGCACGCGGCCATCAGCGAAGCTTGTGCACGATTGATCCGCGGTGATTTCCACGAAGAGTTCGTGGTCGACATGATTCAAGGTGGCGCTGGTACTTCCACCAACATGAATGCCAACGAAGTGATCGCCAACGTTGCTCTGGAAGCAATGGGTCACCAGAAAGGCGAGTACCAGTACCTGCACCCGAACGACGACGTCAACATGGCGCAGTCGACCAACGACGCCTACCCGACGGCGATCCGTCTGGGTCTGTTGTTGGGTCACGACACGCTGCTGGCCAGCCTCGACAGCCTGATTCAGGCGTTCGCGGCCAAGGGTAAAGAATTCGATCACGTCCTGAAAATGGGTCGCACCCAGCTGCAAGACGCCGTGCCGATGACTCTCGGTCAGGAATTCCGTGCGTTCGCCACCACCATGGGTGAAGACCTGGCCCGTCTGAAGACGCTGGCCCCGGAACTGCTGACTGAAGTGAACCTGGGCGGCACTGCGATCGGTACCGGCATCAACGCTGACCCGCGTTATCAAGCGCTGGCTGTACAGCGTCTGGCACTGATCAGCGGTCAACCGCTGGTTCCAGCGGCCGACCTGATCGAAGCGACTTCCGACATGGGCGCCTTCGTACTGTTCTCCGGCATGCTCAAACGCACCGCGGTCAAGCTGTCGAAGATCTGCAACGACCTGCGTCTGCTGTCCAGCGGCCCGCGCACCGGCATCAACGAAATCAACCTGCCAGCGCGTCAGCCAGGCAGCTCGATCATGCCAGGCAAGGTCAACCCGGTAATCCCGGAAGCCGTTAACCAGGTGGCGTTCCAGGTGATTGGTAACGACCTGGCGCTGACCATGGCAGCCGAAGGCGGCCAGCTGCAACTGAACGTGATGGAGCCGCTGATCGCTTTCAAAATCTTCGACTCGATCCGTCTGCTGCAACGCGCCATGGACATGCTGCGTGAGCACTGCATCGTCGGCATCACCGCCAACGAAGCACGCTGCCGTGAACTGGTCGAGCACTCGATCGGTCTGGTCACTGCACTGAACCCGTACATCGGCTACAAAAACGCCACCCGCATCGCCGGGCTCGCCCTTGAAAGCGGCCGCGGCGTGCTGGACCTGGTGCGTGAAGAAGGTCTGCTCGACGACGCCATGCTCGCCGACATCCTGCGCCCGGAAAACATGATTGCTCCGCGTCTGGTGCCTTTGAAGGCATAACCCTACGCGTTACTTGTAGCACCGCTCACCAGGTCGAGGGACTAGACACCTCTCACCTTTTGAGGGCTTGGGGATTTAGTCCCCAGGCCCTTTTTTTTAACTTCTTCGCGGGCAGGACGTTAAATGTTTTGTGTATTTGATACCGCCAAGATCGCAGCCTTCGGCAGCTCCTACATGTTTGACGTACACCTGTAGGAGCTGCCGAAGGCTGCGATCTTTTGATTCTGCAGCACCTCGTTTCGTCGCTTGCACCACTACTGTGCAGACGGACGGCACGCTCATCGGTATAGTGCCGCCCCTCTTCGCGTGAGCGGTCGTCGGTAGCGAGACCTCAACCCATGCGAAACCCGAACTAATAACAAACCCGCGATATGAAACCGGGATGAACATCGACCCGCCTGTTGTGCCGAGTGCCAACCGATGTAACTCGATGTGTCTGCCCGGTCTGCATTTGCCTACACAAAAAACAGCGAGGAGTAATCCATGCTCGAAGTCATTAACGACTTCCTCTCAGGGAAAGTACTGATCGTGCTCATTGTCGGGCTCGGTAGCTACTTCACGATCCGCTCGCGTTTCGTTCAACTGCGTCACTTCTTCCACATGTTCGCGGTGTTCCGTGACAGCCTCAAAAGCAGCGCCGGGCAACTCAGTTCGTTCCAGGCCTTGATGCTCAGCCTCGCCGGCCGCGTCGGCGCGGGCAACATTGCCGGTGTCGGCATCGCCGTGACCCTCGGCGGGCCGGGCGCCGTGTTCTGGATGTGGGTGACCGCGCTGGTCGGCATGTCCAGCAGCTTCTTCGAGTGCTCCCTCGGCCAACTCTACAAGCGCTGCGATTCTGAAGGCCAGTTCCGCGGCGGCCCGTCCTACTACATCCAGCACGGTCTGCAAAAACGCTGGCTGGGGATGATCATGGCGTTCCTGCTGCTGATCACCTTCGGCTTCGCCTTCAACGGCCTGCAATCGCACGCTGTGACCCACTCGCTGAACAACGCCTTCGGCCTGGACACCACTTACACCGGCATCGGCCTGGCCGTGCTGCTGGGCCTGGTGTTCATCGGCGGGATCAAACGCATCGCCAAGGTCGCCGACCTGTTAGTGCCGGTGAAAACCCTGGTCTACATCGGCGTGACCATCTACGTGATCGTCCTGCAGTTCGACCAGGTGCCGGGCATGCTGATGACCATCGTCAAGAGCGCATTCGGCCTGGACCAGGCTTTCGGTGGCCTGATCGGCAGCGCAATCATCATGGGTGTGAAACGCGGCGTGTTCGCCAACGAGGCCGGTCTTGGCAGTGCGCCTAACGTGGCGGCGGTAGCAGCGGTCGAGCACCCGGTGGCGCAAGGCGTGGTTCAAGCGTTCAGCGTGTTCCTCGATACCTTCGTTATCTGCACCTGCACCGCGCTGCTGATTCTGCTCTCCGGTTTTTACACGCCGGGCTTTGAAGGCGACGGCATTGCCCTGACTCAGAACTCGCTGGCCGCCGTGGTCGGTGACTGGGGTCGGATGTTCATTTCCGTGGCCCTGGCGTTGTTCGTGTTCACCTCGATCCTCTACAACTACTATCTGGGCGAGAGCAATCTGCGCTTCTTGATTGGTGAAAACCGCAAGGCGCTGATGGGTTATCGCGCGCTGGTACTGGGACTGATTTTCTGGGGCGCCATCGAAAACCTCGGCACCGTGTTTGCCTTCGCCGACATCACCATGACCCTGCTCGCGTTCGTCAACCTGATCGCGCTGTTCCTGCTGTTCAAGGTCGGCATGCGCATCCTGCGCGACTACGACGACCAGCGCGCCGCCGGCATCAAGACGCCAGTGTTTGATTCGAGCAAATTCCCGGACCTGGATTTGGACCGCCAAGCCTGGCCGGCGAACCCGCCCGCAGCTCCTCAGGCACAACCCGAGCCGCAAGGCGTACCCGCAGCGCAACGCTGACAGGTGAATGACGGGCGCATCCCCTGCGCCCGTCAGTTAAAGTGGTGCAATACCTGTAGGAGCGAGCCTGCTCGCGATAGCGGTTCAACATTCAACATTGATGTTGGCTGAAAGACAGTTATCGCGAGCAGGCCCACGCCTACCATGTCATCTCTTGTGGAGACTCCAGATGATTGCCAGTTCCTACCCCGCCGCCCAACACGTCATGGTGCTTTACACCGGGGGCACCATCGGCATGCAGGCCAGCGCCAACGGCCTGGCCCCGGCGTCCGGTTTCGAAGCGCGGATGCGCGAATACCTGCACAGCCAGCCTGAGCTGGTGGTGCCGCAATGGCGCTTCCGCGAGATGTCGCCGCTGATCGACAGCGCCAACATGACCCCGGCTTACTGGCAGCAACTGCGTGAAGCCGTCGCCGAGGCGGTTGATGTGCACGGCTGCGACAGCGTGTTGATCCTCCACGGCACCGACACCCTGGCCTACAGCGCGGCGGCGATGAGTTTTCAACTGCTGGGCCTGCAAGCGCGCGTGTGCTTCACCGGCTCGATGTTGCCCGCCGGTGTGACCGACAGCGACGCCTGGGAAAACCTAGGTGGCGCTTTGGTCGCCTTGGGCAATGGCCTGGCTCCTGGCGTGCACTTGTATTTCCACGGTGAAGTGCTGGCACCGACCCGTTGCGCCAAAGTGCGCAGCTTCGGCCGCCATCCGTTCAAACGCCTGGAACGTCAGGGCGGTGGTGTGAAGGCGCCTTCGATCCCGACTCAGCTGAATTACAACCAGCCCAAACAATTGGCGAACGTCGCCGTGCTGCCGCTGTTTCCAGGCATCAGTGCCGCCCTCCTCGATGGCTTGCTCGACAGCGGTATTCAAGGTCTGGTGCTGGAGTGCTACGGCAGTGGCACCGGTCCGAGCGACAACCCCGAGTTTCTCGCCAGCCTCAGTCGTGCTCGCGACAACGGTGTGGTGGTCGTTGCCGTGACGCAATGCCACGAAGGCGGTGTTGAACTGGACGTCTACGAGGCCGGCAGTCGTCTGCGTGGCGTTGGCGTGTTATCGGGTGGCGGCATGACTCGCGAAGCCGCGTTCGGCAAGTTGCACGCGCTGCTGGGAGCAGGGTTGCCGACGGCAGAAGTACGACGCTTGATCGAACTCGACCTGTGCGGTGAATTGAGCTGATTCGCAACGTCTAAAAACCTGCCGGCGTATAAATAACTACCACCGCTGCTCAATGACACATCCCTAGCATGGAGTGGCCCGAGACTTGTTCTCGGGGCACTCCATCACTTATATGCAGGGATGCACCATGAGCACACCAGCTTCAACCTCCACGCCACAAATCCCCTCCGCGACAGAGGCATTGATCACCCAACTCAGCGTCGGTCCCGACTTGAGGGAAGTGGCGGCCGTCCTTTTGCGTCAACACTTGCAGACGCTGTATCCGACGCTGGATATCGACCCCGCCATCACCATGGTCGGCACGCCTGTGTGGGAAATTTTCAACGATGAAATCATCGCCGGCCCCACCCGGTATCAAGCACTGACGGAAATCCTCGCCAATCAGACGGTGTTCGCCATTCCAGCCCTTTACATCGAGGGCGAACATTTTCTGGTGCAACAACCCATCACCGAACCTGCAGTCCATTTGCCAGTGCGGATCGACGAAATCGCCAACATCATCAATCTGCTCGCTCCCGTGATGCTCTCGGCATTTCAGGAGCAACAGCTGGCATTCTGGAACAGGGAAAGTGGCAGTGCCGGGCCACGCTGGCATGAACTCTCGAGCACCCTGCGCAATCTCTGGAATGTCGACAAGGTTCAGGGTTGGGATGTGGATGATTGCGCCATGGCGCGCAAACTGTTCCGCTCCCCGGATCTGGAGAGCCGCAAACAGGACGACGCCTATAAAACCAGAGCCTATCTGGTGGGGATTGATCTAATCGATGGGGAGAAGGTGACACACCTCAGCGAAGTGTCGATTTCGGTTCTGGTGGGCACGCACCAAAAACGCACCATCGTCCTCACTCATTCGTTGCTCAAAGGCTATGAAAAATTCGACTCACTGGAACAATTCGGCCAGACACTCCCGGATCATCTCAGCACCTCGGTGGCCCATCAGGAACTACAGTGGCGACTGATAGAACCTAAAGATAATTTCTTTGATTATCAGGCTTGCGCATTGATCTCGATCCAGATTGATGTCATCGCATCTCTGGATTTTTCCGATCTCAGGTATGGCAATCCTGGCAAGCCACTTGCTCCATCGCCTTCCGACTCCGACGTGGTAGAAACCACCACAAAGCAAGGTCCCGGTATTGAATGGTTCAAAGACGCGCTACCCGATTGGTTGAGCTCGGCTCCACTGCCAGACCAAAACAACTTCTCACGACACTTGAAGGACCTGGCGGCGCTGCACAGTCTGAATGCAGGTAAGTCTTATCTGGACGGCATAACGCCGATCAGGCAGTACGCGCTGGACGAGCTCAACACACTGCATACGAAAAAGACCACAGAACACGCTACCACGGCACAGCAAAATACCGACGTAGAACTCGATCTGGCCATGATCCAGATACGCGTCCAGAGTCCTGTCATCTGGGGAACATTTGCCGTTCCGGGCAAGATCGATAGCTACACATTCAGCGTGTCCGATCTTGCGTTGCAGAACCTGATCGCCCTCCCCACTGGAAACAAGACCATTCACTCCACCAGGGGCAAGACCCTGCCTGAATGGCTGACCGTCAAGTATGTCGAAGACCTCATCACCGAGGTCGATATCGGCAAGACCTACCCGGCACTGATCAAAAAAACCTTGCTCGAAGATCCGAAAGAGCTTGCGCGCCGACAAGCCCTGTATACCCAACACCTGAGAATTCAGTTGCCACTGCTTGCCTTGCAATGCCAGATCCGCGAACAGGCGGGCATCGACGCACGCGGCTACCGCTATGTCGTGGCCATGATGGAGTCCGAGCCCGATAACCGTGTCGTTGAAGGACAGACCATCGTCATGCGCCCCTTGGCGTTTTCTCCCAAGCGCCGCAAAGATGGCTCCGAGGATGTGGTCGCCAACATGTTCGTGATCGGCCCGAAAAACCCTACAGCCGGCCCTTGCCTGTTGTATCGACCGATGCTTGACGAGCCTTTGACACAGTACCCCTCACCCACCAATTTGCTGTACGCCATCCAGCAATCTGCCAGCTTGCGCGAATCCGTACTGGCCTGGTTGCCGGAAAGTGTGCGCAGCGATTACGCCAACTATGTTTTCCAGGGCGCACTGCCTTCGCCGTGGGCCATTGCCGAATTTCTGGTCGATCCGGTGAAGCTCACGACCATGACCGGGCCAATGATGCTGGGCAAAAAAACAGTGGAGGGTGATCTGTTCGCTACCCTGTTCAAGTCCAACACAGATGCATTGGTTGAACTCGCTGATCGCGAGTCAGTTTCGAACACCGAAAATCGCTGGGCGAGCTTCAAACAAGCCGGTTGGACGATATTCAATACCGTCCTGCCTTTTTTGGGGCGCACGGTTGGCATCGCGGCCTGGATCTGGCAGATCATGGACCAGCTTCAACAGCTGCATGACGTGCAGGAAACAAACGACAAGCCCGAGCAATGGGCCGCACTGACCGACCTTCTGCTTAACCTTGGAATGGCAATCACCGTCCATATCACGACCCAAAGCGCATCCACCAAGCACCAGAAAAGCATTACGCCAACGCCCAAGCCCGCTCCCTCGAAAGAGCCGGTAGCGAAAAAAGTCAGCATCAAACAACTCACCAAAGCCGCTGACAATGACGCGCCTAAACTCCAGCAAATCCTGAACATCAGTGGCGCTGTAAATCGGACAGCCGGCAGCCTGGCAACCGTTGTGGCACGCTTCAAAGTCAACCGCCCCGAAGGCCTAGGCGAGGCCAACACTGAGGAAGGCATTCATCAGCATCTCTACAGTCACAACAAAAAATGGTACGCAAAAGTTGGAACGAACTGGTTCGAGGTTTCAGTGGACGAAAACGAAACCGTCATGATCATCGACCCCAAACGGGCCGATCACACGGGACCGGCACTGATCCACAATCTGAAGGGTGAATGGTTCATCGACACGCGCCTGCGTCTGCGAGGTGGCGGACCCAAGACCCTGGCGCAACTCGCCAAGGCTCAAGCCACGCTCAAGGCCAATGAACTGCGTACCAAACTGACGGCGTTCGAAAGCCGCAAGAAAACCGCGCAAAACGAATTGCAACAGGCCCATCAAGCGATGAGCAGTGCCAGCGCCCAGAGCGTTGAAGCCAAGCGCCAGCTCTACCTGGAAAAGCTTGAGTCTCAGCAAACAGATTACGCAACGGCGCTGCAAGATCTCAAAACATTACATGTGTTTGCGCCCACCGCGGATTACCAGCAAAAAGCGCTGCTATATCTTGACGCTCAGCTGGAACTCATTCATGCCGGCATTCGGGAAAAGCTCATTACTTTCACGCCGAAAATGCGAGTTGTACTGGCTCAGATTGAACGGCAATCCGCAGACCCACAACTACGCCAGATCAAAGATGCGCAGCAAATGAGCGAAATGAGTAAAGACATGATCGCCCGCCTGGAGCGCATTCAATCAGGCATTAAGGAGCTCAAGCCGCTGGAAAGAGATGGACTTGTGCTGATTCAAAAGATCCGTAAACGATTACCCGTCTATTCGATCGACGATCTGAAGACTGTCCAAGTGACGATAGCGCGCAATTTGTGTCTGCCCGAAAGCACCCTTGCAACCCAGGCTGAGGCCTGGTCGACCATTGACCAGATTGTCGATACCGCCGACATTGCCGTGCGAGCCTTGCGCGACACATTGGATGAGCGCAGCGTGGCCCGTCTGGATGAGCGCATCGACAGTCTCAACGACTTGATCGAACAGTTCAGCGTCATCGACGAACGCTTGGAGGATTTCAAAGACTCGTACACGACGCACGTCCTTGAATCGCCGTTGAAACAGCTGCGTCAACAGCTCGAAGAATTCAAAAACCGCGCTGCACACAATCTGGTCCTGGTCATTGAAGAGCGGGATGCATTACGCGCCAGGCCCACTCTGCCACTGCAACCGCCAAGGCCCAGGAAAAAGTTCATCAGAACGCGCTACAACGGTGTGCTCATAGGTCAGCCACGCCTGACTACGCTGGGTTTGGAGACGGATCTGGTGGACATCACATCGCCGCTCACCGACAAGGTCATTGCCACGTTCCATGAGAAAACCCCGGGCGTGTGGGTTGAGCGATTGACAACCCCCACAGCTGAACCGGCGACGCCGGATTTGCAGCTCAGCATCAACCAAGGCCAGGCGTTGCTCAACGGGCTGAAAACGTTCAATACGCGTATGGCCGAACAACTCAAACAGCCAGGGCGCTCGCCTGGCGGGATCGAATACCTGTTTCACCATCACGCCGTGCAACTGGAGCAAGCCAGCAGTGCAATCGAACAAGCATTGACCGACCGCAATGCCACCGAGAGCACCACGACCTCCGCAGCAGAGGTCAACAAAGCCCTAAACGATGCCGCCGATAGCCTCTATGAGCAGGCCACCGCAAACATGCTGAAGATGACCAAGGAGCAACCACCGACCCTGGCGGGCATTGAATGGCTCAAAAGCCACAATGCGATAACCATCACAAAAACCATTACCCGGCGCCGCGTAAAAAGTGGAAGGACGCTGTACCTGGACGAATTCACGCTCACTGATCCCAAAACACGAGAGGTACTTTGGTATGCGCATTTCCTGTATTCGACGGCCTGGGTTCCAGCCAAATCTTTTCTTTACGCACGCCTGAAAACTCCGCAGGAACAGCGGATGGGCACTGCCGCTGACACCGCCAAAGAACTCTATGGACCCCAGCGACTGGCGTATTACCGCAGCATGATCGGGCTCGAGCAGGCCAACCGGTTATTCTTCGGTCCTGAATGTGTCACCGAGAGTTGTTGTGTGACCTGCTGACCTCAGCACGCCCTCGCCAACGCGAGGGCGTGTGATCACGGCACGCTCCTTGCTCTGTCCAGATCAAACAAAGACCGGTGTTCCTTATGCTCCACTCCCACCTCACAACGCTAAACGCGGTGTCGCTGGTACTCAACGCCTTCAAGGCAGAAGGCCTTTCCAGCGAAGCGCTGCTGGCCGGTAGCGGCATCAGTGCGGCGGACCTGAGCCGCGCCGACACACGAATCACCACCAATCAGGAGATGCAGGTCTGCGCCAATGCTGTCGCACTCAAGCGAGACATCGGCCTGGAACTGGGCCGGCGGATGCACGTTTCCTCCTATGGCATGCTCGGTTACGCGCTACTCACCAGTGCCACCTTCGGTGACGCCTTGCGCCTGGCGATACGCTATCCAGCGTTGCTGGGAACACTTTTCGAGCTGAGCCTGGAGGACGACGGAGAGCGTGTCTGGTTCGCGGCCGCCGATTACCGTGAGAGCCCGGCCATGGCCGTGTTCAACGCAGAATTCTGCCTGGTCTCGCTGAAAGTCACCTGCGATGATTTGCTCGGCCATCCCTTGCCGTTGCTCGGCGCACGCTTTGAGCATGCTGCGCCCGATTACGAAGCGACTTACGCTCAGCACTTTGACTGCCCGCTGCACTTCGGCGCGCGGGACAATGCCTTCGCTTTCGACAAGCGCTGGCTGGATCAACCGCTGCCACTCGCTGACGCGATTACCCATCAAGCCATGGCTGAGCGTTGCCGCAAGCAAAACCTTGAGTTCACCGGGCGGCAGGCCTGGCTGGGACGAATCCGCCAATTGCTAAGCGCGCAATTGAACGCAGCGCCGGGGCTTGAAGGCCTGGCCGAACAGATGAATTGCTCGGCGCGGACCTTGCGCCGACACCTCAAGGATCTGGGTTGCAGCTACCAAGAGCTGCTCGATGAATTGCGCTTTGAGCAGGCCAAGCAAATGCTGTGTGAGGATCAGTTGCCGATCTATCAGATTGCCGAGGCGCTGGGATTCAGCGAGACCGCGAGTTTTCGGCATGCGTTTGTGCGCTGGAGTGGCGTGGCGCCCAGTCAGTTTCGGCCGCACGGCTAACCCCGGTTATGCATTGCATGCGTTAACCAGGGGCGAATTTCGGTCAAATGTTTTGGCCATATCGATCCCCTTTTGGCCTTTCCTGCCGTTCTCCTAAACCGTCTGCGCCGCAAAACTGTGTTCAACCGACTCAGCCTGCGGAGAACAAGAAATGCTGACGATCTACTCGAACGATCACCACCTGCACCACGGCCGTTGCGAACTCATCGACGGGCAACTCAAGCCCTGCTTCGAAATGCCGTCGCGAGCCGACCACGTGCTGGCACGGGTACAAAATCGAAATCTGGGCCCGGTCGAAGCGCCGCAGGATTTTGGCCTCGGGCCAATCGAGCGCATTCACAGCCGCGACTATCTGGACTTCTTCAAAGGCGCCTGGGCACGCTGGACCGAGTTCAACACCGACGGCGACTTGCTGCCCTACACTTGGCCAGCCCGCACCCTGCGCCGCATTAAGCCCACCAGCCTGCATGGTGAACTGGGTTACTACAGCTTCGACGGCGGCGCCCCGATCACCGCCGGCACCTGGCAAGCGGCGTACAGCGCAGCGCAAGTGGCGCTCACCGCCCAAGCGGAAATCCAGCGCGGCGCCCGTGCGGCCTTCGCCCTGTGCCGCCCACCGGGACACCACGCTGCCGGCGATTTGATGGGCGGTTATTGCTACCTCAACAACGCCGCCATTGCCGCTCAAGCCTTCCTTGATCAAGGCCATAAAAAGGTCGCGATCCTCGATGTCGATTACCACCACGGCAACGGCACCCAATCGATTTTCTACGAGCGCAGCGACGTGCTGTTCACCTCGATCCACGGTCACCCGGAAGCCGAGTTCCCGTTCTTCCTCGGCTACGAAGATGAACTGGGCGAAGGTGCTGGAGAAGGCTTCAACTTCAACTATCCACTGGCCGCCGGTTCAGGCTGGGACACCTGGAGTGCCGCACTGGAACAAGCCTGCAAAGAGATCGAAAACTACGGTGCCGACATCGTTGTGGTTTCCCTGGGCGTCGACACATTCAAAGACGACCCGATCTCGCAATTCAAGCTCGACAGCCCGGATTACCTGGCCATGGGCAAGCGCATTGCCGGCCTCGGCGTGCCTACGTTGTTCGTGATGGAAGGCGGCTACGCGGTCGAAGAAATCGGTATCAATGCCGTGAACGTTCTCGAAGGTTTTGAAAGCGCTTAATGAGGAAGTACAAGCATGAAAAGTCTTAAGCGCCTTATGGTTCCAGCGCTGTGCGCCACAGTGCTCAGCGGCGCGGCGCACGCCGAAGAACGAACGTTGCGCGTCTACAACTGGTTCGACTACATCACCCCCAAGGCTTTGGAAGATTTCAAGGCGCAGAACACCCAGACCAAACTGATCTACGACATCTTCGACACCAACGAAGCGCTGGAGGCCAAACTGCTGACCGGCAACTCCGGCTATGACGTGGTGGTACCGTCCAACGTGTTCCTCGCCAAGCAGATTGAAGCCGGCGTATTCCAGCCGCTGGATCGCAGCAAACTGCCGAACTGGAACCACCTCGATCCCAAGCTGATGAAGCTGATCGAAGCCAACGACCCGGGCAACAAATTTGCCGTGCCGTACATGTACGGGACCATCCTGATCGGCTTCAACCCGGACAAGGTCAAGGCTGCCCTGGGCGCCGACGCCCCGGTGGACAGTTGGGACCTGATTTTCAAGGAAGAGAACATCAGCAAGCTCAAGCAGTGCGGTGTCGCCCTGCTCGACTCGCCGTCGGAGATTTTGCCCCTGGCCCTGCAACACCTCGGCCTGGACCCCAACAGCAAGAAGCCGGCGGACTACGCCAAGGCTGAAGCGCTGCTGATGAAAATCCGTCCGTACGTGACCTACTTCCACTCGTCCAAGTACATGGCCGACATCGCCAACGGTGACATTTGCGTGGCCGTCGGTTATTCCGGCAGCTTCTCGCAAGCCGCCAACCGTGCCAAGGAAGCCAAGAACGGTGTGGTCGTCGACATGCGCTTGCCGAAAGAAGGCGCGCCGATCTGGTTCGACATGCTGGCGATTCCCAAGGGAGCGAAAAACACCGAAGACGCCTACACCTTCATCAACTACCTGCTGCAGCCTCAGGTGATTGCGCCGGTCAGTGACTTCGTGGGGTATCCGAACCCGAACAAGGACGCCACGGAACTGGTCGACCCGGCGATCCGCAACAACCCCAACCTGTATCCGACCGACGCGGCAATGGGCACGCTCTACACCCTGCAACCGCTGCCGCGCGATGCCGAACGCGCACGGACCCGGGCCTGGACCAAGATCAAGTCCGGCACCTGATAACCGCGTCGTAACGTCATCAACAAGACCTGCGTTTTACGCAGGTCTTTTTTTTGCCCGCCATATTTATTTACCGCCAACGCTGTCCCGCCCGTCACTAACTTGCAGGGGACTGCTCACCACTCATTCAACGGTGACTGCCCCCAAAAAAGGATGTGACCCATGCCCGATACTTCTACCCCGTCTTCCATCCCCGACCTGCCAGCCGATCAAGACGCCTTGCTGACGCAATTGGTGGCCGGACCCTCAATCAGGGAAGTCGCCACCCATGCCTTGCAACCGGCCCTTAAAACGCTTTACCCGAATCTGCACATCGACCCACGTCTGGCCATGGTGGTGACCCCGACCTGGGCCGTTCATGAACAGCAGGTTGATCCCGGTCCCCGCCACTTTGAATCGTTGACCGACGCGCTGGTACGCCATGGAGTAGCGGCTACGCCGGTGGTCTACCTCGACGGCGAGCATTACCTCACGCTGCAACCGCTGGTGCCCATTCCAGTGCAATTGCCCGTCAGCATCAATGTCATCGGACAGCTTCTCAACGAGTTGGCGCCGCTGCTGTTCGTCGCGTTTCAAGAGCAACAGGTCGAGTACTGGAACCAGTACACTCGGGCGTCCGAGCCACGCTGGAAAGGTTTATCCAAATCGCTACGTGAACTGTGGAGCATCGAAACAGACACGAACTGGGACACCGACCGCTACGCCATGGCGCGTAACCTGTTTGCTTACCCGGACAAAAGCAAACGCGCGGCTCACGATACCTATCAATCGCGGGCATGCCTGATCGATCTCGACAGTTTGAGCGACGGCGTCTCAACTCACCTCAACATCCTCGACATGGCAGTCCTGATCGGAACCCAAGGCACTCGTAGCCTCATCATTACTCACACCATCACCCGCGGCTTTCAAGCCTACGACTCGATGCAGGAGTTGGGTGATTCGTTGCTGTCTTACACCAACGGCCAGACTACCGGCAACACCCTGCAATGGCGCCTGATCGAACCGCAGGGTAATTACTTCGACCATCTGGCGTGCAACCTGATTGCCCTGCAAGCGGACTCGATTGGCGCCCTGGCGAACGACAGCACCGCGGTGAACCCTGACCTGGCGCCGCACATCAGCCGCTCAACGAACGAGCTCGATCCAACGGACAAACAAAAGCCCTCTCGATTCAATCAGGTCGAGCAAACATTACCGGACTGGATGGACAACGCCTCTTCCAGCGACCTCACCGCGTACAGCCGGCACCTGATGGATCTGGCGCAGGTGCAAAATCAGAATGCCGGTCAGTCGTTTCAAGATGGGATCAAACCCATCCGCGAGTTCGTCCTGGATCAACTGAGCGCAGCCATGCTCAAAGACCACGCCGATGCCTCAAAACTGAATCTGGCGGACATCGAAATCGTGGTCGATAGCCTGGTGGTCTGGGGCGCTTTCGTACCGCTGGTAGAGCCCGAGCGCACCACACTGAGCCTGGTCGACCTGGCCCTGCAAAACCTGATTGCCTTGCCACTGGGCAACAAAACCGTAAGCAGCACCAGCGCCGCCACGCTGCCAGGATGGTTGACGGTGGACTACCTGGAAACGTTGATCACCCGCGTCGATATCGGCAAAACCTATCCGACGCTGATCAAAAGCAAGCTGCTCGACGACCCCCTTGAAAGCTTGCGGCGCCAGAACCTGTTCACCAGTCACCTGCGCGTCGAACTGCCGCTGCTGGCTTTGCAGCAGAAGATTCGCGCACAGAACGGGATCGATGAACGCGGTTACCGTTACGTGGCGGCTGTCGTGCAGGTACTGGATGCCAATCGCTGGGTGGATGGCCAGGAAATTGTCATTCGCCCGCTGGCGTTCAATCCGGGCTGGCGTCTGAATGCAACTGCAGACGAAGTGGCCAACATGTTCGTGATCGGTCCCCGGCAAATGGACAAAGGCCCTTGCCTGCTTTACCGACCACTGCTCGATCAACCATTGAGCCAATACCCGACGCCGGCCAACCTGATTTATGCCATCAAGCACACCCCGGCATTACGTCAATCGGTGCTGGCCTGGTTACCGGATGGTGTACGCGCCAACTACACGAACTACGTGTTCACCGGCGACCGGCCTTCAGTGTGGTCGCTTTCGCAACTGCTGGCCGATCCTCTGACCCCGCTGCAAATGGCGGGCACGCTTTCTCTGGGGACCGGTGTCGTCGCCACCGATTATCTGGCCAGCCTGTTCAAGGCCAACGTCAAAGCCTTGATCGAACTGGCGCAAAAGCAATCGGTGTCCAACGCGCAAAATCGCTGGGCAACCTTCAAACAAGCAGCGTGGATGATATTGAACGCAGCGCTGCCTTTTCTCGGCCGAACAGTCGGCACAGCCGCCTGGATCTGGCAGGTGCTGGATGACTTGCAACAAACGGTGGACGCCGGTGAGAGCGGTGACGCACAACAACAGAAAACGGCGATGACCGACCTGCTGCTGACCCTGGCCATGGTGCTCGCTCATCACGCCAGCACGCGCCATGCGACCGCGCGCAGAATCGAAGAGAAACCTTCGTCACAAGCTGTGACAGTCGTTGAGAAAAAACCGGTATCTCCACCGGTTGTGGTTGTTCAGTTACCCGATACCGTTGCCGAGCCAACCTCTTCACAACATCAAATTTCAGTACTGACAGGCACCGCCCTAAGCCTGGAGAAAACCCTGGATCGTTTCAAAATCACCAAGCCCGCGGTACTCACGCCACCGGACAGCGCCAGCGGTATCTATCGCAATCTCCATCGAGACGGAGCGAAGTACTACGCCCCGGTCGGTGCGCGATGGTTCGAAGTAAGAGTTGAGGAAACCGGCGAAGTGTCGATTGTTGACTCACGCCAGCAACCCCCGCGGGAAGGTCCTGCATTGATCAACAATCAGCGGGGCGAATGGTTTGTCGATACTCGCCTGCGTCTACGAGGTGGCGGCTTGTCGAGTCGGCGCAAGGCGTTGCAGTTAAAAAATCGACAGCGCATCACCGAACTCAAAAAAAAGTTGGCCCAATTCAGTGACGAGCGTGAAAGCGCTCGCCAACAACTGATGGATGCCCACGCCCAGATGAAAGCCGCCAGCGACGAGACGCGGCCAAGCGTTCAACAGCAGTTTCTCGAAAAACTCGACCAACACACCGACCAATATGCCGCCCCCATTGAACAACTGAAATCGCTGAACCTGCTCGAAACGGTTCCCGGTTTCCGCACCGACATGGTCGAGATGCTCGGCACCCAGCTTTTTTTCAACCAGACGTGGCTTGATGAAAAAAGTCCGGCCTTCACCCAGGCCCTGCGAGAAACATTCACGCTGCTGGATGCTGAAGAAACGTCAGGCGGGAGTGGTGACCGTGCGACTTATCAAAAAATGATCGACCTGAGTGAGGGCATGATCGGCAAAGTCGAGTTTGCTCAATCACGCTTTCTCGAGTTGAGTCGACTGGGTAAAAGCGCTGCCGAAATCGTCAGCACCTACAAAGCGAAACTGCCGGCTTACAGCTTGAACGACCTCAAGGCGCTTCAGGTTTCGCTGGCCCGCGAGGTGTGCCTCAAAGAAGGAGAAAGCATTGCGCTGAACGAAGCCCGAACGGAATTCTTACGTCTGCTCGACACCACCAATCTGGTCATCCAGACCTCGCAAGAGCTGATGCTGAAGGAGAGCAGTTGGGCGGCCAGTGAACGCATCGAAGGCCTGAGTGGCATGCTGGAACAGTTCGTGGCCATCGACCAATCCTTCGCGGATTTCGCCGCCAACCACAAGGACGCCATACAAGAAACACCGCTCAAGCACTTACGCAAACGGGTTAGCGAATTCCAGCAAGACACCGAGAGTCATCTGGTGCAATTGCTGCGGGAGGAGCCTCCCAAAGAACCGCGCCCTGGACCTTCCCGCCCAGCACTGGCTCCGCGCAAACGCGTCGTGAACACACGCTTCAATGGCACGGTGGTTGGCGAAGTCCGTCCTTCGGCTCCGGGTGAGCCAATACTGCTTGATGTGCATGCTCCTGTGACCGGCAAAGTCATCGCCACCTTTCACGAAAAAACACCCGGAGTCTGGCTCGAGCGAGTACCGGCCAAACGTCGCGGGCCTACGGCTCCAGCACCGACACTCGACGCGCAAATGACCCATGGCCGGACTCTGCTCGATGGCCTGGAAAATTTTATCCGGCAAACCGAAATCAGCGCAAAGAAGCCCGGCCGTATCCCGGTGGAAATCGAGGAGTTGTGCCAGCAACAAGCCGACCATTTGAACCATAGCGCCAGGACCCTGGAGCAGTCCCAAATCAACACTAACAGCACCGCCGAACCGGATGTTGCCGCCACACAGCTGGCTGCGGAATTGACCAAGGCCCGTGATCGACTCTACGCCGAAGGACAACGAATACGCATCGATATGACCAAGCAACAACCCCCCACGGCCGCGCGCGTGCAGTGGTTGCGAAGCAAAAATGAAGTCGACATTGTGCCCGTCGGTGATCGACGCCGACTCAAGGGTCCGCGCAAGGATTTCATGCAGGAGTATGAAATTCGCGAGCGCCAAAACCAGCAAGTGCTGTGGTATGCGCATTTCCATTATTCGAGCCTGGATGCGCCGGCCGACGCCTTCACCGCCGCCCACCTGAAACTTCGCGATCAACGACTGTTGGCGGGTGCATTCGACATGCGCTCGGCCACCACCAACCCACAAGTGATTGCCATCTATCGCAGCGAGATCAGCCCGCAACTGGCGCGCACGCTGTTCTTCTCGTAATACCGAAACGTCAAAAAGGAAAATGACGATGACCGAACACACAGAGTCCACCCAAACACCCGTACTCCTGAAAAAGAGCCTGGTCGTCCATCAAACGAGCCAAGGGCCAACGGTCAATGAGGTGGCCGCGCAAATGCTGCGCAAGGCCTTGAAGACGCAGTTTCCCGAACAGGATATCGACCCCGACCATACGATGATCGGTACGCCACGATGGCGATTCGTCGACGGCACGCTGGTGGCCATGACCACGCACTTCGAGTCGCTGACCCAAGCGTTGGTGCGTCAGTTCTTTACCTCAACCCACGCCAATTTCCTCGAAGGCGAGCACTTCCTGACACTGGACCCACACGCCAGATCCGTGGTGCACATGGATCTCAGCATCGAAACCATCGCCGACCTGCTCAATGACTACACGCCCCTGCTGTTTGTCGCTTTCGAAGAACGCCAATTAGCCTTCTGGAACAACACCGGCAAACACGCACCCCGCTGGCAAGAGCTGTCCGGCGCCTTGCGTAAAACCCTCGATGTACAGATTGTTCCTGGCTGGGATGCCGGGCAGTGTCGTCTCGCCCGGGCCGTCTCGCTTCATCCCGACAAACAGGACAGACTCAAACACGACCCATCGCTTTCGACACTCAAGGTCAGCCTGATCGACATAGATTTTGTCGATACCAAGGGCGACACCCGACACCTGCTGCTTGGCGGCGCGGCCGTCATCACAGGGCATCCTGAACAGCTCGAGCGGGTGATGATGTACACCGTAGAGGACGGTTACGAGTCGTTCGACTCCCTCGAACTGTTGGGTGCTTCTCTGCCTGCCCGCATCCAGATGCCCTCGGCCGCAAAGAGTCTGAAGTGGCGGCTGTTCGAGCCCGAAGGTAATTTTTTCGACCACATGGCGTGGGCCTTGATCGCGACCCAACTCGATACGCTCGCGGCGATCACTTCCGCAGGCGTCACCGACAATCCGCAGGCCGGCGTTGAACCTCCCGCCCTCCCGGCACACACCACCGAAAAAGAAAAAACAACACTCATTGGCCTGGATGACGCAATACCCGACTGGCTGATCGGCGCCTCGGCCGCAGACCTGGATCAATACAGCCGCTCCGTCAGCGCACTGGGCAAATTGTACAAGCAAGCCGATAAAAAACTGTTCCAGATACAGCCCATTGATACCTTCGCCCAAAAGCGCATGCGCGACGCAATCCTCGTCGACAAGCCATCCGCCAGCGAACTGCCGCTGGACACACTTGAGATCGCGATCACCAACAGTTTCGAATCCGGTGGTCTGACACTGCCAAACCCCCTCGACACGCACACCGAAAACCTCGGCGAATATGCCTTGCAGAACGCGGCACCTTATCAGGCCAGCATTCGCTTCAATCCGCCCCAAACGGTCCCGGACTGGCTTGACGTAGCCTATCTGACGCAGACGGCGAGCAAGGTCGATATCGGCAAGGTGTACCCACAGTTGATCAAGGAAAAACTGATCGATGATGCGCAACAGGCTCCCTTGCAAGAGCATTTCTACATCAGCCAACTGCGTGCCTTGCTGCCGCTGATTGCGCTGGAGTGCAAGATCCGTCGACGCGGTGGCATTGATGAGCTGGGCTATCACTATGTTCGCGAATGGCTCAACCCGACACCCGCTCATCCGCAACCCGTGGTGATACGCCCCCTGACGTTCGTGCATTCCGGGAACACCGACGGCGCCACCGTGACGAACATGTTTATCATCGGTCCACGCGAGCCGCGCGCCAGGCCCTGCTTGCTGTATCGCCCGCTTGAGGAACATCCACTACTGCAATTTGCGTCCCCGCAAAACCTGCTATACGCCTTGCATCAACCAGGTGCGTTGAGAGACTCGGTACTGGCATGGCTACCGGACTCGGCCAGCAGTTTCAAATATGCGCAATACACCTTCCCCATTGGGCTTCCCAGTCCATGGCTGGGTGCGCAGTTGCTGTCCGAACCCTGGACGTCCGTGAACTGGGCTGGCCCGGTCAAGCTTTCGGCAAAAGAGCTCAGCGGTGATATTTTCAAAACCTTGTTCAAGACCCATGCCCAGGCCATGGCTGAACTTGCCGACCGCCAAGCTCAGTCCAACGCAGAACGTCGCTGGGCTTTGCTGCGTGACAGCGGTTGGGCGTTGTTCAACGTCGCTGCGAACTTTCTCAGCGGGCCGGCCGGTGCCGCCGTCTGGGTCTGGCAAAGCATCAATGAAGTCGAGCAGGCCGAGGACGCCCACAAGCGCGGCGACAAGCTCACCGAGTGGAGCTCGACCGGAGACTTGCTGCTGACCCTGGGCATCCTCCTCGCTCACCATGCCGCTGTTCGACGCAAAACCGGTTCACGCCAGACGGAACGAGGCGTCGACAGCGTGCCGGTCGCGCCGGTGGGCACACCCGTCAAACCTGCGACGCCTGCCGTGACACTTTTGCCCACCCCGTTGACCGGTGAGTTGCCGTCCAGTCATTACTCCTCGCTTGAAGCTAACGGCTCCGTGCCCCATCGGTCGGCCACCGCACTGGCTGAGTTTCTACAGAGTCTGACAGTACCGGCAATCGATCTGAAGGCCGCGACTCTGGAAACCCTCGTGCGTGATACGGCGTCACTTTATCGTCTGGATGGCAAGACCTACGCCGCCGTCGGCGAACACTGGTATCGGGTGACGGAAAACGACGACGAGCAAATCCAGATCGTTTACCCGAATACACCCTCCAAAACCGGCCCACTGCTGACCCATAACAAACGAGGGCAATGGGTCGTGGACACTCGATTGCGTTTGCGTGGTGGTGCAGGCGGCCAAAGCCTGCGCAGTCAACTCAAAGCACAACGCAGGGAGAAGGAGCAGGAAAAAAATCAGCTTGCCGCGCTTCTGGCGACCTTCAAGCTTCAGGAAACAACGGGGGAAGAGGCCCTGAAAAAAGCCCATGTAGAAATGTTTGGGGCCACCGGGGCGGCACTCGAATCAGCGACCCAGCGTTATCTTGTTCAAGTGGAATCGTTGATTGGAGCGTACGAACAGGCCCTGAAAAACTTGCAGCAGTGGCGTCTCAAGGGTGGGAGCGAAGGCTATTTCGATGACCTTAGGCTCATGACTACCAAATTGCACAAGAACCTCAGCGTATGGTTCCTGCTCAAGCGCAACAACTACGCAAAACTCACTCAACAACTCGCCGGTAATACCCTCATTGAAACGAATGCCGCACTGCAAACTCACATCAAAGGAGTCAAGGAAGTATTCGCGTTAAGCCAGGACATGATTTCCCGCCTGCAACTGTCACAGACCTCCATGAAACCGCTGGATGCCTTGGGGAGTGCAGGCATGGTCAGCGCGCAACGCTTGCGCGATTTGCTCCCGGCGTTCAACGAATGGGACTTGAAATCCAATGAAATCGGCATGTCTCATGAGCTGTGCCTGCGTGGCACCGACGACACACATGCCAATCCGGCGCGCGAAACAGTGGGTTTGTTAATCATCGAAGCGGCGACCGCCACCCACCGCCAGGCCGCCATGATCAAAAGCCTGAACAGCCATGAGGATGTTGCGGCGCGTATCGAAATCCTGAGCAGGCTGATCGATGTCTATGCCGACACGGATCAGCGTCTCGAAGATCTTTCAGGCGAATACCCCGACAACGTGGCATCGACCGAACTTAAACGGGTTCGCGGCTTGATCGGCGAGTTCCGGCAGATGGCTCAGGAACAACTGTCCCTGCTGCTACCCGAAAACGCGAGCATTCCCACGCCTGAGCCGCCAAAACCCGCAGTTGCCGGCCCTTCACGCTCAACAGTCAAAGTCACCAAGAGTCGCCCTAGAGATCCGGTGCCTACCAAAACGTCGACGCCTGAAGAGACGGCACTTGAGCAGATGCTCCCGGTGATGTCGCGCCCTACTGCCAATCAAGTGTTGGAGGACATCGACACCATTGCCAATGCGTTGACCCTGAATGAGAACGTAGAAGGCTTCATCGCAAAAACACGTAAAGATGCCTTCAAACCGAACCGTATACCGGCTGACATGCAAGACCTGTTCGATCAACATGCCAGACACCTGGAACAAACAGCGATCAATGTCGACCAGGTCATGGCGCGTATGCGTGCGGCCGGCGGGACGCCCCTTCCTGTGGGCACTCTGAGCTCCGAGCTCAACGATGCCGCCACCGGGTTACGCGCTCAAGGTGTCAGTATCAGGGCTAGCCTGCTCAAGGAGCGCCAGCCCCGGCAAGCTTATCTGCAATGGTTGCTGGTCAATGATCAAGTGCGGATCATCAGGAACGATCAAGGCCGGATCAGAACCAGGAAAAGGCAAGACTACTTTCAGGAATACCAGATTCTCGACAAGACCGACCGTGATCGGCCGCTATGGCTGGCGCACTTTCACTACGATTCGCTCGGAGCTCCGGTGGAGTCATTCACCGCTGCACACCTGAAGATCGCCGATAAACGTCTGGAGCAATTCACGGCCGAACGCCGCCAGGCTCTCACTACGCTCGCTCCGATTGATTATGTGTTGCGGCGCATCACCGATCCGGCACTGTTCTTCAATCTCGAACCGCAAGCCTGATTACCATCCGCGCGCGGACTGCCACTGCGCGCGCTTCAACCCGCATGCCACACGGCCCTTAACCGTTGCAGCGCCGCCTCGATATCTGTTTCGGGCACCGCGGCAAAGCCCAGCACCAGCCCGGCGCGTTGGTCCATCGGGGTTGTGGACTCCGGCAGCCAGTAGCTGCTCAAGCCATTGACCTCGACATCGACGCGGCTGGCCAACTCGATCAACTCGCGTTCACGGGCCACGCTGTCAACGGGCACGGTCATGTGCAAGCCTGCGGTGACGATGGGCAGCTTGCCGACACCAGAAATAGTCAGCGGCCAAGCATTGAGCAAAGTATTTCGCCGACTCAGCGCTGCACGCCGCATGCGCCGGATGTGCCGCTGGAAATGCCCGGCGGCCATGAACTCGGCCATTACCGCCTGGGTACTGACTTCGGAATGCCGCACGTCCACCGCACGTCGCTGCGAAAAGGGTTGTACCAGCCCCGGCGGCAACACCAGATAACCGAGTCGCAACGCTGGAAAAGCGACTTTGCCGAACGTGCCGACATACAGCACTCGCCCGTGACGATCGAGCGCTGCCAAAGGCGCCAGTGGTGCACCGCTGTAACGGTACTCGCCATCGTAATCATCCTCGACGATCCAGCCCTGGGTGCGCTCCGCCCAAGCCAGCAGCTCAAGGCGGCGTGCCAGGCTCATCACCACGCCGGTGGGATACTGGTGCGACGGCGTCACGTAGGTCAGCCGACAATTATCAAGCCGCGCCAGCTCACTGCAATTGATGCCCTCACTGTCCACCGTCACACCGTGCAGTCGCGCCCCCGCCACGGCGAAGGCATGACCGGCCGCCCGATACCCCGGATTTTCAATCGCCACCCCGTCGCCGGGCTCCACCAGCAACTGTGCACAAAGGCTAATCCCCTGCTGCGCACCACTGGTGATCAGAATTTGTTCAGCAGAGCACTGCATGCCACGGGAACTGCGCAAATACGCGGCGATCATCCCGCGCAAGCGAGCATCGCCTGCCGGATCGCCGTAGCACAGTTGTTGAAAATCCGGCTTGCGCCAGAAAGCCGCATTCAGCTTGGCCCAGACCTCGAATGGAAACAGATCGAACGCCGGAACACCGACGCGAAATGCTCGCGGCGGACCGCTCGGTGGACTGGCCAGATGGTTGTTTTTGACCCGCGTCAACGGATCGTTGTGGATAACTTTGCTGGATGGATCCACAGGTAAATCGAGCCAATTTGTGGATAAGGCTGTGGGTAACCCTGTTGAAAAGCCTGTGGATATTTTTGTGGATAGTTTTTTCGTCGGCACGCTTGTCTGAGGCAATTGCGCGACATAAGTCCCGTCACCCACCCGCCCTTCGATAAACCCTTCGGCGTACAACTGATCATAGGCACGGACCACGCTGTTACGGGAAATCGCCAACGCGGCTGCCAGGTCACGGCTGGCCGGCAAACGCGTTCCGCTGGCCAATCGCCCGTCCAACACGCGCGCGCGCAACGCCTGGTACAGCTGGCGGCTCAGCCCTTGGCGACGATCGAGTTCGATACCCGCCGGGTTGAAGGTCAGGGACAGTGGTTCGCTTGTCATCGCAATGGACCCATGAAATTGGTCATTAATGGCTCTTACAACAGACCAATAGCCTGCCTAGGATGCAAGCATTCGCCAAGGAAAATATCTCCATGTACACGCCGCGCGCTTTTGCCATCGATGATTTGTCCCAACTGCATGAACTGATCCTCGCTTCCCGTCTGGCCATTTTGGTGACCCACGGCGAAAGCGGTCTGCAAGCCAGTCATGTGCCGGTGCTGCTGCATTGCGAGCAAGGTTCGAACGGCACGTTGTACGGGCATTTGGCCAAAGCCAATCCCCAGTGGAAAGACCTGCGCGACGGTGCCGAAGCCTTGCTGATTTTTTCCGGTGCCGACGCCTACGTCAGCCCCGGCTTCTATCCGAGCAAGGCCGAGCACGGCAAAGTCGTGCCCACCTGGAACTACGTCGCTGTACATGCCTATGGTCGGGCCGAAACCTTCAGTGATGGCGGGCGACTGCTCGACATCGTCAGCACCCTCACTGATCGCCATGAAGCGGGCCGCGCTCAACCATGGTCAGTGGCCGATGCCCCCGCCGATTACATCGACGGCATGCTCAAGGCTATCGTCGGTTTTGCCATTCCCATCGACCGCCTGGAAGGCAAGCGCAAGCTCAGCCAAAACCGCAGCGCGGCCGATATCGCCGGCGTCCGCGAAGGCCTGGCCGCCAGCCCCGACGTCAACGACCAAACCCTCGCCCAATTGATGCCCAAGGAATGAACATGAGCCAGATCGACATCCGCCAGGTCCGCGCTGACGACCACGCCGCTTGGCTGCCGTTGTGGCAAGCCTACCTGCGCTTTTACAAAACCGAATTGCCGGAGGCCGTCACTCAAAGCTCCTGGCAGCGCATGCTCGACCCGAACGAACCGACCCACGCCGCCCTCGCCTGGGTCGACGGTAAAGCGGTGGGCATGGTGCATTTCATTTACCATCGTTCGAACTGGGCCATTGAAAATTCCTGCTACCTGCAAGACTTGTTGGTAGCGCCGGAAACTCGCGGCACCGGTGTTGGCCGGCAGTTGATCGAATTCGTCTACACCACGGCCAAGGCCGACGGCTGCAACAAGGTGCATTGGCTGACCCACGAAACCAACGCCACCGCGATCCAGCTCTACGAGCGCATCGCCGAACGCCCTGGTTTCATCCAGTTTCGCAAAGCCATTTAAGGTTCAAGGAGAACAACATGTCGACTTCACTCACGGACTGGAAAGGCGTCCCGCCCCCCACGACAACACTGCTCGAAGGGCGTTTCATCCGCCTGGAAAGACTCGACCCGGCACGCCACGCAGATGAGTTGTTCAAGGCGCTGCAAGGCCCCGATGCCGACCCGAAACTCTGGGACTATCTGCCTTACGGCCCCTTCCCCGAGCGCAGTATTTTCAACGACTGGCTGAACAACCACGCCGCCGCCAGCGACCCCTACTTCTTCAGCGTGATCGATCGCGCCAGCGGCGAAGTGCAAGGCATCCTCAGCCTGATGTCGATTGTCCCTGCCCAGGGTCGCATCGAAATCGGCCACGTCACCTTCGGCGCGCCAATGCAGCGCTCACCGAAAAGTACCGAGGCCGTTTACCTGCTGGCCAAGGAAGCGTTCGCCCTGGGCTACCGCCGCCTGGAGTGGAAATGCAACAACGGCAACGCTCGCTCCAAGTATGCGGCCGAGCGCCTGGGCTTCAGCTTCGAAGGCATTTTCCGTCAGCACATGGTGGTCAAGGGCCAGAACCGCGACACCGCGTGGTACTCGATCCTGGACTCGGAATGGCCAGCGATTGGGGCGGGCTTCGAGCAATGGTTGAGCGATGAAAACCAGACGGCTTCGGGGCAGGTGAAGTCGCTTGCCGAGTGCCGTAGCTAAAAATCAAAAGATCGCAGCCTTCGGTGTACACCCTGTAGGAGCTGCCGAAGGCTGCGATCTTTTGCTCTTCAAACAAATGGCGAATACATCAATCTGTAAAAACCCTCCGCTATACAGGACGCCCCGCTTATAACAAAAAGGCCGTCCAACCATGCCCTTCTCGCCCCAGCGTTTGGCGCTCATCATTTCCCTGTTGATCAGCACAGGGGCCGGTGCCGCTCCGTATAAAACGGTGCAGATCGACACAGCCACCACTACCGCGCAAACTTTGGGCGGGGCCGACACCCTGACGATCTCGGCGCCGGGCAGCATTACCAATGCCGGCAAGGCTGTCACCCTCAAGGACGGTACGGTCGGGGCTGGCGTGGTGATTGATAACGCGGGGCAGATCGTTTCGACCGGTGGCCGGGCAATCGACAGCAGCGGCGACCTGACCCAGGCGCGCAACTACAGCATTTACAACCGCGCTGGCGGGCAGATTCTGGGCTTCAACGACGCGTTGCGCATCGACAGCAACGTCGTCAGCGGCAGCCTGTTGATCGATAACAGCGGCATCATCCGCTCCACCACCGGCCAAGCCCTTGATCTGGACGCACTGCGCAGTGCCGGGGCCACGACCACGATCATCAACCGCGCGGGCGGGCTGATCCGTGGCGACGCCAGCGACGGCATGAAGACCGGCGCCAATGCGACCATCATCAACCATGGCGAGATTTCCACCGGCGACTCGAACAACGCCGACCAGAAGTTCGATGGCATCGACATCGATTCAGCTACCGGCGTGACCGTGACCAACTACGGCACCATTTCCGGTGGACGCCACGGCATCACCACCGATCTGGGTGCGACCGTTACCAACTATGGGCAAATCACCGGGCGCAACGGCTCCGGTTTTGGTTCCGACGGCGACGGCACCGTGATCAACCACGGCACCATCACTGGCGCGTATTCCGGGTTGCAACCCAATGGCGACGGTGATGGCGTAGACATCGACAAAATCGCCCACATCGAAAACTACGGCACCATTCAAGGCGTCGGTGCCGGGGGCGTGGACAAGAACGGCTTCGCCAACGGCAGCGAAGGTATCGCGCTCGGTGGCGGCTATGTGCTGAACGCCCAAGGCGCGATGATCAGCGGCGCCAACAGCGCGATCCTGGTCGACGACGGCAGCGGAGGGCCGGGGCTGGCGGCGACCACGCTGGAAAACTTCGGCACAATCCAGGGCCTGGATGGCTTCGGCGTGAAGTTCGTGGGCGAATTCGCTGACAGCGTCATCAACGGCGGCACCCTCAGCGGCAGCAACGGCCTGGCGCTGGACTTGGGTGGCGGCAACGACAACCTGACCTTGCGCAACGGCAGCCGCTTCATTGGCGTTGTCGATGGCGGCAGCGGTTACGACCGCGTGGTAATGGACGATGCGTTGGGTGGCAGCTTCGGCAGCAGCCGCAACTTCGAATGGCTGGAGGTTCAGCAAGGCGCCTGGACCCTGAGCGGCAACGGCGACTTCAGTGACGGCGGCGCGATACGCAATGGCGCGACCCTGATCAATCAGGGCAGCATTGCCGGCAGCGTGACTGTCGATGCCGGTGGCGTGTATGCCGGCGGCGGCTCAGTGGGCAACTTGCTGGTCAATGGCACCTTGCAGACGAGCACTCACTTCGGCACCGCGACCATCACCCACGACCTGACCATGGGCAGCGGCTCGACGATAGCCTATGGCGTCAACGCCGATGGCAGCAGCGCACCAATCAGGGTCGGCGGCACGGCCAACCTCAATGGCGCGACCCTGGCGGTAAATCCCGGCAGCGGCACCTACCCGTGGCAAAGCCAGTACACCGTATTGCAGGCAGAGAGCGTGAACGGCACCTTCGGCAAGGTCACCAGCGACTACGCGTTTCTGACACCTACCCTGGCTTACACACCGACTCAGGTCGACCTGACTTATACCCGCAACGATGTCGCCTTCAATGAGTTCGCCACCACCGGCAACGGCGGCCGCGCCGCCAACAGCCTGGCGAGCCTCGGCAAGGGCAACGCGCTGTACAACGCATTGCTCAACACCACCAACGCCACGGCCGGTGCTGCGATCGAACAACTGAGCGGCGCCAGCAATGCCAACCTGACCAGCGCGACCCTCGGCGCCAGCAGTCAGGTCGGTGGCAGCATGCTGTCGGCCATGCATCAGATGGGCGGTGGCACCAGCCTGCTGGTGGGCCTCGACCAGCACGACACCCCGGTCCTGGCCGCGAATGGCGTGCCCCGCGAAGCGCGCAACCTCAACGACCCGAATGCCCAAGGCCGACTCTGGCTGCAAGCCATTGGCGGCTACGGCAAGCTCGATGGCGAACACGGCAGCAGCGGCCTGGAACAACGCAGCAAAGGCACGGTACTCGGCGCCGATTGGGCCTTCGATGAGCAATGGCGTTTCGGTGTGCTTGGCGGTTACTCAAAAACCGACCTGGATGCCACCGGCGTCGATGGCAATGTCGAGAGCTGGCATGCCGGTGTGTATGCCCTGCGCCAAAGCGGTCCGTTGGCTTTGCGCCTCGGTGCGGCGTACAGCGGCCACCAAGGCGAAAGCAAACGGACCGTCGCCTTCAACGGCTTCAGCGACCGGCCTGAAGGTGACTACGACGCCGACAGCCAACAGGCGTTCGCCGAACTCGGTTACACCATGGGCAGCGGGCGCCTCAGTGCCGAGCCATTCGCAAGCCTGGGCTACCAGCGCTACCACCGCGACAGCTACGAAGAAAAAGGCGGCGCCGCCGCCCTGCAAGTGGACAGCCAAACCGAGGACAACTTCAGCACCACCTTCGGCCTGCGCCTGGCCCACTTGAACAGTCTGGACAATGGCATGAGCCTGACCCCGCGCATGACCGCCGGCTGGAAACATACCTATGGCAGCGTCAGCAACTCGACCCGCCAGGCATTTGTGGTGGGCGGTACGGCGTTCAGTGTCGATGGCAGTTCGCTGGATCGTGACAGCCTGGTACTGGAAGCCGGGCTGGATGTCGGCCTGTCTGCACGCCACACACTGGGCATCGGCTACAGCGGCGAAATCGGCAACAACAGCCGCAATCACGGGCTGATCGGGCAGTGGCAGATGAGTTTCTGATCGTGGCTAGCCGTGTCCGTCCGGTTATGTCGTAAGAAAAAGCGTCTGGCCGACACCGACAAATACAGCCGTCTGCGTGCGGCTGTATTTTATTCCGCATCACCCGACGACACCCCCTGCAATGGCGCCGGAAGCAGCTGACATCGGCGCTTACAGCCCTCTTTTAGAGTTTGGCCTCCTGACAAAAGAGGCCAAAATCGATGCCCGTTCAACACAAATACCGACCACAACACCTCGCCCTGGCGATTGCAGTAGCCTTGGCTTTTACAGAGTTCGCACAGGCTCAAGAGCCCGCTTCTGAACCCGCCCCTCCCACCCACAAAACCATTCAGGCGCTGGTCAAAGACATCGACGCGTTCGCTAAAACGGCCACGCCCCACTCCATCAAAAACATAGATGACTGGGACAAGCTTCAACTCGGCGATACCGATGAAGTGGTCAGGGTACTGACCCCGCAAGCGTTCAATGGGATCGTGGAAGGTGGCGCAGGCGAAAATCTCCTCCAACTCGATGCCGCCAAAGGAGGAACGTTTGGTGAAAGCCGTCAGTTCCAGCAACTCGATGTAAAGAAGGGTGCGTGGACGCTGACCGGTTCCGGTGACTTCAGCACGGGTGCTCTGGTTCGTGCAAAAGCGGCGCTGAACAATGAGGGGCGTATCGCTGGCGACGCATGGGTACAGGGGAGCCTGAGCAATTCGGGGAGCATCGACGGCCGTGTCGATATCTACGAACAAGCGACCTTCAGTGGCCGCGGAACGGTGGGAGCCCTCAACGTCATGGGGCACATGCTCGTCAATCAAGCGCAAGGCGCACCCCAGGTCAAAGGCGACATGGACCTCGCCAAAACAGCGGTCCTGTCCTATGAAGTGCATTCGGAGGGTTCGAGCGAAACCATCAAGGTGGAGGGTACTGCCAGACTTGGAAATGCGACGTTGAAAGTGGTCGGCGCAGGCGAGGATTTTCCACAGACCAGCGAGTACACCATCATTGAAGCGGGCAAAGTTGAGGGTGAATTCGCTCATGTCGAAAGCAACCTGGCATTCATGAGCGCACAGGCGAACTACGAAGAGAACCGAGTCGGCCTGACGTATGCCCGCAACGAAGTGCCCCTCGAAAAGTTTGCAGTTGATCAAAACACCGAGGAATTCATTCACAACCTTGTTGCACCTGAAGCGGCTCTCACAGAACAGAGTCCAGCCCAAACCCCAAACGCTGCCATCAAGGCCTTGCTCGGCACCACCACAACCACCGCACCGTTGGCCATCGAGCTACTGACCGGCGACAGCAACGCCAACCTCACCAAAACCACGCTGAACAGCGTCAGCCCGGTGAGCACCAGCATGCTCTCGGCCATGCGCCAGTTGGACCGTGCAGGAAACTCCGTCAATCAAAACAACGCCCCTCGCCTGGCGGCCGGGAGCAAAGGCAACGGTCGGGTGTGGGTTCAAGCGTTGGGTCATGGCGGCAAACTGGATCGCGACTTTCAGGACTTGAAATACTCCACGGAAGGCTTGGTGATGGGCGCTGACTGGGGCATCAGCGAGCATTGGTATCTGGGCGTGATCGGCGGTCAATCCGCGACGCGCATGGACAGCCGTGAACTCGACGGCAATCTCGACAGCTGGCACCTGGGCGTTTATGCCTTGCGCCAGAGTGGGCCTTTCGCCTTTCGACTGGGCGCGACCTACAGCCAGCACGATGGCGACAACAAACGCGAAGTCGCCTTCGCTGGTTTCAAGGACCGTCCGCAAGGTCGTTACGATGCCAGCACTCAACAAGCCTTCGCAGAAGCGGGTTACAACCTGGGGCGCGCGAACGTCAGCTTCGAACCGTTCGCCAGCATTGGCTATCAACGCTACCAACGCGACAGCTACACAGAAAAGGGTGGTGCTGCCGCACTCAAAGTCCATGGGCAGAGTGATGAGAACCTGAGCAGCACCTTCGGGCTGCGCCTGGCACAGATCAATGGGCTGGATAACGGCATGCAACTGACGCCGCGTTTCAGCGCCGGCTGGAAGCACACCTACGGTGAACTCTACAGCTACACCCGCCAGCGTCTAGTGACGGGTGGTCGCGACTACACCGTGTACGGTGCGCCGCTGGACCGTGACAGCCTGCTGGTCGATGCCGGGCTGGATCTTCGGGTATCGGCCAACAACACCCTGGGCGTCAGCCTCAATGGCGAAGCCGGCAGTGATGGCCGCAGCTATGGCGTGACGGGGCAATGGCGGATAGCGTTCTGATCAGTCACTGACCCAAAACAAAACCTGTGGAAGCTAGCCTGATAGCGAATGCGGTGTGTCTGGAAGCATGGGTATCAACTGACACTCCGTCATCGCGAGCAGGCTCGCTCCTACAGGGTAGGTGGTGCAATCCGGAGCGGATTTTCAGTCAAAAAAAAGGGGAGCACATGCCCCCCCGAGGTTTAAAGCGTTGTATCGAGGCTGTTAACTCAACCTTCGATCTCGATCAGAATTTCGCCCGGGTTCACGCGGTCGCCCTTGGCCACGTGAATAGCGGTGACTTTACCGGCGATGGCAGCCTGGACTTCGGTCTCCATCTTCATCGCTTCGGTGATCAGCACAGCCTGGCCCGCCTTGACGGTGTCGCCTTCCTTGACCAGTACGTCGACGATGTTGCCAGGCATGGTGGTGCTGACGTGGCCCGGTGCAGTGGCTTGCTTGCGCTTGCTGCTGCCGCCGCCGACGAACTCGTTGAGCGGTTCGAACACCACTTCTTCCGGCATGCCGTCGATGGACAGGTAGAAGTGACGCTTGCCTTCAGCCTTGACGCCCACACCGGTGATGTCGACGCGGTAAGTTTCACCGTGAACGTCGATGACGAATTCGGTTGGTACGCCTTCGCCACCCGCCGAGGCGACGCCGCCGGCTTCAGGAATCGGCAGCAGCACTTCAGGGGTCAGGGTGCCCGCTGCACGCTCTTCGAGGAACTTGCGACCGATGTCCGGGAACATGGCAAAGGTCAGCACGTCTTCTTCAGACTTGGCCAATGCACCGATGTCGGCACGCAGCTTGGCCATTTCCGGCTTGAGCAGGTCGGCGGGACGCACGTCGATCACGTCTTCGCTGCCAATGGCCTGGCGACGCAGTTTCTCGCTCACGGTACCCGGCGCCTTGCCGTAGCCGCCTTGCAGGTACAGCTTCACTTCGTTGGTGATGGTCTTGTAACGCTCACCGGCCAGCACGTTGAAGAACGCCTGGGTGCCGACGATCTGCGAAGTCGGGGTCACCAGCGGCGGGAAGCCGAGGTCTTCACGAACGCGCGGGATTTCAGCCAGCACTTCACTCATGCGGTTGAGCGCGCCCTGCTCTTTCAACTGGTTAGCCAGGTTGGAGATCATCCCGCCCGGTACCTGGTTGACTTGAACACGGGTGTCGACAGCGGTGAATTCGCTTTCGAACTGGTGGTACTTTTTGCGCACGGCGTAGAAGTACAGGCCGATCTCTTGCAGCAGTTCCAGGTTCAGGCCGGTGTCGAACTCGGTGCCCTTGAGCGCAGCAACCATCGACTCGGTACCCGGGTGGCTGGTGCCCGAGGCGAAGCTGGAAATCGCAGTGTCGATGTGGTCGGCACCGTTCTCGATCGCCTTGAGCTGGCACATCGTCGCCAGGCCTGCGGTGTCATGCGAGTGGATAAACACTGGCAGCGACTGCTCGGCCTTCAACGCGCGGACCAGTTCGCCAGTAGCGTACGGCGTCAGCAGGCCGGCCATGTCCTTGATCGCCACCGAGTCGCAGCCCATCGCTTCCATCTGCTTGGCTTGCGCCACGAACGCGTCGATGGTGTGCACCGGGCTGGTGGTGTAGGCGATGGTGCCCTGGGCGTGCTTGCCGGCGGCTTTCACCGCTTCGATGGCTACACGAAGGTTACGCACGTCGTTCATGGCGTCGAAGATGCGGAATACGTCGATACCGTTGACCGCGGCCTTGGCAACGAACGCTTTGACCACGTCGTCGCTATAGTGGCGGTAGCCCAGCAGGTTCTGGCCGCGCAACAGCATTTGCAGACGGGTGTTAGGCAGCGCCGCGCGCAGTTGGCGCAGACGCTCCCACGGGTCTTCTTTCAGGAAACGTACACAGGCGTCGAACGTCGCGCCGCCCCAGCATTCCAGCGACCAGTAGCCGACTTTGTCGAGCTTGTCGCAGATCGGCAGCATGTCTTCGGTGCGCATGCGGGTCGCCAGCAGCGATTGGTGAGCGTCGCGCAGGATGGTGTCGGTTACATGAATCTTCTTGCTCATTGTTCTATTCCTCACAGGCCTGCGTGGGCGGCGATGGCGGCGGCGATGGCCAGGGCCAGCTCTTCGGGTTTGCGCTTGATCGAGTAGTTGGTCAGTTCAGGATGGCTTTCAACGAAGCTGGTGTTGAACTGGCCGCTACGGAATTCCGGGTTACGCAGGATTTCCTGGTAGTACGCGGCGGTGGTCTTGACCCCTTGCAGACGCATGTCGTCCAGGGCGCGCAAGCCACGGTCCATTGCCTCTTCCCAGGTCAGCGCCCACACCACCAGTTTCAGGCACATGGAGTCGTAGAACGGCGGGATGGTGTAGCCGGTGTAGATCGCCGTGTCGGTACGTACGCCGGGACCGCCGGGTGCGTAATAACGAGTGATCTTGCCAAAGCTCGGCAGGAAGTTGTTCTTAGGGTCTTCGGCGTTGATCCGAAATTGCAGGGCGAAACCACGGTGGTGGATGTCTTCCTGTTTCACAGAAAGCGGCAGGCCCGAGGCGATGCGAATCTGCTCGCGGACAATGTCGATGCCGGTGATTTCTTCGGTGATGGTGTGTTCCACCTGCACCCGGGTGTTCATCTCCATGAAGTACACCTCGCCTTCGGCGAGCAGGAACTCCACGGTACCGGCGTTCTCGTAACCCACGGCCTTGGCTGCGCGCACAGACAGGTCGCCGATGTAAGCGCGCTGTTCCGGGGTCAGTTGCGGGCTCGGGGCGATTTCAATCAGCTTCTGGTTGCGACGCTGGATCGAGCAGTCACGCTCGAACAGGTGCACCACATTGCCGAAGCTGTCGCCAAGAATCTGCGCTTCGATGTGCTTGGGATTGACGATGCATTTTTCCAGGAACACTTCAGCCGAACCAAACGCCTTGGTGGCTTCCGAAATCACGCGAGGGAACGCCTGTTCGAGTTCTTCGCGGCTGTTGCACCGGCGGATACCGCGGCCGCCACCACCGGAAGTGGCCTTGAGCATCACCGGGTAACCGATGCGATCGCCTTCAGTCAGAGCTTCAGCGATGTCCGCGACGTTGCCTTCAGTGCCTGGAGTGACCGGCACGCCGGCCTTGATCATGCTGCGGCGGGCTTCGGTCTTGTCGCCCATGCGGCGAATCACTTCTGCCGATGGACCAATGAATTTGATACCGCGCTCGGCACAGATGTCCGCCAGTTCGGCGTTTTCCGAAAGGAAACCGTAGCCGGGGTGCAGCGCATCGCAACCGGTTTCCACGGCCAGGTTCACCAGCTTGCGCGGGTTCAGGTAACCGGCCAGCGGTTCGGCACCGATGCTGTGGGCCTCATCCGCACGCTTGACGTGCAAGGCATGACGGTCGGCATCGGAATAGATCGCGACCGAGCGAATGCCCATTTCGGCGCAGGCACGCACGATTCGTAC
Organism: Pseudomonas azerbaijanoccidentalis; assembly: GCF_019145495.1. Classification (GTDB taxonomy): domain Bacteria; phylum Pseudomonadota; class Gammaproteobacteria; order Pseudomonadales; family Pseudomonadaceae; genus Aquipseudomonas; species Aquipseudomonas azerbaijanoccidentalis. The sequence continues at coordinate 642,619 of NZ_JAHSTU010000004.1, read as the reverse complement.
GGCAATCTCACCACGGTTGGCGATCAGGATCTTTGTTATCACTTGGAGGTTCCCTTGAGCCGGTGGTACCCACGACCTGCTAGACCAGGTCGACGCGTGACCAAATGTTTCAATTTAGTCGCAGGTCCACACTAGCGCCCACAAGGGATTAACAAAAATGAATAATTATTGGGTCATGCATAAGTAAAGACTTATAGTTGACGCATCAGCCCGCGGCCAGAGTGCGAAAAAATGCGTAAGTCATTGATGCGTATGACATTGCGTCAATTGCAGATTTTCAATGAAGTGTGTGATCTGAGGTCCTACAGCCGCGCGGCCGACGAAATGTCGCTCACACAACCGGCCGTTAGCCTACAGATTCGTCAGCTTGAAGAGCTGATCGGTCAGCCTTTGTTCGATTACGTCGGCAAAAAACTTTACATGACCGAAGCCGCCGAAGCACTTCAACGCGCCAGCCGGGACATTTTTGGCCGCCTGGAAAACCTCGACATGCAGCTATCGGACATGCAGGGTTCTTTGCAGGGTCAGCTGAAACTGGCGGTGGAATCCAGTGCCAAGTACTTCGTCCCGCACCTGTTTGCCGCGTTCAAGCGCCAACATCCCGAGGTCAACCTGCAATTGACGGTGGTCAACCGGGGCCAAGTCATTCGACGTCTCTCGGACAACCGCGACGATCTGGTCATCATGTCCATGGTGCCGCAGGACATGGGGCTGGAGTTTTTGCCGTTCCTCAACAACCCGATTGTTGCCGTGGCGCCACCGGATCATCCGCTGTGCCACATGGGACCATTGCGCTTGCAAGACCTTGAACCTTACACCCTGCTGTTACGCGAATCCGGCTCCGGGACGCGCATGGCGTGTGAAGAGTACTTCAAAGAGAAGCGCGTGCACTTCAACCAGACTCAGGAGGTGTCGTCAGCCGAAGCTCAACGCGAGTGTGTGCTGGCGGGTCTGGGCGTGGCGCTGTTGACGCGCCATGCCCTGAACCTTGAGCTGGCAACCGGCGGACTGATTGAGCTGCCGGTTGAAGAGTTGCCGCTGTATCGCAGTTGGTGCCTGGTGCAGGCCAAGGCGAAACGCCTGTCACCGGTGGCTCACGCCTTCCTGGCGTTCGTGCGCAGCGAGCGGGTACAGATCAGCGGCCTGGTTGAGCGTTTCGACGGGAAGCTGTCGAGGCGGCCTGCCAGTAGTTGAGTTCCAGATCTTCCGGAAAATCACCAATCTCGGCCAGAAGCTGACGGCGTTCGCAGCGATCTTCAATGGCGCGGCGAAATTCCATGCGGCGCTGATCTTCCTGCTGACGGCGGGTTTTGACGGCGCTGTTGCGTTCTTCGTAGGGCTGGGCCATTTCGAGTCTCCCAAGGCGAGTACGGGAGTTTCAAGATAGGCGCGAGGGATGACGGTTTGGCGGCTTCGGCGTTACAGGGAGATGAACATTCGGAAGCAAAGATCGCAGCCTTCGGCAACTCCTACGCAGGAACGCGAACCTGTAGGATCTGCCGAAGGCTGCGATCAGTCGTCCAACGCCTTCACCGACTTGGGCGACAGCCGCAAGCTGCGCAGGCTGCGCTTGACGCTCTTGAGGTGGTTGACCAGGCTCGGCCCACGGGCCATGGCCACACCCATCGCCAGCACGTCGATCACCACCAGGTGAGCAATACGCGAGGTCAACGGCGTGTAGATCTCGGTGTCTTCGTGCACATCGATCGCCAGGTTGACAGTCGACAGCTCGGCCAGCGGTGTCTGGCTCGGGCACAGGGTAATCAACGACGCCCCGCTTTCGCGAACCAGATTGGCGGTAATTAGCAGGTCCTTGGAGCGCCCGGACTGCGAGATGCAAATCGCTACGTCAGTCGGCTTCAACGTCACCGCCGACATCGCTTGCATGTGCGGGTCGGAGTACGCCGCCGCCGTCAGCAGCAAGCGGAAGAATTTGTGCTGTGCATCCGCCGCTACCGCGCCCGAGGCACCGAAGCCGTAGAACTCGACACGCTGGGCCTGGGACATCAGCGTTACCGCTCGCTGCAATTCCAAGGGGTCGAGCTTTTCGCGGACCTCCATCAAGGTATGCAGGGTGGTATCGAAGATTTTAAGGCTGTAGTCGGCGACCGAATCGTCTTCATGGATCGCGAACTGCCCGAAACTCGCACCAGCGGCCAGACTCTGGGCCAGCTTCAATTTCAGGTCCTGGAACCCGGAACAACCGATGGCTCGGCAAAAGCGCACGATGGTCGGCTCACTGATGCCGACGCTGTGGGCCAGGTCGGCCATGGAGCTGTGCATCACGGCCGCAGGGTCAAGCAGCACGTGATCGGCGACCTTGAGCTCCGACTTGCGTAACAGGTGGCGAGACTGGGCGATGTGTTGCAGCAGATTCAAAGGGCTGGACTCTTTGTTATTGGCAGGTGCCGGGGATGTAGCACGCTTGTAGTTATACTACATGAATTGGCTTTTTGCCTGCTCAATGCGTAACCGAATCCCTCGATTTCAGGTGCCCGCGCTTCATGTAGCACACACGGCGCGAGGCCGAGACGTCCGTTTTTCGGTGCCAAGCATTTATTTAGTTATTGCTTGATAAGTTAAAATGACAACTAACCACTGGCTCACGACTTATTACAAATCCAACTAATAAAAACCAACCAAATCCAACTTTATCTGGGTATATTAATTCGGCAGGAAGCAAATACCCAATTAAAGGAGCTACATCATGACTATTAAAACCAAAGACTGGACCGCACAAATCGACCGCATGCCCGGCGCCCCTTCGTTCCGCGCCTACGGCACCGTGACCGTTGCTCACACGGGCATTACACCCAAGCTGAAAATGACCACACTGCAAGACAAGTCCTTCGACTTGCGCCTGGAACTTACCCTGGAAGATTCCAATGAAGTTTCGCTACAAGTCGAAACCGACAAAGTTGTTGAATATAAAGCACTGGGTAATTCCAATGTTTCTGGCGTCAGCATCTTCTACGAAGGCAAGTTGCTGCACCACATTGATAACGTACTGATCACCCAGTAAGAAACCCGATAGCTTCCGGCCATTCAGGCGTCCCGTACTCATCTGCTGAGTAACGGGACGCCTCCTTCTCAGCTGGCGGCCTGCGCGTGCAGCAAACCTGCCAGCGTCTCGGCCTCAACCGGACGACTGATCAAATAGCCCTGCACCTCATCGCAGCGCTCTGCTTTCAAAAATTCAAGCTGTTCACGCCGCTCAACGCCTTCCGCCACCACCTTCAACGACAGACCATGAGCCATGGCAATGATTGCCCGTGTGATCGCGGCATCTTCGCTGCCCTCCCCCAAGCCACGGATAAACGCCTGATCAATCTTCACGTAATCCACGGGAATACGCTTGAGATAGCTCAGGGACGAATAGCCGGTGCCAAAGTCATCAATTGCCAGTTTCACACCCAAATCACGCAACTGCTGGAAGGTCGCGATGATGTGTTCGACGCTGTCCAGCAACTGGCTTTCGGTGAGTTCCAGCTCCAGGTAGCGCGGCTCCAAGCCGGTTTCTTCAAGTACTTGGCGCACCAGACTGACGAGCTTGCCCTGCCGCAATTGATGCACCGACAGATTCACCGACACCCGAATCGCTTCAAGCCCCTGCCGCTGCCACTCACAGGCTTGCCAGCAGGCCTGACGCAGGACGAATTCGCCGATCGGACCGATCAACCCGGTCTCCTCGGCCAAGCCAATGAAGTCTCCTGGCGGCACGCGGCCCATGGTCGGGTGATCCCAGCGCACCAAGGCTTCGGCAGCATTCAGCTTGCCGGTGGCGAGACACAGCTTCGGTTGATAAAACACCTGCAACTGTTTCTCTTCGACGGCCTTTCGCAGTTGGTTTTCCAACTGCAGACGCTCCAGCGTGCTGGCTTGCAAACTGTCGGTATAGAACTGGAAATTGTTGCCCCCCAGATGCTTGGCATGTTGCATGGCCATGTTCGACTGACTGACCAACGCGGAAATCTCCCGGGCACTGTCTGGCAACAAGCTGATGCCCATCGACGCGCTGACGACCAGTTCATGCCCTTCGATATTCACCGGCAAGCGCAACTTGCTTGCCAAACGAGTCGCCACCCGCGCCAGGCTCGACAGGTTGCCGTAGGAGTTGAACAGCACCGCAAACTCGTCGCCGGACAGGCGCGCGATGGTGTCGGCCTCTGGCAAGGCATTGACCAGCCGGCGAGCCATCTTCTGCAACAACTGATCGGCAATTTCATGCCCCAGGCTGTCGTTGAGCTGTTTGAAGCGATCGAGATTGATGTGCAGCAGCGCCAGGCTGCGATAACCGCCCTGACGCACCCGTTGATGAGCTTCACTGAGTCGTTCGCGGAACATTGAGCGGTTGGCCAGGCCCGTCAGCTCATCGTAATGAGTGAGGTAGCGCATGCGCTCTTCGGATTCGCGGCGAGCCGAGAGATCAGCGAAGAAGCCGACAATGTGGCTTACATTTCCCCGGGTATCGCGCACGGCATTCAGTTGCAGCCATTGTGGATACATCTCGCCGTTCTTGCGGGTTTCCACCAATTCGCCCTGCCAACTGCCTTGCTGCTCCAGCGCCTGATGAATCGCCGCGTAATGTCGACGCGCATCGCGGCTGCACGGCAACTCAACAACATTGCGCCCAATCATGTCTTCGATGTCATAGCCGGTTACCCGACTGAAGGCCTGATTGATCGCGATCAGCGCGTAATTCGGATCGAAAATCACGATCCCTTCGCTGGCCGCCTCGAATACGGTCGCCGCCAGTTGCCGCTGCTCTTCCAGACCTTTGCTGACGCTAATGTCGCGACGGGTGCCGACCATACGGATCACCCGACCGTTTTCGGCACGCTCGACCGCACGCCCACGGTCCTCGATCCAGACCCAATGGCCGTCGCCATGGCGCACGCGATACTCGATTTGATAGTCCTCGGTGCGGCCCTTCAGATGCTCGACCAGTGCCCGTTTAAGCGCCGGAAGATCCTCGGGATGCAACCGCGGCTTGAGGTGACGCAGTATGGCCGTCACCTGCTCCGGCTCCAGGCCGAACAACTCCTGAATCTGCGTATGGTGAACTTCGTCGGTTTGCAGGTTCCAGTCCCACAGCCCCAGCTCACTGGCCTTCAAGGCCAGCGCCAGACGCGCCTCGCTTTTACTCAATGCCTGGTTGGCGGCGTCCAGCTCCAGGCTGCGCTGGGCAACGCGATTTTCCAGGTCGATCTGGATTTCGCGCAATTCGTCTTCGGCACGCCGCCGTTGCTCAATTTCCTTGGCCAGCTTCTGATTGAGCTGGTCGCTGCAACTTTGCGCCTGCTGTAAGTGTTCGATCAGCGCCTGATTCTGAAAACGCCGCATCAAGCCCCGATCGATCAGTCGATTGACCTGCCACGCCACCACGCTCAATGCGCCGAGCAGAATCAGCCCGAACCAGCCCCAGCCCTGCTGCTGTACGTCACCCCCCCAAAACATATAGGCGATGGCTGGCAACAGACAGGGCAAGGTGAACGACAGAAAGGCCGGCAAACTGACCGCATAGGCCACACTCGCCGAAAGCGCTGCGGCACCAATGAGGCCGAAGACCCAGGCTTGCTGAATGAAGTTATCGGCGGGAACCAGGGCAATGCCGGCGCCAGCCAGGGTCAGCCCGGTGAGGCCGGAACCCAGCAAAAACATTCGTCGCCAGATGGGGTGGGCCTGTCGATTGGGAATGGCCGAATCGAAGGCGGCGACCTGAATCACCCGCAATGCCACCAATGACAACAGCCATACCAGCCAGACACTGACCAAAAAATAGCGCTGCGGGCTCCAGAGCAAACCGGCGCAGACCAGACCATTGATCAACATGAACAGCGTAGGCAGCAACGAGCCTTGATACAGCAGACGCGTGCGTTCGACCGCCATTTCCATGGCGTATTGTTTACGGATAACCCGGGGCTCCACAGTGGGGCCCGACAGGTCGGAGCTGAGGGTCATAGGCGATGTTCTTGTTCTTATAATGATGAGCATGAGCCCGAAACGTCGACGGAGCATACACAAGCAAGTGCTTGGACCAAACTGCTCCCGGTCAAAAAACAGACAAAAGTATTAGCCCGCCGATCCGCTGCAAATGCCGCCAGACGCGTGCAGCCAACACTTGCGGCCGATGACTGACCGGTCGTCTTGCGCGCCTCTTTCATCGGCTAATGCAAAGCGGGGTTTGCCCGGTGTGACGCCGCCCCCTAGAATGCCCCGATGCGCGATGATCTCTCCCTATTGCTGAACTCCCTCAACGATGCCCAACGGCAGGCCGTAGCGGCCCCCGTGGGTCGTCAGTTGGTCCTGGCCGGTGCTGGTTCCGGTAAAACCCGAGTGCTGGTGCACCGTATCGCCTGGTTGATCCAGGTCGAGAACGCGTCGCCCCACTCCATTCTGTCGGTGACCTTCACCAACAAGGCCGCTGCCGAGATGCGTCACCGCATTGAGCAGCTAATGGGTATCAACCCGGCCGGCATGTGGGTCGGCACCTTCCACGGTCTGGCGCACCGCTTGCTGCGGGCGCACTGGCAGGAAGCCGGCCTGAGCCAGACCTTCCAGATTCTCGACAGCGATGACCAGCAGCGGCTGGTCAAGCGGGTGATCCGCGAGCTCGGCCTGGACGAGCAACGCTGGCCGGCCCGTCAGGCCCAATGGTTCATCAATGGGCAAAAAGACGAAGGTCTGCGTCCGCAACACATTCAAGCCAGTGGCGACCTGTTCCTGGCGACCATGCGCAGCATCTATGAAGCCTACGAGGCGGCGTGCCTGCGCGCCGGCGTGATCGACTTCTCCGAACTGCTGCTGCGTGCCCTCGACCTGTGGCGCGATCACCCAGGTCTGCTGGCGCACTATCAGAAACGCTTCCGGCACATTCTGGTGGACGAGTTCCAGGACACCAACGCCGTGCAGTACGCCTGGCTGCGCTTGCTGGCCAAGGGTGGCGACAGCCTGATGGTGGTGGGCGACGACGATCAGTCGATCTACGGCTGGCGCGGCGCGAAAATCGAGAACATCTATCAGTATTCCGAAGACTTTCCGGACGCCGTCACCATTCGCCTGGAGCAAAACTACCGCTCCACCGCCGGCATCCTGAAGGCTGCTAACGCTTTGATCGCCAACAACACCGGGCGTTTGGGCAAGGAGCTTTGGACTGATGGCGGCGATGGCGAGGCCATCAACCTGTATGCCGCGTTCAACGAACACGACGAAGCGCGTTACGTTGTCGAAACCATCGAAAGTGCGCTAAAAACCGGCCTGGTGCGCAGCGATATCGCGATTCTGTACCGCTCCAACGCCCAATCACGCGTTTTGGAAGAAGCCTTGCTGCGTGAGCGCATTCCATATCGCATCTACGGCGGTCAGCGCTTCTTTGAACGGGCGGAAATCAAAAACGCCATGGCCTACATGCGCCTGCTCGAAGGCCGTGGCAACGATGCCGCGCTGGAACGGGTGATCAACGTACCGGCGCGCGGTATTGGCGAAAAAACCGTCGAAGCGATCCGCGACCATGCACGCCACAGCGATGTGTCGATGTGGGAAGCGATGCGCCAACTGGTGGCCAATAAAGGCCTGACCGGTCGCGCCGCCAGCGCGCTCGGCGCATTTATCGAACTGATCGAAAATCTCGCCGCCAAGTGCATGGAAATGCCGCTGCACCTGATGACCCAGACCGTCATCGAGCAGTCGGGACTGATCGCCTACCACGAAGCGGAAAAAGGCGAGAAAGGCCAGGCCCGGGTAGAAAACCTTGAGGAACTGGTCAGCGCTGCGCGCAACTTCGAAAACAGCGAAGAAGACGAGGACCTGACGCCGCTGGCGGCTTTCCTCGGCCACGCCTCGCTGGAGGCTGGCGATACCCAGGCCGACGAGCACGAAGACAGCATTCAACTGATGACCCTGCACAGCGCCAAGGGCCTGGAATTCCCTTACGTGTTCCTGGTGGGCATGGAAGAAGGCCTGTTCCCACACAAGATGAGCCTGGAAGAACCTGGTCGTCTTGAGGAAGAACGGCGTCTGGCTTATGTCGGCATCACCCGCGCCATGCAAAACCTGGTGATGACCTACGCTGAAACCCGACGCTTGTACGGCAGCGAGACCTACAACAAGGTGTCGCGCTTCGTACGCGAAGTCCCGAAAGGCCTGATCCAGGAAGTTCGGCTGTCCAACAGCGTCAGTCGTCCGTTTGGTGGCAACCAGTCGATGAGCGGTGGAAGCCTGTTCAGCGGCAGCGAAATCCCGCAGACCGGTTTCAGCCTCGGCCAGACGGTGCGGCATTCGGTGTTTGGGGATGGCGTGATCCTGAACTTCGAGGGCGCGGGCGCGCAGGCGCGGGTTCAGGTGAACTTCAGCGAAGGCAGCAAGTGGCTGATGCTGGGGTACGCGAAGCTGGAAGCGATCTAAAGGCTGAAAAGATCGCAGGCTTCGCCAGCTCCTACAGGGATTGACGTGTAACTGTAGGAGCGGCCGAAGGCTGCGATCTTCACCTGAGTCCACCGCGTGTCCAAAAGAGGCGCCTTGCGACGCCAGGCATCTCTCCTACAGAACTAATCCACTCATCCTGCAGACCAAAGTTAACAGGCCTTATTGCGCGGACAGAAGCTGAATACAACCTGTCAGGCAAAAGCCGGAAACACTCTGCCGCTAGCCAGTAACACTTCAGCTGTGCAACATGGCGCGCGTGCCTTCCACAAATGGGAATTCCCTCTATGAAACGTTTTCTTAGCATCGCCATGGCGTTGTGCATCGGCCTGACGATGAGTCTCGACGTCAATGCCGCCAAGCGCTTCGGTGGTGGCAAAAGCGCAGGCGCTGCGCCGACGCACCAAACCAGCCAGATGGCTCCTTCTTCTCCAGGCATGGGCGGCGCTGCGGCGACCGCTGGTGCTGCCGGTGCCGCTGGCGCCGCTGCCAAGGCCGGTGGCGCTTCGCGCTGGCTCGGCCCATTGGCCGGTATCGCCGCCGGTGGCCTGCTGGCGTCCATGTTCATGGGCGACGGCTTCCAGGGCATGCAGATCTTCGACATCCTGATCATGGCGGTCATCGCGTTCCTGGTCTTCCGATTCATCGCCGCCCGTCGTCGCAAGCAGCAAGAGCAATTTGCTCCGGCCGGTCACGCGCCGATGCAGCGTGAAGCCTTCGAACAGAAGCCAGCTGGCGGTTCGATCTTCGGCGGTTCGGCTGCACCTGTCGCCGCTCGTCCGGTGATCAATGCTCCAGCCTGGTTCAACGAGCGCAACTTCATCGAAGCCGCGCGCAACCACTTCCAGTCCCTGCAACAGCATTGGGACGCGAACGAAATGGACAAGATCGCCGAGTTCGTTACCCCGCAAATGCTGGAGTTCCTCAAGCGCGAACGTGCCGATCTGGGCGACGGTTTCCAGTCGACCTACATTGATAACCTCAATGTACAACTGGACGGTGTGGATGATCGCGCTGACAAGACCATCGCCACCCTGACCTTCAGCGGCGTGTCGAAAACCTCGCGTTTCGACCAGGGCGAAGTGTTCAGCGAAAGCTGGAACATGGAACGTCCGCAGGGCGAAAACCAGCCTTGGCTGGTGGCAGGTATCCGCCAGAACGGCTGATCACCCTCCGCGCTTCACTTGCTGCAATAAAAACCCCGGCCTCGGCCGGGGTTTTCTATTTCGCGGTTGCATCTATAGCAAGCTACTGTATAAACCGCCCCATATAAACCGCGCCATACAAGCAAGAGGATCCCGGACGTGGAAGAAATCATCGAACAACTGCGTGAAGCCAACGAACCGGTACCGGTCCCCTTGGAGTTGCCTGACGAAGACCTGCTGGTGGAAATCGAAGAACAACTGTTCATCGACATTCCGTTCGTCTTCAGAGAATTTTTGCTGACCGTCAGCGACGTGGTCTACGGCAGCCTGGAGCCAGTGACCGTCACGGACCCGCAATCGCACACCTACTTGCCGGACGTTGCCGCCAACGCCTGGGATGCCGGCGTTGATCGCAGCCTGATCCCTATCTGCCAAGACGGTGATGATTACTACTGCGTCGAAGAAGACGGCACCGTGGTGCTTTGGCAGGCCGAAGAAGAACTGATTGCCGAAGAAACCTGGGAATCGGTTTGGCATTGGGCACGGGACGTCTGGCTGGAGAGCTGATAACCCAAACGACTCATGTAGCAGCTGGCGCAGCCTGCGTTCGGCTGCGCAGCAGTCGTAACCCCTGACAGCCCGGTGCACCAGAAGGATCTCGCCATCTGATTCGCGACTGCTACGCAGCCGAACGCAGCCTTGGGCGGCTGCTACATAGAGGTCAGTGCCCCGGTGAATCCTTGTGGTTCTCCAGGGTGTCCAGCAAAGCCACCTGCATCCGCGTGTGCACGCGAATGAACCAGCGCCACAGCAATGCCGCCACTGCGGCTGCGACCACGGCGATCAGCACCAGCAACTTGTTGGTCGGCAGAATACTGGCCGACAAGGCTGCCAGCAGCAGGAAAATCACCAGCAGTGAAAGGATCGGGATCACTTCGGAAATCACCCGACGCACTCGCTGCGTGTGGCGTCCGGCCATTTCCGGTTTTACACCCATTTCCGCCAGCAACATCGACAGCGCCTTGAGCTTGCGATACGCGGCAATCAAAAAAGGCAGCGATAGCAACAGCGCCCCGCCCCAGATCAAAGCCTTCTGCCAGCTCGGATCGCTGATCCAATCCTGCAGATAAGTGGAAATGCGTTCGGCGAAGTAAGCACCCGCGAAGAAGATCGCGATCACCAACGCCAGATTGACCCCAACTTGCAACAAGATCCTCCGGATCATCGATGCCAGCAACGCACCCTGGCCCTGCGGCTGGATGCTGCGCAGCCATTCACCATACATGCCCAGCACGCGCCCCAGCCGCTGCGGCATCACTGCGGCCAATTTGATCGACAGCGGGTCGGCGGCACGAATCAGATAAGGCGTTAGCAGCGTGGTGATCACCGACACCGCCACCGCCACCGGATAAAGAAAGTTGCTGGTGACCTGCAGGGTCATGCCCAGCGCAGCGATGATGAAAGAAAATTCGCCAATCTGGGAAAGACCCATCCCGACGCGCAGCGAGGTCCGTCCGTCATTGCCGGCGATAAAGGCGCCAAGACCGCAGGACAACATCTTGCCGAGCACCACCGCCACGGTAATGACTGCAATTGGCCAGGCGTATTGCAGCAGGATCATCGGGTCGAGCATCAGCCCGATGGCGACGAAGAAAATCGCACTGAACAAGTCACGAACCGGCTCGATCAAGCGCTCGATTTTTAGCAACTGCCGGGATTCGGCCATGATCGCGCCGATCAGGAACGCGCCCAGGACCATGCTGTATTCGAGTTTGACCACCAGCAGGCAGAAACCGAAACACAGCCCCAGTACCGTGATCAGCAGCATTTCGTTGCTTTCGAATTTAGCCACATAGGCCAGCAATCGTGGCACCAGCAGAATGCCGATCACCAGCGCGACGATCATGAACAGCGACAGCTTGCCGACCGTGGAAAACACTTCGCCCGAACTGACCGTACCGCTGACCGCGATGCTCGACAGCAAGGCGATGATGCCGATACCGAGGATGTCTTCAACGATCAGCACCCCAAAGATCAGCTGCGCGAAGCGCTCGTTCTTCATCTTCAGGTCGTTGAGAGCTTTGACGATGATGGTGGTCGAGGAGATCGCCAGGATCGCACCCAAGAACAGCGAATCCATGGTGTTCCAGTCAAACCAGCGGCCAATTTCGTAGCCGATCCAGATCATCAGCACGATTTCCAGGAACGCCGCGATAAATGCCGTGGCGCCGACCTTGAACAGTTTGCGCAGGCTGAATTCCAGCCCCAGACAGAACATCAGGAAAATCACCCCGAGTTCCGCCAGAGTCTTGATGGTTTCTTCGTCATGGATCAGGCCGAACGGCGGGGTATGCGGGCCGATAATGAAGCCGGCGACGATATAGCCCAGCACCACGGGCTGCTTGAAGCGATGGAAAAGCACGGTCACCACACCTGCGACCAACATGATCACTGCCAGGTCCTGAATAAAACTGATGGCATGCATGGTGTGAGGCTCCTTGGGTGACATGGCTCAACCATCAGACGTGGGAAACGTCCGATTGAGCAGAATTAAAATCCGCTATCCGCGTAGGAATTTGCCCTTCGGGGTGGGCTTTTGAAGGGTAACACCGGGACTTCCGGCAGAAAGGCGGTGCAATATAAGGAAACAGATCGATCCGGCGTGACGGCGATCAAGCGCCCGGCGTCCCGATAACTGTTGGTTTGAAAAAACCACCGAGGCACCCGTAGAGGTGCGTCCCCTCAAACCTTGCCTTGAACCGTGAGAACGCTATGGAACCCGGAAACGCCCAACTGTCGATGACAGTATTGATGACCCCCGACATGGCCAACTTCTCTGGCAATGTTCACGGCGGCACCCTGCTCAAGTACCTCGACGAAGTGGCCTACGCCTGCGCCAGCCGTTATGCCGGTCGCTACGTGGTGACCCTGTCGGTGGACCAGGTGATTTTCCGTGAGCCAATCCATGTCGGCGAGCTCGTGACCTTTCTCGCCTCCGTCAACTACACCGGCAACACGTCCATGGAAGTGGGCATCAAGGTTGTGACCGAAAACATCCGGGAGCGCTCGGTGCGCCACACCAACAGCTGCTTCTTCACCATGGTCGCGGTGGATGACCAGCGCAAGCCTGCCCCGGTGCCACCACTGCAACCGGAAAACAGCGAAGACAAGCGCCGCTATATCCAGGCGCAGCAACGCCGCCAGATTCGTCAGGAACTGGAAAAGCGCTATCAGGAAATCAAGGGCGACGCCTAAAGCAAAAGATCGCAGCCTGCGGCAGCTCCTACAGAGAAATGCGAATTCCTGTGGGAGCTGCCGCAGGCTGCGATCTTTTATTCTGATTTGGTTACAAGCTGATCGACGTCGCCTCGAACCGCACCCGAGGATGGGCAATCCGGTCCTGCGCCCGCACCAGTTCCAGCTCATAACTGGCGCAGGCCTGGGTTTCCAGCAAGACCTCGTGCACCGCCGATGCGGCAAATTCGAAGGCCGCCACCAGGCTATCACCCAATAGCACGCGCGCCAGGAACAGCCCGGACGTCAGGTCACCAACGCCCACCGGCTGACGCGGAAACGCCAGCAACGGGCGTTGCAGATGCCAGCTGCCTTCGGCGGTCACCAGCAGCATTTCGAAGACCTCCGGGGTTTTGCCCGGGTAATCCAGATGCTTGACCAGCACGGCCTTCGGTCCACGCGCCAGCAACGAGCGCGCCATCGCCAGGCAATCGAACAGCGATTGCGGTTTACGCCCCGAAAAACTGTCGAGCTCCAGTTGGTTCGGGCACATGAAGTCGGCCACGGCGGCGGCCTCCTCCAACAGAAAATCGCTGACTTCTGCGGGCACGCTGCAGCCTTTCTCCGGATGGCCCATCACCGGATCACACAAATAAAGCGCTTTGGGATTCATCGACTTGATGCGCGCCACCCCCGTGAGGATGGCCCGACCCTGTGCCGCGCTGCCGAGGTAGCCCGACAACACCGCATCGCAATTGCCCAGTTCGCCAATCGCAGCGATGCCTTCAACCAGATCGGGGATCTGGTGGGGCGCCAGCACTTCACCGGTCCACTGCCCGTATTGCGTGTGGTTGGAGAACTGTACGGTGTTGAGCGGCCAGACATTCACCCCGACCCGCTGCATCGGGAAAACCGCGGCACTGTTGCCGGCGTGACCGAACACCACGTGGGACTGGATAGCGAGCAGATGGGGCGTACGTTTCATGCGGTGAGTTTCCGTAAAACGATTGAAATTCGAGCGGCGCAGTATGCGACTAAACGCAGCCTGTACGACAGACCGGCGACACAGTTAAGCTGACACTATCTTGTTGGAGCACCCTGTTGATGCTGACCCTTGGAAATATTTTCGTGTTGATGCTGCTCGCCACTGCTGGCGCGTGGCTCTGGCACAACCACGGCTTGCGCGAGCGCGCTTTGGAGCGGGTCAAGCAGCACTGCAGCAACCTCGGGATCGAGCTGCTGGATGGCAACGTGGCGCTGAAAAAAATCGGCTTCATCAAGGATGCCAACGGTCGGCGGCGCCTGGCCCGTGTGTATAACTTCGAATTCACCGTCACCGGCGAATCCCGTCATAACGGCACCATCACCCAATTCGGCGCTCACAGTGCACAGATTGAACTGGCGCCGTACCCCATGCCGTTCGACGACACGCCTCCAGTCGTCGACGTGGTCAAGCCCACTGCCCAGGTGATCGAGCTGAACCATTGGCGCCAGGAGCACAACAAGTGGCGGCCCTGAGGCTCAAGCCAACCGGCAGTCGGCCAGCCCCTTTTGCAGCACCTCAACATCCATTGGTTCGCTGAATATCAATTCAATTCGCGAATCCTGCCGCCACTCGCTAGGCTGCCATTGCAACAGCGAGTTATCCAGCGCATTCGCCGATACCCAGCCTTCAGCGCTGTGAACGACCAGCTTCGCCCTTCGCCAGCAAAGGCTTTGCAGCCAGCGACTGACAAAATCCGCATCAAAGACCTGACTCGGGTGCCAGCGCCAGCCGATGCTCCAGCCCCCTTCCTGCTCCTGGCTTAAACAAATCGGCAGCGTCGGGTCGCTCCAGATCGACGCAAGTTGCGCCAGGCCCTTGGGCATCACAAAGTTATCCACACCCGCCACCGCTCGCGACGCAAGGCCCGGCAGCTCATTCAAGGCCAGCGTGGCTTGTTGCGTCCAGTACAGCGGGCGTGCGGGCAACAATGCGGCGATTCGCTGGCGGACCGCGGCGTCAATTCCTTCGGATTTGTTCATCAGCAACAGGCCGGCGCTGTTCAGCGCCTCTTGTTGCGCCACGGGCAGTGCCTTACCTGCCGAGAGCGCCTGCGCATCGAGTACCAGCACGCTGGGTTGCAGATTCAGTACACCTTGCCATGGCGCCTCGCTCAGCTGCTTGAGCAACTGCACCGGATGCCCCAACCCCGACGGCTCGATGAACAACCGGTCCGGCCGAGACCTGCGCAGTAAACGGCCAAGCCCGACCTGAAACGGCGCGCCGTTGACGCAACACAAACACCCCCCGGCCACTTCCCCCAGTGCGATACCATCGGCCTCCTGAGTGAGCAGCGCGGCGTCGATGCCGATCTGTCCGAACTCGTTGATCAACACCGCCCAGCGCTCATCTACCGGACGTTGCGCCAGCAGGTGTTTGATCAGGCTGGTCTTACCGGCCCCAAGCGGCCCGGCGATGACGTGGGTTGGTATGTTCTGCAACATGATCGAAGGTTTCTGAGGAGGTAAGGATGCGGTGGATGGGCTTGTCGTTACTGCTGACGTTTGCGTGTGGCGAGGCGTTGGCGCAGGCCTGCGTTGTTCACAGCCAGGCGGAACGTCTCGACGTCAAAGTCTGCCAGCAGAACCGCAACATTCCGGAAAAACTGTTCGCTGACGGTTTCTGCAAACCGACCCTGGCCGGGCAAAAGGTCGAGGTGCAGTACGTCGACCAATGCCCTGCTGGCGCGTTCGGTGTGTGCAGCAACGCTCAAGTCGCCAATATGCCTTACCGGCAGGATATTCACTATTACGGCGTGGCCACGGATGCCGCGTATTTGCAGCCGTATTGCGAAACACAAAGCCAAGGCACCTGGCTGAAGCCCTGAGCGGCTAGCTCAGCCAGTCGAGGGTGAGGATCAAACGGCGTTCGCCGGAATCCAGATGCGGCGAGCGGTGAATCAGGCCGAAGCCTTCATTGCCGTGCCATTTCTCACCCTTGAGCAGTGCAACCTCGCCACTGCTGATTGTCTGGATCAACCTGTCATCCAAGGGTTCGGCGCCGGGATTGCCAAGTTGTCGACGGTCCATGGCGCCTTCTTTCAGCCATTCGCTGCCGAGCCCCGCATAAGTGGTGATCAATCTGACAGGAACGTGATCGACGTGAAAACGCGGGCACATGGCTTTGTCGAGCACCCGCAGGCGCAGGCCGATCCGTTGGGCGCCGAGCAAACAGGCAAAAGCGCTGACCAGCCACGAAACGTCGGCGATGAAGCCCTCGTAACCTTCGAGATCACTGAAGCCTGAGGCCAATCCAAGGAGATTGGGTTGCGCTTCGTCGTCGGCTAACTCCAGGACGAGTGATTCGCCCAACGGTTCGTTCAGCGACAGCAACAACGTCGCGAAGTCCGCGATATGCAGCGGCAGCTGGCGCTTCCAGACTGCGAGGTTGACCCCTTCGTCGACAATGGTGGCCAAGGATGTTGGTGTGGTTCCGTACTGCTGACGTATCGACTTTCCGGACAACCTGGCGGGCGTCAATGTCAGCATCAGGCCGCCTCCTCATGCCAAGGGCCGAATGGGTCCGGGAGCAACCGCCAGCCTTCAACACCCATCGTCATTTCATCGTCCGTTAGCAAGCAGGCGTCGAGCTCTGCTGTGAGCTGTTCGAAGTCGATGTTCTGGCCAATGAACACCAGTTCCTGGCGGCAATCTCCCGTGGCACGGGTCCAGTTTTCCATGATGCCGGCCGTGCTTTCTTCGTCCTGTGGCCACTGATTCTTCGGCACAAAACGCCACCAGCGCCCAGCAAAACCGTGACGCATTAAACCACCGGCCTGCGACCAACTGCCGGCATCCGTATGTTTGCTAGCCAACCAGAAAAAGCCCTTGGAACGCAGCAGCTTGCCATTGACCCACGGGCGATCGATAAAACTGAAAAACCGTTGCGGATGGAAGGGCCGACGCGCCCGGTAAGCACTGGAAGCGATGCCGTACTCTTCGGTTTCCGGTGCATGGTCGCCGCGTAACTCCCGCAACCAGCCTGGCGCTTGAGCGGCTTTATCGAAGTTGAAGCGGCCCGTGTTGAGGATCTTGTTGAGCGGCACTTCACCCATGACCATCGGAATAATCTCGGCCTCGGCGTTAAGTCGCTGCAGGATCGCGATCAGCTCCTGGCGTTCGCGGCTGCTGATGAGGTCGATCTTGCTGATCAGGATCACGTCCGCGAACTCTACTTGCTCAATCAGCAGGTCGGTAATCGCACGTTCATCATCTTCGCCTAACGTCTCGCCACGGGATGCGAGGCTCTCGGCGGCCTGGTAGTCGAGCAAGAAATTCATGCCATCGACCACCGTGACCATGGTGTCGAGCCGCGCGATGTCCGTGAGGCTTTGCCCGTTTTCGTCGCGGAACGTAAAGGTTTCGGCGACTGGCAGCGGTTCGGAAATGCCCGTGGATTCGATCAGCAAGTAATCAAAGCGACCTTCATTGGCGAGCTTGCTCACCTCCTCCAGCAAGTCTTCTCGCAAGGTGCAGCAGATGCAGCCGTTGCTCATTTCTACGAGCTTTTCTTCTGCGCGGTTGAGGCTGACATCGCGCTGCACTTCGCTGCCGTCGATGTTGATTTCACTCATGTCATTGACGATGACTGCGACTCGAAGTTTTTCTCTAGTACGTAGTATGTAATTAAGAAGTGTACTTTTTCCGGCCCCTAAAAAGCCTGACAGCACGGTCACGGGTAGACGATTGGGCATCAGAAGCTCCTCACAAGATGCCCGGTCAAAACGTCGGGCTTGATTTAATGTTATAGTATAACAACACAATCAAGCCACTCCCTCTTGTCCAAGACCATCAACGGCAGGATGCTGAAACCCATTCCTCGTACGAGAACACCCATGCGTAACGCCCTGAAACTCGCGCTGATGAGTTTTTCAATGCTTGGTGCCGCCAATGCCTGGGCACAAGTTCCAGCGCTGGCTAACTGCACTCGTAGCGCCAATTTGCTGGCCTGCGTGGATGGCGAAGGCAATGCCTACAGCGTCAATACCGTCGGCAGCACTATTTACTTGCGTGGGTTCGAAGCCATTGGGAAGCGCTACTGGGCGCAGACCAACAGTCGCTACGGGCAACTGACGTTCTTCACCGGCATCGCTTCCGACGGCGAAGCCTGGGTCGGCTACAACCGGCGCGTCGGCTGGACTACGATCAATCGGTTTTCCAGCTCCGGGGGCAGCAGCGCCAAATTCACCTGTAGCCGAATCGCGGGCTGCTGAGCCTGCGATTGCGGATGAAAAACTGTTCACGAAAAAGCTATCGTGAAGCGCATTGTTATACTATAACATGCAAAATCAACCTCCACGATGGACCTGCTCATGAATGCGCTGACTCTGCCGGATATCGCCGCGCAGGCCTCACGCCAAGCCCTGCCACTTGAGTGGGTGGGCATGTGCGGTATAGCTCTTCCCGTTTTATTCGATGGCCAGCGATTGAGCGCAACCGCCGATGCTGGCGTCAGTCTCGACGATGGCGAGGCACGGGGCATTCATATGTCGCGGCTCTATCTGGCGTTGGAAATGCTCGAGCAAGCAACTCTTTCACCCGCACTACTTCGACGGGTATTGCAGCGCTTTCTGGACAGTCATGAAGGCTTGGCCAACAGTGCTTATCTGACAATCCATACGAATTTGCTACTTAAACGGCCCGCCCTGATCAGCCCTTTGAGCGGCTGGAAAACCTATCCCGTCCGCATTGATGCGCGATTGAAAAACTCGATGTTCCACGTGGAACTAAAAATCGACGTTGCTTATTCCTCGACGTGCCCGTGCTCAGCGGCATTGTCTCGGCAGTTGATCCAACAGCAATTTGTCGATGACTTCGCCAACAAACCTTTGAAGCACGCCGATGTTTTGGCCTGGTTAGGCTCGACAAAAGGCATCGTGGCGACGCCCCACAGCCAACGCAGCACTGCGCAATTGAACCTGCATCTGGACGACCATCTGGACGAACTGCCATTGATTGCGCTGATCAATGACGCCGAAGCAGCGCTCGGCACCGCCGTGCAGACCGCCGTGAAACGCGCAGACGAACAAGCTTTCGCACTCGCCAATGGCCAGAACCTGATGTTCTGCGAGGACGCGGCCCGACGCTTGAACATCGCCCTGAAACGCTCTCCCGGCATCAACGGCTTTCACATTCGCGTGATTCACGCGGAAAGTTTGCATGCCCACGATGCCGTCGCCGAAAGCCGCTGGCGTCGGGAGGACGTATGATCAACTGTCAGGCATTGCGTTGGGGTGCGCCGGGGCAGCCCCTGACACCGCCCCTCGATATCCAACTGCAACAGGGCAGTTTCACCGCCGTAATCGGTGCCAACGGTTCCGGTAAAAGCAGCCTGTTGAAAGTGATGGCCGGCCTGCAAAAACCGCTCTCTGGAAACGTTGCGCTCAAGGCACCGCGTAAAAGTGGGTTGTCGTTCCTGCCTCAACAACAGCACCTGGACCGCCAGTTTCCCATCAGTCTCCAGGAGCTGGTCGCTGCGGGTTTCTGGGGCAGTCAGCAGTCGGCGGAGCAGCGTCGCCAACGTCTTCACACCGTGCTGGAAAACTGGTGCTTAAGCGGCCTGGAACAACGTCCGCTGATGGCGCTTTCCGGTGGTGAATTGCAACGTGCCCTACTCGCTCGATTGAGCTTGGCCGATGCGCCCTTGCTGTTGCTCGACGAACCCCATGCGGCGCTCGACGAGCTCGGCCAAGCGCTGCTGTGGAAGCATCTGCACGCGTGGCATGCCGAAGGCCGAACACTGGTTGTGGTGTGCCATGACCTGACAGCCGTGCGCCAACACATTGCACAAACACTGCTGATAAAAAGCAGTGGCTGCCTCTTTGGATCGAGTACAGATCTCATACGCCAACAACCCCTCACGCAGGTGGCGTGATGCTCGTCGCTGCTCAACTTTGGCAACCGTTCCACGAGTTCGTGTTCATGCGCAGGGCCCTCATCGGTGGCCTGGTCCTGGCATGCGCCACAGCTCCGTTAGGCGTATTTTTGATTCTGCGAAGAATGAGCCTGATCGGTGATGCGGTAGCTCACGGTATTCTTCCAGGTGCTGCATTGGGTTTCTGGTTCGCAGGTTTGAGTCTCCCCGCATTGACCGTCGGCGGCCTCGGAGCCGGTCTGGGCATGGCCGGTTTGGCGGCCTGGATTACTCGCCGCACCGGCCTGCGGGAGGATGCCAGCCTCGCTGCGATCTACCCGATTTCCCTGGCCGCCGGGGTGCTGATACTCGGCTTGGCGGGTAAACGTCTGGACCTGTTACACCTGCTCTTTGGCTCGGCACTGGCAGTCGACGGCCCGACACTGACCGGGATGCTGTGGGTCTGTGGGGTGAGCCTCGTGGCCATGCTGCTGATCTACCGACCCTTGCTCCTGGACACCCTCGATCCGCTTTTCCTGCGAACCGTCAGCCGCCTCGGACCTGTCGCCCATGGCGTTTTCCTGACGCTGGTGGTGCTGAATCTGGTGATTGGATTCCAAGCCATCGGCGCCTTGATGGTGGTGGGCCTGATGATGCTGCCCGCTGCTGCCTCACGTTTCTGGAGCCGTCGTTTGCCGGTGCTGATTGCGATCGCTGCGTTGCTGGGCAGTCTTTCGGTGTGGCTTGGCTTGCTGCTGTCGTTCTACTACTCGCTGCCCAGTGGCCCGGCCATCGTGCTGGTGGCTGGCAGTTTGTACTTGCTGTCGGTGGTGTTCGGGCCGGTGCACGGTCTGCTGCGCCGCCCTCCTTCGCTCACATCCCCATGAGGTGTTACCCGATGCGCGCTTTATTCGTGCTGTTCAGTTTGATGTTGTCCATGTCACTGTCCGCGGCGGAAAAACTTCAGGTGGTCACCAGTTTCAGCATCCTCGCCGACATGACCCTGCAGGTCGGTGGCGACCACGTCCAGATCACTAACATGGTGGGGCCCGACGCCGACGCTCACACCTACGAGCCGACGCCGGACGACGCCCAGGCGCTGCTCAAGGCAAAACTGATCATAAAGAATGGCCTGGGTTTCGAGCCTTGGCTGGATAGACTGGTGACCAGCACCGAAACCAAAGCGCCAGTAATGAGCGCCAGCCGCGGTGTTATTCCAAGAGACCTGGATGAAGACGGCGAGACCATTCCCGACCCCCATGCCTGGCACAATCTGGCGAACGCCGAGTTGTACGTCAGCAACATCACAAAAGCGCTTATCGCTGCAGACCCTGCGAACCAGGCCGACTATCAACGCAACAGTGCCGCCTACCTCAAACAGATTTACACCCTGCTTGCCGAAGCCAAAACCAAACTCGGCGCGCTTCCTCCAGGCAACCGCAAGATCGTCACCTCACACGATGCCTTTGGCTATCTCGGCCAAGCCTACGGGATCGACTTCATGGCCCCACAAGGGTTGTCCACCGAGCGTGAGCCTTCGGCCGCGGAAGTCGCTGCGCTGATCACCCAGATTCGACAGGCCAAGGTCAAAGCCGTGTTCATGGAAAACATCAAAGACGCACGCCTGCTCAAACAGATCGCCGACGAAAGCGGCGCAAAGATTGGCGGCACGCTGTACTCCGATGCGCTCGCAGCAAGCGGTCCGGCGAGTACCTTTACCGGGCTGTTCGAATACAACCTGAACACCCTGTACAACGCGTTGAGCAAACCATGATCCGCAAGAATCCCTCGGGGGATTTACCGCGGATAGCCGAGTCCGCCTATGTGGATAAAACCGCAATCATCTGCGGCAAAGTGGTGATCGGCGAGAACGTATTCGTCGGTCCCTACGCAGTGATTCGCGCCGATGAAGTCGACGAGACCGGGGACATGCAACCCATCACCATTGGCGCCAATTCGAATATCCAGGACGGTGTGGTCATCCACTCCAAATCCGGTGCAGCGGTGACCATCGGCGAGTTCAGTTCCATCGCCCATCGCTCGATCGTTCATGGCCCCTGCACCGTCGGCAATCGGGTGTTCATCGGCTTCAACAGCGTGTTGTTCAATTGCCACGTTGGCGATGGCTGCGTGGTACGCCATAACTCGGTGGTCGACGGGCGAGACTTGCCCAAGGCGTTCTACGTGCCCTCCACCACACGCATCGGGCCGAACACGGACCTGTCGCAATACCCGCCGGTGAGCGTCAGCGCCTCGGAGTTTTCCGAGGACGTGGCGCGTACCAATGTCGACCTGGTACGTGGTTATAAAGCCCTGCAAAACGAGTTTTGAAATGCCTCGACAAATGTCTACATGACAGCGGACCGGGTTTGGTTCTATGGTTTATCCGCTAGCGCGTGTGATCGAAGCATTCGAGAACAACAATCATGATCCAGATCACCCTGCCCGATGGTTCATTGCGTGAGTACGACCAATCACTGACCGTGCATGAAATCGCCGCGAGTATTGGCCTGGGGCTGGCCAGTGCGGCGGTGGCAGGACGCGTCAACGGTGTGTTGGTGGATTGTGAATACATGGTCCAGGCCAATGCCCGGGTCAGCATCGTGACGCCGCAGGAACCAGACGGCCTGGAGATCCTGCGCCGCTCCTGCACGCTGATGCTGGCGATGGCCGTCAAGCAACTGCACCCACACGCACAGATGCGTGTGGGCTCGGCATTGGGTGACGGGTTCTTTTGCGAGTTCGCTGTCGAGCGCGCCTTGGCAGCGACCGACCTGCCGCTCATTGAAGCGCGCATGCAATCGCTGGCGGCGACCAACCACTCAATCCGACGCCGCGCGACATCCTCCTCTGAAAACCTCTCGCTCTATCGCCTCGGTGACACCGAGTACTGGACCACTGGCCCGCATGTGCCCACTACCAAGGTGTTACAGGCATTCGCCCTTGATCACATCAGCGGCACCCTGCAGCAACGGGTCTATGGAACCTGCTGGTCCAGCCACCAGGAGCTGCAATATTGGCGTTTGCCGGCGCATGTCATGGTCGTCAGCATGGATGACCGCCAGGCAACCTACGCACACGCGGTCACCGAGACCTTACGTCGTGGCGGCGTTCGCGCCCTGGCAGATCTGCGCAACGAAAAGGTCCGCTACAAGATTCGCCAGCACAGCCAAACGGTGCCGTATCTGGTCGTGGTTGGGGAGAAGGAACAGGCCGGCGGATTTGTCAGTGTGCGCAGCAACAGCGGGGAGGATTTTGGCAGGATGAAGGTCGAGGCAGTGTGTGAGTGGTTGAGTCAGCCGGGGATAGCCGGGGTCTGAATGGAAACCTTCGCAGGCAAGTCGGCAACCCGGCTTGCCTGCGAAGCGTTTTAAGCCCGTGGTTTGACGGTGCCGCAATCCTGCCCTAACCACACGGCGCGTGTATCGAGGCTGCCCTTCTGCTGAATGCCGGTGGCATTGAATGTGCCGTTGACCTTGGTGGTGAACTCACGGTCACTCAGGAACGTAGCAACACCCGCACCTTGCGCTTTCGGGCAGCTGAAACGGAATTTCCACTGATTGCCGGTGCGCTCGGTAATTTCCTGTTTGCAGCCCGATTGCGGGTCGGTCAGCGGAATGTTATCGGACTTGACCTGCTCCGGCGTCAGGCATGCGCGAATGCCTTTGCCCCCCATGGTGATGCCCTGTTTTTCCAGCTGCGCGCGCTGTTCAGGGGTCATCTGGCTTTGTATCTGACCGAGGATCAATTGCAGATCCGGCAGGTTCTGGTCATCAACCTTCATGTTGCTTGAGGTCAATTCCCACAAACCCGGCTGCAGCATCTGCGCCTGAGCGGCCACAGGAAGTGCCAAACCCAGCGTAATGGCCAAACCCAGCAGACGAACGTTCATCGTGTAACTCCTGATCAGTAGTGGCCGTTAGACGTCAGCCGCGCGCTTCGGTTCATGGGCCAATTAAATAGCGACATTCTGCCCGGAACATGGTCTGTTACACATTGAATCTTCAGGAGCAAGGCTACCCTCCATGGATTATTTCGGACCGCATATTTTCGGCTACACCATCGCCCTGCTGCACTCCTTGGGCACCATCGCAGCAATCCATGCCGTGTTGACCGTTCGAACCGCCCAAGGCTCGATCGCCTGGGCGCTGTCACTGGTCTTCATGCCCTACCTGACCCTCATTCCCTATCTGGTGTTCGGCAGCAGTACCTTCGATGGTTATATCAAGGCCCGGCGCCAGGCCAACGAAGAAATGCGCAAAGCCATCTCCGAGCTCAACTGGCGGCCGTGGGTCGAAGAAGCACTTACCGCTCGCGCCTCCACCGCCTACGCGTCATTACGCGCCATGCCGAAGCTCGGACGCATGCCCTGCCTGGCCAACAACGACGTGCGACTGTTGATCAATGGCCGGGCAACCTTCGACGCGATTTTCGATGCCATCGGCCAAGCCAAAGAAGCGGTACTGATTCAGTTTTTCATCATTCACGACGACCGCCTCGGCCAGCGCCTGCACAAACTGTTGCTGGAAAAAGCAGCCGAAGGCGTGGCGATCTACCTGCTCTATGACCGAATCGGCAGCCACTCCCTGCCCCACAGCTATGTGCAGTCACTGCGCGATGGCGGTGTCGAGGTCAAAGCCTTCGCCACCCGCAGCGGCTGGTGGAACCGCTTCCAGGTCAACTTCCGCAATCACCGCAAGATCGTCGTGGTCGATGGCATTGTGGGCTTCGTAGGCGGGCACAACGTGGGCGATGAATACATGGGGGAGAAACCACCCCTGGCGCCCTGGCGCGATACCCATGTGCAAGTGCGCGGGCCGGTGGTGGCTTGCATGCAGGAATCCTTTGCCGAAGACTGGTTCTGGGCGGCGCGTTCTTTACCGCCATTGATCCTGCCGGAGGAGTACCCGGACGACGGCGTACTGTGCCAAATGCTCGCCAGCGGTCCGGCGGATTCCTACGAGACCTGTTCGCTTTTCTTCGTCGAAGCCATCTACGCGGCGACTGAACGCGTATGGATCACCAGCCCCTATTTCATTCCTGACGAGGCTGTACTCGCGGCCCTGCGTCTGGCGGTCCTGCGCGGGGTGGATGTACGGATTCTGCTGCCGTCGCGGCCCGATCATCGCATCGTCTACGCCGCGTCCAGCCTTTATGCCTTCGAAGCCGTGCGCGCCGGTGTGCGGGTGTTCCGATACCAGCCCGGTTTCCTGCATCAGAAAGTGGTGTTGATCGACAGTGAGATCACCGCCATTGGCAGTGCCAACATGGATAACCGCTCGTTCCGATTGAATTTCGAAGTGATGTTGCTGACGGTCGACAGTGCATTTGCCGCGCAGGTGGAGCAAATGCTCAACGACGACTTCGCCCAGGCCCACGAAATCGCCAAAGAAGAAGGCCGGGAAACCCACCGCCTGCAACAGGTCGGCATGCGGGTTGCCCGGCTTATTTCACCCATCCTTTAAGGGGTGTAGATATCGTCCCGCGTCCATGGCAGTTCATGACTGCCGTCGGCGTGGGCCTTCACCGCGAGAATCTGGTGCAGGTTGATCCAGCCCCGGGCGAAGGCGTAGGCGCATCCCGCCAGGTACAGGCGCCAGATACGCAAGGCCTGTTCCGGCACGAGTTTGCCGGCCGCTTCAAGGTTGTCTTCCAGACGTTCGCTCCAGTGATCCAGCGTGCGCGCGTAATGCAGGCGCAGGCTCTCGACATCGACGATTTCCAGGCCTGCCTCACTGATCTCTGCAGAGATCATCGACAGGTGCGGTAGCTCGCCGTTGGGGAACACATATTTCTCGATGAAATCCCCTGCACCGCGTCCCACTGGCCGACCGTCAGTGTGTTTGGCGGTGATCCCGTGGTTCATCACCAGGCCGCCCTCTTTCACCGCGCCGAAAAGGGTTTTGCAGTACTCGGGAAGGTTGGCGTGACCAACGTGCTCGAACATGCCAACGCTGACGACTTTATCGAAACGACCGTCCTGCGGCAGATCGCGATAATCGAGCAATTGCAGTTCGACCAGATCCTCCAGACCTTCAGCCTTGACGCGCTCCCTGGCCAGCGCAAGTTGTTCCTTGCTGAGCGTAATGCCAAACACTTTCGCCCCGAACTCACGGGCCGCATAACGCGCCAACCCACCCCAACCGCAGCCGACATCCAGAAGATAGTCGCCGGGTTGCAGTCGTAACTTACGGCACAGATGGCGAAATTTGGCTTGCTGAGCCTGCTCCAGGGTTTCACTGCCGGTTTCGAAGTAAGCGCAGGAATACGCCATGTCGCTGTCGAGCCACAGCTGATAAAAGGCGTTAGAGAGGTCGTAATGGTAGGAAATCGCCTTGGCGTCGGTTTCCTTGTCGTGGACGGTACGGACAGGCTGGCTGTCGTCGTCTTCATCCAGCAACGCCTGACTCCATTCATCGCAGACGCGGATCACGTCACTGATGGAGCCCTCCAGCTCCAGTTTGCCCTCGACGAACGCTGCTCCAAGCGCGTCCAGGCTGGGATGGGTGAACTGGGTGACCATTTGTGGGTCCTTGACCACAATCGTGACGCTGGGCGTCGGCCCCAGATTGAATTCATGGCCGTCCCAGAGTCGCAGGCGTAGCGGTAACTGCAGATTCTGTAAGGCCGGTGGAAGTTGCGCGAGCATGGAGAATCCCCCTTGTTTCAGACGTCTGATCAGAGGGTAGACCATCTTGGAAAAATAGCAGGCTATCGAATTAATAGCCGTTTTCTATGATTCGCGTTGTACCAACTCACACGCCGCGAATACACAAAATGCCGTGCCCTCACCTTAGATGACTGCGGACACGGCAGACAGTTCTAACGATCTAGCGACACCACAGCGCAGCGGTTTAGAGCCGTTTGCGGCGCCAGACTCAATTCTCATCCTTCAGTTTCAGCAACGGCTCCTGAAATCGCAGCAAGCGCCCGGCGTTGCCCAGCACCAGCAATGTGCTGAGGTTATGCAGCAGCGCCGCAATCATCGCGCCTGCCGCACCGAGCCAGCCGAAGGCGGCGAAGGCCACGATAGCCAGCCGAAGGCGGCGAAGGCCACGATAGCCAGCGTCCAGCCCAAACCAATGATCACATTGACCTGTAACGTCTGCCGGCACTGGCGACTCAAACGCACGCAGGTCCCGAGCCGGCGCAGGTCGCTGCCGATCAACACGATGTCGGCCGACGCCAGGGCAATGTCCGCCCCGCCCGCGCCCATCGCCACCCCGACCACGCCGGCCTTGAGGGCCAGGGAATCGTTGATGCCGTCACCTACCACCATTGGCCGAAAGCCGCTGTCGATTTCCTTGAGCACGCGATTGAGTTTGTCCTCGGGCAAGGCTTGCGCTTCAACGTCGCGAATACCGACTTCCCGCGCCAAAGTCTGCGCAACGCTTTTGCGGTCGCCGGTGAGCAACAGTTGTCGCCCCAAACCCAGCTCGCGCAATTCACTCAGGGCAAACTTCGCTTCCGGTTTGACGCTGTCAGCAAGCAACAACCAAGCGAGGAACTCGCCGTTGAGCGCCAGCCCGGCAATCGGCCCGTCGTGCTCGGGAACCGCTGACGTGCTAACGCCCAGATGGGCGAACAATTCAGGCCGCCCGAGCGCGGCTTCGCCCTGCTCGGTCATCGCCACCACGCCGAGCCCCTGGCGCTCGTGAATGTCCGAAAGCAGCACAAAATGCTCCTGAGTCACCAATCCGGCCAGCGCACGGCTGACCGGGTGGCTGCTGGCCGAACCGAGACTGGCCGCCAGTTTCAAGACATGGCTGCGATCCTCAATCGGGCTCGCGATCGATTGCAGGCGCAAGGTGCCGAAGGTCAGGGTGCCGGTCTTGTCGACCACCAGTGAGGTCAGGTCCGCCAGTTCTTCAAGAAAGGCCGAACTGCGGATCAGGATTCCATGCCGTGCGGCCACCGCCACACCGGCAATAGCCGTGGCGGGCGCCGACAGCACCAAAGCACAAGGACACGCCGCCACCAACACCGCGAGCATGGCCTGGGCATCATTGGTGATGAACCAGGTTACCGCCGCGAGCAGCAACACCAACACCATGTAACTGCCCGCGTAACGCTCCAGCAATCGCGTGATCGGTGGCTTGGAACGTTCGGCGTTTTGCATCAGCGCGATAACTTTGCCGAGGGTCGAATCCTGCCCGGTCCGGGTGACCTCGATGCGCAGCAAGCCATCGAGGTTGATCGCCCCGCCGAACACCGACATACCGACGCCCGCTTCTATCGGTACTGACTCACCGGTAATCGATGCCGTGTCCAGGCTCGCCTGCCCGGACAACACTCGACCATCCGCCGGCACACGATCACCGGCGCGCACCTCCACCACGTCGCCCGCATTGAGCGTGCCGTTGTCGACCTCGATGATGGCGCCATCGGCCTGCACCTTGCGGGCGTGGCTGCGCGTCAGTTGGCCGAGGGCATGAATCGCCTCCTGAGAACCGATCACGCTGCGCTCTTCCAGCACGTGGCCAAAGATCATGATGATCGGCAGCAACGCCGCCGTCAGCAAATCACCAGTGGCCCAGGCACCGAGCATGGCCAATGCGATCAACTGATCGGTGATGCCATGCAGGCTCGGATAACGCAGGCTGTACCACGCCGATCGCATCACCGGCACGGCCACCAGCAACGAAGCGAAACCCAGCAGCAATTGGCTGACACCGATTTGCTCTGGCGACAACCAGCGCCAGACCAGCCCAAGCGCGAGCAAGCCGAGTGCAAGCATCGCCAGCGTCAACTGGCGGGCAGCGCTGCGTTGTTCGGCCGAGGACAACAGGCTCGGTGCAGCGGCAGTTTGCGCAGTCATTGTGCAGCTCCCTGAATGATCAGGCGGGAATCGTCTTTGGGGTTGACCGTGGTCACCGACCCCGCCTGACCGAGAATCTTCGGCATCCGCTCGCGGTAGATCCGCAGCAGCATTTGCGGGTCGGTGCCCTGTTGTTGCGCCTTGGCCAGGCTCAACACCGTGGCGGTGTCAGCCGACGCTTTAGCCAACCGTTCACTGGCCTGAGCATGAGCAACTTGCAGCGCGCGGTCGGCTTGCTCGTTGGCAGACTGGTTCAGTTTCTCGGCGTCGGTGCGCGCGTTGGCGACGGCTTTGTCGGCCTGCTGGCTGGCGGTCAGTACGGCGTTGAAGGCATTGACCGCAGGCCCGGGCAAACTCGACTGAACGTCGACGCGTGCGACTTCTATCCCCAACCCTTGGCCGGTCGAACTCAGTTCTGCCAAGCGTTGATTGATCCCCTGCACCAGATCACCCCGCAGGCGCTCGCGTCGTTCGGCCGCTTGGTTGTCAGCTCCGATCAGCTCTGGACGGGCAACCAGAATGGTATCCAGATCGCGGGCAGCGGTCAGTGCGACGGCACTGCGGGTCACCAGTCGATCCAGTGCCGGCAGCATATGTTCACCTTGCAGCACGAAAGCGTACGGCTCGGTGACCTTGTAGAAAACCCGCACATCGAGTTGCACCACCCCGGCATCACCGGTCAGCAAATAGCCGGAGCCGGCCAGCGCATCGCTGATTGGCGTGGCGAAACTGGCCACGCGATCGGCCTGTAACGCCGCATCACTGCGCAGCAGACTTTCCACCCGACGCTCAATGACTCGATCCGCAGCCGGTAATAAAACCACCTGCTCAAACGGGCGCGGCCAAGCCAACAATAACCCGGCGTTCTGAATGCGATCCAATGCGCCGAAGTGCAAAATCACTGCACGATTCTGTGGATCGATTTGACGCACGTTGGAAAACGCCCATGCCAACGCAGCGAGAACCGTCACCGCGTACAACGCCAGAAATGCCAAGCGTCCTGCCTGAATCCAGGGGCTGCTCAACTCATTTGTTCCACGTGGAACCACACTCATGGTTGCGACCCAGATTTGGTTTCGAGGGTGGGCGGCCCATCGACCAGCACGCGGAATGGCGCCGCGTCAGTGCGCAGGATCAGCTTTGTCCCCGGCGTGACCACGGTGCCCAAGGTGTCGAGTGAACGCAGCAGGTTGTAAAGCTGTGGCGAACCGGCGTATGCACGACCATAAATCTGCGCCGCTTCAACGCGAGACTGCGCTTCGATGTCCGCCGCTTTCACCGTGGCATCGGCTTGTACGATTCGCGCATCACGTTCTGCAGCCGAGCGAATTTGCGCCGCTTCACGCTTGCCGATGGCCGTGCGTTCGGTGGCGATGGTTTCGCGCTCGGCGCGCATGCGATCAACCGTCGCCGTGAGCGTCACCGAGGGCAAGGTCAGCCGCTCAATGCCGACTTGCAGAACGCGAACACCATAGGTGGTGAGCAACTGTTGATCGATTTGCTGACGCAGTTGCGTTTCGAAATCGGCGATATGCACTTGATTGGCGTCGGTGTTCACCAAGTTGGCCAAGTCGAAACTGCTGGCGGTGGTTTCCAGTGCAGAGCCAATAAAAGTCCGAATTTGTCGCGCGGCTTCATCGGGTTGATTCTGCACGGCACGCATGAAGCGCTGCACGTTGTCCGGGTCGCCTTGCACCTGCCAGGCGACATACGCCTGAACGATGATGCGCAAGCCATCCCGTGTGCCCACGTCCTGCAAACCGCTGGAGGTAGTCCGCAGTCGCAGATCTACCGGGATCGCCGCTTCGAAGGGTGCAGGCCAGCGCCAGCCAAGGCCTGGCTCCAACAAGACCCGCGCCGGGTTGCCGAAGCGCGTGATGACGGTGGCTTCCCCCGAACGCACCTGCACCAGGCTGGCGGCCGCCACAGCAAACGCCACGAGCAACGCAGCCCAGCCCATTCGCCGCCACGGAAACGGGCCCGCCTCTTGTGGGTCTCCATGGTGGTGGTGATGATGCCCGTGATGGTGCCCGCCATGGCCGTGGTCGTGGCCGGTGTGATCCGCGTGATCGTGGGTGTGCGACTGGCTCAATTGGCAGCTCCTGGCTGAGCGGATTTATGCGGCGGCACGGGATCAGCCGGCAACGTGAAAGGACGAAGGTCGATGGTCGGTGCATTGCTGCTGCCGCCCAGACGATGATCGAGCACCAGCAACCTGGCGTTGGCCAACCCTTGGGAAAGTTGACCAAGGTACTGCTCCAGCACGAAGGCCTGGCCGGCGCTGGCATAAGCCTTCTGCTCGGCGCTGAACTTCAGGTCCGTAGCTTGGGCACTCGCGTTGATTTCTCGCGCGCTGGCCGTGGCTTGATCGCGGGCAACACTGGCCTGCAATTGCGCCTGGTTGGTCGCTTCAGCGGCGGCGCCACGTTCACGGGCGATCAATGCCTGCACGCCAATCTGTGCCGCTTGCACTCCGTGATAAGCGTTGGCTGCACCGGCAGGCGGATGAATCGCTTCGACTACCGTAGCAAGGATTTCCACGCCACTGTCGAGCCGTTGCAGATCCGCCTGAACCGCACGGCCAATCTCTTGTGCCAGCCCTACCCTGTCTTCACCGAGCAGACCATCGAGCGTGCGCGAGGCGAAGTCGTGCACCAGAATCCGGCTGGCAGTGCTGCGGATCAGCGTCGGCACATCCGCGCTGTTATAGGTGGCTGCCAACGCGGCTTGATCGGTCAGGCCAATGCGGTAAACGAAGCGCACGTCCATGTTGACGATCTGGAAGCTCTGCTTGTCGGCGCGACTGCTGGCAATCACTTGGGACTTGTCGTTCACATGGCTGGCATCCCACAACCGATTGGCCGTGATTGGTGCTGGCCCTTCGGCCGATGCTACCTGTGTCGGGGCGGAGGTATCGCCGACGCTGGTGGCCAACTCATGCACCACACCGTTTTCAACATTCAGGACCCGCCCCAACGGCCAAGGTAAGCCGGCGTGCAAACCGGGACCGAACACCTCTACCGGTTTGCCAAAACGCTCGTAGATACCACGGCCTTGCAGCGGTATTTCGTGAATACCGGTCAGTGACCAACCCACCACCGCTACAACACCCAGCACTGGCAAAAACGCCCGGCGCATAAAGGTGAACGCCCAGATTTGCCGCAGATCGATGCCAAAGCGGTTATGCAGTTCGTGCTGCAACGCCAGCAAAGGCTGTGGCGGCCAACGCAGCAGGTCGGCGATAAAGCTGTGCGCCAGCAGCGCGGGTTCGACTTGCTCGCGGCGCGGGCTGAACAACGACAGCACTGCACGCAGCAACAACTCCACCGCGACGAGCCCAGGCAACAGGCCGATCAATACCGCCAGGCGCACAGGCCATACAGAAGTGTCATTGCCAAACAGCAGGCATAACGCACCCAGCACCAAACTAATGATGGCTACCCGCGTCAGCTGCGATAACACTACGGCTTCAGGCCATTGCGCAGTGTTTTCCTGGGCCAGATGACGCTCAAGCACCAGCAAACCAAACGCCAGCAGCAACGCCAGGGAGGCACCAACGGTGGCCGACAAGCCCAGCGCGGCCGGTGGCAAGCTCAGGTTCCAGGCTTGTTCCACGCAGAACAAACTCAACAACGCCCAACCACCCAGCCACAACGTGGGTGCACCGATCTGCTTGAGTGTCATCGACCCGCGCTGACTGATCTTTTCCAGTAGTCGCTCATACCAACCCGTCGCCGGGTCGGTGTCCTGGACGACAACTTCTGCGACTGGTGGATTGATCGCCCGTGCACGCCATTGCGTCACCCACCAAGCGGATTGCAGGCCCGCCACCACCACCAGCAAGGCCGCGCTCTGATTGAACAGCAACGCAGGCCAAAGCGATTGCGGTGCAAATAACCCGACAAAAAACCCGCACAACACCCCTGCCGCTGCCAGCACACCCAAGCCCATCGCAAGCTGGCGCAATCGCCGCCCTTGAATCAGCGCCTGCTGAAAGCGTGGTAGCCCTGCAACCTGCGCCCCACCTACATCGAGATCGACTTGCATAGCACCCCAGTGATTATCTTTGCTCGCGCCGAATTTCGTTACCATATAACGAAACTGGTGAAATTTTCGTACTAATTCGCAGTATCTAAAGACGCTCAACCTGTCGCTTGGCTGAAGCCTTGACCGAAATGCCTCGGAACGCACATATTACGTTCGTAATTTTATTCAAAGGCTACGTTTATCCATCCGGTTCCCTCTTTCAATCCAGGAGAAAATCCATGAGCACTTACGACGTCGTGATACTCGGCGGTGGCCCCGGCGGTTACAACGCAGCGATCCGCGCGGGTCAACTGGGTTTGAAAGCGGCTTGCGTAGAAGGACGCGCCACCCTCGGCGGCACCTGCCTGAATGTGGGTTGCATGCCGTCCAAGGCATTGCTGCATGCCTCCGAGCTTTACGACGCAGCCATGGGCGCGGAATTCGCCAACCTGGGGATTGAGGTCAAACCCAGTCTCAATCTCGCGCAGATGATGAAGCAGAAAGATGAAAGCGTGACCGGACTGACCAAGGGCATCGAGTTTCTCTTTCGCAAAAACAAGGTCGACTGGATCAAGGGCTGGGGGCATATCGACGGGCCTGGCAAAGTCAGCGTCACTGACGCGGCTGGCGGCAAGACTGAGCTGAGCGCCAAGGACATCATCATCGCCACAGGCTCCGAGCCGACTCCCCTGCCCGGTGTGAACATCGATAACCAGCGCATTCTTGACTCCACCGGCGCCCTGTCACTGACAGAAGTGCCAAAGCATCTGGTGGTCATCGGCGCTGGCGTGATTGGCCTGGAGCTGGGTTCGGTCTGGCGGCGTTTGGGCGCGCAGGTCACGGTGGTCGAATTCCTCGACCGCATCTGCCCTGGCGTGGACGGTGAAGCCGGTAAAACCCTGCAACGCTCACTGAGCAAACAAGGGATCAGCTTCAAATTGAGTTCGAAAGTGACCAGCGCAACGACTTCCGCCACAGGCGTGCAGCTGAGCGTCGAACCCGCTGCCGGTGGTACGGCCGAAATGCTCGAAGCCGATTATGTGTTGGTGGCCATTGGACGCCGCCCTTATACAAAAGGCCTGGGGCTGGAGAACGTTGGCCTCGCCACGGACAAACGCGGCATGCTCGCCAACAAGGGTCACCGTACCGAAGCGGCGGGTGTCTGGGTCATCGGCGACGTGACGTCAGGGCCGATGCTCGCGCACAAGGCAGAGGACGAAGCCATGGCGTGTGTCGAGCAGATCGTCGGCAAGGCCGGTGAGGTCAATTACGATCTGATCCCCAACGTGATCTACACCAAACCGGAACTGGCCAGCGTTGGCAAAACCGAGGAACAACTCAAAGCCGAAGGCCGCGCCTATAAGGTCGGCAAGTTTCCCTTCACCGCCAACAGCCGGGCGAAGATCAATCACGAGACCGAGGGCTTCGCCAAAGTCCTGGCCGATGAACGTACCGACGAAATCCTCGGCGTGCACTTGGTTGGCCCGAGCGTCAGTGAAATGATCGGCGAATACTGCGTGGCCATGGAGTTCAGTGCCTCTGCCGAAGACATTGCCCTGACCTGTCATCCGCATCCGACCCGTTCCGAAGCGTTGCGTCAGGCGGCGATGAATGTGGAGGGGATGGCGACCCAGATGTAGCCACAGCAAAAGAACGCAGTCTGTCGCAGGCTGCGTTCTTTTCCCTTTAGGCAGGCAAGTGTTCCAGCGGCAACGACCCCGGCGACTTCACCGTGTGAATCGCAAAGTTGCTGCGGATATCGCTCACGCCCGGCAACTTCAACAAACGACCTGTGAGAAACCTGTCATAGGCGCGCAGATCCGGCACCACCACCTGCAACAGAAAATCTGATTCCCCTGACACCAGAAACGCCGAAATAACCTCCGGCAATGCCGTCACCGCCAGACGAAAAGCCTCGGCCTGCTCGTCGTTGTGGCGCTCGACTTTGACGCCAACGAACACCGTCAATCCGAGCCCGACTTCGTCGCGGTCCAGGTTGGCCTGATAACCGCGAATCACCCCGGCCTCTTCCAGCATTCGTACCCGACGCAAACAAGGCGACGCCGACAGGCCGATCTCTTCAGCCAGTTGCACATTGGTCAGGCGACCGTCCCGCTGCAGCGCAGCGAGAATCTTGCGGTCGTAGGCATCCAGTTTCATGGTTTGGCAGATCCCGATGGTCGAGTAGTCAATTAATGGCAGATTATGCCAAGCCTACCGGTTTTAGAAGCGAACTACGCAAGCACCTGCTCCGCCCTTGCCCCCTAAACTGACCCTACCGAATCGACAACGAATGGGGTGCAACATGGCGGGACTCTGGCTGTTTTTCATGGCGCTGGCAGTGGTGTTCCTGTTGCCGGGGCCTGACATGATCCTGCTGTTGCAGACCGGCGCTCGCCAAGGCAAAGGCGCGGCACTGGCCACCGCGGCAGGGCTGGCCATCGCCCGGGGCTGTCATGTTGCATTGGCGGCGTTGGGGTTGGCGGCGCTATTCAAAGCGGCGCCCTGGACGTTTGACGTGGTGCGCCTGGCGGGTGCCGCGTACCTGCTATGGATCGGCATTCAGTGCCTGCGAACAACCTTGCTGCCAAACCTCGACAGCGATCAACCTGTCGAAAAAGCCCGTTGGCGTGAAGCGATCCGCCGAGGTTTGTTGACCAACCTGCTCAACCCCAAAGCGCTGCTCTTTTGTTCGGTACTGCTGCCCCAGTTCATCAACCCACAGGCAGGGTCGGTGCTCGCGCAGTTTGCCGTGCTGGGCGTGGTGTTGGTCGGGGTGGGTTTATTATTCGACAGCGCTTACGCCTTGCTCGGCGCAGCGCTGGGCCGCTGGTTGCAACGCAGCCCTTCAGCCCAACGTTTGCAGCAATGGTTGTTCGGTAGCCTGTTGATTGGGTTCGCCGTGCGGCTGACCTTTGTTCAACAGGCTTGAACCTTACTGCGCTTTGCGGCGGCGGCGATTGATCAGCAACAGCGCCGCTGCCGTGACCGCAACAACGCTACCTACCTGCAACGACGTCTTGTACGGCCGCAAGGATGAGCGAGCGGCATCGGTAACCTGGGTGACGTAGCGTTTGTCGGCGTTATCGAAATCGGGGTACGGGCATTGATGGCCAAAGTCCGCCGCCCATTCCACAAACGGTCCTTCTTTGACATAGCGTTGGTAGAGCGCACTTTGATCTTCAAGGCTGCTGTTCCACCCCGCCGCCTCACACAGCACAGCGGCAAAAGCCTGGCTGGTATGTGGCAGGTGGTCCGCAGCACGATTGGCCAACTGCGTGGCGACAAACCGATAGTGATAACGCTGATCAGGCTGGGCAGCACTGGCTTGCTGGCGTTTCACCTCGTCTTCGGCCATCAGCGGCCCCACTTTGAGCTCGGTGCTTTCAAGGCTGTAGTTGCCCGCGAAAGTGGCGTAATCCGGAGCCATTTCGTAGCCGAGAATATCCATCCCCCACTCACGTGCGGTCCAGGCGGCGTTGAACAGCGCGGCGGCGCGGCGGGTCGGCCACCACGCGGCATCGGCCTTCAAGCGTTGCTGACCATACAACCTGGCTTTGTTGCGCAACCCGTCGTTATCGAAATAGGCCGGGGCTTCTTCATAATGCCCTTCGCGCAACAATCGCCGTCCGAGCAAATTGCGCAGGCTCGCCGCCACTGGCAACGGCACGTAATTTTCGCGGTCATGCTGGCTGAGCGGTGGTGGCGCGGGCACTTGGGTGTCGACGTAATGCTTGAGCTCGTCGAGTGTCAGAACGCGCTCGGCCACCGTTGCCGCGTCGAACCAATAAATACTTTGGCTGCGATAAAGCTGATCAAAAGCTTGTAGATAATCCCCGCGTTGCAAAGCCAGAATCGCGCTTTCGCCCTCAACCCGACACTTGGGTTGAAGCGTTTCATAATCGAAGTCCGGAGTTCTGCGATCACCCCAGGATTCATTCTGCGGAAAAGCCTGCGCCGCTTTGGCATACGCCGCAGCCGCAGCGGTTTTGTCGCCCTCTCGCAGCGCCAGCTTGGCGCGTAACCACCAGGCCAGTCCGCCGTCGCCGGCGTGTTCAAGGAACGCCTTGGCGCTGGCGTAATCGCCCTGTTGATAGTTCACCGCGGCCAGACGATCCGCGTTATCGAGGCTGCCGCGCGTGCTGTTTTGCAGCGATTTGATCAGCTTCAGTTCGTTCGCCGGTTGTTCACCGAACGACCAGCCCAGCCGGCTGATCAATGATGCCGTCACCAACTGCTGCACCGGTTTGTTCTTGAGCAATTCAGCCAGTTCCGCCTCGGGCATTACCGACAGATCGGCCATCAACACCTTCAACGAGGTGTAACCCACCGCTGAACCGTGAAGGTTTTGCGTGGCATAAAGTTCGATGGCGCTGTTCCAGTCACCCGCTGTGCGGGCAACGCGGGCCTCTTCACCGAGACTGGCGACGCCCAGTTCCAACGGGTCACTGAAGCCGTCGATACTTAGCTGCCGGGTTTGCTCGTAGGCCTTGCGCGCTTGCGTCAGCAGCCCGGGGGTTGCGCCCGCCTCCGAGCTCATGGCGAACAGCGCCCGGCCCAAGGAGTACGCAGCCCAAGTGCTGCGCAGCGCCCGTTGGTCCGCAGGTAACGCGAGCACTTTCTGAAAGTACTCTGCCGCCAAGCCATGATCATCGACTGCAAATGCCACGGCACCGGCCAGATAAAGTCTGACCTCGGTCGGCAGACTTGCGCCTTGCTCTTCGACATGGCGAGCATCGGTAAGCCCGCGCAGCTGTTTCACCAATGCCCGCTGTTCAGCGGTCAAGCCGCTTTGTTCGGCCTGGCTGCGCTGTTCTGCGAGTTCAGGGTCTTCCATGCCGTAAGTGGTAGCGCTGACATTTTTCAACCCCGAAATGGCATGCCCGAGGCGACTGACTTCAAAGTTGAAATTGCCTTCCGGCAGCTCCGCCAGCGACTGCCCACGATTGTCCAACAGGCGCATGGGGAAATCCGGCCCGCACGCCAACGCCGAACCCAGCGGCAAGCTGAGGCTCAGGCAAAGCAGATGACGCGGCCAGTTACGGGTGAACATTCGAAGCTCCTTGATCAATATTCGCGCAGCGAGCCCAACCGATGGCGCGCTGCCCACCGGCCGCGATCCGACCGTCACGCAGGCGAGTGAAGGTAAGCAGATCCGGGCTCTGTTGCAACGCATATCCGGCAAGCGCATCGGCGCCTTCGCAGCCCTGCACCGCCAGCGTCAAACGCTCGGGCCAGGCATTGTCGAGGTTGCCCTCATTGGTGAGGACAATGTCATGGAGACCTTGCTGCTCCGAGAGTTTCAGCGCTAACCGGCTATTGAGCGAATCTCCCCGCGCAACCGCGCCCAGGGTGGTCAGGCTCCACGCCCGGCGATCGCTGGCCAGTGGCAGGCGAAACCAGATCAGCCCCGCCAGATGTGCCGGTGGATCATTGCGCAATTGGGTCGCAAGCTTACTCAGCTGCTGCGGATCGGCCAGCAACTCCCGACGCTCGCCATCACGTTCAATGCGTATTTCGCTCTCAACAACGGGTGCACCGCTGGCGTCGGGCAACAGCGCCACACCATAGGCCGGCAACGCCAGATAGAAGGTTCTTTGGGTGACACGGCTCCAGGCCTGTGCCCATTTCCGGGCCTGATCGGGATCAAACAGGCCACGACGCGGATCACTCACCGCATGCACCTGTAATACGCTGCTGTCGACTGTGGATAACAGCGCCGGCAACTCCGGACTGTCGAGCCAGGCCGGCAATGCGGTGATGCTCAACGGCAAAGCCGTCGGCAGCAGCGTGCGCAAGTGCGCTAGAAATTCGCGGTAGGCCGGCAGCCGGGCGTTGCCCGCGTCGTGGTCTATTTCCACGCCGGTAAGGTTCAGGCCTTGTGCCTGCCAATCAATGATCAGCTGTTGAATCTGCAGCGTGACTTCATCCTGATTCAACGACTTGAGCTGACCATCGAGGCGAATCACCGCGATCAGCGGACGACCATCACGCTTGAGCAACAGCGGATCGATTCGCGCCCGACTCCAACCCGTCTTAGGAAAGGCCTGCAACGCCAGCACGCGCAAGGTAGAGAAGTCTGCACGACTGTCTTGCAGGGCAGAGTCAT
The DNA here is from genome assembly GCF_019145495.1 of Pseudomonas azerbaijanoccidentalis. Taxonomy (GTDB): domain Bacteria; phylum Pseudomonadota; class Gammaproteobacteria; order Pseudomonadales; family Pseudomonadaceae; genus Aquipseudomonas; species Aquipseudomonas azerbaijanoccidentalis. The sequence continues at coordinate 603,971 of NZ_JAHSTU010000004.1, read as the reverse complement.
GGGCCGGGGTCCATTGCCGCTGCCAGATGTAGAGCTGTTGGTCGAGTGGTGCAGAATCTTGGCGTTCGCAACCCATAAGAAGCGTCCACGCAGTAAGAAAAACCGCCAGACGAACGAAAAAATACATAAAGCTCCCAGAGTTGAATCAGACCCTTCGTAGCAGCTGCCGAAGGCTGCGTTCGGCTGAGCAGCAGTCGTCAATGCTGACGGATCGCGGTGTCTGATTCTACGTCTGCTTCGCAGTCGAACGCAGCCTTCGGCAGCTGTTACAAATCCAGGACCAAAGGCTGCGAGCCCTGAGCCGGAATCGCGCAGCAAATCAGCACCTCCCCTTCCTCCGGAATCTCTGCGGGTGGTTGTGGATAATGCACCTGACCGCTGACCAGACGCGTTCTACAAGTACCGCACGAGCCGCCGCGGCAACTGAACTCGGGGTTTAAGCCACGACTTTCTGCCAACTCCAACAAACTGCCCCCCTCGGGTTGCCAACGTGCTTCTTTGGCTGACCGCTGGAACACCACCGGCACTGAAGAGGTGGCGGCCGGTGGTTGCTCGATCACGATAGCATCCGGGTCGGGCTGTCGACGCAGCGTTGATGGGCCAAAGGTTTCGGCGTGAATTCGCACATCGCGGATGTCCAGTTCGCGCAGGCCGTCGTACAGCGCCTGGGTAAAACTGCCGGGGCCACACACAACGAAATCCAGCTGATCGTAGTCCTCAACGTCGAGCAGTTCCGTGAGCCTTGCGACATCGATTCGACCGGTAAAGTCAAAGTCTTCACCCTCTAGGGCCTCCGACTCCGGTTGGCTAAGCAAACGCACCACCTTGACTGCGTCACCGGCGCTCTCAAGCAAGCGATCCACCTCGGCCCGAAACGGTTGATCTGCCAACGTACGCGAACTCTGCAAAAACAATGTCGGACGAATTCCACGGGTGCGCAGGCCTTGATAGACCACCTCGCGCAACATCGACAACAGCGGCGTGATCCCTACGCCGGCAGCCAGCAACACCAGCGGCCGACGCTCATGGGGCGCCACGGTGAAATGGCCTTGAGGCGCTCGGGCTTCGAGCAAATCACCCACGCGAATCTGCTCATGCAGGTGCGAAGACACTCGCCCGTCACGTTTCACGCTGATGCGGAAGAAGTCGTCCGACGGTGCGCTCGACAAGCTGTACGTGCGGATATGCACGTCGCCATCAATGTTGAATCGCAGCGGTAAATGCTGGCCGGCTTGAAACAATGGCAATCCTGCACCGTCGGCGGGCTCCATATAAATCGAGCGGATGTTGTGGCTTTCCGCTTCGATTCGTACGACTCGTAATGGCCGCCATTGATCGCCCAACGCCTTGGCTTGCATGCGGGCTTTGGCTTGCTGCCAGGTGCCGGTTAGCAAACTGGTGGGTGACACACCGTCGAAGCGCCAGCGCAAAGCCAGCGCAGCAGGTCTGCGAACGACATGTTCCACGTGGAACGTCCACAAACGTTCGGCACCTTGAAAAGCTTCTATCTCCGGTCCTTCGAGGATGATATCGGCGCGCCCGCTGAGATGAAGCAGGTCGCCGGAGTTGAAATCGATGAACAGTAACCCGGCCCGAGGATTGACCCGCAAGTTACCCAGCGTGTTGAAAAACAGGTTCCCGGCAAAGTCCGGAATAGTCAGGCAATCGCCTTCCACGTGAACGAAACCCGACTGACCACCGCGGTGTGAAACATCCACCGAGCGCACGCCATCGACGTCCACATAGCTGGCGACAAAGAAGGTGTCGGCGTCGGCGATCAACGCTTTGGCTGCATCATCCAGTTCATTGAAATACTGTGCGGGACGCGTTGCAGCATCCGCCAGCGGCACCGAGCGAAACTGCCTCAACTGAATGTACTGCGGGCAATTGCCATAAGACTGATCGACCGTCACAGCAAAACCGCTCGCAGTCATCGCACCGATATGACCATTGATGCGGTTGCGACGCCGGGTATGCAGTTCGATACCCAGCAGGCCGATTGCCGCGCCGTCACTCAATTGCGCTGGATCGTCTGCCGCCGGCACGCTGCTGAACTGCAACAGTTGAGGTTCAGGCGAATCAACGAAACCCGGCAGCCCTTCAAGCACACTGGCCCACGGGTTTCCGTTGCCATCCACCGCGCCGTATAACATGAACGGCAATTGCTCATAGAACGAGCGGTGCTGGTCCGGCATGTAATCGCGGATGACCCTGCGACCGACGACCTCCATGCGTTCGTCAACCCCGATGTGCGCCTGCAACTCTCTCTCGCCAGCATGCCACGGTGAACGATCCATTACGGCATCTCCCCTGCGCCAATGGCACAGCGTGAAGGGCCCGATAAACTCGGGCCATAAACGTCAGGCAGTTTTTTGCAGACCGGCAACAGTGCGCGGCATGCCGACAAAACCAGGCAGGGCTTCGACGCGAGCCAACCAGGCGCGGATATTAGCGTAGTCGTCCAGCGAGACATTGCCTTCCGGTGCATGGGCGATATAGCTGTAGGCCGCAACGTCAGCGATGGTAGGTTCGCTGCCAGCGAGGTATTCAGTGTTGGCCAATTCTTGATCAATTATTTTGAGCACAGTGTGTGCGTAAGGGATTACTTCGTCGGCGTTGTAAGGCGCACCAAACACAGTGATCAACCGCGCTCTGGCTGGGCCAAAAGCGATAGGACCCGCAGCGGCCGACAACCAGCGCTGCACTTTGGCGGCGCCGACCGGATCGGCAGGTAGCCAACGACCGTTGCCGTATTTTTGCGCCAGATACACCAGGATCGCGTTGGAGTCCGCCAACACCACACCTTGATCATCCAGTACCGGCACCTGACCAAATGCATTCAGCGCCAGGAACTTAGGCTTCTTGTGCTCGCCTTTGGCAAGGTCAACAAAAATCAGCTCGGTCGGCAGTTGCAGCAGGGAGAGCATCAGCTCCACACGGTGAGCGTGGCCAGAACGGGGAAAGTTGTAGAGTTTGATGGCTTGCATGATCGACTCCGCGCTTGAGTGGTGTTGTTCAGGGAGATCAGCACCGTTGGGGAAGCCATCTTCCATCACTCACCAAAACAACAGAATAACCAGCAAACGCAATCCATTATTTCAGCCAGCGCAATAACGCATCAGACCTAAAAGGCCGGATGTTCCCTCAGTGCTGTGACGGTAAAATCGACAAAACTGCGCACCCGCGCCGCGGCCTTGCGCCCCCCCTGATACACCACATGGATTGGCAAGGGTGGCATTTCGAAATCCGCCAGGACAATCTCCAACTCCCCGGCCGCTATCTTGCTCGCTACCTGGTAGGACAAAACCCGGGTGTATCCCAAACCCAGGCAAGCCGCAGTAATCGCCGCCTGATTCGCTGTGACCACCAATCGTGGATCAGTGCGCACGGTGATGGGTTCGCCCCCGTCCAGAAACGGCCAACTTTTCAATTGGCCGGTAGCAGATGTGGCGATCAACGGTTGTTGAGCCAGTTCTTGCGGATGGGTTGGCCGCCCATGGTCGGCCAGAAACGCTGGTGATACACAGACCACTCTGCGCACTTCGCCCACACGGATCGCGTGCTGATTACTGTCGGGCAACTCACCGATGCGCACCGCCACATCAATCCCCTCCTCCACCACGCTCACAATCCGGTCAACCAACAGCGCATTGATCGTGACGTCCGGAAATTGCGTAAGAAAACTCACCATTAACGGTGTAACGAAGAGCTCACCAAATAACACCGGCGCCGTAATCGTCAGTTGCCCACGAGGCTGGGCATGGCTTCCGGCTGCCGAGTCTTCAGCTTCCTGCACCTCAGCAAGAATTCTCCGACAGTCTTCAAGGTAACGCTGACCTGCTTCACTCAAATGCACGCTGCGCGTAGTACGCGTGAGCAAAGGTGTGCCAATACGTTTCTCCAGCGCCGCCACCGCTCGGGTGACACTCGCCGCCGACAAACCCAAACGCCGCGCCGCCGCCGAAAAACCCTGGTCTTGGGCGACGGCGGTGAAGACCTGCATTTCCTGAAAGCGGTCCATTGGCGTGTCCTCGATTCAGATAAAAAAATCGCAACCCGTGGGCTGCGATTTTTTGAGGTTAGATCAGCTGTGGATAACTTATTCCACAGTCACCGATTTCGCCAGGTTGCGTGGCTGATCAACGTCAGTGCCTTTCAGCACGGCAACGTAATACGACAGCAATTGCAGCGGGACGGTGTAGAGAATCGGCGAGAGGATATCGTGGATGTGCGGCATCTGCACAACGTGGGTGCCTTCACCGTTGGTCATGCCTGCCTTCTCGTCGGCGAACACGATCAGCTCGCCACCACGGGCGCGGACTTCCTGCAGGTTGGATTTCAACTTCTCCAGCAACTCATTGTTCGGCGCCACGGTGACCACCGGCATGTCGTTATCCACAAGCGCCAACGGGCCGTGTTTCAATTCACCTGCCGGGTATGCTTCGGCGTGGATGTAGGAGATTTCTTTGAGCTTGAGCGCTCCTTCCATCGCCACCGGGAATTGCGCACCACGACCGAGGAACAGCGTGTGGTTCTTCTCGGCGAACAGTTCGGCGATCTTCTCCACTGTACTGTCCATCGCCAGCGCTTCGCCCAGGCGAGTCGGCAAGCGACGAAGTTCTTCGACCAACGTGGCTTCGACGCCAGCGGCCAAAGAGCCTCGAACCTGACCCAGCGACAGGGTCAGCAACAACAGGCCAACCAATTGTGTGGTGAACGCTTTGGTCGACGCCACGCCGATTTCGCGACCGGCCTGGGTCAGCAGGGTCAGGTCGGATTCCCGCACCAGCGAGCTGATGCCGACGTTGCAGATCGCCAGGCTGGCGAGGAAACCCAGCTCCTTGGCATTACGCAGCGCGGCCAAGGTGTCGGCGGTTTCGCCGGACTGGGAGATGGTCACGAACAGTGTGTCTGGCTGAACCACGACTTTGCGATAGCGGAACTCGCTGGCGACTTCTACCTGGCAAGGGATGCCGGCCAACTCTTCCAGCCAGTAACGGGCGACCATGCCAGCGTGATAACTGGTGCCGCACGCCACGATTTGCACATTGCGGACTTTGGCGAACAACTCGGCCGCTTGCGGGCCGAACGCCTGTACCAGCACTTGGTTCTGGCTCAAGCGACCTTCCAGCGTGCGCTGCACCACGGACGGTTGTTCGTGGATTTCCTTGAGCATGTAGTGGCGGAACTCGCCTTTGTCGGCCGCTTCGGCACCGTCACTGTATTGCACGGTCTGACGCTCGACCGCTTGGCCAGCCACGTCCCAAATCTGCACGCTGTCACGACGGATTTCGGCGATATCGCCCTCTTCCAGGTACATGAAGCGGTCGGTGACCTGACGCAGGGCCAACTGATCAGACGCCAGGAAGTTCTCCCCCAGGCCAAGGCCGATCACCAGCGGGCTGCCGCTGCGTGCTGCAACGAGGCGATCCGGTTGTTGCGCACTGATCACTGCCAGACCGTAAGCGCCGTGCAGCTCTTTAACGGTTGCCTTAAGGGCAACGGCCAGGTCGCGCAGGTCCTTGAGTTTGTGATTGAGCAAGTGGGCGATGACTTCGGTGTCGGTGTCCGAGGTGAACACGTAACCCAGAGCCTTGAGCTGTTCGCGCAGCGCTTCGTGGTTTTCGATGATGCCGTTGTGCACCACCGCCAGGTCACCGGAAAAATGCGGGTGCGCATTGCGCTCGCACGGTGCACCGTGAGTCGCCCAGCGGGTGTGGGCGATGCCCAGACGACCGACCAGCGCCTCTTCGGCCAGGGCCTGCTCAAGCTCGCTGACCTTGCCCGGACGGCGCAGGCGCTCAAGCTTCTCGTCATTGGTATAGACCGCCACACCGGCGCTGTCATACCCACGGTATTCCAGACGCTTCAGGCCTTCGACCAGGATGGCGGTGATGTTACGTTCTGCGACTGCGCCAACAATTCCACACATGCTATTTCTCCTGACTGACAGCCGCGCAAATCAAAGTGATGCCGCGGGCCTGAATCTGATTGCGTGCCTCCAGCGGCAGGCGATCATCGGTAATAAGGGTATGTACGCTGCTCCAGGGCAGTTCCAGGTTGGGAATCTTGCGGCCGATCTTGTCGGCTTCCACCATCACGACAACTTCGCGGGCGACTTCAGCCATGACTCGGCTCAGCCCCAGTAACTCATTGAACGTAGTTGTACCGCGAACCAGATCGATGCCATCGGCACCAATGAACAATTGGTCAAAGTCGTAAGAGCGTAGTACCTGCTCGGCAACCTGCCCCTGAAAGGACTCGGAATGCGGATCCCAGGTGCCGCCCGTCATCAACAACACTGGCTCGTGTTCAAGTTCGCTAAGTGCGTTGGCGACATGCAGGGAATTGGTCATGACTACCAGACCCGGTTGTTGACCGAGCTCAGGAATCATCGCCGCCGTGGTACTGCCGCTGTCGATGATGATGCGCGCATGCTCGCGAATCCGCGAAACGGCGGCACGGGCAATGGCTTGTTTGTATTTGGAGACTGGCTGACCGATGTCGGCCACTAATTCCTGAGGCATGGTGATAGCGCCGCCGTAACGACGCAGCAACAGCCCGTTGCTTTCGAGTGCGGCAAGATCCTTGCGAATCGTAACTTCCGAAGTTTCGAAGCGTTTGGCCAGTTCATCCACACTGACTTCGCCCTGCTCATTGAGCAAAGCAAGAATGTTGTGACGGCGTTGAGGAGTGTTGCGCTTCGACATGGCTTGGTAAGTTTCGATTCGAAAGATAACGGAAGCAATCAAAACCTATCGGTGAACCTTCGTCAAGCGTGGGCGTTAAAAAAGATCTGTGGATAAACCAAAAAGATCGCAGCCTCCGGCAGCTCCTACACGGGATTTGTAATCACCCTGTAGGAGCTGCCGAAGGCTGCGATCTTTTGATCTGACGAATTGTGGATAACTCAGCTCTTCTTGATCTTCACTGGCCGCTTCCATCCGTCGATGTTTTTCTGCCGAGCACGCCCTACGGCTAACTGGGATTTATCCACAGTTGAGGTAATGGTCGAACCGGCTGCAGTGGTTGCGCCATCGAGGATATCCACAGGCGCCACCAACGAATTGTTGGAGCCGATGAACACATCTTCTCCCAACGTGGTTTTCCACTTATTGGCGCCATCGTAGTTGCAGGTGATCGTGCCGGCGCCGATGTTGGTGCGCGCGCCAATTTCAGCATCACCCAAGTAAGTCAGGTGGCCAGCCTTGGCACCTTCGCCCAAGTGCGCGTTTTTCAGTTCGACGAAGTTACCCACATGCGCTCGGGCTTCCAGCACGGTGCCCGGGCGAAGACGTGCGAACGGGCCAGCATCGCTGCCTTCACCCAGAATCGCACCTTCGATATGACTGTTTGCCTTGATCACCACGCCTTTGCGCAACGTGCTGTCCTTGATGACGCAGTTCGGGCCGATGACCACGTCGTCTTCGATGACCACTTTGCCTTCGAGGATCACGTTGATGTCGATCAGCACATCGCGGCCGACCGTCACTTCACCGCGCACATCGAAACGTGCCGGATCGCGCAGGGTCACCCCCTGAGCCATCAAACGGCGGCCGGCGCGCAGTTGATAATGACGCTCAAGCTCGGAAAGTTGCTTGCGGTCGTTGGCGCCCTGCACTTCCATCGCGTCGTGCGGTTGCTCGGTGGCCACCACCAGACCATCGCTGACCGCCATGGCGATCACGTCGGTCAGGTAATACTCGCCCTGGGCGTTATTGTTAGAGAGGCGACTCATCCATCCGCCAAGGCTTTCGAACGGCAGCGCCAGAATGCCGGTGTTGCCCTCAGTGATCGCGCGCTCGGTTTCGTTGGCGTCTTTTTGCTCGACGATGGCGGTCACCTTGCCGTCAACGTCGCGCACAATTCGGCCGTAACCGGTCGGGTCGTCTAGTTCTACCGTCAACAGACCCAATTGCTGCGGCGCCACTTTCTTGAGCAAGCGTTGCAGGGTTTCGACTTCAATCAGCGGTACGTCACCGTAGAGAATCAGCACGGTGTCGGACTTGATGAACGGTACAGCCTGGGCCACGGCATGGCCGGTGCCCAATTGTTTGTCCTGAAGAACGAAGTTCAGGTCGTCAGCGGCCAAACGCTCACGTACCGCATCGGCACCGTGGCCAATCACCACATGGATGCGCTGTGGATCAAGTTGTCGGGCGCTGTGGATAACATGGCCGAGCATCGAGTTGCCGGCAATCGGGTGCAAGACTTTCGGTAAGGCCGAACGCATGCGCGTGCCTTGGCCGGCAGCGAGAATAACGATTTCAAGAGACATGACTGGCTACCAATCCTGGGTGGTCAGCGGCTGCGACCATCGTGGTGAACGTCGGAAAAGAAAAAAGGGTAGCCGAGGCTACCCTTTTTAATCAATCACACAACAAGCGCAACCTTAGTGGCCGAACTTCTTGCGGATCTGCTGGACGGTGCGCAGCTGAGCTGCGGCCTCGGCCAGACGTGCGGCAGCAGAACCGTAATCGAATTCCGCGCCCCGCTCATGCAAGGCCTTCTCGGCAGCCTTAACGGCTTCCTGAGCGGAGGCTTCGTCCAGGTCGGCAGCACGTTGCACGGTGTCGGCAAGAACCTTGACCATGTTCGGCTGAACCTCGAGGAAACCACCGGAGATGTAATACACCTCTTCTTCCCCGCCCTGCTTGACCAGGCGGATCGGGCCCGGCTTGAGATTAGTGATCAGCGGCGCGTGACCCAGAGCGATACCAAGATCACCCAGTGCACCGTGCGCAATCACCATCTCGACCAGACCGGAAAAGATTTCCCCTTCCGCGCTGACGATATCGCAATGGACTGTCATAGCCATCTGATTGCCTCAAACTAAATTAGCGCCCGTTGCCGGGCGCCGGGATTACAGTTTCTTGGCTTTCTCGATCGCTTCTTCGATGCCGCCAACCATGTAGAACGCTTGTTCTGGCAGGTGGTCGTAGTCACCGTTGAGGATGCCTTTGAAGCCAGCAATGGTGTCTTTCAGGGAAACGTATTTACCCGAAGCACCGGTGAAGACTTCAGCCACGAAGAACGGCTGCGACAAGAAACGCTGGATCTTACGAGCACGGTTTACCAACTGCTTGTCGGCTTCCGACAGCTCGTCCATACCCAGGATCGCAATGATGTCCTTCAGTTCTTTGTAACGCTGCAGAACGTACTGAACGCCGCGAGCGGTGTCGTAGTGGTCCTGGCCGATTACGTTCGGGTCCAGCTGGCGCGAAGTCGAGTCGAGTGGATCGACCGCTGGGTAGATACCCAGGGAGGCGATGTCACGGGACAGAACGACAGTAGCGTCCAAGTGGGCGAAGGTGGTCGCTGGCGACGGGTCGGTCAAGTCGTCCGCAGGTACGTATACCGCTTGGATCGAAGTGATCGAACCTTCCTTGGTCGAAGTGATACGTTCTTGCAGAACGCCCATCTCTTCAGCCAGGGTCGGCTGGTAACCTACTGCGGAAGGCATACGGCCCAGCAGTGCGGATACTTCAGTACCGGCCAGGGTGTAACGATAGATGTTGTCGACGAACAGCAGAACGTCGTTACCTTCGTCACGGAACTTCTCGGCCATGGTCAGGCCGGTCAGTGCTACGCGCAGACGGTTACCCGGCGGCTCGTTCATCTGACCGTAAACCAGTGCCACTTTGTCCAGAACGTTGGAATCCTTCATCTCGTGGTAGAAGTCGTTACCCTCACGAGTACGCTCACCCACACCGGCGAACACGGAATAACCGCTGTGCTCGATGGCGATGTTACGGATCAGTTCCATCATGTTTACGGTTTTGCCTACACCGGCACCACCGAACAGACCGACTTTACCGCCTTTGGCGAACGGGCAAACCAGGTCGATAACCTTGATGCCGGTTTCCAGCAGGTCGTTGCCGCCTGCTTGCTCAGCGAACGAAGGCGCTGGACGGTGAATGCCCCAACGCTCGTCGGTATCGATTGGACCTGCTTCGTCGATCGGGTTGCCCAGAACGTCCATGATCCGGCCCAGAGTTGCTTTACCAACCGGTACGGAGATGGCTGCGCCAGAGTCGACAACGTCCAGACCGCGCTTCAAGCCTTCGGTGGAACCCATCGCAATGGTACGAACCACGCCGTCGCCCAGCTGCTGCTGAACTTCCAGGGTGGTCCCGGCCGCGCTTTGTACAGTCAGCGCGTTGTAGATGCTCGGTACGCTGTCGCGTGGAAATTCCACGTCGATAACGGCGCCGATGATTTGAACGATACGTCCGCTACTCATAGCTGGATCCTCTGAATATTTGAACCGTTAAACCGCGGCAGCGCCGCCGACGATTTCCGAGATCTCTTGGGTGATCGCAGCCTGACGCGCCTTGTTGTAGACCAGCTGCAAATCGCTGATCAAATCACCGGCGTTGTCGGTAGCGTTCTTCATCGCGATCATCCGCGCAGCTTGTTCAGCCGCGTTGTTCTCGACCACCGCCTGGTAGACCTGCGACTCCACGTAACGGACCATCAAGCCGTCCAGCAGCTCCTTGGCATCCGGTTCGTAGAGATAGTCCCAGTGGTGCTTGAGGTCTTGATCCGGGGTTGCCACCAGTGGAATCAATTGCTCCACGGTAGGCTGTTGCGTCATGGTGTTGATGAACTTGTTGGACACCACGGACAGGCGGTCAATACGGCCGTCCAGGTAGGCATCCAGCATCACCTTGACGCTGCCGATCAGATCATTGATCGACGGCTCTTCACCCAGGTGGCTGATAGCTGCAACGACGTTACCGCCGAAGTTGCGGAAAAAGGCCGCACCCTTGCTACCAACGACACACAGATCGATCTCGACGCCGTTTTCGCGGTTTACCGCCATGTCCTTGACCAGGGCCTTGAACAGGTTGGTGTTCAAGCCGCCGCACAGACCACGGTCACTGCTCACTACGACATAACCCACACGCTTGATTTCGCGGTCGATCATGAACGGGTGGCGGTATTCCGGGTTGGCGTTGGCCAGATGCCCAATTACCTGGCGGATACGCTCCGCATAAGGACGGCTAGCAGCCATGCGCATTTGTGCCTTGCGCATTTTGCTGACCGCCACTTTTTCCATGGCGCTGGTAATCTTTTGCGTGCTTTTGATGCTCGCAATCTTACTGCGAATCTCTTTTGCGCCTGCCATGTAACACCTATCAGGTTAGCAAGCGGGAGCCTTGCGGCTCCCGCTGCGGCTTACCAGGTTTGGGTGGCCTTGAACTTCTCGATACCGGCTTTCATGCCAGCGTCGATTTCGTCATTGAAGTCACCTTTCACGTTGATCTTCGCCATCAAATCGGCGTGATCGCGGTTGAAGAAAGCAATCAGCGCTTGCTCGAAGCTGCCGATCTTGGCGATTTCAACGTCAGTCAGGAACCCACGCTCAGCGGCATACAGCGACAGCGCCATGTCAGCGATCGACATTGGTGCGTATTGCTTCTGCTTCATCAGCTCGGTAACGCGCTGACCATGCTCAAGTTGCTTACGGGTCGCTTCGTCCAGGTCAGAAGCGAACTGGGCGAATGCCGCCAGTTCACGGTACTGAGCCAGAGCGGTACGGATACCACCGGACAGCTTCTTGATGATCTTGGTCTGAGCGGCACCACCCACACGGGATACCGAAACACCGGCGTTCACTGCAGGGCGGATGCCCGAGTTGAACATGGCCGATTCCAGGAAGATCTGACCGTCGGTGATGGAAATCACGTTGGTCGGAACGAACGCGGAAACGTCGCCAGCCTGGGTTTCGATGATCGGCAGTGCGGTCAGGGAACCGGTTTTGCCGGTCACTGCGCCGTTGGTGAACTTCTCTACGTATTCTTCCGAAACGCGGGATGCGCGCTCCAGCAGACGGGAGTGGAGATAGAACACGTCGCCTGGGTAAGCTTCACGGCCTGGTGGACGGCGCAGCAGCAGGGAAATCTGGCGGTAAGCCACTGCTTGCTTGGACAGATCGTCATAAACGATCAGCGCGTCTTCACCGCGGTCGCGGAAGAATTCACCCATGGTGCAACCGGAGTACGGTGCCAGGAATTGCAGCGCAGGAGATTCCGAAGCACTGGCAGCCACGATGATCGTGTTGGCCAGGGCGCCGTTTTCTTCCAGCTTGCGAACCACGTTGGCGATGGTCGATTGTTTCTGACCGATAGCTACGTAGACGCAGAAAATGCCGCTGTTCTTCTGGTTGATGATCGCGTCGATCGCCAGAGCGGTTTTACCGATCTGACGGTCACCGATGATCAGCTCACGCTGGCCACGGCCGACAGGGATCATGGCATCGACAGCCTTGTAGCCAGTCTGTACAGGCTGGTCTACCGACTTACGCCAGATCACGCCTGGAGCAACTTTCTCGACCGCGTCGGTCTCGGTGTTGCCCAGTGGACCTTTGCCGTCAACAGGGTTACCCAGTGCGTCGACTACGCGACCCAGCAGTTCCTTACCAACCGGAACTTCCAGGATACGGCCGGTGCACTTGGCGCTCATGCCTTCAGCCAGAGACTGGTATGCGCCCAATACAACGGCACCTACGGAGTCTTGCTCCAGGTTGAGGGCCATACCGAAGACGCCGCCCGGAAACTCGATCATCTCGCCGTACATTACGTCGGCCAGACCGTGAATCCGCACGATACCGTCAGATACGCTGACGACAGTGCCTTCGTTACGGGCTTGGGAGGTCACATCGAGCTTGTCGATGCGGCCCTTGATAATTTCACTTATTTCGGAAGGATTGAGTTGCTGCATTGCTCTGCTGCCCCTTCAAACTCAAGATTTCAATGCTTCGGCAAGTTTCGCGATTTTGCCGCGAATCGAGCCATCGATAACCAGGTCGCCGGCGCGGATGACAACACCCCCAATAAGGGATTTATCTTCCTCGACTTGCAGGCGCACTTCCCGGTTGAGTCGTGCACTGAGAACCTTGGCGAGTTTGTCTTGCTGTTCTTGGTTCAATGCGAAAGCACTGGTCACTTCTACGTCTACCGACTTCTCTTGTTCGGCCTTGTACAGGTCGAACAGAGCGGCGATCTCCGGCAACAGCGGGAGACGGTCGTTTTCGGCAACGACGTGGATGAAGTTCTGTGCCTTGGCATCAAACTTGTCGCCGCACACGTCAATGAACGTGGCGGCCTTTTCTGCGCTCGTCAGTCGCGGGGCCTTGAGCACGCGCTGCATGGTGTCGTCTTCCGACACCGCTGCAGCCAGGCCGAGCATGGCTGACCAATTGGCCAGTTGCTGGTGGGCCTGAGCGTGCTCGAAGGCCGCCTTAGCGTAAGGTCGGGCCAACGTGGTCAGTTCTGCCATGATCGCCCTCGCTTAGATTTCAGCAGCCAGTTGGTTAACCAGCTCTGCGTGCGCGTTTTGATCGATTGTGGCACCCAGGATCTTCGCAGCACCGCCAACGGCCAGGCTACCCACTTGGGCGCGCAGCGCGTCTTTGACGCTGTTCAGTTCCTGTTCGATCTCGGCCTGAGCCTGAACCTTCACACGGTCAGCGTCGATACGGGCTTTTTCAACAGCCTCTTCAACAATCTGATTACCGCGTTTCTTGGCTTGCTCGATGATTTCAGCTGCCTGAGCTTTCGCTTCGCGCAGTTGCTGACCCGCTTTCTCTTGGGCCAACTCCAGGTCGCGAGCTGCTCGGCTGGCAGCGTCCAGACCATCAGCGATCTTCTTTTGACGTTCGTGCAATGCCGCAATGACCGGAGGCCATACGAACTTCATGCAGAACAGTACAAAAATCAGGAACGCAACGGACTGGCCAATCAGGGTCGCATTAATGTTCACGCCAACACCTCGCAGTTACGTTGTCCATCACACCAAATTACCCGGAAGATCCGAGTAATTAGCCAGCGATCTGACCAACGAACGGGTTCGCAAAGGTGAAGAACAGAGCGATACCAACACCGATCATGGTTACGGCGTCGAGCAGACCGGCAACGATGAACATTTTAACTTGCAGCATTGGAACCATTTCTGGCTGACGCGCTGCGCCTTCCAGGAACTTGCCGCCCAGCAGGCCGAAACCAATTGCGGTACCCAGTGCGCCCAGGCCGATCAACAGTGCAACAGCGATAGCGGTTAGACCAACTACAGTTTCCATCTTTCCTCCCGACTTTTACGTCGTATGGTTTAGGTTTTTTTAATTTAAAGCGGTAAAACAAATCGTTTCAGATGCCCCGTCAGGAGCACCTTCCCGTTTTACCGGGAAGGACATCAGACTAGTCGAGACTGGTCTTAATGGTTTTCTTCGTGCGCCATCGACAGGTAAACGATGGTCAGCATCATGAAGATGAACGCCTGCAGTGTGATGATCAGGATGTGGAACACAGCCCACGCCCACTGCAGAACAACGCCCAGGCCACTAAGCCAGAGCAGACCGCTGCCGAACATCACAGCAATCAGAATGAAGACCAGCTCGCCGGCGTACATGTTGCCGAACAGACGCAGTGCCAGAGAGATCGGCTTGGCGATCAGGGTCACGAATTCCAGCAGGAAGTTCACCGGGATCAGCAGAGCCTGAACGAAGATGTTCTTGCTGCCGAACGGGTGCAGGGTCAGTTCGCCGATGAAGCCGCCGATGCCCTTGACCTTGATGCTATAGAAAATGATCAGTGCGAAAACCGAGAGTGCCATGCCCAGGGTCGCGTTCGGGTCGGTAGTCGACACGGCGCGGAACGGGATGTGTGCATCGCCGGAGATCAGGATGGCCAGCTGAGGAATCCAGTCGACCGGTACCAGGTCGACAGCGTTCATCAGGAACACCCAGACGAAGATGGTCAGTGCCAGCGGTGCAATCACCGGGCTACGGCCATGGAAGCTGTCTTTCACGCTGCCATCGACGAATTCGACCAGTACTTCAACGAAGTTCTGCAAAGCACCTGGCTGACCGGAAGTCGCTTTCTTGGCCGCCATGCGGAAAAGAAGAACGAAGATCAGACCCAATGCGACCGACCAGCCGAGGGTATCGACGTGGAAAGCCCAGAAGCCCATTTCTTTGGCTTCTGCTGCGGTGTGGGCAAAGCCCCAGCCGCCGGTAGGATGCTGACCGAAAGTCAGGTTCTGCAAGTGGTGCTGGATATAGCCCGAAGCGGTTGTTTCTGCCATGGTTGCCTCAAACGCCCTAAGGTCTCGAAAGTCTTGTTCTCATCAGCAGGGGAGCGAACCAGCTGACTGACTGAGTCAGCACGAAGGCACCGAATACTGCTATCGGTGCCAGTGGCTTCACACCTGCAAACACCAGTGCAAACAGCACTGCCGTCAAAATCAGTTTCCCCGCCTCGCCGGCATAAAACGACCGGACGATGGACTGGGCTGCTCGGGCGCCGGAAAACCGAAATGCCCTGTGAGCGAAATACACATTGGGCAGCAAGGCTATCAGACCTCCGCAAAGTCCCGAGTATCCGGCAACGACTCCGTGCCATTGCCAGAGCGCCAAAGCGGCAATGAGCAAGACGACGAATTGAGCCATTAACACCGGAAAAACTGCCAGGCGATGGAACGGCAAGCGGTTTGGCGTGCGGGTTTCCATCACTATTGCTCTCCAATGGTCGGCTGCCGAAATTCAATAACTTGGCATAATTTGTGCCGACAAAATGCGCGCAGAGTATAGGGGCGGTTCTGCCCCTATTCAACTGTCAGGTAGTGATTTCCGACTGCGCGCTACATGAGGAAATGTTTCAGCGAATATGTGCGAGTACGCCTTGAAGCTCATCCAGGGAGTTGTAGCCAATCACCAACTGCCCTTTTCCCTTCTTACCGTGGCGGATCTGCACCGCAGAGCCTAGGCGCTCGGCCAGGCGCTGTTCCAGCCGTGCGATATCCGGGTCCGGTTTTGCCGCTTCCACAGGCTCCGGTTTACCACTCAACCACTGGCGAACCAGTGCCTCAGTTTGGCGCACAGTCAGCCCGCGTGCGACAACATGTCGCGCCCCTTCAACCTGTTGATTGTCCGGCAAACCAAGCAAAGCACGGGCATGACCCATTTCCAGGTCGCCATGGGACAACATGGTCTTGATGACTTCAGGCAGCGAGATCAGGCGCAACAGGTTGGCCACCGTCACCCGGGACTTGCCCACCGCTTCAGCCACTTGTTGCTGAGTCAGCTGAAACTCCTGCTGCAAACGCTGCAAGGCCACGGCTTCTTCGATCGGGTTGAGGTCTTCGCGCTGGATGTTTTCGATCAGCGCGATGGCAATGGCGGTCTCATCCGGTACATCGCGCACCATCGCCGGGATGGTTTCCTGGCCAGCCTGCTGGCTGGCGCGCCAGCGGCGTTCGCCGGCAATGATCTCAAAGCGGCCACCGCCGATCGGACGAACCACGATCGGTTGCATCACGCCTTGGGCCTTGATCGACAGCGCCAGCTCTTCGAGAGCCTGAGGGTCCATATCGCGACGCGGCTGATACTTGCCACGCTGGAGCAAGTCCAGTGGCAGGTGTTGCAGCTCACGGTGATCGGCTTGCGCGGCTTGCTCTTCCAGAGAGCTGACGGTCGGACCACTCAGCAGTGCATCCAGTCCACGTCCGAGACCTCGTTTCTTGACGGCCATGGGGATTCCTTAAGTTGCCTGAGCAGCGGCGATGCGTGAGTTTTTGCGCTGACGACGAACCATTTCGCCCGCCAGAGCCAGATAGGCAACAGCGCCACGCGATGCTTTGTCGTAAGCCAGCGCCGGCATGCCGTAGCTTGGCGCTTCGGCCAGTCGGATGTTGCGTGGAATGACCGTGTCGTAGAGTTGCTCGCCGAAGTGTTCCTTGAGCTGGGCCGAAACATCGTTCATCAGGCTCAAGCGCGGGTCGTACATCGTCCGCAGCAAGCCTTCGATCTTGAGGTTCGGGTTCAACAATTCAGCGATGCGCTTGATGTTATCCACAAGGTCGCTCAAACCTTCGAGCGCAAAGTACTCGCACTGCATGGGGATAATTACGCCATCGGCGGCAACCAAGGCGTTCAGCGTCAGCATCGAAAGCGACGGCGGGCAGTCGATCAAAATGTAATCGTAGTTTTCACGAATCGGCGCCAGCGCACTGCGCAGACGGCTTTCCTTCATCTGCATTTCCAGCAGAACCACTTCCGCGGCCGTCAGGTCACGGTTGGCCGGCAACAGTTGGTAACCGCCATGCTCGGAGTAGTGCATGGCCTGCGCCAGGTCACACTCACCGATCAACAGGTCGTAGACCGAGTTTTCCAGGCCGTGTTTATCCACACCGCTACCCATGGTGGCGTTGCCCTGTGGATCGAGATCGATCAACAACACCCTGCGCTTGGTGGCGACCAGGGATGCTGCGAGGTTGATGCAGGTGGTGGTCTTGCCCACACCACCTTTCTGGTTCGCTATCGCGAATACCTTAGCCATTCTTGCTTGTGTTCCCAATCATGCCGTGCGGCGCAGTATCAGCAGATGGCGTTGGCCTTGGCAACCGGGTACGGCCAGGGCGTGTTCGCTATCGAGGTGGAAGTCTGCCGGCAATGCTACCAGCTCATCGGCGGGATGAACGCCCTTCATTGCCAGCCAACGCGTATCGGTGTCGCCAAGGTGACGAGTCCAGTTGGTGAAGTTTTCCATGCTGCTGAAAGCCCGGGAGATGATCCCGTTGAAGGGCTGGGCAGGCTGGAACGCTTCAACACGACTGTGGATAACTTGCAGGTTATCCAGTTTAAGTTCGAGTTTGACCTGGGTCAGAAACCGCGTTTTCTTGCCGTTGCTGTCCAGACAGGTCACTTGCGACTCTGGAAACAGGATGGCCAGTGGGATGCCGGGCATGCCGCCGCCGCTGCCAACATCCAGCCAACGACCGTTTTCGATGAACGACATCACGCTCAGACTATCGAGCAAATGACGCGAGACCATTTCATCGGGATCACGGACGGCGGTCAGGTTGTAAGCCTTGTTCCATTTGATCAACAGGGCCAGATAGCCCAGCAGCTGCGCGTGCTGGGTTTCAGTCAGCATGACACCTAGTTGGCCGGCACCTGTGGATAACTCTTCTGCGTGTTGCGAAGTGACCAACGAACTCAAGCGCTTTGCTCCAACTGACGGCCCGCGCCGCGTTTTTTCAAATGAATCATCAACAGCGAAATGGCTGCCGGCGTAACGCCCGGAATCCGCGACGCCTGGCCCAGGGTTTCTGGACGGGTCGCACCGAGCTTGCTCTGGATCTCTTTGGAGAGACCGGAAATGTTCGTGTAATCGATATCCACAGGCAGTTTGGTGTCTTCACTTGCGCGCAGACGGGCGATTTCATCCTGTTGACGATCGATGTAGCCCGCGTACTTGGTTTTGATTTCGACCTGTTCGGCGACCTGTGGATCTTCTGCGCCACCGCCCGTGACGGAGATCAGACCAGCGTAGTCGATTTCCGGGCGGCTCAAGAGATTGAGCAGGTTGTATTCGTGGGTGAGCGGCGTACCGAATTTTTCGGCAATCGCATCGCCTTGTTCCGTACCCGGGCGGACCCAAGTGCTCTTCAGACGCTGCTCTTCCAGTTCGATGCTCTCGCGTTTTTTGCAGAAAGCCGCCCAGCGCGCGTCATCCACCAGACCCAGTTCACGACCTTTTTCGGTCAAGCGCAGGTCGGCGTTGTCTTCACGCAGGATCAAACGGTATTCGGCACGGGAAGTGAACATCCGGTACGGCTCTTGGGTGCCCAAGGTAATCAGGTCGTCAACCAAAACGCCGATATACGCTTCATCGCGACGCGGACACCAGGCGTCTTTGCCCTGAGCACGCAGTGCGGCGTTGGTTCCGGCGAGCAAACCCTGGGCGCCGGCTTCTTCGTAACCGGTGGTGCCGTTGATTTGCCCAGCGAAGAACAAACCGCCGATGACTTTGGTTTCCAGGCTGTACTTCAGGTCGCGCGGATCGAAGTAGTCGTACTCGATGGCGTAGCCCGGACGCACGATATGCGCATTTTCCATGCCGCGGATCGATTGCACGATCTGCAACTGCACATCGAACGGCAAGCTTGTGGATATCCCGTTCGGATACAGCTCATGAGTGGTCAAACCTTCCGGTTCGATGAACACCTGATGGCTTTCTTTGTCAGCAAAGCGATGGATCTTGTCTTCGATCGACGGGCAATAACGCGGACCGATGCCTTCGATCTCACCGGCAGCGGAATACATCGGCGAACGGTCGAGGTTCGCGGCAATGATTTCGTGGGTACGCGCATTCGTGTGAGTGATCCAGCAACTGACCTGCTGCGGATGCTGTTCCTTGTTGCCCATGAATGACATCACGGGAATCGGCGTATCGCCCGGTTGCTCGGACATCACAGAGAAATCCACAGAACGGCCATCGATACGCGGTGGGGTACCGGTTTTCAGGCGACCCACGCGCAATGGCAGTTCACGCAGACGGTGAGCCAGCGCGATCGATGGCGGATCACCGGCGCGACCGCCGGAAAAATTCTGCAAACCGATGTGGATAAGTCCACCGAGGAATGTGCCGGTGGTCAACACCACGGAATCTGCGAAGAAGCGCAGGCCCATTTGGGTGACAACACCACGTACTTGTTCCTGCTCGACGATCAGATCGTCTGCCGCCTGTTGAAATATCCACAGGTTTGGCTGGTTTTCCAGGATTTCGCGGACAGCGGCCTTGTACAGAACCCGGTCTGCCTGAGCCCGGGTTGCACGCACGGCTGGGCCTTTACGGCTGTTCAACACACGAAACTGGATGCCGCCTTTATCGGTGGCTATCGCCATCGCGCCGCCGAGGGCGTCGATTTCCTTGACCAGGTGGCTTTTACCGATGCCGCCAATGGCCGGGTTGCAACTCATGGCGCCGAGGGTTTCCACGTTATGCGTCAGCAACAGGGTTTTAACCCCCATACGTGCTGAGGCCAGTGCTGCCTCGGTACCGGCATGACCGCCGCCGATGACGATCACTTCAAAACGGGAAGGGAAATCCACCACGCACCTCGTGCCTGCTTAAGTAGGTAATTCAGGAATAGTTTGAGCTCAGGTTTTTGGACCTGGTCGACAAGTATAGGGACTTCGCCCTTCCTAAAGAACCCTCTGCACAAAATTTAACCAGCTGTGGAGAAGTCGAGGTTATAGAAATTAAAAAGAGAGAAATTTATTAAATCTTTGTTTTTATGTTTATTTCTACTGACCCTCTTTTCTGTGGATAGATCTCTACAGGCCTTTATTTTCAATATGTACAGAGTTTCAAAACCCTGTGATCATGTGCCAATGAGGCCCTTGGATAACCGGTGTAAGCCTGTGGATGAAAGTGCCTGTTATCCACAAGGGGGATTATCTTCAGTTTTCAGGCCCTGTTATCAACTGCCCTTAGCCGTGGTTATTCACAGGGCTTAATCCACAGAAAAGCGCCTAAAGGAGTAAAAAGCAGGCACGCGAATGCCGCTCAAGCAGGAAGAATTTGCTCAGCGCTGGAGGATATTCAGGAGAAAGAGAAAACAGACAGGCGCGAATGGCCTGTCTGTGGACAACGAAGGGCGTTATTTACCGATGCAAAAGCTGGAAAAGATTCGACCCAACAGGTCATCGGAGCTGAACGCGCCAGTGATTTCGCCGAGGGATTGTTGAGCCTGCCGTAGATCTTCGGCGAGCAATTCACCTGCACCCGCCAGTGTCAGCTGCGCGCGACCGTGCTCAAGCGCTGCACTGGCATGGCGCAGAGCCTCAAGGTGTCGCCTGCGTGCACTGAAACTGCTTTCCGAAGTCTGTTCGTAGCCCATGCAGGCCTTGAGATGTTCACGCAGAAGATCCAGGCCATTGCCGGCGGATTTTGCACTCAGGCTGATCGTGACATGACCATCCTCACTAACCTCCAATGCAATCGCCTCCCCCGTTAGATCTGCCTTGTTGCGGATGAGCGTCACTTTCGCCGGGTCTGGCCGTGTTTCGAGAAATTCCGGCCATAAAGCAAACGGATCAAGGGCTTCGGGGGCGGTAGCATCTACCACCAACAGCACGCGGTCGGCCTCGCCGATGGCTTTCAACGCTCGTTCAACACCAATTTTTTCCACATGGTCATCGGTGTCTCGCAAACCCGCTGTGTCGACCACATGCAGCGGCATGCCATCGATGTGGATATGTTCGCGCAGTACATCCCGCGTGGTGCCGGCGATCTCGGTCACAATCGCCGCTTCCCGGCCTGCCAAGGCATTGAGTAGGCTGGACTTCCCGGCATTCGGACGGCCGGCAATCACCACGGTCATGCCGTCACGCAGTAAAGCGCCTTGCCCGGCTTCGCGCATCACGGTGGATAACTCGTCGCGAACCTTATCGAGCATGCTCAATACGTGGCCATCGGCGAGAAAGTCGATTTCTTCTTCCGGGAAATCGATTGCAGCCTCGACATAAATCCTCAGACCGATCAATTGCTCTGTGAGGTTATGCACACGTGCGGAAAATGCGCCTTGCAAGGAGCGCAGGGCATTTCGGGCAGCCTGTGCAGAACTGGCTTCAATCAGGTCGGCAATGGCTTCGGCCTGTGCCAGGTCGAGTTTGTCGTTGAGGAATGCGCGCTCGCTGAATTCTCCTGGTCGGGCAAGTCGGCAACCCAATTGCAGGCAACGCTGCAGCAGCATATCCAGAACAATCGGCCCGCCATGTCCCTGGAGTTCCAGGACATCTTCACCGGTGAACGAGTTTGGGCCGGGGAAATACAAAGCAATGCCCTGGTCCAGCACTTCTTCGTGTTCACTGAGAAAAGGACCGTAATGAGCGAATCGCGGTTTGAGCTCGCGACCACAGAAGGCCTTGGCGGCAATGCCGGCCAACGGCCCGGAAATACGAACGATGCCAACCCCACCTCGACCTTGAGCAGTGGCGACAGCGGCGATGGTTTCACGCGGAGCGTTCATAAACCGGTATCCAGACAAAAGTGACAGATAGCAAAACGCCCCACTAGGGGGCGTTTTGAGTGGTTATCCACAGTGTAAATCAGGCAGCTGCTTTGGTAGCTGCTTCGATCTTACGAGTGATGTACCACTGTTGGGCGATCGACAGGCAGTTGTTCACTACCCAGTACAGCACCAGACCGGCCGGGAACCACAGGAAGAAGAAGGTGAAGATGATCGGCATCATTTTCATGACCTTCGCTTGCATCGGATCTGGAGGTGTCGGGTTCAGCTGCTGCTGGATGAACATGGTTGCACCCATGATGATCGGCAGAATGAAGAACGGATCCTTGATCGACAGGTCAGTGATCCACAGCATGAACGGCGCTTGGCGCATTTCAACGCTTTCCAGCAGAACCCAGTACAGCGAGAGGAAAACCGGCATCTGCACGAGGATTGGCAAGCAACCACCCAGCGGATTGATCTTCTCTTTCTTGTACAGCTCCATCATGGCTTGCGACATTTTCTGCCGGTCATCGCCATGCTGCTCTTTCAGGGCTGCCAGTTTCGGTGCCACTGCACGCATACGGGCCATGGATTTGTAACTGGCGGCCGACAGAGGGAAGAAAATCCCTTTGATCAGCATGGTCAGGAAGATGATCGACCAGCCCCAGTTACCCACAATGGCGTGGATGTGTTGCAGCAACCAGAAGATCGGTTGAGCGATGAACCACAGAATGCCGTAGTCGACAGTCAGTTCCAGACCTGGGGACAACTCTTTCAATACGGCCTGGCTTTTCGGACCGGCGTACAGAATGGCGCTGGTTTCAGCTTTGGCACCCGGTGCAACGGTCACCGAAGGACCGGTGTAGCCGATGATGTAGTTGCCTTTGCTGTCTTTGCGGGTCTGGACGACATTGTTTTCGCCCTTCGCCGGAATCCACGCGGTCACGAAGTAGTGTTGCAGCCAGGCTACCCAACCACCGGTGACGGTTTCTTTCAGCGCAGCCTTGTCCATGTCCTTCATGGACACTTTCTTGTACGGCTCGGAACTTGTCCACAGGGCGGCGCCCAGGTAAGTCGCAGTGCCGGTGGCGGTGCTGGAAGACGGATCGGAGCTGGCGTCACGCTTCAATTGCGCGAACATTGCACCGGACCAGGGCTGAGCGCTCTGGTTATCGATCAAGTAGGAAACGGTTACGTCATACAGGCCACGTTTCAGGGTGAAACGCTTGATGTAGTTGACGCCGTCCTTGCTGAACTTCAGGTCTACGACCAATTGGTCCTGACCGTCAGCCAGTTGATAAATCTTCTTCTCTGCCGAGTAAACCGGACGACCGGCAGGACTTGCGTCCGGACCGTTGGTGCCGATCAGGCCACTTTGTGCCAGATAAGTCCGCTCGTTGCCGTTATCGAACAACTGGAACGGAATTTCCGGATGGTCCTGGCGGCGTGGATACAACGGCAATTTCAGCTGGGCAACATCACCACCTTGTGGATCGACAGCCAGGTCGAGCACATCCGTTTTGATCTGGATGAGATCGGTACTTGCTGCTACCGGAGTTTCGGCCGGTGCGCTGGTATCGTTTGCGGCGTGTGGAATGTCGTCACTGACGGACGCTTTATTGCCAGTTGCCGTATCCGGGAGGCCCGGTGCGGTAGTACTGGAAGCAACATTCTGAGTCGGCAGGGCAGCCTGGCCATAGTCCTGGTTCCATTTAAGAACCATAACGTAGGACACGATTGCCAGGGCGACGATCAGGATCGTGCGTTTGATATCCATGATTACTCGGCCATCGAAGAAGAACGGGAGGTAGGGATAGGTGGAACCGGGTCATAACCACCGGGATTCCACGGATGACAGCGACCTAAACGACGAAAGGTCAGCCAGCCACCGCGAAGAAGGCCATGATTTTCAATGGCTTCTAACGCGTAGCAGGAACAACTGGGGTAGAAACGACAGTGACTGGCCATCAGGGGACTAATGGCATAGCGATAAAACTGGATCGGAACGAGTGCCAGTTTACGCATCTGGACTGTCTACCCCTACAGTTTCGGTTTTGACTGCTGGTACCGGCGTGCTGCGTGCCAGACGCTTCCAGAGTTTGCCGAAATGCTGAATCAATTCGGGGTTTTCTACGTCACCCAAACCTTTGCGCGCGACGATAACAATGTCCCAACCGACCAGTAGATCCTGGTTCAGGCGAAACGATTCGCGCATCAGACGTTTGAGGCGATTGCGCTCGACGGAGAGCTTTACGCTCTTTTTCCCGATAACCAGCCCTAGACGGGGGTGATCAAGATCGTTGTTGCGCGCAAGGAGCAGGAGATTTTTCCCCGGAACCTTGCCGGTAGGGGAGTCAAAGACTGCCTTGAAATGCCGGGGGGTAAGCAGACGCTTTTCCCGACTGAAGTCCTGACTCACCTCCAGTGCCGGCTTATCAAACTGCCAGACGCGCACGACCTTTGGCGCGACGACGCGACAGAACGGCGCGGCCATTCTTGGTAGCCATGCGAGCACGGAAACCGTGGGTACGAGCGCGTTTGATAGTGCTTGGTTGGAAAGTACGTTTCATTGTCGTGTTACCTGGTTCGTCCACAACGGGCCGGAATGGCCCCCGTTTTAAGAGACCGGGGATTCTAGAGAAAGCAAGCCTCTAGGTCAATTTCCAACCAGCGTTTCCTTATAAATAGATCTCCAGAGGTTTGGTCTGCACGAATCCACCGTTAAACATAAAAATAAAGAAGGAGAGTATTTAAAGCTTTTCTGTAAAGCTTATAAAAGCTTAGGAAGCGATTATCTGTGGATAACCACGTTGAGGCCTTGTATCTCGTGATGTACAGAGAATGACAACTACGGTGGAAAACCGTGCTCAGCCTGTGCTGCGCTGTCGGATAACCTGTGTGTGAAAGCGCGCTTTATCCACAGGCCGGTTACCCACAGAGTTTCACCCCCAGTTGTGCAACGAGCTCAGACCCGGTTATCCACAGAGCTTATGCACAGACCGCTGGTCGTCTTTTTTGCGTATAAATCGTTGATTCTTCTTGTTCGATGAACCACCTACGTGTGGATAAGTCAGCGTCTGGTCGCTACAATGGCCGCTTGTTTTTGCCTCACCGGCTTTCAACTTAGGGGATATCCGTGTCAGTGGAACTTTGGCAGCAGTGCGTGGAGCTTCTTCGCGATGAGCTGCCTGCCCAACAATTCAACACTTGGATCCGTCCACTACAGGTCGAAGCCGAAGGCGACGAGTTGCGTGTTTATGCGCCCAACCGTTTTGTCCTGGACTGGGTCAATGAGAAATACCTTGGCCGCGTCCTGGAATTACTGGACGAGCACGGCAACGGAATGGCGCCAGCGCTTTCCTTATTAATAGGTAGCAAACGCAGCTCAGCTCCGCGCGCCGCACCGAATGCTCCGTTGGCCGCTGCCGCAGTCAACCAGGCGCAAGCCTCTTCGGCACCGGCCAGCGCGCCAGCACCAGCGCCATCGGCCACATCGACCAAGCGAGCCACTCAAAAAGTTGCCGACGTCACCGAGGAAGAGCCCTCCCGTGACAGCTTCGATCCGATGGCCGGCGCCAGTTCGCAACAGGCCCCGGTTCGCGCCGAGCAACGCACCGTGCAGGTGGAAGGTGCGCTCAAGCACACCAGCTATCTGAACCGTACCTTTACCTTCGAAAACTTCGTTGAGGGTAAGTCCAACCAACTGGCCCGGGCCGCAGCCTGGCAAGTGGCGGATAATCCTAAACATGGTTACAACCCGCTGTTCCTGTATGGCGGCGTAGGTCTGGGTAAAACCCACTTGATGCATGCTGTGGGTAACCATCTATTAAAGAAGAACCCGAATGCCAAGGTCGTGTACCTGCATTCCGAGCGGTTCGTGGCTGACATGGTCAAGGCTTTGCAGCTGAACGCGATCAATGAGTTCAAGCGTTTCTACCGTTCGGTGGATGCGTTGCTGATCGATGACATTCAGTTCTTCGCCCGCAAAGAGCGCTCCCAGGAAGAATTTTTCCACACCTTCAACGCCCTGCTTGAAGGTGGCCAGCAGGTCATTCTCACCAGTGACCGCTACCCGAAAGAGATCGAAGGACTTGAAGAACGCCTGAAATCCCGCTTCGGCTGGGGGCTGACGGTTGCCGTCGAACCGCCGGAACTCGAGACCCGTGTAGCGATCTTGATGAAGAAGGCCGACCAGGCCAAAGTTGAGTTGCCACACGACGCGGCGTTTTTCATTGCCCAACGCATTCGCTCCAACGTCCGTGAGCTGGAAGGCGCGCTCAAACGCGTGATCGCCCACTCGCACTTCATGGGCCGTGATATCACCATCGAGTTGATTCGCGAATCGCTGAAGGACCTGTTGGCGCTGCAAGACAAACTGGTCTCTGTGGATAACATTCAGCGCACCGTCGCTGAGTATTACAAGATCAAGATCTCCGATTTGCTGTCCAAACGCCGCTCGCGTTCGGTCGCTCGGCCGCGTCAGGTTGCCATGGCATTGTCCAAGGAACTGACTAACCACAGCTTGCCGGAAATCGGCGATGTGTTTGGCGGACGTGACCACACGACGGTTTTGCACGCCTGCCGCAAGATCAACGAACTTAAGGAATCCGACGCGGACATCCGCGAGGACTACAAGAACCTGCTGCGTACACTGACCACTTGATGAACACCAGCGCAGCTTATTAAGGCAAGGGACTAGACCATGCATTTCACCATTCAACGCGAAGCCCTGTTGAAACCCCTGCAACTGGTCGCAGGCGTTGTCGAACGCCGACAGACCTTGCCGGTGCTCTCCAACGTGCTGTTGGTTGTCGAAGGCCAGCAACTGTCGCTGACCGGTACTGACCTGGAAGTCGAGCTGGTCGGTCGTGTTCAACTCGAAGAGCCAGCCGAAACAGGTTCCATCACCGTGCCTGCGCGCAAGCTGATGGACATCTGCAAAAGCCTGCCCAACGATGCGCTGATCGACATCAAGGTCGACGAGCAAAAGCTCGTGGTGAAGGCTGGGCGTAGTCGCTTTACCCTGTCGACGCTGCCGGCCAACGATTTCCCGACGGTGGAAGAAGGCCCTGGCTCGCTGACCTGCAGCCTGGAGCAGAGCAAACTGCGGCGCTTGATCGAGCGCACCAGTTTCGCCATGGCTCAACAGGACGTGCGTTACTACCTCAATGGGATGCTGCTGGAAGTGTCCGCCGGTATCATCCGCGCTGTGGCCACCGACGGTCATCGTCTGGCGATGTGCTCGATGCAGGCTGATATCGGTCAGCCAGATCGTCACCAGGTCATCGTGCCGCGCAAAGGTATCCTTGAATTGGCACGCCTGCTGACTGAGCCGGACGGTATCGTCAGCATCGTCCTGGGCCAGCACCACATCCGCGCCACCACCGGTGAGTTCACGTTCACCTCGAAACTGGTCGACGGTAAATTCCCGGACTACGAGCGCGTACTGCCGAAGGGCGGCGACAAGCTGGTGCTGGGCGATCGTCAGGCACTGCGTGAAGCCTTCAGCCGTACCGCCATTCTGTCCAACGAGAAGTACCGCGGTATCCGTCTGCAACTGGCCAATGGTCAGCTAAAAATCCAGGCGAATAACCCGGAGCAGGAAGAAGCGGAAGAAGAAGTGGGCGTGGAGTACAACGGCGGCTCTCTGGAGATCGGCTTCAACGTGAGCTATCTGCTCGACGTCCTGGGCGTGATGACCACCGAACAGGTTCGTCTGATCCTGTCCGACTCCAATAGCAGCGCGCTGGTGCAAGAGTCCGACAACGACGATTCGGCTTACGTCGTCATGCCGATGCGTCTGTAATCATGCTCAGCAGAAGCTAGATGTCCTTAAGTCGCGTCTCGGTCACCGCGGTGCGCAATCTGCACCCGGTGACCTTCTCCCCCTCTCCCCGAATCAATATTCTTTACGGCGCCAACGGCAGCGGCAAAACCAGTGTTCTGGAAGCCATTCACCTGCTGGGGCTTGCCCGTTCGTTTCGTAGCACCCGTCTGTTGCCGGTCATTCAGTACGAACAGTTGGCGTGCACAGTGTTTGGCCAGGTTGAACTGGCTGAGGGTGGGCAGAGTGCGTTGGGCATCTCTCGGGATCGCCAGGGTGAATTCCAGATCCGCATTGATGGGCAAAACGCGCGCAGTGCAGCGCAGTTGGCTGAGATCCTGCCATTGCAGTTGATCAACCCGGACAGCTTCCGCTTGCTGGAAGGTGCGCCGAAGATTCGCCGGCAGTTTCTCGATTGGGGGGTGTTCCACGTGGAACCCCGTTTCATGTCGACCTGGCAACGCTTGCAGAAGGCGCTGCGCCAGAGAAACTCCTGGCTGCGGCATGGTACACTTGACGCCGTTTCGCAAGCGGTTTGGGACAGGGAACTGTGTCAGGCCAGCGCTGAAATCGATGAATACCGCCGCGCTTACATCAAAGCCTTAAAACCAGTCTTTGAACAGACTTTGAGCGAGTTGGTTGAGCTTGAGGGCTTAACGCTCAGCTATTACCGAGGTTGGGACAAAGACCGTGAGCTGAGCGCTGTGCTCGCCGGGTCCCTGCAACGGGATCAGCAAATGGGTCATACCCAGGCCGGACCTCAACGCGCTGATTTGCGTCTCAGATTGGGCGCTCACAATGCCGCGGACATCTTGTCTCGTGGACAGCAAAAGTTGGTGGTTTGTGCTTTGCGGATTGCTCAAGGGCACTTGGTGAGCCAGGCACGACGCGGTCAGTGTATTTATCTGGTGGATGACTTGCCGTCTGAGCTGGACGAGCAGCACCGCCGCGCGCTTTGCCGCTTGCTGGAAGACTTACGCTGCCAGGTGTTCATCACCTGTGTAGATCACGAATTATTGAGGGAAGGCTGGCAGACGGAAACGCCAGTCGCTCTGTTCCACGTGGAACAGGGCCGTATCACCCAGACCCACGACCATCGGGAGTGAAGGCATTGAGCGAAGAAAATACGTACGACTCAACGAGCATTAAAGTGCTGAAAGGCCTGGATGCCGTACGCAAACGTCCCGGTATGTACATTGGTGACACCGACGATGGCAGCGGTCTGCACCACATGGTGTTCGAGGTGGTCGATAACTCGATCGACGAAGCGCTCGCCGGCCACTGCGACGACATCAGCATCATCATTCACCCGGACGAATCCATCACCGTTAAAGACAACGGCCGTGGCATCCCGGTAGACGTGCATAAAGAAGAAGGCGTTTCGGCAGCTGAGGTCATCATGACCGTACTGCACGCCGGCGGTAAGTTCGACGATAACTCCTACAAAGTATCCGGCGGTCTGCACGGTGTAGGTGTTTCGGTTGTGAACGCCTTGTCTGAAGAGTTGATTCTGACCGTTCGCCGCAGCGGCAAGATCTGGGAACAGACTTACGTTCACGGCGTTCCGCAAGAGCCGATGAAAATCGTTGGCGATTCAGAAACCACCGGTACGCAGATCCACTTCAAGGCTTCCAGTGAAACCTTCAAGAACATCCACTTCAGCTGGGACATCCTGGCCAAGCGGATTCGTGAACTGTCCTTCCTCAACTCCGGTGTCGGCATCGTCCTCAAGGATGAGCGCAGCGGCAAGGAAGAACTGTTCAAATACGAAGGCGGCCTGCGTGCGTTCGTTGAATACCTGAACACCAACAAGACCCCGGTCAACCAGGTGTTCCACTTCAACATTCAGCGCGAAGACGGCATCGGCGTAGAAATCGCCCTGCAGTGGAACGACAGCTTCAACGAGAACCTGTTGTGCTTCACCAACAACATTCCACAGCGCGATGGCGGTACTCACCTGGTGGGTTTCCGTTCCGCACTGACGCGTAACCTGAACACCTACATCGAAGCCGAAGGCCTGGCGAAGAAGCACAAAGTCGCCACCACCGGTGACGATGCCCGCGAAGGCCTGACCGCGATTATCTCGGTGAAGGTTCCAGATCCGAAGTTCAGCTCCCAGACCAAAGACAAGCTGGTTTCTTCTGAAGTGAAGACCGCGGTTGAACAGGAAATGGGCAAGTACTTCTCGGACTTCCTGCTGGAAAACCCGAACGAAGCCAAGCTGGTTGTCGGCAAGATGATCGACGCCGCCCGTGCCCGTGAAGCGGCGCGCAAGGCCCGTGAGATGACTCGACGCAAAGGCGCGCTGGACATCGCCGGCCTGCCGGGCAAACTGGCGGACTGCCAGGAAAAAGACCCTGCCCTGTCCGAACTGTACCTCGTGGAAGGTGACTCTGCTGGCGGTTCCGCCAAGCAGGGACGTAACCGCAAGACTCAGGCAATTCTGCCCCTCAAGGGTAAGATCCTGAACGTCGAGAAAGCACGTTTCGACAAGATGATCTCTTCCCAGGAAGTGGGCACCTTGATCACCGCGCTGGGTTGCGGCATCGGCCGCGAAGAGTACAACATCGACAAGTTGCGCTATCACAACATCATCATCATGACCGATGCTGACGTCGACGGTTCGCACATTCGTACCCTGCTGCTGACCTTCTTCTTCCGTCAGTTGCCGGAGCTGATCGAGCGTGGCTATATCTACATCGCTCAGCCGCCGTTGTACAAGGTCAAGAAAGGCAAGCAAGAGCAATACATCAAAGACGACGACGCCATGGAAGAGTACATGACGCAGTCGGCCCTGGAAGATGCGAGCCTGCACCTCAACGAAGAAGCGCCGGGCATCTCCGGTGAAGCCCTTGAGCGTCTGGTGAATGACTTCCGTCTGGTCATGAAGACTCTTAAGCGTCTGTCGCGCCTGTACCCGCAGGAACTGACCGAGCACTTCATCTACTTGCCGGCTGTCAGCCTGGAGCAACTGTCCGATCACGCAGCGATGCAGGATTGGCTGGCTCAGTACGAAGTCCGTCTGCGCACCGTCGAGAAGTCGGGCCTGGTCTACAAGGCCAGCCTGCGTGAAGACCGCGAGCGTGGCGTGTGGCTGCCAGAAGTTGAACTGATCTCCCACGGTTTGTCGAACTACGTCACGTTCAACCGCGACTTCTTCGGCAGCAACGATTACAAAACCGTTGTTTCCCTGGGGGCGCAACTGAGCACCCTGCTGGACGACGGCGCGTACATCCAGCGTGGCGAGCGTCGCAAGGCGGTCACCGAGTTCAAGGAAGCGCTGGACTGGCTGATGGCTGAAAGCACCAAGCGTCACACCATCCAGCGATACAAAGGTCTGGGTGAGATGAACCCGGATCAGCTGTGGGAAACCACCATGGACCCAAGCGTACGCCGGATGCTCAAAGTGACCATCGAAGACGCCATTGGCGCGGACCAGATCTTCAACACCCTGATGGGTGATGCGGTCGAACCACGTCGTGACTTCATCGAAAGCAACGCCCTGGCAGTATCCAACCTGGACTTCTGATCCCGGTCGGTGCCAACGAAAAGGCCAACGCATTTGCGTTGGCCTTTTTTATTCCCTGCGATTTACTCGGCTGCCGGCGCCACACTCTCCAACCGATACCCGTACCCATATATCGTCAGCAACTGCCAGCCGCGATCCGCTGTCAGCCCGAGCTTGTTACGCAGGCGATAGATGTGGGTGTCCAGCGGGCGCGATGAGGACATCTCTTCATGGGGCCAGAAGCGTTCATACAAATAGTCTCGCGACAGCGGGCGCCCCAGGTTGCTGAACAGACAGTGGGCCAGGCGATACTCGCGTTCGGTCATTGCAATGGGTTTGCCATCTCGCGTGACGGTCAGTTCG
This sequence comes from Pseudomonas azerbaijanoccidentalis, assembly GCF_019145495.1. GTDB lineage: Bacteria > Pseudomonadota > Gammaproteobacteria > Pseudomonadales > Pseudomonadaceae > Aquipseudomonas > Aquipseudomonas azerbaijanoccidentalis. The sequence goes on along the minus strand of NZ_JAHSTU010000004.1, from coordinate 572,475 downwards.
GCATCGTCGAATACCAGGTCGTTGAAGCTCAACGCTTCTGACGCTGATCGCTGCTGGCTGTGCCGACGCAATACCGCACCCACCCGGGCTTTCAGTTCATTGGGTCGAAACGGTTTGCTGACGTAGTCGTCGGCGCCGGCATTCAGGGCCTGGACGATATCGTTTTCGCCGTCACGGCTGGTGAGCATGATGGCGGCCGGAGGCGCTTCCATGTGTTCCCGGGACCAGCGCAGCACCTCTAAACCGCTAACATCCGGCAGTTGCCAGTCGAGGATCAGCAAGTCGAACGTTTCCCGGCGCAGTTGCCGCAGCAGGTCTTCCCCGCGTTCGAAGCTGTGCAATGACCAAGGCTGCTCAGCAGCATCCGCCATTTGCTGAAGGGTTTGTTCGACCCGGCGCAATTCGGCGGGCTCATCGTCCAGTATCGCAACACGCATACGCGCAGGTTCCTTGCACGGGGCCGTTAAAGTAAGCGGTCCGCCGTTGTGGACGTCCGCTATGATTCTTGGATCAAGGTTCTCAGATCGGAGATCTATGAAACCATTCACCCCGCCCTGCCCTTTTCGCCATGAATAGCCCACGCCCTCAGGAGAATCGTGAGCCTAGTCAGGTTGAGCGATTGTTTCGGCAATTGGTGCGTCAGTGGGTTTGGATCAGTCTAGTGCTCCTGCCGCTGACTGCACTGTTGTCCTATCGGCTTCAGATGAACCTGAACGATGCATCGCCCGGCTTGAGCGCGCTATTGTCGGTTGGCCTGGTTACCAGTGTGCTCGGTCTGCTGCTGTGGCGTCCGCGTCTGGCGCTTTGGCTGACGTTGCTTGGCATGCTGTGTGCGTTGTTGGCGAGTGCCGGCCTCGCCGAGTGGAGCAAATGGTGGTCGCCGACGCCGGCCCTGCTCAGCATGCTGTTGGCTTATCTGATCTGGAACTGGCGACGTCTGAGTGTAGTACTGACTTATTTCGGTTGGGAACTTGCACGCCTGGACAGCGAGCCGAAAGTGTTTCCGGAACGCCGTCGCACCGACTTCCCAAGCGGGGATCGTTTGCAGAAGCAAGTCATGGCACTGGAACAAGCCGTGAGCCGAACCCGCGATACCCACCGTTTCATCGCTGATGGGCTGGAATATCTGCCTGTCGCCACATTGATCAGTGATCCCAGCGGACAGATTTTGCTCAGTAACCGCAAAGCCCGGGAGCTGTTTGGGGGAAGCTTGGTGGGTGGTGGTGTGCTCGAACAGTTGGTACAGCTCGGCTACCCGGGGATGAGCCATAGTCCGGCCTCGCATTTATCCACATTGCCGATGTTGGAGTTTCGCGACGTCAAAGAACGCAGCCTGCGGCTGGAACGCGCTGCGCTGTTACCGGTAGACGGCGAAACCCCCGCCGGTTGGCTTTGGAACCTGACGGACCTGAGTATCGAGCGCGAAGCGCAAGAGCAGCGGGCCGTGATGTTGCGCTTCCTGTCCCACGATTTGCGGGCACCGCATTCAGCCATCCTCGCGCTGCTGGATGTGCACCGTCATCAAGTGGGCGGTGACACACAACTCTTCAATCAGATCGAGCTGCAGGTGCGCCGGGCTCTGGATCTGACCGGTGGGTTCGTGCAACTGGCCAAGGCTGAGTCTGACGCCTATCACTTTCAACCCAGCCTGTTTGCGATGCTGGTACTGGACGTGTTCGATCAAGCGCTGCCACTAGCCCAGCAAAAGCAGATCCAGTTGGTGCAACAGGTGGAAGATGAGGCTCAGGAAAGTCTGCTGATGGCGGATCAGGCATTGTTGACCCGAGCATTGTTCAATCTTTTGGAGAATGCGATCAAATACAGTGCTGCGGGTTCGCGTGTCAGTTTGCAGGTCAGGCACAACGGCGATTGGTTGACCTGTGAGCTCATCGATCAAGGCAAAGGCATTGCCGCCGAGGAGTTGCCCGAGCTGTTCAGTCAGTATCGGCGTTTCTCGTCCGCGCAGGGGATTGACGGAGTGGGCTTGGGTTTATCGATGGTAAAGGCCGTTGTCGATCGCCATGGCGGGCGAATCGAATGCTCCAGCGTGGTGGGCGAAGGCACGTGTTTCCGGCTCGATTTCCCGCTGTTGGAGGAGTGAATGACGGGCATAAAAAAACCGGCTATATCAGCCGGTTTTTTTGCGTCCGAAAAAAACTTATGCACGATTTCATGATTTTTATCATTTTTTAAAATATGCAATAAAATCATGAGGTTACTAAGGATTAACGACGCTTTTAAAGAAAATGGTACACAGCTTATCCACAGAATCTCAGACAGCCACCGAGTCCGTGGAAACCGGTGCTTTCGGCGTTGGTGGCAGCGAGCCCATTTCGCGCTGCATCTGCTCGTTCCAGGCTTGCACCCGATCGTTCAAATCAGCGATGGCGCGCGGTCCGCTGCCTTCGGCGTACATTGGCTCGCCGATGATCACGGTGATCACCCCCGGTTTTTTCGCCCAACCGCTTTTCGGCCAGAACTTGCCGGCGTTATGCGCAATCGGCAGTACCGGTAGTTCGGCGTTGACTGCCAATGCAGTCCCACCCCGGGAGAATTTGCCAATGGTGCCGTAAGGGACGCGTGTGCCTTCGGGGAAGATCAGCACCCAGACGTTGTCCTTGAGCAGCTCGTCGCCCTTTTTGGCTACGTGCTTGAGCGCGGCTTTCGGGTTGTCACGGTCGATGGCGATCGGACGCAGCATGGCCATGGCCCAACCGAAGAACGGCACATAGAGCAGTTCACGCTTGAGCACCTGGCTCAGCGGTGAGAAATAAGCGGAGAGAAAAAACGTCTCCCAGGTACTTTGGTGGTTCGACTGAATCACGCACGGGCGATCCGGCACATTTTGCGCGCCCTTCACTTCGTAGCGAATTCCCAGGAACACCTTGCTCAACCACAAGGCGCAGCGGCACCAATAGACGTTGATGAAGCGATAACGCGCCTTGAACGGCAAAAAGGGCGCGATGAAAAAACTCAGGCTGCACCACAGCAAAGAGCTGGTGCCCAGCAGCAGGTAAAAGAGAAAGGTTCTGATGGCCTGCAATATCGACATGGTGACGTTTACCGTTGCGGGCAACACCCGCCTGTATAAAGCGCACTCCTGATCAATCCTTTATCAGGAAATTTCAGAAGCACTCTAATTGTGGATAAGTTCTGCGGCAATCGCCGCCAGATCGTCAAAAATCAATGTGCCTACCGGAAGGGTTTTACCCAAAGTCTTTTCGCCTTTCCCGGTCTTTACCAAAACTGGCTGTGAATCGACGGCTTTGGCGGCTTCCAGGTCACCAAGGCTGTCGCCGACGAACCAGAGATTGGTCAGCGACACGTTGTAATGAGCGGCGATGGTTTTCAGCATCCCGGGTTTCGGCTTGCGGCAATCGCAGCCTTCGTCCGGCCCGTGCGGGCAATAGACGATCAGGCCGACTTCACCGCCCTGCTCTGCCACCAGCGCGCGTAAACGCTCGTGCATGGCATCCAGGGTGGCGATGTCGTAGTAGCCACGAGCGATGCCCGACTGGTTGGTAGCGACTGCTACCGTCCAGCCGGCCTTGCTCAACTGCGCGATGGCTTCGATCGAACCGGGAAGTGGATTCCACTCCGCCACCGACTTGATGTAAGCGTCGGAGTCGTAATTGATCACTCCGTCCCGATCGAGAATCAGCAGTTTCAACAGCAGCCCCTTAGCCCAGCAGCGAAATGTCAGCGACGCCGAGGAACAGGCCGCGCAGGCGTGCCAGCAACGCATAACGGTTGGCGCGAACGTTGGCATCTTCAGCGTTGACCATCACCGCCTCGAAGAACGCATCCACCGGCTCGCGCAAGGCGGCCAGACGTGCCAGCGACTCGCTGTACTGACGGGCGGCAGCCATTGGCTGAACAGCCTGGTCGGCTTGCTGGATCGCCGAGTACAGAGAGAACTCGTTGGCGTTGTCGAAGTACTTGGCTTCGACGACGGTCGGAACGGAGCCCTCAACCTTGCTCAGCAAGTTCGATACGCGCTTGTTCACCGCTGCCAGGGCCGCGGCTTCCGGCAATTGACGGAAGGCCTGCACGGCTTGCACGCGCTGGTCGAAGTCCAGGGCCGAGCCTGGTTTCAGGGCACGCACCGACAGGTAGGTCGCCACGTCGACGCCTTCGTCCTCATAACGGGCACGCAGACGATCGAAGATGAACTCCAGCACCGACTCGTTCAGACCGGCAGCCTTGACCTTGGCACCGAACGCGGTCACGGCGAAAGCCACGGCGTCGTTCAGGTCCAGATCCAGTTTTTTCTCGATCAGGATGCGCAGCACACCCAGCGCTGCACGACGCAGGGCGTACGGGTCTTTGCTGCCGGTTGGCAGCATGCCGATACCGAAGATACCAACCAGGGTGTCGAGCTTGTCGGCGATAGCGACGGCCGCACCGGTCAGGGTGGCAGGCAGTTCAGCGCCAGCACCGCGTGGCATGTACTGCTCGTTCAGTGCCAGTGCGACGTCTTCCGGCTCTCCGTCATTGAGGGCGTAGTAGTAGCCGGCGACACCTTGCATCTCCGGGAACTCGCCGACCATTTCGGTCGCCAGGTCGCATTTGGACAGCAAGCCTGCGCGAGCCGCCCACGAAGCGTTGCCGCCAATGCGCGCGGCGATGTACGCAGCCAGCTTGGAAACACGTTCGGCCTTGTCGTAGACGCTGCCGAGTTTTTCCTGGAACACCACGTTTTGCAGGCGCAGGTTGAAGTCTTCGAGTTTCTGCTTCTTGTCTTGCTTGAAGAAGAACTCGGCGTCGGTCAGGCGTGGGCGAACCACTTTCTCGTTACCGGCGATGATCTGCTGCGGGTCTTTGCTTTCGATGTTGGCCACAGTAATGAAACGTGGCAGCAACTTGCCGTCGGCATCCAGCAGGCAGAAGTATTTCTGGTTGTCCTGCATGGTGGTGATCAGGGCTTCTTGCGGCACATCGAGGAAACGCTCTTCGAACGAGCACACCAGCGGCACCGGCCATTCGACCAGCGCGGTCACTTCGTCGAGCAGGTCCGGTGGCACGATCGCGGTGCCTTCCTGACGGGTTGCCAGTTCTTCGGTGCGCTTGCTGATGATTTCGCGACGCTCATTGGCATCGGCCAGGACATAAGCGGCACGCAGGTCAGACAGGTAGCTCGATGGCGAACCGATGCGCACGTTTTCCGGGTGATGGAAGCGGTGGCCACGGGAGTCGCGGCCGGCCTTCTGGGCGAGGATGGTGCAGTCGATGACCTGGTCACCGAGCAGCATCACCAGCCATTGGGTCGGACGCACGAACTCTTCTTTGCGTGCACCCCAACGCATGCGTTTCGGGATCGGCAGGTCGTTCAGCGAATCTTCGACGATGGTCGGCAGCAGGCTCGAAGTCGGCTTGCCGGCGATGCTTTGGCTGTAGCGCAGTTTCGGGCCGCTCTGATCGATTTCGCTCAGGTCGACGCCGCATTTCTTGGCAAAGCCCAGTGCCGCTTGGGTCGGGTTGCCTTCGGCATCGAACGCGGCCTGACGTGGCGGGCCATCGAGATTGATGCTGCGATCCGGCTGCTGGGTGGCCAGAGCGGTGATCAGCACGGCCAGACGGCGCGGCGCGGCATACACGGTTTTGGTCTCGTAGTTCAGGCCGGCAGCTTGCAGGCCCTTGTCGATACCGGCGAGGAACGCCTCGGCCAGAGTATTCAGGGCCTTGGGTGGCAGTTCTTCAGTACCCAGTTCAACCAGAAAATCCAGAGCACTCATTGTGCAGCCTCCAGCTTGGCCAGTACTTCGTCACGCAGGTCCGGGGTCGCCATCGGGAAGCCCAGCTTGGCGCGAGCCAGCAGGTAGGCTTGCGCAACGGAACGCGCCAGGGTGCGTACACGCAGAATGTATTGCTGACGCGCTGTTACCGAGATCGCCCGGCGCGCATCCAGCAGGTTGAAGGTATGGGAAGCCTTCAACACCATTTCGTAGCTCGGCAACGGCAGCGGCTGGTCGAGTTCGATCAGGCGCTTGGCTTCGCTTTCGTAGAAATCGAACAGTTCGAACAGTTTGTCGACGTTGGCGTGTTCGAAGTTGTAAGTGGACTGCTCCACTTCGTTCTGGTGGAACACGTCGCCGTAGGTCACTTTGCCGAACGGACCGTCAGCCCAGACCAGGTCGTAGACCGAGTCGACGCCTTGCAGGTACATGGCCAGACGCTCAAGACCGTAGGTGATCTCGCCGGTCACCGGGTAGCACTCGATGCCGCCCGCTTGCTGGAAGTAGGTGAACTGGGTTACTTCCATGCCGTTGAGCCAGACTTCCCAGCCCAGACCCCAAGCGCCGAGGGTTGGCGATTCCCAGTTGTCTTCGACGAAGCGGATGTCGTGGACCAGCGGGTCCAGGCCGACGTGCTTGAGGGAGCCCAGGTACAGTTCCTGGAAGTTGTCCGGGTTTGGCTTGAGCACTACCTGGAATTGGTAGTAATGCTGCAGGCGGTTCGGGTTTTCGCCGTAGCGGCCGTCAGTTGGACGACGGCTTGGCTGCACGTAGGCGGCGTTCCAGGTTTCCGGGCCAATGGCGCGCAGGAATGTAGCAGTGTGGAAAGTGCCGGCGCCTACTTCCATATCGTAGGGCTGAAGTACCACACAACCTTGCTCGGCCCAGTATTGCTGGAGGGCGAGGATCAAGTCTTGGAAGGTACGCACGGCTGGCGTAGGCTGGCTCACGAAATTCACCTGTTTCTTGGGCTGCGATTTAAAGAGCGGGAGTATACCCGATTCATTGCTGCGCACGCCCCCTGGAGCCTTATGCCACGCTGCTTTTGGTGTTCCGAAGATCCGCTGTACATGGCTTATCACGATCAGGAGTGGGGCACGCCGCTACGCGATGCGCAGGGATTGTTCGAGTTGCTTTTGCTCGAAGGGTTCCAGGCCGGGCTTTCCTGGATCACCGTGCTGCGCAAACGCGAGCATTATCGGCAGGTGATGTTTGGGTTTGATGTCCAGCGCGTGGCGCAGATGAGCGATGCCGAAATCGATCAATTGATGCTCGATCCAGGCATTATCCGCAACCGTCTCAAACTCAACGCGGCCCGGCGTAATGCCCAGGCCTGGCTGGCGCTGGAGGACCCGGTGGCGTTTCTCTGGTCCTTCGTCGGTGGCCAACCGGTGATCAACCATTTCAAGGATCGCAGTGAAGTCCCGGCTGTCACGCCGACGGCCGTGGAGATGAGCAAAGGCCTGAAAAAAGCCGGTTTCACGTTCGTCGGGCCGACCATTTGCTATGCCCTGATGCAAGCCTCGGGCATGGTCATGGACCACACCCGGGATTGCGATCGCTACGCGCAGCTGGCGAACGGCGGTTAGAATGGCCGGTTCTCGCACAGCACAAGATCAGGAGTGACCTGTGGATAAGTTTAAAGGCGCCTTGCTGGTAGGCGCTCTGCGGCTGTTTGCCTTGCTCCCGTGGCGAGCGGTGCAGGCCGTGGGCTCGGCAATTGGCTGGATGATGTGGAAATTCCCCAACCGTTCCCGCGACGTGGTGCGAATCAACCTGTCCAAATGCTTTCCGGACATGGACCCGGCAGAGCGTGAGCGCCTTGTCGGCCAGAGCCTCAAAGACATCGGCAAGTCGCTGACTGAAAGCGCCTGCGCCTGGATCTGGCCGGCTCAACGCTCCATCGACCTGGTGCGCGAAGTCGAGGGCCTGGATGTTTTGAAAGACGCCCTCGCCTCCGGCAAAGGCGTGGTCGGCATCACCAGCCACCTGGGCAACTGGGAAGTGCTCAACCACTTCTATTGCAGCCAGTGCAAACCGATCATTTTCTACCGTCCGCCAAAACTGAAGGCGGTGGACGAGTTGCTGCAAAAGCAGCGAGTGCAATTGGGCAACAAGGTCGCCGCTTCCACCAAGGAAGGCATCCTCAGTGTCATCAAGGAAGTGCGCAAAGGTGGTGCAGTGGGCATTCCCGCTGACCCGGAACCGGCCGAATCCGCCGGGATCTTCGTGCCGTTTTTTGCCACCCAGGCGCTCACCAGTAAATTCGTGCCGAACATGCTCGCCGGCCACAAAGCGGTCGGCGTCTTCCTGCACGCCCTGCGCCTGCCGGATGGTTCAGGCTACAAGGTGATCCTGGAAGCCGCGCCAGAGGCCATGTACAGCACCGATACGGCAGAGTCCTGCGCGGCCATGAGTAAAGTGGTCGAACGTTATGTCGGGGCTTATCCGAGCCAGTACATGTGGAGCATGAAACGCTTCAAGAAGCGTCCGCCGGGCGAAGAGCGTTGGTATTGATTCAATTGGCATGATCTGTGGATAACCTTGCACTCAGGTTTATCCACAACCGTTCACTCAAGGGCGCAGCAGATGTCCGAACACCGCAAATCCTTTCGCATCAAGATTTGTCACGAAAGCTTTGGCGAATGCCTGGGCCAGACGCGCAATCTGTCGACCACGGGTGTGTACGTCAAGCATCCCGGGCTGTCGACGTTGCACAAAGGTGCAGTGGTTTACGGGCAGGTTCAGGACTTACCCACAGGCGCGCCACGGGTGCGCATGGAAGTGGTGCAGGTGGACGCCGAGGGCATCGGTTTGCGTTATCTCTGATCGGCGCGATCGAGCTTTTTCAGGAACACCGTCATTTCTTTCTCGGCCTGCTTGTCGCCATGGGCGCGAGCGGCTTCCAGGCCCTGTTCCCAGGCTTGGCGAGCGGCCGCATGGTCCATCAGCGCCAGATGGGCCTTACCCAGTAATTTCCACGCCGCCGAATACTTCGGATCGATTTCAACGCAGCGCTGGAAATGCTCCACAGCCTTGGCGTTCTCCCCCAAATCCAGATAACCCTTGCCCAGGCCGAAGCGCAGCAATGAGTTATCCACACCCTTGGAGAGCATTTTTTCCAGGGATTCGATCATGTTGGCTCCTTCGACACCTTGAAGCGAAGATCAGAAGATCGCAGCCTTCGGCAGCGCCTACACCGATCTCTGCGGGCTGCGATCTTGGCAATGTAAGGTCAGAAAAAGCTCAACCCGACATGGAACAACTTCTCCACATCGCGAATATGCTTTTTATCCACAAGGAACAGAATCACATGGTCGCCGGTTTCGATCACGGTGTCGTCGTGGGCGATGATGACTTCTTCGTCGCGAATGATCGCACCGATCGTGGTCCCCGGTGGCAGGCCGATGTTCTCGATGGCCTTGCCGATCACTTTGCTCGATTTCGCATCGCCATGAGCAATCGCCTCGATGGCTTCCGCTGCACCGCGGCGCAGGGAGTGCACGCTGACGATGTCGCCGCGGCGCACGTGGGCCAGCAAGGTACCGATGGTTGCCAGTTGCGGGCTGATGGCGATGTCAATGTCGCCGCCCTGGATCAGATCGACGTAGGCCGGGTTGTTGATGATGGTCATCACCTTCTTCGCGCCCAGCCGCTTGGCCAGTAGCGACGACATGATGTTGGCTTCGTCGTCGTTGGTCAGGGCCAGGAACAGGTCGGCATCGGCGATGTTCTCTTCCATCAACAGGTCGCGGTCCGAAGCACTGCCCTGCAACACCACCGTGCTGTCCAGGGTGTCGGAGAGATGGCGGCACCGCGCCGGGTTCATCTCGATGATCTTCACCTGATAGCGGCTTTCGATGGCCTCGGCCAAGCGCTCGCCGATCTGCCCGCCACCGGCGATGACGATACGTTTATAGGTTTCGTCGAGCCGGCGCATTTCGCTCATCACCGCGCGAATATTCGCTTTGGCGGCGATGAAAAATACCTCGTCGTCGGCCTCGATCACCGTGTCGCCCTGAGGCAGGATCGGCCGGTCACGACGGAAAATCGCCGCGACGCGGGTTTCGACGTTCGGCATGTGCTCGCGTAATTGGCGTAATTGCTGGCCCACCAACGGCCCGCCGTAATAAGCCCGCACCGCTACCAGTTGCGCCTTGCCTTCGGCGAAGTCGATCACCTGCAAGGCGCCGGGGTGCTGGATCAGGCGCTTGATGTAGTTGGTCACCACTTGTTCCGGGCTGATCAGCACGTCCACCGGAATCGCTTCGTTCTGGAACAGCTGCTCTTCGCGGGTCAGGTACGCGGCTTCGCGCACCCGGGCGATTTTGGTCGGGGTGTGAAACAGGGTGTGGGCGACCTGGCAGGCGACCATGTTGGTTTCATCGCTGTTGGTCACCGCGACCAGCATGTCCGCATCATCGGCCCCGGCCTGACGCAACACCGTCGGGAATGAACCGCGGCCCTGGACGGTGCGGATGTCCAGGCGGTCGCCGAGATCGCGCAGACGCTCACCGTCGGTGTCGACCACGGTGATGTCGTTCGCTTCGCTGGCCAAGTGTTCCGCCAGCGAACCGCCGACCTGCCCTGCGCCGAGGATGATGATTTTCATCCAGTCACTCCCTTAAACCGGTTAACCGCGTGCGGCGGCGATCTTGATCAGCTTGGCGTAGTAGAACCCGTCGTGGCCGCCCTCTTGCGCCAGCAATTGACGACCATGGGGCTGCTTGATCCCGGCCGCTGTGGCCAGGTCCAGCTCACGGGCGCCCGGTGTGCGGGCCAGGAAGGCTTCAATGACTTCGGTGTTTTCCGTCGGCAATGTGGAGCACGTGGCGTAGAGCAGAATGCCGCCCACTTCCAGGGTTATCCACAGGGCGTCGAGCAACTCGCCTTGCAGCACGGCGAGCGCAGCGATGTCGTCGGGTTGACGGGTCAGCTTGATGTCCGGGTGACGGCGAATCACGCCGGTGGCCGAGCATGGCGCGTCGAGCAGGATGCGCTGGAACGGTTTGCCATCCCACCACGCCTGGGTGTCGCGGCCGTCGGCAGCGATCAGTTCGGCGCTGAGTTTCAGGCGTTCGAGGTTCTCGCGAACCCGCACCAGACGCTTGGCTTCCAGGTCTACCGCCACGACGCCGGCCAGTTTTGGCTCGGCTTCGAGGATGTGGCAAGTCTTGCCGCCCGGCGCGCAACAGGCGTCGAGCACCCGCTGGCCCGGCGCGAGGTCGAGCAAATCAGCGGCCAATTGCGCGGCTTCATCCTGCACGCTGATCCAGCCGTCGGCGAAACCCGGCAGGCTGCGCACGTCGGCAGCGGCATCAAGCACGATGCCATCGCGGCTATAGACACACGGCGTAGCGGCGATACCGGCCTCAGTCAACAAACCGAGGTAAGCATCGCGGCTGTGGTGGCGACGGTTGACCCTCAGAATCATCGGCGGATGCGCATTGTTCGCCGCGCAGATGGCTTCCCATTGCTCAGGCCAGAACGCCTTCAGGGATTTCTGCAGCCAGCGGGGGTGAGCGGTGCGCACCACCGGATCACGCTCCAGCTCGGCGAAAATCGTTTCGCTTTCGCGCTGGGCATTACGCAGCACTGCGTTGAGCAAGGCCTTGGCCCAAGGCTTTTTCAGCTTGTCGGCGCAACCCACGGTTTCGCCGATGGCGGCGTGTGCCGGGACGCGGGTGTAGAGCAGTTGATAGAGGCCGACCAGCAACAGCGCTTCGACATCGGCGTCGGCGGCTTTGAACGGTTTCTGTAGCAACTTGGCCGCCAGCGCCGACAAACGCGGTTGCCAGCGCGCGGTACCGAAGGCCAGGTCCTGAGTGAAACCGCGGTCACGGTCCTCGACCTTGTCCAGTTGCGTGGGCAGCGAACTGTTGAGCGACGCTTTGCCGCTCAGGACAGCGGCGAGTGCCTTGGCGGCGGCCAGACGCGGGTTCATTGAGTGTCCGCCGCTTGGCCCAGCACGATGCCCGTGGCGAATTTCTCGCGGCGGCTGTTGAACAGGTCGCTGAAGTTCAGCGCCTTGCCACCGGGCAATTGCAGGCGCGTCAGGCACAGCGCCTGCTCACCGCAGGCGACGATCAGGCCGTCCTTGCTGGCGCCGAGGATTTCACCCGGATTGCCTTTGCCCTCGGCCAGGTTCGCTGCCAGCACTTTCAACGCTTCACCATTGAGTGTGCTGTGGGTGATCGGCCATGGATTGAAGGCGCGGACCAAGCGTTCCAGCTCAACCGCCGGGCGAGTCCAGTCAATGCGCGCTTCGTCTTTGTTCAGTTTGTGAGCATACGTGGCGAGGCTGTCGTCTTGCACTTCGCCTTCCAGCGTCCCGGCAGCGAGGCCGGCGATCGCCTGGATCACGGCCGGTGGACCCATTTCGGCCAGACGGTCGTGGAGGCTGCCACCGGTGTCTTCGGCGCTGATCGGCGTAGTGACTTTCAGCAACATCGGCCCGGTGTCGAGGCCGGCCTCCATGCGCATCACGGTCACGCCACTTTCGGCATCGCCCGCTTCAACGGCGCGCTGGATCGGCGCCGCACCGCGCCAGCGCGGCAGCAGCGAGGCATGGCTGTTGATGCAACCCAGGCGCGGAATATCCAGCACCACTTGCGGCAGGATCAGGCCGTAGGCGACCACCACCATCAAGTCCGGCTTCAACGCGGCCAGTTCAGCCTGCGCGTCTTCGTTGCGCAGGGTTGGCGGTTGCAGCACCGGGATGTTGTTTTCCAGTGCCAACTGTTTGACCGGGCTCGGCATCAGTTTTTGCCCACGACCCGCCGGGCGATCCGGCTGGGTGTAGACCGCAACGATCTCGTAAGGGCTGCTCAGCAGGGCCTTGAGGTGTTCGGCGGCGAATTCCGGGGTGCCGGCAAAGACAATGCGCAGTGGCTCAGTCATGAAAGCTCTCGATTACAAAGCAGCTTGAAAAGAAAAAGGCTTGCCGCAGCAAGCCTTTGAAGAGGGGCATCAGGCGTTCTGGCGATGGAGCTTTTCCAGTTTCTTCTTGATGCGATCGCGTTTGAGCGTGGACAGGTAGTCGACGAACAATTTGCCGTTGAGGTGGTCGCATTCATGCTGGATGCACACCGCGAGCAAATCTTCGGCGATCAGTTCGTAGGGCTGACCGTCGCGGTCCAGCGCCTTGACCTTGACCCGTTGAGGGCGATCGACGTTTTCGTAGAAACCCGGCACCGACAGGCAGCCTTCCTGATACTGGCCCATGTCTTCGGTCAGCGGTTCGAGCTCGGGGTTGATGAACACTCGCGGCTCGGTGCGGTCTTCGGAAAGGTCCATCACGACGATACGTTTGTGCACGTTGACCTGGGTCGCGGCGAGGCCGATGCCTGGCGCTTCATACATTGTTTCAAACATGTCGTCGACCAACTGACGCACTTCGTCGTCCACTACGGCCACAGGTTTGGCGATAGTACGCAGGCGCGAGTCGGGAAATTCGAGGATGTCTAAAATGGCCATAAGCTTGATTACTGCACGTGTGAAGTAAAGTCGGGTCGATGGCCTGGCGGGTCCGAAGATGCAGGCTACCGTTGTAAAACGTAGCTCCCTTCTGATGACAAGCAAGTTTTGGCAAGCAAGCCGGGAGCGAGCCACTGACGGCTCTGGCGTTTCACGCGAACGCACATAATAAAGGGATTCACCGCATGAGGAAATCACTACTCGCCTTGCTCCTTCTGGCCTCGGCCGGTTGGGCGCACGGGCAAGTGCAACTTCGGGAAGGTTTTCCACAGCGATACACCGTGGTAACGGGGGACACACTCTGGGACATTTCCGGAAAGTTTCTTCGTGAGCCGTGGCAGTGGCCGCAGTTGTGGCAGGCCAATCCGCAGATCGAAAACCCCAATCTCATCTATCCGGGTGATTCGTTGTCGCTGGTCTACGTCAACGGCCAGCCGCGATTGACCCTCAGCCGGGGCGAGTCGCGGGGCACCATCAAGTTGTCGCCACGGGTGCGCACCAGCCCTGTAGCCGATGCGATTCCGAGCATCCCGCTGAAATCGATCAACAGCTTTCTGCTCAGCAACCGCATCGTCGACAAGGCCGAAGACTTCGACAAGGCGCCGTACATCGTCGCCGGTGATGCTGAACGCGTGCTCAGCGGCACCGGCGACCGCATCTTTGCCCGCGGCCACTTCGACTTGGCGCAACCGGTCTACGGCATTTTCCGCCAGGGCAAGGTCTACACCGATCCGAAGACTCAGGAATTCCTTGGGATCAACGCCGATGACATCGGCGGCGGCGAGATCGTGGCCACCGAAGGCGATGTCGCCACGCTGGAGCTGCAACGCACAACCCAGGAAGTGCGCCTCGGTGACCGGTTGTTCAGTGGCGAGGAGCGCTCGATCAATTCGACCTTCATGCCCAGCGCGCCGAGCAGCGAAATCGAAGGCCTGATCATTGATGTGCCGCGCGGCGTGACGCAGATCGGTGCGCTGGATGTGGTGACGCTGAACAAAGGTCAGCGCGACGGTCTGGCCGAAGGCAACGTGTTGGTGGTGATGAAGACCGGGGAAACCGTACGTGACCGAATCACCGGCCAGCCACTGAAAATTCCCGACGAGCGCGCCGGCCTGCTGATGGTGTTTCGCACCTACGACAAGCTCAGCTACGGGCTGGTGCTTAACGCTTCCCGCTCGCTGGCGGTAATGGACAAAGTGCGAAACCCGTAAGCGTGCCTCACAAGTTACCAACAGAGTTATCCACAGCTTATGCCCGCTTGAGCGGGTGCTTATAACGATCAAGGATGATCCATGTCTCTGCCTACTGTTGAACCGGTTTCCCCTGCGGAACTGGAAGCTCGTTTACGTCTTCATCGTTTGCCGGAACTCGGTCCGGTGCGTTTCAAGAAGTTGCTCGACGCCTTCGGCTCGGCCTCAAAAGCCATCAGCGCACCGGCCAGTGCCTGGCGAGCGCTGGGGTTGCCGCTGGCGTGTTCCGAAGCCAGGCGCTGTGCTGAAGTGCGTGATGGAGCGAGCCATGCACTGGCCTGGATAGAGCATCCGGCCCAGCATTTATTGATGTGGGACCAACCCGACTACCCTGCGCTGCTGGCGCAAATCAGTGATGCGCCGCCCTTGTTATTCGTGGCCGGCGATCCGGGCATTCTGGAAAAACCGCAGCTGGCGATGGTCGGCAGTCGCCGCGCTTCCCGGCCGGGCATGGACACCGCGGCGGCGTTTTCCCGAAGTCTGGCGGGCGCCGGTTTTGTCATCACCAGTGGTTTGGCGCTGGGCATCGATGCCGCTGCGCACCAGGCCGCTCTGGACGTCGGCGGGCAAACGGTCGGTGTGCTTGGCACGGGTCTTGAAAAGTTTTATCCACAGCGCAATCGACGGCTGGCGGACGCCATGATCGCCTCGGGTAGCGCGGTGCTTTCGGAGTTCCCGCTGGACGCCGGACCCAGCGCCAGCAACTTCCCGCGACGCAATCGCATCATCAGTGGGTTATCGCTCGGCGTGCTGGTTGTTGAGGCCAGCGTGGCGAGCGGTTCATTGATCACAGCCAGGCTGGCGGCGGAACAAGGGCGTGAGGTGTATGCGATCCCGGGGTCGATCCATCACCCCGGCGCGCGCGGTTGCCACCAGTTGATCCGCGACGGGGCGGTGCTGGTGGAAACCATCGAACATATTCTCGAAGCCCTGCGAGGCTGGCAGCAACAACCGTTGTTCAGCGAAAGCAGCGTGGTTGCGACGCGTCATCCTCTAGTGATGCTGCTGCATGCCGCGCCTCACACCAGTGAAGCACTGGCCGTCGCCAGCGGCTGGCCGTTACCCAAAGTGTTGGCGGCGTTGACGGAACTGGAAATGGACGGCAGCGCCGTGTGCGAAAACGGGCGCTGGTTTGCGCGGGTGAGCTAGGTTTTATAAACAAGATCGGTAAACTGCACAGAGCCTTATTCTGGAGAGTTTTTCATGGTCAACAGTTGGCGTGTGCAGCAGGCCGCACGAGCAGTTCGCGCAGGGGCGGTGATTGCCTACCCAACCGAAGCAGTCTGGGGTTTGGGGTGCGACCCGTGGGACGAAGAGGCGGTTGAGCGGTTGTTGTTGATCAAGGGCCGGTCTGTGGATAAAGGCCTGATCCTGGTGGCCGACAACATCCGCCAGTTCGACTTCCTCTTCGAAGACTTCCCTGAGCTGTGGATGGACCGTATGGCCAGCACCTGGCCGGGACCGAACACCTGGCTGGTGCCGCATCAGAACATGTTGCCGGAATGGATTACCGGCGTGCACGAAACGGTGGCGCTGCGCGTCAGCGATCATCCGCAGGTGCGGGACTTGTGCGCCTTGGTCGGGCCGCTGGTGTCGACGTCCGCCAACCCGCAGGGACGGCCGGCGGCGCGCACGCGGATTCGCGTCGAGCAGTATTTCCGCGGGCAGGTTGATCTGGTGCTCGGTGGGATATTGGGCGGGCGCAAGAACCCTAGCGTGATTCGCGATCTGGCGACCGGGCACGTTGTGCGCCCAGACTGAACAAAGTGGTGCCCCAATCGCGGGCAAGCCCGCTCCCACAAGGATTGGCTGTGAACACAATTTTTGTGAACAACAGCCTCTATTGTAGGAGCTGGCTTGTCAGCGATGACGTCCTCAAGGCAACAAAACAACCGAACCGGTCGTACGCCGCGCCGACAACTCGGTCTGCGCCTTTGCCGCATCTGCCAGTGAATAGGTCTGGCTGATATCCACCTTCAACTTGCCGCTGATGATCATCTCGAACAACTCATCAGCCATGCGCTGCAGGTTTTCCGCGTTGTTGGCGTAGGTCCCCAGCGTCGGCCGGGTGACGTACAACGAACCCTTCCCCGCCAGAATCCCCAGGTTCACCCCGTCCACTGCACCGGACGCATTGCCGAAGCTCACCACCAGCCCACGCGGCGCGGCGCTGTCGAGGGACGTCAGCCAGGTGTCCTTGCCCACGCCGTCATATACCACCGGGACTTTTTTGCCGTCGGTCAATTCCAGTACGCGCTGTGCAACGTTTTCGTGGCTGTAGTCGATGGTCGCCCAAGCGCCGTTGGCTTTGGCCAGCGCGGCTTTCTCTGCCGAGCTGACGGTGCCGATCAGCTTGACGCCCAGGGCCTTGGCCCACTGGCATGCCAGTGAGCCGACACCGCCGGCAGCCGCGTGGAACAAAATGGTTTCGCCACCCTTGAGCTCATAGGTCTGGCGCAGCAGATATTGCACGGTCAGGCCTTTGAGCATCACGCCGGCCGCCTGCTCGAAGCTGATGGCGTCCGGCAGGTGCACCAGATTGGCCTCGGGCAAAACGTGAACATCGCTGTAAGCGCCCAATGGGCCGCTGCCGTAGGCGACGCGGTCGCCAGCCTTGAACCGGGTGACCTCGCTGCCGACTGCCTCGACCACGCCCGCCCCTTCAGACCCCACCCCCGATGGCAAGGACGGTGGTGGGTAGAGGCCGCTGCGGTAATAGGTATCGATGAAGTTCAGGCCGATGGCCTTGTTGGTCACGCGGACTTCTTTTGGGCCGGGCTCGGCGGGTTGGTAATCCACATACTCAAGCACGTCGGGGCCGCCATGGGCACGGAACTGGATACGCTTTGCCATCTGCTCTCTCCTGAGGTCGATTTACCAAGCCTCCTATCGGACTCCTAAGCTTGATCTTCGTCAACTGCGGCGAGTACATCGGCGGTGGTATGCTACGCGCCCATTTGCGCAGGCCCCGCTCCAATGGAGCGCCGCGTAGCTTTGCCCGATCCAAGGTGATGCCATGACTACCCGCACCGAGGCCGTAAAAGCCTATCTGCTCGACCTGCAAGACCGTATTTGTGCTGTTCTGGAAGCCGAGGACGGCGGCACGCAATTCGTCGAAGACGCCTGGACCCGGCCTGCCGGTGGCGGCGGACGTACGCGGGTGATCGAAAACGGCACGGTCATCGAAAAGGGCGGCGTCAACTTTTCCCACGTCTTTGGCAGTGGCTTGCCACCGTCCGCCAGCGCCCATCGGCCGGAACTGGCGGGTCGCGGTTTTGAAGCGCTCGGCGTGTCGCTGGTGATCCACCCGCACAACCCGCATGTGCCGACCTCACACGCCAACGTACGGTTCTTCATCGCAGAAAAAGAAGGTGAAGAGCCGGTCTGGTGGTTCGGCGGCGGCTTCGACCTGACGCCCTACTACGGCAACGAAGAAGACTGCGTGCACTGGCACCGCGTCGCCGAACAGGCTTGCGCGCCGTTCGGTGCCGACGTCTACTCGCGTTACAAGGCCTGGTGCGACAGCTACTTCCACATCAAGCATCGCCATGAGCCGCGCGGTATCGGCGGTCTGTTTTTCGATGACCTGAACGAGTGGGACTTCGACACCAGCTTCGCTTTCATGCGTGCAATCGGCGATGCGTACATCGACGCCTACCTGCCGATTGTGCAACGACGCAAGAACGACGCATTTAGTGCCCTGCAGCGGGAGTTCCAGGAATACCGTCGTGGCCGTTACGTCGAGTTCAACCTGGTCTACGACCGCGGCACACTGTTTGGCCTGCAATCGGGCGGGCGCACCGAGTCGATCCTGATGTCGCTGCCGCCACAAGTGCGCTGGGGCTACGACTGGAAAGCCGAGCCGGGCAGCGAGGAAGCGCGTCTGACCGAATACTTCCTGCAAGACCGCGACTGGTTGGCCAAGGGTTGAGAACTGTTTTGCCGGGAATGTCGCCAAGATCGCAGCCTCCGGCAGCTCCTACAGGTGAGGTGTAGATGGACCGTTATGTCGTATTCGGTAACCCGATTGGCCACAGCAAATCACCGCTGATCCATCGCCTGTTCGCCGAGCAGACCGCGCAAAAGCTGGACTACACCACGCTGCTGGCACCACTCGACGACTTTTCCACCTGTGCCCGGACGTTTTTCCTTGAAGGACGCGGCGCCAACGTCACCGTGCCGTTCAAGGAAGAGGCCTATCGGTTGGCGCACAACCTGACGGCGCGGGCGCAACGGGCGGGTGCGGTCAATACCTTGAGCAAACTGGCCGACGGCACGTTGTTGGGCGACAACACCGATGGCGCCGGCCTGGTGCGGGATCTCACGGTCAACGCCGGGTTCAGTCTGAAGGGCAAACGCATCCTGCTGCTCGGTGCCGGTGGTGCCGTGCGCGGCGCGCTGGAACCGCTGCTCGCCGAGCAACCGGCATCGGTGATCATCGCCAATCGCACCGTGGACAAGGCCGAACTGCTGGCCGAACTGTTCTGCGATCTGGGGCCGGTGTCGGCCAGCGGTTACGACTGGTTGCAGGAGTCGGTGGACCTGATCATCAACGCGACGTCCGCCAGTCTGACCGGCGAGGTGCCACCGATTGCCGCCAGCCTCATCGAACCGGGCAAAACCGTTTGCTACGACATGATGTACGGCAAGGAGCCGACGTCGTTCTGCCGTTGGGCCAGTGAACACGGCGCGGCGGTGTCGATGGATGGCTTGGGGATGCTTGCCGAGCAAGCGGCCGAAGCTTTCTTCCTGTGGCGCGGTGTGCGTCCGGATACAGCGCCGGTGCTGGCCGAACTGCGCCGACAACTGGGTCTTTAAGATCAAAAGATCGCAGCCTTCGGCAGCTCCTACAGAATGAGTGCAAATCTTATGCAGGCGCTGCCGAAGGCTGCGATATTTTCAGTCTTCAAACCGAATCGGGCACTTCTGTGCCCCTTCGAGTTTCCTCAACTCTTCCACCACCTGCGGCCGCGCCTGGCGCAGCGTCAGGCTGCGGTCCTGGCGCAATAGCCGCCGGGCTTCCTGATGCAGCATTTCCACCCCTGAATAGTCGATGAAATTGATCTGCTGCGCTTCGATCACCACGCGGGCGCCGTGCATGCGTTGCAGGCGCACTTGCAGGTAATGGCTGGCGCCGAAGAAGATCGAGCCGCCGACCCGCAGAATATCTTCATCGCCGTCGCGCACATGTTGTACCCGCGGTTGCGAGGTGCGCTTGAGGTAGAAAAACAGCGACGCCAGCACCCCGGCATAGATGGCTGTCTGCAACTCAAGCAACAACGTGGCGACGCAGGTCAGGGCCATGACCACGAACTCGGCGCGGCTGACTCGCAGCAACGCGCGGATGCCGCGATGATCAACCAGGCCCCAGGCGATCAACAGAATGCTGCCGGCCATCGCCGGAATCGGAATGTGCGCAATCAGACTCGCGCCAAAAATCGCAAATAATGCCACCCACAACGCCGAAAAAATCCCCGCCAACGGCGAGCAAGCGCCCGCTTCGTAGCTCAGCCCTGAACGGGTGAACGAGCCGGCCGACAGTGATCCGGAAAAGAACGCGCCGACGATGTTCGAAAGGCCTTGGGCGCGAACTTCTTGGTTAGCGTCGAGCATTTGCTGCGAACGTGCTGATATCGAGCGGGCAATCGACAGGCTCGTGACCAGCCCGAGCATGCCGACGGCCACGGCGCTGGGCAGCAGACGCAGGATCAAGTCGAGGTCGAGGGGCAACGGACTGAAGGGCGGTAGCTGACCTTTGAAAGCGCTGACCAGTTGCACGTGGCCGAACATCGACGGCCACAACCAGACCAGCAATGCGCCCAGTACCAGCGTGATCAGCAACGTGGGCCAACGGGGCAGCCATAGTTTGAGGACTACACCCACCACCACCGTCGCGAGGCCCAGCACCAGCGAAGGTTTATCCATTTCGCCGAGATGACGCAGCAGCATGATGAAACTGTCGAGGGCGGTAGCCTGGCTCGGCAAGTCCAGCCCCAGCAGATTGGGCAACTGGCCGACGGCAATCACCACGGCTGCGCCGAGGGTGAAGCCGAGCACTACCGAGTGGGAGACGAAATTCACCAGCGCGCCAAAACGCAGCAGCCCCAGCAGCCATTGGAAAATCCCCGCCAGGAAGGTCAGCAACAGGATCACGGTGACGTAGTCCTGCGTCGCCGGCACGGCCAGAGGACTGACGCTGGCGTACAAGACAATGGAGATGGCCGCTGTCGGACCGCAGATCAAATGCCACGACGAACCCCATAAGCAAGCGATCAGCACCGGGATGATTGCTGCGTAGAGGCCGTATTCCGGTGGGAGACCTGCGATCAGTGCGTAGGCAATGGATTGCGGCAACGCGAGAATCGCACCGCTGAGGCCGACGATCAGGTCTCGACCGACACTGGCACGGGTTTGCCGAGGCAACCAGGTGAGGAACGGGAAGAGTGAATGGCGGCTGGGGAAGGCCATGGGTCCTCTCGGTTGGGGTTTTACGAAAGAGTATCAGGACGTGAAGCAATCTGTAGCAGCTGCCGAAGGCTGCGTTCGGCTGCGCAGCCTTCGGCAGCTGCTACACAAGGTTCAGAGCTTGGCTTTGACTGCCGGCAAGGCATCTTTGCCATCCACGGTCTTCACGCCGTCGAGCCATTTATCCAGCACCGCCGGGTTGGCCTTGATCCACGCTTTGGCCGCGTCAGCATTGCTGACTTTCTTGTTCACCACCTCGGCCATGATGCTGTTTTCCATTTCCTGGGTGAAACTCAGGTTGGTCAGCAGTTTGCCAACGTTCGGGCAGGCCTGTGCATAACCTTTGCGGGTCAGGGTGTGGACGCTGCCGGTGTCACCGAAATATTTCTCGCCGCCCTTCAGGTAATGCATTTTCAGCTGCACGTTCATCGGGTGCGGCGTCCAGCCGAGGAAGGTCACGAACTTCTGTTTTTTCACGGCGCGGGACACTTCGGCCAACATCGCCTGTTCGCTGGACTCGACCAGTTTCCACTGGCCCATGTCGAAATCGTTTTTCTTGATGATTTCCTGCAACGAGATGTTCGCTGGCGCGCCGGAGCCGATGCCGTAGATCTTCTTGTCGAACTTGTCGGCGAATTTATTCAGGTCGGCAAAGTTATGCACACCCGCGTCCCACACGTAATCCGGGACGGCGAGGGTGAATTCAGTGCCGTCGAGGTTTTTCGCCAGCTGCGTAACATCGCCGGTGGCGACGAATTTATCGTAGAAGCCCTGCTGCGCCGGCATCCAGTTACCCAGGAAGACGTCAACCTGGCCATCCTTGAGCCCGCCAAAGGTAATCGGCACCGCGAGGGTGTCGACCTTGGCCTTGTAGCCCATGCCCTCCAGCAGAAACCCGGTGATGGCGTTGGTCGCGGCAATGTCGCTCCAACCCGGGTCGGCCATTTTCACCGTCTCGCATTGATCGGCGAACGCCGATGCGCTGCCCAGAGCTAGGAGCCCGACCGTCAGTACTGTGGATAACCTTTGCATGGACTTCCCCTTAACATTATTGGTTTTGGCAGGGTTGTGGATAACGTGCTTTACGCTCCAGGTCATCGAGGTCGATGTGGTTGCGCATGTACTGCTGACTGGCGTCCACCAGCGGCTGGTGATCCCAGCTCTTCAGCTTGCCGAGGGTCAGCGCCTCGGCGACGAAACGTCGGCGCCGCTGGCTGGCGAGCACCTGATGGTGGATCGCCGGAATATCCCATTTGGCTCGCGCTTCGGCGAGAAAATCGTCGAACAGCTGGCGATGTTGCGGTGACTGGCTGAGTTCTTCCTGCTCGCGCGGATCGTTGTGTACGTCGAAGAGTAGGCAAGGGTCGTCTTCGCTGTAGATGAATTTGTAGGCACCGCGGCGAATCATCATCAACGGGCTGATGGTGCCTTCGGCCATGTATTCGCCAAACACTTCGTCGTGACCGCCCTGCCCTTGCAGATGCGGCACCAGCGAACGGCCATCGAGCGGCAGGCCCGGTTCCAGCGAGCCGCCGGCCAGTTCGACGAACGTCGGCAGCAGGTCTGCGGTAGATACAGAGGAGCTCACCCGACCAGCGCCGAATTGCCCGGGAGCACTTATCAACAGGGGCACGCGCGCAGCCATTTCAAACCAATGCATTTTGTACCAGAGACCGCGGTCGCCGAGCATATCGCCATGGTCGCCAGAGAAGACGATGATGGTGTCATCGATCAGCCCTGTATCTTCGAGCGTTTGCAGGAGTTTGCCGACGTTGCTGTCGATATAGCTGCAAGCTCCGAAATAGGCGCGGCGTGCATCGCGGATCTTATCCACAGGCAGCGGTTTATCCCACAGGTCATAAACCTTGAGCAGGCGCTGGGAATGCGGATCGAGTTCGTGTTGATCAGGCGTTGCAGGCAATGGAATGTCGGCATCGTCGTACAGGTCCCAAAATGCCTTGGGAATGGTGTAAGGGTCGTGCGGGTGCGTCATCGAAACGGTGAGGCAAAACGGCTGATCGCCGTCCTCGCGAATGTGATCGAACAAGTATTGCTGGGCCTTGAACACCACCTCTTCGTCAAAATCCAGCTGATTGGTGCGCACGCACGGGCCTGCTTGCAGCACCGACGACATGTTGTGGTACCAGGTCGGGCGCACATCGGGTTCATCCCAGTTCACCGCCCAACCATAGTCGGCCGGGTAAATATCGCTGGTCAGGCGCTCTTCATAGCCATGCAACTGGTCCGGGCCGCAAAAATGCATCTTGCCCGACAGCGCGGTGCGGTAGCCGAGGCGACGCAAGTAGTGGGCGTAGGTCGGTACGTCGGCGGGGAAATCGGCGGCGTTGTCGTAGGCGCCAATCTTGCTCGGCAACTGACCACTGACCAGGGTAAAACGCGACGGCGCACACAGCGGACTGTTGCAGTAAGCGGCGTCGAACACCACACCCTCAGCGGCGAGGCGACTCAAATTCGGTAGTTTGATGGGCGATGGGCCGTAGAACGGCAACATTGGCGCGGCCATTTGATCGGCCATGATGAAAAGAATGTTCTTGCGCTTCATGTGATCGCGGCATTCCATAGTGGATGTTTATGCGAGAGTGCTGGGATTGAGGATGTAATCCATGCCTCTCGCGGTAAAGCCCATGCGCGGCAATGACTAGGATAAGCACAGCTTATGTATGACGCCCTCGGTGACCTGTCTCTGGATTTGCTCCGGGCTTTCGAAGCGGCAGCCCGCCAGCGCAGCTTCACTGCTGCTGCCAACGAACTGGGCACCACCCAGCCCGCCATCAGCCAACAAATCAAACGGCTGGAAGAGCAGTTGACGACCCGTTTGTTTGATCGCATCTACCGTGGCATCGAGCTGACGGAAGCCGGGATGATACTTTTCGAGCAGGTTCAGCTCGGTTTGCAGAATATCGACGCGGGATTGAGCGCAATTAGTGCACAACAGCAACATGAAGTGCTTCAAGTGGCGACCGATTTCGCTTTCGCGGCCTATTGGTTGATGCCGCGCCTGCACCGCTTTCATGCGGCCAATCCGCAGGTGGACGTCAGCCTGGTCACCAGCGAGCGCAGCCATAACATGCTGCGCACGGACATTGATGTGGCGGTGTTGTTCGGCGATGGCCGTTTCAAGCAGGGTGAAAGCCATTGGCTGTTCAGCGAGGAAGTGTTTCCGGTGTGCAGCCCGCAACTCATGAACGAGCGTGCCCTGCCCTTGCCTGCTCAGGCGTTGTTGGAACTTCCACTGTTGCACCTGCGCGGCGAGAACAGCAGTAACTGGTTTGACTGGAGCGGTGTGTTTCGTGAGTTGGGTATCACCTCGGCCCCGGCCCCCGGCCAGTTGCGCTTCGACAATTACACCCTATTGATTCAAGCCGCAATTGGCGGCCAGGGCGTTGCCATCGGCTGGCGGCACCTTGTGGATAACTTGCTGGCGCAGGATTTGTTGTGTCGGCCAATCGCCGAAACGGTGATGTCACGCCTGGGCTATTACGTGGTTTTGCCCCAGCGCAAACGACGTGGGGCGCTGATCCAGCAGTTTGTCGATTGGCTGATGGCCGAGCAGGCCAGCAGTGCCCAATCGCTCAACGGGTTGGCGTTGCCTTCGATTGCGGTTTGAAAATCAAAGATCGCAGCCTGCGGCAGCTCCTACAGGGGTACGCATTCCATGTAGGAGCTGCCGCAGGCTGCGATCTTTTAAATGCTATGAAGTCGCGATGAAATTGACGTGCTCGCCGATGTGCAAATTCAGGTGCATTTCATCGGCGATACCCGTAGCGGTGCGGGCCAGTCGTTCGAGCGGTTCGGCCAGTCCCGGTTCCAGATTGCCGGCGACCTGGCTGAAGTGCTCAATGGTCAGACCCGCCACTCCGCGCGGTGCATTCACCATCGTCCAATGCAAGGCACTGCTTTGCAGCGCTTCGCGGATTTCCTCGGCAGCATGGCGTTGCAGGCTGTCCTCGGTTTCCGGGTCGTCCAGCACGTCGAAATCCCCCACCAGAAACAATCGGCTGATGTTCGCTGCCTGCATGCCATCGATCAGCGCATCTACCGCCAACACCTGTTCGACCGGTCCCGGCACGATAGTTTTTTCCACGTATTCACTGTTGAACGGCAGGCCTGGTGCGTCCAATAAACAGATAACCGTCGAACTGCCGGCGACGCTTTGCTTCACCCGTTCTGCATCGAACAGGTCCCCGGTCTTGGCGCGTAAACCCGGACGCGGTGCCAGCGCCGTCAGATCGTCAAGAATGGCGATCACTTCATGTTGGCGCCGAAGCATTTCAGCCATCAGCGCACTGCCCAGGCTACTCATGGCACCATAAAGCACCACTTTCACCACCGGCGTTTCGGCGTTTTTCATGGCTGAACTCCCTTGTTTCCTGCGTATATGGCGTGTGACATGCATGGCGCGACAAGGGTTCGACTGAGTTTTAGAGGGATTCACATGCAACGGATCAAGGGTTATCACGCCCATGTGTATTTCGACGCCGGCACCATCGATCAGGCGCGGGACTTGTGTGAACGAGCGGCGCAGTTGTTCGCGCTGAAGATGGGCCGCGTCCACGAGCGTGCGGTTGGGCCGCATCCGGACTGGAGCTGCCAACTGGCGTTCGGACCAGAGTTGATCGGCGAGGTGCTGCCGTGGCTGGCGCTCAACCGCAAGGGATTGGTAGTGTTCCTGCACCCGGACACCGGCGATGATTTGCTCGACCACACCGAGCATGCGATCTGGATGGGGGCGGTCCGCCCGCTAAACCTGTCTGTTTTTTGATCAGAGGGTTTCTTCCGGCTCGCTGGGCAGATGCTCATCCAGGTGCAACCACGGCAAGCGGCTGTCGATCCAGATGTGCCGCTCGGCCGGCGCCAGCTCGGGATGGTCGAGGGTGGCAATGGTCACGTCGATGCTTTCTGGGCTCAGGTGCGTTATCAGCGCTAGTTGCGCGCCACAGCGGCCGCAGAAATAGCGTGCGCAGGTGGCTGACGAGTCGTACTGCGCTGGTGTCCCGGCCAGCCATTGAAAGGCCGAGGCGGGTACGGTGATCCAAGTGGTCACGATACCGCCGCTGACCCGTCGGCAAATCGAACAATGGCAGTGGGCGATATCGTGCAGCGGCCCGCTGAATTGATAGCGCAGTTGGCCGCAGTGGCAACCGCCTGTATGGATTTTGGCCATGCTGATTCCTCCTGATCCGTATGCCTCTGTAGGAGCCACCGAAGGCTGCGATCTTTTGATCTTGCTTTCAAAAATCAAAAGATCGCAGCCTTCGGCAGCTCCTACAGGTGTGTTTCGTGGCGCAATGTGCGCGAAGGCATCAAGTTGCTCCGACGACCGGTTGCACATCCGGTCAATGCTTTCATCGGCGAAAGCTGGCTGAAAGCTTCCCCGATTAGGATCGCCCCACTACCGGCAACAGACCGGTCGGCCAATGCCAGCGTTTTATCGCTCGCACAGCCCATTTAACAACAACAATGGTGATTCTGATGTCCTCTTCTATCCGCCGTTTCGCTGCAACTCCGCCCGTACGTCTCGTGCTTCCCGTTCTGCGCTGATCGCCGATCCGCTCATTCCCTAGCCGCGCTACGCCTGGAGTATTCCCATGCTGACTTTCCTTGGCTTCGCCATGGTCATCACGTTCATGTTCCTGATCATGACCAAGCGCCTGTCCGCGCTGATCGCCCTGATCATCATTCCAATCGTCTTCGCCCTGTTCGGCGGTTTCGGTCCGAAAATCGGCCCGATGATGCTCGAAGGCATCACTAAACTCGCGCCGACCGGCGTGATGTTGATGTTCGCGATTCTGTACTTCGCCCTGATGATCGACTCCGGCCTGTTCGACCCGGCCGTGCGCAAGATTCTCAAAATGGTCAAGGGCGACCCGTTGAAAGTTTCGGTCGGCACCGCCGTACTGGCGCTCGTCGTTTCCCTCGATGGTGACGGCGCGACCACTTACATGATCTGCGTAGCCGCCATGCTGCCGCTCTACAGCCGCATCGGCATGAGCCCGCGGATCATGGCCGGTCTGATCATTCTCGCCGGTGGCGTGATGAACATGACCCCATGGGGTGGCCCGACCGCCCGTGCCGCCAGTGCGCTGCACGTGGACCCCTCGGCGATCTTCGTACCGATGATTCCGGCCATGGCGGCCGGTGTGGTGGCGATCCTGGCCATCGCCTATTTCTACGGTAAACGTGAGCGTGCGCGTCTGGGTGAGCTGCACCTGGTGGGCGAAGAGATCGACCACAGCGAAATCAGCGTCTCGCAGTTCCCGGATGCCCGTCGTCCGAAGCTGATCTGGTTCAACGGCGCCCTGACCCTGGGCCTGATGTGCACCCTGATCGCCGGCCTGTTGCCGCTGCCGGTGCTGTTCATGGTGGCGTTCAGTATCGCGATGATCGTCAACTATCCTTGCCTGCAACAGCAGAAGGATCGCGTGGCGGCCCACGCCGGTAGCGTGCTGGCAGTGGTCGGGCTGATCTTTGCCGCCGGTATCTTCACCGGTATCCTGTCGGGCACCGGTATGGTCGATGCGATGTCGAAAAGCCTGCTGTCGGTGATTCCGGATTTCCTCGGCCCGTACCTGGCCGTGATCACGGCACTGGTAAGCATGCCGTTCACCTTCTTCATGTCGAACGATGCATTTTATTACGGCGTGTTACCGGTACTTGCCGAAGCCGCCAGCCATTACGGTATAACCGCGGTGGAAATGGCACGTGCCTCGATCGTCGGTCAGCCCGTCCACTTGTTGAGCCCGCTGGTACCATCGACTTACCTGTTGGTGGCCCTGGCCGGGATCGATTTTGGTGATCACCAGCGCTTCACCCTCAAGTGGGCAGTGCTGGTGTGCATGTGCATACTGGTTGCTGCATTGCTGATGGGGATTTTTCCGCTGTTCAGCACTCTATAAGCCCAAGACTCACCGCTCCGGGTCCAGGCTTCGCTGTTTGAAGTCCGGGCCCGTTGTGGTTTAACAATCGCTCAAAGGAATACACATGGAATGGCTGACCAACCCTGAAATCTGGGTTGCCTTCTTCACCCTGACCGCCCTGGAAATCGTCCTGGGTATCGATAACATCATCATGATTTCGATCCTGGTCAGCCGCATGCCCAAGCACATGCAGGCGCGCACCCGGATTTTCGGTCTGGCGCTGGCCATGATCACGCGAATCCTGTTGCTGCTGTCCATCACGTGGGTCATGCGCCTCACCGCCGATCTGTTCGAAGTGTTCGGTCAGGGTATTTCCGGGCGTGACCTGATTCTGTTCTTCGGTGGTCTGTTCCTGCTGTGGAAGAGCTCGCAAGAGATGTACCACGCACTGGAAGGTGAAGACGAAAGCAACGAAGAACCTTCGGGCAAGGGCGGCAACTTCCTGTACACCATCATCCAGATCGCGATCATCGACATCGTGTTCTCGCTGGACTCGGTGATCACCGCGGTCGGCATGGTGTCCCATGTACCGGTCATGGTGGCGGCGATTGTCGTGGCCGTTCTGGTGATGATGCTGGCCGCGGGCACCATCAGCGCCTTCATTGACAAGCACCCGTCGCTGAAGATGCTGGCGCTGTCGTTCCTGTTGGTGGTCGGTACCGTGCTGATTGCCGAATCCCTGGACGTGCACGTACCGAAAGGCTACGTCTACTTCGCCATGGCGTTCTCGCTGGCAGTGGAAGCGATCAACATCAAGATGCGCACCGCGATTGCGAAAAAACGCAAACAGCAGGACCCGGTGAAACTGCGCAAGGACATTCCGGGCCAGTAACCGCTCTTGTAGCAGCCGAACGCAGCCTGCGGCAGCTGCTACAGATGATGAAGTCAAAGGGGATCTTGGGGTCCCCTTTTTCATGTCTGCAGAAACCTGTTTTCATGACAGTTTTGTTTCAATCACCTCTTTAGCTATGCGATGCTGGCGCCCAGACCGTTAGCCAACTACAGCTTAAGTACAGAACGTAGATCGTCGCGCGGCACCGCCAATTTGCCCCTTTGGGGCGCTACACCACAGGGGGTCTGTATGCTCACCCTGCTCAATCTGCTTTCCGCCGTGGCCTTGTTGATCTGGGGCACGCACATCGTCCGAACCGGCATCCTGCGGGTGTACGGCTCCAACTTGCGCCACGTCATTGGCCAGAACATGTCCAAACGCTGGCTGGCGTTCATTTCCGGCATCGTCGTGACCGCGATGGTGCAGAGCAGCAACGCCACCGCCATGCTGGTCACGTCATTTGTCGGTCAGGGCCTGATGGCGCTGACACCGGCGCTGGCGACCATGCTCGGCGCGGATGTCGGTACAGCGCTGATGGCGCGGGTGCTGACCTTCGACCTGTCCTGGTTGTCGCCGTTGCTGATTTTCCTCGGGGTGATTTTCTTTCTCTCGCGCAAACAGACCCGACTGGGCCAGATGGGCCGCGTCGCGATCGGTCTGGGCTTGATCATTCTCGCTTTGCAATTGATCGTTGAGGCGGCGACGCCGATCACTCACGCTCAAGGCGTGAAGGTGATTTTCGCTTCGCTGACCGGCGACATCCTGCTCGACGCCCTGGTCGGTGCGCTGTTCGCGATGATTTCCTACTCCAGCCTCGCGGCAGTCCTGCTGACCGCGACCCTGGCCGGCGCCAGCGTGATCAGCCTGCCCGTGGCCATCGGCCTGGTGATCGGCGCCAACATCGGCAGCGGTATCCTGGCGTTCCTCAGCACCAGCATGCAGAACGCCGCCGGGCGCCAGGTCGCATTGGGCAGCCTGCTGTACAAACTGATTGGCCTGGTGCTGATCATTCCAGTGCTCGACCCCCTGGTGCACTGGCTCGACGGCCTGGACTTCAGCCCTCAGGAAATGGTCATTGGCTTCCACTTGCTCTACAACACGGCGCGCTGCCTGATCCTGTTGCCCACCGTCGGGCCGATGGCCAGGTTCTGTGCCTGGGTGTTGCCGGAGCGTCCGCAAGCCAACGGCACCGCCAAACCCCGGCACCTGGACCCCACGGCATTGGCCACTCCCAGCCTGGCGTTGGCCAATGCGGCGCGGGAAACCCTGCGCATGGGCGACCTGATCGACAACATGCTCGAAGCC
This sequence comes from Pseudomonas azerbaijanoccidentalis, assembly GCF_019145495.1. Taxonomy (GTDB): domain Bacteria; phylum Pseudomonadota; class Gammaproteobacteria; order Pseudomonadales; family Pseudomonadaceae; genus Aquipseudomonas; species Aquipseudomonas azerbaijanoccidentalis. Next base: position 542,474 of record NZ_JAHSTU010000004.1, on the reverse strand, counting down.
ATGCTCGACGTGTTGCATGGCAAGCAAACCGCCGTGACCCAAGAAGTGCGTCGCCTGGCGGAAGACGTGGAGTCGCTCTACAGCGCGATCAAGCTCTATCTGGCGCAAATGCCCCGCGAAGACCTCAGCGATCAGGACAGCCGACGCTGGGCGGAAATCATCGAACTGGCGATCAACCTGAAACTCGCCAGCGACCTCATCGAACGCATGCTGCGCAAGGTCCAGCAGCAGAAAACCTCGCAACGCCGGTCGTTTTCCGAAGTCGGCCTGGAAGAGCTGGCGGGATTGCACAGCCAATTGATTGCCAACCTGCGCCTGGGCTTGTCGGTATTCCTCAGTGCGGACCCGGAAAGCGCCCGCCAATTGGTCCGTGAGAAACGTCGCTTTCGCGCGCAGGAACGGCGTTTGGCCCACGCTCATGTCAGCCGTTTGCAACGTAAGATCGTGCAGAGTATCGAAACCAGTTCGTTGCACCTGGAGTTGATTGCCGACATGAAGCGTCTGAATTCGCTGTTTTGCAGCAGCGCCTACGTGGTGCTGGAAACATCCGATACCGGCGCGCTGGTGGTCGACGATTTAACGGACATCACGCATTCTCCCTGAACGTCCACCGTGGCCCGAAGTCTGTTGAACTCACGCTAGCCGTATGGAAGCTCGTTATGCGTTGTCTGCTGTTCGCCTGTCTGTTGCTCGGTTCACTCCCTTCGTTTGCTCTGGATCGTTTCCAGGTCGAGGGTTATACCCTGCGCAACGGCCTGCAATTGCTGCTCAAACCGGGTGCCGAACGCGGGCATGTGGCGATCCGGCTGGTGGTTGGCGTCGGCATCGACGATTTCAACTGCGCGGAAAAAGAGTTGCCGCACCTGCTCGAACACCTGCTGTTCAGCGGCATCGACGCCAGCGGCGAAGGCGGTCTGGAGGAACGCATGCAAGCGCTGGGTGGCGAATGGAACGCTTTCACCAGCAACGCCGACACCACCTTCGTGATCGAAGCCCCGGCGAAAAACCAGCGCAAAGTCCTCGATTTGCTCTTGGCGTTACTGACTCAAACCCGGTTTGACGACAATGCCATCAACGCCGCCAAGCAAGTGGTCGAGCGCGAAGACGGCGGTCACTACACGCACTTGCAGCGCTGGCTGGATCGTCAGGATCTGGGTCACACCGCCAGCAAGCAGTTGGCCGTGGAACTCGGGCTCAAATGCTCCGAGCGTGCAGAAGTCCATCAATTGACCCGCGAACAACTGGAGAAAGTCCGCCAGGATTGGTACGCGCCCAACAACATGACGCTGATCGTGGTCGGTGACCTTGACCGCTTGCTGCCGGCCTATCTGGAACGCACCTACGGCACGTTGGTCCCGATCGAACCCGGCAGCCACCCGCCGCTACCGCAAATTCAGGCCAGCGCCGCTCACGAGCGCGTTCTCACGCGGGGTTTCGTGGGTGATGGGGCCAAGCTGCACTGGCTGGTGCCGGAGCCGGTGCTGGAAGATCAGCACGACGTAACCTTCGACCTGCTCAAGGACTACCTGGACTGGGCGCTGTATCGCCAGTTGCGGCTGGCGCACAGTTTGTCCTATGGACCGTGGGCCGAGCGTGAGGTGTTCGGTGGCGTTGGCTTCATGAGCCTCAATGCCGACCTTGACCGCGACGACGTGGACGAGGCCCTGACGGTGCTGGATGACTTGAAGGCTCAGTTGCTCAAGGACGGCTTGAACGCCGAGACCTTCAACCGCCTCAAACAGGCCGCCATGGCCCGCCAGGCCTGGGCGGTGCAAGGCAACAGTGCGCTGGCGGATTACTACTGGAGCGCGCTGGGCGACTACGAGGACGGCCGTTTCGCCAATCCCGCCAAGGAGCTGCAAGCGGTCTCCCTCGCCGAGGCGAACAAGGCGATGCGCGAACTGCTCCTGCAGCCGGGGTATGTGCGGATCGAGAAGCCGCTGCTTAGCGATGATCAGGTGTTGTGGGTGATTGCTGGAGGGATGGGGTTGATTGTCCTGATCCTGCTGGGATGGCAATTACACCGACGATCAACACGAACCGTGTAGCAGCTGGCGCAGCCCGCGTTCGGCTGCGCAGCAGTCGTACACCATGCATCGCGGTCTCTGAGAAAAATCTGCGATAACGAATTCATGGCTACTTCGCAGCCGAATGCAGCCTTCGGCAGCGGCTACGGGATTCGTGGCCTGAGGCAGCGCTCGCCACGCCGACGCGCCAGCGGTAACCTGTCAGGGATTTCTCCTACGACTGGTGTGAACCGCCGAATGCCGAACCTGACCCTCTTCGTACAGCGCATCCTCGAATTGATGAAGCGCTACCCCGGGGTCATTGCGCTCGGTGGTTTTGTCTCCGGGGTCGGCAGCTTCATTCTGGTCGACCGCCAGCAGGGCCTGGCGAGCTGGATCACCACCATCATGCTGATCAGCTGGATCTGGCTGATGCTGGAAAACAGCCTGACGAAGCTGTTCACGCGAATCTTCAAACGGGAAATCCCCCAGCCGCTGCTGCGTTACGCGACGCAGATGATCCACCAGGAAAGCCTGTTTTTCGTCCTGCCGTTCTTTTTCATCACCACGACGTGGAACAGCGGCCAGTTGTTCTTTACCGGGCTTTTGGGCATCGCGGCATTGATTTCCATTGTCGACCCGCTCTACTACAAATGGCTGGCGCCCCGGCGCTGGGCGTTCCTGGCTTTGCACACGCTGACCCTGTTCGCCGCCCTGCTCACGGCGTTGCCGGTGATCATGCACCTGACCACCTCACAAAGTTTCAAGTGGGCGCTGGGGATCGCCGTATTGCTGTCGTTCCCGAGCCTGGCGTCGATCTTCCCGATTCGCACCGTGCGCAATGCCCTGGCCATTTTGTGTATCACTGTAGGCATCGGCGGCGTTGGCTGGGTGCTGCGCTCATGGGTGCCGCCGGCGACCTTGTGGATGACTGACGTGGCCATCAGCACACAGATGCAGGACCGCACGCCCGGTGCCAGCCTCGACGAGGTCAGCGTTGAGCAGATTCGCGGCGGTGGCTTGTACGCCTATACCGCGATCAACGCCCCGCGTGGTCTCGACGAGCGGATTTATCATGTGTGGCAGTTCAACGGCAAAGAGGTCGACCGCATCCCGCTGGACATCCACGGTGGGCGTAAGGAAGGCTACCGGGCCTGGACCCACAAGCAGAACTTCCCCGGCAACCCGGCGGGCAAATGGCAGGTCCGGGTACTCACCGAAGACGGCCAGTTGATTGGCGTATTGCGCTTCAAGGTGGCAGACAGCACACCAGTCAAAGAAAAGTGAGGGAGTTCGTGCTATTACGTAGGACAGCGTAAATAACCGAAAAAGCACGGAGCTTATGACCAGCAGCACAGTGCCCGGCAATGCCCAACTGGACACCTCGCACGCCCCCGCTCAGATACGGGTGACGGGGGACTGGACGCTCGCCCATTACGCCGACCTCAAGCGCCTGAGCGAGAAGCTCGAAGGCCAATACGACGACAGCACCCACATCGACCTCAATAGCCTTGGCGCCCTTGATACCGCCGGGGCTTCGCTGTTGGCGGAGCTGCTGGGCTCCGAGCGTCTGGGCCGCTCCGCCGAACACCCTGATTGCACCCTCTCCTCTGCCGACCGCGCGTTGCTGCAGACCGTCTACCAGTCGTTGACCGATTTCTGCGTGCCGATCAAGGAACCGGAAATCAACGTCGGTATTATGCTGCTCACCCGTATTGGTCGCGCGGTGGACCGGGTCTGGCAGGACACCTTGCAACTGCTGGGTTTTGTCGGTCTGATTCTGGAAACCATCGTCCGTGGCCTGTTCCGTCCCAAACGCTGGCGCATCACGCCAATGGTCGCGCACATTGAGCAGACCGGCCTCGATGCTGCGCCTATCGTTGCCCTGCTGACTTTTCTGGTGGGCGCCGTGGTGGCGTTTCTCGGCGCGACGGTACTGGCCACCTTCGGCGCCAGCGTATTCACCGTGGACCTTGTGGCATTTGCCTTCCTGCGTGAGTTTGGCGTGTTGCTGACCGCGATCCTCATGGCCGGTCGCACCGCCAGTGCCTTTACCGCGCAAATCGGCTCAATGAAGGCCAACGAAGAAATCGACGCCATCCGCACCCTCGGCCTCGATCCGATGGAACTGCTGGTGGTACCACGCGTGCTGGCGTTGCTGGTGGCGTTGCCGATGCTGACTTTTCTGGCGATGGTGTCGGGGATTGTTGGCGGCGGTGTGGTCTGCGCGGTGTCGCTGGATATCTCGCCGGCGATGTTCCTTTCCTTGCTGCAATCGGACATCGGTGTTCAGCACTTTCTGGTGGGGATGGTCAAAGCGCCGATCTTCGCGTTCCTGATCGCCGCGATCGGTTGTCTGGAAGGTTTTAAGGTCAGCGGCAGCGCCGAGTCCGTCGGCGCCCACACCACGTCGAGTGTGGTGCAGTCGATTTTCGTGGTGATCGTGCTCGACGCCGTGGCCGCGCTGTTTTTCATGGAGATGAGCTGGTGAGCCGTTTACCCCGAGCGCCCGCCGAGGCGGTGATCGAAGTCCGTGGGCTGTGCAATCGCTTCGGTCGCCAGAGCGTGCATGAAAACCTCGATCTGGATTTGTACAAGGGCGAGATCCTCGCCGTCGTCGGCGGCTCCGGCAGCGGCAAGTCGGTGCTGCTGCGCAGCATTGTCGGCTTGCGCCAGCCCAGCGAAGGCGTGGTGAAGGTGTTCGGGCAAAACCTGCCGACCCTGCCGGAACACGAGCGTTCGCTGATTGAGCGGCGCTTTGGCGTGCTGTTCCAGAAAGGCGCCCTGTTCTCTTCGCTGACCGTGACCGAGAACGTCGCCCTGCCCCTGATCGAACACGCCGGCCTGAGTCGCGACGATGCCGAGCACTTGGCCGCCGTGAAGCTGGCGCTGGCCGGGTTGCCGCTGTCGGCGGCGGATAAATACCCCGCGTCGCTGTCCGGCGGCATGATCAAACGCGCCGCTCTGGCACGGGCCTTGGCGCTGGACCCCGACATACTGTTTCTCGACGAACCCACCGCCGGCCTCGACCCCATTGGCGCGGCGGCGTTCGATCAGTTGATCTTGACCCTGCGCGATGCCTTGGGCTTGAGCGTGTTCCTGGTGACCCACGATCTCGACACGCTCTACACCATCACCGACCGGGTGGCGGTGCTGGCGCAGAAAAAAGTGCTGGTGGCGGACGCCATCGACAAGGTGTCGGAAACCGACGATGCGTGGATTCACGAATACTTCCATGGCCCTCGCGGCCGCGCGGCGCTGACGGCCGCTCAACAGCTCAACGAGGTCTGACATGGAAACCCGAGCCCATCATGTATTGATCGGCCTGTTCACCGTGATTGTGGTGGCGGGCGCCCTGCTCTTTGGTTTGTTTCTGGCCAAGTCCAGCGTCGACCGCGAGTTCAAGGACTACCAGGTCGTCTTCAACGAGGCCGTCAGTGGTCTGTCCAACGGCAGTTCAGTGCAGTACAGCGGGATCAAGGTCGGCGATGTGATCTCGCTGCGCCTGGACCCCAAAGACCCGCGCCGGGTGCTGGCGCGGATTCGTCTGGGCGGAGATACGCCGGTCAAGGAAGACACCCAGGCCAAGCTGGCGCTGACCGGGGTCACCGGCACATCGATCATCCAGCTCAGCGGCGGCACGCCACAAAGCCCGACACTCAAGGGCAAGGACGGCAACCTGCCGACCATCGTGGCATCGCCCTCGCCTATTGCCCGTTTGCTCAACGACAGCAACGACCTGATGGCCGGCGTGACCTCGCTGATGCACAACGCCAACCTGATGTTTTCCACCGAAAACATCGAGCGCATCAGCAAGACCCTTGAGCATCTGGAGCAAACCACCGGGGTCATTGCCGATCAGCGCGGTGATATTCGTCAGGCGATGCAGCAACTGGCCTCGCTGAGCAAGCAGGCGGGCACCATGATGGAACAGACCTCTGCGCTGATGCGTAACGCCAATGGTTTGCTCAACGATCAGGGCAAGCAGATGTTCGGCAGCGCTGAGCAGGCGATGAAGTCGCTGGAGCAAAGCAGCGCAACGATCAACAAGTTGCTCAGCGCCAATCAGGACTCGATCAACAACGGCATGCAGGGCCTCAATGGTCTGGCCCCGGCGGTGCGCGAGCTGCGCGAAACCCTCACGTCGCTGCGCGCCATTTCCCACCGACTTGAGGCCAACCCCAGCGGTTACCTGCTGGGCAGTGACAAGAACAAGGAATTCACCCCATGAAGCCGACGCCTATCGCCCTCCTCGCCGGCTTCATGCTGATGAGTTCATGCTCGATCCTGCCCAAGCCTGAACCGTTCGATGTCTATCGGTTACCGTCGGCTCAGAGCAGCCCGGCCGGCATTCACGGCGCAGCCCAGCGCTGGTCGTTGCGCCTGACCAAGCTGCAGGCCAGCGAAGCCTTGAACAGCCCGAACATCGCGGTTATCCCTCAGGGTGACGTGATCAGCAACTACAAAGGCTCGCGCTGGAGCGACCCGGCGCCAGTGCTGTTGCGCAATCGCCTGCTGGATGGTTTCCAGCGTGATGGTCGGGTATCGCTGTTGAGTACCGATGACAGCATATTCCAGACGGATCTCGAACTGGGCGGCCTCCTGCAAGCCTTCCAGACGGAATACCAGGGCACGACCGCCAGTGTGGTGGTGAGTGTGGACGCGTTACTGGTGCGCAGTTATGACCAGCACATCCTCGCCAGCCGCCGCTTTGAAGTGCGCCAGCCTCTGAGCGATGTGAAAGTACCGGCGGTGGTGGCCGGTTTTGGCCAGGCCAGCGATCAATTGACGACGCAAGTGGTGAATTGGGCGGTTGAGCAAGGGCGGCAGTTAGCACCGGTCAAACCTTGAGATCCCAAGATCGCAGCCTACGGCAGCTCCTACATTGGTAGGTGTGCGGCTGTAGGAGCTGCCGCAGGCTGCGATCTTTTGCCTTACCCGAAGAACCAGTAGCAAACCCCGATGGCGCCCAACACCCCCGCCAGTTCCGCCAGCAACGCACACCCCACGGCATGCCGCGCCCGCTGGATGCCCACCGCGCCGAAGTACACCGCCAGCACATAGAACGTGGTTTCGGTGCTGCCTTGAATCGTCGCCGCCACCAGCGCCGGGAAGCTGTCTACGCCGGAGGTCTTCATGGTTTCAATCAGCATTGCCCGGGCGGCGCTACCGGAGAACGGCTTGACCATGGCGGTGGGCAGTGCATCGACAAAACGCGTGTCCCAACCGGCCCACTCCACCAGATGACGGATGCCGTCCAGTCCGAAATCCAAGGCGCCGGACGCCCGCAGCACGCCCACCGCACAGAGCATCGCCACCAGATACGGCAGCAAGTTTTTCGCCACGTCGAAGCCTTCTTTGGCGCCTTCAACGAACGCCTCGTAGACCTTCACCTTGCGCATTGCGCCGATGATCAAAAACAGCATGATCAACCCGAATAGCGTCAAGTTGCCGAGGATCGACGACAAACCGGCCAGCGCAGCAGCTGACATCGTACCCAGCAACGCCATGAAGCCACCCAGCATCAGTGCACCGGGGATCAGATAGGCCAGCACCACCGGGTCCCAGACGCGCAGACGTTGCATGAACGCCACAGCCAGGAAGCCGACGATGGTCGAGCAACTGGTGGCCAGCAGAATCGGCAGGAACACCAGCGTCGGGTCGGGCGCGCCTTGCTGGGCGCGATACATGAAGATCGTCACCGGCAGCAGGGTCAGGGAGGAGGCGTTGAGCACCAGGAACAGGATTTGTGCGTTGCTGGCGATGGTGGCGCTGGGGTTGAGTTCCTGCAAAGCCTTCATGGCCTTCAGGCCGATCGGCGTAGCGGCGTTGTCGAGGCCCAGTCCATTCGCAGCGAAGTTCAGGGTGATCAGGCCGATGGCGGGGTGGCCGGGCGGGACTTCCGGCATCAAGCGCAGAAACAGCGGGCCGAGGGCCTTGGCCAGCCAATCGACAATCCCGGCTTTTTCGGCGATCCGCAAAAAACCCAGCCAGAGGGTGAGGGTGCCGAACAACAACACCATCACTTCGACCGACAATTTGGCCATGGCGAAAATGCTTTCCACCATCGCCGCGAAGATTCCGGCGTTGCCGCCGATCAGCCATTGCGCCAGCGCCGATATCGCGGCCACGATGAAAAAGCCAAGCCACAGGCCATTAAGCATCAGTCAAATCCCCCAAAAGATGCGCGAATGATAGCGGGGTGGCCAGAAACGACAAACCCCGGATTTCTCCGGGGTTTGTTTGTAAGGCTGACTCGAAACTGTGGGAGCCAGACTGCTGGCGATGAGGGCGGCACATTCAACATCTCTGTTGTTTGGTACACCGCTATCGCCAGCAGGCTTGCTCCCATAGAAAAGCCATCAAGGAGTTCAGGTGTCAGTTGCTGGAAACTTCACCAACCGGCAGCTTTTCTTTGCTGCGCCAGTGCGGCAGGGAGTTCCAGTAGCGCTGGCCCTTGGCATCGTCGTACATGCCTTCCCAGCGAGAGATAACCAGCACGGCCAAAGCGTTGCCAATCACGTTCAGCGCGGTGCGCGCCATGTCCATGATGCGGTCGACACCGGCGATGAAGGCCAGGCCTTCCAGCGGGATGCCCACGCTGCCCAGAGTGGCGAGCAGCACCACAAAGGACACGCCCGGTACGCCGGCGATGCCTTTGGAGGTGACCATCAGGGTCAGGACCAGCAGCAGTTGCTGGCTGATCGACAGGTCGATGCCGTACAGCTGGGCAATAAAGATGGCCGCGATGCTTTGGTACAGGGTCGAACCGTCGAGGTTGAACGAGTAGCCGGTCGGTACCACGAAGCTGCAAATCGCTTTCGGCGCGCCGTAGGCTTCCATCTTCTCGATCACGCGCGGCAGCACGGTTTCGGAGGAGGCGGTGGAGTAGGCCAGCACCAGCTCATCCTTGAAGATGCGCATCAGCTTGATCACCGAGAAACCGAACAGGCGAGCGATCAGGCCCAGCACGACGAAGGCGAAGAAGGCGATGGCGACGTAAACCAGGATCACCAGTTTGGCCAGCGGCAGCAGCGAGGCGAAACCGAAGTTGGCCACCGTGACCGCGATCAGTGCGAAAACGCCGATCGGGGCGTAGTTCATGATCATGTGGGTGACCTTGAACATGCTTTCCGACACGCCCTGGAACATTGTGACCAACGGATCACGCAGTTCAGGCTTGAGGCTCGACAGGCCGAGACCGAACAACACCGAGAAGAAGATGATCGGCAGCATCTCACCACGGGCCATGGCCGCGAAGATGTTGGACGGGATCAGGTTGAGGATGGTCTCGATGAACGCGTGTTCATGCTGGACCTCAGCCGCCGTCGCCTGGTACTTGGAGATATCCACAGTGCCCAGGGTGCTCATGTCGATGCCTGCGCCCGGGTGGAACAGGTTGGCCAGCAACAGGCCGACGACGATGGCAATAGTGGTGACGACTTCAAAGTAGAGGATGGTTTTGAGGCCGATGCTGCCGAGCTTCTTCGCATCACCCACGCCGGCAATGCCGACGATCAGCGAAGAGATCACGATCGGGATCACAATCATCTTGATCAGACGGATAAAGATATCGCCCGCTGGTTGCAGGACGTTGCTGATCCACCAGGCTTTCTCGGCACTGAAATGGTTGAGCAGCGCACCGATTGCAATCCCCAATACCAGACCGATGAGGATCTGCCAGGCGAGGCTAAGCTTTGCCTTCTTCATATCTTTACCCTTACTTCAGTTTGACTCGGGCAGGTGCAAGAACTGGTTCGCTTGTGGCAAAAAAGTTGCTGCATCTGCCCCCGTATAAGGAGCCCCGGAGCGCTTGTTAGTGGCTCTCTGGCAGGCGAAAAAAGGCGCAACTATTCCGATGCAAGGAAGCGACGTCTAATGCCGTAAACGCCTACCCTATGCCGAATCGGCATGAGGTTTTTTAGCTGAAAGCGACGTCGCAATCGGTTCGAATGTGACATTTCGGCAGGCAAAAGTGCCGTGAACCGGCCATCACAGAGCAGGTTGAGTATTTTTTGATCAGCTGAAATGGCGACGAATTTCGGGAAAATCCCACAAATCGGGCAAAGGAATCGCGGCCAGCGGCCGGCAATATTTCTCGATATACGGTCGCAGCAGAGGCTCTGGGAAAGGAATTTTCCGTAGACGGGCGAGGGGTGTTTTAGATAGAAGCGGAAAAAGGCGCAGAAAGCTCTAATTCGGTACTTCGCGTGAACAAGCTCTCCGCAAGTCCGTCGAGCCATAACTGGCCGGCGAACTTGCGTCGCAGCTTTTCCTGACCCGGCCCTTGCGCAGGCACTCCCTGTACCCGTAGGTCACTCCGCCCCTGAAACAGGCAGAACGTCCCGACCCCTTGGTCATGCACCTGCCTTCCTCAGGGGGTGCAGATAGAAAGAAGCGAGGCTTCTTTCCCATGTCTGGAACTCAATACCAGTTCGGATCTTTCTTGAGTTGTTCCATCAACAATTCCTGCATGCCCTGGTCCGGTTTCCCGAGGAAACGGTAGTTGGCATGTCGGGTTGGCGACTTGTCGGCAGGCAGCCCCGAAGGCACCTCTACCAACATGGCGTAGGCGTCCTTCTTGTCGAAGCTGACGGCGACAATCAAGCGTTTGTCAGGGCAGGTCGCCTGGGTTTCACACAGCGGCCCCACCAGATACTTGTTGCCATCCTCTTCCACGGCATTCATTTGTTCGGCATCGCCGGACAGGTTCATCACCCATTCCGGCAGGCGTTCCTCTTTCTTGACGACGCCTTGCCAGGTTTCCCGGTACTGCGGGTCTGCGTTCAAAAGCTCGTTGACCCGCGCCTGCCCATCATTGGCAGCAATTGCCATGGCACTACCGCCCAGTAGCAGGGCGGCTGCCAGTGTCTTTAACGAACGGCTCATGTTCAGCCTCGACCGCGACGGCCAAAGAAGAAGGAAGCAATGAACATCACCAGGAACACGACAAAGAGAATCTTGGCGATACCCGTGGCGGTGCCCGCGATACCACCGAAGCCCAAAACGGCAGCGACAATGGCAATGATCAAGAATGTGATTGCCCAGCTCAACATGGTGATTCTCCTTACGCTTCTATTTAGAGGTGCTTGCCCCGGCGCATCGAACACGCCAAGTCTGTGTAATCAAGTCTTAGAAAACCCAGCGTTCCTGACGAGGCATCTCATTCACAGGCTGAGCCTGGTCGACGTCCATCATTCGCAGGGCAGTGCTGTCAGTCATACCGCTGCTGGCAGCGCTGAATTGGGTTTGGGTCGGGTGCTGAAACGACACGCGTGGCGCAGTTTGTTGCTGGTTTTGTTCCCAGCTCAGGAATTGCTGGCCGGCGATCAGAGTGACCAGCAGCGCAAGTACGCAAAACAAGCCTTGCTGGAGATGCAGTGGCGAGACACGTAATTGGGCGGCACGTTGACGATTCATCCTGAGGCTCCTCCCACGCGGGGGTGATTGGGTTGAGGGCGTTTGTTGTTTGCCCTGCATTACTCAGGTTATTGCAGTCGTCATGCCAGCTTTTTAGAGAAGAAAAAACCTTATAAATCAATTAGTTAAACAAATAGCAAAAACCGATTCGCTGGCATCCTGCACGATGCCGCTTTTCGCGGTCGTGCGGAATGCACGATTGATTACAGGGCTTCGCAATATTTTTGAATTGAAAGGAGGGCGCAACTGTCAGAAAAGGACACAACTTGCAGTGGCAGCAGATAGCTACCCTGTGAGCGCGGTAATAGATCAGAATAAACCATGCAACTTGCCCGATTTTTCCGGGACTAACCAAGATCATTCTTTAAGGAGCGTAGGAAAATGGAATCAGCCACTGAGCATCAAGGCCGTATTCTTCTGGTGGATGATGAGTCCGCCATCCTGCGTACCTTCCGTTACTGCCTTGAAGACGAAGGCTACAGCGTGGCGACCGCCAACAGCGCCGCCCAGGCCGATGCGCTGTTGCAACGTCAGGTGTTCGACCTGTGCTTCCTCGATTTGCGTCTGGGCGAAGACAATGGCCTGGATGTACTGGCCCAGATGCGCGTCCAAGCACCGTGGATGCGAGTGGTGATCGTCACCGCACACTCCGCGGTGGACACCGCGGTAGACGCAATCCAGGCCGGCGCCGCCGATTATCTGGTCAAGCCGTGCAGCCCCGACCAATTGCGCCTGGCCACCGCCAAGCAATTGGAAGTGCGCCAATTGTCGGCGCGTCTTGAAGCGCTGGAAGGCGAGATACGCAAACCAAAGGATGGCCTCGACTCTCATAGCCCCGCGATGAAAGTGGTGCTGGAAACCGCGCGCCAGGTCGCCGGTACCGATGCCAATATCCTGATTCTGGGGGAGTCCGGCACCGGTAAGGGCGAGTTGTCCCAAGCTATTCACGGCTGGAGCAAACGCGCCAAGAAATCCTGCACCACCATCAATTGCCCATCGCTGACGGCTGAGTTGATGGAAAGCGAGTTGTTCGGCCATAGCCGCGGGGCATTCACGGGTGCCAGCGAAAGCACGCTCGGTCGCGTCAATCAAGCTGATGGCGGCACGCTGTTTCTAGATGAAATCGGCGATTTTCCGCTGGTTTTGCAGCCGAAGTTGCTGCGTTTCATTCAGGACAAGGAATACGAGCGCGTAGGTGACCCGGTCACGCGGCGTGCCGATGTGCGCATCCTTGCCGCCACCAACCAAAACCTGGAAGACATGGTTCGCGATGGCCGTTTCCGCGAAGACTTGCTCTATCGCCTGAACGTCATCACTCTGCACCTGCCGCCGCTGCGCGAGCGCAGGGAAGACATCATCAACCTCGCCGATCGCTTTCTGGCCCGGTTCGTCAAAGAGTACGCGCGCCCGGCCCGGGGCTTCAGTGACGAGGCCCGTGAGGCGATGCTCGGCTACCGCTGGCCGGGCAACATCCGTGAGTTGCGCAACGTGGTGGAGCGGGCGAGCATCATTTGCCCGCAGGAACGCGTCGAGATCACCCATCTGGGGATGGCCGAAACACCGGTCAACAACGCCCCGCGCATTGGCGCGGCGCTGAGTCTGGACGAACTGGAAAAAGCCCACATCGGCGCGGTCCTCGCCACCGCCGGCACCTTGGACCAAGCGGCCAAAACGTTGGGAATCGACGCCTCGACGCTGTACCGCAAACGCAAACAGTACAACTTGTGAGCCGCCACCGATGAAGCTGGCGATGAAGTTGCGGACCCGCCTGTTTTTAAGCATTTCCGCGCTGATCACCGTAGCGCTGCTCGGGCTTTTGCTCGGGCTGGTCAGCGTGATGCAGATGGCCGGGAGTCAGGAAGCACTGGTACGCAATAACTTCGTCACTCTGGATCTGGGTCTGAAACTGCGCCAGACGCTGGGCGACCAGCTGATCATCATGCTCAGCGAGCAACCGGACACTCAAGCCTTTGACGCCTCCAAACAGCGTTACTTCGAGCTGCTGGACCAGGGCATCGCCCAGGAACCGGAGGTCAAGGGGAGTGAATACGGGTTCAAAAAGGCCAAGACGGATTACCAGCGTTTTATCCAGGCGTATGAAAGCTCGCCCGATACGACGCATGTGTTGACCGGCAACGATGATCTCACGCAAAGATTCAATGCGCTGCGCAATGGCTTGATCGAAGAACACAAGCGCGCCCTGGATAACATCGGCACCACCGAGCGCCAGTCGCGTGAGCGAGCACTGTTGATTGCCGGCCTGTTGGGATTGGTCGGGTTGGCGGTGCTGATCATCGGTTTCGTTACCGCTCACGCCATCGCCCGACGGTTTGGCGAACCCATCGAAGCGTTGGCGCAGGCGGCGGACAACATCGGGCAGGGGAATTTCGATGTGACACTCCCAGTCTCTTCGGCGGTTGAACTCAATCAGCTGACCCGGCGTTTCGGCATCATGGCCGAGGCACTGCGTGAGCATCAGGCGACCAATGTCGATGAGCTGCTGGCAGGCCAGCAACGCCTGCAAGCGGTACTCGACAGCATCGACGACGGCTTGCTGATGATCGACCGTCAAGGTCACCTGGAGCACCTCAACCCGGTTGCGCAGCGTCAGTTGGGTTGGGACAGCGATCGACTCGGCCAAGGCCTGGGCACGGCGCTTGAGCGACCCGAGCTAGATGAGCAACTGCAACTGGTGCTGCGCGGCGGCACGCTGGAGCGGGCGCCGGAAGATCTGAGCATGGAGGTCGATGGCGAGACGCGGTTGCTGACCTACAGCCTTACGCCTGTAAGCCACACTCAGGGACATATCCTCGGTGCGGTCATGGTGCTGCATGACGTCACTGAGCAGCGTGCCTTCGAACGGGTGCGTAGCGAATTCGTGCTGCGCGCTTCCCATGAGTTGCGCACACCGGTCACCGGCATGCACATGGCGTTCGGTCTGTTCCGCGAGCGCGCGCACTTCCCGCCGGACTCCCGTGAAGCTGACTTGCTGGACACGGTGAACGAAGAAATGCAGCGCCTGATGCAGTTGATCAACGACCTGCTGAATTTCTCGCGGTATCAAAACGGCCTGCAAAAACTCACGTTGGCACCGTGCTCCATCGAAGATCTGCTGGAGCAGGCGCAGCTACGGTTTACCAGCGGCGCAGAAGCGCAGGGTATCGAGCTGCTGGTTGAGGTGCAGGGGCCGCTGCCACGCTTGCAGGCCGATCAGCCGCAATTGGACCGTGTGCTCGATAACCTGATCGACAACGCGCTGCGCCATACCGCCTCCGGAGGCTTGATACGCTTACAGGCGCGACGCCATGGTGATCGGGTGATCATCAGCGTCGAGGATAACGGCGAAGGCATCGCCTATGGACAGCAGGGGCGGATCTTCGAGCCGTTTGTTCAGGTTGGCCGCAAGAAGGGCGGTGCCGGGCTCGGTCTGGCGTTGTGCAAGGAAATCGTGCAATTGCACGGTGGCCGGATGGGCGTTTACTCGCGGCCGGGGCAGGGAACTCAGTTCTACATGGCGTTGACGGTGTAACGTCTTACGCCTCGTCATCCAGACGCCGGTTGCCCAATCGCCGGCCGCGGGTAATCAGCTCGATGAACTGCACCGCGCTCAGGGCGTGGGCAAACAACCAGCCTTGACCGAACTTCACGCCTTCACTGCTCAGGAACGCCGCCTGGGCCTCATGCTCGATGCCTTCGGCAATCACCTTCAGGTGCAGTGATTGCGCCATGTGAATGATGTGCGGGGCCACGCCACTGCTGGCAGCGTCGTGGCCCAGTGCGTCGATGAAGGCCTTGTCGATTTTCAGGCAGTCCACCGGCAGGGTTTGCAGGTAGGCAAGGCTGCAATAGCCGGTGCCGAAGTCATCGATCAGTACCTGATGGCCAACATCGCGCAAGGCTTGCAGGTTTTCGCGGGCCACCACCACGTCGATCAACCCCCGCTCGGTCACCTCGAAAGCAATCTGCTTGGCTGCCACCCGATGCAGCGTCAGCAAGCGCGCCATCACCTGGCCGATGCGCGGGACCATCACATCGCACGCAGCCAGGTTGACCGAAATGTACAGCTGCGGATTGGCCCGAAGGAGTTGCCCGAGTTGCTCCAGCAGGCGTTGCAGAACGAAGTCGGTCATCTGGCGGATCTGCCCGGTGTTCTCCGCCATGGGAATGAACAGGTCGGGGCTGGTCAGTGTGCCGTCCGGTCGACGCCAGCGCAGCAAGGCTTCGGCGCCGACGCAGTTGCGGCTGTCGAGATCGAAAATCGGTTGATACAAAACCTGCAATTCGCCTCGGCGTATGGCGCCGGTCAATTCGGCATCCAGTGATTGGCGTTGGCGTACCAACAGGAACACCAGGAAACCCACGCAAGCGGCCAGCAGCAGGCACGCCGGAAGCAGCCACCACCACACGGGCGGTATATGCGTGCCGCTGCGCGGGCTGATCAGCACCAATTGGTATTCCGGGTTATCGGTGGGCATGCGGTAAATCAGGCGGGAATGGGTGACTTGCAGGGAATCACGGTTTTTCGGTGGCCAGGCCTCGGTCGGCGGCCACACCTGTGACACGCCCAACACCGGAATCGCTCGCGTGCCATGGTCGAGGATGACCAACAGGCTGCTGCCCGGCGACAGGTCGACCATGTCGGTTAAATGACCGCGAGACGTCGCGACGCGGAAGTTGCCGCGGCCGAGCATCAGGGCTGCACGGTTTTCATCCGGTTCAGTGGTGGTGTTCAGCCAATAGCTGTAGGTCGGGCCTTTGATGTCCGGTGCGCGGACCAGCGACAAGCCTTCCTGGCGGGGGCGGTTGGAGCAGATCCGCGAGGCGTCCATATAGGCCGCCTCATAAACGAACCGATAGTTGAAGCTGACCTGCTGCAACGTCGCGATCATTTCGTCATCGCAGCTGCGCAGTGGCTGGGCTTCGAGGTCGTCGAGGCTCTCACGCAGTTGCCCGAACAGCTGCTCAAGGCGAGCG
Source organism: Pseudomonas azerbaijanoccidentalis (assembly GCF_019145495.1). GTDB lineage: Bacteria > Pseudomonadota > Gammaproteobacteria > Pseudomonadales > Pseudomonadaceae > Aquipseudomonas > Aquipseudomonas azerbaijanoccidentalis. Next base: position 526,074 of record NZ_JAHSTU010000004.1, on the reverse strand, counting down.
AGAAAACGTTCGCCCTGGGCGTTCATTTCCTGGCTTTCTTCTTGTTCGACCTGATGGATGGCGACGAAATAACTGCCGGCCATCATCAGCGTCGCGCTCAAGACAGCAGCCAGCATCGCCAAAAACCAGGGGCGAAAAAACCAACTACGAAATGTGTCTCGAGCAGCAGGCATTGTGGAATATCCGACGAATTACCAATGAGTTATAGCTGCTGATGGGAAAAACGCGCTGACCGTCGGGCAGTCGTCATTATTTTGTCTGGTTTAACACCTGTAGCAGCGCTGCCGTTTGCGCGTCCGGGGTGCCATCGAACCGGGAGGGGCGGAAATGCATTTGGAACGCGGCGAGGACGTGGCGTGTGGCAACGTCCAGTTCACCCGTCTGTGGCGTTTCATAACCCACGCGTGCGAGCTGCGCCTGATACCAGGAAATGCTCGGCAATCGCGCCTCGAACTGCGCTTGCTGTCGGGCAACAGCCTGCTCGTTTGGCCAAATGCCAATCCCTTCGCCAGCCAGGCGCTTCCAAGGGAATAGCGGGCCGGGATCCAGTTTGCGCAGCGGTGCAATGTCGCTATGGCCGATGATGCTGCGGGGGTTGATGTTGTAGCGCTGGCTGATGTCCTTGAGCAGAACGATCAGGGATTGAACCTGCGCTTCAGTGTAGGGATACCACAGGCGCCCGGTCGGGGTGTCCTTGAAGCCCGGGTTAACGATTTCGATACCGAGGGAGCTTGAGTTCAACCAGGTGCGGCCTTGCCATTGGCTTTCGCCGGCGTGCCAGGCGCGCAGGCTTTCATCCATCAGTTTGTAAATGGTCGCGTTCTTGTCGTCGCCGATCAGATAGTGGCTGCTGACTTCGCCGTGGGTCAACAATTGCAGTGATCGCTCCATCGATGCGGAGGTGTAATGCACCACCACAAACTGGATGCGGCTGTCGTGGTTGGCCGATGGGTGGCTGGTGTCAAAGCGGGGGCCGCTGGCACAACCAGCCAACACAATGAACGATACGATGAGGGCAAAATATTTCATGGCGAAAGGCAATACACGCAAGACAGTAATGCAACAGTGTAACGTACTGCCTTGTATGCCGCGGCCCATCGCGGACGATTTAAATAAAATGGAACAATTGGCGCTTAACCCAGCTCCACTCGGTTTCGCCCGGCGTTTTTTGCTCGATATAGCGCCTGATCGGCTCTTTTAAGTACCAGATCGCTGTGCTCGCCGGGCTTGAACGCGGTCAGCCCCATTGAAATCGTGATCGTCACCCGCTCACCCTTGAAGTGAAACGGGCAGGCTTCGATGGACGCCCGCAAGTGTTCGAGCAGTTTCATCCCCGCTGCCGGCACGGTGGAGGGCAGCAGGAGAACAAACTCTTCGCCGCCAAACCGGGCAATGAAATCCGACCCGCGCAACCGCTTGCGCAGCACAGTGGCGATGATTTTCAGCACTTTGTCACCCGCCAGGTGACCATAGTTATCGTTGATGCGTTTGAAATGGTCGAGGTCGAGCATGGCCAGCATCAGCGTATTACCGTGTTGCTGCCATTGGCCGACTTCATGCTCCAGCCGTTCGCTCCACGCGGCGCGGTTGGGCAGTCCGGTGAGCGGGTCGATCAGGGCTTTCTGCCGCTGTTCTTCGAGGTGTTCACGGAAACCTGAGGCTTCCTGCTCCATGTGCGCGACGCGTTCGGCCAGGCTTTGCAGGCGTGCAGCGACTTCTTGCTCGCGTTCGTCACGCTGCTTGCGGTGCTCGTCCATGGTGCCGAGCAATCCTTCCAGATGGTTTTCCAGAACGTGCTTGAGGTCTTCCAGGTCCGCCGCTTCGTGCATGCTGGTTTGCAGGCCATCGACCTGTTCGCGGATTTGCGTGTCCAGCGCATGCGCGGCCGAGCGGCTGTCGGCATGGTCGGCGCTGGCCGCTTGCAGGTTACTCTGGAACGATTCGAGGCGTTCATTGAGCCGCAGCAAATACGCTTCGAATTCATGCTGGCCGCTGTCCGAAATCGCCAGCATCAGGGTTGCCAGATCATCGAGGATCGGCAGCAATTCGTACCAGTTCAAGCCGTTTTTCAGGCGATCACGCATCGATTCAGCTTGTGGCCGATGGCGCTCGGGCAGGGTGAGATCGTCGAGCAGGCCGAGCAAGGTGTCTTCGATGTGCTTGGCGACCGAGCTGTAGGACGGCTCGGGCGAGTCCGGCAACGCGTAAAACATGTCGTGCCCGACGTGTTCTGGGTCGATAGGTTCGACGGCCGCTGGCAGCGACGAGGAGGGTAGCGGAGCAGGGGTCAGCTCGTCAGGATTGAGGGCTGGCTCAATCTCGGGCGCGGTCTCGGCGATAGAGGCTGGCGGTTCCTCGGGCTGTTCACTGTCTGTTGCGAGCTCTGCCTCGGGGACTTTCTGCAGCTTAACGGTCGGAGGAACGAACAGTGCGACAGGATCGGGCTCTACCGGCTCTGCAGATGTCGGGGTTGCTTGTGTTTCGGCGACCGGAGTGGGTTTGACCGGCGGCTCCACAGCCGCCAGTTCAACTGGGGCGGGAGCTTCGCTGGTTTTTGCAGACGTCGCAGCAACTGCCGGTGTCGGCACTGGTTCGGCGGGTGCCGCACTGGCAGCTTGTTCTGCTGGGGCGGTGACCGGTTGTGTTGCCTCATCGGCATCGCGATGGCCAAACAAGCGTTGCAGCAGGCCGGGGCGTTCGGGTTCTGCCGGGTTTTCCAGCTGACTCAGGGCTTTACCTTGCAGGCCGCTCAGTTCGCTGAGCAGCAATGGGATCTCGCGGGCCGGGCTGACGCGGCTGTCCAGTTGCTTGGCAAAGTTCTTGAGCGGTCGACTGACTTCCCGGGGCAGCGGTAATGTTTGCAGTTGAGTGACCAATGCGGTCAGCGCGGCGCTGGTCTGGTTGACCCGGGTTTCCCTGCGTTGCTCGGAGTCGAGCACGGCTTTTTCCAGGCGCGGGAGCAGGGCGGCCAGGCCGGCGTCCATGTCGTCGGTGCGTACGACCTCGCGCATTTCCTTCATGCATTGGTCAACGGCGCGATCGGTACCTTCTGCTGCCAGGGTGCTGCGCACGAGCCCGCGGCGCAACAAGTCGAGCCGGGCGTCCCAGCGACGTTCGAGCTTTTCCTGTTGTTCGATGCTTTTGAGGTACTTCTCTTTCCAGCGCTGTGTTTCTTCGCTCATTCATGGGATCCGCGAGGGGCAGGACTCAACGCGGGCAATGCATCGGCCGTGAGCGAACCCGGCAGACGAATCTCTACCGCGACCGGCAGGTGATCGGAAATGGGTTGGGCCAGCACCTCGACCTTTTCAAGGGTCAGGCTCGGGCTCAAGAGAATATGGTCCAGGCAGCGCTGCGGGCGCCAGCTGGGGAACGTCGCTTCCAATTGCGGGGCCAGCAGGCCAAGGTCGCGCAACGGAGAGTTTTGCAGCAGATCGCTGGCATGAGTATTCATATCGCCCATCAGGACCTGATGTTTATAGCCGCCGATGACTTCGCGGATATAGGCCAATTGCAGGCTGCGGGCGCGGGCGCCCAGCGCCAAGTGCATCATCACCACCACCAGCGCTTCCGGGCCTTCGCCGAAACGCACCAGAATCGCCCCGCGACCTTTCGGCCCGGGTAGCGGATGATCTTCGATCGCCCACGGGCGCAGGCGGCTGAGCACACCGTTGCTGTGCTGGCCGAGTCGACCGAGATTGCGATTGAGTTGTTGGTACCAGTAAGGGAAGGCGCCGAGCTGCGCCAGGTGCTCGACTTGATTGACGTAGCCTGAACGCAGGCTGCCGCCATCGGCTTCCTGCAAAGCGACCAGATCGAAGTCGCCCAGCAGATTGCCGATCTTTTGCAGGTTGTCGGCCCGCCCGGTATGCGGCAGCAGATGCTGCCAGCCCCGGGTCAGGTAATGTCGATAGCGCTCGGTACTGATACCGACCTGAATATTGAAGCTGAGCAAGCGCAGACGGCTGTCTGCGGGCAGGCCCGTCGATTCCAGATGATGCTCGTTGACCCGCGGATCATGCAGGCCAACGATGCGTTCAGTACCCCAGCGGCGCATGGCAGGTGCTGCCTTTAGTTGGCGGCAGCCTTGTTAGCCGCTCGCTCTTTGTCGACCAGTTTATCGGCCAGTTGCAAGGCTTGCTCGGCACCGCCGGCAGAGCCCACGTCAAAGCGATACTTGCCGTTGACGATCATGGTTGGCACGCCGGAGATTTCATATTTCTTTGCAAGCTCTTTGGCTTTGTTGATCTGGCCCTTGATGGCGAAGGAGTCAAACGTGGCGAGGAACTTGTCTTTGTCTACGCCCTGGGTGGCCAGGAAGTCCGCCATGTCGTTCTTGTCGGTGAGCTTCTTGTGTTCTTTCTGGATCGCTTCGAAAACGGCAGCGTGCACCTTGTGCTCGACGCCCATGGCTTCGAGGGTCAGGAACATTTGGCCGTGTGCGTCCCATGGGCCGCCGAACATGGCAGGGATGCGGACGAAGTTCACGTCCGAAGGCAGCTTCTCTACCCAAGGATTGATCATCGGCTCGAACGCGTAGCAGTGTGGGCAGCCATACCAGAACAGCTCCACCACTTCGATCTTGCCAGGCACGGCTACTGGAACCGGGTTGCTCAGTTCGACGTAAGGGGCGGCTGGTGCTTCGGCGGCCTGGGCAGTCATGCCAAACAGGCTGGCAGCGGCAAAAACGGCGCTGATGATCAGATTACGCATGCTTCACTCCTGGACAAATTTTATCGCCTCGCGCGACCTGTTTTCAGACAGGTTATGGCGGGCTTGAGTTCTGTAGTGTAACGGCAGCGGCCACAAAAAAGGGCGGCCTAAGCCACCCTTTTTATACTTGCTGCGACGGATTAATCGAGCGTTAACGTTGCAAGAGATGTATGCCTTGCGCAACGCCCGATTCGCCGGTCTTAGTGCAGGCCCTGAATGTAGCTGGACACTGCTGCGATGTCTTCGTCGCTGAGTCGCTTGGCGATCGTCTGCATGGTTTTTACATCGCCGTCGTTGGTACGGCCACCTTCTTCCTTGCGGAAATCTGTCAGCTGCTTGGCGATGTATTGAGCATGCTGGCCACCGAGGTGCGGGAAGCCGGCAGCGGCGTTGCCCGCGCCGTTTGGAGAGTGGCAGCCGGTGCAGGCTGGCAGGCCTTTGGCCAGGTCACCGCCACGGAACAAATTCTCACCGCGCTTGACCAGTTTTTCATCGGCGGCGCCGACGCTGCCTTTTTGGCTGGCGAAGTAGGCAGCAATGTCTGCCAGGTCCTGATCACTCAGGTTGGTCAGCAGGCCGGTCATTTCCAGAACGGTGCGCTTGCCCGACTTGATGTCGTGCAGTTGCTTGGTCAGGTAACGTTCACCTTGGCCGGCCAGTTTTGGAAAGTTTGGCGCCATGCTGTTGCCATCCGGACCATGACAGGCGCCACAGACGGCTGCTTTGGCCTGGCCTGCGGCGGCGTCACCAGGTTTGACTGGCTCACCTGCGGCATGGGCCATGCCGGAGATTCCCACGGTCAACAGCAGACTCACGATCAATTTCTTCATCAGCTAATCCAACTACGGCTAAGGGTTAAGTTATGGACCGGGTTTACTCGCTCATCCAGTGGATGATGGCTTGGTAATCCTCGGCACTGCAGTCCATGCACAAACCACGCGGCGGCATCGCCTTGAAACCCTGGGTCACGTGTTGCACCAGCGTCTCCATACCTTGCGCCAACCTCGGCGTCCAAGCTTCCTGATCGCCCTTGCGGGGCGCCATGGGTAGTTGGCCGGAATGACAGGCACCACAAACACGGTTGTACACAGCTTCCGGATCCTGTGTAGCCTGCGCGCTGTAAAGCGGTATCAGGACACCGGCAGCTAGCAGCCATTTCGTCATAAAACGACCTTTTCAGGGTTGAGAGCGTTCTGCGTTCTAATGCGCAATCAAGGTCTATCGCTCCCGTGAACTTCATCCTGCGTTGGGACAAAGCGCACACAAAATCTGCGGCATTATATACTGGCGTCACTGAAACGGAAGCGACACTGCTTGCCGCGCCCATTCCTGGCGCCGCCCACATCGGAAATCCCATGCAACTCAAGAATCCCATCCTCGGTCTGTGCCAACAGTCCACCTTCATGCTCAGCGCCGCCAAAGTCGACCAATGTCCGGATGACGAGGGCTTCGAAGTCGCCTTCGCCGGGCGTTCCAACGCCGGCAAGTCGAGTGCGCTCAACACCCTGACCCACGCCAGCCTGGCGCGCACCTCGAAAACCCCGGGGCGCACACAGCTGTTGAACTTCTTCAAGCTAGACGATGAACGCCGTCTGGTCGACCTGCCGGGCTACGGTTATGCAAAAGTACCGATCCCGCTCAAGCAACACTGGCAGCGTCACCTTGAGGCCTACCTGGGTGGTCGCGAGAGTTTGAAGGGTCTGATTCTGATGATGGACATCCGTCATCCAATGACCGATTTCGACCTGTTGATGCTCGACTGGGCCGTTGCGGCCGGCATGCCGATGCACATTTTGCTGACCAAAGCCGACAAGCTGACCTATGGCGCCGCCAAGAACACCTTGCTCAAGGTTCAGGCAGAAATCCGTAAGGGCTGGGGTGATCTGGTGACCATTCAGCTGTTTTCGGCGCCAAAACGCCTGGGCCTGGAAGAGGCCTACACGGTGCTGGCGGACTGGATGGAGCTGGCGGACAAGGGGGTCGAGGCAGCGGCGGAGTAGGTGTTGAAGCTGCCTGTGGGGTGCCCGGGCAGTTTTCTTCAGGCAAAAAAAACCCCGGACTTCTTATGGGGAGGGGGAAGTTCCGGGGTTCAAGTTCTAGACCGCTAGGGCGGGGTCCAGATATCTGCCAACACTTAACACAACATAGGAGCATCGAAGGGCTTCACCAGCCATTCAGTAACTCTGAGTGGTGAATCTCCAGATTAGTTCAGATTTTTTTCGAATGCCTTTGGAATAATCCCAAGCGCGTTCTGGACTAAGCGCCCTTTGACCCTTCTGCCGCGGCACTATGCCGCAGCAGGAGCGCTGTGTTTCATCCGGCTTAGTGAGCCTCGTCCCAGTTATTGCCCACGCCAACTTCCACCAGCAGCGGAACATCGAGCTTCGCGGCGCCGCTCATGTGCGCGCGAATTTCGTTGCTGACCTGATCGACCAAATCTTCACGCACCTCAAGAACCAATTCATCGTGCACTTGCAGAATGACTTTGGCGTCGAGGCCTGATGCCGCCAGCCACTCATCCACGGCCACCATGGCTTTCTTTATGATGTCTGCCGCAGTGCCTTGCATCGGTGCGTTGATGGCCGTGCGTTCAGCAGCGGCGCGTTCCTGTGGCTTGTTGGAATTGATCTCCGGCAGGTACAAGCGCCGACCGAAGAATGTCTCGACATAGCCTTGCTCCGCCGCCTGTGTACGGGTGCGGTCCATGTATTGGCGAACGCCCGGGTAACGGGTGAAGTACGTATCGATGTACGCCTTGGCTGTCTTGGTATCGACACCAATGTCTTTACCGAGTTTCTGTGCACCCATGCCGTAGATCAGGCCGAAGTTGATCGCCTTGGCGCTGCGGCGCTGGTCGGAGGTCACGTCGGCCAGTTCCACCTTGAAAACCTCGGCGGCAGTGGCGGTGTGCACGTCCAGATTGTGGCGGAAGGCGTTCATCAGGCCTTCATCCTTGGACAGGTGCGCCATGATCCGCAGCTCGATTTGCGAATAGTCGGCCGCCAGCAATTTGTACCCAGTCGGGGCCACGAAAGCCTGGCGGATACGACGCCCTTCGGCGGTGCGCACCGGGATGTTCTGCAGGTTCGGATCACTGGAGGACAAACGCCCGGTGGATGCGACCGCCTGGTGATACGACGTGTGAATTCGACCGGTGCGTGGGTTGATCTGCTCCGGCAGGCGGTCGGTGTAGGTGCTTTTCAGCTTGCTCATGGAACGGTATTCCATCAGCACTTTTGGCAACCGGTAGTCGTCCTCGGCCAGTTTGGCCAGCACTTCTTCAGCGGTGGACGGCTGGCCCTTGGCAGTCTTTTTCAGTACCGGCAGGCCGAGCTTTTCATAGAGGATCACGCCGAGTTGCTTCGGTGAGCCGAGGTTGAACTCTTCACCGGCGATCTCGAAAGCTTCGCGTTCCAACGCAACCATCTTGTCGCCCAACTCGATGCTCTGGACGCCCAGCAGCGCCGCGTCGACCAATGCCCCTTGGCGTTCGATGCGCGCCAGCACCGGCACCAGCGGGATCTCGATGTCAGTCAGCACACTGGCGAGGCTCGGGATCGCTGTGAGCTTTTCGAACAGTGCCTGATGCAGGCGCAAGGTGATGTCTGCGTCTTCGGCGGCATAAGGGCCAGCCTGTTCCAGGGCAATCTGATCGAACGTTAGCTGCTTCGCGCCTTTGCCGGCGATGTCCTGGAAACTCACGGTGGTGTGGTCCAGGTACTTCAGCGCCAGGCTGTCCATGTCATGGCGTGTGGCCGTGGAATTGAGTACATAGGATTCGAGCATGGTGTCGAACGCGATGCCACGCACGGTGATGCCGTTCGCCTGGTCGCCGCCGATAGCGCAGTTGGCCAGGATGTTCATGTCGAACTTGGCGTGCTGCCCGACCTTGAGTTTGTTCGGGTCTTCCAGAATCGGCTTGAGCGCGCGCAGCACGGTGTCGCGATCCAGTTGCTCGGGTACGCCGATGTAGGAATGGGTCAACGGGATGTAGGCTGCTTCGTTGGCCTGCACGGCGAACGACAGGCCCACCAGTTGTGCCTGTTGCGCGTCGATGCCGGTGGTTTCGGTGTCGAAGGCAAACAGCTTGGCGTTGTTCAGTTTTTCCAGCCAGACATCGAAGCGCGCTTGATCGAGGATGGTTTCATAAGCGGCTTCAGCAGCGGCGGCCGGTGCTTGGGCTTCGACTTCGGGTTGGCTGAACAGATCGGCGGCCGGCGCGGGCTCGGCGGCAGCGCTCAGTTCCAGACGTTTGGCGTCGCGATCAAGGTCGTTCAACCAGCTCTTGAATTCCAGCAGGCTGTACAGCTCGTAAAGTTTCGCCGGGTCTTCGGCACCCATTTTCAGGTCATCGAGGCCGATATCCAGCGGCACGTCGACCTTGATAGTCGCGAGCTGATAGGACAGGAACGCCATTTCCTTGTGTTCTTCAAGCTTGGCCGGCAAGGTCTTGGCGCCGCGAATCGGCAGGGTCGGCACGATGTCGAGCTGCGCATAGAGATCGGTCAAACCACCGTTCACACCGACCAACAGGCCGGAAGCGGTCTTCGGGCCAATGCCCGGAACGCCTGGAATGTTGTCGGACGAATCGCCCATGAGCGCCAGATAATCGATGATCTGCTCGGGAGCGACGCCGAATTTCTCCTTCACGCCCTCCACGTCCATGCTGCTACCGGTCATGGTGTTGACCAAGGTAATGTGCCCATCGACCAGTTGCGCCATGTCCTTGTCGCCGGTGGAGATGATCACCGGGCGGTCTGCGGCGGCGCTGCTGCGGGCCAGCGTGCCGATCACGTCATCGGCCTCGACGCCGTCGACGCACAGCAACGGGAAGCCCAGGGCGATCACGCTTTGGTGCAGTGGCTCGATCTGCACGCGCATGTCGTCGGGCATGCTCGGACGGTTGGCCTTGTATTCGGCGTACATGTCATCGCGAAAAGTCCCGCCCTTGGCGTCGAACACCACGGCGAACGGACTGTCCGGATACTGCTTGCGCAGACTCTTGAGCATGTTCAACACGCCCTTGACCGCACCGGTCGGCAGGCCTTTGGAAGTGGTCAGCGGTGGCAGCGCGTGAAAGGCGCGGTACAGGTAAGAAGAACCGTCCACCAGGACGAGGGGGGCTTGGCTCATGAGCAGGATCAACCTTTTCGGCGGGTCCGGCGCTAGAATAGCGGGACCGTTGACGACAAAGGGACAAGGTTATCATGCGCACACTAAATCGCCTGTTGCTGGCTGGCTTGTTTGCAATCACTCCACTGGCCGTCATGGCCGCGGACGATGCACCCACGCCGGAACCGGACGTGACCATTCGCACGGAAGGTGACAACACCATCAAGGAATACCGCCAGAATGGCTTCCTGTATGCCATTCAGGTCACGCCGAAGGGCGGAAAACCCTATTTTCTGGTGCGCGCTGACGGAACAGATGCAAACTTTATCCGCTCGGATCAGCCCGATATGCTGATTCCGTCGTGGAAGATTTTCGAGTGGAAGTAGTTTCTTAATTTCAACCGGCGCTGGCTCAACAGCGGCGCCCGTACTGGCAGCTTAAACATGTCTGTGTTCACCCCCCTGGCTCGGCCCGAGCTGGAAGCTTTTCTCGCCCCTTATGGCCTCGGCCGCCTGCTTGATTTCCAGGGGATTGCCGCCGGTAGTGAAAACACCAATTTCTTTATCAGCCTGGAGCAGGGCGAATTCGTTCTGACCCTGGTCGAGCGCGGCCCGGTTCAGGAAATGCCGTTCTTCATCGAACTGCTCGATGTACTGCATGACGCCGACCTGCCGGTGCCTTACGCCATCCGCACCACCGACGGCGTGGCCTTGCGTGAACTGGCCGGCAAGCCTGCACTGTTGCAACCGCGCTTGGCCGGCAAGCACATCAAGCAGGCCAACGCACAACATTGCGCGCAGGTGGGCGAGTTGTTGGCGCATCTGCACCTGGCCACTCAGGCGGGCAACATGATCAAGCGCAAGACCGATCGTGGCCTGGACTGGATGCTGGAAGAGGGCACGCAGTTCCTGTCCCATGTGAATCCCGAGCAACAGGAACTGTTGCAGCGAGCACTGGAAGAAATCACCCAGCAGAAAGAAAAAATCCTGGCGCTGCCTCGCGCCAACATCCACGCCGACCTGTTCCGCGACAACGCGATGTTCGAAGGCACGCACCTGACCGGGTTGATCGATTTCTACAACGCTTGTTCGGGGCCGATGCTCTACGACGTGGCGATTGCCCTGAACGACTGGTGTTCCGACGATGACGGTTTGATTGATGGACCACGAGCGCGGGCCTTGTTGGGTGCTTATGCAGCGCTACGCCCATTCACCGCTGCAGAAGCCGAATTGTGGCCAACCCTGCTACGGGTGGCGTGCGTGCGATTCTGGTTGTCGCGGTTGATTGCGGCGGAGTCCTTCGCGGGGCAGGACGTGTTGATTCACGATCCGATGGAGTTTCAATTGCGCCTGGCGCAGCGGCAGACGGTCAATACACCGCTGCCTTTCGCCCTCTAAACGCAAAAGATCGCAGCCTGCGGCCGCTCTTACAACGATAAATGTAGGAGCTGCCGCAGGCTGCGATCTTTTTTTTCAGGGTTACAACGACTCCAGGCACCCCGCCAAATCATTGCCCAATTTCTCCAGCACTTGTTCATACCCCTGGGCAGTTGCCGGGGTGTACCCGCCCAGCGCATCCAGCTCTGCCAGTTTCACCGGCAAACCCGTCACCAGGGTTTCGGCCAAACGCGGGCGCAGCGGCGGTTCGCTGAACACGCAGGTCTTGCCCACTTCCTGCAATCGCGTGCGCATGGCCGCCACGTGCTGGGCGCCGGGTTGTACTTCGGCCGCGACGCTGAATACACCCGCGTGCTTGAGGCCGTAGGTGTCTTCGAAGTAGTCGAAAGCCTCGTGGAACACGAAGTAAGGTTTGCCCTCAATGCCGGCCAGGCGTTTCTTCAGCCGCAGGTCGAGGGCGTCGAGGCGCTCATCGAACGCCTTGAGGTTGCTCTGGTAGCGCGGGGCATTGGCGGGATCGGCTGCACTGAGGTCGGCTGCCATTTTCGTGGCGATAACTCGGGCGTTGATCGGTGACAGCCACAAATGTGCGTCGAGGCTGCCGGGGCGGTGATCGTGGTCGTGTTCGTCGGCTTCTTCGGCATGAGAGTGGTTATCTTCGGCGAAGTGGCGCAATTTCAGACCGGGCAAATCCTGCACGGCGACGCTCGGCAGCGTACGACCGTTCAGCACGCGGGGCAGGAAACCTTCCATGTCCGGACCGATCCAGTAAAGCAGGTCCACCGATTGCACCTTCCGTACGTCGGAAGGGCGTAACGCGTAATTATGCGGCGAAGCGCCGGGCGGCAGCAGCACTTCCGGAATCGCCACGCCGTCCTGCACAGCCGCTGCGATCAGTTGTAGCGGCTTGATGCTGGTGAGGACTTTTACCTCGGCTTGAGCCGGGCCAATCAGCAGGAAACTTGCGATAAAGGCGACAAAGATAGAAAAAATTCGGGACACGATGACCACTCAAAGAGGCGAGAACGGGTAACATAATAACGTCTCTCACAAACCTCGTCGCCGCTCATGCCTAAAACACCGATTGCCAGCCGTCCCCACGACCACTCTCATTGCGTGCACAGCGCTCTGTCTGAGGCCGATGCCCTGTGCGCACGTCAGGGTTTGCGCCTGACCGCGTTGCGGCGGCGGGTGCTGGAGCTGGTGTGGCAAAGCCACAAGCCATTGGGCGCCTACGACATTCTTGCCGTGCTCAGTGAGCAGGATGGCCGCCGTGCAGCGCCGCCCACCGTGTACCGCGCGCTGGATTTCCTGCTGGAAAACGGCCTCGTGCACCGCATCTCTTCGCTCAACGCCTTCATCGGCTGCAATCATCCGGAGCACGCCCACCAGGGCCAGTTCCTGATCTGCCGTGAATGCCACGCCGCCATTGAACTCGAACAGAAATCCATCAGCGACGCGATTGTCACCAGCGCCCAGGACGTCGGGTTTGTCGTCGAAGGCCAGACCGTCGAAGTGATCGGTCTCTGCTCGGGCTGCCAGGGGGCTTGATGAGCAACGCGCTGATCCGTCTCGAACAGGTTGCCGTTACGTTTGCCGGGCAACCGGTGCTGGATAACATCGAACTGAGCGTCGAGCCGGGGCAGATCGTGACCCTGATCGGTCCCAACGGTGCGGGTAAAACCACGCTGGTGCGTGCCGTGCTTGGCTTGTTGAAACCCGACAGCGGCAGCGTCTGGCGCAAGCCCAAACTGCGGGTCGGCTACATGCCGCAAAAACTGCATGTCGATCCAACCCTGCCGCTTTCGGTGCTGCGCTTCTTGCGTTTGGTGCCGGGCGTGGACCGTGCGATGGCTTTGTCCGCACTCAAGGAAGTCGGCGCCGAACAGGTGATCGACAGCCCGGTACAAAGTGTTTCCGGCGGTGAGATGCAGCGCGTATTGCTGGCCCGTGCGTTGCTGCGCGAACCGGAACTGCTGGTGCTCGACGAGCCGGTACAAGGCGTTGATGTGGCCGGGCAGGCCGAGTTGTACAGCTTGATCACCCGCCTGCGTGACCGCCACGGCTGCGGCGTGTTGATGGTGTCCCACGATCTGCATCTGGTGATGAGCACCACCGATCAGGTGGTTTGCCTCAATCGGCATGTCTGCTGCTCCGGCCACCCGGAACAGGTCAGCGGTGATCCGGCTTTCGTCGAGCTTTTCGGAAAAAACGCACAAAGCCTGGCGATTTATCACCACCATCACGACCACGCCCACGATTTGCACGGCTCGGTGGTCAAGGCACCCGCGTCGGGCCATAACCACGTTCACGGAGATAGCTGCAAGCATGGCTGATTTTCTGCTCTACGCCCTGCTTGCAGGTCTGGCTCTGGCAGTCGTTGCTGGGCCGTTGGGGTCTTTCGTGGTCTGGCGGCGCATGGCCTATTTCGGCGATACCCTGTCCCACGCCGCGTTGCTGGGTGTGGCGTTGGGTTTCCTGCTGGATGTCAGCCCGACCGTTGCCGTCACCGTAGGCTGCTTGCTGTTGGCGGTGTTGCTGGTGACCTTGCAACAGCGCCAGCCGCTGGCGTCCGACACGCTTTTGGGAATTCTCGCACCCAGCACCCTCTCTCTGGGTCTGGTGGTACTAAGCTTCATGCACGAAGTGCGGATCGACCTGATGGCTTATCTGTTCGGCGACTTGCTGGCGATCAGTCCGACCGATCTGGCCTGGATTCTCGGCGGTAGCGCAGCCGTATTGGTCTTGCTGGTCGCTTTGTGGCGGCCATTGCTGGCGATTACGGTGCACGAGGAACTGGCCAGGGTCGAAGGTCTGCCAGTGGCCGGTTTGCGCATGGCACTGATGTTACTGATCGCCGTGGTGATTGCCGTGGCGATGAAAATCGTCGGCGTGCTGTTGATTACTTCGTTGCTGATCATCCCGGCGGCTGCGGCACAACGTCACGCCCGTTCACCGGAACAGATGGCACTGGGCGCGAGCCTGCTGGGCATACTCGCCGTGTGTGGCGGGCTGGCGCTGTCCTGGTTCAAGGACACCCCGGCCGGCCCGTCGATTGTTGTGACGGCCGCCGCACTGTTTCTGCTGAGTTTTGTTCTGCCCCGTCGAGGGGTGTAGACTTGCTCGTTTTTTGCGCAAATAGAGAGTCGCAGGAATGAAGTCGTTCGCCTCCCGTTATCTGCTCCTTGTCGCATTTTCTTTGCTGCTGGGCGCTTGCCAAAGCACGCCACCGGCGGCCACCGAGGCTCCCGATGGGCGGGCCACGGCCATTGCACAGCTAGAGCAAAGCCTGGCCAGCAGTGAGTTGGCCACCGCCGAGGGCCAATTGGCTGCGTTGCAAGCCGAGACGCCTAACGATCAATCCCTTGAGCAATACCAACGTCAACTGGCCGAAGCCTACTTGCTGCGTAGCCAGATCGTGCTGCAAAAAGGTGATGTGAATGCTGCCGCCACTGCCTTGGCTCGTGCTCGCGCCCTGATGCCCAAAGCTCCGGCGCTGACCGGTGGGGTCAATGGTCCTATCGCTGAAGCCCGCAAGGCTGAGCTGGAAAAAGCCGAAGCAGCCCTCAAAGCTGCCGAAGCGATGCCAAAAGCCAAAGTCATCGACCCAACGGCTGAAAGCACCACCGTGGCGCTGAACATCAACGATATGGGCAAGTTGCGTCGTCAATTGGATGCTATCGCTGCCGATGTGGTGAATTATCGGTGCGATGTGAGTATTCAGGCGCCGCGTACGGATGATTACCCTTGGCTGGCTAATTTGCTGACCAAGCGCGTGAAGAAGCTCGACCCGCAGTTTGATTTGAACCTGGAACGGCAGATTCTGCGCAGCGTTCCGGCGCAGATGGTTTTGAGTCCTCGCAAGCCCTGAAAAAAGATCGCAACCTGCGGCAGCGCCTACAGAAATGGGTGATTCCCCTGTAGGCGCTGCCGCAGGCTGCGATCTTTTGTTTTTTAGGCCGGGATCCCTTTGGCCTTCGCCTCCCTGTCCCACACCCGATGCTGCCCAATCGCCGCAAAAAACGCCTTGAACGACTTGGCATCCGCACCAACGATCAACCCCGCATCAGCCTCCAGTTTCAGCACATCCAGCATCTGCTTCGCCTCGCCATGCAGCGCGATCGCCTTCAAGTGCTTGTAGGCCTCCAGCAAGTAATGCAATGCCACGCCATCCACGCTCAACGCCTTGATCGACGCAGCGCCGCCGGGCACAAACACCGCATCGAACGCCACTGATGGCAAGCCCTCCATGGACGCATCGACGGGCAACATCTTGCCGTCAGCCGTTTTCACCGGCGCCGAGGTCGGCCCCAGCAGTTTGGCGTGAGCGCCTTCTGCTTCCAGCGCCTTCTTCATCGCATCAATCGCTGCGCCATCCACACCATTGGCCGCCAGGATCGCCACTTTGCGGGTCTTGATGTTCGCAGGCAGCAAGTTGGCCTGGCTCAAGGCTGGCGAGCGCTCCAGCGAGATTTTCGGCACTTCGACCGTCCCGGCCTTCGGCGCAGGCAACCCAAGGTTCTGCGCCACGCGTTTGGCCAGTTCCAGATCGATATTGGCGAGGATTTCATTGACCTGCCGGGCACGAATGAACTCACGCTCGACCTTGCCCAGCTCAAAGCTGTAGGCCGAAATGATGTGTTCCTGTTCGTGCTTGCTCATGCTGTGGAAAAACAGCCGCGCCTGGGAGAAATGGTCGCCGAACGATTCGCTGCGCTGACGGATCTTGTTGGCGTCGATGCGCTCCGGATAGCTCTCGAAACCGCCGTCCTGCGCGGCGGGCGGTGTTTCCTTCGGCCAGCCGCCGTCGATGGAGTTCGGTTCGTAGGACGCACGACCCTTATCGATGGTGGTTCGATGCAGCGCATCCCGCTGGCCGTTGTGAAACGGTGCTACCGGACGGTTGATCGGAATTTCATGAAAGTTCGGCCCGCCGAGTCGGCTGATCTGCGTATCGGTGTAGGAAAAAAGCCGACCTTGCAGCAATGGATCGTTGGAGAAATCGATGCCCGGCACGATATGCCCCGGGCAGAAAGCGACCTGCTCGATTTCGGCAAAGAAGTTGTCCGGGTTGCGGTTGAGCGTCATTTTGCCCAGCGGTGTGATCGGTACCAATTCCTCCGGGATCAGCTTGGTCGGGTCGAGGATGTCGAAATCGAAGGCGTGTTCGTTTTCCTCCTCGATGACCTGTACGCCAAGTTCCCATTCCGGGTAATCCCCCATCTCGATGGCTTCCCAGAGATCTCGACGGTGGTAGTCAGTGTCTTTACCGGCGAGTTTCTGCGCCTCGTCCCATACCAGCGAACAAGTCCCGGCCGTGGGGCGCCAGTGGAATTTGACGAAGCGCGATTTCCCTTCGGCATTGATCAGGCGGAAGGTATGCACGCCGAAGCCCTGCATGCTGCGCAGGCTTTTCGGGATGGCCCGGTCGGACATGGCCCAGATCACCATGTGTGCCGATTCCGGAACCAGGCTGACAAAGTCCCAAAACGTATCGTGGGCCGAGCCACCGGTGGGGATTTCGTTGTGCGGTTCGGGTTTTACCGCATGTACGAAGTCAGGAAACTTGACGGCGTCCTGAATGAAAAACACCGGCATGTTGTTGCCCACCAGATCGAAGTTGCCTTCTTCGGTGAAGAACTTCACGGCGAAACCTCGTACATCGCGCACAGTATCGCCTGATCCGCGAGGACCCTGCACGGTAGAAAATCGCACGAATACCGGTGTTTTCTTGCCAGGATCCTGGAGGAAACCAGCTTTGGTCAGTACGGAATGGTTCTCGTAGGCCTGGAAGAAACCATGAGCGCCGGTACCGCGCGCATGCACGATGCGCTCGGGAATACGTTCATGGTCAAAGTGCGTGATCTTTTCACGCATGATGAAGTCTTCCAGCAGCGACGGCCCACGGGCGCCGGCCTTCAGGGTGTTTTGATTGTCAGCCACCTTAACGCCTTGGTTAGTGCGCAAGGCCTGGCCGGTGGCGTCAGAGCGGAATTTTTCCAGGCTGTCGAGTTTGGTATTGGTGTTGCTGCGGTCCAGGGTATCGGTCCCGGCCAGTGCGCTCTCGGTGGCGGCAGGCTTCTTGGTGCTCATCAGGCGTCTCTCCTCAGGCATTTTTCGGGGTGCCTAATTAGTGACTGATGCTGTTTTTAGCCGTTCCTTTTATCTGACCTTTGATCGCGTTATTGCCAAAAGACTGGTCGAATGCGAAATAAATGCTAAGAACTGCTATACGGACAGGCTAAAATGCGCGCCCGGCTAACCGCTGATCCTTTTCTAACGCGCCCCACAAGGTTCGCTACGTGATCGAGTTTCAAAACGTCCATAAAACCTACCGCGTCGCCGGTAAGGATATCCCCGCCCTGCATCCGACCAATCTGACGATTGAGAATGGTCAGGTCTATGGCCTGATCGGCCATTCCGGTGCGGGAAAAAGTACCCTGCTGCGTCTGATCAATCGCCTGGAAAACTCCAGTGGCGGCAAGATCATCGTCGACGGCGAAGAAGTCACCGCGCTGGACGCCAACGGCCTGCGCCGTTTCCGTCAGCAAGTCGGGATGATTTTCCAGCACTTCAACCTGCTGGCGTCCAAAACCGTGGCCGACAACGTCGCCCTGCCGCTGACGCTGGCCGGTGAACTGTCGCGTAGCGAAATCGACCAGCGTGTGGCCGAACTGCTGGCGCGGGTGGGTTTGTCCGATCACGCCAAAAAATACCCGGCGCAATTGTCCGGTGGCCAGAAGCAGCGTGTCGGCATTGCCCGCGCCCTGGCGACCAAGCCAAAAATTTTGCTATGCGATGAAGCCACCAGTGCCCTGGACCCGCAAACCACGGCGTCGGTCCTGCAATTGCTGGCCGAGATCAATCGCGAACTGAAACTCACCATCGTCCTGATCACCCACGAGATGGACGTCATCCGCCGGGTCTGTGACCAGGTCGGTGTGATGGACGCAGGCGTCATCGTCGAACAAGGCCCGGTGGCGGATGTGTTCCTGCATCCGAAACACCCGACCACCAAACGCTTCGTACAAGAAGACGAGCACATCGATGAGGGCGAGCAGCGTGACGACTTCGCTCACGTGCCGGGCCGCATTGTGCGTCTGACCTTCCAGGGCGAAGCCACCTACGCGCCGCTGCTGGGGACCGTCGCCCGCGAAACGGGTGTGGACTACAGCATCCTCGCCGGTCGTATCGACCGCATCAAAGACATCCCTTACGGGCAACTGACACTGGCCGTCACGGGCGGTGACATGGAAGCGGCCTTCGCCCGCTTCACCGCTGCCGACGTCCACATGGAGGTGCTGCGCTAATGGAAGCCCTGACAAGTTTCTTCGCCAACATCGACTGGTACGAAATCTGGCTCGCCACTGGCGACACCCTGATGATGCTCGGCGGTTCGCTGTTGTTCACCGTACTGCTCGGCCTGCCGCTGGGCGTGTTGCTGTTCCTGTGCAGCCCGCGTCAGTTGCTCGAAGCCAAGGGTATCTACGCGATGCTGTCGCTGGTGGTGAACATCCTGCGTTCGCTGCCGTTCATTATTCTGTTGATCGTCATGATCCCGTTCACCGTGCTGATCACCGGCACCTCGCTCGGTGTCGCCGGCGCCATCCCGCCGCTGGTAGTGGGCGCCACGCCGTTCTTCGCGCGATTGGTAGAAACCGCCCTGCGTGAAGTGGACCGCGGCATTATTGAAGCCACACAGGCCATGGGCGCGACCACGCGGCAGATCATCACCAACGCCTTGCTGCCGGAAGCCCGTCCGGGCATCTACGCTGCGATCACGGTGACAGCCATTACGCTGGTGTCCTACACGGCCATGGCCGGTGTGGTCGGCGCCGGTGGTTTGGGTGACTTGGCGATCCGCTTCGGCTACCAGCGTTTCCAGACCGACGTCATGGTCGTCACCGTAATATTGCTGCTGGTACTGGTTCAAATACTGCAAACCGTCGGCGACAAACTGGTCGTCCACTTTTCCCGTAAGTAAGACTTGAGCCGGCCATTCGCTGGCAGGCGCCAAACGGGCGCCTCACATGGAGTTAGCTGAATGAAAAAACTACTCGTCGCCTTCGCTGCCGTTGCAGCGTTTTCCGCCCACGCCGCTGACACCCTGACGGTCGCGGCCACGCCGATCCCGCACGCAGAAATCCTCGAATTCGTGAAGCCGGCCCTGGCCAAAGAAGGCGTGGACCTGAAAGTGAAGGTCTTCACCGATTACATCCAGCCGAACGTACAAGTTGCCGAAAAACGCCTGGACGCCAACTTCTTCCAGCACCAGCCGTACCTCGATGAGTTCAACAAAGCCAAGGGCACCAATCTGGTTTCCGTGGCCGGCGTACACCTGGAGCCGCTGGGTGCTTACTCCAGCAAATACAAAACGCTGGATGAGCTGCCAAGCACCGCCACCGTTGTAATCCCGAACGACGCCACCAACGGCGGTCGTGCGCTGTTGCTGCTGGCCAAGGCTGGCGTGATCCAGTTGAAGGATGCGAACAACATCCTGTCGACCGTCAAGGACATCACCGCCAACCCGAAGAACCTCAAGTTCCGTGAACTGGAAGCCGCCACCATCCCGCGCGTGCTCACCCAGGTCGACCTGGCCTTGATCAACACCAACTACGCGCTGGAAGCCAAACTCGACCCGGCCAAGGACGCACTGGTCATCGAAGGCAGCGACTCGCCATACGTGAACATCCTCGTTGCCCGCCCGGACGACAAAGACAGCGAAGCGATGAAGAAACTGGTGGCTGCACTGCACAGCCCGGAAGTGAAAGCATTCATTATTGAGAAGTACAAAGGCGCGGTCGTGCCGGCGTTCTGATCCGAAGCACGCGCTACGCAAAAGGGGACGCTACAGGCGTCCCCTTTTTCGTTTCCGATCTGCCGTAGCCCGCCTTAGAAGTCTGAAAAGCTGTAGGGCTGAAGCTCGGTGATTTGGGACAGCAGGGTCAGATGCTCGACTGCCTTCACTTTCTCAAGATGATCGAGGGTATCCGGGCCACCGAGCATGAGGGCTGGGACGAACCCGTACATCTCGTCGTGGTGTAGGGGGCCGAGTTTTTTCTTGGCGGGTTTGAAGAGGTCACCATAGTCGTTTGTGTCCACATCCATGGATAACAAAAAATCTTGGAGTTCCCGATCCATTTGTTCATTTGTAATTTCATAGTTGTCAAAAATAAATCGCGAAAGAACGCTAGTTATCTGAAGAGAAGATCCCGTTTTCTCGCCCCATAGGTACAAATCACCAAAGGCGCTACGAGCAATCAGGTGATAATTGTCCTTTTCTTTTAGTTTTGTTCCTTCAATCCAGGATGCCACCACTCCTTCATATTCCTGAGGATTGACGATCCAGAAAATCCCGTCGCCGTAACCAGACCAACCATGTTCTGACCAATATTCCAATAACTGATTGGGTAGTTTGCCTCGGTAGCGATCGATGCTAGAAAGCGGCACTTCCCGCCGATCGATTGCCCCACCGAATTTCTCTATAAATCTGGAAAAAACTTTGTCCATTCAGTACCACCTTAGTCCTTTGACGACTTCTATGATCTACAGATCGGAAAAACTGTAGGGCTGGAGTTCGGCGATTTGGGAGAGCAAGGTGAGATGTTCCACCGCCTTCACTTTCTCAAGATGATCCAGAGAATCCGGGCCGCCGAGCATCAGGGCTGGGACGAAGCCGTACATCTCGTTGTGGCGTAGGGTGCCGAGCTTTTTCTTTGCTGGTTTGAACAGGTCGCCATAATCGTTAGCGTCTACCTCACACGACAACAGGAAACATCGCAATCCTTTATCCATGTCCTCTCCTGTGAAAATGGATTTGAATGTTATATAGCGGGAAAGCACACTAGTTATCTTAAGGGAAGCACCTGTTTTTTCTCCCCATAGATACAAATTTCCAAAAGCGCCACGAGCAATTAGGTGGTACGTATCCCGCTCTTCAAATACAGTACCTTCGATCCAAGACGCAACCATCCCCTCGTATTCCTGAGGATTGACTATCCAAAAAATGCCGTCGCCGTAACCGCACCAACCGTGTTCGGCCCAGTATTCCAACAACTGATTGGGCAGCTTGCCTCTATAGCGTTCGATACTTGATATCGGCACTTCCCGCTGATCAATTGCCCCACCGAACTTCTCTAAAAATCTGGAAAAAACTTTGTCCATTCAGTATCACCTTAGTCCTTTGACAACTTCTATCGTCTACAAATCCGAAAAACTGTAGGGCTGGAGTTCGGCGATTTGGGACAGCAGGGTTAAATGTTCCACCGCCTTTACTTTCTCAAGATGATCGAGGGTATCTGGACCTCCAAACCCAAGGGCTGGAACGAAGCCGTACATCTCGTCGTGTCGCAGGGTGCCTAGCTTTTTCTTTGCTGGTTTGAACAGGTCGCCATAGTCGTTCGAGTCCACATTTCTGGAAAGTATGAAGGAGCGAAGTCCCTTATCCATTTCCTTCCCGGTATAAATAGAGGTGTGGGTTGTATAGCGAGAAAGGACACTCGTAATCTTGAGCGAAGCCCCAGTTTTTTCACCCCAAAGGTACAGGTCGCCAAAAGCACCGCGAGCTATTAAGTGGTAGGTGTCATATTTCTCAAGTTTCGTTCCCTCAAGCCAAGACGCCACGACACCTTCGTATTCTTGCGGGTTCACAATCCAGAAAATGCCCTCAGCGTACCCGCTCCATCCATGTTCATCCCAGTATTCCAGCAGCTGATTAGGAAGCTTGCCTCTATAGCGTTCCATACTCGATGCAGGAACTTCTTGCCGATCTACTGGCTCGCCAAACGTCTCCAAAAAAATGGAAAAAATCTCATCCAATTGCTTTCTCCTTAACATTTATGAAGTTTTACATTGAGATATGTTTGTCTACGGAGTGGAGTTGGTACTGTCTCTGCAGCACCTTTCAAGCTTGCAATTTTTGGCCTCCACTGAGGGCCAATGCTTGAATTAACTTGTCGATCACCAAAGTCTGAAATCACATCCTTGCCGCCTGCTCTCAAATCAGGATTATGCAGCCCAGCAAGGTTTGACATTGTTTCCTTAGCTCTTTTTATGCTTTCTACTTTCGCAGCTTTGGCGCTCATCGTTTGCATCAACTCTTCTTGAAAACGCGCTTCCAACTTGTCTTGTAAATCCTTTCGGGCGAGCCTAGCAGCCGCCCGACTCCGCTTCACCGGATTAGCAATATTCTCCAAATACTCATCAACCGTCAGCCGATTCAGCCCGTCCTCCTGTCCCTTCAACTGCCGTTCGAATTCTCCGATTTTAGACGCTGGCAGCTTGTCCGCTTTGAAGCATTCGACTTTATGAAGCGGCATCGCGTTCGGCTTGTCACGGGACGGGTTCTTGTCTTTGCCCGGTGGGTGATTCGGCGGTGGTGCAGGGTCCTGATGGCTGAGAGCACCCCGGCGCGGTGCTGAGGTTTGCAGGTCGGGGCGTTTTTTCAGGGCGTCTTCGTGCTTGAGCATCCATTCGCCTAAACGCGCGCCTTTGGGGCTGGCGCGCATCTCCTGGGCAAGGACGCCCGCATTGCCTCGACCACGGGTGAGGTAAGCCACGATGGCGCTCAGCAGCAGGACAACAACCTCCACATGGCCACGTGCAATCTCTTGGGCGGCGCTGTATCGGGCAGAGGAATCATCCGGCCTGAACGGGTCTAAACCGCCCTCACTGCGTGGGCCGTTCCACGCGATGTGGATGCCGCGCCAGTAGTAGTCGCCAATGCGTGGCAAACCTTCGGTGAAGAACTCGGCAATGGACGTCAGGCCCAGAATGCCCAATATCCACGTGCTGATTTGCAAGCCCATCGCAGCGCCAGCCGCTCCCATGGGGATGGCGCCTGCTCCACCGAGAAATGCACCGGTCCCTGCGCCGATGGCTCCACCGATCAATACACTGCCGGCAACGATCATTGCCATTTGAGCGACGACTTCGATCAGCTCGTTAAGGACGCTGGCGATATCGATGTCAGCGAAGCGCTGTCTCAATAAGCGAGCCGCTTCCCACTCAGCCTCAATGAAGGCAGACCTGACGCAATTGACCCGACGGATATTGAGCGAGGCGGAGGGCGCGGGTTCGTTGAAATGAGTGCGATACCGGGCGCCTCCCTGGTAACCCATCTCTCGAGTGATTCGGTTTTCAATCTCGTGCCACGTGGGCACCAGGTGCCATAAAAACATCAATTGTCTCCCTGACAATTCGCTCCTTGCATGACTCATCAAGTTGTACTTGTGCAAAGTGCCGAGGCACAGGGGGGCCGCATGACCCAAAAGATCAAATCGGACGCGTCCTACACGGGTTGCGGAAACAGGGAAGTTAACTGTGTTGGGTTTTGTGCTCCCAACTGTGTGCCGGGCGCCGAAGTGAGTGCGGTACCGAGCACATACCTGACATTCCTCCCGTTCATGAACGACTCATCCCAGTGACCATTGCTGAAATACGCTTACAACGTATGCGCAAGTTATTGCGCAGAGACGAGGCGTTTTTAGGCCGTTCTGTGCGGTTCTTTGTTGCCCTACATCGTCGCCGGATCAGTCGCACAAATTTGAAGATCCTTCCTACATACGTTGATACCGACGCCAGATAGATTTCGATTCCTCAAGTGGATGTTTTTTTGCTTAGAAGGGAGTCGAGCGCATCTTGTCCGGACATACAAATATCGAATTAATAACTGCGAGATGTTTCTCTGTCTCAAGTTGTAAGTTTGTATGAATTACTCCAGCAAACTTTCAGAATATTTTCTCGATCTCGCTAAGACTCCTGTTTCTCAGCATAAATTTGCGGGTGAGGATGCTCGCTATTCGAGCGAATACGAGGAGTTGGAGTGTGAGTTGGGCAAAGCCGGATCCTTGCACGAGCGCGGCCAGACCGATTGGCTGAAAGTCCTCGAAATCAGCGAGCGCCTTCTGCGCACCCAATCCAGGGATCTACGGGTTGGCGCCTGGTTGACTTGGGCGCTTTATCAGCGTGAGTCCTTTCCGGGATTGCTGGCCGGTTTGGGATTGCTGCATTACCTGTGCGCCACCCATTGGCTCAACATATACCCGCTCAAGGCCCGGACCCGATCTGCGGCTATCGGTTGGTTGGTTCCACGACTTGAACAGGTACTCAACGAAAGCATTGCGATCAAAGAGCAGTTGCCTTTGTTCCGGTGTTTGCTGGAGCACCTGGAAGGTCTTGATGCCATTTGCACCCGCCATCTGGGCGACGAAGCACCTCTTTTATTTCCTGTTTCCCGCCGCCTGAAAAGCCTGGTGCAACGGGTGGTCGAAGATCAACCGGCATTAAGTGTCGTGGAATCCGCGGTGGCTCAGGTGAAGCAGGCTGCCACGCAACTATTCAATCCCGACACACCTATCGATAACGAAAAAGAGGCTCATAAAGCTCTGCGAACTCAGCAGGAGAGTGCGCGGCGGTTGTGTGCCTGGTGGTTGAAAAACAATGCCACCGATTCGCGAGCGTTACGGCTAAATCGTGCCCTTCTCTGGCTACCGGTTGACATGTTGCCCGAGCGCAACGCCGAGCAAATCACAGTGTTGCGCGGGTTGCCTGCCGACAAGCTCAAAATGTTCAAGGAACGTTACGAACAGGCCAAGTTCGCAGATTTGCTCGTGGAACTTGAGGCCAGCCTGGCGAAGGCGCCGTTCTGGTTTGATGGTCAGCGAATGGTGTGGGAGTGTCTTCAGGGGCTGAACGCAGACTTGGCCATGCGTGAGGTGGAAGTTCATTTCTCACTGCTGATTCAGCGTCTGCCCGGCATCCTCGAATTGCGTTTCCATGATGGCGTTCCTTTTGCTGACTCGGCCACGCGGCTGTGGGTTGATGCCCATGTCATGCCTCATCTGCAAACTTCCGTCGAACTCCAAACAGTGGAAGGCCACGAGGCGCTCCCGGCCTGGGTACAGGCCCTCGAAGACGTCCAGCCGATCCTGCGCAAGGACGGCCTTAAAGCCGCCGTGCAAGTGCTCAAGCAGGGCCTGCAGAGTGCCCATGGAGCGCGAGCGCGTTTTTACTGGCAGTTGGCGCTCGCGCGATTGTGCTTCATGGCCCGTAAGTTCGAATTGGCAAAGACCCAGCTTGAAACCCTCGACCAGACATTACGGGACGCAGGCCTGCACGCCTGGGAGCCGGACCTTGCGCTGCAAGTGCTGCAGTTGCTGCATAGCTGCTGTGAGTTGTTGCCGCAGAACCACGCGGTCCGCGAGTGCAAGGAAGAGATTTATCGCAGGTTGTGCCACCTCGATCTTGAAGTGGCACTCGACTAGGCCTCCGGGCCACAACCGCAAGGAGAACAGCCATGGCCAAAGAAGGCTCGGTAGCCCCCAAGGAACGCATCAACGTCACGTTCAAGCCCGCCACCGGCGGCGCCCAGGAAGAGATCGAATTGCCGCTCAAATTGTTGGCAATCGGTGACTACACCCAGCGCAAGGACGAACGAAAAGTCGAGGATCGAAAACCGATCAGCATCGACAAGATGACCTTCGACGAAGTGCTCGCAAAGCAGGAGCTGCAGGTCACCTTGAGCGTGCCGAACCGGCTTCAGGAGGAGGGTGCTGAAGAGTTGGCCGTGGGGCTGCGCATCGGCTCGATGAAAGACTTCAATCCGGCCAGTCTGGTCGAGCAAGTGCCTGAAATGAAGAAACTGATGGAACTGCGTAACGCACTGGTGGCCCTCAAGGGCCCGCTTGGTAACGCGCCTGCATTCCGTAAAGCCATCGAAGGTGTTCTTGCCGACGACGAATCCCGTAGCCGCGTATTGGGCGAGCTGGGACTGGATGCCACAACCGAGCGAGCCTGAGCTCACCTGCCGCCAAGGAAGCCAACATGAGTACGAATGCAGCACACCAGCAAAGCACCGAGAATCGCGAATACAGCATCCTCGACAGCATCATTGCCGAAACCCGCCTGACCCCGGACGACGAGGCCTATGACATTGCCAAGCGCGGCGTGTCGGCGTTTATCGAGGAGCTGCTTAAGCCGAAGAACAGCGGTGAGCCGGTAAAAAAGGCCATGGTCGACCGGATGATTGCCGAGATCGATGCCAGGCTTGGCCAACAAATGGATGAAATTCTCCACCACCCGGATTTCCAGTCTTTGGAGTCTTCGTGGCGTGGTTTGCAATTGTTGGTTGATCGCACCAACTTTCGCGAGAACATCAAGATCGAAATCCTCAACGTTTCCCAAACGGACCTGCTGGACGATTTCGAAGATTCACCGGAGGTGATGCAAGCCGGCCTCTACAAACACATCTACACCGCGGAGTACGGTCAGTTCGGTGGCCAGCCCGTCGGTGCAATCATCGCCAATTACTTCATGTCCCCCAGCTCACCGGATGTGAAGTTGATGCAGTACGTATCCAGTGTTGCGTGCATGTCCCACGCGCCGTTCATTGCTTCGGCCGGGCCTGCATTCTTTGGCCTGGACAGCTTCACCGGCCTGCCGGACCTGAAAGACCTGAAGGATCATTTTGAAGGCCCGCAGTTCGCCAAATGGCAAAGCTTCCGCCAGTCAGAGGACGCCCGCTACATGGGGCTGACCGTGCCACGCTTCCTGTTGCGTAATCCGTATGACCCGGAAGAAAACCCGGTCAAATCGTTCGTCTACAAGGAAACCGTTGCTGACAGTCATGAGCACTATTTGTGGGGCAATACGGCTTTTGCATTCGGCACCCGACTGACCGACAGCTTTGCGAAATTTCGCTGGTGCCCGAACATTGTCGGTCCGCAGAGCGGCGGTGCGGTTGAAGATCTGCCGTTGCACCATTTCGAAAGCATGGGCGAAATCGAAACCAAGATTCCCACCGAAGTCTTGGTGTCTGACCGTCGTGAATTCGAGCTGGCCGAGGAGGGGTTCATTGCGTTGACGATGCGCAAGGGCAGTGACAATGCAGCCTTCTTCTCTGCCAGTTCCGTGCAAAAACCCAAGCACTTCGGTATCAGCGCCGAAGGCAAGGTGGCCGAGCTTAACTACAAGCTCGGCACTCAACTGCCCTACATGATGATCGTCAATCGGCTGGCCCACTATTTGAAGGTTCTGCAGCGCGAGCAACTGGGGTCGTGGAAAGAACGCACCGACCTTGAGCTGGAGCTCAATAAGTGGATTCGCCAGTACGTTGCCGACCAGGAAAACCCGAGTGCCGAGGTTCGTGGCCGGCGACCATTGCGGGCGGCTCAAATCACAGTCAGTGATGTTGACGGCGAGCCAGGTTGGTACCGCGTCAGCCTCAACGTGCGCCCGCACTTCAAGTACATGGGGGCCGATTTCACCCTTTCTCTGGTTGGCAAACTGGACAAAGAGTAAGCGGAGCTGACTCATGGCCGGATACGGCAGCCTCTTCGAACGCCTGAATGGCGAAGCAAGCAAACGTGATGGCTGGAGCCTCGAAAACTCTGCCATGGCGTCCGTGGCTGCCCATCTGGCCAAGATGCTCAGCACCCGTGCAGGCAGTGTCCAGACGCTGGCGGATTACGGATTGCCGGACCTCAATGACATGCGTCTGAGCCTGCACGATTCCTTGAGCCGCGCGCGTTTGTTCATCGAACGTTTTATCGAGGCCTACGAGCCGCGATTGAGCAATGTGCGTGTTCATCCTCGATTGCAGCAAGAAGATCCGCTTCGTTTGTCCTTCTGCATCGAAGGCCTGCTGGAAGTCGAGGGGTTCAAGCGCCAGGTCAGTTTTGCCGCCCGCGTGGATGGCGGTGGTCAGGTCATGGTGAGCCTATGACATACGGAACTCGCCATGTCGTTTAACCGCTACTACCAAAGTGAGCTCACCGCACTTCGCCAGTTGGGGCGTCGATTGGCCGAACGCAGTCCGGCGTTGTCCTCCTATCTGGGGCAAACCGGACAAGATCCCGACGTGGAGCGCTTGCTGGAAGGCTTTGCTTTTCTGACCGGGCGTTTGCGCCAGAAGCTTGATGACGAATTGCCGGAACTGAGCCATTCGTTGATGCATCTGCTGTGGCCCAACTATATGCGGCCGATTCCGGCTTTCAGCATGTTGCAGTTCGCCCCTTTGACGCGTTCGGAGCCTGCGTTGACGGTTGCACGCGACACCCCGGTGGAGAGCGTACCGATCGAAGGAGAGCGTTGCCGTTTCCGTACGTGCTATGCCACCGAAGTCGCGGCGCTGGAGCTTGTCGCGTTGAGCCACTCGGTCAAAGGTGATGGTTCGCTGTTGAGCCTGCGACTGGAGATGACCGCTGACGGTCATCTTGGCGAGTTGCAGTTGCGCCACCTGCGCCTGCATTTCGCGGGTGAACGCTACATCAGCCAAGCGCTGTACCTGAGCCTGTTGCGCCACCTGCAAGGTGTCGAGCTGATCCCGCTGGATGGCAGGGGTGAGCCGCTTATCGGTGTGAACGATCTACCACTGGCATTTCAGTTGCCGGACGAATGTGTGCAACCAGTGGGCTTTGCTGAAGATGAAGCCTTGATGCCATACCCGCTGAATACCTTCCGCGGCTATCGATACCTGCAGGAGTACTTCGCTTTTCAGGATAAGTTTTTGTTCGTCGATATCAAGGGGCTCGACCTGCTCAAGACCTTGCCCGAAGAAAGCATCAAGCAGGTGCGGGGGATGGAGCTGCGCTTCGATATTCGCAAAAGCGCCCTGCAGCGCCTGCGTCCGACCCTCGATAACGTGAAACTCTACTGCACGCCAATCGCAAACCTGTTCAAGCACGATGCGCTGCCCATACGACTCGACGGCAAGCAGGATGAGTACCTGCTGTTGCCTGCCCGGTACAACCAGGAAAACTGTGGCGTGTTCTCTGTCGAGACCGTTACAGGCTGGAGGCCGGGTGGTCTGGGGTATCGGCAGTATGTGCCGTTCGAGTCATTTGAACATGATCCAAGTTTCGATGTACCGACCCACCGAGCGCACTACAGCGTTCGCCAGCGCTCCTCCCTGTTGCACGACGGCCTCGATACTTACCTGAGCTTTGGCACCCAAGCCGTCGACATGCAGGAAACCCTGTCGATTGAGCTGGTCTGCACCAACCAGAACCTTGCGCGCAAGCTGAAGCTTGGTGACATCAATCAGGCTTGCGAGCGGACGCCGGAGTGTTTGAGCTTTCGCAACATCACGCCTGTCACCGCCTGTTTCGCGCCACCGCTCAATCGAGACTTCCTCTGGAAGCTGATCAGCAACATGTCGCTCAACTACCTGTCGCTGGCGGACGTCAACGCGCTGAAGGTGATTCTGGAAACCTACGACTTGCCCCGCTACTACGACCAGCACGCGGAGAAAGTCAGCAAGCGGCTGCTCGGTGGACTGAAGTCAATCAAGCACCAACACGTCGACAGACTGCACCGAGGATTACCGGTCCGAGGGTTGCGCACGGAACTGACCATCGATCCGCAGGGGTACATCGGCGAGGGCGATTTATTCGTCTTCGCATCGGTACTCAACGAGTTTTTTGCGCTTTATGCCAGCCTCAATTCGTACCACGAGTTGCGGGTAATCAGCACACAGGGAGAGGTGTACCAATGGCTACCCCGCATGGGCCTGCAGCCCCTCCTTTGAGTGGGTTGAGTCGAGTCATACGCGAGTACTCCCTGTTCCAGGCTGTGCTGGCAGTCGTTGATCGGCTGCGCGAAGCGCACCCCGGCATGAGCGAAGACGATCTGTACGACCAACTGGAGTTCCAGGCCAATCCGAGCTTTGGTTTTCCCGGTAGCGACGTTGATCGCGTGGAGTTTTTTGAGGAGCACGGGCAACTGCGCGCACGACTTCGTTTCAACTTGATCAGCCTGGTGGGTGCCGGTTCACCACTGCCCGCGTTCTACGCCGAGCAGGCCTTGGGTGACAACGAAGACGGCAACCTGACCCGCAGTTTTCTCGATCTGTTTCACCATCGCCTGCAGCGATTGATGCTGCCGATATGGCGCAAATACCGGTACCGCGCCGGCTTCAAGAGCGGCGCCATCGACCCTTTCTCGGCGCAACTTTTTGCCCTGATCGGCTTGGGTGGAGAAGAGATCCGCAAGGCTGGCGAACTGAACTGGAAACGCCTTTTGCCGTACCTCGGACTCCTGAGTTTACGCGCCCACTCGGCAGCGTTGATCGAGGCGGTGCTGCGTTACTACTTCAAGCACGCCGAGATATTCATCGAGCAGTGTGTTGAGCGTCGCGTCGACATTCTGGATGAGCAACGCAATCGCCTGGGCCTTGCTAACAGCAAGCTTGGCGAGGATCTGGTGCTAGGCCAATACGTTCGTGATCGCGGCGGCAAATTCCGGATTCATATCCGTGAGCTCGACTGGGAGCGCTTCCATGAATTTCTGCCGATTGGTTTCGGCTATCAACCACTGTGCGCACTGGTTCGGTTCACCCTGAGAGATCCGCTCGATTACGACATTCGACTGCTCTTGCGCCAGGAAGATATTCACGAATTGCGCATTGGTGAGCAGAGCGCCTGCCGCCTGGGTTGGACCAGTTGGTTAGGGCGAGAGCACGCCAACGGTCAAGTGACCCTAAGCAGCAGTATTCATTAAGGACGAGACCCCATGATCAATGTGGACCTGCAACAACTCATTCAGGCGCTGGACGTCGAAAGCCGTCGCGACCTGGAAAGCGCTGCCGAGCGTTGCGTCGGCCGCGGCGCCAGCAAAGTGCTCATCGAGGACTTGCTTCTGGCCTTGCTGGAGCGCCCGCTGGGTTTACTCGGTCGTGCTCTGCAAGACGCTGAAGTTGATGCCGGAGAATTGATCAGCGCTTTGCATTTGCCGGGCGAACACGGCGCTTCACGCAACCCCGTGTTCGCGCCAGAGCTGGTGCAATGGCTTCAGGATGCGTTGCTGGTGGCGAATCTTGAACTGGGTCGCAGCCAGGTTGACCAGGCCTCGCTGATTCTCGCCCTGCTACGTAATCCAATGCGTTACGCCGGCAGCCGATACCAACTTTTACTGGCCAGGCTGAACATTGAGCGACTGAAAGAGTTTGCGTTGCTGGGGACGCGGCACCCGGCCATTGATCATTCAATCAAGAACACTGAATCACTGTTAGAGCGTTTTACGCACAACCTGACCCAGCAAGCCCGTGACGACAAGCTGGACCCGGTGTTGTGTCGCGATGATGCGATCCGCCAGATGATCGACATCCTCGCCCGTCGCCGCAAAAACAACCCGATTGTGGTGGGCGACGCGGGTGTAGGCAAAACAGCCATCGTCGAAGGTCTGGCCTTGCGCATCGTCGCCGGGGATGTACCGCCGCCGCTGCGCGATGTTGAGCTGCTGTCTCTGGACATGGGGCTGTTACAGGCGGGTGCCAGTGTAAAAGGTGAGTTCGAACGGCGCCTCAAGGGCGTAATCGATGAGGTCAAAGGCTCACCGAAATCGATCATCCTGTTTATCGACGAG
This sequence comes from Pseudomonas azerbaijanoccidentalis, assembly GCF_019145495.1. GTDB lineage: Bacteria > Pseudomonadota > Gammaproteobacteria > Pseudomonadales > Pseudomonadaceae > Aquipseudomonas > Aquipseudomonas azerbaijanoccidentalis. The sequence goes on along the minus strand of NZ_JAHSTU010000004.1, from coordinate 494,491 downwards.
GCGCATACATTGATCGGTGCAGGTGGCGCTGCCGGCGGCTCCGACGCCGCCAACCTGCTGAAACCGGCGCTGGCCCGTGGCGAGTTGCGAACGATCGCGGCAACCACATGGACCGAGTACAAAAAATACTTCGAAAAAGATCCGGCACTCGCCCGCCGTTTCCAGCCTGTGCAATTGCTTGAGCCAACCGTCAGCGAAGCCGTGACAATTCTTCGTGGCCTGGCCGGTGTGTATGAGAAGAGCCACGGCATTTATCTGCGCGATGACGCGGTGGTGGCTGCCGCCGAATTGTCGGCTCGTTACCTCACGGGTCGTCAGTTACCCGACAAAGCGATCGATGTTCTCGACACCGCGTGCGCCCGCGTCCGTATCAGCCTGGCTGCCGCCCCGCAGAGCCTGCAACGGTTACAGGCCGAGCTGGCTGAAGGGGAGCGCAAACGACAGGCGCTACGTCGCGATGCCGAGGCCGGTGTGTTGATCGACCATCAATCCCTGCACGCTTTAGAGCGTCATCTGCAGGACGCCGAAGTGGAAAAAGCGGCACTGCAAACCCGGTGGATGGCGCAGGCTGGCATGGCCGAGTCCGTGCTGAATTTACGCCAGCAGCTGGCCCAAGCCCGGGTTTCAGTCGACAACGTCGAGAAGGGTGACGGATGTTCAGGCGGGCAGGCAGATGACATTCAATGTGTGGAGGCGCTGGAAGCTTCTCTCAAGGAATCTCATCGAGCTCTGCTCGATGCACAAGGCAGCGAACGGCTGGTGAGCTTCGAAGTGTGCCCACGACTGGTGGCCGAAGTGGTGAGCGCCTGGACCGGTGTGCCGCTGACGCAACTGGCCCGGGAGCACAATGCCAAGGTCACCGGTTTTGCCAGCGACTTGCGCAACCGTATCCTTGGTCAGGAGCCCGCGATAGCGGCCCTGGACCGTGCAATGCGCGCAACGGCTGCCGGGTTGAACAGGCCTGACACTCCGGTAGGTGTGTTTCTTCTGGTAGGTCCAAGTGGTGTCGGTAAAACCGAAACTGCATTGGCGCTCGCGGATTTGTTATATGGCGGCGAGCGTTTTATCACCACGATCAACATGTCTGAGTTTCAGGAAAAGCACACGGTCTCGCGTCTGATCGGGTCGCCCCCCGGTTATGTCGGCTATGGCGAGGGCGGCATGCTCACTGAAGCCATACGCCAAAAGCCGTATTCGATCGTGCTGCTGGATGAAGTCGAGAAGGCCGATCCGGACGTCCTCAACTTGTTCTATCAGATATTCGATAAAGGCGTTGTCAACGATGGCGAAGGGCGGGAAATCGACTTTCGCAATGCGTTGATCCTGTTGACCTCGAATCTGGGCAGCGAACGGATCAGCGAGCTTTGCCAAGGCGCTGAGCGGCCAGCGGCCCAAGTGCTGGAGCAGGCGATTGCGCCCATCCTCAGCCGACATTTCAAACCGGCGTTGTTAGCGCGCATGCGTGTCGTGCCGTACTACCCCGTTAGCGGTCCGGTACTGCGCGAGTTGATTGAAATGAAACTCGAGCGTTTGGGTGAACGCCTGCGCCGTCGCGAGCTGGGTTTCACCTATGGCCAAAACCTGGTCGATCACTTGGCGGAGCGCTGTGTTCAAAGCGACAGCGGTGCTCGTTTAATTGACCACCTGCTGGAACTGCATGTACTGCCTCGAATAGCCGACCGTGTCCTCGATTCGATGGCCACGGGAGAGTCCCTTGGGCATGTTCATGCGACGCTGGATGCCGATGCTTGTGTCATCTGCGAGTTCGTCTGAGATGGGTGCGATGCTCGCTGACCTGAAACACCCATTGCTGTATGCCGAAGCCTTGCTGGAGCAGTTCACAGGGCTGTCACGGGCGGCGGATGGTGGCGCGTTGTTGGGGGAATTCGTACGAGGGGTCGCGCAGCTCAGCGGCTGCGAGTTGACGCAGTTGTATCTGCTGGACCCCGCTCATGGCGGCCTCGGGCTCATCAGCGAGTGTCTCGACGGCATTGTGCAGCCCAGGGCCGTCACGAGTTTGCAGGCAGATTACAGTGATCAGAAACTGTTGCAGTTTGCTCTGCGCCAGAACCGTGTAGTGGGTCTCGGTTCATTGAGAGACAGCCTGCACGACACTGATTTTTTGCCGACCCGGACCAGACCCTGGCAATCGCTTTTGTGCGTGCCGTTGCTGAATCAGCGAAAGGCTGTTGACGGCTTGGTGCTTTGCGCCAGCCATCGACAGATCGATCTGCAGGGATTCGCCGGCTCCCTTGGCCAGTTGGGCGCGTTCGCACTCGGCCAGCTACAGCTGTTACGCCGCTTGCGGCAACCTATCGGCAATGCGCGAGTTGTGCCTGTCAGTATCCCGAATGCCAGCGGCTATGGGTTGATCGGCAAGAGTCCGGCCATGCGGCGAACGTATTCCCTGATCAGCAAAGTCGTCAATAGCCCCTACACCGTCCTGTTGCTGGGCGAGACCGGTACCGGCAAGGAAGTGGTCGCGCGGGCCATTCACGACGGTGGGCCTCGACGCTCTCAAGCGTTCATCGTGCAGAACTGTGCCGCATTCGCCGAGAACCTGTTGGAAAGCGAACTGTTCGGCTACCGCAAAGGTGCTTTCACCGGTGCCGACCGGGATCGTCCCGGGCTGTTCGATGCGGCTAACGGCGGCACTTTGTTTCTGGATGAAGTCGGCGACATGCCGATGTCGCTCCAAGCCAAGTTGCTGCGGGTTTTGCAGGAGGGAGAGATCAGACCGTTGGGTTGTAACGACACCCATAGGGTCGATGTGCGGATTATTGCCGCGACGCACCGGGATTTACCGTCGTTGGTCAGGGAAGGCAAGTTTCGTGAGGACTTGTACTACCGCCTCGCACAGTTTCCGATCGAGTTGCCGGCTTTGCGTCGGCGTGAAGGTGACATCCTCGACCTGGCTCGCTACTTCTCTGACAAGGCGTGTGCACTCCTGCAACGGGATGCCGTGCTTTGGTCCGAAGCCGCCCTTGGTCATCTGGCCGCTTATACGTTTCCAGGCAACGTGCGTGAACTCAAAGGCATGGTCGAGCGCGCTCTGCTTCTGTGCGACGACGGCGAACTGTTGCCCGGGCATTTTTGCCTGCCCGTGGACGTGTTTGCTGAAGATAACAGCCTGCACCTGCGCGAACGGCTGGAGCGGTTCGAACGCAACCTGATGATCGCTTGCCTGCGAAAAAACAACGGCAATCAGACACGCACGGCCCGTGAGCTTGGGTTGCCGCGCCGCACCCTGCTGTATCGCCTCGGGCGCCTGAATATCTGCCCTGGGGACCTCGATGGTTAACGCGCCGTCACGCGGGTTACTGGCATTCGCCTTTTCTGTTTTGTTCTCCGGAGATTCGCCCATGCCTGTTCGTAATTGGCCCGCCGTCTTGCTGGCTCTCGTCGTTGTAAGCGGCGTTGGTGGTTGCGGTGGTAATTACAAATTCAATGACAACACCTATCGCCCCCTGGGTGATCCGCATGCGGTCAATCGCGGCCAGTGACTGCAAGGAGCATCAACTACATGGAACTGGTTCTCGAAATACTGAGCAGCAAGCAGTTCGTGCCAACGGATTTGTGCCAGAAGACCTTCAGCGAGTCAGGCGGGGTAATCGGTCGGGGGGCGGATTGCGACTGGGTCATTCCTGACCGCAAGCGTCACCTGTCCAGTCGGCACGCATTGATCAGCTGCCGCGACAATGGGTTTTTCCTGACCGATATCAGCAGCAATGGAATCCAGGACTGCACAACCGGTGTACAGGTGCCCAAAAATGAAGCGATTTTGATCGAAACCGGCAGCGTTTATCTGCTGGGGGATTTCGAAATCCGTGCGCGCCTGTGTTGCTCAGCGACAGCCTTTGACACGCGCGCCGGTGGACGGCGGATGACGGGAAACATCATTCCTGACGAAGTTTTCCTCGACTTCGACCCATTGATCGCTGTTGATCAGCAACAATCTCTTGCCTGCGAGATCGACGCGTTCACGGCGCTCGGTAGCGCGACTCAGGAACCCATGCAATGTGCTGACTTTGCGCGCATCGACATGGAAAACATGCTGGTGCCGCAGTTGATTGACGCACCGCAGGAGTCCGCACCGGCAGCGAGTCGCACGGCTGCCGAGCGCCCGTCTGAAGATTTTTGGGCACGTTTTGGTACTGCGCTGGGGATGGAGCTCGACGGCCTCGAGACTGACGCTCGCGAAGCATTGGCAGTGAGTGCAGCGCGGTTACTCAAGCAAAGCATTAGTGGTTTACAGCAAAGCCTGCGCACCCGCAGCGAACTGAAAAACGAACTTCGACTGGCGCAGACGACGGTACAGGGTCTCAATTCCAACCCTCTCAAGTATGGAGCCGATACCGCGGACGTATTGGGCATGTTGTTGGCTGACAGGCCGGGTCAGTTACCGGCAGATCAGGCAATCTCCCGCGCTTTCCGTGACCTGCAAGCCCATCAGGTGGCGTTGCTGGCGGCCAGTCGCGCAGCAGTTCGAGGTGCTGTGGAGCACTTTTCACCGCAACAGCTGACGCTTCGTTTCGAGCGTGAAAACCCGTCACTGCTGGGAAAGTTCGGCAATCGCTGGAAAGCCTACGGCCGCTATCACCAGGCCCTGCTTCAGGATGGCGAATGGGGTGAGCGCTTGTTGGCCCGTGACTTTGCCCAGGCCTATGAAGAGCAGATTCGCCTGATCTCCACCCTCCATACCGACCTTCAGGGATGACAGGCATGTCGACCGCTTTTTTCAAGGCGCTGATTGCGCTGTCCGCCATGTTGCTATTGACCGCGTGCGCAGCGTTATCACCGTATTCCAGCGTTTCCAAAATCAATTTGAAGCTGTCAGCGAGTGAGCAGTTGAACCCGGATCTCAATGGACGTCCTTCACCGATTGTTGTCCGTCTTGTCGAGCTCAGGCACCCGGTTGCATTCGAGAGTGCCGACTTCTTCAGTCTCTATGAGCGCGCCGCGAAATCCCTGGCTCCGGACCTGGTAGCCAGTGAAGAGTTGCAGCTGCGCCCCGGCGAAACTCGTGAGCTCAAGCTCAGTGTGCAATCGCAAAGCCGCTACGTAGGCATTCTTGCCGCATACCGTGATTTACCGGAAACCCGATGGCGCTACACCGTGCCCGTCATCACGGCGGGCGTCACTCACATCGACCTGGTTCTGGATCAGGCCGGTATTCATGGCAACGGTGAAGCATTTGTACAGGCGGACAATTGAGAATGGATTTCCATAAGGTCATTTGGCAGGAGGGAATGTTGCTGCGTCCGCAGCACTTTCAGCACAACGATCGGTATCACGACCATCAGATAAAGGCTCGCACTCAGTTATTGGGTAGTTTCACCTGGGGGTTCCTGAGCCTGGAGGTTGATTCGCAGTTTCTCAACATGGGCAAACTGGTGGTCAGCCGTGCCTCGGGAGTCCTGCCGGATGGTAGTCTTTTCGAAGTCGGTGGTAGCACTCAACCGCTGGTGCTGGATGTACCTGTGAATACTGGCAACACATCGGCCTATCTGGCGTTGCCGCTGGTCACCGGCAACCACATCGAAGCTCGTCGTCTGGAGCAGGCGGACGTGTTGGCACGATATGTCGCGTATGAGCGAGAGGTTACGGACTCCAACGCCGGCGACGGTTGTGCAAGCCAAGTCAGTTGCGCCCGCCCGGACTTCCGCTTGCTGCTTGGCGACCAGCAAGGCGATCAGGGTTTTGTCAGATTGAAAATCTGCCACGTCCTCGACACCACGCCCGACGGCGTGATCAGTCTCGATCCGGATTTCGTACCGACCTACATCCAGATGCACTCATCGAGCTATTTGCTTTCGTGCCTGAAGGAGGTGATCAGCATGCTCGGTCACCGAGGGGACACCATTGCAGAAAGGATCCGTTCCAATGGCAAGGTGGGCGGGGCGGAAGTCGGTGACTTCATGATGCTGCAATTGATCAATCGAACTGAGCCGTTGCTGCGTCACTATCTCAATCTGCAGCAGGTTCACCCGCAAGAGTTGTACTGCACGCTGCTGACCCTGCTGGGCGAGCTGGCGACCTTCTCAAGTGACAGCAAGCGTCCGCGAGTGGATGTTCGGTACGAACACAGTGACCAGGGTGTGAGTTTTCGCAAACTGATGGAGGCGATCCGTCAGGTGCTATCGATGGTGCTGGAACAGCATGCCATCGAGTTGCCGATGCAGGCGCGTCCGTACGGGATCATTGTTTCGCCTTTGCACGACCCAAAATTAACGGGGTCGGCCTCGTTCGTACTGGCCGCCAGCGCCCACTGCGACAGCGAAGAATTGCGCCATCGATTGCCTGCACATCTCAAGGTCGGCACGGTCGAGAGCATCCGCCAACTGGTCAATCTCCATTTGCCGGGTTTCAAAATCAAACCGTTACCGGTGGCTCCACGGCAGATCGCCTTTCACGCCAACAAGACCTATTTCATTCTTGAACTCGGCTCCGAAGACCAGGCGCAACTCGAGCGCTCTGGTGGTTTCGCGTTCCACGTTTCCGGTGAGTTCGCGGAGCTGGAACTGAAATTCTGGGCCATCAGGAAGTGAGCGACATGATCAAGGACATGCAATACGACCAGAATGACAAAACTGTCCTGCTTGACCGGCTCGGCCGTGGGCCGGCACAGGGACCACTGACGGACTCGGCGGCACCGCCGCGTTTCGAGCAGCTCGAAGATCGCATGATCTACGCCGCTCGGCAGATACCGCAGCAAACTTTCAACGTCCGCCGCAACGCATTGGTGGCATCAGCGTCATGGCTGTTATCGGAAGTCGTACGGCTCAAGCACTGCGCTACCGGTGAAGACTTACCCAGCCTCAATCAGCGATTGAGCACGGCACTGGAACACTTTGCAGATGGCGCATTACGTATCGGTATCGAAAGCAGCCAGGTTTCAACGGCACGTTATGTGCTGTGCACAGTGGTAGATGAGGCGGTGGTGACAACAGCGTGGGGAAAGGAGAGCGAGTGGTCCCAAATGAGCCTTCTCAGCAGGTTTCACAATGAGACGTCTGGTGGTGAAAAGTTCTTCCAGTTGCTCGATCGGCTGTCAAAAAACCCGATCAAGCACCTGCCGATGCTTGAGCTCATGTACTTGTGCCTGTCGCTCGGGTTCGAGGGTAAATACCGAATCCAGGCACGAGGTCTTCTGGAGCTCGAAAATCTTCGTGATGCGCTTTTTCGGCAGATTCGCCTGATACGCGCAGATGCTCCCTATGAACAGTCATCAAGCGGTAACGGCGATTGTGAAGGCAAGCGCCAAAGTCCGGTTCGTATCGTCCCGTGGTGGATGTTGGCACTGATTACAGCGGTATGTCTGATGGTGGTGTATTCAGGCTTTGCCTGGGTCTTGAGTGAACAGCGAGCTTTAGTGTTGCAACCGTTCCATCCGTTTGAGCAGGACGCGATTCAAGCGCAGGCGCAGCCATGGAAGGGGCGTGAGTGATGAAAAACCTCTTCGGAAAAACCGCTGCCTTTTTGCTTAAAACCTGGGTGTGGAGCCTGCTCTCGATATTGTTGACGGCAGTGTTCGTGTGGTGTGTCGGGCCGTTGTTGGCGATAGATGATTTCAGGTTCTGGGAAAGCCCGACATCGCGATTGCTGAGTATCAGTGTGTTGTTTCTGGTGTGGGGGCTGGCCATGGTTTTTGTCAGCTGGCGCACCGACATTCGCGAGCAAACCGAGGGCCGCGAGCAGGGTGTGGATCGTTTGCATCGAGAGCAGCAGATTGACGAAGAGCGCGCGGACCTGAGGGCACGTTTCAAGGCCGCCGTTAAAACCCTCAAAACATCGAGCTTCTATCGAAACCAAAGAGAGCGAGGGCGACGCGATCTGCCTTGGTACTTGCTGATCGGCCCTCAGGGGAGCGGCAAAACCACGTTGTTGAATGTCTCGGGTCTTGAGTTTCCCCTCAATAACCTTGACCGCAAATCAACCGATGAATCACAAGGTACTCGTTCGTGCGATTGGTACTTTGCCGAAAACGGCGTGCTCATCGACACCCCCGGACGTTATCTCAACCAGCCGGATGCTGACATTGACGCTGGCGGTTGGGCCACATTGTTGGGGTTGTTGCGCAAGCGCCGACGACACCGTCCGCTCAATGGCGTACTGGTTGCTCTGCCGGTGCAAATCCTCCTCTCGCATGACGGCGAAGCCCTTCAAACGCTGGCGCGACATGTGCGCACACGCTTGCAAGAGGTGCAGCAAAAACTGCATATCGAACTGCCGGTCTATCTGGTGTTGAGCAAGGCGGACGAGCAGTCAGGTTTCAATGAATTCTTTGATCAGCTGACCCGGGAGGAAAGTGATCACGTGCTGGGTGTGAGCTTGAGCAAAGACCCGGGCTCGGCTGATGCGAGTGCGATACGTGTGGAGTTTGAAGCACTGCTGCATCGTCTCGATAGCCAGGTGATCATGCGCATTCATCAGGAGCGCGACCCTCTTTGTCGAGGTCGTATTCTCGATTATCCGCATCAATTGGGATTGGTCGGCGAAGGGCTTTGCCAATTCATTGAAATGGCCTTCTGCGGTCATCGAAGTCAAGGCGCGTGTACATTTCGCGGCTTCTACTTCACCAGCGCCACTCGACCAGGAAAACCGCTTGCCTATCGTGGCGTGAACAACGCTGTATCGACGACCGCGCTTACGAGTCACCCGCGGTTCATAAACCATTTGTTCAGCCAGGTCATTTTTCCCGAAGCCGATACTGTTCAACTCGACAAGCGCGAGCACAGCCTTGTTTGTTGGGGGCAGCGGACGCTGTACATGACCTCGTTGGCGGCGCTGAGCCTGTTCGGCCTGTGGTGGGCCGGAGGTTTCTCGGCCAATCATGAGCGACTGGAAAACCTGCGCACGCTCGCGCAAGCCTGGACTCTTCAGCGTTCGGCGCTGATCCCTCAGGGTAATTTGTTGCCGGTTCTGCAAAACCTTGATGCCATTCATGCCGCGACACGGGCATTCCCGAAAGCAAGTGACGTTTCGTACCTGGAGCGTGGAGGTTTGTATCAGGGCGAAGCTGCCAATCCGGCGATCATGAGTGCTTACGAGCGTGAGCTTGAAACACACCTGCTGCCATTGATCGCGTCGCTATTGGAAGATCAGATTCGCACCCGGCCGGTGGACCGCGAGCGTTTGCTCAACAGCCTTCGTGCGTACCTGATGTTGAATTTCAAGGATCGCCGCGACGTGATATGGCTGAAAGACTGGATCGCTAGCGACTGGTCCCGCCGATACCCAGCAAACACCGCCGTGCAAAGTCGCTTGAGCGGACACCTTGATCAGTTGCTGAGCCAATCATTCAGCTACACACTCGACGATCCACTGGTCGCCCAGGCGCGGCAGATACTGCGCAGCGAATCCCTGGCCAATGTGGTTTATCGGGTGCTGCGCGAGCAGGCTCGCGCGCTCCCCGAATACCACTTGAACCAGCACCTTGGTCCTCAGGGAGATTTGTTCGTGGGTACGCACTCCCTGATCCCCGGGTTCTACACCCTGAAGGGGTATCAGCAATATTTTTCGGTACAGGGTGCCGCGCTGGTCACCGATATTCTGCGCGACAACTGGGTATTGGGTGAGAGTTCGCAGATCAGCGCCATGGACCTGCGGCATTTGATGGTCGAACTGGAGCAACTGTACTTTCGTGATTACGCCAATGCCTGGGGCGATGCCATCGCACGGATTGCGTTGCAGCCGATCGAGGATGCCGGGGACGGCGCCCAGCAGTTGGCCAGCCTGACTTCAGCCAGCTCACCGGTGCTGCAACTGCTGGCGCAAATTCGCGAGAACACTCGCATTCCCTCGATTGCCGATAGCGTGGATGACGCAGCGGCATCAGCACAACAGCTCACGCAGAAGAGCGGTGGGTTGGGCACACTTGCCGTCACCAATGTTCAGAAGGCTTCCGGGACATTGGCCGGCCATTTGCCCGATACGGCAAGAAAGGCAATGCAACGCCGCTTCGAGCCCTTGCACCGTTTGCTGGACGACGACAACGGCCCGAGTGCTGACCTGACTGCCGTACTGCACGCGCTCAACGAGCTACAACTGCAGCTGACGAGTCTGGCTCGTGCCGGCACCCCGGACCTGGCCGCGTACGAAATGGCCAAGGCACGCATGGAAAACCAGCGCGACGCGCTGAGCATTTTGCGAGCGGCGTCCGGTCGTTTGCCACGGCCGGCGGCGACCTGGTTCAACACGCTTGCCGAAGACAGTTGGCGCCTGGTGCTCGATGACGCTTACCGGTTCGTGAATCAGCGTTATCAGAGTGAGCTGTACAGCTTCTATGGCAAATCGATCAACAAGCGTTATCCCTTTGACGCCCACAGCGCCAGTGATGTGGCACTCAGTGATTTCCGCGAGTTCTTTAAGGTCCAAGGCCTTGTTGAGCGCTTTTTCGACAACTACATGCGCCCGTTTGTGAGCGGCAATCCGGGCAGCTACCGTCTGAAAACCGTTGATGGGCGCTCCCTGCCCGTATCGAGGTTTTACCTCGATCAAATGGTTTCGGCACATGTGATCCGCCAGAGCTTTTTTTCCGAAGATCCTTCCGAGCCACAGGTGCGATTCAAGCTGGAACCTTACACCCTGGATCCAGCCGTCAGCCGTGCCGAGTTCAGATTTGGCGACAGGACCATGGAGTACCGTCATGGTCCGATTATGGCGGCCTCATTTAAATGGCCCGTCGAGGCCGAAGGCGGACGTACAAGTCTGGTACTCGACAGAATGGTGGGGCGTCCGATCGGAATTGAGAAAAACAAGGGTCCATGGTCACTGTTCCGACTTCTGGACCTGATGCAGACCGAGTCTTTGATCGGTCGTGATGTGCTGGTGCTCAAGGCTGATGTGGGTGGCCTGCGTGCCAACTACCTGCTCATGAGCCAACGCACACCGAACCCGTTCGACATGGGTGTGCTACGTACTTTCCGCATGCCCATGCAGCTTTGATGAAGACTATTGGCGTTTGGCGCAGCGTTGCGCGCACGGATCGCGGAAAGATCCGGGCGCGCAATGAAGATGCTTTCCTTGAAAATCCGAAAAAAGGCATATGGGCGGTCGCCGACGGCATGGGCGGGTATCAACGGGGCGACATTGCCAGCGGGCTGATTGTTGCGAGCCTGGCCGAATTACCGGCGCAAAGCGATTTTGATGAGCGAATCAAAGGTGTACGGCAGTGCCTGTCGTGGCTCAATCGTCGCTTGAGTCAGGAGCTGACCGTGGTTGCCGGGCGTCAGGACGAGATCATCGGCAGCACAGTGGTGACGTTGCTGATCGAAGGCAGTCGTGCAGTCTGTATTTGGGCCGGTGACAGCCGTTGTTATTTGTGGCGCGAACAGCGGCTGTATCAGCTGACCAGGGACCATTCGCTGAGGCAGCAACTGATCGACGAACACAGGATGGATGACCGGCAGGCCTGGGCTCACCCGCACTCGGCTGCGTTGACCCGCGCAGTAGGCGCCAGCGAACAACTGAACCTTGATGTGCTGGAGTTCGTAGTGCATCCCGCCGATGTGTTTCTGTTATGCAGCGACGGTTTGCATCAAGACTTGAGCCGTGAGTCTCTGGGGCGCGCCTTGAGTCTGCCTGCGCCGGAGTCGGCATTGACACGTTTGTTCGAAGAAGTGTTGGGCGGTCCGGCGCGGGACAACCTGACAGGCTTGGTTATTCGCCAATGAGCGGGGCCGGGGACGTACTTGATGACATGTCGAGCCGCGACGAAGACCTGACGTACTTCGCTTTCGCAAAACCTGTGGCGACACACAGGGATGCGATGCAAGTACGGCCGGAACCGGTGCCGGATGTGTTGGCCGGGCGCTATCGCCTCGAACGTCTGCTCGGTGCTGGCGGGATGGGAGTGGTGTATCGCGCACGGGACTTGTTGCAAGAACAGTTCGGTGATCCCGAGCCTTATGTCGCGCTGAAAATGCTCAGCGATGAATATGCGGATTGTGTGGACGCCAGTGCCCTGCTTTTTAGTGAGTTCGCCCTGACGCGGCGTGTGCAGCACCCGAATGTAGTGCGCTTGTACGGTTTTGAGGCAGATACCCGCTGCAACAGGGCTTTCATCACAATGGAGCTGATGCGCGGCCTGACCCTGGACAAATTGTTGTGCGAGCGGCCCATGGGTTTACCGTGGCCAGAGCTGCGCGACATCGCACTTCCCTTGATCGATGCATTAGCCCATGTCCACAGTCGCGGCGTGCTCCACGGTGATATCAAACCGAGCAATGTAATGGTCGGTGAGGAAGGCCTTCGACTATTCGATTTCGGTTTGGGATTGGCCGAGGAAGATGCTCTGCCTGGCCTGCCGAAGCTGAGCCGTCATGGTTTCCATGCCTGGACCTTTGGCTACGCTGCCCCGGAGTTACTCGATGGCTCGCCACTGGTAGCCAGCGCTGATGTCTTCTCGGTGGCTTGCGTGATCTACGAGCTGGCCTGTGGCAAACACCCTTTGCGTCGAGTGCCGTCCAATCAGGCCCGTGATGTGGGTATGGAAGTGGAGCCTTTGACGTCCAGTCACCTGCCCAAACGCTGTTGGACCTCCTTGAAAACCGCGTTGTCTTTCGATCCTTCGAAGCGACACATCACGGTGGCCCAATTGCGTCAGGACTTCGCAAGTGCCAGTAATTTCAAGTTGCTGCAAGGCTGGCGTCGACTTTTTCCCAACAGGTTTCGTCAATGACTTGGTAGTCATCACCGCCAAAAATTGCGCCATCTTCTTCCAACGCATCGCAATAGTGGCGTTATCACCCGAACTCGCTACACTGCGCCGGCCGTTCATTTTTCTCTTGAGGCTTGCGCATGAAATTTCGTTTTTTGCTGTGGATGCTGGGTTTGTTGATGAGCAAGGCCAGCCGGACCAATCCTGCGTTTCAGCAGCAATTGGGTGACAAGGAACTGGTGTTTCAGCTGCAGACCCTGGACGGGAAGGTGGCACGGCATTTTCGCGTGAAGGATCAGCGCATCACCAGCAAGGCTGGCGTGTATGCCGAGCCTGCGTTCGCCATCGCCTTTAAAGACGCTGCCTACGGCTTCGCCACGATGCAGGCGAAGAACAAGCAATTGGCGTTCATGACGGGGATTCAGGACAAGTCGATTCAGATCAAGGGCAACCCGGCGCTGGTGATCTGGTTCCAGGGGCTGACCAAGTATTTGAAGCCGAAGAAGGCCAAGCCGAAGGCGTGAGTTGGCTGCGTCTGAAAGCCATTTTTATTTTAGGCGGTGCATGCGCAAGGCAGCGCTACAGGCGAGGCTAATAAGTCATGCTTTTTGTTGGATATTGTCCGGCAAACAGCTATAAACCTTCTATTGTTGAGTATTTAGTATGACTAATTATCAAAACAACAAAAAGGAAGGTCAACCATGCTTCAATCCCGACACGTGCTATCCGGCCTCGGACTGTCCCTGATAATCGCCACTCTCTCCGCCCAGGCTGCCGGCCTGTCTGCCGAACACAAAGCGTTCGGCAAGACCAATGACGGCACGCCCGTCGAACAATATATATTGCGCAACAGCCAAGGCCTGCAAGCCACAGTCATTACCTATGGCGGGGTTCTGCAGTCATTGAAGGTCCCGGGAAAGGACGGCAAGGCCGAAGATATCGTGCTCGGCTTCGATGACGTTCAGGGTTATCAAAGTGGTACCGCGTACTTTGGCGCGACCATCGGCCGCTACGGCAATCGCTTGGCCAACGGCGCATTTGAACTGGACGGAAGACACTATCAAGTGCCGAAAAACGACGGCCCGAACTCGCTGCACGGCGGACCGCTGGGTTTCGACAAACGCGTGTGGAAAGCGCAACCGACTAAAAGCAAGGATTCGGTCGGCGTGACCCTGACTTACCTGTCAGTGGACGGTGAAATGGGCTTTCCCGGCAACCTGAAAACCGAGGTCACGTACAGCCTGACCGAGAACAACGAACTGCGGATCGACTACAAGGCAACGACCGATAAACCGACGGTGCTGAACCTGACCAACCACAGCTATTTCAACCTCGCCGGCGCCGGTAATGGTGATGTGCTGAAACAGGTCGCCACCCTGTACGCGTCGCAGTACACGCCGGTTAATGCCACGTTGATCCCCACCGGTGAACTGGCACCGGTCGCCAACACACCGATGGACTTCACCCAGCCCACCGCCATCGGCAAAAATATCAAGGCTGATCACCCGCAGCTGAAATTCGCTGAACCGAAACACGGCGGTTTTGACTTCAACTGGGTGCTCGACGCCAAGGGCGACGTGAGCAAGCTCGCCGCTGATGTCAGCGACCCGCAATCGGGCCGCCGCTTGCAGCTCTACACCAGTGAACCGGGCGTGCAGTTCTACACCGGCAACTTCCTCGACGGCACGGTCAAGGGCAAGGCCGGCAAGATTTACCCGCATTGGGGCGCGTTCACGCTGGAGACTCAGCATTACCCGGATTCGCCGAACCAGCCGAACTTCCCTTCAACGCGACTGGACCCGGGCAAAACCTATACCCAGAGCGTCGTGCTGAAGTTTTCCGCCCAATAGCCCCCGGGCTCTCGCCCTACCACATAGCAGCTGTCGAGCCTGCGAGGCTGCGTCCGAGGACGCAGTTGTCGCTAGCCAGGCGGATGCGGTGCGCCTGAAACACGTCGCCTCAGTCATCCGAGTCAGAAGCCTCCCGTGTGTCATGAAGTTTGGTTCTGTAAGTCCTGTAAATCTGCTGGACGTCAGGGTTGTCCAGGCTTTCGTAGGTGATGCCTTCCTTGTCCAGGCCATCGAGGCCTTTGATGCCGCTGATGGTCTCTGGCCACTCGTCACGGCTGGATATATCGACTATGAACGGTTTCAGGTAGGTATCGAGATGCCTCTCGCGGGGCTCTCTGATTTCTTCGCTCAGTGCCCGCAAGTAGCCGTCTTTGCCGGTTTTTGACCAGTCAATGGCGAACCTGGCGCGGTAGCAAAGCTCCATGAAGACCAAAAGGATGGTGCGTCCGTTGCCGTCCAGAAAGGGGTGTGCAAACGCCAGTTGGCCCATCACCTCGCCGGGGTGGTCTCTGAAACGTTGTTTGTTTGCCGCCAACTCAAGTGCATAGTCGACAGATATTTTGATGGCGTTCGGGTGTTCAAAGAGGGTGTGTCGGGGATTGGCGAGTTTTGCAGGTAACCCGCTGTTTCGAAGTCACCGAACGGATCAAAAGTCATGCGCTACGTTTCTGTGCGCGCCTTTCCTGAAGATAGCGTCCTTGAAGTGCAAGCGTCTCGGTTTTGCTCAGAACGCCTTTTTTCTTCAGATTGACGAGCAGCTGTTCAATGCCATCCAACTCAACGATATCGCCGGCCATTCGAGTGATGGTCACGGCCATGCGGCTCATGCCATCAGGATCGGCAGTGATATGGTGGTCTTTAGCCAGTTTGCGGACTTGGCTTGCAACACTGACAGCAGCTGTTTGGGTCATCGTAAAAGCCCTCGGTTTGCAGTCAAATCATAGCAGTGCGCTTGTTCTTTGTCAGACCGAGGTGGCTGCTTCGCGAGCAGGCTCGCTCCCACAGGATTGAGATGATCCGGTGGGAGCGGGCTTATTTATGCCTGGGAGAATTGCGAAGCCAGTTCGCGCAGCAGCACTTCGGCTTCCAGTACTTTGCTGACGACGTCGTTGGCTTTTTCGCGGCTCAGGCCGAGGCGTTCGAGCAAGGCGTCGGGGATGTCTTCGTCGGGGCCGGAGCCGATGCCACGGCTACGCAGCAGGCGCACCGACAGGCACACCAGGTTCGGGTACTCGGCGTAGGCGCCGTCATAGGCCGGGTCGTGCTGGAAGCGCAGCGCGGTGGCCAGCTCTTCAGGCATGTCCCAGTAGCGCATCAGCCACGAGCCGATCTGTTCGCGGCTGATGCCTAACAGGTGTTGCTCGATGTAGCTGTGGCACAGGTGCGGGTTGACCTCCAGGTGGCGGCAGATCAGCGAGAAGTGCGGCGGGAACACGTGGGCCAGCAGCAGGTAGCCGAAGTTGTGCAGCAGGCCGGCCAGGTAGGTCAGGCCGGCTTCGGGGCGCTGGGTGCGCGGCATGGCGCGGGTCAGGCCTTCGATGACGGCAGCGGTGTAGATCGATTGCTGCCAGTACGGCGTGCTGTGTTGCGGCTGGTCTTTGGGCAGGCTCAGGGTTTTGCCCAAGGCCAGGCCCAGCGCCAGGTTGATCACCAGGTCGAAACCCAGTACCCGGACGATGGCATCTTCTACCGAACGAATTTTTCCCGGCGAGGCGTAGTACGGCGATGCCGCCCAGCTCACGACCTGTGCGGCCAGTGCCGGGTCGGTTTCGACCACGCCGGTGATGTCGTCGATGGTTGCGTTGGGGTCCACGCGCAGTTTGATGATTTTCTGCGCAGTTTCGGCCAAGGGCGGAATTTCGATGGTTGCTTCCAGCCGTTGCTGGATGCGTCGCGCGGTGAACGCTTGAACGGCCTGGGTGATTTCCTCGCGGTCATCGTCGGGGCGGTCGAGGTTCGGGCGGATGCTGGTCAGCGCTTCACCGAAGTTGGCGGCGCTGGCCTTGCTGAGCATCGATTTGAATGCTTCGCTGGTGATCTCCAGCAACACGCCCGGCTCGCCCGAGTTGACCAGCACACTCGGTTCGCGCAGCAGGCTTTCTTCGTACAGGCAGGGCGAGGTGGTGAGCAATGGCAGGCCTGGCAGTAGGCTCAGATTGTGTTTGCCGAGCATCTTTTCCAGGCGCTCAGTCGATACGGCTGTGAGGCGGCGACCGGTGAGTTCAGTGAGGCGGTTGAGGTCGAGCAATTGGCTCTGCGGAAACAGCACCATCAACGCGCCAACGGCATCATCGAGCAGGACGGCTTGCACCTTGCGCGCCGGATTCACGCCGTGATGATCCAGGACCTCTTCGTAGGCGATGCCCAGTTTGCCCAGCAACATCCGTATAGCCGACGGAGCGTGCGGGGGTTCGGGAGCGAGGGCTGCGTCGGTCATGGTCTGTATCCGTTTCAAAACAATTGCAGGAGTATAACCAGCTCTGTAGGAACGAGCTGATAGAAACTGCGACCGTGCTCACACTTGGCCGTATTGCTGCCCATGGCGCAACCAGCGGTCGAGTAGCGGGCTGACGTGGTCGGGCCAGCGTTCGAGCAAGGCTTGCGCGGCATCGCGCACCGCGGGCAGTAAATCGGCATCGCGCATCAGGTCGGCGACCTTGAACTGAAGCAGACCAGTCTGCCGCGTGCCGAGCATTTCGCCGGGGCCGCGCAGTTCGAGGTCTTTTTCGGCGATGACAAAGCCATCGTTGGTTTCACGCATGATGCCCAGGCGCTGGCGACCGATCTGTGACAGCGGCGGATGGTAAAGCAACACGCAGTGGCTGGCGGCGCTGCCGCGACCGACGCGACCGCGCAACTGGTGCAGTTGTGCGAGGCCCAGGCGCTCGGGGTTTTCGATGATCATCAGGCTGGCGTTGGGTACGTCCACACCGACTTCGATCACCGTGGTGGCCACCAGCAGTTGCAGGTTGCCGGCCTTGAACTCGGCCATCACCGCGGCTTTTTCCACAGGCTTCATGCGGCCGTGGATCAAGCCGACTTTCAATTCGCCGAGGGCGGCGGTGAGGTCTTCATAGGTGGTTTCCGCCGCTTGGCAGGTCAGCTCTTCGGACTCTTCAATCAGCGTGCACACCCAGTAGGCCTGACGCCCTTCGGCGCAGGCGCTGCGCACTCGTTCGATGACTTCGACACGTCGGGTGTCGGTGATCAATACGGTGTTGACCGGGGTTCGGCCGGGTGGCAACTCGTCGAGGATCGAGGTGTCGAGATCAGCGTAAGCGCTCATGGCCAGCGTGCGCGGGATTGGCGTGGCGGTCATGATCAATTGGTGCGGGCACATGCGCCCGCCGACGCCTTTCTGCCGCAGCGCTAATCGCTGCTGCACGCCGAAGCGGTGTTGTTCGTCGATGATCACCAGCGCCAGGTTCTTGAACTGTACTTCGTCCTGGAACAGGGCGTGGGTGCCAACCACCATCGGCGCGCCGCCGGCGATTTGTTCCAGCGCGGCCACGCGGTTTTTGCCCTTGAGCTTGCCGGCCAGCCACGCGACTTCGATGCCCAGCGGTTCGAGCCAGCGCTTGAACGTGATGAAGTGCTGCTCGGCAAGAATCTCGGTGGGCGCCATCAGCGCGACCTGATAACCCGCCTCCAATGCCTGAAGTGCGGCGAGGGCGGCGACCACGGTTTTACCCGCGCCCACGTCGCCCTGAATCAGCCGTAGCATCGGCTCGTGCTGGCTGAGGTCGTAGGCAATTTCATTGCCGACCCGTTGCTGCGCACCGGTGGGGTTGAAGCCAAGATTGGCCAGGTATTTGGCCGGCAGTTTTGTGGCTTTCGGCATCGCTGGCGCGCGCAGCGAACGCATGCTTTCGCGCAGGCGCTGCTGGGACAGTTGATGGGTCAGAAGCTCTTCGAAAGCCAAGCGGTGTTGCGCCCAGTGATGACCGAGTGCGAGCTCGTCGACATCGGCATCGGCTGGCGGGTTGTGCAGGTAGCGGATCGCATCGGCCAGCGGCGCCAGTTGGTAATCGCGCGCCAGTTCCTTGGGAAGCCAGTCGGGGAGGCTGCTGGGGCCGAGCAAGGTCAGGGTTTGCATGCACAGTTGGCGCAAGCGCTGCTGCGTCAGGCCTTCGGTGAGCGGGTACACCGGGGTCAGGGTTTCATCCACGGGCGGCGGCTCGTCGCCGGTGATGGCGCGGTATTCCGGGTGGTAGATTTCCAGCCCCGAGGCACCGGGCCGCGCTTCGCCGTAGCAGCGGACCCGCGTGCCGCGTTTAAGGCCTTCTTTCTGCGCGTTGCTGAAATGGTAGAAGCGCAGGCTGAGCCCGCCGGTGCCGTCCTGCAGGCGCACCACCAGGCTACGACGACGGCCCATGACCACGTCGGCACCGCTGACGGTGCCTTCGACCACGGCGTCCTGCCCCGGGCGCAGCGCACCAATCGGCACTACGCGGGTGCGATCCTGATAGCGCAACGGCAGGTGAAACAGCACGTCCTGAAGATTCTCCAGGCCGACCTTGGCCAGCTTCTCGGCCATGGCTTCGCCGACACCCTTGAGTGCCGTCACCGACACTTGCGACAACTCAGTCATGGCGTTGGCTTAACCGGCCGTTACCGGTGCGGCGGGCTTAGCCACCGAGCACAGGCGAATGGAGTCCGCGAGGATCTCGATGGCCTTCGGACGCGGGAAACTCGCGCGCCAGGCAATGGCTACAGTTCGGAAAGGAACCGGTGCCGAGAGCGGGCGAACCTCGATCACGCCGGGGGCGTAGTGATGGCTATCGACCGCCGACAGCGGCAGGATCGAAATCCCAAGGCCCGAGGCGACCATGTGGCGTATGGTTTCCAGAGAGCTGGATTCAACCGTGGTGTGCTTGGCGCCGTCGTTGCCTTTGGTCAGGGTCGGGCAGGCTTCCAGCACTTGATCGCGGAAACAGTGGCCTTCACCGAGCAGCAGCAGGCTCTTGTCGTTGAGCAGGCTGGCGTCGATGGATTCCTTTTGCGTCCACGGGTGCTGAGCCGGCATCAGGACGTAGAAAGGCTCGTCGTAGAGCTGCAGAGTCAGCACGTCGGCTTCGCTGAACGGCAGGGCGATGATGATCGCGTCGAGCTCGCCGTTGCGCAGTTTGTCGCGCAGTACGTGGGTGAAGTTTTCTTCGATGTACAACGGCATCTGCGGGGCAACCCGGTGCAGTTGCGGAATCAGGTGCGGGAACAGGTACGGGCCGACGGTGTAGATCGCACCGACTTTCAGTGGCGCGGTCAGCTGGTTCTTGCCGGCTTGTGCCAGCTCGCGAATGCCTTGGGCCTGTTCCAGAACCTTTTGCGCCTGGGCCACGATGCCTTCGCCAACGGGGGTCAGGCGCACGGCGCTTTTGCTGCGCTCGAAAATCAGCACACCGAGTTCGTCTTCAAGCTTTTTCACGCCCACCGACAGGGTCGGTTGACTGACGTGGCAACGCTCGGCCGCGTGGCCGAAGTGCTGCTCTTGGGCGAGGGTAACGATGTAGCGTAATTCTGTAAGAGTCATAGCAAGCGTCCATGAAGTTGCGGGCCAAGCATACCGGCTGCAATCGATAGACGCACGTTATCAGACAGTATGTGTTGAGTGACACCGGGCAATGCGTGTTTGCCGTTTCCAGATATGCAAAAGGCACCTTTCGGTGCCTTTTTGGTTTGGAGCGCGACGTTCCTGCTGGCAAGAACTGCTGTGGGAGCGAGCTCCCACATTTTAGCGGCGGCGTTTTTCCAGCGAGTAAACAAACGGTGCAACGATTTCGATAGAGCCGTTGTTCAGCATGTCGGCCGGTGGCTTGGGCAGCGGCTGGGCGCGGCGGATCATGTCCAGGGTAGCCCGGTCGAGATCAGCGTTGCCGGAGCGGCCCACCAGTTCGAAAGACAACACATTGCCTTCGGCATCCACGACAAAGCGCAGACGGTTCAAGCCTTCCTTGCCCCGCGATTGCGCGCTGGCCGGGTACTTTTTGTACTTGGCCAAATGCGCGAGCAGCGTACCTTCCCAACTGGCCTTGGCGGCTACTTGGGCAGGCGAAGGGCCTGGCGCGGGCTGAGCGGATTTCTCCGTCGGAGCCTGGGTCGGTTGCGTGTCGCTCGGTTTTTCCTCGGACGGTTTTTCCTTCGGCGGCTCAGGCTTTTTCTCTACCGGCTTGGGCGGTTTCGGCTTTGGCTTGGGTGGCTTCGGCTTGGGCACCGCAATCTCGGCTTTCGGCGCTTCGGCCAGCTTCGGTATAGGCAGTTCTTCCACCGGTGCCGGTGGCTGTGGCGGCGTTATGACCTTCGGCGGTGCCGGCGGTGGCGGGGCCGGAACCGGCGCCAGCTCGACCATCATCGCTTGTGGCGGCAGCTCGATGGGTGGGCGTGACGTCCAGTTCAGCGCCAGCACAATGGCCAGCGCATGGACGCCCAGCACCACGGCCAGGCTCCCGCTATAACGCGTCAGCTTTTGGCGCGTTGTGATCATTTCTTGACTGCCGTCTCGAGTCCGACCAGGCCGACCTTCAGGTAACCGGCTGAGCGCAGGTTGTCCATCACGCTCATCAGGTCGCCGTAATTCACGCCTTTATCAGCCTGGAA
Source organism: Pseudomonas azerbaijanoccidentalis (assembly GCF_019145495.1). GTDB lineage: Bacteria > Pseudomonadota > Gammaproteobacteria > Pseudomonadales > Pseudomonadaceae > Aquipseudomonas > Aquipseudomonas azerbaijanoccidentalis. The sequence continues at coordinate 473,386 of NZ_JAHSTU010000004.1, read as the reverse complement.
GAAGATCGTCGTGTCTTTTTTGCCTTGGGTCTTGGCGTCGAGTGTGGCGCCAAGTGCTTCGGCTTTCACTTCGTCTTCGCCAAGGAACAGGCGTTGGTCAGCCTTGACGCTGAGGAACACCGGTTTCTCTGGCCGCGGTGCCGGTTTGGCGGTGGAGGCGGGCAGGTCAACCTTGATGTCCACGGTGGCCAGCGGAGCTGCCACCATGAAGATGATCAACAGCACCAGCATTACGTCGATGAACGGCGTAACGTTGATTTCGTGGTTCTCGGCCAGATCGTCGTCTGCGCCTTCTTTCAAATGCAGGCCCATGGCCGATTACCCCACTTTCACCATGTGCGGTTGCGAGCTGCGCTCAGGCTGGTGATCGAGGTCGCGGCTGACCAGCAGCAGGACTTCTGCCGACGCGTCGGCAACCTGCGCCTTGTAACCGGTGATGGAGCGGGCGAACACGTTATAGATCACGACCGCAGGAATCGCCGCGACCAGACCCAGTGCAGTGGCCAGCAGGGCTTCGGCAATGCCGGGTGCCACAACGGCGAGGTTGGTGGTCTGGGTTTTGGCGATGCCGATGAAGCTGTTCATGATGCCCCATACGGTGCCGAACAGACCAACGAACGGCGCAGTCGAACCGATGGTGGCGAGTACGCCGGTGCCGCTGCTCATGTTGCGACCACAAGCTGCTACCAGGCGCTCAAGACGGAAAGCCACGCGCTCCTTGATGCCTTCTTTCTCGCGGGCGCTGGCCGACAAATGCATTTCTTCCAGGGCGTCGTGGACCAGCAGATTGGCGAGGGTGCCAGGCTTGGTCGCCGAGGCACTGGCTTCTTTAAGCGTGGCGGCTTTTTTCAGGTGGACGATTTCGGTACGCAGACGACGCTTGGCGCCCATCAGCTCGAAGCCCTTGGCGATCCAGATGGTCCAGGTGATGATCGAGGCGATGGCCAGGCCGATCATGACGGCTTTTACGATGATGTCGGCGTTCTGATACATGCCCCACGGCGACAAGTCATGGGCCATGCCCAGTGTATTATCGGCTTCGAGGACTTCAGGAGCGTCTTCACCGAGTGCGTCTGCCGGTACGGCCTGGGCCGGATCGGTCGCAGCCGGGGCCACTGCCGGAGCAGCGTGGTCGGCTGGCGCAGCGGCGGCGGCCGGGGTGGCTGGCGCTTGGGCGTCAGCGAAGGCGCTGATCGGTGCCAGCATGAGGCTGAGCAGCAGGGCGGCCACTGCGCTCCAGGCGCGAGGTCGTTTGGTTGGCGAAGCGGGGAATTGATTGCGTGTCATGCTGGCCGGACCTGAGAGAAAAAAACGGGTGATGTTCTTCCAGGCCTCGAAAGGCCGAGAACAAAAGTGGCACGTATTATTGCAAGTAATTCTTGTTAACAAAAGTAATAGAGTATCTTTTTTTCCTGCATTGCTAGCCGCTCGTCCATTGCCGGCGCTAGTCTGTCCGTTTCCAAGGGGAGTTTTCTGATGTCCGCGCCTTCTGTTTTGATCGCCGGTTGCGGTGATGTTGGCAGCCGCCTGGCCACGCAATTGTTGGCTTCGGGCTGGGAGGTCCACGGCTTGCGGCGCGACGTTTCACGCCTGCCCAAGGGCGTCATTGGCGTGGCCGGTGACTTGTTCAACAAGGAGTGCCCGCCGACCTGGCCGATCGGTGCGGTGGATTACCTGGTGTACTGCGCCGCCGCCACCGATCACGATGAAGACGGCTACCGAGCCGCTTACATTCAGGGTTTGCAGCATGTGCTGGAGTGGCTGGGCGATTATGGCCAGGTGCCTAATCGCGTGCTGTTCGTGTCCAGCAGCAGCGTTTACGGCCAGCAAGAGGGCGAGTGGGTTGATGAGACTTCGCCAGCTGTGGCGTCCAGCTACTCAGGACGCGTTATGCTGGAAGCCGAACAGATCGCCCTCAACAGCGGCATTCCCGCCAGCATTGTGCGGCTGACCGGTATTTACGGGCCTGGCCGCGAATGGTTGCTGACCCAGGTGCGTCGCGGGTATCGCGTGGCGGTCGATCCTCCTCTGTACGCCAACCGGATTCATGCTGATGATGCAGCAGGGTTGATGGCATGCCTGCTTGAAGCGGATCGGCGCGGGGTGAAGCTGGAGGATATCTACATCGGTGTGGATGACGCGCCAGCCGCGTTGGCCGATGTGGTGGGTTGGTTGCGCGAGTATCTGGGCGTGACAGACTGGGCCGATGACGCCAGCGTGCGCCGCACGGGCAGCAAGCGTTGCAGTAATGCGCGGGCGAAAGCGTTGGGCTGGACGCCGAAGTATCCGAGCTTTCGTGAAGGTTATGCGGCGATTCTCGAAGGGAGCTGAAAGCAAAAGATCGCGGCCTTCGGCAGCTTCTACAGGGTCATGCATACACCTGCAGGAACTGCCGAAGGCTGCGATCTTTTCAATGGGTCACTGCTTTTCCAGCAACCACTTGCGGTCACCCGGCGTGAACGAAGGCATCTCGTCCGCTTGGGCGGTGTTTACGGTCTGGAAGATTTCCAGTTCTTTACCCTTGCGCGCAAAGATCCAGGCATTGCCTTGGCCATTGAGTTGCAGCCACATGTTGTCGTTGCCGCCGCTCATGGAGGCGCAATCGCCCGCCAGGCACAACGCGTAGCGATCGCTGCCCGGCAAACCGGTCACCTGGCCGTCGGCCTGGAATTGCACCGTGCCGCCTTCGCCGGGGCCGCTGACGACTTTCCAGCTGCCGCCCAGATAAGCGGCATACAGTGCCCGCTCGAAGCTGGCTCCCAGCGGCGCGCCATCCGGCACCGGGATCAGCGCACGGTCGAAGACTTGCTCCGGCTCGTTGTCGCTGGCGGCCTGGCTCAGTTGTTTGCCGTCACGCTTGAGTTCGCTGGCGGAGCTGCCATAGAAGTCGACTTTCCAGGCACCGGACTGTTCGCCCAGCAGCTTGCCTTCGACATTTTCAAAGCCATTGGTGTAACGGGCCTGACCGGCCTTGGTGTTGACGTCCCATTCCAGGTTCGGGCCATAAGCCTGGAGCGCTTCGCGCAGGGGAACACCTTTGGATGCAGCGTCAATCGCCACCTGGTTGATCCAGGTGCCGCTGATATCACGGTCGGCAGGGTCGCTGGCACATCCGCCCAAGAACAGGGCGAGCAGCGAGAGAGCAAGCGCTTTGCGCATGGGTGGAATCCTTTCAAGCTTTCTTTACAGCAGAGCCGTTGGCGCAGCCTGAGGCTGCGCCGCACGCATTACTCGATGACCAGGATGGCATCCATTTCAACCTGCGAACCCTTTGGCAGGGCTGCTACGCCGATGGCGGCACGGGCTGGGTAAGGCTGATCGAAGTACTTGCCCATGATCTCGTTGACCTTGGCGAAGTGGCTCAGGTCGGTGAGGAAGATGTTCAGTTTGACGATGTCTTTGAACGAACCGCCGGCGGCTTCAGCCACGGCTTTGAGGTTCTCGAAGACCTGAACGGTCTGGGCTTCGAAGCCTTCAACCAGTTCCATGGTTTTTGGGTCCAGAGGAATCTGACCCGACATGTAAACGGTGTTGCCAGCCTTGATCGCCTGGGAATAAGTACCGATGGCGGCCGGGGCCTTGTCGCTGGTGATAACAGTCTTGGTCATTTAGGACTCCTTGTAAGGACGGGCTTAGGCGCGCATGCGGGTGATGCGAATCACCCCGGTCAGTGCACGCAGTTTCTTGATCACACGGGCCAGGTGCACGCGGTCGTGCACGCTGACCACCAACTGGACCACGCTGATGCGACCATCGCGTTCATCCATGCTGATTTTCTCGATATTGCCGTCGGCCGCGTTGACGCTGCTGGCCAGCAGGGCGATCAGGCCGCGCTGGTGTTCCAGCTCGACGCGCAGTTCGACGTTGAATTCGCCGGTGACATCCTTGGCCCACGAGAGCTGGATGCATTTTTCCGGGTTGTGGCGGATTTCGCTGATGTTGCGGCAGTTGTCCAGGTGCACGACCATGCCTTTGCCCGCAGACAGGTGGCCGACAATCGGGTCGCCCGGGATCGGCGTGCAGCACTTGGCGTAGCTGAGCACCAGACCTTCGGTGCCGCGAATCGCCAGCGGGCCTTCCGGGCTTGGCAACTGTTCGCCTTCGCCCAGCAGTCGACGAGCCACGACATAGGCCATGCGGTTACCCAGGCCGATGTCTTCCAGCAAGTCTTCGATCAGTTCGAGGCGGTACTCGACCAGCATCGCCTTGACCCGTTCGGCCGGGATTTTTTCCAGCGAGCTGTCAAAGCCGTTGAGGACTTTGTTCAGCAGGCGTTCGCCCAGGCTGATGGATTCGGAGCGGCGTTGCAGTTTCAGGGCATGGCGGATGTGCGTACGTGCCTTGCCGGTGACCACGAAGTTGAGCCACGCCGGGTTCGGCCGGGCGCCGGGAGCGCTGACGATCTCGACCGTGGAGCCGCTTTGCAGCGGTTCGGACAGCGGCGCGAGGCGACGGTTGATCCGGCAGGCAATGCAGCTGTTGCCGACGTCGGTGTGCACCGCGTAAGCGAAGTCGACCGCCGTGGAGCCCTTGGGCAGCTCCATGATCCGGCCTTTGGGTGTGAACACGTAGACCTCGTCCGGGAACAGGTCGATCTTCACGCTTTCGATGAATTCCAGCGAGTTGCCAGCGCGTTGCTGCATTTCCAGCACGCCTTTGACCCACTGGCGGGCGCGGGCATGAGTGCCCTTCGGCTGCTCGTCGCCGCTGGATTTGTACAGCCAATGAGCGGCGATGCCGTTGTTGGCCATCTCTTCCATTTCACGGGTGCGGATCTGGATCTCGATCGGTACGCCGTGCATGCCGAACAGCGTGGTGTGCAGCGATTGATAGCCGTTGGCCTTGGGGATCGCGATGTAATCCTTGAAGCGCCCCGGCAACGGTTTGTACAAATTATGTACAGCGCCTAGCACGCGGTAGCAGGTGTCGACCTTGTCGACGATGATCCGGAACGCATAGACGTCCATGATCTCGTTGAAGGCCCGGCGCTTGCCGCGCATTTTCTTGTAGATGCCGTAGAGGTGTTTCTGGCGACCGCTGACCTCGCCCTGAATGCCGTCGATGGCCAGGCAGTGGCTGAGGGATTCTTCGATCTTGTTGACGATTTCCTTGCGGTTGCCCCGGGCGCGTTTGACGGCCTGGTAGATCCGCGCGGAACGCATCGGGTGCATGGCCTTGAAGCCAAGGTCTTCGAATTCTATGCGGATGGCGTGCATGCCCAGCCGGTTGGCGATGGGCGCATAGATTTCCAGGGTTTCCTTGGCGATGCGCCGGCGTTTTTCGCCGGACAGCACTTCCAGCGTGCGCATGTTGTGCAGGCGGTCGGCCAGTTTGACCAGGATCACGCGGATGTCGCGCGCCATGGCCATGGCCATTTTCTGGAAGTTTTCGGCTTGGGCTTCGGCCTTGGTCTCGAAGTTCATCTGGGTCAGTTTGCTGACCCCATCGACCAGTTCGGCCACGGTTTCGCCAAACTGCGCTTGCAGCGCTTCCTTGGCAATACCGGTGTCTTCGATCACGTCATGCAGCATGGCCGCCATCAAACTCTGATGGTCCATATGCATGTCGGCAAGAATATTGGCCACGGCAAGAGGATGCGTGACGTACGCCTCACCGCTACGGCGGCGTTGACCGTCGTGGGCTTGTTCGGCGTAGAAATACGCTCGGCGGACCAGGTTGACCTGGTCTTTGCCGAGGTAGGTCGATAAGCGATCGGCGAGGGCGTCTATGCTCGGCATAATGTCTCCTGCCGTAAGCTGTGATCCCGCGCCGTGCTACGTCGACCAGGCATAGGCTTAGACGGCCTCGTTGGACTCGTCCTCGAATGCAGCAAAAAGCGGTTCATCTTCAACGATTTCGGCTTCAGCGATAGCTGCGTAGTCGATCAGGCCTTCAGCGATTTCACGCAGGGCAACGACGGTAGGCTTGTCGTTTTCCCATGCTACTTTCGGCTCTTTGCCGCCGGTGGCCAGTTGACGGGCACGCTTGGTAGAGAGCATGACCAGCTCAAAGCGGTTATCCACGTGTTCTAGGCAGTCTTCAACGGTTACGCGGGCCATGGTCTTCCTCGTAGCAAATGCAATATGCGCGCTGCCCGGATGGGCGAGCGGACTCAACAGTTTAAAAAATCACCAGCGATTAGGGAAGCGCTGATTTTTTGATCAAGCCCTTCAACGCGCTGCAAGTGCCAATGTAAAGCCCTTGCAGCTGTTTTGGGAAGTGCTCTTTAACCGAGCAATTCAGCCAGCAATTTACCGTGGCGCTGCTGCTGACGCTTCTGAATCAGCTGATTGGCACGGAAAATCGCCTTCAAATCGTGCAGTGCGTGAGCGAAATCGTCGTTGATGATCAGGTAGTCGTAGTCGACATAGTGGCTCATTTCGCTGACCGCTTCGCGCATCCGGCCATCGATGATTTCGTCGCTGTCCTGGCCGCGATTGGTCAGGCGCTGATGCAGGGCTTCAAGCGATGGCGGCAGAATGAAGATCGAACGGGCCTGCGGCATCAGCTTGCGAACCTGCTCGGCGCCCTGCCAGTCGATCTCCAGAATCAGGTCGTGACCTTCGTCCAGAGTCTGCTGCAAATGGCTTTGCGAGGTGCCGTAGAGGTTGCCGAACACTTCGGCGCGCTCGAGAAAATCCCCGTGTTCGATCATCTTCACGAACTGTTCGCGGGCGACGAAGTTGTAGTTCACGCCGTCCACTTCGCCCGGGCGCATGGCGCGGGTGGTGTGGGAAACCGAGACGCGGATCTCTGGATTGGCGTCGGTCAGAGCCTTGACGAGGCTGCTTTTGCCCGCGCCCGAGGGAGCGGAGATGATGTACAGGGTGCCGGTGCTGTGGGTCATGTCAGGGTTGCCTTACTCAATATTCTGCACTTGTTCGCGCATCTGCTCGATCAACACTTTGAGGTTGACCGCAGCCTGGGTGCTGCGCGGGTCGAAGGCTTTGGAGCCCAGTGTGTTGGCTTCGCGGTTGAGTTCCTGCATCAGGAAGTCCAGGCGCCGCCCGGCAGCGCCGCCGGATTTGAGTACCCTGCGAACTTCGATGATGTGTGTGCTCAGGCGATCCAGTTCTTCGGCGACGTCGCTTTTTTGCGCGAGCATGACCATTTCCTGCTCCAGGCGCTGCGGGTCCATCTCGGCCTTCATGTCGGCGAAACGGTCGAGCACTTTCTGGCGCTGGGTGGCGAGCATTTGCGGAACCAGTTCGCGCAGGGTCACCACGTCCTCTTCAATGGACGTCAGGCGCTCGTTGATCAACCGGGCCAGCTCCGCGCCTTCGCGCTCGCGGCCGGCCTTGAGTTCTTTCAGGCCTTGGTTGAACAGGGCCAGTGCCTCGGCATTCAAGGCTTGCGGGTCGGTGGCATCACCCACCAGCACGCCGGGCCAGGCCAGGACTTCGAGCGGGTTCAGCGCGGCTGGATTCTTGATCAGGCTAGCGATTGTCTCTGCGGCGGCAACCAATTGCGCAGCGCGCGCCTGGTCAACCTGCAACGCTTTGCCGGTGTTCTCTTCGGTGAAGCGCAGGGTGCATTCGAGCTTGCCCCGCGATACGCCCTGGCGCAGGGCTTCACGAACGGCGCCTTCGAGGTCGCGAAAGGAGTCCGGCAGGCGCAGGTGCGGTTCCAGGTAGCGGCTGTTGACCGAGCGCAGCTCCCAGCTCAGGGTGCCCTGGACGCCGGCTTTCTCGACGCGGGCGAAGGCGGTCATGCTGTGCACCATGGAGGTACCTCGCAATGCAGATCGGCGCGGAACCGAGGCTCCGCCAATCCGATATCAATGAATTAAAGCCGACTGGCAGCAAAGGCGCAGGATTGTAGCGCAGTGGCGCCAATGCGCCCAAACACACGGTGTGACAAACGGCTGCAGGTCGTCGGGCGCGGGCCGTTCAGAGCCTTCGCTCGTCCGAGGATTTTTTTAGAAGTGCCCACGCGTGGCTGGCAGCTCTATAATGCTCCGCAGTTTTCCGTCCCCGTACAGGTATCCCTTATGAAACGTCCAAGTGGTCGCGCTGCCGATCAGCTCCGCTCGATCCGCATTACCCGCAACTACACCAAACACGCCGAGGGATCTGTACTGGTCGAGTTCGGTGATACCAAAGTCATCTGCACCGTCAGCGTCGAAAACGGCGTACCACGCTTCCTCAAGGGCCAAGGCCAGGGCTGGTTGACTGCCGAGTACGGCATGCTGCCGCGCGCCACCGGTGAGCGTAACCAGCGTGAAGCGAGCCGTGGCAAGCAGGGCGGCCGCACCCTGGAAATCCAGCGCCTGATCGGCCGCTCCCTGCGCGCTGCACTGGATATGTCCAAGCTGGGCGACGTGACCCTGTACGTCGACTGCGACGTGATCCAGGCTGACGGTGGCACCCGCACTGCGTCCATCACCGGCGCCATGGTTGCGCTGGTCGACGCCTTGAAAGTGATCAAGAAGCGTGGCGGCCTGAAAGGCGGCGACCCGCTCAAGCAAATGATCGGTGCGGTATCGGTTGGCATGTACCAGGGCGAGCCGGTACTCGACCTCGACTACCTGGAAGACTCGGCTGCCGAGACTGACCTCAACGTGGTGATGACCAGCACGGGCGGTTTCATCGAGGTTCAGGGCACTGCCGAAGGCGCGCCGTTCCAGCCTGAAGAGCTGAACGCCATGCTGGAACTGGCCAAGAAAGGCATGAACGAGATTTTCGATCTGCAAAAGGCTGCACTGGCGGACTGACCGGATTGTTCCACGCAAGGAGGACGTTATGAGTGACGAGCAACAGCTGCTTCCCACGCCGAGCAAAGAAGTTCGGCAGTGGGCGATGTTTTGCCACTTGTCCGCCTTGCTGGGGATCTGGATTCCGTTCGGCACGCTGATCGGCCCGTTGATTCTCTGGCAGATGAAGCGCGAGATGGACCCGTTCGTCGATGCGCAGGGTAAAGAGGCGCTGAACTTTCAGATTACCGTCGCCATTGCTTCTGCCATTTGCTTCCTGCTGATGGTGGTGATCATCGGGTTCTTCCTCTTTGGCCTGATTGCCATTGGCGCTCTGGTGCTGACGATCATCGCGGGCGTGAAGGCCAATGAGGGGTTTCCTTATCGGTATCCGTTCACATGGCGCTTGATTAAGTAAACCAGGCACTGCAATTAATAAATGCCCCGACTTGTCGGGGCATTTTTTGTTATCAAATATTTCATCAGGCAACTTCGATTACATGTCTACACCTTTGGTCACAACTGTAAATCCGCATTGCAGTCTATATCCTTGGCAATGAGGCTGGGCGGTTGTTAAAGTTGCCACCAAGTAATATTTATTAGAAATATTTCGATATATTCAGACCATTGACGGATACTGAAATCAAAACAGTCAGCGTTGATGAAAATCAACCTGTTCAAGAGGCGTGTCCAGGTAAACAGTTCGCCCCTGAATGAATCATTCAAGATTATCTCAATGTTACAGCTCGATTTTTATGGAACGCTCGTCGCTGCGTCCTTAGTACTCTTACTGGGTCGCGGACTTGTCACGCGTGTCGGTTTTTTACGTGCTTACAATATCCCTGAGCCTGTCGCGGGCGGCCTTATGGTTGCCCTGGTTCTATTGGTTTTACGATTGTTCGATATTGAAGTGCGTTTTGACACCTCGCTACAAACACCCTTGATGCTGGCTTTTTTCGCCACCATTGGGTTGAGTGCAGACTTCGCCAGCCTGAAGAAAGGTGGACGCGTGGTGGGGGTGTTTGTATTAGCGGTCACCGGTCTGTTGGTGGTTCAGAATGCCATGGGCATCGGGCTTGCAACGGCATTGGGGCTCGACCCTCTGATGGGGCTGCTGACAGGCTCGGTGACGTTGGCAGGTGGTCACGGCACGGGCGCTGCCTGGGGTGCGACGTTCAGTGAAAAGTACGGTCTGGCCTCCGCCTCCGAGCTTGCCATGGCTTCTGCCACGTTTGGCTTGGTGCTGGGCGGTTTGATTGGCGGGCCGGTCGCTCGACTGCTGATCAAGCGCACACAAGTCCCCGGCTGTTCTAAAGATAAGCCACGGCTACCAAAGGGCTTTGAGCAGCCGAATAAAGAACGCTCGATCACGCCATTTTCGTTTATCGAGACACTCGCGTTGATTGCTGTCAGCTTGTTGGCAGGTAATCTCTTGAATGGCGCGCTCCGCGAAACTGCATTTGAGTTGCCGACATTCGTTTGCGTATTGTTCGTGGGCGTGCTTTTGCGTAACGGACTTTCAGCGCTTGGTTTATATCAAGTGTTTGAGCGCGAAGTTTCTGTACTGGGAAATGTCAGTTTGTCGCTGTTTCTGGCAATCGCGCTGATGTCACTCAAGTTGTGGGATCTGGCTGCACTGGCATTACCAATCTTCATTATTCTCGCCGCACAAACGCTGGTCATGGCTCTGTTCGCGATATTCGTGACGTTCAGAGTGATGGGCAGTAATTACGATGCGGCGGTACTGGCGGCAGGGCATTGCGGCTTTGGTCTGGGGGCCACTCCGACGGCCATCGCTAACATGCAAGCCGTAACGCAGCGTTACGGCCCTTCGCAGATCGCATTCCTGGTCGTGCCGATGGTTGGCGCGTTCTTCATCGACATCATTAACGTCATTGTGATCAAGCTGTACCTTGCGCTACCCTTCTTTGGCGTTGCCTGAAGTTCGGAACACGGATTTCAGCGCATAAAAAATGCCCGTATCTCACGATACGGGCATTTTTTTGTCCGCGACAAACGTTTAGATCGTCAGCGTCCAGTCGTAGTCCACGATCAGCGGCGCATGCTGCGAGAACCGTGGCTGACGTGGCAGGCGCGCACTGCGTACGAAGCGGCGCAGGCCCGGGGTCAGGATCTGGTAGTCGAAACGCCAGCCGAGGTTGAGCATTTCGGCCTGTTCGTTATCCGGCCACCAGCTGTACTGGTCGCCTTCACGGCTGACTTCGCGCAGGGCATCGACATAACCCATGTTGCCGACAATCTCGTCCATCCAGGCGCGTTCAGGCGCCAGGAAGCCCGGGGATTGCTGGCTGTCGCGCCAGTTCTTGATGTCCAGCTTCTGTTGCGCCACGTACAGCGAGCCACAATAAATGTACTCGCGGCGTTTGCGCCGTTGCTTGTCCAGGTACTTGGCGAAGTCGTCCATGAGCTTGAACTTCTGGTTCAAGTCTTCATCGCCGTTCATGCCGGATGGAAGCAACAAGGTTGCAATACTGACTTTGTCGAAATCGGCTTGCAGGTAGCGCCCGTAGCGGTCGGCCGTCTCGAAACCGAGACCGCTGATGACAGCCTTCGGTTGCAACCGCGAGTACAAAGCCACACCGCCTTGGGCGGGAACTTCGGCATCGCAGGCATAAAGGAAGTATCCATCCAGTTGGAAGGCTGGATCGTCCAGTTCAAAGGCGGAGGCACGGGTGTCCTGCAGGCAGATGACGTCGGCATTCTGTGCCTGCAGCCAACTGAGCAAACCTCGCTCGACTGCAGCCTGAATACCATTGACGTTCACACTGATGATCCGCATAAATGGCCCCAAAAATCGCGTGCGTGTATGATACACGGCGTCAAGCTAATTAGCTAAATCCGTGGTATTTGGGGTTTTTTTCATGCAAGCGTATCAGCGCGATTTCATTCGTTTTGCCATCGATCGCGGCGTTTTGCGCTTCGGTGAGTTCACCCTGAAGTCCGGGCGCACCAGTCCTTACTTCTTCAATGCCGGCCTGTTCAACTCGGGCTCGGCCCTGGCGCAGCTCGGTCGTTTCTACGCCGCCGCCATTGCCGAAAGCGGTATTCCCTTCGACGTGCTGTTCGGTCCTGCCTACAAAGGCATTCCTTTGGCGGCGACCACTGCCGTGGCCTTGGCCGAACATCACAACCGTGACTTGCCGTGGTGCTTCAACCGCAAGGAAGCCAAGGCCCACGGCGAAGGCGGCAGCCTGGTCGGCGCGCCGTTGACCGGCGAAGTGCTGATCATTGACGACGTGATCACCGCCGGTACCGCCATCCGAGAAGTGATGCAGATCATTGCTTCCCAGGACGGCGCCAAGGCGACTGGCGTGCTGATTGCCCTGAACCGGCAGGAGCGTGGCAACGGTGAATTGTCGGCGATCCAGGAAGTGGAGCGTGATTTCGGCATTCCGGTGATCAGCATCGTTTCGCTGAACCAGGTGCTGGAATTCCTGGCGGATGACCCGCAGCTCAAACAGCATTTGCCAGCCGTGGAAGCCTACCGCGCTCAGTTCGGCGTCTAACGAGCTCGTCGCAATTCCCGCGTAGGAGCTGCCGAAGGCTGCGATCTTTTGATTTAAGATCAAAGGATCGCAGCCCTCGGCAGCTCCTACACAGGTGATGTGCAATGTTCGGGGATCGCAGGCAAAAAAAAGACCCCGCTCAGCCAGGCTGAGCGGGGTCTTTTTGTGTGCGCTATCGCTTAAGGACGCTTGCGATTGCTGATCAAGGTGCCGACGCCGGTATCAGTGAAGATCTCCAGCAGGATCGCGTTCGGCACGCGACCGTCGATGATCAGCGAGCTGCCCACGCCGCCCTGGACCGCTTCCAGTGCGCAACGGATCTTCGGCAGCATGCCGCCGTAGATGGTGCCGTCGGCGATCAGATCGTCGACCTGCTGGGTCGTCAGGCCGGTCAGGACCGTGCCCGACTTGTCCATCAGGCCGGCAATGTTGGTCAGCAGCATCAGCTTCTCGGCTTTCAGCGCTTCGGCGACTTTACCGGCTACCAGGTCGGCGTTGATGTTGTACGACTCGCCGTTGGCGCCGACGCCGATAGGCGCGATTACCGGGATGAAATCACCTTTGACCAGCAGGTTCAGCAGGTCGGTGTTGATGCCGACCACTTCGCCCACATGGCCGATGTCGATGATTTCAGGGGTGGTCATCTCTGGCGTCTGGCGGGTGACAGTGAGCTTTTTCGCACGAATCAGCTCGGCGTCTTTACCGGTCAGGCCGATGGCGCTGCCACCATGACGGTTGATCAGGTTGACGATGTCCTTGTTGACTTGGCCACCGAGGACCATTTCCACCACGTCCATGGTTGCGGCGTCGGTAACGCGCATGCCGTCGACGAAATGGCTCTCGATCGACAGACGCTTGAGCAGGTCACCGATTTGCGGGCCGCCACCGTGAACCACCACCGGGTTGATGCCCACGGCTTTCATCAGCACGATGTCGCGGGCGAAGCCGGTTTTCAGCTCCTCGCTTTCCATCGCGTTGCCGCCGTATTTGATCACCAGCGTCTTGCCGACATAGCGGCGAATGTAAGGCAGCGCTTCGGACAGGACCTTGGCGGTGTTGGCGGCGGCTTCGCGTTCGAGGGTCATTCAGGGCTCCGGGTGAATCAGAACGGTAGTTGGAGATCAGGTGCAACACGCTTCAACTGGGCGTGGAAAACGTCCTTGATGCGCTGCAATTCAGCCTCGTCATCGGCCTCGAAGCGCAGCACCAGCACCGGTGTGGTGTTGGAGGCGCGAACCAGGCCCCAGCCTTTGGCATAGTCGACTCGCACGCCGTCGATGGTGGTCAGGTCAGCGCCTTCGCCCCACGTCGCGTCGTGCAATGCATCAATGATGCTGAATTTGCTCTCTTCGGTCACATGGATATTGATTTCCGGCGTAGAAATATCGTTCGGGAAGGTCGCGAACAGCTCTTCCGCTGAGGATTTTTCCTTGCTGAGGATCTCCAGCAACCGCGCGGCGCTGTAAATGCCGTCGTCGAAGCCGAACCAGCGCTCCTTGAAGAAGATGTGCCCGCTCATTTCGCCGGCCAACAGGGCGCCGGATTGTTTCATTTTCTTTTTGATCAACGAGTGACCGGTCTTCCACATTAGCGGCCGACCACCGTATTCCTTGATCAGCGGGATCAGGCGACGGGTGCATTTAACGTCGAAGATAATTTCGGCATTCGGGTTGCGCGCCACAACGTCGCGGGCGAACAGCATCAGCAGGCGGTCCGGGAAGACGATGCTTCCGGTGTTGGTCACCACGCCGACGCGATCGCCGTCGCCGTCGAAGGCCAGGCCGATATCGGCGTTGGTTTCCTTGACCTTGGCAATCAGGTCGACGAGGTTTTCAGGCTTGCCCGGGTCCGGGTGGTGGTTCGGGAAGTTGCCGTCGACTTCACAGAACAGGGGGATCACTTCGCAGTTCAGCGCTTCGATCAGTTGCGGGGCGATCACGCCGGCCGCACCGTTGCCGCAGTCGACCACGACTTTCAGGCGTCGGGCCAGTTTGACGTCCTGGACGATTTCGGTGCTGTAGCGGTCGAGGATCTCGACTTTGGTGATGCTGCCTTGGCCGCTGCTCAGGTTGTTGGTCTTGAGGCGGTCGTGCAGGGCCTGGATCTGTTCGTTGGCCAGGGTGTCGCCAGCGATGACGATCTTGAAGCCGTTGTAGTTCGACGGGTTGTGGCTGCCGGTGAGCATCACGCCGGATTTGCCGGCCAGTATGTTGGCGGCGTAGTACAGCGCAGGCGTTGGCACCAGGCCGACATCGCTGACGTGACAACCGCTGTCGGCCAGGCCCTGGATCAATTGTTCAACCAGTTCCGGGCCGGACAGGCGACCGTCACGGCCAACGGAAATGTTCGGTTCATTCTGGGCCAGGGTTTGGGCACCGATGGCGCGACCGAGCCAGTAAGCCGTTTCAGCGTTCAGAAACTCCGGCACGGTGCCGCGAATGTCATAGGCGCGGAAAATGCTGTCGGGGAACTTGGGGGCGACGCGGGCGGGGGTGCTCATCTGTAGCAATGCTCCATCTCGAAAGTGGCTGGACAGGTCGCCGAAACATTTGGCGACACGTTCAAACTGAAGGGTATGACGGCGATTTCCACAGAGAGTTCGTGGTGTGAAAGGGCCATGCCAGCAATGTCAGCGTCTTTTTGACCGGCCAATACCTCGATTCAGACGCTCTCCTGTAGGAGCTGCCGTAGGCTGCGATCTTTTGATTTTGGCTGTTCAAGATCAAAGGATCGCAGCCTGCGGCAGTCCTACAGGGTTTAGCGTTTTTACCGGGTCATTTGGTACCGGAGTGGCCGAAACCGCCCGTGCCACGCTCGGTTTCGACAAACTCTTCAACCATTTCGAAGTGAGCCTGTACCACTGGCACCAATACCAACTGCGCCAGGCGCTCGCCAACCGGCATGGTGAATTCGGTCTGGCCACGGTTCCAGCACGAGACCATCAGCGGGCCTTGGTAGTCGGAGTCGATCAGGCCCACCAGGTTGCCCAGCACGATGCCGTGCTTATGGCCCATCCCCGAACGCGGCAGGATCAGTGCGGCGAGGTTCGGGTCGCCAATGTAGACCGACAGGCCGGTGGGGATCAGCACGGTCTCACCCGGTTTGATCACGGTGTCCTGTTGCAGCATGGCGCGCAGGTCGAGGCCGGCGGAGCCTGGCGTGGCGTACTGTGGCAGCGGGAATTCGGTACCAATGCGTGGGTCGAGGATCTTGGCTTGCAAAGCGTGCATGTAAATTAAACCTGGTTCAGACGTTCGGCGATAAAAGTGATCAGCTGGCGAGCAATCTTGCTCTTGCTGGTCTGGGCGAAAAGTGTGGCGTGAAGCTCACGGTCGATCACGCTGCAGGCGTTTTCTTCGCTGTTGAAGCCAATGCTCGGGTTGGCGACGTCGTTGGCGACGATCAAATCGAGGTTTTTGTCTTTCAGCTTGCGGGCAGCGTAGTCGAGCAGGTGTTCGGTTTCGGCGGCGAAACCGACACTGAACGGACGGTCGGGGCGCGTGGCGATGCTCGCCAGAATGTCTGGGTTGCGGACCATTTGCAGGACAAAGCCGTCGCCGCTCGTAGGGTCTTTCTTGAGTTTTTGTGGGGCGACGACTTCCGGACGGTAATCCGCCACCGCAGCCGAGGCGATGAAGATGTCGCAAGGAATCGCGGCTTCACACGCGGCGAGCATGTCGCGGGCGCTGACGACATCGATGCGCGTGACCCGATCCGGTGTCGGCAGGTGCACGGGGCCGCTGATCAGGGTGACTCGGGCGCCGGCTTCTACCGCGGCTTCGGCCAGGGCGAAGCCCATTTTTCCGGAGCTGTGGTTGGTGATGTAGCGCACCGGATCAATGTTTTCCTGGGTTGGGCCCGCGGTAATCACCACGTGTTTGCCGGTCAGCGCCTGACGCTGGAAGCAGTCGGCGGCGAGCTGGGCCAGATCGGTGGCTTCGAGCATGCGCCCCAGGCCGACATCGCCGCAGGCCTGGCTGCCGGAGGCCGGGCCGAAGACCTTGATCTCACGGCTTTCTAGGGTCTGCAGGTTGGCTTGGGTCGCAGGGTCGCGCCACATGGCCTGGTTCATCGCCGGGGCAACGGCGACGACGGCGTCTGTGGCCAATACCAGCGTGGTCAGCAAATCATCGGCGATGCCTTGGGCCAGGCGCGCGATCAAGTCCGCAGTGGCCGGGGCGATCAATACCAGATCGGCCCATTTGGCCAGTTCGATGTGGCCCATGGCGGCTTCGGCTGCCGGGTCCAGCAAGTCCAGGTGCACAGGGTGCCCGGACAGAGCCTGCATGGTCAGCGGGGTGATGAACTCGGCACCGCCACGGGTCATGACCACGCGTACTTCGGCGCCCTGGTCCATCAGGCGGCGAACCAGGTCGGCGCTCTTGTAGGCGGCGATGCCGCCGCCGACGCCAAGAACAATGCGTTTCCGATACAGCCGCTGCATAGGCCTGCCTTTCATTTCGTTGATGACTGCGTGGCGAAACCCCCTCCCCAGGAGTGAATTCGCCCGCAAAAAAGATGGGCTACGATATCACAGCGACCGCTACGGAACAGCGGCGCCCACAGACAGGGAGGTGCTATGAGTATTCGTGATTGGCCGGCGGCTGAGCGGCCGCGGGAGAGGTTACTTGAACAGGGCTCGGGAAGCCTGTCGGACGCCGAGTTGCTGGCGATTTTCTTACGAACAGGCGTAGTGGGTAAAAGCGCCGTGGATCTGGCGCGACATCTGTTGAGTGAATTTGGCAGCCTGCGCTCGCTGCTTGAGGCTGATCAGGAAACGTTCAGCAAGCAGTTGGGACTCGGACCGGCGAAATTTGCCCAGTTGCAGGCTGCTCAAGAAATGAGCAGGCGCCATCTGGCCGAGCGGGCGCGCCAAAAGTCGGCACTGGAAAATCCGCATGCGGTTCGCGAGTACCTCAAGTCGATGCTGCGTCATGAGCCACATGAGGTGTTTGGTTGTCTGTTTCTCGACTCCAAGCATCAGGTGCTGACGTTTGAGACGCTGTTTCGCGGTTCCATCGACAACACGAGCGTTCATCCGCGAGAGGTGGTCAAGCGTGCCTTGGCCAACAACGCCGCGGCGTTGATCCTCTGTCACAACCACCCGTCGGGCAATTCTGATCCGAGTCAGGCTGATCGGGTGCTGACCAAGCGCCTGCAAAAAGCGCTGGAGTTGATCGATGTTCGGGTGCTCGACCATTTCATCATCGGCGACGGCGATCCGTTGTCGATGGCGGAGTATGGGTGGATGTAGGTCTGAAGGGAGAATACAAATCCAGTGTGGGAGTGAGCCTGCTCGCGATGGCGTCGTGTCAGTCACTTGGACGGTAACTGAAAGAATGCAATCGCGAGCAGGCTCGCTCCTACAGGTTTTGTGTACGGCGGATTACTTGATGTTGACCTTCGAGTAATCCTGCCGCCCAAACGGGCTGACCGAGTAGCCTTCGACATCCTTGCGCGTCAGGGCGAAAGCCGTTGGATGGGCCAAAGGCAACCACAGCGCCTGCTGTTGGATCTGCGCCTGTGCCTGTTCGTAAAGCTTGGTGCGTACACCTTGCTCGCCGGTGGTCTTGCCGGCGCTGATCAGCTTGTCCAGGTCCTGGTTGCAGTAACGGGCGAAGTTAGTCCCGGACTTGAGCGCCGCGCAGGAAAACTGCGGGGTGAGGAAGTTGTCCGGATCGCCGTTGTCGCCGGCCCAACCCATGAACAGGATGTCGTGCTCACCGGCCTTGGCGCGGCGGATCAGCTCGCCCCATTCGATCACCCGGATTTCGGCCTGAATGCCGATTTCCGCAAGATCGGATTGCAGCAACTGGGCGCCCAGGCTCGGATTTGGGTTCAACAGGCTGCCTGATGGGCGAGTCCAGATCGTGGTCTGGAAGCCGTCCTTGAGCCCGGCCTTGGCCATCAACGCCTTGGCTTTCTCAACGTCATGGGGGTAGCCCGGCAAGCCTTTGGCGTAGCTCCAGGTATTGGGCGGATACGGGCCGCTGGCGGGTTCGGCGGTGTCTTCGAACACGGCTTTGACGTAGTTGGCCTTATCGAAGGCAAGGTTGATCGCTTGGCGCACTTCGGGTTTGTCCAGCGGCGGGTGCTGGCTGTTGAGGGCGACGAACGCGGTCATGAAGGCGTCAGTCTTTTCCACTTTAAGCGTCGGCTCTTTCAGCGCGGCTTGTACGTCCAGCGGCTTGGGCGACAAGGCAATCTGGCACTCGTTGCGGCGCAGTTTCTGCAAGCGCACGTTGGCGTCCGGGGTGATGGCGAAGATCAGCGGATCGACCGAAGGCTTGCCACCGAAGTAGTCCGCGTTGGCCTTGTAGCGGATAGACGCGTCTTTCTGGAAACGGGTGAAGACAAACGGGCCGGTACCGATTGGCTGATTGTTGAGCTTTTCCGGGGTCCCGGCCTTGAGCAGTTTGTCAGCGTATTCGGCCGAATAGATCGAGGCGAAGCCCATGCTGAGGGTCGGCAGGAACGTCGAATCCGGGTGGTCGAGGGTGAAACGCACGGTCAGCGGGTCGAGGGCGTCGATTTTCTTGATCAGTGCCGGCAGTTGCATCGATTGCGCATGCGGGAAGCCACTTTGGGCCACTTTGTGCCATGGGTTGGCCGGGTCGAGCATACGATCGAAGCTGAATTTCACGTCTTCGGCGGTCAATTCGCGGGTCGGGCTGAAGTACTCGGTGCGGTGGAATTTCACCTGCGGGTGCAATTTGAAGATGTAGATCAGGCCGTCGGGGCTGACTTCCCAGCTGTCGGCGAGGCTGGCGACGACTTTGCCGCTGGCGGTGTCGAAATCCACCAGACGGTTCATCAGCACGTCAGCCGAGGCGTTGGTGGTGGTCAGCGAGTTGTATTGCACCACGTCGAACCCTTCGGGGCTGGCCTCGGTGCAGACGCTCAGGGCGGCGGCCTGGGCCAATGGGCTCAGCAACAGAGGGGCAAGCAACAGCGGTAGGGCAGCGAGGCGCATGGTCGGATTCCTTTACAGATCGAAGGCCCATCTGCAAGTGCAGTCTGGAAAAGGCTTACCCTAGTGGGCTCTTTTGCAAATGACTATCCCCTTTTTCAATTTGAGGGGACTATAGGCGCCTGATTGGGGTGGGCCTTGACTGAAAAAACCCCGGGATTGGCCTGTCGAGGGTTTCTCTGCGACGAGCGGTCGGAATCGACGACAGCCTTTATCCAAAGCGCCTGGCGCCGGAAAAATAGGGTTTTTATCCATTCAAGGCACAGCGAATGTTGTTGCTCTCCAGTCTTTCTGGTATAAAGCAGCGCTCTTTTCTAGGGGCCCGGTTCCTTCACTGTAGGTGTAGCCGGTAAGACCTCTAAAGAAACGCGGCGCCTGGCGCCAAATGACTGAGAGATTAAGCGGCCAACCCATGCCGGGTTGGGCATGTGGTTTTAGAGGGCTGAGGCATGTCTAGAGTATGTCAAGTTACCGGTAAGGGTCCGGTGACTGGGAATAACATTTCCCACGCAAACAACAAAACCCGTCGTCGTTTCCTGCCGAACCTGCAGCATCACCGCTTCTGGGTTGAAGAAGAGAAACGTTTCGTGCGTCTGCGCGTATCTGCCAAAGGCATGCGTATCATCGACAAGCGTGGCATCACTGCCGTGCTGGCCGAAATCCGCAAAGCTGGCAAGATCTAAGGGAGCTAATCATGCGTGAATTGATTCGTTTGATTTCGAGCGCCGGTACTGGTCACTTCTACACTACCGACAAGAACAAGCGCACTACTCCGGACAAAATCGAGATCAAGAAATTTGATCCGGTTGTTCGCAAGCACGTGATCTACAAAGAAGGCAAAATCAAGTAATTGATTTTTCCCTCTTACGAAAAAGGCCCGTATCGCAAGATACGGGCCTTTTTTGTTGTTTTTGGAAACGGGTCGTGCCGGATGATCAGCCGCAGTACATGTCGCTGATTACATTGTCCCAGTCGGTAAAGATCCGCAGGCGATCGGGTTCAAATTCCGGGGTATGGCGATTGACCACAACCTTGATCGCATTCGCCTCCGCGCGCGCCTGCTCTTTGATTGCCAGTGTCAGGCGTTGGCCTATGAGGTCCTTCGCATACCGAATATCGCATTGCTTCGATGAGGCGTCGGCATGTGCCGGCAACAGACTGGCTGAAAAGGCGAGACTCGCCAGCAGGCAAATGATGAAAAGTTTGCGCATGTTAATTCGCGTCCTTGTGAGTTATGAGTGTGAAGCTCCCTTTTGCCGGGAGCGAAAACAGCATCCCTCATGGACGACGACTGAGTGCGGTAACTATGTATAGGGTGGCTCAGCCTTCAACAGCGTATTGACGAAACAAGGCCCGTATCGCGAGATACGGGCCTTGTTTGTTGTGCGCGATCCAGCTTGAGTCGTCAGCGATGATTCAAATCAACCGCAGTTGATGCTGACGATGACTCTATCGGCATTGGTATGCAGGTTGATGCGCCGCGGGCGCAGGTCCCAACTCGAAGGGTACGTCGGTCCCGTGGCGCGCACAGGAGCCCCGTTGGCCAGGGCGCGTACTTCTTCGAGCAGCTGCGGGGTGCATTTCTCGCCGATGGTGTATTGGGCGATGGCGAGATCACATTGATCAGGTAAGACGGGCATGTTTTGCCTCCTTGCAAATTTATAGGGTCAGGTCGCTCACCTCGCCCGGTGGCTGCACGTCCTGTGCAAACCATCCCGGCGATGAACTGCGTGGCGCCTGCGCGTAGTCTTGTCCGGTGCCGCCTGAATTGGCCAGCGGCAGAATATGAGCACCTGTTTCGATTGCTGGTGGCTTATGCCTTTTGCTCAAACGCCACATAGATCTTGCGGCACGGCTCCAGCACTTCCCAGGTGCCTTTGAAGCCGGCCGGGATGACGAAGCGATCGCCCGCACGCAGAGTCTTGCTGTTGCCATCGCTGTCACGCAGCACGGAAACGCCCTGCACGATCTCGCAATATTCGTGCTCGGTGAAATTCACCGTCCACTGGCCGACGGCGCCTTCCCACACACCTGCGTTCAACTGGCCGCATGGGCTGTTGTAGTGGTTGTAGACCGCTTGCTCCGGGTCGCCCTTGAGCACTTTGGCCGGGTCCGGGCGGTAGCGCTCGGCGGCGGTGGTGGCTTGGCTGAAGTCGACGACGTTCTGGATGCGCATTGTTTTTATCTCCCGTATTTACGGCGCGAGTGGTTGGTCAGCCCAAAGTCTATGTTTATTAAAATGAACATCGCAAGGCCGTTTGCCGGCGATATGTCAAATATATTGAAACTTCACCTGCCGCTGGTTTAGGGTGACGGTTGCCTTGGGCCGAAAGCAGGCTGGCCGGGCAGAATTCCTGACAGCGCCCGCGAAGATCGCGGGTGTCGTATTCAATAAGAGGAGGACACTCGCATGACCACCCTGACCCGTGCCGACTGGGAACAACGTGCCCGCGACCTGAAAGTCGAAGGCCGCGCCTACATCAATGGCGAATACACCGACGCTGTTTCCGCCGAGACCTTCGAGTGCATCAGCCCGGTCGATGGCCGTCTGCTGGGCAAGATTGCCAGCTGTGACGCCGCCGATGCCCAGCGCGCTGTGGAAAACGCCCGCGCCACTTTCAATTCCGGCGTCTGGTCGCGCCTGGCGCCGACCAAGCGCAAAGCCACCATGATCCGTTTCGCCGGCCTGCTGAAAAAGCATGCCGAAGAGTTGGCCCTGCTTGAAACCCTGGACATGGGCAAGCCAATCAGCGACTCCCTTTACATCGACGTTCCCGGCGCGGCGCAAGCGTTGAGCTGGAGCGGTGAAGCCATCGACAAGATCTACGACGAAGTCGCCGCGACTCCGCACGACCAATTGGGTCTGGTGACCCGTGAGCCGGTCGGCGTGGTGGGCGCCATCGTGCCGTGGAACTTCCCGTTGATGATGGCCTGCTGGAAACTCGGCCCGGCGCTGTCCACCGGTAACTCGGTGATCCTCAAACCGTCGGAAAAATCGCCGCTGACCGCCATCCGCATCGCCGCGCTGGCCGTTGAAGCCGGTATTCCGAAAGGCGTACTGAACGTGCTGCCGGGTTACGGTCACACTGTCGGCAAGGCTTTGGCCCTGCATAACGATGTCGACACCCTGGTGTTCACCGGTTCGACCAAGATCGCCAAGCAGCTGTTGATCTACTCCGGCGAATCGAACATGAAGCGCGTCTGGCTCGAAGCCGGCGGCAAGAGCCCGAACATCGTGTTCGCCGATGCGCCGAATCTGCAAGACGCTGCCGAAGCCGCTGCTGGCGCTATCGCCTTCAACCAGGGCGAAGTCTGCACCGCCGGTTCGCGCCTGCTGGTAGAGCGTTCGATCAAGGACAAATTCCTGCCGCTGGTGATCGAGGCCCTGAAAACCTGGAAGCCGGGCAACCCGCTGGACCCGGCGACCAACGTCGGCGCGCTGGTGGATACCCAGCAGATGAACACCGTGCTGTCTTACATCGAGTCGGGCCACACCGACGGCGCCAAACTGGTCGCTGGCGGCAAGCGCATCCTCCAGGAAACCGGCGGCACGTATGTTGAGCCGACGATTTTCGACGGTGTGAGCAACGCGATGAAAATCGCCCAGGAAGAAATCTTCGGGCCAGTGTTGTCGGTCATCACCTTCGACAGCGCTGAAGAAGCCGTCGCCATCGCCAACGACACGCCTTACGGCCTGGCCGCGGCGGTGTGGACTGCCGATATTTCCAAGGCCCACCTCACCGCCCGCGCGCTGCGCGCCGGTAGCGTGTGGGTCAACCAGTATGACGGCGGCGACATGACGGCACCATTTGGTGGCTTCAAGCAGTCCGGCAACGGTCGCGACAAGTCGCTTCACGCGTTCGACAAGTACACCGAGCTGAAGGCGACCTGGATCAAGTTGTAAGTCAGTGAGGGAGCCCGATAGTCAATCGGGCTCCTGAACGACGCAGATCCCTTGTGGGAGCGAGCCTGCTCGCGATTGCGGTGTAACAGTCGACGTTAATGTTGAATGTGAAACCGTCATCGCGAGCAGGCTCGCTCCCACAATGTTTTGTGTTGCACATAAATAATATCCACAGGAGCGTGGAGCATGCGTTGGGCGACGTATTTCGCCGTGTTGGCGTCTGTCTTGAGTGTGGGCCTGGCGCTGGGCGTCAGCATGCCGCTGGTGTCGTTTCGCCTGGAAAGCTGGGGCTACGGCTCGTTTGCCATTGGTGTGATGGCGGCAATGCCGGCCATCGGCGTGCTGTTGGGTGCGAAGATTTCCAGCCATCTGGCGGCGCGTCTGGGCACCGCCAATCTGATGCGTCTGTGCCTGTGGGCCGGTGCGGTGTCCATCGGTTTGCTGGCGTTGTTGCCGAGCTATCCGATTTGGCTGGTGCTGCGCTTGATGATCGGCGTGATCCTGACCCTGGTGTTCATCCTCGGCGAAAGCTGGATCAACCAACTGGTGGTCGAAGAGTGGCGCGGCCGATTGGTGGCGCTGTATGGCAGCAGTTATGCGCTGAGCCAGTTGGCCGGGCCGATCCTGTTGGGCGTGCTGGGTACCGAACACGATTATGGCTTCTGGGTGGGTGTCGGTTTGCTGGTGGCGGCGCCATTGCTGTTGCTGGGGCGCAGTGGTGCGCCCAGCAGTGAGGCGTGCAGTGTGACCCTCGGCGATTTGTGGACCTTCTGCCGGGGCTTGCCGGCGATTGCCTGGGCGGTGTCGCTGTTTGCCGCATTCGAAGCGATGATCCTGACGCTATTGCCGGTTTACTGCCTGCGTCAGGGCTTTACGACTGAAATCGCTTTGGCGATGGTCAGCACGGTGGTGGTCGGCGATGCCTTGTTGCAATTGCCGATTGGTGCACTGGCGGATCGCGTCTCGCGGCGCTCATTGTTTACGGGCTGCGCGGTGGTCCTGCTGGTGTCGAGCCTGGCGATTCCGCCGCTGATCGACACGCTGCTGATCTGGCCGTTGTGGGTGTTATTCGGCGCCAGTGCCGGGGGCTTGTTTACCTTGTCGTTGATCCTGATTGGCGAGCGTTATCGCGACGATGCGCTGGTGCGCGCCAATGCCCATATCGCTCAACTGTGGGGGATTGGCTGCTTGCTCGGACCGTTGATCGCCGGGGCCGGCAGCCAGTGGATAAGCGGGCACGCACTGCCGTTGTTGATGGCGGCAGGGGCGTTTGGTCTGGTGATTTTGGTGTCGCGGCAAGGAGCGTTTGGCGCCACGCAGCCGGCATAAGATCAAGAGATCGCAGCCTTCGGCAGTTCCTACAGATGCATGCTCGTTCCTGTGTAGGAGCTGCCGAAGGCTGCGATCTTTTAAAGCATCCGCTCCAGCCCGACGGTATTGCTCAACCACGCATTAAAGCGTCGCCACCAACTGCCCGGTTCCTTGGTGACGGTGTGCATTTTGCCGTCATCTTCGGTGACCCACACCACCTTGTCCTTTTCCAGTTTCACCTGATAACTCAAAGGCGGCGCCATGCCCTGCAACGCCAGTTCGCGTACGTGGGCGGCGAGTTCCGGGCTGTCCACCAGCACCCCGACTTCGGTGTTCCACAGCACCGAGCGCGGGTCGAAATTGAACGAGCCAATGAAGGACTTTTTCTGATCGAAGACGATGGCCTTGCTGTGCAGGCTGGAGTCGGATTCGCCGTATGACCGGCTGGAAAACAGTCGCGGCCCACTGCCGCTGTCATCGCCGGGCTGGCGGCGCAACTCGAAGAGCTGCACGCCATGCTCCAGCAACGCCTTGCGATACGGCGCGTAACCGCCATGCACCGCCGGGACGTCGGTTGCTTCCAGTGCGTTGGTCAACAGCAGCACCGAGACCCCGGCATCGGCGCGGCCCGTCAGGAACACCAGCCCCGGTTGACCGGGGACGAAGTAGGCCGAAACCATGATCAGTTCTTTGCTGACGCCGTTGAGTTCGGGCGCCAATTGAGTGGTCAGCAGTAATTGCGGATCGGGCTCATCCTTGGCCAGCACCTTGCTCGGCGCATCCCACAGCGCCTGGTTCCAGGCCCAGATCAGTTCTTTGCGCCAGATGTCCAGGCGCGGTTCGGTGGCGAACTTCATCAGCTGTTGATAGAGCGCGTGATTCTGCTTGCGCGACTCTTCAAGAGATTCTTCCAGTCGAGTGCGGGTGTTTTCCAGGTCCTTGGCCGTCGGCTTGCTGGAGACGAACGCATCGATCGGTTTGCTCAGCGCACTGTTCCAGTACTGGTCGAAACTGTGCCCCAGCTGCTCGGCCACCGGCCCGACACCCAGTATGTCGATGTCGGTGAAGTTCAGATTGGGTTCGGCGTCGAAGTATTCGTCCCCCAGATTGCGCCCGCCGACAATGGCCATGCTGTTGTCTGCCAGCCACAGCTTGTTGTGCATGCGCCGGTGTTGCTGCGACAGATTGAACAAGCGGCCCATGGTGCGTGTGACGCCGGTGCTGCGTCCCAGATGGAGAGGGTTGAACACGCGAATCTGTATCTGCGGATGTGCCGCGAGGGTGGCGATGGTGCGGTCCAGGCCGTCGCTGGTGGTGTCGTCGAGCAATATGCGTACGCGCACGCCACGGTCGGCGGCCTTGAGCAATTCTTCCACCAGCATTCGCGTGCTGATGCCGTCATGCACGATGTAGTACTGCAGATCGAGGCTGCTTTGAGCGTTGCGAATCAGTTCGGCGCGGGCGGTGAACGCTTCAGTGCTGTCGGACAGCAGGCGAAAACCTGATTTGCCTTCGTAAGGTGCAGCCTGAGCCTGCACCGAACGACCGAATGCCGAAGTGCTCGCCGGCAATGCCTGGCTCGGTTCGCGTTGGACGTCGAAGCTGGCGCAGCCGCCAAGGAACATCGTGAGTAACACAAGAGCAAGCAGGGACTGTCTGACTCTCACGTGGGATCGTTCCGATTGGTGGCAGAGGTTGGCATATGGACGCTGGTATTCGCAGAAAGGTCAGTCGGTCAGCCCGTCGGTCTCTGCCAGCAGCTTGATGGCCGCGGCGCCGACTTTGCGCACGGCTTCTTCAATCTGTGGCGTTGGTTTGGCAGCGTAGTTCATGCGCAGGCAATTGCGGTATTTACCCGAGGCGGAAAAAATACTGCCGACTGCGATCTGTACGCCTTGATCGTACAAGGCACGATTCAGTTTCAGCGTGTCGAAGCCTTCCGGCAGTTCTACCCACAGCATGAAGCTGCCTTGCGGACGGCTGGCACGAGTGCCGGCGGGGAAGTAGCGGGTGACCCAGTCGATCATCATGTCGCGATTACGCTGGTATTGCGTGCGCATCCGCCGCAAATGCGGCTCGAAGTGGCCGCCTTTCAGAAATTCGGCGATGGCAATTTGCGGTTGAGGCGCGGTGGAGCCAGTGCTGATGTATTTCATGTGCAGCACCCGCTCCAGATAGCGTCCCGGTGCGACCCAGCCAATGCGCAAACCAGGGGCCAGGGTTTTGGAGAAGGAACTGCACAGCAGGACGCGGCCGTCCTCGTCGAAGGACTTGATCGTGCGCGGGCGCGGATAGGTGTAGGCCAACTCGCCATACACATCGTCTTCGATGATCGCCACGTCGAAACGCTGCGCGAGCATCAACAACGAGCGTTTGCGCGACTCCGGCATGATGTAGCCCAGCGGGTTGTTGCAGTTGGGGGTCAACTGTATGGCCTTGATTGGCCACTGTTCCAAAGCCAGTTCCAAGGCGTCGAGGCTAATCCCGGTGAGTGGGTCGGTGGGGATTTCCAGCGCCTTCATGCCCAGGCCCTTGAGCGTTTGCATGGCACCGTGAAAGCTCGGCGAGTCCACGGCCACGATGTCGCCCGGCTGACAGATGGCGCGGATGCTGGTGGACAGCGCTTCGTGGCAACCAGTGGTCACCACCAGATCACCCGGCCCCAACTGGCAGCCGGAATCGAGCATCAGGCGGGCAATCTGCTCACGCAGTTCAAGGTTGCCGTGGATGTTGTCGTAGTACAGGCCGGGCATGTCCTGACGCCGACTGATCCGGGCGAGGTCGCGCAGCAGCGGTTTCATGGTGGGCGAAGTGATGTCCGGCATCCCGCGCCCCAGCTGCACCACATCCTTGCGCGGTACGGCGCGAATCAACTCCAGCACCTGATCCCATTGGGAAATGTCCACCGGGCGTTGGGCCGGGCGGCCAACGGCAGGCAACTCCGGCAGCTCGCGACTGGCCGGGACAAAGTATCCCGACTTGGGCCTCGGCATGGCCAGCCCGCTGTCTTCCAGCACCCGATAGGCCTGCTGCACCGTGCTCAGGCTGACGCCGTGTTCAACGCTCAATGCGCGCACCGACGGCAGTCTGTCACCGGGGCGATAAAAACCCTGTTCGATACGCGTGCCGAGCAATTCGGCGAGATTGACGTAAAGAGTCATGGCGCAGCCTCTATGGAGGTGATTGGGTTAACCAGTACAGATGAAGCAAAAATACGTGATTCAGTGGCGAATTCGATAAATCTGTATGGAGATAATACAGGTGCTTTGAATCTGTAATGCTTTTGCCCGTCCGCGCATCATGAAATCTCTGGCTACCCAAGTAAACAGGAGTATTGAAAATGAACGGCTTGAGCGATGTGCGGCTGGCGTTACACAGTCAGGAACTGGAGGCAGGGCAAAAGGACAATTCGCGTCAGGCGCTCATGCGCAACGCGCCGTCCGGCCTGAGTCGCTGGGACCTGTTCTGGCAACGCCTGCACACGCGCAAGGCGTTGCTGGCCCTGACGCCAGACCAGCTCAAGGATATCGGGCTGACGAGGGAGCAGGCGCGGGAGGAGGGGCTTAAGCCATTCTGGCGTCTATAACGTGAAACGCGTTTTTCTTGTAGGAGCTGCCGCAGGCTGCGATCTTTTGACTTTGATTTTTAAAAAAACAAGATCAACAGATCGCAGCCTGCGGCAGCTCCTACAGGGTGTGTTCAAGCCAACTCTTTGAGTCGATGCCACAACATCCCCAACGCCAACAACGGCGAACGAAGATGTTTTCCGCCCGGGAAAGTAATGTGTGGCACCTTGGCAAACAGATCGAAACCTCCGCTGTGCTGACCACTGATGGCCTCGGCCAGCAGCTTGCCCGCCAGGTGCGTGGCATTCACGCCGTGACCGGAATAGGCTTGGGCGTAATACACGTTTGGCTGGTCTTTGAGCCGGCCGATCTGCGGCAGACGGTTGGCGCCGATGCCGATCATGCCGCCCCATTGGTAGTCGATTTTTACGTCGCGCAGTTGTGGAAAGACTTCCAGCATCTTCGGACGCATATAGGCGGCGATGTCTTTCGGGTCGCGTCCCGAATAATGGCAGGCGCCGCCAAACAGCAAGCGGCGGTCCGCCGAAAGTCGGTAGTAATCCAGCGCCACCCTCTGATCGCAGACCGCCATGTTCTGTGGCAGCAGTGCGTGGGCCAATTCTTCGCTCAGGGGTTCGGTGGCGATGATGTAGCTGCCGGCGGGCAGCACTTTGCCGCTGAGCTCGGGGTTGAGGTCGCTCAGGTAGGCATTGCAACCAAGAACCAGCGTCTTCGCACGAACTGAGCCTTGGGCGGTATGCACCTTGACCTCAGGACCGTAGTCGATGCGCGTGACGGCCGATTGTTCGTACAGTTTCACGCCCAGTTGCTGCGCGGCGGCCGCTTCACCCAGCGCCAGGTTCAGCGGGTGCAGGTGCCCGGAGCCCATGTCGATCAAACCGCCGACGTAACGCCTGGAACCGACGACGGTGTGCATCTCGTTGGCTTGCAGCAGGCGGGTTTCATAACGGTATCCGAGGCCGCGCAGCTCTTCAGCGTCTTGCGCAAAACCTTCAAGGTCTCGGGGCTTGTTGGCCAGATCGCAGTAACCCCAGGTCAGGTCGCAGGGAATCTGGAAACGCTCGACGCGCTGGCGGACGATTTCCACAGCTTCCAGGCCCATGAGTTTCATCTGGCGCACACCGTCGGCGCCAATCACGTTGGCGAACTGATCGAGGCCATGGCCGACACCGCGAATCAACTGCCCGCCGTTGCGACCGCTGGCGCCCCAGCCAATTTTGCGGGCTTCGAGCAGCACCACGCTCAGGCCGCGTTCGGCCAGTTCAAGCGCGGTGTTCAGCCCTGAAAAACCGCCACCGACCACGCACACATCGGCCACTACATCCCCTGTGAGCACCGGATAATCCGGCTGCGGCAGGCTGCTGGCGGCGTAATAGGAAGCAGTGTGCTGGGCACGGGCGTTCATGCGCGTCATCCTGATCGTGTGTTTAGAAAATTTGACGGAGCATAAGCCGGACCTTCCCGGACGGGCAACATTGGTCGGTTGCCGCTGTCTGCGTCGAGGCTTTTGCCGCACAATTGCGCCCTATTCCGCATTCGGTCACCGCTTCGATGAGCTGCAACAGCCAGAAAATCCGCACACTGCGCCAGCAGATTCCCTCGTTCGAGTGCGTGCCCGGCTGCCATGACTGCTGCGGTCCGGTGACCACCTCGCCGGAAGAAATGTCGCGCCTGCCGCGCAAGACCCGCGCCGAGCAAGAGGCGGCCATGGACGAACTCAACTGTGTGCATCTCGGCCCGAACGGCTGCACCGTGTATGAAGAGCGACCGTTGATATGCCGGTTGTTCGGCACCACCAAAACCTTGCCATGCCCCAACGGGCGCGGGCCGGTGGAGTTGATTCATCCACGAGTCGAGAAGCAGATATTCGAATACATGGCTTCCAACCGGCAGGTGTTGGTTTAGATCCTCGAACCGAGTTTTCCGCATCGCTAGCAGGCTAGCTCCCACAGGGAATGCAGGTGAACCACAGATTTTTGTTCACCACCTAACCTGTGGGAGCCAGCCTGCTGGCGATAGCAGCACCTCAAATGTCAGTCCGGAATCGGCAGGGTCAGGCTCTCTTTCACCTCTTCCATCACGATATAGCTCTTGGACTCGCGCACGTGCGGCAGCTTGAGCAGAATGTCGCCCAACAGCTTGCGGTACGAAGCCATCTCGGAAATCCGCGCCTTCACCAGGTAGTCGAAATCCCCTGACACCAAATGGCACTCCAGCACGTGAGGCAGCTTGAGCACTGCACGTCGGAACTCTTCGAAAGTATCGCCGGATTTGTAGTCGAGGCTGATCTCGACGAACACCAGCAGACTACCCTTCAAATGCTGCGGATTGAGCCGCGCGTTGTAGCCCATGATGATCCCTTCGCGCTCCAGGCGACGGACCCGCTCGGTACACGGCGTGGTCGAGAGCCCGACCTTTTCCCCCAGTTCGGTAAACGATATACGCCCGTCCGCTTGCAGAATCCGCAGGATATTGCGGTCGATCTTGTCCAGTTCCCGTTTGGTCTGAGTGTTGGTACGCATAGGGGATGCGCCTCCGTAAAAAGGGTTTTTGCCGAGAATTGTCGCCAAATATAGGCGCTTATATAGTGAAAAGCACTGGCAAATCTTTTTTACACTGCGCACATCTGAAGCTCTGAACAATAAACGTCAGCGGTTCGCCGCGATGAGGGAAATGAAAATGCGCGTTATGGTCTTGGGTAGCGGCGTCATCGGTACCACCAGTGCTTACTATCTGGCGCGTGCCGGGTTTGAAGTGGTGGTGGTCGACCGGCAGCCCGCTGCTGCCATGGAGACCAGTTTCGCCAACGCCGGGCAAGTCTCGCCGGGCTACGCTTCGCCATGGGCTGCGCCGGGCGTACCGCTCAAAGCGATCAAGTGGCTGCTCGAGCGCCACGCGCCCCTGGCGATCAAGGCCACTGCCGACATCGACCAGTACCTGTGGATGGCGCAGATGCTGCGCAACTGCACCGCCAGCCGTTACGCGGTGAACAAGGAGCGCATGGTTCGTTTGTCCGAATACAGCCGTGACTGCCTCGACGAACTGCGCGCTGAAACCGGCATTGCCTACGAAGGCCGCAGCCTCGGTACCACCCAACTGTTCCGCACCCAGGCTCAATTGGACGGCGCCGCGAAAGACATCGCCGTGCTGAAAGAGTCCGGCGTGCCGTTCGAGCTGCTCGATCGCGAAGGCATTGCCCGCGTTGAGCCGGCGCTGGCCAGCGTGACCGACATTCTCGCCGGTGCCCTGCGCCTGCCGAACGACCAGACTGGCGACTGCCAGATGTTCACCACCAAGCTCGCCGAGATGGCCGCTAACCTCGGTGTGCAATTCCGTTTTGGTCAGGACATTCAGCGCCTCGACTTCGCTGGCGATCGTATCAATGGCGTGTGGATCGACGGCAAGCTGGAAACCGCCGACCGCTACGTATTGGCGCTCGGCAGCTACTCGCCGCAGCTGCTCAAGCCGCTGGGGATTAAGGCACCGGTGTACCCGCTCAAGGGTTACTCGCTGACCGTGCCGATCACCAACCCGGCGATGGCGCCGACGTCGACCATTCTCGACGAGACCTACAAAGTCGCGATCACCCGTTTCGACAACCGCATCCGTGTCGGCGGCATGGCGGAGATCGCCGGTTTTGACCTGTCGCTGAACCCGCGTCGGCGCGAAACCCTGGAGATGATCGTCAACGACCTTTATCCTCAGGGCGGCAATCTGGCCGAAGCCAGCTTCTGGACCGGCCTGCGTCCAACCACACCGGACGGCACCCCGATTGTTGGCGCCACCCCGTTCAAGAACCTGTTCCTGAACACTGGTCACGGCACCCTCGGCTGGACCATGGCGTGCGGCTCGGGCCGCTTGTTGGCTGACCTGATGGCCAAGAAAAAACCACAGATCAGCGCCGAAGGCCTCGATATTTCCCGTTATGGCAGCAAAACCCAGGAGTCTGCAAAACATGTCAGTCCAGCGCCAGCTCACCAATGACCGCATGAGTCAGATCGTCAGCCACAACGGCACCGTGTATCTGGCCGGGCAGGTCGGCGACGACTTCGACGCCGGGATCGAACAGCAGACGCGCGATGTTCTGGCCAATATCGAGCGTCTGCTCGACCTGGCCGGGACTGACAAGCAGCATCTGCTGTCGGCAACGATTTACCTGAACGACATCGATGCGCACTTTGCCGGAATGAACTCGGTTTGGGATCAGTGGCTGCCCAAGGGCGCCGCCCCGGCCCGTGCCACCGTCGAAGCGAAGATGGCCAAGCCAAGCATCCTGGTCGAGATTTCGATCGTCGCCGCATTGCCGTAAACCGTAGTAAAGATCCCTCTCCCGGCGCTGGCTGTTCACCCCGTCAGCCAGCGTCGGTTTTTCTTCCCAACGACCGACCAGAAGTCTGCCGCCATGCGTCCTGCCCGTGCCCTGATCGACCTTCAAGCCCTGCGTCACAACTACCGAATCGCCCGTGAAGTCACGGGGGCTAAAGCTCTCGCGGTAATCAAGGCCGATGCCTACGGCCATGGTGCGGTGCGTTGCGCCCAGGCACTGGAAGCCGAGGCAGACGGTTTTGCCGTGGCTTGCATCGAAGAGGCCCTGGAGCTGCGTGCTGCCGGCATCCGCGGGCCGGTGTTGTTACTGGAAGGTTTTTTCGAAGCCGATGAGTTGTCGCTGATCGTCGAGCACGATTTCTGGTGTGTGGTGCATTCGCTGTGGCAACTCGAAGCGATCGAAAAGGCTGCACTGAGCAAGCCGATTATCGTCTGGCTCAAGCTCGATTCGGGCATGCACCGGGTGGGGCTGCATCCAAAGGATTATCAGGCCGCTTATCAACGGCTGCTGGCCAGCGGCAAGGTGGCGAAAATCGTGCTGATGAGCCACTTCGCCCGGGCCGATGAATTGAACAGCCAGGCCAGCGCCGAGCAGGCCGCGGTGTTCGAAGCGGCGCGGCAGGGTTTGTCTGCCGAAATCAGCCTGCGTAACTCACCGGCCGTGTTGGGCTGGCCGCAGATCCCGAGTGACTGGGTGCGTCCGGGCATCATGCTCTACGGTGCCACGCCTTTTGAGGAAGCCAACGCCGTGGCCGCGCGCCTGCAACCGGTAATGACCCTCGAATCGAAAGTGATCAGCGTGCGTGAGCTGCCGGCTGGCGAGCCAATTGGCTATGGGGCGAAGTTCATTACCCAGAAGCCGATGCGCGTGGGCGTGGTGGCCATGGGTTACGCCGATGGCTATCCGCGTCTGGCGCCGACCGGCACGCCGGTACTGGTGGCCGGGCAACGCAGCCAATTGATCGGCCGGGTGTCGATGGACATGCTGTGCGTCGATTTGACCGATATCCCGCAAGCAGGCTTGGGGTCGACGGTCGAATTGTGGGGTAAAAACATCCTCGCCAGCGACGTGGCCATGGCCGCTGGCACGATTCCTTACCAGATCTTCTGCAATTTGCGCCGGGTGCCACTGCTCTATTCCGGGAGCTGACACTCGACGGTGCGAACCGGAAGTCGCTTCGCCGAACAGGATTCAGGCCAAAGTGTTGTAAATACTGAACGCTGTCGCCATGATAACGCTCAATATTCCAACAAACCTGAATCCTGGAGGCTCCAGCATTGGACGTCGGTGAACGACTGCAATCGATCCGTAAGCTCAAAGGCCTTTCCCAGCGTGAACTCGCCAAGCGCGCGGGCGTCACCAACAGCACCATTTCGATGATCGAGAAAAACAGCGTCAGCCCCTCGATCAGTTCGCTGAGGAAAGTGTTGGGCGGGATTCCCATGTCCATGGTCGAGTTCTTTTCCGAAGAAATCCTGCAGGAAAAACCGACTCAGATCGTCTACAAAGCCAACGAGCTGATCGACATTTCCGATGGTGCAGTGACCATGAAACTGGTCGGCCGGGCGCACCCGAGCCGGGCTATCGCGTTCCTCAATGAAATCTACCCGCCAGGCGCCGACACCGGTGACGAGATGCTCACCCATGAGGGCGAGGAAACCGGGATTCTGGTGGAAGGTCGACTTGAACTGGTGGTCGGGCTGGAAACTTTTGTGCTCGAAGCTGGCGATAGCTACTACTTTGAAAGTACCAAGCCGCATCGTTTCCGTAATCCGTTCGATGCGCCGGCGCGACTAATCAGCGCAGCTACACCTGCTAATTTTTAACAAAAGAGGCGCCCTGCCAGCATGGCCGAGGCACCCGAGCCGTTTTACCGTTGCGCAACAAGACCCCTTCGACTTTGGGGTTGTTTCAGTGTCGCGGGCTTACCGCTATACTTGCGCCCGCCTGCGAACCGTGGCCGTAGGCGTGACTAGCCACCATTGAGGGTGAACGCGTGAACCTAATTATGAAAATGCTGGCCGTACCAGCAACCGTATTGGCCCTCTGGGCTGTCAGCGCTCAAGCTGCGACGAACGACGAAATTGCCAAACGCCTTGAGCCAGTCGGCCAGGTTTGTGTTCAGGGTAAAGAGTGCAAAGGCATGGAAGTCGCTGCTGCTTCCGGCGGCGGCGGTGGTGCGAAGGCACCTAAAGACGTGATCGCCAAGCACTGCAACGCTTGCCACGGTACCGGCCTGTTGGGCGCGCCGAAAATCGGCGACAAGGCAGCCTGGAAAGAACGTGCCGATCACCAGGGCGGTCTCGACGGCATCCTGGCCAAAGCCATTACCGGTATCAACTCGATGCCGCCTAAAGGCACCTGCGCCGACTGCTCCGATGACGAGCTCAAAGGCGCCATCAAAGAGATGTCCGGCCTGTAACACGCCTGTCTCTTTCGCGAAAAAGCCGCTTTCGAGCGGCTTTTTTGTGCCTGCAATTTCCCTGTAGGAGCTGCCGAAGGCTGCGATCTTTTGATCTTGTTTTTAACAATCCACATCAGAAGATCGCAGCCTTCGGCAGCTCCTACAGGTGAGGGTGATCTTCAGAGGCTGTTCATTGCAGCAAAGACCCGGCAAGCTCGGTCCAACCCCACGTCATGGAATGTAAGGGAGGATCGAATGGTTCAGCTGTGTTCTATCGAGCAGGCGGTCGATGATGTCTTGGTGCGGTTGCCAACGCATATTCATATGGGGCTGCCCTTGGGCTTGGGCAAACCCAACCATTTCGTCAACGCGCTGTATCGACGTATCAAACAGTCGCCGCAGCGACAGCTGACGGTCTACACCGCGTTGTGCCTGGGTCGCCCGCCGTTGGGCGACGGCTTGCAGAAACGCTTCCTCGAACCCTTCATCGAACAGGTCTTCGGCGATTATCCGGAACTGGATTTTTTGACCGACCTGCGCCGGGATAACCTGCCGGGCAACATCCACATCCAGCAGTTTTTCATGCAGCCCGGCAGCCTGCTCAACAGCGCGTCGGCGCAACAGGATTACGTCAGCAGTAACTACAGCCACGCAGCCCGGGACATCAATGCCGCCGGGCTGAACCTGGTGGCGCAACTGGTTGCCAGCCACGCCGAGCATCCCGATCGCTTGAGCCTGAGCTGCAACCCGGACATCACTCTCGACCTGCTACCGATGATTGCCAAGCGCCGGGCGGCCGGGGAAACGATCCTGATGGTCGGCCAGGCGCACGACGATTTGCCCTACATGCCCGGCGATGCCGAAGTCAGCATCGACACGTTCGACCTGCTGATCGACGAGAAGGACAGCACCACGCTGTTCTCCACGCCGAACATGCCGGTGGGCTTCCAGGACCATTTCATCGGCCTGCACGCCAGTACGCTGGTGCGCGATGGCGGCACCCTGCAGATCGGCATCGGCTCCATGGGCGATGCGCTGACGGCGGCGTTGCTGGCGCGTCAGGCGGATAACAATGGTTACAAGGCTTTGCTGGCGGATGTGAACCTGAGCCAATGGGCACAACTGATCGAACGCGAAGGTGGCCTCGAACCGTTCGCCAAGGGCCTTTATGGTTGTAGCGAAATGTTCGTCAACGGTCTGCTGGTGCTGGCCGACGCCGGCATCGTGCGGCGCAAGGTGTACCCGGACGTGCCGACCCAACAACAGGCGAACGCCGGCACCCTTGACGAAGCGGCGCAAACCGACGGCATCTCGGTGCACGGTGGTTTTTTTCTCGGGCCGCGCAGTTTCTATGAGCGCTTGCGCGAGTTGCCTCAAAGCAAGCGCCTCGAATTCAACATGACGCGCATCAGCTACATCAACGAGCTGTACGGCCAGGAAGAACTCAAACGCTTGCAGCGCCTCGATGCGCGGTTCATCAACACCGCGTTCACCGTGACCCTGCTGGGTGCCGCCGTGGCGGATCAGCTGGAAGACGGGCGGGTGCTCAGTGGCGTCGGCGGGCAGTACAACTTTGTGGTGCAGGGCCACGCGCTGCAAGGTGCGCGCTCGGTGTTGTTGCTGCGCAGCTGGCGCGAATCGGGCGGCGACGTCAGTTCGAACATCGTTTGGGAATACGGTCACTGCACCATCCCGCGACACCTGCGGGACATCGTGGTCACTGAATACGGCATCGCCGATCTTCGCGGCAAGACCGATGCAGCCGTGATCGAAGCCTTGCTCAATATCAGCGACTCACGCTTTCAACAGGGGCTGATCGAGCAGGCGCAGAAGGTCGGCAAATTACCGAAGGATTTTCAGCTTGATCCGCGTTTCCGCGATAACACGCCGCAGCGTTTGCAGGGCATTGAGGCGCGGCATCCGAAGCTGTTTCCGGAGTATCCGCTGGGTTGTGATTTCACTGAGGTGGAGCGGGATGTGTTGCGGGCACTGAACTGGCTCAAGAGCAAGTTCAAGCTGAGTGAAGTACTGGAGTTGGGCAAGGCTGCGCTGGATGCGCCGGAACCTGCGGCGTTTCCATTACACCTGGAGCGTATGCAGCTGAGCAGCCCGCAAGGGCTGAAGGAAGACTTGTATCAACGTCTGCTGCTCACAGGCCTCAAGGCCACTGCGCAATAACTGCCCACCCAAAAACCAACTGTGGGAGCTAGCCTGCTAGCGATTTAAGTCTGTCGGTCATGAAGGTGGTGACTGACACGACGCCATCGCTAGCAGGCTAGCTCCCACAGGGGTTAGTCGATGAAGGTAACAACGCCATCCTTCAGCGACTGCACACGTGCCAGCGATTCTACGCGATAACCCTGCGAATCCAGCTCTGCACGGCCACCCTGGAACGACTTCTCGATCACGATGCCCAGACCTGCAACGGTAGCGCCGGCCTGCTTGATGATCGAGATCAGTGCCTGGGACGCCTTACCGTTGGCCAGGAAGTCATCGATGATCAGCACGCGGTCGCTGCTGGTCAGGTGGCGCGGGGAGATCGCCACAGTGCTTTCGGTCTTCTTGGTGAACGAGTAAACGGTCGCCGACAGCAGGTTTTCGGTCAGGGTAAGTGACTGTTGTTTGCGGGCGAAAATCACCGGCACGCCGAGGTTCAGGCCAGTCATGATCGCCGGCGCGATGCCCGAGGCTTCGATCGTGACGATCTTGGTGATGCCCGAGTCCTTGAACAGCGAGGCGAATTCGTCGCCGATCAGCTTCATCAGGGCAGGGTCGATCTGATGGTTCAGGAAGGCGTCGACCTTCAGGACCTGATCGGAAAGCACGATGCCTTGTTCTCGGATTTTCTGGTGCAGTGCTTCCATGAAGCTTTCCTCTACTGGCGCGAAATGCGCCTAGCTTGTCAAAAGTGGTTTGTTTAAAAATGCTTTGATTAAAAAGTGGTCAATTCTAGCGCTTTAACATCGCGCGTATATCCGCCAATGCGTTGTTTCCGCGGACGGCTTTGACTTCGGTCGGGGTGTCGTCGTTGCCTTCCCAGGCCAGATCGTCCGGCGGCAGCTCATCGAGGAAGCGGCTTGGCGCGCAGTCGATGATCTCGCCGTACTGTTTGCGCTTGGCGGCAAAGGTGAAGGCCAGGGTCTGGCGCGCACGGGTGATACCCACGTAGGCCAGGCGGCGTTCCTCTTCGATGGTGTCGGCTTCGATACTGGAGCGGTGCGGAAGAATTTCCTCTTCCATGCCCATGATGAACACGTACGGAAACTCCAGACCCTTGGACGCATGCAGGGTCATCATCTGCACACCCTCGGCGCCATCTTCCTCTTCCTGCTGACGTTCCAGCATGTCGCGCAGGACGAGTTTGCCGATGGCGTCCTCGACGGTCATCTCGCCTTCTTCGTCTTTCTCAAGGGTGTTTTTCAACGCCTCGATCAGGAACCAGACGTTACCCATGCGGTAATCGGCGGCCTTGTCGCTGGAGCTGTTGGTGCGCAGCCAGTTCTCGTAGTCGATGTCCATGACCATGCTGCGCAGGGCGGAGATCGGGTCTTCGCCGGCACACTGTTCGCGAACCCGGTCCATGAAGCGCTTGAAGCGCGACAGGCGATCGGTGAAGCGGCTGTCCAGATGCTCGCCCAGACCGATTTCATCGGTGGCGGCGTACATCGAGATCTTGCGCTCGGTGGCGTAGTTGCCGAGTTTTTCCAGGGTGGTCGAACCGATCTCGCGGCGCGGCACGTTGATGACGCGAAGGAAGGCGTTGTCGTCGTCCGGGTTCACGATCAGGCGGAAGTAGGCCATCAGGTCCTTCACTTCCTGGCGACCGAAGAAGCTGTTGCCACCGCTCAGGCGGTACGGCACCTGATGGTGCTGCAATTTCAGTTCGATCAGCTTGGCCTGGTAGTTACCGCGGTAGAGGATCGCGAAATCGCTGTACGGTCGGTCGGTGCGCAAGTGCAGGCTGAGGATTTCCATGGCCACACGCTCGGCTTCGGCGTCTTCGTTGCGGCAGCGGATCACCCGGATCTCGTCGCCGTGGCCCATTTCACTCCACAGCTGCTTTTCGAATTCGTGCGGGTTGTTCGAAATCAGCACGTTGGCGCAGCGCAGGATACGGCTGGTGGAGCGGTAGTTCTGCTCCAGCATCACCACTTTCAAGGACGGGTAATCTTCCTTAAGCAGCATCAGGTTTTCCGGGCGCGCGCCGCGCCAGGCATAGATCGACTGGTCGTCGTCGCCCACCACGGTGAACTGGTTGCGCTTGCCGATGAGCATCTTCACCAGCAGGTATTGGCTGGCGTTGGTGTCCTGGTATTCGTCCACCAGCAGGTAACGCACCTTGTTCTGCCACTTTTCCAGGATGTCGGCGTGTTCTTCGAACAGTTTTACCGGCAGCAGGATCAGGTCGTCGAAGTCCACCGCGTTGAACGCCTTGAGCGTGCGCTGATAGTGGGTGTAGACGATGGCGGCAGTCTGTTCCTTGGGGTTGCGCGCGTTTTCCAGGGCCTGGGCCGGCAGGATCAGGTCGTTTTTCCAGGCGCCGATCATGTTCTTGATCTCGTCGACGCCGTCGTCGCCCGAGTATTCCTTCTGCATGATGTCGGTCATCAGGGCTTTGACGTCGGTCTCGTCGAAGATCGAGAAGCCCGGTTTGTAGCCCAGCCGCACGTGCTCTTTGCGGATGATGTTCAGGCCCAGATTGTGGAACGTGCAGACCGTCAGGCCCCGGCCTTCGCCGGAGCGCAGCAGGGTGCCGACCCGCTCCTTCATCTCGCGGGCGGCCTTGTTGGTGAAGGTCATGGCGACGATGTATTGGGCGCGGATGCCGCAGTTCTGGATCAGGTGCGCGATTTTGCGCGTGATCACACTGGTCTTGCCGGAGCCTGCACCGGCGAGCACCAAAAGAGGGCCGCCGACGTAGCTCACGGCTTCTTGCTGCCGGGGATTGAGTCGGGACATAGGTAAATTCAGGCGTCAGTCACGAAATGGGCCGGCATTTTAACAGGCTCAGCAAATTGTGCTGCTCTCTCCGACTTGTGACGCACAACGCGATCTCTAATTGCCGGTTTTGTTACTTTCACGCAGGATGCGCAACGGATTTGCGTCTAATGTACGTAATTCCGGATACAAAGGCCTCGTTTGATAACTGATGTCATTGTCATTAGTTATCGGCACGGCATAATGCCCGTCGCCTACATCTTTGCAGAGTCTAGGGAGCTAGCTTGTCTACGCCTGTCGAACCCTTGCGTTTGCTGCTACTGGCCGAAGAGCCAGCGTGGGCAGCGTTGTTGCGCGAGTGTCTGGCTCCGATGGGGAGCTCGGCCGTGCTCATCAGCGCGCCGAGTTGGGAGTCGGTCAGCAGTCTGTTCGATGACAACCGCAGTGCGGTGTTATTGACGATCCCGGCGCTTCAGCCGGCGCCGGGCCGTTGCTGTCTGCCGACGGTGTTGCTGCTTGAGCACGAGCCGCTCACACCGCCCGACGGCGTCAGCGACTGGCTGGTTCGCGATCATCTCGACCCCGGCATGCTGCGCCGTTGCCTGCGCCACGTGCGCGAGCGCGGCGTGCTGGAGACGACCCTGCAACGCCTGGCCGAACAAGACCCGCTCACCGGCATCGCCAACCGCCAGGGTTTTCAGACCCTGCTGACGGCGCGGCTGGCGGAAAACGACGGTCGCGGCCTGGCCCTCGGGCACCTCGACCTCGACAACTTCCGTCACGCCAACGATGCCCTCGGCCATCAAGCCGGCGACCGGTTGATCCTGCAAGTGGTCGCACGGCTCAAAAGCCAGCTCGAAGCCGGCGATCAGTTGGCGCGGCTGGGCAGCGATGAGTTCGCCCTGTTGATCGATACCCGCCGCGCGCCTCAACGCGCCGAGTGGATGGCCGAACGCATCACCGAAGCGCTGGCCGAGCCTTATTGGGTCGATGGCGAAAGCCTTTTGATCGGCTCCAGCCTCGGCATCGCCCATGCCCGCGCCCAGGCCGGTGCCGACCCGCTGATGTGGCACGCTCACATTGCCATGCAGCAGGCCAAGAGCACCCAAGGCTGCACCTTTCATATCTTCAACGAACGCATCAACCGCAATGCCCGCAGCATCGCCGACCTCGAAACCGAGCTGCGCCGGGCGTTGCGTCGCGATGAGCTGGAACTTCATTACCAGCCACGCCTGAACCTCGAAGACGGGCAAATCGTTGGTCTCGAAGCGCTGGTGCGCTGGCGTCATGCCGAGCGTGGCTTGCTGCCACCGAGCGAGTTCGTGCCGCTGGCCGAGCAAAGCGGCTTGATCGTGCCGTTGGGTTACTGGGTGATTTCCCGCGCCTTGCGTGACATGCAGGCCTTGCTCGAACTCGGTTTGCCGCCGTTGCACATGGCGATCAACCTGTCGTTCCGCCAGTTCCAGGACAGCCAGTTGCTCTCGACCCTGAGCCGGCTGATTGCCGAGCGGGGCGTCGAGGCGCAGTGGCTGGAATTCGAATTGACCGAAACTGCGGTCATGCGCCGCAGCGATCTGGTGAAGCAAACCATGGATGCCCTCGGGCGTCTGGGCGTGCGTTTTTCCCTCGATGACTTCGGCACCGGGTTCTCGTCGTTCGTGCACCTCAACAGCCTGCCGATCACCTTGCTGAAGATCGACAAGAGCTTTGTCGGCGGCATGGAACAGCGCGAAGAGAACCGTAAACTGGTCCATGCGATGATCAACCTGGCGCACAACCTCAACCTCGAAGTGGTCGCCGAAGGCGTGGAAACGCCGGAGCAACTGGATTTGCTGCGCGGGTTTGATTGCGATCAGGTGCAGGGTTATCTGATCAGCAAGCCGCTGCCGCTGGCGGATCTGGTGGATTACCTGACGTTTGGTTCCGGCGAGCAGAGCATTGTCGAGGCCATATAAAGATCGCAGTCTGCGGCAGCTCCTACAGGGTTATGCATTCCCATGTAGAAGCTGCCGCAGGCTGCGATCTTTTGATCCTAATCCGGCTGAATAACCCGAAAACTGCCTTGGGCCGAAGGCTCGCGCCGAATCATCCGCGTCATCTTCCACTCAAACGCCAGCGTCAGGCTCACCGCCGCGCATGCCAGGCCCAGCGCCAGCCCCCACCAGACGCCCGTTGGCCCCCAGTTCAGGTAGAACGCCATCCACCATGCTGCCGGTGCGCCAATCAGCCAGTAGCAACCCAGCCCGACCAGAAACGTGGTCTTGGCGTCCTTGAGCCCGCGAATGCAGCCCATGGCGATGGTTTGCACGCCGTCGAACAACTCGAACCAAGCCGCCACGGCCAGCAGGCTCACGGCCAGGTTGATGACGTCGCGGAAGGCCGGGTCGTTGTGGTCCAGAAACAGACCGATCAACTGATTCGGCAACAGCCAGAACACCATCGCGAAGCACAGCATCGCCACTGCACCGAAGCCAATGCCGACCCGGCCGGCCAGCCGCGCATCCAGCAATTGCCCGGCGCCGTAATGCTGACCGATGCGCATGGTGATTGCGTAGGACATGCCCGCCGGGACCATGAACGCCACGGAGACGATTTGCAGGGCGATCTGGTGCGCCGCCAATTGCGTGCTGCCCATGGTGCCCATGCACAGCGCCGCGAAGGCGAACAGACCGACCTCCACCGCATAGGTGCCGCCAATCGGCAGGCCCAGGCGCCACAGTTCTTTCAGGTACTGCCGGTTGAGGCGCAGCAACCCCGCGCGCAGCGGATAGGCGTCATAAGCCGGGTGCCGGCGAATGTGCCACGCCAGCGCCAACGCCATGAGGTTGGCGACAATCGCCGTGACCAGGCCGATGCCCATCAAGCCGAGTTTCGGCAGGCCGAACATGCCCGTGATCAACGCGTAATTGAGCAGGAAGTTGGCCACCGTACCGCCCAGGCTAATGACCATCACCGGCGTTGCGCGGCCGATGGCGCTGGTGAAACCGCGCAAGGCCATGAAGCTCAGGTAGCCGGGCAGGGCGAAGGGCAGGAAGATCAGGAATTGCCCCGCCGCCTGGACGTTGCTTTCGGTCTGGCCGAACAGCAGCAACACTGGTTTGAGGTTCCACAGTAGCAACCCGGCGCCCAGCGCCATCAACCACGCCAGCCACACACCGGCCTGGGTTAGCCGCGCCGCGCCGAGAATATCGCCCGCGCCGTGACGAATCGCCACCAGCGTACCGACCGCCGCGATCACACCGATGCAGAAAATCGACACGAACGAATAGGAGGCCGCACCGAGCCCGCCGCCGGCCAGTGCTTCGGGGCTCAGGCGCGCCATCATCAGGGTGTCGGTAAGGACCATCAACATGTGCGCCAACTGCGAGGCAATCAACGGCCCCGCCAGCCGCAGGATGGCCCAGAGTTCAATACGCGCTGGATGCTGCATGGTCATCACGCTCGAATGTCAGAGAGAACAGGAAAGCGTCGATTCTCGGCGCTTCGCGGGGTTTGCACAAAGGGATAAAAAGGATGGGTGGCATGATTCAAACTCATGCTGGAGAGTTTCTGCTAGGGTGGCCTGATCCCGCTATAGGAGCTTTCCGCATGTCGCGTCGTCTTCCTCCCTTGTATGCCCTGCGCGCATTTGAAGCGGCGGCGCGGCACAGTTCATTCACCCGCGCTGCCGAAGAGCTGTCGATTACTCAAAGTGCGGTCAGCCGGCATATTCGTACGCTCGAAGAGCATTTTGCCTGCCGGTTGTTTCACCGCAGTGGCCGCAACCTGCAACTGACCGAATCCGCCCGTTTACTGTTGCCGGGTATCCGTGAAGGCTTTACGGCACTGGAGCGCGCTTGCAACACCTTGCGCGCCGAAGACGACATCCTGCGCATGAAAGCCCCGTCGACGCTGACCATGCGTTGGTTGCTGGCGCGCCTCAGCCGCTTCCGCCACTTGCAGCCGGGCAACGAAGTGCAATTGACCAGTGCCTGGATGGACGTCGATTCGGTGGATTTCAATGACGAGCCGTTCGACTGTGCGGTGCTGCTGAGTAACGGCCATTTCCCGCCGGACTGGGAGGCGAGTTACCTGTTCCCCGAGGAACTGATACCGGTGGGCGCGCCCAACTTGCGCGACGATCAGCCTTGGGACGTCACGCGCCTGGCCAACACTGAGTTGCTGCACCCGACGCCGGACCGGCGCGACTGGCGCAACTGGCTGGAACGCATGGGCCTGGCCGATCAGGTGTCGCTCAAGGGCGGGCAGGTATTCGATACGCTGGAGTTGGGCATGATCGCCGCCGCTCGTGGCTATGGCGTGTCCATGGGCGATCTGCTGATGGTGGCCGAGGACGTGGCGCAAGGACGTTTGAGCCTGCCGTGGCCGACCGCCGTCGCCAGTGGGGAGAAATATTACCTGGTCTGGCCGAAAACCCGTCCCGGCGGCGAGCGCATGCGCCGTCTCAGCGATTTCCTGCAAGGGGAAGTCCGGGCGATGGAATTGCCGGATGTCGTGCGCTTGAGCTGAAACGATGAAGCCCCTGAAGTAGCGGCCTTGCGCCATATCCTAACTCGTTGCTCAAGTATTGCCGTTTGCCGCCGAAAATCTCTTCGTGGGACCTTCGTGCAGGTTCGACGCTACCCCCATTATTAGAAATTTTGCCGAGCATGCGTCGCGATCAGGATGATCCGTTCGCTCGGCCAGGAGCTGTCATGTCTCAACCTCGTGCCCGGATCGCTTCACAGCTTGGTCTTGCGCTTGCCGTGATACTGGCGATTGTCATCACCGGCAGTACCTTGTTCGCCCTGCGCTCGCTGGACACGGCCAACCTGGCCACCCGCGAAGAACAC
Organism: Pseudomonas azerbaijanoccidentalis; assembly: GCF_019145495.1. Lineage (GTDB taxonomy): Bacteria > Pseudomonadota > Gammaproteobacteria > Pseudomonadales > Pseudomonadaceae > Aquipseudomonas > Aquipseudomonas azerbaijanoccidentalis. The sequence goes on along the minus strand of NZ_JAHSTU010000004.1, from coordinate 428,894 downwards.
CTGGCCAGTGAAGCCCGGTTGTTGGCCGATCAGTTGAGCACCTTTCACGGCACGTTGCGTGAAAGCACGCAGCGCCTGGCGGGGCTGTTCGAGACACGCTTCACCGGCGGGCTGAGCGTACACCCGGACGAGCCGGTGGTTGTGGCAGGCGTGCAGACGCCGGGCTTGCACCTGGGCAGCGAGGTGCTCAACAACAACTTCAAGGAAGTGGACGAGTTCAAGCAGATGACCGCGGGTGTGGCCACGGTGTTCGTGCGCAGCGGTGAAGACTTCATTCGAGTCAGCACAAACGTCACCAAACAGGACGGGAACCGCGCCATCGGTACCGTGCTCGATCACGCGAACCCAGCCTACGCCCGTTTGATGGCGGGGCAGAGTTACGTGGGGCGATCCTTGCTGTTTGAGCGCTTCTACATGTCGCAGTACACCCCGGTGCGCGACAGCAGCGGCAAGGTTATTGCGGTGTTGTACGTCGGTTTCGATTACACCGACGCGCAGAAGGCCCAGTTCGAGAATCTCAAGCGATTCCGCATCGGCCAGACTGGCTCGCTGGCGCTTTTGGACGAGCAGAACAAATGGCTGGTGCCGATTGCTGGTGTAGAGGCGCTGGACCAAGCCGTCCCGGCCATCAACGCCTTGGCGAAAACCCCGGGTAAAGGCGAGTTCTGGAGCGACAAGTCCGAAGACTTCTACAGTATCGCCGTACCGTTCGAAGGTGGGCCGTGGTCGGTGGTGGCGAGCATGCCGAAAACCGAAATCAGCGCCGTCACCTGGAGCGTCGGCATTCAGTTGGCCATCGGCAGCCTGCTGGCGATGTTGATCGCGGTGGGTTCGGCGGTCTGGTTGCTGCGCAGCAAACTCGCGCCGCTGGGTGATCTGGTGCGTCAGGCCGAAGCCTTGGGTGCCGGTGATTTGAGCGTGCGGCTGAACGTGTCGAGCAACGATGAAATCGGTCAACTGGCCCGCGCGTTCAACCAGATGAGCCAGGCACTGTCGACCATGGTCGAGCACATTCGCAACGCCTCGATGGAGGTCAACAGCCGCGCCCAGGCCTTGTCCGGTTTGTCCGGCGGTGCTTACGAAGGCATGGAACAGCAGTCGGGCGAAATCACCAGCATGGCCGGCGCCGTGGAAGAGTTCAGCGCCACGTCCCTGAACATCGCCGACAACATGGGCAGCACCCAGCGTCTGGCCCAGGAAAACGCCCAGCAAACCCAGATCGGTCGCACGTCCATGGACGAAGCGTCCTCGTCGCTGGAGCAAATCGCCGGTGCTTTGAACAGCACGGCGACGGTGATCAATACTTTGGGCCAGCGTTCCCAGGAAATCGGTGGCATCGTCGGCGTGATCACCTCGATTGCCGAGCAGACCAACCTGTTGGCGCTCAACGCCGCGATCGAAGCCGCCCGCGCCGGTGAGCAGGGTCGTGGTTTTGCGGTGGTGGCGGACGAAGTGCGTAACCTGGCGTCCCGTACCCGTCAGGCGACTGACGAAATCTCTGTGATGATCCAAAGCATTCAGCAGGAAACCGGCAACGCCATCAGCACCATGGAGCAGGGCAACGTGCTGATGCAGGAAGGCTTGTCGCGCAACGCCAATGTCGCCTCGGCACTGGCGCGGATCGACGAACAAAGCCGCTCGGCCGGCCAGCAATTTGCGGCCATCACCACCGCGACCCAGGAACAGAGCAGTACCGCGACCTTGCTCAGCAGCAACCTGCAGAGCATTGCCCTGGCCAACAGCGAGCAGCGTGAAGTGGTTTCCAACCTGGCCGTCACCGCCAAAGAACTGGAGAAGCTGGCGGCAGATTTGCGTTCCGAGGTTGACCGGTTTCGTTGAGGCGCCTTTGAAATAGCCAATCGCGAGCAGGCTCGCTCCCACACTCGACCTGCGTTCACAAATCCAATGTGGGAGCGAGCCTGCTCGCGATTGGGGGCAACTCGATTTCAGGGCTTACTGCGTAGCCGGCCGATACTGCAACGCTTCGGCCAGATGTTCCCGCGTGATCCCGTCTACATGCTCAAGATCCGCTAATGTCCGCGCCACCTTGAGCAGCCGATGCGCTGAACGTAACGACAGGGTCAATCGTTCGCACGCCGTTTCCAGCCAGTGCTCATCGGCTGTGGATAACGTGCAGTGGCGGCGCAATCCCGGCAAATCCAGGAAGGCATTCGCGCAGCCCTGGCGCTTCTGTTGCCGTTCACGAGCATCGGCCACCAACGCGGCAGCGCTGGCGCTGTCTTCACCCGGTTTCGGCGTCGGATTCAACGCCGTCGCTTCCCGAGCAACCGTCAGGTGCAAATCGATCCGGTCCAATAACGGTCCCGACAGCTTGTTGCGGTACCGCTGCACCATGTCCGGCGTACAAGAGCACTTGCCGCTTGGTTCGCCAAGATATCCACAGGGGCACGGGTTCATGGCGGCGACCAACTGAAAACGCGCCGGAAACCGAACGCGGTCCTTCGCCCGGGAAATCACGATATGCCCGGACTCCAAAGGCTCCCTGAGCACTTCCAGAACCTTACGATCAAATTCCGGCAATTCATCGAGGAACAGCACACCGTGATGGGCCAGGGTGATTTCGCCGGGTTGAGGCTTGGAGCTGCCGCCCACCAGCGCCGGGCCTGAGGCCGAGTGATGTGGCTGGCGAAACGGGCGTTGCGGCCAGTGGGTCAACGGTACGCAACTGGCGACTGACTGAATCGCCGCCACCTCCAGCGCCTCGCATTCGGCAAGCGGCGGTAACAGCCCTGGCAGACGACTCGCCAGCAACGTTTTACCCGTGCCGGGTGGCCCACTGAACAACAGGTTATGCGCACCCGCTGCCGCAATCAGCAATGCGCGCTTGGCGGCTTGCTGGCCCTGCACTTCACTCAGGTCGGGATAAGGTTTACTGGCATGCATCAAACCATCGGAAACGTACGGCTCAACCGGCGTGTGCCCGTTGAAATGGGCGACGGCTTCCAGGAGATGATCCACGGCAATCACCTTCAAACCCGACGCCAGACAAGCCTCTTCGGCATTCGCCCGCGGCACCATCAGCGAACGCCCGGCCTTGCGCGCAGCCAGTGCTGCCGGCAAAACGCCGCGTACTGCCCGAACCGCACCCGACAGCGCCAACTCACCCAAACATTCCACGTCATCGAGCGTCAGTGTCGGCACCTGCACGCTGGCGGAAAGAATTCCCAACGCAATCGCCAGGTCGAACCGCCCACCGTCCTTGGGCAAATCGGCCGGCGCCAGATTCAACGTGATCCGCCGCGCCGGAAATTGCAGCCCCGAATTGATGATCGCGCTACGCACCCGATCCTTGCTCTCCTTTACCGCCGCCTCGGGCAACCCGACCATGGTCAGCGACGGTAAGCCGTTGGCCAGATGAACTTCGACGGTAACGGCGGGTGCTTCCACACCCACCTGGGCGCGGCTGTGGACGATGGAGAGGGACATGGTCGTTCCTTGAGATGACGTTGGGGGCCGCTTCCTGCGGGTTTTTGAAGGGTAGTTGCGGGCGGAGATTTTGGTGGCGTGGGTGAGAGGGCAAACTTTCACTGGATGTTGCCGGTATGAGTGTCGCGGAACGGAAGCTGACGATGCTTGTTGATGCTGTCGTGCTGAAGGACCTTCGATCCGCTCTTGCCAGAGCGTTGAACGTGTCGACACCTACGGTGAACGACATTGTGCTCCAGCGTCGGGGTGTCAGTGCGGATATGGCTCTACGGCTATCTATCTGTTTGGACACGACCCCGGAATTTTGGCTGAACCTGCAATCGACCTACGGTTTGCGTAAGGCCGAGATTGAGCGAGGGGACGCGATTCGGGATCAGGTCGAGCGGCTTGCTCACTGTGCCTGATTGTTTTCTGGGATCTATCGAACCCCACGCCAAAAGCGTGGGGTTTTTTGTTCAGAAGGCGTGAAGCAGCTTTGCTGCTCTTTTCCACCAAGGCGCATTGATCGCTCTGCGGCGCAATCGGACGGCGGATGAGAACTTTGCAGGACGTTGTGTGGGATCAAAAGATCGCAGCCTTCGGCAGCTCCTACAGGTGAAGCTGAAGGTCGTGCCGAGCAGGCTCGCTCCCACAGTGGATTGGGTTTCTACAGTGGGATTCGTCCGTTATTCGGTGGGTGGGTTCAGCTTCGCTTCCAGCTCTGCCACTTTCGACTCAAGCGCTTCCAGACGCGCCCGTGTGCGCGCCAATACAACCATCTGGCTATCGAACTCTTCCCGGCTCACCAGATCCAGTTTGCTGAAGCCGCTCTGCAGCAACATTTTGAACTGACTTTCGATTTCAGCTTTCGGCAGCGGGGTATCGCCGCTGAAGAGGCGGGAGGCGGTGCCGGTGAGGGCGTCGAGGAAGTCTTTGGGCGCGAGCATGGGAAGAGGTCCTGGTAACAATGGCGGGCAGTGTATCACGCAGTGTCTATAGTCATTTTCGCAGGCAGTGGATGCACGCTTTTCGCGCATGCGGACGGACGGCATCGCACCGTTGTTGTGCGTATCGCGTCGGGTGTGGTGGCGATGTGGCTGACATCTACCGGCAAACGCTTGAAAACAGTGAAATTTGTGGAGATGGCAAGCTTTCTGCTTAGACCCTTGTGACCCATGCACTGATGCAGTCGCTGTGACGAATGCAGTGCGCCAGGCGAAACGGGGGAGTGTTTCGCAAGGAGCGGTTAACTGGCGTCGGACGGGCAGGTTAGAGCCGACGATGCGTTACAAAGCCAGGCACTGCGCTTAGACTTGAGACGGGTTTGTTTTCCTGGGGCAAGTCCACCAATTCGGGAGAGAGTTTTCATGAAGCTAGTCACTGCCATCATCAAGCCGTTCAAGTTGGACGACGTGCGCGAGTCGTTGTCCGAGATCGGCGTGCAGGGCATTACCGTTACTGAAGTCAAAGGCTTCGGTCGGCAGAAGGGTCACACCGAGCTGTATCGCGGCGCGGAGTACGTGGTCGATTTCCTGCCAAAGGTGAAGATTGATGTCGCCATTGACGACAAGGATCTCGACCGGGTTATCGAGGCGATAACCAAGGCCGCCAACACCGGCAAGATCGGTGACGGCAAGATCTTCGTGGTCAATCTGGAACAGGCGATTCGCATCCGTACCGGCGAAACCGATACCGACGCAATCTAAGCCGCCACAAACCCAACGCCCCAGGAGAAAACAATATGACTCTGCGTAAATTCGCAGGGCTAGGAGCCCTGTTGTCCATCGTAATGCCCAGCCTTGCTTTGGCGGCAGACGAAGTGGCGGCCCCAGTCCTCAACTCCGGCGATACCGCCTGGATGTTGACCTCGACAGCTCTCGTGCTGTTCATGACCATTCCCGGCCTCGCGCTGTTCTACGGCGGCATGGTTCGGTCGAAAAACATTCTTTCCGTGATGATGCAGTGCTTCGCCATTACTGGTCTGATCAGCGTCCTGTGGGTCATTTATGGCTACAGCATCGCGTTCGACACCACCGGCATGGAGCAGGGCGTCGTCAACTTCAACTCGTTCTTCGGCGGCATGGGCAAGGCTTTCCTCGCCGGTGTCACGCCAGCCAGCCTGACCGGCCCGGCGGCGCTGTTCCCTGAAGCGGTGTTCATCACCTTCCAGATGACCTTCGCCATCATCACCCCGGCGCTGATCGTCGGTGCCTTCGCCGAGCGGATGAAATTCTCCGCGATGCTCATCTTCATGGGCATCTGGTTCACCCTGGTCTATGCACCGATCGCGCACATGGTCTGGTCCGGCAACGGCGGCCTGATGTGGGACTGGGGCGTACTGGACTTCGCCGGCGGCACCGTGGTGCACATCAACGCTGGTGTGGCCGGTCTGATTGCCTGCCTGGTACTGGGCAAGCGCAAAGGCTTCCCGACCACCCCGATGGCGCCGCACAACCTCGGCTACACCCTGATGGGCGCCGCGATGCTGTGGGTTGGCTGGTTCGGTTTCAACGCCGGTTCCGCGGCTGCCGCCAACGGCACCGCCGGCATGGCGATGCTGGTGACCCAGATCGCAACCGCCGCTGCTGCGCTGGGCTGGATGTTCGCCGAATGGGTCACCCATGGTAAGCCAAGCGCACTGGGCATTGCTTCGGGTGTGGTTGCCGGTCTGGTCGCCATCACTCCGGCCGCTGGCACCGTTGGCCCGATGGGCGCACTGGTGATTGGTCTGGCTGCCGGCGTGGTGTGCTTCTTCTGCGCCACCACCCTGAAACGCAAACTCGGTTATGACGATTCCCTGGACGCGTTCGGCGTGCACGGCATCGGCGGTATCCTCGGCGCGATCCTGACCGGTGTGTTTGCTGCACCGTCCCTGGGTGGCTTCGGCACCGTCACCGACATCGCCGCACAAGTATGGATTCAGTGCAAAGGCGTGGGCTTCACGGTGATCTACACCGCGATTGTCACTTACATCATCCTCAAGGTCCTGGACGCTGTCATGGGCTTGCGGATTACCGAAGAAGAAGAGGCTGTCGGCATCGATCTGGCGCTTCACAACGAACGCGGCTACAACTTGTAAGCACGCGCATAAAAAACTTGCCCGGCTTGCCGGGCATTTTTTTGTCTGGAATTTGTCATTGGATGTGAGGCTGAAAGGTTTTTTCTGACAGCTTTGTGAACGTTTACGGCAGGCGTTTTTCTGCGGGCAATCGCTTACGCAATGGAAGGAATATTAGGGCCTTTGTTTTTTCCCAGAGCGCGCTAGAATGCGCCCCGAACGTGCGGAGAACTGTATGTGGCAACAGACTCTGATAACCCTGCGGGCGAGGCCCCGGGGCTTTCATCTGGTAACGGACGAGTTACTCGCCGGCTTGCCTGAACTCAAGGCGTGTCGGGTCGGTCTGTTGCATTTGTGGCTGCAGCATACCTCGGCGTCGTTGACCATCAACGAGAACGCCGATCCGGCGGTACGTCGCGACTTCGAACGATTTTTCAATCGTCTGATCCCACAAGGAACAGACGGCTATGAGCATAACGACGAAGGCCTGGACGACCTCCCGGCGCACTTCAAGGCCAGCGTGCTTGGCTGTCAGCTCAGTTTGCCGATCTCGGCAGGCCGACTGGCGTTAGGGACCTGGCAAGGTGTTTATCTGGGCGAGCATCGTGATCATGGCGGTGCCCGCAAAGTCCTCGCCACCCTGCACGGTGATGGGGCATAACCGCTGGTCAGCAGCGGCTGTTGATTTTTTTCCGGCAGCCTTCGACAGAAGGCAAAGCTGGGCTATAACTAATCTGCTTTTCGCAAGTCATGAGGTAGAACATGAGCGACGATGATCTGGAAAACGACGACCTCGAAGTAGGCGACGAAGACGAGGCCGAAGAAGGCTTGGAAGCGGCAGCGGAAGACGTTGCTGATGACGACGGCGGTGATGCGCCCGCGCCGACTGCCAAAGGCAAAGCCAAGGCAGCGGTATCGGTCGATGAGCTGCCAAGCGTCGAAGCCAAGAACAAGGAACGCGATGCTCTCGCGCGGGCCATGGAAGAGTTTTTGGCCAAAGGTGGCAAGGTGCAGGAAGTGGAGGCCAACGTGGTCGCCGATCCGCCCAAGAAGCCTGACAACAAGTACGGCAGCCGGCCTATCTGAGCCTGCTTCGCGCTTGCGAAAAAGCCCGCCGTCGCTGCGGGCTTTTTCATGGGGATGGAAAAGCAAAAGATCGCAGCCTTCGGCAGCTCCTACAGGTGTGCACATAAACTTGTAGGAGCTGCCGAAGGCTGCGATCTTTTCAGGACACCATCAATATTTGGGGACGTTCCACCGCGCCAACAACGCCGGCAACTCGGTCAAGCTACGAATTTCCGCATCCGGCAAACGTTCCGCCTCCCACACCTTGCCCGCCGGGTTGAACCAGACCGCACGCAACCCTGCCTGTTGCGCTCCGGCAATGTCGTCGCCGGGGTGATCGCCGATATGCACCGCCGTTTCCGGCGTTGCGCCACCGCGCTGCAAGGCTTCGTGAAACAGTCGTGAATCCGGTTTGCCGATGCCGATGTCTTCAGCACACAGCGCAAACTTGAAGTAGTCCGCCAGGCCTAGCCGACGTACATCGGCGTTGCCATTGGTGACCACGCCGAGTGCGTAATGGTTGGCGAGGATCTCAAGGGTTGGTTCCACTTCCGGGAACACTTCGATCTGGTGTCGCGCGTGCAGAAACACTTCAAAACTCTTGTCCGCCAGATCCGAGGCTTCTGCATGGGCATAGCCGGACTCTTCCAGCGCATGGAACAGCACACGCCGGCGCAGGGCGCTGATGCGATGCTTGAGTCCCGGCTCGCTGCTCAGGATGCGTTCACGAATGGCCCACAGATGTTCCACCGGCACCGCACCCAGATTGGGCGCGTGCTCGGTCAGCCATTCACGTAAAACGGCTTCGGCACTGACGATCACCGGGGCGGTGTCCCACAGGGTGTCGTCGAGGTCGAAGGTGATCAACTGAATGCTCATGAATCGTCGCCTTTCATGCGTTTGGCCCGTGGATGGGCGCTGTCGTAGACCGTGGCCAGGTGCTGGAAGTCCAGGTGGGTGTAGATCTGTGTGGTCTTGATGTCCGAGTGGCCGAGCAGTTCCTGCACCGCGCGCAGGTCCTGCGAGGATTCCAGCAAATGGCTGGCGAAGGAATGTCGCAGCATGTGTGGGTGCAAGTTCTGCCCCAGTTCACGTTCGCCGGCAGCCTTGACCCGCACCTGAATCGCCCGCGGCCCGAGGCGCCGGCCTTGCTGGCTGATAAATACGGCGTCGTCCGCCGGATTGGCCATCGCCCGCAGCGGCAACCATTGCTCTAATGCCTCGCGAGCCTTTTTGCCCACTGGCAGCAGGCGGGTTTTGCTGCCCTTGCCGAGCACCTGGACCATGCCGTCTGCAAGGTCGAGTTGATCAAGGTTCAGGCCGGTCAGCTCTGAAAGCCGCAGTCCAGAGGAATAGAACAGTTCCAGAATCGCCTGATCGCGACGAGCGAGGAAGTCATCCTCCACGCCGCCTTCCAGCAGTTGCAGGGCGCGGTCGGTGTCGAGGGTTTTCGGCAGGCGGCGTTCACCCTTGGGCGGTGCCAGGCCGTTGGCCGGGTCGTGATCACACAGGCCTTCGCGGTTCAGGTAGTGATAAAGCCCGCGCACGGCTGAAAGCAGACGCGCCAGGCTGCGCGAGGATTGGCCTTGAGCATGCAGGCGAGCGATCAGGCTGCGCAGGCGCTGAATGTCCAGTGCCGCCCAACTGCCGATGTTCTGTTTGAGGCACCAGCCCAGGACTTTATCGAGGTCACGGCGGTAGGCCGAGAGCGTGTGCGGGGACACCTGCCGCTCACTGCGCAGGTGTTCGCAGTAAGCGTCCAGTTGTCGTTCCATGCTCAGCGTACCGAGCGCAGGGAGCTGTTGACCCGTGGCAGCACGCGGCCCATGACTTCGGCGATGTAGCTGAGGAACAGCGTGCCCACCGAACTCTTGTAGTGCTGCGGGTCACGGCTGGCGATGGCCAGGATGCCGTGGATACCTTGATGGCTGATGGCGACGACGGCCGTGGAGCCAATCTGCTTGCGTTGTTCTTCGCCGAACAAAAAGTCCAGCTCATGTTCACGCAGGCTGCCACTGACGCTCTTGTCTTCCAGCAACAGGCCGCCGATGGCCACTTGTGCCTCGGCGTGGGTGACCCAGCGGCCCACCGGCATGGCGTTGTCGCCCAGCAGGATGAGGCTGACGAAGGGCACCTGGAAATCCTGACGCAGGCTGTCTTCGACGCAGATCACCACGTCTTCCAGGCTGGTGGCATCCATCAGTGCGAGAATAAGGCGGCGGGTCTTGTCGAAGAGGCGGTCGTTGTCGCGGGCCACATCCATCAAGTGCGACAGACGGTGACGCAGTTCGATGTTGCGGTCGCGCAGGATGGTCATCTGCCGCTCCACCAGCGAAACGGTGTCGCCGCGCCGGTGGGGAATGCGCATTGCCGGCAGCAGTTCTTCGTACTCGACGAAGAAGTCCGGATGAGCCTCCAGGTACGCGGCAATTGCCGCCGCTTCCAGGCTCTCGGACGGAGATTCGTCGGACTGTCGGTCTGGTACCTGTGGCTTGTCGGTCATGGCTTTGGCTCACTCAAAGACGTACTTGTCCTTCGTATACGCGGACTGCCGGGCCGGTCATCAGCACCGGTTGGCCAGGGCCTGCCCATTCAATGGACAGACGCCCGCCAGGCAGGTCGATCAACAACGGCGAATCCATCCACCCCTGACTGATCGCGGCTACTGCCGCAGCACAAGCGCCGGTGCCGCAGGCCTGGGTTTCCCCGGCACCGCGTTCCCAGACGCGCAACTGCGCGCGGCCTCGGTCGATGACCTGGAGAAAACCGACGTTGACCCGCGCCGGGAAGCGCGGGTGGTGTTCGATTTTCGGTCCCAGTTCATGCACCGGTGCGTTGTTGATATCGCTGACCCGCACAACGGCATGAGGGTTGCCCATGGACACTGCAGCCAGCTCGACTGCTGTGCCATCGACATCGACCTGATAGCTGCTCGCCTGCTCTGGTGCCTGAAACGGAATATCCGCCGGCACCAGGCGCGGCGCGCCCATGTTCACGCCGATCTGGCCGTCACTACGAACGTCCAGCTCGATGATGCCGCCTTTGGTCTCGACGCGAATCTGGCGCTTTGCGGTCAGGCGCTTGTCGAGGACAAAGCGGGCGAAACAGCGTGCACCGTTACCGCATTGTTCCACTTCGGAACCATCGGAGTTGAAGATCCGATAGCGGAAATCCACATCCGGGTTGCACGGCGCTTCGACGATCAGCAATTGGTCGAAACCGATGCCAGTGTGCCGATCACCCCATTGCTTGGCGTGCTTGGGCAGAATATGCGCGTGCTGGCTGACCAGGTCGAGGACCATGAAGTCATTGCCCAGGCCGTGCATTTTGGTAAAACGCAGCAGCATGGCTTACTCCGGCAGCAGGCTTTCGCCAGCAAACAACTCGGCTACCGTCTCACGGCGACGCACTTCAAATGCCTGATCACCGTCCACCAACACTTCAGCGGCACGGCCACGGGTGTTGTAGTTGGAACTCATGACAAACCCATAGGCGCCGGCCGAATGCACGGCCAGCAGGTCGCCTTCTTCCAGGGCCAGTTCACGCTCCTTGGCCAGGAAGTCGCCGGTCTCGCAGATCGGGCCGACGATGTCGTAGGCGCGGGCAGCGGTGGTACGCGGGCGCACGGCGGTGACGTCCATCCAGGCTTGGTACAGCGCCGGGCGGATCAGGTCGTTCATGGCCGCATCGACGATGGCGAAGTCTTTGTGTTCGGTGTGCTTGAGGTACTCGACCTGGGTCAGCAGTACGCCGGCGTTGGCCACGATGAAGCGGCCCGGCTCGAACACCAGCGCCAGGTCGCGACCGTCGAGACGCTCGCGTACGGCTTTGATGTAATCGGCAGCCAGTGGCGGCTCTTCATCGCGATAACGCACGCCCAGGCCACCACCGAGATCGATGTGGCGCAGGTAAATGCCGCAATCGCCCAGGCGATCGACCAGGCCCAGCAGGCGGTCGAGGGCATCAATGAATGGTGGCAGGGTGGTCAATTGCGAACCGATGTGACAGTCGACGCCGACCACTTCCAGGTTTGGCAGCTGCGCGGCACGCACGTACACGTCTTCGGCGTCGGCGATGGCGATGCCGAACTTGTTCTCTTTGAGACCGGTGGAAATGTACGGATGGGTGCCGGCATCGACGTCCGGGTTCACACGCAGCGAAATCGGTGCGCGAACGCCCAGTTCGGCGGCAACCACTTGCAGGCGTTCCAGCTCGTCGGTGGACTCCACGTTGAAGCAGTGCACGCCGACTTCGAGGGCGCGACGCATGTCGTCACGGGTCTTGCCGACGCCGGAGAACACGATCTTGTCAGCGCTGCCGCCAGCGGCCAGTACGCGTTCCAGCTCGCCACGGGAGACGATGTCAAAACCAGCGCCCAAGCGCGCCAGGACATTCAGGACGCCCAGGTTGGAGTTGGCCTTGACCGCAAAGCACACCAGGTGCGGCATGCCGGCCAACGCATCGGCGTAGGCCAGGTATTGGGCTTCGATGTGCGCGCGCGAGTAAACGTAGGTCGGTGTACCAAAGCGATCAGCGATAGCAGACAGGGCAACACCTTCCGCGAACAGTTCACCGTCACGGTAGTTAAAAGCGTCCATGATGTTCCCTTATTGGTAGACGTCGTGCTTGTGTGCCTTGGACGGCTGCTTTTGCGAGGACTGAGCCTGCTCGGCAGGGTCCTGGCTATCGTCCGGCAGGTACAGCGGGCCTTTTTGGCCACAGGCCGACACGAGGCAGGCAACCGCGAGGAGCGCGGCAAGGGAAGAGATCAGGCGCTTCATGGCGAAATCCTTGAAAATGCATTAATTGCGCCGGAGTATACCGGCCACCCGGCAGCTTGCCTATGCAACGGACCGCCCGTCCGGCGGGGCTTGGCCCGTGGCCGGCCTGTATCAAGCAATCCCACAGGTCGTTATTCTTTGCAATCGACGGGTCTCAGTCGTATCTTGCGGCGCTTGAGCCTGATCAGACAATTTTTGAGGTTGCCGCAATGAGTTTGACCGAAGCCCGTTTCCACGATCTGGTCGATGAAACCCAGGAAAAGCTGGAAGACATCTTTGACGAAAGCGATCTGGATATCGACCTGGAGAGCTCGGCCGGTGTGCTGACCGTCAAGTTCGAGAACGGCAGCCAGTTGATCTTCAGTCGTCAGGAGCCGCTGCGTCAGCTGTGGCTTGCCGCCGTGTCCGGTGGTTTCCACTTCGACTACGACGAAGAAAGCGAGCGCTGGATGTGCGACAAGAGCGAAGAGCAGTTGGGCGAAATGCTTGAGCGCATCGTCCAGCAGCAGGCCGGTGTCGAGTTCGATTTCGAAGGCCTGTGAGATCGTGACCCAGCCTGCACCGGTTCGCCCACCCAAGCCGCTCTACAGCAACGTCAGCCCTGCGGTGCCGTCGCCGTGCAGCGGTGTATGCCGGCTGGATGAGCAGAAAGTCTGCCTCGGCTGTTTCCGCCATGTGGAAGACATCCGTGAATGGCGCTCGGCGGATGATGAGCGTCGACGGGTGATCTGCACCCAGGCCGCACACCGCAAGGCCAGTGTCTGACCTGTAGCAGCTGGCGAAGCCTGCGTTCGGCTGCGAAGCAGTCGTAAACCTGAATCCTCGGCACGCCTGATACACCTTGTCGCCTGATCTCACGACTGCTGCGCAGCCGAACGCCGGCTTCGCCAGCGGCTACATAGGCTGCGGCAGCCGCTGGCTTGTATATTTTTTGAGCTGTGATAGTGTCCGGATACGCCTCAACCCATCGAGGCTTGTGAAAACCCCGCCTTCTTCTGGCGGGGTTTTGCTTTTTTCGTGCAGAAGAAAGGAGTCTGCCCTGATCATGACCGCACCTTCCATCACCCTTACCCGACTGGACGTTCAGCGTCTGGAGCGTCTGATCGACAGCCTGGATGACACGCTGCCGGGCGTTATCGCGCTGCAAACCGAACTGGATCGCGCCGATACCCTGGTCGGCCACGATGAAGTGCCCGCCGATGTCGTGACCATGAATTCCCGTGTGCACTGCCGCGAAGAAAGCAGTGGCAAGGATTACCACCTGACACTGGTGTACCCCAAGGATGCCAATGCCGACGAAGGCAAGATTTCCATCCTGGCACCGGTCGGCAGCGCACTGCTGGGCTTGAAGGTCGGGCAGCATATCGACTGGCCGGCACCGGGCGGCAAGACCCTGAAACTGACCTTGCTGGAAGTCGAATCGCAGCCGGCCCAGGGCGGCCACTTTCCGGAATGATTTCTCGTCAGACCTGCTCGAGCGCCTCGTTCAATGCGCGCTCCAGGTCGGCCTTGTAGCGCAGATACAGATTGCTTGAACCCTGACCATCACCGAGCAGGCCCGACAGGTCCAGGTCGGTGATGTAGCAGCGGTAACGTTCGGTCTCGCGGCGCTGCTCGACGATTTCCCGGGCGACCACGCTGAACAGTTGGTCGCCGTGCTCCAGCTCTGAAAACTCCCGCTGATTGCAATACAACGTGACCTGCACCTTGCCCGGTGCGGCTTTGCCGACGATCGCCTGTACGTCGTAGAACGGTTTGTTGACCGGGGTTTGCGGTGCCGGCCGGGCTTCGACCCGACGTGCTCGACCTGTGCCGCTGGGCAGCAGTTGGTAGTACAGGATGTCCGGATGTTTGGGTTGTACCGAATCCATCGGCAGCGAGGCGTCACGCCGGTACTGGATCGATAGCAGGAAACGTTGCAAAGGCACCAGCAAGCTCTGTTCGTCATGCCAGGGCAACCGCTGATGCCACATCGCATTGAATTCATCGAGAACGTACAGATCGGCCAGGCTTTCGCTTACCCGATAGAACACTTGAAGGGTGTCGGGCTGTCCCATCGGCAGCAGCAGCGACAGGTCGTGGTCCTCCAGCGCCATCGGGTCCAAATGCAGCGGGCTGTAACTGGACTGCTCTTGTGCCAGGTAATCGAACAGGGCAGGCAGGGAGGTGAGCGCCGCATGTTTGACCTGGCCCGGCACCAATTCCAGTACGTGGTAATGCTGTTGGACCTGGATCAAGTAACGCAGGTTGAGTTGGCTCAGCAGCAGGTTCTGCGCGGTGTCGAGAATGTCTTCGACACGCTGGGCAATGAACTGCGCACGGTTATGGCAGAAACAACGCACGCGCAGCTTAGGCTGCTGCGGGCCTTGTGGCAGGTTGTTGAGGTAATCGCGCAGGCAGTCGAGCAGGGCGTGGACGCCGTCGTAACGGCTGACCAGCACTTCGTTCCAGCTGTTGAGCGTAACCTGATCGAGGGTCAGCACCAGGTTTTCCCGGACCCCTGCATAGCTCAACGAGTCGGTACGCTCGGTGGTCATCAGGATGTTCAGGTCGCGGTGATGTTTGAGCGGGTCAACGCCGACGTTCACCAGAATCAATATTTCGCTTGGCACGCTGGCGCGCAGCAAAGGCTCTTCGGCAACCGTCGGCAGCGGCAGGGGAATGGTTTGTTGCAGACTGCCGAGCAGATTGAACAGTTCGAATTCGCTCAGGTCGCTGCTGCCGGGGTGCAAGGCCAGGCGCGTGCTGCTGTCGATCACGCCGTTGCGGTGACACCAGGTGAGCAATTCGAGTAAATGACGGCTGCGCTTGATCGGCGCGAAGTGCTCCCATTCCAGCGCGGTCAGACTGCCGTTGTACAAGCCCCACTGGCTTTGCCCGGATTCTTTTTTGTCGGGCGAGTGCACCAGGGTCAGCGTGTCTTCGGCCAGGTCCGGGGCGATGCCCGGGTTGATGAACTCGACCTTGTCGGCTTTGCGCTCGAAAGCTGCATACAGGCGCCGGCCCAGCACACTGAGGTCACGCTTGTTGATCAGGCTGACGGTTTGTTCGTTGCGGGCAAACTGGGTCAGGAAGCGGTAGCTGTAATTCAGCTCGTTGACCAGTGCGCGACGCTCCGAGCTCACTTGCCGGACCTTCCACTGGCTGCGGCTGTCGAGCAGGGCCAGTTGCCGCTGGTCCCACTTCCACTCGTGGGCCAGGCGCTCGAGCAGCGAGCGTTGCCAGCTCTGGGTGCGACCGCCGCTGCCGGTCAGCTTGCGATTGACCTTCAGGTACAGCGCCCGGCGCACCAGCTCCAGCCGCTCCGGTTCATTTCGGGCAATGAGGTACTCCTCGATACGCCGGTAAACCACGACGTACGGGTCCAGCTCATCCAGGTCGAG
The DNA here is from genome assembly GCF_019145495.1 of Pseudomonas azerbaijanoccidentalis. Taxonomy (GTDB): domain Bacteria; phylum Pseudomonadota; class Gammaproteobacteria; order Pseudomonadales; family Pseudomonadaceae; genus Aquipseudomonas; species Aquipseudomonas azerbaijanoccidentalis. The sequence goes on along the minus strand of NZ_JAHSTU010000004.1, from coordinate 413,181 downwards.
CTGATTGGCGAACACCGCTTGTTTAAAGCGCAGGCTCAGGCATTGGACCCTGGGGTGTTCGCTGGCGTAAACCTCAGTCAGCAACAGCTTGAGCACCGATTTGTACGGCGACTCAATGCCCTTGAACAGCTGCCAAAGGCCGGCGCCTATGAATTCACCAGGTGGAATAAAGGCCAGATGCCCCAAGTCCAGGCTTTCGTCGGCGCGGATGAAGCGCTTGGAGAGCAGAGTGTGGGTGTAGCGGTCGTAGCTCGATTCTTCGTAGACCGGCACCAGCCACCAGATGGGTGTGCGTCCCGCCAGCCAGATCGCCGTGCGATAGAACTCGTCGAGTAGCAGGTAGTGTTGGGTCGTGCCGCAGTTTTCCGAGCTCAGTTGGTTGTCGCGCTCGCCCCGTACGAAACGAATCGGATCAATCAGGAAGAAGTGCGCCTCGGCGCCCTGGCTGGCAGCCCAGGCTTCAAGCAGTTGGCATTTCTTGCGCAGCTCGGCGAGCTCGTTTTCGGTCAAGTCCGGGCTGTGGCAAACCCACACGTCCATATCGCTCTGATCGGCTTGGGCCAGGGTGCCCAGGCTGCCCATCAGAAACAGGCCGTGAATCGGCCGTGGCGGATTGCTGCCGTGGCGCGGCTTGTAGGAAAACGAGCGGGTCAGGCGCTGGGCTTCGGCGAGGACATTAGTGTCCGGCTCGAAATTCGACACCCCGGCCGGCGTGTTGCCCGAAACGTAACCCGGCAACAGTGGATGGTTGACGTGGAAGAACAACGGCAAAAGGCTCAACACCGCCTGCTGGCGCGTGGACAGGCCTTCAACGGCGCGGGCCAGACGGCCCTCATTGAGCTTGAGAAAACGTGCGCGTAGCTGGTTGAGAACCTTTCGGTCGATTCCCTCGTCCAGATCGGGGCGTATTTCGTGGGTGCGGGTCATGTCAGCTCAAACCGGCTCGCAGGGCTCGGATGTGGGGCTCTCGGGTGAGGGGCAGTTTAGCGCCTCGGCCTCGGGATTTTTAAGCTGATTTTGTTTTTTTGACGTCAGATTTCTATCGCGCGGCGACAGCGGCCATGAGAGGCGCGCAACCGGGCAGGCCCGCGGAAATCCCATGGTGGGGTTTCCGTGGGCGATTCGATGGAATTCAGGCTGTTACTTCGGCGTTAAGAATGGTCAGCACGGTTTGCACATTTTGCGCGGCATCGCGGCCCAGGCTGGTCAGGTAACCGCCGTCAGGCTGGTCGGTGAGTTCTTTTTCGAAGAGACGTTTGGCGGCGGCAATGTGTTTCGGGGCAGCAGTCTGATGAATTTTCAGACCTTCCTGGGAACTGTCCAGGTTAAAGAGTGCGAGGACTTCCAGTTCGGCAACCAACTCAGGGGTAAGCGACATAAGGACTCCAGACTTTCTAGGAATTGGACGACAGCGCTCCTAAGGTGAACCCGCTTGTGCAGCATGTCCAGTGCTCGCGACAGGGTTTTTTCGCCTTGGGCAGCATTCCCCGTCGGGCCGTGTGGCAGCGGGGTGTTTGCAGTGTAGTCAGGGTCTGGGAGGCAGCAGGACGGATTGGCAACAAATTGTGTGGGAGCGGGCGTGCTCCCACAGGTTTGGCATCTTTAACCGGGCGCTTACTTCTTTTCCGGTGGCAGTTCCGGCAGCGCGCGCAGGGCCGCTTCGTACCATTCGGTATTGAACGCGCGGTCTTCTTCGAGGATCGCGTCGATTTCCACCGCCAAAACGTGCGCCATCAGGTTGAGGATTTCCTCACGCTCGTAGCCCACCAGGGTCAGCTTGTTGAACGTTGCCTTGGCCGCTGGCGGGTTGTCGCTTTCGATCTGGTTTTCGATGGCTTCGACCAGGGTATTTTCGGCGAACTCTTCTTCGTCGGCATCGATATCGGTTGGCTCGCTCATGGCAGGCTCCTTGGGGAAAGACCGCCAGTTTACCTGCATTCAGCCGCGTGATGCTGCTGGCAAGAATCACCAGAGCGTTCTATAAAAAGGCACTGCCCACCCCGCACGGCCTGGAGGCTATGTGATGCTCAAGCTTTATGGATTTTCCGTCAGCAACTACTACAACATGGTCAAATTGGCGCTGCTGGAAAAAGGCCTGCCATTCGAAGAGGTGCCGTTTTATGCCGGCCAATCCCCGGAAGCATTGGCGATCAGCCCGCGTGGCAAGGTCCCGGTGCTAGGCGTCGAACAAGGTTTCATCAATGAAACCAGTGTGATTCTCGAATACATCGAACAAAGCCAGAAAGACACGCCGCTGCTGCCAAGTGATCCTTTCGAGCGGGCGCAGGTGTTGGCGTTGGCCAAGGAGATCGAGCTCTACATCGAACTGCCGGGCCGTGCTTGTTACCCGGAAGCATTTTTCGGCATGACGTTGCCGGAGGCGATCAAGGAAAAGACCAAGACAGAATTGCTATTGGGCATTGCGTCGCTGGGCAGGCACGGCAAATTCAGCCCCTATGTGGCGGGCGACAGTTTAAGTGTGGCGGATTTGTATTTCCTGTACAGCGTGCCGTTGGCCTGTGGGGTCGCCAAGAAGTTGTTCGACATCGATTTGCTCGCAGAACTGCCCGCCGCAAAAGCATTGTTGCAGCGCCTGGAGCAGAATCCGAACGTTCAGCGAATTGCAGCGGACAAGGAAGCGGCGATGCCAGCGTTCATGGCGATGGTCGCATCCAAGAAGTAGTTTGGTAGCGCTCTTAGGATCGCATCGCCAGCAGGCTGGCTCCCACAAGTGCATGCGGCAGGAACAAATTTTGTGTCTGCCGCCGATCAATGTGGGAGCCAGCCTGCTGGCGAGGCTTTTGGCGACTTAGCGGCTGGCGAGCAACGCCTGACCGCGAGCCACGGCTGCCTTGACCTGCGCCGGCGCGGTGCCGCCGATGTGGTTACGGGCGTTGACCGAACCTTCCAGGGTCAGCACGGCGAACACATCCTGATCGATCTGGTCGCTGAACTTGCGCAGTTCTTCAAGGCTCATTTCCGCCAGGTCTTTGCCGCTTTCCACGCCGTACTTCACGGCATGGCCAACGATTTCGTGGCAGTCGCGGAATGGCAGGCCACGACGCACCAGGTAGTCAGCCAGGTCGGTGGCGGTGGAGAAGCCGCGCAGGGCTGCTTCGCGCATCATCGCGTGCTTGGGCTTGATCGCAGGGATCATGTCGGCGAAGGCGCGCAACGAGTCGCGCAGGGTGTCGGCGGCGTCGAACAGCGGTTCCTTGTCTTCCTGATTGTCCTTGTTGTAGGCCAGTGGCTGGCCCTTCATCAGGGTCAGCAGGCCCATCAGCGCGCCGAACACGCGGCCGGTCTTGCCACGCACCAGCTCCGGCACGTCCGGGTTTTTCTTTTGCGGCATGATCGAGCTGCCGGTGCAGAAACGGTCCGGCAGATCGATGAACTGGAACTGCGCGCTGGTCCACAGCACCAGTTCTTCGGAGAAACGCGACAAGTGCATCATCGCGATGCTCGCGGCGGAACAGAATTCGATGGCGAAATCGCGATCGGAAACGTTGTCCAGCGAGTTGCCGCCGACCGCGTCGAAGCCCAGCAGTTGCGCGGTGTATTCGCGATCGATCGGGTACGTGGTGCCGGCCAGCGCAGCGCTGCCCAATGGCATGCGGTTGGTGCGCTTGCGGCAGTCGACCAGGCGCTCGTAGTCGCGGCTGAGCATTTCGAACCAGGCCAGCATGTGGTGCCCAAAGGTGACCGGTTGGGCAGTCTGCAGGTGGGTGAAGCCCGGCATGATGCTGCCAGCTTCGCGCTCGGCCTGTTCCAGCAAGCCTTTTTGCAGGCGGGTGATTTCGCTCAGGATCAGGTCGATCTCGTCACGCAGCCACAGGCGGATATCGGTGGCGACCTGGTCGTTACGGCTGCGGCCGGTGTGCAGCTTTTTACCGGTCACGCCGATGCGGTCGGTCAGACGCGCCTCGATGTTCATGTGCACGTCTTCGAGGTCGACGCGCCAGTCGAACTGGCCGGCCTCGATTTCACTCTGGATGGTCTTCAGGCCATCGGTGATGCTGTCGCGCTCGGCATCGGTCAGCACGCCGACCTTGGCCAGCATGGTGGCGTGGGCGATCGAGCCCATGATGTCGTGGCGATACAGGCGCTGGTCGAAAGTGACGGAGGCGGTGAAGCGGGCGACGAAGGCGTCGACGGGTTCACTGAAGCGGCCGCCCCAGGACTGATTGGTCTTGTCAGTGCTCATGAATTCGCTCGTATCGGCTGAAGAAAGATGGCGTTGAAAGCTGGCGCGGATAATAACAGGGTTGCCAATCGTGTCGGTGACACTGGTCGACTGGTTTTTTCAGGTCGTGAGTCGTGCCGGATACAAGCCTTGTACAAATTGCATAACGATATTTTTCAATTGAGCAATATCGTCTCGGCAACCGTCTACAGTTGGACAGTAGGATCAGCGCACTTCTCGGTGCCAAAGCTGACTATAAGAAGAGGGGGTGTTCATATTGCGTATCAGCAAACCCTGTGGCGATGTGTCGCCGAAGCGGGCCTGGGCCGCTAATCACCCGGCAGATGAAAATTTAGCTGCCCGACCAGCGGCACTTTTTGACGCTCGCGCTAGTCTTAGCGTGGATCGCGGTGACGGACGTCACTTCACCTGTCTACGCTATCCTTGTGCGAGACTCACGCAGGAATCCAGCGCAATATGAATGTCCTGATCGTTGATGACGACCCCCTAGCCCGCGAGCGCCTGAGCCGAATGGTTGGCGAACTCGAGGGATACAGTGTCCTGGAGCCTAGCGCCACGAATGGCGAAGAAGCGTTGGCACTGATCGACAGCCACAAGCCGGACATCGTGCTGCTCGATATCCGGATGCCGGGCCTCGATGGCCTGCAAGTGGCCGCGCGATTGTGCGAGCGCGAAACTCCGCCCGCCGTGGTGTTCTGCACCGGGCCCGATGAATTTGCCGTGGAAGCCTTACAGGCCAGCGCCGTAGGCTATCTGGTGAAACCTGTGAGAACTGAACATCTACATGACGCGTTAAAAAAAGCCGAGCGGCCCAATCGGGTTCAACTCTCGGCCTTGACCCGCCCGGCTGCCGAAAGTGGCAGTGGCCCACGCAGCCATATCAGCGCCCGTACCCGTAAAGGGATCGAGCTGATTCCGCTGGATCAGGTGGTTTACTTCATTGCGGATCACAAATACGTGACCTTGCGCCATGAAGCCGGCGAAGTGCTGCTTGATGAGCCGCTCAAGGCCCTCGAAGACGAATTCGGCGACCGTTTTGTGCGCATCCACCGTAATGCGCTGGTGGCACGCGAGCGTATCGAACGCTTGCAACGCACACCGCTCGGGCATTTTCAGCTGTTCCTCAAAGGCCTGAACGGTGACGCCTTGATCGTCAGTCGGCGCCATGTGGCGGGCGTGCGGAAGATGATGCAACAGCTTTAACTCGCTGCCCGCAGGCGAGTTTCACACCCGATTGCCGGATATCCGGGGCCAGGGAGGCCGAGTAGTTTCTGATACAAGTCAAAGTGGATTTGGCTGAGCTGTTATTATCCGTCGTATCTTTTCAGTACGGATTGATCCATGTCCTCTCGCCAAATCCGCATCGCCACCCGCAAAAGTGCTCTCGCCCTGTGGCAGGCCGAATATGTCAAAGCCCGTCTGGAAGAGGCCCATCCGGGCCTGCTCGTGACGTTGGTTCCGATGGTCAGTCGTGGCGACAAGCTGCTCGACTCGCCTTTGTCGAAAATCGGTGGCAAGGGCCTGTTCGTCAAGGAACTGGAAACCGCGCTGCTGGAGAACGAAGCCGACATCGCCGTGCATTCCATGAAAGACGTGCCGATGGACTTCCCCGAAGGGCTCGGCCTGTTCTGCATCTGCGAGCGCGAAGACCCGCGCGATGCATTCGTCTCCAATACTTACGCCAGTCTCGATGAGTTGCCGCAAGGCAGCATCGTCGGCACGTCTAGCCTGCGTCGTCAGGCGCAACTGCTGACCCGTCGTCCAGACCTGGAAATCCGCTTCCTGCGCGGCAACGTCAACACTCGTCTGGCCAAGCTGGATGCGGGCGAGTACGACGCGATTATTCTCGCCGCTGCCGGTTTGATCCGCCTAGGCTTTGAAGATCGCATCACCTCGGCCATCAGCGTCGACGACAGCCTGCCAGCCGGAGGCCAGGGCGCGGTGGGGATCGAGTGCCGGACTGCGGACAGCGAAATTCACGCGTTGCTGGCGCCGCTGCATCACCAGGACACCGCCACCCGCGTGACCGCCGAACGAGCCCTCAACAAGCACCTGAATGGTGGCTGCCAGGTGCCAATTGCTTGCTACGCCGTACTGGAAGGCGAGCAGGTCTGGTTGCGTGGCCTGGTGGGTGATCCAAGTGGCGGTCTGCTGCTCAGTGCCCAGGCGCGTGCACCGCGTGGCGACGCTGAAGCCTTGGGCGTGCAAGTGGCCGAAGATCTTTTGAGCCAAGGCGCCGCCGACATTCTCAAAGCGGTCTACGGCGAGGCAGGTCACGAGTGACAAGCTGGCGCTTGCTGCTGACGCGTCCGGCGGATGAGTCGGCGGCGCTGAGCGATGTCTTGGCCGGGCAGGGGGTTTTCAGCAGCAGCCTGCCGCTTTTGGACATCGTGCCAATCCCGGTCTCTGAGACAATGCGCGACGTGATCAGGGAGCTGGATCGCTTTTGCGCCGTGATCGTGGTGAGCAAACCTGCCGCGCGAATCGGCGTTGAAATGCTCGACCAATTCGGCTCGCATGCGCCGCTTGTGAAGTGGTTCAGTGTCGGTGCGGCCACCGCGCAAATTCTTGAGGCTCGCGGTCTGGATGTGAGCTTCCCGGAAGGCGGCGATGACAGTGAAGCCTTGCTTGAATTGCCCGGGTTGCGCGAGGCTGTCGCCCGGCCTGGTTCGCGCGTACTGATTCTGCGCGGTGAGGGCGGTCGCGAGCTGCTGGCCGAGCGCTTGCGGGAGCTAGGTGCTAGTGTCGAGTATCTGGAGTTGTATCGTCGCGAGCTGCCGCAGTACCCGCCGGCAACGTTGGCGCAGCGGATTGAAGCGGAACGCCTGAACGCACTGGTGGTCAGCAGTGGACAGGGTTTTGAGCACCTGCATCAATTGGCTGGCGATGCCTGGCCGCAATTGGCGCGGTTGCCGTTGTTTGTACCAAGCCCCAGGGTCGCCGAGCTGGCGCGTGCCGCCGGGGCCATAACAGTTGTGGATTGTCGTGGTGCGAGCGCCGCGGCTTTGCTGACGGCGTTACGGGAGCATCCCGAACCCGTTCTCTAATGCAAAGGATGGATACGTGAGCGAAACAGCCTTGCCTAAAAATGACTCGCGGCCAGTGATTGATGCGCCGGTTGATGTTCCTGTTGATGAAACGCTACCCCCACCGGCTGCCGAACAGCGGCGAGGCAACGGGCTGGCAATCGTCGCGCTGCTGCTGGGTGCCGCCGGTATCGCAGTGGGCGGCTGGGGTGTCTGGCAGGTGCGCCACCTGCAAGCGACCAACCAACAGCAGCTGAGCCAGGTGCAGGCATTGAGCGACGAGGCGCAAAGTCTGAAACTCAATGAGCAGCGCCTGAGCGCACGCTTGGAACAACTGCCGGGCGCCGATGTGCTGGAAGAGCGCAGCCGTCTGGTGATCCAGTTGCAAGGTGATCAGCAGCGACTCAATCAACGTCTGGAAACCGTTCTAGGCGCCAGCCGCAAGGACTGGCGTCTGGCCGAGGCCGAGCACTTGTTGCGTCTGGCCAGCCTGCGACTGTCGGCATTGCAAGACATCAGCAGTGCTCAGGCGCTGGTGCAGGGCGCTGATGAAATTCTGCGTGAACAAAATGACCCCGGTTCCTTCGCCGCTCGCGAGCAAGTGGCTAAAACCCTGGTGGCCTTGCGCAGCACCGAGCAGCCGGATCGCACCGGTTTGTTCCTGCGGCTGGGAGCACTGCGTGACCAAGTCATCAGCCTCACCGAGCTCGCGCCAGAGTACAAGGACCGCGGCGAATCCCTGCTGGGGCTGACCGCCGATGGCGACGGCGCCAGCCGCTGGGCGCAATGGTGGGATCAGATTTCGCGCTACATCCGCATCGATTTCAACGCCGACAAGAATGTCCGCCCGCTGCTGGCCGGGCAGAGCCTGAGCCAGGTACGGCTGGCGCTGAGCCTCGCACTGGAGCAAGCGCAATGGGCTGCGCTCAATGGTCAGGCCGCGGTCTACACCCAGGCGCTGGACGAGGCGCGGGATGTGCTCAAGGGCAACTTCAACCCGGACAACCCGCAGAGCAAAGTGATGCTCGAACAAGTGGCCGAACTGAGCAAGCAGCCCGTCACGGTGGTGACTCCCGACCTGACCGGCACGCTGAGTGCGGTGCAAGGTTATCTGGAGCGGCGTAACGTCAATGCCGAGGATTCGATCAAGCCACTGGCCAAACCTGCTGCGAATACCGCGCAGGAGGCCACTCCATGAAGCGTCTCTATGTGATCGTGTTCCTGGTGATCGCGGCCACGGCCGCGCTGGGTTTGGCCATTGCCGAACATTCCGGTTACGTGCTGGTCGCCTACAAGAGCTTTCGCTTCGAATCGAGCCTGTGGGCAACGCTGGCGTTGGTGGCGGTGCTCTGGCTGGTGTTCTGGGGCATCAAGGCGCTGATCGAATTGGTGACGACTTCCAGTGGCGTGGTCAATCCATGGTCGCGGCGTAACCGCAGTCGCCGGGTGCAGGTGGCCATCGAGCACGGGCAACTGGATCTGGCTGAAGGTCGCTGGGCCAGTGCGCAGCGGCATTTGCATCGCGCTGCGGAAGCCGAGCGCCAGCCGCTGCTGTACTACCTCGGCGCTGCCCGCGCGGCGAACGAACAAGGTCATTACGAAGAGAGCGACAACCTATTGGAGCGGGCTCTGGAGCGTCAACCTCAGGCCGAGCTGGCGATTGCCTTGAATCATGCGCAATTGCAGACCGACCGTGGCGACACCGATGGTGCCCTGGCGACCCTGCAAGCGATGCACGAGCGTCACCCTCATAACGCCCAGACACTGCGCCAGTTGCAACGCCTGCATCAGCAACGCGGTGATTGGTCGGCGGTGATCCGCCTGCTGCCGGAGCTGCGCAAGGATAAAGTCCTGCCCAAAGCCGAACTGGCCGAGTTGGAGCGCCGTGCGTGGGGTGAGAACCTGTCCCTGGCAGCGCATCAGGAAGCAGACGGAACCGTCGGCCTGCAAGCGCTTGAACGCGCCTGGCAGCAGCTGACGTCGGCGCAACGTCAAGAACCGCAACTGGTGCTGGCCTATGCCGAGCAGCTGCGACAGTTGGGCGCTCAGGCCGAGGCCGAAGAGATTCTGCGTAACGCACTCAAGCGCAACTACGACAGCCATCTGGCGCGTCTCTACGGTTTGGTGCGCGGCAGCGATCCGGCGCGTCAGTTGCAGCTCGCCGAAGGCTGGCTCAAGGAGCATCCTGGCGACCCAAGTCTGTTGCTGACCCTGGGGCGTCTGTGTCTGCAAACCAGTTTGTGGGGCAAGGCCCGGGACTATCTGGAAAGCAGCCTGCGGGTGCAACGCAACCCGGAAGCCTGTGCCGAGCTCGCGCGGCTGTTGGCGCAAATGGGCGACACCGAACGCAGCAATCAGCTGTTCCAGGAAGGCCTTGGCTTGTTGGACGAGCGCTTGCTGGCTGCCCCGCTTCCGGTGCCAGTCAACGCTTGAAAACTGCACACCTTAAGCCGCTGGCGCAGCCTGCGTCAGCGGTTACATCAAACCTGTGTGGAAGTGGTAAAAGTCACGCTGTTTTTGCCTTCCTATCGCATCTTAAGCAGAGTCCTACAAGGGACTACACCTGATCCTCTAGCTTCTGTCGGGAATTCCCTACGTCCCTGCTGAAGTGTCGCGGCCACCCTGCCTTGAAAGGCTGGCGCGCTTTCCTCTACCGTAGCCATCTGTCCTTAATTGTTACGGAAAAGCCATGTCGTTGGCCTGTTCTCGCTCCCTGTTTTTCACACTTTTCATTGCGAGCGCCCTGGTGCTGGGCGTGTCCTACTACCTTGAATACGCCGTCGGACTAAAACCCTGTGGGTTGTGCCTGTTGCAGAGGGTTTGCCTGGCGCTGCTGACGGCTGTCTGCCTGATTGCGTCCGTGCACGGGCCAGGCCGCTACGGGGCGTTAGTGTATTGGTTGCTGGGTATTGCCTGTAGCCTGGCCGGCACTGTAACGGCGTGGCGACAGGTCTTGCTGCAAGGCGACCCGGCGCGTCAGCTATCGGCCTGTTTGCCGAACCTCACCGACCTGTTCGCCAGTGCACCCTGGACTTGTGTCGTGCAGCTGATGTTCAAAGGCACGGTCGACTGTGGGCAAATCGCCTGGTCGTTGTTCGGCCTGAGCATTCCGGAATGGAGCCTGCTGTTCTTCGTGGCGATGATGATTGTGGGGGTTTATCAGTTATTGCGGCTTGTGCGGATCAGCGTGCAGCGACCGCTCGGCGGCGATTCGTCGCACCGGGCCCTCGTGGGTGATTAAACACTTGTATGAACTTTATCGCCTGCGTACCTTGAAGCCACAGTCATGCGGGCATAATCTGGCCCGCACGTGTCATTGGAATTATGTTGCTCGATGACGCTCTGCCTGACCGCCCATTACAAGAGGCGAACGGGCATAGAGCAGCTGACCCACAAGGGAAGAGAGATCACCATGCTCGAAAGTTGTCAGAATGCTCAGGAACGCTGGGGTGGAGTGCATCTGCTGATTGATCGCTGGTTGCAGGAGCGCAAGGAGCTGATCGACGCCTACGACAAGCTCGGTGCCAAGCCTGAAGCGCTGGGCGAGAACCGAAAGCCTCTGCAGGAATTCTGCGGCGTGCTGGTCGACTACGTTTCCGCCGGGCACTTCGAGATCTATGAGCAGCTGACGGGCGAGGCCAAGGCCTTCAACGACAAGCGCGGCCTGGAACTCGCCGAGACCATTTACCCACGCATCGATGTGATCACCGAGAAACTCCTGGCGTTTAACGATCTGTGCGATGAAGGTAAATGCGTCGCCGAGAAGTTCAAGGAACTCGGCGGCCTGTTGCATGAACGCTTCGAACTGGAAGACTGCCTGATCGAAGTGCTGCACACTGCTCACAAGGAAGCCGATTCGGTCCAGGCCTGAAACGCTTCCCGCAAGACTCCGAAACGGCGTGCCTAGGCACGCCGTTTTTCATTTCTGCTTTCAGCCGGTCGCGCCGCGTAATTCGACTTCGAACACCAGAGGTGTGAAAGGCGCGATCAGGTCGCCGGCACCGTCGGCGCCATAGGCTTGCGACGATGGAATCACCAGTCGCCATTTTGCGCCCACCGGCATTTGCTGCAATGCACTGCGCCAGCCACTGATCACGCTGTCGAGGCTGAACCACTGTGGTTGATTGTTTTGGTCGAACACGGTGCCGTCGGGAAGGCGACCGATGTACAGCACCTGCACTTTGCCGTTCGGCCCGGCTTTGACGCCGGTGCCGGGTGACAACTCGGTCAGCAGGATTCCATCGGCCAATTCACGAACGCCGGGTTTGGCTTTTTCAGTGGCGAGAAATCGTTGCTCGTTTTCCATCGCCAGCTCGCTTTGCGGTGCCGGAGTTTGCATGGCAATCCGGGCTTCGTGCTCGGTGAGGATCTGCTCGATCTGTTCGTCTTTCAACGCCAGTGGCTTGCCTTGATAGGCTTGTTGCAAACCTTCGACCAGCGCTTTGAGCTGCAGGTCGGGAGCCTCCTGGCGCAAGCGTTCGCCGAGGCTCGCACCCAAGCTGTATGCGAGATCGTGGGCGTCATTTTCCGAGGGTTTTTCAGCAGCCTGAGCCACGGAAAAAATTACGCACAGCGATAAAAAAAGGTAGCGCGACATGGGCACTCTCCAGCCTGAGATGCGGGCGATTATGCCAGTGTGAATGCCCGCAACGGTGAACTGCTTTTTGCGACGACGAAGAAGATTTTCGTTCGTTTGCAACGCACCGCTTTCGATAGTGTCAACATGCCCTAGCGGCGGTTGCAGCAGAGGTCTAGTATGAGCCGCAACTCACTTCAGCCAGGAGGTAAACCATGTCGGCCACCAAGAAGCCAGTAAACACTCCGTTGCACCTGCTCCAACAACTCTCGAGCAGCCTGCTCGAGCATCTGGAAACCGCTTGTTCCGAAGCCTTGGCTGATGCTGAAAAACTGCTCGCCAAGCTGGAAAAGCAGCGTGGAAAAGCGCAGGAAAAACTGCACAAATCCCGCACCAAATTGCAGGACGCTGCAGCGGCCGGCAAGGCCAAGGCACAAGCCAAAGCCAAGGACGGAGTGAAAGAACTCGAAGACCTGCTGGATGCTCTGAAAGAGCGTCAGTCGGACACTCGTGGCTACATCCTGCAACTCAAGCGTGACGCTCAAGAAAGCCTGAAACTGGCCCAAGGCGTTGGTCGTGTACAAGAGGCTGTCGGCAAGGCGTTGTCCCTGCGTGCGACCAAGCCTGCTGCGGCCCCTGCGAAGAAAGCCGCTGCCAAACCGGCTGCTGCAAAAGCACCGGCCAAGCCTGCTGCCAAACCGGCTGCCAAAGCCCCGGTGAAAGCTGCAGCCAAACCCGCTGCAAAACCGGCAGCGCGTAAACCTGCTGCGGCCAGTGCTGCAAAACCTGCGGCCAGAACGGCTGCCGCAAAACCTGCCGCTGCCAAGCCAGCCGCTGCAAAAACCACCGCGGCCAAACCTGCCGTGGCGAAAACCGCAGCAGCAAAACCAGCGGCGAAAACCGCTGCCAAACCGGCTGCTAAACCAGCGGTAAAAGCTGCCGCTAAACCTGCTGCCCGCACCGCCGCGGCCAAGCCAGCAGCCAAGCCAGCAGCCAAACCTGCTGCCCGCACCGCTGCGGCCAAGCCAGCAGCCAAGCCTGCCGCCAAACCGGTTGCAGCCAAAACTGCCGCCAAGCCAGCCGCTAAACCCGCTGCAAAAGCACCGGTAAAAGCACCGGCTAAACCAGCCGCCAAGCCAGCTGCAAAAACGGCGGCTGCCAAGCCTGCCGCTGCTGCTAAACCGGCCACTGCCAGTGCAGCCAAACCTGCCGCCGCCAAACCCGCTGCCAAGCCTGCTGCTGCAAAATCAGCGGCCAAACCTGCTGCCAAGCCAGCAGCCAAACCGGCAGTGAAAAAACCGGTCGCAGCCAAGCCGGCGACAGCACCTGCTGCCAAGCCAGCGACCCCGGCTCCAGCCGTAGCACCTGCTTCGACGGCCACCACCTCGACAGCTACGCCAGCGCCAACGCCGGCTGTTGTTCCGAGTGCTGCAACCACCACCCCAACCAGCGCTTCCTAAGTGCCGGTTACCGCGACGCGCAGCTGATGCAGCGCGTCGCGGTCGAGGTGGGCGGCACCGGCCGCCACACCTTCCAGCCAGGCCGATAAATCGGTCGTCTCTCCCTGCGGCCAATCTTGCGCAGATCGTTCCAGTCGCTGTAGCAGATGCCGTTCGGCTTCCAGCTCAAGCGTCTTCACTTGTTCGCGCAACGTGCGCAACCCGGCGTCTTTCGTGGCCGCGTCTTTCCATTGCATGCGCAGTGCCCGCAAAGGTCGCACGACATCGGCGTCCCAGGTCTGGGCCACATTGCGAAGTTGCTGCAAGCGTTGTTCGTTGCAGGCGATTGCGCGCTCACCCAGCCATGCCGCGCACAGCAGCAAACACACGTTGACGCCCGACGCCTGCAATTGCAGGCATGCCTGTTCCACACCCGGGCGGGCATAAGTGGTCAGGGAAAAGCTCCACAGGTCAGAGGACATAGTGCTACTCGCGCCAGTTGCGAGCGAAGCTGGTAGACTCCGCCGCCATTATGATTCGACTTCAGAACCTGACTTTACAGCGTGGCCCGCAACGTCTGCTAGAAGACGCCGAGCTGACCCTGCACGCCGGCCAGAAAGCCGGCCTGATCGGTGCCAACGGCGCCGGCAAATCGAGCCTGTTCGCCTTGCTTCGGGGCGAACTGCACCCGGACTCGGGTGATTGCTTCCTGCCGGCCGACTGGCGTATCGCCCACATGCGCCAGGAGGTCGACACGCTCGAACGCCTGGCGGTCGACTACGTGCTCGATGGCGACCTGCGCCTGCGCCAGGTGCAACGCGACCTGGCGGCAGCCGAAGCGGCCCATGACGGTGCCGCACAGGCCCGCCTGCACTCCGAGCTCGACAGCGCCGACGGGTACACCGCCGACGCCCGGGCGCGCAAGTTGTTGGCCGGCCTGGGCTTCACCAACGAGCAAATGGATCGTCAGGTCGGGGACTTCTCCGGTGGCTGGCGGATGCGTCTGAACCTGGCGCAGGCCCTGATGTGTCCATCGGACCTGTTGCTGCTTGACGAACCGACCAACCACTTGGACCTCGACGCCATCATCTGGCTCGAAGAGTGGCTCAAAAGCTACCCCGGTACCTTGATGCTGATTTCCCACGACCGGGACTTCCTCGATGCCGTGGTCGATCACGTCGCGCACGTCGATCAGCGCAAAATCACTCTCTATCGCGGTGGCTACAGCGCCTTCGAGCGTGCCCGTGCCGAACGTCTGGCCCAGCAACAGCAGGCCTACGAGAAGCAACAGGTGCAACGTGCGCACATGGAAAGCTACATCGCCCGCTTTAAGGCGCAGGCTACCAAGGCCCGTCAGGCCCAGAGCCGGATCAAGGCACTGGAGCGGATGGAAGAGCTGACCGCCGCCCACGTCGATTCTCCGTTCGATTTTGTTTTCCGTGAATCGCAGAAAATCTCCAGCCCGCTGATCGATCTGTCCGATGCCCGCCTGGGTTACGGCGACAAAGCCGTGCTCGAGAAGGTCAAGCTGCAACTGACCCCGGGCGCACGGATTGGCTTGCTCGGCCCGAACGGTGCCGGTAAATCGACCCTGATCAAGAACCTCGCCGGTGAGCTTTCGCCATTGGCCGGTCGCTTGACCCGTGGCGAGAACACCGTGGTTGGCTACTTCGCCCAGCATCAACTCGACTCGCTGGATTCCAAGGCCAGCCCGTTGCTGCACTTGCAGCGTCTGGCGCCGACCGAGCGCGAGCAGACCCTGCGCGACTTCCTCGGTGGTTTCGACTTCCGCGGCGCGCGGATCGACGAGCCGGTGCTGAATTTCTCCGGTGGCGAGAAAGCGCGTCTGGCCTTGGCGTTGATCGCCTGGGATCGTCCGAACCTGTTGCTGCTCGACGAACCGACCAACCACCTGGACCTGGAAATGCGCCTGGCGTTGACCATGGCCCTGCAGGAATTCAGTGGTGCGGTGTTGGTGGTCTCCCACGACCGTCATCTGCTCAAAAGCACCACCGACAATTTCTATCTGGTGGCGGACGGCAAGGTCGAGGAATTCGACGGCGATCTGGAGGACTACACCCGCTGGCTGGTGGAGTATCGCCAGCGCAACGCGCCGGTCAGCAACACCCCGGTCAACCCGGACAAGACCGACAAGAAAGCCCAGCGTCAGGCGGCTGCTGCGTTGCGTCAGCAACTGGCGCCGCACAAGCGCGAAGCGGAAAAGCTCGAAGCCGAACTGGGCAAGCTGCACGAGAAACTGGCGAAGATCGATACCAGCCTCGGTGACAGCGACATCTATGAGCCGGCACGCAAGAACGATTTGCGTGACCTGCTGGCCGAGCAGGCCAAGCTAAAGGTGCGAGAGTCGGAGCTGGAAGAAGCCTGGATGGAAGCGCTGGAATTGCTGGAAAGCATGCAGGCGGAGTTGGAGGCGCTGTCCTGATGGACGCCTTCAAGTTGCCGCTGCCTGCCATGTGGGTCGAGCCGATCCTGCTCGGCGTGCAAATCCTGCTGATCCTGCTGGCCGGTTACATCACCCAGCGTTTCGTCGCCAAGTGCCTGACCCGCCTCGGTGAGCGCTACCCGTTTCCGCCGCAGTTGCTGATGCCGCTGCGCGGAGGCCTGCGATGGCTGATCATGGGCAGTGCGCTGATTTTCGTGCTGGAACGTCTGGGTGTTTCGGCGACGGTGCTCTGGACCGCGTTGTCGGGGTTCGTTGCGGTCGCGGCGGTGGCGTTTTTCGCCATGTGGAGTGTGCTCTCCAATCTGCTGTGCGCGATCCTGATTTTCACCGTCGGCCCGTTCCGCCTCGGCGATGTGGTCGAACTGGTGGACACCACCGACAAGCCCGGCGTCAAAGGCCGGGTGATAGCGATCAATCTGCTTTACACCACGTTGATCGAGGCCGAAGAGCTCGGTACTGGCAGCGCCATGGTGCAGGTGCCCAACAGCCTGTTCTTTCAGCGTTCGGTACGGCGCTGGCGCGGGACGGATGTATTTCCTTCCAGCGGTTTTGAGAAGTAGCCCTAAAGATCGTCCGAACGCGGCCCGAGCCTTCGGCAGCTCCTACATTGGAATGCGTTCCCTGTAGGAGCTGCCGAAGGCTGCGATCTTTTGCTATGGGCTGCTAGCCGTCGCCATCTCCTACAAAAAATCGGTAGTCATCGGCCCAAAGCCGCATTAGCTTAGACATCTGTCACGAGTCTGAGTCGAGGTGTGCAATGGAGCTTCAAACATGGCTGGCGTTTTTTGCCGCCTGCTGGGTGATCAGTTTGTCCCCAGGCGCTGGCGCCATTGCGTCGATGTCCAGCGGTCTGCAATACGGCTTCTGGCGCGGCTACTGGAACGCCCTGGGCTTGCAACTGGGCCTCGCGGTGCAGATTGCAATTGTTGGCGCCGGTGTAGGCGCGATTCTCACGGCCTCCGCCACGGCGTTCTATGCGATCAAATGGTTCGGTGTGGCGTACCTGGTGTTTCTCGCGATCAAACAATGGCGCGCGCTGCCCAGCGACATGAGCGATGACGCGGCGGTGCGTCAGATCGGCAAGCCGATGGCGCTGGTGTTCCGCGGTTTTCTGGTGAACATCAGCAACCCCAAGGCGTTGGTGTTCATGCTGGCGGTGTTGCCGCAGTTTATCGACCCGCACGCGCCGCTGCTGATCCAGTACGTGATCATCGGTGTGACCATGATCTGCGTCGACCTGATCGTCATGGCCGGGTACACCGGGCTGGCTTCCAAGGTGCTGCGTTTGTTGCGCACACCCAAGCAGCAAAAACGCATGAACCGTACCTTTGCCGGCCTGTTCATTGGCGCGGCGGCGTTCATGGCAACCTTGCGTAAAGCCGCAGTTTAAAAAACTGTCGGGCATAAAAAAGGCGACCTTTTCAGGTCGCCTTTTTCGTTTCTCAGGTCAGCGCAAAATCACCGGCGCGGTATCCGCCGGCAGGTTGTTGCGCTGCTGGGTCTGGCCAGACGGCTCGTCACTTGCGTTGCCGAGTTGCTGGCTCAATTGTTGGGCCACGTCCTCACCCAAAGCCTTGGACACTTCGCGGACCACCCGTGGGCGGTTCAGTGACACCTTAATGTCGCGGCCATTCACCAGTTTGGTGTCCTGGCCTTCGCCCATCGCCGTGAAGGCCGAGGTGATTTCATAGGTGCGGGTGTTGATCAGGCTGAAGTCGGCCACCAGCGACAATCCCAGCACAGCGGAATGGCTGTCGGTGTTGGCCAGTTCGGTGACGTCGCGGGTGAAATCGATGTCCGACACGGTGCCGAACAGCACGTAGTCGGCGCCCTTGAAGTTGCCGGCCTTGATCCGCTTGATTACGTCATACACGTCACCCTTGGACGAGGCCGTGTAAGGCGTGCCCTGCACCAGCTGGAACATGCCGCTGCGAAGGATCTCGCCCTTGATGTCGCCGGTGAATTTGCGCAACTCACCCTGCTCGATGTAGCTGCTGGTGGCTTCGATTTCGTTGTAGCTCGACGATCCGCTGGCGCTGTAGCGATTCGCCTGGAAGTTGTTCTGAGCCGAGACGATGTGGATGTATTGTTCCACGCGCTCCTGGTACGCCAGGTCCGTCACCGCCACTTTCGGCGCCGCGTGCACGCTGAACGCGCATGCCAACGCCATGATGCCAATCCATGCGCGCATTGATTAACGCTCCGTGGTCTTGCGGATCTCTTTTTCGTCCATCCACTCGGCCAGACCGCTTTCGACATCGATCAATTGCAGGCTGAATTTATAGAAGACGTCCTTGTAATCGGCGCTGCGCTTGACGATCGAGCTGATCGAACCTTCGAGGCGGTACTGGGCGGCGATCATGTTGCCGGTCTTGGCCACGGTGCTTTTCTTGTACAGACCGCTCTGGTTTTGCAGCTTGAGCTGGTCAACCTGGCTCTGCATCTGGGTGTTGTCGCTGGCAAAACGCGCGGTGCCGGTTTTCATCAGCTGGGTCTTGATGCTGGTGGTGATCTCGCGGGTATCGATGTACTCGCTGGTCTTGTTCTTCACGTCATAGACCTGAACCACCGGGCGACCTTGCAGAATCCCGGACTGGGCCAGAGAGCGGGTCATGGACTCGGCGATCATTTGCAGGTCGGTGGAGCCGAATTCGTTGGTTACGGTTTCAACGGCTTTGGTATCGCCGTAGCTGATGTTCTTGCTGCCCAGGGTCGGCGAAGTGTTGGCGCAACCGCTGGCCAGCAGGGCGATGACAGCGATGAAAGAAAAGCGTGCAAACATGGGAGTGCTCTCTGCAACTGAAATAGGGAAGGCGGCGTTACGGCGTCTTGATTTCCAGGCGGAAATCCACGGCTTTGGCGGTCGGTGCGATGGCTTGAATGAAGCTGGTCTGCTCGCCGTACATCAATTGGCTTTTCCAGACTTCCTCTTCGGCAATCGGAAAGCCTTCAGGCCCAAGCCACGCGAAGCGGTAGTAGAAGGTCTTGTTGTTGAAGCTGGTGTTGCTCAGTTGAGCGTTGACCGTCATGAAGCCGTTTTCACGCGCTACGCGCATGGCGCCGACCACGATGTTCTTCAACTTGCCTAGGGCCACGACTTTGCTCGCGGCGCTGCCCGGCTCCGGTGGTGGCGGGGTGGCGCAACCGGCCAGCAGCGCCAGGCCGAGGACGGCGATGAATCTGAATCGCATGGGAAGACTCCGTTCTTAAGGTTGAGTGAGGCTGGCCACGGCGGTCGGGCTGACACGAGGGATCACTTGAGCGGCGACACCGCCAGCGAACACCTGATTGCCCACGGCACGCAGGCTGATGACCTGATAACGCTGGTCGATGGTGACCTTGACCACCGAGCCACCCACGGCGCTCGGCAGCGACACCTGATGCTCACCTTTCTTCAACCGCAGGCGCACCACCTGGGTGTTGTCCGGCAGCGTGCGCCAGGTGCGGGTGTCGGCACCCTCAAGCACCGCAGAGGTAAGGCCGACGGCCAGGCCTGCCAGCGGATTGGTTTCGTTGATCTGCTTTTGCGCCACGCCACGGGTGACCGCGCGAACCGTGGTGCGCACGATGATGCCGGGCATGTCGTCGCGCAGGGCACGTCGGGACATGGCGGTGGTGCTGTTGAGTTGGGTCAGGTTCAGCTGCTGGCCATCCACGCCGATCTGGGCGAACGCCGCGGTGGAGGTGTCAGGCTTGATGATCGGAAACGACAGCGGTGTGATCACCACGTTGCCGCTGATAGGCAACGGCAGCGGAACACGGATCGAGTCCCGGGCAGGGGCGAGGCCACTTTGCACGACGATCAGGATGTCGCTGTCATCGGTCTTGGTGCCTGGCTTGTCGAGGTTCACCAGCGCCTGTTCCAGGAGCGGGGTGTTCGGCCGCAGTTCGGCTGCTTTGCGATAACCCGGCGCCGCGAGGTCTTTTTCACCCAGGGCTTCGTAGACGAAACCGGCCAGGTAATGGCTGAACGCACTCTGGTAACTGTTCTTCAGACTGACCACTTCCGGCGCATCCAGGCTGGCGACCGGGTAACCCTGCAAATCCTTGTACTGGGTGGTGATGCCTTGCTTCTCGGCCTCTTCCTCGCTCTTGAGGTATTCCTTGTCACGCAGATCGGCGATCACGGCCTCACGCTCGTGCGTCCTTTTGATCGCCGTGCGAGCGCCGTCGAAGTCATTCGCGGCCAACAGGTTGAGGGCCATTTGCGTGGTCAGCATGACTTTTTCATAGTCATAGCCTTCGTAGCGACGGACCTTGTCGTTGACCAGGAAACTACCGAATTGAGCGAGGTATTTGGCCGAGTCGAGCTTGACCGAGTCTTCCCATTGGGTGACCACTTGATCAGCGCTGCCCCAGGCAAGCTGGCTGCCGGTAAAATCGCCTTTGGCGCGCAGCAGTTCGCCTTTCTCGAAGAAGTAGAGAAGGTCTTTATCGGTGCCGGTGTTGTTCTTTTCCAGCAAGGTCAGCGCGGCATCGACATTGCCCGAAGCCAGTTGCTGATTGGTTTGTGCAAGTTCGGAATCGTAATTGCGAAAAACCGAACAGCCGGACAACAGCGTGACGGCGCTGAGCGCGATCACTACAAGGGCGCGGGAGGCCATGAGTACTTCTTCCCTGAGTATTTGAACAGCCACTTGCGGGTCGGGCTGACGGGACCCACTGACGGGCGCCCGGGGCGTCCTGCCAATTCCTCATAAAGAGAGGAGCTTAAATGCCGTATCGCTATAACGAAGGCGCGGCATTATAGGTGCGGATACTGGCGATGTAATGGCTTTTTGAGATCTTTCTTTCAAAAAGTGCCATCAGCCGTGCGGCGCTTTGCGGCTAAAGCACAACAAAGCTTGAGTGAAAGTGATTGGGAGGGAACAATATGTTACTTCGTGTTTCCAATTGAGATTCATTCATGATTGCCCCGTCCCGTTTCCTGGCCTGGCTGATAGCGCCGGTATTTGCCCTGTGCAGTTTCAATCTGCTTGCCGACACGGTCGAAGGCGCCCCCCAAGCCCTGCATTTACTCGACTACATCGGTGCGGATTACCCGGAGGCGGTAAAGGCAGGCAAAGTCGTCAACGAGTCCGAATACCGCGAGCAGCTGGAATTCGTCCAGGCCTTGCAAGGATTGGTCGCGGCCATGCCCGCTAAACCGGAAAAGGCTGCGCTGGAGCAAGGCATCGGCTCGCTGCGCAGCGCGATCACGGCGCGGCAGGAAGGTGCTGACGTTGCCCGTCTGGCGCGCCAGCTTGGCGCAAAACTGGCGGTGGCCTATGAGGTCAGCCAAGCTCCGATCATCACTCCGGACCCGACCCGTGGCGCGCCGTTGTACGCCCAGCATTGCTCGGTGTGTCACGGCGATACCGGCGCAGGCGATGGCCCGGCGGGCGTGGGGCTAACGCCAGCTCCGGCCAATCTGCGTGATCACGCGCGCCTGGATCACCTGAGTCTCTATGCGATCTACAACACCCTGAGCCTGGGTGTGGAAGGCACCGACATGCCAGCCTTCGCCGATCAGCTCGATGACCGCCAGCGTTGGGACCTGGCCACTTACATCGCCAATTTCAGCGCCGAACCGGCGGCCGCCAGCGGTGACAAGGTCTACAACATTGCCGATCTGGCCCGCCAGACGCCGGCCGAAGTGCAGGCCGTCGACGGCCCGCAAGCCGCTGCGACCTTCCGTGCACAGCGCGCGCAACCGCCGCAGGTCAAACGCGGCCCGGCGCAATTGCTCGACTACACCGCGGCAACCCTGGACAAGAGCGTTGCGGCCTACCGCGCGGGCGACCACGATCAAGCCTATGACCTGTCGGTAGCGGCCTATCTGGAAGGCTTC
Source organism: Pseudomonas azerbaijanoccidentalis (assembly GCF_019145495.1). Lineage (GTDB taxonomy): Bacteria > Pseudomonadota > Gammaproteobacteria > Pseudomonadales > Pseudomonadaceae > Aquipseudomonas > Aquipseudomonas azerbaijanoccidentalis. Next base: position 391,642 of record NZ_JAHSTU010000004.1, on the reverse strand, counting down.
GAACTGGTCGAAAGCTCCCTCGACAACGTCGACGCGAACGTGCGCAAAGACACCGAAAAATCACTGATGGCTTACCGTCAGTCGTTGCAAGATGGCTTGCCGATCGATCAGGTCGAGCAGCGTCTGGAAGCCGCCAAGGCAAAGTTGAAGACGTCTGCCGGTTTGCTCGGCAGCGATGGTTTGAGCTGGTCCCTGAGCTACGTTTCCGGCCTGCTGATCCTGCTGCGCGAAGGACTGGAAGCGATTCTGGTGCTGGCGGCGATTCTCGCGTTCTTGCGTAACACCGGCCAGCAATCGGCCGTGCGCAGTGTCAACGTCGGCTGGGGCCTGGCGTTGTTGGCCGGTCTGGGCACCTGGGCGCTGGCAGCGTATGTGATCGATGTCAGCGGATCGCAGCGTGAATTGCTCGAAGGCGCGACGGCGCTGTTCGCCAGCGTCATGGTGCTTTGGCTCGGCGTGTGGATGCACGACCGTCGTCACGCCGCTGCCTGGCAGGATTACATCAAGAGCAGCCTGGTGGGCGGGGGCGGGCGTTTTGGCTTTGCGATCCTGGCGTTCTTCTCGGTCTATCGCGAACTGTTCGAAGTGATTCTGTTCTACGAGACCCTGTGGTTGCAGGCCGGGCCTGCTGGTCACGATGCCGTGCTGGCCGGTGGTGCCACGGCGCTGGTGCTGCTGGTGGGCCTGGCGTGGGTGATTTTGCGCGGGTCGGCAAAACTGCCGCTGACGCTGTTCTTCAGCATCAACGCCGCTTTGCTGTGCGCGCTGTCGGTGGTGTTCGCCGGGCATGGCGTGAAGGCGTTGCAAGAGGCCGGGATCTTCGGCACACGGCCGGTGCCGTTCTTTGAATTCGACTGGTTGGGGATTCATGCCGATGCGTATTCGTTGAGTGCGCAGGCGGTGGCCATTGCTGCGATTGTTGTGCTGTATGGTCGTAGCTGGGTGGCCGAGAAGCGGCGGGTGGCTGTTTCCTGATCGAGTGATTGTTTAAAAGATCGCAGCCTTCGGCAGCTCCTACAGGTGTACGTTATTCCTGTAGGAGCTGCCGAGGGCTGCGATCTTTTGCTTTTGAGAGGTAAAAAACATGCGCGTATGGATCGATGCCGACGCCTGCCCCCGGGCGGCCAAGGATCTGGTGGTGAAGTTTGCCCTCAAGCGCCAGTTTGAGGTAGTACTGGTGGCCGGGCAGCCGCAGATCAAGCCGGGTCTGGCGCTGGTGAAGCTGATCGTGGTGCCGAGCGGTCCGGACGCAGCCGATGACTACCTGGTGGAGCACGCCGTCCCCGGTGAGCTGGTGATTTGCAGCGATGTGCCGCTGGCTGATCGGCTAGTGAAAAAGGGCGTCGCGGCGCTGGACCCACGGGGCAAGGAATTCGATGCGCAGAACATGGGTGACCGGTTGGCGGTGCGCAACCTGTTCACCGACCTGTGCGAGCAAGGGCAGATGAGCGGCGGGCCGGCGCCGTTCGGCGAGCGCGAGAAACAGGCGTTTGCCAATGCGCTGGACCGGATTTTGACTCGCTTGGCGCGTAAAGCCTGAAAAGATCGCAGCCTTCGGCAGCTCCTACAGGGGATCGACGCACACCCGTAGGAGCTGCCGAAGGCTGCGATCTTCTGATCCTGTTTTTTTACCCGTCGTTTTCGTGAGTCAGTTCGAGTACGCGGTCGACCAGTTTGTTGATCCCGCCCGCCGCTTCACTGATCGATTGCGCCAGCATGTACGCCGGGGTGCTCACCAGTTTGCGCGCCTTGTCTTCAACGATGTCGCTGACGGCGCACTCTTGGTGGGTGGCGCCCATCTTGTTCAGCGCTGCCGCCGTGTCGGTATCGTTGCCGATGGTGCAGGTTACGCCGGGGCCATAGATTTTCGCTGCCAACGCCGGCGAAATGCAGATCAGGCCGACCGGTTTGCCAGCTTCGGCGAAGGCTTCGGTCAAGGCCAGAACGTCGGGTTGCACAGTGCAACCGGTGCCTTCGATGGCGAAGTTGGACAGGTTTTTGGCCGAGCCGAAACCGCCGGGAATGATCAGTGCGTCGAACTCATCGGCGTCTGCTTCACGGATGTCCTTGATCTCGCCACGGGCAATGCGCGCCGACTCCACCAGCACATTGCGCGACTCGGGCATTTCTTCGCCGGTCAGGTGGTTGATCACGTGCAACTGCGCAATGTTTGGCGCGAAACACTGCACCTGTGCGCCACGCTGGTCCAGACGCAGCAGGGTAATAACGCTCTCGTAGATCTCGGCGCCGTCATACACGCCACAGCCGGAAAGGATCACTGCAACTTTTTTGCTCATGGGCTTTTCTCCAGATTCATGGCGTTAAATGTCCACTAATTTGTCACTCGTTGCCATAGGGTTAATTCGCGGCTACACCTAGCATCTGTCCTCAAGATTCCGATCAGGGCGCGTCATGGACTTCATTCTGTATGCGGTGCCGTTCTTCTTTGTGCTGATTGCCGTTGAACTGGCGGCCGACCGCTGGCGCGGGGTCAGCAACTATCGCCTGGCCGACGCGATCAACAGCATCAGCACCGGCGTGTTGTCGACCACCACGGGGTTGCTGACCAAAGGCGTGGGGTTGCTGACCTATGCGTTTGCCCTCAAGCATCTGGCGTTGTTCGAACTGTCGTCGGACAGCGTCTGGGTCTGGGTATTCGCCTTCGTGTTCTATGACTTCTGTTACTACTGGCTGCACCGCATGGGCCATGAGCGCAACATTCTCTGGGCGGCGCACTCGGTGCATCACCAGAGCGAGGACTACAACCTCTCCACCGCCCTGCGCCAGACCAGTACCGGGTTTCTGCTGAGCTGGATCTTCTACCTGCCCATGGCCGTCGCGGGCGTGCCGTTGCTGGTGTTTGTCAGCGTCGCGGCGCTGAACCTGCTGTACCAGTTTTGGGTGCACACACGGCACATTCCCAAGCTCGGCTGGTTCGAGTGGTTCTTCGTCACGCCATCCAATCATCGGGCTCACCATGCACAGAACGCTCTCTACATGGATCGCAACTACGGCGGGGTGTTCATTATTTGGGACCGTCTATTCGGCTCGTTCCAGGAAGAGGACGACAACGAACCGGTGATCTTCGGCGTAACCACCCCGCTGGAAAGCTGGAATCCGCTGTGGGCGAACTTGCAGTTCTACGCGCAGTTGTGGGCGGATGCGCGACGTGCCGAAAGCACCTGGGACAAACTGCGGATCTGGTTCATGCGTACGGGATGGCGGCCGGCGGACGTGGCGGCGAAATACCCGATGCATAAACAGGACTTGAGCCAGTTCCGTAAATTCGAGGTACCACTGGACGGGCGTCAGCAGCTGTATGTGCTGCTGCAGTTCTGCGTCTACATCGCGCTGGGCAGCTATCTGATGAACCTGGAGCCGAGCCTGTCGACCGCCGCGCTGGTGCTGGGTTGGGGAGCGGTGGCGCTGGGATTGTTCGTGCTGGGCGTGGCCCTGGAGAATCGCCCGTGGGCGTTGAAGCTGGAACTGTTGCGGCTGGCGTTGAACGTGCCGCTGGTGTGGCTGGCGCCGCTGGTAGGGCTGTGGCCGGCCAGCGCGGCGGGCTGGATCGGCCTGCTCAGTTACAGCCTGCTCAGCGGGATCGGTCTCTACTGCTGCAGAAACCGCTTCACTCGACTGGCTTAGTATCGCCGGCCTTGGCCTGTTCGGCTTTCAGGGCCTGCTCGTCGGCATAGATCTGTCTGGCCAGGCGGGCATTCTTGAAGCGCCGGCGCAGCCACAGGCCCAGGCCCAGGATGAGCAGGGCGCCGAGTACCCACAGCTCGTACTTCTTGATGCTACCGAGCATGCCTTCCAGGACCGCGCCAAAGTGATAAGCGGCGGCCGCCAGTGCGGTAGCCCAGATCGCGGCGCCGATGCCGTTGAGCAGCAGGTAGCGTCCCGGTGGATAGCCCGACAGGCCGATCGCCACAGGCATTACCGTGCGCAGGCCGTAAACGAAGCGGAAGCTCAGGACCCAGATGTCCGGGTGCTTACGGATGTGCTCCAGCGCCCGGTCACCCATCATTTGCCAGCGGGGCTTGCGCGCGAGCAACTTGCGCCCATGCTTGCGTCCCAGGAAGTACCACAGCTGATCACCGGCATAGCTGCCGCAAAACGCCACGACCACCACCAGGTTGATGTCCATGTATCCACGGAACGCGAGGAAGCCTGCGAGCACCAGAATGGTTTCGCCTTCGAAAAACGTGCCGAGGAACAAGGCAAAGTAGCCGAAGTCATGCAGAAATTGTTGGAGCATTGTCTGGGTGCTGGCGAAATGAACGCGCAGCCTAACCCTTCGGACACATTCAGGAAAGTGTCCAAATGTGTCTCGACGTGAACATTTCCTACAACGACAATGGAATGCGGCTACGTGTCACAGGCTGCGCACAACTGTAATACGTTCGTCATAATGGCCGCTTATAACTGTCACGCTCGCACGCCTGCGGGCTCAGGAGTCTGCCGTGAGCTTCACCCCCGCCAACCGTTTGTTTCCTGCAACCCGCCTGCGCCGCAACCGTCGTGACGATTTCTCGCGTCGACTGGTCCGTGAAAACGTGCTGACCGTCGATGACCTGATTCTGCCGGTGTTCGTGCTGGACGGTGAAAACCGTCGTGAAGCGGTCGCCTCGATGCCGGGTGTTGAACGCCTCACCATCGACCTGTTGCTTGAAGAAGCGGCCAAATGGGTCGAGCTGGGCATTCCGGCACTGGCACTGTTCCCGGTCACGCCGTCGGAACTGAAGTCGCTGGACGCCGCCGAAGCGTGGAATCCTGAAGGTATCGCCCAGCGCGCCACCCGCGCTCTGCGTGCGCAGTTCCCCGAGCTGGGGGTGATCACCGACGTCGCCCTGGACCCGTTCACCACCCACGGCCAGGACGGCATCCTCGACGAAGACGGCTACGTGCAGAACGACGTCACCGTCGATGCACTGGTCAAGCAGGCCTTGTCCCACGCTGAAGCCGGGGCCCAGGTCGTCGCGCCGTCGGACATGATGGACGGCCGCATCCAGGCAATCCGTGAAGCCCTCGAAGTGGCCGGCCACGTCAATGTGCGCATCATGGCTTACTCGGCGAAGTACGCCAGCGCCTATTACGGTCCGTTCCGTGACGCGGTCGGTTCGGCGCTGAACCTGGGCAAGGCCAACAAGGCCTCCTATCAGATGGACCCGGCCAACAGCAACGAAGCCCTGCACGAAGTGGCGGCGGACTTGTCAGAAGGCGCAGACATGGTCATGGTCAAGCCAGGCATGCCTTATCTGGACATCCTTTGCCGGGTCAAAGAAGAATTCAAAGTGCCGACGTTTGTTTATCAAGTCAGCGGCGAATACGCCATGCACATGGCGGCGATCCAGAATGGCTGGTTGAGCGAAGGGGTTATCCTCGAATCCCTGACCGCCTTTAAACGTGCAGGCGCTGATGGCATCCTGACGTACTTTGCCGTTCGTGCCGCTCAATTGTTACGAGAGCAAAAATAGCCCTCCCAGGAACATGTGATGAATACCGAAGGACTCACTGAAGTTGCCGTACAAGACGCTCAGCCCGTGGTCGAGCAAATCGCCGAAACCCCGCCGGAGATGGAGCCTGCTCCACCCGCGGTGGTAGCCGAAGCCGCTGCGGCGGCGCCGGCGATTGCCATTCCCGGCCTGGATGACAGCAGCCTGTACATCCACCGCGAGCTGTCGCAACTGCAGTTCAACATCCGCGTGCTGGAACAGGCGCTGGATGAGTCCTACCCGTTGCTGGAGCGGCTGAAGTTTCTGCTGATCTTCTCCAGTAACCTGGACGAGTTCTTCGAGATTCGCGTTGCCGGCCTGAAGAAGCAGATCACCTTCGCCCGTGAACAGGCGGGCGCCGATGGCCTGCAACCGCATCAGGCGCTGGCGCGCATCAGCGAACTGGTGCACGGTCACGTTGACCGCCAGTACGCGATCCTTAACGACATTCTGTTGCCGGAGCTGGAAAAACATCAGGTCCGCTTCATCCGTCGCCGCAACTGGACGACCAAGCTCAAGACCTGGGTGCGTCGTTATTTCCGCGACGAGATCGCGCCGATCATCACCCCGATCGGTCTCGACCCGACGCACCCGTTCCCGTTGCTGGTGAACAAGAGTCTGAACTTCATCGTCGAGCTCGAAGGCATCGACGCCTTCGGTCGTGACTCCGGTCTGGCGATCATCCCGGCGCCGCGTTTGCTGCCGCGGATCATCAAGGTGCCGGAAGAAGTCGGCGGCGCCGGCGACAATTACGTGTTCCTGTCGTCGATGATCCACGCCCACGCCGATGACCTGTTCCAGGGCATGAAAGTGAAGGGTTGCTATCAGTTCCGCCTGACCCGTAACGCCGACCTGGCGCTGGACTCCGAAGACGTCGAAGACTTGGCCCGTGCCCTGCGCGGCGAGCTGTTCTCGCGTCGCTACGGTGATGCGGTGCGGCTTGAAGTGGCCGACACCTGTCCGAAGCATCTGTCCGACTACCTGCTCAAGCAGTTCAACCTGAGCGAGACCGAGCTGTATCAGGTCAACGGTCCGGTGAACCTGACGCGGTTGTTCAGCATCACCGGTCTGGACAGCCAGCGTGAGCTGCAATACCTGCCGTTCACCCCGCAGATTCCGAAACTGCTGCAAAACAGCGAGAACATCTTCAGCGTGATCAGCAAGCAGGACATTCTGCTGCTGCACCCGTTCGAGTCGTTCACTCCGGTGGTCGACCTGCTGCGCCAGGCTGCCAAGGACCCGCACGTGTTGGCGGTGCGCCAGACGCTGTACCGGTCCGGCGCCAACTCGGAAATCGTCGATGCGCTGGTGGACGCGGCGCGTAACGGCAAGGAGGTCACCGCGGTGATCGAATTGCGCGCGCGCTTCGACGAGGAATCCAACCTGCAACTGGCCAGCCGTCTGCAAGCGGCCGGTGCGGTGGTGATCTACGGTGTGGTCGGCTTCAAGACCCACGCCAAGATGATGCTGATTTTGCGTCGCGAGGCCGGCGAAATCGTGCGTTACGCGCACCTCGGCACCGGCAACTACCACGCCGGCAACGCCCGCCTGTATACCGACTACAGCCTGCTGACCTCTGACGACGCCTTGTGTGAAGACGTCGGCAAACTGTTCAGCCAGTTGATCGGCATGGGCAAGACGCTGCGCATGAAGAAGTTGCTGCACGCGCCGTTCACCCTGAAAAAGGGCATGCTCGACATGATTGCCCGCGAAACCCAGTTTGCCCTCGACGGCAAACCGGCGCACATCATTGCCAAGTTCAACTCGCTGACCGATCCGAAGATCATCCGCGCGCTGTACAAGGCCAGCCAGTCGGGCGTGCGCATCGACCTCGTCGTGCGTGGCATGTGCTGCCTGCGACCGGGCATCGCCGGGGTCTCGCACAACATCCACGTGCGTTCGATCATCGGGCGTTTCCTGGAGCACACCCGGGTTTTCTACTTCCTCAACGGCGGCGACGAGCAGATGTTCCTGTCCAGTGCCGACTGGATGGAGCGCAACCTCGACAAGCGCGTCGAGACTTGCTTCCCGGTGGAAGGCAAGAAGCTGATCATGCGGGTCAAGAAAGAGCTGGAGTTGTATCTCACCGACAACACCCACAGCTGGAGCCTGCAGTCGGACGGCCGTTACATCCGCAACACGCCAACCGGCAACCAGAACCCACGCAGCGCCCAGGCTACGTTGCTAGAGCGGTTGGGTAGCCCGATCCTGGCTGTGCGATAACGTAAATCGGCGGGCAAAAAAAGGGCGATCCATGCGGATCGCCCTTTTTGTATGTACTGTCCCGTCCTATGTAGGAGCTGCCCAAGGCTGCGATCTTTTGATCCTCTGAAGGATGCCAGGATCAAAAGATCGCAGCCTTCGGCAGCTCCTACGGTATGGTTCAGCGAACGCTGAGGACGACATCCACCCGCGTCAGCCATTGCGCTTCAATTTCGAAGTCGGCCTGGGTCAGTTGGTTCTCATCCAGCCAGTTTTCCGGGAACACCACTTCCAGGTGATTGCCGTTGGCGTTGAGTTCTACCTGAGGCATTTGCTGGGTGCCGCGGATGTGGTGGAACAGGATCGCAAAGCGCAGCAGCACGCACAGGCGAATCAGCTTGGTGCCGTCATCGTCGAAGTCGGCGAACTTGTCCTTGGGGATGTTGCGGCGGTGGCCACGCACCAGCAGCGCGAGCATCAATTGGTCTTCGCGGGAGAAGCCGGCGAGGTCCGAGTGCTCGATCAGGTAGGCGCCGTGCTTGTGGTACTGATAGTGAGCGATGTCCAGGCCCACTTCATGGACCTTGGCTGCCCAGCCAAGCAATTCGCGCCAGACGCCGTCTTCCAGATCCCAGTCCTTGGCCACCTGATCGAAGGCATGCAGGGCTTTGCGCTCGACCCGCACCGCCTGCTCAAGGTCGACGTGATAACGCTCCATCAGCGACGTCAGGGTGCGTTCGCGCACGTCTTCGTGGTGATGACGGCCCAGCAGGTCATACAGCACGCCTTCACGCAGAGCGCCTTCGCAGTGATCCATGCGTTGCAGTTCGAGGGCGTCGAAGATGGCTTCGAGGATTGCCAGACCGGCCGGGAAAATCGCCCGACGGTCAGGTTTGATGCCCTCGAAGTCGATTTTTTCGACGTCGCCGAGTTTGATCAGCTTGCGCTTGAGCCAGGCCAGTCCTTCAGCGTTAACCTCGCCGCTGCCGTGACCGCCGGCCTTCAGCGCCAGGCCGATGGCGCGGATGGTGCCCGAGGAGCCAATGGCTTCATCCCAGGTCAAGCGATGCAGGGCGTGTTCGATGCTCATGATCTCCAGCCGCGCCGCGGTGTACGCCTGGGCGTAACGGGCCGGGGTGATCTTGCCGTCCTTGAAATAGCGCTGGGTGTAGCTGACGCAACCCATTTGCAGGCTTTCGCGCAGCAGCGGTTCGAAACGCTGGCCAATGATGAATTCGGTACTGCCGCCGCCGATGTCCGCGACCAGGCGCTTGCCCGGGGTGTCGGCGAGGGTGTGGGACACGCCGAGGTAGATCAGGCGCGCTTCTTCACGGCCGGAGATGACTTCCACCGGATGGCCGAGGATTTTTTCGGCGCGGTGAATGAATTCGGCGCGGTTGCGGGCTTCACGCAGGGCGTTGGTGCCAACGATCCGTACGGCGCCGAGCGGCATACCGTTGATCAGTTGCGCAAAACGCTTGAGGCAATCGAGCCCGCGCTGCATGGATTCTTCGCTGAGCTTGCGCTCATCGTCGATGCCGGCCGCCAGCTGAACCTTTTCCCCGAGACGCTCGAGAATACGGATTTCGCCGTTCTGGGCCTTGGCCACGACCATGTGAAAGCTGTTGGAGCCCAAGTCGATTGCGGCGATCAGGGACAGATTCTTGGCTTGAGATTGCGGCATGGTCAGGGGGTCTCGGTCGATAACCTCGACATCGTGCCACGATCAAAGGCTGCCGCCAACGCGCAGTGTTCAAAGCCTTGATCCTGTGCAGGAAAGTCGGTAACCGCTGCGCGGTCAATCGCTAGCAGGCTAGCTCCCACATTGGAATGCGTACCCCTGTGGGAGCTAGCCTGCTAGCGATGAGGGCATTAAAGGCACTGAGGTTCTTTCAGGCCACCGCTTCAACAGTGCCAATGAAGTTCGCCAGCTCCGCCGTCTGCGGATTGGCAAACAGCACTTTCGGGTCGCCCACCTCATGCACCTTGCCCTGGTGCATGAACACCAACTTATCCCCAACCTCTCGGGCAAAACGCATTTCGTGGGTGACCATGATCAGCGTCATGCCTTCTTTGGCCAGTTGCCGGACCACGCTCAGCACCTCGTTGACCAGCTCCGGGTCCAGCGCCGAGGTGATTTCGTCGCACAGCAACACTTTGGGCGACATCGCCAGCGCCCGGGCAATGGCCACGCGCTGTTGCTGCCCACCGGACAGCCGATCCGGGAAAGCGTCGAACTTTTCCCCCAAACCGACCCGCTCGAGCATCTCCCGCGCCAGCTCGGCGGCTTTGGCTTTCGGGACTTTCTGCACCACCTGTGGTGCAAGCATCACGTTTTCGCCCACGGTCAGGTGCGGGAACAGGTTGAACTGCTGGAACACCATGCCGACTTTCTGCCGCAGGCTGCGCAGATCGGCGCGGGCGGCGTCGAGGTATTCGCCATCGACTTCGATCACGCCGTCGTTGATCGACTCCAGGCCATTGAGCGTGCGCAACAAAGTGGATTTGCCCGAGCCACTGCGGCCGATGATCGCCACCACCTGGCCTTCCTCGACGCTCAGGTCGATGCCTTTGAGCACATGGTGATCGCCGTAGTATTTATGCAGGGCGGAAATTCTAAGCAGAGGCATGCAGTCTCCTTTCCAGGTAGCGCGCACTGAGCGACAAGGGGTAGCAAAGCAGGAAATAGCCGAGGGCGACGAGGCCGTAGACCATGAACGGTTCGAAGGTGGCGTTGGCGAGCATGCCGCCGGTCTTGGTCAGTTCGGTAAAGCCAATGATCGAGGTCACGGCTGTGCCTTTGACCACTTGCACCGAAAAGCCCACGGTCGGCGCCACGGCGATGCGCAGGGCTTGCGGCAGGATCACGTAGCGCAGCTGCTCCAGCGGGTTCAGCGCCAGGCTCGACGAGGCTTCCCATTGGCCGTTGGGGATCGAGTCGACGCAACCGCGCCAGATCTCCGCCAGATAAGCGCTGGTGAACAACGTCAGGGCAATCGCCGCAGCCATCCAGGGCGAAATCTCGATACCCGCCAGCGCCACGCCGAAGAACACCAGGAACAGCTGCATCAACAGCGGTGTGCCTTGGAACAGTTCGATGTAGGTGCGGGCAAAACTGCGCGGCAATGATTTTTTCGAAATGCGCATGACCATGATCAGCAAGCCGATCAGCCCACCACCAATGAATGCCACCAGCGACAGCGCCAGCGTCCATTGCAGGCCGGTGAGCAGGTTGCGCACGATGTCCCAGAATGTGAAATCGCTCATCGGCTGCTCCTGGAGATGTAGCGCGTTCCGATCCAGTTCAACAGTTGGCGGATCAGCAGGGCCATGCACAAGTACAGCAGCGTGGTCAGGGCATAGGTTTCAAAGGCGCGGAAGTTGCGCGATTGAATGAAGTTAGCGGCGAAGCTCAGCTCTTCGGTGGCGATCTGCGAGCAGACTGCCGAGCCGAGCATGACGATGATGATCTGGCTGCTCAGGGCTGGCCAGACCTTGCCCAGCGCCGGCAGCAGCACCACGTGGCGAAACGCCTCGAAGCGCGTCATCGCCAATGCCGCGGCGGCTTCCAGTTGACCCCGAGGGATCGCCTGGATACCGGCGCGGATAATCTCGGTCGAATACGCCCCGAGATTGATCACCATTGCCAGCACGGCGGCTTGCCACTCGGAAATCTGCACCCCGAGGGACGGCAAGCCGAAGAAGATGAAAAACAACTGCACCAGGAATGGCGTGTTGCGGATCAACTCGACGTAGACCGCGAAAATCCCGGCGAACGGGCGGATATTCCACGCCCGCACCAACGCCCCGACAATGCCCAGCCCCACGCCGAGCACCGCGCCGATGGCCGTCAGCTCAAGGGTGAACAACGCACCGCGCAGCAACAGATCGGTGTTGTGTACCACCGGCAAGAAATCGAACTGATAAGCCATAGCGTGTCTCCTGCGCGCCGGGTCAGAGGTCGGCCGGCAGCGGCTCTTTCAGCCAGGTCAGGGCGTTCTTCTCCAGCGCGCCGTCGCTCTTGGCGGTCACGAGGATCTGATTGACCTTGTCCAGCAGCGCCGGCTCGTTCTTGTTCACGCCGACGTAGACCGGTGAATCCTTGAGCTTCACTTTCAGCGCCGGTACGCGTTTCGGGTTCTTCTCGCTGATGGCGACCATCACCACGTTGCCGCTGGCGATCAGGTCGACCTGCCCGGCCAGGTACGCGGCGATGGTCGAGTTGTTGTCTTCAAAGCGCTTGATGGTCACACCTTCGGGGGCAACCTTGGTCAGCTCGATGTCTTCGATGGCGCCACGGGTGACGCTGATGGTCTTGCCCTTGAGGTCGTCCAGGCCCTTGATGTCGGCGTCTGGCCGACCGAATACAGCGAGATAGAACGGTGCGTAGGCGCGGGAGAAGTCGATGACTTTTTCGCGCTCCGGGTTCTTGCCGAGGCTGGAAATCACCAGGTCGACCTTGCCGGTGGTGAGAAACGGGATGCGGTTGGTGCTGTTGACCGGGGTCAGTTCGAGTTTGACCTTGAGCTGGTCGGCCAGCAGTTTGGCGGTGTCGATGTCCAGGCCGCGAGGCTTCATGTCCGGGCCGACCGAGCCGAACGGCGGGAAGTCCTGGGGCACGGCCACCTTGAGGACGCCGCGCTTGACCACATCCTCCAGACCGTCGGCGTGGGCGGGTGCCTGGCTCAGCATCAGGCTGGCGAACAAGGCGGCGAGGAGGGCGCTGTAACGCTGGGTCATGGCAAATCTCCGGATCGGCAAGAAGTGATTTCTGCCGATCGACAGAGCACGGGCCATGCCAACACAGGGCTTTCGCGGCGCCAGAGTACGGTTTTACTGGTGTCGGACGGTCTTACTGGTCTGAACAGTCAGCGTGCGTTTCGCACCCCGATGGCGCAACCGTGTCGATCACCGAACCCCCATGGGGCACGACTTGCCGGGCGTCGCGAATAGCTTTACAACTGAGCGAACATTGGCCTGGTTCGTCTGGAAAACCATGAACTCGATCTCCCGCGCCGTACCTGAAGTGGCGCTGCAAGCCATCCGCAAATTGATCACCGAACAAGGCTTCGGGGCTGGGGACGCCTTACCCTCGCAACGGGACCTGGCGGTGCAATTGGGCGTCAGCCGGGCGTCGTTGCGCGAGGCCTTGTCGTCGCTGAGTGCGCTGGGTGTCATCAGCATCCAGCCGGGCAAGGGGGTATTCGTGCAATCGCCGGTGGAGCTGCCGCGAGGCGACGCAGCGCCGGGTTGGCCCTTCGCGGCGCAGGCTTCGCCGCTGGACATTTTCCAGTTGCGCTATGCGCTGGAGGGGTTCGCCGCCGGGTTGGCGGCGGTGACGTTGAGCACCGATGAGCTCGATGCGCTGGAAGACAATGTCGCCGCCATGCGCAACGAGCTGAAGGCCAGCGACTTCGAAGCCGCGGCGCGTCTGGACTTCGAATTCCATCGCCGCATCCTGCTGGCCAGCGGTAATCAGGCGATGCTGAGTATTCTGACCGCCAGCGCCGACATCTTCCTGGAGAGCCAGAAGCTACCGTTCATCCGGGCCGAGCGGGCCATGGAAACCTGGCAGGAGCACCGCAAAATCCTTCGTGCACTGGCGCGCCGTGCATCCGGGGCGGCGCAGAAAGCCATGCATGAACATGTGCGCAATGCCGCGTTGCGCACGGGAATCGCCTTCGTCGCTCCCGCCACAGCGTGACCTGAGCTATACCCAAACTCATGGACCACCATAGCGAGACTCAATCATCTGCACCTTCCTGAACGAGGGAAGGGCAGCTATGATGGGCCACGTTTTTTTGCTTACAACCCTGGAGAATTCCATGAGCAGCGATCTTATCAAACACGTTAGCGACGCTAGCTTCGAGGCCGACGTACTCAAGGCTGAAGGCGCTGTACTGGTCGACTACTGGGCTGAGTGGTGCGGCCCTTGCAAAATGATCGCTCCTGTTCTGGACGAGATTGCCGAGACCTACAAAGGCAAGCTGACCGTTGCCAAACTGAACATCGACGAAAACCAGGAAACCCCGGCCAAGCATGGCGTGCGCGGTATCCCGACCCTGATGCTGTTCAAGAACGGCAACGTTGAAGCGACCAAGGTCGGCGCACTGTCGAAGTCGCAACTGGCGGCTTTCCTCGACGCCAACATCTAAGCGTCGTTGTAGCGTGTCAAAAAAAGGCCCCGCAAATAGCGGGGCCTTTTTCGTTACTGAGGGCTAGACGCTCCGAAACTCAGGTGTTACATTCGGCCCCGCGCTGGTTTCTCCAGTGCCCCCTGCTAGCCGTCGCCGACGCTCTCCTTTTCGAATAAGTACGCGATCCTGTCGCCTTCTCCGCGGCGCGGCCTCATTAAGCCAAAAGCTTAATTTCCCCCCTCCATAAATGATTACGTCATTCCTATATGAATCTGACTGAACTCAAGCAAAAGCCGATTACCGAACTGCTCGAATTGGCCGAACAGATGGGCATAGAAAATATGGCCCGTTCGCGCAAGCAGGACGTGATTTTCTCCCTGCTGAAAAAGCACGCGAAAAGCGGCGAGGAAATCTCCGGTGATGGCGTGCTGGAGATTCTCCAGGACGGCTTCGGCTTCCTCCGCTCTGCAGACGCCTCCTATCTCGCCGGCCCAGACGATATCTACGTCTCGCCGAGCCAGATCCGTCGCTTCAACTTGCGCACCGGTGACACCATCGTTGGCAAAATCCGCCCTCCGAAGGAAGGCGAGCGTTATTTCGCGCTGCTCAAGGTCGACACGATCAACTTCGACCGTCCGGAAAACGCGAAAAACAAGATTCTCTTCGAGAACCTGACCCCGCTGTTCCCGACTGTGCGCATGAAGATGGAAGCCGGTAACGGTTCCACCGAAGACTTGACCGGTCGAGTCATCGACCTGTGCGCCCCGATCGGTAAAGGCCAGCGTGGTCTGATCGTTGCACCGCCGAAAGCCGGTAAAACGATCATGCTGCAGAACATCGCCGCGAACATCGCACGTAACAATCCTGAAGTTCATCTGATCGTGCTGCTGATCGACGAACGTCCGGAAGAAGTAACCGAAATGCAGCGCACCGTGCGCGGCGAAGTGGTTGCCTCGACGTTCGACGAACCGCCAACCCGCCACGTGCAGGTTGCCGAAATGGTGATCGAGAAGGCCAAGCGCCTGGTCGAGCACAAGAAAGACGTGGTGATCCTGCTTGACTCCATCACCCGTCTGGCCCGTGCCTACAACACCGTGATCCCGAGCTCCGGCAAGGTACTGACCGGTGGTGTCGATGCCCACGCCCTGGAGAAACCAAAACGTTTCTTCGGCGCCGCGCGGAACATCGAAGAAGGCGGCTCGCTGACCATCATCGCCACCGCGCTGGTTGAAACCGGCTCGAAGATGGACGAAGTGATCTACGAGGAATTCAAAGGCACCGGCAACATGGAACTGCCTCTGGATCGCCGTATCGCTGAAAAACGCGTCTTCCCGGCCATCAACATCAACCGTTCCGGTACTCGCCGCGAAGAGTTGCTGACCGCCGACGACGAGTTGCAGCGCATGTGGATCCTGCGCAAGCTGCTGCACCCGATGGACGAAGTCGCTGCCATCGAGTTCCTGGTCGACAAGCTGAAAACGACCAAGACCAACGATGAGTTCTTCCTGTCGATGAAACGCAAGTAAGTCGAACAGGCATAAAAAGCCGGGGAAACCCGGCTTTTTGCTATCCGATTTTTGATCAAGCGGCAGTTCGTGGTTCTGAACCGCAAGGTTCGGCGCTAAACTGCCTGCCCCGAACGCCACGGCCAACACGAGGCTCACGCATGCAGTATCGCGACTTGCGCGACTTTATCAGCGGTCTGGAACAGCGCGGCGAACTCAAGCGCATCCAGGTTCCGGTGTCCCCAGTGCTCGAAATGACCGAGGTCTGCGACCGCACCTTGCGCGCCAAGGGCCCGGCCCTGCTATTCGAAAAGCCTACTGGCTACGACATTCCCGTGCTCGGCAACCTGTTCGGCACCCCCGAGCGCGTGGCGCTGGGCATGGGCGCTGAAGCCGTCAGCGAATTGCGCGAAATCGGCAAGCTGCTGGCGTTCCTCAAGGAGCCCGAGCCGCCGAAAGGATTGAAGGACGCCTGGTCCAAGCTGCCGATCTTCCGCAAGATCATCTCGATGGCGCCCAAAGTCGTCAAAGATGCGATCTGCCAGGAAGTGGTGGTCGAAGGCGAAGACGTCGATCTCTCGACGCTGCCGGTTCAGACCTGCTGGCCGGGCGACGTTGCGCCTCTGATCACCTGGGGTCTGACCGTCACCAAAGGCCCGAACAAGGACCGGCAGAACCTCGGTATCTACCGTCAGCAAGTGATCGGCCGCAACAAGGTCATCATGCGCTGGCTGAGCCACCGTGGCGGCGCGCTGGATTACCGCGAATGGTGCGAGAAGCATCCGGGCCAGCCGTTCCCGGTAGCCGTGGCGCTGGGCGCAGACCCCGCGACCATTCTCGGTGCCGTGACGCCAGTGCCCGACAGTCTCTCCGAATACGCCTTCGCCGGCCTGCTGCGCGGCAACCGCACCGAATTGGTGAAGTGCCGTGGCAACGACCTGCAAGTGCCGGCCACCGCCGAGATCATCCTTGAAGGCGTGATTCATCCGGGCGAAATGGCTGACGAAGGCCCGTACGGCGACCACACCGGTTACTACAACGAAGTCGACAGTTTTCCGGTGTTCACCGTCGAGCGCATTACCCATCGGATCAAACCGATCTACCACAGCACCTACACCGGCCGCCCGCCGGATGAGCCGGCGATTCTCGGCGTGGCGCTGAACGAAGTGTTCGTACCGATCCTGCAGAAGCAGTTCCCGGAGATTACCGACTTCTACCTGCCGCCCGAAGGCTGCTCTTATCGCATGGCCGTCGTGACCATGAAGAAGTCGTATCCGGGGCATGCCAAGCGGGTAATGCTCGGTGTCTGGTCGTTTTTGCGACAGTTCATGTACACCAAGTTCGTTATCGTCACTGACGACGATATCAACGCCCGGGACTGGAACGACGTGATCTGGGCCATCACCACGCGCATGGACCCCAAGCGCGACACGGTAATGATCGAGAACACGCCGATCGACTACCTCGACTTCGCCTCGCCGGTCTCCGGCCTGGGGTCGAAGATGGGGCTCGATGCCACGCATAAGTGGCCGGGCGAAACCACGCGTGAGTGGGGCCGGGTGATCGTCAAGGACGATGCCGTGACCCAGCGGATCGATGCCATCTGGAATCAGTTAGGAATAGATTGATGCGTGTAACCTTGCAGCCCTCCGGAGCAGTGCTTGAGATTCTGCCCGGCGAGCGGATTCTCGATGGCGCACGCCGCCTGGGCTATGACTGCCCGCAAAGCTGCCGCAACGGCAACTGCCATGTGTGCGCTGCGCTGTTGGTAGAAGGTCGGGTCGAGCAGGCCGGCGGTGTGCGCGACCATGGCGAGTTCTACACTTGCATAGCAGAGCCGCTGGAAGACTGCATCGTGCTGTGGGATGGCGTGCTCGCGCTGGGAGAATTGCCGGTGCGCAGTCTGTCGTGTCAGGTCACCAGTTGCACCGAGGTCGGTGGTGATACCTGGCGGGTGCGCCTGCGGGCGCCAGCGGGCAAGCCTCCGCGTTATCACGCGGGCCAGTACTTGATGATCCATCGGGACAATGGCGAGAAGTCGTCCTTTTCCCTGGCATCGGCACCTTCGGGTGGACGTGATCTGGAAATCCACGTGCTGGCGCGCGAAGCCAGTGCGATAAACCTGATCGAGCAACTGCAACGCAACACGATGGTGCGCATCGACCTGCCATTCGGTGATGCGCACCTGGCCGAGTTGCCGGACGGTCCATTGGTGCTGATTGCCGCGGGCACCGGCATGGGCCAGGTCCACGGCTTGATCGAGCACTGTCGCGCCGAAGGCTTCAAGCACCCCGTGCATTTGTATTGGGGCGTGCGACGTCCGGAAGACTTCTATGAAGTCGAACATTGGGACGAATGGTTGAAGTTACCCAATCTTTTCCTGCACAAAGTCGTCAGTGATCAATGCGGCTGGCAGGGGCGTTGCGGCATGTTGCATGAAGCGGTCTGCGAAGATTTCCCCGATCTCAAGGCGCTGCACGTGTACGCCAGTGGCTCGCCGGCCATGGTCTACGGCACGCTGGATGCGCTGGTCGAGGCGGGGATGGACGCCCATCAAATGCGCGCCGACGTGTTTGCGTACGCGCCGCGCTCTTGATTCAGCCCTCGTAGGAGCTGCCGCAGGGTGCGATCTTTTAAATGCTTGAAATTCAAAAGATCACAGTCTGCGGCAGCTCCTACGGGTTGTAGCCTTATACCTCTCTATATAGCCTATCGGTATTTATAAAATCGTATAAATGTCGGTAGGTTATATGTCATTCAGGCAATTAATTAACAACTGTGCCATGGCACTTAAATTGCCTTAAAACTTATGTGCCTTATTGTTACAACGGTGCGTTCTATTAAGTAATACTTCACCCGCGGGGAGCTGAACGCTAATCGCCATGAGCGCCATTGAATCGTCCATTTTGAATCTGGCTTACCCTCCGCGGCTCGATCTGGGGCCGCAGCTCACGCACGAACAATTACTGAGCTCGATGCAATCGACCATGGCGCGCCACAAGGGTGGGCCGGTGTGGTTGTTCGCTTACGGTTCACTGATCTGGCGTCCCGAGTGCACGGCGGTTGAACGGGTTCGCGGGCGAGTGCATGGGTACCATCGCGGTTTGTACCTGTGGTCCCACGAACATCGCGGCACACCGGAAATGCCCGGCCTGGTATTTGGGCTGGATCGCGGTGGATCTTGCAGCGGGTTTGCCTATCGTCTGCCGGAAGAGCAACTTGAAGCGTCGCTGTATGCACTTTGGCAGCGCGAGATGCCGTTCCCTTCTTATCGCCCACACTGGCTCAACTGCCGTCTCGAAGATGGCAGCCAGGTTCAGGCATTAGGCTTTGTTCTGGAGCGACATTTGCCCAGCTACGCCGGCAATTTGCCGGATCATGTGCTGAGCCATGTATTTGAAAACGCTTGCGGGCGCTACGGCACCACTCGCGATTATGTCGAGCAGACCGCACACGCCCTGCGTAGCCACGCCATGCCAGACCGGAATCTGGAGGCGCGGCTCAAGCGCTGTAAATCAAAGGCTGATCAGGCGATGGCTTCGCGGCTCTGACTGGCGACTTGCTTGTGCCACAACGTTGGCGCAAGGAAAGCCATTGCCAGCAGGCAGGCGCCGATCAGCAGGACGAAACCGCCGTCCCAGCCGAAATGGTCCACGGTGTAGCCCATCGCTGCACTGGCCGCGACCGAACCACCCAGATAACCGAACAGACCGGTGAACCCCGCTGCCGTACCGGCGGCTTTCTTCGGCGCCAGCTCTAGTGCCTGCAAGCCGATCAGCATTACCGGGCCGTAGATCAGGAAGCCAATGGACACCAGCGCGATCATGTCGACGGTAGGGTTACCGGCTGGGTTGAGCCAGTACACCAGCGTCGCCACGGTCACCAGCGCCATGAATACCATGCCGGTCAGGCCGCGGTTGCCACGGAAAATCTTGTCCGACATCCAGCCACACAGCAGCGTGCCCGGAATACCTGCCCACTCATAGAAGAAGTACGCCCAGGACGTTTTATCCACGGTGAAGCCCTTGGCTTCCTTGAGGTACGTCGGTGCCCAGTCCAGTACGCCATAACGCAGCAGGTAGACAAAGACGTTGGCCAAGGCGATGTACCAAAGCATTTTGTTGCGCAGCACGTATTTGACGAAGATTTCCTTGGCGCTGAATTCTTCTTCGTGGCTGGCGTCGTAGCCTTCCGGATAATCGTTCTTGTACTTCTCGATGGGTGGCAGGCCCACCGATTGCGGGGTGTCGCGCATGGTGATGAAGGCAAACACCGCCACGGCCATGGCCACGGCTGCCGGCACGTAGAACGCGGCGTGCCAGTCATTGAACAGACCCATGCCGATCAGGAACAGCGGGCCGATCAAGCCGCCGCCGACGTTATGCGCCACGTTCCACAGCGACACCACGCCACCGCGTTCCTTCTGCGACCACCAGTGCACCATGGTCCGGCCACTTGGCGGCCATCCCATGCCCTGCGCCCAGCCATTGATGAACAGCAGGACGAACATGATGGTCACGCTGGACGTTGCCCAATGCGCGAAACCGAAAATGAACATCACCGCAGCCGAGACCATCAGGCCGAACGGCAGGAAGAAGCGCGGGTTGGAGCGGTCGGAAACGATGCCCATCAGGAACTTGGACAAGCCGTAGGCAATGGCAATCGCCGACAGCGCCACGCCCAGCTCACCGCGGGTATAGCCCTCTTCGATCAGGTAAGGCATGGCCAGGGAGAAGTTTTTGCGCAGCAGGTAGTAACCGGCATAGCCAATAAAGATACCAGCGAAGATTTGCCAGCGCAGGCGGCGGTAGGTGCTGTCTATTTTCTCTTCAGGCAATGGAGCCTGATGTGCGGCAGGACGAAAGAAAGCAAACATTCAGGAGCTCCAGTTTTCTTGTTTTGACTGCGGATGCGAATGTTACAGTTTCGTTACCGAAAATAGCACCGGTTCTCATCGGCAAAACAGTGAAAATGTTGGAATTCGAGCATTCCTTTATGAACATGTCGCTCAGATATAAATGAAGGGCGTTGTAGGAGTTGTTACTGCTTTCGCTTTTCAAGCTTCCGGCTGGCAGGAATAACGCAGGTCTTTAGGAAAAGTCCTGCACTGTTACCGGAAGTCATGATCTTCAGCTCAAGAGCCTCGCTCTTTAACCTTTGTCCTGCTGCCAACACTGGCATTTTGAGGCGCAAAGGGGAGGGGTTATGCGGTGGTTTGTGTTGTTGGTGATGTGGGCGCTATCTGGCGAGGCAATGGCGGCGGAGTTTTTTCTGATACCCGAAAGCAACCCCAGGCCGGTTTACCCGATCGCCCTGCAAAGGGCCGGGATCATCGGTGATGTCCGGGTCAGGTTCACGGTCAATTTCGATGGCTCGGTCGGCAAGGTGAGCATTCTGCAAAGCGATCACCACGATTTGGCCGAGGCAACCCGGGTTGCCATCGAGCAGTGGCGATTCAAACCGTGGACAGTTGAAGACGGCAGGCCGGCAGAGCAGGAAGTGATCGCTCCCATGCAATTCCGGTTCAACACGACATTGCCGCTCCACACCAACCAATGGCTCAAGGAATTGAGGTGTCGCGATCTCAACGAAGTCATTGTTCATACCGCAGAGCAATCGTGGGTTGATTCCGCTGCGTTTCATTACACCCGGGCCTATTTGTCGAACGCGTTCTCTACAACAACGTTATCGCCCGAGCGGCGTCTGGCGCTGATAGCCAGGCTGAACAGGAAGGTACCGATCATCGTCCGGCAATGCCTGAACAACCCGACTTCCCGGTATGTAAGGTATTTGCCGGAGGAGATTCGCAAGATGCTTTAGTGGATTGGTCTGGACAACGCTTGGCGAAGTCCAGACTCCTTTGGGTCTCAGCGAACTTGTACCACCACTTTCCCAACCGCCTTGCGCTGGCCGAGATCATTGATGGCTTGAGCAGCATTGCTCAGCGGGTACACCTGGGATACCAACGGTTTCAGCTTACCTTCGGCAAACCAGCCAAACAGTTGCTGGAAGTTTGCGGCGTTATCCTGCGGCTGGCGCTGGGCAAATGAGCCCCAGAACACGCCAAGGACGGCCGCACCTTTGAGCAGAGCGAGGTTGACCGGCAGTTCGGGGATGCGACCGCTGGCGAAGCCGACCACCAGCAGGCGGCCGTTCCAGGCAATGGCGCGGATGGCTTGGTCGAACAGGTCGCCGCCCACCGGGTCGTAGATCACGTCGGCGCCTTGGCCGTCGGTCAGGCGTTTGATTTCGTCCTTGAGGCTGGTTTCGCTGTAGTTGATCAGTTCATCGGCGCCCGCGGCCTTGGCCACGGCGAGCTTTTCGGCGCTGCTGGCAGCGGCGATTACCCGGGCGCCCATGGCTTTGCCGATTTCTACAGCGGCCAGGCCGACACCGCCGGAGGCGCCGAGGACCAGCAGGGTTTCACCCGGTTGCAGGTTGCCGCGTTGCTTGAGCGCGTGCATCGAGGTGCCGTAAGTCATGCTGAAGGCAGCGGCGGTGTTGAAGTCCATCGATGGCGGAATCGGCAGCACGTTGTAGCCCGGCACCGCGACCTGTTCGGCGAAGCTGCCCCAGCCTGTGAGGGCCATGACCCGGTCGCCGACTTTCAGGTGGCTGACCTTTTCACCCACTTCGCTGACCACGCCGGCCGCTTCGCCGCCTGGAGAAAACGGGAAGGGCGGCTTGAACTGATACTTGCCCTCGATGATCAGCGTGTCGGGGAAGTTGACCCCGGCGGCGTGCACGTCCAGCAGGATTTCGTTCTTCTTCGCGACAGGACTGGCGACGTCTTCCAGCACCAGCGATTCGGCAGGGCCGAAGGCTTTGCACAGCACGGCTTTCATCAGGGCTATTCCTTTGGGAGTGATGGCCGATAAGTGTAGGTGTGTGAGTCGACGGGTCAACGAGCATGCCCGGCCCTGATAGTCAGCCATAAGCTTGTGCTTGCGCGGCGGGTCGTTATGCTAGGCCGCAAACCGGATAAGGAGCGAATTGTGAAAGCGTGGATCATGTTGATGCTGGCCCTGTCTCTGCCTGTGGCAGCGATGGCCGAAGAAGCCAAAGAAGGTGAAGCTCCGAAGGTCAATTACATCACCCTGAGCCCGCCGTTCGTGGGTAACTACGGGTTGGACGGTACCCAGAAGCTCAAAGTCTACAAGGCCGATGTGGCGTTGCGGGTCACCGGTGACGAAGCGACCAAAGCGGTCAAGGCCAATGAGCCGCTGATTCGTAATCAGCTGGTGGCGCTGTTCGCGCAGCAGACCACCGAGACGATGAACAACGTCGAGGCCAAAGAGAAACTGCGTCAGGAAGCGTTGAAGCAAACCCAGCAGATCATGAATGATGAAACCGGCAAGCCGGTGGTTGAGGATCTGTTGTTCAACAACCTCATTATTCAGTAAGACTTGGTTTGTCTGAGTGATTGCCAAGATCGCAGCCTTCGGCAGCTCCTACAGGGAACCGTGCTCGGCGTAGGCGCTGCCAAAGGCTGCGATCTTTTTGCGCCCGTCAGCGCAGCGCAGTAACTGCCGCCCATTGCTCGGCCGTCACTGGCATCACCGACAGTCGCGAGCCCTTCTGCACCAACGGCATTTCCGCCAGTGCCGTCTGCTGCTTCAGATAATCCAGCTTCAATACCCTGGAAAACGTCTCGACATGCGCGACATCAATTGCGCTCCAGGCGTTTTTGTCTGGTGTTGCCTTCGGGTCGTAGTAATGGCTCTCAGGTTCGAGCGCCGTCGGGTCCGGATAGGCGGCTACGACGATCTTGCCGATCCCGGCAATCCCCGGCTCCGGGCAGCTGGAGTGATAGAAGAAGAACTCGTCTCCGACGGCCATTGCGCGCAGGAAATTGCGCGCCTGATAGTTGCGAACCCCGTCCCAACGCGCTTTGCCAAGCTTTTCCAGGCCTTTGATCGAGAGTTCGTCTGGCTCGGATTTCATCAGCCAATAGGCCATGTTTTTTGCTCCTTGCGAGGTCAGTGGGCAGGTTGTCGGGCAATTTTATGACAAACCGACAGTCGGTTGACGCCAGCATTTGCGCAGCGGTTCACGTTGCCGCAAAATGCCGGCCTTTAGAGCTTGACGCTGCTGCACGGCCTACAAAATGGAAACCGCTGCTGTCATCGTGTTGATGTGCCTTTGGGGGGCAATCGATGAAACGCAAACCGGATTTACTATGGATTTTGGTTATTTTGTTCGGCCTCGGCGTCGTGACCACTGGCTATGCCCAAAGCCTGTGGGCCAACAAGACCGATGCGCCGGTTGAAGTGGCCCAGTTGCAGCAACAGTCGACGGCGTTCAAGCGCTAACACTGCCCTTTCGACGCCGCTGACACCAGTGGCGTCTAGCCCGCGTAGTACCAGGCCTTGTCCGTGACCGTTCCTTGCAACGGTACATCCCAGCTCGCTTGAGCCAATCGCTCGACCTTCTGACATTCATGGGCCAGCCCCAGCAGCGTCGGCTTGCGCCAGTCCTTACGCCGCGCCAGGTACGCCAGGCTCCGATCATAGAAGCCGCCGCCCATGCCCAAGCGTCCGCCGACATCGTCAAAACCGACCAATGGCAACAGCACCAGATCCAGCGCCCAGACTTTGCGTTGGCGGGCGAGGTTGTGCCTGGGTTCGAGAATCCGGAAACGGTTGGGTTTGAGCTTTTCACCGGGGCGGATGCGCTGGAACACCATCTTGGTTCGTGGCCAGGCGCTGAGCACCGGCAGATAGGTGGCCTTGCCTCGACGTTGAGCGGCACGCAGCAACAAGCGCGGATCGATTTCACCGTCGGTCGGCAGATAGAGAGAAATGTGTTTTGCGCGGCGAAACAGCGGTTGCTGAGCCAATTGCTTGTACAGCCCGCGAGCGGCCTGGCGCTGCTGACTGGGTGTCAGTGCGCGGCGGGCCTTGCGCAGCATGCGTCGAAGTTGCGGGCGGGGTAGCAGCGCAGGTTCGGTCATGGATTCGGGCTTCAGCAGTGCGGATACGTAAAAGCGTACCCGTAAAAAAGCCGATGCCGGTATTTAAACCGGCATCGGACTGGAATCAGGCTCCCCGGATGTACCGCTGTCGACTTAGCCCTTGAACCCGAAAGTTCAAGGTGGAAGATGCAGTAGGCTTTAAGGCTTTCCGTCTAGCGGACATGCACACCAGCCCAACGTGCAACCTCCAGGGTATAGCAAATCGGCTCAGGGACATCGCCAACTGGCAAGCACCCCAGGGAGTGATGCGAGTATACCGCAAGCGGTGACGTGAATCAGCCTTTGGTGACGTCCGGATCGGTCGCGAGCACCAGATCGACGCGATCAAGCAGGTCACGCACCTGTTCGCGGGTCGAACCGCTGGCCTGAATATCCGGGCGTTCTTCTTTGTGAAGCAGGTCGTGAGTAATGTTCAGCGCGGCCATCACGGCGATACGGTCGGCACCGATGACTTTGCCGCTGCTGCGAATTTCGCGCATCTTGCCGTCCAGATAGCGGGCGGCGCTCACCAGGTTGCTGCGTTCTTCCTGGGGGCAGATGATCGAATACTCTTTGTCGAGGATCTGCACGGTGACGCTATTGCTTGAACTCATGAGTCTTGCTCCAGGGCCTTGAGGCGCGAAATCATCGATTCGACCTTACGCCGGGCGATTTCGTTTTTTTCAATGAGGTGCGCGCGTTCCTCGCGCCAGGTCTTTTCCTGAGCTAGTAAGAGTCCGTTTTGGCTCTTAAGTTGCTCGACTCGGGTAATGAGCAGTTCGAGTCTGGCCATCAGCGCTTGCAGGTCGGTGTCTTCCATATTGTCCACTGTGTCTGACGGGGTAGCTGGCGGACAGCCTTTAATAGTCTTGGCGAGTCTGTCGATGTAGGATACAAGGCCTTCATTCTAGACATAGCGCCGTCTGGCGCCTAGCTGCCCATGACCATTCAGAATTCCCCGTACAACGCCTTCGCCACCCTGCTGACCTCCAGCGGCCACAATGTCTCGCCTGCCGAACTGCATGGACTGTTGCTCGGCCGCAGCTGCGCCGGCGCCGGTTTCAATGCCGAAGAGTGGTTGATCGATGCTGCCGAACTGCTCGAAAGCGAGCCGCAGGACAACGTTCGCAACGCCCTGATCGGCCTGCAAGAAATGGTTAAAGGCGAGCTCACCGGCGACGACGTGACCGTCGTTCTGCTGCTGCCAACCGACGACGCGCCCCTGGCTGATCGTGCCATCGCGCTGGGTCAGTGGTGCCAGGGCTTCCTCAGCGGTTTCGGCCTGAACTGCCGCGACAGCAGCGCCCTGAGCACCGAGGCTACTGAAGTGTTGCAGGACCTGGCGGCGATTTCCCAAGTGCAAGACGCGCTGGAAGAGTCCGAAGACGGCGAAACCGACTATATGGAAGTCATGGAGTACTTGCGCGTCGCGCCGCTGCTGCTGTTCTCCGAGACCAAGAAGTCGGATGCACCGGCTGCCAAACCGTCTCTGCATTAATCGTAGGAAAGGGAAAACCATCTGCCCATGATCCATATCCCGAAATCGGAATACAGCCGTCGCCGCAAGGCCCTGATGGCGCAGATGGAACCCAACAGCATCGCCATCCTGCCCGCCGCCGCGGTGGCCATTCGCAACCGCGACGTCGAGCACGTCTACCGTCAGGACAGCGACTTCCAGTACCTCAGCGGTTTTCCCGAGCCTCAGGCCGTTCTGGTGTTGATGCCCGGGCGCGTGCACGGTGAATACATTTTGTTCTGCCGCGAGCGCAACGCCGAGCGAGAGTTGTGGGATGGCCTGCGGGCCGGGCAGGAAGGCGCGATTCGCGACTTCGGTGCCGACGACGCTTTCCCGATCACCGATATCGACGACATCCTGCCGGGGCTGATCGAAGGCCGCGACCGGGTGTATTCAGCCATGGGTAGCAACCCGGAATTCGATCGGCACCTGATGGAGTGGATCAACGTGATCCGTTCCAAAGCGAACCTCGGCGCTCAGCCACCGAACGAATTCGTTGCCCTGGATCATCTGCTTCATGACATGCGCCTGTATAAATCGGCAGCAGAAGTGAAAGTGATGCGCGAGGCCGCACGGATTTCCGCCCAGGCGCACGTGCGGGCCATGCAGGCCAGCCGGGCCGGTTTGCACGAATTCAGCCTCGAAGCCGAACTCGATTACGAATTCCGCAAGGGTGGCGCGAAGATGCCAGCCTACGGATCGATCGTCGCCACGGGGCGCAACAGTTGCATCCTGCATTACCAGCAGAATGACGCCGTGCTCAAGGACGGCGATCTGGTGCTGATCGACGCCGGTTGCGAAATCGATTGCTACGCCAGCGACATCACTCGTACCTGGCCGGTCAACGGCAAGTATTCGGCGGAGCAGAAAGCGATCTATGAGTTGGTGCTGGCGGCGCAGGAAGCAGCCTTTGCCGAGATCGCCCCGAATAAACACTGGAATCAGGCCCACGAGGCCACGGTTCGGGTGATTACATCCGGCCTGGTCGAATTGGGTTTGTTGCAGGGCAATGTCGACGAGCTGATCGCCAGCGAAGCCTATAGGGCGTTTTACATGCACCGCGCCGGCCACTGGCTGGGCATGGATGTGCATGACGTCGGCGAATATAAGGTCGGCGGCGAATGGCGCGTGCTGGAAGTCGGCATGGCGCTGACCGTGGAGCCGGGGATCTACATTGCCCCGGACAACCAGAATGTGGCGAAGAAATGGCGCGGCATTGGCGTGCGCATCGAGGACGACGTAGTGGTTACCAAAACCGGCTGTGAAATCCTCACCAAAGGCGTACCGAAAACGGTCGCCGAAATCGAGGCCTTGATGGCGCAAGCGCGGACACAAGCGGCATGAGTCGAGTCAATCTGGCAATCATCGGAGGTGGTCTGGTCGGTGCCAGCCTGGCGTTGGCGTTGCAGGCCGGGGCCAAGGCTCGGGGCTGGAAGATCGTACTGATCGAGCCTTTCGCACCTGGCGATACTTATCAACCAAGCTACGACGCGCGTTCCACCGCATTGTCCTATGGCGCACGGCAGATTTATCAGCGCTTGGGCGTCTGGCAGGAAATCTCCCGCCGCGCCGAGCCGATCAAGCAGATCCATGTTTCTGACCGTGGACGTTTTTCCACGGCGCGGCTGTCGGCGATGGAAGAGGGTGTTCCGGCATTAGGCTACGTAGTCGAAAACGCCTGGCTCGGCCAATGCCTGTGGCAAGGCCTGGACAAAGACGTGATCAGTTGGCGTTGCCCGGCGGAAGTCACCCGCATGGAGCCGCTCACCGATGGCTATCGCCTGACCCTCAATGACGAAACCACCCTGGAATGCGACCTCGCTGTGCTGGCCGATGGTGGTCGTTCCGGGCTTCGTGAACAATTGGGTATCGGCATCAAGAAACGCCCGTACAACCAGAGCGCACTGATCGCCAACATCACCCCGAGCGAAGCCCACAACGGCATGGCGTTCGAGCGTTTCACCGACGATGGGCCGATGGCGTTGCTGCCGTTGCCGGACAACCGTTGCGCCTTGGTCTGGACCCGTTTGGGCATGGACGCGCAACGTTTGGCGGCACTGGATGAACGCATTTTTCTCAGCGAGTTGCAGGGCGTGTTCGGTTATCGCCTCGGCACGTTGAAACAGGTTGGCGCTCGGCATTTGTACCCGCTGTCACTGGTCGAGGCCGAGGAACAGGTGCGCTCGCATCTCGCGGTGCTGGGCAATGCCGCCCACAGCTTGCACCCGATTGCCGGGCAAGGCTTCAACCTGTCATTGCGTGACGCCCAGGCGCTGGCCGACGCGCTGCTCGCCAGTGAACAGCCGTTGGGCGATTTCGCCACGTTGCAGGCTTATCGTGAGCGCCAGCGTCTGGATCAGAGCCTCACCGTCGGGTTTTCCGATCAGGTGACGCGTTTGTTCGGCAGCACGCAGCCACTGGTTTCGCTGGGGCGCAACCTTGGATTGCTGGGGCTTGATCTGTTGCCACCGGCCAAACGCTGGTTCGCCCGGCAGGCCATGGGTTTGGGTACTCGCCCGGATGCTTAAGTGGCTGATTCGCAAATTCGGTAAAGCGCGGTTGATGCGCACGTTCATGAGCCTTTACCCGCCGTACCTCGGCGCCGGGGTTCGGGTGCGGCACATCAGTGACGATTTCCGGGACATTCAGGTCTCCATGGGCCTGAGCTGGTACAACCGCAATTACGTTGGCACCCAGTTTGGTGGCAGCCTGTATTCGATGGTCGACCCGTTCTTCATGCTGATGCTGATGGAGAACCTGGGGCGCAACTACATTGTCTGGGACAAGGCCGCGGACATCGATTTCATCGCGCCGGGCAAAGGCCCGGTGTTCGCCCGTTTCAACATTGACGACACCTTGCTCGACGAAATCCGTCGGCAGACCGCGGATGGCAAAAAATACCTGCCACAACTGCAGGTCGATATTCATGACGGCGCTGGCAACCTGGTGGCGCGTGTCGGAAAAACCCTTTACGTGCGGCTCAAGCCGCAAGCGAGACAGGCTTAAAGCATGGAAATGCGCGCAGATCTGCTGATTGTCGGAGCCGGAATGGTCGGCAGTGCCCTGGCGCTGGCGTTGCAGGACAGCGGGCTGGAAGTCCTGCTGCTCGATGGCAGCCCCTTGAGCGTCAAACCGTTTGATGCCCAAGCCCCGTTCGAACCACGGGTGAGCGCGCTGTCCATCGCCAGCCAGCGGATTCTCCAACGCCTGGGCGTCTGGGACGGCATCGCCAGCCGACGCAGCAGCCCGTATGGCGAAATGCAGGTCTGGGATGGCAGCGGTACTGGACAAATCCACTTTTCGGCCGCCAGCGTGCATGCCGAAGTGCTGGGGCATATCGTCGAGAACCGCGTGGTGCAAGACGCCTTGCTCGACCGCTTGCACGATTGTGATTTGGGCATGCTGGCTAACGCGCGCCTGGAGCAGATGCGCCGCTCCGGCGACGATTGGTTGCTGACCCTGGCCGATGGTCGCACCTTGCGCGCGCCGCTGGTGATCGCCGCGGATGGCGCCAACTCGGCGGTTCGGCGCCTGACCGGCATGGCGACCCGCGAGTGGGATTATCTGCACCACGCGATCGTCACCAGCGTGCGCAGCTCCAAACCACATCAAGCGACGGCGTGGCAACGCTTTACCGACAACGGCCCATTGGCGTTTCTGCCGTTGGAGCGTGAGGGGCAGCACGACTGGTGTTCGATTGTCTGGTCGACCACCCCGAGCGAAGCCGAGCGCCTGATGGCACTGGACGATGAAGCCTTTTGCCGTGAGCTGGAGCGCGCCTTCGAAGGCCGGCTCGGTACGGTGCTCAACGCCGACCCGCGCCTGTGCGTGCCGCTGCGCCAGCGCCATGCCAAGCGCTACGTGGCTGAAGGCCTTGCGCTGATCGGCGATGCGGCCCATACCATTCACCCGTTGGCCGGGCAGGGCGTGAACCTTGGCTTCCTCGATGCCGCCGTGCTGGCCGAGGTGTTGTTGCAAGCGGCGGGCCGTGGCGAGCGTCTGGCGGATGTGAAGGTGCTCAGCCGCTACGAACGTCGCCGAATGCCGCATAACCTGGCGCTGATGGCGGCGATGGAAGGCTTCGAACGGTTGTTCCAGGCCGATCCGTTGCCGGTGCGCTGGTTGCGCAATGCCGGGTTGAAAATGGTCGACCAGATGCCTGAAGCCAAAGCGCTGTTTGTGCGCGAGGCGTTGGGGTTGATCGGGGATTTACCGGCACTGGCCAAGGCCTGAGATTCCCCTGTAGGAGCTGCCGCAGGCTGCGATCCTTTGAGTTTGCTTTTCAAAATCAAAAGATCGCAGCCTGCGGCAGCTCCTACAGGGAATGCGCTAAATTCCATGACGGTGCAACATCTGGTAACGCCTCCGCCAACTGTTCGATTGAGAAGGCAAATGTGAGTCCTTATCATTTGGCCTCACTTTTTCAATCGAGAGACCGCTCCCATGTTGGCACCGAAGCGTCTACTGACCGCACTGGCCCTGACCCTGATTGGCAGCACCGTCGCCCAGGCCGCCGATGAGGTGGTTGTCTACTCCTCGCGTATCGACGAGCTGATCAAGCCAGTCTTCGATGCCTACACTGCAAAAACCGGCGTGAAGGTGAAGTTCATCACCGACAAGGAGGCGCCGCTGATGCAGCGCATCAAGGCCGAGGGCGAGAACGCCACGGCCGACCTGCTGCTGACCGTCGATGCGGGTAACCTCTGGCAAGCCGAGCAGATGGGCATTCTCCAGCCGTTCACCTCGAAAACCATCGATGCCAACATCCCGCTGCAATATCGCGCCGCGTCCCATGCCTGGACCGGCCTGAGCTTGCGCGCACGAACCATCGCCTATTCCACCGAACGGGTGAAACCGGGCGAACTGACCACCTACGAAGCACTGGCCGACAAGAACTGGGAAGGTCGTCTGTGCCTGCGTACGGCGAAGAAGGTTTATAACCAGTCGCTGACCGCCACTATGATCGAAGTCCACGGCGCCGAAAAAACCGAGAAAATCCTCAAGGGCTGGGTCAATAACCTGTCCACGGATGTGTTCTCCGACGACGTCGCGGTACTGGAAGCCATCAACGCCGGCCAATGCGACGTGGGCATCGTCAACACCTACTACTACGGTCGCCTGCACAAGCAAAAACCGGAACTGCCGGTGAAGCTGTTCTGGCCGAACCAGGCGGATCGCGGTGTGCACGTCAACCTGTCGGGTATCGGCCTGACCAAGCATGCGCCGCACCCGGAAGCGGCCAAGGCCCTGGTGGAGTGGATGACCACGCCCGAAGCGCAGAAAATCTTTGCTGATGTGAATCAGGAATTCCCGGCCAACCCGGCTGTTCAGCCATCCGCTGAAGTCGCCGCCTGGGGCAAGTTCATTGCCGATACCTTGCCGGTGGAAGTTGCCGGCAAGCGTCAGGCAGAGGCAATTCGCATGATGGACCGAGCTGGCTGGAACTGAGTCGGCAGCGTTAAAGAGTAAAAGATCGCAGCCTTCGGCAGCTCCTACACAAGCCCTGTAGGAGCTGCCGGAGGCTGCGATCTTTTTGCGTTTTCCCTACAATTCAGGATTTTGCGAGAACCATCTCTTGGCCCACCCCGCC
Organism: Pseudomonas azerbaijanoccidentalis; assembly: GCF_019145495.1. GTDB lineage: Bacteria > Pseudomonadota > Gammaproteobacteria > Pseudomonadales > Pseudomonadaceae > Aquipseudomonas > Aquipseudomonas azerbaijanoccidentalis. The sequence goes on along the minus strand of NZ_JAHSTU010000004.1, from coordinate 360,244 downwards.
CAACGTCGCTGGTATCCCCTGGTCTTCGCCATTGCTGCGCTGGTCCTGCTGCCCTTGAGCGTGCTGTTGCTGTCGTGGCAAACCATCGATCAACAGATCTGGTCCCATCTCTGGGAAACACAGATGCCGCGTCTGCTGGGCAATACGCTGACCCTGGTGCTCGGCGTGGGTGTCGGCGTAACGGTGCTTGGTGTGAGCCTGGCCTGGCTCACCAGCCTCTGCGAATTCCCTGGCCGGCGGTGGCTGGACTGGGCGTTGATGCTGCCCTTTGCGATTCCGGCCTATGTGCTGGCATTCGTGTTTGTCGGGCTGCTGGATTTCGCCGGCCCCGTGCAAACCCTGTTGCGTGAATGGTTCGGCACCGGGCTGCGGCTGCCACGGGTGCGTTCCACGGGCGGGGTGATTGCGGTGTTGGTGCTGGTGTTCTACCCCTACGTTTACCTGTTGGCGCGCACGGCGTTCCTGGCTCAGGGCAAAGGCCTGATGGAGGCCGCGCGAGTGCTGGGTCAATCGCCATGGCAGGCGTTCTGGCGGGTGGCCATGCCCATGGCGCGTCCCGCCATTGGCGCCGGTGTGGCATTGGCGTTGATGGAAACCCTGGCGGATTTCGGCGCGGTGTCGGTGTTCAACTTCGACACCTTCACCACGGCCATCTACAAGACCTGGTACGGCTTTTTCAGCCTGTCCTCCGCCGCGCAACTGGCCAGCCTGCTACTGCTGGTGGTGATGGTGGTGCTGTACGGCGAGCGTCGCGCCCGCGGCGCCAATCGGGCGAGCAACGAACGGCCACGAGTCAAGGCGCTGTATCACCTGCGTGGCGTCAAGGCGCTGCTGGCCACCGGGTGGTGCGGGCTGGTATTTGCTTGCGCCTTCGTCATACCGATGCTGCAGCTGGTGGTGTGGTTCTGGCAGCGGGGGCGTTTCGATCTCGATGAGCGTTACACCGGCCTGATCCTCCACACCTTGTATCTGGGGGCGATGGCGGCGTTGATCACCGTCAGTGTGGCCCTGGTGCTGGCGTTTGCCCGACGGTTGGCGCCCACCCAAGGTATCCGCGCAGGTGTCAGCCTGGCCAACCTTGGCTACGCATTGCCCGGCTCGGTCCTGGCGGTGTCGATCATGCTGGCGTTCAGTTATCTGGACCGCGAACTGGTGATTCCTCTCTCCGGCTGGCTCGGTGGTGCCGGCAAGCCGCTGCTGCTGGGCAGTCTGGCGGCGCTGTTGCTGGCCTATCTGGTGCGCTTCATCGCCGTGGCTTACGGGCCGCTGGAAAGCAGCCTGGCACGTATACGGCCATCTTTGCCCGAAGCGGCACGTAGCCTGGGTGTCAGTGGGCCGCGACTGTTTTTCAAAGTGTATCTGCCGTTGTTGCTACCCGGCTCTTTGAGCGCGGCGTTGCTGGTATTCGTCGACGTGCTCAAGGAAATGCCCGCGACCCTGCTGATGCGCCCGTTTGGTTGGGACACGCTGGCGGTGCGGATCTTCGAAATGACCAGTGAGGGCGAGTGGGCGAGGGCCTCTTTGCCGGCCTTGACCCTGGTTTTGGTCGGGCTGCTACCGGTGATCGGATTGATACGACGTTCGGCACATCGAAACAGCTAGGTGTCAGTCCTACATCATGCGGCTACAATGCGCGGCATTCGGTGCGGTACGTCTGACAGACAAGGTAGTAAAAATCGGCTGGAAGCCTTTGATTGCAAGGTTTGCACACGGTTTATCACTCGCCCGCACCTTCGCCACGCCCGGAAGGAGAAACCCATGGGACAGCGTACGCCTCTGTATGACCTTCACCTCGCCCTTGGCGCGAAGATGGTCGATTTTGGCGGTTGGGATATGCCTCTGCATTACGGATCGCAGGTCGAGGAACACCATCAGGTGCGCCGCGATTGCGGTGTCTTCGATGTATCCCACATGACCGTGATCGATGTCGGCGGCCCCCAGGCCAAGGCCTGGCTCCAGCATTTGCTGGCCAACGACGTCGAACGCCTGCACAGTTCTGGCCGTGCGTTGTACAGCACCATGCTCAATGAGCACGGTGGCATCGTCGACGACATGATCGTCTACCGCCTCGATGAGGGTTATCGCCTGGTGGTCAACGCGTCCACTCGCGATCAGGACATGGCGTGGATGCAGGCGCATCTCGACGGCTTCGACGTGCAGCTTAACGAACGCACCGAACTGGCGATGCTGGCCATTCAGGGGCCTCACGCCCGGCACAAGATTGCCGAACTGGTGAGCCAGTCTCGCGGCAACCTGATCCAGCTGCTCAAACCCTTCGAAGGTCAGCCTGACGGCGACTGGTTCATTGCGCGCACCGGTTACACCGGTGAAGACGGCCTGGAAATCATTCTGCCAGCTGATCAGGCGCCAGGGTTCTTCAACGATCTGGTCGGCGCGGGCATTTCCCCGATCGGACTGGGCGCGCGCGATACCCTGCGGGTCGAAGCCGGCATGAACCTCTACGGTCAAGACATCAATCTGGACGTTTCACCGTTGGCCTCCAACATGGCCTGGAGCATTGCCTGGGAACCGGCCTCGCGCCAGTTCATTGGCCGCAAGGCGCTGGAAGCCGAAAAGGCCGGGGGCGTGCAGCACAAACTGGTGGGGCTGGTCCTTGAAGAGCGCGGTGTTTTGCGCGCTCATCAAGTGGTTCGCATCGCCGATGTTGGCGAAGGGGAGATCACCAGTGGTAGTTTCTCTCCTACGCTTAGCAAGTCGATTGCACTGGCGCGCGTGCCGATGGCAACTGCCGACCGCGCAGAAGTGGAAATCCGTGGCAAGTGGTACCCGGTCCGAGTGGTCAAACCGACCTTCGTACGTCACGGCAAAACCTTGATCTAATCTTTTCCGGCGGGCTGACCGCTGACAATATTCCTGAGGACACAGAACATGAGCGATATCCCTGCCGACCTGCGTTTTGCCGAAAGTCACGAATGGGCACGTCTGGAAGCCGATGGCACCGTCACCGTGGGCATCAGCGATCACGCGCAGGAAGCGCTGGGTGATGTGGTGTTTGTCGAGCTGACTGAAGTTGGCAACGTGTTTGCTGCTGAAGACCAGGCTGGCGTCGTTGAGTCGGTAAAAGCGGCTTCCGACATTTACTCCCCGATTGCCGGCGAAGTGATTGCGGTCAACGAAGAGCTGAGCGCTACGCCTGAGTTGTTGAACTCCGACCCGTACGGTGCGTGGATCTTCAAGATCAAGCCAAGCAATGCTGCTGATCTGGAAAAGCTGCTCGACGCCGCCGCCTACAAAGCCGTCATCGGCGAGTAAGCCGTCAGCGTCATCCAAAGCCCCGACTCGTCGGGGCTTTTTTGTGCCTGGCTGGAAGATCAACAGATCGCAGCCTGCGGCAGCTCCTACATTCAAATGCGATCCACTGTAGGAGCTGCCGCAGGCTGCGATCTTTTGATCTGCTATCGGCTGCTATGCTGGTTTGACCGTGTTGCATCGACGTTGAGCGCCAGTCAAGAGAGAGCCCGTCATGTCCCAGTTGCCGTCCCTGAGCCAGTTACGCGACCCCAATGCCTTTCTTCGCCGCCACCTCGGGCCGGATGCCGCCGAGCAGCAGGCGATGCTCGACAGCCTCGGTCTTGGCAGCCGGGTCGAGCTGATCGAACAGACCGTGCCGCCGGGCATTCGCCTGAACCGGCCGCTGGACCTGCCTCCGGCACTGGACGAAGAAGCGGCGCTGGCCAAACTGCGTGGCTATGCCGAACTGAATCAGGTCTGGACCAGCCTGATCGGCATGGGCTATCACGGCACCCTCACGCCGGCCGTCATCTTGCGCAACGTGCTGGAAAATCCCGGCTGGTACACGGCCTACACACCTTACCAACCGGAAATCGCCCAAGGGCGACTCGAAGCGCTGCTCAATTTCCAGCAATTGACCATCGACCTCACGGGGCTGGAACTGGCCAACGCTTCGCTGCTGGACGAAGCCACCGCTGCGGCGGAAGCCATGGCACTGGCCAAGCGGGTCGCCAAGTCGAAAAGCAATCTGTTCTTCGTCGATGAAAACTGCCATCCGCAAACCATTTCCGTGGTGCAGACCCGCGCCGAAGGCTTCGGCTTCGAGCTGATCATCGACGCTGTGGATAACTTGAAACAGCATCAGGTGTTCGGTGCGCTGCTGCAGTATCCCGACACCCACGGTGAGATCCGCGACCTGCGCCCGTTGATTGATCATCTGCACGCTCAACAGGCGCTGGCCTGTGTGGCTGCCGATCTGCTGAGCCTGTTGTTGCTGACCCCGCCCGGCGAGCTGGGCGCTGATGTGGTGTTCGGCTCATCCCAGCGGTTCGGCGTGCCGATGGGCTACGGCGGGCCGCACGCGGCGTTTTTTGCCAGCCGCGACGAATACAAACGGGCAATTCCCGGGCGGATCATCGGCGTGTCGAAAGATGCCCGAGGTAACGTGGCCCTGCGCATGGCCCTGCAAACCCGCGAGCAACACATCCGCCGCGAGAAAGCCAATTCCAACATCTGTACGGCGCAGGTGCTGCTGGCCAACATTGCCAGTTTTTACGCGGTCTATCACGGGCCGGAAGGGCTCAAGCGCATCGCCCAGCGCGTGCATCGGCTGACCTGCATTCTTGCCGAGGGCCTTGAGCGTAAAGGCATCAAGCGCCTGAACCAGCATTTCTTCGACACCCTGACGCTGGACGTCGGTGGCACACAGACTGCGATCATCGAAAGTGCCGTGGCCGCGCAGATCAATCTGCGCATCCTGGGTCGTGGACGCTTGGGCTTGAGTCTTGACGAGAGCTGTGACGAATCTACGGTGGCAAAGCTGTTCGATGTATTCCTGGGCGCCGATCATGGTCTCAACGTCGGCGAACTTGATGCGCAAACGCTGATTTCCGGCATTCCGGCCGGGCTGGTGCGCACCACAGCGTATTTGCTGCACCCGGTATTCAGCGCCCATCACAGCGAAACCGAGATGTTGCGCTACCTCAAGCAGCTGGAAAACAAGGATCTGGCGCTCAACCAATCCATGATCCCGCTGGGCTCGTGCACCATGAAGCTCAACGCCACTAGCGAGATGATCCCGATCACCTGGCCGCAGTTTGCCAATTTGCATCCGTTTGTGCCGAAAGAGCAGGCTGTCGGTTATTCATTGATGATTGAAGAGCTGGAGCGCTGGCTCTGCGCGATCACCGGTTTCGATGCGATCTGCATGCAACCCAATTCCGGTGCCCAAGGCGAATACGCGGGGCTGCTGGCGATCCGTAAATATCACGAGAGCCGCCAGCAGGGTGGGCGTGATATCTGCCTGATTCCTTCATCGGCCCATGGCACCAACCCGGCGTCGGCGCAGATGGCCGGGATGCGCGTGGTGATCGTTGAGTGTGACGAAGCCGGTAACGTCGATCTGGAGGATTTGAAGGAAAAAGCTTCGCAGGCCGGGGAAAAACTGGCCTGTCTGATGGCGACTTATCCTTCGACCCACGGCGTTTACGAGGAAGGCATCAGCGAAATCTGCGAGGTGGTGCACCAGCACGGCGGTCAGGTGTACATGGACGGCGCCAACCTCAATGCCCAGGTCGGGCTGGCGCGCCCGGCGGACATCGGCGCCGACGTGTCCCACATGAACCTGCACAAAACTTTCTGCATTCCCCATGGCGGCGGAGGGCCGGGCATGGGGCCGATTGGCGTTCGCGCGCACCTGGCGCCGTTCGTGGCCAATCATCCGGTGGTGCCGATCGACGGGCCACTGGCGCAGAACGGCGCGGTCAGCGCAGCGCCGTGGGGCAGCGCCAGTATTCTGCCGATCAGCTGGATGTACATCGCCATGATGGGGCCGCAACTGGCGGACGCCAGCGAAGTGGCGATCCTCGCGGCGAATTACCTGGCGCAACATTTGGCCGGCGCGTTCCCGGTGCTCTATACCGGGCGTAACGAGCGGGTGGCCCACGAATGCATTCTCGACCTGCGGCCGTTGAAGGCGCTGACCGGCATCAGCGAGGAAGACGTCGCCAAGCGCCTGATGGACTATGGGTTCCATGCGCCGACCATGTCGTTTCCGGTACCGGGCACGCTGATGGTCGAGCCAACGGAAAGTGAATCGAAAGCCGAGCTCGACCGGTTCATCGGCGCGATGCTGAGCATCCGCGCAGAAATTACCGAAGTGCAAAACGGCAATTGGCCGGCCGAAGATAATCCGCTGAAGCGCGCCCCGCATACGCTGGCCGACATCACCGGGATCTGGGAGCGTCCTTACAGCATCGAGCAAGCGGTGACGCCGGATGCGCACACCAAGGCCCACAAATATTGGCCAGTGGTGAACCGGGTGGACAACGTTTATGGGGATCGGAATCTGTTTTGTGCGTGTGTGCCGGTCGATGATTACCGCTAGGCAAGATCAAAAGATCGCAGCCTTCGGCAGCTCCTACAATTGAATCGCGTTCCCCGTAGGAGCTGCCGAAGGCTGCGATGTTTGCTTTAGGCAGGCAAAAAAAATGCCGCTCATTGAGCGGCATTTGGTTTCGGCAATCTTATTGCGAAGCCGCCACGGCATTCTTCGCCAGGATCGCATTCGCCAGTTCCATGTCCGTAGCCTGCAGGCCCGGATTGTCGGCGCGGACTTTCTGCATGGCCGCTTCCAGATACGGGCCGCGGATGCCGCCGTCACTGGCAACGAAGCTGCCGGCGTCGTCCTGGGCCGCAACGATCAGCTTGTGATCCTTGAAGGTCAGGTAGGTCGAGCCGGTGGTCGCACCGGACGAAATGACATTACGCCAAAAGGTGTCAGCCATCGCCGAACCGACTGGCAGGGACAACAAGGCCATGGTGGCGACAGCAAGTTTGAAACGCATAGGGGTGACTCCACAGGGGTTTTTAACTACGGCGTTGGATTGCCATTTCCCCATTCGAGTTCCGTCACCACCCAGCTACTTCTGCTCGCTCTGCGGCGTCACGCGCAGGACTTCTTCGACGGTGGTCAAACCGGCAGCCACTTTTTGCGCCCCGGACAATCGCAAGCTGCGCATCCCTTCCTTGAACGCCTGGCGCCGCACCGCCAGCAAGTCGGTGTCCGGGTTGATCAGGGTTTTTATGCCGTCGGTGAGCTGCATGATTTCGTAGACGCCCGCCCGTCCGTGATAACCGGTGTCGCGGCATTCCAGGCATCCGATGGCGCGTTGGGCGTTGGCCGGTAGCGGCGCTTGCCACGGCCGGGTCAGGGTTTGCCAGTCCTCTTCGTTCAAGGCCTGTGGCGCTTTGCAGTGCGGGCATAAGGTACGCACCAGCCGTTGGGCCATGACGCCGAGCACGGTGGCCTTGATCAGATAATGCGGCACGCCGAGTTCCAGCAAACGGCTGATGGCGCTGGGCGCATCGTTGGTGTGCAGGGTCGATAGCACCAAGTGCCCGGTCAGCGCGGCCTGGATCGCCATCTCGGCGGTTTCCAGGTCGCGGATCTCGCCGATCATGATGATGTCCGGATCTTGCCGCATCAGCGCACGCACGCCAGCGGCGAAGGTCAGGTCGATGTTGTGCTGGACCTGCATCTGGTTGAACGCCGGCTCGACCATTTCAATCGGGTCTTCGATGGTGCAGAGGTTGACCTCCGGCGTCGCCAGTTTTTTCAGGGTGGTGTAGAGCGTGGTGGTCTTGCCGGAACCGGTCGGGCCGGTGACCAGAATGATGCCGTTGGGCTGACGGGTCATGTCCTGCCAGCGTCGCAGGTCGTCGGTGGAAAAGCCCAGCTGATCGAAATCCTTGAGCAGCACCTCGGGGTCGAAGATCCGCATGACCATTTTTTCGCCGAAAGCGGTCGGCAGGGTCGAGAGCCGCAACTCGACTTCGCCGCCGTCCGGGGTCTTGGTTTTCACCCGGCCGTCCTGGGGTTTGCGCTTCTCCGCGACGTTCATCCGGCCCAGGCTTTTCAGGCGGCTGACGATGGCCATGGTCACTTGCGGTGGGAATTGATAGACGTTGTGCAGCACGCCGTCGATGCGAAAACGCACCGTACCTTGCTCGCGCCGGGGTTCGATGTGGATATCGCTGGCGCGCTGCTGGAAGGCGTACTGGAACAGCCAGTCGACGATGTTGACGATGTGCGCGTCGTTGGCGTCCGGCTCCTGATCGCTGGCGCCGAGGTTGAGCAACTGCTCGAAGTTGCCCAGGGTGTTGACCTGCTGGTCGGCGTTGTTCGCTCCCGTGACCGACTTGGCCAGGCGAAAGAACTCCACGCTGAAGCGCTGGATATCCACGGGGTTGGCGACCACACGCTTGATCGGCAGCTTCAGTACGTGGGTCAGGTCGGCTTCCCAGCCGTTGACGTAAGGCTGGGCGCTGGCGACGGTCACGGCGTCGCGGTCGATCGACACCGCGAGGATCTTGTGGCGTTGGGCGAAGGCGTAGGACATCAACGGCGTCACGGCCGCGACGTTGATCTTCAACGGGTCGATACGCAGGTAAGGCTGGCCCGCCTGTTGGGACAGCCACAGGGTCAGGTTTTCCAGGTCGAGGTGTTTGCCCGGCCGGCTGAGGTCGTCCAGCTGCTGGCTGGCGATGAACTCCAACGGGTGCATCTGACCATGGGCCGCATGCCGGCGTCGGGCATTGAGCGCCTGCTCGGCCGCGTCCTGATTGATAAACCCTTGGGCAACCAGCTCTCGCAGCACATCATTGAGATCCAGCCAGCGGTCCTGAATGGCAAATTGAACGGACATGCGGGCTCCTTTTGAACAACAGTTCGCAAAGGATAGCCGCGGTCCCGCAGACCGTTGGGCCACTACCCGACGAAGGCGTATCCGGTCTTTTCAGCCCGCCGCCTGCGCCGCTTCAACCCACGCTGAATCGGCGTGTTGCAGCTCAACCGAGCAGACGCTGATCAGGTTACGAAGTTTTTCTGCAATGACCTGGGCGCGGTGCCAGCTCAAACCATCGATGACGATGTCGACCATCAGCAGATCTTCCTCGCGCTGCACGTGCACCTCTTGCGGTGTCAGAAACTGCAAGGCAAACAGATTGAGTGCGCGGCAGAGCAAGTCCGGTTCGGCTTCGGCCAGCAATTGGTAGCGCACACGGCTGTGAGCATTGCCGGCATTCCACACGTCGGCGCGAGTGGGGGCGGTGTTTACGGCTTCGAGGTGCGGCATGGGCAGGCTCCAAAATCAATGGAGAAATTTTTACATCCGCTGCCGGGTATTTCTTCTCTATGATTGAGCGAATAGCGACTGAGTCGACTCAACCAATTCGATGTTATAGCAATAAAGGGTTTTTTTATGCACGCTGAGCTGGACGGCTACGATCGTAAGATTCTCGCGTTGCTGCAAGAAGACGCTTCGCTCTCCAGCGCGCAGATCGCCGAGCAGGTGGGGCTGTCGCAATCGCCGTGCTGGCGGCGGATTCAGCGAATGAAGGACGAGGGGATCATTCGTGGGCAAGTGACGTTGCTGGACCGCAAGAAAATCGGCCTGAACACGCAGATCTTTGCGCAGGTAAAGCTCAACGCCCACGGACGTTCGAATTTCACCGAATTCACCGAAGCGATTCGCGGTTTTCCCGAAGTGCTGGAGTGTTACGTGCTGATGGGGGCTGTGGACTTCATGCTGCGGATCGTCGCGGCGGACATCGAGGCCTATGAGCGCTTCTTTTTCGAGAAGCTGTCGATGGTGCCGGGGATTCAGGAAGTGAATTCGATTGTGGCGCTGTCGGAGATCAAGTCGACCACCAGTTTGCCGGTCTGAAACTTTGTGGTGAATTGGCTGGCCTCATCGCTGGCAAGCCAGCTCCCACAGTTTTTGTGTTGAAACACAATGTGCATTCCAACATCGAACCCTGTGGGAGCTGGCTTGCCAGCGATGGCGGTATTACATGCGCAGCAGCATCTTCCAGGCGCGATTCTGATAAACCGCAATCGCCTGCTGCTTGCGCGCATCGAGCAGTTCATCCGTGATCGTCGGCTCGTTGGCCAGTTGCGCCAACTTGTTCAGCTCGCCGTACAGGCGATCCATTTCCGGGATTTCCAGCACGTTGCGCGCATGGTGCAGCCAGACCTGGATGCGCTCGATGCGCGGCAGTTGCTCGGCCAAATCTTCCGGCTGCTGTTGGTAACGCTGCAGTTGCAACGAAGTGGCTTCTTCACCCAGCAAGCGTGGCAACCAGCTGCCCAATTGCGCAGCGCCCTGGCGGTTGCCGCGGGTGTTGCGCTCGGCGGTCCAGGTGCGGGCCAGTAACCAGCGCGAAGTGGTCAGGGAGAACAGGCCCCAACGCGGATCTTCCAGTTCTTCAAGGAACTGCTCCGGCGCGGCTTTGCGCACGTCTTCATCGTCCACGCCGGCTTGCACTAGCGGGCGCCAGTCTTCCAGCAAGGCATCGAGCGCAACGCGCAGGTCGTGGGTCGACTGACGCGGCGCGGCTTGGCCGAGGCTGCTGATCAGTGCGCGCATTTCAGCCAGGCTCTCGACCCAGTCTTGCAGCAGGCGCCAGTGACCGTTGAAGCGATACTGTTCGGCCAATCGCTGGCTGCTGGCCAACAAATGCCAGCTCAGCGCGGCGAATGCGTCGTCGAGCGGCGTTTCGGCAGTGATCTGCGGCGCTGGCAGGCTCAGCGAATAGCTGTGGGCGTCGTACAAGCGATAACCGCGCTCGGCCTTGCTGATATCGCACGGCATCAGGGCGAGTTTCTCGGCCAGTTCGGCGGCCAGTTCCAGCAGGGCTGCCGGCTCGCCTTCGCGCAGTTCCAGTTCCAGCTCGCAGATTTCTTCTTTCTGCTTGCCGACCACGACGTGGCCCAGGTCCAGCGCAGCTTCGATGACCACTTTGCTCTTGCCACGGCCCCAAGCGATTTCAGCGTATTCGCGGACGAAATCGGTGGTGAAGATTGGCTTGAGGGTCTTTTTATCCAGTTCGGCAAGTTCCTCGGGCCAGCATTCGCCGTCGAGTTTCTTCAGGTCGAGCTTGGCTTTTGGCAGGGGCCAGTTGAATTCGTTGCGCTCGGACAAACCCGCGACGCTCTGACCACGGGTCTTGAGGGTCTGAATTACGTCTTCGCCATCCTTGCGCAGGCGCAGGGCGACTTTGGCTTGGGCCAGATCGCGCTCAGGGGTGTCGAAGTACTGGTTCATCAACTCACGGCGTTCCCAACCACTTTTGTTGCGTTTCTTCAGTAACGGGTGCTCGCGCAGGGCGGCGAGGGTTTCGCGGCTGACGCGGAGTTTGATTTCGGTTTCTTTCTGCATGGCCGGACAATCCAGGATCGGGAGCGCAGCCGGGGGAATAGGTGGCTGCCAAGGTCGTGCAGTGTACAGGACTCAACCTTGCTCCGCCGCGCGACGGTTTATTCCTGTCGCCGGATGGTTCTATGATGGTCTTCAATTCGGGAGTTGGAGTCAGCGATGCCTTTGCCGTCCATGAAAGATCAATTCGCTGCGCTGATTGCCGCACCGTCCGTCAGCTGCACCCAGGCCAGCCTCGATCAGTCCAATCGTCCGGTGATCGATCTGCTGGCAGCGTGGCTCGGTGACCTGGGTTTCGCCTGCGATATCCAGCAGGTCAGCCCGGGCAAGTTCAATCTGCTGGCCAGTTTTGGTTCCGGTCCCGGCGGGTTGGTGCTGGCCGGCCACAGCGACACGGTGCCGTTCGACGGCGCGTTGTGGCAGACCGATCCACTGAAACTGACGGAAGTCGATGGGCGCTGGGTCGGGCTGGGCAGTTGCGACATGAAGGGCTTTTTCGCGTTGGCCATCGAGGCGGTCAAACCATTGCTCGATCAACCGTTCAAGCAACCGTTGCTGATCCTGGCCACGTGCGATGAGGAAAGCTCGATGTCCGGTGCCCGCGCGCTGGCGGCAGCGGGGCGGCCACTGGGGCGTGCCGCGGTGATCGGCGAGCCGACGGGGCTCAAGCCGATCCGCATGCACAAAGGCATCATGATGGAGCGCATCGATATTCTCGGGCAAAGCGGCCATTCCTCGGACCCGCGCCTGGGGCACAGCGCGCTGGAAGCCATGCACGATGCCATCGGCGAACTGCGCGGCCTGCGGTTGCTGTGGCAACGTGAGTTCCGTAACCCGCAGTTCAGCGTCCCGACGCCGACGATGAACTTCGGCTGCATCCACGGCGGCGACAACCCCAATCGCATTTGTGGGCAGTGTTCGCTGGAGTTCGATTTGCGGCCGCTGCCAGGCATGGACCCCAAGGCCCTGCGTGCCGAGATCTTGCGCAAGCTCAATCCGATTGCCGAGCGGCATCAGGTCAAGATCGATTATGCGCCGCTGTTCCCCGCAGTCCCCCCGTTCGAGCAGGCGGAAGATGCCGAGTTGGTGCGTATTGCCGAAAAGCTCACCGGTCACAGCGCCGAAGCAGTGGCGTTCGGCACCGAAGCGCCTTATCTTCAGCAACTTGGCTGCGAGACACTGGTGCTCGGCCCGGGTGATATCGCCTGCGCCCATCAGCCGGGGGAATACCTTGAAATGTCACGTTTGCAGCCTACGGTGCATCTACTAAGGCAACTGATCGAACACTATTGCCTGACACCGACCCAAACTGCAGTGCCAACCAATTGAACGCAACCCTTGTAGGAGCTGCCGAAGGCTGCGATCTTTTGATCTTGATTTTGAAAACAAAGATCAAAAGATCGCAGCCTTCGGCAGCTCCTACAGGGGGCGCAATTAAATTGCCGGTGTCCAAACCCGTATTCATGAGGAGAGCGCGCGTGTCGCCAAGCCTGTTCCGACGATAACCATCAGCCCGCTGTGCGTTTTCAGTTTCGCCCTTTTTTCGGCTGCTATTTATTACAGGCCCAGGTTCATGCCCGAATACGTCAATTGGCTTCGTCACGCTTCGCCTTACATCAACGCCCACCGCGATTGCACCTTTGTCGTCATGCTGCCCGGCGACGGCGTTGAACACCCGAACTTCGGCAATATCGTCCACGACCTGGTGCTGTTGCACAGCCTGGGTGTGCGACTGGTACTGGTTCACGGGTCACGTCCGCAAATTGAAACGCGCCTCGCTGCTCGCGGTCTGACCCCGCATTACCACCATGGCATGCGCATCACCGATGCCGCGACGCTGGAGTGCGTGATCGATGCGGTGGGCCAACTGCGCATTGCCATCGAGGCGCGGCTGTCCATGGACATGGCGTCCTCGCCCATGCAGGGCTCGCGCCTGCGCGTTGCCAGCGGCAACCTGGTGACCGCGCGGCCAATCGGCGTGCTTGAAGGCGTCGATTATCACCACACCGGCGAAGTGCGTCGAGTCGACCGCAAAGGCATCAATCGTCTGCTGGACGAGCGCTCCATCGTGTTGTTGTCGCCGCTGGGTTACTCGCCGACCGGTGAAATCTTCAACCTCGCCTGTGAAGATGTTGCCACGCGTGCGGCCATCGATCTGGGGGCAGACAAGCTGCTGCTGTTCGGTGCCGACCCTGGCTTGATCGATGAGAACGGGCGTCTGGTGCGCGAGTTGCGGCCGCAGCAAGTGCCGGCGCATTTGCAGCGTCTGGGCAGCAATTATCAGGCGGAACTGCTCGATGCTGCCGCTGAAGCCTGCCGTGGTGGTGTGGCGCGCAGCCATATCGTCAGTTATGCCGAAGACGGCGCGTTGCTGACCGAACTTTTCACCCGTGACGGCGGCGGTACGCTGGTCGCACAAGAGCAGTTCGAAGTGGTGCGCGAAGCGGCCATTGAGGACGTCGGCGGCTTGCTGGATTTGATCAGCCCGCTTGAAGAGCAAGGCATCTTGGTGCGGCGTTCGCGCGAAGTGCTGGAGCGCGAGATCGAGCAGTTCAGTGTGGTCGAGCGCGAGGGCATGATCATCGCGTGTGCGGCGCTGTATCAGATTGCCGATTCGGATGCCGGAGAACTGGCCTGCCTGGCGGTGAACCCGGAGTACCGTCACGGCGGGCGCGGCGATGAGTTGCTGGAGCGCATTGAAACCCGCGCACGCGCCCAAGGCTTGAAGACATTGTTCGTGCTCACCACCCGCACCGCGCACTGGTTCCGCGAGCGTGGCTTCGTACCGAGCAGCGTTGATCGCCTGCCGTCGGCACGGGCGTCGCTGTACAACTATCAGCGTAATTCGAAGATCTTCGAAAAAACCCTCTGACCAGATTGGGTCTGTAGGAGCTGCCGCAGGCTGCGATCTTTTGATTTTGCCTTCAAGATCAAAAGATCGCAGCCTGCGGCAGCTCCTACAGAAGTTATTGCATTACTCCTGCACGAACTTCGCGCTGACATACGGCGAGTAATCCGCCAGCACCGTCTCAACCTTCCCTTGTTCCTTCAAGAACTTCGCCGTCTCGCCAATCGCCTTGGCCGTGCCGCCTTCCAGCAGCGCGCTGGTTTGCTGTGCCTTGGCATCGGGGAAGGCAGAGCCGGCGAGTAACTCCGGCACGTCGGCCGCGTTGGCACCGGTCAATTTGGCGATTTTCTGCACCGGGGCCGAATCGACCGTCCAGTTGGCTTTATGCGCGGCGTAATCAGCAAAAGAGTCGAGCGTGACCTTGGCGAACTTGGCTATTACCTCCGGGTGCTTCTCGGCGTAATCCTTGCGTGCGACCCAGACTTCGAAGGTTGGAGCACCCCATTGGCCGACCTGCGCTGCATCGGTCAAGGTCTTGCCGGTCTTGCGAATTTCCCCCAGCGCCGGCGACCAGACAAACGCGCCATCAATGTCCCCACGCTTCCAGGCCGCAGCGATTTCCGCCGGTTGCAGGTTCACCACTTTGACTTTCGAAGCGTCCAGGCCCCAGTGCTTGAGAGCGCCGAGCAGGCTGTAGTGAGAGGTCGAAACGAACGGCGTGGCGATGGTCTTGCCGATCAGATCTTGCGGTTTTTCGACGCCACTGCCATTGCGCACCACCAGGGCTTCCGCTGCGTTGATCTGCGCAGACACGAGGAACGCAACAATCGGCAGATTACGCGAAGCCGCCGCCGCCAAAGGGCTGGAGCCGAGGTTGCCGATCTGCACGTCACCGGACGCTATCGCAGTGACCACTTCCGGCCCGCTGTTGAACCGGCGCCAGTCGATGGGTTGGCCGATGGTCTTTTCGTACAGGCCATCCGCCTGCGGAACCTTGCTTGGATCGATACCAGTTTGGTAGCCGACGGTGAGGTTCGCCGCGTGGGCGGAGAAAGAAATTATTAGCGATACACAAACTGTAACAAAGGGCTTGGATAGTGCGCGCTTGGTCGTCATGGCGAGGGCCTGTTCGATTGGTTTTGTTTCGGAATTGTTTCCAAACCTAATCGATCTAAAAAACCACTAATAAATACCTTTTAGGAATTAGCTTATGTGCCACCCGCTCTAGTCCGGGGGGACGATGGCAGTGACCTAAATTCCTAAACGGTATGAGAAAAGAATCCACCTATTCTTTTCAGGTTTGTGACGAACTCATGACCCTGCATGGACCAAAAAACTGGGGATTAGACTATGGTCGTAGACACACATGGTTACGATTGACTTGTGAGTCACGGTACGGCGCTAATCGCGCATCTTAGGATTTTGGGCAACGACCCGAGACCAGGAACACAAGAATTAGAATCGAGAGGAGCTTCACAATGAACAAGTCCACCTTGGCTTTGGCCGTGGCCGTAGGGGTTTTGGCGCAGCAGGCAGGCGCCGCAGGTTTCATCGAAGACAGCAAGGCTTCCGTTAGTTCGCGTACCTATTATTTCGACTCCGATAGACGTGAAGGCGCCAGCACTCCTGCCAACCGTCAACGAGAGGCCGCTGAAGGTCTCAAGTTCGATTACCAGTCGGGCTTCACCCAAGGTGTCGTAGGTTTCGGTATTGACGCCCAAGCCCTGGTGGGTATCCATCTGGACGGCGGCAAGGGCCACCACCCGGACAACAACTCCTTCAACCCTAGCGACACTGATCAGTCGGCAGAGAGCTCGTGGAGCCGTGCGGCGGCGAACGTCAAGGCACGCTTCTCGAAAACCGAGGCTCATCTGGGTGGCGCTCTGCAGCCAAACATGCCAATCCTGATTGCGAACGACAGCCGCGTGCTGCCGCAAACCTTTGAGGGTGGCACCATCTCCTCGAAGGAAATCGACAACGTAACCTTCAACCTAGGTCAGTTGGAGCACGCGACCGGTCGCGCGTCGTCCAACTCTACTGGTCTGGCGGTCGCTACCATTGGCAATGCCAAAGAAAGCAACCAATTCCGTTACGCCGGTGCTGACTGGAAGGTCACCAAAGACCTGATGCTGCAGTACTACTACGCGAACCTGGAAGACTACTACAAGCAGAATTTCCTCGGCCTGGTGCACGTTTACCCAATCGCGCCAAACCAGTCGTTCAAGACCGATCTGCGTTATTTCGACAGCAGCTCCGATGGCAAGAACGGCACTGCTGGCTACATGTTCAACAACAACAACGGTTACGCCAAGAATGTGGGTGAGGTCGACAACAAAACCTGGAGCGCCACGTTCACCTACACTCTGGGCGGCAGCGCGTTCCTGCTCGGTCACCAGCGTGTCAGCGATGACGGCGGCTTTGTCTTCCTGAACCAGGGCAACGTAGTTGACGGTCGAGGCCGTAACGAAGGCGCCGGGGGCGCTAGCTTCTACTCCTTCACCGATGCCACCGTTGGCAGCTTCATCCGTGCCGGTGAAAACACCACCTACGGTCAGTACTCGTACGACTTCGCTTCGTTGGGCGTGCCAGGCTTGAAAGCTTCGGCTGCTTACCTGTATGGCCAGGACATCAAGGCCACCAATGGCGTGGGTGACGACCTGAACGAGCGTGAGACGGACCTGCGTGTGGACTACGTGATTCAAACCGGCCCACTTAAAGGTTTCGGCACCACGCTGCGTCACGGTATGTACCGTGGTAACACCAGCACCCTAGATGAAGACCAAACTCGTCTGATCTTCAACTACACCTACAGCTTCATGTAATAGCGTTTCCCCTCCAAAAAGAACCTCACCCACCGGTGAGGTTTTTTTTGGGGATAATTTCAATATTCCATAATGTTTGCTGATGCTTATTTTTTATTCTTTTTAGCTTTTTTCTCCAGCGCTTACAGTACGGCCATCCGACACGCACCGTAAGCCTCGGATCGAGCTTCAAATCCCCCTCGAGATAAAACGATTCAGGAATCGGTTTTTTCTGCCGATACCCCGGGTCTGTGTTGTCGGGGCTTATTTCCCAATGCGATTAAAACCAACTCAACGATTCTTTTAAGGATTATGAAGAGGTATCCTGCGCGCCCAAAAAATGACCGGTCAAAACGGTCAGGCGCGAACGACGCGTCTGCGGATCCAGGGCATTCGACCCAGGACCAGCAACACAAGAATTAGAAAACGATAGGAGCGAAACAATGAACAAGTCCACCTTGGCCCTGGCAGTGGCCGTAGGGGTTTTGGCGCAGCAGGCAAGCGCCGCCGGTTTCATCGAAGACAGCAAGGCAACATTGGGGCTGCGCAACTTCTACATCAACCAGGACTTCCGTGACGGCACAGGCGACGTCCCGAACAAGTACGAGGAATGGGGCCAAGGCTTCGATCTGCGCTTCATCTCCGGCTACACCCAAGGCACCGTCGGTTTCGGTGTTGATGCGATCGGCCTATTGGGCGTGCGTCTGGATTCGGGCGGCGGTACCAGCGGTGCAGTGAATAACTCTTACGGCGGTACTGTTTTCCCAAGCAAATCCAACGGTGAAGCGGTCGATAACTTCTCCAGCCTGGGCCTGACCGCCAAAGCCAAGATCTCTCAGACTGAGCTGAAGCTGGGCACCCTGCAGCCAAAACTGCCTGTGATCGTGACCAACGACGGTCGTCTTTTGCCGCAAACCTGGCAGGGTGGCCAAATCACTTCCGGCGAGATCAAGGATCTGACGCTGACAGGCGGCCAGATCGAACACGTCAAGGGCCGTAACTCCAGCAACAATGAGCAGTTGTCCATTGGTGGCGCCAACGCGCGTGTCGCCAACAGCAACAAATTCATCTACGCCGGCGGTGACTACAAACTCACCAAAGACCTGACTGCCCAGTACTACTACGGCAACCTGGAAGACTTCTACAAGCAGCACTTCCTGGGTCTGGTACACAACTGGGCAATCGGCCCGGGCGTACTGAAGTCGGATTTCCGTTACTTCAACAGCTCTGATGATGGTGCCAACAGCAATACATCGGCGTACTTCAGCAGCGGCAACTACAACGGTGTGCCAAGCGGCAGAGGTAAGGTCGACAACAATCTGTACAGCGCTCTGTTCCTGTACACCGTGGCCGGCCACACCTTCGGTGGCGGTTATCAGGTCAGCAACGGCAGCAGCGACTTCCCGTGGTTGAACCAGGGCGACGGTTCGTCGAACTACACCATCACCGACTCGCAAATCCAGAAGTTCGGTCGTGCCGGCGAGAAAACCTGGCAAGCACGCTACTCCTATGACTTCGCCAAAGTCGGCGTACCTGGCCTGACGGCGGGTGTGGTTTACCTGCACGGCGATGACATCGACACGGTGAACTCTTCAGGTCGTCAACTGGCTAACGGCGCTTCCGAGTGGGAGCGCGACGTGACCGTGGGTTACGTTGTTCAGTCCGGCGCGTTGAAGAACCTGGGCCTGATGTGGAAAAACGCCACCTGGCGTACCGACCTGCCGAGCACCCGCTCCCAGGACGAAAACCGCCTGATCGTCAGTTACTCGATCCCGCTGTTGTAATAGCGCTCGGTAACCCAGGCAAAAAAAAGCCCCTCCCGGCATCACGCCGGGCGGGGCTTTTGCGTTTCAAGGCGGGGTCACCCCCGTAATCCCGCCTTGAAATTCCCTTCTTTTGCAGCAACTCAAGGCCTTCTCGAACCTTGTGGCCGATGTTCGGCGGGTTGCGCACGCACGTCCAGTGAACAGATCTTTAATATTTCTTTTGGGTCTAAATAAATCGATATTTATTCTTTTTAATAGATAAAAAACACAGGCACAGTGAGCTCAACCAGAACTCAAAAGGAGCAGCACCATGGGCCTCAGACTCGGCGATATCGCCCCCGATTTCGAACAGGATTCCAGCGCCGGTACCATCCGGTTCCACCAGTGGCTGGGCGATAGCTGGGGTGTGCTGTTTTCCCACCCGGCCGACTTCACGCCGGTGTGCACCACTGAGCTCGGCTTCACGGCCAAGTTGAAAGATGAATTCGCCAAGCGTGGGGTCAAGGCCATCGCCCTGTCGGTCGACCCGGTGGACTCTCACCACAAGTGGATCGCCGACATCAACGAAACCCAGAACACCGTCGTCAACTTTCCGATCCTCGACGATGCCGACCGCAAGGTCTCGGACCTCTACGACCTGATCCATCCGAACGCCAACGACACCCTGACGGTGCGCTCGCTGTTCGTGATTGACCCCAACAAGAAGGTTCGCCTGACCATCACTTACCCGGCGAGCACCGGCCGCAACTTCCATGAAATCCTGCGGGTGATTGATTCTCTGCAGCTGACCGACAACTACAAAGTCGCCACGCCGGCCAACTGGCAGGACGGCGACGAGGTGGTGATCGTGCCGTCGCTCAAGGATGAAGAAGAAATCAAACAGCGCTTTCCCAAGGGCTATCGCGCGGTGAAGCCGTACTTGCGCCTGACACCGCAGCCGAATCGTTGAAGATCAAAAGATCGCAGCCAGGCCGGTCCATGTAGGAGCTGCCGCAGGCTGCGATCTTTTGAAGGTATCCACAAAGCAGGGGTTTCAGGCCGTTTCGACGGCCTGTTTTTTTGCCTGGAAGAAACCGCCCTGTATATCTCTTTAAAGAATAACCAAATGAATAAATATGATTTATGGATATATAAATCACCTGTTAAGGTCACTCCATCAAAGCGAGATCGCAAGCCGCGAATCGCCTGCACCCTTTAAGGAATCGTCTGAATGCTGGTCGTCTCACTCGGTGGCAGTCCCAGTCAGCGCTCCCGTTCCGGGGTTCTGCTGGATCGCTCCCAACGTTGGCTACAAGAGCAGGGCGTGGAAGTGGTGAGTTACCAGGTACGGGACTTCCCGGCCGAGGACTTGCTGCATGCACGTTTCGACAGCCCCAAGGTGGTCGACTTGCTGCAACAGATTGAAAACGCCGATGGCCTGTTGATTGCCACCCCGGTGTACAAGGCTTCGTTTTCCGGCGCGCTGAAAACCGTATTGGATCTGCTGCCCGAACGTGCCTTGAGCCACAAGGTGGTGTTGCCAATGGCCACCGGCGGCAGCATCGCCCACATGCTCGCGGTGGATTACGCGCTCAAGCCGGTGCTGTCGGCATTGAAAGCCCAGGAAATGCTTCAGGGGATTTTCGCCGTCGACAGCCAGATCGCCTACGGCGAAGGCAGTGCCCTGGCGCAGTTGGCGCCGGAGCTGGAACAAAGACTGAATGAATCGCTGGAGCTATTTTTCAGCGCCATGGCGCGACGGCCCAAACCGCTCGATCCAAACCTGTTGAATGAACGTTTGTTGAGTGCTCGCTGGAGCATTTAAGCCAAAACCCGAAATTGATCTACTGGCCTTACTCGCCCGCCAACGGGCAAGCAGGTGCAGCCAAAACCCAACTGCAAATAGGAGAGCGCCATGCGCCCTGTCATTTTGCGTCGTGGTCTGGTCGCTCTGTTTGCTGCGGCTGTCACCTTCGGCGCCATTACTCAAGCTCAAGCTGAAACGCTACGAATCGGCTATCAGAAGTACGGCACTCTGGTGCTGCTCAAAGCCAAAGGCACCCTGGAAAAACGCCTCGCCGCCCAAGGCGTGGACGTGCAATGGACCGAATTCCCCGGTGGCCCGCAACTGCTCGAGGGCCTGAACGTCGGCTCGATCGACTTTGGCGTGACCGGCGAAACTCCTCCTGTATTTGCCCAAGCGGCAGGCGCTGATTTGCTCTACGTCGCCTACGAACCGCCTGCGCCTCACAGCGAAGCGATCCTGGTGCCGAAAAACTCGCCGATCAAATCGGTGGCAGAGCTCAAGGGCAAGAAAGTCGTGCTCAACAAAGGCTCCAACGTGCACTACCTGCTGGTGCGTGCGCTGGAAGACGCCGGCCTCAAGTACACCGATATCCAGACTGTATTCCTGCCACCGGCCGATGCACGTGCTGCCTTCGAGCGCGGCAGTGTCGATGCCTGGGTGATCTGGGACCCATACCAGGCGGCCGCCGAACAACAACTGCAAGCGCGCACCCTGCGCGATGGCAAAGGCATCGTCGACAACCATCAGTTCTATCTGGCGACCAAGCCTTATGCGCAAAAAAATCCCGAGGTGATCAAGGCCCTCGTGGACGAAGTGCGCGCGGTGGGTGAGTGGTCCAAAGCCAACCCTGAAGACGTCACCAAACAAGTCTCGCCGCTGCTCGGCCTGCCGGCGGACATCACCCTGACCTCGGTGAAACGCCAAGGCTACGGTGCACTGTTCCTCACCCCGGAAGTGGTCGCGGCGCAACAGAAAATCGCCGACAGCTTCTACCAACTCAAGCTGATTCCCAAGCCGCTGAGCATCAAAGACGTGATCTGGACGCCACCGGCGGCCGTTGCCAAAGCTCAATAACCAAAGCCCTGCAACATTCGATTCCCCAAGGAGACCACTCCATGAGCCTCAACATCTTCTGGTTCCTGCCTACCCACGGTGACGGCCATTACCTTGGCACCGCCGAAGGCGCTCGCGCCGTTGACCACGGTTACCTGCAACAAGTCGCGCAAGCGGCGGATCGACTGGGCTTTGGCGGCGTGCTGATTCCCACCGGCCGTTCCTGCGAAGACTCGTGGCTGGTGGCTGCGTCGCTGATTCCGGTGACCCAGCGTTTGAAGTTTCTGGTCGCCCTGCGCCCCGGGATCATTTCCCCGACGGTGGCGGCGCGTCAGGCGGCCACGCTGGATCGACTGTCCGGCGGGCGTGCGCTGTTCAACCTGGTGACGGGGGGCGATCCGGAAGAGTTGGCCGGTGACGGTCTGTTTCTTACTCATGAAGAGCGCTATCAGGCTTCGGTGGAATTCACCCGTATCTGGCGCCGAGTGCTGGAAGGCGAAACCGTCGATTACGATGGTCAGCACATCAGTGTGAAGGGCGCCAAGCTGCTCTATCCGCCGATCCAGCAGCCGCGTCCACCGCTGTACTTTGGCGGCTCGTCGGAAGCGGCGCAGGACCTCGCCGCCGAACAGGTCGAAATGGTTTTGACCTGGGGCGAACCACCGGCCGCGGTGGCCGAGAAGATCGCACAGGTTCGGGCCAAGGCCGCGAAACTCGGGCGTACCGTACGCTTCGGCATTCGCCTGCATGTGATCGTTCGTGAAACCAATGCGGAAGCCTGGCAAGCGGCGGACCGACTGATTTCGCACCTGGACGACGAGACCATCGCCCGTGCCCAGGCATCCCTGGCGCGCTTCGATTCCGTCGGCCAGCAACGCATGGCCGCGCTGCATGGCGGCAGCCGCGACAACCTGGAAGTCAGCCCGAATCTCTGGGCCGGTGTCGGCCTGGTGCGCGGGGGTGCCGGTACGGCGCTGGTGGGCGATGGACCGACCGTGGCGGCACGCGTGAAGGAATACGCGGACCTTGGCATCGACACGTTCATCTTCTCCGGTTATCCACACCTGGAAGAGTCGTATCGCGTGGCCGAGTTACTGTTTCCGCATCTGGACATCGAGCGTCCAGAATTGCCGAAAAGCGCCGGTTACGTCAGCCCGTTTGGTGAGATGGTCGCCAACGACATCCTCCCCAAAGCTGCGTCCCAGAGCTGAGGCGCGCCATGAAAAAAATTATCCACAGCCTCGCGCCCTGGGCGTTGCCGGTATTGCTGTTGGCGGTGTGGCAGTTGTCGGTATCGGCGGGCTGGTTGTCGACACGGATTCTGCCGGCGCCAATCGCCGTGATCGAAGCCGGTGTGAGCCTGGTCCGCAGCGGCGAGATCTGGACACACCTGGCCATCAGCGGCTGGCGCGCAGCGTTGGGTTTCGCCATTGGTGGCGGCATCGGCCTGACCTTGGGTTTTATTACCGGTCTGTCGAAATGGGGCGAACGCCTGCTCGACAGTTCGGTGCAGATGATCCGCAACGTGCCGCACCTGGCGCTGATTCCGCTGGTGATCCTGTGGTTCGGCATCGATGAGTCAGCGAAGATTTTCCTGGTGGCGCTGGGCACATTGTTCCCGATTTACCTCAACACTTATCACGGCATCCGCAACGTCGACCCGGCGCTGGTGGAAATGTCGCGCAGCTACGGTTTGTCCGGTTTCAGCCTGTTCCGTCAGGTGATCCTGCCGGGGGCGCTGCCCTCGATTCTGGTCGGCGTGCGTTTCGCGTTGGGCTTCATGTGGCTGACGTTGATCGTGGCGGAAACCATTTCCGCGAGCTCCGGCATCGGCTATCTGGCGATGAATGCCCGGGAGTTCTTGCAGACCGACGTGGTGGTGCTGGCGATTCTGCTGTACGCGGTGCTCGGCAAACTGGCCGACCTCGCCGCCCGTGGACTTGAACGTGTGTGGCTGCGCTGGCATCCGGCCTATCAGGTTGTAAAAGGAGGTGCCGCATGACCGCTCAACAACCTCCACGCCTGCTGCGCGGGATTCCGCTGGCCGTGCGCAAACTGCAAAAAACCTTTGGTTCGCGGCAGGTGCTGCGCGAGATCGATCTGCATATTCCGGCGGGGCAGTTCGTTGCCGTGGTCGGTCGCAGCGGTTGCGGCAAAAGCACCTTGCTGCGCTTGCTGGCCGGTCTCGATCAGCCTACCGGCGGTGAACTGCTGGCCGGTTCGGCGCCGTTGAGCGAAGCGCGTGAAGACACTCGCCTGATGTTCCAGGAAGCGCGTTTGCTGCCGTGGAAAAAGATCATCGACAACGTGGGTCTGGGGCTCAAAGGCAACTGGCGTCCCAAGGCTTTGGAGGCGCTGGAAGCGGTGGGTCTGGCGGATCGCGCCAACGAGTGGCCGGCGGCGTTGTCCGGTGGGCAGAAGCAACGTGTGGCCCTGGCCCGTGCGCTGATTCATCAACCGCGCCTGCTGTTGCTCGACGAACCTTTGGGCGCGCTGGATGCCCTGACCCGAATCGAGATGCAGCAACTGATCGAACGGCTCTGGCAACAGCATGGCTTCACCGTATTGCTGGTGACCCACGACGTCAGTGAAGCGGTGGCGATTGCCGACCGGGTGATCCTGATCGAAGACGGCGAAGTCGGCCTCGATCTGCACGTTGAGCTGCCGCGCCCTCGGGTTCGTGGCTCACATCGGCTGGCAGCGCTGGAAACCGAAGTCCTCAACCGCGTGCTGTCACTGCCCGGCCAACCGCCGGAACCGGAACCTGTTTCACCCTTGCCGACGCAATTGCGTTGGGCTCAGTAACTCAAGTCTTATTCAACGACAGGAATCAACATCATGACTATCAAAGCCATCAACGTACGTAACCAGTTCAAAGGCTCCATCAAGGAAATCGTCCTCGGTGACGTGCTCTCGGAAATCGACGTGCAGACCGCTTCGGGCATCGTTACTTCGGTGATCACCACGCGTTCGGTGAAAGAGCTGGAACTGGCGGTGGGCAGCGAAGTGATTGCGTTTGTGAAATCCACCGAGGTGTCGATCGCCAAGTTGTAAGCCATGCGGGCAAACAACAACCCCGAAGGGTTTTAGCCCTTCGGGGTTTTTTTGATTAGTCAGGATCAAAAGATCGCAGCCTTCGGCAGCTCCTACATTGGAATGTGTACAGCCGTAGGAGCTGCCGAAGGCTGCGATCTTTTAAAGCGCAGCGCGCTTGTGCAAATACGGCGGCAAATACAACCCAAGGTAAGCATCAAACACCCGCATCCCTTCCTCGGCCATGCGCGGCGTGATCTGCCCATGCTGCTGCACCGAGCGCGCGTACACCCGGTCGCCCAGTTCCATGGCCAGGGCAAACACATCGACATCCTCCGGCAGCTTCGGCAGTTCGAAGTGGTGATCGAAGAGTTTGTGCATCAGGTCGCCCAGTTCGATGTCGTGCTGACGGTCGGCCTGAGTGACTTCGGTCAAACCATGCTGGGCAAGGATCAATTGGCGAGCGGCGGCATCCTCGCCGTAGATGTCGAGCATGCGCTGTTCCACCAGTCGCGACAGGTCACGCCAGCCGGTCAATGCGTCATGGTCGATGGGCGCTTGCAGGCAGGCGCGGAAGGCGGCGTGGACGTCGGCGGTCAGCGCTTCGAGCAGCGCCGGGACGCTGGCGAAGAAGTGGTAGACGGAGGAGGGCGGGATCTCCGCACGTTCGGCGACACTGTAGATCGACAGACTGGCCACGCCCTCGGCGGCCAGCAGCGTGCGGGCGGCGTCGAGTATCGAATCGATCCGGGCCTGGCTGCGGGCGCGGGGTTTTCGGGGAGTGGCTACGCGTGTCATTGGAGTCTCCTGCGGGGCAGCGGGCATTGTACGAGCAGGTATCTGTGTTGTCTGCCAGGACGCCATCGCTAGCAGGCTAGCTCCCACAGGATTTTCGGTGTACACAGAATTTATGTTCACTGGAGATCAACTGTGGGAGCTAGCCTGCTAGCGATCCGCCGCAGGCGGCCATAAAAAAACGCCATTGGCCTTATCAGCCAATGGCGTTTTTTCTACTGCAACCACTTAAACGGTATGCAGGTACCAGTTGTACTCAAGGTCGGAGATGGAGTGTTCGAACTCCTCCAGCTCGCTCTCTTTGCACGCGACGAAGATATCGATGTATTTCGGATCGATGTACTTGGCCATGACTTCGCTGTCGTCCAGTTCGCGCAGTGCATCGCGCAGATTGTTCGGCAAGCTCTGCTCGTTCTGCTCGTAGCTGTTGCCTTCGACCGGAGCGCCTGGCTCGATCTTGTTGGTCAAACCGTGATGCACGCCTGCCAGGACCGAAGCCATCAGCAGGTACGGGTTGGCGTCGGCACCGGCGACACGGTGCTCGATGCGCACGGCATCGGCAGAGCCGGTCGGTACGCGGATCGCCACGGTACGGTTGTCCAGGCCCCAGCAAGGCGAGTTCGGCACGTAGAACTGTGCGCCGAAACGACGGTACGAGTTGACGTTCGGGCAGAGGAAAGCCATCTGCGCCGGTAGGGTCTCGAGCACACCGCCGATCGCGTGACGCAGTGCGGCGTTCTGCTCGGGATCCTCACTGGCAAAAATATTTTTGCCATCTTTGTCGAGAATCGAGATGTGGACGTGTAAACCGTTGCCCGCTTGGCCCGGGTAAGGCTTGGCCATGAAGGTGGTGTCCATTTCATGGTCGTAGGCGATGTTCTTGATCAGGCGCTTGAGCAGGACTGCATAGTCGCAAGCCTTGATTGGGTCGGCCACGTGGTGCAGGTTCACTTCGAACTGCGCCGGGGCACTTTCCTTGACGATGGCGTCGGCCGGGATGCCTTGCTCTTTGGCACCTTCCAGAATGTCCTGGAGGCAGTCGACGTATTCGTCGAGGTCGTCGATCAGGTAGACCTGTGTCGAGTGCGGGCGTTTGCCGGAAACCGGCGAGCGCGGCGGTTGCGGTCGACCGTTTACGTTCTCCTGGTCGATCAGATAGAACTCGAGTTCGAACGCGGCGCAGATGGTCAGGCCCATTTCGTCGAACTTGCGCACGACATTGGCCAGCACTTCTCGCGGGTCAGCGAAGAAAGGTTCGCCTTCGAGTTCGTGCATGGTCATCAACAGTTGCGCGGTTGGGCGCTTCTGCCATGGCTCGTTGCACAGGGTATCGGGAATTGGATAGCAGATTCGGTCAGCATCACCGATGTCCAGGCCCAGGCCGGTGCTTTCCACCGTAGAGCCATTGATATCCAGAGCAAATAGAGAGGCCGGCAGGTTGATGCCTTTCTCGTAAACCTTGTGGAGGCTGGTGCGTTCGATGCGCTTGCCGCGCACCACACCATTCATATCCGCAATCAGAAGGTCAACGTACAGAACCTCAGGATGTTCCTTAAGGAACGCGTTCGCTTCGTTAAGCTGAACGGCACGCGGGGGTACCGACATGATGCAACACCTTTGTTGTTAAAAATATCAATCATTGATCTTTTCGGATTCCAGTCAACCCGAACGGCATGCCGAAGTCAAGCGAGGCCTTTTTTGCCCTAAAAAAGCGCTCGCGTGGCTTTTTTGAGGCACTTTGGGGCGTTTTTATGCCCTTGGCCTCTATGGCGCCCGCAGGTTTGAGCGGGCCGTGTTGTATTTTTTACGGGGGTGTTGTGTAAAAAAATGAACAAGGCTAAGCTCGAATCAAACCCATAACAGCAATAATACCGGGGTGCTTCATGTCTCGCCTGCCGATAATCGGCGTCACCGACTGCTCAAGACAGATCGGTCAGCATGCTTATCACATGAGTGGCGACACTTGCGTGCGCACCGCGGCTATAACCGTTACGGATCTGCCGGCGAACCTCACGTCCCCGACAGTTCGAGCGTTCCCGTCCGATATTCTGGACGGCCTCGATGGCACCCCCATTACGGTTACTCCATTCAATATAGAACCGATTCACAATAGCGGCTCAGCCATTGCGCAGGGCTCCGCTCGCGATTCTGCACGCCTGGCATTTGCCGTGCTAAGCGTGAAGAACACGATAGCCTGTCGCAAACCCGTATTTCAACGCGACGCCGATGCGTCAACTATCGCCTGACTCCCACGAGTCCGGAAACTCAAAGCCTAGAGGCATTTATGAGTAACAACCTCGACCAGCTCACCGATTGGTTGAAAGACCACAAGATCACAGAAGTCGAATGCATGATCGCCGACTTGACCGGGATCACCCGGGGCAAGATTTCGCCGACCAACAAATTCATCGCCGAAAAAGGCATGCGCCTGCCAGAAAGTGTGCTGTTGCAGACCGT
This sequence comes from Pseudomonas azerbaijanoccidentalis, assembly GCF_019145495.1. Taxonomy (GTDB): domain Bacteria; phylum Pseudomonadota; class Gammaproteobacteria; order Pseudomonadales; family Pseudomonadaceae; genus Aquipseudomonas; species Aquipseudomonas azerbaijanoccidentalis. The sequence goes on along the minus strand of NZ_JAHSTU010000004.1, from coordinate 332,516 downwards.
GACCGGCGATTACGTCGAAGACGACATCTATTACGAACTGCTCGACCCGGCCGACATCGACATGATCTGCCGTCCCGACCAGAGCGCGGTGTACGTGGTGCCTTGGGCCATCGAGCCGACCGCCATCGTCATCCACGATACCTACGACAAACAAGGCAACCCGATCGAGCTGTCGCCGCGCAACGTGCTCAAGAAGGTCCTCAAACTCTATGCCGACAAGGGCTGGCAGCCGATCGTGGCGCCGGAAATGGAGTTTTACCTGACCAAGCGCAGTGACGACCCGGACTATCCGCTGCAGCCGCCAATCGGCCGCTCCGGTCGCCCGGAAATCGGTCGTCAGTCGTTCTCCATCGAAGCGGCGAACGAGTTCGATCCGCTGTTCGAAGACGTCTACGACTGGTGCGAACTGCAAGAGTTGGATCTCGACACGCTGATCCACGAGGACGGCACGGCGCAGATGGAAATCAACTTCCGTCACGGCGATGCCCTGTCCCTGGCCGACCAGATCCTGGTGTTCAAGCGCACCATGCGCGAAGCCGCGCTCAAGCATGACGTGGCCGCCACCTTCATGGCCAAGCCCATGACCGGCGAGCCGGGCAGTGCCATGCACTTGCACCAGAGCATCATCGACCTCGAGACCGGCAAGAACATCTTCTCCAATGAAGACGGGACCATGAGTCAGCTGTTCCTGAACCACATCGGTGGTTTGCAGAAACTCATCCCCGAGTTGTTGCCGCTGTTCGCGCCCAACGTCAACTCGTTCCGCCGCTTCCTGCCGGATACGTCGGCGCCGGTGAACGTGGAGTGGGGCGAAGAAAACCGTACCGTGGGCCTGCGGGTACCGGATGCCGGGCCGCAAAACCGTCGGGTGGAAAACCGCCTGCCGGGTGCCGACGCCAACCCGTACCTGGCCATTGCCGCGAGCCTGCTCTGCGGTTACATCGGCATGGTCGAAGGCCTGAACCCGAGCGCACCTGTGGTGGGCCGTGGCTATGAGCGCCGCAACCTGCGCCTGCCACTGACCATCGAAGACGCGCTGGAACGCATGGAAAACAGCAAGACCATCGAGAAATACCTGGGCAAAAACTTCATCACTGGCTACGTCGCGGTCAAGCGGGCCGAGCATGAAAACTTCAAACGCGTGATCAGTTCGTGGGAACGGGAATTCCTGCTCTTCGCCGTCTGATGCGCCGGGCGCCGCCGATGCATTGCGGCGCCTTCACCTGGATTTTTTAGGAGATTCGTATGACCAGCAACAACCCGCAAACCCGTGAATGGCAAACCCTGAGCAATGATCACCACCTGGCCCCATTCAGCGACTTCAAGCAGCTGAAAGAGAAAGGCCCGCGGATCATCACCAACGCGAAAGGCGTTTACCTGTGGGACAGCGAAGGCAACAAGATTCTCGATGGCATGGCCGGCCTGTGGTGCGTGGCGATCGGTTATGGTCGCGATGAACTGGCCGATGCCGCCAGCAAACAAATGCGCGAACTGCCTTACTACAACCTGTTCTTCCAGACCGCGCACCCGCCGGTACTGGAACTGGCCAAGGCCATCGCCGACATCGCGCCGCAAGGCATGAACCACGTGTTCTTCACCGGTTCCGGTTCCGAAGGCAACGACACCATGCTGCGTATGGTCCGCCACTACTGGGCGATCAAGGGTCAGCCGAACAAGAAAGTCATCATCAGCCGCAAGAACGGCTATCACGGTTCCACCGTGGCCGGCGCGAGCCTCGGCGGCATGACCTACATGCACGAACAGGGCGATTTGCCGATCCCGGGCATCGTCCACATCGCTCAACCGTACTGGTTCTCCGAGGGCGGCGACATGACCCCGGAAGAGTTCGGGATCTGGGCGGCCAATCAGCTGGAAGAGAAGATTCTGGAAGTCGGCGTCGACAACGTCGGTGCCTTTATTGCCGAGCCGATCCAGGGTGCTGGCGGCGTGATCATTCCGCCAGAGACCTACTGGCCGCGCATCAAGGAAATCCTCGCCAAGTACGACATCCTGTTCGTGGCTGACGAAGTGATTTGTGGTTTCGGCCGCACCGGTGAGTGGTTCGGTACCGATTTCTACGGCCTCAAGCCCGACATGATGACCATCGCCAAAGGCCTGACCTCCGGCTATATCCCAATGGGTGGCCTGATCGTGCGTGACGAAGTGGTGGCAGTCCTCAACGAGGGCGGTGATTTCAACCACGGCTTCACCTACTCCGGTCACCCGGTGGCTGCTGCAGTGGCGCTGGAAAACATCCGCATCATGCGCGACGAGAAAATTGTCGAGCGCGTGAAGACAGAAACGGCACCGTATTTGCAAAAGCGTCTGCGGGAACTGAACGATCATCCGCTGGTGGGTGAAGTTCGCGGGGTGGGTCTGTTGGGGGCCATCGAACTGGTTCAGGACAAGGCCACGCGCAAGCGCTACGAAGGCAAGGGTGTGGGCATGATTTGCCGGCAGTTCTGCTTTGATAACGGGCTGATCATGCGTGCCGTGGGCGACACCATGATCATCGCGCCACCGCTGGTGATTACGCCGGCGGAAATCGATGAGTTGGTGACCAAGGCACGCAAGTGTCTGGACCTGACCCTGAGTGCGTTGCAGGGCTAAGTGCTAGGCTCTGAGCGAAGGAGCCGTGGCACCTTCGCTCGGAGCAGTCAGAAAGGTTGGCCTTTTCTTGAAAGACCGCCTCGGATCTTGCCAGACTAGCCGCGGTTCCAGTTGTCGGGGTTCGGCCGCTGAACAAAGTGGTTCAAAAAAGAAAAATTTGGAGCATTAACGCATGAAGGCATTAGGCAAAAAGCTTGCTGGCAAGACTCTTCTCGCCATGTCCCTGATGGGCATTATGGCGGGCGCGGTTCAGGCGGACGACAAGGTGTTGCACGTCTACAACTGGTCCGATTACATCGCACCGGACACCATCAAGAAGTTTGAAGACGAGTCGGGCATCAAAGTGGTCTACGACGTTTTCGACAGTAACGAAACCCTGGAAGCCAAGTTGCTGGCAGGCAAGTCCGGTTACGACATCGTCGTACCGTCGAACAACTTCCTGGCCAAGCAGATCAAGGCTGGCGTTTACCAGAAGCTGGACAAATCCAAACTGCCTAACTGGAAGAACCTGAACACCGACCTGCTCAAGGCCGTGTCGGTCAGCGACCCGGGTAACGAGCACGCCTTCCCGTACATGTGGGGCTCGATCGGTATTGGTTTCAACGCCGAGAAGGTCAAGGCTGCACTGGGTGCCGACGCACCGACCAACTCCTGGGACCTGCTGTTCAAACCTGAAAACGCCGCGAAGTTGAAATCGTGCGGTATCAGTTTCCTCGATTCGCCAACCGAGATGATTCCGGTGGCGTTGCACTACCTGGGCTATCCAACCGACAGCCAGGACAAAAAACAACTGGCTGAAGCCGAAGCGCTGTTCCTGAAAATCCGTCCTTCGGTCGGTTACTTCCACTCGTCCAAATACATCTCGGACCTGGCCAACGGCAACATCTGTGTGGCCGTGGGTTACTCGGGTGACATCTACCAGGCTAAATCGCGCGCCGCCGAAGCCGGTGACAAGGTGAAAGTCAGCTACAACATTCCGAAAGAAGGTGCCGGCAGCTTCTACGACATGGTTGCCATCCCTAAAGATGCCGAAAACGTCGAAGGCGCCTACAAGTTCATGACCTTCCTGCAGAAGCCGGAAATCATGGCTGAAATCACCAACGCCGTACGCTTCCCGAACGGTAACGCGGCCGCCACGGCGCTGGTTGATAAAGAAATCACTGCCGACCCAGGCATCTATCCGCCGGCTGACGTGCTGGCCAAGCTGTACGCGATTGCCGACCTGCCGGCCGCGACCCAGCGGATCCTGACTCGCAGCTGGACCAAAATCAAATCCGGTAAGTAAGTCATAAATCCCTGTAGCAGCTGCCGCAGGCTGCGTTCAACTGCGAAGCGGTTGTGCTGTTGAAAACGCGGGAAGGTCCTTCGGACCTTAACGCCGCCTTCGGCAGCTGCTACAGGATCTGCATAAAAGTTTTGCTGGAACGGTTTTTCGAGGGTAAGTTGCGCGCCGGTTTTGTTGCCAGGCAGCGATGGCTGTCATGTAACGCGGGGCAACTTGGGCCCAACTAATTTTAGAGGACCTCCACTTGCCTATTTTTTCTTTGTTGCGCAATGCCATGCTGGTCGGCGCCGGTCTGACGCTTGCCGTCAGTGTCCAGGCCGCCGGTACTGTGCATATTTATAACTGGTCGGACTATATCGGCGAGAGCACGCTGGCCGACTTCCAGAAAGAGACCGGTATCAAACCGGTCTACGATGTGTTCGATTCCAATGAGACCCTGGAAGGCAAGTTGCTAGCCGGGCGTACCGGTTATGACGTCGTCGTGCCGTCGAACCACTTCCTCGGCAAGCAGATCAAGGCCGGGGCTTTCCAGAAGCTCGACAAGTCGAAGCTGCCCAACTACTCGAACCTCGATCCAGTGCTGCTCAAGCGTCTGGAGCAGAACGATCCGGGCAACCTGTACGCCGTGCCGTACCTGTGGGGCACCAACGGCATCGGTTACAACGTCGACAAGATCAAGGCAGTGCTGGGCGTCGACACCATCGACTCCTGGGGCGTGTTGTTCGAGCCGGAGAACATCAAGAAGCTGCAAAGTTGTGGCGTGGCGTTCCTCGATTCGGCGGATGAAATGATGCCGACGGTCCTCAACTACATGGGCCTGAATGCCAACAGCACCAACCCCGAAGATTACAAGAAGGCCGAAGCCAAGTTGCTTGCGGTGCGGCCTTACGTGACGTACTTCCATTCCTCGAAGTACATCGCGGACCTGGCCAACGGCGATATCTGTGTGGCCATCGGTTTCTCGGGCGACATCTTCCAGGCCAAGAACCGCGCCGAAGAAGCCAAGAAGGGCGTGAACATCGCCTACTCGATTCCAAAGGAGGGCGGTGCGCTCTGGTTTGACATGCTGGCGATTCCAAAAGACTCGACCAACGTCAAAGAGGCTCACGCGTTCATCAACTATTTGCTGAAACCTGAAGTTATCGCTCAGGTCAGTGATTACGTCGGCTACGCCAACCCTAACCCTGGGTCGGACAAACTGATGGAACAGTCCATACGCAACGACGAAGCGGTTTACCCACCGCAGGCGGTGCTCGACAAGACCTACGTGTCCATCGAGTTACCACCGAATATTCAACGTTTGATGACCCGCAGCTGGACCAAGGTCAAGACGGGCAAATAGCTTCAACGCTCAAACTATCCAAGGTTGGCTCACCTTGAGCGAACTGCACTCTTTTTTTCTGGGAGTTTCGTAAATGGCAGTTGCCTCCGGCGCCTATAAGAAAGCCCTCGAGGGCGACCAGTCACCTAAACAGGTGCTGGTCAAAATCGACCGGGTCACGAAGAAGTTCGACGAGACGATTGCCGTGGACGATGTGTCCCTGGAAATCAAGAAAGGCGAGATTTTCGCCTTGCTCGGCGGTTCGGGATCGGGCAAGTCCACCTTGCTGCGTATGCTCGCAGGTTTCGAACGGCCCACGGAGGGGCGCATTTTCCTCGATGGCGTAGACATCACCGACATGCCGCCGTACGAGCGGCCGATCAACATGATGTTCCAGTCCTACGCCCTGTTCCCGCACATGACGGTGGCGCAGAACATCGCCTTCGGCCTCAAGCAGGACAAACTGCCTGCCGCCGAAATCGATGCCCGCGTGGCCGACATGCTCAAGCTGGTGCAGATGAGCCAGTACGCCAAGCGCAAGCCGCATCAGTTGTCCGGTGGTCAGCGTCAGCGTGTGGCATTGGCCCGTTCCCTGGCCAAGCGTCCGAAGCTGCTGCTGCTCGACGAGCCAATGGGTGCACTGGACAAGAAACTGCGTTCGCAAATGCAGCTGGAGCTGGTCGAGATCATCGAGCGCGTCGGCGTAACCTGCGTCATGGTGACCCACGACCAGGAAGAGGCCATGACCATGGCCGAGCGCATCGCGATCATGCACCTGGGCTGGATCGCCCAGATCGGCAGCCCGATCGACATCTACGAAACCCCGACCAGCCGCCTGGTCTGCGAATTCATCGGTAACGTGAACATCTTCGAAGGCGAAGTGATCGACGACGCCGAAGGCCACGCGATCATTACCTGCAAAGACCTGGATCGCCAGATCTACGTCGGCCACGGCATCAGCACTTCGGTGCAGGACAAGTCGGTCACCTACGCGATCCGTCCCGAGAAACTGCTGGTCACCGCCGACATGCCGACCTGCCAGTACAACTGGTCCAGTGGCAAGGTCCACGACATCGCCTACCTGGGCGGGCACTCGGTGTTCTACGTCGAACTGCCAAGCGGCAAGCTGGTGCAGTCGTTCGTGGCCAACGCCGAGCGTCGTGGTGCTCGTCCGACCTGGGGTGATCAGGTCTACGTGTACTGGGAAGACGACAGCGGCGTGGTGCTTCGCTCATGAACATGCGCAAATTCAAACGCCGTCTCAATCGAATAATTCCCGGTGGCCGCCAACTGGTCATCGGGGTTCCATTCATCTGGCTGTTCCTGTTCTTCATGTTGCCGTTCTTCATCGTCTTGAAGATCAGCTTCGCCGAAGCCGACGTGGCCATCCCGCCGTACACCGAAATCTACAGCTACGCCGAACAGAAGCTGCAGTTGCTGCTGAACCTGGGCAACTACGCGATGCTGGGCGACGACGAGTTGTACATCGCCGCGTACCTTGGCTCGCTGAAGATGGCGCTGATCAGCACCATCCTCTGCCTCGTGATTGGCTACCCGATGGCCTACGCCATCGCCAGCGCCCGTAAAGAGCTGCAAACGGTGCTGGTGCTGCTGATCATGATGCCGACCTGGACCGCGATCCTGATCCGCGTCTACGCGTGGATGGGCATCCTCAGCAACAACGGCCTGCTCAACGGTTTCCTGATGAGCATGGGCTGGATCGACGAGCCGCTGCAGATCCTCAACACCAACCTCGCGGTGTACATTGGTGTGGTTTATTCGTACCTGCCGTTCATGATCCTGCCGCTGTACGCCAACCTGGTGAAGCACGACACTAGCCTGCTCGAAGCCGCTTCGGACCTCGGTTCGAGCACCTTCAACAGCTTCTGGAAAATCACCGTGCCGTTGTCGAAAAACGGCATCATCGCTGGCTGCATGCTGGTGTTCATCCCGGTAGTGGGTGAGTTCGTGATTCCGGAACTGCTCGGCGGCCCGGAAACCCTGATGATCGGTAAAGTGCTCTGGCAAGAGTTCTTCAACAACCGTGACTGGCCGGTGGCGTCCGCCCTGGCGGTGGTGATGCTGGCGATCCTGATTGTGCCGATCATCCTGTTCAACCGCAGTCAGGCCAAGGAAATGGAGGGTAAAGAATGAAGCGCTTCCGTTTCTCCAGCCTGATGCTGGTCGTGGGTTTGTTGTTTATCTATCTGCCGATGCTGATCCTGGTGATCTACTCGTTCAACGCCTCGAAACTGGTGACGGTATGGGGCGGTTGGTCGATCAAGTGGTACGTCGGCCTGATGGACAACACGCAACTGATGGGCTCGGTGGTGCGCTCGCTGGAAATCGCCTGCTACACCGCGATTGCCGCCGTTGCACTCGGCACACTGGCCGCGTTCGTCCTGACCCGCATCACCCACTTCAAGGGTCGCACGCTGTTCGGTGGCCTGGTGACCGCGCCGCTGGTAATGCCCGAGGTGATCACCGGTCTGTCGCTGTTGCTGCTGTTCGTGGCCATGGCACAGATGATTGGCTGGCCGCAGGAACGCGGCATCGTCACCATCTGGATCGCCCACACCACGTTCTGTGCGGCGTATGTGGCGGTGGTGGTGTCGGCGCGCTTGCGTGAGCTGGACCTGTCCATCGAAGAAGCGGCCATGGACCTCGGTGCACGGCCGTGGAAGGTGTTCTTCCTGATCACCATCCCGATGATCGCGCCATCGCTGGCGGCGGGCGGCATGATGTCCTTCGCGCTGTCGCTGGATGACCTGGTGTTGGCGAGCTTCGTCTCCGGCCCAGGTTCCACAACCCTGCCGATGGAAGTGTTCTCGGCGGTGCGTCTGGGCGTGAAGCCTGAGATCAACGCGGTGGCCAGTCTGATTCTGCTGGCGGTGTCGATCGTGACCTTCCTGGTCTGGTTCTTCAGCCGCCGCGCCGAAGAAAACCGCAAGCGGGCGATCCAGCAGGCCATCGAAGAAAGCGCTGCCGACTCGTGGAAACAACCGGACGTGCGTCGCGCGCAGCAGGCGCCGGAAGCGGCGTAACAGCAAAAGATCGCAGCCTGCGGCAGCTCCTACAAAGGAATGAGTACTCCTGTAGGCGCTACCGAAGGCTGCGATCTTTTGATTTTCAGGACTATGCAATCCAAGGCGATTTGCGGATGATCTCAACGAAGTTCATCGGCTTGAAGCCGGGTTCGCTGTCCACCAGCACGTCAGCGTTCACCGTACCGAACGTGGTGTCCGGCTTGTGTTTGAAGCCGTTGGCGAACGCGCAGAGGATGCACTCCTTGAACCCCTCACCCCGTGGATGCGCATGCACCACCGCTTCGCGCTGCTCGGTGGGAAATGCCGCGTAGTCGATGCCCAGCACATCCATTTCAACACCCGCGGTCACCAGCGCCACGTTGGGGCGCAGGTGGTGCACCACATTCGGTGTCGTGTGCAGAGCAATCGATAGCCACACTTGCTCGATATCGTCATCCGAAAAGCCGTACGGCTGAAGGAACGCTTTGGCGGCATTGGCGCCATCGACCTCGAAGCGTTCGTTGTCGCTGCGGTGACCTTCCACTAAACCCAGGTCATGGAACATCGCGCCGACGTACAAAAGCTCCGGGTTGTAGGCCAGTTGCTTGCGTTCGCCGCTCAGTGCGCCGAACAGGAACACACGACGCGAGTGGTGGTAGAGCAGATCGGATTCGATGTCGCGGATGTATTCAGTGGTGGCCTTGGCCAACGCGCTGTCGGGAATTTTGATGCCGGCGATGGTGGTGCTCATGGACGATTCCTCTCGGTGAGCGCCGTGGCGGCGCTGAGGGTTCAAGTCTGTTCGCACCCCCGAAACCGGACAATCGATCCATGGCTTCGATCCCTGCCAATGAACATGCATATCGCGCCAACCTCGCTTGTTACACCCGGATTGGCTAAGTTTGCATACAGCCCGTAGCAGCTGCCTCGCCAGCTCGGCAGCTGCTACGGGGCGCTATCTGTTGTTCAATTCAATGCCATAGAAGGCAATCCACGTCATGAATAAAACCGTCGCCATCGTGGTCTTCGCCGGCGTTCAGTCGCTGGACGTCACCGGTCCCATGGATGTGTTTTCCGAGGCCAATCGTTTTCTGGCACCCGAAGATCACTATCGGCTGGAAGTGATCGGCGTGGAGCGCGGCGCGATGGCCTGTTCCAATGGTCTGGTGCTGAACGCCCATCGGCATTTCAGCGAGGCGTTGCAGGCTTACGATTTGCTGTTGGTGGCCGGTGGCCCGCAGTTGCCGTTCATGGATTTTGGCGGCGCGTTCAATGCCTGGCTGCGGGATGCCTGCGCGCTGGCGCAGCGCTTTGGTTCGATCTGCAACGGCGCGTTCATGCTGGCTCGGGCCGGGCTGCTGGAAGGGCGGACGGTGACCACGCATTGGAGCGATGCGGCGGCGCTGGCGGCGTTGTGCCCGTCGACCCAGGTCGAGGCCGATCGTTTGTACGTGCAGGACACCGAACTCTATACCTCAGCCGGGGTGACGGCCGGGATCGACTTGTCGTTGTATTTGCTGGGTAGCGATCACGGGCCGGAAGTGGCGCTGAATGTAGCGAAGCGATTGGTGGTGTTCACCCAGCGCTCGGGCGGGCAGTCACAGTTCAGCCCGTTCCTGACGCCTCACGCCGAGCCGACGTCGGCCGTGGCAATGGTCCAACACTACGTGTTGGCCAACTTGACGGGCGACCTGGCCATCGCCGATCTGGCCAATGCTGCCAACATGAGCGCGCGCAACTTTTCCCGGGTGTTCGCCAAGGAAGCGAAAATCACCCCTGCCGAGTTTGTTGAGCGGGCGCGGGTCGATGCGGCGCGGGTGATGCTGGAGAGCACCCGTGCACCGCTCAAGACCGTGGCTTATCAGTGCGGCTTTCGCGATGCCCAACACATGCGCAGTGTGTTCAACCGCAGGTTGGGAGTGACGCCGCAGCAGTTCAGGCTGAATTTTGCGGCGATGGTTTGAGCCTGATATGCGTGGGTCTTGTGGGCCTCATCGCTAGCAGGCTAGCTCCCACAATGGATCTGCATACACCGGACCTGTGGGAGCTAGCCTGCTAGCGATGAGGCCAGCCCAGCCAATACAAATCTATTGAGCGCCCCGCGCCGGCAATAGCTTCAAGGTACTGCGAGTATTGGCCGTCACCTCTTCATCATTCAGATACGCCTGGTAGTAAACCCCTTCGACATACGCTTCGGCCTGATCCTCATAGTGACTGTCGAACGGCACGCCGCTCTGGCCGACCGGGTTGACGGTCAGGCTGTGGGTCGGGTCGGCGAAGTCGATAAGGCGTCGCGTCGACGGGCCGTAAGTCACCGGCCACGGTGCCGGGCCGATCTTGGCCGACAGGTTGTTCGGTACTTCATGGCTGCCGGGCGCGGCGAACGGGCCGACGTTGAAGATCCGGTCCAGCGGCTTCTGCTGCCCTAACGGATGGCCATGGGTCAGCGTGTGCGCCTTGCCCCACTGCCATTGCGCGAAGTCCGTACCCAAGGTGGTCTTGAGATGGGCGATGCTGGCTTGCCAGGCAACCTTGACCGTATCGGCCCGGGTTTCCTTGCCGAGGGTGTTGCGATTGTCCCACCACGGCGAGTCCGGATTCGCCGCCAGGCGCGGCAGTGCAGCGTCGATCACCCGAGTCGAGAGCAGTGTTTCGAAAAAGTCATTGCCCAGTTCATCGTGCATCGCCGCATCGGCGAGGTTGAACAGGAACTGGTTGAACACGGTGGCGCTGGTGGACTCCAGTGGGTAGTCGCCTTTCCACTGCGCCAGTTGTTCCACCAGTTTCAATTCTGCAGGGTCACTCACCACTTCACGCAACACCGGCAGCAGCGGCGCCAGCAAGCGCGGGCCGTAACCGGTGGTGGTGCCCAGTTGCAGCTTCTGGCTTGCGTCCAGATCCCACTTGATCGCCTTGTCGCTCAGTTGCTGATTGAGCTGTTGGCCACGGTCGGCCAAATTGTAATAACCGGGAATCTCCATGCCGGTCGCCGACACTGGCTGGAAGTTGGCAGAGACGATATAGCCCCGCGCCGGGTTCTCTTCCTGCGGGTTGGCGCTGAACGGGTAGAAACCATCCTTGTCCGCCTCGGCGCTGCTGCCGTCGAGGATGAACCACGGCTTCACCCCGGCAGGTCGCTTGGGCAGCTGCGCCGCCGCCCACCAGCCGATATCGCCCTTGGCGTTGGCCCAGACAACGTTCAGGCCCGGCGCCTGGATTTTTGCCGCGGCACCCCGGGCCTTGGCCAGAGTGTCGGCGCGGTTGAGCTGATAGAAACCTTCGAGGATCGGGTTCTGGCTTTCCAGAAAACCCCACCACATGGCGATTGGCGTTTTACCTACGCTGTTGCCGAGCGCATCGTTGACGATCGGCCCGTGGGGCGACTGACGCAATACCAGGGTGACCGGTGCCTGGCCCTTGACCGCGATCTTTTGTTCGCTGGTCACCATGTCGACCCACTTACCGCGATACCAGACCTGATTGGGATTGTCCGGGTTGACCTTCTCGGCAATCAGGTCGAGGTCATCGTTCTGGAACATGGTAATGCTCCAGCCGAATTCGCGGTTCATGCCCAGCGAGGCGAATGGCATCAAGGCCTGATAGTGGCCGTACAGGTCAAAACCCGGCGCCGAAAGCTGCGCCTCGTACCACACCGACGGCGCGGAAAAGCGGATGTGCGGGTCACCGGCCAGCAGCGGCTTGCCGCTCTTGGTCCGATTGCCGGCCACGACCCAGGCGTTGCTACCCTCGAACTGCGGCAAGCCGTTGTCGGCCAGGGCTTGTTCGCTGAGGCGGGCGAGGGCGTTGAGGTCTTTCCAGTCTGCGCTGGCGAGGGAGGCTGCGGCGCCGCTGTGTTGTTTGGCCAGCACGCCTTTGGGCTGCCAGTCGAGATCGAACACGCTCAGGTATTGGCTGCCGAGCTGGTCGCGAACGTAGGTCAGCAGCGGTTCAGTACGAAACGCCGCGGCAAAACTGTAGGCCATGTAACCGGCGATGCTGATGGTGTCTTGCGCAGTGAAGGGGCGCTTCTGGATGCCCAGTACGTCGAATTCCACGGGTTTGGCGTGGCTGTCCTGATACTGGTTGATGCCGTCCAGATAGGCTTGCATGGCGATGAAGGCCGGCGATTGCTTATCGAGGTTGGCGAGGTACGTTTCGGCGCGTTCACGAATGCGCAGGCTGCGCATTAATTTGTCGGTGTCGAGCAGTTTCGGCCCCAACACCTCGGCCAGCTCACCGCGGGCGAGGCGGCGCAGCACTTCCATCTGGAACAACCGATCCTGCGCGTGGACGTAACCCAGGGCGCGGTACAGGTCGGTTTCGTTTTCGGCGCGGATGTGCGGGACGCCGCGCTCGTCATAACGCACCGTCACCGAGCCTTGCAGGTGTTGCAGTTCCACCATGCCCTGGCGTGTCGGCTGCTTGCTGTAGATGTACCCGCCGCCGGCGACAGCGACGGCGACGATCAGCAAACCGAGAGCGGTCAGGCTACGTTTCATGGTGACTCCTTGTTGTTATGGTGGCAGCAAATCCTTGGTGCCACTGTTTACCACGGCCCACTGGAAAGAGGCATCGCCCGTAGGAGGGATTCGTATTGCGGCGTTTGTCGCTACTTCGTTGTATCGGCCGGCCACGGGCAGTAACACCCCACGGCCAGTGTGTGCGTGGCACTCACGGCGCGGCCCTCGTTCAGCGCTTGCAGAATGGGCTCGATAAAACTGTTACTGGAGTTGCAGGTGAGGCCTTCGCTGTAGGGGCCGAAGTACGCGAGTTTGCCGCTGCGGTCCCAGATCGCCACGGCGGGGCTGGCTGGGACTTGTTCAGAGCCGGGCAGGACCGTGAGGGTTTTCAGGTGGCTCAGGGTGCTTGGCAACTGCCCATGGCTACCGGTTTTTTGCACCGCGTAGAACTCAACACCTTGCGGCGCGTACTGTTCAACCAGTTCGCTGAGGTGTTGTTGATTGCCGACGTTGCACGGGCAGGCCGGGTCCCAGAAATGCACAAGTCGGATGGCGCCGGGGCCTGCAAGGGTGTCGGGCAAGCGCAGCGGGTCGCCGGAGAACACCGCCGTGTGTTCGCTGAACGCGCGCAGGTAGCGCCCCTGAAACCAGTCGTAAGCCGCCCACAGCACGCCGGCACACAGCAGGGCGAGCAGGCTGACAAACAGGGTGGCGCGATAGGGCGAGCGCATCGGTTCAATCCTCGAAGGTCGGCTAGCTTGCCATGCTTGCCGCGACAGATGAATATCGCAGGTCCATAAAGTCCGTTTCGTGCAATGGAATCGTTCATGCCCGCCACCTTCGACCCCAACGATCTGCGCGCCAGCCTGCGGCCACTGGCCGAGGGTCAGCCGTTGTCAGCGCAGGCGCAGGCGTATCAGCGTTTTTACGGACTGGATTTCTCGGCGCGCGACGTGCGCAGCGGCCTGGGGCGTTTTCAGGTCGATGGCTATGAAGTGGTCAGCCAGGTCTGGCGGCCGGCGCAAGCGAAGGCGACGCTGTTTGTTTTTCACGGTTTCTACGATCACACCGGGCTCTATCGGCATGTGATCGAGTGGGCGCTGGATCAGGGCTTTGCGGTGATTGCCTGCGACCTGCCAGGGCATGGACTGTCCAGCGGGGAGCGGGCAAGCATCAAGGATTTCGCCGAGTACCAGGACACCTTGCAAGGGTTGTTCACCGAGGCGCAATCCCTCGACCTGCCGCAACCCTGGCACCTGTGCGGGCAGAGCACAGGTGGCGCCATTGTGATCGATCATGTGTTGAATGCCGGGGCGAACAGCCCGGCTCAGGGCCAGGTGATTCTCCTGGCGCCGCTGGTGCGGCCGCGGGCCTGGGGCTGGTCGCATTTGAGTTATTTCCTGCTCAAGCCCTTCGTCAAAGCGATCGCCCGACGCTTCAGCGAAAACTCCAACGATCCGGATTTTCTGCCGTTCCTTCAGGCCGATCCGTTGCAGCCGCTGCGACTGCCGACCGCCTGGGTCGGGGCGCTGGCGCGCTGGATCAAACGCATCGAAGCGGCACCGGGCAGCACGCGGCGGCCATTGATTGTGCAGGGGCAGGCTGACATGACGGTGGATTGGCAGCACAACCTTGAAGTGCTGCGGGCGAAGTTCGATCGGCCACAGGTGTTGATGCTGCCCGAGGGAAGGCATCATTTGGCGAATGAAGCGTTGGTGTTGCGAGGGGAGTATTTCGGGTTTTTGAGCAAGCGGATCAAGGGCAGGAATTTATAGCGATTGGTCGGGCCTCATCGCCAGCAGGCTGGCTCCCACAGTGGATCTGCGTACCCTGGCCCCCTGTGGGAGCTAGCCTGCTAGCGATGGCGATCTATAAGGCGCCAAAGTTCACTGGCTGAGATTCGAAGGATTCTGCCCCACCGCCAACCCCGCCTTGATCGCCGCCAGCGCTGCCTGGTAATACGCCTTGCCTTCCGTCGATTCGGCAAACGTGGCGAACTCTTCCAGCTCTTCATCCGACAGATCGCGATAGACGTACAGCAACGTGTTGTTCAGGTCGCTGCCGATCTGGTCCATCAAACGCTGGCGCTGGCCGTTGAGCATGCCTTGGGCCTGACCGGCACCGAGCAGGCCGGGGATCATCGAGCTCAGGCTGTCGGCGGCCACGCCCGCAATCGCCAGACTGACCTCGGCGCCAGCCTCACGGGCGGGCAGGGCCTGGGCCAGATGGCCGATGATCAGCAGGCGACTGTCGCTGGCCTGCATCTTCGGCAAACCCTTGGCGTTTTTCGCCAGTTGGTCGCGACGGGTGGCGAGTAGCTCGGCGGCGACGATCTTCTTGCCCAGCGGCGATTGAAAGAATGCCAGTGCGGGTTTTGGATCGGCGAGGTTTTTACGCAGTTGCGCTTCGGCACGCTGGTCCACGGCATTGGGGGAAAAACGCTGATTGCTGTTGTTGACCAGCGCCTGAAACACCGCCGGAGGCAGGCTGCTTTGGTAGCGTTGCTGCGCGGCCGAAAGGGCGTCATTGAAATGCGCGCGTTGTTCCGGCCAGCCGGCGACCTTGTACAACTGGTCGTGGCCGTCTGCCCAGGCGGGCAATACACAGAACATCAGCAGTGAGAAAAGCAAACGGCGCATAGGGACTCCTGTCGGCAGGCGACTATTCTCCGTGTGGCATCAGGACTTGTCGAGAATTCGTATCAACCCGCTGCGTGGCTCTGTCGGATTTTCAGGCGCAGGAATACTATGCGCGCCATGCAAATACCTTCTGATCACCCGCTGCTGTTACGAATCGTCGACGACTTGGCCGCCAATGGCTGGTCGCAGCAGAATATTTTCCTGCCTCTGGATCTGACCCGAGCGCTGGCGGCCGAGTGCCGTAAACGTGCTGCCGAGGGTGAACTGGCCCCGGCGGCGGTCGGGCGCGGGCCGACATCGGAGATCCGTGAGGGGATTCGTGGCGATCATATCCAGTGGATCGAGCCCGGCCAGGCCGAGGCTTGCGACAGTTATCTGGGGTTGATGGACAGCCTGCGCGAGGCGATGAACCGTGATCTGTTCCTGGGGCTGGAAGATTTCGAAAGCCATTTCGCGATGTACCCACCCGGCGCGTTTTACCTCAGGCATGTCGACCGTTTTCGCGATGACGATCGGCGCATGGTGTCGGCGGTGGTCTACCTCAATGACGCGTGGCTGCCCGAGCATGGCGGCCAGTTGCGCATGTACCTGGATGAAAGCGCGGAATACGATGTGGTGCCGACCGGTGGCTGCCTGGTTGTATTCCTGTCGGGTGACGTCCCCCATGAAGTCCTGCCTGCGACCCGGGAGCGCCTGTCGTTGACCGGTTGGTTCCGTCGTCGGGGCAACGAGCCGTTCTGATCATGCAGAAGATATTGGTAAGCCGCTGTCTGCTGGGGCACCGCGTTCGTTACGACGGTGGTGCCAGCGGGCCGTTCGATCAGCTTCAGGCCTGGCTCGACGAAGGTCGCGTCGTGCCGTTGTGCCCGGAAGTCGCCGGAGGGTTGCCGACGCCACGGGCGGCTGCGGAGATTCCGGGTGGGCAGGGCCGTGAAGTGCTTGAAGGTCATGCTTCGGTGATCACCACCGAAGGTGAGGACGTCAGTGCGCCGTTTCTGTCCGGGGCTTATCAGGCGCTGGAGCTGGTGCAAAAACACGGCATCCGCATTGCCGTGCTCAAGGCCAACAGCCCCTCATGCGGCAACCTGCTGACCTACGACGGGACGTTCAGTGGGGTGAAAGTCACTGGCGAAGGGGTGACGGCAGCGTTGCTCAAGCGCCATGGAGTGTTGGTGTTCAGTGAGCTGGAGTTGGCCGAAGCGGCGCAGGTGCTGGCAACGCAGGACTAACAACACCACAAAACCCTGTGGGAGCGAGCCTGCTCGCGATGAGGCACGCCCATTCAACATCAATGTTGAATGTGAGGCTGCCATCGCCAACAGGCTGGCCCCCACAGGGTTGCTCTTAGATTTCAGGGTTTGGGAGCTGCCCCCGATTCCGCTCCAAACCATTTCTCCTCCAGCGCCGCCAGTCGGCCATCGGCCTTGATCCGCTGCAGCGCACTTTCCAGGCTGGCGTGGAACGCCGGATTGCCCTTCTGAAACGGAATCGCCAGCTCCACGGTCGGGTTGGCCTTGGGTTTTTCTTCCGTCAGTGACTGCACCAGCAGGATGGATTTCGGCTCTTCTTTCTGCGCGATCAATTGCGCGTTGGTCTTGATGTAAGGCTCGCTGAAGTCGAAACGATCCGTCAGCGGCGCGGTCTTTGTAATGTGATTGATGGCGATGTCGTATTTGCCGCTCTCTACGCCATTGAGCAGATCGCTGGCGTCGGTGACGACGAAATCGGCGCGCACATCCAGTTCGTTGGCCAGCAATTGACCCAGTTCGACTTCGAACCCCGCGAGTTTTTCGTCTTCCTTGAAATTGAAGGGGGGTGTATTAGCCTCAACGGCAATGCGTAATTCGCCGCGGTCGTTCACGTCGTCAATCAATTCGGCATGAGCCAACGGGCTCAAAAGGGGTAGCAGGCAGATCAGGCCAGGCAGAAAGCGCATGGTCACTCCTTTGAATTTTTTATGGCGACCCTCTGATTCAGGCTCGCTTTGCTATGGTTGTCGAGTGCCTTCGACAACGATTGACCATGAAGTTGTCATGGTCACGCGGATTTTACGGAAAAACTGGAGAAGAGAATGAAAACCTTTATGTCACGTGCTGCTTTGGCTGGCCTGCTAATGGGCGTTTCGGTACTGGCCAGTGCGGCTACGCCGGCTCCCAAGGGCGCTGAAGTGTCCATTGTTTCTCCTGCGGACGGCGCCACGGTCCCGAAGACGTTCGTCGTCAAGTTTGCGGTCAAGAATATTGCGCTGGCACCCGCAGGTGATGTGACCAAGAACACTGGCCACCACCATTTGCTGATTGACGTCGACAAGCTGCCGGCCGCCAACCAGCCGATTCCGACCGATGCCAACCACGTGCATTTTGGCAAAGCGCAGACCCAGGCTGAAGTGACACTGACGCCGGGCGAGCACACCTTGCAATTGATCCTGGGCGACAGCGGCCACATGCCGTTCGATCCACCGATCGTCTCCGAGAAAATCACTGTCAACGTCAAATAAAAAAAGGGAGCCCCGAGGGGCTCCCTTTTTTGTCGCTCAAGTCGCTATCAGAACAACACGCGGCTACGGATGGTGCCGTTGACGTGTTGCAGCTTCTCTTGCGCCAGGTCCGAGTATTCGGCGTCGACGTCGATCACCACGTAACCGACTTTCTCGTTGGTCTGCAGGAACTGACCGGAGATGTTGATGCCGTTTTCGGCGAAGACCTTGTTGATCTCGCTCATCACACCCGGAATGTTCTCGTGGATGTGCAGCAGGCGGTGCTTGCCAGGGTGAGCCGGCAGGGCCACTTCCGGGAAGTTCACGGACGATACCGAAGTACCGTTATCGCTGTACTTGACCAGCTTCTCTGCCACTTCCAGACCGATGTTGGCCTGCGCTTCAGCGGTGGAACCACCGATGTGCGGGGTCAGGATCACGTTGTCCAGGCCACGCAGCGGGCTTTCGAACTCTTCGTCGTTGGAGCGTGGCTCCACCGGGAATACGTCGATGGCCGCGCCGATCAGGTGCTTGTCCTTGATGGCGGCAGCCAGGTGGTCCAACTCGACCACAGTACCGCGTGCTGCGTTGATCAGGATGCCGCCTTTCTTGATAGCGCGGATTTCCTTCTCGCCCATCATCCATTGGGTGGCGGCGGTTTCCGGAACGTGCAGCGAAACGATGTCGGACATCGCCAGCAGCTCGTGCAGGTTGCCTACCTGAGTGGCGTTACCCAGTGGCAACTTGGTGATGGTGTCGTAGAAGTACACCTGCATGCCCAGGCCTTCGGCCAGGACCGACAGTTGCGTACCGATCGAGCCGTAACCGACGATGCCCAGCTTCTTGCCGCGGATTTCGAAGGAGTTGGCTGCGCTCTTGATCCAGCCGCCACGGTGGCAGGAAGCGTTCTTCTCAGGGATGCCGCGCAGCAACAGGATCGCTTCGGCCAGCACCAGCTCGGCAACGGAACGAGTGTTGGAGTACGGCGCGTTGAACACGGCGATACCGCGCTCGCGGGCCGCACTCAGGTCGACTTGGTTGGTGCCGATGCAGAAACAGCCGACAGCGACCAGTTTCTTCGCGTGATCGAAGATTTCTTCGGTCAGTTGAGTGCGGGAGCGAATGCCGATGAAGTGAGCATCAGCGATCTTTTCCTTGAGCTGGGCTTCCGGCAGAGAACCTGTGAGGTACTCGATGCTGGTGTAGCCCGCCGCCTTGAGGACGTCGACAGCCGATTGGTGGACGCCTTCGAGAAGAAGGAACTTGATCTTGCTCTTATCGAGAGAAGTCTTGCTCATCTGCGTAAACCTGTGTCCCGGAGAAAAAATGGCAGGAAGTAGCCAGCAGATGCTGACCCGGACGGCAGGAAAGCCGTCACCGCAGAACAGCCCTTGGGCACTATCCTGCGGGGTCGTTATGCTAGCATATGCACCCCGCTAAACACTCATTCCTGCGACGTGAAGCGTTCTCAGGATGACCATGAATTGTTCGAGAGTTCTGTCGATGACCAATCCTGCCCTGATTGATGAGCTGAAGACCCTGGTTGAGCCTGGCAAGGTGCTGACCGATGCCGACTCCCTGAATGCTTACGGTAAGGATTGGACCAAGCATTTCGCCCCGGCCCCGACCGCCATCGTGTTCCCCAAGACCACTGAGCAGGTCCAGGCCATTGTCCTGTGGGCCAACAAACACAAGGTGGCGCTGGTGCCGTCCGGCGGCCGTACCGGTTTGTCTGCCGCGGCCGTGGCAGCCAACGGTGAAGTGGTCGTGTCGTTCGACTACATGAACCAGATCCTCGACGTGAACCTCACCGACCGCACTGCCGTTTGTCAGCCGGGCGTGGTCACCAAGCAATTGCAGAACGTCGCTGAAGAAAAAGGCCTGTACTACCCGGTGGACTTCGCCTCGTCCGGTTCGAGCCAGATTGGCGGCAATATCGGCACTAATGCCGGCGGGATCAAGGTGATTCGCTACGGCATGACCCGTAACTGGGTGGCCGGCATGAAAGTCGTCACCGGCAAGGGCGACGTATTGGAGCTGAACCGCGACCTGATCAAGAACGCCACCGGCTACGACATGCGCCAGCTGTTCATCGGCGCGGAAGGCACCCTCGGTTTCGTGGTCGAAGCGACCATGCGTCTGGATCGCGCACCGAAAAACCTCACGGCGATGGTCCTCGGCACCGCCGATTTCGACTCGATCATGCCAGTTCTGCACGCGTTCCAGAGCAAGCTCGATCTGACGGCCTTCGAATTTTTCTCCGACAAGGCCCTGGCCAAAGTCATGGGCCGCGGCGATGTGCCGGCGCCCTTCGAAACCGATTGCCCGTTCTACGCGCTGCTGGAATTCGAAGCGACCACCGAAGAAGTGGCCAACCACGCCCTGGAAACCTTCGAGCACTGCGTCGAGCAGGGCTGGGTGCTGGACGGCGTGATGAGCCAGAGCGAAACCCAGCTGCACAACCTGTGGAAGCTGCGCGAATACATCTCCGAAACCATTTCCCACTGGACGCCGTACAAAAACGACATTTCGGTCACCGTGTCGAAAGTCCCGGCGTTCCTGAAGGAAATCGACGCGATCGTCGGCGAACATTACCCGGACTTCGAAATCGTCTGGTTCGGCCACATCGGCGACGGCAACCTGCACTTGAACATCCTCAAGCCGGATAACCTGAGCAAAGATGAGTTCTTCGCCAAGTGCGCCACCGTCAACAAGTGGGTGTTCGAAACCGTCGAGAAGTACAACGGTTCGATTTCCGCCGAGCACGGTGTGGGCATGACCAAGCGTGATTACCTGACCTACAGCCGTTCGCCGGTTGAGATCGAGTACATGAAAGCCGTCAAAGCAGTGTTCGACCCGAACGGCATCATGAACCCGGGCAAGATTTTCGCTGTTTGATTTTCGAACTTTAAGAGCCAACGAAGCAGGAGTCGGTAATGAGCTATCAGCACCAGTATGTCGACGGTACGCGCATTCACTTCCCGCTGGGGAAAGTGGTGTGCATCGGCCGTAACTACGCCGAACACGCCAAGGAACTGGACAATCCGGTACCGACCGAGCCGCTGCTGTTCATCAAGCCGGGCAGTTGTGTTGTGCCGCTGGAAGGTGGTTTCAGCATTCCGACCGAGCGCGGTTCGGTGCATTACGAGGCAGAAATCGCGGTGTTGATCGGCAAGCCTTTGTCGACCAAGCCGAGTGTCGAAGAAGTGCTCGACGCCATTTCCGGTTTCGCTCCGGCCCTGGACCTGACCCTGCGCGACAAGCAGGCCGAGCTGAAATCCAAAGGCTTGCCTTGGGAAATCGCCAAATCGTTCGATGGCGCCGCAGTGATCGCCCCGTTCGTGTCCGGCAGCACCTTCGCTGACCTGACCGACATCGGCATCCGCCTGACCATCAACGGCGAAGTGCGTCAGGACGGCAACAGCAGCGCGATGCTCAACCCGATCGTGCCGATGATCCAGCACATGGCCGGCTGCTTCTCGCTGCAGGCCGGTGATGTGATTCTCACCGGCACGCCAGTGGGCGTTGGTCCGCTGAACGTCGGCGACGAAATTGTCCTGGAACTGCCGGGCGCCAGCAGCTTTAACAGCAGCGTTCGCTAGTCCAGACGCCGTGAACCCCTGTAGGAGCGAGCAGGCTCGCTCCTACAGGGGGTTTGTAATGGCTCGCAAAAGGGCTATCCCGCCATTTCCCGTTTTTTTCACATCTTGTCTGGATAATTCCAGGGCTTTCGGCGTCTGAGCCGATCCCAATTGTGCTATTACCCATAGCCTGAATTTCTGGATGCATTCCCTCGATGGCCACCCAACCGCTACCCACGCTGAAAACCGCTCGCCGCTCACGCTTTGCCTTGCGTTGGTATACCTGGCTTTTGCTGGTGATCGCCGCCGCTTATGGCCTCGCGTTTGCCATGCATTGGGACGACCGTGGGGTGCTTTGGCTGCAAGAGCGTTTTGAAAGCCCGGTCGAGCGCCAAGAGAGCGTCTGGCTGCCGGACTATCAGGTGGTCATCGATGCCAAGCCGCTAGTGGGCATGGAGAAGGACGAGGCTTCGGACCTTGACTACGACCCTCAAAGCAAGACCCTGTTTTCGGTGATGGGCAAAAACCCGTTTTTGGCCGAGTTGACCTTGCAGGGTGATGTGCTGCGCAAAATCGCGCTGGTGGGCTGGAGCAATCCTGAGGGCGTGACGGTGATGGGCAACGGCCACCTGGCCATCGTCGATGAGCGCGATCATGTGGTTACGATCGTCAAGCTCGATGCCAATACCCGCGAGCTGAACATCGCCGATTTCCCGAAGTACGACCTCGGGCCGTCGAAGGATCAGAACAAAGCCTTTGAAGCTGTCACCTGGGATTCGCGCAATCAGCAGCTGTTGCTCGGAGAAGAGCGCCCGCCGGCACTGTTTACGTGGAAAAGTGATGGTCAGAAACTGATCGGCGACAAGCAGGCACTGGCGAGCGACGAGCTGGATATCCGCAATCTGTCAGCTCTGGCCATCGATCCGCGGACCGGCCACACCCTGGTGTTGTCCGCTGACTCGCACCTCTTGCTCGAACTGGACGAAAAAGGCGAGCAGGTCAGCTTCATGACTCTGCTGCGCGGCTTCAACGGCCTGAAGAAGACCATCCCACGCGCCGAGGGCGTGACCATGGACGAGGCTGGCAACCTGTATTTCGTGAGCGAGCCAAACCTGTTTTATCGTTTTGAAAAACAGCGTTGAAACTATTTTGTAGGAAATTCGATAGTCGTTTGTAAGAACGGGCAAGTGGCCATTAAGCTTCAATTCAGACAGGCGTGATATTTCATCCGCCTGATCTAATTCCGAGCTCGCCTCCAATGCGCCGATTTGCCCGTCCCAAACCCCTGATTCTCATCCTGTCGGTGATTGCATTGGTCGCGTTGATCGCGATCGGCCAGTACCTGCGCCTGTTCGAGCGCACCTGGTTCAACCTGCACACGCTCTGGCAGCCGTTGAGCACGCAGTCAATTGCGCTTGATCAGTATCAGGTGGTGATTGAGGCGCAGGTCATCGAGGGGCTCGACGATGACGTCTCGGCGTTGACCTACGATCCGGTGCGCAAAAGCCTGTTCACCGTCACCAATAAAAACTCGGAGCTGATCGAGCTGTCCCTCGACGGCAGGATCCTGCGGCGCATTGCGTTGATCGGGTTTGGTGATCCTGAAGCCGTTGAATACATCAGCGCCGACACCTATGTCATCACGGACGAGCGTGAGCAGCGGTTGATCAAGATCCATCTGGAGCAAGACACGCAATTCCTCGACTCGGCGGACGCCGAACAGATGACCCTCGGTGTGCACATGGCCGGTAACAAGGGTTTTGAGGGGCTGGCTTACGATTCAGTAGGCAAGCGTCTGTTCGTCGCCAAGGAGCGCGACCCGATGCTGATCTATGAAGTGCACGGCTTTCCCCACTTCAATCCGGAAAAATCCTACGCGGTGCACGTAGTCAACAACCCCAAGCGTGATGCCGGGATGTTCGTGCGCGATCTGTCGAGCCTGCAATACGACGAGCGCAGCGGCCACTTGATGGCGCTGTCTGATGAGTCGCGGTTGATTCTGGAGCTGGATGTGGACGGTCGACCGCTGAGCACCATGTCGCTGAACAAGGGGCGTCAGGGGCTGCAAAAGACGGTGCCGCAAGCGGAAGGGATCGCCATGGACGACGACGGTACGATGTACCTGGTGAGCGAGCCAAATCTGTTTTACGTCTTCAAAAAGCCAGCGCAACCCTGACCATTGACGCATAACCCTGTGGGAGCGGGCTTGCCCGCGATGGCGATCTATCAGTCAACATCATTGTTGAATGTGATGGCCTCATTGCGGGCAAGCCCGCTCCCACAGGTTTCGTGTGTTACTTACTGGGCGCGCAGGGTCTTCACACCTTCACTGGTGCCCAACAACAGCAGGTCCGCCGGACGCGCCGCGAACAAGCCATTAGTCACCACGCCGACGATCGCGTTGATCTGCGTCTCCAGCTCAACCGGGTTGGTGATCTGCAGGTTGTAGACGTCGAGGATGATGTTGCCGTTGTCGGTCAGTACGCCTTCGCGGTAGACCGGGTCGCCGCCCAGCTTCACCAATTGGCGCGCCACGTGGCTGCGGGCCATCGGGATCACTTCGACCGGCAGCGGGAATGCGCCGAGGACGGGCACCAGCTTGCTGGCGTCAGCGATGCAGATGAAGGTCTTGGCCACGGCCGCGACAATCTTCTCGCGGGTCAGGGCTGCGCCGCCGCCCTTGATCAGGTTCAGGTGTTCGTCGCTCTCATCGGCGCCGTCGACGTAGAACTCCAGGTCGCTGACAGTGTTCAGTTCGTACACCGGAATGCCGTGGCCCTTGAGGCGCGCGGCGGTGGCTTTGGAGCTGGCGACCGCGCCATCGAACGCACCCTTGTGCTGGGCCAGGGCGTCGATAAAGCAGTTGGCGGTGGAGCCGGTACCGACCCCGACGATGCTCTTGTCGTCGAGTTTCGGAAGGATGAAGTCGACGGCGGCCTGAGCCACTGCCTGTTTGAGTTGATCCTGGGTCATGCGGGCTCCGAGGTGCCGAAGAGGGAACGAAAGGCCGGCATTATAGCCCCATGTCGGTCTAAAACCTCTGTATTCGTGTGGTCGTCCGGCCAAAAGCCGGGTTAGACTCCGTGGTCCTGCCCAACTCGCTCAGTGATGCTTTCCGATGCTTGAACAGTACGTCAAAAAGATCCTCACCTCGCGCGTTTACGACGTCGCCGTAGAAACCCCATTGCAGTCTGCCCGCCAGCTATCCGAGCGGTTGGGCAACGATATCTGGCTCAAGCGTGAAGACTTGCAGCCGGTGTACTCGTTCAAGATTCGCGGCGCCTATAACAAGCTGACCCAGCTGAGCGATGAAGAGCGTGCTCGCGGTGTGGTCACCGCTTCAGCGGGCAACCATGCGCAAGGCCTGGCCCTGGCGGCCAAGGTGTTGGGCGTGAAAGCGACCATCGTCATGCCCAAAACCACCCCCGAGATCAAGGTCGAAGGCGTGCGCTCGCGCGGCGGCAAAGTGGTGCTGCACGGTGATTCTTTCCCGGAAGCCCTGGCCTACTCGCTGAAGCTGGTCGACGAAAAAGGCTACGTCTACATTCACCCTTACGACGATCCCCACACCATTGCCGGGCAGGGCACGGTGGCCATGGAGATTCTGCGCCAGCACCCGCAGCCATTGGACGCGATTTTCGTCCCGGTGGGCGGTGGCGGCCTGATTGCCGGTATCGCGGCGTACGTGAAATACCTGCGTCCGGACATCAAGGTCATCGGCGTCGAGCCGGACGACTCCAACTGCCTGCAAGCGGCCATGGCCGCGGGCGAGCGCGTGGTGCTGCCGACCGTGGGTATTTTTGCCGACGGCGTGGCGGTGGCCCAGATCGGCCAGCACACCTTTGATATCTGCAAAGACTACGTCGATGAAGTGATCACCGTCAGCACTGACGAAATCTGCGCGGCGATCAAGGATATCTACGACGATACCCGTTCGATCACCGAGCCTGCCGGCGCCTTGGGCGTGGCGGGGATCAAAAAGTATGTCGAGCAACGCGGCGTCAGCGGGCAGACCTTCGTCGCCATCGACTCCGGCGCCAACGTCAACTTCGACCGCCTGCGCCACGTCGCCGAGCGCGCGGAGCTGGGCGAGGGCCGCGAAGCGATCATCGCCGTGACGATCCCCGAGAAGCCGGGCAGCTTCAAGGCGTTCTGCGAGGCCATCGGCAAGCGCCAGATCACCGAATTCAACTACCGCTACAACACCGGCAGCGAAGCGCACATCTTTGTCGGCGTGCAGACGCACCCGGAAAACGACCCGCGCAGCGCATTGATCGCCAGCCTGAGCGAGCAAGGTTTCCCGGTACTGGACCTGACCGACAACGAACTGGCCAAGCTGCACATCCGCCACATGGTCGGCGGTCGCGCGGCACATGTCGTTGATGAAGTGATCCTGCGTTTCGAATTCCCGGAGCGTCCGGGCGCGTTGTTCAACTTCCTCAACAAGCTCGGCGGGCGCTGGAACATCTCGATGTTCCATTATCGCAACCATGGCGCGGCCGATGGTCGTGTGGTCGCGGGCCTGCAAGTGCCTCACGAGGAGCGTCATCTGGTGCCGGCGGCGCTGGAAGAAATCGGTTACCCATACTGGGACGAAAGCGACAACCCGGCCTATCAGCTGTTTCTGGGCTGAGCGGCTACGCTGATGGGCAAGGCATAAGGAAATCGAACCATGGAAACGTTAACCGCCCTGAAAATGGCGCACATGGTGGCAACGGTGGTGTTGCTGCTGAGTGCGCTGGGCCTGGCTATCTGGGTCTGGCGCACGCGACGTAACGGCGACGCGACGGCGGGCAGCCGCACCTTGCAGCGGCCGCGGGTGTTTATCTGGCTGTTGATGGGGCTGGCGTTGCTGAGCATGCCGTTCACCGGCTGGTGGATGGTGCACCTGGTGGGCTGGCCATTGGGGCAAACCTGGTTGCTGGCATCCAGTGTGCTGTACACCTTGGCGGCATTGGCGTGGTTCTGGCTGCTGGTGCGGTTGAACAAACTGCGCAAGGCACCGGGTGGCGTGGGCAAATTCACCTTTACCTTGGCGTTGTTCAGCTTCGTGTGTTTTATCGCCATCGCCGGGTTAATGGGCGCCAAACCGGTTTAACCCGAAAAGATCGCAGCCTGCGGCAGCTCCTACAGGAAAACGCATTCCCCTTGTAGGAGCTGCCGCAGGCTGCGATCTTTTGATCTTCAGTCGCGCAGACTGATTACCGGCCAGCCGCGCTTCTCGGCTTCGGCCCGCAGGTTCGGATCGGGATCGACGGCCACGGGATTCGCCACCTGCTCCAGCAACGGCAAATCATTCATCGAATCGCTATAGAAGTAGCTGTCCTCGAGATTGTGCCCGGTCTCTTCCAGCCAGCGGTTTAAGCGTGTCACCTTGCCTTCGCGGAAACACGGCACGTCGGTGCTGCGCCCGGTGTAGCGACCGTCCTGCATTTCGCACTCGGTGGCGATCAGGGTTTCGACGCCCAGACGCTCGGCAATCGGCCCGGTGACGAAGCGGTTGGTGGCGGTGATGATCACCAGTTTGTCGCCAGCGGCCCGGTGCTTGGCCAGCAGTTCGATGGCCTTGGGCAGCATGATCGGCTCGATGCAGTCGCGCATATAGTCGCTGTGCCACAGGTCCAGCGTGGCCATTTCGGTGCGGCCGAGGACCTCCAGGCAGAAGTTCAGGTAAGCGGCGTTGTCCAGCTTGCCCGCCAGGTAGTCCTGATAAAACTCGTCGTTGCGAGTCTTGTAGGCGATGGGGTCGAGGAAGCCGCGTTCACACAGGTAATCCCCCCAGGCGTGGTCGCTGTCGCCGCCCAGAAGCGTGTTGTCCAAGTCGAATAAAGCCAGCCGCATTGCAGTTACTCGCTGAAAAGTCTGTAGAAAGGTGTCCAGAATACGGACTTTTCACAAGAGTGCACATAAGGTTGGCCGGCGCGTTGCTGCCTTCACAACCTTTGTGGAACAATGCGGCGACATGCGTTTGCGAGGTTGTTGCCGTGATCGACCCCGATGGTTTCCGTCCTAATGTCGGGATCATTCTCACGAATGATGCCGGCCAGGTGCTATGGGCTCGCCGAATCAATCAAGATGCCTGGCAGTTTCCTCAAGGTGGGATCAACCCTCAGGAGACGCCGGAAGACGCCTTGTACCGCGAGCTGAACGAAGAAGTGGGCCTGGAGCGCGAAGATGTTGAAATACTCGCCTGCACCCGGGGCTGGTTGCGCTATCGTTTGCCGCAACGTCTGGTACGTACCCACAGCCAACCGCTGTGCATCGGCCAGAAACAAAAATGGTTTCTCCTGCGCCTGATCTC
The DNA here is from genome assembly GCF_019145495.1 of Pseudomonas azerbaijanoccidentalis. Taxonomy (GTDB): domain Bacteria; phylum Pseudomonadota; class Gammaproteobacteria; order Pseudomonadales; family Pseudomonadaceae; genus Aquipseudomonas; species Aquipseudomonas azerbaijanoccidentalis. Next base: position 304,817 of record NZ_JAHSTU010000004.1, on the reverse strand, counting down.
CAACGAGCAGCGGGTGCGGATGGATTTGACCGGTAAACCGGAATTCGATGGCTGGCGCTGGGTCAGCTATTGGTATCCGTTGGGCCAGGTGGTGACATTCAAGCGCGAGGTGTATCGACGCGCCCTAAAAGAGCTTGCCCCGCGCCTGTTGGCGCGCGACTGACGACGGAGTTCGACCCCGAGCCATGCTCAATACGCTGCGCAAGATCGTCCAGGAAGTTAACTCCGCCAAGGATCTCAAGGCGGCGTTGGGGATTATTGTGTTGCGCGTCAAAGAGGCCATGGGCAGCCAGGTCTGCTCGGTCTACCTGCTTGATCCCGAGACCAACCGTTTCGTGCTGATGGCCACCGAGGGCTTGAACAAGCGCTCGATCGGCAAGGTCAGCATGGCGCCCAATGAAGGTCTGGTCGGCCTGGTCGGCACGCGTGAAGAACCCCTGAACCTCGAAAACGCCGCGGACCACCCGCGCTACCGCTATTTCGCCGAGACCGGTGAAGAGCGTTACGCCTCGTTCCTCGGTGCACCGATCATTCACCACCGCCGCGTCGTCGGCGTGTTGGTCATCCAGCAAAAAGAGCGTCGCCAGTTCGACGAAGGTGAAGAAGCCTTCCTCGTGACCATGAGCGCGCAGCTTGCCGGCGTTATTGCCCACGCTGAAGCCACCGGCTCGATCCGTGGCCTGGGTCGTCAGGGCAAGGGCATTCAGGAAGCCAAGTTCGTCGGCGTGCCGGGCTCACCGGGGGCGGCAGTCGGTACCGCGGTGGTCATGTTGCCACCGGCCGATCTGGACGTGGTCCCCGACAAGACCATCACCGACATCGACGCTGAACTTGGGCTGTTCAAAACCGCCATCGAAGGCGTGCGCGCCGACATGCGTACGTTGTCGGCCAAGCTCGCCACCCAGTTGCGCCCGGAAGAGCGGGCGTTGTTCGACGTCTACCTGATGATGCTCGACGATGCCGCGCTGGGCAGCGAAGTCACCACCGTGATCAAGACCGGTCAGTGGGCGCAGGGCGCCTTGCGTCAGGTGGTCACCGATCACGTCAACCGTTTCGAACTGATGGACGATGCGTACCTGCGTGAGCGTGCGTCGGACGTCAAAGACCTCGGTCGCCGGTTGCTCGCCTACTTGCAGGAAGAGCGCCAGCAAACGCTGGTCTACCCCGACAACACCATTCTGGTCAGCGAGGAACTGACGCCGGCGATGCTCGGCGAGGTGCCCGAAGACAAGTTGGTGGGTCTGGTGTCAGTACTGGGTTCGGGTAACTCCCACGTCGCGATCCTGGCCCGGGCCATGGGCATTCCGACGGTGATGGGCCTGGTCGACCTGCCGTATTCCAAGGTCGACGGCATCGGCATGATCGTCGACGGTCATCGCGGCGAGGTCTACACCAACCCCAGCGACGTGCTGCGCAAGCAGTTCGCCGAAGTGGTGGAAGAAGAGAAACAGCTGGCCCTGGGCCTCGATGCGCTGCGTGATCTGCCGTGTATCACGGTCGATGGTCACCGCATGCCACTGTGGGTCAACACCGGCCTGCTCGCGGATGTGGCGCGCGCGCAGAAGCGCGGTGCCGAAGGCGTTGGTCTGTACCGCACCGAAGTGCCGTTCATGATCAACCAGCGTTTCCCGAGCGAAAAGGAACAACTGGCGATCTACCGCGAGCAACTCGCCGCGTTCCACCCGCAACCGGTGACCATGCGCAGCCTGGACATCGGCGGCGACAAGGCGCTGTCGTACTTCCCGATCAAGGAAGACAACCCGTTCCTCGGCTGGCGCGGTATTCGCGTCACCCTCGACCACCCGGAAATCTTTCTGGTGCAGACCCGCGCGATGCTCAAGGCCAGCGAAGGCTTGAACAACTTGCGCATTCTGCTGCCCATGATCTCCGGCACTCACGAACTCGAAGAAGCTTTGCACCTGATCCACCGGGCCTGGGGTGAAGTACGCGATGAAGGCACCGATGTGCCGATGCCACCAATTGGCGTGATGATCGAGATTCCGGCCGCTGTTTATCAAACCAAGGAACTGGCGCGGCAGGTGGATTTCCTCTCGGTTGGTTCCAATGACCTGACCCAGTACCTGTTGGCCGTTGACCGCAACAACCCGCGAGTGGCCGACCTCTACGACTACCTGCACCCGGCGGTGCTCCAGGCCCTGCAGAACGTGGTGCGTGACGCCCATGCCGAAGGCAAGCCAGTGAGTATCTGCGGCGAGATGGCCGGTGATCCGGCGGCGGCAGTGCTGTTGATGGCGATGGGCTTCGACAGCCTGTCGATGAACGCCACCAACCTGCCGAAAGTGAAGTGGATGCTGCGCCAGATCAACCTGAGCAAGGCCAAAGAGTTGCTCGCCGAGCTGATGACCATCGACAACCCGCAAGTTATCCACAGCTCGCTGCAATTGGCGCTGAAAAACCTTGGGTTGGCGCGGATGATCAATCCGGCGGCGGTCAAGCCCCTTTAAAAAGATCGCAGCCTGCGGCTCCTACAGAATGACGCATACGTCTGTAGGCGCTGCCGCAGGCTGCGATCTTTAGATTTTGATTTCCACTTCCCCAAGATGCCCGCCATACGGTCCGAAACTCCTTTCGACCATGTGCCGCGTGCCATCCGCCTGCACAATCAGCGCTGTACTCGCCCGCGTCCCATAACTCTGGCTGGCAATGAACACGCTCGACAACAGCGTCTCGGTCGCCAATCCCACGCCGGTGTCCGGCAATTCGGCAAACGGCGCGGTCTGCGGATCACTCAGTAGCGCCAGCAGCGCCTGAGGCTGTGGATCGTCCAGCACTTCACTCAAGGCAGCCCTGGCCTTGAGCAATTTCGGCCACGGCGTATCTAGCCCTGCGTTCGAAAGCCCATAAACCCCCGGTGGCAGCATCACCGCTTCCGATTCCCGGGCATTGAAGTGCCACAGTTCATTTTTGTTGCCAACCAGTAGGTTAAACCCGCCATATTCCGGCGAACGCGCGACAATGTCGGGCAAATAGTCATCAATTGAAACGGCACCGGTGAGAAACTGCGCCACCAGTTCGCCCCGGGACTTTCGACCTGGCGGCCGGTGGGGGTCGCGAATATTGGTCAGCGCTGCAAAGCGCCCGTGGGCACCGACACCGAGCCAAGTGCCGCCTGCCTCAAGGTCGCGCCCGGCATGGACGTGCGGTGCTTCGGGCCATGATGCCAGCGGCAGGCTCGGGCGGGCATAGAACTCGTCGCGGTTGGCTGCGACGATCAGCGGCTGGGCATGGTCCGGTCGCCAGGCAAAGACAATCAGGCACATAAGGTGATCCTTGTGTGTTTTTTTGCCCACTCTACGCAGTCAACGTGCGGGTATCCATCGCCATCCAGTGGAGCCCGATGCCATGCATCCGTTACCATGCCGCTCCGGTTTTGGGGTTGGGTGGGGAAGCAACATGGAATTTCTGCTCTATCTGGCGCTCGGCGCCTGTGCCGGGGTGTTGGCCGGGTTGTTCGGCGTGGGCGGCGGCATCATCATTGTTCCGGTGCTGGTGTTCAGCTTTACCTTGCAAGGTTTCGACGCGTCGATCCTGACCCACCTCGCCGTGGGGACATCGCTGGCCACGATCATTTTCACGTCGGTCAATGCGGTGCGCGAGCATCACCGCCGCGGCGCCGTGCGCTGGCCGATTTTCGTCTGGATGACGGTCGGTATCCTGATCGGTGCCGGTTTCGGGGCACTGACCGCCGAGGCGATCTCCGGGCCTAACCTGCAAAAGATCATCGGTGTGTTTGCCCTGGTGATTGCCGTGCAACTGGCGCTGGACGTCAAACCCAAGGCCAGCCGAACGGTGCCGGGTAAGTTCGGTCTGACCGTGGCCGGCAGTGTGATCGGTTGGGCTTCAGCGATTTTCGGCATCGGCGGCGGCTCGTTGACCGTGCCGTTCTTGACCTGGCGCAGCGTACCGATGCAGCAGGCCGTGGCCACGTCGTCGGCCTGCGGCCTGCCTATCGCTTTGGCAAGTGCATTAAGTTTCATGATTCTGGGCTGGCACGATCCGTTGTTACCGGCCCATAGTCTCGGTTTTATTTATTTACCGGCGCTGCTGGGCATTGCCCTGACCAGCATGGTTTTTGCCCGCCTCGGCGCGCGACTGGCCCACAGGCTGTCGCCAAAGTTGCTGAAAAGGCTGTTTGCCGCTTTGCTGTTCTGCGTTGGCCTCAGTTTCCTGCTCTGACGTGCGGCACAATCCTGGCTTAATCCTGAGGTGGCAGCGTCGCCCGGGAATTGATTTGAACTCATGAGGAGTCGCAATGCTGCCTTACCCGCAGATCGACCCGGTGGCCCTGGCCATCGGTCCGCTGAAAATCCACTGGTACGGTCTGATGTACCTGATCGGCATCGGCGGCGCCTGGCTGCTGGCGTCCCGCCGGTTGAACCGCTTCGACCCGACCTGGACCAAGGAGAAACTCTCCGACATGGTGTTCTGGATGTCGATGGGGGTGATTGTCGGTGGTCGCCTGGGTTACGTGTTGTTCTACGATCTGAGCGCCTATATCGCCAACCCGCTGCTGATCTTTGAGGTGTGGAAGGGTGGCATGTCGTTCCACGGTGGTTTCATCGGCGTGATGCTGGCAGCCTTGTGGTTCGGAAAGAAGAACAACAAGTCGTTCTTCCAGCTGATGGATTTCGTTGCACCGATGGTGCCGATCGGCCTGGGTGCGGGGCGCATCGGCAACTTCATCAATGCCGAGTTGTGGGGCAAGGCGACCGACGTTCCGTGGGCGATGGTCTTCCCGACAGACCCGGCGCAACTGGCGCGTCATCCGTCGCAGTTGTATCAGTTCGCCCTCGAAGGCGTGGCGCTGTTCCTGATCCTCTGGCTGTTCTCGCGCAAGCCGCGGCCAACCATGGCGGTATCGGGGATGTTCGCGCTCTTCTACGGCATCTTCCGCTTCATCGTCGAATTCGTCCGCGTGCCGGACGCACAACTGGGCTATCTGGCCTGGAACTGGCTGACCATGGGTCAGGTGCTGTGCGTGCCGATGATCCTCGGCGGGCTGTTCCTGATCTGGCTGGCGTATCACCGCGCCCCGGCGACTCCAGCGGCAGCTGTATAAAATTCGAACCCCGCAGCGATGGCTGCGGGTTCAAGGACACAGGTAACTCATGAAGCAATATCTCGAACTGGTCGCCCACGTCATCAAGAATGGCACCAAGCAAGCCAACCGCACCGGCGTAAACACCATCAGCTTTCCCGGCGCGATGCTGCGGTATGACCTGCAGGAAGGTTTCCCGGCGATCACCACGCGCAAAATGGCGTTCAAATCGGCCATCGGCGAGATGTGCGGATTTCTGCGCGGCGTGAACAACGCGGCCGAATTCCGTGCCTTGGGCTGCAAGGTCTGGGACCAGAATGCCAACGAAAACGCCCAGTGGCTGGCTAACCCGTTCCGCCAGGGTGAAGACGATCTCGGTGAAATCTACGGTGTGCAATGGCGCAAATGGCCGGCGTACAAGCAGATCCCGCTCAGCAACCCGGCCGCCATCGAGCAAACCCTGAAGCAAGGCTACCGCCAGATCGCCGAAGGTGAAGAAAACGGCCAGGCCTACGTGGTGCTGTACAAAGCCATCGACCAGGTTCGCCAGTGCATCGACACCATCATCAAGGACCCGGGCAGCCGCCGCATCCTGTTCCACGGCTGGAACTGCGCTCAGCTTGATGAAATGGCCCTGCCGCCGTGCCATTTGTTGTACCAGTTCCACCCGAATGTCGAAACCAAGGAAATCTCCCTGACCCTCTACATCCGTTCCAACGACCTGGGCCTGGGCACGCCGTTCAACCTCACCGAAGGCGCCGCACTGCTGAGCCTGATCGGTCGCCTGACCGGCTACACGCCGCGCTGGTTCACCTATTTCATCGGTGACGCCCATGTCTACGAAAACCACCTGGACATGCTCAACGAACAGCTCAAGCGCGAGCCGTTCCCGATGCCGAAACTGAAGATTTCAGATCGCGTACCGGAATTTGCCAAGACTGGGGTGTATCAGCCGGAATGGCTGGAACTGGTTGAGCCGAGCGACTTCTCGCTGGAAGGCTACGAACACCATGCACCCATGACCGCGCCGATGGCGGTGTGACAATCTGCACGCAATACCCTGTGGGAGCTAGCCTGCTAGCGATAGCGACGGCACATCCAACAATGATGTGACTGAAAAACCGCTATCGCCAGCAGGCTGGCTCCCACATTGGTTTCTGCGGTGGGGTCAGTGGCCGTGACTTCTCCCGACATGTGAATGCTCAACCTCCGTCGCCACAACCCCGCCACTCACTTCCAAGCGCTGCAAAATCCCGCATTGATCGACATCCGGCCCTTCGCCACAGCGTTGGCGCAGGTCGAGCAGTTGCGCCTGCAAGGCCAGTAACCCGTCGATCCGCGCTTTCACGTGGTGGATGTGCTCGTCGATCAGCGCATTGACGTTTTCGCATTGGTCCTGCGGGCTGTCACGAAGCGCCAGCAGGCTGCGGATTTCTTCGAGGGTCATGTCCAGGGTGCGGCAATTGCGGATGAAGGTCAGGCGTTCGGCGTGGGCCTGGGTGTAGACGCGGTAGTTGCCGTCGCTGCGGGCTGGCTCCGGCAGCAGGTTTTCGCGCTCGTAGTATCGGATGGTTTCTACGGCGCAATCGGTGAGTTTCGCCAGTTCTCCGATCTTCATGACGATAATCTCCAAAAGGGTGCTTGACCCTATAGTGGCTACAGGGTCTTTACTTGGCAACAGGTACTCTTATGGACGCGACCAATGAGCGATTCCCTGCACACCCACAAATCCGACGACGCTTGCTGCAGCAGCAAGCTCAAACCCGTGACGAAACACGTACATGCGGGTCATGGTGATGCCTGCTGTTCGTCGAAGGCGGCAACGCCGGCGCTGGTCCAATTGAGCGAAGCACCGAGTGCCGATGCGCGGGTGAGCCTTTTCCGTATTGAGGCAATGGATTGTCCGACTGAGCAAACGCTGATTCAGAACAAACTAAGCAAACTGACCGGTGTGCAGCAGCTGGAGTTCAATCTGATCAACCGTGTGCTGGGCGTGACCCACAACCTGCCGGGCACGGCGCCGATCATCGAGGCCATCAAATCCCTCGGCATGCAGGCCGAGCCGCTGGAGCAGGGCGCTGAAGCACCGGCGTCCGCTCCCGAGAAAAAACCATGGTGGCCACTGGCGCTTTCCGGCGTCGGTGCGTTGGTGGCCGAAGTGATTCACTTCACCAGCGCTGCGCCGAACTGGGTGGTGGCGGTGATCGCACTGGTGTCGATTCTCAGCGGTGGCCTTGGCACTTATAAAAAGGGCTGGATCGCCCTGAAAAACCGCAACCTGAATATCAATGCCCTGATGAGCATTGCGGTGACCGGTGCGATTCTGATCGGCCAGTGGCCGGAAGCGGCCATGGTGATGTTCCTGTTCACCGTCGCGGAGTTGATCGAAGCCAAATCGCTCGATCGTGCACGCAACGCCATCAGTGGCTTGATGCAGATGTCGCCGGAACAAGCGACGGTGTTGCAGGCTGATGGCAGCTGGGTCACGCAGGACGTGAAGGCCATCGAGCTCGGTGCCCGGGTGCGCGTTCGCCCCGGTGAGCGCATTGCCCTGGATGGTGAAGTGTTGGCGGGTAACTCGACCATCGATCAGGCGCCGATCACCGGCGAAAGCCTGCCCGTGGAAAAAACCATGGGTGACAAGGTGTTCGCCGGCACCATCAATCAGGCCGGTTCGCTGGAGTACGCGGTGACAGCGGCAGCCAACAATTCGACCCTGGCGCGGATCATCCACGCGGTCGAGCAAGCCCAGGGCGCACGGGCACCGACCCAGCGCTTTGTCGACAGTTTCTCGACAATCTACACGCCGGCGGTATTCATCCTGGCGTTGGCCGTCGCCGTCATCCCGCCGTTGTTCATGAATGCGCTGTGGTTTGACTGGATCTACCGCGCCTTGGTGTTGCTGGTCGTCGCCTGCCCTTGTGCCTTGGTGATTTCCACGCCGGTGACCATCGTCAGCGGCCTGGCCGCGGCGGCACGCAAAGGGATTCTGGTGAAGGGCGGCGTCTATCTGGAAGGCGGCTATAAGCTCGATTACCTGGCGCTGGATAAAACCGGGACGATCACCCACGGCAAACCGGTACAGACCGATTACCTGTCGCTGGACCCCACCGCCGATGCCTCAGCCCCGGCGATTGCCGCGGCGCTAGCCGGGCGTTCGGATCACCCGGTATCGCTGGCCATCGCCCTTGCGGCTGTGGATAAACAATACGCACCACTCGCTGTGGATAACTTCGAAGCCCTTGGCGGGCGCGGAGTGCGCGGCGAAATCAACGGGCAGCTCTACCATCTGGGCAACCATCGTCTGGTTGAAGAGCTGGGTCTGTGCTCGCCGGCGCTGGAAGAGAAGCTGTTTGCCCTGGAGAAACAAGGCAAGTCAGTGGTGCTGCTGCTCGACTCGTCCGGTCCGCTGGCGCTGTTCGCCGTGGCGGACACAGTAAAAGAGTCCAGCCGCGAAGCGATCCAGCAGTTGCACGAGTTGGGCATCAAGACCCTGATGCTCACCGGCGATAACGTTCACACCGCCCAAGCGATTGCCGCGCAAGTCGGGATCGACGAAGCCAAGGGCGATTTGTTGCCCACCGACAAATTGCAGGCCATTGAAGCCCTGTATGCGAAGGGGCATATCGTCGGGATGGTCGGTGACGGCATCAACGATGCGCCGGCGCTGGCCCGTTCCGAAATCGGTTTCGCCATGGCCGCCGCCGGCACCGACACCGCCATTGAAACTGCCGATGTCGCCTTGATGGACGACGATCTGCGCAAAATCCCGGCATTCATTCGCCTGTCGCGCCAGACGTCGAGCATTCTCAAGCAGAACATTGCCTTGGCATTGGTCATCAAGGCGATCTTTCTTGGGGTAACCTTCGCCGGGCTCGCTACCATGTGGATGGCGGTGTTCGCCGACATGGGCGTGAGTTTGCTGGTGGTGTTCAACGGTTTGCGCCTTTTGCGCAAGTAAGGATGAGGGACGGTTGTGCTGAGTGCCGAGCTGAAGGCGTTTTACATGGTGGCCCGCCTGGGCAGCATTACCCAGGCTGCCAAGAAGCTTGGCCTGAGCCAGCCGACGGTGACGACCCAGATCCGCAACCTCGAAAGCCAGTATTCGGTGGAGCTGTTTTACCGTGGCGGTCGGCGTCTTAATGTCAGTGATGAAGGGGCGCGGCTGTTGCCGATGGTAAAGGCGCTGATGCAGCAGGAAGCCGACATCGAGTTTTTTCTGCGTAACAGCGGTCAGGTCCAAGGCACATTGCGCATTGCCGCGACGGCGCCGTATTACATTCTCGACCTGGTAAAAACCTTTCGCGAGCGTCTGCCGCAGGTTGAGGTGTCGGTGGAAATCGGCAACTCCCAGCAAGTGCTCGAAGCGCTGGAGGAGTACCGCGTGGATGTCGCGGCGTCCTCGCAGCTACTCGATGATGCCCGGCTGATCCGCCGGGTGCTTGGCAGCGATCCGCTGGTGCTGGCGGTGCATCGCAACCATCCGCTGGCTGTGCATGATCATGTGCCGTTGAGCGCGCTCGCCGGGCATACCTTGTTGATGCGCGAATCGGGCTCGACCACCCGACGTTTGACCGAAGAACTGCTGGCCAGCGCTGGGGTGAGTTTCGGTCCGTTGCTGGAGATCGGCAGTCGCGAGTCGATCCGCGAAGCGGTGCTGCGCAACATTGGCATCAGCCTCATTGCGCGTCAGGAAGTGCCGCACGATCCGCAGCTGCGGGTGCTGACCATCGAGAATGCGCCGTTGCTGCCGGAGTATCTGTATTGCCTCAAAGAGCGCAAGAACGCGCGGCTGCCGGCGGCGTTCCTGGGGTTGGCGCAGGAGATGTCTCCGGCTTGAAGATCAAAAGATCGCAGCCTTTGGCAGCTCCTACAAGTGAACACCATGCCAATGTAGGCGCTGCCGAAGGCTGCGATCTTTTTCGCGGGCAACGCAAATCCTTGAATACCACTATCGGCAGTTTTTGCCTTACTGCCATATGACGGACTCATTACAACCCTAGGATGGCTTCATCTGCCAGATGAGGTCCGTCCATGAACAATTCGATCGCAACTGCCCTGACCAACCCCGGCGCGCCGATGAAGGTGCGCGGCGTGCAGAAACGCTTTGGGGCGTTCACTGCGCTGGACAACGTTTCCCTTGATGTGGCGGCTGGCGAGCTGGTGTGCCTGCTCGGCCCGTCGGGCTGCGGCAAAACCACGTTGCTGCGTTGCATCGCTGGCCTGGAAAAACAGGACAGCGGCGAGTTGTTCCTGGGGGACCGGGACGTTTCCCACTTGGCCCCGCAGGCGCGGGACTACGGCATTCTGTTTCAGTCCTACGCGCTGTTTCCCAATCTCACCGTCGAAGCGAACATTGCCTACGGCCTGGCCGGCAGTGGCCGCGATCAAGTGCGTCAGCGGGTCGGGCAGATGCTGGAACTGGTCGGCCTGAGCGGCAGCGAGAAAAAGTACCCGGGCCAGTTGTCCGGCGGCCAGCAGCAGCGGGTTGCACTGGCCCGCGCGTTGGCACCGGCCCCCTCGCTGTTGTTGCTCGACGAACCGATGTCGGCCCTCGACGCTCGTGTCCGCGAGCATCTGTGCACTGAACTGCGTCAACTGCAACGCAGCCTCGGCATCACCACCCTGATGGTCACCCACAATCAGGACGAGGCCATGCTGATGGCCGACCGCATCGCCGTGATGAACAACGGCAAGGTCGAGCAGTACGCCACGCCGCAGGAAATCTACAACCGCCCGGCCACGCCGTTCGTGGCGGAGTTTGTCGGCCAGGGGAACTGGCTGCCCTTCCAGCGCAGCAGCGACAGCCACGCCCAGGTCGGCGGGATGAACGTGCGCCTGGCCGATGGCAGCGCCAAGACCGCTTCGGGCCGGCTGTTCTGCCGCCCTGAAGCGATCAACGTCAATCCTGTGGTGCACGAGGAAAACCTGTTCCCGGCCAAGGTTCGCGAAATCACCTTCCTCGGCAACCGCTGCCGCATGAGCTTCGAACTCGATCACCTGCCAGGTCACGCCTTGTTGGCCGAACTGGCACCGGAAGCCATGCCGCGCCTTGGCGCGCAGCAGATCATGGTCGCCTTGCCGCCGCGCAGCCTGCAGGTGTTTGCCTGATGAGCGCGAACATCGCGCTGCCGATACCGCACAAGCAGGCTCGGCAGGTTTCCCGCGCCGAGATTGGTGATCGGATCTTCGTGGTCGGCGGCAAAGTCCTCTTGCTGGTGTTGCTCGGCGTTGCCGTGTTAATGCCGTTGCTGGCGATTTTCTGGCGTGGCTTCAGCGCTGAGGCCGGGCAGGGTGGTGGTTGGCTCGCTGCGAAAGAGTTGGTGAGCAGCGAGAACTTCCACTGGTTGCTGGGTAACAGCCTGAAGGTTTCCCTCAGCGTCGCGGCCATCGTCGTACCGCTGGCCTACCTGTTTGCCTACGCACTGCAACGCACGTTGATTCCCGGTAAAGGCATTTGGCGTGGCATCTCGCTGCTGCCACTGATGGCGCCATCGATGTTGCCGGGGATTGCACTGGTTTACCTGTTCGGCAATCAGGGCCTGTTGCGCGGCCTGCTTTCGGACAACATCTATGGTTTCTGGGGCATTGTGCTCGGTGAGGTGATCTACACCTTCCCACACGCCTTGATGATCTTGCTGTCGGCATTGTCCCTGGCGGATGCGCGTCTGTTCGATGCGGCTTCCAGCATGGGCGCGAGTCCGGCCAAGGCGTTTCGCAGCATCACCTGGCCGGCGACCCGTCAGGCTGTTTTCGCTGCGTTCTGTCTGGTGTTCACCCTGACCATCACCGACTTTGGTGTGCCCGTGGTGGTCGGTGGCGACTACCAAGTGCTGGCGCTGGAAGCCTACAAAGCGGTGGTCGGCCAGCAACAGTTCGGTCGCGGTGCGTTGATCGGCATGGTGTTGCTGCTGCCGGCGCTGTTCAGCTTCGGGGTCGATGGCTGGCTGCGTCGCCGTCATGGCGATTCCATGAGTGGGCGGGCCCAAGTGTTCAAGCCGTTGCCGTCGAAGCTGCGCGACGGCTGCTACCTGACCATCGTGCTGCTGATTTGCGCCACCTTGCTGATGGTGTTCGGGATGGCGGTATTCTCGTCCCTGGTGAAATTCTGGCCGTACAACCTGTCGCTGTCGCTCAACCATTACCAGTTCAACGACACCGCCGGCGGTGGCTGGCTGGCCTACGGCAACAGCGTGAAGATGGCGTTGTGCACGGCGCTGATCGGCAGTGTGCTGATTTTCACCGGCGCTTATCTGATGGAAAAAACCAAGGGCCAGCGCGGCTTGAATCTGACGCTGCGCATGCTCAGTTTCGTGCCGATGGCGGTGCCGGGTCTGGTGCTGGGCCTGGGTTACGTCTTCTTCTTCAACCTCACCGGCAACCCGCTGCATGTGCTCTACGGGACCATGACCCTGCTGGTGGTCTGCACCATTGCGCACTATTTGACCACTGCGCAAATGACCGCCACCACTGCGCTGCGCCAACTCGACGCCGAGTTCGAAGCCGCTACGCTGTCGCTCAAGGCGCCGCTGTACCGCCACTACTTGCGCGTCACCGTGCCGATTTGCCTGCCGGCGCTGCTGGACATCGTGCGTTACCTGTTCGTCTCGGCCATGACCACCGTTTCGGCGGCGATCTTTCTCTACAGCCCCGACACCATCCTCGCGGCGGTGGCGGTGTTGAACATGGATGACGCCGGCAACGTTGGCGGCGCGGCGGCGATGTCGACCCTGATTCTGTTCACCTCGGCGGGCGTGTCCCTGCTGCTGGCCTGGGCCTCGCGCGGTTTGCTGCGCCGCTCACAGGCCTGGCGGCAGACCGCGCCCGGTCATTGAAACCGCACAACCCCTCAACTCAAAAAACAGGAAAAGATCATGTTCAAGCCTATGGCCCTGGCCGCTGCTGTCCTCACCGCTTTCAGCCTGAACGCCTTCGCGGCGAAAACCGAGTTGACGGTGTACACCGCCCTCGAAGCCGAACAACTGAAGACCTACAAAGAGGCTTTCGAAAAAGCCAACCCGGACGTCGAGATCAAGTGGGTGCGTGATTCCACCGGGATCATCACGGCCAAACTGCTGGCCGAAAAAGCCCGTCCGCAGGCTGACGCCGTGTGGGGCCTGGCGGCGTCCAGCCTGGCGATCCTCGATCAGCAAGGCATGCTGCAAAGCTACGCACCGAAGGACCTGGGCAAGATCGGCGCTAACTACCGCGACGCCGCCAACCCGCCAGCCTGGGTCGGCATGGACGTTTGGGCTGCGACCATTTGCTTCAACACCGTCGAAGCCGAGAAGCAAGGCCTGAGCAAACCCGTGAGCTGGCAAGACCTGACCAAGCCTGAGTACAAAGGCAAGATCGTCATGCCGAACCCGGCGTCGTCCGGCACCGGTTTCCTCGACGTCAGCGCCTGGCTGCAAACCTTCGGCGAGAAACAGGGCTGGGCGTATATGGACGGCTTGCACCAGAACATCGGTCAGTACGTTCACTCCGGCTCCAAGCCTTGCAAACTGGCGGCGGCTGGCGAATTCCCGATTGGTATTTCTTTCGAATACCCGGCCGTTCAGCTGAAACGCCAGGGCGCACCGCTGGACATCATCCTGCCGAAGGAAGGCCTGGGCTGGGAGATTGAAGCAACGGCTGTGATCAAAGGCACCCAGCACGAAGACGCGGCGAAGAAACTGGCTGACTTCTCCGCCAGCCCTGAGGCGATGGAGCTCTACAAAGAAAACTTCGCTGTGCTTGCGCAGCCTGGCATTGCCAAGCCGCAAACCGAGTTGCCGGCGGACTATGAGCAGCGTTTGATCAAGAACGACTTTGCCTGGGCGTCGAAGAACCGCGACGAGATCCTGACCGAATGGCGCAAGCGCTATGACGGCAAGTCCGAGAAAGTGGCGGCCAAGTAAGACCTTCATTGGCTGACAGGGCCTCATCGCTGGCAAGCCAGCTCCCACAATGGACGAGGTTAAACGCAAAATGTGTGAACACCAGTGAGCCCTGTGGGAGCTGGCTTGCCAGCGATAGCGGTCTACCCTTCACCACAAATTTCACTGATTGGGGGATTTTCGATGGGCCGCAACGAACAAGTGATCGCCGAGGTATTCGCCCTGTACGAACGCTTTGGCGCCAGCGACTACATCGGCGAACCGGTGTCGCAGATCGAGCACATGTCCCAGACTGCACAATTGGCCATGGCTGAAGGCTTCGATGACGAAGTGGTACTCGCCGCGTTTTTTCACGACATCGGGCACATCTGTGCCGAGAGTGCCGAGAACATGGGCGGCTTCGGTGTGGTCAGTCATGAGCGGCTTGGCGCGGACTTTCTGCGTCGCGCGGGTTTCAGCGAACGCCTGGCGCGGCTGGTGGAATATCACGTTCAGGCCAAGCGTTATCTGACGCTGCGGGAATCCGGGTACTACGAGCGCTTGAGTGAAGCCAGCCGGCGCACGCTGGAGTATCAGGGCGGCGTAATGAGCGAAGCCGAAGCTGACGCGTTCGAGCAGGACCCGTTGTGCGAGGTCAGTTTGCGCATGCGGCAGTGGGATGAGCTGGCCAAGGAGATGCACGTGCCGGTGATCGATCTTGAGGTGTTGAAGCGTAAGGCGGTCACCGTCCTGTCCCGCGAGGTCTGCTGAAGCGTCTGACGGTAGATGGAGAAAACACGCATGGTTTGCCTTGTTGGCAGAGTTCAAGCTGAGCTTTTCCCGAGGAGGCGAATGGATGCGTTTTTTGAAAGTGGTTGCACAGGATCGAAGTGAGAATGGGGCCGCCGACACGCTGCGGTTCCATTTTTTTGAAGATGAACAGTGGCTGCGTGACGCGACGGACGACGAAGTTCTGCGGCTGAAAACCTTTGGCGCTCACTACTTCAAGTGCCGGTGGTTCAACGACGGTGAAGGTGAGGAACGGCATCTGCGCCTGTTCACGCTAAACCCCACCGCCGACGGAACGCCGGACTCGGTGCACCTGCATTTCCATGAAGGCCCTAACGTTGCCTACAAGGCAGCTGTTCATGACCTCGACAACGATGACGCCTTCGAGATTGTACTGTGCTCCGATGTGGACAACGACGGACGTGCCAATCGCACGGATCGGACGCGGGTCAATGCGTTGGTCCGCGAATACCTGAAGTTGGATTGGCTGTGATCAACGTTTGAAACCGCATCACGGCCATCGCGATGGCGTCAGTCCAGGCATGCCTCTACAGCTGCTGAGCCAACACCTCAACCTGCTCCTGCCGCTCTGCCTGATTCACCTTCGCCTGAGGGTTCAGCGACGACCACTGCGGATGCGCCCGCGCTTTATTCAGGGCCTCGGGCAGCTTGCCTTCGCGCCAGGTTTTATCTTGGGGCGTGGCCACCTGGATGCTGTCCATCGCCGCATGCCCACGGGCATTCAGCGCTTGCAGCAATTGCCGTTGACGCAACGCCAGCAGGCGCAACACGTTGTCATCGACAGTCAATTCACGCTGGCCCTTGAGCTTGCCCAGCAAGCGGCTGCCATAACTGCGCGCGGTTTGCAGGGCGCCGCCGGCGATGGCTCCGGCCAGCGCCGCCGCGCCGAGGGTGATACCGCCTACCAGCAAATCGACCCCGGCGCCGGCAGCGGCGCCGGCAGCGATACCGCCACCGACCCGTACGCCCAGTTGCTTGAGGGTTTCGGGATTGAACAAATCGTCGCCCCAACGGCCATCCAGCAGCGGCAGATCACTGGCAGCGGCGTCCTGCGGACGGAAGGCGTAGAGCTTGAGCAGCGACTCGACGCAGCGCTGTTCCCGTTGACGCACGGCTTTGCGCAATTCACTGATGGCTTGTTGTTCCTGCTCGGCATCGGCGACCACACTGCGCCGGCAAGCCGCACAATCGATCAATAACTCGGCAATCAATCGCGTGGCACTTTGCTCGCGTGCCAGGCGTTGAGCGTGCTGATCGGCGATCAAACGCTCCAGTTGCGGCCGCGCGGACTCCAGCAGCAGGGCGAGGCTTTCATAGAGTCGGCGTTCGCCATCCTCCGGCGGCGCGACGCTGTCGAAGCGCACCAGCGCATGCAGGCCCAGCCGCGCCAGCGCTTCACGCCACGCCGGTTCACGATGGCTGGCGCTGCTGACGAAGTTCAGCACCGGCAGCAGCGGTTTGCCGCAACTGGCCAGCACTTCCAGCTCATCGCGGTACTTGGCCAACACCGGTTCCCGAGCGTCGATCACATAGAGGCCGGCATCCGAGGCCAGCAGCTGGCGCAGCACCTTGGCCTCCTGTTCGAAACGCTGGCGGGCTTCGCTGCCATCGAGGAAGCGGGCCAGGCGCGCCGGGCCGTCCAGTCTTTCGCCGGGCCGTTCCAGGTGTTCTAGGTAGTCGAGCAGGGCAATGGCGTCTTCCAGCCCGGGCGTATCGTAGAGGTCGAGCAGCGGCTCGCCATCCACCGACAACCGCGCACCTTCGACATGCCGCGTGGTGCTGGGGCGGTGCGACACTTCGCCGAAACCGACATCGCGGGTCAGCGTGCGCAACAGCGAGGTTTTGCCGACGTTGGTGTGGCCGACGACGGCGAGCTTCAGGGGCTGCTTGCTGGTGTCAGTCATGACCCGTCTCCAGCCAGTTCATCGGTGCGCAATCGGCGAAGGGCAGCTCCAGTTGTTGCAACGCCGCATGCCAGTCGCCAAGGCGTTCGGCATCCAGCGCTTCGCCGGGCGGTGCTTGCAGCAACCACACGCGGGTGGCGCTGGCGCTGCGGGCCAGTTCGGCAATCAGCGCCAGGCTGCCGCGATCCGGCGAGCGCCGTGGATCGCAAGCAATCGCTAATCGCGCCGGGGGAAAGCGGCTCAACTGTTCGAGAAGTTTGTGCCGTGATTCGCGGCTGTCGAGGATGCCGGCGTTGCTCACGTTGTTTGGCAATGGCGGTGGCCATGGGCGGTCGTCGTCCAGTTCGATGGCGACCAGCAACGCACCATCGCTTTGTTGTTCACTGACGCCGCTTTCGACCCGATGCAGTTGTTCCGGCGCCGCATCGCTGATGCCGAGACGTTCGCTGGTGGGCATCAACCGTTCACGCAGTTGCGCGTAGCCGGGCAGGTTCAAATCCAGGCGCAGCGCCGCTTGCCCGGATTTCCAGCGCCACAGGCACAACAGCGCCAGCAACAAGCGCGGTACCACGCCGTACACCAGCAACACGCCGACCAGCCATGCGGCCCAGGCCTGGCGCGCGCTTTCGATGTTGAGGGCGGCGTCGCCACTGGCGCGGATCATCTCCTCGGTCGGCACGCTGAAGCCGAGCAGGGCCGGCAGCGCTCCGAGGGCTTGGGTCACGGCAATAAAAGTATCGGCGCTGAGGATGGTGGTTTCCCAGACAAAGCCGTAGCGCCGGGTGGCCATCAACGTCAGCAGGATCACCAGTGCGCTGACCATCGCCAGCAACCACAGGCTGTTGACCAGCACGCCGATGGCCCAGCGATTGAGCTTCTGACGTTGCAGCAACAGCAGCAGGGCCGGCGCCAGTTGTGCGGCTTTGGAATCCCGGGCGAGTTTTTCACTGAGCCACAGCCACACGCGCCCGAGGCTGGCGCCGTGTTCACCGGCAAACACCAGACCTACGATCCAGCTCAGCAACAGAATCAGATTGAGCCCGAGCAGGCTGCCCAACGCCCAGAACACATTGACCGGGTGCAGACCGTCGCCCATCGCGGCAAAAGCCAGACCGGCGCCGCTGACCACAGCGAGCACCGCCATGACGATCAGCGCCAGGCGTGCGCCTTGCAGCCAGTGTTTCAGCGCTGCGCTCAGACCATCGCGCTCGGCCAGCCACAAGGCACGGCATTGAATGCGCGACGGCAAATCGCCGCCCGCGCTGCGGGCCAGTCGGTTGGCTTCCAGATCTTCCAGGGGACCTGCGTGTTCTTCGCGCAGGCGAATGGTTTCTGTCAGCCATAGGTTATTCAGTTCAGTCACGCGGCATCCCGTCGCTTAAATGAGCTGTGAGCATAACCGTTGTGGCGCTTATCGGCGAAAGCGCGGCTCTGGTATCCTCGCCGACATGACTAAATCACTCCCCCTCAGCCTGATCGCAGCCCTCGGTGAAAACCGCGTGATCGGCGTCGACAACAGCATGCCCTGGCACTTGCCGGGGGACTTCAAATACTTCAAGGCCACTACCCTCGGCAAGCCGATCATCATGGGTCGCAAGACCTGGGATTCCCTTGGTCGGCCATTGCCGGGCCGCCTGAACATCGTGGTCAGCCGGCAGGCGGATCTGCTGCTTGAAGGCGCGGAGGTTTATCCGTCGCTGGAAGCAGCCGTCGTTCGCGCTGAGGAATGGGCGAAGGAGCAGGGCGTCGATGAGCTGATGCTGATTGGCGGGGCGCAGTTGTATGCGCAAGGGCTGGCGCAGGCTGACCGGCTATACCTGACTCGCGTGGCGCTGAGTCCGGAAGGGGATGCGTGGTTTCCGGAGTTTGATTTGAACCAGTGGAAACTGGTGTCGAATGTGCCGAACCCGGCCGAAGGCGACAAGCCGGCGTACAACTTCGAAGTCTGGGAAAAAGCTTAAAAGCATCGCTGGCAAGCCAGCTCCCACAGGGACCACGGTGAAACACAACATGTGTGAACACCGCTGAACCTTGTGGGAGCTGGCTTGCCAGCGATAGCGGTCTATCAGGCACCGATCAAGCGTGCGCCAACTCCGAATGCTCATCGGCATCCAGCAACGCTTTATCCGTTTGCTGCATCACCTGGCTGGTAATTGCCCCCGCCGTCATCGACCCACTGACGTTCAACGCCGTACGCCCCATATCAATCAGCGGCTCGACCGAAATCAGCAACGCCACCAATGAGACCGGCAAGCCCATCGCCGGCAGCACGATCAACGCGGCAAACGTCGCACCGCCACCCACCCCGGCCACCCCGGCCGAACTCAGCGTGACAATCGCCACCAGCGTCGCGATCCACAGCGGGTCCAGCGGATTGATGCCCACGGTCGGCGCCACCATCACGGCCAACATCGCGGGGTACAGACCCGCACAACCGTTCTGGCCGATGGTCGCGCCAAACGACGCTGCAAAACTGGCGATGGATTGTGGAATGCCCAGACGGCTGGTCTGCGCTTCGATGCTCAACGGAATCGTTGCAGCGCTCGAACGGCTGGTGAACGCGAACGTCAGCACCGGCCAGATCTTGCGGAAGAAGCGCAGCGGATTGATCCCCGCCGCCGACACCAGCACACCGTGCACTACAAACATCAGGCCCAGGCCGATGTACGACACCACTACAAAACTGCCGAGCTTGATGATGTCTTGCAGGTTGGAACCGGCGACCACTTTGGTCATCAGCGCCAGTACGCCGTACGGGGTCAGCTTCATCACCAGACGCACCAGGCGCATCACCCAGGCTTGCAGAGTGTCGATGGCGTTGATCACTTTCTGACCTTTCTCTACGTCATCCTTGAGCAATTGCAGCGCCGCGACACCGAGGAATGCGGCGAAAATCACCACGCTGATGATCGACGTCGGCTTGGCCCGCGCCAGATCGGCGAACGGGTTTTGCGGGATGAACGACAGCAGCAGTTGCGGCACATTCAGGTCGGCGACCTTGCCCGCGTAATCGGTCTGGATGGTTTGCAGGCGCGCCATTTCCTGCGTGCCGGCTACCAGGCCTTCGGCGGTGAGGCCGAACAGGTTGGTCAGGCCGATGCCGATCAGCGCTGCGATGGCGGTGGTGAACAGCAGCGTGCCAATGGTCAGGAAGCTGATCTTGCCCAGCGATGATGCGTTGTGCAGGCGAGCCACAGCGCTGAGGATTGAGGCGAACACCAGCGGGATCACGATCATTTGCAGTAACTGCACGTAACCGTTGCCCACCAGATCGAACCAGCCGATCGACGCTTTCAGCACCGGGTTGCCGGCACCATAAACGGTGTGCAGCGAAACACCGAAGACCACGCCGAGTACCAGCGCGAGCAGGACTTTTTTCGCCAGGCTCCACGTGGTGTGACGGGTTTGCGCCAAGCCCACGAGCAGGGCGAGGAACACCAGCAGATTGAGAATCAGCGGCAGATTCATTGGAACTCCCATTAGACATGTGCCAACTGCCTTCCGGGGCAGCTGCGAACCGGCAAGCCTAACAGCTTGATATCTAATGAATTAATACCAAAAACATCTGGTAACTGTCGTTTTTGGAATAAGCCGGCGTCGCTCTCGGGGATGCACTTGGCGCAATGGGTACGTTCGCGGTCGCTGACAGACGAGGACTGTCACCGTTATTTGTTAGCGTCGATGTCTTTCAATCAGGGAAGCATGCCGATGAAGTTCGCACCGAAATTATTGGTCGCCGCACTTTGCCTGGGCCTCGCCGGTCAGGTACTCGCCACGGATCTGAAGCACTGGCCCGCCGATCAGGCCAAGGCACTGGATGCGATGATCGCGGCCAACGCCAACAAAGGTAACTACGCGGTGTTCGACATGGACAACACCAGTTACCGTTACGACCTCGAAGAGTCGTTGCTGCCGTTCATGGAGAACAAGGGCCTGATCACCCGCGACAAGCTCGATCCTTCCCTGAAACTGATGCCGTTCAAAGACACCGCCGACCACAAGGAAAGCCTGTTCAGCTACTACTACCGCCTCTGTGAAGTTGACGACATGGTTTGCTACCCATGGGTGGCCCAAGTGTTCTCCGGCTTCACGCTCAAGGAACTCAAGGGCTATGTCGACGAGCTGATGGCATCCGGCAAACCGGTGCCGGCCACTTACTACGAAGGCGACGTGGTCAAGAAGCTCGACGTCAACCCGCCGAAAATCTTCACCGGCCAGCAAGAGCTGTACAACAAACTGATGGAGAACGGCATCGAGGTCTACGTGATGACCGCCGCCTCCGAAGAACTGGTGCGCATGGTCGCGGCCGATCCGAAGTACGGCTACAACGTCAAACCGCAGAACGTGATCGGCGTGTCGCTGCTGCTCAAGGATCAAAAAACCGGCGAGCTGACCACCGCGCGCAAACAGATCACCGCCGGCAAGTATGACGAGACGGCCAACCTCGGTCTCGAACTGACCCCGTACCTGTGGACCCCGGCGACCTGGATGGCCGGCAAGCACGCGGCGATCCTGACCTACATCGATGAGTGGAAAAAACCGGTACTGGTCGGCGGCGATACCCCCACCAGCGATGGCTACATGCTGTTCCACGATGTCGACGTGGCCAAGGGCGGCATCCATTTGTGGATCAATCGCAAAGACAAATACATGACCCAGATCCAAGGCATGATGGCCAAACACGCTGCGGCCCAGGCCAAGGAAGGGCTGCCGGTGACGGCGGACAAGAATTGGGTGATCGTTACCCCGCAAGAGATCCAGTAACCCCGGGTTTCAACTGTAGGAGCTGCCGAAGGCTGCGATCTTTTGATTTTGTTTTTTAGGATCAATGTCAAAAGATCGCAGCCTTCGGCAGCTCCTACAGGGATCTGTGAAAAAATACCCCGCTCTTGGCGGGGTATTTTTTGTTCGACGGTTAAGCCTTACAGCCCGTCGAGCATCGCCTTGTTACGCACAGCACCCTTGTCGGCGCTGGTGGCCAGCAGGGCGTAGGCTTTCAGCGCGGTGGTCACTTTACGTGGACGCACTTCCACCGGTTTCCAGCCTTTCTTGTCCTGTTCGACCCGGCGTGCCGCCAGTTCTTCATCGCTGACCAACAGGTTGATCGAGCGGTTCGGAATGTCGATCAGTACTTTGTCGCCGTCCTGCACCAGGCCGATTGCACCACCGGCAGCGGCTTCAGGCGAAGCGTGGCCGATGGACAGGCCGGACGTACCGCCGGAGAAACGGCCATCGGTGAGCAGGGCGCAGGCTTTGCCCAGGCCTTTTGATTTCAGGTACGACGTCGGGTACAGCATTTCCTGCATGCCCGGGCCGCCTTTCGGGCCTTCGTAGCGAATGATGACGATGTCGCCTTCTTTCACTTCGTCAGCGAGGATGCCGCGCACGGCGCTGTCCTGGCTTTCGAAGATCTTGGCGTTGCCTTCGAATACGTGAATCGATTCGTCGACGCCGGCGGTTTTCACCACGCAGCCATCCAGCGCAATGTTGCCGTAGAGCACGGCCAAGCCGCCTTCTTGCGAGTAAGCGTGCTCGACGCTGCGGATGCAGCCGTTTTCACGGTCGTCGTCCAGGGTTTCCCAACGGGTCGACTGGCTGAACGCGGTTTGCGTCGGGATGCCCGCCGGGCCGGCCTTGAAGAAGTGGTGCACCGCTTCATCGTTAGTCTGGGTAATGTCCCACTTGGCGATGGCCTCTTCCATGCTGCGGCTGTGCACGGTTGGCAGTTGAGTGTGCAGCAAGCCGCCACGGGCCAGCGAGCCGAGGATGCTGAAGATCCCGCCGGCACGGTGCACGTCTTCCATGTGGTACTTCTGGATGTTCGGCGCGACTTTGCACAGTTGCGGCACGTGACGGGACAGGCGGTCGATGTCGCGCAGGTCGAAATCGATCTCGGCTTCCTGGGCAGCGGCCAGCAAGTGCAGGATGGTGTTGGTGGAACCGCCCATGGCGATGTCCAGGGTCATGGCGTTCTCGAACGCCTGGAAGTTGGCGATGTTGCGCGGCAACACCGACTCGTCGTTCTCGCCGTAGTAACGCTTGCACAGCTCGACGATGGTGCGGCCGGCCTGCAGGAACAGCTGTTCGCGGTCGCTGTGGGTGGCCAGGGTCGAACCGTTGCCCGGCAATGCCAGACCCAGCGCTTCGACCAGGCAGTTCATCGAGTTGGCGGTGAACATACCGGAGCACGAACCGCAGGTTGGGCAGGCGCTGCGCTCGTACTCGGCGACTTTCTCGTCAGAAGCGCTGGAGTCGGCGGCGATCACCATGGCATCGACCAGGTCGAGGCCGTGGGAAGCGAGTTTGGTCTTGCCGGCTTCCATCGGACCGCCGGAGACGAAGATCACCGGGATGTTCAGGCGCAGGGACGCCATCAGCATGCCAGGGGTGATCTTGTCGCAGTTGGAAATGCACACGATGGCGTCGGCGCAGTGGGCGTTGACCATGTACTCGACGGAGTCGGCGATGATCTCGCGGCTCGGCAGCGAGTACAGCATGCCGTCGTGGCCCATGGCGATGCCGTCGTCGACAGCAATGGTGTTGAATTCTTTTGCCACACCGCCAGCGCGTTCGATTTCGCGGGCGACCAGTTGGCCGAGGTCCTTGAGGTGGACGTGGCCCGGTACGAACTGGGTGAAGGAGTTGGCAATGGCGATGATCGGCTTTTTGAAGTCGTCATCTTTCATCCCCGTGGCGCGCCACAGTGCGCGGGCACCGGCCATGTTGCGGCCGTGGGTGGATGTTTTCGAGCGGTAATCAGGCATGAAGCACTCCGGGCGGCTAATCAGGTATCAAAAGGGAAGTGAGCTTCTAGTGACGTCTGGAACACTCAGAAATGGCCGTGTGTCCGGAAGTTGCCGATAACTTTGCGGGATCGCCGCGCGCTTCAGCTTGAGCTCATAAACCCGCCGGGGATGACTGGCGATGAATGTCGCGATTCTACACGGCTGGCGGCTGGAGGGAATGCTTGCAAGCGTGGAGAGAGTGTTCACTAGACGTGTGGGCAAGCGCTTTGAGTCATATCTCCTTTATGGGCTGGCGCAGGCTAATTGCTCCGTTCAGTCCCATTCCCAAGGCACTCAAAATCAAAAAGCACACGGCAAGGGCTGTTATCACATGGTCACTGACCATATTGATCACGGCGCTGATCAGGCCGCCGCACATGAAAATCAACAGGCTGCCGGCAGACGTCGCGGTGCCGGCGTGTTGCGGATAGAGGCTCATTGCCCTGGAGTTGGCGATGGGTCTGGAGATGGTGGTGCCAGCAGTGCAGATCAGCATGGGGATTAGCACGGTGGCGGCGGACAGGCCCAATTGCTGGTTCAGCCAGAGCATCACGAGGCCGGACAGAGCGATCAGACACAGGCCGATGCTGATTTGCGTGGCGCCTTCCAGATGTCGATGCAGAATGCTCGCAATAACCCCGCCGGCCACATAGGCCGCGCCATACAGCAACAGTGCCCAGGCGAACTGGTAGGCGGAAAGATTCAGGTACTCCATGAAAATGATCGGCGAAATGACGATGAACGAAAAGTGGCAGGCGAAAGCGAGGGCAGAGATTAGCCAATAGCCGGTAAAGCGGATATCGGAAAGGAGCATCCAGTACGCAGCGAAAAATCGTCGGGTTT
The DNA here is from genome assembly GCF_019145495.1 of Pseudomonas azerbaijanoccidentalis. Classification (GTDB taxonomy): domain Bacteria; phylum Pseudomonadota; class Gammaproteobacteria; order Pseudomonadales; family Pseudomonadaceae; genus Aquipseudomonas; species Aquipseudomonas azerbaijanoccidentalis. Next base: position 280,558 of record NZ_JAHSTU010000004.1, on the reverse strand, counting down.
GCCGCTCGCTGCTTCGGCTTTCTTTCAGCAGGAACGATGATCTAAGCCAGACAATAGCTGCCAGGCAGATGAATACATAAAAACTGCCTTGCCAGCCCAGATGCTGTTGCAGCCATGTGCCCATCAGCGGCGAACTGGACATGAAAATCCCGCCGGCTGTCGTCATCCAGATACGCAATCGTTCCAGCTCCCGGCCGCTGAACAGGTCCTGAACCAGTGCCTGAGACAAGGCAAATGATCCGCAGCCCACCGCCTGAATCACTCGAAAACCCAGGAACCAGGCGAAATCTGTGGCAAGCAGGCAGCCGGTGGCCCCTGCTACGGCAAGTGCCATTCCCCCCAACAGGAGCTTTTTACGGCCGAACATGTCGGACAACGGCCCGATCAGCAACAGGGAGAACGCCAGGCCGATGGCGAAGATGCTGACGGACAGGGCGATATCGGAGGGTGAGGTGCGGAAATGCTCGGAGAGGGCGGGAAAGGAGGGAAGAACGACGTCGAGAGGGAAAACGGCAAGTAGCGTCATCGCCATTAGCAGCAAAATGATCGACGACTTTTCTTTGGCGTGTAGGGGCGACGTCATCAATCAACGCTCTCGGTCCGTGAGGGGGAGATGAGAATTGATTTGTTGCGGGGGCAAGTCAATGCAGGTGATGCGGGACATTTCTGATACTGGTGTAGGAGCGAGCTGACTCGCTCCTACACGCAGGTATTGGTTAGCTGTTAGGCAGCAACCGGCAAGTAATGCTCTTGATATAACGGGTTTCGGCAATCGCCGGGTGCACCGGGTGATCCGGCCCCTGACCGCCGCGCTCGAGCATCTGGATGTTGCGGTCCAGGTGACGGGCGCTGGTCAGCAGAATGTTTTGCAGGTCGTCTTCCGGCAGGTGCATCGAGCACGATGCGCTGAACAGGATGCCGTCCTTGGTGAGCAGGCGCATGGCTTGCTCGTTCAGGCGGCGGTAGGCGCCTTCGCCGTTCTTCATGTCTTTCTTGCGTTTGATGAACGCCGGCGGGTCGGCGACGATCACGTCGAAACGTTCTTCGCTGGCTTTCAGTTCTTTCAGGGCTTCGAACACGTCGCCTTCGATGCAGGTCATTTTTTCGGCGAAGCCGTTCAGCGCGGCGTTGCGCTCGACGCCGTCGAGGGCGAAGGCCGATGCGTCGACGCAGAACACTTCACTGGCGCCGAACGCGGCAGCCTGCACGCCCCAGCCACCGATGTAGCTGTAGAGGTCGAGCACGCGTTTGCCTTTGGCGTAGGGTGCCAGGCGTGCGCGGTTCATGCGGTGGTCGTAGAACCAGCCGGTTTTTTGACCCTGGATGACCGGCGCTTCGAATTTCACGCCGTTCTCTTCCAGCGCGACCCACTCCGGCACCAGGCCGAAGACGGTTTCGACGTAGCGGTTGAGGCCTTCGGCGTCACGGGCAGCGGAGTCGTTCTTGAACAGAATGCCGCTTGGCTTGAGCACTTGGGTCAAAGCCGCGATCACGTCGTCCTTGTGGGCTTCCATGGTCGCCGAAGCGATCTGCACGACCAGGATGTCGCCGAAACGATCCACCACCAGGCCCGGCAGCAGGTCGGAATCGCCGTAGACCAGGCGATAGAACGGCTTGTCGAACAGGCGGTCGCGCAGCGACAGGGCCACGTTCAGGCGATGCACCAGCAGCGACTTGTCCAGCGGCAGCTTGATGTCACGCGACAGCAGGCGGGCGCAGATCAGGTTGTTCGGGCTCATGGCAACGATGCCTAGCGGCTTGCCGCCGGCGGCTTCGAGGATCGCCTGGTCACCGGCCTTGAAACCGTGCAAAGGTGTAGCGGCTACATCGATTTCGTTGCTGTAGACCCACAAATGACCGTTGCGCAGACGACGGTCGGCGTTGGCTTTGAGGCGCAGGCTAGGCAGGGACATGTCGTCGCTCCGGAAAAAAGAGCGGGAGTATAGCGTGTTGCGTAGGGGCACGGCGCGACGGATGGACATGCGGTGTACGGCCTGCGATTGGGTGAAACTTCATTCAATGGGTCGTCCAAGGTGTCGGATCCAACTTTTAGAAGCTAGAATCTGCGCCTGACCCAGAGTGTGTACTTATGTCCCAAGAGCTGACTCCCGAACAAATCCAGCAGTCCCTGCAAGGCATCAGTGTGCCGGCCCAACCGCAGATCATGGTGGATCTGCAGATGGAGCAGTACATGCCCGACCCGGATCTGGAGGTGATCGCGAAGCTGATTTCCCAAGACCCAGGTCTCTCCGGCTCGTTGTTGAAAATCGTCAATTCGCCGTATTACGGGCTGAGCAACAAAATCGCCTCGATCCAGCGGGCGGTGAATTTGCTCGGCAGCCGGTCGATCATCAACCTGATCAACGCGCAGTCGATCAAGGGTGAGATGAACGACGACACCATCGTCACCTTGAATCGCTTCTGGGACACCGCCCAGGATGTAGCGATGACCTGCCTGACCCTGGCCAAGCGCATCGGCATCGAAAACGGCGACGAAGCCTACGCCTTGGGTCTGTTCCATGACTGTGGCGTACCGCTGATGCTTCAGCGCTTCCCCAACTACATGGGCGTTCTGGAACAGGCGTATGCCGGTGCCAGTGCCGAGTGCCGGGTGGTGGACACGGAGAATCGTGAGTTCAACACCAACCATGCCGTGGTGGGTTATTACACCGCCAAGTCCTGGCGCCTGCCGGAGCATGTGAGCACCGCCATCGCCAATCACCACAACGCCCTGGCGATTTTCAGCGATGAGTCGTCGCGCAACAGTTCGCTGAAGAACCTGCTGGCGATCCTGAAGATGGCCGAGCATATTTGTGCGTCCTACCGGGTGCTGGGTAACCAGACCGAAGATCACGAATGGAACAGTATCTCGGCGTTGGTGCTCGATTATGTCGGTCTTTCGGACTACGACTTCGAGACCCTCAAGCAGACCATTCGCGACCTCGGCACTCACCGCTGAATGCCGGACAGTCTTCATTCAAGAGAGCGCCATGCCTGAACTGCCAGAAGTCGAAACCACCCGCCGTGGCATTGCACCGCACCTGGAAGGGCAGCGCGTCAGCCGGGTGATCGTGCGTGACCGGCGTCTGCGCTGGCCGATTCCCGAGGACCTGGATGTGCGTTTGTCCGGCCAGCGCATCGTGCTGGTGGAGCGCCGCGCCAAGTACCTGCTGATCAATGCCGAGGTCGGCACGTTGATCAGTCATTTGGGCATGTCGGGGAATTTGCGTCTGGTGGAAGCCGGTCTGCCGGCGGCCAAGCATGAGCATGTCGATATCGAGCTGGAGTCGGGGCTGGCCTTGCGCTACACCGACCCGCGCCGGTTTGGCGCGATGCTCTGGAGCCTCGACCCGCTCAATCATGAATTGCTGATTCGCCTGGGGCCGGAGCCGTTGACCGACCTGTTCGATGGCGAGCGTTTGTTCCAGCTGTCCCGTGGCCGTTCGATGGCGGTCAAACCGTTCATCATGGACAACGCGGTGGTGGTGGGTGTCGGCAACATCTACGCGACCGAAGCGCTGTTTGCTGCCGGGATCGATCCGCGCCGCGAAGCCAAAAGCATTTCCCGGGCGCGTTATCTGAAGCTGTCGATCGAGATCAAACGCATTCTCGCCGCTGCCATCGAGCGTGGCGGCACCACGCTTCGGGACTTTATCGGCGGCGATGGTCAGCCGGGGTATTTCCAGCAGGAGTTGTTTGTGTACGGTCGTGGCGCCGAGCCTTGCAAGGTCTGTGGCACCCTGTTGCGGGAAGTCAAACTCGGGCAGCGCGCCAGCGTCTTTTGCCCACGCTGTCAGAGCTGATCCGCCGACGGTCTATAGTCAGTATTCCGACTGACTAGCCGAAGGACCGAGCCATGAAGCTGTGTCGAACACTTGTCGCTGCGCTGCTGCTGAGCTTCGCAGCGGCAGCCGGTGCCAGCAGCGGCAGCGGTGATCCGCTCTACACCATCCAGAACCCACCGGCTTACGCGATGATTGGCGATCTGTTGATTGCCCGGCCGTTATTGGTTGCGGCGACGGTGATTGGTGCCGGGGTGTTTGTGGTGTCGTTGCCCTTTACCGCATTGGGCGGCGGCGTGGGCGATGCGGGGCAGGCGTTGGTGGTTGATCCGGCGAAGGCCGCGTTTGTGCGGTGCCTGGGGTGTATTGGGGAAGGGTTTGAGCAGACTGAGTGAGCTGATCTGGATTACTGGGTGCGGCTGATGGCCTCATCGCCAGCAGGCTGGCTCCCACAGTGGTTCTGCGTCGATCGCAAATTTCCACTGTGGGAGCTAGCCTGCTAGCGATAGGGCCCGAACAGGCGCTAGAGCATTCAGGCCTTGCCGGTAATCTTCCGGTACTTCTCCATCAACTGCTCTTCAGTCTCCGGATGCGCTTCGTCCAGCGGGATGCAATCCACCGGGCAGACCTGTTGGCACTGCGGCTCGTCGTAGTGGCCGACACACTGAGTGCACAGGTTCGGGTCGATCACGTAGATCTCTTCGCCCTGGGAAATGGCGGCGTTCGGGCACTCGGGTTCGCAGACGTCGCAGTTGATGCAATCGTCGGTGATGATCAGGGACATGCTAACTCCAGCCGGGGCGGCAGGCCCGGGCGCAATAAATCAATGCGCGTAATTGTGCCGCATTGGCGCCCGCAGTGCACGCGGGCGCCGATTGAGCGGTGATTACTTCTTGAAACGCTCGGTCAATGCATCCGCCACCGCAGGGTGGACGAACTTGGTGATATCTCCGCCCAAGGCAGCAATTTCACGGACCAGCGTCGAGGAAATGAACGAATAACGCTCGGATGGGGTAAGGAATAGACTTTCCACATCCGGGGCCAGTTGCCGGTTCATGTTGGCCAGCTGGAACTCGTATTCGAAGTCCGACACTGCGCGCAAACCACGCAAGAACACGTTGGCGTTCTGTTCTTTGGCGAAATGCGCCAACAGGGTCGAGAAGCCGACGACTTCAACGTTCGGCAGATGTTTAGTGACCTCGCGGGCCAGCTCCACACGTTGTTCCAGAGGAAACAACGGGTTTTTCTTCGGGCTGGCGGCGACGGCAATGATCACGTGATCGAACAGGCGCGAGGCGCGTTCGACCAGATCGCCATGGCCCTTGGTAATAGGGTCGAAGGTACCTGGGTACAACACTCGGTTCATCGCGTCGTCCTGGCGGGAGTGCGTTGGGGAGTCGGATGGTATCGCAGCCTTCCCGGTCGGCCAAGTCGCCTGTTGGGTAAGAAAGCACTATAGACGATGGGAATAATCCCTCTTTTCATGGATTTTTTAAACGTTCGGCCAGCGAAGTCGCCAGTTGCGCCGTCAAACCGTAGACCGATAACTGCGGGTTTGCGCCAATGCTGGTGGGGAATAGCGAGCCGTCGTGAATCGACAGATTGGCCAGTTGATGGTGCCGGCCGAGGCTGTCGGTCACGGCGTTTTTCGGATCTTCACCCATCGCGCAACCGCCCATCACATGCGCGCTGCCCAACCGCGTGCGGTACAACTCCAGGCTCAGGCCATCAATCAACGTGCGTGCTTCGGCGAGGGTTTTGACGTAGCGCGCATCCGCGTGCATCGGCATCACCGCCCGGGCGCCGCCGGCGAACTGAATCTCGGCCATGGTGTGGAAGGCCCGGCGCAAGCCGTCCCAGGCATAGGCGGACATCTGATAATCGAGTACGGGGGTGTCATCGCCGCGCAACTCGACATTGCCGCCGGTGCTGTCCGGGTGGAAACCGTCGCGCAGCAGCGCCAGCATGGCGTGGGTGTGCGGCAGGTTGGTCATGTGTTGGGCATTTTCCTTGCCGAAGCCACCGAGCAGCGTCGCGGCCAATGCCGGGTGGAGCGGCGGAACCTCCAGTTTGTAGGCCATTGGGCCGGTGGTGCCGTCCTGCCATTGGAAGTGGTCGGAATAAATGGACTGCGGCGCGCCGTAGAACGGGTTGACCACCTCATCGAACAACGCGGCGGACATGTTCACCGGATGCAGGAACGTGCGCTTGCCCAAGCGTTTGTGTGGGTCGGGTGCTGCTGAACGCATCAGCAGCCCCGGGGTATTGATGCCGCCGCCGGCCAGCACGTAATGCCGCGCCTTGACGGTGATCTTGCGACCGGTGGGTTCCACGCAGCGTTCGTCCATCGCCGAGCATTGCAGGCCGGTGACTTTGTCACCGCTGATCAAGAGTTTTTCGGCGCGCGCCAGGTAGATCAGCTCACCGCCCTTTTCCAGGGTTGCCGGGATGGTCGTGACCATCATCGATTGCTTGGCGTTGGTCGGGCAGCCCATGCCGCAGTAACCGAGGTTCCAACAGCCGCGCACATTGCGCGGAATGACGTGCCAGCTATAGCCAAGCTTTTCGCAGCCCTTGCGGATCACGTCGTTGTTGGCATTAGGCGGGACCATCCACGGCGCGACGCCCAGGCGCTGTTCCATTTTCTCGAACCACGGCGCCATTTCGGCCGGGCTGTGGCCCTTCACGTTGTGCTCTTTGGCCCAGTGTTCCAGGGTCGGCTCCGGGGTTCGAAAACTGGAGGTCCAGTTGATCAGCGTGGTGCCGCCCACCGCCCGGCCCTGAAGAATGGTGATCGCGCCGTCCTTGCTCATGCGCCCGATGCCCTCCTGATAGAGGCTGGCGTAGGCCTGGTCTTCGAGCAGCTTGAAGTCGCTGCTGGTCTTGAGGGGGCCTTCTTCGATCAGCAGCACTTTGTAGCCGGCTGCGCTGAGAATTTCAGCCGTGGTCCCGCCTCCTGCACCGCTGCCGATGATCGCCACGTCCGCTTCCAGGGTCAGGTCCTGGCTCAGTTGCGAGCCGTTATGGGTTTTCCAGCCACGGGCCATGCCTTCGCGGAACGGATCGGGTACGGGCATCTTCGGGTTCTCTTTTTATTGTTGGAGGGCATGGTCAAATGTGGGAGCGAGCCTGCTCGCGATTGGGGGCGATCCGGTTTCAAACGGTAGGCGGTCCGGGATACCCGCAAATCGCCCAGGATTCCCTGCGCCCGTACCAGGCCATCATCACCAATTGCAGCAACGAGCTATGGCCCATGCGCAGCAGGCTCAACGAGCTGTTTTCCCAGCGATCGAGGAAGCGCCGGATATTGTTCGCGCTGGCGTTTTCCCAGCTGCCCCAGATACCGGTCAGCGGGCCGCGAGTGACGGCCATGCCCAACACATCGAACAGTTGCCGGGTCAGCTTGAGCATTTCCGGCGACAGGTGATCGAGGTTGTAATCGAGGCTTTTGAGGGTGCCGTCGACGGCGGCGGGCATGTGCTCGGTGGTCACCGCACCGTCGAGCATCACCGGCAGCAGTGCCCGCAAAAACAGCAGGTCGCCACTGCGCAGCGCCGCGAAGCCGCTTTGCGCAATGTCCGACGAACAACCGCTAAGACTGGCCCCTAACCCGGCGGTGGCGAGAAAGGCGCTGGCGCCGAGGCTGAATTTAAGCAAGCCGCGCCGTGACAGCGCGGGAGTATCGGACAGGCTTGGGTTCATTGTTGTTATTACCCGGAGATGTCGACCGTTAGCGAATAAACAGTTTCTGGATCAGTTTCTGGATGGATTTGCCGTACGGCGGGTAAATCAACTTCGCGGCGTTGAAGCGCTGCTTGATCAACACACCCTTGGCCTTGCTGAACGTCAGGAAGCCTTCGTGACCGTGGTAGTGGCCCATGCCCGAAGCGCCGATGCCGCCAAACGGCATGTCGTCCTGGGCGACATGCAGCAGCGTGTCGTTGAGGCATACGCCGCCGGAATGGGTCTCGTGCAGCACGCGGTTTTGCTCGCGCTTGTCGTAGCCGAAGTAGTACAGGGCCAGTGGGCGAGGGCGCTGGTTGATGTAGGCAAACGCCTGATCGAGATCCTTGTACGGCACGATCGGCAGCAGCGGGCCAAAGATTTCGTCCTGCATCACCGTCATGTCATCGGTGACGTTGAGCAGCAGGCTATGGCTCATGCGCCGCCCCTGGCTCTGCTCGAACAGCGGAATCAACAGCGCGCCCTTGCTGGTGGCATCGCTGACATAGCCGTTGAGGCGCGCCAGTTGTCGGTCATTGATGATCGCCGTGTAGTCCGGGTTGTCAGCCAGCGTCGGATAAAAACCGCGCACGGCCGAACGATAGGCTTCTACGAATCCACCCACACGGTCCTCCGGCACCAGCACGTAATCCGGGGCTACGCAGGTCTGACCGGCGTTGAGGGTCTTGCCGAAAGCGATGCGTTCGGCAGCGTCCTTGAGCGGCACATCATGGGACACAATGGCCGGGGACTTGCCGCCCAGTTCCAGCGTCACCGGCGTCAGGTTCTCCGCTGCCGCGCGCATCACATGTTTACCGATGCTGGTGGCGCCGGTGAACAACAAGTGATCGAAGCGCAGACGAGAAAACGCCACACCGATGTCGGCCTCGCCCAGCACCACGCAGACCAAGTCTTCAGGGAAGATTCGCGCCAGCAACTGCTTCATCAGCAAGCCTGTGGCGGGGGTGGATTCGCTCAGTTTGAGCATCACCCGGTTGCCCGCCGACAGCGCGCCCACCAACGGGCCGATGGCCAGGTACAAAGGGTAGTTCCACGGCACGATCACACCGACTACCCCCAGCGGCTGGTAAACCACTTTGGCCGAGGCGGGCTGGAAGGCTACGCCGACCTTGCGCCGTGACGCACGCATCCAGCCTTTGAGGTGCCGGCTGGCGTAATGGATGCCGTGCAGGCTGGGCATCAATTCGGCGAGCAGGGTTTCATCGGCGCTGCGATGGCTGAAGTCCTGGCTGATCGCGTCGATCAATGCCTGACGTTCGTTGTTTAATAAATCCTTCAACGCCTTGAGCCATTGCTGGCGCTGAGCGGCAGGTGGCATCGGGTTGGCCGCATAGGCTGCGCGCTGGGCTTCGAACAGGGCGTGAAGCTCGTCCAGAGGCTGCTGTAGGTTTTGCAGGTAGGAAATATCAGCAGTCATGGTCGGCTCCGGATTTATTGTAATGAAGCACTTTTTAGAGTCTATGCTCTAAAAAGTCAAATGCCTTCCTCGCGCAGCGATGTTCCATCCACTTGTGGATAGGTCGTAAGATGCCCGCCAACGCACTCTGAATTAAAGCTCAAGCCATGGCCCCACGGATCAAAACCAGCGAGCGCATCGTGCAGAACAGCCTGGAGTTGTTCAATCAGCAGGGCGAGCGCAGCATCAGCACCAACCACATTGCTGCCCACATGGAAATTTCCCCGGGCAACCTGTACTACCACTTCCCGAACAAGCAGGCGATCATCGCCGTGTTGTTCAGCGAGTACGAAAGCCTGGTGGACAGCTTCCTGCGCCCGCCGCAAGGCCGCGCCGCGACGGTCGAAGACAAGCGCTTCTACCTCAAGGAATTGTTGTCAGCGATGTGGCGCTACCGGTTTCTGCATCGTGATCTTGAGCATTTGCTGGACAGTGACTCTGATCTGGCTGACCGCTATCGGCGTTTTTCCCAGCGCTGCCTGATCCAGGGAACGGCCATCTACGAAGGCTTCGTCGCCGCCGGCATCCTGAAGATGGACCGCGTTCAAATCGAATCCCTGACGCTCAATGCCTGGATCATCCTCACGTCTTGGGTGCGCTTTCTGTGCACCACGCGAGAAAATTCCAGCCACCTCAGCGAGCAAGCGATTAAACGTGGGGTCTATCAGGTATTGGTGCTGGAAGCGGGGTTCGTCACGGATGATGCGCGCGATGCGGTCAATGCCCTGTTCGAAGAGTTTTATGTGCCGCTGGCCCAAGCGCTGGAAGAAATCTGAACCACCGAATGCAGCAGGACCGAAAATCGCCCATCACAGGAGCCCGTTATGCCCATTGCGCAACTGATCAGCCCGCAATCTCTGGACCTGAAAAAGGACCAGCCGGGGTTGGTGATTCTGGATTGTCGTTTTGCCCTCGAAGACCCGGACTACGGTCAGCGCAGTTACGCCGAAGGACACATCGCCGGGTCGAGCTTTGCTGATCTTGAGCGTGATCTGAGCGGCAAGGTGATCAAGGGTGTAACCGGGCGCCATCCGCTGCCCGAGCCGTCCGACCTGATCGAGCGCCTGCAAGCCTGGGGCGTCAGCAACGACAGTGACGTGGTTTTGTACGATGACGGTCCGGGTGCCTATGCGGCGCGAGCCTGGTGGTTGCTGGCCTGGCTGGGCAAACGTGACGGTGTGTTCATTCTGGACGGCGGGCTCAAGGCGTGGCACGCGGCGGGTTTGCCGCTGAGTCTGGATGCACCGTCGATCACTCGCGGTACTTTTACCGGCACCCCGGATTCTGCGTTGTTGCTCAGTGCTGAACAGCTGCAAAAACGCCTCGCCAAACCTGAGCTGACTTTGCTCGATGCTCGCGCCTTACCGCGTTTCAAAGGCGAAGTGGAGCCGATCGATCCGGTCGCCGGGCACATTCCCGGCGCGCAATGTGCGGCGTTCACCGATAACCTGGGGGCGGACGGGCGCTTTTTGCCGGCGGATCAACTCAAGCAGCGCTTCGCCGCGAAACTTGGTAACCGTTCGCCAAACGATCTGGTGGCGTATTGCGGTTCCGGCGTGACGGCTTGCCATAACCTGTTTGCATTGAGTCTGGCGGGCTATCCGCTGGGTACGTTGTATGCCGGGTCGTGGAGTGAGTGGATCAACGATCCTGCGCGGGGCATCGCCAAAGGCGAGTAAAGATCAAAAGATCGCAGCCTTCGGCAGCTCCTACAAGGAATCCAAATCCTGTAGGAGCTGCCGAAGGCTGCGATCTTTTCGTTTTTAAAGCCGTGCATTCCGATACGCTCCCGGCCCCACCCCATACGCCTGCTTGAACTGCCGACTCAGATGACTCTGGTCAGCAAATCCCAGCTGCGTGGCCACTTCCAGCGGCAAACATCCGTTTTGCAGAAGTGCTCGCGCCTGGGCAATGCGTCGCTGCATCAACCAAGTATGCGGCGGCATGCCGGTGGCCCGACGAAAGACGCGGGCGAAGTGAAACGGTGACAAGTTCACCGCCGCTGCCAGCTCTTCCAGTGAAGGCGGTGCAGCAAGTTGTGCGTGCAGCAACTCCTTGGCCATCGTCACCGCACGATGTTCCTTTCCAGGCTTGCCAGCGTCCGGAATCGCGGCATGGCGCTGCAACAGCGACAACATCAACTCACGCCAGGCCGTTTGCTGTTGCAGGGCCGTGGACGGGCTTTCCAGCAGGCGATGCAGTTGGCAGAAGCCATTCACCAGATCCGGGTCACGGTACAGCGTGGCGCCGAATGCCGGCGGGTTATGGGTCGGCAATTCGAGTTCGGCCAGCAGGGACAGAATCTGCCCGCTGTCCGGATAAAACGCCCGATACAGCCAGCCATCCTCTGTGCCCTTGTGGCCGGTGTGCAGCTCATCAGGGTTAATCAACACCAGTGTGCCACTGCCCGCCAGGTGTTCGGCGCCACGATAGCGGTAGCGCTGGGCGCCGGCCATGATCATGCCGATCACATAGCCGTCATGCACGTGGGGTGCGAAGCGGTGATCGATATAGCGGGCGGACAACAATTCGACGCCGGCCAACGGCGCCGTTTGCCAGAAATGAATCGACTCGCCCTGATCACCGACCATGGCGTTCCTCGCGTCCCACAGCAGCGAGCCACTGGGGAATGCGCCGCTCAAGGTAATAGCCCGGTTGGCGGACAGTGCCATCGACGAAGCCGACATGCCCGCCCTTGGTCTGCAATTCGAACTGCGTGCAGGCGGACAATTCATTGCCTTGGGGCAGGCTGTGGGGAAAGACGAACGGGTCGTCAGCCGCCTGGATAATCAGGGTCGGCGTGCGAATTTCTCCGAGGAAATAGCGGCTCGATGCGCGGCGATAATAATCCTCGGCATCGACATAACCATTCAGCGGCGCAGTGACCCGGCCATCAAAATCCCAGAAGGTGCGCATGTTTTCCAGCGAGCCGAGCGCGGCCAATGCGGCCAGACCGTCCTCGCGTCCGTCATGCTGGAATTGCCGCTGCTTGTTCTTGATGTAGGCCAGCATCTCGCGCATGAAGTGCGCCTGATAAACCTTGGAGAACCCCTGGCCGATGCGGTCGGCGCACTGGTCCAGGCGGAACGGTACCGACACCGCGACCGCGCCCATTACACCGCTGGCGCTGCCGGTTTCGCCCAGATGCTTGAGCAGCACGTTGCCGCCCAAGGAGTAACCGACCGCGTACAGCGGCGCGAGTGGGCGTTTGGCCTTCAGGTGCCGAATGGCTTCGGCCAGGTCTTCGCTGGCACCGGAATGGTAGCTGCGTGGCAACAGGTTGGGCTCACCGGAACAGCCGCGCCAGTTCAGCGCGACGCTGGCCCAGCCTTGATCGCCCAGCGCTTTTTGCACCCCGGCCACGTAAGGCGAATTCGACGAACCGGTCAGCCCGTGCAACACCAGCACCAATGGTGCATCGACGCTGTGCGGGCCATGCCAGTCGAGGTCGAGAAAATCTCCATCCTCCAGCCACAAGCGTTCACGCTGGCGCTCAAGGTGCGTGGTTTTACGCCACAGCGGCCCCCACAAGGTTTGCAAGTGCGGGTTGCCGAGGCCGAAGGCGGGGGTGAAGGTTGTCATCGAGGGATCGGAAATCGAAAAGGATGATGGTTCAAGCGTCGATCGTAGCATTGCTGAATGCCCGGTGACCCCTGCTTCGCGTCCCGAGTGCTCGGGAATGTAAACGAATGGGGGGCTACGAGCGGACCAGATTTGGTAGCCCCTGTTTCGCTACTCAGCAGCAGGCGGCAAACGTGAGCAATAGGTTTATCCCGACAAGTCCGTCATTGGGAAAATGTGAGCTGTTGTCATTCGTGGTTCTGTGAAGTACTTGTTTGCGAAACCTTGAATGTCCATGGGGGTGACACTCAGCAACGCTTGGTGTTTTTCCGTCCGACGACTCAAGGGCAGTTTTGAATAATGAAGCCTAAGGAGCACCTCGGTCAAAATCAGAGGGTTTTGTTCTTGTTCGGCCAATCGGGTGAGACAGTTTTCACGAACCTGCTGCAAGGTTTGTTTGTCGATAAGGGTTTGCTTCAGCCCATTGAGGTAAGTGTGCAGCCCTTTTTCAAGCTGACTGGGGGACTGAATCGCCGACAGGGCGGTGACACTCAGAAGAAAAATACCTGCATCCTGGTTCAGTGTTCCATGTGCGGAGCCATATCCGTCCGGCATAAGTAGAAAGTAACGAGTCAGGAGTTCCACAATGATATCCAAGGTGCCTGAAGCTTTTGGATCATCATTGAAGGTTGCAAGGTCTGGCAGATTGAACGCCATGATCGATAAAGGCTCATTAGTGTTTTTATGAAGTTCAATATGCCGTTTGCCCGGTTCGGAATCTTCCTTGGTGAAGTTGGAGCTTTCGAGGGGGCGATTAGGGATCGGTGAAAAATACTGTTCAGCCCACCGTAGAATATTGTCGGCATTTACATTTCCGACGACGGTTAGAGTCGCATTGTTAGGCATATACCAGCGGCGATGCCATGCTCGCAATTGTTCAATGTCGAGATCTGCAAGAGTGGTCGGATCGCCGGCGGCATCGTTGGCATATCCGCTGCGAGGAAAAAGCAGTTTGATGACTTCCTTGGGGGTGCTGATATTGGATACGAAAACATCATTTTCGGCCCGGTGGCTATTACGCCGCTGTATCTCGGCATGTAGCGTCGCTTCGGACATTTTTGGAGTACGCATCAGTACCGCATGGTGTTTGAAGACACTTTTCAGGTCGGTGAGACGTACAGGCTGGACATAGGTCGTGAACTCCTCAAAATGAAAAGAATTAAGCCCCGCCTCGTCATTAACCTCTGTGCTCTCGTTGTCATTGAGTAACACACCGGCCAGTATAAGATTTATGCCGGCATTGTTCGGTAATTCATTTCGTGCGCTGACTTTGTAGCTGACGGCAAAGTATGCGTCGGTGGCTTGGCTGATTTCACCAACAATGACTTTCAAGCCATTGACGAGCGTGAGCTCTTTGATTTGGGTGGTTGGGGATTTTAGTTGCATTTGTGCGCGAGTCCATTAGCAGTTATGCGATTCATTTCGCCTGCCCACAATGGCTCACAACGGAAAAGTTAATCTACCGTGAATTTATTTCTCGTTACGACACTTACAGAAAGTTTGGGTGGGGAGTGCCCACCCGAATCTGATTATGCGGAAGGTTTTGAACTACGCTGCCACAACGAATAATACACCCGCCCGGATTTCTGCTCCCGGTGCAGGCGCCAGTTCTCCGGTAGCCCCAGGGTCGAAGGCGCGGACTCGCTTTCGGTGTATACCCAGGCATCTTCAGCCAGCCATTGGCGTTCTTCGAGCAACGCGCAGACGGCGGGCAGCAGGTTCTGGTTGAACGGCGGGTCGAGGAAGACCAGGTCGTAAGCCGTGGCGGTCTGGGTTTCCAGGTAGCGCAGGGCGTCGGCGGTCTGCACCTGGCCCGTGGTGCAGCGCAGGGTGCCCAGGTGTTCTTTCAGGCTCGACACCGCCAGGCTGCTGGCGTCCAGCGCCTGACCCATGGCTGCGCCGCGGGACAAGGCTTCGAGGAACAGCGCGCCGCTGCCGGTGAATGGATCGAGAACCTTGGCGCCCGGGACATAAGGCGCCAGCCAGTTGAACAGGGTTTCACGTACGCGGTCCGGTGTCGGACGCAGGCCCGGGGCATCGGGGAAGCTCAGTTTACGGCTGCGCCATTCGCCACCGATGATGCGCAGTTGGTTCACGCCGTTGTGCACGTTGTGAACGGGTTTCTTAGGACGGGAAGTGGCCATTAATGCTCCGGAACCCCGAGCGGTTGCTCGGCAGGTTTATCAGTAGGGGCCGGTAACGGCTTTTGCGGCACGGTCGGGCCAGCGCTGACGATGACCATTTTGTCCGTGCTCAGGTGTTTGTTCATGGCCGCTTTGACTTGCTCGACGGTCAGGTTCTGGGACTGTTGCATGAAGTCTTCCAGATGGCTCAACGGCAGATTATAGAAGCCGATGGCGCCCAACTGACCGACGATATCAGCGTTGCTGGCGGTGGACAGCGGGAAACTGCCGGCCAGTTCGCGCTTGGCGTCGTCGAGTTCTTTTTCGGTCGGGCCGGTTTTAAGGTAGTCCGCCAGAACGTCCTGCACCAATTTCAGGGTGCCTTCGCTCATTTCAGCGCGAGTCTGCAGGTTGATCATGAACGGGCCGCGTGCCTGCATCGGGCTGAAACCCGAATACACGCCATAGGCCAGGCCGCGTTTTTCGCGCACTTCGCTCATCAAGCGAGTACCGAAACCGCCACCGCCAAGGATCTGATTGCCCATCGACAGTGCAGCGTAGTCCGGATCGTCACGGTCGATACCCAGTTGCGCGAGCATCAGGTTGGTTTGCTTGGACGGGAACTCGATGTGGCCGATGCTGGCCTTGGGTTCGGTCGGTGGGGCGATTTTCGGCAGGGCCGGGCCTTTGGGCAGGGCGCTGGAAACTTGCGCTGCAATGGCTTCGGCCTCGTTGCGAGACAGGTCGCCGACCAGGGCGATTACCACGTTGCCGGCGGCATAGGCTTTTTCGTGGAATGCGCGCAGTTGCGCGAGGGTCACCGCTGGAACGGATTTCGCCGTGCCATCGCTGGCGTGCGCGTACGGATGATCACCGTACAAGCGGTTCATCAGTTCCAGGCTGGCCAGTTTGCCGGGGTTCTGTTTCTGGTACTCGAAACCGGCGAGCATCTGGTTCTTGATGCGGGTAAACGAGTCGGCCGGGAAGGTGGGTTTGCCAACGACTTCAGCAAACAGTTTCAAGGCCGGTTCACGCTTGTCCGCGGCGCTGAGGCTGCGCAGCGACGCCACCGCCATGTCTTTGTAAGCACCGTTGCCGAAATCGGCGCCCAGGCCTTCGAAGCCCTGGGCAATCGCGCTGACGTCTTTACCGGCGACACCTTCGTTAAGCATGGCGTTGGTCAGCAGCGCCAAGCCGGGTGCGTCGCCATCCTGGCTGCTGCCGGCGGCGAAGATCAGGCGCATGTCGAACATCGGCAGCTCGCGGGCTTCGACGAACAATACTTTGGCGCCTTCAGCGGTGTTCCAGGTTTGCACGTCGAGCTTGCGATGGCTCGGCGCCTTGCCGTTGAGTTCGGCCAGCGATTGCAGCTTCTGGCTGGCCTTGGCCTTGTCCAGTGCTTCACTGGCGTTGGACTCGCCGGTCTTCGAAAAATAGAACGTGGCGGACCCGATCAGGGCGACGGCAATCAGGCCCAGCAAAGCCAGGCGCGGTTTTTTACGCTCACTCATGAGTCGTCTCCTCCGGCAGTACATGGGCGACGCTGAGACGTTCGCGGGTGAAATACAGCTTGGCGGCTTTCTGGATGTCTTGCGGGGTCACGCTTTCCAGGTCGGCGAGTTCGGTGTCCATCAGTTTCCAGGACAAACCGACGGTTTCCAATTGGCCAATGGCCGTGGCCTGGCTGGTGATCGAATCACGCTCGTAGACGAGGCCGGCGATGACCTGCGCGCGCACGCGTTCCAATTCTTCAGTGGTCGGCGCGGTGGTTTTCAGCTGTTCGAGCAGCTTCCACAAACCGGCTTCTGCTTGGGCGATGGTTTTATTTTTCTGGCTGTTGGGCGTTGCCGACAGGGTGAACAGGCTGTCGCCACGGGTGTAGGCGTCGTAGCTCGATGAGCCGCCGGACACCAACTCTTCGCCGCGTTCCAGTTGTGTCGGTATGCGTGCACTGTAGCCGCCGTCGAGCAGCGCGGAAATCAGGCGCAGGGCATTCACCGAGCGCTTGTCTTCAGCAGTCGCGATGCTCGGCACGTTGAAAGCCAGCATCAGACTGGGCAGCTGCGTCTTCACGTGCAGGGTGATCTGGCGCTCGCCGGGCTCGGCCAGCTCCAACGGGATTTTTGCCGATGGCACCGCGCGCTTGGCGATAGGGCCGAAGTAGCGTTGGGCCAGGGTTTTGACTTCCTCTGGCGTCACGTCGCCGACTACCACCAGTGTGGCGTTGTTCGGTACGTACCAGGACTCATACCAGTGCCGCAGCTCTTCGACTTTCATGCGGTCCAGATCGGCCATCCAACCGATGGTCGGCGTGTGATAGCCGCTGGCCGGGTACGCCATGGCCTTGAAGCGCTCGTAAGCCTTGGACATGGGTTTGTCGTCGGTGCGCAGGCGGCGCTCTTCCTTGATGACTTCGATCTCGCGGGCGAACTCGTCAGGCGGCAGGCGCAGGCTGGCCATGCGGTCGGCTTCCAGTTCGAAGGCCACGCCCAGGCGATCACGGGCCAGCACCTGGTAGTACGCAGTGAAATCGTCGCTGGTGAAGGCGTTCTCTTCGGCGCCGAGGTCGCGCAGGATCAGCGACGCTTCGCCAGGGCCGACTTTCTCGCTGCCCTTGAACATCATGTGTTCCAGGGCGTGGGACAGGCCGGTCTGACCCGGTGTCTCGTAGCTGGAGCCAACCTTGTACCAAACCTGGGAAACCACCACAGGTGCACGATGATCTTCGCGCACGACGACCTTCAAGCCGTTGTCGAGGGTGAACTCGTGGGTCGGTTGGGGATCGGCAGCCAGGGCCGAGAGGGGCAGACAAACTGTGCTGAGCAGCAGGCCTGCGGCGCGGCGGGCTAGAGCATTCATTCGTGTTTAAACCTTTGGGGCTGCCCGCTAGGTCTTAGCGTCGGCGGGCGAGAGGGTGCTAGGATACTGATCCGTTTTAGCGGCGGCCACGCCTATCAGGCCTTTATGCTTGATCAGGTTGAATGGGTTTGCGACGGAAGGTGTGAATTTATCAACTCGATTCCGCTTTTTCGCCGATTTTGCTGCTTTAGTCCAATGAGAAATCGATTCCTGAGGCGCCGATGAGCACCTCGACAAAATGTTGCGCGTGAACAAGCTGGGTCAATCGCAGTCTGTTCTGCATCGAATATTTATTTGCCGGGGCGCCCGTTGGCGCGTCGCTACCGTGAGATAGCCGTCCTCCATGTTTGGTTCCAACGACGACAAGAAGACCCCAGCTGCGGCTGGTGAAAAGAAAAGCCTGTTCGGATGGCTGCGCAAAAAACCGCAGGAACCCGTCGTCGAACAGCCACAACCACTGCCTGAGCCAACACCTGCGCCGGTAATTGAAGAAGCGCCGGCACCGGTTGTGTTGCCCATCGCCGAGCCGGTGCTGCAACCGGCCGTCGAAGCTGAACCGGAAATAGCCGCCGAACTGCCGCTGACCCCGACCGCCGAGCCATGGCTGACATTGCCTGTGGCGGAAGAGCCGGTGGCGCTGGTCGAAGATGAACTGGCGCCGCATGTGACGCCGGTGATTCCCGCTCCGACTGCCTTTGCGCCTGAGCCAGTTCCGGCTCCGGTGGTTGAGCAAGTTGTCGCGCCGGTCGTTGAAGCTGCTCCTGAACCTGTCGTTCCGGCATTCGTTGCGCCGGTAGCACCTGCCGTTCAGATGCCCGAGCCCGAGCCCGAGCCTGCACCAGTCATTGAGCCTGTTGCCGTCGCGCCAGTTGTTGAAACCCCGGTCGAGCCGGCACGCACCGAAGAATCCAAAGCCGGGTTCTTCGCCCGCCTCAAGCAAGGCCTGTCTAAGACCAGTGCCAGTATCGGCGAGGGCATGGCCAGCCTGTTCCTGGGCAAGAAAGCCATCGATGACGAGCTGCTCGATGACCTCGAAACCCGCCTGTTGACCGCCGACGTTGGTGTAGAAGCGACTTCGGTAATCATTCAGCGCCTGACCCAGAAGGTCGCGCGCAAAGAACTGGCCGACGCCGACGCACTGTACAAGTCTCTGCAAGCCGAGCTGGCCGCGATGCTCAAGCCTGTCGAGCAACCCCTGAAAATCGTTTCGCAGAACAAGCCGTTCGTGATTCTGGTGGTCGGCGTCAATGGCGCGGGTAAAACCACGACCATCGGCAAACTGGCGAAGAAGCTGCAGCTGGAGGGCAAGAAAGTCATGCTCGCGGCTGGCGACACCTTCCGTGCCGCGGCGGTCGAGCAATTGCAGGTCTGGGGTGAGCGCAACAAGATCCCGGTGATCGCCCAGCACACTGGCGCCGACTCGGCTTCGGTGATCTTCGACGCCGTGCAGGCCGCCAAGGCCCGTGGCATCGATGTACTGATTGCCGACACTGCCGGACGCCTGCACACCAAAGACAACCTGATGGAAGAGCTGAAAAAGGTTCGCCGGGTGATCGGCAAGCTCGATGCCGACGCGCCGCACGAAGTGTTGCTGGTGCTCGACGCTGGCACCGGCCAGAACGCCATCAACCAGGCCAAGCAGTTCAACCAGACTGTGGAACTGACCGGCCTGGCGCTGACCAAGCTCGACGGCACCGCCAAGGGGGGGGTGATTTTCGCCCTGGCCAAGCAGTTTGGCCTGCCGATTCGCTACATCGGCGTGGGTGAAGGCATCGACGATTTGCGTACTTTTGAAGCAGAACCCTTTGTCCAGGCACTGTTTGCCGAGCGGGAGCGTTCATGATTCGTTTCGAACAGGTCGGTAAACGCTACCCGAACGGTCACGTCGGCTTGCATGAGCTGAGCTTTCGAGTCCGTCGGGGCGAGTTTCTGTTTGTCACCGGCCATTCCGGCGCCGGTAAATCCACACTGTTGCGCCTGTTGCTGGCGATGGAGCGCCCGACCAGCGGCAAGTTGCTGCTCGCCGGGCAAGACCTGAGCACCATCAGCAACGCGCAGATTCCTTTCCTGCGCCGGCAGATCGGCGTGGTATTCCAGAATCACCAACTCCTGTTCGATCGCACGGTATTCAACAACGTCGCGCTGCCGTTGCAGATTCTTGGCTTGTCCAAGGCCGAAATCGCCAAGCGCGTGGACTCGGCCCTGGAGCGCGTGGCGCTGTCGGACAAGACCGATTTGTACCCTGGCGACCTGTCCACCGGGCAGCAACAGCGCGTCGGCATCGCCCGCGCCATCGTCCATCGCCCGGCCCTGCTGCTGGCGGACGAACCGACCGGTAACCTCGACCCGCGTCTGGCAGCAGAAATCATGGGCGTGTTCGAAGACATCAACCGCCTCGGCACCAGCGTCCTGATCGCCAGTCACGACCTGGCCCTGATCGCCCGCATGCGTCACCGCATGTTGACCTTGCAGCGCGGTCGATTGATCGGCGACGGGGAGGCCGGCGTATGAGTGCGACACGCAGCCCGAAGGTTTCCGAACGTGTGGCTCCCAAAGCTGCCGATCCGCAACCGACCAAGAAAAAACGTGACGACGATGACGGCCCGGACTTCGCCACGCTGTTCCGCGCCTGGATCGAAAGCCACCGCGCCAGCCTGCTCGACAGCCTGCGCCGCCTGGGTAAACAGCCGATCGGCAGTTTCTTCACTTGCATGGTGATGGCGGTAGCCCTGAGTTTGCCCATGGGGCTGTCCCTTTTGCTCAGTAACGTCGAGCGTCTGGGCGGTTCCTGGCAGCGTGCGGCGCAGATTTCCCTGTACCTGCAACTCGAAGCCAGTCCGGCTGAAGGTGAGTCCCTGCGCGAGCAGATCAAGGGCATGCCCGGCGTGGCGGATGCGGAGTACGTGGGGCGTGATCAAGCGCTGGAAGAGTTCCAGCAGCAATCCGGTCTGGGCGATGCTCTCAAGGAGCTGCCGGAGAACCCGCTGCCCGGCGTGGTCCTGGTGACTCCGAATGAAGTCGACAAGCCGGCACTTGAAGCATTAAGACAAAAACTTTCCGAACTGCCCAAGGTACAACAGGCACAACTTGATCTAGTCTGGGTCGAGCGTCTGGCAGCCATCCTCAAGCTGGGTGACCGTTTTGTCTTCGGTCTGACTGTGCTTCTGGTTTCTGCATTACTTTTGGTGATAGGCAATACCATTCGTCTTCATATTGAAAACCGCCGCACAGAGATAGAAGTGATTAAACTCGTGGGCGGCACTGACAGCTATGTGCGCAGGCCCTTCCTTTATATGGGCGCGCTTTATGGCTTTGGTGCGGGGCTTCTGTCCTGGGGAGTGTTGGCGTTTGGCCTGAACTGGCTGAATGACGCGGTTGTCGGGTTGGCCGGTTTGTATGGCAGTGATTTCGCACTGGCCGGCGTACCGGTAGCCGATGGTCTGTCTCTCTTGCTTGGCGCGGTGCTGTTGGGTTATATCGGTGCATGGATTGCAGTCGCACGTCATCTCAGGGAGCTGGCGCCGAAGTAGATTCTTTTTTGCGCGTGATTGACCTCGCGGTGTTTGGGAACTTGTACTTGATTTCCCGGTCAATTTTTCGCAGTGCCGAGAGGCACGAGTATGTAAGTGGGAGGTTTTTTCGTATGACCAATTCTTTGCAACCTGCGTATGCGTTGGTTCCGGGTGCGAACCTGGAAGCTTACGTGCACACCGTCAACAGCATTCCATTGCTGACGCCGGAGCAGGAGCGTGAACTGGCCGAGAGTCTCTACTATGAGCAGGATTTGGGGGCGGCTCGGCAGATGGTGCTCGCCCACCTGCGTTTTGTCGTACACATTGCCCGTAGCTATTCCGGCTACGGTCTGGCTCAGGCTGACCTGATCCAGGAAGGTAACGTTGGCCTGATGAAGGCCGTGAAGCGCTTCAACCCGGAAATGGGCGTGCGCCTGGTGTCGTTCGCTGTGCACTGGATCAAGGCGGAAATTCACGAGTTCATCCTGCGCAACTGGCGCATTGTGAAAGTCGCGACCACCAAGGCCCAGCGCAAACTGTTCTTCAACCTGCGCAGCCAGAAAAAGCGTTTGGCGTGGTTGAACAACGAGGAAGTCCATCGTGTGGCGGAAAGCCTCGGTGTAGAGCCTCGGGAAGTGCGCGAGATGGAAAGTCGCCTGACCGGCCATGACATGGCCTTCGACCCGGCGGCTGAAGCCGACGACGACAGTGCTTTCCAGTCGCCGGCCAACTATCTGGAAGACCACCGGTACGACCCGGCGCGTCAACTGGAAGATGCCGACTGGAGCGACAACTCCAACCACAACCTGCACGAAGCGCTGGAAGTGTTGGACGACCGCAGCCGTGACATCCTCTACCAGCGCTGGCTGGCGGAAGAAAAGGCCACGCTGCACGACCTGGCGCAGAAGTACAACGTTTCTGCCGAGCGAATTCGTCAGCTGGAAAAGAGCGCGATGAACAAGCTCAAGTTGTCGATCGCCGCATAACTTGGCGAGAAAGCAATAAAAAACGCCCCGATCATTGATCGGGGCGTTTTTGTTTTTTGGATCAAAAGATCGCAGCCTTCGGCAGCTCCTACATTGGATCGCATACCTCTGTAGGAGCTGCCGAAGGCTGCGATCTTTTGACTTTTCAGTTATTGGGACCAGGGTGCCCGACGCGAATCATTAAGCCCCACCAGGTAACTATCCCCACCCAACTGACTCATCTGCCGCCGAATCCACCCTGCACGCCGC
The DNA here is from genome assembly GCF_019145495.1 of Pseudomonas azerbaijanoccidentalis. GTDB lineage: Bacteria > Pseudomonadota > Gammaproteobacteria > Pseudomonadales > Pseudomonadaceae > Aquipseudomonas > Aquipseudomonas azerbaijanoccidentalis. The sequence goes on along the minus strand of NZ_JAHSTU010000004.1, from coordinate 258,226 downwards.
GCCACGTAACCGGTCGGATGGCTGGCACTCCACACGCGAGGGTTGGGCAGAACGGCCGCCAACAAGCTCGATTGCTGGCGGCTGAGACCTTTGGCGCTCACACCAAAATGGTGCCTGGCTGCAGCCTCGGCACCAAACACGCCGTCGTCCCACTCGACACTGTTGAGGTACACCTCAAGAATCCGCTGTTTGGGCCAGAACACTTCAATCAACCCGGTGAACCAGGCTTCCAGGCCTTTGCGTAACCAGCTGCGGCCGGACCACAGGAACAGGTTTTTCGAGACTTGCTGGCTGAGGGTGCTGGCGCCGCGAATCGAGCCACCCAGTTCGTTATGAGCCAGGGCGGCCTTGATCGCATTCACGTCAAAGCCCCAGTGCTCGGGGAATTTCTGGTCTTCACCGGCAATCACTGCGACTTTCAGATCGTCAGAGATTTCGTCCCACGGCTTCCAGGTGCGTTGCAGGTCGATGGGCTCGCCGTCGATCCAGGATTCGATCTTGCGCTCGACCATTAGCGCCGTTCCCGGTGGCGGCACCACGCGAAAGATCAGCACCAACAAGACGCTGCCGCCCATGAACCAGAGCACGGCCTTGGTGAAACGACGGAAATAGATACGCAGCATAGAGATGGCTTGGCCGAACCCGTAGAGCGGGCCATTATACAGACCCTGTTGATCGAGTCTGACTGGAGTTCTTCATGCTGCGTGGCTTTCTGATGCTGGCCGCTTTTTTCGGCTTCACCGGTGTCGGCCTTGGGGCGTTTGCCGCCCATGGCCTGAAAAACCGACTGAGCGCCGAGTACCTGGCGATTTTCCACACCGGCGTCACCTATCAATTGGTGCATACCTTGGCCCTGTTGGGCGTCGCGTTGCTGGCCACGCAGATGCCCGGGCGCCTGGTGACATGGGCCGGCGCATCGTTTGCCATCGGCATCCTGCTGTTCTCCGGCAGCCTGTATGTGCTGACCCTGACCGGTGTCAGCAAGCTCGGCATCATCACGCCCTTCGGCGGGCTGGCATTCTTGATCGGCTGGTTCTGCCTCGGCCTCGCTGCCTGGCGTCTGACCTGACCCTGTAGGAGCTGCCGCAGGCTGCGATCTTTTGATCTTGAAAAATCAAAGTCCAAAGATCGCATCCTTCGGCAGCTCCGACAGGATCGTGTTTCAAGACGAATGGCTTGGGTCGCCCAGTCTGATCGGGCTAGAATGCCAGCCCCTAAAAATGATGGCGGCGTTGCGCATGCGCATTCAGTTGAACGGCGAATCCTTTGAACTGCCCGACGGTGAAACCGTTGCGGCCCTGCTGACCCGTCTGGACCTGACCGGACGCCGGGTGGCGGTCGAACTCAATCTGGATATCGTCCCGCGCAGTCAGCATGCAGAGACCACCTTGAACGACGGCGACAACGTCGAAGTCGTGCACGCCATCGGCGGCGGCTAGCAGCCTCGGCCGTGTGGCCACAGAATTCTGCAAGTACCTCACCCCTACAGAGGATTTCCCATGAGCATCGTTCGTAGCGACAAGCCTTTCGTCCTGGCCGGTCGTACTTACCAGTCGCGTTTGCTGGTCGGTACCGGCAAGTACCGTGACATGGAAGAAACCCGCACCGCCATCGAAGCTTCGGGTGCCGAGATCGTCACCTTCGCCGTGCGCCGCACCAACCTTGGTCAGATCGAGGGCGAGCCGAACCTGCTCGAAGTGCTGTCGCCGGATCGCTACACCTTTCTGCCGAACACCGCCGGTTGCTATGACGCGATCGAGGCCGTGCGCACCTGCCGCCTGGCCCGTGAGCTGCTCGATGGCCACAACCTGGTGAAGCTGGAAGTGCTGGCCGACCAGAAAACCCTGTTCCCTAACGTGATCGAAACCCTCAAGGCCGCCGAAACGCTGGTCAAGGAAGGCTTCGACGTGATGGTCTACACCAGCGATGACCCGATCATCGCCCGTCAACTGGCAGAAATCGGCTGCATCGCAGTCATGCCGCTGGCCGGTCTGATCGGTTCCGGTCTGGGGATCTGCAACCCGTACAACCTGCAGATCATCCTCGAAGAAGCCAAGATCCCGGTTCTGGTGGACGCCGGTGTGGGTACCGCTTCCGACGCCACCATCGCCATGGAACTGGGTTGTGATGCTGTGCTGATGAACTCGGCTATCGCCCACGCCCAGCAGCCGGTCATGATGGCTGAAGCCATGAAACACGCCATCGTTGCAGGTCGCCTGGCCTACCTCGCCGGCCGTATGCCGAAAAAACTCTATGCCAGCGCCTCTTCGCCGCTGGATGGTCTGATCAAGTAAGAGCCATTGATGACTGAATCGAACGACACGCCTATCCAGACGGAAGAAGGCGACGAGCGCCAACACCGCCGCATCAAGAGTTTCGTGATGCGCGCCGGGCGCATGACCGAAGGCCAGCAAAAGGGCCTGGAGCAGGGCACTCCGCTGTTCGTGCTGCCGCTGGCCGACGCGCCGGTGGATTTCGACCAGGTGTTCGGTCGCTCGGCACCGCGCTCGCTGGAAATCGGTTTCGGCATGGGCCACTCGCTGCTGGAAATGGCCGCCGCTTCGCCTGATCAGGATTTCATTGGCGTCGAGGTTCACCGTCCGGGTGTCGGCGCGCTGCTCAATGGCGTGTTGACTCAGGGTTTGACCAACCTGCGGGTCTACGATTGCGACGCGATCGAAGTGCTCAACCGTTGCGTGGCTGATAACAGCCTTGATCGCCTGATGCTGTTTTTCCCGGACCCGTGGCACAAGAGCCGGCACCACAAGCGCCGTATTGTTCAGGCGTCGTTCGCTGAACTGGTGCGCAGCAAATTGAAAGTCGGCGGCATTCTGCACATGGCCACCGACTGGGAACCGTATGCCGAATACATGCTGGAAGTGATGAACGTTGCGCCGGGTTACCGCAACCTCGCCGAAGACGGCAAGTGCGTACCGCGCCCGGCCGAGCGGCCGATCACCAAGTTCGAACGCCGCGGCGAACGTCTTGGGCATGGGGTTTGGGATCTGAAGTTCGAAAAACAGTCCTAAGCATCACCCAATACACACTGTGGGAGCGGGCTTGCTCGCGAAGGCGTCGTGTCAGTCAACATTAATGTTGTCTGGCACACCGCTATCGCGAGCAAGCCCGCTTCCACAGTTGTTTTAAGGTGTGGCTGAGATCAGCGGCGGTCGGCGACTACGCCGATCAGCACCAATACCACCAGCAACACCGGCGCCAGGCTGTAGTTGTTGAACTGGCTCAGGCCGCGCACGACCCACGGCGTGGCGTAGATCAGCGCAGCGCCGCTGCCGACCATGCACAGCAGGGCCATCAGCGGCACGCGCAGGGCGCCGGCGATGCTGCCCAGACGTTGCTCGACCCAGCCTTTGAAATCCGCACCAAACAGCACCAGCAGGCAACCCACCAGAGCCAGGGCGATTTCCGAGAGATTGCTGCGGCTCCAGCGAGACACGGTGGCAAGCAGGTCGAGTACCAAATCCATTCGATTTCCTTATGTCAGAAATTTCTGCAGCAAGTCGTTGAGGAAGAGTTGTCCGCGCGTCGTGGCAACCAGACGTGACGGTTCGACCTGCAACAGGCCGCTTTGTTCGGCTTCACGGCGGCCTTCGGCAAGGCTTTCCAGGGTCATGCCGGTGCGTTCCGGGTACAACCGCGATTCCACACCTTCAGTCAGGCGCAGCGCGTTCATCAGGAACTCGAACGGCATCTCATCGTTGGCCAGCGCTTTCTCGCCGGCCTTGAAGCTTTTCGCCGGGTTCAGATAGTCCTTCGGCAAACGCGTCTTCCACGTGCGGACAATGCGCCCGTCCGGATGACTGAGCTTGCCGTGGGCGCCAGCGCCGATGCCGATGAAGTCGCCGAAACTCCAGTAGTTGAGGTTGTGCCGCGCCGGGCGACCGGGCAGGGCATAGGCCGAGACTTCGTATTGCACGTAACCGTGTTCAGCCAGCAGCGCTTGTCCGGCCTCTTGAATGTCCCACAGCGTGTCGTCTTCGGGCAGCGTCGGCGGTTGGTTCCAGAACACGGTGTTCGGTTCCAGGGTCAACTGATACCACGACAGGTGTGTCGGTTTCAGGGCGATGGCAGTGCGCAGGTCGGCCAGGGCATCGTCCAGGGATTGATCGGGCAAGCCGTGCATCAAGTCCAGGTTGAAGTTGTCGAACCCGGCCTGACGCGCCATGCCAGCAGCACGTACGGCTTCGTCACCGTTGTGAATGCGGCCCAGCGCCTGGAGTTTTTCCTGCTGGAAACTCTGGATGCCAATCGACAGGCGATTGATCCCCAGTTTGCGATACGCCACGAACTTGTCTTGTTCGAAGGTGCCGGGGTTGGCTTCCAGGGTGATTTCGATGTCATGGGCAAACGGAATACGTTGTTCCACGCCCTTGAGCAGGCGTCCCAATGCCGCTGCACTGAACAGGCTCGGCGTACCACCACCAAAGAAAATCGAGCTCAGCTCGCGGCCATAAACAGCGTGCAGGTCTTGATCGAGATCGGCCAGTAATGCGTCGACATACTCTTCTTCCGGGAGCACAGGGCTGGCGGTGTGGGAGTTGAAGTCGCAATACGGACATTTGCGTACGCACCACGGAATGTGGATGTACATAGCCAGGGGTGGCAGCACCGGCAGGGCGGCCCGAGGCGATTGCGCATCGCCGCCGAAGATCAGCGGCGACGCGGTGGATTCACGGGTCATTTCAGGCCCAGACGCTGGCGCAGCAGATCCATTGCACGGGCGCGGTGGCTGATCTGGTTTTTGTCCGCAGGGCTCAACTCGGCGCTGGAGCAATCGCGCTCAGGTACCCAGAACAGCGGATCGTAGCCGAAGCCGTGTTCACCGCTGGCCTGGGTCAGGATGCGCCCGTGCCACAGGCCTTCGCAGAGAATCGGCAGCGGATCGTCGGCGTGACGCACAAGCGCCAGCACGCAGACGAACTGCGCGCCGCGTTCGGCTTCCGGCACGTCCTTCAGCACGTCGAGCAGCTTGGCGTTGTTCGCCGCATCGCCTTTGCCATCGGCATAACGCGCTGAGTAGATCCCTGGCGCACCGCCGAGGAAGTCCACCGCCAGCCCGGAATCGTCAGCCAGCGCCGGCAAACCGGAGATGCGCGCTGCATTACGGGCCTTGAGGATGGCGTTTTCAACGAACGACAGGCCGGTTTCTTCGGGCTCGATGCTGGAGAATTCGCCGATCGAGCGCAGTTGCACCGAATCGCCAAGCATGGCCTGGAGTTCCTTGAGTTTGCCGGCGTTATGGCTGGCCAATACGAGTTGCGTGAAGTTGATCATTGGCCGGGGAAAAGCTCTTGGTTGAAGTTGATGGTGTTGATTTTGTCACCGGTCTGCACCTTGATGTCGAAGGTGCGGGTTTCCTGCTGGGGCACCGGGTACTGGGCGATGTAGTAGATCGCGCCTTGCTCGGTGACTTGCTTGAAGTTCAGCGGCACGCTTTGGCTGGTCAGGTCTTTGACCGTACCGCTGACCTGCGCCATCAGCGGTTTGCCGTCCTTGATCACCGAAATGTTGATCACACCCTGGTTCTTGCTGCGGATCAGTTCGGCCGACTTGGCGATGTCCGGCGTCAGGAACGTGGAGTTGAAGGTGTTGTAGTGCACGATGACGTCGCCGAAGGTTTCCTTGCGCTCACCTTTGATGGCGTCGGCGGCCATGGCGGTGACGCTCAGGCAGGCAGTAAGTAATAACAGCGCTAGACGACCCATGATCGTTCTCCTCGAAATAGGGTGAATCAGACCGCGACCTTGTGGTCTGCAAGCCCCGGACTGCTGACGCGGTAAATACCGATCTCACCTAACAGATTAGGCCATAGCTTACTGGCCCACCCGTGCCGATGCTGTTGATCCACGGCAAGCCGATCAATGACCTTCGCCTCACGTTCGCGGCACAAGGCTTCAAAGTCGGCGAAGGTGCAGAAGTGGATGTTCGGCGTGTTGTACCAGGTGTATGGCAGGAATTCGGAGACCGGCATCCGGCCCTTGCTTGCCAGGTACCAGCGGCAGCGCCAGTGACCGAAGTTCGGAAAAGTGATGATGCACTGGCGGCCGACCCGCAGCATTTCGTCGAGGATCTTGTCCGGGTAATGCACCGCTTGCAGCGCCTGGGTCATGACCACGACATCAAAACTGTTGCTGGCGAAGTTGCCCAGGCCCTTGTCCAGGTCCTGCTCGATGACGTTGATGCCCTTGGCCACGCACTCGGCGATGTTGTCCGCGTCGTTTTCCAGACCGTAGCCGGTGACTTGCTTGTTGTCGCGCAGCCAGGTCAGCAGCTCGCCATCGCCGCAACCGAGGTCGAGCACGCGGCTACCGGCGGGGATCCATTCCTGGATGATTTCCAGATCAGCTCTCATGGCTATCTCACAACGTAATGCGGTTCATGTAGTTGCCGAACGCCTGCAAATAGCGCGGGATCGGAATCAGGAAGGCGTCGTGGCCTTGCGGCGCGTCGATCTCCAGATAGCAGACGTCCTTGCGCGCCGCCATCAGCGCGTCCACCAGTTCCCGCGAGCGGGCAGGCGAGAAGCGCCAGTCGGTGGTGAACGACATCACGCAGAACTTGGCCGTGGCGTTTTCAAAGGTTTTTGCCAGATTATCGTCGAAGTTGGCCGCCGGATCGAAGTAGTCCAGGGCTTTGGTCATCAACAGATAGGTGTTGGCATCGAAGCGTCCGGAGAACTCTTCGCCCTGATAACGCAGATAGCTTTCAACCTGGAACTCGACGCTGTGGAAGTCGTAGTTGAGCTTTTCGCTTTTCAGGCCGCGACCGAATTTCTCGCCCATGGAGTCGTCGGACAGGTAGGTGATGTGCCCGACCATCCGCGCCAGCATCAGCCCGCGCTTGGGGATCACGCCTTGTTCCTGGAACGAACCGCCGTGGAACTCGGGGTCGGTGAGGATCGCCTGGCGCGCCACTTCGTTGAAGGCGATGTTCTGCGCCGACAGTTTGGGGGCCGAGGCGATGGCCAGGCAGTGGCGCACGCGATCCGGGTAGGTGATGGTCCATTGCAAGGCCTGCATGCCACCGAGGCTGCCACCGATGACCGCGGCCCATTGGCCGATGCCCAGCAAATCTGCCAGACGCGCCTGGCTGTGCACCCAGTCTTCCACGGTCAGCACCGGGAAATCGGCGCCGAACGGCTTGCCGGTTTCCGGGTTGATGCTGCTCGGGCCTGTGGAACCGTTGCAGCCGCCGAGGTTGTTGAGGCTGACCACGAAAAATTTGCTGGTGTCGATTGGCTTGCCCGGGCCGATGCAGCTGTCCCACCAACCGGGTTTGCGGTCGTCGGCGCTGTGATAGCCGGCGGCATGGTGATGGCCGGAGAGGGCGTGGCAAATCAGCACGGCGTTGCTCGCCGAAGCGTTCAGCGTGCCGTAGGTTTCGTAAATCAGGTCATAGGCTGGAAGCGAACGGCCGCAGGCCAACGCCAGGGGTTCGCTGAAGTGCGCCATTTGCGGCGTCACCAGACCAACAGAATCGGGGGGAAAGGCAGCTGGCATCGACCCTGCTCTCGTTGAAATGAGGCGTAAGTCTAAAGACCGCTGGGGTTAGCGGCAAGCAAAGGTCGGGCCTGATTTCATTCAGTTGGACCGAGGCGCTGCCATCGCCAGCAAGCCGGCTCCTGCAGGGGGAACGCGTACCCTTGTAGGAGCCGGCTTGCTCGCGATGAACGATGGCGCGGTTAGATCAGGATGCGCAGGATTTCCGGCATCATGGTCATGGCGGCGAGGTTGTTGATCACCAGCATGTCGATCAGCTTGAGCGCCAGGAACGCGAAGATCGGCGAGAGATCGAGGCCGCCAAGGTTTGGCAGGATTTTGCGGAAGGGCGCCAGGGCCGGCTCGCAGATGTCGTTTACCAGTTCGGCGCCAGGGTTGCGGCTGCCCGGTGCGACCCAGGACAGGATCACGCTGATGATCAGGGCGAAGAAGAAGATCTTCAGGAACAGCGCCGTCACGCCGATGAGCGACCAGATCAGCAATTGCAGCGGGTTACCGGTGGTGCCGTAGGTCAGCAGCAGGGTCAGGGCCATCAGCGCCAGTTGCACGAGGATCGCCAGTACCAGCGAGGACATGTCCAGGCCGAACATGCTCGGGATGATCCGGCGCAGCGGCTTGAGCAGCGGCTGAGTGGCCTTCACGGCGAACTGGCAGAGCGGGTTGTAGAAGTTTGCGCGTACCAGTTGCAGCACAAAGCGCAGCAACACGATCAGCAGATACATGCTGCCGAGGGTTTGCAGCACGTAGACCGCTGCGGTGTTCAATCCAATCATGAAAAGCTCCTTATTTGCCCAGTTGTTCGGCCATTTCGGCCGAGCGGTGCGCGGCGGCGCCGAGTGCTTTTTCTACCAGGGCTTCGAAACCATTGGCCTGGAACGATTTGATGGCGGCTTCGGTGGTGCCCGCAGGCGAGGTCACGCGGCGGCGCAGTTCAGCGGCGTCGACGTCACTGGAGACCGCCATGTGCGCGGCGCCCAGCGCGGTTTGCAGGGTCAGTTGCGCGGCGATGTCCGCTGGCAGGCCAAGTTTCACGCCGGCTGCGGTCATGGCTTCGATCAACAGGAAGAAATACGCCGGGCCGGAACCGGAAACCGCGGTGACCGCGTCCAGTTGCTGCTCTTCGTTCAGCCACAGGGCGATGCCGACCGCAGACAGCAGTTCCTGGGCCTGCTGGCGCTGTTCGGTGGTCACTTCGGCGGTGGCGAACAAGCCACTCACGCCCTGACGCAACAGCGCCGGCGTGTTGGGCATGCAACGCACAATCGGCTGGGCGCCGAGCCAGTTGTTCATGCTCGCGCACGTGATGCCGGCGGCAATCGACACCACCAGTTGATTGGGCTTGAGGCTTGGACGAATGGCTTCGCAAACGGCTTTCATCGCCTGGGGTTTTACTGCCAGTACGACTATATCGGCGCCATCGATGGCTTGGGCGTTGTCGGCGAACACTTCGATGCCATGCTCGGTGCTCACGCGGGCGCGGGTTTCTTCGCCCGGATCGCTGGCGCGGATCTGCGCTGCATCCAGACCCTTGGCCCGCAGGCCGCCGATCAGGCTGGCAGCCATGTTACCGGCACCGATAAAGGCAATACGCGTCTTGCTCATGTCAGGTCCTTATAAAGAAGAGGGTCAGCCATGGTTATGGCCGATCGTAATCGCGGGCGCCAAACAGCGCGGTACCGATCCGCACGCAAGTGGCGCCTTGGGCAATGGCTGACTCCAGGTCGTGGCTCATGCCCATGGAAAGTGTGTCGAGCGGCAGGTTCAGGCTGGCTTGCAGGTTTTGTACCGCAGCAAAAGCGGCGTCCTGTGCGGCGCGATCTTCGGTCGGCTCAGGGATGGCCATCAGCCCGCGCAGCTTCAAGCGTGGCAGTGCGCTGATGGCGTTGGCCAAGGCCGGCAGATCAGCCGGGGTGCAGCCGGATTTACTGGCTTCACCGCTGACGTTGACCTGGATGCAAATGTTCAGGGGCGGCAAATCGGCAGGACGTTGTTCGGACAAGCGTTGTGCGATTTTCAGACGATCCACGGAGTGCACCCAGTCGAAGTGCTCGGCGATAGCGCGAGTCTTGTTCGATTGAATGGGGCCGATGAAGTGCCAGATCAAGGGCAGGTCGGCCAGTTCGAGCTGTTTGCCCAAGGCTTCCTGCAGATAGTTCTCGCCAAAGTCGCGCAGGCCGGCGGCATGGGCTTCTCGCAGGGCTTGTGCGGGCTTGGTCTTGCTCACGGCCAACAGCTGAACGCTGTTTTCGGCGCGGTTGGCGGCAAGTGTTGCGGCATGTATACGCGAACTAACCAGCGAAATGTTGTCTGCTATGGTGGACATCAAGAGGCGCCAACGGTCTGAAGGTTCGCGGCATTCTACTGGAATTGAGAGACGCTATGGATATCACTGAACTGCTGGCGTTCAGCGCCAAACAAGGCGCATCCGACCTGCACTTGTCGGCCGGCCTGCCACCGATGATTCGGGTGGATGGCGACGTACGACGCATCAATCTGCCGGCGCTTGACCACAAGCAGGTGCAGGCGCTGATCTACGACATCATGAACGACACCCAGCGGGTGGACTTCGAAAAGCATCTGGAAACCGACTTTTCCTTTGATGTGCCCGGTGTTGCGCGCTTTCGGGTCAACGCCTTCAACCAGAGCCGAGGCGCCGGCGCGGTGTTCCGTACGATCCCCTCCAGAGTCCTGAGCATGGACGAGCTGGGCATGGGCGAGGTCTTTCGCAAGATGACCGACGCCCCTCGCGGCCTGGTGCTGGTGACCGGCCCGACCGGTTCCGGCAAGTCCACCACGCTGGCGGCGATGATCGATTACCTGAACAACCATCGCCATCACCACATCCTCACCATCGAAGACCCGATCGAGTTCGTCCACGAATCGCGCAAATGCCTGATCAACCAGCGCGAAGTGCACCGCGATACCCGCAGCTTCGCCACGGCCCTGCGCTCGGCGTTGCGGGAAGACCCGGACGTGATTCTGGTGGGGGAAATGCGTGATCTGGAAACCATTCGCCTGGCGCTGACCGCCGCCGAAACCGGGCACTTGGTGTTCGGCACGCTGCACACCACATCGGCCGCCAAAACCATCGACCGGATCGTCGACGTGTTTCCGGGGGACGAGAAGTCGATGGTGCGCTCGATGTTGTCCGAGTCGCTGCTGGCGGTGGTCTCGCAGACACTGGTGAAGAAAATCGGCGGTGGGCGTATTGCCGCTCACGAGATCATGCTCGGGACATCGGCGATCCGTAACCTGATCCGCGAAGACAAGGTGGCGCAGATGTACTCGTCGATCCAGTCAGGCGGGTCGCTGGGGATGCAGACGCTGGATATGGGTTTGAAAGACTTGGTGACCAAGGGCTTGGTCAGTCGGGAGCATGCGCGGGAGAAGGCGCGGTCACCGGATGGGTTTTGAAGATTTGGTGTTTTCAAAGCCCCCATCGCGAGCAGGCTCGCTCCCGCAGGGGAGCGCATTCCAATGTGGGAGCGAGCCTGCTCGCGATGGGGCAATCATGTTCAACGCAGATTTCGGACGCTGAGATCAGCGCTGAACAACCCGCAACGCATTCTGTTCTTTCGGCAGAACCCGCTTGGCAACCACGTAGTGGCTTTCCCAGTACGGTTTCTTCAAGGTGTCGATGGTCACCGACTTGCCACGGCGTGGTGCGTGGATGAAGCGGTCGTTGCCCAGGTAAATGGCAACGTGATTGACTCGACGGCTCTTGATGTTGAAGAAAATCAGGTCGCCAGGCTTGAGGTCCTTGCGATCGACTTTCTCGCCATGACCGCTGGCCATGGCATTGGAGGTACGTGGCAGGTCAAAGGTGGCGTCGTTGAACGCGTATTTCACCAGACCGCTGCAATCGAAACCTTTGCTCGGACTGCTGCCGCCCCAACGGTACGGCGTACCGAGGACATTAACGGCGCGACTCAGCACGTTGCTGCTTTCCTTGGTTGCCATTGGTGGCACCAGGCTGCTTTTGCTGGTCAACTCTGGAGCGGTTTTGACCAATTTCTTGCTTTTGCTCGAAGGAGCCGAAGCATGGGATTTTGGGGTGTAACCATTAACGTTTGGAAGACGTTGCTCACGATTGGTGGCGTGGGCGGCCAGTGGCATCAAAAGGCAAATGGTTAGCCATGTCTTGAAAAATGAACGCATTAGGCAAGGCTCGAATAGGTGAACGCGCAACTTTATAACAGCTTTTTTTGTCGTTCCGAGGCCGTTGGTCGATTCAACCTGGGGGTCAACGGAACCAAATAAGCGGCAATTGGACGCAATTGTCGGACAGAAGTCAGGTGCTATAAGGCTTTGACGGAAGTGAAGGTAGCATTTGCCGTATGTCGGGCGCCTGTAAAAAAGTCACAAAGAATTCAAGAATATTTATCTATCGTGTGAATCGAGGTCATCCATGAACACCTATCAACCCCCTGTTCCGCATCAGGACACCCACAGCAAAGTGATCGGTTACTTGCTGTGGATTTTCGGTTTTACCGGGGCTCACCGCTTTTATTACGGCAAGCCGGTGACCGGGACGATCTGGTTCTTCACCTTCGGTCTGCTGGGCATTGGCTGGTTGATCGACCTGTTCCTGATTCCGGCCATGGACCGTGAAGCCGACCTGCGATTCACCGCCGGGCCAATCGAATACAACGTGGCGTGGATTCTGCTGACGTTTCTGGGGGTGTTCGGCGTGCACCGGATGTATCAGGGCAAGTGGATCAGCGGTTTGCTGTACCTGGTGACGGGCGGGTTGTTCTTTCTTGGGGTGCTGTATGACTTCTGGACGCTGAACGATCAAGTGTCGGTGCGTAACGCGCAGAGTCGATAAGCGAAGAGCAAAAGATCGCAGCCTGCGGCAGCTCCTACACGGGGATATGCATTTCCCTGTAGGAGCTGCCGCAGGCTGCGATCTTTTGTTTTTAAGCCTGGTGGCTGATCCGCCCATCCACCAGGGTGTAGCGCACCAAACCCGGCAAACTGTGCCCAATGAACGGGCAGTTCTCGCCCTTGGACAGCCAGGTTTCGCCGGCCACGGTCGAGGCCGTCGGGTCGAACAGCACGAGGTCCGCTGCGCTGCCCACCGCCAGCTTGCCCGCCGGCAGGCGCAAGGCCTCGGCAGGGCCAACGCTCAAGCGCGCCAGCAGTGTCGGCAGGTCCAGCAAACCGTCTTCCACCAGCGTCATCGCCAGGGGCAGCAGCAGTTCAACACTGCTGATGCCCGGTTCGGTCGCGCCGAACGGGGCCAGTTTGGCGTCCCGCTCGTGGGGTTGGTGATGGCTGGAGATGGCCGAGATCACGCCGGATTTCACAGCAGCACGCAGACCATCACGGTCGGCGCGAGTGCGCAGCGGCGGCTGTACGTGATACAGGCTGCTGAAGTCGATTAGCGCTTCATCGGTCAGGATCAGCTGATACAGCGCCACATCCGCCGTGACCTTCAAACCACGTTGCTGGGCCTGTGCGATCAAGGCCACACCGCGTGCGCTGGTGAGCTGGCTGAAGTGCGCGCGCACGCCGGTTTGCTCGACCAGCAACAGGTCGCGTGCCAGGGCCACGGTCTCGGCGGTTTCGGGGATGCCCGGCAGACCGAGGAAACTGGCCGTTGGGCCTTCATGGGCCAGACCACCTTCGGCCAGGTCGTGATCCTGCGAGTTGAAGATCACCGTCAGGTCGAACGTCGCCGCGTATTCCAGCGCCCGGCACAGGGTGCGGGTGTTGCGGAAGCTCTCCAGGCCATTGCCGAAGGCCACGCAACCGGCATCGCGCAAGGCAACCAGTTCGGCCAGCTGTTCGCCGTCCAGGCCTTTGCTCAGGGCGCCAATCGGGAAGACCTTGGTGTTGCCGGCTTCGCGGGCGCGATCGAGGATCAGTTCGGCCACAGCCGAGGTGTCCAGCACCGGTTTGGTTTTCGGTGGGCAGCACAGGCTGGTGACACCGCCGGCCGCTGCGGCACGGGTTTCGCTGACAATCGAGCCTTTGCGGCTGTAGCCCGGCTCGCGCAGGGCGACGTTGAGATCAACCAGGCCCGGAGCGGCGACAAGGCCTTTGGCGTCGATGGTGTCGACGGCGGCAAAACCGGCCGGCGCGGCGCCAAGGGCGACGATCTTGCAGGCTTCAATATGGATGTCGGTGATTTGATCCAGGCCGCTGGCCGGGTCGATGACGCGTGCGCCGAGAATGCTGAGCTTCACTGGGCGTTCTCCTGGTCGAATTGGCGCTGCGCAGTCTGCCCGCTCATGGCCATGGACAGCACGGCCATGCGAATCGCGATGCCGTAGGTCACTTGATTGAGGATCACCGAGTGCGGGCCATCGGCCACCGCCGACTCGATTTCCACCCCGCGGTTGATCGGCCCCGGGTGCATGACGATGCAATCGGGCTTGGCCCCGGCCAGGCGCGCAGTGGTCAGGCCGAACAGGCGGTAGAATTCGCCTTCGCTTGGCAACAGGCCGCCGGTCATGCGTTCACGCTGCAGGCGCAGCATGATCACCACGTCGACGTCTTTGAGGCCTTCGGCCATGTCCGTGTAGACCTTCACGCCGTATTGCTCGATGCCGATCGGCAGCAAGGTTTTCGGCGCGATCACGCGGATGTCCGGGCAACCGAGGGTCTTCAGGGCCAGCATGTTCGAGCGCGCAACCCGCGAGTGCAGGATGTCGCCGACGATGGCCACCGACAGGTTTTCAAAACCGCCCTTGTGCCGGCGGATAGTCAGCATGTCGAGCATGCCTTGGGTCGGGTGCGCGTGACGGCCGTCGCCACCGTTGATGATCGCCACTTGCGGGCAGACATGTTCGGCGATGAAGTGCGCGGCACCGGAATCACCGTGACGCACGACGAACATGTCCGCGGCCATGGCTTCCAGGTTACGCAGGGTATCGAGCAGCGTTTCGCCCTTGCTCGCCGACGATGTCGACACGTTCAGGGTGATCACGTCCGCCGACAAGCGCTGGGCCGCCAGTTCGAAGGTGGTGCGGGTGCGGGTGGAGTTCTCGAAGAACACGTTGCACACGGTCTTGCCGCGCAACAACGGGACTTTCTTCACGGCCCGGGCGCCGACTTCGAGGAAGGAGTCGGCAGTGTCGAGGATTTCCGTCAGCAGCTCGCGGCGCAAACCGTCGAGCGAGAGGAAGTGGCGCAGCTGGCCCTGATCATTGAGCTGCAGCGGGCGCTTGGTGTCTAGAGGCGTCATCGCGAGGGGACTCTCAATAGGGCGGAATTAAAGGGCGAGGTCTTGCAGTTCGAGGGCAAGCTCCGGGCCGGACAGCTTGACGCGCTCGTGGGCAGCCAACGACAGGGTCGCGCCCACCACGTTCGGGCGGATCGGCAACTCGCCGGCGTCCAGGTCCAGCAGGCACACCAGCGTCACGCTGGCGGGGCGACCGTAGTCGAACAATTCGTTCAGGGCGGCGCGGATGGTGCGGCCACTCATCAGCACGTCATCGATCAGCACCAGGTGCTGGCCTTCGATTTCGAACGGCAGGGCCGAGGGGCGCACTTGCGGGTGCAGGCCGTTCTGGCTGAAGTCGTCACGGTAGAAGGAAACGTCCAGAGTACCGAGGGGCTCTTCGCTACCCAATTCCTTGAGTAGGGCCTGGGCAACCCAGACCCCGCCGGTACGAATGCCGATGTAACGCGGTTCGCTGATGCCACGGTGTTCCAGGTGGGCCTTGAGGCGCGTGGCCATCTGGCTGATCAGTTCGGCAGGATTGGGCAGGCTCATGGTTGCTCCTTCTTTGACCCGAGCCGGTGCCGCTTCAACGGCAGGCTCGGGTTGTAGCTAAGAGAGGCGGGTTAGCGACTCGTCAGGATTCGAACAGTGCAGTGTTTTCGTCGAGCCAGCCTTGCAGCAGCAGGGCGGCGGCGATGGCGTCGACCGGGTTGTCACGATAGCTGCCCTTTTGTCCGCCGCGATCACGTCGCTCGCCTTTGGCTTCAAAGGTCGTCAGGCGTTCATCGTGGGTATAGAAGGGCAGGTTGAAGCGGCCGTTGAGGCGGCGGGCGAACTTTTCGGCCCGCAGGCACATCTCGCTCGGTGTGCCGTCCATGTTCAGCGGGAGGCCGACTACCACGGCGTCAGGTTTCCACTCTTTAATGAGGGCCTCGACCTGGTCCCAGTCGGGAATGCCGTTTTGTGCTTTCAAGGTGCACAGCTCGCGGGCCTGGCCGGTAATTACTTGGCCGACCGCAACGCCGATCTGTTTGGTGCCGTAGTCAAAACCCAGAATCAGCCGCAGGGCCATCAGGCGTGCCCCGCCTGGCTGGTGAGCAGGCTGAGATTGACGCCCAGGTGTTTGGCCGCCGCTTCCAGGCGCAGTTCGCTGCTGGTGTTGAACAGGATGTCGGCGTCGAACGGGCAGGTCAGCCAGGCGTTTTGCGCCAGTTCTGCCTCCAGTTGCCCGGCTTCCCAGCCGGCATAGCCGAGGGCGATCAGGCTTTTCGCCGGCCCGACGCCATCGGCAATGGCGAACAACACGTCCTGGGAGGTCGACAGGGACAGCTCGCCTTCCAGATCAACGGTCGCCTGAAAGGTTTTCCCCGACGGATGCAGGACAAAGCCGCGATCGGTCTGAACCGGCCCGCCGATGAAGATCGGCACATGCTGGCAGAGGACCGGCGGTTCGATATCGGGGCGCAATTGTTCGAGGATATCGGCCAGATTCAGATCTTGCGGACGGTTGACCACCAGCCCCATGGCACCATTGGCCGTGTGCTCGACGATGTAGGTCAAGGTGTGCGCAAAGTTCGGGTCGGCCATGTGTGGCATGGCGATCAGGAAGTGATGCTTGAGGTAACTGGGGCTGACGTTTTTCATGACCGCTAGTGTGGCGTTCGAGGGGCGAACTGACAAGCTTGAACAAGGCAAAAGATCGCAGCCTTCGGCAGCTCATACAGGGGAATGAGTACATCTGTAGGAGCTGCCGAAGGCTGCGATCTTTTAATTACTGGACAACCGATCGCCGCGCGCAAACTTCCACGTGCGGATGATTTCCAGCCGGTCGATGTCCGACAAATCCCCGGTAAACGGTGCAAACGGCGCTGCCAGCCGCACGATGCGTTGGGCTGCCTGGTCCAGCAGTGGTTGCCCCGAGGACTCCAGCACCAGCACCTCATACAGCGAACCGTCGCGGTTGATCGACACCATC
Organism: Pseudomonas azerbaijanoccidentalis; assembly: GCF_019145495.1. Classification (GTDB taxonomy): domain Bacteria; phylum Pseudomonadota; class Gammaproteobacteria; order Pseudomonadales; family Pseudomonadaceae; genus Aquipseudomonas; species Aquipseudomonas azerbaijanoccidentalis. Next base: position 241,563 of record NZ_JAHSTU010000004.1, on the reverse strand, counting down.
AGGCGCAAATTGCCGTAGATCTGTTTGCGCCGCGCTTCGTCGGGGTAATTGAGGTTGCCGATGCGCTCGACCTTCTTGCGCCATTCGTCTTTGTACCAGGCGCCCTTGTCGCGCATGGTCGAGGCGGCACTCAGGCGGTGGATGCGCGGGCGTTTGGCGTACAGCTGTTGTTCCTGGGCCAGCTCCGCTTCCAGGCTGGCGATGTCGCTGGACAGCTGTTCGGAGTCGAAGGTCGGCGCCGCCACCGCAGGTTTGGTGACGGGCTTGGGTTCTTCGGTTTTGGTTGGGGCTTTCTTCGGTTTCGGCGCGACGGTGGTCACGGCAGCCTTGGGCGGAGCTTCCTGTTGTTCAGGCTTGGCCGCTGGCGGAGGCGTGACTTTTTGCACCTTGTTGTCCTGGAACGGCGCGATCTCGGTGGTCTTGGGGATCGCCTTTTTATCCAGTGTGCCGCTGCCCTGCTGATTCTCCTGGGCGAGGAAGTCAGCCTTTTCAGGCTTCTTTTCGCTTTTGAACGTGGCGAGGGTGATTTCCAGGGTTCTGCTGATCTGTTTGGGCTCGACCACCGCGAACCCGACGCCCAACAGCAGGGCCAGGTGAATCAAAGCCGCCAGAAACAGGGTAAAACCGAGGCGATCGGCCGGGCGCACGCCACGGTGGGCGAGTTCGGCAGGCAGATCGGACGGGAGGGTCATGACAAGGAAACCAACATCGCGTTTTCACAGGTCGCGCATGATAACGCAATGTTGGTTTGGCTTTTCAACGTGCCTTGAGCTTCTGATCGATGGCATCCATCAGCAGGCCGCCGATATCGGTGCCGAAGGCATTGTCGATCTCGCGGATGCAGGTCGGGCTGGTGACGTTGATTTCCGTCAGGTGCTCGCCAATCACGTCGAGGCCAACGAACAGCAGGCCTTTTTCGCGCAGGGTCGGGCCGACTTGTGCGGCAATCCAGCGGTCCTTCTCGGTCAACGGGCGGGCTTCGCCACGGCCACCGGCGGCGAGGTTGCCACGGGTTTCACCGGCGGCTGGAATGCGCGCCAGGCAATAGTCGACGGGTTCGCCGTCGATCATCAGGATGCGTTTGTCGCCGTCCTTGATTGCCGGCAGGTAGGCCTGGCCCATGATCTGCTGGGCGCCGAGCGCGGTCAGGGTCTCGAGGATCACCGAGAGGTTCGGGTCGCCGGCGCGATGACGGAAGATCGAGGTGCCGCCCATGCCGTCCAGCGGCTTGAGGATCACGTCGCCGTGTTTGGCGGCGAATTCTCGCAGCACGTCGGCGCGGCGGCTGACCACGGTCGGCGGCGTGCACTGCGGGAACAGCGTGGCGAACAGTTTTTCGTTGCAGTCGCGCAGGCTCTGCGGTTTGTTGACCACCAGCACACCGGCGCTTTCGGCTTGTTCGAGCAAATAGGTGGAGTAGACGAACTCCATGTCGAATGGCGGATCCTTGCGCATCAGGATCACGTCCAGGTCGCTCAGCAGCGAATCCTGTTCGGCACCCAGCTCGAACCACTTTTCAGGGTTGGCGAACACTTGCAGTGGACGCATCCGCGCCCGGGCGTGGCCTTCGCCCTGGTACAGGTCGCGCTGTTCCATATAGAACAGTTCCCAGCCGCGCTTCTGCGCGGCCAGCAACATGGCCAGCGAGCTATCCTTTTTATAGGAAATGCTGGCGATAGGGTCCATGACAATCCCGACGCGAACGCTCATTGGGTTTTCCTCGAAAATTGGCTACCGGATCGGTACGAAAAAAGTGGCGTCAGAGTGGCGCTGAGTGGGTTCCCGGTCAAGGAAAAACCACCGCACCGGTCGGCCGATAGATTGGTTCCGGAGACTGTGCTAAAAAGACTGCCAAGTGGTGCTGGCCCTTGAGTATCAAGGGTTTCGAGCCGCCGTTAACCGGCAAACGGACAAATTGATTCACAAAGGCGACGGTAGAGCATTTATGGAACAGCACCCCAGCGCCTTGAAGGTCATGGTGATCGACGATTCGAAGACGATTCGCCGCACCGCCGAAACGCTGCTCAAGAACGTGGGTTGTGAGGTCATTACGGCCATCGACGGTTTCGATGCCCTGGCCAAAATCGCCGACAATCATCCCGGAATCATCTTTGTCGACATCATGATGCCGCGTCTGGATGGTTATCAGACCTGCGCTTTAATCAAGAACAACAGTGCATTCAAGTCCACGCCAGTGATTATGCTGTCGTCCAAGGACGGGCTGTTCGACAAGGCGAAGGGGCGCATTGTCGGCTCCGACCAGTTTTTGACCAAGCCTTTCAGCAAGGAAGAACTGCTGAACGCGATCCAGGCCCATGTTCCGGGCTTCGCCGCCGTTTTGCCGCAGTAAGACACCTACAGTGACGCTCGGCCAACGGGCCTTGCGTCGACAAGAATGGGGAAGACCATGGCACGTATTCTGATCGTCGATGATTCGCCGACCGAAATGTACAAACTGACCGGCATGCTGGAAAAGCACGGTCATGAAGTATTGAAAGCCGAGAACGGCGCCGACGGCGTGGCCCTGGCCCGCCAGGAAAAACCCGACGCAGTGCTGATGGACATCGTCATGCCCGGCCTCAACGGATTCCAGGCCACCCGTCAGCTGACCAAAGATCCGGAAACCGGGCATATCCCGGTGATCATCATCACCACCAAGGATCAGGAGACCGACAAGGTCTGGGGTACGCGCCAAGGGGCCAAGGACTACCTGACCAAACCGGTCGATGAAGAAACCCTGCTCAAAACCCTGAACAACGTGCTGGCCGGTTGATCGTGCGGCCATGACCGAGTCGCTGACGGCTTTTGAACTGCTGCTGCAGATCGACCAGCGCTGTCGTTTGCTGGCGGCCGACTTGCCGTCACAGCCAACCCGGCAGAACAGCTGGAGCGGCATCGGTTTTCGCCTGGGTGAATACTGGTACGTCGCGCCGATGGGCGAAGTCAGTGAAGTGCTGCACGAGCCGCGCGTCACTCAGGTGCCGGGGGTCAAGCCTTGGGTCAAGGGCGTCGCCAATCTGCGGGGACGCCTGCTGCCGATCATGGACCTGTGTGCCTTTTTGGGGCACGAATTGTCGGTGGCGCGCCGGCAGCGGCGAGTGCTGGTGGTGGAGCATCAAGACGTGTTCGCCGGGCTGATGGTCGATGAGGTGTTCGGTCTTCAGCACTTTGCCCAGGGGAGTCTGGAGCCCGTTGCCACCGATGCGGTTCCAGGGCCGATGGCGGCATTTGTCGAAGGCTGCTTTCAGGGCGAACAGACCTGGCGGGTGTTCAGTCCGTTTGCGCTGGCGCGGTCGCAGGGGTTCATGAATATCGCGGTGTAACAGGCCAATACGGACCCTGTGGGAGCGAACCTGCTCGCGATTGAACGATAACGCGGTGTTGCTCAGACACCGCGGCGCATGAATCGCGAGCAGGCTCACTCCTACTGGAGGTGGCAAGGTGAAAAGGGTGTGGTTAACAGGCGAAGACCGATGACAAAAGCAAAAACAGGCAAGCCAATGGAAGGGTCGCGCAGTCGGTCGCAGATCATCGTGCTGTTCATCGCGCTGATTATTTTCATCATGTTGTTGTTCGCCAACTTCGCGTACCTCAACACCCAGGCCACTTACGACAAACAGTACATCGGCCACGCCGGTGAGCTGCGCGTGCTGTCCCAGCGCATCGCCAAAAACGCCACCGAAGCCGCGGCCGGCAAAGCCGCCGCGTTCAAGCTGCTCAGCGACGCCCGCAACGATTTTGCCCAGCGCTGGAGCTATCTGAAGAAAGGTGACCCGTCCACCGGCCTGCCTCCTGCGCCGTCCACCGTGCGCCCGGAAATGCGTGCCGTGCAGCTGGACTGGGAACGCCTGCTGAAAAACACCGACGCCATTCTCTCCAGTGAACAGACCGTGCTATCGCTGCACCAAGTCGCCGCGACCCTGGCCGAAACCGTCCCGCAGTTGCAGGTCGAGTACGAAAAAGTCGTCGAAATTCTCCTGCAACGCGGGGCGCCGGCCGCGCAGGTGGCGATGGCCCAGCGTCAGTCATTGCTGGCTGAGCGAATTCTCGGCGCCGTGAATACGGTGCTGTCGGGCGATGAAAGTTCGCAGCAGGCCGCTGACGCGTTCGGTCGCGATGCGGCGCGCTTCGGCCAGGTGCTCAACGGCATGCTCCAGGGCAACCCGGCGCTGAAAGTCAGCCAGGTCGAGGACCGTGATGCGCGCGCGCGGTTGATCGAGATTTCCGAGTTGTTCGAGTTCGTGTCCGGCTCGGTGGACGAAATCCTCGAAACTTCGCCGGAGCTGTTCAAGGTTCGTGAGTCGGCCACCAACATTTTCAGCCTGTCGCAAACCCTGCTCGATGAAGCCTCGCACCTGGCCAGCGGTTTCGAAAACCTTGCCGGCGGACGCGACACCGACACCATCGGTGGCTACGTGCTGGGCCTGGCGGCACTGATGTCGATCATCCTCATTGGCTTGGTGATGGTGCGCGAAACCAATCGTCAACTGCGCGAAACCGCCGAGAAAAACGAACGCAACCAGAACGCGATCATGCGCCTGCTCGACGAGATCGAAGACCTGGCCGACGGCGACCTGACCGTGACCGCCTCGGTGACCGAAGACTTCACCGGCACCATCGCCGATTCGATCAACTACTCCGTGGATCAGCTGCGTGACCTGGTGGCCACGATCAACCTGACCGCCGGGCAAGTCGCCGCCGCCGTACAGGAAACCCAGGCCACTGCGATGCACCTGGCGCAGGCCTCCGAGCATCAGGCGCAGCAGATTTCCGAAGCGTCCACTGCGATCAACGACATGGCCCAGTCCATCGATCAGGTGTCGGCCAACGCTGCTGAATCCTCGGCAGTGGCCGAACGTTCGGTGGAAATCGCCAACAAGGGCAACGAGGTGGTGCACAACACCATCCACGGCATGGACAACATCCGTGAACAGATCCAGGACACCGCCAAGCGGATCAAGCGCCTGGGCGAGTCGTCCCAGGAAATCGGCGACATCGTCAGCCTGATTGATGACATCGCCGACCAGACCAACATCCTCGCCCTCAACGCGGCGATCCAGGCATCCATGGCCGGTGATGCCGGACGCGGTTTTGCAGTGGTCGCGGACGAGGTGCAACGCCTGGCCGAGCGCTCTTCGGCGGCCACGCGACAAATTGAGACTTTGGTGCGTGCGATCCAGACCGACACCAACGAAGCGGTGATTTCCATGGAACAAACCACCACCGAAGTGGTGCGTGGCGCGCGCCTGGCGCAGGATGCCGGTGTGGCCCTGGAAGAAATCGAAGGGGTTTCGAAAACCCTGGCGGCGCTGATCCAGAGCATTTCCAACGCGGCACAACAACAGACGTCGTCTGCCGGGCAGATTTCCCTGACGATGAACGTGATCCAGCAGATCACCACGCAGACCTCGTCCGGTTCGACTGCCACCGCCGAGAGCATCGGCAACCTGGCGAAAATGGCCAGTCAGTTGCGGCGATCGGTGTCCGGTTTCACGTTGCCCGCCACCAAGGCACAGGTCGCGGACAAAGCTTGAACCGGCCCTCGGGCGCCGGCATTTTGATTGAGGGTGGGGACTGGAGTGGTTATGGGTGATCGGCACGACTATGTGGCCCTCGAATGGGTCAAAGGCGAAATTGCCGAAACGCTGAAGCAGGCTCATCACGCGATCGAAATCCAGCTTGATGATCCGCAGGCGACGCACGCCCTGAGCGAATGCCTGGCGTGCATCCATCAGGTGCACGGCAGTCTGCAGATGGTCGAGTTCTACGGCGCGGCCCTGCTCGCCGAAGAAATGGAACAACTGGTCATCGCGCTGCAAGAGGGGCGCGTCAGCCACCGCGACGAAGCGTTGCACCTGATGCTGCAAGCGCTGGGGCAACTGCCGATCTACCTTGACCGCGTACAAGGCGCGCGCCGCGATTTGCCGTTGGTGGTGCTGCCGCTGATCAACGATTTGCGCAGTGCCCGTGGCGACAGCCTGTTGTCGGAAACCAGCCTCTTCAGCCCGCAGTTGCCGGATCTGCCGCCGCTGTCTGAAGAAGCGCTGGCGCTGCTGGAGCCGGCTGAATTGCCGAGTGTGCTGCGTAAGTTGCGGCAGATGCTGCAGATGGCGCTGGTCGGTCTGTTGCGCGAACAGGATGACGACACTCATCTCGGTTATCTGGCCAAAGTATTTTCACGCCTGGAAAGCTTGTGCGGTAACGCGCCGCTGAGCCCGTTGTGGCAGGTCACTTCGGCCTTGGTCGAAGGCATGCGCGGTGGCGCGATCGCCAACAGCCCGGCGCTGCGCAGCCTGTTCAAGGACGCCGACAAAGAACTCAAGCGCCTGCTCGAACACGGCATGCACGGCATCAATCAACCACCGCCACCCGACTTGCTCAAGAGTTTGCTGTTCTACATTGCCAAGGCCGAACATCCCACCGGGCAGATGCTGACCATGAAAGATCGCTACGCACTGGACGAAGCGCTGCCCGACAGCGCGATGGTCGATGAAGAACGCGCACGGCTGGCCGGCCCCGACCGCGATGCCATGCGTTCGGTCTTGGCCGCCTTGTGTGAAGAACTGGTGCGGGTCAAGGAACGCCTCGACCTGTTCGTGCGCAGCGACCGGCAACACACTTCCGATCTCGACAGCCTGCTGGCACCGCTGCGGCAAATCGCCGATACCCTGGCGGTGTTGGGGTTTGGTCAGCCGCGCAAAGTCATCATCGACCAACTGGCGGTGGTGTTGAGTCTCGTCCAGGGGCAGCGTGCGCCCGACGATGCGATCCTCATGGATGTCGCCGGGGCGTTGCTCTATGTCGAAGCCACATTGGCTGGCATGGTCGGCACGGTAGAGCCCGAGAGCCAGGAAGACAGCCGTCTGCCGACCACCGACCTGACGCAGATCCACCAGATCGTGATCAAGGAAACGCGGATTTGCCTGCAACAGGCCAAGGACATGATCGTCGACTACATCGACGCTGACTGGGATCGTCAGCACTTGCAGGCACTGCCGGCATTGCTGACCCAGGTGCGCGGTGCGTTGGCGATGATTCCATTGACCCGCGCGGCGAGCCTGATTGAAACCTGCAATCACTTCATCCGCGAGCATCTGCTGCTGGATCCGGGCCAGCCCGGCTGGCAGGAGCTCGACAGTTTGGCCGACGTCATCTCCAGCCTCGAATATTATCTGGAACGCTTGAGCGATGATCCGGAAGCGCCCGGCGAACTGCTGCTCGACGTCGCGGAAAAAAGCCTGGCGTCGCTCGGCTTCTTCCCTAATGAAAATCCTGGCGAACAGCATGTGCCGCTGCTTGACGATGTGCTGAGCCCCAGTGAAGCAAAAGACCTGCAAAAACGTCAGGAGCGGGATGCGCCGGCCCTCGTCCAGACCCTGGCCGATGTGCTGGCCAACCCTGTGTCCGCCCTGAATCCGCCCGCGCTCGATACCCCTGGCAGCTTGTTGCCGCCGCCCCCGGGCGAAGAACCGGTGGACGATGAGTTGCGTGAAGTTTTCCTCGAAGAAACCGATGAAGTCCTCGAAGTCCTGCGTGAATACCTGCCGCGCTGGTCGGTCAATCCCGACAATCGTTCAGCCCTGAGTGAACTGCGCCGCGCCTTCCATACCCTCAAGGGTAGTGGCCGCATGGTGCGCGCCTTGGTGTTGGGCGAGCTGGCCTGGTCAGTGGAAAACCTGCTCAACCGCGTGCTGGAAAACAGCGTGGAGCCAGGGGCCACGGTGCAGCAACTGCTCGGTGATGTGCTCAATCTGCTGCCGGAACTGGTGGCCGAATACGCCGCCAATGCTCAGCGCCAGCGTAACGATGTCGATCGGTTGGCCGCTCGCGCCCATGCTCTGGCCAAGGGCGAAGAACCGGCCTGCGACGAGGACACGCAGGACGTCTCGGCGCTCGATCCGCTGTTGCTGGAGATTTTCCGCAAAGAAGCCGAAAGCCATTTGAGCAGCCTCAATCACTTTCTCGATCAGGCCGCCGAGCATGTGCCGTTGCAGGCCAGTGACGAGTTGCAACGAGCCTTGCATACGCTCAAGGGCAGCGCGTCGATGGCGGGCGTGTTGCCGATTGCCGAGCTGGCCGCGCCACTGGATCAACTGGCGCGCGAGTACAAGGCGCATCAGCTTGCGCTGGATCTGGACGAAGTCGAATTGCTGCTGGAAGCCGAAGGCCTGTTCCGGCTTGGCTTACGCCAGCTCAGACGCGAACCGCTGGCCGAAATCCCCAACGCCAAAGCGTTGATCGAACGGGCTCAGGCGATGCTCGGTGAGCGTCTGCAAAACCTCTCGAATGCGCCGAGCACCGGGTTGCGGGTCAAGCGTGATCCACAGTTGATCAACAACTTCCTGGCCCAGGGCATGGACATCCTGCTTGATGCCGAAAGCCTGTTGCAGCGCTGGCAGCAGCACCCTGGTGAGCGCCAGGAACTCAGCGCGCTGCTGGACGAGTTGACCACCCTCGGCGAGGGCGCACATCTGGCCGATCTGCATCCGGTGGACGAACTCTGCGAAGCACTGCTTGATCTGTATGGCGCCGTGGAAGAAAGCAGCCTGGCGGTCAGCGAGACGTTTTTTCACGAGGCACAAAGTGCCCATGAAGCGCTGATCAACATGCTCGATGAACTGGCCGCCGGCCAGGAAGTCAGCCCACGCCCTGATCGGATTCGCGCTTTGCACGGCTTGCTCGACGAGAGCCTCGATCCCTCGGCCATGGGCCTGATCCGCAGTGACGGCAGCCGCTCACTGAGCATTCGCGATTTGTCCGATGCCACCGCCGAATTGGCACAGAGCACTTTGGGAGACCTGGCACCGACCACTGTTGGATCTGGCTTGCCAGCGATAGATTCACAGGCGCCACGTTCATCCAATGAAAACGCATCATCGTTAACGCCCATCGCTGGCAGGCCAGCTCCCACAGTGGAGATGGATGACGAGATCGTTTCGATCTTCCTCGAAGAAGCCGTGGACATTCTGGACAGCGCCAACCAGGCCTTGCAGCGCTGGTTGAACGACCCGCAAAACGCCGCGCCCCTATCGTCGCTGCAGCGCGATCTGCACACCCTCAAGGGGGGCGCGCGGATGGCCGAGGTCGAGCCGGTCGGTGACCTGGCCTATGAGCTGGAAAGCCTTTACGAAGGCTTGGTCGACCGCCGCTACAGTTACAGCGACGTACTCGCGCAGTTGCTGCAGCACAGCCATGATCGGTTGGCGCAGTTACTTGAGCAATTGCAGAATCATCAACCGCTGGGCGATCCGAGTGAGTTGATCGAGGCGATCCGTGCGTTCCGCCAAGGCCATGCGGGCAGCGCCGATGTGATCGAACCCGCTGCCAGCAATGACTCGGCCCACCACGACAGTGAGCTGCTGGACATCTTCCTCGAAGAAGGTTTCGACATCATCGAAAGCTCCGGCGCAGCGCTGGTGCGCTGGCAAGCCGAACCGTCGAGCCGTCAGGAAGTGGAAACCCTGCTGCGCGACCTGCACACCCTCAAGGGTGGTGCGCGCATGGTGGAAATCGCCCCGATTGGCGACCTGGCCCATGAGCTGGAGTTTCTCTACGAAGGCTTGTCGACCGGTGAACTGAAACCCACGGGGGCGTTGTTCGAACTGCTGCAACGCAGCCACGACCGGTTGGCGCAAATGCTCGACGCCGCCCGTGCTGGCGAGCCATTGCCACCGGCCGACCGACTGCTCGACGCGATCAAGAACTTCAGTCACCCGGTCGTGCCAGAACCCATCGCACCGATCGCGCTGCCGGCGGCAAAAACCGAGACGCCAGTGCTGCAGTCGGACGCTGGCGCAGATATGGTCAAGGTCTCGGCGGAACTGCTTGACGACCTGGTCAACCTGGCCGGTGAAACCTCGATTTTCCGTGGCCGGATCGAACAGCAAGTCAGCGATGCGCAGATAGCGCTCAACGAGATGGAAACCACCATCGAGCGGATGCGCGACCAATTGCGCCGCCTCGATACCGAAACCCAGGGCCGCATCCTCAGCCGTCAGCAAGTCGACGGCGAACGTCAGGGCTACGAAGAATTCGACCCGTTGGAGATGGACCGCCACTCACAATTGCAGCAGCTGTCGCGGGCACTGTTCGAATCCGCCTCCGACTTGCTTGACCTCAAGGAAACCCTCGACCGGCGCAATCAGGATGCCGAGAACCTGCTACAACAGCAGGGGCGCATCAACACCGAGCTACAAGAAGGCCTGATGCGTACGCGCATGGTGCCGTTCGAACGGATGCTGCCGCGCTTGAAACGCATCGTCCGCCAAGTGGCCGGCGAGCTGGGCAAGGACGTCGAATTCATCGTCGGCAATGCCGAAGGCGAGATGGATCGCAACGTGCTCGAACGCATGGCCGCACCGCTGGAACACATGCTGCGTAACGCCGTGGACCATGGCCTTGAGTCTGCCGACGTGCGGCTCGCGGCGGGGAAACCGGCGCAAGGACGAATCAGCCTGGACCTGTTGCGTGAGGGCGGCGACATCATTTTCGATATCCGTGACGACGGCGCCGGTGTGCCGTTGGACGCGGTGCGGCGCAAGGCGATCAAGCGCGGCTTGCTCGATCCTGACAGCGAAATCAGCGACCGTGACGTTCTGCAATTCATCCTGCAACCGGGGTTTTCCACGGCTGAGAAAATCACTCAGATCTCTGGTCGGGGTGTCGGCATGGACGTGGTGCACGAAGAGGTGCGGCAACTGGGCGGCACCATGAGCATCGATTCGGTGCCGGGGCAGGGTGTGCATTTCCGCATTCGCCTGCCGTTCACAGTGTCGGTCAACCGCGCGCTGATGGTGCAATGCGCTGAAGATCAGTATGCGATCCCGCTGAATACCATCGACGGTATCGTCCGCGTCTTGCCCAACGAGCTCGAAGGGCATTTCCGTCTCGATCCGCCGAGCTATGAATACGCCGGGCAACGCTATGAACTGTGTTACCTGGGCGAACTGCTGAAAACCAGTCCGCGTCCAAAGCTGTTGGGCCAAAGCCTGCCGCTGCCGGTGTTGCTGGTGCAGTGCAACGATCGGCACATCGCGGTGCTGGTCGACGCCATGGCCGGCACGCGCGAGATCGTAGTGAAAAGCCTCGGCCCACAGTTCGCCGCCGTGCAGGGTGTCTCCGGGGCGACGATTCTGGGGGACGGCCGCGTTGTGCTGATTCTGGATTTGCTGGCGCCGATCCGCGCCATGCAAGCGCGTGTACCGCAACGTCCGGGAGGTCACGAAATCGAGGCCGAGCCGCAGCGTCCGTTACTGGTAATGGTGGTCGACGACTCGGTCACGGTGCGCAAGGTCACCAGTCGTTTGCTCGAACGCCATGGCATGAACGTGCTGACCGCCAAGGACGGAGTCGACGCCATGCTGCTGCTCGAAGAGCACATGCCCGACCTGATGCTGCTGGACATAGAAATGCCGCGCATGGACGGCTTCGAAGTGGCGACTCAAGTGCGCAACGATGAGCGCTTGCAGCATCTGCCGATCATCATGATCACCTCCCGCACCGGCCAGAAACACCGCGACCGGGCGATGGCCATCGGCGTCAACGACTACCTCGGCAAGCCGTACCAGGAATCGGTACTGCTTGAAAGCATTGCCCTGTGGAGCAAAACCCATGCTTGAGCGGCTGATCAGCCAGCGCACCAGCCACCTCACCGGCCTGCTGCTGCCTCTGGCCGACCGTAACCTGATCTTGCCCAACGTCGCTGTCGCCGAGCTGATCGACTACCAGCCGGCGGCGTTCGATCTGGATACACCGCCGTGGTATCTGGGCCGAGTGACGTGGCGCAACCGGCAAATTCCGCTGCTCAGTTTCGAGTCGGCGTGCGGGCAAAAAATCGTCCTGGGCGAGCGCGCGCGAATTGTCATTCTCAATGCGTTGGGTGGGCGCGCTGAGCTGAAATTCATTGCGATGCTGGTGCAGGGGATTCCGCGCTCGTACAAGCTCGACAGTCAGTTGAGCTATGTCGACGTGCCGCTGTGTGCGCTGGAGAAAGCGGCGGTGCAGGTGGCGGATCAAGTGGCAAAGGTGCCGGATTTGCTGGCGTTGGAGGAGTTGCTGGTGAATGCCGGGTTGGGTATTTGATCCAAAGTTTGTGGTGACTTCACAGGCGGCAACCACTAACCCTGTGGGAGTGGGCTTGCCCGCGATGGGGCCCGCATAAACGACGCAGATCCCGATCATTAACCTGAGCGTAACTATTCACCACTCCGCTTGATTGATACCCCACACCCAACACTCCTAAGGTAGCTCCACGACAGCGAACCCGTGGAGTGGTCATGACTACAACAATATCCCCCGACTCACGATGGACGCGGCGGCGCAGCGAAAAGCAGCGGCGCCTCGAACAGGTGCGAGGTCTTGCCGACGGTGTGGTGTTGCCTACCGACAACATCGTCGCGGCGCTTGAGGCGTTGATCCTGCCGGGCGATCGCGTGGTGCTGGAGGGCAACAACCAGAAGCAGGCGGATTTCCTTTCCCGCTCCCTGGCCAAGGTTGACCCGGCCAAGCTCCACGATCTGCACATGATCATGCCCAGCGTCGGCCGCTCCGAGCACCTGGACCTGTTCGAACGCGGCATCGCCCGCAAGCTCGACTTCTCTTTTGCCGGCACCCAAAGCCTGCGCATCAGTCAGTTACTCGAAGACGGCCTGCTGGAAATCGGCGCGATCCACACCTACATCGAACTCTATGCACGGCTGGTGGTGGACCTGATTCCCAACGTCGTGCTCTCAGCCGGTTTCATGGCCGACCGCGCCGGCAACATCTACACTGGGCCAAGCACCGAAGACACCCCGGCGCTGATCGAACCGGCGGCGTTCAGCGACGGCATCGTGATTGTTCAGGTCAACCAATTGGTCGACGACGTCAGCGATTTGCCGCGCGTCGACATTCCGGCGTCCTGGGTTGATTTCGTGGTGGTGGCCGACAAGCCGTTCTACATCGAACCGTTGTTCACCCGCGACCCACGACACATCAAGCCTGTGCACGTGTTGATGGCGATGATGGCGATCCGCGGTATCTACGAAAAACACAACGTGCAGTCGCTTAACCACGGCATCGGTTTCAACACCGCGGCCATCGAGCTGATTTTGCCGACCTACGGTGAATCCCTCGGCCTCAAGGGCAAGATCTGCCGCAACTGGACCCTCAACCCGCATCCAACCCTGATCCCGGCAATTGAAAGCGGCTGGGTGGAAAGCGTGCATTGCTTCGGCACCGAACTGGGGATGGAGAACTACATCGCCGCCCGGCCCGACGTGTTCTTCACCGGACGCGATGGCTCCCTGCGTTCCAACCGGATGTTCTGCCAATTGGCCGGACAGTACGCCGTGGACCTGTTCATCGGTGCCACCCTGCAAGTCGATGGCGACGGCCATTCTTCCACCGTGACCCGTGGGCGCCTGGCTGGTTTCGGCGGAGCTCCGAACATGGGCCACGACCCGCGCGGGCGCCGTCACGGCACGCCAGCCTGGCTGGATATGCGCCATGACGACGCGGGGGAACCGATGCTCGAACGTGGCAAGAAACTCGTGGTGCAGATGGTCGAAACCTTCCAGGAGGGCGGCAAGCCGACTTTCGTTGAAACCCTCGATGCGGTCGAAGTGGCGAAGAAAAGCGGCATGCCGCTGGCGCCGATCATGGTGTACGGCGACGACGTCACCCACCTGCTGACCGAAGAAGGCATCGCCTATCTGTACAAGGCACGCTCGCTGGAAGAGCGTCAGGCCATGATCGCGGCGGTCGCGGGCGTGACAGCCATCGGCCTGCGCCACAACCCCAAAGACACTGCGCGCATGCGCCGCGAAGGCCTGATCGCCTTGCCCGAAGACCTCGGCATTCGCCGTACCGACGCCACCCGTGAACTGCTGGCCGCGAAAAGCGTGGCCGATCTGGTGGAGTGGTCCGGTGGCCTCTACAACCCGCCCGCCAAGTTCAGGAGCTGGTAATGCACGCATTCAATCTGCAACCGAAAACCCTGAACCTGGCCGAGCGTTTGGCGGACATGGCGGTGGACGCGCTGATCGATGAAGCCGACCTGTCGCCGAAGCCGGCGCTGGTCGACCGTCGCGGCAATGGCGCCCACACCGATTTGCACCTGGGCTTGATGCACGCCTCGGCGCTGTCCCTGTGGCCGGCCTTCAAAGAGATGGCCGACGTCGCCATCAACATCGGCGAAATCAGTTTGCCGCTGCGCGAAGCCGTGGGCCGTATCGGTCGTGAGGGCGAGCTAGCCATGCTCGATACCACGGCTGGCGTGAACACCCATCGCGGTGCGATCTGGGCCTTGGGCCTGTTGGTCACCGCCGCGGCGCTGGAACCCGAATCCACCAGCGCAGCTGCAATGACGTTGCGCGCTGCACGGTTAGCCTTGCTCGATGATCGTTACGCCCCGCGTCCGCTCAGCCATGGTGCGCAAGTCGCCCAACGCTTCGGCGCTCGTGGTGCCCGTGAGGAAGCGCAACTTGGCTTCCCTGCGGTCACTCAACGGGCTCTGCCGCAACTCAAGCGCAGCCGCGCCGACGGCCATGGCGAACAGAATGCGCGGCTCGATGCCTTGCTGGCGATCATGACCCAGCTGGTCGACACCTGTGTGCTGTACCGCGCTGGCGAAGAAGGCCTGGACACCATGCAACTCGGCGCCCAAGCGGTGCTCGATGCCGGCGGCAGCGCCAGCCTTGCCGGACGTCGTCGGTTGCATGAGCTGGACCAACAACTCATCGCATTGAATGCCTCGCCCGGTGGTGCTGCCGACCTGCTCGCAGCCTGCCTGTTCATCGACCGTGTCGAGTCGGGCGAAAGCTTTATACAGGGAGCTTTCTGATGGAAACCTTATCCTTTGAATTCCCGGCCGGGCAGCCACCACGCGGTCGCACGCTGGTGGGTTGTGTCGGCTCAGGCGATCTCGAAGTCATGATCGAACCGGGGCAGGCCGGCAAATTGACCATCACCGTGCAGACCTCGGTCAACGGCAGTGAACAACGCTGGCAGCATTTGTTTGCGCGGATGTTCGACGGCCAGACGCCACCGGCCATGGACATCGACATCCACGATTTCGGCGCCACCCCCGGCGTAGTCCGCCTGCGTCTGGAACAAGGCTTTGAGGAGATCGGCCATGACTGACAGCGCAGCCTTGCTCAACAAGCACAGCTTCGTCGAACTCGGTGCCCGGCAACGAGCGAAAGCCTTGCTTGATGCGGGCACCTTTCGTGAATTGCTCGACCCGTTCCAGCGCGTGATGTCGCCGTGGCTGTCACGCCAGGGCGTGGTGCCGCAGGCGGATGACGGCGTAGTCATCGCCAAAGGCACCGTCGATGGTTTGCCAGTGGTGATCGCCGCCATCGAAGGCGCATTCCAGGGCGGCAGCCTCGGTGAAGTCGGCGGGGCAAAAATTTCCGGCGCACTGGAACTGGCCGCTGAAGACAACCGCAAAGGCATCCCGACGCGTGCCGTGTTGCTGCTTGAAACCGGCGGCGTGCGTTTGCAGGAAGCCAATCTGGGCCTGGCGGCGATTGCCGATATCCACGCGGCGATTGTCGACTTGCAACAGTATCAGCCGGTGGTTGGCGTGGTCGCGGGCAGCGTCGGTTGCTTTGGCGGCATGTCGATTGCCGCCGGGTTGTGCAGCTACTTGCTGGTGACCCAGGAAGCGCGCCTTGGCCTCAATGGCCCGCAGGTGATCGAGCAGGAGGCCGGGCTTGAGGAGTACGACTCCCGCGACCGGCCGTTCATCTGGAGCCTGACCGGTGGCGAGCAGCGCTTCGCCAGTGGTTTGGTGGACCGCTACGTCGCTGACGATGCGACGCAGATTCGCCAGCAGGTCGGTGAGTTGCTCAAGCAAGGTTTGCCGGCGCAACCGCGCAGCCGTCAGGCCGATCTGTTCCTGCAACGGTTGGCGCGTCTGGACGCCGAACCGCAAATCGAGCCGTCAGTGGTTCGCGACCTGTATCAAGGAGAGCGCTCATGAGTGCGTATTCCCTAAGAGGCCTGAACTGGTTCAACGCCTTGAGCGCCAAAGCCAATCCTGTTGACGGTTTGCCGGCCTCGTTGAAAGTCGCCGATGGCGTCTTGGGCGGGCAGCCGGTGCGGTTTATCGCCGTGGTCGCCGACCCGGAAAACCGCTTCGTTCGTGCCCGTAATGGCGAGGTTGGTTTGCTCGAAGGATGGGGGCTGGCCAAGGCTGTGGATGAAGTGATCACCGCGGATCAGGACAAACCGCAGAAGCGCGCATTGATCGCGATTGTCGATGTGCCGAGCCAGGCCTACGGTCGACGCGAAGAGGCACTCGGCATTCATCAAGCGTTGGCGGGTGCGGCGGACAGTTATGCCCGCGCACGTCTGGCCGGGCATGCCGTGATCGGTTTGCTGGTGGGCAAGGCAATGTCCGGGGCGTTTCTCGCGCACGGTTATCAGGCCAACCGCTTGATCGCCCTGCGCGATCCGGGGGTGATGGTGCATGCCATGGGCAAGGCATCGGCGGCGCGGGTGACTTTGCGCAGTGTTGAAGAACTGGAAACCCTGGCCGCCAGCGTGCCGCCGATGGCGTATGACATCGACAGCTATGCCAGCCTGGGTTTGCTGTGGGAAACCTTGTCGGTGGAGCAGATCGAACAGCCGACCTCGGCAGATGTGGCGCGGGTGACTGACTGCCTGAGCCAAGCGATGGGCGATGTCGCCACGAAGGGCGTTGATCTCAGCGGTCGCCTCGGCGCAACCAATCGCGCGGCATCGAGCAAGGTTCGCCAGTTGCTGAGTGAGCAGTGGTGAACACGTTTCTCGCCCACGACCTGCTCTGGGGTATGACCCCGGCGCAGTTGCCTGCGGACGCGCCTGCGTGGGCAGTCGAGTCGCTCAGCGCCGGGCAACCGGTGGTGGTGCGGCGCGCGCTGTCGACGGCGGATCGGATGGCGGTCGGCGTGCGTGGGCGTTTGCGCGAGCAGCGTTATGCGGCGTCGATGGCGATGGCTTCGATAACCCGTCGCGTGATGCCCGAAGAACTCTGCCATGTCGACGTCGCCCGAGACTTGCCGGCACTCGAAGCCTTGGCGCAATTGCGTCCGGCACTCGATGCTTGCGGTTGGGTCTGGGGTGTCAGCGGCAGCGCCGGGTTCGAGTTGGCCAGCGGGTTTGCTGCCCTCCATCAGGGCAGCGATCTGGATCTGATCCTGCGCACACCAATGCCCCTGGCGCGGGATCAGGCTCGGGAGCTGGTCGCGTTGCTCGATACGGCGGTGTGCGTGGTGGACCTGCAATTGCAGACACCGCTGGGTGGTGTTGCCCTGCGTGAATGGGCCGGCGCATCGAATCGCGTGCTGCTGAAAAGCGCCAGCGAGGCCTGTCTGGTGACTGATCCATGGAACCCGCAGGAGCAAGCAGCGTGAGCAGCTTGCTGGTGTTCCCGGGGCAAGGCGCGCAGCAGCCGGGCATGCTCCAGCGCTTGCCTCGGGAAACGCTGATTGAGGCCAGCGACGTGCTTGGTAAAGACGTTTTACTGTTGGATTCTACCGAGGCATTGCAGTCGACAAGGGCGGTACAGCTTTGCTTGCTGATCGCCGGTGTGGCGGCTGCGCGGCAGTTGTCGATGACGCCGGATTATGTCACCGGGTTGTCCATCGGTGCCTATCCGGCAGCGGTGGTGGCCGGTGCCTTGAGCTTCAGTGATGCGTTGCAGTTGGTCAGTTTGCGCGGTGAGTTGATGCAGCGAGCTTATCCACAGGGCTACGGCATGACCGCGATCATCGGTCTTGATCTGACCACTGTGGAAGGGTTGCTGGCGCAGGTTCACAACGCTGATTCGCCGGTTTACCTGGCCAACATCAACGCAGATAACCAGGTGGTGATCGCCGGCAGCGACGGTGCAATGAAAGCCGTGGCCGAGTTGGCGAGAAGTCGCGGTGCTGGTCTGGCCAAGCGTCTGGCAGTCAGCGTGCCTTCGCATTGCCCGCTGCTGGAAGCGCCTGCGCAAACCCTCGCCGAAGCCTTCGCCAAGGTGTCACTGCAAACACCGAAAATCGGCTACCTGAGTGGCAGCCGCGCGCGGCCGGTGACCCGGATCGAAGCGCTGCGCGACGACCTCGCGTTCAACATGTGCCGCGTAGTGGATTGGCGCGGCACGGTACAAAGCGCTTACGAGCGCGGCGTACGGCTACAGATCGAACTGCCGCCCGGTGCGGTGCTGACCGGGCTGGCGCGCCGGGTGTTCGAGCAAGGCACCGTGATTGCTTTCGATGGTGCACGGCTCGATACCCTGCAGGCGCTGTTGCGTGAGGAGGGAAGCCGCCAATCCTAGACCACCCGACTTAAGGCTTCGAACAACAAAAACAACATTCGACGATGCACTTTGAGGACGACAACAATGATTATTTACGGTGTGGCGCTGCTCGCGATCTGTACGCTGGCAGGGGTGATCGTGGGTGACATGCTCGGCGTGTTGCTGGGCGTCAAATCCAACGTCGGCGGGGTCGGGATCGCGATGATTCTGTTGATCTGCGCAAGGTTGTGGATGCAAAAAGGCGGCGGCATGACCAAGGACTGCGAAATGGGCGTCGGCTTCTGGGGCGCCATGTACATTCCGGTGGTGGTGGCGATGGCGGCGCAACAAAACGTGGTTACGGCGTTGCACGGCGGGCCGGTGGCGGTACTGGCGGCAATCGGTTCGGTGGTGGTCTGCGGCTGCACCATTGCCTTGATCAGCCGGACTCACAAAGGCGAACCGTTGCCCGATGAATCCGAAGAGATAAGCCCCGTTGGCACACCCGTAGGAGGCCGCTGATATGTGGGATCTCATTGAGAAAGGTCTGGAGCATAACGGCCTGGTCACTGCATTCGCCTTCGTCGGCGTGATCATGTGGGTGTCTGTGGTGCTCTCCAAACGCCTGACGTTCGGGCGCATTCACGGCTCGGCAATTGCCATCGTCATCGGGCTGGTGCTGGCCTGGGTGGGCGGCACCATGACCGGCGGGCAAAAAGGCCTGGCGGACCTGACGCTGTTCTCCGGCATCGGCTTGATGGGCGGCGCCATGCTGCGCGATTTCGCCATCGTCGCCACAGCGTTCGAAGTGCAGGCCACTGAAGCGAAAAAGGCCGGTTTGATTGGCGTCATCGCGCTGCTGCTGGGCACCGTGCTGCCGTTCATTGTCGGTGCGTGCATGGCCTGGGCGTTCGGTTATCGCGATGCGGTGAGCATGACCACCATCGGCGCGGGGGCGGTGACTTACATTGTTGGCCCGGTAACCGGTGCGGCCATCGGCGCGACTTCGGATGTGATGGCGCTGTCGATTGCCACGGGGCTGATCAAGGCAATTCTGGTGATGGTCGGCACGCCGGTGGCGGCACGCTGGATGGGCCTGGATAACCCGCGTTCGGCGATGGTGTTTGGCGGCTTGGCCGGCACCGTGAGCGGTGTGACGGCGGGCCTGGCGGCGACGGATCGGCGCCTGGTGCCTTATGGTGCGTTGACGGCGACATTCCACACCGGGCTTGGGTGCTTGTTGGGGCCTTCGCTGCTGTACTTCATTGTTCGCGGGATTGTTGGCTAGCCATTAATCCTGAGTCGTCAGATCCGACGCCATCGCGGGCAAGCCCGCTCCCACATGGACAGCGTAAATCCTGTGGGAGCGTGGCTTGCCCGCGATGCAGGCGACGCGGTCTCAAGCCTACCGATTGGCATACATCCGACACTCCGCCAGCAACGCCAGCAAATTCGGATCGCGCTCCTTGGCCTTCAAAAACACCACGCCGATGTGCTGCTGCAAGCGGTATTTTTCCTGCAACGGGATGAGCTTCACCCGGTTCTCGTACACCGCCGCAATCCTCCCCGGCAGCAACGCATAACCCACGCCCGAACTGACCATGCTCAGCAGGGTGAAGATGTCGTTGACCTGCATCGCCACCTTCGGCTCGAACCCCGCCTGCTCGAATACCCGTTTGCCGTCCTGGTGCGTGGCGAAGCCCTGGGTCAGGGTGATGAAGGTTTCATCGCGAACCTCGGCCAGGTCCACTTCGGCGCGTTGCGCGAACTTCGAATCGGCCGGTGTGGCGAGGAAAATGTCGTCGGAGAACAGCGGAATGTGTTCCAGGTCCGGGTCGATGATGCTGTCGTCCAGCGACACCAGGATCGCATCGACTTCCATGTTCTTGAGCTTGTACAGCAGGTCGAAATTGGAACCGAGAATCAGGTCGATGTTGAGCTCGCTGCGGCGGATTTTCAGGCCCATGATCAACTGCGGCACGGTCTTCACCGTCAATGAATACAGCGAACCCAACTTGAAGCGCTCAGCGGAAAAACCGGCCGCCTCGCGGGTCAGGCGCACGCTCTCGACGACGTCCTGAATCAGCTTCTGCGCCCGCTCTTCCAGCACGTAGGCGCTTTCCAGCGGCGTCAGATTGCGCCCTTCGTGTTTGAACAGCGGGCAGCGCAGGGCGCTTTCCAGCGAGTGGATGGCGCGGTGAACGCTGACGTTGCTGGTCTGCAACTCGACGGCGGCCCGGGCAAGGTTGCCGGTGCGCATGAAGGCCAGGAACACCTCAAGCTTTTTCAGGGTCAACTCTTCATCGATCAGCATGGGGCAGACTCTTATTGGAATGACCTGATTGTAAGGCTCTTTGTGGGAGCTGCCGAAGGCTGCGATCTTTTGCTGTTGGTTTTTAAGATCAAAAGATCGCAGCCTTCGGCAGCTCCTACAGGGGATTTCGTTGTATGGAAACATTGCGCTTTTAGGCTTGAGGCCTGAGCCTTGCGCACTGCGGTAACGAATGTCGAGGTAAGTAACGCATGTATCACGGGGAAAGATTGAACGCCTGGACGCATTTGGTCGGCGCGGTGGCGGCGACGGTCGGCGTGGTGTGGATGCTGGTCATCGCCAGTATGGACGGCAGTCCGTGGAAGATCGTCAGCGTGGCGATCTACGGTTTTACCTTGATGTCGCTGTACAGCGCATCGACTGTTTACCACAGCGTGCGCGGGCGCAAGAAAGCGATCATGCAGAAGGTCGATCACTTCTCGATCTACCTGTTGATTGCCGGCAGCTATACACCTTTCTGTCTGGTGACCCTGCGCGGGCCGTGGGGCTGGACGTTGTTCGGGATTGTCTGGGGGTTGGCGTTGATCGGCATCCTGCAGGAGATCAAGCCACGTTCCGAAGCGCGCATTCTGTCGATCGTGATTTATGCGGTGATGGGCTGGATCGTGTTGGTTGCAGTCAAGCCACTGCTGGCGGCACTGGGCAGCGCCGGGTTTGCCTGGTTGGCGTCGGGCGGCGTGTTGTACACCGTGGGCATCATCTTTTTTGCCCTCGACCATCGCCTGCGCCATGCCCACGGGATCTGGCATCTGTTCGTGATCGCCGGGAGTTTGCTGCACTTTGTGGCGATTCTGTTTTATGTCCTTTAGACCGAGTCGCGGCCAATCGCTAGCAGGGCTAGCTCCCACAGGAGATTTCCAGTGAACATGAAATGGGACACCCAAAATTCAATGTGGGAACTAGCCTGCTAGCGATGGCGGCCTAGAAGTCCCCCCAAAGCTGCTGGGCCACCGCCAACGCCACAACCGGCGCGGTTTCGGTGCGCAGCACGCGGGGGCCGAGGCGGGCAGCATGAAAACCGCTGGCCTTGGCTTGTTCGACTTCAGCATCGGACAACCCACCTTCGGGGCCGATCAGGAAGGCCAACGTTGCAGGCTTGGCGTGGCTCACCAGCGGCTCGGCCACCGGATGCAGTACCAGCTTCAATTCAGCTTCAGTCTGCTTCAACCAGTCAGCCAACAGCATCGGCGGATGAATCACCGGCACCCTTGAACGACCACACTGCTCGCACGCGCTGATCGCCACCTGACGCCAGTGCAGCAAGCGTTTGTCGGCGCGCTCGTCTTTGAGCCGTACTTCGCAGCGGTCGCTGAAAATCGGGGTGATTTCGGTGACGCCCAGTTCGGTGGCTTTCTGAATCGCCCAATCCATTCGCTCACCACGGGACAAGCCCTGGCCGAGATGAATCTGCAGCGGCGATTCGACCTGGCCGGCGAAGCTTTCATCGATCTGCACCACCACGCGCTTCTTGCCGACTTCAAGCAACCGGGCGCGAAACTCCTGGCCCGAACCGTCAAACAACTGCAACGGGTCGCCCTCGGCCATGCGCAGCACGCGGCTGATATAGTGGGCCTGGGCCTCGGACAGTTCGTGCTCGCCAGTGCTCAGGGGGGCGTCGATGAAGAAGCGGGACAGTCTCATGAAGGGTCTCTGGAAAAGTATTGGATCGGTGTGACTTCTGTGGGAGCGAGCCTGCTCGCGATGACGATCTGACATTCAACATTGATGTCGGCTGAAAGACCGCTATCGCGAGCAGGCTCGCTCCCACATTGACCGCATTATCAACCCGGATCGCGGAACCCCGGATGGAAATCCTTCGGTACTGCCACGCTGACGCTGTCGCGGGTGGCGATGTCGATGCCTTCGCTGGCCACTTCGGCCAGGAAGTCGATCTGCTCCGGGGTGATCACATACGGCGGCAGGAAATACACCACGCTGCCCAACGGACGCAGCAAGGCACCGCGCTCCAACGCATGCTGGAACACCGTCAAGCCACGACGCTCCTGCCACGGGTACGCTTCTTTAGTCGCTTTGTCTTTGACCATCTCGATGGCCAGCACCATGCCGGTCTGGCGCACTTCCGAGACATTCCGGTGATCGACCAGATGCGCGGTGGAGGAGGCCATGCGCTGGGCCAGGGCCTTGTTGTTCTCGATGACGTTGTCTTCTTCGAAGATGTCCAGCGTCGCCAACGCGGCCGCGCAGGCCAGCGGGTTGCCGGTGTAGCTGTGCGAGTGCAGGAAAGCGCGCAGGGTCGGGTAGTCGTCGTAGAACGCGCTATAGACTTCATCGGTGGTAATGCACGCCGCCAGCGGCAGGTAACCACCGGTCAGGGCCTTGGACAGGCAGAGGAAGTCCGGACGGATGCCGGCCTGCTCGCAGGCGAACATCGTCCCGGTGCGGCCGAAGCCGACGGCGATTTCGTCGTGGATCAGGTGCACGCCGTAGCGGTCGCAGGCTTCGCGCAACAGCTTGAGATACACCGGGTGGTACATGCGCATGCCGCCGGCGCCCTGGATCAGCGGCTCGACAATGACGGCAGCGACGCTGTCATGGTTCTCGGCCAGGGTCTGTTCCATGGCGGCGAACATGTTGCGCGAATGCTCTTCCCAGCTCATGCCTTCGGGGCGCAGGTAGCAATCCGGGCTCGGCACTTTGATGGTGTCCATCAGCAGCGCTTTGTAGGTTTCGGTGAACAGCGGCACGTCACCCACCGACATCGCCGCCATGGTTTCGCCGTGGTAGCTGTTGGTCAGGGTGACGAAGCGCTTCTTATTCGGCTGTCCGCGATTGAGCCAGTAGTGAAAACTCATTTTCAGCGCGACTTCGATGCAGGACGACCCGTTATCGGCATAGAAGCACCGGGTCAGGCCTTCGGGCGTCATCTTGATCAGACGCTCGGACAACTCGATCACCGGTTGATGGCTGAAACCGGCAAGGATCACGTGTTCCAGCTGATCGACCTGATCCTTGATGCGCTGGTTGATCCGCGGGTTGGCGTGGCCGAACACGTTGACCCACCAGGAACTGACCGCATCGAGGTAGCGTTTGCCTTCGAAGTCTTCCAGCCAGACGCCTTCACCGCGCTTGATCGGGATCAGCGGCAGTTGTTCGTGGTCTTTCATCTGGGTGCAGGGATGCCACAGCACCGCGAGGTCGCGTTGCATCCACTGATTATTCAGGCCCATTTTCTCTCTCCTCGAGGCGGTCCGCGGCAGGCGCGAACAAACAATCGCGCAAGCCTATGCAATGCACGCCACCGGGACAACCCATTGTGTCGATTGAGCTACTTTGTATAGGCCGATAGACGTTGCTGGCGGGCGTCAGATGCCTGACGTATCCTTCTCGGCTCTTGAGTCGTCTGGCTCGCAAAAATCGCTCATTTTTCGTGTATTTCCGGAGTTCGCTGAATGTCTGTCGGTTGGCTGCGCGCCTGTGCGCTGGTGATGTTGGGGCTGTTCAGCGTGTCTGCGCTGGCCAAGGATAAAACCGCGATCGTGATCGGTGGCGGGGTCTCGGGCCTGACGGCGGCGTATGAACTGCAAAACAAAGGCTGGCAGGTCACCCTGCTGGAAGCCAAATCGAGCCTGGGCGGCCGTTCCGGCATGGCCACCAGCGAGTGGATCGGCAACGACAAGACCCAGCCGGTGCTGAACAAATACGTATCGACCTTCAAGCTGAGCACCACGCCGGCCCCTGAGTTTGTGCGGACTCCAGGCTACTTGATCGACGGCGTGTATTACACCGCTGCCGATCTGGCCACCAAGGACCCGACCACTGCCGAAGCGCTCAAACGCTACGAAAAGACCGTTGACGACCTCGCTCGTTCGATCGATGACCCGCAAAACCCGTCGGCCAACAGCACCCTGCACGCCCTGGACCAGATCAATGTGTCCAACTGGCTGGATCGCCTGAACCTGCCGGCCACCGCCCGTCAGCTGGTGAACCAGCAGATTCGTACCCGTTATGACGAACCTTCGCGCATCTCGCTGCTGTACTTCGCTCAGCAGAGCCGTGTGTACCGCGGCGTTTCCGACCGTGACCTGCGGGCTTCGCGCCTGGTCGGTGGCAGCCCGGTGCTGGCTCAGGCCTTCGTCAAACAGCTGAAAACCATCAAGACCAGCTCGCCTGTCTCGGCGATCATCCAGGATAAGGACAGCGTCACCGTCAAAGTCGGCAGCGTTGGCTATCAGGCGGACTACGTCGTGCTGGCCGTGCCATTGCGCGCGCTGAACAAGATCCAGATGACCCCGGCGCTGGACGCTCAACACCTGGCCGCGATCAAGGGCACCAACTACGGTTGGCGCGACCAGATCATGCTGAAGTTCAAGACCCCGGTCTGGGAGCCCAAGGCGCGCATGTCCGGCGAAATCTTCAGCAACGCCGGCCTTGGCATGTTGTGGATCGAGCCAGCCCTGAAGGGCGGCGCCAACGTGGTGATCAACCTGTCGGGCGACAACGCCCGCGTGATGCAAGCGTTTGGCGACAAGCAAATGGTCGATCAGGTGTTGATCCGTCTGCATGCGTTTTATCCACAGGCGCGTGGCTCGTTCACCGGCTATGAAATCCGTCGCTATAGCACCGACCCTTCGATGGGTGGCGCTTACCTGGCCTTCGGTCCAGGCCAGATCAGCAAATACTGGCGTCTGTGGGAACGTCCGATCCAGCGCGTAGCGTTCGCTGGCGAACACACCGACACCCTGTACCCGGGCACCCTGGAAGGCGCATTGCGCACCGGCCAGCGTGCTGCCAGTCAGGTTGAAGACCTGGCAGCAGGCAAGTCCTTCGAACCTGCGAAAGTCGTACCGGCAGCTGCTGCGGCAGCGGCAGGCGCTGGCGCGGCGGCGAAGAAGGGCAACTTCTTCACCAACCTGTTCGGCGGCTCGGATGACGAGAAAAAGCCAGAGCCGGTCAAGGCACCTGAGCCTGTTGCACCACCAGCCCCGGCGCCTGCTCCAGCCCCGGTCGCTGCACCGGCGCCGGTTGAAGCTCCGAAGCCTGCAACACCGGTGAAAGCAGAACCGGCCAAGAAAGCTCCCGCCAAGACCCCGGCAAAACCGGCCGCCAAGACCGAGGCCAAAAAAGCCCCGGCCAAAGCCCCGGTGAAGAAAACCGAGCCGGCCAAGAAGCCCGCGGCCAAACCGGCCGCGACGACTGAGACCAAAGCTCAGTAACGTTCAGGTATATAAAAGCGCGGCCCGAGGGCCGCGCTTTTTTTTGCTCATTTATCAGACGTCGTGATTCATGATCCCGGTCCTACACACTCCGAATACATATCAGACTCTTCCCACAATTTAATCAGAAGTAAATGATGGATGATGAAGGGCGTTGAAATCTATGCTTTTCAAAACTCCGGAGGGTATATGAAAGCACTAGTGGTGATAATGTTATTGATGTCACTTTATGGTTGTAAGGGTGGTGAGTTTTCCCTGAAGGATACGGTCATGAGCTGGCCTATAAATGTGATATCAATCCATATGATTCTGATTGCTTACAACCACCTCCCATTTACAAAGGTCCTTAGAAGTTAAAGTCATTCAAAGCGATTAAAGAGGGCCCAGCGAAAATTTCCATTCATGAATCTGTTTACCATCCGGTAGCACTTTTACCCACCTTTGCTTGGACTTTGGAATTCGACCAGGGACAAAGCCAAAGCGCGCCCAGCACAGGTTTCCCGTGCGCTGATCGTAAATGACCAAATTGCCGTCGTCTTGCATGACCATACAAGCGTTGTACCAAAGCGATTTATCAATGCTGTGAGTGCTGTCAGCGATCCATAAACGCCTTCTGGACGGGTCATAAAGAAAACCATTGTTGCTGATCACAAACATCACGGGTTCACGCATTTTTTTCGGATATAACGTTCTGCTGTAAATCTGATTGCCATCTGCAATCCAGATCACGGCACCGTTGTCGGTGATTACTAAATTGCCATCCACTTTCAGTACCAAGCGAAATCGTCCGTTTGGGGACATGAGATATTGCCCAGGTGTCATTGTTTGGTTGGGAGGCAGTACTGGCGAGCCACTCGCTTGAAACGGCGTATATCTGATAGCCATGGTTCATTCCTTGATCAATGAGTTGTTGAGTGCTCATTGAATCAAGTCCAACTTTGTAAGTTGCGGTACATATGTATTGCAAACTAATTAACCAAGCCACATCGCGACTCCACGTAGCAGCTGCCGAAGGCTGCGTTCGGCTGCGCAGGTGGTCTATCTGACAGACCGCGAGTTTTGACTTTGCGCCTGCTTCGCAGCCGAACGCAGCCTTCGGCAGCTGCTACAGGTTGCATTCTGCTCAAGGGCCGTGTGGTGGGTCGAAAAAAAACGGTGGCAGCCATCGAATAAAAATTTTGATACAGGTGTTGTCTGTTTTGTATTCACTTTTTTTCACAATTTCGGCTTTAATCTTTCCTTAACTTGCTTGCTGCAGGGTCTTGATCGCATTTATCGATATTTCAAAGCGAAATTTTCGGCTTTAATTCGATAGATAAATCGATAGTCTTGGGCCAGCACTTACAGGATCTAGGCAATGCAGCTACGAAACTCTACCTCCCGTTACGGCTGGGTCAGCATCTTCATGCACTGGGGTGTGGCACTGGCGGTCGTCGGTTTGTTCGCGCTCGGGTTGTGGATGGTCGGGCTCGACTACTACAGCACTTGGCGTAAAGACGCGCCGGACCTGCACAAGAGTATCGGCCTGGTGTTGCTGGGTGTGATGGTGCTGCGGGTGTTGTGGCGTTTTATCAGCCCGCCGCCACCGACCCTGTCCAGCTACAGCCGCATGACGCGCCTCGGCGCCAAGTTCGGCCATGGCTTTCTGTATCTCAGTCTGTTTGCTGTGATGGTTGCCGGTTACCTGATTTCCACCGCAGACGGTGTCGGTATCCCGGTGTTTGGCTTGTTTGAAGTCCCTGCGCTGGTATCCGGACTGCCGGACCAGGCAGATACCGCTGGCGTGATTCACTTCTACCTGGCGTGGGCGTTGGTAATTTTTTCCGGCCTCCATGCGTTGGCAGCATTGAAGCACCACTTTATCGACCGTGATGTGACCCTCAAACGAATGCTGGGTCGCAAAGCCTGAAGTTCAACCTCGACTCCAAAGGAAAACAAAGTATGTTGAAAAAGACTCTGGCCGCTCTGGCAATCGGCTCCGCCCTGTTGTCCGCCGGTAACGTAATGGCCGCTGACTACGTGGTCGACAAAGAAGGCCAGCACGCCTTCGTTGACTTCAAGATCAGCCACCTGGGCTACAGCTTCATCACCGGTACTTTCAAGGACATCGACGGCAAGTTCAGCTTCGACGCTGCCAAGCCTGAAGACAGCAAGATCGAGTTCAACGTGAACACCGCCAGCGTGTTCACCAATCATGCCGAGCGCGATAAGCACATCGCCAGTGGTGATTTCCTCAACGCAGGCAAGTTCGCCAAAGCCACCTTCGTTTCCACCAGCGTCAAATCCACCGGCAAGAACGCCGCTGGCAAAGACACTGCCGACGTGGCTGGCGACCTGACCATCGCAGGCGTGACCAAGCCAGTCGTGGTCAAGGCCACTTTCCTGGGTGAAGGCAAGGATCCATGGGGCGGCTACCGTGCCGGTTTCGAAGGCACTACCAGCATCAAGCGTTCCGATTTCGGCAAGCAGAAAGACCTGGGCCCAGCGTCCGATGCCGTTGAGCTGTACGTATCCTTTGAAGGTGTGAAGGCGAAGTAATGCTGAGACTGTAGGAGCTGCCGCAGGCTGCGATCTTTTGATCGTTTAAAAGATCGCAGCTTGCGGCAGCTCCTACAAAAGCACTTTGCGGCCATAAAAAAATGCCCCGACTCTCACGAGCCGGGGCATTTTTTATGGCAGTGTTAAATCAGCGATTGCGGGTCAGCAACGCCGGTTTTTCACCACGAGGACGGCTTGGCAGTTGATCCAGTTGCTCAGGTGTCGGGAAGCGGTCAGCCTTCGACTCCTTGTGCATGATCTTCGGTGCCGGACCGCGCGGGTTCTGCACGGCCGGTTCCGAACGCGGCTGGTCGTCACGTGCCGGGCGACGGTTGCGCGAATCTTCGCGACGGGCCTGGCCGTCACGTGGCGCACCATTGCGTGGGCCACTGCGCTTGGCCGGTGGAGTGCCGGTGGTGGCGCCATCGCTGTTGCGTGGACCGCTCTGACGACCCTGTGGCTTGCCGCCACGCGGTGCGCCTGCACCAGCAGCCGTGCCTTGTGCCGGAGCACCCGGACGACGGCCACGGCCCTGAGCCGGCTTTTGCTGCGGAACGTAGTCGACGCGGTTACCGAAGTTATCGATATCGTCGTCCAGGAACTCGTCCGGTGCACGGTCAGCAGCGGCACGAGGCGGCTGCGACGGACGCTGTTCGCGGGCCGGGGTGCCTTCGCGTGGCTTCTGCTGACGGGCAGGACGCTCGCCGCGTTCGCCCGACGCCGGTTTTTCCTTGCCCTTGTCCTTGCCTTTGTCTTTACGGCCGCCACCGCCGCCACCGCCATTCGGACCGTCGCCGCGCGGGCCACGTGGGTTGCGCGGGTTGCGCATGTCCGGACGCTCGCGCACTTCAGGCTTTTCGGCCTCAATGGTGCTGGCATCGAAACCCATCAGGTCGCCATCGGCGATTTTCTGCTTGGTCATGCGCTCGATGCTTTTCAGCAGTTTTTCTTCATCCGGGGCGACCAGCGAAATCGCCTCGCCCGAACGACCGGCACGGCCGGTACGACCGATGCGGTGCACGTAGTCTTCATCGACGTTTGGCAGTTCGAAGTTGACCACGTGTGGCAACTGGTCGATGTCCAGGCCGCGAGCGGCGATGTCGGTGGCGACCAGGATGCGCACGGTGCCGGCCTTGAAGTCGGCCAGGGCTTTGGTGCGGGCGTTCTGGCTCTTGTTACCGTGGATCGCGACGGCGCTCAGGCCGTGCTTGTCCAGGTACTCGGCCAGGCGGTTGGCGCCGTGCTTGGTGCGGGTGAAGACCAGCACTTGTTCCCAGGCGCCTGCGGTGATCAGGTGCGCCAGCAGCGAACGCTTGTGGCTGGCCGGCAGGCGGAATACGCGCTGTTCGATACGCTCGACCGTGGTGTTCGGTGGCGTGACTTCGATGCGTTCCGGGTTGTGCAGCAGTTTGCCGGCGAGGTCGGTGATGTCTTTGGAGAACGTCGCCGAGAACAGCAGGTTCTGACGTTTGGCAGGCAGGCGCGCCAGGACTTTCTTCACGTCATGGACGAAGCCCATGTCGAGCATGCGGTCGGCTTCGTCCAGTACGAGGATTTCCACGTGGGACAGGTCGACGCTGCCTTGGCCGGCGAGGTCGAGCAAGCGACCAGGGCAGGCCACGAGCACGTCTACGCCACGGGACATGGCCTGAACCTGAGGGTTCATGCCGACGCCGCCGAAGATGCAGGCGCTGACGAATTTCAGGTCACGGGCATAGACCTTGAAGCTTTCGTGTACTTGCGCCGCGAGTTCGCGAGTTCGCGAGTCGGGGTCAGGACCAGTACGCGTGGCTGGCGCGGGCCGTGACGCTGGGATTTGTCCGGGTGACCGTTGGGGAACAACCGCTCCAGGATCGGAAGGGCGAAACCGCCGGTTTTACCGGTACCTGTCTGTGCCGCGACCATCAGATCGCGACCTTGCAACACGGCGGGAATGGCCCGCTGTTGCACCGGAGTAGGCTCGGTATAGCCCGCTGCCTCGATGGCGCGGACTAAAGCCTCGGAGAGACCGAGGGAAGCAAAGGACATGAGTAATCCTGTTCTAAGTTAGGGCTTGGCCCAATGGGAGTCTTGCCTGGCGCGAATAGCGTTTAAGAGGACGCAATCCCGTCCGGTCCTGCTTCGGTCACGAAAGCTCGTCTGGAGCGCTCGCGCGGGCTGCAAAGCTGCGCTGTAGCGGGGTCGAGATGCCTTTACGATTCCGAGCGTCCGGGCGTGAGCCTGGCGGGAACGCCGGAGTATAACAGAGCAATCACTGCGCGCCGCTTTCCTGCTGCTCAACGGTTTTTGCGGTAGTGGCCGTGGCCCTTGCAGAACTCAAGGCGTTTGGCGGCGCGGCACCATACCGCGCACTCAGCTCCGCGTAGGCGGGCTCACGTTTGAACCGCTTGAGTTCGGCCCCGAAACGCTGCACCAGCAAATCCATGCCGGCATTGCGGCGCACCGCCAGGAACTGGCTTTGCTGGCTGATGATTGCCGGGTTTTCGGTGATCTTGTCGCGTATGTTCAGTTCGTCGAGCAAGTGCTGGCCGACTCGGCGATCGGTGATCAGCAGGTCGATTCGGCCACGGACCAACTTGCCGAAATTCGCTTCATGGCTCGGCGCCGGTTCGCGGGTGAACAGCGTCGAGTCGCGGAAATCCTGGCTGTACAGGTAACCGGGCGAGGTGCCGATGGTCAGGCCGCGCAGTTCGTCGAGGGTACGGAATGGATGGGGCCGGTCGTTGGCGTAGAACATCACGAACTGCACTTCCGACAGCGGTTCGCTGGGGTAGAGCAGGGTCGCATCGCGTTCGTCGCTGTGGAAAATATCCAGCGCGCCGTCCGCCTGACCCGATTCGAGCATCGACAGGCAGCGCTTCCACGGCAGGAATTGCCATTCCACTTCGATGCCCAGGCGCTTGAAGACAATCGCGGTAGTTTCGTAGTCCAGCCCCAGGGCGTTGCCATTCTCTTCGTAGACGTAAGGTGCCCACGGTTCCGTGACAATGCGCAGCTTCTCGCCCCGAGCGGCGAAGCTCAGGCAAGTGAAAACAAGCAGGGCGAATAACTGCGTGATCAAAGGCATGGGATTGAGATTACGACGAGAAACAGGAAAGAGCCAGAACCGGGAACCAGAAGCTCTATCTCCGAGTGTTGCGTCACAATAAATGCAAAAGATCGCAGCCTTCGGCAGCTCCTGCATGGGGACGTGTAACCCCTGTAGGAGCTGCCGAAGGCTGCGATCTTTTGCTCTTGCCTTTACCGCTTTTGCTTAACGCGGCAACTTCAGGTTGTTCCACACCGCC
Organism: Pseudomonas azerbaijanoccidentalis; assembly: GCF_019145495.1. Taxonomy (GTDB): domain Bacteria; phylum Pseudomonadota; class Gammaproteobacteria; order Pseudomonadales; family Pseudomonadaceae; genus Aquipseudomonas; species Aquipseudomonas azerbaijanoccidentalis. The sequence goes on along the minus strand of NZ_JAHSTU010000004.1, from coordinate 209,985 downwards.
AGGCTCGCTTCAGCCTGATTCAGTGTGTAGAAGTGCAGGCCCGGGGCGCCACCTTCGAGCAGTCGTTCGCACATCTCGGTGATGACTTGCTCGCCGAAACGCTGAATGCTCGCGGTGTCGTCGCCGTACGCTTCCAGCTGCTTGCGGATCCAGCGCGGGATTTCCGCACCGCAGGCATCGGAGAAGCGCGCCAGCTTGCTGTAGTTGGTGATCGGCATGATGCCCGGCACGATCGGGATGTTCACGCCCAACGCCCGCACACGCTCGACAAAGTAGAAGTAGCTGTCGGCGTTGAAGAAGTACTGGGTGATCGCACTGTCGGCGCCGGCGTTGGCCTTGCGCACGAAATTAGCGATATCGTCTTCGAAGTTGCGCGCTTGCGGATGCATTTCCGGGTAAGCGGCGACTTCGATGTGGAAATGGTCGCCGGTCTCTTCACGAATGAATTCAACCAGGTCATTGGCGTGGCGCATTTCGCCGCTGGCCATGCCCATGCCGGAAGGCAGGTCACCGCGCAGGGCAACGATACGCTTGATGCCGGCCGCTTTGTATTGGCTCAGCAGGCCGCGCAGGTCGTCCTTGCTGTCGCCCACACAAGACAGGTGCGGTGCGGCAGGAACTTTGACTTCGCTTTCAAGCTGCAAAACGGTGTTCAGCGTGCGATCACGGGTCGAACCGCCGGCGCCGTAGGTGCAGGAGAAGAAATCAGGATTGTAAGTGGCCAACTGGCGAGCAGTGGCGAGCAGCTTTTCATGCCCAGCATCGGTCTTCGTAGGGAAGAACTCGAAGCTGTAGCGACGATCTTGGGACATGGTCATATCCTTGGAAACACGTAAGCCTGACGCAAGCTCCATGCAGGAGCTGCCGCAGGCTGCGATCTTTTAAGATCAAAGGATCGCAGGCTTCGCCAGCTCCTGCAAAGAGCGTTTACACAGCGCCGATCAGTAGCGGTAAGCGTGCGGCTTGAACGGACCTTCGACGGTCACGCCGATGTACTCGGCCTGGGTCTTGGTCAGTTGAGTCACGACGCCGCCGAAGCCACGGACCATTTCCAGGGCCACTTCTTCGTCGAGTTTCTTCGGCAGTACTTCTACGGTCAGGCGCTCGGCTTTCTGGGCTGGCGACAGGTCGGCGTACTTCTGGCCGAACAGGAAGATCTGTGCCAGAACCTGGTTGGCGAACGAACCGTCCATGATACGGCTTGGGTGACCGGTAGCATTGCCCAGGTTAACCAGACGGCCTTCAGCCAGCAGGATCAGGTAGTCATCGTTCTGCGGGTCGAAATCGCCAGCGCCGGTACGGTGAATTTTGTGAACCTGTGGCTTCACTTCTTCCCATGCCCAGTTCTTGCGCATGAAAGCGGTGTCGATTTCGTTGTCGAAGTGGCCGATGTTGCAGACAACAGCGCGCTTCTTCAGGGCTTTGAGCATGTTCGAGTCGCAAACATTGACGTTGCCCGTGGTGGTCACGATCAGGTCGATCTTGCCCAGCAGTGCTTTGTCGATGCTGGCTTCGGTGCCGTTGTTGATACCGTCGATGAACGGCGATACCACTTCGAAACCGTCCATGCAGGCTTGCATGGCGCAGATCGGGTCGACTTCGGAGACTTTAACGATCATGCCTTCCTGACGCAGGGACTGAGCGGAGCCCTTGCCCACGTCGCCGTAGCCGATGACCAGCGCTTGCTTGCCGGACAACAGGTGGTCGGTGCCGCGCTTGATCGCATCGTTCAGGCTGTGACGGCAGCCGTACTTGTTGTCGTTCTTGCTCTTGGTGACCGAGTCGTTGACGTTGATGGCCGGGATCTTCAGCTCGCCCTTGGCCAGCATGTCGAGCAGGCGGTGCACGCCGGTGGTGGTTTCTTCGGTCACGCCGTGGACGCGATCCAGAACCTGAGGGTACTTCTTGTGCAGCAACTCGGTCAGGTCGCCGCCGTCGTCGAGGATCATGTTGGCATCCCAAGGCGCGCCATCTTTGAGGATGGTTTGCTCCAGGCACCACTCGTACTCTTCTTCGGTTTCACCTTTCCAGGCGAAAACCGGGATGCCGGCAGCAGCGATGGCAGCAGCGGCTTGGTCCTGAGTCGAGAAAATGTTGCAGGACGACCAGCGTACTTCGGCACCCAGGGCAACCAGGGTTTCGATCAGCACGGCAGTCTGAATGGTCATGTGGATGCAGCCAAGGATCTTCGCGCCCTTGAGCGGTTGCTCGGCGGAGTACTTGTTACGCAGACCCATCAGTGCCGGCATTTCGGATTCGGCGATGATGGTTTCGCGACGGCCCCAGGCAGCCAGGGACATGTCGGCGACTTTGTAATCGTTAAAATCTGCAGGCGTGATAACAGCGCTCATGAAGAGCCTCCATTCGTAATGTATGCGAATGGGCGCCGTTGTGCGTTTAGTGTCCAGCCAGTAAAGGCCGGGCAACGCCCCATCCGAGCCTGACAGGTCGAACCTGCTGCAGCGCCCCTCGGACAGGTGGCGGGAAACGGTATCAAGTGATGATGACCGTTTTGAAACGGAGGCGATTATAGCGGGCTATGCTGATCTTCCAAAGCGTTTCTGTTGGTCAATGTCCGAACGGTAATCGAGGCCATAGGCGATGCCTGATAGAGCTCTAGGCCGGGCTCTGCCATGATGGTCAGCATCATTCGGCAAGACGCTCAGGAGTGAATATGAATTTCCACACCCGCAAATGGGTTAAACCCGAAGACCTCAACCCCAACGGCACGCTGTTTGGCGGCAGTCTTCTGCGCTGGATCGACGAAGAAGCGGCCATTTACGCCATCGTCCAGTTGGGCAACCAGCGCGTGGTCACCAAGTACATTTCAGAAATCAATTTCGTCAGCGCTTCGCGTCAGGGCGACATCATCGAGCTCGGCATCACCGCCACCGAATTCGGTCGCACCTCAATCACCCTGACCTGCGAAGTGCGCAACAAGATCACTCGCAAGAGCATTCTCACCGTTGAAAAAATGGTGTTTGTGAACCTCGGTGAAGACGGCTTGCCGGCGCCCCATGGCCGAACCGAGATCAAGTACGTCAAAGATCAGTTCAAGGAAGATGAAGCCGTCGAATAATTCGAGGATGACGAACGGAATCTGAACCGCGCGGGTCGTAACTACATCGCACGCCAGCGGTTCAGGAGTTCTATGGACACTCGTAAAGACGGCAAGACCCCCGACCTCTCCGCCAAAGAGCAGCACGAGGTCGAAAAAAACCAGCCACCGCGCGCGGCGGTGCTGCACGAAATCATCCGCACCCAGGGCGATCAGGAACTCGAACGCAGCATCGCCGCGCTGTGGTGGTCGGCGCTGGCGGCCGGGTTGACCATGGGCTTGTCACTGATGGCAATGGGATTGCTCAACTCCCGATTGCCGGACGACGAAGGCTTCAAGGTGATTGCCAGTTTCGGCTACTGCGCCGGTTTTCTTGCGGTGATCCTCGCCCGCCAGCAACTGTTCACCGAAAACACCCTGACCGCCGTGCTGCCAATCATGAGCAAACCCACACTGGGCAATTTCGGTCGATTGCTGCGGCTGTGGGGGGTGGTGCTGTTCGGTAACCTCTGCGGCACCTTGCTGGTGGCCTACGTCATGCTGGAGTTGCCGATTTTCGACAGCAAGACCGACGAGGCCTTCCTCGACATCGGCCGCAAGGTCATGGAGAACCACACCAGCCAGATGTTCGCCAAGGGCATCATTTCGGGCTGGATGATTGCGACCATGGTCTGGATGATCCCGTCCATGGAGAGCGCCAAGATGTGGATCATCATTCTCATCACCTACTTCATGGCGCTGGGTGATTTCACTCACATTGTGGTTGGCTCGTTGGAGGTCTCGTACCTGGTGTTCGCCGGTGAGCTGCCATGGCAGGATTTTTTTCTGGTGTTCGCAGGCCCGACGCTGGCGGGCAACATCATTGGTGGCAGCTTTATTTTTGCGCTGATCAGTCATGCGCAAATCCGTAGCGAAAGCGGTGCGCCGAAGGAAAAAAATGGTGGCAAGGCCGACACGGACTCTCCCGAAGAAACCAGCCGGCGGTCATGACGAGCGAGCAGGGTGAATTGCTCGCCCGAGCCAGTCCGGCGGTTGTGTTTATCGGTCTGGAATCAACCATGCCCGAGCTTGATCGACGGTGGTCGAGTTGAATGTGCGTGACAACGATGGAAGGCTGCGCGAGACGTACTGATCGGCAATTTGGTTGAGCGCAGCGTTGAAGTCTGTGGGATTTTTCGACTCGCGCAGTAGGCTGATCGCCCGAGTCAGCAGCTTGACGTTGGAATCTGGCTGGCCGAGGCGGTATAGCGAGGGGTAGATCACTTCGCGGATGAAGTTTTCGCTTTTGGTTTTAATATCGCGTACGCCCATTTCCTCGATCGCTTTGGTCAGCACGGCGGATTTCGGCCCTGCGTTCTGGGCATCGATGCGTTTAACGGCTTGAAGCAACTCCATGTAGTCCGGAGCATTTCCATGGTTCAGTTTGAGTGCCAGCCATTCAATTTTACCCGGTGTGTCGCCCAGTTGATCAAGACGGTTGATGGCCTCTATCAGTGACGCCGTAAGGCCTAGCAGGTCGGGGTACTTGGCTTTCGCCTCGATCAGGCCCTGGCTTAAATCGGCCATTAGCTGTTGAGCTTGCTGGCGGAACTGGATGATTTTTACGCTCGACTCATCGTTTTGCAGCTCGTTCGCAGCAGCGTCGAACAAAGAGTCATCGAGGGCCAAGAGTGCGCCACCGATTGAGTTGAATGTATAGGTTTCGCTGCCTTCACCGTTTTTCAGGTAATCGCTGACTTCAACTTCCAGTTTTTGCTGCAGGTGGTTCTTGAGCACCAGTTGCATGCTGAAATTTACGGTGCCGTTGACCGTGCCCCTGAAGTCACCTTTTTCAGTTTTCAGTGGAACGACGACAGTCTGCTTTTCAAAGGCTTTGAGGCTGCGCGTTTCCTGCGCGTTCCGAGCCGCATAGCTCACGCCAACGACTTTATCGGTCAAGTTCGAGATGAACGTTCCACGATCTTTTTGCAGCTCTCCATCTCCGTTCTCAAACTTGAGAATCAACTGAGCCTGTTCGCAAATCGGGCTCATAGGGAACTGAGGTTCGTAGAGGTCCACGACAGGGGTATTGAGCATGATTCCGCCATCCTGGAAGGTGGTTGACTCTCCGTCAGACTGAAAGGGCAAACTTTGTTCCGAAGGCTGCTGGAACACGAAGGGCAACGAACCTGAAATATGAGCGGCGCGGGCGACATCCATTTCCGGGGTCAGGCTGGCGTTGAACACGACCATTTGGGGGCGTCCGTCGAACATGGCTGTTCCGGTGATATGCAGTTGCTTGATTTGCGGCATGTCCTTGCTCAGTGTCGCCAGATCACCGAATGTCACATAGCCTTTGTTTTTAATCTGGTCTACGCAGTCTTTGGTTTCTGTCGAAAGATTTTTTTGCTTTTCGAAGTGCGACTGAATCGATTCGACCATTTTCTCGTGAAGCAAATTTTCCAGCGGCACGGCTTTGGATTGAAGGCGAGGCATCAGATCGAGCAGCAGCCGTCCAATGGTGCCAGTTTTCCCCGGTACCCTTGCGATGACCTTGCCAATCTCGGAGCTGACCTGCTGTATCGGTCCCAGTATTTTGCTGGAACTGTTGAGCAACTCTACGAGGTTGGTCTCGTCCGACATCTTGTCGAAGTCGGCATGCACCATGCCGCTGGCCAGAAAAGCTGCCGAAATAGCGCCGGCCGAAGAACCGGAAATGCTTTGGATGTTGTCCAGCGTCTGATAATCCCCCAGTGCTTTGACCATCCCCGAAAACGCCACGCCCTTGGCGCCTCCGCCGCTAAGAACCAGGTGTTTGATATCGGGATGCTTGAGGTCCATTTCGACCACGTCGTTTTCAAAACGACGAATCGTCAATCCACGGTCGGTCAGGGATTCAACCAGCCTTTCAGATTTTCCTTGTCCGATTCGCATGGCGCCGAACCTGAAATCATTGCAGTCAATTTCTTTCAAGTCGGTCAGAGGGCCTTGCGAGGCATTTTCCTGAAAGGTTGACGAACTGGGTGGGAGTAATTGGGGCGTGCCGATTATGTTCATGAGTGTCTCTTCCTTTGAGAACGAATTCGGAAGTTGCACTTTATGAGAGTCGAAGGGGGGTGAGAGCAGGGCGTAATGCCTTGGGACAATCGCCTCAGGACGCTTTGCGAGAGGTCTGTGCGTGACTGAAAAGGCTCTGGCATGAGCCTTTCAGAGGGGCAGAATTAATCGTGTGTCAGCCCCGAAGAAACTTCATACAGATTGCGTCCAGTTTCTCCAGACAGTCAGTGCCGGTTTTCTGATCAGCGATTCAATGGGCTGTTTCTGGCGCACGGGCACTGCGACGTTGCCGATAAATGAAGTACAGCGCGGTCAGCACGGTCAGGCCGCTGACCAGTGCGCCGGTCCAGGGCAGGTCTGCGAGATCGGCCCCACTAGCGACTACCAATCCGCCAATCCAGGCACCGGCCGCGTTGCCGAGGTTGAACGCGCTCTGGTTCAGCGTTGAGCCAAGGTTGGGCGCTTCATGGGCTTGATCGATGATCAGCAATTGCAGAATCGGGCAGAGGGCGAACGCAAATATTCCCCACAGCACCAGCGTGATCGCCGCCGGGACGACCGAGTGGCTGGTCTGGCTGAACGCGGCCAACACCAGCACCACGGCCAGCGCCATACCCACGAGTGACGGCAACAAACGGCTGTCGGCCAAGCGTCCGCCGAGCATGCTGCCCGCGGTCAGGCCCACGCCGAACAACAGCAGCATGATCGTCACGCCATGGGGGCTGACACCGGTGATGTCCTGGAGGATCGGCGCGATGTAGGTGAACACGCTGAACAGGCTGGTCGACGCCAGTACGCTCATGCCCAGCGCTAACAGTACGTTGGCCTTGCCCAGCACTTTGAATTCGCTGGCGAGGTTGGCTTTGTCCATCGCAATGTTTTTTGGCAACCAGAGCCACTGGGCAATCGCGGCGATCACACCGATGACCGATACCGCCCAAAACGTCGAACGCCATCCGGCGTACTGACCGAGTGCGGTGCCCAAGGGCACGCCCAGCACGTTAGCCAGGGTCAAGCCTGTGAACATCATGGCAATCGCCTGGGCGCGTTTGTTGGGTGCGACGAGGCCGGCGGCTACAACCGAACCAATGCCGAAGAACGCTCCATGACACAGCGCCGTCACCACTCGGGCGGCCATCAGCGTGGCGTAATTCGGTGCCAGGGCGCAGAGCATGTTGCCGAGGATGAACATCAGCGTCATGCCCAGCAGCGTGGCTTTGCGCGGCATGTTGGCGGTGCCGACCGCGAGGATCGGCGCGCCGAACACCACCCCCAAGGCATAACCGGTGATCAACAGCCCGGCGTGGGGAATGCTCACGGCGAGGTCGCGGGCAACATCGGGCAGCAGGCCCATGATGACGAATTCAGTGGTGCCGATGCCGAACGCGGCAACAGCGAGGGCAAGCAAAGCGAGTGGCATGCGCAAGGTCTCTATCGGTAGTCTTGACGCTCTGATCAGGCATACGCATGCCAGGGCCCGTTCTCGACGAGAGCGGACCAGGGCAGGTTTTTTATTGGAATTAGTCGTGCGCAACTGAGTGCGGCGTGGTCGCTTGCAGTATAAACAGCCACTGACATATGGCGAATCAATTCTCCATCCGCTTTATGTAGGAGCTGTCGCAGGCTGCGATCTTTTGGCTTTTAAAAGCAAGCTCAACGGATTGCACCCTGCGGCAGCTCCTACAGGGGAGGGTGACCAAAAAAGGAGTGTGCCGTGTTTGCGACGGCGTTGGTATTGGTGGCGGCGCTGTTGCACGCGGCGTGGAATACCCTGATCAAATTCAGTGCGGAGCGGCTGTTGGTCGTGGCCTGCATGGACAGCGTGGCACTGCTGTTTGTCGCCATGATGCTACCGTTCGTGGCAATGCCGCCGCTGGAAATCTGGCCATGGATTCTGGCCTCGGCGGCATTTGAGTTGCTCTACCGCTATTTGCTGATCCAGGCCTATCGGGTCGGCGATCTCGGGTTGGTCTATCCGCTGATGCGCGGACTGTCGCCATTGGTGGTGCTGGCGTTGACGCTGATCTTTGCCGGTGAAGTCCTGACGAACCAACAGATTTTCGGAATCCTGTTGATACCGCTCGGCATGCTGTGCCTGCTTTGGCAGGGTGGCGGCGGGGCACGCCTGCCGTGGTCGATGCTGCCGGTGGTGGTGCTGATCGGACTGTGCATCGGTTGCTACACCTTTATCGACGGTCAGGCGTTGCGGCGCTGGTCGCATCCACTCGACTACCTGGTTTGGGTGACGCTGCTCAGCGCCTGGCCGTTTCCGCTGTTGGCCTGGGTGCGCAAACGACCCGCGTTCAAGTTGTTCTGGCGCGAGCAGTGGCGGTTGGGTTTGGCCGTCGGGTTTTGTGTGCTGTTCAGCTACGCTCTGGTGCTGTGGGCCATGCAGCTGGGCTCGATTGCCGAAGCCGCGGCGTTGCGCGAGATCAGCGTAATTCTGGTGGTGCTGTTTGGCATGCGTTACCTGAAAGAACCTTTTGGCGGACCGCGCCTCTTAGCTTGTGGACTGGTGTTGATCGGCATTTTGATCATGAAATTTTGACTGTTCTGAAATCTGAAGAAGGGACTGCTTTATGACGGTTGCTCTGTGGTGCATTTTGATCGCGATTTTCCTGCCCTACATCTGCACGGGCATCGCCAAGGCCAGTGGCGGGTATCGTCTGAGTGACAACCATGACCCCCGGGACTTTCTCGAGTCACTCAACGGTTTGGCCCGGCGCGCGCATGCGGCGCAACTGAACAGTTTTGAAGTGACTCCGGCGTTCGCGGCGGCAGTGATCGTTGCGCATCTGGCGGGCAATGCGGAATTGGTGACGCTCAATGTGTTGGCAGTGCTGTTTATCACCAGTCGGCTGTTGTACATCATTTGCTATCTGGCGGACTGGGCGATTTTGCGGTCGTTGGTGTGGTTCGTGGGGATGGGGTTGATCGTGAGCTTTTTTGTGGTCTCGGCTTAAAAACAAGATCAAAAGCTCGCAGGCTTTGCCAGCTCCTGCATCGACGGTACGCGTACCGGTCCCGTAGGAGCTGGCGAAGCCTGCGAGCTTTTGCTTTTAAGGTTTATCCGCCACCTGAGGCACTTGCGGAAGCGCCGCGCCTTTGGGCCAGAGCAGCCAGATTTGTCCCTGTTGCTTCATGTCCCCCGCCAGTTGTCCCGCCGCCTCGCCGGTGCCCCAGAACAAATCCGCCCGCACTTCGCCGGCAATCGCGCCGCCGGTGTCCTGCGCCGCGACCGGTCGCACCAATGCGCTGCCGTCCGGTTTGGTGGTCGACAACCACAGCAGGCTGCCCAGCGGGATGACTTTGCGATCCACTGCTGCACTGTAACCCGCCGTCAGCGGCACATTGAGCGAGCCGCGTGGCCCTTCATTGCTGTCCGGGTTGCGGGTGAAGAACACGTAGCTTGGGTTGCTTCCCAACAGCTCGGGGATGCGCGACGGATTGGCCTTGGCCCAGTCGCTGATCGCGCCCATGGTCACGTCTTCTTTCTTCAGTTCGCCTTGCTCCACCAGCCAGCGGCCGATGGGACGATACGGATGACCATTCTGGTCGGCATAGGCAATGCGCAACTGGCGGCCGCTGTCGAGCTGGATCCGACCCGAGCCCTGGATTTGCAGGAATTGCAGGTTCATCGGATCGGTCAACCAGGCCACGACGGGAGCCTTGACCCCTTTGGTTTCAATCGTTGCCGCATCGTCGTAAGGCTTGAGCACGCGACCTTCAAGACGACCGCGCAGGCGTTTGCCTTTGAGTTCCGGATAGATACTGTCGAGGGAGACGATGATCATGTCCTCGGGGACGCCATACACCGGCACATTGGCAACGCTGGTCTGGGTCAGGCTGCCGGGGTAGACCGGTTCGTAGTAGCCGGTGATCAAGCCGTTCGGGTTGTCGTTGGCAGCGCGCAGGCCGTAGACGTCGAGGTTCTGCTTGAGGAAGCCGCGAATCTCATTGGCAGTTTGCGGTACGTTGGCGGCCGCAGCACAAGTGCCGCCCCAGACCGGGTCGGCCTTGAGGCGAGTACAGGCGCTGCGCCAGGAACCGAAACCGGCGACGAGGTCGGTGTCCGACACTGCCGGCAGGGCGTCCCATGTGGCACTGGAGTATGTGGCCAGCGCATGGGTTTTCGGTTGTTGCTTGTCGCCACCGGTGCAACCTGCGAGCAGGGCCACCATCGGCAGGGTCCAGATCAGGCTGTGACGCCATGCCTTGGAACGGCTGTTCATGGAGTGATTCCTTTGTCGATTACCTGAGTGCTCCATGCGCTCAGGCAACCCGTATTGATAATAGGGCTATTGGTGTTTGCCGGTGACACGAGGATACTGGCCGCCGTTTCCCGTGACCTGAAGCCACCATGACTCTTAAAAGACTTTCTGTTGTATTGCTGGCATGCCTGACGTTGTCCGCGTGTGGCGGTGTCGACCCCAACTCGCCGCTTGGCCAGCGCAAAGCCATTTTCAAACAGATGCTCAAGACCGGCGAAGACCTGGGCGGCATGTTGCGTGGGCGTATTCCCTTCGACGGGGCGAAATTCGCTGACGGCGCGGTGAAGCTCGACGCGTTGTCCCATGAGCCCTGGAAGCACTTTCCACAAGTGCGAGAAGAGGACCATACCAGCGCCACCAGCGATGTCTGGGAAAAACAGGCACGCTTTCAGGAAATGGCCCGCACCCTTGAAGCCGCCACCGGTGAATTGGTGATAGCCAGCAAAGTTCAGCCCTACAAAGCCAGCAACCTGGGGCCGGCGGTGCAGAAGGTCGAAGACGCCTGTAGTGCGTGCCATAAAGAGTTTCGGGATCACTGATTGCTGAAAAGATCTCCGCCTTCGGCGGCTCCTATAAGGGAATGCGAACTCCTGTAGGGCTGCCGAAAGGCTGCGATCTTTTGATTTACTTATCCAGCTCGTCTACCGCTTCCTGCAATTCCTTGCGAGATTCGGCCAGCTTGTCTTTACGCTTGTTGATCTTCTCTGGATCGCCTTTTTTCATGGCCTTGTCGAGGTCGGCCTGACGCTGGCTGACTTCGTGTTTGGCTTCGAGCACTTTGTTTTCCCGTTCTTTTTTCAGCGAAGCGTCGGTGCAGTTGGCAGTGACTTCGCTGAGGGCTTTTTCCAGGCCGGCCTGTTGGTCGGCGTTGCCATGGGATTTGGCCAGCTCGATCTGATTGATGATGCCTTGCTTCTTGGCCGCGCAGCCGGTCAGGCCTGGTGCGTCTTCGGCGGCCATCAATGGAGCGGCCATTACGCTGCAAAGGGTCAACAGGGCCAGCGGTGAAAGAAATTTCATAAAAGCTCCAGGTGAAAAAGGCAATCTTGTCGATGCGGCGATGGCTTGTTTGAGCCCATCGGCACTAGGGGGTTCCCCGGTCGGCTGGCGTCGGCGGTTGCTTGAAACCGTCAATGCCCGCCTCACGCAATATTTCGCTCAGGGCGAGGACCTGCGGCTCGCGGAAAAACGCATTCAACTGCGCCGCGCGCCCCGGACCAATACCGGGTTCGGCCTGCCATTGTTCAATGTCTCGTTGTTCCAGTGCCTGCCATGACCCACCCAACTGTGCCTGCCCCGTAGGCGGTAGGCCCAAGGCTTTCAGCCAGCGGGCGAAGGGGCGATCCCGGGCAGCATTGAAACTGTTCAATAAACGAGCAGCGCTGCGCTCGCCCAAACCATCAATGTTAGCAAGCTCTTGAAGGTCGAGGGTCAACCAATCCAGAAGACTGTTCAGGCTACCTGTTGCAAGAAGTTTTTCCCAAGTGCCGGGACCGACGTGGGACAAGGCCAGGCCCTGTTTGCCGCTGAGCCAGGTCAGGCGTGCGAGAAACTGTTGCTCGCAGCCCGGTGTCGGCTGCCAGCAGCTCAGCGAATGAAAGTCCTGCGCCTGCGGCACACTGATTTCTGCTCGTTCGCTGGCGCGTATCACCACGCTGTCGAGCCTCGGAATCGTCAGGCCGGCCAGGCTGATGGCAACTTGATCTCCGGGGCGAATATCCATTGCCTGCCAGCGTTGCAGTGAGCTCACGCTGACTCGCTTGATTTGGCGGTCATCGAGCATGACCGCAGAAAGCTCCAGCACGGGGGTGATCCGCCCGGTCCGGCCAATCTTGAAGTTAACCTTGCGTACCTCGGCGAGGGCTTGGGCGAAGGGGTATTTCCAGGCGACGCCCCAGTAAGGTGGTTTGGCCTGCCAGCGCTCAGCAGCAGGGCGTTTGCCCTGGCGCAGGACAACACCGTCGCTGGCAAACGGCAGGGGCGAGCGATACCAGTGCTCGCGCCAACGTTCGGCGTCGCTAAATGCGTTGACCGGCTGGTTATAAAGCGCCGTGTCTGCAAAGCCCAGCTCATGCAGTTTTTCGATGCGCTCCGGCATGTTCGCTGGGCCTTCAGGCCACTCCCAGACAAACAGACCGACCCCGGCAGCCTGCTCGGCGCTCAGCATTTTGCGGGCCATCAAACCGGCGACCGTGGCGCGTGCGTTAAGGCTGCCGGCGCGAGTCTGCACGTGATCGGTCAGGCGCCAGTAGAGTTCGCCTTGCACCAACAGGTCCGAAGGCTGGGACAGTTGTTGAGGGATCGCCGGCATCTGGCGAGCCGCAGGCGTCCAGTCCTGGCCCTGCACGCCGTCGCCGCGACTGATGGCTTGAGTCAGCAAGCCCTGGTGATAAATCAGGGTTACGGCTACACCGTCAACCTTGGGTTGAACCCAGATATCCGTGCGGCCACGCAGCCAGTTTTCGACAGCCTGAGCATCGCGCAATTTGTTCAGACCGGTATGGGCGACAGGATGCGCGTACGTCCCGCGTGCGGTGCGTAGCGGGTCTGCTGTTTCGTTCTGGTTGAAGCATTGGCGCCATGCATTGAGCCTCTCACGGGACTGATCGTAGAGTTCGTCGGCGACCAGGGAGCGGCCTTGGCGATGATAGCTGTCGTCCCAGAGAGCGATTTGTTTTTGCAGGGCGGCGATTTCGCTCGAAGCGCGCGTGGCTTGCCAGTCAGGGCATTCAGCTGCGTTGGCATTGAGCCAGGTGAAGATCAGAAAAAAACAGAAAAACAGGCGCGGGAAGGGGAGCATCGAGAGCGTCCTTGCTCAATGGGATGCTTGAAGGTTAGGTCAGGATTCGAGGGTGCCAGGACCGGGTGTTTTGCCGGGTATTTCGGGTGGTTGTACTGGCATCATCTTCAGATCGCCGCCCGGAGCAAGCTCGCCCGCACAGTTAGGCGCAGACAATAAAAAGCCCCGCACGGCGAACCGTGCGGGGCTTTGGGTACCGCCAGGAAAGTCTTACAGGCCGGCAGCGGAACGCAGGTCGTCGGCGCGGTCGGTTTTTTCCCAAGTGAAGGTGGTGAAGGTGTCTTCGCCAACAGTCTTGGTAGCCGGGGTGCGACCGAAGTGGCCGTACGCAGCGGTTTCCTGGTACATCGGATGCAGCAGGTCGAGCATGGTGGTGATCGCGTATGGACGCAGGTCAAACACTTCGCGGACCAGTTTGACGATTTTGTCGTCGCTGATCTTGCCGGTACCGAAGGTATTCAGCGAGATCGAAGTCGGTTGAGCAACACCGATGGCGTAGGAGACCTGAATCTCGCAGCGCTCGGCCAGGCCGGCAGCGACGATGTTCTTGGCAACGTAACGACCGGCGTAGGCGGCCGAACGGTCAACCTTCGATGGATCCTTACCGGAGAACGCGCCACCGCCGTGACGAGCCATGCCGCCGTAGCTGTCAACGATGATCTTGCGACCGGTCAGGCCGCAGTCGCCTACCGGGCCACCGATGATGAACTGGCCGGTCGGGTTGATGTGGAACTGGGTGTCCTTGGACAGCAGTTCGGCAGGCAGCACGTGCTTGACGATCAGCTCCATCACGCCTTCGCGCAGGTCGTTGTACGACACTTCCGGGTTGTGCTGGGTCGACAGAACAACGGCGTCGATGCCGACAACCTTGCCGTTTTCATAACGGCAGGTCACTTGCGACTTGGCGTCCGGACGCAGCCAAGGCAGCAGGCCGGATTTACGGGCTTCGGCCTGGCGCTGCACCAGTTGGTGCGAGAAGGTGATCGGTGCTGGCATCAGCACGTCGGTTTCGTTGCTGGCGTAGCCGAACATCAGGCCCTGGTCGCCGGCACCCTGATCTTCAGGCTTGGCACGGTCAACACCCTGGTTGATGTCTGGGGACTGCTTGCCGATGATGTTCATTACGCCGCAAGTCGCGCCGTCGAAGCCAACGTCGGAACTGGTGTAGCCGATGTCGGTGATCACGTCACGAACGATCTGCTCAAGGTCAACCCAGGCAGTGGTGGTGACTTCGCCGGCGATGATGGCTACGCCCGTTTTCACCAGAGTCTCGCACGCCACACGGGCGAACTTGTCTTCAGCAATGATGGCGTCCAGCACCGCATCAGAAATCTGGTCGGCGATTTTGTCCGGATGCCCTTCAGACACGGACTCGGAGGTGAAAAGGGAGTATTCGCTCATCTCGATGTTTTCCTGAAATTACCGATGGTGAGTGTCGCCAGCCGGCCGCTGAAAGTGGCGGACCTGGATCTGGAAACCATTACGTAAGCCTACATAGAGGCTTTCCCCGGGAACGAGTCCCGCAGCGGTGGCCCAACGGGCCAGATCGTCCTGTTCAAAACCCAACCAGAGATCACCGCAGGCCTCCTTGGCCCAACTCTGGTTGTGGCTACATAACTCTGTCACTAACAGGCTACCGCCTGGTTGCAGCAAATGGGCCATGTGCTTGAGCGCATCGGCCGGTGCGGCAAAGTGGTGCAGCACCATGTTCAGTACTACGCAATCGGCCGTGAGGCTGACGCCGTTCAATGCATCGGCCAGTTGCAGGCTGACGTTAGTCAGCTTGTCGCGTTCGCAGACCTGGCGCGCCAGTTCGAGCATCGCCGGACTGTTGTCCAGCGCCGTCACCTCGGTGAAGCGGCGCGCCAGCTCCGGCAGAAATGCGCCGTCTCCGGGGCCGACTTCAATGGCTGTGGCGCCCTGACCGAAGCTCAGCTTGTCGAGCAGGGCCACCACGCTGTCGCGGTACTGCG
Organism: Pseudomonas azerbaijanoccidentalis; assembly: GCF_019145495.1. Taxonomy (GTDB): domain Bacteria; phylum Pseudomonadota; class Gammaproteobacteria; order Pseudomonadales; family Pseudomonadaceae; genus Aquipseudomonas; species Aquipseudomonas azerbaijanoccidentalis. Next base: position 194,847 of record NZ_JAHSTU010000004.1, on the reverse strand, counting down.
GCAGACCGGCGATCAGGTCTTGCTGGGCGCGAAACTTCTCCGCGACCCGTGAGAAAAAGTCCTGGCTGGCCGCCGCACGTTGCCCGTGGACCTGTGCGATGCGCGCCAGTACGTCAGCCGGCAGCGTCAGGTTGTCCACTTCGTCGAGCAGCGCGGCGTGCAGTTTGCCGCCCAGCAACTCGGTGTGGGGCAGGGCCCGACGGTAAAAAATCGCGTTGCCTTCACGGCGGGTCGCCACCAGGTCGGCCTGGGCCAGCACCTTGAGGTGGTGGCTCATGCCTGACTGGCCGATGCCGAAGATCTGTGCCAGCTCCAGCACACCGAACGAGTCGTTGGCCAGCGCGCGCAATACATTCAACCGCAGAGGGTCGCCGCCAGCCTTGCACAAGGCCGCCAGCTCATCGCAATCGTCATGTTGAATGGAAGGCACGCGTAAGTTCATAGGGCCGGCAGTCTAGTCATGGGTCGGAAGCATCGCAAGAGCAATATCAAAAAGTTTTGATATTGCTCGATAGATGGCACTTCTTGACGTTAGCTTCAGTCAACAAACGAACGGCGGAAAGGTTTCACCCACCGAAACCGTCGTTATCGATTGGAAAAACGCCCTCAGATGACTATCTGTCATTGCCCCGAGGCGTCCCGGTGAGGGAAAATGCTCGCCTTTTTTCCGTTTCGATTTACTCACTCTTGTTTCAGAATCCCAGGAGAACAGCGATGCCTAGCCGTCGTGAGCGTGCCAACGCCATTCGTGCCCTCAGCATGGATGCCGTGCAAAAAGCCAACAGCGGCCATCCCGGTGCCCCTATGGGTATGGCAGATATCGCCGAAGTGCTTTGGCGCGACTACCTCAAGCACAACCCGAGCAATCCATCGTTCGCCGACCGTGACCGCTTCGTGCTGTCCAACGGTCACGGCTCGATGTTGATCTACTCGCTGCTGCACCTGACCGGCTACGACCTGTCGATCGAAGACCTCAAGCAGTTCCGCCAACTGCACAGCCGCACCCCGGGCCACCCGGAACTCGGCTACACCCCGGGTGTTGAAACCACCACCGGTCCATTGGGCCAAGGCCTCGCCAACGCCGTGGGTTTTGCCCTGGCTGAAAAAGTCCTGGCTGCCCAGTTCAACCGTCCTGGCCACAACATCGTTGATCACCACACCTATGTGTTCCTGGGTGATGGCTGCATGATGGAAGGCATTTCCCACGAAGTCGCTTCCCTGGCCGGTACCCTGGGCCTGGGCAAACTGATCGCCTTCTACGATGACAACGGCATCTCCATCGACGGTGAAGTCGAAGGCTGGTTCACCGACGACACCCCGAAGCGTTTTGAATCCTACAACTGGCAAGTGATCCGCAATGTCGACGGTCACGACCCGGAAGAGATCAAGACCGCGATCGAGACGGCCCGCAAAAGCGAGCAGCCGACCCTGATCTGCTGCAAGACCACCATCGGCTTCGGTTCGCCGAACAAGCAAGGCAAGGAAGACTGCCACGGCGCTCCACTGGGCGACGCGGAAATCGCTTTGACCCGCGCTGCGCTGAAGTGGAACCACGGCCCGTTCGAAATCCCGGCCGACATCTATGCCGAGTGGGATGCCAAGGAAGCCGGCCGCGCCGTAGAAGCCGAGTGGGACCAGCGTTTCGCCGCCTACTCCGCTGCATTCCCGACCGAAGCCAACGAACTGGTGCGTCGCCTGAGCGGCGAACTGCCGGCCGACTTCAGCGAGAAAGCCTCGGCTTACATCGCCGAAGTGGCTGCCAAGGGCGAAACCATCGCCAGCCGTAAAGCCAGCCAGAATGCCCTGAACGCGTTCGGCCCGCTGCTGCCTGAGTTCCTTGGCGGCTCGGCTGACCTGGCCGGTTCCAACCTGACCCTGTGGAAAGGTTGCAAAGGCGTCACCGCCGAAGACGCCAGCGGCAACTACATGTACTACGGCGTGCGTGAATTCGGCATGACCGCGATCATGAACGGCGTTGCCCTGCACGGCGGCCTGGTGCCTTACGGCGCGACCTTCCTGATGTTCATGGAATACGCCCGCAACGCAGTGCGCATGTCGGCCCTGATGAAGCAGCGTGTCATCCACGTCTACACCCACGACTCCATCGGTCTGGGCGAAGACGGCCCGACTCACCAGCCGATCGAGCAACTGGCCAGCCTGCGCTGCACGCCGAACCTCGACACCTGGCGTCCAGCCGATGCCGTTGAATCGGCCGTCGCCTGGAAAAACGCTCTGGAGCGCAAGGACGGTCCTTCGGCCCTGATCTTCTCGCGTCAGAACCTGCAGCACCAAACCCGTGATGACGGCCAGATCGCCGACATCAGCCGTGGTGGTTATGTGCTGAAAGACTGCGCAGGCGAGCCTGAGCTGATCCTGATCGCTACCGGTTCGGAAGTCGGCCTGGCTGTTCAAGCCTTCGACAAGCTGACCGAACAAGGTCGCAAGGTTCGTGTGGTTTCCATGCCGTGCACCAGCGTGTTCGATGCCCAGGACGCCGGCTACAAGCAATCGGTCCTGCCGTTGCAGGTCAGCGCCCGTATCGCCATCGAAGCCGCTCACGCGGACTACTGGTACAAGTACGTCGGCCTGGAAGGTCGCGTGATCGGCATGACCACCTACGGCGAGTCGGCCCCTGCGCCTGCCTTGTTCGAAGAGTTCGGCTTCACCCTGGAAAACATCCTGGGTCAGGCTGAAGAGCTGCTGGAAGACTAAGCACCGTGCGGTGGTCTCACGACCACCGCCGTCCCGGTAGGAGCTGCCGCAGGCTGCGATCTTTTGATCTTGATCTTCAAAACCAAGATCAAAAGATCGCAGGCTCGTTTCACTCGACAGCTCCTACACGGGATTGTGTTGTTAGCGAATACTATCGAGAACCCCATGCCTCAACCGCGTCCCTACAAAGTTGCACTCAACGGCTACGGCCGGATTGGTCGTTGCGTCTTGCGTGCGTTGTTTGAGCGAGGCGCGAAAGCCGGGTTTGAAATTGTCGCGATCAACGATCTGGCCGATATGGCCAGCATCGAATACCTGACACGCTTCGACTCTACGCACGGGCGTTTCCCCGGTGAAGTGAAGGTCGATGGCGATTGTCTGCATATTAATGGCGACTGCGTGAAGGTCCTGCGCAGTGCCACCCCAGAAGGCATCGATTGGGCGTCGCTAGGCGTCGATCTGGTCCTGGAGTGCTCCGGCGCTTACCACACCCGCGAAGACGGCCAGCGTTTCCTCGACGCCGGTGCTCCGCGTGTGCTGTTTTCCCAGCCGATGGCCAGCGAGGCCGATGTCGACGCCACCATCGTCTACGGCGTGAACCAGGATTGCCTGACCGGCGACGAACTTCTGGTATCCAATGCCTCCTGCACCACCAACTGCGGCGTACCGCTGTTGCGTCTGCTGGATCAGGCTATTGGTCTGGAATACGTGTCGATCACCACGATCCACTCGGCGATGAACGATCAGCCGGTGATCGATGCCTATCACCACGAAGACCTGCGCCGCACCCGTTCAGCGTTTCAATCGGTGATCCCGGTGTCCACTGGTCTGGCGCGCGGCATCGAACGTTTGTTGCCGGAACTTGCGGGGCGAATTCAGGCCAAAGCCGTACGTGTGCCGACGGTGAACGTGTCTTGCCTCGACATTACGATGCAAACCGTAAGCGATACCGACGCCACCGAGGTCAACCGGATCCTGCGCGAGGCTGCCACCAGCGGCCCGCTCAAAGGCCTTTTGGCCTACACCGAGTTACCTCACGCCAGTTGTGATTTCAACCATGACCCACATTCGGCGATCGTCGATGCCAGTCAGACCCGCGTTTCCGGCCCACGGCTGGTTAACATCCTGGCCTGGTTCGACAACGAATGGGGTTTTGCCAACCGAATGCTGGACGTTGCAGAACACTATCTGCAAACAGCCTCTCCATCATCAAAACAGTAACTCAGGAACTGCGACCCATGACCGTGTTGAAGATGTCCGACCTCGATCTGCAAGGTAAGCGCGTACTGATCCGCGAAGACCTCAACGTCCCAGTCAAGGACGGTGTAGTCACCAGCGATGCGCGAATCCTGGCTTCGCTGCCGACCATCAAGCTGGCCCTGGAAAAAGGCGCGGCCGTAATGGTTTGCTCGCACCTTGGTCGTCCGACCGAAGGTGAGTTCTCGGCCGAGAATAGCCTCAAGCCAGTCGCCGACTACCTGAGCAAGGCCCTGGGCCGCGAAGTGCCGTTAGTGGCTGATTACCTGGGCGGCGTCGACGTGAAAGCGGGCGACATCGTGCTGTTCGAAAACGTGCGCTTCAACAAGGGCGAGAAAAAGAACGCTGACGAACTGGCCCAGCAATACGCCGCCCTGTGCGACGTGTTCGTGATGGACGCCTTCGGCACCGCTCACCGTGCCGAGGGTTCGACCCACGGCGTGGCCAAGTTCGCCAAAGTCGCTGCTGCCGGCCCTCTGCTGGCTGCCGAACTGGATGCACTGGGCAAAGCCCTGGGGGCTCCGGCCCAGCCAATGGCAGCCATCGTTGCCGGTTCCAAGGTATCGACCAAACTCGACGTGCTGAACAGCCTGAGCCAGATCTGCGACCAACTGATCGTTGGCGGCGGCATTGCCAATACCTTCCTGGCCGCTGCCGGTCACCCGGTAGGCAAATCGCTGTACGAGCCGGACCTGCTGGACACTGCTCGTGCCATCGCTGCCAAGGTCAGCGTTCCGTTGCCGGTTGACGTCGTGGTGGCCAAGGAATTCGCCGAAAGCGCTGCAGCGACCGTCAAACTGATCGCTGACGTAGCCGCGGACGACATGATTCTCGACATTGGCCCACAGACCGCTGCCAACTTCGCCGAGCTGCTGAAATCGTCGAAAACCATCCTATGGAACGGCCCGGTCGGCGTGTTTGAATTCGACCAATTTGGTAACGGCACCAAAGTGCTGGCCCAGGCCATCGCTGAAAGCTCGGCGTTCTCCATCGCGGGTGGTGGCGATACCTTGGCTGCCATCGACAAATATGGCGTTGCTGAACAAATCTCCTACATTTCTACCGGCGGCGGCGCGTTCCTCGAATTCGTCGAAGGCAAAGTGTTGCCAGCCGTTGAAGTCCTGGAAAGCCGGGCCAAGGCCTGAGGCCGCCCGTTTGACCAGGCAAGGGAGTGGTGAAATGGTCAAGACGATAGCGCTGTTGATCGTCGCCGGTTCGCTGGCGGCTTGCGGGAGTAACCCGAAAGCCACCCCGGAACCGGCGCCGTCTTCGCCCCAGAATGGTTGCTACCAGGCCGACTGGCAGGCGGAAACCAATCCGGTGCTCAACAAGCGCTCCGGGCCTGATGGCCTGGACAAGTACGAGACACAGACTCCCGCCAAGGAACATGGTTGTCCTTGACGGGTCTGACTCTTTACTCAGGGCCGGTGGCGTGTGCCGCCCGCCGAGGAACACGGATGAAAGGTTTTATCGCCATTACGGCGCTGGCACTGCTGGCAGGGTGCGCCAACTTGAACCCGTTCCAGTCGTCAGCACCTGCTGACAACTGGACCACCTGGACCTGCGACAGTCAGGCCAAGGTGTTGTGGCGCTACACCGACGACACCCACCAGCAAGTCGACGTTCGCCTGGGCGGCGCCGATCAGGTTTACCGCCTGAAAGAAGAGCCCGGCGCCTCGGGTTCGCTGTACAGCGACAACATGCTGGCGTTTCACATAAAAGGTGAGGAAGGCCTGGTTTACTGGGTCGCCACCAATGATTTGATTGGCCGTGGCTGTAAAGCGCAGTAATTGACACACCGCAGGCCTAAAGTGGGAGCGAGCGTGCTCGCGATAGCGGTCTGACAAGCGCTGCAATGTTGGCCGCAAGATTGCTATCGCGAGCAGGCTCGCTCCCACAGGGGACCTGCGTTGTTCTGAAGATTTTGTACCACCGGATTCGCAGCCCGGGTTTAACCCCCGATCTGCAATAACTTGAATAGCCGCCGCCGCTCCGGCAGGCTGGCACGATTAACGACCCTCAACCGGGAGAGACACACACAATGGCACTTATCAGCATGCGCCAGATGTTGGACCACGCAGCCGAGTTCGGCTACGGCGTTCCAGCTTTCAACGTCAACAACCTTGAGCAGATGCGCGCCATCATGGAAGCCGCTGACAAGACTGACTCCCCGGTGATCGTCCAGGCTTCGGCCGGTGCTCGCAAATACGCCGGCGCGCCGTTCCTGCGTCACCTGATCCTGGCAGCTATCGAAGAATTCCCGCACATCCCGGTGTGCATGCACCAGGACCACGGCACCAGCCCTGACGTCTGCCAGCGCTCCATCCAACTGGGCTTCAGCTCGGTGATGATGGACGGTTCCCTGGGCGAAGACGGCAAGACCCCGACCGACTACGACTACAACGTCCGCGTTACCCAACAAACCGTAGCCATGGCTCACGCCTGCGGCGTTTCGGTAGAAGGCGAGCTGGGCTGCCTGGGTTCGCTGGAAACCGGCATGGCCGGTGAAGAAGACGGCATCGGCGCTGAAGGCGTTCTGGATCACAGCCAGATGCTGACCGACCCGGAAGAAGCCGCTGACTTCGTAAAACGCACTCAGGTGGATGCCCTGGCCATCGCCATCGGCACCAGCCACGGCGCCTACAAGTTCACCAAGCCGCCTACCGGCGACGTGCTGGCCATCGACCGCATCAAAGAAATCCACAAGCGCATTCCGAACACTCACCTGGTGATGCACGGTTCGTCTTCGGTTCCGCAAGAGTGGCTGGCGATCATCAACCAGTACGGCGGCGACATCAAAGAAACCTACGGCGTACCGGTTGAAGAAATCGTCGAAGGCATCAAGCACGGCGTGCGCAAGGTCAACATCGACACCGACCTGCGTCTGGCATCCACCGGCGCGATGCGTCGCCTGATGGCCACCAACCCGAGCGAGTTCGACCCGCGTAAATTCTTCGGCGCCACCGTCACCGCCATGCGCGACGTGTGCATCGCTCGCTACGAAGCTTTCGGCACCGCCGGCAACGCTTCCAAAATCAAGGCGATCTCGCTGGAAGGCATGTATCAGCGTTACCTGAAAGGTGAACTGAACGCGAAGGTCAACTAAGCCGCTTAGGTTTTAGTTTCATAAAGAACCCGCCGAAAGGCGGGTTTTTTATTTATTCGATCAGGACGGGTTAAAATTGTGACCATATGGGAGTACTAAGATTGATTGTGGTAATTTCGAAACGTTATTAAGTTCTGGTATTTGTGACAGGTGACAGGTTAAATATTTAATTTTAATTTACCAGCTAAATGTGACATTGATGCCCGATTGGTTCTTCGTTGGTTACATACTTGGCGGAAGGGAGAATTAGAATGAACTCATTGCAAGTGAGGTTTATTGTGCCTGTGATTATGCTTGCCCTGCACAGCAGCGCCAATGCTGCCAGTGATCCTGAATGCTTAACACTATGGGAGGCGACGACCGCTTCCGAAAGCTGCCGACTATTAAGTGATTTGACTAAAATGCAAAACGAATCGGGTGTATTTCAGTGCAGGGTCAACGTCTCATGTATTGCTCCCGGTACGTATACTGAAAAACCGGGATCGTTATATTCACGAGAAATTAGTAATAGGATGAATAGTGACCTCGCATGGCCGATAAGTTTAATGAAGGGGGGATTAAACAATTGCAATGGGATGCTGACTTTTCGGAGTTGCTAGATGGGGGTATGGTTTGGAAAGGAAATTGAGCCGGCATAAAAGGGGAGCGACGGTGCCAGTCGCCCCCTTTTTATGGATGCTGAATTTTAACTAAGGTTTTAGATTTTTTTATAAATATTTCTAACAGATGCGAGTTTTTTATTTGTCGTGATCTATATCCAACTTGCTAAATGTCACTTTCCCGCCTTCACTGGTGTACCCGGTGTTGTCCTGCACGTACACCCCGGCCTTGAAGTACAACGGTTTGTCTCGCCAAGTGGCGCTGATGTTGGTGTCCCACTGGTAGCCCGCTGCGCTTACGCCCAGTGCACCGCCGGGGCTGAGGTGGATGAGGTAGTTGAATTCACGGTTGAGCTTGATGCCGGTGGCGAGGGTGATGACCCGGCTTTCGGCATCGCCGGGGCGCATGCGCACTTTGATGACGAGGTTGCCGGTTTCGCTCGCGGTTTTGTATTGGTATTCGAGTTTGACCATCGGCTTCTGGCTGTTGTATGCATGGATCTGCCCGATGACGATCTTGCCCGAACTGGGCACCTGGTTCACCGCCAGCGTGGCGTGCAGCAGGTTGTCGGCATCCGGGTAGTACCAGTTGCGCAGCGTGCCGTTGCTGTAGGTTTCCCGCAGTTCGGTGCGCGGATAGATGGCGTTTTCAGTTTTTGAACCGGTTACCGGTGACCAGAAAAACAGAGTGCCGGTGTCGGAGTGGAAGTATTGATCCTTGAAGCCGTCCACCAATTTTGAGGTTTCAACGGTGTACGGCGGACTGCCGACGGGAACGCTAAGGTTCCAGGTTGCGAGATCGATCATAAAAAGCTTCCACGGATTTTGCTGCACGCACGTGCCAGAAGCTCTAGCACGCGCCTTGGAGGGCGGTCTTTATAAGCGTAGGCGGCCGCTTTGTTAATCTCGGACTGACAGATGGATGACGTCAAAATCCTGTTAAATGGCCATCCTTCCCGGTTTTAGCGGCCTCCAGAGACGACCGTTAGTCGGCGAATTAACCCTTTAGTTAGATGATGGCGTACTGACAGCTTCTGATTTTATTGATCCCGGTCTAGAGTGAAGGCACAGTATTTGTCCGGTTTTCACGAGAAACCGGCCTGACGTCCCGAATAGAGAAGCAGCATGGAATGCGCGCACCCACCGCCAATTGAAGGCAACTCAACGTTATTGATCGTCGACGATTACCCTGAAAACCTGATCAGCATGCGCGCGTTGTTGCAGCGCCAGGACTGGCAGGTCATCACCGCTGCCTCGGGTTTCGAGGCACTCGGCTTGCTGCTTGAACATGATGTCGATCTGGTGCTGCTCGATGTGCAGATGCCAGGCATGGATGGTTTTGAAGTGGCGCGCCTGATGCGCGGGAGCCAGCGGACCCGACTCACGCCGATCATTTTCCTGACCGCCAACGAACAGTCCCAGGACGCCGTGATCAAGGGCTACGCCAGCGGCGCCGTGGATTACCTGTTCAAACCGTTCGATCCGCAGATTCTCAAGCCCAAAGTCCAGGCGTTGCTAGAGCATCAGCGCAATCGCCGTGCCTTGCAGCGCCTGAGCCACGATCTGGAGCTCGCTCGCGCCTTCAATGCCTCAGTGCTGGACAACGCTGCCGAAGGCATTCTGGTGGTCAGCGAGGACGGTCTGATCCGCTTCGCCAACCCGGCGATGTCGCGGCTGCTCAGCGCCACGGTGCAGGAACTGCAAGGCAAGGAATTTCTGGATTTCCTGCAAAAACCGCACATTGCGGTGTGGGCCGATTCAGACTTGCTGGCCGGCTACAAACGCGGTGAGACGTTGCGCCTGCATGACGCACTACTGCGTACCGCCCCCGGCCAGCAAGTACCGGTGGCGTTGTCCTGCGCACCCTTGCCTGCCGAGCAGCATGCAATGGTCGTGACCGTGCTGGACATGTCCGTAGTACGTCACTTGCACCAGCAGCTTGAGTTTCAGGCGGTGACCGATCCGCTGACCGGGTTGCTCAACCGCCGCGGTTTTTACCAGACCGTGGAAAACCTGCTGTTGCGCGGCGAGCGAACCGACAGTGCCTGGGTCCTGATGTACCTTGATCTCGACGGTTTCAAGCGGGTCAATGATTCCCTGGGTCACGATGCCGGCGATCGGGTGTTGCGCTGGGTCTCCGAGCAATTGAAGGCTTGCTTGCGGCCCTTCGACATCCTGGCGCGCATGGGCGGTGACGAATTCACCGCGTTGCTGGATCTGGAGTTCCCAGAGCAAGCGGCGAAGATCGCCGAGAAGCTGATCGAGCGCGTATCGATCTGCCAGCAAATCGACGGTCTGGACATCGCGCTGGGCGCGAGCATCGGCATTGCCACGTTCCCCGATTGCGGCGCCAATCTGGACGGCTTGCTGCGGGCTTCAGACATCGCCATGTATGAAGCCAAGCGCGCCGGTCGTCAGCAGTATCGCTTCTACGATCATGAAATGAATGGTCGGGCCCGCTCACGACTGATGCTGGAAGAAAGCGTGCGCGACGCTATCGAGAACCGTGATTTCAACCTGGTGTATCAACCGCAGGTGGCCATCGCCGACGGGCGGATTCGCGGGTTTGAGGCACTGTTACGCTGGCAGCATCCAAGCGTGGGGGACGTGCCGCCGGGGCTGTTCCTGCCGTTGCTGGAAGAGGCGCGGTTGATCAGCCGCCTGGGCAGCTGGATTTACCAGCGCAGCGCCGGGCAGCGTAAAGCCTGGGAAACCCTGTTTGCCGAAGACCTGGTGCTGGGTGTCAGCCTGAGCAGTACGCAGTTTGCCATGCCCAACCTGGTCACCGAGTTGCGCCAGGTGTTGGAACGACATGGCCTGAAGCCGCGTCATCTGGAAGTTGAAGTGACGGAAGACGCCCTGACCCACAACCCGGAAGAAACTCGCAAACAGCTGCGTTTGCTGCGCAACCTCGGGGTCAGGGTGGCGCTGGATGATTTTGGTTCCGGCCCTTGTTCGATGTCCCATTTGCGTGACCTTGAGCTGGACACGCTGAAGCTTGATCGCCACTTGATCGCCCGTCTGCCCGAGTCTTCCCGGGACGCGGCGCTAGTGCGCAATGTGATCGAGTTGTGCAAACAGTACGGCATGCTGGTGATTGCTGAAGGGGTTGAAACCGTTGAGCAATACCAGTGGTTGCAAGCCAACGGCTGCGAGTATGTGCAGGGTTTTCTGGTGGCGCGGCCGATGATGGCCGAAGACACCGGGCACTTTGCGCAGCCGTTCGACTGGAGCGCGTTGACCGGCTGAATTCGCTACACTGGCGACCTCTTCATGATGTGTGTTGCCGCTGCGATGACTGCGTTGAAATACCTCCAGGCTTATCCTGCTTCCTTGCAGGACCAAGTGCGCCAGCTGATCGCTGAGGGTCGGCTGGGCGACTACTTGAGCAAGCGCTATCCGGAAAAGCACGGTGTGCAGAGCGACAAAGCGCTATACACCTACGCACTGGATCTCAAGCAGGAATATCTGCGCAACGCTCCGGCCATCGACAAGGTGCTGTTCGACAACCGGCTGGACCTGACGCACCGCGCCCTCGGTTTGCACACCACCATTTCCCGAGTGCAGGGCGGCAAGCTCAAGGCGAAAAAAGAAATCCGTATCGCCTCGTTGTTCAAGGAAGCGCCTTCCGAATTTCTGAAAATGATCGTGGTTCACGAGTTGGCGCACTTCAAAGAGTCCGACCACAACAAGGCGTTCTACAAGCTGTGCGAGCACATGCTGCCGGGGTATCACCAGGTGGAATTTGATGTGCGGGTCTACCTGACGTGGCGGGATTTGCCGGCGCCCACAGGCACGTAGGAGCTGCCGCAGGCTGCGATCTTTTAAGGAGTGTCAGATGGACGTTAGCAAGACCAAGAGCAGCTTCTACCGCCGCTTGTACGTGGCGTACCTGATCGATAGCGGCCTGGCCAGCAGCGTCCCCGCGCTGACCGATGTCACCGGCATGCCCCGACGCACCGCCCAGGACACCATTGCCGCGTTGGCGGACCTGGACATCGTTTGTGAATTCGAGCAGGAAGAGGGCGCGCGCAACCATGCCGGACGCTACCGGATTCGCGACTGGGGGGCGATTGACCGGGGGTGGATAGAGCGTAATTTGCGGCAGATAAAAAACGTGTTGGAGTATCCCTGAGTTTCTCGCTGCCAGTGCTGACGCTATCGCGGGCAAGCCCGCTCCCACAGGTTCCGAGGCGGGTTGCAAATTAGCGCTGCGCTCGCGTTCACTGTGGGCGCTGGCTTGCCAGCGATAGCATCCTCAGGAACGCCGCATGCCAATGTGCGGAATGCCATCCTCGACATACTCCTCACCCGCCACCACAAACCCGTACTTCCCGTAATACCCCTGCAAATGCGCCTGGGCCGAGAGATAGATCGGCATATCGGGCCAGCGTTTTTCGGCCTGTTTGAGTGCTCGCTCCATCAATTCATGACCGAGCCCTTTGCCTCGACCCAGCGGCGCAGTCACCACCCGGCCGATGACCACGTCGCCACCCTGTAGTTCGGGGTCGAGCAAACGCAAATACGCCACCAGTCGATCCCCGTCCCAGCCCATCAAATGGCAGGTATCACCTTCCAGATCCTGGCCGTCGATGTCCTGATAGATGCACTTCTGCTCAACGACAAACACTTCATCACGCAACTGCAAAATGGCATAGAGCTGTTCTTTGCCCAGATCGCTGTGGTGTTTGCAGACCCAATCAATTGTCATGTTCTGATTTCCTGAAAACGTCCCTCCGATACTAAGCGTCCAGGCGCTGGATGTCTTTATGGCAGAGAAATCTGTGATAAAGACCAAAATGCCATCATTCATTTCGCGCGGCGCTGACTTCTTTGTGTAATCTGGGATTACGCGATGCGCAGTGGCTTCAATGAGCTACCGTTTAGTGCCTGTTTGTGCCGTTACTGGATCTTGGGGTTTTGGCTGAAAACACGTCGGGTAGCCGCCCGCTAAGGATTTTCTAGCATGCCGCGATTGCATCGAGCCTTTGCTTTGATTGGATTGCTGTTGCTGACTCAAAGTGCGGCAGCAGAAAAGCTGCGGCTGGTGGCTGATGCCTGGCCGCCGTTCACCGACGCGACATTGGTCAATGGCGGGTTGGCCACGGACATTGTCAGTACCGCACTGGCGCGCGCCGGCTATGCCAGTGATTTCGAACAGGTGCCTTGGGCGCGCGCGCTGCTGGGCGTGACCGAGGGGCGCTACGACGTGCTGATCAACGCCTGGTACACCGACGAGCGCACGAAACTGGGGAAATTCTCCGGTGAGTATCTGGTCAATCGCGTGCGCTTTCTCAAGCGCAAAGATGCGCCCATCGAATTCAATAATCTGCAGCAACTGCACACTTATCCGATTGCAGTGGTGCGCGGGTATGCCTACTCACCGGCGTTCGATGAAGACCCATCATTCCAGAAAATTCCGGTACACAGTTTTGCAATGGCCGTGCGGATGGTTGCCGCCGACCGGGTCAAGCTGACGCTGGAGGACGAATACGTCGCGCGGTATTACCTGGCCCGTGAGCCTGCCAAAGTGCGCAATGCCGTGGAGTTCCTGCCCAAACCATTGAGCGAGAACGGCCTGCACATTTTGGTCAGCCTGAAGAACCCTAAACATGAGCAAATCGTCGCCGGCTTCGACCGGGCGATTGCCGCGATGAAGGCGGATGGCAGTTATGAGCGGCTGTTAAAGCAGCATGGGATGTAGCGGCAGATCGCATTTTTGTAGCAGCTGCCGAGCCTGCGAGGCTGCGTTCGGCTGCTACAAAAGTCCGTGCATCAATCCTCGCTCGTATCCTTGATCAAATGCGCGGCAAGCGTGCGCAATGGCCCCAACTGCCGACAGATCAACGCCAATTGCGTCTGCACCAATCGTTGGCCTTCATCGATTTCATCGGGCATTTGCTCAAGTTCATTGGCCAGCGCTTCTTCCTCATCGCTCTGAATCGCAATCGCGGATTTGCTCGCCAACCCTTGAGCGATTTCGTCGATGCTGATGGCCAGTTTCACCCCGGCGTTTTCAATCAAGTGCTCGCGCACATCGGCCGGTAATTGCGTTTCTCGGTGCGCACCCAGGCCGGACAGATAACTGAGCAAGGTGTGCGACAGCACCAGAAAACGAAACCCCACATCCGCTTCCTTACGGAAATGCCCTGGCTCCATCAGCATGTTGGCCAGGGTGGTCGACAGCGCCGCGTCAGCGTTGTGTGCGTTGCGCCGGGCCAGGCGATACGCCAGGTCGTCGCTTTTGCCGGCGGCGTATTGCTGCATGATTTGACGCAAGTAAATGCTGTTGCAGGTCAGGGTGTTGGCCAGCACTTTGTTCAGGCGTCGACCCTGCCAGTCCGGCAGGAACAGGAACACCGCGAGCCCGGCGATCAGGCTGCCGAGCAAGGTATCGAACAGACGTGGCAGGAACAGCCCGTAACCGTCACCGACCTGATTGAAGCAAAACAGAATCATCAAGGTGATTGCCGCCGTCGCCAGCGTGTAGCGGGTGGTGCGGTTGGTAAAGAACACAATGCCGGCGGCGATGGCGAAACACGACTGGATCAGCGGATTGGGGAACAGGTCGAACAGCGCCCAGGCCAGGGTCAGACCGATGGCAGTGCCGATGATCCGCTGCCCGAGTTTGCGCCGCGTAGCGCCGTAGTTCGGTTGGCAGACAAACAGCGTGGTGAGGATGATCCAATAACCCTGGGACGGGTGGATCAAGTGCACCATCGCATAGCCGATGCTCAACGCCAGGGGCAAACGCAGGGCATGGCGGAACAGCAGCGACGTCGGCGTCAGCTGGGTGCGCAAACGTATCCACACGTCCTTGAGGCTGCGCGGTGAGCGATCGAGCAAGCTGCTGTCGGTGGCGTCCGCCAGGGCATCGGGGTTGCTGGCGTCGCTGAGCAAGCGGTCGAGCGTACCGAGGTTCGCCGCCAGCGCCCGAAGTGAGCGCAGCAAGCCGCGCCAGGCCGGGTTGCTCTGGATGCGCAAATGTTCGAGGGAGGCGTGCAGGTCGCCCAAGGCTTCGGCGAAACTCGCGTCATAGATGAACGGCTGGCGCATCTGGATCGATTCGGCCAGTGCCCGGCAGGCCTTGCCTTGCTGGCGCAGCAGGCGCTGACAGCGGAACAGCACGTCGCTGTGAAAGAAGGCATCGGCCAGGGCGTTGTAAGGGTAGTGCGAAGAACTGGCGCGCTCGTGGATGTCTTGGGCGAGGAAGTACAGTTTCAGGTAACGGCTGACTTTCGAGCCTGGCCGACCGTTGCCGACCCGGTGCAGGATAATTTCCTTGGCAGCGTTCAGTGCTGCAACGACCCGGCCGTTTTGTTGCGCCAGTTCCAGTCGCCGCGCTTCCACGTCCATCTGGCGGATCGGCTCGAACAGTGAGGATTTCAGTTTCAGGTAAAAACCCAGCTCGCGGAACAGCCGCGCCAGGCTCTGTTGCACCGGCTGATTGGAGAACAGCGCCTGCCACAGCACCGAGAGCACGCCGTACCAGGCCGCACCGGCCACCAACAGCAGGGGCTCGTGCCAGAAGTCGGTGACCGCGCCACCGCGTTGGTCCACGCCGATCATGGTGTAGACCGACAGAATCAGCGTCGCCGAGGCAATTGCCCCATAGCGTTCGCCCAGCGCGCCGAGCATGGTCAGGCAGAACGCGGCAAGGGCAAAGGCAATGATGAAGAGATAGGGGTAAGGGAAGAGCAGTTCGACGGACAGGGCGGCAACGGCGAAACACACCAGCGTTACGGCCAATGCGTTGAGGCGGCCCTGCCAACTGTCGTCGGTCTCGGCCAGGGCGCTGGCGATAATCCCGAGGAACAACGGGATCAGCAGCCCCATTTCATCCTGATACCAACACAGCGCCATGGTGCCGGTCAGGGCGATGAATACCCGCACGCTGTAGCTGAATTTATCCAGCGCCCAAAGGCGACGCAGAGACTGACGGAACGAAGTCGATGACATGAAGTGCGAAGGCCTTCCGAGGCAATGACGCTAAATTGAGCCACTAATGACGCCGACGCAATGGCGCCGATCACATCAGACAGCAAAATTTGTTCCTTTCCTGATTGAAATACGGTCCCTGTAGGAGCTGCCGCAGGCTGCGAACTTTTGACTTTGCTTTTCAAGATCAAAAGATCGCAGCCTCGTTCCACTCGGCAGCTCCTACAAGAACGGTGCGATCAGACGTACTGCGCGGCGGCGTAACCTGAGGCCCAGGCCCACTGGAAATTGAAGCCGCCCAGATGCCCGGTCACATCGAGCACTTCGCCAATGAAATACAAGCCGGGGCTTTTCAGCGATTCCATGGTCTTGGAGGACACTTCGTTGGTGTCCACGCCGCCCAGTGTCACTTCCGCAGTCCGGTAGCCTTCGGTGCCGGCCGGCACGACTTTCCAGCTCGCCAGTTTTTCGGCGATGTCGGCAATCTCAGCGTGCGTGTACTGCTTCATCGGCTTGGACACGAACCAGTTGTCCGCGAGCAAGCTGGCCATCTTCTTGGTGAAGATTTCCCCGAGCAGGGTTTTCAGCTCGCTGTTGGGGCGTTCGGCCTGTTGCTGTTGCAGCCAGGTCGGTACGTCGTGGTCCGGCATCAGGTTGATCTCAACTGTGTCACCCGATTCCCAGAACGAAGAAATCTGCAAAATCGCCGGGCCGCTCAGGCCGCGGTGAGTGAACAGGATGTTCTCGCGAAAGCTCTGGTCGTTGCAGCTCACCAGGCAATCCACTGAAGTCCCGGACAGCTCGCTGCACAATTCCTTGAGCTGATCGGTGATGGTGAACGGCACCAGGCCGGCGCGGGTCGGCAGCAATTCGTGGCCAAATTGCCTGGCCACCTGATAGCCAAAGCCGGTCGCGCCCAGGGTCGGGATCGACAGACCGCCAGTGGCGATCACCAGGGATTCGCACGTCACCTGGCCGAGGGTGGTGTCGAGCAAGTAGCCCTTTTCGAGCTTCTCGATGGTCTGGATCGAAGTGTCCAGGTTCAGGCTGACGCCGACCTGATCGCACTCGTTCAGCAGCATCTCCAAGATGTCGCTGGATTTGTTATCGCAGAACAGCTGGCCGAGTTTTTTCTCGTGGTATGGCACGCCATGCTTGGCGACCATGCCGATGAAATCCCATTGGGTGTAGCGTGCCAGCGCTGACTTGCAGAAATGCGCGTTCTGCGAGAGGAAATTGCTCGGTTCGGTGTACATATTGGTGAAATTACAACGGCCACCGCCCGACATCAGGATTTTCTTGCCAGCCTTGTTGGCGTGGTCGAGCAGCAACACCTTGCGCCCACGCTCGGCGGCGGTCAGTGCGCACATCAACCCTGCGGCGCCAGCGCCAATGATCACGACTTCGGTAGAGCGCAAAACGGTGTCCTCAAAATAGAAAACCTGTAGGAGCTGTGTGGCGTTGTTACAGAATACGCACGCGCAGCGATCGGCCTTTGATCTTGCCGTCGTTCAGGCGTTGCAGGGCCTGCTTGGCAACGCCACGATCCACGGCCACGTAAGCCTGGAAGTCAAAGATTGCGATCTTGCCGACCTGGGCGCCCGGGATGCCGGCGTCGCCAGTCAGTGCGCCCAGAATGTCGCCTGGACGAACCTTGTCTTTACGGCCAGCGCCGATGCACAGGGTGCTCATCTGCGGCAGCAGCGGACCGCCGCCCTGGGAAGTGAGGTTGTCCACCTGATCCCAGGTCAACGGCGACTTCTGCAATTGCTCGATGGCTTGTGCGCGCTGGGCTTCGGATGGGGCGACCAGGCTGATCGCCAGGCCTTTCTCACCGGCGCGACCGGTACGGCCGACGCGGTGGATGTGGATTTCCGAATCACGGGCCAGCTCGACGTTGATCACCATGTCCAGGGAGTCGATGTCCAGGCCACGGGCCGCGACGTCGGTGGCAACCAGTACCGAAGTGCTGCGGTTGGCGAACATCGCCAGCACCTGATCGCGGTCACGCTGTTCCAGATCGCCGTGCAGGCCGACGGCGGAGATGCCCTTGGCGGTCAGGTGATCGACGGTTTCCTGAACCTGCTGCTTGGTAAAGCAGAAGGCCACGCAGGACGCCGGACGGAAGTGGCCGAGGACTTTGGTCACGGCGCTCATGCGCTCTTCCGGGGAAATCTCGTAGAAGCGCTGCTCGATTTGCGTGTCGTCGTGGAACGCTTCGGCCTTCACTTGCTGCGGGTTGCGCATGAACTTCGAGGCCAGTTGTTTGATGCCCACCGGGTACGTGGCGGAGAACAGCAAAGTCTGGCGACGCTCCGGGGCCTGCATGATGATTTCTTCGATGGAATCGTAGAAACCCATGTCGAGCATACGGTCGGCTTCGTCGAGGATCAGGGTGTTGAGGCCGTGAAGGACCAGCGAGCCCTTGCGCAGGTGCTGCTGGATCCGCCCCGGCGTGCCGACGATGATGTGTGCGCCGTGCTCCAGCGAAGCGATCTGTGGGCCGAGGGACACGCCGCCGCACAGGGTCAGGACCTTGATGTTGTCTTCGGCACGGGCCAGACGACGGATTTCCTTGGCGACCTGGTCGGCCAGCTCGCGGGTCGGGCACAGGATCAGTGCCTGGCAGCCGAAGTAGCGCGGATTGATCGGGTTCAGCAGGCCGATACCGAAGGCCGCGGTTTTGCCGCTGCCGGTCTTGGCCTGGGCGATCAGGTCCATCCCCTTGAGGATCACCGGCAAGCTTTGCGCCTGGATCGGCGTCATCTGGGCATAACCGAGGGAGTCGAGGTTAGCCAGCATGGCGGCGGACAGCGGCAAAGTATTAAATTCGGTGGCGATGGTGGTCACGGGACTGGCCTGCAAAACAAAATGTCGCGCAGTGTACCAGTCCCGCTGCCTCAACCTGCAAATTCTGGACGAGTTGTAGCCGCTGCCGAGGCACGAGGCTGCGTTGCGTGTCCGCAGGACCGCCATCGGGGCCGCTTCGCCGCCCAACGCAGCCTCGTACCTCGGCAGCGGCTACGGGTCAGTGTTCGATGTCGTGCTCGCGGCTGACCACTCGTCGTCCGTCTTTAGGGGACAGCTGCGAAAAGATCGTGGCGGCCAGCATGGCCATGATCCCGACCGTCACAAAGGTCAGCTGGAACGCGCCCAGCACCGTATCGACACCGTCGTTGCCGAGCTCCGCCGTAAACCCGCCCAGCAGTGCACCGGCGCACGCCACACCCAGGCTCAGGGACAATTGCGCAACTACCGACAGCAGGCTGTTGCCGCTGCTGGCGCTGGCGTCGTCGAGGTCGATCAATGTCACGGTGTTCATCGCGGTGAATTGCAGCGAGTTGATCGCACCGAGAATCGCCAGCAGGCATAGCAGCAGCCAGTAGGGCGTCTGCTCGCTGACCAGACCCATGGCCGCCAGCATGATGCCCAGCGCCAGCGTGTTGCCGGTCAGCACAATGCGATACCCCAGGCGCTCGATCATCGGTCGCGCGACCCATTTGGCGATCATGGCGGCGGCGGCCAGCGGCAGCATGCTCATCCCCGCCTGCGACGGTGAATACCCCAGCGCCACTTGCAGCAGCAACGGCACCAGGAACGGCAGTGCGCCGCTGCCAAGCCGGGCGAACAGGTTGCCGAGAATCCCCACGGCGAAGGTCCGCGTCTTGAACAGCGACGGCGCAAACAGTGGATTGTCGATGTGACCGGCGCGTAGCCAGTACGCTGCCAGACAGGCCATGCCGCCGAACAGCAGCAGCATCACCCGCAGGTGCGGCAGGTGCAGTTCGCCCAGGCCTTCCATGGCGACGGTGATCAGAATCATCGCGGCGCCGAACAGCAAGAAGCCCAGGCTATCGAAGCGTGTGCGCTCGGAACCGCGCAAGTCGGGAATGAATTTCCACACGGCGTAGCAACCGATCAGCCCCACCGGCAGGTTGATCAGGAAGATCCAGTGCCAGGTCAGGTATTGCACCATCCAGCCGCCCATGGTCGGGCCGATCAGCGGGCCGAGCAGGCCGGGAATGGTGATGAAGCCCATGATCCGCACCAGTTCCGAACGCGGGTAGGCACGCAGCACCACCAGTCGCCCGACCGGCAGCATCAACGCACCGCCCAGGCCCTGGATCACTCGGGCGCCAATCAATTGGCTGAGGCTGGTCGACAATGCGCAAAGCAGCGAGCCGAGGCTGAACAGCAGAATCGCGCTGAAGAAGATTTTCTTGGTGCCGAAGCGGTCGGCGATCCAGCCGGAAGCGGGAATCAGCAACGCGACGGTGAGCATGTAGGCGATGATTACGCCCTGCATACGCAGCGGATCTTCTGCCAGATCGCGGGCCATGGCCGGCAGGGCGGTGTTGAGGATCGTCCCGTCGAGGGACTGCATGAAGAACGCAATGGCGACGACCCACGGCACCCAGCGGGCGGTGACAGGATCGAGAGGCGGGCGATTGGGCATGGGACCTCTTATGGGTTGAGATGAAGCATTGCGCAAGACGAAAGACCCTGTAGCAGCTGGCGAAGCCGGCGTTCGGCTGCGAAGCAGCCGTTAACACTGCCAATGCGTTTCCGGTTGAAACCCGGTAGCCGGACAGGCGAGGACTTCGTCCTCGAACGCAGGCTTCGCCAGCGGCTACAGGTTTGTCACAGCGTCAGGGTCAACCGGCTGACAAGTGCCCCCGGCAACAACGCCGAGGCCGTTGCCCGCTGGCTGTAAGTACTCGCCGACAGCAACATTTCGCGCTCCTCGGTCAACGCTTCCAGCTGCGAACCGAGCAGGCTGAAGGCGCTGTCATCAAAACGCATGGTGCTGACGGGCGCCTGTATCTCGCCGTTCTCGACCCAGAACGTCGCAAACCGGGTCATGCCGGTCAGGCGTGCCGCCGGTTGATCCGAGAAGTTCAAGTACCACAGGTTGCTGATGTACAGGCCCGTGCCCAGTTGCTTGAGGATGTCCGAATCAGGCAATGCCCCGGCCTTCATGTTCAGCGCACTGGGCGACTCTCCGCCGCTGGCGCCATTGGCGGTCAAACCGTATTCCGCGGCGCTACGTGAGCCAACCAGTTGCGCCCCGGCCTTGCCGTCGACGATCAACCCCAGGTCGCTGCGCGGATAACCTTCATCGGAAAATGCCGGACTCAACGAGCCGCTGACTTTTTCATCCAGCGAGACCAGCGGGCTGAAGTGTTGATCGCCCGCGTAGAGTTTCTGCAGCGGGCTGCTTTTGCTGGCAATCGACTGTGCCGAGAAACCACCCCAGCACAACATGCCCATGATTTCTTCCAGCGCGGCGGGGGCGAGGTAAGCGCGGTACTGACCCGGCGCCAACGTACGCAGCGGCCGGCCGAGAAACTCAAGCTGCTCGCGCGCTTGCTGGAAGCGCTTGGCAAAGCCTTCACTGTTCCAGTCGTGCCCGGCATAGCTGGCTTTCACTGCCTGACCGTTGTCATGGAACAGGCTGAAATCAAAGTTGAAGCTGTTGGCCTGGTGCCAACCGAATGCTCCGGCGGAACTGGCAAATCCACGGCTGATTGGCCCGGCAGCGTAGAAGCCGACCATGTCCAGTCCTTCAGCCGCACGGGTGATTTCGGCAACCGCTTGCTCGGTATCCGGCAGTGGGTGTTCCTGCACGTTCTTGCTTTGCCAGCCGTTGTAGTTGAGCAGCAGGTACGGGTCCTTGGGTAGCAACGGCAAGGTTTCGCGCAGTTGTTGCAGACCTTCGGCCAGACGCTCGAGGTCGACTTCTGGATCGCCGGCCAAGGTGATTTGCAAGTCGGCGTGGCGGCCATCGTTGATCAGCTTGAGGCCGATGCTCGCTTGCTGCACCTGCCCGGCCTGACGGACCTTGGCGTGGTTGAAACGCACGAAGGCCGATGATTCGGCGGCGTAGCTGAGGGTGAATTGTTCCGGCTCGCGCAGCGCTTGGCGAAAACCTGCGACCAATGCCTTGAACGAATCGGCTTGAGCCCTGGATGTACTCATCAGGCGTCTCCCCCAAACACATCAACGTTACTGAAGACACACGCGGGCGAGGCGTGGCCGACGCGGATCACTTGATTCGGCTCGCCCTTGCCGCAGTTCGGCGTGCCAAGGACCTTGAAGGTGTTGACATCGCCGACGGCGCTGAGGCTTTTCCAGAACTGTGCGGAAATCGCCCGGTAATTCGGGTTCTTCACCACGCCCTTCAGCTCACCGTTTTCGATCAACTGGCCCCATTCGCAACCGAACTGGAACTTGTTGCGCGCATCGTCGATGGACCAGGAACGGTTGGTACTCATCAGAATGCCGTGCTCGATGTTGCCAATCAGTTGTTCCAGCGGTTGATCGCCCGGCTCGATATTCAGGTTGGCCATGCGGTCGATCGGCGGACGATTCCAGCCACAGGCGCGGCTATTGGCGACACCGTCCATGCCTGCGCGAAATTGCGACAGCGCACCGCCCAACGGCCGCAGCAACAGGCCTTCGCGGATCAGGAATTGTTTGCTGGCGGGCGTGCCGTCGTCGTCATGACCGTAACTGGCGAGCTGCTCGGGGATGTCCGGGTCGAACGTCACATTGAGCAGTTTCGAGCCGTATTGCAGGCGGCCGAAGTCTTCGGCTTTGACGAAACTGGTGCCGGCGTAATTGCGCTCATCGCCGAGGATGCGGTCCAGCTCCAGCGGGTGACCAATGGACTCGTGGATCTGCAGCATCATTTGGTCGGGCATCAGCAGCAGGTCGCGCGGACCTTGCGGGGTGTTCGGCGCCGACAGCAATTGCAGTGCCTGATCGGCGATGTTCACTCCTGCTCCGATCAGTCCGCAGCGGCTGATGACATCAAAACCACCCTGTTGGCCGAAGTTTTCCCGACCGAGGGTACGGGTCTGGCTGTCGTTGCCGTCGTAGGCGGTGACATCGAGACCGGGGTAAACGAAGCGCTGGGCCTGACGCAGCTCGGCGCCGGCGCTGTTGAGGTAGATCTGCTCGACGTGGGTAATGCCGATGCTCACCTGCCAATTCACCAGGCGCTCGTCCTTGGGCACGGCGGCGGATTCGGCACTGAGCACGGCGTAGCAAACACTCAGGGACGGAAAGGGCTGATCGAGGTTCGGTGAAAAGTAATCGGCGCGGTCGCTGGAAACAGACTGTTCGCGCAGGTTCAACAAGGCATGAGGCTTGAGTCGGCGGGCCTGGTGTTCGGCACGCTCAAGCGCCGCTTGCAGGCCTTGTTGCGAGAGGTCATTGGTCGCGGCATAGGCTTCGACACCGTTGACCCGAACGGTCAGCATCGCCCCTTCGTCACGGCTCAGGCTCGGCGGTTCAGCGACGTTCTTGCGCACCGACAGGTACTGGCCGGACTCGCGCACATAGCGCAAGGAAAAGAATTCAGCGCCCGTGCGCAACGCAGCAAAGCGCTGCTTGAGCTGGGGGTGGAAATCGAACATTCGGGAACCTCCTTGGTATGGAGTGACGGTGACGCGGTGCCGCGAGGGGGGTGAAACGATTGCGTGGCGCTAGAGTAGGCCTGCGCGGGGGGAGGATCAAGGCTGGATCAGTTTCGGGAAAGACTGACAAGGTGCAGATGGCGCGAGACGACTTGATTGATGATCCCGTTCGCGAACAGCCATTGCAGTCTGCTCGCGAACAATCTTGCCGCTTGGCAAAGGACCGCTGTTAGCCGTTCAAATAAACGAAAGCCGCAACATAGATGAAGAGGCTTGCAAAAAAAGCAGGCAGAATTTTTCTTGTTTTTACGACCGCGAGGAAGGTGCCGACCAGCAGGAGTAATTTCAATGCATCCAGCGTTTCAAATTGCTGTATCAGAGTGAGGGCATCCCTTTTGTTAAATGCCGTGTCGTAAATGATGACCCCCAGCATTGCTTGCGCGCTGTAGCTGATGAACCGATAAAAGGAACCTTGGGTTTGCGTCAGCGCAGTGCTGTTTTTGAAGGCAAAGGGGAGGGCACGAAATGCAAAGGCAGTCATGGCGGAGAATGCAATAAGAAGCCAGATTGTCATGGCGCTACACCGTCTCTTTTCTGTAGTTGTTTTCAATGAGTACGAGTAGTCCGCCGATGATAAACGGCGTGCAGAGCAAGCTGTAATCCTTGAATAGATAGACCAGCAATGGTGCACCGACAAAGCCAAGCCAGTAACTCGATACTTCTGAATAGTGGGGCCAATGCTTGCCGGCCAAGGCGGTAAATTGCAAGGGTAGTAGAAGTGTCATCGCAGCATAGATGACCGGCGAGGTGAACTCCGCACCGGCGATGAAGCCGATGTAGGTGCAAATTATCGATACGCCAAATATTGGAAGGCCAAGACCGATCATGTAAATAAATGGATGATCGGCTTTGCGTTTGAAGCGAGTGAGGCAGCCCGTGAATATGGAAGGTGTAATCAGAATCAAAGAGGCCATGGTTTTGGCGGTGGAAGTATTTCGTATGTAGGGGGCAAGTGTAGCGGACATTAATACGAAGCGAGCGTTGAGCGCCACGATGATAGGGAGCAGAATCCATCCGTCGCTATGGCTTTGTATTATTAAAAACTGTAATGGGGTGGAGAATATCAATAAGGTCGTTGCAATGGATTGAGTTAATGATAACGATTGTGCTGCACTTAAAATGCCTATGGATAAGTATAGAAAAATGAAGGCAACTCCGAAGGTTATTGCATCGCGAGCACCCTCATTAAAAACCTGGGCGGCCGTGGATCGGGTGGAGGTATCTGGAGTGGCCATCAATGCGCGTCCTGTGTACAAGTTGTCTCATCCAGGGGGAAGTAGCGTTTTCTTGGCCCCTTACTTCGAAACAGCAGACGCGGTGTTGTGGTGAGCGTCGAGTGTTGCGCTTGTTCGCGAGCCTCGTTGGCTTTGATGTTCAGCATCGGGCGGGCATGAAGTATTTTGTGGTTGGCTACGATCAGGAACGTGCCGGTTTCGGCTGTTGAAACATGGTGTTTTGCGTCTGGCAGGCCGCAGCGGATTTTGTCCAGCACGTGTTGACCGCCATCCCTTGCGCGCATCCGCTCCCCGTTTTCCGAATCGATGCGGAAATCCAGCGAAAACTGAAAGCCGTAAAGTTCGGAATACTCAACTACGTGACGAACCCTTTCTTTCAAACCGCTGACGTTTTTTCCTGAAATGAACGTTGCTTGCATCGTGAGTAATTGATGCATTTCCTCGTCGTTCAAGTCGCACAGTAGATCGCTTGGAAAGTAATAGGCGGTGGGGGTTTTTGTAGTGTCACGGCAAACGGTCAGCGCCAGGTAGTCAACGTTCAGGCTTTCATATAAATCATCGGAGTGCGGTGTGATATCGCCATGGCCGTTACCCCATTCCCGGTATTTCTCTGCAGAGGGTTTTAAATACAGCGCTTTGTGTTCTTCGTAATCGTATTGTATGTCAGTGAGATGAAACAGGTCAGCCAGGGCTTCGTGCACGGTTAAAGCGAGTTTTGGTGAATCAAAGCTGAATACATTTTTGATACAGACGGCCGCGCACCCGCTTGTCAGCCCCACCTTGTCAAAGTAGAGGGTGTCTTCAGTTCGTAAGTAGCTAAGTAGTAGAGTAACCAATTGTGTTTTCAAGATATGCATTTCTTGAACGCTATTTTTTCTCCACCAGGACTCAATAACGCCGGACAAGTAACCAAAGTCCAGGGTGATGGCTTTTTCTTGGGATATTTTATTTCGGAAATGACTCACTTCATTAGTTACGTCCGTGTCAGGCATTTTGAGTCTCCATTGAAATTATTTTTATTTGGCTGAAGCGCGGCGCGGATAGTAATGGAGGTCTTCAAATTTGTGGGGATGCAAGTGTTACGAGTCTTGTTTAACGGTGTTATTTGATTTTGGTTACTGGTTGTGAAGATTGTTGTTTGATGTGCGGGGATTGTGTTAGCCAAAAAAAACCGCCAACCCAGAAAGGTTGGCGGTTTTTATTGAAGCAAGGGCACTAATTATGAGTGAGCAGTCAGGCCCACTTCACGCATCGGCTTGCCCTTCACCGGCGCTTCACCTGCCACATAGTAAGGGGCGGTGCTGCGTGGCAACGGCTTGCGACCGCGGATCTTGTCGGCGATTTTCTCGGCCATCATGATCGTGGGTGCGTTGAGGTTGCCGGTGGTGATGATCGGCATGATCGAGGCATCGACCACGCGCAGGCCTTGCATGCCGTGCACGCGACCTTCGCCATCGACCACGGCCATGTCGTCGGTGCCCATTTTGCACGAGCAGGACGGGTGGAACGCGGTTTCGGCGTGTTCACGGATGAACTTGTCCAGTTGTTCATCGGTTTGCACATCGATGCCCGGGCTGATTTCGCGACCACGGAAGGCGTCCAGTGCAGGCTGCTGCATGATTTCACGGGTCAGGCGAATGCCGTCGCGGAATTCCTGCCAGTCCTGCTCGGTGGCCATGTAGTTGAACAGGATGCTCGGGTGCTGGCGCGGGTCTTTCGACTTGGCCTGGATGCGACCGCGACTTGGCGAACGCATGGAACCCATGTGCGCCTGGAAGCCGTGCTCTTTCACACCGTTGCTGCCGTTGTAGTTAATCGCAACCGGCAGGAAGTGGTACTGGATGTTCGGCCATTCGAATTCTTCACGGGTGCGGATGAATCCGCCGGCTTCGAACTGGTTGCTGGCGCCGATGCCGGTGCCGTTGAACAGCCACTCGGCACCAATGGCCGGCTGGTTGTACCAGAGCAGCGATGGGTACAGCGAGACCGGTTGGGTGCAGGCGTATTGCAGGTATAGCTCAAGGTGATCCTGCAGGTTTTCACCAACGCCCGGTAGGTCGTGGACCACTGGAATGTCGAGCGTGTTCAGCAGCTCGGCCGGTCCGACGCCGGAGCGTTGCAGGATTTGCGGCGAAGCGATGGCGCCGGAGCACAGCAGCACTTCTTTACGCGCCTTGGCTTCAACGCGTTCTTCAGCGTCGCCAACCAGGTACCGCACGCCGACCGCACGCTTGCCTTCGAACAGGATCTTGTCGGTCAGGGCGTGGGTGACGATGGTCAGGGTCGAACGCTTCTTGGCCACGTCCAGGTAACCACGAGCGGTGGAGGCACGACGACCTTTTGGGGTCACGGTGCGGTCCATCGGGCCGAAGCCCTCCTGCTGGTAGCCGTTCAAGTCTTCGGTGCGCGGGTAACCGGCCTGCACGCCGGCTTCAACCATGGCGTGGAACAGCGGGTTGTTGCCGGCTTTCGGTGTGGTCACGCTGACCGGGCCTTCGCCACCGTGGTAATCGTTCGGGCCGATGTCGCGGGTTTCCGCTTTACGGAAATACGGCAGGCAGTCCAGGTACGACCAGTCTTCCAGGCCTGGCAGTTTTGCCCAGCCGTCATAGTCCATGGCGTTACCACGGATGTAGCACATGCCGTTGATCAGCGAGGAACCACCCAGGCCCTTGCCACGACCGCATTCCATGCGACGGCCGTCCATGTGTGGTTCTGGATCGGTCTCGTAGGCCCAGTTGTAGCGACGGCCTTGCAGCGGGAACGCCAGCGCCGCAGGCATTTGTGTGCGGAAGTCGAAGCGGTAGTCCGGGCCGCCCGCTTCGAGCAGCAGGACGGTGACGCCTTCGTCTTCAGTCAGACGGGTCGCCAGGGTGTTACCGGCCGAGCCGGCACCGATGATGATGTAATCGAATACTTGGGACATTGAATGCACCCTCTTTGAAGTTGGTCAGGTCTTGGCGAGTGCTGCGCACTCGATCGCCAGCAGGCTGGCTCCCACATTGGAATGCGTACTCCTGTGGGAGCCAGCCTGCTGGCGATGACGGCCTCGCAGGCGAAGCAAATGCCGCCTTAGAACACCGAGACGTAATCGCCCAGTTCGACCTGTACCGATTTGATGCGGGTGAAGTTGTTCAGCGAGCTGATGCCGTTCTCACGGCCCACACCCGACTGCTTGTAGCCGCCAACCGGCATCTTCGCGTCGGACTCGCCCCAGGCGTTGATCCAGCAGATACCGGCTTCGAGCTGATGAATCACGCGGTGCGCGCGGTTCAGATCCTTGGTGACGATACCGGCGGCCAGGCCGAAGTCGGTGTCGTTGGCGCGGCGGATCACTTCTTCTTCGGTTTCGTACGACAGGATCGCCATTACCGGACCAAAGATTTCTTCACGCACGATGGTCATGTCGTCGGTGCAGTCGGTGAACACGGTCGGCGCAACGAACGCACCTTTGGCGAATTCGCCGTCAGTCAGACGCTGGCCGCCGCACAGAACGCGTGCGCCTTCTTCCTTGCCCTTGGCGATGTAGCCCAGCACGCTTTCCATGTGCGCGAAGCTGACCAGTGGGCCGAAGTTGGTATTTTCGTCTTCCGGGTTGCCGATGCGGATGCGAGCAACGCGCTCAGCGATCTTGGCTTCGAAAGCGGCTTTCAGGTGGCTCGGTACGAACACGCGAGTGCCGTTGGTGCAGACCTGGCCGGAGCTATAGAAGTTGGCCATCATCGCGGTGTCGGCGGCGCGATCGAGGTCGGCGTCGTCGCAGATGATCAGCGGGGATTTGCCGCCCAGTTCCATGGTCACGTCTTTGAGCGACGAAGCGGAAGCGCTGGCCATGACTTTCTTGCCGGTGTCGGTGCCGCCGGTGAACGAGATCTTCTCGATGCGCGGGTGCTCGGTCAGCCAGGTGCCGACTTCACGGCCGCTGCCGGTCAGAACGTTGAACACACCGTTTGGCAGGCCGGCTTCGGTGTAGATCTCGGCCAGTTTCAGGGTGGTCAGCGAGGTGACTTCGCTTGGCTTGAAGATCATCGCGTTACCGGCCGCCAGGGCAGGCGCGGATTTCCACAGGGCGATCTGGATCGGGTAGTTCCACGCGCCGATACCGGCCACGACGCCCAGCGGCTCGCGACGGGTATAGACGAACGAGGTGGTGCGTAAAGGGATCTGCTCGCCTTCGATCGCCGGCACCAGGCCTGCGTAGTATTCCAGCACGTCGGCGCCGGTAACGATGTCGACGTACTTGGTTTCGGAGAACGCTTTACCGGTGTCCAGAGTTTCCAGGGCGGCCAGTTCGTCGTTGCGCTCGCGCAGGATGTCCACGGCACGACGCAGGATGCGCGAACGCTCCATGGCGGTCATGGCGGCCCAGATTTTCTGGCCTTTTTCGGCGCTGACAACGGCGCGCTCAACGTCATCGAAGGTTGCGCGCTGTACTTTTGCGAGGACTTCACCGTTAGCCGGGTTGATGGCTTCGAAAGTGGCGTCGCTGCTGGCGTCGCTGTACGCACCATCGATGTAGAGTTTTTGCAGTTCGAAACGGGCCATAAAGTCCTCGCAAGAGCATAAGTGGTTGGCGCGGTCCGGTGATTGAGCGTTTGTGTGTGCTCTAACTCACCTGCTTGGCCAGTTGGATATCCATGTATTCGTAAGCGATCTGTTGCGCCTGCCCGGTGTCGAAAGCGTCTCCCGACAGCGCGCCACGCAACCACAAACCGTCAATCAACGCTGCCAGGCCCCGGGCGGCGCTGCGCGCATCATCGAGCGGCAGCACACGGCGGAACTGGCAGCACAGGTTGGAATACAGACGGTGATCGTTGATCCGCTGCAACCTGTGCAAAGACGGCTGGTGCATGCTGGTGGCCCAGAAGGCCAGCCAGGTTTTCATTGCCGGGCCGTTGACCTGGCTGGCGTCGAAGTTGCCTTCGATGATCACCTGCAGATGCGCCCGCGGGCTGTCATCTGTCAGCGCCAACCGGCGCGCGGTGACGTTCTCGCTCAGGACAGTCATCAAGTACCCCATGGTGGCGGCAATCAGGCCATTCTTGTCCTGAAAGTAGTGACTGATGATGCCATTCGAGACACCGGCCAAACGGGCGATCAGCGCAATGCTGGCGTCCCCCATTCCGACCTGATCGACGGCCTGCAAAGTGGCTTCGATCAATTGCTGGCGGCGGATGGGTTGCATACCGACCTTGGGCATCTTGCACATCTCCTTAGGCCTTCCGGCGGACGCAAAACGTCTGTCGGACTGAGGGCCAGTCTATTTTGTTTTGATTGAACGTTCAATCAACAAAGAATAAGATCTGCGACAATTCGTCGCTGCTTACAGATTTTTCCTACGCATAAATGACGATAAACCGACATCTAAAACGGCTCGAAACCTATACGCCACGGCGCTTTTGGGGTTTCGGGCATTTTCGGGGTGTCTTTATAACACCCGCTGGTCGGCTGCCAACTAACCGATTAGTCGGGTAACGCGTTGCCTTGTGATCTTCTCCCGCACTGCCCGGAGCAACTGTGCCATGAGTTCTGCCTCACTAATAAAGACCCCACCCGAGAAGGTGACGGTCAACGGTTGGGTGTTCTACACCTCCACCGCGTTGATTCTGTTGTTGACTGCCATTCTGATCATTGCCCCGCAAGAGGCAGGCCGAATGCTCGGTATGGCGCAAGCCTGGCTGTCGCGCAGCTTTGGCTGGTACTACATGGTGGTGATTGCCGCCTATCTGATTTTCGTGGTCGGCCTGGCATTTTCGTCCTACGGCAAGCTGAAACTGGGGAGCAAGGACGATACGCCGGACTTCAGCTACGGCGCCTGGGCGGGGATGCTGTTCTCGTCGGGTATCGGCATTTCGTTGCTGTACTTCGGCGCGTCCGAGCCGCTGGACCACTACTTCAACCCGCCGGAAGGCGTCTCCGCCAGCAACCTCGCGGCCCGTCAGGCGGTGCAGCTGACGTTCTTGCATTGGGGCCTGCATGGCTGGGCGATTTACGCGCTGGTCGGTTTGGCCGTTGCCTACTTTGCCTACCGTCACAACCAGCCGCTGGCGTTGCGTTCGGCGTTGTATCCGCTGGTGGGCGAGCGTTGGGTCAAGGGTGCGGCCGGGCATGCGGTGGACGGCTTCGGCATGTTCGTGACGCTGTTGGGTCTGGTGACGAACCTGGGGATCGGTTCGCTGCAAGTGTCGTCCGGCCTGGAAAACCTGTTCGGCATGGAGCACAGCAACACCAACCTGCTGATCGTGATCATCGTGATGAGCACCGTGGCGACCATCGCCGCCGTGTCGGGCGTGGAAAACGGTATCCGCCGTCTGTCCAACCTGAACATCGTGCTGTTCAGCGGCCTGCTGATTTTCGTGCTGCTGTTCGGCCCGACCCTGCACCTGCTCAACGGCTTCGTGCAGAACGTCGGTGACTACCTGAACGGTGTGGTGCTGAAGACCTTCGACCTCTATGTGTACGAAGGTGACGCTGAGAAGTCCGACCGCTGGTTGGGCCTGTGGACTTTGTTCTACTGGGCCTGGTGGATTTCCTGGGCGCCATTCGTGGGCATGTTCATCGCGCGTATTTCCCGGGGTCGCACGGTGCGTGAACTGGTGGCTGGCGTGTTGCTGATTCCGCTGGGTTTCACCCTGGCGTGGCTGTCGATCTTCGGTAACTCGGCCCTGGACCTGGTGATGAACCACGGGGCGGTGGAACTCGGGAAGACGGCGCTGGAACAGCCGTCCATGGCGATCTACCAGTTGCTGGAACATTATCCGGCGTCGAAGGTTGTGATCGGCGTGTCGATTTTCGTTGGTTTCGTGCTGTTCCTGACTCCGGCGGATTCCGGGGCGGTGATGATGGCCAACCTTTCGTGCAAGGGCGGTAACGTCGATGAAGATGCGCCGCACTGGTTGCGGATTTTCTGGTCGGCGGTGATCACCCTGGTGACCATCGGCCTGCTGTTCGCCGGTAACTTCGAAGCCATGCAAACCATGGTGGTACTGGCTGGCCTGCCGTTCTCGGTGGTGTTGGTGTTCTTTATGTTCGGCTTGCACAAGGCCATGCGCCAGGACGTGCAGATCGAACAGGAGCAAGCGGAGTTGGCGGCACGTGGTCGTCGTGGTTTCAGCGAGCGCCTGACCCAACTGGACCTGCAACCGAGCCAGTCGGTGGTCCAGCGTTTCATGGACAAGCATGTGAGCCCCGCATTGCAGGACGCGACGGCGCAAATGCGTGCGCAAGGCCTGCAAGTGCAGACGTTGTTGGGCAAGTCCAAGCGTTGCATGGGCGTGCGGGTCGAGATGGAAGAGGGCAACCCGTTTGTCTATGAAGTCAGCCTGGATGGCTATCTGGCGACGCCGACTGAATCGGCTCAATCCGATGAGGCGCGTCAGCGTTACTACCGCGCCGAGGTGTACCTGCACAACGGCAGCCAGGACTACGACCTGATGGGCTTCACTCAGGATCAGATCACCCGTGACGTGCTCGATCAGTTTGAAAGCCATCGGCAGCTCCTTGGCCGGGTTTACAGCTGAGTTGTGAGTGGCGCGGTGTTTCTATCTGGAGCACCGCGTTGTTCCTTTGAAAAGATCGCAGCCTTCGGCAGCTCCTACATTGATCGCATTTCCCTGTAGGAGCTGCCGAAGGCTGCGATCTTTTGATCTTCAAACAAAAACGCCGCGATCCTCTCGCGGCGTTTTTGTGTCTGTTGCCTTTACCCCAGGTTCTTGCCGAGCAGCGCGTGATACAGCTCGCTGTCGCCGAGAATCCCCACCACATGGTTATTGTCGTGTAGCACCAGTTTGTTGCCGGTCTGATAACGAATCTGCAACGCGTCGCGCATGCCGATGCTCGAGTCCACCAGCGTAGGGCGACGGCCCAGGCCTTCAACGGCCTGACCCGGTGCCCAGTTCTGCAAGTCCAGCGCCGAACCGTTCTGACGAGCGCCCTTGATGGTGTTGCCTTCAGCCAGGTCCAGCCACGAATCGCCGCCCGGATCGAGGCACACCGAACCGTTGATACGTTTGCAGTTGTCCAGGGTGCGCATCAGGCTGCGACCGCAGAGCACGTTCAGTGGGTTGGTGTGGGCCACGAAAGTGCGCACGTAATCGTCGGCAGGGTTGAGGACGATTTCTTCGGGCTTGCTGTACTGGATGATCCGGCCGTCTTTCATGATTGCAATGCGGCTGCCGAGCTTCAGGGCTTCGTCGAGGTCGTGGCTCACGAACACGATGGTTTTGCTCAGCTTGCGTTGCAGCTCCAACAGTTCGTCCTGCAGACCCTGGCGGATCAGTGGGTCGAGTGCCGAGAACGGTTCGTCCATCAGCAGAATGTCGGCGTCCATCGCCAACGCACGGGCCAGACCCACACGCTGCTGCATGCCGCCGGACAGTTCATCGGGCTTCTTGTTGCGCCATTGGGTCAGGCCCACCAGCTCGAGTTTTTCGTCGACCAGTTTTTTGCGTTCTTTCTCCGGGCGGCCCTGCATTTCCAGACCGAAGCTGATGTTCTCGCGCACGGTCAGCCAAGGCATCAGGGCGAACTTCTGGAACACCATGGCGATGCGCTTGGTGCGCATCATTTTCAGTTCGGCCGGAGTACAGGAAGCAATGTTGATCTGCTTGCCTTCATGCTCGACGAACAGCTTGCCGCGGCTGACGGTGTTGAGGCCGTTGATGCAGCGCAGCAGGCTGGATTTGCCGGAGCCGGACAGGCCCATCAGCACGCAGATTTCACCTTTCTCGACATCCAGGCTGGCCTTTTCCACACCGACGATCTGCCCGGTTTTTTTCAGGATCTCGCTGCGGGTCATGCCCTGGTCAAGCAGTTTCAAGGCTTCGCGCGGGTCTTTGGTGAAGATCACGTCGACGTCTTCAAAGCGAATTATGCTCATGCGTCACCCCCTACTTTGGCGTCGGGTTGTTTGCAGATACGGTCGAGCATGATCGCCAGCAGTACGATCGCCAGGCCCGCTTCGAAGCCCAGGGCGATATCAGCAGTGTTCAGTGCGTTGACCACGGGTTTGCCCAGGCCATCGGCGCCCACCAGTGCCGCGATCACCACCATCGACAACGACAGCATGATGCACTGGGTAATGCCGGCTGCGATGCTTGGCATGGCGTGGGGCAGTTCGATCCGTGAAAGCAGTTGGCGACGCGAGCAGCCGAAGGCCTTGCCGGCGTCCATCAGTTCTTGCGGGACATCGCGGATGCCCAGGTAGGTGAGACGGATGGGCGCGGCAATCGCGAACACCACCGTCGAGATCAGGCCCGGGACCACGCCCAGACCGAAGAGGGTCAGGGTAGGAATGAGGTAAACGAAGGTCGGTACCGTCTGCATCAGATCGAGTACAGGACGCATCATGGTGTAGAACATCGGTTTATGCGCGGCGACGATGCCCAACGGCACGCCGATGACCACGCAGACCAGGGTGGCGAACAACACCTGGGCGAGGGTTTCCATGGTTTCCTGCCAGTACCCCAGGTTGAGGATCAGCAGAAAGGACGCAATGACGAAGGCGGTCAGGCCCCATTTGCGCTGGATGAAGTGTGCCAGTAGTGCGATCAGGCCGATCAAGACCAACGGGTTGAACCAGGTCAGCGCAAACGTCACGCCGTGGATCATCGTTTCCAGTGACACGGCAATTGCGTCGAAGGTGTTGGCGCCGTGTTGCGTCAACCATTCAACGAAGCCTGCGATGTACTGGCCTAAAGGTATTTTCTGATCAATCAGCATGGTAGTGAACGTCCGCATGCAAGGAAATAAACAGCCCGGACGGCGTGAGCCGTCCGGCATAAGCGATTACTGCAGTTTGGCTTTCACGGCCTCCAGGCCAGGTTTACCGTCAATGGTGGTCACGCCAGCGAGCCAGGTATCGAGCACCTGTGGATTCTTTTTCAGCCAGGCCTTGGCGGCCGCGTCAGGCTTCATCTTGTCGTCCAGGATGTTGCCCATCAGTTCGCTTTCCATGTCGACGGTGAACTCCAGGTTCTTCAGCAACTGACCCACGTTGCTGCACTCCTGGGCGTAACCCTTGCGGGTGTTGGTCGCCACGGTGGCGGCACCGAAATCCGGGCCGAAGAAGTCATCGCCGCCGGTCAGGTATTGAATCTTGAAGCGCTTGTTCATCGGATGCGGCGCCCAGCCGAGGAACACCACGGCGGTGTCGCGTTTTTGCGCACGATCAACTTGCGAGAGCATGCCCGCTTCGGAGGATTCGACGACTTTGAAACCGGCGGTTTTCAGGCCGAAGGCGTCCTTGTCGATCATGCTCTGGATCAGACGGTTGCCGTCGTTACCCGGCTCGATGCCGTAGATCTTGCCGTCGAGCTCTTTCTTGAATTTGGCGATGTCGGCGAAGTCATGCAGCCCCTTGTCGTACAGCGCCTGAGGAACGGCGAGGGTGTACTTGGCGCCTTTGAGGTTGGTGCGAACGGTCTCGACGGTGCCGGCATCGCGGTAAGCCTTGATGTCGTTTTCCATGGTCGGCATCCAGTTGCCCAGGAACACGTCCATGTTCTTGCCGTCGGCCAGGGACTTGTAGGTCACGGGCACGGAAATCATGGTGGTCTTGGTCTTGTAGCCGAGGGCGTTGAGTACGACGCTGGTGGTCGCGGTCGTCGCGGTGATGTCGGTCCAGCCGACATCGGAGAAGTTTACGGTGCTGCATTGGGCCGGTTCGGCGGCTTGCGCCAGAACCGGCAGACTAAGCATGGCGGCCAACAACAACGACGGGGAACCTTTCATGGATGGACTCCTTGGTGTTTTTTTTGGCAGTGTTCCGACTGGACCACCGCACTTATAGGTTGCGGTTGGATGGCGTTTTGGAGACATCTCTACCACGGCGCCTTGCAATCGAGTCGATACGATCATGTACCAGTGAAAATCTGACGCCTACAGGGTGCGTCGTAACCAGTACAGGGATGGTCGCATCCAGTGTCAGTGACGTCGTTTACAGCTTTTTTCAGGCTCTTTTGTCCGTCTGAGTCGCAAAAAAACGGCGAAAACGCGACGTAAAAGACACGCGGCGTTAGTGGACATGAGTGCGTCGGTGTGAGACGTCGAAGCGCACGTTAAAAGCCTGATGATGCGGCCATCCTGACGGATTGCAGCTTGAGCGTAGCAGCTCCGTCACCGGGCGCTTTTGCGCCTGGAGTTGGCACATTCAGGAGTCCGGCAGTAATGGCTATCAGTGTTTTCGACCTGTTCAAAATCGGCATCGGCCCTTCCAGTTCGCACACCGTTGGACCAATGCGCGCAGCGGCGTTGTTCGTGCAGGGTTTGCGCGAGCGGGGGCTGCTTGAGCAAGTGCGGCGCGTTGAAGTACAGCTTTATGGTTCGTTGTCCGCGACCGGCATTGGTCACGGCAGCGACAACGCAGTGATCATGGGCCTGATGGGCGAGTGGCCGGATGCGATCGATCCGTCGCAAATAGGCATCCGCATCGCCACCCTGCATGAAACCCATACGCTGTTGCTCGATGGTCGCCTGTCGGTGCCGTTCATCTGGGCGCGGGACATGCGCCTGATCGACGAAAACCTGCCATTCCATCCCAACGCCATGACCCTGATTGTCGAAGGCGATGACGGCGAGCTGCATCGTGACACCTACTATTCGGTCGGCGGTGGGTTTGTCGTTGATGAGGCGCAGGCCTCCAGTGGTGTCGTCGACCTGGACCGCACGGAACTGCCGTACGATTTTTCCAGCGCCGCCGAACTGCTGGAACTGTGCAAGAAGCACAACCTGCGGGTGGCCGAGTTGATGTTGGCCAACGAGAAGGTCTGGCGCAGCGAAGAGGAAATCCGCAGCGGCCTGATGACCCTCTGGCGCGCCATGCAGGATTGCGTCGAGCAGGGCCTCAAGCACGAGGGGATTCTGCCCGGTGGCCTGAATGTGCGCCGACGTGCGGCCAAACTGCATCGCAGCTTGCAGGAACTGAACAAGCCCAACGTGATCGGCTCGACCCTGAGCGCCATGGAATGGGTCAACCTGTTCGCCCTGGCGGTCAACGAAGAAAACGCAGCGGGTGGGCGCATGGTCACGGCGCCGACCAATGGCGCGGCGGGGATCATTCCGGCGGTATTGCACTACTTCATGAAATTCAGCGAAGACGTGACCGACGCCAATGTCGTCGACTACTTCCTCGGTGCGGCGGCGGTGGGGATCCTGTGCAAGAAAAACGCTTCGATCTCCGGTGCCGAAGTCGGTTGCCAGGGCGAAGTCGGTTCGGCCTGCGCCATGGCGGCGGCGGGGCTGGCGGAAATCCTCGGTGCTTCGCCTGAGCAGTTGTGCAACGCGGCGGAAATCGGTCTGGAACACAACCTCGGCCTGACCTGCGACCCGGTCGGCGGCCTGGTGCAGGTGCCGTGTATCGAGCGCAACGCGATTGCGGCAGTGAAAGCGATCAACGCGGCGCAGATGGCTTTGCGCGGTGATGGGCAGCACTTTATCTCGCTGGATCGGGTGATCCGCACGATGCGTGATACCGGTGCCGATATGCATGACAAATATAAGGAGACATCGCGGGGTGGGTTGGCGGTTAGCGCGGTTGAGTGCTGAAACCGCGTTGCCCTTATCGCCAGCAGGCTGGCTCCCACAGTGGATTTGTATCGACCACAAAACCTGTGGGAGCCAGCCTGCTGGCGATAGGGCCAGACCAGTCAAAACTGCGCGCTAAGTGAACATCCGATTTAAATCGCGCCACCTTTTGGCGCGTCGCTTACAGATAAGTACCTGACTTCAAAATCAGGACCGTCCCGTCCCTGACCACTCGTCACCCGTGCTTGCGGTGACACTCTTTGCGGCTGCTCGCAGCCCTGTTCCCACAAGTGCTACCGATTTGCTCACACGCAACGGGGCAGAGCACTTGCCTTGCCTGATGGCACTCTTAACCCTTACTCGCCGCGTGTCATATACAGACACATTCCGACGTCGTTTTTAGGAGTTATTGAACGCGCATTCAAATTTAGGCACGGCATTTGCTCTGTCATTACAAAGCCCGTCTCCCACGCGAGAACGATGGCAATAACAAGAGCCTCCGCCTGAGGCCATCACCCGCTTTGTGTGAGGAGATACCGCGATGACGACGTTCAACTCCGGGGCTCAACCCCAGAACCGTGCGCCTCAATCCATCGGCTTTCTGCTGCTGGACAATTTCACGCTGATTTCTCTGGCGTCCGCTGTTGAGCCGCTGCGGATGGCCAACCAGTTGTCCGGTCGCGAGCTGTATCGCTGGACTACCCTCACCGTCGACGGTGGCCAGGTCTGGGCCAGTGACGGTCTGCAAATCACCCCTGACGCCTCCATGCACAAAGCGCCGCCTCTGGACACCGTGATTGTCTGCGGCGGCATCGGAATTCAACGCACGGTTACCCGCGAACACGTGTCATGGCTGCAAAGCCAGGCGCGGCAGTCCCGTCGTCTCGGCGCTGTCTGCACCGGCAGTTGGGCTTTGGCTTGCGCCGGGCTGCTGGACGGGTTTGATTGCAGCGTGCACTGGGAATGTCTGGCAGCGATGCAGGAAGCTTTCCCGCGTGTAGCCATGAGCACTCGCTTGTTCACCCTCGACCGTAACCGTTTCACCAGCTCCGGTGGCACCGCGCCGCTGGACATGATGCTGCACCTGATCAGCCGCGATCACGGCCGTGAACTGTCTGCCGCAATCTCGGAAATGTTCGTCTACGAGCGTATCCGCAACGAACAGGATCACCAGCGCGTGCCGCTCAAGCACATGCTGGGCACCAACCAGCCTAAGTTGCAGGAAATCGTTGCGCTGATGGAAGCCAACCTAGAAGAGCCGATCGACCTCGACGAACTGGCGGTGTATGTCGCCGTGTCCCGTCGCCAGCTCGAGCGTCTGTTCCAGAAGTACCTGCACTGCTCACCGTCGCGTTACTACCTCAAGCTGCGCCTGATTCGTGCGCGGCAGTTGCTCAAGCAAACGCCGATGTCGATCATCGAAGTGGCATCGGTGTGTGGCTTCGTGTCCACGCCGCACTTCTCCAAGTGCTACCGCGAATACTTCGGCATTCCACCGCGTGACGAACGCGTAGGGTCCAACACCACCCAGCAAGTGGCGATGATGCCGCTGCCGCAAGCCTTGGTGCTGTCGCCGTTGTCCGGGCCGTTGTCGGCGTTGAGCCAGGCGCGTAATGAGTCGACGTTTGCCAGTGTAAGGCTCTAAAGCCGAGTTGCATTCATCGCGGGCAAGCCCGCTCCCACAGGGAACTTCGTTGGATCACAAATCTGCAATCCAACCTGAAAACCTGTGGGAGCGGGCTTGCCCGCGATTGGATTTAACGGCCGGTATGGCTTTGCTGATACTCCGCCAATGCCGGCAGCAGCTGCTTGTCGATTGCCTGGCGCACCGCCGGCAAGATCGTTGCGCTGCTGGTGTACATCTGCTTGACCATGGTCCTCAGGGTGATCGCCCGCACGTCGTTCAAACCCCGCACCGCACACTCACAAGCCTGTTCGGCAGTCGCGCCGTTGGGCACTTCAAAACCCAATGACTTCAGTTGGCCCAACAGGTCTTCCTGGTCTATCAAATCGGCGTGCATCATGACGCAATCCTTCTTCAGGGAACGGTGTCGTGGTTCGATTCTGGTGGGGGTGCCTGGTGTCGGCAAGGGCGATTTGTCGCAATGGCAGCATTGGCTATGAATAGGTCGTTTTCGGGCAACTTACCGGCCAAAGGAGGGGGCACACTGGCTTCAGCTCGCTTCACGAAGGTTTGGTCACCCTCGCACGGCAGCTCCTCAACAGTACCCTCTGCCTCGATCCTGTCACGGCTTGATCGGGGCTTTTTTTGGCGGGTTGAAAAGCAAAAGATCGCAGCCTTCGGCAGCTCCTACAGGGGGCGCGTATTACCACGCGTTTGTAGGAGCTGCCGAAGGCTGCGATCTTTTAGCGGTCTAGCGTTGCAACACCAGAATGCGCGACAACAACTCATCCCGGTCGACATAACATCCCTGGAAATGCCGCGCCCCCGTGGCGGGATCAAACGCGTTGCGGGCGTGCAAGGTGCGACGGTTGTCGAAGCACCACAGCTCGCCTGGGTTGAGCCGTTGCATCAGCCTGAACCGAGGCTCGCGGGTCATCGCAATGAAGCGGCGATAGGCGTTATAGAGCTTGGGCATTTG
Organism: Pseudomonas azerbaijanoccidentalis; assembly: GCF_019145495.1. GTDB lineage: Bacteria > Pseudomonadota > Gammaproteobacteria > Pseudomonadales > Pseudomonadaceae > Aquipseudomonas > Aquipseudomonas azerbaijanoccidentalis. Next base: position 155,394 of record NZ_JAHSTU010000004.1, on the reverse strand, counting down.
ATCCACCGACGCATCGAACGGCCCGCGCAGAAAATTCGCCATGCGGATTTCCGACACCTGCCCCAAGGCGTTCAGAGCGATGATCGGTGCCAGGCAGCGGTAGTCGCTGTGGCGGTCCTTGTTGCGAAACTCCACCGGGATCTCGCAAAGGCTTTTGAAGGCCTGCGGATCCTCCTGACGCAACGCATCGGCAATCGCAAAACCATCGACGAAAATGCTCTCGCCGCCCTCGGCATCGTTGACCAGGCAATGCAGAAATTGCAGCCCCGGTTGCAACTCGCGGGTTGGCAGATCGCTGTGCAACGGCAAGTTGAATGCGGTGTAGGCGTTGCTGTCGGCGTCGGCCTTGGATTGCACGTTGAACAGCACGCCGAAGTTGCTCTCGCGGATGAAAGAAATCCGCTGGGCGATCAGTTTCAGCGAGCCGGGTTCAGTGGGCACGCCACGGACCTGGGTCAGGCCGGTATCACGCACCGCCAACAGCCATTGCAGCAAGGCGTCGTTGTCGGTCATCAGCGCTTTATATTCGAACACCGGCAGCTGCAAATCGCTGTGCCAGAGCCTGGCTTGGGGTTTGCCTGCCAGGCGCTCGGCGCGAGACTCGTCGTCATAGGCATGCGCCCTCAGCCAACCGGGATCGAAGCGACTAAGATGGCCGTCCTGCCACTGGACACTCAGGCAACCTTGCGTGTCGACGCTGGTTTCGGCCGCTGTCAGGTCTTGCGGCACGTCGACGATTTCCAGTACCTGCTCGCGAGTCACCGTGTAGACGCATTGCGGGCACGGGCAGTTGTCCCGCAGCCATTGATGATGGAAAGGGCTGACACGCTGGTCGGCCCACTTCACCAGAACACGATCCGCCAAGGCCTGCACGCCTGTCAGCGCGCTGATCAACGGATAAGTACGGAAGTCGGCAAAAGCGGCGGCGGTGTTCATGGCGATCTCCTTGTTATTTTTTTGGCGGTAATGCGATCACCCGGCCGATGTAGGCGGGGGTTGGCAGGTCGGCCTGCTCGGCCATGATGGCTTGCAGTTTTCCCAGGGTCTGTTCGCTGAACGGTGTGGAGCGAGGACCGGCCAGGTCCACGTGCAGCAGCATTTGTTCGTTGCCGGCCAGCTCCTTGTCGTCACCGGCCAGATGCAGGCTGTGATAGAGATGCAGGCGCTTGCTGTCGTGGGCGATGATTTGTGTGTGCACCTCGACGTCGGCGTCGAGTTTCACTTCGTGCAGGTAATTGAGGTGCAGCTCCAGGGTGAACAGCGAATTGCCGCTGGCTTCGCGATTATTGCTGTCCATGCCGAGGCTATCCATCAGGGCATCGGTGGCGTAGCTGAAAATCAGCAGGTAGAAGGCGTCACGCAGGTGGCCGTTGTAGTCGACCCAGTCGGGGATGATTCTGGTTTGGTAGGTGGTGAGGGTGGGCATGGTGGCTGATCCAGAACAGATTGTGATTGGAATGCCGTCATCGCCAGCAGGCTGGCTCCCACATTGGAATGCGTTCTCCTGTGGGAGCCACCCTGCTGGCGATGGGGCCAGTCCTGATAGTCGATTACTCGCTGAATGCCATCCCATGCTTCTCTTTGGTGGTCTTCACCGCCTCAAGCACCGCCAGCAGGCAGTCATCACGATAGCGCTCCAGCGCCGAAATGCTGTGTTTGCCAAGTTGATCGCTGGTGCCGTCGACCACATCGTCGATCAGTTTGTCGGTCAACTCCGGCGCCGGCAGATAAGTCCACGGTAACTGCAAGGCCGGCCCGAACTGCGCCATGAAGTGGCGCATACCGGCATCACCGCCGGCCAGAGTGTAGGTCAGGAATGTGCCCATGAACGACCAGCGCAGACCGGCACCAAAACGAATCGCATCGTCGATTTCGCCCGTGGTTGCCACGCCGTCGTTGACCAGGTGCAACGCCTCACGCCAAAGCGCTTCGAGCAAGCGGTCGGCGATGAATCCCGGCACTTCCTTGCGCACGTGCAGTGGGCGCATGCCGAGGGACTCGTAGACTTTCATCGCCGCTTGCACGGCTTCGGGCGCGGTGTTCTTGCCGCCGACCACTTCCACCAGTGGCAACAGGTAAACCGGGTTGAACGGGTGGCCGACCACGCAACGTTCCGGGTGGGTCGAACTCTCGTAGAACTCGCTCGGCAGCAGGCCGGAGGTGCTGGAACCGATCAGTGCGTTGGGCTTGGCCGCTGCGCTGATTTTGCTGTGCAGTTCAAGTTTCAGCTCAAGGCGTTCCGGGGCGCTTTCCTGAATGAAATCTGCGTCGCGAACGCATTCTTCAATGGTCGCAACGAAGCGCAAGCGATCCTGTGAAGCGCCGGCTGCCAGGCCTTGTTTTTCCAGCGCGCCCCAGGCATTGGCAACCCGTTTGCGCAGCGCCGCTTCGGCGCCTGGCGCCGGGTCCCAGGCCACTACATCGAGGCCATGGGCGAGGGCGCGGGAGACCCAGCCACTGCCGATGACACCGCTGCCCAGCGCAGCGAAAGTTTTGATTTCGGTGATGAAGGTCATGGCAACTTCCTAAAGCATTCGGTGGACTCTGTAGGAGCTGCCGCAGGCTGCGATCTTTTGATTTTGTTTTTACAAGAAAGATCAAAAGATCGCAGCCTGCGGCAGCTCCTACGGGGTAGTGTTTGGGAGGCTTAGCCGCGTTGGGTCAGGCCCATTTTCTTGCGGCCTTCCGCCGGGGTCAGGACGCGGGCGCCGAGACGGCTGAGGATTTCCGAGGCGCGCTCGACCAGTTGGCCGTTGGTCGCCAGTACACCTTTGTCCAGCCACAGGTTGTCTTCCAGACCAACCCGCACGTTGCCGCCCAGCAGCACCGCTTGCGCGGCCATCGGCATCTGCATGCGACCGATGCCGAAGCCTGCCCAGACGGCGTCGGCCGGCAGGTTGTCGACCATGGCTTTCATGGTGGTGGTGTCAGCCGGGGCGCCCCACGGGATGCCCAGGCACAGCTGGAACAATGGGTTGTCGAGCAGGCCTTCCTTGATCATCTGCTTGGCGAACCACAGGTGACCGGTGTCGAAGATTTCCAGCTCGGCCTTCACGCCCAGCTCTTGAATGCGTTTGGCGCCAGCGCGCAGCTGGGCCGGGGTGGACACGTAAATGGTGTCGCCGTCGCCGAAGTTCAGGGTGCCGCAATCGAGGGTGCAGATTTCCGGCAGCAGTTCTTCGACGTGGGCCAGACGGGTCAGCGGGCCGACCAGGTCAGTGTTCGGGCCGAATTCCATCGGGTTCTCACCGGCGCCGATTTCCAGGTCGCCGCCCATACCGGCGGTGAGGTTGACGATGATGTCGACGTCCGCTTCGCGGATGCGCTCCATCACTTCGCGGTACAGCGCCACGTCACGGCTGAACTTGCCGGTTTGCGGGTCGCGAACGTGGCAGTGGACCACGGTGGCACCGGCCTTGGCGGCTTCCACGGCGGCAGCGGCGATTTGTTTCGGGGTGACCGGCACGTGTGGGCTCTTGGCGGTCGTGTCGCCAGCACCGGTGAGTGCGCAGGTGATGATGACGTCGTGGTTCATGGGGCGGTTTCCTTCAGGCGTGGTGGTCCTGTTCGCAGCCCTGCCGGGCTGCGAATCAGCGGTTCGGTTCGGAATAAAAGAGCGGTTACTTACTGGTCAGTTTCAGGTTTTCAGCAGCTGGTTTGCCGTCGAAAGTGGTCACACCTTCAAGCCAGCGCTGCTTGTCTTGCGGGTGATCCTTGAGCCATTGCTTGGCCGATTCGAAAGCGTCCTTGTGATCCAGCAGCGGCTGCATCATCCGGCTCTCGTCTTCGGCGGTGAACGTGAGGTTGCTCAGCAGGCGGCCGATGTTCGGGCACTGTTCGGCGTATTTCGGCGCGGTAACGGTCCAGACCGTGGCCATGCCTTCGTTCGGGCCGAGGGCGTCGTCGCTGCCGGTGAGATAGGTCATCTTCACGTTGACGTTCATCGGGTGCGGCGCCCAACCGAAGAACACCACGGCCTCTTTGCGGCGAACGGCGCGATCGACGGCGGCGAGCATGCCGGCTTCGCTGGACTCGACCAGCTGAAACTTGCCGAGGCCGAACTGGTTCTTGGCGATCATTGCCTTGATCTGGGTGTTGGCGCCCGAACCCGGCTCGATGCCGTAGATCTTGCCGCCCAGCTCTTTTTCAAACTTGGCGATGTCGGCAAAGGTTTTCAGGCCCTTGTCGGCGAGGTAAGTCGGTACGGCGAGGGTGGCGCGCGCATCTTTCAGGCTTGGCGCTTCAAGCACCTTGACCTGGTTGGCGTCGACGAACGGGGTGATGGTCTGGGTCATCAGCGGGTTCCAGTAACCCAGGAACAGGTCCAGGCGCTGATCGCGGATCCCGGCAAAGATGATTTGCTGGGAGGCGCTGGTTTGTTTGGTGCTATAGCCGAGGCCGTCGAGCAATACCTGGGTCATCGCGCTGGTAGCGATCACGTCGGTCCAGTTCACCACGCCCATGCGCACATTCTGGCAAGCGGCGGGTTCGGCGGCCATGACGCTGGCGCTCAGCAAAGCGGTACCACTGAGTGCAAGAACACAGCTGCTGATCAGTCGTTTCATTCTCAGGTTCCTCGGCAGTTCGTTTATTGTGAGTTCCGGCGTCTGATGCGCCGGTGATGCCAAGTTACGCAGCTGTGTCCCTGTAAAAGCGCACTGCGGCGACCAGCTCTTGCACTGCAGCGACCTGTGCTCTTGAATGCCTGTTGCAAGTGGCGTATCTACATCCTCACGCTACCCGTCCTCTCGTTACCCGCTAAGCGAGTGCGCTCCATGTCCCAGGATTTCTATTTCTTGTTGATGCCGGGTTTCTCGGCCATTGGATTTATCTCGGCCATCGAGCCGCTGCGGGTCGCCAATCGCTTTCGCGGCGAGCTTTATCGTTGGCATGTATTGAGCGCGGATGGCGGGGCGGTGCTGGCCAGTAACGGGATGTCGGTCAACGCCGATGCGGCGCTGGAGCCGCTGAAGAAAGGTGCGACGTTGCTGGTGGTCGCCGGTTTCGAACCGCTGAAATTCGCCACGCCTGCGCTGGAGCACTGGCTACGGCGGCTGGACAACGAAGGCGTGACCCTTGGTGCCATTGACACCGGCAGCTTCATCCTCGCCGAAGCGGGCCTGCTCGAGGGTCATCGCCTGACCCTGCACTGGGAAGCCATCGACGCTTTCAAAGAGTCCTATCCGCAGCTAAGCGTCACCCAGGAGTTGTTCGAGATCGACCGGCGGCGCATCACCTCGGCCGGCGGTACGGCTTCCATCGATTTAATGCTGGATCTGATCGCCCAGGCCCACGGCCCCGAATTGGCAATTCAGGTCAGCGAGCAATTCGTGCTCGGCCGCATCCGCCCGCGCAAAGACCACCAGCGCATGGAAGTCGCCACGCGTTATGGCATCAGCAACAAGAAATTGGTGCAGGTGATTGGCGAAATGGAACAGCACAGCGAACCCCCGCTGAGCACACTGGAACTGGCGGAATCGATCAAGGTGACCCGTCGCCAGTTGGAGCGACTGTTTCGGTTGCACCTGAACGACACACCAAGCAATTTCTACCTGCGGTTACGGCTGGAAAAAGCCCGACAGTTGCTGCGGCAGACCGACATGAGCGTGCTGGAAGTGAGCATCGCTTGCGGGTTTGAATCGCCGTCGTATTTCACCCGCAGTTATCGGGCGAAGTTTGAGCGTTGCCCGAGGGAAGACCGGCGTACCGCAAAAGCATAAAATCAAAAGATCGCAGCCTTCGGCAGCTCCTACACTGTCCTCTGTAGGAGCTGCCGAAGGCTGCGATCTTTTGATCTTGTAGTTTTTTACTTCTTCACCAACGCCGAGCAAGCCGCTTTGTAAGCCTCATGCTGATACTTGTTCAGCGTCGCCGGCAGCTCAAAGTTGTGCTTTTTAGCCTGGGCATTGATCGTCTGCGGTGACAACAACGTCACTTCGCAATTCTCCAGCAACTGGAAAATCCCTTCGATCTTGAACGTGGTCGGGCCACCGGCAAACTCGCCTTTCTTGCTGCGCTTCTTGATCGCAATGCGATCGATCGAATTCTCGCGCACGAACGAAGCAACCTGCGCGGCGAACACTTTGACGTTGGCGGCTTCGTCGTCATCGTCGAGGGCGACTTTCTTGGTGGCAAGCGCCAAGTGGCTCAGGGCCGAGCCTTCGAGGGTGGCCACGGCGATGATCGCTTCGCTGCCTTTGATTTCAATGCCGCAGACTTTCATGTTGAATCCCTTAACTGGCTGATGGCGTGTAGCTTACAGCTCAAGTTGACTGGCGATTGCATCACTCCTGCCCAATCGACTCCAAAAACTCCGACCGTTCATCACTCATTCGCGCCACGCAATCGTTCTGCGCCATGGTGAAGGCCTTGCTGCCGGTGGTGGCGGGGAAGGCTTCCACGGCGCAGTCGGCGTCACGGGTTTTCAGCCATTGGGCTTGGGCGGCTTTGATTTTGGCAGTGATGTCGGCCAGTTGCGACGGGTTCTTGCCGTAGAGCGACTGCATGCGGTCGTTCAGGCTGTTGAGGTTTTCGCTGAGCAGGTCTTCGGCGGTGGTTTTGCTGAAGGCCGAGCACTCGAGGGTCTGGACGTCGTTTTCGACTTTGTCGCACGGGTTGTCGTCGGACTCCTGTGCTGCGTGTACGCCGGTCGCAATCAATGCCAAAGCCAGAAGGATGGATTTCATTCAGGTCGCCGCTCTATTCCAGTGATGGGGCGAATTCTGGCCCAAGCCGACGGCCTTGAACAGGTCGCCAATAGTGCCTGCCGACGACCCTTTGTCGCGGATTGACGCTTTCGGCAATTCCCCTGTCGTTTTTGCACCCGGCTGCCCCCGCACCGAGGCATATGCTGGCCCCAAAGCGCCGGCAGACGATTCGGCGCATGAATCGCTAATAAGGGGACAGCCTGATGAGCCCAGCCGAATTGCACGCCGACAGCATCGTTATCGACGGGCTGATTATTGCCAAGTGGAACCGTGAGCTGTTCGAAGACATGCGCAAGGGCGGTTTGACCGCCGCCAACTGCACCGTATCGGTGTGGGAAGGCTTCCAGGCTACCGTCAACAACATTGCCGCCAGCCAGAAACTGATCCGCGAGAACAGCGACCTGGTGATGCCGGTGCGCACCACCGCTGACATTCGCAAGGCCAAGGAAGTCGGCAAGACCGGCATCCTGTTCGGTTTCCAGAATGCCCACGCGTTTGAAGACCAGATTGGCTATGTCGAGGTGTTCAAGCAGCTCGGCGTCGGTATCGTGCAGATGTGCTACAACACCCAGAACCTGGTGGGCACCGGTTGCTACGAGCGTGACGGCGGCCTGTCCGGCTTCGGTCGCGAAATCGTTGCCGAGATGAACCGTGTGGGCGTCATGTGCGACCTGTCCCACGTCGGTTCCAAGACTTCCGAAGAGGTCATTCTCGAATCGAAGAAACCCGTCTGCTACTCCCACTGCCTGCCGTCGGGTCTCAAAGAGCACCCGCGCAACAAGTCCGATGAAGAGCTGAAGTTCATCGCCGACCACGGCGGTTTCGTCGGCGTGACCATGTTCGCGCCGTTCCTCGCCAAGGGCATCGATTCGACCATCGACGATTACGCCGAAGCCATCGAATACACCATGAACATCGTCGGCGAAGACGCCATCGGCATCGGCACCGACTTCACCCAGGGCCATGGCCAGGACTTCTTCGAATACCTGACCCACGACAAGGGCTACGCCCGCCGCCTGACCAGCTTCGGCAAGATCATCAACCCGCTGGGCATCCGCACCGTCGGCGAGTTCCCGAACCTGACCGAAACCCTGCTCAAGCGCGGCCATTCCGAGCGCGTAGTGCGCAAGATCATGGGCGAGAACTGGGTCAACGTCCTCAAGGATGTTTGGGGCGAGTAACCCGACTTCCACAAAACGAAACCTGTAGCAGCTGCCGAGGCACGAGGCTGCGATGGGCTGCGAAGCGGCCCCCGAGGGCGGTCCTGCGGACCACAACGCAGCCTCGTGCCTCGGCAGTTGCTACAGGACGACACGACAACACAACGAATTTTCTGGAGTTAAGTTTCCATGGCCAAGATCGCCCCGCAATTGCCTATCGAAGTCGACAGTGAAACCGGTGTCTGGACTTCCGACGCCTTGCCGATGCTGTACGTACCGCGCCATTTCTTCGTCAACAACCACATGGGCATCGAGGAAGTGCTGGGCGCCGATGCCTACGCCGAAATCCTCTACAAGGCCGGCTACAAATCTGCCTGGCACTGGTGTGAAAAAGAAGCTGAATGCCATGGTCTGGAAGGCGTCGCGGTGTTCGAGCACTACATGAAGCGCCTGTCGCAACGTGGCTGGGGCCTGTTCAAGATCCAGGACATCGACCTCGACAAAGGCACTGCCAGCGTCAAGCTCGAACACTCGGCGTTCGTCTACGTGTACGGCAAAGTCGGGCGCAAGGTCGACTACATGTTCACTGGCTGGTTTGCCGGTGCCATGGATCAAATCCTGCAGGCCCGTGGCAGCCAGATTCGCACCGTCGCCGAGCAAGTCTACGGTGGCTCCGAAGAAGGCCACGAAGACGGCTTGTTCACCGTCAAGCCGTTGTAAGTCGAGGAACCCGCCATGGCTTTCGAAGCAATGTTCCAGCCGATCCAGATCGGCAAACTGACCATCCGTAATCGCGTGCTCAGCACCGCGCACGCCGAGGTCTATGCCACCGACGGCGGCATGACCACTGACCGGTACGTCAAGTATTACGAAGAGAAAGCCAAGGGCGGGATCGGCCTGGCGATTTGCGGCGGTTCGTCGGTGGTCGCCATCGACAGCCCGCAGGAGTGGTGGAGTTCGGTCAACCTGTCGACCGACCGCATCATTCCGCACTTCCAGAATCTGGCCGACGCCATGCACAAGCACGGCGCCAAGATCATGATCCAGATTACCCACATGGGCCGTCGCTCGCGTTGGGACGGTTTCAACTGGCCAACGCTGATGTCGCCTTCGGGCGTGCGTGAGCCGGTGCACCGTGCCACCTGCAAGACCATCGAACCGGAAGAAATCTGGCGGGTGATCGGCAACTACGCGCAGGCTGCACGTCGCGCCAAGGCCGGTGGCCTGGACGGCGTGGAATTGTCGGCGGTGCACCAGCACATGATCGACCAGTTCTGGAGCCCGCGCGTCAACAAGCGTACTGACGAATGGGGCGGCACCTTTGAAGGCCGCATGAAATTCGGCCTGGAAGTCTTGAAAGCCGTGCGCGCCGAGGTCGGTGACGATTTCTGCGTGGGCATGCGCATCTGCGGCGACGAGTTCCACCCGGACGGTCTGTCCCATGAAGACATGAAGCAGATCGCCAAGTATTACGATGACACCGGCATGCTCGATTTTCTCGGCGTCGTGGGTTCGGGTTGCGACACTCACAACACCCTGGCCAACGTCATTCCGAACATGAGCTACCCGCCTGAGCCGTTCCTGCACCTGGCCGCCGGTATCAAGGAAGTGGTCAAGGTTCCGGTGCTGCACGCGCAGAACATCAAGGACCCGAACCAGGCCACGCGTATCCTTGAAGGCGGTTACGTCGACATGGTCGGCATGACCCGTGCGCACATCGCTGACCCGCACCTGATCGCCAAGATCAAGATGGGCCAGATCGACCAGATCAAGCAGTGCGTCGGCGCCAACTACTGCATCGACCGTCAGTACCAGGGTCTGGATGTGCTGTGCATTCAGAACGCGGCGACGTCCCGTGAATACATGGGCGTGCCGCACATCATCGAAAAAACCACCGGCGTGAAACGCAAGGTGGTGGTGGTCGGTGCCGGTCCTGCCGGGATGGAAGCCGCTCGCGTTGCCGCCGAACGTGGCCACGACGTGACCCTGTTCGAGAAGAAGGAATTCATCGGCGGGCAAATCACCACCGCCTCGAAAGCACCGCAGCGGGACCAGATTGCCGGTATCACCCGCTGGTATCAGCTGGAACTGGCGCGCTTGAAAGTCGACCTGCGCCTGGGCACTGCGGCGGATGCGCCGACCATCATGGACTTGCGTCCGGACGTGGTGGTGCTGGCCGTCGGCGGTCACCCGTTCATCGAGCAGAACGAACACTGGGGCGCGGCTGAAGGCCTGGTGGTCAGCAGCTGGGACGTGCTCGACGGCAAGGTGGCGCCGGGCAAGAACGTGTTGGTCTACGACACCATTTGCGAGTTCACCGGCATGTCGACCGCCGACTTCATTGCGGACAAGGGCAGCCAGGTCGAGATCGTCACCGACGACATCAAGCCAGGCGTGGCGATTGGCGGTACGTCGTTCCCGACGTACTACCGCAGCATGTACCCGAAAGAAGTGATCATGACCGGCGACATGATGCTGGAGAAGGTCTACCGCGAAGGCGACAAGCTGGTGGCGGTGCTGGAAAACGAATACACCGGCGCCAAAGAAGAGCGGGTGGTGGACCAGGTGGTCATCGAAAACGGTGTGCGCCCGGACGAGGAAATCTACTACGCGATGAAGGAAGGCTCGCGCAACAAAGGCCAGATCGACGTCGAAGCCTTGTTCGCGATCAAGCCGCAACCTTGTCTGGAGCAGAGCGGCGACGGCTACCTGCTGTTCCGCATCGGCGACTGCGTGGCACAGCGCAACGTGCATGCGGCGATCTATGACGCGCTGCGGTTGTGCAAGGATTTCTAAGGTTTTGACACCCCCTGTGTAGGAGCTGCCGAAGGCTGCGATCTTTTGATCTTGTTTTTAAGATCAAGATCAAAAGATCGCAACCTGCGGCAGCTCCTACGCCGACCGTGTTTCTCCAAGATGTACTGGTGGGAGCTTCACCATGTTGAACACCCTTCTTCCAATCCTGTTGTTCGCTGCCCTGGGCCTTGGCGTCCTCGGCGCGTTGCGGCGGGTAGCCATGTGGCGCCGGGGCCGGGCCTCGAAGGTCGACCTGATCGGCGGCCTGTTCGCCATGCCCAAGCGCTACATGGTCGACTTGCACCACGTGGTGGCGCGCGACAAGTACATCGCCAACACCCACGTGGCCACGGCCGGCGGTGCGGTGGCGTCCATCGTGCTGGCGATTCTGGTGCACGGTTTCGGCCTGCATAACCGTATCCTCGGTTATGCACTGTTGCTGATGTCCGCGGTGATGTTCGTCGGCGCGATCTTCGTTTATCTGCGTCGACGCAACCCGCCTTCACGCCTGTCGAAAGGCCCGTGGATGCGCCTACCGAAAAGCCTGCTGGCGTTCTCGGCCTCCTTCTTCCTGTTGACCTTGCCCGTGGCCGGGATCCTCCCGGAAAACTTCGGTGGCTGGCTGCTGGCGGCGATTCTCGGTGTCGGCGTGTTGTGGGGCGTGTCCGAATTGTTTTTCGGCATGACCTGGGGCGGGCCAATGAAGCACGCCTTCGCCGGTGCTTTGCACCTGGCCTGGCACAGTCGCGCCGAACGCTTTGGTGGCGGCCGTTCCACCGGTTTGAAACCGCTGGACCTCAGCGACCCGAGCGCACCGCTGGGCGTGGAAAAACCCAAGGATTTCACTTGGAACCAGTTGCTCGGTTTCGATGCCTGCGTGCAGTGCGGTAAATGCGAAGCCGCGTGTCCGGCGTTCGCCGCCGGCCAGCCGCTGAACCCGAAAAAACTGATTCAGGACATGGTCGTCGGGCTTGCTGGCGGCACCGATGCCAAGTTCGCTGGCAGCCCGTATCCGGGCAAGCCGATTGGCGAGCATGCTGGCAATCCGCATCAACCGATCGTCAACGGTCTGGTCGATGCCGAGACGCTGTGGTCCTGCACCACCTGCCGCGCCTGCGTCGAGGAATGCCCGATGATGATCGAGCACGTCGATGCCATCGTCGACATGCGTCGTCACCTGACACTGGAAAAAGGCGCAACCCCGAACAAGGGTGCCGAAGTCCTGGAGAACCTGATCGCCACCGACAACCCGGGCGGTTTTGCACCGGGCGGGCGGATGAACTGGGCGGCGGATTTGAACCTCAATCTGCTCAGCGAGAAGAAGTCCACCGACGTGCTGTTCTGGGTCGGCGACGGCGCTTTCGACATGCGCAACCAGCGCACCCTGCGCGCGTTCGTCAAAGTGCTCAAGGCAGCGAAAATCGACTTCGCCGTGCTCGGCCTCGAAGAGCGCGACAGCGGCGACGTGGCACGGCGCCTGGGCGACGAAGCGACTTTCCAATTGTTGGCCAAGCGCAACATCCAGACCCTGGCCAAGTACAGCTTCAACCGCATCGTCACTTGCGATCCGCACAGCTTTCATGTGCTGAAAAATGAGTACGGCGCTTTCGACGGCAACTATCTGGTACAGCACCACAGCACCTACATGGCTGAAATCATCCAGGCCGGTGCGCTGAACCTCGGCCAGCACAAAGGCGACAGCGTGACCTATCACGACCCGTGCTACCTCGGCCGCTACAACGGCGAATACGAGGCGCCGCGCCAGGTGCTGCGTGCGCTCGGGATTGAAGTCAAAGAGATGCAACGTTCCGGTTTCCGTTCGCGTTGCTGCGGCGGTGGCGGCGGCGCGCCGATCACCGACATTCCGGGCAAGCAGCGGATTCCCGACATGCGCATGGAAGACATTCGCGAGACCGGCGCCGAGTTGGTGGCCGTGGGTTGTCCACAGTGCACGGCGATGCTCGAAGGCGTGGTCGAACCAAGGCCGCTGATCAAGGACATCGCCGAACTGGTGGCCGATGCATTGCTTGAAGACGAAGCCGCCAAGCCATCGACACCGGCCAAACGTGAACCTGCGGAGGTGCACTGATGAGCGACATTATTCGACGCGACCCCCGTGCTGAATGGATCGCCCGCAACCGCTTGCATCCGCTGCATGCGGCCATGCAACCGGCGCAACACAGCTGGATGGGACCCAATGGCGTCATCCGCAAGAACCTGCATGGCGTCGGTTTTATCGGCCCCAATGGAATCAAGCGCATCGACCGCAGTGGTGCTCAACAGGGCGGGGCCACCAAGCGCACCGCCGCCGTTGAAGTGCAATTGCCGCTGCATCAAGTGCCAGCACCGGCGTTCTACATTTGCGTGGTGCCGGACATGGTTGGTGGCCGCTTGGGCAGCCACGACCGCGACCTGTTGGGCCTGGCCCATCAATTGGCCGGCAGCGACGGCGCGGTACTGGCCGTGGTGTTCGGTGAACACAAGGAAAGCGCATTTGCCACCGCCGGCGTCGATCGCTTGCTGGTGCTCGATGGCGAAGAGTTCAGCGGTTATGCACCGGAGCAACGTGTCCAGGGCCTGCGGGCTGTGGATAACCAGTTCAACCCGCGTCATTGGCTGTTGCCGGACAGCCGCAGCGGTGGTGGCGAACTGGGTCGACGCTTCGCGGCTGCACTGGGCGAACGCCCGGCCACCCGAGTCTGGCAGGTCAAGGATCAGGAGTGCATTGGTCGCGCTGGCGCCGGTCTGCAGGATTTGGCCCGCCCGGTGGCGCGCTTGATTCTGGCGGCCGTGGAATGTGCTGAACCGGTCAGCGAAACCCGTCACGAAGCCTTGCCGGTAGAGTTATCCACAACCGTGGCCCGCAGTCTCTCGCGCATCGAGGATCTGGGGGCTGTGGCGGTGGACCCGGCGGCAATTCCGATGGCCGAAGCGGAGTTCATCTTCTCGGGTGGCAACGGGGTCAAGGATTGGGCGTTGTTCCACCAGACCGCCGTAGCGCTGGGGGCCACCGAAGGTGCATCCCGGGTGGCGGTGGACGATGGTTACATGGCCCGCGATCGCCAGGTCGGCGCGTCGGGCACCTGGGTCACTGCACGGGTCTACGTGGCGGTGGGGATTTCCGGGGCGATCCAGCACCTGCAAGGCATCGGTGCCTGCGACAAGGTGGTGGCGATCAACCTCGACCCTGGTTGCGACATGATCAAACGGGCCGACCTGTCGGTGATCGGTGAAAGTGCCGAGATTCTTCAAGCCTTGATCGCGGCGGTAGAGGCTTACCGCAACGACGCCAAGCGCGATGCGGCTTAAGGGAAGGAAAGGGTTATGAGCACGAAAATCATCAGCCTGGTGTCCATCGGTGCCCACCCGACGTCCGGTCGGCCACGTCGAGCGGAGCAAGATGCGCGGGCGGTGGAACTGGGTCTGCAACTGGCTGGGGATAACTTGCAGGTGCTGCATGCCGGCGACGTCGCCGAGCCTGCGCTGCGTGCCTATCTGGGTATGGGTCTTGAACAACTCCATGTGCTGGAACAGCCGCAAGGCGCCGATGCGCTGCCGGCGTTGACCGCGTATTTGCGCGACGCCGGCGCACAAGTGGTGCTGACCGGCAGTCAGGCGGAAACCGGCGAAGGTTCGGGCATGTTGCCGTTCCTGCTGGCCGAAGGCCTTGGCTGGCCGCTGGTGGTGGGACTGGCGCAGGTCGAGTCCATCGACGGCGGTTCGGCGCTCGTGCTGCAAGCTTTGCCTCGTGGTCAGCGTCGTCGGCTGAAAGTGCGTTTGCCGTTTCTGGCAACGGTGGATAACGCCGCGCCGAAGCCTCGGCAAAGTGCTTACGGCCCGGCGCGACGCGGAGTGCTGCAGGCCGATGACGTGGAAATCGTCGACGATGAATTGCTGGCAGTTGCCACCTTGCAACCAGCCAAGCCGCGGCCAAAACGCTTGAAGGTGATCAAGGCCAAGAGCGGCGCCGACCGGATGAAAGCCGCAACGGCGAAAGCCAGCGGTGGAGGGGGACAAGTGCTTAAAGGCGTAACGGCGCAGGCGGGGGCCGAGGCCATCCTCAAGTTGCTGATCGAAGAAGGCGTGGTCCGCTGATGCTTCTGTAGGAGCTGCCGCAGGCTGCGATCTTTTGATCTTGTTTTTTACAATCCAAAGTCAAAAGATCGCAGCCTTCGGCAGCTCCTACGGGTGGAATGTATAACCTGGCAGAGAAAAATCATGACCGTTAAATTTCGCTCGGCAGTGCGCGCCGATGCGCGGGAGATTGCGCGTCTGTTCCAGATCTCATCGGAAGGCGCGTCGGATTACATCTGGAGCCAGTTGGCCGAGCCTGGCCAGGATTTGCTCGACGTCGGCGCCATCCGTTATGCCCGCGACGACGTGGACTTCTCTTACCAGAACTGCCTGATTGCCGAAGCTGACGGTCAAGTCATCGGCATGATGCACAGCTACGTCATGCGCCACGACCCTGAGGCCGTGCCCACCACCGACCCGGTGCTGGCGCCGTACGCCGACATGGAAGTGCCCGACACGCTCTACATCTCCAGCCTCGCCCTGCACGAGGACTGGCGCAACCGGGGCCTGGGCGTGCAATTTCTGGCCCATGCCCAGCAACGCGCCAACCGCCTCGGGCTCAAGGGCTTGAGCCTGATCGACTACGCCGCCAACACCGGTGCGCGGCGTTTTTATGAACGGCACGGTTTTGGGGTCATCAAGACCTGCCAGGTTACGCCGCATCCGATGATTCGCGTCACGGGTGACGCGCACCTTATGCACAGGCCTTGATCCGGCCTCAAAAACCGGCTGCACGAAGTTATCCACAAAGCCATGGCTCACCTTCACGGTGAGCTAAAATTTCCCATGCGCTGTTTAAGGGTGCAGCACGGTTCCGGGATCTCAGACATTCAGCGCTTGCTCATAAAACTCGTCTTTTATGAATGGGTTGAATATGAAGACTGTCTGGCGGTCTTTGCTGCTCTTTGCATGGGGCATGTGTGTGTCTGTGGCAACGCTGTCGGCTACTCAGACGAAAGCGCCCGAGGCGCTACGTGGGGCCGATCAGGACTTTGATCAGTGGCTGATGACCGATCAAGGTCAGAAGGCCTCGCTGGCGCAAATGCGCCAGCGTTGCGAGCGGGTGCTGGATGCCGCGAAGCACCTTAACTGTTCGGTATCCGTGATTGCCCGGATGTTCGAGGACAAAGCCGCCAACCAGCTGCCGGATTACTTTCTGTCGATCAAGCGTCAACACGCCCTGGCCATCGCCGCCAATCCAGAGTTGAACGTTCTGTTCTCGATGTTCGGGAGCCAGTCCCTCGCGATCCTGAGGGCGGCAGACGACTTTGTCGTGAGAAAAACCGCGCGCCGCGAAGTGCTCAGGATCCATCCCTACGCCAGTGATTTTTTCGTCGCTGAAGAGGTATTGCCGTTCATCGATGTCGAGGCGGCCAACGGCCATTCGGCGCGTTTCATTCTCGACACCGGGGCCCCGCAAACCCGGGTCAATTACGACACGGCGAAGCTAATGGGCATCACCTTGTTGAGCGACTCCCACTACGCCTACAGCACGTTTTATGGCGAGAGCGACCTGACCGCCCGACTGGGGATTCTGGAATCGATCAAGGTGGGCTCCAGCGAATTCGACCACGTGCTGGTATTCGTCAGCGACCGGGACAACTTGCTTGGGCTCGACCTGATCAGCAAGCTGGGACGGTTGAAAATCTCCCGTAAGACCCTGGAGATCAACCCCGCGCCTGCCGCACGGTGTGAGTCGCCGATTGTGTATTCACGTGTGGATATCAACCAGCGCCTGGTCATCGCCGCACGCCTGGATAACCGGACCACACAGGCGATTGTCGACACCGGCAACGTTGATTACCTGACGTCGGCGCTGCCGGGGGACCAGGTCAATGTCGTGAAGACCCTGACACCGGGCAGCTCACCCCTCAACCCCGCCGACAAGCAGCGCTATCAAACTTTCAAGGGTGTGCTGAACCTGCCGGGCCATAGCCTGGCGATCACCTACAAATACTACCCGGGCTTCACCATTCCCCCGTCGTGGGTGCTGGGACGGTATGTGCCGTCGATTTTGCTGGGTTGGCGAGCGTTCGATGACTTTGAGTTGAATCTGGATGTCGAGGCAGGGCGATCGTGTTTCAACAAGGTTTGAGTCTGTTTACCCACAATCCCTGTGAGCGCCTCTGTGGATAACATGTTCGTCCCTTGCTCAAAGCCATGCGAACCGTGGGCTCCAGGCGATCGATCAAAAAACACTCAGCGTAACGTACGGTTTTTCAAAGCATTTTTCAGGGAATGAGACCGCTTTAAGGGTAAAACTTGCCCCCAATCTCTGTTGGCGCTTCTGTGGATAAGATGTTTGCTTAGTGCTACAGGCCTTGTAGAACGTGGCTTACAAGGATCTGGTTAAATAATGATCAAATCATGGGTTTAAGGCGTTACAGCGTGCG
The DNA here is from genome assembly GCF_019145495.1 of Pseudomonas azerbaijanoccidentalis. GTDB lineage: Bacteria > Pseudomonadota > Gammaproteobacteria > Pseudomonadales > Pseudomonadaceae > Aquipseudomonas > Aquipseudomonas azerbaijanoccidentalis. Next base: position 138,264 of record NZ_JAHSTU010000004.1, on the reverse strand, counting down.
CAACGCCGTATTTTTCGAGGCTTTCAGCGGTTTTCCACAGCGGTGAATAAGTTGCCCCCAAAGTCTGTTGGCGCTTCTGTGGATAAGGTGTTTGCCATCCTCTACGAGCCATGGATTACGTGGCTTTCAGGTGATTGATCAAAAAACGATCAGGCGCAACGAAAATTCGATGTTCTGGATAAGTCACGGATTTTCTTTGGTTTCTGCGGAGAATTTTTTCGAGGAATCCACACTTGTCCCCAATAGCTGTGGGTGGAGGTGTGGATAACTTGTTTGCGGAAGGCTGAAAGCGGCGGTCGATATAGTCGGGAACGAAATAGATCATATTTCGTACAGTTCTAATCGATCGAGGTATTGCCAATAAAAGATCGCAGCCCTGCGGCAGCTCCTACACGGATCGTGTGATTCCGTAGGCTGCGATCTTTTGCTCTGATTAACCTTGAACTGGAACACCCTTGAGGTAAGGCGCAGGCTCGGCGCCCAGGTTGCTCAGCAGGCGTTCGCTGTACCAATCCACAAAGTTCACCACACCAAACTCATAGGTCTTGGAGTAAGGCCCCGGCTGGTACGCGGTGGAGTTGATGCCGCGCTGGTTCTCTTCAGCCAGACGACGGTCCTGGTCGTTGGTGGCGTCCCACACCTGACGCATGCGGTCGACGTCGTAGTCCACGCCTTCGACCGCGTCCTTGTGCACGATCCACTTGGTGGTGACCATGGTTTCCTGGGCGCTGATCGGCCACACGGTGAACACGATGATGTGGTCGCCCATGCAGTGGTTCCAGGAGTGCGGCAGGTGCAGGATGCGCATCGAGCCCAGGTCCGGGTTCTTGATGCGCCCCATGAGCTTGGCGCAGCCCTGTTTGCCGTCGAGGGTCATCGACACGGTGCCTTTAAGCAGCGGCATGCGCACGATGCGGTTACGCAGGCCGAAGCTGGCGTGGGCGTAAGGGATCTTCTCGGCTTCCCAGGCAGCGGCGGAGGCGGCGACGTGGTCTTTGAAGGCCTGGTCGGCGCGCGGGTCGGTGACGTCGTCCCATTCCAGCAGGGTTTTCAACAGTTCCGGGTGCGACGCGTTGCAGTGGTAGCACTCGCGGTTGTTTTCAAGCACCAGTTTCCAGTTGGCCTTTTCCATCAAGGTGGTAGTGATCGCCACCTTGGTGTTCTCCATGTCGTACGGTTCCATGTAATGGTTCAGCGTCGACAGGAAGTCATCGATGGCTGGCGGGTTCTCCGACAGGCTGATGAAGATGTAGCCGCCGGCGGTCTTCACGCTCACCGGTTTGAGGCCGTACTGCTTCATGTCGAAGTCGGCACCCATTTCGGTGCCGGCGAACAGCAGGCGACCGTCGAGTTCGTAGGTCCACTGGTGGTAGTGGCAAACCAGTTTGGCGACCTTGCCTTTCTCACTGGTGCACAGGCGCGAGCCACGGTGGCGGCAGACGTTGTGGAACGCATGCACCACGCCTTCGGCGCCGCGGATGACGATGATCGGGTTCTTGCCGACTTGCAGGGTCAGGTAGTTGCCCTTGGTCGGGATCTCGCAGGTCATGCCGGCGATCAACCACTCTTTCTGAAAGATTTCCTGCATGTCGATATCAAACAGGCGCTCGTCCGAGTAAAACGGCTGCGGCAGCGAGAACGTGCGCTCGCGCTCTTGCAGCATTTGCGCGGTGGCCTTGCGTGCGGGTTCCAGCGGATCGCCCAGGCTCAGGGTAGTAGTGACGTCCATCGTTTAATCCTCAAGGCCATTCTGTGTGGCCGGCGAAAGTGGCTAATCAGGTTTGCTACGCAAGGTGTAAAAAAGCAGTCGTTGTGTGGAGCGAGTGTGGGGCCGGCGCTGGCCAGAACCTTATCCATGGGCGACATGATGCAATCTGTTCCCGACGCGCAAGCCCCGGTAGTTGCGGGCTGGTCGCGATAAGCATGTGAATGTCGCAGATAGGTAAATGGGTGGTTCGCGCTATACGCAGAATCGCCAACATGAAGGCCGACAGTCGGCCGTGGAGATCAGCATGTCCAACAGCTTCCTGAACCCGGTAACCACCCAGACCTGGGCCAATGGTCGACACATCGTCCGTTGCGTCAAAGTCATCCAGGAAACCTGGGATGTGCGCACCTTCTGTTTCATGGCCGACCAGCCGATCATGTTCTTCTTCAAACCAGGGCAGTTCGTCACCCTGGAGCTGGAGATCGAAGGTGAGCCGATCATGCGCTCGTACACCATTTCCAGCTCGCCGTCGGTGCCGTACAGCTTTTCGGTGACCATCAAGCGTGTGCCGGGCGGGCGGGTTTCCAACTGGTTGCACGACACGTTGCACGAAGGCCAGGAGCTGGCGGTGCACGGACCGGTGGGCCTGTTCAACGCCATCGACTTCCCGAGCCCGAAAATCCTGTACCTGAGTGGCGGCGTGGGCATCACCCCGTGCATGTCCATGGCGCGCTGGTTCTACGACACCAACGCCAACGTCGACATGACGTTTATCCACAGTGCCCGTTCGCCCAAAGACATCATCTATCACCGCGAACTGGAACACATGGCGTCGCGGATCGATAACTTCAGCCTGCACCTTATCTGCGAGAAGCACGGACTGGGCGAGCCATGGGCCGGTTATCGCGGATACCTCAATCATAAGATGCTGGAACTGATGGTTCCTGACTTCCTCGAGCGCGAAGTGTTCTGCTGCGGCCCGACGCCGTACATGAACGCGGTGAAGCGCTTGCTCGAAGCCGCTGGTTTCGACATGTCGCGTTACCACGAAGAATCCTTCGGTGCGACCCCGCCAGAGGCGCGGGCCGACGCCGTGGAGCACGCCGAGCAAGCGGCCGACGCACCGGAACTCGACGTGGCGGACTTGCATCAAGTGGAATTCACCGCTTCGGGCAAAAGCATTCGCGTGGCACCAGGCGAGACGGTGCATGCGGCTGCAGCCAAGGTCGGCCTGCTGATCCCGAAAGCCTGCGGCATGGGCATTTGCGGTACCTGCAAGGTGCTGAAGCTGGGCGGTGAAGTGGAGATGGAACACAACGGCGGGATCACCGAAGAAGACGAAGCCGACGGGTTCATCCTGTCGTGCTGCAGCGTGCCGAAGGGCGACGTGCGCATCGAGTTCTGATCAACACGCAGTACCTTGTAGGAGCTGTCTCGTGAAACGAGGCGGCGATCTTTTGATCTTGATCTTTAAAATCAAAGTCAAAAGATCGCCGCCTCGTTTCACGAGACAGCTCCTACAGAGGGTGTGGATATCGTCAGTCGACGAATAGGTCGGTCATGAGTTTTTCGTTGCTGTCCGGCGCGAACCGATAACGTTCGAATTCCGTCACTCCGCTTTCCCGCAAAATTTCCTCATCAATCAACAAGCGCCCGGTCAGGCTGCGTCCGCTGCTGCTCAGAATCACATGCGCCGCATCCGCCATGATCGCCGGCGTGCGCGCATGCTTGAACGACTCCCGTGAGCCCAACTGAAACTCGATCGCCGCCGTGGCAATCATGGTCTGCGGCCATAGCGAGTTGACGCTGATGCCGTAGTTCTTGAATTCCTCGCTCATGCCCACGGTCAGCATGCTCATGCCGTATTTGGTCACGGTGTACGGGCTGTACTGGGCGAACCATTTGCTGGCCAGGTTCAGCGGCGGCGACAGGTTGAGGATGTGCCCTCCGGACTTCTTCAGGTACGGCAGCGCCGCCTGGCTGCACAGCAAAACGGCGCGGGTGTTGATCTGGTGCATCAGGTCGAAGCGCTTGAGTTCGATGTGCTGAACACCGGTCAACTTGATCGCGCCGGCGTTGTTGACCAACGCGTCGATGCCACCGAAATGTTCATTGGCTTGGGCCAGTGCGTCGCGCACGGCAGCCTCTTCACGCACGTCCACCTGCAAGGCCAGCGCCTTGCCACCGGCGGCTTCCACTTCCTGCGCCACACTGAAGATCGTCCCCGGCAGCTTGGCGTGGGGTTCGGCACTTTTAGCGGCGATCACGATGTTGGCGCCATCACGCGCGGCGCGCAAAGCGATCTCGCGGCCGATGCCACGGCTGGCGCCAGTGATGAACAGGGTTTTGCCTTGCAATGACATGCGTACGCTCCTGGTTATTGTTATGTGAGCGGATAGAAGCGGCTCGTCAGTCAATGTAGACGATGTCTTTCAAGGTGGAGGGAGGAGTCGAGTTCCCTGTAGGAGCTGCCGCAGGCTGCGATCTTTTGATTTTGAAAAAACCGAATCAAAAGATCGCAGCCTGCGGCAGCTCCTACGGGATCGGGGTCAGGCGGTCATGACTTCGCGGATGTCGCGGGCCAGCTCACGCACGCGCTCTTCTTCGGTGTCCCACGAGCACATGAAGCGTGCGCCGCCGTTGCCGATGAAGGTGTAGAAGCGCCAACCCTTGGCAGTCAGCGCGGCGATGGCCGGTTCCGACAGTTGCAGGAACACGCCGTTAGCCTGAACCGGGAACATCAGCTCGACACCTGGAATGTCGCCGACCAGTTCGGCAAGCAATTGCGCGCAGTGGTTGGCGTGGTTGGCGTACTTGAGCCACGCGTCGTTTTCGAGGATTCCGACCCACGGCGCCGACAGGAAGCGCATCTTCGACGCCAGTTGCCCGGCCTGCTTGCAGCGATAGTCAAAGTCTTCGGCCAGTTTGTGGTTGAAGAACAGGATTGCCTCACCCACTGCCATGCCGTTTTTCGTGCCGCCGAAGCACAGCACGTCGACGCCGGCCTTCCAGGTCAGGTCGGCAGGCGAGCAGCCGAGGTATGCACAGGCGTTGGAGAAACGCGCGCCGTCCATGTGCAGGTTCAGGCCCAATTCTTTGCAGGTCGCGCTGATGGCGCGGATTTCGTCCGGGGTGTAGACACTGCCGACTTCGGTGGCTTGAGTCAGGGTCACGACGCGCGGTTTCGGGTAGTGAATGTCCTGGCGCTTGAGCGCAACCTCGCGGATCGATTCTGGTGTCAGCTTGCCGTTTTCAGTGCGGGCGATCAGCAGTTTGGAGCCGTTGGAAAAGAATTCCGGCGCGCCGCATTCGTCGGTTTCGACGTGGGCGGTTTCCGAGCAGATCACGCTGTGGTAACTCTGGCACAGCGACGACAGGGCCAGCGAGTTGGCGGCAGTACCGTTAAAGGCGAAGAACACTTCGCAGTCGGTTTCGAACAGTTTGCGGAAACCGTCGGACGCGCGGGCGGTCCACTCGTCGTCGCCGTATGCGCGCTGGTGGCCGTGGTTGGCCTGTTCCATGGCAGCCCAGGCTTCAGGGCAAATGCCGGAATAGTTGTCGCTGGCGAATTGTTGGCTCTTATCGGTCATGGCCTGCTTCCGTGGTCGGGACGCCTATGGTGAAGCGACCCGTGGTCAATGAGGGTGCGCACTTTACCGAAGATCATTCGGGGAGCACACGGGATGTTGCTGTCAGGAAAATACACAATCGAAGGACGATTATGCACGCGACTATGCACTTAAAGCAGCGCGACGGGGCACTGGATCTGCTGAAGTGGCTGGCGCTTTTGAGCATGGTGCTTGATCACCTGCGATATGTCGGATATTCCATCGATCTGCTGTATGTGCCGGGGCGCCTGGCGTTTCCGTGGTTTTGTCTGGCGATGGCGGCGAACGTGGCGCGCAAGCCGGCGCAGGCGAGCGGTGGGCAGTGGCGTTATCTGGGATGGTTGCTGCTGTTTAGTGCCGCCAGCGAAATTCCCTACCGCCTGTTCATACCCAACCCTGACACGCTCAACGTACTGCCCACGCTTGCCCTTGGCTTGCTGGTGGCTCGGGGTTGGCAGCTACCGACCCTGCCATCGCGGCTGTTGGCAATCGGCGCGCTGGTTTTAGCGGCCTTCTTTTCACAGCGATTGATGTTTGGTTTTTTTGGCGTGCTGTTGCCGCTGGTGTTGCTTTGGGTGATCCATCGCTCGTGGTATTTCGCCTTGTTGCCAGGGTTGGTGTGCCTAGCCGCCAATCAATGGCAAGTGCTTTATTACTCTGTTCGATTGGGCAATCACGTGGCCATGGCGGCTACCGCCACTTGTCTGATTGCGCCATGGCTGGGGCTGTTCTTATTGCGACACGCCCGTGACGTAAAACCACCCCCGATGCGGCGGTGGGCGTATGCGCTGTATCCCGTGCATTTCCTCATGTTGTTACTTCTCCGCCAGATCGTTGCATGACCCTGTGGGAGCTGGCTTGCCAGCGATAGCGGTGGACCAGCCGCCATCAATGCCGGATGTGGTGACGCCATCGCTGGCAAGCCAGCTCCCACAGGGTTTCTCGATGAATTGAGGATCGTGTTCGGCATGCCATTTCCCACCATGTCGTAAACGCACCTTTGCGTGGCGCCCGTAGGCATTTGACCTCTCGACGCCGGTCATACCATCGCTATCAAAGGGCACTGCCGAAACGCCAGTGCCTTACCGAGACGAATGGCGCACAGATGCCGCTGGGAGAGACGCGATGTTCAGCAAGCAAGACCAGATCCAGGGTTACGACGATGCACTGCTGGCGGCGATGAATGCCGAGGAGCAACGCCAGGAAGATCACATCGAGCTGATCGCGTCGGAGAACTACACCAGCAAACGCGTGATGGAAGCGCAAGGCAGCAGCCTGACCAACAAGTACGCCGAAGGCTATCCGGGCAAGCGCTACTACGGTGGCTGCGAGCACGTCGACAAGGTTGAAGCCCTGGCCATCGAGCGCGCCAAGCAACTGTTCGGTGCCGATTACGCCAACGTCCAGCCGCACTCCGGTTCCTCGGCCAACAGCGCCGTGTACCTGGCCCTGCTGCAAGCCGGCGACACCATCCTGGGCATGAGCCTGGCCCACGGCGGTCACTTGACCCACGGTGCCAAAGTGTCGTCCTCGGGCAAGCTGTACAACGCCGTGCAGTACGGCATCGACACCAAGACCGGCCTGATCGATTACGACGAAGTCGAGCGCCTGGCCGTCGAGTGCAAACCGAAGATGATCGTTGCCGGTTTCTCGGCTTACTCCAAGACCCTGGACTTCCCACGCTTCCGTCAGATCGCCGACAAAGTGGGCGCGCTGCTGTTCGTCGACATGGCCCACGTGGCCGGTCTGGTCGCTGCTGGCCTGTACCCGAACCCGCTGCCGTACGCCGATGTGGTCACTACCACCACGCACAAGACCCTGCGCGGTCCACGTGGCGGCCTGATCCTGTGCAAGGCCAATGAAGAGATCGAGAAAAAGCTCAACGCCGCGGTGTTCCCTGGTGCCCAGGGCGGCCCGCTGATGCACGTGATCGCCGGTAAAGCCGTGTGCTTCAAAGAGGCGCTGGAGCCAGGCTTCAAGGCTTACCAACAACAAGTGATCGACAACGCCCAGGCGATGGCGAGCGTATTTATCAAACGTGGCTACGATGTAGTGTCCGGCGGTACCGATAACCATCTGTTCCTGGTCAGCCTGATCCGTCAGGGTCTTACCGGCAAAGAAGCGGACGCAGCCCTCGGTCGCGCCCACATCACCGTCAACAAGAATGCTGTCCCGAACGATCCTCAGTCGCCGTTCGTGACCTCCGGCCTGCGCATTGGCACCCCGGCGGTGACCACGCGCGGTTTCAAGGTGACCCAGTGCGTAACGCTGGCCGGCTGGATCTGCGACATCCTCGACAACCTCGGCGATGCCGATGTCGAGGCCAATGTTGCCCAGCAAGTGTCGGCACTGTGCGCGGACTTCCCGGTTTATCGCTGAGCGCGGTTTTGGAGTAAATGACTATGCAACGCTATTCGGGCTTCGGCCTCTTCAAACACTCCCTCAGCCACCACGAAAACTGGCAGCGCATGTGGCGCACACCGACCCCGAAAAAGGTCTACGACGTGGTCATCGTCGGTGGTGGCGGGCACGGTCTGGCGACCGCCTACTACCTGGCCAAGGAACACGGCATCACCAACGTGGCCGTGGTCGAGAAGGGCTGGCTGGGCGGTGGTAACACCGCGCGCAACACCACCATCGTTCGCTCCAACTACCTGTGGGACGAGTCGGCGCACCTGTACGAACACGCGATGAAACTCTGGGAAGGCCTGTCCCAGGACCTGAACTACAACGTGATGTTCTCCCAGCGTGGCGTCTACAACCTGTGCCACACCCTGCAGGACATCCGTGATTCCGAGCGTCGGGTCAGCGCCAACCGCCTCAACGGCGTTGATGGCGAGCTGCTCGATGCCAAGCAAGTGGCGGACGAGATTCCGTACCTCGACTGCTCGAAAAACACTCGCTACCCGGTGATGGGCGCCACCGTCCAGCGTCGGGGCGGCGTGGCCCGTCACGATGCCGTGGCCTGGGGCTTTGCCCGTGCCGCCGACGCCTTGGGCGTGGACCTGATCCAGCAGACCGAAGTGATTGGTTTCCGCAAGGAAAACGGCGTGTGCATCGGTGTCGAAACCAACAAGGGCTTCATCGGCGCCAAGCGCGTCGGCGTGGTCACTGCCGGTAACTCCGGGCACATGGCCAAGCTCGCCGGTTTCCGTCTGCCAATCGAATCCCACCCGCTGCAAGCGCTGGTGTCCGAGCCGATCAAGCCGATTATCGACAGCGTGATCATGTCCAACGCCGTACACGGTTACATCAGCCAGTCCGACAAGGGCGACCTGGTGATCGGCGCCGGTATCGACGGCTACAACGGCTATGGCCAGCGTGGTTCGTACCCGGTGATCGAGCACACCGTCCAGGCCATCGTCGAGATGTTCCCGGTATTGTCCCGCGTACGTATGAACCGTCAGTGGGGCGGCATCGTCGACACCACACCGGATGCGTGCCCGATCATTTCGAAAACCCCGGTACCGAACATGTTCTTCAACTGCGGTTGGGGCACCGGCGGCTTCAAGGCGACACCTGGCTCGGGCAACGTGTTTGCCGCGAGTTTGGCCAAGGGTGAAATGCACCCACTGGCCGCACCTTTCTCCATCGACCGTTTCCACAACGGTGCGTTGATCGATGAACACGGCGCTGCTGCGGTTGCCCACTAACAGGAGAAATCCCCATGTTGCATATCTTCTGTCCTCACTGCGGCGAGTTGCGCTCCGAAGAGGAATTCCACGCATCCGGCCAGGCGCACATCCCGCGTCCACTGGATCCGAACAGCTGCACCGACGAGGAGTGGGGCGACTACATGTTCTTCCGCGATAACCCTCGCGGTCTGCACCACGAACTGTGGGATCACGTTGCCGGTTGCCGTCAGTACTTCAACGTCACCCGTGACACCGTGACCTACGAGATTCTCGAGACCTACAAGATCGGCACCAAGCCACAATTCACCGACAAGACCGATAGCCCGAAAGCGGCCAGCACGGCTCTGGGAGAGAAGGTATGAGCCAGATCAATCGCCTGTCCAACGGCGGACGGATCGACCGCAACAAAGTCCTGACCTTCACCTTCAACGGCCAGAGCTACAAAGGCTTCGAAGGCGACTCCCTGGCCGCTGCACTGCTGGCCAACGGCGTCGACATCATCGGTCGCAGCTTCAAGTATTCCCGTCCGCGCGGCATCTTCGCCGCAGGCGCGGAAGAGCCGAACGCGGTGCTGCAGATCGGCGCCACCGAAGCCACGCAAATCCCGAACGTACGCGCCACGCAACAAGCGCTGTATCAAGGTTTGGTCGCCACCAGCACTAACGGCTGGCCGAGCGTGAACAACGACATGATGGGGATTCTCGGCAAGGTCGGCGGCAAGCTGATGCCACCGGGCTTCTACTACAAAACCTTCATGTACCCGCAATCGTTCTGGATGACTTACGAAAAGTACATTCGTAAGGCTGCCGGTCTTGGCCGTTCGCCGACCGAGAACGATCCGGACACCTACGACTACATGAACCAGCACTGCGACGTGCTGATCGTCGGCGCCGGCCCTGCTGGCCTGGCCGCTGCACTGGCCGCTGCGCGCAGCGGTGCCCGTGTGATCCTGGCTGACGAACAGGAAGAGTTTGGCGGCAGCCTGCTCGACTCCCGCGAAAGCCTCGACGGCAAGCCGGCGACCGAGTGGGTCGCCAGCGTCATCGCCGAACTGAAGAACACTCCGGACGTGCTGCTGTTGCCGCGCGCCACGGTCAACGGTTACCACGACCACAACTTCCTGACCATTCACGAACGCCTCACCGATCACCTCGGCGACCGCGCCCCGATTGGCCAGGTACGCCAGCGTATTCACCGTGTTCGTGCCAAGCGTGTGGTACTCGCGACCGGTACTCACGAGCGACCACTGGTCTACGGCAATAACGACGTGCCGGGCAACATGCTGGCCGGCGCTGTGTCGACTTATGTTCGCCGCTACGGCGTAGCGCCAGGCAAAAAACTGGTGCTGTCGACCAACAACGATCACGCCTACCGCGTTGCCCTGGATTGGCTCGATGCCAGCCTGCAAGTGGTGGCCATCGCCGACGCCCGCAGCAACCCGCGCGGTGCGCTGGTGGAAGAAGCTCGCGCCAAAGGTATTCGCATCCTCACCGGCAGCGCCGTGATCGAGGCCCGTGGCAGCAAGCGCGTCACCGCTGCTCGCGTCGCCGCCATCGATGTGAAGGGACACAAAGTCACCAGCCCGGGCGAATGGCTCGACTGCGACCTGATCGCCAGCTCCGGCGGTTACAGCCCTGTCGTTCACTTGGCTTCGCACTTGGGCGGCAAGCCGATCTGGCGCGAAGACATCCTCGGTTTCGTACCGGGTGAAGCACCGCAGAAACGCGTGTGCGTCGGTGGCATCAACGGCGTTTATGGCTTGGGTGATTCCCTGGCCGACGGTTTTGAAGGCGGCGTTCGCGCCGCCAGCGAAGCCGGTTTTGGTCCGGTCGAAGCGACCTTGCCAAAAGCCCTGGCGCGTCTGGAAGAGCCGACGTTGGCGCTGTTCCAGGTGCCTTACGAAAAAGTCACCGCACGTGCACCCAAGCAATTCGTCGATCTGCAAAACGACGTCACCGCTGCCGGTATCGAACTGGCGACCCGCGAGGGCTTCGAGTCGGTCGAGCACGTCAAGCGCTATACCGCGCTGGGCTTCGGCACCGATCAGGGCAAGCTCGGCAACGTCAACGGTCTGGCCATCGCCGCCCGTTCGCTGAACGTGACCATCCCGCAGATGGGCACCACCATGTTCCGCCCGAACTACACGCCGGTGACTTTCGGCGCCGTGGCCGGTCGTCACTGTGGGCACATCTTCGAACCTGTGCGTTTCACTGCACTGCATCACTGGCACCTGAAAAACGGCGCCGAGTTCGAAGACGTCGGTCAATGGAAACGTCCGTGGTACTTCCCGAAATCCGGTGAAGACATGCACGCCGCGGTCAAGCGCGAATGCAAAGCCGTGCGCGACAGCGTCGGCCTGCTGGACGCGTCGACCCTGGGCAAGATCGACATCCAGGGTCCGGACACCCGCGAGTTCCTCAACCGCATCTACACCAACGCCTGGACCAAGCTCGACGTGGGCAAGGCGCGCTACGGCCTGATGTGCAAAGAAGACGGCATGGTCTTCGACGACGGCGTGACGGCTTGCCTTGCCGACAACCATTTCGTGATGACCACCACCACCGGCGGCGCTGCGCGCGTGCTGCAATGGCTGGAAATCTACCATCAGACCGAATGGCCAGAGCTGAAGGTGTACTTCACTTCCGTGACGGATCACTGGGCAACCATGACCCTGTCCGGGCCGAACAGCCGCAAGCTGCTCAGCGAAGTCACCGACGTTGACCTGAGCAACGAAGCTTTCCCGTTCATGACCTGGAAAGAAGCTCTGGTCGGCGGTGTACCGGCACGGATTTTCCGGATTTCGTTTACCGGCGAACTGTCGTACGAAGTCAACGTGCAAGCCGACTATGCGATGGGCGTGCTCGAGAAAATTGTCGACGCCGGCAAGAAGTACAACCTGACGCCGTACGGCACCGAAACCATGCACGTGCTGCGGGCGGAGAAGGGCTTCATCATCGTCGGTCAGGACACTGACGGCTCGATGACCCCGGACGACCTGAACATGGGCTGGTGTGTTGGCCGCACCAAACCGTTCTCGTGGATCGGTCAGCGCGGCATGAACCGTGAAGACTGCGTGCGTGATCAGCGTAAGCAACTGGTTGGACTGAAGCCGATCGATCCGAACAAATGGCTGCCGGAAGGTGCGCAACTGGTGTTCAACACCAAGCAGGCGATCCCGATGACCATGGTCGGCCACGTGACCTCCAGCTACGCGCACAACTCCCTCGGCTATTCGTTTGCCATGGGCGTGGTCAAGGGCGGCCTGAACCGCATGGGCGAGCGCGTGTTTGCACCTCTGGCGGACGGCAGCGTGATCGAGGCGGAAATCGTTTCTTCGGTGTTCTTCGATCCGAAAGGCGAACGCCAGAATATTTGATGACCTCGAGATCTGTGGGTTGGCTGCCAATCGCTAGCCTGCTGGCGATAGCGGCAGTGCAGCCACCACAGGAACCAACAGAATTCAGCAAAGGTGCTTTATGACCACAGCCAATGTTTACCAACAACGCCCAACCACCGGGGCCAAGGCCGAGTCGTCGCTGCATCACGCCGACCTCGCCAGCCTGGTGGGCAAGGGTCGCAAAAACGCCGGTGTGACCGTGCGTGAGAAAAAACTTCTGGGCCACCTGACCATTCGTGGCGATGGTCACGATGCCGCGTTCGCCGCTGGCGTGCACAAGGCTCTTGGCATTGAATTGCCGGGCGCGCTGACCGTCATCGTCAAAGGCGAAACCAGCCTGCAATGGATGGGGCCGGATGAATGGCTGCTGATCGTGCCAACCGGCGAAGAATTCGCCGCCGAGCAAAAATTGCGTGAAGCGCTGGGCGAGTTGCACATTCAGATCGTTAACGTCAGCGGTGGTCAGCAGATCCTTGAACTGAGCGGCCCGAACGTGCGCCAGGTGCTGATGAAATCCACCAGCTACGACGTGCACCCGAACAACTTTCCGGTGGGCAAGGCGGTCGGCACGGTGTTCGCCAAGTCGCAACTGGTGATCCGCCACACTGGCGAAGACACTTGGGAGCTGCTGATCCGTCGCAGCTTCTCGGATTACTGGTGGTTGTGGTTGCAGGATGCGGCCGCTGAATTCGGCCTCAGCGTTCAGGCCTGATACCTGTAGCAGCTGCCGCAGGCTGCGTTCGGCGACGAAGTCGTCGTGAAACCTGCGGCAGCTGCTACACAAAGCGGCGTTGCTGCTACTTTTGAACAGGAGTCACCGCACTATGAGCCGCGCCCCAGACACATGGATTCTGACTGCCGATTGCCCCAGCGTGCTCGGTACGGTGGACGCGGTGACGCGCTTTCTGTTCGAGCAGGGCTGCTACGTCACCGAACACCACTCCTTCGATGACCGGCTCTCGGGCCGTTTCTTCATTCGCGTGGAATTCCGCCAACCGGATGGCTTCGACGAGCAGTCGTTTCGCGCCGGTTTGCAGGAGCGTGGTGAATCGTTCGGCATGATCTTCGAGCTGACCCCGCCGCACTATCGGCCGAAAGTGGTGATCATGGTCTCCAAGGCCGATCACTGCCTCAACGATTTGCTCTACCGCCAGCGCATCGGCCAGTTGTCGATGGACGTCGCCGCTGTGGTCTCCAACCACCCGGACCTCAAGCCGTTGGCCGATTGGCACCAGATTCCGTACTACCACTTCCCGCTCGACCCGAACGACAAACCGTCGCAAGAGCGTCAGGTGTTGCAGGTGATCGAAGACGCCGGCGCCGAGCTGGTGATCCTTGCTCGCTACATGCAGGTGTTGTCGCCAGAGCTATGCCGCAAGCTCGATGGCAAGGCAATCAACATTCACCACTCCCTGCTGCCAGGTTTCAAAGGCGCCAAGCCTTATCACCAGGCCTACAACAAGGGCGTGAAACTGGTCGGCGCGACGGCGCATTACATCAACAACGACCTCGATGAAGGGCCGATCATTGCCCAGGGCGTCGAGGTGGTCGACCACAGCCATTACCCTGAGGATTTGATTGCCAAGGGGCGCGACATAGAAGGCCTGACCTTGGCGCGGGCGGTTGGGTATCACATCGAGAGAAGAGTATTTTTGAACGCCAATCGTACGGTCGTTCTTTAGATCGCCATCGCTGGCAGGCCAGCTCCCACAGGTTTCGGGTTGTTCACAAATCCCGTGTTCATTCCGAATAACTGTGGGAGCTAGCCTGCTAGCGATGGGGCCATAACTGGCAACACAAGAAACAGCATCTGTACCCGAGCACTTAACGCGCTGCCTGACTGGGCAACGCGGTTCCATAAAAACAACAGCGAGGTGAAAGCATGTCTGGCAATCGTGGTGTGGTGTATCTCGGCGCTGGCAAGGTCGAAGTACAGAAAATCGACTATCCGAAAATGCAGGACCCGCGCGGCAGGAAGATCGAGCACGCCGTCATCCTGCGTGTGGTCTCCACCAACATCTGTGGTTCCGACCAACACATGGTGCGCGGTCGTACCACCGCTCAAACCGGTCTGGTTCTGGGTCATGAAATTACCGGTGAAGTCATCGAGAAGGGCCGCGACGTCGAAAACCTGCAAATCGGCGATCTGGTCTCCGTACCGTTCAACGTGGCTTGCGGGCGCTGCCGTTCCTGCAAGGAAATGCACACCGGCGTGTGCCTGAGCGTCAACCCGGCACGTCCCGGCGGTGCCTACGGTTACGTCGACATGGGCGACTGGACCGGTGGTCAGGCTGAATACGCGCTGGTGCCGTACGCCGACTTCAACTTGCTGAAACTGCCGGATCGCGATCGCGCAATGGAAAAAATCCGTGACCTGACCTGCCTCTCCGACATCCTGCCAACCGGCTACCACGGTGCCGTGACCGCTGGCGTCGGCCCGGGCAGCACTGTTTACATCGCAGGTGCCGGCCCGGTCGGCCTGGCGGCTGCCGCTTCCGCTCGCCTGTTGGGCGCAGCGGTAGTGATCGTCGGTGACGTCAACACCGTACGCCTGGCACACGCCAAGGCCCAGGGTTTCGAAATCGCCGACCTGTCCCTCGACACCCCGCTACACGAACAAATCGCCGCGCTGCTGGGCGAACCCGAAGTGGATTGCGCCATCGACGCCGTCGGCTTCGAAGCCCGCGGCCATGGCCATGACGGTGTGAAACACGAAGCCCCGGCCACCGTACTCAACTCGTTGATGGGTGTGGTGCGCGTAGCCGGCAAAATCGGCATCCCTGGCCTCTACGTGACTGAAGATCCGGGCGCCGTCGACGCTGCTGCGAAAATGGGCAGCCTGAGCATTCGCTTCGGCCTGGGCTGGGCCAAATCCCACAGCTTCCACACCGGCCAGACCCCGGTCATGAAGTACAACCGCCAGCTCATGCAGGCAATCATGTGGGACCGCATCAACATCGCCGAGGTGGTGGGTGTGCAGGTCATCAGCCTGGATCAGGCGCCGGAAGGTTACGGCGAGTTCGATGCAGGCGTGCCGAAGAAGTTTGTGATTGATCCGCATAAGTTGTTTAGTGCGGCGTAAGGGGTTTAGGCGAAAGAAGAGGGCGACTTAATGTCGCCCTTTTTATCGTTAGGATGCTGAAATCAAAAAAGCATATCTCCGTTCATTGCTCTAATTTGCGCAGCAACAGTATTTGGTTGGTCAACTTGGGGAGGTAGGTAAGACCTTGGACCGTAATGCAAGCTCTTGTTGTTGGGGCCAACTAGTCGGGTCATTGCATAAGGAAAGTCCTGCTGGGCTTGCGCGAGAGTTACTCCAGTATTGACGGCTGCTGAGGGGGCTATCCCTCTGACTTCTCCAAACCCTACACTATCGATTTTTGGCAGTCGGGTTTCTGGTTGACCAGCACTCAAAAGTTTTTTCATATTGATCTCGGAGAGTGCGCTAACAGAATTCTTCATTCGTTTTGAAGTGAGGGAAACACTGGCAAGATATTTGCCCTCAAGATGACCGAACACCTTTGCCAGCATTTCATCGGGCATATCGTTCAGCCTCTTCATAGGCGGAAGCGTTGGGCTGACTCTTTTTGCCACGCCTGGTATGGCATTCCCCCAAGCTGGTTCATGCAGTTTGGATGCTGCTCCCATTTTTACTATGCGAGAGATATTGTTTCGGACTAGCGCCCAGCCGGAAAAGTGTCCAGTCGGGTCTGCCTTATTAATCGGGTCCCCCACACAATATGCATACCCATTCAACCCGCCCCTCCCAAACGGACTCCAACTGTCAGGGCTGTTAAATCGCATCAAAACTTGGTTAAACGCCCGATAACCATTCCCTAACAAAAAACACCCCGTCACCGGATCCGGTCGTTCGCCGTTGAAGCCGAGCAGGCTGAGCAAACCGCTCTCTGCCGGGCGATGGCCATAAGGCGAGTAGGCAATGGGATGTGGCCGAGAGACGTCAAGTACATACAAAACCGAACGCTGTTGATCAGTGGCAAGCAAACGCGTGTCCGCCACACCGCTCTGACGCTGCTGCTGAGCCAGCAGTCGATCATCGTGCTGCATGATCGAACGCTGCACCGCGCCTTCAATCTCGGTGGCCAGTCGATCTTTCAGATAAAAACGCCGGGTGACTGCTTGCGCCGAGGGCGTGCAATCAACCAATCGATCCAGCGGGTCGTAGTGGTACCGGCAGAGCAACGTTTCACGATTGGGCAGCATGGATTCTCTTCCTGAATGATTCATCGATCCAGGGTTTTACTGTGATGCAATCGGCCAGTCCTGCCTACTAGCAGATCTGATAGGGTCCCAACCTCGGTGCTTCAACACCAGCCAGACCCCAGACATGAAGTACAACCGTCAGTTGATGTGGGCGCTCATGTGGGACCGCATCAATATCGCCAAGTGGTGGGCGTGCAGGTGATCAGCCTGGATCAGGCGCCGGAAGGTTACGGCGAGTTCGATGCAGGCGCGCCGAAGAAGTTTGTGATTGATTCGCATAAATTGTTTAGTGCGCAAGAATTCGAGCAAATAGTACGGCGACCTTCGGGTCGCCATTTTTTATGCGTTCATACAGATCTACGTCGTATGAAAATTTGCTGTTTGGATAGTTTTTCCATCTGTTTAGCATTGACTCGTGCTTGCTCATAAGAGGGTAACGGTTCCTTGCCATAGTTTGGCGGTGGACGAAACGATTGCGTATAGCTGGGAGGTGGGTCGAAAATTGCTCCGACGGTGTCTGTTATGAGTCCGCCATTGCCATATCTGGCTCTTAAGTAAGATGTGACATTTTCCATGTGCACATCATAGGCACTGACGTTACTACTCCTTCTGGGTGGTGTGCCGGTTGAAGCAGAGCGTTGAATAGATATAGGTTGAATGTCCCCATTTGAGGTTCGCGGACTGTTGTTTGAATATGTTGATAATGATTCATACGAGGTGGCTGAACCAGGCGCACCTGGATGGCGTGCTTCTGTGCCGGCAAAAGCTAACTGGTCTTGGGTCGTCCAGGCAGGAGACTTCGCGTTTGGAAAGGGGTGGAGTCTGTTTGCCATTGGATTGTGAAATGGCGTCTCCGTATTGGGAGTAACACCAGGTGAGACGCGTGGTCTGCCCCTCATTAGTCCAATCGACCGCAGAATAGTTTTTAACCAAACTGGGGTATGCCCTGTAGGATCTCCTCCATTCACCGGATCTCCCACACAATACGCATAAGCATTTAGTCCACCCTCCCCAAACGGACTCCAACTGTCCGGGCTGTTAAACCGCATCAACACCGGGTTAAACGCCCGATAACCATTCCCTAACAAAAAACACCCCGTCACCGGATCCGGTCGTTCGCCGTTGAAGCCAAGCAGGCTGAGCAAACCGCTCTCTGCCGGGTGATGGCCATAAGGCGAGTAGGCAATGGGATGTGGCCGAGAGACATCGAGTACATACAAAACCGAACGCTGTTGATCAGTGGCAAGCAAACGCGTGTCCGCCACACCGCTCTGACGCTGCTGCTGAGCCAGCAGTCGATCATCGTGCTGCATGATCGAACGCTGCACCGCGCCTTGAATCTCGGTGGCCAGCCGATCTTTCAGATAAAAACGCCGGGTGACTGCCTGCGCCGAGGGCGTGCAATCAACCAATCGATCCAGCGGGTCATAGTGGTACCGGCAGAGCAACGTTTCACGATTGGGCAACATGGACTGTCTTCCTGAATGATTCATCGATCCAGGGTTTTACTGTGATGCAATCGGCCAGTCCTGCCTACTAGCAGATTTGATAGGGTCCCAACCTCTTCAACACCAGCCAGACCCCGGTCATGAAGTACAACCGCCAGCTGTTGCAGGCGATCAGTGGGATCGCATCAACAGCGCCGAAGTAGTGGGCGTGCAGGTCATCAGCTTGGATCAGGCGCCGGAAGGTTATGGCGAGTCTGATGCGGGCGTACCGAAAAGTTTGTGATTGATCCGCATGAGTTGTTTAGTGCGGCGTAAGGGTGGGTAAAAAAGGGCGACTTGATGTCGCCCTTTTTTGTGAGCGTGTTTTGAGTTTACTTACTGCTGAATGTTGAATATTTTATTTATGTCCGGATTCTGTGTGTAATTATCATCGTTGAATCTGATGAGGATTACGTCGTCATAAATGTGTTTACGTAAAACCAGCTCTTTGTGTTCTGGTATGAATTCATAGTCCTTGCCAAGTGATTTTTCGGAAGGGTTCTTAAGATATGCTGCTAGTAATCCATCAGTATTGCGGTCGAACATTTTTTTAGAGTTAAAGTTGGCATAACGTTGTGCTTTCGAAACATCCGGTGTTGTATAAAATCCAGGCCCATAGGAAAGGTTTGGAGCTGTACCAAATTCTGGTTTGGGACCGGTGCGTTGCATTTCTTTTGCAAACTTCTCTGAAGTTCCATGGAATCCAATAAGTGTATATTCGTCGTCTTTGATATTTATGCGAATAGGTGGTACTAAAGTTTCAATGGAAGGTTTTGATTTTTTAATCCATCCAAAGTGTCTAAGTGCCGGCTTAAAAAAGTTTGGAACGTGCCCGTTTTTGTCCACGTGATTAACAGGATCCCCCACACAATACGCATACGCATTCAACCCCCCCTTCCCAAACGGACTCCAACTGTCCGGGCTGTTAAACCGCATCAACACCGGGTTAAAAGCCCGATAACCATTCCCCAACAAATAACACCCTGTCACCGGATCCGGTCGTTCGCCGTTGAAGCCAAGCAGGCTGAGCAAGCCGTTCTCCGCCGGGCGATGACCATAGGGTGAGTAGGCGAGAGAATTAAACCGAGTCGCGTCGAGAACGTTCAACACAGAACGCTGTTGATCAGTGGCAAGCATATGAGTTTCCACGCCACGACTCTGACGCTGCTGCAGAGCCAGCAGTAGATCATCGTGCTGCATGATCGAACGCTGCACCGCGCCTTCAATCTCGGTGGCCAGTCGATCTTTCAGATAAAAACGCCGGGTGACTGCCTGTGCCGAGGGCGTGCAACCAACCAGTCGATCCAGTGGGTCGTAGTGGTACCGGCAGAGCAACGTTTCGCGATTGGGCAGCATGGACTGTCTTCCTGAATGATTCATCGATCCAGGGTTTTACTGTGGCTCAATCGACCAGCCTTGCCTACTAGCAGATCTGATAGGGTCGCCGGCATCAGAACTGCTTTGTGACGAGCGGCTGGGAAATGCACGCTGACCTGAGGAACACGCCCACGCTTTCCCGGTCAAACCGGCAGCTTTGCGCCCGTCAGCCGGGCGTTTTCATGACGCAAGAGGATGTCGGAATGAAGATTTCACGCGGTTTTGCATTGGCATCACTCATGACCCTGGCAGCCAGCCCGGTCTTCGCACAGTTCAGCCTGGGCGACGCAGCCAATGCCATTGCGGGGATGAAAGGCGAAAACGCGGCGACTGACGCGGCGCCTACTCCGGAAACGGCGGATCTGTTGGGTGCACTCAGCCAATTGAACATTACCCCGCAACAAGCCGTCGGGGGCACCGGAGCCATGTTGGGGTTGGCGAAGAATCAGTTGAGCTCGACCGATTATTCGGAACTGGCGAAAAGCGTGCCTGGCATCGACATACTCTCGGGTGGCGGCGAGTTGGGGGCACTGGCCGGTTTACTTGGCTCCAGCGGCAAGGCCGCCGGGCTGGATAACGCCTTGGGCAACGTCAAGGACACCACTGACCTGAACAACGCCTTCAGCGCCTTGGGCATGGACAGCGGCATGATCGGCCAGTTTGCCCCGGTGATCCTGCAATACCTCGGTCAGCAAGGCGTTGGCGGTTCGCTGCTGCAAAGCCTGGGCGGGATCTGGGGCACTGGCGTTACGGGTAGCTGATCAGCGGCCTTCGGCGCGCAAGGCGTCGATGCGTTGGTCCTTCTCGGTCCAGAGCAGGTTGACCCAGTTCTGGACCGTTTCACGAAACTGCGGATCGTTTTCGTAGTCGCCCTGCCACAGCGCCGGGTCGAGTTCGCGGGTCTTGATGTCGATGATGATTCTCGGCACGTTGCCACTGATCAGGTCCCAGAATCCCGGAATTGTCTGCTGCGGGTAAACCACCGTCACATCGAGAATCGCATCCAGCTGTTCGCCCATTGCCGCCAGCACAAACGCCACGCCGCCAGCCTTTGGCCTGAGCAGATGGCGGAACGGTGATTGCTGTTGGGCACATTTCGCGGCGGTGAAACGCGTGCCTTCCAGATAATTGACCACGGTCACCGGCTGCCGCTTGAACAGCTCGCAGGCCTGTTTGGTAATCTCCAGATCCTTGCCGGCCAATTCCGGATGCTTCGCCAGGAAGGCCTTGGTGTAGCGCTTCATGAACGGGTAATCCAGCGCCCACCAGGCCAGGCCCAGGAAGGGCACCCAGATCAGTTCTTTCTTGAGGAAGAATTTGAAAAACGGCGTGCGCCGGTTCAGCGTCTGGATCAGCGCCGGGATATCGACCCAGGATTGATGGTTACTGATCACCAGATACGAGGTGTCGCGCCGCAGGTCGTCGCCTCCGCGAATGTCCCATTGGGTAGGAATGCAGAAGCGGAAGATCAGTTTGTCGATCTCCGACCAGGTCTCGGCGATCCACATCACCGACCACGAGGCGTAATCACGAAAGCGTCCGGGCAGGACCAGTTTGAGCAGGGCAAACACCATCAACGGGCCGATCAGGACCAGGGTGTTGAGCAACAGCAGCAGGGTAACGAAACAGCCGGTGAGCAGGCGGCGCATAGGCAACTCTTGAAAGCGTTTGGGCGCGCCATGATAAGCAGCTTCGGGCGGCAGGCCAAATCGGTGCTGACGAATGTTTCACTTCCGTGCCGTTAAGCTTGTGGGAACGATCATGTGCACAACGGTCTAAAATCCCGCTGCTCACTTCTCATGGAAGCCCAATACGTGAAATCCCTACTCGCACTGCTTTCCCTCATCGCCCTGCCGGTCTTGGCCGCCGAGCCGACCCTGTACGGGCGTTACGAATACATTGCGCTGCCGGAAATCGGCGGTGAAGTGCTCAAAGCCAAAATGGACACCGGCGCGCTGACCGCGTCGCTGTCGGCCAAAGACATCGAAACCTTCACCCGCGACGGCGAAGACTGGGTGCGTTTCCGCCTCGCCACCAAAGATGCGAGCAATAAAGTTTACGAGCACAAGGTCGCGCGGATCAGCAAGATCAAGACTCGCTCCGAAGAAGACGAAGATGAGGACACCGCCGCGCCCACCAAGCGTCCGGTGGTCGATCTGGAATTGTGCCTGGGCAATGTGAAACGCACCGTCGAGGTCAACCTGACTGACCGCAGCAGCTTTAACTACCCACTGTTGATCGGCGCCAAGGCCCTGCGTGAGTTTGGCGCGGCGGTGAACCCGGCGAGAAGGTTTACGGCGGATAAGCCGGATTGTTGATTTTTCAAGGACGCCTACACGAGCTATTTAAGGAGATCTATACCTGTATTTTGCCGAATATAGTTAGCTCGTCTGATTTCCTGTATATCTGCGAGAACTGAAAACCTGTGACCTTCAGGATGGACGGACACCATATTCCTAAAAATTGATATCGATACATCGAAGTGACGGACATCCAGCTGCCCATTGGCTGCCCATATAGGAGTCGCTACATCAGGTACAAATATCTTCGGTGTTTTACGGAGGGGCGTGAACGGATATTCTTTCAGTGCGTTAGTGTAAAGAAGTGTGCTTTTTTTAAGATTTCCAATATTGAGTTTGTCCGTGTAGCTACCGATGACTTGAGCAATTGGCTCGCTATGGTGAATTTTCGAAACGGCGGTATTTATATCGTTGATATTTAATTTCGATGATGCTGTCGTTGTATTTTTTTTCGTTGTAGAAGCGCTTGCTGTGATTGGATAGGAGGAATGACCAGCACGCTTACGGTTAAGGTCCGTTCGTGAAATGGTTTTTGACTGATTGGATATTCTGGGTAATGGATTTTTTAAGGCGTTAAATACGTATACATGTCCTGTTGGGTCACTGCGATTTCTAGGGTCACCCTCGCAGTAAGCGTAAGAATTAATCCCTCCGTCCCCAAACGGACTCCAACTATCCGGACTATTAAACCGCATCAAAACCGGATTGAACTGCCGATAACCGTTCCCCAAATGATAATGTCCGGTCAGCGGATCTGGTTGTTCACCGTTAAACCCAAGCAGACTCATCAAGCCATTTTCCGCCGGACGATGACCATAGGGTGTATAGGCGATGTACTGAGGACGCGTTGCGGCCAAGGCACTTATTACTGAGTGCTGATGATCGGTTACCAACAGTATCGTTGTGCGCGAGTGTGTAGACATTGACCAATCTCCGTATCAGTTCCGAAAGGGCGGATTAACAGCATCAACCCGTTTTCAGCCATTGCCTACTATCAGAACTGCTAGGTACTACAGACCGGACCATTCATCTGCTCAGCTGGATTGACGCCGATTCTCCCTTGAGTCACCGTTCGCCCACTCAACCCCCACGCCCGGACGCCATGCCTCATATCCTGATTGTCGAAGACGAAGCGGCGATTGCCGACACCCTGATTTTCGCTTTGCAGGGCGAGGGCTTCACCACCACGTGGCTGACCCTCGGCGCGGCGGCGCTGGAGCATCAGCGGCAGACCCCGGCGGACCTGATCATCCTGGACATCGGTCTGCCGGATATCAGCGGCTTTGAAACCTGCAAGCAGTTGCGGCGTTTCAGCGAAGTACCGGTGATGTTCCTCAGTGCGCGGGATGGCGAAATCGATCGTGTGGTGGGCCTGGAGATCGGTGCCGATGATTACGTGGTCAAGCCCTTCAGCCCTCGTGAAGTAGCAGCGCGGGTCCGGGCGATTCTCAAACGCATGGTGCCGCGGGCTGTCGTCGAGCCGGCGTCTGCGCTGTTTCGCATCGACAATGAAAGAGTGCAAATCAGCTATCGCGGCGAGCCGCTGAGCCTGACCCGTCACGAATTCCGCTTGTTGCAATGTTTGCTCGATCAGCCCGAACGCGTCTTCAGCCGCGAACAGTTACTCGACGCGCTGGGCGTGGCCGCCGATGCCGGGTACGAGCGCAGCGTCGACAGCCACATCAAGAGCGTACGCGCCAAGTTGCGACGGGTGAAGGCCGACGCCGAGCCAATCCAGACCCATCGCGGCCTTGGTTACAGCTACAGCCCGGGACACAGCTGATGCCGTTGGGGATACGGATTTTTCTGGTCTACGTGCTGTTCATCGGTCTGACCGGCTACTTCGTGCTCAACACGGTGATGGAAGAAATTCGCCCGGGCGTGCGTCAGTCCACCGAGGAAACCCTGGTCGACACCGCCAACCTGATGGCGGAAATCCTGCGTGATGATTTCAAGGCTGGCACCCTGAATCAGAACCGCTGGCCCGAACTGCTCCGGGCCTACGGTGAGCGACAACCGGCGGCGAACATCTGGGGCTTGCCGAAGAATCAGGTCAACCACCGCATCTATGTCACCGATGCCAAAGGCGTGGTGGTGCTGGACTCCAGCAACGCAGCGGTGGGGCAGGATTATTCGCGCTGGAACGACGTTTACCTGACCTTGCGCGGCGAATATGGCGCGCGTTCGACACGCAGTGATCCCGACGACGCGACGTCCTCAGTGATGCACGTCGGCGCGCCGATTCGCGACAACGGGCGAATCATCGGCGTGGTGACCGTGGCCAAGCCCAACAGCTCGTTGCAGCCTTATGTGGATCGCACGGAACGCCGGTTGCTCGCATACGGCGCCGGGCTGATCGGCCTTGGCTTATTGTTCGGCGCACTGTTGTCGTGGTGGTTGAGCCGGGCATTGCGACGGTTGACCGCTTATGCACAAGCCGTGAGCGAGGGCCGACGGGTCGAAGTGCCGCATTACCGTGGCGGCGAGCTGGAGCAATTGGCGACGGCGGTGGAACAGATGCGCACGCAGCTTGAAGGCAAGGCCTACGTCGAGCGTTACGTGCACACCTTGACCCATGAACTGAAAAGTCCGTTGGCGGCGATTCGCGGTGCGGCGGAGTTGCTGCAAAGCGAAATGCCGTTGGCGCAGCGGCAGCGGTTTGTCGGCAACATCGACAGCGAAAGTGCGCGCATGCAGCAGTTGATCGAGCGGCTGCTGAATCTGGCACAGGTCGAGCAGCGCCAAGGGCTGGAGGAGCGGGTAGCGGTGCCATTGGCGGTTTTGGTGGACGGCCTGTTGAACGCACAAACGGCGCGGATCGAAGGCAAACAGTTGCGGGTAGAGCAAACAATTGCATCGGAACTGGCGTTGATCGGCGAACCGTTTCTGTTGCGTCAGGCGCTGGGCAATCTGCTGGACAACGCGCTGGATTTCACGCCGGTTCAAGGCGTGCTGCGTTTCACCGCTGAGCGGATCGGTGAGCAAGTCGAGTTCAAACTGTTCAACCAGGCCGAGCCGATTCCCGACTATGCATTGCCGCGTTTGAGCGAACGTTTCTACTCTTTGCCTCGCCCTGACAGTGGGCGCAAAAGCACTGGGCTTGGGCTTAATTTTGTTGAGGAAGTGGTCAAGTTGCATGGTGGGAGTCTTACGGTCGGTAATGTAGTTGGCGGTGTGCAGGTCAGTTTGCGTTTGCCTTCAATGCGCTAAAGATCGCAGCCTTCGGCAGCTCCTACAGGTGCACATCGATCCCAGTAGGCGCTGCCGAAGGCTGCGATCTTTTCCGAACTCCACACACTCTCCACATTCTCTCCACAAATCCCCCACACGGCCCCATCAGACTTTCCCCATCGAAAACAGGGAGAGTCCCATGAACCGCAGCCTTACCCTCAAACTAGGGGCGATCGCCCTGCTGATTCTGTTGTTGCTGATCCCGTTGCTGATGATCAACGGGGTAATCCAGGACCGGCAGCAACTGCGCGACGGCGTGCTCGAAGACATCGCCCGCAGTTCCAGTTACAGCCAGCAATTGAGTGGGCCGCTGATGGTGGTGCCGTATCGTAAAGTCGTGCGCACCTGGAAAACCCACGAAAAAACCAACAAGCGATATCAGGAAATCGGCGAGGAGCGCGGGCGCCTGTACTTTCTGCCGGAGCGCTTCGAACTCGACGGCGCCGTGCAGACGGAATTGCGCTCGCGGGGCATCTATCAGGCGCGATTGTTCCATGCCGACAACCGCATCAGCGGGCATTTTTCACTGCCAGCCCAACTGGGCATCAAGGAAGACTTCGCCGATTACCAATTCGACCAGCCGTTTTTGGCCGTCGGTATCAGCGACATTCGCGGCATCGAAAACGCGTTGAAACTCGAACTCAACGGCCAGAGCCTGGACTTCGTTCCCGGCAGTCAGGTTGGCTGGTTGGGCGAGGGCGTCCACGTGATCCTGCCGGTAGTGGACCCGAAGCAAGTCACTGAACTGGCCTTCGGTTTCGACTTGAAACTGCAAGGCACCGGCCAATTACAGATCTTGCCGGTGGGCAAGACCAGCAAGGTTTCGCTGAGTGCCAACTGGCCGCATCCGAGCTTCATCGGCAACTACTTGCCCGCGCAGCGCGAAATCACCGATCAGGGTTTCACCGCCAACTGGCAGACATCGTTTTTCTCCACCAACCTGCAAGAAATTTTGAACAGCTGCGTCTCCCGTGGCGGTTGCGAATCGCTGAGCAGTCGCAGTTTCGGCGTGAGCTTTATCGATCCGGTGGATCAGTATTTGAAAAGTGATCGGGCGATCAAATACGCGTTGCTGTTCATCGTCCTGACCTTCGCTGGTTTCTTCCTTTTTGAAGTGCTGAAAAGCCTCGCGGTGCACCCGGTGCAGTACGCGTTGGTGGGGGTGGCGCTGGCGTTCTTCTATTTGCTGTTGTTGTCGTTGTCCGAGCACATCGGCTTTGCCTTGGCGTATCTGTTGTCGGCCAGCGGTTGCGTGTTGTTGATCGGGTTTTACGTTTGTCACGTGCTGCGCAGCGTGCGACACGGGCTGAGTTTTTCGGCGGGATTGGCGGCGTTGTATGGGCTGCTTTATGGCTTGTTGAGTGCTGAGGATTACGCGCTGTTGATGGGCTCGCTGCTGCTGTTCGGGTTGCTCGGCGTGTTCATGGTGCTGACGCGAAAACTCGATTGGTATGGGGTGGGGCAGAAAGCGGCCAAGCCATTGGAGTTTGATATTGGAGCGGTGCAATGAGCCGGTCGCTGGGGTTGCGCGAAGACCAGCGGGAGGGAAGGGTATTGGCGATGCTGATTGCCGGATTGTTTCCGTTAGATTCGTTGTGGTGCCATCGCGAGCAAGCTCCCTCCCACATGAGATCGCAGTCAAAAGTGGGAGCGAGCCTGCTCGCGATAAGGCCGGGACAATCCGCGAAAATTTAAACCTTGGGCATCGTCGCAATCATCGATGGCCGCTGGCTCACCTCGAAATACCACGCCGCCAATTGCGGGTTTGCCGTGCGCCAGTCCAGGTCCGGATGGCGCAAGTCCACGTAACCCAAGGCACACGCCACGCTGATCGCGGCCACGTCAAAGTGGCTGGTCAGCTCGGCGATGGCGTCTTTTTCCAGCAACGCCAGGGCGCGACGGATTTTGTCGCGCTGGCCGTCGAGGTACGCATCCCAGTGTTTTTCCGGAGCGCGCAGGACGACTTCGTAGCGCACCAATACGGCCGCGTCCATGATGCCGTCGGCCAGCGAGGCCAGGGTCAGGCGCCGCCAGCGGGCCGAACCTTCGCGGGGGATCAGTGGGTTGCCGACGTGCTGGTGGTCGAGGTAATCGAGGATCACCCGGCTGTCGTGAATGACGTTGCCGTCGGCCAGGCGCAGGGCGGGGATTTTGCTCAGGGGGTTGTCGTCGATCAGCGTCAGGTCCGGGTCGACCGGAGTGAGCACGCAGTTCTGCAGGGCTACGCGGTCCAGTTGACCGGTTTCGTGCAGCAGCACCATGACTTTACGAACGAAGGGTGAAAGGGTGTTGTGGAACAGGGTCATGCTCGGGGCGGACATGGCAACGTCTCGATCGGTGGCAATGTCGGGCAGCATAGCGTGTTGAGCCGATAGCTCAACACCACAAACTCCCCTGTAGGAGTGAGCCTGCTCGCTCCTACAGGGATTGTGGTTTAGCTGGCTGGAACTGCAGCTTGTAGATTTGGGCCGGCCTGTTGAGGTTTGAGCTCACGGGCAACCGTCCAGACGATGAACGCGGCGATGATGTCGAAGATCGCCAGCACCACGAACAGCGGGCTGTAGCCGATCTTGGTCACCATCACGCCAAACACTAAAGTAAATGCTGCGGCGCCGAGGTAACCGAACATGCCGCCCATGCCGGTGGCGGTGGCCACTTCGTTTTTACCGAACGAGTCCGAGGTGATCGCATACAGCGCGCCGGACAAGGTCTGGTGGGCGAAGCCGCCAATGCACAGCAGCGCAATCGCGGTGTACGGGCTGGCGACCAAGCCGATGCAGGCAGGGCCGATCATGCAGGACGCGCCGAACAGCAGGACCATTTTGCGCGAGGTGAACAGCGAGACCTTGCAGTACTTGTGGAAGAACGGGCTCAGATAACCGCCGAGCACGCAGCCCAGGTCAGCAGCGAGGAACGGCAACCATGCAAACATCGCGATCTCTTTGATGTTCATGTGCCGCTCGGTCATCAGGTACAGCGGAATCCACGCATTGAACGTCTGCCAGGCCGGCTCGGAGAGAATCCGCGCGCTGGCGATGGCGTAGAAGTTGCGGCTGCCGATGATTTTCTTCCAGCTGCCTTTCTTGGTAGCCGGGTCTTTGAAGTGATCTTCCTGGCCGCTGAGGATGTACTCGCGCTCTTCATCACCCAGCAGCTTTTGATTGCGCGGGTGTTTGTAGAGCACCATCCACAAGAACGTCCAGGCCACACCCAGACCGCCAACGATCAGGAACGCCAGTTCCCAGCCGCTGTGCAAAATCGCCCAGACCACCAGTGGCGGTGCGAGCACGGCACCAATCGACGAACCGATGTTGAACCAGCCGATGGCCACCGAGCGCTCTTTGGCCGGGAACCATTCGGTGGACGTCTTGACCGCGGCCGGCAAGCCCGCCGCCTCCGTCAGCCCGAGCAGGCCCCGGAAAAATGCCAGCCCTTGCCAGCCGCTGGCCATGGCCGCCATTGCGCAGGCAACCGACCAGGCAAAGGCAAAAATCGCGAAGCCCATTTTGGTGCCGATGGCATCGATGATGTAGCCCGCCACCGGTTGCATCAGCGCGTAGCAAATCTGCCACGCGACGACGATGTGCGAATACTGCTCGGTGCTGATGTTCATTTCGCTCATCAGGGTGGGAGCGGCCACCGAGAGGGTATTGCGAGCCAGGTAGTTGACCATCAGGCCGGCCGTCACCAGGCCGACCATCCACCAGCGGATACCTTTGACTTTCATCACTTCACCGTCTTTTTTTGGATTTATTGTGGGTGCTGCCGTTGTTGTAAGTTGTCGTACAACGTACGCCTTTATAGAAGTGCAAGGGTTAAAGTGTCAACAAATATGTCAGAGAATTTGCGAGGTGAATCGACGGGAGGGGAGGTTGGGTCGTCGTATGACGTCGAGTTTTGATAACCCTGTAGGAGCTGCCGAAGGCTGCGATCTTTTGATTTGAAAACCCAGAGTCAAAAGATCGCAGCCTTCGGCAGCTCCTACAGGTGTCAGCGGCGTTGTAGGAGGCCGCGCAGGCCAAGAAGTGCCGGGACGCCCAGACCCAGCCAACTGAGGGAGTCCCAGAAGCCATCGCCCAGCAACGCGGCAAACAACCCTGTCGCGCTGAGCAAAGCAATAACGGTGGGCGCGGCAAACACCTTCCAGAAACTTGACTGCCGAGGCTTCATGCCACGCGCTCCGCTTTTTCCAGCACCGGTTTGGCGGCCTTGCGCCGCACCACCCAAAGGTAAACCCCGCTGCCGAGGACGATGATGGTCAGCACATCCAGCGTCGCCCACAGAATTTGCATCGGCATACCGCCGTAGTCACCGAAGTGCAGCGGCTGCGACATGCCCATGGCGTCCATGTACCACGGACGTTCGGCCACGGCGGTGACTTGCAGGGTGCTGGCGTCGATCAACACGGGCGTCAGCAGGTGCGAAGTCAAATGCGTGCTGCCTTTCATGAACACCGCGTAATGGTGCTCGCTGGAGAACCGCGTGCCGGGGAAGGCGATGAAGTCGGGCTGCATGCCCGGCGCGGCCTCTTTGGCGATGTCGAGCAGCCGCGTGGCCGGTGCCAATTGCGTCAGCGGCGGCGCGTCGCGGTATGGCGCGACCATCGCGCTCAGGCTGTCGTTACGCCACGCGGCGATCAGCAGGTCGGCACAAGCGCTGATCACGCCGGTCACGCCCACCACCAACGCCCAGGTCAACGTCACCACGCCGATCAGGTTATGCAGGTCGAGCCAGCGCAGGCGAGTGGATTTGTCCTGGCGCACCGTGGCGAATTTCAAGCGACGCATGAACGGCAGGTACAGCACCGTGCCCGACACAATCGCGACCACGAACAGCAAACCCATGAACGCCAGCAACAACTTGCCTGGCAACCCCGCAAACATGTCCACGTGCAGGCGCAACATGATCATCATGAAGCCGCCATTGGCCGATGGCATCTCCAGCGCTTCGCCGGTGCGGGCGTCGAGCATGAAGGTGTGTGACGAGTTCGGCTCGGTGCCCGCCGTGGCCGCCATGATGGCGATGGCGGCATTGGGCTCGTCTTCCTCGAAGCCGAAGTACTGCATGACTTCACCGGGCCGATGTTTTTCAGCCGCTTGTACAAGTTGCTGCAAATTCAGCTGCGGGGTGTCCGCCGGCATGACCTTCAACTCGGCGGCATCGCCTAGCAGGTGGTCGATCTCGTGGTGGAAGATCAACGGCAGGCCGGTCAATGCCAGCATCAGCAGAAACACGGTGCAGATCAGGCTGGACCAGGTGTGGACGAAGGACCAGCGGCGAATTGTTTTACTTTTCATTTCATAGCCTTCAGAAAAACCAAAGCCGCCCACGAAGGACGGCCTGGTCATAGGGCATGTGTGGTCAAGCCTTTACCACTTGTAAGTGGCGCTGGCGACGACACTGCGCTGGTCGCCGTAGTAGCAGTAGAAACTGTCGCAAGTCGAGATGTAGTCCTTGTCGAACAGGTTGGTCGCATTCAGCGCCAGCGAGGCACCTTTCAAGCTGTTGTCCAGACGGCCGAGGTCGTAGTGAACAGCCGCGTCGAACACGGTATAGGCGTCGGCCTTGCCCAGTTCGGTGTTGGCCTGGTCGCCGTAAGTATTGCCGGTATAGCGAACACCGCCGCCGATACCGAAACCGTCGAGAACGCCGTTGTGCCAAGTGTAATCGGTCCACAGCGATGCTTGCTGGTTAGGCATCAGTTGCAGGCGATTGCCCTTGAAGGCGCCGTCTTGAACTTCAGATTTGGCCAGGGTGTACGCGGCGATGACCTTGAGGTTCTCGGTCACGTCGGAAACCGCTTCCAACTCCAGGCCTTTGACTTTCACTTCACCGGTCTGGCTGGTGATCGAAACGTTGTCCGAGTTGGTGGTGGTGACCGAGACGTTTTTCTGGGTCAGGTTGTAGATCGCCGCGGTCAGCAAGGTATCGCTGCCCGGAGGCTGGTACTTGATACCCAGTTCCCATTGCTCGCCTTCGGTCGGTTTGAACGAATCGGTTGGCGAGGCGGTGGCGTTGCTGGTTGGCTGGAACGACTCGGCGTACGACAGGTACGGCACGAAACCGTTGTCGAACACGTAACTGATCGCTGCGTTACCGCTGAAGTTGCTGTCGCGCTCAGTGTTGGTCGCATCACCCTTGTTGAAGAATTTGGTGCTGGTGTGGACCCAGTCCTCACGCCCGCCGAGTGTCAGGCGCCATTGGTCGAGGGCCATCTGGTCCTGGACGTAGAGGCCGGTCTGATAGGTTTTCTGATCGTAGTCGTAGAACGCACTGGAGCGTGGTGGGCGCACGATTTCCACGCCCCGCACCGGGTTGTTCACGTTGGTCGCTGGGGCACTGCCGAAGATCGAGGTGTAGTTGGTGTTGCTGCGTTGATGATCGAGACCGAGCAGCAGGGTGTGACTGACATCGCCGGTGGCGAAGTCGGCCTGGAAGTTGTTGTCCACGGCGAACTGGCTGATGTCTTCGTCGACGCTGGTGGTCGAGCGGCCAACGTTGCCGTCGTTGTCGACTTGGGTGAACGGGTAGGCGCCGACGGTGATGCCCTGAAAGGACAAATCAGACTTGGTGTAGCGCAGGTTCTGACGGAACTGCCAGACATCGTTGAGGCGATGTTCGAACGCATAGCCCAGTGCGTAATAGGTGCGGTCGTAGTATTCCCAGTCCGGATCGCCCAGGTTCTTGTGGTGGGAAACATCGCCGAACGGCATGTTGATCTTGGTGCCCTGGACCGGCAGGAACTGGCTGGTGATGCCGGTATCATCACGGGTGAATTGCGTGAGCAGGGTGAATTTGGTGTCTTCGTCGATGTTCCAGGTCAGGCTTGGCGCGATGTTGTAGCGCTTGTTGTCGACGTGGTCGATCTGGGTGCCGCTGTCGCGCACTACGCCACTCAGGCCATAGAGGAACTGGCCTTCATCGTCGATCTTGCCGGTGCTGGCGAAGTTGATCTGACGATGATTGTCGCTGCCGTATTGCAGTTGGATTTCGTTGCTCGACTCAGCGCTGGGACGGCGGCTGACCATGTCCAGCAGGCCACCCGGTGGGGTCTGGCCATAGATCGATGAGGCCGGACCGCGCAGCAGTGCAAGGCGGTCGAGGTTCCAGGTTTCCTGTTTCGGGTTGGCGTACACACCTTTTGGCAGTGGCAGGCCATCGAGGAACTGGGTGGGTTCAAAGCCACGCACGCGCAACCAGTCGGCGCGGGTGTCGCTGCCATAGCTGCTGGCAGTGATGCCGGGCATGTAGCGCACGGCATCGTCGAGGCTGTGCACGTTGCGGTCGTCCATCTGCTCTCGGGTTGCCACGGAAATCGAACGGGGTACTTCAACCAGCGCGGTATCGGTCTTGGTGCCGGCTGCGGTGCGTTTGGCCAGATAGCCTTGCACCGGGCCCCAGGCGCTTTCAGGGTCTGCTTCCACGCCAATCACGCTGGTTGCTGGCAAAGCCATAGCGCCTTCAGGCACCGCCACCAAGGTGTAGCTGCCGGTAGCGCTTTGTTCCAGTTGCAACCCAGTCCCCCGCAACGCTTCACGCAAAGCGCTGTCGGCATCGAACTGGCCGTTGACCGGGGCCGAGGTCTTGCCCGCAGCCAACGATGGGTTCAGCGACAGCGCGATGCCGGCCTGGCTGGCGATCTGGTTCAAGGTGCTGGCCAATGGCGCGGCCGGCAGGTTGTAAGCGCGAACGCTGGATGCCTGTTCAGCGGCGATCAGTTGGCTGCTGGCCAAAGGGGTGCAAAGAGCAATGGCAACCGCCAGCAAACTGGGGCGCAACAAGGTGTCTAGCGAACGGGACATACAGCGGCTCCTGAAAGGGAATACTTCTCAATTGCCTAGGTGCCGAACGAAACTCGAAAAGTGATAGGGCTGGATGAAAATAATTTAGATTCAGCAATTCGTAGCGAGGTTGAAGCCTGATCGCGAGCAGACACTCGACACCGCGTCAGGGCTTGGCATCGCTCTTGGCCGCCACCGTTACCCACCATTGGGTGTGCTGTTCAATCTGCACCGGCAAAGTCGGAAGCAGCGCATTCAGGGCCAGGTCGGTGTCATGCAACGGGAAACTGCCGGTGATCCGCAGGTCCGCCACTTGCGGTGCCACGCCCAGATGCCCGCGCCGATAGCGCCCGAGTTCGTGCACCAGATCCTCCAGCCGCGCGTTGTCCACCACCAGCATGCCGCGGGTCCAGGCATCCGCGCCGAGATTGAGCGCCGCCACCGGCCCCAGGCCGTCATTGCGGATCAGCACTTGCTGGCCTTCACTCAGAATCTGTTCGTCGGTGTTCGATTGCGGATGGGCCGCCACCGCCGATTTCAAAACGCTCAGACGCGTACCTTCTTCTTCGCGCTTGACCAGGAAACGCGTACCCAAGGCCCGCATGCTGCCTTCGCGAGTTTCGACGATAAAGGGCCGGGCATCGCCATGACCGGTTTCGACGAGAATTTCCCCTTCCTGCAGGATCACCAGGCGCTGCTTTGCATCGAAGCGCACGTCCACCGCGCTGTGGGTGTTGAGGTTGATCAACGTGCCGTCGGCCAGTCGAATGCTGCGCTGTTCGCCAGTGGCAGTGCGTTGGTCGGCCAACCAGTAGTCGACCGGCAGGTAACGCTCACCGGCAAACAGCGCCAAGCCGAGCACCGCAACGACGCTGGCCACGCCGCTGCCGAGCTTGCGCACTCGGCGACGAATGCTTTCTCGCGATTGCAGCAAGGCTGTACGGGCCGGGCCGCTGGCGACGCTGAAGCGTTGGTCGAGCATGCCCAGCTGACGCCAGGCGCGGGCGTGCTCTTCGTGGGCCGCGTGCCATTTGGCGAACTCTTCGCGCTCCACCGGGTTGCCGGAGTCGAGCGACAATTGCCAGGCAATGGCGGCGTCGAGCACTTGTGCCGACACCGGCTTGGAACTGAGCGGACTCATGTCGGCTCACCGTACAACGCGATGTAGCACTGGCGGACGCCTTGGGCCAGGTACTGGCGCACGCGCGGCACCGATACACCGAGCTGTTCGGCAATTTCCGCGTGGCCAAGGCCATCGAGACGGTTGTAGAGAAACGCCGCCCGCGCTTTGCTTGAGAGCTTGCCGAGCAGGCGGTCGATGTTTTTCAGATCTTCGAGGATCATTTGCTGTTCTTCCACCGACGGTTGCTCGGCTTCGGGAAGCAGCATCAGTTCGGTGAGGTAAGCCTGTTCAAGCGCAGCGCGGCGGAAGTAATCAAACAGCAGGCCCTTGGCAATCGCCACCAGAAAGGCCCGGGGCTCGCGCGGCTCCTTGAGTTCTTCACGGCCCAGCAAGCGCACGAACGTGTCCTGGCTCAAGTCCTCGGCCCGCTGCGGGCAAGCGACGTTGCGACGTAGCCAATTCAATAGCCAACCGCGATGGTCGCGATAAAGCGCACCGACGAGCTCACTTTGAGGGCTTGGGACTGACGACACGCAGCATCACCGTTTGGGAAGTGTTAACTAACGAGAATAGTTCGCGATTGTGTCAGAGGCGAGGGAGGTAAAGCAATTGGCGTTGGTCGGGTGTTTTGACTTGGCACAAAACCCTGTAGGAGCTGCCGAAGGCTGCGATCTTTTGACTTTGGTTTTCAAGATCCAAAGATCGCAGCCTTCGGCAGCTCCTACGTAGGCATCATCGCTATTAGAAGGAAGGCGTCTGCTGGCGCCGCTTCCACTGATTCAACCGCTGCTGCAAATTCAGCGGGCTGTGAATCTGCTGCTGTCGGGCTCGGCTGAACAGGATCAACGCCAGTTCGGCCGTGGCCAATGCATCGGCACTGGCGTTATGGCGCTCGAACACTTCCAGCTTGAACCAGTCGATCCACTCGTCCAACCCGGCCTCGCGAATGTGCGCTTGTGGACAGACCAGCGGGGCAATGTCCGCCACATCCATAAAGCTGTGCTGCAACTTGTAGCCCAGATGCTCTTTCAGTGCGCGGCCGAGCATGTGCTGATCGAAGGGCGCATGAAAGGCCAGCAACGGACTGTCGCCGACGAACTCCATGAAATCGAGCAGCGCCTGGGCCGGATCGCTGCCGGCGGCGATGGCGCTGGGGCCGAGGCCGTGAATCAACACGCTGGGTCCGAGTTTGGCGTCGGCGCATTGCAGGGTGCGTTCGAACTGCTGGCTGAAGTCGATCGCGCCGTCCTCGATCACCACCGCGCCGATGGACAACACCCGATCCTTGTTCAGGTTCAGCCCAGTGGTTTCCAGGTCGAGCACCACCCAGCGTTGTTCGCGCAGGCTGCACTCGCTCAACGTGCCCGCCGCAGGCAAATGTTGCAGGCGCTGTTGCAGTTCACCGGACAGGCTCGGACCGGCCGGACGCAGCCATGAAAACAGACTCATAGCTGATACCGCAGGGCCAGACTGCTTTGCAGGCGTTGTGCCTGGCGCAGGGATTCACGCAGGATTCGCCGGTCCAGATGATTCAGGCTGTCCGGGTCGACGCGGTTGGAGTAAGGCAAATTCTCGCGGGTTTGCAGTTGATGCTGTTGCATGCGGGTTTGCTGGATGAAGTGATAGGCCTCTTCGTACGCCGCACCGTCCAGAGGCTCGATGATCTCTTTGTCCACCAGTTGGCGAAAACGCTCCAGGGTGTTGTTGGTTTCGATGCCATGGGCCAGGGCCAGTAACCGTGCGCCGTCGACGAAGGGCGTCAGGCCCTGGATCTTCAGGTCCAGCGTGGCTTTCTCGCCATTTTTACGCGCCAGGACAAACTCGCGGAAACGTCCTACGGGCGGGCGATTGCGCAACGCGTTTTCGGCCAGCATGCGCTGGAACAAACGGTTGTCGGCGACCTGGTCGAGAATCCCGCGACGCAACTGCTCGCACCCTTGCTCGCTGCCCCAGACCACGCGCAGGTCGAAATAGATGCTCGAACCCAGCAGATTCTCCGGCGTCGCTTCGCGGATAAATGCGGCAAAACGACGTGCCCATTCAATACGGGACAAACACAGCTCGGGGTTGCCGGCCATGATGTTGCCCTTGCACAGCGTGAAGCCACATAACGCCAGGCTGAGGTTGATCTGATGGGCGATGGGCAGCAACTTGCCGCGAATCTCGGCGGCATGGGCCGCGTCCCGCGCCTCGAACAGAATGCCGTTGTCCTGGTCGGTGTGCAGCGTTTGCTCGCGTCGTCCTTCGCTGCCGAAACACAGCCAGCTGAACGCCACACCAGGATCACCCTTCTCGGCGAGAGTCAGTTCAATCACCCGGCACACGGTGTGGTCGTTGAGCAGGGTGATGATGTGAGTGATCTGCGTCGAGGACGCGCCATGGGCAAGCATGCGTTCGACGAGTTGGCCGATCTCGCCACGGATGGCCACCAGGTTCTCCACGCGCGGCGCATTGCGGATGGTCCGCGCCAGGTGCACCAGGTCGACCCGTTGCAGTGAAAACAGATCGCGCTCGGACACCACGCCACACAGGCGTTGATCCTTGACCAGACAGACGTGGGCGATATGCCGCTCGGTCATGGCAATCGCAGCGTCGAAAGCGCTGTGGTCCGGTGTCAGGTAAAACGGCGAGGGGGTCATGTGTCGTTCGATGGCTTCGGCAAAATCTCCGGCGGCATTGGCCACCACGTGCCGCAGGTCGCGCAGGGTGAAAATCCCCAACGGCGCCTGGTGTTCATCGACCACCACAATGCTGCCCACTTGCTGCTCGTGCATCAGCGTCACGGCTTCACGCAGGGGCGTGCTCGGACCGCACATGACCGGATGGCGCATGGCCAATTCGCCCAGGCGAGTATTGAGCGAGTACTGGGTGCCGAGGGTTTCCACGGCTTTTTGCTGGACCTGTTGATTGACCTGATCCAGCAGGCTGCTTACGCCGCGTAGGGCAAAGTCGCGAAAGATGCCGGAAATGGCGAAGAGCTTGATGAACGCGAGCTTGTTCAGTTGTAGGCAAAAGGTGTCTTCGGCCGCCAGGTGTTCCGTGCGCGTCGCACGTTCACCCAACAATGCGGCGAGCGGAAAACACTCGCCGGTGGTGATCTCGAAAGTGGTTTCCGTACCGCCCTTGGCCGAATGAGGACGCTCACCCACGACCCGGCCTTGCTTGACGATGTAGAAGTGTTCAACCGGGCCATCGGTGGGCTTGATGATGCTCTCACCGGGCGCATAAAAACGCAGCTGACATTGCTCAACCAGGTACGCCAGATGGGCGTGTTCCATCTGATTGAAAGGCGGGAATCGCTGAAGGAATTGCAAAGTGCCCTGGATGTTCTGCAACACCGCGGTTTTCCCTGCCTGTGTGAAGGCGTCCGCTTTACTCATAACCATTACCGCAGTCTTTTTTGGAGTTGTTGTTGTCGGGTGACTCAACCATGGTCGACCCCTGCGGCCGGGGTGCCCATTGGACGTAAGTCTAGGTAGGCCGTAAACGTGATGTATTGTCAGAAATCCCTTACGCAAACGTGAGAAAAACCTCTCCATTTGCCTCTTGGAAAAATATCCGACGAAGTGCACATTGAAGGTCTGCTTAGCGATGTCTCACCACTGTGCTAGGGAACTGACTTGAACATGTAGAGAACGCCATGTCCGACCACGATATTTTGAGTGACGCCGAGCGCGAAGCGCTGAGTGCTGTCATGCAGGAACCCGAACTGCCGCCGCAGCGGGTGCTGATCGTCGACGACGACAAGGACGCCCGAGAGTTACTGTCGGAGATTCTGGCGCTGGACGGTATTCGCTGCATGACAGCGGCCAGTGGCGAAACTGCACTCAAAATGTTGGAAGAGAAACCTTCGATCGGCCTGGTGATTACCGATCTGCGAATGGGACATGTCGATGGCCTGGACCTGATCCGCCAAGTCCGCGAGTCGGTGCGGGCGGCGATGCCAATCATCATTGTCTCGGGCGATGCCGACGTAAAAGACGCCATTGCCGCGATGCATTTGAGCGTGGTGGATTTTCTGCTCAAGCCTATCGATACCGGCAAGTTGCTGGGGCTGGTCAGGCATGAGTTGGGGATGGATTTGTAAGCCGCCAGAAAGATCGCAGCCTTCGGCAGCTCCTACAGGGAAACGCAAATCCCATGTAGGAGCTGCCGAAGGCTGCGATCTTTTGATCTTCACGTAATAAAAAGCCCCGGCTCTTTCGAGTCGGGGCTTTTTCATGTCCGGCGTAAACGCTCTGTTACAGGCCGTTGGCAGCCTTGAACTCGCGACGACGACGGTGCAGGACCGGCTCGGTGTAGCCGTTCGGCTGCTTGGTGCCTTCGACCACCAGTTCGACTGCTGCCTGGAAGGCGATGTTGCTGTCGAAGTTCGGGGCCAGTGGGCGGTACAGCGCGTCACCGGCGTTCTGACGGTCAACCACCGGCGCCATGCGCTTGAGGCTTTCCATCACTTGCTCTTCGGTGACGATGCCATGACGCAGCCAGTTGGCGATGTGCTGGCTGGAAATACGCAGCGTCGCACGGTCTTCCATCAGGCCGACATCGTTGATGTCCGGCACTTTCGAGCAACCAACGCCCTGGTCGATCCAGCGCACCACATAACCAAGAATGCCCTGGGAATTGTTGTCCAGTTCGTTCTTGATCTGTTCGGCGGTCCATTGCGGGTTCACCGCCAGCGGAATGGTCAGGATGTCGTCCACCGAGGCGTGCGCACGTTTGGCCAGTTCGGCCTGACGGGCAAACACATCAACCTTGTGGTAGTGCAGCGCGTGCAGGGCAGCGGCGGTTGGCGAAGGTACCCAAGCGGTGTTGGCACCGGCCAGTGGGTGAGCGATTTTCTGTTCGAGCATCGCCGCCATCAGGTCGGGCATGGCCCACATGCCTTTACCGATTTGTGCGCGACCTTGCAGGCCGGTGCTCAAGCCGATATCGACGTTGGAGTTCTCGTAGGCGCCGATCCATTTTTCCGCCTTCATGTCGGCCTTGCGCACCATCGGGCCGGCTTCCATGGAGGTGTGGATTTCGTCGCCCGTGCGGTCGAGGAAACCGGTGTTGATGAACACCACGCGCTCGCTGGCAGCCTTGATGCAGGCCTTGAGGTTGACCGTGGTACGGCGCTCCTCGTCCATGATCCCGACTTTGAGGGTGTTGCGCGGAAGGCCCAGCACGTCTTCGATGCGACCGAACAGTTCGTTGGTGAACGCCGCTTCTTCAGGCCCGTGCATCTTCGGCTTCACGATGTAGATGGAGCCGGTGCGGGTGTTTTTGCGCGAGGTGTTGCCGTTCAGGTTGTGCATCGATGCCAGGCAAGTCACCAGGCCATCGAGAATGCCTTCCGGCACTTCGTTACCGTCTTTGTCGAGGATCGCATCGATGGTCATCAGGTGACCGACGTTGCGCACAAACAACAGCGAACGACCGTGCAGGTTTACCGCGTTACCGTCGACGCCGGTGTAGGCGCGGTCGGCGTTCATGGTGCGGGTAAACGTCTTGCCACCCTTGGCCACTTCTTCCGACAGATCGCCCTTCATCAGGCCGAGCCAGTTGCGGTAGATCACCACTTTGTCATCGGCATCGACGGCGGCGACGGAGTCTTCGCAGTCCATGATGGTGGTCAGTGCGGCTTCCATCAGGATGTCTTTGACGCCGGCTGCGTCGGTCTGGCCGACCGGGGTGCTGGCATCGACCTGGATTTCGAAATGCAGGCCGTTGTTTTTCAGCAGGATCGCGGTCGGTGCCGAAGCTTCGCCCTGGAAGCCGATCAGTTGCGCATCGTTGCGCAGGCCGCTGTTGCTGCCGCCTTTAAGGGCGACCACCAGTTTGCCGTCGACGATTTTGTAGCTGGTGGAATCGACGTGGGAGCCGGCCGCCAAT
The DNA here is from genome assembly GCF_019145495.1 of Pseudomonas azerbaijanoccidentalis. Taxonomy (GTDB): domain Bacteria; phylum Pseudomonadota; class Gammaproteobacteria; order Pseudomonadales; family Pseudomonadaceae; genus Aquipseudomonas; species Aquipseudomonas azerbaijanoccidentalis. The sequence goes on along the minus strand of NZ_JAHSTU010000004.1, from coordinate 98,516 downwards.
GGCGCCGCTTCGTCGAGGAAGGCGCGGGCGAAGGCGATGACCTTGTCGCCGCGTACCTTGTTGTAGCCTTTGCCTTTTTCCGCGCCGTCAGCTTCGCTGATGGCGTCGGTGCCGTAGAGCGCGTCGTACAGCGAACCCCAGCGGGCGTTCGAAGCATTGAGAGCGAAGCGGGCATTCATCACCGGCACCACCAGCTGTGGACCGGCCATGCGGGCGATTTCTTCATCGACGTTTTGCGTCGTTGCCTGGAAATCGGCCGCTTCTGGCAGCAGATAACCGATGTCTTGCAGGAAGGCTTTATAGGCCACAGCGTCGTGCGCCTGACCTGTACGCTCCTGGTGCCAGGCATCGATACGAGCCTGGAAATCATCGCGTTTGGCGAGTAGGGCTTTGTTCTTCGGTGCCAGGTCATGAATGACCTTGTCGGCACCGGCCCAGAACTTATCGGCGGTGAGGCCGGTACCGGGAATGGCTTCGTTGTTCACGAAGTCGAACAGGACTTTGGCGACCTGCAGGCCACCGACTTGAACGTGTTCAGTCATTGCTTGCCTCACTCTGCTCAGCTATTTCGCTTTTCAGCTCTTCAATTTAACAATGAAGCCTCTGGCCATTTAAACCACAAACCCTGCGACCAGTACATGCCATTTCTGACGGCTGGGTGGTGACCAATCAACGGCTTGAGGGCCTTGCTGACGGGGCTTTCAGGGATGCGACTGCGCCTGTGGCAGACATCGATCCAACGTTATGTAGTGCGCGCTGCGGCATACTACATGATGAATTGCGCTTGTGAAAATTAGACTAATTACGTCGTTCTGCGACCCCGTGACGCATTGCAGTCACGTCGGGGATCGGGATGTTCTCAAAAAACTATGAGATTGTTCCAGTTAAATATAAAAAGTTGTACACGATTTGTTGTTTGCTGCTGGCCGGCGCTGCACCGGACCGCTGGCAAGCCAGCGCCTGCAGGGGCTGCGTAATCCCTCTAGGAGCTGGCTTGCCAGCGATGGCGTCAGCCGATTCAGCGCAGCAATCACCCTTGCCTATACTTCTCTTTCAATAACAAAAGAGGACTGCGCCATGGACCACCTCGTACTCACCGTTTTCGCACCGGACAAGCCAGGGCAGGTCGAGCGCATCGCCCAATGCATTGCCGAGCAGGGGGGCAACTGGCTGGAAAGCCGCATGTCGCGCATGGCCGGGCAGTTCGCCGGGATTCTTCGGGTGGGGGTGCCGGCGGAAGCCTACGATTCACTGGTCGATGCCTTGCAAGGGTTGTCGGCCCACGGCATTCGCGTATTGATTGCCGAAAGCGGCATCGAGCAGTCCTGCACCTGGAAACCCATCGCCATGGAACTGGTGGGCAACGATCGCCCCGGCATCGTGCGTGACATCACCCGCTTGTTGAGCGAGCAGGGCGTCAACCTTGAAAGACTGGTCACTGAAGTTCGCCCGGCGCCGATGAGCAGCGAGCCGTTGTTCCACGCCGAGGCCATTCTGGCGGTGCCACTGACCCTTTCTCTGGACGTGCTGCAATCACGTCTGGAAACCCTGGCGGACGATCTGATGGTGGAATTGGTGCTGCGCAGTGAAACTTGATCGGGTTATCCAAGTTTAACGTGCACCTGCTTGTGGATAACCTGTAGAAACTGCCCGCCAGGCCACGCCGGCCGGGGCTTTTCAGGATTTGATCAAAAAACCAGCAGTTTCAGTCACTTGCGCACAAACGGCGGGGATCACGCTGTGGATAACCTTGGGAAGGAACGATGCAGGCCACGTAAAACGTGGCCTGCAGGACTTTGAGCGTTTTTTGATCAGCTGCGTCGACGCAGGCTGAGCCACGCATCAACGCTATACACCGCCAAACCGGCCCAGATGAATATGAAGGCCACCAATGTGCTGGACGACAAGTGTTCGCCAAACAGCAGCACGGCCTGCAACAGCACCAACGTCGGGGCCAGGTACTGGAGGAATCCCAGCGTCGTGTAGGGCAAATGCCGCGCGGCGGCGTTGAAACACACCAGGGGCACCAGCGTGACCGGACCTGCGGCTACCAGCCACCAAGCCTCGGAGGTGGTCCAGAACTCAGGTTGAGCGCTTGCTGCCGTCGAATTAAACAGCAACCAGGCGATGGCGATCGGCACCAACATCCAGGTTTCCACCACTAACCCCGGCAACGCCTTGACCGGCGCCTGCTTGCGAATCAGCCCGTAGAAACCGAAGGTCAGCGCCAGCACCAGCGACACCCACGGCAAACTGCCCACTTGCCACACCTGCTGGGCCACGCCGACGCCTGCCAGGCCTACCGCAATCCATTGCATGCGGCGCAGACGCTCACCGAGCATCAGCATCCCCAGCAACACGTTGACCAGCGGGTTGATGTAGTAACCGAGACTGGCTTCGAGCATGCGCCCGTTGTTCACCGACCAGACATAGGTCAGCCAGTTGGCGGCGATCAAGGTGCCGCTCAGGGCCAGGATCGCCAGGCGCTTCGGATTTTCGCGCAGCTCGCGCCACCACCCCGGGTGCTTCCAGACCAGCAGCAACAGGGCACCGAATAGCGCCGACCACAGCACGCGGTGAATGATGATCTCCACGGCAGGCACGTTGGCGATGGCTTTGAAGTAGATCGGGAAAAGACCCCAGATGATGTAGGCACTCAGGCCCAGTATGTACCCGCGACGCGGGTTGGCGGCTTGCATGCAGAATCCTTGCTTAGGCAGCTAACAAAGAAGGGATTGTAAGGTGGTTGTATAGATGTGTCGTGTCAGAAAAAAGATCGCAGCCTTCGGCAGCTCCTACAGGGTGTACACATTTCCACTGTAGGAGCTGCCGAAGGCTGCGATCTTTTGATCTTGAATTAAAAAAGTTTCAGCGGTTCTTCATTCAGTGCCGCCAACTGTTCACGCAACGCCAACACCTGATCGCCCCAATAGCGCTCGGTGCCGAACCAAGGAAAGCTGCGCGGGAAGGCTGGGTCATCCCAGCGGCGGGCGAGCCAGGCGCTGTAGTGCATCAGGCGCAGGGCACGCAGCGGTTCGATCAGCGCCAGTTCACGTGGGTTGAAGTCATGGAACTCGTTGTAGCCGTCCATCAGTTCCGACAACTGCCCCAGGCAGTCCTGACGGTCGCCCGCCAGCATCATCCAGATGTCCTGTACCGCCGGGCCCATGCGACAGTCGTCGAGGTCGACGATATGGAACATCTCGTCGCGGCACATCATGTTGCCGGGGTGGCAATCGCCGTGCATGCGGATGTTCTGGTGCGGCGTATTGCTGTAGGCATCTTCCACGCGCTTGAGCAGATCGCGGGCGACGGACTCGTAGGCCGGAAGCAAGCTGCGGGGAATGAAGTTGCCTTCGAGCAAGGTTGTCAGCGAGTCATGGCCGAAATTCTGCACCGCCAAGGCTTCGCGATGTTCGAACGGCTTGGTCGAGCCCACGGCGTGCAGGCGCCCGAGCAGTTGCCCCAGGCGATACAGTTGATCGAGATTGCCCGGCTCCGGCGCCCGGCCGCCACGGCGAGGGAACAGGGTGAAGCGAAAGCCGTTGTGTTCGTGCAGGGTTTCACCGTTGTGGATCATCGGCGCAACCACGGGGACATCGACCCCGGCGAGTTCGAAGGTGAACTGGTGTTCTTCCAGAATCGCTTCGTTGGTCCAGCGCTGTGGGCGGTAGAACTTGGCGATCAGCGGTTCGGAGTCTTCGATGCCGACCTGATACACGCGGTTCTCATAGCTGTTGAGCGCCAGAATGCGCGCGTCGCTCAAGAAGCCGATGCTTTCGACGGCATCGAGCACGAGGTCTGGGGTGAGGGTTTCAAACGGGTGGGCCATGCTGACTCCTGCGCGCAGCAGGCTGCTGCGTCCGGCCAGGCATGGTAGCGCAGACGGACGCAGTTGGGTGGTGTGACTGTGCTGACGCCATCGCGGGCAAGCCCGCTCCCACAGGTCATGCGTCGGTTTTGAAATCGCGCCAATCCTGTGGGAGCGAGCTTGCTCGCGATGAGGCCTGATCAGGCGCCGATAATCCCGCCATCCTCGCGGGTAATCGCCATCACCGAAGACCGCGGTTTGCCATTGGGCAAGTGCTCGGGGAAGGTCGAGCCACCGAATTCACCCGGGTGCTGAATCCCGATAAACAAGGTTTTCTGGTCCGGTGAGAAACTGATCCCCGTCACCTCGCAACCAATCGGGCCGACCATGAAACGGCGGATTTCCCCGGTCACCGGGTCGGCGCACAGCATCTGGTTGTTGCCCATGCCGGCGAAGTCTCCGGCATTGCTGGCATCGCCGTCGGTTTGAATCCACAACCGCCCGGCATTATCGAACGCCAGCCCGTCCGGGCTGTTGAACATGTTTTGCGGGGTGATGTTGGAAGAACCGCCCTTCGGTGTGCCGGCATGCACTTGCGGGTTGCCGGCCACCACAAACAGATCCCAGCCAAATGTTTTCGACCCGTGATCGTCGCGGTCGGTGCGCCAGCGCAGGATTTGCCCGTAGACGTTTTTCTCCCGCGGGTTCGGCCCGCCCACCGGTTGCCCGTCTTCGCCGCGTTTGGCGTTGTTGGTCAGCGTGCAGTAGACCTGGCCATCCTTGGGGCTGACCACGATCCATTCCGGGCGATCCATGCGCGTGGCTTTCACCACGCTGGCAGCCAGCCTCACATTGATCAGCACTTCGGCTTGATCGGCAAAACCGCTGCTGGCGTCGATGCCGTTTTTGCCGTGGGTCAGTTCGATCCATTCGCCCTGGCCTTTGGGGTGATCGGCATTGCTGTCACCGGCGTCGAACCGCGCCACGTACAAAGTGCCATGGTCGAGCAAGTCACGATTGGCCTTGGGGCTCTTGTGGTTGATCTTGTCGCGGCTGACGAACTTGTAGATGAATTCGCCGCGCTCGTCGTCGCCCATGTACACCACGGCATGGCCATCGCGGGTTTGCGCCAGTGCCGCGTTTTCATGTTTGAAACGGCCCAGCGCAGTGCGCTTGACCGGTGTCGATTTCGGGTCGAACGGGTCGATCTCTACCACCCAGCCGTGGCGGTTGAGTTCGTTGGGATTCTTGGCCAGGTCGAAACGCGGATCGTGTTGATGCCAATTAATCTCTTTACTAGTGACCACCGCGCCGTAGCGCTTTTGTGCGGCATCGAACTTCTGTTCGGCATTGCTGCTGCCAAAGCAGTCGGTGAAGTTTTCTTCGCAAGTCAGATAAGTCCCCCACGGGGTCATGCCGTTGGCGCAGTTCTGGAACGTGCCGAGGACGGTTTTGCCCTGTGGATCGGCGCTGGTTTTCAGCAAGGCGTGTCCGGCAGCCGGGCCACTCACGTTAATGGGCGAATTGCCGTGGATGCGCCGGTTGTAGCGCGAGTCCTGAACGAACTGCCAGTGGCCCTTCTTGCGTTGCACTTCAATCACCGACACGCCTTCGCTGGCCAGGGCTTTGCGCACGTCTTCAGAGGATTGCGGCATGCCGGCGTGGGGGAAGAGGTAACGGTAATTGGTGTATTCGTTGTTGATCGCCATCAGCGCGCGATCGTTGTCACCGGGAAAGGCGAACAGGCTCATGCCGTCGTTGTGGTCGCCGAACTGGACTTCCTGCTGCTCGGCACTGCCGTTGCCGCTCGGGTCGAACGCCGGGCCGTTTTTGTGCAGGGGCTGACCCCAGCTGATCAGCACTGAAGACTTGTAACCCGGCGGCAGGCTGATGCTGTCGGCGGTGGCGGCGGGAATGCTCTCAAAGCCCAGCAGTGTGCTGTTGCCAGCGCTGACACTGGCGGCCAGCACGCTGCGGCTCAAGAGGTTGCCGCCAAAAAACATCGCGGCGCCGCACAGGGCACCCGCGCTGATAAAGCCGCGACGGCTGAGGCCGACCATCTGTTCGAGGTCGGTCGACTGGTTTTCTTCTAATAGGCTCATTTCAGGCTCCCTGCGATTTGTGCAGTCACCTTAATGGCGAGAAATGAAGGTTTTGTTGCAGCGCGTTTACAGCGGAGTGCCCAGCAAGACCTGCGACGGCGAAAATTCGACCCGCACGGGTTTGCCGCAGGTCAGCCCCAGGGATTGCAAGTGCCAAGGTTCGGCCAAGGCGCACAGGGTCAAACCGTTCGGCAAAGTAATGCGCACTTCGCTGGGGCCGTCTTCGGCGTCGAGGATTTGCTCGATGGTGCCGATCAGGCAATTGTTTCCCGGGGTTGCGGGGGCGTCGCTGGCCATCAAGTCGAGCCAACCAGCCTTGATCAGGGCCACCACTTCGGTGCCGACTTGCAGGTCCAGTCGCTCGGTGCTGTCGTGGGTGATTTGCGCTTCGACGATCAGGTTTTCGGCCATCTCCAGGCGAATCAGGTCGTTGCGCCCCTGGGGTTCGATCGCTGCAACTTTGCCGTGCAATTGGTTGCGTGCGCTGGTGCGCAACATCAAGCGTCCAAGCAAATCCAGATCGCTGGCGTCTTCAGCCGCTTCCAGCACCTGAGCCTGCAAGGCCTGCAACTTCTGATACAGGCGCAATACGCGCTCGCCTTCGCTGGACAATTTGGCGCCACCACCGCCCTTGCCACCGACACTGCGCTCCACCAACGGTTTTTGCGCGAGGTTGTTCAGCTCATCAATGGCATCCCAAGCGGCCTTGTAGCTCAGCCCCGCGCTTTTTGCGGCGCGGGTGATCGACCCCTGCTCGGCAATGTGTTGCAGCAACGCAATGCGTTGCGGGCGGCGAACAATGTGTTGGGACAACAATGAAGGCAAGGACATGGCGAGGCGCTTTGGGCTGTGACGGTGGCAAGGACGTTGGCTGCTGAGAGGCTGGGAGTCAAGTCACGCCATAAATCCGGGTCAGGCTGTGTCTCCGGGTTTGGGTGTACGTGCCAGGCAATAAACGTCGACCCGTGCGGCACCGGCGTCCATCAATAGCTGGGCCAGAGCCTGCGCTGTGGCGCCGGTGGTCAGCACATCATCCACTAGCGCCAAATGCCGTCCCTTGAACGAGGCTTCGGGCGTGAGGGCGAAGGCGTTGCGCAGATTCTTTTTGCGCGCTTCGGCGTTGAGGTTTTGTTGCGCGCCGGTGTCTTGGGTCCTCACTAATGACCGCTCATCGCAGGGGATTTCCAGACTTTTACCAAGCCAGCGCGCCAGCATCGCAGCCTGATTGAATCCCCGTTGACGCAGTCGACGTGTAGCCAGTGGCACTGGCAGCAAAAAATCGGCTCGCGGTAGATCATCTTCGAAGTGATGTTGCAGGGCTTGGGCGAGAAGTTCGCCGAGCAGGTGGCCAAACGGCCATTTCGCGCTGTGTTTGAAGCGGGTAATCAAGCTGTCTATCGGAAAGTTGTAAGTCCAGGGGGCGATGACCTGTTCGAACGCCGGCGGTTGCGCCAGACATTGGCCGCAGGTCAGGCCTGCCGCGGGCAATGGCAAGGCGCAGCTTTGGCAATGGTCGCCGAGCCACGGCAGGTCGGTTTCGCAGGCCATGCAGATGGGGGCGGAACCATCGGCGGGTTCGCTACAGAGTAAGCAAATCTGTGTGTTTTTTAACCAGATGTAAACCTGTGCTTTGTTGTGTGGTTGACAGCGCATCGCTCTTCCTTAAATATGCCGAACATCCGTGTTGCGCCTGTGGGTATTCCGTTCTCCAGTCGCATGCCCAGCATAAATCAAAGGAAACGCCCATGAGCGCCAGCACCACTGCAACCCTGCGTCATGACTGGACTTTGGCCGAAGTCAAAGCACTCTTCGTTCAACCCTTCAATGACCTGCTGTTCCAGGCGCAGACGGTGCACCGCGCGCATTTCGACGCCAACCGCGTTCAGGTATCGACCCTGCTGTCGATCAAAACCGGCGCCTGCCCGGAAGATTGCAAATATTGTCCGCAGTCGGGTCACTACAACACTGGCCTGGAAAAAGAAAAACTGATGGAAGTGCAGAAGGTCCTCGAAGAGGCCGCTCGCGCCAAGGCCATCGGTTCGACCCGTTTCTGCATGGGCGCGGCGTGGAAACATCCGTCGGCCAAAGACATGCCTTACGTACTGAAGATGGTTGAAGGCGTGAAAGCGCTGGGCCTGGAAACCTGCATGACCTTGGGTCGCCTGGATCAGGACCAGACCGAAGCACTGGCCAAGGCTGGCCTCGACTACTACAACCACAACCTCGATACGTCGCCTGAGTTCTACGGCAGCATCATCACCACCCGCACCTACAGCGAGCGCCTGCAAACCCTGGCCTATGTGCGTGAGTCGGGAATGAAGATCTGTTCCGGCGGCATCCTCGGCATGGGCGAGTCGCTCGACGATCGCGCCAATCTGCTGATCCAGCTGGCCAACCTGCCGGAGCATCCGGAGTCGGTGCCGATCAACATGCTGGTGAAAGTCGCCGGTACGCCGCTGGAAAACGCTGAAGACATCGACCCGTTTGATTTCATCCGCATGCTCGCCGTCGCCCGGATCCTGATGCCGCAATCCCATGTGCGCCTGTCCGCCGGTCGCGAAGCGATGAACGAGCAGATGCAGGCCCTGGCGTTCTTCGCTGGCGCCAACTCGATTTTCTACGGCGAAAAACTGCTGACCACGGCCAACCCGCAGGCCGACAAAGACATGCAGCTGTTCTCGCGTCTGGGCATCCTGCCGGAAGCCCGTGAAGAGCACGCTGACGAAGTGCATCAAGCCGCGATCGAACAGGCGTTGGTGGAGCAGAAGAGCAGCGAGCAGTTCTATAACGCCGCCGTCTAAACGCCTCACCGGTTGTCTGTAGGCGCTGTCGAAGGCTGCGATCTTTTGAGCTTGATTTTTAAAGATCAAAAGATCGCAGCCTTCGGCAGCTCCTACACGGGGTCGTACCTCCTTCCTACTCGCGAGGCCTGCATGTCTTTCGATCTCGCCGCACGCCTTGCTGCCCGTCGTGCCGAAAACCTCTACCGCCAGCGCCCGCTGCTCGAAAGCCCGCAAGGGCCGCAAGTGGTGGTCGATGGCCAACCGTTGCTGGCGTTCTGTAACAACGATTACCTGGGCTTGGCCAATCACCCACAAGTCATTGAAGCCTGGCGCGCCGGCGCTTCGAAATGGGGCGTCGGTGGCGGGGCTTCGCATCTGGTGATCGGCCATGCCGGGCCGCATCACGCGCTCGAAGAAGCCTTGGCCGATCTCACCGGACGCCCGCGCGCGTTGCTGTTCACCACCGGTTACATGGCCAACCTCGGTGCGGTCACGGCATTGGTGGGGCAGGGCGACACGGTGCTGGAAGACCGGCTCAATCACGCATCGTTGCTGGATGCGGGGCTGTTGTCCGGTGCGCGGTTCAGTCGCTATCTGCATAACGATGCCGCGAGCCTGGCCAAGCGTCTTGAAAAAGCCATCGGCAATACCCTGGTGGTCACCGACGGCGTGTTCAGCATGGATGGCGACATTGCCGACCTGCCGGCGCTGGCCCGGGAAGCCAAGGCTAAAGGTGCGTGGCTGATGGTTGATGACGCGCATGGTTTCGGGCCGTTGGGTGCCAACGGTGGTGGCATCGTCGAGCATTTCGGTTTGAGCCAGGACGATGTGCCGGTCTTGGTCGGCACCCTCGGCAAGGCGTTCGGCACGGCCGGTGCTTTTGTCGCGGGCAGTGAAGAACTGATCGAAAGCCTGATCCAGTTCGCCCGCCCGTACATCTACACCACCAGCCAGCCGCCGGCATTGGCCTGCGCCACACTGAAAAGCCTCGAACTGCTGCGCACGGAACACTGGCGCCGCGAGCATCTGCAAACGCTGATCCGCCAGTTCCGCCGAGGCGCCGAACAGATTGGCCTGGAGCTGATGGACAGCTTCACGCCGATTCAACCGATCATGATTGGCGACGCCGGTCGCGCGGTGCGGTTGTCACAAATGTTGCGCGAGCGCGGGCTGATGGTGACCGCGATTCGTCCGCCGACCGTGCCCGCCGGCAGCGCCCGTTTGCGGGTGACCTTGAGCGCCGCCCATAGCGAGGCGCAGGTGCAGCTATTGTTAGAAGGACTGGCCGATTGTTTCGACCAACTGGGACCGGAGCCAAGCCATGCGTAATCGACTGATTCTGCTGCCTGGCTGGGGCCTTGGCGTTTCGCCGCTGGAGCCCTTGGCGGCAGCCTTGCAAGGGCTGGACGAACACTTGCGTGTGGAAATCGAGCCGCTGCCGGAACTGGAATCCAGTGACCTTGAAGAGTGGCTTGATGAGCTCGATTCGACGGTGCCCCAGGACGCCTGGCTCGGCGGCTGGTCATTGGGTGGCATGCTCGCTTCCGAGTTGGCGGCCCGGCGTGGCGATCGCTGCTGCGGTTTGTTGACGCTGGCGAGTAACCCTTCTTTTGTCGCCCATGATCAGTGGCCGAGCGCGATGCCGGGGGAAACCTTCGATGCGTTTTTGGCCGGTTGCGCTGCTGATCCGCGCGGGACTTTAAAGCGCTTTTCGCTGCTTTGCGCCCAAGGTGCCGAAGACCCTCGCGGGTTGTCACGGTTGTTGCTCGGCGGGGCGCCACACACGGCGGCACCGGTGTTGATGAGCGGCCTGGAAGTGCTGGCGCAACTTGATACTCGTCACGCCTTGCAAGCCTTTCGCGGTCCGCAACTGCATCTGTTTGGCGGTCTTGACGAACTGGTGCCTGCCGAGGCGGCGGGCGAGTTGCTGACGCTGACCCCGGATATCGAAATCGGTCTGATTGAACAGGCCGGCCACGCGTTTCTTCTGGAGGACCCCCACGGTGTAGCGGGGGCGATCCAGGCCTTTTTGCATGAGTCCGGTGATGACTGATTTATCCCTACCCAACCTGCCCGGTGGTTTGCCCGACAAGCGCCAGGTCGCGGCTTCTTTTTCCCGCGCGGCGGCGAGCTACGACAGCGTGGCTGAGCTGCAACGTGATGTGGGCAATCAATTGCTGCGCCGCTTACCCGCGCCGCTCGCGCCACAGCGCTGGCTTGACCTCGGTTGTGGCACCGGGCATTTCAGCCGTGCGCTGGGCGAGCGTTTCCCGCACGGTCACGGAGTGGCGCTGGACATCGCCGAGGGCATGCTCAATCACGCCCGGCCATTGGGTGGCGCTGCGCACTTCATCGCTGGCGACGCCGAGCGCCTGCCATTGCGTGATGCGACCTGTGACCTGATCTTTTCCAGCCTGGCTGTGCAGTGGTGTGCGGACTTCACGTCGGTACTCAGCGAAGCCCATCGGGTGCTGAAACCGGGCGGTGTTTTTGCATTTGCTAGTCTGTGCGTGGGAACGTTGTACGAGTTGCGCGACAGTTGGCGTCAGGTCGACGGCATGGTGCACGTCAATCGCTTCCGCGAGTTCGCTGTTTATCAACAGCTGTGCGCGGCCAGCGGCTTGCAGGTGGTCAGTCTGGAAAACCGTGCGCATGTATTGCATTACCCGGACGTGCGCAGCCTGACCCACGAACTGAAGGCTTTGGGTGCGCATAACCTCAATCCCGGACGGCCGGGCGGTTTGACCGGTCGAGCGCGGATTCTGGGTTTGGTTGAGGCTTATGAGCAATTTCGTCAGGCCCAAGGCCTGCCAGCGACTTATCAAGTGGTGTACGCCGTTTTGGAGAAACCCTTATGAGCGCAGCCTATTTCATCACGGGTACCGACACTGATGTCGGCAAAACCACGGTGGCCGCTGGCTTGTTGCATGCCGCGCGAACGGCTGGCCTGAGCACCGCAGCAGGCAAGCCGGTGGCGTCCGGTTGCACCGTGACTCCCAAGGGGCTGCGTAACGCCGATGCGCTGGCATTGTTGGCGGAGTGTTCGTTGCCGTTGACGTATCCACAGGTCAATCCGGTGGCCCTGGAACCGGCGATTGCGCCGCACTTGGCCGCGCGCGAAGCCGGCATCGCGCTAACCGTGCAATCTCTGGTTACGCCGATGCGGCAGATTCTGGACATGCAGGCCGATTTCACTTTGATCGAAGGGGCGGGCGGCTGGCGCGTGCCCTTGGCGGATCAGGACAACCTGTCGGATCTGGCGATGGCGCTGGGTCTGCCGGTGATTCTGGTGGTTGGCGTGCGTCTGGGCTGCATCAACCATGCGTTGCTCACGGCCGAAGCGATTGCCCGGGACGGTTTGCAACTGGCAGGTTGGGTGGCCAACATCATCGATCCTAAGACTTCGCGTCTGGAAGAAAACCTGGCGACTTTGGCCGAACGCATCCCGGCGCCTTGTCTGGGGCGGGTGCCCAAACTCAAGCTGGTAACGGCCGAAGCCGTGGCGGAACATCTGCAACTGGACCTGCTGGACTAGAATTTGCCTATGGCAAGGCACAGTGCCATTAGTGTTTTTGTCGGGCATTTTGTCAGCATGTCTGCTTCAATGAGTGTTGGTTATCCTTTGCAAGGACGAGTTCTCCCATGGAAATCTCAGGTAACACCGCTTTTTATGCCGGTCTGAGCACTATTCAGACAGGGCAGAACCGTGTTGATCAAGCCGCCGGGCAGATCGCCAACAACACCATCGAACGTTCGGTTACCAGCCAGTCCTCAGATGCTCAGGTCGATCGCCTGCGTTCAGTCGACCGCAGCCAGCAATCGGACCTGGCCAGCAACATGGTCGAGATGTCTCAGGGCAAACTCCAGGTTGAACTGGGCGTCAAGGTTGCCAAGGCATCCGACGAAGTGCTCGGAACGCTGATCGATACGTTTGCCTGATCTGCGACTGAAACCGCACTGCCAACGCCGCGATCATTCGCGGCGTTTTTCTGCGTAAGTCCTTCTCCCTAAACTAATCTTTCCTACACTGCGTGATGCTCTGTCAGCGGCGTTGCGCGGCTGCGCGCCTTGTATTCGCGTAAGTGATGACGAACGGCAAAAGATCGATGCTTGACAAGATTTGGGCGTAAACGTATGTTTCAAACAACTGTTTGACCGTCACAACAAATCCCCACGGTCGTTCATTCCCGGTTACATCAGCAGAGGTTTATCGCTATGCCTGACTACAAGGCCCCCTTGCGTGATATTCGCTTCGTACGTGACGAACTGCTCGGCTACGAAGCGCACTATCAGAGCCTTCCGGCTTGCGCAGACGCAACTCCGGACATGGTTGACGCCATTCTCGAAGAAGGCGCCAAGTTTTGTGAGCAGGTACTGGCTCCGCTGAACCGCGTGGGTGACACCGAAGGCTGCACCTGGAGCGAGTCCGGCGTTAAGACCCCGACTGGTTTCAAAGAGGCCTACAAGCAATTCGTCGAAGGCGGCTGGCCAAGCCTGGCGCATGACGTAGAGCACGGCGGCCAAGGCTTGCCGGAGTCTTTGGGTCTGGCCGTCAGCGAAATGGTTGGCGAGTCCAACTGGTCGTGGGGCATGTACCCAGGCCTGTCGCACGGCGCGATGAACACCATCTCCGAGCACGGCACCCCGGAACAGCAAGACGCCTACCTGACCAAACTGGTATCCGGCGAGTGGACCGGCACCATGTGCCTGACCGAGCCGCACTGCGGCACCGACCTGGGCATGCTGCGCACCAAGGCCGAACCTCAGGCCGACGGCTCCTACAAAGTTTCCGGCACCAAGATCTTCATCTCGGCCGGTGAACACGACATGGCTGACAACATCGTCCACATCGTGCTGGCCCGCCTGCCGGATGCACCGGCTGGCACCAAAGGCATTTCGCTGTTCATCGTGCCGAAGTTCCTGCCGAATGCAGACGGTTCGGTCGGCGCGCGTAACGCGGTGTCCTGCGGTTCCCTGGAACACAAGATGGGCATCCACGGCAACGCCACTTGCGTGATGAACTTCGACGCGGCCACCGGTTACCTGATCGGCCCGGCGAACAAAGGTCTGAACTGCATGTTCACCTTCATGAACACTGCACGCCTGGGTACCGCGCTGCAAGGTCTGGCCCACGCCGAGATCGGCTTCCAGGGCGGCCTGAAATACGCTCGCGATCGTCTGCAAATGCGCTCGCTGACTGGCCCGAAAGCGCCGGATAAAGCCGCTGACCCGATCATCGTGCACCCTGACGTACGCCGCATGCTGTTGACCATGAAGGCGTTCGCCGAAGGCAACCGCGCAATGGTTTACTTCACTGCCAAGCAAGTCGACATCGTCAAGTACGGCGTGGACGAAGAAGAGAAGAAGAAAGCCGACGCACTGCTGGCCTTCATGACGCCAATCGCCAAAGCCTTCATGACCGAAGTCGGTTTTGAATCGGCCAACCACGGCGTGCAAATCTATGGCGGCCACGGCTTCATCGCCGAGTGGGGCATGGAGCAGAACGTTCGCGACAGCCGCATTTCGATGTTGTACGAAGGCACCACCGGTATCCAGGCACTCGACCTGCTGGGCCGTAAAGTGCTGATGACTCAAGGCGAGGCCCTGAAAGGCTTCACCAAAATCGTCCACAAGTTCTGCCAGACCAACGAAGGCAACGAAGCGGTTCAAGAGTTCGTCGCACCGCTGGCTGCACTGAACAAGGAATGGGGCGAACTGACCATGAAGGTCGGTATGGCTGCCATGAAAGACCGCGAAGAAGTTGGCGCGGCCTCCGTGGACTACCTGATGTACTCCGGTTACGCCTGCCTGGCTTACTTCTGGGCTGACATGGCGCGCCTGGCTGCCGAGAAACTGGCTGCCGGCACTTCCGAAGAGGCGTTCTACACCGCCAAGCTGCAGACCGCGCGTTTCTACTTCCAGCGCATCCTGCCGCGTACCCGCACTCACGTTGCAACCATGCTGTCGGGCGCCAACAACCTGATGGACATGAAAGAAGAGAACTTCGACCTGGGCTACTAAGCCTTAAGGCAGTTCTTCAAAAAACCGCTGTTCCTTCGGGATCAGCGGTTTTTTTTGCATTTTGATCCCCCAACTGCGGGGCCAATTCCCCAGCATAAACGGTGAAGGGCCGCAGCGTGATCTCGTATTTATTGATGCAAAATGTTTCGAGATGGATGGCAAATTAATTGCACTGCGCAGATTAACCGGCGCTAACGAGAAATCCTGTCTTGTTCATCGAAGCCTCTCGCCCGGCGAATTCATTACAACAACAGTCAGGGTGAAGCACATGAGCATCTGTCGACTTGTTCGTTTAACCGTCTGGTTATCCTTCGTTTTCTCTACCGCCAGTGCAACGGCGGCCACGCCTGGCGAAGTGGACTTTCCCGTGCCGGAAGTGCCCAGCCTGCAATCGCTGCGCGGCATGACCCCGCCTGATCCGTCCGGGACCGAAGGCGGGCGCAAGGTCGATCTGATGACCGACTACGTGCTCAATCGCTCGGCGGCGATCCTGTTGGGCAAAGCGTTGTTCTGGGACATGGAGGTCGGCAGCGACAGCACCACCGCCTGCGCATCCTGCCACTACCACGCGGGCGTCGATCACCGGACCACCAACCAGATCAACCCCGGTCAGGCGCACACCAATGCCAACGTCTCGTCGATCTTCAACAAACCCTTCGTGGCATCGGATATTCCAGGCGACGTGCCTACCTACACGACCCGATCCGGCGGCAAGGGCGGCCCGAACTACCTGCTGAAAAAAGCCGATTTCCCGACCCACTTGCTGTCCGATCCACTGGATCGAAACTCGCCGATTGTCTATTCCTCCGACGATGTGATCGGCTCACAAGGCGTTTTCGACGCCAACTTCGTCAAGCCCAATCAGCCGCGTTTCGACAAGTGCATCCAGCAACCGGATGGCATCTTCCAGGTCGGCGGCATCAACGTCCGCCGCAGTACCGGGCGAAATGCGCCATCGGTGATCAACGCGGCGTTCAACGTGCGCAACTTCTGGGATGGCCGGGCCAACAACGTGTTCAATGGCTTCTCGCCGTTTGGCAATCGCGATCCCGATGCCGGGATTTATGTGACCAACGAACGCAGCACGACGGCGGTGAAAGTGCGACTGGCCCTCAACGACGCCTCGGCCGCCTCGCAAGCAGTAGGCCCTCCGGGCAGTGCGGTGGAGATGTCATGCGGCGGGCGCACCTTCGCCGACATCGGCCGGCGCATGCTCGACACGTTGATGCTCAAGCAGCAGCGCATCTCCTCCACCGACTCCGTGCTCGGCCCGGTGTCCGGTGCACGTCGGCCGACGTATCGCGAACTGATCAAAAACGCCTTCCAGCCTCGGTTGTGGAACGCTTCGCAAAATGTGCTGGTGGGCGGCGTGCCGTACACCCAGATGGAAGCCAACTTCCCGTTGTTCTTCGGCCTGGCGATTCAGATGTATGAAGCCACGCTGGTCTCCGATCAAGCACCGCTGGACGCCTACCTGCAGGGCGATCACACGGCCATGAACGATCAGCAAGTGCAGGGCATGAACCTGTTTCTGGGCAAGGGCAAGTGCGTCAATTGCCACGGTGGCGCGGAGCTGACCAATGCCGCTAGTCGTTTGCAGTTCCATCCCCGCGAGCGCATCGAGCGCATGGTCATGGCCGACAACCTGACCACGCTGTACGACAACGGCTTTTACAACACCGGTGTGCGTCCGACCTCGGAAGACCTGGCGCTGGGCGGTGCCGACGGCTGGGGCAACCCGCTGTCCTTCACCCGTCAATACAACACCGTGCTGCAAGGCGGGAAGATCCCTGACCCGCTGGACGTCGACGTCTGCACCTTCGAGGCGCCGTTGAGCACTGCAATTCCGTGTGATGCCACGCAACTGCCCAATGTGAATTTCCGCGATGCGGTCGATGGCGCGTTCAAGACACCGACGCTGCGCAACATCGCGCTGACCGGTCCGTACTTCCACAACGGCAGCCGCTCGACGTTGAAACAGGTCATGGAATTTTACAACCGTGGCGGCGACCGGCGCGGCGAGGATGCGAGCAACACCAGCGGATTTGAGCACCCGGCGGCCAACCAGCACAACGGCTCGAACCTTGACCCGGACATGATCAACCTGAACCTGACCCCTGATGAGCTAGAAGCAGTGGTCAAGTTCATGGAAGTCGGCTTGACCGACCCGAGGGTGGCATGGGAACGGGCGCCGTTCGATCATCCGTCGCTGGTGCTGCCACAGGGCCAGGTGGGTGATGAAAACACCGTCACACAAAAACCGGTCAGCGCGAAGATCACCACACGCCAGGCGCTGGACGCCAACATCCAGCTCAAGCCGATCGGGGCCGAAGGACGCAGACCTGAGGAAGGGCCGCTACAGCCGTTCAACAACGACATTTGAGGCGTTTTCCTCCTGCGTCACTGGCAGTCTCGATGCTGCCAGTGACGCTCTTTAAAAAATACCTCAGTAAAACACTCAGCAAGTCGGGGTTTCTGCCGTTACAGTGGTGGGCACAATGCCATCTTTTGATATGACGGGTCGGAGCTTTACCCTTGCCGCGTTCTTCCGCTGTACGTTTCAGTCATTTCCTACCGTCATTGCTTCTTTTGCTGGCGGGCCTCGCGGCTGCGTACGTCAAGGACCTGAACGTTTTCTTCACATCACTGTTCAACGTACTGCCAACCCTGGTCCTGCTGCTCGGCGGTGCCTACTGCGCGGTTTACCGACGCCAGCGTGAACTGTTTCTGATGGTCACGGTGTACATCGCCTACTTCCTGCTCGACACCCAAACCGACTTTTACCGCGACAACGGCAAGGTGCGCGAAGACGCGGCCGTGGTCTTCCATCTGTGTTGCCTGCTGCTGCCCTTGCTGTTTGGCGTGTTTGCGGCGTGGCAAGAGCGTACGCATCTGTTTCAGGACATGGTGGCGCGCTTTGCCGTGTTGCTGGCGGTGGGCAGCGTGGCATTGGGGCTGGAGCAGAGTTACCCGCAGGCATTATTGATGTGGTTGTCGGAGATCCGCTGGCCGGCCTTGCACGGTGCCTGGATGAGCCTGATCCAGTTGTCCTATCCGGTGTTCATCGCCTCGTTCGTGCTGTTGGCGTACCAATACTGGCGCAATCCGAGGCCGCTTCACGCCGCGCAGTTGGTGGGCTTGCTCGGTCTGTTCTGGATGTTGCCGAAAACCTTCATCCTGCCGTTTACCCTCAACATAATGTGCAGCCAGGTGATGCTGATGATCGCCGCCGCTGTTGCGCATGAAGCCTATCAAATGGCTTTCCGCGACGAGCTGACAGGGCTGCCGGGCCGTCGTGCGCTCAACGAACGCATGCAGCGGCTGGGGCGCAATTACGTGTTGGCCATGAGCGACGTCGATCATTTCAAGAAATTCAACGACACCCATGGTCATGATGTCGGCGATCAGGTGTTGCGGTTGGTGGCCAGCAAGCTGGGGAAAATTGGTGGCGGCGGTAAGGCGTATCGCTACGGCGGCGAGGAATTCGCCCTGGTGTTTGCAGGCAAAACTCTCGAAGAGTGTATGCCGCATCTGGAAGTCATTCGCGAATCCATCGCCACCTACAACATTCATCTGCGCAACCAGGACAGCCGTCCGCAGGATGACAGCCAGGGTCGCCAGCGCCGCGCAGGTTCCGGCGCTTCGAGCGTGTCGGTGACCGTCAGTATCGGTGTCGCCGAGCGACTTGAGCAGCGCACCCCGGAGGAAGTCCTCAAGTCTGCCGACCAGGCGCTGTACAGCGCCAAGGGCGCGGGCCGTAACTGCGTGATGGCGTTCGGTCAGAACCGTCGTGGCGCCGTGCGCATGGACGCCGCTACGGTTGAGTGATGATGGCGCATTCAGCGTCTGGACTGTGATTGTGAGGCGTGGTCGGCGGCAGTAGGTTGGGAAAATCTGCTGACGGAGAATGACCATGCCTGAGTACAAAGCTCCCCTGCGCGACATGCGCTTTCTGATCGACCACGTCTTCGATTTTCACGGCAACTACGCTGCGCTGGGGGCTACCGATGCCAGCCCGGACATGGTCGATGCGATCCTCGAAGAGGGCGCCAAATTCTGTGAGAACGTGCTCTCGCCCCTCAACCGCAGCGGCGACGAAGAGGGCTGCCATTTCGACAATGGTGTCGTCACAACGCCTACAGGTTTCAAGCAGGCTTTCGCACAATACGTGGAAGGTGGCTGGCATGGTCTGGCGGCAGATCCGGCTTACGGCGGCCAGGGCTTGCCCAGCTCTCTGGGCCTGGTGATCAGCGAAATGGTCGGATCCAGCAATACCTCCTGGGGCATGTACCCCGGCCTGACCCACGGCGCCATGTCGGCCATCCACGCCCATGGCACCGAAGAGCAGAAGCAGACGTACCTGAGCAAACTTACCGCCGGCCAATGGACCGGCACCATGTGCCTGACCGAAGCCCATTGCGGCACCGACCTGGGCATCATCAAGACGCGCGCCATCCCTCAGGCCGACGGCAGCTACGCGATTTCCGGCAGCAAGATTTTCATCTCTGCCGGTGAGCACGACATGAGCGGCAACATTATCCATCTGGTGCTGGCGAAACTGCCGGATGCACCCGCCGGGACCAAAGGCATTTCGCTGTTCATCGTGCCCAAGTGTTTGCCCGACACAACGGGTGAAGCGGGCGAGCGTAATGGCGTTTCCTGCGGCTCGATCGAACACAAGATGGGCATCAAGGCTTCGGCCACCTGCGTGTTGAACTTCGACGACGCCAAGGGCTTTTTGATCGGTGAGCCGAACAAGGGCCTGAACTGCATGTTCACCATGATGAACCACGCGCGGCTGGGCACCGGCATGCAAGGGTTGTGTCTGGGCGAGGCGAGTTTCCAGGGCGCGATCAAGTACGCCAACGACCGTTTGCAGATGCGCTCGCTAACCGGCCCGAAAGCCCCGGAGAAAGTGGCTGACCCGATCATCGTGCACCCCGATGTTCGACGGATGTTGCTGACCATGAAGGCCTTCAACGAGGGCAACCGCGCGCTGACCTACTTCACCGCGCAGTTGCTGGATGTCGCGCACCTGAGCGCGGATGAAGCGGCGCGCCAGGACGCCGAAGACCTGCTGGCGTTCCTCACGCCGATCTGCAAAGCCTTCATGACCGACACCGGCCTGGAGGTGACCAACCACGGCATGCAGGTGTTTGGTGGGCACGGTTTCATCCGTGAGTGGGGCATGGAGCAACTGGTTCGTGACTGTCGGATCGCGCCTATCTATGAAGGCACCAATGGCATACAGGCACTGGACCTGCTGGGGCGTAAGGTCTTGGGCAGTCAGGGTAAACTGCTGCGGGGCTTTACCAAAATCGTCCACAAATTCTGTGCGACGAACGCCGCACATCCGCAGCTGGCGGTCTACGTCGCTCAGCTCAACGAATTGAACCGGCAGTGGGGCGAGTTGACCACCCAGGTTGGCATGGCCGCGATGAAAAACCCGGATGAAGTGGGTGCCGCGTCGGTGGATTACTTGATGTACAGCGGCTACATCATCCTCGGCTATCTGTGGCTGCGGATGGCGTTGGTGGCGCAGGCACAGTTGGAGTCCGGCAGCGGTGATGCTGATTTCTGTCGAGGGAAATTGGCAACCAACGCGTTTTACTTCAAGCGACTGTTGCCACGTACCGCCGCTCATCGGGCGGCCATTGAGGCGGGCAGCGATTGCCTGATGCAGCTGCCAGCAGAGTTGTTTGCGCTTTAGTCATGTAAATCCGTTACTAAAGAAGCTCGCCTTGTGCGGGCTTTTTTGTTGGTGACTAAAAATAACAAAAAGGTCATGAGCTGACCCTATGTGTCGCAAAAGTTGTTGGGGTACACTCCGACCCAACGAATACACTACTCCTGTGAATCACCTGTTTAGATCTTGCGAGGTTTGCCATGGCTGACTACAAAGCGCCCCTGCGCGATATGCGCTTCGTCCTCAATGAAGTTTTCGAGGTCGCCAAACTCTGGGCCGAGTTGCCGGCGTTGGCGGATTCTGTCGATGCTGAAACTGTCGAAGCCATTCTCGAGGAGGCCGGCAAGGTCACCAGCAAAAGCATCGCGCCGCTGAGCCGTGCCGCTGACGAAGAAGGTTGCCACTGGGCGGACGGTGCCGTCACCACGCCGGCAGGTTTCCCACAGGCGTATCAGACCTACGCTGAAGGCGGTTGGGTCGGTGTCGGTGGCGATCCTGCCTACGGCGGCATGGGCATGCCCAAGGCTGTATCGGCGCAGGTCGAGGAAATGGTCAATTCCGCCAGCCTGTCGTTTGGCCTGTATCCGATGCTGACCGCCGGCGCTTGCCTGTCGATCAACGCCCACGCCAGCGAAGAGCTGAAAGCCGCGTTCCTGCCCAACATGTACGCCGGTGTCTGGGCCGGTTCCATGTGCCTGACCGAGCCGCACGCCGGCACCGACCTGGGCATTATTCGCACCAAGGCCGAACCTCAGGCCGACGGTTCCTACAAGGTCAGCGGCACCAAGATCTTCATTACCGGTGGTGAACACGATCTGACCGAAAACATCATTCACCTGGTGCTGGCCAAACTGCCGGACGCGCCAGCGGGTCCGAAAGGCATTTCGCTGTTCCTGGTGCCGAAGTTCATGGTCAATGCCGATGGCAGCCTGGGCGCGCGCAACCCGGCGAACTGCGGTTCGATCGAACACAAGATGGGCATCCAGGCGTCCGCGACCTGCGTGATGAACTTCGACGAAGCTGTCGGTTACCTGGTCGGCGAGCCGAACAAAGGCCTGGCGGCGATGTTCACCATGATGAACTACGAACGTCTGGGCGTCGGTATCCAGGGCCTCGCCACCGGCGAGCGCTCTTATCAAAATGCGGTGGAATACGCCCGCGACCGTCTGCAAAGCCGTTCGCCAACCGGCGCGCAGAACAAGGACAAGGTTGCCGACCCGATCATCGTCCACCCGGACGTTCGTCGCATGTTGCTGACCATGAAAGCCTCGAATGAAGGCGGTCGTGCGTTTTCCACTTACGTCGCCATGCAACTGGACACTGCCAAGTTCAGTGAAGACGCCGCGACCCGCAAGCGTGCAGAAGACCTGGTGGCGTTGCTGACGCCAGTGGCCAAGGCCTTCCTGACTGACCTCGGTCTGGAAACCACGGTTCACGGCCAGCAGATTTTCGGCGGCCATGGCTACATCCGTGAGTGGGGCCAGGAACAACTGGTGCGTGACGTGCGCATCACCCAGATCTACGAAGGCACCAACGGCATTCAGGCACTGGACCTGGTCGGGCGCAAGATCGTCGGTAGCGGCGGGGCGTTCTACAACCTGTTCGCCGACGAGATTCGTCACTTCACGGCCACTGCCAGCGCCGATCTGGCGGAGTTCACCAAGCCATTGAACGACGCGGTGACCACCCTCGACGAACTGACTGCGTGGCTGCTCGACCGGGCGAAATCCAACCCGAATGAAATCGGCGCCGCATCGGTCGAGTATCTGCAAGCCTTTGGCTACGTCGCTTACGCCTACATGTGGGCACTGATGGCAAAAGCCGCTTTCGGCAAAGAAGCGCAGGACGATTTCTACGCGAGCAAACTGGGCACGGCGCGGTTCTATTTCGCACGCCTACTGCCGCGTATTCACTCGTTGAGCGCGTCTGTGAAGGCCGGGAGTGAGTCGCTTTTCCTGCTGGATGCGGCACAGTTCTGACAATGTAACGTCATGTAAGCATTCTCTTACATGACGTGCTGCTTATCTCCCATAGAAGCAAATTGGATCCACGGCTAATCTACTTCACATGGACGTAGCGCAGGAAGCGCAAAAGCAACAACACGGACACGTAGGATTCTGCCAGGACGGCGGAGTGAAATGGATGTCAGGGAAACAGTCTGCAAAGCCCCGCTTCGGCGGGGTTTTCTTATGCCTGCGAAAAAGTATTCAGCTCAGTCCATCCAGTGCCGGCGGACTGTTCAAGCGTTCATCCGGCCGATTGATCACCTCTTCCAGCAACGTACGTAACAACGTCATCGACGCTTGTTGCCGTTGCACATCACGACACACCAAACCCACTTTCAACGGCACCCGCGGTTCACTGAGCGGTTTCCACAGCAGTTCATGGTTGCCATGGGTCTTTTGCGAACGCCCCGGCAACACCGTCGCCAGTCGCGTATGCGGCAGGCTGTCGAGAATGCCCGCCATGTTGTTCAACTCAGCCTGTACCTGGGGGCGTCGTCCCAAATTGGCCAGTTGCGCCTGCCAAATCTGGCGAATCTGAAACTCTTCGCCCAAGAGCAGCATGGGCAATTCGGCAGCTTGGCTCATCGAAACTTTCTTGAATTCCCGCAAAGGGTGTTCCGCCGGGATGACAAGCGTCAGCTCGTCTTCGTACAGCATCACCCCGTGCAGCCCAGGTTGCCGGGGCGGCAGGTAACTAATGCCGATGTCCAGCGAACCATTGAGCAACCGTCGTTCGATTTCCAGACCGGTCAGTTCATAGATCTGCACCACCAGATGCGGCTGGGCCTTACGCACGCGTTCGAGCATCTGTGGCACCAGGCTGGTATGCACCGTTTGCAAAACCCCGATGGCCAGTGTTCGCAGTGCTTGCCCCTTGAAGTTACCCAACGCCTCACGCGCCCGTTGCATGCCATCAAGCAAGGGCAAAGCGTGGTTGTACAGCGTATGGGCCGCCAGCGTCGGCAACAGGCGTTTGCTGCTGCGTTCGAACAGGCTCACATCGAGGTTTTGTTCGAGTTGGCGGATCTGTTGGGACAGTGCCGGTTGAGAGATCGACAGCCGTTCGGCAGCCCGGCCAACATGGCCCTCTTCATACACCGCGACGAAATAACGCAGTTGCTTGAAATCCATAAGTAATACTTATCGAAAATGCTGGTAAATCGAAATGGCTCAACGCCTGGTCAGACGCCTAGTCTAACCGCATTCACAAGGCTTACAGGGCCACAGACCACGATGAATACCGTTTGCTTTGATGGTGTTTACATAGGTAACGCAAAAAACCTGCATCGAGGGTTGAACCCATGAATCTGTTCAACCTGCGCCGTCCTTCGCCATGTCTTGATGACCTGATCGCGGACAATTCCTTTGCCTCCAGGCACGACAACCTTTCCAGTGAGTGCCTGATGCCCAGTGTCGAGCGGCCCCAACAGGTTTTTGTTCGCGGCCAGGGTTCATGGTTGTGGGACAGCGATGAACGCGCTTACCTGGATTTTTCCCAGGGCGGCGGGGCGAATTGCCTCGGCCACAGTCCAAAGGCACTGGTCAATGCCATCACCGCGCAAGCGCAGGCACTGATCAACCCCGGCTCCGGCCTGCATAACCGCGGCATGCTTAATCTCGCTGAACGTTTGTGTCTCAGCACTGGCAGCGACCAGGCGTATTTACTCAACACGGGCAGCGAAGCCTGTGAGGCGGCAATCAAACTGGCGCGTAAGTGGGGCCAACAACATCGCGGCGGTGCTTCGCGGATCATCGTTGCCAATAAGGGTTGTCATGGCCGTAGTCTGGCGACGATTTCAGCGTCGGACAGTTCGACACTGGCCAACCGATTCGAGCCGCAGTTGCCGGGCTTCAGTCATGTGCCTTTCAATGACCTCCCGGCTCTGCACGCCGCTGTCGATGAGCGGACCGTGGCAATCATGCTCGAACCGATCCAGAGCGAAGCCGGGGTGGTTCCAGCGACGGCGCATTATTTCAAGGGCGTCGAGCGAATGTGTCGCGACCTTGGCATCCTGTTGATCCTCGACGAAGTGCAAACCGGCATCGGTCGTTGCGGCACTTTGCTTGCCGAACAATCCTACGGTGTGCGCGCCGATATCGTCATCCTCGGCAAAGGGCTGGGCGGTGGCGTTCCCCTCGCGGCGCTGTTGGCGCGGGGCAAGGCTTGTTGTTTCGAGACCGGCGAACTGAGTGGCACCCATCATGGCAATGCACTGATGACCGCGGCGGGGCTGGCCGTACTCGACAGCGTGCAGGACAAAGGATTTCTCGAACATGTCGGCGAAACGGCTCAGCACCTGCGCGAAGGTTTGCAGCGTCTGTCCCATCGCTACGGCCATGGCGAACTGCGCGGGCAAGGACTGCTTTGCGGGCTGACCTTGTCAGATGAATCTGCCGATGCAGTGGTCAACGCAGCTTTGTATGAAGGCTTGCTGCTCAACGCCCCGCAACCCGACTGCCTGCGCTTCACTCCCGCACTGACCGTCAGCAAGGCCAACATCGACGAAATGCTCCTGCGCCTGGCCCGCGCCTTCTCCCGCGTACGCACCGCACAACTGCAGTGCCGCAAAGGGATCGCCGTCTGAACAGACGCGCCCTACAGAATTTTCCGAACCGTCTCGCGGTAAAACGCACGCCCCACGCCTGATTCTTTTGGTGTGGGGCGTTTTTTTTGTGGCCGGGTTTTGCCAACGGCGAATTCGGCTTGAGCGTTACCTGCATCAATGTCTTTCTAGAGGGCGTCGGCAAGGAGTGTCGATGCCAATGCTGCTGTGGCTTTGCGGAGTTGGCTTTGAGTTCTATACCACTCAGTGGTATGTTTTTAGAAAAGGGATGCGAATGTCACCAAGGCTGTTCAAGACAAAACGCTTTGCAATGCAGGCCGCGAAGGCCTGGATGGGTGATGATGAGCTTCGGGAAGCATTCACTGAAATGCTCAACGGCCAAGCTGACAATCTCGGTGGTGGGGTTTGGAAGAAACGTTTGAACGCCAACCGTCATCGATCGATTGTTTTGGCCAAAAGGGGGCCGTCACTGGATTTATCAGTTCCTGTACGCGAAGAAGGATCAGGCCAATATCAGCCAGGCTGAGCTAATCGGGTTTCGAAAAATGGCAAAAACGTACGAGAGGCTGACAGCGATGCAGGTTCAGTGCCTGCTGGATACGAAGGAGTTTATGGAGATAACTAATGAGTAAGAAATTCAAAAGCGAGGCGTTCGAATCAATCCACGAATCAGCCAGCGCTTTGTATGCCATCGGAGCCATCAGCAAAGCGACCATGCGCGAGTTCGATGAGTCGTGCCTTGCGACTGTCCCTGACGCAATCGCAGCAGAAGAGATCAAGGCATTGCGCGAGCGCAACAATGTCAGTCAGCCGGTGTTCGCGCGATACCTGAACACCAGCGCCTCCACGGTCAAACAGTGGGAAGCCGGGGCTAAGCACCCCAGCGGGATGGCGTTGAAGCTGCTGAGCATCGTTCAGAAACACGGCCTGGAGATACTGGCCTGAAGAGTCGGGCTGAACCCTGACCAACGGCAAAGGTCGATTAGCTGTAGGGCTCGCACGAGCCCGCATCAATCAGGAGCTGCTCCATGGACTTTATTCGCATCATCATCGCCATTCTGTTGCCACCGCTGGGTGTGTTTCTGCAAGTGGGGTTTGGCGGGGCGTTCTGGCTGAATATCTTGCTGACGTTATGCGGTTACATTCCCGGGATCGTGCACGCTGTGTACATCATCGCCAAGCGTTGAGTTTTACGGCAGCAGATCCATCACCCGCCGATAAAACAACCACTCCTGCTCCAGCGCATGGGCCTGGTGGGTAGCCTTGCGGAAACCATGGCGTTCGTCCGCGTAGTAATGCGCTTCCACCAGGATGCCGTTGCGCTTCAGGGCGTTGACCATGTCGCGGGTCTGTTGCGGCACGACCACGGCATCCAGTTCCCCTTGGAAAAAGATCACCGGCACACGAATGTTGCCCGCATGCAGTAACGGCGTTCTAGCGGCATAGCGCTCGACGTCTTGCACGGGGTCGCCGATCAGCCAATCGAGGTAGTCGCCCTCGAACTTGTGGGTTGCCCGACCCAATGCCACTGGATCGCTAACGCCATACAGACTGGCGCCGGCGCGGAACACGTCATGGAACGCCAGCGCACTCAGCGTGGTGTAACCCCCCGCGCTGCCGCCACGAATGAACGCTTTGTCGCCATCGATCAAGCCACGATCAGCGAGATGGCTGACCACCGCGCAGGCATCTTCGACATCCACTTCACCCCAACTCAAATGCAGGGCCTGACGGTAGGCGCGGCCATAGCCGCTGCTGCCGCGATAGTTGAGGTCCGCCACGGCGAAACCGTGTTGTGCCCAGTATTGAATGCGCGGGTCGAGCATCGGGTAGCACGCCGATGTCGGGCCGCCGTGGATGAATACCACCAGCGGCGGTTTAGCCTCGCCGGTCATCGCCGGGTAGAAGAAACCGTGGGCTTCACCCGAGCCACTTGGATAACGCAAGGTTTGCGGACGACTGATCTGCTCGGCGGGCAACGGTGCAATACCGCCCGCCAGCACGTTGACTTGCCGAGACTGGCGATCGATAGCGATTACCGCGGCTGAGCTGACCGGCGACGCGGCGATGCAGTAAATAAACTGCTCATCCACGGCCAGATGACGGAAGCGGCTATAGCCGCCGGTAAAGTCCTCACTGGATTGCCCGACGATGCCCAACCGGCCGAAACCACCCTCAGTCCAGCTCGCCAGATAGGTGTCTTCGCTCAGTGGTAACCACGTGCAGCCGCCGAGCTGCCAAGGTGCCGGACCATGGTCCGCAGTTGCGCTCGGCAATGGGGTCAGACCGTTTTGCGTTTGCACCCACGGCTGCCAATAACCGCCACGATCAGTCAGGCAAAACAAACGGCCGTCGTTATCAAATCGGGGTTGCTGCAGGGATTCTTGAGCTCCGTCCCCGGCGACGCAATCGGCGGGGCCGAACTCGCCATTGCGTTGGCGCTCGGCAACCATCAATCGGGTTGCGGTCCATGGCTGATCCGGGCGGCTCCACTCGATCCAGGCCAGTCGACTCGAGTCCGGGCTGAGCGTCGGTGCCGCGTAAAAGTCGGCGCCTTCAGCCAGCAGATGCCGTTCGCCATCGGCCAGATCGATGGCCACCAAGCGGTGTTCATTGTGATTTTCTTCAACCGCCAGCACCTGACCATTGGCGAACTGCAAATCGCCGTAGCGGCACACGCCGGATGTCAGCATTTGCGGCGTGTCGCCCTGCAGCGATTGACGATACAGCTGCTGGTCCGCCTCGTTGACGAAGATAATCCCGTCGTCCGTCAGACAGAACGCACCGCCGCCGTATTCGTACACTCGACTACGCACGCTGAAGCCCGGTGGCGTCAGGCATTTCGCTGATCCATCAAGCCAATGCCAGATCCGGCACGCGGCGTCCTGCGGACGGTATTCGTTCCAGAACAAACCGTGTGGGCCGACTTGCAGCTCGGCGAAATCGATGCCGGCCGCAACGGCGTTGGCAGCGCTTAAAGGTTCAGCTTTTGGCGATGAGGCGTGAGTTTCGTTCATTGCGAAAGGCCAGTTGTTCGATGGTCTGGGTCGCGTGCTCGGCTTCTTCGCGAGCATTGAGGATCACGCCGTGATGTTCGGACTTGCTGCACACAGGGTCGGCATTGCTCGCGTCGCCGGTGAGCATGAAGGCCTGACAACGGCAGCCGCCGAAGTCTTTTTCTTTCTCGTCGCACGAGCGGCAGGGCTCGGGCATCCAGTCATAACCACGGAAACGGTTGAAGCCGAACGAGTCATACCAGATGTGTTGCATGCTGTGGTCGCGCACATTGGGAAACTGTACCGGCATCTGTCGGGCACCGTGACACGGCAGTGCGGTTCCGTCCGGTGTGACTGTCAGAAAGATACTGCCCCAGCCATTCATGCAGGCTTTCGGGCGTTCTTCGTAATAGTCCGGCGTGACGAAAATCAGTTTGCACGGATGGCCTTCGGCTTCGAGCTTGGCCCGGTATTCGTTGGTGATGCGTTCGGCGCGCACCAGTTGCTCTTTGGTTGGCAACAGGCCAACGCGATTGAGCTGCGCCCAGCCGTAAAACTGGCAGGTGGCGAGTTCGACGAAGTCCGCTTCCAGCGCGATGCACAACTCAATGATGCGGTCGATTTTGTCGATGTTGTGCCGATGGGTGACGAAGTTCAGCACCATCGGATAACCGTGGGCCTTCACCGCACGAGCCATTTCCAGTTTCTGTGCGAAGGCCTTTTTTGAACCGGCCAACAGGTTATTCACCTGCTCGTCGCTGGCCTGGAAACTGATCTGGATGTGATCGAGCCCGGCCTTCTTGAAGTCGCTGATTTTCTGCTCGGTCAGGCCGATGCCGGAAGTGATCAGGTTGGTGTAGAAACCCAGCTTGCGGGCCTCGGCGATCAGTTCGGCGAGGTCCTGGCGCACCAACGGTTCGCCGCCGGAAAAGCCCAGTTGCGCAGCGCCCATCTCCCGCGCTTCGCGAAACACCTTGATCCACTGTTCGGTGCTGAGCTCTTTGCCTTGCTCGGCAAAGTCCAGTGGATTGGAGCAATACGGGCATTGCAGCGGGCAGCGATACGTCAGCTCGGCGAGCAGCCACAGCGGCAGGCCGATTTCCGGTTTGGGCGGTACTTGCACCGATGAATCAGGCAAGTTCGATCCAGTGCTGCGCACGGGCAACCTCCATGAATTGCTCGACGTCTTCACCGAGCTCAGGCACGCCGGGGAACTGCTGGTCGAGTTCGGCGATGATCGCCGCGACATCACGCTCACCATCAATCAAACCGCCGATCAATGCGGCGCTTTCATTGAGTTTAATCATACCTTCGGGGTACAGCAGCACATGGCCTTTCTGCGCCGGTTCGTACTGGAAGCGGTAGCCCGGACGCCAGTTCGGCGTCTTGCTGCGATCGAAACTCATAAGGTGATTCCTTTGTGCCAGACCCGTTCCCCGGTCACGCTGTGATACGGCGGGCGTTTCAGTTCGTAGGCCATGCTCATGGCATCGAGCATGCTCCAAAGAATGTCCAGTTTGAACTGGAGAATTTCCAGCATGCGGTCTTGGCCTTCCCGGGTTTTGTAATGCTCAAGCGTGATCGCCAAACCATGCTCGACATCACGCCGCGCCTGACCCAGGCGCGTGCGGAAATACTCGTAGCCGGCCGGGTCGATCCACGGGTAATGCTGGGGCCAGCTGTCCAGGCGCGACTGGTGGATCTGCGGCGCAAACAGTTCGGTCAGCGAGCTGCTGGCGGCTTCTTGCCAGCTGGCGCGGCGGGCGAAGTTGACGTAGGCATCGACGGCGAAACGCACGCCGGGCAGCACCAGTTCCTGGGAGCGCAGTTGATCCGGGTCCAGGCCAACGGCTTGGCCCAGGCGCAACCAGGCTTCGATACCGCCATCTTCACCGGGGGCGCCGTCATGGTCGAGCAAGCGTTGAATCCACTCGCGACGGATCTCGCGGTCCGGGCAGTTGGCCAGAATGGCCGCGTCCTTCAGGGGGATGTTCACCTGATAGTAGAAACGGTTGGCGACCCAGCCCTGGATCTGCTCGCGGCTTGCGCGGCCTTCATACATCGCCACGTGATAGGGGTGATGGATGTGGTAGTAGGCGCCTTTGGCCCGTAGCGCGGCTTCGAATTCGGCGGGGGACATTGGGGTGTCAGTCATTTCTTTTCTCCGGGTAGGACCGGTGGATTCTTCATCGCCTGGGCTGGCCTCATCGCTAGCAGGCTAGCTCCCACAACCCCTGTGGGAGCTAGCCTGCTAGCGATAGACCGCACAGCGGTCTCAATTGCCTACAGCACAATACTCATGCCGTCATACGCCACTTCAACCTGACGTCGATCCAGCTCCGCGCGCTGTGGCGAATCCTCATCGAGGATCGGGTTGGTGTTGTTGATGTGGATAAGTACTTTGCGCGGGTCGGGCAACTGCTCAAAGACCTCAAGCATACCGCCAGGCCCGCTCTGCGCCAGGTGGCCCATCTCGCGACCCGTACGCGTGCCCACACCGCGACGCTGCATTTCATCGTCATCCCACAGGGTGCCGTCCACCAGCAGGCAATCGCTGCCGGCCATGATTTCCAGCAACGGCGCATCGACCTTGCCCAGGCCCGGTGCGTAGAACAGTTTGCCGCCGGTGTTCAGGTCTTCGACGATCAGCCCGATGTTGTCACCCGGATGTGGATCGAAGCGGTGCGGCGAGTAAGGCGGCGCGGCGCTGCGCAGTGGCAGCGGAGTAAAGCGCAGGTTCGGACAGGCCGGCACGCTGAAGCTCTGATCGAGCTCGATGCGGTTCCAAGTCAGCCCGCCATTCCAGTGGTTCAACATGGTGAACAGCGGAAAACCGCTGCTCAGATCCTCGTGGACCATGTCGGTGCACCAGACCTGATGCGGGCAACCTTCACGCAACATGAGCAGCCCGGTGGTGTGGTCGATCTGGCTGTCCATCAGGATGATCGCGCTGATCCCGGTATCACGCAGTGCGCGGCCCGGTTGCATCGGGGCGAAGCTCTGGAGCTGGGCGCGGATGTCCGGGGAGGTGTTGCACAGCACCCAGTTCACGCCGTCATCGGAAATCGCGATGGACGATTGCGTCCGCGCCTTGGCCCGCAGGCTGCCGTCGCGAAAACCTGCGCAGTTCACGCAGTTGCAGTTCCACTGGGGGAAACCGCCGCCGGCAGCGGAACCTAGAATCTGGACAAACATGGGCGCTCCATCATTTCAACGCTGAAAATAAAACGCCTCGGATATCCGAGGCGTTGTGCTGCTCATCTGCCAGGGCAGAGATTAGCGGCTTGCGAAGTACATGGTGACTTCAAAGCCGATACGCAGGTCGGTGTAAGCCGGTTTGGTCCAGGCCATAAATTGAACTCCTTCAGGTAGGGTGGGACAGCGCTATCTATAGGTATAGTCCACCTCAGGTCAGAGATGTTCCAAATAGTTAGGCTGCTATGTTACTCAAAATTTCAAAGAGATTGCCCGTGAAACTTTGAGAAAGCTCGTTGCAGCCCCGGTAATGATCATTTTGTCGCTTGCCAAGGTGCACTAGGTGCAGGGCTGTTAGCCAGGCAGCGCCAGCCGCCTTCGGCCTGATTCAATCGCTGTGCGGCGCCGAGCAGTTCGGCTCGGCTGACCCGCAGGATCGCCTCGGGCAATTGCATCAGATAATCCGACGAGCGGCCCGCCAGTTTGCCCTGCCAAAGCAGTTCTGCCGCCTGAAGGGAGGGCAATGCAGCGCTGGAAAACTGCTCGGCCAAGGTCTGGCGCTGGGCGATAAGCGAGCTGTCATCGATGGCGTCGATCAACGTGGGCAATTCGCTGAGGAACTGCTCAACGTGTTGCAGCAGGTTTTCCGGCGCCACGCTGGGCGATTGCACGCCGAACAGCAACCCGGTTTGCCCGTGAGTCTGGCGCAGGGCGCTGAACACTGCGTAACCGAGTTGCAACTCCACCCGCAGGCGCTGGTAGAACGGCATCTGACAGACGTGGGCGAGTAAACGCCACGCGGCTTCGTCAGCCAATTCTTCAGAGGGCGTAGGGCAGAACAGCAGGAGCGCGTGCTCGCTGGAGCCGATATCGATTTGGCTCCACAGGCGTTGCGAATGGAGCGTGAGCGAAGGACTCGATTGAGTGTCCGGTGTGCCGGGGACGCGGCTTAAGGCCAGGCCCATGGCCGCTTGCGTCTGAGCCGATAAGCCGATGGCGAGCCCATCCCATCGTGCACTCGACCAGAGTTGCTGCACGTCATCCGAGTAAGCTGTTCGCCCAAGGCAATGATCGGGCAATGCCTTGAGCAGTTGGCGAATCGGTATCAACGCGACGTTTGTCTGCTCGGACTGTGAAACAGAGGCATCAGGCTTTGTCAGCTCTTTCAGCGCATGCTCCAGGACGGTGGGCATCGGCTCTTGTAGCCCGGTCAATTTCAGCAGCCACTCATTGCCCGACGCACTGAAGGAAAAATCCACACCGGCCTGACGCGCATCTTCGCGCAACGGTTGCAGGTCACTTTCCAGGCGTGATTGCAGGCGGCTGCCGGGCGTTGAGCCCAGGCGCCAGCGCAAATAAATCGCACCCTCCGCGCCGGTGTCCGGCAATGCTTGGCTGAATTGCATAGGTGACCGTTCGCGACGGCTGCGCGAGCGGTCCTGGGCAAAGGTGCGCAGGCCACGGTGGGCGCTGGTCTGGCCGCGAATCAGCCCGGCGTTGGATGCCGGTGCTTCGGCGCGCAAAAACGGATTGGGTGCTGGCAAATGCCATGGACCGCTGAAGTTATCCACAGCGCCAATTTTCCTGAGGATGTTCTGGAGGGCTGTAACACCCTGTGCAGACAGCCCCATTTCGCGTTGTTCGCTGTCCAGTCGAGCCAGTTGCAGAGCGCTACTGACGTGTTGCTGACGCTGGAGCACCGCGGCGTATTCTTCGCGCAGCCTGTTCCAGTCTTGTTGGGCGAAGAAGCTCAGCCAATCCGTGAGCCGTTCAGGGATCTCGCTCGCTGATGCATCAGTGGGCAAAGTGAATTCGATGTGCAGCAAGGCTTGCCCGGCGAACTGATACAGCGGATCTGCCTTGAGCTTTTCGGCCAGACCGCGCTCGCGTAAATCCGCCAGCAAACCGCCCGGTTTGTCGGTATTCAGCCAGTGGCACAGGAAGCCGAGTGCTTCGGCGGAGCAGTCAGGCAACGCTTCGAGGGCAAACAGCAAATTCAACCGGCGCTCGCCAGCCTGTTGATAACTTACGATTGGGGTCGCCATCAACGGGACCGGAGATGGCTGCGGGGCCTTTTCACCGACGGCAATGACACGGGCAAAAGTCTCGGCCAAATCCCTTAATTCATCGACGCTCTGCGGGCCGGCCAAACTCAAGGTCATCTGCCCAGCTCGGTAAAACCGCTGATGAAAATCCTTCAACGCTTGCTGAAACTCGGGTTGTTGCAATGGCAGGCTGTCGCGATTGCCGGCATGGAAACCCCGCAGTGGATGAGCCTCGGACAGCCCATCAAACAACGCCATTTGCTGTTGCGCCGTCGGATCTTGCGACCAAGCGACAAATTCCGCGTGCAGCACTTCCCGTTCCCGCTGTTGATCGTCCGGATTCATACGCGGGTGCGCGAGCATGTCTGACAGACGCTGCAACCCTCCGGCGAATGCCGGGGTTGGCAACTCGAAAAAGTAGTCGGTGGTCCGTTCGCTGGTCCGGGCATTCACCTGTCCGCCATGGCTCTGAACGTAAGCCATCAACCCTTGGCCTGCGGGAAAACGCTCAGTGCCCAGAAACAGTAGATGCTCAAGAAAATGCGCCAGTCCCGGCCACGCCAGCGGCACATCATGGCTGCCTGCGGCAACCCGCAACGCCGCTGCGCAACGCTTTAAATTTGGGGCATGTCGCAGCGTCACCCGCAAGCCATTGGCCAGGGTTTCAGTGTGGGGGCGAAGAGGATTCAGCGCGGGCATGGGCACTTCCAGAACAGTGAAGTGCCAATGCTAGCGGATATCGGTGGATCAGCGCTTGTTCAGTGCGCTGTAGAGTTCCGGGCGACGATCAAGCAAATAACGATTGGCGGCACGAGAGTCGGCCATCAACTGACGATCCAACTCGCCGACAATCAGCGCCTCATCAAGGCCGGCCTGGGCGATGCGGCTGCCATCCGGCGCGGCGATGCTGCTTTGGCCGCAGTAGTGAATATCGCCTTCGCTTGCGCAGTAATTGGCGTAGGCCACGTAGCACTGGTTTTCGAAGGCGCGAGAGCGGACGGTGACATCAGCGACAAAATCAAACGGAATCATGTTTGCCGTCGGTGCCAGGATCAGCTCGGCACCCTCGAGGGCCAGGCGTCGGGCGTTTTCCGGAAACTCCAGGTCGTAGCAGATCAGAAACCCTAGCTTCCAGCCGTTAAGTTCAACCACAGGGAAATCGTTGCTACCGGCGCTGAACATCGATCGGTCGAGATCGCCAAACAAGTGCGTTTTGCGGTAGTTGCAGATGCGCTCGCCATTGGCGTCAATCAACTGCACAGCGTTGTAGATCTGTCCGTCCTCGGTGCGCTCGGGGTAGCCATACAAAATGGCGATCCCGGCGGCCCGGGCAATGCGCGCGACCTGTTGCGCCGACTCACCGTTGTGCACTTCCGCCAACACGCTGACGGCATCGACGCCGATGTTGTAGCCGGTCAGGAACATCTCCGGCAGCACCAGCAAATCGGCGCCTTTGGCTTCCAGCGCCAACTGGTGCAGGCGTTGCAGGTTGCCGGCGACATCCAGCGGCAACGGTGGGCATTGGTAAAGGGCTACGCGCATTTCGGAATCCTCTTACTCGGGCAGGGCGATCGGTCCGATCTCGTTGAACACATCTCCTGGACCCGGATTCTCGGCGTGAGTTGCACCGCCGAAGTGTTTCATGATGCCCCACACCGCGTTGAGCGAGGTCTGCACTGCGCCTTCAACCCAGGCTGGCGTCCACGAAACGTCGTCGCCCGCGATGAAGATACCGCGCTGTTCGGCCGGCATGTCGTCCTGCATGAAGTGCGCGTACATGCGTTGGTTGTACCGGTAGTGGCCGGGCAGGGCGCCCTTGAAGGCCCCGAGGAAATGCGGATCGGCCTCCCAAGACACGGTGATCGGATCGCCGATGATGCGCGCGGCGATGTCGACTTTCGGGTAGATCTTCTTCAACGCATCCAGTGCCAGTTTCACCCGTTTTTCCACCGGGTGCGGCAGCATCTTCAGTGCATCACTCATCCATGAGTACGACAGGCAAATTACCCCCGGCTTGTCATCGCCGTTGTCGAACAGATAAGTGCCACGGGTCAGGCGATCGGTGAGGGTCATGCTCATCAGGTCTCGGCCGGTTTCCGGATCTTTGTCCTTCCAGAACGGGCGGTCGACCATCACGAAAGTCTTCGACGACTGCATGTAACGGGTGCGGTCCAACGCCATCCACATTTTTTGCGAGAACAGGGTTTCGTCGCATTCGATCTGGGTGGTCAGCAGCCAGCTCTGGCAAGTGGTCAGCACAGCGGCGTATTCGCGGGTGTCGCCGTTGTTGTCGGTGACCGCAAAACGGCCATCGGGGGCGTGAGCGATTTTCTTCACGCCGGAACGTGGCGCCCCCCGGTGCAGCGACTTGAGACTGGTGCCTTGCGGCCAGTGCACGCAACGATCCGGTACATGGCGCCAGATGCCCTGAGGCACTTGTTCCACGCCGCCCACTACCAGGTGCTGGTGATCGTCACAGTTGGTCATGACAACGCGGAAGATTTCCAGCATGGAGTTGGGGAAGTCCGAATCCCAGCCGCCCGTACCGAAACCGACCTGGCCGAACACTTCGCGGTGATGGAACGACAGTTTGGCGAACGCTTTGGAAGTGGCGACGAAGTCATAGAAGGTGCGGTCGTCCCACAGCGGCACCAAGGTGTTCCACAATTCTTTGAGGCGTGGCACGTCACGGTCGCGAATGGCTTGCTGGATATCCGAGAACTGCGAGCCAGCTTCCAGGGCATCAGCCCAGGCGTCGGCCACTTCTTGGAACAGTGCAGGAAGATCCGCCAGTTTCTGTGCGTAGTGGGTTTTACCTTCCAGGTCGATGACGGTGCTGCCAGAGGCGGGTGTCAGCGGGTTGGGGAAGGGTTTTGTCTCAAGACCCAACTTGTCGACATAGTGATAGAACGCGGTGGATGACACCGGAAAGCGCATGCCACCCAACTCGGCAACGATGCCATCGGTACCGTTGAACGCCTGGGAACGCAGACGGCCACCCATTTTCGAAGCTTCGTAGACCACAGGCTTGAGGCCAAGCTTCATCAGCTCGTAAGCGGCCACCAACCCAGCGATACCGGCACCGACAATCGCCACTTCGGCCCCATGATTGTGCTCGGGAATACTGCCCAGTCCGGCCGGGTGTTCGATCCAGTCGTCGAAGCCGAAAGGAAAGTCAGGGCCGAAAATAGTGACTGGTTTCTTACCGTCTGCAGGATGGCGATTGTTCTTGTTCATGGCTGACCTTGCTGGCGACCCGACGCGGAATGCGCATCTGAGTATAGGAAAAGATGCCAGCCATTCTAGAGAGCACAGAACACGTTAATAAGACGCAAAGTGTCGTCGTTTTGCCATTTTATTGGTCGATATGACGATAAAGCGATGCACATTGCCTACTGTGGGAGCGGGCTTGCCCGCGAAGAGGCCCGACCAATCACTGAAAGTTCATCGGATTGACACTTAAACCGGCTGCCCCCGATCAATCTTGCTGCTCAAGATGATCGACGTCGTGGTCTTCTCAACCCCATCCACACTGCCAATTTGATCCAGCAACTGGTCCAGCTGCTCCGGTGAATCGGTGCGCAACCACGCCACATAATCAAATTCGCCACTTACCGCACACAACTGCTGCACCTGCGCCATCGCACTCAGGCGGCGCAACACCTCCTTGCCGGAGCGCGGCTGCACCGTAATCCCCACATACGCCTGCAACCCGCCATCCACCACACGCTGGCCGAGACGCACGCCGTAACCGGTGATCACTTTGGCTTTTTCCAGCCGCGCCAGGCGCGAAGTCACCGTGGTACGGGCGATGCCCAGTTTCCGGGCCAGCATGGCCACGCTCTCACGGGCGTTGATCTGCAGGGCCGCAATCAACTGGCGGTCAATTTCATCGAGAGTGGGTGGGCGAGTGTCTGGCAAAGCGGCTTCTCCAGCGGCATGGCTCAATGCGCAAGCATGTTACAGGCAGTTTCTGCACGACGCTCGCAGCGGATACTTGGTCTAGCCTTACTACCGTTCAGGAGATTTCTGCCTGCGACAAATTGCCATAAGTAACTATGTAGTACATTATTCCGCCCTTGTCACAAATGGGGAAAAATTCCGACATGAATAATTCTGGGGCTGCCGCCGGCAGCAAATGGCTGCTGGCGGGGCTGGGTGTGCTGATTGCACTGATCGGGCTTGGCCTGGTCGGCGGTGGTGGTTATCTGATCGCGCTTGGCGGGAGTTGGTACTTCCTGCTGATGGGCCTGGCGATGCTGGTGTCCGGGTTGATGATTGCCCGTCGCAAGCCGCTCGGCGCCTGGCTGTATGGCGTAGCGCTGATCCTCACTGCCATCTGGGCCGTGTGGGATGCGGGTCTCGAATACTGGCCGCTGGTTTCGCGGGTGCTGACCTTTGCTGTAATCGGTCTGGTCGTCGCGTTGATCTACCCGACCCTGGTCCGCGCTTCGGGCGCGAGCGGCGGTCGTGGCGCCTACGGTTTGGCAGGCATTCTGGGTGTTGGCGTCGTGGCGACAATGGCCTACATGTTCGTGCCGACCCACGTGGTTGAAAACACCACCGTGCCTGCGGTAACGCCGGTTACCCCGGGCACCGAGCAGAAAGACTGGGCGCATTGGGGCAACACCACCGCCGGCAATCGCTTTGCCGCGCTGGACCAGATAAACAAAGGCAATATCGACAAGTTGCAGGTCGCGTGGACCTTCCGCACCGGCGACATCCCGCAAAGCACCGGCGCTGGCGCCGAAGACCAGAACACCCCGCTGCAAATCGGCGACACGGTCTACACCTGCACCGCCTACGGCAAAGTCTTCGCCCTGGATGTCGACACCGGCACCCAACGCTGGAAGTTCGATCCGCAAGGCACCGCGCCTAACTGGCAGCGCTGCCGTGGCCTGGGCTATTCCGAAACCCCGGTGTCTTCGGACAGTCAGCCAACTGCCTGTGCGAAACGTCTGTTTCTGCCGACCGGCGATGCGCGCTTGATCGCGATCAATGCCGAAACCGGCAAGCCCTGCGAAGAGTTCGGTAACAAGGGTACCGTTGACCTGACCACCGACATGGGCGAAGTGAAGCCCGGTTACTATCAACAAACCTCGACCCCGCTGGTTGCAGGGGACGTAGTGATCGTCGGCGGCCGCGTTGCCGATAACTACTCCACCGGTGAGCCGCCGGGCGTGGTCCGTGCCTACGATGTGCGCAGCGGTGAACTGGTCTGGGCGTGGGATCCGGGCAACCCGAACACCACCAAACGCCCACCGGCTGGTGAGACCTATACCCGTGGCACGCCGAACGTGTGGTCGGCCATGTCCTACGACGCCAAACTCGGTCTGGTCTACCTGCCAACCGGCAATGCGACGCCTGACTTCTTCGGCGGTCAGCGCACCGAGATGGACAACAAGTGGAACTCGTCCGTCGTTGCCATCGACGTGAAGACCGGCCAGGTACGCTGGCACTTCCAGACCACCCACAACGACCTGTGGGACTTCGACCTGCCGGCCCAACCGCTGCTGTACGACGTGCCGGACGACAAAGGCGGTACCCAGCCCGCGCTGGCGCAAGTCACCAAGCAAGGTGAGATCTTCCTGCTCAACCGTGAAACCGGCGTGCCGATCGCTCGCGTTGAAGAGCGCCCCGTGCCGCAGGGCCATGTGCCCGGCGAACACTACTCGCCGACCCAGCCGTTCTCGGTGGACATGCCGTCAATCGGCAACAAAACCCTGACCGAATCCGACATGTGGGGCGCCACACCGTTCGACCAGTTGATGTGCCGCATCCAGTTCAAAGGCATGCGCCACGAAGGCGTCTACACCCCGCCGGGCATGGACCGCGCCTTGCAATTTCCCGGCTCGTTGGGCGGTATGAACTGGGGCAGCGTCTCGGTCGACCCGAACACGAACTACATGTTCGTCAACGACATGCGCCTGGGCCTGGCCAACTACATGATCCCGCGCGACAAGATCGGCGCCGGGGCCAGCGGTATCGAAATGGGTGTGGTGCCGCAGGAAGGCACACCGTTCGGCGCCATGCGCGAGCGCTTCCTGTCGGCGGTGGGCATTCCGTGCCAGAAGCCACCGTTCGGCACCATGTCGGCCATCGACCTCAAAACCCACAAACTGATGTGGCAAGTCCCGGTCGGCACCGTGCAAGACACCGGCCCGATGGGGATCCGCATGCACCTGCCGATCCCGATCGGCATGCCGACCCTCGGCGCATCGCTGGCCACCCAGTCGGGCCTGCTGTTCTTCGCCGGCACCCAGGACTTCTACCTGCGCGCCTTCGATACCGGCAACGGCAACGAAATCTGGAAATCGCGTTTGCCGGTGGGCAGCCAGTCCGGGCCGATGACTTACGTTTCACCGAAAACCGGCAAGCAGTACATCCTGCTGACGGTAGGCGGTGCACGCCAGTCGCCGGATCGTGGGGATTATGTAATCGCCTACGCTTTGCCCAAGTAAGGGCTGAAGCTTGAGTCAGAAAGCCGCGCCATTGCGCGGCTTTTTGTTGGGCGCAAGAACCTGTATGGAAATCGGCTAGGATTGAGGTAGTCGAGGTCGCGAGGTGAAGGACATGAAAACCAAGCTTCCTGCTGCTGTACGGGACCGTGCCTTGCAGATCGCCCATCACGAAATGGGTCACTATGTGGTTGCCCGCGCGCTGGGATTTGAAACGGGCGGAGTGACCCTGACAGTGACCATGGACCTGCGGCATCGAGGCGGGGCGTCCATTTCCTTGGTGCGCCCCATTTCGTCGATAGACACCCTCAAGGACTATTTGCAAGCGCGGATCATGGTGCTCATGGCCGGCGCCATGGCCCAGACACTGCCTTCAAAACCATCAGCCGCCAAACGCGTCGATAAGCCCAAAGCCACAGCCATCCTCAAAGGTGAACTGGGGGCGGAGCAGGATTACGCAAAAATCAGAGAGCTTCAGCAATTGCTGCGCAACCTCGCCTATCCAGAGACCGACGCGTCATCTGAACGCATATCGGCGCAACTCAACACGATGACGGATCGGCTGTGGGATCGGACGCAAAAAATCATCGAGGAGCAGGCGGGGACGATTGGTGAATTGGCTGTGATGCTAGTGGATGGCATGGTCATCGTGGAGCAGTGGGGAAGGCCGGCGGATACGTATGAAGTCATGTGTGCGGGGCCGATGCTGGAGCGGTTGCGGGCGGTGCAGGCCATCCCTTCGTTACAGGCTTGGACTGATCGCTGCAGCGATGTCGAAAGGTCGAGGCGTTAATTGCTCGTGAGCATAGCGTCTTGCACCAGAAGCGACAGTGCATCAGTCGCCGCTAACACTAGGCGTCCCACGCACAGCCGTCATAACTCAGGATCAAAAAATACAAGCAATCGTGAGGCGGACACTGTTGCGGCTAGAATTCGACGGGTTTCCGAGCCCGATCACTGAATGGTCAGCGACGTCCAAAGACTATCCCGTCAAAAACGCGCACCAAGGCGGCAAAGTGCCCAACCGCAAGATTCGGAGTTTGCATACAAGGTCCTACGGCGTCATCCGATAAAGCGAGACGTTAAGTAAACAAAACCAAACGCCAGGCACGAAAAAGCCGCGCAAAAAGCGCGGCTTTCTTGTTTGGTGGGCCCACACGGACTTGAACCGTGGACCAAAGGATTATGAGTCCTCTGCTCTAACCAACTGAGCTATAGGCCCTCAGTAGGTCGCGGATTATAACGACGGTTTGGCGGCTGTGCTATCCGAAAAATCCAATACGGTTGTACGAAGAAACGTCGCGGCAAATTCGTCGGGGGGTAGGGGCAGGCTGACGATGTAGCCCTGGATTTGTTCGCAGCCTTCTGCGGCGAGGAATTGTTGTTGTGCCTGGGTCTCGACCCCTTCGGCGATCACGGTGAATTGCATGCTGCGGCCGAGGGCGATGATGGCGCGGACGATGGCGGCGTCGTGGGGGTCATCTGGCAGGCCGCGGACGAAGGACTGGTCGATCTTGAGGATGTCCAGCGGCAGGCGTTTGAGGTAACTCAATGACGAGTAGCCGGTACCGAAGTCGTCGATCGCCAGTTGCACGCCGAGGTGTTTGAGCTGATGCAGCACGGTCAAGGCTTCCTCGGCCTGGCTCATGATGAAGTTTTCGGTGATTTCCAGTTGCAGGAAATCGGGTTTGAGGCGGTAGTCCTTGAGCAACTGTTCGATGCGTCCGAGCAGGTTCGGTTGGCGCAGTTGCGCGCCGGCGAGGTTGACCGACAGTGGGCCGAGCCCCTCGTAGGATTTATTCCATTCGTGCATCTGCCGGCAGGCGGTTTCCAGCACCCAATCGCCGATCTGCAGGATCATGCCGTTTTCTTCGGCCAGGGAAATGAAGTGTTCCGGCGGCACGTCGCCAAAGGTCGGGTGGCGCCAGCGGATCAGCGCTTCAGCGCCGACCAGGCGATAGTCTTCGAGGCTGATTTTCGGTTGGTAATAGAGGTGCAGTTCATTGCGTTCGATAGCACGGCGCAGTTCATGCTCAAGCGCCACACGTTCGCTGGCCTGGGCGGTGAGGTCGCGGGTGTAGCTTTCGACCCGGTTACGACCTTTGGCCTTGGAGCGGTACATCGCGGCGTCGGCGTTCTTGATCAGCGTGGCCACGTCGCAGCCGTCCTGTGGATAAAGACTGGTGCCGATGCTGGAACTGATAAAGAACTCGTGTTCGCCTGCCTGGAACGGCGCGGTGAAGCAGTTGAGCAGCTTGGTGGCGATGTTGTCGGCGTCGCTGGGTTGCTGCAGGCCGGGCAGGAGGATGATGAATTCGTCGCCGCCCAGACGCGCGACGGTGTCGATATCGCGCAGCTGTTCCTTGAGGCGAACCGCAATGCCCTTGAGCAAAAGGTCGCCGACCGGGTGGCCGAGGCTGTCGTTGATGTGTTTGAAACGGTCGAGGTCGAGGAACAGGACGGCGCCCTGGCCACCGTTTTCTTTCTGGCTGTTGAGCGCGGCCAGCAAGCGGCTTTCGAACAGCGTGCGGTTGGGCAGACCGGTCAGCGGGTCGTGGTGGGCCTGGTAGTCGAGTTTGGCCTGGGCGTGTTTGAGGCTGGAAATGTCGGCGAACACGGCCACGAAATGGGTGATGAACTTGTCGCGGTTGCGCACGGCGCTGATGGTCAACCAACTCGGGTAGAGCTCACCATTTTTGCGCCGGTTGGAAATCTCGCCTTGCCAGTGACCCTCGGCCGTCAATTGGTGCCACATCGCGGCGTAGAACGCACTGTCATGCAGGCCAGAGGCGAGCAGACGTGGCGTGTGACCCAATGCTTCGCTTTCGCTGTAGCCGGTGATTTCCGTGAATGCGCGGTTGACCGCGCTGATGTGTTGCTGGGTATCGGTGATCAACACGCCTTCGGCGGTGCTCTCGAATACGGTAGCGGCCTGTTGCAGTTTTTCCTGCATCAGGTGGCGCTCAGTGATGTCGCGGGCGATGGTCAGCATGCAGTCTTCGTCGCCAATCGGCAGTGGGCGGCTCGACACCTCGCACAGACGGATCTGCCCGTCGCTGCGGCGGATATGGCAACTGAAGTCGCGGACGAAACCGTCACGGTGCAGCAGGTCGAGCATCTGTTTGCGTTCGTTGAGGTTGACCCAGATCCCTAGATCCAGGGCCGAGCGATCCACCGACATCGCACTGTTGAAGCCGGTAATGCGACTGAAACCTTCGTTGACTTC
The DNA here is from genome assembly GCF_019145495.1 of Pseudomonas azerbaijanoccidentalis. Lineage (GTDB taxonomy): Bacteria > Pseudomonadota > Gammaproteobacteria > Pseudomonadales > Pseudomonadaceae > Aquipseudomonas > Aquipseudomonas azerbaijanoccidentalis. The sequence continues at coordinate 55,623 of NZ_JAHSTU010000004.1, read as the reverse complement.
GATCAGCAGACCGTCGCTCTGCCGGGACAGCAGCAAACCGTCTGGAGAGGCGTGGAAAGCCTTGGCGAATTTCTCTTCGGAGGTTTGCAGTTGCTGTTGGGTTTCTTTGAGTTGGGTGATGTCGCGCACGACCACCACCAGTGCCGGGGTGGTATCGAGGTCGAACGGTTCGGCGGAGATCAGGCCGGTAAACACCTGGCCATTGCTACGGCGAAAGGGCATTTCCAGATTGCGAATACTTCCAGCCTGCAAGCGTTGCAATAAGCCCGGCCCGACACCGGGAATGCCCCAGATGTTGAGATCGGTGGCGGTCTGTCCAATGACGTCTTCGGCACGTAGGCCGATCTGTTCTTCGAAGGCCTCGTTGACCTCCAGCAGGCAACCGTCGGAGAGCCGTGCGATGACCAGAATGTCCGGGCATTGCTGGAACACCGAAGCGAATTTTTGCTCCGACAGACGTAGCGCCTCTTCAGTGCGCTTGGCCTCGCTGATGTCGATCATCAGCCCGCGCATCACCGGCTCATGCCCGTGCTCGATCAAGCTGACAATGTCACGCACCCACAGGCACCGCCCGTCAGCGGTGATCACGCGGTAATCGAGGCTGTGATCGCGTCCGGCCAACACTTCGTGATCGCAAAAGCTCTGCGCCCGGATGAGATCGGCGGGGTGAATGATGTTGCGCCAGAAACCCGGAATCAACCAATGGGAAAGAGGGTAGCCGAGCAGGTCTTCCGCGTGAGGCGACACATAGCTGTAAGTGAAATCGCTCATCCGCGCTTCCCAGGCGATCGCCGACAAGCTTTCCACCAAACCGCGATAGTGATACTCGCTGCTGCGCAGTTCCTGTTCCAGGTCGACTCGCCGGGCAATTTCCGAACTCAGCCGGCGGTTGATCCGGATCACCACCGCCAGCACGGTGATCAGCAGCAATAAGCCGGGCAGGCCATAGATCAGCAGGTCGGACCAAAACGTACGGTGATCGAGGACGTTGCCGACCCATTGTTCCTGAATGGCGCTGATCTCGGAAGGCGACATGTCGGCCAGGACTTTGTCGAGGATGCCGACCAGCATCTTGTTGTCGCGTGGAACGCCCATTGCCAGTTGATAGCGATAGGGTGTTTCGCCGCTGACGTAGAGCCCGTCGAGTTTCAGCTGGCGCAGGCTCCATACGCTGGAGGCGAGATCGCCCACCACGGCGTCCACTTCATCGGTGGCCAATGCCTGCAAGGCCGAGCTGACGTTGGGCATGGCCACCAGGTTCAGGTCCGGGTGGTGAGTGCGCAACAGTTCGTGGGGCGCATAGTTTTCCACTACGGCGATTTTCAGCCCGTACAGGTCTTCGAGCTTGCGGGGCTGGGCACCGCCGACGTGAGCCAGGATGACAATCGGAAAATCCAGGTAGGGGCGGGTGAACGACAGGAAAGCCTGGCGTTCCGGCGTCGACATGATGCCTGGCAAGAGGTCGAGCTTGCCTTGCTTGGCCTGATCGAGCACAACCGTCCAGCTGACCGGTTCGATAGGCGTCAGTTTGACGGCCAATCGCTGGCGAATCACGTTGATATAGTCAGCCGCAAGGCCCTGATACCGCCCCTCGTCGTCGCGAAACTCGAAGGGGGGCCAGGACGCATCGACACCCAGTCGCAAGTCCGGGTGGGCCGCAAGCCAGCTACGTTCTTCGTCGGTTAGAGTCAGCGCGCCAGCCGTTGCGGTCCAGGTCATCAGCGACAGCATAAAAAGCACGGTCGGCAGTCTGGGCATAACGGTCTCGTTATGGCTCTGGGGAATGTTTCGAGTGTAGACGGGCTATGGAGCGGAGGGGGCGTGCGGAGATATTAATCTGCCATAAAACAAAACCCCCGGCCTGGGCCGGGGGTTCTGGTATCACTCGTCGAGGAAGGAGCGCAGATGCTCGCTTCTCGTCGGGTGGCGCAGCTTGCGCAGCGCCTTGGCTTCGATCTGACGAATCCGTTCACGGGTCACGTCGAACTGCTTACCAACCTCCTCAAGGGTGTGGTCGGTATTCATGTCGATACCGAAGCGCATGCGCAGTACCTTGGCTTCACGGGCAGTGAGACCGGACAGCACTTCGCGAGTCGCTTCTTTAAGGCTCTCAACAGTGGCAACATCGATTGGCGACTGCATGGTCGAGTCTTCGATGAAGTCACCCAGATGGGAGTCTTCGTCATCACCGATCGGGGTTTCCATGGAGATCGGCTCTTTAGCGATCTTCAATACCTTGCGGATCTTGTCCTCAGGCATTTCCATGCGTTCGCCCAGCTCTTCCGGGGTCGGTTCGCGACCCATTTCCTGCAACATCTGGCGGGAAATACGGTTGAGCTTGTTGATCGTCTCGATCATGTGCACCGGAATACGAATGGTGCGGGCCTGGTCGGCGATCGAGCGAGTGATCGCCTGACGGATCCACCAGGTGGCATAAGTCGAGAATTTGTAGCCGCGGCGGTATTCGAACTTGTCTACCGCTTTCATCAAACCGATGTTGCCTTCCTGGATCAGATCGAGGAACTGCAGGCCACGGTTGGTGTACTTCTTGGAGATGGAGATCACCAGACGCAAGTTCGCTTCAACCATCTCTTTCTTCGCGCGGCGGGCCTTGGCCTCACCGATCGACATGCGACGGTTGATGTCCTTGATCTCGGCGATCGTCAGACCGGTTTCGGTCTCCAGCGCGGTCAGCTTCTGCTGGCAACGAATGATGTCCGGTTGCAGACGACCAATGGCTTCAGCGTATTTGCTTTTGCCTTTGGCCAGTGCATCGGTCCAGCTTTCGTCGACTTCGTTGCCTGGGAACTGGCGCAGGAAGTCGGCACGCGGCATGCGCGCATCACGAACGCAGAGCTGCATGATTGCACGCTCTTGCTGACGCAGACGATCCAGGGCACTGCGAACACGCTCGACCAGGCCTTCGAATTGCTTCGGCACCAGTTTGATCGGCATGAACAGCTCAGCCAGGACCAACAGTTCAGCAATAGCTGCCTTGTTGTTGCGACCGTGCTTTTTCAGCGCCTTGCGGGTGATTTCCATCTGATCGGCAACGGCGCCAAAGCGCTGTGCAGCGATGACCGGATCCGGACCGCTTTCAGCTTCTTCTTCGTCATCCGAAGCTTCGGCGTCATCGTCATCGGTATCGTCGTCCGCTTTCACGGCTTTCGGATCGATTGGCGGTGGCACTTCGGCGGCAGGCGGCGCAATGCCGTCGTCCGGGTCGATGTAACCGCTCAGGACGTCGGACAGGCGACCACCTTCGGAGGTGACACGGGTGTACTCGGAGAGGATATGGTCAACCGTGCCAGGGAAGTGCGCGATTGCGCTCATCACTTCGCGGATGCCCTCTTCAATACGTTTGGCGATTTCGATTTCGCCTTCACGCGTGAGGAGCTCTACCGTACCCATTTCGCGCATATACATGCGCACCGGGTCGGTGGTGCGACCAATGTCGGTCTCGACCGCTGCCAACGCAGCAGCTGCCTCTTCGGCCGCGGCTTCGTCGGTATCGGCGTCGGCCAGCATAAGGGAATCCTTATCTGGCGCAACCTCGAATACGTTGATCCCCATGTCGTTGATCATGCGGATGATGTCTTCCACCTGTTCCGGATCTGAAATATCCTCCGGCAGGTGGTCGTTGACCTCCGCGTAAGTCAGGTAGCCCTGCTCACGACCAAGTGTGATCAACTCTTTGATACGAGACTGCTGTTGCGCTTTTCCGGACATAACACCCTATCCACTGAAGGTCTTGGCGGGCAAAAAACAAGCCGAGGATTATACCTGAGCTATGACCTCACGCGCCAGTTGAGGTCGGGTTTGGTACAGCCATATTGCGTTTTAATAGGTCGCGCATCTGATTTGCGATCTGATTTGCTTCCTCGGCAGTCAATCCTGGCTGCTTCGCTTTCCTGATGAGTTCTTCCAGGCTATCGGTGTGTTGACCCGCTGATAACCTAGTAATGGTGTCTAAAAACTGTTGTTCAAGGTTGTCGCCCTGAATCAGCCATTCCTTTTCTGCCAGGGCCTTGAGCAAGCGACCCTGTTCCGTGCCATGCCAACGGGCCATGAGCTGAATTGAGTTTAGCTTAGGATTTTTTTGCACCGCCTCGATGAGAGCTACCAGCAATTGCGCGTAGGTGTTGCTCTCATTGGCGAAATGGTTGGCGGTTTCTACCTTGCCAGCCAGTTGCGGATGGTGAATCAGCGTGCGCAGTGCAATCAGCGTAGGGGCCTCGACAGCAATCGGTTTGCGCGGAGGTTGATCGCGATCCCCGCCCCGCTTGCCGTTCTTGTCCCACGGTTTCTTGTCCCATTTCTTGCCGCCGGCGCCGGGTTTCTTCGGCGTCCATTCTTGTTGCGGCACATACATTTCTTGCGATTGCGGCTGATGATAGTCGCTGAAATCGGGCATCGCGTCGTAATCGAAGCCGGGGTCGTAGGCCGGAGGCGCTTCCTGTGGAGCGCTTTGAGCCAGTTGACTCACTGCTTCGCCGCTCAGTCCGGTGATTTCGCTCAAGCGTTGACGCATCAGGATGCGCAGGTTGGCGCCAGGCACTTTGTCGATCAGCGGCGCTGCGAGGGTGGCCATGTGGGCCTTGCCTTCCAGCGAGCGCGGGTCTGATTCTTCAGTGAGTTGCTGGAAGAAGTAGTCGGCCAGCGGCTGTGCGTGCTGATTGATGCGTGCACGGAAGGCGTCAGTGCCTTCAGCGCGGATCAGGGTATCCGGGTCTTCGCCTTCGGGCAGGAACAGAAAGCGCGCGCGGCGGCCGTCCTGCAAGCTCGACAATGTGGCTTCGAGGGCGCGCCAGGCGGCGTTGCGGCCGGCCTGGTCGCCGTCAAAACAAAACAGTACGTTTGGCACGACGCGAAACAGTCGTTTCATGTGCTCTTCGCTGGTGGCGGTACCCAGCGTCGCGACGGCGTTGCGCAGGCCTTGCTGGGCCAGGGCAATCACGTCCATGTAGCCTTCGACGACGATGATTTCGTCGAGGTTGCGGTTGTTTTTGCGCGCCTCATACAGGCCGTAAAGCTCCTGGCCTTTATGGAACACCGGGGTTTCCGGGGAGTTCAGGTATTTCGGCTTGTCATCGCCCAGGACCCGGCCACCAAACGCAATGATGCGCCCGCGGCTGTCGCGGATCGGGAACATGACCCGGTCACGGAAGCGATCGTAGCGCTTGCCGGTTTCGGCGTTCTCGATCAGCAGGCCGGCATCGATCATGACTTTTTGTTGCAGGGTATCGCTGCTCAAGTGTTTGAACAGGTTGTCCCAGCCTGGCGGAGCAAAGCCCAGGCCAAAATCACGGGCGATTTCGCCGGTCAGGCCGCGGCCTTTCAAATAATCCACGGCAGCTTTGCGCGATGGATGGCTTTTCAGGGCCTGGCGATAGAAGTCGGCGGCAGCGGTGAGCAGCGCATACAGTGGCGAATCGGTCGGTTGCCGCGGCTTGTGCGGGCGGCCGCTTTCTTCGCGGGGGATTTCCATGCCGGCGGCTTTGGCCAGTTCTTCGACGGCCTGGACGAAATCCAGGTTGTCGTGGTCCATGATGAAGCCGAGGGCATTGCCACCAGCGCCGCAGCCGAAGCAGTAATAGAACTGCTTGTCGGGGCTGACGCTGAAGGACGGTGTTTTTTCCTTGTGGAACGGGCAGCAGGCGGTGTGGTTCTTGCCGGCTTTTTTCAGTTGCAGGCGCGAGCTGACCACATCGACGATGTCGGTGCGGTTCAGAAGGTCGTCAATGAAGCTCTGGGGAATTAGCCCGGCCATGGCGTTCTCGTCATCTGCGCTTAAAGGTGCCCGAAACGAAGGGCGGCCAAACGCGGGTCATTGTTTGAGGCGCGCAGGGTGTGCGGCTCGACCAGTGTCGTCTGCGTAATCGCTATCGGGAAGTGTATCTGCCGAAAATCCACTGACGTTAATACTCATCAGTATTCGACTATTTGAAAGTGTTGCGCTGAATCCGGCTGCGACCCGTCAAGGGTCTCGGATAGCTCATCATGTGGCATGCAAGTGATGCCTTGGGCTGATCGTCGTGAGAGGAATCAGTGGGTGTGCTCGTCAGTAGCCTTGAAAGGCTCGTCAGAAAAGACGTGCACCGCTGGCAAAAGAGCCAGGTCTGACGTGATAAAGCAGATTTGTCTCGGTCGCATCTGCGGCGTCGACGGTGAAGCATCAAGCGTTTTACGCAAATGCCATTAGCCCGGCTGAGGGCCGGGCTTGGCAGAAGCTTGCTACGATCGTCTGTGTATTAGTACAGACGAACGGCGCGGCGCTGTTCGCGCTGAACTTTCTTGGCGTGACGCTTAACAGCGGCTGCTGCTTTGCGCTTACGCTCAGAAGTTGGCTTCTCGTAAAATTCGCGGCTACGAACTTCAGCCAGTACACCGGCTTTTTCGCAGGAGCGCTTGAAACGACGCAGAGCTACGTCGAAGGGTTCGTTCTCTTTTACTTTGACGGCTGGCATCCAGAGCTACCTTCATTCATTACCGGGGTCAACATCCTCGCGGCAAAAGAGCACTTGAAGACGTCGGTTTTTAAGGGTTGCGGATGTTAACCCCTCATCGCTCGGAATGCAAAGCCTCTGATCGAAAACCGCTGGTCGGGGCATCACGCGGCGACTATTATGCGCGCCTTCGAATTCAGCCTAAACAAGGCGCAAACCCATGCTAGTACTGGGATTAGAAACCTCCTGCGACGAAACCGGTGTCGCATTATATGACAGTGAACGCGGCCTGCTGGCCGACGCGCTGTTCAGCCAGATCGACCTGCACCGCGCCTATGGCGGTGTGGTGCCGGAGCTGGCTTCGCGCGATCACGTCAAACGCATGCTGCCCTTGATTCGTCAGGTGTTGGCGCAAGCCGACTGCGTGCCGACCGAGATCGATGCGATCGCCTATACCGCGGGTCCTGGCCTTGTTGGCGCACTGCTGGTGGGCGCTTCCTGCGCTCAGGCGCTGGCCTTTGCCTGGGGCATTCCGGCGTTGGGCGTGCACCACATGGAAGGTCACTTGCTGGCGCCGATGCTGGAGCCGCAACCACCGGAATTTCCGTTCGTCGCTTTGTTGGTCTCGGGTGGACATACGCAGCTGGTTCAGGTCGATGGAATCGGTCAGTACTCGCTGTTGGGCGAGACCCTCGATGACGCGGCGGGCGAAGCTTTCGACAAGACAGCGAAGATGATGGGTCTGCAATATCCGGGCGGCCCGGAAATCGCGCGCATGGCAGAGCAGGGCGTTGCAGGACGTTTCGTTTTCCCGCGTCCGATGTGCGACCGTCCGGGTCTGGATTTCAGCTTCAGCGGCCTGAAAACCTTCGCACTGAATACCTGGCAGCAGTGCGTCAGCGCCGGGGACGACGGCGAGCAAGCCCGTTGCGACATCGCTCTGGCGTTCCAGCAGGCGGTGGTGGAGACTTTGACCATCAAGTGCAAGCGTGCGTTGAAAGCGGCTGGCATGAAGCGTCTGGTGATCGCAGGGGGCGTCAGTGCCAACAAGGCTCTACGCGCTTCTCTGGAAAAAATGCTCGGGGACATGAAGGGCGATGTTTTTTATGCCCGTCCTGAGTTCTGCACCGATAATGGCGCCATGATCGCGTTTGCCGGTTGCCAGCGCTTGAAGGCCGGTCAGCAGGAAAGCCTGGCGATCAGCGTGCAGGCACGCTGGCCCATGGAGCAGCTGTCGGCCTTGTAATGAATAGCGTTCATGTCCGGCATCTAAAAATGCCGTTCGCGCCCTGCAAACAGGTCGCGTAGATTGCCGCGATGACGCCAGACGATCAGCCCCGTGAGCGCGCTCATGGGCAGCAAGGCTGCCGGCTCTTGCCAGGCCAGTAGCGGCAGGGTCAGTGGCGTGGCGATCAAGGCCGCCAGTGAGCTGGTACGGGTCAGGTAGAACGTCAGCAGCCAGGCGCACACCGCCAGCAGTGCTGCCGGCGGATACAGGCCCAGCAGCATCCCGGCAGCGGTGGCGACACCCTTGCCACCGCGAAAGCGAAAGTACAGCGGGAACAGATGCCCGATAACGGCGCAGACGCCGATCCAGGCTTGATCCTGTAGCGAAAGGCCCGCAACACCGGCGATCAGCACGGGCAGCAGGCCTTTGAAGAGGTCGCCTAGCAAGGTCAGGATGGCGAGTTTTTTGCCAACCAGACGCAGCATGTTGGTAGCGCCGGCATTGCCGGAGCCACTCATTCGCGGATCGGGATTACCGGTCAGGCGGCTGAGCAAAATGGCGAAGGACAGAGAGCCGAGCAGGTAGGCGAGGATCGCCAGTAACCAAAACATGCTAACTATTCCGGGCGAGGACGCCCTGATTCTAACGGCGCATTGCGCCCTTGTCGTGTAGCGGAGAGAAGTGCTTGGACAGAGTGTTTATCGAGGGCCTGGAAGTCGATACCGTGATCGGTGCCTACGACTGGGAGCGAGGCATCCGACAGTGCTTGCGTCTTGATCTGAGTTTCGCCTGGGACAATCGCCCGGCCGCTGCCGGCGACGATCTGACCCTGGCGCTCGACTACGCGAGCGTTTCGTCGCGCATCCAGGCCTTTGCCGAGCAGGCGCAGTTCCAGTTGGTCGAGACTTTCGCTGAGCGCCTGGTTGAAGTGCTGATGAGCGAATTCAAAATCACCTGGGTGCGCCTCAAGCTGACGAAGCCGGGTGCCGTTCCTGCCGCTATCGGTGGCGTGGGTGTGGAGATCGAGCGCGGATGTCGCTAACCCAGGTTTACCTCGGTCTCGGTAGCAATATCGAGCGCGAAACCCATTTACAGGCCGGCCTGGACGCCTTGGCGGGTTTCCTGGTGGATATCCATTGTTCGCCGGTTTTCGAAAGCCAGCCGGTGGGAATCAAGAGCGGGCCGTTCTTCAACTTCGTGGTATCGGCGTATACCGACCTTCCGTTGATTGAGCTGGATCGTCGCTTGAAGTTTATCGAGGCGGATAACGGCCGTTACGCGCCGGATCGCCGAGGTTTGCCGTTGGATATCGACGTGTTGTTGTTTGGCGATCTGGTGGGCAACTTCGATGGCTTGATCTTGCCGCGGGCAGAAATTCTGAAAAATGCTTTTGTGCTGTGGCCGTTGTCGCTCATTGCGCCGGATCGCGTGCACCCGGGTGTAGGAAAAAGTTTTGCGACGCTGTGGGGTGAGGCGCAGATCGATCAGGTCTTGGCGCCAGTGGCTTTCGAATGGCGCGGTGAGCAGCTGACGCCCTCTGATTTACTTTAAAGCGAAAAGATCGCAGCCTTCGGCAGCTCCTACAGGGCACATCAATCTATGTAGGAGCTGCCGAAGGCTGCGATCTTTTAACCTGGTCAGGCTTTTTCTTTGTAAACCTTCAGTGCCTTCAGTCGCTCACGCTTGATCGCCTCACCCAGTTCCGGCCCTTTGAATCCCTTCTCCAGCAACGGCTGAACCGCGACGCTGCGAGCCGCAGTTGCCGCTCCGCGCAAATAATCCGCCTGTGGGTAACTTCTTTCTTCCAGTCCTTTGCGTCCGCGAGCGTCCATCTCGCACGCGGCGATGAACTCTTCGAATCGCTGTGGCCGTCGGTAAACGTCGAAGCTCTGCAACAACTCCAGCAGGGTCGACGGTTTCAACTCCAGTGCTCGATGCCCGTGGGTGTGATATTCACCCACCAGCAAGGCCAGTTCCTGACAATCCCTTGGCGCCTTGAAGCGTTCATTGACCGCTTTGATCAGCTTCAGTCCCTTGAACTCGTGGGCAATGTGGCGCGGCCATTCTTCTTCAGGTGTCAGGCCTTTGCCCAGGTCATGCAGCAGGCAGGCCCAGCGCACGGTCAGCGGTTGTTTATGCTTCGCGGCTTGTTCCAGCACACTCAGGGTGTGCACGCCGGTGTCGATTTCAGGGTGATGAGCTTCAGGTTGCGGTACGCCGAACAGGGCGTCGACTTCTGGCATCAGCACTTTCAGGGCATCGCACGCACGCAATACTTCAATAAATACCTGAGGCTGGTCTTCCATCAGCGCACGGGAAATTTCTTTCCAGCTCCGTTCCGCGGTCAACGCTTGGAGTTCGCCTGACTGACTGAGCTGGCGCATGAGTTCCAGTGTTTCGGGGGCGACGGTAAAACCGAGCCCGGCATAGCGAGCCGCAAAGCGGGCAACTCGCAGGACCCTGAGCGGATCTTCGGCAAACGCGGGGGAAACGTGGCGAAGAATGCGCGCTTCCAGGTCGCGTTGACCGTGATAAGGATCGGTCAGGTTTTGCTGATCATCCTCGGCCATGGCGTTGATCGTCAGGTCGCGGCGGATCAAATCTTCTTCAAGGGTGACTTCAGGGCTGGCGTGGAACGTGAAGCCGCCATAGCCGCGTCCGCTTTTGCGTTCAGTGCGGGCGAGGGCATATTCCTCACCGGTTTTGGGATGGAGAAACACCGGGAAATCCGCACCGACCGGACGAAAGCCCTTGGCGAGCATCTCTTCGGTGGTGGCGCCGACCACCACACGGTCGATGTCCGTGACAGGAATGCCCAGCAGGCGATCGCGTACGGCACCGCCGACTTTATAAATCCGCATAAAAAACCTCCGTTAGCTCGACAGGATAACCGTTGCGTCGGGCTTTCGGAGGCCGAAACCGAATCAAAGATGAATGACGGCCAGGTCCAGTCGACCGTAATCACCTTCGCTGTGCTCGTTTCTGGGCGGCACGTGGTGAGTTTTCATGACCTGTTCCCCTTGCAGGGTTTCCAGGTGGATGTCGAAACCCCAGAGTCGGTGCAGGTGCTTGAGCACTTCCTCGGTGGACTCTCCCAGCGGCTTGCGGTCGTGTTGCTGGTGGCGCAGGGTCAGCGAACGGTCGCCGCGGCGGTCGATGCTGTAGATCTGCACGTTCGGCTCGCGATTACCCAGGTTGTACTGGGCGGCGAGGGTTTCACGAATGATGCGGTAGCCACCCTCGTCGTGAATCGCCGGAACCAGCAGGTCGTCCTTTTGGTCGTCGTCAAGAATGCTGAACAGTTTCAGGTCGCGGATGACCTTGGGTGACAGGTACTGCAGGATGAAACTCTCATCCTTGAAGCTGCTCATGGCGAACTTGATGGCGGCCAGCCAATCGGTACCGGCGATGTCCGGGAACCAGCGGTAATCCTCTTCGGTGGGTTCTTCACACATACGACGGATGTCGCGGTACATGGCAAAGCCGAGGGCGTAGGGGTTGATGCCACTGTAGTAAGGGCTGTCGAAACCAGGCTGGAACACTACGCTGGTGTGGGACGTCAGGAACTCCATCATGAAGCCGTCGGTGACCAGGCCTTCGTCGTAGAGGTCATTCATCAGGGTGTAGTGCCAGAACGTGGCCCAACCCTCGTTCATCACCTGAGTCTGGCGTTGCGGGTAGAAATACTGGGCAATCTTGCGCACGATGCGCACGATTTCCCGCTGCCAGGGTTCCAGCAGCGGCGCGTGCTTTTCGATGAAGTACAGGATATTTTCCTGCGGCTCGGCGGGGAAGCGAGCATTGTCCTTGTCGCTGTACTTGTCTGCGCCCTTGGGAATGGTGCGCCACAGATCGTTGATCTGTTTCTGCAGGTGTTCTTCCCGATCCTTTTGCCGGCGGCGTTCCTCTTCGGCGGAAATCGGATAAGGACGCTTGTAGCGGTCGACGCCGTAGTTCATCAGGGCGTGGCAGGAGTCGAGCAGGTCCTCCACCGCGTCGATGCCGTGGCGTTCTTCGCACTGCATGATGTACTGCTTGGCAAACACCAGGTAATCGATGATCGAACTGGCGTCGGTCCAGGTGCGGAACAGGTAGTTGCCTTTGAAAAAACTGTTGTGCCCGTAGCAGGCATGGGCCACCACCAGCGCCTGCATGCAGATGGTGTTTTCTTCCATCAGGTAGGCAATGCACGGGTCGGAGTTGATCACGATCTCGTAGGCCAGCCCCATTTGGCCACGACTGTAGGACTTTTCAGTGCTGAGGAAGTGTTTGCCGTAGGACCAGTGGTGATAACCCAGCGGCATACCGACAGAGGCGTAGGCGTCCATCATCTGTTCGGCGGTGATCACTTCGATCTGGTTAGGGTAAGTGTCGAGGGCGTACCCCGCCGCAATACGACTGATTTCGCGGTCGTAGGCCTGGATCAGCTCGAACGTCCATTCGGAGCCGGTGGAAATGGGTTGGCGCTTCTGCTCTTTGGCGGTCATGTCACTAACCTGCGCTGGAAGAGTTCACGGAAGACCGGATAGATATCCCCGGCCGAGACCAGTTGTTGCTGGGCAAACGTGTCGGAAAAGGCTTCGGCGATGCGCTCGTATTCGAACCACAGGGCCTGATGTTCGCGTGGGGTTATCTCAACGTAAGTGTAGTACTGCACGAAAGGCATGATCTGGTTGATCAGGATGTCGCGGCAGATCGGCGAATCGTCATTCCAGTTGTCGCCGTCGGAAGCCTGGGCGGCGTAGATGTTCCACTCATTGCTCGGATAGCGTTCGGCCATGATCTCCTGCATCAGCTTCAAAGCGCTGGAGACGATGGTGCCGCCGGTTTCGCGGGAGTAGAAAAACTCCTCCTCATCCACTTCGCGGGCACTGGTGTGGTGGCGGATGAACACGACGTCGATCTTGTCGTAGTTACGCTTGAGAAACAGGTACAACAGGATGAAGAAACGCTTGGCGATGTCCTTGGTCGCTTGGGTCATCGAACCGGACACGTCCATCAGGCAGAACATCACGGCCTTGGAGCTGGGATTGGGTTGTTTGATGAGCAGGTTGTACTTGAGGTCAAACGTGTCGAGAAAAGGTACGCGATGAATGCGCGCGCTGAGTTTTTCGATTTCCGCTTCGAGCTCCTGGATATCGCCGAAGTTATCCGGTTCTTCCAGCTTCAGTCGTAGAAGTTCTTCTTTGGCCTCACGCAGTTTTGCGCGGCTGCTGCCGGAGAGGGCGATTCGCCGTGCATGGGCCGAGCGCAGGGTACGGATGATGTTGATGCGCGAGGGATTGCCTTCATTGCTGATACCGGCGCGAACGGTCTTGAAGGTGTCGGTGCCGGTCAGGTTGCGCTTGACCAGGTTCGGCAACTCCAAGTCCTCGAACATGAATTCGAGAAATTCCTCCTGGGTGATCTGGAAGACGAACTCGTCCATCCCTTCACCCGAATTGCCGGCCTTGCCGGGGCCTCGACCGCCGCCGCCGCCCGGGGGGCGAGCGATATGTTCGCCGCTGGTGAATTCCTTGTTGCCGGGGTGGACAACCGTCTGTTTGCCTCCGCGACCATGGTGAAGCACCGGCTCGTCGATATCGCGACCGGGAATGCTGATTTGCTCGCCGTGCTCCATATCGGTAATGGAGCGCCGACTGACCGCCTCTTCGACAGCCTTTTTGATGTGATCACGGTAACGCCGCAGAAACCGCTGACGGTTCACCGTGCTCTTGTTCTTGCCATTGAGACGTCGGTCGATCACATAGCTCATAGGGAGCCCTCCGGGCAGCTTCCAGTTACAAGCTTCAAGCCGCAAGCTCAAAGCTTTCAAAGCAAGCGGTGGCTGGAAAAACGGGCCTCAAGCACCCACTCGGTGTGCTTGAGGCTTGTAGCTTGCCGCTTGCCGCTGCCTCACTGTGATTTTCTGACCCGCAGATACCACTCGGACAGCAGTCGTACCTGTTTGTCGGTGTAACCCCGCTCGACCATCCGTGTGACGAAGTCGTTGTGCTTCTGCTGGTCCTCTTTGCTGGCCTTGGCATTGAAGCTGATGACCGGCAGCAGGTCCTCGGTGTTGGAGAACATTTTCTTCTCGATAACCACCCGCAGTTTTTCGTAGCTGAGCCAGGTTGGGTTTTTGCCGTTGTTGTTGGCCCGGGCACGCAGGACGAAGTTGACGATTTCGTTGCGGAAATCCTTCGGATTGCTGATGCCGGCCGGTTTTTCGATTTTTTCCAGCTCCTCGTTCAATGCCACGCGGTTGAGGATTTCGCCGGTTTCCGGGTCGCGGTATTCCTGGTCCTGAATCCAGAAGTCGGCGTACAGCACGTAACGATCGAAGATGTTCTGGCCGTACTCGCTGTAAGACTCGAGGTAGGCAGTCTGGATCTCCTTGCCGATGAATTCGATATAACGCGGTGCCAGATACTCCTTGAGGAAGCGCAGGTAGCGTTCGCGGGTCTCGGCCTGGAACTGTTCCTGCTCGATCTGTTGCTCCAGCACGTAGAGCAGATGCACCGGGTTGGCGGCGATTTCGTGCGGATCGAAGTTGAACACCTTCGACAGGATCTTGAACGCGAAACGGGTCGACAGGCCATTCATGCCCTCGTCGACACCCGCGTTGTCGCGGTATTCCTGGATCGACTTGGCTTTCGGATCGGTGTCTTTGAGGTTCTCGCCGTCATACACGCGCATCTTCGAGTAGATGTTGGAGTTTTCCGGCTCCTTCAGGCGCGAAAGAACAGTGAACTGGGCCAGCATCTTCAAGGTGTCGGGCGCGCAATGGGCCTTGGCCAGCGAGCTGTTGAACAACAGTTTGTCGTAGATCTTCACTTCGTCGCTGACCCGCAGGCAGTACGGCACTTTGACGATGTAGATCCGGTCGATGAACGCCTCGTTGTTCTTGTTGTTGCGGAAGGTGTGCCATTCCGATTCGTTGGAGTGAGCGAGCAGGATCCCGGTGAACGGAATCGCGCCAAGACCTTCGGTACTGTTGTAGTTACCTTCCTGGGTGGCGGTCAACAGTGGGTGCAGCACCTTGATCGGTGCCTTGAACATTTCGACGAATTCCATCAGGCCCTGGTTGGCCCGGCACAGTGCGCCCGAGTAGCTGTAAGCGTCGGCGTCGTTCTGCGGGAATTCTTCCAGTTTGCGAATATCGACCTTACCGACCAGTGCCGAGATGTCCTGGTTGTTTTCGTCGCCCGGTTCGGTTTTGGCCACGGCGATCTGGTTGAGGATCGACGGGTAGAGTTTCACCACGCGGAACTGACTGATGTCGCCACCGAATTCGGCCAGGCGTTTAGTGGCCCATGGCGACATGATGGTGTTGAGGTAGCGCCGTGGGATGCCGAAGTCTTCCTCGAGGATGGCCCCATCTTCTGTGGAGTTGAACAGCCCCAATGGCGACTCGAAAACCGGCGAGCCCTTGATGGCATAGAAGGGCACTTTTTCCATCAGTTGCTTGAGCTTCTCGGCCAGGGACGATTTACCGCCACCGACAGGGCCGAGCAGGTAGAGGATTTGTTTCTTCTCTTCCAGGCCTTGGGCGGCATGGCGGAAATACGACACGATCTGGTCGATGCATTCTTCCATCCCGTGGAAGTCTTCAAAGGCCGGATAGCGTCGGATGACCTTGTTGGAGAAAATTCGTGACAGCCTCGAGTTGGTCGAGGTGTCGAGCAGCTCCGGTTCACCGATGGCCAGCAACAAACGCTCGGCGGCGGAAACGTAGGCGCTGCGGTCCTTTTTGCACAGCTCAAGATACTCTTGCAGCGAGAGTTCTTCCTGGCGTGTGGACTCGAAACGTTGTTGGAAGTGGCTAAAGATACTCATGACGTCACCTCGCTCGATACGTGGAGCCGACGCCGGATCATTCAGTCGATGCTGGCAGCAACCGAACAGGCAGTCGCTGTTTACCCCCCAGAAACCTTTCGAAGCTGACGCCTCCGAAAGCTACTCCCGATGATCCGCGCGCCGGTGTACCGGCTCTCCCCTGTTTTGGATGGCCTGCGCTTAAGGATAGTTGGGAATTCAGGAGGTAAAGGCGAGATACGTAATTAGTTGTGGCAGACCGTTCGTCTGCCACCGCGCGAGCCCACGGCAGCCGCGGGCTTGCGTGTTACAAAAAAATTATTCGGAAGTGCCTTGCGCCGTTTCTGAAGGATACGTCGTGCGCCACAGCTCAAAACCGCCATCCATGCTGTAAACGTCGGAGAAGCCCTGGCTGACCAGGTAGGCGGCAGCGCCTTGGCTGGAGTTGCCGTGGTAGCAAACCACCACGGTCGGTGCGTCGAGGTCGGCGCCCTGGATGAAGGCGTGCAGGGAATGGTTGTCCAGGTGCTTCGAGCCGCTGATGTGCAGGGCCGCGAAAGTGGCTGGATCACGGACGTCGACCACCACGGCGCCTTGTTCGCGCAGGGTCTGGGCCTGTTCCGGGGGAATGCGTTTGAATTCGCTCATGGCGGGTTCCTGTGGTTCGGCTGTAAGCGCAGTCTAACGCGGAGCGCTGACTGACGATGGTTCGGAAATGGGTGGGGCGACTGGTGGCGCAGCGGCATGGCCGTGCTCGTCGCATTTGCAGGACAGGCGTTCAAGGGTGTCGACATTCATCAGTGTCAGGGCGCCGCCCCAGACACAGCCAGTGTCCAGCGCGAAGATCCCTGGATCATCGACTTTGCCTTCCAGTGCAGCCCAGTGACCGAAGATGATCTTCAGGTCCTTGGTCTTGCGTTCCTTGTGCTGGAACCAGGGCTTGTAGCCTGCTGGCGCGGTACCGAGGCCTTCCTTGCTCTTGAGGTCGAGTTTGCCCTCGGCCGTACAGAAGCGCATCCGCGTGAAATAGTTGGTGATTACCCGCAGGCGCGTAACGCCTTTGAGGTCGTTGTCCCATTTCGCCGGATCATTGCCGTACATGCCATCAAGGTAAGGCGGGAGCAGGTTATCGTCACGCAGCGCGGTTTCGACTTCGTCCGCGCACTTCAGGGCCTTGCGCAAGGACCACTGCGGTGGAATGCCTGCGTGCACCAGTGCGGTGTTTCGTTGTTCGTCGTAATGCATGAGCTTTTGCTGGCGTAACCAGTCCAGCAACTCGGCGCAATCGGGGGCTTCGATGATTTCGCGCAGCGTGTCGCCTTTCTTCAGGCGTTCGATGTTTCGCCCGGCGGCCAGCAGGTGCAGGTCATGGTTGCCGAGCACGCACACCAGCGATTCACGGATGCTATAGAGGAAGCGCAAGGTTTCGAGCGATTGCGGGCCACGGTTGACCAGGTCGCCGACCAGCCACAAATGATCCTTGGCTGGATCGAAAGCAACTTGTTTGAGCAGGCACTGCAGCGCTTCAAGGCAGCCTTGCAGGTCGCCGACGGCATACGTTGCCATCAGTGCAACGACCCCGGCACTGCCAGGCGGAACGGCGCAATGAGCGCATCGAAGTGTTTACCGTCGTCGGCAATCATCTGATAGCTGCCCTGCATGGTGCCGACCTTGGTGGTCATGACCGTGCCGCTACTGTAGGTGTGGCTCTTGCCCACCTCGATCAGCGGCTGCTGGCCAACCACGCCCGCGCCACGCACCTCTTCAACGTGTCCGTCGCCATCGGTAATCACCCAGTGCCGTGACAACAGCTTGGCCGGTATCAGACCATTGTTTTGTACGGTGATGGTATAGGCGAAGGCAAAGCGGTCGTGTTCGGGTTGCGATTGTTCTGCCAGATAGCGGGTGACGACGCTGACGTCGACCTGATAACGAGGATCGGACATGCAAGAGGCCTTAAAAACGAAGCGGGACGCGGGGCGTAGCTGATGAGGTTCAGTCTAGGCCAAGTACCGGGTAGTAAACCAGACATGGGCGCTGGTGTCCTACCCGATAACGCATCGGCGCTGTCAGGCGTCCGCTGGCTTTTGCAGCGGTTGCTCGCTGAGCTTGTCGGCGAGGCGCACGAAAGCAGCCAGATCGAGCTGCTCGGGACGCAGGCTGCCATCGACGCCGGCGGCTTCGATTTCGGCGTTGCTCAGCAGTAGCTTGAGGGTGTTGCGCAGGGTTTTGCGGCGCTGGTTGAAGGCTTCGCGCACAACGCGCTCCAGCAGTTTGTGGTCTTTGGCAGGGTGCGGCAACACGGCGTGAGGCACCAGGCGCACGATGGCCGAGTCTACTTTTGGTGGCGGGTTGAACGCACCCGGACCGACGTTGAACAGATGCTCAACCCGGCAGTGATACTGAACCATGATCGACAACCGGCCCCAATCACCACCACCTGGGCCTGCCGCCAGACGCTCGACCACTTCTTTTTGCAGCATGAAGTGCATGTCGCGGATCAGGTGGGAGTTGTGCAGCAGGTGGAAAATCAGCGGCGTGGAGATGTTGTACGGCAGATTGCCGACCACGCGCAGGCTGCCAGGCGCAGCGTTCAGGCTATTGAAGTCAAACTTCAGCGCATCACCCTGGTGCAGGTTGAAATTGCTCTTGTCGGCGAACTGCTGGTTGAGGATCGGGATCAGGTCCTTGTCCAGTTCCACTACGTCGAGTTGCGCCCCGCTGCTGAGCAGGCCTTGGGTGAGGGCACCCTGGCCCGGGCCGATTTCCAGCAGGCGATCATCTGCCTTGGCATGAATGGAGCGCAGAATGCGGTCGATAACGCCGGCATCGTGCAGGAAGTTCTGGCCAAAGCGCTTGCGGGCCTTGTGTTGGTATTGCTCGGTCATAAACGGGTCTCGGCCATCTGGTAGGCGGTTTCCAGGGCGACTTGCAGGCTGCCGGTGTCGATCTTGCCGCTCCCGGCCAAGTCCAGGGCGGTGCCGTGGTCGACCGAGGTGCGGATGATCGGCAGGCCGAGGGTCACGTTGACTGCCGCGCCGAAGCCTTTGTATTTCAGCACAGGCAGACCCTGGTCGTGGTACATCGCCAGCACTGCGTCGCAGTGCTCCAGATATTTGGGGGTAAACAGAGTGTCGGCGGGCAGCGGACCGCGCAGGTCCATGCCTTCGCCGCGCAGGCGCTCTAATGTGGGTTCGATGATATCGATTTCTTCATGGCCCAGATGTCCGCCTTCGCCAGCGTGGGGGTTGAGCCCGCACACCAGGATGCGCGGCTGGGCGATGCCGAACTTTTCTTGCAGATCGGTATGCAGAATTCGCGTGACCCGTTCCAGGCGCTCGGGAGTGATCGCATCGGCGATCTCGCGAAGGGGCAGGTGGGTCGTGACCAGTGCCACGCGCAAACCGCGGGTGGCGAGCATCATCACCACTTGCGCGGTATGGGTCAGGTCGGCGAGGAATTCAGTGTGCCCTGAGAAGGCGATTCCGGATTCATTGATCACACCCTTATGCACCGGGGCGGTGATCATGCCGGCAAAGTGTCCGTCCAGGCAGCCTTGGCCGGCGCGGGTCAGGGTTTCAAGAACGAAAGCCGCATTGGCCTTGTCCAGTTGCCCCGCGATGACCTTGGCGTTCAGCGGTGTATCCCAGACATACAAACTGTTGGCTGGTGCAGGCAGGTCTGGCCAGTTGTCCGGCGTAACCGGCAACAAGTCGACGGCCACACCGAGCTGCGCGGCCCGCTCAAGGAGCAGGTCGCGGCTGGTGATGGCAATCAGGGGGTGTGGCTGGGCTTGCGAGGCGAGCAGCAGGCACAGGTCTGGACCTATGCCGGCCGGTTCGCCGGGTGTCAGCGCGAAACGTTTGGGTTTCACTGCGCTGCCTGGTCGGCGCCAGGGAGTTTGATTTCTACGTACGCTTCGTCACGGATCTGACGCAGCCAGGTTTGCAGCTCTTCATCGTATTTGCGGTTGCGCAGTACGGTCATGGCTTGTTGCTCACGAGCCTGGGTGGTGCTATCGGTGGCGCGACGGCCAAGGACTTCCAGTACGTGCCAGCCATATTGAGTCTGGAACGGCTTGGACAGTTGACCTTGTGGGGTCTTGGCCATCACTTCGCGGAACTCCGGAACCAGGGCGTTCGGGTCGATCCAGCTCAAGTCGCCGCCGTTGAGCGCAGAACCCGGGTCTTCCGAATAGCTTTTCGCCAGTTCGCCGAAGTCTTCGCCCGCTTCGATACGGGTGTAGAGCGATTCAACCAGCGCCTTGGTTTTAGCTTCGTCGCGGATCGGGCTCGGTTTGACCAGAATGTGACGCACGTGCACTTCATCGCGCATCTGGGTTTCGCCGCCACGCTTGTCGAGGATCTTCAAGATGATGAAGCCGCCCGGCGTGCGCATTGGCTGGGTCACGTCGCCGACGGTCATGCTGCTCAGCAGACGATCGAAAGGAGGTGGCAGTTGGGCGGCTTTACGCCAGCCCATGTCGCCGCCTTCCAGAGCAGTTTCACTGGCGGATTTGGCGATGGCCAGTTGACCGAAGTCAGCGCCTTGCTTGAGCTGCTGATAAATCGCGTCAGCCTGTTTGGCAGCATTCTGAATCGCGTCGGAGTTGGCGCTTTCCGGCGTTGGGATCAGGATGTTGGCCAGGCGGAACTCTTCCGACAGCTGCATTTTGCCAAGGTCAGAAGCCAGGAAGTTCTTCACTTCCTGCTCGGAGACCTGGATGCGTTCGGCCACACGGCGCTGACGCACACGGCTGATGACCATTTCGCGGCGGATCTGGTCACGAGCGTCGTCGTAAGACAGGCCGTCGCGGGTCAGGGCGGCGCGGAACTGGTCGACCGACATATTGTTGCGCTGGGCGATAGTGCCAACAGCCTGGTTCAGTTCTTCATCGGTAATGCGGATGCCGGAGCGTTCGCCGATCTGCAATTGCAGGTTCTCGACGATCAGGCGCTCAAGCACCTGTTGCTCCAGTACGCTGGCCGGTGGCACGGCAGTGCCGCGCTTGGCGATGGTTTGCTGAACTTCATGGACGCGCTGGTCCAGTTGGCTCTGCATGACCACGTCGTTATCGACAATGGCCACCACTTTATCGATGGACTGTACCGCGGCGTTAGCCGCGGTACCCAGGAACAGCGCGCCCAGCAACAGCGGGCGCAGACAATCAGAAAGCTTGGTCTTCACGTTCACGATAACCTTGGATGCCTTTGTCGAGGAAGCTCTCTACTTTGGCGCCAGTCAGGCCGCCGAGTCCCTTCAGAACAATTTGGAGGAAGACGCCGTGGTCGCCTTTTTCGTTTTGCGGTGCTTCCTGACTGAATTCGTCGTAGGAAACCCAGTAACGGTTGATCAGGCGCAGTTTCCAGCAGCAGTTGTCGTACTCGAAACCACCGAAGGCTTCCAGCGTACGGTTGCGGTTGTAGTCGTACTGCCAGCGGCTGATGGCGTTCCATTGCGGCACGATCGGCCAGATGACCGAGAAGTCGTGCTGTTGGATCTTGTAGTAATCCTTCACATAACCTGGCTGGCCCGGGGTGCCATAGTCACCACCGCCCACTTGCCATTTACCGGTGTTCTGGTCGTAACGGACCTGGTCATTGCGATAGCGATAGCCAGCGTTGATGACCTTGTTCGGGTTGTCTTCAGGCTGGTAGTGGAACATCGCGCTGCCCGAGCGAGGGCTGCGGCTGTCCGGGTCCCAGTTGTAGTCAGCTGTGGTGCGCCAGTCACGGTTGAAGCGGTATTCGTACTCCAGCGCGTAAGGAGAAACGTTGGACTGTGCGTCATCGCGGGTTTTTGCATCAATGCCCGGCAACTGAACTTCACGATCCTTGAAGTACAGAGCCTGGCCGACGCTGACGCGTTGGCGCTCGAAACCGTTGTCTTCGATCCAGCGGCTGGTCACGCCCAGGGACAATTTGTTCTCGTCACCGACACGGTCGGCGCCGGAGAAGCGGTTGTCACGGAACAGCGACGCATAGTTGAAGGTGTATTCACTGGTGTCGAATACCGGGATGTCTTCCTGATCCTTTTCCGGGACATACAGGTAGAACAGGCGCGGTTCGAGGGTCTGGCGATAATTCTTGCCAAACCATTGGGTGTTGCGATCGAAGTACAGACCACTGTCGATGCTGGCGATCGGTACGCCGCGGTTTTGGTTGCTGTCAAACGTGCCATTCAGCTGGTTCTGTTCTGCAGTCTGCGCAGCAATCTGGTTTTTGCCGATGCTGTCCAGGTCCAGTTGGTATTGCGTGTACTGGTACTTGAGCTTTGGCGTTATGTAGCCATAAGACGCCTGCATCGGCAAGCTTACAGCCGGTGCAAGGTTGAGGCGATCACCGGTGGCGCGGGCCAGACCTTGAACGTTGGTGTCGAGGCGCGGGGATACATTGCCATCTTCGTCGGTGAAGCTACCGTTTTGCAGATCCCGGTCAAACCGAACGATTTCAGTGTTGTAGCTGAAATCCAGGCCGCCTGGATGCATCGGCAGCGCACCATCAAAGGTGATTTGCGGCAAACGGTCATACGGCGTGATGTTGGAGACGGTTGCCAGCTGATACGCCTGTGCGTTGATGCGAGCGGTGTAGCTATCGCCGCGGTAGCTGACGGAGCCCTGCTGGTTCACGAAGTCCGAGCTTTTAACCCCGATCTGGTCAGTCTGCAGATCCTGGAAGTAATAAGGATCGCTGATCTTGGTGTAGTCGACTTGCGTGAAGACACGCGAGTCCAGACCACCCTTGTGCTGCCAGTTGTACATGTAGCGGGTTTTTTCGTAGTCGGTCTGCAGCTTGCGCTCGTCCTCTTCGTCGTTGAGGTAAGCGGCGCCGAACTGACCTTCGCTGGACTTGGTCAGGTAGCGGAATTCGCCTTCCATCAACAAGCCGCGCTTGCTCATGTAGCGTGGGTACAACGTGGCATCGTAGTTCGGTGCCAGGTTGAAGTAGTACGGAGTGACCAGCAGGAAGCCGGTATCGGTGCCGCTGCCGATGGTCGGCGGCAGGAAGCCGGACTGGCGACGGTCGTCGATCGGGAAATAGATGTACGGCGTGTACAGGACCGGAATGTCCTTGACCCGCAGTGTCACGTTGGTCGCGGTACCGAAGCCGGTGGCTGGGTTCAGGGTGATGTTGTTGCCCTTGAGCTGCCAGGCGTTGCTGTTCGGTTCACACGTGGTGTACGTACCATCCTTGAGGCGGATGATGGCGTTCTCGGCACGTTTGGCGTACAGCGCGTTACCGCGGATACGGGATTTGTGCATCACGTATTCGGCGTTGTCGACCTTCGCTTCACCAGTGTCGAGCTGCACGTCGGCGTGGTCGCCCACGATCAGGGCACCGTTGTCGCGAATGCGCACGTTACCGCTCAGCTCACCACGGCTCTCGGCCTGGTAAAGGTTGGCTTCGTCGGCTTCGACCTGCATGCTGCCCTGACGCATGACCACGTCACCGGCCAAGGTGGCAACTTGCTCATCCTGCTTATAGCGCGAAGCTTTCGCGCCGATAAAGGTGGGCGCGTCGCTTTTATTCGTCTTGTCATTCATGCCAGGACGAATCGGTTCGATATAGGAACCAGAGCAATAAGGACCGGTTTCAGCCAGTTGCGCTGCGGTGAGCTGCTCGCGGGGAACCCAGTCGAGGTGACTGTAGTCTTCGCTACGCGACTTCAGGCCTCGGCCCTTGGACTCGGTCACCAGTGCAGTCTTGGCACCGGTGTCTTCGCTGGTACCTTCCTCGGCCGGGGTTTCACCGGTCGCGGAAACGGCGCTACCGTCATGCACCGGACGCGGAGGCAATGCAGCCGCCGGCGACTTTGGCGCACAGTCCCAGGCACCCGAAGCAGAGACTGAGCAGTCATACTGTTCCGCGGCGACCACGAAGGAAGTGGCGAGGGGTTGCAAGGCCAGCAGACTGCCGGTTACCAACAACGGAAATTTTTTACGAAACGCGGGGGATTTCAATGCCATCTTATTAGTCCGGGCTTCCTGCGTGCCATCTGCCCGCGGTGTGGGCCGCACGCCTCTCGATGGTCTGAAAAAGATGCTGGATAATAAAGCATGACCCGCTTGACGGCTAGCGCCGTCGGAGACCCTTGCAATGCCTGACCAAGATGTACGTTTGCAACACCTGAAAGTTTGGCTCGATGAGCAGTTGGCAATCCTTTTTGCGGAACAGGGCTGGGGTGCCGTACCCCCGGCCACGTTGACCGCGGCCAGTAGCGACGCGAGTTTCCGGCGATATTTTCGTTGGGAAGGCGCCGGTAGAAGTTTCGTCGTAATGGACGCGCCACCGCCCCAGGAAAACTGCAAACCCTTCGTGGATATCGCTTTTTTGCTGGCGAAATCCGGAATAAATGTGCCGAAAATTTATGCCGAAGACCTCGAGCGCGGATTTCTTTTGCTTAATGACTTGGGCAACAAGACCTATCTGGACGTGATCGACAGCGAAAATGCCGACGATTTGTTCAAGGACGCCCTGCAAGCGCTGCTGGCTTTTCAGCAGTTGCCGATGGTCGCACCCCTGCCAAGCTATGACGTGGCATTGTTGCGTCGCGAGCTCGAACTGTTCCCCGAGTGGTATGTGAAGCGCGAATTGGGCATCGAGTTGGACGCCGCGCAGCAAGTGCTCTGGCAGCAAGTCAGTGATTTGTTGATCGACAGCGCGCTGGCTCAGCCAAAGGTCCTGGTTCATCGCGACTACATGCCGCGCAACCTGATGATCAGCGAGCCGAATCCCGGTGTGCTGGATTTCCAGGATGCGGTCTACGGCCCGGTGACCTACGACGTGACCTGCCTGTTCAAGGATGCGTTCCTCAGCTGGCCCGAAGAGCGCGTGCGCGGCTGGCTGCAGAGTTACTGGCAGCAGGCATCGGCGTTGAATATCCCGGTGCAGCCGGATTTTGAAGATTTCCTGCGCGCCAGTGATCTGATGGGCGTGCAACGTCACCTGAAGGTGATCGGCATCTTCGCCCGCATCTGCCACCGCGACGGCAAACCGCGCTACTTGGCGGATGTGCCGCGTTTCTTTGCCTATATAGATGCAGTGATCGCCCGCCGCCCTGAATTGGCGGAACTGGATGTATTGCTGGCCAGTCTGCGTGCTGGAGTGAAAGCATGAAGGCGATGATTCTCGCGGCGGGCAAAGGCGAGCGCATGCGCCCGCTGACCCTGACCACGCCAAAGCCGCTGGTGCGCGCGGGCGGAGTACCGCTGATCGAGTATCACCTGCGCGCGCTGGCCGCCGCCGGATTTACCCAGATCGTGATCAACCATGCCTGGCTGGGTCAGCAGATCGAAGATTACCTGGGCGACGGTTCGCGCTATGGCGTGAGCATCCAGTACTCGCCGGAAGGCGAGCCGCTGGAGACCGGTGGCGGAATTTTCCGCGCGTTGCCGCTGTTGGGGGATGACGCCTTTGTCGTGGTCAATGGCGACATCTGGACCGATTACGACTTCAGCGTGCTGCATCAACCTATCGCCGGTCTGGCCCATCTGGTGCTGGCGACCAACCCGGCCCATCACCCGAACGGCGACTTTCAGTTGATCGATGGGCAGGTCCGCGACGGTCAAACGGATGCCGCAACCCTGACCTACAGCGGCATCGCGGTACTGCACCCGCAGTTGTTCGACGGTTGCTCTGCCGGGGCGTTCAAACTGGCGCCGCTGCTACGCACCGCGATGGCAAACGGGCAGGTGTCCGGCGAACGCCTGAACGGGTTGTGGGTGGATGTCGGCACTCATGAACGCCTGGCGGAAGCGGAAACCTTGATCGAAGCGAGACGCTGAGATGCTGTGGCCAGGGACTCTGATCGGAGCCGGAGCAGGTTTTGCCATTGCCAGCATTCCGGGGGCCATGCTCGGTGCTTTGCTGGGGCAGGCGCTGGATCGGCGCATGCACCTGCAGAGCTGGGCGCATTTGCGTGAAAAACTCGGCGGTCGTCCTGTTCTGCGCAACGATGAATTGCTGTTCGTGTTGCTCGGCAGGCTGGCCAAGTGCGACGGTCGGGTGGTCGACGGGCATATCCAGCAGGCGCGCCAGGAAATGCGCTCGCTGGAAATGAGCGAATCGGCACAACGCCGGGCGATCGCCGCGTTCAATCGCGGCAAGTCGGGCAACGACCAGTTGCGCGGTTACTTGCGGCGGTTGAGCAATCAACCGCACGCGGCCGAAGGTGTCTTGCGCGCCTGCTGGCGGATGGTCTGGGCCGATGGCCGCGCCGGCCATCAGGAACGCGAACTGCTCGCGCAATGGGGCAAATGGCTGGGTTGGACGACGCATCAGGTCCAGGCGTTGGCCCACGACTACGAGCCGCAGAAGCGGCCGTTGGGCAACAGCGTTGTGAGCTATCAGGATGCCTTGCGGTTGTTGGGGGTGTCGGCCACCAGTGAACCGGAGCAGATCAAGCGTGCCTACCGTCGCCTGCTCAGCCGGCATCACCCGGACAAAATTGCCGGCAGCGGGGCGACGGCGTCGCAGGTGCGTGAGGCGACGGAGAAAACCCGAGAGTTGCACAGTGCCTACACGTTGATTCGTCAGCGGCGGGATTTTCGCTAGCAGGACAGTTAGGTGTTGTTTTCAATGGCGCCATCGCTGGCAAGCCAGCTCCCACAGTATTTGAGTCGTACACAAATTTTGTGATCGACATAAATCCTGTAGAAGCTGGCTGGCCAGCGATGGGGGCGACGCGCTCTATCAATTCGCCGCATTCTGCGGATTCAACCAGCCGCGTACCCGCCGAACCAGCTGTTCCCGCTGCGCCTTGCTGTCGCCCGGCAACGCCTTGAGCGAAACCTGGCTGAACGCCGAAGTCTTCAAGCGCTTGCTGGCCTGCAACCTGGCCAGCGCCGCGTTGCGGTCCAACGGCTTGTCCATGTAGAAAATGTCCGCGGTAGGCAATTTCAGGGACGGCGCGAGTTCGTCCAGTTCGGGCTTGGCCTGCGCGGGCGTCTGAGCCGCGACCATGACGAAACGCTCGACTTGCGAAGGCTGCTTTTCACTCAGATAGCGAGCAGCCCAATAAGCGCCGGTGCCATGCCCGAGGACGACAATGCTGCGAGCGCTTTGCTGTTCGGCAAAGGCAATCGCGGCGTCGATGCGGGCGAAGATGCGTTCGGCATCCGCCTTGGACTTCTCTTCGCTGGTTTCAGCGACGGGTTTGTCTGCCACGTCGGCTTCACCACCGGCAGCCTGTTCGATGGGGGCTGCGGTGGTCGAGTCTTTGCTGCCAGGATCCGGCGTCTTCGGCACTTGTGGCACTTCGGCAACGCGTGGCGCAATGGCATCGCTTTGCACGTCCGGCAAGGTGATACTCAGGCTGCTCCATTCGGCGTCCGGCAATTGGCGCCGCAACGGACCGATTGCTTGCGGCCAGTCAACGGTTTCGCCAGCACCAGGCACGATAATCACCGCGCCTTTGGGTTCGGCCGTGTTGGCCGGTTTCCACAAAGCCAGGAACGTATCGCCGCCCGCTTGCAGTTGCTGTTGTTCCTGGGCCGGGATTTTTCGTTCCAGTGCGTTCGCTTCTTCCTGACTACGCTCAGGCAACGGCTGACGTTCAGGCGGCTTTTCTTGCGCGGGTTGTTCCGCGGCCGCAGGTGCGGGGTCAGCAGCCTCGACGGAAAAAGCGCATGGCAGGATCAGCGACAGGCACAATGCTGGCAGTGCCAGGCGATAGACAGGGGGCATCGGATATTCCAGGCCAGAAGTGATTCCGGCAGCCTAATGGGTTGGTCAGTATTTGTCAGTGTGTGAGAGTTCGATGATGCGTTTTCGCTGCCTGTGGGTTATCGGCTGGTTGTGGTTTCCCTTGATGGGCTGGGCGGCGGCCGTGCCACCGGCACACATCGCCGCATTGTCCGCCGGCCAGCAACAATGGTTGGCGCAGCAGGGTGAGCTGCGCGTCGGGCTGGTGTTGCAGGCACCGTATGCGCAATACGATCGCCGCTTGCAGCGCCTGTCCGGGGTCAACGTCGAGTTGATGAAGTGGCTGGCCAGGTCGCTCAAGGTCGAGCTGAGCTGGCGTAACTTTGCTGATCTTGAACAACTGGAATCCGCTGCGCGCGCGGGTGAAATCGATATCGCCCCGGGGTTGAGCCAGACGCCCGGTGGTCTGCGCCTCTGGCAGTTTTCCGATCCCTACATGCGAGTGCCGCAACTGGTAGTCAGCGACCAGAAGAGCACCGGCGCCGTGGAACTGGAAAAACTCGACAGCCAGACTCGCGTGGCCGTGCGCATGCCCAGCGCCACCGCCGATTACTTGCGCGGCAACTATCCGCACCTGAACCTTCAGGGCGTGCCGATGGAGCGTCAGGCGCTGCAATTGCTGTTGAGCCAGCAGGCCGGGTACGCCGTAGTCGATGAAGCGCAGTTGGGGCGTTTGTCGGTCGAACCGGAATTTGCCGGGTTGGTCGTGGTGGGGGACATCGGCCTGCCGCAACTGCTGCGGGTGGCCACGCGGCGCGATAAACCGGAACTGGCAGGCATCGTCGAAAGTGCGCTGCGGTCAATCCCAGCAAAAGATCTGGAAACCCTG
This sequence comes from Pseudomonas azerbaijanoccidentalis, assembly GCF_019145495.1. Lineage (GTDB taxonomy): Bacteria > Pseudomonadota > Gammaproteobacteria > Pseudomonadales > Pseudomonadaceae > Aquipseudomonas > Aquipseudomonas azerbaijanoccidentalis. The sequence goes on along the minus strand of NZ_JAHSTU010000004.1, from coordinate 27,621 downwards.
CATAACCAATGGCTGCAACCCAAATACCCGCGGCTGACCGAGTCGCCGGGTTTCTGGCAAAACCTCTGTCTGCTCTTGCTGGTATTGATGTTGAGCAGCATGGCAATCGTATTCTGGCAGCGCCGTCAGCAGCACGGCCTTGAGCAGCGGCTGGCAGCGGCTCAGGCCGACATTGCCCTGCGCGCGGCCAGTGAAGAAGCGTTGAGGCTGACGCAGTTTTCCATCGATCAAAGCACCGTCGGCATCCTTTGGGTCAACTGGGACAGTCACGTGCGCTATGCCAACCGCGCCGCCGAAACCATGCTTGGCTACCCATCCGGCGGGATCATCGATCGGCCCCTGATCGAATTCGAACCGGGGCTGCACATGGACCGCTGGTTGAATCTGTGGAAGCGCGCCCGAGCCAACGACGACGCGCCGCAAAGTTTCGAAACCAATTGTCTGCGAGCCGACGGCAGCATCCTGCCGGCGGATGTTTCTCTTAGTTTCCTGCGCTTTCGCGATGGCGAATATCTGGTGGTCTACCTCACCGACGTCACTGAGCGTCGTCGTGCATTGGCGGCGTTGCAGGAAAGTGAAGCGCGGTTGCAAGGGATCGCGGCGAACGTTCCCGGATTAGTCTTTCGTCTGGAGCGGGCACCGGTGACAGGGCAGATCGACTTTGCCTACATCAGCGAGGGCAGCGAAAGTCTAGTGGGTTACTCGCCGGCGACTTTGGCTCACCGTGACAAAGGTCTGCGCAGTCTGGTGCACCCGGACGACAAGGCCAGTTATCACCAGACCCAGGATCATGCGTTGGATACCGACAGCGACTGGTCGTGGCAAGGGCGGATTCTGACGCGCCAAGGCGAACAACGTTGGGCGGAGATCAAGGCGATTACCCGTCAACTTGAGGACGGCGCCTACGTCTGGGACGGCATTGTCTGGGACATCAGCGAGAGCAAGCGCATCGAACTGGAACTGGCCAGCTCCCGCGAGCAACTTCGTGAATTGTCAGCGCACCTTGAAAGCGTGCGGGAAGAGGAGAAAGCGCGCATTGCCCGGGAAGTGCATGACGAGTTGGGCCAGATGCTTACCGTGTTGAAGCTGGAAACCTCCATGTGCGAATTGGCCTACGCCCAGCTCGACCCTGGTCTGAACGAACGCCTGAACAGCATGAAGCGTTTGATTGCTCAGTTGTTCCAGTTGGTGCGCGATGTGGCCACGGCATTGCGTCCGCCGATTCTCGACGCCGGTATTGCCTCGGCCATTGAGTGGCAGGCCCGGCGATTCGAGGCGCGTACGCAGATCCCGTGCCTGGTGCAAGTGCCGGACAATCTACCGGTGCTCAGCGATGCGAAGGCGATCGGTCTGTTTCGCATCCTTCAGGAAGCGCTGACCAATGTCATGCGCCACGCCCAGGCGCATACTGTCGAACTGACACTGGCGCTTGAAGGCGACGAGTTGTGTCTGACGGTCAGTGATGATGGCGTAGGATTTGTCGCCGCAGTTGGCAGGCCAACATCCTTTGGCGTGGTCGGCATGCGCGAGCGGGTGCTGATCATGGGCGGTGAGTTGTCGCTTGAAAGTGAGTTGGGGGAGGGCACGACCCTTATCGTGCGAGTGCCGCTGGATGAGGAGAAGTAAGTGATCCGTGTACTGGTAGCCGAAGACCACACCATCGTCCGCGAAGGCATCAAGCAGTTGATCGGCCTGGCCAAGGACTTGCTGGTGGTGGGGGAGGCGAGCAATGGTGAGCAGTTGCTCGAAACCTTGCGGCATGTGCCTTGCGAGGTGGTATTGCTGGATATCTCCATGCCGGGCGTGAATGGTCTGGAAGCGATTCCACGGATTCGTGCGCTGAACAATCCGCCGGTGATCCTGGTGCTGTCGATGCATGATGAAGCGCAAATGGCCGCCCGGGCCTTGAAGGTCGGCGCGGCGGGGTATGCGACCAAGGACAGTGATCCGGCATTGTTGCTGACCGCCATTCGCCGGGTCGCCGCGGGCGGGCGTTACATTGATCCAGACTTGGCCGATCGCATGGTCTTCGAAGTCGGCCTGACCGATTCGCGACCCTTGCATTCCTTGCTGTCAGAGCGCGAGTTCTCCGTGTTCGAACGCCTGGCCCAGGGCGCCAACGTCAACGACATCGCCCAGCAACTGGCCCTGAGCAGCAAGACCATCAGCACCCACAAGGCGCGGCTGATGCAGAAGCTCAACATCACCTCGCTGGCCGAGCTGGTGAAGTACGCGATGGAACACAAACTTCTCTGAAAGCCCCCATTGTCCATTGTGGGAGCGAGCAGGCTCGCTCCCACACAGGATGTTTAGTGCATGTCCAATTGCGACATGCCTTCCAATGCTGTCTCTACCGGTTCCTGCCGCTTGCAGCCAACAGCTTGCCACTGCCGTTATCCAATCCCGCCATCCTTGTAGGGCAATCCCTACCCCCAACCTTCCATCCGGCTGAGGCGATTCTCTCCTGCGCCCCGATTTGCGCAGGTCCCAGCGTCCACTAGGCTTAGTCCACAGCAGTCATCAACAACAAAGGTGTGGGTATGAGCCAGGTCGATTCAAGTGCAGGGGCCAATGATGTTCTGGTCAGCTTTCGTGGTGTGCAGAAGAGCTACGACGGCGAGAACCTGATCGTCAAAGACCTCAACCTGGACATTCGCAAAGGCGAATTCCTCACCTTGCTCGGGCCGTCCGGTTCCGGCAAGACCACCAGCCTGATGATGCTCGCCGGTTTCGAAACACCGACTGCGGGCGAAATCCTGCTGGCCGGGCGCTCCATCAACAACGTGCCACCGCACAAGCGTGACATCGGCATGGTGTTCCAGAACTACGCGCTGTTTCCGCACATGACGGTTGCCGAGAACCTGGCGTTCCCGTTGACCGTGCGCGGTTTGAACAAAAGCGACGTCAGCGACAGAGTTAAAAAAGTCCTGAGCATGGTCCAGCTCGACACCTTTGCGCAGCGTTACCCGGCGCAACTGTCCGGTGGCCAGCAGCAACGGGTCGCATTGGCCCGCGCCTTGGTGTTCGAACCGCAGCTGGTGCTGATGGACGAACCCCTTGGCGCACTCGACAAACAACTGCGTGAACACATGCAGATGGAAATCAAACACCTGCACCAGCGCCTGGGCGTGACCGTGGTCTACGTGACCCACGACCAGGGCGAAGCCCTGACCATGTCCGACCGCGTGGCGGTATTCCATCAAGGCGAAATCCAGCAGATCGCCCCGCCGCGCACGTTGTACGAAGAGCCGAAAAACACCTTCGTCGCCAACTTCATCGGTGAGAACAACCGCCTCAATGGTCGTCTGCACAGCCAGACCGGCGACCGCTGCATTGTGGAGCTGGGGCGCGGTGAGAAGGTGGAGGCCCTGGCGGTCAACGTCGGCAAGACCGGCGAGCCCGTCACATTGTCTATTCGCCCGGAGCGCGTGAGCCTCAATGGTTCCAGCGAGTCGTGCGTCAACCGCTTCTCGGGAAGGGTGGCGGAATTCATCTATCTGGGCGACCACGTCCGGGTTCGCCTGGAAGTCTGCGGCAAGACCGACTTTTTCGTGAAACAACCGATTGCCGAGCTCGATCCCGGGCTGGCAGTTGGCGATGTGGTACCGCTTGGCTGGCAGGTCGAACACGTTCGTGCGCTCGACCCACTTCTAGAGGCGAACTGATCGCCCTTCTGCTTCACCAACCCTGCACGTGGAGAACAATATCAATGTTGAAATCCCTGAAATTCACAGCTCTGGTCATGGGCATGATCGGCGCCTCGCACGCGATGGCCGCAGGCCCGGACCTGACCGTGGTGTCCTTTGGCGGGGCGAACAAGGCGGCGCAGGTCAAAGCCTTCTACGCACCGTGGGAAGCGGCAGGCAACGGCAAGATCGTGGCGGGCGAATACAACGGTGAAATGGCCAAGGTCAAAGCCATGGTCGACACCAAGAGCGTGTCCTGGGACCTGGTAGAAGTTGAGTCGCCAGAACTGTCCCGTGGTTGCGACGAAGACATGTTCGAACAACTGGACCCGGCGCTGTTCGGCAAAACCGAAGATTACGTCAAAGGCGCCATCCAGCCATGCGGCGTGGGCTTCTTCGTGTGGTCGACCGTGTTGGCCTACAACGCCGACAAACTGAAAACCGCACCGACCAGCTGGGCGGATTTCTGGGACACCAAGCAGTTCCCGGGCAAGCGTGGCCTGCGTAAAGGTGCCAAGTACACCCTGGAATTCGCACTGATGGCCGACGGCGTTGCGCCAAAAGACGTCTACAAAGTACTGGCCGGCAAGGATGGTCAGGACCGCGCGTTCAAGAAACTCGACGAACTCAAGCCAAACATCCAGTGGTGGGAAGCCGGCGCACAGCCGCCGCAATACCTCGCCTCGGGTGACGTGGTCATGAGTTCGGCCTACAACGGTCGCATCGCTGCCGTGCAGAAAGAAAGCAACCTGAAAGTGGTGTGGAACGGCGGTATCTACGACTTCGACGCATGGGCCATTCCAAAAGGCCTGGACGCCAAGCGCGCCGAAGCGGCGAAGAAATTCATCGCCTTCTCGGTACAGCCACAGCAGCAGAAGACCTACTCGGAAAATATCGCCTACGGCCCGGCCAACACTCAGGCCGTTCCGTTGCTGGCCAAGGACGTCCTGAAAGACATGCCGACCACCCCGGAAAACATCGCCAACCAGGTGCAAATCGACGTCAGCTTCTGGGCTGATAACGGCGAGCAACTGGAACAGCGCTTCAATTCCTGGGCTGCGAAGTAATCCTTCGCCCGTAGGAGCCGCCGGAGGCTGCGATCTTTTGATTTTGCGTTTCCAGGATCAAGAGATCGCAGCCTCGTTGCACTCGACAGCTCCTACAGGTGCGATGTGTTTCATGAGTATTGATGTAATGCGGCATCGCTCTGTGTGAGGCCGCCCATCCAAAGATTTCCGGAGTACGCCATGGCTATCGCCGTTCCCGTGAACGCGGGCACTGACCCCACCTTGAAGCAGCGGCTCAAGCATGCCGAGCGGGTCAACCGCTGGAAGGCCCAGGCCTTGATCGCGCCGCTGGTGCTGTTTCTGTTGCTGGTGTTCCTGGTGCCGATCGTGGCGCTGCTCTACAAAAGCGTGGGCAACCCGGAAGTGGTCGGCGGCATGCCGCGCACCGTGACGGCCATCGCCAGTTGGGACGGCCGCGGCCTGCCCGCTGAACCGGTTTACAAAGCAGCGGCCGAAGACCTCGCCGAAGCGCGCAAGAATCAAACCCTGGGCGATTTGTCCAAACGCCTGAACATGGAACTGGCCGGCTACCGCAGCCTGCTGACCAAAACCGCCCGCGCCTTGCCGCTCGCAACCGAGCCGGCTTCTTATAAAGAAGCACTGGAAGGTCTCGATGAGCGTTGGGGCGACCCGGCCTACTGGCAAGCGGTGCGCCGCAACACCAGCAGCATCACCCCGTATTACCTGCTGGCGGCTGTCGATCACCGTATCGACGACCTCGGCGAAATCGCTCCGGCCACCCCGGACCAGGCGATCTACCTCGACATCTTCGCCCGCACCTTCTGGATGGGCCTGGTCATCACCGTGATCTGCCTGGTGCTTGCGTATCCGTTGGCTTACCTGCTGGCGAACCTGCCATCGCGCCAAAGCAATCTGTTAATGATCCTGGTGCTGTTGCCGTTCTGGACCTCGATCCTGGTACGGGTCGCGGCGTGGATCGTGTTGCTGCAATCGGGTGGCCTGATCAACAGCGGCCTGATGGCCATGGGCATCATCGATAAGCCGATCGAGTTGGTGTTCAACCGCGTCGGTGTCTACATCTCGATGGTGCACATCCTGCTGCCGTTCATGATCCTGCCGATCTACAGCGTGATGAAAGGCATCTCGCCGACCTACATGCGCGCCGCGATTTCCCTTGGCTGTCATCCGTTCGCCAGCTTCTGGCGGGTGTACTTCCCGCAGACCTATGCCGGTGTCGGCGCCGGTTGCCTGTTGGTGTTCATCCTCGCCATCGGCTACTACATCACCCCGGCGTTGCTGGGCAGCCCGAACGATCAAATGGTCAGCTACTTCGTCGCCTTCTACACCAACACCAGCATCAACTGGGGCATGGCGACCGCGCTCGGCGGGCTGCTGTTGCTGGCGACGGTCGTGCTTTATCTGATTTACAGCTGGCTGGTGGGCGCGAGTCGCCTGCGCCTGAGCTAAGGGGAGAACGAAATGCTGAGTCCTTATATGTCGCCCATCGAACGGGTGTGGTTCTACAGCTTGCGGATTCTCTGCGGCTTGATCCTGTTGTTCCTGATCCTGCCGGTGCTGGTGATCATTCCGCTGTCGTTCAACTCCGGCAGCTTCCTGGTGTACCCGCTGCAAGGCTTCTCTTTGCAGTGGTATCACGACTTCTTCGCCTCGGCGGAGTGGATGCGCGCCCTGAAGAACAGCATCATCGTCGCCCCGGCGGCCACGGTGCTGGCAATGATTTTCGGCACGCTGGCGGCCATCGGCCTGACCCGTGGCGATTTCCCTGGCAAGGCCTTGGTAATGGCGTTGGTGATTTCGCCGATGGTGGTGCCGGTGGTGATTATCGGTGTGGCCAGCTACCTGTTCTTCGCGCCGTTGGGGTTGGGCAACAGTTTCTTCTCGCTGATCGTGGTGCATGCGGTGCTGGGTGTGCCGTTCGTGATCATCACCGTGTCAGCGACGTTGCAGGGCTTTAACCACAACCTGGTGCGTGCCGCTGCCAGCCTCGGCGCCTCGCCGCTGGTTGCGTTCCGTCGGGTGACGTTGCCGCTGATTGCGCCAGGGGTGATTTCCGGTGCGTTGTTCGCCTTCGCGACTTCCTTCGATGAAGTGGTGGTGACGCTGTTTCTCGCCGGCCCCGAGCAAGCGACCCTGCCTCGGCAGATGTTCAGCGGTATCCGCGAAAACCTCAGCCCGACCATTGCTGCCGCCGCAACGCTGCTGATTGCCTTCTCGGTAATCCTGCTGCTGACCCTGGAATGGCTGCGTGGCCGCAGCGAGAAACTGCGCACCGCACAGGTCTGACGCGGTCCCTTGTAGGAGCTGCCGAAGGCTGCGATCTTTTGATCTTGAAAATACAAATCAAAAGATCGCAGCCTTCGGCAGCTCCTACAGTTCATTCACGACCTGAATACCAGCGAACTAAAAATCCCCAGCTACTATTGTGCCCAGCTCCCACATCTATAAGAGGCTGCGCACATGAGTCTTTCCTCTTTCAAAATCGCTCACAAACTGATCACCGGCGCAGGGGCTATCGAGCAACTGTCCGCCGAGCTCGCACGCCTGGACATCGACAACCCGCTGATCGTCACCGACGCCGCGCTGGTCAAGTCTGGCACCGTCGAGCTGGCGCTGGCGCAGTTGGGCGGGCGAAGCTACGAGATCTTCGACCGCGTGCTGCCTGACCCGGAAATCGCCATCGTCGAAGACTGCATGCAGGTGTATCGCGAAGGCGGGCATGACGGCTTGATCGGCTTGGGCGGTGGCAGTGCCATCGACATTGCCAAGAGCGTCGCTGCATATGCCGGCTATCACGGCGCGCTGGAGGATCTGTTCGGCGTCGACCAGGTGCCGCGCAAAGGCCCGCCGCTGATCGCGATCCCGACCACCGCCGGCACCGGTTCGGAAGTGACCAACGTGGCGATCCTTTCCGACAAGGTCGCGCAATTGAAGAAGGGCATCGTCAGCGACTATCTGTTGCCGGACGTGGCGCTGGTCAGTCCGCAGATGACCCTCACCTGCCCGCGCAGCGTCACCGCCGCCAGTGGCGTCGATGCCTTGGTGCATGCCATCGAATCCTATCTGTCGGTCAATGCCTCGCCGATCACCGATTCCCTGGCCATCGGCGCCATCAAGCTGATCGCCAAGGCGCTGCCCAAGGCGTACGCCAACCCCTCGAACCTGCAGGCGCGTGAGGACATGGCCACCGCCAGCCTGATGGCCGGCATGGCGTTCGGCAATGCCGGAGTGGGCGCGGTCCATGCCCTGGCGTATCCACTGGGCGGGCGTTTCAATATCGCCCACGGCGTGAGCAATGCCTTGCTGCTGCCCTATGTCATGACCTGGAACAAGATGGCCTGCGTCGAGCGCATGCAGGATATCGCCCAGGCCATGGGCGTGCAGACCGCTCACCTGAGCGTCAATGAAGCGGCCGACAAGGCCGTGGCCGCCATGACCGAATTGTGTGCAGCGGTGGAAATCCCTCAGGGCTTGCGCAGTTTCGGCGTTCCCGAAGACGCCATCCCGGCCATGGCTGTGGAGGCGGCGGGGATTGAACGCCTGATGCGCAACAATCCGCGCAAACTGAATGCCGTCGATATCGAAAAGATCTATCGCGCGGCGTATTAGGGCCTTCGCTGATCAGCGATGATGGCAAGGTCCAATCATCGCGCTCACGGTGCGCGCGCCAAAGCATGAGGTATACAATGCGCGCCATCGTGATTCTGCTCAGAAAAGGTGCGTCATGCAGCCCTTCGTAATTGCTCCGTCGATTCTCTCCGCCGACTTCGCCCGCCTGGGTGAAGAAGTGGACAACGTCCTGGCCGCTGGCGCCGACTTCGTGCACTTCGATGTCATGGACAACCATTACGTGCCCAACCTGACCATCGGCCCGATGGTGTGTGCGGCGCTGCGCAAGTACGGCGTGACCGCGCCGATCGACGCGCACTTGATGGTCAGCCCGGTGGACCGCATCGTCGGTGACTTCATTGAAGCCGGCGCGACCTACATCACCTTTCACCCGGAAGCCACGCAACACGTTGACCGTTCCCTGCAACTGATCCGTGAAGGCGGCTGCAAATCGGGCCTGGTGTTCAACCCGGCGACCCCGCTGGACGTGCTCAAGTACGTCATGGACAAGGTCGACATGATCCTGCTGATGAGCGTCAACCCGGGCTTCGGCGGGCAAAAGTTCATCCCCGGTACCCTCGACAAGCTGCGCGAAGCTCGGGCGCTGATCGATGCGTCGGGCCGTGACATTCGCCTGGAAATCGACGGCGGCGTGAACGTGAACAACATCCGCGAAATCGCTGCGGCGGGCGCCGACACCTTCGTCGCCGGCTCGGCCATCTTCAACGCACCGAACTATCAGGAAGTCATCGGCAAGATGCGTTCCGAATTGGCGCTGGCTCGCCCATGAGTGGTTTTGAGCAGCTGTTCCCGGGAAGCCTGCCAAGGCTGGTGATGTTCGATCTGGATGGCACGTTGATCGATTCGGTCCCCGACCTCGCGGCGGCTGTGGATAACATGCTGCTCAAACTCGGTCGCGCACCGGCCGGCATCGAGTCGGTGCGCGAGTGGGTCGGCAACGGCGCCCCGGTGCTGGTGCGACGAGCCTTGGCTGGTGGTATCGATCATTCGAAAGTCGACAATGCCGAAGCCGAGCGGGCGCTGGAGATCTTCATGCAGGCTTACGGCGAAAGCCATGAGCTGACCGTGGTTTACCCCGGCGTGCGCGACACCCTGAAGTGGTTGCACAAGCAGGGCGTCGAGATGGCGCTGATCACCAACAAGCCGGAGCGCTTCGTCGCGCCGCTGCTCGATCAGATGAAAATCGGCCGTTACTTCCGGTTGATCATCGGCGGTGACACCCTGCCGCAGAAAAAGCCCGACCCGGCCGCGTTGTTTTTCGTCATGAAAATGACCAACATCCCGGCCTCGCAATCCTTGTTCGTCGGTGATTCGCGCAGCGATGTGCTGGCGGCGAAGGCAGCGGGCGTCAAGTGCGTGGCCTTGAGCTACGGCTATAACCATGGCCGGCCGATCGCCGAAGAATCGCCGTCGCTGGTGATCGACGATCTGCGCAAGTTAATTCCCGGTTGCCTGGATCTTGCCGCTGAGATAACGTTGCCCGACGCTGTTCAATCCCCTCCTGGAAATCCCATCGTGGTGGTCACTCGCAAACTCTGGATGAAAGTCATCAAGGCCCTGGCCCGCTGGCGTTGGCGCGCCTGACTTTTACCTGGCCGGTTATCCGGCGCGTTTGCATACCTGACTGTTAGACCCTCAAGCCACGAGGCACATCATGATCCGCGAAGAATTCCTGCGTTTGGCCGCTGCCGGCTACAACCGCATCCCGCTTGCCTGCGAAACCCTGGCCGACTTCGACACGCCGCTGTCGATCTACCTGAAACTGGCCGACGAGCCCAATTCCTACTTGCTGGAGTCCGTACAGGGCGGCGAGAAATGGGGCCGTTACTCGATCATCGGCCTGCCGTGCCGCACCGTGATGCGCGTTCATGACCATCACGTCAGTGTCACCGTTGACGGCGTCGAAACCGAAAACCACGACGTGGAAGACCCGTTGGCCTTTGTCGAAGCCTTCAAGGCGCGCTACAACGTGCCGACCATCGCCGGCCTGCCGCGCTTCAATGGCGGCCTGGTGGGCTACTTCGGTTACGACTGCGTGCGCTATGTGGAAAAGCGTCTGGGCAAATGTCCGAACCCGGATCCGCTGGGCGTGCCGGATATCCTGTTGATGGTGTCCGACGCCGTGGTGGTGTTCGACAACCTCGCTGGCAAGATGCACGCAATCGTCCTGGCCGATCCGGCGCAGGAAGATGCCTTCGAGCAAGGTCGCGCACGCCTGGAAGAACTGCTGGAAAAACTACGTCAGCCAATCACTCCGCGCCGTGGCCTGGATTTCAGCAAGCAACAAACCGCTGATCCGGTGTTCCGCTCCAGTTTCACCCAGGACGATTACGAAAAAGCCGTCGACACCATCAAGGAATACATCCTGGCGGGTGACTGCATGCAAGTCGTGCCGTCCCAGCGTATGTCGATCGACTTCAAGGCTGCGCCGATCGATCTGTACCGCGCGTTGCGCTGCTTCAACCCGACGCCTTACATGTACTTTTTCAACTTCGGCGACTTCCATGTCGTCGGCAGTTCACCGGAAGTGCTGGTGCGGGTCGAAGACAACCTGATCACCGTGCGCCCGATTGCCGGCACCCGCCCGCGTGGGGCCAACGAAGAAGCCGATCTGGCACTGGAAAAAGACCTGCTGTCGGACGACAAGGAAATCGCCGAGCACTTGATGCTGATCGATTTGGGTCGTAACGACACCGGCCGGGTTTCGGAAATCGGTTCGGTGAAACTCACCGAGAAAATGGTCATCGAGCGTTATTCCAACGTGATGCACATCGTGTCCAACGTCACTGGCCAACTGAAAGCCGGCCTGACGGCGATGGACGCACTGCGGGCGATTCTGCCGGCGGGCACCTTGTCCGGTGCGCCGAAGATCCGTGCGATGGAAATCATCGACGAGCTGGAACCGGTCAAGCGGGGTGTCTACGGCGGCGCCGTCGGCTACTTCGCCTGGAACGGCAACATGGACACCGCCATTGCGATCCGCACGGCGGTGATCAAGAACGGCGAACTGCACGTGCAGGCTGGTGGCGGCATCGTCGCCGACTCGGTGCCGGCGCTGGAATGGGAAGAAACCCTGAACAAGCGCCGCGCGATGTTCCGCGCCGTGGCGCTGGCTGAACAAACTCCGCAAGGCTGACCGATGAACGTTGCCCGTCTGCCGGCCGCCTTGAGCAATCAAGCGCTGGACGCGGCGGGCCATTCATTCGAAGGCCGTATTAGTAGTCAGTGAATTCAAGAGGTTCTTAACGCCATGTTGCTGATGATCGATAACTACGACTCTTTTACCTACAACGTTGTGCAGTACCTCGGTGAGCTGGGCTCCCAGGTCAAAGTCGTGCGCAACGATGAACTTACCGTTGCCGAGATCGAAGCCCTCAACCCTGAGCGTATCGTCGTCTCGCCCGGCCCTTGCACCCCGACCGAAGCCGGCGTCTCGATTGACGTGATCAAACACTTCGCCGGCAAGCTGCCGATTCTCGGTGTGTGCCTGGGCCATCAATCCATCGGCCAGGCCTTTGGCGGCGACGTGGTTCGCGCCCGCCAAGTCATGCACGGCAAGACCAGCCCGGTGTTCCATGAAGACAAAGGCGTCTTCGAGGGTCTGAACAATCCGCTGACGGTCACGCGCTATCATTCTTTGATCGTCAAACGCGAAACCTTGCCTGATTGCCTCGAACTGACCGCATGGACTCAGCTCGAAGACGGCTCGGTCGACGAGATCATGGGCCTGCGTCACAAGACCTTGAACATCGAAGGCGTGCAGTTTCACCCTGAGTCGATCCTGACCGAGCAGGGCCACGAACTGTTCGCCAACTTCCTCAAACAAACCGGCGGCACGCGCTAAGGACTACTCATGAATATCAAGACAGCCCTGGGCCGTATCGTCGATCACCTTGACCTCAGTACCGAAGAAATGCGCGATGTGATGCGCGAAATCATGACCGGGCAATGCACGGACGCGCAGATCGGTGCGTTCATGATGGCCATGCGCATGAAGAGCGAAAGCATCGACGAAATCGTCGGGGCCGTGTCGGTCATGCGCGAGCTGGCGGACAAGGTCGAACTCAAGACCCTCGACGGCGTGGTCGATGTGGTGGGCACTGGCGGTGACGGTGCCAATATCTTCAACGTCTCGACTGCTTCCGCATTCGTCGTAGCGGCGGCCGGCTGCACTGTGGCCAAGCATGGTAACCGAGCGGTCTCGGGCAAGAGTGGCAGTGCCGACTTGCTGGAAGCGGCCGGCATCTACTTGAACCTGACCCCGGTTCAAGTGGCACGTTGCATCGACAACGTCGGTATCGGCTTCATGTTTGCCCAGACTCACCACAGCGCCATGAAGCACGCCGCCGGTCCGCGCAAGGACCTGGGTTTGCGCACGCTGTTCAACATGCTCGGCCCGCTTACGAATCCGGCCGGTGTGAAGCATCAGGTGGTGGGCGTATTCACCCAGGCCCTGTGCCGTCCGTTGGCAGAAGTGCTGCAGCGTCTGGGCAGCAAACATGTGCTGGTGGTGCATTCGAAAGATGGCCTGGATGAGTTCAGCCTCGCTGCTCCGACCTTTGTCGCAGAGCTGAAAAACGATCAAATCACCGAGTATTGGATCGAACCGGAAGACTTGGGCATGAAGAGCCAGAGCCTGCACGGCCTGGCGGTGGAAAGCCCGGCGGCGTCTCTGGAACTGATTCGCGATGCCTTGGGCAAGCGCAAGACCGAAAACGGTCAGAAAGCGGCCGAGATGATCATGCTCAATGCCGGCGCTGCGCTGTACGCAGCCGACCATGCCAGCAGCCTGAAAGAGGGCGTAGCCCTGGCGCACGATGCGCTGCATACCGGTCTCGCTCGGGAAAAACTTGAGGAGTTGGGTGCATTTACCGCGGTATTCAAAGTGGAGAATGAGGGATGAGTGTACCGACGGTTCTGGAAAAGATTCTGGCGCGTAAAGTCGAGGAAGTTGCCGAGCGTAGTGCTCGCGTAAGCCTCTCCGAGCTGGAAAACCTGGCCAAGGCGGCCGATGCACCCCGTGGTTTTGCCAAGGCGCTGATCGCTCAGGCCAAGCTCAAACAACCGGCGGTCATTGCTGAAATCAAGAAAGCCTCCCCAAGCAAAGGCGTGATCCGCGAGCACTTCGTTCCTGCCGATATCGCCAAAAGCTACGAGAAGGGCGGTGCGACGTGCCTGTCGGTACTCACCGACATCGATTACTTCCAGGGCGCCGATGCGTACCTGCAGCAAGCACGTGCAGCCTGCAAGCTGCCGGTGATCCGCAAGGACTTCATGATCGACCCGTACCAGATCGTTGAGGCCCGAGCCTTGGGCGCCGACTGCGTGCTGTTGATCGTCTCCGCACTGGACGACGTGAAAATGGCCGAGCTGGCCGCCGTGGCCAAAAGCGTCAACCTCGATGTGCTGGTGGAAGTCCACGACGGCGACGAACTGGAGCGGGCCTTGAAAACCCTCGACACACCGTTGGTGGGCGTGAACAACCGCAACCTGCACACCTTCGACGTCAGCCTGGAAACCACCCTCGACCTGCTGCCGCGCATTCCGCGCGACCGTCTGGTGATCACCGAGAGCGGCATCCTCAACCGCGCCGACGTCGAACTGATGGAAATCAGCGACGTTTATGCGTTCCTGGTCGGCGAAGCGTTCATGCGCGCCGAAAGCCCGGGCACGGAATTGCAGCGTTTGTTCTTCCCTGAGCGCGGCGTTCCTGTCAGTGGCTCGACCCTCGACTGAATAAAGCATCGCGAGCAAGCTCGCTCCCACATTGGATTTTTGCTGTAAACAAATCCCCTGTAGGAGCGAGCCTGCTCGCGATAGCGGCATAAGAAGCACCACAGACTCTATGTCCTACGGATCCCTTATGACCTCACCTGTTTCCCACACCATCGAAGCCGGCCTGCAAGCCGAACAGGATTTGCTGGCGTCGGTTTGCGCTGGCGGTGGAGAGTTCGGCCTGCTGTTCTGGCAACCAAGCGATCAGGCATTAGTGATGCCACGCCGCTTGAGTCGCCTGCCGGGTTTCGAAGCAGCATGTGAAGTATCAGCGGCAGCAGGTTGGCCCGTGTTGTTGCGCGATACGGGTGGAGAACCCGTCCCGCAATCAGCCACCACCATCAACATTGCTCTGGTTTACGCGCCACCGCGTAGCGAAGGCGATTTGAACCGCATTGAAACCGGCTACCGGCGTCTGTGCGATCCCATCTGCCAGTTGCTGGACGAGTTGGGCGGCACTTCGTCCCTGGGCGAAATTGACGGTGCATTCTGCGACGGTCGTTTCAACGTCAACCTCGACGGACGCAAGATGGTCGGTACCGCCCAGCGTTGGCGCCAGAGCCAGGGCGGTCAGCGTCCGGTAGGGTTGGTGCACGGTGCGATGTTGATGGATAACGACCGCGAATCGATGGTCGCGGCGGTCAACCGCTTCAACGAGGCTTGCGGTCTGGAGCAGCGGGTGCGAGCCGAAAGCCATATCGCCCTGCATGAGAAGTTCGCGGCGCCGGATGCACTGGCCCGTCTGGACGAGCTCTACCGGCTAATGCTCGAGCAGATGTTCAGCGGTTAGGTTTTCGAGCTTATCGAGTACCAAAGACCACCATGGTCTTGCCTTTGACGTCCACCAGGTTGCGTTCTTCAAGATCTTTGAGCACGCGACCGACCATTTCCCGAGAGCACCCGACAATCCGCCCGATTTCCTGACGGGTCACCTTGATCTGCATGCCATCGGGGTGGGTCATGGCGTCGGGCTGTTTGCACAACTCCAACAGGCAGCGCGCGACGCGACCGGTCACGTCAAAAAACGCCAGGTCGCCCACCTTGCGGGTGGTGTTGCGCAGGCGTTGTGCGATTTGTCCGCTAAGCACGTAAAGAATGTCTGGATCCTGCTGCGACAATTCACGGAATTTTGCGTAGCTGATTTCCGCGACTTCGCATTCGACCTTGGCCCGCACCCAGGCGCTGCGTTCCTGTTCCAGGCCTGCCTGTTCGAACAGACCCAGTTCACCGAAGAAGTCCCCGGTGTTCAGGTACGCGATGATCATTTCGCGTCCGTCATCATCCTCGATCAGGATGGTGACCGATCCCTTGATGATGAAAAACAGCGTTTCCGAGCGGTCGCCGGCACAAATGATGTTGCTCTTGGCCGGATAGCGGCGGCGCTGACAATGCATCAACAGCTTATCGAGGTTCTTGATCTTGAGTGTGGGGGCAATAGCAACCATGGTTGTATCCCGAAAAGACTGCACGGTATGTTTGATTTTTTTATGAATTGCGCAAGCCGCGGCAAAGGCTGGTCATGCGTCAGCGAATTGGCGTCAGCTTAACAGACACTTCCGGCAATATTCGAGAAATTACCTACAAGGCAGAAGGAATGGTCCTAAGAGGGTGGGCGCTGTCTATCCGGGGCCTGTGCTAAGCTGGCGACCCTTTTTTATACAGTGGAGTCTTGGCGATGAAGGCACGCATCCAATGGGCTGGCGAAGCCATGTTCCTCGGCGAATCCGGTAGCGGTCATGTCGTGGTCATGGACGGTCCGCCCGATGCCGGCGGTCGCAACCTGGGTGTCCGACCAATGGAAATGCTCCTGCTGGGTGTCGGCGGTTGCAGTAACTTTGATGTGGTCAGCATCCTCAAGAAATCTCGCCAGGCGGTGGAGAGTTGCGAAGCCTTCCTCGAAGCCGAGCGCGCGACCGAAGATCCGAAAGTCTTCACCAAGATCCACATGCACTTCGTGGTCAAGGGCCGTGGCTTGAAAGAAGCCCAGGTCAAGCGCGCCATCGAACTGTCCGCCGAAAAATACTGCTCGGCATCGATCATGCTCGGCGCGGCCGGCGTCGAGATTACCCACGACTACGAAATCATCGAGCTCGGTTGAATCGACATTCAACTATCATAAAAGCAGTGCAGACTCTGGCGATCCCAAGCTGACGTCTGCATAATGCGCCACTTTTTTCAGGGTAGTGGCCCGTCAGCCGACAGGCCGCGCTCCCGAACAGACAACCAAAATCGCCATCGCGAAGAGGTGTTAACCGTCCTACGCAGGTGCGTCGTTCGCATCTGACGGGCATGCTTGATCACGCGGCCGGGCCGCAAACACATAGAGAGTTTTTAACGGTGAAAAGCAAACTCAAGCTCCACGGGTTCAATAACCTGACAAAGACCTTGAGCTTCAACATCTATGACATCTGCTACGCGGAAACCCCGCAAGACCAACAGGCTTACGTCGAGTACATCAATAAAGAGTACAACGCCAAGCGCCTGACGCAGATCCTCACAGAAGTTGTCGATATCATTGGTGCCAACATCCTGAACATTGCCAGTCAGGACTATGAGCCACAGGGCGCCAGCGTCACGATTCTGATCTCTGAAGAGCCGGTAACCCCGACCGACAGCCAGATCGAAGAGTCCCCGGGCCCGTTGCCCGAAATCATCCTGGCCCACCTCGACAAGAGCCACATCACGGTGCACACCTACCCGGAAATCCATCCGGACGACGGTATTGCAACGTTCCGTGTGGATATCGACGTGTCGACGTGCGGGGTCATCTCACCGCTGAAAGCGCTTAACTTCCTGATTCACCAGTTCGATTCGGACATCGTGACCGTGGATTACCGTGTGCGCGGCTTTACCCGTGACGTCGAAGGCAAAAAGCACTTCATCGATCACGAGATCAACTCGATCCAGAACTACCTGTCCGAAGACACCCGCGACGCGTACCAGATGACCGACGTGAACGTGTATCAGGAAAACCTGTTCCACACCAAAATGCTGCTCAAGAACTTCGAACTGGATAACTACCTGTTCGGCGACGCCACCAGCAGCCTGTCCCCGGAGCAACGTGCCCAGGTGACTGATCGTGTAAAACACGAAATGCTCGAAATCTTCTACGCACGCAACATGCCGAACTAAGATCTTCGAACACAAAAAAAGGCGACCTCGGTCGCCTTTTTTCATGTCAAAACCCTCGCGATGAAGCCTTATCAGGCAACCTTCATCAGATCCGATAAGTACTCTTGGTCATCACTTTGGCCAGCAAACTCATGCCGAACTTCACCGGCGCCGGAAAGCGGAAACCGCCGGCATCCAGCGCGCTTTCGGCGTGCTGTTCTTCATCAATGCGCATCTGCTCAAGAATCGCCCGGGATTTTTCGTCCTCGGCCGGCAGTTGCTCAAGGTGCTCGTTCAGGTGTTTGCATACCTGATCCTCTGTTGCCGCAACAAAACCCAGACTGACTTTGTCGCTGATCAGCCCTGCCACCGCGCCGATCCCGAACGACATGCCGTAGAACAACGGATTGAGAATGCTGGTATGGCTGCCGAGTTGATGGAGACGTTGCTCGCACCAGACCAGATGGTCGATTTCTTCTTCGGCGGCATGTTCCATGGCTGCGCGCACTTGCGGCAGCTTGGCAGTCAGGGCCTGCCCTTGGTACAGCGCCTGGGCACAGACTTCACCCGTGTGGTTGATGCGCATCAGGCCGGCGACGTGCCGGGTGTCTTCGTCGCTCATTTTCACGTCCGGCTGCACGATGGCGGGCGACGGGCGGTACGGTTGGCCACTGAAGGGCAGCAAAGTACGCATCGCGGCATCGGCTTGCAGCAGAAGGCGGTCAATCGGCGAGTAGTGACGTTGGGTAGTCATGCTGACCTCCGGAAGAATCTCGGCGGCCAGTTTAACCCAATCGGCCGGGGAAGGTTTGCGCTGGGTCAAAAGCAAAAAGATCGCTGCCTTCGGCAGCTCCTACAGGTGTACGCGATCCAATGTAGGCGCTGCCGAAGGCTGCGATCTTTTGAGCGCTTAGTGAAATCAGCCCGGCGGCCAGTGCATCTGGCGTTGACCCAGCACATGCATATGAATGTGATAGACAGTTTGCCCACCTTCTTCATTGCAGTTCATGACAACGCGGAAGCCTTTTTCACACCCCAGTTCCAGCGCCAGACGCTGGGCGGTGAACAGAATGTGCCCGGCCAAAGCCTTGTCGTCCTCGGTCAGGTCGTTCAGGGTGCGCACCGGCTTCTTCGGAATCACCAGAAAATGTACCGGTGCCTGTGGGGCGATGTCGTGGAAGGCCAGAACCTGGTCGTCCTCGTAAATGATCTTCGCCGGGATTTCCCGGTTGATGATCTTGGTGAACAGAGTATCCACAGCTGTTTTCTCCGTTGTTGGGGCTGGCCTGAGTGTACCCATGGGATTTATCCGAGCCCAGTTATTTACCTTGCCGGACGGTCAGCGCGGGCAGTAAGCCTTATTGACCATGCCAGTAATTGTGCGGATCAGCCAGCGCGAGCCGAACCGGGGCAGGGTAGCGAACCAGCGGTTACGGCGGCCCGGAATAATGATTGCGCGATTTTTCTCCAGCGCCCGTACGGTGTAGAGCGCAACTTCTTCCGGGCTCATCAGCAGTTTGCTGTTGGCCAGTTTGTCTGAGTTCAATTGTGCGGTACGGAAAAAACCGGTGCGAGTCGGGCCGGGACACAGCACCGAAACCTTGACTGCACATTTTTTCAGCTCGACGCGCAAACCTTCGGAAAAGTGCAGCACATAAGCCTTGCTCGCGTAATAAGTGCTCATCCAGGGGCCGGGATGGAAGGCCGCGACCGAGGCGACATTCAGAATCTGCCCGCCGCCCTGTAGTGCCATGCTGTTGCCGATGGCGTGGCACAAGCGCGTGAGCGCCAGGATGTTCACTTCGATCAGGTCCTGCTCAGTCATCCAGTCCTGGGCGAGAAATGGGCCACAGGTGCCGATACCGGCGCAGTTGACCAGTAGATCGATCTGGCGATCACCTTCCTCCAGCTCCAGCAGGAACCCGGACAAGCGTAGCGGTTCGCCCAGGTCGCAGGCACGGAACAGCACTTCCACGCCAAACCGTTGAGTCAGTTCAGTTGCAATACTTTCCAGCTGATCACGCTGTCGGGCCACCAGAAGCAGGCTGCGGCCGCGCCGGGCCAGCGCTTCGGCCATCGCCAGGCCGATGCCGCTGGAAGCGCCAGTGATCAGAGCGTAACGGGTCATGCAATTCTCCATCGCAACAGCTCCGCGCCGCGACGCGGGTGTCACGGGAGGGGAGCGCTGTTCATTCTTTCGCAGAGTCTACAGGGGGCTGGGCTTCTTCGGCTGCATCGGCGGGGGAATTTGCGTCCGGTTCGACCTCGACTTCGATTTCGTCGGTGGTGACCGAACCACTTTGATAGCTGCTTTCGAGCGTGTTTTCGTATTCGTCCTGTATCGCCGAAATCCCGCCCGCCAGTGCGCCGACGATAAGCAGCGCGATCACTACGACCCATAGCGAGGACAGCACCTTGACCGCAGTGCTGTTGGGTGGTGGTGGAGCGCCGTATCGGTTTGCAGCCGGAGTTCCCGGCATCACCAGCATCAACAGCGGAAAGAAACTGCCCACGAACGGCACGAGGTTCAACAGCCAAAGCCAGCCTGACCAGCCAATATCGTGCAAGCGCTGGACGCTGATCATGATGCTGACGATGAGGAACGCCAGGCAAAGGATGAAGGCGAGGATGCCGGCAACGATCAGGCCGGCGGTTGAGTCGCCGCTCACAAGACCGAGGCCGATGATGGCGAATACGCCGACAACCGCCAGCGTAACCAGACTGAGCACCATCGACCACGCCAGAAAACGCAGGCGTCCGATGCGGCCTTCGACACCGAATGGTTTGAGTGTCGCGAACCCGGCAACACTTTCTCCGACATTGGCCTTTGGCGGGGCATAGGGCGAGTCCGGTTCCGCTACAGCGGCTGTTGGCACATGGTCGTGAACGTCGGACAGACTCAACTCGATCGATGGCTCGGACTCGATGCGCGCATCGATGCCGGTGTTCTTCAAAGCCTGTAAGTATGTTTGTGCATCGGCGTGGGACAGATCGCGCTTGAGTGCCACCGGCCGACCACTGAACAAGCGCTCGATGGCGGCGACGTCGCTCTTGAACAGCGCCGCGAGATTGAGTTTGGCAGTGCCTGAGTCGACACCTGGCAACAGAGCGCCGTCGAACACGATCTTGAAACGGTTTTCGCTCATTGCCGAGGCATCCTTGTCGCGAGAGTTTGGGTACAGCGAGTTTAAGGCCAGCCCTGTATGGCTGGCCCGTATTTATTCAGCGCGGCCAGCGCTTGGGCAGTTGCGCGGCGTGCTCCAAAGCCTTGCGATACTCGGCATCGAGGCGTGCAACCAATTGGTCAACACTCGGAAGGTCATCGATCTCGCCTACGCCCTGGCCTGCCGACCATACGGTTTTCCAGGCTTTGGCTTCATCGTTCAGCGGCTTGAGTTTGGAGCCGAAGTTGACCTCGCCCTTATTCTGCAGCGCCGCCATGTCAAAGCCGGCGGCTTCCAGGCTCTGGCGCATGAAGCTCGCTGGTACACCTGACACTGCTGGAGTATGGACGATGTCTGCGGCTCTGGATGTCAGCAGCATCTCTTTATAAGCCTCAGGCGCATGACTTTCGGTGGTGCCGATAAATCGTGTGCCGAAGTAGGCAAGATCGGCACCAAGCAACTGTGCGGCGAGAATTTCGTGGCCGTGGTTCAGGCAGCCGGCCAACAGCAGGGTCTTGTCGAAGAACTGTCGGATCTCGGCGATCAGTGAAAACGGGCTCCAGGTTCCGGCATGCCCGCCTGCGCCTGCCGCGACGGCGATCAAACCATCCACACCGGCCTCGGCAGCCTTTTCGGCATGGCGGCGGGTTGTCACGTCATGGAATACCAGACCGCCATAGCTGTGCACCGCATCGACCAGTTCTTTCACCGCGCCGAGGCTAGTGATCACAATCGGCACTTTGTGCTCGATGCAGATCTCCAGGTCTGCTTGCAGTCGCGGGTTGCTGTTGTGGACGATCAGGTTCACCGCATACGGCGCGGGGTTTTCCAGTGTCGCCAAGCCTGCTTCGATTTCGTCCAGCCAGGCTTTGAAACCACTGCTCTCGCGCTGGTTCAAAGCCGGGAAACTGCCGACCACGCCATTACGGCAGCAGGCGAGCACCAGTTGCGGGTTGGAAATCAGGAACATCGGCGCTGCCACCACGGGCAGACGCAGACGTTGTTCAAGCAGAGCGGGCAGCGACATTGGAAGTACCCCGGTGAGTTGTCTGTTGGAATTAGAACGGCCGAACGACGACCAGAATTACGATTGCCAGCAATATCAGAACTGGCACTTCATTGAACCAGCGATAAAAGACATGGCTGCGGGTGTTCTCGCCACGAGCAAAACGTTTCACCTGAGCGCCGCACATGTGGTGGTAGCCGATCAGCAGCACCACCAGGGTCAGTTTGGCGTGTATCCAGCCACCCTGGCTGAAGATGCTTGGGTTGAGGTAAATAAGCCAGCCGCCGAAGATCAGCGTGGCGATCATCGCCGGGCCCATGATGCCCCGGTACAGCTTGCGCTCCATGATGCTGAAGCGTTCTTTACTGACGGTGTCCTCGCTTTGGGCGTGATAAACGAACAGGCGCGGCAAATAGAACAGGCCGGCAAACCAGCAAACGATGCTGACGATATGAAGCGCTTTGATCCACAGATAGAGCATTTTTGGTTATTCCAGGTTCACGGTAGCCCGAATAGTAGAGGCTTGAGGCTCCGCACGTCACCTTGACGGTTGTCGCAGGGGCGCGCGGCCCCTATTATCGACGGCTTTCCAGTGGGTTCGTTGAGGGCAGGTTTATGGTCAAGGTCGGTATCGTCGGCGGCACGGGTTACACCGGTGTCGAACTGCTGCGTCTGTTGGCGCAACATCCGCAAGCTGAAGTGGTAGTCATCACTTCCCGATCCGAGGCTGGCCTGGCCGTGGCCGACATGTATCCGAACCTGCGAGGCCATTACGACGGCCTGGCGTTCAGCGTGCCGGACATCAAGACGCTGGGTGCCTGCGATGTGGTGTTCTTCGCCACGCCGCATGGCGTTGCACACGCATTGGCGGGTGAGTTGCTGGCAGCGGGCACCAAAGTTATCGACCTGTCGGCGGACTTCCGTCTGCAAGACGCCGATGAATGGGCCAAGTGGTACGGTCAGCCGCATGGCGCGCCGGAGCTGCTGGACGAAGCGGTCTATGGGCTGCCGGAAGTCAATCGTGAGCAAATCAAGAAGGCGCGCCTGATCGCGGTGCCGGGTTGCTATCCAACCGCTACGCAATTGGGCTTCCTGCCATTGCTCGAAGCCGGCCTGGCCGATGCTTCGCACCTGATCGCCGACTGCAAATCCGGCGTCAGCGGTGCTGGCCGCGGCGCCTCCGTAGGCTCGCTGTATTCCGAAACATCGGAAAGCATGAAGGCTTATGCCGTTAAAGGTCACCGCCACTTGCCGGAAATTCGCCAGGGCTTGCGTCGCGCAGCTGGCAAGGACGTGGGCCTGACCTTCGTTCCGCACCTGACTCCAATGATCCGTGGCATTCACTCGACGCTGTACGCGACCGTCGTGGACCGTTCGGTGGATCTGCAAGCGCTCTTCGAAAAACGTTATGCCGGCGAACCGTTCGTCGACGTCATGCCGGCTGGCAGCCACCCGGAAACCCGCAGCGTGCGCGGTGCCAACGTATGCCGCATTGCCGTGCATCGTCCGCAGGATGGTGATCTGGTGGTCGTGCTCTCGGTGATCGACAACCTGGTCAAAGGCGCCTCGGGGCAGGCGGTACAGAACATGAACATTCTGTTCGGTCTGGACGAGCGCCTGGGTCTGTCCCACGCGGGCATGTTGCCGTAACGCGAATTGCGCACAGCAAAAAGGCCCGTTGAACGGGCCTTTTTGCATTTCGGGCTGGCGATTGGGTTGGTTGATATACCATAACAATAGTTGACCGCTTTTCTAGGAGAAGCGGATAATGCGCGTCATCACGCAATATGACGGCGTAACGCCGGGAGATAGTCAGCATGAGCGTCGAATCCTTCACCCCCACGGCTTTGCAATTCACCCACGGTGCCGCGCACAAGGTGAAGAGCCTGGTCGATGAAGAGGGGAATGATCGCTTGAAGCTGCGCGTATTCGTTACGGGCGGCGGTTGTTCAGGTTTTCAGTACGGCTTCACCTTCGATGAAGAAGTGGCCGATGACGACACCATCGTCGAGCGCGAAGGTGTGAGTCTGGTGGTCGATCCGATGAGCTTCCAGTACCTGGCAGGCGCCGAGGTGGATTATCAGGAAGGTCTGGAAGGCTCGCGTTTCGTCATCAAGAACCCGAACGCGACCACTACTTGTGGCTGTGGCTCTTCGTTCTCGATCTGATCAGCATTCCAGCATCAAAAAGCGCCGCATGGCTTCAGGGCCCTGCGGCGTTTTGCTGTCTGGTGTTTAGGCGGGGTAGATGGCGCCAAGGACCCGCAGTCCACGGGCGCCGGTAACGCTTGGACGGTTGGCGGCGATGCCTTCGAGGCAGCAGTGAGCGAGCCAGGCAAACGCCATGGCTTCGACCCAGTCCGGATCGACGCCGTAGGCGGATGTGCTGCTGACTTTCGCCTTCGGCAGTAATCCGGCCAGTCGATTCATCAATGTGGCGTTGTGCGCACCACCGCCGCACACCAACACTTCTTGAGTGTCCTGCTGGGCGCCTTGCAACGATTCGATGATGGTCAGCGCGGTCAGTTCTAGCAGCGTTGCCTGGACATCTTCGTCCGCGAAGGTCGGGAGCTGCGCCAGGTGCTGCATCAGCCATGGCAGGTTGAACACTTCCCGGCCGGTACTCTTCGGGCCCTGGGTGACAAAGAACGGATCACTGAGCAGTGCCTTTAACAGGATCGGTTCGACCTTGCCGCTGGCAGCCCATTGGCCGTCACGATCATAGTTATCGCCGCGTTGTTGATGAATCCACGCGTCCAGCAGCACATTGCCCGGACCACAGTCGAAACCGGCCACTGGCTTGCCGGGCTCGATCAAGCTGAGGTTGCTGAAACCACCAATGTTCAGTACGGCGCGGTTGCCGGGCCGTTCCTCGAACAAAGCTTCATGGAAGGCTGGCACCAACGGGGCGCCTTGGCCGCCGGCGGCTACATCCCGACTACGAAAATCGCTGACCACAGTGATACCCGTCAACTCGGTCAGTAGCGCGGGGTTGCCGATTTGCACCGTAAAGCCGCGCGCTGGCTCATGGCGAATGGTCTGGCCGTGGCTACCAATTGCGCGGATATCGTCACGGGCGAGGTGCTGTTGAGCGAGGAGGGAATTGATGCCCTGTGCTGCCAGCTTCACCCAGTTTTGCTGGGCAATGGCGGAGCGGGCAATCTCGTCAGGACCACTGGCGCACAGGCCAAGCAGCTCTGTACGCAGGGAATCGGGCATGGGGATGTAATGCGTGGCGATCAGTTTGATCGCCGAAGTCTGCTCGATCAGCGCGATGTCCAGGCCATCAAGGCTGGTCCCGGACATCACACCTATATAAAGGGCCATGGCTTAACGCTTGGCCGAAGCCAACTGCGTGGCTTTTTCCTGGTCCATACGCGCCATCAGCGGTTGGCTCTGCGCCAGGAAGCGAGCGCGTTCGCCTTTAGAAATCGGATCGGCCATTGCTACTTTCTGGCCCAGCGGATCGACGTGAACGCCGTTCACCTGGAACTCGTAATGCAAGTGCGGCCCGGTGGAAAGACCGGTGGTGCCGATGTAACCGATAACCTGCCCCTGCTTGACCGTGCCGCCAGTCTTGATGCCTTTGGCGAAGCCCTGCATGTGGCCATACAGCGTGCGGTAGGTATTGCCGTGCTGGAGAATAACGGTGTTGCCGTAACCGCCACGGCGACCCGCCAGCAAGACCTTGCCGTCGCCCGCAGCCTTGATTGGCGTACCGCGCGGAGCTGCGTAGTCCACGCCTTTGTGGGCGCGGATTTTGTTCAGGATCGGATGTTTGCGGCCCATGGAGAACTTCGAGCTGATGCGGGCGAAATCAACCGGGGTACGGATGAATGCCTTGCGCATGCTGTTGCCATCAGCGGTGTAGTAGCTGCTGTTGCCTTGCTTGTTGGTGTATCGCACCGCGGTGTAAGTCTTGCCACGGTTGGTAAAGCGTGCGGACAGGATCGGGCCGTTACCGACAGCTTTGCCGTTGACCACTTTCTGTTCATAGATCACATCGAACTCGTCACCCTGGCGAATATCCTGGGCAAAGTCGACGTCATAGCCAAACACGCTCGCCATGTCCATGGTGAGGCTGTGCGACAGACCTGCGCGAGCGGCAGATTGCGAAAGCGAGCTGTTGATAACGCCGTGTACATAGGCGGATCGTACGGTCGGCTTGGCAGTGATGCGATTGAAGGTGAAGCCCTTGTCGTTCTTGCTCAGGGTAATGGTTTCGAGGTCGCTGACCTTGCTGTGCAGGCTGCTCAGTTGGCCATCGGCGCTCAATTCGAACTCAAGTTTTTGCCCGTGCTTGAGCTGGCTGAATTGCTTGGCCTGCTTGTCGCTGGCGAGCACGTCATGAACCGACGTGGCTGGAAGCCCCACCTTCTCGAAAAGCGTGGAGAGCGTATCGCCTTTGGCGACGATCACTTCCCTGTGGTTGGGGGCCTTCTTTTCTTCGGCCACCGTAGCGGCTGGGGTCGGGGCTGGCTCTGGCGCGGCCTCAGCGGTTTCCTGGGTCTCTTCGGCGCTGTTTTCGATCTGTGCGAAAGGTGACGCTGCTGGCTCATTTGTGGCTTGAACGGCTTCAGCAGCGTCTTGTTCTTGTGTCAGTTGTTCAGCAGGGCTTTCCAGTTCAAGACTCAGGGTTGTCTTTTTGGCTTCAACATCACTGGAAGGAAATACCAGAAGCGCCAGGCTCAGTAGGGCGGCGATGCCGCTCGCAGCGAGCAAGTGGGTCTTCGGGTAAAGCGGTGGCGCTTTAGACGATTCTTTGGTCATAAGTAGTTTTTTGACTTTGAAAAGATGAATGACATGATGAAGATGAAATAACTGTATAAAATATAACCAAATCATCTCTGAAGCAAGTCTGCGGACACCCTGTCCGTGGATTGGCGTCCGCGCGCCGGGCAAACCTTGTATTTGGCGGGCGTTCTTGTATGGTTGGTTCCCTTTGAATCTGAGCCTTGCAGGTTGGTTATGAAGTCGGTTGAAGAGCAGCTAGCGCTGATCAAACGTGGTGCGGAAGAACTGTTGGTCGAGTCCGAGCTGGTAGAGAAGCTCAAGCGCGGCCAGCCGCTGCGTATTAAGGCAGGCTTCGATCCGACCGCGCCGGATTTGCACCTGGGTCATACCGTGCTTATTAATAAGCTGCGCCAGTTCCAGGAGTTGGGGCATCAGGTCATCTTCCTTATAGGTGACTTCACCGGGATGATCGGCGATCCAAGCGGCAAGAGCGCAACGCGGCCTCCGCTGACTCGCGAGCAGGTTCTGGAGAACGCCGAGACTTACAAGACTCAGGTTTTCAAAATTCTCGATCCTGACAAGACCGAAGTGGCATTCAACTCCACCTGGATGGACCAGATGGGGCCGGCCGATTTTATTCGCCTGACCTCTCAGTACACCGTGGCTCGCATGCTCGAGCGCGATGACTTCGACAAGCGCTACACGACCAATCAGCCAATCGCCATTCACGAGTTCCTCTATCCACTGGTCCAGGGTTATGACTCGGTTGCCTTGCGTGCGGATGTCGAGCTAGGCGGTACCGATCAGAAGTTCAACCTGTTGATGGGGCGCGAGTTGCAGCGTGGGTACGGTCAGGAGGCTCAATGCATTCTGACCATGCCATTGCTCGAAGGGCTGGACGGCGTGAAGAAGATGTCCAAGTCTTTGGGCAACTACGTTGGGATTCAGGAAGCGCCGGGCGTGATGTACGGCAAGCTGGTTTCGATTCCGGATGCGCTGATGTGGCGCTACTTCGAATTGCTCAGCTTCCGTTCCATGGATGAGATCAATGCGTTCCGCGCCGATGTAGAGGCGGGTGCCAATCCGCGTGACATCAAGATCAAGCTGGCGGAAGAGATTGTTGCGCGGTTCCATGGTGAGGAGGCTGCGGCCAATGCTCACCGTGCGGCAGGCAATCGCATGAAGGATGGCGAGTTGCCGGACGATCTGCCGGAAATCGAGTTGACTGCTGCTGAAGATATGCCGATTGCTGCTGTCCTTAATAAGGCAGGCCTGGTCAAGAACTCGGCCGTGGCGCGAGATCTACTCGGATCTGGCGGTGTGCGTATAGATGGTGAGGTGGTCGATCGCACCTTTATATATGCACTGGGTGCGACCCATGTTTGTCAGGCAGGGAAGAAGGCATTTGCGCGTATTACGCTCAAATCCGAATAAACCTGAAATAAGGGGTTGACGGCGAATTTTAGAAGC
>NZ_JAHSTU010000003.1 GCF_019145495.1 Pseudomonas azerbaijanoccidentalis | reverse complement strand
GAGATCGACGCCGGAATGGTCCGCCTTGACGCGGACCTTGACGTTGTAGTCGACCACCCTTTTTACAGCAACAAGCACTTTCATATTGAATGCATACCCTATTTTGTTATTTCACGACTGGCAGTTTCGACCGATCAATGGTGAACGCCACCGCGATGATCAGGATCACGCCAAAGACAATCTGTTGCGCGAACACGCTGACGCCGACAAACGTCATGCCGATGCGAACAACGGAAACCAGCAACGCTCCGATCAGCGTGCGCCAGATGCCGCCAACCCCACCGGTCAATGCAGTGCCGCCCACCAAAACGGCAGCGATGGCCGGCAGCAGGAATTCGTTGGCCAGCGTGGGCGAGCCACTCGACAAACGCCCGGCCATCATCACCCCGGAAAGTGCCGCCAGGCCGCCGGACAACGCGAAGCTGATGATTTTCACCCGCAACACATTGATCCCTGAGGCCCATGCCGCGGATTCACCGGAGCCAATCGCGTTGGTGAAGCGGCCGAACGCCGTTTTGCGATGGATCACCACACACAGGATCATCACAGCAATGGCCACCCAGACTTCATTGGGAATACCGGCGCTTTGTCCAATGACCCAGCCGAAGGAAGCGGCACGGTCGGCGGCTTCGATGTTGAGGGTACGGTTGCCCGACCACAGCATGTTCAAGCTGGCGACCACGCCGCCAACGGCCAGGGTGACGATGAAGGAAGGCAAGCGCAGACGTGTGTGCAGCACGCCGCTGATCGCCCCGGCCGCAGCGCCCGCGGCAATGGCGGTGGGAACGGACCAGGTACCGAAATCAGGCAGCAGCAACGCGACGATGACACTGGCCATCGAAGCCACCGCCTGGGACGACAGGTCGATACCACCGATGAGCACCACAAACGTGATACCCGTGGCCATGATGAACAGGGCCGCCGTGTCGGCCGCCAGCCCCAGCACCGCCGTGGGTTGGATGAAGCCAGGGTCGTAGCCGGTGATCAGCGCCATGAGCAACAGCAAAGCCAGCAGGGGTGCCTGGCTGCGAAAATCATTCAGGGAAATAGGCATCGGGAACCTCACACCATGTGTTTGATGAGATCCACCTGTTGCGGTTTGCAACCGGGTGGACAATCGAAGGACTGGGCAAACTCGCCATCGCGCATCACCAGAATCCGGTGGCTCAGCCCGATCATCTCCTCAAGGGTGTCGGCGGTGAGGATCACCGACACACCCTGGGCGGTAATCTCTCGGACGAGTTCATAGACATCTTCCTTGGCGCCCACATCCAGGCCACGGGTGGGATGGTCGAGAATCAGGATCGATGACTGCGCATTGCGCCACTTGGCCAGCACCACCTTCTGCTGGTTGCCCCCGCTCAGGTTGAGCAGCAAGGCATCTGGCCCTGGCGTCTTGATGTGCAGCCGGGCTATCCAGTCTTCGGCGATCGCCCGCTCTTTACCCGTTTCCAGCAGGCCAAAGGAGGTCACCTGGCCGATGCGTGCCAGGGTCATGTTCTGGGCCACACTGAGCATGGAAACGATTCCCTCCACCTTGCGCTCACGCGGTACATAGCCAATGCCCGCCTTGATCGAGGCGGCGGCACCGTGATCGCGAAGCAGCTTGCCATGCACCGTTATCGCGCCACTGCTCTTGCCCATCAACCCGGCCAACACCCGGCAGAGTTCCTCGCGCCCGGAACCGATCACGCCGGCAATGCCCAGCACCTCGCCGCGCCGCAACTGGAAATCCAGCGCGTCGAACACGCCCTTGAGTGCCAACCCCTCGACCTTCAACACCACATCATCCTCGTTGCAGGCTTGCTGCAGGGATTCGCGGTAGTACTCGGTGTGCAGCGAACGACCGACCATCAAGGTATGCAGGTGGTCTTTGGTGGCATCGGCCGCCGGCATCTGCGACACCACCTCGCCGTCCTTGAGCACATACACCCGGTCACTGAGTTCCAGCAGTTCGTCAAGGCGGTGCGAAACGAAGATGAACGAGGCGCGGCTTTTGAGCTGACGCACCAGGCGGAACAAGGTGTCGATTTCCTTCTGTTCCAGCGCGGACGTCGGCTCATCCAACAGGATCACCAACGGTCCGTCGGTCATCTCCTCCAGGGCCAGCGACTTGGCCAGTTCAACCATCTGCCGTTGGCCGAAGCTCAGTTCGCTGCACAACGTACCGGGGTCGATATCCAGGTTGACCTTGGCCAGCTGGAAGCGCGCTGCCGCGTAAAGCTTTTTCCAGTTGATGAAGCCCAGTCGGGTGAATTCGGCTTCGCGGCCCAGGAACAGGTTCTCCGCCACCGACAGATTGGTCAGGATCGATTGCTCCTGGTAAACCATGGCGATGCCCTTGGCGGTGGCACCGCGAGGCCCATCGAGGGTCACCGGCTGGCCGTCGAGTTCCAGATGGCCGTCATCGGGCTGATAGACACCAGTGAGAATCTTCATCAAGGTGGATTTGCCGGCACCGTTCTCGCCGATCAATCCGACCACTTCGTTTTCCCTGACCTCGATGGAGATGTTCTTCAGTACCGTGATGCCGTTGAAGCGTTTACTGACATTCTTGAGTGCGAGCATGATACGTCCTCACTTCACGACGCGTGCTTTCGCACGGTCAAGCGCCATGGCCACGGCCACAATGATCAATACCCCCTGAACGCCCTGCTGGACGTAGGGAGGGATCCCCATCAAAACCATGCCGTTGCTCAGTACCACCACAATCAGCACCCCAAGCAACGTACCGAACGGGCTGCCGTTGCCGCCGGCCAACGAGCAGCCGCCAACAACGATTGCAGTGATCGCGGTGAACAATTGCCCTTGGGCAATCAGCGCATGCCCCTGGCCAAACTGAGCCACCGCCAGGATCGCCGCCAGACCATAAAAACCACCGGCCAGTGCGAATACGGCAATTCGAATACGACCAACTTGCACACCGTTGAGGCGCGCCAGGTCTTCGGCACCGCCGATGGCCAGGGCATGGCGCCCCAGCACGGTATGACGCGACACCACATGGGCGATGATCAGCGCCACGCCGACAATCCAGACCGACAGGGGCAGCCCCAGCACGCGATACAACGCCACGGCGCGCACATCCATGTCGACTACGCGCACCGTATTGCCCTGCAACAGCGCAGTGGCCAGGCCGATACCGACAAAGCCAAGGCCCAGCGTGCCGATGAACGAAGGAATGCGCAGCCTGACCTGGAGCAGTCCGTTGACCAATCCCATCAGCGCACCGACCACTACGGCGACCGGTAACGCCCAGAGCCCGATGGAGTGAGCGTTCAGTGTGTTGGAGATCAGCAGTGAGAAGCACACGGCGGCAATGGCCACCACGCCCTCGACCGACAGGTCGATACTGCCCATCTGGATCACAAACATTCCGCCCAATGCCATGAGCAAGGGAATCGTCGACGCCGTGGCGATGCGCGTCAGGTTCATGGGATCAAAGAAATGGTGGTTGATCGAACCCACCAGCAAGCCGATGAGCAGCAATACGATTAACGATGAAAACCGTCTCAGACGGGCCATGACGAAAACTCCGGAAGACAGGGAATGACGGATCTGGCGCGCCATCGCGCCACGAATACAGGCAACGGCGAGCGGCTAGGAGTCGTAGCGGATAGGCCCTGCCACGCGTGACCAGTAGTCCGTGACATCCAGGGTTGGCGGCGTCTTGAAGTTGGCGTTGAAGAACGCTTCGGCGTTTGCCCTGTTGACCATTTGCGGGCGAATGTAGAACTCGCGATGTTCGCGAGGCTCCCTGGCCGGGTCCAGCTTGCCTGTCTTGGCGGCATAGCCCAGCGCCAGGCCGACGCTGCCAACCCAGTAGGGATCTATGGTGCTGGTGGCGATGTACTCGCCCGAGCGGATCGCCTGCACCGCCTGCTCGGTGCCGTCCATGCCGACGATCGGGATGCTGCCCGCCAGGCCTTCCCCGCGCAGTGCCTCCAGGGCACCCATGCCCATATCGTCGTTGCACGACCAGATGCCGTTCAGGTCGCTGCCGAAGCGCGTCAGCCACGACTGAACGATGGCGAAGGCCTTGTTGGCGCTCCAGTCGGCTGGCTGGAAATCCAGGAGCTTGATGTCCGGGTATTTTTTCAACGCCGCGTCCAGCCCCTTGCGACGGTTGATCGCCGGCACATTGCTGAGAATGCCACCCAGGGCTACGACACCGCCCTTGCCGCCCATGGCCTCGAACAATTGCGTGGCCATTTCCTCGCCCACGGCCTCGCCGTCCTCGGACAGGTGCGACACCCAGTAGGGGTTGTAGTCCCAGGGATGCATGTCGTCAGGTTTGTTCCAGATGGTGGTGATGTAGACGCCTGCCTTCACGCATTCTTCGATGATCGCGCGGGTATCGGCCGAGTCATTGGGATCGACGGTCAGGACCAGGTTGCCATTGGTCTTGGAAATGAGCGCGCGGATGTCGGCGATGCTCTTCTGCGAGTTGCCTTCGCTGACCAGGGGCGAATAGGCAGCCTTCTGACTGGTCGCGAAGGCCTCGCCACCGCGGTTGAAGAGTGCGTGGTAAGGGTTGGTCATGGAGCGGAAGGCGTTGGAAAACGTCACCTGTTCCTGGGCCCAGAGCACCCTTGGGAACAGGCCGGCCACAGCGCCCGCGCCTGCCAGGCTGGCTGCGCCGATGAGCAGTTTGCGACGGCTGAATTGCAATTGATTGGTCGGGTCTTTGTCATTTTTGTTCATGTTCCCTCCAGGTTCCGGGCACCGGATAATCAGTATTTTTATAGTTTTATGTAACCAACCGGTTATTTATAAATCCATAGCATTCAAGATGCAATCATTCGCGTGAATGTTTAATCGCAAGAGATTGGAAAACGGCAGTCCCGGTTAGCGCGACGCACCCAACGGGACTGCCGGCAAGGCGTCAGTGAGCGCGATCCAGTACGACCTGATCGGCCGCCGAGCGCACTTCGGAAGGCGGCAACTGGCGCCCCAACAGCAGGTCTGCGCCCTTCTCGGCGATCATGATCGAAGGGGCATTGGTGTTGGCACTGTTGAGTCGAGGCATCACCGAGGAATCGATGACGCGCAACCCCGCTACGCCGTACACCCGCAGTTGCGGATCGACCACCGATTGATCGTCGACACCCATCTTGCAGGTGCCCACCGGGTGATAGCCGGTGCGACCGCTTTCCCGTGCGTAAGCCTCATAGTCCGCCTGGGTCTTGACCCGGCTGCCGGGGAAGTGCTCGGCCTTGATGTACCGCGCCAGGGAAGGCTGAGAAAGGATTTCCCGGCTGAGCTTGATGCCTTCGACCGACACGTGCAGGTCGTAAGGGTCGCTGATGTAGGCCGGATCGATCGATGGCGCCTGCAATGGATCGGCGCTGTTGAGCGTTACCCGGCCACGGCTGCGCGGGCGCAGGAAATAGGAGTTCAACGTGCACCCCGAACCCGAGGGTACCGGAGGTATCCCCGCCTCGACCCCGGCGCCCGGGAGAAAGTGGAACTGCAGATCCGGGGTCTGGGAACGGGAATCGCCGTACCAGAACGCGCCGGCCTCGGCGATGTTGGAGGTGACCGGTCCCTTGTTGAACAACAGGTACTCAAGGCCCGCCCACAGGGTCATGTGGGGTTTCGCGTAGCGGTCCAGGCTCTTGGGCTCCTTCAGTTCGCAGACGATATCGATGTCGAAATGGTCCTGCAGGTTCTGCCCCACGCCCGGAAGATCCTTGTGCACGGCAATGCCGTGCCGCGACAGCTCCTGCGCGGGCCCGACGCCAGACAGCATCAGGATCTTCGGCGAACCGATGGCGCCCGCGGCCACCACCACTTCGCGCGTCGCCTGGGCAAAGCGAACCTCGCGCGAATCCCGCCCCTGAACGTACTCCACACCGGTGGCTCGGCCGTTTTCGATGCGCACCCGAGTGACCAGGCATTCGGTCTGTATCGTTAGGTTCGGCCGCTTGCGCACCGCCTTGTTCAGGTAGCCCTGGGCCGTACTGCAACGCCGGCCATTGCGCAGGGTCACTTGATAGGCACCGCAGCCTTCCTGTTTCGCGCCGTTGAAATCCGGGTTATGCGGGATCCCTGCTTCCTGCGCCGAACGAATGAAGGCCTTGCTCACCTCGTTGAGGCTGATGGGATCGGACACTCCCAGTGGTCCTCCCGTACCGTGGTACTCATTGGAAAAGCGCTCATTGTCCTCAGCACGCCGGAAGTAAGGCAGCACGTCACGATAGGACCAGCCCTGGCAGCCTTCCTCACGCTCCCAATCGTCGTAGTCGTGGGCATTACCCCGGGTATAGACCATGGCGTTGATCGAACCGCTGCCACCCAGTACCCGCCCTTGCGGATACACGATCGAGCGGTTTTTCATGGTGACCTGGTCGACCGTGTTGAAGCCCCAGGTCAGGGGCCCTCCGGTCATTTTGAAAAAGCCAACGGGCATGTGAATGTACGGATTGGTGTCCGCCGGACCTGCTTCGAGCAACAGCACCTTGATGTTGTCGGCCTCGCTCAGCCGGGCCGCGAGCACACAACCGGCCGAACCGCCACCGATAATGACGAAATCATACATAGTGATACCTCAGTTTTTATTGTTGTCCTCAGGTCGATGCTGCCCGGGCTCAGTCCTGTACCCAGCGAGCCCGCTCGCCCAGTTGCAGGTGCACGGACTTGACCTCGGTGTACTCCTCGACGCCGTAGCGTCCGGTTTCGCGGCCGATGCCCGATTGCTTGAAGCCTCCGGAAGGCAGTTCCGGGCCACCGGCGATGGTGGTGTTGACCCACACCCGGCCCGCCTTTATCTGGCGCATGGCCCGCAGCGAAGTGTTCAGGTCACGGCTCCAGACACTGGCCGCCAGGCCGAAAGGCGTGTCGTTGGCGATCTGCATCGCCTGATCAAAATCGTCGAAGGCGGTGATGGTCAGCACCGGGCCAAAGATTTCTTCACGCGCCAAGGTCATCTGTGGCGTTACCTGGGAAAAAACCGCAGGTTGCAGGTACATGCCCTGCGGCGACTCGATTCGATACCCGCCGGTCATCAGTTGCGCACCTTCGCTACGGCCCTGGCTGACGTAGCCCAGAATGCGTTCCATCTGGCGCAGCTCAGTGATCGATCCCACCTGGGTGGCCTCATCCAGCGGATCGCCGATACGAACCCTCGCCAGCAGTTCGAGAATCTTCGCCGTGAGGCGCTGTTCCACTGAACGGTGCACCAGCAGCCGACTGCCACTGACGCAGCATTGGCCGGCGTTGAAGCAGATACCGAAGACGATGGCATCGGCAGCGGCATCCAGGTCGGCATCGGCAAACACCACCTGCGGGTTCTTGCCGCCCAGTTCCAGGCCGGTTTTCTTCATGTTGCCGGCGGCCGCGGCCAGCGTCAGCCTGCCGACCTCGGTGGAACCGGTGAACGACACCATGTCGATATCGGCGTGTTCGGAAATGGCCTGGCCCACCACGGAGCCCGGCCCGGTCAACACGTTCACCACGCCATCGGGCAAGCCCGCCTGTTGCAACAGGCCCGCCAGTATCAGTGTAGTGCCGGAGGTGAGCTCGCTCGGCTTGACGACCACTGTGCAGCCTGACGCCAGGATGAACGGCAGGCGCTCGGCGAGAATGAAGAACGGAAAGTTCCACGGTGTGATCAGCCCGACGACACCTACCGGCTCGCGGGTCACCAGGCCCAGCATGTCTTCACCCAGGTTGTTGAAGGCATCGCCATGCAGCGCGCGCGCCTGCCCGGCGGCGTATTCCCAGATTCCGGCAGACGCCAGCACTTCACCACGGGATTGGGCAATGGGCTTGCCCGTTTCCAGGGTTTCGCACAGGGCCAGCTCTTCGCAGTGCTGGCGGATCAGCTCGGCGGTCTTGAGCAGCACGGTGCTGCGCGCCTCCCCACTGCCGCGGGCCCAGGTACTCTGTTCAAAGGCCTGGCGCGCGGCCACCACTGCCTGGTCGACATCGACTCCGCTACCCGAAGGGTAAACGCTCACCGGCACATCGTGGGCCGGGCTGCGACGGGTCACCGAGCGCGTGGCCGAGCCTTGCGTCCATTGCCCGTCGATGAACATGTCGAAGTGTCGGGGTTGAACAGGCAGTGAATGAATCAAGGCATTATTGTTCATGATAGTGTCCTCTTCCGAACGGGGATCTAAACGACTCCTGGCCTGGCTTGCCCGCCAAAAGTGTAATGTATATAACCAACCGGTTGCTTACTTTTTCAGTGACCTTTAAGCTCTTTTGCCAAGATTTTTCCCAAGCAGGTCAGGCGCGGATCGCAGTGGATCGCCCCGAGAAAACCTGCCTTTTTGATACACGCCTGAGACTGGAGCGACCTGAATGACGATTGAACCCACGGAAGATGCACCGCGCGCCACCCGCGATTCGGAGGCGACCAAGCTGCGTATCCTCAAGGCCGCCACGGTCGAGTTCGCCAAGCTGGGATTCGGCGGCGCGCGCATCAATAGCATTGCCGAGCGGGCCAAATCCAACAAACGCATGATCTACGAGTACTTCGGTAGCAAGGAGGAACTGTTCCAGGCGGTCCTGGAGACCGCCTACAACGACATCCGCATGGCCGAACGCAAACTCAAGCTCGAAGAGCTCGACCCGCAGACCGCGATCACCCAGCTGGTGATGTTCACCTGGAAGTACTACCTGAAGAACCCGCACTTCCTGACCCTGGTCAACAGCGAAAACCTGCACAAGGCCGCGCACCTGAAGCACTCCCAGGAAAAGATGCACGACATGCACGGCTCCATGGTGCAGATGGTGGCCCGCATTCTTGATCGCGGCGTCGCCGAGGGTGTGTTCCGCCCAGGGGTGGACCCGGTGCAGTTGATCATCTCCATCGCCGCCATCAACTACTACTACCTCAACAACCGCTTTACCGGGCAGATCATCTACGGTTTCGACCTCATGGCACCCGAAGCACTGCAGGCGCGGATCGACTTCAACGTCGAGACCGTCCTGGGAATGCTCAGGCCGCGCTGATGCCACGTGTCTCCCTTGCATGCCGGCAAAGGTGTGCAAGGGCGTCTTCATTTCAGCGCCGCGACCTGCGGCTCGCCTAGCAGCGGCATGAATGCCATGCGATCCAGCACGTCGCGTTGAACGTCCACGCCCTGGGCCACCTCGATCAATTCCACACCGCCCTCCACCAGCCGGAAGACCGCACGCTCGGTGACATACAGCACTTCTTTTCCAGACAGCAGCGCCTGGGGTCCGCTGAAGGTGATGTGACTGACCTGGGCCACCAGTTTTGGCACTTCGCCGACCCGGGCAATTTCCAGCTCCGTGCCGTGACGAGCCACTTGCAGTCCCTTGGCTTCGAAGGCGCCACAGAACACCACCTTGCGCGCACCCTGGGTGATGTCGACGAAGCCCCCGGGGCCAACCAGCCGACCCCCGAGGCTGGACACGTTGACGTTACCGTACTGGTCCATTTCGCCCATCCCGAGGAACGCCAGGTCAACCCCGCCGCCACTGTAGAAATCAAACTGGTCCAGGGAGGTAACGATCGCCTGGGGATAGCGCGCCGCGCCGAACATCGCACCGTCCATCATTCGGCCATTGTGGATACCTTGCTCGATAGTGCCCCAGTACTGGTCCTGCAACCCACGCTCGGCGAGCAACGAAGGGATGCCGGCCGGGATACCAAAGCCAAAATTGAGCGACATGCCCGGCTTGAATTCATCCGCGGCCCGCTGCGCGATGATGCGGCGGATATCCTCGGCCAGCGGCGCTTCAACGGCGTCTGAAGTGGGCAGGCATTCACCGCTGATCTGCGGGTCGTAATCGGCTGCCAGGCATTGACGCTGATCCGGGACATGCACCACTTGATCCACCAGTACCCCCGGAATGCGCACCATGCGGGCGGGCACAAAGGGGGTTTCGCTCAGCTCCCGAACCTGCACATGGACCTTGCCGCCACTGTTGTGCGCCGCCAGTGCCAAGGCATAGGCATCCAGGTCGGCGGCTTCATGGACCAGGGTGATGTTGCCGCTGGGGTCGGCCACGCTGCCACGCACCAGCGCCACGTCGACCTTGAACGGTTTATAGCGCAGGTATGGCTGGCCATCGATCTCGATTCGCTCGACGATGGTTTCGACCGCCGACTCATTGCAACGACCGCCGTTGACCTGCGGATCGGCGAAAGTCCCCAGACCGATGTGGGTGATCAGGCCCGGCCGCCCTGCACCGATTTCGCGCATCAGGCTCATGATCACCCCGGCCGGCAGGGTATAGGCGGCGATTTCGTTGTCACGGGCCAGGCGCTGCATTTTTGCCGACCAGCTCCAGTGCCCGCCGATGACCTTGCGCACCAACCCCTTGTGGGCCAGGCGTTCAAGACCACTGCCCTGCCCGTCGCCAATGCCCAGGGCATGGACGATGGTCAGGTCGCGCGGGTGTCCCGTGGTCAGGAACGAGTGCTCGATCGCGCTGAGCAGGGCATCAGGTTCCAGCAACGTTCCCGAACCGCAAATCGCCACCGTGGCGCCATCGGCAATGCCTGTCGCGACATCTGCTGCAGAAGAACAGCGTCTTCTCATTTTTGTTATCTCCCGGTGAAGGCTTCGCTGTTTGCATCCCCCGTGAACAGAACACTTGACGCGCCCTGAAAGGATGCCTTAAATAAATAACCGGTTGGTTACATGCTTTTCACTCTAGTCCAGCTCGAGACTGAAAACAACCCACTGTTCATTGCTCACCGGAAAGGAATAAAACAATGCAACTTTCTGAGATTCACTTGCAGATTCGTGATGTCGCCCGCCGTTTCGCCGACCAGGCCGTGCGCCCCCTCGCCGAAAAACTCGACCACGAAGAAAGCTTCCCGGCCGCGCTGTACCGGCAGATGGGCGAATTGGGCCTGTTCGGCATCACCGTGCCAGACACTCTCGGTGGCGCCGGGCTGGACTGCCTGGCCTACGCCCTGGTGATGGAAGAGCTGTCGCGCGGCTATGCGTCAGTGGCCGACCAGTGCGGTTTGCTGGAACTGATTGGCACCCTGCTTTCGGTGCACGGCACCGCGCAACAACAGGCACGCTATCTTCCCGAACTGCTCAGCGCGCACAAGCACCCGGCCTATTGCATTACCGAGGCCGAAGCCGGTTCCGACGTGTCGGGCATCCGCACCACCGCCGTGCGCACCCCCAACGGCTGGAAGCTCAACGGCTCCAAACTGTGGATTCACAACGCACCAGTCGCTGACCTGGCGTTCGTGCTGGCACGCACCGACCCCGAGGCGGGCAAGCGTGGCATGAGCATTTTCATCGTCGACTGCCACCTGCCGGGCGTCAGCAAAGGTCCCAAGGAACACAAGATGGGCCAGCGTGCCTCCCAGGTCGGCGGTCTGAATTTCGATAACGTCGAACTGGCCGAAGATGCCCTGCTGGGCCAGGAAGGCCGCGGCTTCCACATCATGATGAGCGCGTTGGACAAAGGCCGCGTGGGCATCGCGTCGCTGGCGGTGGGTATTGCCCAGGCCGGGCTTGAGGCGGCGCTGGAGTACGTGCCGCAACGCAAACAGTTCGGCAAGCCGATTGCCGACAACCAGGGTTTGCAATGGATGCTGGCCGACATGGCCAAGGACATTCGCGCGGCCCGCCTGCTGGTGCAGGACGCAGCACAGCGACTGGATACCAATGACAACGCCACCATCGCCTGTTCGATGGCCAAATGCTTCGCCGCGGATGTGGCGGTGGCGCAAACCGCCAATGCCGTGCAGATGTTCGGCGGCAGCGGCTTCATTCGCGGTTTCGAGGTAGAACGGTTGTACCGTGACGCCAAGATCACCCAGATCTACGAAGGCACCAACCAGATCCAGCGCACCATCATCGCCCGCGAACTGCTGACCAAGGGTGGGCGCTCATGAGTACCCGTCCTACCGCACTGGTGACCGGCGCACGCGGTGGCATCGGGCGCGCATCCGCAGTTGCGCTGGCACACGCCGGCTTTGACCTGGCATTGGTCGACCTGCAAGTGGACGACGCGCTGCAAGCCACCCTGCAGGCAGTGACCGGCCTGGGGTCCAAGGCCGTCGCGCTGGCCGGTGACATTGCCGCCATCGAACGCCACGAAGCCTTGATCGATGCGGCTGAGGCGGCCATCGGCCCGTTGTCCTGCCTGGTCAACAACGCCGGCGTCTCGGTCGCCAGCCGCGGTGACTTGCTGGAAGTCAGCCCCGAGAGCTATGACCGCTGCCAACGGGTCAACACCCGTGGCACGTTCTTCCTGACCCAGGCTTTCGCCCGTCGTTTGCTGGCTTACAAGCCGACAGGGGTGCACCGCTGCATCGTCACCGTCACCTCCTCCAACGTGCAGGCGGTGTCGGTGCTGCGCGGCGAATACGGTATCTCCAAGGCGGGGCTGTCCATGGCCTCGCGCCTGTTCGCGGTGCGACTGGCCGACGAAGGTATCGGTGTGTACGAAGTGCAGCCGGGGCTGATCGCAACGGAAATGACCGCGCCGTCGAAGGCACGCTACGACGCGGAGATCGAACGCGGCCTGACGGCAATCAAGCGCTGGGGCACGCCCGAGGACGTGGCAACGGTGATTACCACCATGGCCAGTGGTGGCCTGCCCTATACCGTCGGCCAGGCCGTACCCGTCGATGGCGGCCTGTTGATTCCAAAATTCTGATCTGCCGGAGACCCCGTTATGTCACTGACTATCCAATTGCCGACGTTTGACCAGGGCAAGACTGCGCCCTACTCGCTGGTCGGCACCCCGTTGCCAATCATCCCGAGGCCCGCTAGCAGCCATCGCATCGCGCTCAGCGCCGCCCATGTGGTGGCCGATCCCCTTGCATCCCGGCACTCCGGGGCCGCCGCGCCGATCGATTGGGAACGTACGCTGCACTACCGGCGCTATCTGCTGGAACAGGGCCTGGGCATTGCCGAGGCCATGGACACCGCCCAACGCGGTATGGGCCTGGACTGGCCAACGGCGCTGGAGTTGATCCAGCGCACGCTCGAGGAGACGAGCGACATCAAGGACGCGCTGATCTTTTCCGGCTGCGGTACCGATCACCTGGCCGCCGGCGACGCCCGCAACCTTGACGACGTGCTGCGCGCCTACGACCAGCAACATCAAGCCATCGGCAAGGTGGGCGGGCGCATCATCCTGATGGCCAGCCGTGCCTTGGCGCGCGTGGCCAAGGGCCCGCAAGACTATCGCCAGGTTTACCGTAATGTCCTGGGCGATGCCCAGGCCCCGGTCATCCTGCACTGGCTGGGCGACATGTTCGACCCTGCCCTGCAGGGCTATTGGGGCAATACCGGGTTTGAAGCAGCGCTGGATACCTGCCTGGAAATCATTCACGAAAACGCAAGCAAGATCGACGGCATCAAGCTGTCGCTGCTCGACAAGGACAAGGAAATCGCCCTGCGCCGCCGACTGCCGGCATCGGTAAAAATGTACACCGGCGATGACTTCAACTACCCCGAGCTGATCGAGGGCGATGAACAGGGCTACTCCCACGCATTGCTTGGCATCTTCGATGCCATCGCCCCAGCGGCGTCCCAGGCGTTGACCGCCCTGGAGCAAGGTGACCCGGTGCGCTACAACGCGTTGCTCGCCCCCACCCTGCCACTGGCACGACTGATCTTCAGTGCGCCGACCCAATACTACAAGACGGGCGTCGTGTTCCTGGCCTGGCTCAATGGCCATCAGGATCACTTCACCATGCTCGACGGTCACCAGGCCATGCGCCCACTGGCCTACTTCTGCGAAGTGTTCCGATTGGCCGACCAGGCCGGACTGCTGAGGCATCCGGAACTTGCCATCGCGCGCCTGCAACAACTGCTGAAGGTGCACGGCGTCAACGCGTAGTCACGGGCCCGGGCCTCATGGGCTCGGGCGAACTTTCCCAGGAGAATACGATGCCCCTACGTCCATTGGTCAATCGACTGGACCTGTGCTCGATCAACACCGCCACCCTCGGCCATCGCTTGCCCATCCAGAAGACCCTGGACCTGATCGCCAGGGCCGGTTTTGGTGCCGTTGCGCCCTGGCGACGAGACAT
The DNA here is from genome assembly GCF_019145495.1 of Pseudomonas azerbaijanoccidentalis. Taxonomy (GTDB): domain Bacteria; phylum Pseudomonadota; class Gammaproteobacteria; order Pseudomonadales; family Pseudomonadaceae; genus Aquipseudomonas; species Aquipseudomonas azerbaijanoccidentalis. The sequence continues at coordinate 748,148 of NZ_JAHSTU010000003.1, read as the reverse complement.
GGAAGGCCAGGACCTGAACGCCGTTCGCCGGCAATTGTGCGACAGCGGCCTGAAGGTCAACGCCTACTGTCGGTCTACCTACCTTACTGCCCGGGACAGCAAAGGGTTCAAGGCTGCACTGCTGGACAACTGCGCGGCTATCGCCGAGGCCTCGGAGCTTCAGGCCGAATGTTTCGTCATGGTCGTGGGCGGTGTGCCCGAGGGTTCCAGGGACATTGCCGGAGCCCGCGCCCAAGTGGCCGAAGGCATTTCGATGTTGCGCGACCAGGCCCGCAGCTACGGCGTGCCCCTGGCCCTTGAACCCCTGCACCCGATGTATGCCGCCGACCGCTCCTGCTTGTCCACGCTGGAACAGGCGCTGGACTTGTGCGAGCAGATCGAGCCGGGCGGTTTCCAGTCGCTGGGCGTCGCCATTGACGCCTACCACTGCTGGTGGGACCCCAGGCTTCGCCAGCAGATTCAGCGCGCCGGCCGCCAGCGCCGCATCCTCGGCCTGCACGTCTCGGACTGGCTGGTGCCAACCCGGGACATGCTGCTGGACCGGGGCATGATGGGCGATGGCGTGATCGATCTGCGTGGCATCCGGCGAAGCGCTGAAGCTGCGGGGTACCGAGGCCACGTGGAAGTGGAGATCTTTTCCCGCGACCACTGGTGGACATGCGATGAGGCCCAGGTGCTGGATACCTGCGCACAACGCCTGCAAGACGTGTGCTGACCAGCTGCCCGCGCACGCCGTCAAAACAACAAGAAACGAGACCGCCCCATGACCCACCCCTATCGCTGGAAAATTTGCGCGCTGTTGTTCTTCGCCACCACCATCAACTACCTGGACCGCCAGGTGCTGGGCCTGCTCAAGCCCGTGCTTGAACTGCAATTCCATTGGAGCGAGACTGACTATAGTTATCTGGTGGTGGTCTTCCAGGCGTGCTATGCCGCCGGACTGCTGATTTTCGGTCGACTGATCGACCGCCTGGGCACCAAGCTTGGCTACGGCTTGTGCCTGGCGGTCTGGAGCCTGGCAGCGGTGGGCCACGCGGCGGCGCAATCGACCTTCAGCTTCATGATCATGCGCGCCCTGCTCGGGCTGGGAGAGTCCGGCAACTTCCCGGCGGCGATCAAGGCCGTCTCCGAATGGTTCCCCAAGAAGGAGCGCGCCCTGGCCGTGGGCATCCTCACGGCCGGCACCAGCATCGGCGCCATTCTCGCGCCAGCCTGCGTGCCCTGGTTGGCCAGCCATTACGGATGGCAGGCCGCGTTCGTGGTGACCGGGCTCACCGGTTTTGTCTGGTTGATCTTCTGGAAGTTGTTCTACGACAAGCCTGGCGCCCATCCGCGCGTATCCGTCACGGAATTGGCCTACATCAACCAGGACGTCAACGCTGAGCCCGAGCATGCCGTGAAATGGCGCACGTTGCTGACGTTGCGCGCCACATGGGCATTCATCGCGGGCAAGTTTCTCACCGACCCCATCTGGTGGTTCATGCTGTTCTGGCTGCCTTCTTATTTCACCTCGCGCTTCGGCCTGAGCCTCGCGGACCTGGCACTGCCCCTGATGATCGTCTATTGCGCCACGTCCGTGGGCAGTGTCGCTGGCGGCTGGCTGTCTTCGCGCCTGATCGGCGCGGGATGGCCGGTACAGCGTGCCCGGCGCAATGTCATGTTGTGCATGGCCGTGCTGGTCACCCCTCTGGCAGCCTCCAGCTATATCGACAACCTGTGGACCATGGTGGCGCTGCTGAGCCTGGCGGCCGCTGCCCACCAAGGTTGGTCAGCGAACATTTTCACCACGGTTGCCGACAACTTTCCCCGCTCCCAGGTGGCCTCGGTCATGGGCATCGGCAGCACCGCAGGCTCGGTGGGGGGCATGATCTTTCCGTTGATCATCGGCCTCGTCCTAGACCACTACAAGGCATTGGAACAATTGAACCTGGGCTACAACATTCTCTTCATCCTGTGTGCCAGCGCCTACCTGGTGGCCTGGGTGGCCATGCGGTTGATCGACGGCGCGCCTGCGCCGGCCAGTATCGCCACGCAATCACCGGATTCGCGATTCACCCCACAGCAAACCAGCAAAACCTCAAGGTAATTCCCTAACCTGCCATTTCTGGAGATCCACGCATGCAGCCGTCAACAAAAAGAAAACTCGGCCGAGTCGACCTGGAAGTCTCAAGCCTTGCGTTCGGCACCTCGCCGGTCGGCAACTTGTTCGCACCCACCGATGAAGCCACCTCCGACGTCATGTTCCAGCGAGCCTGGGAAGGTGGCGTACGCCTGTTCGATACCGCGCCCATGTATGGCCACGGGTTGGCCGAACTTCGCACCGGGCATTCGCTGCGCTGGAAGCCGCGCGATGAATTCGTCATCTCGTCCAAGGTCGGTCGCGTTCTCAAAGCCAAGCCGCGCGCGCAGATCGATTTCAATCCCTGGAACAATGCCGCCCCCAACGAGATGATTTTCGACTACAGCTACGACGGCACCATGCGCTCGTTCGAGGACTCACTGCAGCGCCTGGCGCTGGAGCGCATCGACATCTGCTTTATCCACGACATCGATGTGTTCACCCGCGGTGCCGATCAGCCTGAAGTGTTCGCACAGGCCATGGATGGCGCCTGGAGAGCGCTGGAGTCGCTGCGCGACCAAGGCGTTGTGAAAGCGATCGGGGTTGGCGTAAACGAATGGCAGGTCTGCCATGAAGCCTTGAAGCAGCGTGATTTTGACTGTTTCCTGATGGCGGGTCGCTACACCCTCCTGGAACAGGAATCCCTGGATTCGTTTCTGCCGCTGTGTGAGGAACGTGGCGCTTCGGTGTTGGTCGGCGGAGGCTTCAATTCCGGCATTCTGGCCACCGGCGCTGTCCAGGGCGCTCGTTACAACTATGCCCCCGCCCCCGCTGCAATACTGGAAAAAGTTCGCGCCATCGAATCGATCTGCCGGGACTATGAAGTACCACTTCCGGCTGCCGCTATGCAATTTGTGGTGTCCCACCCTGCGGTCGCTTCGTTTGTCGCGGGTACCCGCACGCTGAGCCAGATCGACAAGAACGTGGAATGGTTCAGCCACCCTATCCCCGGCGAATTCTGGACAAGCCTCAAGCAAGCCGGGTTGATCCGCGAAGACGCGCCGACACTCGTCTGAACAGACAGCGCTGGCAGGGAAGCCAGCACTGGGTAAGACAAGTCTGTGACCACCACTTTGCCGGACTTAAGGTGATTCATTAGGAGATACCGAAATTGACTGCATGAATTCTGAATAGGCAGCAATCGGCTTTGAATTCAACCGGTCACGTCAGGCAGAAATCGGCCCAGAGTGTGTAAAAACGCTAAATCGGGTTTTCTATAGCGACACTAGGAGACCGTGCTTAGGTTTTGCAAAATGATCAAGGCTACGACGTTTTCCAGGAACAGTTTGTAGGGCTCAGCAGCCGCTAGGGGTGCCGATGATTTTCATAACCTTTTTCAGATTGTAGACAAGCACATTCAGGCTCATCTCTGCACTTACCCCGTTAAGCTTTCGGGTCAGGACGTGTTGTACCTATCCATTGTTTGAGCGTCTCAAAGGGATGCTCAACAGTCCGTTTTCGGATTCGCATCATCTCCGGCGCGTTGCTCAGCGGGATCTGCATTTCCTCCAGCACGGCTAAATGTTCCCAGCGCCGGACTCACCGCTCCGTACTCAGTGTGCACTGCGGTTTCATGGCGTAGCCCCGGCATTTCGAACTCCAGTAACGGTGCAACATCAGGTTTTTTTCAACATTGGTATAGCGCCAGAACAGCGCCTCTCCAGTCGAGCAAATGCATTCGTTTTTTGCCGCGTCATAGATGAGGGCATCGTTATTGAAACGCCCGTCAGCCTTGGCTCCGGAGGTCATCGGGTTGGGCCCATAGGCGGTTATTTTTGGCATCGTGACAAGCTTGGATTTCTTCGCTTTTGAAATAGCCTCTATCAGCCACTACCGACAGCGCTTCTGGCGCCATCGCTTCGCGGGCCTGCTTGGCCATCGAGCTGAGTTGATCGCGGTCGGAGCCGACGTTGGCGACCTCATGAGCAGCGATCAGATGGTGCTGGGTATCGACCGCTGTCTGCACGTTGTAGCCGACGATTCCAGTGCCGCCAACCTTCGTAGGCCAAACGGGCAAGGCTTTTCAAGTGGTTATCTACCCCCATTGGCTGTAATCCCTCAGTCATACAAAGCTTTGTTGATTGTTAAAATATAATTCTAACAATTAGATAGATTTTGTTTTTCTGCACCCATTTTCGCGAATAACTCTCCAATGAGCGCGCTGCGTCTGCATTGGGCTCTCATGTAAAAGCCCATCTCTTCCGGCTTAAAAGCGTAACAAGGGATTTGAAAAAATGACCTAGGCTCACTCCTTGGCGGTAACACGAGTTGCCAGCCTTCTCAGCCTCACGCTATAGGAGAAGTCAAACATCAACCTTACCCTCAAAAGAACAAGTATTGTTCCCCATAGGAAGTTTATCCTCGACAAAGGTATCGTTAGAGTTCACGTAGCAGGTAGTGACGCCTACCAACTACCTTCTCTCCAAGAGTCGGTAATATCTTCCATACTCTCCGGAAAATTTGTGCTGATGGTGCTAATCAGTCACTCAACCGAAGGCTCGACCACCGGTTGCTTCTACGGAGAGCGGACAGAGTCACTGGCTGAATTCGCGGCTGCCAGCATCTCAACCGAGCTCGCCTCCTTTGAGGGCGGCGAGACGCCGATCGATGACCTGAATTTAGAGGATCAAGTCAACGCCCGCTATTGGAATGACAAATCCTTCCATCAAACACTTCGTCAGACCAGACGGTTCGCCGATGTCGAAGCTTCGAATTACGGCGCTATTTTCTTTGTGGTGGCCAGGACACGATATCGCCATCAGCGTAGTGGGTTTCAGTGCTAAGACTTACAAAGTTCTAGCTGTGCTGTCGGACTATGTCAAATGAATGCTCGACGGTGTAATCGCGCAGCAATGCGATGGTGACGCCCATAGCACCAATCAGGTACCACTTGCAGCGCACATAGTGACAGACCGCGAGCTGGTTACAGTATATGACTCGGCCGGCCTCTGGACTCGGAGCAGCAGGCTAATTACTGAAGCACCTTAATTGAATCTAGGTATACGTTGAAACAAGTTCACTGCTATGCCAACTGCTGGAGATGGAAACCATGAATCTGCAACTCACCGACAAAACAGCCATCATTACGGGTGCGACGGCCGGCATTGGTCTGGCCATCGCTAAAACGTTGGCCAGCGAAGGCGCGGCAGTCACGATCACCGGTAGAAGTAAAGACAAGCTTGACGATGCCGCAGCGCAGATCGCGGCTGTAGCCCCCGGAAGCAACGTCAAGACGATCGTTGCCGATGTGAGCGAAACCCAAGGTGTTGCCAGACTTATCGAAGCACAGCCGGACACAGACATTCTCGTGAACAACCTCGGTTTTTACGAGGCCAAGCCGTTCGCCGATATCACAGATGAAGACTGGCATCAAATGATCGACGTCAACCTGATGTCTGGAGTTCGTCTGTCGCGCCATTACTTTTCACGAATGCTCGCGAAGAATTGGGGTCGCGTGATTTTCATGTCAAGCGAAGTCGGTGCATTCACCCCGCCGGACATGGTGCATTACGGCGTGAGCAAATCAGCGCAGCTTGCCCTTTCCCGGGGAATGGCCGAACTAACCAAGGGTACCGGTGTTACCGTCAACAGCGTGCTGCCGGCGGCCACCCGCTCGGAAGGCATCGTGAGTTACCTAAGGCAGACTGCTCCGAGGCCAGGGATGAGTGATGCCGAGATCGAATCGCACTTTTTCAACACGTATCGACCCAGCTCGCTGATCGCCCGGATGATCGAGGCCGATGAAGTTGCGGCAATGGTTGCCCTTCTGGTCAGCCCGCTTGGTGCCGCATCAAATGGTGCCGCCGTGCGTGTTGAGGGCGGCACTTTTCGTTCAATTCTCTGAGTCGACACCTTGATGTCCAATCTCGGTTTCGTTGACTTTGTGCAAGACAAACCTGGCTGTGCTGGCTTGTACGGTAGCGGATAGCCAAAACGCATCCAGGCTACTTCATGTGCATTGAGTTAACTAATGCTACTCAAAAAAAACAACGGTTCATCATCATGTCCCATCTTCCATTTTCCTTAACCATTCTCACGCTCACAACTGCTATCACTTTCCTCCAAACCGCAAGTGCGGCCGAAGGCATTCGACTGGAGCGCTGGCGTAGTTACGCAGGTGTGAGTTGGGAACCCTCACTTAAAGAGGTTACTGCAGTACCCTTCGTCGACTCGGTAAATGCACCCATTGCCGGGTTGCATTTCGACAACCAAGGTACGGCCTACGTGAGCACTCCCCGCTTGGCCTCAGCGGCTCTCACAGCGACACTGAGCACGCTGGACACCAGCGTGCAAACCGGCCCCGCACGCCTGACAGCATTCCCGTCAGCGCAAGCTAATGCAGTCGCGGGCTCAGCGTCGGATAGCCTGCGAAATGTGCTTGGGTTTTACGTGGATAATCGCAACGGTTGGCTTTGGGCTCTGGACATGGGATTTGTCGCAGGTGAGTTCGAAGCGCCAGCGAATTCTCAGAAGGTGCTAGTACTCGACCTGAAGTCAGGACGCACGGTGAAACGCATTGAACTTGACCAGGTAGCCGACCGCTCCGGGAGCCTTCTGAATGATATCGTGGTCGATGAGCGGCGCCGTGTGGCGTATATATCAGATAGCGGCTCACGCAGTGCGCCGAAAAACAGCGTAGGTCTTATTATCGTGGATTTCTCCTCGGGTAATTCACGGCGTGTATTGGATAGGCACCCTGCGTTGGATGTGGAGCCCGGCGTGAGCGTCATATCTCATGGCGCAGAGGTGTGGCCTGGCAAACCACTGATGATCGGCGTTAACGGAGTGGCGCTGTCCCCGGACGCCGATACCCTTTACTGGACAGCTACAACAGGCACCCGTGCCCGCTCGATTCCTACAGCAATCCTGAGAAAATCCGATTCCACCACCACACAGATCGCAGAGGCAATTGTAGACCTGGGCGCAGTAGGAGGTAACACGGATGGAATCGTCACTGACGCCAAAGGCAATCTCTACATCACCGACGTCACGCGAAATGGCATCGTCAAGTACGACCCCCGAACCAAGGCGATGGCATTGATTGCTTCGGATGACAAAGTGCATTGGCCGGATACGCCATCCTTTATGCCTAACGGCGATCTGCTTTTTACATCAAGCGCACTGAACGACCACCTAGCGGGTTCAGTCAAGCCTGGTACTGAACGTTTTGACCTGTGGCGTCTGTCGATAGGTAAGTAAGACAACTCAGCCAGTTTCGGCACTTGAGCTGATGCGAACCGCTTAAGCAATTTCAATCTTGCACATGTTACTCAACATGCCTGCGTTATTGCCTCGCAATCGTGCCGATCTCTTTTGTGCGTAGCAAAACCAAATTTGGTTTGCCTCGAGAACAGGCAAGCGCCCGAGCATCTGAGGAGAACACTATGAAACAACACAATCCGCCACCGCAGGATTCAGCGGCCAGGCGAATTCTGGTCGGATATCTCGGCCTTTATCCGACGCTTTTGCTGGTTCTGACTTTACTGGGCCCTGTCACCCATCACTTAAGTTTTCCACTCATGGTGCTGGTGGAGGTCGCGGTACTGGTTCCCGTGACCCAGCTCGTGTCTTTTCCGCTCATCAGGTGGCTGCTTTCCCGATTGGAGCGCCCTTAGCGGTGATCTCCTTGATGTTTCACATGAATCCTAAATGCCGATTCAGTCGTGACGCGACAGACATTGAGCGTTTTCGGCGTCAACACTTTTAGCCTGAGGAAAGGACATGCAAACGCTGATGATCAATGGACAGTCGAGGCAAGTCGACGTACCTGAGGATATGCCGCTGCTCTGGGTACTACGCGATGTTCTGGACATGACCGGGACTAAGTATGGTTGTGGGATCGCACAATGCGGCGTCTGCACTGTACATCTCGATGGGCAGCCCATTCGCTCATGCGTGATCCCGGTCGCCGCGGTGGCTGGCCGCCAGATCACCACTATCGAAGCCATTGATGAGACCGCAGTGGGTCAAGCTGTGCAACGAGCCTGGCTGGAGCACGAAGTCGTGCAATGCGGCTACTGCCAGTCCGGGCAAATAATGGCAGCTACCGCCTTGCTGCAGAACAACCCAATGCCGGATGACCAGGCCATCGATACTGCAATGGCAGGCAACCTTTGCCGGTGCGCCACTTACACCCGAATCCGCACTGCCATCAAAAGCGTTGCTCGCAGCTGAAACAGGGAGGAGAACTCGAAATGCCAATGCAGAAAGAATCCACACTTGATATCTCCCGTCGCCGCCTCCTGCAGGGTGGGAGCACCGCCCTCACCGGCCTGATCCTCAGTAGTTGGTTACCACCCCTAGTGTCTAAAAGCGTGGCCGCCGAAGCCGCCACTGCAGGCCGGTTGGGCGATCAGTCCATTGATGGTTTTGGTGCATTTGTGCGTGTTGGCCACGATAGCCGTGTCACCGTGATATCTCCGAAAATCGAAATGGGCCAGGGTATGCAGACTGGCATCGCCATGATGGTAGCCGAGGAGCTTGAGGTAGGCCTTGAGCACGTAACCATTCAGGAAGCGCCACCGAACACTGCGCTGTATGCCGACACGCTGATGCAGTTTCAGGCGACCGGCGGATCCACATCGACACGTTATACTTGGGAGCCGTTGCGCCGTGCGGGCGCCACTGCACGCATCCTGCTCGTGCAAGCGGCCGCACTGCGCTGGCGCGTGGCTCCAAGCTTGTGCCGTGCCGAAAATGGCCGGGTGCTTGGTCCCAATGGCCAAAACGCGAGCTACGGCGAACTGGTCGGAGTGGCTGCAACGCTGCCGCTGCCCACTGAAGTACCTCTGAAGACGCCGGAGCAGTTCAAGCTTTTGGGAACCCCGGCGCGGCGTCTTGATACGCCGTCAAAGGTCAACGGCAAGGCCCGCTTCACCATAGACCTCCAGATCCCCGGCATGTTGGTTGCCTCCACCGTAACCTGCCCGGTGTACGGTGGCCGGCTGCGCTCCGTCGACGACCAGCAGGCTCGCAAGATACTCGGTGTGCGGGATATCGTTCGCCTAGAAAACGCGGTCGCGGTCACCGCCAGCAATTTCTGGGCTTGCCAGCAAGCGCTCAAAGCGCTGCGCATCGAGTGGGATTTGGGAGCGAACGTCAGCATCGATTCGGCGCAACTTGATGAAGCCTTGATCGAGGCCAGCAGCCGGTCTGGCGTCATTGCAAAACGCGAGGGCGATATCGAGCAGGCCCGGCAACAATCGGCCAGTCAGTTCGAGGCCGTCTACGAGCAGGCGATGTTGTCTCATTCGCCACTTGAACCCATCAGTTGCGTGGCCCACGTGCGTCCAGACGGCTGCGACTTGTGGGTTGGAACGCAGGTACCCGTCTTCGCCCAGCAAACCGCAGCGAGGATCACCGGACTGCCCGAGAACAAGATCCAAGTACATAACCAGTTGATTGGCGGCGCATTCGGCCGGCGGCTGGATTTCGACTTCATCACCCAGGCGGTTGCCATCGCTCGGCAGGTCGATTACCCGATCAAACTGATCTGGAGTCGTGAAGAGGATATGACCCACGACCTCTACCGACCTCTGTATGCCGACCGGCTCAACGCTGCGCTCGACCAGCAAGGCCGGCCAATCGGCTGGGAGCACCGTATTGCAGGGGCCTCGGTGCTCGCGCGTTACATCGGTAGCCTACCGTCCAGTGGTGTTGATGCCGATGCCGTAGAGGTAGCGGTGGAGCCCATCTACCACCTGCCGAACTTGCAAGTACGCTATATCCGCGAGGAGCCAGGAGTGGTGCCTGTTTCCTGGTGGCGAGGGGTCGGCCCGCTACGCAGTACCTATGCACTTGAATGCTTTATCGACGAGCTTGCACATAACGCCAAGGCTGATCCGGTGACCTACCGGTTGAGCCTGATGGAGCGCCAGCCTCGCGCGCAGGCAGTGTTACGCCTGCTCGCCGAGAAAACAGGCTGGGGTCAACCCTTACCCGCCGGGCAAGGGCGAGGCATCGCGGTTAGCGCGGTGTTCGGCAGCTACGTGGCAACGATGGTGGAATTGGAGATGCAGGGCGAGACGGCGTTTCGCATCAAGCGGTTAGTCAGCGCCGTGGACTGCGGCCTCGTCATAAACCCGACTTCGGTCACTGCCCAGATCGAAGGCGGGACGTTGTTCGGCCTGTCCGCCTCACTGTTCAACGAGATCCTGATCAAGAACGGCCAGGTGCAGCAAACCAATTTCCATAGCTACCGGCAGTTGCGTATCAGTGAAGCGCCCCCAGTGGAGGTGCACTTGATCAGCAGCTTGGAAACACCGGGCGGAATAGGTGAAGCCGGCACCGCCCTGATCGGCCCGGCCTTGGTCAACGCACTTTTCGCAGCCAGCGGAAAACGCATCCGTCGGCTGCCGCTGAGTCGCATGGGCTATTACCCGGTTTAAGGAAACCTTTATGAAGCTAACAAACATCCTGCTGGCGTTTTTTACGGGCACGCTCGTTGCTCACTCGGCGCAGGCGCAAGAGGACCTGATCCGTCAAGGCGAATACCTGGCACGCGCCGCCGACTGTGTGGCTTGCCACACAGTACCGGGTGGCAAAGCTTTTGCCGGTGGTGTCGAGTTCAAGTTGCCGTTCGGCTCGCTATTTTCCCCGAACATCACACCAGACAAGGAAACCGGCATCGGCAACTGGACTGACGACGAGTTCGTCAGCGCGCTGCAAAAAGGTGTCGGGCGTGACGGCAAACACTATTACCCGGCTTTCCCTTACACGTCTTACAGCAAGATGTCTCGCGATGAAATCCTAACCATCAAGGCCTACCTCGGCAGCCTGGAGCCGGTACAGCAAGCCGCGCGCGAAAACGACATCGGCTTCCCATTCAACCAACGCTGGGGAATGTTCTTCTGGAACCTGCTGTTTCATGACGATGAGCAATTTCAGGTCGACAACCAGCGCTCCACAGAGTGGAACCGTGGCAAATATCTGGTGGAGGGGCCTGGACACTGTGGAGAATGTCACTCCCCGCGCAACCTGTTCCAAGCGGTGAGCAGCGACCGTTCCCTGGCTGGCAATCTGATCCAGGGCTGGAATGCCTATAACATCAGTTCCGATCCGGTGCACGGCATCGGTGCCTGGCCCACCGAGGTGCTGGCTGACTACTTGAAAGAAGGCATGGCGCCTGGTTGGGGCGTAGCTGGCGGCCCGATGGCCGAAGTGGTTGAGCACAGTCTGCGCCACATGACAGATGCCGATCGGCAGGCGATTGCGGTGTACCTGAAGAACACACCGGCGCGCAGCGAAGGGGTGGCACGCCCGGCGCCGACCACGATGACGGAGAAAGGAGATGACAACGCGCTGGGCCGCAAGCTGTTCGCCGATGCCTGTGCCAGCTGTCACCGTTGGGACGGCAGCGGCAACCAGAGTCTGGCAGCCACGCTGATCGGGCTGAAGACCGTCAATGATCCTGCAGCCAGTAATCTGTTGGGTATGCTGCTCAGTGGGCACGGCTCACGAGATACACCAGTTGATCGTCGGATGCCATCGTTTGGCACCCTCTATAACGATCAGGAACTTGCGGCATTGTCGCGCCTGATCCTCAGCCGCTTCGGTAACAATGAGGCGCACGTATCTGAACAAGCGGTCGCCAAGCGACGCACCGAGTCCCTGCATTGACTGGAGGTTGACCATGTCAAGTATAGACGCGCTGCTCGATGCATTGCAGACAGCACAAGACGGTGGCCAGGATTGTGTCCTGGCCACCGTCGTCAAGGTCGAAGGGTCCGCTTACCGGCGCACGGGCGCTCGTATGCTGGTTTCGTGTTTTGGACGCGCCGAAGGAACCATCAGTGGCGGCTGCCTGGAAGCGGCTGTGGCAAAAAAAGCTTGGTGGCTGACGGAGTCCGGGCCGGTGGTGCGCAGCTACAGCACAGCCATCGAAGATGATGATAGCGATGAGGCACTAAGTTTCGGCCTAGGCTGTAATGGCAAGGTACACGTCCTGTTCGAGCGTATGTCCTGCAGCGCTCCTTGCTTACTGACCGACGCATTGAAGCAGGTACGCGATTCGCGGCAGCCCGCCGCACTCGCGACGGTCATTGCCAGTCATCCACTGGGGTTGCACGTGACGGGTGAACGCTTGTTACTGATGTCGGGGCAAACGGTCACGGGCGATATACCTCGCAACGCTCTCGCCGGTCAGATCGGCACCGATTTGCAAAAGGTTCTGCAGCAGAAGAAATCCTCTCTGCACCACTACATCGATGGCCATGAAAAGATCGAGGTATTCCTGGAATACCTGCCTCCTGCTCGCCGGTTGGTGATTTTTGGCGGAGGTCATGACGCTCAACCTCTCGTGCGCATGGCGAAAATGCTGGGTTGGCATGTGTCAGTGGTCGATAGCCGGGCACATTTCGCGCGCCCTGAGCGTTTCCCCGAGGCCGACCTCGTAATGGTGGGCGATATCAGCCGTCCATTTGCCTATGGCGAACTGGTTGAACAGGCCGCGGTGGCCATTATGACCCACAGTCTGATTCAGGATGCGCATTGGCTAGATGGCGTACTGCAGTGCCAGCCAAGCTACATTGGCCAGTTGGGCCCCCGCGACAGAACCGAACGCCTACTCACCGATATCACTAGCCGCCGGGGAGCGCTGTCAACGCTCGACCTTCTGCACTACCCCATTGGGTTGGACCTGGGCGGAGATACCCCGGAAAGCGTAGCCATAGCTGTACTGGCGGAGATCCAGGCAAGTCTAAGTGGCAGATCAGGCGGACATTTACGGCTTAGGCCTACAAAGATCCATGACATAGATTCGTTTGCCGTCAGCAGCCTAGTTAAAAGAGAAGTTAGCGAAGAGGTCCATCAGCCATTCGCCATAAATCGTTGACGATTCATCTAACAAGGAATAATTCATCATGAACCATGAAATACGAGTAGTTGCGGTACTGCTGGCGCGGGAAGGGAAAGAGGATCAGGTCGAACAGATATTGCGCGCCTGCATCCAACCATCGAGAGCCGAAGCTGGCTGCCTAGCGTACACACTGCATCGAAGCATCGATCAACCGGGGCAGTTCGTGTTCTTCGAACGCTGGAGTAGTCGAGAAGCGATAGATTTACATCGTCAGATGCACCATTACAAAACACTGTCCGATGCCCTTATCGATATGCTGATCGACCGCAAGGTGCTCCTCCTGGAGGAGATTCCTAACAGTCCGGAATCACTGTCCAGCTCAGGCAACATGAGTTGAATATCGACCGACATGGCCGACGTTTTCGTAAGCTTCGGCTGAGTCTCACGGCTGCCTGCAACTTTGCCTGCACCTATTGTGTGGCAGATGGTCGGCGTCTGGTCGCGGCGCGTGACGAGCTGACAGCTCAAGCCATGCTCAGCGCCGTCAGGCTATTGAAGAACGTCGCCGGTATAAATGCCCTGCGCATTACCGGTGGCGAACCTTTACTCAGTGACAGGCTCGAACCTTTTCTCCTAGGGTTGGACACGCTGGGATTGGGGGACATCAGCCTCACCACCAATGGTCAGCTACTTACGCGTAAACTACCACTGTTAGTGCGCGCCGGTGTCCGGCGACTTAACGTTTCGCTCGATACGCTCAATCCCGACACCTTTGGACACATCGCCAGAGGGGGCGATCTGAATAGCATCTTGCTGGGATTAGAACAGGCGCGGAAAGCCGGCATCGCGATCAAAATCAATATGGTCCCCATGCAAGACCTAAATCTGGATCAGGTCCTACCGATGCTGCAATTCTGCTTGGAACAAGGTTACGAGCTGCGCTTTATAGAACTGATGCGCATGGGCCATCTGGCGGAAAACCCCAGGGCCTTTCGTAATCGTTACGTGGGGCATGGGGAGCTATTGGATCTTGTCAAAAAGCGCTTTGAATTCGTGCCGGTCGGCGCGCCTAAGGATTCCACCGCGCTCCGATACAAAGTGGGCGATCTGGGAACTTTTGGAATCATTGCTAATGAAAGCGCTCCGTTCTGCCGAAGTTGCAATCGTCTGCGTCTATCATCTACTGGCTGGTTATACGGATGCCTATCGTCGAATCGCGGCCACTACATAGGAGACCTGTTGCAGCAGCCTGAAAATCATACCAACTCGCAACTGGAGAAGTTACTAGCCTATGCCCTAGCGGACAAACAGGAGACTGAGTTTACCGGCAGCGCACTCATCATGAAGTCAGTGGGCGGGTAAGGTTGCTCGCCACACTTTAAAACTCATCCGCTTCCAGAAAATTTCACATTGCCTAAAAGCGCTCAAGTTCTAACATCTTGCGCCTCCCTTTGTTGGTGATAGCCTACCTAGCAGCCGTCCTTTTAGGCTGGTAAACACATGCAAGACAGTAGAGCCATTCCCCAACACCCCCCGTGCAACACAGCCCAAGGCGCAAGGTGGCTGGAAGTTAAGTCTCATATCCCCCCCAAAACCCTTGAGTTTGACAGCGACCCCAGACTCCAATGAAGAGGTCTCATTTCGGTAGTTAATGCAGACACATAGTATTGTTTACAATGTAGAGGCAATGCTCGAGAAACGTACAGCATCTAAACTTGCATGCGCTAATGACTCAGCGAGATCTAAGAGCATTGATTTATAAAGCCTTCGCCCAGTGTTGCCACGATTACATGATTGAAAAGCGATGGAATGTAAGTTATAGGCCGGAAGAATTGGATCGGGACTGATCCGCCACCTCTCGGGTCAAAAAGTCGATCAATGCACGGGCTGCTGCCGACAATTGCCGATGGGGAGGATAAATCACCGAGAATGGTCTGGAGCGTCCCCCCGACTTTTCGAGCAGCGGCACCAAACGCCCCGTTCTAATTCGATCACGGACGATAAAATCGTAGGTCTGGCAGATACCCAAGCCATGCTCAGCCAACGACACAATACCCAGTACGTCGTCAGACACTTGAACTGATGCTTCTGGTATCAACTCACAATCGATCCCTTGTTCACGAAATAGCCAAGGCCCGACCCGCCCGCTGCTGGGCATGACAAAGGGCAGGCACGCATGTGACGCCAAATCTTCCACGCGTTGCGGTATGCCGGCGCGATCCAGGTAACTCGGTGCGGCAACCAGACATAGGCGCGCATCTTCAAGTTTTCGCCCAATGAGACCACTGTCAGGTAATTGCCCAAGACGGATAGCCAAGTCGTAGCCTTCAGCCACCAGGTCAACATTGCGATTGATGATGTTCAACTCGATGCGAACAAAAGGAGACTGTTGGGTAAAGCGGCTCAGCAATGCCGGCAGTCGATAGTGTCCGTAGGTAGTAGGTACGCTGAGCCGTACAAGGCCATTGAGCGCGCCCTCCTGCCCCCGCATTGCCCGCTCCGCATCATCGATCAGTGCGAAAGCCGCACGCGACTGTTCGAGGTAAAGTTGACCCGCTTCGGTCAGGCTCAGTCGCCGCGTGGTGCGTCGCAATAACTGCACCCCCAGACGAGACTCCAGTCGGGAAATCGCTCGGCTGACAACCGAGGCGGTAGTCGCCAGCGCTACAGCACCTGCGCTCATAGACCCCTTATCCACCGAGGTTACAAACACCTCGACGTCAGCGAGATAATCGAATCGACGACTCACTTGAACCTCCAAAGAATAATTCATTTCCCTTGTGCGATTCTATCGCTGATGGAGCCATGAATATAGTCAGCGCAACCTGTAAGCAGATGCTAGACGACAAATATTTTTGGAACTAAGGCACATCACTAATCCCAATCGCCAATCGCCAATCGCCAATCGCCAATCGCCAATCGTGGGGCTACAGCACATGAATTATCTAGTAATACAAAATAACTCTAACTGGTAGATATCCTTGAAACCCAACCTAGAGAAGCTCTGACACGTCTGACGACGCATCGGCCAAGTGAAACTCCTGAAATTTTTCGGCCGTTTAATCACGTGAGGAGTGTTGATCGGCTCCTTATTTCTGCACCGCCAGAATGATCGTTTTGGCATAAAATCTGACGAATATAACTCAATGCTAAACCGTATGAGATTTAGGATATTGACTCCACAAACCTAGAGTATGCATAAATGAGACAACTGCAAACCACCGCTGTGAGCATTATTCTCGCTGGAACATCAGCGTTAGCTTTTGCTGAATCGTTCACTATTCGAAGTGCAGAACTTGAAAATGGTGCGTTCAACGAAGCGAACATGTTGAGTGAACCCTACGGCTTTGGTTGTACCGGCAAAAATGTTACACCATCATTTTCTTGGAGTAACGCCCCTGCTGGAACCAAAAGCTTTGTTCTTACCATCTACGACCGCGATGCACCAACGGGAATAGGCTGGACACATTGGGTTGTTGCAAATATACCGGCCTCGGTGAATAGCCTTCCCACTGGCATTGATGCGAGTGGCAAAAATTTACCTAAAGGCGCTCTTCAGTCACGAACTGATTTTGGTGTATCTGGCTACGGAGGACCTTGCCCGCCTAAGGGATCGACACATAATTTTGAAATAACTCTAACCGCCCTGAAAATAGATGTGCTGCCTCATGTGAGTGCTGAATCCACACCTGCACTGGTGGGATACTTCACTAAAGCTAATGCCATTGGGGAAGCCAAATTAACAATTGCCCAAGGACGGTAAAAACTATATCTGCAGGGTGCCCCCCTACCCTTAAGTACACTCTGCAGTGGTAATTTAATCCCGCACTTGACTCGACCTGAGCTGGCGCCAGCCCACCGTTGAATTGATAAGATCGAATCCAATTGTATCGATTTATTAGGATATGACTGTTGTACCGATAGAGTTTCTGAATCGTTCGGTAGCCCGTGGAAGGCATCTACTCAGCTTTCAATCCCACGATTCAAGTTTTCCGGGATCTCTAGCCGGTCCGCCGTAGTTTTTATTTGCATGCTCGCTGTATGCTCACGATTGGTAGCTAGCGCCTAAAATTGCGGACCTAGAAACGCCACGCTGCTCTGCATCTTTAGGCATAACACAGATTATGCTACAGCTGGCCACTGTACTACACAGTGTGTGTGTGAACAGTTCATAGACAACCAGGCGGCGCAGCTAAAGTCGCTTAAGATCAGTAGTTCACTCCCTAGACTGACTATAGGCGCAGTAACAAGACCAGACGATCTTGAATCACGTTGTACAGCTAATCTACAACTATTTGAACGCCGACATTACAAATCAGTGCGAACGTTAGTGATCTTCCGAAATTAAGAGCACGATAGACTTATTGAATACCGACTTCTTCAGCTTAAGACGAGCCACCTGAGACAGCAACTTTTCAATGTTTTGATGTTCCGGCTTCCGAGATTCGCTATGCGGCTACCATCTTCTCGCCATTAGATTAAGACATAATTATAAACTCGGCAGCCTCGCGTTTCAATTCAGCAAAAAATAAAACTCGTTTCGTAGTCATCTGACACCGTTATCTGGCGAGCATTTCCGTCCAGATGGGTATTGGTGTTTATCAGACCACTACTCTCCTCGTCCGTGACCAAATTGTTCACAGATCGAATCCCTGAAGGGTTAAGTCCGAACTTTTTACGAAAACGAAATGAAAAGCGTGAACTACATTCGTATCCCACCTCGCAGGCAACGGAAGTGATTGGAAAATCGGTAAACTGAAGCAGAGTCAATGCTCGAGACATACGGACATCTGTGAGTAGTTCTTGGAAATGCGTGCCTTCCGTGACCAACCTACGCCTCATCGTGGCCACGCTCATTCCCAACTTCTGAGCAACGTCAGTAGCCGTCCACCCTTCCCCTGGGTTGCTATTAATCAACAGTCTCACTTTTAGGCTGACATTGCTTATATAACTAAGGCTAAAATAGCCACCGTGGTGATCAAGCCAAGCGAGCAATTCAAATAACCTAGAACGGACAACCTCGCTAGGAAACTCACTCTTGGACTTGACGCCTGCGCAAGCATGGTTAAAAGAATCGAGCATTGCTGAGTAATCCGGGTGTATTACCTTTAATTCGGCTATACGTTGCCCCGTCGGTCTACGCTCAAGAAAGTCTCTCACAACATCATCTTCACAAATTAGCCATTCAGCTTTATATACACCACCTGACGCGCAAGGTGTATTAATCTCATCAAAAGTTTGTCCAGCCGCAAAGGCAACTAGATCCCCCTCTTGAACTAAGACCTCTTTACCCGCCCAACGTAAACACTTTTGTCCACTTCGGACAGCCAGCAACGTGGAAGCCTTTAGGTGAACCTTGCGGAAATGCAGCTGCCTTGATTGAGTGATGCGTACGCTCGCCCCTGATCCAGTCGGTTGAATTTCATTGCAACTCATGGTGACCTTCCTCGCACTAAGAGCAGATGGGGGGGGGGGGCAGATAGCACAACCCACTTGATCGGTGAACCTGCACTCTACTTTTTCGCTTCGATCTTAGACCACGAGGTCATTACGACCACCTGACCTCACACACTCCATCTATTTACCGCGAGCGTTATCCTTCGGGCGAAGACATGGATGCTCAGGTCCATTCCAACCCCCGCGGGTATCAGTGCAGACTACATCTTGCCGTTGAAAAATCATGCTGCCCCTGCTTCAATGCCCACACGAGCCGCAGTGATCGACAGCTACAGAGAAACGCCTGTTCCAAGACGTGCTCAACGGTAGCGTGACCGTTCCCAAACGTTGGGACTTCGATTTCAGTCACCTTCACCAAACCTTGCAGGCGCTCAAGCTAGGTGGCGAAAGTAGCAAGTGGATTGTCGACTGAACGATCCAATGTCCAACCCGTTCGACCAGCCATAAAACGACAGCGCCTTAGGCTCCTGACGTGGAGCTCGGCCCGCAGCTGCAGCATGATCCGATAGCGGCGCGGTGGTTATGCCTCAGCGAAGGTTTCCTTTTTTTCCAGCCAATCGATCATCAACTCGCCCCAAGCGATATCGGCCTGCATAGCTTCTTTGGCTTTGGCCGAGTCACGGGTACGCAAGCCGTCTAGCACTTCGAAATGCTTGTGTTTGGCGCTGGCCAACTCTCGCTTGGGCACCTCGGCATGGAACCTGCTGAGCAGCGGCCCCATGATGACCCACATGTTTTCCAGGGTTTTCGACACCACGGGCATCCGCGCCGCAGAAATCAAACCAAAGTGAAACTCCCGGTTGAGCAACGCTGCTTGCTTGTAGTCGACCGCGACGGCCTTTTGAAAAGCATCCTGAATCGCTTCGAGCTTTTCGATTTCGGGCCGAGTAATGCGCTGGGCGGCCACGCCTGCTGCCTCGCCTTCAAGCAAATGGCGGATTAACTGGATTTCACGCAGTTGACTGACCGTCAGCTCCGGCACATAGATCGAGGTCGCCGCTTTCATGTCCAGCGCATGGTCGCTGACCAGACGGAAGATTGCTTCCCGCACAGGGGTGATCGACACACCGAATTCCTCGGCCAACTTACTAATGCGCAGCCGGTCGCCGGGTTGGTACTGCCCGTCCATCAACGCGGTGCGAATAATGGAATACACCTGTTCGCTCAAGTTGCCTTTATCAATGGGCTTATGCACGGTCACGGTTACTCGATCTCCAGATTCAATAAAGGTGCGCCGGCTTGGCAGCTTGACTGACCTGCAGGCCTCAAGCGCTGATAACGCATCATACATCATCGGCTTACTACCGCTACTGCACCTGAGATGCATCACCATCTTGACGAACTCTCGCTTTGAGGATATATCATATATCACAACAAAATTATAAGGGAAAAAAGCAATGCCTATCACCGGTAAAACCCGAATCGTGGTTCATCTGACATACCCTGCCAAGCACCTGCGCACCCCCGAATTTTTCAACCCGCTGCTGGAGCGGCTGGGCCATGACGGCGTGCTGGTGCCCTGGGAAGTCTCACCGGCCAACCTCCCCAAAGCATGGGAAGGTTTGCGCGGGATAGAAAATCTGGCGGGAGTGATTGTCACCGTGCCGCACAAGCTTGAAGTTGCGAAATTGTGCGATGAACTCAAAGGCACGGCCAGTCTGTTGCAAGTATGCAACGTCGCCAAACGCCTGCCAGACGGCCGCTTCAGCGGGCGCATGTTCGATGGCGACGGCTTTGTCGCCGGCCTGAAAAAGCAGGGCCATGACCTGACTGAAAAACGCGTGCTGTTGCTGGGAGCGGGTGGCGCCGCGACCGGCATTGCCCATGCGTTGCTTGCCGAAGCTATTCAAGAACTGGTGATCAGCAACCGCACGCCGGCCAAGGCCGAAGCGCTGGCCCAAGAGATGCGCCAAATGTTCCCCGGTCGGCAGATCAATGCCGGGGCAGCCGACGCCACTGGTTTCGATGTTGTGATCAACGGCACCGCTTTGGGCCTTAAAACTCAGGACCCGTTACCGCTGCCCGTCGAGACACTCGCACCCGGCACTGTAGTCGGCGAAGTGGTGATGAACCCTGACATCACGCCGCTGCTAAGCGCTGCCGCCGAGCGTGGCTGCGTCATCCATAAAGGTGCGCACATGGTCACCGGCCAGATCGATCTACTGGCCGAGTTTTTGTTTTCCAAAACCGGCGTTTGACACTCCCTTCTCTGTGTAAAGGAAATACCATGAAAAAAATTGCAATCGTCACCGGCGGTGGCTCCGGCATCGGCCTGGCCACGGCACAACGCCTGCACGCCGACGGCTATGAAGTGTTCACCGTCGGGCTCGGCGAACCCGAGCAGCGAGTAGAGGGCATCCATTATCAGGAACTGGACGTCATCAACGACGAGGCGGTGACGCGCTTCTTCGAGCAGTTCGAGCGAGTCGACGCCATCGTCAATGCCGCCGGCATCATTGACCACAACCATGAGTGGGAGTTGGACGGCTTCAGCCGTGTCATGGACGTCAACCTCACGGCCGTGATGCGCATCACCAACGCTGCTCTCCCCGGCCTGAAAGCCGCTCGCGGTGCGGTGGTGAACTTTGCCTCGATGCATGGGATTTTTGGTTCCGCGAAGACCCCCGCCTACGCGTCGAGTAAAGCCGCCATCTCAGAGCTGACGCGCTGCATGGCCGTGGCCTGGGCGACCGATGGCGTGCGCGCGAATGCCGTTGCGCCGGGTTGGATTCTCACCAACCTGTCGCGGCGAGCCTTTGAAGATCCGGCACGCTCGGTAGGGATCATGGCGCGTATTCCGATGAAAACTTGGGGCGCGCCACAAGACGTGGCCAATGTGATCGCCTTCCTGGTCTCTGAAGATGCACGCTACGTGACGGGCACGACGCTTCCGGTCGATGGAGGGTATTCGGTCGCCTGACGTCATCTCGTCGATTGAGTACTTGACCACCTAAAAACATCATATATCATGCATCAAACAAGATCGAGCACTCGGCAATCTGCCGTAGAGCTTCGGATAACAATACGCAGTGAAGTGAGAGGTGCTGAATGAATCTGGTTTTTGGCTCGCCCGGACGCTACATCCAGGGCACTGAAGTGCTCGCCCAAGCGGGCACTTATCTGGCGCACTGCGGACGCAGGGCCGTGGTGGTGATCGACAGCTATGTGCTAGGTCTGATCCGCCAACGACTCGATGACACTTGTGCGCAATCCGACGTCGAGTTGCACTACATCACGTTCGACGGCGAGATCACCGCGGACGGAATAGCTGCCTTGAGAGCGTCGACTGCAGAGGTCGGGTTCGACATGATCCTCGCAGTCGGTGGCGGCAAATGCATCGACGCCGGCAAAGCCCTCGCCCACACCTCGGGTCGTACACTAATTACCATGCCGACGGTGGCCTCCAACGATGCACCCACGTCGAAAAACTATGTGGTCTACGACGCTCATCATCAACTCAGTGAAGTAGGTCACCTGCTCGTCAGCCCTCGCTACGTGTTAGTGGACACCTCACTGATTGCCCAGGCACCTCGTCAGTTTTTGCTAGCCGGGATTGCCGATGCGCTGACCAAAAAGTTCGAAGCCGAGCAGTGCTATAAGTCCGGTGGCGTGAATATGTTTGGCGCCCGCCCGGCGCTCTCGGGCTTGGTCCTGGCGCGCGAGTGCTACCACATCGTTCGACAATACGCCGAACCGGCGCTGGCGCAGGCCGGCACTGGCGAGGTAACGGTTGCCTTTGATCACTTGATTGAAGCGGTGCTGTTGATGAGCGGCCTAGGGTTCGAAAGCGGCGGCCTGTCCATTGCCCACGCGATGACGCGCGGCCTGTCGAAAATCCCCGGTGCGCAACAGCAGGTTCACGGCTGGCAAGTAGCTTATGGCTTGCTCGTGCAGTTAGTGCTTGAAGATCGCAATGCCGAACTCATGGGTGACATGTTGAGCTTCTATCAACGCATCGGCCTGCCCCGCAACTTGGCCGAACTGGGCGTACTCAGCATCGATGATTCGGTGTTGATGCAAGTGGCCGAGCCCACCTTGAAAGCGCCTCACGCTCGCAATTTCCTCTCGGTATCGGGCGACGCACTGTCGTGCGACGAACTGATCGGGGCGATGCGCGCACTGGAAGACCTGACCCACTGAGCACTACTCAAAAGCGCCGTTGAACCCACCAATATCCGTGTGACGTTCAAACCCCGCCACTGAGATTCAACTTCAACAAATTAATGCCTGTGATTGGAGGTAGAGATGTCTGCACCCCGCAAAACACTCGAACAGTGGAAAGCCAGTAACTTTGTGCCTTCCGCCGAGACTGTTATCAAGTTGAAAGACCGAGCGAAATTCGTTCGTCTTGAAACAATTCGCCTAATTGAAATCGCCAAGACCGGGCACTACACCTCGGTGTTTTCCGCCGCCGAATTGTTCTCCGCGCTGTACTACGACGTGATGACCATTCGCCCCGACGAACCGAAATGGCCGGGGCGCGACCGCTTCCTGATGGGCAAGGGCCACGCTGCCGTAGGACAGTTCCCGATCCTGGCGGACCTTGGCGTATTCCCCAAGGAATGGCTCGATGAATACACCCGCTTGGGCAGCCCTTTGGGCGATCACCCTGACATGCGCAAGGTGCCCGGCATCGACTTCTCTTCCGGCTCCATCGGTCACGCCCTCTCCGGCGGCCTGGGCATGTGCCTGGCACAGCGATTCACCGGCGAAGTCTACGACGTGTTTGTCATGCTCGGAGACGGCGAAATGCAGGAAGGCCAGGTCTGGGAAGCCGCGATGAGCGCAGCCCATCACAAAGCCAATAACTTGATCGCGATTGTCGACCGCAACGGTTTCCAGCTCGACGGCTCGGTTGACGACGTGATCGGTATCGAACCGCTGGACGAAAAATGGCGTGCCTTCGGTTGGGAAGTGCACGTCATCGACGGCCACAACATCGCCGAAGTAACCGAAACCCTGCGCCGTGTCAAAGCCGATGAGGCCCGTGACAAGCCGGTGTGCATTATCGCCAAAACCGTCAAAGGCAAAGGCGTTTCCTACATGGAAACCGAACCCGGCTGGCACCTCGGTTACCTCGACCCGGAAGACGCCAAACGCGCAATCGCTGAAATTGAAGCCATGGAGATCTGAACATGAACGCCCCTCTATCCCCCAATTCCTGGCAGTACCGTGGCCTCAATGCGCTCAACCCGGGCCTGTCGTACCTGTCCGACGCACTGATTGAACTGACCGAGGCCGGCTACCCTGTAATGGCCGGTTCAGCTGACTTGCAGTACTCCAACGGCCTGAACAAGTTCGCCAGTCGCTACCCCGAGCGCTACCTGCAATTCGGCATCTCGGAGCAGAACATGGTCACCGCCGCTGCCGGCCTGGCCACTTGTGGCGTGATGCCCTTCGTGGCGACCTTTGCTTCCTTCCTCGGCCTGCTGTGCTGTGAGCAGATTCGCATGGACGTCGCCTATTCGGCGCAGCCCGTGCGCCTGATCGGTCACCACACTGGGATCTCCCTGGGCTTCTATGGCACTTCGCACCACGCCACCGAAGACATCGCCACCATGCGCTCCATTGCAGATCTGGCGGTGGTTTCTCCAGCGGACGGGGCGCAATTGGTAGCGGCGATCAAAGCCTCGGCCACCTACGACAAACCGGTGTATTTCCGCATCGGCCGTGGTCGTGACCCGATCGTCTACGAGGACGGCGTGGTCTTCGAATTCGGCAAGGCACATGAGCACTTCGAAGGTGAGGAGCTGACCATCATCGCCTGCGGCATCACCGTGCATCCGGCACTCGCCGCCGCCCGCAAGATGAATGCCGAAGGCCGCTCGGTGGGCGTGATCGACATGGCGTCAATCAAGCCGATCGACCGCGACGCCATTCTGCGAGCTGCTGCACGCAGCAAACGGATGATGACCGTCGAAGAGCACAACGTGCTCGGTGGCCTGGGTGCCGCTGTGGCCGAAGTGCTGGCGGATGAAGGCGTCGGCGTGAAGCTCAAGCGCCATGGCATTTACGACGAGTACAGCCTGATCGCCCCACCGACGCACTTGTACGAACACTACAAACTGGATGCCGCCGGGATCGAGGAAGTGGCGCTGGCGCATCTGAATTCCTAACACACCCACCTGCAGGAACCGGCTCACTGGCGATAGCTTCACTCCGGCGCACCTCAAGTACCGGGGTGTTTCAATCGCTGGCAAGCCGGCTCTTACAAGGTTAAGCACTTCAGGGAGACCGCGTTTTTCAGGGAGATTTACGTAGCCTGTTGTTACCCGCCACCTATCGTGGTTCATGAAACATCTCGGAGCCAACAATGAATAATATCACCGAGACCATGTCCGATCTCTCGATCGGACAGGCCAAAACAAATTCATCCCTGCGCAGAAAATCCTTGATGGCCACCGGCGTCGGCAACCTGCTGGAGTGGTTCGACTGGACGATCTATACCGTTGCTTCGGTGTACATCGCCGCTGCACTCTTCGATAAAAGTAACGCAACTTCGGCCCTGCTCAACACCTTGGCGGTGTTTGCCGCCGGGTTCCTGTTAAGGCCGATTGGCGGCATTTTTTTCGGCATTCTGGCGGACAAGCTCGGCAGACGCACGGTGTTGCTCAGCACTATGTTGCTGATGGCCGGCGCCAGCCTACTCATCGCCTTCATTCCTTCCTACCAATCGATTGGCAGTTGGGCGTCGGCATTGCTGTTGCTGGCCAGGCTGATCCAAGGGTTTGCCCACGGTGGCGAGACCACCACTTCTTACGCTTACATCGCTGAAATCGCCCCACCGAAACGCCGCGGATTGTGGTCGAGCACGGTGTTCCTGGCCGTCGGTTGTGGATCCTTATTGGCGACGTTCTACATGGCGCTGCTGACTTCGTTACTGTCGGTTAGTGAAATGCAGGAATGGGGCTGGCGCATCCCGTTCGCCTCCGGTGGTCTGTTGGCGGTCTTCGCTTTATGGCTGCGCCGCAACATGATGGAAAGCGAGCACAGCCCAAGTGCCGCAGGCGCACCCGAAGCTCCGGCGTGGAGTCGAGGCAAGATCATTCAACACGGCGTTCGTTTGTTTCTCTATGAAGCCGGTGCAACGTTGACCTACTACACCTGGGTCACGTCGGCGTCGATCTACGCCATCAGCATTAAAGGCATGGATCCGCGCAGTGCGTTCACCATGAGTTGCATTGCACAGGTCATCTACCTGGTGTTCCTGCCGATCTCGGGCTGGATCTCCGATCAGTGGGGACGCAAGATTTCCGCGCTGATTTCCTTGCTCGGTATTGCCACCACGCTGTTCCCTCTTTGGAACCTGATTTCGAGTGAGCCGTGGACGTTAATGGTGGCGCAAACCGCGGGCTTGTTGCTGGTGGCCTTCATTACGGGTTGCAAACCGGCATCAATCTCTGAACAGATCCCGACCCGTTATCGCACCCGGATGTTCGGGGTATGCATTTCTCTGGGCGTTGCGGTGTTTGGTGGTACAGCTTCGTACCTGACCACGTGGTTGTATTCGGAGAACATTGGGTGGATGTTCAACATCTATCTGATCGTGGTTGCCGTGATTGCCAGTGCTGTAGTGCTGATGTGGAAGAACAACCACGGCGTGGCAATCGACAAAATCTAAAATACCTCAGTCACCTCATAAAAAGCCCGTCCCCGCAGCACCAGATAGTCTTTGGGACGGGCCTGCCTGTCGCTGTCCCGACCTCGCAACGCGTTCACCAGCGTTGCATTGAGCTCGGCATGGATAAATGCATGACCATGTTTTGAATACGCTCCCGCAGGCAACGTTCTTTGCCAGCACCGGTCACTGCGGGAGCCCCGTTCATCATCTAAACATTGACCAACAGTATTAGCGGATCGTCCGCTCCCAACTTCAAACTACAAAAAAAGGGTCGATACAAATGAAAGAAAATAAAGCGACTATCGTTTTCGCAACGAGTGCTCTTGCACTAACCACCCAGGCACACGCGGACTTCCTGAGTGACAGCAAAGCCAACCTAGGTTTGAAAAACTTCTACTTCAATAACGACAACCGAGACGGAACCGCCGCCCCTTCGAAAACCAAAGAATGGGCGCAGGGTTTCATGCTCGATTACAAGTCGGGATACACCGACGGGCAACTCGGTTTTGGTGTTGACGCACTAGGACTGCTGGGCGTGAAACTGGACAGCGGCAAAGGAAACCACGTCGGCAGCAGCATGATTCCGTCCGACAGAGACAATAATGCAGTGGATGAATGGAGCCGCTTGGGCCTGACCGGCAAAGTAAAAATATCGAAAACCGAATTGCGCCTGGGCACGTTGCTACCGAAGCTACCGATCCTAGTGTCAAACGACGGGCGCCTGATGCCGCAAACCTTCGAAGGCGGCCAATTGACTTCTGGCGAGTTCAAGGACCTGACCCTGATCGGTGGCAGGATCGAGCACGCCACCGGCCGAGGATCCAGCGATCAAACCGGCCTGGCGGCCATTGGTGGTAAACGCGAGAGCAACCAGCTCGACTTCGCCGGCGGCGACTGGAAAATAAATAAAGACCTTACTGCGCAATATTACTACGCCCATTTGGACAACTATTACACCCAGCAATTTTTCGGCTTGATCCACACGCTGGCAATAGCGGAAGGCCAGTCTCTGAAGACTGACCTTCGCTACTTCAAGACGGATTCGTCGGGAGAAAACAGCGAAGGCACTTCGGCCTACCGAATCAGCGGCTACACCCAAGGCAATGATGGCGAGATAGACAACAAGACCTGGAGCGCCGCGCTGGTTTACACCCTGGGTGGCCACGCTTTAACCGCTGGTTACCAAAGCGTGTCCAGTGGCAGTAACTTCACTCAACTCAATCAAGGCGCGCTGCCGGACAAGGGGGCAGGTGGCACCAGCCTTTACCTGTACACCGACCGCCTGATCCAATCCTTCACTCGTGCGGGTGAACGCACAGCGTTCGGTCAGTATGCCTACGACTTCGCGGCCCTCGGCGTCCCGGGTCTTAAGGCTTCCGTCATGTACCTCAGCGGCAACAATATCAAAGTCACGACCGGCTCAAACCAAAAGGAGTGGGAGCGCGATTTCAGTCTCGATTATGCGTTGCAATCCGGCCCGCTCAAGGGGCTTGGGTTTGGCTGGCGTAATGGCAAATCAAACAGCGAGGCATCCCGAAACCAGGATCAGAATCGATTGATCGTAAGCTATAGCATACCGCTGCTTTAACCACTCGATGTCGCTCACAGTTCAAGGATGCTGGCCTGGTGCTGTTATATCAGCGCTGACACAGAGTCAGCGCATACAACGGCCCCTTGCGGTCTATCCGGTGATTCTTTTACACGCGATAAAACGCTAATGAGCGACGTCGCTGGTTTACACCCCCGGTCGCTGTCATGGCCCGGTCGATGCTCTTGTTGTTCAGTGCCGTCAATTTATGGCTGGTCACGTTAAGCCTCTTTTGTCCCCCTCCACAAAGGTGAAAGTATGTGTGAAGTCCACATCTGGATTACCATCGAACGCCCTGTCGAACAGGTCTGGTCGCTACTGGGTGCCTTCGACTGGCTCCCCCGCTGGGTCGATGTCATCGCCAGCAGCACCCTGAGCGACGGAGGACGCCTGCGCCATCTGAAAACCGCTGACGGTGCCATCATTGTCGAGCGCTTGATCACCTTCGACGAAGATGAAAAACATTACAGTTATGCGCTGCTTGAGGGTCCGTCGCCGGTCACCGACTATGTCGGCAGGATGTCAGCCCAGAGCAATCAAAAAGGAGGAACACTGGCATCCTGGTCAAGCACCTTTCTTGTCCAGGAAGCGGACGAAACACAGGTGGTCGCGCGTTTAGAGTCCCTCTACCGCACAGGCCTCGAACGCCTCAAAACCATTGTCGAATCCACGGACTGACCACCGCGAAAGCGTCACTTGCGATTCATGAACGCCTGCAGACGCGGCAGCCTAAAGTCGAGGAATGTCCGGATACGCTAGGGCACATGTTGCCCATCCTGATACAGCGCATGGACTTCCTCGCAATCATGTACGGTTTACGCAAGCACCTCTATCAGACAGTCCTTAGGCAGATCCTCGTCAATGTGAAAGTCCGCACTCAACTGGAGGGGTGTTGCACCGTCAGCTCGACTGCGAAAATTGCCCGCAACTCCCAGGCCTGCGGGCTTACCGGCCGTGGCCAGCCGGCCCCCTAGACGTGTCCGCGCCGCGTGCCATGAGCGCCGCCGAAGTCAAAGACGTCATCCGTGATTTTGCCCAAGCGGCCAGCAATGCAATTGATGCCGGCTTCGATGGTATTGAGCTACATGGTGACAATGGCTACCTGATCGAGCAGTTCCTCAACCCGCTGGTCAACGACCGCACCGACGAGTACCGCAGTGACACCCTCGAAAATCGCTCGCGCTTCCTGCTGGAGGCAGTCGATAGCGTCATCGAGCGTATTGGTGCTCAGCGAACGGCTGTTCGTCTGTCACCTTTTGGTGGCTATTCAAAATGGGTCTGTACGACAACGTCGAGGAAACCTACCTATACGTGACTGACCATTTGTCCCGACGCGGCCTAGCCTACGTACATTTCATGGACCAAACTTCGCGGGGTAGCTCGTCCATCCCTCTGGATTTTCTGCATAAATTACGCAATCACTTCCTCGGCACCTTGGTACTCGCCAGTAGCAAGACACAGGACCGCGTCGAGCAATTTCTCAATGACGGGTTGATCGACATCGCGGCGTTCGGCGAGCCCTTCATTGCCAATCTGGACCTGGTTGAACGACTGCGCAACGGATGCCCACTGCTCAAACCGGACCGCGCATTGTACTGTGACAGAGGTGCTCAGGGGTATACCGACTACTCCGCCTATTCAATCAATTGAGGCTCGCTGAGTAGCATGCCCATGTCAGCCGCTACCTCATGAGTGAGAAAGTCGATCAGCGCGCGTGCCGCCGCTTGCAACTGGCGATGAGGTGGATAGATCACCGAGAACGGTCGGAAGCGTCCACTCGACTGTTCGAGCAGCTCCACTAGGCGCCCGTTTTGAAGTCGCTCGCGAACGATAAAATCGTAGGTCTGACAGATCCCCATGCCGTGTTCAGCCAACGACACAATACCCAGCACGTCGTCAGACACCCGAACATTCGCCTCGGGTATCCACTCCCGATCAACTCCCCGTTCGCGAAACAGCCAAGGCCCGATTCGCCCACTACCGGGCATCACAAATGGGAGGCAGGCATGCGCTGCCAGCTCATCGATACTGCGGGGTGTGCCCGAGCGTTGCAGGTAATCCGGCGCGGCAACCAGGCACAAACGCGCGTCCTCAAGCTGGCGGCCAATCAGGCCACTGTCTGGCAATTTCCCGAGTCGAATGGCCAGGTCATACCCCTCTGCCACCAAGTCCACGTTTCGGTTGCTGATACTCAATTCGATGCGCACTTGCGGGTGCTGCCGGTTAAATCGGCAAAGCAACGCCGGCAACCGATAATGCCCGTAGGTGGTCGGCACGCTGAGCCGGACACGTCCCGTAAGCTCGCCCTCCTGCGCCTGAATGGTTCTTTCCGCATCATTGATCAGAGAAAACGCCGCCTGAGACTGTTCGAAATAAAGCAGGCCAGCCTCTGTCAGGCTCAAGCGTCGGGTCGTACGCCGCAGGAGCTGAACGCCGAGACGCGTCTCTAGACGAGAAATAGTTCGGCTGACAACCGACGGAGTGGTCGCCAAAAACACTGCACCAGCGCTCAACGAACCTTTTTCCACCACGGCGACAAAGACTTCAACGTCAGCGAGGTAATCAAACCGACGACTCACTTTTACCTCCAGAGAATAGGTGATTTCCTGTTGTGCGAGTTTATCGCCCGAATAGGCATGAATATAGTGACATTACCGATCAGCACACAGCCGATCGACTCACTATCAGGAGATCCCATGCGCCCCGCCCGACTCGCCCTTGCAATCACCCTGACTACCGCGGCCCTCAACGCCCAAGCCGCGAACGTATTGGTCGTGCTCTCAGACTCGGACCACCTTGATCTCAAGGACAACAAAGTCTTCGCTACCGGTTTCTATCTGAACGAATTGATGCAGCCGGTAAAAATGCTACTCGAAGCCGGGCACTCGGTGACCTTCGCCACGCCGGAGGGCAAGGCACCGACACTGGACGAATCGTCCAACAACAAGATGTATTTCAACAATGATGTCGATGCTTTGCGTGAGCACAAAACATTGCTGGAAAACCTAAAAATCACCTCTCGGGAGGCGTCGCCGGTGATCAGCCTAGCACGGGTCGAACAGATCGGTTACGAGCGTTTCGACGCTGTCTACATTCCCGGTGGCCACGCACCGATGCAGGACCTACTGCACAGTACCGCGTTGGGTAAACTGCTGAACAATTTCCATGACAACGACAAGACTACCGCCCTCGTCTGCCATGGCCCGATTGCACTGCTGTCGACCCTGGCCGACCCTGTCGCTTTCACCCGACAACTCGAAACCGAACGCAAAACCTCGATCAACGGCTGGACTTACGCCGGTTATAAATTCACGGTCTTCAGCAACCAGGAAGAGGAGTTGGCCAAGGGGTTACTTAATGGCGGCGCAATGAAGTTCTATCCGCAAACGGCCCTCGAACAAGCCGGGGGTTTATTCAGCAGTAACACTTCGCCATGGACCTCACATGTAGTCATCGACCGCGAACTGATAACCGGGCAAAACCCAAGCTCCGCAGTGGACGTAGGCAAGGCGATCGTTGAGCGACTGAAGTCACGGAGTGCCACTAAAGGCTAATACATTCAGCATCGAGATGCAGCTGTTAGTCTGAAGCCCGGGAACCCGCATCCAGCAGCTCTCTCCTGAAAATGATGACGGTCTGAGTCATAGGATCATCCGCTCAAAATAGGTTGAGAGTTGTGCGCATACATAAATGAAATGGGCTCTAGAGCCGCAGGCTTAAGGTTAAAAGCTAATTTTTTTGTTCGCTAAGCGACGGCTCACCGAACCACAACTAGATACTCTTAGTCGGGCGTCGCTGGCATATAAACGGCTCTTTTTTCGAAACATGGCGCAAAGGGTTTTCTATCCAACGCCTATGTAATCACAGCAAAAAAGCATGAGGCCCTATTCATGAGCAAAGTGTCATATGTACCTCCTAAAATCTGGAAGGAAAGCGCCCCCTCTGGTAGTAAATTCTCCAGCATTAACCGACCGACAGCCGGGCCGACCCATGAAAAAAAGTTACCGGTAGGTAAACATCCGTTACAGCTCTATTCGATGGCTACACCCAACGGCGTAAAGGTCACCATCATGCTGGAGGAGCTGCTAGCGCTGGGGCATAGCGGCGCCGACTATGACGCCTGGCTGATCCGCATCAATGAAGGCGACCAGTTCTCCAGCGGCTTTGTCGAAGTCAACCCGAATTCGAAGATCCCGGCGCTGCTGGACCGAAGCGTTGAGCCGGCCATGCGTGTTTTCGAGTCGGGTTCTATCCTGCTTTACTTGGCTGAAAAGTACGGTGCGCTTCTGCCTGCAGATCCGGCAGAGCGCACTGAAACCCTTAATTGGCTTTTCTGGCAGATGGGCGCCGCGCCATATCTGGGCGGCGGGTTCGGGCATTTCTACGCCTACGCGCCCGAGAAGTTCGAATACCCGATCAATCGCTTCACGATGGAGACCAAGCGGCAATTGGATGTCCTCGATCGGAAACTAAGCGAAAGCGCTTACTTGGCCGGCGATAGCTACACTATTGCCGATGTCGCGGTATGGCCCTGGTATGGCCAATTGGTACTGAACGAGCTTTACTCGGCAGCGGAGTTTCTTTCAGCATACCAATACACCCACGTGCAGCAATGGGCGGCGAATATTGCCATTCGACCTGCGGTAATCCGTGGACTGCGAGTAAATCGGACGTGGGGCGATGAAGCGAACCAATTACCCGAACGGCACCACGCCGATGATTTAGGCTAAGTTAACCGCCGCTTCGCGATAAACTGCATTTTTTATGCGAGCCTAAACGGCTGATGCTGCGGAAATAAATAGCGTCCCCTATCTGTCTTGCTTGCGTTTGGCGGAACGAGGCCCTACCACACGCTAGATTCAAAGGTCACGCGAGCGCTTGTACTCCTTTGTGAGCATCGGCGCCTTTGCAAATGGTGACTCGCCGCAGCAGTCGAAACTGAAGCGCCAGCAAGGCGGGCGGTAATCGCTGTCAGGGTCTTCAATGCAGAGTGTGTACAATCCGTATGTTTCCGCACCGAGGCGCATTTTCAAGAGCAGTACGACTATACCGACGCCGCGCTGGCCAACCAATTGCACGCTCTTGGCCGAGCTCCACAACGCTCACGCAAGGCCTGACGCCCCGCCAGCACGGATGGAGGCAGACCGCAGACTGAACTGCAATTTAGGGGTAAAGCTGCAACCATGCAGACGGTATTTCCAGCAAAGCATCTTTGTTGTCTCCTAGATGTTAGGACCAGCTTCTTCGACCTGTGTGTCAGATCCCCCTATCATTATGCTCAATCTCGAATTTGCAAAGTTTATCTTTTAAAGCAGAACAGTTGACCACATAAACTCCTTTCGTCGTATGCACGAACTTGATATTTCTCAAGGACCTCCGAATGCCTACTCGTCAGGAAGAAGTTTGCACCGCAACTATCGATCAGCTGCACGGGCCGCTCTGACTCGGTTCACGTTCCTTCGCGACAGGCAACTGTTGGCCAACCGAAGCTATTGGCGGCAACGCATCTCCGACCTTCCCGACAGGTCATTCGGTGTGGTCGTCTGAGCGCTCAACGTGTCCAGTCACCAAGGGTCACATCCACTTCAATGTAGCGCGCTGCCCAGTGCACATCCCGCCAACCTACATACTCCATCAACGCCTTACTGCTCCATTGATTGCGACTGGCCCAGGTGGCAAAGCCACGGCGCAGTGAATGCGCGGTGTAACCCCCACCAGCAACACCGCTGCGCAGAAACGCCAGACGCAAAATACGCGATTCATTATTAGGTTTGCCTCGCTCTTCCACTAAGTGACCCCAGCGATCAATGGCGCGAAACACCGGCCCTTTGATGATGCCACTGACCAACAGCTAGTGCTGGTAGGCATCGACTGAGCATAGTCGCTTCGGCTCCTTCTCCGGCTGGTTCTCTCATGCTGTGGAAAAACGTCTCCCCACCGCGCCTGTAACCATCCTTTTGCAGAGGTCATCCACATGAAATCGATCACCCTGATTACCGGTGCATCCAGCGATTTTTGCGCCCTTGCCGCCCGCGCACTGGCCGATGCCGGCCACAGCGTCTACGCCAGCATGCGGGAAACCCTAGGCCGCAACTCGCCACAGGAGGATGAGGTGCAGCGCTACGCCGAGCAGCATCAGGTAGACCTGCGTTACGTTGAGCTCGACGTCGCGTCAAGCGAATCGGTCGAATGTGGCGTCGCGAAAACCATCGAAAATTGCGGTCTGCTGGATGTGATCATCCACAATGCCGGGCACCATGTCCTTCGGTCCCGCCGAAGCCTTTACGCCCGAGCAGCTCGCCCAGCTCTATGACATCAACGTCCTGAGCACTCAGCGGGTCAACCGCGCCGCGCTGCCGCAGTTGCGCAAGCAGGGCCAAGGGTTAGTGCTGTGGGTGTCGTCCAGCAGCGCGCGGCGGCACTCCGCCGTACCTAGCACCCTACTTTGCAGGGCCGAGATGTTCCGCCGCATCGGCTTGGAAGACCTACTCAAGGCCGCTTCTCGCTGAGGCAATCCGTCCAATATGACGGCCCAAGGAATTCCTTGGGCCGTCATCGCTCCCGAAAAATTGATGATTGAGAGGAGCACGCTCATGCGCCAGACCAATTTCATGCCAATATCTGACAAGCACTCAATCACTTGGATGCATGCCGCAGATGGCTTTCAAGTTTTCTGATTTAACTTGCGTAACGAAATTGGTAATTAGCCCATAAATGATCTGGCCCTTCGTTCCTCCGTCCTAATTGATTAGCAGGCTCAGCACCATGCTGCCCAATGACCATTTTTTGCGCCCCTGCACTCACTTTTGCTGCAAAACCGACTCGCCCGCCTGCGGCGGAAGTCTCAGGTTATCCAATAATGCAACGCCTGCAATCACTGCGACCAACAGAAACGTTAGCTGGAAATCGGCGGTTTCTGCCTGCCCTGTGGTGCCGTGGATATTCATAGCGAGACGTAGCAGCAATGCGCCGGTGGCCACCCCCACCGCCATACTCAGTTGGAAGAACATACTGAACAGGGTTGAAGCACCACTCATCTGCTCCTTGGGGATTTCGGCAAAGGCCAGTGTGTTGAACAAGGTGAACTGCATGGAGCGTGACAGACCGCCAACGAACAGGATGAACAGAATCAGCGCCCAACTCATGCGCTCATCCAGCAATGCACACGCCGCAATCGCCAGGACGCCGAGGATGCCGTTGATCATCAACACAGGGCGCAATCCCCAACGTCGCATCACCATAGTGGTGAACGGTTTCATTGCCAAATTGCCGGCAAATACGGCGAGCACCAGTAACCCCGCATCGAATGCAGAAAGACCGAAGGCCAGTTGAAACATCAACGGTAGAAGGAACGGCAAGGTGCTGATGGAAATTCGAAAAATCGACCCACCCCACAGGCAGACACTGAAGGTACGAACGCCCATCACATCCAGCGCTAGTAACGGTTGCGTATGCCTACGCATATGTCGCCAGGCAAAAACACCAAGAATAAAACCTGCACCGCTTAGTGACAGGCCCTGCAATAAATTGGCACTACTTTGCCCCAGCATTTCTACACCGTACAGCAGCGCAGCGCTGGCGACGCCAACCAGTAGAAAACCACTGAAGTCGAATGTCCGCGAACCTACGTCGTCTCGCTTGGGAATCAACACCAGAGTCGCAATCAAGGCAAGCAAACCCAACGGTAAATTAAGGTAGAAAATCCACGGCCAAGAAGCGTGGGTGACGATAAAACCACCCACGGGAGGTCCGAGTACCGGAGCGACCAGACCGGGCCAGGTGATGAATGCTATCGCCCGCACTAGGTCTTTCTTCTCGGTAGCGCGAAGCACCGCCAAACGCCCCACCGGTACCATCATCGCTCCGCTGATACCTTGCAACACGCGCGCGGCGACAAAGGTTTCCAGGCTGTCACTCAACCCGCACATCAACGACGACACGCTAAATAGTACGATCGCCGAACTGAATACAAGTCGCGAGCCGAATCGATCAGCCAACCAGCCGCTGATAGGAATGAACACCGCAACGGAAAGCATGTAGGCGCTCATGCCCACGTTCAAGTCTACTGCTGCGACACCGAACGTGCGGGCCATGTCCGGCAATGCAGTAGCGATCACTGTGGCATCCAGGTTCTCCATGAAGAATGTTACGGCTACCAACAAAGCAATTAATGTTGAGCGGCGTTGGGACATCTAAGTAACTCCTGTACTTACACATCTAGACAAGACTTCGCGTTTTTACACGCTTTGGGCCATATCTATGTGAATACTCCATCTACGATCCAAGGCTCGCGTTACTACGCGAAACCCTTAGCTCTTTCATGAACCGTGGTCACTCAAAAAGAACCAGCGCGCACCAAGTTTGATCCTTTATTGATCGACGCTTGGCGCTCGAACAATGTCCACGCAACCTAGTTGTTAATACCCTGCCACATTGCGCGCCGAGCCCGCTGTCGGCTCTGTATACACAGGGCCGAGGCGATCAAGACGACCGCTCCAGGCGGTCAGCGCCCACGCGACCAACACCACCAGGCCACCAATCCACGCGGTGTGGATCAATCCCATGTCAGCAACGATCAATCCACCGCCCCACGCACCACCGGCAATGCCGAGGTTAAACGCCGCAATGTTTAGCCCCGACGCCACGTCCACCGCATGTGGGGTGTGATGCTCAGCCTGACGCACCACATACACCTGCAAGCCCGGCACATTACCAAACGCCACCCCACCCCAAACCAGCACGGTGGCTAGGGCCAGCCATGAATTGCCGGCGGTGAAGGTCAGCACGAACAGCACAGCGGCGAGCAATGCGAAGATGATTTTCAGGGCGCTGATCGGGCCGCGTTCGTCGGCCAGTTTGCCACCACAGATATTACCGATGGCCACGGAGATCCCGTACACCAACAACACCAGGCTGACGGTGCTGGCGCTGAAACCGGAGATGTCCTGAAGAATCGGTGCCAGGAAGGTGAAAGCGATGAACGAGCCGCCGTAACCGACCGCCGTCATGGCATACACCAGCAGCAGGCGTGGTTGTTTCAGTACTTGCAATTGCTGCAACAGCGAAGCCGGTTTGCTGTGGGCGATGTTTTTCGGTACATAAATCAGGCTACCAATGAAGGCTATCAAACCCAGCACCGACACGGCGAGGAAGGTTTCACGCCAGCCGAAGTTTTGCCCGATGAACGTCCCCAGCGGTACACCTGTCACCAAGGCCACGGTCAGGCCGGTGAACATGATGGCAATTGCACTGGCAGCTTTCTCTTTCGGCACCAAGCTGGTGGCGATGGTTGAGCCAATCGAAAAAAACACGCCGTGAGCCAAGCCGGTGACGATCCGCGCGATTATCAGCGATTCGTAACCTGGAGCCTTCCAGGCCAGCAAGTTACCAAGGGTAAACAACACCATCAGCGACAACAGCAGCAATTTGCGTGGGACCTTGCCGGTCAGGGCGGTGAGTACCGGCGCGCCAATGGCGACACCCAGGGCGTAAAGGCTGACCAGAAGCCCGGCCGTCGGCAGGCTGACCCCAAGGTCGGCACCGATAGTGGGTAACAGGCCAACGATGACGAACTCGGTCGTCCCGATGGCGAAGGCGCTAAGGGTCAGCGCGAGCAGGGCAATGGGCATGGCTGCAACTCCGGAAGAGTTTGAGTGATGGGGCGCAGTGTCAGGGCTGGGGGCTTTCGGAAAAATAGCAAGGCAGGCAATTGATATTTGACCGAAAAACAAAGATCTAAAAATCGCTGCCTGGTGACTGGCATTTACCCTACTTTCGACGAGGAACTGTTCACCTTACGGAGCGGGAAATCACTCGATGGATGCCCGCGCCTGATGAGTAACTCCAGCAGTATGCTGGGTGCCGGTTCAAAGAAACCGTCCCGGTAAAAAACAAGGTGCACAGTGACGAACTACTGAAAAGCACCGACTCGGTGTTGATCGACAGCAAGCCTGAGTAACTAGAACAACGTCGAGCCCATTGATGATTTCTGATCACAACACCTTTGCGTAAATCAACGTTCTCCTCATGGATACCTGAAGGGATACTACCGGCCTTAAGTGTGGCGCACCCATGACCACTCAAGGCCTGTAACCGGATTGAAATGGCTTCAATCCGGTCTTTCATGAGGACTCACAATGCACGCTGATTTCGCCGCCTGGTCTTGGACCGCGGGTAAAGGTATCGACGGTTTACAACTGATCCGCAACCCCCTTGTGCAACCTGGCCCGGACGAAGTTCTGATTGCCAACCGCGCGCTGGCGTTGAACCCGGTGGACTGGAAAATCATTGAATGGGGCCACTCGGCATGGAAAACCGGCCACGTGCCGGGTGTGGATGGCATGGGGATAGTAGTCGCAGCAGGCGCCGGTGTGCAGATCAAGCCGGGAACCCGTGTGGCGTATCACCAGTCACTGGAGCGAGATGGCAGTTTCGCCGAGTTTTGTTTACTGGATGCCGCAACCGTGCTGTTGGTGCCCGCTGCGCTCGATGACGGCGCCGCCGCGTCCTTGCCTTGCCCCGGCTTGACCGCCTGGCAGGCCCTCGAAAAAGTGCCCACTGCCGCATCCCGCGATGTGCTGGTCATTGGCGCAGGCGGGGCAGTAGGTCTTTTGCTGGTTCAATTGGCGGTACAGCGCGGATTTCGAGTCTGGGCAACAGCCTCCACAGCCCACCATTCGAGCTTGAAAGCGCTGGGTGCTGTGGGGGTTTTCGACTACCGCGAAGCGGATTGGCAACAAGCGCAAGAGGCCGCTCTAGGTGAACGTCGATTGCACGCAGTATTCGACACGGTCAGCGGCGAACATGCCGCCACCCTTGCCTCATTGCTGGGCTACAACGGTCACCTTGTGTGCATTCAGGATCGTCAGGAAACGGCGCCATTGCCTGCCTTCAGCACCGCTATTTCATTGCATGAGGTGGCGCTCAACAGCTTTCATGCCCACGCCAGCCTGAACGACCGACAAGTGCTGCGGAAAAATGGTGAACGACTGTTAGAGGGCTTGCTGGACGGTAGCCTATTGGCGCCCAAACGTCAGGTCTTCGACTTCCGAAATCTTCCGGAGGCGTTGCGTGCACTCAAACAAGGTGCAGAAGGAGGCAAATGGATTGCCCAATTGAACGACTCCGACCCCATCCT
Source organism: Pseudomonas azerbaijanoccidentalis (assembly GCF_019145495.1). GTDB lineage: Bacteria > Pseudomonadota > Gammaproteobacteria > Pseudomonadales > Pseudomonadaceae > Aquipseudomonas > Aquipseudomonas azerbaijanoccidentalis. Next base: position 709,431 of record NZ_JAHSTU010000003.1, on the reverse strand, counting down.
TTCTGCATTCCAGTAAAAGCGACAACGCCCGAGCCCCTTTGATCGGCGCTCGGGCGACAGCCTGACACAATAGGGTTTAGGCCTCCGCCAGGCTTTCCTTTTTCTCCAGCCAGTCAATCATCAGCTCGCCCCAGGCGATATCGGCCTGCAACGCGCCTTTGGCTTTGGCCGAGTCACGGGTGCGCAAGCCTTCCAGGACTTCGAAGTGTTTGTGCCTGGCACTGGCCAGTTCCAGTTTGGGTACCTCAGCGTGGAACCTACTCAGTAGTGGTCCCATGATGACCCACATGTTTTCCAGAGTCTTGGACACCACTGGCATGCGGGCAGCGGAAATCAATCCGAAGTGAAATTCACGATTGAGCAAAGCCGCTTGTTTGTGATCGACTGAAACCGCCTTTTGGAAAGCATCTTGAATAGCTTCGAGATGTTCCAGTTCCAGTTTGGTAATACGCTGAGCGGCCATACCCGCCGCCTCGCCTTCGATCAAATGACGGATCAACTGGATTTCCCGCAGTTGACTGACAGTGAGCTCTGGAACATAAATCGATGTCGCCGCCTTCATGTCCAGCGCATGATCGCTGACCAGGCGGAATATCGCTTCGCGCACTGGCGTGATCGACACACCGAACTGTTCGGCCAACGCGCTGATGCGCAATCGATCCCCGGGTTGGTATTGTCCGTCCATCAACGCGGTGCGGATAATGGAATACACGCGTTCGCTCAAGTTGCCTTTATCAATGGGCTTATGCACGGTCACTGTTACTCGATCTCCATGAACGATGATGGTGCGCCGACGGCGGCAGAGATGATTGACTGCCAACCCGGGGCGCAGATAACGCATCCTACATCATCAAATTGCACCTGCCACTCCGGCAGGTGAGTCACTCAAATACGTGCGTCACGACGACCGACACCCTGCAACAGCACGGCGATGACGATAATCGCACCTTTGATGATCTGCTGCGGATAGGCCGGCACGCTCAGCAAGTTCATGATGTTGCCGATCAGCCCCAACACCAGCACGCCCACCAAGGTGTAAAAAATCGTCCCCTTGCCCCCCGTCAGCAATGCACCGCCGATGACGCAGGCGGCGATCGCGTCCAGTTCCAGTGCCATACCGGCGCTAGGCGTCGCGACCCCCGAACGCGAAGCAAGCACCACTCCGGCCAATGCAGCGAGCCCACCGCAGATCCCATAGGCCGCCAGTTTGTAGCGTTCTACCGGAATACCCGCCAGGCGTACGGCCGTCTCGTTGCTCCCGCTGGCAATCGTCAAGCGTCCATAGGCGTTGTAACGGAGGATCAAGGCAAACACCAACGTCACCAGCGCTGCCAGCCACACCGGCCATGGAATACCGAGTAATCCATCGGCCAGCCGACCGAAATCACGCAGCAGTTGAGCGCTGATCAGCTTGTCATCCAGCCTTTGAGGTTGACCATTCGACAAAATAAACGCCAACCCACGCGCAACCGTCATCATGGCCAGCGTCGCGATAAAAGGCGCCATGCGGAAATACGCGATAAAGGTACCCGTCACCAACCCCATCACCACCCCAGACGCCACCGCAATCGCGACGGCAAGCAACAACCCGAAACTACCTTCGACCGGCATTACGTTGAGGGTCATTGCAACCACGATACCACCCACGGCGGCCACCGAGGCAACGGACAAGTCGATGCCCGCCGTCAGGATCACAATCAACATACCGATGCTGACCAGCAGCAAAGGAGTTAACTGGCGCAACAGATTGCCAATGTTCTGGTACGTGAAGAAGTCAGCGGAAAGGACGCTAGCAACGATAGCCAGCAATACCAGCATCACCAAAGCATTGTGTTCTAGAAACAAGCGCTGCAATGAACGCCGGTTCGCCTTGCTCTCGTGAGCGCGGCTGTTTTCCTGCAAAAGCTCAGCCGGGACATGCTTGGAATTAGGGTTACTCATGGTGTTCGACTCCCATCGCCAGGCAAATCATTTCTTGTTCTTTAATACGTTCGCCCGCAAGTTCACCGGCAACCGCACCTTCGCGCATCACCAGCACGCGATCACACATACCGATGATTTCAATCATTTCCGAAGACACCATGATGATCGCTACACCCTGTTCGGCGAGGTCGTTGATCACCCGGTAGATTTCAGTTTTTGCGCCCACATCCACTCCGCGGGTGGGCTCATCGAGAATCAGCACTCGACACCTCGCATCAACCCATTTCATCAACGCGACTTTCTGCTGGTTACCGCCCGATAGGTCGCCGACCAACTGTTCTATCGAGTGAGTCTTGACCGCCAATTGCTGGCGCAAATATTCGATGCCCTGGGTCTCCCGCGCGCTGGAAATCCAACCCATGTTCCCGGTGTAGGGACTGTCTGGGCGAAGCGCGCCGTTGACCCTGATCGACATTTCCAGCAGCACGCCCTGGTGTTTTCGATCCTCGGGCAACAGGCCGATGCCATTGACAATGGCTTCACGGGGGGTCTGGTTGTGGATTTCCTGCCCATCGAGTCTAATCGTGCCGGAGGTTTTTTTGTCGGCACCAAAAATCGCCCGCATGGTTTCTGTACGGCCTGCACCGACCAGTCCACAGAAACCCAGGACTTCACCGGCACGCACCTCAAAACTCACATCGCGCACCAGACGTCCGGCACAGAGATTCTCGACTTTCAGCAACACCTCCCCGATTTGCTTGTTACGCGCAGGGAACAAGTCGCTGAGTTCTCGACCGATCATCATCTCGATCAATCCGCGCTCGGTAATGTCGGCCAGATCCAGCGTACCTACGGTCTTGCCATCCTTGAGTACCGTGGCGCGATCGCAGATCCGGAAGATTTCATCCATGCGGTGCGAGACGTAAACAATGCATGCCCCTTTGCGGCGCAACTCATCAAGGATTTTGAACAGCTTCTCCGCTTCATGGGAGGTGAGTACCGCGGTTGGTTCGTCAAAAATCAGCACCGATGATTTACGTGACAGTGCCTTGCAGATCTCGACTGCTTGTTGGTAAGCCACCGGCAAACTGCCGACCGGTTGGCGTACATCGATATCGCTGAAACCCAGCTCATCCAGAATTGCCCGAGCTTTTTTGCGCATTGCAGCCCACTCTACAAATCCCTTGCTCTTGCCCAGATCGTCTATGCAGATGTTCTCGGCCACCGACAAGTGCGGGGCCAGGGCAAACTCCTGGTAGATGATCGAAATACCCAGTTTGAGTGCATCCCCAGGTTTACGAATATCGACTTTTTCGCCGTTCAGACTTACCCCGCCGGCGTCCCGCACATAGGCGCCAGAAAGGATCTTCATCAACGTTGACTTGCCCGCGCCGTTCTCACCCATCAGTGCATGGACTTCACCCGCACGGGCACAAAAACTGGCACTGCTCAGCGCGCTGATACCACCGAATTTCTTCGAGATGTCGAGCATCTCTACGGCAGGTTTGTGCATCGCATTCATTTTCTTCACCGTCTATAAACTGTCATTGATCGGTCTATAACCGCTGTCAAAGACAGCAGTAACAGACCGGTTCCATACCGTTAAATCACTTCATGGCGGTTTTGATCTGCCCGATGGAACGGAACGGTGGAACGTTGTCGGTGGACGGTGGCAGGCTGTCAGCCTTGATATAGGTGTCGACGTTGTCCGGCGTGATCAGAGTGACCGGGAAGTAGGACGCCAGCGGCAGGTTGTTGGCATCCAGGCCCTTTTCAAGGATCTGGTGAATCAACTCGATGGCGGCAACCCCGGTTTCGGAGCCACTGTTGGTGGCGCTCACCATCAATTTCCCTTGCTTGATCAAGTCCAGCGCCACCCGAAAACTGCCTGCACCGGAAGCGACCATGACGGTGTTTGTCTTGCCGGCATTTTCCAGCGCGTTGATCGCACCGATGGCAATGAAGTCGTTCTCGGCCAGCACCAAATTGAGCTTATCGCCCTGGGACGCGAGAATATCTTCAGTCGCGGCCAGACCACCCTCTTCGGTCCAGTCACCACGTCCCCAGGCCAGCACGTTAAAGCCACCTTCCGGCCAGCTGAAGCTGCCTTTGGCTTTGACTTGTTGGAACAGCTTGAAGCCCTTGAGCATTGCGTCTTCTTTGGAAAGACCCAGCTTGCGCTCTTGCGAGCGGGCATAAACGAGCCCGGAGATCATGCCGTTCATTCGGCTTTCGGACGTGGAATTACCCATCACGCCAATGACCATAGCCGCGTTGATCACGCTGGCCGGATCGGACTTGGAGGCGACATAACTACCGGCCTCAAAACCACTGCCATAAGGGTTACCCGTGCTGGTGGTGATCACCGGAGCCTCGGAATCCGGGGCGGTACCTACAGTAATGACCGGAATCCCTGCAGCCACCGCACGCTCAATATCAGATACCGAGCCGAGGACATCGGTAGGGTCGATCACAATCAGATCGACACCCAGGGTAATGAAGTTATCGACCTGTGCACTCTGCTTGGCGACATCACTGTCAGCCACTTGTAGTTCGATATCGTAGTTGTACTTTTTCGCGATGGTTTTCGAGTCGTCGATCATCGAGACAAACCAGGGGTTGCCCAGAGTGATTTCAGTCCAACCAATACGCAGACGCTCGCCCTTTTTTTTCAGCGGTAAGGCTTTGTTGATCGAAGTGCGATCTGGCATATCGGGATCAATCACACCCGATAACGCCGTGTTAGGAATCAAGCTATAGATTTCATGCTTGCTGGCTGCCCACGCGTGTGTGCCGATAAGCGTCGCCAGGGTAAAAGTCGTGATCGAACGGACAGCTGACAGCTTCATATTATTATTCTCCAGTGCGCTGATTTGAACAATGTTGCGGGTCTTTCAGGTAGCCGCCCCCGCGGTCTCTGTCGCAGACAGGACCTGTTTCGAAGGCGGCCATGAAAGTCCGGCCGACTCTAGAATTCGATCCAGGCGGATTTGAGCTCCGAATACTTGTCCAGCGCGTGCAGCGACCGGTCGCGGCCATTGCCCGATTGCTTGTAACCACCAAACGGCATGCTGATATCGCCACCGTCGAAACAATTGACCCAGACACTGCCGGCACGCAGCGAACGGATTATCGAGTGGGCCCGCGACAGATCGTTAGTCCATAGGCTTGCGGCTAGGCCATAGGGCGAATCATTGGCGATACGCACAGCGTCCAAGTGATCCTTGGCGGTGATGACTGACAGCACTGGACCGAAGATTTCTTCCCGGGCGATGGTCATGTCGTTGGTGACGTTGTCAAAAATCGTCGGTGGAATGAAAAATCCGTCGGCCAATACGCCCGTGGCGCGTTCGCCACCTAGGATGAGTCGTGCACCTTCCGCGGAGCCTTTTCTGATGTAACCCAGCACCCGATCCATCTGCGCCTTGTCGACCATGGCACCCAACTGCGTAACCGGATCGAGCGGATCACCAATCGCGATGGTCCGGGCAACTTTCAACACTTCGGCAACAAACTCGTCGCCAATCCCCTCCTCGACGATCAGCCGCGATGGCGCAACGCAAACTTCACCCTGATTGAAAAACATCGATTTGGCGGCAGTGGTCGCGGCCCTTTCTAGATCGCGGCAGTCATTGAGAATAATGTTCGGGGTCTTGCCTCCGCACTCCAGCCACACCCGTTTCATGTTCGACTGCCCCGAATACTGCAGGAACAATTTTCCTACTTCACCTGATCCTGTGAAGACCAGCGTGTCGACGTCCATGTGCAGGCCAAGCGCACGGCCAGCGGTCGGGCCAAAACCCGGGAGCACGTTGAAGACGCCTGGCGGAATGCCCGCCTGTGCTGCCAGTTCGGCAATGCGCAAGGCTGTCAGTGGTGATTGTTCGGCGGGTTTGAGGATCACCGAGTTGCCCATCGCCAGAGCCGGTGCGACTTTCCACATCGCCATCAACATCGGGAAGTTCCACGGTGTCACGGCGGCGACGACGCCGATGGCCTCGCGGGTAATCATCCCCAGCGCGCCCGCCCCAGACGGCGCGATTTCGTCATAGACCTTGTCGCAGCACTCGGCGTACCACTGCAGGCACTCAAGCACCGCATGCACATCGAACCCGGCACTTTCGGAGACTGGTTTACCCATGTCCAGCGTCTCGAGCAAGGCCAGTTCCGTCATGTGCTGCTCGAACAGCGCTGCAAAGCGCAGCATGACTTTCTTACGATCCTTCGGCGCCAGTTGCGACCACACGCCACTGTCGAACGCCTGGCGCGCGACCTTGACGGTGAGGTCTACGTCTTCGGCCTGGCAGGACGCTACGTGGTTCAACACCTGGCCGTTACGTGGAGAAATGTTGGCAAATGTCTCGCCGCTCAAAGCGTCGACAAAACGGCCATTGATGAATGCTTGCCCCGGTAGTTTCAGGGAGGCGACACGCTTCTGGACCGCAGCGATATCAACGAGAGTGTTCATGCTGTTGCGTCTCCTGTTTGATCTTGTTGTAGGCATAGTGTTTTTCGAGCATGCAAAAACCGGCCAACCCAAGTGACAGGTCGGTCAAACAATGTCTTCAGAACTTCGTCAGGCGCGAGACTAAACGCCGATTATCAAGCGATCGGCAAAGACTGCGCCTGTGAAACAACGACGTTTAAAAACACATTCTTATGATGTCGGCGACTTCCTCTTTGCTGGTGATTTTCTTCGGGTGGCAGGCCAGGTCCTGGTTGAAACTGGTCCATACCGTTTGCGCAAAGTCATCGATCTGATGTTCCTGTAGGCCATAACTGCGGAACGTATCGGTGACGCCCAACGTGGTGAACAGTTTTTCAAGAATCCCTGGCAGACGCTGCGCTCGTTCCATCTCCGTGAGGCTCTGCGTCGACGGATCGAGAATCTCGGCCACTCGGGCAAACTTGTCTGCGCACACCGGCAGCGTCCAGCCAATCACATACGGCGTACTGGCCGCGACGGTACCGCCGTGGGGTGCGTCAGTCATCGCCCCCAACGGTTGACCCAACGCATGGGAAACCGTTACGCCAGCACTTGCAATCGCCATTCCTCCGAGCGTCGATGCAAAGGCCATACGTGCGCGCGCTTCAACGTCATCGCCGTGTTCGACGCAGCGCTGGGCGTCCGTTGCAAACAAACGAATCGATTCCAGGGCAACCATCTCGACCCAAGGGGTACAGTGAATACTGATGTACGCTTCCAGCGAGTGGCAAAAGGTGTCGACCGCAGTCAGAGCGGTGAGCCTCGCTGGTTTCGAAACCAGGATCTGTGGGTCGACCAAAGCAACATCTGGATAGATGAACGGATTGACGATGGCGCACTTAAGGCCCAGTTCGGGATTGTTGATTACCGCAAAAGGAGTCGCTTCGGTTCCAGTCCCGGAGGTAGTCGGCACTACCAGCAGCGGCAACCCGCGGCTTTGCGGTCGAGTCACCACTTCGCCCAGGCGTTCGGTGTAATCCCAGCAATAACCACCATGTACGGCAACGAGGGCAACCGCTTTTGCTGAGTCAATGGCACTGCCGCCACCGACCGCCACCACGACATCACAACCCGCTTCGCGGACAAGCTCAACGGCACGATCGATCGTGGTATGTCGAGGGTTGGGCACGATATCGTAGAACTCGAGATACTCGATGTCGTGCTCGGCAAAACTGCTGGTAATTTGTGCAACAAGGTCACTGCCCTGAAGAAATGGGTCCACCATCAGGAAGACTTTTTTTCCGAATGGCTCGACCTTTTCACCCATGTGTCTGATTGCCCCGGCCTCGAAATCGAGTGTGACCGGGAGATTTGCCTGAAATGCTTTCATCAGTTCACCTTTTGTTGTGGCTCTGCGTTGCAAACCGGCTCAACCCACCCGCAACGAACCGCCTTTTTTATAGAGTTCTCCAAGGTCGCTGGCCGAGATCAGCGCAGCCTTCATTTCATCGAAAGTGACCTCAAACGGCTCAACCTTGCTGGTCTGGTTCGGGTCAGCAGCGGTGCGTGCCACACAGTCGAGTTCGTGTGGGGTGATATCGGCCAGGCCGAGGTCTTCGAAGGTGACTGGTAAACCGATGCTCAGGCAGAACCTCAACACTGCATCCAGTTCACCGCTGGATTTGCCTTCAAGCACCAGCATCACCAGCGTTCCGAAGGCCACGTACTCGCCGTGGTACATCGTCGCGCGGTTGCCCAGTTCGCTGAATCCGCAATACACCGCGTGTGCAGTGGCGACGCCATTGCTCTCGAAGCCAATACCGCTCATCAAGGCATTGGCTTCCACCACGCGGTTGAAGGCTTTAGTAACGCATTTGTTTTCACTGGCTCGCTTGGCTTGCATTCCGTCTTCAAGCAGTACTCGGTAGCACAGCTCGGCGATGGCCATGGAAGTCATCGTCGATTTGGCGCCGGAGCCGCCCTCCTTCATTCCGGCGCCCGCGTTACCGAGAAAATTGTCCCGGTACGATTCAACGCAGGTGCGGGCTTCGAAATAGGTCGATAAGGCATCCCCCATCCCGGCCACCAGCAACCGCACCGGGGCCTGGGCGATGATCCAGGTATCTACCACGACTACATCCGGGCTGCGCTCATAAAACAGCACATCGTCAAATGCGCCTTCCTCGGTGTACAGCACCGAAAGTGAACTGGTGGGAGCATCGTTGGAAACAATGGTGGGCACGATACACAACGGAACCCTGGCTTGATGCGCCACAGCCTTGGCGGCATCCAGGACCTTGCCGCCGCCCACGCCGATCACCCCATCGCATTCAAAGGTGTTCATGCTCGTCGTCAATCGCCGGATTTCCTGACGGGTCACTTCGCCGGAAAAAATCGCGTAGTGCAATTGGGTGTGCTCAGCCTCGAAGCTGGCACTCAGCGTCTGCTTCAGGCTATCCAGGCGCCCCTGGGTGGTAACCACCAATAACCGCCGACCAAACCACGCCACGTGCCGGTGAAGGCGGTCTAGCTCTTTGTAGCCCTGGATATAGCGGCTGGGAGCAGCAAATATCTGTGTCATATCAACGTTCATCCTTGCCTCTTCGTGGAGGCTTTTTGTTATTGATTTGAGGACGTGTCCGGGAAGTTCTTTACCCAACGGACTGATGATATATCATATTTTATTTTTTACTTTCAACCGTTTTTCTGTCTCACCCGTCTGCGCGAAATCACCTGGGTTGACGCGCGGGGGCGCGTAGAATATATGATGTATGAAAACAAGAAATCACCGTCTGGAGAGATACATGCACGATTACGTTGTCATTGGAGGCGGGTCCGCCGGCTGCGCGTTGACCGGCCGATTGATCGAGGCTGGCGCATCGGTTCTACTAATTGAAGCCGGGCCGAGAGATACCCATCCGCTGATCCACATCCCCGCAGGTTTCACCCGACTGCTGTCCAGCCCAATGCTTTCACGCCACGAAACTCAACCACAAACCGCCATGGACGGGCGCAAACGAATTCTTCCTCAGGGTCGGGTACTGGGGGGAGGAAGCTCAGTGAATGCGTTAATCTATATCCGCGGCCAGCAAGAGGATTACGACGACTGGGCAAGCAGCGGCTGCAATGGTTGGTCTTATCGCGAAGTACTGCCTTACTTCAAACGCGCCGAAGACAATGAACGCTTCGATAACCGCTATCACGCAACGGGCGGCCCGCTAGGTGTCTCAGACCTCAAGCAGGTTTGCGAACTGTCTCGCGGATTTGTGCGTGCTGCGCAGCAGGCCGGTATTCCCTTCACAGCAGATTTCAACGGTGAACGCCAGAACGGCGTCGGCTTCAACCAGATCACCGCTCGCAACAATCGCCGTTGCAGTGCGGCTGTGGCTTATCTGCGCGAGGCTGAAAAGTCTGATCGCCTGACGATCATCACCGACGCCACCGTGCAACGAGTCCTGATTGAAGGCAATCAAGCGGTGGGGGTTGAGTACACACACAAAGGCCAGGTGGTGCAGACGCGTTGCAGTAAAGAAGTGATTCTCAGCGCTGGCGCTATTCAGTCACCCAAGCTGTTGATGCTTTCCGGTATCGGTCCGGCCGAGGAACTTGAACGCCATGGCATTCCCTTGCTGCATGCCTTACCCGGCGTTGGTCAGAACCTGCAAGACCATGCGGAAGTCGGCACCATCGCCTACTGCCATGGCAAGTATGGTTACTACGGCCAGGACAACGCCTTCAACACCGTCAAGAATGGCCTGCAATACCTGATGTTTGGCAGTGGTCCGGTGAGTTCGAATGTCACCGAAGCCTGTGCTTTCGTCAACACCGACAACGCGCAAGAACGGCCAAACGCTCAGATGCATTTCGTGCCTATCGTGTTTTTCGACCTCGATCAGGACACGATCAAAAAGCCCGGCGCAACTATCAATACCTGCGTATTGCGCCCCATGAGCCGTGGCGAGATCCGTCTGACCGACAGTAAGACCGACACGCCACCGTGCATTGATCCACACTATTTCGCCCATCCAGAAGATCGCCGTGTAGCGATCAAAGGCTTGAACCTTTCACGCGAAATTCTCGCCCAACCGGCGATGCGCAAATACGCCGGTGAAGAGGTCTTTCCTGGATTGAACGTACGCAGCGATGAAGCATTGCTGAGTTACATCGGCCAGCGCGCCAAGACCGTTTACCACCCGGTGGGCACGTGCAAGATGGGTGACGACGAGATGGCCGTCGTAGACCCTGAGTTGCGCGTTCGCGGCCTGTGCAATCTGCGGGTGGTCGATGCCTCGATCATGCCCAATCTGATCTCCGGCAATACCAACGCACCGTCCATAATGATTGGTGAAAAAGCCGCGGACATGATTCTCGGGCGATACGCGTTGGCAGCCGCCCGCTTATAGCCCTTGCCACTCGCCGCTATCCACCATTGAAATAGGAATTTCGTAATGCCTGTAAGCGGTAAAACCCGAGTCGTCGTTCATCTCACTTACCCGGCGAAACACCTGCGCACTCCCGAGTTTTTCAACCCATTGCTGGAACGCCTTGGCTATGACGGCGTGCTCGTGCCCTGGGAAGTTTCGCCCGCCAACCTGGCCACCGCATGGGAAGGTTTACGCGGGATCGAAAACCTGGCGGGAGTGATCGTCACTGTTCCGCACAAACTGGAGGTCGCAAAGTTGTGCGATGAACTCAAAGGCACAGCGAGTCTGCTCAACGTGTGCAACGTTGCAAAACGTCTGCCTGACGGGCGCTTCAGCGGTCGTATGTTCGATGGCAACGGCTTTGTCGGGGGCCTGAAAAAACAAGGCCATGCCCTTCATAACAAGCGTGTGCTGCTGCTAGGGGCAGGTGGCGCGGCGACCGGTATCGCCCATGCGTTGCTCGCCGAAGATATTCAAGAACTGGTAATCAGCAACCGCACCTCGGCCAAGGCCGAAGAGCTGGCCCGCGAACTGCGGCAGATTTTCCCCAATCAGCAGGTCAATGCTGGCCCTCCCGACGCGACCGGTTTTGATCTGGTGATTAACGGAACAGCCTTGGGCCTTAAAGCGCAGGACCCTCTGCCCCTACCGGTCGAGACCCTGGCGCCCGGCACGGTGGTCGGCGAAGTCGTGATGAACCCGGACATCACGCCGCTGCTGAGCGCCGCCGCCGAGCGTGGCTGCCTCATCCATAAAGGTTCGCATATGATCACCGGCCAGATCGATCTGCTGGCCGAGTTTCTGTTTTCCCAATGTGGCGTTTAAGACAAAGCGCTGAGAGTATCCATTAGCAGGAGCTGGAGGTGACCAACGACGAAGCGGCGAATGATTTCTTCGTACAGTTCCAGCGGGGCGACGCCATCGTCAACGCCGCCGAGATTATTGATCACAATTGCGAGCTGGAGTTGGAAGGCTTTAGTCAGGCCATGGACGTCAATCTGACTGCGGCATTGCGGATTACCAATGCCGCCCTTCCCGGCCTGAAAGCCGCCCGAGGCGCGGTAGTCTACTTCGCTTCGATTTGGGCATTTTCGGCGCACGCCCCGCGCTGTCGGAGGGTGCTTTGCCCGCAACGTACTCCAATTGTCGTTACCTACCCCCTAGCGCATTCACCAACGCCGCTTGATTCTGCCACTGAGCGGTCTTGACCTGGGACAGCGCATTCTGCGCCGCCAGTTGTACCCGCTGAGCCTGTAAAACATCAAGGAACGGAGTCTCTCCCGCCTGCCAGGCTCGCTGAATCTGCTCGGCAGCTGAGCTGGCTTGACTGGCCGCACTGGCCAGGAAAGTCTGACGTTCGGCATTGCGTTGGGCAGCAGCCAGCGCTGACTCCACCTCGGAAACGGCCGTCAACACGGTGCGTCGATAACTCAGCAACGCCTGCCGCGCCTCGGCATCCCGAAGATCGACCACGTTGCGCCGACGTCCGCCGTCAAACACCGGCACGCTAGCATTCAAGCCGGCCAGCCAGAACGTCGAACTGGCCAGATTGGCGGCGCTAACACCATCAATCAAAGACCCCAGGGCCGCTGACAGGCTCAATCGTGGCAACAGATCCGCTTTGGCTACACCAACTCGCGCATAGGCCGCAATCAAGCGTGCTTCGGCGACGCGAATGTCAGGACGCCGACGCAACAGATCCGCAGGCGTACTGGCGTCCAGCAACGACACCGTCGAGACGTTCGCCGGACGCTCCTTGAACTGCTGATAAAGCGTCTCGGTCGGCTGGGCGAGCAGCACTGACAAGCGATGCAGCGAACGTTGCCAGTTCAGCTGCAGCGCTGGCACTTGGGCGGCGGTGGAATCGGATTGCGAGCGTGCACGAAGCAAATCCGCTTCAGGACTGTCCCCCGCCGCATACAGCTGCTCAGTCAGCTGCAAGGTCTCAGCCTGGCTGGCCGCACTTTGCTTGACGATCGCCAGGCGCTCCTCCAGCCCTCGCGCTTCGGCGTAGGCCTGGACCACTTCAGTGATCAGCGCCACACGCACACCCCGCGCCTCTTCCTCTGTCGCGTTGAGGTCGGCGTCGGCAGCGCGCACACCTTCACGGATACGGCCGAACAGATCGATTTCCCAGGCCGCACTTAACCCCAATGAGGTCGGCTCGGTGATCAGCGAGTCGGTGAAACCCGCCTGATCCGCCGAGATACGCTGACGAGCGACACTCGCCCCCAAATCGATCTGAGGGCTGCCGGAAGCTCCGGCGATGTTGCGCAGTGCACGCCCGGCATCGATCCGCGCCAACGCAATCTGCAGGTCAAGGTTTTCCCCCAGGGCGCGCTCCACCAGACGGTCGAGCAACGGGTCCTGATAAAGCTTCCACCAATTGTCTGTCACGCTGGCGGGTACAGCCGTTTGAGCGTTGACGAAACTGTCGGCCGGCAAGTCGCTCTTGGGCGGCATGACCGGCGAGGCGCAGGCACTCAGTAGCGCGGCCCCAAGTACCAGGCCTGGAACGCTGAGATAATTATTCATGGGCCTCACCCTGTTCAGAATGGTTGGTTTTAGACTGTGCCTGACGCTCGCCACCGGCCATTCGGCGGATCAACACATAGAAGACCGGAGTGAACAGCAGACCGAACAGCGTGACGCCGATCATCCCGAAGAACACCGCCGAACCGACTGCCTGACGCATCTCGGAACCCGCGCCCTCAGACATCACCAACGGCAACACACCGAGGACGAAGGCCAGCGAAGTCATCAGAATCGGGCGCAATCGCAGACGACACGCCTCGACGACCGCATCAACTATGCCTTGCCCCTCTTTCTCCTGCTGCCTTGCCACTTCGACGATCAGAATCGCGTTCTTCGCCGCCAGTCCCACCAGTACGATAAAACCGATCTGAGTCAGGATATTGATGTCCTGCCCCATCAGACGTACGCCACCGGCAGCGGCTAGCAGACACATCGGCACGATCAACAGAATCGCCAGTGGCAGACTCCAGCTGCCGTACTGTGCAGCCAGTACCAGGTAGACAAAAATCACACACAACGGGAAGACCAGGAGGCCCATGTTGCCGGCAGTGGTTTGCTGATAGCTCAGATCAGTCCACTGATAGGTGATGCCGGCTGGCAGCGTCTCATCAGCTAGACGTTCCATCGTCTTGATCCCGAACTCGGAACCCAGCCCCGGCAATGTATCGCCGTTGATTTCCGCAGTAGGAAACAGGTTGTAGCGCGGGAATCGCTCCACACCCAGCGCCTCATGCAGACGCGTCACGCTGGCAATCGGCACCATCTGACCGGCATCGTTGCGCACCTTGACCCGTGACAGATCCTCTGGCGTGACCCTGTACGGCAAGTCCGCCTGCGCCGTCACCCGATACGTACGTCCCACGAGGTTGAAATCGTTGATGTAGGACGAGCCAAAGTACGTCTCGATGGCCTGGTTGATCTGGCTGCTTGGCACGCCCAGCATTTCGGCGCGTTCACGATCCAATTCAACGAACACCTGTGGCGTCCGGGCCGAGAACGGTGAATAGACTCCGGTCATGCCTTGAGTGGCGTTGGCGGCAGCAATCAGGTCGTCGGTTGCTTTGGCCAATGCTTCGGTACCCAGCCCGGCAGTATCCTGCAAACGCATGGAGAAGCCGCCCGTGCTACCCAAGCCTTGAACCGGTGGTGGCGTGGCGACAATTACCGTTGCACCGCTGACCGCTTTCAAACGTTCACGCAAGTCTTCGGCGATCTTGTCCGACGTCAACCCATGCACTTTACGCACGGACCACGGTTGGAACACTGGCGCCAGGCCGGCCGAGTTCGATGAGCTGGTACCGGTCACCATCGAGAAACCGGAGAACGTCGGTACTCGGTCCACACCCGGCACATCCAGGGCAATCGCCTCGATCTGCTGAGAGATTTCGTTGGTCCGCTCCAGAGAGGCACCGTCAGGGAGTTGCACGATGACCACCAGGTAGCCACGATCCTGAACCGGGATGAAGCCCTTGGGCGTCGACACCATTAGATAAGCGGTCGCGGCAATCAACACCGCGTAGATCGCCAGCATCAACGGAGTTTTTGCCACGAGACCACGCACGCTGCCGGCGTAGCCTGAAGAGAGTTTTAGGAAGCCGCTGTTGAAGCCATCAGCGGCACGCTTGAGCACACCAAAGACGCCTTTTTTCGGCTTCTGATGGGCTTCAGGATCATGTCGACGCAGAATCATCGCCGCCAACGCTGGAGATAGCGTGACCGAATTGAACAGCGAGATCGCTGTGGCCACCGCAATCGTGATCCCGAACTGGCGGAAAAACTCACCCGAGATACCCGGAATGAACGCGGTCGGAATAAATACCGCACACAACACCAGGGTAATGGCGATCAACGCGCCGCCGATTTCCTGCATGGTCACGATGGTCGCTTCCAGCGGGTTCTTGCCATCAGCCAGATGTCGCTCGACGTTCTCCACCACCACAATGGCGTTGTCGACCACGATCCCCACGGCCAGCACCAGCCCGAACAGGGTCAGGTTGTTGATCGAGTAACCGAGCATCGCCATGACCGCGAAGGTGCCGACCAGCGACACGGGGATGGCCAGGATCGGAATGATCGACGGTCGCCAGCCTTGCAAAAAGATCATGATCACCAGCACCACGAGGATGACCGCCTCGTAGATGGTCTTGCCCAGCTCGCCGATACTGTCGGCAATAAACGCCGTCGGGTTGTAACCGATGCTGTATTCGATGCCTTCGGGGAAGTCCTTGCCGATTTTCTCCATGGTCTCTTCGACCACTTTCATCGTCGCCAGCGCGTTGGCGCCCGGACGTTGCAGCACTTGCAAGCCGATCGCCGGGTTACGCAAGTAATAGGTGTTGTTGACGTACGCCAGCCCGGCGATTTCCGTGCGTGCGACGTCCTTGAGACGCACAAGGCGTCCGGCAGTACCCGATTTGAGGACGATGTTGTCGAAGTCGGCAGGCTCTTTCAGTCGACCCTCGAAGATCAGGTTTGGCTGAAACGCCTGAGACGCCACCGGAGGCTGGGCGATCACCCCGCCGGCCACCTGGGTGTTTTGCGAACGCACGGCGGCGATGATCTCTGCCGGTGTCAGGTTGAAGGCCGCAACGCGCTCTGGATCGAGCCAGATGCGCATTGAATATTCGCGAGCCCCCAGCGGGTTGATGTCGCCGACACCGTCGATACGCTTGAGGACATCAGCGACATTACGGATCGCGAAATTCGACACATACAACTGATCGTAGGTGCCCTTCGGCGACGAGATAAAAATCGTCGACAGCTGCGTCGGCGATGACTTGCGCACCGTCACACCACTGCGCTGTACCGGTTCCGGCAGGCGCGGGGTGGCCAGCGCCACACGGTTCTGCACCAACACCTGGGCCTTGTCGACATCAGTGCCGCTCTTGAAGGTCACGGTCAGGTTCAGGCTGCCATCGGAAGTCGCCTGACTGTACATGTAGAGCATGTCTTCAACGCCGTTGACTTCCTGCTCGATCGGGATCGCCAGCGTCTCGGCCACAGTCTGCGCCGAAGCGCCGGGGTAAGTTGCGGTCACCACCACGGTGGGCGGTGCGATGTCCGGGTACTCGGACGTCGGCAACACTAGATAAGCCAGGCCACCGATGATCATCAAGACGATTGAAAGCACAATCGCCAGCACCGGTTGTTCGATGGATGTGCGTCCCAGGCTCATAGCGGCGCTCCCTGGGCTTCAGGGGTTTTCGCGGCCTGAGCCAACACACGATCCTGGGCCGTCGCGGTATCGCCAGACCGAACGCGTTGCAGACCATCGACGATCACCCGATCCTGCGCCTGCAAACCGCTGGAGATCTCGCGCAAACCGTCATGCAGTTTACCGAGGGTGACGGGCCGGATTTCGACCTTGTTCTGCGGGTTGAGTACATAGACAACTTTGCGAGTCGCGTCGACGCTGATCGCGGTGTCCGGCAGCAACAGTGCCGGGTAAGCCGCCTGGCTGGAGAACTGCACCCGGCCAAATTGCCCGGGGCTGAGCTGCAGATCTTTATTACTGACCCGCGCCCGCTGGCGCAATGTGCCCGTGGACGAGTCGAGCCGGTTGTCGATGAAATCCATGCGCCCGGTCATGCTCGGCTCGACTTCACCCGGCAAGGCAATCCGCACCTGACTCTGGTTGGCCGCGCTATTGGCCTGCCGACGGTATTTGAGGTAGCTCTGCTCATCAATATCGAAGTAGATATCAATCGGGTCAATCGAGACGATGGTGGTCAGCAACGTGGCGCTGCTGTTGCCGCCGTTGACCAGGTTGCCTTCACTGATCAGCTTGCGGCTGATCCGGCCGCTCATGGGCGCGGTGATGCGGGTGAATTCCAGATCCAGCTTGGCTGCGCTCAACGCCCCCTCGGCACTGAGGACTTCGGCTTGCGCGGCCTGACGCGCCTGCAAGCGTTGGTCGTAGAGACTGCGGGCGATGGTTTTCGATTCGATCAACACATTGGCCCGGGCGAATTCCTGCTCGGCGAGTGCCAGTTGCGAGCGCACTTGAGATAGCTTGCCCTGCGCCTGGACCACGGCAGCCTGGAACGAACGCGAATCGATCACGAACAGCAAGTCGCCTTTCTTGACGATGGCGCCATCCTGAAACGCGACTTTCTCCAGATAGCCGCTCACCCGCGAGCGAACCTCCACCGAATCGGTCGCCTCGAAGCGCCCGGTAAAACTGTCCCAGTCAGTGATCACCGACTTGACCGGCTGACTAACCGTCACGCTCGGGGCAGCGGTCACGTTGCTGTCTTTATCCGGACCACAACCGCTCAAGGCCGCCATCAGCGCAAGACTGAGCGCTGAAAACGCCGCGCCTTTTATCACCTTCGATTTGATTGGGGATACTGTCGGTTCCCCCGTTGTATGCAAGTTCACTTTTGTGCTCTCCGAAGTTAGCAAAACTAAAACAACAGTTCATTTATTTAGAACAGGCTTAATTAACTTCGGACAGCGCGTTCATTCAGTGCTTTATTGCGATCAACAAAGGCGCCAGACTCTTCCGCCTGAACTGAAAAAGATGCAGAAAGAGCAGTCAGGGTAGCCAGCAGGGCAACGGCTTTTTTGAAGTACGTCATAAGGGACAATCTCGGTAGTGATTAAGATGGAATAGATTTTCCAACACCACCCGCCGAAGATAAACCGCAGGAATACGAAAACAATATTGACTAAAAAACAAGAGCGAGCGCTCTAGCACAGGAATTTTGTAAATACCACCGCACTCATCCGGCACCGGACGACAATGACTTGTGAAATGCATTCACCGCTGAGTGCCACTTATTAAGGATGGATCAATACATAAATAAAAATAAACCGGGATTATTTAATTTTCAAAAAATCAGGAGATGGCCTGTCGACCATCTCCCCGAGCTATCAGCGGTCAATACCTCCCAGGCAGAGATACTTTATCTCAAGATAATCTTCGATCCCGTACTTGGAACCTTCACGACCCAGTCCCGACGATTTTACCCCGCCGAACGGCGCCACTTCCGTCGATATCAACCCCTCATTGATCCCGACGATGCCACACTCAAGCGCTTCAGCCACGCGCATGATCCTTCCAATATCCCGACTGTAGAAATACGAGGCCAGACCGAACTCGGTGTCGTTTGCCATCTCGATGGCTTGCGCCTCGGTACTGAAACGGAACAGCGGTGCCACGGGACCAAACGTCTCCTCACGGAACACCTTCGACTCCCTTGGCACGTTCACCAAAATGGTCGGCCGGTAGAAACTGCCCCCCAACGGATGGCGTTCACCCCCCACCAGGACAGAGGCTCCGCGCTCAACGGCATCGGCGACATGCTCCTCGGCCTTGCGCACGGCGGCGTCGTCAATCAGCGGGCCGATCGTCACACCGTCCTCAAATCCGCTGCCCACTTTCAGGGCCTCGACGGCGGTTTTCAGTTTGGCGGCGAAAGCATCATAGATACCGTCCTGGACCAGCAGACGGTTAGCGCACACACAGGTCTGCCCGGCGTTTCGGTACTTGGACGCGAGCGCACCCTGCACCGCAGCATCCAGATCAGCATCGTCAAACACGATAAAGGGGGCGTTGCCGCCGAGTTCCATGCTGGTCTTTTTGATCGTCGGCGCGCATTGGGCCAACAGTGTGGCACCGACCTCGGTGCTACCGGTAAAGGACAACTTGCGCACGTCCGGGTTGGAGGTGAGTTCGGCCCCGATTTCACTGCCCGGCCCCGTAATCACGTTGCACACGCCGGCAGGCAGACCGGCACGCTCGGCCAGCACTGCAATTGCGATCGCCGAAAAGGGTGTCTGACTGGCGGGACGCAATACACCGGTGCAACCGGCCGCCCAGCCTGGCCCGGCCTTGCGGGTGATCATCGCTGCCGGGAAGTTCCACGGGGTAATCGCGGCAAACACCCCGATGGGTTCTTTCTGAACGATGATTCGGCTGCTCGTTGAATGGGAGGCGATGGTATCGCCATAAACACGCTTGCCCTCCTCCGCGAACCATTCAATGAAAGACGCGGCATAGGTAATCTCACCACGACTTTCGGCCAGCGGCTTGCCTTGTTCGGCGGTCATGATCCGCGCCAGATCTTCGCGGTGGGTAATCATCAACTCGAACAAATGGCGCAGTTTTACCGCGCGCTCTTTGGCAGTGAGCGCTCGCCACGCCGGTTGCGCGCGCTTGGCGGCGGCGATGGCCATGGCGGTCTCACTGGCCCCAAATGAAGGCACGCGCCCCAGTACCTTGTCGGTGGCCGGGTTCGTAACGGTAATGCTGCGTCCCTCACCCACCTCCAGCCACAGGCCGTTGATGTAGTTCGCCTCACGGAACAACGTGGGGTCGTCGAGCGTTGCCAGGAAGTTTGTATCGGCCATGCTGTCACTCCTCAAAATTCAATAACCTGACGCACCGCGCTGCCGTCATGCAGGCGGTCGAAGCCTTCGTTGATGTCCTCCAGTTTGAGTCGGCCGCTCAGCAACCGATCCACCGGCAAGCGACCATCGCGATAAAGCTCAATGAACCGCGGAATATCGCGGATCGGCACGCAAGTACCGATGTAGCTGCCTTTGAGCGTACGTTCCTCGCCCACCAACTGAACCACATTGACGGACAGTGCCGAACTTGGCGGCGGCAGACCTGCAGTCACGGTCATACCACCGCGCTTGGTCATTTTCATGGCGTTATCAAGTGCCCGGATCGAACCGGCCATTTCGAAGACGTAGTCGGCGCCGCCACCAGTCAGTTGCAGTACCTGCTCAACGGCGTCCGCGTCGCCGCCGTTGACCACCGCGGTGGCGCCGACGTCTTTGGCCAATGCGAGTTTTTCTGGTGAAAGGTCAACGGCAATGATTTTGCTCGCCCCAGCAGCTCTTGCACCCAGCACTGACGCCAGGCCGACGCCACCCAGACCAATCACCACGGCGGTTGAGCCGACCCGCAATTGCGCGGTATTGACCACGGCGCCGACCCCGGTCAACACCGCGCAACCAAAGAGTGCCGCTTCGATAAAGGGCAGATCTCGATCGATCTTGACCACCGAGTTGCGCGACACCACAGCGTATTCGGCAAATGCCGAAACCCCCAAGTGATGATGCACGTGACCTGCAGGACTGCTCAAACGCACTGATCCGTTGATCAGCGTACCGGCCGCATTCGCTTTCGCACCCGGCTCACAGAGGGCTGGACGACCTTCGGCGCATGGCAGGCAATGCCCACAACTGGGCATGAACACCATGACCACATGATCGCCCGGCTCAAGGTCGCTGACTCCCTCGCCCAACGCTTCGACCACGCCAGCAGCCTCATGGCCGAGCGCCATGGGCATCGGCCGAGGACGGTCGCCATTGATCACCGAAAGGTCGGAATGACAAAGACCTGCGGCACGGACACGCACCAGCACTTCGCCCGGCCCCGGAGGCGCCAGCTCGATGGTCTCAATTACAATTGGCTTGCTCTGGGCATAAGGCGGCTTAACATTCATGTGTCTTAGAACAGCAGCTCTGACTTGCATCTTGTGTCTCCGACGCAGCTGGACTCAATAGTGAGTACTCATCACTATGCCGCAGGCAGCCGGTGTCAGAAACGCATCACCGGGCGCAGCTGTTTGGAATTGAATTCGCAAAACAGTCGCTCCGGATGCACTTATAGTGGTGTCGCTGTCACTCCTACGTCGCTGGACGCCGCATGTCAGATCGCCCTCATCAAATCGTCAGCGATCTACCGCGCAGAACACGATCCGTATCATATTTGTGTGCGCCGCTCGCTCCTCCCTTACAGCGGGCCTGGCCTTCGGTATGGCCTTCCTGTTGCAGCTCCATCAACCGTTGTGGGCGCCTGTTTCAGCCTTGATCACTAACAAGGAAAATCTGGGTGACACCTTTTCCGAGTTCCGTAATCGGGTGATTGGCACAACGCTAGGAGCGACACTGGCGATCCTCTGTCAGATATCCATGCAACATCTGCACTTGGCGCCTTCTACCGAGTTAATGATCGTCACGGCTGTGACTGCAGCGGTAATCGCCAATCGTCCGGAATGGCGGGTTGGGTTGTGGACTGCAGTCATTATCCTGTTGAGCAAGGATGTGGGCTCGACCATTTTGGAGACAGGACTCATGCGTTTTCTGGAAGTCACATTAGGCTCGACGGCTGCTATCGTGATAGCCGCTCTCGAAACGAGAGCCCGGCGGTTCTGGTCTGATACCACAAAGCACTGAGTGGTTATTCGGGGGCGCTTAGTGAGCTCCGCAGCGCTCTCGTCAAAACACAGTTGTTATTCTAATTCTCAAATCTTGTGCTCCCCCGCAGCGTTCTCCGCAATCAGCCCAATGCTTATCCTGAACCCACAAACAACATCGCAGCGTCCTCTGAAAAGGACACCTGAATGAGGGTTTCAAGATGACCGAAGTAAGCACCCGAAAAAAACTGGTAGAGGCTGCACCTCATGCCTCGTTTAATCTCGATGCGATCGTCAAGACATTCCCCGAGACTGCCGAAACGCTGCTAGTTGATTCAAGGCTGACTGACGAAGACGAGGCCAGCGCCCGGGTCTTCCGTGTCTACCATCCGACACCTGCGCATTACCACGCGACCTGTGATGAGTACCTCATCGTCATGTCCGGGCGCGCCAGGTTTTTCATGGGCGACCGTGAACCGTTCGAGGTCGGTCCCGGCGAGATGCTGTTCTTCAAGCGGTTCACCATCCACGGAATGCCAGAGATCCTTGAGCACCCGCTGTTCATGGTGTCTGTCGATACACCGCGACGTGACCCCAGCGACATCATCTTCGTCGACCCGACCGCAGGCACTGCCGCGTCGTTCGTCAAGGCGCTGTCATGAACACCCATCAACTGGAGATCTTTGCGACGTTTCCGGTTGAGCGTCCGGGTAATCCGACGGTGATGCCGGATGGGCGGGTACTGGTGTCGGTCTCCGCCATCATCGCACCGGATATCTCGGTGCGAGCGGTGGCCCAGGAGGGTCAGCATCTGGCCTACCCCAATGAAACCTGGGCGGGCAAACCGGGTAAGGACGGTCGAGGGATGTCCGCAGTGATCGGCATCCGCACCGACCCTCAGGGGATCGTCTGGATACTCGATATGGGCGGACCGGGCCTACAGCCGCGCCTCATCGCCTGGAATGATCGAGAAGATCGCCTGCACCGCCTGATCGTGCTGCCGCAGAACGTGCTTCGCCCAAGTTCCTTCACTCAGGACTTCGTGATCGATTGGCGGCGTCAGCGCATTTACATCGCCGACATGACGATGAACCCCAGAGGTGAAAGCGACTATCCGGCCATTGTCGTGGTCGACCTCCAAACAGGTCTTTCATGGCGATCGCTTGAGTGCTACCCGGGGTTGATGCCTGGAGATGTACCGCTGATGATCGGTGGAAAAGCCCTTTCGCTGCGTACGCCAGAAGGCGAAATCATTCCTTACCGCTACGGCCTCAATCCCATCGCGATCGACCCGTTGGGCCGCTGGGTCTATTTCGGTTCGATGTCCGCTCGCAAGGTCTATCGGGTATCAACCGAAGTCCTCGCGGAACCTGCAGGCATCGCACCGCTGAGCGAGGCCGTTGAGTACTGGTGCGACAAGCCTCATTGCGACGGGTTTGATGTCGACGCAGAGGGCAACGTCTATGTGACCGACATCGCGAATAATGCGATTGGGCTAGCGTCGCCTGCCGGCTACCGCATTCTTGCACAGGACGATCAATTACTCGCCTGGCCGGACGGCGTTGAGCTCGATGCCCAGGGGGAATGGCTCTACATCACAGCCAACCAACTGCACCGCCACCCACTGCTCAATGCTGGTGAGGACGACAGCCAGCCGCCGTTCCATGTATTGCGGTTGCGGGTGGATGCACCGATGGGTTCGAGCGAAACACCATGAGCTATAGCCGTGTTGCGTTCGTTGTCATTGCACTGCTGCTCACGGCCAGCGCCATAGGCTTGGCGCTGGCCGAAGGTGACGCCGGTCTCGGCGTCTGGATATACGCCGTGGTGGCTATCGCCGCAATACCGTTTTCGCGAGCCAGGCCAGACTTTTGGCCCGGCCGCCTGTTCGAGGCGTCGAGCCCTTCACGGATTTCGCTGGCCCATCGTCTGCTGACCCAGATAGCGGCTCTGGTGTGTCTGCTGGCCGCCCATGCTTTGAGCGGGAAAGTATCGGCAATTCTCTCGGTTGCTGGCCTGCTGCTGTTCATTCATACCCTAGTGCTGGCGCGTCTGCCCCGACTTGCCCGATCACAAAGGACCCAATGACCGATGACAACAAAGACTTCGTTGTCGGAACACCCCGGAATGCGTGCCGTCCCACCATCGCCTATGCCTGGACGCCTTTCGCTGCTGATGGGACCCGGACTGTTGATTGCAGTGGGTTACATGGATCCTGGCAACTGGGCCACCGGTATCGCTGCTGGCGCTCAGTTCGGTTACAGCCTGCTATTCATGGTGGTGCTGTCGAGTCTAGCGGCCATGCTTTTGCAAACACTCGCCTTGCGTCTCGGCGTCGTCACAGGTCAGGATCTTGCCCAGACCTGTCGTCTTCGCTACGGCCGACCAGCCACACTCGCGCACTGGGCAATGGCGGAGATTGCCATCATTGCCACCGATATTGCCGAGGTCCTGGGCGCGGCGTTGGCGTTCAAATTACTATTCAACTTGCCAATGGCCCTAGGCATCGTGCTGACGGCTGTCAGCACACTGGTCATCCTGGGCTTGAAGGGTGCCGCCAATGGCCGAGTGCAGAAGATCGTCCTGGCCCTGGTGGCGACCATTGTCCTGTGCTTCGCCATTGAGCTGGCATTGATCACGCTCGATGTAAACGCCATGCTTCGGGGGTTCATTCCTTCATTGGACACGCTGGCTCAGCCAGGGGCACTGTTCATCGCGGTAGGTATCATCGGCGCCACCGTCATGCCCCACAATCTGTACCTGCATTCATCACTGGCCCGGTCCAATAGCGTCACACATGACGGAGAGCAGGTAAAACGGTCCCTGCGCCGGGGTTCCAAAGATACGATCCGCGCGCTTTCAATTGCGGCCGCCGTGCAAGTTGCCATTTTGTTGGTGGCCGCCGCCGTCTTCCACGACAGCGGGCACACTGAGATTGGCGGGATCGAGCAGGCCCATCAATTGCTGATCCCCCTGACAGGTGTGGCCAGCTCTGCCGTGCTGTTCGCCCTGGCACTGCTCGCCTCGGGCCAAAGCGCGACGTTGACCGGCACCCTCGCCGGTCAGGTCGTGCTCGAAGGGTTCTTGAAGCTCAAAGTTTCATTGTGGAAACAGCGCGTCGTCACCCGCCTGCTGGCCATGGTGCCAGCGCTGTGCGGGATTCTCTGGCTGGGCGACGCCGCGGTAGGTGATCTGTTGGTGTTTTCTCAGGTGGTGTTGTCAGTGCAACTGCCGTTTGCAGTGTATCCGTTGATTCGTTTCACCAGCGATAAAACGCTGATGGGTGATTTTGCTATCTCACGCCCGGTCGCCGTCATGGCCTGGTGTGTTTTCCTGCTGATCAGCGCCGCCAATCTCTGGTTGGTTACATCAGTCATTCTTTGATTATTGTCGAGTCGTCGAATCCACTGACTGACGACGGCACGCCGCTCACCCCCGATTCATAAACGCTTGCAGACGCGGCACCATAAAGTCGAGGAACGTTCGGATCCGCTGGGGCACATGCTGTCCTCCCTGATACAGCGCATGAACTTCCTCGCAGTCATGGCCAGTTTGCGCGAGCACCTCGATCAACCGGCCAGCGGCGAGATCCTCATCGATGTGAAAGTCTGCTAATCGGGCAATCCCCACACCCGCGATGGCCATACGTCGAACGGTCTCGCCATTGTTGGCTTGCAGGTTACCCTGGACGATTCGATCAACAATGCGGCCACTCCGATGCATGGGCCACACTGGACTAGAACGCCGAAAGTTGAAGCTCAAACAATTATGTTCGGCGAGGTCTTCGAGCGTTTTGGGGACTCCGTATTTTTCCAGATAAGCCGGGGATGCAACCATCTTACGCCGAGCAATACCGATCTTCCTCGCTCGTAGCGTTGAATCATTTAATGCACCTACCCGGAAGGCAATGTCCGTTCGATCCAGGTACATGTCGACGATGTCATCGCACAACGACAGGTTTATCTGAATGTTTGGATGGGCTTCCCAAAAGGCCGGTAAATTGGGTTCAATCGCCAGCGTGCCAAACGCTACCGATGCATTTATTCGCACTGTTCCGCGTGCTTTCTGTGCGCCTTGTGCCAACACTCTTTCGACATCATCGAGTTCTGCCAGCAAAGCGTTACTGCGTTCGTAGTAAATACGTCCTTCATCGGTCAACGACAGCTTACGTGTCGAGCGCTCCAGCAAACGGACGCCCAGACGCAACTCCAGACGAACAATCAGTTTACTGACTGTTGATGGCGTCATAAGCATCTGACGCGCCGCTTGCGAAAAGCTGCCAGCATCGACGACCCGCACAAATACCAGCATCTCGCCCGCTCTGTTATCCACGTCTTTCTCCCACTTATGATTAGTGAAAAAATATCATGAGCGGCACACGACGATGCGCATTAAAAATAGGTTTATTGGTCATTTAACCTGTGAACAAAATTCATAACCCAACAAGCTGCCGATATACTTTTTAACTTATGAAATTGCCTCACAGATCATTTTCGAGCACGTCGGATTATCATCCAGCATCAATACGCCTACCCTCTTGAGCAACATCAGGAAAGGACGGGAGCCCATGAACTCATTATTTGAACCCTGCCGAGTCGGCGCGCTTACACTGCGCAATCGCATCGCAATGGCGCCTATGACCCGGGCGCGCGCGCCGGATGGCGTTGCCAACGACCTCACTGCGCTTTACTACAGCCAACGAGCCAGCGCTGGATTGATCATTACTGAGGGCACTCCGATTTCGCGTTCGGCCGAAGGGTTTCTAGCCATCCCCGGCATTTACACCTCGCCACAGATCAATGGCTGGAGAAAAGTGACTCAGGCGGTTCACGACGCCGGCGGCGTTATCTTCACGCAGCTATGGCATGTGGGTCGAGTCTCCCATGTCAGCATTCAACCAGACGGTATTGCGCCGGTCAGTTCGACCTCTCAGATTGCCCGCAACTCCCAAGCTTGGGGCATGACTGAACGTGGCGAACCCGGGCCAGTCGATGTCTCCAAACCCCGCGCCCTCAGTACACACGAAGTCAAAGAAGTGATCCGTGACTTTGCCAAGGCAGCAGAGAACTCCATTGATGCCGGCTTCGATGGCATCGAACTGCATGGAGCTAACGGCTATCTGATCGAGCAGTTCCTCAATCCGCTGGTCAATGACCGCACGGACGAGTACCGCAGCGATACCATCGAAAACCGCTCACGCTTCTTGTTAGAAGTGGTCGATAGCGTCATTGATCGAATTGGTGCGCAACGCACGGCCATACGCCTGTCGCCCTTTGGTGGCCTGTTCGACATGGGGCTATACGAGGATGTCGAAGAGACCTACCTGTATGTCGCCGACCAACTTTCCAAGCGTGGATTGGCCTACGTCCACTTCATGGATCAGCTGTCGCGTGGCAGTTCGCCGATACCAGGCGACTTTTTGAAAAAATTTCGCAGCCACTACCATGGGATGCTGGTTCTTGCAGGGGGCATGACCAAAGAACGTGCGGAGCAATTCTTGCGCGATGGGTTGATCGATATCGCAGCGTTTGGAGAGCCCTTCATCGCGAACCCTGATCTGGTTGAACGCCTGGAAAATAACTGGCCGCTATTAAAACCAGACCGGGCACTGAGCTATGGTGGCGGAGCCAGCGGTTATACCGACTATCCTAACTACTCGATCATTTGAAGTTACTTGAGAGGTGTGCTGGATTGGTCAGCCACCTCTCGTGTCAGGAATTCGATCAGCGCCCGCGCCGTCGCCGATAATTGGCGATGGGGCGGATAAATTACCGAGAACGGTCCCCCCCCGCCCGCTGCTGGGAATCATAATGGCACACAGGCATGCGCTGCCAGATCCTCCACGCTGCGCGGTGTTCCCGGCCTGGACAGGTAATCCGGCGAGGCGACCAAGCAAAAACGGGCGTCCCCAAGTTTGCGTCCAATCAAGCCACTGTCGCCCGACTTGCCACTGACGGGTTGGTCGCCAGACATTCAGCCCCAGCGTTCAACGGGCCCGTCTCCAGCACGATGACAAAGACCTCGACGTCAGCAAGATAATCGAATCTGCGGTCCACCTTTGCCTCCGAAGAACATGTGATTTCTTCTTGAGCTAGTTTATCGCCTGACCAGGTATGAATAAAGTTGTGTCAACGGTCCGGCGCTTGCCTATCGATCACACACTCCATACGGAAATCCCATGCGTCCTATCACCAAACTCGCCCTTGCAATCACCATTTCCGCCTCGGCCTTCAACGTACAGGCAGGCAATGTATTGATTGTGCTTTCAGATTCGGACCACCTCGATCTCAAGGACCAGAAGGTCTTCGCTACCGGGTTCTACCTGAACGAATTGATGCAGCCGGTGAAACTCCTGCTCGATGCCGGGCATTCGGTGACCTTTGCGACTCCGACGGGCAAAGCGCCGACGCTGGATAAGTCGTCCACCGATAAAATGTATTTCAGCAATGACATTGCTGCGCTGCAGGAGCACAAGGCACTACTGGACCGACTAAAAATCACCTTGCCAGGCGAGTCGCCGGTTATCAGCCTGTCACGCGTCGAACAGATCGGCTACGAGCATTTCGATGCCGTCTACGTACCCGGCGGCCACGCGCCGATGGAGGATCTTCTGCATAGCGCCAACTTGGGGAAACTGCTGAACAACTTCCATGACAATGGCAAGACAACCGCCCTCGTTTGTCATGGGCCGATTGCCCTGCTGTCTACTCTGTCCGACTCGAACGCCTTCACTCGGCAACTCGAAACCGGCGGAAAAACCGCACCGCATGGCTGGACTTACGCAGGCTACAAATTCACGGTCATCAGCAATCAGGAAGAGGAACTGGCCAAGGGGTTGTTGAATGGAGGCACCATGAAATTTTATCCACAAACGGCGCTGGAACAAGCCGGGGGCGTATACAGCAGCAACACTTCACCGTGGACCAGTCATGTCGTCATCGACCGTGAACTGGTGACAGGTCAAAACCCTGGTTCAGCGCTAGACCTGGGTAAAGTGATACTCGAACGCCTCAAGACCCAAAGCCAAGCGAAAGGCTGATCGATTCAAAATCACTGCTTTGCACGGGCAGTGCATTGCAATAGGGCCTCGCTTCAGATCGCCGCTAGCGCAACGTATAGGCGGTGGTCTGAAGCGCTTCCATTTATGAATGGAGGAACAAATGAAGTGCGAGGACTAGGGCTACGCGGTCAAGCATTCATTTACCCCTAAAAAGCTTACGACTCTAAGGGCGCGTTGGCAGACAAGCGCAGCATCTCCCGGCTTTTCGTCCAAAAATAACACTGAATCTCGAGGGATAATAATGAGTACGGAATGGATTGCCAGCCTTGTCATCGCTGTAGTTGCCCTGGTTACTCTGCTGTCCAGACGCCTCAAAATTGCCGAGCCAATTCTCTTGACGGTTGCCGGTGTCGGCCTGGCGCTACTGCCTGGCTTACCGGCGATTCAAGTTGATCCGGATATTCTGCTGCTGGCGGTTTTGCCCCCTATGCTGTTCTGGCATGCCTTTATCGTGACCCCTAGAGAAATCAAAGCCAACGCTGCGGCCATCAGCCTGACGTCTGTGGTTCTGGTGGCTATCACCGCGTTCGCCGTCGCCGCTGTATTACATTGCATCACCGGGCTACCCTGGGCGGTAGCGATAGTTATTGGCGCTATTGTCGCCCCCACCGACCCCGTAGCTTTTCTAACTGTAGCCCGCCAATTGAATGTCTCCCCGCGTCTGGTGGGATTGCTCGACGGTGAAAACCTGATCAACGACTTCACGGCGCTGGTTCTTTATCTGACCGCAATTGATGCAGTGCTCCACGGTTCATTCTCGACCTTCAGCGCAGTGGGAAACTTTATGCTCACCGCAGCCGGAGGCGTGATGATTGGCTTCGCCGTGGGTCGATTGGTATCGTGGATCAACGCCCGGGTTGCTGACCCGCTGGTTGCGCCCATCATCACTTTAGCCGGTGCCTACCTTGCTTTCTTGCCAGCCGAAGCACTGCATGTATCAGCTATTCTCGCGGCGGGCGTAGCCGGCCGAGTAGTCGGTTCACGTTCTGCAATGGTTGACCGCCCACAAACCCGATTAGGCGGTTATGGGTTTTGGAACACCTGGATCTTTTTACTGTCCGCCGTGCTGTTCGTTCTTGTTGGGTTGCAACTGCCACAAGTACTGGAAAAAATATCAGCGCTACCGGGTATTGCTTATGCCTGTGCAGGTGCTATTGCGGCTGTGATGGTGACTCGTGTCCTGTTCTGCATGGGCATCGGTCTGGGCATCCCCCATATTGCGCGTCGCATGCGCATGGACGGCGCGCGCTGGCCTTGGGCTGACAGTCTGGTGGCTGGCTGGTCCGGCATGCGCGGCGGTTTGTCTCTGGTGATGGTGTTGGCGCTTCCGGAGGATTTCCCGTTTCGGGATATCGCCCTGATCGTCACGTTTTCAGTGATTCTGGTGACCCTAGTGGTTCAGGGCATCAGCATGCCATGGCTTATCAAAAACCTTCCCGTTGAACGCGATACCTTCACAAAACATGAGATTACCCAAGCCCATCGCACTGCCACTGACGCCGCCCTGAGTAAGCTGGAGGAAATTGGAGCGCTTCAAGCTATTGATGCCGAGCATCGTGCCTATCTTCAACAAGCCTATCGAATCAGATATGAGCAGATTGCCGGTGAAGAGAGGATTTCGAGGATCGAGGGCCACCTCATTGATGTTGAACGCAAGGCCATCATTGAACTGCGTCATCAAGGGACCATCAGTGATGAGGTACTGCGAGAAGTAGAACAGGCCTTGGACATGCGCGATGTACTCAGGAAAGTGTAGGGTTCAAAACCACCCGATTATTCAGAGCGTTACGTTCCTGCTCGTCTAAGCAAGATTCGAAACGCCGTACTTAAGTACCAGGCGTAGTCGCAGCCATACCCAAACACGCAGGTGGGTGATGGGGGCAATACAAACCGATGAAGGTTTCGCCAACATGGCGAGCCGCTTGATGAGCACAGGCACAACTCAGTCATGGGGTGACAGGGTTTCCCTACCTCACCACACATTCAGCAGAGAAAGGGTTCAAGACTTCATCGGCATCGACGTGGCCAAGGCACGGTGTGACGCAATGAATTTCGCAAATTTTCCTAAAAATGAGGAAGCTTTGAAGGTTTTGCTACATCACTTGGAGGTTTGGCTTGGAATAAGAGAAGGCGATCCCTTTGATTTTCAAAGGTCTTGATCCGAGTAAGGAGCATCTGACCGGGACGCGACAGCGTTTACTGCGAGGATTGCAACATCGCGCCCATCAATACCGCCGAATTGGGGCACAAGGCACGGGACCTTGGGCTGGTCGAGACTTAGAGGTGGTCAACATTACCCCTTGGCACACCAAAATGATAATAAAGAGAAGCCGTGAAGTGACGGAGCAATCCCAATGTTGCACTGGCTATATGGACAAATTTAAGGATCAGGCTTGAGCATTGCGGAGAATACCCCACCATTGCTGAATAAAACTCAACACTGCATCAATAACTTACAGGCTAATCATTAAAAGATTGAAGATTGCTCTGTAAAATATTCCTCCATACCGACAACAAAATCACCCAAGATATCGAGTAGGCATTTATTCATGCCCTTCTAGACCATCTCGCGTCGTCCATAGAAACAATAACGCCCCCTAAGCAAATACCCTATTAGGCTTTAACATCTTGCTTAACACTTTCCTTACTTAACAGCTCAGAACAAATTTATAGCTATTTTAGGACCTCCAATGAACCTTGCAAAAATTACCGCTACAATCATATTAATTACCGGACTGGCTGGCTGTGGGACTGCGCCTCCGGTGCTTGAAGATGGCGAATCCATTGTCAGACTTCACGAGCAGGTCACCGATGAAATGCTGGCCAGACGCCTGGATATGCAGCGCGCCGAGAACCTAACCTATTTCAAAGTATCGCCAGGGGCGCATACGATGGAGCTTGGGGTTGTGACGAAGGGCTACCAGGAAAGCCAAAACCGCTGTGTTGCCACCATTTCTTATGACAATTTTGTACCGAATGAACATTACACCTTGATGCAAAGCAGTGCGGGAAGAGAGGTAAAGATTCAACTTATGGACAGCAAAGGTAACACCTTGGCTCAAACTGACAAAATTCCCTGTTTGTAATCCCGCAAAGCGACTGACCGCGAGGCGCATCAAAATAAATTATTTATTACAACCTCACTAGCCGCTATAACAAAAACGCCCGACCTATCGTCGGGCGTTTTTGTTTAGTCATCGACCTCAGAGTGCTTTCACAGCTCGCTCGCTCCATCCGCCACCGAGTGCACGATACAAATTCACTTCCGATTGTAACTGTGCAAGGCGATCGTTGATCAGCCTTTGTTGGTTGCTGAATAACGAGCGTTGCGCATCCAGAAAGGTCAGGTTGCTGTCCACGCCAATTCGATAGCGACGCTCGGCAAGCCGATAGTAATCTTGGCTGGCGTTGACGAGATCATTCTGTGCCTGCAATTGATCGACGTAAGTTTTACGTGCGGTCAATCCATCGGAGACTTCCTGGAAAGCAGTCTGGATAGCTTTCTCGTAGTTGGCCACGCCGATGTCTTTCTGGATCTTCGAGTAATCCAGGCTGGCGCGTAAAGCGCCAGCGTTGAAAATTGGCAGGCTAATATTAGGGCTGAACACCCAGCTACCAGAACCACTCTTGAATAACCCATCCAGGTTCGTGCTGGAGGTGCCCGCGTTGGCCGTGAGACTGATGGTCGGGAAAAACGCTGCACGCGCGGCGCCGATGTTGGCGTTGGCGGCCATAAGCGAATGCTCGGCGGCAAGGATATCCGGGCGACGCGTGAGCAAATCACTCGGCAGACCCGCCGGCACTTTGGCGAGCAGGTCGCTGGCCAGTGACTGTGGCGCTGGCAAATCGACAGGCAGGCCTGTACCAAGGAGAAGGGCTAGCGCATTTTGATCTTCCGCGACTCGCCGCTGGTAGGTTGCTAGGCTCGCCCGCGCACCTTCCACGGAGGTACGCGACTGCGAGAGATCAAGCGCCGAAGCCACACCCACTTGGTTACTACGGGTGGTCAGACGCAGGCTTTCCTCATAGGCGACGAGGGTGTTCTCGGTAAGCTTGAGCAGTTCGCGGTCAGCCTGCCAGGTGAGGTAGGCAGTGGCTACGCTAGACACCAGACTGATCTGTGTAGAGCGACGGGCCTCAGCAGTGGACAGGTAAGTTTCCAAGGCCTGCTGGCTAAGACTTTGGATGCGTCCAAACAGATCCAACTCGTAAGAGCTGGCGCCCAGGTTAACGCCATATTGGCTAGAAATACCGGTTTGGCCAGACTGCGACAAATCGCTTAGCAGTCGCTGACGTGTTCCGTTGGCATTGGCGCCAACCGCCGGAAACAAGTCTGCCCTCTGGATACGGTATTGCGACTGATAAGCCCCAACGTTGAGGGCTGCAACCCGCAGATCGCGATTGTTGATCAAGGCTGTCTGGATCAACTGTTGCAATGCCGGATCGTGAAAGAACTCGCGCCAGCCTTGCTCGGCGGCGGCTTGGTCGGCAGCGTTGGCCGCCTGATAGGCAGAGCCTTGCGGGTATTGCGCCGCCACCGGTGCCTGTGGCCGATTGTACTCAGGAATTAGCGAGCAACCACTGACAAATGCTGCAGTGATCGCCAGACTCATAAGGGGCTTGGTCATTGGCCTGCCTCATCAGGTGAAGTCGATTCGTCCTGCTGCTTACGACTGCCTTTAAACAGGGATGAAACCGAAACGAAGAATAGCGGGACCCAAAAAATCGCCAGAACGGTGGCCGTAATCATGCCGCCGATCACGCCAGTACCGATGGCGTGCTGACTGCCTGAGCCCGCGCCGCTGGAGATGGTCAGAGGCAGCACGCCGAGGATAAATGCCAAGGATGTCATCACGATCGGACGCAGACGCATGCGGCAAGCCTCAACAGTTGCTTCAAGCAAAGGCTTACCCTTCTCGTTTAGCTCCTTGGCAAACTCGACGATTAGGATCGCGTTCTTCGCCGCCAACCCCACCGTCACTAACAGCCCCACTTGGAAGAACACGTCGTTGGACAATCCCCGCAAGGCAGTGGCCATCAACGCGCCAATAACCCCCAGCGGCACAACCAAAATGACAGCGATCGGGATTGACCAGCTTTCATACAGTGCCGCCAGGCATAGAAACACCACCAGAATTGACAATGCGTACAAGGCCGGTGCCTGCGAACCAGAAAGTCGTTCCTCATACGATAACCCGGTGAAAGAAATGCCTACACCGGGTGGCAGTTGGGCTGCGATTCGCTCGACTTCGGCCATCGCCTGGCCAGAGCTGTAACCCGGGGCGGGAGTGCCGAGAATTTGCTCGGCAGGAACGCCGTTGTAGCGCGACAGTTTTGGCGAGCCAAAGACCCACTCGGCACTCGCAAACGCCGAGAACGGGACCATCTGACCCTGGCTGTTACGCACGTACCATTTACTCAAGTCCTCTGCGGTACTGCGCGAGTCAGGCTGCCCCTGTACGTAAACCCGTTTAACCCGGCCGCGGTCAACGAAATCGTTCACATAGCTACTGCCGTATGCCACCGACAACGTGGTGTTGATATCGGTCAGAGAAATGCCCATCGCTCGCGCGCGCTCGTCGTCGATGGTTAGGTGATACTGCGGCTCGTCGGCCAAGCCATTTGGGCGAACACCGGCGAGGACCGGGCTCTGGGCGGCCAGCTCAAGAAACTTGCCACGTGCCTCCATGAGCTTTTGATGGCCCACGCTATCCTGGTCCTGCAGATAGAAGTCGAAGCCGGTGGCATTACCCAATTCCAGTACCGACGGAGGAACCACTGCGTACACCATGGCGTCGCGGTACTTCAGGAACTCTTGCTGGGCACGCTGTGCAATTTTGAACACCGTATTGTCACTGTCTCGCTCATCCCATGGCTTCAAGTTGACGAAAGCGATCCCTGAATTCTGCCCGCGGCCCGCAAAGTTGAAACCGGTAACGGTGAAAACTGTAGCAACGGCTTTACCTTCCCCTTGCTCTTTGTCCAGCAAGTATTGAGTCATGCGATCAAGCGCTTTTTGAGTGCTCTCGGCCGAGCTGTTGGCCGGCGTCTGCACCTGCGTAAAAATCAAACCTTGATCTTCATCGGGCAGGAACGAGGTCGGTATCCGGGCGAACATCCAAATCATGCCGGCGACAATTACCAGGTAAACCACGAAGCCCGGCACCTTATGCCGAATGATCTGGCCCACGCGGTATTCATATCCGTTGATGCAGGCATCGAACCTTCTGTTGAACCAGCCAAAAAAACCGCGTTTGGGCTGGCCGTGTTTTGTCGGATCGATTGGCTTGAGTAGCGTGGCGCAAAGCGCCGGGGTGAATACCAAGGCAACAAATACCGATAGCGCCATGGCCGATACGATAGTGATCGAGAACTGCCGATAGATCACGCCGGTGGAACCACCAAAGAAAGCCATAGGCAACAGCACCGCCGAGAGCACCAAGGCAATACCTACCAGTGCTCCCTGGATCTGCCCCATCGATTTGCGCGTTGCCTCCCTGGGTGACAGGTGTTCCTCCGCCATCACCCGTTCGACGTTTTCAACCACCACAATCGCATCGTCGACGAGTAGCCCAATGGCCAGAATCATGCCGAACATGGTCAAGGTATTGATAGAGAAGCCGGCCGCTGCAAGGACGCCGAAGGTACCTAACAACACAACGGGCACTGTCAAAGTCGTAATGATGGTGGCGCGCAGATTTTGCAAAAACAGCAGCATGACCAGAAAGACCAGGACCACCGCCTCGCCCAGGGTATGCAACACCCCACTGATGGATTCGGTGACCACCGGCGTCGTGTCATATGGGTACACCGCTTCAACCCCAGCCGGGAAGAAGGGTTTCAAACGGTCCACCGTGGCGCGAATCGCCTTGGCGGTATCAAGGGCGTTGGCGCCTGTGGCCAAGCGAATGGCGATACCCGAAGCAGGCTTGCCATTGGCTTGGGCATTGATGCTGTAGTTTTCGCCGCCCAAGCTTATATCAGCCACATCACTCAGGCGCACCTGAGAGCCATCGCTATTGACCTTAAGCAGAATGTCACCAAATTGCTCGGAGGTCTGCAATCGCGTCTTACCGATGATAGTTGCAGTAAACACTGTACCTTTGCGCGCCGGAAGGCCACCAATCGTGCCCGAAGCCACCTGTATGTTCTGCTCCTCAATCGCCTCGGTCACGTCGACTGGCGTCAACTGGAACTGGTTCAGTTTGGCCGGATCCAGCCATACTCGCATTGCGTATTGCGTGCCCCAAATCTGAAAGTCACCGACACCTGAAGTCCTCGAAATCGGGTCCTGAATGTTTGAGACTATGTAGTTGGATAGGTCCTCCTTGGTGTGTTTTCCATCAGTTGAAACCAGACCGATGAACATCATGAAATTCTGTTGGAATTTTGTGACGCGCAGCCCTTGCTGCTGCACTTCCCGCGGCAACAGCGGCGTGGCAAGGTTCAGCTTGTTCTGCACCTGAACCTGGGCAATATCAGGGTTGGTGCCTTGGTTGAAGGTAACAATGATTCGCATGCTGCCATCGGCGTTACTCTCCGAAGAGATATAGCGCAAATTATCGATGCCGTTCATCTGCTGCTCGATCACTTGCACTACCGTATCTTGCACTGTCTGCGCGGAAGCACCGGGATAAGAGACCTGAATCGCGACAGCGGGTGGTGCTATGTTAGGGTATTGATTGATCGGCAAATTGAAGATCGACAATGCCCCAATGAGCATGATGATCAGTGCAAGCACCCACGCGAAGATCGGTCTATCAATAAAATACTTCGACATGATCTACTCCGACTTAGCGCTGGTGTTTGCCGCTACAGGGGCGCTACTCGCCTCATCAGTCATTGCTTCCTGAGCGACCACAGTGTTCCCTGGCTTAATGAACTGAAGCCCTTCGATGATGATTTTGTCTCCGGCGCTCAAGCCGCTTTCCACCAGTACATTCGCACCGACGGTGCGGCCAACTTTGAGCTGACGTTGCTCGACTTTGTTATCAGCGGTAACGACCAGAGCGGTGGGGGTGCCTTTTAGGTCCCGGGTCACGCCAATCTGGGGTGCAAGAATGGCCTGCTCGGCAACACCCTCCTGCAATCGCGCATGTACAAAAACCCCGGGCAGCAGCACGTGATCTGGGTTGGGAAATACGGCGCGCAGGGTGACCGAGCCGGTTGCTTCGTCTACCGAAACTTCTGAAAACTCCAGCGACCCCTGCAGCGGATACTGGCTACCGTCCTCCAGTGTCAGGTTAACTCTCGCAGCCTTGTCAGCAGACTTCTGCAACTGCCCGCCTTCAAGAGCCCGACGCAGCTTGAGCACTTCGCCATAAGGCTGAGTGACATCGACATATATGG
This sequence comes from Pseudomonas azerbaijanoccidentalis, assembly GCF_019145495.1. Classification (GTDB taxonomy): domain Bacteria; phylum Pseudomonadota; class Gammaproteobacteria; order Pseudomonadales; family Pseudomonadaceae; genus Aquipseudomonas; species Aquipseudomonas azerbaijanoccidentalis. Next base: position 672,561 of record NZ_JAHSTU010000003.1, on the reverse strand, counting down.
GATCGAGCTGCTGGATAATCGCAAGTGGGGTTGCCTGGCCATTAGAAACAAGCGCACCTTCGGTCACAGCAGAACGTCCAATTCGTCCACTGATGGGCGCGAACATTTTGGTATATCTCAGATTGATCTGGGCGCCCTTGACTTGTGCCTCCGCCCGCATTTGCTGAGATCGAGCGGTGTCATACTCCTGCTTGCTCACCGCCTCCTCATCTATCAGTTGCCGATACCGGGTGGTCAGCGAGCGAGATTGTTCCAAACTGGCTTGCGCAATGGCGAGTGTCACCTCGTAGGTTGATGGATCGATCTGATAGAGCTGCTGACCAGCTTTGATATCTGCGCCTTCCTTGAACAAGCGTTTCAGGACGATGCCATCTACCTGCGGCCGAACCTCGGCAAGACGGTAAGCACTGGTACGCCCGGGCAGATCGTTGGACAAGGTCACAGCCTGAGGTTTGAGGGTCACGACGCTAACTTGGGGGGCTTGCGCCGGGGTAGAAGCAGCCTGCTCCTGGTTGCACCCACTGAGCATTGTGGCGAAAGCAATGGCGGCTACCAAAGCGGGAAAGATGGGCTTGAATGGCATAAAGTCCTCGAACACAGCGCTGAGAAATGCGCGCATGAGTTTGCAAACTGCCGTATCACAGGCTGAAAACCCGTGCTGACGGGAATGGGGAAAATAGTTCGGCAAGGGACGCGCAGGGACGCGGTGCGAACATAAGCTTATAGATCGGGTTAGTCAGTCCGACAATCCAATGCGCTGCGCATTGAATTGTCATGCAGGTATGCTAACAATCGAGAAGGCCGGGGATTAGCCCAACTTCACTCAAATCACCAATGAGGAATATTCAGCAATAAAATGGTTTCAGGGTTTTTCAGAGTTGTCACAGTACTCTATATCAAAGATCTTCTAGAAGTGGCATCAAATAATTTTACTAGATCGATTTTCACCTATAACAACCTGAACTTTATATAGGTTCCAGCCAAACTGACAGACCCCAAAATTCTCTGTTTGAGTATTTTAATCCTTAGCAAAAAGCTTTACGACGCTGGTCATATTGAGTTCACCAAGACCCTGGTCGTTTGCTGCACTGAACACTCGACGCGCAGCTTCGATGGTAGGTGCAACAACTGGATCACCAGCCAAATTCATAGCGTAAGAAAAATCTTTTTCAATCAGGGAAACCGGGAACTGAGGTGCAAAATTACCCGCAACCATTGAGGTAGCACTGCGTTGAGCGGCTACGCTAAAAACCGGAGTCGCAGCTAGAGCCTCAAACGCCTTAGCCAGATTCACACCATTTGAACTGAGTATTCCAACGAGCTCGGCAAGCGTCGTTACCTGAACACCCAGCAACGCGTTAGTAGCCAGTTTGACTAACGCTCCCGCACCAAGTGAGCCTATATGATGCAGCGAGGATCCCATAGCCATCAGAACCGCTCGTGAGGACTCAACAGCTTCAGCCTCTCCACCAACCAAGAACACGAGTTCTCCGGCTTCGGCCTGTGGCCGTGAACCTGAAACTGGAGCATCAATCACGGTAAAACCTTGCTCATTCGCCAACTGGCCAAGTCTCAAAATCCACTCATACGACACCGTGGAGCATTCGATAGCAATGCTTGAAGGTCTCATTCCGCAAAGAGCTCCATGCTCAGAGTTCAGCCATACCTCACGCGACGCCGCGTCGTCTCTAACCATACTCAATACGAAATCCGCCCCATTCGCCGCCTCTTTCGGAGTCGGAGCGACCGAAGCACCCGCAGCAATAAGTTCGTCCAACCCCCTTGGGGTACGATTCCAAACAATCACGGAATGTCCTGCTCGCAAGAGATTAAACGCCATGCGTGATCCCATTGCCCCAAGACCCAATATAGCGATCGTTGTCATTACTTTTTCTCCATTCCTAGGTTCCACTCACTTGCAACATAGGATTAAAATTCGAGAGAAGAACCTGTTAGCCCAATCATCCTCTGAATAGAGCTTCACGGCTGGCGAGTTTTTTGCGTAACCTAATAACAAATTAGTAAAGGCTCGCGAAAGCATGAAAGTCATGACCCACCCTCCGCTAGAAAGGTAACTGGCAAGCGCGAATGCGCTCGCTTAAAATATATTTATATTCTCAGCGAAGATAAACTATCTTTAGCGAACAATACTTGTTCTTTGTAAGGCAAGATTGAAACATGACCCTTCCTGCCGCTGAAGTTGGGAAGACTAGCAGTTGCTGTTATCGTGAGCGTAGCGGTCAGATCCTCGAATTCCTTTTTGTGTTGGCGCTGATTGAAAACTGACCCACGTGCCGACTCAAGCCTGATCCACTTCCGGATCGGCACAAACCCAGCACAAGCAATGGTTCGCAAGGAATCAGACTGGGTGAGTGACATCTCGGCAACTGGGTCAATTTGGCGTCAGCGCTAACACAAATCAGCCTGCTTGCTGATTAACTTGGCGATGTCAGGTTTGTTACGCGCGTTTGCGACGACTTCAAGACCTGCGACTTCCACTGCTTTTTTGTATTCGGATAAACTTTTTCCGACGGCTTCAAGGCCTTGCAGTTCGAGTTGAGCAGACTGGTGCTCCTGATAAATGCTGGCCAGCTTGTCGAAGGAGAGCCAACAAAAAGGAAGCATGAACACCGTGAAAATCAGCGAAAACTTTTGGGCGTATCGTGCACGGTTCATCAAAGCCAGAACGGGTCTGAACATCACTGCTCCTACACATGTAGATCATTGATTGCGGCAATTGCACGTCAAAAGGCCAACACTCCTTGTCGGCCTTCTTCTTTTCGCTTAACCGATGGTCATCAGACTTGCGTTACCACCCGCTGCTGCGGTATTGACGCTCACTGCCCGTTCGATAACCAATCTTTCCAGTGGAATGTCAGATTCACCGGGAGACAAGCCATGAACACTGATAATTGCCCCTGACCTAGAGGCGATCAGTTGGCACAAATGCCGCAATTGATCCGAATGCCCATGATGAAGAACCGCGTCGAACTCAGCAGTCCCGCTGTTCCAGTCAGCGGCGATGCAAATAGTGCGCTGCACGGCCTCGGGAAGCTTATTGAACAGCGCCTTGGTTCGCGGACTTTCGACCCAAAGGACTTGACTGCCTACAGCAAGCACTGCCGCCAGTTGCGTCAATAGATCCGCCTCTGTATCGCCGATGCAAAGCACCCGAGCCCGGGGCAGTATCGTGTATGTATTTCGCTCTCCCGTAGGTCCAGTCAGCAAGCGTGTCGTGCCGCTTTGAGATTCGGTTTCGAATGCATTGCACAGCGCGTACAGCATGCTTTTTTGATTGGCATTTGCCCAATCGGCCAAGGACTTCAACGGTAAAAGTAAACTTTCCCGAGCACTCTTTTCTGGAATGCTTTGACCGTCAAACTCGACAAATGCCTTTGACAAGGCCTGCTCCGGTCTTGTCGACAGAAGGCGGTACATGTACAGCGGCCCGCCGGCTTTCGGGCCGGTACCCGATAACCCCTCCCCTCCGAATGGCTGCACACCCACAACCGCCCCGACGATGTTCCGGTTCACGTAGACGTTGCCTGCATGAACATTGCCAATGACTTTGGCAATGGTCTCGTCGATACGAGTGTGCACACCCAGCGTCAGCCCGTACCCTGAACCGTTGATGTGGTGGATGAGTTGATCGAGATTCTTGCGGCTGTAACGGACGACGTGGAGTACAGGACCGAAGATTTCCCGCTCGAGTTCGTCGATACTTTCCAATTCGATCAGTGTGGGCTGTACAAACGTACCTCGCCTCACATCCTCACCTGACATGATTGAGGTCTGGAAAACCGAGCGACCTTTGGCGCGCATGCTTTCAATGTGTTTGTCGATGCCGGCTTTCGCCTCTGCATCGATGACCGGCCCGATATCCACACATAGTCGGTCCGGGTTGCCTTGCCTGCATTCAGCCATCGCCCCCTTCAACATCTCGATCACTCGATCCGCCGAGTCGTCCTGAAGGCACAACACCCTCAAAGCGGAGCATCGCTGGCCAGCGCTGTCGAACGCAGAGGCCACAACGTCAATGACAACTTGTTCGGTCAGCGCGGATGAATCGACGATCATTGCGTTCTGTCCACCCGTTTCCGCAATCAACGGAACCGGACGACCTAGGGCATCGAGGCGCCCGGCGATATTTTTTTGTAATAGACGGGCGACCTCCGTCGACCCGGTAAACATGACCCCCTTGACCCGGTCATCACTGATCAGCGCGGAGCCAATCACGCTGCCACGGCCTGGCAAAAGTTGCAGTACTCCACTTGGAATACCGGCTTCGAGCAAAATGCGCACAGCTTGTGCGGCGATCAATGAGGTTTGCTCTGCCGGCTTGGCCAGCACCGGATTGCCGGCCGCCAATGCGGCAGCAACCTGTCCGGTAAAAATTGCCAGCGGGAAGTTCCAGGGGCTGATGCAGACTACCGGACCCAATGGCCGATGGGCATCGTTGGTAAAGTCCTTGCGCGCTTGCGCGGCGTAATACCGAAGAAAGTCGACCGCTTCACGCACCTCGGCAATGGCATTTGCGAAGGTTTTACCGGCCTCTCGCACCAACAGCCCCATGAGCGGTTGAATGTCAGCCTCCATCAGATCTGCTGCCCGCTCCAGTATTCGGGCCCGCTCACTGACAGGCGTTGCCTGCCAGATGGGGGCGGCGCTGATGGCATATCCAAGAGCCTGCTCGACATCCTCAAGATCAGCCGGCTGAACGTGACCGACTACATCACGCAAGTCTGAGGGATTGCAGACCGGCTTTGCCTCACCGGAGTGGGCAACTCCGCCCAACATCGGCCCGGCTTTCCACTCAGTGTTCGCGGTGGCGAGCAACGCACAGGAAAGTGAGGCCAGGCGATGTTCATTCGCCAAGTCGATCCCGGCGGAGTTGGCTCGGTCAGCACCATACAAATCCCGTGGCAACGAAATTTTTGGATGAGGCAAGCCGTAAGCTCCGTCCTCAAAAGCCATCGCATCTACCGTCAGCACTGGATCTGCTATCAATTCCTGGATGGTGATCGAATGGTCAGCAATACGATTGACGAATGAAGTGTTCGCTCCATTTTCGAGTAGGCGACGAACCAAATACGCCAAAAGCGTTTCGTGCGTGCCTACTGGGGCATAGACGCGACACGGCCGGTTCAGTTTGCCTTCGGAAATTTTGCCGACGACCTGCTCATAGAGAGGTTCGCCCATGCCGTGAAGGCATTGGAACTCGTACTGCCCCGGGTAATAGTTTTGGCCCGCAATGTGATAAATCGCTGAAAGCGTATGGGCATTATGCGTCGCAAATTGCGGATAAATGACTTCAGGGACCGCCAGTAGTTTACGTGCACACGCGATGTAGGAAACGTCGGTATACACCTTGCGTGTATAGACGGGATACCCTTCAAGTCCCTCGACTTGAGCACGCTTGATTTCACTGTCCCAGTACGCGCCTTTCACCAGACGGATCATCAGACGATGGCGGCTTCGGCGTGCCAGATCGATCACACAGTCGATCACATAGGGACAGCGTTTCTGATACGCCTGAATGACAAAACCGATGCCGTTCCAACCTGCCAATTCCGGTTCGAAGCAAAGCCGCTCAAGCAAGTCCAGCGACAGCTCCAGGCGATCGGCCTCTTCGGCGTCGATGTTCAAACCGATGTCGTAACGCTTAGCCAACAGCGTCAACGAAAGCAGGCGCGGATAAAGCTCGGCCATAACACGATCGTATTGCGCGCGGCTGTAGCGCGGATGCAGTGCTGAGAGCTTGATGGAGATGCCTGGCCCTTCGTAGATTCCCCGCCCATGAGAAGCCTTGCCGATGGCATGGATGGCTTGGGTGTAGGACGCCAGGTACTTTTGTGCGTCATGCTCGGTCAGGGCGGCTTCGCCCAGCATGTCGTAGGAATAGCGAAAACCTTTGGACTCGAATCGTGTGGCATTGGCCAACGCCTGGGCGATGGTTTCGCCGGTGACAAACTGCTCGCCCATGACCCGCATCGCCATGTCCACGCCTTTGCGAATCAACGGCTCCCCACCTTTGCCGATAATGCGCGTGAGCGTTGAAGTCATGCCGGTTTCGCTATGCGTAGAGACCAGTTTCCCGGTCAACAAAAGCCCCCACGTCGCCGCGTTCACGAACAGCGAGCCGCTTTTACCGATATGCGTCTGCCAGTTGCCATTGCTGACTTTGTCGCGGATCAACGCATCCCGCGTGCCCTTGTCCGGAATGCGCAACAGCGCTTCGGCAAGGCACATGAGGGCGACGCCTTCCTGCGATGACAGCGAAAACTCTTGAAGCAAACCTTGCACGAGTCCCGCCCGCCCGCTGGCGTTCTTTTGATTGCGCAGCTTTTCGGCAATACCAGCGGCTAGTTTGATGGTCGATGTAGCCGTTTCTGCAGGCAGTCGTGCTTGTTCAAGCAGCATCGGCACCATCTCTTCTTCAGGTCGCCGATAGGCTGAAGTGATCGCCGCTCTGAGCACTGACTGCGGATGGATGTTTTCCGCCAGATCCAGAAAAGGCTGACAGGCCGTCTCCACCACCAGTTCACCCTGTTCTTCCGGATCGCCGAGATGCGTGCCCAGCAGCTCATCCAGCGTAATGCCGCTTTCCAGCTTTTCCAGGCAATTGAAGAGCGCCTGCTTGATCAACCAGTGCGGGGTTCGATCAATCGATGCAGCGGCAGATTTGAGACGCTCACGGGTCAGGTCGTCGAGTTTCACACCGAGGGTAGTCGCCATTATTAGAGCCCAGCCAAGGAAACCATTAAAAGGAAAATGGAGCGGTCATCGACCGAGTTGAAGACGCGCAAATGCGACACTCCTGGCAACTTCGGCGTGCTCACAGGCAACGGTTGCAACCAGGTAAAATAACGCTCTACGCGCCACCACCGCGGTTACCGTATCAACCGGTAAACGCGGTGTTCGCCGCTCTCATTGCAAGAGCGCGATCTTCAGAGTACCGAGCGTAAAAAGTCTGCTGTTTCAGCTTTTTCCGGATGGTCGAAGATCTGTTCGGGCGTTCCTAACTCGTGGATCAGCCCTTTATGGAAATACGCCACACGATCCGACACCTCGCGGGCAAAGCGCATTTCATGGGTAACCACGATCATCGTCATTCCTTCATGGGACAACATGCGCAAGGTATCCAGCACCTCACCCACCAGTTGCGGGTCCAGCGCAGATGTCACCTCGTCGAACAACATGTAGTCCGGAGACATAGCCAGCGCGCGTGCGATCGCCATCCGCTGTTGTTGTCCGCCCGACAGACGCGCCGGAAACGTCGTCAGCTTTTCACCCAGGCCTACGTGCCTGAGTTTTTCGACAGCGATCGCCTCGGCTTCCTGCTTCGACTTGCCCAGGACTTTTCGCGGGGCAAGCATCACATTCTCGAGAACTGTCATATGGGGAAAGGCATTCCATTGCTGAAACACGATTCCAATCTTTTGCCGAAGTTTATTAAGGTCGGTTTTTTTCGAATGGACATGAATGCCATCGACACTGATACGACCTTGCTGGATGTCTTCCAGTCCATTGATACACATCAACATGGTCGACTTGCCGGAACCCGAGCCACCGATCATCGATAACACTTCGCCTTTATTTACGCTCAGGCTGACACCCTTGAGAACATACAAGGCGCCAAAATTTTTATGTACGTCTTCAATTTTAATCATTGTATTTGCCACCTTTTCTCAAGACGAGCGCCAAGTCTCGCAATGGGGAAGCTCATTAAGAAGTAAATCACACCGGTAATTGCCAGAATGGTCAGCGGTTCCTGGATTCGGGTTGTGACAATCTGCGAGCTGCGTAGCAGTTCGATAATGCCGATCCATAACACCAGCGATGTATCTTTCATGATGCCGAGGGCCAGACCGATCCAGCTAGGGAACACGATCCTGGTGGCAATAGGCAACGTGATCGAGACAACTTCCTGACGCCAGGTCAAACCCAGCGATCGTGCTGCGCGGCGGGTCGTCGTTGGTACTGCCGCCACCCCGCTCCTGACGATTTCGGTACACAGTGCGGCGGCATAAACCCCGAGGCAAATACACGCAACCACATAAGTTGGCCAATTCAGGCGAAACATGCTGTTGAACGAATTGAATATGACCAATTGAATCAACAGTGGCACCGAACGGAAGATATCCAGTACCCAGCCGAGGGGAGAACTTATCCACCACGCAGCACCAGCCCTGATCACACCGAACAGCGTGCCGAACAAAGTGCCTATACCGACCGCTGCCAAAGTAATAGCGATTGTGACAACAGCACCCTTCAATAAAAACAGGATGTCGCTCCACGCTAATGTCCCTTCAAAAAACATGGCGCACCTCTTAATAACGAAACAGGCGCCAAGCGAATAGCCGCGCGCAAATCGTGAATATTTTCGATATCAGGTAGTACAGGCAAGCGGCGACGAAGAAGTACTCGAATGTCCGATAAGTCATGACATTAAGTTGCTGAGTAACACCCGTCAGGTCACTCGTCAGGCCAACGATGGTTCCTAGAGACGTCATCAGAATTGACCAGACCATCTGGTTGGTCATGGCATGGAACACCGCACGCAACATCTGCGGAAGCACGATGTGCCATAGCGTCTGAACCGCCCCCATGCCTAACGAACGAGCCGCCCGAACTTGCGTTTCCGGGACGGCAGAGAAACCGCCCCGGAAAGTTTCTGCCAGGTAGCCTGCGTTGTTGAACGTAATACCGAGCAAGAGTGCATAGTACGAGTCGATACCCACTCCAATGGAGCCCAGCCCGAAATAGACCATGTAAATCTGAAACAGCGCCGGGGTGTTACGCGCCGTCTCAATCCACACACTGGCCAGACCTGAAAGGGATTTGTTACCCGATCGTTTTGCAAGCGCCAACAGGACTGCTATCACCGTACCAATTGCCATCGCAAGGGTGGCAATCTCCAAGGTGACTATCGCTCCCGACAACATCTCCGGAAGCGACTCCAGAACCGGGCGCCACTGGAAGGTATAAGACATACGATTACCTTTTTTTACGCGAAAGGTTTTTGTTTTTCCGGAACGAGTGCTCCGTCTTCCTTAACGATAGGTACCTTTGACAGTCAGATCCGGAGCCGGCCCGCCTTCTGTTCCCACCCATTTCGCATAGAGTTCGGCATATCGACCGGAGCGAACCTGGCGGTTGAGGAAAAGATTCACGTAGTTGAGCAGTCCCTGTTCCTGGCGTTGCACGAGAAATGCACAGTAGTCCGGGTCGACAGGAGCATCACCGACGATTTTCAGACCTGGGTATTTACCCGACTTGATGACGTGAGCGGCGATAGTCGCGGTGGTGTACGTCGCATCGATCTTCTTCTGGCTGAGCGCAAGGAAGCTGTCCGATTGGGATTGGAAGGTCAGCATCTTGGTTGCCGGATCATTGATCTTTTGCACCGTCTCTTTCAGAGCGGACGTTTCGTAGGCCCCTGCCGGGCCGCCCACCGTATGTCCCTTGAAATCGGCGGCGCCATTAATACCGGAGTCTTCGCGCGCAAGAATGATCGTGTTGAAGACGAAATAGGGAATCGAGAATCCGATCGTTCTCGCACGTTCAAGCGTGTCGGAAGCCACGGCGATGCCCACATCCGCACGCCCAGACAGAACCGCAGGGATACGATCCGGATCCGGGGTGTCGACGATTTCAGCCTTCACGCCAAGGGCGGCTGCCAGATCGTTGCAATAATCCACGTCAAAGCCGATCGGCTTGTTGTCCTTGTCGCGGGAGCCGTTAGGCGGAAAGTCGAGCTCCACCGCACAGCGGAGCTTGCCCGACGAAATGATGTCGTCCAACTGGTCTGCATGAACGGCGGTAGTACCCAAAGCAGCAAAGGCCGCGGCCAGGATGAGTTGGTTGATGCGCATTTTTTGTTCCCCTCGTTTGTTGGCTGAACTCAGAAACAAGATACGCTGATTTTAGCGTATCTTGGATATCGTATACGTATTATCGGGGCAGTAAAATTACAGCTGTTAGATCGTTATTGTTGGTCTCACTGCACTAGAAAGCCGTAGGTAAGAGGATCTGTCTCGTCGATGACCCAGTTGGCGTAGCCACAGATATGGGCCTTTCCGCTCACTTCAGGAATTACCGCGTCCAATGTGCCGACCTTGGATTCGCTCAGCACCCGACCTTTGAACACCGTACCGATGATGGACTCGTTGATTAATGCATCGGAAGCCGACAGTTCGCCACGCAGATAAAGTTGTGCAACTCGGCCAGCAGTGCCCGATCCAGTCGGCGACCGGTCAATTGCACGATCTGCATATACACAGCAGTTGGCTTGAGTTGACCCCTCATGGCGCGGATCCCCGTAAACCATGACGCCATACACGTCATTGAATTCTGGAATTTCAGGGTGAATGTAGGAACCCCGCGCATTAATGGCGGTTTTGATCTCATAGCCAAATTGGGTAATCGTCGACAGATCTTTCTCGCGGATGGCGATGTTGTGCGGCCTGCCATCCACGTAAAAATAAGTCGCGCCGCCATAGGCAATATCACCCGTAACGCTGCCAAAAGTCGGCGTGGTTACCGTCACGTCGCGCTCAAAGATGAATGACGCCACGTTGACGAATCGTACGACTCCTGTCCGCGTGCCATCCCACTCGACAAACGCCTCGATGAACCCGCATGGCGCGTCGATACCTACGCGAGTCTCAGGGGATTTGCGTTCAATCCAACCTAACTCTACGGCAGCCGTAGCCAACGCGATGACACCGTGACCGCAGTGGGGGCTGTAGCCCATGTTGTTGAGGAAAATGATGCCGAAATCGGCGTCTTCACTCACTGGCTCGGTGAGAAACCCACCATACAGATCTTTGTGACCACGAGGCTCAAGCATCAGAGCTCGCCGGTAATGGTCGGCGTTCTGTTGCAGCCAAGTACTGCGCTCGACGATGGTCGAACCAGGCACTCTGGGTAATCCCTGGGTAACAAGACGGAATGTCTCCCCACTCGTGTGCAGCTCAACCGTGGCAAATGATCGTTCGTACTGCATTCGTGTTCTCCATATCTCAGGGTTGCGAAAGCTAGAAATGGCTGGGACAGATCGCCATTTCAGATATGGTATACGATAAACGATACTCGTCAACTGTCAATGGGTCGTTCTTGTTACACGGAGACGACCAGAGCACACGCTCACAAAAGGGCTTCGAATGGAAGAAAAGCGCTAAGCCGCGGACTGTCAGCATCTCGTTGACATGGGCGATAAGGTATACGATATTCGATTAAAACATCAGGTAGTAGATGTATGACCCACTCAGATATCAATTCCCCGGCAGTGATCGGCTACGTAACACCGCTGAGCGCGCAGCCCGGGGAACTACTCGAATTTAAAATTTCCTCGACGGGTGATCAGGACATTCGCGCCAGAGTTGTCCGGCTGGATTGCTGCGACCCCAATCCAGAGGGCCCAGGCTTAAAAAGCCCTGAAATAGATTTCGGCCTGGTCGAAAGCTATCGCGCGACCGAGCAAAAGACTTATTTGGGATCATGCGCAATCGCCCCTTTGCCGGTTATCCCGGAAGCGCACAGCCTGAAACTGTCGCTACTGATCAAACCCACATTATTCAGCGCCACCGACCAGGTGATCTTTTCAATACAGGATGAGACTGGGACGTCCGGCTTCGCGTTAAGCCTCAACGAAGGCACGCTGATCTTAAAAGGGTTGGGGACGCACACCCGCCAGGAGCTCGACCTTCGCCCGGAGATCAACCGATGGAGTGAACTGGAAATCAGCTTCGCCTGGGATACGGTTATCCTCCACTCGACACTTTTGCGCACTGGACACACTGTCGAGTCCAACGTACCGATGATGGGGCTCCTAGACACACTCAAAAACACTAGCCACTTGTGTCTTGCAGCAACCTGGTGCGGCCATCCGGAAGATTGCTTTAACGGCTCCATCGAAGCGCCCTGCCTGAGCAGTTCCCCGCTTTCCTCCACAACTGATTCTGATGTGCTTGCGCGCTGGTCTTTCGCCAACGATGCGTACAGCCAGACGATCAAAGACGACATTGATCCCTCGCGCACTCTCACCCTGGTCAATATGCCAATGCGCGGCGTGCGCTCTTCGGGTTGGACCGGCCGCAATATGGACTGGAAAACAGCGCCTGACGAATATGCAGCTATCACTTTCCATGCCGATGACCTGAGTGACTGCCAGTGGAACACGACGCTTACGGTTCAAGTGCCTAAAGGTGTGCCATCAGGTATTTACGGACTGGTTGTCGACAACCGTTCAGGCACCGACACCATTCCGTTCTATGTTTTGCCTGGCGCAGATTCGCCTCGCCGAAAAATCCTCTTTCTGGCCCCTACATTTACCTACCAGGCCTACGCGAACCATACGCGAGGAACATTCGCGGGCGCGTTGCAGGAGCGTGTCAGAGAGTGGAATGCCTATCCGCATAATCCGGATGTCATCGGCGCCTTTGGATACTCAAACTACAACCGTCATCCCGATGGTTCCGGGATTACCCTTTCGTCCCGTCTGCGGCCAATCATGACCATGCGCCCGGCCTATCTGGTCTACCTCGATGAGCATGGTTCGGGGATGCGTGGCTTCGCTTCAGACTCGCATTTGACCGACTGGTTGAATGCCAGGGGCTTCGAGTTCGATGTCATCACCGATGAGGACCTCGATCGTGAAGGTATTGAAGCCCTGGCGCATTACGATGTCGTGATGACTGGTACTCAGCCTGAATACCACACGCGCCGTACGCTGGAAGCATTGATTGCCTATCGCGAAGGCGGCGGGAAATTGATGTACCTCGGCGGCAATGGGTTCTACTGGAAAATCGGCCGCGATCCACAGCACCCTCATATGATCGAAGTGCGTCGGGCAGAGGGCGGCATGCGTGTCTGGGCCTGCCAGCCCGGCGAGTATTACCACCAACTCGATGGCGAGTACGGGGGCTTGTGGCGCCGCAACGGCATCGCACCCCAACAAGTCGCCGGCGTGGGCTTCACCGCCGAAGGTGCGTTCGAAGGGACGTACTATGTCCGCACCCGGGAATCGTTTCACAGTGAACTAGCCTTCCTATTCGAAGGTATCCCTTCAGACCAGAAAATCGGCGACTTCGGACTTTCAGGAGGCGGCGCTGCCGGATTCGAGATTGACCAGGTCTGTTCGGACCTGGGAACTCCGGACTTCGTGACAGTAATTGCCGCCTCCGAAGGTCACGGCCCGACCTTTGAAACCACCTTCGAAGAGCTTCTGCTTCCGGGCATTTTTGACGGTGGCCCGCGACCTTACGGTGGCATCTGCTCAAACATCGTCTACGGCATAGATGAGAACGGCGGCGGTCTGTTTTCGGTTGGGTCGATCACTTTTTGCGGCAGCCTCTCGCACAACCACTACGACAACAACGTGTCGCGCCTGCTGGAAAACTGTTTGCGTAAATTTCTCGAACTCTCATACAGCTCCGATGAGCTGGTGCAAAACCTATCTCACTCCACCACCACCTCAAATGATGAATAACGCCATGACAGATAAACTTCCTGCCGTGCGCATGGACTTCGACGAGCTTGTTGTGTTGCTGAGGAAAATCTTCATCAGCTACGGGACATCCCCTTTCGTCGCCGACATCCTGGCTACCAACTGTGCAGGCTGCGAGCAAGATGGGGCACTCAGTCATGGCATCTTCCGCATGCCAGGATATGTCGCCTCACTAAAAACAGGCTGGGTGGATGGGCGAGCTGATGCGAAGGTGAGCGTTGTAAGTCCCTCGTTCATCCGTATTGATGCCTGCAACGGATTCGCCCAACCAGCGCTGGCCGCCGCTGCGGGCGCCATTGATGAGGCAATCGAACGCACCGGCGTAGCCGTCGTCGCCATCCGTAACTCCCACCATTTCAGCGCGCTCTGGCCAGACGTTGAACCGTTCGCACGCAAAGGCCTGGTCGCGATCAGCTTCGTCAACGGCCTGGCCAATGTCGTCCCGCATGGCGGACACACAGCGGTTTTCGGCACCAACCCGATTGCCTTCGCAACGCCGGTTGCCGACGCCGAACCGCTTGTGGTGGATCAGGCGACCAGCGTCATGGCCAACGGCGAAGTGCGGCTTCATGCGCTGGACAACCAACCACTTCCGCTTGGTACTGGCGTCGACAGCTCAGGCGCCGCCACTACCGACCCACATGCGGTGCTGGCTGGCGGAGCATTGAATACATTCGGCGGGTACAAGGGTTCTTCTATCGCACTCATGGTCGAACTGTTGGCTGGCGCATTGACCGGAGGGCAATTGTCGTTCGAGAACGACTTCGGCCATTGCGTTGGTGCGCAGACGCCAAAGGCCGGGCAGCTATTGATTGTTATCGACCCGGATCGCGGCGGATCGACCGACTTCAGTCAGCGCGCAGCACTTCTGTGCAAACACCTGGTGGAGGCTGGTCAAGACCGAATGCCAGGCGCCCGACGTTACATAAATCGGCACACCACACAAACCTACGGCATTCCCATTGCAAAAAAGGCCTTATCGGAGCTGCTTCAAATGGCTGCGGGCGATGCCGCACCGTCGTCTTGACCGTGATTACAGACACATTCATCCCAACTCAATGCAATATCTGGAAGAGACATGAGCAACCTATCTCGTGACACCAATAAGCTGGAACTCCATCGATCGCTGACGCCTTCGCACATCGATCAATTGGTGGAGTTGTTTCAAACCGAATGGTGGACCAAGGGACGCATCAAAGCAGATGTGGAAAAGCTGGTGCAATCAAGCGGTCCGCTCTTCGCTTTCATCGACCCACAAAATGATGAACTCGTCGCATTCGCTCGGGCGATGACCGACGGCGTCTACAAAGCGATGATCTTCGACATCATCGTCAAGGAGACGTGGCGAGGAACCGGTCTTGGCGGAGTCTTGATGAAGACCGTACTAAACGACCCGGCACTAGTCGACATTAAACATCGCGAACTTTACTGTCTGGATGACATGGTTCCCTTTTATGAGAAATGGGGCTTTGCCACCGCCGCGGCCGGTCTGAATTTCATGCGCAAGTCAGAGGGATAACCCCGGCTCCGCCGCGTTACCGTTACAGTGAAAAACGCTTGGCGCTGAAGGGTGCCAGATTCTGCACAGGCGTGCGGCCGGAAACCATTTGCGCAATGAGTCGTCCGGTCGTGGCACCCAATGTCAGGCCAAGCTGTCCATGCCCTATCGCCATGAAAACATTCGATAACCCGGTACTTCGGTCAATCACTGGCTTGGTATCGGGCAGGTAAGGACGGTACCCGACACCGTATTCGAGATTATCCAATTGCAGCCCGGGAAGGATCTTGCGCGCCTTTTCAAGAATGATTTCGGCGCGTTTGAAATTCGGCTCGGCATTGGGTCGGGCAAACTCCATGGTGCCCCCGATTTGCAGGCCCCGAGTCATGGGGCTGATGCAAAAACCGCCATCGGGAAAAATGACCGAGTGGCGAATCGTCTCTCCAGACATTGGCAGAAGTACTTGATACCCCGCAATCCCGACTAACGGAATCCGTACTCCAAGTTGATCAAAAAACTGCCGCGAACCAACGCCTGCTGCAATCACCACGTGGTCAGCCGCGATGCGTTCACCATTGGCTAGCGTGACACCGCTGGCGTGATCAGCCACCTCGTCCAACCTTTTGACCGAACCGCGCACCCGAATACCACCATGATCGATAAAACTACGCGTCAGCGCCGTGATGAAACCCTCGGTGTCGCTGACCGAACGCCAGTCAGGAAACAGCAAGCCATGACTGAATTTGCCGGCTAACGACGGTTCGAGATCGGCAATCGCGGCAGCATCGAGCTCTTCAGCCTTGAAGCCTAGGTCCGTGCGAAACGCCAAATGGGGACGTTCCTGCTCCAGCCCAATGGCGCAATCGAAAAGCTTGATCACCGGTCTATCGCGCAACAATGCCCGCTCGGTGCAGGCCTGCAACAGCGGTATGTAGTCCGCCTGGGAATGATGTGTAAGGCTGGCGATGTCTCGGGCAATTTCTTCCGTTTTCGATTGCTTGGCACATGCCAGAAACCTCAGAAACCATGGCAACATGCCTGGCAATGCGTTTGCTCTCAACGCCAAGGGGCCTTTCTGATCGAGCAACCAACCAGGAATTTTCTGCATTACCCCTGGCCTGGACAGCGGAATTACCTCTCCGATAGCTATTTGGCCGCAGCTCCATTTGGCCGTGCTGTCGCCTGCCGCGGCGGGGTCGATCAGCATCACCGCATAACCTTCGCGTTGGAGGTACAGCGCGCAACAAACTCCTACGATCCCGCCACCTACGACAACGACCCTTTCTGAAAACAAGCGAAAGTGCTCGGAAGAATGAACAGGTGTCATGTATCCCCCTTAAAAGCTGCGTTGAATCAAGGTTTTTTCAGATATGGTATACGAAGATTAATAAAAAAGTCGCCGTAGCGAGGCTACGGCGATCCACGGCCAATATCGCTTGGGTTTTACTTACGAATATTGGTCAGAAGCGACTCGCAGGCCTTAGTTATGTGCTGCCAAAGCAACTCGGCGGCCTCATCGGCATCTCCCTTGCGACACGCCGCCAGGATTTGTCGATGTTCGCGATCATCCACCCCGGTCCCCCCTGAAAGCGTCAGCTGAATTCTCAAGTAGCGCTCGATACGGTCATTGACCGAGCGGATGAGATTCATCAGAAACGGCCGATTCGCATCCTCATAAAGGCAGGAATGGAACTGCCAGTTAAGCTCCGCCCAGCGCGCTACGTTCGTCTCTTGTGCGAACTCATCGCAATATTGTTCAGCTCTTTTGAAGGTAGTTTCGGTCATCAGTGGCACGGACAGTTTCAGCGCACTGGACTCCAGCATCGCCCGAACTTCAAAAATCTGAGCAATTTCCGGCTCCGAAATACTTTTGACGACAGCACCGCGATTGCGTTGAAACTCGACCAGGCCTTCGGCTTCGAGCCGTTTAAGTGCTTCACGCACCGGAATCTTACTGACATCGAAAAGCTTGGCGACGTCGTCCTGACGAATCGGTTCGCCTTCGTCAAAGTCGCCAGTGATGATCGCTTCTCGAATGTGATTGGCAATGATATCGGACGCAGTTGGCGCGGAACCAAGTGACGGCAGATCTGCAGGACTTAGAGGCAATTGGAACTCCATGGGTGCAATCGGGAAGCCACGATCGAATAACGTATTCTATATCACATCGAGGCTTACCATCGGCCGGTCTGTCAGGTGATACAGCCTAATGAGGGTGGCTGACACCTGATATCAAATCCTAAAAACCCGTTGACATCATCTCAAGCGTATACGATATTCAATCTAGAGTTTGGCTAACCCGGTGTCAAGCGGCGTGCCTCAGGGTTTGCGCTGCATCGCTTTCAATAAAAACAACAGGAGAAGCCCTGCATGCAAAACCTGAAAAGAAAAGTCGCCCTCCGAGCGCTGGCAGGCAGAGGCTCTGGCGAATCTGCCGTCCGTCAGCGTCGCGCTCAAAAGTCGGAAAAGCATGGAGATTTCCGATCGTTTATCCGCGATCTGATGTGGATTCCCAGTTCTCCCGAACACATGCTCATTCTTTGATATGGGTATATCGCAACCCGCCTCTAAGTCGCATAGCTCGAGCACTCAGGAGAACCCGGAATGCCGTTAGTAAAAATCGAAATGCTCGCTGGACGTCCTGGTGAGAAAAAACACGAACTAGCGCGTGAAATAACCGCTGCCTTTACCAGGATCCTGGGGTCCGCTCCGAAAGACGTCACCATCACCTTTACGGATGTGGCGGCTTGCGACTGGGTGATAGCCGGAGAGCCCCTCAGTGCTTCAGTCGTTGCCCCCACGCCTGCACCCCATAGTTAAACGTCACACCAAATGGCGTTTTCGGATTGAGCGCGATCAATCCCGAAAGCGCTTTGCTTACTTTCATCCAATGTCGAGTGTTGCTCATGTATTTGAATGCCCAACAACTGGCCGATGCACTGCCTTGGGACGCCCTAATGGGTGCGTTGTCCGATATCTTCACCCGCACCGTGCACTCCCCTGTTCGTCATCACCACAAAATCGAAGTGCCAGGCGATCCCGCCGCCATGCTGCTGCTGATGCCGGCCTGGATCGAAGGTGAGTACCTGGGAGTCAAGCAAGTCACCGTGTTCCCCGGCAACAATGCGAAAGGCCAACCGGGACTCAGCAGCCACTATCTTCTGAGTTGCGCAAAAACCGGCCTGCCGCTGGGTCAGTTTGACGGGAATGAGCTGACGGCCCGACGCACGGCCGCCGCTTCTGCTCTCGCCTCTCGCTATCTATCTCGTGCCGACTCGAAACGCTTGTTGATGGTTGGGGCCGGCCGCATGAGCCGCTATCTCGTCAGTGCGCACCGTTCGGTGCGCGAACTGCAAGAGGTGCTTGTTTATGACCTCAACATTGACGCCGCAAAAGCATTCGCGAACGACATTCGCGCACAGGGACTCCAGGCAAAAGCCGTCACTCTTCAGGAACTACCCGCAGCAGCCGCGGACGCCGACATCATCAGCTGTGCAACATTAGCCACAGAACCGGTCATCCAGGGCCAGTGGCTGAAACCGGGTGTGCATCTAGATCTGGTCGGCAGCTTCACCCCAGTTATGCGCGAAGTCGATGACGATGCAGTAGCGCGCTGCAACATTTTCGTCGACACCCGTGAAGGGGCTCTCGCAGAGACCGGCGACTTGATCCAGCCGATTCGCAACGGTGTCATCGCAGCAAGCGATGTCATCGCAGAGTTCAGCGAACTCTGTGCTGGCAAACATACCGGGCGTACTGCGCTGAAGAATCCGGATCAGGCCATGACAATGTTCAAGTCGGTTGGCGCGTCAGTTGAAGACCTGGCGGCAGCGATCCTGGCTTATCAGCGGACCTCGGCTTGCCACTGATTCCTGACGCTTTCAATTTCTTGCACTTTCAATACTGCCTGGGCGGTATACGCCCATGAGATCCCGGAGGAAATAACATGCGATCATCCAAAGTCATCCACGTCGTCAGTTGCCATGCAGCGGGTGAAGTGGGAGATGTCATTGTCGGTGGCGTCGCGCCTCCTCCGGGTGAAACTATCTGGGACCAACGCCACTTCATCGAGACCGATCAGACCCTGCGCAATTTTGTCTTGAACGAACCCCGTGGTGGGGTGTTCCGGCATGTCAATTTGCTGGTGCCGCCCAAGCACCCAAAAGCACACATTGGTTGGATAATCATGGAACCGTGCGACACACCGCCGATGTCCGGGTCCAACTCGATGTGCGTGGCGACTGTACTGTTAGAGACAGGGATCATACCCATGGTCGAACCGGAAACCCGCATTTTCCTTGAACCGCCTGGAGGATTGATCGAGGTAGTTGCAACTTGCCGTAATGGCAAGGCTGAACGCATTAGCGTGCGAAACGTGCCGTCGTTCGCCGACAAGCTCGATGTCACTATTGAAGTGCCGGGGATTGGTACGCTGCTGGTCGACACGGCTTATGGCGGCGACAGTTTCGTCATCACCGATGCTAAAAAACTGGGTTTCTCCCTCACCCCGGACGAGGCCCGGGAGATTGCCGACTACGGCATGAAAATCACCCAGGCTGCCAACGAGCAGTTAGGTTTTGCTCATCCGGAAAACGATGATTGGAAGCATATTTCCTTCTGTCAGATCGCTAACCCGGTCGAGATGAAAAACGGCGTGCTGACCGCAGCCAATGCCGTGGCTATCCGCCCTGGAAAAGTCGACCGCTCTCCATGCGGCACAGGATGTTCGGCCCGCATGGCGGTACTGCTTGCCAAAGGCCAAATGAAGGTGGGTGACCGCTATATCGGTAAGTCGATTTTGGGTACCGAATTTGATTGCCGAATCGACTCAGAATTGTCAGTGGGTGGCCGGCCCGGTATCAGTCCGATCATCTCCGGCCAAGCCTGGATCACCGGCACTCATCAACACACCCTGGACCCGACAGACCCGTTCCCAGCGGGCTATCGTCTGTCCGACACTTGGCCTGTTGAGGGCCGGTGATAGCCGCATACTCAGTGATAACGGTAATCTCGCGCCCAGTTCCTGCGGCGCGGCATAACCCGCCCGGTAATCACCGCGGAATTTCATGACCAAGGATCTTGATGACCACCTCTATCGCGATCATCGGTACCGGGCTTGGCGGATTGACCCTCGCCAGGGTGCTTCATTTCCACGGCATCGCGGTAACGGTTTACGAGGCGGAAACCTCGGCCAGCTCACGTGCGCAAGGCGGCCTGCTTGAGATCCATGAAGACAGCGATCAGCTCGCGCTCAAGGCGGCCGGGTTGTTCGAGAGGTTTCTAGAGACCATCATCGTCGGTACCGATGGCAATCGAATCTGTGACAAGGACGGAAAGATCCTACTCGATTAGCCAACCACCGATGACGATGGTCGCCCGGAGGTAGAGCGGGGCGAACGGCGCAGAATCCCGCTGGAATCCCTGCCCGCCGACGCCATTCGCTGGGGTCACAAGCTGACTGCTGTTTCCTCGCTCGGCGGTGAACTGCACAGCCAGGCGTTCTCTGACGGTTCAACCGCAACTGCTGACCTTGTTGTAGGCGCCGACGGTGCCTGGTCACTCTTCGCCAGTTGTTTTTTGAGGTGAAACTTACCTGCGCCGCCAACTCTTTCATCGAAACATTTCTTTGACTCCGAACATCGGTATTCGACCAGTGCCGAAGTGATGGGAGACGGTACGCTTATGGCGGTCGTGCCTAACAAAGGCTGTTTACTGGATACCAGCCCATACCCAAGTGCGACTGTTCGCCAATGACCGCTTTTGGCCGATTCTGTTGAAAAAGTCGGATTTTCAAATGGCCTGAACTCAGGCACGACCACCACCGGAGAATCTACTCACCACATAGAGTGGTTTTTCGGCCCTTCGTTGACCTTTGCTGCTCTGTTATTGGGTTAATTTGAGGTTTTTTACTTGGTGCGGGCGCACCTATCCCGTGACCGGTGGCCCTTGAGATGAAAATTTGGCCAGCCGTCGCAGGTTCTGCACCGCGGCCGCCAGCGTGAACTCATCGGACGCGCCACTCATGCCACGTAGTCGCAAGCGATCCAGTTTCAGGATGCGCTTGAGGTGGGCAAACAACATTTCGACCTTTTTACGTTCGTGGCGAGAGCGCTGATATGCCGGCGTTGCTGCAATGCGCCGAGCCACATCGCGAGCGGCTTCATGGACGCTGCGAGCGATCTTGCGGAACGCTGTGTTCGGGCAGCACTTGGCTTTCATCGGACACGTAGCGCAGTCGGTCTGCCGGGATCGGAAGATGATGGTGTTGGCTTTGGTGACGTGCGAACGCTCGTTCTTGAAAGCTCGCCATTCGCTGCGTAATACGTTGCCGGCTGGGCAGCGGTATTCCTCAGCCTCTTCATTCCAGTGGAAATCGTTACTCGAAAAGCTGTCGTTCTTGCGCTCGGTTTTGTCCCATACCGGCACATGCGGTTCGATGTCTTTTTCCTCCACCATCCAGGCCAGCATCGGCGCTGTACCGTAAGCGGTGTCGCCAATGAGGCGTTCCGGCTTGATGTCGAACTGCGCTTCGACCCGATCGATCATCGTCTTGGTGCTCTCGACTTCTGCGGTTCGATGAGCCGGTGTGGATTCCACGTCCAAGATCACGCCGTGCTCGGTATCGATCAGATAATTCGTGGAGTAAGCGTAGAACGCTGGGCCGCCTGGAGCAGCTGTCCAGCGAGCCTGAGGATCAGTCAGTGATAAACGCTTCGGTAGCGTTTCGGCCAAAGCCTCTTCATCGAGGGCTTCAAGGTACTCACGCACGGCGCGGGTGCTCAGGGCCGGATCGCTCCAGTTGACCTGTTCATCATCCGGTACGCCGCGCTGCCGACTCGCATCCGCTTTGATGATGCTGGCGTCCACGGCGAAGCCTTCGCCCTTGACCAACCCCGCGTCCATGCAGCGGCGCAACACCTCATTGAACAACCAGCGAAACAGATCGCTGCCCCGAAAACGGCCGTGCCGATTCTTGGAAAAGGTCGAGTGATTAGGGACTTCGTCTTCAAGGCTCAACCGGCAGAACCAGCGATACGCCAAGTTCAGATGGGTTTCTTCGCACAGCCGCCGTTCTGAGCGAATGCCGTAGCAATAGCCCACGATCAGCATGCGGATCATCAGCTCAGGATCAATCGAAGGACGCCCAATTGGGCTGTAGAAGTCGGCTAGGTAATGGCGCAGGTCGCTCAGATCGAGACACCGATCAATGCTGCGCAAAAGGTGATTGGCTGGAATGTGATCTTCAAGGTTGAACGAGTAAAACAGCCGCTCCTGCCCACTCGATAACTGTCCCATCATGCTGCGTGCTTCCCTGCTGACCAATGCCGAGATTTTGCCGCAGGCCAGACAAGGGAGCTACTTTTTCAACAGAATCGGCCGTTCTCTGTCGGTCGTAAACATCCCTTTGGATATCCGCTGATACCGACGTTTTTCAAAATCTGTACCTGCCCTGGATAGGACTTCACTCGTGAGTCTGTGGCGAAATATCAGGGTAGGGAATGTGGCAGACCGGGGATTTCCAGCACCGTGTGGGTCGGGCTTAAGAGCCATTTCCGTGCCACCTCGATACCATAGGCTACGAATTCAAAATATCGCAGGCCATAGAAAAGCCCCAAACTTGGCGGGGCGTACAGAGTGGGTCAGGCCTTGTTCCAGTGTCGTTTGACTGTAGCGATGCCGATCTTCAGGACAGCTGCTACCTCTGCCTGCGTCATATTCAATGCCTTGTGATGAAACACTGCTTTTGTAGTGCCAGTCGCCTCTGGTCTTCCCAGCTTCTTCCCTTCCGCCTTAGCACGAATCAAGCCCTGTTGAGTACGCTCGATCAGCAAGTCACGCTCAAACTCCGCGACGGCACCGAGAACTTGCATGGTCATTTTGCCTGCTGCACTGGTGAGGTCCACACCGCCAAGTGCGAGACAGTGAACACGGATGCCAGCAGATGCCAAGTGTTCAACCGTTAGGCGTACATCCATCGCGTTACGGCCAAGCCTGTCCAGTTTGGTCACGATCAGGACGTCACCTGACTCCATCCGCTCCAGCAGCTTCTGGAAGCCGGGGCGTTCCTTTGCAGTGATGCTACCTGAGATTGTTTCCTCTACTACCCGGCTCGCCTGCACGTCGAAGCCAGCAGACTTCACTTCTTGCACTTGGTTTTCTGTGAACTGGCCGGATGTGCTGACGCGGCAATAAAGGAAGGTGCGGGACATGGCGGGTGACTCCACTGGTATCGCTTAAGGTGGTATCAGTGTATCAAGGCATCATCAAACGCTTAAGTCTATTTTAATGATGCCTTGCGCCGTCCGTCCGGAGGGTATCGTTTAACAGTCGTTTGTTGGTACCAAAGGGGGATAGCGGTTGAAAGGATCTGGCGTTGGCTGGGGGCTGCCATGGAAGCCGACTTTCTAGCCGGGCTCTTGCTTGAGCAATTTTGCTTACACACTGCATGGGGAATGGGTAATAGCATGGGATTTGCCCACCCATTTGCTCGTGGACATGATCGGCAGAGTACGACCCAGGCTGTGTGAAAACGCGCTAAATACGTCGGAAACTGAGAGGCGCGAGGATTGCCTATGAAATCATCGGGCGGAAGCGCGAATTACCTTAGTCAGCTACATAGACGTTCGTAATGCCGTTTGGGCCGCTTACGCGGCCCAAACGGCGACTAAAGGGCGAACCAAGTGGCTGGATTCACGCCCTGATCGCCTCAAACAGTCCTGCGATGCCGAAGATGGTCATCATTCGTTTGAGGTTGTAGGCGAGCACATGAAGGCTCATCTCAGTGCTCACCCTCGGCAGGGTTTTGGTCAGGAAGGGGTACTTCCTGAATCGCTGTTAGCTGATGCATGAGAATCGCTGCCTTCAGAAATTGTCATACTTTTTGATGTTTCCGCACTTACGGACGGCCCTATCCAATCACGGCGAACAGAGCCGAAAGAACGAGCAAGCCTTCTTTTCGTCACGAATCAAACCATTATGGTTTTATATCTACCAATATGGTTTATATTCGCCCGTGTGTGCCGAATCGCTCGCGTACACCTACCTTGACGAACACTGGAGAATCAAAACTGTGAAGGCAATTTTTGTACTTTTCTCGCTTTTACTGCTTACGGCTTGCGTTACTGATCAGTTGAATAGTGGCTTCGAGCGCATTCGGGGACAGCCGCTTTCTGCGGCTATAGACAGGCTTGGCGTGCCGAGCAACGAACGAACACTTGCCGGTCGTCACGTCTACACCTGGACGACTTCGCAGCTCGTTTCGACCTACCAGCCGACGAGTAACTTCACAACAGGGAGTATTCCTGACGGCCCCGGCAAAACCCGTTACACCGGCACCTCCGTTGGCGGCACAACTGTGCAGACGAAGGCTACCTGCAAGATCGAGATAGAGGTCGATAGCCAAGAAGTCATTAGACATGGCTCATACGACGGAGACGTCGGCGCCTGCGGCAAGTATGCGCAGGCTCTGAGCCGCTGAGCCGATCCACTGAACTGATCTGGTCTCAAAAATCCAGACGGTAATGAGTGTAGGTGTCTCAGTACGGATATCTCTTTTGGGGAAATTTCCGCGGCACCCGGTTCCGACATACAACGCAAAAGTCGCCACTTCGCAGCCTATAGCCAGGCGGCGATGTGGCGAACTCACAAGTACCTAGTACACATACAAAGCTCGGTGTCCGCCCTATACAGGCAGGGTTAAGATAGCGCCCTATCGTAAGGGTCGGAGATTTTGGGGGCTACATTTCGGTTCGCAAATTGGTAGGAGCCGACGTGTCATTTTTGCGGGTTGAGAAGAACCGCCATCGACAGAAACAAAGACAACTAATTAGACCGATTTGGACGGAACCCGCGCCTGGCGCTCCACCACAGTACTCCGACCAGGCGGTTTTTAAATTGTGAAAATATTGCCGCCTCCGCTATCCGTCATGGCGTAAAATTCTTACTCCAACAGTTGCGAATTCGGCCGACCAATCACGATACGGCACAAGTAGCGCTGAGTTTTTATCAATAAAAAAGGCCCCGCGGGGCCTTCTGTACTATATAAGCTTTATTTTTTTAGCCACGACTCCACGGTATCGGCGCCGTGTCTAGTCTTCCACTCTTTGAGAGTTTTGTTATTTTCGCTTTTAGTTTCGACACGTTCACCTGTGTGAGGATTCCTATACACCCTTACTTGGCGGCGTCTACGCAAGCCAGCTTTGGCTACGATAGCTCCAGCGCTACGAGTTCTCTGCGGGTCCAGAAGATTGATGATGTCTTTTAAGCTATAGCCATAATTTGCTAGCAAGTCACGAAGCTTAGTCTCAAACTCTATTTCTTTTTTCAGATCAGCGTCACCCTTCAAGGATTCGAGTACCAGGAGCTGTTCAGTTAAATGCTTTTCGAGTTGGCGAAATTGTGCCAGCTTGGACATTGGATACTCCTAATGGTATGAAGAATGAGTAAAAAATACTAACCGAGTCAGTTTTTCAAGCCATCTATAACTTGATTATAAAGGCTCATTTACCTATGACCGAGCGCTTCCATTGCTATCTGAGCAATATAACTGCGCCACTCCCGTTTGAGATCTAAACGTGCAGAAAGTGCCGCTGTAACCCCAAGGCCAGAAAATGCGCTCGTTACTCGAATGATTCTCTCTAAATCTACAGTCGCCAGATCGATACCTAGTGCCGCGTACATGATTAAGCCCATCTCAGTCAGAATAGGCTCGACATTCTGCTCATTTTCAGCGAGGCGATTTCCAAATGCTGCCATTCCAGGCCAATCGAGCGTGTGCTGGATCGTCGCCTCGACGACAGCCCGATCGCGTTCAATGCCTACAGGAATGTCTTCGACGCTGGCGAGAAGCGACTTCAGTTGTTCGATACTTGTACTAAGGACTTTCTCATAGATCGCCTTCTTGCTCGGGTAGTGGTGAAGCAGGCCGGCTTTGGAGTAGTTGACGGCATTTGCGATCTGCTGAAGGGAGGTATTTTCGAAACCATGCTTGGAAAAAAGCCCAGCGGCTCTATCAATGATCTCGGCGTCAATCTCAATTTTGGTCGGTCTGGGCATTATTTTGAGCTATAGATTCTAGGAAGATGCTGCCCATCTTGCGATTTTCTTAGGGATTAAGGAAGAACGGCATAAAATAAATAACCTCAATGCCTTCGTAGAAAGCTCCAATCAAAAGCATCAAAACCACCAGCGAGTAAAGGCCATAGGTTGAAAGGTAACCAGCCTTGTACCCCTCCAGGTGTGAATCGAGCCCGTATCGTCTCGGCCAAAAAAGCATCCGACCTTGAACGTACGCTGCAAATGCGGCCAGGACGTAGGCCTGCCCCTCAATCAAAAGGGTCAACGAATGAGGAATCAAAATCGCGGAATTTGGACCGACGGGAGCAAACATTACGCCCCATAGTGCAGCACGGTGGAAGACGGCAAGAATTCCCACAAACGGGATGATAAAGGATGGCAGAGTGGTCATACCCAGTGTTACGGCTAAATTGAGGAAAAAGGTGAGACTGATTGCAATCAATAAATTTTGGCTTCCGAAGGCGGAAGCGGCCATTCTTAGCAGTCCCGGTTGATTATAGGCCTGATCGATTTCCGGTTTTACATAACCTTGTAGTTCAGGATTGATCATCGTAACGAAGAAACTGAGCGCAAAAGTCCCGTAGAAGGCAAAATTAAGAGCGAGGAATACCTTACAGTGCTGCTTTATAATTGAAAAGGCGTTTCGAAAATAACTCAAAGCTATCTCCTTATTTATAATCGACGAGTAAAAAAACAGGTCAGACGTCAGAAAGCCTGGCTTTCCCGGTAACGTTGAAGGATCGTTTTTTATTCACAGATCCAAAGATTGTAAATCTGGTGACCATTTAACGTGGAAAAACAAGTTGTCCTCGGGTCCTATAATAAAAGAAAAAACGAAAACATATTCCGCTCAACAATAAAACGGGTAACAATGCTAGGTGGTTTTATCTAAATAAGCGAAGCTAGAAAAACACTTTAAGCTTACGGCCGATGCTAGCGCGCTCTTCTACTGAGGTAGCATCACTGTCGTCCTCCAACCACGGCAAATCCCCTGGCGGCCCAAAAATATACCCCCCCTGAATATAGAACTGGCCATCCTTCTTAGGACCCAATATATAAAAAGGTCCAAACTTTTTCGGATCGTAACCTAATTGCAGATAATAAACGCCACCGCGTTTTGGACCGTATATGTATCGGTTATGTATATAATACTTCCCCGACATTTTTGATCCATAAATGTACCCACTTTGGATGTAATACTGCCCTACGTTACGCTGTACCTCCTCCTCACTGCCAAAAACCGACAGACAACTGGTAAGTAGTAAAGCTGTACTCAACGTTAGTGAAGCGACTAATGACCTAAAGCGCATGCGGCCTCCATTTTTACAGGTACAAAGAGTCACGGGGCGCGCACTTTGACGTACCTGTCTCAGGTGAATCAATTTGTAGGAGGTCGATAATACACCAAATCGGTTCTATTTCTACCATTTTGGTCGTTAAATTTGTTGCAGCCATTTTTGGGCTGCTCCAATCAAGAAATGCGGACTGGGGAAACCACTGCGCCAACTGTCCGCTGAAAGCATAATGCTGCGGTGCCCAGAACGGACATACCTCACGTCAGGCTTACGAAGTAGCATCTGTCACCAGGTTACAGCTGCGAAGCTCATCCACTGACCGTATTAACTGACCAAAGCAGTCGTCAGCACAGCTCATGGCCGCGTTGGTTTAAAGCTGACCCGCCTGAGGTGAGGAGCTGATCCGATGAGGGCTTCAGTGCCGTTTCCTCGCGGACCAAAAAAGTAAGCGCTTGGACGTTTACTTTTTTTACGGCTGAGTGCTAGGAATGGGCAGCGTCCGCTAATGGCCGATTCTGTTGAAAAAGTAGCTCCCCTGTCTCGCCTGCGGCAAAATTGCTTCATTGGCCGGCGGGGGATCACACTGCATGATGGGACAGTTATCGAGTGGGCAGGAGCGACTGTTTTACTCGTTCAACCTTGAAGATCACATCCCCGCCAATCACCTTCTGCGCAGCATTGATCGGTGTCTCGATCTGAGCGATTTGCGCCATCACCTCGCCGACTTCTACAGCCCGATTGGGCGCCCGTCGATTGATCCTGAATTGATGATCCGCATGTTGATCGTGGGCTATTGCTACGGCATTCGCTCAGAGCGGCGGTTGTGCGAAGAGGCCCATTTGAACTTGGCGTATCGCTGGTTCTGCCGATTGAGCCTTGAAGATGAAGTCCCCAATCACTCGACCTTTTCCAAAAACCGACACGGCCGCTTTCGGGACAGCGATCTGTTTCGCTGGCTGTTCAATGAAGTGCTGCGTCGTTGCATGGACGCCGGCCTGGTCAAGGGCGAAGGCTTTGCCGTGGACGCCAGCATCATCAAAGCGGATGCCAGCCGGCAGCGCGGTGTACCGGGTGATGAACCGGTCAACTGGAGCGATCCGGCCCTGAGCACCCGCGCCGTGCGTGAGTATCTTGAGGCACTCGATGAAGAGGCTCTGGCCGAAACGCTACCGAAGCGTCTATCGCTGACTGATCCTCAAGCCCGCTGGACCGCAGCTCCAGGTGGCCCAGCGTTCTACGCTTACTCCACGAATTATCTGATCGATACCGAGCACGGCGTGATCATGGATGTGGAACCCACACCGGCTCATCGAACCGCAGAAGTCGAGAGCACCAAGACGATGATCGATCGGGTCGAAGCGCAGTTCGACATCAAGCCGGAACGCCTCATTGGCGACACTGCTTACGGCACCGCGCCGATGCTGGCCTGGATGGTGGAGGAAAAAGACATCGAGCCGCATGTGCCGGTGTGGGACAAAACCGAACGCAAGAACGACAGTTTTCGAGCAACGATTTCCGCTGGAATGAAGAGACTGAGGAATACTGCTGCCCGGCTGGCAATGCATTACGTAGCGAATGGCGAGCCTTCAAGAACGAGCGTTCGCACGTCACCAAAGCCAACACCATCATCTTCCGATCTAGACAGACTGACTGCGCGACGTGTCCGATGAAAGCCAAGTGCTGCCCGAACACGTCGTTTCGCAAGATCGCTCGCAGCGTTCATGAAGCCGCTCGTGATGTCTCTCGACGCATCGCGGCGACGCCGGAGTACGTGCGCTCTCGCCACGAACGTAAGAAGGTCGAAATGTTGTTTGCCCACCTCAAGCGCATCCTGAAAATGGATCGCTTGCGACTACGGGGCATGAGTGGCGCGACCGATGAGTTCACGCTGGCGGCTGCGGTACAGAGCCTGCGTCGACTGGCCAAACTTACATCTCAAGGGCCGCCTGCCCCGGTATAGGTGCGCCTGCACTAAGCCAAAAACCTCAAATTAACCCAATAACAAAGCAACAATGGTCAACGAAGGGCCGAGAAACCACTCAATGTGGTGAGTAGGTTCTCTGGTGGTGGCCGTGCCTGAGTTCAGGTGATCTGAAAATCCGACTTTTTCAACAGAATCGGCCGTTTTCTGCCTGTCGCGACGGGTGAAAAACGATACAAAGCTGCCATTCCTGTCAAACGCACATCGCCCGATGGAATGAATTACTGACCTGATTGCACACGCTATATAGCTTCGAGAAGCTGGCCGTCGAAGTATTCGGTTACATCACGTTCCTGCTCTTTCATGCGACGGGTTGCTTCTAGACATCTCCGGTCTCACCGAAACGGCTATTGATCGTTCAGGTCATCCCGTAACACGGGACCTCGACAAATGCTGAAGCCGTTTACCCTTTATGCAGTACTAGTTCTGGGTAATGGCCTTTCACCGATCATGGTTAGTATTGGCGGTTACTCGACACTTGAGCACAGGAAGGGTTCGGTCAGTCGGTCGACCCTTCGCTCTTCGAGCTGCCCGGCCAAGAGGATCTCGTTTGCAAGGGGATAATGCCGTAACAGCTGACGGGCCTGACGGCGAATGGATTCTGAAAGCGCAGAATCTGCTGCAAGCTCCACTAAAAATTCTCGAGTCTGGATGAACGCTCGTGTGCGCTCGCTCGGCATCGTCATGGTGTCCTCCTTTCACGAACCGTGCACGGTCTAGCCGCGCTGAGCCTGATTCGTGCCGAAAAAGTTTTTTGTACCATCAACCACTCAAAGCGTACACCCAAAACTAGATAGCACATCGTCACAATCATTCGGATCCGCCTTGGATTGTCGTGATCACCCCCTCTCTCTTCCTCGGCGTACCGTCGATCGCGCCTCTGTGTGCCAAAAACGCCCTGGGGTTTGAGAATCTTGCTTTCTCAAACCTGTTAAATCGCTCATTTCAAGCGCCAATCAGTCATCTTGTACAGCTGTAATAACATAGGCCGTAACTCAGTACGAAATCGTCTCCACATAGTCATTTTGACCCGCCAGGTTCGCGCCGCCAGTCACCAAAGGCTTCACCGGCGTCTACATAACGCAGGGCGCTGTGCACATCGCGCCAGCCGACATATTCCATCAAGGCTTTGGGGCTCCATTGATTGCGTGTGGCCCAGGTGGCAAAACCGCGGCGCAGCGAATGGCCGCTGTAGCGCTCGCCTGTGACGCCTGCACGCGTCAGAGCCCGGCGCACCACCCGTGCCACGCTGTATGGGTGTAGGGCCTCGCTGGACAGATGGCCCCAGCGGTCGATGCTGCAAAATACCGGTCCTTCCTGCAGTTGACTGAGGCTAAGCCACTCCTCATACGCCTGCACCGGGCACAGGCGTTTCAACGCCGGCACACTGACAGTACGACCCTGATGCTCACGGTCGGTTTTGCAACTGGAGAGAAATAGGGTCAGCCCTTCGCCGGGTACGAGTTGATTAGTTTCAATGCGCAGACGGCACAAATCGTCGCTGCGAAAGGCGCGCCAAAAGCCCAGCAACAACAAGGCCCGGTCGCGGCTGGCGCGCAGACGCACGACCTGCTCCACCGACGCTGCCTCGACTTGTAACGTGGCCACGCACTGCTCCAGCTCGCGCAGTTGCAACGGTTCGGCCTGCCGCACCTGCCGCGGGTGCAGCGCCTGAATGCCGCGCAACACGTCCCGTACCTGCGGCGCTTTGGTTGGGTCGACAAAGCCGTGGTTCAGATGCCAACGCGCCAGGGCTGCCAAGTTACCGCGCAAGGTGCTGATCGACAGGGCGTCAGCGTGCTCGGCGAGGTAACGCACAATGCTGTCACTTGAGGCTGGGAGAAATCCACCCCAACCCACCTCATAATGCGCCACGGCCTGCTGGTAGCGGCGCGTAGTGCTTTCCCGGCGCGCCGCCTGCAGATACCGCTCCGCGGCAGTGGTCATCCCCTACCCTCCTCGCCCTGAGGGCTCGTTCCAGTGCGGAATAAACAGACTGTCGTCCTGATCATTAACCAGGCAAGTCAAATGGCATGCGTCATACTGCATAAGATCCGGGAATCCTACAGGAGCTCCTGACATGGCCCGTGGCGGTATCAACAAAGCCCTGGTGCACGCTGCACGTGACGCCTTGATCGGCCGTGGACTGCATCCAAGCATAGATCTGGTCCGCGTTGAGCTGGGTAATACCGGTTCAAAGAGTACGATCCAGCGCTACCTGAAAGAACTTAGCGGCAGCCTGGCCGCCAACCACGCGTCGCCGCCCACCCTCAGTGAAAAACTGAGTACCTTCGTGAGCAGTCTAGCCGAGCAACTGAAGCAGGAGGCGCGAGAAGCCGTAGCCGACGAACAAAAGCAGCTTGAGCGGCAGCAGGCCAGCTATGCGCAGGAACGCGCTCAGCTACGCGAGCGGTTGGAGCAATCGCTAACCAGCGTCACCCACCTGACTGGCGAATTGGAACAGCAGCGGCTGTGCGAACGTATGCTGCGCGAACAGCTACAAGACAGTGAGGGTGAACGCCAGCAATTGCGACAGTTAGTGGCGGGCCAGCAACAGATCCTCGAAGAACGGGCTCAGCAGCTGCAATCACTGGAGGACAAACATCAGCATGCTCGGGAGGGACTTGAGCACTATCGACAGGAACAACTGAGCCAGCGCGGGCAAGAGCTGCGTCGACACGACGAGCAGACCAATCAGTTACGTCAGGAACTGCGGTCCTTGCAGAACGTGCAACTGGCTAAACAGGAAGAGCTGGTCCAGGTGTATCGCGAGCAGGAACGCTTGCTCAATGAGCATCGGGCACTGCAGGCGGAGTTGCGTCAACAAACCCAGACCCTACGCAGCACCCAGCAGGCCCACGACGCCTTGGCTACACAGCTGCAACTATTGAAGACTGAGCATACCGTATTACGAGAGCGGTTCAATCCGTACTTGCTGCGCCATCGCGAACATCGTCAGCAGTTGCGCGAGCAAGCACGGCAAATTGAGACACTGCAAACGCTTTTGCGTCAAATGACTCCGACTGCCTAGGCGGTGTTTGGCCAGTAAGCTGTCTCCGCATCGTCAGGCAGATAGCGCAACATTGTCGAGTCAGCCCCGGCGTCAATCAATCAGCTTAATTAAAGTTTCACTGTGTTTTGTGAGAGTTGAGCGCACACGCTGCAAAATCCCTCGCGGACAATCGTTTGGGCCTTGATCCAATCGCGAAGTAATTAACTGAAGATCTGCCATTACATGCCAGAGCATCGTCACACCAAAGGCGTCCCATTCATGTAACCAGTTTTTTCTTTCCAGAATGCCCCACAACAGTTTGTGTCGCTCCAATGCTTCGTTGAAGGCTTGCAGGTTCATCGGCCAGCGGTCCACTTTACCAAGCTGGCCGAGAAGATAGAGCTCATGCAACCGTCTATAGAGTTCTGAGCTACAGGCACAGCACGGCGTCGTCAAACACACGAGCTTTACATAACAGGAAAAATTCTTGCGCAGCCATAACCGGTGGATCAGGTATTGCATATCGCGCGTGCGCAACAGCGCAACCAGGTAAGCCAGCCGTGTCCAATCGGGGCAACCGCAAAGGGCCTCCATACCCTTTTCGCTGAAAGGAAAAAGCGGCAAGCCGTTCATACGCACCCGCTGAATGAACATGTCTGCCGTATCGGAGTCCTCCCAGGCAAGTACCGTCCATAGCGGATTGTCCTCAACGACCCTCAATGCGGGAAAGTCTTTCTTCAGGTCACGGCGCCATGGGTCGCGTGGCCAGGCTCCTTTCAATAGATCAAACCACTTGCTGTTGGGTTTGGATCGGGCCGATAGATAGGGATGTCGCGCTCGCCACCAGCGATCACACCACATGGCAAAGTCACGGTTCGACTCATATCCAGCGATGGAAAAAAGCGTATAGCCAAAGACCATCGCCTTGAGTTTCTGGATCTCACGAAGAAATGGATGGCGCATGTCACACCCTCCGACATTCCACTGGACGAGTTAAGTCCAGCTTAATTTAGTGACCTAAAACTCCCGAGTCCCCACACGCCCGGAGCGTTTACTGAAAGCATGCACAAACTTTTTCCCTCACGAAGTGCGATTCTAGAGCCATCTTAAGAATAGTTTATGACCTTCAAGCCGAACCCAATTTTTCGGTAAAAAAGCTCAATATATATCGGACTTACCACCGACCTTATTAGGTAATAACTACATTTCTACAATATATAACGATGAGCTCTAAGGCTCGTAGGAATGGCTGATTCGTAACCTTCAGGAAAACAACCGTCCTCCTCACGTATACGGGAGTGCCTGCAATGAACACGATCCATGATTTTCACCTTTGTGATCACACCATCCTTGGCGAGGGCGTGATCACTAGCGACACGCAGTTGCTGCGTTTCAAGAACAACAAAGCCTCCGCTGACCTTTCTGTGGCAATTCATACTGCTTCTAGAAATAGACTGAGCCGGAAGCTGGCGTTCCGTTCAGTGACCTCTCCACCTTTGCTACGGGCTTTCCACACTTTGAGCATCATCGAAAGGCATTTTGGCAATCGCGGCCCCAGCTACATCTTGGACGCCGGGCTGGAGATTAGGATAATCGGTGATCCGCTGAAACGTTACGGTGTGGATGTGCAATTCCGCAACTCAATGCATTACCTGCAGAAGGTACATGTTGAACGGTTTTTTAGAGAAATGAATCGATCTGAAGTAGAAGAGTTAAAGACAAGCAATACGGACCGGTCTGCGAGAGTTTCTTCGACTTTAGCTTCGCTACGTAAGCTACTCACGTACTGGTTTCAGTTCTTTCACAATCGCACCTCGTTACATCAGCCCGCCGCCAAGACATTCAATCGTCAAGTAAGCCCGCTCTCCCCTCGTAACCGGAACCGAGAATGGCTTAATAACCTTCATCTCCAAGATTGTAAACGCGCCCATCGGCAGAACGATCCGCAGCGAGGCAGGAGTTTGAAAGATGATCATTACATCCGGTGAAATGAAACTCGAAGACGGACCGGCACAGCGATCCCTTCCATGGCGTCGCCAAAAATTCATCATAGACGTTCTATCGCTGAAAATGGCCGCTCGATGGAGTGCGAGGCGGTGCTGGAGTCCGTCTACTGCATCTGGTTGGAACACGACCCTCAGGTCGAGAAGCACTACACACCGGGAGACGGATATGACTAATAGGGACGACAAAAGCAGTACTTGCTGCGACGTCTACGGGCCTCAGCAGCAATTGCATACGGTGTTATATGGATCGCACATCGGGCGACGAAGATGGCAACGACTACAAGTCATGCTGATGACAGTCGCGCTCACCTCTGATCCTGTTGAACAAGAACACCTTCCCGTCCCGGCCAATGATGCTACATGAAGTTCGAAACAAGCATGGTGATAAGCACCGGCAGAGTATGCACTTTACCTGGCACACAGCAATGGTCGGCGTACTGGAGCTGACTCTACTCGATCGCATCACGGCACGCCCAAGGAATGTGCTGCGGGACGCAGTTGCGACGGTTGTACCTTTATCTGCCGAGAGCATGAGTAGGCCCTCTTATTTAAGTTTAAAAAGTCGTCACCTGAGCTTCGATAGGTTTTCTGTCATGGAAACACGCCATGACCCGCAACGTCGGGACGCAACACCCCATTAGCCGGGACCTGCCGCGCACGGTTGTACCAGAAGCGAAGGCAGCCACTCTCGATGGAGGTACGCGATGGACCACCAAACAGCGCTGCACAGGCCAGCCGTCAATGCCGCCTTCGGCAAGCACCTGTTGTTCTTCCCTTCTCGCAAAATCCATGGACAAGTCGTCTGCCACAGTACGCTTGAAGCTGACTACTGTATTCATCTGGAGTACGACCCGGCGGTCGTCCGATATTGCAGCCAGCCCGGAGAGCTGGAGCTGCGTATTGATGGGCGGTTGCATCGCTACCATCCCGACTTTCTGGTGGAGACCTCGGAGGAGCATTACTACACCGAGGTCAAAGTCGACTTCTCGCAAATGTCCAAGCTGTGGAAGGCTAAGCTGCGCGCCGCCCAGCAGCAGCTGAGCGAAACCAACAGTTACCTGGCACGGGCCGATCTCGCCAGCATCCGCCCGCCGTCGCGCTTAAGAAATCTGAAATTTTTGTATTTCCACTCCTTCAACGTGAGCGCCGATGAGTATGGCGGCTGCCTGCGGCTGTTACCGACCCTGTCCTACCCGGTGACCCTGCGGGAGCTGCTCGCTCATCCCTCCGAGGTTCGCGAACGGGCACTCTACAAAGCGTTGTTTGATCGGCAGCTGAGTTTTGATCTGAACCAACGCTTGACCATAAACACGCCCATTGTGGGAGGCGGCCATGCACATCAGTGAACCTAAAGTCGGCGCGCAATACAAACTCGACAGCCAGGTCTACGAGATCATCAGCATTAACGCTGGATACATCGCCATGTGCTCGTTGATTCACAAGTACCGGCGCTTTCTCGATCACAACTTGTTTGCCTCCTTGGAACAACGCGGCCAGTTGGTACTGCATCAACGCGCAGCTATCGACATCAGTCCGGCGGCGCAGCTGACGTCCCTGACCGGTGCCCAGCGGAGCAAGTTTCAACACCGCCTGGCCTACGTCCAGGCGAACTTGCAGCAACTGGGTGGCAGGCTACCGCGCATCGCAGCGAAGGCCATGATTCGCCAAGTCGCGGCGAAAATTGGCGATGAACACCCACCGGGCGTCACCACCTTATGGCAGTGGAAACAACGCTACCTACGCAGCAACCATAACCCGCTGGCGCTGCTAAGGAAGCCGTTGCGCGCGCGTCGAAAACGGATGGCCGAAACCACCGAGGAGCTCATTCGGCATTACATCAAGACGGTGTACCTCCGGCGTGAGCGGCCGTCGCTTATGCACGCCTACAAACTGCTCAGAGGGCACATTGCCAAGGAAAACCAAGAGCGCCATCACTTCGATGCGCCCCCCATCAGCATGCCGTCATACGCTACCTTCCGGCGCCGGGTGTTGTGCATGGACCGCTACTATGTCGCGCGAGAGCGTGAAGGGGCCAAAGCCGCTAAACGGCTAAACAAGTTCAGCGGTCACCTGTATGTTGACGATGATCCCTACGCCTGCACCCTGTTCGACAGCCAGGAAATGGACGTAATACTCGTAGACTCCACCGGCGACCCCGCCGGTCGCCCCATCTTGTCTGCGCATTTAGTCCCCGCCGATCGGGAGTGTTCCGGCTGGGATATTGCCTTCGGGGCACCCTGCGCGGAGAAGATGATGCGCGCCACCATCCGTGCCATCGTCAAAAACGGCAAAATGGCCGGAATCGTGACGGACCGTGGTTCGGAGGTTCTCAACACCTGGGCCATTACTACGTTCGAGTCGTTGGGCATCGACCCCGATTACGTGCCCGTCGGTGATCCCGACGCCAAAGCTATAATGGAGCGTTTTTTCGGCACGGTGAACACCGGCTTTTGTCACAACCTGCCGGGCACCACCAAAAGCTCACCACGCGAGCGCGGTGACTACCCATCGATATTGCGCGCCTGCCTTACCTTGGAGCAGTTTCGTAACGCCTTTGCCCAGTGGCTGGACGCTTACCATGCCACCCGCCACGACGAACTGCACACCAGTCCTGCGGAGAAAAAAGCGCAGCTTAGCGCCCTCGCCCCGCCGGCCGAGCGGTACAGCGAAGAGGAGTTAAACCAGCGATGCCTGAGCGTCTGGCGGCTGAGGATCGACGGCGGCCGTGTGACGAAGTCGCATTTGACCTGGTTTGGCCCTGGACTACCCGAAGTTCGCCAACGGCTCGCACCCAAGCAACAAGCCCTTGTTTATTTCAACCCCTGTGACCTGGGAACCGTTTGGGTCGCGCACCCAAATACGCCACAGGATTGGCACCCAGCCATTGCAACCCGGCCTGACTACCAGAATGGCCTGTCCCTCAGCGAGCATGAACTCGTGGTGGAACAACTCAACGCTGAAAAGCGCCGATTCGATGGCGATATTGCATGCATCAAACTGTACGCGCTCAACGAATACATCGAAGCCTGCAAACAATCACACAAGGGTAAAGCGACTGCCAAACATTCCAAGGCCCACCCCGAATGCATAGCGCAGGAAGACAGCTCGGTGCTGCCCGGGCCGGAGTCGTTAGACAGCAGCGACTTCTCGACCTATTCACTCAGGTCAGGAGACGATGATGATTTCGAATAATGAGCTGAAGCTCAAGCAGTTCAAGGGCTTCACGGTGATCCATTCGCTGTACAGCGAGGCGCTGGACACACTCCACCGTTCAATCAAGGCGACGCGCATCCTGGGAGCGGACAGCGGGGCAATATTACTGGGCCTTTCAGGCACGGGAAAAACTCGCCTATGTAGCCACCTCATGTCAGAGTTCCCTGCTGCCAGCAGCATCAAGCTAGAGGACGGTATCCACGAAATAAAGCCAGTCATTTACTGTCGCGTGCCTCGGGACGCAACGGTCAAAGCCCTCACGACCCGGTTGCTGAGGGAATTCTGCGTGCTCCCCCCGCGGCAATCCCAAGAGGCCTTGGAATATCAGCTCTTTAAAGTGCTTGAAAGTTGCCAAACCGAACTTCTCGTGCTTGATGAGTGGCCGCACCTGTTCCGAAGCGGTTCGGATACTGCCATCAATAACGCAGCGAATTTCGTAAAGATCCTGACCGATGTATTCAAACAAGCAGTCCTTCTGATCGGAGACCCCGATTGTGAAGCGATCATCAACCAGCGCGCTGCTTTATCGGATCGCTTTCCCTACCGTGCACGCCTACGACCGTTCTCATTGGCTACCCCGGAAGGCTGGAACGAGTACACGCGCGTACTTCGTGCCTTTGCCACTGAGCTCAAAACCACAATGGGCTTCAACGATATACCCCCGGTGACCGATGAAAAAATGGTTCTTGCGTTCTACCTGCAGACGGAGGGGAATTTTAGAGCCTTGGCAAACACATTGTGTGCGGCGTTGGCGAATGCGCTGCAGCGCGACGATCGCCTATTGCTGCTTTCGGACTTTGTCATCGCCGCTAAGCAGGTGAAAACGTCGAAACTGGTCACCTTGAATCCCTTCGAGATGTCCACCAGCGCCTTAAAAAAAAGCCTCGCCGACGCCGCGAAGCGGAAAGAAAAGAAGAAGGAAAATGCACGATGAACAAGCTCGTCTTTTTCCCCCTACCCAAACCTAGGGAAAGTGTCATTTCTCTGCTATTTCGCTGCGCAACCGGCAATGGATTTCAGACGCTGCGCGTTTTCTCTGCGTGGACACATCTCAAGCTGCGCAATTTCGTCAATCCCCAATGTAAAGACTCCTCCGTCTGCAAGTTGCTCAGCAATCACTCTTTACTCGAACCAGATGAGAAGGCGGACCTTCTAAACAGCTTCCACCACCCCGTTCTGTATGGAACGCGCACCCATGTCGAAATTGCCGGAGTCGCCTTTCCCCAGGCAGTACTAAGAGACCGCTTGGCACTGTGTCCCGGGTGCGCCCGTGATGGGTTCCTAGACCGTCTGCATGCCTTTCGTTTTTCTGACACTTGTCCGGTACACGGCGAACGGTATCTCGAGCACTGCCCCCAATGCAGGGAACCAATCGACTGGCTTCGGTTACACGACTATCACTGTCCATGCACATTTGACTTACGGCAAGCTCCTTTGAACTTGTCGAGCAAACGCTCGAGCGAGTTACTCAGCCGCGCTTTGGACGAAGGAAACCAGGAATTTTTCCAGTTGTTGTTAGCCAGTATTCAAGCTGTGCGTTTCGGCCGCGCCCCCGAATCTTGTTCACAACTCATAGCGAGCTGCGTCAATATTGCGACCGGCAATAAGGCAGCTTTTTTTCTTGAAATGGAAAAGTTGCAAGGGCAGCTCCCGAGCCTGCACCGGCGGGCGCTTTTGGCGCCTTTTCTCTTGAGTCCGGACCCCACGTTGAGCAGGTTCGCTCAAGAGTACTTTTACAATACCTGCCAGTCCAAACCCTACAGCCATGCCGCAGACTGCCGCTGCGGAGAATTGAGATTCAGCGCCCGCGAACTCAACTTCATTTTCACCTCGGGGGAACGTGCCGCGTTGCTGCGAAGTGATCACCGTTGCATTCGCTCCCCACATCTGGATCCCACCGTGAGGCAACGGGCTTACCAATGCCCCGACCTCTGCAGATCATTATATACATTCC
Source organism: Pseudomonas azerbaijanoccidentalis (assembly GCF_019145495.1). Classification (GTDB taxonomy): domain Bacteria; phylum Pseudomonadota; class Gammaproteobacteria; order Pseudomonadales; family Pseudomonadaceae; genus Aquipseudomonas; species Aquipseudomonas azerbaijanoccidentalis. Next base: position 633,036 of record NZ_JAHSTU010000003.1, on the reverse strand, counting down.
CGCATATCCAGTGGGAAACGGTGGATGAGCCGCCTGTACCACAACTCGAATTTGAGTTAATGAGCCACCAGAACGCTGCGGAAATACTTCAAACCACACCCCAAACCATTCGACGCCTTATTAGTACTGGGCTATTGAAAGGCTTCAAGTTCAACACTCCCGTCGGGCTCGCTACTACATTAGAATCAATCAAAGCCTTTAATGACAAGTACGTTTTGAGAGAGGAGATTGCGAGAAGAAGCGGATTAAAAAACGCCAAAAAATTGCGTAACCTGCTTTACGGCCTAGTGCACATTGTTGTACGTACAACACTCTATGCCCGCGGTTTGTTGGTATATCAACGCAAGCACCTTTCGGAAGAGCTACGCAGCCTCTTGGATAGGCAGGCGGTTTCTATCATCAAGGCAACGGGAGATTTCGGCGACCATGTGACTTTTGGGGAGGCGGCGAGACAACTAAACGTCGACGTCAAGGATGTTAGAGCCCTTCGTAACTTGGGAATACTGGAATTTGTAGTTGTACCGCCGAAGCAAATACGAAATAGCGCAGGCAGGCCATATTGCACCACCAAAAGCCTGCGGGAGGCAATCGCTTGGCGTACAGGATATGTCTCGGTTCAGGAAGTGAAGGCAGCAACTGGATGCGATACCCATTTGATACACTCGCAATTCATCAAGACCGGGTTTGTCCCAAGCGTATCGTTGTACAACACTTACGTTACTGTCGAAGCGGCCACAATTATCGACAGACATTTTAAGAAGTACACCACACTGAACCTTCTTTCTTCGACGAAGCACGTATCGGTAACCGTCATTTCAGAACTACTGGAGCTTGGGAAAATCCAGCCATTGGCAGCCGACCACCCGGACTATATTAGTGGCGTAGCAGTGGTCGAAAGAGAAGAGGGAGATAATGCGATCGCTAACTACATACGCGAACGACCTGTGAGGCTTTACCGGACCTACAGTTCTGGGATCCTTTAAACGTTGGATCTTACGAAAGCTTAACAGTTAACGCAGTGGGTTAACTATCCCATAATACAGCGTGCTTCCCTTCTGGCCGATGGAGAGATTTTGCTGCAGGCCAGACAGAGTAGGTTCTTTTTCAACAGAATTGGCCGACAGTCGTCCGTGGACACGAGTTCTATGCTACTAGTCGTAATGATAGCTATACGCGGTACTGCGTTGGGCAGCGCTTCGGTCGACGGAGAACCTACGGTGAATGCTTGCTCCGGTTGCGTAATGGGAGGTAGCGATGAAAATTACCGGAAGGGTCGAACTGGTGGCCGTCACTGACGTCCTTTGTGATGTTTGCCAATGCTCCACACGAGTGAGAAGTGACGGGCGTCAGTTTGCAACGCTTCGAGCACATTGGGGTTATGACAGCACCCACGATGGGGAGCGCTATGAGCTGCACCTATGTGAAGATTGCATCTTACAAACAGTGGCGTACCTCAAGCTGGAGCGGCGAACTCAATATTTGTTCAACGAGGATATTCATACCGCTAGAATCGACGGTAGCCTCGGCCTGGACATCAAGGACGATTATTTCGGTGCTCCGGCGATTAATAGATAATTACCTCGATTATGAAAGCTCAAAAACACTTGACCTGACGAAGTACGGCAAGTAGGTGACTTGGCCAGCCGTTTACGCTGAAAAAGAGACTCCCTGAGCAGGGCTAGAAAAAGCAGCGAAGACCCAAGCCTGGTCGACAAGATCACTGGAGGCGAGCCATTGATGGCGCTTGAGATGCAGACGTTACGCCGCTACCACGATACGCAAAAAAAGCAGCCTGCAGAGGTGGATAGGCTACGTCTCGAAGCAACGGTGTTGCTTGCATCTGTTTATGAATATCAACACCAAACCCTCGGTGGGCGTAAACCTCAGTTGCATTGAACGAAATCCCTGTACGGCAAAAACAGCAATCCTGCCTGCACATCACAATCGATGGTGGTTTATGGCCCGCCTTGCCCTACACTCCCGCAGCCCTTTTCGAGACGCCGTCCTGCAGCTTCAGTGACGTTTCGCGAATCGACATAATTGAGAAACACCGCTCTGAAAACATACTGGGACACCGGTAACATAAACCCCTGAAGTGCCAACCTTTGGGGTTATGCTTTTATTTCACCGGCTATTGTCTTAAATGCGGCTCAGCTCTTCAAGCAGCACCTTGTAAACGCGCGGAATCTACCATCCGCGGCATTACCTTTGCCTGCAAACTCGATCAACATCCCCCCGGAATCAAGTGCCTGCCTGCTTGTCTAGGACATGGCAATCGCCGATCATCGCCTTGATCTTAGTTGATGCATTGTCACTGTCGATGGCGGCAATGTCGGCAATGTCGGCAATGTCGGCAATGTCGGCATCACCGATCATCAAAACGGTTTTGGTGATTAGGTTGGGAACTCGTAGATCATTCGCTGGGTAAGGATCATGTCGGAGATGAGGTCGAGTTCCACGCCACTCGTTTGTGCCCTGGTCGCAGGTTTAGCCCGGCCAGCATGTCTATCCAACTATTGCACTCAGATTTCCAGCGACCGCCGTAATAGGTGCTCTGCTCGTACTTGCGGATACCATTGATCGTGAACTTGAGATCGAGATCGACGCTGCGCCATGGCGCACCTCCCTCCACATGCCCGAACAACTGGGTCCGGTAGGGATAAGCCTCGCATAGGCACTTTTTCTACAGGGCCTAATTCGTACTTCAGTGACCTACGCGGCTAAAATTCCTATTTCAACGACAAAAAAATCTCGGCGCTAAAGAAAAATCCTCTCTAACCCCTTATATTACCGTACCCTTAATTCAATTTTCAGAGCAATTCCACGACCCTGCACACGGCCGTTGACTGTTTTCCCATGCGCAAACTTCTGTACCTGACTTTCTCCATGGCGTTACTCGCCGCCCTGACAACCTACGCCATGTGGGCCGCAGACCGCCCGGTGGGTCATTACCTGTCGGACCTGCGGATCGACCTAGCCGTCGATCAGGGCCAGCCCGCCGACCGGGGTAACCTGCTGGGCATCCAGCCCGAGCTGTTTCCCACCGATTATCAAAGTCCCGAGCGCCTGCATCGCAAGCTCGCCGCTTATCTGCAAAAGGCCCGGGAGCAAGGTTTGCTGAACGAGAAAACTATCGTCGTGCTGCCGGAGCATGTCGGCACCTGGCTGATGGTCAGCGGTGAAAAAGACGAGTTGTACCAAGCCACCACACTCAAGGAAGCCATGAACTGGCTGGCCGTGAGCAATCCGCTGAAGTTCGTCCGTGCACTGATCGGCGCCGAAGGCGGCAGCCGTCTGGACGACGCGCACTTGCGGATGAAAGCCAAAGGCATGGCCAAGGACTACCAGGCGCTGTTCGGCGGGTTGGCGAAAGAATTCGACGTGACACTGGTGGCCGGCACCATCGTCCTTCCCGAACCGAGCATCATCGACGGCACGCTGAAAATCGGCCGCGGCGCGTTATACAACAGCAGCGTGGTATTCGGCCGCGACGGTTTGCCCATCGGTCAACCACAGCGCCAAATGCACCCGGTCTTTGAGCAACAGGACTTCATCAAGGCCAACGGCGAGCGCACGCTCAACGTCGTCGATACCCCGGCCGGGCGCTTGGGCGTGCTGATCGGCAGCGACAGCTGGTACCCGGACAACTACCGCAAACTCGACGCTGAACAGGCGCGACTGGTCGCCGTCCCCGCTTTCGTTATCGGCCGCGGCACCTGGGATCAACCGTGGCGCGGCTACACGGGCTCGTCAACACCCGGTTCCGTCAGCCTCAAGCCCGGAGAGCTGAGCGAAGGCCAGGCCTGGCACCGCCTGACCCTCACCACCCAAGCCCCTTCAAGCCAGGCCATCGCCGGTATGAGCGTGTTTTTGCGCGGTCAGTTCTGGGATCAACCCAGCGCCGGGCAAAGTTTCCTCAGCAGTAACGGCCAGCACTTCGCCGATGGCAATGCCCGCGGTGCACGCCTCCTGAACCTCTGGTTGTAAACCATGAAACCGCTGCCGATGCGTCTTGGCGATTTGTCGGTGGGCTTCGTCCATAGCCTGGCCGATGCCGTGCGCAGCCACGGCTCAGACCCGCAACCGCTACTCGAACAATACGGCCTGGACGCGGCCCGGCTGAGTGAAGCCGGTGCCCGTCTTTCGATCCCGCGCTACATGCGCCTGGGTCATGGTGCCATTCAGTTGACCGGCAACCCGGCACTCGGCCTGCGCATGGGTTTGCACAGCCGTCTGAGTCAAGCCGGGCTGGCCGGGGTTACCGCCGCTCAAGCGCCGACGGTACGCGAGGCGGCGCGCTGCCTGATTCGATTCGAAGCCCTGTATGGCTCCAACTATCGCGGGCAATCGAGCTTTCATGAGGATGCCCAAGGGGCTTGGCTGCGGTTCTACTCCATCAGCCCTTACAACGGCTACAACCGCTTCGTGGTGGATTCGATCATCGCCGGCTGGTTACAGCAATTGTCCAGCGTGAGCCCTGCCGCGCTGAAGGCCGAACGCATCGAGATTGAATTCGAAGAACCGGACTACAGCACCGCCTACCACGTGCTGGGCGACTGCCCGGTACTGTTCGGCGCCGAACACAATCAATTGCGCCTGAGCCTGGCCAGCCTCGCCCAGCGCAACCCGGAGCACTGCCCGAGCACCTGGCGTCACTTGTTGAGTTTGTGTGAACGGGAACTGGAGCAACTGACACGCACCCGCAGCCTGCGTGAACGCATCACACAGTTACTGGGGCCGTTGCTCAATGGTGGTCGGGAGCCCGACCTGGAAGAAGTGGCGGCACGCCTGAAGCTGCCTACCTGGACTTTGCGCCGCAAACTCGCTGAGGAAGGCACGCAATTTCGCGCCATTCTCAACGACACGCGCCGCGACCTGGCCATGACCTACATTCGCGATACCGAACTGGCGTTCGGAGAAATCGCCTACCTGCTGGGTTTCGCATCTGCCGAAGCGTTTCAACGCGCTTTCAAACGCTGGACCGGCCAGACACCCGGCGAGTTTCGCCGCAGTCATCGACAATCAGCGTGAAGCGTTAATCCTCAACGGTTACAGCTCGGTAGCGTCTTCAGCCGGTTCCAGCGGGTCCAGTTCAAATGCCTGGTACTCGAGCAACTCTTCTTGATAATCGTCCATTTTTGAATCCCCCACAGCCTGTTGAATAAACGTCTGATGCAGTGATCAGCGACTCTGAGGTTAAGGCGCCCGTGTGAAAGAAAAATGACGCGGGCACGACACTTCGTCGCTACTGAATAAAACGTAGCAGGGCGTCAGGAATTTATCAGCGATTTTTATGATTCAGGCCGCAGAACAGCGGCCTGGGTTGATGCGGGTCAATGTTTGCAAATATTACTGACCCGTCAAGGCATGGCTTGAATCGGCTCACTTGGTGCAGGTATGTCGCTGGGGTTGGCCGGCGGCGTGATGGTTTCCGTCGCTGGGGCAGGTTCCGACACTGGCGCTGTGGTGAACGGTGCGGCCTCAGGTGGCGGTGCGACCGGCTCAGAGGCGGCAGGCGACACTTCGGCAGGCTTTGCCGCATCTGTTGCAGGTGCCGGTGCTGCGCCAGCCTCAGGGGCCAATGGTGCCGGTGCAGCCTTGGGCTCAGGGACGCCGAGATCGGTTTTCGGTTTCTCGGTGATGTGCGCCGCTTCCTTCACTTCTTTGGGCAGGAACAGTTCGACCAGGGCGAAGAAACGCTCGTAGAACTTGGCTGAGGTAACGGTTTCGCTCGCGACCTTGACCATCGAGTCGTCCGACGAACCGATCGGCATCGACACCGAACCCAGCACACCGACACCCAGGCTGGCAGAGTTGTTGGTTTTCTTCAGGGCGTACTGGTCTTGCAAAGCGTTGGCGAACACGGTGGCGTGATGCCCAGCGCTGCCGTCTTCGGCACAGACCACACTGAAACTGATTTCCATGTGGGTCTCGCCAGTCTGCTGGAAGCTCTTGTGGCCGCTAACCAGTTTCGGATCACTGCTGGTGATGATGTAGCCCTGACTGAGCAAAGCCCGACGAGCGGCCTCGCAAGACGCCGAATCAGTCACCGGATAATTACGGGAAAACGTACCGGAATCGTCGAAGTTCTCATGCTCATAGATGGCGGTTTTCTTCGACGAACAACCGGCAGCAGCGGCCAGCAACAAAGCCAGCCCGACAACCCGCATGGGAAATGATTTAAACATTGAACATCCTGAGAGAAACGGTTCGGGGCGTATTGTGCAACAGATCGATGCTTAGCGGCGCAACGATTGTGTCTTAAAACAGTTACAGCTGTGTTGACTGCAATATTTGGCAAAAGTCCCACGCGGATGTCATTGCACCTGTAACAAAAAACCCCGGCCTTTGGGGCCGGGGTTCTTGTGACACTCAACTCAGTCGGACATCAGAAACGCTTGATGTCCGCTTCGCTTTCCAGCTGCTTGCGATAAGCGGCGAAGTCTTGCTGACCTACGCGCGACGCGAGGAAGCGACGGTATTGAGCCTTCTCTTCTTCAGTCGGCGTTGCGGCTTCGTTCACACCATTGAGGCGCACGATCACCAGGCTACCATCCGCCAGGGTCACGCTGCTGAACGTCGGCTTGTCTTTGCCTGCTGGCTTGGGCATGCGGAACAGCGCTTGCAGCACAGTCGGGTCTACACCTTCCTGAGCGCGGGTCGCCGCTTCGGTGACTTTCCAGTTCTGACCGTCAATCGCCTTGTCCAGCGGCGTCTTGCCATCGCGCAGGCTGGCAATCAACTCTTCAGCCTTTGTCTTGGCAGCAGCACTGGCGTGCTCCTTGGCCAATTGCACACGAATGGCCGCAGATACTTTCTCCAGCGGCAGTTGCGCAGGCTTGAGGTGTTCCTTGGCACGCAGGACGATCACGGTTTCCGGATCAAGCTCAATCGCGGTGCTGTTGGCACCCTCATCCAGCACTTCCGGGCTGAATGCCGCTGTGATCACGGCACGGTTGGCCGCGATGCCTTCGCCACCTTCACGGCCGAATGGCGCGGAGGTGTGAACGGTCAACTTCAAGTCCTGGGCTGGCTGAGCCAGATCGGATGCTTCAAACGAAGCGTCTTCCAGTTGCTTGGTTGCCTCGACGAAACGCTGCTCAACCTGTGCAGCCTTCAGCTCACGGGTCAGCTTGTCTTTCAGGCTGGCGAGTGTCGGCACTTCAGGCGCTTCCACGCCCAACAGCTTGATCAGGTGGAAACCGAAATCGGTACGAACCGGCTCGGAAACCTGATCCTTATTCAGCGAATACAGCGCTTTTTCGAACGCTGGATCGTAGACGCCAGGACCGGCATAACCCAGGTCACCGCCGTTGTTCGCCGACCCCGGATCCTGAGAGAACTCCTTGGCCAGGGCTTCGAACTTCTCACCCTTGTTCAGGCGTGCCTGGATCTCGTCGATCTTGGTCTTGGCCTGTGCTTCGGTGGTCTTGTCGTTCACTTCGATCAGAATGTGCGCAGCCCGGCGTTGCTCGGCCAGGTTGGCGATTTCTTTCTGATACGCCGCTTGCAGGTCTTCGTCCTTGACGCTGACCTGATCAAAGAAGGAAGCCTTCTTCAACTCCAGGTAATCGATGACCACCTGATCCGGCGTCATGAATTCCTTGGCGTGTTCGTCGTAGTAGGCTTTGACTTCATCATCAGTCAGCTTCACCGAAGTCGGGTCAGCCTTGATGTTCAGGGAGGCGAAGTCGCGGGTCTGCTTTTCCAGACGGGCGAAAGCCAGTACCTGTGCATCGGTGACGAAACCGCTGCCCGCCAGACCGGCGCGCAACTGACCAATCAGCATTTCCTGAGCCAGCATCTGGCGGAATTGCATACGGCTGTAGCCCAGTTGGCGAATGACCTGATCGAAACGCTCAGGACTGAACTTGCCATCCACCTGGAATTCAGGGGTTTGCAGGATGACCTGGTCCAGAGCCGCTTCGGAGAAAGCGAATTTGGAGTTCTGTGCGCCTTGCAGCAGCAACTTGCGATCGATCAGGCCTTTGAGAGCCGATTCGCGCAGCATTTTTTCGTCGAGCAAGGAAGCATCGAAATCCTTGCCCAGCTGTTGCATGAGTTGACGGCGTTGCATATCGACCGCCTGGCTCAGCTCGTTCTGGCTGATTTCTTCGCCATTGACCTTCGCCGCGTCATTTTTGTGCGTCGTGGCCTGAAAAATCGCGTCGAAACCGGTCAAAGCCATCAGTGCAACGATGACCCCGATAATGGTCTTGGCAATCCAGCCTTGTGAATTGTCCCTGATATTCTGCAGCATGCGTCCCCCATAAACGGTTGAACTTCAAAATTAGGCAACCGTGGAGCGTGGGTAGAATCCGGATAGAAGAAAGGCGCATCCGAGGATGCGCCTTCTCGTAACTGACGGAGCGGACCGATGACTCGAACTTGCGAGCCTCGGTGTCTCGGACCGGCGACCTGCCGACTGGACTACCGCTCCGCTGCCAGGTCAGGTATGACCCCGACCCGGATAGGCAAAAACCTGAATCGAACTTAGTTGACAGCTTCTTTCAGCGCTTTACCGGCTTTGAAACCTGGTTTTTTAGCTGCTGCGATTTCCAGTGTCTTACCGGTCTGTGGGTTACGACCGATGCGAGCTGGACGATCAGTGACGGAGAAAGTACCGAAACCAACCAGAACAACAGAGTCGCCAGCCTTGAGAGCGCCAGTGACGGATTCGATTACAGCGTCCAGCGCACGGCCAGCAGCAGCTTTCGGGATATCAGCGGATGCAGCGATAGCATCAATCAGTTCCGACTTGTTCACTCTAAGTCCCCTTATATCTATTTGAGTTTGATTCTAAGTTTTTTTGGTGAAAGCAAAAACGAGTGCTGAATGGCCTACAGACACTTAAGAGCCGCTTTATAACAAGGGCTCTAAAAAGCTGTCAAGGAAGCCCCCCAGGCAAATACGTACTAATGCGTGCTAATTCTTTCCTTAGAATCGGACTCGCGTTTTTCATCCTTCGCGACAATCTCCGGAGCTACATCCGGCAAGGGCTCCGGCGCGTATTGCAGCGCAATTTGCAGGACCTCGTCAATCCATTTAACCGGTTTAATCTGTAGATCCTGCTTGATATTGTCAGGAATTTCCTTCAAATCGCGAACATTCTCTTCAGGAATGATCACGGTCTTGATTCCGCCACGGTGAGCAGCGAGCAGTTTTTCTTTCAAACCACCGATTGCCAGCACCTGACCACGCAAGGTGATTTCACCCGTCATGGCCACATCCGCACGCACCGGAATCCCGGTCAATGCCGACACCAGTGCCGTGCACATGCCTACACCGGCGCTAGGGCCGTCTTTCGGCGTTGCCCCTTCCGGCATGTGGATGTGCGTGTCACGCTTCTCGTGGAAGTCCAGGGGAATCCCCAGGCTCTTCGCACGGCTGCGCACAACGGTCAGGGCTGCGGTGATCGATTCGACCATCACGTCCCCCAGGGAACCGGTCTTGATCAACTGGCCTTTACCCGGTACGACAGCGGCTTCGATGGTCAGCAATTCGCCGCCCACTTGCGTCCACGCCAGCCCGGTCACCTGACCGATCTGATCCTGCTGCTCTGCCAGGCCGTAGCGGAATTTACGCACGCCCAGGTAGTGTTCCAGATCGTCCGCAGTGACCTTCACCGAGAAACGTTTTTCCAGTGCATGCTCTTTGACCGCCTTGCGGCAGACCTTGGCAATCTGGCGCTCCAGCCCACGCACACCGGCTTCGCGAGTGTAGTAGCGAATGATGTCGCGGATCGCTTCTTCGTCGAATTCGAGCTCGCCTTTCTTCAAACCGTTGGCAGTGATCTGCTTCGGCGAAAGATACTTCACGGCGATATTGATCTTCTCGTCTTCGGTGTAGCCAGGCAGGCGAATCACTTCCATCCGGTCCAGCAACGCCGGCGGAATGTTCATGGAGTTCGAGGTGCACAGGAACATCACATCGGACAGGTCGTAGTCGACTTCCAGATAGTGATCGTTGAAGTTGTGGTTCTGTTCCGGATCGAGCACTTCAAGCAATGCCGAGGCCGGATCGCCACGCATGTCGCTGCCCATTTTGTCGATTTCATCGAGCAGGAACAATGGGTTGCGAACACCGACTTTCGTCATCTTTTGAATCAATCTTCCTGGCATCGAACCGATGTACGTCCGGCGATGACCACGAATTTCCGCTTCATCACGTACACCGCCCAAGGCCATGCGTACGAATTTGCGGTTGGTGGCGTGTGCAATCGACTCCGCCAGCGAGGTTTTACCCACACCCGGAGGACCGACCAGGCACAACACCGGGCCACGAATTTTCTTCACGCGTTTTTGCACGGCGAGGTATTCGAGAATCCGCTCTTTGACTTCTTCCAGACCATAGTGGTCGGCATCCAGAATGTCTTCTGCACGCGCCAGATCCAGTCGCACTTTGCTCTGGGCCTTCCAAGGCACCTGAACCAGCCAGTCGATGTACGAACGCACCACGGTCGCTTCCGCGGACATTGGCGACATTTGCTTGAGCTTGTTCAGTTCGGCCGTCGCCTTGGCGAGCGCGTCTTTCGGCAGGCCGGCGGCGTCGATACGCTTTTTCAGCTCTTCGACTTCGTTGTGCCCTTCGTCGCTGTCGCCGAGCTCTTTCTGAATGGCCTTCATCTGCTCATTCAGGTAGTACTCGCGCTGACTGCGCTCCATTTGCTTTTTGACGCGACCGCGAATGCGTTTTTCGACTTGCAGCAGATCGATCTCGGCATCCAGCAGCGCCAGAACGTGTTCGACCCGGGCCGACAAATCGATGATTTCGAGGATTTCCTGCTTCTGCTCGATTTTCAGCGCCATGTGCGCGGCCATGGTGTCGACCAGGCGCCCAGGCTCATCGATGCTGTTAAGCGAAGACAGGACTTCAGCCGGGACTTTCTTGCCCAGCTGTACATATTGTTCGAACTGCGACAGCAGGCTGCGGACAAACACTTCCGACTCGCGCTCTGGCGCATCAACTTCGTCGATCAACGAGACTTCGGCACGGCAATGGCCGTCCACTTCGCTGAAGCGCTCCACGGCGCCCCGCTGCTCGCCTTCGACCAGAACCTTGACCGTGCCATCAGGCAGCTTGAGCAGCTGCAGGACGGTAGCAATCGTACCCACGCGATAAAGCGCGTCTTCACCGGGATCGTCGTCAGCAGGGTTTCTCTGAGCCAGCAGAAGGATCTGCTTGTCGCCCGTCATCGCTGCCTCGAGAGCCTCGATGGATTTCTCGCGCCCCACGAACAGCGGGATAACCATGTGCGGATACACAACGACATCACGCAATGGCAGGAGAGGCAATTCGATGGTTGTCTTCATGATTTCGCCTCTACGGCGGCCATATGGCCGGAAACAGATGGAAGTAAGCTTGAAACCAAGATGGGGGCAGCCTTCAAAAAAAACAAGCACAAAGACTGTGTAAAAACCTGGAAAAAGCAAAGGGGCCCGAAGGCCCCTTCTTTCTACCGACTGCGTGACGCTTAAGCGTCTGGCGCGGCCTTGGCAGCAGGCTCACTGTTTTCGTAGATATACAGTGGCTTGGACTTGCCTTCTATAACGCTTTCATCGATCACTACTTTACTCACCTCAGACTGCGAGGGGATTTCATACATAGTGTCGAGCAACACACCTTCGAGAATCGAGCGCAACCCACGAGCGCCGGTCTTGCGTTCCAGCGCGCGCTTGGCAACCGACTTGAGCGCGTCGGTACGGAACTCCAGGTCTACACCTTCCATCTCGAACAGCTTGGCGTATTGCTTGGTCAGGGCATTTTTCGGCTCGGTAAGGATCTGCATCAGAGCAGCCTCATCAAGCTCGTCCAGCGTAGCCAGGACCGGCAGACGGCCAACGAATTCCGGGATCAGACCGAACTTGACCAGATCGTCAGGCTCGACTTCACGCAGGGATTCACCGACTTTCTTGCCTTCTTCCTTGCTGCGCACTTCCGCGTTGAAACCGATGCCGCCCTTGGTGGAACGGTTTTGAATAACCTTTTCCAGACCAGAGAACGCACCACCGCAGATGAACAGGATGTTACGGGTGTCGACCTGCAGGAATTCCTGCTGCGGATGCTTGCGACCACCTTGTGGCGGAACGGAAGCGACCGTGCCTTCGATCAACTTGAGCAGGGCCTGCTGCACGCCTTCACCGGAAACATCCCGGGTGATGGACGGGTTGTCAGACTTGCGCGAAATCTTGTCGATTTCATCGATGTAGACGATGCCCATCTGGGCCTTTTCCACGTCGTAATCGCACTTCTGCAACAGCTTCTGAATGATGTTCTCGACATCTTCACCCACGTAACCCGCCTCGGTGAGGGTGGTTGCGTCGGCGATGGTGAACGGAACGTTCAGCAAGCGGGCCAGTGTTTCGGCAAGCAGGGTTTTACCCGAGCCTGTCGGGCCGATCAGCAAGATGTTGCTCTTGCCGAGTTCGACGTCGTCATTCTTTTTGTCACGCTGGTTCAGGCGCTTGTAGTGGTTGTACACCGCTACGGCCAGAACCTTTTTCGCACGTTCCTGACCGATTACATACTGATCAAGGATGCCGCTGATTTCTTTAGGCGAAGGCAATTTATGCGCGCTGCTCTCTGCCTGTGCTTCCTGCACCTCCTCGCGGATGATGTCATTGCACAGGTCAACGCACTCGTCGCAGATAAAGACCGAGGGGCCGGCAATCAATTTGCGCACTTCATGCTGGCTTTTGCCACAGAAGGAGCAATAGAGCAGCTTGCCGTTGTCCTCGCCGTTGCGGGTGTCAGTCATTCGTTCGATCCAAATCCGATAGGCTTGCAACACAAGATGAAGGCTATTGCGGGCTTTTTCAAGCCCGCCGGTGATCGGACGTGCCGACCCACCTTATTTTGAGCTGCTTATTTTAAGCGGGGCGCTGGTTGATCACTTCATCGATCAGCCCGTATTCACGCGCGGCTTCTGCACTCATGAAATTGTCGCGATTGGTGTCGCGCTCGATTTCTTCAAGGGTGCGCCCGCTGTGCTTGGCCATCAACGAGTTGAGACGCTCACGAATGAAGAGGATTTCCTTGGCATGGATTTCGATATCCGAAGCCTGGCCCTGGAAACCGCCCAGTGGCTGGTGAATCATTACACGCGAGTTAGGCAGGCAGAAACGCTTGCCAGGAGCACCAGCCGTCAGCAGGAAAGCGCCCATGCTGCACGCCTGACCGATACAGGTGGTCGACACGTTGGGTTTGATGAACTGCATGGTGTCGTAGATCGACATGCCAGCCGTTACCGAACCGCCCGGGGAGTTGATATAGAGATGGATGTCCTTGTCCGGGTTTTCCGCTTCAAGGAACAGCAGTTGCGCACAGATCAGGTTGGCCATGTAGTCCTCTACCGGACCAACCAGAAAGATCACTCGCTCCTTGAGGAGACGCGAGTAGATGTCGTAGGCGCGCTCGCCACGAGCGGACTGCTCGACAACCATCGGGACCAGGCCGCCTGCGGCCTGGATATCAGAGTTCTGCTGAATATACGAATTACGGAACATGCTCTGCAGTCACTCCCAAATAGTTATGTCTTGAATACGCATAAGCCAGCTCGAGAGCTGGCTTATGGTGTGTGCTTCTTACCGCAAAAACGATCAGTCGGCTTGTGGAGCTTCTACCGGCTTGACTGCTTCTTCGTAAGAGACCGATTTGTCGGTCACGCTAGCTTTCTGCAGAACAGTATCCACAACTTGCTCTTCCAGCACAACCGAGCGAACTTCGTTCAGTTGCTGGTCGTTCTTGTAGTACCAGGACACAACCTGCTCAGGCTCTTGGTAAGCCGAAGCCATTTCCTGAATCATCTCGCGAACGCGGGTTTCGTCAGGCTTGAGGTCGAATTGCTTAACCACTTCAGCCACGATCAGACCCAGCACTACACGGCGCTTGGCTTGCTCTTCGAACAGTTCGGCCGGCAGTTGGTCAGGCTTGATGTTGCCACCGAACTGCTGAACAGCCTGCACGCGCAGACGGTCAACTTCGTTGGACAGCAGAGCCTTAGGCACTTCGATCGGGTTGGTGGCCAGCAGACCGTCCATTACCTGATTCTTGACCTTGGATTTGATCGCCTGGCGCAGTTCACGCTCCATGTTCTTGCGAACTTCGGTGCGGAAGCCTTCCAGACCGGTTTCCTTGATGCCGAATTGAGCGAAGAATTCTTCGGTCAGCTCTGGCAGTTTTGGCTCGGAAACGGTGTTTACAGTAACGGTGAACTCGGCGGTTTTGCCAGCCAGGTCCAGGTTCTGATAGTCCTCTGGGAAGGTCAGGTTCAGAACGCGCTCTTCGCCGGCCTTAGCACCAACCAGACCGTCTTCGAAACCAGGGATCATGCGGCCGGAACCCAGAACCAGCTGAGTACCTTTGGCGGAACCGCCAGCGAACACTTCACCGTCGACCTTGCCAACGAAATCGATGTTCAGCTGGTCTTCGTTCTGGGCAGCGCGATCGGCCACTTCGAAACGGGTGTTCTGCTTGCGCAGGATGTCCAGCATCTTGTCCAGATCGGCATCAGTCACGTCAGCGCTCAGGCGCTCTACGGTGATACCTTCGAAACCGGCAACGGTGAACTCAGGGAACACTTCGAATACGGCTACGTATTCCAGGTCCTTGCCTGCTTCCAGGGATTTTGGCTCGATCGAAGGCGAACCAGCCGGGTTCAGCTTTTGCTCGACAACAGCTTCGTAGAAGGAAGACTGGATTACGTCGCCTACCGCTTCCTGGCGAGCTTCAGCGCCGAAACGACGCTTGATTTCGCTCATTGGCACTTTGCCTGGACGGAAGCCAGCAATCTTGGCCTTTTGGGCAGTCTGCTGCAGACGCTTGTTGACCTGAGTCTCGATGCGCTCAGCCGGCACGGTGATGCTCATGCGGCGCTCAAGAGCAGAAGTATTTTCAACAGAAACTTGCATGGATATTCCTCGTTGCACAGACGTTAGCCGGCCGTTTCCGACCCCAGAATCAAGGGCATGCATTCTAGTGGGTCAAACTCAAGAAGTCACCCCACTGAAAACGGGTAAAAAAGCAGCAGGCAATTTATAGGTGCGAATGCACGAATGCACTTCGCCCCAGTGGCAAATACAGCCAATCACGCCAAGGCTCTGCGCCAACCCTTCCTTATATAGAAGAGGTTGCCAGGCATCCCCCTGACAGCCGATCTTGCAAGCAAGGTCGGCGGGCACTGCGGCATCATCGAGAAATACAAATACGACGAAACGCCCTGCCCTGCGACCCACAACCTGCAGCCGCTGGATACTCAAACCGCTGAAACAAAAAAGGCGCCAGACTATTAATCTGGCGCCTTTTCGAAATATGGGGTGGACGATGGGGATCGAACCCACGACAACGGGAGTCACAATCCCGTGCTCTACCAACTGAGCTACGCCCACCATATTGCGTAACAAAGAAGCCAAACAACTTCTTCGTTGAACTCCAACCTTGCCAATCGACAGGACTGAAGCTTTATTTGGTGCGGATGAAGAGACTCGAACTCTTACGCCTCGCGGCGCTGGAACCTAAATCCAGTGTGTCTACCAATTCCACCACATCCGCGGAGTGAAGCTTTTAAAGCAAAGGCGCCAGACTGTTAATCTGGCGCCTTTCGAAATATGGGGTGGACGATGGGGATCGAACCCACGACAACGGGAGTCACAATCCCGTGCTCTACCAACTGAGCTACGCCCACCATATTGCGCTACTTGTGCCAAAGCTGCCTAATGGCGCACCCGGCAGGACTCGAACCTGCGACCATCCGCTTAGAAGGCGGATGCTCTATCCAGCTGAGCTACGGGCGCCTTGTTAGCTGTACCCTTGAAGGACTACAAACTAAGTGCTTTTCAGTCTTGCAGAACCGTGATTCCGCTCGACCTTCTTAACCAGTGCTAGGCTGTGCCCGACAAGTGCGACGAATAGTATAGAGCCCCCCGGAGGTCGTCAAATCCTTTTTAAAAAAAATTCATTTAATTAAAGGGGTTAGAGGAATTTGCAGACCAAGCGCCTTTGCCCTCACCTCATGACATGCGAGAATGCGTTCTCTTTTTTCCCCCTCTCGATGGTTAATCACGCGCAATGACTGCACAACTAATCGACGGCAAATCGATCGCCGCCAGCCTGCGCCAGCAGATCGCCCAACGCGTCACCGAGCGTCGCCAGCAAGGTCTGCGCACGCCGGGCCTCGCGGTGATCCTGGTCGGCAGCGATCCTGCCTCTCAGGTTTATGTCTCGCACAAGCGTAAAGACTGTGAAGAGGTCGGCTTCCTTTCCCAAGCCTACGACCTGCCTTCCGAAACCACTCAAGAAGCGCTGGCCGATCTGATCGATCGCCTGAATGACGATCCCGCCATTGATGGCGTGCTGTTGCAGCTTCCTCTACCAGAGCATCTGGACGCGTCCAAATTGCTGGAGCGCATCCGCCCGGACAAAGACGTCGACGGTTTCCACCCTTATAACGTCGGCCGCCTGGCCCAGCGTATTCCGCTGCTGCGCCCGTGCACCCCAAAAGGCATCATGACCCTGCTGGAAAGCACCGGAGCCGATCTGTACGGAATGGATGCCGTGGTCGTTGGCGCCTCCAACATCGTTGGCCGTCCGATGGCGATGGAATTGCTGCTGGCCGGTTGCACCGTGACCGTGACCCACCGCTTCACCAAGGATCTGGCAGGCCACGTCGGTCGTGCCGACCTGGTCGTCGTTGCCGCCGGTAAACCTGGCCTGGTCAAGGGTGAATGGATCAAGGAAGGCGCGATCGTCATCGACGTCGGCATCAACCGCCAGGAAGACGGCAAGCTGGTTGGTGACGTGATCTACGAAACCGCCCTGCCCCGTGCCGGCTGGATCACTCCAGTGCCGGGCGGCGTCGGCCCGATGACCCGCGCCTGCCTGCTGGAAAACACGCTGTACGCCGCCGAAACCCTGCATGGCTGAGTGTTCACTGCGCAGGTAAAACGCGACTCAAGGAACCCCGCCCATGGCGGGGTTCTTTTTGCCCGCAACAAAGGGCGACCATCCGCCGGAAAATAACTTTTTTTTCATGTTTACCGGCACTTTCACCTGTTCATTGAACAACCATCGACAGTTATTCAGCCATACTCCAGAATGTCGCGCTTTTTAGGTAATAGCCCGTTACAAAACGGCTTATCAACACTTTATGAGTCTGCCAGCGTGAAAATCCGTCTTTCCATCCTGAGCCTAGTTTTTGCAGTTACAGGGACTTTCATCACGCCAATCGCCAGCGCTGGCGAAACCACCGCCGCGCCTCGAGACACCTCGCAACTCAAACTCGCCTCCGGCAGCTCTTTATTGCTGGATATGCAGACCAACAAAGTTATCTACGCCAGCAATCCGGACGTAGTCGTCCCCATCGCTTCGGTCAGTAAACTGATGACTGGCCTGGTCGTGGTTGAAGCCCGGCAAAACATGGATGAATACATCAACATCAACATCAGCGACACACCGGAAATGAAAGGTGTGTACTCGCGAGTAAAACTCAAGAGTGAACTGCCGCGCCGGGAAATGCTGCTGATTGCCCTGATGTCATCGGAAAACCGCGCCGCCGCGAGCCTCGCCCACCACTATCCGGGTGGCTACGCCGCGTTCATTGCAGCGATGAACGCCAAGGCTCGGGCTCTGGGCATGACCAACACCCATTTCGTCGAGCCCACGGGCCTCTCGGCGCGCAATGTTTCGACCGCTCGCGACTTGAGTAAACTGTTGATCGCCGCGCACAAGTACCCGCTGTTGACCGAATTGAGCACGACCAAGGAAAAAACCGTTACGTTCCGCAAACCCGTCTACAGCCTGGGCTTCCGCAACACCGACCACTTGGTCCGCAAGCCGGATTGGGATATCCAGCTGACAAAAACCGGTTTCACCAACGAAGCAGGTCACTGCCTGGTCCTGGTGACGCGCATGAGTAACCGTCCGGTGGCTTTGGTGATCCTTGACGCCTATGGCAAGTACACCCACTTTGCCGATGCCACGCGCATGCGTAACTGGGTAGAAAGCGGCAAGAGCGCGGATGTGCCTTCCGTAGCCTTGCAGTACAAGGCCGACAAGAACCTCAAGCAGCGCCAGAGCGGCGTGGTTGAAGCGTCGAAGTAACTTTGCTGTGAACACATGAAAAAGCCCCGAACATTCGGGGCTTTTCTGCATTGACGATCAGATCCGTCCTTTCAACATTGCCGCATTCATTCGTAGCAGCTGGCGAAGCCTGCGGCTACAGGTATCGGGTGCTGCGGAACTGGACAGCGCCGTCAGTCGTTAGGCAGAGGCATCTGGTCATCGTCGGGAATGCCATCGCCTTTGCTCGGATCACGCCAGCCCTGTGGGTGTCCGGTTGGCGTCACGGTGGGACGAGCCAACGGATCTCGCATCGGACTGTCCGGGTCCATTACCGGATCAATTTCATCTTCCGGAGTCGTGGGCACTGTTTCCGGACGTTTGTCGTTGAAACTCGAATCGGTAGACATACGCACCTCCATGAGACCTAGGGTTTCAGATCGCCAAGTGGATCGTAGGGCTTAG
This sequence comes from Pseudomonas azerbaijanoccidentalis, assembly GCF_019145495.1. Lineage (GTDB taxonomy): Bacteria > Pseudomonadota > Gammaproteobacteria > Pseudomonadales > Pseudomonadaceae > Aquipseudomonas > Aquipseudomonas azerbaijanoccidentalis. The sequence continues at coordinate 614,517 of NZ_JAHSTU010000003.1, read as the reverse complement.
CGGGAGCCTTGGGGTTATCGCCCGGCTTCACGTCTTTCGGCGCCTTGGCCGGTCCGATGGGGTCGACCTGAGGGTCGGCGAGGTCCGGAGAATCGGGGTCGAACCCTAACTCATCGCCGGACGAATGCTCAGACGAGTGAGGGCCGGCGGGAGTATTGGAATGTGCCATGAACGCCTCCTGATCGCGCGATCGCGGCCCGAAATGTCCGGGCCTTGATTATCAGAGGACGCTGATGTGTGGGGGTGCCCGGCAGATGACGAACGGGCTTATTGGGCGCTCAACGCTTTTCTGGCTGTCGCGGCAGCCTGCTCCTGGCCCGCTTGGGCAAGATCGTCCGCCGCCTTGAGCCAGCGCTGCTGATCGACCTGGGCGGGCACCTGCTTCGGGTTCTGAATCAGCACCGCCCAGCCCCCGGCGTCCTTGAAGGCAGACTCGAAGGAACTGAAACCCATCAACGCGCGCTGTTCCATGCCAGCACGCAACAACACGGTCTGCTTCTGCCGGTTGTACCCTGTGAGGATGGCATAACGCGGTTCAGACCAGAGCGCCGAGCCTTCCGTGAAGCGCACCATCACCGGGTACCCGGCGGCCACTTGAGTCAACAAGGCCGGCAAGTTGCTATCCAGCGGATAAACCACCATCCCGTATTCCCGGGCGAGGCTCTGCATGTTCTGCTGCAACTGGGCTTCGGCACCTGGTAAACGCAACGGTTTGTCGAGCAAGCCCGGGGTTATCACAATGCCTTGCTGAGACAACATGCTCGCCAGCACTTGCGGCCCACTTTGATTGGCTACGCCCTTGTAGAACCGGCCACTGAGTTCGACCCGTTCCGGCAGACGCTTGATTTCAGGCGCCACGCTTCCCGCGCAACCCGCCAGACCGACGACGCAACCCACAATCAATGCCGCCGAAAGCATTCGAGAAATTACCCGCACCATCATCACTCTCTCGTTCAGACGCCGGGCTATCCGCTTCCCGGCTTGGCCGTCGATCATAGGACGCCACGCGGCGTCGGTATAGCTTTAACCGGTAGTTGTTTGCGCTGCATAGAGCGAACTGGTTGATGACAGTCGACCTTCGGTCAATAGCCTGAAACACGACAGCGGCTAGACTGTCACTTGCATAGCGTGTCTGCCCGCTGCAGGGCAAAGAGGAGGCATCGATGAGCCTGACTATGACAATCGTAATGTTGATTTCCGGCTGGCTGGCCGTCGCCGCCGCCATGTTGTGGGGCGTTCTGCGCATTACCCGTCGACACCATCACCACCCTGTTCAATCGGCAAAACCCACCGACACACCAAGTCGTCCCGTCAGCGCCCATTGACATCCGCAAATAAAAACGCCTGAACTGACTGTAGGAGCTGCCGGAGGCTGCGATCTTCTGATCTTGAATCAAAGGATCGCAGCCTTCGGCAACTCCTGCAGTTCGTTCAGGCGGCCGTTTCGTTTAGCGACGGTTAAACTTCAGCGGCAATGCGCTTCTGCCTTGCCCGACGCGACATCATGTTCAGCACTTCAATGGCAGCCGAGAACGCCATGGCGGCATAAACATAGCCTTTCGGTACGTGGGCGCCGAAGCCTTCAGCGATCAGCGTCATACCGATCATGATCAGGAAGCCCAGAGCCAACATGACCACGGTCGGGTTGTCGTTGATGAACTTGGCCAACGGATCAGCCGCCAGCAACATCACCAGTACCGACACCACCACGGCGATGATCATGATCGGCAAATGCTCGGTCATGCCGACAGCGGTAATGATGCTGTCGATGGAGAACACCATGTCCAGCATCAGGATCTGACCGATTGCAGCAGCGAAGCCGAGGGTCACAGTCGAGGTGGCCGACTTCGGATCTTCCGGGGCCGGGTCCATGCTGCCGATGGTGCTCATGGTGGTCGCCTTCCACAACAGGAACAGGCCACCGGCAATCAGGATCATGTCTTTCCAGGAGAACGCGTGGCCGAGAATCTCGATTACCGGTGCGGTCAACTGAACGATGAAGGCAATGGTGCTCAGCAAGCCCAGACGCAGGATCAACGCCATGCCGATACCAATACGGCGCGCCTTCTGCCGGTGCTGCTCGGGCAGTTTGTTGGTCAGGATCGAGATGAAGATCAGGTTATCGATGCCGAGCACGATTTCCATCACCACCAGGGTGGCCAGGGCAACCCAGGCTGTGGGGCTGGCGGCTAGCTGTAAAAGGTATTCCATGGGTCAGTCCTGACTCTTTGTAAGACGGTTTAGATTTCCTGGGAGGAAGATTCGGTTTTTTCCGAGTCTTTTTCCGATGATTCTTTTTTGCTGATCATCCCACCGGTGGCGTCACTAAGCGCTTGCTCTGCGGCTTTATGGGTATCGTCGATGGCCTGCTTTGCGCTTTCGGCGGCTTTGCCCATCAATTGCTGGGCACTTTTCTCGGCCTGGTCGCAACCGGCCAATACCAGTAAAGATGTGATCAACAATGCCGTGGCTTTAATTTTCATGATGCTTCCCTCGATATAACGAACGGGACCGAAACGATGGCCCGTTGATAGCGAGGCATTCTAGGGAAGCGGATACTTCAGGAAAATTCGTATTTTTGCCATGTATACTTCGGTTTTTACGAATGTAGGAGCTGTCGGAGGCTGCGATCTTTCGTTTTTGTTTTTAACGGGCAGATCAAAGATCGCAGCCTCGTTTCACTCGACAGCTCCTACAGGGGACCGTGTATGTTGAACTATCGGCAATTGCATTACTTTTGGGTGGTGGCCAAAACGGGCAGCATCGTGCGCGCCTGTGAACAGCTGAACCTCACGCCACAGACCATCAGCGGGCAGATTTCGCTGCTTGAACAAACCTACGGCATCGAGCTGTTTCGTCGGGTGGGTCGGCAATTGGAACTCACCGAGGCAGGTCGACAGACTTTGCCCTACGCCGAACAGATGTTTCAGCTGGGCGGTGAACTGGAACTGATGCTGCGTGCGCAACCCAATGAACAACAGATTCTGTTCCGGGTCGGTGTGGCCGATGTGGTGCCCAAATCCATCGTCTATCGCCTGATCGCACCGACCATGGAATTGAGCGAACCGCTGCGCATCACTTGTCGCGAAGACAAGCTTGAGCGTTTGTTGGCCGACCTGGCGATCCAGCGGCTGGACCTGGTGATCTCCGACAGCCCCATGCCATCGCATCTGGACATCAAGGGCTACAGCCAGAAGCTCGGTGAATGCGGGATCAGTTTTTTCGCTACGCCTGAGCTGGCGGCACGCTACGGCGAGGATTTCCCGCGCAACCTGCACGGTGCGCCGTTGCTGATTCCGGGGCCGGAAACCGTGGTGCGCAGCCGTTTGCAACGCTGGTTCGCCGAACAGCAGATCCAGCCGCAAATCGTTGGCGAGTTCGACGACAGTGCCTTGATGCAGGCTTTCGGCCAATCCGGCAGCGGGATTTTCATCGGCCCGAGCGTGATCGCCGATGAGGTGAAACGCCAATGCGGCGTGGAGGTGATTGGCCAGACCGACGCGGTGAGCGAGTCGTTCTACGCCATCTCAGTGGAACGCAAGGTCAAGCACCCCGGCATTGTCGCCATTACCGAAGGTGCCCGACGCGAGCTGTTTACAGCGCTGTGATTTCTTCGCGCGGCTTGAAGGTCATCAGGGCGATGGCCAACAGGATCGAGGCGAGAATGAAAGCCGCGGCCGCAAAGCCAAGACCTTGCAGGCCGACGCTGTCGATCACCCGACCGCCGATCATCGCGCCAAGGCCAATACCGAGGTTAGCCCCGGCGATGTTCAACGACGCGGCAAACGCCGGTGCTTCGGGTGCCGCTTTCATCAAGCGCACGTGACTGACCAAAAACAACGCCGCCTGGGTCACGCCCCAGATGCCCATCGCCGCCGCCAGACCAAGCGGCGAATGGATGTTCGGCACCAGCGCCACCAGGCCGGCAATCATGAACGCACAGAACATCATCGATGCCATTAGCGGATGACGATCCACCGCCCGGCCGCCCAACGAGTTGCCGATCAACCCAACCGCGCCGAAGCCCATCAGACACCAACCGACGACGGTGCCGTTGAAGCCGGCCAGTCGCTCAAGAATGTCCGCCAGATAGGTGTACGCGGTGAACATGCCGCTGAACACGATCACCGACAGCAAGACGTGACCAATCATCAAAGGGCTGCGCAGAATCTTGAACTGCGAGCGGAAGTTCACCTGATGCTGGTGCAGGTTGGTTTTCGGTAGATAGATAAACAGGAGCAACGCCTTGGCAAACGCGATGACCGCCAGAATCGCAAAGGCACTGCGCCAGCCGAAAGCATCGGAAATCAATGTACCTACCGGAATGCCGAACACCGTGGCGCAAACAATGCCGAAGCCGATCTTGGCGACGGCGCGCCCGGCGTAATCAGGCCCGACAATGTCAACGGCTGTTTCACTGGCCAGGGACCAGTACACCGGCAACCCCAGGGCCGGAATCAGCCGCGCGAACGCCATCACCCAAATGTTCGGCGCCATCGCTGCCAGCAAGTTGGCCAGACCGAACATGATCAACACCGAGATAAACAGCTTGCGCCGCTCAAAGCGGGCGAAATATGCGGTGAGGAATGGCCCGAATGCGGCCACAGTGAAGGCGAACAGTGTCACCAGCAAACCGGCCTGCGGGATGCTGACCTCCAGGTCCCGGGCAATCGCCGGTAACAGGCCGACGATGATGAACTCCGTGGTCAGCACCGTGAACCCGGCGGCAGACAACAGAAGAATGGGTAACAGCATGCAAAACTCCAGAAAACGAAAACACCAGCGATAGCCCGAAGGCCCACTGGCAAATATGAAAATGAGGATGGCGAATCTTAACAGAGTGTTTCCGGATGCGGTTGCACGAACCTGCAATTTGCGTTGAATACCGGGGTGTCAGTTCGTCACAGGTCTGAAAGATCGCGCCTACCCTGTGATAAAGTCCGCGCCCTGAAAAACGTACACCCAGTGGTTAATGCCAATCGGTTAATCGACAAGACCTGTGGGAGCGAGCCTGCTCGCGATGGCGGACTGTCAGACAACGCAGTGTCGACTGTGCCATCGTCATCGCGAGCAGGCTCGCTCCCACAAGGATTGCGGCGTTCTACACCCTGTGTTTCCTTCTCGGTTTCCTGCCTGCGGCCTGCCCTGTTTGTTGCTGCGCACCTGCGAAACCATGCACTTATAAAAAATCAGAGATGCCGTTTTATGACTGCTTCATCCCCTTCTCTATTGCAACGCCTTAAACGCCTGAGCCTGGTCACGCAAATCGTGATCGGCCTGCTTGCCGGTATTGCCCTGGCCCTATTCGCGCCTGACGCGGCGAAGTCCACGGCGTTCATCGGCAAAGTGTTTGTCTCGGCGCTGAAAGCCGTCGCGCCGATTCTGGTGTTCGTGCTCGTCATGGCGTCGATTGCCAACCACAAGCATGGCCAGGAAACCCATATCCGGCCGATTCTGTTCCTGTACCTGCTGGGCACTTTCGCCGCGGCCGTGGTCGCGGTGATTGCCAGCATGGCGTTCCCGTCGAGCCTGGTGCTGTCGACCCAGGACGTCGCGGTTTCGGCGCCGGGCGGGATTGGCGAAGTGTTGCAAAGCCTGTTGCTGAGCGTGGTCGATAATCCGGTCAGCGCCCTGATGAATGCCAACTTCATCGGCATCCTGGCCTGGGCCATCGGTATGGGCATCGCCATCCGCCACGCCGGCGACACCACCCGTGAAGTGCTGGGCGACCTGTCCAACGGCGTGACGGTGATCGTGCGTCTGGTGATCAGCTTCGCCCCGCTGGGCATTTTCGGCCTGGTGGCCTCGACCCTGGCCACCTCCGGTTTCGGCGCCCTGATCGGGTATGCGCACCTGCTGGCCGTATTGCTGGGCTGCATGCTGTTCGTGGCGCTGGTGATGAACCCGCTGATCGTGTTCTGGAAATTGCGTCGCAACCCGTATCCGCTAGTGCTGACCTGCCTGCGCGAAAGCGGCATCACCGCATTCTTCACCCGTAGCTCGGCGGCGAACATTCCAGTCAACCTGGAATTGAGCAAGCGTCTGGGCCTGCACGAAGACACCTACTCGGTATCGATCCCACTGGGCGCGACCATCAACATGGCCGGCGCGGCGATCACCATCACCGTGCTGACTCTGGCGGCCGTGCACACGCTGGGCATCGCCGTGGACATTCCCACCGCGATCCTGCTGAGCGTCGTCGCGGCCATCTGTGCCTGCGGTGCTTCGGGTGTGGCCGGTGGTTCGCTGTTGCTGATTCCCCTGGCGTGCAGCCTGTTCGGCATCCCGAGCGAAATCGCCATGCAGGTGGTAGCAGTCGGTTTCATCATCGGTGTGTTGCAGGACTCGGCGGAAACCGCCCTGAACTCGTCCACCGATGTGCTGTTCACCGCGGCGGCTTGCCTGGGTGAAGAGGCAAAAGCAGAACGCCTGGCCTAACGAAGATCAAAAGATCGCAGCCTGCGGCAGCTCCTACATTGGCTCGCCGTACACCCTGTAGGAGCTGCCGCAGGCTGCGATCTCTTGCTCCACCAACGAAAAAGCCCGCCAAGGCGTAAACCTTGGCGGGCTTTTTTGTACCTGGGCGGTTTAGAACGCGCCCATGTAGTCGCGCTTGCCCACTTCCACGCCGTTGTGGCGCAGCAGTGCGTAAGTGGTGGTGACGTGGAAGAAGAACTGCGGCAGGCCGTAGGTCAGCAGGTAGGACTGTCCGCTGAATCGCTTCTCTTTAGGCGTGCCCGGACGGGTCACGATCTCGATGCCTTCCTTGCCATTGATCTGCTCTGGCGTGAACTCGCCGATGTAGGCCAGAACCTTGGCGATCAATGCTTGCAGCTCGGCGAAGGTGGTTTCAGTGTCGTCGTACTTCGGCAGTTCGACTTCGGCCAGACGCGAAGAAATGCCTTTGGCGAAATCAACGGCGATCTGCACCTGGCGTACCAGCGGGAACATGTCCGGGAACAGGCGTGCTTGCAGGAAGGCGTTCGGGTCGATGTTTTTTTCGGTGGCGTGGGCTTCGGCCTTTTTCAGCACGCCGCTGAGGGCGTTGAGCATTTGCTGGAGAACAGGGATGGAAGCGTCGTACAGGGAAATGGTCATGGCAGTCTCGTGTGATGACAGGAGGAAACGTGGGGCCGATTATAGCCACCCGCGCCCTCCCGAGACCGTTCTTTTTCAGCTGCCGTAAACCTTCGCCGCCGGAATGGCCTGAGTCATCAGCTGCGCAATCGCTTCGCCCATCTCGCCAACCGCCCAGCGCCCCTGGCGATCCAGTTGCGGACCACGGCGCCAGCCGTCAGCGATCGACAACTTGCCACCCTCGACTTCGAACATCTGCCCGGTCACCCCGGCGGAAGCCTCGGAGCCCAGCCACACCACCAGCGGCGCGACGTTTTCCGGGGCGAAGTAATCGAAGCCTTCTTCAGGCTTTTTCATGGTGTCGGCGAACACTTGCTCGGTCATCCCGGTGCGCGCGGCCGGCGCCAGGGCATTGGCGGTGATCCCGTAGCGGCGCAGTTCAGCCGCCTGCACCAGCGTCAGCGAAGCAATCCCACCCTTGGCCGCCGCATAGTTGGACTGGCCGATGGAGCCCTGCAACCCGGCGCCGGAGCTGGTGTTGATGATCCGCGCATCGACCTTGGCGCCACCCTTGGCCTGCTCGCGCCAGTACTTCACGGCGTGACTGGAAATGCAGAAGTGGCCCTTCAGATGCACGGCTACCACGGCATCCCAGTCGGCTTCGGTCAGGCTGGCGAACATGCGGTCGCGGCAAATGCCGGCGTTGTTGACCACCACGTTCAGCCCACCGAAGGTTTCGATGGCCTGGCGCACGATCAGCCCTGCCGAGTCATAGCGGGTGATGTCGTCGCTGTTGGCCACGGCGCTACCGCCCTGCCCGAGGATTTCGCCGACCACGGCCAGCGCCGCTTCGCGGTTGATGTCGTTGACCAGCACTTTCGCGCCTTCAGCGGCGAAGGCCAATGCGTAGGCGCGGCCCAACCCACCGCCGGCTCCGGTGATGATCACTACGCGGTTTTCACAGATCTTCATGTTTTACATCCTTCAAATTCATGTGGGAGCTGGCCTGCCAGCGATGGGATCACTGCGGTCCGCCTGAGACACCGCGGCGCCTGCATCGCTGGCAGGCCAGCTCCCACAGGGGGTCGATGTACATCCTGGTTTACAAACGTTCGATAATCGTCACGTTGGCCTGCCCACCGCCTTCGCACATGGTCTGCATGCCGAAGCGTCCGCCGCTGCGTTCCAATTCATGCAACAAGGTGCACATCAAACGGGTGCCGGTAGCGCCCAATGGATGGCCGAGGGCAATCGCGCCGCCGTTGACGTTGGTTTGTTCATGGGGATAACCGGTCTCTTTCAACCAGGCCATGGCCACCGAGGCGAAGGCTTCGTTGATTTCCACGCGGTCGATATCTTCCAGCTTCATGCCGGCACGCTTGAGTGCGTAGGCGGTGGCCGGGATCGGCGCGGTGAGCATCCAGATCGGGTCTTCGGCGCGCACGCTCAGGTGATGGATGCGTGCCCGTGGCGTCAGGCCGTAACGCTTGAGCGCCGCTTCCGAAACGATCAGCATCGCGCTGGCCGCATCACAGGTCTGGCTCGACACCGCGGCGGTCACCCGGTCGCAGCCGAACAGGAATTCCAGCTCGGCCATTTTTTCCAGGCTGGTCTGGCGCGGGGTTTCGTCGTGCAGCACACCGGCCAGTGGCACGATCTCGCGATTGAAGCGGCCTTGCTCGATGGCCTGCAAGGCACGTCGATGGGACTCCAGCGAATAGGCTTCAAGCTGCGCCCGGGACAGGTCCCATTTTTCCGCGATCATCTGCGCCGAACGGAACTGCGTTGGCGGTTGCGCGCCATAGCGCCGCACCCAGCCTTCGGAACCGCTGAACGGATCGGTGAAGCCCAAGGGTTCGGCAGCGATCATCGCCGAGGAAATCGGGATCTGGGTCATGGTCTGCACGCCACCGGCGACGACCACGTCCTGGGTGCCGCTCATCACCGCTTGCGCCGCGAAGTGCACCGCTTGCTGGGACGAACCGCACTGGCGATCGATGGTGGTGCCCGGCACCGCTTGCGCCAGGCCGGCCGCCAGCCAGCTAGTGCGAGCGATGTCACCAGCCAGCGGGCCGATGGTGTCGACACAGCCGAAGATCACGTCGTCGTAATCCTCGTCGGGAATGGCGTTGCGCTCAACCAGCGCGCGCAATACATGGGCGCCCAGGTCGGCGGCGTGGATCTGGCTCAGACCACCCTTGCGCCGCCCGGTGGGCGTGCGCAGGGCGTCGACGATATAGGCTTCAGGCATGGTCTACCTCGGTGAAAAAATTATGATCAGGCACCGATAACCTGTGGGAGCGTGGCTTGCCCGCGATAGCGGTGGGTCAAACAACATTGATGTAGCTGACACTCCGCCATCGCGGGCAAGCCACGCTCCCACAGGAATTTCGTCACCCTTACTGACGGGTTAAAACGTACTGCCCGCACCCAGCGCGGGTGTGCCGTCAAACAGCGCCGCGCGAATCCGTCCTTTGTGCAGGCCGCGATCACCCCAGACCTTGTCCAGCGCCCAGGCGCGTTTCATGAACAGGTGCAGGTCGACTTCCCAGGTGTACCCCATGGCGCCGTGGGCCTGGATGGTGTTTTTCGCCGCGAGCATCGCCGCTTCCGCGGTCGCCAATTTGGCGTGGGACACAAACACGTCCTGCCCCGGTTGTTGCTCGGCCAGCGCATAAGCGGCGCGGTACAGCGGGCCTTTGGCGAACTCGATCTGCACCGCGACGTTGGCCATCAGATGCTTGACCGCCTGGAACGAACCCACCGGTTTGCCAAACTGCTTGCGTTCGAAGGTGTAGTCCACCGCCAGGTCGACCATGCGCTTGGCCAGCCCCAGCAGTTGCGCGGCACTGGCGAGGGCGCCACGGTTGAAGGCGGCCGCCCACAGGCGTTGGCCCTGCTCGCCGCTGGCGACGCAAGTGGCGGGGGTTGGTGTCCACTCGACCTGGAACAGCTGCCGGCTCGGGTCCACCGACTCGTTGCGCGTCAGGCGCACGGCATTACGCTCCAGCGCATGCACCTCGTCGCCATTGGCCAGCAACAGCAGATCGGCGACATGGGCATCGCTGACCAGCGGATTACCTGGCTCGGAAACCGCAAGACGCGCACGCCCCTCGGCCACTCGCGAAAGCCAATTTTGTTTGAGTGCCGTGTGTTGCTCATCCAGAGCGGCGAGCAATGGCACGCCGATCAACATGGTGTCCACCAACGGTTCGGGCAAACCGGCATAACCGCATTCCTGAGCGATCAGCACGAAGTCCAGCTCATTCATGCCCATGCCATCCTGCGCCTCGGGCACGGTCAGCGCAGTCAGGCCCAACTCCACCAGTTGCGTCCAGAGCTGATCGCTGCGGCCAGTGTCGCTCTGCCACAGTTCGCGAATGCGCTCCGGGGTGACTTCGTTGATCAGGAAGCTGCGGACGTTGTCCTGAAACAGCAGTTGGTCGCGGCTGAAACTAAAGTCCATGGTCTATTCCTCAGGCACGCGGCATGCCGAGCATGCGTTCGGCAATGATGTTGCGCTGGATCTCGTTGGTGCCGGCGTAGATCGGCCCGGCCTGGGCAAACAGGAAACCCTCCAGCCAATGGTCGACGTCACCGGCGGCCGGGGCTTGCGGCAGCAGTTCGCCACGCAATCCGAGAATGCTCATGGCGGTGTCGTGCATGCGCTGGTCAAGTTCCGACCAGAAGATCTTGTTGGTCGACGACTCCGGCCCGATCTTGCCGCCCTGCACCAGTTGCGAGGCGGTCATGTAGGTGCTCAAGGTGTAGGCCTCGGCATCGAGCCAGGCGCGCATCACCGCTTCGCCTATGGCCGGGTCGCGGTCGGCGTGCTCACGATTGGCCTGGTACAACTGCACCAGACGCTTGGCGGTTTCCTGGAAGCGCGCCGGTGAGCGCAGCAACAAACCACGTTCGAAACCAGCGGTGGACATCGCCACATGCCAGCCCATGCCTTCGCCACCGAGGGCGTTCTCTACCGGCACCTTGACGTCGTCGAAGAAAATTTCGGCGAAGCCCGGCAGACCGTTGAGCTGCGGAATCGGCCGCACCGTGATGCCCGGCGTGTCCAGCGGCAGCAGGATGAAGGTCAGGCCGTGATGACGCTGGGACTGCGCGTCGGTACGGAAAATACCGAACGCCCAATCCGCCCACACCGCGCGGGTCGACCAGGTTTTCTGGCCGTTGATCACGTAATGGTCGCCCACCCGTTCAGCCTTGGAACGGATCGCCGCCATGTCGGAACCGGCGCCCGGCTCCGACCAGGCCTGGGCCCAGATGTCTTCGCCTGTGGCCATGCGCGGCAGGAATCGCGCTTTCTGCTCTTCGCTGCCGTACTCCATCAAGGTCGGGCCGAGCAGGAAAATGCCGTTCTGGTTGACCCGTGCCGGCGCCCCGGAACGGTAGTATTCCTCTTCGAAAATCAGCCACTCGATCAGGTCGCAGCCACGGCCGCCGAGTTCGGTCGGCCAGGTGACCATGCCCCAACGGCCTTCGTTGAGCTTGGCTTCCCACGTCCGGTGCTGGGCAAAGCCTTGTTCGGTGTCGAACGATTGCAGCGGTTCACTCGGTACATTGGCCGCCAGCCAGGTCCGTGCCTCGGCACGAAAGGCCTGCTGGGCCGGGGTATAGGTCAGGTCCATGGATATGCCTTCAGCCGTTGAATCGGGCATCGCGTTTCTCGACGAACGAGTCGCGTGCTTCCTGAGAGTCCAGTGAGCGGTAAGCTTCGAGGGTGAAGCCCTGCTCCCAGCGGTATTTGTCTTCGAGATTGCCGTCTTCGATGCCGCTCAACGCCTCCTTGGCCAGGCTGATCATGCCGGGGCTCTTGGCGGCGATGGTGCGGGCGATCTGCAACGCCGCGTCGCGCAAGTCTTCGCGCTTGACCACCCGCTCCACCGCGCCCAGGCGGTAAGCCTCGGCGGCGTCGATGGCTTCGCCGGTGAAGTACATGTGGCGGACTTTCTGCACCGGGAACAGGCGCTGCAAATGCGCGCCGCCGCCCATGGCCCCGCGATCCACTTCCGGCACGCCGAAGGTGGCGCACTCGGACGCGACGATGATGTCGGCCGCGCCGCAGATACCGATGCCACCACCGAGCACGAAGCCGTGCACGGCGACGATCACCGGTTTCGGGTTGCGATGGATCGCCTTGAAGCTGTCGTAGTTGCCCTTGTTCACGGCGACGATCAGGTTGCCGTCGGCGGCCAGTTCCTTGATGTCGACACCGGCGCAGAAGCCGCGACCTTCGGCACGGATCACGATCACCCGCACGTCACTGTTGCGGCCCAGGCCCTCGATCTCGCTGGCGATATCGGCCCAGCCCTGGTTGTTGAAGGCGTTGACCGGTGGCCGGTTGAACACCAGTTCGGCAATGCCGTGTTCGATGCTGACGCTAAATGGTTTCATGTCTTTCCTCTCACGACACACGGCGGCACAGCTCGCCGAGGCGCGCTTCGGCGTCGCGGACGATCTGTTCAATCAATTGGGCGCAGCTGGGCAAGCTGTCGATGGATGCGGCGATCTGCCCGGCGGGCAACACGCCCGAGGCCGGTTGCCCGTCGACCATGGCTTTCTGGATCACCATCGGCGCATTGGCGGCCATGATGCTTTGCGCGGCGGTCAACTCTCCGGCACCGCGCATTTTCAAGGCACTGCCCAGCAACTGGATCAGGCTCGTTCCGGTATGGCGGCGGTACGCCAGACCACTCTGCACTGCCAGCAACAGGCGCTTGAGGCCGCCGCTGCTTTCCAGTTGGTTGAGCAATTCGTTGCGGATCATCCGTTGCGGCATACCGTCGATGGCGCGGCTGACGATGATCGCGGCCGGGTCTTTCACGGCCAGGTATCGGGCCAGCGTCTCTCGCGGCACCGGACTGTCGGCGCACATCAAAAAGCGTGTGCCCATGGCGATGCCTTCAGCACCGTAGGCCAGGGCCGACACCAGGCCCCTGCCATCCTTGAATCCGCCGGCCGCCACCACGGGCACCGACACGGCATTGACCACTTGATCAAGCAGCAACGAAGTCGGCACGGAACCGGTGTGTCCCCCGCCCTCGCCGCCCTGCACGGTCACCGCATCGGCGCCCATTTCCACGGCTTTCTGCGCGTGCTTGAGCGCGCCGACCGTGGGAATGCACACCACGCCGGCATCTTTCAGACGGCTGATCATTTGCTTGCCCGGCGAACGGCTGTAGCTGACCGCCCGGACTTTGTGGCGCAACACCAGCTCGACGATCTCGCCGGCATTGGCCTGGTACATATGGAAATTCACGCCGAACGGCTGATCGGTCAGGCGCCGGGTTTCGATAATCGCCGCTTCCATCTGCTGCGGTTCGATGGTCGCCCCGGCGAGAAAACCGAAACCACCGGCATTGCCCGTGGCCGCCACCAGTTTCGGGTCAGCGACCCAGCCCATGGCGGTCTGGATGATCGGGTAGCGGCACCCGAGCAACTCGGTCAAACGGGTATTCAACGAGATCGCCATGCTCACGCCTCACCCGTTTTGCGCTGGGAACTGGCCATGGCCTTGGCGTCGTAGCCGCCGAGACGGTCGCCGGACACCAGCTCATTGTGGGCATGAGCGAAGTGATGCAGGCCGAAGACCATGTCCATGGTCGCGCGCTTGCCCATCAGGTCTTCGGCGTTGTTCACCGCTTGCTTGCTCAGTTGCAGGCCCAGGCGCGGCATCTGTGCAATGCGCCCGGCGATATCGAAGGTTTGTTGCTCCAGTTCGTCACGAGCAACCACCCGGTTGAGCATGCCCATCTGATAGGCACGCGGTGCCGGCATGCGTTCGCCGAGGAACAGGAACTCCTTGGCGATGCGCGGATTGAGCTCATGCACATGGGCGAAATACTCCACACCGGGAATGCCCATGCGCACCACCGGATCGGCGAAATACGCATCCTCGCTGGCGACGATCAAGTCACAGACCCAGGCCAGCATCAAACCACCGGCAATGCACGCGCCCTGGACCATGGCGATGGTCGGCTTGGGCATCTCGCGCCAGCGACGGCACATGCCCAGATAGACTTCCTGCTCGCGGGCATACAAAAACTCGCCGCCCGGTTTGTTCACATGGTCGTACCACAGGCTGGCGCGGTCGAAGGTTTTGTCGACGTCGCGGCCCGGGGTGCCGATGTCATGCCCGGCGGAGAAATGCTTGCCGGCGCCACGCAGCACAATGACCTTCACTTCATCGTCACCGCAGGCCCGGCGAAACGCCGCATCCAGCGCATAGGTCATCTGCGAGTTCTGCGCGTTGTGGAACTCGGGGCGGTTCATGGTCACCAGCGCCACCGCGCCACGCACCTCGTACAGCACCACCTCGGCCTGATTGTTATCGTTATGTTCAGCCATCACTTTTCTCCGCAACGCGTTGCTCAGCGTTGGCCTGGCGGGTTGTCTTTGAGTTGCAGGGCGCGCAGGTTGTGCGGGTCCAGACGCTGGATCAGCTGCAACTGCTCGGCCGTCGGTGCCGCCGTGGTCGGGCAGTCATCCGGCACGTGCAGCTCGAAGCCGGTGTTGTCCTGGACTTGCGCCGCCGTCACGCCGGGGTGCAGCGAACGGATGCGCATCTGCCGCTGCGGGCCCTGGAAGTCCAGGACGCAGAGGTCGGTGATGATCAGGCGGATATCGATGTCGTCCAACGACCAGCCCCGCGCCAGGCGGGCCGGGTTGTAGCCGACCGAGGCGACCATATCGACCTCGCCTTCGACGAACACTCGGCGGTTATGGCTCGGCACGCAAAACGAGTTGGCGTGGCTGATCGAGTTGCCGGGGAAACCGCGTACGCCAAGCATCTGCGCCTTGGGTTTGGCGTAGTCGCCGATGCAGGAAATGTTGGCTTGACCGTAACGGTCGATCTGGGTCGGGCCGACCAGCGCATGGCGCTTGCCGCCCCAGACGTTGTCGAAAATCCGCGAGAAACCCATCCAGCTGTCGCGCTTGGGCTCGTAGCCCTTGCGTGCGCCCAAGGGCACCGGTTCGGCAACCATGTAGGCTTCGGAATCGGTCATCAGTAGTTGCGGGTTGCTGGTCAACATGGCCAGCGATGCCGCCAGGCGCGGGATCACGCCGATGCCGGAGGCCAATATTTCGCCGTCTTCGCGCCAGGCTTCGGAGGCCGCGCAGATCATCAACTCAGCGAGGCTGAAATCAGTAGTGCTCATCGAAAGGCTCCTTAGAAAATCGGCAATGGCAGTTCACGGATCGCAGCCAGGCCGCCGACCTTTTCCAGATACTGTTCGTGGGTGCAGTCGACGTAGTCGCGCACATAACCTTCCCAGCCATCGGCCGCCTGGACCGTGGCGTTGTAGGCTTTGAAGTGCGCAACATCGAAACCGTACAGCGGCGCGCACGACGACGGATGCGCCCCGCCCGGCACGTGGGCCACGGCGGTGGTCAGGTTGCGTTCCCAGAACACTTGATGTGCGTGGGTGCTGTCCTGATGGAAATACTCGCTGTCGACCAGTTCATCGCAGGTCACGTAGCTGTGGGTCGCGGCCCGCACGAACAGGTCGTCCATGTAGTGATCGGGACCGCTGATCTGGCACACGCCACGTTTGTCGGCGCGGTCGACATGCACCAGCGCCGCGTCGAGCTTGAGCGCCGGCATCGCCACCCAGTCCTTGCCATCGGCGTACGGCGAGGCAATCAACTTGATCTGGCGGTTGTGGCGCAGCACGTCAGTGCCCAGGCCCACCGCTGTCGGAATGAACGGCACATTCATCGCCGCCGCCCGCAGGCCGAGCAGCAGCATGCCTTCGTCGATCTCCATCACTTCCAGCGCCGCTTCCTGGCGCGCCTTGCGGAAGTACGGCTCCAGCGGAATGAAGTCCAGGGAAACGAAGGCGAACACCAGTTTCTTGATCTTGCCGGCCGCGCAGAGCATGCCGACGTCCGCACCGCCGTAGGCAACCACGGTCAGGTCCTTGAGGTCCGAACGCAGAATCTCGCGCACCAGCGCCATCGGCTTGCGGCGCGGGCCCCAGCCACCGATACCGATGGTCATGCCGTCACGCAGTTGGCCGACAATCTCGGCGGTGCTCATTTGCTTGTCCATCGTCTTGTTCCTCATTGGCGACCGACACTGAAGTCGTGGCCCCAGTGGCTGACCACGGTGCTTTCGAACGGCGTGTGGCGGTCCCAGTCGACCACCAGGCCATCGCAGCCGTATTCCAGGTCAAACCCGGACGGGGTCTTGATATAGAAAGAAATCATCTGGTCGTTGGTGTGCTGGCCGAGGGTGGCCGACAGCTTCACGCCGTTGGCATGAACGCGATCCAGGGCGCGGCCGACTTCGTCCAGCGCGTTGACCTCGACCATCATGTGCACGCAGCCGTGGGGCATCGGGCACTCGAAAATCGCCAGCGAGTGGTGGCGGCCGTTGTTGCAGTGCAGGAAGTGAATGCGCTTTTGCGGCTCGGCCGGGTCCGGGGTGAAGCGGACTTTCATCAAGTCCGACAGGCCGAAACCCATCACCTGCTCGTAGAAGTCGCGGCAGCGTTCGAAGGCCGGGGCTGGCAGTACGACGTGGCCCATGCCGAGGTCGTTGGTGACAAAACCTTTGACGCCCACCGGCGAGACAAAACGGGCGAAATCCTGCAACGGGCCCCAGAAAATTTCGTGGCGATTGCCATCTGGGTCGCTGAAGTGCACCAGTTCCTGGACCTTGCGCAGTTCCGCTTCGGCGGCGGTGCCACGGATCACTTGCACATCGGCCTGCTGCAACTCGCTGACCGCCTGCTCCAGCGCCGCCTTGCCGGCCACTTCCCAGCCGCAGGCACCGAAGCTGTTCTCGGCGTTCTTCTGCACCAGGATGCGGTAGTGGCGCTCGTCCATTTTCAGGTACAGGTGCTCGTCGTCATCGTTGCCGATGACCATCATGCCCAACACCTGGCTTGCGTAGTGGCGCCATTGCGCCAGGTCGCTGGACAGCAGGGTGACGTAACCCAGACCACGGATATCCATGGATGCACTCCTCGTTTTTTCAGGCCGTGCCGCCCTTCGGCTGGTGCCGGGGGAGACTTTATGTACGGCCTATTCAAACGGGTTCGGGGAGGGGCAACATCGTCCAATGGGACTAGCGCAAAACCGGCAGAACGCAATCCCTGTAGGAGCTGCCGCAGGCTGCGATCTTTTGATTTTGTTTTTCAGATCAAGATCAAAAGATCGCAGCCTGCGGCAGCTCCTACGGGGGATGGTCTGAAATATCTGAGGCATAAAAAAACGGGCCTTGGGGACCCGTTGGAAAGTTGGCCCGGCGTCCGTGCCTGGCCTGAAAAAATGAGGCATTGGGGCATGACACTGAACCTGTGGGAGCGGGCTTGCCCGCGATGGCGGTGTGTCAGCCAACAGAGATGTTGAATGTGAAGCCCTCATCGCTGGCAAGCCAGCTCCCACAGGTAATGAGGCGTGAGCGGGCTGTTCTTCAACCCTTGCGGAAATGCGGAATCACCTTCTCGCCAATGTTCTTCAACGTTTCCAGCTGCGCCCACTGCGGCACGGTGCCCATCTGGCAGATGAACAGGATTTCGTCGGCGCCGGCGTCGATCAGGCGTTGCACGTAGTTGATGCAATCCTCGACGGTGCCATAGGCGTGGTTCGGGTTCATCATGGCCATGGTCGGGTCGGAGAAGTCGACGCTGACTTCTTCGGAGGCGAAGCGCGACTTGATCACGCTCTGGCCGTTGCCGTCGACGAAGGTGTCGTCTTTCCACTTCTCCGGGTCCGGACGCTCGCCGCCGCCGTACCAGTAACCCAGGGATTCCATGAAGTAACGCTGGCCACGGATACCGATGCGGCGCGCTTCTGCGTTGTCGTCCAGCACGATGGCCGGGCACAGCGCGGCGATGTGACGGTTAGGACGGAAGCCCACTTGCTTCTTCACATCGCGATTATCGTAGGCCTCGTGATACACCTCGACCTTCTTGGCGATTTCTTCCGGGCCACCGAAGCCCAGCACCAGAGCGCCCATGCCACGACCGCCGGCATTCTTCAGCGACTCGGTGTTGGTGCACGCCAGGTACATCGGCGGGTGCGGATCCTGGTAAGGCTTTGGATGGATCGGGCGCTTGGGGATCTGCACGAAGTCGCCGTTGTGCTCGATCTCGTCCTGCACGAACATTTTCGGGATCAGGTACATCATCTCGTCGATCTGCGGCTGCAAGGTCGCCAGGTCGTAGCCGAAGGTGCCAGCCTCCTGCTGGGTGCCGCCCTTGCCCACGCCAAAGTGCACACGGCCCTTGGACAGCAGGTCGAGGGTGGCGATGCGCTCGGCGACTTTCACTGGATGGTTCATCGCCGGCGGCAGGCAGACCACACCGTGGCCGATGCCGATGCGCTCGGTTTTACCGGCCACGAACGCCAGCATGGTTTCCGGCGCGGACATGTGCGAGTAGTTGCTCAGCGCGGTGTGTTCCACGCACCAGAAGGTGTCGAAGCCGAGCTTGTCGGCGAGTACGGCCTGTTCAACGGTGTCTTCGAAAATCTTGCGGTCGCCTTCGCGGCTGGAGTCCACCGTCTGGGCTTCGTAAATCAGGGAAAATTTCATGGTTGATCCTTGTGCTTATTTGGATGCGCAGTCGGCGCCGTAGACCTTCGCCTTACCGTCAATGCTCGTGCATCGACGGGGCGCTCGAATCACGCAAACGGACTAGCCGATTTGATGAAAAGCGTCAGAGGAAAAAGTCGTTGCTGTCCTGGCCCATGCTCACGCCGCCAAGGTTCCAGGCGTACTTGGCCGGGCTGTTGGCAACGTGGGCGCGACCGGTGTGAATGTCGCGGAAGGCGCGGTTGATCGGATGGCTGCGGAAGATCGTCGAAGCACCGCTGTTGAACATCAGGTCGCCAACGGCCTTGGCGCACTTGTCGGCCACCAGCGCCGAGTCGTAACGCATCTTCACCCGCTCGGGCATGCTCAACGGCTCGCCCTTCTGCGCGCGCTCCAGCATCAGGGCGAAGTTGCGATGCAGCACGGTCTTGCACTCGTCGACGCAGACCATGGCATTGGCCAGTGACGTTTGCGCAGCCGGGTCCTGGACCATCTTGCGACCGTCATTGACCCCGACCCGGGCGCGGTTGTGCTCGACAAACTGATCCACCGCGCCTTGCAGGGCACCGATGGCCGAGGACGACACCGCGCGCACGAAAATCTGCCCGAACGGCAGGCGGAACAACGGTGCTGTGTTCACCTCGTTGCCCGGACTGTTCTGCATGAAACCGTCGAATGCGCGATGGGTGCGGTACTCGGGAACGAAGGCGTTTTCCACCAGGATGTCGTGGGAACCGGTGGCTTCCAGGCCCATGACGTTCCAGTTGTCGAGAATCTGGTAGTCGCTGCGCGGCACCAGGAACGTCCGGTAGTCCGGCGCCCCGCCCGCCTCTGCCGGCGGCACCAGCGCACCGAGGAACACCCAGTCGCAATGCTTGCTGCCGGAAGAAAAGCCCCAGCGGCCGCTCAACTTGAAGCCACCGTCGACCCGCTCGACCTTGCCCACCGGCATATAGGAAGAGGAGATCAGCACGCTGGAGTCGCTACCCCAGACATCCTGCGCGGCGCGGTCGTCGAACAACGCCAGTTGCCAGTTGTGGATCGCCACCACTCCCAGTACCCAGGCCGAGGACATGCAGCCTTCGGCGAGGGTCATCTGCACGTCGAAGAAGTCCTTGGGCTCCAATTCATAGCCTTCCCAGCGCGATGGCTGAAGGATGCGGAAGAACCCGGCGTCGTGGAAATCCTTCAGGGTTTCTTCAGGCAACTGGCCTGCTTGCGCAGCGTTCAGGGCGCGTTCACGCAGGATCGGCACCAACTCACGGGCACGTTGGCTCAGACGCTGGCGAATCAGGTCTTGGTTGAGCATTTTTATTGTTCTCCTTTGTTCACCCCATCCGCCGGGGCGCGCGTGCAACGGGGCGGGTGTAGCGCCCCTACACTGGCATTCAAACAATGGAGAACAGTGTGGGCATCCCTCAAACGGACCATGTGATTTTTGGGGATTAGTTACCGGGGGTACATCTGGAAGAGGTGTGTTGGCTGTCAGGCAGCCATCGCCAGCAGGCTGGCTCCCACATTGGGTCTGCGGTTTTATTTGGGATTTGTGGCCACTGAAGATCCCCTGTGGGAGCTAGCCTGCTAGCGATGGCTTTGTGTCAGCCGACGAGTATTTTGTGGGAGTACATATCCGTTTCTGCGGTAACGGCCACTCAGGGTTCCGCTCTTACAGCGGGTCACTTGGAAAAGCCCCAAGTAACCAAGGGCTCCTGCCCCTTTCATTCGGCCTCGCGAGGGTGCAAGAAGATCAAAAGCCAAAGCAAAAGCGAGGCGGCCTACCGGCCGGCCTGGTCCTTAGTTCGTTCGCATTTTTGTGTAGGAGCTGTCGAGTGCAACGAGGCTGCGATCTTTTGGCGTGAGACACCCACAAAATCAGGTCGGCTGTCAGGCAGCCATCGCCAGCAGGCTGGCTCCCACAGGGGAGCGGCGTACACCCACGCTTCTCACCACTCATCAGGCCGAGCGTTAGCTCGCCTGCAGCTTTTGATCTTGATCCACCCGCCCCCTCGGCAGGCTGAGTGGAGGCGTTTATCCGGGGGTGGGCGCGTAGCGCCGTGCGGCGAAGCCGCACACATCGAGAGGAGGTCGTCGCGAAGCAGACCGGAGGCGATGCCCCCGGATGAATGCCGGAGCGAAGGAACCCCGAGCTCTAGCGAGGGGCCGTACGTAAGGGGCGAGACCTTTTGGTTCCTTTTGTGTCGTTTGACAAAAGGGACTCGCCGTAAGGGCGAAACCATAAGCCGCCGTTACCGCAGCAACGGATATGTACTCAATCAACCCATAAGCCTGGTCGGCCCAGAGGCCGCCAAGGCCTAGTCCCCTCGGACGATGCCCCAGACCAGAGCCAGAGCAAGAATCCATCGCACTCCACCCCAACAAAAAAGGCCCAGTGCGATGAACGACGCCAACCTCAAAGCCGACATGCTCCAGGCCATGCGCCGCCTGGCCAAGTCAGTCACCATTATCAGCACCAGCAACGGCTCCGAACGCTTCGCCATGGCCGCCACCGCGGTCGACTCCCTGAGCACCGAGCCGCCATCGCTGCTGATCTGCGTCAACAAGACCGCCTCGCCCCACGCCGCACTGGCGACCGGCGCCGACTTCTGCGTCAACATCCTCGGCGTCGAACAACAAGACCTGGCCAACCTGTGCAGCGGCGCGATCAAGGGCGAAGCGCGCTTCGACCGCGGCAACTGGCTGACCAGCCCCGGCGGCATTCCTTACCTGGGTGACGCACAGTCGGCGATCCTCTGCCGCCAGGACGGCCACTTCAGCTACGGCACCCACACCGTGTTCATCGGGCGCATCCTGCAGATCCACACCACCGCCGAAATCACCCCGCTGGTCTACCTCGACGGCAGCTACACCACCACCGCCAAACCCGCACCTTCTCTCGCTGTTGCTGGCTGAGGCCCAAACATGGACAGCCTGAACCGGTTGACGGCGTTGCGAGTGAACAGCGCCGACCAGTTGCCATGGAATGACCGCTGCGACTTGCTGATCGTCGGGTTTGGCGGTGCCGGCGCCTGTGCCGCCATCGAGGCCAGCACTCGCGGTCTGTCGGTGCTCGCCCTGGATCGCTTCGAAGGCGGCGGCGCCACAGCGCTCAGTGGCGGCGTGGTGTACGCTGGTGGCGGCACGCCGTATCAACGTCAGGCTGGCTACGAAGACACCAGCGGCGCCATGTTCAACTACCTGCGCAAGGAAGTCGGCGACGCCGTCAGCCTCGAAACCTTGAAGGATTTCTGCGACGGCAGCCGCGAGCAACTGGCCTGGCTGGAGCGACAAGGCGCAGCGTTCGAGGCCAGCGTGCCACCGCACAAGACCTCGTACCCGAGTGACCAGTACTACCTCTATTACTCCGGCAACGAAGCCGTGCCGGCCTATGCCGCCAGCGCCAAGCCGGCGCCCCGTGGCCACCGCACCAAAGGCCCGGGCATGTCTGGAGCCAGCCTGTTCGCCCCGCTCAAGGCCAGCGCCTTGCGCCAAGGCGCACGCCTGCGCAGCCAGTGCGAAGTGCGGCGACTGGTGCTTGACCTCGACGACAAGGTCATCGGCGTCGAAGCCTGGCAACTACCGTCAGGTAGCCGTGCCGCCAAACAACATGCGCGTCTGTCGCGCTGGACTGCCGCCATTCATATGTACGCTCCGGCATTGGCCGACCGCTTGCGCGCCCGTCAGCGCCGCATCGAACAGACCAGCGCCATTCGCCAATTGATTCGCGCCGAACAGGCGGTGCTATTGAGCAGCGGCGGCTTCATCTTCAATCGCGATCTGGTGCGCCAACACGCGCCGCATTACCTGGCTGGTCTGCCGCTGGGCGCTACCGGGTGCAATGGCAGCGGCATCGCCCTCGGCCAGAGCGCCGGTGGCAGTGTGGCGCGGATGGACAAGGTCAGCGCCTGGCGTTTCATCAACCCGCCACTGGCCTGGGCTCGCGGGCTGATCGTCAATGCTCGCGGACAGCGTTACGCCAACGAAGAAGTCTACGGCGCGACCCTCGGCCACGCCATGGTCGAAGAACAGGAAGGTCGCGCCATTCTGATTCTCAATCGGGCGCTGGTTCGAGAAGCACTCGGTCAGGTCGGCCCCGGCAAAGTCTGGAATTTCCAGCGCCTGCCGGTGCTGCTCAACCTGCTGTTCAACGCCAAGCGCAGCAACAGCCTGGCCGGGTTGGCCAAACGCTGCAACCTGCCGCCGGAGCTGCTGCGCCAGAGTGTCGAACGCTATTCCCGAGCAGCACGCGGTGAGGTCGCCGACGAGTTCGGCAAATCCGCCGCGATGCTCGCCAACCTCGACCAAGGCCCGTGGTACGCCCTCGACCTGTCCTTCGACAGCAAACTTTTCCCCTGCCCGGTCATCACCCTGGGCGGGCTGAAGGTCTGTGAGGACAGCGGTCGGGTACTGGACCACACCGGCCAGCCAATAGACAGCCTGTACAGCGCCGGCCGCAATGCGGTCGGGGTCGCGTCCAACCTGTATGTCTCCGGCCTGTCCCTGGCCGATTGCATTTATTCCGGTCGCCGGGCTGCCGCCCATGTGGCCGACCAAGTCGCACTTCAACCCGCACGATCAGGAGAACAACAATGCAACGTGTAGAAGGCAAAGTCTGCATCATCACCGGCGCCGCCAGCGGCATCGGTCGCGAAGACGCAATGCTGCTGGCCCGTGAAGGCGCCAAAGTGGTACTGACCGATCTCAACGAAGAAGCGGGCCGTCAGGTTGCCGCCGAGATCGGCAGCAACGCGCTGTTCATCCGCCACGACATTGCCAGCGAAAGCGATTGGCAAAACGTGGTGAAAACTACTGTTGAACACTTCGGCCGTCTCGACGTGCTGGTCAACAACGCCGCGATCCTTGCCCTGGGCAGCATCGAAGACACCACGCTGGAGCTGTGGCAGAAGGTGCAGAAGATCAACGGTGACGGCTACTTCCTCGGCTGCAAGTACGCGATCCAGGCGATGAAGGAAACCGGTGGCGGCTCGATCATCAACATGTCGTCAGTCGCGGCCTTGGGCGCGATGCCGATGTTCTGCGCTTACTCGGCGTCCAAAGGCGCGGTGGCGGCGATGACCCGTTCCATTGCGCTGCACTGCAAGCAGCAGGGCTACCGCATTCGCTGCAACAGCGTGCACCCGGATGGCGTGAACACGCCGATGACCCAGGCCCTGGCCGGTGGTCAACCAATCCCGCAGGTAGCCCTCGACCAGGACCCGATGAACCGCATGGCCGCGCCGCGGGACATTGCCAACGTGGTGCTGTTCCTCGCCACCGACGAGTCGCGATTCGTCAACGGTGCCGAAATCCGCGTCGACAATGCGCAACTGATCAGCGGGCTCTGAGGCCGAGGTGAACATGGGCACGCAACAACAGAACCTGACCCCGGCCGAACACACGACGGCAAGCGTCTCATTGCAAGTGTGCGCGGTGATCGACGAGACCGCTGACGCGCGCTCGCTGGTGCTGGACATACCGCCCAATCTGCGTGAGCGCTTTCGCTACAAACCGGGCCAGTTCCTGAGTTTTCGCGTGCCCTTGGCCGGCAAACTGTTGACCCGCTGCTATTCCATGGCCAGCTCGCCCCTCGCGGACGCGCTGCCCAAGGTCACGGTGAAACGGGTCGAGGGCGGCCGGGTGTCGAACTGGATGAACGACGTCCAGGTCGGCGACTGGCTGGAAGTGCTGCCACCGGCCGGGCTGTTCTGCCTGGACCCGCAGGCGGACACCGAAAAGCCCCTGGTCCTGTTCGGGGGCGGTTCGGGCATCACTCCGGTGTTTTCCATTCTCAAATCGGTGCTGCACAGCAGTCGGCGGCCGATCAAGTTGGTCTACGCCAACCGTGATGAAGCTTCGGTGATTTTCAAGGACGAGCTGTGCCGCTTGATCAAGGCGCATCCTGATCAACTGCACGTGGTGCACGTCCTCGATTCTGTGCAGGGTTTCCTGACGGAGCATCAGGTCCGTCATCTGCTGCGCGGGTCGGCCGGCGGCGAGTACTTCATCTGCGGGCCGGGACCGTTCATGGACACCGTGGAGCGTACGCTGCTGGCACTGGGCGAAGCGGCCGAACGCATTCATGTCGAGCGTTTCGTCTCGCCACCGGACCCGGACGAGCTGCTGGCCGAAGAAGCCGTGGCACGAGCGGCGGCCATGGATTCGCAGTGCGAAGCGCTGATCGTCGAACTCGATGGCCAGCAACACGAAGTTGCCTGCCAACCCGGCGACACCCTGCTGCAAAGTTGCAAGGCCGCCGGCCTGGATGTGCCGTCGTCCTGTGAAGAAGGTTTCTGCGGCGCGTGCATGTGTGTGGTCAAGGAAGGTGAAATCCAATTGGCGCGCAACGACGTGTTGAGCGCAAAAGAACTCGCGGACGGCTGGACACTGGCCTGCCAGAGCCGACCGACCGGTGCCCGCGTACGCCTGAAATTCCCCGATTGAGGCTACACCTGCCCCTGTAGGAGCTGCCGCAGGCTGCGATCTTTTGATTTTTCAGAAGCAAGATCAAAAGATCGCAGCCTGCGGCAGCTCCTACAGGGGACGTGCGTTCATTTGCGATCAGGTCGATTGAGGCGCTCTGTCGCCATAGTCTCAACGGACGATCATGTCCGGCCCGGTCTGCGGTTAGACTCGGCCACAGCATTAGCCCACAACAATAAAGAGGTGCAGTTATGGCTCGTTTGCAGAATAAGGTCGCGGTGGTCACCGGCGGCGCTTCGGGGATCGGTCTGGCTTGCGTGCGCCGTTTCGCGGCCGAAGGTGCGCAAGTGGTCGGGCTGGACATCGGCAGCGCACCGGCAGACTTTCCCGGCCTGTTCATGACCCTGGACGTGCGCGACGAAGCGCAGGTACAGCAGGTCATGCAAGAAGTCATCAGCCACTTCGGACGCATCGACGTACTGGTCAACGCCGCCGGCGTCGCCGACCAGGGCAGCGTAACCCAGACCACCACCGCCAACTGGCAACGGGTGATGGACATCAACCTGACCGGCAGCATGCTCACCAGCAAATACGCGCTGGCGTCGATGGTTGAACAACGCAATGGCTCGATCATCAACGTCGGTTCGATCTTCGGCCTGCAAGGCTGCGACGGCAACGTGGCGTACAACGTGTCCAAGGGCGGGATCAATCAGCTGACCCGTTCGATGGCCATCGACTACGGCTATGCCAACATTCGCGTCAACGGCCTGTGCCCGGGCCTGATCGAAACGCCGATGACCAGCATGGTCCGTGACAATGACGCGTTCCACGCTTTCTTCGCCTCCCAGCACATGCTCAGCCGCTCCGGGCAGCCGGAAGAGGTGGCCAACGTCGCACTGTTCCTGGCCTCAGACGAAGCGTCCTTTGTCAGCGGCCAGATGATCGCCGTGGACGGTGGCTTCTCCGCCGGTCGCCGTTTCGCCCCGCCCGCCCAGTAATTCGTTATACGGCCGGGCGCCCTGCCCGGCCCTCTCCCTTCATTTCGTCAATGTCTTCTAACCGGGGAGGCCCCATGCCGCCTGTCGCCACCGCACTGACCATCGCTCAACTGTTCGCCAACGCTGCCCAGGCCTACGGCGACCGCCCGGCCATCGAGGACGCGGGTCACGTCATCAGCTATCGACAACTGGACCAACTGCGGCGCCAAGCTGCCCGCGCACTGCTGGCCCTTGACGTACAGGTCGGGGACCGCGTGGCGATCTGGGCGCCCAACGTGTGGGAATGGATCGTCGCCGCCAGCGCTCTGCAAAGTGTCGGCGCTGCCTTGGTGCCGCTCAATACCCGGATGAAAGGCAGCGAGGCCGGCTACATCCTGCGCGAAAGTGGCACCTGCGTACTGTTTGTCATCGGCGAATTCCTCGGCGCGGACTACCCCGGCATGCTGGCGGCGGAAGACCTGCCTGAGCTGCGCCACATCGTCAGCTTGCGCAGCGCCAACTCGGGCACCCTGGCCTGGGAACGGTTTATGGATCTGGGCGTCGACGTGCCGCACCTGGCCTTGCGCACCCGCGAACAGAACGTTGGCCCGCAGGCCCTGTCCGACGTGCTGTTCACCTCGGGCACTACCGGCAAACCCAAAGGCGTGATGACCAGCCACGGCCAGAACCTGCGCATCGTGCGCGACTGGAGCGATATCGTCGGTTTGCGCGAGGGCGATCGCTACCTGATCGTCAATCCGTTCTTCCACTCGTTCGGCTACAAGGCCGGTTGGCTGGCGGCGCTGATGCGCGGCTGCACGATCCTGCCGCAGCAAGTGTTCGATGTGCAGGCGGTACTCGAGTGTGTGCAGCGCGAGCGCGTCACCGTGCTGCCAGGGCCGCCGACGCTGTATCAATCGTTGCTGGCCCATCCGCAACGCAGTGAATTCGACCTGAGCTCATTGCGGGTAGCAGTGACCGGGGCGGCAGCGATTCCCGTGGAGATGATCCACCGCATGCGCGACGAACTGGGATTCGCCACCATCGTCACCGCGTATGGCCTGACGGAAGTCTGCGGTTTCGCCACGATCTGCCGCTCCGGTGATTCCGCGGAACTGGTCGCCAATACCAGCGGCCGGGCCATGCCTGGCGTAGAAGTGCGCTGTGTCGGCAACAACGGTCGCAGCCAGCCGGCGAACATTCCCGGTGAAGTGCAAATTCGCGGCTACAACCTGATGCAGGGTTATCTCAACAACCCCGAAGCCAGCCAGGAGATTCTTGATGCCGACGGCTGGCTGCACACCGGCGACATCGGCATGCTCGATGAACAGGGGTATTTGCGCATCACTGATCGCCTCAAGGACATGTTCATCACCGGCGGTTTCAATGTGTACCCGGCGGAGATCGAACAGTGCCTGCTGACCTATCCGGGCGTGGCCCAGGCAGCGGTGATCGGTATTCCCGATGAGCGCATGGGTGAGGTGGCGATGGCGTTCCTGTTGCCCGCGCCCGGCGTCGAGATCGAGCAGGTGCGGTTCCTTGCCTGGTGCCGTGAGCAGATGGCCAACTACAAGGTGCCGCGCCGGGTTCGGGTGTTGGAGAAGATGCCGATCAATGCGGCGGGCAAAGTGACCAAGAATGTGTTGCGCGAGTGGGCGTTGCAGCCAGTCAATTAAGACCGGGGCCTCAAAAAAGATCGCAGCCTTCGGCAGCTCCTACAGGGGTGCCGAAGGCTGCGATCTTTTGCTTGTTTCAGACCACCCGCGATGGATGCTGCTGACGCGGGTCACCTAACATGGCGCGGTGGGACGGTGGCTGGCGCCCTTCGGCTTCGCAGACGCCGTAAGCCGGTGCGATTTCGGCGGTGATCAGGGTCTGCCCGGACAACGCCATCAACTGCGGATCATTGAGCAACGCATGAATTATCCGCCCGTTGAACTGCGGGGTTTCAGCGTCGGCCAGAAACGCCTGGTACTGCTCCCCATGGACCTCACCGGCAATCTTCGTACGCTCAGTCAATTGTGGGCCGAGCCACAGCGACAACGCCGCCACTCCGTGCCCTTCGAAATCGATCGCCATGTCGGCGGCCAGCTTGTCGACGCCGGCCTTCTGCGCGCCGTACGCCGGGCCGTGCATGTAGCACCCGGCACCGAACGAAGAGGTAAAGCAAATCAGCCCCTGATCACTTTTCAGCAACAACGGTGCCGCGTAGAAACTGGCGATGTAGGCCGAGCGCAGACCGACGTCAAGAATGCGCACCAACTCCAGCGGCTTGCCCCAAAACGGCCCTGGCTCAATCAACCGGTCATGGATGAACGCCGCGTTGTTCACCAACAAATCCAGATGCCCGCACTCGGCTTCTATTCGGGCAAACAGCGTCTGAACCTGCGCATCATCGGCGTGATCACAGACCACTGCGATACCGCGCCCACCGGCAGCGGTGATTGCGGCAGCGGTGTCCTCCAGCGAACCGTTCAAGGCATGCCCGTATAAATTCGACCCACCCCGCTCCGGTGCGCGGCCGGTGATATACACCGTCATGTCCGCCGCCCCCAAGGCCAGGGCGATGCCTCGCCCTACCCCACGACTGGCGCCGGTAACGACAGCAATTTGTTGACGTGGCTGATTCATTCAACACTCCCGAACAAGGTTTTTGCCGAAGCGGTTTCGCTCTGACGCTTGATGTGATTCGCCGCCAGGTAACCGAAGGTCATGGCCGGACCAATGGTCGAACCGGCGCCCGGATAGGTACGCCCCATCATCGACGCGGCGCTGTTGCCGATGGCGTACAGCCCATTGATTGGCTCTCCGTCTTCATGCAACACACGGGCATGCACGTCGGTCAGCAAACCACCCTTGGTGCCGATGTCGCCGGCATCGATGCGCACGGCGTAGAACGGCCCCTTGAGTAGCGGCGCAAGGCACGGATTGGGTTGCACGTTCGGGTCGCCGTAGTAGCGGTCGAACAGCGACTCGCCCTTGTGGAAATCCAAGTCGGCGCCCTGCACGGCCATGCCGTTGAAGCGCTGCACGGTGCGCACCAGCCCGCCAGAGTCGACGCCGATCTTCGTCGCCAGCTCTTCCAGGCTCGACGCCTTGTGGAAGTAGTCGCGCAGGTGCTCTGGCAGTTGCCAATCGCGCTGGGCATAGCCCGGCAACAAGGCGCCGCACGGGTATTTGCGGCGAAACTCGGCGTCGAACACCATCCAGCACGGCACGCTCGCGGCACCTTCACGGTTGTTGGCGTACATCGCGTAGACGATGTCGGTATAGGGCGCGGCCTCGTTGACGAAACGCTCGCCCGCCGCGTTGACCATCACACAACCCGGCAAGGTTCGTTCGACAAACAATGCGCGCTGTTTTTCTTCGCCGCGCACGTAAGTGGTCGGCGCCCACCAGCTGTGTTCCATCAACGCAGTCCGCGCACCGATGGCCTGGCCGGCGCGAATGCCGTCGCCGGTGTTGTTTGGCGGCGTGGCGCTCCAATCCGCCTTGGACGGTTGCGGCAAATACTGCTCACGCATCGCCTGATTACGCTCGAAACCACCGGCGGCAATGATCACGCCGTAGCGTGCCTTGACGTTGAGCAACCGCCCGTTGCGATTGACCCGCGCACCACCCACACGATCACCGACCAGCAGCAGTTCTTCCAG
The DNA here is from genome assembly GCF_019145495.1 of Pseudomonas azerbaijanoccidentalis. GTDB lineage: Bacteria > Pseudomonadota > Gammaproteobacteria > Pseudomonadales > Pseudomonadaceae > Aquipseudomonas > Aquipseudomonas azerbaijanoccidentalis. The sequence goes on along the minus strand of NZ_JAHSTU010000003.1, from coordinate 584,836 downwards.
CGCACAGTTGAGCCACAGCGACTTACCACGATCCTGCAACGAACAACGCAAGGCACCGATCAGAGCGTTGCCCAGGGTCAAATAGCGGTCGCGGCGGGACATGCGCCGCCCTTCTCGGTCCTTCCAATAACGCCACATCACCCGCAACGTCAGGCGCAGCCAACCAGGGCCACGGCACAGCAACACCTGTGCCTCTTTCATGGTCATCGCCATGCGCCCCATCATCAGGGTACCGGGAGATGGCGCACGCATGCGCAGAAACTCTTCGCCGAGTTCAGCGGCATCAAACGGCTGTGGATCCATCGAGCGATAGCCCGGTTTGCCGCCCTCGACTTCCGGGTAGTAATCGGCATAACGCGGTTGCGCTTCGAAGCGCACGCGGGTGTTTTGTTCCAGGTATTCGACCATTTCGCGGCCATGTTCGACATAGGCCTCGATGCGCCCGTCGTTGATCTCGCCATGGGTCACGGCGCGGATGTAGGCAATCGCTTCAGCCGCCGAATCACTGCCACCGATGGCGTTGATCCGGTGGTTGTTGGGGATCCAGATGCCGCCGCCGGACACCGCCGACGTGCCGCCATACTCGCCGCTTTTCTCGATCAGCAGCGCATTCAGGCCCAGGTCGTGGGCGCGCAACGCAGCGGTCATGCCCCCCGCGCCGGAGCCAATCACCAGTACATCGCAACACTCATCCCATTTGATCCCGGCAGCGTTCATGCGGTCACCCTTGTTCAGCGCCCATCAGGCAAAAACCGCCGCTGCCGGATCTTCGCCCGGTGCAGTCGGTCTCGGGATTGTTCGCCGCACGGGCCGGGTGTTCATCGTCCGATGGGACTAAGCCACAGACTGGAGCGCACTTGATCCCCTGTAGGAGCTGTCGAGTGCAACGAGGCTGCGATCTTTTGATTTTTCAAAGCAAAGTCAAAAGATCGCAGCCTTCGGCAGCTCCTACATGGATCTGGTGTTCCCGTGCAAATCGCTTAGTCCGCTTGGACGATGTTGCGCGCAAGTCGTGACTCCATAGTCGCCCACAGCACCCATAACCCCCCTGAAATGCAGGTCGGCGTGGCCTGACCTGGGCATGAGGACGACATGATAAAAACAATAATCGCCCCACACTATCTGCAGCCGCGTACACAACTGGCCATGCTGTTGCTGGCTGGCGGACTGAGCACTCAAGTCAACGCGATGAGCTTTCAGCCCAGCGATGATTTGAGCGTCGACTGGGACACGACACTGACCTACAGCCTGGCGTGGCGCACCGAATCGCGCGACCACAAGCTGGTCGCCAATGCCAATGGCAACGACGGCGACAACGCGTTCGACAGAAACAGCCTGATCAACAACCGCAGCGGTTTCCTCACCGAAGCCAACATCAAGTGGCGTGAAGACTACGGGGTGTTCGTTCGCGCCACCGGTTTCTACGACAACGTCTACGACCGGGGCAACGACAACGACACCGGCACATCGAACTGCTTCGCCGGGGGCCACTGCAACCGCTCCGACCGTTTTTCCCAGGACACCATCGATCAGCATCGCGATGAATTGCGCATGCTCGATTACTACGCCTACGGCACCTGGGACATCGGCGGCCACAACCTCAACGCGCGTCTGGGTAACCAGGTTGTGAGCTGGGGTGAGAGCCTGTTCTACCCGGGCATTTCCGCCGCCCAAAGCCCGGTGGATGCGACCAAGTCGACCACCCCGGGTGTCGAGGTCAAGGAAATCCTGCTACCGGTCGGGCAACTGTTCACCCAGTTCAGCCTCACTGACAGTCTCGATATCCAGGCCTACTACCAATACAAATGGGAGAAGACCGAACTGTTCGGTGTCGGCAGTTACTTCTCCACCACCGACTACATCGACGAGGGTGGTTTCAACGATGCCAGTGGTTTCCTCACGCGCCTGGGCGATGACAAACCAAGTGACAGCGGCCAGTACGGTGTGGCCTTCACCTATGCCGCCGAGTCGCTGAACAACACAGAGTTCGGCATCTACTACTCGCGCTACCACGACAAGACCCCGTCGCTGGACTTCCAGTCGGACCTGGGCCATTACCGTGCACGCTACTTCGACAACATCGACCTGTATGGCGCCAGTTTTTCCACTGTTATCGGCGATGTGAGCTGGGCCGGTGAAGTCAGCTACCGCGACGGTTCGCCGGTGATGGTCGACAACGGGTTTTCCAGCCCGGTGCGAGGCGAGACCCTGCAAGCGCAGACCTCGGCAATCTACGTGGTTGGCCCGACGTCCTGGGCAGACAACACCACCCTGACGGGTGAAGTCGTCTACAACACCGTGCTCAGCAACGACAAATCGACGCCGGTAACGCTGGCCCCTGGCTTCACCCTGCCGGGCACCGACAGCCTGGTCTACGACCGCGATGCCTGGGGCTACACGGTCCAGGTCAACCTTGATTACAACAACGTATTCAGCGGTTGGGACATGGCCGTGCCAGTGACTTACAGCACCGCCGCCCAGCATGACAGCGCCCTGGTGGGTTCGATCAACTCTGGCCAGGGCGACGACCGCGCGAGCATCGGCAGCTCGTGGCGTTACCTGGGCAACTTCACCGTCGAGGCCCGCTACAACGCCTACCTCGGCAATGCCAACAACAGCCCGTTGGCCGACCGCGACAACGTCGCGCTCAACTTCAAATACCGGTTCTGATTCCCCAATCGGAGGAGCACAGCATGTCCAGATTCACCCAAACACTATTAAGTACGGCGCTGAGTGTCGGTCTGCTCGGCAGCGGCCTGGCGTACGCCAAAATCAGCAACGAAGAAGCCGCCCGCCTGGGTCAGGACCTGACCCCGATGGGCGCCGAAAAGGCCGGCAACGCCGACGGCAGTATTCCGGCCTGGAGCGGTAAATGGCTCGGCTTGCCACCGGGGCTGAAATTCGCCGGCCCCGGCACGCCCTACCCGGACCCGTATGCGTCGGAAAAACCGTTGTTCGTGATCGACTCCAAGAACATGGACAAGTACGCCGACAACCTGACCGACGGCCAGAAGGCGCTGCTCAAGCGCTACCCGGACACCTTCAAGATCCCGGTCTACCCAAGCCATCGCGATTTCCGCGTCGATCCGAAACTGGTCGAGGCGGTCAAGCACAACGCCGTCAATGCCGAACTGGCCAACGACAACAACGACACCAAAAACGCCTGGGCCGGTTCGCCGTTTCCGATTCCGAAAAACGGCAGCGAGTTGATGTTCAACCACACCCTCGCCGGCCGCGCCGCTGCCGAAGAAGCCAACTATCGGCAGGCCGTGGTCTACTCGAACAAAGAGCGGGTGATCGAAGAGGTCAACTACAAGATCTTCTCGATCTGGTCCGACCCGGACAGAACCCTGGAAAGCGCCAACGGCATCCTCACCAACTTCCTGATCACCACCCTGGAACCGGTGCGCAAGAAAGGCGAGATCGTCGTTGGCCACGAGTTCATCAACCCGACAGCCTCTCCACGCCAGGCCTGGCAGTACAGCCCGGGCCAACGCCGCGTACGCCGTGCACCGACCGTGGGCTACGACTCGCCGACCGGTGCCGGTGGCTTCCGTGTCTATGACGAAGACCGTTTGTTCAACGGTGCGCCAGACCGCTACAACTGGACCATCGTCGGTAAAAAAGAAATCTACATCCCGTACCACAACTACAAGATTGACGATCCGAGTGTCAGCACCGACCAGATCCTGTCGACCACTGGCCACATCGATCCGCAGTACATGCGCTATGAAAAGCACCGCGTCTGGGTGCTGCAAGCGACCCTCAAGGAAGGTGCCCGGCACATCTACGCCAAACGCGTGATGTACCTGGACGAAGACACCTGGGCGGCCACCCTCGCCGACAACTACGACAGCCGCGGGCAATTGTGGCGCACCAACATGCAGACCTCGATCTATGCGTACGAAATGCAGCGTTACCACGCTCGCCTCGGCATTTACCACGACCTGATCGCCGGCTCGTATCTGGTTGACCGGATGCTGATCGATCAGAAACCGGCCAAGCTCAACGCCACCGCCTTCACCGAAGACGAATTCACCCCTGGCAACTTGCGCAAACTCGGCACCCGCTAAACCCACCGCGCCCCGACCGATTTATTCGGTCGGGGCGTTGTGCTTTTCTATACCTGCCCTTTTACGGAAAACTCCCCATGAACAAACTGCTCACTGGCGTTATCGCCGTGGCCAGCGTCGGCCTGTCGATGCAGGCCAACGCCCTGAACATCCTGCTGACCAACGACGATGGCTGCCGCGCGCCCGGCATTGATGCGATGTATCGCGCGCTGACGGCGGCCGGGCACAAGGTCACTTTGGTCGGCCCGCTGAATGACAGCAGTGGCATCAGCGCTGCGAGCGTGGTGGTGCCTGGCCAGGCTTTGGCGGTGACGGAACTGGCGCCGGGCAAATTCTGCGTCGGCCCGCCGCAGGGCTATGCCGCACCTGCCGGCAAGACTTCCGCCATCGGCACGCCGGTGGATGCAGTCAATGTCGGGCTCGATGTGGTCCTCAAGGATTCGCCACCAGACCTGGTGGTCTCGGGCAGCAACTTTGGCGAAAACGTCGGCCCGCTGACGCAGATGTCCGGCACCCTCAATGCTGCCGTGCGTGCAATGTTCAAAGGGATTCCGGCGGTGGCAGTGTCCACGGCCATCGACATGGACCTGATCATTCGCGATCAACAGGCCGGCTATCGCAAGACCCTCGGCGCCATGGACGACACGGCGCAGTTTGCGGTGAAGGTCATTGAGCAGGCGAGCCTTGCCGGCGCTGAGGCCAAACAGGCGTGTGCGAAGAACAAACACGGCTGCGACCTGAACGTGCTCGGTCTGCCAGGTGTCAACGGCCTGAACCTCAACTACCCGCCGCTCAAGCCTGAAGAGGTCAAAGGCGTGAGCTTTGCCCCGATCGGTAATTGGGACCGCGTGAACTTCACTTCACAACGCGGCACCGACGGCGTGGTCCACGTCAACCTCGCCCCACCATCGACCCCGACCGCCACCCAGCAAAAGGCCGATGCCTATCAACTGTGGCAAGGGCACGCGGTGATCACCGTGATCGACGGCAACATGACCGCCCCCGAAGCGGAGCAGGATCTGGCGAGGAAGATGTTGCGGGGGATCAAGCCTTAAGGCAGAAACAAAAGATCGCAGCCTGCGGCAGCTCCTCCATCGACCGTGTGAAAACCCGATCCTGTAGGAGCTGCCGCGGGCTGCGATCTGTCAGGTCTAACTCAATTCACCGATTGGAACGGTATGAATTCCGTCACTTCCAGATCAAACCCGGACACGGCCTTGTACGGCACTGGCGAACTCATCAGGCGCATTTTGCGCACGTTCTGGTCGCGCAGGATTTGTGCGCCAACACCCAACGTCCGTTGCGGAAATTGCGGTGTACGCGGCTTGCCGCCGCTGCGTTGACGCAACTGTTCCAGCACACCATCGGCCGTTTCTTTTTGCGCCAGCAGCACCAGCACACCAGAACCGGCCGCGGCAATGCTTGCCAGCGAACGCTCCAGCGTCCACTGCTGTGGCCCGGCTTCGCTTTCGCAGCCCAGCGCATCGCGCAAGGTCTCGATGCTTTGCACCCGCACCAGCACTGGCTGCGTGCTGTCGATCCGGCCTTTGACCAGCGCCAGGTGCAGTGCACCTTGATAAGTGTCCTGATAGGCCGTCACCCGGAATTCGCCATGCCGAGTGTGTAGTGGATATTCGTCACCGCGCTCAATCGTGCCTTCATGCAGGATGCGGTAGTGGATCAGGTCGGCGATGCTGCCGATCCGCAGGCCATGGCGATGGGCGAAGTCGTGCAACTCAACACCCCGCGCCAGTTCGCCGTCCTCGTTGAGAATCCCCACCAGCGTGGCCGCCGGTTGCAGGCCCGCCAGACGCGTCAGGTCGCACGCGGCCTCGACATGCCCGGCACGCTGCATGACCCCGCCGGGCAAGGCTTGCACCGGAAAGATATGCCCCGGCTGCACCAGGTCTGCCGGACCACTGGCCGGGTCGACCGCCACTTGAATCGAACGCGCGCGGTCTGCCGCCGAAATGCCGGTGGACACCCCGGTCGCCGCTTCGATCGAACGGGTAAACCCCACGCCGTGCTGCGCTCGGGAATTGGGCACCATCAAATCCAGCCCCAATGCGCGGCAACGTGGCTCGGTCAGCGCCAGGCAAATCAACCCGCGTGCCTGCACGGCCATGAAGGTGACCGCTGCGGCCCCGGCCTGTTCGGCGGCCATCAACAGCGAGCCTTCACCGTTGTGTTCGTCGTCGGTAATCACCACCATTTGCCCGGCCGCGATGGCATCGATCAACTGCGGCACGCTGTCGAACGCAAGGTTCGCCGCGCCGTTCAATTGAATGCCCTGCGCAGGTCGGCTGCCGCGTCGGCCAGCGCCACTGCGGCGCGTTCGACAAAGGGCGCCATGCTGATGAAGCCATGCGTCATGCCCTCGCAGCGTTGCAGCCGCACCGACACGCCAGCCTGAAGCAGACGGCGGGCAAACGCCTCGCCTTCATCGCGCAAGGGGTCGAATTCTGCCGTGATCAACGTCGTTGGCGGCATATCGGCCAGTGCTTCGGCACGCAGCGGTGAAGCCAAGGGATCATCACCCTGCCCGGTGTCCTGCAGATATTGCTGCCAGAACCAGTACATCATCGCGCTGCTGAGCAGATAGCCTTCGGCGAAATCTTCGTAGGACTGGCTGTCACAACGCGCATCGGTCACCGGATAAAACAGGCATTGGTAACTGATCTTCGGCCCCTTTCGTTGCGCCGCCAATTGGCTGACCGCCAGTGCCAGGTTGCCGCCTGCACTGTCGCCGGCCAGCGCCAGTCGGCGACCATCGACACCCAGCGCCGCAGCGTTTTCCACCAGCCAGCAAGTGGCGGCGTAACAATCGAGCGGGGCCGCCGGAAAATGATTCTCCGGCGCCAACCGGTAAGCGACAGACACCACCACCGCCTCAGCCTGGCGCGCCAGTGAGCGGCAAAGGTTGTCATGGGTATCGAGGTTGCCGATGACAAAACCACCGCCGTGGAAAAACACCAGCAGCGGCAAGTTGCTCTCGTCCAGAGGCCGATACAGCCGCGCATCCAGCTCCCCCGCTGCGCCGGCTACCCGCAGCTCACGCACTTCAATCATCGGATCGCCAGGAATGGCCGGCAGCAAGTTATCGGAAAACTGCCGGTATTGGACGGCATCGACCTGGCTGAAATCGGGTTCGGGAATGTCGCGAAACTGCTGGAGCACCCCAGCGATCTGTTTATCGAGTGGCATGGGTGTCTCCTTCTACATCGGTCATTTGGAAGTGCGGATTGGTCTCGTGCAGGATGCTTTGCAGCCGCCGTTCAAGCGCCGGTTTGAAGCCTTTGTGGGGCAGGATCCAGAAGCGTTGTTCGGCGACGGCGGCGAACACCTGCGCCGCCAGTTCGGCCGGTGTCATGCCTTGGCGAATGGTGCTGTCGAGCAACTGACTGAAGTCCGAACCAGCGCTGTCCACCACTTGATTGGAGGCCATGATCTCGCTGGCGACCGGTCCCGGGCACAGCACCGAAACCGACACCGGCGCGCCCAGCATGGCCAGTTCGTAATGCAGGGTTTCCGAGAGTGCGACCACCGCTTGCTTGGTCACGTTGTACGGCGCCATCAACGGGCTGCTGACCAACCCGGCAAGCGACGCGGTGTTGATGACATGCGCCGCTCGGCCCTGCCGCAACAAAAGCGGCACGAAACTGCGAATGCCGTTGATCACGCCGCTCAGGTTCACGTCGAGCATGCGCTGCCATTGCGCGCCGGTGATTTCCCAGCTGAAACCGGTTTGCATGACCCCGGCATTGTTGAACAGATAATCCACACCGCCGAATTGCTCGACGGCGCGGTCACGCAAGCGTTCGACCTGCGCCACATCGCCAACATCGGTGACACAGGCAATCGCTTGTGCACCACCCACCGTTAATTCATCACACAGGCTTTGCAGCCCCGCCGCATCACGATCCGCCAGCACCAGGCGCATGCCCAGCGTCGCCGCGTGTTCGGCCAGACCGCGGCCAATACCACTGGCGGCCCCGGTAATCACCGCTACCGGCCCTTGTTCATTACTCATCGCCAACTCCTGCCATGGGTCCAATGGCGCCAGTAGAGCGGGCCTACTTAACGCAGCCATCGTCCATTCAGACGATGCCGGCTTTTACAGGGGCGGCAGAATCCGTTACATGCGCCAAACCCGTGATCCCTTGGGAGAATAATAAGATGAGTACCCTGCACCGCATCGAAGCCAAACTGCTCGAAGACCGCTACGCCCGTGGCTGGCATTGCCTGGGCCTGGCCGCGCAATACCGTGACGGCAAGGCCCATCGCCTGGAGGTGTTCGGCACCCGCTTGGTGGCGTTCCAGGGTGAAGACGGCGACCTGCATATTCTCGATGGCTACTGCCCGCACATGGGCGCCGACCTGAGTACCGGTTGCGTCGAAGGCAACTCGATCCGCTGCCCATTCCACGCCTGGCGCTGGGGTGCCGACGGCGTTTGCGATGACATCCCTTATGCCAAGCGCATCCCGCCACGGGCCAAGATCAAGAGCTGGCCGATCATGGAAGAAAACCAGCTTCTGTTCGTCTGGAACGATCCCGAAGGCAACCCGCCGCTGCCAGAACAACGCATTCCGCGCATCGACGCCTGCTACAGCGACGAATGGGCGGCGTGGGAAGTGGCTGAGTTGCAGATCGGCACCAACTGCCGTGAACTGATCGACAACATCGCCGACATGGCACATTTCGGCACCGTCCACGGCGCGCCGGTCGACGAGTTCATCAACGTGTTCGAAGGCCACTTGGCCACGCAAATCATGCGCGCCCGCAGCGAGCGTCTGTCCGGTGATAGCGTGTTGAGCACCGAAGCGACCTACTTCGGCCCGGCGTATCAGATCACTGATATGAAAGGTGCGATGAACGGCCAGCCGATCCATTCGATCCTGCTCAACTGCCATGTGCCGATCGACCTGGACAGTTTCACCCTGCGCTACGGCGTGCTGGTGAAAAAGATCCCGAGCTTGAGCGAAGAGCAGAACCAGGCGATGGCCAAGGCCTACGTGGCGCAGGCGCAGGCCGCCTTCTACGAAGACGTGGCGATCTGGCACAGCAAGACCCGCGTCGACAACCCGCTGCTGTGCGATGGCGACGGTCCGGTCTATCAGTTGCGGCGTTGGTACGAGCAGTTCTACACCGACGTCGAAGCGCTGTCGGCGGACGTTGCCGAGCATAAGAAATATGTTGTGCGCGCCAGCGAAACCGTCTGACGCCAGCGACTTTTCGCCCGCCCCGGGCCTAACTGGCAGCCGCCGGTCAGGCCCTGAGCCCGAGCGTTGCAAGGAGTCGATACCGGCGCTTATTCTCGGCCACCGCCAACGCTAATAATAAAAACGGTTTTTCCTTATGCAGCAGAGCCTCAGCCTCGATACGTTCAGTGATTTGCTCGGCAACCTTTATCAAGGACCGCTGGAAACCATTCCCTGGGCGACTTTTCTCAATCAGCTCAATGTGCATCTGAACAGCAAGTACGTGACCTTCATCCTGCGTCCGCCCAGCGCTCACGTGGACGGCCTGATGGTCAACACCACCGGCACCTCGACCGAGGCGACCGCGTCGTACAACAAACATTTTTTCAGCCTCGATCCGTTTGTAGACCTGCCTAACCGCCAGGTCGTGACCCTCGCCGAATTCGTCTCCAACGATGATTGGCAGAATTCCGAGTTCTACAAGAACTTCCTCGAACCGGTGGACGTGTTCCACATCCTCGGCGCCGACATCAACACCGTCGACGGCGCCCAGTGCCGCATTCGCATCAGTCGCGGACGTGACGACAAGCCTTTCGGCAATGAAGAAAAGGCCATGCTCACGCATTTCATTCCACACCTGGAACGTTCGATCAAGATCCATATGCAGCTCAACCGCATCGAAGCCGAGCGCAACCTGTACGCGGGCGCGGTGAACCAGATGGCGGTCGGCACGATCATCCTCGACGAGTCCGGCAAGGTGCTGCAGACCAACCAGGTCGCCGACCGGCTGATCCAGGAAAAGGACGGGATCAAACTGGTCAACGATGGCTTGCAGGTCGGTACGGCCCGGGATACCCAGGAATTCCGCCGACTGGTCAAGCAGTCGCTGCTGTCGCAAAAGAGCGGTAATCCATCAGTGGTTGAGGCCCTGCGCGTGCAGCGGCCGTCCGGCAAAGCGGACCTGGGGATCATCGTGCGCTCGGTGCCCTTGAGCGACTGGAGCGAAGGCAAGCAGTGTCCGACCGTGGTGATTTTCATCAGCGACCCGGAGCAGCAATCCACCGCGCCGCAGGATATCGTTCGCGCGCTGTTCGACTTCACCCCGGCGGAAACTCAACTGGCGATGTTGCTGGCCAACGGCTTGACCCTCGACGAAGCGTCGGAAGAGCTAGGCATCAGCCGCAACACCTCGCGGGCCCACTTGCGCTCGACGTTCTCCAAGACCGGCGTGACCCGCCAGACCATGTTGGTTCGTCTGATCCTGCGTAGCGTGGCGACGCTCGGTTAACGTCCTTTACCGCCCTCGTCCGCTTGGACGATGGCGGCCCTTGCGGTGCGGCGCACAGTGTCTTCATCCCAAACAGGGGCCAGACCCATGCGCAACTCTCCGACGATCCTCAAGACTGAATTGCTCGCGCAAAGCGGCCACTTTCAGATCGAAGCCCTGCACCTGCAATTCAGCAACGGCCAGCAGCGGGTTTACGAGCGATTGCGCGGTACCGGCTATCGTTCGGTGATGCTGGTGGCGATGCCTGATCCAGCGCATGTGTTGCTGGTGCGCGAATACGCGGTCGGTGTGGAGAAAACCATACTCGGATTGCCCAAGGGCGGTGCCGAGCCCGATGAAGATTATTTGCAGGCGGCGCAGCGTGAGTTGAGTGAAGAAGTTGGACTGCGTGCCGCGCACCTCACTGAGCTGGGCGAGCTGACATTGGCACCGGGGCATTTGTGCCATCGCTACCGGGTGGTGCTGGCCGAACACCTGAGCCCCTGCCAACTGGTCGGCGATGAGCCCGAGCCCCTGGAATGCCTGAGCGTGCCACTGGCGCAAATCCCCGAACTCGTGGCCCGCGGCGACCTGCATGAAGCCCGGGCGATTGCGGCGCTGTTCATGGCCATGGGCGCCATAGCACGCCGTGGCTGATGCGCAAATTTTGTAGGAGCTGCCGCAGGCTGCGATCTCTTGACCTTGCTCTAAAAATCAAAAGATCGCAGCCTCGTTGCACTCGGCAGCTCCTACAGGGGATTTTGGCCAGGCACAGATCCCTAGTCCATTCGGACGAAGCCGCTCGCCCTCCACCGCCATAACCTGTCTCTACAACAATAAAACCGTGTCGAGACTCATCATGCGCAAATCCACTTGTGCTTTGTTCATCATCCTCTGTGCCGGTGCTTCCACCAGCCTCTGCCAACTGTTCAAGAACGAAGCCTATCGACCGGCCACGGCGTATTTCAGTTGTGCGAACACGGCCATCAACTGCTATCCGCCGCTGGTTCGCAACCTGTTGCCCTGAGCACACGATGTCACCGGCCATAAAAAAACCACCGAATTATCGGTGGCTTTTTCGTTGCTTCAAGGGTCAGGTCGGCAACACGCCCCGAGCCCGCGACAAGGTCAATGCCAGGTCTTCGATCATGTCCTCCTGACCGCCCACCGTACCGCGTCGACCCAACTCGACCAGCAGCTCACGGGCTGCAATCCCGTACTTCTGCTCGGCACGCTTGGCGAACAACAGGAACGAGCTGTAGACCCCGGCATAACCCAGCGTCAGCGCATCGCGGTCGAGACGGATCGGCTGGCACATCATTGGCACCACAAGGTCTTCGGCCACGTCCATAATCTTGTACAGATCCACGCCGCTGTTGACACCCATCCGCTCCAACACCGCGACGAACACTTCCAGCGGCGTATTGCCCGCCCCCGCGCCAAGGCCCGCCACCGAACCGTCGATGCGCGCAGCACCGGCCTCGATGGCGGCCAGGGAGTTGGCGATGGCCATGCCCATGTTGTGGTGGCCGTGGAAACCGACTTCGGTCCCGGCGTTCAGCCCTGCGCGCAAAGCACCAATCTTTTGCGTCACTTCATCGGGCAACATGTAGCCGGCCGAATCGGTGCAGTAAATGCAATTGGCGCCGTAGCTTTCCATCAATCGCGCCTGCTCCAGCAGTTTCTCCGGGCTGACCATGTGCGCCATCATCAGGAAGCCGACGGTGTCCAGGCCCATTTTGGCCGACATGCCGATGTGCTGGCCGGACACGTCCGCCTCGGTGCAGTGGGTCGCTACACGAATGGTCGACACGCCATGTTCGTGTGCCATTTTCAGGTGATCGAGGGTGCCGATCCCCGGCAACAGCAGGGCCGAAACCTTGGCCTGCTTCATCTGCGGGATCACGGCGGCGAAGTATTCCTCGTCGCTGTGAGCGGGAAACCCGTAGTTCAGCGAAGCACCGCCCAGGCCATCGCCGTGGGTGATTTCGATCAGCGGCACACCGGCCGCATCTAGACCGGTCGCCACCGAAACCATTTGTTCGATACTGATCTGATGCTGTTTGGCGTGCATGCCGTCGCGCAGGCTCATGTCATGCAGACGGACGCTCTTACCTTGCAAATTCATCGGGATTCTCCACTCAACGGGCAGGCAGTTGCAGGGTGCCCTTGTGGGCTTCTTCGGCGAACATCTCGGCCGTGCGCAAACCGGCGGCGGTCATGATGTCGAGGTTGCCGGCGGACTTGGGGAGGAAATCGCCGAGGCCTTCGACCTCGATGAAAATCGACACCTTGCGCCCGTCGAACACCGGCCCGTTGATCAGCTTGTAGCCGGGCACATAACGCTGAACTTCACGAACCATTTCCAGCACCGAGGTACGGATCGCGTCCTGGTTCGGCTCGTCATCGGTCAGGCAATGGATGGTGTCGCGCATCATCAACGGCGGCTCGGCCGGGTTGATCACGATGATGGCTTTACCGCGTCGGGCGCCGCCGATCTGTTCCACTGCGCCAGCGGTGGTGCGGGTGAATTCGTCGATGTTCTGCCGAGTGCCCGGGCCGACCGAACCGGAAGAAACCGTCGCGACGATCTCGCCGTAGCTCACCGGCTGCACCCGCGACACCGCTGCCACCATCGGGATAGTCGCCTGGCCACCGCAGGTGACCATGTTGACGTTCATCGCCAGGCTCGACGCATGCTCCTTGAGGTTGACCGGCGGCACGCAGAACGGGCCGATGGCCGCCGGCGTGAGATCGATCATGATCACCCCCAGTTCGTTGAGCTTGCGGCTGTTTTCCGCATGCACGTAGGCCGAGGTGGCATCGAAGGCAATGCGAATGTCATCGTCGAGGACGTGGGGCAGCAAGCCGTCGACACCACCGGCGGTGGTTTTGATGCCCATTTCCCGAGCACGTTTCAGGCCTTCGGATTCAGGGTCGACACCCACCATCCACACTGGCTCGATCCATTCCGATCGGCACATTTTCATCAGCAGATCGGTGCCGATGTTGCCCGGGCCGATAATGGCCGCTCTGAGTTTTTTGCTCATTAGGTTAAAGCTCCAAAAGTCAGGCGCAGAAAGACACCCGGGCACTGCCCAGGCCATCAATGGTCAGTTCAAAACGGTCGCCGGCACGGGCCGGTTCCAGCGGTACCAGCGAGCCGGACAGGATGATTTCCCCGGCCTTGAACGGAATGCCGAAGGCGCCCAAGGTATTGGCCAGCCAGGCCACGGCCGTCAGCGGGTTGCCCTGCACTGCCGAGCCCAGACCTTCACTCAGCGGCTCACCATTCTTGAACACACGCATGCGCAAGTTCGGCAGGTCCAGTTCGCGGGGATCGACCTTGCTGTCACCCAAGACGAACACGCCGCAAGAAGCGTTGTCGGCAACGGTGTCCTGAATACGGATGCGCCATTCGTGAATCCGCGAGTCGACGATCTCAAAGCACGGCATCACGTACTCGGTGGCGGCCAGCACGTCGGCTTCGGTGATACCGGGGCCGACCAGGTCATGCTTGAGCTTGAACGCGATCTCGCCCTCAGCCCGGGGCTGGATCAGTTTGTTGGCGGACAGGGAAATTTGCGCATCGTCATCGAACGACATCTGCCGCGTGATGAAGCCGAAATCCGGCTGATGCACGTTGAGCATCTGCTGCACGGCCGCCGAGGTCACACCGATTTTTTTTCCCACGATTTCATCGCCGGCAGCTACGCGGCGCTCAATGGCGTACAGGGAAATGTGGTAGGCATCTTCGATACTGATCGACGGCCAGCGCTCGGTCAGCGGCGCCAGGGTGGAGCCACTGAGCAGCGCCTGATAAAGCTCTTCGCCGAACTCACGGCGCAATTGCACGCTCATCCGCGGGCCTCCTGAAGAAACGCCAGGCACTGGCGGTTGAAAAAGTCACGGTGCTCGACCTGGACCCAATGCCCACACTCGCTGAGCATTACGAAGCGGATATTGGTGCAGTGTTCGAGCATGGTTTGGGCGCCCGAGGACGGGCAGAACTTGTCGTTCATGCCCCAGAAGCCGAGGATCGGGCATTGCAGCTCGGCGAGGCGCGACGTCATGTTCGGCACTTGCATCGTCGACAGCACACACACGGGTTGCTGTTGCACCACGGCCACGCGCTCGTTGACCGTTTCGTCGCTGATCAGGCTTTCATCGAACAATTGCAGGGCCAGCAAACGACGCATGCCCGCCGCATCGTTCAGCTCACCTTTGGCAAAAGCCGCGCCCATTTTCTGGATGCCTTCCATCTGCAGGTAATACTGTTCCTTTTCCATCAACCCACCGGGGGCCATCAGCACCAGACGGCTGACACGCTGCGGTTGGTCCAGGGCCAGTTTGATGGCGATCGCACCGCCCAGGGAGTTGCCGACCAGCACGCAATGCTGGATGTCGAGGGCATCGAGTAAACCGCTTAGCGCGGCGACGAAGAAGTCCAGGGTGTAGAGGGTGTCGGGTTTGTCTGAGGCGCCGTAGCCCGGAAGGTCCGGCACGATGACGCGATAACCGGCGTCGGCGAACACCGGATGGTTCTGCTTGAAATTACTGTGACCGCTGGCGCCCGGCCCGCTGCCATGGATGAAGATCACGGGTTCGCCGTTGCCGTCATCACGATAATGCAGCTGCAAACCATCCGGCAGCGTAACGAAGTGCCCTTGCGCTGAAGCGCCCATAAGGTGTCCTCCCGGCCTGTTGTTGTAGCGGGATTATTCCGAGGGCCCGGGAGATCAACATCGTCCGACAAGACTACGGCGCCGTAGGAGCTGCCGAAGGCTGCGATCTTTTGATCTTGCTTCAAAAACAAAATCAAAAGATCGCAGCCTTCGGCAGCTCCTACAGTCTCTAGTCTTATCGGACGTTGGATTGCAGGAACCACAGACCTAGCATCGACGGCATTCCCGAGCGAAAAAAAGAGAATTCCCATGCTTGATCCGATGGACTTTCGCGGCAAAGTGGTACTGGTCACCGGCGGTGGCAAGGGTGTCGGACGCGGCATTACTCAGCGCTTTCTGGACGGCGGCGCCAATGTGGTCATTTGCGGTCGCGAAGCCCCGCCAACCCTGCCGGCCAGCGCCGGGCGCGAGGCGCTGTTCCTGCCCTGCGACCTGCGGGATGTCGAGCAATCCGGGCGATTGATCGCACAGATCGTTGAGCGCTTCGGCCGTCTCGATGTGCTGGTAAACAACGCCGGCGGCTCGCCGAATGCAGATGCGGCCACGGCTTCACCGCGTTTCAGTGAAGCGATCATTCGCTTGAACCTGATCGCCCCGCTCAACCTGTGCCAGCAGGCCAATCAGGTGATGCAGGCCCAGAACGATGGCGGCGCAATCATTAACATCTGCAGCGTCAGCGCCACCCGCCCTTCTCCCGGCACCGCCGCTTATGGCGCGGCGAAGGCCGGACTGCTGAACCTGACCACCTCGCTGGCGGTGGAATGGGCGCCGAAGGTGCGGGTCAACGCGGTGACTGCCGGGCTGATTCTCACCGAGCAGGCTGCCATGCATTATGGTGACGATGCGGGCATCGCCCGGGTGGCGGCGACCATTCCCTTGCAACGTCTGGCGACTCCGGAAGACATTGGCGACACCTGCCTGTACCTGGCCTCGACGTTGGCCCGTTACGTCAGCGGCGCGGACATCGCGGTGCATGGCGCCGGTGAACGACCGGCGTTTCTTGATGCAGCCCAACCCTAAGAGATCGCAGCCTCGTTTTACTCGGACAGCTCCTACAGGGATTGAAGTTCAACTGTAGGAGCTGTCGAGTGAAACGAGGCTGCGATCTTTCAAGCATTCCAATAACAAGAGGACTCCCGACATGCCCGCAATCGCCCGCCACAGTGTTTTGCTCGACCTCACACAACAAGAGGCCTGGGCCAAACTGCGCGACCTCAGCCTGGCCCCGCATTACGTGCCGGGACTGACCGGTTGTCAGTTTCATCCCGGTGCACAGGAAGGCGTTGGCGCCAGCCGTCGGGTGTTTCGCAAGGGTGGTCAGTATCTGGATGAAAGCGTGGTGAGTTGGCAGGAGGGTGTCGGCTTTGTGCTGCTGCTGCACAAGGGCAGCAATGGCTCGCCCTTTCCGTTTCGCGAGGCAAGTTTCAGTTATGCCTTACACGCTGAAGGGGACGCGACTCGCATCACCCTGCAAATGAGCTACAGCCTGCGCGGTGGCAGGCTGATGGAATTGCTACTGGGAAAAGCCTTCAACAACGTCGTGCGGCAGATTGCCGAGAACCTCAAGGCTTACTACGAAACCGGCCGGACGCAGAACTCCGACCTGCTGCAACCGGCCCTGTAGCAGCTGCCGAGCCTGCGAGGCTGCGTTCGGCGGCGAAGCCGTCGTCGAACGGTGCAATGCGTAGTGCCAGTCAAACCGCGTGCATAGACATTGCGAGGACTGCGTCCTCGAACGCAGCCTCGCAGGCTCGGCAGCTGCTACGAGGGATTGGCGATGATGTTTATTTCGCTCCAAAAAGCCTTCATCGAGCGGATCTTGCCTTCGGCGTCGAACTCCATCACGTCGATCACATGCAGCGAACACGGTTGCCCGCCCCATTCCATGTCGACCCGGAACGGCATCGCCCCGCAGCCGTTCGAGGTGGCGCGTACTGGGCCGGTTTGGGTCGCCGAGACTTTCATCGCACCCAGGCCCTGGCGGTAGAAACGGCCGATGGCGTCGATGCCTTGCAAGGGTGCCTGGCCGACCGGGTCTTCGACGGTCGCGTCCTCGGCGTAGAGCGCGAGGATGGCGTTAATGTCGCCGGCATCCACCAGCTCCACGTAATGCGCCATGGTCGCCTGAATCCGTTGTGCGTCGATCATTCAGACCACCTCGAACAAAGCAGCAGCGCCCATGCCGCCACCGATGCACATGCTCACCACCACGTAACGCAAACCGCGGCGCTGACCTTCGATCAATGCATGGCCGACCATCCGCGCACCGGACATGCCGAATGGATGGCCAATGGAAATCGCCCCGCCGTTGACGTTCAAACGCTCTGCCGGAATGCCCAAGGTGTCGCGGCAATACAGCACCTGACAGGCGAACGCTTCGTTCAATTCCCAGAGACCGATGTGGTCCATGGTCAGGCCGTTACGCTTGAGCAGTTTCGGAATGGCATACACCGGACCGATGCCCATCTCGTCGCTATTGCAGCCGGCGACGGCCATGCCGCGATAAATCCCCAGCGGTTCGAGGCCCCGTTTTTCAGCGAGTTTGGCACTCATCAACACCGAGGCCGAAGCGCCGTCGGACAACTGTGAGGCATTGCCGGCGGTGATGAAGCGGCCCTTGTCGCTCCACTGACCGCCCGACCACACCGGCTCCAGTGCACTCAGGCTTTCAAGGGTAGTGTCGACGCGGTTGCACTCGTCGCGTTGCAAGGTGACGAGTTCGTAACGGGTTTCGCCGCTGGACTTGTCGAAGATCGCCTGGCGGCTGGTCAGTGCTGCCAGCTCACGGTCGAAGCGTCCGTCACGCTGGGCCTGAGCGGTGCGCATCTGGCTCTGATAGCTGTATTCGTCCTGTTCTTCACGGGAAATACCATAGCGTGCCGAGACGATTTCGGCGGTTTCGATCATCGGGATGTAGGCGTGTGGATCGAGCTCGATCACCGAACTCGACTGGTTGCGGTAGAGATTCTTGTGTTTGTTCTGCACCAGGGAAATCGATTCCAGTCCACCGGCCACAGCGATGTCGATCTCGTCGCACATGATGCCTTTGGCGGCCATGGCGATGCTCATCAGGCCCGACGAACACTGACGCTCGACGGCCATGCCGGCAACGGAAGTCGGCAAGCCACCGGCAATCGCGCACAGGCGTCCGAGGTTGTAGGACTGGGTGCCCTGCTGCGCCGCGGCGCCGATGATCACGTCGTCCACTTCGCCCGGCTCGATGCCAGCACGACGCACGGCTTCGCGCACCACGTGGCCGCCCAGTTGCGGCGCTTCGGTGTCGTTGAATGCGCCGCGAAAGGCTTTGCCGATCGGGGTGCGGGCGGTGGAAACGATGACGGCTTCTTTCATGCTGGATTCCTCGAAAATTCTGCAGACTGATTCAGGCGGGGTAATAGCGGCTGATGGTGTCGACCACGCAGCCGGGGCGTTCCTCGCCCTCGATCACGACGCTGACGCGGATGGTCGCCTGCACGCCACCCTTCACTTCCTCGACCGCGATCAATTGCGCGCTGCCGCGCACTCGCGAACCGACGCGCACCACCGAGGGAAACCGCACGCGCTCACAGCCGTAATTGACACCCATGGCCAGGCCACGGACTTCGACGATTTGCGGCAGGAACAAATTGACCAGCGACAGGCTCAGGTAGCCATGGGCGATGCAGATACCAAACGGGCCGCTGGCTGCCTTGACCGGGTCGACGTGGATCCACTGGTGATCACCGGTGGCATCGGCAAACAGATTGATCCGGTCCTGATCCAGCAGCAGCCAATCGCTGACACCGAGCGCCTGGCCCACAGCGTCGAACAAGGCCATCGGTGTGTCGAAAATACGTGGCATGGTCACGCCCTCTGGCTCGACACCGACAACACTTCGCCGGTCATGTAGGAGCTGTAGTCGCTGGCCAAAAACATCATCACGTTGGCCACTTCCCACACCTCCGCGGCACGGCCAAAGGCTTCGTTGGCAGCCAGTTGATCGAGCACGGCTTGAGGTGCGGATTTGCGCAGGAAATCGTGCAGGGCAATGCTCGGGCTGACTGCGTTGATGCGGATGCCGTAGTCGGCGGCCTCGACCGCTGCGCAACGGGTCAGCGCCATCACGCCAGCCTTGGCGGCGGCGTAGTGCGCCTGCTCTTTCTGCGCACGCCAACCGAGGACCGAGGCGTTGTTGACGATGACACCGGCACGTCGCTCCATCATCTTCGGCAGCATGGCGCGGGTCATGCGCATGGTGCCGGTGAGCGTCACGTCGATGACCCGATTCCACTCTTCGTCGGCCATGTCCACCAGCAACCGCGAGCCGCCAAGCCCGGCGTTGTTGATCAGCACATCGACGCCTTGCAGGTCACGCTCGGCGCAGATGATCAGCTGTTGCACCTGGGCTTCGTCGGCGACGTTGCAGACCTGGCCGAACACCTGTTGCAGCCCGGTGGTTTCGCGGATTTTCAGCACCGCTTCGGCCAACCGGCCTTCGTGGATATCGCTGATCATCAGCGCGCGACAGCCTTCTTCGGCGGCGCGCACGGCGGCGGAAAAACCGATCCCGGCACCCGCCGCTGCGGTAATCAGTACCGACTTGCCGCGCAACAGGCCGCGACCTTCAACATATTGAGGTACAGACATGAACTCTCTCCTTTCAGGTGCGCGGGCGCGGCTCTTTGGGCATGCCCAAGGCACGCTCGGCGATGATGTTGCGCTGGATTTCGTTGCTGCCGCCGTAGAGCGTGTCGGCGCGGCTGAACAGGTACAGCGACTGCAATCGAGTCAGTTGATAAGGCGCGGCTTCGAGCAATTCCGCTTCGGCGCCGAGGACATCCATCGCCAACTTGCCGAGGCTGGCGTGCCAGGTCGACCAGAACAGCTTGTAGATGGTCGCCTCTTTGCGCAGTGAACCGTCCTGGCTACCGGAGAGCATGCGCAGCGAGTTGTAGCGCATGATCCGCAGTCCGCTCCAGGCCTCGGCCAGGCGCTGCCGCAGGATCGGGTCGCGGTCGGCGCCATTGGCCTTGGCGATCGCGATGATTTCGTTGAGTTCGTTCTGGAACTGCATCTGCTGGCCGAGGGTCGAGACACCGCGCTCGAAACCGAGCAGCGCCATGGCAATCTTCCAGCCTTCGCCCGGCGCACCAATGATGTTGGCCGCGTCGGTGCGGGCATCGTCGAAGAACACTTCGTTGAATTCCGACGTGCCGGTCAGTTGCTCGATCGGTCGTACGGTGATTTCCGCTTGGGCCATCGGCACCAGCAGGAACGACAAACCGCGATGGCCGACGCTGCCCGGTTCCGTGCGGGCAATGACAAAGCACCAGTCCGACTCGTGGGCCAGGGAGGTCCAGACTTTCTGGCCATTGATCAGCCATTGACCGGTTGCTTCATCCAGCGTGGCGCGAGTCTTGACGTTAGCCAGATCGGAACCGGCACTCGGCTCTGAATAGCCTTGGCACCAGAACGACGTACCACTGACGATCCCCGGCAAAAAGCGCTGTTGCTGCTCGACCGTGCCGAACGCAGCGATGGTCGGCCCGGCCAGGCCTTCGCCGATGTGGCCCATGCGACCAGGGCCACCGGCGCGGGCGTATTCTTCGTTGAAGATCACTTGCTGGGTGATCGACAGGCCGCGTCCGCCATGCTCCGGCGCCCAGCCGACGCAGGTCCAGCCACCTTCGGCGAGCTTGCGTTCCCAGGCTTTGCGCTCCTCGGGAAACATGTGCTCGTCGCCCGGGCCGCCGCGAAAGCGCAAGGCTTCGAACTCGCCGCAGAGGTTGGCGCTCATCCAGTCGGCGACTTCCCGACGGAAGCATTCATCCTGCTCGCTGAAACTGATTTTCATGGCTGCTCTCCCAGAATCACCGAAGCAATGCGCTCGCGATGCCAGGCCGGTAGCCCGAGGAAACTCTCGCTGGCGCGAGCGCGCTTGAAGTAGAGGTGCGGGTCGTATTCCCAGGTGAAACCGACACCGCCATGCAACTGGATCGATTCGGATGCGCAGTGGAAATAGGTTTCCGAGCACTGCGCCTTGGCCAACGCGGCGGCGAGCGGCAGTTCGGCAGCGACTTGCGCATCGCCCTGCGGATCAAGAATCTCCTGGGCCACGCATGCCGCGTAGTAACTGGCTGAACGGGCGCATTCGACTTGCAGCATCATGTCGGCGGCGCGGTGTTTGAGGGCCTGGAAACTGGCGATGGGGCGACCGAACTGCTGGCGTTCCTGCATGTACGCCACGCTCAAGTCGAGCACTTGCTGCGCGCCACCGGTTTGCTCGGCGGCGAGGCCGATGCAGGCCAGTTGCAGAACTTTCTCCAGTTGCGCCCAGCCTTGGCCGAACTCCCCGAGCAACGCATCGGCTTCAAGGTACAAGCCCTTGAGCTGAATCCGTGCCTGGCGTCGGGTCTGGTCCATGGTCGGCAACATCTGCCGCTCGATGCCCGCCCGCACGGCGTTCACGGCAAACAGGCTGATGCCCGTCTCTGCGGTGGTTCCGGGTTGGCGGGCGGCGATGATCAACAGGTCGGCGCCATGGCCGTCGAGCACATGCTTGAGGGTGCCGTCGAGGACAAACCCGTCGCCTTCGGCCACCACCGTTGCCTGCACATCGTCCGCTGACCAGCCATTGGCGCTGCTGAAACCCAGGGTCGCGGTGACGCTGCCGTCGGCAATCGACGGCAACCAGCGCAGTTTTTGCTCATCATTGGCGGCCAATAACAACGCGGGTGTGGCCATGCAGGCGGTGGCGAAAAACGGCGAGCACAGCAACCGCCGGCCCATCTGTTCCAGCAGGATCGCCAGTTCGACAAAGCCCAGGCCAAGACCGCCATAGGCTTCGGGAATATGAATGGCCGGCCAGTACATCTCCTGGCACAGCCGCTGCCACAGGGCTTCATCGAACCCCCGCTCGCTGACCATCGCCGCGCGCACGGCGGCCGAATCCGAAACGTCGGCGAGGAAGCCCTCAGCCGATTCGCGGATCATTTCCTGTTCGTCGCTGAATGCAAACTCCATCGCGGCGCCTTCTGCTCGTTTGGCGGGGCGCGCGTGGCGCAACACCCCTTTGAGCATGAAGTTTGGCGCCGGCCGGTGGCGGCAGAATCGTTAGCCTTGCCTAGTCCGAACGGGCGATGTCAAAGTGCACTTACGCACGTGAAAAACATGAATCAGCTAAGGATGCAGAACCATGAGCATTGAGCAAGAAACAACGTTCGACGAGCCACGGCTCAACAGCACGGAAATCCGCATTCTCGGTTCGTTGATCGAAAAGCAGGCCACCAGCCCGGAAACCTATCCGCTGACGCTCAATGCCCTGGTGATTGCCTGCAACCAGAAAACCAGCCGCGAGCCGGTGATGAATCTCACTCCTGGTCAGGTTGGGCAGAGTTTGCGTGCACTGGAAGGACGTGGTTTCACCAAACTGGTGATGGGCAGTCGTGCCGATCGCTGGGAGCACAAGGTCGACAAGGCGCTGGAACTGGTGCCGGCGCAGGTGATTCTGACGGGGCTGATGTTTTTGCGCGGCCCGCAGACGGTCAACGAATTGCTGACCCGCAGCGGGCGCATGCATGAGTTTGAAGATGCCGAACAGGTGGTGCATCAGCTGGAGCGGTTGATTGCGCGCGGGCTGGCGGTGTTGATTGGGCGACAGGCCGGGCAGCGTGAGGACCGCTATACCCATGCAATGGGTGATCCGGCGGATATTGAAGCGATCCTGGCGGCACGGCAAAACCCGTCTGAACGAGGTGCCGGCAGCGGTGTTTCGGTGGAACGTATCGAAGAGCTGGAAGCGCGGATTGCGGCGCTGGAAGAACGCTTGGCGCGCCTCGAATAAAACACACTGCCCGTAGCAGCTGTCGAGCTGGCTCGGCAGCTGCTACAGATCCAATAATCCGCCCATCCTGTTTCTGGCTACCTGGCTTTAGCTGCGGGCAAATGCCACCGCTTTCTGAAACTGCTCTTCCGTCGGCCGCACGCCGGTGTACAGCACAAATTGCTCCAGCGCCTGGATCGCGATGACTTCCAGGCCGGTAATGACTTTCTTGCCCTCGGCACGCCCTAGCACGATCAGCGGCGTTTCCGACGGAATCGCCACCACATCAAAGACGATGTCCGCCGCTTTGACCACGACGGTATCGAACGCCAATTGCCCGGCCTCAGGCCCGCCATCCATGCCCACCGGGGTCACATTCACCAGCATCTGCGGGCGTCGGGCGCCAAGTTCCGCTTGCCATTCGTAACCCAGGGAGTCGGCCAATGTCCGGCCGGCACGCTCGTTTCGGGCCACGATCACGCCGTTTTTGTAGCCGCCGTCGCGCAAGGCGCTGGCCACGGCTTTGCCCATGCCGCCGCTGCCGCGCAGGGCAAACGTGGTGTCTTTGGGCACAGCGTGGGTTTCCAGCAATTGGGCAATGGCAATGTAATCGGTGTTGTAGGCCTTGAGATGTCCATCGGTGTTGACGATGGTGTTGATCGATTGAATGGCCGCGGCCGATGCATCCAGTTCATCGACTAGCGCAATGCAGGCTTCCTTGAATGGCATGGAGACCCCGCAACCACGGATGCCCAAAGCGCGGATACCGCCCACGGCGCCCGGCAAATCCTGACTGCTGAACGCCTTGTAGTAGAAATTCAGCCCCAGTTGTTCATACAGATGATTGTGAAATCGCAAGCCAAAGTTCCCCGGACGCCCGGAGAGCGACATGCACAGCTTGGTATCTCGATTGGGGTTCATCTGCATGTGTATCTCCTTCTAACGCACTTTCAGATGGACGGGATTAGCCAGCCCATGGGTTCTGATCAATGATATTCGCGTACCTGCCGACGGCTTCGAATGACCGTAAGCAAACCGGTACAGACCTTACACAAAATTTACCCAGCGGCTGTGCTGATTTTCAAAAAAACGCTGTCTTAGAAGTATCCCCGCGACAATCCTTGAGTCTATTGCAGACGCAAGCGCCGGGTCGAAGAACCGAGGAACTATCATGATCCGTAAAATCCCCACAATCGCCCTGCTGATCGGCGCGCTCGCTCTCACAGGTCAGGCGCAAGCCCATGGTGGTGGCAACGACGCGGCGGTATTTGGAGCGATCGTCGGTACGGCCATCGTTGGCTCGGCTCTGATCAACGCCAACCGGCCCGTCTACGTAGCGCCGCAACCGGTCTACGCGCAGCCGGCACCGGTTTATTACGCGCCGCCACCGCCACCGGTTTATTACCAGCCGGCGCCGGTCTACGTGCAACAGCCGATCTACTACCGCCCGGCACCGGTCTACTACGGCCCCCCTCGCGGCTATTACGGTCCGCCGCGTGGCTACTACGGCCCTCCCCACGGTTATGGCCGTTGGTGAGTTTTTTCATCAAGGCCCCGCCCGACAGCGGGGCTTTTTTATGGCCGTCTGTCGGCGAAGGTCTGGATAAATCTCGCCAAGGTCGCTCTCGGAACAGTATCTACGCTTGAAGTTGGCAAGATTGACTCGCCCTACCGTATGTCAAACGGTCATATTTATGTCACGTCAGGTCCGCAAGCTTGGGCCTGTCCGCCCACTACAGGTTAATAACAACAAGGACGACCCCATGCCAACGCAAAATCCGCATCGCATTGTCGGCCTGTGCACCTCCAGCAAGGTGTACAACGCACTGACTGAGCTCAAGCACCTGGAAGGCCATCGCAGCGCCAAGTTCCTTTCGCTGCTGACGCAAAACCTGGTGCGCAAAGGCCTGCTCAACGAGCAGGAAGTGGTGCACATGCTCGATCAGGTGGTCGACTGACCGACAGACGGTCAAATGGCCTCAACAGCATCAATGACCACTATCGAAAACGGTGATTGTCGGAAATTTGGCCCGCCCCGTAAGGTAGCTCCATAGATTGATGGAGGTACTTATGATGTCCCAGGTTCAGATCATGTCCGTTATTGGCAGCGCCGTTCCCGCCCCGCTCAGAGCGCTAGGCATGCTCGCCTGCTGGTATCTGGTCCAGGATGGCGAACAAATCAGCGGCCCGCTCACTTCACTTCCCGACGCCAAGGCCTTGTCGCAGCAGATCAGCGCCGGTCAGCTGGGCAAACTTAACGCCTAAGGCAACTGCACCCGGGGTTTGGTTTCGATGAATATTGCCCAGCTCGACATGAACAACGCGGCAATCAACGGGCCGATGACAAAGCCGTTCAAGCCGAAAATCGCCAGGCCACCCAACGTCGAAATCAGGATCATGTAGTCGGGCATCTTGGTGTCCTTGCCCACCAGGATCGGGCGCAGCACGTTATCCACAAGACCAATCACGAATACACCGAACAAGGCCAGGGTCACCCCTTGCCAGATCGCCCCGGTAAACAGGAAGAACGCCGCCACCGGCGCCCAGATAATTCCCGCCCCCACTGCCGGCAACAGTGACAGAAACGCCATCAGCACCGCCCAGATCAATGCACTGGGGATATCCAGAAACCAGAAAATCAAACCGCCCAACGCGCCCTGCGTGATCGCCACCACCAGGTTGCCCTTCACGGTGGCTCGTACCACCCGGTTGAACTTGAGTTGCAAACGACGCTTCTGGTTTTCCTCCAGCGGCACGGCCATGCGCACCTTGCGCGCAAGCTCCGCACCGTCGCGCAGGAAGAAAAACAGCAAGTACATCATGATGAAAAAACTGACAATGAACTCGAATGTCCCCTGACCAAAACTGAACGCCTGGGTGGCGACGAACTCATTGCCGGTCATCGCGCTCTTGATGATTTTCTCCCGCAGCCCGTTCAACTCGCCCATGCCGAAGCGGTCGAGCAAGTGCTGGAGGTACGACGGCAGGCTGTGCTTGAACTGCGCCACATACCCCGCGATGTCCAACTCGCCACTTTCGATATTCCTGTAGACCGCGGTCCCCTCCTGGACGAGGAAGATGCTCAGGATGATCACCGGCAGAATCGCAATCAACAGGCAGATGCTCAGGGTGAGCAGCGAAATAAGGTTGCGCTGCCAGCCGAGCTTCAATTGCAGTCGACGTTGCAGAGGAGCAAACAGGATCCCGAGGATCACTGCCCAGAACACGGCGCCGTAAAACGGCAGCAGAATCCAGATGAACGCAATGCTGACCAGTGCCAACAGAATCGCCAGCGATTTGTCTTTCAGGGTTTCTTCGTTCATATCCGTTCCATGCCAGTCTGCCTGGACGCAACGGTGCGTCCTGATGCTTAGGCCGCCACGGCTCGCACGAGTGCCATCCGTTAGTGAATAAAGCATAGATCCAGATCAATAAACCCTCGGGCCAAGACGTTTACCCTGCGCGGCTTTTGCGATCGACTCCCCATGAACCTCATTGCTCCGCAACTGCTCGCCCCCGCCGGCACCCTGAAAAACATGCGTTATGCCTTCGCCTACGGCGCCGATGCGGTGTACGCCGGCCAACCACGCTACAGCTTGCGGGTGCGCAACAACGAATTCGATCACGCCCACCTGGCCATCGGCATTCGCGAAGCACAGGCGCAGGGCAAGCGTTTTTACGTGGTAGTGAACATCGCGCCGCACAACGCCAAGCTCAAGACCTTCCTCAAGGACTTGGCGCCCATCATCGCCATGGCGCCAGACGCGCTGATCATGTCCGACCCCGGCCTGATCATGCTGGTGCGCCGACACTACCCGCAGATGCCGATTCATCTCTCGGTTCAGGCCAACACGGTCAACTGGGCCAGTGTCGAG
The DNA here is from genome assembly GCF_019145495.1 of Pseudomonas azerbaijanoccidentalis. Classification (GTDB taxonomy): domain Bacteria; phylum Pseudomonadota; class Gammaproteobacteria; order Pseudomonadales; family Pseudomonadaceae; genus Aquipseudomonas; species Aquipseudomonas azerbaijanoccidentalis. The sequence goes on along the minus strand of NZ_JAHSTU010000003.1, from coordinate 557,936 downwards.
TTTTGGCAGCAGCAGGGCTTGAGCCGGATCATCCTGTCGCGGGAATTGTCCCTGGAGGAAATCGGTGAAATTCGCCAACAGGTTCCGGCCATGGAGCTGGAGGTGTTCGTGCATGGTGCGCTGTGCATGGCCTATTCCGGGCGCTGCCTGCTGTCGGGCTACATGAACAAGCGTGACGCCAATCAGGGCAGCTGCACCAACGCCTGCCGCTGGAAGTACTCGGCGCAACCGGCCACGGAAAACCTCCTCGGGGAGATCGTCCAGCACGTTGAGCCTCAACCGACATTGGGCATCGGCGCACCCACCGAACAGCTGTTCCTGCTGCAGGAAGCCAATCGTCCCGACGAACAGATGCCCGCCTTCGAAGACGAACACGGCACTTACATCATGAACGCCAAAGACCTGCGTGCCGTGCAGCATGTCGAGCGCCTGACACAGATGGGCGTGCATTCATTGAAAATCGAAGGCCGGACCAAATCACACTTCTATTGCGCGCGAACCACCCAGGTTTACCGCCGGGCCATCGACGATGCCGTGGCTGGCCGGGCGTTCGACCGCGGCTTGATGACCGACCTGGAATCCCTCGCCCAGCGCGGTTACACCGAAGGCTTTTTGCGACGGCATGTGCATGACGAATACCAGAATTATCAGAACGGCAGCTCGGTGTCGGAACGCCAGCAATTTGTTGGCGAACTGACTGGCGAACGGCGAGATCGGTTGGCCGAGGTGAAAGTGAAAAACCGATTTGCCCTGGGCGACCACATGGAATTGATGACGCCCAAGGGCAACTTTCACTTTGATTTGCACCAGTTGCAGAACAGCAAAGGCGAGCCCATCGAAGTGGCGCCCGGCGATGGGCACACGGTGTACTTGCCGATTCCGGACGCGGTGGACCTCAGCTACGGTCTGCTGATGCGCGATATCAGCGCACCGTAATCGCGCTGTAGGAGCTGCCGAAGGCTGCGATCTTTTGATTTTGCTTTTTAAGATCAAAAGATCGCAGCCTTCGGCAGCTCCTACACAGGTGGAATGCCTAAGCAAATTCCTCGCGCAGCATCGCCACGAACGCTTCCCGCGCCGGATGAACTCCGGCGTTTTCATGCCAGTAGAACAGGCTCTCGATGGCGGTCAGTTCAGGAAACTCAAACGCCACGCACCCGGCACCCTTGGCGTATTGATCGAAAACCCCTTTAGTCACCAGCGCCACGCCGGCCCCGGCGCTGACGCAACCGACAATTGCGCCATAGCTGGCCAGGCTGACAATCGGCAACGACAATCCGTTGCGCAATAACCAATGTTCCATCGCCGCACGGTAGGGGCAGCCTTGCGGCCAAAGGAACATGGTCTTGTCGTGCAGGTCCGCTACGTCGCGCAGCGGTCCGAGGGAGGTTGAGGCGATCACCAGCAACTCTTCTCGGTACATCGGCGTGCGCTTGAGCTGCGAGCGTTCGACGTCGACCGCGACAATTGCACCGTCGAGCTTGTGATTGAACGTGTCGTCGAGCAACTGGGCCCAAGTGCCGGTGGTCAGTTCCAGCGCCACCTGCGGGAAACGCTTGTGGAATTTCGCCAGCAAACGCGGCAAGCGCCCGGTGGCAGAAGACTCGATAGCACCAATACGCAGCGGCCCGGACGGCTCAGCCGAAGGGTCCACCGCGCGTTTGGCCTCGGCGGTGAGGGCCAGAATTTTCGAGGCGTAGGCCAGAAACGTCTGGCCCGAGGGGCTGATGCGCAAACCGCGCCCTTCACGCATGAACAACGCAACGCCCAACTCCGCCTCCAGCGACTTGATCCGTGCGGTGATGTTGGACGGCACGCAATGCAGCAGTTCAGCGGCACGGGCGATGCTGCCCACCTCGGCAACGGTCTTGAACATGCGAATCTGCGCCAGCTCCATACATCACCCAAAGTGAACGTTTCGCGCATTATAAGTCAGTTGTGGAGAATGATCCGGATTCTGATACTCGGGGCATCTCCCACCGGTGCACGACCATGAATCCGCTCACGCCCTCCCCTTTGAAAATCATTCTGGCCATGGCGTTTGTCGTGGTCTGTTGGGGTTATTCCCCGACCGGTATCCACATCGGTTTGTTGGCCTACGATCCGGTGCACCTGGCGCTGCTGCGCTTTCTGATCGCGTCGGTGTTCATGGCCGTGGTCGCGGTGGTACGGGGCATTCATTTGCCGAAACTGCGGGATCTGCCGCTGTTGTTCGCGCTGGGTTTCTTTGCGGTGAGCCTGCATCACGTATCGATCAATTTCGGTCAACAAGGCGTCAGCGCTGGCGCATCGAGTGTACTGGCGCAGACCACGCCACTGTTCAGCACGTTGCTGGCGCGCTTTGTGTTCAAGGATCGGGTGAGCGTCTGGCGTTGGGGTTGCGTGATGCTGGGATTGGTCGGCGTGGTGATTGTGGTGGCGGGTGATCATGGTTTCGGCAGCATCGATGCCCATGGTTTGCTGATCCTGTTGGCGGCGCTGTCCTGGAGTCTCTACTTCGGCCTGCAAAAGCATCACACCGGTCGTTACGACGGCCTGACATTGGTGTGTTACACGGTCTGGTCAGGGACCGCACTGCTGTTGATTTTCCTGCCGGGGCTGGCGGATCAGGTGGTCAATGCGCCGCTGCGCGTGCAGTGGGCGGTGTTTGCCTTGGGGATTTTTCCGAGTGCGCTGGCGTATCTGGCCTGGGCCTATGTGTTGGCCCACGTGGACCTGAGCCGGGCGACGATGACGCTGTATCTGGTGCCGCCGACGGCGATGCTGATTGCTTCTTTTGCGCTCGGCGAGAGACCGACGCTGATGGTGGGAGTGGGGGCGGTGGTGGTGTTGATCAGTGTGTTGGCGTTGAACCTGGAGCGCAGATCGGTGGTTCAGGTAGCGCGGGCTTGATCGACGATTTGTGTTGAAACGTCTGACGCCATCGCGGGCGAGCCCGCTCCCACAGGGTCCTATGGTGTTCATGGAATCCTTGTGGGAGCGGGCTTGCCCGCGATGAACGATCACTCGGTATCGCTGACCCTCAGCTAGGCGAAAACCGGTCCCGGCTGTTGGTCAAATGCAACCACATTGCCGCCCGCGCCGCGTCCGGGTCCTGGCGCTTGATGGCGTTGAGGATCGCCTCGTGTTCAAGATTGGCCAGTTGCCCAAGCTTGCTCAAATCCACCGCCCCGCGCTCTGCCGCGTTGACCCGGGTTCGCGGGATCATGGCGCTGCCAAGGTGCTGCATGATTTCGCTGAAACACACATTGCCGGTGGCTTCGGCAATCAGCAGATGAAAGCGCCGATCGGCCTCGACGCAACTGTCATTGTTGGCCAACAGATTCTGATAATCGTCGAGCGCTTCGCGCATCTGCGCCAGTTGCTGATCGGTGCGGCGCATCGCGGCCAGCGCCGCCGCCTGGGTTTCCAGACCCATGCGCAATTCCAGAATGCTGCGCACACCCAACGCGGTATCGACATTGAGCCGCAACCCCTGCTCCGGCGCACGCTCCAGCACAAACGTGCCGATGCCGTGACGTGTTTCCACCAGCCCCGAAGCCTGCAACTTCGAAATCGCCTCGCGCACCACCGTGCGACTGACGCCGTGCTCCTGAACAATGCTGTTCTCGGAGGGCAACTTGTCGCCGGGTACCATCTGCCCGAGCAGGATGCTCTGGGTCAACTTGGCCACCAGGTCGTGGGCCAGATTGTGGCTGCGCTTGCGGGCAGGTGCGTCGAGGTCTTCTTGCATGGCGGCGTCCGAAAAACATGGCTGTCGAATCGTAGCATCGCGTTTGTCGGGAATCGCCAGAAAAATCGCAGTCAACTTGTATGACAACACTCAACAAAATCAGCTTTTTAGCCTCGAATACAGCTTTCAAAAATCAATAGAAGAATACCAACTCCGAAAATAATCGCCATTTTGTTGGGTTAACCCTGTTGCAGGACGAAAAAACCTAGTTGTATGATGTCTATCAACAACGCAGCACCGTCACACCCCGCATAAAAATAACGAGTGGGAGAAAACGCAGTGAATACATCCATCTCCGGGATGAACGACGACGCCAGTTCCGTGCTGAAGTCCGCCATCTCCAAAGTCAAACGTCACGTCCTGCCGCTGTTCGTCATCATGTTCATCGTCAATTACATTGACCGCGTGAACATCGGCTTCGTCCGCGCCCACATGGAACACGACCTGGGCATCGGCGCTGCCGCCTACGGCCTCGGGGCCGGTCTGTTCTTCATTGGTTACGCACTGTTCGAAGTGCCCTCCAACATCCTTCTGCAAAAAGTCGGCGCACGTATCTGGCTGACCCGCATCATGCTGACCTGGGGCCTTGTCGCTGCCGGCATGGCATTCATTCAGAACGAAACTCACTTCTACATCCTGCGATTTCTGCTGGGCGTTGCAGAAGCCGGGTTCTTTCCCGGGGTGATCTACTACTTCACCCGCTGGTTGCCCGGCGTGGAGCGCGGCAAGGCGATCGCGATTTTCCTGAGTGGCTCGGCGATTGCCTCGCTGATCTCCGGCCCGCTGTCCGGCCTGCTCCTGCAAATCAGCGGCCTGGGCATGCACGGCTGGCAATGGATGTACTTCATCGAGGGCATGTTCTCGGTGGGCCTGTGCGCCTTCGTCTGGTTCTGGCTGGATTCCAAACCCCACGACGCCAAATGGCTGACCCGCGATGAACAAGACGCGTTGGTCAAGGCCATCGACGACGAACAACTGGCCCGCGAAGCCGCGACGCCGATCAAACCGTCGCTGGGCAAACTGCTCAAGGACCGCCAGATCATCCTGTTCTGCGTGATCTACTTCTTCATCCAGCTGACCATCTACGCCGCCACCTTCTGGCTGCCGAGCATCATCAAGAAGATGGGCGACCTCAGCGACTTCCAGGTCGGTATGTTCAACTCGATTCCGTGGTTGCTGTCGATCATCGGCATGTACGCCTTCGCGTCGCTGTCGGCTAAATGGAAACACCAGCAAGCCTGGGTTGCCGTCGCGTTGTTGATCGCTGCGGCCGGGATGTTCATGTCCACCACGGGCGGGCCGATCTTCGCGTTCGTGGCGATCTGCTTTGCGGCGCTGGGCTTCAAATCGGCATCTTCACTGTTCTGGCCGATTCCCCAGGCCTATCTCGATGCACGCATCGCTGCGGGTGTCATCGCGTTGATCAACTCGGTGGGCAACCTCGGTGGCTTCGTCGCGCCGACCACCTTCGGCCTGCTTGAAGAGCGCACCGGTTCGATTCAGGGCGGGCTGTATGGCCTGGCCGCGACCTCGATCATCGCTGCAATCATCGTCTTCGCCGCACGCAATAAACCGAAAACCATACCCGCCACCGCCTCGGCCGAAGCCGCGCCACGTCACGCCTGAAAGGACAAAAAAATGATCGCACAAGACACCGCCAAAGCCCCGATCATCACCAGCATGCAAGTTGTTCCGGTGGCCGGTCACGATGGCATGCTGCTCAACCTGAGCGGCGCCCACGGCCCGTTTTTCACCCGCAACATCGTCATCCTCAAGGACAACGCCGGCCACACCGGCGTCGGCGAAGTGCCCGGTGGCGAGCGCATTCGCCAGACCCTTGAAGACGCACGCAGCCTGGTGGTCGGCAGCCCGATCGGCACTTATCAGAAGATTCTCAACCAGGTTCGCCAGACCTTCGCCGACCGCGATGCCGGTGGCCGTGGTTTGCAGACCTTCGACCTGCGCATCACCATTCACGCAGTGACTGGCCTGGAAGCCGCGCTGCTCGATTTGCTCGGTCAGCATCTGGATGTACCGGTGGCGGCCCTGCTCGGTGAAGGCCAGCAGCGCGATGAAGTAAAAATGCTCGGCTATCTGTTTTATGTCGGTGACCGCAACGAAACTGACCTCGCCTACCGCAGCGAACCGGAGGCCGACAACGACTGGTTCCGCGTGCGGCACGAGAAAGCCATGACCGCCGATGCCGTGGTGCGCCTGGCTGAGGCGGCTCACGCCAAATATGGCTTCAAGGACTTCAAGCTCAAGGGCGGCGTGCTCAGTGGCGATGCCGAAATCGAAGCGGTCACGGCCCTCGCCGAGCGCTTCCCCGATGCGCGCATCACCCTCGACCCGAACGGTGCCTGGTCGTTGAAGGAAGCAATCCGTTTGTGCCGCGATCAGCACAACGTTCTGGCTTACGCCGAAGACCCGTGCGGCGCGGAAAACGGTTACTCGGGCCGCGAGGTCATGGCCGAGTTCCGCCGTGCCACGGGCCTGAAAACCGCGACCAACATGATCGCCACCGACTGGCGGGAAATGGGCCACGCGATCCAGTTGCAGTCGGTCGACATTCCCCTGGCCGACCCGCACTTCTGGACCATGCAAGGCTCGGTGCGCGTGGCGCAGATGTGCCACGAATGGGGCCTGACCTGGGGTTCGCACTCCAACAACCACTTCGACATTTCCCTGGCGATGTTCACCCACGTTGCGGCGGCTGCACCGGGCGAGATCACCGCCATCGACACCCACTGGATCTGGCAGGACGGCCAGCGCCTGACCAAGGCGCCGCTGCAAATCGTCGACGGTTGCGTGCAGGTCCCGCAGAAACCTGGACTGGGCGTCGAGCTGGACATGGATCAAGTGAATAAGGCCCACGAACTGTACAAAGGCATGGGCCTGGGCGCGCGCGACGACAGCGTGGCCATGCAGTTTTTGATTCCGGGCTGGAAGTTCGATAACAAGCGGCCGTGCCTGGTGCGTTGATTCACCGTTAGTGCGCCCATCGTCATAAACCCGAGCCACCCATCAACGGCTCGGGTTTAACGATCGGGGTTTTACCGCCTAGAATGGCGCGCACCTGAATCAACTACGGACAACATCAACATGGATCGCCTGAAAACGCTCGCGGTTTGCCTGGGACTGCTGACCGCAGGCCAGTGCGTCGCACAGGATCCCATCGAGTCGGTGGTGAATGCCGCTGTTAAACCGGTCCTGCAGAAAGAAGGCATTGCCGGAATGGCCGTGGCCGTCACCGTCAACGGCAAACAGCACTTCTTCAACTACGGCGTGGCGTCGAAAGAAACCGCCAAACCGGTCACCGAAAACACCCTGTTCGAGATCGGCTCGGTCAGCAAAACCTACACCGCCACCCTCGCCGCCTACGCCCAGGCCAGCGGCAAACTGTCCTTGTCCGACAAGGCCAGTCACATCCTGCCAGCCTTGCGCGGCAGCGCCTTCGACAACATCAGCGTCTTGCAACTCGGCACCTACAGTGCTGGGGGCTTGCCTCTGCAATTCCCTGCTGAATTCGATTCACCCGACAAAATGCTCAGCTACTACCAGCAATGGAAACCACTCTTCCCTGCCGGTAGCCATCGACTGTATTCGAACCCCAGCCTTGGCTTGTTCGGCTACCTGGCCGCGCACAGCCTGGGCCAGCCATTCGATGAAGCGATGACAAACACTCTGCTGCCCAAACTTGGCCTGAAACACACTTACCTGAAAGTGCCGCAGGACCAAATGGGGCTTTATGCCCAAGGCTACAACAAGGACGATAAACCGGTGCGAGTCGGGCCGGGGGCGCTGGACGCCGAAGCGTACGGGGTGAAGACCAGTGCCACGGACCTGATCGCTTATGTCGAAGCAAACATGAAACCGTCACGCCTGGAAAAACCGTTGCAGCAGGCCATCGCCCTGACCCACAGCGGTTATTACACCGTCGACAACATGACCCAGGGCCTTGGGTGGGAGTTGTATCGCTACCCGATCACCCTCGATCAACTGCTGGCAGGCAACTCGACGCCCATGGCGATGGAGCCGCACAAGGTCCAGTGGCTGAACCCGCCACAGCCGCCAATGGAAAACCTGTTGATCAACAAAACCGGCTCCACCGGTGGGTTTGGGGCTTACGTCGCATTCGTGCCGTCCAAAGACATCGGCATCGTGATTCTGGCGAATAAGAATTATCCAAACGCCGAGCGAATCAAGATCGCCCATCACGTATTGAGTGCGCTTATCTCGCTGTAGCAGCTGCCGAGCCCGCGAGGCTGCGTCCGGCTGCGCAGCCGTCGCAATCCGACACATGCGGTGCGCCTGAAAGAATGGGGTTGCAGGTTTTACGACTGCTTCGCAGCCGGACGCAGCCTCGCGGGCTCGGCAGCTGCTACAGGATCAGTCGTCCGGCATTTCAGGGGGTTTGGTCGGTTTGGCCGGCTTGCTGCTTTTGGTGTTTTTGGCGCCTTTGGCGGCGGGTTCGGGTTCGGCGGCGGGGGTCGCCACAGTGGGCGCCGGGGTTTCTTTCTCGGCTGCCGGCAGTTGGTCGACGGCGGCGAAAATCTCTTCCAGCTTGACGGTGTCGGCTTGCTCGAATTTCTTTTCGCCGTCCTTGCCGACCAGGATCACCTTGGTCTTGGCGCCGGCCCCCAGCTTGAGCGAACGGATCAACGCGGCCGTGTCCTGCGGCCCCAGGTCTTTGCCTTCGCGCTGGCCCATCAGGTTGAGCACGGTGTACAGCACCATGTTGCGATCAGTGAAGCCCTTGCGATTGGCCGGTTCATCCAGCGACTTTTTCAGGCTGATCCACGTCGGATCAACCGTGCTCGGCGCAATGACAATCAGTGGCCGTGCCCTGCCCTTGTCCATGTCCAGCGGTGAGTCGCCATCAGCGGCGAACAGGGGGCCGGCGACAGCCAGCAGGGTAGCCAGGGTCAGTGACCTGATGAGCATGCGCATCTCCTTTTGATATCCACGCTCTAATGATTGCGCATCGCGGCGTTCGTTCCGGTGACGCTGGGCAAATATGCGTTGCCTTGACCCAAGCTTAGGTCAGGGTGGTCATTGCGCAACAGGCCGCAGGGATCTCAAACCATTACAAAGCGCTACCTGGAGGGGACAGCGCTTTCAGGAAATCAATGAAAATGCGGGGAGGACGGCGGGTGGCTTTCGATGACCCGGACGGGCATCGGCTGGAAATATTCACCCGCACTGGAATCTGGCTTGACGCGTTGAATCAGAACGCCAGTTTGTAACCGATCAGCACCAGCATCGTCGCCAGGCAAGGACGCAGCACTTCATCGGAGATGCGCCCGGTCAGGTGGCTGCCCAGGTAGATCCCCGGCAGCGAACCGACCAGCAAGAAACCCAGCACCTGCCAATCCATGTTGCCCATGCTCGCATGGCCCAGACCGGCGACCAGCGTCAACGGGACGGCGTGCGCGATCTCGGTACCGACCAGGCGGCGGGTCGGCAGCAGCGGGTAGAGGATGAACAGTGCCACCGTGCCCAGCGCGCCGGCGCCGATGGACGTCAGTGCGACCATGGTGCCAAGGACGAGGCCGGTGATGACGGTCAGCACATTGAGGCGCGGGCCGCTCGGGTTGTAGTTGCCGCCGGCGCGTTTGTGGGCGAAGTCGAGCAGACGCTTCTTGAACAGAATCGCCAGCGCCGTGGCGAACAAAACAAAGCCCAGGGCTTGCTTGATGATCGCGTTCATTGCGTCGGGGCTGGAATGCAACGTGCTGAGGAACCACAACGTCAGCATCACCGCCGGCACGCTGCCCAGGGTCAGCCAACCGGTAATCTTCCAATCGATGTTGTTGTTCTTCTTATGAACAAGCACGCCACTGGATTTGGTGATGGCCGCGTACAACAGATCAGTGCCGACGGCGGTTGCCGGGTTGATGCCAAACCAGAGCAGGATCGGGGTCATCAACGACCCGCCACCCACGCCCGTCATGCCGACGATGAAGCCGACGACCAACCCGGCTACAACCAACCCGATGTTCACTAAATCCATTGATACGTCCACATAGACTGCAGGGAAAATCTGGCCCGCAGCATAGCGACATTTGTTATAACCAGTTATATCGATACGATCTATCTTTATGCCTTAACGCACACCCCTGTAGGAGCTGTCGAGTGCAACGAGGCTGCGATCTTTGAACAGCAAGATCAAAAGCTCGCAGCCTTCGGCAGCGCCTACAGGGAGATGCAGTGGTGTGGAGGATTCACTGCACGGGCAGGAAATTCAGGAACAGCAGGCTCTGGGCATAATTCAGGCCGATGCGTCGGTAGCGCTCGTCGAGCATCTGCGTCAGCAGGTCCAGCCGCGCGACGATCTTGCCGAACTCCACGGCAAAACTCAGGTTACTGCCCTCCTCCGAAATTTCGTTGGAGAACAGCATGGGTTGGCCATCCTTGTTCTGCCGCTGGCTGAGGATCCAGGTGGCGATTTCGATGTTGCGCGCGGCGTTGCTGACGAACGTCGGGTTGATCGCGTCCGTCATGTAGAACTCCAGGCGATTGCCATGAGCGGTGACCAGCATGCTGCCGATGGCATAGATGAACGCCCCGACCCGGTCGCCGAGAAACTCCGGGCTCATGGCAAAGCGCAATGCCGCCAGGTCTTTTTTACCGCCCAGGGTGGGTAACGGCTGTTGCTGCTCGATGGCCATGCGCACTTGTTTGCCGGCGGTGCGGGCGTCAAGGAAGCCGGACTTTTTCAACTCTTCGGGATTACGCAGATACAGTTTGCTCATCAACAGGTAGAGGCTGTCGAGGTTGTCACGCATGGCCAGCGTGGCCATGCGATCGACGCTGGTTTGCAGAAATTCCTGGGGTTTTCCGTCGCGAATCTGGGTAAACAAATCGTTGCCGGGCTGGTGGCTGCAACCGCTGGCGCAAAGCAGCAACAGGCCGGCCAGCAGGCGAACGCGGATAAGGTTAAAGGGCAACACTCGAACCATAAGGGATTGGACTGGTACGTTCCTGTGCGGCGGGATTCGCCGCAACGGCTATGGATAGAGCCGGTCAATCGAAAAAAGTGCAGTGTCGGGGTTGGACAATCGATCACCGGCACTCCGGCTGCTTACCCCTGTAGGAGCTGTCCAGTGCAACGAGGCTGTGATCTTTTGATTTTATTTTCAAGATCAAAATCAAAGATCGCAGCCTTCGGCAGCGCCTACTAAAGGAACCCTGCAGCTATCCTGATGCCAACCACAGTAACGCAGCAAAAAAAGGAAACAGGCATGCGCACGCTACAACTGGCCGGCACCCACGTGCCCGTCATCGGTCAAGGCACCTGGCAAATGGGCGAAGACCACTCGCGACACAAGGAAGAAGTCACCGCACTGCGCCAAGGCATCGATTTGGGCATGACCCTGATCGACACCGCAGAGATGTACGCCGAAGGTGGTGCAGAGCAAGTGGTGGGCGAAGCCATCGCCGGCCAGCGCGACGAGGTTTTCCTGGTCAGCAAGGTTTACCCGCACAACGCCAGCCACAAAGGCGTCCCCGAAGCGTGCGAGCGTAGCCTGCGCAGGCTCAAGACCGATCATATCGATTTATACCTGCTGCACTGGCGCGGTCAGTATCCACTGGAAGAAACCGTCGACGCCTTCGAGCGCCTGTGCGAATCGGGCAAAATCGGCCGCTGGGGTGTGTCCAATTTCGACGTCGACGATCTACTCGAACTGGACAACACGGCCTGCGCCACCAATCAGGTGCTCTACAACCTGGAGGAACGCGGCATAGAATTTGATCTATTACCCTGGTGCCAACAACAGCGGATGCCGGTGATGGCCTACTGTCCCATCGGCCAGGGTGGAAAAATGCTCGCCAATGCCGCACTCAAGCAGGTAGCTGCCCGCCACGGCGTGACGCCTGCACAGGTGTCGCTGGCATGGCTGCTGCGCCAGGACGGCGTAATCGCGATCCCCAAGGCTGTGCGACCGGAACATGTGCGGCTCAACGCACAAGCGGCGCAGTTGCAACTGGACGCTGGGGACCTGGCGGCGCTGGACCAAGCGTTTCACGCGCCTAAACGCAAGCAGCGGCTGGCCATGGTCTGAGCCAGCGCGCTGTCAGAGGGCTTCGACATGAGAAGCACTGATCAACCGGACGATTTCAACCTGCAACGCTTTATCCAGGCGCAAGAGCCGGTGTTCGACCGGGTCCAGGCCGAACTGAGTGCCGGGCACAAACGCAGCCACTGGATGTGGTTCGTCTTTCCGCAGTTTGCCGGGCTCGGCGGCAGCGAGATGTCGCGTCATTTCGCGATTCGCTCCCGCGAAGAAGCGCAGGCTTACCTTGATCACCCCTTGCTGGGCGCGCGCTTGCGAATTTGCACCCAGGAGGTGCTGAACATCCAGCAACGTTCGGTGGCGTCGATTTTCGGTCACCCCGATGACCTGAAGTTTCATTCGTCGATGACCCTGTTCGCCCAGGTTGCAGCGCAAGGCAGTCCCTTTCACCAAGCCTTGAACCAGTTCTTCCACGGCATTCTGGATGACTGGACCTTATCGCTGCTGGACTCAAAACAGGCCCAGTTGCCCACCAATCAAGGTTGAGAAATCGTCATCGACAAACGGCAGGATCGCGTCCGCCACCGGCTGCAGTTGCCGGGTGATGTAGTGATCGTAATCGATGGGCGCGCTGCGGATCTCCAGCGGCTCTGGCCCGGCGACGGTGATCACGTAGCTGATCCAGCCACCGTTCTGGTACTGCCTTGGCCGCCCCTGCCGGTCGTTGTATTCGTCGGCGATACGCGCCGCCCGGACATGCGGCGGCACATTGCGCTGGTAGTCGTCGAGGGTGCGACGCAGGCGTTTGCGGTAGATCAGGCGATCATCGAATTCACCGGCCAGGGTCTTGCGCACGTAGTCGCGCACGTAGTCCTGATACGGCTTACGGAGGAAAATCATGGAATACAGCTCCTGCTGGAATTGCCGAGCCAGCAGTGACCAGTCGGTGCGCACGGTTTCCAGGCCTTTGTAGACCATCTCGTCCGTTCCGTCGGCACGGGTGACCAACCCCGCGTAACGCTTCTTGCTGCCCTCTTCTGCGCCGCGAATGGTCGGCATCAGAAAGCGTTTGTAATGGGTTTCGTACTGCAACTCCAGGGCGCTTTCCAGCCCGTACTCCTGCCGCACGTGTTCGCGCCACCACTGATTGACGTGGTCGACCAACGCCCGACCAATCTGCGCGGCTTCCTGTTGGCCGTGGGCGCGACGCAGCCAGACGAAAGTCGAGTCGGTGTCGCCGTAGATCACCGTGTGGCCCTGGGCTTCGATCAACTGGCGCGTGCGCAGCATGATTTCGTGGCCGCGCAAGGTGATGGAAGACGCCAGGCGCGTATCGAAAAAGCGGCAACCACTGGAGCCGAGCACGCCGTAGAAGGCGTTCATGATGATCTTCAGCGCCTGGGACAGCGGCGCATTGTGTTCGCGTTTGGCGGTTTCCCGGCCTTCGGCGACGCGTGCGACGATGGAGGGCAGGCAATGTCGGGTACGGGAAAATCGCGCCCCGCGAAACCCCGGCACCGAGTCGGCATCATCAGGATGCTTGAGCCCTTCGATCAGCCCCACCGGGTCAATCAGGAACGTGCGGATGATCGAGGGGTAAAGGCTTTTGTAATCGAACACCAGCACCGATTCGTACAGCCCCGGTTGCGAATCCATGACAAAACCACCAGGGCTGGCCTGCGCAGGCTTGCTGCCCAGATTCGGCGCCACAAATCCCTGGCGGTGCATCAACGGCATGTACAGGTGCGTGAACGCCGCCACCGAACCGCCCATGCGATCCGCCGGCAAACCGGTGACGCTGGCCCGCTCCAGCAGAAACGTCAGCAATTCGGTTTTGGCGAAAATCCGCGTGACCAGTTCGCAGTCCTTGAGGTTGTACTTGGCCAGCGCCGGTTTGTCCTCGGCGAACATGCGGTTGATTTCGTCCATGCGCTGGTACGGATTGTCGATGGACTTGCCTTCGCCCAGCAGGGTTTGCGCGACGTTCTCCAGGCTGAACGAGGGGAAGCTCCAGGTCGCCGAGCGCAGGGCTTCGATGCCGTCGATGATCAACCGGCCGGCGGCGGACGCGAAGTAATGATTGCCGTTGCCATGCTCGCGCCATTGCATTTCCTCGCCGCCGCGCCCCAGTCTCAGCGGCACCGCCAGACGCCGGGCGTGTTCGTGCAGCACCCGCATATCGAACTGCACGACGTTCCAGCCGATGATCGCGTCGGGGTCATGGCGAGCGAACCAGTCGTTGAGCTTTTTCAGCAGCAGCGTGCGCGACTCGCAGTATTCGAGCTGGAAGTCGACCTCGCTGTCGTCGCCATTGGGCGGGCCGAGCATGTACACCTGACGCTCGCCACAGCCTTCCAGGGCGATGGAATACAAATCTCCCTGCGCAGTGGTTTCGATGTCCAACGAGACCAGCCTCAGACTTGGTCGATAGCCCGGGTCGGGCTTCATCTGCGCATCGAGCAACAACCCGTCAGCGCCCGGTGTGCCGCCAAAGCGCACCGGCGCGGTGATGAAACGCTCCATCATGTAGCGTTCCGGTGGGCGCACGTCGGCCTCGAACACCTCAACGTCTGCTCTGCGCAACGCGGTTTCCAGGCGCATCAGTTGCCCATGCTGGCGGCAATACAGGCCGAGCACCGGTCGATGTTCGAAATCCAGCAGGGCCAGAGGTTTGAGTTCGACATGTTTCTCGTCGTGCAGCAGCGCCTCGACTCGCGCGCGTTGGCTGGCCGGCAGGAACGCCACCGACGTCTGATGAGGCAGGCGAATGCGCCGGGGACCGCTATCGGTCGCCAGCCAGAACTCGACTTCCGTACCCGCGGGGGTATCGCGCCAATGCCGGGTCAGGACGAAGCCCTGCGGTAAATCCACCACTGCAACCTCAAATCTGATTCAGGCGAATGATTCTACGCGTCATCGCCGACGATAGCGCCCGGATCCTTTGTAGCAGCTGCCGAGCCTGCGAGGCTGCGTCCGGCTGCGCAGCAGTCGCAAAACCGGCGAACGCGTTTTGCCTGACACACCACAGCGCCTGACTTAACGACTGCTGCGCAGCCGGACGCAGCCTCGCAGGCTCGGCAGCTGCTACAGAAAAGGGGGTGTTCTGGGGAAAAAACCGCCGAATGACGTTTTTTGAGTGTTATCTGCCGCTTTCGCCCTTGCCCTCAGCGCTTGGGTCTACGATTCTTCAAGAACAACGACAACACCCGAGAAACCACCATGAAAACCGTCGCCCAACTGCTCAAGTTGAAAGATCAGAAAAATCAGGAAGTGCACCAGATCAAACCGGATCATATGGTGCTCGAAGCGCTGATGAAGATGGCCGAGAAGAATGTCGGCGCCTTGCTGGTGGTGGAGAACGATGAAGTGCTGGGCATCATCAGTGAACGTGATTACGCACGCAAACTGGTGCTGCATGGCCGTTCTTCGGTGGGTACGCCCGTGCGTGACATCATGGTGTCGCCGGTGATCACCGTGAACACTCACCAGACGGTCGATACATGCCTGGGCATCATGTCCGACAAGCGCCTGCGTCACTTGCCGGTGGTGGAAGACGGCAAACTGATCGGGTTGCTGTCGATTGGCGACCTGGTCAAGGAAGCCATCGCCGAACAGGCTGAACTGATTCGGCAGCTGGAGCAGTACATTCGCGGCGAATGACACCGAATCTCCGCATGTCCCTGTAGGAGCAAGCCTGCTCGCTCCTACAGGGACATGCGGTGTGTTTCACCCCGGCCAATGCCGGGCAAACACCGGTGCCAGTGTCGGATGCCGGTCAATGCGCTCCAGCCACGCGAAAAAACCCGGTCGGGTGCTGCGCAAATGCTCCCGGCTCCCCGCCCATCGCGTCACCACCGCAGCCAGCACGTCCAGAGCGCCGGGTTTTTCATCCCCCAGATACAACTCAGCGGAAAACTCATCGGCAAACACTTCCCAACTCCAATGCAGCCGCGTTCGGGCGCCGGCTATCAGGTTTTGCCTCGAGCTTTCATCGGCCTCGGCCAGCCAGCGCTCGGGGTAATCGATGATGCCGATGGCTGCATAACAATTGCTGACGATGTACGCCAGCCCGCGAATGACCTGGTCCCGTTTCGCGGCTTCATACGGCAACAGCTTCGATCGGGGAAACGTCAGCCCGAGATGAATCAGGATCGCCGCACTTTCGCTGAGGATGCTGCCGTCGGGCAGTTGCAGTGTCGGAATCTGCTTGAGCGGGTTGAGTTTCTCCAGCGCCTGCGCGGCTTCCGTGGACGCCTCGACATCGATGAAGCGATACGCAATCTCGCACAGTTCCAGCGCGGCCTCGACCGCCGCCGCGCCCGAGTTCTGGTGACCATAGAGCTGATACATACACACCTCCTTGGGATGCTCTCCAGCAGCTGACTGTTGTGGCGATGAAAAATTTCTTCGAGGCACTGCATCCAGAATGCCTTGCCAAGGGTAGTACCTGTAGCAGCTCCTGTTGCTGCCCACTTTCGGAGAGCCATAGATGAACGCCAAACAGCTGATTTGCCTTCTCGGTTTGTTCACCACCATACCGGCGGCCTACGCCCAGACCGGTCTGCCCGACAGCATCAAGGTGCCGGACGGGCACAAAGTGGCCATGGAAACCACCGGGGTCGGCGAAATCACCTACGAATGCCGGGACAAGGCCAATGCCGCCGGCCAGACCGAATGGACCTTCGTCGGCCCCAAAGCCGTGCTCAATGATCGCAGCGGCAAGCAGGTGGGCACCTATTTCGGACCGCCGGCCACCTGGCAAGCCAAGGACGGCTCGAAAGTCACCGGCACGCAACTGGCCGTGGCGCCGTCGAGCCCGGGCAACCTACCCTATCAACTGGTCAAAGCCAACCCGGCCGAAGGCAAAGGCGCCATGAGCGGCGTCAGTTACATCCAGCGAGTCGCCCTCAAGGGTGGCGTCGCGCCCAGCAGCGAATGTTCGACGGCCAACAAGGGCAAGCAGGAAGTGGTGAAGTATCAGGCGGATTACATTTTCTGGGCAGCCAGTTGAGGCCCGGTATCTGACAGATTGCCTGCACGGGCAGCCTTGCGCCTACAAGGCTGCCGATTGTTTGCTAGATTGCATTCGACCTTTCAACCCACTGCCGGCCGAGAACAGTGTCCTTGCCCGAAACCCTTTTCGACTACGAACACCACTTGGCCGCCTGCGCGCGCGGTGAGCGTCAGGCCCTGCGCGATTTGTACGTGCAGGAGAGCCCGCGGCTGTTGGGGGTGGCCAAGCGTCTGGTGCGGGATACGGCGCTGGCCGAAGACATCGTCCACGATGCGTTCCTGAAGATCTGGACTGGCGCCGGGCGTTTTGACCCGGCGCGTGGTTCGGCCAGGGGCTGGATGTACAGTGTGACCCGGCACCTGGCGCTCAATTACCTGCGCGATCACAGCCGCGAAGTTCAAGACGATGTCGACGTGCAGGACAACAGCGCGAACACCTTCGATTTCCAGGAGCATTCGGCACGCATCCATGGGTGCCTGGAGCAACTGGAGCCGGCACGACGCAACTGCATCGTGCACGCGTACGTCGACGGTTTTACCCACGCGCAAATTTCACACAAACTCGGCACCCCGCTGGGCACCGTCAAAGCCTGGATCAAGCGGAGCCTGACGGCATTGCGGGAGTGCATGGGATGATCACCAGACCGACCGACGAAACCCCGGAAGCGCTCGACGAGTTGGCCAGCGAGTACGTGCTGGGGACGCTGTCGGCCGAGCAACGCGCCGAGGTTCAGCAACGCCTGCGCAGTGATGTCGGCTTGCGCAGCGCCATAGACTCCTGGGAGCGGCGTTTGCTGGGTTTGACCGAACTGGCCGAACCGCTCACGCCATCGGCGCATCTGTGGCAGCGCATCGAACGCAGCGTGAATGCCCTTTATCGCCAGCCATCGACGTCCCGCGCGATGCCGCCCGCGACCTGGTGGAACCGCCTGCCTTTGTGGCGAGGCCTGGCCGGCGCCGGGCTGGCCGCGACCCTGTTGCTGGGGGCCATGCTGTTGACGCAAACCACGGTCAAGCCGACGTATCTGGTGGTGCTGGTCGCTCCGCAAGACAAGGCGCCTGGGTGGGTGATTCAAGCCAGCAACCCCAGGGAAATCCAGCTGATCCCGCTGGGCGTCGTGGAAGTGCCGGCAGACAAGGCCCTGGAGTTCTGGACCAAGGCCGAAGGCTGGCAGGGGCCGGTGTCCCTCGGCCTGGTGAAACCGGGGCAAACGCTGTCGGTGCCGCTGGACAAACTGCCGCCTCTGGAGCCGAACCAGTTGTTCGAACTGACCCTGGAAAACCCCAATGGCTCGCCAATCGGCAAGCCGACCGGGCCGATTCAGTTCATCGGTCGCGCCGTGAAGGTGCTCTGAGCGTCATCATCAGCCTCACGACAGGTAGTACACGCCCAACATCAATACTGTCGATGTTCACCATCACGTCAATGAAGTTCTCTTAAAAAATCCGCGGCGTAACATCAGCTCCATACCAACCCATTACACCCCGGAGCACACGATCATGAAACGCCAAACTCTCCTCAGCATCGCTTTCTCGGTTTTCGCAGTTAACGCTTTTGCCGCTACCTCTGCTCAACCTGTCGTCGCTGAAGGCGGCGCGGATCGTCTGATCGAAAGCCGTGTGGCTGAAGGGGGTTCTGACCGTCTGCAACAGAATCGTGTTGCTGAAGGTGGCGCTGAACGCCTGCTGGAAAAACGTAACGCGGTCGCTGCCGATGGTTCGGATCGTTTGAAAGGCAACGAAGTGGCTGCTGATGGCTCGGATCGCCTGAAAGGCAACGAAGTGGCTGCTGATGGTTCGGATCGCCTGAAAGGCAACGAAGTGGCTGCTGATGGTTCGGATCGCCTGAAAGGCAACGAAGTGGCTGCTGATGGTTCGGATCGCCTGCAAGGCAACACCGTCGCCTAAACAAATCGCTACACCGCTACACCCACAAAAAGCCCGGCCTGATCAGCCGGGCTTTTTCACGAGCGTGTAGATGCTCTGTTCCCTTCAATTACGCGCCATGCAACGCTGATAACGCTCATCAACCCGTTTGGCAAACCACGCCGTGGTGAGTTTGCGGGTGATTTTCGGGCTTTGCAGGACAATCCCCGGCAACACCGCACGAGGCAGCGACCGCCCTTCAGCTTGTTCGGCCAACGCGAAGACCCGCTGATAGAGTTTGCTGTTCTCGAAGGCCAGGCTGTTGCCCTCCTCCAACTGATCCCGGATGGTTGGATTACGCATGTCCAACTGCTTTCCGAGGGTGCGCACCGCCAGCTCCGTACTGCCGGGCATGATCGAACCGTAGCGGACCAGATCCCCGTCCAGCGCTAATGGAATACCCGAGGCCCGACTGACGGCATTCTGGAACGCCGCATTGCGGCTGGCGTACCAACCGGCGTTGAAGTCGGCAAAACGATACAGCGGCTGTTCGTAGCTCACCGGGTAACCCAGCAAATGGGCGATGCCGAAATACATGCCGCCCCGACGGCTGAACACCTCACGACGAATCGAGCCATCCACCGGATAGGGATAACCCTTGGCGTGCTGTTCGGCAAAATCGATGCTGACCTGCATCGGCCCGCCGGTGTGCACCGGGTTGAAACCGGCGAACAACGTCTGTCCCATGGGCACCATGCCGATGAAATCATCGAAAATCGCACTCAGTTCTTTCTCACTGCGCGCTGCATTCAGACGGTCGCTATAGGTTTTGCCGGTAGGCGAACTCACCCGCAAGGCACCACTGACCAATAGCCCGGGAATGTGTGCCTTGCTCGCTCGGCGATCGATTTCCTCGCGGGCGATCTTGCCCAGTCCGGGCACCGGCGGGTCGACCTGGAACGTCGATTCCTGCTCGGTAACCGCCAGCACCGCACACAGGTTTTGCGTGGTGGGTGCAATGCTCTGCGCAGCAAACGCGGCGTAGATGTCCGTCGCCCAGCCCTCACGATCCACGGTTTTCGCCGGCAGCAACCGTACGATTTGCGCCTTGACCTCGGCAGGCTTGCGCACCGGGGCTTCTTGAGTCCGCTGACTGCTGCAACCGGCCAGCACCAGCAACGCGGCGACACTCATGATCAATCGTTGGGCTTGCATGTTGCTCCAGGGAGTCCATTGAACCGGGTTAACCATACGACCATTCGCATGGCGCAGGCTATGACCCTCCCCCGCCAAGCTGCGTTCCCTCCAGCAACTCCATCCTCCGTAGCAGCTGCCGAGCCTGCGAGGTTGCGTTCGGCTGCGAAGCAGTCGTGAAACCAGGCACTCGCGCTTTTCGGTAAATCGCATTCATCGGGTTTACGACGGCTGCGCCGCCGAACGCAACCTCGCAGGCTCGGCAGCTGCTACGGATGGCTACCTGTAGCAGTGAAGACAAAAAAATCGTGCGATGTGACTGGGAACCCCTATCATTTGTATCTGGAGTCGCATTTGCGCATGGAGAATTGCGCCGTCACTTCCTTCTCTACAGGAACGAAACATGCCTACTCCAGCCCTCGGCGCTCCCTTTCGCCCGACGTTTCTCGCCTTGTTTTGCTCTCTGTCCATGACTGCCTATGCGGCTACGCCTGAGCCCACCGACGGCAAACCGTTGGTGCTGGGCGATGTCAACATCAATGCCGATGCCCCGGTGCCACCCGATCTCCCCCCGGTATATGCCGGTGGTCAGGTCGCACGCGGCGGTCAACTCGGCGTGCTGGGCAATCAGGACATGATGGACGTGCCGTTCAGCGTGACGTCCTATACCGAACAACTGATCCGCGACCAGCAGGCCGAAAACGTCGGCGATGTGCTGCTCAACGATTCATCGGTGCGCCAGGCGTCCGGGTTTTCCAACCAGGCCCAGACCTTCATGATCCGTGGCCTGCCGCTTAACGGCGACGATATTTCCTTCAATGGCCTGTACGGCATCCTGCCGCGGCAGATCGTTTCCACCGACGCGCTGGAGCGTGTGGAAGTATTCAAAGGCCCTAACGCCTTCATCAACGGCGTGACCCCGAGCGGCTCCGGCATCGGTGGCGGCGTCAACCTGCAACCCAAACGCGCCGGCGACGTGCCGCTGCGCCGTTTCAGCACCGACATCAGCGACGATGGGCGCATCGGTGAGCACCTGGATGTCGGCCAGCGCTTCGGCGAGGACAATCGCTTCGGCGCGCGGATCAACCTCTCGCAACGCGAAGGCGACACCGCCATCGACGATGAAAACCAGCGCTCCAAACTGTTCGCCATCGGCCTCGACTATCGCGGCGATGCCCTGCGGATTTCCGCTGACTTCGTCTACTCGAAGGAACGCATCAACGGCGGACGCAGCTCGGTCAACCTCGGCACCGCCACGCACATTCCGGATGCGCCTTCGGCCGACACCAACTACGCACAGAAATGGGGGTTCACCCAGATCGAAGACACCTTCGGCATGCTGCGCGCCGAGTACGACCTGAACGAAAGCTGGACCGCCTACGCCGCCGCCGGCGCCAAGCACACCCGCGAAGTGGGCAACTACGATGGCACCACCCTGGTCGGAAATGACGGCAGCTCAACCACGTCCGGCTCGTTCATTCCCCACGACGAAGACAACACCAGCGCCATGGCCGGCCTCAACGGCAAATTCGCCACGGGCCCGGTCAGTCACCAGCTCAACTTCGGCCTGGCAGGAATCTGGACCCAGCAGCGCAACGCCTTCGATTTCGACCTGACCCAATACCCGAACAACATCTATCACCCAGTCGACGTTCCGGCGCCACAGGGCGGTTTCTCCGGCGGTGACCTGCATGACCCGGGCATCACTGGCAAGACTTTCGTGCGCAGCGGCGCGGTGTCCGACACCCTGGGTTTCTTCGATGACCGCCTGCTGGTGACCGTCGGTGTGCGTCGCCAACAACTGGTAGTCCAGGGCTACGCCTACGGCACCGGGACACGCACCTCCAATTACGACGAGTCGATCACCACGCCGGTTTACGGCATCGTATTCAAGCCGTGGGAGCATGTGTCGTTCTATGCCAACCGCATCGAAGGCCTGGCGCAAGGGCCAACCTCCCCAACAACGTCCGGCTCGCGGGTCGTGGTCAACGGCAATGAAGCCTTTGCCCCGGCCCGTTCGAAGCAGATCGAAGCCGGTGTGAAAGTCGACATGGGCACCTATGGCGCCACCCTCGGTGTCTATCGAATCGAGCAGCCTGCCGATGGCTACACCGAAGTCATCGACGACACCACCGCACGCTTCGTGAACGACGGCGAGCAAGTCAATAAAGGCGTGGAACTCAACGTCTTCGGCGAACCCATCGATGGCCTGCGCCTGCTCAGCGGCGTCACGGTGATGGACACCGAACTGAAGAAAACCCAGGGCGGTCTCAACGATGGCAACCATGCCATCGGCGTACCGACCTTTCAGTTCAACGCCAGCGTCGATTGGGATGTGCCGGGCTTGCCAGGCGTCGCGCTCAACGGGCGGATGTTACGCACCGGTGGCCAGTACGCCGACGCCGCCAACAACCTCAGCCTGCCGACCTGGAACCGCTTCGATGCCGGCGCCCGCTACGCCTTCAAGGTCCAGGAAAAGGACGTGACCGTGCGCTTCAACGTCGAGAACGTCGCCAACAACGAGTACTGGGAATCCGCCCAGGGCGGTTTCCTGACCCAGGGCGAGCCGCGGGTGGCGAAGCTGTCGGGCACCATCGACTTCTAACCGCCAAACGCCTCCTCGTAGGCGCTGCCGCAGGCTGCGATCTTTTGATTTTTGAAAATCAAAAGATCGCAGCCATTTCCGTTGAGCAGTCAGCCTGGCCGCCTTGCGTCTGTGGACCATACTTGAACCACTTGGCGAAGAGGACTGGTTCATGCACCGCAGCGACGTGTTGATCATCGGCGCCGGCCCGACCGGGCTGGTATTGGCTCTGTGGTTGAGCAAACTGGGGGTGCGTGCACGGATCATCGACAAGGCCAGCGCCCCCGGCACCACGTCGCGGGCGCTGGCCGTTCAGGCGCGGACGCTGGAGTTATACCGCCAGCTCGGCCTTGCAGAGGCGATCGTGCAGCGCGGCCATCGTGTGGCTGCCGCCAATTTCTGGGTCAAGGGCGAGGCCGTGGCACGCTTGCCGCTGAGCCGTGTCGGCGAAGGTTTGACGCCTTACGCGTTTCTCGAAATTTTTCCGCAGGATGAGCACGAACGGCTGCTGATCGAGCGCCTGGAAACCTTCGGCGTCAGCGTCGAACGCAACACCGAGTTGCTGGGCTTCGAGGAAAACGGCGACGGCATCACCGCCACCCTGCGCCTGGCCGACGGGCAACAGGAAACCTGCCAGGCATGCTACCTGGCCGGCTGCGACGGCGCCCGTTCAATCGTGCGCAAATCCCTCGACACCGGCTTTCCCGGCGGCACTTATCAACAGATTTTCTATGTCGCCGACGTGCAGGCCAGCGGTCCGGCATTCAACGGCGAACTGCACGTGGATCTCGACGAAGCAGACTTCCTTGCGGTGTTTCCGTTGGCCGCCGAAGGCCGTGCGCGATTGATCGGCACCGTGCGCGACGAACGCGCCGAGCAGGCCGAAACCCTGCGCTTCGAAGACGTCAGCAGCCGGGCCATCGAACACATGCAGGTGAAGATCGAACAACTCAACTGGTTCTCCACTTACCGCGTGCATCATCGGGTGGCTGACCACTTTCGCACCGGTCGTGCTTTTTTACTGGGCGACGCCGCCCATGTGCATAGCCCTGCCGGTGGCCAGGGGATGAACACCGGCATCGGCGATGCGATCAACCTGGCCTGGAAACTCGCGGCTGTGCTGAGTGGCGGCGCCGAGGCCCGATTGCTCGACACCTATGAAAGCGAGCGCATCGCCTTCGCCCGCAAACTGGTGGCTACCACCGACCGGGTGTTCACCTTCGTCACCGCCGAAGGGCGCATGGCTGATCTGTTGCGCACCCGCCTGGCGCCCTTCTTGATTCCAAAAATGGCGTCGTACGAAACCTCCCGCGAGTTCCTGTTTCGCACGGTGTCGCAAATCACCCTGAACTATCGCGGGATGGCCCTGAGCAACGGCGTGGCCGGCCACGTACACGGTGGCGATCGCCTTCCTTGGGCACACGACGGTGAGGGTGACAATTTTGAATCGTTGAAGTGTCTGACCTGGCAGGTGCACGTGTATGGCGACACCAGCGACGAGATGATCGCGTGGTGCCACGAGCACCATTTACCGTTGCAGGTGTTCGACTGGCGACCGGCGTTTGAAGAGGCTGGGTTGGGGCGCAACGGCTTTTATCTGTTACGTCCCGACACCTACGTGGCGATTGCCGAGACGTGTTCCGATCCGAAGGTGATTGAGCGGTATTTTCACGATCACGGGATTCGGCCGTTTTTCAGCGTTCCCTGAAGACACCATTGCCCCCTGTGGGAGCGGGCTTGCCCGCGATGGCGGCGGCACATCCAGCATCTATGTGTCTGACATACCTCTATCGCGGGCAAGCCCGCTCCCACAGGGTTTTGCTGTGTTTATCAGATCCCCGCCAACGCCAGGTCCATCGCAAAGTAAGTGAAGATCAGGTCCGCACCGGCCCGCTTGATCGCGCCGAGGCTTTCGCGCACCACGCGATCTTCATCGATGGCACCCGCCTGAGCAGCAAACTTGATCATCGCGTACTCGCCACTGACCTGATACGCCGACAACGGCAGGCGCGAGGCTTCGCGGATATCGCGGATGATGTCCAGATACGCACCAGCCGGCTTGACCATCAGCGCATCGGCGCCTTCCTGCTCGTCCAGCAGCGACTCACGCACCGCTTCACGACGGTTCATCGGGTTCATTTGATAGCTTTTGCGGTCACCCTTGAGCGCGCTGCCGCCGGCTTCGCGGAACGGGCCATACAGCGCCGAAGCGAACTTGGTCGAATAGGCCATGATCGCCGTCTGGGTGAAACCGGCTTCATCCAGCGCCCGGCGAATCGCCTGGACCTGCCCGTCCATCGCAGCAGACGGCGCGATGACATCGGCACCGGCACGGGCTGCGGCGACCGCTTGTTTGCCCAGGTTCAGCAGGGTCTGGTCGTTGTCGACTTCATGGTTGTGCAGCACGCCGCAGTGGCCATGATCGGTGTACTCGCAGAAACAGGTGTCGGACATGACGATCATTTCCGGCACCGCGTCCTTGGCAATGCGCGACATGCGCGACACCAGGCCATCCTCGCGCCAGGTATCGCTGCCATTGCCGTCCAGATGATGGGACACGCCGAACGTCATCACCGACTTGATCCCGGCCCGGGCATAACGCTCGATCTCGCCGGCCAGCTTCGACTCTGGAATGCGCATCACGCCCGGCATGCTATTGATCGGGACGAAGTCATCGATTTCTTCTTCGACGAAAATCGGCAACACCAGGTCGTTCAGGCTGAATTCGGTTTCCTGGAACAGACTGCGCAGGCTCGCATTGCGGCGCAGACGGCGTGGGCGTGCTTCGGGGAACTGACTGGACATGGGTATTCCTGAAAATCGGGGGACAAAAATGTAGGAGCGAGCAGGCTCGCTCCTACAGGGGGTTATGGGTTTTCAGTTGGTGATGGGTTTCGGGATTTCCAGACCGCGTTTCACCGCCGGCCGTGCGAGGAATTTTTCCAGCACGCGGTTGACGTTCGGGAAGTTCTGAATGCCGACCAGATCGCCCGCTTCATAGAAACCGATCAAGTTGCGGATCCACGGGAACGTGGCGATATCGGCGATGGTGTAGCGCTCGCCCATGATCCAGTCCCGGCCCTCCAGACGCTTATCGAGGACACTGAGCAGGCGTCGGCTTTCTTCGACATAGCGGTCACGGGGACGCTTGTCTTCGTAATCCTTGCCAGCGAATTTGTTGAAGAACCCGAGCTGACCGAACATCGGACCGATTCCGCCCATCTGAAACATCAGCCACTGAATGGTTTCGTAACGGCTAGCCCCTTCCTGCGCCAGCAGTTGACCGCTCTTGTCGGCCAGGTAAATCAGGATCGCGCCGGATTCGAACAACGGCAGTGGCTGACCGCCAGGACCGTGGGGGTCGAGGATCGCCGGGATCTTGTTGTTGGGGTTCAACGACAGGAACTCAGGGGACATCTGATCGCTGGTTTCGAAACCGACGCGATGCGGTTCATACGGCAGGCCAATCTCTTCCAGCATGATCGAGACCTTGACACCGTTGGGGGTCGGCAAGGAGTACAGCTGAATCCACTCCGGATACTGGGCCGGCCATTTTTCAGTGATGGGGAACGCAGACAAATCGGTCATGGGTTGGATCCACGAAAAAATTGAGAATACCGATCATAAAGGAGATCACGCGGGTTGAGAGCGTTGAAACCATCAATAACGCTGATGGTCGAGATCAATGCGGATCACAGCGTGATCGCAAGCCTTGGGGTGTAGGGTGTCCATAAATCCGCAACATCATGTCGATAACCTTCGCTGCAGCCCGTTGAAGGTTCCCGGTATCTTGCTGCGCTCTCGGCCGGAATCGAACCAATGGGCTTCAGAGGACTCTGAGCACTGCCCCTTTGAAACGGACCGGCTTCACGACATGGAAAACACCCGACGCTGGAAAGTCGCGGTGTAAAGGTTTGTCAGCCTTAACCCAATGCGCTGAAGAACCCTTTTTTCCATGAAGAATTTTCTGAAACTCGCCAATCGCTTCAAACATCGCGCCTATATATTTCTGCCTGCCCTGGTGGCGGCCAGCGCGTTGTTCATGTTGCTCGAGTCCCGCGAAAGCCGCGCCCAAACGGTGGACGGCACTCAGACGCTGGTGTTCCTGCGCCACGCGGAAAAACCCACTGGTGGCCTGGGGCAGCTCAACTGCCAGGGCTTGAACCGTGCAATCGACCTGGCGACCCTGTTGCCGGAAAAATTCGGCAAGGCCGACTACGTGTTTGCCGCCAACCCGACGCGCAATGTCGAGGAAGGCGAACTGGACAACTCCTACAGCTACATCCGCCCATTGATGACGATCAGCCCCAGCGCGATCAAGCTCGGCCTGCCGGTGAACATCAATTTCTCGGCCAACGACACCAGCGACCTGGCCGATGAGCTGCTGCATGACAAGTATCACAATTCGGTGATCTACACCGCCTGGTCCCACGGCTATCTGCCGGAGTTGATCAACAAGGTCGCCGGAGAAGCGGTCGGCAAGAAGCAGAAGATTACCGAGGATTGGGAATCGAACGACTATGACTCGCTGTATGTCCTGACCCTGACCTGGCACAACGGCAAGGCCAGCCTGCAAAGCCAGACCTACAAGCAGGGGCTGGATAACGGGCAGGAGACTTGCCCGACCTGAGTGTTGCGTGGCCGGTTCGGCCCTCATCGCTGGCAAGCCAGCTCCCACAGGGGTCTTGTGTGACCACAAAATCCGGGAGTAACCAAGCACATTGTGGGAGCTGGCTTGCCAGCGATGCGGTCGTTGAATCCACCCTCAACCCCGTTGATTCACCCGCTCCCGCAAATACTCCAATACCGCCCGCTGCTCCCCCGCAAACTCAATCCGTGCGCCCTTCTTTTCCCGCTGAAAGGCATACATCGGATCGTAATACTCAACCAGCAACCCTTCGATCCAGCCCCGGTGCAAATCCACCGCACCACTGCGACCCTGCTCGAGCAACGCTTGCTCCATCAGGATCAGCATCCGCTGATGGCGTTCGCCCCCCAGGCGTTTCTGCACGTTGTTCAGGCTTTCCAGCAAGCGTTCGGAGAACAGCGCAAAGCCTTCATCGCCATGCACGGCGATGAACTCGGCACACAAATCCACCACGTAATCACGCAAGATCCGCTCGACCCTCCCTTGCAGGCTGTCTTCCAGCCAGACCATGGGAAACCGTTGCATGCCCTGGTACAGCGGCAATGGCAGCGCACAACTACCCACCGCGCGGCTCTCGTCTTCGAGTACGAATTGCTCCAGACCGCGGGCTCGCTTTTTCAGCACATCCACTGCCAGGCGATTCTCGAAGTCGATGTTCGATGGCTGGCCCGTGGCGCGTTTGCCGAAACTGGAACCGCGATGATTGGCGTAACCCTCAAGGTCCAGGCCGTTGCTCAGTTGCGTCAGGACTTCGGTTTTGCCGGTGCCGGTCATGCCACCCAACAGCACGAAATCGCACTGGGCGACGGCTTGATCGACGGTCTCCAGCAGGAAGGTGCGCATGGCCTTGTAGCCGCCGCCAACTCGTGGATAGTCGATGCCCGCCTCGTTCTTGAGCCATTGCTGAACGATCTGCGAACGCAGGCCGCCGCGAAAACAATACAAAAGACCATCGGGATGCGCCCGGGCGAACTCCGCCCAGGCCTGGATGCGCTCGGCCTTGACGTCACCGGACACCAGTTGATGGCCCAGTTCGATGGCCGCTTGCTGGCCATGTTGCTTGTAACAGGTGCCGATGCGCTGCCGCTCGTGATCGTTCATCAGCGGCAGGTTGATCACGCCGGGAAATGAGCCCTTGGAAAATTCGATCGGCGCACGGGCGTCCATCATCGGCCGGTCGTTGAGAAAGATGTCGCGGTAATCGGTGTAGTCGACAGACATCAAGACACCTCGACCGCGTTGCTCTGTCGCTCGACCAGTTCGCCGATCGGCACCAGATCGAGGCCCAGCTCACCAGCGACCTTGAGGAATTCAGCATTGCCCGCAGGCGTGACGGCAATCAACAGGCCGCCGCTGGTCTGCGGATCGCACAGCACCCGTTTGTGCAGCTCTTGCAGGCGTCCAAGTTTGCTGGCGTAGCTGTCGAAATTGCGCAAGGTGCCGCCGGGCACGCAACCTTGTTCGAGGTAATACTCGACGCCCGGCAAACGCGGTACCCGGTCGTATTCGATACGCGCGGTCAGGTGGCTGCCATCAGCCATTTCCACCAGATGCCCGAGCAGGCCGAAACCGGTGACGTCGGTCATCGCGGTGACGCCTTCGAGTTTACCGAAGCGGCTGCCGGGTTTGTTCAGGGTGCACATCCAGTCGCGGGCCAGGCCAACGTCGGCACTGCGCAACTTGCCCTTTTTTTCCGCCGTGGTAAGGATGCCGATGCCCAGCGGTTTGGTCAGGTACAGCAAGCAACCGGCGGTGGCGGTGTCGTTGCGCTTCATGTGGCGTTTTTCCAACAGCCCGGTCACGGCCAGGCCGAAGATCGGCTCTGGCGCATCGATGGAGTGACCACCGGCCAGTGGAATGCCGGCCTCATCGCACACCGAGCGCCCGCCACGAATGACTTCACGGGCAATTTCCGGCGCCAGCACGTTGACTGGCCAGCCGAGGATCGCGATCGCCATCAACGGATCGCCGCCCATGGCGTAGATATCGCTGATGGCATTGGTGGCAGCAATGCGACCGAAATCGAACGGATCATCGACGATCGGCATGAAAAAATCAGTGGTCGATACCACGCCGCGCTCTTCATCGATGGAATAGACCGCAGCATCATCGCGCGAGGCGTTGCCGACCCACAGTTTCGGGTCCAGATTCTGCGCACCGCTGCCGGCCAGAATCACTTCCAGTACTTGTGGGGAAATCTTGCAACCGCACCCAGCGCCATGGCTGTACTGGGTCAGGCGGATCGGCTCGCTCATCATGGGCACCTCGTTGGGTCAATGGCGCCGATTCTAGCAGAGCAAGGCATGGCTGAACCCGAGGCAAAAAAAACCGCCCTTGCGGGCGGTCAAGCATTGCAGAAGCGAATCAGAACCCGAGGCTGAAACTGATGGTCATCGCATGGTCGTTGCTGTCGCCGGAGACTTGCCCTGAATAACCGATGCCGAGTTTGCCAGTCGGGCTGATCTGGAAATCCACCCCGGCTTCAAGCACGGCGCTGTCCTCGGCAATCGGCACACCCTGCACGGTGTACGAGGCACCGCCGTCGATGAAGGTCATGTCCGCGTCGGGTTTGGTGTCACCGAAGGCGTGACGCCAGCCAATGGCGGCACGCGGGGTGAACTGTCCACCGTTGGCCAGGGTGATGCGTTTGCCGGCGCGCAGGCCGAGAGTGGAGAACGTGATGTCCTGATCGGATTCAGCCGACAGGCGCCCCACCCCGCCTTTCTCCTTGGCCTTGTCGCTGTCGTAGTTGACGTAGGCCAGGCCGGCGAATGGCTCAAGCGCGATACCCGCGGCTTCGACGGTGTAACCGACTTCGCCAAATACCTGGGCGCTGCGCGCGTCGTAGTTGGCTTCCAGGCGATCGTTGTAGGCACCGACACTGACGTCGCGTTTGCTTTCGATGTCGTGCCAGCTGTACGCCGCGCCAAGGCGCACGGCCAGCGCATCGAACTGCGAGTTCAGGTATGCCGCCAGGTGGTAGCTCTCCACCGTGGCGTCCGAACGCCGGTCATGTGCGTCAATATCGCTGCGGGTGTAGCCGGCGACCATCCCAACACGCCACTGATCGTCAAGTTGCTTGTCGGTGCCGAGCATGAAACCGCTGAGGTTGCGATCCAGCTTCGCGCTGTTGCTGTCGCCATCCGACTCACCCCACGCCCCCAAGGCACGCACCCAACCGACCATCTCGCCGTGGCAACCGTTGCTGCTCAACTGATTGTCGCTGGGTGCGAGGGCATTGCGCGGATCATCCGCTGCGCTGCACGACGGCTGGCGCATGCGGTCGTTGACGGCGTCGCGCACGTAGCGCGAATCCTCAAGGATTGCACTGGCGGTACTCGCATGGATTTCCCCGGACAAGCTGTCGAAGGCGTTGCGTGCCTCGGCGACACTGAGGTTGAGGATTTCGTTTTGCAACGTTGCCCCGGCCGGCCCGTTGTTGGTCAACGCCGTAGCGGTGTTGAACTGGTTGCCGGTTGCGGCCACGTCGGCGAACGAGTTGCCGTTGCGGCTGACCGCCAGGTTCACCGCGTTCGCATCGTAAATCAGCGCGGTGTTGAGGAACGCGTATTGCGGCAGATCGGTTGTACTGAATGTTCCCGACACGCCGCCAGCACTGATCAGTGAATAGATGGTGTTGCCGGTGAACGGTGCGAGGCTCGTCACTTGCAGGCCGCCACCGAGGACTGCAGTGCCGCCGACGACCAGTGGTGTGGCGGTTGGCGAGCTGACCGTGAGTGCCAGCACACCATCGGCGGCGTTGGTCAGGTTACCGCTTACACTCAAGGTGCCATCAGCCCCGCCGGATGCCACGACGCCGTGGTTGTCCACCGCGCCGACACTGCCGTTACCGCTCAGGCCAGCGCCATTGGCCACGGTGATCTGTCCAGCGAGCGACGCGCGGGCCGCAAGGCTGCCGACTTGCAACACGCCCTGATCCACCGAGACGCTGCCGCTGAACGGCTGATTACCGGTCAGCAACAAACGTCCAGCACCGCGTTTGGCCAGCCGGCCGCTGCCACTGAGCGTGCCGTTGAACTGACCGGCGACGTTCTGCTGGAACACCAATTGTGCATTGTTGAGGATGTTGCCTTGCAGGCTGGTGGTGTTACCGATCAGCGTACCGCCGCTGACGGTGGTGCCGCCGCTGTAGGTGTTGGCCGCACTGAGCAACAGGGTGCCGGAATCAAGTTTTTCGATGCCGCCACTGCCCACCAACGGTACTGAAATTTCCGTGGTCGCCCCCGCGTTAACCCGCACTGGCGCGAGACTGCCACCCGCGCCGTTCACCGGTGTCAGCGTGCCGCCCGCACCGGGCGCCAGGCTGTAACCGCTGCCGAGGAACTGCAACCCGGTGAAGCTCTGGTTGCCGAGCACCGTCACGGTGCCGCCCTGCCCGCCGAATACCGCGAACTGGCCGTTGGCGCCCAGCGCCTGAGTGCCGCTTGGATCGGTCCAATTGGTCCCCGGTCCCCACACACCGCTGCCGCCACCGATGCTGCCGTCAGGGTTGGTTTTACCGCCGTTCCAGAACTGCACCTCACCCGGCGTGCCTTGCACCAGCAGGTTGATTTGATTGGCCAGCGCCGTTTGCAGGGTCAGGTTCGCCGCCGACACCGGCAGGCTGCCGTAGTCCAGGCCGTTGTCGGTCAAGCTGCCGCCGTAGCTGAACAGTTGATAGACGCCGATGCCGAATCCGCCGGCATTGCTGATGTTCAACGTGCCGTCGAGGGTCAGGTTACCGGCGACGTTGACGACGGTGGTCGAACTGGTCGCCGAGCCGAGGCTGAAATCCAGATTGCTACCCGAGGACAATGTCAGCGCCCCCACAGACAACGGCGTTGTCGTGTCGCCACCGACCAGCGTTGCCCCGCTGGCCAGTTGCACGTCGCCGCCGAGCTGACCGCTGCCGCCGATCTTCGCCCCGCTGGCGACGTTGACGTTGGCACTGTTGAGCACGCCATTGACGATCAGGCTGCCGGCTTGCACCGAGGTGTTGCCGGTGAGGCCGTTGTTGCCGCTGAGCAGTAACTGGCCGGTGCCGGTTTTGTTCAGTGTGCCGGTGCCGGTGAGGTTGCCGGTGTAACTGCCGTCGGCGTTTTGCTCGAAGGTCAGGGTCGCGTTGTTGACGATTGCGCCTTGCAGGCTGCTGGTGTCGCCACGGGTGCTGCCAGCGCTGAGCGTGGTGCCGCCGCTGTAGGTGTTGGCGCCGCTGAGCGCCAGGTCACCCGCGCCGTTTTTCACCAGGCTGCCGCTGCCGGTGATCGCGCCGATCAGGCTGGTGTTTTGATTGCCGGCGAGGGTCAATTGCGCGCCGAGGTTGATGGCATTGGCCAGTTGCAGCGCCGACGTGCTGTCGAGTGTGCCGTTGCCGAGCACACTCAGGGCGCCACTGCTGATCGCGCTGTTGTTGCCGAGGATCAGCGTCCCGTCGGAAAGCTGGGTGCCGCCGCTGTAGGTGTTACTGCCGTTGAGGGTCAGGCTCGAAGCGCCGGTCTTGATCAGACTGCCACTGCCGCTGACGTCACCGTCGAGGGTCAAGGCGTTGGAGCCGGCAACGTTCAAGCCGCCATTGAGCACCACATCGTTGGCCAGGGTAACCGCGCTGTTGCTGTCCAGCGCCGTGCCGGCAGCGGCAGTCAAAACGCCGGTGCCGAGGGCGGCGTTGTTGCCGACCACGATCTTGCCGCCATTGAGCGCGGTGCCCCCGGTGTAGCCGTTGGCGGCATTGAGCACCAGGGTGCCGGTGTCGTACTTGCCGAGGGTGCCGGCACCGTTGAGCGCTACGCCGATGGTCGCCGTCGCGTTCGGATCGACACGCACCGTGGCGTTGCCCAGCGAACCGTTGACCAGGTTCAGCGAACCCGCCGTGCCGTTTTGCAGGCTGTAGCCATCGGTGACGAACTGCATCCCAGTGATGGTTTGCGCGCCATTCACGGTGACGGTACCTGCCGCTCCCTGGAACACTGCGAAGTTATTGGCCCAGCCTTGGTTGGTGGTGCCGTTGACGTCGGTCCAGTTGGTGGTGCCGGTACCCCAGGTGCCGCTGCCACCATCGACCGAACCGTTGGCGACCAGTTGGTTGCCGTCCCAGAACTGCACGGTGACACCCGGTGCCGTCACCAGCAGGTTGATCTGATTGGCCAGCGCGGTTTGCAGTTGCAGGTCACCCGGCGTGACGCTGCCCGGCAGCGTGCCGAGCAGCATGCCGTTGTCGGTCAGGCCGCCGGTGTAGTCGATCAGCCGATAAACGCCGCTGCCGAAACCGCCGATGTCACTGACATTGAGCGTACCGTCGAGGGTCAGGTTGCCGCCGACGCTGACCAACGCATTGCCGCCACCGGACACCGGTGTGCCGAGGCCAACATCGAAGTTGGAGTTGCCGTTGAACATCAGCGAACCGACGGACAATGTGCTGCCGGTCACGCCCGCCAGATGACCGCCATCGGCCACCGTCACCGCGCCGTCCAGCGTACCGCTACCGCCCAGGGTGCCGCCGTTGTTGACCAGCACAATGTCGCTGCCGAGCGAGCCGTTGACTTGCAGGGTGCCGGCGTTGACGTTGGTGTCGCCGGTGAGGGTGTTGTTGCCGGTCAGTGTCAATGTGCCGCTGCCCAGTTTGGTCAGCCCGCCCCGGTCGATGCCGTCCAGCAGAGCGCCGTCGAATGTGCTGCTCTGATTGTTGCCACCAATGCTCAGGATGTCGAAGTCACCGATAAAAACCCTGCCGCCGCCGGTCAGGCTGCCGATGCTGGTCGAATCACCGATGCCGAGCGAGGTACCGGCGGCGAGATTGACGGTGGCGTTATCGCCCAGGGCGGAGCTGCCAACGGTGTTAACGCCGCCGGCCAAAATATCGATCAGTCCGTTGAAGGTGTTGTTGCCGGTAAGAATCAGTATCGCCGAGCCATCCTGGGTCAACGTACCGCTGCCGCTGATCACGCCATCAAGCTTAAAGGCAAGGTTATTGGCGATGGTCAGATTGGCATTGGTATTGACGTTGATGTTGTTGGCCAGCGCCAGTGACGTGTTATCAGTAATGGTTGCATCGCCAGTGACCGTCAGCGCGCCACTGCCCAATGCGGCGTTACTGCCGAGGGTTAGCGTACCGGCATTCAGTGTGGTGCCACCGGACCAGGTGTTGACGCCGTTAAGGGTCAGGTTCGACGCGCCGTTCTTGATCAGTCCGCCGGCGCCGCTGATGACGCCAGCGAGGGTCAGGTTGTTGGTACCGGTGTTGCTCAGGTTGGCGTTGAGCACCACGTTGTTGCCCAGGCTCAGCGCGCTGTTGCTGTCCAGCGCCGAGGCCCCTGCCACGGTCAGGTTGCCCAGGCCCAGCGCCGAGTTGCTGCCAGCGGTCAGGGTGCCGGCGTTCAGAGTGGTGCCGCCGAGGAAGTTGTTATTGCCGCTCAGGGTCAGGTTGGCTGCGCCGTTTTTGCTCAGGCTGCCGGCGCCGTTGACGGTGCCGGCCAGCGTCAGATCCGCCGTGCCGACGATGCCAAGGTTGCCCGCCAGGTTGACCGCGTTGTTCAGCGAAACCCCGGTGCTGGCATCCAGCGTGGTGCCGCCAGCGGCATTCAGGGTGCCGGAGCCGAGCGCCGAATTCGACGCCAAAACCAAGCCGCCCGCGTTCAAAGCGACCGGGCCGAGGAAGGCGTTGTTGCCGCCCAGTGTCAGGTTCGCCGCGCCGCTCTTGATCAGGCCGCCCGTGCCGCCAATCACACCGTTGAGGGTCAGCGCATTGCTGCCAACAATGGTGAGGTTGCCGTTGAGTGTCGCCGCGTTGGCCAGTGTCACCGCCGCGTTGCTATCCAGTTGCGTGCCGGCGTTCGCCGTCAACGTGCCAGTGCCGAGTGCGGTGTTGCTGCCGACGATGATCTTGCCGCCGTCCAGTTGCGTGCCGCCGGTATAGGCGTTGGCACCGCCGAGCACCAAGGTGCCTGCGTCGAGTTTATTGAGGATGCCGCTGCCATCGATATTGGCATTGATGGTCGCGGTCACGCCCGGATCGACGCGCAACGAAGTGGTGCCGCCGGTGCCGTTGACCGCCATGAGTTGTCCCGCCGCACCGTTGACCACGTTGTAGCCGTCGGTAAGGAATTGCATACCCGTGAACGCTTGCGTGCCATTCACCGTCACAGTGCCGGCGGTGCCCTGGAACACCGCGAAATCGCCGGCCCACGGTTGATTGACCAAACCGTTGGCATCGGTCCAGTTGGTGCCGACCGCATTCCATGTGCCGCTGCCGCCATCAACGACGCCGTTGGCAATGGTCTGGCTGCCGTCCCAGTAACGGATATTGACGTTCGGCGCCGACACTTGAATGTTGATCTGATTGGCCACGCCGGTTTGCACCACCAGGTCGCCGAGGCCGTAACCGACCGGCACGCCGGCGACATCGAGACCCAGGTTGGTCAGGGCACCGGTGTAGTTGAACAGGCGATACACGCCAACGCCAAAACCGCCGGCATCGGTGACGTTGAGGTTACCGTTGAGGGTGAGGTTGCCGCCGACGTTCATCAGCGAGGTGGTCGACGGTGTGCCCAACGCCACATCGACGTTGCTGCCGGCAGCCAGGGTCAGAGCACTGGCGGACAGTTGGTTGCCCGACGACAACGCCAGATGGCCACCGCTATTGACGTTGACGCTACCAATCGCCGAACCGGTGCCGGTCAGCGTACCGCCAGTGTTGACGTTGATCTGAGCACTGGCCAGCGAACCGCTGAGATCGACGGTACCGCCATTGATCGCGGTGTTGCCGGTGATGCCGTTGATCCCGGTGAGGTTCAGGGTGCCGGTGCCGACTTTGACCAGACCGCCGCTGCCGCTGAGGTCGCCGTCAAACGTGCTGGTGACGTTGCCGCCACCGACGGTCAGCGTGTTGCTGCCGGTGAGTTGCACACTGCCGCTGCCGGTCAGCGCGCCGAGGCTGGCGTCGCTGCCCAGGTTCAGGCCGGCACCGGCGCTGATGTTGACGC
The DNA here is from genome assembly GCF_019145495.1 of Pseudomonas azerbaijanoccidentalis. Classification (GTDB taxonomy): domain Bacteria; phylum Pseudomonadota; class Gammaproteobacteria; order Pseudomonadales; family Pseudomonadaceae; genus Aquipseudomonas; species Aquipseudomonas azerbaijanoccidentalis. Next base: position 521,902 of record NZ_JAHSTU010000003.1, on the reverse strand, counting down.
CGGAGGTGTTGCCCAAGGCGTTGGTGTTGAGGGTGGTGACGCTGCCCGAGACGATATTCAGCGCGCCGGTGAAGGTGTTGTTGCCCGCGAGGGTCAGGTCCGACAGACCGTTTTTGGTCAGGCTGCCAGCACCGCTGAGGACGCCGTTCAAACTCAAATCATTGTTGCCCGCAACCGTCAGCCCGGCGTTCAGCGTGATCGCATTACCGATGCCGAACGACGCGCTGTTATCCAGCGTTGCCGCACCACCGACGACCAATGCCCCGCTGCCCAGACCGCTGGCATTGCCCAGGGTCAGCGTGCCGGCGTTAAGCGTGGTGCCGCCGCTGAAGGTGTTGTTGCCATTGAGGGTGAGGTTGGCAGCGCCGTTCTTGATCAACTGGCCAGTGCCACTGGTGACGCCGCCAAGGGTGAGGTTCTGCGTGCCGCCCACGGTCAGCGCGGCATTCAATGCGATCGCGTTGTTGAGGCTGACCAGCGGCGAGTTGCTGTCCAGTGTCGCCGCGCCGGCAACGGTCAATGCACCGGAGCCCAGCGCCGAACTGTTGCCAACGGTCAGTGTGCCGGCGTTCAGCGTGGTGCCGCCGAGGTAGTTGTTGGCGGCGTTGAGAATCAGATTGGCCGCGCCGTTTTTCACCAGACTGCCAGCGCCGCTGACCAGACTGGTCAGGGTCATATTCGCCGTGCCGCCGATGTTCAAGGCACCGGCCAGCGCCACCGCATTGTTCAGGCTGACGGCCGTGTTGGCGTCCAGCGTCGTGTTGACCGCCGCGTTCAACGTACCGGAACCCAGCGCGGTGTTGCTGCCGACGGTCAGTTTGCCGGTGTTCAACACGGTGTTGCCAAAATAAGTGTTGGCGCCGTTGAGGGTCAGATTGGCAGCGCCGTTCTTGGTCAGTCCACCGATACCGGCAACCACGCCGCCGAGGGTCAGTGCATTGGTGCCGCCCAAGGTCAGTGTGCCCGCGAGGTTGACGTTGTTCGCCAGGGCGGCGGCAGTGCCGGCATCCAGCGTGGTGCCGTTCGACGCGTTCAGCGTACCGGTGCCGAGGGCGGAATTGGAGCCGACGACCAGCGAACCGGCATTCAGCGCAGTGGTGCCGGTGTAGGTGTTATTGCCATTGAGCGTCAGGCTCGATGCGCCGGTCTTGATCAAACCGTTGCCGCCACTGATCACCCCGCCGAGGGTCAGCGCGTTGGCGCCGCCGGCGGTGAGGTTGGCATTGAGAATGACGTTGTTGTTCAGTGCCACGGCCGAACTGCTGTTGAGCGTGCCCGCCCCTTCTACCGTCAAGGCGCCGGTGCCCAGTGCCGCGCCGTTCCCGACGGTCAGGCTGCCGGCATTCAACGTGGTGCCGCCGCTGTAGGTGTTGGTGCCGTTGAGCGTGAGATTGGCGGCGCCGTTTTTCACCAGCTGGCTGGCCCCGCTGATCACGCCACCGAGAGTCAGGGCATTGCTGCCGCCGATCCCTAGACTGTTGTTGAGAATGATGCTGTTGTTGAGCGTCACCGCCGCATTGCTGTCGAGGGTTGCCACGCCGCCCACGGTGATATTGCCGCTGCCAAGCGTCGCGTTGGCACCCGCCGTGATCGTCCCCGCGTTCAACGCGACGGCACCAAGGAAGGTGTTGGCGCCGTTGAGAATCAGGTTGGCCGCGCCGTTTTTGGTCAACCCGCCGCTGCCGCTGACAATCCCGCCCAGGGTCAGGTTGGCGCTGCCACCAATGTTCAGGTTGCCGCCGAGGGAGACCGCGTTGGTCAGCGCAACCGCGGTGCTGGCGTCGAGGGTGGTGCCTGCCGCAGTGGTCAAGGCACCGGTACCCAGCGCCGTATTGGAACCGACAATCAGCGTGCCTGCATTGAGCGCGGTACCGCCGGAGAAAGTGTTGTTGCCGCTAAGACTCAGGTTGGCGCTGCCGTTCTTGATCAGATTGCCCGCACCGCTGACGACGCCACTCAGGCCCAATGCCTGCGTGCCGCCAAGGGTCAGCCCCCCGGTCACTGCGACGGCGTTGGCCAAGGTCACCGCCGCAGTCGCATCCAGTGTGGTCCCGGCGGCGGTATTCAGTGCGCCCGTGCCCAGCGCGGTGTTGCTGCCGACGAACAGGCTGCCGGCATTGAGCAATGTGTTGCCGCTGTTGCTGTTGTTGCCGGTCAGCGTGAGGCTGGCGCTGCCGGATTTGGTGATCCCGCCAGTGCCCGCCAGCACGCCGCCGAGGGTCAGGGCATTGCTGCCGAGCACGTTCAGCGCGCCGGTCATGCCAATGTTATTGGCCAGCGTCACATTGGCGGTGCTGTCCAGACTGGTGCCAGCGGCGGTGTTCAGAGCACCACTGCCCAGCGAATTGTTATTGGTCACCAGTAAGCTGCCGGCGCTGAGGGTGGTGGTGCCGCTGTAACCGGTGTTGGCGCCGCTGACGGTCAGGCTGCCGGTTCCGGTCTTGGTCAGGCCGCTGCTGCCGCTGATCAAGCCGCTGAGGGTCAGGGCTCCGGTGCCGCCGGCCGTCAACGTGCCACCGAGGCTGATCGCGTTGTTCAGGCTGATCGTGCCCGGTGCGCTCAACGTTGTCGCGCCAGTGACATTGACGGTGCCGGTACTGAACGCCTGATTGTTGCTCACCTGCACCGTACCGCCGTTGAGCGTGGTATTGCCCAGGTAGGTGTTGGCGGCGCTGAGGTTCAATTGGCTTGCACCGAGCTTGGTCAGGCCACCGCTGCCGGAGATCACCCCGCTCAACGTGGAGGCGTTGTTGCCTTGCACCGTCACGCCGCCCGCGCCGAGGGAAATCAGGTTGCTGATGTTCAACCCGGCATTGCTGGCCTCCAGAACCCCGCCGTTGGACGTGATCACGCCGCTACCGAACGTGGCGTTGTTGTTGAACTGGGCAATACCGCCATTGAGCGTGGTCGCGCCGCTGACCAATGGCCCCTGCAACGTCCAGGTGCCGCTGTTGAGGGTCAGGTTGCTGAAGTTGACGTAGGTGGCGCTCGACGCCGTGCCAGTCTCGGCGATACCGCCGCCGACCCCGCTGGTGTTTTGCAGGATCAGGCTGTTAGTCCCCCCCGCACCGCCATCCACCGTACCAGTCGGGGCGAAAGTAAGGTTGATATTGACCAGACCACCAAGGCCGACGCTGATCTGCACGCCGTCACCGACGCTGACGCTGGAGCCGGTCACGGCCGTGAAGGTGTTGGTGCTCCCCGCGCCCATCGACACACCGCCGGTAATCGCACCGGCGTTGGTGAAGGTGTTGCCCGCCGCCGAGGTTTCGAAGGCAATCCGGCCGTTGATGACACCGGTGTTGCTGTTGGTCATGTTGACCTGCGAGCCACCGTAGACGCCGATCACCGGGGTGTCGGCCAGGGTGATGCCGCCGATCGACAAACCGGTCGAGGTAATGGTGCCGTTGTTGGTAATGCTGGTGGTGCCGGCGGCAGCGTTGTTCACGCCAATCGCCAGGCCGTTGATGCTGGTCAGGTTGAGCCCGAGCAACATGCCGGTGCCGCGCATGATCGCGCCGGCATTGTTGAGCACGTTGACCGCACTGGTGGCGCCGCTACCGATGAATGCACCGCCGCTCAACACCGACACCAGGTCGAGGACTGCCGGATCGATGATGCCGGAGTTGTTCAGGGAGATATTCACCCCGGTCAGGTCCATGACATGGCCGCCGAGGGTCGCATTCATCTGCGCCCCGCTGTTGACGTTGACCGTCAAGCCACTGGTGGCGCTGGAGAAGTTGTTGAGAAACAGCGGCAGCGACGGCACGCCGGTACAGGTCACGGTGGAGCCTGCCGTAGAGCAGGTCGCCAACGCCGGTGCGCTCACCCCGCCGAACAGCAGTCCCGCGACGCTCAGATGCACAGCAAGGGAAAGTGGGGAAAAACGTGAAACGAGGGCGACACCAAACCTTGCTTCCACGGGGAACTCCTTTCGTGGCGAAACCACTCCAATCCATGAAGGGCGTGTAGCAATGACGATGAAATGTTAAGCACTGTCAGAACTGCTACGACCCAAAAACCGTATCACTCCTGACACACGTTAGTAGAAGCTCCCGGATGAACACCTATCAAATAGTGCTATCACTTTTGTGTTAGTCACAGGAATCGCGCCCATTACAAATGCATGTCCTGTAGGAGCTGACGAGTGCAACGAGGCTGCGATCTTTTGAATTTACCAACGCAAAAACAAAAGATCGCAGCCGTCGGCAGCGCCTACGGGGCGATACCCTCAAGGCAACAAAATGACTTTCTCACCTCGCCCCTGATTGACCTCCGCATAACGCTCAACCCCGTCAGCCAATGGCGAGTCGAACAACCCCGTGGGCAACGGCAGCAAATCCTGATCGAAGAACTGGCCGAACTGATCGAGCATCGCCGCACACGCCTGAACGCCGTATAGCAGCGAGTTAATGCCTACCACTGAGCCTCCCTTGCGATATAACGCCAGTGCCGGTAACTGCACCATGCCATCCACCGGCGCGGCGATGATCGCGATACGGCCAAAGGTGGCCAACGCCGCAACGGATGCCGGCAACCAAAAGCCGGTGGTGTCGAAAATCACGTCAGCGCCACCGGTGAATACGGCATTGACTTGTGCGCCGAGATCTTCGGGTTTATCCAATTGCAGGGTCTGATAACCCTGGGACTGCAAGTCCTTGACCTGCTCCGGCCGCCGCGCGGCCGCCAGCACCTGAGCGCCACGCACCTTGGCCAACGCCAACGCCGCACTGCCCACTGCCCCGCCACCGATCACCAGCAAACGGGTTTGCGCGGTCACCAGGCTGCGCTCCAGTGCATCCCATGCGGTGGTGTAAGGCACGCCGAGGCTGGCGGCCTGGGCGAAACTCAAGTGCGTCGGTTTAAGTGCCACGCCATTGGCCGGCAGTTTGACGAATTGCGCATGGGAGCCATCGGCAAAGAACCCCAGCTCGCGCCCCGTGCCCCAGACCTCCTGACCGAGCAGCGCCTGCGGCCCCTCGACGACGACCCCGGCGAAATCACGACCGGGAATGCGCGGCAGCGTCGTGTAGGGAAAACGCCCCAGAACATTCTTCACATCGCTGGGGTTGAGGCCGGCGGCCTTGATCTCCACCAGCACCTCATCGGCACCGGGAACAGGGGTCGCCACGTCAACGTAGCGCAGGGCCGAAAGGTCGCCGGTTTTATCGAACTGCAATGCTTTCATCAGGGTATCCATCAAGTGGACGAAGGGGGTTCAGGAAATCCAGCCAGCCACCAGCTGTCGGCCCATCGGCCAGATTTTTTCGCCGGCAAGCATGCCGAGCAACCCGACCAGCGCAATGGCCGGTGGCGCGGGCGAACGAAAATCCAGAGCGCCGTACAGAAGGCCGACACCCAGACCGATAACCAGAGAAATGAGATAGCTCATGGCAGACTCCGAGGGCCGTTGAGGTAAGCCTGAAGTCTAGAGAGGGCTGACCGCGAACATCGGCCAAGTGCTTCTGATTTTCGGCCAAACCATGCCGGACGCTGCCTTCGGCAGCTGCTACAGGGCTTTCCGTTATGGCTGGGGTTGGCTCGCTGAATATTGCGAAGGCGCGACACCCAGCGCCCGGCGGAACATGTCGCTGAAACTGCTGGGTGAATAGCCCAACTCGCGGGCAATCGCACTGACGGGCACGCCCTGAATCAACTCGGCCACCGCTGTCGCCAACTGCACCTGCCGCCGCCACTCGGCGAAGCCCATGCCCAAACCGTCCTTGAACAACCGCGCCAGCGTGCGCACGCTGGCGCCGGCGTTTTCCGCGTGCTGTTCGAAAGGAATATCCAGCGACGGCGCGGCCATCACTGCCTGGCACAGATTCATCAGGCGCCGGTCGGAATCGTCCGGCAAGGGGATTTTCAACAACGACCGCCTGGCCCGCTTGAGCTCCAGCAACGCCAACCCGACCAGCGCCTCGTAGTAGTCGGGGGCTCCCTCATCGCCCTGCTCCACCAGACTGACGATCAGCTCGCGCAGCAGCCCGCCAACCTCTATCACCTGCACTCTTTCATCAAGCGTGGCTGCCAGCGACGGGCGCAGGTAGATATTGCGCATTTGCAGATCCGACACCACCCGAATCCCGTGGGGCACCCCCGGCGGCAACCACACCGCCCGCTGCGGTGGAACCACCAAGGCCTCGTGGGGCGTCTCGACCCACATCACCCCGCTCATGGCATACAACAACTGCCCCCAAACATGCTCATGGGGCTCGATGAACAACCCACGCGGATACGTCCGCGCCAGCGGTTGCACGGGCACATCGGTATCGGTCAGATCTGGTGGGGCAGCGAGGGCCATGATCAACGTTCATTGGGGTTGGCGAAGGCTTCATGGTAACGAGGCCCCCCACTCACCGCCAGCGATCGTCACCGTCCGCCAATCCGAATGAATTTTCCGAGAGGCGTGCGATCCCTCTAATACAACAGGGAGGATCTAGGGCTTTATGAACAACGCAAAACTTTTCGTCATCGAGTACACCCTTCATGGCGCACCCAAGTCTTTCATTATCCGTTTGGAAAAGATGGATAACGCCGAAGCCTGGCATTGGGCAAGCTGCGACGCCGGCGTCGGACGAATCCCGCGCTTCGGCCGCGAAAAAGTGCAAAAGACCAGCAAACCGATGGCGGAGAAATTCGGCGTGGAAAACGTCAAATGGCGACCGGCGAATTAGCATCCGACTGAAACGTGGAGCCCGACCAGGCTCCACTTTTCCGTGTGCAGAACAGTATCGTCAGTGAGCGCACTTGCAGCCTTGATGACTGCATTCTTCACCGTGTTCGTGATGCTTGGCGCAGGCCTCACAACAATAGTGCTTACCGTGACGCACGATCGGATGCTCGCCGAGCTTGCAATTGCATTTCGGACAGTCACAGGTACGGTCATCGGACATGGAGCTGACTCCTTTTTTGGTGGACGTCGGGGGCTCGTTAGAAGCCCGTTTAACCAGTGTAGGAGTTGATGGAGGGGAGAGCTGGGAGATATTGATAGCCATCGCCAGCAGGCTGGCACAGTTGGAATGGGGGCATCAGGGAGAGATTGGTCGGCTACAAGGCCGCCATCGCCAGCAGGCTGGCTCCCACAGAAGAGCAAAAGCAGAGCAGCCCACACCGCGCCGCTTCTCACCACTCAACAGGCCGAGCGTTAGCTCGCCTGCCGCTTTTGATCCACCCGCCCCCTCGGCAGGCTGAGTGGAGGCGTTTATCCGGGGGTGGGCGCGTAGCGCCGTGCGGCGAAGCCGCACACATCGAGAGGAGGTTGAAGCGAAGCCAACCGGAGGCGATGCCCCCGGATGAACGCCGGAGCGAAGGAACACCGAGCCTAAGCGAGGGGCCGAACGTAAGGGGCAAGCGTTTTTTGCTTACTTTTTTAGGCGCTTGTAAAAAAGTGAGTCGCCGTAAGGGCGAAACCCTAAGCCGCCGTTACCGCAGCAACGGATATGTACTCCAACAACCAAGAGCCTGGTCGGCCCAGAGGCCGCCAAGGTCACCCAGCCACAGCAGGACGACAACTACTGCGATACATGAACACCAGGGCCAACCCCAAAAGCCCCATCGCCACCACCCGACTCCCCGACAACTCAATCGCCGGATTCCCCAGCCAGCCAAAATTATCGATCAGCATCCCCATCCCCAACTGCCCGACAATCACCGCCACCGTCGCCACCGCCGTACCCACCCGCGGCACCGCCCCGACCATGACCATCATGTAGACCACGCCAAACAACGCCCCGCTGAGCTGCCACTTCGGCATATCCAGCAACCCCACCGCATGAGCCGGTTCAAAAAATACAATCAACAACCCCGTCACCACGGTCCCCACCACAAACGTCAGCAGACTGCTGCGCAACACGCCGACCGTTTCACCCAGACGCCCATTGATCGCCGCCTGCACACTCAACACCGCACCGGCCGCCACGACCACCACCAACAAAATAATCAGACTCATCATTACCCCCGAGCAATCAGAACAAGTGCCGCAACAATCAGCAGCAAGGCCAACCAGCGTTCAGCGTTAACCTTTTTACGTGGCGCGCCGAACCAGCCGAAATGGTCGATCAGCACACTTTTACCGACCTGCCCCGACAGGATCGCGATCATCGTCATCGCAATACCAATGTGCGGCGTCGCCAGCGTCAGCACCACCACATAAATCGGCCCGAGAAAACCACCCACCAATTGCCAGCGCGGCAGCTCGCTCAGGGCAGGGCCCTTTTGCGGCCCACTGAGCAGCAACAGCAAAAACAGAATGGCCGAGCCGACCCCGAAAATGCTCAGGGTTGCCGACAAATGCCCCACCTGCACACCCAGCGGCCCGAGCAAACCGGCCTCCACGGAAAGGCCCATGCCGGCCAGAATCACCAGTGGCAGCAGCAACAACCGCAACCCTGGCCGAGTCGGTGCCGCCACTGCGCCAACATTATCGAGAGAGGAAGACTGCATCAGAAAAACTCCGTTCAAGGAAACATGGCGCGCATTATCGGTTGGCAAAGCTGTGCGATAAATGGGAGCATCCGGACAACACTTTTGCGAAACTCGCACAGCAGGATTCACCATGCACGGCCTTAACGAATTGGGATTCAAGGCGCTTCGGCTGTTTGTCGCGGTGCTCGACCACGGCAGTTTTTCCGAAGTCGCGCGCCGCGAAGGTGTGGCGCCCTCTTCGATTTCCCGCCAGATCCAATTGATGGAACAAGCCCTCAGCCAGCAATTGCTCTACCGCCATACCCGCGCCGTCACGCCCACTGAAGCAGGTCGATTGCTGGGAGATCACGCGCGGCTGGTGCTGGTGCAACTGGAAGAAGCCGAACAAGCGTTGCAAGAACAGCAAAGCGAACCGAGTGGGCTGGTGCGTATCAATGCGCCGGTGGTCTTCGGCCAGCGGCACCTGACGCCATGGCTGGGGCAACTGTGCGCGCGCTATCCGAAGCTGCAACTGGATATCCAGCAAACCGACAGCTACGTCGCACCGTTACAGGAAGGTGCGGACCTGCTGTTTCGCATCGGCCCGCTGCACGACTCCAGCATGCAAGCGCGGATTCTCGCGCCCCAACGTTTTCAGGTCGCCGCAAGCCCGGCCTACCTGGAGCGGCACGGCACGCCGCAGCACCCTGACGACCTCGCCAAACACCAGTGCCTGGCCTACAAAGGCGTGTCCGGCCTGCAACGCTGGTTTTTCCGCAAAGGCACGCAGCCGTGGGTGCCGTATTCGGTGAAGGGACCGATCACCGGCAATCACGCCGACACCCTGACGCAAGCCGCCGAACAGGGCTTGGGCCTGGTGATGTTTCCGTCATGGTTGATTGGTGAGGCGGTGCGCAACGGCTCGCTGGTGCCGGTGCTGGGCAGCTATCAGGTGTCCAACAGCCTGGAGCCGCAACAGATTGCCGTGCTCTGGCCCGGCAGCCGGCGCCTGTCAGTGAAGGTCAGGACGGTGATCGACTACTTTGTCGAGTGTTTCGGCGAAGTGCCGTACTGGGACAGACCCTGACCCACGGCCCCTGTAGCAGCTGGCGCAGCCGAACGCAGGCTGCGCCAGCTGCTACAAGAAATGCACTGCGCGTCAGATTCGGAATTGTCCGACCAGCCCACCCAACCGCTGCCCCAGGTCTGCCAGGCTGCGTGAGGTTTGCGCACCCAGTTGGGTTTCATCGGCAACGTTATCCACCGCCACCGCAATCTGATGCACGCTTCGGTTGATCTCTTCAGCCACCGCTGTTTGCTCCTCGGCAGCGCTGGCGATCTGCGCGTTCATCGAATTGATGGTGGCGATCAACTGCGCCATGGTGTCGAGCGAGGCGCCCGCCTCGTTGGCCTGCGCCGACGTACCGTCGCCGGCCTCGCTGGAACGACGCATGGCTTCCACCGCCGACTGGGTGCCGGCCTGCAAACGGTCGATCATGCCCTGGATTTCCTGAGTGCTGATCTGCGTACGGCTGGCCAGTGCCCGCACTTCGTCGGCCACCACCGCAAAGCCACGCCCGGCCTCGCCTGCACGGGCCGCTTCGATGGCGGCGTTGAGCGCCAACAGGTTGGTCTGCTCGGCAATCGAGCGGATCACCCCAAGCACGCTGACAATCGACGACACGTCTTTTTGCAGGCTATCGAGCGACACACCGCTGCTGCGAATGTCGTCCACCAAGGCATGAATCTTGACGATACTGCCGGCCACCACACGCTTGGCGGCTTGGCCTTCTTCGTCGGTCTGCTGGGCGGCCACTGCGGCATTTTGCGCACTCTTGGCCACTTCCTGAGCGGCGGCGGACATCTCGTTGATCGCCGTGGCGACCTGATCGGTCTCGTGACGCTGGCGCTCCATGGCCTGGTCCGAACGGTTGGCCTGTTCAGACACCTGAGTCACCAGCCCGGTCAATTGCGAAGTCATTTCAGTGATCTGGCGCACCAGGCCATGAATCTTGTCGACGAAGCGGTTGAACGACCCAGCCAGTTCGCCCAGCTCATCCTGGCTGGTGATGGTCAGGCGACGGGTCAGGTCACCCTCGCCCGCCGCGATGTCGTCGAGGTTGGCTTTCATCAGGTTCAGCGGACGCAGAATCGTGTTGGCCAGCAGCATCCCGGCTGCCGCGATCAGCAACAGCACCACCACGGCCACACCGACGATGCTCAGCACCACGCCTTGCATGCGCTCCTGGACCTTGGCCTCGACCACCGCCACTTGCGCCTCGATGCCGTCGAGGTTGACCGACGTACCGACCGCCATGTCCCACTTTGGCAGGTACTCGGTGTAGCCGAGCTTGGGCACCAGCACTTGATTGTTGCCTGGCAACGGCGAGCTGTATTGCAGGTAGTGCGTACCGTCCTGGGCGACTTTCACCAGGTCGCGGTTGACGTAGACGCCGTTCGGATCACGGTTGTCCTTGAAGCTTTTGCCCACGCCTTCCGGGTCTTTGGCCTTGAACAGGCGCACGGTGTTGGAGTCGTAGCCGAAGAAGTAGCCGTCCTTGCCGTAGGTGATGTTCGACAGCAACTTGATCGCCTGCGCCCGCGCCGCGTCATCGCCTTGCGCGGCGGCATCGTACAGCGGCTTGATGGAGGTCATGGCCACGGCAACGTAACTTTGCAGGGTGGCCTTGGCATCGCTGAGCAGGCGCTCGCGGGTTTCCACGACCTCCTGGCGGGCCTGGCCTTGCAGGATGAACAACGTGGTCAGGCTGATGACCAGCGCGAAGAGCAACACCGGGAGGACGGCAAGGGACAGGACTTTGGCCTTCAGGCTCATGCGCATGACGTTCACTCTTTTGATTTTGTTGGCGTGGGTAAAGCCTTTAACGGCACGCCGGGTCAAAAGTTGAATACGTTGCACGAACCTGTAGCAGCTGCCGCAGGCGGCGTTCGGCCGAGCAGCAGTCGTAAACCCTGAACGCACGGTTTTGCTGATACTCAGCGTGTTCTGGTTTCACGACTGCTGCGCAGCCGAACGCAGGCTTCGCCAGCTGCTACGGGGGCGTCTTTAAATCAGAGGACCATCGCGGCCACCCAGCCAAACGCCAGCAACGGCAGGTTGTAGTGCAGGAAGGTCGGGACCACGGTGTCCCAGATGTGGTGGTGCTGGCCGTCGATGTTCAGGCCGGAGGTTGGGCCGAGGGTCGAGTCCGAGGCTGGCGAACCGGCGTCACCCAGGGCGCCGGCGGTGCCGACGATGCACACGATGGCGATCGGGCTGAAGCCCAGTTGCACGCACAGCGGCACAAAAATCGCCGCCAGGATCGGCACCGTGGAGAACGACGAGCCGATGCCCATGGTCACCAGCAAGCCCACCAGCAACATCAACAAGGCACCGATGCCCTTGCTGTGATCGATGTACGCCGCCGACGATTCGACCAGCGTTTGCACCTCACCGGTGGCCTTCATCACTTCGGCAAACCCGGACGCGGCGATCATGATGAAGCCGATCATCGCCATCATCTTCATGCCTTCGGTGAACAGGTCGTCGGTGTCACGCCATTTGACGATGCCCGACACCGAGAAAATCAGGAAGCCCACCAGCGCACCGATGATCATCGAGTCCAGCAGCAACTGAACGATGAACGCCGCCGCAATCGCCACACCCGCCACCAGCAGGCTCATCGGGTTGTATTGCACCGCCACCTGCTCGACCTGCTCGATTTTTGTCAGGTCGTAGACACGCTTCTTGCGGTAGCTGATGAACGCGATCAGCAAACCCGCGACCATGCCCAGCGCCGGAATGCCCATGGCATGGGTGACGTTGATGCCGCTGATGTCCACGCCGCTGCGCGCCACGTTGGCCAGCAGGATTTCATTGAGGAAGATGTTGCCGAAACCCACGGGCAGGAACATGTACGGGGTGATCAGGCCGAAGGTGATGACGCAAGCGATCAACCGGCGATCCAGTTGCAACTTGGTCAGTACATAAAGAAGCGGTGGCACCAGCAAGGGAATGAAGGCGATATGTATCGGCAAGATGTTCTGCGAGGCGATGGCCACCACCCACAGCAGGCCGATCAACAGCCACTTGACCTGGCCACCGCCGGTGGCGTGCTGGCGATCGACCATTGCCAAGGCCTTGTCGGCCAGGGCGTGGGCCATGCCGGACTTGGCAATCGCCACTGCGAATGCGCCGAGCAGCGCGTAGGACAACGCCACGGTCGCCCCGCCGCCGAGGCCGCTGTTGAAGGCTTTGAGGGTCGCGTCAATACCCAGACCGCCGGTCAAACCACCCACCAGCGCACCGACGATCAGCGCGATCACCACATGCACGCGGGACAGGCTGAGTATCAGCATGATGCCGACCGCGGCAATTACTGCATTCATTTCGTTACTCCAGACAAGCGAAAAGAGTCCGGCCGGGCGCCTGCATCAGCCGCCAGCGGATTGAAGAATGGGTCTTATTAGAAGGGCGCGCACTTTGCCGGACCGCTGCCGCCTTGTCAAAGCCAACACTTGCCCACGTAGGAGCTGCCGAAGGCTGCGATCTCTTGATCTTCAACGCCGCTGAGGACGTAAAAATCAAAAAATCGCAGCCTTCGGCAGCTCCTACAGGGGGGATTCGATATTTTGGGGGGCGCGTAAAGAAAGCCAGATGGCAGCCGTTACAGTGCAAAGTCTCAGATATTTATCGAATAAGGACGTCCCCATGTCGCTCAGACAACTTTCCATTCAATGGAAAATCACCCTGCTGGCCGGGCTGTGCCTGGCGGGCATCGTGACCCTGCTGGTGGGTCTTTCGCTGTACCGCATGGAGCACAGCTCCGCGTTGGTGAAAGCCTCGAGCATGGAGATGCTGAATGAAGCGGCGCAGGCGCGGATCGAGTCCCAGGGTGAAAACCAGGCACTGGTCATTCGCCAGCAGTTCATGGACGCCTATCAATACGGCCATGGATTTTCCCGTCAGGTGCTATTCCTGCGTGACCAGGCCGAGAAGCGCTTTCTTGATGCCTTCGACTTGCGCGAAGACCTGACCCGCCAGGTCAAATCGGCCCTGCAAGCCAATCCGGAATTGCTCGGTCTGTCCCTGGTATTTGAACCCAACGGGCTGGACGGCAAGGATGAACTGTTCAGCGGGCAAGCCGAACTGGGCAGTAACGATAAGGGCCGTTTCGCCCTGTACTGGTCGCAGCCGACGCCGGGCAAAGTGACGTCGATGGCGCTCCCGGAAAGCGACATGACCGACACCCGCACCGGCCCCAGCGGGGAACCCGCCAACGCCTGGTTCACTTGCCCGCGCACCAGCCTCAAGCCCTGCGTGATCGAACCCTACTTCTACGTGATCGACGGCCAGAAGGTGCTGATGACCAGCATCGTTTTCCCGCTGATGGTCAACGGAAAAGTGATCGCTTCGCTATCGGTGGACATCAACCTCAACAGCCTGCAGACGATAAGCCAGAGCGCCAGCAAGAAACTCTACGACGGCCAGACCAGCGTCAGCATTGTCAGCCCCGCCGGCCTGCTCGCCGGTTACAGCCCGGACGCTGGCAAACTCAGCCAGCGCCTGGAAGCACTCGACCCGGCCAACGGCGCCGAGTTGATGCGCACGCTCGCCACCAGCAGCAAGACCGCCAGCCTGCACAGCCAACAGCAACTCAAGGTGTTGTCGCCCTTCCAGCCGATTCCCGGTGGCAAATCCTGGGGCGTCTTGCTCGATGTTCCGGAAAAGGTGTTGGTCGGCCCTGCCGAAGCCCTGAAAAAGCAACTGGATGACAGCAACACCGCCGGCACCCTGACCGAGCTGGGGCTGGGTGTGCTTGCCGCTTTGATCGGGCTGGTGCTGGTGTGGCTGATGGCGCGCAGCGTGACCAAACCGATCCTTGGCGTGGCGCACATGCTCGAAGACATCGCCAGCGGCGAAGGTGACCTGACCCGCCGCCTGGCCTACGACAAAAAGGATGAGCTGGGCCAATTGGCGGGCTGGTTCAACCGCTTCCTCGATAAGTTGCAACCGATCATCGCCGAAGTGAAACGCTCGGTGCAGGACGCCCGCAGCACGGCGGACCAATCGTCCGCCATCGCGACTCAGACCAGCGCCGGCATGGAGCAGCAATACCGTCAGGTGGATCAAGTGGCGACCGCGTCCCACGAAATGAGCGCCACCGCTCAGGACGTAGCCCGCAGCGCCGCTCAAGCTGCACAAGCGGCGCGGGATGCCGATCAGGCGACCCGTCAAGGCTTGACCGTGATCGACCGCACCACCGCCAGCATCGACAATCTTGCTGCCGACATGAGCGCGGCGATGGTCCAGGTCGAAGGCCTGGCCGCCAACAGCGAGAAGATCGGTTCGGTGCTCGAAGTGATCCGCGCCATCGCTGAACAGACCAACCTGTTGGCGCTCAACGCCGCTATCGAAGCAGCCCGTGCCGGTGAGGCCGGGCGTGGTTTTGCGGTGGTCGCCGATGAAGTGCGTAACCTGGCGCGGCGCACTCAGGAGTCCGTCGAGGAAACCCGCCTGGTGATCGAGCAATTGCAAACCGGCACCCAGGACGTGGTCAGCTCGATGGGCAACAGCCATCGCCAGGCCCAGGGCAGTGTCGAACAGGTTGGGCAGGCCGTGACGGCGCTGCGGCAGATCGGCGACGCAGTGACCGTGATCAGCGACATGAACCTGCAAATCGCCAGCGCGGCCGAAGAGCAAAGCGCGGTGGCCGAGGAGATCAACAACAACGTGGCGACTATCCGCGACGTGACCGAGTCGCTGTCGGGGCAGGCCAATGAATCGGCACGGGTCAGCCAGTCGCTTAACTGCCTGGCCAACCATCAGCAGGGGTTGATGGACCAGTTCCGCGTTTAACTCCCACTGATCCCCTGTGGGAGTCAGGCTGCTGGCGATGGCGGTGACACATTCAGTATCAAATGTGTCTGATACAGCGCTATCGCAAGCAGGCTCGCTCCTACCGTTCTTTAATGTCCATCGCTGCCAGACTTAATGATGGCGAGTGGATATCTACCCAAAGCCGATTATGCTTCATGAAACCTTGCAGCGATGCGAGGCCGTCAGTCTGTGTCCCAGGGCCCGGGTACGGCAAAAATTGAGAGGTGCTCCGGCCTAAAACAAGAACAACGGAGAAAACTCATGGCGGCAATCGACAACACAACCACGGGCAGCGCGCCCAACCACGGGATCACCAAGGAGGAGCGCAAGGTCATCTTTGCCTCGTCGTTGGGCACCGTCTTCGAGTGGTACGACTTTTACCTGTATGGCTCCCTCGCCGCGATCATCGCCAAGCACTTCTTCGCCGGCGTCAACGAAACCACGTCCTTCATCTTCGCTTTGCTCGCCTTCGCCGCAGGCTTTGCCGTGCGGCCGTTCGGAGCGATTGTGTTTGGCCGATTGGGCGACATGATCGGGCGCAAACACACCTTCCTCATCACCATTGTGATCATGGGTGTCTCCACCGCGGTGGTGGGTTTCCTGCCCGGGTACGCGACTATTGGGGTGGCGGCGCCGATCATTCTGATCACCCTGCGCCTGTTGCAAGGCCTGGCCCTGGGCGGTGAGTACGGCGGTGCGGCAACCTATGTGGCCGAACATGCACCGAAAGGCAGACGCGGTTTCTTCACCTCGTGGATTCAGACGACCGCGACCCTCGGCCTGTTTCTGTCGCTGCTGGTGATCCTCGCCTGCCGCACCATCCTGGGCACTGAAGCCTTCGAAGCCTGGGGCTGGCGGATTCCGTTCCTGCTGTCGATCCTGCTGCTGATCGTCTCGGTGTACATCCGCCTGCAACTCAGCGAGTCGCCGGTGTTCCTGAAAATGAAGGCTGAAGGCAAGTCGTCCAAGGCACCTCTAACTGAATCCTTCGCCCGCTGGGACAACCTGAAAATCGTGATCATGGCCCTGCTCGGCGGTACAGCCGGCCAGGCTGTGGTTTGGTACACCGGGCAGTTCTATGCGCTGTTCTTCCTTCTGCAAACGCTGAAAATCGACGCTCAGACCGCCAACCTGCTGATTGCCGGCTCGCTGCTGATCGGCACACCGTTCTTCGTCATCTTCGGCAGCCTGTCGGACCGCATCGGCCGCAAAGGGATCATCATGGCCGGCTGCATCCTGGCGGCGCTGACCTACTTCCCGATCTTCCATGCACTGACGCAGTACGGTAACCCCGACGTGTTCATTGCCCAGGAGAAAAACCCGGTCACTGTGGTCGCCAATCCTGACCAGTGCTCGTTCCAGTTCGACCCGGTGGGCAAGGCCAAATTCACCAGTTCCTGTGACCTGGCCAAGACCGTGCTGGCCAAACGGGCGATCCCCTACAAAAACGAGAAAGCCGAGCCTGGCACCGTGGCGCAAGTGCGCATTGGTAACAAAGTCATCCAGAGCTTCGAAGGCACCGGCATGCCGGCCGCCGACTTCAAGGCTCAGAACGACGCCTTCACCGCCACCCTAGCTACCGCACTGAAAGAGGCCGGTTACCCCGAGAAGGCAGACCCGGCCAAGACCAACTATCCGATGGTGCTGCTGCTCCTGACCATCCTGGTGATCTACGTGACCATGGTGTATGGCCCGATCGCCGCTTGGCTGGTTGAACTGTTCCCGGCGCGCATCCGCTATACCTCGATGTCACTGCCCTATCACATCGGCAACGGCTGGTTCGGCGGCTTCCTGCCGACGGTGGCCTTCGCTATGGTCGCGGCCACGGGGGATATCTATTACGGGTTGTGGTATCCGATTGTGATCGCGGTCATGACGGCGGTCCTGGGGATTTTCTTCATGCCGGAAACCAAGGATCGGGAGATTCATCACACCTGAATCGGGCACAACACAAACCAATGTAGGAGTGAGCCTGCTCGCTCCTACAGGTTTTTGTGGTGTGGTTTTAGCTGCGTTTTGGTAGTTCGATCAGCACGTTCAGCCCGCCCCACTCGCTTTCTTCCAAGCGCAAAACCCCGCCCCAGGTGTCGACGATATCGCGCACGATGCCCAGGCCCAGACCATGCCCATCGGTCTGTTCATCCAAACGTGTGCCGCGACTGAACACCTGATCACGGCGGTCTTCGGGAATGCCCGGCCCGTCATCTTCGACGCTAAGCTCAAAGCTATCGGCGGTTTCCACCACGCTCAACCGAACTTCGGCATCCGCCCATTTGCAGGCGTTATCCAGCAGGTTGCCGAGCAGCTCCAGCAGGTCCTCACGATCCCACGGCAGTTGCAGCCCCGACGGGGCGCGATAGCTCAAGTTCAGGTGCTCGCCGTGAATCATGTTCAACGTTGCCAACAACCCCGGCAGTTCGGCGTCGCAATCAAACAACGCACCCGGCAGTGCATCGCCGGACAAACGTGCCCGATTAAGTTCGCGATTGAGCCGCTGCTGCACCTGCTCCAGCTGCTCCTTGAGCACCTTGCGCAGTTGCGGGTGCGCGTCGAGTTGCTCGCTCGAGGCCAGGCTCAACAGCACCGCCAGCGGAGTTTTCAAAGCGTGGCCGAGATTGCCCAGCGCATTGCGCGAGCGCTTGAGACTGTCTTCGGTGTGGGCCAGCAGGTGGTTGATCTGGGCCACCAGCGGCTCCAGTTCCACCGGTACCTGCTCATCAAGTTGCGAGCGCTGGCCCTGTTGCAGTTGCGCGATTTGCTCGCGGGCCTTTTCCAGTGGACGCAAGGCGCGGCGCACGGTGATCCGTTGCAACAACAGAATCAGCAACAACCCCGCCAGCCCCAATCCGAGCCCCACCTGCTGCATGCGCTGGAAGCTTTCGCGCACGGGCGTGTAATCCTGGGCCACGCTGATGGAGATCGACTGACCGAGGCGCCGATAGTCCGAACGCAGCACCAGCAACTGCTGCCCTTCCGGCCCCAATTGCAGATTGCTGTGCAGGCCGGGATGGTCGAGGCGCGGCAGTTCCTGGTCCCACAACGAACGGGAACGCCAATGGCTGTCGGCAAAATCAATACGGAAATAGTGCCCGGAAAACGGCCGCTGATAGGCCGGTGATAGGCGTCGTTCATCCAGCTGCAAGCCCTGCGGGCCACGCACCAGCGCCACCAGCAGGTTCTCGCTGTCGTTGCGCAACCCGGCTTCGAGGTAGCGCTGCAAACCCATTTCGAATAACCACAGACTGGTTTGCGCCAGGATCAGGCCGACAATCACCATCACGCTGATCAGGCCCAGGCTCAAGCGCCGCTGGATCGACCTCACCGCGCTTGCCCGCCGAACAGGTAACCCTGGCCGCGACGGGTTTCGATGACTGTCTTGCCAAGCTTGCGCCGCAGGTGGTTGACGTGGACTTCCAGCACGTTGGAGTCGCGCTCGGTTTCACCATCGTAGAGGTGTTCGGCGAGGTGGCTTTTGGAGAGGATTTGCTCGGGGTGCAGCATGAAATAACGCAGCAAGCGGAACTCGGCGGCAGTGAGCTGGATCTCGGTACCGTCGCGGATCACGCATTGGCGCCCTTCATCCAGATGCAACCCTGCGGCCTTGAGCGTCGGTTGATTGGCCTGGCCATGGGAGCGGCGCAACAACGCCTGAATGCGCAGGTGCAGCTCTTCGGGATGGAACGGTTTGGTCAGGTAATCGTCGGCACCGGCCTTCAAGCCTTCGATGCGTTCGGCCCACGAGCCGCGTGCGGTGAGGATCAGCACGGGCGTGGCCAGTCCGCCGGCGCGCCATTGAGCCAGCACCTCAAGCCCCGGCACCCCCGGCAAACCGAGGTCGAGAATGATCAGGTCATAGGGCTCGGTGCTGCCTTGATGCACCGCGTCGCGACCATCGGCCAGCCAGTCCACCGCATATCCTTGGCGATTGAGGCCGGCCAACAGTTCGTCGGCCAGGGGCACGTGGTCTTCCACCAGAAGCAAACGCATCGATCAATCTTCCTTGTCTTTCAATAAACGGCCGGTGGCGGCTTCAAGGTCGAGCTCGCGCACCACGCCTTCGGTGGTAAGCAACTCGACTTCATAAATATAGGTGTCGTGCTTCTCTTCGAGCTCGGCTTCCAGCAGTTTGGCGCCGGGATAGCGGTCCAGCGCCTGCTGCAATAACTGCTCAAGCGGCAGGATCACACCTTGTTGGCGCAGGCGCAGCGCCTCGTCCTGATCCAGGTCGCGGGCCATGACCACCGAGCAAAAAACCAATAGCGCCAGCCCGAGTCGACGGCTGGCGCGCCGTTTTGTAAACGAAAGCAGTGTCATTACGAATCCTGATGATCCTTGAGAACCTGCCCGCTGACCGCGTCTAATTCCAGATCCCACTCGATGCCCTGCGGGTCGCGCAGTTCAATCTGGTAGATGTACTTGCCGTACTCTTCTTCCAGCTCGGTTTCGGTGACGGTGGAGCCCGGGTGTTTGGCCAGTGCGGTGGCATTGAGCTTCTCGAAAGACACAATGGTACCAGCGTCGCGCAGCCTCAAGGCTTCATCCGGCCCCAGATCGCGCGCGTGGGCGATGCTGGCGGTGAGGGTGATGATGGACGCAGTGAACAGGGCAGTCAGGGTTTTCATGGGTGTCTCCGTATTCTTTTAGGTATTGCCTACGGGGGCCACCATAGCGATATGAACTTAATTGAAACTGAATTGCCATCATTGGCCACAGAATAGAACCCCACTGTAGGAGCTGCCGAAGGCGGCGATCTTTTGATCTTGATTTTGGGCGTCCATGAAGCTGCCGAAGATCAAAAGATCGCAGCCTTCGGCAGCTCCTACATTGAATGCTTCGGCCGCGATTATAATTCCCCGCTCACCAGACACAGAGACCGGTATGACCGCCATCCACATCAAATTCCCCTCGCTGACGCTCAAGGCCGGGCCGCGTGCTCTGGCGCGCATTCGTGAAAACGGTTTGCACGCCGCCGACGTTGGCACCTTGCCTGGTGCTGCGGGTGGCCCGAAGGCGTTGGGGATTCAGGGGCTGGATCTGGCGTTGTTCGGCGAATGGCTGCCGACGGCGCCCCGGGAGCGCTCACTGATCGGTGCCTCGGTGGGCTCCTGGCGCTTCGCCAGTGCCTGCCTGCCGGACGCCGCCGAAGGCATTCGCCGACTCGGCCACCTCTACACCGAGCAGAACTTCGCCAAGGGTGTGACCATGGCGCAGATCAGCCAGAGCTCGCGGCGCATGCTCGATGATTTGCTCGACGGTCGCGATGCCGCCCTGCTCGACAACGCCCATTACCGCCTGAACATCATGGTGGTCAAAAGCCACGGCTTGCTCGCCGATGACCATCGCGGGCGCCTGGGCCTGGGCCTGTCGTCGGTGATCGCCGATAACCTGCGCGGCCGCGCCCGGCTGTCGAGGCACTTCGAGCGCCTGATCATCCACGACCCGCGCCTGGCACCGCCGGTCAATGCCCTGAACGACTTTCCGTCGCGTTTTATCGCCCTGGACGCCGGCAATCTGCGCCAAGCCCTGCTCGCCTCGGGGTCGATCCCGATGGTGATGGAAGGCGTGCGCGACCTGCCTGGTGCTGGCGCCGGGACGTTCCGCGACGGTGGCCTGCTGGACTATCACCTCGATCTGCCCTATAGCGGCGATGACATCGTGCTCTATCCGCACTTCACCGACCGGGTGATTCCCGGCTGGTTCGACAAAACCCTGCCGTGGCGCCGCGCCTGCCCGGCACGCCTGCAGAATGTGCTGCTGGTGGCGCCATCCAGGGAATATCTGGCGCGCCTGCCCTACGGCAAACTGCCGGATCGAAACGACTTCAAACGCTTCATGGGCGATGCTCCGAGCCGGCAAAAATACTGGCGTGCAGCGATGGATGAAAGCCGGCGCATGGGCGATGAATTCCTCGAACTGGCCGCCAACGGTCGCCTTGGCGAGCGCTTGCTGACCCTTTAGTCAGGACAAACTGTTAAACTCGCCGCCTGCCCGAATCGCTGCGGCGAACGCCACCTGAACAGAGCTGATAACACTGTGGAAATTTTCAAAGAGTTTACCTTCGAATCCGCCCACCGCCTGCCCCACGTCCCGGACGGCCACAAATGCGGACGCCTGCACGGTCACTCGTTCAAAGTGGCGATTCACCTGAGCGGCGATCTTGATCCGCACACTGGCTGGATCCGCGATTTCTCGGAGATCAAGGCGATCTTCAAGCCGTTGTACGAGCGTCTGGATCACAACTACCTGAACGACATTCCCGGCCTGGAAAACCCGACCAGCGAAGTGCTGGCCAAATTCATCTGGCAGGAACTGAAGCCTCTGCTGCCGGAACTCAGCGCGATCCGCATCCACGAGACGTGCACCAGCGGTTGCATCTATCGCGGCGAGTGATCCAGTTAAAACGAACGCCTCCGTAGGAGCTGCCGCAGGCTGCGATCTTTTGATCTTCTAGGCCAAAAGATCAAAATCAAAGATCGCAGCCTGCGGCAGCTCCTACATTAGGGACGTGCGTTTCGTCAGTGATACAGAAAACAGCCTTCAACGGCTGTTTTTTTATGCCTATGCTTTTTGGCTCGCACCCGCCAAGAGGACACGCGCATGACTGACTGGCCATTACCGCAAACCTATCGCTTCAACGGACACTCCGTTCGCTATGCCGTACGCGGTGATGGTCCGCCGCTGGTGTTCGTGCACGGCACGCCCTTCTCTTCTTATGTATGGCACCGGATTGCGCCGCACTTCATCACCACGCACCGCATTCACTACTTCGACCTGCTCGGCTACGGGCTGTCCGAGAAAATCGATGGCGATGTCTCGCTGGGGGTGCAGAACGAGTTGTTGGCGCAGCTGCTGGATCACTGGGGTCTGGCCTGCCCCGATGTGGTCGCCCATGACTTTGGCGGCGCGACCGCCCTGCGTGCGCACCTGCTCAACGGCAAGAATTACCGCAGTCTGACGCTGATCGACCCGGTGGCGCTGACGCCCTGGGGCTCGCCGTTCGTGCAGCATGTGCGTCAGCATGAAGCGGCGTTCAGCGGCTTGCCCGACTACATTCAGCGGGCCATCGTGCCGACTTATATTCGCGGGGCAATCAAACGCGAAATCCCCGACGAAGAACTCGCGCCCTACGTGCAACCCTGGCTGGGCGATCCCGGGCAAGCGGCGTTCTATCGGCAGATCGCGCAGATGGACGAACGCTACACCCGTGAGGCAGAGGGCCTGTACCCGACGATTCGTTGCCCGGTGCAGATTCTGTGGGGCGAAGACGATCAGTGGATCCCCATCGAACGCGGGCGCGCCTTGCAGCAACTGATTCCCGGCGCGCAATTCCACCCGGTCCCCAACGCCGGGCACCTGGTGCAGGAAGATGCGCCTGAGGCCATTGTCGCTGCGCTTCTGAGATTCTTGCCGCTCTAAACATCAAAAAATCGCAGCCTGCGGCAGCGCCTACGCCGGTCCCTGTAGGAGCTGCCGAAGGCTGCGATCTTTTTTCTGTAACGCTGCCCAATGCCGCTGGCAGAAATTGCCCCCATCGCGCTAACGTAGAGTCACTGTCTATCGAAAAGGACGCTCCTGATGCACATCATCAACGCCCGGTTGCGCAACCAGGAAGGCCTGCATGAGTTGCACCTGGAAAACGGCCTGATCAGCAATATTGCTCGCCAGACCGAGGCACCGACCCTGGGGCCGGACGATCTGGATGCCGGCGGCAACCTGGTGATCCCGCCCTTCGTCGAGCCGCATATCCATCTCGACGCCACCCTGACGGCGGGTGAGCCGCGCTGGAACATGAGCGGCACGCTGTTCGAAGGCATCGAGTGCTGGGGCGAGCGCAAGGCAACCATCACTCTCGAAGACACCAAGACCCGGGCCAAAAAAACCATCCAGGACCTGGCCGCCCACGGCATCCAGCACGTGCGCACCCATGTCGACGTCACCGACCCGCAACTGACCGCCCTCAAAGCGATGCTCGAAGTGCGCGAGGAAAGCCGACACCTGGTGGACATGCAAATCGTCGCGTTCCCCCAGGAAGGCATCGAGTCCTATCGCAACGGCCGGGACTTGATGGAGGAAGCAATCCACATGGGCGCCGACGTGGTCGGCGGCATTCCGCATTTCGAGTACACCCGCGATCAGGGCGTCAGTTCGGTTAAATTCCTGATGGACCTGGCCGAGCGCACCGGGTGCCTGGTGGATGTGCACTGCGATGAAACCGATGACCCGCATTCACGCTTTCTCGAAGTGCTGGCCGAAGAAGCCCGCAGCCGCGACATGGGCTCACGCGTCACCGCCAGCCACACCACGGCCATGGGCTCTTACGACAATGCCTACTGCGCCAAACTGTTTCGTCTGCTCGGGCATTCGGGCATCAGTTTCGTTTCATGCCCTACCGAGAGCATCCACCTGCAGGGCCGGTTCGATAACTTCCCGAAACGCCGAGGCGTGACCCGAGTCAACGAGCTGCTCGAAGCCGGCATGAACGTGTGTTTCGGCCAGGACTCGATCGTCGACCCGTGGTATCCACTGGGCAACGGCAACATCTTGCGGGTACTCGAAGCGGGTTTGCACATCTGTCACATGCTCGGTTACCGCAACCTGCAAAGTGCGCTGGACCTGGTCACCGACAACAGCGCCAAGGCCTTGGCCTTGGGTGATCGCTACGGACTGGAACCGGGACGGCCGGCGAACCTGCTGATTCTTTCCGCCGAAAATGACTACGAGGTGATTCGCAGCCAGGGATTGCCGCTGTATTCGGTGCGCGGGGGCAAGGTGTTGATGAAGCGGACGATGCCGGTGGTGGCGTTCTCCGGGCTGGATTGATCTTTCGGTTTAAATGTATTTGCAACTTGGTCATCGCTCGTCGATTCGTTGTCGGTTATGTACCGTGGCGTCAAACTGGCGATAACCAAATGTAAAAATCACACAAAAAAAGCCAAAGAACGAACATTGCAAAAAACAACAAACCTCCCGCAATCCAAGGTGCTAACAGCCTTCGTTTAAGGTAAGGAGGCAAATTGGATAATTCGTTTTTTTCTATAAGACCACGCCTCTCGCAGAATTTAGGAATCAAGAATACTCATGCTATGGAGCAGTTCCTGATAACCATCCCAATTAATCCCGCACTTTCAAATACGGTTCGATTATGTTGCACAAATTTACTATCACTTAGATAACCCTCTATTAGCTCCGTAAATCGATAACAAGATAAAAACAACCAGCACATCACTACAAACATGGCAACCATGATAAATGTCGAAATAATCGCAAACGCAATATCACTCATTCTGACAGTAACTCACAAAAATTTCCGCCCCTTCCCCCATATTTAAATCAATCCCTCCAGTGATCCATCCACTTGACCACCCTTGAACCTAGAGCCTGAGGACCAGAGAACAAACCATCAAACATAAAAAAATCGAATAACGAGCATTGCAAAAAATGACACCCCTCCCATGACATAAGGAATTATCAACATTCGCTTAAGGTTTGGCGGCAAACTTAACAACTCATCCTTTTCTATAAGACCACGTTTTTCGCATAACCGAGGGATCAGAAACATTGTTGCTACCGATCCATTCCTGAGTACTTTTCCAATCAGACCCAAACCAGAAAATGCCTCACGATTATTCGCTACAAATCGACTTTTACTTAAACACTCCTCAATCAACTCCGTGTACCTATAAGAAAATATCAACATCCAAAAAATAGCTACAAATGCCATGAAAAATATGAACAGCATTATTAACAGAAGCACTGAATCACTCATTTTAGTGAGTGCTCGTACAACAGCTCGCCACTCAACTCACCAAAAGATTCACCAGATTCGCCTCCAATCAAACCTCCGATCCCACCCCCGATCACGCCACACGCCAGAGCGCCGGGACCGCCGGTAGAGATCCCGAAAACGAGGGCACATGCTAGCGCAGCTCCATAACCACCAGCTGCCCCTCCCAAAGCTCCGAAGAAAAGCCCCCCGGACAACTTCCCTCCTTCTACATATTTAGCTTTCCTGCATTGATCCTCACGCCCAGTCGTGCATGCATTATAAATTGAGGCACCTGTCGCAGTGACACTCAGACCGACTCCAAGATATGTACCTTTTTTCATGAGGCTCGAAGCTTTCGCCACGCCATTAATGGTTTCAGCGTAGCCGGCTATGGTTCCTGTATGCAGGTAGCTTTTGGTGGAGATACCCAGCATGTCCTTGATCGAGCCTTGGTTACGTAAACCGGACCCAAATCGGGCAAAGCTTTTTAATTGAGCATCAAGCTTCTCAAATAGTGTCTTACGCTTTGCATAAAAAGCGTCTCGACTGCCAGCGCCACCACTTCCGGGAAGTTCACCATGAGCGGCTTCAATATTTTCGAGGGTATTCTTGATGCCATCAAGGTGCTTGCTCCAGGCACCCCCCACCGCGCCTATCCCTATAGATGAATAACCGAGAATCCTTGTCAAAAGCTCGTGATTC
This sequence comes from Pseudomonas azerbaijanoccidentalis, assembly GCF_019145495.1. GTDB lineage: Bacteria > Pseudomonadota > Gammaproteobacteria > Pseudomonadales > Pseudomonadaceae > Aquipseudomonas > Aquipseudomonas azerbaijanoccidentalis. Next base: position 496,148 of record NZ_JAHSTU010000003.1, on the reverse strand, counting down.
TCAACTAAAAAACCATCACCCTGCATTCCATTAGTCATAATCGCCAAATGGACTTCCAACGCTTTGCGCATATAAAACGCTTCTTCGGCGGTACAGATCAACACTGAATCATCACCAACAATGATTATTTCACCGGGCAACACCACCGTATTGACAACGTGCGAGTTCAGCACATCAAACTTGACACTGGATTTCTTTCCAAGATTCAAGTTCGACTTTAAATATGAATATGGCTGCACATGCTCATTGATAAAAATGTAGGCCTTTGACATCAGCTAAACCTCACGAGCATTTTTTATTTGCAATACGATCCCACCCACCCGCCACGTTTCCGCCGCCCCCGCCGTCCGTACGCTTTTGCTGGGTGTAGATGGTTTTTATGCGCCCGTAATCAAGACTGATCGTTTCAGTAGGGACTCCATCATTTGCAACTTGCGAATAACTGGAGATGATTACCTCTTCCAGCTGAATCTCGAAGTACTTGAGTTTCTCGCCTCCCGCGCGGTGCAACTTCAATACAACATCTTTCAGGTGGTCACCTGCGCAACTGGCTTCCAGGAGCTTGCTACTGGATTTATCGAGGGTTTTTGTGAACGTAAAATCGGAAACGGTGGTACGCCCAGAAGAAGCACCACCCGCAGAACTGGCCGTCGCTGAAGTGCCCTGTCGGGTGCCGAAACGGTAGCCGGTAATTTCGATCCAATCCCTGTGTTGTTCATCAAGCGCTTCACCCGGGATACCATTGATTTTCAAAAAAGCATCAAATGCCATGCCACCGTTCCTTGGCAGTGGAGTTGGAAGTCAACTCCGTCATGAGCAAATCTAGAACTTTCTCTATAAAGAATGATTTGGCTTACACCTCCTGAATACAGTGAAAAAGACCTTTCCTATGTCGCTCTGCCAAATTCCTGTAGGACATGTCCTCAGATGCCGGGTTTACTTGGCGGCGATCCGATAACGGCGACATCAAACCAACCGAGCCGTACCAAACAGACTGACCCGACTCAATTCCCCCCGCTCTTGCTCCAGCAAGATTGGCGCCGTACCACCGGGCATGGTCACCCTCACCTCCCCGGCAGTCACCCAACCCACCCGCCAGGCTGCACACGCCACCGCCGTGGCACTGGTGCCCGATGACGCCGTCGGCCCTTCGCCCCGTTCGAAGACCCGTGCGATCACTCGCTGCCCGCCGTCATGCATCGCCCATTGCAGATTGATTCCCGCCGGGCACGGCTGTCCTGCACCGGTGGGTATGGCGAAAGCAATTCGCGTCAGCCCTTCGCCCAACGCCGGCTCACGCATCTGTTCATTGCTCGGCAACGCATCCGCGTGGTCCACCAGCGTCACGCAATGCGGATTACCCACCCGCGCAAATTGACTGTGCGCCCACGCGTCATTCAACGCTGCCAACGGCTGCACATGGCTCAGCTCACGACCATTGAACGTCACGCTTTCAACGCCATGCGCGCTCACCGCCTGCGGGCCGAAAGCCGGTTGCCCCAGATCCAGCCAAAACCCCTGCACACCTTCGACCTGCGCCGCTTTCACCAAGGTTTCGCCCGGTGAAACCACGTCGGCCTTGTCGTGATGTACCCGTAACAAACACGCTTCGTCGCCGGGCAATAATCCCAGGTCGCTCAGCGCCTGAGAAAAAATCGTCAGCCCGTTGCCACTGCGTTCGGCAAACGTGCCATCGGTGTTGACGATCAACAGATCAAACGGTGGCGATGCCTGAAACGGACCGACCAGCAAACCATCGCTGCTATGGTCCTTACTGCCGGGCGGCTGCTCGCCCGGCGCCCAGGAACAGCACGCCTCGATAGCCGCCAATGCCCAGCTCTCGCGGGTTTGCGCAGCCTGGCTGGCTTGATCCGGCAAATCTATGCCTTGGCTGCGCAGCGCTTGCGGCGCCACAACCATGTAGATATTGCCCCGTGCATCGTACATCCGCGCCATGGCGGTCTCCCTGCTGGAATGATCAGTCGGGTTCACTATCGCGAAACACGCATCGGCTGTGCAAGGATGTCAGTCTGTCGGAACGCAAAACCTGGCGGACGCTGATCGAAACCTCGCCGCACGATCACTGTCCCTTGGAGACGCGACGTTTTTTGCCAAGGATTGATATGACCAACCTCAACACCCAGACCTCATTCGTTCCCGGACGCCTGGAACAAATGTCCACGCGCGTCGCCTTTTTCATCGCCGGGGTCGGCATCGCCGCGTGGGCGCCGTTGGTGCCGTATGCCAAGGCGCGGGCCGGGCTGGATGAAGGCACGCTGGGGCTGTTGCTGTTGTGCCTGGGGGTGGGTTCGATTCTGGCTATGCCGATGGCCGGGTTGTTGGCCACGCGTTTTGGTTGTCGCCGGGTGTTGAGTGGCGGGACATTGTTGATCTGCCTGGCGCTGCCCTTGTTGGCGACGGTGTCTTCGATTCCCGCGTTGATCGCGACTCTGTTTCTGTTCGGCGCAGGCTTGGGCACGGTGGACTCGACGGTCAACCTGCAAGCGGTGATCGTCGAGCGGGCCAGCGGCAAAACCATGATGTCGGGCTTCCATGGTTTGTTCAGCCTCGGCGGAATCGTCGGCGCGGCTGGCGTCAGTGGCCTGCTGGGCCTGGGCCTGTCGCCGTTGGGCGCCATGCTGGTGGTGATCGTGCTGTTGGTGATCGCCTTGCTCAAGGCCGCGCCGCACCTGCTGCCCTATGGCAGCGAGAGTTCCGGCCCGGCGTTTGCGGTGCCTCATGGCATCGTGCTGTTCATCGGTGGCATGTGCTTCATTGTGTTCCTCGCCGAAGGCGCCGCACTGGACTGGAGCGCGGTGTTCCTGGCGCAAGAACGTGGAATCGACAAAGCCTATGCCGGGCTCGGATATGCGGCGTTTGCACTGACCATGACCGCTGGGCGCTTGACCGGTGATTCAATCGTGCGACGTCTGGGCGCCACGCGGGTGATTGTTTTTGGTGGGCTGACCGCAGCGGCCGGCCTGTTCCTGGCGACATTCGCCCCAAGCTGGGAAGCGGCGCTGGCCGGTTATGCGTTGCTCGGCGCCGGTTGCTCGAACATTGTCCCGGTGCTGTACACCGCCGTGGGCAAGCAGACCGTGATGCCGGAAAGCATTGCCGTGCCGGCCATTACCACCCTGGGCTATGCCGGGATTCTTGCGGGGCCTGCGGTGATCGGTTTTGTCGCGCATGCTGCCAGTTTGAGCTTTGCCTTTGGCCTGATGGCGCTATTGCTGGTGGCGGTGGCGATTGGTGGGAAGGTGTTGAAGGTCTAAAGCGAAAAGATCGCAGCCTTCGGCAGCTCCTACAGGACGGAAGACGTCCGAATGTAGGAGCTGCCGAAGGCTGCGATCTTTTGATCTTAAGATTTTAGAACCCCACGCTGGCCTGCACAAAGAAGGTACGCGGCGCACCAACGTACATGCCCGAGTTGTTGTCGCTGGAGCGGGTGAAGTACTGCTTGTCGAAGACGTTTTTCACCCCCGCGCCCAGTTTCAGGTTCGACACCTGTGGACCGAAATCATAGCCGCCACGTACGTTCCAGGTGACGTAACCCGGGATGTCGCCGTACTGACCATCGGCGGTGCCTTCGGTGATGTAGTTGTTGGTGAAGCTGCCGTCGGCGTTCACAGCCACGCCCGGCGAGCGCTGTTTGGACTGGGCAAAGGCATCGACGTTATAGGTCCAGCGATCGATGTCGTAGCGCAGGCCGGCGGTAGCCACCTGACGCGAGTAGAACGGCAGGTCACGCCCCTTGAAGCCCGGAATCTCGCCCTCATACACCGCGCGGGTGTAGGTGAAGCCGGCGTTGGCGGTCAGGCCCTCCAGGCGCGGGTCCAAGGCGGCCATGTCGTAGTGTACCGACGCTTCGATACCCTGGTGAGTGGTCGCGCCCAGGTTGGTCCAGCCCGCATCGTTGCTGATGTACTGCAACTCTTTATCGAAGTCGATGTAGAACAGCGTCACTTCGCCGCCCCACACGTCATCGTTGTAGCGCGTGCCGACCTCGTAGGTCTTGGCTTTCTCCGGCTCCAGGCCATTGGCGGTGCTGTCACCCGTACCGCCCTGACCGAGCTGGAAATATTGCAGGCTGCCGAACGAAGTTTCGTAGTTGGCGAACAGTTTCCAGGCATCGGACAGGTGATACATCACGCTCAGCGCCGGCAGCGGCTCGTTGCTTTCGATGCTGCGGTTCTTTTCCGGAACCGGGCGGCCGGCCGTGTCGAGTACCGGGCGGTCGTGCCAGTCGGTGCTGATGTGTTCAAAACGGATGCCCGGCGTGATGGTCCAGTTGCCGACGTCGATTTTGTTGTCGACGTACACCGAGTTGGCTTCGGTGCCACCGGTACGGTCCTGATAAACGTGCCCGTCGGACCCCGGACGCACCACCGGCTCGTTGGCGCTGTTGAGTGCCAGACGGCTGGCCTGTTCGTGCATGGCTTCTTTCAAATAGCGATAACCGACGCTGACTTCCTGGGTGGTCGGGCCGACGTCGAACACATGGGACACCCGCGGCTCGATGCCGAAGGTGTAGTAAGTGCGCGGGAACGAGCCGATGGTTTTCTGATCGCGGGCGGCGATGTTGCTGCCACGAAAACTGTCGGTGTAGTACGTCAGCACTTCGGCCTGAGTGCGGTCGTCGAGTTGGCGAATCCACTTGAACGACACGTCCTTGCGACGGCCGCTGAAGTTGTCGTTGTTGCGGTCGGACTGGAACGGATCAGCGTCGTACTGCGCCTGGGTCAGGCCGCCGGGCATGTCGGCGCTGGCATCGTAGTAATGGAAATTGAGGCTGAAATCGTCGTAATCCGTCGGTGCCCAATGGGTCTTGAGGATCACGTCATCGATGTCGTTGCCGTTGTTGCGCTCACGGTAGCCATCGCCGTTTACCCCCGAGTACAACAGCGCCACGCCCATGCCGTTGTCGGCGGTGCCGCCAGCAAAAAATGTGTCGATGTGCTTCCAGCCGCCGTGCTGGGAAGTTTCCAGGGTGGTGCCGATTTCCGCCGAGGCTTTTTCCGGGATCGCGCGGGTCACGAAGTTGATCACACCGCCCACGTTCTGTGGTCCATAACGTACCGAACCGGCGCCGCGCACTACGTCGATGCTGTCGAGGTTGCCGGAGGAAATCGGTGCCATGGACAGCTGCGGCTGGCCGTAAGGCGCGAACGCCGCCGGCACGCCATCGATCAGCACGGTGGAGCGTGGCGACAGGCGCGACGTCAGGCCGCGAACGCCGACGTTCAGGGAAATGTCGCTGCCACCGGTACCGTTGGCGTCCTGCACTTGCACACCCGGTACGCGCTTCAACACGTCGCCGACGTTCATGGCGCCCTGCTCGACCATCGCTTCGCGGCGGATCACGGTCCGCGCACCCGGGTGGTTCTGCACCACGGCGGCATCGGCGTCGCCGAGCCAGTCGCCGACCACTTTGATGTCGGTCACGCCCAGCTCCAGCGGACCGTTTGCCGCCGCAGCCGGCGCTGGCAACAAGGTCACCGAGCCCTCATCGATCTGGTATTGCAGACCGCTGCCCTGCAACAACTGACGCAGCGCCTCTTCCGGAGAAATATTGCCGTCCACCGCTGGCGCCTGCTTGCCGGCCACCAGTTCAGGGCTGAAAAAAACCTGCAACGACGTTTGCTGGCCCAGCTCACTCAAGGCTTGACCCAATGGCTGCGCCGGAATGCGAATGGCGTCGGCCGCAAAAGCCTGGGGCATCGCAACATTGACCGCCAGCGCGAGGGCCAGCGGCAACCAAGGGAGTTTATTGTTTTTAGCGGTGGATGTTTTCACGTCGAACGTAGTCCTGTGGATCGCAAGAGTGTGCGCTTGTTAATGCAAACCAGTTGCAGTTGAACAGGAAGACGATGAACTCGAAAAAAACCTGAATTTTATTTTGAAATTATTTCCTGACTGCCGTCATCGAGGGTACGCACCGCCACCGGAAGGATGTTCGGCAGGGCCTTGAGCAGTGCATCGGTGTTGTCGGATTTGAACACGCTGGTCAGGCGCAGATTGCCCACGGCGGGGTTGCCGACCTTGAGCGGCTTCTCCCGATAGCGCGAGACTTGCTCGGCGACGTCGGCCAGGCTGGCGTTGTTGAACACCAGTTTGCCGTTGCGCCAGGCCGTCAGCTCAGCGGGATTGACCGCATAGGCCGCCGCCACTTTGCCATGCGCATCGACATGCGTGCCCAGGCCAGCCGTGAGGCTGATGAAATCATCATCGGCGGCGTCGTGTCCTTGCACCTTGACGGTGCCCTGCTCCACCACGACCCGGGTTTCGGTGACGCCCCGGCGCACATCGAAACGGGTGCCGGTGACCGTGACCTTGCCGCTGCCGGCGTCGACGATGAAGGGCCGGCGGGTGTCATGCTGGACGTTGAACATGGCCTCGCCTTCGGCCAGTTCGATGCTGCGACGGTCTTTCTCGAAGTGCACCTGAATGCGACTGCGGCTGTCCAGATCGACCACCGAGCCATCCGGCAACGCCACATGCCGACGTTCGCCGAGCGCCGTGGAAAATTCGGCGGTGTATGGCGTCGGGCGGTTCAACCCACTGAACAGCCCCAACCCGAGCGCCACCGCCAGCACACTGGCGGCCACCGCATAACGCATCACCGGGCGACGCTTGTTGCGCGCCGGCGCCTCCTGACACAGCGCTTGCAGGCGCGCGGCAGGCAGCAGGTCGGCGGCTTTCCACAGTCCCTGGAGCAATTCGAATTCGTTACGGTGTTGAGGGTGTTCGTCCAGCCAGGCCTCGAAGCGGACTTGCTCATCGGCATCGACGACGGGGTCCTGCAAACGCACAAACCACCGCGCCGCGTCATCGCGAACCGTTGTTTGCCCGCACGCACAAGCACGAGTATCCATCATGGAATTTCCTGTTTGGCTGGGGATGGAAATTGACGCCGCGCCCTGGCGTAGGAGCTGCCGCAGGCTGCGATCTTTTGGCTGCTTTGAGACCGCTGAAGATCAAAAGATCGCAGCCTTCGGCAGCTCCTACGCAAGCCACCGCACCTCATGGTTGCAGTCCTTCAAGGCGGTCACGCAGATGCCGCAGCGTGCGGATCATATACTTTTCCACCATGTTCTTGGACAGTCCCAGCCGTTCGGCGATTTCAGCCTGGGTCAGGCCCTCGATTTTCTGCCAGACAAACACCTTGCGGCAGTTGACTGGCAGTTCGGTGAGCGCGCGTTCGATGGAATCGGCCAATTGGATCGCATGCATGAAATGCTCCGGGTCGTCGGTCGACGACACACTGAGATCAATCGCCTCTGACTCCATGGCGCCCCGCCGGTCCTCACGCCGATAACCGTCCACCGCGATGTTGCGTGCGGTCTGGTGCAGGTAGGCCCGAGGTTGCTCCACCGCCGCCGAATCCGACTCAAGCACCCGCACAAAGGTATCGTGGGCCAGATCCTCAGCCTGAGAGCGGTTTCTCAGGCGACGGGTCCAGGTGCCAACCAACTCTTCGTAATGCTCGAAGAAGCCGTGTCTGCGGGGCAGCTTGGGGATCATTTCGCTGTGCTGTGGAGTCGGGGGCGTGAATAGTAATGCTTCCTATTAACCCAAGGCAATGATTTGCAGCTCAGCGGCCGGACATCCCCTCTCCACTAGCGTTATCCGGCATTTGCGCGACGCGTACCCGGCAGCTCCAGGCACGCCACCAGCCCCCCGCCGTTGCGATTTTTTAGGGTTAACTCCCCGCCCTGCTCACGAACGATTGCTCGCGCCGCCGACAAACCAAGCCCGACACCACCGGTATCACGGTTGCGTGAGGTTTCCAGCCGGTAAAAAGGGTCGAACACCCGGTCCAGCGCGGCCTCGGGAATGCCTGGGCCTTCGTCGCTGACTTCGATGCGCACCCGATGCTCGTTCCCCATCAGCTCGATGCTCGGCTGGCGGGCATACTTCACCGCGTTCTCCAGAAGGTTGACGATCACCCGTTTGATCCCCAGCGGACGGCCGTCGTACACCAGGTGGGCCGGGCCGGTAAAACCGATCTCGATGCCTTGATCGCGGAAATCATCGACGATCGTTTGCAGCAGTTCCGAGAGGTCAAAAGCAGTCGTTGTCTCCCTGTGGGTTTCTTCTCGGAAAAACCCCAGCGCCGCGTTGATCATCGTTTGCATTTCTTCGATGTCACGCACCATTTTGCGCTGATGCTCCAGGTCGTCCATGAACTCGCTGCGCAGGCGCATCCGCGTCAGGGGCGCGCGCAAGTCGTGGGAGATGGCCGCGAGCATTTGCGTGCGCTCGCTGAGAAAGTGCCGGATCTGCGCCTGCATGGTATTGAAAGCGATGATGGCCTGGCGAATTTCGTGGGGGCCTTCGATTTTGATCGGTGGCGCGCGCAAGTCACCGCCAAAACGCCGCGCGGCGCTGGCAAAGCGTTGCAGCGGATTGGCCAGCTGACGGGTGGCAACCCAGGCGACCAGCAGGGTTGCAATCAACCCCAGCACAATGATGATCGGGATCCGCACGTTTGTGTCCAGCCCCCAACTGCGTTCCGGGGGCGTGAACGTCAACCAGCTGCCATCGCGTAACTGAATGAGCGCGACGTAATGCGCCTGAGGGCTGTCGTCCGGCCAGTCGCTGGGGTTGAAGACTTCAATGTTGCGAGGGCTGTCGCCGAGCAATTGCTGCAACGGCGAACCATCCGGTGGCACCGGCGTCCCGCCCGAGGGCAGATGAAAATCGGACCGCTGCGGGTTCCAGCGCACCTCCAGCATCGGACTGCTCGCTGCGGCGGCCAAGTGCGAACGCAACGCCGCAGGCGCCGCTTCGATCACCCGGACATTCGCGGCCATCTGCTCCAGCAACCCGGTGCGCTCAATGGGCGGCCGCCCCCAGGTGCCGGCCACCTGAACGAACAAACCATTGAGCGCCAGCGAAGCGATCATTGCCGCAACAATCGTCAGCGCGATCCGGCTTCTGAGGGTGTCGCGTGGGGCGATTCGAATGTTCACGAGCGGGTCACCCGGGCAGAGAACATATAGCCGCCATTGCGCACCGTGCGAATGAGATCCGGGCGCTTGCTGTCCGGCTCGATCTTGCGGCGCAGGCGGCTGACCTGCACATCGATGCTGCGGTCATAGGCGTCATAGCCCTGGCCGCGTGCCAGGTCGATCAATTGTTCGCGAGTGAGAATGCGCTGTGGATGTTCGAGAAAAACCAGCAGCAAATCGAACTCGCCCGCCGACAACGGAATCATCACGCCCTGGGGTGAGCGCAGTTCACGACAGGTGATATCCAGCTGCCAATCGGCAAAGGTGATCACTGGCCGCATCGGCTCTTGCCCTGGGCTGTTCTCACCCGCGCGACGCTGCACCGCGCGCAGGCGAGCCAGCAATTCCCGAGGGTCGAACGGCTTGGTCAGGTAATCATCGGCGCCCAGTTCCAGGCCGACGATGCGGTCGCTCAACTCGCCCATGGCGGTCAACATGATGATCGGGATGCTCGTTCTGGCCCGCAACTTCTGGCACAGGCTCAGGCCTCCTTCGCCGGGCAGCATCAGGTCGAGAATGATGATGTCCGGCCGGTTTTTTTCTATCACCGCCCACATGGCCTCACCGTGGGTGGCCAAATCCACCTCGTAGGCATGCTGAACAAAGAACTTCCTCAGCAGGTCCAGGATTTCCACATCGTCGTCGACGATCAGCAGTCTGCTCACGTTCAGGGGTCCACGGGTCGAAAAAAGAGCGTATCTAAAACCATTCCGCGGCCAGGGTCATATATTTCAATCAAGCAACATTTCTACACCGCGGACATCATCCGGACATACGGCCGCAATCGCCCTGCGGCACCCTGCGCGGCTTCCAACCCATGAGGTCTTCCATGCAGGGATCGAACAGCACCTACCCGGTCGAGGCGAGCGATAGCGCTCACAGCGTGATCCTCAATCAGCGCACCAGCGCGCCGGGGCACGACGAACCGATTCTATTCCAGCAGGCGTGCCTGGGCCTGACCGACGATCGGACCCACGTGGTGCTGCGCCGCTACTTCGAGCGCTACAGCCCGGCCACCAGTCATTGGGTGGAGTACGTCCACTCGGTGCCCATTGCCGAATTTACCCAATGGATCATGGCCCATGGCGGCCTGCGCATCGACAGTTCGGAAGAATTGCCGGGCGACCGATGACCCGCCGCACGCGCGCTCTTTAACCAATCCACCCAGGAATTCCTCGATGAGAAAACACTTCTCGCTGTCGCTATTGGCTGCCGCAACCATTGCCCTCTCGGCGTGCAGCAACAAAAAAGTCGCGCCCGAGGCCTACAGCGGTTTTTTGCCCGATTACAGCGTTTTGACCGAACACCAATCATCGTCCGGGCAAACCGTGCTGAGCTGGGTGAGCCCGGCACTCAAGGTCGAGCGTTACACGCAGGTGTATTTCGAACCGAGCCAGTTCTACCCAAAGAGGCTGCCGACTCAACGCATACCGCAAACCACACTTTCCGACACGACCTGGTATTACGATGCCGCGCTGCAGTATGAGCTGGGAAAGGTCTTGACCGTGGTGACCACCCCAGGTCCCAAAACCCTGATCGTCCGGCCGGCAATCACCGGCGTGACGGCCAGCACCCAAAGCCTGCGCTATTATGAATGGTTGCCGATTACCCTGGTTGCAGCGGGCGTCAGCACGGCCACCGGGATCCGCGATCAGGACAGTGAAATTGCCACCGAAGTGGTGTTTCTCGACGGTGAAACCCGAACCGTGGTCGCTGAAGTGGTGCGCAAAGGCACGGGTGTGCCGCTGGAAAACGACCAGCAAGTCATCACCACGGCAGACGTAAAAAGCGTGCTCGATGGCTGGGCAAGCGACCTGCGCAATGCCTACGTGGCCCTGCGCCCGTAGAAGCCGGCGCCTACAAAGGCAGGCAACCAAAGTAATCTGGCAGCAATTCCAATGCAGCCGGCGACAGTCTGTAGCAAAGTGCAAGCATGCCAGTCACCGGCTTTTCCCAGGAATGCACACATGTCCAGCACCAAAACTTCGTCCAAACGATCACCGCTTGCCCGGCTCGCCCTGGCCATCTCCCTGAGCGCCCTCGGCCTGCCCTTCTGGGCCGGCAATGCCCAGGCCCACGGCGGCCACGCTGAAATGGTGCCCCTGCAAGCAGGTCTGGAAGAGTTTGGCGCCACGGTCAAGTGGGACGACTATTCGAACCTGTTCACCATTGCCAAGGACGGGGTCTACCTCAAGGTCAAGCCCGACAGCAAAGTGGCCATGCTCAACGGCAAGCGCATCGAACTGACGGTGCCGGTGGTGTTCAAGAACCATACCGCGTTCATGTCCAAGGACTTCATTAACCAGGTCTTCCAGTCCGGCCTGGACAAGACCTTCGTCGTCGAAACCCGCCCCAGCCCGCTCAACCCGCTGAGCGCCGCTGAAATCACGGCGGCGGTGGACATCGTCAAGCAATCGGAAAATTACAAACCGGGTTTTCGCTTCACCGAAGTCTCGGTGAAGGAGCCACCGAAGGATCAAGTGTGGAACTTCATCTTCACCGGGCAAAACGTCACTCAGCCGCGCCAGGCCTCCATCGTGGTGCTGGACGGCAAGCATGTGATCGAAGCGCTGGTGGATCTGGACAGCAAACAACTCAAATCCTGGAAACCGGTGCAAGGCGCCCATGGCATGGTGCTACTGGATGACTTCGCGACCGTGCAAACCGCCGTCGAGACCAGCCCGGAATACGCGCAAGCCTTGGCCAAGCGTGGTATCACCGATGTGAAAAAAGTCGTGGCCACGCCACTGACCGTCGGTTATTTCGACGGCAAGGACGGCCTGGCGCAGGACAAGCGACTGCTGAAAATCGTCAGTTACCTGAATGTCGATGACGGTAACTACTGGGCGCACCCGATTGAAGGCCTGGTGGCGATTGTCGACCTGGAACAGAAAAAACTGATCAAGATCGAAGACGAAGCGCTGATTCCGGTGCCGATGAAACCGACGCCGTATGACGGCCGTGGACGCCAGGGCGTGGCGGTCAAACCGCTGGAAATCATCGAGCCCGAGGGCAAGAACTACACCATCAGCGGCAACAGCATTCACTGGCAGAACTGGGACTTCCACGTTCGTCTCGACTCGCGGGTCGGGCCGATCCTGTCCACCGTCACTTACGACGACAAGGGCAAGAAACGCAAAATCATGTACGAAGGCTCGCTGGGTGGCATGATCGTGCCTTACGGCGACCCGGATGTTGGCTGGTACTTCAAGGCTTACCTCGATTCCGGTGACTACGGCATGGGCACCCTGACTTCACCGATCGCCCGAGGCAAAGACGCCCCGCAAAACGCCGTGTTGCTGGACGCCACCATCGCCGACTACACCGGCGCACCGACCGCGATTCCACGTGCCATCGCCGTGTTCGAGCGCTACGCCGGGCCGGAGTACAAACACCAGGAAATGGGCCAGCCCAACCTCAGCACCGAGCGTCGTGAACTGGTGGTGCGCTGGATCAGTACCGTGGGCAACTACGACTACATTTTCGACTGGGTCTTCCAGCAGAACGGCACCATCGGCATCGACGCCGGCGCCACCGGCATCGAAGCGGTCAAGGGCGTGAAGTCCAAAACCATGCACGAAGACACTGCCAAGGAAGACACCCGCTACGGCACCCTGCTGGACCACAACATCGTCGGCACCACGCACCAGCACATCTACAACTTCCGCCTCGATATGGACGTGGATGGCGAGCAAAACTCGCTGGTGGAAGTGAACCCGGTGGTGCTGCCCAACGACCGTGGCGGCCCGCGCACCAGTACCATGCAGACCGAGACCAAAGTGGTCACCAGCGAACAACAGGCGGCGCAGAAATTCGACCCGTCGACCGTGCGCCTGCTGACCAACTTCAGCAAGGAAAACAAGGTTGGCAATCCGGTGTCCTACCAGTTGATTCCGTATGCCGGCGGCACGCACCCGGTGGCCAAGGGCGCCAACTTCGGCAAGGACGAATGGCTGTATCACCGCCTGAGTTTCATGGACAAGCAACTGTGGGTGACGCAATACAACCCGGAAGAAAAATACCCCGAAGGCAAGTACCCGAACCGCTCGGACAAAGACTCGGGGCTGGGGCAGTTCACCCAGGATAACCAGTCCATCGAGAACACCGACGATGTGGTCTGGCTGACCACCGGCACCACCCACATTGCACGGGCCGAAGAGTGGCCGATCATGCCGACCGAGTGGGTGCACGTGCTGCTCAAACCGTGGAACTTCTTCGGTGAAACGCCGACGTTGAACCTCAACTCAACGAAGTAAGCAAAAAAAATCGCAGCCTTCGGCAGCTCCTACATTGACGGTGTGAAAACCCGATCCTGTAGGAGCTGCCGAAGGCTGCGATCTTTTTGAGCTTCACGCGTACTGCTTGCGATACTCCCCCGGCGCAATGCCGAAGCGCGATTTGAACGCCGTGGAGAAGTAGCTCGAATCGGAAAACCCCCACGAATACCCCAGCACCGACAACTTCTGTTCCTTGCCCGATTGGCGCAAGGATTCGGCGCACAAGTCCAGCCGGCGGTTCTTGATGTAGCGCGCCACCACCAGGCCTTTCTTGGCAAACATCCGGTACAGGCCGCGGGTCGACATGCCGACTTCCCGCGCCAGCCATTCCGGGCACAGTTCTTCGGAACGAATGTTCGCGTCGATGAAACTCAAGGTCTTGCGGAAGATGCGCTCGTGCGGGTCGGTGCAATCGTCGGTCTGGCTGATGACAGGGCGCAACAGGCTGACAATCGCTTCCAGGGTCGCTTCACTTTCTTGCCGGGTCAGGTGCTGTTGACGCGTGGCATCGAGGATCAGCCGGTGCGACAGCATGGCGATCGGTGAAGTGGCGGCAATCCGGTGGCCGCATTTGACCTGGTTGAAACGCAGGGTTTGCTCCACCAGTTGATAAGGCAGGATCAGCGACAACTGCCGGGAGTTTTCGCTGTAGGTGAAGTCGCTGGGGCGCGAAGCATCGATCAGTGTGATGTCGCCGGCGGACAACAGCACCTTGTCGTCGCCCTGGGCCATGCCCGCCGTGCCATCGAGCTGGAACACCGCGAAGTACTTGCCGTCCTCGCCCGCCGCCACCTGTTGTGGCGTGCGGTAAAGCCGCGCCTGGCAGGCATCGACGAAGCTGAGCTTGAGGGCATCGCTGCGGTACTCGCGGATCTGCCCGGCAAAGTCGCTGCCCAGGGGTTGTGCGTTGAAGGCGCCGCAGATCTGGTTGATCTGATGGATCCACTGATCGAACCCATCCTGGCGCTGTGCGGTTGTAGAAATCATGTCAGGCCTCACGCAGGCTTATTTTTATTGTCTACGCCAATCCACACGACATCGGGATGCTTCAAGTCTCCTGAACCGCACCACTCCCTGAACAATGACGTGCTACTTCAGTCCGCCAAAACGTCGATAGAAGCTTTCACCGACATCGGGCAACGGACCATCGGCCGTCTCCAGTGCGCTGTTCAGCCACTGTTCAGCCTTGGCGTAAATCAAACGGTAAATATTGCGGCACAACTGCCGGGCCGCACGCCCTTCCCAATCACCGGGCAACAATTCGTCCGGCAGTTGCGGGTCACGCAGCAGCAATTTGCGGTACTCGTGAATAAGCAGGATCCGCGCCAGAAAGCAATCGGCCGGTTGCAGGTTTTCCTGCTCGCGAAGCGCTTGCCAGAGCGGTCGGAACAATTGGATGAACTCGCTGTAGTGAGTCGCCAGTTCCTCGATGTTCCAACTCTCGCGCACTTGCAGGCGCAGGGCCTTGGAGGCCAGCACATCCTGGGCGGTGGTTTCGAAGACGATGGTGTCTTCCTGTGCACCGAGGTCGAGCAAGGTTGCGTTGACATCCGAGCGATCGCTGCGCGGGCACGCCAGGACCATCGGCGAAATCGCACCAAAACCTTGCCATTCCAACTCTTCGCGCACTTGTTTGCGCTTGTCCTGGGTCAGTTGCGAGAGCATCACCAGGCACCAGGAACCATCCCACGCGGGCATCGTGGTGCTGTAGACCCGCTTGAAGGCCTTGTCGAAACGCCGGCGACCGGTGCCGGTCAAGCTGTAATAGCTGCGGCGACCGACTTTCTCGGCGGTCAGCCAGCCTTCCTTGGTCAAACGGAAAATCGAAGTGCGGATCAGCCGTTCATTGATGCCGATCGGTTCGAGTAATTGAATCAGGCTGCCCAGCCACACGGTGCCGCCATGGGGCTCGATGGCATCACCGTACAAGGTGATGATCAGGGAACTGGCGCGAATCGGCGTCTGCTCCTGGAAGCGCGTAATCAGGTGGTTCAAGGGTGTCAGGGACGACATGGGCGTACCGAGCGAAAAAAGAAAAGGAATATACCGAAACTCCGTAGGAGCTGCCGAAGGCTGCGATCTTTTGATTTTGTTTTTTGAAAGATCAAGATCAAAAGATCGCAGCCTTCGGCAGCTCCTACAGGGGTGGTGTTCATGCGCTACTGCCCTTGGGCCGCAACCCGCTGTCGCTGATCCGTGGGCGATCCGGCTCCGGTTCGCTCAACGGTTCGCACACCTGCATCTGCTCAAGGCACCGCTGGGCCAGTTGCTGATACTCGCGGGTCCCCGCCTGTTTCCACGCCACTTCCTGATCGCTGAGGCTGCGCTTGACGCTGGCCGGTGCACCCATCACCAGCGACTGCTCCGGGCACTCGAACCCGGCCTTGACGAACGCCGCCGCCGAAACGAAAGAGCGCGGGCCGATCCGGGCGTTATCCATCACCACCGCATTCATGCCCACCAACGCGTCAGCGCCGATGCGGCAACCGTGCAGTACGGCGCCATGGCCGATGTGTCCGTTGCGTTCGACCACGGTGTCGCTGTCCGGGAAGCCATGCATCACGCAGGTGTCCTGCAGATTGGCGCCCTCTTCCAGCACGATGCGCCCGAAATCGCCGCGCAGGCTGGCCAACGGGCCGACATAACAATGCGGGCCGATGATCACGTCACCAATCAATACGGCAGACGGGTGCACATACGCGCTCGGGTCAACTACCGGGGTCAAGCCATCAAGGCTGTAGCAGGTCATGGAAGGTGTCCTTCACAAAGCGATGCAAATAGTGGCTCATTTTGTATCACATCATTTTTGCAATCACAAAGACAAAAAAGCGTATCACTTGACAGACGCCTTTCCGACGAATGCCCGCGAGGCCGAAAAATCAGCCATAAACCCAATAAAATAGGGTTAGAACCCATTACAAGTTGCTCGACCCCACACACAAAACAAATCCAACCTACCACCAATAAGACACATTAAATCTAATTCAGTATTGCATTTACGTATCACGTTATAGCTATACTTGGGCAAAACCGGCCCCTGCGGCCGATCCAATAACGAGCCGGCACCTTGCCGAGCGTGCACCGTGAGAGCATCTGCCATGCCTCTAACCCTTGCCGTCGAGTTGATCGAGCCTAGCGTCCGCCTGATTACCCTGCAGCGCCCGCAAGCATTGAATGCCTTGAACACCGAGCTGCTGGGTGAACTGGCCGAGGAACTGCGCATCGCCCAAGCCGATCCCGACACCCGCGCCGTGGTCCTCACCGGCAGCCGCAAGGCCTTCGCCGCCGGTGCCGACATCAAGGAAATGGCCGAGCGCGACCTGGTCGGCATCCTCGACGATCCGCGCCAGGCGTCCTGGCAAGCCATCACTCGCTTCAGCAAACCGCTGATCGCCGCAGTCAACGGCTTCGCCCTCGGCGGTGGCTGTGAACTGGCGATGCACGCCGACATCATCATTGCCGGTGAAGACGCCCGCTTCGGCCAGCCGGAAATCAACCTCGGGATCATGCCCGGCGCCGGTGGCACCCAGCGCCTGCTGCGCGCCGTCGGCAAATCCATGGCCATGCAAATGGTCCTGACCGGCGAGCCGATTGACGCTCGCCAGGCCCAGCGTGCGGGCCTGGTCAGCGAAGTCACGCAACCGGAATTCACCGTCGAGCGCGCCCTGCAAGTCGCCCGCAACATCGCTGCCAAGGCACCGCTAGCGGTGCGCCTGGCCAAGGAGTCGTTGCTCAAGGCGATGGACACCGACCTCGCCAGCGGCCTGCGTTTCGAGCGCCACGCTTTCACCGTGCTGGCCGGCACCCGCGACCGCGACGAAGGCATCGCCGCCTTTCAGGAAAAGCGCACGCCGACCTTCACCGGCCAGTAATCCGTACCGAATCAGATCGACCTCCAAGAGAGCGCCAAGACCATGAACTTCGAACACATCCTGTTTTCCATCGAGGCCGGCGTCGCCCTGCTGAGCCTCAATCGCCCGGACCAGCTCAACAGCTTCAACACCCAGATGCATGGCGAAGTGAAAGAAGCGCTCAAGCAAGTGCGGCAGAACCCGGACGTGCGCGTGTTGCTGCTGACCGGCGAAGGCCGCGGCTTCTGCGCCGGGCAGGATCTGAGCGATCGCAATGTCGCACCGGGCAGCGCCGTGCCGGATCTTGGCGAGTCCATCGAGAAGTTCTACAACCCGCTGATCCGCCAATTGCGCGACCTGCCGCTGCCGGTGATCTGCGCGGTCAACGGCGTGGCCGCAGGGGCCGGCGCCAACATTCCGCTGGCCTGCGATCTGGTTTTGGCGGCGCGTTCGGCAAGCTTTATTCAGGCGTTCTGCAAGATCGGCCTGATCCCCGACTCCGGCGGCACCTGGACCCTGCCGCGCCTGGTCGGCATGGCTCGAGCCAAGGCCTTGGCACTGCTGGGCAACCGCCTGAGCGCCGAACAAGCCGAGCAATGGGGCTTGATCTACCAGTGTGTGGACGATGCCGATTTGCGCGACGAAGCACTGAAACTCGCTCGCCACCTGGCGACCCAGCCGACCTACGGCCTGGCGCTGATCAAACGCAGTCTCAACGCCAGCCTGAGCAACAGCTTCGACGAACAACTCGAACTGGAGCGCGACCTGCAACGCCTGGCCGGGCGCAGTGAGGATTACCGCGAAGGCGTTGGTGCCTTCATGGAAAAACGCACCCCCGTGTTCAAGGGGCGCTGAGTCATGACTGCACTGAACACCAACGCACGCATCGCCGTGATCGGCGCCGGGGCCATGGGTGCCGGTATCGCCCAGGTCGCGGCGCAAGCCGGTCATCCGGTGCTGCTGCTGGACAATCGTCCCGGCGCTGCCACTCAGGCCATTGAAGGCATCGACCGGCAACTGGGCAAGCGAGTCGAGAACGGCAAGCTGGCCGCCGAATCGCGCAGCGCAACCATCGCTCGCCTGCAAGCGGTGGAAGCCATCGAAGCGCTGGCCGATTGCGAACTGATCATCGAGGCCATCGTCGAAAACCTTGAGGTCAAGCGCGCGCTGTTCCGCCAACTCGAAGGCATTTGCGGCAAGCATTGCATCCTCGCCAGCAACACCTCGTCGCTGTCGATCACCAGCATCGCCGCACAGCTTGAGCATCCAGAGCGCCTGCTCGGCCTGCACTTCTTCAACCCGGCACCGGTGATGGCGCTGGTGGAAATCGTCTCCGGCCTGGCCAGCGATCCGGCACTCGCCGAGTGTCTGTACGACACCGCCAAGGCCTGGGGCAAAAAACCGGTGCATACCCGCTCCACACCGGGCTTCATCGTCAACCGCGTGGCGCGGCCGTTCTATGCCGAGAGCCTGCGCCTGCTGCAGGAAGGCGCTGCCGATTGCCCGACGCTCGATGCGTTGATGCGCGAGGCCGGCGGCTTTGCCATGGGCGCGTTCGAACTGACGGACCTGATCGGCCACGACGTCAACTACGCCGTGACCTGCTCGGTGTTCGACGCCTATTACCAGGACACGCGTTTCCTGCCGTCGCTGATCCAGAAAGAGCTGGTGGATGGCGGGCGTTTGGGGCGTAAAAGCGGTCGGGGTTTCTACAGCTATGCCCAAGGCGCGGAACGACCGCTCGCTGCTGAAACCAGCAGCGCTGTGACGGTCGAGGTGTGTGCCGTGGAAGGTGACCTCGGTATCGCTCAAGGTTTGCTCGCTCGCCTGCATGAACAAGGCGTCGAGATCATCCGGCGTGACGGTCAGGGTTTGCTGCGGGTCGGTGATGCCGTACTGGCCTTGAGCGACGGGCGCATGGCCTGTCAGCGGGCTCGTGAAGACGGGCTGCGCAACTTGATCCTGCTGGATCTGGCGTTCGATTACAGCAGTGCCAAACGCATCGCCATCAGCCATGCGGCGGGCATTGATCCGCTAGCGCTCGAACAAGGCGTTGCCCTGCTGCAGCGGGCCGGCCTCAAGGTCAGCCTGCTCAGCGACAGCCCGGCCCTCGCCGTCCTGCGCACCGTGGCCATGCTTGCCAACGAAGCCGCCGACGCCCTACTGCAAGGCGTTGCCTCGTCCGCCGACATCGATCTGGCCATGCGCGCCGGGGTCAATTATCCGCAAGGGCCGCTGGCCTGGGCCGATGCCATTGGCCTGTCGCACATCCTGAAAACCCTGGAAAACCTGCAAACCAGTTATGGCGAAGAACGCTACCGGCCGTCGCTGTTGCTGCGCCGTCGCGTTGCCGAAGGGAGACACTTCCATGACTAACCACGAAGCGATGACGCTGGCCAGCGAATGCGCCCAGTCCCTGTTCCAGCGTGACGCCGCCAGCCAGGCAATGGGCATGCGCCTGCTCTCGGCCGGCCCCGGTTGCGCCCGCGTCGGCATGACCGTGCGCGCCGACATGCTGCAGGGCCACGGCACGTGCCACGGCGGCTACTTGTTCGCCCTCGCCGATTCGGCGTTCGCCTTTGCCTGCAACAGCTACAACGAAGCCACCGTGGCCATCGGTTGCAGCATCGACTACATCGCCCCGGCACGCCTGGGTGACACGCTGAATGCTGACTGCACCGAGCAGAGCCGTTCCGGGCGCACCGGCAACTACGACGTACGCATTGAAAACCAGCAGGGCCAGTTGATCGCCCTGTTCCATGGCAAATCCTACAAAGTGCGCGGCCCGGTGCTGACGCAGGAGAACCCGAATGAATGATGCACTGATCATCGACGCCGTCCGAACCCCGATTGGCCGTTACGCCGGCGTGCTGAGCGGCGTGCGCGCCGACGACCTCGGCGCGGTGCCGCTGCGCGAACTGCTGCGCCGTCACCCGCAAGTCGACTGGAGCACAGTCGACGACGTGATCTACGGCTGCGCCAACCAGGCCGGTGAAGACAACCGCAACGTCGCACGCATGTCGGCGCTGCTGGCCGGGTTGCCGGTGAGCGTGCCGGGCACCACCCTCAATCGCCTCTGCGGTTCCGGGCTGGATGCCATCGGCACCGCCGCCCGCGCCATTCGCAGTGGCGAAACCGGGCTGATGCTGGTCGGCGGCGTCGAATCCATGTCCCGCGCACCTTTGGTGATGGGCAAGGCTGAACAGGCGTTTTCCCGCTCGGCGGAGATTTTCGACACCACCATCGGCTGGCGCTTCGTTAATCCGCTGATGAAAAAGGCTTACGGTATCGATTCCATGCCGGAAACGGCGGAGAACGTCGCCGAACAATTCAACATTTCCCGCGCCGACCAGGATGCCTTTGCCCTGCGCAGCCAGCAGCGTGCAGCGGCCGCCCAGGCCAATGGGCGCCTGGCCAAGGAAATCGTCGCGGTGGAAATTCCCCAGCGCAAAGGCCCGGCCAAAGTGGTCGAGCACGACGAACACCCTCGCGGCGACACCACCCTTGAACAGCTGGCCAAACTCGGCACGCCGTTCCGCGAAGGCGGCAGCATCACCGCCGGCAACGCCTCCGGGGTCAACGACGGTGCTTGCGCCCTGTTGCTGGCCAGCCCGGAAGTCGCCAAACGCCACGGCCTGACCGCCCGCGGCCGCGTTGTGGCAATGGCCACCGCTGGCGTCGAACCACGGATCATGGGCATCGGCCCGGTCCCGGCCACGCGCAAAGTGCTGGAAGTGGCCAACCTGAGCCTGGCCGACATGGACGTGATCGAACTCAACGAAGCCTTCGCCGCCCAGGGCCTGGCGGTGTTGCGCGAACTGGGCCTGAGCGACACCGACCCACGGGTCAACCCGAACGGCGGCGCCATCGCCCTCGGCCATCCGTTGGGCATGAGTGGTGCACGCCTGGTCACCACCGCCCTGCACGAACTGGAAGAACGTAACGGCCGCTACGCCCTGTGCACCATGTGCATCGGTGTCGGCCAGGGGATCGCGTTGATCATCGAACGTCTATCCCACTAAAGAATCGCGATTCCCGAGGAGCCGAGAGGTATCCTTGGGGCATGCACTCAAAGCCCCTGCGTGCGGGGGCTGGAACACAAAAACAATTCGAGTGAACACATGAACATGCCAATTGCCCAAGCCGTGTTGAATCCTGTGCTGGACCCGCTGGAAACCGCCAGCGTCGACGAACTGCGCCAGCATCAACTGGAGCGCCTGCGCTGGAGCCTGAATCACGCCTACAACAACGTGCCGCTGTACCGTCAGCGCTTCGATGCGCTGGGCGTGCACCCGGACGACATCAAGTCCCTCGACGATCTGGCGAAATTCCCTTTCACCACCAAGTCCGACCTGCGCGACAACTACCCGTATGGCATGTTTGCCGTGCCGATGAACGACATCGTGCGCCTGCACGCGTCCAGCGGCACCACCGGCAAACCGACCGTCGTCGGCTACACCCAGAACGACATCGACAC
Organism: Pseudomonas azerbaijanoccidentalis; assembly: GCF_019145495.1. Lineage (GTDB taxonomy): Bacteria > Pseudomonadota > Gammaproteobacteria > Pseudomonadales > Pseudomonadaceae > Aquipseudomonas > Aquipseudomonas azerbaijanoccidentalis. Next base: position 474,529 of record NZ_JAHSTU010000003.1, on the reverse strand, counting down.
CTGGGCCAACGTGGTCGCACGCTCGATCCGCGCCGCCGGTGGCCGTCGTGGCGACAAAGTGCACATTTCCTATGGCTACGGCCTGTTCACCGGCGGCCTCGGCGCGCACTACGGCGCCGAACGCCTGGGTTGTACGGTGATCCCGATGTCTGGCGGCCAGACCGAAAAACAAGTGCAGTTGATCAAGGATTTCCAGCCGGACATCATCATGGTCACGCCGTCCTACATGCTCAACATCGCCGACGAAATCGAGCGCCAGGGCATCGACCCGCACAAACTGGCCCTGCGCCTGGGCATCTTCGGCGCCGAGCCGTGGACCGCCGAACTACGTAGCGCCATCGAGGCACGCCTGGGCATCACTGCCCTGGACATCTACGGTCTGTCGGAAATCATGGGGCCAGGTGTCGCCATGGAATGCGCCGAAACCAAGGATGGCCCGACCATCTGGGAAGACCACTTCTACCCGGAAATCATCGACCCGGTCACCGGCGAAGTGCTGCCGGACGGGCAGATGGGCGAACTGGTGTTCACCTCATTGAGCAAAGAAGCCCTGCCAATGATCCGCTACCGCACCCGCGACCTGACCCGCCTGCTGCCGGGCACCGCACGCCCGATGCGCCGCATCGACAAGATCACCGGGCGCAGCGACGACATGCTGATCATCCGCGGCGTCAACGTGTTCCCGACACAGATCGAAGAGCAGGTGCTCAAAGTTAAACAACTTGCCGAGTGCTACGAGATCCATCTGTATCGCAATGGCAACCTGGACAGCGTTGATGTGCATGTCGAGCTCAAGGCCGAGCACCAGCACCTGACCGATGAACAGCAAAAGGCTGTTTGCGGGGAGTTGAGCAAGCACATCAAGACGTACATCGGGATCAGTTCACGAATCGTTTTGCAGCCGTTTCATTCGATCAAGCGGTCGGAGGGCAAGGCTTGCCACGTGTTGGATAAACGTCCGAAGGCATGACCTCTAAAGCATGACTGCTGCACCCCTTATGGCCCCGCTTTTGCGGGGCTTTTTTTTGGGTTTTGGGAGGTAGGTGGGGCCTGGGTGTTTTTCGCGAGCTGGCTGGCGGTTACAGATTGAATGGGGGCATCTGGGAGGGATTGGGTGGCTGTCCGGGCGTCATCGCCAGCAGGCTGGCTCCCACAATTGGAATGGGTGTATCGGGGAGAGATTGGGTGGCTGTTAGGGCGCCATCGCCAGCAGGCTGGCTCCCACAATTGGAATGGGTGTATCGGGGAGAGATTGGGTGGCTGTTAGGGCGTCATCGCCCAGCAGGCTGGCTCCCACAGAAGAGCAAAGCGGCGTACACCTGAGCTCTTCACCACTCAACAGGCCGAGCGTTAGCTCGCCTGCAGCTCTTGATCTTGATCCACCCGCCCCCTCGGAAGGCTGAGCGGAGGCGTTCATCCGGGGATTGGCGCGCAGCGCCGTTCGACGCAGTCGAACACATTGCATGTAGGTGCAGCGAAGCAAACCGGAGGGCAATGCCCCCGGATGAATGCCGCAGCGAAGGAACGCCGAGCCTTAGCGAGGGGCCGAACGTTCGGGGCGAGACCTTTTGGTTCCTTTTGGGGCGTTTGCCAAAAGGGACTCGCCGTAAGGGCGAAACCATAAGCGGCCGTTACCGCAGGAATGGATATGTACACCGACCATCCTGCCCCCAAAAAGCGACCACCCATCCAAAGCGATACAAAAAACAAATACGACACGTCATTTTGTGTTTGATATTAAATTCTGTATCGCTTATAAAGTTCTCCATGCCCCAGAACAGATTCAAGGCGGGAGAACAAAAATGTACGCACAGCTCGTAGAAACAGGCGTCAAGCGCATCAAGGACCTCTCGGAGATGTCCGAACAGGAACGCGCCTTCCAGGAAAAAATCGATTCAGAAATCAAGATCGAAGCCAAGAACTGGATGCCAGATGCCTATCGCCAGACCCTGATCCGGCAGATTTCCCAGCACGCCCACTCCGAAATCGTCGGCATGCTGCCCGAAGGCAACTGGGTCACCCGCGCGCCAAGCCTCAAACGCAAACTGCAACTGATGGCCAAGATCCAGGACGAAGCCGGCCACGGCCTGTACCTTTACAGCGCGATGGAAACCCTGGGCGCCGATCGCGATGAAGAAATCGCCAAGCTGCACAGCGGCAAGGCCAAGTATTCGAGCATCTTCAATTACCCGACGCTGAACTGGGCCGACATGGGCGCGGTGGGCTGGCTGGTGGATGGTGCGGCGATCGTCAATCAGGTGGTATTGCAGCGCACCTCCTACGGCCCCTACTCCCGGGCCATGGTGCGCATCTGCAAGGAAGAGAGCTTCCACCAGCGCCAGGGCTACGAAATTCTCCTGACCATGATGCGCCACGGTACTCAAGCGCAAAAAGACATGGTCCAGGACGCGATCAACCGCCTGTGGTGGCCATCGCTGATGATGTTTGGCCCAAGCGACGAACACTCGCCGAACAGCGCGCAATCGATGGCCTGGAAAATCAAGCGCCAGAGCAACGACGAACTGCGCCAGCGCTTCATCGACCAGACCATTCCACAACTGGAATTGCTGGGCTGCACCTGCCCCGACCCGGACCTGAAGTGGAACGCCGAGCGCGGCCATTACGACTTCGGCGAAATCCAGTGGAGCGAATTCTACGAAGTGCTCAAAGGCAACGGTCCGTGCAACCAGGAACGCGTCGCCACCCGCCGCAAGGCGATTGAAGACGGTGCCTGGGTTCGTGAGGCCGCCGTCGCCCACGCCCGCAAAAAACAAAACAAGAACGCCGCATAAGGCAATCCGCCCCCCTGTAGGAGCTGCCGAAGGCTGCGATCTTTTGATCTTGATCTTCAGCGGTTTCGAAGCCGCCAAAAGATCGCAGCCTGCGGCAGCTCCTACAGAAGCAATCGATGTGGAGTAACTGAAATGTCCGAGTGGACCCTCTTCGAAGTTTTCGTGCGCAGCAAGCACGGCCTCAACCATAAGCACGTCGGCAGCGTGCATGCCGCCGACACCACCATGGCCATCGAGAACGCGCGCGAACTCTACACCCGTCGCAGCGAAGGCGTGAGCCTGTGGGTAGTGCCGTCGGCATTGATCACCGCGTCGTCGCCGGATGAAAAAGACCCGCTGTTCGATCCATCGGACGACAAGGTCTACCGCCACGCCAGCTTCTACGAGCTGCCGGCCGAAGTCGGGCACATGTGAGGTCGACCATGAATAACAAGACCGATCTGATCGAATACCTGCTGCGCCTCGGCGACAGCGCCCTGATCCAGGGCCAGCGCCTGTGCCAATGGTGCGGCAAGGCTCCGGCGCTGGAAGAAGAACTGGCGCTGATGAACGTCGGCCTCGACCTAGTGGGTCAGGCGCGCAACTGGCTGGAATACGCTGCCGAACTGCTGGCCGACGGCCGCGACGCCGATCACCTGGCGTTCCGCCGTGACGAGCGCGCTTATCGCAACCTGCTGCTGGTGGAACAACCCAACGGCGACTTCGCGGTGACCATGCTCAAGCAGTTCCTCTATGACGCCTGGCACTTGCCGGTGTTGCAGGGCCTGAGCCAGTCCAGTGACGAGCGCATTGCCTGGATCGCCGCCAAAGCCGTGAAGGAAGTGACCTATCACCTGCGCCGCTCCGGCGAGTGGATCGAGCGGATGGGCGACGGCACTGAAGAAAGCCACCAGCGCATGCTCGCGGCCATCCCTGAAGTCTGGCGCTTCACCATTGAACTGATCGCGGCCGATGACAGCGAACAGCGCCTGTGCAACGCCGGCATCACCCCGGACAGCGCCAGCGTGGCTGCGCAATGGCAAGCCAAGGTCGAGCAGATTTTCACCAGCGCCACCCTGCCCGTTCCTGCGGCCGCGAACTACTTCTACCTGAATGCGCGCAAGGGTCTGCACACCGAACACCTGGGCATCCTGTTGGCCGAAATGCAGTTCCTGCCACGAGCGTACCCCGATGCAACCTGGTGAGCTGATCGCCAGCGACCTCGGTGCCCGGCCGGCTCAACCAACCGACCTGGCCGACGCGTGGGCGATTCTGGCAGAGGTCATGGACCCGGAAGTGCCGGTGGTCAGCGTCGTCGACCTGGGCATCGTCCGGGACCTGGACTGGCAGGCCGGTCACCTTCACGTGGTGGTTACGCCGACCTACTCCGGTTGCCCGGCCACCGAAGTGATCGAAAGCGACATCCGCGAAGCGCTGGAACTGGCCGGATTCAAGGCGCCGCAGCTTGAGCGCAAGTTGACCCCGGCCTGGACCACCGACTGGATCAGCGCCGGCGGCCGCGAGCGACTGCGCGCCTACGGTATCGCGCCGCCCGAGGGCAGCACCAGCAAGCGCAGCCTGCTCGGCGAAAACCCGCACGTTGTGTGCCCGCAATGCGGCAGCGCCCACACCGAGGTCCTCAGCGAGTTCGGCTCCACCGCCTGCAAGGCGCTGTACCGCTGCATCGATTGCCGGGAACCGTTCGACTATTTCAAGTGCATCTGAGCGGCGAATCGGCCGTCCCAGCTGGAGAACAACAATGAGCAAATTTCACAGCCTGACCATCAAGGACGTGCGCGCCGAGACCCGTGACGCGGTGTCCATCGCCTTCGAGATTCCGCAAGAACTGCAAGACAGCTTTCACTACACCCAGGGCCAGCACCTAGTGATGCGCACGCACATGGACGGCGAAGAAGTGCGCCGCTCTTACTCGATCTGCACAGGCGTCAACGACGGTGAACTGCGTGTCGCCATCAAACGCGTGGCCGGTGGGCGCTTCTCGGCGTTTGCCAACGAACACCTGAAAGCCGGGCACACCCTCGAAGTGATGCCACCGGCCGGGCACTTCTGCGTCGAGCTCGTCCCGGCACGCCATGGCAATTACCTGGCCGTGGCGGCGGGCAGCGGCATCACGCCGATCCTGTCGATCATCAAGACCACCCTGCAAACCGAGCCCCACAGCCGCGTCACCCTGCTGTATGGCAACCGCTCCAGCTCCGGCGCGCTATTCCGTGAGCAACTTGAAGATTTGAAGAACCGCTACCTGCAACGCCTGAACCTGATCTTCGTGTTCAGCCGCGAGCAGCAGGATGTCGACCTGTACAACGGCCGGATCAACGCCGATAAGTGCGAGCAACTGTTCAGCCGCTGGCTCGACGTCAAGGCCCTCGACGCCGCGTTCATCTGCGGCCCGCAGGAAATGACCGAAACCGTGCGCGACAGCCTCAAGGCCAAGGGCATGCAACCTGAGCGCATCCATTTCGAACTGTTCGCCGCCGCCGGCAGCGAGCAAAAACGCGAAGCCCGTGAGGCGGCGCGTCAGGTGGATTCCGCGGTCAGCCAGATCACCGTCATCAGCGACGGCCGCGCCCTTGCGTTCGACCTGCCGCGTAACAGCCAGAGCATCCTCGATGCGGGCAATGCCCAAGGCGCCGAACTGCCCTACTCGTGCAAGGCCGGCGTGTGCTCGACCTGCAAGTGCAAGGTCATCGAAGGCGAAGTGGAAATGGACAGCAACCACGCGCTGGAAGATTACGAAGTGGCAGCCGGTTACGTGCTGTCGTGCCAAGCCTTCCCGATCAGCGACAAAGTGGTGCTGGATTTCGATCAACTCTGAAAGATCGCAGCCTTCGGCAGCTCCTACAGGGGATGTGCTTGCCCGGATGCCTGTGTAGGAGCTGCCGCAGGCTGCGATCTTTTCAACCGTTTCACCCAAAACAAAAACAACAAAGGAGCGCGCGTCATGACACCCCAGGAAATAGAACTCATCCGCCAGCACCCGGATTTCATCCAGCTGGTTCGTCGCAAACAGAAGCTGTACTGGTCATTAAGCCTGGCCATGCTGGTGATCTATTACGGCTTTGTGCTGCTGGTGGCTTTTTCCCCTTCGACCCTCGGCCAATCCCTGAGCGGCGGTGTGACCACCGTGGGCATGCTGGTGGGTGTGGTGATCGTGTTCCTGGCCTTCGCGCTGACGGGTTTCTATGTCTATCGCGCCAACAACGTGATCGACCCGCTGAATGAAAAACTCAAGCAGGAGTGCGCCCGATGAGCCGTCTTCTCGCGTTGTTCCTGCTGCCGCTGGCGGTGGTGACTGATATTGCGGTGGCCGCCGACGGCGCATCCCGCCCACTGAACTGGAACGCCATCGGCATGTTCCTGGTGTTCGTGTTGTTCACCCTCGGCGTGACGCGCTGGGCGGCCTTGCGCACCCGCTCGGCCAGTGATTTCTACACCGCTGGCGGCGGCATGACCGGTTTCCAGAACGGCCTGGCGATTGCCGGTGACATGATCTCGGCGGCCTCGTTCCTCGGCATTTCCGCGATGATGTTCCTCAATGGCTACGACGGTTTGCTCTACGCCTTGGGCGTGCTGGCCGGCTGGCCGATCATCCTGTTCCTGATTGCCGAACGCCTGCGTAACCTGGGCAAATACACCTTTGCCGACGTGGTTTCCTATCGTTTGGAACAAACCCCAGTGCGCCTGACTTCGGCCTTCGGCACTTTGACCGTGGCGCTGATGTACCTGGTGGCGCAGATGGTCGGCGCCGGCAAACTGATCGAACTGCTGTTCGGCATCGACTACCTCTATGCGGTGATGCTGGTCGGCGTGTTGATGGTGTTCTACGTCACCTTCGGCGGCATGCTTGCCACCACCTGGGTGCAGATCATCAAAGCGGTGATGCTGTTGTTCGGCACCAGCTTCATGGCGTTCATGGTGCTCAAGCATTTCGGTTTCAGCACCGAAGCAATGTTTGCCGGCGCCACGGCCGTGCATGCCAAGGGCGGCGCTATCATGGCCCCTGGCGGCTTGCTGTCCAACCCGATCGACGCGATTTCCTTAGGGCTGGGCATGATGTTCGGCACCGCCGGTTTGCCGCACATCCTGATGCGGTTCTTCACCGTCAGCGATGCCAAGGAAGCGCGTAAAAGTGTGTTCTACGCCACCGGCTTCATCGGCTACTTCTACTTGCTGCTGATCATCGTCGGCTTCGGCGCCATCGTCATGGTCGGCACCGATCCAGCGTTCCGCGATGCCAGCGGCGCGATCATCGGCGGCGGCAACATGGTCGCTGTGCACCTGGCCCAGGCCGTGGGCGGCAACCTGTTCCTCGGCTTCATCTCGGCGGTCGCTTTCGCCACCATTCTGGCGGTGGTGGCCGGGCTGGCCTTGTCCGGCGCCTCGGCGGTGTCCCACGACCTGTATGCCTGCGTGATGCGCAAAGGTCAGGCCACCGAACAGCAGGAGATCCGCGTATCGCGCATCGCCACCCTGTGCATCGGAGTGCTCGCGATCATCCTCGGCCTGCTGTTCGAGTCGCAGAACATTGCCTTCCTCTCGGGCCTGGTGCTGGCCATCGCCGCGTCGGTGAATTTCCCGGTGCTGTTCCTTTCGATGTACTGGAAAGGCCTGACCACCCGCGGCGCCGTCATCGGCAGCCTGTCCGGCCTGGTCTCGGCGATTGTCTTGCTGGTGCTGAGCCCGGCGGTGTGGGTCAACGTGATGCATCACGACAAGGCGCTGTTCCCCTACTCCAACCCGGCGCTGTTTTCCATGAGCCTGGCGTTCTTCAGTGCATGGCTGTTTTCCGTCACTGACACCTCGCCACGTGCAGCCCTTGAGCGCGGTCGTTATCTGGCGCAGTTCATCCGTTCGATGACCGGCATTGGCGCCTCCAGCGCCAGCAAACACTAAACGACGAACGATCGGTTGGCAGGGAATAAAAATAATGAAACCCGCACGTACTGCACCTTACGAATCACTGTTTTCGCTGGCCGCCGCATTGAGTCTGCCCATGATCGCGCCTAGCGCCATGGCCGACTTCATTGGCGACAGCAAGGCCCGTATCGAAATGCGTAACCACTACATCAATCGCGATTTCCGTCAGGACAACGCCCCGCAATCCAAGGCCGAAGAATGGGCCCAGGGTTTTACTGCGCGGGTCGAATCCGGGTTTACCGACGGCACCTTCGGTTTCGGTCTGGATGCGTTGGGCGAATTGGGGCTGAAACTCGACTCCAGCGCGGATCGCCGTGGCACCGGTCTGCTGCCGTTTGGCCCGCAGAGCCACGAGCCCGACGACGATTACAGCGAGCTGGGCCTGACCGGCAAACTACGGGTGTCCAAGAGCGTATTGAAACTCGGCACCCTGCAACCCTTGCTGCCAGTGGCGACCTACAACGACACCCGCCTGCTGGGTTCCACCTTCAAGGGCGGCTTGCTAACCAGCCAGGAAATCGATGGCCTGACCGTGAACGCCGGGCGTCTGACCAAGGCCAATCTGCGCGACTCTTCCAGCAACGATGACATCGGCTACGGCGCCGCCAGCAGCGATCACTTCGATTTTGGCGGCGGCAACTACGCCTTCAGCCCGCAGCTGAACCTGAGCTACTACTACGGCAAGCTTGAACAGATCTATCGCCAGCAATTCGTCGGCCTGGTGCACTCGCAACCGCTGGGCAGCGGCTTCAACCTGCGCAGCGACATCCGCTATTTCGACAGTCGCGGCGACGGTGCCGAGCGCGCCGGACGCATCGATAACCGCAACTTCAACAGCATGTTCACGCTGGCCCACGGCGCCCACAAAGTAAGCGCCACTTACCAGCAATTGTCCGGCGACAGCGCCTTTCCGTTCCTCAACGGTGGCGATCCGTACGTGGTCAACCTGGTGACCTACAACACCTACACCCGTGCCGACGAGGATTCCTGGCAGCTGCGTTACGACTATGACTTCGCGGCGCAAGGCATTCCCGGCCTGACCTTCATGACCCGCTACACCGACGGCCGCCACGTCAAAGCCGGCACCGTCGACAACGGGCGCGAATGGGAACGCGACACCGATATCAGCTACGTCATCCAGAGCGGTGTGTTGAAGAACGTCAGCCTGCGCTGGCGCAACGTGACCTTCCGCTCGGGCAATGGCTTGACGACCGCGCTCGATGAAAACCGGCTGATCGTCGGTTACACCCTGGCGCTTTGGTAATTCCGAAAGGCGCGGTCCGCGACCGCGTCACTACCCTTCACAATCAGGAGCAATCGTGATGTCCTCCTCACCTACACTGCATGCCCCTACCCTGCAGAGTTTCATCGCCGGTCGCTGGATCGGCCAACACGGCGCGCAGGTCCTGCGCAGTGCCATCGACGGCCATGAAATCGCCCGCACCCACGAAGAGCGCCCGGACTTTGCCGAGGCCATCGAGCACGGCCGTCGCCAAGGCATCAGTGGCTTGATGGCGCTGGACTTCCAGCAACGCGCCCAGCGCCTCAAGGCCCTGGCCTTGTACCTGAGCGAGCGCAAGGAACAGCTCTACGCGATTTCCCACCACAGCGGTGCGACCCGCGCCGACAGCTGGATCGACATCGAAGGCGGCAACAGCACACTGTTCACCTACGCCAGCCTTGGCTCACGTGAACTGCCGTCAGGCAACGTCGTCCATGAAGGCCCGGCGATGCAGCTGAGCAAGATGGGCACCTTCGCCGGCACCCACATCCTGGTGCCTCGCGGTGGCCTGGCGGTGCACATCAATGCGTTCAACTTCCCGATCTGGGGCATGCTGGAAAAGTTCGCCCCGAGCTTCCTCGCGGGCATGCCATGCATCGTCAAACCGGCCAGCGCCACCAGCTACCTGACTGAAGCCGTGGTGCGCCTGATGGATGAATCCGGTCTGTTGCCGGCGGGTAGCCTGCAACTGATCATCGGCGGCACTGGCGACCTGCTTGACCGCCTGCAAGGCCAGGACGTGGTGACCTTCACCGGTTCCGCCGACACCGCGGCCAAGCTGCGGGTCAACCCGAACCTGATCCGCAATTCGGTGCCGTTCAACGCCGAAGCCGACTCGCTGAACTGCGCCATTCTCGCCCCGGACGTGACCCCGGATGATGAAGAGTTCGAACTGTTCATCAAGGAAGTCGCCCGGGAAATGACCACCAAGGCCGGCCAGAAATGCACCGCCATCCGCCGCGCCATTGTGCCGGCCAAACACATCGATGCCGTGGCTACCCGCCTGCGTGATCGCTTGGCCAAAGTGGTGGTCGGCGACCCGTCGGTGGAAGGCGTGCGCATGGGTGCGCTGGCGTCCCACGATCAGCAGAAAGACGTGACCGAGCGTCTGGAAGCGCTGTTACAGAGCAGCGACATGCTGTTCGGTGCACGCGACGGTTTCGAACCGCGCGGTGCCAATGTCGACAAAGGTGCGTTCTTCGCCCCGACCCTGTTGCAGGCCCGCGATCCGCATGCCGAAGGTGGCGCCCACGACATCGAAGCGTTCGGTCCGGTCAGCACCCTGATGGCCTATGACGATCTGGACGAAGCACTGGCGTTGGCCGCGCGCGGCAAAGGCAGCCTCGTGGCCAGCCTGATCACCAAAGACCCGCAAATCGCCGCCAAAGCCATTCCGGTTGCCGCTGCATTGCATGGCCGCTTGCTGGTGCTGGACCGTGAATCCGCCGGTGAATCCACCGGTCACGGTTCGCCGCTGCCGCAACTCAAGCACGGAGGCCCGGGTCGTGCCGGCGGTGGTGAAGAGCTCGGCGGCCTGCGCGCGGTGAAGCACTACCTGCAACGCGCGGCGGTGCAAGGTTCGCCGACTATGCTGGCGGCGGTTACCGGCGAGTACGTGCGGGGTGCCAAGGTCATCGAGACCGAGGTGCATCCGTTCCGTCGCTACTTCCAGGACCTGCAGATCGGCGAATCGCTGCTGACCCACCGTCGCACCGTCACCGAAGCGGATCTGGTGAACTTCGGCTGCCTGTCGGGCGACCACTTCTACATGCACTTCGACGACATTGCGGCCAAGGAATCGCAGTTCGGCAAGCGTATTGCCCATGGTTACTTCGTGCTGTCGGCGGCGGCTGGCCTGTTCGTCTCCCCTGGCGTCGGCCCGGTGCTGGCCAACTACGGCCTGGACACCTTGCGCTTCATCAACCCGGTGGGCATCGGCGACACCATCCAGGCGCGCCTGACCTGCAAACGCAAGATCGACCAGGGCAAGAAGAGCCCACAGGGCATCCCGCAAGGGGTGGTGGCGTGGGATGTTGAAGTGACCAACCAGCTCGGTGAACTGGTGGCGAGTTATGACATTTTGACGTTGGTGGTCAAGCGTGAGGACTAATCCTTAAAGTCAAAAGATCGCAGCCTGCGGCAGCTCCTAAAGGGATTGGGTACATTCGCGAAATGGCGGTTGTACCGGATCGGTGTAGGAGCTGCCGCAGGCTGCGATCTTTTGCTTGTTAATGCCTGCGCAACCACTCGATAAACAGCGCAAACAACTCAGACTGCGACCCCACTTCCAGTTTCAGATACAGGTTCTTGCGGTGCATGCGCACGGTTTCCGGTGAGATGGTCATCTGGCTGGCCGTGGATTTCACCGAATGCCCGCGCAGGATCATGTGCGCCACCTGCCGCTCACGCTCGGTGAGCAAATCACTGCCGAAATGCTCGAACGCCGACTGCACCCGGTGCTTGAGATCATCGCGCATGCCCTGGTCTTGATCGCACTGGATCTCGCGACTGCGCAGCATCCCGCGCTGACTGAACTCACTGATGAACTCGCGCACCAAGGGTTCCACGGCGCGCAGCAGATTCAGCTGATCGGCGCTCAGGCATTCACCGCCGAAACCCTGATAGAGGCTGACCGAAATTTTCGTGTCATTGCCGGTATCGACGATGTAATAGCTGTCTTCCGAACAGCCCGCATTCAGGTAGTAAGTCTTGTAATAGTCACTGTCGAAGAAGCTGTCCGGGGCAATTTCTTCCAGGTGATAGAAGCCTTGCGCCAACCCCTGCTCCACCGCCAGACAGAACGGATCGAGCAAATAGCCCCCGGCAAAATAGCGCTGCAGAATCGAGACCTGATATTCCTGTGCGATGCCGCGCTGATGCAGCAACTGCGGTGCGCGGTCCTTGCGCTCCAGGCTGATCATCATCGACTCGACGGACACCAGTTGCGCCAACGCTGACGCCAAATGTTGCAGGGCGTCAGGCTCATCGATATGAGCGAATGCCTCGCGCATTCCCCCATGCCATTTGTGCAATGCCCCGAAGGGCATCGCGATCAGCGTATCGTCGTTTGGTTTGCTCATGCCCCGCAGTCTAGCGGCTGAGCAAGCCCTTGGTAACAGCCTGACTGACGAAATCATTGGCCGGCGTACTGTCCGCTCGCTTCAAGCTCAGCGGCCACTTCCAGGATGCATACCCGCAGGATCTCGACGATCTCATCGACCTGTGCATAAGTCAGAATCAACGGTGGCGACATGACGTTGAGGTGCATGATCGGCCGCACCAGCAAGCCCCGCGCCTGTGCCCGCACGTGGATTTTCTCGCCAATATTGACCTCGTCGGCGAACAACGCCTTGGTACGTTTATCCGCGACAAACTCCACGCACGCCATCAGTTTCAGGCAGCGCACATCACCCACCAGCGGCAAGTCGCGCAGCGTGGCCAGACGTTGCTCCAGATACCCGCCGACGTCGTCGACATGGGCCAGCAGGTTTTCCCGCTCGATGATTTCGATGTTCTTCAGCGCCGCCGTGCAGCACACCGGATGGCCGCTGTAGGTGAAGCCGTGGGTAAAGCAGCGGCCCTTGCCCGGCTCGGCAATGACTTTCCAGATGCGGTCGGAAAAAATGCACGCGCCCAGCGGCAGGTAGGCGGAGGTCAGGCCCTTGGCGGTGGTGATAATGTCGGGCTGCACGTCGAACACATCGAGGGAAGCGAAGAACTTGCCCAACCGCCCGAAAGACGTCACCACTTCGTCGGCGACAAACAGAATGTCGTAGCGCTGGCAGACTTCCCACATGCGCTTGAGATAGCCCTTGGGCGGAATGATCACCCCACCCGAACCCATCACCGGTTCGGCGAAAAAGCCTGCGACCTTGTCGGCGCCAATCGACTGGATCTTGTCTTCGAACTCCTTGACCAGAAACTCGAGGAACTGCGCCTCGTCCATGCCGTCCGGTGCGCGGTACGGGTTGGGATTGGAGACGTGATGGATCAGTGGGTTGGCGTAATCGAACTCTGGCACCCGATCGGCAGCCTTGTTGCCGATCGACATGGTCAGCGTGGTGGAGCCGTGATACGCGTTGAAGCGCGCGATGACGTGCTTCTTTTCCGGTTTGCCACGGCAGTTCTGGTAGTACTGGATCAGCCGGTACGCGGTGTCCACAGCGGTCGAGCCACCGGTGGTCAGGAACACATGATCGAGGTCGCCGGGAGCGAGGCTGGCGAGTTTCTCGCACAGCTGAATCGCCACGTTGTTCGACATGTCGGAAAACGGATTCGAATAAGCCAGCTGACGAACCTGGTCAGCGATGGCCTCGGCCATTTCCTCACGGCCCAAACCGATGTTGGTGCACCACATGCCGCCCACCGCATCGAGGAAACGGTTGCCCTGGGTGTCGTAGATGTAGGCGCCGTCGCCTGCGACGATGTTCAGCGAACCTTGTTCGGCGTGCTCGTCGAACACGTGGTAGCCGTGCATATGGTGAGCCTTGTCGGCCTTGACCAGCCGGGACTCGTCCGCAGGGGAAAAAACGGTGCGTGTTGGCGTCGCCATAAATAAACCTCTAACCGAATTGACTAACGTTCGTACCCATCAGATACCGCTCTTGACGGTGCTCCAGACCCGGGTCATGGCCCGCATTGCCTTGGCGTCCTGGGTCTTCTGTGGAAACAGGCGCTCGCGGGTTTGTGCATCGGGGTAAATCGCCGGGTTGTCGCGCACCGCGGCATCGAGCAACGGAGTGGCGGCGGCATTGCTATTGGCGTAGTTGATGTAATCGCTCACATCGGCCATCACCTGCGGTTGCATCAAGTACTCAAGAAACTTGTGGGCGTTGGCCACGTGCGGGGCGTCGGCCGGGATGTACATGTTGTCGAACCAGATCAGCGAGCCTTCCTTGGGAATGAAGTAAGCCAGGTTGATCGCTTTCTTGGCTTCTGCGGCGCGGGCCATGGCGGTGGCGTAATCGCCGGACCAGGTCATGGCCATGCACACATCGCCATTGGGCAGGCTGGTCAGGTAATTGACCGAGTCGAACTTGCGGATATACGGCCGCACCGACAGCAGCAACGCCTGGGCCGCTTTCAGGTCTTCCGGCGCGGCGCTACGCGGGTCGCGGCCCAGGTAGGTCAAGGCCATGGGAATGACTTCGGTGGGTGCATCGAGCAGGGTCACGCCGCAGTCGGCAAACTTCGAGACGATCTTCGGATCGAAAATCATCGCCAGCGAGCCGATCGGCGCGTCCGGCATGCGTTCCTTGATCTTGTCGACGTTGAAGGTGACGCCGTTGCTGCCCCACGTGTAGGGCGCCGAGTAGGTGGTGCCCGGGTCGAACCCTTGCAGGTCCTGCAAGATTTTCGGGTCAAGGTTGGTCCAGCTCGGCAGCAGTTTCTTGTCCAGCGGCTGGAACACTTTGGCCTGGATCAGCGGTGGCGCGAGGGACGCGTTCAACACGATCAGGTCATAACCGGAATGCCCGGTGAGCAACTTGGCCTGCACCGTTTCGTAGGCATCGAAGGTGTCGTAGATGACTTTGATGCCACTGGCTTTTTCGAAATCGGCCAGGGTCTTTTCACCAATGTAATCCGCCCAGTTATAGAGCCGCAGCGTGTTGCTGTCGTTTACCTCGGCGGCGTAGGCGTTCAGGGTGAGCGGTACAACAAACAGACTGGAAATCACCTTAAGCAGTGTCTTGCCCATAGCAAATGCACCTTATCAAGCGAGTTCGGCTCTGGATGAGCGGATGTCCCTACTATTGGTGGATTCGCAGGAAGGCACCATACCCCGAATGGGTGTGAGCGCCCGATGGGCGGGCGACATGGCAAAAAGCATCAGTCCGGTTGACCCGTTTTGGCATAGCAGCGGGGTTTGCCTGACGCTTAAAGTGCGCAGTGAACCGACTCGGCAAGAGCCCGCCATGACCGACCTGATCAAACAAACACATCGCGATGGCGTGCTGACGCTGACCATCGACCGCCCGGACAAGCTCAACGCGCTGACCAACAGCATGTACACGCGCCTGGCCGACCTGTTGTTTGCCGCTGAAGAAGACGACACCGTGCGCGTGGTCATCGTGACCGGCGGCCCCAGCTGTTTTACCAGCGGCAACGACCTGGTGGACTTCCTGCAAGACCCGCCGACCCACCTCGACAGCCCGGCCTTCCGCCTGATGCGCGCCGTGACGCACCTGCAAAAGCCATTGATTGCAGCGGTTTGCGGAGCAGCCATCGGCATCGGCACCACCCTGCTGCTGCATTGCGACCAGGTCTTGGTCACCCGCAACGCCAAGCTGCGCACGCCGTTCGTCAACCTGGGCCTGTGCCCGGAGTTCGGCGCCAGCCTGCTGTTGCCTCGCCTGCTCGGTCAGGCCCGCGCTGCACGCCTGTTGTTATTGGGCGACAGCCTCGATGGCAACACGGCGGTGGCGTGGGGTTTGGCCAACGAAGCTTTCGATGACGGCGAGCAATGCCTGGCCGCGGCGGAAAAGATCGCCCAGCGTTTTTTGGCGATGCCCCGGCAAGCCTTGCGCCAATCCCGGCAATTGATGAAGCAGCCCGGCATGGAAGAACTGCAAGCCACCCTGCGCGAAGAAAACACGCTGTTCATCCAGCGCCTCAACAGCGATGAGGCAAAAACAGCCTTGAACGCCCTGCTCAATCGCAGTACAGATAAGAATCCACCGAAAGGAGCCCAGTCATGAACACCCCGGAAATCTACGTAGTCAGCGCCGCCCGTACCGCCATCGGTACCTTCGGCGGCTCGCTCAAGGACGTGCCACTGGCCGATCTCGCGACCACCGCCGTGAAAGCCGCCCTGGAACGCGCCGCCGTGGACCCGGCGCTGGTCGGCCATCTGGTGATGGGCAACGTGATCCCGACGGAAACCCGTGACGCCTACATTTCCCGCGTGGCCGCGATGAACGCCGGCATCCCCAAGGAAACCCCGGCCTACAACGTCAACCGCCTGTGCGGTTCGGGCCTGCAAGCGATCATCAATGCCGCGCAAACCCTGCTGCTGGGCGATGCCGACATCGTCGTCGGTGCCGGCGCCGAATCCATGAGCCGCGGCCCGTACCTGATGCCGTCCGCCCGCTGGGGTTCGCGCATGGGCAACGCCCAGGTCTTCGACTACATGCTCGGCATCCTGCATGACCCGTTCCATGGCATCCACATGGGCATCACGGCCGAGAACGTCGCCGCGCGCAACGGCATCACCCGCGAAATGCAGGACGCCCTGGCCTTTGAAGACCAGAAACGCGCCGCCCATGCGATCGCCAACGGCTACTTCAGCGAACAGATCGCCACGGTGGAAATCCAGGATCGCAAGGGCACCAAGCTGTTCAACGTCGACGAGCACCCACGCGCCACCTCCCTGGAACAACTGGCCGGTATGAAGCCTGCGTTCAAGAAGGACGGTTCGGTCACCGCCGGCAACGCTTCGGGCCTCAACGACGGCGCCGCCGCGCTGGTCATGGCCACTGGCACCGCGGTGCAGGTCAACAACTTGAAACCACTCGCCCGCCTGGTCAGCTATGCCCACGCCGGCGTCGAGCCGGAACTGATGGGCTTGGGTCCGATCCCCGCTACGCGCCTGGCGCTCAAACGCGCCGGCCTGACTGTCGCCGACCTCGACGTGATCGAAGCCAACATCGCTTTCGCTGCCCAAGCCTGCGCAGTCAGCCAGGAACTGGACCTCGACCCGGCCAAGGTCAACCCGAACGGTTCGGGCATCGCCCTGGGTCACCCGGTCGGCGCGACCGGCGCAATCATTGCCACCAAAGCCATCCACGAACTGCATCGCACCGGCGGCCGTTACGCGCTAGTGACCATGTGCATCGGTGGTGGCCAAGGGATTGCGGCGATTTTTGAACGCGTCTAAGCAATGACGAAGGCCGCTGATCGAACAGATCAGCGGCCTTTTTTTGCCTGAAAAAAACGACAGACGAGATGCGGCTCGTCCGCCCGCCAACACGGCAAATCTTCAATACAGTTGTGTGTGTGCACGCGATTGTCCGCCGGCAGCTCAGCTGTCCTGAGGCACCAATCGCGGACCTTTGCGCGTCACTGACTGGCCCGGCTCAAAGCGGGCATTGGGCGAACGCACGGTGCTGACTTCACCCTGGCTGTCTTTGACTTCGTACGCGGTCTCGGTAAGGCCGGCCGACTCCTGCACCGCACCCCCGGCAAAGAAACCAGCCCCCGCACCAATCAACGCCCCCACCGGCCCGCCGACTGCGCCGACCATCAAACCGGTCAGCGCACCAAAACCTTTGCCAGCAGTGGTGTCGGGCACTTCGCGGACCACTTGATCGGCCATGCAGAGGGGAGAGAACAACAGGCAGAGGGTAAAGCTGAAGGGGATGGAACGGGGCATGGTGATTTCCTGCTTCGGTTGCGATGCCTTAAGCGATTCACGAAGCATGCCAATTATTAAATCAATGCATATCAATAAGTTAATAACATCAAATGTCATAATGACAACGCTACAAAATAGTCATAACGACAACGCAGCAGTCATATCGACTCAGAGATTGCAGGATCTCTGGCTGTCAAAAAAACAAAGAAATACACCTCATTTCAGACATCCCACTTATACCGCCTGCCCCCCAACCACATATTTCTTGAACAACGACCTTGCTCCATAGGCCGGAAGCACATTGAAAACAGCAAAACACATTTTTATCGCTATCTGTATATAAACTATCTTCAGGATATCGCCGTTTTCCATCGTGCCGTAAAACGCTATAAAACAAAAAATGAAGCTGTCTATTATCACTGCAAAAAAAGTACTGAAGAACACCCGTAAAAACAGGAATCTCGAATTTGTAAGCTCTTTGATTCTACAAAGCAGGTATGAATTCACGTACTCAGAAAATAGAAAAGAAATAGATGAGGCCACCAACGCAGATGAGACATGACTGATTACGGCACTATAGGGTGCATCAAGCTTCCAGCCAGGCAACCCGGGAAGATATCCAGTAACGCTCAGCAAAACAAGAATAAAAGCATTGCTCGCGAAGGCAAAGTATATAGCCCTCCTCGCCAACCTAAGACCATAGGACTCATTCAAAAGGTCGACGATCAAAAATGTCAGAGGATAGAGAAACACCCCTGGAGTAACCACAACATCAAAATATTCAAGATAAATCAGCTTCGCCGCCGCAACATTGGTAAAAATATAGAGAGCGAACAACAATAGATTAAGAACAACATAAGCCATCCAGGACCTTTCATGGCGATCACTGATCTCATAGGCCGTTATTGCACCGCCCCCAGAATAAAACTTCCTGTAAACATCCTTCACTTCCACCTTACTAAAGTCATCCATAACTTCACTCTTCAACAAATCACGCAGCTTGACCTTGACAACCTTTCCTGTCGAGACAACCATAATGACTGCAAGTGACTTTTTATTCTCAAACCCCAAAAGCTTGAATTTACTATTATCCGAATCGCTAGCCATTGAATCTTTCCTCTATTATTTCACCCACAATGCAAACCGCATCGGGGTCAAAATAATCTGCACTGACGATCAATAGCTTCTTTGTTTTCTTGTCGTACACCAGTTTTTCTCCGTCTCCGTACAGCATTCCTTTGTTTACGATCAATAGGTCTCCCGGTTCATTCACACCGCTAATTTCATTTTCCAAAAGCACGCCGATCAGGTTACAGGCAGTACCAAAGTAATACGTAAGAGGATAAGTTGCTGCCAACTCCCCCACTCTCTTGTCGAGACTCTGAAAAAGAAGACCCTCTCTAATAATAGGCACTGCAGCCGGATTCATATTGCCTTCGGGCGAGACACTAGCCTCTATGATTTCTCTTTCTTCAAAATCAATGACCTCTATCTCTTGATAAGACACGCCAAAGAAATCTGAAATCTTCCGAATGGTCGATTGCTGAACATTAACCACCCTTCCTTCTAAAATATTATAGATAGTCGTCCGCGTTAATCCACTGGAGTTACACAATGACAACTGTGTCTCTCCACGACTTTTTATCAGATACTTTATATTACTTTTCAGCCTTTCTGTTTTTTCCTTTTTGTGCATCATCCAATTACCACTCCGCTACTTTAGCAGAATATCTGCAAAGCTATTTTCGAGAAAAACATCCTACCTCCGCCGATCATGATGCAGAGAACAATATTGCAACCTCATCAAACAATCGTCAAATCCTGGTGCTTCAGAGTAAATTCCTACAACCTACACCTACTTAATTTCGAGACTTTTCTCACAAAGATTAGAAATCTATCTGGCGAATCAACCTACAGAAAAATAGCAGTAGATTGTGAAGCAACTAAACATGAATCATTTAATTACACAGATGTTCAATATTTTGATTAATTATTAGGAATTTTCTGGTAATAAATCTGGCAACCCGCCGACTCAACCAATGCCATCAATCAATTTCTTTGACGGCATTAGACGGGCACATCTTTAACGTTGCTAGGAACTCCCATATGAAAAAGACATCCCCTAAATCTCCGCAAACTCCTGATGCAGAATCCATCGATATATCGAAGCTCTCTGACATCACCGAACCTCTGGTCAGTGCGCGTCTGCGTAACCCGAACCGCCCCGATCCTGTCAGCCGTGTCTTTACCATCATTCCGAATATCGATACGGAGTCCTTGCTCTGTCACGCCTGTGAAACCCTCGCATCCCTGAATGTCATGGCCACCGATCTTGCGTGCGAGTTGGAGGGCTCGCGACGCAACGTGACGCTGGCCATTCAGCAACTGGCAGTGCTGGGCGAATTGCTGGTCAATCGGGCACTGGACAACCTCGACCCACCCAGCGGTTTGCCAGAGCCTCCATCCAGTAGCTAACGCACAGTGGCCCGTTCTTTTTCCAAGGAGGTATTTTTGTCATGGATCGATACATGCCCATCACTGGCATCGACTGCCCCATTGCGTCGTTGCTGATCGACACCGAAGCACCACTGGACGTATTGCATGAAACCGCGGCCTACCGCATTCGCACGGCAACTCAACTGTTGGAGGCTTTTGCATTCAGCGAAAGCGTTCACAGCGAACTAGCGCGAGTGCTTGTGACTTCATTGCGAGACGGCTGTGATTTGCTGGATATCGTTGGACGACGATTGCAGGCACAGCTTTCGGCATAGGTCACAGGCCAAACGACAACGGGCGCCCTACGGCGCCCTTTTTATTGCATGTTTCCATTTTCAGGATCAAAAGATCGCAGCCTGCGGCAGCTCCTACATTGGCTGATGCAGACCCAGAGTTTGCAGCGCCCGCGGCACTTGTAGGAGCTGCCGCAGGCTGCGATCTTTTGATTTTGCCTTGATGTTTTCACGCCGCAACTGGTCGCTTTCCATCAATCGCCCTCTCCCCTCGCCCCCTAGATTAGGTCCCAGAAGACGAGGCCGTACCGTACGGCCAGACACAGAGGAGATCGCTGCCCCCCCCACTTCACCCGACAATAGGCAGCACAAACCAATTGCAACAATATATTACCTACGTCATATTATTATCATCATAAACACACTGCGCCGACAGGTAATCCTCAATGACCAGCATGCCCACCGTTGAACCCGACCTGGCTGCTCCGGTGTCCAACGCCAGACCACCTCGGCTCAAACGCCTGCTCTTGCTGACCGCAGGCGTTGTGGGGCTGGCATTGGTCGGTGTGTATGCCACGCACTGGTGGACTGCCGGCCGCTTCATCGAAGAAACCGACGACGCTTACATCGGCGGCGATGTGACGGTGATCGGGCCGAAAGTTGCCGGTTACATCGACGAAGTGCTGGTGACCGACAATCAGAAGGTCAAGGCGGGCGACGTGCTGATCCGCCTCGATTCCCGTGACTACCGCGCCAACCTGGCCAAGGCCGAAGGCGCGGTGGCCGCTGAAGAAGCCTTGTTGGCCAACCTCGACGCCACCGAACAATTGCAACAGGCCGTGATCGGACAGGCCCGCGCTGGTATTGATGCGGCCGGCGCCGAAACCGCGCGTTCGCGCGATGACGATGCGCGCTACAAAAAACTGGTCAGCACCAACGCCGTCTCGGTGGAAAGTGCGCAACGGGCCAACGCCACGTTCAAGACTGCCCAAGCGCAGACCAATCGCGCCCAGGCTGAATTGCTGGCGGCGCAACGACAGCTGAACGTCATCGCCACCCAGAAACAGCAGGCCCGCGCCGCGTTGATACAAGCCAAGGCCGAACGAGACCTGGCGCAATTGAACGTCGGCTATACCGAATTGAAAGCCCCGGTGGATGGCGTGATCGGCAATCGACGGGCGCGGGTTGGCGCCTATGCCCAGGCCGGTTCGCAGTTGCTGTCGGTGGTGCCTTCCAGTGGTTTGTGGGTCGATGCCAACTTCAAGGAAGATCAACTGGCGCGCATGGTGCCCGGGCAACGAGTGATCATTCACGCCGACGTCCTATCTGGGCAGGAATTCCACGGTCACCTGGACAGCCTCGCGCCCGCCAGCGGCTCGCAGTTCAGCGTACTGCCACCGGAAAACGCCACCGGCAACTTCACCAAAATCGTGCAACGGGTGCCGGTGCGGATTCACCTCGATCCGGCCGACAGTGTGCTCGGTCATCTGCGCCCAGGTCTGTCGGTCACCGCTGAAGTCGACACCCGCAAGGAGCCTGAAACGTCCGCCGTGGCCAGCGCGCCATGAGCCGCGCCCTCGCGGCCCCGGCGCAACCGTTCAATGCCGCGGACATGGCCACGGCGACCAAAGTCTTCGCCTTCGCCAGCATGTGCATCGGCATGTTCATTGCGCTGCTGGACATCCAGATTGTTTCGGCATCACTGCGTGACATTGGCGGCGGGCTTTCCGCAGGCACCGACGAAACGGCCTGGGTGCAAACCAGCTACCTGATCGCGGAGATCATTGTGATTCCGCTGTCCGGCTGGCTTTCGCGGGTGTTCTCCACGCGTTGGCTGTTCTGCGCCTCAGCCGTAGGTTTCACCCTGACAAGCCTGCTCTGCGGCGCCGCCTGGAACATCCAGAGCATGATCGCCTTCCGCGCGCTGCAAGGGTTTCTCGGCGGCTCGATGATCCCGCTGGTGTTCACCACGGCGTTCGTGTTTTTCACCGGCAAGCAACGGGTGATCGCCGCCGCCACCATCGGCGCAGTGGCGTCGCTGGCACCCACTCTGGGGCCGGTGATCGGTGGCTGGATCACCGACATTTCGTCCTGGCACTGGCTGTTTTACATCAACCTGGTCCCGGGTATTTTCGTCGCGGTTGCGGTGCCGATGCTGGTGAAGATCGATCAGCCGGAGTTGTCGCTGCTCAAAGGCGCCGACTATATAAGCATGGTGTTTCTGGCGCTCTTTCTCGGCTGCCTGGAATACACCCTCGAAGAAGGCCCGCGCTGGAACTGGTTCAGCGACAGCACGATTCTGACCACGGCGTGGATCAGTGGCCTGTCGGGGCTGGCGTTTATCGGCCGGACGCTGCACGTGGCCAATCCGATTGTCGACCTGCGCGCCTTGAAGGATCGCAACTTCGCCCTCGGTTGCTTCTTCTCGTTCGTTACCGGCATCGGCCTGTTCGCGACGATTTACCTGACACCGTTGTTCCTCGGTCGGGTACGCGGTTATGGCGCGCTGGACATTGGCCTGGCGGTTTTCTCCACGGGCGTGTTCCAGATCATGGCGATTCCGCTGTACGCCTTTCTGGCCAACCGCGTCGACCTGCGCTGGATCATGATGACCGGCCTTGGGCTGTTTGCGTTATCGATGTGGGATTTCAGCCCGATCACCCACGACTGGGGGGCCAAGGAGTTGATGCTGCCGCAAGCCCTGCGCGGGATTGCCCAACAATTGGCAGTGCCACCGGCGGTGACGCTGACCCTGGGCGGGTTGGCACCGGCGCGGCTCAAGCATGCGTCGGGCTTGTTCAATTTGATGCGTAATCTGGGCGGCGCCATCGGCATCGCCGCGTGCGCGACCATTCTCAATGACCGCACCAACCTGCACTTCACCCGGCTGGCGGAAAACCTCAACAGCACCAACGAAGCCCTCAACCAGTGGTTGTCCCAGGTCGGCACCAACTTCGCCGCTCTGGGCCAGAGCGGCGATGTCGGGGTGACGGCCAGCCTGCGTCAACTCTGGCTGCTGACCTACCGCGAAGCGCAGACGCAAACCTACGGCGACGCGTTTCTGATGATCATGGTCTGCTTCATCATCGCCACGGCCATGGTGCCCTTGATGCGCAAGGTGCAACCACCGGCCGCGCCGAGTGCCGATGCCCATTGAGGCTCGGCACTGTTGCTGACAATCAGGCCTGAGGGGTTTTGCGAAAGCCTACCGCCAGGCGGTTCCAGCTGTTGATGGTACTGATGGCGACGGTCAGGTCGACCATTTCCTTGGGGCTGAACTGCGCCGCGACCACCTCGTAGTCTTCGTCCGGAGCGTGGGTCAGGCTGAGCTGGGTCAGGGATTCGGTCCACAACAGGGCTGCGCGTTCACGCTCGGTGAAGAAAGGCGCTTCACGCCAGGCCGTTACTGCGAACAAACGACGCGGGGTTTCGCCGCCCTTGATCGCGTCAGCGGTGTGCATGTCGATGCAGAAGGCGCAGCCGTTGATTTGCGAGGCGCGCAACTTGACCAGTTCGATCAGGTTCTTTTCCAGTGGCAGTTTGGAGACCGCAGTTTCCAGGGCGATCATGGCTTTGAGGGCGTCAGGGCTAGCGGTGTAAAAATCGATGCGCGATTGCATGGCGTGCTCCAGGGCAAATGGGTGTGGAGCTAAGTTAGTCCCGCGAGCGTTTTGTACAAATAGCCAATATTCGAGAAGTCGAGGAGGCCACTGGGGCAGCCCTGAAAGAAAGTGCGAAATGTGAATTGCCATCACTCGGTCCGCCCCACTAGAATGCGATCAATTCTTAATTGCACTCACGCAGGACGCCCGAGTTGAGTATCTGCCCGCCATGTCGTCCGCCGATCAGCCTCTGAACCAGCAAGTCCACACTCTTTACAGCGAACATCACGGTTGGCTGCAGGGTTGGCTGCATCGCAAACTGGGCAACCGATGCGATGCGGCCGACCTGGCCCACGACACGTTCCTGCGCTTGTTGACGCGTCAGGTGGTGAAACCGCTGGGCAGCGAACCGCGAGCCTTGCTGACGCACATTGCCAAAGGCCTGGTGATCGATCGCTGGCGACGCCAGGACATCGAGCGCGCTTATCTGGACACCATCGCGCATCTGCCGATGGCCGAAGTGCCGTCGCCGGAAACCCGTCTGCTGATCCTCGAGACCCTGTGGCGCATCGAAGCATTGCTTCGTGAACTGCCCGCCGTTACCCGCGAGACGTTTTTGCTGTCGCAGATCGAGGGCCTGACGTACGCGCAGATCGCCACCCGTTTGAACGTCTCGTTGATCACCGTCAAACGCCACATGCGCACGGCGTTCATTGCCTGCCTGAGTGTCGCCTGATGAATTCGTCGATGATCAATCCGCAGATTCTTGGCGAAGCCGCCGACTGGCTGGTGCAATTGCATTCCGGCACGGCAACCCCCGCCGATCACCAGGCCATCGCCCAATGGCGCAGCCGCAGTGCCGAACATGCCCAGGCCTGGCAAAGGGCCGAAGTGCTGCTCGGGGATTTTCGTGGAGTGCCGGCCAACATCGCCATGCAAACCCTGCAACGGGCTTCACGCAAGGATGGCCTGAGTCGCCGACAGACCCTCACTCGCCTGGGCTTGCTGTTGATGGCCGGACCGCTGGGCATCGCTTCGCAGCACCTGCCCTGGGAGCAATGGACCGCCGATCAGCGCACCGCCGTGGGCGAGCAGAAAAACCTGCAACTGCCCGATGGCAGCCAGTTGCTGCTCAACACCGACAGCGCGGTGAACATTGCCTTCAACCCACACGAACGACGGATCCTGCTGCTTAATGGCGAGATGCTGGTCAGCACCGCCAAAGACCCTGGTGCCCGGCCCTTTATCGTCGAAACCCCGCAAGGGACGGCCCGAGCGCTGGGCACGCGGTTTTGTGTGCGCACCGCAGACGCCACCAGCCAGGTGTCGGTGCTCGAAGGGCAAGTTGAAGTCACGCCGCAGTTGCTGCGCCAAAGCACAACCCTCAGTGCCGGCGAACGACAGAGTTTCAGGCTCAACCGGCTCGATGCCGCGCAACGTTTTGACGTTGAAACCCTGTCCTGGGACAAAGGCATGTTACTGGCC
Source organism: Pseudomonas azerbaijanoccidentalis (assembly GCF_019145495.1). Classification (GTDB taxonomy): domain Bacteria; phylum Pseudomonadota; class Gammaproteobacteria; order Pseudomonadales; family Pseudomonadaceae; genus Aquipseudomonas; species Aquipseudomonas azerbaijanoccidentalis. The sequence continues at coordinate 449,369 of NZ_JAHSTU010000003.1, read as the reverse complement.
AACAACATGCGCCTGGATGACCTGTTGAGCGAACTGAGCCGCTATCGCCCGGGCATGTTGCGCTGCCATCCGGATGTCGCTGCGTTGCGTGTATCGGGGGCATTTTCCCTGCGCGACACCGACGCCAGCCTGCGCCTGCTCAGCGACACCTTGCCGTTGAATATAAGCCGCATGACCCGTTACTGGTTGTCGGTTGAACCGAGGGTCTGACGCGATCAGTCGTCGATGTTTACTCATACTTTTCTTCGCCTCGCCCTGACCTGCCTGGCCTTGCTGCCGCTGCATGGCCAGGCCGTCGATAACGTCAGCGAGAGCGCCAGCCGCAGCGTCGCCATCGCGCCGGGCCTGCTCAGCGAGGTGCTGGCACAGTTTGCCGTGACGGTCGGCGTGCCGCTGTCGTTCGATCCGGCCTTGTTGGGCGATCGGCAGAGCCCGGGCCTGCGCGGCAACTTCAGCGCGCAAACGGGATTTGAACGGTTACTCGATGGCAGCGGATTTGCGTTGATGCGCAGCGGTGAAAGTGGTTTCACCCTCAAACCCCAAGACGCCGCTGGCGAGGCGCTGGAACTAGATACCACCCTCATCAGCGAGTCGGGCGCCGATACCTACGACGGTGGACAAGTTGCCCGTGATGCGCAGATCGGCGTGCTCGGCCATCAGGCACTGAACGACCTGCCCTTCAGCGTCACCAGTTTCACGGCCAAGACCCTTGCCGACCAACAGGCCCGCACCCTCGGCGACGTGCTGCTAAATGATGCGTCGGTGCGCCAGTCCGCCGGTTTCGGTAATTTTTCCCAAGTGTTCATCATTCGTGGCTTGCCACTGGCTTCCGATGACATCTCCTACAACGGCCTGTACGGCGTACTGCCTCGGCAGATCATCGCCACCGAAGCGATGGAGCGGGTCGAACTGTTCAAGGGACCCAGCGCCTTTATCAACGGTGTGACACCCAGCGGCAGCGGCATCGGTGGCAGCGTCAACGTGCAACCCAAACGTGCCGCTGACCTGCCGACCCGCAGCATCACCCTTGATTACAACAGCAACGACCGCGTCGGCGGACACCTCGATCTGGGGCGGCGTTTTGGCGAGGACAATCGTTTCGGAGCGCGGGTCAATCTGCTGCAACGCGAAGGCGATACCGCCGTGGAAGGCGAAGACCAGCGCACCTCATTGATCAGCCTGGCCCTGGATTATCGCGGTAAACGCCTGCGCCTCTCCACCGATCTGGGCTACCAGAAGCAGGTGATCAATCAGGGGCGCGCCGTGGTGTATGTCGACTCCACCTTGAGCAAAGTCCCCAAGGTGCCTGACGCCAACGCCGGTTATGCGCAGCGTTGGAGCTACTCGCAACTGGAAGACACGTTCGGCATGGCCCGCGCCGAATATGACCTGAGCGAATCCTGGACCGCGTACCTCGCCGGCGGTGCCAAGCACACCCGGGAAAACGGCGTGTACTCTTCGCTGACCGTCACCGACCTCGATGGCAACGCCCGGGGCGGCATGCTCTACCCGCCCCACGACGAGGACAATCAAAGCCTGATGGCCGGTCTCAACGGACGGATTCAAAGTGGTCCGGTCAGCCATCAACTGAACCTGGGGCTGGCGGGGATTTGGGGACAGCAGCGTTCGGCTTTCGAGACCATCGGCAGCGCCGGACGCTACAGCAGCAATCTCTACAATGTCACTCAGCAGCCGCGTCCTCCGGCCACATTGTTCGGCAGCGACGTTCATGATCCCCGCATCGTCGGCAAGAACACCCTGCGCAGCATCGCCCTCGCCGACACCCTCGGCTTCATCGACGACCGGGTATTACTAACCCTCGGCGCGCGTCGCCAAACGTTGGAAGTCGACGGCTGGAGCAGCACGTCCGGTGCCCGAACTTCACGTTATGACGCGGCGATCACCACCCCGGTGTTCGGTCTGGTGATCAAGCCCTGGGACCACGTTTCGTTCTACGCCAACCGCATCGAAGGCCTGGCGAAAGGCCCGACGCCACCGACCAGTTCACTCAACCGCGACGACACTTTTGCCCCGGTGCGCAGCAAGCAAATCGAAGCCGGCGTACGTCTGGATAATGGCAGCTACGGTGCGGGCCTGAGCGTGTACCGCATTGAACAACCCTCGAGCTACACCCAGGACGGTTTTTTTCGGGTCGATGGCCAGCAGTTGAACAAAGGTGTTGAACTCAACGTCTACGGCGAACCACTCGATGGCCTGCGCCTGCTCAGTGGCGCGACCGTCATGAAGACGGAAATCGAAGGCAGTGCACAAGGCGTCAACGACGGCAACCGCGCCGTTGGCGTGCCGCGCTTTCAGTTCAATCTGGGGGCTGACTGGGATGTGCCGGGGGTCGAAGGTGCGGCGCTGAGCGCCCGAATGCTGCGCACCGGCGGGCAATACCTGAACGCCGCCAACAGCCAAAGCATTCCGGCGTGGAATCGTTTCGATGTGGGCGCGCGTTATGCCTTCAAGGTCGACGAACAGCACATCACTGTGCGCGCCAACCTTGAGAATGTCGCCAATGAGGCGTACTGGGCGTCGGCCAATGGCGGGTATCTGACCCAAGGGACGCCGCGTACGTTGAAAGTTGGGGTGACGGTGGATTTTTGAACTAACCCGGCCATCGCGAGCAGGCTCGCTCCTACAGTTGGCCGCATTCCATATTCGTTATCCACGCTACGCCCGCTTGAGCAGCCACTGCAAAAAGCCCTTGCGCTGCACCACCACCGGCACTTCATCTATCAGCGCCTGGGCTTTGTGCAAGCGGAAGTCCAGCAAGGTTTTCATCGCATCGTTGATGTCGTGACGGGCTTCCAGGCAAGGTTTCAGGTAGCCCTTCTCGATGCGATAAAGGGTGCAAGGGGTCTTCGCGGAAAACTCCGCCGGCAGCGCACTGTCACTCAGGATACCGGCCTCGCCGATCACTTCTCCCGGCCCCATGCGCCCGGACTCGATGAGCGTCCCGTGACGGTTCAACGTGACAGACACCACCCCGGATTCAATGATGAACAGGTGATCGCTGACTTCCTGCGCGGCCAGGATCGTCTCGCCGGCACGAAAGTTTTGCAGGGTCATGTTCTGGCTGAAGGTTTCTTTCTCTTCCTGGCGCAAGGTGGAGAAAAGCGGCGAACTGTCGAGCAACATCCGTTGCCGCGAAAGCTCGCTCACCGGGGTCGGTTCCACGCTCGACAACAGGATGACCCCGGATGCCTGCAAGTGCCGATAGGCCAGGTCGTACAGTTGATTGCGCACCGTGCGCTTTTCGCTCATCGAGGCGACGAATCCGCTGATTTCATATTCGGCGCCCGCAGCACTTGAGCTTTTGAGTGCCACTTTCGGCCCGGGTGCACTCAGCAGAATCCGGCAGCCCTGCATGGCCCGTTCAAGGGCATCGATCACGATTTGCGGGCGGACGTGAGGGCTGACCTGCAAACTGATGGACACGCCAAACATGTCGCTGGGCCGGCTGAAGTTGGTGATCTTGGCCTTGGCCGCCAGCGAATTGGGAATCACGATCATGCTGCCCTGGGACGTTTGCAGTCGTGTGGCACGCCAATCGATATCGATCACCCGGCCTTCGGTGCCGTCGATGGCGATCCAGTCATCCAGTTGATAAGGCTTGGTGGTATTGAGGACGATCCCGGAAAACACGTCGCTCAGGGTACTTTGCAAGGCCAGGCCGACAATGATCGCCAGGGCGCCGGACGTAGCCAGCACGCCTTTGACCGGCAAATTGAGCACGTAGGCCAGGGCCGCGATAACCGCCACCAGGAAAATCACCGCGCCGAGCAGGTCTTGCAGCAAACGGCCAGTGTGCCCGACCCGTTGCATCATGGCCGCGCCAATCAGCACCGTCAGCACGCGTGCGCCAAACAACCACCATCCGATCTGCAACCCCGTGGCCGCCAGGTGCATCGGCACGTTGTCGTCCCAGGGCGGCGGCTCCATCGGGCTTAAACCTTCATTGAACAGCAGGAGGCTGTACAGTGAAAAAATCACCACCCTCAACAACAGTTTCCAGTTGGGATGGTTGGCACCGACGAAACGCCACAACACCAGATCAATCAGGATCAGGGCAAAGGCGCAAACCAGCGGGTGTTCGGCGAGCATTGACAGCATCAAGCAGCTCCAGCAAAGGGCATTCACGCAAATATCGCATAGATTGTAGGAGCTGCCGCAGGCTGCGATCTTTGGATCTTGATTTTTTAGCGAAATGAAACCGCTCTAAGATCAAGATCCAAAGATCGCAGCCTGCGGCAGCTCCTACAGGGGCGATATACGTGGAGTTATTTGCTGTTGGTCAACGTGCTGTAACTGGTCATCAGATTGCGGTAATCCGGGATATGGTTGGAGAACAGCGTGCCCAACCCTTCCACATCATTGCGCCAGTCGCGGTGCAGTTCGCAGGCCAGGCCGAACCAGGTCATCAATTGCGCGCCGGCGCTGGACATGCGGTTCCACGCCGATTCGCGGGTCAGTTCGTTGAAGGTGCCGGACGCATCGGTGACCACAAACACGTCAAAACCTTCGGCCAGGGCCGACAGCGCCGGGAACGCCACGCACACTTCAGTCACCACGCCAGCAATGATCAGTTGCTTCTTGCCGGTGGCCTTGATCGCCTTGACGAAATCTTCGTTGTCCCAGGCATTGATCTGGCCAGGACGGGCGATGTACGGCGCGTCCGGAAACTGTGCCTTGAGCTCGGGCACCAACGGGCCGTTGGGGCCGGTTTCGAAACTGGTGGTCAGGATGGTCGGCAGCTTGAAGTAGGTGGCCAGGTCGGCCAACGCGAGCACGTTGTTCTTGAAGCGGTCCGGATCAATGTCGCGCACCAGCGACAGCAGCCCCGTCTGATGATCCACCAGCAGAACGGCGGCGTTGTCTTTGTCGAGTCGCTTGTAGGAAGTCGTCATGGCAGTAGTCCTTAAAAGTTATCGGTGCCGATAGAGTTCGGCGTTCGGTACCCGGTTAACGTTCGGAATCCAGCTTTTCGTGTTCGTTGGCCACTTGTTGCGCCTTGATATAGCTCTCGATCAGCAGTTGATAATGCGGCATGGCCTGGGCGTAGACGGCGGCCCACTGCTCGGCATCCGGACGGTTCCACGAGCCTTGCAGCTCAGAGAGCGTAGCCATGATGTCGATCGGCACCACCCCGGCCTGGGCCAAACGGGCGACCGTCAGATCAGTGGCAAGTTTGGAGTGGTTGCCCGATGCGTCGACTACGGCAAACACTTTGTAGCCTTCATGCACCGCCGCAATCGACGGGAACGCCAGACAGACGCTGGTCAGGGTGCCGGCGATCACCAGGGTTTTCTTGCCGGTGGCTTTGACGGCAGCGTGAAATTCCGCGTTGTCCCAAGCGTTGATTTCGCCCTTGCGTGCCACGTATTGCGCATGCGGCGCGGCCTCGTGAATTTCCGGAATCAACGGCCCGTTTGGCCCTTGAGGGACCGAGGCCGTGGTGATCACCGGCATTTTCAGCAGCGTCGCGGCCTTGGCCAGTGCGATGGCGTTGGCCCGCAGTTGCGGCACGTCCATGTCCTTGACGATCTGGAACAGCCCACTCTGGTGATCGATCAACAACATCGCACTGTCATTGGGGTCGATGGTCGGCTTTTGGCCATTGAAGTTGGCTACATTTGCAGCGTTCATGAACGTTTCCTCTTTCTTTTGGGCAACAGCCATCCCTGGCCTGAAAACCGGCCTACTCATCCTGGGTAGAGTCGGGTTGTAGAAGCGCTACGGATTAACCGTGCATCTGGCCGAAGCGGCCGGACTGGAAGTCGGCGAACGCCTGATGGATTTCCTGCTCGGTGTTCATCACGAACGGGCCGTGACCGACGATGGGCTCGTCGATCGGCTCGCCGCTGAGCAACAGCACCACAGCGTCGCCATTGGCTTCCAGGGTCAACTGGTCGCCCTCGCGTTCCAGCAGGGCCAGTTGACCCTCGCGCACCAGTTCCAGGCCATTGACCTGAACCGTGCCGCGCAGCACCACCAACGCTGTATTGCGACCTTCGTGCAGGTCGAGGGTCAGCAACTTGCCGCCGTTGAGGCGCAGGTCCCAGACGTCAATCGGGGTGAACGTGCGCGACGGGCCGGTATGACCGTCGAACTCACCGGCGATCAACCGCAGGCTGCCAGCGTTGTCCTTCAAGGCGATGTTCGGGATATCGCCATCAAGAATCGTCTGGTAACCGGGTTCGGCCATTTTGTCCTTGGCGGGCAGGTTGACCCACAGTTGCACCATTTCCAGGGTGCCACCGCTTTTGGCGAAATCGCCGGAGTGGAACTCTTCATGCAGGATCCCGGACGCGGCGGTCATCCATTGCACGTCGCCGGGGCCGATCTTGCCGCCGCTGCCGGTGGAGTCGCGGTGTTCCACTTCACCCTTGTAAACGATAGTCACGGTTTCGAAGCCGCGGTGCGGATGCTGACCAACGCCACGCCGCTCGGTGGTCGGAGTGAATTCGGCGGGACCGGCGTGATCGAGCAGCAGAAACGGGCTGATGTGCTTGCCAAGGTTGTCGTAGGAAAACAGTGTGCGGACCGGAAAACCGTCGCCGACCCAATGAGCCCGTGGGCTGGTGTAGATACCGATGATGTTTTTCATGGTGTCTCCTGATGAGGTGAGTGAAGCCATGGACAAAGCTTAAAACCGTGACCTTTGCTGCGCTAGACTGCAAAAATCAGTCTTAGCGTTCTATCTGGAGAACGATGGTGGAAGACCTCAACACTCTCTACTACTTCACCCAAGTGGTGGAGCATCACGGTTTTGCCGCAGCCGGTCGGGCGCTGGACATGCCCAAATCCAAGCTCAGCCGGCGCATCGCCGAGCTCGAAGAACGCCTTGGCGTGCGCCTGCTGCACCGCACCAGCCGCCACTGCTCATTGACCGAAATCGGCCAGGCCTATTACCAGCGCTGCCTGGCCATGCGGGTGGAAGCGGAAAGCGCGGCGGAATTGATCGAGCGCAATCGTTCGGAGCCCCAAGGCCTGGTGCGCATCAGTTGTCCCACGGCGCTGCTCAACTCGTGGGTCGGGCCGATGCTCACCCGTTACCTGCTCAAGTACCCGCTGGTGGAGTTGTTCATCGAGAGCACCAACCGTCGGGTCGATCTGATCCACGAAGGTTTTGATATCGCTCTGCGGGTGCGTTTTCCGCCGCTGGAAAACACTGACATGGTGATGAAAGTACTCGGCAACAGTACCCAAAGCGTCGTCGGCAGTCCGGCGTTCGCCGAGCGCCTGTCGACCCCGCCCTCACCGGCCGACCTCAGCGGCTTGCCGAGCCTGCACTGGGGCGCGGCGCAGCGCGAGTATCAGTGGGAACTGTTTGGCGCCGATGGCAGCAGCGCGGTGATCCGGCATGCGCCGAGAATGGTCACCGATGACCTGTTGGCCTTGCGGCATGCAGCCGTTGCCGGGATCGGCGTCGTGCACCTTCCCAGTGTAGTGGTGCGCGATGAAATCGCTGCCGGGCATCTGGTTGAACTGGTACCGGGTTGGGCGCCGAAAAGCGGCATCATCCACGCGATTTTCCCCTCGCGTCGCGGCTTGCTGCCGTCGGTGCGCACGCTGATCGACTTTCTCGGCGAAGAGTTCAGCCACAGCGACATCGCCTGACGAAACCTGTAGCAGCTGGCGCAGCCTGCGGCTACAGGACGGAAGGTGTGGTGGAGTTTTTATTTCGGACATAATATCAGCGAGGATTACAACCATAATATCCATTCTCGCCGAGGTCTTGATCATGCAGAGCCCCAACCGCGACGCCACGCTCGCCCAATGGATCGCCCAGGAACAGGCCATGCGCGCGCGCCTTCAAGGCCCGGGCAGTTTGTCCATGGCCGAGGTCAGTGCGCTGTCGCCCGCTGAGTTTTTCGAAGGCATCGGCAACGGTGACCTGCCCTCGCCGCCCATTGGCGCGCTGATGGATTTCATCCCCATCGAATGGTCCGACGGGCTGTTCATTTTCCAGGGCACGCCGGATGCGCGGCACTACAACCCGCTGGGCACTGTGCACGGAGGCTATGCCGCGACACTGCTGGACTCGTGCATGGGCTGCGCCATCCACACGCAATTGAAAAGGGGCCAGGGCTACACCACGCTGGACCTGCGCATCAGCTATGTCCGCGCACTGAATAACGCCAGCGGCCCGGTGCGCGCCGAGGGCAAGATCGTTCACCTCGGGCGTTCAACGGCCCTGGCCGAGGGGCGGATCTATGATGTCGATGGGCGGCTGTATGCGACGGGGTCGACGACTTGCATGATTCTTGAGCCGCGGGGGTAGGCTTCAAGGATTTTTGATTTACGGTAAACATTGCTTTGCCCATCCAGCGGTTTTTCCCACGAATGCAGGCGGGGATACTCCTGCCCATTCCCACTGCAACTTCTGGAGTCAAACATGTCTGTTCCCGCATTCGGCCTGGGTACTTTTCGCTTGCAAGGCCAGGTGGTCATCGACTCGGTCAGCACCGGCCTCGAACTGGGTTACCGCGCGATCGACACCGCGCAAATCTACGAGAACGAAGCCGAAGTCGGTGAAGCCATCGCCGCCAGCGGCATCTCCCGCCAGGACCTGTTCATCACCAGCAAGATCTGGGTCGCCAACTTCGCCAAGGATCGTCTGATCGACAGCCTCAAGGAAAGCCTGCAAAAACTGCAGACCGACTACCTGGACCTGACACTGATCCACTGGCCGTCGCCCGAAGACCAGGTGCCGGTCGAAGAATTCATGGGTGCCCTGCTCGAAGCCAAACGCCTGGGGCTGACCCGGCAGATCGGCGTCTCGAACTTCACCGTCGACCTGATGAAACAGGCCATCGTCGCCGTCGGCGCCGAGAACATCGCCACTAACCAGATCGAACTGCACCCGTACCTGCAAAACCGCAAAGTGGTCGAGTTCGCGCAGAGCCGGGGCATCCAGATCACCTCGTACATGACCCTGGCTTACGGCGAAGTGCTCAAAGACCCGGTCATTGCACAGATCGCCGAACGTCTTCAGGCAACGCCCGCGCAGGTCACCCTGGCTTGGGCCATGCAACTGGGGTATGCGGTGATTCCTTCGTCGACCAAATGCGCCAACCTCGAAAGCAACCTCAAGGCCTATGACTTGCAATTGAGTGATGCTGACATGGCGCTGATCGCCAGTCTGGATCGCGGCCAACGCCTGACCAGCCCCAAAGGCATCGCACCGAACTGGGATTAATCGCCGCTGCCCTCAAGGCTGTGGTCCAGGCGCAGCATGGCGTGTTGCAACTGATCGACGGCGGCGTCGATCAGTCTGGCGTCGCCCTCACCGCAGGCACGCTCCAGATGTTCACAACAGGCCACCAATGCCTGTGCACGGACCATTTGCGCGCCGCCCTTGATGCGGTGCGCCAGGTCTTGCAGGCCTGGATAGTTCTGGGCAGCGTGGGCCTGCAGCAGGCGCGCGCGATCTTCACGATTGGTCGCCACCACGTCGCGTAGCAGTTCGGCGATCAATTCGTCGTCCGAGCCGACATAGTTCGCCAACCCGCTCAAATCGATCTCGGCGTTCGGACCGCGCTCGCTGGCTTTGACCGGCCCATGCGAAAACCTTCCCAGCAACCAAGCGCGCAGGTCATCCAGTCGAATCGGTTTGAACAGGCAATCGTCCATACCCGCTTCGATACAACGGACCTTTTCCTCTGGCTGAGCATTGGCGGTGAACCCCAGAATCAAAGTCGGCGGCCCCCCCTGGAAGCGTTCTTCATCGCGGATCGCACCGGCCAATTCGTACCCACTGGTCACTGGCATGTTGCAATCGGTGATGACCAGATCCAGCTCGTGCTCGCGCCACAATTCGAAACCTTGTTGGCCATCCTGTGCTGTCAGCACCTGATGCCCCAGATAGCTCAACTGCCGCGAGAGCAACAAGCGATTGGCCGGATAATCATCGACCACCAGAATCAGCAGCGCCGGGACCGGTGGCTGTTGTTCCTGCGCCTGCGCAGGTGGTAATGGGTGCAACTCAGTCAATTCAAGGCTGATGTCCACCTGGGTGCCGCGCCCGAGAACGCTGTCGAGTTGCAATCGACCGCCCATCATTTCGCACAACGTACGGCTGATCACCAGCCCCAGACCGGAGCCCTGACGGCCCGACTGCTGGCTGTTGCCGGCCTGCACGAACGGGCTGAACAACCGCTGCTGGTCCAGCGCGCTGATGCCGATGCCGCTGTCTTCTATGCGCAGGCTGACCGCCAGGCGTTCGGGCGATGTCGGCAGCACTCGCAACCGCAGACTGACCTCGCCCTCTGCGGTGAACTTGATCGCATTGCTCAACAAATTGGACAGCACCTGCTTGAAACGCGTGGGGTCAATCAGCACGTCGCGGTCGCTGTGGTCGTCGAGTTCGACCCGCCAGCGCAGATTCTTTTGCTGCGCCAGGCCTTCAAACACCCGACACACCGAAACCACCAACTCTCGCAGATTGGCCCGTTCCGGTGTCAGCGACAAATGCCCGGACTCAATGCGCGCGATGTCCAGAATGTCGCCGATCAACCCCAGCAACTGTTGCCCGGCATTCGACGCCACTTCGATGGCCGCGCGGTCGGTGACGCCCTCGTCTGCCCGTTTCAGCGCCAGCTCCAGCATGCCGATCAAGGCATTCATGGGTGTGCGGATTTCATGGCTCATGGTCGCCAGAAACGTGGTCTTGGCCCGGTTTGCATCGTCGGCCGCTTCCTTGGCGTCCTGCAATTGCCGCAGCCACTGTTGACGCTGACGAATCTGCCGGCGCTGCCAGACGATCCAGGCCAGCGCGAGCAACAACAGGACCCCGGCCACAGCGAAGGTCTGAAGAATTTGCTGGCGATGGCGCAACCAGTAGCTCTGCTCAAGCATCAGGTCGTTGCGCCAATACTGGGTCATTTCGTCGATTTCTTCGGGGGCGATGCTCAGCAGGGTCTTGTCCAGAACCGAATGCAGCTCGGACGCGTCCCGGCCGGTCGCCAGCGTGCTGCGAGCAGGATCGACGCCAACGGTGCTGGTCACTCGCAGTCGACCTCGATACAGGCGCGAAATCATATAGCGAGCGCCGATCAGCGAGTTGATCCCGCCATCGGCTTTGCCTTGGGCAACCATTTCCATCGCGTCCGCCGTCAACGGCGCATTGACCAGCCGGATCTGCGGAAAATGCTGGCGGATAAACTCGCCGGTGCTGTTGCCCTGAGTGATGGCCAGGGTTTTGCCGGCCATGTCGTCGAGGGTGACGGGGCTGCCCGCTTCTACGCGAGTCACCAGTACATTCGGACTGGTCAGGAACGGGCGAGTGAATTGCAGCTCGGTTTCGCGCTCGATACTGGGGCTGATTCCCGCGACGAGGTCCACCTGATCGGTCCTGATCCACTCCAGCATTTCAGCGACAGATCGGGTCGGGCGAATATCGAACTTCAAACCGGTGCGCAGGCTGATTTTCTCCAGCACATCGGCACCTATACCGCGAAATCGACCCTCATTGTCAAAGAAGGAAATCGGCATCAGGTTTTCATTGATTGCCACCCTCAAACGCGGGTGTTGCTTGAGCCAACGCTGCTCGGCCACGCTGAACTGCAAAGGCTGATTGCCGGAAATAGAAGCCCCGCCAGCGCCCCAGCGGCGCAAGATGTTGATCTGTTCATTGGCGCTGATTGCCGACAAGGCCTGGTTGACGATGCGCAGTAACCGGCGATTGTCGCGGGCCATGGCAAACGCGAACCGGCCCGGTTCAATGGAGGACAAATCCGCCAGCTTGACGTTGTTCAGGTAGTTTTTGCTGATCAGGTAATGGGCGCTGATGGCATCGCCCAGGTAAACATCCGCTTGCCCGAACGCCACGGCCCCTACCGCCCCCAGTGTCGAAGGAAACAGCTCGACCTGCGCCTTGGGGTAGAACCGCTGCACGTACCCTTCAGGCAAATAGTGATACAGCATCGCCAGGCTTTTGCCGGTCAACGCCCGGTCCAACGTTTGCGGTGAGTCGGTGCGGGTGATCAATACCGGTTGATCGTCGGCATAGCTGCCGGACATTTGCAACTGTGGGTCCTGTGCTTCGAAGCGGTTGGCCGTACCCAGAATGTCAGCCCCGCCCTGCTTGAGAGCCAGCACCGCCTCGGCACGCGAGGCGTAGCGATGAACGTCAATCGGCACCTGCAACGACTGTCTGAGCAGGTCGGCATAGTCTGCGGTCAGACCTTCCAACGCATGCCCGGTCGTGGTGATGTCGAAGGGTGGATAGTCCGGTGCGGAAACCGCCAGCACCAAGCGACCCTTTTGCTGCAACCAGCGTGCATCGGCCTCCGACAGTTTGACCGCATAGCCCTCAACGCTGGAGCGTCCCAGCAACGTCAGTGTTTGCGGCTGCGCGCAGACACTTGATGCCCACAGCAAAAGCACCAGCCATAAGGTTTTTTTAAAGCTGCGCAACGGTTCGATGGCGTTCTCTCAGATCAGATGATTGCGCCGGGCAAGATCCCTCAGGTGCACCGACGACTCCACGTTGAGCTTCTCGGTCAAACGGGTTTTGTAGGTGCTGACGGTCTTGTGGCTCAAATGCATGACTTCGGCGATGGCCTTGTTGCTCATGCCCCTGGCCAGTTGCAAAAAAATAGTCAGTTCCCGGTCCGACAGGTTGTCGATCATCTGCTTCTCGCTGCGCTGCAAGGTGCTCATCGACACTGAGCTATTGGGAAGCCGCGAGAAGTAGGTGTAGCCCCCCATCACCGCGTGCACAGCCTTGTGCAGATGCTGAAGATCGTTGGTTTTGGCGACGTAGGCCGCGGCACCAGCGCGCATGCAGCGATCCTGATAGAACATCGGTTCCTGGGACGTGAAGACCACCACACGACACCTCACGTCAAGAGCCTGGATACGCGCCAGCACATCCAGCCCGTCCAGCGACGGTATGTTCAGGTCCAGGATCACCAGTTCCGGTTTGTGTTCACGGATCATCGGCAACACTTCATTACCGCTGGAGGCTTCGTGGATGCGCTTGTACCCCTCCAGCTTGAGTACGATCTTGACTGCGCCGCGAATCACCGGATGATCGTCCACAATCAGCACTGACTTCATGGCAACTCCTGGCAAAAACACGACAAACGGGCGCTGACAGCCCTCGGACAAAGCCCGAATCACACGCAACGGCTGCGCGTCGACTGTTGCATGGAACGCGGGGTGAAACTACCTGACAGAAATGACAGTACCGACAGACGGTCGCAGCGGATCAACCAGCGCCATCAGGCGCTGAATCAATGGCAGTTCAGGCAAAACGGCATGACTGACATGAACCATTTGCTGCGCGCAGCCTGTGATCACAGGCAGGTGCGCCCGCTGGCCGTCGTAGATCATCACTCGAGCGAGCTGGCGGTTATCGAGGCAAAAATCCAGCAGGTTGAGTTTCCCGTGACCCAACGCGGCATTGATGACCAATAGGTCGATCGGCTCGCTGCCGTACTCCACCAGGGACAGCAGCTCCTCCAGGTTTTGCACCGGTGCCACCCGGTAATAACCGAGCTGATTGAACCAGCGCTCGATTCTCAGCCGGCTGAAGTGTTGTTCGTCAGCAATCAGGATGCGTGTGGACTTTTTGGACAACGTGGCCCCCGGGTCAGATCAATGAGGTCGCAAGGCTACGGAAGACCCAACGACCTTTCTGTAGGACTTTTCCCAAATACTGAGGCGCTTGTTCGGTAGGAGCTGTCGCAGCTCCTGCACCTGGCAGCATTACTGCCAGCCAAACCGCCGGATGTAGAACCCCTTCACCGCCTGGGTCAGGCCCATGTACGCCAGCAGAATCACCGGCAGGAACACGAAGTACAGCGACGGCAGCGCCTGCAATTTGAAGTAGTGCGCCAGTGGCCCCATCGGCAGGAAAATCCCCACGGCCATGATGACTCCGGTCATGACCATCAGCGGCAACGCCGCGCGGCTTTGCAGGAACGGCACTTTCGGCGTGCGGATCATGTGCACGATCAGCGTCTGGGTCAGCAGCCCGACCACGAACCATCCGGACTGGAACAGGGTCTGATGGTCCGGGGTATTGGCGTCGAACACGTACCACATCAAGGCAAACGTAGTGATGTCGAAGATCGAGCTGATCGGCCCGAAAAACAGCATGAAGCGCCCGACATCCGCCGGCTGCCAGCGCTGTGGTTTCTGCAGCATGTCGGCATCGACGTGATCGAACGGGATGGCGATCTGCGAAATGTCGTAAAGCAGGTTCTGCACCAACAGGTGCATCGGCAGCATTGGCAGGAACGGAATGAACGCGCTGGCCACCAGCACCGAGAACACGTTGCCGAAGTTGGAGCTGGCAGTCATCTTGATGTACTTGAGCATGTTGGCGAAGGTCCGGCGCCCTTCCAGCACGCCCTCCTCCAGCACCATCAGGCTCTTTTCCAGAAGGATGATGTCAGCCGCTTCCTTGGCGATGTCCACCGCGCTGTCGACGGAAATGCCGATGTCGGCGGTGCGCAGGGCCGGGGCGTCGTTGATGCCGTCGCCCATGAAACCGACCACGTGGCCGTTACCCTTGAGCAACCGGACGATGCGTTCCTTGTGCGAAGGGGTGAGTTTGGCGAAAACGTTCGTTGTCTCGATCGCCACCGCCAGTTCGGCGTCGCTCATGCGCTCAATGTCATCGCCCATCAGCAGGCCTTGTTGCTCCAGCCCGACTTCGCGGCAGATTTTCGCAGTCACCAGCTCGTTGTCGCCGGTCAGCACTTTCACTGCCACGCCATGGGCAGCCAGCGCCTTGAGCGCCGGTGCGGTGCTTTCCTTTGGCGGATCAAGGAACGCCACGTAACCGATCAGCGTCAGCGCCTGTTCATCGGCCAGATTGTACGTGTCGCGGCCCTCGATCATCGGCCGTGCAGCCACGGCGACCACCCGCAGACCTTCGGCATTGAACGCCGCCGTGACCTGACGAATCCGCGCCAACAGTTCATCGCTCAACGCTTCATCCACCACGCCGTGACGTACACGGGTGCAGACCGCCAACACTTCTTCCACGGCGCCTTTGCAGATCAACAGATGCGGTTGATCGCGCTCGGCGACCACCACCGACATGCGCCGCCGGGTGAAGTCGAACGGGATCTCATCGACCTTGCGAAATGCCGTGCCGACCTTCAGCTGCCGGTGGATTTCCACATGCTCAAGCACCGCCACATCCAGCAGGTTTTTCAGGCCGGTCTGGTAGTAGCTGTTGAGGTAAGCCATTTCCAGCACGTCATCGCAATCGTTGCCCCAGACGTCGACGTTGCGCGCCAGGAAGATCTTGTCCTGGGTCAGGGTGCCGGTCTTGTCGGTGCACAGCACGTCCATGGCGCCGAAGTTCTGAATGGCGTCGAGGCGTTTGACGATGACCTTTTTGCGCGACAGGAACACCGCGCCCTTGGCCAGTGTCGAGGTGACGATCATCGGCAGCATTTCCGGGGTCAGGCCCACGGCAATCGACAGCGCGAACAGCAACGCTTCAGTCCAGTCACCCTTGGTGAAACCGTTGATGAACAGCACCAGCGGCGCCATGACGAACATGAAGCGAATCAACAGCCAGCTGACTTTGTTGACCCCGGTCTGGAACGACGTCGGAGCGCGGTCGGTCGCCCCGACGCGCTGGGCCAGTGCACCAAAATAAGTGCTGTTGCCGGTGGTGAGGATCACGGCCATGGCCGTTCCGGACACCACGTTGGTGCCCATGAACAGGATATTTTCCAGGTCCAGTGGGTTGAGCGTGGCGGTGTCCTGCTGGTGCGGGAATTTTTCCACCGGCATCGATTCGCCGGTCATCGCCGCCTGGCTGACGAACAGGTCCTTGGCACTGAGCACCCGGCAATCGGCCGGGATCATGTCACCGGCCGACAGCACGATCAGGTCGCCCGGCACCAGTTGCTTGATCGGTAATTCGCCGCGGGCCTCGTCGCGACGCAGCACCGTCGCGGTATTGCTGACCATCGCCTTGAGTGCATCGGCAGCCTGGTTGGATTTGCTTTCCTGCCAAAAACGCAGCAGCGTCGAGAGCACCACCATGGAAAAAATCACAGTGGCGGCTTTCATGTCTTCGGTCAGCCAGGAGATGACTGCCAGCAACGTCAGCAGCAGGTTGAACGGGTTCCTGTAGCAGTGCCACAAATGGGTCCACCAAGGCAGCGGCTGTTCGTGCTCGACCTCATTGAGACCGAACTGCACGCGCCGGGCCTGGGCCTCCAGTTCGCTCAAGCCGTCGGTGTGGCTGCCCAGGGAATTCAGCAACGGGCCGGCGTCACTGCCGGCGGCACTCACCAGGGTTTGCGCCAGGGTCGGCGGCACCTCACGGCTGACCGTGGTGTCGGTGAAGTTTTCCAGCAGCGCCAGGCGACGGAAGTGTCGGGCGATGTGGCGGGTACGCAGGAATCCGGCGAAGAATTCTTTGAGCAGGATCAGGTTCATGGCAGTTCCCCCAGGGTCAGCCGGGAAACCGTCGAGCAGGCGTGTCGGTGCGCCGCGATGCCGACAAAAAGTCGAACATCACGCACGGTTCAGCGTCGATGAGAAGGACGTCGGGATGCCGGCCGGGACTGGCCATGATCGGGATGCCGCTGCTCGCTTTTAACGGCGAGACAACGGCACAAAAAGTCTGCGCGTTATCGGGCCGAGGATGTGCCGGTTATCGAAACCGGCCGACTACTGTCACTCGAACTAGTACCCACTGTGGGTCTCCGCTATGGATTGAAAACGCGCGAAGCTTACGCCCCGGTTTTTGCAGAGTAAACGCTGCGGCGGGGAATGGCTGGGGAAATGCGGGGTTCTTCAGGAAGGGTTCAGGATTGATTGCAAAATCAAAAGATCGCAGCCTTCGGCAGCTCCTACAGGTGAATGTCATTCCACTGTAGGAGCTGCCGAAGGCTGCGATCTTTTGCGGTTCAACTTAAAGTCAGCTGGCAGTCGCCAACAACAAATCCACCACCGAACGGCTGTGCCCACGGTTCTTGCCATGGTCATACAGCGACCCGGCAATTTCATCGGCGCGGATCGGCAGGATCGACAGCAGCGTATCGCTCAGGCCATGGCTGGCCTGACAGAAGCCCTGCATGTAGATGCCGGCCTTGCAGCGCTCGTCGGTGATCAGCTTGTAATTGCGATCGACCTCGAAATCACCCAGGTACTGCTCCAGCGGAGCCAGCAGTTTGCGATGCATCTGGCGCTCGTAACCGGTGGCCAACACCACGGCATCGTAGTGGCGAACCGTGACTTCACCATTGGCGTTGTTGCGCACCGCCAGTTCTATGCCACGCTCGGTGGCGGTGGCTTTTTCGATCGTGGTCAGGGTGCGGAACGCGTGTCGGGCAATACCCGAGACTTTCTGCCGGTAGAAAATCCCGTAGATGCGCTCGATCAGGTCAATGTCCACCACCGAATAGTTGGTGTTGTGGTACTCGTTGACCAGTCGCTCACGCTCGCTGCTTTCCTGCTGGAACACCAGGTCGGTGAACTCCGGCGAGAACACTTCGTTGACGAACGGGCTGTCGTCCGCCGGTTTCAGCGCCGAGCCGCGCAGGATCATGTCGACCTGTACCGACGGGAAGCTGTCATTGAGATCGATGAAGGCTTCCGCCGCACTCTGCCCGCCGCCGATGATCGCAATGCTCATCGGTTGGTTGTTCACGCACGGCTGCTTGGCCATTTGCGCCAGGTACTGCGAATGGTGGAACACCCGACCGTCATCTTTCAGTGCCTTGAACGCCTCGGGAATACGCGGCGTACCGCCGGCGCTGACCACCACCGAACGCGCAGTACGCACGTGTTGATGGCCGCTCGCATCCCGGGAAATCACCCGCAGCGCTTCGACTTGCTGGTTATGCAGCACCGGCTCGATGGTCAGCACTTCTTCGCCATAGCGGCTCTGACGTCCGAACTGTGCGGCGACCCAGCGCAGGTAGTCGTTGTACTCCATGCGGCACGGATAGAAGGTGCCCAGGTTGATGAAATCCACCAGACGCCCGTGGGCCTTGAGGTAGTTAACAAACGAATAAGGGCTGGTCGGGTTGCGCAGGGTCACCAGGTCCTTGAGGAAGGAAATCTGCAACTCGCTCTGGGTCGACAGTGTGTTGCCGTGCCAGCTGTAGTTGGCCTGCTTGTCGAGAAACAGCACATCCAGCTCGCCCTGGATCGGCCCGCGCTCTTGCAGAGCGATGGCCAGCGCCAGGTTCGAAGGGCCAAAACCGACGCCGATCAGGTCGTGAACGATGGGCGATGCAATTGCCTGTGTCATTTCCAGTGTCCTCTGGATGAACCCCGCTGCTGTGGGGCAAGGAGAGCCTAAGTGACCTGACCGGCCCGGAGCAGGACAGTAGGTCGTCTGTTGAGTAGGAACGAGGACAGTGAAATAAAATTTAACAAGAAGGGATCAAAGGACGCCGATCAATGCGCATCCCATTGCAGCATGCGCACCCGGCAATGCTTCATCGCATTGACGATGTGCTTCTCGACCAGGGCTTTGGAAATGCCTAACTGTTCGGCGATTTCCGGGTGTGACAGGCCTTCGATCTTGCGCAACAGAAAACTCTCGCGGCACAGCCGAGGCAGTTCCGCCAACGCGCGCTGGAGCATGTCCAGGCGCTGACCGTGATCGAGGCTGCTGAGGGGCGACGGGCTGAAATAACGCTCTTCGTTGTCCAGCACGTCGAGTGATTCGACCTGGCGCAAGGCATTGCGCCGATGATCGTCGATCACCAGGTTCAGCGCCGTGCGATAAAGAAACGCCCGGGGCTGCTCGATCGGCGTGTCGCTGGAGCGCTCCAGGACCCGCAGATAAGCGTCATGCACCACATCTTCGGCAACCTGCCGGTTGCCGAGCTTGGCGTTCAGGAAACACACCAGCTCTCGATAGTAGTTTTCCAACATGACTCCGGCACGGGTGCGGTCTTGAACCAGCTAATCGAGCAAAAAACAGCCAATGGCAAGATAGTGGCAATTTGAGTTGCGTAATTTATAGTAATTCTCATATAGATTTAAAGTATTGCTTTCTATTGCCCGACAAATAGTCGTGGTCTAGCGCCTGTACGCCCCTGTAGGAGCTGCCGAAGGCTGCGATCTTTTGATTTTAAAGATCAAAAGATCGCAGCCTCGTTTCACTCGACAGCTCCTACAGGTCCTGCGGATCCACAGGTACTGGTGTTACGCCATGTGTCGCGGGCTAAATTCGCCGCTGCTGTCCTCGTCTACAAGGACAGCTCCATGTCCCTGCCGGCTCCACGGCAGTGTTCAACTGCTTTGGAACCCTGCATGAAACGTCCCCGTCACACCCGACGCGCCCTGCTTGTCGCACTCAGCCTGATCCCCGTTATCGCCGTCGCGGCCTGGCAAATCATCCCGCCGGGGCGTGATCAGTTTGCCACCGTGCAAGTCACCCGCGCCGACATCGAAAGCAGTGTCACGGCCTTGGGCACCCTGCAACCGCGGCGCTATGTCGACGTGGGCGCCCAGGCGTCCGGGCAGATCCACAAGATTCATGTGGAGGTCGGTGACGTGGTCAAGGAAGGTCAGTTGCTGGTGGAAATCGACCCGTCCACGCAACAGGCCAAACTCGACGCCGGACGTTTCTCCATCGAAAACCTCAAGGCGCAGCTCGAAGAGCAGCGGGCGTTGCATGAGCTGGCGCGGCAGAAATTCCAGCGCCAGCAAAATCTCAAGGCCGGCGGCGCCACCCGCGAAGAGGACGTGCAAACCGCCCAGGCGGAACTGCGCGCCACCCAGGCGCGGATCGACATGTTCCAGGCGCAGATTCGCCAGGCTCAGGCCAGCCTGCGCAGCGATCAGGCCGAACTTGGCTACACGCGAATTTACGCACCGATGGCCGGCACTGTGGTCGCACTTGATGCCCGCGAAGGCCAAACCCTCAACGCCCAGCAGCAGACTCCACTGATTCTGCGCATCGCCAAACTGTCGCCGATGACGGTCTGGGCCGAAGTCTCGGAAGCCGACATCGGCCACGTCAAACCCGGCATGACGGCGTGGTTCACCACCCTCAGCGGCGGCACCCGGCGCTGGAAAAGCACCGTGCGGCAGATTCTGCCGGTGCCGCCCAAGCCCCTCGATCAAACAAGCCAGGGCGGTGGCAGCCCCGCCAGCTCAAGCAAAAGCGGCAGCGCTCGCGTCGTGCTGTACACCGTGTTGCTCGATGTCGACAACGCCGACAACGCGCTGATGGCGGAAATGACCACCCAGGTATTTTTTGTCGCCGACCAGGCACAAAACGTACTGACTGCACCGATTGCCGCTCTGCAGGCCGGCACACAAGCCGATACCCAGATCGCGCAAGTGGTCGCCAAGAACGGCAGCATCGAACAACGCAACGTGCGCACCGGTATCAGCGATCGCCTGCGGGTGCAGATCCTCGACGGCTTGCAGGAAGGCGATCACCTGTTGATCGGCCCGGCCGACGGGAGCGGCGGTTGAATGCAAACGCCCCTGATCGAACTGCAGGACATCCGCAAAGCCTACGGCGGTGGCGACGCGCCTGAAGTTCACGTGTTGCGCGGGATCGACCTGTCGATCCATGCCGGGGAGTTCGTGGCGATCGTCGGCGCCTCCGGTTCCGGCAAGTCGACGCTGATGAACATCCTCGGCTGCCTCGACCGTCCAACCTCTGGCGAGTACCGCTTCGCCGGGGAAAACGTCGCGGCGCTGGACAGTGACGAACTGGCCTGGCTGCGCCGCGAAGCGTTCGGTTTCGTGTTCCAGGGTTACCACTTGATTCCCTCGGGCTCGGCCCAGGAAAACGTCGAGATGCCGGCGATCTATGCCGGCACCCCGGCCGCCGAGCGCCACGCCCGCGCCGCCGCCCTGCTCGACCGCCTCGGCCTGGCCTCGCGCACCGGCAACCGTCCGCACCAACTTTCCGGCGGCCAGCAACAACGGGTGTCCATCGCTCGCGCCTTGATGAACGGCGGCCACATCATCCTCGCCGACGAACCCACCGGCGCCCTCGACAGCCATAGCGGCAAAGAGGTCATGGCACTGCTTGACGAGCTGGCGAGCCAGGGCCACGTGGTCATCCTGATCACCCACGACCGCGAAGTCGCGGCGCGGGCCAAACGCATCATCGAAATCAGTGACGGCCTGATCATCAGCGACAGCGCCCGGGACAATCCGGCCGCGCAACACTCGGCCACCCCCGGGGCCTTGCAAGCCGTCGATTTACGCAAACGCCTGAGCGAAGGCGCCGAAGCCACCGGTGCCTGGAAAGGTGAACTGGTGGATGCCGTGCAAGCGGCGTGGCGGGTGATGTGGATCAACAAGTTCCGCACCGCGCTGACTTTGCTGGGGATCATCATCGGCGTGGCTTCGGTGGTGGTGATGCTGGCCGTGGGTGAAGGCAGCAAGCGCCAGGTCATGGCGCAGATGGGCGCGTTCGGTTCCAACATCATCTACCTCAGCGGCTCGGCGCCCAACCCGCGTACGCCGCTGGGCATCATCACCCTCGACGAGGTCAAGGCCGTGGCGAGTCTGCCGCAGGTGATGCGGATCATGCCGGTCAACGGCCAGGAAGCCGGGGTGCGCTTCGGCAACCTCGACCATTTGAGCTACGTCGGCGGCAACGACACCAACTTCCCGGCGATTTTCAATTGGCCCGTGGTCGAGGGCAGCTACTTCACCGAGGCCGATGAACAGAACGCGGCTGCGGTGGCGGTGATCGGCCACAAGGTCCGTACAAAACTGCTCAAGGACGTGGCCAACCCTATCGGCCAGTACATCCTGATCGAGAACGTGCCATTCCAGGTGGTCGGCGTGCTGGCGGAAAAAGGCGCCAGCTCCGGCGACTCCGACAGCGACGACCGCATTGCCATCCCCTACTCCGCCGCCAGCGTGCGCTTGTTCGGCACACACAACCCGGAGTACATCGCGATTGCCGCGGCGGATGCGCGCAAGGTCAAGGAGACCGAGCACGCCATCGAGCAACTGATGCTGCGTCTGCACAACGGCAAGAAAGATTTCGAACTGACCAACAACGCGGCGATGATCCAGGCCGAAGCGCGCACGCAAAATACCCTGTCGCTGATGCTCGGTTCGATCGCGGCGATCTCGTTGCTGGTGGGCGGTATCGGCGTGATGAATATCATGCTCATGACCGTGCGCGAGCGTACCCGCGAGATAGGGATTCGTATGGCCACCGGCGCCCGCCAGCGCGACATCCTGCGCCAGTTCCTCACCGAAGCGGTGATGCTCTCGGTGGTCGGCGGCCTGGCCGGGATAGCCCTGGCGCTGATCGTCGGCGGCGTGTTGATCCTCAGCGAAGTCGCTGTGGCGTTTTCCCTGATAGCGGTGCTGGGCGCCTTCGGCTGCGCCCTGGTCACCGGTGTTGTCTTCGGCTTCATGCCGGCTCGCAAAGCTGCCCGACTCGACCCGGTCACGGCCCTTACCAGTGAATAATCGATTGATGAAGCCGCCACTCAGCCTGTTGACCGTGTGCCTGTTGCTCAGCGCCTGCGGCAGCCCTGCCCAGCGCCCGGACAGCGGCATTGCGCCGCCCGCCGCCTGGCAATCGCCGCATACCGCCGGCGCCACTCGCGACAATCAGCAATGGTGGAACCGTTTCGGTAGCCCGCAACTTGGGCGCCTGATCGAACAGGCCCGGAACGGTAGCTACGACCTGGCTGCCGCCATCGCCCGAGTGCGGCAGGCACAGGCCGAAACGGTGGTCGCCGGGGGCTCGCAGTTGCCCGAGGTCAAGGCCGGGATCAACGCCAATCGGCAGAAGTTGCTACGCGGCAACGGGTACAGCCAGCTCGATGCCGACAGCAGCAACGACGCCGTGGATTACTTCGACGCCAACCTCACCGCCAGCTATGAAATCGATTTCTGGGGCGGCCAGCGCGCCACCCGCGACAGCGCACAATTTGCCCTGCGCGCCAGTGAGTTCGATCAGGCAACCGTTGAACTGACGCTGCTCAGCGGCGTGGCCAGCGGCTACGCGCAGACTTTGTCGTTGCAGGAGCAGAGCCGCATTGCCGAGTTGAACCTGGCCAACGCGCAGAATGTGCTGAAACTGGTGCAGACGCGTTTTGACGCGGGCTCGGCAACGGCGCTGGAACTGGCACAGCAGAAAAGCCTGGTGGCGGCGCAGCAACGGCAATTGCCACTGGTGCAACAACAGACCACGGACGCACAGATCAGCCTCGCCGCCCTGCTCGGTCGTCCGGTGCAGGAACTGTCTCTGGGCCAGGAGCGTTTTGATCAACTGTCATGGCCGGCCATCGATGCCGGTGTGCCCAGCCAGTTGCTCAGCCGCCGCCCGGACATCGCCCGCGCCGAAGCGCAACTGGCCGCGGCCCAGGCCGACGTCACCGTGGCCCGCGCCGCCATGTTGCCGACCGTCACCCTCAGCGCGGAAATCGGCTCCGGCGCCGACCGCGCGGGTGACATTCTGCGCAGCCCCTTCTACAACCTCACCGCCGGGTTGCTCGCGCCGGTGTTCAACAACGGCCGCCTCGGCGCTGAGCGCGACAAAGCCACCGCCCGCCAGGAAGAACTGCTGGAGACCTATCGCGGCGCGATCATCAACGGTTTCGCCGATGTCGAGAAAGCCCTCAACAGCATTCGCGGGCTGGACGAACAACGGCAGTGGCAAAGCGAAGAACTGAATCAGGCGCAAACCGCGTTCAACATTGCGCAAAGCCGTTACGAAGCGGGGGCTGAAGATTTGCTCACGGTGCTGGAAACCCAACGCACGCTGTATGCCGCGCAGGATTTGAATGTGCAACTGCGGTTGTCGCGGATGCAGGCGAGTATTGCGTTGTACAAGGCGCTTGGGGGTGGGTGGCAAACGCTCTGAAGATCAAAAGATCGCAGCCTTCGGCAGCTCCTACGGATGCAGGCATTCCCCTGTAGGAGCTGCCGAATGCTGCGATCTTTCGCTTTTAAGCCTTAGCCTTCAAATGCCGCGCATACCACGGCCGTTGCGGCACCTTGCGGAACAGGTCCGCGAGTTTCTTTTCGTCCTCGCCAAAGGTAATCCGCAAGGCCAGCTTCATGGTCTCCGGGTCCATCTCCACCGACTTGCCGACCTGCAATCCCGGCGTGGTGCTGCACCCATGGGTGCTCGGGCCAAGCCACGGATCAGCGATCTCGACCCAGCGCCCCGGGGCAAACCACGGCACGCCATTGACCTCAACCCGACTGACCTCACCCGGATGAAAACGCTCATGGGCGCGGAACCAGTCTTCCAGACGATCATCGATCCAGCCGTGAAAATGCCAGAACACCGGGTTCACGTGGGAGGAAAACGGGTCACCGAGGAAGTCGTTTTCCGGCGCATACCACCGCGCAGAAAAGTCCGCCGGATCGCGGGCGAACGGCACCGGCTGACCGTTGGATGGATCGCGTGGCACCGAAGCCCAGCGCATGTGCAGCCAGTCGTGCAGGCCCAGCTCCACCTCCGAGCCAAACTGTCCCAGCGTCAGCTTCGACAGGTAACGCGGATCGCGGTACTGCGACTCCCAGACCTGGAAATTGCTGTGATAGGTCTCGGCGGTCTTGATGTCGCTGACCCATTGCGAATACTCGTCATCGTCTTCGGCCAGCCAGGTCGGCGGCAGCGCGGTACCGTCGTGGTTGTCGAAATAGTTGGCGAAGCCGATGCGGTCCCTGGCCAGTTCCGGTTGCGGCAACGGGAATTGCGTCCACGACGGCAAGTCCTGCATTGACCGCGCCGTGCCGAGCATGTGCCGGTGCATGAAGAAAAAGTCCACGCCCGAGCCATTGCGATCCTTGCGCTTGCCACGGGCGTCGCGCTCCTGGTCCCTGGGGCCAGGCTGCCAGCCGATACCGCGCAAGGCATTGCGCTTGTCTTCGGGCAAGGTGTGCCACTTGTCCCGGGAGGCATGCCAGAGCTGGTGAAACAGGCGATGCTCCTGGGACGTCAGCCACCCCAACAGCGGCGGATTCAGGCCGGTGCGCTCGCGGGCTTCGGGGAAGACTTTCTTCACGGCGACGAAGCGGTTGTCCTGCGCCGTAAGCATCAAGGGCCGATCCAGATCCAGCACGCGCCCACTGAGTGAACCGCTGCCGGCATTGCCGAACCCGGCCCAGACTTCGTCCAGCGCCATGCTGAATTCGTAGTCACAGCTGCCATTGGCGCTCAACAATCGCCAACTCAACTGCGCCGGTTTGACCCCAGCCAGATCGCCGAGCACCCGGTAACGCGGCAGTTCTTTGGAGCGCAGCCGTTCAGGCGTGTCAAGAAAACCGATCAGGCCACGGCCCTTGTGGCCGATGTCGAGAAACACTTCCAGTCCGTCCCGCGGCAAGCCTTCAAGCCCCGCATCACGGCCTTCAAAACGGATCTGCCAGACGCCGCGCAATGTGTCGGCCAAACGCTGGCCGGTCACATCCGCCACATCGAATGAAGCCTCACCCGGCGTGATCGTCGGATCCGGTTTCGTCCATTCGCGATGCCCATAAAAAGCCGCAGGCACGGCCGCGCCGGTCAGCGCCAGGCCCGCCATGAACCATCGTCGAGAAATCGTCATTGCCCTACCTGTGTCAGCCATGAAGCAGGCTTTATCCAAGCTAGAACGTTTGTTGCCCCTATAAATTTATGGCGCCCCGAAAAGATCGCAGCCTTCGGCAGCGCCTACAGGGGTACGCCGATCCAAATGTAGGAGCTGCCGAAGGCTGCGATCTTTTTGGGACAGCCTAAATTCCAATGCCGCCTACTCGTTCCTCCCAGATAGCAAAGCCCCCCGCGGCGAACCTGACTGAGACGGCAATGACAAAACCACGTTCGAAAAAGGCTCTTTTCATCGGCCTGCCGCTGGCCCTGGCAATCAGCGCAGGCGCCGGCTTCGCAGCCTGGGATTACTGGTTCAAGGACAACCTCGGCTACCCGGTCAAGGTGATGAAACAGGCCGACGAACTGCATGAACGTCTGCTCTCGTTCGACAGCCACATCACCGTGCCGATGGATTTCGGTACCGCCGGCAATGAAGCCGACAAAGACGGCAGCGGCCAGTTCGATCTGGTGAAAACCGGACGCGGACGCCTGTCCGGCGCGGCGCTGACCATCTTCGGCTGGCCGGAAATCTGGAATGGCCCCAACGCGCCGCATCGCCCCACCGCCGGCTTCATCGAAGAAGCACGTTTCGAGCAGGAAACCCGCTACAAGATCATCACCACGCTGGTGCGCGACTTCCCCAATCAGGTGGCCATCGCCTACACCCCCGACGATTTCCGCCGCCTGCATGGCGAAGGCAAGTTTGCGATCTTCATGAGCATGCTCAACGCCTACCCGCTGGGCAACGACCTCACCGCCCTGGACAAATGGGCGGCGCGCGGCATGCGCATGTTCGGTTTCAGCTACGTGGGCAACAACACCTGGGCCGACTCGTCGCGACCGCTGCCGTTTTTCAATGACTCGCGCGACGCCCTTGGCGGTCTGTCGGACATCGGCAAACAAGCCGTGCACCGCCTCAATGATTTGGGCGTGATCATCGACGTGTCGCAGATGTCGACCAAGGCCCTGGAACAAGTCGCGCGCTTGAGCCGCACACCGATGGTCGCCTCGCACTCGGCGCCGCGCGGGCTGGTGGACATTCCGCGCAACCTCAGCGACCACGAAATGCAGCTGATCAAGGACAGTGGCGGCGTGGTGCAGATTGTCGGCTTCCCGACCTACATCCGCCCACTGAGCCAGGCCACCCAGGACAAACTCAACGCCCTGCGTGCGCGCTTCGATCTGCAACCCTTGCAAGGTCTTGAGATGGCGCTGATGCCGGGCGACCCGGTCATCACCGTGTGGTCCGAGCAACGTTTCGGCGAATACGCCAGCCAGCTCTACGCGATCGTCGACGAAGAACCCAAGGCCACCCTCAAGGATTACGGCGACGCGATTGACTACGCGGTGAAGAAAATCGGCATCGATCACGTCGGCATCAGTTCCGACTTCAACGATGGCGGTGGCCTCGACGGCTGGAAGGATGTCAGTGAGGCACGCAACGTCACCGCCGAACTGATCAGCCGCGGGTACAGCGAGGCCGACATCGCCAAGCTCTGGGGTGGCAATTTCCTGCGGGTCTGGGATCAGGTGGAAAAGTCCTCCCGACCGGTCGCCAAAAACTGATGCCCCTTTTGCCAAGCGAAGCCGAAGCCATGACCAACCGTCGTTCATTCCTCAAGCAGGCCGGTATTCTTGCCGCCGGCCTGCCGCTGACTGCCGGCGTGAATCTGCCGGCACTGGCCGGCAATCTGCAACAGCCGCCGCAACCGCTGCCCAAGGGCAAATGGGCGCAGCTGCGCCAGCTGTTCAATCAGGACCCGGACTACCTGCACTTCGCCAACTTCCTCGTGACTTCGCACCCGACCTCTGTGCGCAACGCCATCGACATGCACCGCGCCAACATCGACCGCAACCCTGGCCGGGCGATGGACTGGGACCTGCAGGAAACCGAGAAACGCGAGCACAACGTGCGGGTCTGGGCCGGTCGTTACCTCAACGCCAAGCCTGAGCAGATCGCCCTCACCGGCAGCACCACCGAAGGCCTGGCGATGATCTACGGCGGCATTCATGTGCGCCCGGATCAGGAAATACTGGTCAGCGAACACGAGCATTATTCGACCAATTACACCCTGGAATTCCGTCAGCAACGCCAGGGCACGAAGGTGCGCAAACTCAAG
The DNA here is from genome assembly GCF_019145495.1 of Pseudomonas azerbaijanoccidentalis. Lineage (GTDB taxonomy): Bacteria > Pseudomonadota > Gammaproteobacteria > Pseudomonadales > Pseudomonadaceae > Aquipseudomonas > Aquipseudomonas azerbaijanoccidentalis. The sequence continues at coordinate 421,721 of NZ_JAHSTU010000003.1, read as the reverse complement.
TTGTTCGAGAACAGCCACGACATTTCCGTCGACGAAGTGCTGGACTCGATCAGCAAAGGCATCCGCCCGGAAACCCGCGTGCTGGGCATGACCTGGGTGCAATCGGGCAGCGGTGTGAAGTTGCCGATTGGTGAAATCGGCAAATTGGTCGACGAGCTGAACCGTCAGCGCGACGAGAAGGACCGCATTCTGTATGTGGTCGACGGCGTACATGGTTTTGGCGTCGAGAACCTCGACTTCCCCGACATGCACTGCGATTTCTTCATTGCCGGCACTCACAAATGGATGTTCGGTCCTCGTGGTACCGGGATCATTTGCGCCCGTTCCACCGAGGTCAAGGACGTCACGCCGATCATTCCGACCTTCAGCGAATCCACCGACTTCGCGACCATCATGACCCCCGGCGGCTATCACAGTTTCGAACACCGCTGGGCGGCCGACGAGGCATTCAAGCTGCACCTGGATTTGGGCAAGGCCGAGGTTCAGACACGCATCCATGAGCTCAACACCTACGCCAAGAACCGATTACTGGAACAGCCGCGGATCGAACTGGTCACGCCGCAAAGTCCACAGCTGTCCGCCGGTTTCACCTTCTTCCGGATAAAGGATATGGACTGCGAAAAAATCGCCAGCGGATTGATGCAGAACCGCGTGGTCTGTGACTCGGTGGACCGCGACGTCGGCCCGGTCATCCGCATCGCCCCCGGCCTGCTCAACAGCGAAAACGAAATCGACCGGTTCATGGCCTTGCTCAACAAAACCGCCTGACACGCTCCCCCCCTGTAGGAGCTGCCGCAGGCTGCGATCTTTTGATCTTGCTTGTAAAAATCAAAATCAAAAGATCGCAGCCGGCGGCAGCTCCTACAGTGAACACCCCGTTTTTTTCTTCGATCGAGATGAGTCATGAACCGAAATCTGCTGACCGCTGGACTGGCTGCCACACTCGCCTTCCTGCTGCCGTCTGCCGCGCAGGCCGCCACTGCCCCGCCAGCGGGCAAAGTATTCAAGGACTGCAAAAACTGCCCGGAAATGGTGGTTCTGCCCGCCGGTACATTCACCATGGGCACCCCGGAGGACGAAGTCGGTCGCGAGCCCGATGAAGGGCCGATGCATGACGTGACCTTCGCCAAACCGTTCGCCATGAGCCGTTTCCAGATCACCGCCGGTGAGTGGGACAGCTACGTGAAAGAGAGCGGTGTGATCATCGCCAATGGCGATACCCGCCCCGGTCGCGAGTGCATCGCCAGCAAGCCGCGTTATCCACAGAGCCCACGCCAACCGGCGGTGTGCATGAACTTCGATGACGTTAAAAACTACGTCGCCTGGCTGTCGAAAAAGACCGGGCAGAAGTACAGCATGGTCAGCGAAGCCCAGCGCGAATACGCGGCGCGCGGCGGCACCAAAGACCCGTTCCCCTTCCCGTTCGATGAGGGCAAGGAATACAGCATCGCCAAACACGCCAACACCTACGGCCCGGCCGACGGCTACAGCTACAGCTCGCCGGTGGGCAGCTACCCGCCCAACGCCTTTGGCATGTACGACATGCACGGCAACGTCTACGAATGGGTAGAAGACTGCGAACACCCAAACTACGTCGGCGCCCCTGCCGATGGCAGCGCCTGGCTGGAACCCAACTGCGAAGCGGTGCGCATACGTGGCAACGACTGGGGCGAAGCACCGGTGTTCTCCCGCTCCGGCAACCGCAACAGCCAGTACCCGCAAGAACGTGGGGACTGGATGGGCTTTCGTGTAGTGCGCCAGTTCTAACCCTAAACACCTCCCCTTGTAGGAGCTGCCGAAGGCTGCGATCTTTTGACTTTGATGTTTACAACCAGGATCAAAAGATCGCAGCCTTCGGCAGCTCCTACAGGGTTTTGTGTGCCAACTCCGCCGTCAATCGGCACCGCTCTAAATTAACCCCTCGACCAGACGTTCTACTGGGTATCTGCCTTCCGACCCAAGGAACTGTCTTCCATGACCCAGCCCACACGCGGCGCCATCGGTGAATTGTTCGCCCTGCTCAAACCCTTTCGACTGATCGTCGCCGCGTCCATTTTCCTGGGCATGGTTGGCGGCCTGAGCGTCACGGTGCTGCTGGCGACCATCAACAACGCCTTGCATTCGGACAGCGGCCTGACCCAAGGCGTGGTCGCGCTGTTCGCCGGCCTGTGCCTGCTGGCGCTGGCCAGTTCGATCTGCTCCGACATCGGCACCAACTACGTCGGCCAGCACATCATCGCCAAGTTGCGTAAACAGTTAGGGGAAAAAGTGCTGTCGGCGCCAATCGAGCAAATCGAGCGCTACCGCAGCCACCGCCTGATCCCGGTGCTGACCCACGACGTCGACACCATCAGCGACTTCGCCTTCGCCTTCGCGCCGCTGGCGATCTCCGTCACCGTGACGTTGGGTTGCATGGGCTACCTGGCGATCCTGTCGTGGCCGATGTTCCTGATCATGGTCGCCGCGATCCTGATCGGCACCGCGATCCAGGCCTACGCCCAAAGCAAAGGCGTACAGGGCTTCATGGCCGCCCGTGACGCCGAAGACGAACTGCAAAAGCACTACAACGCGATTGCCGAAGGCGCCAAGGAATTGCGCATTCACCGCCCACGTCGCCAACGTATGTTCAACTCGGGCATCAAGGGCACCGCTGAATTCATCTGCAATACCCAAGTGCGTTCGATCAACACCTTCGTCATCGCCAAGACCTTCGGCTCGATGCTGTTCTTCGTGGTCATCGGCCTGGCACTGGCCCTGCAAACTTTCTGGCCGAGCGCCGACAAAACCGTGATGAGTGGTTTCGTACTGGTGCTGCTGTACATGAAAGGTCCGCTGGAACACTTGATCAGCACGCTGCCGATCGTCAGCCGCGCGCAGATTGCCTTCCGCCGCATCGCCGAACTGTCCGAACAATTTTCCACCCCCGAACCGCACCTGCTGCTCAGCGATCAAGGCGACGTCAAACCCGCCGTGCACGAGCTGCAACTGGCGGACGTGCGCTACGCGTTCCCGTCGGTGGACGGTGCCGCGCCCTTCCAGTTGGGGCCGGTCAACCTGACGATCAAACAGGGCGATATCACGTTCATCGTCGGTGAAAACGGCTGTGGCAAGACCACCCTGATCAAATTGCTGCTGGGCCTGTACACCCCGCAACAGGGTCAGATTCGCGTTAATGGCGAGGCGATTGACGCGCAGAACCGCGACGACTATCGCCAGTTGTTCACCACCATTTTCGCCGATTACTACCTGTTCGACGACGTGGTCCAGGGCGATACGCACATCCCCGAAGACGCCAACAAATACCTGCAACGCCTGGAAATCGCGCACAAGGTCAGCGTCAAGGACGGCAACTTCACCACCACCGACCTGTCCACCGGCCAGCGCAAGCGCCTGGCATTGGTCAATGCCTGGCTGGAAGAGCGCCCGGTGCTGGTGTTCGACGAATGGGCCGCTGACCAGGACCCGACCTTCCGCCGGATTTTCTACACCGAGCTGCTGCCGGACCTCAAACGCCTGGGCAAGACCATCATCGTGATCTCCCACGACGACCGCTATTTCGATGTCGCCGATCAGCTAGTGCGCATGGAAAGCGGTCGGGTCATCACCGAGCTGACGCCCGCCTGATCACCCTTTCGAGACCTTGCGCAGAACCTGTGGGAGCGGGCTTGCCCGCGATGGGGCCATCACTTTCAACATGGATGTCGATCGACCCACCGCTATCGCGGGCAAGCCCGCTCCCACAGGTTCTGCGCTGGGCTTGCCTCTCTGAAAATTATTTTTCCGGTTTCTTTTCCGGTTTCATGTCAGCGCCCCGTCTTAATAATCATTCCTATTAACAAAAACTCTGCACGACACTTTTCAGGAGCACAGGTAAGTAATGCGATCTCTTCCACGCCGCACACCTCTCGCGCTGGCCGTACAGCGCCCGACTTTGCATAGAACATTACTGACCAGCGTTCTGCTGACCGCCACCTTGCTGGGGAGCTCGATGGCCAATGCTGCACCTGTAAAAGTCAGTATCCCGGTTCAGCCGCTGTCCAGCGCGCTGACTCAACTGGGCATGCAGACCAACCTGCAAATCCTGTACAGCCCGGACCAGGTGGCCGGCCTGAAATCCCGTGCGGTCTCCGGCTCGCTGGAGCCATCCGAGGCGCTGGCTGAACTGCTCAAGGGCACCGGCATTTCGTTCCAGATCAACGGCAACAGTGTGACGCTGATGTCCAGCGGCTCTTCGAGCCTGCAACTGGGCGCCACCACCATTTCCGGCCAGGCCTTGGGTCTGACCACGGAAGACACCGGGTCCTACACCACCGGCGCGACGACTACCGCCACCAAGCTGCCGCTGACCATTCGCGAAACACCGCAATCGGTGACCGTGGTCACCCGCCAGCAAATGGATGACCAAGGCTCAAAGAGCGTGGGTGATGTCCTGCGCAACACGCCTGGCGTCACCATGCAAAAATACGACAGCGACCGTACCGAGTTTTCCACCCGTGGCTTTGCCATCACCAACTTTCAGTACGACGGCGTCAACATTCCTTACGACGGTGTCTACGGTGAAAACCCGAACAACAGCGACGACTCCGCCAGCCTCGACCGCATCGAAGTGATCAAGGGCTCGACCGGCCTGATGACCGGCGCCGGCGACCCGGCTGCCACCGTCAACCTGGTGCGCAAGAAACCGACCAAGGAGTTCAAGGCGTCGGTCAGCGGCACCGTCGGTTCGTGGGACAACTATCGCACTGAAGGCGATATCTCCGGCCCGCTCAACGACAGCGGCAGCGTGCGCGGTCGCTTTGTCGGCGCCCTGCAAGACAAAGATTCATACATCGACCACTACAGTCAGAAGAAAGACCTGTACTACGGCATCCTCGAAGCTGACCTGACCGACGACACCTTGCTGACCGTGGGCGTCGACAAGTCCAGCGCCACCCCGCGCGGCAGTTCCTGGACCGGTAACTCGCCGTTTTTCAGCGACGGTGGCCGTACCGATTTCTCGCGCAGTTTCAACCCGGGTTCCGACTGGAGCCGTCGTGATTTCGACAGCACTACCTACTTCGCGTCCCTGGAACAAGCGCTGGCCAACGACTGGAAGCTCAAGGCCACCCTTGACCAGAAAACCACCGATCACGATACCCAACTGGCCTCTGCCAGCGGCGGTAACCCGGATCGCGCCACCGGCGAGGGCATGTTCTTCTACTGGGGGCGCTGGGAAGGCCACCGCGTACAGAACACCGCTGACATTAACGTCTCCGGTCCGTTTTCCCTCGGCGGTCGTGAACATGAACTGGTCGCGGGTTTCATGACGTCGCACTCGCGTCAGACCGGTGCCACCTACGACACCAGCGCCTTCGAACTGGTGCCGGGCAATATCTTTGACTGGGAAGGCCACATCGCAAAACAGGAGTTTCCGAAGAACGGCAAATACGAGCGTACCCAAAGCCAGAACGGCGCTTACCTGGCTACGCGCCTGCGTCCGACCGACGACCTGTCGTTCATCCTCGGCGGCCGTGTCAGTACCTTCAAATACAACGAAGACTACACCTACTACCCAGGTGCGAGCCTGGCCGACACCCACGCCAGCTACAAGGAACATGGCGTGGTCACGCCTTACGCTGGTGTGGTCTATGACCTCGACGATACTTACTCGGTGTATGCCAGCTACACCAGCATCTACCAGCCGCAAATCTACAAGGACGCCAGCGGCAAGACCCTGGAACCGGTGGAAGGCGACAGCTACGAGACCGGTCTGAAAGCCGCCTACTTCGAAGGCAAGTTGAACGCCAGCCTGGCCTTCTTCCGCATCGAACAGGACAACGTCGCGCAGTACGTCACCACCGACACCGACACCGGTCAAGACGTCTACAAACCGACTTCCGGCGCCACCACCAAGGGTGTGGAACTGGAACTTGCCGGTGAACTGGCCGAAGGTTGGAACCTGTCCGCCGGCTATACCTACGCCCGCTCCCGTGACAAAGACGAGCAACGCATCTTCGGCTTCCCGTTGGCCACCACCAAACCGGAACACGTCGTGCGTACGTTCACCACCTACCGTCTGCCTGGCGCACTGGACCAGGTCACCGTCGGTGGTGGTGTGAGCTGGCAGAGCGCGTTCTACGGTCAGACGTTCAACCCGAGCGTGAATGGCAGCGGCCAAGGCGAAACCGTCAACATCAAACAAGGCGGCTACACCCTCGTGGACCTGATGACCCGTTATCAGTACGACGAACACCTGAGCTTCACCGCCAACGCCTACAACGTCTTCGACAAGAAGTACCTGACGGGCCTGGGCAACTTCGGCACGACCTTCTACGGCGAGCCGCGTAACTTCCAACTCACCGCCAAGTACGATTTCTGAGCGATTGAGCTGACCTGAAAAATGCCCGTATCGTTAGATGCGGGCATTTTTTTATGGGCCGGGATTTGTGGTGGATTTGATGCCGCCATCGCGAGCAGGCTCGCTCCCACAGGTTTTGTGTACACCACAGATCCCATGTGGGAGCGAGCCTGCTCGCGATGACGATAATCGCCACACCACAAACCCAACTGCCAGCCACAAAAAAACCGCCATCCCCAATCTGGAAATGGCGGTTCTGCTGACTTTCGATCACACCTTTGACCGCACCCACCCCGCCACTTCCGCATGAATCGCTTCCACCTCACTCAACAACCCCGCCATGCGCAGAAAGTCATGGGTCATGCCCGGTTGTTCCAGTAAGGTCACGTCGTTGCCGGCTGCGCGCAAACGTTCGGCGTAGGCCAGACCCTCGTCGTGCAACGGGTCATGGCCGGCCAGGTACACCAGCGCCGGGGCCATGCCGGACAGGTCTGGCGCCAGCAACGGCGAGCAGCGCCAGTTGGCAAGATCCGCCGGGGTGCGGCCGTAGTGGGCGTAGAACCAGTCCAGGGTCGGGGTTTCCAGCAGGTAACCTTCGGCGAAATCACGATGGGAAGCGCGGTGCGTGGTCGCGTCGGTGACCGGGTAAACGAGCAATTGCGCCTTGGGTTTCAACGCCAGCTCTTCGGGTTCACGCACGGCGATCAGCGCCAGCACCGTGGCCAGGGTTGCGCCGACGCTGTCACCGGCCAGCGCCACCCGCGACGCGTCCAGACCATGTCCCGCGCCTTCGCGCACCAACCAATTGCCGGTATCGCAGGCGTCCTGCACCGGGGTTGGGAAACACCATTCCGGCGCCAGTCGATAGTCCACGGTCAACAGGGCAAAACCTCCCTGCGCGGCCAAGCGCCGGCACAGCGCATCGTGGGAATCGAGGCTGCCGACGACGTAACCGCCGCCGTGAAAATACAGGATCACCGGCTGCAGTCCGTCGACCGCATGCCCGTCGCGATACAGCCGCGCCGCCAGACTGTGGCCGTCGCGCGCGGCGATGGTGAAGTTCTCGCAGACGACGGTGTCCAGCGGCACATCGAGAAACGTTGAAGACGCTTCGAAATCGATCCGCGCCTGTTGCGGGGTCTGTTGGTGCATCGCGCGGCTTTTGCCGGTCAGGCGGCCGAACTCGGCGAGTTCGAGGAAAGCTTCAAGTTCTGGCAGTACGGCCATGGGGTGAATCCTTTTACACAAAGAGGTCAATATTCGGGGAACACCTGTAGGAGCTGCCGCAGGCTGCGATCTTTTGGCGGTGTTTGATACACCGATAAAATCAAGGTCAAAAGATCGCAGCCTGCGGCAGCTCCTACAATGGATCAGGCGATCGCCGGGCTGCGCTCCAACAACACTTCAAGCTCATCCAGCAACTCATCACCGCGCAGCAACTCGTAATGCCCGCCCGCCAACAAGCGATCAACCCCGTGATGCCCAACCTGCGCCTCGAACACCCGGCGCTCGTCATCACGCTCGGCCACCCACCAGCGATGGGCCGCCACCTGCACCTTCGGCAATTGCCGTTGAGCCAGGGCCAGTTGCTTGAGCGACGAGCCCGTGGCGAAGATCTGCGTCAGTTCGCTCGCACCCAGCACCGCGTTTTGGTTGGACCCGTGCATCGCCGCCTCGATTACCGCGGCGGCACCTTCACGCTCGTTCAGGCCAGCGGTTTTCAAGGCAATCAGCGTCTCTGCTTCTTCAGACGGTTGACCGAGGACAAACTTAAGGAAGTCGGCCAAATCTTCGCGCCAATCCCCCGCTTCCGCCGTGCCCGCCACGTAACTGTCGACCAGTCCGGCAAACGAAACCGTCTGACCTTGGCTTTCCAGTTCATGGACAACCAGCTGCGTCAGCGCCCCCCCCAATGACCAGCCGAGCAAGTAATACGGGCCTTGCGGCTGCTGCGCACGAATCCGCTGTGCATAGGCCTGAGCCATCGCCACCAGCGATTCGTCCTGCCATTGCGGGTCGAGCAGCATGCGGCATTGCAGGCCGTACACCGTGCGTCGGCCTTCCAGACGTCGGGCCAGCGGCTCGTAGTCGAACACCGTGCCGAAACCGGCGTGCAGGCAGAACAGCGCCGGCACATTCGTGACCCGACCATTGAGCGCCAACAACGGGTCCGGCGCTTTCGCAGGCTCGGCAGCCTGATAGCCACTGAGTTCGGCGATACACGGTTTCTGCATCAAGTCGCGCAGCTTCAATTCAAAGCCCAGTTGCGGCTGGCTGCGCACTCGCGAGATCACTTTGAGCACCTGCAACGAATCGCCACCGAGTTCGAAGAAGTTATCGTCGATGCCCACTAGCGGCACGCCGAGCACTTCCTGCCAGATTGCGGTCAATGCCGTCTCCAGTGCGTTACGCGGCGCGCGATATCCACCGAGTGCCCATTCCGGCTCCGGCAGAGCGCGGCGGTCGAGCTTGCCGTTGGCCGACAGCGGGAAACGCTCGAGCACGAGGATGCGCGCCGGCACCATGTAGTCCGGCATTTGCGCTTGCAACTCAGACTTCAAGCGACGATCCAGCCCGGTCGCACCCGCGGCCACCACATAACCGACCAACTGCTTGCCAGTCGGCGTGTCGTGCACCACCACAGCGGCATCCTGCACGCCTGCGCATTCACGCAAGCGCGCTTCGATTTCGCCCAGTTCGATACGGAAACCACGGATCTTCACTTGCTGATCGAGGCGGCCGAGGTAGTCGATCAAGCCGCATTCGCGCTGGCGCACCAGATCACCGGTGCGGTACATGCGGCCACCGGCCTCGAACGGATCGGGAATGAAGCGCTCGGCGCTCATCCCCGGACGCTGGTGATAACCCCGCGCCAGGCATTCGCCGCCCAGGTACAACTCGCCGCTGACACCGACCGGCAACGGATTGAGATCGGCATCCAGCACGTACAACCCACGCCCGGCCACACCACGACCAATCGGCGCATAAGCCGCATTGCAGGTTTCGCTGGCCTCGGCACGCCACAGCAGCGGCGTGACCACGGTTTCGGTCGGGCCATAACCGTTGACCAGACGCTGCGGACGCAGGGCACGCTTGACCTGTTCGAAACTGGCGTCCGGCACCGCATCACCACCGAAGCAATACACCTCGACCGCCGGTGGATTGCCCAGACGCTCGGCCACTTCGGCCATCTGTTGCAGATACGCCGGCGGGAAGCAGGCGACGGTGACGTGGTGACGATGCAGCACTTCCAGAGTGTGTTCCGGGGTCCACAAGCTGTCCTCGCGGATCACCAGGCTGCCACCGGCCAGCATCACGCTCAACCAGCGCTCCTGGGCACCGTCGAAGGCAAACGACATGAAGTGCAGTTCGCGGCTGCGCGGTGCCAGTTCATAGAGGTCGATAATGCCCCGGCAATGCCGGGCAATCGGTCCACGCGCCACGGCCACGCCTTTCGGTTGGCCGGTGGAGCCGGAGGTGTAGATCAGGTACGCCAGGTGTCCTGGCAATGGCTCAACAACCGGGCACTCGGTGCTGACAGCGATACTCAACTGATCCAACAACAAGCGCGGCGGGCTGTCGGCCAACGTCAGGCGTTCACCCAGATCACTGTCACAAATCAACAGGCTCGCCGCCGAATCACTGAGCATGTACGCCAGTCGTTCGGCCGGGTACGCAAGATCCAGCGGCAGATAGGCCGCGCCCGCCTTGAGTACCGCGAGGAACGCCACGATGGTGCGCTCGGAACGCGGCAACGCCACCGCCACCATGCTTTCGGCACCGATGCCGCGAGCGATCAGTTGCTGCGCGAGGCCGTTGGCCTGTGCATCGAGATCGGCATAGCTGACCTCTCGATCCTCGCAGAACAAGGCGATTTTCTGCGGCTGATTGCGCACGTGCTGATTGAACGCGTGCAACAAATCCGTGTTGTCGGCAGACGCTTGCGGCAGACTCAAACGTGCTTCCGGCAAGCCGATGTTACCGAGCAGGCAGTCGGCGTCTTCAGGCAAGGCCCTCAGCAGCCCTTCCAGCTGGGCACGAATGCGCTCCACTTCGACGTCGCTGAAGCGATCTCGCAAGTACAGGTATTCGACCTCCAGGCCTTCGTCGTTGGCACTGACCATCAAATCCATCGGGAAGTTGGTGACACCGCCACTGCCGACCTCGGCAAAGCGCAGCTCGCCTTCCTCGCCACCGCGCAAGGCACGGTCCACCGGATGGTTTTCAAACACGATGATGCTGTCGAACAGGCCTTGGCCACCCTGCCCGGCCCAGCGCTGGACGTCGGACAGCGGTGTGTGTTCGTAGTCGCGCACGGCCAGGTTGTAATCCTGCAATTCGCGCAGCCACTCGCCCAGCGGCTGTTGCGGGTCGAGGGTCTGGATCACCGGTAAGGTGTTGATGAACAGGCCGAGCATTTCCTGGGCACCGGGCAGACCGGTCGGGCGCCCCGCCACCGTCGCGCCGAAGGCTACGCTGCGCTGTCCGCTATGGCGCTGCAACAGCAACAGCCAGGCGCCTTGCACCAGCGTGTTGAGGGTCACGCGCTGACGTTTGGCGAAACTGTGCAACTTGCGCGTCGCCTCGGCATTGAGGTCGCTGTACATCACGCCGTGGCCGGAGCCTGCGGCACCGGACGCCTTGGCCAGGATGGTCGGGGCTTCCAGCAACGCCAGGCGCTCGCGCCAGAAACCCTCGGCTTGGGCATCGTCCTGACGTTGCAGCCAGGCGATGTAATCGGCGTAGCGACCGGTCAGGGCCGGCAGGCTGTCGTGGTGATACAGGCGCAGCATCTCGCCCAGCAGACGCGACGCACTCCAGCCGTCCAGCAGCAGGTGATGGTAGATCCAGATCATCTGGTAACGCGCTTCACCCAGGCGAACCAGGATGAAGCGCATCAGCGGCGGGCAACTCAGGTCGAAACCTTTGGCCTGCTCGGCTGCCGCCAGTTCGCTCAGTGCCTGTTCGGTGTCACTGCGCTCACGCCAGTCGAGTTCTTCAATCGGTAAATCAACGCTGGCGAACACCGCTTGCAGCGGATCGGCCAGACCATCGCGCCAGCGGAATGCCGCACGCAGCACCTCATGACGCTCGACCAAAGCCTGCCACGCCGCACGGAAACGCGGCACCTGTAAGCCATCCACCGCGACGCTCAACTGGTTGACGTACGGGTTGAGCTCCGGTGAATCGAGGCAATGGAACAACATGCCTTGCTGCATCGGCGACAGCGGATACAGGTCTTGCAGCCCTTCTCGGGCGGACACATCGATGTGCGGCACCAGCGCGAAGGCCTCGACGGTCGGCGCTTCGACCAACGTAGTTTCACGACGGGTCGCCACAGCGGCGAGTGCGCGAATGGTCTGCTGTTCGAACAATTGCTTCGGACTGAACACCAACCCGCGCTGTCCGGCACGGCTCACCGCTTGTAGCGAGATGATCGAGTCACCGCCCAGCTCGAAGAAGTTCTCGGTGACGCCCAGCGAATCCAGGCCCAGCAGTTCCTGCCAGATCGCCACCAACAGCGCCTCGGCAGGCGTCGCAGCGGCCACTTGATCGAGACTCTGACGCGAGGCCTCAGGCGCCGGCAAGCCCTGACGATCAAGCTTGCCGTTCGGCGTCAGCGGCAGCGCGGCCAGGCACATCAAATGCGCTGGTAACATGTGTGCCGGCAGACGGCTGCGCAGGTGCGTGGTCAGTGCGTCACGCAGTTCCTGCTCGTCGGCCAGCGGATCGCGCGGCACCACGTAACCGACCAACTGGCGGCTCACCGGCCCTTCGCGGTCGATGACGAACGCTTCACGCACGCCTTCGTGCTCCATCAGGCAGGCTTCGATTTCGCCGAGTTCGATGCGGAAACCGCGAATCTTCACTTGCTGGTCGATGCGGCCGAGGTATTCGACCACGCCATCGGCCCGGAACCGTGCGAGGTCGCCGCTGCGGTACAGCCGCGCGCCCGGCACGAAAGGGTCCGGCACGAAACGTTCGGCGGTCAGGTCCGGACGCTGGTGATAACCCCGCGCAACGCCCTCGCCGCCGAGGTACAACTCACCCGCCACACCCACCGGCAACGGCTGCAAGCCACCGTCCAGAATGTAGGCGCTGCGATTGCCCACCGGGCGGCCAATCGGCATGAACGCCGAGTCGAATTCGGTATCCGGATACGCCAGCCAGATCAGCGGCGTGATCACCGTTTCGGTCGGGCCGTAGCCGTTGATCAGACGCTTGGGTTGCAAGACTTGCTGAACCTCGTCGAACGCATGCTTGGCCATGCCTTCACCGCACGGCGTGTAGGAACGGATCGGCAAATCGCGCCCGGCTTCACCCATGTAATCGGCGATCTGCGCCAGATAGGTCGGGGTGAAACAGGCGATGGTGATGCGGTGTTTTTCGATCTCGGCGCAGGTGCGCTCAACGCTCCACAACTCGTCGTCGCGCGGCATCACCGCCGAACCGAACACCAACGGCGTCAACCAGCGTTCATGGGCGCCGTCGAAGCTGATCGAGGCAAATTGCAGTTCGCGGTCGTCCGGGGTCATGCCGTACAACTCACCGATCGACACGCAATGCATGGCCAACGGACCGTGGGCCACGCTCACGCCTTTTGGCCGCCCGGTCGAGCCCGAGGTGTAGATCAGGTACGCGAGGTTTTCGCCGCAGGTCAGGTTGACCGGGTTGCTGTCCGCCATGAACTCCAACGGTTCGCGATCGATTTCCAGCACCGCCAGGCCTTCCGGCAAAGGCAGTTTTTCCCGCAGCCAGGATTGGCTGATCAGCAGTGAAATCCCGCTGTCGTCCATCAGGTAACGCAAGCGCTCCGCCGGATACGCCGGGTCGAGCGGCACGTAGGCGCCACCGGCCTTGAGGATCGCCAGCAGGCCGACGATCATTTCCGGCGAACGCTGCATCGCCAGGCCGACCCGCACTTCGGGGCCGATACCGCGCCCGCGCAAGTGATGGGCCAAGCGGTTGGCACGGCGGTTGAGTTCGTCGAAGCTCAGCTCCACGTCATTGAAGATCAGCGCCGTGGCGTCAGGTCGGGCAACGGCCTGGGCTTCGATCAGTTGATGCACGCACAACGGGTTTTCCGCGACGGTGAACGGCGGGTTCCACGTCAGCAATTGCTGGGTGCGCTCCGGTGCCGTCAGCAGGTCCAGTTCACTCAAAGCGGCCTTCGGCGCCGCGACCATCGCCGCCAGCAGTGCGGCCAGATGCTCGCTCATGCGCGCAATCGCCGTGCTGCTGAAATGGCTGCACTGGTAGCTCCAGTTCAAACTCAATTGGCTTTCGGCAGTGGCTGCCAGGGTCAGCGGGAAGTTGGTGCGTTCGTGGTTCTGCGGGATCGAGAAACTCAACCCGGCTGGCGCGCCCTGCTGCAAGGCTTCGGCCACCGGGAAGTTTTCGAACACCAGCAGGCTGTCGAACAGCGGCTCACCGGCACGCCCGGCCCAGCGCTGAATGTCACCGAGGGCGGTGAATTCGTGTTCGCGCAGTTCGAGGTTCTGCGCCTGCAAACGGCTCAGCCATTGCTCGACGCTTTCCACCGCATCCGGACTGCTGATCACCGGCAGGGTGTTGATGAACAGACCGAGTTGGCTTTCCGCCCCCGGCAAATCCACCGGACGCCCGGCCACGGTGGCGCCGAACGCCACGCTGCGTTGGCCACTGTAGCGTTGCAACAGCAGCGCCCACGCACCTTGCACCAAGGTGTTGAGGGTGACTTTCTGCTGGCGGGCAAAGTCGCTGAAGCGTTTGCTGGTGGCGACGTCGAACGTCTGGCGATGGTCGGCAAACGCCGCGTCCGAGCGTTTTTTGCTGTCGCCCTGTGCGAGGCTCTGGGCCAGCAGCGTCGGGTTGTCCAGTGTCGCCAGTTGCCCGCGCCAGAACGCTTCGTCGGCCTCGGCATCCTGACGTTGCAGCCAGCCGATGTAATCGGCGAAACGCCCGGTGGGCGCCTGCACCTCTTGCCCGGCATAGCGCTGCAAGACTTCGCTCAGCAGCAGCGAGTTACTCCAGCCGTCGAGCAACAGGTGATGGTGGGTGTAGATCAGTTGCTGACGCTCGTCGTCCAGGCGCACCAGTGTCAGGCGCATCAGCGGCGCTTTGGTGGAATCGAGATGCAGGCGTTCGCTGTCGATCAGCTGTGCTAGCGCGTCGGCCTGATTGTCGCGACCACGCCAGTCAAGGCAAGTCAGCGGCAATTGCAGATGACGGTGCACCAGTTGCACCGGCGCTTCGAAACCTTGCGGGAAGTGGAAGCTGCTGCGCAGGATCGCGTGGCTGTCGAGCACCGCTTGCCACGCCCGGCCCAAACGCTCGGCATCGAGACCACGGGCCTCGACGCTGAGCTGGTTCACATAAGCGCCAGACGCCGATTCGTAGAGGCTGTGGAACAGCAACCCGGCCTGCATCGGCGACAGCGGGTACACATCTTCGATCTGCGCCGGTGGCACCGGCAGACCATCAAGTTGCGCCTGGCTCAGGCGCGCCAGCGGGAAGTCGGTCGGGGTCACGCCACCCGCACCGTCGCTCAGGCAATGGTCGATCAGCGCCAACAGCTCAGCTCGGAAATCGATGGCCAGGGCTTCAATCTCGCGCAGCTCGAAGCAGTCGCGACTGAAGGTCCAGTCGAGTTTCAGCTCACCGCCATAGACCTGACCGTCCACCGACAGCCAGTTAGGCAATGGCGCATCGGCGGATTGCGCGGCACCGCTGGATTCCCTGGCGGGCGTGAACAGTGCGTCCTCGGCAAAGCTCTGGTCAAACTGCCCCAGGTAGTTGAAGGTCACCCGCGCCTGCGGCAACGCCGCCAATGCGGCTTGCGCCGAGGCATCACCCATGTAGCGCAGCAGGCCATAGCCCAAGCCTTTGCCGGGGATGTCGCGCAGTTGTTGCTTGATGGCCTTGATCGAAGCGCCGAGCTCGGCGCTCGGTGTCAGGCGCACCGGGAACAGGCTGGAGAACCAGCCGACGGTGCGGGTCAGGTCGATGTCATCGAACAGCTCTTCGCGGCCATGACCTTCGAGCTGGATCAGCGCCGATGCTTCACCGGTCCAGCGACTGAGTGTACGGGCCAGTGCGGTCAGCAGCAGGTCGTTGACCTGTGTGCGGTAGATCGCTGGGGCTTGTTGCAACAACTGGCGGGTCTGATCGCGATCCAGACCGATGCTCACGCCTTGGCGCAAATGCCCGGCTTGGCTGGCTTGCGGGTTGGCCGCCGGCAGTGTGTCGCTGGCTCCGGCGAGTTGCGTTTGCCACCAGTTCAGTTCATCGGCGGCAATTTCAGAGCGTGCGTAAGCGTCGAGCTTGTCCGCCCACGCCTGGAAAGCGCTGGTCTTCGGCGGCAGTTCTTCACCTTGATAAGCGGCCTGCAAATCTTCCAGCAGCACGCGCCACGAAACACCGTCCACCGCCAAGTGGTGGATCACCAGCAACAAGCGCTGCGTACCATCGGCCTGGGCGATCAGTGCCACGCGCAACAGCGGCCCGTCTTGCAGGCTGAGGCTGCGCTGGGCTTCGTCGCACACCGATTCCAGCGAAGCTTCGCTGGCCACGCGGGCGGTCCAGAGCATGTCGATGACGTCGGCGCTGTCGGCACCGACATAACGCGCCGACCATTGGCCGTCGACCTGGCTGAAACGCAGACGCAGCGCATCGTGCTGCTTGAGCACACGTTGCAAGGCGCTTTGCAGACGCGGCAGTTCAAGGGGTTCGCGCGGCGTCAGCAACACCGCCTGGTTCCAGTGAGCGCGTTGCGGGATCGGCTCTTCGAAGAACCAGCGCTGAATCGGCGTGAGTTTTTGCACGCCGTCCACCGGACCTTGTGGCGCCAGCGTTGCCGCTTGCTCCTTGACCACAGCGGCCAGGGCTTGCAGGGTTTGCTGCTGGAACAGGTCGCGCGGTTGCAGGCTCAGGCCGGCACGGCGCGCGCGGCTGACCACCTGGATCGAGATGATCGAGTCGCCGCCCAGTTCAAAGAAATTGTCCTGACGCCCGACCTGCTCCACGCCCAACACGTCCTGCCAGATCTGCGCCAGCACCTGCTCATGGCTGCTGCGCGGTGCTTCGAATGCGCGCTGGCTGACCGGCGCGGTCGGCGCCGGCAGGCGTTTGCGATCCAGCTTGCCGTTGGGGCTCAGCGGCATTTGTTCGATCAACACGGTCTGCGCCGGCACCATGTAATCCGGCAGGCTGCCGAGCAAATGGCTTTTCAGGGTTTCGCGCCACGCGCCTTGCTGGTCGGCATCGGCGCCGACCAAAGCGCGGTCCTGCGGCACGATGTACGCCACCAGTTGCTTGCCACTCGGGCCGTCGAGGGCCAGGACTACGGCCTCCTGCACGTCGGCATGTTCTTGCAGTCGCGCTTCGATTTCCCCGAGCTCGATGCGCAAGCCGCGAATTTTCACTTGATGGTCGATGCGTCCGCAGTAATCGATGGCGCCATCGGCACGATAACGCGCCAGGTCGCCGGTGCGGTACAGGCGCTCGCCGCTGCCGAACGGGTCGACCACAAAACGCTCGGCCGTCAGCGCGCCACGTCGGTGATAACCACGGGCCAGGCCGACGCCACCGAGGTACAACTCACCCACCGCGCCCAGCGGCAACGGTTGCAGCTCGCTGTCGAGGATGCAGGTGCGCAGGTTGGCGATCGGACGGCCAATCGGCACGCTGTCGCGGCCCTCTTCCACACAGGTCCAGTGGGTCACGTCGATGGCCGCTTCGGTCGGGCCGTAAAGGTTGTACAGATTGGCTTGCGGCAAACTGCGCAGGGTCTGGCGTTGCAGTTCCATCGGCAGCGCTTCACCGCTGCAAATGATCCGGGTCAGCGAGGAGCAGGCCAGCGCTTCGTCAGCTCCGACGAAGGCTGAGAGCATCGACGGCACGAAGTGCAGCGTGGTGATCGCTTGCTCGACGATCAGCGCGGCGAGGCGTTGTGGATCGCGATGCTCGCCCGGTGCGGCGATCACCAGCGTCGCGCCTTTCATCAGCGGCCAGAAAAACTCCCACACCGACACGTCGAAACTGAACGGCGTCTTTTGCAGCACGCGGTCCGACGGCTGCAGGTTGTAGGCTTCCTGCATCCACTCGATGCGGTTGTGCAACGCCACATGGCGGTTGCCCGCGCCTTTAGGCTTACCGGTCGAACCGGAGGTGTAGATCATGTAGGCGAGGTTTTCTGCCACGGCAACATTGGGCAGATCGCTGCCCGGCAGGTCGCTCAGCCAATCGGCATCGGCGTGCAGGCACAGGGCACGCACGTTGTCCGGCGTCGGCAGTTGCGCCAGCAGATGTGGCTGGGTTAGCAGCAGGGAAATGCCGCTGTCCTCGATCATGTAGCTCAGGCGATCGAGCGGGTATTCCGGGTCCAGCGGCACGTAGGCGCCACCCGCCTTGAGGATCGCCAGCAGGCCGACGACCATTTCGAACGAACGGTCGCAGGCGATCCCGACGATCACTTCCGGGCCGACGCCCTTCGCACGCAAGTGATGGGCCAGACGATTGGCGCGCAGGTTCAGCTCGGCGTAGCTCAAGGACTGGCCCTGAAACACCAGCGCCGTTGCTTCAGGGTTTTCAAGCACCCGCGCTTCGAAATGCCGCTGCACGCAGACTTCACCCGGATAGACCTGAGCCGTGTCGTTGAGATCATCGAGGATGCGCAGGCGCTCGTCGGAATCCAGCAGCGGCAGTTCGGCCAGTGGGGTTTGCGGGTTGGCCAGCACGCCGGCGAGCAGGTTGCGCCAATGCCGGGCCAGTGTTTCGATGCGCTCGGCGTCGAACAGGTCGGTGGCGTAGGTCAGGCTGGCGAACAGTTGGTCGCCCTCCTCCTGGGTATCGAGTTGCAGGTCGAACTGTGTGGTCTGGGCCGTGGCGTTCAGCGCCTCGACCCGCAACCCCGCCAGCAAACCGCTGACCGCTGCCGGCCGGGCTTGCTGGTGATTGAACATCACCTGAAACAACGGGCTGTGGCTGAGGCTGCGCTCGCCTTGCAGCGCCTGCACCAGCCGCTCGAACGGCAGGTCCTGATAATCCTGGGCATCCAGCGAAGCGGCGCGGGTTTGCTGCAGCAACTGGCTGAATGGCAGGCGCCCGTCGACCTCGGCACGCATCACCTGAGTGTTGACGAAAAAACCGATCAGGCCACGAGTTTCCGCGCGGTTGCGGTTGCCGATCGGCACGCCGATGCGCAGATCAGCCTGGCCGCTGTAGCGATAGAGCAAAGCCTGGAAACTGGCGAGCAACAGCATGAACGGCGTCACGCCGTGCTGTTTGGCCAGGGTCATCAAACCGCTGGCCAGATCAGCGTCGACGGCGAAATCCAGACGTGCACCGCGCTGGCTTGGTTGTGCCGGGCGTGGACGATCCGTCGGCAATTCCAGCAACGGCTGTTCGCTGCCAAGCTTCTCACGCCACCAGTTCAGTTGACGTTCCAGCTCACCCGCCTCCATCCAGCGACGTTGCCACGCGGCGTAGTCCGAATACTGGATCGGCAGCGCTGCCAACTCTGCGCCCTGCCCTTGGCAATGCGCGGCATACAATCGGGAAAACTCTTCGACCAATACGCCCATCGACCAGCCATCGGTGACGATGTGGTGCAGGGTCAGCACCAGCACATGATCCTCAGCATCCATTTGCAACAGGCTGACGCGCAGCAGCGGGCCATGCTGCAAATCGAATGGTCGGGCGATGTCCTGCTCGACCTGTTTCATTGCGCATTCGAAGCGCAGTGCCGCCGGTTCTTCGCGTAAATCGTGCTGTTCGATGGACAGCGAAGTGAACGCCGCCAGCGTTTGCATCACCTGGCCGTCGTCCTCGACAAAACGGCTGCGCAGGCTCTGGTGCCGCTCCAGCAGCACATCAAAACTCTGTTGCAGGGCCGCGACGTTCAGTGGGCCGTGGAGGCGCAGGGCGGCGGGAATGTTGTAGGCCGAACTCTGTGGATCGAGCTGCCAGAGGAACCATTGGCGCTGCTGCGCGTAGGACAATTCAAACGTCGCTTGCGGCTCGGCAGCGGCCGGAATCGGCAGTTGGCCGAAACTCACACCCTGCTCTTGCATCTTGGTCAGAAACTCGCGGCGCTTGTCGGCGGACAGGCCGGCGAAGCGCGTGGCGATACGCATGGCGGTGGTGTGTTCCATCAGTTGATCTCCATCTCGTCGAGAAGCGACTCAAGCGCATCCAGACGTGCATCGTTGTCAGTCGGGGCTTGTTGCCCGGCCATGGCGGCGTAAGCCTGAAGGTCGTTGCTTTCAAACAGCGCGCGCAGCGGCAGCTCGATGCCCAGTTCCAGCTCCACGCGGGCACTGGCCTGGGCGGCGAGCAACGAGTGCCCGCCCAATTCAAAGAAGTTGTCGCGCCGACCGATCTGCGCCACGCCCAGCACGTCGGCCCAGATCGCCGCGAGTTGCTGTTCGAGTTGGCCTTCGGGGGCTTCGAACGGTCGTTGCCAGTCTTCAGCATCCGGCAGCGGCAAGGCCTTGCGGTCGAGCTTGCCGTTGCTGGTCAGCGGCAGGTCATCGAGCAGCAGCCAGTGGCTAGGCACCATGTAGTCCGGCAGATCAACCTTGAGCGCGGCGCGCAGGTTGTCGCGCCAAGCGATCGGGTCATGCGGGGTTTGTTCAGCGACGACGTAGGCGCAGAGCTGCGGCCCAGCGTCACCGGTATGCACGCTCAACACCGCCTGACGCACACCCGGTTGCGCCAGCAGCGCGGCTTCGATCTCGCCCAGTTCGATGCGGAAGCCTCGAATCTTCACTTGCTGGTCGATGCGTCCGAGGTAATCGATGCTGCCGTCGGCGCGCTGACGCGCCAGGTCGCCACTGCGATAGAGGCGTTGCGCGGCGTCAAAGGGGTTCGGCACAAAACGCTCGGCGGTCAAGCCGAAACGCCCGTGATAACCCCGCGCCAAACCCGCACCGGCGATGTACAACTCGCCTGCCACGCCCACCGGCACCGGTTGCAACTGGCTGTCGAGCAAGTACCAGCGCAGGTCGCGGATCGGCAGGCCAATCGGGCTCTGCGCCTTGCCGTCGAGGTCGGCCAGGCGAATGGCGCGGTAGGTCACGTGCACGGTGGTTTCGGTGATGCCGTACATGTTCACCAGCGTTGGCTGTTGATCGCCGAAGCGTTCGAACCAAGGACGCAGGCTGGCGACTTCCAATGCTTCGCCACCGAAGATCACCTGACGCAGCGCCAGATTGCGTGGGCTGGCGCAGGCAATCGGCAACAGTTGACGGAACGCGGTCGGGGTCTGGTTCAACACCGTCACGCCTTCATCGCAGAGCAAACGGTGGAATTCCTGCGGCTCGCGGCTGATGTAATACGGCACGATCACCAAGCGCCCGCCGGTGCACAGCGAACCGAACAGTTCCCACACCGAGAAATCGAAGGCGTAGGAATGGAACAGGGTCCAGACATCGTCCGCACCAAAGTTGAACTCGGCAGCGGTGGCCGTCAGCAAGCGACCAACGTTGCCGTGGCTGAGCAGCGCGCCTTTTGGCCGACCGGTGGAACCGGAGGTGTAGATCACGTAAGCGAGATTGTCCGGCGTCGCCAGCGGCAGCAAATTGTCGGTGCTGTAGGCCTCCAGTTGCAGCGACGTCAGGTCCAGCACCTGCACGTCATCGCGGGCCGGCAAACCGTCGATCAAGTGCGATTGGGTCAACAACAACGCGATGCCGCTGTCGTCGATCATGTAGCTCAAACGCTCGGCGGGGTATTGCGGGTCCAGCGGCACGTAGGCGCCACCGGCCTTGAGAATCGCCAGCAAACCGACCACCAGCGGCAGCGCCCGCTCGGTGGCGATGCCCACGCGCACTTCCGGCCCGACACCCTGCTCGCGCAGTTTGCGCGCCAGTCGGTTGGCCTGGGCGTTGAGCGCGGCGTAGGTCTGGTGCTCGCCTTCATACACCAGCGCAATCGCGTGCGGTCGTTGCGCGGCTTGAGCTTCGAACAGTTGATGCAAGGTGGGTGACGGCGCTTGGGTTTGGAATGCCGGATTCCAGTGCTGGACCAACCCCGCCGATTGCGATGCTTGAAGCAACGGCAGTTCGGCGACGCGCTGTTGAGGATCGGCCACCACCGCGCGCAACAGGTTCAGCCATTGTTCGGCCAAGCGCTGCATCGACGCTTCGTCGTACAGATCGGTGGCGTAGCTCAGGCTGGCATCCAGTTCGTCGCCCTGCTCCTGGGTATCAAGCACCAGATCGAATTGTGCGGTGTGCTGCTGCCAGTGCAGGCGCTCGACCCGCAACCCGGCAACGACACGCTCAACGCTCGCGCCCATTTGCTGCTGGTGGTTGTAGAGCACCTGGAACAACGGGCTGTGATTGAGGCTGCGGTCCGGTTGCAAGGCATCGACCAGTTGCTCGAACGGCAAGTCCTGGTGGGCCTGCGCGGTCAACGCGGTTTGCTTGACCTGTTGCAACAAGGTGCTGAATGGCTGTTGCCCATCGATCTCAGCACGCAGCACTTGGGTGTTGATGAAGAAGCCGATCAGGCCTTCGGTTTCCAGCCGCGAACGCCCGGCGCTCGGCACGCCGACACTGATGCCCGACTGCCCGCTCTGACGGTGCAGCAAGGTCTGGAAACTCGCCAGCAACAGCATGAACAGGGTCACTTGCTGTTGCTGTGCACATGCACGCAAACCGGCCAGCAGTTCGCGATCAACGTTCAGCGTCAGGTTGGCGCCACGCTCGCTGCGGCGCGCCGGACGGGTCAGTTCACTCGGCAGTTCCAGCGGAGCCTGGCTACCGTCCAGTTGCTCGCGCCACCACGCCAGTTGCCGGGCGCCCTCACCCGCCTCCAGCCAGTCGCGCTGCCAGCGGGCGTAGTCGCTGTAAGCCACCGGCAAGTTGTTGAGGCTGGCCGCGCGGCCTTCGGCAGCGGCCTGATACAAGGCGCTGAACTCATCAACCATCACTTGCATCGACCAGCCATCGGCGGCGATGTGGTGCACGGTCAGGACCAGCACATGTTCCTCGGCGCTGACTTGCAGCAGCAATGCGCGCCACAGCGGACCGTTGCGCAGGTCGAACGGTTGGGCGATTGCTTCGGCCACGGCATCGTTGATCGACGACTCGGCGACTGGTCCCTCGCTCAACTGCAACGCCAGTTCGGCGTGCACTAACGGACGTGCTTGCTGACCGTCTTGTTCGAAGGTCGTGCGCAGGGTTTCGTGACGAGCCTGCAATTGCAGGAAGGCTTGGCGCAGGGCCTGGCGGTTCAGAGCGCCTTTCAGGCGCAGCGCGGCGGGAATGTTGTAGGCGCTGCTCTGCGGGTCCAGTTGCCAGAGAATCCACTGGCGCTGTTGGGCATAGGACAAAATTCGCGGTTGATCGTCCGCCGCACGTTGCAGTTGCGGCTGAGCGCTGACCTCGGCAAGCGCCGCACGCTCGGCGAATTGCGCCAGGTTCGAGGCAGAGAACAGGCTGCTCACTGACAGTTCGATGTTCAACTGCTGGCGAACCCGGGAAATCACTTGCAGTACCAGCAACGAATGGCCGCCCAACTCGAAGAAATTGTCGTCGCGACCGACGTGCTCAACCTGCAATACGCTCTGCCAGATCTGCGCCAGTTGCGCTTCCAGCCCTTCAATCGGGGCAACGAAAGCGCGCTGTGCAGCGCCGGCTTCAGCCCGCGGCAAGGCCTTGCGGTCGAGTTTGCCGTTGTTGTTGAGCGGCAATTTCGCCAGCAGGATCAGATGGCTCGGCACCATGTATTCCGGCAGCGCTTTGCGCATAACGGCCTTGAGGGCTTCAACGTAGTCAGCCTCGGAATTCACCACGCCGCTGGCGACGACGTACGCCACCAGTTGCGTGCCGTCCTGGGCGATGACTGCCGCTTCGCGCACCTCGTCCCGAGCTTGCAGGCAGGCTTCGATCTCGCCCATTTCGATGCGGAAGCCGCGAATTTTCACCTGATGATCGATGCGCCCGACGTATTCCAGATCGCCGTGGGCGTTGTAGCGCGCCAGGTCGCCGCTGCGGTACAGACGCGCACCGGGTGCGCGGGCAAACGGGTCCGGCAGGAAACGTTCGGCGGTCAGCGCCGGGCGGTCGAAATAGCTTTGCGCCAGGCAAGCCGGTGCGCCGATGCACAACTCGCCGACACCATCGGCCGGCAGCAACTGACCGGCCGCATCCAGCACATACAACGCACGACCGGCGATGGCACGACCAATCGGGATGCCGAACGCATCGCTGGCATCGTCCAACCGGCATTCATGCACGCTGGACACCACGGTCGCTTCGGTCGGCCCGTAGGTGTTGAGCAAACGCACGTGACCCAAACCGGCCTGATGCCACAGGCGCAGACCTTCCACCGACATGGCTTCGCCGCCAACGTGCACCTGACGCAAATCGCCAAGGTTGCGCACCACACCGCTGGCGCATTCGCGGGCCAGCAGGAACCAGTAGGCGGCGGGCAAGTCAGCCACGGTCACGCCTTGCTCAATGATTTGTGCAGCCAGTCGACCGGCGTCCCACAGGTCATCGCCGCGCATGATCAACGCCGCGCCAACGCACAGCGCCGGGTAGCATTGCTCGACGAAACCGTCGAAGCTAAAGGTCGCGAATTGCAACACGCGGTCGGCGGCCGACAGCACCGAATAATCGGCGGCGCTTTGGCAGAATTCACGCAGCGCGCCATGGTCGATCGCCACGCCTTTGGGCTGACCGGTGGAGCCGGAGGTGTAGATGATGTAAGCCAGGTCTTCTGCCACGGCGTGGTTTTTTGGATCGCTGTCCGGGTAGCCTGCGGCTTCGTCGAGGCTCAGCAGGCGCACATGCACCGGCAGCGGCAAATCTTCCAGCAAACCGGACTCGCACAGCAACACGTCGAGACGGCTGTCCTCGATCATGTAGGCCAGTCGCTCGCTCGGGTATTTCGGGTCCAGCGGCACATAGGCCGCGCCGCTTTTCAGCACCGCGAGCAGGCTGACGATCAGTTGCGGGCCACGACGCAGCGCCAGGCCAACACGTTTGCCAGGACCGGCGCCGTTGTCGATCAAGCGATGCGCCAAGCGGTTGGCCTGGGCATTCAGTTCACCATAGCTCCGGCGCTGACCATCAACCTGCAACGCCAGCGCATTCGGGGTGGCAGCGGCTTGAGCGGCGATGCTCTCGTGAACCAGAAGGCCTGTGGATAACTCAACCGGCGCCGGTTGGCTGATCGCGAGCAGCGCGTTTTTGCCTTCGCCATCGAGCAGTTCCAGTGCACCCAATGCAGCGTTCGGCGCGGCGACCAATTGCGTCAGCAGGTGCTGAAGATTGGCCGACAGTTGAGCCACCTGAGCAGCACTGAAACGCGCCGCGTCGTAGCTGAAATCGAAACTCAGCGCCTCGCCCAACTCGACGCCAAGCGTCAGCGGATAGTGAGTGCGCTCATGATTGTGCAGGTTGCCGAACGACAACCCGGCCGGCGCGCCTTGCTTCAGCGCCTCGGCGACGGGGAAGTTTTCGAACACCAGCAAATTGTCGAACAGCGCCGAGCCCTGTTGCCCCGCCCAACCCTGAATGTCGTAGAGCGGCACGTGTTCAAACTCGCGCATCGCCAGGTTCAGGCCTTGCAACTCGCCTAGCCACTGGCTGATGGTCTGATCCGGTTTCATCGAACACACCAGCGGCAGCGTGTTGATGAACAGCCCCAGTTGTTCTTCGATCCCCGGCAACGGTGCCGAACGCCCGGCCACGGTGGCGCCGAACACCACGCAATCCTGGCCGGTGTAGCGTTGCAGCAACAGGCTCCACGCCGCTTGCAGCACGGTGTTGAGGGTGACTTTCTGCTGACGGGCGAACTCGCCCAGACGCTGGGTCGCGCGGTTGTCGAGCACCACGCGAAGTTCCTCGCTGCCTTGGGCATCGACCGGTGGGCGCAGGGCCTCGGCCAGCATCGTCGGTGCTTGCAGCGGTGCCAGTGCGGCTTTCCAGAACTGCTCACCAGCGTCGGCCGATTGCTGCTGCAACCAGCCGAGGTAATCGCGGAATTGGCCCATTGGAGCCGGCAGCGACTGTCCGGCGGCGTAGTGCTGGATCACTTCGGCGAGCAACTGCGCGTTGCTCCAGCCGTCCATCAGGATGTGATGACTGGTGTAGATCAGGTGCCAGGCGTCGGTGCCGGTACGCACCAGTTTCAAGCGGAACAGCGGTGTCGTGCCCAGCTCGAAACCTTGGGCACGTTCGGCATCGGCCAGCGCGTCAGTGTCGGTCGCTTCAAGCACTTGCAGCGGCAGCGTCACCTGACGGGCAATCGCCTGATGCGCAACGTCGAGACCCTGCCAGTGAAAGCTGCTGCGCAGGATGTCGTGACGCTCGACCGCCGCCTGCCAGGAGCGGGTGAAACGCTTGGTGTCGAGGCCGCCAATGTCCAGGCGCAACTGACTGATGTAGGCGCCGACTTGCGGCTCGTACAGGGTGTGGAACAGCATGCCCTGCTGCATCGGAGACAGCGGATACAAGTCTTCCAGCGTCGAGACGGAAAGCGGCAATCCATCGAGTTGCACCTGACTGATCTGCGCCAGCGGGAAGTCCGACGGCGTGGCTTGCGCCAGTTCAAGCGCACAGCAGTGATCGATCAGCGCGTTCAACTCATGCGCATACTCGTCGGCCAGACGCTGGATGGTCGCGGTGTCGAACATCTCGCGGCTGAAACCCCAGCTCAGGGACAACTCACCGCCGTAAACCTGACCTTCGACCACCAGCCAGTTGCCGAGCGGCGCCGTTGGGTCCTGCGCCACACCATTGCCTTCGGTGGACGGCGTGAACAACGCGCCCTCATCGAACTGACGGTCGAACTGCCCCAGATAGTTGAAGGTAATGCGCGGTTGCGGCAGCGACGCCAGTTCAGCGCGTACCTCAGGCGCGCCGAAGTAGCGCAGCGCGCCGTAGCCCAGTCCTTTGTCCGGGACGTTGCGCAGTTGCTCCTTGATCGACTTGATCGATGCGCCGAAGTCGACAGCGGGTTTCAGATTGACCGGGAACAGGCTGGTGAACCAGCCGACGGTGCGGGTCAGGTCGATGCCGTCGAACAGGTCTTCGCGGCCATGGCCTTCGAGCTGGATCAGCGTGCTGCCCTGCCCGCTCCAGCGGCAAACGGCTCGGGCCAGTGCGGTCAGCAGCAGGTCGTTGACCTGGGTGCGATACGCCGCCGGGGCTTGTTGCAGCAGCCGGCGGGTTTGTTCGGTGTCGAGTTTGAGTTCGAGCTTTTCTTCAAATCGGTTTTCCAGCGCACCGTTCGGGCGCTCGCATGGCAGGTCGGTGGGCGCGTCTTGCAGTTCAGTTTTCCAATGGCCGAGGCTGTGTTCGAAGGCTGGCAAATGCTCCTGCAAGCGCGCGACCCAACGCTGATAAGTGCTGCTTTTCGCCTGCGCCGTGCCGCCGTTGTAGAAGTGCTGCAAATCTTCCAACAACACGCGCCAGGAAACACCGTCCACCGCCAGGTGATGGATCACCAACAGCAAACGTTCGGTGCCGTCAGCCATCGCGACCCACAGGGCACGCAACAACGGACCGTTTTGCAAATCGAGGCTGCGCTGGGCTTCATCGCACAAGGTATTGAGCTGCTCGACCGATTGCGCCTGACGCCGCCACAACACCGACTCCGTAGTCGGCGCGGCGTAGGTTTGCTGCCAGGTGTTTTCTGCCTGTGCATAACGCAGGCGCAGGCTATCGTGCTGGGTCAGCAATTGCTCCAGTGCACGCTCCAGCGCCTCGACGTTCAGCGCCTCGCGCGGCACCAGCAGCAGCGACTGGTTCCAGTGCTGACGCTCGGGAATCGCCTGTTCGAAGAACCATTGCTGCACCGGCGCCAACGCCACTGCGCCCGCCGCCGGACCTTGATCGATCTGCGATTGCCCGCCAGTGCGCGCCGCTTGGGCGAGGCTGCGGATGGTCTGGTGCTGGAACAGGTCCTTGGGGCTGAGCACAATCCCGGATTGCCGCGCACGGCTGACCACTTGCATCGAAACGATGGAATCGCCGCCCAGTTCGAAGAAATTGTCTTCCAGGCCGACGCTGTCGATGGCCAGCACCTCTTGCCAGATGGCGGCGAGGGCTTTTTCCAGTTCGCTGCGCGGCGCGACGTGTTCGCGCTGTTGGGTCGATCCATCAATCGCTGGCAAGGCCTTGCGGTCGAGTTTGCCGTTCGGCGTCAGCGGCAAATGGTCTAGGAACAGCAGGAACGCCGGGACCATGTAGTCCGGCAGATGCTGACGCAGCGCGGCTTTCAGCGACTCGCGCAGGGTCGCTTGCGCCTCGGCATCGACCACCAGCGCCGAGTCGCTCGGCACAATGTACGCCACCAGTTGCTGACCATTGGCGCCGTCCTGGGCCAGCACCGCCAGTTCGCGCACCGCGTCCTGCTGCAACAGCCGCGCTTCGATTTCACCGAGTTCGATACGGAAGCCACGCACCTTGACCTGATGGTCGATGCGGCCGACGTATTGCAGGGTGCCGTCGGCTTGATAACGGGTCAGGTCGCCGGTGCGGTACAGGCGCTCGCCGGTGCTGGAAAACGGGTTCGGCACGTATTTTTCAGCAGTCAGGCTCGGCTTTGCGAGATAGCCACGAGTGATGCCCGCACCGCTGAGGTACAGCTCGGCGGACACGCCTTGCGGCACCGGTTGCAGGTCGGCATCGAGCAGATAGCTGGCGGTGTGCTTGAGCGGGCGACCAATGTTGGCGTGGCCATCGGCTTCACGCCGGGTCCAGGTCGAATAGGTGGTGTCTTCTGACGGGCCGTACAAGTCGTAGACGTGCTCGACGGTCGCTTGCTGATACAGCGCGTCAACCAGGCTCTGTTTGAGTGGTTCACCGGCCAGATTGATGATGCGCACGCTCGGCGGGATCTGCCCGTCGCGTTGCAACGCGTTGATCGCCGATGGCACGGTGTTGATCAGCCGCAACTGATCCCGCGCCGGCAGTTGCGGCAATTCCAGGGCGTTGCGGGCGATGATCAGCGAACCGCCGTTGGCCAGCGTGACGAACAGCTCCCACACCGACAGGTCGAAGCACACCGACGTGGAGGCCAGCACGCCTTGAATGTCGTCGCGGCTGTAAACCGATTTGGACCAGTCGATCAGCGCCAGCACGTTGCGATGGGCGATGGCCACGCCTTTGGGCTTGCCGGTGGAACCGGAGGTGTAGATCACGTAGGCCAGGTTGTCGGGCGTGACGCGGCTGATCGGCGCACTTTGCGGGAAAGCGGCCAGCGACGGGATATCGTCCATCAACAGGACTTGAGTGTCTGCGCTCACATTCAACGATTCGGCGACGGCCTGCTGCGTGATCAGCACTAAAGCGCGGCTGTCTTCGAGCATGTAGGCAACGCGCTCGGCTGGGTAATCCGGGTCGAGCGGCACGTAGGCGCCACCGGCCTTGAGCACGGCGAGCAAAGCCACCAGCAGTTGCTCGGACCGCTGCAGGGCCACGCCGACCCGCACTTCCGGGCCGACACCGAGTTCGATCAGTTTGTGCGCCAGGCGGTTGGCTTGCTGATCGAGTTCGCTGTAAGTCAGTTGCGTATCCGCGAAGGTCACGGCCAATGCATCAGGGCTCGCAGCCACTTGCTGGCTGATCAATTCATGAACGCACAAATCTTCAGCGAAGCGTTCATCGGCGCGGTTCCAGTCATGCACGATGCGCTGATACTCGGCGTGCTCCAGCATCGGCAAATCACCGATGCGCTGCTGTGAATCGCTGACCATGCCTTGCAGCAAACGCGTCCAGTGCTGCGCCATGCGCGCGATGGTCGCGGCGTCGAACAGGTCGTTGGCGTAAGTCAGCGCGGCGTGCAGTTTGCCGCCCTTCTCATAAGTATCGAGGGTCAGGTCGAACTGCGTGGTGCGCCCTTGCCACTCGATCATGCCCAGCGCCAGGCCGGACGCCGTGGTCACCGTGGAAATGTCCGCGACCTGCGGCTGGTGGTTGTACATCACCTGGAATAGCGGCGTGTGACTGAGGCTGCGTTCCAGTTTCAGCGCTTCGACGAGGCGCTCGAACGGCAGGTCCTGATGGGCCTGCGCGCCGAGCGCCGTTTCCTTGATGCGACGCAGGAAGTCGTCGACACGGGTCTGACCGTCCAGTTGCGTGCGCAGCACTTGGGTGTTGACGAAGAAACCGATCAGGCCTTCGATCTCCGCGCGGTTGCGGTTGGCGATCGGCACGCCGACGCGGATGTCGTTCTGCCCGGTGTAACGGTGCAGCAGCACGTTGAACGCACCGAGCAACAGCATGAACAAGGTGATGTTGTGTTTCTGGGCCGTGGCGCGCAGTTGCTCGGCCAGTTGCCCGTCGACAGCGAATTCGTAGCGCGTGCCGCGATAGCTCGGCATCGCCGGGCGCGGATGATCGAGCGGCAGTTCCAGCACCGGGTGTTCGTCACCCAATTGCGCTTGCCAGTATTCAAGTTGACGCGCCTGCTCGCCCGCCTCCAGCCAGCGGCGCTGCCACAACGCGTAGTCGCCGTACTGGATCGGCAAAGGCGCAAGTTGCGGTTGCGTGCCGGCATCGAAGGCGTCGTAGCAGCGGATGAACTCGTCGATCAGCACGTTCATCGACCAGCCATCGGACACGATGTGGTGCAGAGTCAGCAGCAGCACGTGCTCCTGCTCGGCGAGCTTGAGCAAGGTCACACGCAGCAGCGGCCCGGTGCCCAGATCGAACGGCAACAGCGATTGTTGCTCGGCGGCATGCGCCACGGCCTGCTCCCGCTCGGTGGGCGGCAAGGCACAGAAATCGACTTGATCAATCACCAGCGGCGCCGTGGCTGGAACTTGCAGCAGGGTGTCATCCGGTTGCGGCGCAAACACGGTGCGCAGGGTTTCATGACGCGCCACCAGGCTGGCGAAGGCTTGCTCCAGCGCAGGCAGATTCAGACGACCGGTCAGGCGCACCGCACCGGGCAGGTTATACGCGCCGCTTTGCGGGTCCAGTTGCCACAGAAACCACATGCGTTGCTGGGCGTACGACAGCGCCTGGCGGTCCTCGGCCTCGACGCCGGCAGGAATGGGGAAACGGGCGAAATCAACGCCCTCCTTGTGCAAGGCCGCAAGGAACATCTGGCGCTTTTCCAGGGGCAACCCGATAAACCGGCGAGCAAGTTTCAAGGAGTCTTCAGCATTCATTTCTGGGTATCCGGATCAGTGGCGGGAAGCACAAAGGCACGTCGTCCCTATAAAACGAATGCAGGCCGGAAAAATTAGCGAATGAGAACAACTATCAGAAGGGAGGTGAAACGCGGAAAATTGAACGATGAAAAAACCTGTGGGAGCGGGCTTGCCCGCGATAGCGGACGTTCAGACACTTATGTGTTGACTCTTCCATCGCCATCGCGGGCAAGCCCGCTCCCACAGGGATTTGGGTACAGCCTGGAATTGAGTTATCCCACAGCCGCCATGGCATGCCGCCGATGATGAACCTCCAGCTGATCCTTGATCACCCGCAGCACCTTGGCCTCATGCTCATGGATGAAGAAGTGCCCACCAGCGAGCATGTCCACGGAAAAACTGCCGTGGGTTTCCTTGCTCCAGCCGATCAACTGCTCGGTGGTGGCGCGGTCAGCCTTGCCGCCGAGCACGTGCACCGGGCACTTGAGCAACGGTCGCTGGATCGGTTCGAAACGCCCGCACAACTGGAAGTCGGCGCGCAGGATCGGCAGTGTCAGGCTCATCAGCTCTTCGTTGGCCAGCACTTCTTCGCTGGTGCCATTGAGGTTGCGCAGTTGCTCGATCAGTTCGGCATCGGTTTTCGGCTCGGCAAAACCGCGGTCGTAATCCAGGCGCATGGTCGGCGCGGCGGTACCGGAGGCGAACAAGGCCACCGGCTCCGGGGCGCCGAGGGCGCGAAACGCATGGGCCATCTCACACGCCAGCAACGCACCGAGGCTGTGGCCGAACAACGCATAAGGCGCCTTGAGCATAGCTTTTTGTTCGTTGGCCAGTTGCAGCGCCAGGCGGCGCATGTCGGTGTGCAATGGTTCGCCGTAACGCGCACCGCGCCCGGGCAACTCCACCGGTTGCAGCTTGATCCACTCCGGCAGTTTGCGCCGCCAGCGGCTATAGACCATGGCGCTCGCGCCAGAATAAGGCAGGCACAGCAATGTCAGCGGAGTCACCGGACGTACCTCAAAAGTTGTCTGTAAAGAGAACGGATGAAGTACGTCGTGAATTAGTCGCCGATGAAATGCGCCTGCCGGGATGCGCCGCTTTTTGCGTCAGGCCCACTCCAGCGCCGGCAAGCCGAATGCGCTCGGCTTGAACCCTTTGAGCGTACGAAGAATGCCATCGGCGTGTGCGTATTTTTCGTCGGCCATGGCCGCATCCGGAATCGCAATCGCCGTCATCCCCGCCGCTTTCGCCGCCGTGACACCGAACGGTGAATCTTCGAACACCAGGCAATCTTCAGGCGCAACGCCCAGGCGTCGCGCGGCAGTCAGGAAGATGTCCGGCGCCGGTTTGGCCGCGCCTACTTCCGGGTCATCGGCAGTGACGACGAAGTCGAACAGGGCGAACCAGTCGCGGTGCAACGTGGTTTTCTGACCAAACGACTGGCTCGACGAACTGGTGCCCACCGCAATCGGAATGTTGTGGGCCTTCAGATGCCGAACCAGTTCCTGTGCGCCCGGCATCGCCTGCGCTGTAGGAAAACGCTCGCGCATCAGCGGTTCGCGGATCACCAGAAACTCTTCGGCGCTGATCGGCAGTTCAAGCGCCTCAACCACGTAACGCGCCAGGTCACCGGCGCCACGACCAATGATGTTCTGTTTGACGCTCCAGTCGAACGTCCGCCCGTAGCGCGCGGCAATCATGGCCGTGACTTCGGTGTAGATGCCCTCGGTGTCCAGCAACAAGCCGTCCATATCGAAAATCACGGCCTTGATCGGGCCGAACTCTTTCAGCGCTGCATTCATCGCATCTGATCCGTATTGAACGACATCCCAGGCGGCTCAGGTGCGGCCGGCTCCGTGACGGATTAAAGGATTCAGCAGCATAGCGAGCGCGACAGCCCGAGAGCAACGGGCAAAACCCGGACGGTGACGAAGTAACGACATTGCTTTAGCGATTCGCCCTACAACAAACACCTCCTTTCCCGACTTCTTTCTCGACCGATCCAACGCAAAGTTTCTCGCCCATTCACCCAGGCGAAATTGCGCGCATGTTTGATCCCGACAAGCTGCTGGCCATGAACAACACCATCGGCTTGCTGGTGGTGGCGGCGATGAACCCGCAGCAGCCGGACATCGAAACGCTGCTCAGTGATTTTCGCCTCAGCCTCAACCGCTACGACAGCTGGGCGGAAAATTTCTGGAGCGGCGGCACGCTGGGCGTCGAGCAGGTGTTCACGATCGGCGATGAAGTGCGGCTCACCGCGCCGAAGCATTCGACCGTACCCGTCAGCTCCACCGTCACAAGCTGCCCCGCCAGCGGTCCGCTGACGCTGGTGCATCTGTTTGAAGCCGCGCGTTTCGTGCCGATTGGCAACACGCCGGTGACGCTTGAACCGCTGCTGGCAGAGGACCGAAATGGTCCGACATTTGGCGAGCCCATTCACAAAACCATCGGCCCCACCGGCATCCTGGAAATCCCCGATTGCTGGCGCGGCAATCGCTATCGCATCACCTTTTTTCCCAACGTCACCACGGCGCACGTCAAGGCACTCTACGACTCCTATCAAGGCGTGCTGGCAGAACTGGAAGGCTGGCTGCGCCACGAATGGAACACCGAGTTTCAACCGTTGTGGGCCGGGTTTGCCGAAGCGGATTTCACCGAGCGCTACGGCATGCTGCAACGCGCCGACTGGCGCGGCGTTGATAACGCACTTCACGGCTTTTGGGATGACGTGCAGCAGCTTTACGCCCTGATCTCCGATCTGCGGGCCAATAGCGCGAAGCTCCTTGAATACCTGACCGAAGCCGAACTGCAGCAGCTCTTGAAGGCGTCGGCTGAAACCATCGCCAATGTGTTGCTGGTGCTGAGCGACGAGCCGTTGATGTTCATTCATCTGGCGGCTTTCACCAGTTGGCTGCGAATGCTGCCGCCCCAGTACACAGCGGAAGTCGTAGCGGAAATTCGTACCGAGTTGCTGGTCAGTTTCCTGCTGGTGCGCTTGATGGGTCCTGTGGGACTGAAGCTCGGCATGAGCGCCAAGGTGCTCAACAGGATCAAATCCGAACGCGCCCGACGCTGGCTTACAGCGGCGAGTCTGCGCCTGGCGCAGTTGACGAGTCGGTCTGACCTAAGCGCTCACGCGGGCACACTCAGACCCTTGATGCTCAATGCGCAAAGCGCCGCGCTGAGACCGACGCCAACGGTGCCGTTGCAGATCAGCACGCCCGGGGCGGCGGATGCTTGGGTGAACAATCCACTGGTTCTTGCGCGCAGCACGTCCGAGGCGAAAACGCGTCTGGGTCGGCACGAGCCCTTCGACGACGCCCCAGCCCAAGCCAAAAACCCCAACGGCGACAGCGCCGATTCAGCCGAGCGCACCGCCACCCACGGCTGCCCGGTGTCGCTGGTCACCGGCGAAGAACTGCTGACCCTCAGCGATGGTTTTCTGGATGGTTTGCTGCCGTTCGAATTCACCCGCCTTTATCGCACCAGCGCCGTCGAACTCGACAGCGGCCTCGGTTTTGGCTGGAGCCATTCGCTGGCCCAGCGCCTGGAAATCGATGGCGAATCCGTGGTGTGGATCGACGCGGAAAACCGTCGCACGCCGTTTCCGCTGCCGAGCCTGACACGTCCTGCGATCCATAACAGTTTGTCGCGAGCGGCGATTTATCTGGGCGATGCGGCGGAAGAGTTGATTGTCGCGTTGGCGGGTGAGTCGGCGCGGTTTTATCACTTTCGTGATGGCGGCCTGAGCGCGATCAGTGATGCCTACGGCAATCGTCTGGGCGTACAGCGCGACCTGTCCGGACGCATTCAACGGCTCGATAACGGCGCCGGTCGCTGCCTGTTTTTGCGCTACGAGCGCCAGCACCTGATCGCTGTCGACTATCAGCGTTTTCACCCGACCGACGAGGGCTGGCGCACCGAGCAGACGCTGGTCAGCTACCGCTACGACGCCCGCTGGCGCTTGATCGAAGCCACAAATGCCGCCGGTGAAAGCGAGCGTTACGACTACGACGAACAGCACGTCATTTTGCAGCGGCAACTGGCCGGGGGTGCGAGCTTTTATTGGGAGTGGGAACGCAGCGGCAAAGCGGTGCGCTGTGCCCGGCACTGGGCCTCGTTTGCGCAGATGGACACGCGTTATCGCTGGGACGACGACGGCAGCGTGTTGCTCAAGCACGCCGACGGCAGCGAAGAAACCTACGTCCACGATGACCGCGCGCGGTTGGTGCGGCGGGTCGCGGCCGACGGTGGCGAACAGCGCAAAACCTATGACGCCCAGGGCCGTTTGATCGCCGAGCAGGACGCGCTCGGTGCCGTCACCGAATACCGCTACGACGAACTCGGGCGCTTGATCGCGCTGATTCCGCCGGAAGACGAGCCGACGTCCTACGAGTATCGCAACGGTTTCCTGCATGCGCGTTATCGCGGTAAAGCCAAGTGGACCTACCAGCGTAATGCCCAGGGCGATGTCACCTGGCTGATCGATCCCGACGGCCAGAGCACCTATCACGAGTACGACGCTCAGGGCCGGTTGCTGGCGATTCGTTATCCGGATCACAGCCGCCATCTGTTTGAGTGGAACGGCCTTGGACAACTGCTCGCGGAAACCTTGCCCGACGGTGGGCGCCGGCAGTTTTCCTACGATGCGCTTGGGCGGCGGATTACGTTTCAGGACGAACACGGCGCTGTCAGCCGTTATCAGTGGGATGCGCTTGGGCGGTTGCTGCACAGCACATTGCCGAACGGGGCCAGTCGCTGTTTCAGCTACAACGCCTATGGCCAGGTCACCGCCGAAACCGATGAGCTGGGGCGGGTCACGCGTTTTGAATACGCTGACGATCTGCACCTGGTCAGCCGACGGATCAACCCTGACGGCAGCGAACTGAAGTACCGCTACGAGCATGCGCAGCTGTTACTCACCGAGATCGAGAACGAGTCTGGCGAACGCTATCGGCTGGACTACACGCCCAGCGGTTTGATTCAGGCAGAAACCGGTTTCGACGGTCGCCGTACGGCGTATGCCTACGACCTCAACGGCCAGTTGTTGGAGAAAACCGAATTTGGCGATGACGGCTCGCAACTGCTCACCGACTACCAGCGCGACAGCGCCGGGCGTTTGCTGGTCAAGACCCTGCCCGACGGGCTCAAGGTCGACTACCGCTACGACAGCCTCGGTCGTTTGGTCAGTGTCGACGACGGTCAGGATCATCCGCTGGAGTTCGAATACGACGCCCATGACCGGCTGATCACCGAGCATCAGGGCTGGGGCACGTTGCGTTATGGCTATGACGCCTGCGGCCAGCTCAAGCACCTGCGCTTGCCGGACAACAGTCGTCTTGAATATCACCGCGCGCAAGGCGGGGCGCTGACGGCGATCGACCTCAATGGTTCGCGGCTGACAACGCACACCTTTGTCGGCGGGCGAGAACAACAACGCCAACAAGGCTTGCTGCACAGCGACTTTGCCTACGACGAGCAGGGCCGTTTGCAGGCCCATGCCGTCCGGCAAGCGCAACGTCCACTGTACCGCCGCGATTATGCCTACAGCGCTAACGGCAACCTCGCACAGGTCAACGACACCCGTCACGGCGAACGCCACTACCAGTACGACCCGCTCGACCGCCTGATCGGTGTTCGCCATGCCCGCGATCAAGACCCGGAGAACTTCAGCCACGACCCGGCCGGCAATCTGCTGATCCACGACCGCCCCGGCCCCTGGCACCTCAAGGGTAACCGCCTGCTGCGCCACGCCGACCGGCATTACACCTACGACGCCTACGGCAACCTGATCCGCGAACGCCGCGGCGAGACCGTCACCGCCTACACCTACGACAGCCAGCACCGCCTGATCCGCTTCACCGCGCCCGACGGCCAAGAAACGGCCTACCGCTACGACGCCTTCGGCCGGCGTATCGACAAAACCGTCGACGGCCAGACCACCGCGTTTTTCTGGCAAGGCGACCACCTCATCGCCCAAAGCAGCCCCGGGCACTACCGCAGCTACGTCTACGAACCCGGCAGCTTCCGCCCCCTGGCACTGCTGGACGGCCACGGCCCGAAAAACGCCTGCCCGTTCTACTACCACCTCGACCACCTCGGCACCCCGCAGGAACTGACCGACTACAGCGGCGAGATCGTCTGGTCGGGCAAATATACGGCCTACGGCAAGCTCAGCCAGTTGAGCCATGGTGGCGGCGAACAACTGGAACAACCGCTGCGGTTTCAGGGGCAGTACTTCGACGCCGAAAGCGGGCTGCACTACAACCGCCATCGCTATTACCACCCGGACACCGGGCGGTATCTGACGCCGGATCCGGTGAAGCTGGCGGGTGGGTTGAATGCCTACCGCTACACGCCGAACCCGACGGGGTGGGTGGATCCGCTGGGGTTGAGCGATTGTCCTGGGGCGGGTGGGTGTAAGAGACCGGTGGGTGGGGAGCGGGGTCCGGCGGAGAATGTGAGTGTTGATGAGGGGGATGCTCAGCTCCCTGTTTATCCGGAGGAAAAATATTTATACCGTGGTGACGGCCATCACCCAGACGAGATATTTGAAAACGGGTTTAGACCCAAAGGTACCAGTGACGATTTACTGCTCCACTCAATTGACAGCAATAAGCCTCCTAGTAACTTTGTAAGCACTAGCCCCGATAGAGAAGTCGGAATCGATTTCGCAACAAAATTCAATATGCGAAGTGGATTCCTATATACCATTCGAATGATTCCAGGCAGAGATCTCATTAAGGAACTTGGAAAAAAATACAAATTCTCTAATGAACGAGAGGTTGCAATCCAAGGAGGAGTCAAGAAAGAAGACATTCTCGGCGCCACACCTATTGGTGCTAACGGTCGAGCAGGTGATCACAGCATCTTAAACCCGAACAGGAAATAGAATATGGACAGCGTAAAAATCACGATAATCAGAAACGACAAACGCGAGCAGGCTGTGCTGGTTTGTAGTTCTGAAAACCTAACCATTACCTTTGCCATGGAAGATGGGTATAGCAAATCTTACACAGGTGATGACTTTTACAAATGTTTTGGAAGCTTAAGAGCAGATCATCCTGAGATAGTTTTTCTGTGCAAGGGTGCAAAAGTCAACGTACATCCATCCAGCATGTCCTCTCAAATGACTTTAGGAGCAAAGGCGTATGAACTTACCTTGGGAAAACATGCGTCAAGAAAAGACATAGTCAATATCTTTGACTACGAGGAAAACAATCTTACGAACGACCCTAAGGTGCAACAGACATTTTTTTTACAATGGATGGAAACGGATAATTATGAGTAAGCACACGCAAAAAGCCCAGCAATCCGCCGGGCTCAATAATTTCACACCCACATAGCCCTAATCACCTTTCTTTCCTTCTGCACTACCCGCCCCACCACTCGTAGTCCCCGCCTCTCCCGCTTTGCCTTCACTCCCTTTCGAACTCCCACCATTCGCACTCCCCGTCCCAGGACTGGTACTACTCCCATTAGCATCCGCCCCATTTCCACCACCAATCGTCCCAGGTGGCAGCGCGTTTTCAGGGCCGGAGCCGGCATTCATTTCCGTAGATGGCGGCATCCCGCCCTTATCGACGGGAGCGTCGCTACCGGAATACGCCAGTCCTGAACTCAACGACAACAATCCGGCTACCGTCAGCGCAGTCAATAATGGCCTGTTCATGACGCACCTCCTTTGAAAGTTGCATACCTGACTTCAGGCAGCAGCGCCTTTTCAAGGGTGCCGTTCAATCGACGAGCGGCCATGCGCCATGGCGGCCAATCAACTGGGTTCGCCGGAGCCATCCTTGCCGGCAATGTCCGGGTCTTCAGGCGTTGCCTCAACATCCGTATCCGTGCGCCTTACATCTTCGCTGGGAACTTGCTCGACGCCGGCGTCATCGTCCGGTGGGCGCTGGTCCCGGCTTAACGGATCGGTCGGTGAAGGCAGCGGATATTCCGGGGTTTCGTCGATGTCGGAGTCTTTCGGGTCAGTGTTCATAGTGCACCTCGTTCAGAGCCTGGAAGGCAGACTCTGAACGTTCGAGGTATCCACAGCGCATGGGTTCGATCAGCAAGACAACCGGTCAACGTGGCAGCGAGGGCCGATCAATCCTCTTCGCCGTCTTCGTCCTCATCTTCATATTCGAGATTGCCCACATCGCCAGCATCATCGGAGTCGTTGAGCGGCACCGTCGCATCGTCCATCAGGGAACCAGGATCTTCATTGCCGGGGTCGTTGATAAATGGCAAACCACTCGGGCCTTTTTCTTCGTTACCTTCGGTTTCCGGGGTCATGGCGGGCCTCAATTGTTCAGGGGTGTATGAAGTTCGAGGCGACTGACCGCCAAACGTTCCTGAGGCGAACGGACAGACACGAAAAACCCGGCGCATGGCCGGGTTTTATCGGTGGAAAACTTTTGAATCAGTGGTGTTTGTTCTTGTGCTTGTTCTTGTGTTTATGACCGCCACCGGAATGAGAACTGTGGTTGTCGTCGCCGAGATTATTGCCAACGGCGCCACCGGCGGCCCCACCCAGGCCTGCACCGATGGTCGAACCGGTAGAGCCGCCCAGGCTGTTACCAATCACCGAACCACCGGCCGAGCCCAAACCGCCACCGATCGCAGCTTCGGTGCGATTGCCTTTTTGCGCACCAACCGCACTACCGGCCGCGCCGCCAACACCGGCACCAATTGCGGCCCCCGTGCTGCCACCCATTTGACCGCCCACTACGTTGCCTAACGCACCGCCAAGACCACCACCCACCGCCGCTGTACCGTCACCGGCCGCCATCGCCGCTTGCGAGAGGAACAATCCAAAAACAATCGCGGGCAACGTCATACGTCGAGCACTCAGGCTAGAAACTGCATTGCCTTTGGTTTTCGGGTTCATGGCACGCCTCATATTCTTCACGGGTATGCAAAGTTTGAGGTGCTGCACCGAGAAACGTTCAAAAAACAAAGAGCCCGGCATTTAGCCGGGCTCTTTTAAAGTATCACCGCGGATCAGTGACGCTTGTGACCTTTGGCCAGGTTGCTGCCTACGCCGCCGCCCAGTGCGCCACCCAGGCCTGCACCGATGGTCGAACCGGTCTTGCCACCCAGGCTGTTGCCGATCACCGAACCGCCCGCAGCGCCAACGCCACCGCCGATGGCTGCGCTGGTGCGATGGCCTTTCTTGGCTGCAACGGCACTGCCCGCTGCGCCGGCAACGCCCGCACCAATCGCTGCACCGGTGCTGCCGCCCATGCTCTGGCCCACGACGTTACCCAGTGCACCGCCCAAACCGCCACCGATGGCGGCAGTGCCGTCACCGGCCATTGCACCTTGAGCAACCAGAAGACCCAGAACCAGAGCAGGCAGAGTGAAACGCATGACAAAAACCTCAAAAAATAGGGGTGAAAACGAAAGGGGCGAGATTGAATGCTTTAGAGGAGAAAAAGTCCAGCCACGCGCGCGCTCAACCTCGTAGTTGGCGACGGTTGGACAGCTTTTTTGGAAAAGGTTTTATGACAGGCAAAAAAAAGCCCGCTGGGGAACGGGCAGGGTGTTGCTTCTAACGGATGAGCTGAGCCTACGTAGGTCGTTGTGAAAACTTTGTGAAAAAAATCCGCATTAAATAAACGTTCACACCATCATCCAGATACAAAAAACCCCGCTCGATGACGGGGTCTGTTCAATGTCCATTATTTCCTGGCCGGTGCCGTAACCTTGGGTAGGAATTTTCCCTTCAGCACTCGGCAAGCCCGGGTTTTGATCTTGTCGACCTCGGTCTGGTCTTCACCGAAGCTGGCTACATACTGCGTCTGGCCGCACTGTACGCAGTTGTTGATCGGAAACTCCGCACCGTCGTCCTCAATATACGGATCAGCCATCTCTTCGCCCCTCTCAAAAACGGGATCGACACCGGCAAGCCCTATTGCCCGAAAAATATCGACCACCAAGGATTTTGAGACTAGCCGGTCATTACTGGACTTGCCGTTCAGATAACCCAACGCCCGACGAATGGCCCCCCTGATTCAACGCAGCTTGACCGCCGTTCCGGTGACAAAAACCACCACCATCCCGCCCTTACCGGCCGGCAT
Organism: Pseudomonas azerbaijanoccidentalis; assembly: GCF_019145495.1. Classification (GTDB taxonomy): domain Bacteria; phylum Pseudomonadota; class Gammaproteobacteria; order Pseudomonadales; family Pseudomonadaceae; genus Aquipseudomonas; species Aquipseudomonas azerbaijanoccidentalis. The sequence continues at coordinate 381,211 of NZ_JAHSTU010000003.1, read as the reverse complement.
GCTGATCTCATAATCGAGCCCCACCACCGCATCCGCCTGCAACGCTCGCGCCCGCTCCTTGATCTCGTCAGTGGCCTGCTCGCGCGCTTCTTTCAACGCACGCTCCAGCGTCTGCGAGCGCCCACCAAAAATATCCCGCATGCCGGCAAACATATCGCGAATAACATTGACGCCCTGCACCGACTCGGCGCTGACGATGTCGAGGTACGCAACGATTTGCCGCCCCTCGATGGAATGGGTAGTGGTGGTGATCATTTAATTTCCTTGTTGCTCAAAGAATGAAGTGCATTAAACGCTACGCAGCGTCGCTCATTCTGATCGGGGAATTTGGGCAGACGACGAATCAGAGAAACTTGACCAACACCGCCGTGACAGTCGCCACCGTGCCAATCAAACCAGTGGCTACCACCACCGGGTACCAGAACGTCGCCCGCGTCATCTTGCCAACTTCAGCGTTCAACTTGCGCTGCTCAGCCATCAGCTTGACGATCTCCACATGAATCTTCTCCAGCTCCGCCTGCTTCATGGTGAGTTCCTGCATAACGTGCGCGTATCCGTGCTGGTGGATGGGCCTGTCAGAGTGCGTTGCCCTTTGATTCACTTTGTACCTCATCGAAGGCGCAAAACGAATCCCGGCAAGAACGGGGTTATCAAGTGCTGAAACCTCCTAAAGCGTCTAAACGTGCGGGTTTGCAGCAGGCGTTCCCACACGTCGATCCAACGTCCTACATCAATTTCAGAAGCGGCCTGGTTTCTGCCGCCTGAAAATTCAGGCACCTGAAACAACAAAACCCCTGGCTTCTTTCGAAACCAGGGGTTTTGTTTACATCGAATTTGGCGGTGAAGGAGAGATTCGAACTCTCGATACAGTTTCCTGTATACACACTTTCCAGGCGTGCTCCTTAAGCCACTCGGACACTTCACCGTATCTCTTCAAACATGTTCTGTCTGTCGAGGCGCGCTAATGTAGTCGAAAGCATTTCTGATGGCAAACATTTTTTTCAGAATTTTCATGCGGTTAACGCGATTGGTTGATCGCGATCGCTCAGGGGCATGGCAAACCGGCCAATCTCCGGCTTCGCGCCCGCTTCTATATAGAGGGCAATGCGCGGCGGGTGTGGCGGGCTACGCTTGCCGGGCGGGTAAAGGGTGACTGGCGGGTCAGTCACGGCGCTTTACCTGGCCGGTGGCGGTGAGTAACTTCTGCCCTACTTTATTGAAAGGAATAGCGTCATGAGTGAGTTGATTTCCTACCATCTCGAAGACGGTATCGCGACCCTGACCTTGAGCAATGGCAAGGTCAATGCCATCTCTCCGGACGTGATTGCCGCTTTCAACGCAGCGCTGGATCAAGCAGTGACTGATCGTGCCGTGGTGATCATTACCGGGCAGCCAGGGATTTTGTCGGGCGGTTATGACTTGAAAGTGATGACGTCCGGTCCTAAAGAAGCCGTGGCGCTGGTGACGTCCGGCTCGACGCTGGCCCGTCGCCTGTTGTCGCACCCGTTCCCGGTGATCGTGGCCTGCCCTGGGCATGCCGTCGCCAAGGGCGCATTCCTGCTGCTGTCGGCCGACTACCGCATTGGTGTCGACGGCCCGTTCAGCATCGGCCTGAATGAAGTGCAGATCGGCATGACCATGCACCATGCCGGTATCGAGATTGCGCGTGATCGCCTGAACAAAGTTGCGCTGCAACGTTCGGTGGTCAACGGTGAAATGTTTAATCCGCAGTCGGCGCTGACCGCAGGTTTCCTTGACGTGGTGGTAGCGGCCGAAGAACTGCAAGGCGCGGCGTTGGCGGCGGCTCGTCAGTTGAAGAAGATCAACATGACCGCCCACAAGAACACCAAACTGAAAGTCCGCAAAGCACTGCTGGATGCCTTGGATAACGCGATCATTCAGGATCAGGAGCATTTGGGATAAGCCCAAACCTGCGTTAGCGAAAAGCCCGACCGTCGTGTCGGGCTTTTTCGTACGTGCGCTGGCGAAAAGCCTGCGAGCGCTCTAGAACACGTCTTACCCGAGATTCAGAAACATGTGCACAAACATCGGCCATCTTCCGCCTATATAGCGGCAATTGCCGAAAACAGTGCACATCCGTACACTGCGCCACCTTTTGTCCCGGTGGGGCCTGAAAATGCTGTTTGCGTTACGTATGTCATTGATGGGCCTGCACTTTATTGTGGCGGGCGTGCTGGGGGTGATTCTCGGCCTGTGCCGTCCGTTCAATCCGGATAACAGTCGCCTGTGTGCACGCCTCTATGCGTGGCCGGCAATGTGCATTTTGCGTTTGCGGGTGAAGGCCGACGTCGGCCCGTTGATGGATAAACCCGACAGCTGCGTGATCATCGCCAACCACCAGTCCAACTACGACCTGTTCGTCTTCGGTAACGTCGTGCCCCGCCGTACCGTGTGCATCGGCAAGAAAAGCCTGAAGTGGGTGCCGCTGTTCGGTCAGCTCTTCTGGCTGGCCGGTAATGTGTTGATCGACCGTGGCAATGCGCAGAAGGCCCGCCAGTCGATGTTGACCACCACCCATACCCTGCAAAACGAAGACACCTCGATCTGGGTGTTCCCGGAAGGCACGCGCAACCTGGGCGAGGATTTGCTGCCGTTCAAGAAAGGTGCGTTCCAGATGGCCATCGCCGCCGGTGTGCCGATTGTGCCGGTGTGTGTCAGCAGTTACGTCAAGCACATGCGATTGAACCGCTGGCGCAGTGGGAAAATTCTGATCCGTTCGCTGCCGGCGATTCCAACGACGGGTTTGAGCCTGGATGACATGCCGATGCTGATGGCCCAGTGTCGCGAACAGATGCGCGAGTGCATCGATTCAATGGACCGGCAGCTGCAAGCCGCTTAAAAACAAAACCCGCCTGGTGCGGGTTTTCTTTTACCTGTGGTTTTTTACCGTCGAACTCAGCAGATTTCACTGACTCTCACACCATAGACAAGGCTAAGCTGGACACTGCCTGCCACGGCCTTCTTTTGTAATAGAACGCGACCAATAAAAGCTGCCGAGAAGTGAACCAAGACCATGGGTAGAGTTGTTGCTGCTGCGGTTTACAGCGCTGGAAAGAAAGTCACCAATATCACCCTCGATGAAGGCGCGGCCTGGGCCGCAAAGCCTGGCCACTTTGTCTGGATCGGCCTTGAAGAGCCGAATGCAGAGGAACTGTTCAATCTGCAACGACAGTTCAATCTGCATGAACTGGCCATTGAAGACGCCCTTGAAAAACACAGCCGGCCGAAACTTGAAACCTTTGGCGATGCGCTGTTCATCGTCACGTATTCGCCGATTCGCGAAGACGGCAAACTCAAGTTCATCGAAACCCATATTTTTGCCGGCAATGGCTACATCATTACCGCACGCAACGGTCACTCAGCGTCCTACGCCTATGTCCGCCAGCGGTGTGAAGCGCGTCCGTTGTTGCTGGAGCATGGGGAAGATTTCGTCCTCTATGCCATCCTCGATTTCGTGATTGAGAACTACCAGCCAGTGGGCGAAGCGATCCATGACGAGATCGATGAGCTGGAACGCAATGTGATGTGCGGTTCACTGAACGAACGCGATATTCAAAAACTCCACAGCCTGCGCCGTGATGTATTGCGCTTGCGTCGATTTGCGGCGCCCATGGTGGAGATCGGAGAAGAGCTGCAAAAGTTGAGCTTCCCGTTTATCGACAAGAACATGCGCCCGTACTTTCGCGATGTGCAGATTCATGTGACACGGCAAATGGAAGACCTGACGACCCTGGCCGATATCGCCAGCCAGACCATCGAGGTCGGGGTGTTGCTGGAGGCGTCACGCCAAAGTGTGGTGCAGCGCAAGTTTGCCGCATGGGCGGCGATTCTGGCGTTCCCGACGGCGGTGGCGGGGATCTACGGGATGAACTTCCAGAATATGCCTGAACTGACTTGGCACTACGGATACTTCGCCGTACTGGGGTTTATTTCGGTGGGGTGCGTGGGTTTGTGGGCGAGTTTCAAGAAATCGGGTTGGCTTTAGATCGTCCGCAAGTGCCTCGCACTCGATCGCGGGCAAGCCACGCTCCTACAGGTTTTGCGCCTGTGGGAGCGAGGTAGCAGCTGGTTAAACGGTTTCTGGCTTGTGCGCCACAAAGCGCATCATCCACTCGGCCACCGTGGTGCCGTGGTGTTCGCTGTCCAGGCTGGCGATGCCTTTCGAGTAGATCTGCTCACCCAGCGCTTGCTGACGAATTTCCAGCAAGGCCCGGGAATAGTCGTGAATGAACTCCGGATGGCCCTGGAAGCACAGCACCTGGTCGTTGATGTGGTACGCGGCAAACGGGCAGAAATCGCTGGAAGCGATCACCGTGGCGTTTTCCGGTAGTGAGGTGACCTGGTCCTGGTGGCTGATCAACAGGGTCAGCTCTTCGCGCACCGGACTCATCCAAGGGGCCTTGGCGGCGAGTTTGTAGTTGTGCGTGCCAACGCCCCAGCCCTGGGTCGCGCGCTCGCTCTTGCCACCGAGCAACAGCGCCAGCAACTGATGACCAAAGCACACGCCCAACAGTTTGTCGCCGCGCTCGTAGCGGGTCAGCAAGTACTTTCTGAGGGTTTCGATCCACGGGTCGGTGCCAAAGGAGTCGGCCTTGCTGCCCGTCACCAGGTAGGCGTCGAAGGTCTGGTCATCACTCGGGTAGTCACCCTGCACCACGTTGTAGATGGTGAAATCGGCGGCAACCGGTTGCTGCGAAAACAGGCGCTTGAACATCTGCCCGTAGCCCTGATATTGGTCGACCAATTCCGGACGCAGGTTGTCGGTTTCCAGAATGCAGATGCGTAACGACATAAAAAATACCTGACACGTGATGGGAATAATGCACACCCCAGAGCCTGCCTCGAAACACGGTATCAAGGCAAGCCCCACGGTGCGTCACCTGTCCCTTAGAACGCCTCCCCTTTGGCAGCCTTTTCCAACAACAGCGCCGGGGGAGCAAAGCGCTCGCCGTACTGCCCGGCCAGGTACTGGGCGCGGGCGACGAAGTCCTTGACCCCGTACTGGTTGATAAACTGCAGTGCGCCGCCGGTCCACGCGGCAAAACCGATGCCGAAGATCGATCCTACGTTGGCATCCGCCGTCGAGGTCAACACGCCCTCTTCTACACAGCGCACGGTTTCGATGGCTTGAACAAACAGCAGGCGATCGCGTACGTCCTTCGGTGATATCTGCCCGTCGGTTTTCTCGAAACGGGTTTTCAGTTCTGGCCACAGGTGTTTTTGCCCACCGGCGGGATACTCGTAAAAACCGCCCCCGGCCGCTTTACCCGGACGTTTGTATTCGTTGAGCAGCAAGTCAATCACGGCGAACGCAGGGTGCTCAATCAGCGGTTTCCCTTCTGCTTGCAGGTCTTTGGCGGTTTGCTGACGGATATGGCTCATGAGGCTGAGGGAAACTTCGTCAGAAATCGCCAGCGGCCCGACAGGCATGCCCGCCTTGCGCGCCTCGGTCTCGATCATCGCCGCGCTGACGCCTGCGCCGAGCATGGCGATGCCTTCGTTGGTGAACGTGCCAAATACCCGCGAGGTGAAGAAACCTCGACTGTCGTTGACCACTATCGGCGTTTTCTTGATTTGCAGGACGAAATCGAACCCGCGAGCCAGGGTTTCGTCGCTGGTATTGCCGCCCTTGATGATCTCCACCAACGGCATTTTTTCCACAGGACTGAAGAAATGCAGGCCGATGAATTTGCTCTGGTCCGGCACTGCCGTGGCGAGGCCGCTGATCGGCAGCGTTGAAGTATTGGACGCGATCACCGCATTCGCGCCGACGACGCCTTGTGCCGCCAGCGAGACTTTGGCTTTCAACTCGCGATCTTCAAACACCGCTTCGATGATCAGGTCGCAGCCCGCCAGGTCGGCATCACTTTCAGTGGTCTGGATGCGCGCAAGCACTGCGTCGCGCTGCTCGCTGTTCATTTGGCCACGGGCCACTTTCTTGTCCAGCAAGGCTGCGGAGTGCGCCTTGCCCTTCTCTGCCGACGCGAGATTGACGTCCTTGAGCACCACGTCGATACCCGCCGACGCGCTGACAAAAGCGATGCCCGCGCCCATCATTCCGGCGCCGAGCACGCCGACTTTTTTCGTCACATACGGTGCAAAGCCTTGAGGTCGGGAACCGCCGGCATTGATTTCGTTGAGCTGGAACCAGAACGTGCCGATCAGGTTTTTCGAGACCTGGCCGGTGGTCAGTTCAGTGAAGTAGCGGGTTTCGATCAGGTGCGCGGTGTCGAAATCGACTTGTGCGCCTTCAACCGCTGCACAGAGGATTTTCTCCGGCGCAGGCAGCGTGCCTTGGGTTTTGCTGCGCAAAATCGACGGTGCAATCGCCAGCATCTGCGCGACTTTCGGGCTCGACGGTGTCCCGCCGGGAATCTGGTAGCCCTTCACATCCCAGCGTTGCACCGCGCCAGGATTGGCCAGAATCCAGGCCCGCGACTTGGCCAGCAGTTCGTCATGATCGGCCGCCAGTTCATCGATCAGCCCCGCCTGCAACGCCTGTTGTGGCCGGACCTTCTTGCCTTCGAGCAGGTACGGCAGGGCCTTTTCCAGGCCGAGCATGCGCACCATGCGCACCACCCCGCCACCGCCCGGCAGCAGGCCGAGGGTGACTTCCGGCAGGCCGAGTTGCACCGACGGATTGTCCAGCGCCACCCGGTGATGACAGGCCAGGCAGATTTCCCAGCCACCACCGAGAGCCGCGCCGTTGATGGCGGCGACGACCGGTTTACCGAGTGTTTCCAGGGTGCGCAGTTGCCCTTTAAGGGTCAGCACCATGTCGTAGAAAGCTTTGGCTTCGGGTTTGCCGACCTTGATCAGCTCATTGAGGTCACCGCCGGCGAAGAAAGTTTTTTTGGCCGACGTGATGATCACACCGGCAATGTGCTCCTTATCGCTGACCAGGCGGGCGACACAGTCTGCCATGGCTTCGCGGTACACCGCGTTCATGGTGTTGGCGCTCTGGCCCGGCATGTCGATGGTCAGGACAACGATCTGGTCCTGGCCCTTTTCGTAACGAATGGCTTGGCTCATAAACAGGTTCCTTGAAGGCGAGGCTCAGAGGCGTTCGATGATGGTGGCAATGCCCATGCCGCCGCCGACACACAGGGTCGCGAGGCCATAGCGCAAGCGCCGCGCTTCGAGTTCATCGAGCAAGGTGCCGAGGATGGCGCAACCGGTCGCGCCCAGCGGGTGGCCCATGGCGATGGAGCCGCCGTTGACGTTGACCTTTTGCGGATCGACGGCCATGTCCTTGATGAACTTCAACACCACCGAGGCAAAGGCCTCGTTGACCTCGAACAGGTCGATGTCTTCGACGCGCAACCCGGCCTTCGCCAATGCCTTGCGCGTCGCCGGCGCGGGGCCGGTGAGCATGATGGTCGGGTCGGTGCTGGTGACTGCCGTGGCAACGATTCGCGCCCGTGGCTGCAAGCCCAGCGCCCGGCCCTTGGCTTCAGAACCGATCAACATCAATGCCGCACCATCGACGATCCCGGAACTGTTGCCGGGGGTATGCACATGGTTGATCCGCTCGACATGGCTGTAGACCCGCAGCGCCGTGGCATCGAAGCCCATCTGCCCCATCATCTCGAAACTCGGCTTGAGCTTGCCCAGGCCTTCCAGGGTCGACTCGGCACGGATGAACTCGTCATGATCGAGCAGGACGACGCCGTTCTGATCCTGCACCGGCACCAGCGACTTGTTGAAGGAACCCTCGGCCCGGGCTCGCGCGGCTTTCTGTTGCGAGTGCAGCGCGTAAGCGTCGACGTCCTGGCGACTGAAACCTTCCAGGGTGGCGATCAGGTCGGCGCCTACGCCTTGCGGGGTGAAATGGCTGTGCAGGTTGGTGGCCGGGTCCAGTGCCCACGCCCCGCCATCACTGCCCATCGGCACCCGCGACATCGACTCGACGCCGCCCACGACCACCAGGTCTTCAAAGCCGGAGCGCACTTTCATTGCCCCCAGGTTCACTGCCTCCAGCCCGGACGCGCAAAAGCGATTGATCTGCACACCGGCCACGCTGACATCCCAATCGGCCACTTGAGCGGCAGTCTTGGCGATGTCAGAGCCTTGATCGCCGATGGGCGTCACGCAGCCCAGCACCACATCATCGACCTGACTGGTGTCGAGGGCTGTTCGCTGTTGTAGCGCCGTGAGCAGCCCGGCCACCAGGTTGACCGGTTTGACACTGTGCAATGCGCCATCGGCCTTGCCTTTGCCCCGTGGGGTGCGTAACGCGTCGAAAATCAAAGCTTGGGTCATGTCGTCCTCGAACCGGATGGTGAATAAGGGCTGGGATCTTTTTATTTTGCGAGCCTCCACCTTATTCCCAGCCACCGTGGATTCAATGACCGCAGCGCTCACAGACGTTGACGCTCACGCTCAGACGGACGGTCATCCATGGCCCGGTGAACCGGTTCAGGACACGCAGGTGTCTAGCAAAAGGCCGCCAAAGAAGCTGGCAATAGGCCTCATGCCTTTTTGATAGCTAATTTCGAGAACACCATACGAAATGGATCTAAACCAAGCGTGACACGGGCTCTAAGGTGAAGGAGTACGAAGTTGTCGTCGGGTTTTGCCGAGGCGCTCGTCTTACAGGAAGTGCACCGCGCTGCCGTCATGGAGATATGCAGGCAGGCATCAGGAAATAACAAAAAAGGCGGTCAAGCCATGTTCAAACAATCGAAAGTTCGTCAAGCCGGGCTCATTCTTTTCGCCACCACGCTGTTGTTAATCGTGCCGAACCTGACCAAGGTGATCGGCTGAATCAAGCGCCAAAGTTAATTATCGCCACATCAAAAATGTGACTGGCTCGCTATCCGGGCCAGCGTGGCTGTGCCAACCTTTGCGGCACTACCACGACATGGACGGCGATCCTTTGAAAACGCTCATTCTGTTCGGGGCCTTGCTGCTCAGCACGCCTCTGTCTGCCGCACAGCTCAACCTGGAGCTGGGTGCGAATAGCCGCACCTGGCAGACCGAGGAATTACTCAAGCATCCTCAAGTGCAGACCATCACCATTGCCAATGACGTTTCCTATAAACGCGACATGAGCTATCGCGCGGTGCCCATGGCGGCGTTGTTGACCGGCATCAAATCTGACGATCACCTTCAGGCCGTGGCGCTGGACGGTTTTGCCGCTGAACTGGCAGCCGCGCCCTTGCTCAACACCGAGGGTGCTCGTGCCTGGCTGGCGATTGAAGACCCCGCCAAGCCTTGGCCGCCGCTGTCCGAAGGCAAGCACAGTGCCGGGCCGTTTTATCTGGTCTGGACCGATCCGCGAGCGGGCAACATCAGCCCGGAACAATGGCCGTTCGAAGTCGCCAGCATCAAGCGCATGGCACCAGTGGCCGCACGTTTCCCTGCCCTGCTGCCCGACCCGGCGTTGAAGGCCGATGATGCGGTCAACAAGGGCTTTGCCTTGTTCCAGAAGAATTGTCTGGCCTGCCACCGATTGAACGGTGCCGGCGATGCCCAGTTCGGGCCGGACCTGAATATTCCGTACAACCCGACCGAGTATTTCGGCGCGGACTTCCTCAAGCGCTACATTCGCGATCCGCAGAGTTTGCGCCAGTGGCCGCAGGCGAAGATGCCGGGGTTCTCGGCCGAGGTATTGCCGGATGAGGATCTGGGGATGTTGGTAGGGTATTTGAAACACATGGCGGGGCGAAAAATTAAGCCCTGAGTCGTGATTCCCTGTAGGAGCTGCCGCAGGCTGCGATCTTTTGATCTTGTTTTTTAGAATCAAAAGATCGCAGCCTGCGGCAGCTCCTACGGGGGTGTTCCGGCAGTTATTGCTGCTGCACGGAAATCACCGGCGTCGGTGTCACCAACACCTTGGCGTGCATCTGTTCACATCCGCCACCACGGCGCATGCCGCGTACCGGGCAGGCATCGAGGTAATCAAGGCCCACCGCCAGTTTCAGGTGACGCTCGGGGCGTGCCAGTTCGTTGGTCACGTCGAAGCTGTACCAGGCGTCATCGAGCCAGGCTTCCGCCCAGGCGTGACTGGCCAGGTGTTCGCTGTTCTCGCTGTACAAATAACCCGACACATACCGCGCCGGAATGCCCAGGCTGCGGGTGCAGGCCAGAAAGGCGTGGGTGTGGTCCTGGCATACGCCTGAACGCCCGGCGAAGGCCTGGGCGGCGCTGGTGTCCACTTCGGTTGAACCCGGCGTGTAGGTCATGTGCTGGTTGAGGCCGTGCATCAGGTCGATCAACGCCGTGCGATCGCGGCGCTGCTTGCATTCTTTTTCGGCAAACGCACGCAGTGCGGCGTCAGCCTCGGTCAAACGGGTAAAGCGCAAAAACGGCAGCGCCGACTGGCTCTCGTGCTCCGCTTCGCGCAGCTCATCGATGTCGACCTGGCCCCGCGCACCGATGATGATCGCCTCGTGGGGCTCATCCATGGTCAGCACATGCAGGATGTTGCCGAACGGATCGAGTTGCGCGCGCACCGGGCGCGGCAGGTCGAGCTGCCAGCTGAGCACGTGCTGGCGCTCGCTGTCGTGAGGTGTCAGCCGCAGGTACTGGATGCTCGCCCGCACCTGATCTTCGTAGTGATAGGTGGTCTCGTGGCTAATGGAAAGTCTCATGCAGCCTCCAGGTAAGAACTGTGAATCGCGTTGCCCAACTGGCGCACCAGCGGGATGAACTCGGTCAGCCAGGCGTGCAGGCCTTCGTCGAGAATTTCGTTGATGCCGGTGTAGCGCAGGCGTGCGTCTATTTCCGCTGCCAAGCGTTGCGCCGGTCGGCCATTGGCCCCCGGCAACTGGGCGAGGATCTGGTCGATTTCTTCAGTGCAGGCACGCAGCGAACGCGGGACATCCGCCCGCAGCAACAGCAATTCCGCCACATGCCGCGCGCCGGGAGCGTCGCGGTAGATTTCGGTGTAGGCCTCGAAGGATGAGAGCGCCCGCAGCAACGCACTCCACTGGTAATAGGCGTGGGCCGTTCCATCGCTGACGGCTTCGGCCTGATCGCCAGCCATTTCGTAACGGGCATCGAGCAGGCGCAGCGTGTTGTCAGCCCTTTCGATAAAAGTGCCCAGGCGGATGAAACGGAAAGCATCGTTACGCATGATGGTGCCGTAGGACGCGCCCCGGAACAGGTGTGAACGTTCCTTGATCCACTCGCAGAAACGGCTCATGCCGTAGCGGCTGAGGCCCTGTTCGGCGATGCCGCGAATTTCCAGCCAGGTGGCGTTGATGTTTTCCCACATGTCGGCGGTGATTCGCCCACGCACCGCATGGGCACTGGCCCGCGCCGCGCCGAGGCAACTGTAGATACTGGCCGGGTTGGCCGCGTCCAGGGCGAAGAAATGCAACAACCGCTCGGCGTGCAATTCGCCGTGGCGTTCGAGGTAATCGTCCAGGGTGCCGGTAATCAACAGCGGCATGGCCAGTTCGTGCAAACCGTTGCCACGGCCATCCTGTGGCATCAGCGACAGCGAGTAACTGATGTCGAGCATCCGTGCGAGGTTTTCCGCCCGCTCCAGGTAACGCGACATCCAATACAAATCCGAGGCAGTTCTACTTAGCATGACAGGCTTCCTTCAATCCTCGACCACCCAGGTGTCCTTGGTTCCGCCACCCTGGGAGGAGTTCACCACCAGGGAGCCTTCGCGCAGGGCGACACGGGTCAAACCGCCGGGTACGACCCGGGTTTCACGGCCTGACAATACAAACGGACGCAGATCGATATGGCGCGGTGCGATACCGTTTTCGACAAAGGTCGGACAGGTCGACAGCGACAGCGTCGGTTGCGCGATATAGGCATGGGGCTTGGCGATGATGCGCGCGCGAAAGGCTTCGATTTCCGCAGCCGTCGCCGCCGGCCCCACCAGCATTCCGTAACCACCGGACCCTTGGGTTTCCTTGACCACCAGTTCTGGAAGATTGGCCAGCACGTGGGAAAGTTCAGAAGGGTTACGGCATTGCCATGTGGGAACGTTCTGGAGGATCGGCTCTTCATCCAGATAGAAGCGGATCATGTCGGTCACGAACGGATACACCGATTTGTCGTCCGCCACCCCCGTGCCGATGGCATTGGCCAGCACCACGTTGCCCGAACGGTATGACGACAACAGCCCCGGCACGCCAAGCATCGAATCCGGATTGAACGCCAGCGGATCGAGGAACGCATCGTCGAGGCGACGGTAGATCACGTCGACTGCTTTGGGGCCGTCGGTGGTGCGCATGTAGACCTTGTCGTCACGCACGAACAGGTCCGCGCCTTCGACCAGTTCCACACCCATTTCCCGAGCCAGGAACGCGTGCTCGAAGAACGCACTGTTGAAGCGCCCCGGCGTCAACACCACCACGCTCGGGTTGTCGATGGGGCTCGAGCTTTTCAGGGTGTCGAGCAACAGGTTCGGGTAGTGGTCGATGGGGGCGATGCGTTGCGCCGAGAAGAGCTCGGGGAACAGGCGCATCATCATTTTGCGGTCTTCGAGCATGTAGCTGACGCCGCTCGGTGTGCGCAGGTTGTCTTCGAGCACGTAGTACGTGCCGTCGCCGTCGCGCACCAGATCGACGCCGGAGATGTGCGAGTAGATATCGCGGTGCAAATCCAGCCCTTGCATCGCCAACTGGTATTGCTCGTTGGCCAGCACCTGTTCGGCGGGAATGATCCCGGCCTTGATGATGCGCTGCTCGTGGTAGAGATCGGCGAGAAACATGTTCAACGCCTTGACCCGCTGGATGCAGCCGCGTTCGACCACGCGCCATTCACTGGCGGGGATGCTGCGCGGGATGGTGTCGAAGGGAATCAGGCGCTCTGTCCCCTGCTCATCACCGTAGAGCGTGAAAGTAATCCCGGCGCGATGAAATAACAGATCGGCCTCGCGTCGCCGTTGTGCCAAAAGCTCGTCAGGCGTTTCGGCCAGCCAACGGGCAAACTCCCGATAATGCGGGCGGACCTGGCCGCCGGCATCGTACATCTCATCAAAATAGGTGCGGATCATGCCGTACTCCTTGTCACCCGGACATGCAGGCCTTCGCAAGGCCCGTGCCATCGGCATAAACGCTTTGATTTCAATCGGTTGGATAATCACCGCACGCACACCGCACCAATCCTGTGCGGCAAACGCCCCAACCTGATCGCCCCCGCTTCATAGCAAGGCGTTGTTGTCGCCTATCACCAGCATAGTCAGAGTTGATTTCACTGCCCGGTTAACACTGGGGATAATCCGCTCATTCGCTGAATAGCTGACCGAACTTCCCTTTTAGCCGCCCGTTTTGGGCGGTTTTTTTTGCCTTCGCGAAATATCGGGAAATAAAGCAACGTCAAAAGATCGCAGCCTTCGGCAGCTCCTACATGTGAATGGCGTACAACCTGTAGGAGCTGCCGAAGGCTGCGATCTTTTGATTTTCAACATCCACAAACGAAAACGGCCAACCCGAAGGTCAGCCGTTATTGCCGATTATTGCTGTTCATAAGTTTATGCGAGTCGCCCTCGTACCTCCTGCTTGACGCCCCAGCCCTCAATGATGCCGCCCAATGGCTCGACCACCGCTTCGAAACCCTGTTCGAAATCGCCGATGTCATCGTAAGTGGCGTACATCACCTTGCTCAGTTCCAGCGCCCATGCGCCGTCGTCGCGCACACTGATCTGCGCATTCAGGCATTCACCATGGTGGAAATGACGTGCCGCCCTGCGTGCCCGCTCCTCGTCCGGGAAAATGGCGTAGAACTCGATGGGATGAAACCGTGAAAAATCAAAACCGCCTTCTTTCATGCGGCGCAACACGCTGCTGCTGATGTCTTCTTGATAGGCTGTGCTCATGAAACGTCCTCCTCAAACCGATGGATAGACTTTCCGTACTCCCTGGCGCGCGCAACCCGATGGTGCGGGCGCTTCGGCAACCGATGTGCCGGCGGGAAACAAGCATGGAGCTGACAAGACCAGACCTTAGCGATCCATTCGCTGATCTCGCTTGCAGATTAGCCCCAAGATAGAGCTGCTGCCAAGGCCTGGTTGTGAATGTGACAGGAGGTGTTCAGATTGGCGTGATGTTGCGGATTTCAATGCTGTTCTGGGTTTTCAGACTTTTGACGCCTGCATCGTCAGTTCGCCCTTCCAGATCGTTCAGATCCAGTTCAGCGGCGACGGGAAGGAATCGTTCCTTGATGAGCTTGGCAGCCCGTTCGTGACTTGGGCACTCTTCGCACTCGAAGACTTCGTCGATTACTTCACCATGATCATCCACGAAAGTGACTTTCCACTTTTGCATCGGTGCCTCCTCGATCAAACCCGCAAATGGGCTTACCTCTATCTCGACCTGATTAGCTGGCTAATCGTTCCGCTGGATCACGGTGGTCAAGATGAAAGAAAGCCGTAGCGGCTAGCGCAGCCCGCGTCCGGCTGCGAAGCAGCCGTAACACGGGCCATGCGGTCTCATTGCAAGACCGCGCTGGTTGATTCAGGACTGCTGCGCAGCCGGCCGCAGGCTGCTACCGATTGATGATCAGTCGTTGCTTGGCTTGCCCACAGCCTGCAATACGTATTGTGGCAAGGCGAAGGCGCCGATGTGGATTTCCGGATTGTAGTAGCGCGTGACGATGCCACTGCCGGCGAAGCGCTGTTGCAGGGTTTCGCGTGACAACTTGCGATAAGCCGTGTTGGTTGCGCCCCAGGCGAACGTCATCGAGCCGCCGATGTAGGTCGGCACCGCGGCCTGGTAGAAATGCCAGTCCGGGAACAGGCTGCGCAGACGACCGGCGGTGGTCTTCACTTCTTCGATCTGCATGAACGGCGTGCCGTTCTGGGTCACCAGGATGCCGCCTTCGTTCAGGCAGCGGTGGCAGGCCTGGTAGAAGTTTTCCGAAAACAGCACTTCGCCCGGGCCGATCGGGTCGGTGGAATCGGAAATGATCACGTCGAATTTTTCAGTGGTGGTGGCGACGAAACGCATGCCGTCGTCGATCACCAGGTTCAGGCGAGGATCATCGAACGCACCTTTGGAGTGGTTCGGCAGGAATTCCTTGCACATATCGACCACGGTGCCGTCGATCTCGACCATGGTGATGTGCTCGACGCTGCGGTGCTTGGCCACTTCACGCAGCATGCCGCCATCGCCGCCACCAATGATCAGCACGCGCTTGGCGGTGCCGTGCGCCAGGATCGGCACGTGGGTGAGCATTTCGTGGTAGATGAATTCGTCGGCTTCGGTGGTCTGGATCACACCGTCCAGCGCCATGACCCGACCCATGCGCGGGTTTTCGAAAATCACCAGGTGCTGGTGTTCGGTGCGCACTTCGTGCAGCAGTTTTTCCATGCGAAAACGCTGGCCGTAGCCTTCGTAGAGGGTTTCCAGGTAGTCGCTGGCGGGGATGTTGCTCATGGGAAGTGCTCCGATGAATGCGGTGGCAACGGACGGTTACCCGCCCATGATGGCCAATCGAACGCGTCGATTGCCCGGGAAAGGCGCGCATTCTACGTCGCGGAAGATGACAGGTCGAACCTTCCTCATCGAACGACACACAACCCCCCCTGTGGGAGCGAGCCTGCTCGCGATGACGGCGGCACCTTCAATATCAATGTGGCAGATGGGACGCCATCGCGAGCAGGCTCGCTCCCACAGGGAAATTTCGTTGTGCCTGAGAACTCGGTCAGATCCGCACATTGCCACGCGGTCCGGCAATGGCCCAGATAATCAGGCCCAGAACCGGCAGCAACAGGATCAACAGTACCCAGAGGACTTTCATCCCCGTTTCAGAGCCACTTTTCAGCACATTGATGATTGCCCAGATGTCCAGGGCAAGAATGATCAGGCCTACAAGGCTGTTGAACGTGGAACCCATGGTGACGCTCCCGAAGAGTGGTATGCCCCCTTAGGATAGCCGGCCACGGCCAGGGTTCCCTTTTATTGACAGCTTGGTAGCTTCAGACGTGGATGGCCACCTTCAACGCTTCGAGGGATGGCGCCGCGCTGATGCCCACTTCGGCGCACAACTCAACCACCCGTGGCACGTCGTTGCCGAACACCAGCACCACTTGCAACTCGTCATCGAGCAACTGGCTGAAGTTCATCAGCGTGTAGCCGCCGTTTTCCTTGTTCAGGCTGCTCATCTGCACCTGGATGCGGTTAAGTGCGGTCAGGGCTTCAGTCTTGGCCAGTTGCTTGGGCTTGAGGTTGAAATCGACACCCGGGCCGAACGAAGCGACGATCTGCGCAAACAGGTCCATGTAGGTGTCGGCCTGGAACAGCACGGTTTCCGGCAGGCTGCCGACGACCACCCACTCACCCAGTGGGATCGGGAAGGTTTCGTCGTAGTTGATGTCCGGGTTGGCCGTCAGAAAAGCCTCTGGATCCGCGTAAGCCTGGGCCGCTTCGTCAGCGACTTTCTGGATTTCGTCATCGCCCATGCACCCGGAGCTGATTTTGCTGATGAGTTCGACGAGTGCGGCTTTCATGGGGTAGATCCTGTAGCGAGGGAGATTTGAGGGCGCGAAGGATAACGCAAGGATAGATTCGAATGCCCAAAAAAGATCGCAGCGTGCGCCATCCCAATTTAGGAGCTGCCGAAGGCTGCGATCTTCTAAAAATCAATCAGCCCAGCAGTTTTTCCAGCTGAGCGATGGTATCGGAAGCCCCCAGGGTCTTGGCGGCATCCAGTGCGGTAATGCCATTGGCATCCTTGGCTTTCGGGTCGGCGCCTTTGCTGATCAGGTAATCGACAACTTCAACGCGGTTGAACATCGCCGCCATCATCAACGCCGTGCGGCCGTCGAAAGACGAACCCTCCACCTGCGCGCCACCTTCGACCAATGCCTTGATCACCGCCAGGTCACCCTTGAACGCGGCGCCGGCAATCGGGCTCTGGCCATTATCATTGCGGATCTCAGGATCGGCTTTGTGTTCAAGCAAGACTTTCACGGTATCTACATGGCCGTGGTACGCGGCCAGCATCAACAAGGTGTCGCCCTTGTGATTGCGCAAGTTCGGCGGCAGGCCCTTGCTCAGCAGTGCTGCCATCATGGCCGCATCGCCCTCGCGCGCCTTGTTGAAGACCTGTTCGGCAAACTCGGCAGCTTCTTCGGGGGTCATCTGGCGGCTTTTGTCGGACATTGGGCACTCCATTTTCTGTCGTTCGTAAAAGCCGACAGTTTCCCGAGCCGCTCCGGCACTGTCACTTCTTTTTTCTGATGCGCGGCCATAGCCGCATTCAATAGCATCGTCTCAATAACGATGTTTGCCGCCCTGAATGTCCGACAGCACCTGCTCGGTGACCTGCACATAAGTGTCGGTGCCGGGCAGCCAGGCGTAAATCGGATCGTCGCCGGTTCTGCCCGGGTCGAAGGCTTCGTCCTTGAGTCGGGTCTTCTGGTACTTGAAAGTGCCGGTGGTCTCCATTTTGACTTTCACCCGCAGGAACAAAGGCACCGCGTAGGCCGGCAACTGTTGCCGCACGAACGCGAGTAATTCGCTGAAGTCCAGGGTCGCCAAAGACTCGGCCGGCGTGATGGCGGCCATCCCGGCGCGCCCGTTGGTGTTGCGGATTTCCACACCGTAAGCCACGGCTTCGGAAATATGCGGGTATTGCAGGAGGATGTTCTCGACCTCGGTGGTTGAAACGTTTTCGCCTTTCCATCGGTAAGTGTCACCCAGCCGATCAACAAACTGGGCGTGCCCAAAACCAATGTTGCGCAACAGGTCACCGGTGTTGAAGTAACGGTCGCCCTTCTCGAACACATCGTGAAGGACCACTTTCTCGGTTTTCTGCGGATCGGTGTAGCCATCCAGCGGTGCTTTGTCGTCGATTTTCGCCAGCAACAACCCTTGCTCGCCCTTGCCGACCTTGCGCATGAAACCGTTGGCGGCACGGGTTGGCGCACCCGAGTCGTGGTCGTAGGCCGCCAGTTCCCAGGACATCAGGGAAAAACCGACGGTGTTGTCGAAATTCAGGATATTGGTGAAACCGATGTTGCCGTCGCTGGCGGCATACAGCTCACAGATGTGATCCACCGCGAAGCGTGTCTTGAACTCGTTCCATGCGCCGGGCCGCAGACCGTTGCCGATCATTTTCCGGACCCCGTGCTTGCCGTCGTCGGCACTCGGCGGCTGATCGACCAGATAGCGGCATAACTCGCCCACGTAACCAATGGTCGTCGCCTGGTACTTGTGCACGTCGCTCCAGAACTGGCTGGCGCTGAATTTGCGGCGAATGGCAAACCCCGAGGCACCGCTGATGGCCGAGCCCCAACACACGCACAAACCGGTGGCGTGATACAGCGGCAACGTGCAATAGACGACGTCCTCGGGACGCATATCAAGGGCGATCATGCCGAAGCTGGCGGAGCTGCGCATCCAGCGCCCGTGCTTGAACACCCCGGCCTTGGGCAACCCGGTGGTGCCGGACGTGTAGATGTAGAAACAAGGGTCGTCGAAAAAAACCTGCTGGCTGCTCGCGGGGTTTTCACTGTCGGCGTCGACGCTGGCGGTCATCAGATTGACGAAGCCGTGTGGCGCGATTCCCGGGTGGCTCCAGGTGTCCTGATCGGCGACAAACCAGGTGCGCGTCGCGTCGATCGAGACCTGATCACGTACGGCCTGGAATACAGCAAGCAGCTCTTCGCCCACGACGATGGCCGCCGGGTTCACCAGATTCACGCTGTGCACCAGGGTGTCGCGGGTCTGCGAGGTATTGAGCAACGCCGAGATCGCGCCAACCTTGGCCACCGCCAGTATCGTCACCAGCAGTTCCGGGCGGTTCTCGATGAAGACTGCCACGACATCGCCTTTGACGATGCCTTGTTCGATCAGGTGATGGGCGATGCGATTGGCCCATTGGTTGACCTGTGCATAAGTCAGCGACACGTCGCCGTGAAGCAGTGCCGGGCCATCGGGATTGCGCAAGGTGGCTTGCTCGAAACTCCAGCCCAGGCCACACGGTTGGGTCGGATCCTTGACGTTGGCGACCTTCATTCCCTTCACCACGCGCGGAATGGCTTTGGCAATGGAAGGCAGCTTGCGGAGCATCATGCCCCAGGTAATCGTGTCGCTCATGCTTGCTCCCGTTCGATCTTTTTATTGTCGGGCGGCGGTGACTGAAGCCCGAAAATACGTCAACGGTTCTTGAGCTGTACACGCGGTTTTTGAAATGTTTTGTATCCGCGACGATCTGCGTTCTTGAGTGACAACGGCACGGCGTCAGCGCGAGCGCCGGGCTGCGCAATGGTTCCATTCAATAGCCGATAAACCCGCAAAATGCAGGATGCACGATGGCCATTCATGCAATTTGCACGGAAGCAAAAAACCGATAGGTTGTTAACCTGCTGTTTTTAAAGGAATTTTTTAGAGATCAGATGCTGGCACAAACGCTGCAACCCTCTGTGCATGCTTGCCATTCAAGTCATCACGGAGCTGAAAGACATGAGCCTGATTCAGGAAAAATTTTCGTCCCTGTTCTCCAACTTCGAAGTCAGCACTCAGGCGCGCCCTGACGGTGGAATCCTGCTGACTCTGCGCGGCGGCGAAGGCCGGGAGTTCAAACGCTCGATTTCCTACCAACAGTTGCACAATGGCGATCAACTGTCGTGGGTCATCAGCGCGATTCGCCGTGACCTTGCGGAACAAGCCAGTGAACTGCCGCAAATTTCGATGCTGCAGAGCCAGCAACGTTTTGCACTGCCGACTTATCACTCGCTGTAAAAATACCAACACTGTAGGAATGAGCCTGCTCGCTAAGAGGACGTGTCAGTCAACATTAACGTTGAACGACACAGCTCTATCGCGAGCGGGCTCGCTCTCACGTGTTTGGTGTGGTGGGTTAGAACGCTGAAGGCTCTATCCGCGCAAAACTGTCCACCGTGACATGCCCCGCCAGTTCGCCACCCTCGCGGGCCAATCCGCAAGTGGCCATTCCCGCCGCGCTCGCCGCGTCCAGCTCTTCGACGATGTCCGACAAAAACAGAATCTGCCCAGCCTCGACGTTAATCGCTTGCGTGATGTTGGCGTAGGACTGCGCCTCACGCTTGGGCCCGGACGTGGTGTCGAAATAGCCGCTGAACAACGGCGTCAAATCCCCCGCCTCCGAGCAGCCGAAGATCAACTTCTGCGCCTGGATCGAGCCAGAGGAATAAACGAACAGTTGATAACCCGCCGCATGCCATTGCTTGAGCGCTTCAACGGCATCCGGATAAACGTGGCCCTTCAACTGCCCGGCCTGGTAACCCTGTTCCCAGACCATCCCTTGCAGGGCTTTCAACGGCGTGGCCTTGCGGTCCTCGGCGATCCAGCCCAGGAGAATTTCGATGACACGCTCTACATCGGCGTTTGGCTCTGAGCTGTCGCGCCGCACGGCTTCCAGTTGCTCGGCCACGTCGGCACGCTCAGCCTGCTGACGTACAAAGTCCGGCAGATGTTTGGCCGCGTAGGGAAACAACACGTCGAACACAAAACTCACCGCGCTGGTGGTGCCTTCGATGTCGGTGAGAATCGCTTTGATCGGCATCGAGTCAGTCCTCAAGACGCGGGAATTGGCTGGCGATGTTTTCACCGGTGAAGTTCGCCACCCAGCCTTCCGGGTTGTTGAACAGGCGGATCGCGACGAAATGCGGATGCTCGCCCATGTCGAACCAGTGTTTGGTACCGGCCGGCACCGAAATCAGGTCGTTTTTCTCGCACAGCACCGCGTAGACGTAATCGTCGATGTGCAGGGTAAACAGGCCACGGCCGGCAACGAAAAATCGCACTTCGTCCTCACCATGGCGATGCTCTTCGAGAAACTTCGCCCGCAGCTCGGCTTTTTGCGGGTGATCGCTGTTGAGGCTGACCACATCGACAGTGATGTAGCCGCGCTCAGTCATCAGTTGGTCGATTTGCGCCTGATAGGCAGCGATCACTTCTTCCTGGCTGGCGCCGGGCTGGATCTTGGCCGCGGCTTGCCAGCGGTCGAAACGCACGCCTTGCTCGGCCAGGGTCGACTGAATGTCTTCGAGATGGGTCAGCACCTTATTGGGAATCTCAGGGCTGGAGACGTGATAAACGGACAGGCTGCTCATCAGGGCAACTCCTTAACGGTGCGAGAGCGAGCGCGTCTTCAACTCGCACTCGAACAAAAATTCAAAGGCTTCGATCTGCCGCAGGGCATCGCTCATGCGCGCCCCCCAGGTATAGAGGCCATGGCCACGGATCAGGTAACCGACGCAATCGGGATGGGCTTCGAGCCAAGGCTGCACCTTGGCGGCCAGGCGCGCAATGTCCTGGTCGTTGTCGAAAATCGGCACACGCACCCGCGACTCGTGGGTTGTCACACCGCTGAAGGCTTTTTGCAGTTCGTAGTCTTCGAACTCGATGAAGTCCTGCGGCGTCAGGCGCGACAGTACCGTGGCGTTCACCGAATGGGTGTGCAGCACCGCACCGATTTCCGGGCGCCAGCTATAGAGTTGGGTGTGCAGCAGGGTTTCGGCGGACGGCTTCTTGCCCGGTTCCAGGCTGTTGCCGGCAAGGTCAGTGGCCAGCACATCGTCCAGGCCCAACTGGCCTTTGTGCTTGCCCGATACCGTTAACAGGGCTTCGGTCGGCGACAAGCGAGTCGAATAGTTGCTGCTGGTGGCCGGCGACCAGCCGCGGCCATACAGAAAACGCCCGGCGTCGATGATTTCCTGGGCGAGGTGTTCACGGGTAAGGCTCATGGCCTGTCCTCTTGCATACGTGTGGCAATGATAACGGCAGCCGCGACGGCTGCGAGACTGGCAATACTAAAGGTCCATGCGGCGCCCAGGGCATTCCAGCTGTAGCCGGAATACAGCGCGCCCAATGCACCGCCGGTGCCGGCCAACGCGGCATACAGCGCCTGGCCCTGCCCTTGCTGGCGCGCACCGAAGCTACGTTGCACGAAGGAAATGGCAGCGGCGTGAAAGCTGCCGAACGTTGCCGCGTGCAACACCTGGGCAAACAGCAAGACCCAGAGGAATTCGGCCAACGAACCCAACAACAACCAACGCAGCGCGGCCAGCAGAAAACTCGCCATCAGCACCCGCCGCAGGGAAAACCGCGCGAGGATCCTGCTCATGGCTAGAAACATCAACACTTCCGCGACCACGCCAACGGCCCAGAGCATGCCGATCACACCGCGGCTATAACCCAGACGCTCAAGGTGCAGGGTCAGGAACGTGTAATACGGGCCGTGACTCATCTGCATCAGCGCCACGCAGCCGTAAAACGCCAGGACGCCGGGGCTGCGCAGTTGCTTGAGAAACCCCTCGCCCGCCACCCGGTTGCCCGGCGCCGGCTGGGCGTTCGGCACCCACAGGCTGCTGAGGACGATGCCGGCCATGATCAGCACCAGCGCCGCCGGATAAATATCCAGGCTCAGCCATTCGAACAACCGGCCCAAAGCAACCACGGTAATGATGAAGCCGATCGAGCCCCACAGGCGAATCTGACTGTAACGCGAGGTCTGGCCCTGCAAGTGCGCCAGGGTGATGACTTCGAATTGCGGCAACACCGCGTGCCAGAAGAACGCGTGCAAGGCCATGACCATCACCAGCCATGCGTAGGTCTTGCTGACGAAAATCAGCGAAAAGGTCAGCAGAGTGCACACGGCGCCAAAGCGCACGATAGCCAGGCGCCGACCGGTGTAGTCGCCGAGCCAGCCCCAGATGTTCGGTGCCACGCAGCGCATCAACATCGGGATCGCCACCAGTTCGCCGATGCGCGCGGCGCTGAAACCCAGGTGATCGAAGTACAGCGCCAGAAACGGCGCTGTCGAACCGAGCAAGGCGAAATAGAACAGATAGAAACTGGAGAGCCGCCAGTACGGGAGCGCCGCTGCAACCATCAGATTGCAGCGGCCGTGAGGTCAGCCATTAAAGCTGACCCAGCACCGGCGTGCTCACGCGCACGTCGGCGTTCTGCCCGCGGTGACGCAGCAGGTGGTCCATCAGCACGATGGCCATCATCGCCTCGGCAATCGGCGTGGCACGAATGCCAACGCACGGGTCGTGACGGCCCTTGGTGATCACGTCCACCGGGTTACCATGAATGTCGATGGACCGGCCCGGCGTGGTGATGCTCGATGTCGGCTTCAACGCCAGGTGCGCAACGATTGGCTGACCGGACGAAATACCGCCGAGGATGCCGCCCGCGTTGTTGCTGAGGAAACCTTCCGGGGTCATTTCATCGCGATGTTCGGTGCCGCGCTGGGCGACGCTGGCGAAACCAGCGCCGATTTCCACGCCCTTGACCGCGTTGATGCTCATCAGCGCATGGGCCAGTTCGGCGTCGAGGCGGTCGAAAATCGGCTCGCCCAGGCCCGGCATCACGCCTTCAGCGACGACGGTGATTTTCGCGCCGACTGAATCCTGGTCGCGACGCAACTGATCCATATACGCTTCCAGCTCCGGCACTTTGTCCGGATCCGGGCTGAAGAACGCGTTCTCTTCGACCGAATCCCAGGTCTTGAACGGGATTTCAATCGGGCCGAGCTGGCTCATGTAGCCGCGAATCACGATGCCCTGGCTGGCCAGGTATTTTTTCGCAATCGCTCCTGCCGCCACGCGCATCGCGGTTTCGCGCGCCGAACTGCGGCCACCGCCACGGTAATCGCGCTCGCCGTACTTGTGGTGGTAGGTGTAGTCGGCATGGGCCGGGCGGAACAGGTCCTTGATCGCCGAGTAGTCCTTGGACTTCTGGTCGGTGTTACGGATCAACAGGCCGATGGCGCAACCGGTGGTGCGGCCTTCGAACACGCCAGAGAGGATTTCGACTTCGTCGGCTTCCTGGCGCTGGGTGGTGTGGCGGCTGGTGCCGGGTTTGCGGCGGTCCAGGTCGCGCTGCAGATCTTCAAGGGAGATCTCCAGGCCCGGCGGGCAGCCATCGACAATGGCGACCAACGCCGGGCCATGGCTTTCGCCCGCGGTGGTGACAGTGAACAGCTTGCCGTAGGTATTGCCGGACATGCAGGACGCTCCGTGAAATCGAACCCAAATACATAATGCGCGCCAGTATACGCAGGCTACCCAAGTAGTTCATCCTCGAACCTTATGGGTGTCTGCGAGTCCAACCGGCATCTTGATGATGATGGCGTGATGATGCTGCGAGTTTTGCTCTTGACCCTTACCTTGTTTACAGGCTTCGCCCAGGCCACCGTCCTGCAACGGCCGATCTCGTTGGACACCGGCACCGGAGAGCTTTTCGGCTCGCTGCTGTTGCCAAAATCCGACACGCCGGTGCCGGTGGTCCTGATCATTTCCGGCTCCGGTCCTACGGATCGTGACGGAAACAACCCCGATGGCGGGCGCAACGATAGCCTTAAGCGGTTGGCGTGGGTGCTGGCCAAACACAATATCGCCAGCGTGCGCTACGACAAACGAGGCGTGGCGGCGAGCCTCGCGGCCACGCCGGATGAGCGCAATCTGACGCTGGATGCCTATGTTTCGGACGCCCAAGCCTGGGGCCGCAAGCTCAAGACCGATCCGCGTTTCGGCCAGTTGATCCTGCTCGGTCATAGCGAAGGCGCCTTGATCGCCAGCCTGGCGGCGCCGAGCGTCGATGCGGCGGCAGTGATTTCCATGTCCGGCAGCGCCAGGCCGGTTGATCAGGTCATTCGCCAGCAACTGGCTAATCGCCTGCCACCGCCACTGATGCTGCGAAGTAACGAGCTTCTCGACAGCCTCAAGGCCGGGAAAACCGATGACAACGTGCCACCGCAACTTCAGGTGATTTTCCGTCCGAGCGTGCAGCCGTATCTGATATCCCTGTTCCGTCAGGACCCGGCCGCGGCGTTTGCAAAGCTGAAGATGCCGGCGCTGATCATTCAAGGCAGCAATGACATTCAGGTCGGCGTCAACGACGCTCGCCTGCTCAAGGCTGCCAAACCCGACGCCGACCTGGCGCTGATCGAAGGCATGAACCATGTCATGCGCATCGTGCCCAACGACGTCAAACGCCAATTGGCTTCTTATAAAGACCCGAACTTGCCCTTGGCGGCGGAATTGGGTTCGCGAATCCTCGGATTTATTGACGGACTTCGCTCCAGTTAACCGCCATTTACCCTCTAGTGATGAAAAAAACGGCCGATAAGCCTTTGTCGCCAGCGCAATGACTGGTGACAAGTTGAGCTTGGACAGGATCTCGCCGTTATGACTGATACCCAGACTTCACCCGACACCACCGCTGAAAAAGAGGCACCGCCAGCGGTCGAACTGCCCTGGGCGGACGTCCACGTCGAGCACCATAAGATGCTCCGTCTGGCGCCGTTGCAGACCGATCGCAGCACCGGTGGCCGCCCCCTGCGCTTTGTTGAATTCGGCTATGCCGAACGCAATGACAAGCAGCGCAGCCTGATGCGCATGAGCATCACCCTGCCCGGCCAGCGCGTGCGCAAGGAACAGAATCATCTGGACGTTTGGGTCGATCACGTCGAAAAACGCGTGCATTTCGGCCCCGACAGCGGCTTGCAGATTGAACCGATGAACCGCGGCATCGGCCGCTTCCTGGCCGCGCAGGGCATTACTTGGGCGAAGAAGCGCTGGCCCGGCTACACCGTCGATGGCACCGACCTGAACAACAAGGACGCTCTCAACGAAGACACACGTCTGCGTCGCGACCACTTTTTGCGGGTGCACGGTTTTGATGTGGTTTACGCCGACGCCCAGCATTTGAAGGGCAGCGTCGAAGAAGTGCAGGTCGGCGACCTGTTGGGAGACTGGAACACGGAAAAACTGCAGATCGTGGAAATTCTCGAAGCGGCGCAGATGCTCCAGCAGGCCGAACAGAACCTCGCCGAGCAGGAAGTGAAACTCAAGAAACACGAAGAAAAGGTCAGCAAGTACAAACGCGAAGACGCCGGGCTGCGTTTCACCATTACTTGTCTGGTGGCGTTTGCGGTGTTTCAGGCGGGGTTGTTGATCTGGATTGCGACACACCGGTAAATCAAAAGATCGCAGCCTTCGGCAGCTCCTACAGCGATACGCGTTCCATGTAGGAGCTGCCGAATGCTGCGATCTTTTGCGTTTTAAGGTTAAACGCGAGAAGCGAACAGGGCCTGATGATCGCGGCACTGTTCGGCCGTCAGCATGAACACTCCATGCCCGCCCCGCTCAAAGTCCAGCCAGGCAAAATCGACTTCCGGGTACAACGCCTCGACGTGAACCTGGCTGTTGCCCACTTCGACAATCAGCAAGCCCTTCTCGGTCAGGTGATCCGCGGCTTCGGCGAGCATGCGTCGCACCAGGTTCAAGCCATCGTCACCGCAGGCCAGGCCCAGTTCCGGTTCGTGCTGGTATTCATCCGGCATGTCGGCGAAGTCTTCGGCATCCACATACGGCGGGTTCGACACGATCAGGTCGAAACGCTGGCCCGGCAAACCATCAAAGCCATCGCCTTGTACCGTGTAAACCCGCTCATCGACGCCGTGACGCTCGATGTTCTGGTTGGCCACTTCCAACGCTTCGAACGACAGATCCGCCAGCACCACCTCGGCATTCTGGAACTCGTAGGCGCAGGCGATACCGATGCAACCGGAACCGGTGCACAGGTCGAGAATGCGCGCAGGCTCGGTGCCCAGCCACGGGGTAAAGCGGTTTTCGATCAGCTCGCCAATCGGCGAACGCGGGATCAACACACGCTTGTCGACGATGAACGACATACCACAGAACCAGGCTTCACCCAGCAGGTAAGCGGTGGGCACGCGCTCTTCGATGCGGCGCTTGAGCAACAACTGCAAGCGGACCAGTTCGTCTTCTTCCAGACTGCAGTCGAGATAGCTATCGGCGATTTCCCACGGCAAGTGCAGCGCACCCAACACCAGTTGACGGGCTTCGTCCCAGGCGTTGTCGGTGCCATGGCCGAAAAACAGATCCTCCCCATGGAAGCGGCTGACGGCCCAACGGATATGGTCACGCAGGGTACGAAGGCGGGAAGTGATCACGACGGCAAACTCCAGAAAAATCGACTGGCGATTCTACCAGCCAAACGACGCCACGACGACGCAGGAAAAACACCGGAGCAAATGTAGGACTAATCTCTTTTTTCAGCCGGGCATTGAACAAAACAGACCACTTGACAACGCTGCACGCCAGTAACGACGGTGCCTACGATGGTAGCGATTCACAGAAGCGCTCAGCCAGAGGACAATGTCGCAAAAGCCCCACTCGAAGGAGCCCCAGAATGTCCGTTCCACAAACGATGTTTCAACTCAGCGGCCGCGGTTATGCAGCAGCCAAACTGAGTCATGCGACCCTGATCATCATCGATGCCCAGAAAGAATACCTCAGCGGTCCACTGGCCCTGAGCGGCATGGATGCGGCGGTTGCGAACATCAAGAAATTGCTGGCTGCTGCCCGAGCAGCGGGCCGGCCGATCGTACACGTGCGCCACCTGGGCACTGTCGGCGGGCTGTTCGACCCGCAAGGCGAACGCGGTGCGTTCATCCCCGGCCTTGAACCACAGGACGACGAAGCCATTATCGATAAGCTGCTGCCGAGCGCGTTCCATGGCACGGACCTGAAAAAGCGTCTTGAAGGGTTGGGCCTGGACCTGGTGGTGTGTGGCTTCATGAGTCATTCCAGTGTCAGCACCACGGTGCGCGCCGCGAAAAACCTGGGTTTCCGCTGCACCCTGGTGGAAGACGCCTGCGCCACCCGCGATCTGCCGTACAAGGGCGGTGTCCTGAGCGCCGAACATGTTCAACAGACCGAAATGGCGATCATGGCGGACAACTTTGCCGCGCTTGCCCTGACCAACGATCTGGTCTGATCACTACTGATATGAGCGGTATGCACCGCCGCTCATCCGCAAAAGCCTCTCATTAGCCGTAATTGTCTTAGCCTCAGGAACATCCCGGTCAACTCCCGGTCGAAGGGCCGATACCCATTGAGGAAGGTCGGAATGAAGTTATCCGATGGTTTTGACGCTCGCCGCTTGCGGCCCAAAGGCCAAAGCAACTGGCGTTTTAGAATTGGTGCGGCGTTCGCTGCGCTGCTGGCAATGAGTGGCGTGCTGCTCGCCATGGCCGGGGTTGCCGCCCTGCTGGGCCACGCCCCAGCTCTGGGCGAGATGAACTCCAACAAGGCCGGGGCGGCAGTGATTCTGGTCATTGGCCTGTTCGTGCTGTACCTCGGCGTGTGGCTGTGGCGCCGCTGCCGTCGCCGTTCGCGCCAGTCGCGGGAGCTGAACATGTCCCCACACCTGATGAAAAAACACGACTGAGCCAAATGCGGCGCACTTTGTCGCGCGCCCATTCGCTTCGAGTTGGGTAAACTGGCCGCCCTTCGCGGAGGCTGACATGCAAGACGACGATTTTTCCCTGTTCAAAAGCGCGATCCAAGGCGTCAAGCCGATCAAGCACGACCGCGCCGAAACCGGCAAACCCAAAGCCGACCGCGCGCAGATCGCCAAGCTGCGCCAGGCTGCTACCGTGCGCACCGATGCCACCACCGTCGACGGGCTGTCCGATCAGTTCGTCATCGACGTCGGCCCTGAAGACGAGCTGATGTGGGCGCGTGACGGCGTGCAGGAAAGCCAGATGCGCAAGCTCAAGATCGGCCAGATTCCGTTCGAAGGCAGCCTAGACCTGCATGGCATGAACGTGGAAAAGGCCCGGGAAACCCTTTGGGCGTTCCTCGCCGAAGCAACCAAATTCGAAATCCGCTGCGTGCGCGTCACCCACGGCAAAGCCGTGCGGCTGGACGGCAAGCGGCCGATGATCAAAAGCCACGTCAACACGTGGCTGCGCCAGCATCCGCAGGTATTGGGCTTCACCTCCTGCCAGGCGAAACATGGCGGTGCCGGAGCGGTTTATGTGATGCTCAAACGCACCATGATGGAAGGTCGCGACGAGTAAAGCTGATGCGTCACGCTTGCAGCGTCGTGTCTGCCACCGTACCCTTGCCCTTTGCGTAAAATCCCACAGGTAGTTTCATGTCCCTGGAACAGAATTACACCGCGATTCTAAAGGGGTAAGACAAAGTACTCAGGGCCAATAAAACCGGGCACTTCCTTACTTTGGGATCCCCGGTTTTCGCCTGATTTACACGGTCATTGGTACAAAAATTGGTACGAGATTCATTCCCTTTCAGGCGTCCTGCCTACCGTTCGTCACTTTCTAAGCTACTGCTACGCTTTCCTCAATCCACGGAGGAAAAGCACATGCCCAATTCCGATCTACTCCCTTCTCTACTGTTCAAAATCAACGAAAACCAGCTTGCCCTGGAAGCAGCCATCATGGAGCTTTCCAACTGGGTCGAGCAGCGCGGAGCCGCTGACGTAGCCGACAACGTGCGCGGAGCCCTCGAAGCAATCGACCGGAACGAGGAGTTCATCAAAATGACGCTCGCCGTCATGATGACGCCGGAGTGACCGTGATCGGCCATAAGCAGTCGGTCGTGACCGTCTGCTGTTGCCCGATACCTCCGTCGTCACGATGTTTTTTGGAGTGGGCGACCAGGTTGAAGTAGGTTTGCTACAGCCATCACCAGATCTTCCAAAGACCAAGGTTTCTCCAAGTACGTCGTTGAGGTGGGAACAGTTGAGGCATCCAGCGCGTAGCCGGAAGTGAGGATCGTAGCGATGGACGGCCATTTCGTCTTCACCAACGCGACAAGTTCGGCGCCTTGCAGTTGACCTGGCAAGCCATGATCCGCGATGACGAGCGAACAATCATTCGGCCTGCTCAGCAGGTAAATCAAAGCCTCATCTGCGGTTTCAAAATCCAAGGAGTGGAGACCAATCTCGGCCAAAATATCGACCATCAACACGCGAAGTATTGGGTCGTCCTCAACAACGATCCCCCATCCGGGTATGGGTGAGAGTTTTTCCCATTCTATGTTCACGCAATGGTTCCTTGCTCGAATGTCGCCATATGCGGTTTTGACGCCTCCCATATAGCCATTTTTTGAGAAACTAATGATAAGACGTCCGCGAAGAAACGTCTCTTAATTGAGAGAGACAAACGACACCTTTGAGTTGATCGCGGCCCTTCTCGGTAGCCAGCGATCGGCCACTATCGATCTCTTCGGCAGCACCATTTTTATGGTCCTGGTCACTACTTGGCTAATACCACCGTGCCCGTCGCTTTGTGCGCTGCCATTTCAGAACGAAGCTCACCAATCAAATTTGCAATTGCCCGGCTGGACGTCAGTTCGCTGGTCGTAACCGCAGTGACCAGAAGATCGACCCGGCCAGAGGTCGAATCGAATACCTTGATCATCAAAGATCCGTCCGGATTGGCTGAGCATGTGCAGGAGAGAGGCTGGAATCCACATTCGATAATGTGACGAAGCTCTAGTGTCGAGATCATGACTCGCGTCCCTTGGGTCGGAAGAAAGGAATCTAGCTTATTAATATTAGCTGCTGATCCTCGGTATGGGAGGCTGGAGTCACATCTCGTTGCAACCCTCCGCAGTGACCGCTACGGGTCGCACTCTGCCCTTTTTTACAGGCACCGATCGGCCAGAAGCAGTCAGTCAGTGTCGATGGAAAAAGGTGGGGGATGCCGATTTCGAAGAAGCACTGGACAGTACTTGGTTTGATCTAGGCTTAAATGAAACTACGTGGGAGAAAAACACTATGTCCCTCGCTCTCGGAAATCTATCGTCCCTTGCTTGGGGTGTCTTCTTTTGCACAGTTGCGTTTGGTCAAGGATCAGCAGACACCAATCACCCACCGGCAATACTTCCGTTGGAATCCGAGACGGTGCCGACGCTCATTGCCTATCCGCCGCTTGCCGAGCCGCTCGTCCGCGGAGTCGTGATTATCCAGTATCAAACAGAGCACGCCAGAATCATGCCGGTATTTGGTAAAGCAGCGGCTGATGTATCACCACGTCTTGGTCACCTTCACGTGACCATTGATGACTGGAACGGTACATGGGCGCACACCAGTGAAGACCCGATTATCTTGGTCGGGCTCAAGCCCGGCACTCACAAGGTACTTCTTGAAGTGGCCGACCCGACTCACAAAATCCTCACCAGTACGATCGTGAGTTTTACAGTTCCGGAGAAGAAGCCAACCGACGCCCCGCACGTTAACGATACTCACCCAGTAAAACCATAACTGTGGACAAGGGTGGATCAGTCACAGTGTTTGGTGGTCGCTAACCGACCCAAACCTGACGGTGGCGACTGGTTGAATCCACAGCCAAAAGCAGCCTGTCGAAATTTGAAACTATCCTAGGTCGAGAGCCCACATTGCCAGCCGCTCAGTGGTGAGCTGGTCAGATAGCAACTGGCAAAGTGAGCTAATCCAACCCTAGCTCATCCTAGAAAAGATTTCTTTGTCGATTGCCTACCTTCGCAACAGGTATCAATCGGCCAATAGCGGACGATCCGTCGATGCTATTGGCCAATGATTCAATATATATGTCCTGATGCTCAATTGACCTTGTTCAGCTGCGGTAGCTGCCACTTGCCCGAGAGAGCCTCCTCTGAGGGTTGATACAAACGTAACATCACGTAGAAACCGCCTTCGGGTGCCGGTAGCCAGTTGGCGGCATTCTCCCCCTGGGGTTTTTTGTGGGAAATGGGAATGGTGATCGAACCGTCCGCCGCGACTTTCAACCCCTGCGTATCGGAGCCGACCTTGTAGCGACTGATCTCGTTATCGACCAGCATTTTGTCGCTGGCGTCATACATGGTCAGCGACCAAAAGGCATTCACCGGCGGTGCCGAAGCCAGTTTGATTTCGTATTGATTGGCGCCAGTGAGTGGCTGGTTGTTGCTGTCGGTGAAGCGCAGTGGATACATCGCTTCGTGCTCACCCTGACCGCCCAGATAAGGCCCGGCCACCATGGCGCGCAGCGGGTAGTTGTAGCCAAAACTGTCAAGACCGGTCACCCAGTTCCAGCCATTGCGCACTTCCGATGTGCTGGCCAACGACGCAATCGCAACGTAGGGCGCAACTTTCAATCCTTCCTCGAGACCTTTGCGTGTGGCCGGATTCAACTTATCGGGTGAAAAGCCCTTTTCCGTCAGGCCGATGCGGGCGAACTGGGCAAACAAGGCCGCGTCGGCAGGCTTGACCGGATTGTCCTTAAGCGCCGAAGCCAGTTCGGTGAAGAACCCCAGCGGGTCGTCGCCGGTCTTCGGCAACGCATGCAAGGTTTCATCCTTATGGGTTTTGCCGCTCAACGGCACGACACTGAACTGTTTCTGCAAGGCGAGGATCGGTGCTACATCTTCACCCTGCTTGACGTGAATGCGCCCCCACAGCCAGATTTTTTTGGTCGAGACGTCGAGACGCTTAGCGTCCTTTGGCAACTCGCCCTTCCAGCCCGGTGGCACCAATACAAACTTGCCTGCCTTGGTGCCGGTCGTGCGCCGTCCGACATAGTGTTCAAGTTCCTGCCACATGTTGAACACATCGACCACGTAGTAACGGTCATGGGTATCAGGAACAGTCAACACGTAGGGCTCGGTCAGATCCAGCACCGCGCTCATGTAATAGGTGTCATTGTTGGCAGTGGGCATGTCCTTGGCGGACGGTGACGCCAGCGAAGTGGCCCAGCCGATCTGGTTCAGGCCTGCGCGATAGCTGGTGTCGGGCTTGGGTGAGGGAACGCTGATGTATTCACGTGCCACTCTTTCCATGCGCACCAGCGGATAACCCCAGTTGTAAGCCGAGATCGCCAGACTGTAGCCATCAGCCTGCATCCCTTTTTCTACTGCATCGGGTGTGGCAGGTGTAGTCAGCAGTAAATCCGGCGTGCTGGCTTGCGCGTGCATCGCGCTGCCGAGCGCGGCACATAGGGGCAGAATACAAAACAACAACTTGCGTGATGAAGTCATAACGAGCGTCCTTTCACGAGTAAGTGCGACGGGTAAAACCCACCTGAAGCACCAGACTGACGACTAAATGTCTGCAAGAACCCTAGGCACAGGGTTCCGGCTCGTCAAACGGATATGGGCAATTTTGAATTTCATCAGCGGTTTGAGAGTGTTTGACAGATGTTCCTGACGCACATTTTGGGATGGGTTGGTGCCCTGGCTGACAGGCAGCTATGGGTCGACAGCAGCCTTTCATGTAAGGTCTAACGCGGGACAATTGGATAGGGATTCGAACCCCTTCTAACATACCCATGGGCCGCTTCAGGCCAGCAAATATGGTGGTTTCGCCTGTTGCCCTCGGCGTGATGCGGCCTCAAGCGGGCTGTAATCTGCCCTAATTTTGCCCTAAGCGATCCCCCCTTCACGCCCGGCTATGCTGTTTGAACCCAAACCGGACGAGGTGCGTATGGAGGTGCAAGGTCGGTCTGATGATGGATTGGATGTAGTCATCCACTCCAGCCCCGGCCCGCCTGGCCCATCCTGTTTTATTTCTTCGCCTTGTAGCAATTTTTAAGCAGGTTTTCACACAGGCCCATCAAGGGCACTTCCGGGTCATGGTTTGGCGTCTTGGAGAGCGACCCTTGCTTGTGAGAAGGCGGCAATAAGTCACCCGCTCATTATTCGACTGCTACGCTGAATTTTCCACGGAGGATTCTTGATGCCCAATTCAGACCTGCTCCCTTCCCTGCTGTACAAAATCAACGAAAACCAGCTCGCCCTGGAAGCGGCCATCCTGGAGCTTTCCAATTGGGTCGAGCAGCGTGGCTCTGCCGAGGTCGCCGAGAATGTTCGCGGCGCCTTGGCGGCTATCGACCGCAATGAAGAATTCTTCAAGATGACGCTTGCAGTGATGTTGGCACCAGAGTGACTGCTACCAGCCAAAAGCAAATCCTCAAGGTCGATTGAATTGGCCCTGATTTGCTTGAGGCTGAAATCCGCCGATTTGGGTTGATAGCCGCCCTTCCCGACTGGAGCTCTTGGCAGAAGCGGCCGCTCACGAATTACTCAACCGGCCCGTCACGCCGGGCAGAGGCTAAATAGAAGTCGCCATAGACAGACTAGTAGCACATTGATAGCCTCAACTCCCTACTTCTTTTCGCCTTGAACATCGTATTTACTACGCCTACTAACCAATTGATATGAAAAATAATTATGAAACTGGAGCTGATTGAGCAACTTGGTGATGGAGCGTTCGCAGATGTTTGGCGTGCACGAGACGAACTAGATAGAGAGGTCGCCGTAAAAATTGTTAGAGAAGCGAGTTTAGGAGTCGCAGATGCTTTGGCGCATGCAAAAGCCTTGGCTCGTGCGACGCACCCAAATGTTGTAGCGGTTCTCACTCTCGAAACTATTCAGGACCCAAATACCGGCAAAGACGCCAGCTGCGTAGTTATGGAATTGATTCATGGGGTAACACTTGCAACATACCTAAGCCGTGGAAAATTGACAGCTACAGACGTTGTTTTGTTTGGGCTAGGGATAATTGATGGGTTAGCCCACATTCATGCACAAGGTATGGCGCATGGAGATCTTCATGCTGAAAATGTTATGATTGGCGCTAACGTTGCCAAAATTATCGACATCCTATATTTAAACTCCTTGTCTACATTGACGAGTGAAAATCGTGCATCCCGCTTGAACAGAGACATACTTAGTCTCCGACTAATGATTCAGGAGCTGATCGTTAATTCGGATATCGACTCTGCTGAGGCTACTGAATTCAACAATATGCTTGGATCACGCGCCCAATTAAACGACATACGTACCGCTTTCATAAAGATAACTTCGCCTGATGATCCTGAGCGCGAGCAGCGCACACTTGACCACCTATTTTCCCGTGTAGTCGACACAGACTTCGTAGAGGGGGAAGCATATGCAGCGGCATTAGGCGAAGATACACCAGATCACGCTGTACTGGAATTGCTTGAGCGTATCGCAAACGAGTTAGTGTACGAGTATAAACATAGCAATTATGTAAGAGTACTTTGGTCTCGTCTATCGGTTGCCAAACGAAGCGAGTTTCTCACGCACCTAAGCGCTGTTATCGATAAGGAGACACCAAGAGGGAAGTGGTCACCGAACTTGCGACTGCTTGCTACCTTACCACGAGCCAACTGGTCAGGTTTGCGGAAGCTGGTGCAAATACGGCTTGAAGAACTTATCACTAAAGACGTGCTGGCCGGCCATGTTGACATACATGGTACAAAGAAAATATCCGGTGGCATTTTAGGAACATATGCGAATAGTTTCTGGGGCGTCTTTCAGAACAAAGGTATTTTGGCGGACAACCTTATTTCTCTACTTCGACAAAGCTGGTACACGCAAAACTATGTTGGAAGTTATTTCATGACTACCATCCCGCCGCTTGCAGAAGCTACGGGCAAACGAACTGAATTTATAAACGCTTTCCGATCGGCGCTGAATAATGATGCTCGAATAGTAACAAATAAACTTGAAGAGCTACCGCCCGACTGGGCCGAAGAGATTCGTGCTAAATGATACCCTCTGAAGCCAGGCACCGCCTGCATCAATCTATTATCAGACTCCGCTAAAAGCTCCGTTTAGTAAAGATTCGGAATCAGCCGGTCCTGACCGGCTGAACGCAACTCAAACCTGACAATTCTATACATAGATATGATAATGAATACCCGTACTAGACTCTCAACTATTAGGCTTCTAATTTCCACCCCCATTGCTCACCTCAGTTCAAGCCAAGGGGTTAACTTATTCTAATAAATAGCCAAATCGCAATTTTTTATTATTTTTTTGTACTGCGCTCAATAAAGCGATTAAATTTAGCATTCAATACAAATACGTACTCGCATATAGCACTACTAAAATCCAGTAAATCCTTTGCATCTTCTTTGGATATTTTCTCACTACTAGCATGCGCTCCAATATTTCTATGTTTTCTCAATGCCTCCCCCCACTCAAATAGTCTTGTATCAATTATTTCAGCCTCCTTTAATTCTTTCAACCCACCAGCTAACGTTTTATTTTTTGTTTTATGGTGCATGCATAAACCTTCGATAGTTCTCCCACACATCACTGCACATGCGCTATACGCTTTAGCTTTAAAGCAAAGCCTTGCTTCTACAAGTGAAACACCTGCTATTTCAGGGATTTCACGATCAATACTGGCATCTTGCGGTGGCCACAACCGATGTAAATTATCCCACTCCCAATCATCGTGACCAACTTGTATCTTCTCCGTAATCCCTAGTAGAGCCGACTTACACACTGGGCATTGAACCAATACTCTTTTACAGGGAAAAGGATAATCTGGGTCGTTATCATAGACCTCCCCTTTTTCTATCCCATCTACTTTCGACTCACAATGATTGCATTCAATTATCATGACTATCCTTTGCGTTCTGAGATTAAATAATTTTGGTTTTAGCCCAAGGATGGAGTTGCGGATAACCTGATTGCTATGCGCTCAGGCCCGCACCAGTGAGGACGGCGAAGCCGCTTTCTAAATTATGCCAGCTTCTTTCTGTAGCTTCTGAATATAACCACATAAAGATTTATGGAAAACAGGAATAGTGTCACTCACAAAGCCCCAGTCAAAAGTCAATAAGGCGCTACTCCAGCCTACGCTATAAATAATGCCGTCCTCACCGAGCTTTTTATTACCATGCGTCATGGTAAATCCTTCTTGGTCAAAGTGAGCGCCGCGCTTGTTGCGGTATGCTCTGGCATCCTCCATAAATTCATTAAACTTTATTTTAATATCATCAGAAAACGCCTCTAAAACAATCTCATCGAGGATCGGCTTCCAGAAGAGTTTCTTGTTGGCGGCAACAACATCTGCTTTCCCATAGCCGTCGTTAAAAATTGTACAAAACTTTATAATTATTTCTTCAGTTATTAGCTCATAAATAATATGAATATCATGAATATCAGGAAATAAAGAACCATGTTCTTCTTCGAAACTACTCAATGCCTCACCGTCAAGTCGCAGACCAGTCTTCAATCTTCTGCGCTCATTATCATATAACTCGGTAATATGCAGCGGCCTGCCAGTGTGGCAAAAGCGATCAACTCGCTGTCTAAGCTCCAGAAGATCAATTATTCTGCCAATGGCCACTTGCCACAAATATAACCTTCCAAGGGTTTCTTTCACCATTAGCATTAAACCCACTCAATATTTGTAGCGAAATTTTAAATGACTTATTCTGGCTAAGAGCACATAAGTATAATTAGGTGATATTTATGGCGTGAATGCTTACGCCAAATCTGTCGCAAACCTTCCATATCCATACCTAATCCCTAGATCCATTGAGTTAAACGCTTGAACGAGCAAACTAGCAAACTAGCAATAATGGAGCAGAAGCGATAACACTTGCCCTGAGGCTACGTAATCGTTGGATAGCGTGTCAATGGTCGGGGGTGGATTAAGCGCTCCGATCTGAGAATGTCCGCTCCTGGCCGATTCTGTTGAAAAAGTCGATCCCTCCAGACTGCCCACATACTGACTGCTGAAAACGCTTTTTTGCGCGCAGCTATGCGAAATCTGAGCCTGGAATCCTCTAATCAACGTAAAGATTTCAATCTCAAGCGGGTACTTTTCTGCGGTGGAAACCATGGCCGACTATTTTCAACAGAATCGGCCGATAGCCGTCCTTCACACGCTCCTCACTTGCGCTTGTAGGATGTAGCGACAACGCTGTTGGTTATGAACACGTTACCCGCCAAAGCTGATCAAGCCGGGTGGTGTAGCTTTGGCTCATCATTTCGCGCCGCATGCCCCACTCCGGATTGGTAGGCACGCTAGCCGAACGGAGTGTTCCCCTCCCCCACCGCTGGTTGATTTCGTCGAGTACGCCCATCAGCTTGGTGGAAGCGCCTGGCTGGGATGCGGCGAAGAAATCTTCGGTGTATTCACCTGGCTGACAGAGATTGAGCAGGATGACCTCTGCCTTGCTGTAGCTGAATCCCGGCCTGAAAATATGATCCAAAGCGTCGACGGCCATCTTGGTCAACAGCCTCACATCGTCAGTCGGATACGGCAGGTCGACGACGACGCCATTGGCATACTTGGCCTCCTCCGGATTGAACATACCGGTGCGAATGCTGACCCGGATCTTTCTGCACAAAGATCCCTGGGCCCTAAGCTTTTCTGAGGCTCGCATCATGTAAGTCGCCACGGCCTCCTTGATAGGTGGC
The DNA here is from genome assembly GCF_019145495.1 of Pseudomonas azerbaijanoccidentalis. Lineage (GTDB taxonomy): Bacteria > Pseudomonadota > Gammaproteobacteria > Pseudomonadales > Pseudomonadaceae > Aquipseudomonas > Aquipseudomonas azerbaijanoccidentalis. Next base: position 343,248 of record NZ_JAHSTU010000003.1, on the reverse strand, counting down.
AATTCTCTCAGGCGCTTGCCGAACATCCTGCTGCAGCAGATCTCCTGCTTGGGCGGGTCGGGCTCATCCAGTTCCAGGCAGGGAGTACCGGCCAACTCCCTCGCCGTCTTCTCGATCACCACGCTGAACTTCTTGCGCAGGGTCCACGGGTCGGTTTTGGCCAGGTCCATGGCTGACTTGATGCCCATGCCGTCAAGATGAAGTTTCATTTTCCGGCCGACACCCCACACCTCAGAGACGTCGGTATTACGCAGCACCCAGTCGCGCTTGGCCGGTTCGGTGATGTTGACCACTCCACCGGTTTGGGCCTGAAGGCGCTTTGCGGTGTGGTTGGCCAGCTTGGCCAGGGTCTTGGTGTGAGCGATGCCGACGCCGACAGGGATGCCGGTGCAACGCAGGACCTTGGCGCGGATCTGACGACCGAGCGGGTCAAGGTTACCAATGCCGGTCAGATCGACGAACGCTTCGTCGATGCTGTACACCTCAACGGCCGGAACCAGCGACTCGATCAATGTCATGACGCGCTCGCTCATGTCACCGTAAAGCGCATAGTTTGATGAAAACGGGACGATGCCGTGCTGTTTGAGTTTGTCCTTGATCTGGAAGTATGGCTCGCCCATCTTCACAAACGGCTTGGCATCGTAGCTGCGCGCGATGACACAGCCATCGTTGTTGGACAGGACCACGATCGGCACCTTGGCCAGGTCCGGTCGGAACACTCGCTCGCAACTGGCGTAGAAGCTGTTGCAGTCGATCAGGCCGAAGACTGACGCCGGCTTAGACATGGCTGCGCACTGTGCTGGTGATCACGCCCCAGATTGATAACTCATCGCCCTCGAGGACATAGCGCGCAGGGTATCTGGAGTTTTCCGACAGCAGGACGATGTCATTTCCGCGCTTGCACAGTCGCTTGCAGATCGGTTCGTTGTTGAGCAGCGCCACGACAACGTGACCATGGGCCGGCTCGATCGACCTATCCACAACCGCCAGATCGCCCTCAAATATTCCAGCGCCCTGCATGCTTTCACCGGTGATTGCGACCAGGTATACGTGCGGAGCCCGGATATTGAGCACTTCATCCAAGGACAGATGCTGCTCGATGTGATCCGCTGCCGGCGAGGGAAAGCCAGCCGGCACCCTGAACGAGCAAACCGGCAGTTTTACACCGCCTGCGGAAATAGGACCCAGAATGGAAAAGCTCATGATCGTGCCTTTGACAAGTACTGTATTTTTGTACAGTAAACTTTGTGAAAGCCTAGCGGTCAATTTTCTTGCATGCCATCGCGACCAGCGGAGATCAATCTACTGTGCGGCAGCACACTTTCCCAGTACAGCGGAATACATGACTGGGTCGCGGCGCTCAGCATGGCCAAAGCCCTGGACCGGTGATCAGCTGTTTGGTTTTGTTACAAGGTGAACCGAGCGAGGCCTTCGAACGGTTCAAGGTCGACCCCGCTGTGGGTAATATTCGCAGCCAGGGGTAGCAATTGATCGAACCGCTGGGATACCTGCTGGGCGGGGACGAAAAACGCAATAGCTGAGCCATTACCTTCACTACCACATCCAATACATCGCCAGCAGCACGGCTGAAATCCAGCCGACAGTCATTAAAATCGAAAGTTCTACGAAGAGTTTGTCCATCTGCCCTGCCACTTCTGTTGACCACCGATGCTGCACCCAGCACAGCCTCAGCACATCGATTGCCTCTCGTTGTGCGAGCACTATCAGAACAGCCCACCTAACGACGTCGGCTCCCAGTTCATGATCACCAGTTCACCGCTCACTTCGGCTTTTCCTTGGCGCTGGTTGCTGTTGCAATAGCGAATATCCAACGTTTCGAAATGGAAGCCTTCGAACACGCGCCGGATGTCCGGATGGTCGTTGATGCTAACCATCACTTTGCCTTTACATCGGCGCATGAAGTCAGCCATCCGCTCGTAGTTTTCGAATGGAAAATCCACACCGTAACCGACGGTCTGCCAGTAAGGCGGGTCCATATAGTGGAAAGTGTGCGCACGATCGTAGCGCTCGGCACAATCAAGCCAGGGTAGGTTTTCGACGTAGGTGCCAGACAGCCGCTGCCACGCGGCCGAGAGGTTTTCCTCGATCCGCAGCAGGTTGATGGCCGGGGCAGTGGTCGCCGTGCCAAACGTCTGCCCCGAGACCTTGCCGGCGAAGGCGTGGTGCTGCAGGTAGAAGAATCGGGCGGCGCGCTGGATGTCGGTGAGGGTTTCGGGGCGGGTCATTTTCTGCCATTCGAACACCTGCCGGGAACTGAGCGCCCATTTGAACTGGCGCACGAACTCTTCGAGGTGGTGCTGCACGACGCGGTAAAGCGTGACCAGGTCGCCGTTGATGTCGTTCAGGACCTCGACAGGCGATGGCTGGGGCTTCATGAAGTAGAGCGCGGCACCGCCGGCAAAGACTTCGACGTAGCATTCGTGTGGCGGAAAAAGCGGGATGAGTCGGTCGGCCAGGCGGCGTTTGCCGCCCATCCAAGGGATGATGGGTGTGGACATTGAGAGCAAGACCTTTACTGTATGGATAGACAGGTGCTAGGCTCGCCGCGCTTCGTGCACGGAGTAAGAGCCTTGGCTGGACTTGCAGGGGCAATCTGCGGGGACGGCGACCGGATTGGATGTTGACGCATCCACTCCGGTCGCTCTTTTTCACTTCACTGTTGAGACTTCTTTGGCGTAGGCCTGACAGGCCGCCAGGGCGATCAGTCCTTGGTCGCCGGCATCGGTGATGCCGATAATTCGTTGAGCATGCGCTGGGTCAAGTTGGGCTCTTTTGGGGCCATGAACCACGCCGCCGGTGGCGGTGGTGGCTGACGCCGATCCGTTGCCGGCGCCAGTGGTGGCGTCGAGTAGGACTGACAGGCGCAGATCAGCAGTGGCAAGGCGGTCGCGCAGGCGACCTTGATCACGTTGGACATCGCTCAAGGCTCGGTAATGGGATTGTTCACTGGTTGCCAGGCGCTGCTCAAGCGCGAGGCGTTTTTCTTGTTCGACACGCTGCTGCGCGGCCGAAGCAAGGGTTATCTGATTGAGCGTTTCGGTGTGCAGCCGGCCCTGTTCGGCGAGCTGGTTGCCATATCGCCAGTCCTGGACTTGCCAGGTAATGGCCGCAGAACCACCGACCAAGACGACCATCAGCACACTTTTTGCCAGCAGCCGATACGGCGCCGGGATCAGTTCGCCGATACGCATAGCACCGCCCTCGCCCGCTCCCACAACTCCAACCGATCCTGCAGACCATTAAGACCACCGTTGATCCTGCGTGTGATCGTGTTGAACTCGTTTTGATCGGCCAGCGCGTTCAGCCCATTCACGAACCAGAACCACGCGGCCGATTCTGCGGCCCACTGCGGCAGCTCCAGCAGCTCAGGGGTGCGCAGCAATCGCTCGTCGCCGAACAACGCCAAGCTGCAGCGCAGATAATTGTCATGGCCGGTGATCTGGATCAGGCCGCGACCGCGATAACGCTGACCATCGCCATCCGCCTCTGGCGTATTGCCCAATCTGGCAGCCAGTGACCCGGTGTCGTACTTGCTCAGGTATTGATCACCGCCCAGTTCCCGCACGTACTGCAGTTGACCTGACTCATGGCCCGCTTGGGCGAGGAATGCCGCTTGGCGTTTCGGTGTATTGATCTGCCGGGGTGCCATCGCGGCATTCAGTGCGGATACAAAAACGCCCGCTTGTCGGCGGGCGTTGGGCATGATGCGTTGCAGCTGTTGCTCTGTAATGGGCATACAAACTCCAGACATAAAAAAACCGCACAGGGCGGCAATGAGGGTTTTGTGGCGTTACGCCAAGCTGACCACCTTAACCGGTTTGTCGGCTTTCTTTTTCTTGCCCTTGGCTTTGGCTTTACCCTTTTTTCCGCCGTTGCACTCGACCGTGGTCGACCAGCCTGCCTGGGTGTAAACCTGCTCCACCGAGTCGGCCAGGTACTCGCCATCGAGCCCGACCTTGAAGCCCTGGGCATTGATTGAGCGCTCGGCAAAAATGTCGGTGCGCCCGGGCATTTCAAAGCGCACGCCGGCGGTCGATCGGTTAAACGCGGCCAGGCGTGCTTTGGCCGCTGCCTCGGCGGCAGTCTTGTTGGGGTGAATGTGTCGATCGGTATGCACCGCCGGCAGGCCGTCCGGCACGTCATCGTTGTCCAGGGACACCACGGCGAGCTGGCCGGTCTTCTTGTCCTGATGCGTGGCGGCCACCGACTTGTGCGCGTTGCGATCGCCAAGGCGGAATTGCCAGCGGCTGACATCGCTACGCGTGAGGGTGATCACGCCAAAGGCCTTGCCGCTTGCACTTTCGCCCCCCTGGCGCGGCATCACCAACAGCTTTCCGTCGGCGACCTTGGCCGTGCAGTCGTATTGCTTGGCCAGGCGCGTGATGAAATTGAAATCAGACTCGCCAATTTGATCGGCGCGCTCGACCTTGGTGGCCACCGGGCACACCGGCTGCCAGCCGTTACGCGCAGCGATATCGGCGACGATCTTCGACAGCGGCACGTTTTCCCAACTGCCGCTACGAATGGTCTTGCCACTGCCGCGCATGTCGCTGGCTTTGCCCTGAATCACGATCGTGTCGGGCGGACCTGACACGGTGATTTCGTCCACCACGTAACGACCCATGCAGGACAGGGACGTCTCGGCGTAACCCAGGTAGACCTCGATCCCCGCGCCACGGCTCGGCAGCGCCACCAGGCCGTCTCGGTCATCAATGCGCAATTCGAACTCGTCTGACTCCATGCCGGTCTTGTCAGTGGTGCGAAGCTGAATCAGCCGATCATTGATCAGGCTAGTGATGTCGGCCCCGTCGGCCACGATGCGAAACATGGGCGTCATGAATTTTTTCCGTAAAAAAACCCGCACAAGGCGGGCTGAAGTAAGGAGCTTGATGAATCAAGCCAATCGAGTTTAGACCATCAATCCCAGAGTGTTACCTGCTCTTCGATCGGCTTGGGCAGATCCGGCAGCACGATCAGCACACCAGCGCGGTACGGCTGGGCCTCATCGGCCAGGCCCTGATTGGCGTTCAGGACCGCTTCCACACTGCCGACCAGATGGCCATAAAAGTTATGACAAATGGTGTCCAGCAGATCCCCGTCAGACGTTCTGCATGTCGTCGCCATAGCGCACAAACTCCAGTGAGAACCCTTGTTTACGTGGAATACCGCCCTGCATCAGCGCGCTTTGCTCTTCCTCAAGGTTTTTCAGGCACCAGGTGCCCAGCACATCCCCATAACCGGTGGTCAGGGTCAGCGGCTGGAGCTGGGCGCCGAGCATGCGCAGCGTGTCGAGCTGTTTCAAGCCGCCCTTAAGGCCGGGAATGATCGCGCCCTTGAGGGTGATTTTCTCGTCGCCCATGCCCACCGCTTGCTGCGCCGGGCGCCGTGATAGGCGCTCTTGCGAGGCCCAACGGAATTCAGTCGAGCGGCGCAGCTCATCAAAGGCGGCCGTGTCGAGGTTGAAGAAATACGGCGGCGCCTTGGGGTCTTGGGGCTGGATGATCAGCAGGTGCGGAAACGGCTTAACCGCCTCCGGCGCCGGCGTCTGATCCGTGGCAAAGGTGCCCGTGGGCACAATGTTGGCCAACGCCGGACTGGCCTTGCCGGCGATCTTGTTAATCGCCGTCGCCGCTTTCCCGGCCTGTTCCTTGAGCGTGCCCAAGCGCTCATCCATCCCCGACAGCGCCCGGGTTGCCTTGTTGTAGGTGGCAACCACCGCGCCGACCTTGGCTTGCGCGGCATTCACCCCGCGCATGACCCGCTGAAGCTTGGCTCCGACCACCGGGTCGACAAAGGGCAGATCCTCCAGCTCAGACGCGGCGCCGGTGATTTCGCTGATCGCGCCATTCATCGGCCCCAGCATACCGTCCAGGCTGCGCCGTCCGGTTTCCCCCGCCGAGGCCAGGTATTTGAGCCCCGACTGTAATTGGTCCAATGCAGGCATAAGCCCTCCGCGTTAAATGTTCGGCGAGTCGTACAACTTGCGGCTTTCCAGTTGCTGGGCGATGTTGCGTTGCTGTTGCTCCCAAAACGGCCGCAATTGCTCCGCGAGATGCGCCGGATCTTTCGCATCGCCCTGTACCGTTACCGTCAATGGCGCATGAATTTCGACCTTGGAATCGACCTTTACCCCTCCGGCCTCGGACTTGGCAGGCGATAGCGGGGCCAACTTGGCGACCGCCCCGTCGGCACTGGCCGGCGGCAACATCATGGCGCGTGCCGCATCACCGGGCTGCGTCTCGACCACCGGCGCCGCCCGGCCGGGACTGGCCAACAGCGACACACCACTGGCGCCAGGCTTGGCGAACGACTGCACAATGCTGCCCAGCGTCGGCGGAATGTCCTTGCCGGCGTTGGCCATCATCAGCGGACCCGCGTCAGGCAGACGCTTGAGTGATTCGTCGGCACCAAACATCGTCTTGCCGAGCACCCCACCCAACAGATCGCCACCCATACCGCCCAGGGCGGCGCCGATCGCGCCACCCACCACCGTGCCGATCACCGGCACCACCGAGCCGATGAAAGCCCCCGCCGAAGCGCCGGCGATCGCGCCGGCCAAACCGCCCGCCGCACCGCCGTAGCCCTCGGCCTTTTCGTCTTGGGTTTCGGCGTTCTGGTAGGTGTCCACTGCCTTAAACATGGAATCAACCGCCGCAAAGATCGCCGGCCCCTTCACCCCCAGTCCGATACTCGCACCGCGACCACCGCCAAACCGACCGCCCTTGCCACCCCTCTTGCCCTTGCCGCCGTCGGCATCGACGCCGGCACCATCCAGGCCACCGACCGGCATGTTGGTGACGATCACCTTTTGCGGAATGTTGGGATTGCCCCCCAGCGAACCGCGACCGATGTTCAGCAGGCCCTTGGCAATCTTGAAACTGCTAAACGCCGTCTGCGCGGCGATCACCGCCGCCACGGCCGCACCGATCCCCGTCATCAGGCGCGGCGATTCATCCGACAGCTTGCTCAGGCCCTGGGCGACCGACGTCAAACCACCGGCCACGGCATCCGTCACTGGCCGAAAGGCGTCGCCGATCGCGCGCATGGCGTCATCCATGCCCTGGGCCATTTCTGCCCACTTCTGCGCCGAGGACTGGCGCCGCTCTTCCAGGTTCTTATCCAAGATCCCGCTGGCATTGGCCGACTCGTTTTTCAACTTGTCGTAAAGATCCTTGTTCTGCATGTACGCCGTCAGCGCGCCCTTTACCTGCATGTCGGCGAAGAGGTCGCCGGTGCGCAGGGCCTGCTCCAGAGACGCAATCATGGCCTTGGCTTTTTCTGGATCGGCTTCCTTGCTGATCCTGGCGGTGGCTTCCGCCATCGCGGCGGCCTTCTTCGGATCGGTCGCGGCAATGTACTTCTGCGCCAATTCAAAGCTGGATTCCAGGGTCGACTTGCCATTCTGCAGGCCAGTGTTCATCGACGCTTGATAATCAATACCGGCGTCTGCATAGGCCTTGACGGTGTCGCCCGAGCCGATTTTTTCCATCCAGTTTTTGAGGTTGTTCGCTGCCTCATCGGAACCGCCGGCCGTCTTCATCTGGACCTGAAGCATGGCGCCCAGTTGCGACACCGAGTCCATACCAGTGATGCCCAGCTTGCCCATGCCCGCGAGTAATTCGGGGAACCAACGCGCCATGTCGGCCGCCTCAAAGCTGCCGGCCTGACCTTGGTAGGCGATCGCCTCAAGGGCCTTTTGCATCTGCGCCGGGTCGGTGATCTTGGCGTTCTGCCCCAGGGCATTGATCATGCGCGCCGTTTCGGTACCGTCCGAACCCTGGCCCACGGCAAACTTGGCCGCCGTCGGCGCATATTGCAGGGCCTTGTCCAGCTCCATGCCAGCACCGACCAGGGCATTGACCACTTCGGCCACCTTATTGCGCGCCATGCCGGTATCGCGCGACGTGCCGATAATCGTCTTGGACAGCTGCGCCTCTTCCGGCTTGTTGGCAATACCGGCCTTGATCGAAATGTCGCGAATGATCGCGCCATAGTCCGCGCTGACCTTGGTCGGAACAGCCATGGCCACCGTGGCCGCCGCTGCCTGGCCGACGCTGCTTTTCAGGTTCTGTTTGCCCTCATCGAGCTGCATGTGTCCCTTGGCTTTCAGCTCGGCCTTGGCCGCCACGGCGCCCATGCTGGTGTAAGCCTTGGTCAGATTGCGGACTTCAACGCCCTGTTTTTTCAGGCTACTGATATTGGACTCAAGCCGTTTCAGCAGTGCGCCGGCCCCCTGTTCACCCGCCAGATGCGCCTTACGCCACTCATCACGCAAGCGGATGGTGTCGCCAATGGTCTTTTCCAGCACCCGAGCTTTTTTGCCTTCGGCTTCCAGCTTCTTGATGCGCCCGGTGACATCCTTAAAGGCGTTGCCCACCGAGGAACTGACCGCCCCACCAATGACCAGGCCGAGCGCGAGTTTGTTCGCCATGTACGTGCCCTATGCGTCGAGTCGATCGAAGGCGGCTCAATCCGTGAGCCACCACACCATCCGATCAAAAGTCATGGCCTCGATCTCGGCCGCCGAGAACCCCGTCTCTTTAGACAAGCGTTTAGCCGCGATCTTGAGCGTGGTTGCGTTACACGTCGTCTTCTTCGACCAGGCGAAAATAGCCGGCCTGCAAGCGGTTATAGTCCTTGAGTTTCAGGGCTAACAGATCCGCCTCGGCGACCGAGAGCAAGGAGCAAAAAAGGTGCAGCTCCATCTTTTCCATGTCGCCGGCGGCGATGAGTTTCGCGGCGTTGAATTCCTTCACGCTGGGCGCGCGCATGGTCAACTTGTCGACCAGCACACCGTTGAAGCTGGCCTTATAACGCAGCGTTACGGTAACGCCTTCCTCGGTGACGGCGAGCCAGGCCGGCGACGCTTGGGTAACTAGGGTCATGTGTTTTTATCCTTAAAGGCCAACGGCCGAGCGTTCGGCAGCGAGTTGATCAACACCGTCGATCACCTGAATCATGTTGAGCGGATCGATCTCGTACATCACGCGCCCGTCGATTTCGAGCTTGTAGTAAACGAGCTTCACCGCGTGTTTGATTTCGGCCTGATCGCCCGGCTTCCAGTCGCCCATGTCGACTTCTTTCACGCCGCCGCGCATGGTGACGACCACTGGCGTGACCGCCCCCTTGAGGCCCTTGTACGCACCGCGAAACACCAGATTGCAGGCGGTCTGATCGGACAGACCCAAATACTTCAGCGTCTCGCGGCGCACGCCGTTGGTGGTAAACGCGGACTCCAGCTTTTCCATGCCCACAGCGAACTCAATCGGCACCGACATGCCTCCGCCCTGATAGTCGAGGGTCTTTTGCGTCAGCTTCGGCAGGGTCAGGCTGGGCACTTCACCGGACAGGCTCACGCCGTCGATAAACGCGACGCAGTTGGTCAGAACTTGAGGAATCATTGAACGGCCCCCTTAGGCTGTTTCGAGAACTTCGGTCAGCCACTCGTTGGTGACTTCGATAAGGAAATTCGGGTTTTCCGCCGGCGGCACGTCGGTGAAACGGATGCGCCAGTAAATTTTGCCCTGCTCGATTTGGCTGGCCGTGTTCATTTCCTTGTCCGCGTAGACTTCGAAATTGATCACTGCGCCGGCGTTTTTCTGATCGCGCATGAACGCTTGCAGACCTTCGGTGACGTCCTGCACGTAGGTCTTGGTGATCGAACGATCTACCGCCCACTTGTGCCCGGCCTGGATCGCATCCATCAGGATGTCGCAGGTACGCACGCGGGTGACAAACGACCACTTCGCATCTGCGGAGCAAGTGCGGTTGCCCCACAGGCGATAGCCGCCGTCGCGAATAATCGTGGTGATATTGGCGTTGTTGAGCAGGTTGGACCGGCAGGTGTCGTCGCCGTCCAGATACTCGATCGGGCGACTCGTGCCGGTGATGCCGACAAACTCTTTGTTCGACGGCGATGCCCAATAGCCGTAATTGGCATCGGTCCAGGCGAACAGGCCAGCGACCCAAGCCGAACCCGGCGCATCGACCGTCTTGCTTTGTGCCGTGTCCCAAAACTGCACACCGGGATCGACCAGATACACCCGCTTGCTGCCGAAGTTTTCGGCGTAGGCCAGCGCGTCCTCGTCGGTGGTGTTCGGCCCGTCGACAATGGCGATCGCGCGCAACTTGCCAGCCAGGGCATCCATGGCGGTGGCCACCGCTTGCGTGGCGGAATGCCCCGGGGCGATCAACAGTTTCGGTTGGGCATTGTGTTTGCTCTTGCCGTCCAGCAGCGCTTGCAGGCCGGTACGCTGGCCATTGGCGAGAACGCCGCCGATGATCGCCGAGGTTTGCAGCGCCTCGTCTTCCAGCTTGGGCACGCCGATGGCCACGATCACCGCTTTGGCGCGGACATAGATCGCCTGGCAGGCCCGGGTGATCGCCGAGTCAGCGCCGAACGCGGCAATGGCCTCGCGCTCGGTTGTGATCAGCACCAGTTCGCCGGCTTTGGCCGTGGCCAGAAGGCCCGGGGTAAAGGTGTCGCATAGACCAATGATCGACGACGACGGCAGCGAAATGGTGCGCGCGCCGGTATCAATCAGCGTCGTGGTGACGCCGTGAAAAAAGCCAGCCATAGATCAATCTCCAGAAACGAGAAAACCCCGCATGAACGAGGCTGTGAGGGTGTTGGTGATACGCGTAATGGAAAAGAAAACGCCCCGTCAGTGCGGGGCGTTTATTGGGTTTGTTCGGCGATCCACGCCGGCGCGATTGGCCGGTGCTGGCTATCGGGAAAGTCGAGCGATTGAGGCCAGTCGCGCAAGGCCTGAATGTACGTCAGCAGCTCGCTGAATTGCTCGGGCGTCAGCGTCGTTTGCTCGCCAATGTCGAGCTGGTCACGGTGCCGCTCACGCAGCCACTTTACACTCTCAATCTCTGCATCACGCCATGACCGCTCTCGCACCGAAAGCGCCTCGGCCGTTGGCGGTAAGGGATCGATCAGAATCGGCAGTCCCTGCGCATCGTGACCCCGAACCTTTCCGGGGTCCGGGTTGCCAATCACCAACAGAAAGCGCTCTTCATCGATCGGGACCACATCGGCCGGCATATTGGCGCCGTGCAAGCTTGTCACGTAGGTACAACCCGTGGTTTTACTGTAATAGCGAGTGTCCATGACGTTCCCCTAGGAACCGATAGAGAGATAAGTAACTTTGGCATTCTGGACAACTGCTGCGAACTCATTCGCCGCCCACGAGAAGCCCAGCAAACTCTTGCTAATGAGGTACACATTCCATTGGCCCGCGCCCGTTTCCCCACAGGACAGTAGTGTCTGATAGTGAGCATTAGGAAACGCGAGCGGCAGCGAGTAAGGCACTGCGGCGGCATTGGCAATGTCACCGACCTGAATTTGACCCCACTGAAGAATTAGGCCGCCCAACCAGGTCGGGAAAGTGATGTAACCATTGGCGGCGAGGCTAATCCCGAAGCCCCAGCGCATCTTTTTCGGGGTGACGATCGTGGTGTCATCCACGCCGGCATTCGTCAGCGCCTGGGTGGCGATTTTGGCCGTGCCCTGATTGGTTTCAGTGGCCTGAGCGGCCAACGCCACCAGCGCGGCAATGTCGATGTTTCCCTGATTAATCGGCGCGTTCCATGCCTTGATGCACATCACCACCGCGATGTTACGCGGGCGCGCCGCGCCGCCATGCAACGCAATCGGCACCGGATCGGCGGTAGACGCCCCGCTCGCCGACGTATACCGCACCGTGCCCGGCGCAGGCGCACCCGTGAAGGCGTCCCAGCCTAGACCGGCCTTATCGCCAGAGTTATGGACATAAATGTTTTCGTCGGCCGCGTTGTTGTCACCCGGCAGATAACTACCGATTTGCGCACTGCCCACAGCCCGGCCGACGTCTACGCCCCGCCCATGATCCCAGCCCCGCTCAAACTCACCGCGCGACTCCGGCAGACGGAAATTGCCCGCACCCTCATCGCCCTTGTTGAAAGCACCATCCAAGAACGCCGACAGATCCGGATAAGCCGCAACGCTCTTCACACTGCCGTCACGCTCCAGAAAGCCCGGCGGCACCTTGTTCACTGGAAATGAGACTTGCGCACCGACAGGCAACGCCGAAGCCTAGGCAATCATCGCCTCGATTTGCGTCTTGGTGTAAGTGTCGGTGATCCCCATCTCGGCCAAGGTGCTCGGGTTGTCACCCGACACCACAACCCCGCGATCGTTGGTCTTGACCCGAGTCCATTCGCCCGGCGTCTTGTTCTTCGGTAACACTTCCAGAATGGCCGCGTCGACGTAGGCGCGCGAAGCCAGCACCACCGCCGGGTCGATCTTCAGCGTGATGTTGCCGGCGTTGCTGACGATGAAATTCATCCGCACCACTTGCGTGCGGCCCGAGCCTTGCGACAACAGCGGCTTGTAGCTCGGCGCGCAGTTGGCCACTGCCACCAGATCGCCGGCCTCGTCATACAGACCGATTTCACGAATCCAGCGCCCGCCCTCGTCGGCCGGGACAATCTGCTCTGCGATGATGATCGCCGGGTTGGCCGGGTCGATTTTGAGCTGATTCAGCGGCCGGCGCCGCCACTCGTTGATCAGCTTGGTTTGCGTGGGAGACGGGACGGGGTTAGGTGGATCAGCCACCCCGGCAAGGTTGGCATCCCCCAGGCCCATGTCGGTGATCTTCCAGGGAATGCCGAGCGCGTCGGCGTTCGCCTGTTTGGCCAGCCCCACGTTGGTGAGGATGGCGAAAAACTGCGAATTCGCGTCAATCATAATAAACGTCCAGGGTGTCTATGGTGTGTTCATGGCCGAGCACGGAAAAGCTGCCCGTGACCTCGATGTCACGCATCACCGGCGGGTAAACGTCGATTTCGTCGCCGTCGTAGAGACAGGCCGCGATGTTCAAATGGCCTTGCGTTTCCAGGCTGATCGCAAGCCCAGTCAACTTGCGGCTGACAGGCTTCGCGTCGTCGATCAGGCGTTCAAGCTCCTGATACATTTCCTCGGTGATCCCGGTGTCCAACACGCCAACCTTCAGCGCAAAGGTGCCCGGCACCCCTTCGGGCACCGTCTTGAACCACTCGATGATTTCGATCAGATAACCCAGCGGCTCGACCACGCGGCGCAGGGCGCCGATCGTGCCCTTGTGGGCATGAATGTAATAAGACGCCTTGATCGCCGCGCGCTTGGTCGCTTCGGACCACCGATAATCCCAGCGGTCGACCGACCAGGCCCACGCCAGGTGGGGCAGCAAATGCACCGGGCACGTATCGGCGTTGTACAAGGTGCGCAACGGCACAATGGTTTTGTCATAGAACGACGCCTCCAGGGCGCGCTCCAGTTGCGTGCTATTGCTCGGCAGTAGGCTTCTCATGTTGCCCCCGCCAGAACCACGCTCCACTCGGTGCAATACGCCGCCTGCGCTTTGCTCGGGGCCAGGTCAACCCACCCGACCAGCTCAACCCGGGAAACGCCGGCGACGTGAAGTTGCGCATCCACCGCCGAGCGCGCCACCTCGACGCCTAGGCGCTTGCGTGGATTGACCCAGGCCGCCAGGCGCTTTTTGGCTTCGGCCAGGCTGGCATCGCCCTCCGGCCCGGCGCTGCTCATGTGCAAAATGGCGTCAACGCGATAGTCGAGAATCTCAGCGCTTTGCACCGTGACCCGATCGCCCACCGGCCTGACTTCATCGTCATCCAGCGCATCGGCGACGATCGCCAGCAGCTCGGGACCGGCTTCGCCTTTTCGTTCGGTACTCAACACCGTGACCGTCACGCAGGCGGGGGATGGGCTTTCCGCCGAGGCATCCACGACCAGGCCCGAGGCGTTGCGCGCATGCAGAATGTAGCTGTTACGCGGACCGGCCGTGGTCAACCCTTCAAAGGCCAACTGGATACGCTCGCGGTAAGGGTCGTCCAGCTCCATGACCTTCGGCACTGGCGGCACGGCCAGCAGATCCTCGGTCTGGATCACCAGGCGCGGCAGATTGACGTTGGCCCCCAGGTGATCCAGATCCGGGCCGATCGCGTGGGCCAACAGCAGAGCCTTGGCGCCATCGTTGACCCGGGCACGGTTGCCCACTTTGTTATAGGCCCCGACCTCGATCAGCTTCACCACCGGATCACTCTCCAGCGGCGCGCTCCAGTTTTCGCCCATGTAGCCACGAAAGGTGGCCAGCCCTTCCTCATACGTCGCCTCAAAGTCCAACGGCTCCAGCACATCCGGCGCCGGCAGTTCCGACAGATCCACGATGCTACTCATACGCTCACCTCTAGCAGAAAGCGGTCGCCGAGGTAGTCGCCGGCAATGCTCAGATCGATCTTCCCGCCCAGCACCGCCAGCACGCGGACGCTCTGCAACTTCAGGCGCGGCTCCCAACGGCCCAAGGCGCGCACGGCCTCGGCTTGCACCGAGCTTTTCCAGCCCTCGTTAACCGGCAGGTCGACATAAGCTCGCAACTTACTGCCGTACTCCGGCCGGTGCCGGCGGCTGCCCAGCGGCGTGCCGAGGATGTCGGCCATGGACTGACGCAAGTGCTCGATACCCGAAATGGGCTGCCCGGTGTGGCGATCCATTCCGATCATCGACATCACTCCTTCAGCGGTTCGAACTCAGGGTTGGCTTTCAGGTAACTGATCGCCTGCTCATCAGACGCCGACACCTCGACTCGCCCTTTGATCACGGCCAGCGAACGCTTGCTTCGAGGGAGGATCAGGGTGCGCGAGGTGTAGACCTTGTCGCGAAAGGTCAGCAACAGATCAGGCGCTGACGATGGTTCGTCAACGGGTACATCGGAAGGCTTGGCCATGTTTTCTCCAGACATGAAAAAGCCCGCACTGGGCGGGCTGGATGATTGCGGGTTAGTGCGAGTGATGATTGTCGCTATTGCCAGTGGCGAGAATATCGGCGCCGCTGGTGATGCTCCCCACCGCGTGCAAGGCGCCGCCAATTTCAACGCCTTCCGTTACACGTAACGGCCCTTGAATTTCCACGGCCGCGACAAACTTCATGTTGTTCGTCGTCACGGTGATATTGGTGTCGGTGGTGATGGATTCGGTCGCCCCCACTTTGGTGATCACTTTCCCCGTCGGCAGCGTGATGGTGTAGCTATTGGCTTCCCAGTCGTAGACAAGGGAGCCGCCATCGTCGAAGCGCCAGACCTCAACATGATCGCGGTTATCAGGGGGGGCCCGGCGTTGCCGTACAGCCCCGGGATAAACGTTCCCATGCCCGCCTGGCCGCTCGGGTTGAACAACACCCCTTGCTCGCCCAAGCTGGGCGCCCGCCAGTGCCGCGCCTTGCCGGCTGCGAGACTGTGCCAGCGCACCCAGGCGCTGGTCCATGCACCATTGGAGACGCGCACCGTCGCCGCTGGCAGATCCACACCGACCACCGCGCACGGCATCAGCATGGCGGCGATCATCCGATCATGTTCGGCCAAGGCGTGGCTCATAGATCCTCCGGACTTACCGGGCCATCGCCGGGCTCGATATCGAACACCAACGAGCCCGGCGGCTCATCTGGCCACGGCCACTCCTCAACACCCAGGTAAATCTGGTGCGTCCATTCCACCAGCCAGACTGTGTAACCATCGAGCTCCGGTTTGGTCCAGTCCTGCAAGGCCTGGACGAACTCGGCCGGTTCGATGGCGAGCCCCCAATTTTGCATGCGCAGCAATACCGCCAGTTGGGCCGCCAACTGCGCGGCCTGTTGGCAATGTTGCGGGCGGATGGGATCAACAATAATCCGTGCTTCGAAACGGCAAATCAGGGTTGTTTGTCCGGTACCAATATCCTTGCCCGGTTCAATCTCGGCCATCTCGATGAACACCACCGGTAACGCAATACGGTCCTTGATGGTCGGCCAGGCCGTGACCGCTTTGATGCCGGGTAACTGACTGAGCAGGTGTTGCTCAATCGCCTTGTACAACTGATCGAGGCTAAATGGTTCATCAGACATTCGCCGTCCCCTTCAGGTACTTCTGCAGCTCAAAGTTGAATTCTTGCTGCAGGATTTCCAGCAAGCGCGAATTGGCCTTTTTGATCCATTCGTCGAAGTGCGGCCGAGCTTGCTCCAGCGACACCTTGGCCTTGGCCAACGGAAAGCGATTGCCGTTTTCCGCCGCCCAGCCAGAGCTGGCACCAGCAGCACCTGACACGGTGCTGTCGGGGTAATCGTCCGCGTTGAAATGCTTGCTCGCGGTACGAATCCAGATGTCGGGTTTGTTACCGTAAACCTGCTTCAGGAAGGCCCCCTGATAGCGCCGCCCTGCCACCGACACACCACGGCCGGACTGCCGTGCACGGCCGATACGGCTGGACTCGATGGCATTAAGACCGAACCACAATTTGCCGCTGGTTGCGCCGCCGGATACCGGGTAAGCCCGCAGACGCTGACGGACCGCCGCGACGGCGATCCGCTCCTGGCGACTGACCGCCCGGGCAATGTGGGTACGTAGCCAGCCCAACGTTTTGTTGATCGCTCGACGCTGGGCTGCAGCGGCGGCTTTGGGTACCAGGCTGGAGAAGTTTTCAAAGGCTTGCAGATCTGCGGTCGACGCCTGGATAGAAATCATCCCGCCGTCGGCTGAGGGTTTGTAGAAGCTGCCGATACTCATGCGCGCATCCTCAGGATCAAGGCGACCAGACCGTCACCGCTCGGTTCGAGCTGCAGCAGGTCGTAATCGCCACCACCGTCCAGCTCGGGCAGATCGACTTTGACCAACATGCCCTGCTCCAGTCCTTGCGAATCGCTGACGCGAATCTCGAACCGAGGCTCACGCAGGCCGGTATTGAGTTTGCCGATCTTTGGCTGCAACCAAGGCGCCGAGAACATGCCGAGCACGGGTTCCTCGCGACCTTCGATCCGCGCGCTGTCGCCCAGGGTTTCGAACACCACCGCGTCGATGTCGGCGATCAGATCGCGAAAGCCCATGATCAGAGCTCCAGCAGGATCTGCGCCAGAGGGCGGGTGCAAAGGTGCAATGGGTTGGACTGCGCTTCACCGGCCATGCCTTTGTTGAACGGCATCGGCTCGATCTTGCTGTAGTACGGCACGCCCTCGGTGTTGACCGTTTCCATGTAGTCGGCCGGGGCGAAGACCGAGATGTACAGGTCCGGTACGCCTTCGGGAATCAGCAACGCTTTGTCGTCATGGATGAAGGTCACGCCGGCGATTTTGCCGCGATAGCGCTCCCAGACAATACCGCCGAACTCGAAGCTTTCACGGGCGTCGCCACGCAAGGCGGCGGCTTGCTGACTGTTGAGAAAGGTCTCTTTCACCGACTTGTGGACGATCAGCTTATTCCAGAAGTTTTTGCCACACAGGGCGCGCGAGCCACTGCTGGTAATGCTGCCCAGCGCATCTTCCTGCAGATCCAGCGCTTCACCGCACTTTACGCGCAGCTCCGTCTCAGCATTGGCGAGTCCCATGGACATTTTCTTGCGGGTCACGCCGAAGGTTTTGTAGATGTCCAACAGCACCGTCGATCCGTCGGCATCGAGAATCTGCCCGTTCAACGCGCCCATGCGCTGAAATTCGTGAGTGGCATCCAGCTGTCGACGCGCTTTCGCCAGGCGCTTATTCACCACGTCCTGGACAGCCTGCAACTCGGAGCGCGTTCCGAAGGCTCGGATACCCTGAATCTCATCGGCCTTGATCGCAAAGCGTTGCGGCAAGTGCACGGTATTGAACGGGATCAGGTTGCGTTTCGTGCCACTGACTACCAAGCCAGACGTACCGCGCTCACCGGCTGGCACCAAAGCAAGGATGTCGCCATCCTTTTCGATTTGCACCGTCAGGGTGGTAATGCCCTCTTCCTGGAACAGACCCAAGCTGCTGATGCGGCCCGGCAGGTATTCCTGTTCGTTGATGGCGGCGGTCAGCGAAGAGACCGAGAACGCGTCGTCGTTAAAGATTTCAATATCAGCCATGAAGCAATCTCCAGGAAATAAAAAACCCGCACTCGGCGGGCTGGAAAAACAGGGATCGTCTTAGCGGACGATCAGGAAGTGGGTGGCGAGCGCCTTTTCGGCAGCAGGGTCCAGGCCCGTGAGGTGGGCTTCGCTGACTTCAGCCAGACGCACCACGGCACGACCACGACGCACCACATCCGATTCGCCGAGCGGGCCGTAAAGGATGGCGATCGCGTTTTCGCTACCGTCTTCGGCCGTTGGGTTATACGGAGCAAATTCACCGGTCAGGCTGACCAGACCGAGGATCTGCCCAGGCTCCAGTGCAGGGCCGGCAGCGACGTTGATGGCTTCGCGGGAAATGGTGCCGGCTCCTTCGGACAGGAGGAATTCACCTGCATGCATCGGCTCTCGTTGAATGGTCATCGTCTTACTCCTGAAGCAGGTTGGGATTTACCGGTCTGCGCGGCTTGGCGGGCGGACCAGATGGAAGGTTGATCGATTTTTTTGGCCTGCACCTTCAGGGCAGGATCATCGTCCAGCGGCAAGCTGTTATCGATTTCGAAACCCTTGCCACTGCCGACGATCTTATCGAACAGGCGCGCACGCACCGCCGCGACGTCCAGGCCAGCGGCGACATACTCGGCACTGAACTCAGGCAACCGCGCAGCCACGCAAAGATCGTTCACCGCCTTAGCCCGCGTCAGGCCGGCCTGGACGATGGCTTCGCTTTCGAGTTTGGTGGAGCTGAGCAGTGGCTCAATCAAATTGCTGATGCCCGACTCGGCACAACGCTGGGTGATCATCAGGGCCAACTTCGTCGAGTCGACCACGGGAGGCGTCAACGGCGGATCATCTGGTTCCGGATCGGGCTCTGGCGGCTCGTCGAGCTGGGCCAGTAGCTCGGCCGGTGCGTGCTGATAACGCTGCAACACGGCACCTTGGCCGACGCACGCCTTGACCGTGACACCGTCACCCACTTCGTCAGCCAGCCCCAAGGCCACCGCTTCATTCGCGGTGAGCCAGGTTTCATTGGCCACAAGGCGCCGCAATTCGACTTCATCAATATCTGGTGCCTTGGCCTTATAGGCCGCGATGATCGCCTCCATGGTTTGGTCCAGGACATCGGCCACCTTGCGGAAGTCTTCGGCATCCCCTGCCGCATACGTCCAGGGGTTGTGAATCATCAGCATGGCGTTGGAGGCGATCACCACCCGGTGAGCCCCACACACCGCCACGCTGGCAGCACTGGCGGCCAACGCATCCACACGACCGGTGCAACGTTCGCCCAAACGCGACAACGCGTTGTGCATGGCAAGGCCGTCGAACAGGTCGCCGCCGATGCTGTTGAAAGCGGCGATCACGGGCGAGACGCCATCGTCCATGGCACGCAGATCCTGCACGAACTGGTTGGCGGTGATACCCCAGCCACCGATCTCGCCGTAGACAAAGACTTCGATCACCCGCTCGGTGGCTTCACCGCTCGCGTGTACCGCGTACCAGGTTTTGTCTTGCACCGGCACGCGCTCGCCCGCCCGGTTGTAAACGCGCGGTCGCGTTTTCTTGCTCATGGTTGCTCCTTGTCGTCGATCGGGACGAAAGCGTCGAGGGTGGTGTAATTGAGTCCGAGGGTGGTGGCCCGGGCCAGATCGGCTGCGTTTTCCGCGTCGACCGTTTCCGCGTCGTAACCGGTGCGCAGGACCATCTCGCTGCGTGAGGCGAAGCCGGCCTGCACTTCCATCCGCCGGGCTTGCACGTCCTGCACAGGCTGGATGTAGGCCCAGCCTTGGGGGACCCAACGCGTGCGCAAGTACTCACGGCGCCGTTGGGTGTAGTCCTCCAACACCAGAACACCCGACAACACTGCCATGTCCATCCAGGCCGCACGGATCGGTCGGCAAAGCTGATGCACGTAGACGCCGAACTGCAGTTGCTCCAATCGGCGCCGGAACTCGTTGAGCACTACCCGCAGCGCCCGGTCGTTGACCTCGCGCATGTCGCCGGTGAGGATCTCGTACGGTGTGCCGGTACCGGCAGCAGCTGCCATCAGTTGCTGTCGCATGAAGTCGGGATAGTTGTTGCCCGCATCCGGCGGTTTCGAGAACTCGACCTCTTCACCCGGCCCCAGCTCCTGCATGGTCCCAGGTTCCAGCGCCACCATCGGTGTGAAACCGTCGCGATCCATATTTAACGGTTGGCCGGTGACCGGGTCTCTAGGCGTCTGGACGCTATCCGGCGCCGGACGACTGATAAACCCGGCAAACAGGTTGGCGACTTCCTGGCGAAACAACACCGCATCGTCGTAGTTGTCGAGGCTGCGCAGGCGCTTCAACACCGGCGATAAACGCGGCACGCCACGCAACTGGCCTGGCTCGACCGGTTCGAAAATATGCAGCACCTGCGCGGCCGGCACTCGCACCAGTTGGTTGTAACCGGCATTCAGCGAAGAAGCATCACGCGGGTGCGAGAGGTACATCCAGTAGGCCACGCGCTTGCCTCCCGGGGTGAACTCGATCCCGGCGCGTATGAAGTTGCCGTCGCGAGTGGTTTCGAACTTATCGTGAGGGACAAACTCGGGGGCCAGGATCTGCAACTGCAACGGCACCGCGAGACCTTCGTCCAGGCCACGGGGGCGCAGCCGGATAAAACATTCGCCCGAGGTTTCCACGGTGCGCGCGACCAACGCCTGCTGGCCGTTGAAGTCGGTGCGCTCATCGGCGTCCGACTCGTCGACCCAGTCGTCCCAGAGTTCCTGCAGCAGTTTGCGCAGGGCTTCATCGTCGGTTTTTGGCCTTGGCGTAATACCGGTGCCGATCAGGTTGCTGACGCGTTTGTCGATTACGTTATAGGCATACGGATCGTTGCGAACCGCTGCCCGGGAGCGTGATCGCAAGTTGCGCAGCGCCGGGGTGTTGATGCTGTTGATTCCGTTGTCGGGCGCATCCCAGCCAGTGGAACGTCGGCCCTCTCCGGCGCCTTCGTAACTGGCCTTGATGTTCGACGGCAACACGAATCCGTTACGGGTGAGCGTCGGATAGCGGGCCATTAGAGTCCTTTGCCTCCGTGGTACAACCGAACCACGCGGGAGCGTGGCCCGGCTGCACTGATCAACGAGGTGCGAATTTCCTCGCGTGCCTTAAGCAGTTCGTCGACGGTGCGGTACTCCACGGTGCGGTCGGTGTAGCGCACAACTTTTTCACCGCGAGCGATGGCCGCCTCAACCGCGTCGAGGTGCTTTTGGGTAAATGACATGGAGGTGTGCTCTGGATGAGTACTGGCGGTTTGATATATAAACTGTTAGATGAAGATCTGGTTTCTCGATTGGATTTCTTGCCTGAAACTGCCGCCGGCCAAGATGTGAGTGAGTGCGTCGGCTAATTCTTCAACTGGAATATCCGGGAGCCGAGTTCGCCAGTAAGTACGTGCTCGGACCCAATCCATCCGACCAGTTAACTGATCTGCTACCACTCGGCGCAGCTCTAGCTGGAGCTCAGCGGTGGCCCTAACTTTTTGCGCGTGCTGCGTTTTTTCCTCGGAGTTTTCTGACATGGCTGTCTCCAATATTGAAAAGTTTGACGACATCACCGGCAAAATTTTTGCCGAGCTTTACCAAAGCTTTCCGCTTCCCCAAGCGCTCCTCGCGGAAGACTTCGTCGAAAAAGCCGTGCAGTTCGACGAACAAGTCGGCACGGAGGTACCTACAGATGAAACGGAATTTTTCATCGCAACTGCTACGTGGTTGATGCAAGCGGGATACATCACCTGTAAGACCTATCCTTACGTCGGGATTGACAACGCCGTCCTCACTGCCAAAGGTCTGGAAGTTTTAAAAGCCACACCTGAAAGCGTGTCCTCGAAATCCACCATCGGGGAACAACTAGCTGTCAGCGCCAAAGAGGGCGGTAAAGAAGTTGCTCGCGGACTGGTATCTGAAGCATTCGGTCTTGGAGTGAAAATTCTCAGCCCAATGATCGGCCTGTCCTGAAGCTAGCGTCTCTTTAGGTAACCGCTGCTGGAGCTTCGGCGTTGAGGTGGCGGTGCAGCGGGTCGCGACGGCACGACGACGGCAGCAGGTTGTGAAGCCGGTTGCGGTGCAACAGCTGGTGTTGCTGCAGCAGTGACGCGTTCACCTTGAACCGGTTTGATGCCCAAGGCGTCGTCAAACAAACCCGACTGCGCCAGGGATTGACGCACGCGCTCCCAGTCGTGTTCCTTGTAACGGTTGAGCCCGAGGTAATGCGCCATGGCCAGGCAGTACACCATCAGGTCCAGCGCTTCGTTTCGTTCGGCTTTTCCCTTGACCCATTCGATGCGCTTGTGGCCGCGTATGTAGCGTGCGACCTTGCGTTCCGCGACGCACTGGTCGAAGAAGTCGTCGGGCAGGTCATTTGCAAAGTGCAGTGCACCTGGCCCCGTGTCGAACGGATAGCGGTTGTAAATCCAGTCTTTGGCCGTGTCGGTACCGACGAACCAAAGCTCGGCGCCGTTGCGTTCGGTCTGGCCTTTCCAGGTTACGTCGACCATTGAGGGACGCTGAGCAATCACCGGTTTGCCCGGTTTGCTCGCGCCCTTGATGGCGAACACATTGCGCCAGCGCCGCACGCGGCAGAACTGGTATACCTCGTCGGTGTGGTGGCCACCGGAGTCGACCGCGACGGCGAGAACTCCCAAACCCACGCCACACGGATGGCGATATTTGGCTTTGAGCAATTCGTCCAGCGCCGCCCAGGTGCGCTCGTCTGAGGGATCCCCCGAAACGATTTGATAGTCGACGACCCAACGTTCCATGCCGACGCCCCACCCCATCGCCATGAATTCCAGGCGGTTGGCCTGGACGTCGACAGAGCCGGTGATCATCAAAACGGCCGCCGGCGGAGAGCCCAGGGTGAAGTCTTCCAGTCGCGCCCGCTGCCTCAGTACATCGGCTTTGGTTTGCTCTTGCGCCGCATCCCAGACCTTGGCCAGACGAGTGTTGTAGAACACCTGCATCGGTTCAAGATCACCCTTCGCCTGGGCTTTTTTGGCCTTCTCGAATTGCTTGGCCAGCGACTTCCAGTCCATCCAGCCGAGCGGCGAATACAGCGCGTTGAGGTGAAAGCCGATCGTTTCGCCGTCACCTTCCGCATGTGCACGCCACTCACCCTTTGCGAGCATTTCGCCCTTGTGATATTCCTCGATCAGGACGTCACAGTCGGGGCCGGCGCACTGGTAATGCACCACGCTGTAATCTTTCGAGTAATGCAGGCGCTCCCACTCCAGGGTCTGCATGTGTCCACAACTCGGGCATGGCACGTAGTAGTAACGCTGGTCGCTGCCCTCGAACAGATCATTGATGCGTGAGGCGCCCTTGATGGTCGGCGAGCTAGAAAAGTAGAACTTCGCGTTGCGGCCAAAAGTGCTGCCTCGGGTTTCGGCCAGTTCAATCGGGTCACCCTCTTCACCGATGTCCACCTCCCAACGATCAATCTCGTCGCCGTACACGTAGCGCGCCGAGAGCTCGGCAAGGTTAGCCGCCGAGCCGGCGGTCGTGACGTACAGCGAACCGCCTTCGAATTCCTTGGTGTCCATGGTGTTGCGCGAATCCCGCGAGCGGCTGGACGCCACACGCTCACGCAGTGCAGGCGTGGCTTTGATCGTCTTGCTGATCCGGGAAGACACCCGCTTGGCTAGGCCAAGGCTGGGTAGCAGTGTCAGGATATTGGACGGCGCCATGTGGATCAGGCCGCCTATCCAGTTCAAAGCGATCTGCGTTTTCATCAACTGCGAGGCCACCATAGTGACCACGCGTTTGCAGGGATGCGCCGGCGACAGGCAACGCATGGGCTCGCGGGCATACGGCGTGCGCGAGGTGCGGTACTTGCCGGGCTCAGCGGCGCCGGTGTCACGCGGGATCCGCATATATTCGTCGGCCCACTGATCGATCCAGACGTCTGGGTCGGGCCGCAGCCCACGGAAATACTCCTCGCGATACACCTCTGCACCGTCAGGAAATTCCGTGGACATAGGCTCAACTCGTGGTCAGTGCGTGTTCAAGGTCCGCCGACGACATGCGTTCAGCGTCTTCCAGGGAGCGACGAATCGCCGCCGTCAGATGCTTTTCGATTTCCCAAGGGTCGGTCATGGACGCCAGTTCGGGAGCGAGTTGTGGAGGCATGCCGAGCAACTGGTCGCGCAGCATGCGGCCGGCGTTGTATGCACCGGTTTTGACTGTTGCCAGAGCGACCAGCGAGCCCTTTGCTTTGTGCAACTCGATCTCGGCAAGCTGGGCCAGGTTGTGTTCGCGCAGTGCCCGGGCTTTCTGAAAATCGGGCAACTGCCCCGCAGGCATAATTGCGGGCGGCGGCGCAGCCGTTGAAGTCGGCTCGACGTGGCTGGCGAGCTGGCTGTAAACGTCACGCTGAAGCCGGTCTTGATGATGGCGATCGGCAACAGCGGCTTTGCTGGGATCAGCAGTCTGAGCCAGGAGTGCTTCCGTTGCTTCCAGGTCGACCTTGCCGTCCTGGGTCAACACCAACCGATCCTGATTGGCTAACTTGGAAACATAGGATTTAGCCCAGCCTCGCCTTGCCGCAAACTCCGTTTTGCTAACTACAGTCATGATGGAATGTCCTGTTCACCTCGGGTGTTCACCTGTTCACCTGAGTTCACTAAGCTGGTGAACTGTCCGCTAACACAGTCCCGCGGGTTTCCGACCCCGTACCCACAGAATACCCCCAGGGTCCCCGGCGATTTTCGGCGCCCCGCAGCGTTGCACCAACCCTGCCCGCCACGATGGCGGCACCCGTTGGCAACCGAGCACATGACGGCCCGGATTCGCAAATGAGGAAGGGACTACGCAAACTCCCGAAGCGCCTCTTGCAGGCGCTTGGCTTTCACAATGGCTTCGGCATTGCTTTCGCGTTCAGCCTCAACCGTCAGGGCTACCTCTTCGATACGGCCAGCCAACGCCTTCATGCGCTTGCTGAATTCATCAGACAGACTCACCACCTCGCCCGACAGAATCGCTAAAACATCTAGTGCGCCCTCGGTTGTTTTGTTCGATACAACGGCCTGCTTGGCTGGCTGAGTCACGGCCTGGTCCTTCTTTGATTTTGGGGTTGCTGCTTCACGTTGAAACTTTCCGCCTACCGGTTCTCTGATGAGCCCAGCATCTTTGAGTTCACCGAGCGCCCGACGCATGGCATAGGCCGATGCACCACTGGCGTTGGCAGCCAGGACAGCACGGTGAATATCGTGAACACTCCAGCATGATTGAATGGGTACATAACCAAAAATTTTTTGAGCAATGGAAGATTGCCCTGCAAGCATCTGCTGCTGCCTGGATTCATTCATTTCAGGAGACCTTCTTAAAGTAAGGCTGGTGAAAGCTATTCAGAGCGATTCGATTCAGCGGTAACTTCGCTGACACCCAACCGCTTCACTGCCCAACGCTCATAAAGGCCGATCGCAACATCCGCGCCGGCCATCGCGGTTAGGCATCCGACCGCACCGGCCGTCCAGACCGACAAACCGGCGCCGATCATCAGCATCATTGCCGACACACCGCAGACGATGCAGGCACCGGAGCGAAGAGCCAGCCGCCGCAACAACGCCCAACCGCGCGCGCCATCTTTATCCGCCCGCCACATTTCACCCGAAACACCGCCGACCAAGGCCAAGAGGATCACCAACCAGATCGGCATTTCAGCCAGCGCCTGCTGTTCATTCGTCATGTTCTGTCCTAATGGATTGCGCTATACGCCGAAAATAAAAACCCCGCCGAAGCGGGGTTAGGTGACCGGCTCAGGGAGGCCGGGTGAAACTGCACAGCACGTGCGAGGTCAGCGCCAAGGCGCAAATTTCATATCGTGGTGACTTTTTACCCCCTGAGTACGGAACCGAAAAGGGGGCATTTTCGGTTATCCAGCTCGACGCAACTTTGACGCAACTTTGAGGAGACTTTGAGGCAAAACGCCCCGACCAGCGGTAAGCCACTCGCGGGCGTCGGAACGCTCAGCCAGCACCACCAGCAACCGCTCATGTAGGCGATGCACCTGGTCGTAGTAAGTCTGTTTCGCCCTCGACTCTATCCCCAACAGATGCAACTGCATCAACCAGGTCGGCGCCGGGTCATCGCCATAACGCAAACCAGCCAACCGCATCAAACGATCGCCCTGCTCATCCTGACGCCCGATCTCCGACAGCGCAGCCCCTACTTGCTGGGCAACCGCATCAGGCCCAGCTCCTGCACCGAGGATGATCCGCGATCCCGGAGTGCCGCGAGGTGCCGACCCACCCCACTCCATGATGGTCGCCATTGGGCTCCCCATGCCGCCGCTTTCGCCGTTCAGTCGGCATTGCTCACCCCAGTGCTTCAAAACCGCCTCCATTGCCCCGATCATCGCCCTTCCCCCCGAAAAACCGAACCCAACACAGAAAACCCGCAACCCAACACAAACCCAGCACAAATAAATCCCTTAAAAATCAATATCTTCAATCTATCTGTGTTGAGTGTGTTGGGTTTGTTAGGTTTTTCTGCCCTCGCATAAGAAAAATTTCCGCCCTCGGTTTTCGCTGTAAATAACATCACGCATGCGCGCACGCGACGGCAAACCCAACACACCCAACACACTGCCCACAAACCCACGGGATTAAAGGCCTTAAACTGTGCTGGGTCGCCAAAACCAACCCGACACACATCCGACACACCCAACACACTATTAGGCGTATTCATGCTGCAGCCGCCTTGACGTGTTCCCAGTTGTCCACGTTCCAACCGGCCAACTTTGCCTGGGCACGCCAGTCACTGACCGTCTTGCCCAGATCGGCCGCCTTCAGTGATGGGGGCTGGGAAGCCCCGGGATCGTTCGGAAAGAAAAACGCACCAAACCGCCGATTGCTGCCTTCAGTCCAGGGAATTGATCGGGTCTTATCGACTTCGGACCCGATGAACAGTGAAAACTTCGTCTGGCTCATCACGTGTTCTTTGTTGCGGTGGCACCACTCCAGGAACAGCGAGTAGAGATCGGTCGAAAGGCACACGCCCCACAAATCACGCCCCAGCTCGCCGTACTTCCAAAGGTTGAGGAATGTCTGCCAGCCGGCCCGACTCAATGCCACCAGCCGTTCACGTGCCGCCGTACTCGGTGGCCGGGTGCGCTGGTCAAAGTCGCCGAGGTCAATCGACAACAGCCAGCCATACAGCGCCGCGACTCCGCCGTTCTTCAGCTCCTGGCCGATAGCCTGCTGGCGGTCTGGCGGCAGGGTTAGCTCGGGCCACATCACCAGCATTCGCCGGTCGCTTTCGCTGATGGGCCACGGCAAGATTTCATTGCTTAGGAACACCGCGTTCATGTGGTTGGCTTCTTCCCAGCCATTGATGAACTTCGACTCCATTCGCACCGTCTTGCCGGTGATCAAATGCTTGATCTTGCCCACCTGGTTGTACCGCTGATCGCGGCTGACAACCTCTTCAAACACCGACCAGAGCTTGCGGCTTTGCCAGGCGTTGAAGTTGCTTTCAAGCTGGGTTTGTCCAACGGTGGCCGCGTACTGACCATAAAGCATGCCCATCGCATCGGCGAACAGCAGGCTCTTGCCGGATCCCTCCATGATCGAGTGCATCAACACAGCCGTGTCCATCTTGGCGCCGAGGTGCTGCAACGGGAACGCCATCCAGCGCGTCAACCACCGCGTGGCATCCTGATCATGGTTGCAAAGGAACGAAATCAACCACCGTAGGTTCTCGCAGGCAGCCTCATCATGGGTCGGTTCGAGTGGTAGTCCATCGAACGTGTTGATGTACACACTCGGATCTTTAGTCATCGTCGGGTCAAACACGATATGGTCAACATCAACCACCCGACGCTCGCTGCTGTTCAACCACAAAGAGTAGGTATCACCCAGAGCCATCTTCACGGCGCCCTCGGCCACACGCCGTTTTTTCTCCCGGTCCCACACGTCCTTCGTGCCATCGATGTACACGTAACGCTCGGTTGGCGGCATACCAAAAGCACCACCTTTCTTGCCCGACATCCGCCGCGCCTGTTCGATGTCGCGAACATGGTCATCAGAAATCAACTTGCGCCGCTCGGTGTCTTCCAACCACTGCTTCGCCAAGGGTTTGCCGACGCGCGCTTCAAAAGCTGACTTCTTCATCACCCGCGATTGGTCGAAGTCCCAGACATGGGTCGTCCCCTCCACCAACGCAAACCGACGCAGGACGTGCTCAAGTGACAGCACCTCCCCCGCACCCCCATCAGGAGCCGGAGCGGACTCGCTGATGGCGCCGTTCGCGCAGCCCGGCCCGGGCATGTCACCAGATGGGGTCGGGGGAAGATCACGCGGATCAGGACGGGATGAATGCTGCATGCCCAACATGCGCGCAGCGTCCTTCACCGCGTTCGACTGATCACCGCCGTGCTCGAGCAAACAGAACACTTCAAAGGCGTCGTTCTGATGTCCGTTCGCCAGTGGATCGGCGCCGTGGTGCGAGTAGACCTTGCCTTCATCGCTGATCGTCACGCCCGGCAGACCGGTACTGCTCTGCGGGTACAGCCACTTGCTGCCCCGCTTGATATAGCCGTGGGAGCGAAGCAGCTCTTGCACATCGTGGCAACGATTGAACTCATCGATCACAGATGGCCGATTACCCGTTGCAGGTGCTGGACGCTTGACGACCTTCGCTGGTGGCGCGGCAGGTCTGATCGCCCAAGGGCACGCCGCTTCGGCATCACGCTTGAAGATGTCCCAGCCCTGCCAGATATTCAGCAAGTCAGCATTCAGCGTCGGCAGACCATCAGTGGCGCTCGGTGGAGTGCGCCAGATGTAAGGCTTGCCGGTGCCCGGGTGAATTGAAGGTGGGAACACATCCTGCACCAGCCCAGCGCGCAGCTCGAACACCGTGAAACGCTTGTACTCTTCTGCCTCGGCGCGTGCCGCAGCATCACCGGCCTCATCGCCCTGCTCTTTTGCCGCCTTGGCCTTAGCCATCAGACCTTTGTGGATCGAACCATCTGGGTCTTTTTCATTGGGCCACGACAGAGAATGCCGGGTCAGCTCGACGCCGTCCGGCACTTTGAAAACCACCCGGAACCGAGCGGGGTTACCGACAATAGTCGGATACACCACCGCCATGGCATCCAGATCGACGCCCAACAGTTCATACAACACATGCCGCGTCCACTGAACGTCATCAACGTCCAACGAGCAGACACGGCTTGGCCCAAGCACGACGCCAAGGTTGTGGTGAGGGTTTCGTTGCCAGAAAGCTTCAGCCTGGGCGGCATCAGTGATAAATCCACCCGGCTTGTTCCACCCCTTACCCTTGGGTCCTTTCTCACCGGGCTCAATAGAGACCAGGGCCAGGTCAAAGGTATCGATGTAACGTTTTGCCCAATTGGCGATGGCTATTCCTTTGGCCGGTTCACTCATCGCCGAGCCTCCCGCAACCCCTGACAGTCAACACAGGTTTGGCAACCCGCAATCGTCTGCTGTCGAAGTAACGGGATAGATTCGTCGCAATCAACACAGAATTCCGCGCTGACGCGATTCGATGGCGCACGACGGCTGCGCTGAAGCGCAACGTCGAGAAGGTATTGCGCCTGGTCGTTGGCGCGATCGATGTCATCCATTGACACGGTCCTCCATCGCCTGACGGGCACCGGCCATGATGCCGAGTACTTCGCGGATCACGTCCATACCATGCTTTTCAAGATCGAGGACTTCGTGAAGCTCCCACACATTGTCGGCAGCTCCGTCGTGCATAGCAGCCACGAATTCACCTGTTTCGCCCAGCAACTTGCCGACGGCTTTCAAGGCATCGCGTGTTGCCGGTACCGGTACCGGGCGATACCAGACAGCACCGGCCGGACGCATCAGCGCATCGAGTAGGCGTGAATCACCCGTCAACCGGATGACCTCCTCCAATTCGTCCGGGTTGAGCCAACGGCGCTCTTCATCAAGCTTGAGTTTCTTCTGCAGGGTGTCGTTGTCCAACACCATGTCAAAGGCAAGGGCGGTGATTCCGCCCTTGTAGTCACGACCAGCGCGATAGATCGCCTGGCGCAAAGGAAGGACCGGACCCGCGTCCGGCAATAGATCTGTGCGACTCATAACCGTAAATCCCCTGTTTACGGTGTAGCCATAAGACAGGGTAGTCCCTATCCTACAACCACGACCGATGTACATGTGCTGTGTATCGTCGTAGCTGGGCTGGGGGATCTTTGGTGAGAGGCCCCAGCCCGGCACCCATTCAAGCTGCCGACTTCAGGCCGGCAGTTTCTTTTTCTTGTAGGTAAAGGCACTCAATAGCCTTCCCTGTTACATACCGAACATCCGCACCTTTGGCGGCACGATTGATAGTCGGCTGCGTTGTCCCTACGCGATCTGCGATTACTCGCTGGGATAAACCCGACTGCAGTAACTCCGCGAGCATTTCTTGGATAGTCATAACGTTCACCGATGCGCTTTCGCATTGATCGATACAATACACAAACGTATTGATCGTTTCAATACAATCGCTGATACGTTTTTGAATCAGGGCAGAAAAAAAGTGATAGGCGACCGCATCGCTCAACGCATGCAAGAAATGGAATTATCAGAAGGCGAACTCGGGCGCCGTTCCGGAGTACCTCAGCCGACAATTCACAGAATCGTGACAAATGCGGTGGCTAGCCCCCGTCATGAAAACGTAGAAAAAATCGCCAAGGCCTTAAAAGTCAGTAGCAATTGGCTGTGGAAAGGCGGCGAACATAAAGATCCCAGTTCTGACGTAAAGCTCTCAGCTACCGCTGAACCAAATGTCGAACCAGGGCCGGCAATCAAAGGTTATGTCCCTCTGATTTCCTGGGTCCAAGCGGGAGCGTGGTGCGAAATTGAGGATGTTCGAACACTCGATGATGCGGAGATATGGCTGCCATGTGCCGCGTCTCACAGCAGTCAAAGCTATGCTTTAAGGGTTCGAGGGCTGTCGATGTTTAATCAACACGAACGTCGCTCTTTTAGAGATGGCGACATCATCTTCGTTGACCCGGCGAAGGATGCCGAGAACGGATCTCTCGTTATTGCCAAGTTGGTCGATAGCCAAGAGGCAACATTCAAACAGCTGGTTATGGAAGGCAAACGTCGGTTCCTCAAGCCACTGAACCCGGCTTGGCCAGAGCCAATCATCGAACTGGGAGACGATGCGATGATTTGTGGTGTTGTCTTCTCGAAACTCGAAATTTTCTAATACATCGCCGCATCAGTTGAAGCCCGCAGTCAGCGGGCTTTTTAACGTCCACTGAAAAATCAATTCAAATACGTATTGACCTTATCAATACGTATTTGTATCGTTTGCATCGTAGATCTCTCACCAAAGAGTACGAGCCATGCAAACCACACAGCACAGCAATATGCGCTGCCCTGTCTACCTGCACCCATCGGCGTGCAGTAGTCGGGCCGCCGTCGAAGCCATCCAGCGCCAAACCGGCCTCTTGGTAATCACCACCCCTAAAGGCCGTCCCGCCGCTGTCGCCCCTATCAGCACCACCGCCAATGGATCGCGGCCTTTTGGGGGTGACGCAGCATGAATAGCTATCTCATTCCCCTCGAAAAACAAGAGCTGCTGCATCACATGCTGCAGGTCGGCGGCGCAGCCGTATGCCCTCTCCAGCGACCCGAGCAAACCATCCACGCGAAATTTGCAGTCGAGCTCACGGCCACCACCGCAGTCATCAACGTCGACCTGGGCGGCCACACCGGCGAACTGACACTCAAGCGCGCGGACCGGGCCAATCACCTGCACCTGCGGGAATTCATCCAGGACATTGCCAACGGCCGAATCGAGTCCGCTCAATCCGCGCCGCCAGGGCAAGTCGGGCGTTTAGCACAGATCGATCAAGCGCTGGCCGACTCCGAAGCCTTGCTCGACCGCGTCCGCAAACTGATCGCCGCCTGAGGACAGCTCCATGAACCGCACCCTGGACGAAACGGCTGCCGTGCTCGGCCTCAAACCTCGGAAGTTTCGCGAGCAACTGCGTGCACTCCGCGTGCTGACCCAAAGCGGTGACCTCGCAAGCCAGCACCGCGATCGTGGCTACCTGTTCTCCGATCCGCGCAGTCGCTGGAACGACAACATCAAAGCCTACAGCCACTACGCCGTGGTGATGGTCACCGAGCGCGGCGTGGACTGGCTCGCAAAGCAGCTGGGCATCGGCATCAAGACACACAACAAGGACGCTGCAGCATGACTACCAACTACTTCAACGCATACACCCAAGCCCTCGGCGCCCTTCGACTGATTCCTATCTACCTGGACAGTCCGGGCGTGGTCAGCCGTGCGACGCTGATCGGTGCTGCGAGCGAAGCCATCGACCTGCTGGACAGCGTCCCCTGCCGCACCGTGGAACTGGCTGAGGTATTCCGCTGCGTCAATAACGTCATCCAAGAAGGCCAGGTGGCCTACGTCACCCCGACCAATTGCCCTGAGTACCCATTCGGCGCCGTGGTGGCAGACGCCAACGGCCACATCTGTGCCGCCGCCATGGGCAAAAGCAAAGAAGGTCTCGCCGAACTGATCCGCCTCAAGTTGGTGCCCCGATCGGAGGGGCTCGGGGAGGAAGCCGCGTGAGCAACACACTCGACCAATTGCGCCGACAGTTCGCCACGCCCTGCCCGACCTTGTCGGCCGTCCGTGAACAGTACTTCACACACATCCGCACCGACCGTTACCTGCTGAATGAAATCAAGGCCGGTCGCATCGCGCTGATCGTGACACGCCTGCACAACTCCGCACGGGCCAAACCCGTCGTGTACCTGCACAACCTGGCCGCTTACCTCGACGCTCAAGCGGCGAAGCAAGCGGCCTGATTCACCGGTGGCCCCTGCCGTCCAGGGGCGAACAACTGCAACTCAATGAGGCACAGCACATGAAAGCCACAGACACGAATGACTTTTTCAACTCACTCAATGCCGGCGTCTTCGCCCAACAGGTCGGCCAGGCGCTCTCGAACGTCGCGGCAGGCGTCATCGACCATGGCAAAGCCGGCGAAGTAACCATCAAGCTGAAGTTGAAACAGATCGGCCAAAGCAACCAGGTCGCCGTCAGTCACACCCTCGATTTTTCGCAACCGACCAAGCGCGGCAAGTTGCGAGAAGACTCGACCCTCGACACCCCGCTGTACCTAACGCCACAGGGGCTGACCTTGTTCCAGAACGACCCGACGGCGCAGCTCTTCAAAAGCGAAGACACCCCGGTGGCCGCTCGCTAACGCGATCACCTAGAAGCATCACCAAGTCCTCTCACCAAAAGGAAGCACCAATGCCACTTGCTAAAGACGCACTCGAACACATCCTGGCTCAAGCACATGCAGCTACCACCCTGCCGGCGACGCTGGTACCCGTGACCGCTTTGCCGGAAGACGTGAAAATTCACAATCTGGAAATCTTCCAGGCGTTGCGCTCCCGCTTCCGCGGCACGCTCAACACCAACAGCTTGCGTGACTTCGCCAACTACACCATTTCTCGCAATGGTGCAGAGGCGCAAGGTTTCATCAATCAAGACGACATGAGCTGCAAAGTGTTCTTCAACCTGGGCGACGAGATCACGCCCGGCCATGCGGATGACGTGGCGATCCTGAAACTCAAGCCCACCGCAGCGTACAAGGCACTGCAAGAAATCGCCGGCAAGAAACTCAGCCAACGTGACCTGGCCGAGTGGATCGAAGACTGGCACTTAAGCCTGGTGGCGGGTAAGGAAGGCGGGGGCACCATGACCATCAGCGCAGCCATCGCCAGTGTTCGCAACATCACCATCGAAGCCCGCAGCTCGGCCACAAGCAGTGAACACAACTTCGGCGCCTCCCGCAGCGCAATGGATAGCATCGAAGCTGCCAGCGCCGAGAGCCGTATTGAGGCGCTGTTCTTCGAACTGATCCCGTATGAAGGCCTGGGCACCCGCGTGTTCACGCTCAAGCTCAGCATCTTGACCGGTGACGACAAACCGACCCTCAAGCTGCGCTGGGCCGGCGAAGAACAGCAGGTAGAAGAAATCGCCCAGGAATTCAAAACGACACTCGCAAAAGAAGTCGGCGGCTCCGCGACCCTGACCCTGGGCACTTTCAACGCGTAACCACCCAAACTACGTAGCAACATCCTGCCGCCGGCCTCTCACCAAGCATCCCGGCGGTGGGTTCTACCGAGGCACAGCACATGACCACAATTCAAATTTGCGCACTGATCGTTCTAATCGTACTTGTTGGCCTGACTTATTGGGCAGGCTATCGCGGCGGCCTGATCGACGGCCGCATTGAAGGTATCGACGAAGGCAAGGCCATTCAGCAATCAGATAACTCTGGGATGATTCAGGACCTCAAGCTATCGCTTGATCAGGCACAGGCCCACTACAAGCAACTTTACTCCCACTATGAGCGGGCGTTGGCTGCATCAAAACTAGGGGAGCCGGCTCGCCAAACCCTATTGGAAATCGCAGAAAAATTGCGCATTGCAGCCGAAACATTCAGCGCCTTCCGCACCGGCAAGAAACTCGAGCGCGACTCACTCACCCTCCGCAATAAGGCCCTGGCTATAGCGGTCCTTTTAGAACCACAAGTGCTGGAGGATGCAGCATGAATACGCACGTCGACAACTCTGCGGA
The DNA here is from genome assembly GCF_019145495.1 of Pseudomonas azerbaijanoccidentalis. Lineage (GTDB taxonomy): Bacteria > Pseudomonadota > Gammaproteobacteria > Pseudomonadales > Pseudomonadaceae > Aquipseudomonas > Aquipseudomonas azerbaijanoccidentalis. Next base: position 308,741 of record NZ_JAHSTU010000003.1, on the reverse strand, counting down.
GGCACCGCTTCACACCTACCAGGTCGATAAGATCCCGGAGGAAAAAATGGCTGAGTTAGTCGGTACCACCCGCCGGGCGCTGCAAGGCAAACGCGCTAGGGGCGTTATCCCCAAAGGTGTCTGGAACAACATCGACAGCCGCATTTACTACAGCATCAGGAGATACGAGGAATGGCTCGAAAGCCAATGGGACTGCCCACCGGAGTTGAATTTGCTGGACAGTCCGTCCGCATTCGCTTCACCTGGAATGGGCAACGCCGTTGCGAAACCCTCCCCTATCCCCAAACGCCGAAGGGGATTAAGGCTGCCGCCGACCTACGCGCTAACGTAACCAGCCTGATCAAGCACGGCGTGCTGGATGATCAACGCTACGCCGAACTGTTCCCCAACTCCACCTATGCCAGCTACTCGGCGACTCCCCGTTTCGGGGAGTACACCCAGGAGTGGCTCAATAGTCGCGAGATCGTGGCAGGGACACGCAAGAACTACCTCGGCTCCCTCAATCTGTATTGGATGCCGTATCTGGCGATGCTGCCTATCGACAGCATCACGTCTGTGATGCTGCGCAAGGTGGTGGCCAATACCGAATGGCCGACGCCGGGCGTGAAGCGCGCGGCGATCCAGCGCCTGACCACGGTGTTCGGTACCGCAGTGAAAGACGGCCTGATCAACCGAAACCCGGTGGAGTCCATCGAACTGCCGGTAAAGGCCAAAAAGCCCATCGATCCCTTCACCGTGGGTGAGGCCAACCGAATCATCGATCACCTATATAAGACGCTGGCCCATTCGATGCGGATCTACGCGGCGTACTTCGAGTTCGCCTTCTACACCGGCATGCGCCCCAGCGAGATCGCGGCGCTGCGCTGGGAAGAGGTCGACAAGGAGAAGCGACTGGTCAACGTGTGTCGGATTGTCGCGGACTACAAGATCGAGGAGCGCACTAAAACCCGCAACAGCCGACAGGTTATGCTCAACAGTCGCGCCTTGCACGCCGTCAACGAGGCTGAGCGCATGGCTCAGGAACGTGCCAAGCAAAGCCGCCGCAAGCAGGCGGAATCGCCTTTCGTGTTCCCTCCGACCAAGAACTTCGAGTTCATTCAACAATCGAGCGTCACCGACAAACATTTCCGGGCCGCGCTGACCGCCCTGAAGATTCGCGCCCGTCGGCAATACAACTGCCGGCACACTTACGCTACCATGTGCCTCATGGCGGGTATGAACCCTGCATTTATTGCCACTCAGCTCGGTCATAGCGTTCAGATGCTGCTATCGACCTACGCCCGATGGATTAACTCCAGTACCGACTGGGGCGAACTCGGGAAGCTCGAAAACAGCCTGATTGGTACAAAATTGGTACAGACTGAAACAGTACCCCTCTGAAACCCTTATGGAATCAGCCCCTGTGACACTGGAACAGAACTACACCGCGATTCTCGGCCAATTGGGCGAGGACGTGTCCCGCGAAGGGCTGCTCGACACGCCAAAACGTGCCGCCAAAGCCATGCAGTACCTCTGCCGCGGTTATGAACAGACGCTCGAAGAAGTCACCAACGGTGCCTTGTTCAGCTCCGACAACAGCGAAATGGTGCTGGTCAAGGACATCGAGCTGTACTCGTTGTGCGAACACCACCTGCTGCCGTTCATCGGCAAGGCGCATGTTGCCTATATTCCGAGCGGCAAGGTCCTGGGCCTGTCGAAGGTCGCGCGCATCGTCGATATGTATGCTCGTCGCCTGCAGATCCAGGAAAACCTCAGCCGCCAGATCGCCGATGCGGTCCAGCAGGTCACCGGCGCCCTGGGCGTTGCCGTGGTGATCGAGGCCAAGCACATGTGCATGATGATGCGCGGTGTTGAAAAGCAGAATTCGTCGATGATCACTTCGGTGATGCTCGGTGAGTTCCGCGAGAACGCCGCTACCCGCAGCGAGTTCCTCAGCCTCATCAAGTAATTCGCAACACAAAGAAAACCGGCATTCATCGCCGGTTTTTTTTCGCCCGGGGAAAATCAGGTAAGCTGCGCGCCTTTCTTTATTCCCACCGTGAGGCTTTCAACGTGTTCGTAAAAGCGCTTCGTGTCGGCCTTGGCCAACTGATCATCTTCATCGACTTCATCACTCGCCCAAGCAAGAAGAAGCGCCCCGCCGCTGCTCAAGCCCAGGTCGAATCCGCCGCCAAGGGTCTGACCCTGTATCAATTCCACGCCTGCCCGTTCTGCGTGAAAACCCGTCGTACCCTGCGTCGCCTGAATGTGCCGGTGGCGTTGCGTGATGCCAAGAACAACGAACAGGATCGCCAGGCCCTGCTGGAGCATGGCGGCAAAATCAAGGTGCCGTGCCTGCGCATTGAAGAGAATGGCCAGACGACCTGGATGTATGAGTCCAAGGTGATCATTGATTATCTGGATAAGCGCTTCGCGGCAGCCTGAGGTTTTTGTGGTGTGATTAATGGCCTCATCGCTGGCAAGCCAGCTCCCACAGTGATCTGTGGTGCTCACAAAACCTGTGGGAGCTGGCTTGCCAGCGATGTGGCCGGTACAAACGCTACCAATCTCAGACATAAATAAACCGGCCCTTGAGCCGGTTTTTTTATCTATGCCGCTCGCGCAGCCTGAGCCTGCCGCACCACCGCCGCCAATCGCTTCAAGCCTTCATCCAATCGCGCCGGATCGATATGGCTGAAGTTCAGCCGCAAATACCCGTGATGCTTGTCCGGCTCAGGGAAGAACGGTTCGCCCGGCATGAACGCCACATCATCGGCCAACGCCGCATTGAGCAAGGTTCGCGTGTCCAGCGGCTGCTTGAGCTTCAACCAGAAGAACAACCCGCCCTGCGGCTCGTTCCAATCCGCCAGATCAGCAAAATGGGTGTACAGCGCCGCCTGGAACGCATCCCGCCGTCCCCGATAGAAATCGCGCAGCTCACTGCGATGTTGCTGATACTTCTCGCTGCCGATCCATTGCAAAGCCTGCCATTGGCCGACCCGATTGGTGTGCAAGTCCGCCGACTGCTTGAGCCTCAGCAAGTGCGGGAACAGGTCCGGGCTGGCGATCAGGTAGCCGACGCGCAAACCCGGCAACAGGGTTTTCGACACCGTACCGGTGTAGATCCAGCTGGCTTTTTTCAAGCGACTGACAATGGGCGTGGCGCTGCCGCCATCGAAGGTCAGTTCGCGGTATGGCTCGTCTTCAATCAGGGTGACGCCGAACTCATCGAGCAGCGCCGCCACCGCGTCACGCTTGGCTTCGCTGTAACGCACGGCGGATGGGTTCTGAAACGTCGGGATCAGGTAGATGAACGCCGGACGATGTTTTTCCAGGCGCGCCCGCAGTTGCGCCAGGTCCGGGCCATCGACCTCCAGCGGGACGGTGATGCAGTCTGCGCCGAACAACTGGAAGATTTGCAGGGCCGCCAGATAAGTCGGCGCCTCAAGCAGGATCTCGGTGCCTTTATCGATGTACAGCTTGGCAGCCAGATCTAGCGTCTGTTGAGAACCGCTGACCACCAGCACCTGGCTCGCCTCGCAGCGCACACCCAACATCCGGGCCTCTGCCGCCAACACCTCACGCAACGCCGGCTCGCCTTCGCTCATGCCGTATTGGCCGATGGACACCGGCATGTCGGCCCAATCGACCTTGGGCAGCATGGCTTCAGCCGGCAGGCCTCCGGCGAACGACATCACTTGCGGACGCTGCGCGGCGGCAAGGATTTCACGGATCAAAGAACTTTTAAGGCGCGAGACACGTTCGGAAAAAGCCATGGGGTCACCGGTAGCTTGGCATGGAGAAAATGAGTCAAACTGGTTGACTGAAATTACGACACCTCAGGCGGATACGTCAACATGATTGACCTTAAAAACCCGAATTCCCAACAACAGGCCATGGAAGCGTTTTTCTTCGGTTACCAGGCCTTCACGGCCAAGGCTGATGAAATGCTTGAGCGGCGAGGCTTGAGTCGGGTTCATCAGCGCATCGTGTTTTTCATCGCCCGGTACCCGAACCTCAGCGTCAAGGAGTTGCTGGCGTTGCTCGGCGTGAGCAAACAGGCGCTGAACATGCCGTTGCGGCAATTGCTGGAAATGCATCTGGTGGACAGCGTGGCGTCCGAGACCGACAAGCGAAAGCGCTTGCTGGCATTGACGGACGATGGCACACGTTTTGAGCAATCGCTGCGTCGCGAGCAGGTGAAATTGTTGGAGCGGGTGTTTGCCGAGGCTGGGGAGACAGCGGTGAATGGCTGGCTGGCGGTGAATTTGGGATTGGGGAAAAGTCAGACCGTTGTTGATTGACTGTTCTGGCCCCATCGCCAGCAGGCTGGCTCCCACAGTGACCTGTGGCGTACACAAAACCTGTGGGAGCCAGCCTGCTGGCGATGAGGCCCTCGAAGGCGATATATCCCTAAAGCCAAATATTTCGTAAACAAAACAAAAAACAATATTTGCTTTATTTGTACACAAAAGCATAATCCACTTCGTGCGAGTTCCTGACCATACGGTCAACAAATTCGCAAGTGCCTCAAAGGGCCGCTGCCACCCTCATGGGTCCGGCCCTGGAAATAAAAATAAAACTCTTGAGGAGTACTCGCTGTGGAAAGCCGCAAATCCGAAGCATCGACGCTGGATCTCTCGCCGCCATTACGCAATGGGCTGCTGGAACGTCTGTTTAAACTCAGCTTGCACGGCACCACGGTGAAGACCGAGCTGATTGCCGGTCTTACAACCTTCATCACCATGGCTTACATCATCTTCGTCAACCCGAACATCATGGCTGACGCCGGGATTGATCACGGCGCGGCCTTCGTCGCCACCTGCATCGCCGCCGCTCTGGGGTGCCTGTTGATGGGCCTCTACGCCAACTGGCCGGTCGGCCTGGCACCCGGCATGGGTTTGAACGCGTTCTTCACTTACACCGTCGTCGGTACCATGGGCTACAACTGGGAAACCGCACTGGGTGCAGTGTTTGTCTCCGGTGTGTTGTTCATGATTCTGACCTTCTCGCGGATTCGCGAATGGTTGCTCAACAGTATTCCTGTCAGCCTGCGCTATGCGATGGGCGCGGGCGTGGGTCTGTTCCTGGGCCTGATCGGTCTGAAAACCGCGGGTATCGTCGTTGATAGCCCGGCCACCCTGATCAAGCTCGGTTCCCTGCGCGAGCCTGGTCCGCTGCTCGCCGCCGTGTGCTTCCTGATGATCGCCATCCTCAGCTACCACAAAGTGTTCGGCGCGATCCTCATCAGCATCATCACCGTCACGCTGGCCGGATGGGGCCTGGGCCTCGTGCATTACGAAGGGATCATGTCGGCACCGCCGAGCCTGGCCCCGACGTGGATGGCCATGAACGTCGCCGGCGTGTTTAACGTCAGCATGATCAGTGTGGTCCTGGCATTCCTCTTCGTGCACATGTTCGACACCGCCGGCACCCTGATGGGCGTGGCCCAACGAGCCAACCTGGTGGGCGCCGACGGCAAGATCGAAAACCTCTCCCGCGCGATGAAGGCTGACAGTGCGTCCAGCGTATTTGGCGCCGTGGTCGGCGTTCCACCGGTCACCAGCTATGTGGAAAGTGCTGCCGGTGTAGCAGCGGGTGGTCGGACTGGTCTTACCGCAGTGACCGTAGGTGTGCTATTTATTGCAGCCATGTTCTTCGCTCCGCTGGCCGGCATGATCCCTGCCTATGCCACCGCCGGCGCGCTGATTTATGTAGCGATGCTGATGATGGGCGGAATGGCCCACATTGAATGGGACGAAGCGACCGACAGCATTCCGGCCATCGTCACCGCAATCATGATGCCGCTGACCTTCTCGGTCGCCGACGGTATCGCGCTGGGCTTCATCACTTACGTGGCGTTGAAGGCCGGTACCGGCAAGTACAAGGAAATTTCCGTCAGCCTGTGGGTGCTCTGCGCGATCTTCATCGCCAAGTTCATCTTCCTGTAAGCCTTACGCGGGACACGTTTCAAAACAGCCTCACCCCGTCGGGTGAGGCTTTTGTGCAAATGGAGGAAAGTGATGAGTCTGGAAACCTGGCTGCTGTTCAGCGGCGCTGCGCTGGTAGTGATCCTGATCCCGGGGCCACTGTCGTTGTTGATGATCAGCAACAGCCTGAACTACGGCCTGCGCCGTTCCTACCCGGCGTTTCTGGGTGGCGTGATTGCTTCGATCTGCCTGTTGAGTGCTTCGGCGCTGGGTTTAGGGGCGTTACTGCTGGCGTCGGAACAACTGTTTAGTGCTCTGAAAATCGTCGGCGCGCTGTACTTGTTCTACCTCGCCTGGCAGAGCTGGCAGCAATCGCGTCAGCCGTCCCATGGCGCTGTAGTGCCTCAGGCTGCAGCAGTGCCGCGCTTTCGCGCACTGTTCGGGCGCGCGTTCATGCTCGGCGCCAGCAACCCGAAAGACATTCTGTTCTTCGCCGCGTTTCTGCCGCAGTTCTTGAGCGCCGAACAACCGTTCCTGCCGCAGTTGCTGGTGATGATTGCCACCTGGACCGTGCTTGATCTGCTGTGCAAATTGGCCTACGGCCTCGGTGCCCATGGTGCGGCGCGGTATCTGCGCAGCGGCAAGGGCCAGAGCTGGTTTAACCGGGTGAGTGCGGGGTTGTTCAGTGGCGCAGGGGCTGCATCCCTGCTGAGCCGCTAAAAGCATCGCTGGCAAGCCAGCTCCCACAGGTTCAGGGGTGTTCACATCTTTTGTGTACGACCCGGACACTGTGGGAGCTGGCTTGCCAGCGATGGCGTCAGCACAGACACCACTTTTCCCCAGACGAAAAAAAGCCCGCAGTGTGAGCGGGCGAAAGACCAAAGAAGCTATATGCGCAGTCGCTTCCAGGTGGTGGCAGCTGCTTGGGGGATCAGCTGCCGCGGTACGTGGAGTAGCTGTAAGGCGAGATCAGCAGCGGTACATGGTAGTGATCCTGTTCGGCGGAGATGCCAAAACGCAGCACCACCACATCCAGGAACGCAGGCTCCGGCAGCTGAACGCCACGGGCGCGGTAGTAATCGCCCGCATGGAACTGAACCTGATAAACCCCGGTGCGATAATCATCGCCTTGCAGCAGCGGTGCATCGACACGACCGTCGCTGTTGGTTATCGCACTGGCGACCAATTCCAGGTGCGAGCCTTCAACGCGGTACAACTCGACCTTGATCGAGCTGCCCGGGCAACCATGTGCAGCGTCCAAAACGTGTGTAGTCAAACGTCCCATTGATTCTGCGCGCCTGCCTGCGTGGAAGCAGTCAGACTTCGCGCCTCCCGAAGTCAGGTGAAAAGGAGACCGCACCGATTCGGAGCACGAAAAGCTGCGGCGAGCGATTGATTAAGACACTTTTCAAAAAAATTGTACACAATAAAAACGACATTTTTACCGCCGACAGCGCCATCGACAGAAATTCCGCCAGTTTCCTGCGCAACCTTATGTTCTCTGAACCCAGCAATCATTAACTGACCAGTCAGGCAGGTTTCTTGCAGGTGCGTGTCAATACCACGTCAAGATGACCGTTAACGAAAAATGCAAAAAATCAGGCTTACAAAGTGAATATAAAGTTGTATACAATCAACCCATCGCTGTGACGCCAGCCAGTGATCCAACCTTTAGTCGCGTCACACCAACTGTCACCACGAATATAAGAAGGAAGACTGCAGTGAGCGCTGACTACCCTCGCGACCTGATCGGTTACGGCAGTAACCCTCCGCACCCACACTGGCCGGGCAATGCCCGCATCGCCCTGTCGTTCGTACTCAATTACGAAGAAGGCGGCGAGCGCAACATTTTGCACGGCGACAAAGAGTCCGAAGCGTTCCTCTCGGAAATGGTGTCCGCCCAGCCGCTGCAAGGCGCTCGCAACATGAGCATGGAATCCCTTTACGAGTATGGCAGCCGTGCCGGCGTCTGGCGGATTTTGAAGTTGTTCAAGGAATTCGACATTCCTCTGACCATCTTCGCCGTCGCCATGGCCGCCCAGCGTCACCCGGACGTGATCCGCGCAATGGTCGATGCCGGCCATGAGATCTGCAGCCACGGCTACCGCTGGATCGACTACCAGTACATGGATGAAGCCCAGGAACGCGAGCACATGCTCGAAGCGATCCGCATCCTCACCGAAATCACCGGTGAGCGTCCGCTCGGCTGGTACACCGGTCGCACCGGCCCCAACACCCGCAAACTGGTGATGGAAGAAGGCGGTTTCCTCTACGACTGCGATACCTATGACGACGACCTGCCCTACTGGGAACCGAACAACCCGACCGGCAAGCCGCACCTGGTGATCCCGTACACGCTGGACACCAACGACATGCGCTTCACCCAGGTCCAGGGTTTCAACAAGGGCGACGATTTCTTCGAATACCTCAAAGATGCGTTCGATGTGCTGTACGCCGAGGGTGCCGAAGCGCCGAAAATGTTGTCGATCGGCCTGCACTGCCGCCTGATCGGCCGTCCGGCGCGTCTGGCCTCGCTCAAGCGCTTTATCGAATACGCTAAAAGTCATGAACAGGTGTGGTTCAGCCGTCGCGTCGACATCGCGCGCCACTGGCAAGAAACCCACCCGTACACAGGGGCTGCCAAATGAGCACCTTTCAAACCGTCAAACCTTCGAGCCTGAGCCGTGACGCGTTCGTCGCCGCTTTCGCCGACATCTACGAACATTCGCCATGGGTCGCCGAAAAGGCCTTCGACCTGGGCCAGGACGCTTCGATCGACGACATCGAAACCCTGCACCAGCGCATGAGCGACATCCTGTTGAGTGCTGATCACGAAAGCCAACTGGCCCTGATCAACGCTCACCCGGACCTGGCCGGCAAAGCCGCCGTCCAGGGCCAACTGACCGAAGCCAGCACCCATGAACAGGCTGGCGCCGGTATTCACCAATGCACGGCCGAAGAGTTCCAACGCTTCACCGAGCTGAACGACGCCTACAAAGCCAAGTTCAAGTTTCCCTTCATCATGGCGGTAAAAGGCAGCAACCGGCATCAGATCCTCGCAGCGTTCGAAACGCGCATTCACAACTCGGTCGAGACCGAATTCAAATGCGCGCTGGCGGAGATCAACAAGATCGCCCTGTTCCGATTACTGACCCTATAGCAAGCCTTGCCCGAGTGTTCTTAAACGCAGAAAGCACCCAGGGCACTGCAAGCATCCCAAGCCACTTATTTAAAGGCAGACAAGAAGAATGAAAGCTTACGCCGTACCTTTCGAGAAGTTCGTCAACCTGGCCGATGCCCGCCTGGGCACCAAAATCATTTCGGTCACCGATGACTGGTTCGCAGACGCCAATCGTCTGTTCCAACCGACCCCGGCCGTATGGAAGGAGGGCGTGTTCGATGACAACGGCAAGTGGATGGACGGCTGGGAATCGCGCCGCAAGCGCTTCGAAGGCTACGACAGCGCTGTGATCCGCCTGGGCGTACCGGGTTCGATCAAGGGCGTCGACATCGACACTTCATTCTTCACCGGTAACTTCCCGCCATCGGCCTCCCTGGAAGCCTGTTTCCTGGCGGAAGGCGAGCCGAACGAAAACACCCAGTGGACTGAAGTGCTGTCGGCCGTCGAGCTGCAAGGCAACAGCCACCACTACCACGAAATCAGCAACGACCAAGCGTTCAGCCACCTGCGCTTCAACATCTACCCGGACGGCGGTGTTGCCCGTCTGCGCGTGTACGGCGTTCCGCACCGTGACTGGTCGGCTGTCGGCGACAACGAGCAAGTCGACCTGGCTGCAGCCCTCAACGGTGGCCGCGCCCTCGCCTGCTCCGACGAACACTTCGGCCGCATGAGCAACATCCTCAACCCGGGCCGTGGCATCAACATGGGCGACGGCTGGGAAACTGCACGTCGTCGTACTCCGGGCAATGACTGGGTCATCGTCGCGCTGGGCCACCCGGGCGAGATCGAGAAAATCATCGTCGACACCCTGCACTTCAAGGGCAACTACCCGGACACTTGCTCGATCCAGGGCGCGTTCGTGAAGGGCGGCACCGACAGCCAGATCGAAACCCAGTCGCTGTTCTGGCGCGAACTGCTGCCAAGCCAGAAGCTGGAAATGCACGCCGAACACACCTTCGCCGAGCAGATCAAGGCACTGGGCCCAATCACCCACATCCGCCTGAACGTGTTCCCAGATGGTGGTGTGAGCCGTCTGCGCGTTTTGGGCAAAGTCGCGAAGTAATGCTGAGCCTATAGGAGCTGGCGCAGCCTGCGATCTTTTGATCTTGATCTTAAAAAGCAAAGTCAAAAGATCGCAGGCTTCGCCAGCTCCTACAGGGAACGCAGTCAACCGAATACGAATTTGGAAAAGAAGAACAGCATGCGCACACTGACGATTGAACCGCTGACCAAAGAAGCCTTCGCCCCTTTCGGTGACGTGATCGAAACCGACGGCAGCGATCACTTCATGATCAACAACGGTTCGACCATGCGCTTCCATAAACTGGCCACGGTCGAAACCGCCAAGCCAGAGGACAACGCGATCATCAGCATCTTCCGCGCCGACGCGCAGGACATGCCGCTGACCGTCTGCATGCTGGAGCGTCACCCGCTGGGCAGCCAGGCTTTCATTCCGCTGCTCGGCAACCCCTTTCTGATCGTGGTCGCGCCACTTGGCGATGAACCTGTATCAGGCTTGGTCCGCGCCTTCGTCACCAACGGCAGGCAGGGCATTAATTACCATCGCGGCGTTTGGCACCACCCGGTGCTGACGATCGAAAAGCGGGATGACTTCCTGGTGGTTGATCGCAGTGGCACAGGCAATAACTGCGATGAGCATTTTTTCAAAGAGGATGAGCGTTTGATCCTCGCCCCCCACCAATAAGAGAAGGTCTGATCACTCGACAACAGAGTGACAGGCGAGAGGTAAAGACTGTGGAAGCACATCTGTTGGAATGGCTGAACCTGAGCGTGCGCTGGGTTCATATGATTACTGGTGTGGCCTGGATCGGCGCATCGTTCTACTTCGTCTGGCTGGAAAACAACCTCAATCGGGTCAACCCGAAAAGCGGTCTGGCCGGTGATTTGTGGGCGATCCACGGCGGCGGTATCTACCACCTGGAAAAATACAAACTGGCTCCACCGACCATGCCGGACAACCTGCACTGGTTCAAATGGGAAGCCTACTTCACCTGGATGTCGGGTATCGCGCTGCTGTGCGTGGTGTTCTACTCCAACCCGACGCTCTACCTGCTGGCTCCGGGCAGCACCCTGAGCGGTCCTGAAGGCGTGGCCATCGGTATCGGCTCGCTGTTCATCGGCTGGTTCATCTACTCCTTCCTCTGCGACTCGGCCCTGGGCAAACGCCCTGCCCTGCTTGGCGCCATCCTGTTCGTTCTGATCATCGCCGCGGCCTATGGCTTCAGCAAAGTGTTCAGCGGTCGTGGTGCGTACCTGCACGTCGGCGCGATCATCGGCACCATCATGGTCGGCAACGTATTCCGCATCATCATGCCGGCGCAACGCGCACTGGTAGCGGCCATCGCCGAGAACCGCACACCTGATCCGGCGCTGCCAGCCAAAGGCTTGCTGCGTTCGCGTCACAACAACTACTTCACCTTGCCCGTGCTGTTCATCATGATCAGCAACCACTTCCCGAGCACTTACGGCAGCCAGTACAACTGGTTGATCCTGGCCGGGATCGCGGTTCTGGCGGTGTTGGTGCGTCACTACTTCAACACCCGTCACGACAGCCACAAATTTGCCTGGACCCTGCCCGTGGCAGCGGTGGGCATGATTTGCCTGGCTTATGTGTCCGGTCCGAAGCCGATGTCCAGCGCCCCTGAAGTGGCCAAGGCACCTGCTGCCATCGAATACCAGCCATTGCCGGAAACCGCAGTGGGCGGTGGCTTGAAACCGACTGAAGCCAAACCTGCCGAGGCACCTGCAACCGCTCCGGCACAGGCATCCAACGCCGGTCCCGGTTTCGACAAGGTGCACAGCGTGATTCAGGAACGCTGCTCGGTTTGCCATTCGGCAAAACCGACCAGCCCACTGTTCAGCGCCGCGCCGGCTGGTGTGATGTTCGACACCCCCGAGCAGATCCGCCAGAACGCGGCGCGCATCCAGGCTCAAGCCGTCGCCAGCCAGATCATGCCACTGGGCAACATCACCCAGATGACCCAGCAGGAACGTGACCTGCTCGGTGCCTGGGTTGCACAGGGAGCTCCGACCAATTAATCGTTGAGACGCATCGCGGGCAAGCCCGCTCCCACAAGGATCACCTGAATCCTGTGGGAGCTGGCTTGCCCGCGATTGGCCGCGCCGCGGTCACCCTGATGCACAAAATCACAAGAATAAAAAAGATCCGAGGTGTTGCATGTCCGAGCTCTCCAAAGCGCGCATCCCCGACGCACCCGCCATTCAGCGTTTGCCCCTTTTGCAACTGATTCTGGTCGGTTTGCAACATGTTCTGCTGATGTACGGTGGCGCCATCGCGGTGCCGCTGATCATCGGACAGGCCGCTGGCCTGAGTCGTGAAGAAATCGCCTTCCTGATCAACGCCGACCTGCTGGTCGCCGGTATCGCCACTATCGTTCAGTCGCTCGGCATCGGCCCCATGGGCATCCGCATGCCGGTGATGATGGGCGCCAGCTTCGCCGCCGTCGGCAGCATGGTCGCCATGGCCGGCATGCCCGGTATCGGCTTGCAAGGTATCTTCGGTGCAACCATCGCCGCCGGATTCTTCGGCATGATCATCGCGCCGTTCATGTCCAAGGTCGTGCGCTTCTTCCCGCCTTTGGTGACCGGCACGGTCATCACCTCGATCGGTTTGTCGCTGTTCCCCGTGGCCGTGAACTGGGCCGGCGGCGGTGCTGGCGCCACTCAATTCGGTTCACCGATTTACCTGACTATCGCCGCACTGGTGCTGGGTACCATCCTCTTGGTGCACCGCTTCATGCGCGGTTTCTGGGTCAACATTTCCGTGCTGATCGGCATGTGCCTGGGCTACGTGCTCTGCGGCGTGCTCGGCATGGTTGACCTGAGCGGCATGGCCCAGGCGCCATGGCTGCAATTCGTCACCCCGCTGCACTTCGGCATGCCGAAGTTCGAACTCGCACCGATCCTGTCGATGTGCCTCGTCGTGGTGATCATTTTTGTCGAGTCCACCGGGATGTTCCTCGCACTGGGCAAGATCACCGGTCAGGAAGTGTGCCCACGCATGCTGCGCCGCGGCTTGCTGTGTGATGCCGGCGCCTCGTTCTTTGCCGGTTTTTTCAACACCTTCACCCACTCCTCCTTCGCCCAGAACATCGGCCTGGTGCAGATGACCGGCGTGCGCTGCCGTTCGGTGACCATCGTCGCCGGTGGTTTGTTGATCGTCCTGAGCCTGCTGCCCAAAGCCGCGTTCCTCGTAGCTTCAATTCCGCCCGCGGTACTGGGCGGTGCGGCGATTGCGATGTTCGGCATGGTCGCGGCCACAGGGATCAAGATTCTCCAGGAAGCCGACATCGGCGACCGTCGCAACCAGTTGCTGGTGGCGGTGAGCATCGGCATGGGCCTGATCCCGGTGGTGCGTCCGGAGTTTTTCGCCCACCTGCCCCTGTGGATGAGCCCGATCACCCACAGCGGAATTGCCATGGCGACGTTGAGTGCACTGGCGCTGAACCTGCTGTTCAACATCCTCGGCGGCCGCGAACGCGCGGCGATCAACGACTGCCACGCGCACTAACAAGTAACAACACAAACCCATGTGGGAGCGGGCTTGCTCGCGAAGAGGTCGGCACATCCAGCATCAATGTTGACTGGCAAACCGCTTTCGCGAGCAGGCCCGCTCCCACAAGGGGCGGGGCTGCCTGCGCCTCAAACAATAAAAACAAGAGGGAGCAACAGATGATTCGTACACAAACCAGCATGCTGTTGGGCAGTGGACTTCTGGCGGCCAGCCAGGCCATGGCCGGCGATTTACTGCTGTGGCAGACCAACAGCGTGAGCTATCTGTACGGCAAGGATTTTGCGGTCAACCCGTCGATCCAGCAGACGATCACCTTCGAACACGCCGACCGCTGGAAGTACGGCGACAACTTCATGTTCATCGACAGCACCTACTACAACGGCGAAAAAGACCGCAACAAAGGCGTCCACGCCTATTACGGCGAATTCAGCCCGCGCCTCTCCCTCGGCAAAATCCTCGACCGCCGTTTCGAATTCGGCCCGATCAAGGACGTTCTGCTGGCCATGACCTACGAGAATGGCGAAGACGACACCGAGGCCTACCTGATCGGTCCCGGCTTCGATCTCGCCGTACCTGGCTTCAACTTTTTCACCTTGAATTTCTATAACCGCCACACCGAAGGCTCACGCGCCGGCGACGATGTCTGGCAGATCACCCCGGCCTGGTCGTACACCATTCCAGTGGGCAATTCGAGCGTGTTGATCGACGGTTACATCGACTGGGTCGTGGACAACGACGAGAACGCCCACGGCACTTACCACGCCAACGTGCACGTTAACCCGCAAATCAAATACGACCTGGGCAAAGCCCTCGGCTGGCGCGAGAAACAGGTGTATGTCGGCGCCGAGTACAGCTACTGGAAAGACAAATACGGCATCGAAAACAACGGCAACCTCGACACCAATGAAAACACCACCAGCCTGCTGGTGAAGGTGCATTTCTAAGATGACCCGCAACTGCGCCCCAAACCTGTCGTCGGTGCGCTGTTGCGGGGCACTTGAGACCTGGCCAAGGAGTCAGTATTCTCCGCGGCCGCCTGAATCCGCTTTAAAAAAAAGCCCGGATTTAATTCCTGACCAGAAAGCCAACTTATCCCGGCTCTGGACGGTATCAAGGCATCCCCAAACCACTCTCAATCGACTGTTTTTGAGCAGCCGAACGGGAGTTTTTTGTTTTTGACATGCCTTGGCGCAGCTCTTGCTTACTGCATGAAAGCTGACCGAATGGATGATTTTTTTACCGAAACAGAAAAAGGCGCCACACCAGAGCGCCGACCTTAAAAAAACACGTGGAACACCTACTTTTTGGGAGCAACCGAATGAAACGTACGTGCACTAGCCTGATGCTGGCGGGTTCGATGCTGGCTGGGGGCCAGGCCATGGCGGGCGATCTGCTGCAATGGCAAGACAACAGCTTGACCTACCTTTACGGCAAGGACTTTCAGGTCAATCCGCGCATTCAGCAGACGGTGACCTTCGAACACGCCGATGGCTGGAAATACGGCGACAACTTCTTCTTCATCGACAAGATCTTCTACAACGGCAAGGAAGACTCTTTCGCGGGTGAGAACACTCACTACGGCGAGTTCAGCCCGCGTTTGTCGTTCAACAAGATCTTCGATCAGAAGCTGGAATTCGGCCCGATCAAAGACGTGCTGCTGGCCATGACCTATGAGTTCGGTGAAGACGATACCGAGTCCTACTTGATCGGTCCGGGTTTCGATCTGGCCATTCCTGGCTTCGATTATTTCCAGCTGAACTTCTACAACCGTCACACCGAAGGCAGCCGCGCGGGTGACGATGTCTGGCAGATCACTCCGGCCTGGTCCTACACCATCCCGGTGGGTGACTCGGACGTGCTGATCGACGGTTTCATGGATTGGGTTGTCGACAACGACGTCAACGACAAAGGCGAATACCACGCCAACCTGCACTTCAACCCACAGATCAAATACGACTTGGGCAAGGCGCTGAACCTGGGCGCCAAGCAGTTGTACGTCGGTGTCGAGTATGACTACTGGAAAAACAAGTACGGTATCGAAGACAGCCAGGGCTTCAAGACCGATCAGAGCGTGACCAGCTTCCTGGTCAAGGTGCACTTCTGATTTAACGTCAAAAGATCGCAGGCTTCGCCAGCTCCTACATTGGGATGCGTTCCCTCTGTAGGAGCTGCCGAAGGCTGCGATCTTTGCTTTACGGCAACCCCAAAAACCGACTCAACTCCTCCTTATTGGCCAACGCATCCCGCCGCCCCAAATCAATCAACTCACTGCAATACCCCGCCTCGAACAGCAAATAACTCAACACCCCTGCCCCACTGGTCTTGGTCGCCCCCGGCCCACGCAAAAACAGACGCAGCGCTGCCGGCAATTCCTGTCGATGACGCGCGGCAATCTCGTCGATCGGTTGACTCGGTGAAATCACCAGCACCTCCACCGGCGCCACGCCCAATGTGCGTGTCGGCGTACCGTCGGGCATCAGGTGGCTGAACTGATTCAAACGCTGCAACAACTCGATGTCGCTTTCCAGGCTGTCAATGAACGTACTGTTGAGCATGTGCCCGCCGATCTGCGCCAGGGTCGGTTGTTGCCCGGTATAGGCGCGTTGCAGAGGTTGCTCGGGGTCGACGCCACGCGGGTTGCCGCTGACGCCCACCACCAGCACACGACTGGCGCCCAGGTGCAATGCCGGGCTGATCGGGGCCGACTGCCGCACCGCGCCATCGCCGAAATACTCTTCGCCGATTTTTACCGGAGCGAACAACAACGGAATGGCCGAACTGGCGAGCAGATGATCGACGGACAGTTGCGTCGGTATGCCGATCCGGCGATGGCGCAACCAGGCGTCGATGGTGCCGCCGCCCTGATAGAAGGTCACGGCCTGACCCGATTCGTAACCGAACGCGGTTACGGCCACCGCCTGCAACTGCTTCTGAGCGATGGATTCGGCGATGCCGTCCATGTGCAATTTGTCGTTGAGCAAACCGCGCAGTGGCGAGCTGTTGAGCAGCGCCACCGGCACCTGAGCGCCAAGGCCCAGCAAACTGTGGCTGACAAACCGGCTGGCCTGGCGGATCACTCCGGGCCAGTCGCTGCGCAACACCAGATGGCTGCGAAAGCCTTGCCAGAACGCAGTCAACCGCTCAATGGCGGCGCGAAAATCCGTGGCCCCGCTGGCCAGGCTGACGGCATTGATCGCCCCGGCCGAGGTGCCGACAATCACCGGAAACGGATTGTCCGCGCCCAACGGCAACAGCTCGGCAATCGCCGCCAACACCCCCACCTGATAGGCCGCCCGAGCCCCGCCACCGGAAAGAATTAACCCTGTAACCGGTTCAGCAGGACTCATTGCAACACTCCATGGAGCTTATCGGGATCGGCGGATCAACCGCGTTTTGCGTAGAGCTTGGGCTCGCCGGGTGGACGGCTTTTGAAGCGGCGATGAGCCCAAAGGTATTGCTCCGGGCATTCGCGCAACACGCCTTCGATCCACTGGTTGATACGCAAGCAGTCAGCCTCTTCGGTTTCACCGGGAAAACCCTCTAGCGGCGCATGGATCACCAGGCGATAACCGCTGCCGTCCGCCAGACGCTCCTGGGTGAACGGCACCACCAGCGCCTTGCCCAGCCGTGCAAACTTGCTGGTGGCGGTGACAGTCGCCGCCTGAATACCGAACAGCGGCACGAAAATGCTTTGCTTGGCGCCGTAGTCCTGGTCCGGCGCGTACCAGATCGCCCGGCCCGAACGCAGCAACTTGAGCATGCCGCGCACGTCCTCGCGCTCGACCGCCAGCGAATCGAGGTTGTGCCGCTCGCGCCCCTGGCGCTGGACGTAGTCGAACAACGGATTCTTGTGTTCGCGGTACATGCCATCGATGGTGTGTTTCTGGCCGAGCAGCGCTGCGCCGATTTCCAGGGTGGTGAAATGCACGGCCATCAGAATCACGCCCTTGCCTTCGCGCTGGGCCTGCTGCAGGTATTCCAGGCCTTCAATGTGGGCCAGCTTCGCCAATCGCTCACGCGACCACCACCAGCTCATCGCCATTTCAAAAAACGCGATACCGGTGGAGGCGAAGTTTTCCTTGAGCAGGCGCTTGCGCTCAGCCGCGGACTTTTCCGGGAAACACAGCTCCAGATTGCGCTTGGCAATGCGCCGTCGGTCGCCCGCCGCGCGATACATCAAGGCCCCGAGCACGCGACCGAGCCACAGCAATGCCGGATAGGGCAGCTGGACGATCAGCCACAACAGCCCCAAGCCACACCACAGCGGCCAGAAACGTGGAGATAGAAAGGTTTTTTGAAAACGCGGGCGATCCATTCATGCATCCGGAAAGACAATGGCCGCGCATTCTACATCGTTCGACCCGGCTTGCGGCCTGCGGGCGTTCTCGTTATAAGTCTCGGCACTTTTAGTGACAAGTCGTTGTATGCCGACCATGAGCCAAACCGAACTGCTAGACCAAGATCCCGTGTTCCAGCTGAAGGGCAGCATGCTCGCCATTACGGTGCTGGAACTGGCCCGTAACGACCTCGAAAGCCTCGACCGGCAACTGGCCGCCAAAGTTGCCCAGGCGCCTGGTTTTTTCAGCAATGCGCCGCTGGTACTGGCCCTGGACAAACTCCCGGCCAGCGAAGGCGCGGTGGATCTGCCGGGCCTGATGCGCGTTTGCCGACAGCACGGCCTGCGCACCCTGGCAATCCGAGCCAGCCGAATCGAAGACATCGCGGCGGCCATCGCGGTCGACCTGCCGGTGCTGCCGCCGTCCGGCGCCCGTGAGCGTGCATTGGATTTGAACGAAGGCGCGGTCGCAAAAAAACCGGAAAAACCACCGGAGCCGACGATCAAGCCGACCAAAATAATTACGTCGCCAGTACGTGGTGGCCAGCAGATATATGCACAAGGCAGCGATTTGGTGGTGATCTCCTCGGTCAGCCCGGGGGCGGAACTTCTCGCCGATGGCAACATCCATGTATACGGCCCCATGCGAGGTCGAGTGTTGGCCGGCGTCAAGGGCGACACGAAAGCCAGGATTTTCTGTCAGCAGATGAGCGCTGAACTGGTCTCCATCGCAGGACATTACAAGGTGTCCGAAGATCTGCGCCGCGACCCGTTGTGGGGTTCGGGCGTGCAGGTCAGCCTGTCGGGCGATGTGTTGAACATCATTCGGCTTTAACGGATACTGCCGCATTTTCCAAGCATCTCTAAAACGTAGCGAAAACGGCTCAAACGAAGTAGGAAAAAGGCTAAAAGCAGTGTTTACCGGGGGTAAGCGCCGCTCAAAACCGAATTCCAGCCAAGGCTGTCCGACTGCAGTAGTTTTCAGGAGATGTTTTTCAGGGGCTAAAAGTCCTTTTTCCTTAGGGGTGAAACACCTTGGCCAAGATTCTCGTGGTTACATCCGGCAAGGGTGGTGTGGGTAAGACCACCACCAGCGCCGCTATCGGTACCGGCCTCGCTCTGCGCGGCCACAAAACAGTGATCGTCGACTTCGACGTGGGCTTGCGTAACCTCGACCTGATCATGGGTTGCGAGCGCCGCGTGGTGTATGACTTCGTCAACGTGGTCAACGGCGAAGCCAACCTGCAACAGGCCCTGATCAAAGACAAGCGCCTGGAAAACCTCTACGTACTGGCCGCCAGCCAGACCCGCGACAAAGACGCGCTGACCGTCGAAGGCGTGGAAAAAGTCCTGATGCAACTCAAGGAAGACTTTGAGTTCGTGGTCTGCGACTCCCCGGCAGGTATCGAGAAAGGCGCCCACCTGGCCATGTACTTCGCAGATGAAGCGATCGTCGTGACCAACCCGGAAGTGTCCTCGGTACGTGACTCCGATCGCATGCTCGGCCTGCTGGCCAGCAAGTCCCGTCGCGCCGAACGTGGCGAAGACCCGATCAAGGAACACCTGCTGATTACCCGTTATCACCCGGAACGTGTGAGCAAAGGCGAAATGCTCGGCGTAGAAGACGTCAAGGAGATCCTCTCGGTGACCCTGCTCGGCGTGATCCCGGAATCCCAGGCGGTGCTCAAGGCATCCAACCAGGGCGTTCCCGTGATCCTCGACGACCAGAGCGATGCCGGCCAGGCCTACAGCGATACCGTAGATCGCCTGCTGGGCAAGACCGTGGATCATCGATTCCTCGATGTACAGAAGAAGGGATTCTTCGAGCGCCTGTTTGGAGGCAACTAAGCAATGAACCTTTTTGACTTCTTTCGTGCCAACAAAAAGCAAAGCACCGCGTCGGTAGCGAAAGAGCGTCTACAGATCATCGTGGCGCACGAACGCGGCCAACGCAGTACCCCGGACTACCTGCCAGCCTTGCAGAAGGAACTGGTCGAGGTGATTCGCAAGTACGTCAATATCGGGTCCGATGACGTGCACGTCGCACTGGAAAGCCAGGGCAGCTGCTCGATTCTGGAACTCAATATCACCCTGCCAGATCGCTGAGTCGATCCGGCTGGAGCCACGGCGGTTCAGGCCCCACGCGCGACTGCGGGGGGCCTGAACCGCCGTTGGCGTTTGTTACGAGGCTGTTTTAATGCCGCTGTCCAACGTCCACATCATTCATCAGGACGCCGCCGTATTGGTGGTGAACAAACCGACCTTGTTGCTCTCTGTCCCCGGCCGGGCCGAAGACAACAAGGACTGCCTGATCACCCGCCTGCAGGAAAACGGTTACCCGGAAGCCCGTATCGTCCATCGCCTGGACTGGGAGACCTCCGGCATCATCCTGCTGGCTCGCGATCCCGATACGCACCGTGAACTGTCCCGACAATTTCACGACCGCGAAACCGAAAAAGCCTACACCGCCCTGTGCTGGGGCCAACCCGAGCTCGACAGTGGCAGCATTGATTTGCCGCTGCGCTACGACCCACCGACAAAGCCTCGCCATGTGGTCGACCATGAGTTCGGTAAAAACGCGCTGACCTTCTGGCGTGTGCTGGAACGCTGTGGCGACTGGTGCCGCGTGGAACTCACGCCGATCACCGGGCGCTCGCACCAGTTGCGCGTGCACATGCTGTCGATCGGTCACCCCTTGCTGGGCGATGGGCTCTACGCTCACGAGCAAGCGCTGGCCGCGTGGCCACGCCTGTGCTTGCACGCCAGCATGCTGAGTTTCACTCACCCGCAAAGTGGTGAGCGTCTGCGCTTCGAGTGCCCCGCACCCTTTTGACAAGCGTGTGGCATTCATCAAAAGCCCTTCGACTGAAGGGTTTTTTTATTTCTCGTTACAAATAATACGACATAAAAATGGCGTGAAAATATTGTCATAAATTTGTAAAAAAACGTAAAATGCTAGCACTTTGATAGTAGGCAGGATGCCCTCGTGCTCAGCAGTAAAGCGCTTCAATGCGACTACCCCATCACCTTTGTCTTCGGCAACACCACCCTGCATCTGTCGGAACAGCCTAGCGTCGAAGCACGTCAGGCCCTGGAAAAGCTCATTGAGAAGCGCCGCTCGCGCAAACTCACCCGTGCCAGCGCACCGTTGGCTGCGGGAACTACGCCACTGTTTGCCAAGGTCCAGCCACTGGATACCTTCAAGGCGAAAGTGCGGGTAACCCTGGGCAAACCCCAGCGCAACGGACGATTCGACTGGCCCCTCGAAGAGCTGAAAAACACCCTCGAAGCGCAACGCCGGGGTGTACGAATGCCGCCGTTGCAAGGTTTTGGATACACGCGGGATCGACTGGGGCTGACCCAGGAATATTTCATCATCACGCGCTTGCTCGATGATCATATCGACGGCGTGCGGTGGCTCAAACGTAACCCGGACAAAGTCGAATCCTTCATTCTCGATGCGTTCGACCTACTGAGTTCCCTGGCTCGCAAGAACATCACGCACATGGATTTCTGGATCGGCAACATCATGATTCCAGAAACGTCGCACAAACCGCTCAAAGCCATCGACTTCGAAAACTGCTTCGCCGGACAGACGGCTCACCTGAGCGAAACGCTCGGTTTCCAGTTGGGCTTTTTCTACCGCCGGGACATCTACAAACTCATCACCGAAGCCGATTACGATCGGTTGGTGTATGAATACGTCGGACAATTTCCGGGCATCTCCCGAAAAAAATTCGATGATGTCTATTTTGCGAGCAAGCACGAATATGTGGGCCGCAAGCAACGTCGCGAAGTGTTTCTCAACGGCACGCTGATCACCGGCTGACTCCAGGCGCGCGCCAAACGGCATTGTGTCTGCAATGCCGTGAGCCAATACGTTAAACTGGCGCCATTGCTGTCTGGAGCTACTTATGCGCGAAGAGTTGAACCAAGGCCTGATCGACTTCCTCAAGGCCTCCCCTACCCCGTTCCATGCCACTGCCAGCCTTGTTCAGCGACTGGAAGCGGCGGGCTATCAACGCCTCGACGAGCGTGAACCATGGGCCACCGAAGCCAATGGCCGCTACTACGTCACCCGTAACGACTCTTCGATCGTCGCGATCAAAATGGGCCGCCACTCGCCGCTGCACGGCGGTATTCGCCTGGTCGGCGCCCACACCGACAGCCCGTGCCTGCGGGTCAAGCCGCAACCGGAACTGCAACGCCAGGGCTTCTGGCAGCTGGGTGTCGAAGTCTATGGCGGCGCACTGCTGGCGCCGTGGTTCGACCGCGACCTGTCCCTGGCCGGCCGCGTAACCTTCCGCCGTGACGGCAAGGTCGAGAGCCAGCTGATCGATTTCAAGGCACCGATCGCGATCATTCCAAACCTGGCCATCCACCTCAATCGTGAAGCCAACATGGGTTGGGCGATCAACGCCCAGACCGAGTTGCCGCCCGTGCTGGCGCAATTTGCCGGTGACGAGCGCGTGGACTTCCGCGCCGTGATCACCGACCAACTCGCCCGCGAACACGGTTTGAACGCGGATGTGGTGCTCGACTATGAGCTGAGTTTCTACGACACCCAAAGCGCCGCCGTCATTGGCCTGCACGGTGATTTCATTGCCGGCGCGCGCCTGGACAACCTGCTGTCGTGCTACGCCGGCCTGCAAGCGCTGCTGACTGCCGACACCGATGAAACCTGCGTACTGGTTTGCAACGATCACGAAGAAGTAGGTTCGTGCTCGGCCTGCGGCGCCGACGGCCCGATGCTCGAACAAACGCTGCGTCGCTTGTTGCCCGAGGGTGATGAATTCGTACGCACCATTCAGAAATCCCTGCTGGTCTCGGCCGACAACGCCCACGGCGTGCACCCCAACTACGCCGACAAGCACGATGCCAACCACGGCCCGAAACTCAACGCCGGCCCGGTGATCAAGGTCAACAGCAACCAGCGCTACGCCACCAACAGCGAAACCGCCGGGTTCTTCCGTCACCTGTGCATGGCCGAAGAAGTGCCGGTGCAGAGTTTCGTGGTGCGCAGTGACATGGGCTGTGGCTCGACCATCGGCCCGATTACCGCCAGCCACTTGGGCGTGCGCACCGTGGACATCGGCCTGCCGACGTTCGCCATGCACTCGATCCGCGAACTGTGCGGCAGCCACGATCTGGCGCACTTGGTCAAGGTGCTGAGCGCGTTTTACGCCTGCCGCGAACTACCGTAAACCCTGTAGGAGCTGCCGAAGGCTGCGATCTTTTGACCTTGATTCTGATGTGAGGCGCAATTGCCAACGATCAAAATCAAAAGATCGCAACCTTCGGCAGCTCCTACGCACCTCCAAAAGCCACCTAGACTTTCATTATCCCTTTCGACAAGGCAGTCGCCATGATCACGATGTCCTCGTTCCACGCCATGCTGATCCCCATTCTTATCGGGATGTTCATGCTGGCTATCGGCTTCAACTTCCGTGACAAAAACGCTGGCGTACTTGCCATGTGGCTCGGCATGCTGCTGATCCTCGCCACGGTGATCTTCAAGATCCTCGCCAAACTCAACGAATAAATCCTCACCGAACTCGCTTTGAATTTAACGGGCTCGTACACTCGGTCGACCCGCTCACTCCGAGGTTGACCGCCTAGTGTTCGCTCGTCTTTTCGCCCTTCCGTGCTTGTTCCTCGTCTGCCTGATGACGCTGCTGCCGATGGCACCTGCCCAGGCGGTCGGTTTGCCGAGCCTGCTCAACAGCTCATCGAAAACCCAACCAGAGGCGCAAGAGCCACTGGGGCAATCGCTGGATGAAGTAATCAAGTCCCTGGAAAACGATCAGCAACGAACCAAGTTGCTGGCGGACCTGAAGAAGCTGCGCGACGCCACGAAAAAGGCGCAACCGGTCACCGAGGAAGGTGTTCTGGGCTTGATTGGCGGCACGCTCGCCAGCTTCGAAAAACAGTTTTCCGGTCCCGACAGCCCGCTTACGCGCTGGTCCAACGAGTTCGACCAGGCCAAGGACGAACTCACAGCACTGATACTGCCGGCCAACGAATGGCTGCCGATCATCTTCGCGTTCGCCGTGATTCTGATGGTCTGGAGCCTGCTGGCCGCGGCGCTGATCTGGATCAGCCACCGGGTGCGCATGCGTTTCGGGCTGACCGAAGAACTGCCGCAACACCCCAGGGCCCTGGACATGTTGCGCTTCGCGTTGCGCAAGCTCGGGCCATGGCTGATTGCCTTGGTCATCACGGTCTACATGAGCTACGCCCTGCCGTCGTCGTTGGGCAAAAGCCTGGCCATGGTGCTGGCCTATGCGCTGGTGGTCGGTACCTGTTTCTCTGCCATCTGCGTGATCGCCTTTTCCCTGCTCGACGGCCCGCACCGCCACCGCGCCTTGTACATCTTGCGACATCAGGCGTTTCGTCCGCTGTGGCTGATCGGCAGCTTCGCCGCTTTTGGTGAAGCCTTGAACGATCCGCGCTTGATCGAAAGCCTCGGTGTGCATCTGGCGCACACCGCCGCGACAGTGGCCAACGTCCTGGCGGCGTTGTCCACCGGCTTGTTCATCCTGCGATTCCGCCGCCCGATTGCACACCTGATTCGCAACCAACCGCTGTCGCGCCGCCTGACCCGCCGCGCCCTCAGCGACACCATCGAAATCCTCGGCACCTTCTGGTACGTCCCGGCGCTGGTGCTGGTGGGCATTTCGCTGTTCGCCACATTCGTCTCGGCGGGCGATACCAGCACAGCGTTGCGCCAGTCGCTGATCTGCACGGTGCTTCTGGTGTTGTGCATGGTGATCAACGGACTGGTACGCCGCCATTCACTCAAACCGCAACGCGGAGTCAAACGCCACGCCCTGTATTCGGAGCGCCTGAAGAGCTTCTTCTACACCCTCGCCCATCTGCTGGTATGGCTGGCCTTCATCGAACTCGGCCTGCGGGTCTGGGGCATGTCGCTGATTGCGTTCACCGAAGGCGAAGGTCATGAGGTCAGCGTCAAACTGTTCAGCCTCGCCGGCACATTGATTTTTGCCTGGCTGATCTGGATCCTCAGCGACACCGCCGTGCACCACGCCCTCACCCGCTCGCGCAAAGGCCTGGCCAACGCCCGCGCGCAAACGATGATGCCGCTGATTCGCAACGTGCTGTTCGTGGCGATCTTCATCATTGCGCTGATCGTCGCCCTGGCCAACATGGGCATGAATGTCACGCCACTGCTGGCCGGTGCCGGTGTCATCGGCCTGGCCATCGGCTTTGGTGCGCAGTCGCTGGTAGCCGACTTGATCACCGGCCTGTTCATCATCATCGAAGACTCCCTGGCCATCGACGACTACGTCGACGTCGGCGGCCACCTCGGCACCGTTGAAGGCCTGACCATTCGCACAGTGCGTCTGCGGGACATCGACGGCATCGTCCACACCATCCCGTTCAGCGAAATCAAAAGCATCAAGAACTATTCCCGGGAATTCGGCTACGCGATTTTCCGGGTGGCGGTGCCTGCGAGCATGGACATCGACAGCGCGATCAAGTTGATGCGCGAAGTCGGCCAGAAAATGCGCACCGACCCGCTGCAACGACGCAATATCTGGTCGCCGCTGGAATTTCAGGGCGTTGAAAGCTTCGAGTCAGGCAATGCGATCCTGCGCGCGCGGTTCAAGACCGCACCGATTAAACAGTGGGAGGTTTCCCGGGCGTTCAATCTGTCGCTGAAACGGCATCTGGATGAGGCCGGGATGGATTTGGCGACGCCGCGCTTGAGCGTGCAGGTCGTCACGGCCGGTGGTGGCCCGGAGAAAGACCAGCCGCTGTAGGAGCTGCCGCAGGCTGCGATCTTTTGATCTTTTTAAAAACAGAGTCAAAAGATCGCAGCCTGCGGCAGCTCCTACAGGACGTCGACGCCGACATGAATCGCATCATGCCGCCAGAACTCCAGGTCACAATCGATCAACCGTTCATGCTGGTCATAGTTGACCCGGGCAATCCGTAATCCGGGGCTGCCCACCGACACCCGCAATGCCGCCGCGGCATCCACCGACAATGCCGTCGGCACAATCTCGAAGCGCACCCGCCCATAGTGCAAATCGTAATGCCGGGCATAAAGCTCGGTGATCGACTGGTTCAGATCAAAATCCAGAATCCCCGGAAAGTATTGCGGGTTCAGGTAATGCTCCACGTACAAGACCAAACGCCCGTCGATGCGCCGCGACCGGCAGATCTGTATCACGCTCGACAGTGCCGGCAGCTGCAACCAGGCACACACCGCCGCGGACGCCGGCTGCAAGCGCGCCGAAATCACTTCGGTAGACGGCACCCGCCCTTGCGCACTGACCATCGCGTGAAAGTGGCTGCGCTGCATCAGGTTGTAGGCCAGGCGTGGTGGCGAGACGAACCAGCCTCGGCGCTCCTCGCGATAGATCTGCCCCTGAGCCTCCAACTGCAATAAGGCCTCACGCACAGTAATGCGCGTAGTGCCAAACAACTCACTGAGCTTGCGCTCGGCCGGTAGCTTGCTGCCGGGCGCCAGCAACCCGTGATCGAGTTGCTCCTGAAGAACCTGCCCAATCGCTGTCACCGCTTTTGTTGCCTCATCACGCATCAACGTTACCTATCTGGACTAGACCAGCACTGTTTCGGGGCAGAACCGCGCTGCAAATCGGCTCAATCAACGTCCTGCAAGCGTAGGCAGTGCAGATGACTGAGAGATGACAAGTCTCCAGACGGTCATCCCTGCGGTCATTTAAAAACCGTGCAATACATCGGCCAAGTCCTTACGCAGCGGGCCTTTGACTATGGTCTACGCTTAGTTGGCAGCCGTCAGTACCGGGCAAACAAAACGCCTGTCGGGCGACGAACGACATCAAAGTGTCATCCAGCCCCCTTAAATTGGCTCAGGTATTGCTGACCTAGACCAACACAAACCGCAATCGCAGCGTTGAACACGACCCAAGGAGCTTCGGAATGAAACAGTTTTTCCTGGCATCACTGTTAGGCTCGACCATTGCCATGTGCACCGCCGCCATGGCGGCTGATGATTTGAAAACCCTGGAAGCCGCTGCGAAAGCGGAAGGCGCAGTCAACAGCGTCGGCATGCCCGATGACTGGGCCAACTGGAAAGGCACCTGGGAAGACCTGGCCAAGAAATACGGCCTGAAACACATCGACACCGACATGAGCTCGGCACAGGAAATCGCCAAATTCGCCGCTGAAAAAGACAACGCCAGCGCCGACATCGGCGACGTCGGTGCCGCCTTCGGCCCAATCGCGGTCAAGCAGGGCGTGGTGCAACCGTACAAGCCTTCGACCTGGGATCAGATTCCAGACTGGGCCAAGGACAAGGACGGCAACTGGGCACTGGCCTACACCGGCACCATCGCCTTCATCGTCAACAAAAAGCTGCTGCACGGTTCCGAAGTGCCAACCAAATGGTCTGACCTCAAGACCGGCAAATACAAGGTTTCCATCGGTGACGTCAGCACCGCTGCCCAGGCGGCGAACGGCGTTCTGGCTGCGGCACTGGCCAACGGTGGCGACGAGAAAAACCTGCAACCTGCGCTGTTGCTGTTCGCCGACATCGCCAAGCAGGGTCGCCTGTCGATGTCCAACCCGGTCATTGGCGCCATGGAAAAAGGCGAAATCGAAGTCGGCGTGGTCTGGGATTTCAACGGCCTGAGCTACAAGGCCAAGATGGCCAATCCGGATGATTACGTGGTGCTGATCCCGTCCGACGGTTCGGTGATTTCCGGCTACACCACCATCATCAACAAATATGCCAAGAACCCCAACGCCGCCAAGCTGACCCGCGAATACATCTTCAGCGACGCCGGCCAGATCAACCTGGCAAAAGGCAACGCCCGTCCGATCCGCGCCGAGCACATCACGCTGCCGGATGACGTGAAAGCCAAGCTGCTGCCGAACGAGCAGTACAAAAAGGTCACGCCGATCAAGGACGCGGATGCATGGGAGAAAACCTCCAAGGCCCTGCCGCAGAAGTGGAACGAAGAAGTCATCGTCGAAATGAAGTGATGCTTTAGGCACCCACATTGGAAATCCAATGGAGATCCAATGTGGGAGCGAGCCTGCTCGCGATGACGGAGGGTCAGTCAATGTTAATGGCGACTGATTCACCGCTATCGCGAGCAGGCTCACTCCCACAGGGGTTTGAGTCGAACCCGAGATTTCCGAATTCCTGTTTTGCGGAGTCCCATCCCCATGAAGCACAACGTCATCCTTGTCGTGCTCGACGGCCTCAACTACGAAGTCGCCCGGCACGCCATGGGGCACTTGCAGGCCTACGTCGGCGCAGGACGCGCGGCGCTCTACAAACTTGAGTGCGAGTTGCCGGCCCTGTCCCGCCCGCTTTACGAATGCATCCTGACCGGCGTCACGCCGATCGACAGCGGCATCGTCCACAACAACGTCTCGCGCCTGTCCAATCAGCGCAGCATTTATCACTACGCCACCGATGCCGGCCTGAAAACCGCAGCGGCGGCTTATCACTGGGTCAGCGAGCTGTATAACCGCTCGCCGTTCGTGGCAGCCCGGGATCGCCACACCGACAACCCCGACCTGCCGATCCAGCACGGGCATTTCTACTGGAGCGACCACTATCCTGATTCGCATCTGTTCGCCGACGCCGAAAACCTGCGCCTGCGTCATGCGCCGAATTTTCTGCTGATCCACCCGATGAACATCGACGACGCCGGGCACAAGCACGGCCTCGACACCCCGCAGTACCGCAACAGCGCCCGCTTCGCCGACATTTTCCTCGCCGACTACCTGCAAGGCTGGCTCGACGCCGGTTACCAGGTGCTGGTCACCGCCGACCACGGCATGAACAACGATCGTTCCCACAACGGCTTGCTACCGGAAGAACGCGAAGTCCCGCTGTTCGTGCTCGGTGACGCCTTCAGCCTGAACGCCGCCGCCACGCCAAAACAGACCGAGATCTGCGGCACCGTCTGCGAATTGCTGGGCGTGCCCCACGACAAACCCGTGTGCCGGGAGCTGCTCAAGTGACCTCCATGACTCGTGGCAAATGGTTGGCAGCCTTGTGTCTGTTGCCCTTCACCCTGTTCTTTATCGTGTTTGAAATCGCCCCGCTGGTGTGGGTGATGATCAACAGCCTCGAGTCGGAAGAGTTCGGCTGGGGTATTGCCAACTTCACCAAAATCTTCAGCTCGAAGTTCTACCTCCAGGCGATCCAGTACAGCCTCGAAATCAGCTTCTGGTCGAGCGTATTCGGCATCGTGATCGCCGTGCTCGGTGCCTACTCCCTGCGCCGGGTCGATTCGAAACTGCGCAACTTCGTCAATGCTTTCGCCAACATGACCAGCAACTTCTCCGGCGTGCCTTTGGCCTTCGCCTTCATCATTTTGCTGGGTTTCAACGGCAGCTTCACCATCCTGCTCAAGCAGGCCGGGATCATCCAGGACTTCAACCTGTACTCGAAAACCGGGTTGATCATTCTCTACACCTACTTCCAGATTCCCCTCGGCGTGCTGCTGCTGTACCCGGCCTTCGACGCCCTGCGCGAAGACTGGCGCGAGTCCGCCGCGCTGCTCGGCGCCAACGGCTGGCAGTACTGGCGGCACATCGGTTTGCCGGTGCTGACCCCGGCACTGCTCGGCACCTTCGTGATTCTGCTGGCCAACGCCCTCGGCGCCTACGCCACGGTGTACGCCCTGACCACCGGCAACTTCAACGTGCTGACGATCCGGATTGCAGCGATGGTCTCGGGCGACATCTCCCTGGACCCGAATCTGGCCAGTGCCCTGGCCGTGGTACTGGTGGCATTGATGACCCTGGTGACCATCGTCCATCAACTGCTGTTGAAGAGGAGCTACCATGTCTCGCGCTGAATTGGGGCCCGCCGGCATCTACCATCGCGTGGTGGTTTACCTGCTGTTTGCCATTATGTTGCTGCCGCTGCTCGGCACTTTTATCTACTCGATCTCCAGCAGCTGGTCGGCAACCATTCTGCCCAGCGGTTTCAGCATCAAATGGTACGCACAGCTGTGGAGCGATCCGCGCTTCCTGAACGCTTTCGGCCAATCGCTGTTGGTGTGTGTTGGCGCATTGATCCTGTCGGTGGTGCTGATTCTGCCGCTGCTGTTCGTGGTGCATTACCACTTTCCGAAACTCGATGCGCTGATGAACATCCTGATCCTGCTGCCCTTCGCCGTACCGCCCGTGGTGTCGTCGGTGGGGCTGTTGCAGCTCTACGGTTCCGGGCCGTTCGCGATGGTCGGTACGCCGTGGATCCTGATCGGTTGCTACTTCACCGTAGCGCTGCCGTTCATGTACCGGGCGATCACCAACAACCTGCAAGCGATCAACCTGCGTGACCTGATGGACGCCGCGCAACTGCTCGGCGCCAGTACCTTTCAGGCTGCGTTCCTGGTGGTCCTGCCGAACCTGCGCAAGGGCTTGATGGTGGCGTTGCTGCTGTCGTTCTCGTTCCTGTTCGGTGAGTTCGTCTTCGCCAACATCCTCGTCGGCACCCGCTACGAAACCCTGCAGGTCTACCTAAATAACATGCGCAACAGCAGCGGCCATTTCACCAGTGCGCTGGTGATCTCCTACTTCTTCTTTGTGCTGGTCTTGACCTGGATTGCCAACATCTTGAACAGGGACAAAAGCGAATGAGCTATGTCAGCGTCCAACATCTTCAGAAAAACTACGCGGGCACCACGGTGTTCAGCGACATCAATTGCGAAATCCAGAAAGGCGAATTCGTCACCCTGCTCGGCCCGTCCGGTTGCGGCAAATCCACTCTGCTGCGCTGCATCGCCGGGCTGACGCCGGTGGATGGCGGCAAGATCCTCCTCGATGGCGTCGACATCGTGCCGCTGAGCCCGCAAAAGCGCGGCATCGGCATGGTCTTCCAGAGCTATGCGCTGTTCCCCAACATGACCGTGGAGCAGAACGTCGCCTTTGGTTTACGCATGCAAAAGGTCAACGCCGATGAGAGCCACAAACGCGTCGCCGAAGTCTTGAAACTGGTCGAGCTCAATGATTTTGCCGCACGTTATCCGCATCAACTGTCTGGTGGTCAATGCCAGCGCGTGGCCCTTGCCCGCTCATTGGTGACCCGCCCTCGCCTGTTGCTGCTGGATGAACCGCTGTCGGCCCTCGATGCACGCATTCGCAAGCACTTGCGCGAACAGATCCGTCAGATCCAGCGCGAACTGGGCTTGACCACGATTTTCGTCACACACGATCAGGAAGAAGCCCTGACCATGTCTGACCGAATTTTCCTGATGAATCAGGGAAAAATCGTACAAAGCGGCGATGCCGAAACCCTCTATACCGCACCGGTCGATGTGTTCGCCGCCGGCTTCATCGGTAACTACAATCTGCTGGACGCCGAGAGTGCGACGAAACTGTTGCAGCGGCCGATCAATCATCGGATTGCGATTCGCCCGGAAGCCATCGAACTGAGCCTCAACGGTGAACTCGACGCACAGATTCGCAGCCACAGCCTGCTGGGCAACGTGATTCGCTATCGCATCGAAGCCCGTGGCGTAGAACTGGTGGTGGATGTGCTCAACCGCTCGGCTTCCGACCTGCACCCCGATGGTCAGCGCCTGGCGCTTTCCATCGATCCGACGGCCCTGTGTGAGGTAGCCTGATGACCTTGCTGACGTTGAAGAGAGAACTGCACTGATGGCCCTGGCAATTTTTGATCTGGACGAAACCCTGATCCACGGCGACTGCGCCTCGCTGTGGAGCGAACAAATGGTCCGCCTCGGCTGGGTCGATGGTGAATCGTTCTTGCGTCGCGACAAGGAACTGATGGACGCCTACGGCCGTGGCCACCTGGCGATGGAAGACTACATGGCCTTCAGCCTGGAGCCGTTGATTGGTCGTACGCCTGAAGAAGTCACGCATCTGGTTGGCCCGTGGGTGGAAGACTTCATCGAACCGATCATCTTCAGTGACGCGACCAAAACCATCGCCGCGCACCGCAAGGCCGGTGACCGTATTCTGGTGATCTCCGCGTCGGGCACACACCTGGTCGCACCGATTGCCGAGCGCTTGGGCATCGACGAGATTCTCGGGATCGAACTGGAAGTGGATCGCGGTACTTACACCGGCAAAACCGTCGGCACCCTGACCTACCGCGAAGGCAAGATCACCCGGCTGCTGGAGTGGCTGGATGCGGAAGAGGAAAATCTCGAGGGCGCGAGTTTCTATTCCGACTCACGCAATGACCTGCCGTTGTTGCTGAAGGTGGATTACCCACACGTGGTCAACCCGGACCCGGTGCTCCGCGAGCAGGCGGAAAAGGCCGGCTGGCCGATCCATCTCTGGAAATAAAAGAAAAAGATCGCAGCCTGCGGCAGCTCCTACAGGGGGTCGCGTTCCATGAAGGGGCTGCCGCAGGCTGCGATCTTTTCAAAGCCAACCCGATATCAGGTCAGGCTGGCATCAATCACCAACACCAGTTTCCCCGCCACCGTGTTGCTCGCCAGCTCCGCAAACGCCGCTTCGGCGTCCTTGATCGGGAAGGCCTTGGCCAGTTGCGGGCTCAATCGACCTTCCGTAAACAACGGCCACACGTGCTGACGCAGATCGCTGAACAGATCCGCCTTGAACTGATCATCGCGGCTGCGCAAGGTCGAGCCCAACAGTTGCACGCGCTTGGCCAGCACTTGCGCAAGGTCCAGCTTGGCTTCGCGGCCCCCCATCAACCCAATCAGCACCCAACGGCCGTCCAGCGCCGTCAGCTTGAGGTTCAGCGCCGCGTAATTGCCGCCCACCGGGTCGAGGATGACATCGAACGGTCCCAAGTCACTCAGACTCTCCAGGTCGCCGGTGCGAACCACACCGCCCTGGGCGCCGAGTTTTTCGCAATAAGCCAACCGTTCGGCCGACCCGACACTGACCCAGCACGGATTACCGAACGCCTTGCACAGCTGAATGGCAGCTGAACCGATTCCACTTGCGCCGGCGTGCAGAAGAACTTTCTGACCCGGTTTGAGCGCAGCGAGTTGAAATAAATTCAACCACACCGTGGCATAGACTTCCGGTAACGCTGCCGCTTCCGCAAGCGACATTTCGTCGGGTACTGGCAGCACGTGCCGTCCGTCGACAACCACCTCTTCGGCCATCCCACCCCCGGCCAGCAAGGCGCAAACCCGATCGCCGACTTGCCAGGACGAACCCGGGCCGACCTCGCTGATCACTCCCGAACACTCTAGACCCAGCACCTGACTGGCCCCCGGTGGCGGCGGATATAGCCCTGCCTTCTGTAATAAATCGGCGCGATTGAGACCCGCTGCCGCCACTCGAATGCGAACTTGTCCTACATCACACGTAGGACTCGGCTCTTCAACCCACTCCACTTGACCGTCAACGCCTTGCAATGCTTTCACAGTGCCTCCATAGTGAGTCTGGACTGAGCCCGAAGCTGTAGCGCCGGGCTTTTTGCATTATGCGACCGGCCCTTGTGGAACCGGCGACTTCAAAGACGGCCTAATATGCGTTATCAATTGTCCCCGCGTCGAATCAACATGAAGCGTTTGTTCCCCAGCACTGCCCTCGCCCTTTTCATCGGTATCGGCCTGCTGCCGATGTCCGGCAATACTTTCGCAGCCAACAGCTGGGACAAGCTTCAACCTGATCGTGACGAAGTCATCGCCAGTCTGAATGTCGTGGAACTGCTCAAGCGCCACCACTACAGCAAACCGCCGCTCGACGATGCGCGCTCGGTGATCATCTACGACAGCTACCTGAAATTGCTCGACCCGTCGCGCAGCTACTTCATGGCCAGCGACATTGCCGAATTCGACAAGTGGAAGACTCAGTTCGACGACTTCCTCAAGAGCGGCGACCTCAACGCCGGGTTCACCATCTACAAGCGCTACCTGGACCGCGTCAAAGCGCGTCTGGACTTCGCGCTTGCCGAGTTGAACAAGGGTGTCGACAAAATGGACTTCACCACCAAGGAAACCTTGCTGATCGATCGCAAGGACGCTCCTTGGCTCAAGTCCAACGCAGAACTTGACGACCTGTGGCGCAAGCGCGTCAAGGACGAGGTCCTGCGCCAGAAGATCGCCGGCAAGGATTCCAAGCAGATCAAGGAAACCCTGACCAAGCGCTACAAGAACCAGTTGGCGCGTCTGGACCAGACCCGCGCAGAAGACATCTTCCAGGCGTACATCAACACCTTCGCCATGTCCTACGACCCGCACACCAATTATCTGTCGCCGGATAACGCGGAAAACTTCGACATCAACATGAGCCTGTCCCTCGAGGGCATCGGCGCCGTATTGCAGAGCGACAACGACCAGGTAAAAGTCGTGCGCCTGGTCCCGGCAGGCCCTGCCGACAAGACCAAGCTGGTGGCACCGGCCGACAAGATCATCGGCGTGGCCCAAGGCAACAAGGAAATGGTCGACGTGGTCGGCTGGCGCCTGGACGAAGTGGTCAAGCTGATCCGCGGTCCGAAAGGCACCGTGGTGCGCCTGGAAGTGATTCCGGCCAGCAATGCGCCGAACGACCAGACCAGCAAAATCGTGCCGATCACCCGTGAAGCGGTGAAACTTGAAGACCAGGCCGTGAAAAAATCGGTCCTCAACCTCAAGCAGGATGGCAAGGACTACAAGCTCGGCGTCATCGAGATCCCGGCCTTCTACCTGGACTTCAAGGCGTTCCGTGCGGGTGACCCGGACTACAAGAGCACCACCCGCGACGTCAAGAAACTGCTGACCGAACTGCAGAAAGACAAAGTCGACGGCGTGGTCATCGACCTGCGCAACAACGGCGGCGGTTCCCTGCAAGAGGCCACCGAGCTGACCAGCCTGTTCATCGACAAAGGCCCGACCGTACTGGTGCGTAACGCCGATGGCCGGGTTGACGTGCTGGAAGATGAGAACCCGGGCGCCTTCTACAAAGGCCCGATGGCGTTGCTGGTCAACCGCTTGTCTGCCTCGGCTTCGGAGATTTTTGCCGGCGCCATGCAGGACTACCACCGCGCGCTGATCATCGGCGGCCAGACCTTCGGCAAAGGCACCGTGCAGACCATTCAGCCGCTCAACCATGGCGAACTGAAGCTGACCCTGGCCAAGTTCTACCGGGTTTCCGGCCAGAGCACCCAGCATCAGGGCGTACTGCCGGACATCGATTACCCGTCGATCATCGACACCAAGGAAATCGGCGAAAGCGCCCTGCCGGAAGCCATGCCGTGGGACACCATCCGCGCAGCAATCAAGCCTGCGGTCGACCCGTTCAAGCCGTACATCACCCAGCTCAAGTCCGAGCATGACGTGCGTACTGCCAAAGACGCCGAGTTCGTGTTCATCCGTGACAAGCTGGCCCTGGCCCAGAAGCTGATGAACGAAAAAACCGTCAGCCTCAACGAAGCCGAACGTCGCGCTCAACACGCCGACATCGAAGCCAAGCAGCTGACCATGGAAAACATCCGTCGCAAGGCCAAGGGCGAAGAACCGCTCAAAGAGCTGAAGAAAGAAGACGAAGATGCAATCGCGGCCGAGCAAGACAAGACCAAGCCGGAGGACGATGCCTACCTGAGCGAAACCGGGCGCATCCTGCTGGACTACCTCAAGCTCAACACCGCGGTGGCCAAACACTGAGTGTTTATCCGCAATTGATGGCAATTTAATGCTGACGCTCCCCGGAGCGTCATCATACAGTCATCAATCTGTCGTGAAATATAGGGCTGGGCGTGCTCTCTTTATCGAGAGCCCACCCAGCCCTTTTTTTATCGCCAGAGATCGCCATGACCACAACCGAACAGCTGAGTGCATTGAGCTCAATTCTGACTCAAGGCGGTTTACACAGCCTGTTCCAGCCCATCATCAGCCTCTCTGAGCGACGGATTCTGGGCTACGAAGCCCTCAGTCGCGGCCCCTCCAACAGCCCGCTGCACTCCCCTATCACATTGTTCGCCGTCGCCCGCCAGGCCGGACGCTTGAGCGAACTGGAAATCGCCTGTCGGCAGAGTGCTTGCCGACGTTTCAACGAGCAGCAGTTGCCCGGCAAGCTGTTCCTCAATGTGTCGCCCGAATCCCTCCTCGAAGCCGCGCATCAACCGGGCCGTACCCTGCAACTGCTGCAGGACTTCGGCATACCGCCGAACCAGGTGGTGATCGAACTCACTGAACAAACCCCGATCGACGACTTCCAGTTGCTGCAAACCGCGCTGCATCACTATCGGGCGATGGGGTTTTCGATTGCCCTGGACGACTTGGGAGCGGGTTATTCAAGCTTGCGCCTGTGGTCGGAGTTGCGACCGGATTACGTGAAAATCGACCGGCATTTCATCGACGGCATTCATCAGGATGCCCTCAAGCGCGAATTCGTGGGCTCGATCCTGCAAATTGCCAAGGCGTCGCGGGCGCTGGTGATCGCGGAAGGTATAGAGCTGCCGGAAGAATTGGCGGTATTGACCGAGATGGGCGTCGATCTGGTTCAGGGCTATCTGCTTTGCCGGCCGCAGGAGCATCCGCCCAAGGATGCCCGGACCTTGATGCCAAGACAGGACAGCACGGCCGTGGTGCTGAGCGAAGAAGCCAGCGACCTCAGTGCCCTGCTCAACGACCAGCCGGCCGTGGACCGCGATACCCCCACCGCCACGGTACTCGAAGCCTTCCGCCGCCAGGCCAACCTCAACTCACTGGCGGTGCTGGATGAACGCGGCCAGCCCTGTGGCATCGTCCACCGGCATTCGCTCTCCGACGCGCTGCTCAAGCCGTTTGCCACTGACCTGTTCGCCCGCAAACCCATCAGCCGTTTGATGAACGATGACTTTCTGGCTGTGGAGATGAGCCAATCGCTGCAACAGGTCAGCCGCTTGATCACCAGCCGCGCCCGGCAACGCATTGAAGAAGATTTCATCATCACCCTCAACGGCGGCTACCTGGGCCTGGGGCGGGTGATCGATGTGCTCAAGCTCATCACTGAGCTGAAAATCCAACAGGCCCGCTACGCCAACCCGCTGACCCTGTTGCCGGGCAACGTACCGATCCAGCAATGCCTCACGCGGCTGTTGCAGCAGAAGCGCGAATCGGTAATTTGCTACGTCGACATCGACAGCTTCAAACCCTTCAACGACATCTACGGCTACGGTCGGGGTGATGAAGTCTTGCTGTGCCTGGCGCAATGCCTGAACGACCGCGTCGACCCCTCCCGCGACTTCGTTGGCCACATCGGCGGTGATGATTTCCTGCTGGTGCTCGGCCCGGAAGACTGGGGTAAACGTCTGAATCAGCTATTGGACGACTTCCAGAGCCAGTGCCGCCGCTTCTACCGTCCCGAACACCTCGAAGCCGGCTGCTTCATCGCCCCCAACCGCCAAGGTATGCGCCAGGAGTTCCCGCTGCTGTCGCTGTCCATCGGCGTGGTGCACCTGCACCCCGAGGCCTGCGGGGAAATCGATGCCAGCCAGTTGGCAGAAATGGCCTCACAGGCTAAACACCACGCGAAGAATGTGCCGGGGTATAGCGTGCATGTGATTGATAGCCTCACTGCCCCTGACCTTCATTCACCTCAGGTCATAGGCCAACGCTGATTTTCCGAACACCACAACTCCCCCGCGAAATGACTAGCTCAATCAGTCTAACTGTTTCGGCTTTACCCCGCCTTTGGGTCTTCGTTGTGATACTTCAATAAGCAACTTAATAAAACCTGCATAAACTGACGTTGATCCTCTACATCATCATCAAAATAGGTTGTAATTTTTGTGAATACAGCATCAAAACTGTCACCAACCTCCAAGTAGTATTTCAGAGTGTCAATACACCACTCGCGCTCCTGAAAATTATAAGAAAGAAACTCAGGCCTCATAAGAATATCGAACAATTCAGCAAGCTCTTCCTTGTCATTGACATTCTTAGAGACAATGATCTTTTCACGAGCATCGTTGTGAGTATTTTCTATATCAAATAGAAAGAGCAGACCACGCAGAACAAAATATTCAGGCTTACGTTTCATTCCATAAATTCCGTATAAGAGGTTATCGGCTGAGCTACACCATCAAGGATTACTATCGCATGTGTTTGCTGTCCGTAAACTACTCCCCCCCTTTTGTACCCCTCACCAACGACCTTACCCATATCCATCGGTTCCTTCGACGCCATTTGCCCATTTCGCCTGAAAATAAGCTGAGCACGATGTATGGCATTCAGCTGGTCTCGATAACTAAAAAAATGAGTGGCCGCACTGGGTATTTTTGGCTGCCCTGCTCGTCTCCCGTTGGTGTAAACCTCAATGTTTCCAGTTGTTGGGTTTCTTCCCGTAATTGAACGTTCCTGCTGAGAGGCCAGCGTGGTTTGTTTGCCATGTTTCTCTAAAAAGTGTGCGCCTTGCGTGGCTTTCTCCATCTCGTCCAAACGCCGATAAGCATTCTCCTCCGCTAGCTCATCAATCCTCGCCCGCCGTTGCTCTGCCGACATTTTCGGTAGTGCAGGCTCCCCCACATCAACCTTAACCTCAACAACATCATCCGGCGCCGAACACCCCGGCCTATTCCCCCCTGGACAATTCCCACTCAACCCCAGCGGATCCACCCACCCCGTCGGGTTCGGCGTGTAGCGGTAGGCATTCAACCCACCCGCCAGCTTCACCGGATCCGGCGTCAGATAACGTCCCGTATCCGGGTGGTAATAACGATGGCGGTTGTAGTGCAGCCCACTCTCAGCATCGAAGTACTGCCCCTGAAATCGCAGCGGTTGTTCCAGCTGTTCGCCGCCGCCGTGGCTGAGCTGGCTGAGTTTTCCGTAGGCGCTGTACTTCGCTGACCAGACGATCTCGCCGCTGTAGTCGGTCAGTTCCTGCGGGGTGCCGAGGTGGTCGAGGTGGTAGTAGAACGGGCAGGCGTTTTTCGGGCCGTGGCCGTCCAGCAGTGCCAAGGGGCGGAAGCTGCCGGGTTCGTAGACGTAGCCGCGGTAGTGCCCGGGGCTGCTTTCGGCGATGAGGTGGTCGCCTTGCCAGAAAAACGCGGTGGTCTGGCCGTCGACGGTTTTGTCGATACGCCGGCCGAAGGCGTCGTAGCGGTAGGCCGTTTCTTGGCCGTCGGGCGCGGTGAAGCGGATCAGGCGGTGCTGGCTGTCGTAGGTGTAGGCGGTGACGGTCTCGCCGCGGCGTTCGCGGATCAGGTTGCCGTAGGCGTCGTAGTCGTAATGCCGGTCGGCGTGGCGCAGCAGGCGGTTGCCCTTGAGGTGCCAGGGGCCGGGGCGATCGTGGATCAGCAGGTTGCCGGCCGGGTCGTGGCTGAAGTTCTCCGGGTCTTGATCGCGGGCATGGCGCACGCCGGTCAGGCGGTCGAGCGGGTCGTACTGGTAGCGGCGTTCGCCGTGACGGGTGTCGTTGACCTGTGCGAGGTTGCCGTTGGCGCTGTAGGCATAATCGCGGCGATACAGTGGACGTTGCTGTTGGCTGACGGCGTGGGCTTGCAAACGGCCCTGGTCGTCGTAGGCAAAGTCGCTGTGCAGTAGGCCTTGTTGGCGTTGTTGTTCTCTGCCCCCGACAAAGGTGTGGGCGGTCAGCCGCGAACCATTGAGGTCGATCGCCGTCAGCGACCCACCTTGCGCGCGGTGATATTCAAGACGACTGTTGTCCGGCAAGCGCAGGTGCTTGAGCTGGCCGCAGGCGTCATAGCCATAACGCAACGTGCCCCAGCCCTGATGCTCGGTGATCAGCCGGTCATGGGCGTCGTATTCGAACTCCAGCGGATGATCCTGACCGTCGTCGACACTGACCAGCCGCCCCAGCCCGTCGTAGCGGTAGTCGACCTTGAGCCCGTCGGGCAGGGTCTTGACCAACAGGCGTCCGGCCGCATCACGCAGGTAAGCGGTGACGCGCTGCGAGCCGTCATCGCCGAACTCGGTTTTCTCCAACAACTGGCCGTTGAGGTCGTAGGCATACGCCGTACGGCGACCGTCGAAACCGGTTTCTGCCTGAATCAAACCGCTGGGCGTGTAGTCCAGCCGATAGCGCTCGCCAGACTCGTTCTCGATCTCGGTCAGCAGCAGCTGCGCATGCTCGTAGCGGTACTTCAGTTCGCTGCCGTCAGGGTTGATCCGTCGGCTGACCAGGTGCAGATCGTCAGCGTATTCAAAACGCGTGACCCGCCCCAGCTCATCGGTTTCGGCGGTAACCTGGCCATAGGCGTTGTAGCTGAAACGACGACTGGCCCCGCTCGGCAGCGTGCTTTGCAGTAGACGTCCAAGCGCGTCCCACTGATAACGGCTGACAGCGCCGTGTTCGTCCTGAAACGTAATCCGCCGCCCAAGCGCATCGTAGGAAAACTGCCGCCGCCCACCGTCGGGCAAGGTTTCCGCGAGCAGTTGTCCAAGGCCGTTCCACTCAAACAGATGGCGGCTGTGGTCCGGATAACGAATCGCCAGCAACCGGCCCTGAGCGTCGTACTCGTGATAGGTGCTCTGGTCGTCGGGATCGATCAGCCAGGTGACATCGCCCTGGGCATTACGCTGGTAGGTCCACTTGGCCCGGCCGCGATAACGGGCGTGCAGGAAACCGTTGCGATACTCGTAGGACGTCGGCTCGTCTTCCGGCGGAATCAGCGCGATCAAGCGCCCGAGTTCGTCGTAGCGGTATTCGGTGACGGCACCGAGCGCGTCCTGCTCGGCGATCAAACGGCCCTGGGCGTCATAGGCCTTGCGCTGCTCGCCACCGTCGGCCGCGACCCGCCGCACCAACCGCGCCCGGTCATCGTGGACGTAGGTTTCTTCGCTGCCATCAGCGTGCTTGAGCAACACGCTGCCGTCGTCGTCCCAGCGATAACGGGTGTCCATCTGCGCAAACGAGGCCCAGTGCCGGGCACAGCGCACCGCTTTACCGCTGCGTTCCCACTCCCAGTAAAAACTCGCGCCACCGGCCAGTTGCCGCTGCAAAATGACGTGCTGTTCGTCGTAGTCGTAGCGCTCACTTTCGCCCGCCGCATTACTCGCTTCGATCAGCCGCCAGCGGGCGTCGTAGCGATAAGTCACCAGTGTCTGCTCGGTGCGCCAGCCCTCGTCGGTCGGGTGGAAACGCTGATAGTCGACCGCGATCAGGTGCTGGCGGTCGTAGCGCAAAAACAGGCAGCGACCGGCGCCGTTATCGAGCCGTTGAATGCGTCCAGACACGTCGCGCTGTACGCCCAGACGATTGTCGTAGGCATCGCTGATCGCGCTCAGGCCGCCATCACGAAAGTGATAAAACCGCGCCGATTCACCCGCCAACGCAACAATCAACTCTTCCGCCGCATCGCCCAGATAAATCGCCGCGCGCGACAAACTGTTATGGATCGCCGGACGCGTCAGGCTCGGCAGCGGAAACGGTGTGCGACGGTTTTCCGCGTCGATCCACACCACGGATTCGCCATCGATTTCCAGGCGCTGGGCCAGCGAATGGCTCCAGCCAAAACCGAGGCCGCTGTCGAGTTCGACGGCGCTGGTGCGATAAAGGCGGGTGAATTCGAATGGCAGCAAACCATCCAGAAAACCATCGCTGAGGGTCAGCAGTTCTTCGCCAGTGACCAGCGACACCGGGCAGCCGTGGGTGGCGGTGCGCTCGGCTGAATCGGCGCTGTCGCCGTTGGGGTTTTTGGCCTGGGCCGGGGCGTCGTCGAAGGGTTCGTGCTTTTTCACTGCGCTGTTTTGGCGAGCATTCCAACGCAGCTGCATCCGGCCTTTTTTCAGCCCCGCCGTGGCACCCCGCGCAGCGAGTTTCTTGTAGCGGTCGACGTAACCGCTGAAGCTATCCAGGATCTTGAACAACGCATTGACCAGCCGCGTCACCGCACCGATCAGCTGTGCGCCACGCCCGGCTAAACGCATCGCCAGATAGGCAACACCTGCCCCTGCCGTGGCGAAGGTCAGGACAACGGCGATCAGGATGTCGATCAGCAACTCGACCACGACTTTCGACAGCGCTTCAGCGGTGTTCCCGGCGATGGCGCTGGGCGGGAGCATTTCCAGCCAGAGACTGGCCGTGCGCAACAGCAAACACAGCGCTGCTTCATCACTGGCCAGCAGCTGGATTTTTGCCATCGTCTGCGGCGTTTTTTCGGCCAACGCCTTCAAGCGCTCGACGCCAGCGCCCAGTCGCTCAACAAATTTGCCCGGATCCTGAAGTATCTCCGACAGCAGATTGATGCTGTCCCACACCCCTTCTATCGCGGCCCAACTGCCGGCCAATAAGCCGTTGCCTACGGCAGTCAGAGGCGAGTTCGACCATTGCGGTTTGTACCCTTCCCACTCTTTACGCAGCCACGTTTCCAGTGCATTGCCGAGGCCGTCGTACGCAGTAAAAAGCGCATCGACCTGCTGCGGCGTCACTTCACTCTGGACCCGCACGCGGTAGAACTTGCCCGCCTCGCCCTGGAACTGCCCCTTGCCGTTTTCATCGAGGGTGATCGTGGTCGACTTGCCGTCCTCGACCGCAATCACATCGACCTCAATGCCCCCCAGAGGAATGTCATGCACCGATTCGAACTGGCTCTCGATCTGCAGAACCCCGCCCTGCGGACACTGCGCAACCGTCGACATGAAGTCATCGTCACCGGTGCTGACTACCGTGCTGGTGTTGCCCAGTTTGATGACCCGTTCCATGCCCATTAGCGATGGCATGTCGGTGGCGTGGCTGACCTTGTCAGCGGCGTGAATGAACCAGCGTTTGAGCTGTTGGCGATAGAGCGTCAGGGTGTCCGGGAAGCTGTCGAGCTCGTGCTCGATGCGGGCGATGTGCTCCATCAACCCACCGAAATGTCAGGGGCCACATAAAAAACCGGGTCGAACATAAGCAATCCTTCGCGCAGGAAATTGGGCGCAATGGACTTTGCGGGGGTTCAGCGAGGAAAGAAGTCAGGGAAGGATGATGTTGATGTAGGGCGATTCGCTAAAACGAAAACGTGGCGTAGGGATCAGTCCCTACGCCACGTTTTTCAATTGAAAAGTCTCGTTCACTTCAAAGAGTCGCGGGAGACCAGCTCCTTCAACTTGATCTCTGCCAGCGGATGCCCGGCCTTCACGGCAATGCCCCAGAAGCGCGCCGCCTCTGCTGGATCCGGCGCTTTGCTCGGCGTGCCGGCGAGACTGAGCACGCCCACCTGATAGGCCGCTTTGCCATCCCCGGCCAGTGCCGCCAGACGCAGCAAGCGCACACCTTCTTCGCGAGCCCCCAGACCGACGCCGCGGAAGGTCAGGATGTGCCCGTAGAAGCTCTGGGCGCCGACATCGCCCAGGTTCGCCATGCGGGCGAACTGGCCTTCGAGCCACTTCCAGCCGCGCGGTTGGCGCACGAACCATGACCAGTGAAACAGCCTGCGCGCCAGCCAGTAACCGACCCGCGCCTTGAGTCGAAGAAACACTCAGGCTTCCGCCGATTCCGGGTACTCGTATTCGAAAACGCGCACCACTTCCGAGGCGTGCCACGACGCGGCAGCAACGCCATCGGATGGCCCGGAAAAGCGCCCCAGCCGCTCGACACATTCAAAGAATCCAGTGCGAGGCAAACGACTGGCACCCTGGCTGATCACCAGCGAACTGCGCAACGGTTGCTCGGCCTTGGCGTCCAGCGCGGCCAGGTGTTCAAGCGCCGCGGTCAGGGTTTGCATGGCGGGCGTCGGCAACTGCAAGCGCTCCAGCAATGCCCGATAAGTCAGCAAGTGACGCTGACGACGCGCTTGATCCAGTTCGCCCAGCAATCCGTCCCAGTGTTGACGACTGATGCGTACGCTCACGATTCATCCCTCCACCCTGGCACCGTCAACTCCCAGGCCAGACTGCGGCGAATTGCGGCGTCGGGCAGACGCTCGCCACTTTCGATCATGGCCAGATAAGACGGGCTGATGCCTACCGTGCGGGCCAGCGCCTCGATGGCGATGCCCTTCCCTTCGCGCAAACTGCGTAGTTGATCAAGACCTGGAAGAATCGGGTCCTGGGTTGTCGCTGACGGCGCCGGGGCCGCACGCGACGGTGCTTCATTGATGCCTGCCGCTTTCAGAAGAGCCTGATACTGAGCCCATGGCAGAACCGCGTATTCGGGCTCGCCTTCGCGTGTAATTATCTGAATATCCATGACTACCCCGTAGGACAACAACACTTAGCGAGTCGGCACTTTTCCCTAGAAGTGTAATCCTAACAGCGGCTAAGGTCGCGGGGGGTATCTATCTGAGGATGAGACTGAATCGAGGCGCTATTTTTTAGGGCCCTGAAGGTGAAGTTG
Source organism: Pseudomonas azerbaijanoccidentalis (assembly GCF_019145495.1). Taxonomy (GTDB): domain Bacteria; phylum Pseudomonadota; class Gammaproteobacteria; order Pseudomonadales; family Pseudomonadaceae; genus Aquipseudomonas; species Aquipseudomonas azerbaijanoccidentalis. The sequence continues at coordinate 264,594 of NZ_JAHSTU010000003.1, read as the reverse complement.
CTCCGGCGAATCAGGCAGACGCTCGACCACTGCAAGCTTCTCCGGCACTTGGCGTTTGCGCCAGGCACGGAACGCATTGAGCTCATCGTCGAGGACTTTCATCAGCCAGGCGAGTACGGCGATGTCGTCGATCATGCCGAACAGCGGCAGAAAATCCGGAATCGCATCCACCGGGCTGAGGAAGTACATCAAGCCGGCCACCACCGAAACCAACGCTTTTGGACTGATGGCTCGGTACTCGCCGCGCCAGTACGCCAGGCAAAGTGCCTGCAACAGGCGTAAATCGTCCTTGAGCTTGCCCAACCGGTTGCCTTGGCTGGCACCTTTGCTGGCCACCGCGAACAACAAGGTCGGCAAACGCCCACGAGCAATCAAGCGTCCGGCCAGTGGCAAGAAACGAGCGAAACTCCAGGGTGCTTTCATCATTCCTCCCACGCAAATGTTATCCACACAAATTGTGGATAACCTTGTGAACAGACCTGCTTTTCACGGCTGAGAGCCCCGAAATACAAGGGCTGCGCTCAGATCGGGCGTTTTTTACTCATCGAAAAAAACCCAATATTTCATTGACTTGAAGGTCCCGCGCGGTTAGCAGCGGTCCTACATTGGCTATGACTCCAGCCTACAGCATCTGTTCGCTTTGTTTACCCACACCAGATGCCAGATGCAACAACGCCCCGCATAAGCGAGGCGTTGTTTTTGAAACAGGCGCCGAATTACTTGGCTGCGCCTTCTTTTGCCGGATCTTTGATCGCCAGCAGTTCCAGGTCGAATACCAGCACCGAGTTGGCTGGGATGGCCGGGCTTGGGCTCTGAGCGCCGTAAGCCAGTTCGCTAGGAATGTACAACTTGTACTTCTCGCCAACGTGCATCAGTTGCAGACCTTCGACCCAACCCGGGATCACACCGCTGACCGGCAGATCGATCGGGCTGCCGCGCTCGACGGAGCTGTCGAATACGGTGCCATTGGTCAGCTTGCCGGTGTAGTGAACGGTCACTACATCAGTCGGCTTAGGCTGAGCGCCATCGGCTTTCTTTTCCACTTCGTACTGCAAGCCCGAAGCGGTGGTCACTACGCCAGCTTTCTTGGCGTTTTCTTCGAGGAACTTCTTGCCGGCAGCTGCCGACTCTTCGCTCATCTTGGCCATACGTTCTTCGGCACGCTTTTGCAGTGCGGCGAACGCTTCAACCAATTCTTCGTCTTTGAGCTTCTGTTCTTTTTTGCCGACGGCATCTTCGATGCCCTGGGCTACGGCTTTGGAATCCAGGTCATCCATGCCTTCCTGAGCCAGGCTCTTGCCCATGTTCAGGCCAATGCCGTAGGAAGCTTTTTGCGCCGGGGTTTTCAGCTCTACGCTGGTCTGCGAGTCGCAACCCGCAAGTACCAGGCTAACCAGGGCAACCGCCGCCGCCAACCGATGCTGTTTCATGCTATTTCCTTGTTCATGCGCCGAAAGGGCAATCGAGTAAAGCCGCGAGCTTATCAGGCCGCCACGACCAATGGCTACCGGCATGAGAGCCAGAGTTTTCCGATAAGTTCAGGTGTTTAAACGCATTTGCAGATGAGGATGATGAAACTTCTGTCAGATTGATCTGAAGGAGGCAGTTTTGCCCTCACGACATCTGGCGTAATGGCCTCTTGCCGCTAATTGGCCACTCAGGCATAACGGAGGAATAAATCGACAAGGACGTTCATCTTGCGCCTACTCTACCGCTTGCTGGTTGTGGTCATTGTTCTGTTGGCGGCTGGCCTGAGCGTGCTCCTGTACTACGTCGCCAACCCGAAACTCCCCTTCTATACGCCTGCGCAGCAGGTGCATTACCTGAACCAGTGGACGGAAGAAGAGCGACAAACCTATTACTTCACGCCTCAAGGCACACAGGTCAAAGGCCTGCGCTACGAGTGGTTTCAGGCCTTGGAGCTGCCGTTCTCGCAACAGCGTTTCGCCTCCCCCGAGTACCTCGCTCGCTTCGGTTTTTTGATTGATCCCCAGCAAAAAGCCACGCCGAACAATCCCGGCAACTTGCCCGTAGGCTTCGCCCGGCACCGGAACCCCGGGAGCCCGGAGCAATATCTGGACATAACTTGCGCCGCTTGCCACACCGGTGAACTGCGCTTCAACGGCCAGTCGGTGCGCATCGATGGCGGCTCGGCGCAGCATGTTATGCCTTCCAGCGTTCCTACCCTGCGCGGCGGCAGTTTCGGACAGGCATTGGTCGCCAGCCTGACGTCTACGTACTACAACCCTTGGAAGTTCGAACGTTTCGCCCGTCAGGTACTGGGCGAAAACTATGATGCGGCGCATAAACAGCTGCGTGCGGACTTCAAAAAGTCACTGAACACTTTCATCAAAGTTGCCTGGAACGATACCCATCGCGGCCTATACCCCACCGAGGAAGGCCCTGGCCGCACCGATGCCTTTGGAAGAATTGCCAATGCGACGTTCGGCGACGCCATTTCGCCGGTCAACTATCGCATCGCCAACGCCCCCGTGGATTATCCACAGCTTTGGGACATGTGGACCTTCGACTGGGTGCAATGGAACGGCTCCGCGCAACAGCCGATGGCGCGCAATATCGGCGAAGCATTGGGCGTTGGCGCCACCTTGAACTTCTTCGATGCCAACGGCCAGCCGCTGCAAGGCGACGCGCGCTATGCCTCCAGCGTTCGCGTGCGCGATCTGCATGCGATCGAAGAAACCCTGCAGCGCCTGAAACCTCCCGCCTGGCCGGAAGCGTTGTTGGGCGTTGTCGATAAAACACTGGCAGCCAAGGGCCGCACGCTGTTTGCCGAAAACTGCGCTGGCTGCCACGTCCCGCGCAAGACTCAGGAAGGTGAGCGCTGGGTGCAACACCTGCACATGCTGCCCGTGAGTGACATCGGCACCGATCCGGGCGCAGCCAACAACATCGCCAATCACCGGTTTGACCTGACCGCGCTGCAATGGAATCTAGCGGAGCTCGATCAAATGGACGTGAAGTTGCACCCCACGCCCACTGAACCGCTGGACCTCAGTCAGCTGTCAGTGGCCAAAGGCCTGGCCTATGTAACGGCTTTCGTCGAACAGCGCGCCTATCGTGAGGCCAATGTCACCCCGCAGGAAAAGCCTCGGCTCGATGGTTTCGGCCTGCCCATCGGCGTGCGCGAGAAAGTTGCCTACAAGGCCCGGCCACTCGCCGGGGTGTGGGCCACAGCGCCCTTTCTGCACAACGGCTCGGTACCAAGCCTATATCAGTTGTTGTCGCCTCAAGATGAACGCGCCACCACCTTCTATAAAGGCACTTTCGAGTACGACCCACGGCATTTGGGCTATCGCACCGAAGCGTTCACCAACGGATTCCTGTTCGATACCCGCATCACCGGCAACCACAACAGTGGCCATGAATTCCGCGCCGGAGAGCGTGGCAGAGGCGTTATCGGCCGGCTCTTGCTGCCCGAAGAACGCTGGGCGCTGTTGGAGTATTTGAAAGTATTGGGCGGCCCGCTGGAGGCGCAACTGCCATGATCATGACCACCTTCAAAAAGGATCTGCCCTTGGCCGCCCGACTGTGGTTGCGACTGGGTCGGCTGCTCGGTAAAACCCTGCTGATTGTGCTCGGTGCGGGCCTGCTCATCTGGGCATTGGCTGCCGCATGGTTCGCCTGGCAGCATCGCGGACCGGTGTCTGCGCTGGAACAGATTCCCGATGGCGAATCAGCCATGACCCAGGACGTGATCCAGACAGCTGTGCGCATTGTCGATCAACACCGTGAAAGCACCCGTTACCTGCGCGATGCCCACGCCAAGGCCCACGGCTGCGTAAAAGCCCAAGTACAGGTGCTGCCGCAATTGGCGCAGGAACTGCGCCAGGGTGTGTTCAGTGAACCGGGCAAGGTTTGGCAGGCCACGGTGCGTCTGTCCAACGGTAATGCCTATCCCCAATTCGACAGCATGCGCGACGCCCGAGGCATGGCGATCAAATTGCTCGATGTGGCGGGGGCGCCGTTGCTTGCAGACCGTCAGGGGCAACACGAACAGGATTTTGTGATGTTCAGCCACCCGAATTTCTTTGTCAGCGATGTTGCCGAGTATCGGCAGAATGTCGCCGCGCAGGCCAATGGCCAAAAAATCATGGCGTTCTTTCCGGACTGGGACCCGCGAACCTGGCAGATCCGCCATCTGTTTATTGCGCTGGCGACGCTGTCCCCGCCGCCAGAGAGCCCGACGCAAACCACTTACTTCTCTGTGTCGCCGTACAAATTCGGCGAGGCTAACGCGAAGTTTCGGGTGATGCCGGATCCGGATAATTGCCCGGCCTACGCTTTGCCCAAGCAAAATCGGGATCTGCCGAACTTTCTGCGCAATGCGTTGAGTCAGCAATTGTCCACGGACCGGGTGCCGGCGTGTTTTGCCCTGCAGATCCAGCGCCAGGATGCGAACAAGTACATGCCGATCGAGGACACCAGTATCGAATGGCGCGAACAGGACTCACCCTTCGAGACGGTGGCGCGGATGACCTTGCCGCCGCAGGATTTCGATACGCCGGCGCAGAATCTGCAATGCGACAACCTGTCGTTCAACCCGTGGTTTGGTCTGGAGGCGCATCGGCCGATCGGCGGTATCAATCGCTTGCGCAAAGCCGTTTACGAGGCGATCAGCGACTACCGCCATGCACGTAATACAGGAACGTAGCAGCCGGCTTCGCCTGCTGCGACAACGTATGTTCGAGGTGACTCTGAGCAAAACGCCAGACAGCAAAAAGCCCGCATTAAGCGGGCTTTCTGTGTGGTGACCTGGCGTTCAGCGTTCCAGGTTACCGAATATGGCGCAGCGGACGGGACTCGAACCCGCGACCCCCGGCGTGACAGGCCGGTATTCTAACCGACTGAACTACCGCTGCGCGTAGCGTTGAAAGTGGTGGGTGATGACGGGATCGAACCGCCGACATTCTGCTTGTAAGGCAGACGCTCTCCCAGCTGAGCTAATCACCCTTTACCTTCGTTGCGGGGCACATTATGCCACAGGTTTTTATAAAGTGTTGATTTAATTGAAGTTTTTTCAAATAAATCTAAAAACCGGTGAAACGATGCAACCTGCAGGAACTTCTTTCATAAAAAAACCCGCCTTAGCGGGTTTTTCCGTGGTGACCTGGCGTTCAGTGTTCCAGGTTACCGAATATGGCGCAGCGGACGGGACTCGAACCCGCGACCCCCGGCGTGACAGGCCGGTATTCTAACCGACTGAACTACCGCTGCGCGTAACACTGAAAACGAATGGTGGGTGATGACGGGATCGAACCGCCGACATTCTGCTTGTAAGGCAGACGCTCTCCCAGCTGAGCTAATCACCCTTCGCTTCGGTGTGGCGCGCATTCTACGGAGCACCCCTACCTCTGGCAAGCACTTTTTAAAATAATTTTCCGAGGCCTTCCAAAGGCTTAGAGAAAGGTTGGCCTATGGCACGGCGAAGTCAATAATGCCCCCCTTTGTATAAAGGAGAGACTCACCCCATGTGGTTCAAAAACCTGCTTATCTATCGCCTGACCCAAGATCTGCCTGTTGATGCCGAGGCGTTGGAAACTGCACTGGCCACCAAACTGGCGCGCCCATGTGCAAGCCAGGAGTTGACCACCTACGGTTTCGTCGCACCGTTCGGCAAGGGCGAAGATGCGCCGCTGGTACATGTCAGCGGTGATTTCCTGCTGATCAGCGCGCGCAAGGAAGAACGCATCCTGCCAGGCAGCGTCGTGCGTGACGCGGTGAAGGAAAAGGTCGAAGAGATCGAAGCCGAGCAAATGCGCAAGGTCTATAAGAAGGAACGCGACCAGATCAAGGATGAAATCATCCAGGCGTTCCTGCCGCGTGCTTTTATTCGTCGCTCGTCGACATTCGCCGCCATCGCACCGAAACAAGGCCTGATCCTGGTCAACTCGGCCAGCCCGAAACGCGCCGAAGACTTGCTGTCGACCCTGCGCGAAGTGATCGGCACTCTGCCGGTGCGCCCGCTGACCGTGAAGATGTCCCCGACGGCGACCATGACCGAATGGGTCACTACGCAAAAAGCTGCCGACGATTTCTTCGTACTGGACGAGTGCGAACTGCGCGATACCCACGAAGACGGCGGCATTGTGCGTTGCAAGCGCCAGGACCTGACCAGCGAAGAGATCCAACTGCACCTGAGCACCGGCAAAGTGGTCACTCAATTGTCGCTGGCCTGGCAGGACAAGCTGTCCTTCGTGCTCGACGACAAAATGGTGGTCAAGCGCCTGAAGTTTGAAGACCTGCTGCAAGACCAGGCCGAACAGGACGGCGGCGACGAAGCCCTCGGCCAACTGGATGCCAGCTTCACCCTGATGATGCTGACCTTCGGCGATTTCCTGCCGGCGCTGGTTGAAGCGCTGGGTGGCGAAGAGACTCCGCAGGGGATCTGATTTCTTTTCCCGGATAGTCGACGCCTTTAAAAGATCGCAGCCTGCGGCAACTCCTACATCGGATGCGTTTTCCTGTAGGAACTGCCGTAGGCTGCGATCTTTTTTTGCCAGCAGCGTATGCTTAGCTCCCTAACGCTTTCACATAATAAGGATCAAGCCATGCGCGCACTGGCTGCATTAAGTCGTTTTGTCGGCAACACCTTCGCTTACTGGGTACTGATTTTCGCGGTCGTGGCGTTCCTGCAACCGGCATGGTTCATCGGCCTCAAGGGCGCCATCGTGCCGTTGCTGGGGCTGGTGATGTTCGGCATGGGCCTTACGCTCAAACTCGAAGACTTCGCCGAAGTCGCCCGCCACCCGTGGCGCGTGGCATTGGGCGTGGTTGCGCATTTCGTGATCATGCCTGGGGTGGCGTGGTTGCTGTGCCAGGCATTCCATTTGCCGCCGGAAATCGCCGTCGGTGTGATTCTGGTGGGCTGCTGCCCGAGCGGCACGTCGTCGAACGTGATGACCTGGCTGGCCCGTGGCGATCTGGCACTCTCGGTGGCCATCGCGGCCGTCACCACCCTCCTCGCCCCGCTGCTGACCCCGGCGCTTATCTGGCTGCTGGCTTCGGCGTGGTTGCCGGTGTCGTTCATGGAGTTGTTCTGGTCGATCCTGCAAGTGGTGCTGCTGCCGATCGTGTTGGGCGTGGTTTCCCAGCGCCTGCTCGGCGACAAGGTGCGTCATGCCGTGGACGTGCTGCCACTGGTCTCGGTGGTGAGCATCGTGATTATCGTCACGGCCGTCGTCGCCGCCAGCCAGGCGAAAATCGCCGAATCGGGCTTGCTGATCATGGCCGTGGTCATGCTGCACAACAGTTTCGGTTACCTGCTGGGTTACTTCACCGGTCGCGTATTCAAGCTGCCATTGGCTCAGCGAAAATCCCTGGCCCTGGAAGTCGGCATGCAAAACTCCGGTTTGGGCGCCGCCCTGGCCAGTGCGCACTTCTCGCCGCTGGCGGCGGTGCCGAGCGCGTTGTTCAGCGTCTGGCACAATATTTCCGGAGCGCTGCTCTCGACGTATTTCCGTCGTATGAGTGAGAAACAAGATCGCGAAGTCGCTGCACAACAAACCACGGACTGATCCGAAAACTTGATCCCCGGATTAATGCTGGGCACTATATTGCGCAACGCGGGGACGACCTCGCGGCTCGATCGAGTCATTAATCTGGGGACGACCCCGTCACACGATGGAGGTCTCTCTTGTCCTGGATCATTCTGTTTTTCGCCGGCCTGTTCGAGGTCGGCTGGGCCGTCGGCCTGAAATACACCGACGGGTTCAGCCGCCCGTTCCCCACTGCCCTCACCGTCGCGGCCATGGCGATCAGCCTTGGTTTGCTGGGCCTTGCCATGAAGGAGTTGCCGCTGGGCACGGCCTATGCGATCTGGACCGGTGTGGGTGCTGTCGGCACCGTGATTGCCGGGATCATTCTGTTTGGTGAGTCGATGGCATTGTTTCGACTGGCCAGTGTGGCGTTGATTATTGCCGGGTTGGTTGGGCTCAAAGTCAGCGCTTAAGCGACTGGCCCCATCGCGGGCAAGCCCGCTCCCACAGGTTCTGTATCGTGTACCGATACTGTGAACGACCTAGATCACTGTGGGAGCGGGCTCGCCCGCGATAGGGCCGGCACAGACACCAACTATCTAACAGCGCCCCGCAATTCTCCCACCACCCGCTGCAACTCCGCAGGCTCAGCCGCTTCAACAGCCGGTCCCGCCACCAACGTCACCCGCGACCACAACCGGCGAAACAATCCCTTGCCCGGATCGCGGCTGAAGAAGCTCCCCCACAACCCCTGCAAGGCCAAAGGGATCACCGGCACCGGCGTTTCTTCGAGAATCCGCGTGAGCCCGCCCTTAAACTCGTTGATTTCGCCATCGGCAGTCAATTTGCCCTCGGGGAAGATGCACACCAACTCGCCGTCCTTCAGATAACGGGCGATGCGCGTGAAGGCCTGTTCGTAAATCTGGATATCTTCCTGGCGTCCGGCAATCGGAATCGTGCCTGCGGTGCGAAAGATAAAATTCAGCACCGGCAGGTTGTAGATTTTGTAGTACATGACAAAGCGAATCGGCCGACGCACCGCACCGCCAATCAGCAAGGCATCGACGAACGACACGTGGTTGCACACCAGCAACGCGGCGCCTTCATCGGGAATCAATTCCAGATTGCGGTGTTCGACACGGTACATGGAATGGCTGAGCAGCCAGATCATGAAACGCATGGTGAACTCGGGGACAATCTTGAAGATGTAGGCATTCACGCCAATGTTGAGCAGCGACACCACGAGGAACAATTGCGGGATCGACAGTTTGGCCAGGCTCAGCAGGATGATCGAAACGATCGCTGAGATCACCATGAACAATGCGTTGAGAATGTTGTTGGCGGCAATCACTCGCGCCCGTTCGTTCTCGGCGGTGCGTGACTGGATCAGCGCGTACAGCGGCACGATGTAGAAACCACCGAAAATGCCGAGGCCGAGGATGTCGAGCAACACCAGCCAGGTATGGCCAAAGCCGAGAATTTCGAGCCAGCCATGGCCCGCAACACTGTCCGGGATTCCGCCGGAATGCCACCACAGCAGCAAACCGAACACGGTCAGGCCGAACGAACCGAACGGCACCAGGCCGATTTCGACTTTGCGCCCCGAAAGTCTCTCGCAGAGCATCGAGCCCACGGCGATACCGACCGAAAACACTGTGAGAATCAGCGTGACCACAGTTTCGTCGCCGTGCATCCACTCCTTGGCGTAGGCCGGGATTTGCGTCAGATAAATCGCCCCGACAAACCAGAACCACGAGTTGCCGACAATGGAACGCGACACCGCCGGGGTTTGCCCCAGCCCCAGCTTCAACGTGGCCCAGGACTGGCTGAAGATGTTCCAGTTCAGGCGCATTTCCGGGGTTGCCGCTGCGGCCCGCGGAATACTGCGGCTGGCCAGGTAGCCGAGCACGGCGATGCCGATAATCGCAGTAGACACCACCGGAGCGTAGTGACTGGAAGACATCATGATCCCGGCGCCGATGGTCCCCGCGAGAATCGCCAGGAAAGTGCCCATCTCCACCAGACCGTTGCCTCCCACCAGTTCATCTTCATGCAGCGCTTGCGGCAGGATCGAATACTTCACCGGCCCGAACAGCGCCGAGTGCGTGCCCATGGCGAACAGCGCCACCAGCATCAGCGACAGGTGATCGAACATGAAGCCGACCGCACCGACCGCCATGATGGCGATTTCACCAAGCTTGATCAGGCGGATCAACGCGTCCTTGGCGAATTTCTCCCCGAATTGCCCGGCCAGCGCCGAGAACAGGAAAAACGGCAGGATGAACAGCAGCGCACACAAATTGACCCAGATCGAACGGTCACCGTCGATGGTGAGCTTGTACAGGATGGCGAGGATCAACGACTGCTTGAAGATGTTGTCGTTGAACGCCCCGAGGGACTGGGTCACGAAGAACGGCAGGAAGCGCCGTGTGCGCAGCAAGGTGAACTGTGAGGGGTGACTCATCTTCCATGTGTCCCTGATGTTGGGTAAAGAGTGGCCGGGTTCTCTGATTGGAATGTCGAACGTCGATCCAGGCCACACATTACCTAAACTTTGCAGGTTATTTCTTTAATCCTGCAATGCAGGGCGAGACAAACAACTCACCCCGCCAGGCGCCCTGGACAGTGCGCTTGCCTACGATCAGCCACATCACCGCCAGCATCGCCACCAGCGCACAGCCAAACACATTGAAAAACGTCAGGTGCAGAGTGCTGGCCAGCTTCAGCGTTGCCAGAGAATAGACGCCCAACGGAAAGGTGAAGCCCCACCAGCCAAGATTGAAAGGAATGCCGGCGCGTAGATATCGAAGGGTGATCAGCACCGCCATCAGCATCCACCACAAGCCAAACCCCCACAGCGTGATGCCCGCGACCAGACCCAACCCGGCGGCAATCTCACCGACACCCGCCATACCGTTGGCGGCAAAGATTGCCGGCGCATCGGCGCCCAGCAGCAACATGCCCAGCGCGCCGGTCCCGATCGGCCCCAATGCCAGCCAACTGGAAGCCGCCATGTTTTCGTGGGGCAATTTGTGCAGGGCCATGCGCAACAGCAAAATCGTCAGAATGCTGAACGCCACCGGCAGTGAAAATGCCCACAGCACGTAGCTGGTCACCAGCACCACCAGTTGCGAATGGGCGTCGACCAGGTGCGGCGCCAGCAAGCCACCGCTGGCGGCTGCTACTTCTGCGGCCACCACTGGCAGCAACCAGACAGCCGTCATTTGGTCGATGCTGTGTTCCTGTCGGGTAAACATCAGGTAGGGAATCAGCACGCCACACGCCAGCGACATCGCCACGTCCAGCCACCACAAGCCGTGCGCCAGCGCGATCACGCCTTCGCCCCAGCGGGGCAAGCCGAACAGCAGAAAGCCGTTGATGATGGTCGCCAACCCCATCGGGATCGTGCCGAAAAACATCGAGACCGTAGAATGGCCAAAAATTCGCCGAGCTTCGTCGTAAAACAATGTCCAGCGCGCGGCGTACAGGGCCGTGAACATCAGAAACAGCGCAATATTGAACAGCCAAAGGCCTTGGGCGACAGTGTGCAGAACGGGATTGGCGCCGGGCAACTGTGCCAGTGCCAACGCCAAGACGCCGGTGCCCATGGTGGCGGCGAACCAGTTTGGGGTGAACTGGCGAATGACTTCCATGGGGTGCTGCAAATGGCTGAACGGTTTGAAACCGGGTTTGGCGATGGGGGTGCAAGTCATGATGAACTCCTGTCCTCTGGTGAGGTGGAGCCCATCATAGATCCGAATCGAATATCGATATAACGGGTAATATCTCTATATATTATCTGTTTTGTAGATGTTAATCGGTAGTGTCAACCCAGCCCTGCAATCTGATCTCTGACAACCAAAACGACGCCACTCAGGTGCTGTTTTTTATGGCTGCCCGGTAGCGCTGCAGACGCTGCCAGAGCGTCGGCGCATCAACGCGAACAAGGCGCTGAGGGATAAGATGATCAGCACAGCACCATAACCATCGGTGGTAGTGACCAGCCCAAAGGTGTGGGTGAGATTACCGGCCAGCAGCGACGGCAGGCAGAACGCCAGGTAACTGAGCACGTAATACGCCGACATCAGCCCGGCCCGTTCATGAGGCAAAGCCAGTGGCACCAGGCTGCGCACTGCACCAAGAAAGCCGGCGCCAAAGCCACACCCGGCGACGAGGGTGCCAAGGAAAAACAACGCCAGACTGGCGCTGTGCACACCCAGCAAAATCAGGATCAGGCCGATCGGCAGCAGGCTAGCCCCCAACTGCAACGATCGGGCGGCCGCTCGATTGCGCAGGGTGTAGATCATCAACGCGCCCGTCAGGGTCAGTGCGGCAACGGTCGCGCCGCCAATCAAGTTGGAGGTCGAGCCAGTTGCCGTGCGCACCAACGACGGTGCCAGGGAAGCGTAAAAACCACCGAGCGCCCATGTCGCGGTGTTGAGCGGCAACACCCGCCACAACGTCAACCGGGCCTGCACCGGCACATGCAATGTCGGCCTCAAGGAAGCCCATGCTCCGGGTTGGCGCGAGACGCTTTCCGGCAAGTGCCAGACGCACACCGCCTGCATCACAAATAATGCCAGCAGCAGCCAATACGTCAGATGCAGCGGCGCTGGCGCAAACTGCGCGAGCAGACCGCATCCCAATCCGCCCAACGCCATGCCGATCAACGGGGCCACACTGTTGATCAGAGGTCCCTGCTGGCGGTCGGTGTCCAGCAGCGTTGCGCTCAACACGGCAGTCGCCATGCCGGTAGCGAAGCCTTGCAGTACTCGGGCACTGATCAGCCAAGTGACGCTGTCGGCGTAGATGAACAACAGCATCGCCACGGCATTGAGTATTACCGCCACGAAAATCACCGGTTTACGGCCCAGGTGATCCGAGAGCGAACCGACCGTCAGCAGCGCTGCCAGCAGACTGAGGGCATACACGCCGAAAATCAGGGTCAGCACCGCCGCCGAGAATTGCAGTTGCTCCTGATACAGGTGATACAACGGTGTTGGCGCCGTAGACGCCGCCAGGAAACTGAGCAAAGTGATTGCCAGAAACCACAGGCTGGATCGGTTGGAATGAGTACTGGACATGCGCACGCTCCGCAAAAGCTAATTTTTTGCTTTTGCGGAGTGTGCTACCGGATTGCGCTTAAAGCAAATTCTTTGTGTTAAGGTCCGATGCAGTGTTTTTCAGAACCGAAGCTCTGGCGAAAAGACTCCGGCCCGAGACAGGAAACAAGCAATGACCGCTCCCACTTTACGCCCCGGAGGCCGCAGCGCCCGGGTGCAAGAATCGATTCACACCGCCGTGCGCGCACTCCTCGAAGAACAGGACCGCGCCAGCATCACCGTGCCGCAAATTGCTGCGCGCGCCGGGGTCACGCCCTCGACCATTTATCGACGCTGGGGAGACTTGTCGGTGTTGCTGGCGGACGTCGCCCTCGCCCGCATGCAGCCGGAAACAGAGTCGGTCAACACCGGCAGCCTGCCAGGCGATGTGCGTGCCTGGGCCGAACAATATCTGGACGAGATGAGTTCTGCCCCCGGCCGCAACATGTTGCGCGACGTGCAGTCGAGCCCCAAGCCGAGCTATTGCGCGACGATCATTGGCGGGCAATTGCAGGTGATCCTCGATCGCTACCCGGATCAACCGAACCCGGGTGTCGATCGCTTGATCAATATGGTCGCGGCGCCCATCGTGTTTCGCATTCTGTTTTCCGAGGCGCCGCTGGAGATTGAAGAGCTGCATCGGATGATCGAAATTGCTTTGAATCAGTGAGGCCCAATCCGTCAGCCCCTCCCCCTGCGACACCCCGCCACGCCACGACCTTGGTCGACACTGACTAACCCCTGCCATCGTGCGAGACTGTCTGTCCGGGCGGGAGGCCCGGGTGTCTTTGGTTGCCTGGAGTTCCCATGTCGCTGTCCAGCGGGCTGATCGCCGCCGTCGCCCTGGCCTATATGGCCGTCATGTTCGCCATCGCCTTTTACGGTGACCGTCGCAGCGCGCCGTTGCCGCCGCGAGTGCGTGCCTGGGTGTACAGCCTGTCGCTGGCGGTCTATTGCACCAGTTGGACGTTCTTTGGCGCCGTGGGCCAGGCGGCCGAACAGCTGTGGTCATTCCTGCCGATCTACCTTGGGCCGATCCTGCTGCTGATCGGGGCGCCGTGGGTCCTGCAAAAAATGGTGATGATCAGCAAGCAGGAGAACATCACTTCGATTGCCGACTTCATTGCCGCGCGCTATGGCAAATCCCAGTCGCTGGCGGTGGTGGTGGCGCTGATCTGCCTGGTCGGCGTACTGCCCTACATCGCATTGCAGCTCAAGGGCATCGTGCTCGGTGTGAACCTGCTGATCGGTGCCGGCGCCGATGCCATGGGCGTTCGCGCCCAAGACACCGCGCTGGTCGTTTCGCTGGTGCTGGCGTTGTTCACCATTGTCTTCGGTACGCGCAACCTCGACGCCACAGAACACCACCGCGGCATGGTGCTGGCGATTGCCTTTGAATCGCTGGTGAAACTGTTCGCGTTTCTGGCGGTTGGCGCCTACGTGACCTTCGGCCTGTACGACGGTTTCGATGACCTCTTCGATCAGGCCATGCTCGCGCCGCGCCTCGAAGAATACTGGAAAGAAACCATCAACTGGCCGTCGATGGTGGTGCAGACCGGCGTGGCGATGATGGCGATCATCTGCCTGCCGCGCCAATTTCATGTGACCGTCGTGGAAAACATCGACCCGCAGGATTTGCGCCTGGCCAAATGGGTGTTTCCAGCCTACCTCGCCCTGGCCGCATTGTTTGTCGTGCCGATCGCATTGGCCGGTCAAATGTTGCTACCGAGTTCGGTGCTGCCGGACTCCTTCGTCATCAGCCTGCCGCTGGCCCAGGCCCACCCTGCCCTGGCACTGTTGGCGTTCATCGGTGGCGCCTCGGCGGCCACCGGCATGGTGATTGTGGCCAGTGTGGCGCTGTCGACCATGGTCTCCAACGACATGCTGCTGCCGTGGCTGCTACGTCGCAACAACGCCGAGCGCCCGTTCGAAGTGTTCCGCCAGTGGATGCTCTCGGTCCGTCGCGTGAGCATCGTGGTCATTCTGCTGCTGGCCTACGTCAGCTATCGCTTGTTGGGCTCGACCGCCAGCCTGGCAACCATCGGCCAGATCGCTTTCGCCGCCGTCACGCAACTGGCACCGGCGATGCTCGGCGCGCTGTACTGGAAACAGGCCAACCGCCGTGGGGTGTTCGCCGGTCTCGCTGCCGGGACATTTCTATGGTTCTACACGCTGATTCTGCCAATCGCGGCCCACAGTCTCGGCATGTCCCTGAACAGTTTCCCGGGCCTGGCGTGGCTGCACAGTAATCCGCTGAACCTGCCGATCACCCCGCTGACCCAAGGTGTGGTGTTGTCCCTGGCGGGCAACTTCACGCTATTTGCCTGGGTCTCGGTGCTGTCGCGTACTCGGGTTTCGGAGCACTGGCAGGCCGGCCGTTTCATCGGCCAGGAAATCAGCGCCCGCCCCAGTGCGCGCTCAATGCTAGCGGTACAGATCGACGATTTGCTGCAATTGGCCGCCCGCTTTGTCGGCGAGGAACGCGCCCGCCAGAGCTTCATCCGCTTTGCCTACCGCCAGGGCAAAGGCTTCAACCCGAACCAGAACGCCGACGGCGAATGGATCGCCCACACCGAACGCCTGCTCGCCGGTGTACTGGGTGCCTCGTCGACGCGCGCGGTGGTGAAAGCGGCCATCGAAGGTCGGGAGATGCAGCTGGAAGACGTCGTGCGCATCGCCGACGAAGCTTCGGAAGTCCTGCAGTTCAACCGTGCGCTGCTGCAAGGGGCAATCGAAAACATTACCCAAGGCATCAGCGTGGTCGACCAGTCACTGAAACTCGTGGCCTGGAACCGGCGCTATCTGGAGCTTTTCAACTATCCCGACGGCTTGATCAGCGTTGGCAGACCGATCGCCGACATCATCCGCTACAACGCCGAGCGCGGGTTGTGCGGCCCCGGCGAAGCCGAAGTGCACGTCGCCCGGCGGCTGCACTGGATGCGTCAGGGCCGGGCGCATACGTCAGAGCGGCTGTTCCCTAACGGGCGGGTGATCGAACTGATCGGCAACCCGATGCCCGGCGGCGGTTTTGTCATGAGCTTCACCGACATTACCCCGTTCCGCGAAGCCGAGCAGGCATTGACCGAAGCCAACGAGAGCCTCGAACAGCGAGTGACGGAACGCACCCATGAACTGTCGCAACTCAACGTCGCCCTGACGGAAGCCAAGGGCACCGCCGAAGCAGCCAACCAGTCGAAAACCAGATTCCTCGCAGCGGTCAGCCATGACCTGATGCAACCGCTGAACGCCGCGCGACTGTTCTCCGCGGCCTTGACTCATCAGGACGACGGCTTGTCCGGCGAGGCGCAAAAACTGATCCAGCACCTTGATAGCTCGCTGCGTTCTGCCGAAGATCTGATCAGTGATCTGCTGGACATTTCCCGCCTGGAAAACGGCAAGATCAATCCCGATCCCAAGCCATTCGCCCTCAGTGAGTTGTTCGACACCCTCGGCGCCGAATTCAAGGCACTGGCCCGCGAGCAAGGGCTGCAATTCCGTGTCCGGGGCAGCAAGCTGCGCATCGACAGTGACATCAAACTGCTGCGCCGCATCCTGCAGAACTTCCTCACCAACGCCTTTCGCTACGGCAAAGGACCGGTGTTGCTCGGCGTTCGTCGACGCAAAGGCAAGCTATGCCTAGAAGTCTGGGACCGCGGACCGGGGATTCCGGCGGACAAGCAGCAGGTAATTTTCGAAGAATTCAAACGTCTCGACAGCCATCAGACCCGTGCGGAAAAAGGCCTTGGGCTGGGATTGGCGATTGCCGATGGTCTATGCCGGGTGCTGGGACATACCTTGATGGTACGTTCGTGGCCCGGGCGCGGCAGCGTGTTCAGCGTCAGAGTACCGCTGGCCCGGGCGCAAACGGCGCAGCCTGCCAAGGTTGCCGAACTTAATGGCAAGTTGCTCAGCGGCGCCCAGGTGCTGTGCGTCGACAACGAAGACAGCATTCTCATCGGCATGAACAGTTTGCTGACGCGTTGGGGCTGCCAGGTGTGGACCGCACGCAATCGCGAAGAGTGCATGACCCTGCTCAACGAGGGGGTGCGACCGCAATTGGCGTTGGTGGATTACCACCTGGACGACGGCGAAACCGGAACCGAATTGATGGCCTGGTTGCGCACTCGCCTGGGTGAGCCCGTGCCGGGGGTGGTGATCAGTGCCGATGGGCGACCGGAAACGATGGCCCAGGTGCATGCAGCGGGATTGGATTACCTGGCCAAACCGGTTAAGCCGGCGGCGTTGCGGGCGTTGTTGAGTCGGCATTTGCCGTTGTAGTGGAAGTCCTTGAGCTGGAGGTATCGGCGCAGAGATCGCAGCCTTCGGCAGCTCCTACGGGATTACCCGGTTTTTGTAGGAGTTGCCGCAGGCTGCGATCTTTTGATCCTTACTCCGGCAACTCGACCAGCCCATCCACATCGGTCATCGCCCGTTCCAGCAAATCTGCCGGCAGGCTCTTGCTGGCCCGGGCGCCCAGCAACTTGAGTTGTTCACTGCGGCTGACCAGATTGCCACGCCCTTCTGTCAGCTTGTTGCGTGCTGAGCTGTAGGCCTTGTCCAGTTGCTGCAAGCGATTGCCGACCTCGTCCAGATCCTGAATGAACAGCACAAACTTGTCGTACAGCCACCCGGCCCGCTCGGCGATTTCCCGAGCGTTCTGGCTTTGCCGTTCCTGTTTCCACAGGCTGTCAATCACCCGCAGCGTGGCGAGCAATGTGGTCGGGCTGACGATCACGATATTGCGATCGAACGCCTCCTGAAACAGCGTCGGCTCAGCCTGCAATGCGGCGGAAAATGCCGCTTCGATCGGCACGAACAGCAACACGAAATCCAGGCTGTGCAAACCGTCGAGCCGTTTGTAGTCCTTGCCGGACAGGCCTTTGACGTGATTACGCAGTGACAGCACATGTTGCTTGATGGCGATCTGCCTGATGCCTTCGTCTTCGGCCGCCACGTATTGCTGGTAAGCCGTGAGACTGACTTTGGAGTCGACCACCACCTGCTTGTCGCCGGGTAAATAAATGATCACGTCGGGTTGGAATCGCTCGCCGTCCGGCCCCTTGAGATTGACTTGGGTCTGATACTCGCGGCCCTTCTCCAGCCCGGCATGCTCAAGCACCCGCTCCAGAATCAACTCACCCCAGTTGCCTTGGGTTTTCTGCCCTTTCAAGGCACGGGTCAGGTTGGTGGCTTCGTCGCTCAGGCGCAGATTCAGCTGTTGCAGGCGTTCCAGTTCCTTGGCCAGGGAGAAACGCTCACGGGCTTCGGCCTGATAACTTTCCTCGACGCGTTTTTCGAACGATTGAATGCGTTCCTTCAGCGGATCGAGCAATTGCCCCAGACGCTGCTGGCTGGTCTCGGCAAAACGCTGCTCACGCTCATCGAAGATTTTCCCCGCCAGCTCTGCGAATTGCGCACGCAACTCATCTCGCGAGCCTTGCAGGTCATTGAGACGTTGTTGATGGCTTTCCTGCTGCTCGCGCAGTTCAGCCTTGAGCGAAGCTGCCTGGGCGTCCAGGCGTCGCAATTCGGCTTCTTTGCCGGAGCGCTCGATGTTCCAGGCGTGGGAAGCATCCCGGGCGTCATCGCGTTCGATCTGCAACAACTCGACTTCACGGCGCACAGCGGCCAATTCTGCCTGCCTGGCGGCGTTTGCCTGTCCCAGATCAGCCACTTCATCGCGACAGGTTTCAAGTTGCGCATTCAAGCCGTCCTGCGCCAGTTGGGCCATGGCCAGGCGCTCTTCCAGTAACGCGACGTCTGCTTGCGAGTTGCTCGCCCGACGCTGAAGTTGCCAGGCCAATACCAGCAACGGCAATGCCGCGCCTGCCAGACCAAGCAAAACGCTGGTCAAGTCCATAGCCATAGCCATTCCTGCCTTCGAATTAAAGTTTGAAGGTTAACCAAGGCGTCAGGTCTTGGACAGCTCAGTCTTCGATCAGGCCCAGTTCCTGTTGCGCGCGCAGATCACCTGCCCGTGCGGCCTGACGTAGCAGATCCTGGCCGATCCGGCGGTCTCGCGCATTCCCGCACTCACGGCACATCAATTGGCCTAGGCGGCTTTGCGCTGCCACCACACCTTCACGGGCGGGTTGCTTGAGCAAGCGGCCGGCGATGTGTTTGACGTTCGGGTTTTCCCCCAGACGCGGGCTGTCCAACAACCACTCTGCCACCCGCATCTTAAAACGCTTGGGCGCGGCAACCGGGGATGTTTTGGAGGAAGAGGAATCGGATGGTGTACGAAACTTCATAAAGCACTGTGGGCAGATCGGAAGGCGCGCCACTCTACTCTTTTTTTCTTACAGGTAAAGCCGAAAAATTCCCGGCACGCCCGTCCTAGAGCAAGCGCTCGGGACAATCCACAGAAGCTGTGGATAACTCAGTGGACAACCGTCCCTGAAGGGCCGCAAAGCCCTGTGGAATGGGGCCTCCAGTCAAACTGACGATTTTTTCACCAGTAAAAAAAAGCGATGTTTTTCATTGACTTAAATTTTGGTTACAGGCACCCACTGCGCTTGAAGACTCCATGACAGTGGTGTGACAGCTTGGGCAACTAATGTGCACAAGTAGCTCGCGGATGGTTATATCGATGCGCTTTTTCGGCGCATTTTGTCATCCAACCTGGGGATAAACCGTGCCAAACCCGCGGTCCAGCCCGGTTTTTACCCGCTGGATGGTCATGACCACCGGTCGGAATCCGGATCGTTTTGGAGCACTTGCGTGGCGCACGACGCACTGGGAACGGCCTTTTGCAGGCGCACAAGACGCCTTTGAACATTATTTTCGCTAGCACACTTCCCTTTGCCAATTCAATCCGTTAGTATCCGCGGCGTTAGTACCAAGCTGAAAGTCAATTCTGGTCGAACAAATCCCCCCGGATAGCCTTCCCAACGGAAGCCTCTGCCGATAAAAGCGGGATCGACCACCTCGATGGTTTCCAGGTAAATCTTGCGTCAACACAGCCTTTGAATCGAAAGCAAAGGGTGTTGCCAGGCTCACTTACTCTGACCGAACCAGCCTGCAAATTGATCAGGATCTTCACCCCGGGCCCAGAACCTTTGCCCTTGATGTGTTGCCTGCCCTCCTAAGTACCTACCTGCCAGCCCAAGCGCGCCAATTTATCAGCGCTTCAAACTGGCTGCTTTGTTCCAGTCAGGTTCTTCGCTCGACCAACGGTGGTCGTCGTCACTGGAACGTTTTAATTTTGCACGGCTCTTATCCGTGTCGCTTGTAGGAACACCATGACTATGTCTACTCAAATCCATGCACAGGATGCCATCCGCACCCTAACCAACGCTTTTGCACCAATGAACTGCCTGATCATGGCTGCTCGCAAAGGCTGCTTCAGCTTCACCCTGGTCAACGAGCACGGCATCGCACGACACAGCGAACGCCTGTACCCCGATCAGTACTCCAGCGCTGAACCGCTGCAGGCCGTGATCGAACGTACCCGTCAGGCACTGGTTGCCTGAGACGCCAGAAAGGCTGAAACACCAAAAGCCCCGCTCAATAGCGGGGCTTTTTGTTGCCTGGGATTTCAAATTGCCTTCACACCGGTTAAGTACCAACCGATATAACGGTTATAACTGGAAGCCGAAAATATTTTAAAAACAGGCCTTTACGCAGTGAATATGACACTACACTTCAACTCAAGCGGCTTGATCCGCTTCCGGCGAGCCTGAGTCGATCCATCGCTGCCAAGGCCCCCATCAGGCATCGCCGACCATTTCATGGATTCGAGGGTTTTATGGGTATCGCTGCCAGCGAACTGTGTCGTTATGTGATCCGTCCGACGCTGATCTACCTTGGACGCCATAGCGCAACTGCCGAATCCCTGCTGCTGGGCATCGCCGCCAGCCAGTCAGCCCTTGGTTCCGCCCTGCATGACCGCCGTGGACACGGCCTGTACCGGATCGCCGAGCCCCGCCACCAGGCACTTTGGGACCACTATCTGGCGCTCGATCCCGAACGCGCAAGCCTGGTCCGCGGCCTCGCCAGCCAGCATGCTTTTCTCAGTGGCCCGCACGTAGAACTGACCGTTAATCTGCGTTACGCCACAGCCATCGCCTGGCTGCTGGTCGAAGAACAGAACACCCCGCTCCCCGAAGCAGACGACCTGCTGGGAATGGCCCGAATCTGGCGCCAGACCTTCCAGCCCCAAGGACGCCTGAGAGACTTCACCTTCGCTTGGCAAACTTGTGTTTCACCGCTGAATCAGGTTGCCTGCTGATCAAATCTGGATCCAAAGATCGCACAACACGCTGCGAATCTGGTCGGATTGTCCTACAAAACCGCTCTAAATCAAGCGATACAGCCTATAGCGCTGGGACGAAAATGTTGGTAATTTTCGCCCCGGTGATCACCAGGAGTTCTAATAATGAAAAAAGTAATGCTCAAAACCACCATTAGCCTCGCCGTTGCCATGGCATCCACCCAGATCTTTGCAAGTGGCTTTGCCCTGAACGAACAAAGCATCAGCGGGATGGGTACTGGTTTTGCCGGGCGATCTTCTTCTGCCGACGACGCATCCACCGTTGTTGGGAACCCTGCCGGCATGTCTCGCATTAAACGCGAACAAGTCACCGGCGGTGTGGCATTTATTGACGCTCACACCGACATCAGCGATGCCAGCGCCCGCAATGGTGGCACCAACAAGGGTGACATGGTCCCCTTCATGGGCGTGCCGATGGGCTATTACGTAAAACCAATCGATGACCAATGGGCATTCGGTTTCGGCGTTTATGCACCATTCGGCCTCGTAACCGATTATGAAAACGGCTTTGCCGGCCGTTACTTCGGCAGCAAGAGCGAAGTCCAAATCATTACGCTCCAGCCAACCGTCAGCTACGCCTTCAACGACAAGGTGTCGATCGGTTTCGGCCCGACCATCAACCGTATCGACGGCAAGCTGGAATCGAACCTGTCGCTGAGCCCGAACCCGGCTGCACCGGACGGCGAAGTCAAAATCAAGGGTGACGACACTGCGCTTGGCTACAACATCGGTATTCTGGTTCAGGCCACCGACTCCACTCGCGTGGGCCTGACCTACCACTCGAAAGTGAAGTACAAGCTCGACGGTGATACCAAGCTTAGCTACAGCCCGCTCGGCCCACTGGGTCAACAGAAGTTTGATGCTTCGCTGGACATTACTACCCCTGAGTCCGTGGACTTTTCGGTCACTCATCAACTGGACGACCAGTGGACCCTCTACGCAGGCAGCACCTGGACTCGCTGGAGCCGCCTGAAAGAAATCTCCGTCGAGAATAGTGGTGTGCCCGCTCCTTTGAACCCAGCGTTCGGCACCATCACTGAAGAGCAGGACTGGCATGACACCTGGGCTCACGCCATCGGTGCTTCGTACCAGCTGAACAAGCAGTGGGTACTGCGTACCGGTCTGTCTGTTGACCAGTCGCCAACCAACAATGAAAACCGCTCCCCACGCATCCCGACTGGCGATCGCACGATTTTCAGCCTGGGCGCCGGCTGGAGTCCGACCGACGACCTGACCATCGACGTGGCGTACTCGTACCTGCGTGAAGAGTCGGTCAAAGTCAACAACAACAATGGCCGCCAGAACTACAGCGCCAAGTATGAAAACTGGGCGAACGGTTTCGGTATCGGTGCCACCTACCGCTTCTGATGATTCACGGCGAGCCTGAACCACTCGCCGGCTGTATCAAAA
Source organism: Pseudomonas azerbaijanoccidentalis (assembly GCF_019145495.1). Lineage (GTDB taxonomy): Bacteria > Pseudomonadota > Gammaproteobacteria > Pseudomonadales > Pseudomonadaceae > Aquipseudomonas > Aquipseudomonas azerbaijanoccidentalis. The sequence continues at coordinate 242,314 of NZ_JAHSTU010000003.1, read as the reverse complement.
AAGCCCCGCTCTCTTGCACAGAGGCGGGGCTTTTTATTGGGCGTCGATCAGGGCGCGGAGGCCAATGGTGGTGAAGCCAGGGCCTTTTCCACTGCCGCGATGAATTCGGGATCATCAGGTTTGGTCAGGCTGGAGAAGCTGGCGATTACCTTGCCCTGACGATCGACCACGTATTTGTAGAAATTCCACTTCGGGGCGTTTTTCGACTGCTTGGCGAGCACCTTGAACAGGTTTGTGGCATCGTCACCGCGGACTTTCTGCGGCTCGGTCATGGTGAACGTCACGCCGTAGTTCACGTAGCAGACCTTGGCGGTCTCGGCACCGTCCTTGGACTCCTGCTTGAAGTCATTGGACGGCACGCCGATCACTTCCAGCCCCTGCCCCTTGTACCGCTGATTGAGCGCCTCAAGGCTTTTGAACTGCGGCGCGAAGCCACAGAAGCTCGCGGTATTGACCACCACCAGCGGCTTGCCGGCGAAGCGCTGGCACAGGTCGATGGATTCATTGGCGCGCAGCTTGGGCAGTGAACCCTGCAACAGCGCCGGGCACTCTGCCGCTTGAGCCAATCCGGTAAACGCTACCAGTAACGCGGGAACTGCCAGCCAGCGCATCAGCATATCGGTGCTTCCTTGAGTGAACGTGTGAGATCGAAGTTACTCGCCCTGGCGTCCCGCTAGCAAGCTTCCTGCTAACAAGCCCCCATGCCCAACTGCATCAACGCCAGTCCACCCTGATGCCAGCCCCACCAGGCCGCCGCGAGCAACACCGCGCAGACGGCAAGAACGGCGATGCGCGGCCAGAGGCTGCTCATGTCGCGCTCATCTGCGTTTGCAGGCGCGCGACCGGACGCTCACGCACCGGCCAGTTCAACGCAGCAGCCAAGAGGCTCAAGAGAATCGCTACCTGCCAAATCAAGTCATAGCTCCCGGTCCGGTCATACACCACCCCGCCCAACCAGCCGCCAAGGAACGAGCCGAGCTGGTGGAACAGGAAAACAATCCCACCGAGCATGGACAGGTTTCTAACACCGAACAAGGTCGCAACCGTACCGTTGGTCAACGGCACCGTCGACAACCACAGGAAGCCCATCGCCATGCCGAACAGGTACGCCGTGGTCGTTGTCACCGGTGCCCACAGGAACAGCCCGATCACCACCGCCCGCAACAGGTACAGACCGGTGAGCAAGCGCGGCTTGGACATGCGCCCGCCGAGCCAGCCGGCGGTGTAGGTGCCGAAGATGTTGAACAAGCCAATCAGCGCCAGCACCGTTGTACCGACGGTGGCAGGCAAATGCTGATCGACCAGGTAGGCCGGCAAATGCACGCCGATGAACACCACTTGAAAACCGCAAACAAAAAAACCGAAGGCCAGCAGCCAGAATCCCGAGTGAGAGCAAGCCTCGCGCAGTGCCTCAGAGAGGGTTTGTTCGTGGCCGAGCACCGGCAACGGCTTGTCTTTGAGCATGCTCACCAGCGGCACGATCAGCGCCACCAACAGCCCCAACGCCAATAGCGCCGCAGACCAGCCGAGCCAGCCAATCAACCCAAGCGTACCCGGCAGCATGGCGAACTGGCCGAACGAACCGGCAGCACTGGCGATGCCCATGCCCATGCTGCGTTTCTCCGCCGGGACAGCCCGACCAACCACGCCCAGAATCACCGAAAAAGACGTCCCCGACAGGCCGATGCCGATCAACAGGCCGGCACTCAATGACAACGTCATCGCCGAGTCCGACAAGCCCATGAACACCAGGCCCACGGCGTACAGGACGCCACCGATCAGCACCACTTTGGCTGCGCCGAAGCGGTCGGCCAACGCGCCGGTGAACGGCTGTGCCAGCCCCCAGATCAGGTTTTGCAAGGCGATGGCAAAGGCGAACACCTCACGCCCCCAGCCGAACTCAGCACTCATCGGCGCCAGGAACAGCCCAAAGCCATGTCGTACCCCCAGAGACAACGCAAGGATCAGCGCACTCCCCAGCAGAACCCAACCGCATGTACGCCACATCGATGTCATTCTTGTTCTCCGGTCGCGGGTATATACCCGCTTAAGATCGAACAAACCGGCATCAAGCCAGTTCGTCCAGCAACTTCAATAACGTTTCACGCTTTTCAGCGCCCAGGCGATCAACCAATCGCTGTTGCGCCGCTTCCCAGGCCGGCAGGGCAGCCTTCAGACGCTCGGCACCGGCTTCGGTCAGCCTGACGATGCGGTTGCGCATGTCCTCGCCCTCAACCAGCATCACCAGCCCTTCGCCTTCCAGCACGCGCAGATTGCGCCCCAGTGTGCTTCGGTCCAGCCCCATCGCCTCGGCGAGGGTGGAAATGCTGGGTTGATCCAGCCGCTGCAGATTGCACAGCAAAGAATACTGCGCAACGTTGATCCCGAAGCCATCGAGAGCGCCGTCGTAATGCCTGCTGACGCCACGGGCGGCGCGACGCAGGTTGATGCATAAACATTGGGAATCGAGCATGGTGCGTGTATATACCCGCGAGTGTGTTAAATCAAGTTTCCTGAGCTTCGGGGCCTGCTCGCGATAACGCCGGAACCGCCAGCGCAAAAACAATCAAACCAGTGCCAAGCCCACAAGCATCGCAACTTCCAGCAATTCGAGCAACGCCCCGGCCGTGTCGCCGGTCGTCCCGCCAAGACGCCGCAGCATCACCTGCCGCAGCCAGACAAACCCGGCAACCGCCACCACCAGCGCCACAACACCACCGACACCTGCAATCAAAACACACACCACGGCACTGATCGCCAACACCTGCTTGCCCGCTGAACGCGGAAGGTGATCAGCCAGCGCCTGCCCCAAACCACCGGCGCGCACATACGGCGTGGTCAGGAACAACCCCAGCAACGCACTGCGGCCGATCAAGGGAACGATGATCAGCATCAGTGCCTGTTGCTGTTCGATCAGTGCAACAAGAGCGACGAATTTCAGCAGCAACACCAGCACCAGCGTGACGACCGCGATCGGTCCGCTGCGTGGATCCTTCATGATCGTCAGCGTCCGCTCGCGATCACCAAAACCACCCAGCCACGCATCGGCGCTATCGGCCAGCCCATCCAGGTGCAGTGCACCGCTGAGCAAGACCCAACCCGTCAATAACAGTGCGGCATGCAGCAACAGAGGCGTCCCCAGCAACAGCCAGTTCAACCCCCACAAGATAATGCCAAACAACAACCCCACCAGCGGATAGCACAGCAGCGAGCGCCCCAGCTCCTGGGGTGCCGGCATGCCCGGCAGACGAACCGGCAGGCTGCTCAAGAACTGCAGGGCGATCCAGAACGGCAACATGTTCAGCTCACTTCCCTTAATAATCCGTCAGTGTCGACCGACAGCGAGAACAGCGCGCCATGGCCGACTTCGACGTTCAGCAGTTGCTCACGGGGCAATCCTCGGGCCTGCGCCAGCAACAAACGCATGACGCCACCATGGCTGATCAACAACACTCGCTCGCCTGTGTACGCCGACTGCAACCTCGCCACTGCGCCAAGCACCCGAGCGGAAAAATCGGTCACCGGCTCACCGTCAGGCGGGGTAAATGAATAGGGGTCGGCCCAGAACAAACCCAAGGCTTGTTCATCGGTTTCCATTAATTGGGCAGCGCTCTGCCCTTCCCATGCGCCGAAGTGCAGTTCTTGCAGATCTTTTTCCAGCGCCACCGGCAAACCCAATTGCCCACCGAGTTCTTCGGCGAACCGCGCACAACGCTGCAACGGCGAACTGATCAGACGGTCCCAAGGTCCCTGCTCAATCACTGCCGCACGCATCTGCGCCCAGCCTTTCTCGGTCAGCGCATCGTCGAGACTGCCGCGCAAGCCACCGCCCAGTTCGGTTTCACCGTGACGCAACAGATCCAGGCGCAATGTCATACCGGACGATCCGCTACCGCCGCTTCGGCAAAGGTCGCCATCTGGCCATGCAGATCACACGCCAGACGCAGCAACGGCAAAGCCAACGCGGCACCGCTGCCCTCGCCTAAACGCAGCCCGAGGTCGAGCAACGGTTCGGCGTTGAGGGTTTCCAGTACGTGGCGATGGCCCGGCTCGGCACCGCGATGGCCGAACAACAGCCACTGACGGCAATCGGCGTTCAAGCGCACCGCAACCAAAGCCGCGACGCTGCAAATGAAACCGTCCACCAGCACCGCGACACCTTCCTGCGCGCACGCGAGATAAGCACCCACCAGCGCCGCAATTTCAAAACCGCCAAGGTTGAACAGTGTACGCAAGGCATCGCCACGCTGATCGGCGTGCACGGCCAGCGCCTTTTCGATTACCTGAATCTTGTGGCTGACACCTGCTGCATTCAACCCGGTGCCCGGCCCGGTCATGTGCATCACCGGGCAATCCAGCAAGGCACACGCCAACGCGCTGGCGGCGGTGGTGTTGCCGATGCCCATCTCGCCACCGATAAACAACTGCGCGCCGGAAACGATCGCCCGCAACACACTGTCACGACCCGCCTGCAAAGCGAGTTCGCCTTGCGCCTGAGTCATCGCCGGGCCCTGAACGAAGTTCGCCGTGCCCGGGCCGATGTTCAGATGACGCACGCCCGGCAGGTTCAATGACGGTGTTACGGTGCCGAGATCGACCACTTCCAGGGAGGCGCCCAACTGCCGCGCCAACACGCTGATCGCGGCACCGCCGTTGACAAAGTTGTGCAACATTTGGCCGGTGACTTCTTGGGGAAACGCCGACACCCCTTCGGCGACCACGCCATGGTCACCGGCAAAAATTGCGATCCACAGATGATCCAGGCTTGGCTTGATCCGCCCTTGCAGCCCGGCCAGTTGCACCGCCACCGTCTCGAGTTGCCCCAGGGAACCGGCCGGTTTGGTCAGTTGCTGTTGCCGGGCTTGCGCCTGTTCGAGCGCGTGGGCATCGATGGGTTTGCACGGGGCCAGCCACCAGGATGGAGTCATAACGCAGGTCCTTTCAGAGTCAGGGGCAGGCCGGCAACGGTCAGGACGACTCGCTGACACCGCTCGGCCAGAGCTTGATGCAGCCAACCGGCTTCATCGACATAGCGGCGAGTCAATTCGCCCAGCGGCACGACACCCATTCCGGTCTCGTTGCTGACAAAAATGATTTCACCCGGCAGCGATGCCAGGCAATCGAGCAAGGCATCGCGTTCCGCGTTCAAGCGTCGGGCATCGTCGAGCATCAGCAGGTTGGTCAGCCACAACGTCAGGCAATCCACCAGCAGGCAATGATCGGCGTGGGCGTTTTCACGCAGGACGCGGGCCAGTTGCAGCGGTTCTTCAATGAGTGCCCATTCGGCCGGGCGACGGGCGCGGTGATGGGCGACCCGTGCGTTCATTTCACCATCCAGAGGCTGGCTGGTGGCGATGTAGGTGACCGACAGTTGACTGTCAGTCGCCAGTTTTTCGGCCAGGCGGCTTTTGCCGGAGCGGGCGCCGCCGAGGATTAGTTGGAGCATGGTTCAATCCTTAGAATCTTTGGTGAGACAGCCGGCTTAAATCCCACAGAGCTCACGCAACAACCCGGTATCCAGATGCTTCTCCACCAAATCCGCCAGCCGCTCGATATCGCGCTCGCGCAATCCGTGGTAATCCACATCCTGCACAGCCTGCAAACCCGCCCAGCGCAACACCGCGCTGCACGCCGCTGGTGATTCGAACAAGCCATGCAGGTAGGTCCCGAAAATCTGCCCATCACGGCTCTGCGCACCGTCGCAACGACCGTCATCGAGTTGCACCGCGGCGTTTTCCAGTGCCGGCCCGGTGGTCACGCCCGCATGGATTTCATAGCCGACGACTTCAGCATTCTCCAGCGCCAGACGTCCGCGCACATTGCGCAGTTGCTTGTCCTGCTCAAGCTGCGTTTCAAACGCCAGCAAGCTCAGACCGGCGCTGGAGCCTGGCGCACCTTCCAGGCCGAATGGGTCGTGTACCTGCTCGCCGAGCATTTGCAGGCCACCGCAAATGCCCAACACTTTTCCGCCATAGCGCAAATGTCGGGCGATCGCGGTTTCCCAGCCGTTGGCCCGCAGATACGCGAGGTCGCTGCGCACACTTTTCGAGCCGGGCAAAATGATCAGGTCGGCCGGCGGAATCACCTGACCGGGACCGATGAATTGCAAATCGACTTGCGGGTGCAGGCGCAGCGGATCGAAATCGGTGTGGTTGCTGATGCGCGGCAGCACCGGCACCACGACCTTCAAGACTTGCTCAGCCTTAGTGGTCTGGCGCTGGTCGATTCCGTCTTCGGCTTCCAGATGCAGGTCCATCACATAAGGCAGGACGCCGATCACCGGTTTGCCGGTGCGCTGTTCCAACCAGTCGAGACCGGGTTGCAACAAGGCGATGTCGCCACGAAAACGATTGATGATGAAGCCTTTGACCCGCGCCTGCTCGCTCGGCGACAGCAGTTCCAGTGTGCCCACCAGATGCGCGAAAACTCCACCACGATTGATGTCGGCAATCAGCACTACCGGGCAATCCACCGCTTCGGCGAAGCCCATGTTGGCGATGTCGCCGGCACGCAGATTGATCTCGGCCGGCGAGCCCGCACCCTCGACCATCACCACCGGATACGCCGCGCTCAACCGTTGGTGCGAGGCCAGTACCGCCTGCATCGCGATGGTTTTGTAATCGTGATACGCCACGGCGTTCATCGTGGTGACGGCACGACCGTGGATGATCACCTGAGCACCGGTGTCACTGTTGGGCTTGAGCAGCACCGGGTTCATGTCGGTGTGGGGTTCGAGATAGGCGGCCTGAGCCTGCACCGCTTGTGCGCGACCGATCTCGCCACCGTCGGCGGTTACCGCGCTGTTAAGCGCCATGTTCTGCGGCTTGAATGGCACCACGCTCACACCCTGACGCGTGACCCAGCGGCACAGCGCCGTCACCAGCGTACTTTTACCGGCATCGGAGGTGGTGCCCTGCACCATCAACGTGGTCATGGGTGTTCCTTGGCGAAAGCATCGAGTGCGGCTTCGAGACGCGCCCAATCGGCGTCGTCTGCCGGCAAGCCAAAACGCAGGCTACTGTTGTGGGTGAACAAGCGCAGCAGAATGCCGCGCCGAGCCATGAATTCGTGGAGTTCTTCGGCACGATCTGTAATCAGCCACTGGAACAAAGCACAGCCGCCCTGGGGCTTGAAGCCGTACTGTTCGAGCACCGCCGCCAGCCGCTCGCTGGCCTCATCGGTGCGTATTCGTTGCTGCGTTTGCCCTTCGGTATCGCGCAGGCACGCCTGGCCCAGTACCCGGGTCGGGCCACTGACGGCCCACGGTCCAACCTGCTCGGCGAGCAACTTGAGCAATTTGCGCTCGGCCAGCACGAAGCCCAAGCGCACCCCGGCCAGACCGAAAAACTTGCCGAACGATCGCAGCACGATCAGGCCGACCTGATGGGCAAACGGCGCCACGCTCAAGTGCGGCGTGTTGTCCATGAACGCTTCGTCCACCACCAGCCAGCCACCGCGCTGCGCCAATCGCGCATGCCAGTCCAGCAACCGCGCGGGCGCCAAGTTAAGGCCGGTCGGGTTGTTCGGATTGACCACCACCAGCACGTCGAGACTGTCGACAAAAAAGTCGACTTCCTGCTCCAGCACTTCACGCACGATGTACCCATTGCGACGCCAGGCCTCGGCATGTTCGGCATAACACGGCGACAGCACGCCCACCTTGCCGGCCCGGCGCAAGCGCGGCAGCAATTGGATGGCCATTTGCGAACCGGCCACCGGCAGCGCCTGTAAAGTGCCGTAATAATCGCAAGCAGCCTGCTCGAGGCCGTCATCGGTTTCCGGCAACCGCGCCCAGGCGCGCATCGGGATCTCCGGTACTGGAAATGGCCAAGGCGCTAGACCGCTGGACAGGTCCAGCCAATCGGCTTCCTCGATGCCGTATTCGAGCGCGGCCTTGCGCAAGCGTCCACCGTGCTCAAGCATAAAATTCAGCCCCCACGCAGAGAATCAGCAGCCACAACCATACCCCGCGCTGGACCAATTGCCAGCCCCGATCAATGGAGTCGGCATCTGCCGGCACTCCTTCGCCCAGTTGCGGACGTTCATGCAGTTCGCCGTGATAAATCGCCGGCCCGCCCAATTCGACACCCAATGCACCGGCGCCTGCGGCCATCACCGGACCCGCATTCGGACTGTCCCAGGTCGGGCCCTGGGTGCGCCAGCATTTCAGCGCCAGGCGGGTTTTGCCCAGCAGCGCGTAGGTCAACGCCACCAGTCGCGCAGGAATGTAATTGAGCACGTCGTCGATTTTCGCCGCCGCCCAGCCAAAGCGTTCGAAACGTTCGTTGCGATAGCCCCACATCGCATCCAGCGTGTTACTCAGACGGTAGAGCACCACGCCCGGCGCACCGGCCACGGCAAACCAGAACAAGGCGGCGAACACCGCATCACTGCCGTTTTCCAGTACCGACTCGGTGGCGGCACGGGCGACTTCGGTTTCATCCAGTTCACTGGTTTTACGGCTGACCAGATAACTCACGCGTTGACGGGCTTCTTCAAGGTCGCCGCCGCGCAGGGCTTTCGCCACCGGCTCGACATGTTCGCCCAGGCTGCGCATACCGAGGGCGCAATACAGCGCAAGAATCTCGACCACCCAGCCCACGTAAGGCGCCCAGGAAAATGCCGTGGCCAGCAACGTCAGCGGCAAAACGGCAATGACCCACGCGGTGACGCCATGGCTGCGCCAGCCACGCCCGCCACCGTTGAAACGTTGTTCGATGCGCTCGGCAAAACGGCCGAACGCCACCAGCGGATGCCAGCGTTTGGGTTCGCCCAGCAGCGCATCCAGCGCAACCGCGGCGACACTCAACAACGCCACACTCATTGATTCACTCCCCAATAATTCTCATACAACAATTCGCTCAGCGGACGCGCCTGCGCCCAGCCTTCGAGCACCAGCATCGGCGCCGGATAGAATTCCTTGACCGGTCCCAGGCACAGAATGGCCAGAGGCTTGGCGCCGGATGGCAGGCCCAGCAAATCCGCGAGGGCTTGCGGTTCGAACAATGACACCCAGCCCATGCCCAATCCTTCGGCACGGGACGCCAGCCAGAGGTTCTGGATCGCGCAGGACAACGACGCCAAATCCATTTCCGGCAAGGTGCGACGACCGAAGATATGCCGCTCGCGGTCATCCATCAGCGCCGCCACCAACACCTCGGCACAATCATTGATACCTTCGACCTTGAGCTGCATGAATTCGTCGGTGCGCTCGCCGAGGGCTTCGGCGGTGCGGATGCGTTCTTCTTCCACCAGCGCCTGGATCCTGCCGCGTAATTGGCGATCGCTAATGCGAATGAAACGCCAGGGCTGCATCAGGCCGACGCTCGGTGCCTGGTGCGAAGCTTCAAGCAGACGCCGAAGCAACTCGGGCTCGACCGTGCCGCCGCTGAAGTGGCGCATGTCGCGACGTTCGGCGATGGCGCGATAAATCGCTTCGCGTTCGGCTTCGCTGAAGGCGTTGTCAGTCATGTCCTCATCGCTGGCATGCCAGCTCCTACAGGGGATTGCATTTCTTCAGGTATCACACCGCTCACTGTAGGAGCTGGCTTGCCAGCGATAGCGGCCTCAAGGTCCGGCGCAAACAACGCGGCGATCGCCTGTGGATTGGACGGAAAATAAAAGTGCACATAAGAGGCAGTCATCCGCCCCTCACGATAAACCGCCTCCGCCCCCCGCCCGCCGTTAGGGCTCAAGCCACGGGCAATCGGCGTCAGTTCGGTGGTTGTCAGCGAGTGGTGATACGTGTGCCCACGCAGCGAACCTTCCGGCAGCTCGACCGCTTGCAAGGCCAGCGCGGCGAGGCGCTTTTGCATCACCGCGTCACCGTTGAGCAAACCGACCAGCTCGGCCCGAGTGCCTTCGACATCAGTCAACGAATCGAGCAGATAAAGCATGCCGCCACATTCGGCCAGCAACGGCTTGCCCGCCGAATGGTGCGCGCGGATGGCGTTCAACATCGAGGTGTTGTGCGCCAGCGCCACGTGATGCAATTCCGGATAGCCACCCGGCAGGTACAGGCTGTCCGCCTCGGGCAAAGCGCTGTCGCGGATCGGCGAGAAAAACCGTAACTCGGCACCCATCGCCCGCAGCAGATCGAGGCTCGCACCATAGGTGAAGGCAAATGCTTCATCCCTCGCCACGGCAATGCGCACGCCGACCAACAGCGGCTCGGCCGTCATCACGTCCGGCGCAGCGAACTCAACTGCTGGTGGCAGCGCTACCTCGCAACTGCTGGCCAAGGCATCGGCCGCCGCATCGAGACGCACATCGAGGTCGTTCAACTCGCTGGCCTGCACCAGCCCCAGGTGGCGACTCGGCAGCTCGATGCCGGTTTCCCGGGACAATGCCCCATACCAGCGCAAACCTTCGGTCAGGCTGCCTTCAAGCAATTGCGCGTGACGCAAGGTGCCAACGCGATTGGCCAGGACACCGGCAAACGGCAAGTCCGGCTGATAACGCGCCAACCCCAAGGCCAACGCGCCAAAAGTCTGGGCCATGGCGGTGCCGTCGATCACACCAAGCACCGGCACACCGAAGTGCCGCGCCAGATCAGCGCTGGACGGTGTGCCGTCAAAGAGCCCCATCACGCCTTCGATCAGAATCAGATCAGCTTCGCCCGCCGCTTCCCACAACAGGCGACGGCTTTCCTGCTCGCCGACCATCCACATGTCCAGTTGATAAACCGGCGCACCACTGGCGCGCTCGAGAATCATCGGGTCGAGAAAGTCCGGGCCGCATTTGAACACGCGCACCTTGCGCCCCTGATTGCGATGCAAACGGGCGAGCGCGGCGGTGACGGTGGTTTTGCCCTGACCGGAGGCCGGTGCGGCAATCAGGACCGCTGGGCAATGACGAGGCTGACTCACAGCTCAACGCCTTTTTGCGCTTTGATACCGGCCTGGAAGGCGTGTTTGATCATGCCCATTTCGGTCACGGTGTCGGCCAGTTCGATCATCTCCGGCTTCGCGCCGCGACCGGTCACCACCACGTGCTGCATCGGCGGACGCGCCTGCAAATCACTGAGCACCTGATCCAGATCGAGATAACCGTGCTTGAGGGCGATGTTCAATTCGTCCAGTACCACCAGGCCAATGGACGGGTCACGCAGCAGTTCTTGCGACACGGCCCAAGCCGCTTCGGCAGCGGCGATATCGCGCTGACGATCCTGGGTTTCCCAGGTGAAGCCCTCGCCCATCACATGAAAACGCACCTGCTCGGGAAAGCGTCGGAAGAACAATTCTTCCCCTGTGCTGTTACGCCCCTTGATGAACTGCACCACGCCGCACTGCATGCCGTGGCCCAGGGAACGCGCGAGCATGCCGAACGCCGAGCTGCTCTTGCCTTTGCCGTTGCCGGTCAGCATCAGCAACAGGCCACATTCGTTGGGCGAGTTGGCAATACGCTCGTCGATCACGGCTTTTTTGCGCAGCATGCGCGCCAGATGACGTTCGTCACGATCAGGGGTATCAGTCATGGGGGAGCTCTCCGTTGAGGCAGGAAATAACGGCGGGCAGGCACAAGAATAGACGGCAAGAAGCCTGGCATCGCCCACCGTGATGCCGCTTGGATGGATCAGGCCGGTCTCCGGGCTCACGAGCGGCTTGCGCCTGACTGCGCGCCTTCCCATGTCAGTCGACACAGTGGCTCAAGGCGCAGTCTTTCACTCGTTTACCGTTGCGGGGGCAGCGTCGGGATTGCACGCCTTCAGCATTGAAGGGCTCGCTCACCGACTTCCCTGTTTCACTCTGTCGACCCAAGCCACAGAGCACCTGAAACAAGCCGCGAAGGTTAGAGGGTTGGGGGTGGAGCGTCAATTGAAGACAGGGCGCAGAGATGAATAACTGCCGCCGAGCAAGAATCTGACGCCAATCTTGTGCCACACTCCCAGCAGTGATATCAAAGAGCCATAACACAAACAATAACAAGGGTGGGCATCATGCAAGGCTTGATCATCAGCAACCCGAAGCTGGAATTCCTGCGGCCGGTGCTGGAGCGCTGGTTTGACTGTATCGATCGCTATAACGCCGTGCGCGGCGACAACGAAACGCCCTACTGGCTCGATGAAAAAGCCAACCTTGGACTTCTCTCCTCCGCGGCCTGGATGGCCGAGCTGATCACCCTCCAGCAATCACCCACCCGCAAACAGATTGAGGAAGGCGAGCGCAACGCCCGCGCTGACCTGTTCATCGCCACCACTGAAACCCGCGCCTGGCTTCAGGCCAGCCAGCGCTGGCCGCGCGTCAACAACCTCAATCTGACCCAGGCGCTGCAGGACATCACCGGTGACGCCAAACGCATCAGCTACGCCAGTGACCTGAAGCTTGGCTGCCTGTTTGTGGCACCCCATAAAACCCAGCATGGTGCCACCCCCGAAGAGCTCCAGGACATGGTCGATGACCTGCAAAAGGAACACACCTGCGCCGTGGCCTGGTATTTCCCTTACGCCTACCGCAAGTTGCACAACGAAGCGGGCCAGTATCATCCGGGTATCGCCGTGCTGTTCAAGGAGGCTCGCGGCTGAAGGGTTGAACCATCCAGCCTTCCGGCTTCTCTATGATTAAATCAAGGCATTCATAGGGAAGATCAGCAATGCGCAAGCCTCAGCTCGTTCTCGTTATCGCGCTCGCCGGAGGGCTCGCCGCTTGCGGTGAAACCTCCAGCCTGCAAGTTTCCGACGGCACCGGCCCGTCCCCCAAGTTGCCCGAACCTAATAAAACCCTGTTCCCGACGATGAACATCGCCCCCGCCATCGGCTGGCCGGACGGCGCGAAACCGGTGGCAGCCAGTGGCACCCGAGTCGCCGCGTTTGCCGAGGGCCTTGATCATCCGCGCTGGCTGTACGTGTTGCCCAATGGCGACGTGCTGGTTGCCGAAACCAACGCGCCCCCCAAACCCGATGACAACAAAGGCATCAAGGGCTGGATCACCAAGAAAGTCATGGGCCGCGCCGGGGCAGGCGTACCGAGCCCGAACCGCATCACGTTGCTGCGCGACACCAACCACGACGGCATCGCCGAGACCCGCACGGTATTTCTGGAAAACCTCAATTCGCCCTTCGGCATGACCCTGGTCGGCAATGATCTGTACGTGGCCGACACGGATCGCTTGCTGCGCTTTCACTATGAAAACGGCGACACGGCGATCAAGTCGCAGCCGATCAAAGTGGTCGACTTGCCGGGTGGCACCTTGAATCACCACTGGACCAAAAATGTCATCGCCAGCCAGGACGGCAGCAAGCTGTACGTCACCGTCGGCTCCAACAGCAATGTCGGCGAAAACGGCATGGACCAGGAACAAGGACGCGCAGCGATCTGGGAAGTGGATCGCGCCACCGGCAACCACCGGATCTTCGCCTCCGGCCTGCGCAATCCCAACGGCATGGCCTGGGAGCCGCAAAGCGGTGCGCTATGGACGGCGGTTAACGAGCGCGATGAAATCGGCAGCGATCTGGTGCCCGACTACATCACCTCCGTGAAGGACGGCGGATTTTATGGCTGGCCGTTCAGCTATTACGGCCAGCACGTCGATGTGCGCGTCGAACCACAAAACCCCGACCTGGTGGCCAAGGCAATTGCGCCAGATTACGCCGTCGGCCCGCACACCGCGTCGCTGGGCCTGACGTTCGCCGAAGGCAACAAGTTGCCGTCGCAGTTCAAGGAAGGCGCCTTTATCGGCCAACACGGCTCCTGGAACCGCAAACCGCACAGCGGCTACAAAGTGATCTTCGTACCGTTCAGCGCCGGCAAGCCAACGGGGCAACCGATAGACGTGCTCTCAGGTTTTCTCAATGACGAGGAAAAAGCCATGGGCCGGCCGGTGGGTGTGGTGATTGATCAGCAGGGAGATTTGCTGGTGGCCGATGACGTTGGGAACAAAGTGTGGCGGGTCTCCGCAACCCAATAACCCCGCCACCGTGAGAGCGCTCACGATGGCGTCAGGAACCTCCGGCGCTTACGGGTTGCGCGCCAAGTGTTCCGGTTGCAGGACGCGCTTGGCACTCAGGTAGGCTTTCTGCCAATACGCCTTGGACAGGCTGTCCAGCTTGACTGTGCCACCTGTGGCCGGTGCATGGACGAAACGGCCTTCGCCGACGTAGATCCCGGCGTGGCTTACCTGGGAGCCACCATTGGTAGCGAAGAAGATCAGGTCACCGGTCTGCAAGCCTTCCTTGCCGACATTGGCCGCTTGCATGGTGATCATCTCGCGTGTGGTGCGCGGCAAGGAGATGCCGGTGACATCGCGGTAGACATAACCGATCAAGCCACTGCAATCAAACCCCGAATCCGGTGTGTTGCCACCCCAGCGATAGGGCGTGCCCACCAAACCCAACGCGCGAAACAGCACGTCTTCCGCTTCAGGCGAAAAAGCTTGGGAGGGACCAAAAACGATGGGAGCGCGAACCACCGGCGCGGGTGGTGGCGTACGGCTGGCGCAAGCGCTGAGCAGCGCGGCGAGGAACAAGATTGCGAGGCGGGCCGACGTCGACATAAGCAGAGCATCCTGATCTGGCTGCGGCTTTTTTCTGCTGGGGACGCAGAAAAGAAAACCGCCTGCGCAGTACGCAGGCGGTTTGCCATCATTGATAGATCAGAATTCTAGCGCTTATCAGGCAAACTTCAAGTAAGACTTTAAGTTCACCTTACAAAATGTCCGCTTACTTGCGTGCGGTGACGATCGGAGTAGCGCCGGGTGCCATGGCGAGTGCACGCTTGGCTTCGATGAAGGTCTTGCTCCAGTAGCTATCGCCCAGGCTATCGATCCGCACGCCACCGCTGCGACGGCTGCTGGAATGGATGAACTGGTTGTCACCGAGGTAGATGCCGGCATGGCTCACGCGACCGCGACGGCCATTGGTGGCGAAGAATAGCAGGTCGCCGGGCTCAAGCTTGCTGCGCGACACCAGTGGCGCATCAACGTTGATCATTTCGCGGGTGGAGCGCGGCAGGTTCATGCCGGCTTCTTCGCGGAACAGATAACCGATGAAACCGCTGCAATCGAAGCCAGCTTCAGAGGTACCGCCAAAACGGTAACGGGTACCGATCAGCGACATACCGCGTTCGAGAATGCTGTCTGCCAGAACCGGCAGTTGGTAAGACTTGCCGTCGGCGAAGTTGGCCAGTTCTTTTTCGGTGGCCACTTCTTCCTGGTAAAGAGAGTCTTGATAACGAACGGAAGACTGGGCGGTAGCCGAGTTTTTAACCTGCTGTTGCTGCGCTTGCTGGGCCACTGGCGTGTGGGCAGCGCAACCGAACAACAGGGTAACGAGTGCGAGAGGCACGAGGGGTGCAAAGCGATTTAGCATGGGCACGACCGTGGCTGATAGTTGTAAAGAAGCCGAGACTATGCCCGCTATCATCCTCATTTGCAAATTCAATCGAACTTTTTGTGACTTATCGGTTTCTCGTTAACATCTAAGCGCTTAAGCCTATTTTGAATGTTGACGCAGCCTGCAACCGTACAGGAAAGCGCATTTTCTGGCGCCTGAAATATGCCAGAAAGCGCTTCAGGCCTTGAATTCCGCGGGTTCAGCTACCAACCCAGCGTCTCTTTAAGGAAAGGAATTGTCAGCTTGCGCTGTGCTTGAAGTGAGGCTTGGTCTAGCTGCTCAAGCAGGTCGAACAGAGCACTCATGCTGCGGGTGCCGCGGGTCAAAATAAAATGCCCGACTTCATCGGTCAGGTGCAGCCCACGGCGGGATGCACGCAGTTGCAGGGCACGTAATTTGTCTTCGTCGGAGAGTGGGCGCATCTGGAAGATCAGCGCCAGCGTGAGGCGGGATTTGAGGTCCGCCAGCTTTACCGGCAATTCGCGCGGTGACGTCGATGCCGCAATCAGCAAGCGCCGACCGCTGTCCCGCAGACGATTGAACAGATGAAACAGCGCTTCTTCCCAATCCGCCTTGCCCGCCACCGCATGCAAGTCGTCCAGGCAGACCAGTTCGTACTGTTCGAGGTTGTCGAGAATTTCGATACCGCGGTCCATCAACTCGGCTAGTGGTAGGTACACCGCCGGTTCCCCCATCTGCTCGAAACGCAGGCACGCGGCCTGCAACAGATGCGTACGCCCTACCCCGTGCTTGCCCCAGAGATAAATCAGGCTCTCGGTCCAGCCGGCGTCGGCTTCGCACAGCCGCTCGACATAGCCGAGTGCAGCGGCATTGGCGCCTGGGTAGTAGTTGATAAAGGTGGCGTCGTCACGCAGACGCACACCTAGGGGCAGCTGAATCGGTTTCATGCTGACTGAACAGTTCCAAAGGAACCGTTAGTGGCCTCTGTGTAAAGTTTGCGAAGTTTATACCCGTGAAGCCGACCGCACAATGCGACAGACCACAAGCAAAATCAAAGGTTTGCGTTGACGCTCTGGTTTTATGACAGTTTCTTTGGCGCTGCGGGCAACATTGCCGTGGAGGTTGCGGGTCAACCCGGGAGCGAACCGGGGTGCCCGCATTAACCTTTAAAGCTCAGGTTCGTCCGCACCACTGTAAATATCTGAATCCTTATATAAATCATGAACATGGCGCACCAGCACCATGATCACGGCCGCCACCGGCAGCGCCAGCAGCACGCCGGTAAAGCCGAACAGCTCTCCCCCGGCCAGAATCGCGAAGATCACCGCCACCGGATGCAAGCCGATTCGATCACCGACCAGCAATGGCGTCAGCACCATACCTTCCAGCGCTTGGCCGACCATGAACACCGCTACGATGCCGGCCATCGGATACAGGTCGCCACCGAACTGGAACAACCCGGCAATCAGCGCCGCGCCAATACCAATCACAAAGCCCATGTACGGCACGATTGCCGCCAGACCGGCGATCAGACCGATCAACAAGCCCAACTCCAGCCCCACCAACATCAGGCCCGCGGCGTAGATCACGCCCAGCGCCACCATCACCAGCAGTTGCCCGCGAACGAACGCCCCAAGCACCTCATGACACTCACCGGCCAACATCACCGCGCGCTCTTCGCGGTCACGGGGCAACAGGCTGCGGATCTTGGCCATCATCAGGTCCCAATCGCGCAGCAGGTAAAAACTCACCACTGGAATCAGTACCAGATTTGCCAGCCAGCCAATCAATGCCAGACCCGAAGCCGTCGCTTGGCTCAGCACGACCCCGACAATATCTGTGGTTTGCCCCATGTGTTCACTGATGGCAGCTTTGAGCTTGTCGAATTTCCAGAAGCCCTCCGACAAGCCGAACTTTGACTGCGCCCACGGCAGCGCGGTGTGCTGCAACCAATCAAGCATCTGAGGCGCCAACTCATACAAGCGGAACAGCTGCTTGGCGAGCATCGGCACCAACACCAGCATCAACGCAGTAACAATCAACGTGAACAGCGCGAACACCGTGATTACGCCCCAGGTCCGCGACAGTCCGGCCCTTTCCAGCCGGTCCACCACCGGATCGAAGAGGTACGCCAACAGTAACGCCACCAGGAAAGGCGTGAGAATCGGATGTAACAGCCAGATAAACGCGCAGAGCAGGACCACTGCACCCAACCAAAACCAACGCCGCGTATCGGCCATGAACCACTCCATTGCTTCTATATAAAGAAAGAAAATCTACCAGCGGAAACGCAATTGCGGTGTCGGTGCCGGGGCTGGTGCAACCGCAGGGGGCGCACCCTCCGCCGCAGGTTGAACCGGGGTTGCAGGAACGGCTGCTACCGGCGCCTCCGTCACCTCCTGCAATTTCGCCAGTGACAATTGCGCGCGCAATTGATCGGTGCTGCCATTGACCCGATAGAGAATCCGGTCGCCGTCGACACTTTGCGGGCGCCCGTTAAAAGGCTCCAGCAAACGCCCCAGTGCCGCGTAACGCTCAAGGTTCATGCCCTGCACTTCCAGCAGTTGCGGGGTTGAAGCCCCAGGCTTGGCGACATAGCGTGGCGCCAACCGCTCGTTGACCGCCAGCATCACCGCATCGGCCAAGGCAGCCTGATCAGCCCCCTGGACGCTGCCCGCCTCTTTTTGATCGCCCAACCACAAACGCCACTTGGCCTGCCACTGCCCAGCCTCTTCAGTGGCATGCACCGCCAGCAAGGCGTCGGCATTGTAACGTTCCGAGGCGCTGCGCAGCGGTGCCGCATCAGCACCTTCCAGATTCGGTGCAGTGGCGACGATCTGCTCGTTCAAATCAGCAAGCGGCAAGCGCAGCGGCAAACCACGATGCTGCGCCGCCCGACGCAACGGTGCGGCGCTGGCCTGGCCGTCGCCGACCAGGCTCGAACCCTCCGTGGAATCGTTCAGCCACCAGCCAAGGATCGATGGCCGATTGGCGCCCCACATGGCCAGCCCGGCACGGCGCAACACCTGCTCGGTGGTGGCCGGATCGAAATCGACCTTCAGCACTTCCGGCGGCCCGGCGTCGTAACCGAACTGGCTGATGATTTGCTGCGGCTCTTTGCGAATCGCCGCCAGCCCTGGACTCTGCGCCGCCTTCGGATCGCCGGTCAGGCGCAACACCAGGGTGTCCAGTGCGCGCAGGATCGCCTGATCGCGCTCTTCCGGCGCCTGGCCGCTGACCGGCTCGCGCACTTGATAGAGACCTTTGACGGTTTCGGCATGACTGACCAGACTGATCAACGACAAACAGCCCACAAACAAGAATTTACAAAAACGCATGGAAGATTCCTGACGACAAGAGCGGCTGGAACAGACCGCATGAAGACGATCGAGCTAGGCTGTGACCATCGCCCGGCGCAAAACATTCACACGCCCTGGGTAAGTTTTCGCACTGTCATAACGATAGACGGTTAATGGCGATACCTTGCACAGGTCAGCAGGATGCCATCAACCAGAAAGAATTAAGTTTTTTTAGGTGGATATGCCCCTGCCGTCGGCGTGAGGATGGCCGCTGCCCTTCAAGCCTGATAAAATCGCGCGCCTTCGCAGACCGGCAACAGCCGGGCACTTTCGAAATTCGCGTGAGGCAATCGCCCTCGTCGATTTCGGCGGCCCCGCTGGACTCGGTCGTTACCCCTGAATCCCCCCTAAAGGCCTGGATCATGAGCAAGCAACCCTCCCTGAGCTACAAGGACGCCGGTGTAGACATCGACGCCGGTGAAGCATTGGTCGAACGCATCAAGAGCGTCGCCAAGCGCACTGCGCGCCCGGAAGTCATGGGCGGCCTGGGCGGTTTCGGCGCCCTCTGCGAAATCCCGGCCGGCTACAAGCAGCCTGTGCTGGTTTCCGGTACTGACGGCGTCGGCACCAAGCTGCGCCTGGCCCTGAACCTGAACAAGCACGACAGCATCGGCATCGACCTGGTTGCCATGTGCGTCAACGACCTGGTCGTCTGCGGCGCCGAGCCGCTGTTCTTCCTCGACTACTATGCCACCGGCAAACTGAACGTCGACACCGCCGCTCAGGTCGTGACCGGCATCGGTGCCGGCTGCGAACTGTCCGGCTGCTCCCTGGTCGGCGGCGAAACCGCTGAAATGCCTGGCATGTACGAAGGCGAAGACTACGACCTGGCCGGTTTCTGCGTCGGCGTGGTAGAAAAATCCGAAATCATCGACGGTTCCAAAGTGGCTGCCGGCGACGCCCTGCTCGCCTTGCCGTCCTCCGGTCCGCACTCCAACGGCTACTCGCTGATCCGCAAGATCATCGAAGTGTCCGGTGCCGACATCGAAAACACCCAGCTCGACGGCAAGCCGCTGACCGACCTGCTGATGGCCCCGACCCGTATCTACGTGAAGCCGCTGCTCAAGCTGATCAAAGAAACCGGCGCCGTCAAAGCCATGGCTCACATCACTGGTGGCGGCCTGCTGGACAACATCCCGCGCGTTCTGCCAAAAGGCGCACAAGCGGTGGTTGACGTGGCAAGCTGGACCCGCCCGGCGGTGTTCGACTGGCTGCAAGAGAAAGGCAACGTCGACGAAAACGAAATGCACCGCGTGCTGAACTGCGGCGTGGGCATGGTCATCTGCGTGGCTCAAGAGCACGTTGAAACCGCCCTGAACGTCCTGCGTGAAGCCGGCGAGCAGCCTTGGGTCATCGGTCAGATCTCCACCGCTGCAGAAGGCGCGGCTCAGGTCGAACTGAAGAACCTCAAGGCTCATTGATGTCCCAGACCTGTGATGTGGTGGTGCTGTTGTCCGGCACCGGCAGTAACTTGCAGGCCTTGATCGACAGCACGCGGACCGGCGACAGCCCGGTCCGCATCGCTGCGGTGATTTCCAACCGTGCCGACGCCTACGGCCTGCAACGCGCCAGTGATGCGGGTATCGCCACCCGCTCGCTGGATCACAAGGCTTTCGAGGGTCGTGAAGCCTTCGATGCCGCGCTGATCGAACTGATCGACGCCTTCAACCCCAAACTCGTGGTACTGGCCGGTTTCATGCGCATTCTCAGCGCTGATTTCGTGCGTCACTATCAGGGTCGCCTGCTCAACATCCATCCCTCGCTGCTGCCCAAATACAAAGGGTTACACACTCATCAGCGTGCGCTGGAAGCCGGCGATACCGAACACGGCTGCTCCGTGCACTTCGTCACCGAGGAACTCGATGGCGGACCACTGGTCGTACAGGCAGTAATACCGGTAGAGTTGCATGACTCGCCGCAAAGTCTGGCGCAGCGAGTTCATGCTCAGGAACACCTGATCTACCCGATGGCCGTACGCTGGTTTGCCGAAGGCCGGTTATCACTCGGTGACCAAGGTGCTTTACTGGATGGACAGTTACTCGCGGCCAGCGGCCACTTGATTCGAACCTAGGAGATTTTATGCGTCGCGCCCTGCTCTTCGCTTGCGCTCTGCTCGCCTTGCCATTCGCGCAGGCCGCAGACCTTCAACCCTTCTCCGCCAGCTACACCGCCGACTGGAAGCAGTTGCCCATGAGCGGCACCGCTGAACGCAGCCTGACCAAGGAAGCCAACGGCGTCTGGAAGCTCAACTTCAAGGCGTCGATGATGATCGCCAGCCTGTCCGAAGAAAGCACCCTGACCGTCGACAAGGACACCCTGCTGCCACAGTCCTATCACTTCGAACGCGGTGGCCTGGGCAAAGCCAAGAAAGCCGACCTGGACTTCGACTGGGCCGCCAAGAAAGTCACCGGCACCGATCGTGGCGATGCGGTCAATATCCCGCTGAACCGCGGCATGCTCGACAAATCCACCTATCAGCTGGCGCTGCAACATGACGTGGCTGCCGGTAAAAAGAGCATGAGCTATCAGGTTGTCGATGATGGCGAAGTCGATACTTATGACTTCCGCGTGCTCGGTTCGGAAAAAGTCGACACCAAGGCAGGCCAGATCGATGCGATCAAGGTCGAGCGCGTTCGCGACCCAACACAAAGCAAGCGCATCACCGTGCTGTGGTTCGCCAAGGATTGGGACTACCTGCTGGTCCGCCTGCAACAGGTCGAAACCGACGGTAAGGAGTACAACATCATGCTCCTGGACGGTACCGTCAACGGCAAGGCTGTCAAAGGCAGCTGATCCGGATCGACATGAAGAAGCCTCGCGAATGCGGGGCTTTTTTTTGAGCAAAAGATCGCAGCCTGCGGCAGCTCCTACATGAAAAGGTGCACTCCTGAAGGAGCTGCCGCAGGCTGCGATCTTTTAAAAAGCAGGAACGCACGCCCGGCACAATGCTCTATACCTTCAAGGTCTTTTTTGATCGAATGACCATTCCTGTCGCTTGCGAGGTTTTCCATGACTGTCACCGTCAACACCGTTTCTGCCGAAGGTTTTCGCCACAGCGTCCAGATCGATGAGCACGAACTCTTCGCCGACGTGCCCGTCACGTCAGGCGGTGAAGGCTCGGCACCGGAACCACACGACTACTTCGACGCGGCGCTGGGTGCCTGCAAGGCCCTGACGCTGAAGCTCTACGCAAAGAAGAAAGACATCCCGCTCACCGGCGTTGGCGTGGAGGTTAAGCGCGACAACAGCCAGGAACAGAAAGGCAAATACGCGCTGCACGTCAAACTGACCCTCAAGGGCGTGCTCACTGACGCCCAGCGCGAAGAGTTGCACCGCGTGGCCGACCGTTGCCCGATCCACAAACTGATGACCACCAGCGAAGTCAGCATCGAAACCCATCTGTCTGAAGGTGCGTTCAGCCAATAGCGGCAACGGCTGCGCAAGCGGGTTATGCTCCAGCGCATCACCCGCTCAGCCTGGAATGCACCATGAACACTCCGCTCGTGATCCGCCCCCGCGCCGAAGATGTCGAAGGCCAGCCGATTCTTCGCCCGTTGCCGTCAGCCAAATGCCGTAATGTCGGGCCCTTCGTGTTTTTCGACCACATGCTTGAAACCGAGTATCCGGCAGGCAAAGGCATGAACATCCGACAGCACCCGCATATCGGGCTGTCGACCCTCACCTACTTGTTCGACGGGCAGATCCAGCACAAGGACAGCCTCGGTTCCGATCAGGTGGTCAATGCGGGCGATGTCAGCTGGATGACTGCCGGCAGCGCCATCGCCCACGTTGAACGCACACCGCAGCCGCTGTGGGACCAAAGCTTCAAGATGCATGGCTTGCAGATCTGGCTGGCTTCACCCAAAGATCACGAACAAGGCCCGGGGCATTACAGCCACCATCCAGCCGCCACGCTGCCGGTCAGTGAAAATCTGGGGGTGAAAATCCGCATGATTGCCGGGTCAGGCTTTTGCCTGGAATCGCCGGTGCCGGTGCTTTCTCCGACGCTGTACGCCGAACTGCACCTGCAAACGGCGACGACGCTGCTGATTCCCACCGAGCATGAAGAGCGTGCGCTGTATGTGTTGAGCGGTGAGGTGCAACTGGAAGGCGAGTTAATAGAACCGCATTCACTGGTGGTTTTGCCTGCCGGAGAAGAAATGACCCTGTCTGCTGACAGCGACACGCATGCCGTACTGTTGGGTGGCGCACCACTGGACGGGCCACGGCGGATCAACTGGAATTTTGTCGCGAGCGATCCTGCGGCCATCGATGAGGCGCGGCGCAAGTGGGCGGCCGGGGATTGGCCGACAGTGCCGGGGGAAGTTGAGCGGATCGAATTGCCTTAGGATAAAAAGCAAAAGATCGCAGCCTTCGGCAACTCATACATGGAATCAGGCAATTCTGTAGGAGCTGCCGAAGGCTGCGATCATTTGATCTTAAAGGTAATCAGTGTTTGAACACTTCATCCAGCAAATTATGCATCGAAGTAAACGCCCGGGCAGCGACTTTGGCGTCGTACATCATCATCCCCGGCACATTCGCGTGCGGATCGGTGAACGAGTGGAACGCGCCGCCGTAGCTCAGCAGCTGCCAATCCACGCCAGCCGCGTTCATTTCATCTTCGAAGGCCGGCAGTTGCTCTTTCGGCACCAACGGATCGGAAGCGCCGTGCAGTACCAGGACTTTACCCTTGATGTTTTTCGCATCGTTGACGTCTGGGGTATCGAGCGTGCCGTGGAAGGACACAGCCGCTTTAACCGGAGCCCCGGTACGAGCGAACTCCAGCGCACAGCAGCCGCCAAAGCAAAAACCGAAGGTCGCCAGTTTCGACGTATCGACGGCCACTTCACCCTGGTTTTGCAGCTGTTCGAACGCCACCTGCATGCGCTTGCGCAGCAATGGGCGGTCGTTTTTCAACGGCATCATTGCCGCGCCGGCCTCGTCGTTGTTCGTCGGTCGAACCGATTGCCCGTAAATATCCGCGATCAGCACCACGTAGCCCTTGGCCGCCACCGACTTGGCGATTTCCTCGGCCCCGGCACTGACGCCCATCCAGTTCGGCGCCATCAACAGACCCGGACGCGGGCCTTTATGATCGGCGTCGAAGGCCAGGCGGCTTTCATAGGATTGACCATCAATCTGATAGGCCACGGAACGCACAGTGATTTGGCTCATTTCTGACTCCTGATTGGTGAACACCAGAATGAAAAAACCCGCCGAAGCGGGTTTTCTTGCAATGCAGTTAAGCCGATAGCTCAACCAATAGCTTGTTCAGACGGCGCACATACGCTGCCGGATCTTTCAAGCTGTCGCCGGCCGCCAGGGCTGCCTGATCGAAGAGGATGTGCGACAGGTCGCCGAAGCGCTCGTCGCTCTGCTCGTTGTCGAGCTTCTCGATCAGCGGGTGAGCCGGGTTGAATTCGAAGATCGGCTTCGAATCCGGAACCTTCTGACCGCTGGCTTCGAGGATCTGACGCATCTGCAAGCCCAGGTCCTGCTCGCCGATGGCCAAAATCGCTGGCGAATCGGTCAAGCGATGGGATACCCGAACTTCAGCAACGGACTCGCCCAGCGCCGTTTTCAAGCGCTCGACCAGACCTTCTTTGGCCTTGGCGACCTCTTCCGCAGCCTTCTTGTCTTCTTCCGAATCCAGGTTGCCGAGATCAAGGTCACCGCGCGCGACGTCGACAAAGCTCTTGCCGTCGAAATCGCTGAGGTAGCTCATCAGCCACTCGTCGATGCGGTCGGTCAGCAGCAGCACTTCGATGCCTTTCTTGCGGAAGACTTCCAGATGCGGGCTGTTCTTGACTTGCGCGTAGGTTTCGCCGGTCAGGTAGTAAATCTTGTCCTGACCTTCCTTGGCCCGTGCCAGGTATTCGGCCAGGCCGACAACCTGCTCGCCATCTTCGCCATGGGTCGATGCGAAACGCAGCAAACCGGCGATTTTCTCTTTATTGGCGAAATCTTCTGCCGGGCCTTCCTTCATGACCTGACCGAAGTTTTTCCAGAAGCCTTTGTATTGCTCAGGCTCGTTTTTCGCCAGTTTTTCCAGCATGTCCAGGACACGCTTGGTCAGCGCCGACTTCATCGAGTCGATGATCGGATCTTTCTGCAGGATTTCGCGCGAGACGTTCAGCGACAGGTCGTTGGAATCAACCACACCTTTGATGAAGCGCAGGTACAGGGGCAAGAACGACTCAGCCTGGTCCATGACGAACACACGCTGCACGTACAGCTTCAGGCCCTTCGGCGCTTCACGCTGGTACAGGTCGAACGGAGCACGGCTCGGCACGTACAGCAGCGAGCTGTATTCCAGTTTGCCTTCAACCTTGTTGTGGCTCCAGCTCAGCGGATTTTCGAAATCGTGAGCGATGTGCTTGTAGAACTCCTGGTATTCCTCGTCCTTGATATCGGTACGCGGACGTGTCCACAGGGCGCTGGCGCGGTTGACGGTTTCCCACTCAACGGCCGGTTGCTCTTCGCCTTCGGCGGCTGCCACTTCTTTCGGCAACTCGATCGGCAAGGCGATGTGGTCGGAGTACTTCTTGATGATGTTGCGCAGACGCCAGCCGTCGGCGAACTCGTCTTCTGCGGATTTCAGGTGCAGGACGATACGAGTACCGCGCTCGGCTTTTTCGATGGTTGCAACTTCGAAATCGCCTTCGCCTTTGGACGACCAGTGCACGCCTTCACTGGCGGCACTGCCGGCACGACGGCTGTACACGTCGACTTTGTCAGCGACGATGAATGCGGAGTAGAAACCAACACCGAACTGGCCGATCAGGTGCGAGTCTTTCTTCTGGTCGCCGGTCAGGTGCTTCATGAAGTCGGCGGTGCCGGATTTGGCGATGGTGCCCAGATGCGTGATCGCATCTTCGCGGCTCATGCCGATACCGTTGTCTTCGAGGGTGACGGTTTTAGCGTCCTTGTCGAAGCTCACGCGGATTTTCAGTTCGGCGCCACCTTCCAGCAGTTCTGGCTTGGACAGCGCTTCGAAACGTAATTTGTCTACAGCGTCAGAGGCGTTCGAGATCAGTTCGCGAAGGAAAATTTCCTTGTTGGAATACAGCGAATGGATCATGAGGTGCAGCAGTTGCTTCACCTCGGTCTGGAAGCCCAGGGTT
The DNA here is from genome assembly GCF_019145495.1 of Pseudomonas azerbaijanoccidentalis. Lineage (GTDB taxonomy): Bacteria > Pseudomonadota > Gammaproteobacteria > Pseudomonadales > Pseudomonadaceae > Aquipseudomonas > Aquipseudomonas azerbaijanoccidentalis. The sequence continues at coordinate 216,539 of NZ_JAHSTU010000003.1, read as the reverse complement.
TCCTTTTGAGTTTCCACACTCATGGTCATCAAACTCCAATCAGATGGCATTGGCCGCGACCTTGAGCGGTCGGCGGCGGGTTGTCATCAGAGTTGGGGGCTGAGTTCAGGATTTCAAGGGCTCCTCCAGTTTGAAATGCGCCCGGGCCGTGGCAATGGGCTCGCCTTCGGTGGTTTGCCAGGCGGTTATCGCCACGTTGGCGACCCGGCGCCCCTGACGGCACACCTGGCAACGTGCCCAGGTATCGCGGAATTGCCCCGCACGCAGGTAATCAAGGGAGAAGTCGATAATCTTCGGTACACCGGGCGAGCCGGTAGCAATGAGCAAATGCAGGGCCGCGGACAACTCCATAAACCCGGCGATCACGCCTCCATGGATGGCTGGCAGTAAAGGGTTACCAATGTTGTCTTTGTTAGCCGGCAGACGAAACAGCAATTCATCCCCCACCCGCGAACATTCGACACCGATCAATCCGGCATAAGGGATGAGCTGCAGCAGCGGCGCGTAGTCGCCTTTTGCGTGAGCCTCCTCAAGCTGAAGTTTGAAATCACTCATTGCCCCGCTCCCTTGATCACACCGCCAAAGCTCTTGGTGCCCCTGATGCCCTTGCCCATGCGCATGAACGTGCCCACCACGTGGGCGATAGGCTGCTCGGGATCGTCCTGATAGGCAAAGCCGCGGGCGAAAATCACATCGGTGGTCACCCGGTAGCACTGGGCGAAGCCGTAGACATCTTTGTGCGGTTCGGCGGCATGCATGTAGTCGATGCGCAGATCGAGCGTCGGGCAGACTTCGAACTCGGGCAGTACACAAAGCGTGGACATGCCGCACGCGGTGTCCATCAGCGAAGTCAGCGCACCGCCATGAATGACGCCCGTTTGCGGGTTGCCGACAATCTGCGGGCTGTAAGGCAGCACCACCGTGAGCCCTTCGGTACTCGCGCTGTGAACCCGCAAACCAAGGACCTGACAATGTCGCAGCGCCGAGAGAAATCGCGTCGCGCGCTCAAAAACGGGGTTTTCGGCCATTTGATAAATACTCTTGTTTAGTGTTCGGACCGTGCAGTAACAATCAGGGTAAAAGTTCCGCATTAGAACAAACTTATATATCTGAAGAATTTGAGGAACTTAACCCTGACGGCTGGGCTCTTAAGGCCAGATAGATATTTTCCATAAGGAGAAACACCCCATGCGTAAGACTTTAGCTATTGCCTTGATGTTGACCGCTTCCCTCGGTCTCGCAGCCTGCGATAAAAAATCCGAGGACAAAGCTCAAGATGCTGCCAAACATGCTGAGCAAGCTCAGCAAGACATGAGCAAAGCTCAGGATAAAGTGAACGACGCGGCGAAAGAAAACGCCGAAGCCGCCAAAGATCAGGCTGAATCGAATGCAGAAGCGGCTAAAGAAGCTGCTCCGGAAGCACCTAAGAACTAATTCGGTTTTTAGCGTGATAAAAGAAAACCCGCCAAGTGCGGGTTTTCTTTTGCCTGCGTTTTCTGTCGCCGTGCCAGCGTTAGAGCAAAATCGTGCGAAAAGTCGGACTAATCATCAACAACAACGAACAGACTAAACCTATCAACCAAACCAGGCTGCGCTGCCAAGTCAGGTCCTTCCAGTAACATACCAAATAGACTACTCGCGAGATCACGAAGATGATCGCCAGCAAGTCGATGAGCCATCCCGCTGTCTGCGTGGTATGCGCCATCAGCACCCCGACCGCAAACAATATGAACGCCTCGAAACTGTTCTGATGCGCCGCCACAGCACGGGCACCCAGCCCGGTGAGTTGCGCCTGCTGTTGGCGCGGCAAGTGATTGTTGTAACCGCCCTGCTCTTTCATCGCAGTAGTCACGGGCAAGCGCGCCACGTAAATCAGTACTGCACTGATCAACACACACCAGAATGGAATACTCATCAAGCTGCCTCTTTATTCACCTCGGGCAATGGCGCCTCTGTAGGGGTATAGACCATCACGTCGAGTACGTCGGAGTGAAACTCGCGGCGGTACAGCACAAACACCACACCAGCACTCATCAACATGAACAGCCACGGGCTGACGAACCAGGCCAGCATGGTCATGCCGAAGTAGTAGGAGCGCAGACCGAAGTTGAACTGGTTGGCGGCCATCGAGATGACACGTGCCGCGCGGGCGGCAAAGGCTTTACGTTCCAACTCGGACACATGCCGTTCACCCACCATCGGCGCCGACCCCACCAGAATCGCTGCGAAGTTGTACTGACGCATGCACCAACTGAACGTGAAGAACGCATAGACGAACACCAGCGCCAGGCACAGCAACTTGATTTCCGACATGCCCTGGGACGCCTGTTGCACCATCGGGATGTCCGCCAGCAACGATACCGCCCGTTCCGAAGCCCCCAATACCGTGAGAATACCGGCCAGGATAATCAAGGTACTGGAGGCAAAGAACGAAGCATTGCGTTCCAGATTGCCGATCACGCTGGCATCGGCGATTCGGTTGTCGCGCAGCAGCATGCGGCGCATCCAGTCTTCTCGATACAGGTGCAGCACACTGGCCAGGCACGCGGTGTCACGGCCCTTCCAGGTGGCGTAGCGGGTGTATCCGCCCCAGCAGATAACGAACCAGACGGCTGCAAGAAGGTGGATCAGGTTGGCGTGGATGAATGACATGAAAGATCCCTATGGATTGGACAACGACGCCTATTTCGCCAAGACGCAATCGACGGTTGATATATCAAAACTATGGTTAAACCTCAACCAATAGCTGTCATTTCTAACAGCTAACAACCTATATCACCTGCGAGTAGATTGAATAAGACCGATGCTTTACCCGGTAACTCCATTGTTCTTATCTCAGGAAAATAAACATGTCGAACAACAAAACAGTTCCTATCAGGGATGGGCTGGACACTGCATTCGCAGATGACGGTGTGGCAGCCAATTTTGAGCCAGGTAGCTCGCCATTGAAAATCGTCGGAAGAAGGGCCAATGGCAAGCTCGTTTTCGTGGGCTCGATCTCTTCAGGGATTCAACAAGAGTTTCTGCTGGTTCAACTGCTTGAGAACGGCCAACTGGACCCAGACTTCGGAGCCGGAGGTATTGTTAAAGGCAAATTCCGGAATGAAACTGGCGCAAATGCAACGGGGGCCCATCTGCTTGAGGATGGAAAAATCCTGCTGATCGGCAATCACCTTGGAGAGCCGACACAAAGGGCCTTCGCCAGGTTTGATATGAACGGAGCACCTGACCCTGCTTTTGGAGACAATGGCGTGGTTATTCCAACGCCAGCCAAAGTGGATGAAACCTCTGACTCTCAAAAACCGTCGGACATCACTCTCAATAGCAACGCTCCCAGATCCGATACCGCCATTGGACCGAACGGAGAACTTCTGGTGGCGACCCCAACCAGAATCCAGGTTTACAAAAGCGATGGGCAGTTTGAACGCAACATTGCGATGAGCCCGCCTGTACTCGGCCCCACCCTGGGGACGTCAGTTAACGCAATTACCGTCGCAGGCCACCATTCCGGCTATGGCAAAATTGCCCGTTTTAGCCTGAATGGCAATCCCGACCCGAGTTTTGGAGAAAACGGGCGCGTTCAATTCAGCGTTAATGATCGCCCCGTCGCCGTCACAGCCTTGCTGCTGCGCGATGACAACAGCATGTTCGTTGCAGGCGGTATATATATGGGCGAAGCGGGAAACCTGGGCATGCTCGCCGCCTTCAACACTAATGGTCAACCGAATCTGGTTTTCAACGGAGGCAAACCGGTGGTCAGCGAGCATCCATCCAAACAAACTTTCCTGTGGAGCGGCATTGCTATGGACGGGGCGAACGGACTTATTGTCACTGGGACAATAGGCCCCGAAGACGATGAATGCACCCTGATAGCTCGTTATAAAATGACCGGAGAGATCGATATTTCTTTTGGAAAGGAGGGGTTCCTGGAAACAAGAATTGGTGAGGGAAACGAAAATGCATTCTCCCTGCTGGTACAGCCAGACGGCAAACCCATCGTGTCCATAGATCGCGAGTCTCTGCCAGCGGTCGTTCGTTATCTACCGTAGTGGCACGTCGACGCCTGTTTCCTGCATCACAATAAAATGCCCCGCATCGATTGATACGGGGCATTTCTGTTTTTGCTCAAGACCCGCTTGTGGCGGGCCGTGGGAGCGAATCAGGCCAAGGCTTCTTCGCGCTTGCCCAGCAGGCGGTCGCAAACCACCGCGACCACAAGAACCATCACCGACGGCACCAGCCACGCCAGGCCTTGCTCGCTCAGCGGCAGGTGGGCCATTTGCGCCGGCATCCAGTCTGCCAGGCCTGCACCCTTGAGGGCATCGATCAGGCCGAAGATGAACGACACCAGCATCACCGGGCCGAGGATTCGACCCTGCTCATGCCAGAAGTCCTTGCAGAAACTCAACGCCACCAGAACGATGCATGGCGGATAGATCGCGGTGAGCACCGGGATCGAGAACGCAATCAGCTTGGTCAGGCCCAGGTTGGACACCAACAGCGAGAACGCAGCGAGGATGATCACCAGCGTCTTGTAGGACAGTGGCACCACACGGCTGAAGTACTCGGCGCAGGCACAGGTCAGGCCGACCGCAGTCACCAGGCACGCGAGGGAGATCAGCACGGCCAGGAAGCCGCTGCCCAGCGATCCAAAGGTGTGTTGCACGTACGCATGCAATACCGCCGCACCATTGGTGGCACCGGCCGCCACTTCATGGCTGCCCGAGCCGAGACGGAACAGGCTGACGTAAACCAGCGCCAGGCCGACACCGGCGATCAGGCCGGCGATGATCGCGTAACGGGTGATCAGCGCAGGCGACTCGACGCCACGGGAGCGAATGGCGTTAACAATGACGATCCCGAACACCAGGGCGCCCAAGGTATCCATGGTCAGGTAACCATTGATGAAGCCCTGGGAAAACGGTGCTGCCACGTATTCCGGCGTGGCATGGCCAATGTCACCGGCCGGCAAGGCGAATGCGGCGATGCCCAGGACGGCGAGCGCAATGATCTTCAGCGGCGCGAGGAAGCGCCCTACGGTATCCAGCAAGCGACCCGGATACAGCGAGATGAAGAACACCAGCAGGAAGTACACCGAGCTATAGAGGAACAGCGCCAGCGGGCTCTCGCCGGTCAAAGGCGCCAGGCCCACTTCGAAGGACACGGTCGCCGTGCGCGGCGTGGCGAACAGCGGGCCAACAGCGAGGTAGCAAGCGGCGGCCAACACGCCACCGGCCACTTTACCGATCGGGCTGCTCAGCGCGTCCATGGCGCCGCCAACCTTGGCCAGGGCCACGACCGTGATCACCGGCAGACCTACCGCCGTGACCAGGAAGCCCAGCGCCGCCATCCAGACATGAGGTCCTGACTGCAAACCGACGATAGGCGGGAAGATGATGTTGCCAGCCCCGACGAACAGGGCAAACGTCATAAAACCAAGTGCCAGGATGTCCTGGCCTTTCAACACTTTCATTAAGGAAATACCACACTACTGAATCGGAATTTAGAGAGGGATTTCCCTATGGGTGAGGGAAATGCTGTCAGTCCGTATGAGACCGACCCTTTTAGCGCGTTGCGGCCTTGTGGGCCACGGACGCAAAAATGGCGCGTAGCCTAACGAATTTGCTCGATAAGCGCACTGTTACGGGGCGAACATTCCGATATACGACATCATTGTGTCGCGTTTACATATCTAAATTTCAATACAGATCAAAAGATCGCAGCCTGCGGCAGCTCCTACGGAAGATCGCACCCCGATGTAGAGCTGCTGCAGGCTGCGATCTTTCGATCTTCAAGAACGACAAAGGCCACCCGAAGGTGGCCTTTGTTTGGTGAAGCGTCAGTTAAGCGCGAGGCTTACTTGACAGCCCAACCAGTCAGCTCAGCCAAGGCTTTGCCGATGTCTGCCAGCGAACGCACGGTTTTAACGCCTGCGTCTTGCAGCGCAGCGAATTTCTCGTCTGCAGTGCCTTTGCCGCCAGAGATGATTGCGCCAGCATGGCCCATGCGCTTGCCCGGAGGAGCAGTCACACCAGCGATGTAGGAAACAACCGGCTTGGTCACGTGTGCCTTGATGTAGGCAGCCGCTTCTTCTTCAGCCGAACCGCCGATCTCACCGATCATGACGATCGCTTCGGTCTTCGGGTCTTCCTGGAACAGCTTCAGGATGTCGATGAAGTTCGAACCCGGGATCGGGTCACCACCGATGCCGACGCAAGTCGACTGACCGAAACCGGCGTCAGTAGTCTGCTTCACAGCTTCGTAGGTCAGGGTGCCGGAACGGGAAACGATACCGACCTTGCCTGGCAAGTGAATGTGACCTGGCATGATGCCGATCTTGCATTCGCCTGGGGTGATCACGCCTGGGCAGTTAGGGCCGATCAGGGTAACACCCAGTTCGTCGCACTTAACTTTAGCGTCCAGCATGTCCAGGGTAGGAATGCCTTCGGTGATGCAGACGATCAGTTTGATGCCGCCGAAAGCAGCTTCCAGGATCGAATCTTTGCAGAAAGGAGCCGGAACGTAGATCACGCTGGCGGTAGCGCCAGTGGCCGCTACTGCGTCTTTAACGGTGTTGAACACTGGCAGACCCAGGTGCTCGGTGCCGCCTTTGCCTGGAGTTACACCACCAACCATCTTGGTGCCGTACTCAATGGCTTGCTGGGTGTGGAAACTACCTTGCGAACCGGTAATACCCTGGCAGATAACTTTGGTGTCTTTATTGATCAGGACGCTCATTATTTGCCCTCCGCAGCTTTGACAACTTGTTGAGCAGCGTCGGTCAGGCTGGTAGCAGCGATGATGTTCAAACCGCTTTCTGCCAGTACTTTAGCGCCCAGCTCAGCGTTGTTGCCTTCAAGGCGAACAACAACCGGGATTTTCACGCCGACTTCTTTCACTGCACCGATGATGCCTTCGGCAATCATGTCGCAACGAACGATGCCGCCGAAGATGTTAACCAGTACTGCAGCGACGTTGGTGTCGGACAGAATGATCTTGAACGCTTCGGTAACGCGTTCTTTGGTAGCACCGCCGCCCACGTCGAGGAAGTTGGCTGGCTTGCCGCCATGCAGGTTGACGATGTCCATGGTACCCATGGCCAGGCCAGCACCGTTGACCATGCAACCGATGTTGCCTTCCAGCGCAACGTAGTTCAGTTCGAACTTGGCAGCGTGCGCTTCGCGCGGATCGTCTTGCGACGGATCGTGGAAAGTCTTCAGCTTAGGCTGACGGTACATGGCGTTGGCGTCGATGTTGATCTTGGCGTCGAGGCAGTGCAGATCGCCGTCAGCCTTGATCACCAGCGGGTTCACTTCCAGCAGGGCCAGGTCGTGATCCTTGAACAGCTTGGCCAGACCTACGAAGATCTTGGCGAACTGAGCAACTTGCTTACCTTCCAGACCCAACTGGAATGCCAGCTCGCGACCCTGGAATGGCTGAGCGCCAACCAGTGGATCGATAGTGGCTTTCAGAATTTTTTCTGGAGTGTCGTGAGCGATTTTCTCGATGTCCACGCCACCTTCGGTGGAAGCCATGAACACGATACGACGGCTCGAACGGTCAACGACAGCGCCCAGGTACAGCTCTTTAGCGATATCAGTGCACGATTCAACCAGGATCTTGGTGACTGGCTGGCCATTGGCGTCAGTCTGGTAAGTCACCAGACGCTTGCCCAGCCACTGCTGTGCGAAGGCTTTGGCGTCTTCTTTGCTGCGAACCAGCTTTACGCCGCCCGCTTTACCGCGACCACCGGCGTGGACCTGGGCTTTGACAACCCACTCGCTGCCGCCGATTTTGTCGCAAGCTTCTGCTGCTGCTTCCGGGGTGTCTACCGCGTAACCGGTGGAAACTGGCAGGCCGTATTCAGCGAACAGCTGCTTACCCTGATACTCGTGAAGATTCATGCTTATTACCGTCTTCGTTAGGTACTGCGCATTCGGTGCTGCACTCATTCAAGTGCCGCACCACCTGTGACTGCTGCTTGCATAGCCTTTCCGGATACCCGGTGCAGCTATGCAAGACTGCGTCCAGCGGATATTCCGCGGTGAGTCTTGCATGCAAGGCTCACGACGGGCCATTCCGCCGTGGTTTCTTATTGTCTTAACGCTTCTTGCGGTTGGCGATGTGGATGGCGCCGCCATTCACTGCCAGAGCAGCTTCGTGCAAGGCTTCAGACAGGGTCGGATGGGAGAAAACCATCATGCCCAGGTCTTCAGCGCTGGTGCCGAATTCCATACCGATTGCGCCCTGCTGAACCAGCTCGGCAGCGCTTGGGCCAATCACGTGGACGCCCAGTACGCGGTCTGTCTTGGCATCTGCGATGACCTTGACGAAACCACCGGTATCGTTGGCAGCCATGGCACGGCCAGAGGCTGCGAACGGGAAGGTGCCGACGTTAACTTCAACGCCTTCAGCTTTCAAGGCCTGCTCGGTTTTACCCACCCACGCGATTTCCGGGTGAGTATAAATAACCGAAGGGATCAAATCATAGTTCATCTGAGCCTTGTGGCCCTTGATGCGCTCGACAACCATGATGCCTTCTTCCGACGCCTTGTGCGCCAGCATCATGCCGCGAACCACGTCACCGATGGCGTAGACGCCCGGTACAGTGGTAGCGCAGTGATCGTCAACGTGCACGAAACCGCGCTCGTCCAGGGTCACGCCGCAGTCGGCAGCCAGCAGATCAGTGGTCACCGGACGGCGACCAACGGCTACGATCAGCTTATCGAAAGTGATGTTCTGTTCGCCGTTGGCATCGGTGTAGTTCACAACGACTTCGTCGCCGTTCACTTTGGAGCCGGTCACGCGAGCGCCCAGCTTGATGTCCAGGCCCTGTTTGGTCAGGGTTTTCAGCGCTTCCTTGGAAACAGCGGCATCAGCTGCCATCAGGAAAGTGTCCAGGGCTTCCAGGACAGTCACTTCTGCACCCAGACGCGACCAGACCGAACCCAGTTCCAGACCGATTACGCCAGCGCCGATCACGCCCAGCCGCTTAGGCACGGTCTGGAATTCCAGAGCGCCAGTCGAATCAACGATCACATTCTGGTCAACAGGAGCCGGTGGAATGTCGATCGGACGCGAACCTGGAGCCAGGATCACGTTCTCGGCCTGGATGATTTCTACCGAGCCGTCCGGCTTGGTGACTTCAACTTGCTTGCCGGCCAGCAGCTTGCCGTGACCTTCAATGGAAGTCACACCGTTGGCTTTGAACAGGGTCGCAACGCCGGAGGTCAGGCCTTTGACGATGGTAGCCTTGCGGCCGACCATTGCTGGCACGTCCATGGTCACGCCAGCGTGGTTGATACCGTGGATCGCGAAACCTTCTTTGGCTTCCTTGTACTTCCAGGAGCTGTCCAGCAGCGCCTTGGATGGAATGCAGCCGACGTTCAGGCAAGTACCGCCCAGAGCCAGTTTGCCTTCCTTGTCGGTGTACTTCTCGATGCAGGCAGTGCTGAGGCCCAGTTGGGCGGCCTTGATGGCAGCCACATAGCCGCCAGGGCCAGCGCCGATCACTACTACGTCAAATTTCTGCGACATTCAAAAAATCCTCTTTTGCGAAAAGCTTCAAGCCGCAAGCTGCAAGCCAAGCTGCGGGTTTTCCGACAGCTCGAGCCTGCAGCTCATGGCTGCTTCTATCAGATATCCAGCAACAGACGAGCCGGATCTTCCAGCAGGTTCTTGATGGTCACCAGGAAGGTCACAGCTTCTTTGCCATCGATCAGACGGTGATCGTAGGACAGAGCCAGGTACATCATCGGACGGATAACGACCTGGCCATTGATGGCCATAGGACGCTGGATGATGTTGTGCATGCCCAGGATGGCCGCTTGTGGCGGGTTGACGATCGGGGTCGACATCATCGAACCGAAAGTACCACCGTTAGTGATGGTGAAAGTACCACCGGTCATTTCGTCCATCGACAGTTTGCCGTCGCGGGCTTTCTTGCCGAAGGTGGCGATGCCGCCTTCGATTTCAGCCAGGCTCATCAGTTCGGCGTTACGCAGAACCGGTACAACCAGGCCGCGATCGCTGGAAACTGCAACGCCGACGTCAGCGTAGCCGTGGTAAACGATGTCGCCGCCGTCGATCGAAGCGTTGACAGCCGGGAAGCGTTTCAGCGCTTCGGTGGCCGCTTTCACGAAGAACGACATGAAGCCCAGGCGCACGCCGTTGTGGGACTTCTCGAACAGGTCCTTGTACTTCGAACGCAGGGCCATGACTTCAGTCATGTCGACTTCGTTGAAAGTGGTCAGCATCGCCATGTTCGATTGCGCTTCAACCAGACGCTTGGCCACAGTGGCACGAACGCGGGTCATCGGTACGCGCTTCTCGATGCGGTCGCCGGCGGCGAACACAGGAGCGGCAGCCGAAGGAGCAGCAGCCTTGGCAGGCGCGGCAGCCGGAGCGGCTTTCTTGGCAGCAACAGCTGCAACCACGTCTTCCTTGGTTACACGACCGCCTTTGCCAGTGCCGGCAACGGAAGCGATGTTGATGCCGTTTTCTTCAGCCAGCTTGCGAGCAGCCGGTGCAGCAACAGGATCGTCTTCGCCTTCGGCAGCTGGAGCAGCAGTTTGTGCAGCGGCCGGAGCAGCAGCGGCAGCCGGGGCAGCAGCAGCGCTGCCCGCTTCGATGGAGCCCAGGACTTCGTCGGACAGAACGGTGTCGCCTTCGTTCTTGACGATAGCGCCCAGCACGCCATCAGCAGTGGCCAACACTTCCAGGACAACCTTGTCGGTTTCGATGTCGACGATCAGGTCATCACGCTTTACAGCGTCGCCCGGTTGTTTGTGCCAGGTGGCAACGGTGCCATCGGCAACCGATTCCGGGAAAGTGGGGGCTTTGATTTCGATAGCCATTATCTGTGGGTCCTTAAATTCGGTTTCAGGTGCGCGAAGGCGTTAAACAGTAAAGGCGTCTTGCAGCAGTTTTTCCTGCTGCTCAGCGTGCATCGATGCATAACCGCATGCCGGTGCAGCAGAAGCCTCACGGCCCGCGTACTCAAGTACGAGAGACTTGTCGAGGTTGCTGATGCTGCGACGCATGTGGTGTTGGCTGCAGTACCACGCACCCTGGTTCATCGGCTCTTCCTGACACCAAACGGCAGCTTTGACGTTGGTATAAGGAGCCAGGACTTCTTTCAAGTCGTCCTCAGGGAATGGGTACAGCTGCTCGATACGCACGATGGCGATATCGTCACGGCCTTCGGCACGGCGTTTTTCCAGCAGGTCGTAGTAGACCTTGCCGCTACACAGAACAACGCGCTCGACCTTTTTCGGGTCCAGGGCATCGATTTCCGGGATAACGGTCTGGAACGAACCTTCGGCCAGATCTTCCAGGGTCGAAATGGCCAGCTTGTGACGCAACAACGACTTCGGAGTCAGAACGATCAACGGCTTGCGCAGCGGGCGAATCACCTGACGACGCAGCAAATGGTAGATCTGAGCCGGCGTAGTCGGTACCGCGACCTGAATGTTGTGCTCGGCGCACAGTTGCAGGTAACGCTCCAGACGAGCCGACGAGTGCTCCGGACCCTGACCTTCATAACCGTGCGGCAGCAGCATGGTCAGACCGCACAGACGGCCCCACTTGTGCTCGCCACTGGTGATGAACTGGTCGATAACCACCTGGGCACCGTTGGCGAAGTCGCCGAACTGGGCTTCCCAGATAACCAGCGCATCCGGCGTGGTGGTCGAATAGCCGTATTCGAACGCCAGCACCGCTTCTTCGGACAGGAACGAGTCGTACAGGTCAAAGCGTGGCTGACCGTCGTACAGGTTCTGCAACGGGATGTAGGTTCCCGCGTCTTTCTGGTTGTGCAGCACAGCATGACGGTGCGAGAACGTACCGCGGCCGATGTCCTGGCCGGTCATGCGGATCGGGTGACCTTCGAACGCCAGGGTCGCGTACGCCATGGTTTCGGCGTAACCCCAGTTGATCGGCAGGCCGCCGGCTTGCATCTTCTGACGGTCTTCGTAGATCTTCGCAACCTGGCGCTGAACCACGAAGCCTTCCGGGATTTCCAGCAGCTTGGCGGACAGTTCCTGCAAGGTCTTGAGGTCGAAACGAGTGTCGTGACGCGCAGTCCAGGCGTGGCCCAGATACGGACGCCAGTCCACGAACAACTCTTTGTTCGGCTCTTTGACCAGGCTTTTCACTACGTGCAGGCCGTTGTCCAGCGCGTTGCGGTATTCGTCGACTTTCGCCTGAACACGCTCTGCGTCGAGCACACCGCCCTGGGTCAGACGATCGGCATACAGCTCACGGGTGGTGCGCTGCTTGGTGATCTGCTGATACATGATCGGCTGGGTGCCGCTTGGCTCGTCGGCCTCGTTGTGGCCGCGACGACGGTAGCAGACCAGGTCGATCACCACGTCACGCTTGAACTGCATGCGGTAGTCGATGGCCAGCTGGGTCACGAACAATACGGCTTCCGGATCATCACCATTCACATGGAGGATCGGCGCCTGGATCATTTTCGCAACGTCGGTCGCGTACTCGGTGGAACGCGAGTCCAGCGGGTTGCTGATGGTGAAACCAACCTGGTTGTTGATCACGATGTGCACGGTACCGCCGGTCTTGAAACCGCGGGTCTGCGACATCTGGAAGGTTTCCATCACCACGCCCTGACCTGCGAAAGCAGCGTCACCGTGGATGGAGATCGGCAGGACTTTCTCACCGGTCGGGTCGTTACGACGATCCTGACGGGCGCGAACCGAACCCTCGACAACCGGCGAAACGATTTCCAGGTGGGACGGGTTGAACGCCATGGCCAGGTGAACTTCACCGCCAGTGGTCATCACGTTGGACGAGAAGCCCTGGTGGTACTTAACGTCACCGGAACCCAGCTCGACCTTCTTCTTGCCTTCGAACTCGTCGAACAACTCGCGCGGGTTCTTGCCGAAGGTGTTGACCAGCACGTTCAGCCGGCCACGGTGGGCCATGCCGATGACGATTTCCTTGGTGCCGTAGGAACCGGAACGCTGGATCAGCTCGTCGAGCATTGGAATCAGGCTTTCGCCGCCTTCCAGACCGAAACGCTTGGTACCCGGGTATTTGGTGCCCAGGTATTTTTCCAGGCCTTCACCGGCGGTCACGCGCTCAAGCAAGTGGCTCTTGATGTCGGCGGAGTACGTCGGGCGGCCGCGCACGCTTTCCAGACGCTGCTGGAACCACTGGCGCTGCTCGGAATCGGTGATGTGCGTAAATTCAGCGCCGATGGTGCGGCAATATGTCTGCTGCAACGCTTCGTGAATTTCGCGTAGGCTCGCTTCCTCTTTGCCGATGAACAGGTCGCCGGCACGGAAGGTCGTATCAAGATCGGCATTGGTCAAGCCGTAATGATTGATCGACAGGTCTGCAGGTGCAGGACGCTGCCACAGCCCCAGCGGGTCAAGCTGGGCTGCCTGGTGGCCACGCATACGGTAGGCCTGGATCAATCGCAGCACTTCAACTTGCTTCTTCTCGTGCTCACTGCTCACGCTGCCGGCGGAAACCGGTTGGGCGCGGCGCTGGTTCTTTGCCAGCAAGACGAAATGATCGCGAATTGTGGAGTGCGAAACATCGGTGGCAGAGTTGCCGTCAGCAGGCAACTTCTGGAAGTAGGTGCGCCACTCTTCTGGCACAGCGTTAGGGTCGTGCAGGTAGAGCTCGTAGAGCTCTTCCACATAGGCAGCGTTACTACCGGACAGGTAGGCGCTGTTCCACATGCGCTGCATCACGCTTTCTTGCATGCTTGGTCACCCTCGGTTAGGGGAACACCACCGGTGTCGACACCGAGCAAACTTGCAGAAGTCCGAATGCAGCGACCAAAACAAGCCACTAGGATCACACTGATAGTCCGGGTACCAGCCCGGATGCCCCTGCTTGTCTCATTTCTTCAAAATAAGAGCTGCAGCCTTATAAGCTGCTGCTCAGGTTAAAACTACGGCGCCGGTTGAAGCCTGCGCCGTAGCATCTACGGGTACAGCAGTACATCTACAGCAGCTGAATCACACGCCGCTTTGCAGCAACATGTTACGGATGTGACCGATGGCCTTAGTCGGGTTCAGGCCTTTCGGACATACGTTGACGCAGTTCATGATCCCGCGGCAGCGGAATACGCTGAACGGGTCATCCAGCGAAGCCAGTCGCTCGGTCGTCTTGGTGTCACGGCTGTCTGCCAGGAAGCGGTACGCTTGCAGCAGTGCGGCCGGGCCCAGGAACTTGTCCGGGTTCCACCAGAAGGACGGGCAAGAGGTCGAGCAGCAAGCGCACAAGATGCACTCGTACAGACCGTCGAGCTTTTCACGCTCTTCAGGGGACTGCAGACGCTCGATGGCCGGAGCCGGCGTGTCGTTCTGCAGGAATGGCTTAACCTTCTCGTATTGCTTGTAGAAGATGCTCATATCGACGACCAGGTCACGGATAACCGGCAAACCTGGCAGCGGACGAACGATCAACTTGTTACCTTTTACAACAGCAGACAGCGGCGTGACGCAGGCCAGGCCGTTCTTGCCGTTGATGTTCATGCCGTCGGAACCACAAACGCCTTCACGGCAAGAGCGACGATAGGAGAAACCTTCGTCCTGCTCTTTGATCAGGGCCAGTACGTCCAGCACCATCAGGTCTTTACCACCGGTATCAACCTGGAATTCCTGCATGAACGGCGCGGCGTCCTGATCAGGGTTGTAACGATAAACGCTGACTTGCAACATGGCGGCCACCCTTAATAAGTCCGAATCTTAGGTTCAAAAGTCGGAACAGTCTTCGGCGAGAAGTTCACAGCACGCTTGGTCACGCGCTTGTCACCCGGGAAGTACAGGGTGTGGCACAGCCAGTTTTCGTCGTCACGATCTTCGAAGTCTTCACGGGCGTGAGCACCGCGGGACTCTTTACGTACTTCTGCAGCGATGGCGGTGGCTTCGGCCACTTCCAGCAGGTTTTGCAGTTCCAGAGCTTCGATACGCGCAGTGTTGAACGCTTGCGACTTATCGTTGATCTTGACGTTGGCGATGCGCTTGCGCAGATCAGCCAGCTGGGCGATACCCTTCTGCATGTATTCGCCGGTACGGAATACACCGAAGTAGTTCTGCATGCAGTTTTGCAGTTCGCGACGCAGGGAGGCCACGTCTTCGCCTTCGGTACGCTCGTTCAGAGCGGACAGACGCGCCAGGGCAGCTTCGATGTTGGCGTCGGTGGCGTCATCGTATTCGATGCCGTCGGTCAGGGCTTTTTCCAGGTGCAGGCCGGCAGCGCGACCGAATACCACCAGGTCGAGCAGCGAGTTGCCGCCCAGACGGTTGGCACCGTGAACCGATACGCAAGCCACTTCGCCCACTGCGAACAAGCCAGGGATGATGGCATCAACGCCGTCAGCGTCCTGGGTGATCGCCTGGCCATGAATGTTGGTGGCAACGCCGCCCATCATATAGTGGCAAGTCGGAACAACCGGAACCGGAGCAACCACCGGGTCAACGTGTGCGAAAGTCTTCGACAGTTCGCAGATGCCTGGCAGACGGCTGTGCAGCACTTCCTCGCCCAAGTGGTCGAGTTTTAGCATCACGTGGTCGCCATTCGGACCGCAACCGTTGCCGGCGATGATTTCCTTAACCATCGAACGGGCAACCACGTCACGACCGGCAAGGTCTTTGGCGTTCGGAGCGTAACGCTCCATGAAACGCTCGCCGTGCTTGTTGATCAGGTAACCACCTTCACCACGGCAACCTTCTGTAACCAGTACACCGGCGCCGGCGATGCCGGTTGGGTGGAACTGCCACATTTCGATGTCTTGTACCGGTACGCCGGCACGCAGTGCCATACCAACGCCGTCACCGGTGTTGATCAGGGCATTGGTGGTCGATGCGTAGATACGACCTGCACCGCCAGTAGCCAGAACGGTAGCCTTGGCACGGATGTAGGTGGTTTCGCCGGTTTCGATGCAGATGGCGATCACGCCGACGAACTCGCCTTGCGAGTTCTTCACCAGATCGACAGCGTAGTACTCGTTCAGGAACGTGGTACCGGCTTTCAGGTTGCCCTGATAAAGGGTGTGCAGCAGCGCGTGACCGGTACGGTCGGATGCCGCGCAAGTACGCGCAGCCTGGCCGCCTTTACCGTAGTCCTTGGACTGACCGCCGAACGGACGCTGATAGATGCGGCCTTGTTCGGTACGGGAGAAAGGCAGACCCATGTGGTCCAGTTCGAAAACTGCGGCCGGGCCTTCCTGACACATGTATTCGATAGCGTCCTGGTCACCGATGTAGTCGGAACCCTTGACGGTATCGTACATGTGCCAGCGCCAGTCATCGTTCGGGTCAGCCGACGCGATGGCGCAGGTGATGCCACCCTGGGCGGATACAGTGTGCGAACGGGTCGGGAAAACCTTGGTGATCACGGCAGTCTTGTGACCGCCCTGCGCCAGTTGCAGCGCTGCGCGCATGCCGGCACCGCCACCACCAATAATGATGGCGTCGAAAGAAATCGTTGGAATGTTAGCCATGAATCAGATACCCCAGAGAATCTGCACACCCCAGACGAAGTAAGCGAACATCGCAACGCCGCATACTGCCTGGAAAAGGAAACGTACTGCAGTCGCGGACTTGCCCAGCGCCATCGGCGTCAGGTAGTCGGTCGCGATGGTCCACATGCCGACCCAGGCGTGAGCGCCCAGGGCCACAAGGGCCAGCAGACTGAAGATACGCATCCCGTTGTGGGCGAACAGGCCGTGCCATTGGTCGTAGCCAATGCCCGGGTTCGCAGCGAGGTATCCGATCAGGAAAATGAAATAAGCCGCGAGAACGACCGCAGACACACGTTGCGCCATCCAGTCATACAGACCGGAACGCGAAAGGTTCGTAACGCTGGTTACCATATCCAAACTCCTGCCAGAACGATCAACACCACGGAAACGGCGATGATAATTTTCGAGCCCAGGCGGCCGCCTTCCAGCGTCTCACCGATGCCCATATCCATGATCAAGTGGCGCACACCGGCTACCAGGTGATACAGAAGAGCGGACAGGAGGCCCCATGCTACGAACTTGGCCAGCGGACTGGTCAAGCATGCCTTCACGTCGGCAAAACCTTCCTCGGAACCCAAAGACTTGCCCAATGCATAAAGCATGAAGCCAAGGCCCAGGAAGAGGATGATGCCGGAAACACGGTGAAGAAACGACGTAACGCCGGTGATGGGGAGTTTGATGGTCCTTAGGTCTAGGTTTACAGGTCGTTGGCTTTTCACGGCTTTTTTTTCACACTGAAGAGCCCCTAACAATCAGGGCAAAGTTGTTGGGGAGTGCACTGGTCAGGTAACCACCACCCAGGGATGCGACCCCCAATAAAGCAGGCCCAAAAGCCCTTGGCGGTCGGTGGCCGAGTATAGACAGTTAGGCTACTAATGACAACGCAAAGACCTAACCCAAACAGCTGATTGCGCAACTGACATAAAAGGCGTAAATGGCTGGCAATTTCGAGAAAAAAGTACGGTTAAAGCCTTCTGGAGCAAGACTTTAGGCAAATTGACATTCGAATTTATCTCACTATAGTGGTGCGGGCCCTGCGTGGGGGGTCTGTCTGATGATTTCAAGCATAAATAGGAGGCCACATGGCTGACAAAAAAGCGCAGTTGATCATCGAGGGCGCAGCCCCCGTCGAGCTGCCCATTTTAACCGGCACCGTTGGTCCCGATGTTATCGATGTTCGGGGCCTGACGGCCACGGGCCGCTTCACCTTTGACCCTGGTTTCATGTCGACCGCCTCTTGCGAGTCGAAAATCACCTATATCGACGGCGACAACGGCATTCTGTTGCACCGCGGCTACCCGATCGAACAGCTGGCTGAAAAGTCGGACTACCTGGAAACCTGCTATCTGCTGCTCAACGGCGAACTGCCGACCGCAGAACAGAAGGCCCAGTTCGTCAGCACCGTTAAGAACCACACCATGGTTCACGAGCAGCTGAAGACCTTCTTCAACGGCTTCCGTCGCGACGCCCACCCGATGGCCGTCATGTGCGGCGTCGTCGGCGCCCTGTCGGCGTTCTACCACGACTCCCTCGACATCAATAACCCGCAGCATCGCGAAATCTCCGCGATCCGTCTGGTTGCCAAGATGCCGACCCTGGCAGCGATGGTTTACAAGTACTCCATGGGTCAACCCATGATGTACCCGCGCAACGACCTGACGTACGCGGAAAACTTCCTGCACATGATGTTCAACACCCCGTGCGAGATCAAACCGATCAGCCCGGTACTCGCCAAGGCCATGGACCGGATCTTCATCCTCCATGCCGACCACGAGCAGAACGCATCGACTTCGACCGTACGCCTGGCAGGCTCCTCGGGCGCCAACCCGTTCGCCTGTATCGCCGCCGGCATCGCTGCACTGTGGGGCCCTGCCCACGGCGGCGCCAACGAAGCCGTTCTGACCATGCTCGATGAAATTGGCGATGTTTCGAACATCGACAAGTACATCGCCAAGGCCAAGGACAAGAACGATCCGTTCAAACTGATGGGCTTCGGTCACCGCGTTTACAAAAACCGCGACCCACGCGCAACAGTCATGAAGCAGACCTGCGACGAAGTGTTGAAGGAACTGGGCATCCAGAACGATCCGCAACTCGAACTGGCCATGCGCCTGGAAGAGATCGCCCTGACCGACCCGTACTTCATCGAACGCTCGCTGTACCCGAACGTCGACTTCTACTCGGGGATCATCCTCAAGGCGATCGGCATTCCAACCAGCATGTTCACCGTGATCTTCGCCTTGGCGCGGACCGTTGGCTGGATCTCCCACTGGAAAGAAATGCTCTCCAGCCCGTACAAGATTGGCCGTCCACGCCAGCTGTACACCGGCTACGAGTCGCGTGATATCTCCAAGCTGGAAGACCGCAAGTAAGAGCTCTCTTGCTATAGCGTGTTGAGTTGCACCGGAAACGGCCTCCTGCTTTATATAAAGAGCAGGAGGCCGTTTTTGTTTGTGCCGCTTTTAACGATCAAAAGATCGCAGCCTTCGGCAGCTCCTACAGAGGATACGCATTCCCCCCTGTAGGAGCTGCCGAAGGCTGCGATCTTTTGATCTTGCTGTTGCTTTGGCTTTTACTCCACTCACCACCATTCCCGACAAGCCGGCCCCCTACAGATAGATAAAGGGCGATCAGCGGACAAAAAAATGCCCCGATCTCTCGACCGGGGCACCTCGTACAACTGCGTTACTTATATGGCAGCCTTCGGCAGCTCCTACAGAGGATACGCATTCCCCCCTGTAGGAGCTGCCAAAGGCTGCGATCTTTTGATCTTGCTGTTGCTTTGCCTTTTACTCCACTCACCGCCATTCCCGACAAGCCGGCCCCCCCCTACAGATAGATAAAGGGCGATCAGCGGACAAAAAATGCCCCGATCTCTCGACCGGGGCACCTCGTACAACTGCGTTACTTATATGGCAGCCTTCGGCAGCTCCTACAGAGGATACGCATTCCCCCTGTAGGAGCTGCCGAAGGCTGCGATCTTTTGATCTTGCTGTTGGTTTGGCTTTTACTCCACTCACCGCCATTGCCAACAAGCCGGCCCCCTACAGATATATAAAGGGCGATCAGCGGACAAAAAAATGCCCCGATCTCTCGACCGGGGCATCTCGTAGAACTGCGTTACTTATATAAAAGCATCAAACTTTAGTGCGAAACCGCCCCACTCGCCCCCAGACCGGTCTGCGAACGAACAAACTGCGGGAAGAACAGCGCGCGTTCATTGTCAGCCGCCGTAGACTTGTCAGTAATCGAGAAGAACCAGATACCGACAAAAGCAATGATCATCGAGAACAGCGCTGGATACTCATACGGGAAGATAGCCTTCTCGTGATGCAGGATCTGCACCCAGATGGTTGGCCCAAGGATCATCAAGCCAACAGCGCTGATCAAGCCCAACCAGCCGCCGATCATCGCACCGCGGGTGGTCAGCTTTTTCCAGTACATGGAAAGCAGCAGGACCGGGAAGTTGCAGCTCGCCGCGATGGAGAACGCCAGGCCCACCATGAACGCAATGTTCTGGCTTTCGAACAGAATGCCCAAGCCGATCGCCAGCACCGCCAAAGCGATAGTGGTGATTTTCGAGACGCGAATCTCGTCCTTCTCGTTGGCCTTGCCTTTCTTGATCACGCTGGCGTACAGGTCGTGGGACACCGCCGATGCACCGGCCAGGGTCAGACCGGCAACCACTGCCAGAATGGTCGCGAACGCTACCGCCGAGATGAAGCCCAGGAAGATACTGCCACCCACCGCGTTGGCCAGGTGCACCGCCGCCATGTTGTTACCGCCCAACAGTGCGCCAGCCGCATCTTTGAAGGCCGGGTTGGTGCTGACCAGCAGGATCGCGCCGAAGCCGATGATGAACGTCAGGATGTAGAAGTAACCAATGAAGCCGGTTGCGTACAGCACGCTCTTGCGAGCTTCTTTTGCGTCACTCACGGTGAAGAAGCGCATCAGAATGTGCGGCAGGCCAGCGGTACCGAACATCAGTGCCAGACCCAGGGAGAACGCCGAGATCGGATCTTTCACCAGGCCGCCCGGGCTCATGATCGCTTCACCTTTCGGGTGAACCTTGATCGCTTCGGAGAACAGCATGTTGAAGTCGAAGTTGACGTGCTTCATCACCATCAGCGCCATGAAGGAGGCACCGGACAGCAGCAGCACTGCCTTGATGATCTGCACCCAGGTGGTCGCCAGCATGCCGCCGAACAACACGTACATGCACATCAGGATACCGACCAGGATCACTGCAACGTGGTAATCGAGACCGAACAGCAGCTGGATCAGCTTGCCGGCACCGACCATTTGCGCGATCAGGTAGAACGCCACCACCACCAGCGAACCGCAAGCGGACAGCGAGCGAATCTGGGTTTGGCCCAGGCGATAGGACGCCACGTCGGCAAAGGTGTATTTACCCAGGTTACGCAGGCGCTCGGCGATCAGAAACAGAATGATCGGCCAGCCCACCAGGAAGCCGATCGAATAGATCAGCCCATCGTAGCCGGAGGTGAACACCAGCGCGGAAATACCCAGGAAGGAAGCTGCCGACATGTAGTCACCGGCAATCGCCAGACCGTTCTGGAAACCGGTGATCTTGCCGCCAGCGGCGTAGTAGTCGGAGGCCGAGTTGTTTTTCTTGGACGCCCAGTACGTGATGTACAACGTTGCGCCGACGAACGCCACGAACATAAGGATTGCGGCGACGTTCAGCGGTTGTTTCTGCACGGCGCCGGTCAGGGCGTCAGCCGCCCAGGCGCCCGGTGCGAAGGCTGCGATGCTCAATAGAGCCATTAGACGCCGGATCATTGCTGAGCCTCCTTGAGAATCGCATTGTTCAGGTCGTCGAATTCGCCGTTGGCGCGTCGTACGTAAATGCCGGTCAGGATGAAGGCCGAAAGGATCAGCCCGACACCGATCGGTATGCCCCAGGTAATCGATGACTCAGGGCTGAGTTTCGCCCCCAGCACATGCGGCCCGTAAGCAATCAAAAGGATGAATCCGGAGTAAAGCCCTAGCATGATCGCCGAAAGAATCCAGGCGAATCGTTCCCTCTTGCTAACCAGCTCCTTGAAGCGCGGGCTGTTTTGAATCGAGAGGTAAATGCTGTCGTTCATTGTTTTTATCCTCGCAGCACAGATTTAGTTGGAACGGTATCCACTCTATGCGGCTGCGGGGCAGGTTCCAGACGACCTTAGTCTTAGAACCCTATGACATATTCGCCAATTATCAGCAGGAAACAATTTCCCGGCCATCAACATGACTGTAGGAGCTGCCGAAGGCTGCGATCTTTTGATTTTGCTTTTAAAGCGAGATCAAAAAATCGCAGCCTTCGGCAGCTCCTACAGGGTAAATCGACCATCTATTAAATATGCAGGCCTGTTCTCAGATTACTTGACCCAGTCAGCCACGCGCTCCGGGTGCTTGGCTACCCAGTCTTTCGCTGCGGCTTCAGGCTTGGCGCCTTCCTGAATTGCCAGCATGACTTCGCCGATTTCGTCTTTCGAAGCCCACTGGAAGTTCTTCAGGAACTTGGCCACTTCCGGTGCCTTGGTTGCCAGCTCTTTGCTGCCGATACTGTTCACGGTTTCAGCCGCGCCATACACGCCTTTCGGGTCTTCGAGGAAACGCAGTTTCCACTTCGCGAACATCCAGTGCGGCACCCAACCGGTCACGGCAATGGATTCGTTTTTCTTCTCGGCACGGGTCAGCTCGGCGATCATGCCTGCGCCGGAACTGGCCTTGAGCTGGTAGCCGGTCAGGTCGTAGTCCTTGATGGCCTGCTCGGTTTTCAGCATCACGCCTGAACCGGCGTCGATGCCGACGATGCGTTTTTTGAAGCTGTCATCGGTTTTCAGGTCTTCAAGCGACTTGGCCTTGACGTAGTCCGGCACGATCAAGCCGATCTTGGCGTCCTTGAAGTTCGGGCCGTAGTCGACAACCTGATCCTTGTTCTTGGTCCAGTAGTCGCCGTGGGTCACTGGCAGCCAGGCCGACAGCATGGCGTCGAGTTTGCCGGTGGCCACGCCTTGCCACATGATCCCGGTCGCGACGGCTTGCAGCTTCACGTCGTATCCGAGTTTCTGCTTGATCACTTCAGCCGCCACGTGAGTGGTGGCAACGCTATCTGACCAGCCGTCAACGTAACCGATGCTCAGGGTCTTGCTCTCGGCATTGGCGAATGTGGAGCCAATCGCAAGTACCAGTGCGGCACCTGCGCCTAAAAGTCGTCGCATCTTCATCGTTACTTCCCCGAAAGTGCTGCGCTCGACGGGTGCCGAGTCGCGTCAACGTTTTATTATGGTGCACAGCGCCCCCTTCACGCCCCACCTCAAACTCGATCATCAGCGCGATTTATCAACGAGGGTACTGACGCTTCCGATAATCAACCTGACGTCATCAACGACCTGCTCTGCCAGCGACCTCAAGGCATCGAGAAACGACATCACAACGCCATTAATCTCGAGCACCGCTGGCGCTCCGGCCAATCCGCCCGAACTTTGCATGTCAAAATTATGCGAGCCACCAAGCACGCGACAAATGCAGGTAACATGCGCCGCTTTGCTCCCAGACGGCCTGATCATGCCCGCGACATCCCGCTTTCCTTTTTTTGCTTATCTATTCGCCTGCCTGTTGGGGCTTTTTGCCCTTTGCGGCTTCTGGTACGGCATCGGCAAACCGGTGACCCTGCCGGACGTGGCCAGCGCGACGCACAAGCTTCAATGTGCCTCCTACACCCCGTTCGACAAAGACCAATCGCCGTTCGACGTGCCGTTCAATCTGCGCCCCGAGCGCATGGACGCGGACCTCGCGCTGCTGTCGAAAAGCTTCGAATGCATCCGCACCTATTCCATGACCGGTCTTGAAGCCCTGCCCGATCTGGCGCGCAAGCACGGCCTGAAGTTGATGATCGGCGCCTGGGTCAACAGCAACCCGGTGGACACCGAAAAAGAAGTCGATCTGCTGATTGCTTCGGCCAACGCCAACCCCGATGTGGTGACCGCCGTGATCGTCGGCAACGAAACCCTGCTGCGCAAAGAGGTTACCGGCGCACAACTGGCCCGGCTGATCAGCAAGGTCAAAAGCCAGGTCAAGCAGCCCGTAACCTACGCCGACGTTTGGGAGTTCTGGCTAAAGCACCCGGAAATCGCCCCGGCCGTGGACTTCCTGACCATTCACTTGTTGCCGTATTGGGAAGACGATCCATCGAACATCGATGCTGCGCTGCAACACGTCGCCGAAGTGCGTCAGGTGTTCGGCAACAAGTTCGCGCCCAAAGACGTAATGATTGGCGAAACCGGCTGGCCGAGCGAAGGTCGTCAGCGTGAAACCGCCCTGCCGAGCCGCGTCAACGAAGCCAAGTTCATTCGCGGTTTTGTCACCATGGCCGAGCAACAAGGCTGGCACTACAACCTGATCGAAGCGTTTGACCAACCGTGGAAGCGCGCCAGCGAAGGTGCGGTAGGTGGTTACTGGGGACTGTTCGATGCCGACCGCCAAGACAAAGGTGTACTGGCAGGTCCCGTGTCGAACGTACCGTTCTGGTCGCAGTGGCTGGTGGTGGGCGGCTTGATTTTCCTCGGCACGCTTTTGCTCGGCGGCCGCGTTCGCAGCACCCGCGCCGCGCTGGTGCTGCCGTTGTTTGCCGCCGTGGCTGCATGCTCCCTCGGCGTGTGGGGCGACCTTGCCCGCGTCACCACGCGCTTTACCAGTGAATGGTTGTGGGTGGCATTGCTGACGGCGCTGAACCTGTTGGTGCTGATGCACGCCGCGCTGACATTGAGCCCTCGCACGGGATGGCGCGCGCAGGCTTTCAATGCGCTGGAGCGTCGAGCAGGCTGGCTGGTGGCCGTGATCGGGTTTGCCGCCGCGGTGAGCATGCTGGAACTGGTGTTCGATCCGCGTTATCGCAGCTTCCCGAGCGTGGCGTTCATCGTACCGGCGCTGGTGTATCTGTGCCGCCCGGTGAACGTACCGCGTCGGGAAATTGCGCTGCTGACCTTCATCATCGGAGCCGGTATTGCGCCGCAGTTGTTCCGTGAAGGGCTGCAGAACCAGCAGGCTTGGGGCTGGGCGTTGGTGAGTGTGTTGATGGTGGCGGCGTTGTGGCGGTGTTTGCGGGTTCGCATGAAGTAATCGCCATTTAGACCGAGGAAAAATAACCGGCCCCACGCTCTATTGGGGCTGCGTTATTCCCATCGAATTCTGGAGATCAGCTCTCTTGTAGCCGCCTCATGGGCAGGATATTTTCTTACATGAACACCCGTTGCCACTAGAAGCTTGACGTCTGCCTGCCGTAACCGCTCTATCGCCTCTGGCTGTTGCGAATGGAAGTATTGCTTCTGCACCCCGGGATCGTTTTTAAACCCGTCTTCCGCAAACAAATCCTGTTCAGAATAGTTCTTGGATTTTGCGAACCGGGCTATAGCCGGAGGCTCATCCGCCGTCTTAATCGCCTTATATTCTTTACCAATCTGACGCAGCTTTACCTCATCAGCCGCTTCATCAATCAAGGCATTTAAAGGGCTGGGTCGAGGTGTGCGCTTGGGAACTTCAGACGTCGATGCACTGTGAGGCCTACTCATTGCACTCTTCTTCATTGCACTAAGTCCTTTGCCAATCTGCCGAAATGTAGAAATTGGCGCATACACTAGCCGCGAAAGCCCAGGCGCAATTAATGCAATCCCACCCGTCGGATCCATCTTATTAACGGGGTCTCCCATACAGTACGCATACGCATTCACCCCACCCTTCCCAAACGGACTCAAACTGTCCGGGCTGTTAAACCGCATCAACACCGGATTGAACGCACGATACCCATTCCCAAGCAAATAATGCCCGGTCACCGGATCCCTCCGCTGGCCATTGAAGCCCAAGAGACTGCTCAAACCACTTTCAGGAGAGCGATGTCCGTAAGGACAAAAGACCGATGGCTGATGCTCACCATTGATAAGGGAATGCAGAACTGAACGTTTAAAATCCGTGGCAAGCAACAATGAATCAACCCTGCCCTCCTGGCTCAGTTGCTGCGCCAATGGTTGATCCTCATGCTCCAGGATCGAGTACTGAACCGGACCCTGAATTTCAGTAGCCAAGCGATCTTTTCGATAAAAGCGCTGAATGCTCTCCTGATTCAGCAGGTCACAACCCACGATCTTGTCTTGTGGATCGTAGCGATACTGGCAAAGCAACGTGTCTCGCTGGATGGTCATGGACGTGTTCCGTTTCAGATCCGAAGGGCAGATGACTAGATTCGGATCATTTGGAACGGCCGTCTACTATCAGAACTGATAGGGAGGGAGATGGATACTCAGCGCGGCTACAGGCCTCATCGCGAGCAGGCTCGCTCCCACAGTAGATTTGCAGTGAACGCAATTCCTGTGCGACGAAGATCCAATGTGGGAGCGAGCCTGCTCGCGAAAGCTGACTATCAGGCGCTACGAGGCGCCCTGACCAACCGCAACCCCGCAATCACCACCGCAAACACCGCCAGCGTCGTGTTGTACAACGCCAGTGCCGGAAAGCCGAGCGCCAGCGCCAGCACTGCCAGCCACCACCCTGCCCGTCCCGGGATCACGAAGCCGATCACTGCAGCAGCCAGTGCGCCGTATCCCAGAATTTTGAAGTGAATCATCAGCCCCAGGTTTGCACGAACCTGGCATTCCCAGCGACTCGCCTCATCCACGCAAATGCCGACCCACTGCGCATCCTCCATGAAGCCATAACGCGCGCCATAACTGGCGGCCAGCCACAGGGGCAGCAAAACGAGCAGTAGAATCACAGGCAGACGGCGGGACATGAAGCACTCCAATAAACGAAAAACGGCGGCCAGCTTAATCCCCCGCCAGCCTTACGCAAGCGATAACAACTGTTAACTGGTCAATCAATCGCTGCAAAGTGTATCGTCCAGCTACTATTACTTCGAATTAGGCCTGTTTGGTGCCGATGCGTGGCACTTTGGCGCAAATCCAGTGGTCATAGCCTGCGAACTTCATTCGGCACCTTATCTAAGGGATCTAGTCATGCTCCGTTCCTTGCGCTTCGCCGCCCTGTTTGGCGGCCTTATATTGAGTGCGTCCGCACTGGCGGTCGACATCGACGCCGCCAGTTATGGCTATCCCTTGACCAACCCTTTCGAGGCAACCATTGCCACGACGCCACCAGATTTGCGGCCCGAACTGCCCCTGGACGACGACATCAATCAGTCGGATCGCAGCATCACCTTGCGTCCGGAGCGTGCCTTCGAACTGCCGGACAATTTTTGGGCGGTAAAGAAACTCACCTATCGCATCGCCACCCAGGACAAAGCGGCGCCGCTGATTTTCCTGATCGCCGGCACGGGCGCTCGCTATGACAGCAGCCTCAACGAATACCTGAAAAAGCTCTACTACAAGGCCGGCTATCACGTGGTGCAGTTGTCGTCGCCCACCAGCTTCGACTTCATCAGCGCCGCCTCTCGTTTTGCGACCCCGGGCATCACCAAGGAAGATGCCGAAGACATGTACCGGGTGATGCAATCCGTGCGGGCACAGAACCCGAACGTGCCGGTCACCGATTACTACCTGACCGGTTACAGCCTCGGCGCACTGGATGCCGCTTTCGTCGCGCACCTGGACGAAACCCGCCGCAGCTTCAATTTCAAGAAAGTGTTGTTGCTCAACCCGCCGGTCAATCTCTACACCTCGATCACCAACCTCGACAAACTGGTGCAAACCGAGGTCAAGGGCATCAACAACTCCACCACGTTCTATGAACTGGTACTGAACAAACTGACCCGCTATTTCCAGCAGAAAGGCTACATCGACCTCAACGATGCACTGCTTTATGACTTTCAGCAGTCCAAACAGCACCTGACCAACGAACAGATGGCCATGCTGATCGGTACCTCGTTCCGCTTCTCGGCGGCCGACATTGCCTTTACTTCGGACCTGATCAACCGTCGCGGCCTCATTACTCCACCGAAAACCCCGATCACCGAGGGCACCAGCCTCACGCCGTATCTCAAGCGTGCGCTGCAGTGCGATTTTGACTGCTACATCACTGAACAAGTGATCCCGATGTGGCGCGCCCGCACCGACGGCGGCAGCCTGCTGCAACTGATCGACCAGGTGAGCCTGTACGCACTGAAGGATTACCTGCACGACAGCCCGAAAATCGCCGTCATGCACAACGCTGACGACGTGATCCTCGGCCCGGGCGACCTCGGGTTCCTGCGCAAGACTTTCGGCGATCGCTTGACCGTTTACCCGCTGGGCGGCCATTGCGGCAACCTTAACTACCGCGTCAACAGCGACGCCATGCTGGAGTTCTTCCGTGGCTAAATACCTCCTGCTTATCGCTGCGTTACTCTGTGCAGGCGTTGCCAATGCCGACAACAGCAAAGCCAACGCCCCTGTTGTCGTCGACGATGACGGCTTCAAGGAACCGTTGAGCAAACTCAAATTCAACCCGGGGCTGGATCAGCGCGAGTTCGAGCGTTCGACGCTCAGCGCACTGAACGTCTACGACCCGCTGGAAGAATGGAACCGCCGCGTTTACCACTTCAACTACCGGTTCGACCAATGGGTATTCCTGCCGGTGGTCGATGGCTATCGCTACATCACGCCAAGCTTTTTGCGCACCGGCGTGAGCAACTTCTTCAACAACCTGGGTGACGTGCCGAACCTGCTGAACAGCCTGTTGCAGTTCAAGGGGCAGCGTTCGATGGAGACCACGGCACGGCTGCTGCTCAACACCACGATCGGCATCGCCGGCCTGTGGGACCCGGCCACTGCCATGGGCCTGCCGCGCCAGAGCGAAGACTTTGGCCAGACCCTGGGTTTCTATGGCGTTCCGGGCGGCGCCTATTTCGTGCTGCCGATTCTCGGGCCGTCCAACCTGCGTGACACGGGCGGGTTGTTGGTCGACTACAGCGCCGAGAACGCAATCAACTTCCTCAACGTTGCCGAAGTCAGCTCCAACCATCCCGAAGTCTGGATTCTGCGAGGCGTCGACAAGCGCTATCAGACCAGTTTCCGCTACGGTCAGATGAACTCGCCGTTCGAGTACGAGAAGGTGCGGTACGTTTACACCGAGGCGCGCAAGTTGCAGATTGCCGAGTAATTTCGGCTAGGCAAAAAACTGTGGGAGCGAGCCCGCTCGCGATGAGGCCATAACAATCAACACCTGTGTTGACTGTTACACCGCTATCGCGAGCAGGCTCGCTCCCACATTGGTTATTGGTGGTTCTTAGCCTTTCAAGGCTTTCCAGATTTTGCTGACGGCCATCACACCCACCAACACCACCGCCCCCGCCACAATCCCCGCGACGCCATTGAGCAATACCGGCACGATAAACCCGGCACCGCCCGCCGCTGCACTGACGCTTTCGATCCAGTGATGCACCACCGGCACGCCATGGGTAAGGATGCCGCCACCGACCAAAAACATCGCCGCCGTACCAATTACCGACAGGCTTTTCATCATGTAGGGAGCTGCGCGCAGAATTCCGCTACCGATGCTTTTGGCCACTTGCCCAGGCTTCTGGGTCAGCCACAGACCCAAGTCATCCAGTTTGACGATGCCGGCCACCAGCCCGTAGACGCCGACGGTCATGACGATGGCGATACCTGAAAGCACGATGACTTGCTGGGTCAGCGCCGAATCAGCCACGACGCCAAGGGTGATCGCGATGATCTCTGCCGAAAGGATGAAGTCAGTGCGGATCGCGCCCTTGATCTTGTCCTTCTCGTACGCCACCAGATCCACTGCCGGGTCCGCCACGGCTTCAACCAGTTCAGCATGTTCGGCCTGATCTTCAGCCTTGCTGTGCAAGAACTTATGGGCGAGCTTCTCGAACCCTTCGAAACACAGGTAAGCGCCGCCGACCATCAACAACGGCGTGACCAGCCACGGGATGAACGCGCTGATGGCCAGTGCCGAGGGCACCAGGATCAGTTTGTTGATGAACGAGCCCTTGGCCACCGCCCAAACCACGGGAATTTCCCGGTCGGCACGCACGCCGCTGACTTGCTGGGCATTGAGCGCCAGATCGTCGCCGAGCACGCCGGCGGTCTTCTTGGCGGCCATTTTGGTCATCAACGCCACATCGTCCAGCACCGCCGCAATGTCGTCGATCAGCAACAGCAAACTGCTTCCTGCCATGAATCGGGTTTCCTTCTAGAGTGAATGCGATGCAGCATAGCGTGGCCGAGCGGCGCATGGAGCATTCTTGAGCGTCGCCGAAGGCCGGTGCTACCATGCGCAACCGCCAGAACAGGCAAGGAACCCCCTGGTTTATGAGCACCATCCGCGAGCGCAACAAACAACTGATCCTGCGTGCCGCCAGTGAAGAATTTGCCGACAAGGGCTTCGCTGCGACCAAAACCAGCGATATCGCAGCCAAGGCGGGATTGCCCAAGCCCAACGTCTATTACTACTTCAAGTCCAAGGAAAACCTCTACCGCGAGGTCCTGGAAAGCATCATCGAACCGATCCTGCAGGCCTCGACGCCGTTCAACCCCGACGGCGTGCCCAGCGAAGTGCTGAGCGGTTACATTCGTTCAAAAATCCGCATCTCCCGCGACCTGCCTTTCGCCTCCAAGGTATTCGCCAGTGAAATCATGCACGGCGCCCCGCACCTGAGCACCGACCTGGTCGAACAACTCAACGGCCAGGCCAAGCACAACATCGAGTGCATCCAGACCTGGATCGACCGCGGCCAAATCGCCCCCATCGACCCCAACCACCTGATGTTCAGCATCTGGGCCGCGACCCAGACCTACGCCGACTTCGACTGGCAAATCACCGCCATCACCGGCAAGGCCAAACTGGATGAAGAAGATTACGAAGCGGCGGCACAGACGATTATTCGGCTGGTGTTGAAGGGGTGTGAGCCGGACTGAAATACCGAGGTGGATTTATCGCTAGCAGGCTAGCTCCCACAGGGGATTTATGTACACCATGGATCCAGTGTGGGAGCTAGCCTGCTAGCGATGAAGGCAACACAATTTTAGTTCAAACCCAAATGGCATCCCACAGTGGATAGTCGCCCAGCTTTTCAACCAAACCTGCCCGCAACGGGTTGGCCACGATATATCGAGCCACCTTCACCAGATCTTCTTCCCTTCTTAAGGCCCGGTCATGAAAGCCTTTCTGCCAGAGAGTGACCTTGCGGCCAGTAAACTGATTTACCGCTTTGGTACTCATCGATTTGGTCCTCTGCATGAGGTCACACAATGATTCCTGTTGTAACTCGACCAACCAATGAAAATGATCGGGCATGACGACCCAAGCCAGTGAGTTAGCGAAACCTTGGTCCTGAGCGCAGCGAAATTGATTGACCACCGCTCTCCCCGAGTTGAAGTCTTTGAATATCGGCTCTCGATCACGTGTATTGGTAGTTAACAGATAAATGCGGTTGGATTCGGCATAGCGGCCGATGCGCAAGCGATTTGAGGCGGGTAGATCAGGCATTCCTTTGCCCTTGCATGATTAATTCATGAGTAAGGCTAGTCCTGATATTCCCCAATGGAGGGACAGACATTTAGCGGGATGTGTCTGGGAGATAGCCATCGCTAGCAGGCTAGCTCCCACACTGGATTTGCGGCGTTCACAAACCCCTGTGGGAGCCAGCCTGCTGGCGATGGCTATAGATCAATCAATACAAAACTTAAGCCACAACCCCCGCATCCGCCCTCAACCCCAACGCCTCGATCGCGGTGATTGCGCACTGTTCATCCACATCCGACAGATCGCCGCTGATCCCCACTGCCCCCAACACATTGCCGGCGTGATCGCGAATCAACACACCACCCGGTGCCGGCACGACGCTGCCCTGCCCCAGGCTATTCAATGCGGCGATGAAGGCCGGGCGCTGTTGGGCGTCCAGCGCCAGCAGGCGCGAGCCTTTGCCCAACGCAATGGCGCCCCAGGCTTTGCCGATGGCGACCTGCGGGCGTAGCAGGCTGGCGCCGTCTTCGCGTTGCAGGGTAATCAGATGCCCACCGGCATCCAGCACTGCGATGGTCAGGGGCGCCGCGGAGATTGCACGCCCTGCGGTGATGGCCTCGTTGACCAGGTTGACTGCGACTTTCAAGGTTAAAGCGCTCATGGTGCCGTCCTCATTTTGTTTTTCGGAAAGCCGTGGAGCTGCGCGTTTGTGCCGCAGCTCGATGCAACAAATAGAACACAATGAATTATTTTTTTGTATACAATAATTCTCGAAAAGCGCCACATGCGACGAAAAGCCACAGTAGATCGGGCTTCCGACGAATGAAACGAGCGCTTGAGAAAATGGATTGACCTGCGCCGTCCGCCGTGAATACACTCTGCGCAAAGCCACTTGTATACAATTACAAAACGTAAAGAGGCACAAAACCATGAGCAAAATGAGAGCAATCGAAGCCGCCGTTCTGGTGATGCGCCGTGAAGGGGTTGATACCGCTTTTGGCATCCCGGGTGCAGCCATCAACCCGCTGTACAACGCCCTGCAAAAAGTCGGCGGCATCGATCACGTACTCGCTCGCCACGTTGAAGGCGCCTCGCACATGGCCGAGGGCTACACCCGCACCAAGGCCGGCAACATCGGCGTGTGCATCGGGACTTCCGGCCCAGCCGGTACCGACATGGTCACCGGGCTCTACAGCGCCTCGGCCGACTCGATTCCCATCCTCTGCATTACCGGCCAGGCACCCCGCGCCCGTATGCACAAGGAAGACTTCCAGGCTGTCGACATCACCAGCATCGTCAAGCCAGTCACCAAGTGGGCAACCACCGTTCTTGAACCGGGCCAAGTGCCTTACGCGTTCCAGAAAGCTTTCTTTGAAATGCGCTCCGGTCGTCCAGGCCCAGTGCTGATCGACCTGCCGTTCGACGTGCAGATGGCTGAAATCGAATTCGACATCGACGCTTACCAGCCACTGCCGCTGGCCAAGCCGACCGCTAGCCGCGTTCAAGTCGAGAAGGCCCTGGCCTTGCTGGATCAGGCTGAACGTCCATTGCTGGTGGCCGGTGGTGGCATCATCAATGCCGACGCCAGCGATCTATTGGTCGAGTTCGCCGAGCTGACCGGCATTCCGGTTATCCCGACCCTGATGGGCTGGGGCACCATCCCGGACGATCACCCGCTGATGGTCGGCATGGTTGGCTTGCAGACGTCGCACCGCTACGGCAACGCGACCATGCTCAAGTCGGACGTGGTGCTGGGCATCGGTAACCGTTGGGCCAACCGTCACACCGGTTCGGTCGACGTGTACACCGAAGGCCGCAAGTTCATTCACGTCGACATCGAAGGCACGCAGATCGGCCGCGTGTTCACTCCGGACCTGGGCATCGTGTCCGACGCCGCTGCCGCGCTGACCGTGTTCATTGAAGTCGCTCGCGAGTGGCAAGCCGCCGGCAAGCTGAAAAACCGCAGCGCCTGGTTGCAGGACTGCCAGCAGCGCAAAGCCAGCCTGCAGCGCAAGACTCACTTCGACAACGTGCCGGTCAAGCCGCAACGCGTTTACGAAGAAATGAACCAAGTGTTCGGCAAAGACACCTGCTACGTCAGCACCATCGGTCTGTCGCAGATTGCCGGCGCGCAGTTCCTGCACGTCTACAAACCACGTCACTGGATCAACTGCGGTCAGGCTGGCCCGTTGGGCTGGACCATTCCGGCAGCACTGGGTGTGGTCAAGGCTGATCCGAACCGCAAAGTCGTGGCCCTGTCGGGGGACTATGACTTCCAGTTCATGATCGAAGAATTGGCGGTGGGCGCGCAGTTCAAGCTGCCGTACATTCATGTGGTGGTAAACAACTCGTACCTGGGTCTGATCCGTCAGGCGCAGCGCGGTTTCGACATGGACTACTGCGTACAGCTGTCCTTCGATAACCTCAACGCTCCGGAACTCAACGGTTACGGTGTCGACCACGTCGCCGTTGCCGAGGGCCTCGGTTGCAAGGCACTGCGCGTGTTCGAACCGGCGCAGATCCAGCCTGCCCTGCGCAAGGCCCAGGAGCTGATCGAAGAGTTCAAGGTGCCGGTGATCGTCGAAATCATCCTGGAGCGCGTGACCAACATTTCCATGGGTACCGAGATCAACGCCGTCAACGAGTTCGAAGACCTGGCGCTGGTCGGCAACGACGCACCGACTGCGATTTCGTTGCTCGACTGATTCGTTATGGCCTGATGCCCCTGTAGGAGCTGCCGCAGGCTGCGATCTTTTGATCTTTGGTTTTGAAGATCAAGATCAAAAGATCGCAGCCTTCGGCAGCTCCTACACAGGGCCATCCTCATTAATTTGCAACGGGAGACCACCATGCCGCGTTTCGCAGCCAACCTGTCCATGCTGTTCACCGAACAGGACTTTCTTGCCCGTTTCGAAGCGGCCGCCAAGGCCGGCTTCAGTGGTGTCGAATACCTGTTCCCGTACGACTTCAGCTCCGCCGAAATCAAGGCCAAGCTCGACGCCCACGGTCTGACCCAAGTGCTGTTCAACCTGCCGGCCGGTGACTGGGCCAAGGGCGAGCGCGGTATCGCGTGCCTGCCGGACCGCGTTGAAGAATTCCGCGCCGGTGTCGACCTGGCCATCGCTTACGCACAGGTACTGGGCAACACCCAGGTCAACTGCCTGGCCGGTATTCGTCCGCAGGGTTTTGACGACGCCACCGTAGAGAAAACCTTCGTTGCCAACCTCAAGTACGCGGCCGACAAGCTGCAAGCGGCGGGTATCAAACTGGTGATGGAAGCGATCAACACCCGTGACATTCCAGGCTTCTACCTGAACAACACGGCGCAAGCCCTGTCGATTCGCGAGCAGGTCGGCAGCGCCAACCTGTTCCTGCAATACGACATCTATCACATGCAAATCATGGAAGGCGATCTGGCTCGCACCCTGCAATCGCACCTGGGCGAGATCAACCATGTACAGCTCGCGGACAACCCGGGGCGCAACGAACCAGGCACCGGTGAAATCAACTACCGCTTCCTGTTCGAACACCTGGACCGCATCGGTTACCAGGGTTGGGTCGGTTGCGAATACAAGCCGCTGACCACCACCGAAGCGGGCCTGGGCTGGTTGAAAACCCATAACGCGATTTAACACGTAATCCTGTAGGAGCTGCCGAAGGCTGCGATCTTTCGATCTTGATCTTCAAAAGCAACATCAAAAGATCGCAGCCTTCGGCAGCTCCTACAGGGAACGACACAAAAACAAGAGGATTTTCTCATGGCTAAAATCGGATTTATCGGCACCGGCATCATGGGCCACCCAATGGCGTTGAACCTGCAGAAAGCCGGTCACAGCCTGTTCCTGTCGGCGCACCACGATGCCGCCCCTGCCGACCTGGTCGCCGCTGGCGCCGTTGCATTGGCGAACCCGAAAGAAGTCGCCCAGGAAGCCGAATTCATCATCGTCATGGTGCCGGATACCCCGCAGGTCGATGACGTGCTGTTCCGCGCCGACGGCATTGCCGCCGGTATCGGCAAAGGCAAAGTCGTGATCGACATGAGCTCGATCTCGCCAACCGCGACCAAGGCCTTCGCCGCCAAGATCAACGAAAAAGGCGCCCAGTACCTCGACGCGCCAGTGTCCGGCGGTGAAGTCGGCGCCAAGGCTGCGACCCTGAGCATCATGGTCGGCGGCGATGCCGATGCCTTCGAACGCGCACTGCCGCTGTTCCAGGCCATGGGCAAGAACATCACCCTGGTCGGTGGCAACGGCGACGGTCAGACCGCGAAAGTGGCCAACCAGATCATCGTGGCGCTGAACATTCAGGCGGTGGCTGAAGCCCTGCTGTTCGCCGCGAAAAACGGTGCCGATCCAGCCAAAGTGCGTGAAGCGCTGATGGGCGGTTTCGCGTCCTCGAAGATCCTCGAAGTCCACGGCGACCGCATGATCAAGGGCACTTTCGATCCAGGCTTCCGCATCAGCCTGCACCAGAAAGACTTGAACCTGGCCCTGCAAGGCGCCAAGGAACTGAACATCAACCTGCCCAACACCGCCAACACCCAGCAAGTGTTCAGCACCTGCGCGGCCATCGGTGGCAGCAACTGGGACCACTCGGCGCTGATTAAGGGCCTGGAACACATGGCGAATTTCTCGATTCGCGATAAAAACTAAGCCCTGCCGCAATACCTGTGGGAGCTAGCCTGCTAGCGATGAAATCGACGCGGTGTGTCTGATAGACCTCAGTGCCTGAATCGCTAGCAGGCTAGCTCCCACAGAGGTTCTAGCCGTTCTCCAATAACAAGAATTCCGGGAGCCCGCCATGTCGGTCGATCCGCAACAACTGCTGCGCGAGCTGTTTGCCACAGCCATCGACGCGGCCCATCCGCAGCAAGTCCTCGAAGCCCATTTACCTGCCGACCGCACAGGTCGTGTGATCGTCATCGGTGCCGGTAAAGCCGCCGCGGCCATGGCCCAGGTGGTCGAGCGCTGCTGGCAGGGTGAAGTCTCAGGTCTGGTGGTGACCCGTTACGGTCACGGCGCCCCGTGCGAAAAAATCGAAGTGGTCGAAGCGGCGCATCCGGTACCAGACGCCGCCGGCCAAGCCGTCGCCAAGCGTGTATTCGAGCTGGTCAGCGACCTGAACGAATCCGACCGTGTGATCTTTCTGCTCTCTGGCGGTGGCTCTGCCCTGCTCGCACTGCCGGCAGTCGGCATCACCCTGGCCGACAAACAATCCATCAACAAAGCCCTGCTGAAATCCGGCGCGACCATCGGCGAGATGAACTGCGTACGCAAGCACCTCTCGGCGATCAAGGGCGGCCGTCTGGGCAAAGCCTGCTGGCCTGCCACTGTTTATACCTATGCGATCTCCGATGTACCGGGCGACCTCGCCACGGTCATCGCCTCCGGCCCCACCGTGGCTGACCCGAGCACGTCCGCCGAAGCGCTGGCGATCCTCAAGCGCTACAACATTGAAGTGCCGGCCTCGGTGCGCACCTGGCTGCAAAGCCCGGAATCGGAGACGGTCAAACCTGGCGATCCGAGCCTGGCCCGCAGCCATTTCCAGTTGATCGCCAAGCCTCAGCAATCGCTTGAAGCGGCGGCAGTGAAGTGCCGTCAGGCGGGCTTCAGCCCGCTGATCCTCGGCGATCTGGAAGGCGAATCCCGCGACGTGGCAAAAGTCCACGCCGGTATCGCGCGGCAGATCGTTTTGCATGGCCAGCCGCTGGCCGCACCGTGCGTGATTCTTTCCGGCGGTGAAACCACCGTCACCGTGCGCGGCAATGGCCGTGGCGGACGCAATGCCGAGTTCCTGCTCAGCCTGACCGACAGCCTCAAAGGCCTGCCCGGCGTCTACGCGCTGGCCGGCGACACCGATGGCATCGACGGCTCCGAAGACAACGCCGGCGCCATCATGACCCCGGACAGCTACGCCCGCGCCGCTGCCCTCGGCCTGAGCGCCAGCGACGAGCTGGACAACAACAATGGCTATGGCTATTTCGAGGCGCTCGACGCACTGATCGTCACCGAGCCGACCCGCACCAACGTCAACGACTTCCGCGCCATTCTGATCCTTGAGAGCCCAACATCATGACGCCTGATAAAAAGGTCAAAATCCTCGCCACCCTGGGTCCGGCCATTGACGGGATCGACGATATCCGTGAACTGGTGCAGGCCGGGGTCAACATTTTCCGCCTGAACTTCAGCCACGGCGATCATGCCGACCACGCCCAGCGTTTCCAGTGGATTCGCGAAGTCGAGCGCCAGCTCAATTACCCGCTGGGTATTCTGATGGACCTGCAAGGCCCGAAACTGCGGGTCGGCAAATTCGCCGAGGGCAAGGTGCAACTGGTGCGCGGTCAGGCACTGCGCCTGGACCTCGATGCCTCGCCGGGCGATGAACGCCGGGTCAACCTGCCGCATCCGGAAATCATCGCGGCGCTTGAGCCGGGCATGGACCTGCTGCTCGACGATGGCAAGCTGCGCCTTCGCGTGGTCACCAAGTACGCCGACGCCATCGACACTACCGTGCTCAACGGCGGCGAACTGTCGGACCGCAAAGGCGTGAACGTGCCGCAAGCGGTGCTCGACCTTAGCCCGCTGACCGCCAAGGATCGCCGCGACCTGAGCTTCGGTCTGGAGCTGGGTGTGGACTGGGTGGCGCTGTCGTTTGTGCAGCGCCCGGACGACATCCGCGAAGCCCGCACGCTGATCGGCGACAAAGCGTTCCTGATGGCGAAAATCGAGAAACCATCGGCCGTTGAACAACTGCGCGAAATCGCCGAGCTGAGCGACGCGATCATGGTCGCGCGCGGCGACCTGGGCGTTGAAGTGCCGGCCGAAAGCGTGCCGCAGATTCAGAAAAACATCATCAGCACCTGCCGTGAACTGGGCAAACCGGTGGTGGTGGCGACGCAGATGCTGGAGTCGATGCGCTTCTCACCGGCCCCGACCCGCGCCGAGGTAACCGACGTGGCCAACGCCGTGGCCGAAGGTGCGGACGCGGTGATGCTGTCGGCCGAAACCGCGTCCGGCGAATACCCGCTCGAAGCCGTGCAGATGATGAGCAAAATCATCCGCCAAGTGGAAAACGGTCCGGACTATCAGGCGCAACTGGATGTGAGCCGGCCGAAAGCCGAAGCCACCGTTTCCGACGCCATCAGCTGCGCGATCCGTCGTATCAGCAACGTGCTGCCGGTGGCGGTGCTGGTGAACTACAGCGAGTCGGGCACCTCAAGCCTGCGCGCTGCACGTGAACGGCCAACGGTGCCGATCCTCAACCTGACGCCGAATCTGCAAACCGCTCGTCGCCTGACCGTGGCGTGGGGCGTGCACTCGGTGGTCAACGATCGCCTGCGCCAGGTCGATGAAGTCTGCTCCACAGCCCTGGAAATCGCCCAGGCCCAAGGCATGGCGCAGCGCGGTGATACGTTGTTGATCACAGCCGGTGTGCCGTTTGGGCAGCCGGGGTCGACTAACTCCTTGCGTATCGAGACGTTGATCTAGAGCGCCCACCGGCCTCACCGCCAGCAGGCTGGCTCCCACAGGAACAGCGTATTTCTGTGGGAGCCAGCCTGCTGGCGATGCAGGCGTTCCGGTTTCACTGACCTTTCAGAACTGCCATGCCTGCCAACCACTTCAACACCCACTGCCCCGACTGGGCCGAAGCCATGCTCAACGGCTTCAGCCAGATATTCCTCCAGCGCAATCCGCTGTGCGGCTTGCTGATACTTTCGGCCATCCTGTTCACCGCGCCCGCCTTACTCGGCGGTGCATTGCTCGGCGGTGTCGCCGGCTTGCTCACCGCGCAACGCCGCAACTATGCCAAGGCTGATCGCCAGGCCGGGTTGTTCAGCTACAACGGTGTGTTGCTCGGGCTTTTGCTGAGTCTGTATTTCCCCTGGTCGGCGATGATGCCACCACTGATTCTGGCCGCTGGCGGCCTGAGCGCGATGATCACTCAACAGTGGCTCAAACGCGTGCGGGTCAGCCAATACCTCCCCGCCTACACCACGCCCTTCGTCGTGTTGAGCTGGGTGCTGCTGTGCTTCGCCACGCCTTCGACAGAAGCGCACTTGATTGAAGTCAGTACGCTGAACATGCTCGCCGCGCCACTCAAGGGCGTTGGCCAAGTGATGTTCCTGGGTCATCCGCTGGCCGGGGCGATGATTGCCGCGGGTTTGTTGATCGCCGATCGCCGCGCGTTCTGTTGGGCGCTGTTGGCGTCTATCGCCGGTATGGGCTGGAGCCTGTTGCATCACGACTTCTATACCGCACTACTCGGCCTCGGTGGCTATAACGCCGTGCTCGCCGCCCTTGCCCTCTGCTCACAGCGCCAACAGCCGTGGCTGCCGCTGGTTGGCATCGTGCTGGCGCTGTTGCTGACGCCGATGTTTGCCGCCATCGGTCTGCCAACCCTGACGGCGCCGTTCATTCTCGCCTGCTGGCTGGTGCGCAGCGTGGTTCAGATGTTTGCCAAGGCCACTGTCAGCCATACGCCTTGCACTCTGGAGGAGAATCAACCTAGGCTGCGCTGATCATTGAGTCAGGCGTTATCCATGGACAGCAACAAAAACTGGCGTGAAGAGCTTTACGTCATGATTTTCCAGAGCGACACCAAGGCCGGCAGGCGTTTCGACGGCATTTTGCTGTTGATCATCCTTGCCAGCCTGGTGATCGTGATGCTCGACAGCATCGACAGCATTCACAAAAACTACGCCGATGTACTCGCCTACATCGAGTGGGGTTTCACGGTCATCTTCCTCGGCGAATACATCCTGCGCCTGTACTGCTCGCCCAAGCCGCTGCGCTATGCCTTCAGTTTTTATGGGCTGGTGGATTTGCTGGCGATCGTGCCCGGCATCCTTGCGCTGTATTACGCCGATGCGCAGTACTTGCTGATCATCCGGATCATTCGGATGCTGCGGATTTTCCGCGTGCTCAAGCTCAGCCCCTACCTCAAGCAAGCCAACTATTTGATGTCGGCGCTGCGCGGGAGCAAGCAGAAAATCGTGGTGTTCCTGGTCAGCGTCTGCACCCTGGTGACGGTGTTCGGCACGCTAATGTATGTGATCGAAGGCCCGGAGCACGGTTTCACCAGCATTCCCAAAGGCATCTATTGGGCTATCGTGACCCTGACCACCGTGGGCTTCGGCGACATCGTGCCGAAGACACCGCTGGGCCAGGTGATTTCGTCACTGGTGATGATCACCGGTTACTCGATCATTGCCGTGCCCACCGGGATTTTCACCGCCGAACTGGCCAACGCCATGCGCGGCGAACAGCTGCAACACGACTGCCCGGTGTGCCGGAAAAACAGCCATGAACACGGCGCCGCGTTCTGCTCTCGATGCGGCAACGCCCTGTTCAAAAAACTGGAATAAGCAAAGTTCTTTTTAATCTTTAAACGACTATGTGAGCCCGGCTATAGTCGCTGCCTTTAATAACAGACAAATAACCTGTAGGAGCTGCCGCAGGCTGCGATCTTTTGATCTTGCTTTTGAAGATCAAGATCAAAAGATCGCAGCCTGCGGCAGCTCCTGCATAGAACAAGGAATTCGCAGTGAAAAAACTCTTTGGCGCCTCACTTCTGGCCGCTGGCCTGGCCCTGACCAGCGTGGCTCAGGCCGCACCGACCCTGCTCAACGTTTCCTACGACGTGATGCGCGATTTCTACAAGGACTACAACACTGCGTTCCAGAAACACTGGCAAGCCGAGCACAACGAGAACATCACCCTGCAGATGTCATTTGGCGGCTCCAGCAAACAGGCGCGTTCAGTCATCGACGGCCTGCCGGCTGACGTGATCACCATGAACATGGCCACCGACATCAACGCCCTCGCCGACAACGGCAAACTGGTTCCGGACAACTGGGTCACGCGCCTGCCGAACAACAGCGCGCCGTTCACCTCCGCCACCGTGTTCATCGTGCGCAAGGGCAACCCGAAAGCCCTGAAAGACTGGCCGGACCTGCTCAAGGATGGCGTGCAAGTCATCGTGCCGAACCCGAAAACCTCGGGCAACGGTCGCTACACCTACCTGTCGGCCTGGGGCTACGTGCTGAAAAACGGCGGCGACGAAAACAAGGCCAAAGACTTCGTCGGCAAGCTGTTCAAGCAAGCGCCAGTGCTGGATACCGGCGGCCGCGCCGCCACGACAACCTTCATGACCAACCAGATCGGCGACGTACTGGTGACCTTCGAAAACGAAGCGGAAATGATTGCCCGTGAATTTGGTCGCGATCAGTTCGAAGTGATCTACCCAAGCGTCTCCGCCGAAGCCGAGCCACCGGTGTCCGTGGTCGATAAAACCGTGGACAAGAAAGGCACCCGCGCCGCCGCCGAGGAATACCTGAAATATCTGTGGTCCCCGGAAGGTCAGGAAATCGCTGCCGCCAACTACCTGCGTCCGCGTGACCCGGCCGTGCTGGCCAAATACACCGACCGCTTCCCGAAAGTGGACTTCCTGTCGGTGGAAAAAACCTTCGGTGACTGGCGCACCGTGCAGAAAACCCACTTCAATGACGGTGGCGTTTTCGATCAGATCTACAGCGGTCAGTAATCGCTGAGTGGCAATGAAAAAGGCGACCTGCAGAGGTCGCCTTTTTTGTGGGTTTGCGATTTACCTGTAGGAGCTGCCGCAGGCTGCGATCTTTTGACTTTGCTTTTAACAATCAAGATCAAAAGATCGCAGCCTGCGGCAGCTCCTACAGTGTTTA
This sequence comes from Pseudomonas azerbaijanoccidentalis, assembly GCF_019145495.1. GTDB lineage: Bacteria > Pseudomonadota > Gammaproteobacteria > Pseudomonadales > Pseudomonadaceae > Aquipseudomonas > Aquipseudomonas azerbaijanoccidentalis. The sequence goes on along the minus strand of NZ_JAHSTU010000003.1, from coordinate 174,918 downwards.
GCTCAGATATAAGCCTGCACATCGGCGGTGGCACGCCTTCCAATGAAGAGGGAACATAAGCACGCTATCGAACGGGATGTAAGTGAATGTATCATCGACTTTTCGTATTCTGACGCTACACCCAGCGGCGAACGACATGCACGTTCGCCTGTCATTCCGCAATGGAATGACTGCTATCACTCCAATCTCTCTTCCGCCGTTCCGGTCAGGCCATTAGCCTGCGCGCATTCCCATCTGTACAGCGAGACACGTTATGAACCCAGCGACTCAAGTGCCCCACGGCACCGCGACAATGACCCGAGGCATGGTGCTGCTGTTCGCCTTCTGCTGCGGCGCGATTGTGGCCAACATCTACTACGCACAACCGATCATCGGCCTGATCGCCCCGGACATCGGCCTGACCAACACCATGGCCAGCCTGATCGTTTCGCTGACCCAGATCGGTTACGCGCTGGGCCTGTTTTTCCTGGTGCCGTTGGGTGATCTGCTGGAGAACCGCCGCCTGATGATCATCACCACGCTGGTGGCGATTGCCAGCCTGCTGGGCGCGGCGTTCACTGATCAGCCCAATGTGTTCTTGCTGATTTCGCTGTTGGTAGGGTTCAGTTCGGTGTCTGTGCAGATCCTGATTCCACTGGCCGCGCACCTGGCGCCGGAAGAATCCCGTGGCCGGGTGGTTGGCGGGATCATGGGCGGTTTGTTACTGGGGATTTTGCTGGCGCGACCGGTTTCCAGCGTAGTCGCCGACCACTTTGGCTGGCGTGCGATGTTTATGATTGCTGCGGTTTTAATGGCTGCGATCAGCATCGTCCTGGCCGTGACCATCCCCAAGCGCCAGCCTGATCACAGTGCCTCCTACGGCCAGTTGCTGGGTTCGTTGTGGACGCTGCTGCGCAAGCAGCCGGTGCTGCGCCAACGGGCGTTCTATCAGGGTTGCATGTTCGCCACGTTCAGTCTGTTCTGGACAGCCGTGCCGCTGGAACTGGCGCGCAATCATGGTTTGACGCAAACCCAGATCGCGATCTTCGCCCTGGTCGGAGCCATCGGCGCCATCGCCGCGCCCATCGCCGGTCGCCTGGCCGACGCCGGCCACACCCGCGTCGCTTCGCTGCTGGCGCTACTGTTCGCCAGCCTGAGCTTTTTGCCCGCGTTCATCCATCCGGTGTACAGCGTCATCGGCCTGGCCGTGACCGGCGTGGTGCTCGATTTCTGTGTGCAGATGAACATGGTCCTCGGTCAGCGCGCCGTCTACGCGCTCGACGCCAAGAGCCGCAGCCGCCTGAACGCGCTGTACATGACCAGCATCTTCATCGGTGGCGCGTTCGGCTCCTCGGTCGCCAGCCCGGTGTACGAACACGGTGGCTGGCTATGGATCGTGATCGTCGGTAGCGCGTTTCCATTGTTGGCGTTGCTGCGTTTCTTGAGTGTTTCGCAGAAGGCTGCGCTGGCGACGGCTTAGTTTCAAAAGTTTTGCGAGCGGGCTCGCTTCTACAGTGATTTCTATAAGGACCATCGATGGACCGTCTCGGCGCAATGGAAACCTTCGTCCTCGTGGTGGAAACCGGCTCGTTTTCCGCGGCGGCTCGACGCTTGAATATTGGTCAGCCCGCCGTGTCGAAAACCATTGCACAGCTTGAATCGCGGCTGGCGGTGCGGCTGTTGTTGCGTTCCACCCGTGGCCTGACGCCCACCGAGGCGGGTTTTGCGTTTTTCGAGCGGGCCAAGCGCGCCATCGAAGAAGCCGATGAGGCCGACAACGCGGCCCGGGGTGCCGCCGGTGGATTGACCGGCAACCTGCGGATCTGCGCTGCCGTGACCTTCGGCCGGATGCATATCGTGCCGCATCTGGCAGCGTTCCTTGAGCAGAATCCGCAGTTGAACATCGACCTGATGCTCGATGATCGCAACGTCAATCTGGTGGAAGAAGGCGTCGACATTGCCCTGCGCCTGGGCACTCTGAACGACTCCAGTCTTACCGCCCGCAAGATCGCCCAATCCCGGCGCGTAGTGCTCGGTACGCCAACGTACTTCGAAAAACACGGTGAACCCACCTGCCCCGCAGACCTGGGCAAGCATCAGGCAATCGTCTACACCCTCGGCGGCGGTGCCAATTGGCAGTTCAAGCAGGCTGACGAGGAGCACCCCGTGATCATCAACGGCCGCCTGCGCATCAGCGCCGCCGAAGGCTTGCGCGCTGCCGTGCTGTCGCACCAGGGGCTGACCATGGCGTCGCAGTGGATGTTCGCGCCGGAACTGGCCAGCGGCGCGGTCCGTGAAGTGATGAGCGAATGGACGCTGCCAAATCAGGAACTGTGGGCCGTATTTCCCACGGGCCGAATGGCCAGCGCCAAGGCTCGGGCGTTTATGGAATATGTGCAGGGGTTGTTGATAAAGGACGCCTGAAAGCCATGCGTTTCGTTTATTGCGAATTTCGATTAATTCGAATAGGCTGCCGACATCGATTATTCACAATATTGGAAACCGTCATGCCGACAGTCATGCATCCACCTATCAACTTGCCAGCAGAACATGAAGTACAGGTTGCCATAGAGGGAAAGCGCGCCCTGGCTGCCTACCTCGCCACTCAATTCGAAACCCAGCGCATCCAGATTTTCGACGAACATAACGAAGCGCACATCGTCGAATTGCCAACTTCGGCGCTACGCTTGCTGGTCGACATCCTCGCTGAATTGGCGGCTGGCAACGCCGTCAAAGTGGTCCCCGTCCATGCGGAACTAACCACGCAAGAAGCGGCTGACTTGCTCAATGTCTCACGCCCGCACCTGATCAAACTGCTCGAATCCGGTGAACTGTCCTACCACAAAACCGGTAAGCACCGACGTGTGCGCTTTGCCGATTTGATGGACTATAAGAACCGGCGCGACATCGCCAGCGAGCAAGCAATGACGCTACTCGCCGAGCAGGCACAGGCATTAAGGACAGGATACGAGTGAGGCATTCCTCTTTTACCGCTGTATATGACGCTTGCGTGCTTTACCCCGCTCCCTTGAGAGATTTTTTGATGTGGCTCGCGCTTTCCGGTCGCTTCCGCGCGCGATGGTCCCTGGAGATTCACAACGAATGGAAACGCAACCTGCTGAAAAACCGTCCTGACCTGACAACCCAACAACTGGATCGCACATCCGAGTTGATGGATCAGGCCATCCCCGACGCTTGTGTCACCGGTTACGAGGAGTTGATCGCGGGACTGACATTGCCCGACCTCGATGACCGACACGTGCTTGCGGCCGCGATTCGTTGCAATGCCGACGTCATCGTGACGTTCAATCGGAAAGACTTCCCTAGTTCGGCATTGACCCCATACGGTATCGAGGCCCAGCACCCTGACGAGTTCGTCGACAACCTTTTTCACCTTGACCCGACAGCAGTGCTTTCGGCTGCCGAACGGCAACGTAGCCAATTGAAAACCCCGACAATGGAAGTTGACACCTACCTTGACCTATTACTGCGCCAAGGTCTGGTTCTATCGGTCACGTCATTAAGCAAGTACCGGGCAATGCTATGAACCAATCCGGATTTCGCTAAAGCACACACCCATCAAACCCCACACTGACATTCCCCGGCAACTCGCCGCGATGCTCCATCAACCAGACATCAAACGTATGCCCCACATGGGTCAACACTGCTGACTTCGGTTGCAGTTCGTCGATGCATTGCAAGGCCAGGTTCAGGTCGTTGTGATTGCGCGGTGCCTGGGGTTGCGGTGGCATTGAGCAGTCCAGCACCAGTACGTCCAATGGCTGACGGCGCAGCCATGCCGTGGTTTGTGGTGGTAGCCCGACGGTGTCGGTGAGGTAGGCGATGCGCCGCCCCTCGCCTTCCAACAGATAGCCCAGGGTTGGTTTGGAGTGCAGCAGCGGCAGTGCTGTCACGCTCAGCGGCCCGAAGGAGCGGGTTTCAAACGCGTCGAACGGCTGGCTGAAATCAAGTATGCCGGGGTGTTTGTAGAGGTCGGCCAGGCCCTCCGGGTCAACCGGACCGTGCACGGGGATCACCAGTCCCTGACCCCAGCGCAAGTGCAGCAAACCTTGTGCATGGTCTGCGTGGTAGTGCGTCTGCAAGATGCCATTGAAACTGCGTGGTGCAAAGCGTTCCGTCAGGTCTGGCAGACCACTGTCGATCAGCCAGCGCTGGTCCCCACATTCGACCAGCGCGCAGCAAGGCAGACGTCGCCAGCGCTCATCGATGTGAGCGCGCGTACAGGCCGCGCACTCACAGCCATAGACCGGGACTTGCCGCGCGTCACCGGTGCCCAACAACGTCAGGCGCATGCCGATTGTTCGTCGATGCAGGCGAGCAAACGTTCAACGGTATTCTCCAGTGCTCCGGAGTTGTCGAGCACATGCAGCGCCGGGTCGTTGTCAGCAAGGACGCGTTTGTTGAAACGGGCATTTCGCGCCAGCCGTGCATCGATTTCCGCGACCGACTCCCGCCCTCGCGCCAGTAACCGCTCGCACAACACAGCCTGGTCCACGGTCAACAACACCACCAGCATCTGCGGATAGCGCGCGCGAGCGTTCTGCAAGTGCCCGCGCGAACCGTTGACCAGCACGTCATCACCCGCCGCCAACCAATCGTCGATTTCCCGAGGGATGCCGTAGGACAGGCCGTTGGCGTGCCAGCTCAGGGCAAACGCGCCCTGAGCTTCCATCTCGGCGAACTGTTGCGTACTGACGCCCAATGCTGCCTCGCCCACCGCTTCCGCCGAACGGGTGATGACCCGCCGTACGATGCGGCAACCCCGTTCGGCCAAGCGCGTGCGCGCTGCATCCAACAGGCTGTCCTTGCCCGAACCGGAAGGCCCGATGAGATAGATCAACCTGCCTGACATCAAAATACCCTCGTCGCTTGTCGCCACACTTGTTGGACCACCGGCAAACCGTCCTGACTGCGTGCCTGAATCAGGTCGGCACGCAAACCCGGCGCAATTTCACCGCGATCAGTCAGCCCCGCCGCCCGCGCCGGATTCAGGCTGACCATGCGCACCGCTTCGGCCAAACCGATCCGCTGGTTCTGCGCAGCCAGCGCAAACGCCGATTGCAGCAGGCTCGCCGGGTAATAGTCGCTGGACAGAATATCCAGCAAGCCTGCGGCGGCCAGATCGGCGGCGGCCACGTTACCCGAGTGCGAACCGCCACGCACGATGTTCGGTGCGCCCATCAGGACCTGCATGCCGTTTTCCCGGCAACCGCGCGCGGCTTCGACGGTGGTCGGGAACTCGGCAATGGTCATGCCGTAGCGCGCCGACTCTTCGACGTGAGCCAGGGTCGCGTCATCATGACTGGCCACCGACAGGCCTAGGGCCAGGCAGTGCTCGACGATTGCCGCCCGATATCGATCGCTGTAAGTGCGCGAGTTGGCCATTTGCAGCGTAATGAACTCATCCATCTGCGTGGTCGTCAGGTGGTATTTGCCCATGTAGTACTCACGGTACTTGGATTCGAGCACGAACTGGCGCTGACCCGGCGAGTGGTCCATCACCGACACCAGTTGCACCAGCGGGTTTTCCACCAGGTCGCGAAACACGGTGAGGGTGTCCGGGTGGCACAGCTCGCAACGCAAATGCAAACGGTGTTCGGCGCGGGTCAGCCCGGCCTCGGAGGCCTTGGAGATAGCCTCGAGCATCGCCGGCAGTTTCTGCATGCGATTGCCCTTGGGGTTCACGTCGCCGATAGATACCGCGTCGAACACCGTGGTGATGCCAGCCGCGATGATCTGCGCATCATGGCTGAGCACCGCCGGCACCGACGGCCAGTCCACGCCAGGACGCGGGGTCATGTGCCGCTCCAGGTTGTCAGTGTGCAACTCCACCAGCCCCGGCAGCAGGTAATCACCATTGAGGTCCAGCGCCTGGGGCAAACGGCTCGGGCCTTCATTGACCTCGGCGATCAAACCGTCGCGCAGCACCACGGTGCCGTAGAACACACGGTCAGCGGTGACCAGTTGGGCATTGCTGAGGATCTGTTCAACGGGCATCGGCGTATTCCTCTGGGTTCACGGCGGCTGGGGTCATGTCGAGATGGCGGTCGGCAACTGCTTCGCGGGCGATGCGGTCGTGGAAGATGCCGATCAGCGCGGCACCGGCGACTTTTGCTTCGTTCATCAGTTCCAGCACCACTTGGCGATTGCCGTCGTCAAGGGAGGCGGTCGGCTCATCGAGCAACATCACCGGCCACGCGACCATGAAGCCTCGGGCGATGTTCACCCGTTGCTGCTCGCCACCGGAGAACGTGCCGGGCGCCAATTGCCAAAGACGTTGTGGAATATTCAGGCGACTGAGCAGCAATTCGGCGCGCGATTGCGCCAGTTGCTTCGACCAGCCACGGGCCAGAGCGGGCTCCATGACGACGTCCAGGCACGCGACCCGCGGGATCACCCGCAGGAACTGGCTGACATAGCCGAGCGTGCGCTGACGCACTTGCAGAATGTCCCGGTGCTCGGCGCCCACCAGCTCCCGCCACTGGCCGTCATGCTGCACGCGAATGCTGCCGCCCGCCGGCAGATAGTTGCCATACAGGGTGCGCAGCAAGGTGCTTTTGCCGGCGCCGGACTGGCCGTGCAACACCAGGCACTCGCCGCCCGCCACACTGAAATCCACCCCGCGCAACACGTTGAGGACCACGCCGTTTTGCTGATGCAGGGTGAAGGTTTTCGAGAGGTCACGGACCTCGATCAAGGTATTCATCGCTCGGTTTCCACAGTTGGACGGGGCTTCACGGCTGCAACACCGAAGACACCAGCAGTTGCGAATAAGGGTGCTGCGGATCGTCGAGAATCTGGTCGGTCAGGCCGGTTTCCACCACCCGCGAACGGCGCATGACCATCAGTCGATCCGCCAGCAAGCGAGCAACCGCCAGGTCGTGGGTGACGATCACCACGGCCAGATCGAGCTCCCGCACCAGGCCGCGCAACAGGTCGAGCAAGCGCGCCTGCACCGAAACGTCGAGGCCACCGGTCGGCTCGTCCATGAACACCAGCCGTGGACTCGACACCAGGTTGCGGGCGATTTGCAGGCGCTGCTGCATGCCACCGGAAAAGGTCCGCGGCAAATCGTCGATACGCTGCGGATCGATTTCCACCTGGCTCAGCCAGTCGAGACCGGCGCCGCGCAACTGTTGGTAATTGCGTACGCCTTGGGCCATCAGGCGTTCGCCGATGTTGGCGCCAGCAGATACGCCCATGCGCAAACCGTCACGCGGGTTCTGTTCGACGAAGCCCCATTCGGTACGCAGCAAGGTGCGGCGCTCGGCTTCGCTGGCGCTGTACAGGTCCAGCCATTGCCCCTGTTTATCGCGATAGCCGATGTTGCCGCGCTGTGGCGGCAAGCGACCGCTGAGCAGCGACAGCAAGGTCGATTTGCCCGAGCCGGACTCGCCGACAATCCCCAACACTTCACCGGGATACAGATCGAAACTGACGTCCTGACAGCCCTTTTCCGGTCCGTACAACAGCGACAAATCACGCACTCGCAACAAGGGTTCGGTGGATACGGACAATTGGTTTTTCAGCGCCTGGTTCATTGACCCTGCTCCTGCTGGCTGACGCGCTGGGCGCAGTAATAAGTGTCGGAACAGACGAAGCTCTGGGTGCCGGCGTCGTCGAGGATCAGCTCGTCGAGGAACGATTCACGGCTACCGCAGATGGCGCAGCACTCTTCCCATTTCTGCGCTTCGAAGGGGTGATCCTCGAAGTCGAGACTGGTAACTCGGGTAAACGGCGGCACCGCGTACAGACGCTTCTCGCGACCGGCACCGAACAGCATCAGCGCCGGACTCATGTCGAGTTTCGGGTTGTCGAATTTCGGGATCGGCGACGGGTCCATCACATAGCGCTCGTCGACCATCACCGGGTAGGCGTAGGCCGTGGCGATGTGGCCGAAGGTAGCGATGTCCTCGTAGAGCTTGACGTGCATGACCCCGTAATCGTTGAGGGCGTGCATTGTCCGCGTCTCGGTTTCCGACGGTTCGATGAAGCGCAGCGGCTCGGGAATCGGCACTTGATAGACCATGATCTGGTCAGCGTGCAGCGGTGTTTCCGGGATGCGGTGACGGGTCTGGATTACCGTCGCGTCCGGCGTACTTTCCGTTGTCTCGACGCCAGCGGTGCGGGCGAAGAAGCGGCGGATCGAGACCGCGTTGGTGGTGTCGTCCGCGCCCTGGTCGATGACCTTGAGCACGTCGTCATCGCCAAGAATCGCGGCGGTCAATTGCATGCCACCGGTGCCCCAGCCGTAAGGCAGCGGCATCTCGCGCCCACCGAACGGCACTTGGTAACCGGGGACCGCCACGGCCTTGAGCAGGGCGCGACGGATCATGCGTTTGGTCTGTTCGTCGAGGTAGGCGAAGTTGTACGCCGCGTCGCGGACCGGCGCTTGAGTCAGGTCATTCATGGTTGCTGCCCTCGGCCGGCTTGCGCAGTTTGCGGATCAGTTCCAGTTCGGCCTGGAAGTCCACGTAGTGAGGTAATTTGAGGTGCGAGACAAACCCCGAGGCTTCGACGTTATCGCAGTGCATCAGCACGAACTCTTCCTGCTGCGCCGGGGACACGATCTCTTCGTTGTACTCGTCGGCGCGTAACGCACGGTCGACCAGCGCCATGCCCATGGCCTTGCGCTCGGCGTGTCCGAAGGCCAGACCGTAGCCGCGAGTGAACTGCGCCAGCTCCGTGGCCGAGCCGACGAACTGGTTGACCATCTCGCACTCGGTGACTTCGATGCTGCCCAGGTTGACGGGGAAACCCAGCTCTTCGGGTTCGATCCACACCTCGACCTCACCGATACGAATCTCACCGGCGAACGGGTGATTGCGGCCATAACCGCGTTGGGTCGAGTAACCCAGCGCCAACAGAAAACCTTCGTCGCCACGGGCCAACGCTTGCAGGCGCTGGGCGCGACTGGCGGGGAACTCCAGCGGATCGCGGGTAATGTCAGCGACGGTTTCGCCGTTGTCGAACTCGTTCTTGATCAAGCCTTCCTTGGCCAGCAAACCGAGGACCCGCGGGCACGGTTCAAGACTGGCATTCGGGGTGGTTTGCGGTCCCGGATATTCACCTTCGGCGAGCAGCGCAAAGTCCAGCAAGCGATGGGTGTAATCGAAAGTCGGCCCGAGCAATTGCCCGCCCGGCACGTCCTTGAACGTGGCAGAGAGGCGGCGGCTGAGTTGCATGTTTTGCGTGTCGATCGGCAGGCTCGGACTGAAGCGCGGCAACGTGGTGCGGTAGGCACGCAGCAGGAAGATCGCTTCGACCATATCCCCCGCCGCTTGCTTGATGGCCAGCGCGGCCAGCTCTTCGTCGTACAGCGAGCCTTCGCTCATGACCCGCGCCACTGCCAGCGGCAGTTGCTGGCGGATCTGCTCAACGCTCAGCTCGGAGACCGAGGTATCGCCCCGGCGTTTTTTCGCCAGCAGACGGTGGGCATTGTCGATGGCCTGTTCGCCACCCTTGACGGCTACGTACATCAGGCACGCTCCTCTGCGATACGGGTGCTGCGTGGCAAACCGATCAGGTCATGGCCGGCCGCGAAAAACAGGTCCAGGCCCCGGGGAAATTCGATGCGGCGTTCACGCTCGCGCCAGAAGCCATCGGCCACCGGCAGCGCCACGCCGTGTTCGCTTTCGATCCCCGGCCCGCGCCACTTCAGCCCTGCCCCGCCGTCGAGGCTTGGCAGTTGAACCAGCAAAGTGCAGGACTGATCGGGGTAGCGGTCGTTGCCATGATCGAAGCCGCTCAGGTCGAGCAAATCGTCGGCGGCAAGCAAGGCAAACCCCGCGTCTTCACGCTTGGCGGTCAGCGGGCAACCACAGTGGAACGCCAGGTTGGCGCGGATCAGCGGCGTGTCGAAGGACGGCGCCAGCCACAGCGGCGTGTCGACATCCAGCAGCGCCAGGCACAGCGCATAAGTCGCCGGTTCCAATCCTTCAAGGCTCGGAGTCGGTTGCAATGTCTGGATCAGACCGGGACCAGCAAGAGCCTTGAGTGCCGCGCGAAAACCGCGCTGGGCATCCAGCACAGGGTCGGCGAACGCCGGTTGCAATAGCTGCGCGCTCATCAATTTTCTCCTCGCACGAGGGTGAAGAATTCGACTTTGGTGGCGGCGGTTTCCGCCTCTTTCTGTGCCCGGCGCTCGGCCTGACTTGCCGCCAGTGGCGTGATCATTTCCGTCAGCCAATGACGCTGTTGCACGCCTTGCAAATGCGCGTCGGCCAGCGCCGCGAGTTCGGCGTGAACCTTGTCGCGACCTGCCAGGTAGCTGTAGCCCGTGCGGCCATCGGCCAGGCGCACCACGCAACGCGTCACGCTCATTTCGCCGACGTTGAACGGCGCGCCATTGCCGCCCATGCGGCCGCGAACCAGGGTCATGCCGATTTCCGGCGCGCGGATCAGTTGGTACTCGATGTCGCGCAGTGCGTCTTCGAAGGGCTGCAATTCATTGCGACGAGCGCGGGCCAGCACGCCGATCCAGTGCTGGCGTTCGGTGTGAGGAACAGGGTTTTGCATGGCGTTCTCCATCAGGTGACGACCTGGTACTGGAAGCGATCCGAACGGCTGGTGGACTGGGCCAGCTCCACCGCACGGCCGTCGCGATCACGGGAAAGGGTGAACACACTCAACGCCGGCAAATGCCGGGGCATCATCAACAACGCGGCTTCTTCGCGGTTGGGCAAACGGGCGCCGATCAGGCTTTGGGTGCGGGTCAGCGGCATGTCCCGTTCGCTGAGGTACTGGCGCAATGAGCCGCCGGTGTAGTCCGCCAGCAGTGGCGCGTGGCTGGCGCAGTAGCGATGGCGAATCAGGCTGACCGGCTGGTGGTCGAGCTTGCGCAAGGTCTGCAATTCAATCATCGGTGCCATCTCGGCGATGCCCAGATGCTGCGCCTCTTCACGGCTGGCAAAGCAGTAGCGACGCTTGAGCAACACCGCCTCGACGCCATGCCCTTGGGCCGACAGCGACTGGCTGTAGGCGCTGTCGGCGGCCATCGGATAAATCAGCGGGCGTTCCAGCACTTGCGTGCCTTTGCCCTGGCGCCGCAACAGGCTGCCTTCGAACACCAATTCATCGATGGCGCGGCGAAGGGTGTGGCGGTTGACACCGAAGCGTTCGGCCAACTGCACCTCGGCCGGCAGGAAATCTCCGGCGCGGTAGTCACCCAGCTCACGACGCAGGATGTCGGCCAATTCGCGGTACACCGGCTCATCTTGTCTAGACAACTGCATGCTTTAAAAAAGCGCCCGCAGGCACCCCTCCGAAAATCAGATGAACTGCTTGCGCAGGCGTTGCGAGAGGATGTCGATCAGGCTGACGACGACGATGATCACCAGCAGCACCGCGCAGGTTTGTACGAACTGAAAAGCGCGAATGTTTTCCCACAGGATCACGCCGATCCCGCCGGCACCGACCATGCCCACCACCGTCGCCGAGCGCACGTTGGCTTCGAAACGGTAGAGCGCATACGAAACCCACAGCGGCATCACTTGCGGAATCACGCCGTAGATCACCTCTTGCAGGGCACTGGCGCCGGTAGCGCGAACGCCTTCGACCGGGCCTGGATCAATCGCCTCGACCGCTTCGGCGAACAGCTTGGCGAGGACGCCGGTGGTGCTGATCCACAGTGCCAGGACACCGGCAAACGGCCCCAAGCCGACGGCCACCACGAACAACATCGCGAAGACCATTTCGTTGATCGAACGGAAGGCATCCATCACCCGACGCAGCGGTTGGTGGATCCACCAAGGCGTGATGTTTTCCGAGCAGAGAATGCCCAGCGGCACCGAGCAGACAATCGCCAGCACCGTGCCCCACAAGGCGATTTGTAAGGTGACGATCATTTCCTTGAGGTACGAGCGCCATTCATGGAAGTCCGGCGGGAAGAAATCTGCGGCGAACGTCGCCATGTTTCCCGAATCGCGGTACAGCGCCATCGGATTCATTTCGGCACCGTGCCAGGCCCAGGCCAGCAGGACCAGAAACAGGCCCCAACCGGCGTATTGCGGCCAGGTACGCTTGCCAACAGCTTCAGCGTGGAGAGTGGTCATGAGGGTTCTCTGAAAAAGTTATGCCGAGTACAAAAAACTGTGGGAGCGAGCCTGCTCGCGATGAGGCCGGCACATGCACCTGCGATGTCGACTGACACATCGTCATCGCGAGCAGGCTCGCTCCCACATGGATCAACCGGCGTTGGCGGTCTTTTTGTCGCTCTTCTCGAGCAAGGTGATGCGCTCTTGCAGCTTGGCCAGCTCGGCGTCGATGTCGGCCAGTTTCTTGGCCTTGTCCGCCGCTTCAAGCTTGGTGTCGGCGCTGATCGTGGTGCGCTGCTTGAACAGCTCCAGCTGACGGATCGGCAGCAATTGGTCGTCGCTGGACTTCAGGAACTTGCCCAACTGCATGCCCGCGAGCACGGCTTTCTCGGAGTCGGTATCGCCGTAGCTGAAGATGAAATCGCGGATCTTCTGCTTCTCGCTGTCACTCAGCGCTTTGCTCCACACCAGCGGGTCGGCCGGGATCAGCGGCGACTTCCAGATCACTTTCAGCAACGCGGCTTTATCAGGTTGGGTGACTTCCAGGCGATCCCAGCTTTCGGTGTTGAAGGTCGCCACGTCCAGTTGCCCCTTGGCCACGCTCAACGCGTTGACCTCATGGCTGGAATTGAGGGTGCGCTTGAAGGCGGTGGCGGCATCGACGTGGTTCTTGGCGAACACGTAATAGCCCGGTACCAGGTAGCCCGAAGTGGAGTTCGGATCGCCGTTACCGAAGGTCAGGTTCTTGGCGTTTTTCAGCATGTCGTCAACGGAGTTGATCGGGCTGTCCTTGCGCGCGATCAACACGCTCCAGTAACCGGCTGCACCGCTGGCGGCTGCGGTTTGGGCGAAGATTTCACCGTTGGAGCGGTCCACGGCTTCAATGGCCGCCTTGTTGCCCAGCCAGGCGACGTCGACCTTGTTGAAGCGCATGCCCTGGATCAGGCCGGCATAGTCAGAGGCGAACGTGGCGTTGATCTTCAGGCCGGTCTGCTTCTGCATGTCATCGAGAAATGGCTGCCAGATGCTCTTGAGGTTTTGCGAAGACTCGGTGGACATGATGCCGAAGTTGATGGCTTTTTCTTCAGCCTGGGCGGTGCCCATTACGCAACTGGCGAGCAGGGCTGCGCCAGCAAAAACACGACCGATACGGTTCAACATGGAAAGGTTTCCTGAGGGTGAACGGTTGGGAAATCCAGGAGTTGTCACGCGCGCGCCATGACCAGGCGGGGCGTGGCTTCGACGGGGCGAAGCTGGTCGGAACACATCAGGCTGGTGTCGATGTCGGCACCATACAAATCGTTGAGGAACTGGCCGCTCAGCTCAGCGGCGCGACCATCGAAATGGATGCGTCCGCCCTTGAGCGCCACGGCGCGCGGGCAATAGCGGGTGGCGTAATCGACTTGATGCAGGGTCACCACCACGGTCTTGCCATCGCGGCGGTTGATGTCGGCGAGGATTTCCATGACCTTGCGCGCCGACTCGGGGTCGAGCGAGGCAATCGGTTCATCCGCCAGAATCACCTCGGCCCGCTGGGTCAACGCACGGGCGATGGCCACGCGTTGCTGCTGGCCGCCGGACAGGGTCGAAGCGCGCTGCGCCGCCAGATCAGCCAGACCGACGCGGTCCAGGGACTCCAGGGCGAATTGTTTTTCTTCGGCGTTGAACAGGCCCAGGTTGCCACGCCAGCGCGGCATGCGCCCCAGGCAGCCGAGCAGTACGTTGTCGAGCACGCTCAGGCGATTGACCAGGTTGAATTGCTGGAAGATATAGCCGATGTCGGCGCGCAGACGTCGCACTTTGCCATTCAATCGACCGCTCGCCTGCACTTCGCGGCCCAGGACCTTGACGCTGCCGCCGTTGTTTTTATCGCAACAGGCCAGGCCCGCGAGATGGCGCAGCAAGGTGGATTTGCCGGAGCCGGACGCGCCGATCAGCGCGACCATCTCACCGGCCGCAATGGTCAGTTCGAGGTCGACCAGTGCGGTTTTACGCGCAAAGGTCTTGTTCAGATGATCGACATGGATAGCTGCGTTCATGGGCTTCTCTGTCTGGTTGAACAGCCGTCCGTGGCTGTATTGGAGTTCAACCGACTTTAGGCACGGGGCATGTCAGCCCTATGACTCGCACAAGTCGCTGGAATAACTATTTGATGAAGGTTTTGTGAAAGGTTGAGCGGGTGGCTCCGGTTTTACACAGTTACTGTGTCTGCTGAAGATCCCTGTGGGAGCCAGCCTGCTGGCGATTTTTTGAGGGTGTACTTATCCGTTTCTGCGGTAACGGCGGCTTATGGTTTCGCTCTTACAGCGACTCACTTTTCCAAACGCCGGAGTGCCGGCCCAGCAAAAGTAAGCAAAAGGCTTTGCCCCGGCGTACGGCCTGCCGAAGGGGTAAAAGATCAAAAGCCAAAGCAAAAGCGAGGCGGCCTACCGGCCGGCCTGTTTGTTTGGTTCGTGCGCATTTCCCTGTAGGAGCTGTCGAGTGCACCGAGGCTGCGATCTTTTGATTTTGTTTTTTACAAGCGAGATCAAAAGATCGCAGCCTGCGGCAGCTCCTACATTGGGCGTGGTACAGCCGTGAAATCTGGTCGGCTGTCAGGCCGCCATCGCCAGAAGGCTGGCTCCTACAATGGATCGGCCTACACCCAGGCTTTTCACCACTCAACAGGCCGAGCGTTAGCTCGCCTGCCGCTTTTGATCTTGATCCACCCGCCCCATCGGCAGGCTGAGTGCAGGCGTTTATCCGGGGGTGGGCGCGCAGCGCCGTGCGGCGCAGCCGCACACATCGAGAGGAGGTCGTCGCGAAGCAGACCGGAGGCGATGCCCCCGGATGAATGCCGGAGCGAAGGAACACCGAGCCTTAGCGAGGGGCCGTACGTAAGGGCGAAACCATAAGCAGCCGTTACCGCAGGAATGGATATGTACATCATCAACACCCACTCCGCCTGACACAAAGCCATCGCCAGCAGGCTGGCTCGCACAAGGTTCGTAAGTGCCCGAGACAAACACGCACCCACAAAAAAGGCGACCCAGAAGGTCGCCTCTTAACGTCACTGCCCGAACTGCCGCCCCAATCCCCCAGGCACACCATGAATATCCGTCTCCTCCCAAGGCCCCTTCGGACTGATCGAACGGCTCCAGCCATTATCCCAACGGTAATAAGTACGCTGGCGATAAAAGGTATTGGGCTGATCATCCAGCACGTAGACACCCAGTTTAGGATCCCAGTGACTATTCCCCCCCGGCGGCGGCGCGAAACTGGCCGAGGTCCGGGGCAGCGATTTGGCGGGCTTGGCCGGCGTGGACGGCTTGCTCGGCACAGTAGACGGCACCGGCTTGGTACTTGGCTGCGATGGCGGGATCGGAGGTCGCGTCGGCTGCTCCGAAGGTGGCCGTTGGACCGCACAAGCGCTCAGCCCTAAAACAACGCTGAGCAAGGTGATACGAGCGATGGCGGTCATGAGGGTGCTTCCTGTTATTTATCCGGGCTGTCGATAGTCAGTGTTTGCGGCGCGGTGGTGCTGCTAGCCAAGGGTTGGCTGCGACCGATCCACTCGCCAGCGGTAGGTTTGCCGGCGCGAGAGATGCGCGCAACCAGTTGGACTTCAGGAAAGTTCGACAGTTTCAACTGCGGCATCATTGCGTCAGCATCGCTCAACTCAACGGTTGCCGGCAGATCAGCCACGGTCAGACGCTTGGCTGCCAAAGGCGCGGGAGGACCGTTGGTGGCACGAGCGAAGATGAACACACTGTCACCCGGCTGAACCTTCGCCTTGAGGTCCGGCGCCAGATCGACGCTGACCTTGAGCAATGCCGTCGCTTTAGCCACGGGAGCCTTGACCACCTGGCCACCGCTGGCCACCAGTTTCTCGGTGGCGCGAGTAATCCCGCCTTGCAGCGCGATTCGCGATTTATCGTCCGCCGGCAGTTGCTCCAGCAGGCGATTCCAGTAGTCGATGGCGTCCTGGTAACGCTCGGCTTCGAATGCGGCGATGCCCAACAACCCGAGGCTGGTGACTTCTTTCGGATCGGCTTTCAACGCTTCGTCGGTCAACGCCTGAACCTTGTCCGACCATTTCTTGCCGTCGGCAAAGTACTGGGCCTGAGCCCACTGCCCCAGCAGTTCAGGCTGGCGCCCGGCGAGGTTGACGGTGCGCTCGAAAATCTTCGCCGCATCCGCTGGTCGATCCTGAGTCATGTAGGTGCGACCGAGGAAATACAGGGCCTCGGCGGAATCCGGCTGTGCCGCCACCGCGCGCTCCAGACGCTGGGTCATTTCTTCCATCGACTTCGGCGCCTGGGAGAATTCCCGGGTCAGCTCGACTTTGTCGCTGGCGCCGAAATGCAGGTACAACCCCAGGCCCAGCACCGGAACCAGAATCGCCGCCAGCAACGGTGCCGGTTTGCCCAGACGCGTGACGCGTGGCGCGGCGACGCCTTCGGTGTCGGCGAGCAATTCCCGGGCGGCTTCAGCGCGACCGGCATCCATTTGTGCGGCGTCGAGCACGCCCTCTTCCTGCTGAGTCTGCAACTCAGCCACGCGCTCTTGATACAACGCCACGTTCAGGGCAGTACGATCCTCTTCGAGCTGGGCGCGACGGCTGCGCAGAACGGGGATCAACAGAAAACTCAGGGCCACCAGAAGGAGCAGACCTGCAGCGAGCCAGAAATCAATCATTCTTGGTTTTTATCCAACAGTTGATCGAGGCGCTTGCGCTCCTCGGCAGAAAGCGTGTCCGGGGTATCAGCGCGTTGCACGCGACGACGGCGGACGATCACCGCGATGATCACAAAACCGCCCAGCAGGAGGCCGGCAGGACCAAACCAGAGCAATGCGGTCTTGGCGTTCAGGGCCGGTTTGTAGCGGACGAAATCACCGTATCGATCGACCATGAAGTCGATGATCTGCTGATTGTCCTTGCCCTCGCCGAGCATGCGGAAAATCTCTTTGCGCAGGTCCGCGGCGATCGGTGCGTTGGAGTCGGCGATGTCCTGGTTCTGGCACTTGGGGCAGCGCAACTCCTTGGTCAACTCACGAAAACGCTCGCGATCGCCTTCCTTGGCGAACTCGTAGGTGTCGATGGCGGCGTGCGCCACACCGGCCAGGCTCAAGCCCAGAACAACAGCAGCCACCCAGCGCTTCATGGCTTGGCCTCATCAACCAGCGCCTGATACTTGGCCGCCAGTTTTTCGCGCCAGACCTGCTCGTCAATCACACCGACAAACTTGTCGCGGATGATGCCCTTGGCGTCGATGAAGAAGGTTTCCGGCGCGCCGTAAACCCCGAGGTTCAGGCCCAGGGTGCCGGCGTCGTCACGGATATCCAGCTGATACGGGTTGTGAAATTCCGACAGCCACTTCAAGGCATCGGCGTTGACGTCCTTGTAGTTGATGCCGTAGATCACCACGCCTTTCTCGGCCAGTTTGTTCAGCACCGGGTGCTCGACCCGGCAGGAAATGCACCAGGTCCCCCAGACGTTGACCAGTGCCGGTTTACCGAGGATGTCGGCGCGGGTCAGGGTCTTGTCGCCCTGCACCGCTGGCAGGGAGAACTCCGGGAACGGCTTGCCGATCATTGCCGAAGGCAGCTCGGCGGGGTCCAGATACAGTCCGCGATAAAGGAACACAGCGACCACCAGAAAAATCGCCAGTGGCAACAACATCAACCAACGTCTCATGCAGTGGCTCCCGACATGCCCAGCGCTTCACGCACACGGCTTTTCACCTTGACCCGATAACGACGATCCAGCGCCGCCAGCAATCCGCCCAGACCGGTGAGCAAGCCACCGAACCAGATCCAGCGCACGAACGGTTTGACGTGCACCCGAACTGCCCAAGCGCCATCGCCCAGCGGTTCACCCAGAGCAACGTAGAGGTCACGGGTGAAACCGGCGTCGATCCCGGCCTCGGTCATCACCGAGTTCTGCACGGTGTACAGGCGTTTTTCCGGGTGCAGCACGCTGACTTCCTTGCCATCGCGGATCACCCGCACAGTGCCTTTGTCGGAAGTGAAATTCGGGCCTTCGAAGTGCTTGGCGCCTTCGAAGACGAACTGGTAGCCGCCCAGGTCCATGGATTCGCCCGGCGCCAGGCGCAAATCGCGCTCGGCACTGTTCTGGCTCGACAGCACCACGCCGAGGGCGCAGACCGCGATACCCAGGTGCGCCACCTGCATGCCCCAGTAGCTGCGGGTCAGGGTCGGCAGGCCTTTGATCAAGCCTTTGTGGCGCGTCTTGTCGAAGATGTCACGCACACCGGCCAGCAACACCCAGGCCGCAAGCATGAACGTCGCCAGCACCGCCCAGTTGAAATCGCCATAAGCGACGCCAGCCACCACGGCCAGCGCGGCGCTGCCGAGCAACACCGGGGTCAGCATGCTCATCAGCCATTTGACCGGGGTGTCTTTCCAGCGCACCAGCATGCCCACTGCCATCACTACCATCAGCAACCCCATCAACGGAATGAACAACGCGTTGAAGTACGGCGGGCCGACCGACAGCTTGGCGCCGGTCATCGCATCGAGAATCAGCGGGTACAAAGTGCCGAGCAGGATCATCGAAGCTGCAACCACCAGCACCAGGTTGTTGCCCAGCAACAGGGTTTCCCGGGACCAGAGGTTGAAGCCGACCTGGCTCTTGACCACCGGTGCGCGCAAGGCGAACAAGGTCAGCGAGCCACCGACCACGAACAGCAGGAAAATCAGGATGAACACGCCGCGCTCCGGGTCGGAGGCAAACGCATGAACCGAAGTCAGCACGCCGGAACGCACGAGGAAGGTGCCAAGCAAGCTCAACGAGAACGCGGCGATCGCCAGCAACACGGTCCAGCTCTTGAACACGCCGCGTTTTTCCGTGACCGCCAACGAGTGAATCAACGCGGTGCCCACCAGCCATGGCATGAACGAGGCGTTTTCCACCGGGTCCCAGAACCACCAGCCGCCCCAGCCGAGTTCGTAATACGCCCACCACGAACCGAGGGTGATGCCGATACCGAGAAACGCCCACGCAACGATGGTCCACGGACGCGACCAACGCGCCCACGCCGCATCAAGGCGACCGCCCATCAGCGCGGCAATCGCGAAAGCAAACGCCACGGAGAAACCGACGTAGCCCATGTACAGCATCGGCGGGTGGACGATCAGGCCGATGTCTTGCAGCAACGGGTTGAGGTCGGCGCCGTCGCTGGGCACTTGCGGCAGGATGCGTTTGAACGGGTTCGAGGTCAGGATCAGGAACAGCAGGAAACCGGTGCTGATCATGCCCATCACCGCCAACACGCGGGCCAGCATGACTTGCGGCAATTGCCGGGAGAACACCGAGACCGCGAAGGTCCAGCCGCCGAGGATCAGCGCCCACAGCAGCAACGAACCTTCGTGGGCGCCCCATACGGCGCTGAATTTGTAGTACCACGGCAACGCGCTGTTGGAGTTGTTGGCCACATAGGCCACGGAGAAATCATCGACCATGAAGGCGTAGGTCAGGCAACCGAAGGCGAACAGCAAAAACGCGAACTGCCCCCATGCGGCTGGCTGGGCCAGGCTCATCCAGAAACGGTCACCGCGCCAGGCACCGACCAATGGCACCACGGCTTGAACCAGCGCGAAACACAGCGCCAGGATCATGGCCAGGTGGCCCAGCTCCGGGATAAATATTCCAGATGTCATCGGTTAGCCCTCTTTCGCAGGAGTAGGTGCCGACTGGCCGCTGTCTTTCAGGGCCTTGGTCACTTCCGGCGGCATGTACTTTTCATCGTGCTTGGCCAGCACTTCATCGGCCACCACTACGCCATCGGCGTTGATCTTGCCCAGGGCGACGATGCCCTGCCCTTCGCGGAACAGGTCCGGAAGGATGCCGCGGTAAGTGATAGTCACGGACTTGTTGAAGTCGGTAACGACGAACTTCACGTCCAGCGAGTCGCCGGAGCGCTGCAAGGAACCGGCCTCGACCATGCCGCCAGCACGGATGCGCGTGTCTTGCGGGGCTTCGCCATTGGCGATCTGGGTCGGTGTATAAAACAGGTTGATGTTCTGCTGCAGGGCACTCAGGGCCAGGCCGACGGCAGCGCCGACCCCGACCAGGATGGCCAGAATGATGATAAGTCGCTTTTTACGCAGCGGATTCACTTGCCGTTCTCCCGGCGCAGACGACGCGCCTCTTGTTGCAGATACCGCTTGCGGGCCAGGATTGGCGCCGCCACGTTGAGGGCCAGCACCGCCAGGCAGATGCCGTAGGCCGACCAGACATACAGGCCGTGATGGCCCATGGCGAGGAAATCGCCGAATGACGCAAAACTCATCTAGCGATCTCCAGGCTGTTTTCCACTTCAGCTTTCACCCAACTGGCCCGTGCTTCCCGCTTGAGCACTTCAAGGCGCATGCGCAGCAGCAGGACCGCGCCGAAGAAACAGTAGAAACCCAGCGCCGTCAGCAGCAATGGCAGCCACATCTCTGCCGGCATCGCCGGCTTTTCGGTGAGGGTGAACGTCGCGCCCTGGTGCAGGGTGTTCCACCACTCCACCGAGTACTTGATGATCGGGATATTGATGACGCCAACAATCGCCAGCACCGCGCAAGCCTTGGCCGCGCTGTCACGATTACTGATGGCGTTGCCCAGCGCAATGAGACCGAAGTACAGGAAAAGCAGGATAAGCATGGACGTAAGGCGTGCATCCCAGACCCACCACGAGCCCCAGGTCGGTTTGCCCCAGATCGCCCCGGTGACCAGCGCCACGGCGGTCATCCAGGCACCGATGGGCGCCGCGCATTGCAGGGCGACGTCGGCCAGTTTCATCTTCCACACCAGCCCGACGACGCCGCACACCGCCAGCATCACGTAGATGGACTGCGCCAGCATGGCGGCCGGAACGTGGATATAGATGATGCGGAAACTATTGCCTTGCTGGTAATCCGGCGGCGCAAACGCCAGACCCCAGACCACGCCGACGCCGATCAGCAGCAACGCCGCGACGCTCAGCCAGGGCAGCATTTTGCCGCTGATGCCGTAAAACCATTTGGGCGAGCCGAGCTTGTGAAACCACGTCCAGTTCATACTTTGTTTCCGTCACGGTTGCTCTTTACTGTGAAGAGCCAGGGCCTGCCTTTCTTCAAAAGAAGTGATCAAAAAATGATCAGGCCTCATTATTATTCGCCGACGCTGATCTTCAGGCCAGCAGCTATTGCAAAAGGTGTCAGGGTTATCGCCAGGGCGGTCAGGCTACCAAGCCACAGCAGATAACCGGTCGCCGGCATGCCCTGCAGCGCGGCCTGCAAGGCGCCACTGCCAAGGATCAACACCGGGATGTACAGCGGCAGAATCAGCAACGCCAGCAACAGGCCACCGCGCTTCAAACCGACCGTCAGGGCTGCGCCCACCGCACCGAGCAGGCTCAGCACCGGTGTACCCAGCAACAACGAAAGCAGCAACACCGGCAGACAGGCGGCAGGCAGACCGAGCATCAAAGCCAGCAAGGGTGCGAGCAAAACCAGTGCCAGGCCGGAAAACGCCCAGTGTGCCAGCACCTTGGCCAAAACCAGAAGAGCCAGGGGGTGCGGCGAAAGGACCCACTGTTCCAGCGATCCATCCTCGAAATCACTGCGGAAAAGCCCGTCCAGCGAGAGCAAAACCGATAAAAGCGCTGCCACCCAGACCAGTCCCGGAGACAAGGTTTGCAACAATTGAGACTCGGGACCAACCGCCAACGGGAACAGCGAAACGACGATGGCAAAGAACACCAGCGGATTGGCCAGTTCCGCGGGACGGCGGAACAGCAGACGGGCCTCACGGGCGACCAACAGGCCGAAAACACTCATACGGCCCATTTCCCCAGATCAATATCGCGGTAACCGGCCGGCATCCGGCTCAGCGTGTGGTGAGTGGTCAATACCACCATGCCACCGCGCTCGCAGTGGGCGGCCAGGTGTTCTTCGAGTTGCGCCACGCCTTGCTTGTCGAGAGCGGTGAACGGTTCGTCGAGAATCCACAGCGGCGGGCTATCCAGATACAAGCGTGCCAGCGCAACGCGGCGCTGTTGCCCGGCGGACAGGGTGTGACACGGAACATCTTCGAAACCGCGCAGCCCGACAGCGGCCAAGGCTTGCCAGATCGCTTCCACGGAGGCCGGTTGATGCAGGGCGCAGAGCCAGCTCAGGTTCTCTTCGGGCGTCAGCAGGTCCTTGATCCCGGCGGCATGGCCGATCCACAGCAGGTTGCGCGCCAGCTCCGTGCGTTGCTCGTGCAGCGGCTGACCGTTGAGCAACACTTGACCGGCGGTCGGCTGCATCAACCCGGACAGCAGGCGCAACAGGCTGGTCTTGCCACTGCCGTTGGGGCCGCTGATCTGCACCATTTCGCCACTGGCCAGTCTCAAATCGAGATTTTCGAAAAGCAGCCGAAGGTCCCGCTCACAGGCAAGGGCAACGGTTTGCAGGACAGGACTGGTCAAGGGTTCACGGGCCTTATACGGTTCAAGTCGGCTCTGGCGCGGCCGTTAAAGAGATGCAGAATAAATGTATTGGCGGCCCAAACTAGCGAGCTGCGTCAAATAATTGCAATGTTATCGGCACTCTGTATACAACTGCGCGGCATTATACATGCCATCCCCTACTCTAAAGCGTGCATTTTCCCAAGGTTGTGACCGCGTATGACAGGCGAAATGAACATCCTCCCGCTACCGCAGACCACCCCTGCATCTGCGCGCCCACAGGCAGTAAGCGGCGAGTTGCTCAAGCTGCTGACGCCCATCGAAGGCCTGATCACTGCGGGCCAGACTGCCAAGGCTGAAGTGCTGTCGCTCAAGCAGGCGGACCAGACTTTTCAGCTACTGCTCAAGGTCACCCTCGACAGCGGCCGCCAAACCACGGTCCAGGCCACCAGCAATCAGCCGTTGGCCCAAGGCACCA
This sequence comes from Pseudomonas azerbaijanoccidentalis, assembly GCF_019145495.1. Taxonomy (GTDB): domain Bacteria; phylum Pseudomonadota; class Gammaproteobacteria; order Pseudomonadales; family Pseudomonadaceae; genus Aquipseudomonas; species Aquipseudomonas azerbaijanoccidentalis. The sequence goes on along the minus strand of NZ_JAHSTU010000003.1, from coordinate 151,987 downwards.
GTGTGGCCGTGACTCAACCATCGGCTGGCAACCTGGCGATCACCGTGCAGCAGGCCATCGCCTCCAGCGTTGCCACCCTCACCCGTCTCGACACCGCGCAACTGCCGGTGGGGACGCTGTTGCAGGGCAAAGTGCTGACCTCCCAGGTGTTGCCGCAAGTGCCGGGGCAACCGACCGTGTTTCGCTCGATGGTCAGCCTGCTCAACACCGCCCTCAGTGGCAGCACCCTGAGCATCGACAGCCCGCAGCCATTGCGTATCGGCACGTTGCTCAGTGCGCAGGTGCAGGACACGCAAACGCTGAAGTTCGTACCGTTGAGCAGCCGCCAGGAGCAATTGGCGGTAACCCAGCAACTGGTCAGCCAGACCAGCCGCCAGGGCTCGCTGGATGGTTTGCTCAAACTCCTGCAAAACTTGCCGCCCTCGAATCAGACCTCCAGTGATTTGCATGCCACGGTCGACAAGCTGCTCTCTGGCCTACCGGACGTCCGGCAACTGAGCACACCCAAAGGCCTGGCGCTGGCTCTGGCCGGCAGCGGTGCGTTTCTCGAATCGAAACTGCTGACCGGCCAGAACCCGACGGCCGCACCCGATATGAAAGGAGACTTGCTCAAGCTCATCGCGCAACTGACACCGGGGCTGCCGGCCAGCACCAATCTCAGTGCAATCATTGCTGCTAACACGCTGGCCCAGGCGATGCCGAGTTTCGTGCGCAACGCTTTGGGCATGCTCGGCCAGGTCAGCGCCAAACCATCGCCGACAAGTTTTCCGTTGCCTGAACGGATGCTGCAAAGCGCAGACGGCGAAGACGATCTCGAACACCTGCTGCGCCTCGCCGCCGCCGCGGTTTCGCGCTTGCAAAGCCATCAGTTGTCGAGCCTCGAGCAAACCGGCGTGACCAATGACGGTCGCCTGATGAGCACCTGGCAGCTGGAAGTGCCGATGCGCAATATGCAGGACATCGTACCGTTGCAGATCAAGTTCCAGCGCGAAGACGCGCCGGAAAAAGAGCAGCCCCAGGAACGCCGCGACGAGCGCGAGCCGAAACAACAACTGTGGCGTGTCGAAATGGCCTTTGACATGGAGCCGCTGGGGCCGATGCAGGTCCAGGCGCAATTGATCAAGGGCAGCCTGTCCAGCCAGCTCTGGGCCGAACGGCCGTACACCGCCAGCCTGATCGAAAGCAATCTGGCGGCATTGCGCGCGCGTATGCTCGATTGTGGCCTGAATGTCGGCGATCTCGATTGCCATCACGGCAAGCCACCGCAAGGCCCACAAACTCGTCTAGAACAACGCTGGGTCGACGAAACCGCATGAGAAATCCCAACGCCCCACGCCAGGCCATCGCCCTCAAATATGACGGCAGCCACGCCCCGACCCTTACGGCCAAGGGTGATGAAGAACTGGCGGAAGAAATTCTGCGGATCGCCCGCGACTACGAAGTGCCGATCTACGAAAACGCCGAATTGGTGAGATTGCTCGCACGCATGGAGTTGGGCGACAGCATTCCGGAAGACTTGTACCGGACGATTGCCGAGATCATTGCGTTTGCTTGGAATCTGAAAGGCAAGTTTCCGGCGGGACAGGATCCGGACGCGCCAATGGTCGAGAAGGACGTTACTGAGCGTGGGGATGATTATTGAGTCTGGGGAGGGTTCTGGGGTGAAGTGAAAAGATCGCAGCCTCGTTTTACTCGACAGCTCCTACAGGGTGTACGCCTTCCCAATGTAGGAGCTGTCGAGTGAAACGAGGCTGCGATCTTTTGATCTGTCAGTTCTTATGCAGCTTGCTCATCAACTCCGCCTCAGCCTGGGTCAAGCCGCAGGACTGGGTCAGTTCGTCGACGCTCGCGCCCATCCCGACCAGTCGCGCCGCCTGGGCGAACGAGAGGCTGGTGGGGTCGCGCTGTTCCAGCTGAACGAGTTTGTCCGGCAACGGCGCGACGATCGCGCGCAGTTCATGCAGGTCTTCACCCATGCGAACGTTGCCGTTCTGATAGTCGTCAACGCGCTTGCCCAGGTCCTTGATGCGCTGATCGCGCAGCGCGTCACCTTGGGCCTGTTGTGCGGCGATCTGTTTCTGAGCGCGAATGTACGCCAGGAACATTGCCAGCGTGCCTGCCCAGAACAGGAACAGGACAATGACCGCAACCTCGAGAATCAATCAGATACTCTCCAGTTCCGACCATTCTTCTTCGCTCATCATCTTGTCCAGTTCGACCAGGATAAGCAGTTCGTTGTTCTTGTTGCACACGCCTTGAATGAACTTCGCGGATTCTTCGTTACCGACGTTCGGCGCGGTTTCGATTTCCGACTGACGCAGGTAAACCACTTCGGCCACGCTGTCGACCATGATCCCGACGACTTGCTTGTCGGCTTCGATGATGACGATACGGGTGTTGTCGCTGATCTCGGCATTCATCAGGCCGAAACGCTGGCGGGTGTCGATCACGGTGACCACGTTACCGCGCAGGTTGATGATGCCCAGCACGTAGCTCGGGGCACCCGGGACCGGGGCGATTTCGGTGTAGCGCAGGACTTCCTGAACGCGCATCACGTTGATGCCGTAGGTCTCGTTGTCCAGCTTGAAGGTGACCCATTGCAGGATCGGATCTTCGGAACCTTTTGCCGCCGTTGCCTTGTCATTCATACCCTGACCCCTCAAGAAACCGCCCTAGCGGTGTTGTTCTGTTATGTAGTTTTGTGGGTCGGCTTGCTGCCGCCCATGTGCTTTGCGCCGCCGCTGGCGATCAACTCCGCCAGCGCGGAAACGTCGAGCAACGCACACATGTGTTCAATCACCGTGCCCGCCAGCCATGGCCGTTGACCACGGTGACTGCGCCACTTGATTTCGTTCGGATCCAGGCGCAACGAACGGCTGACCTGATGCACCGCCAGCCCCCATTCATAGCCCTGGACGGAAATGACGTATTGCAGGCCTTGCTTGAAATCGTCGCGATAACGGTCGGGCATGACCCACCGAGCGGTATCCAGCACTTTCAGGTTGCCTGCCTGACTCGGCAAGATCCCGAGAAACCACTCAGGCTGGCCGAACAACGGCGTCAGCTCATGACCGGCCAGGGAATAAATCGAACCCAGGCACACCAACGGCACCGCCAGGGTCAACCCGGCGACATCGAACAACAGGCATTCGAACGGCTCGGCGGCCCAGTACGGACGACCATCGGTTTCCACCGGTGGTGGGGTGATGGCGGGCGGCAAATGAACTTCGACCACCGGCGCAACCAAGGCTTGCTGGACTTCGACGACTGTCGGCTCCGGCGCCTGCTGCACTTCGGCAACCGGCGTGACCAGTGTTTGCAGCAATGGCGCGATGGTCGAGACCGGCGACAGGATCGGTGCAGGCGCTTCGATCACGGCAACAGCCGGACGCGCCGGCACGTCCACCGGCTCAGCGGCCTTGGCGACAGGCTCGGCAGCACGCCTGACCTGCTCGGCATCACGGGCCTGCTCTTCAAGTACCGCAGCCTGGAACTCATCGAGAACCGCTTCGGCTTCGGCTACCTCAGGCAGCGCTTCAACCGGCGATAACAGTTCCTCGGTCACCTCTTGCAGAAGGTTGTCCAGGTACGACTGCAACGCCAGTTGCGGGCGTGACGTGAGCTTCAGTGGCCGATTCATGCGCATGCTCTCACTGCAGGAGCTGCCGCAGGCTGCGATCTTTTAGCGATTTCTAACGCACCGCAAAACCAGATCAAAAGATCGCAGCCTGCGGCAGCTCCTACAGGAATTGAACTCATCTCAAGCCACCTGCGGAACAAGTTGTGCCGCCAGCAAATGCTTGAGCAGCGCGCGGTAAGCGAGTACGCCACGGCTCTTGCCATCGAACTGCGAAGGTGTGACTCCGGCACGGCTGGCATCGCGCAGGCGTGTGTCCACCGGGATGTAGCCCTGCCAGATTTCATCGGGAAACTTATCGCGCAAGACCCGCAGCGTACCGAGAGAGGCTTGGGTACGGCGGTCAAACAGCGTCGGCACGATGGTGAACGGCAACGCCTGTTTACGCGAACGGTTGATCATCGCCAGCGTATTGACCATACGCTCCAGGCCTTTGACCGCCAGGTGTTCGGTCTGCACCGGGATCACCAGTTGCTGGCTCGCCGCCAAGGCATTGACCATCAGCACGCCGAGCAACGGCGGGCTGTCGATCACCGCGTAATCAAAGTCTTGCCACAACTGCGCCAGGCTCTTGGCGATCACCAGGCCCAAGCCACTCTGGCCCGGCGACTGACGTTCAAGGGTCGCCAGCGCGGTACTGGAAGGCAGCAGGGAAATGCGTGGGTCGCTGGTCGACAGCAACAACTGGCCCGGCAAACCCTGAGGCACGTTGCCCTTGTGCAGGAACAGGTCGTAGTTGCTGTGTTCCAGGCTGTCAGGGTCGTAACCGAAATAGCTGGTCATCGAGCCGTGGGGGTCCAGGTCGACCACGACCACGCGCTTGCCCGCCTCGGCCAGCAAACCGGCTAAAGCGATGGAGGAAGTGGTTTTACCGACACCACCCTTTTGATTGGCGACTGCCCAGACTCTCATTCGGATTGTTCCTCCCGGCCCTGTGAAACGGCCGAGAAATAGCTCAACGTGTTAATGCGGGTGACGGAGAATTGACGGCGCTCTCTCGTACCGGCGACTTGACCGGGGTCGGTGCAGTTTGTGTGCCAGCACGCTTCAACGCGGCATCCGGTTGTGCATGAGCGGTTCCGGTGCCTGTCAGGCTGCGGCGTACATCGAGATTGCGCGACACCACCAGCACCACGCGACGGTTGCGCGCCCGGCCTTCCGCGGTGGCGTTATTGGCCACGGGCTGGAACTCGCCATAGCCCACCGATGCCAGGCGACCGGGGTTCACCCCTTGCATCGCCAGCATGCGCACGATGCTGGCCGAACGGGCCGATGACAGCTCCCAATTGGTCGGGTACTGCGCGGTGCGAATCGGCTGATCGTCGGTAAAACCTTCGACGTGAATCGGGTTGTCGAACGGCTTCAGGATGGCCGCGACCTTGTCGATGATGTTGAATGCGATGTCGCTGGGCATGGCGTCGCCGCTGCCGAACAACAGGCTGGAATTGAGTTCGATCTCGACCCACAACTCGTTGCCGCGCACGGTCATCTGGTTGGACTGGATCAGATCGCCGAATGCCGCACTGATATCGTCAGCGATGCTTTTCAGTGGATCGCTGGCACCGGCAACACCGGCGTCCACCTGCTCACTGTCCTTGACCAGCGGCTTGGCCGGGATCACGGTCTTCGGCCGCTCTTCGCCGATCGGGATCGGCTTGAGCGCACGGTCGGAGTCGGTAAAGACGCCGATCAGCGCCTCGGAAATGATCTTGTACTTGCCTTCGTTGATCGAAGAAATCGAGTACATCACCACGAAAAAAGCGAACAGCAGCGTGATGAAGTCCGCGTAGGACACGAGCCAGCGCTCGTGGTTAACGTGTTCTTCCTGGTGCCGACGACGAGCCATAATCCATTACCCCCATCAATCCATGAAGCCCTGAAGCTTCAACTCAATTGAGCGTGGGTTTTCACCTTCGGCGATCGACAGGATCCCTTCCAACAACATTTCGCGATAACGCGACTGGCGCAACGCAATGGATTTGAGTTTGGCGGCAATCGGTAGCAGCACCAGGTTGGCACTGGCCACACCGTAGATGGTAGCGACGAACGCCACGGCAATACCGCTGCCCAATTGCGAGGGATCAGCGAGGTTGCCCATGACATGAATCAGGCCCATGACCGCACCGATGATGCCGATGGTCGGCGCGTAACCGCCCATGCTTTCGAAGACTTTGGCGGCTTCGATGTCACGGCTTTCCTGGGTGTAGAAATCCACTTCGAGGATGCTGCGAATCGCTTCCGGCTCGGCGCCGTCGACCAGCAGTTGCAGGCCTTTGCGCGAGTAGTTGTCGGGCTCGGCATCGGCCACGCCTTCAAGGCCCAGCAAGCCTTCCTTGCGGGCGGTCAGGCTCCAGTTGACGACGCGGTCGATGCCACCAGCCAGGTCGACACGCGGCGGAAACAGGATCCACGCCAGAATCTGCATGGCGCGCTTGAACGCGCTCATCGGCGATTGCAGCAACGCCGCGCCGATGGTCCCGCCGAGCACGATCAACGCCGCCGGGCCGTTCGCCAGCGCACCGAGGTGGCCGCCTTCGAGGTAGTTGCCGCCGATGATGGCGACGAACGCCATGATGATGCCGATTAGGCTGAGAACATCCATCAGATACATGCCTCGACGATGTGCCGGCCGATATCGTCCAGGCTGTACACCGCGTCGGCGAGCTCGGCTTTGACGATGGCCATCGGCATGCCGTAGATCACGCAGCTGGCTTCATCCTGCGCCCAGATCGAACTGCCGCCCTGCTTGAGCAGACGCGCGCCTTCGCGACCGTCGGCGCCCATGCCGGTCAACACGACCGCCAGAACTTTGTCGCCGTAAGACTTGGCCGCCGAGCCGAAGGTAATGTCGACGCACGGCTTGTAGTTCAATCGCTCGTCACCCGGCAGGATTTTCACCGCGCCACGGCCGTCGATCATCATTTGCTTGCCACCCGGTGCGAGCAACGCCAGGCCCGGACGCAGGATGTCGCCATCCTCGGCTTCCTTGACGCTGATGCGGCACAGCTTGTCCAGGCGCTCGGCGAACGCTTTGGTAAACGCCGCAGGCATGTGCTGGATCAGCACGATCGGTGCCGGAAAGTTGGCCGGCAACTGGGTCAGTACCCGCTGCAAGGCAACCGGGCCGCCAGTGGACGTGCCGATCGCGACCAGTTTGTAGGCTTTGCGTTTTGGCGCAGGCGACGACGGCGCAGCTGCGTGGGCACGAGCCGGAATCGGTGCGGGTGCCGGACGTGCAGGCGCGCTGCTGCCGTAACTGCCAATGCTCGACGGCGCAGGCGTTGGGGCTGGCGCGGCCACAGGCGCCGGGGCGCTGTAGGCATTGACGCGACGGTTGCTGCGCGAAATGCTCAGGATCTTTTCGCACAGCAGTTGTTTGACCTTCTCGGGGTTACGCGAGATGTCTTCGAAATTCTTCGGCAGGAAGTCCACCGCGCCGGCGTCCAGCGCATCCAGGGTTACCCGGGCGCCTTCATGGGTCAGCGAGGAAAACATCAAGACCGGGGTCGGGCAGCGCTGCATGATGTGCCGCACCGCCGTGATGCCGTCCATCATTGGCATCTCGTAGTCCATGGTGATCACGTCCGGCTTGAGGGCCAGGGCCTGATCGATCGCCTCTTTTCCGTTGGTCGCCGTACCGACGACCTGGATATTCGAATCCGCTGAAAGAATTTCCGAGACGCGGCGGCGGAAAAACCCCGAATCATCCACCACCAGGACTTTGACTGCCATAAACACTCCGTTAGACGCAGCGGGGCCTCAGTCGCCCCGCTTCGCCAGAATCAAATACGCCGTGCGGCGTAACGCTTGAGCATGCTCGGAACATCGAGAATCAGCGCAATGCGACCGTCACCGGTGATGGTGGCGCCCGACATGCCCGGGGTTCCCTGGAGCATTTTGCCCAATGGCTTGATGACCACCTCTTCCTGGCCCACCAGTTGGTCGACGACGAAGCCGATCCGCTGGGTGCCCACCGAAAGGATCACCACATGGCCCTCGCGCTGCTCTTCGTGAGCGGCGGAGCTGACCAGCCAGCGCTTGAGGTAGAACAATGGCAGCGCCTTGTCCCGCACGATCACCACTTCCTGGCCGTCCACCACGTTGGTGGTCGACAGGTCGAGGTGGAAAATCTCGTTGACGTTCACCAGCGGGAACGCAAACGCCTGGTTGCCGAGCATGACCATCAGCGTCGGCATGATCGCCAGGGTCAACGGCACCTTGATGACGATCTTCGATCCCTGGCCCTTGGCCGAGAAGATGTTGATCGAACCGTTGAGCTGGGAAATCTTGGTTTTCACCACGTCCATGCCCACGCCACGACCCGACACGTCGGAGATCTCGGTCTTGGTCGAGAAACCCGGGGCGAAGATCAGGTTGTAGCACTCGGTATCGCTCAGGCGATCGGCCGCGTCCTTGTCCATCACACCGCGTTTCACCGCGATGGAACGCAGGACATTCGGGTCCATGCCCTTGCCGTCATCGGAGATCGACAACAGGATGTGGTCGCCTTCCTGTTCCGCCGCCAGGATCACCTTGCCGCCACGGGCCTTGCCCGAAGCTTCGCGCTCTTCCGGCGACTCGATGCCGTGGTCGACCGCGTTGCGCACCAAGTGGACCAGCGGGTCGGCCAGGGCCTCGACGAGGTTCTTGTCGAGGTCGGTTTCTTCGCCGACCAGCTCCAGGTTGATCTCTTTCTTGAGCTGGCGAGCCAGGTCGCGAACCAGACGCGGGAAGCGCCCGAAGACTTTCTTGATCGGTTGCATCCGGGTCTTCATGACCGCGGTTTGCAGGTCGGCCGTGACCACGTCGAGGTTGGACACGGCTTTGGACATGGCTTCGTCGGCGCTGTTGGCACCCAGGCGAACCAGGCGGTTACGCACCAGCACCAACTCGCCGACCATGTTCATGATTTCGTCCAGCCGTGCGGTATCGACGCGCACGGTGGTTTCGGCTTCGCTGGCCGGTTTTTCCGCCGGCGGCGCAGCCGGGGCACGGGCCGGAGCTGGTGCAGCAGCGGCAGCAGGTGCCGGTGTTTCGGGTTTCGGCTCGGGGGCCTTGGCCACCGGTTTCGGCGCCGCAGCCTTGGCGACAGGAGCCGCTACCGAGGCGCTGGCACCGGTGGCCGTTCCAGCCGTCGCACCGACTTCGGTGAACTTGCCTTTGCCGTGCAGTTCGTCGAGCAGCGATTCGAATTCGTGGTCGGTGATCAGGTCGCTGCCGGCTGCCGCAGCGGTTGGCGCGGCGGGTGTCGGCACCGAAGCGATGGCCGATTCCAGCGCGTCGACGGCAAAGTTGCCCTTGCCGTGCAACTGGTCGAGCAGTGCTTCGAATTCGTCGTCGGTGATGTCGGAGCTGTCGCCCGCGGCTTTTGGCGCCTGCGGTGCGGCAGGAGCAGCCGGTGCCACCGCATCGACGGCGAACTGGCCTTTACCGTGCAATTGATCGAGCAACGACTCGAACTCGGCATCGGTGATTTCGTCACTGGCAGGCGCTGGAGCAGCCGCCGGGGCCTCGGCCTGGGCCTTGACGGCGTTCAGCGAGTCCAGCAATTGTTCGAATTCATTGTCGGTGATGTCACCCGATTCGACTTCAGCGGCAGGTTCTTCAACCGCTTGGGCGACAGGTGCAGCTTCGTCAGCCGATTGCGGCTCGGCCAGACGGGCCAAAGCAGCGAGCAATTCAGGTGTGGCAGCCGTGATCGGGCTGCGCTCGCGGACTTCGCTGAACATGCTGTTCACCGCGTCCAGCGCTTCGAGAACCACGTCCATCAGTTCCGAGTCAACGCGACGTTCGCCCTTGCGCAGGATGTCGAACACGTTCTCGGCGATGTGACAGCACTCCACCAGCTCGTTGAGCTGGAGGAAGCCGGCGCCCCCTTTTACAGTGTGAAAACCGCGAAAAATTGCATTGAGCAAATCCGCATCATCCGGTCGGCTTTCCAGCTCGACCAGCTGTTCGGACAGTTGCTCTAGAATCTCGCCGGCCTCAACCAGGAAATCCTGAAGGATCTCTTCATCGGCGCCGAAGCTCATTAATGGTGTGCTCCTACAGGTCTAAAAACCCAAAAAACCTAAAATTCTAAAACGCTAAAATCCCAGGCTGGATAACAAATCGTCCACATCGTCCTGACCGGACACAACGTCTTCTCTTTTATCGGCATGAATCTGCGGACCTTCACCCTGAGAGAGATGTTTTTGTGGATCTTTTTCTGCAAGCATCGCTTCACGGTCATGTTCGATGCCCGCAAAGCGGTCCACCTGACTGGCCATCAGCACGAGCTTGAGCAGGTTGCTTTCAACTTCGGTGACCAGTTGGGTCACACGCTTGATCACTTGACCTGTGAGGTCCTGATAATCCTGGGCAAGCAGGATGTCGTTGAGGTTGGCCGACACGGCGCGGTTATCCGTGCTGCTGCGCGCCAGGAAGCCATCGACTCGCCGGGCCAGCTCGCGGAACTCTTCAGCCCCGACTTCACGGCGCATGAACCGTCCCCAGTCCGTACTCAAGGCCTGGGCTTCGTCAGCCAGGCTGTTGACCAGCGGCGTGGCGTTTTCCACCAGGTCCATGGTGCGGTTGGCCGCCGCCTCGGTCAGCTTGACCACATAGCCCAGACGCTCGGTGGCGTCGGTGATCTGTGACACCTCCTCGGCTTGCGGCATGTGCGGGTCAATCTGAAAATTGACGATCGCGCTATGCAGCTCGCGAGTGAGCTTGCCCACTTCCTGATACAGGCCGCGGTCACGGGTCTGGTTGAGCTCATGGATCAATTGCACAGCATCGCCGAACCTGCCCTTTTCAAGGCTCGCGACCAGTTCGACGGCGTGTTTTTTCAGGGTCGATTCAAAATCGCCCTGCGAAGATTCGTTATGCCCCATAGCTCCCCCGTGGCGCAGTTCAACCGATGCGTTCGAAAATCTTCTCGATTTTTTCTTTCAACGCCTGGGCCGTGAAGGGTTTGACCACATAGCCGTTTACACCGGCCTGGGCCGCTTCGATGATCTGCTCGCGCTTGGCTTCAGCGGTCACCATCAACACCGGCAGGTGCTTGAGCTTTTCATCGGCACGCACGTGGCGCAGCAGATCGATACCGGTCATGCCAGGCATGTTCCAGTCCGTCACCAGAAAGTCGATGCTCCCGCTGTTGAGTACCGGAATGGCGGTAGTGCCATCGTCGGCCTCGACCGTGTTGGTGAACCCAAGGTCACGCAACAGGTTTTTTATGATCCGCCGCATCGTTGAGAAGTCATCAACGATGAGGATTTTCATGTTCTTGTCCAATTCGACCTCCAAGCAGACTAAAACGCGCCCAGCACCTGGACGCGCCATTTCAATCAATCTGGCAAAGCACTCAATGACTGTCTGGAGTACAACGAAGCAAGACCGGCGCGGTTCATCACCCCACCAGCCACGTCGCAGTGCCCCCACACCGCCTTCAGCGCGCTCGCCACTCTCCCAAACGCCCCCGCAAACGGGCCGCGCACTGGCTATGTAACTGGCTGACCCGAGATTCGCTGACCCCCAGGACCTCACCGATTTCCTTGAGATTCAACTCTTCGTCGTAGTACAGCGCCAACACCAGTCGCTCACGCTCCGGCAAATTGGCAATCGCGTCCGCCAGCGCTGCCTGGAAGCGTTCATCTTCCAGATCGCGTGACGGCTCGAGATGAGCACTCGCGCCATCCTCGTGCAGCCCTTCGTGTTCGCCGTCCTGCAACAGATCGTCGAAACTGAATAAACGGCTGCCCAGGGTGTCGTTCAAAATCCCGTAGTAATCGTCGAGACTCAATTGGAGTTCGGCCGCAACTTCGTGATCTTTAGCGTCACGGCCGGTTTTAGCTTCAATCGAGCGGATGGCGTCGCTGACCATGCGGGTATTGCGGTGGACCGAGCGTGGCGCCCAGTCGCCCTTGCGCACTTCATCGAGCATGGCGCCGCGGATGCGGATGCCCGCGTACGTCTCGAAACTCGCGCCTTTGCTGGCGTCGTATTTGGTCGAGACTTCCAGCAGGCCGATCATCCCGGCCTGAATCAAATCTTCGACCTGAACACTGGCCGGCAAACGCGCCAGCAAGTGATAGGCAATGCGTTTGACCAGCGGCGCGTAACGCTCGATCAGCTCGTACTGCGCATCGCGCGCCGATTTCTTGTAGAGGTTGTAGCCGCTGGCTGTCATAGCACGGGTCCTGCCGTTTGTTGCACGAGGCGCTCAACGAAGAATTCCAGGTGCCCACGCGGGTTGGCAGGCAGTGGCCAGGTGTCGACCTTCTGCGCAATGGCCTTGAACGCCAGCGAGCACTTGGAGCGCGGGAATGCTTCGTAGACGGCACGTTGCTTCTGAACAGCCTTGCGCACGCTTTCGTCGTAAGGCACGGCGCCGACGTATTGCAGGGCGACGTCGAGGAAGCGATCCGTGACCTTGGTCAACTTGGCGAACAGGTTGCGCCCTTCCTGCGGGCTCTGGGCCATGTTGGCCAGGACACGGAAGCGGTTCATGCCGTAGTCGCGGTTAAGCAGTTTGATCAACGCATAAGCGTCGGTGATCGAGGTCGGTTCGTCGCAGACCACCAGCAACACTTCCTGGGCCGCACGGACGAAACTGACTACCGAGTCACCAATACCCGCAGCGGTGTCGATCACCAACACATCGAGGTTGTCGCCGATGTCGCTGAAGGCCTGAATCAGGCCGGCGTGTTGCGCCGGGCTCAGGTGAACCATGCTCTGGGTGCCGGACGCGGCCGGAACGATGCGGATGCCGCCAGGACCTTGCAACAGGACGTCGCGCAGTTCGCAGCGACCCTCGATCACATCGGCCAGGGTACGTTTGGGTGTCAGGCCCAGCAGAACGTCGACGTTCGCCAGCCCCAGGTCGGCGTCCAGCAACATGACGCGCCGGCCAAGTTCAGCCAAAGCCAGGGACAAGTTCACTGACACGTTAGTTTTCCCGACGCCACCTTTGCCGCCGGTCACCGCGATCACCTGTACGGGATGCATGCTGCCCATGTTATTTCTTTACCTTGTCTTGCATAGACGGAGGCCACATTACTGGCTGCGCGTTCACAAACGGAACAATGCATGGCAGACCATCGATGTAGGTACAAAAACGATTCATTGTTACCTCAGCCTACCTGCTTGGTGGGGCTGTGGTAGATATCAGCGAACATGTCAGCCATGGCTTCTTCGCTGGGTTCTTCCTGCATTTGCACGCTCACGGCGCGGCTGACCAGTTGATGACGGCGCGGCAGATGCAAATCATCCGGAATCCGCGGGCCATCGGTCAGGTAGGCCACCGGCAGTTCATGGCTGATGGCCAGGCTCAAGACCTCACCCAGACTTGCCGTTTCATCCAGTTTAGTCAGGATGCAGCCAGCGAGCCCGCAGCGCTTGTAACTGTGATAAGCGGCGGTTAGAACCTGTTTCTGGCTGGTGGTTGCCAGGACCAGATAATTTTTTGACTTGATGCCACGCCCGGCCAGGCTTTCGAGCTGCATGCGCAGGGCCGGGTCGCTGGCTTGAAGGCCAGCGGTATCGATGAGTACGACGCGTTTGCGCAGCAAAGGTTCGAGCGCCTGGACCAGCGATTGCCCCGGATCGACGTGGGTCACCGAGACGTTGAGAATCCGACCGAGGGTCTTGAGCTGTTCCTGGGCACCGATACGGTAGCTGTCCATGCTCACCAGCGCGATGTTCTGCGCGCCGTACTTGAGCACGTAGCGGGCAGCCAGCTTGGCCAGCGTGGTGGTCTTGCCCATGCCGGCAGGGCCGACCATGGCAATCACACCACCCTCTTCCAGCGGCTCGACTTCCGGTGTGGCGATCATCCGCGCCAGGTGCGCCAGCAACATGCGCCAGGCCTGACGGGGTTCTTGAATGTCGGTAATCAGCGCCAGCAAGTCGCGCGACAACGGCCCGGACAAACCGATGCGTTGCAGACGGCGCCACAGATTGGCTTGGCCCGGGCTGCTGCCTTGCAGTTGGTTCCAGGCCAACGAGCCAAGCTGAACTTCCATCAGTTCGCGCAGGCTGTTGAGTTCGAAACGCATCGAGTCGAACACCCGAGAATCCACAGCGGCCGCTGGAGCAGGCGCCGGCGCAGGACGACGAGGCTCGGCGTAGGTCGGTTCGATCAGCGGCTCGGCTGCGGTGAGTGGCAAGCCGGCGAACAACTGGCGGTTGGTCGCGTTGTCGCTTTCGCCGTCGCTGCGCAGGCTCAATTCGGCCTGAGCGGTGACGATGCGCGACTGAGTCTTGCGCAGCTCGTCTTCGAGCTCCATGTTCGGCACGCGCGGCGCCAGCGCCGAGAGCTTGTAATCCAGGGCAGCCGTCAGTTCGACACCACCGGCGATGCGGCGGTTGCCAATGATGGCTGCTTCAGCGCCCAGCTCATCACGAACCAGTTTCATGGCCTGACGCATATCGGCGGCGAAAAAACGCTTAACTTGCATAAACCACTACCTCAGCCGTTGGGCCCTACTGTCGCAACGATGGTCACTTGCTTGTTGTCAGGGATTTCCTGATAAGCCAACACATGCAAACCCGGGACTGCCAGCCGGCCAAACCGCGAAAGCATCGCGCGTACCGGACCGGCTACCAGCAGAATCACCGGTTGACCTTGCATCTCTTGGCGCTGCGCCGCATCGATCAGCGAGCGTTGCAGCTTTTCAGCCATGCTTGGCTCCAGCAGAACGCCCTCTTCCGAGCCTTGTCCTGCCTTCTGCAGACTATTGAGCAATATTTGTTCCAACCTTGGCTCCAGCGTGATCACTGGGAGCTCGGAGTCAGTGCCTACAATGCTTTGCACGATGGCGCGGCTTACGCCGACGCGCACCGCAGCCACCAATGCGGCGGTATCTTGACTCTTGGAAGCATTGTTAGCGATGGCTTCGGCAATGCTTCGAATGTCGCGCACCGGCACCTGTTCGGCCAGCAGCGCTTGCAGAACCTTGAGCAGTTGCGACAGCGACAACACACCCGGCACCAGCTCTTCAGCCAGTTTCGGCGAGTTTTTCGCCAGCAATTGCATCAATTGCTGCACTTCTTCGTGCCCGATCAGCTCGCTGGAGTGCTTGTACAGAATCTGGTTCAAGTGCGTGGCCACTACTGTACTGGCATCGACCACTGTATAGCCAAGGGATTGTGCCTGGGCACGCTGACTTATTTCGATCCAGACCGCTTCGAGCCCGAAAGCCGGATCTTTGGCGGTGATGCCGTTGAGCGTGCCGTAGACCTGCCCCGGGTTGATCGCCAGTTCGCGATCCGGGTAAATCTCGGCTTCGGCCAGGATCACGCCCATCAGGGTCAGGCGATAGGCACTCGGCGCCAGGTCGAGGTTGTCGCGGATGTGCACGGTCGGCATCAGGAAGCCCAGGTCCTGGGACAGCTTCTTGCGCACGCCCTTGATCCGCGCCAGCAATTGCCCACCCTGATTGCGATCCACCAGCGGAATCAGGCGATAACCCACTTCCAGGCCAATCATGTCGATCGGCGTCACGTCATCCCAGCCCAACTCCTTGGTTTCCTGGGCGCGGGCCGGCGATGGCAGCAGCTCCTGCTGGCGCTTGACCTCTTGCAGAGCCTGGACCTTGACGATGTTCTGCTTGCGCCAGAACAGGTACGCGCCACCGGCAGCGAGGGCAGCCATGCTCAGGAACGAGAAGTGCGGCATGCCGGGCACCAGGCCCATCACCGCCATCAAACCTGCCGAGACGGCCAGCGCTTTGGGCGAGGCAAACATCTGGCGATTGATCTGCTTACCCATGTCTTCGGAGCCGGAAGCACGGGTCACCATGATCGCGGCAGCCGTCGACAACAGCAGTGATGGCAATTGCGCCACCAAACCGTCACCAATGGTTAACAGCGCGTACACCTTGCCGGCGTCGGCAAAGGTCATGTTGTGCTGGAAGATACCGACCGCCATGCCGCCGATCAGGTTGATGAACAGAATCAGCAGGCCGGCGATGGCGTCACCGCGCACGAACTTGCTGGCACCGTCCATGGACCCGTAGAACTCGGCTTCCTGGGCCACTTCCGAACGACGGGCCTTGGCCTGGTTCTGGTCGATCAAACCGGCGTTGAGGTCGGCGTCGATGGCCATCTGTTTGCCGGGCATCGCATCGAGGGTGAAGCGCGCGCTTACCTCGGAAATCCGCCCGGCACCCTTGGTTACCACGACGAAGTTGATGATCATCAAAATCGCGAAAACCACGATACCGACCACGTAGTTACCGCCGATCACCACCTCACCGAAGGCCTGGATCACCTTACCGGCAGCGGCGTGGCCGTCCTGACCGTGGAGCATCACCACCCGCGTCGAGGCCACGTTCAACGCCAGTCGCAACAACGTCGCCACTAGCAGAATGGTCGGGAACACCGCAAAATCCAACGGCCGCAAGGCGTACACGCAGACCAGCAGGACCACGATCGACAGGGCAATGTTGAAGGTAAAAAACACGTCGAGCAGGAACGGTGGAATCGGCAACATCATCATTGCCAACATGACCAGCAGCAACAGCGGCACGCCCAGATTGCCTCGACTGAGGTCTGCCATGTTCGTGCGGGCACTGTTGATTAACTGAGAGCGATCCACCGGTATTCCCCGTTCCTTTGAAGC
Organism: Pseudomonas azerbaijanoccidentalis; assembly: GCF_019145495.1. Classification (GTDB taxonomy): domain Bacteria; phylum Pseudomonadota; class Gammaproteobacteria; order Pseudomonadales; family Pseudomonadaceae; genus Aquipseudomonas; species Aquipseudomonas azerbaijanoccidentalis. The sequence goes on along the minus strand of NZ_JAHSTU010000003.1, from coordinate 135,743 downwards.
AAACTTTTGACGCCTGAAGCAGGCTCGGGACGGGTATTGCAAGAAGCCTTCCAACTTTTGGATTTGAGGATGCAGCGCTGGCCCGTGCGGCTTGTGGAGATCCTTGTGGGAGCGAGCTTGCTCGCGATGACGTCGGCACAGCGAGCACTGATGTTGACTGACCCACCGCTATCGCGAGCAAGCTCGCTCCCACAGGGTTTGCGGTGTCCAGACTTGTAGCTGATCGAGCCATACAGAGTGCCGCCCCTATCAGTTCTGATAGTACCGAGCCGGCAAAAATCCGCCGATACTCAAGCTCCCCCAAGAATCCGGAGCAAGCGCAATGGCTTCCTCACAACCAATCCTGCGCTGCCGCTATGGCTACGACCCGCTGGATCGTCTGATCAACCAAACTCTAGCGAGTGCCCCCGCGCACCAACGGTTTTATTGCAAAAGTCGCCTTAGTACGGAAATACAAGGGGATATCGGGTACTCCATTTTTCAGCAAGACGACTTGCTGCTGGCGCAACAGAAGCGTCAGCACGATGCGGTCGAAAGCACGTTGCTGGCTACCGATCTGCAGCGTTCGGTGTTGCAGACGCTGAAAGCCGAACTGCGACACCCCATCGCCTACTCGCCCTACGGACATCGACGGGCCGAAAGCGGATTAACCAGTTTGCTGGGTTTCAATGGTGAGCGGGCGGACCGAGTGACCGGTTGTTACTTATTGGGGAATGGGTATCGGGCCTTTAATCCGGTGTTGATGCGCTTTAATAGTCCGGATAATTTGAGCCCGTTTGGAAATGGCGGGTTGAATCCGTATGCGTATTGCCTCGCGGACCCGGTCAACTTTTATGATCAAAACGGCCATATGCCACTCTCGAAAATCTTTACATCCTTTCCTTCATCGCGGCGAGCACTTACAACGGCAAAGGCGCCAAGGAATGGGTACATGCAAGAGATTCGAATGATCGACGACGCAGCGTTCACTTTTATAGATAACTACAAGGGCAATAGACGCCTCAACATTAAAGCTCACGGCGAGCCAGGCATATCAAGCAAGCCCTCGAAAATTGTCTTCAAAGATCGACAGTTAACCCCTGAAGAGCTTCACACCGAGCTACTGCAGAAAAACTACGACTTTGAAAAATACGAAAACATTAGAATTTTGGCTTGCCATTCCGCGGAGGGCGGCCGCAACTCATTCGCAGCAGAATTTTCACATCTGACTAGAAAACCCGTAAAAGGCTTTAAAGGCATTGTGGTGGCGAACAACGATCCGCAGGATATTCTTGAACAATTTAATTATTCTCGCCAACACTACCCAGATGATCCATACAGCGACTTAGACACCTTTTTTAGAATACAGACCCATCATGTAAAAAAAGGAAAAAGCATTAATTTCCACCCAGAAAAAGTCTTACATATTCGCAATGGGTGAAATCGCCAGATCTATCCCCTGGCAAAGAGCAAGAAGCGATTAAGCTAAAAACACAGTAACTCTACTTTAAGAATCCCGCCTCAAATCCGGTGGGATCGGCAAATCATCCTTAAGCGGATCCGGACGCTTGCCTTTGCCTGCTCGATATTGGCGAATCTGATAAACATAAGCCAACACCTGCGCCACCGCCAGATAGAGTCCGCCGGGGATTTCCTGCTCAAGTTCAGTGGAGTAGTAAATCGACCGCGCCAGCGCCGGCGATTCCAGCAGCAGAATCTCGTTGGCGGCGGCGATTTCACGAATCTTCAGCGCCAGGAAGTCGCTGCCCTTGGCGATCAACATCGGCGCACCGCTCTTGTCCGGGTCGTACTTGAGGGCTACGGCGTAATGGGTTGGGTTGGTGATGACCACGTCGGCGTCGGGGATTGCCGCCATCATCCGCCGCTGGGACATTTCGCGCTGGAGCTGGCGAATGCGTTGTTTGACTTCAGGTCGACCTTCCTGATCCTTGTGCTCGTCGCGCACTTCCTGCTTGGTCATTTTCAGCTTCTTGATGCTTTCCCAGAGCTGGATTGGCACATCGACAGCCGCAATGATGATCAAGCCGCAGGCCATCCACAGGGTGCTCCAGCCCACCACTTGCAGGCTGTGGATGATCGCCCGGTCCAACGGTTCGTGGGCGATGCGCAACAGGTCGTCGATGTCCGCCGACAACACCAGCAGCGCCACGAACAGCACGATGAAAAACTTCGCCAGCGCCTTGAGCAGTTCGGCAATGGCCTTGGCCGAGAACATGCGCTTGAGCCCGGCGCCGGGGTTCATGCGGCTGAACTTGGGCGCCATGGTGCCGGCGGAGAACAGCCAGCCACCGAGGGAAATCGGTCCGATCAACGCGGCCAGCAGCAAGGTGATCATCACCGGCTGAATCGCCAGCAAGGCAATCAGCCCTGAATGCAGCAGATAGGTGCCCATCGAACGCTGGTCCAGCACCACCTCTCGCGACAGCGAAAAATTCAGGCGCATCAGGTCCATCATTTCCTGAGCCAGCGCCCCGCCGAATATCAGCAATGCAGCAGCCCCGGCGAGCATGATCGCCAGGGTATTGAGCTCCTTGGAACGGGCGATCTCACCTTTCTCACGGGCGTCCTTTTTCTTTTTCTCCGTGGGGTCTTCTGTTTTGTCCTGACCGCTTTCGCTCTCAGCCATGACTCAGCGCGCCTGTGCCAGTTCGCGTAAAAACTGCAAGGCCTCGGTGGCCAGCGGTTGATACTGATTGAGAATGTCCGCCAGCCCGACCCAGACGATAAACAGCCCGAGCACCAGGGTCAGCGGGAAGCCAATGGAGAAAATGTTCAGTTGCGGCGCCGCCCGGGTCATCACGCCAAACGCGATGTTGACCACCAGCAGTGCGGTGATTGCCGGCAGCACCAACAGCAGCGCCGCGCCAAGGACCCAACCGAGTTTGCCGGCCACTTCCCAGTAGTGATTGACCATCAGGCCACTGCCAACCGGCAGCGTGGTAAAGCTTTCGGTCAGCACCTCGAACACCACCAGATGGCCGTTCATCGCCAGGAACATCAGCGTCACCAGCATGGTGAAGAACTGCCCGATCACCGCCACCGACACGCCGTTGGTGGGGTCGACCATCGAGGCGAAACCCATGCCCATCTGGATGGCGACAATCTGCCCCGCCACCACGAACGCCTGGAAGAACAGTTGCAAGGAAAACCCGAGGATTGCGCCGACGAGAATCTGCTCCGCAATCAGCAACAGCCCGCTCAAATCCAGCGCATTGACCGGCGGCATGGGCGGTAGATTGGGTGCGATGACCACGGTAATGGCGATCGCGAAGTAAAGCCGGATACGCTTGGGCACCAGCGAGGTGCCGAACACCGGCATGACCATCAGCAGCGCGCCGACGCGAAACAGCGGCAACATGAACGTCGCCACCCAGGTGCTGATCTGGGTATCGGTCAGTTGCAGTAGCGACGACATGGTTTAGCCGATGACCTGCGGAATGCTGCCGTACAACTGCAGGATGTATTCCATGAACGTCTGCACCAGCCACGGGCCAGCCACGATCAGCGTCACCAGCATCACCAGCAGGCGCGGCAAAAAGCTCAAGGTCTGTTCGTTGATCTGGGTGGCGGCCTGGAACATCGCCACGATAAGGCCCACCAGCAGGCTCGGAATCACCAGCACCGCCACCATCAGCGTGGTCAGCCACAGCGCCTCGCGGAAGATGTCGACCGCTACTTCCGGCGTCATGGCGAGACACCGCCGAAGCTGCTGGCCAACGTGCCGATGATCAGCGCCCAGCCATCGACAAGGACGAACAGCATGATTTTGAACGGCAGGGAAATGATCAGCGGCGAAAGCATCATCATACCCATGGCCATCAGCACGCTCGCCACGACGAGGTCGATGATCAGGAACGGGATGAAAATCATGAAGCCGATCTGGAACGCGGTTTTCAGTTCAGAGGTCACGAACGCCGGCACCAGAATGGTCAATGGCGCCTGATCCGGCGAGGCAATGTCGGTGCGCTTGGACAGGCGCATGAACAGCTCAAGATCACTGGTGCGGGTCTGAGCCAGCATGAAATCCTTGATCGGCACCTGGGCCTTGGCCACGGCATCCTGGGCGGTCATTTTTTCCGCCAGATACGGTTGCAAGGCATCCTGATTCACCCGATCGAACACCGGCGCCATGATGAACAACGTCAGGAACAGCGCCATGCCGGTGAGGATCTGGTTCGACGGCGTTTGCTGCAAGCCCAGGGCCTGACGAAGGATCGAGAAGACGATGATGATCCGGGTGAAACTGGTCATCAGCATGACGAACGCCGGGATGAAACTCAGCGCAGTCATGATCAGCAGGATTTGCAGGCTGACCGAGTATTCCTGCGCACCTTCGGCGTTGGTGCCCAGCGTGATCGCCGGGATCGACAACGGATCGGCGGCGAACGCCAAAGGAGCGGCCAGCATCAAGGCCAGCGTCAAGACGATGCGCAGCGCACCCATTACTTCTTATCCTTTTGATCTTTACCGAGGATCTCCAGCAGGCGCTGGGCAAACTCCGGCGTCGTCTTCTCAGTCGTGCTCGGCACCTGCACCGGCTCCTTGAGCACATGCAAGGCCGTGATGGTGCCGGGGCTCAGACCCAGCAGAATCTGTTCATTGCCGACCTGCACCAGCATCAGCCGATCACGCGGTCCAAGAGCGCGGGAACCGATCAGCTCGATCACCTGGCCCTTGCCGGCCGGGCCTGCCTGCTGGACCCGGCGCAACAGCCAGGCGAGGAAGAAGATCAACCCCAGCACCAGCAGCAGGCCGAAAACCAACTGCGTCAATTGCCCGGCCACGCCACTGCTGGCGACAGGCGCAGCCGCCGTGGCAGCGCTCGCCACAGGCTCGGCCGCCAGCACGCTGAACGGCAACGCCAACAGAACCCCAAAAAACCTTTTCACTCAGCGCAGCTTCTTGATGCGTTCGCTTGGGCTGATCACGTCGGTCAGGCGGATGCCGAACTTCTCGTTGACCACAACCACTTCGCCGTGAGCGATCAGCGTGCCGTTGACCAGCACGTCCAGCGGCTCGCCGGCCAGGCGATCAAGCTCGATTACCGAGCCCTGGTTGAGTTGCAGCAGGTTGCGGATGTTGATGTCGGTGCTGCCCACTTCCATGGAGATCGACACCGGAATGTCGAGGATCACGTCCAGGTTCGGCCCTTCCAGGCTCACCGGGTCGTTGTTTCTCGGCACACTGCCGAACTCTTCCATTGGCAGGCGATTGTTCGAGGAACCGGAAGCATCGGCTGCCAGCAGCGCGTCAATATCAGCCTGCCCGGCATCACCGGTTTCTTCCAGGGCCGCAGCCCATTCGTCAGCCAGCGCCTGGTCGTCCTGGGTATTCATATCGTCAGCCATCATTTGTCCTCGGCGGGCCACCTGTGAGGGAGGCCGTCAGTTAAAAGCGAATGTGTGGGGCGTCGATCAACGACGCTCGATCGGCTCGATCACTTGCAACGCGAGGTTGCCTTTGTGCGATCCCATCTTGACCTTGAAGGCCGGCACGCCATTGGCGCGCATGATCATGTCTTCCGGCATTTCCACCGGGATGATGTCCCCCGGCTGCATGTGCAGGATGTCGCGCAGCTTCAACTGGCGGCGGGCAACGGTGGCACCGATCGGCACGTCGACATCCAGCACGTCCTGGCGCAGGGCATTGACCCAGCGTTCGTCCTGGTCGTCGAGGTCCGACTGGAAGCCGGCGTCGAGCATTTCGCGCACCGGTTCGATCATCGAGTACGGCATGGTCACGTGCAGGTCGCCGCCACCGCCATCGAGTTCGATGTGGAAGGTCGATACCACAATCGCTTCGCTTGGGCCGACGATGTTGGCCATGGCCGGGTTCACTTCCGAGTTGATGTACTCGAAGTTGACTTCCATGATCGCCTGCCAGGCTTCCTTCAAGTCGACGAAGGCCTGTTCCAGCACCATGCGCACCACCCGCAGTTCGGTCGGGGTGAATTCACGCCCTTCGATCTTGGCGTGACGGCCGTCGCCACCGAAGAAGTTGTCCACCAGCTTGAACACCAGTTTGGCGTCGAGGATGAACAGCGCGGTGCCGCGCAGCGGTTTGATCTTGACCAGGTTGAGGCTGGTCGGCACGTACAGCGAGTGCACGTATTCGCCGAACTTCATCACCTGAACGCCACCGACCGCCACGTCTGCCGAGCGACGCAGCATGTTGAACATGCTGATGCGCGTGTAGCGGGCGAAACGTTCGTTGATCATTTCCAGGGTCGGCATGCGTCCACGGACGATGCGATCCTGGCTGGTCAGGTCGTAGCTTTTGACGGTGCCGGGTTCGGCAGCGTTATCGGTCTGTACCAGACCATCGTCCACGCCATGCAACAGCGCGTCGATCTCATCCTGGGACAGCAGGTCCTGCACGGCCATGTCGTGTTCCTACTGCAGTACGAAATTAGTGAAAAGCAATTGTTCGATGACCACTTTGCCAAGCTCTTTCTGCGCCACTTCCTGAACGCTGGCCGTGGCTTTCTGGCGCAGCATTTCCTGGCCGACCGGCGACGCGAGCGTGGCGAAGTCTTGCCCGGAGAACAGCATGACCAGGTTGTTGCGGATCACCGGCATGTGCACCTTGAGCGCTTCCAGATCGGCCTGGCTACGGCCGAGCATGGTGATGCTCACCTGCATGTAGCGCTGACGGCCGTTCTGGTTGTAGTTGGCGACGAACGCCGGCGCCATCGGTTCGAAAACCGCCGGCTGCTTGCCCTGTGGCGCAGTTTCAACCACGGCGGCAGGCTTGCTCTGGGCGCTGTGCATGAAGTACCAGGTCGCCCCCACGGACAAACCGATCGCCAGCAGCAGGGCCACCACGACCGCGATGATCAGCTTGAGTTTGCTTTTGGTTGCGGGGTCTTTTACTGCTGCGTCGCTCTTCGCCATGCCAATAATCCGTCACTATTCGGGTTTTCACAGTCGCACGGATAGGCAAGAGCAAGTGTTATGCCAGAAGTAACCAGGGGGAAATGTCGGGGTATTGAAAAGCGAAAGATCGCAGCCTTCGGCAGCTCCTGCGTTTCCACTGTAGGAGCTGCCGAAGGCTGCGATCTCTTGAAGGCAACCCGATCTATCAGGCGTAGTAATCGACCGCGCTGGAGCCGATCACACTGGTCACCGGTGCAGCGACTTCAGCGATGGCTGGCGTTATGTCGTCATCCATCGAATCAAGACGACCGCCACCGGCACTGGTACGCCCACTCTGTGCCTGCTGATTTTGCCCCTGGTCCTGGGACCCGCGGTTCTGGTCGGACACATTGACGTCAACCTGGCCCATGCCCTGCTGGGTAAACATGTCACGCAAGCGATGCATCTGCCCGTCCAGCGCTTCGCGAACACTCGGGTGTGCGCTCATGAACGTCACTTGGGTCTGCTGGTCCGGGACCATGTTGACCCGTATGTCGAGACGCCCCAGTTCGGCCGGTTGCAACTGGATATCCGCCGCCTTGAGATTGGCGCTGGATAGATACATCACACGGTTGACCACTTCTTCAGTCCAGCCGCTCTGATGCATGGCGATCGGCTGATTGACCGGCAAGGCGTTGGCGGTTTTCGGTGTGGCGGCCTGGGTCAATGCCGCCAGACGGTTGGCAAAATCGTCGACGCGGGTATCGCTGCTGGCCGACTTCAGGTCCTTGAGACCGTCATCAATCAAACCGCTGAAGGCTTTTTCGCCACCCTGGCTGGTGCTGTCCTTGTCGGCCTGCACATCGAGCATGCTGGCCATGCCGGCGGCAAAGTTCTGCGCGGCGGTCTGTTCGCCATCGGCCTGGGCCTGGGCGGACGTCGATGCAGCCTTGGGCTGCGCCTGACTGGACGCGGACACGTGGCCGCTTTGCTCCATGGCCATGCGCAAGGCAGGCAATGCATCGAGCGGATCGGCCTCGGGATCGAAAGCGGTATCCGTGGCATCCGCCGCCGGCAAAGCGGCAACCGGCGCGGCAACCGGGGCTTCAGCCGGCAACGGAGCGGCATCCACAACCGGCGTGATCACCGGTGCAGGCGTGGCCGCTACGGGTTGCGCCGCCAGCAGTAAGGCAGGATCGAGCGTTGGATCAACAGGCGCGGCATCGACAACCGGCGTTTGTGCGGTATCGGCAGCATCGTCGCTGGCTGCGCTGTCGTCAGCCTGCGCCGGTTTGTCGGCGGGCAAGGTTTTGCCGCTATCGGCAACCTCGGGTTGCGCGGCGGCAGATTTATCGTCGGCGACGTCTTTCTTGCCGGCGCTGTCCGCCGCCTTCTCACGCACCGGTTTGACCGGGCTGTCAGCCGCGGCGGCGGGTTTGTTCTGGCCTTGCTTGGCGTACACCTGAGCGAAGCTGGCAGCCTTGTCCCCGGGCTCAGCGGTCAGCGCCGTGGAATTGGCGGAGGCAGTCTGCGCCTTGGCCGGCGCGACGGCCTGAAGAAGATTATTGGGGGTAACGGGCATTTAACGGTCTCCGCTGCACTGGGATCGTAGGTACAGTTGGAGAGTTATCTGCAAGGCTCGCGCCAGTTTCACCGGATGACGACGAAAGGCGCTTGTCAATTCAACTGGCCGCCGGGGAAGGCTGTCGCGCGGTGTCATAAAGAGGCCGCACGAGGGCGAACTCGCTTTCGATATCGGCGATCAATCGGTCAATATCGACAGCCGCAAGGGTCTTGGCATTGTGCTCAAGCGTGCTACACAACTCGGCGAGCCTGACGGCGCCCATGTTGCTGCTGCTGCCTTTGAAACTGTGGGCAATCTCGTTCAACTGCGCAGCCGAATCCGCCTGACGCAACGACTGCAGGCGCGCTTCACAATCGACGAGGAAGGTATCGATCAATGTCGAAAACTCCTCCTCCATGACTTCCCGTAACGCGCTCAGCACGTCCGGGTCCAGATGTTGATCAGCCACTTGCTCACTCCTTGATCAAGAATGCGCGGATTATGCCAGAGCCTCCCAGAAAAACTCCACGCGGGCACTTCGACCATCGTCGGACCAACTGGCGTTGCGCCCTAATTGACGGATCAAACTCACACCACGCCCCGACAGACGGACAGGATCAATCGGTCGCGCCAGCACGCGCCCGACATCAAATCCCTTGCCGCTGTCCTCGACGCGGATCACCAGGCAACCACCCTCGCCTTGCGGCGTGACCTGCAGATGCACCCGTACGAAGCCGTCCTGCAATTCGTCCAGACGCGTGTTGCGCTCTTGGTAATAACGGGTAAAACCCGAGACATCGCGCTTAAGACTTGAGTCGAGTCCCAGCACGCCATGCTCCAGGGCATTGGAATACAACTCGGCCAAGACACTGTAGAGCGCCCCGCTCTGCGCCCGTAAACCATGAACCTCCAGCAGCAATTGCAGCAAGTACGGTAGTGGATTGAAGCGTTTGAGCGTCGCTGCGCGATACTCGAAACTCACCGACCAGTCGAGCGGACACGACTGACCACTGTCGGAATAGACCGGCACCGGCGCAATCAGCTGTGACGACTCAAGCAGGCTGATTTCCACCATGCTCACATCGTCGCGGGTCTGACCACCAAAGTCGCGCAACGCCTGGCCGATTTCCTCGAACAGTGCATCCGGCTCACGATTGGCCGCAAACACCCGTTGCAGACGCTGCACACCGAACAATTGTTCATTGGCATCGCAGGTATCGATCACTCCGTCTGACAGCAGGAACACCCGATCACCGACTGCCATCGGGAACACTTCCGTGCGGTCATCGAATGTTTGCGGGCTGAGCACGCCTAAAGGCAAATGCCTAGCCGTTATCGGTGTGCGCTCGCCACTAGCGATGTTGTTCAGATAACCGTCCGGCATGCCACCGTTCCAGACCTCCACCGAGCGACGCTGGAAACTCAGGCACAGCATCGTTGCGCAACAGAACATGTCCACTGGCAAGATGCGTTTGAGCTTGGCGTTCATTTCGCGCAGGGTTTCGGACAAGCCGTAACCCTTTGCCGTCATCCCGTAGAAAACCTCGGCCAGCGGCATGGCGCCAACCGCCGCGGGCAAACCATGGCCGGTGAAATCACCGAGCAGCACGTGCATATCGCCCGCCGGCGTGTACGCCGCCAGTAGCAAGTCGCCGTTGAACAACGCGTAAGGCGATTGCAGATAACGGATATTGGCAGCGTTGAGGCAGCCGGAATGGGCCACCTTGTCGAATACGGCCTTGGCCACCCGTTGCTCATTGAGCAGATAGTCGTGGTGCCGGGCAATCTGATCACGCTGTTGCAACACGGTCGCCTGCAACCGGCGCAAGCGGTCCATCGCCTTGATTTTGGCGGCGAGAATCACCTGGTTGTAGGGCTTAGCCAAAAAGTCGTCACCTCCGGCCTCTAGACAGCGAGCCAAGGCTTCGCTCTCGGACAGCGAGGTGAGGAAGATGATCGGCACCAGGGTTTCCCCGGCCAGTGCCTTGATTTGCTGCGCAGCCTCGAAGCCATCCATCACCGGCATCATCGCGTCCATCAACACCAGTTGCGGTCGTTGCTGGCGAAACGCTTCGACCGCCTCGGCGCCGTTGGCTGCCGTCAGTACTTCATGGCCCTGACGACGGACGATACTCGACAGCAGCATGCGATCCGCCGCACTGTCTTCGGCAATGAGGATCGTCAACGGTTCGAGTGCTGTGTGCACGGTGCTCAACTGATGTCGAACAGTTTGTCGAAGTTGGAAATAGCGAGAATTTTCCTCACATCCGAACTGCTGTTGACCACGCGAATGTCGGAGTCTTCGCCACCGGCGTGATCACGCAACAGCAGCAACATGCCCAGCGCAGAGCTGTCGAGGTAGGTGGCCTCTCTGAGGTCGACCACAACCGCCGATAGCTCTTTATCTTCGTAGGATTCACGAAATTCCTGATGCTTGGCGAAATCGAATCGTCCTTTGACCGATATCGTCAGCTTTTGGCCGTCGGGGGATACTTCTGTAACAACTGACATGTCATGGCTTCCTTGTCATTGGTAAACCTGCTTGTACAAGGTTTAGCATTTGGTAGAGGTTGCGGCAAGGCAGGTCATCAGGATCAAAAGATCGCAGCCTGCGGCAGCTCCTACAATATCGGATTTACACACGGTCAATGTAGGAGCTGCCGCAGGCTGCGATCTTTTCGCAACGCTCTATCAATACTGATCCTGCCGCGGCAAGCGCTGGGACAATTCGTCCAGCAACTTCTGCTCACGCTTGTCTTCCAGTGCCCGCGCCTCATCGGCATAGCGCTGCACCAGTTTACGCAAACCCTCGACCCGGGCAAACGCTTGCTGCCAGGTGTCCCGCGCCTTGTTCAGGTTGTTCTGGTGCCAGGCCAGGCTTTGGCGCTGCTGATCGATGGCGGTGCCCAATTGCGCGAGAAAGCCTTGATAGCCCAGCAGCCATTGGCCCGAAACGCCGCTGCTGCCGCGCACGATCCACTGTTCTTGATAATCGAGACGAAAAGCTTCGAGGTCGGCGAGTTTGCTTTCGGCCAAACGCACCTGCCCCTGAAAATGCCCCAGGCGCTGGACCGCGGTTTTTTCGGCCTTCTCGGCCATTTCCACCACAGGTGCCAGACGCCCCGCCCGAGTCTGCGCCATGACGGGTTAGCCGCCCGCCGCGGGCGCGAAAATCGAGGCGAGATACGCTTCGCTTTCGCCCAGGCTGATGCTGTCGTTGAGGCCTTGGCGCAGGTATTTGACCAGTTGCGGCTGCAGGGAAATCGCCAGGTCGGTCTCGCGATCACCGCCGGCGACGTAAGCGCCAACGCTGATCAGGTCGCGACTCTGCTGATAGCGTGACCACAATTGCTTGAAGTACTGCGCCCGCATCATGTGCTCAGGTGACACCACGGCCGGCATGACCCGGCTGATGGAGGCCTCGATATCGATGGCCGGGTAATGCCCTTCTTCGGCCAGTCGCCGCGACAGCACGATGTGCCCGTCGAGCACGCCCCGCGCCGAGTCGGCAATCGGGTCTTGCTGGTCATCGCCTTCGGACAGCACGGTGTAGAACGCCGTGATCGAACCGCCACCCTTCTCGGCATTACCGGCCCGCTCCACCAGTTTCGGCAACTTGGCGAATACCGACGGCGGATAACCCTTGGTCGCTGGCGGCTCACCGATGGCCAGGGCGATTTCCCGCTGGGCCTGGGCGAAACGGGTCAACGAATCCATCAGCAGCAGGACGTTCTTGCCCTTGTCGCGGAAATACTCGGCGATGCGCGTGCAGTACATGGCGGCGCGCAAGCGCATCAGCGGCGCATCGTCCGCCGGGGACGCCACCACCACGGAACGCTTGAGCCCTTCTTCACCGAGGATGTGCTCGATGAATTCTTTAACTTCACGACCCCGCTCACCGATCAGCCCGACGACGATGATGTCGGCCTCGGTGAAGCGGGTCATCATGCCCAACAGCACGGATTTACCGACACCCGTACCTGCGAACAGGCCGAGACGCTGGCCGCGACCCACCGTCAACATGCCGTTGATGCAACGAATGCCCACGTCCAGCGGTTCGCTGATCGGTTCACGCTTGAGCGGGTTGATGGTCGGGCCGTCCATCGGCACCCAGTCTTCGGCCTTCATCCCGCCCTTGCCGTCGAGCGCACGACCGGCGCCATCGAGCACACGCCCAAGCATGCTCATGCCCATCGGCAAGCGGCCGGTATCGGAAAGCGGAACAACGCGAGCGCCGGGCGCAATGCCGGCAACGCTGCCGACCGGCATCAAAAACACTTTGCTGCCGGAGAAGCCCATGACTTCGGCTTCGACCTGCACCGGGTGATAGCTGTCATCGTTGATGACCATGCAACGGCTGCCCATCGCGGCGCGCAAGCCTTCGGCTTCGAGGGTCAGGCCGACCATGCGCAGCAGGCGCCCTTCAAGAATCGGCGCGCCGGCCAGTTCCGTGGCCTCGGCATAGCTGCCCAGGCGCTTGGCGAAACTGGTGCGTTCAAGGCGCATCGGGAAGGTCCGGATCAGCGGCGGCTGCGGGTTTGCTTTCGACCGGCAGCTCCAGAGTCACGTCCGGCGCCGACGGGTGCAAGGCCTGCTCGTGGAGCTGATCGAACAGCTTGTCCATGACCTGCTTGACCCGAGTCTCCACGGTGGCATCGATGCGGCTGTGCTCGGTTTCGACCCGGCAGCCGCCCGGCAACAGCGACTCGTCCTCGACGATGCGCCAGGTTTCTTCATGGCGTTCGCGCAGGGCTTTGACCTGTTCGAAATCCTGCGGATTGATGTACAGCCGCACATTGCCCACGCCCAGCGGCAACAGCTTGAGGGCTTCGCGCATGACGTGTTCGATCTGCGTCGAATCGATGGCCAGTTCGCGCTGAATCACCTGCTTGGTGATGTGCTGCACGAGATCGACCAGCGACTTTTCAATCTGGGTGTCTTGTTCGGCGATAGGCTCGAACAGATGCGCCATCAGCTGTTCCAGCCCGGCGATCTTCGGCGCCAATGCCTGTTCGGCTTCCTGGCGAACCTTGAGGGTGGTGCTGTGGAAACCTTCCTTCTCACCCACTGCAAAGCCTTCGTTATAGGCTTCCTGGCGAATGCTTTCGAGCTCTTCGAGGGTCAGTGGCTGGACTTCCTCCAGCGGCACTTCTTCCATTTCCGGCGGTTCGGGTTCCGGCTCCGGTTCTGGCTCAGGTGCCGGCGGGTCGAAACTGGGCAGCGCCCAGGTATCGAAACCACTGACATCCCTGGCCCGGATCAGGTCAGTGGGTGAATCATCATGCTTGGCCATGGTGTTAAATCATTTCCTCGCCGCCCTTGCCACCGAGAACGATTTCTCCGGCCTCGGCCATACGACGGGCGATCGTGAGGATTTCTTTCTGCGCGGTTTCCACGTCGCTGACGCGTACCGGGCCTTTGGCTTCCAGGTCGTCGCGCAACAGTTCGGCCGCACGCTTGGACATGTTCTTGAAGATCTTCTCTTTGACGCCTTCGTCCGAACCCTTGAGGGCCAGTACCAGCACGTCGGAGGACACTTCGCGCAACAGTGCCTGGATACCGCGGTCGTCGACATCGGCCAGGTTGTTGAACACGAACATGAGGTCTTCGATCTGACCGGACAGGTCTTCGTCGACTTCGCGGATCGAGTCCATGAGCTGGCCTTCGATCGAGCTGTCGAGGAAGTTCATGATGTCGGCTGCACGCTTGATGCCGCCCAGCGTGGTACGCGAAGCATTCGAGTTGCCGGAGAACTGCTTCTCGAGAATCTGGTTGAGCTCTTTGAGGGCCGCCGGCTGCACGGTGTTCAGCGAGGAAACCCGCAAAATGATGTCCAGGCGCACCTTGTGGTCGAAGTTGCCCAGCACTTCGCCGGCCTGGTCCGGATCGAGATACGCCACCACGATCGCCTGGATCTGCGGGTGCTCGTAACGGATCACATCGGCGACGGCGCGCGGTTCCATCCACTTCAGGCTGTCGAGGCCACTGGTGTTGCCACCCAGCAGGATGCGGTCGATCAGGCCATTGGCCTTGTCTTCGCCCAGTGCCTGGGTGAGCATTTTGCGCACGTAGTCGTCGGAGCCGACGCCCAGGCTGGTCTGGTCGCCGACGATGTCGACGAACTCGCTCATCACCTGCTCGACCTGCTCGCGGTGCACGTTACCCATCTGCGCCATGGCCACGCCTACACGCTGGACCTCTTTAGGCCCCATGTGGCGCAGCACCTGGGCGGCGTCGGTAGAACCAAGGGACAGCAGCAGGATTGCGGCTTTGTCGACCTTGGACAGCTTGGCGGCAACGGCTCGGTTATCACTCATCTGCGTTAATCCACTCTTTCACGACCTGGGCCACACGACCCGGGTCTTCTGCCACCAGACTCTTGATGGCGTTCAACTGTGCGTCATAGCCTTCGCTCGGGCTCGGCAGCAGAATGCTTTGCGGGCCACCGAGGCTGACGCGGTCGTTGGCCAGTTCGCCGTCCAGACCGCCCATGCCACCCAGCTCGACATCACTGCCGATGCCGGCCAGTTGCTTGTCCTTGCCGCCGCCGGTGATGTTGTTAAGCACCGGCCGCAACACGCCGAACACCAGCACCAGAATGAACAGGACACCCAGCACTTGCTTGACGATGTCCCAGAACCACGGCTGGGAGTAGAACGGAATGTCGGCGATCACTTCACCGCGATCGGCGGAGAACGGCATGTTGATGACGCTGACGCTGTCACCGCGGCTGGCATCGAAACCGACTGCGTCCTGAACCAGACGGGTGAAGCGCGCCAATTCGTCGGCGGTCCACGGTGCGCGGCTGGTTTCGCCGATGGCCGGGTTGATCTTGACCTGATCATCAACCACCACCGACACCGACAGGCGATTCAACCGGCCCTGCTGCTGCTTGGTGTGACTGATGGAACGGTCGAGTTCGAAGTTCTTGGTCGATTGTTGACGCTTGTCCGCCGGGTAAGGCGCGAGCATTGGCTGACCGGTGGCCGGGTCCATGATTTGTTGGCCGTTGGCATCGATCAGCGGCTGGCCTGGCTGCACCATACCGGCGGCTGGCGCGGCGCCCGCGGTGGTTTGTGGCGCGGAGGCCGGCGCAGGTGGCTGGTTGCTCAGGGCACCTGGAACACCTTGCGGGCCATTGCTGGCAGTACGTTGTTCGTTGACCGACTGCTCGCTGCGCAGCGCTGGCTGGTCAGGGTTGAACTGCTCGGACGTCGACTCGACGGCACTGAAGTCGACATCGGCGGAAACTTCCGCTTTATAGCGGTCGTTGCCCAGCACCGGTTGCAGGATGTTGTGCACACGCTGGGTGAGCATGCTTTCCATGCGGCGGCTGTAATCGAATTGCTTGCCGGCCATGGTCAGTTCGGAGTTTTCCGCCTGATCGGAGAGCAGGTTGCCCTTCTGGTCGACCACGGTGATCTGCGACTTGCTCAACTCGGGAACGCTGGTCGCCACCAGGTTAATGATGGCCACGACCTGGCCTGGCTCCAGCGAACGACCGGAATAGAGTTCAACCAGTACCGAAGCACTCGGCTTGCGCTCATCACGCACAAACACCGAACTCTTGGGAATCGCCAGGTGCACACGGGCACCCTTGACGTTGTTCAGGCTGGAAATGGTCCGGGCCAGCTCACCTTCGAGGCCACGACGATAACGGGTGGCTTCCATGAACTGGCTGGTACCCAGGCCCTGCTCTTTATCGAGGATCTCAAAACCGATGTTGCCATCGCTGGGAGTGACACCAGCGCCCGCGAGCTTGAGGCGCGCGCGGGACAAATCTTCAGCCTTGACCAGCAAGGCACCGGAGTTCGGTTCAACGGTATAAGCGATATCGGCGGCGGCGAGGGTGTCCATGACCTGCTTGGCGTCCATACCGGCAAGGCTGCCGTACAGCGGACGGTAGTCCGGCTGCTGGGACCACAACACCACGGCAAAACCAATCGCCACGCTCGCAGCCAGGCCAACCAACAGGCCAACCTGACGCAGCATGGTCATCTCGGAGAGGTTTTCCAGGAAGGACAACCCGAACAGCGGCGGTTTGCCGTCTATTGGAGTGGCCTTGGCCGGAACATTATCGGCGACTGCTTCTGCCATGACTCAATCTCGTCCTTAAACCGGCATCTGCATGATGTCTTGGTAAGCCTGAACCAGCTTGTTACGCACTTGGGTCAACGCCTGGAAAGACACGCTGGCTTTCTGCGAAGAAATCATCACGTCCGTCAGGTCGACGCCGCTCTTGCCGATCTCGAAGGCATTGGCCAACTGAGTGGAAGCCTGCTGGGTGTCGTTCACTTTATTGACGGCCTGACCGAGCATGTCGGAAAAGCTGCTGCCATTCAGTTCAGGGACGGCGGCAGTCGATTTCGGCGCAGACATGGCATCCATTTGCATGGCACGCATATCCAGCATCAACCGATTGAATTCAATACCTTGGCTCATGATCTCTCTCTTTGGCGGCCCGCAATTTTTTGACACTCACTCGGCGGGTATTGAGGTGTTAGCAACAAGGGTGCCAGCTCCGTGGCCACACTGAACAAAAGCCCGTCCCGGACTTCTGCCGCTCCGCACCTGTAGCAGCTGCCGAAGGCTGCGTTCGGCTGCGAAGCAGTCGTTAAACCTGAAGCCTGATTTTCCTGAAGGACCGCGTCGACTGATTTGCGACTGCTGCGCAGCCGAACGCAGCCTTCGCCAGCTGCTACAGGGTTACGTGGCGAACAAATAGGCTTCCACGTCCATCCCGGCATCGCGCATCTGCGCCAGCTTGTAGCGCAAGGTTCGCGGGCTGATGCCCAGGCGCTCGGCGGCCTCCTTGCGGCGGCCGCGCTCGGTGCGCAGGGTGTCGATGATCATCTGGAATTCACGACGGCGCAGGTCGTCGCCCAGCGCTCCCGCCGACTCAGCGTCAACTTCCACCGCTCGCACCGGCGCAGGCGCCAATGTCGGCAGCGGCGCACAAGCGACCGGCCCGGCCAGGCAGAAATCCTGAGGCTGGATCACGCCGCCCTGCTGCAGGATCAATGCACGCTGAATCGCGTTGTCCAGTTCGCGCACGTTGCCCGGCCACGGATAACCGATCAGACACGCCTGCGCCTCGGGAGACAGTCTCGCCGCCGCATGCTTCATTTTATTGACGTGTTTGGCCAGCAGACGCTCGGCCAGCGGCAGAATATCGGCGGTGCGCTCGCGCAGCGGTCGCCACGCAAGAGGGAAGACCGACAGACGATAATAAAGGTCTTCACGGAACCGCCCCGCCGCCACTTCCCCGGCCAGATCCCGATTGGTCGTCGCGACCACCCGAATATCCAGGGTAATCGGCTTGCGCGCGCCCACCCGCTCGACCTCGCGCTCTTGCAACACACGCAGCAGTTTGGCTTGCAGGCCGAGGGGCATTTCAGAGATTTCATCGAGCAGGATGGTCCCGCCATCGGCTTGTTCGAACTTACCGGCCTGCGCCGCAATGGCGCCGGTGAACGAGCCTTTCTCGTGACCAAACAGCGTGGCTTCGAGCATGTTGTCCGGGATCGCCGCGCAGTTGATCGCAATGAACGGCTGACTGGCGCGGTGCGAGTGCTGGTGAATGTAGCGCGCCAGCACTTCCTTGCCGGTGCCGGACTCGCCAGAGATCAACACCGTCGAATCGCTGCGCGCGACGCGCGCTGCCAATTCCAGCAGTTGCGCACTGGCTGGCTCGAAAGCGACCGGTCCTTCATTGTCACTGGCACCGAGACTGCCCAGCGCATGGCGCGCAACCAGATCGAGCAAGGCCTTGGCCTCGAATGGCTTGACCAGATAATCGGCCGCGCCCTGTCGCATGGCGTCGACCGCCCGCTCCACCGCGCCGTGCGCCGTCATCAGCAACACCGGCAGTTGCGGCTGACGCGCCCGAAGCAGGCCGAGCAATTGATGCCCGTCCATGCCCGGCATGTTGACGTCGCTGACCACCAGATTGAACGCCTCGGCTTCAACCGCCGCCAACGCTTCTTCCGCCGAGCCGACGGCCTGGTAATCGTGCCCGCCGAGTAATAGCGTATCGGCCAGTGCTTCACGCAGCGCGCGGTCATCCTCGACCAGTAGAACCTTAATACCCATGACCTTCACTCCGATCCCTGAGCGCTGCTCTTGTCGCTGACAAAAAGCGGCAGGATCACCTGCGCACACGTACCGCGACCGATTCGCGAACGCAGGTGCAATTCTCCCTGATGCGCACGGGCAACCGCCTTGACCACGGTCAGGCCCAGACCGGTGCCGGTGGCCTTGGTGGTGAAAAACGGCTCGCCCAGTCGCGCCAGCACAGCGCCGTCGATACCGCTGCCGCTGTCGCTGACGCAGACGCGCAATTGGTTGTCGCGGGCATACAGATGAACCTTCAAGCGCACGTCACCGGCACTGGCTTGGATGGCGTTTTCGATCAAGTTGAGGATGGCCCCGACCAGGGTGTCGCGATTGCACAGCAGGTCGCCGGCATGGCTGTCGCACTGCCAGCGGATCGGCAGGTCCTGTACATGGGTCAGCGCCGCCGCTTGCAGCGACTGCATCAATTGTTTGGGGGTTACGCGGTCGGTCAGTGGCAACTCACCGCGAGCGAACACCAGCATGTCGCGTACCTGATGCTCCAGCTCGTGCAAGCGCTCTTTAAGCCGGCCGGCGAAGCGTTGCTGGGTGGCCACTGGCAGCTCCTGCTCGGTCAAATGACTGGCGTAAAGCAATGCTGCGGACAACGGCGTACGAATCTGGTGAGCCAGCGACGCGACCATGCGTCCAAGGGACGACAGGCGCTCGTGGCGAGCCAGTTGATCTTGCAGATGACGGGTTTCAGTCAGGTCGTTGAGCAGCACCAATTGACCGGGCTCGGCGTCCAGCGAACGCGTGGCAATCGACAGGCGCCGACCGTCCTTCAGGGAGACTTCGTGGCCATCGTCTTCGCGCGGCGCAAAGCAGCGCGCGATGACGTGACGCCACAGCTCACCTTCGAGCGGCAGCCCCAGCAGCTCGCACGCCGCCGGATTGGCTTCGCGCACGATACCCTGCGCGTCGATGACGATGACGCCACCGGGCAACAGATCGAGGAGATTTTGCAGACGGTTGGCCAGGCGTTCTTTTTCCGCCAGTTCCTGCATGCGCTGGGCACTGACGACCGCCAGTTCACCCTTGAGCTCGGTGACCCGCGCCTCAAGCATGCTGTAGGAGTCGGTCAATTGACTCGACATCTGGTTGAACAGCGCGAAAGCCTGCTCGAGGCCAAGCCGGCTGGCCTGTTCTACGGACGATGATTGCCCCAGGGCATCAGGGGCAACAGACATCTGGGCGGCTTGGGGCATCGTGCTCTCTCGCTTGGCTGACCGTCAGTGAAACGGAACGTTGCGAGGGATGTAGCAATACCCGTGCCTAAAAAAAACCGCTTACAAATGAGTGACTTGAAAAACAGGCGTCAATCATCCGCCTGTTCGTCTCCGTCACGACGGCTCATGCCGTACTTGCGCATCTTCTCCACCAGCGTGGTGCGGCGGATACGCAGGCGTTCGGCAGCACGCGCGACGATGCCGTTGGCGTCATCAAGCGCCTGTTGAATCAGACCTTGCTCCAGACCACCCAGGTAGTCTTTCAGGTCCAGGCCTTCGGGCGGCAACATGGCGCCAGCACTGAAGTCCGGCGTGTGGCCATTGATCGCCACGCGCTCTTCCAGATCACTGCGCAGGGTGTCGACCAATTGCTCGTCTTCGTCGTCGACGTAGCGGAATTTCTTCGGCAGCTCGACCACGCCAATCACCCCGTACGGGTGCATGATCGCCATGCGTTCCACCAGGTTCGCCAGCTCGCGAACGTTGCCCGGCCAGCCATGGCGGCACAAGGACATGATGGCAGCGGAGTTGAAACGGATCGAACCGCGCTTCTCGTGCTCCATGCGCGAGATCAGCTCGTTCATCAACAGCGGAATGTCTTCGACGCGCTCGCGCAACGGCGCCATCTCGATCGGGAACACGTTCAGGCGATAGTACAAATCTTCGCGGAAGGTGCCGATCTCGATCATGCTTTCGAGATTCTTGTGGGTCGCGGCAATGATGCGCACGTCGACGCTCTGGGTCTTGTTACTGCCCACGCGCTCGAAGGTGCGCTCTTGCAATACGCGCAGCAGCTTGACCTGCATCGGCAGCGGCATGTCGCCGATTTCATCGAGGAACAGGGTGCCGCCGTTGGCCAGCTCAAAACGTCCGGCACGGCTGGTGATTGCGCCTGTGAAGGCGCCCTTCTCGTGGCCGAACAATTCGCTTTCGAGCAACTCGGCAGGAATCGCCCCGCAGTTGACCGGCACGAACGGCGCTTCGCGGCGCTTGGAATGGTAATGCAGGTTGCGTGCGACCACTTCTTTGCCGGTACCGGACTCGCCGAGGATCAGCACGCTGGCATCGGTATCGGCGACTTGCTGCATCATCTGGCGGACGTGTTGAATCGCCCGGCTGGTGCCGACAAGGCTACGAAATAGATTGGGTTCGCGATGGCGGCCGCGCTCGCGGGCCTGGTCGTACATCTCGCGATAGACCTGGGCACGGTGCAGCGAGTCGAGCAATTTGCTGTAGCTCGGCGGCATTTCGAGGGTCGAAAGTACCCGACGACGCTGGTCTTCAGGCAGGTCAATGGAAGAATTATCGCCCATTAACAAAACCGGAAGGAACTCATCCCATGTCGACAGTGTCTTTAGCAAGCCCAGAAGCGCACCAGGAGCATTGACCGTCCCGATGAGGACACAGATCACTTCTCGACTAGACGACAAAGAGCCGACAGCCTGCTGCCAGTCATGGCTACCGCAGGGTAAATTTTCTTCACCGAGAAAATTTAAAATCACCGCCAGGTCGCGGCGGCGGACGCTATCGTCATCAATCAGCAGAATTTTGGTTTCACGCCACATGCAATAGCAACTTCCCTAGTCAACTCGATGCCCAAAATGCTGGGGCAAGCTAAACGCTTGCAGGCACAAATATGCCTGAAGACGACTGAAATCTGGAACAGCCACTAGTTAAGTCAAAAAACCGTGCACAGTCAAATTTATGGCGCACTATGTTTGGATTAACTGGCGTCAATTAACCAAACAGATGGTAAACCTTTGATGCCTTTTGTGCTTGGTTGATCTGCGACATCTCGTCGACTATCGCCTGACGCTCACCCATCGTCGCTGTCAGCAGATCCTTGTACACCGCCAACAACCCTTCCAGATTGCTGCGCAATGCCTCTTCGTCGATCGGTGCCTCGCTGAGCACCTCGTCAACGCATTCGCGACAGGCTGAGTCCAGCTCGCCAATCGCATCCCAATTGCGCGCCGCCAGGGCGTCGATCAGGGCTTCACGGGTTTCTTCAATCCGCCGCAGTGCTTGACTCATGACGTCATCCTCAGACCCTCGGGCCTATTGATTGGCAATGGCATCCCAACCGCTTTTCAGGGTTTCGAGCAAACCCGATACTTCGTCGATGATTTCGGCTTTGTTGTCGCGATTGGCCTCCATCAGACGCGTCATCATGTAGGCGTAGAGGTTGTCGAGTTGCTGAAGCGACGCCGGATCATCGGTCTTCTCGGGATTCAAGCCATCGCGCAAGCCGATGATGATGTCCACCGCCTTGCCGATCATCAACCCCTTGAGTGCGATGTCGCCCCGCTCCATCGCGCCTTTGGCCTGGGCCATGCGATCCAGCCCGCCCTCCATCAGCAGTTGTACCAGGCGATGAGGATTGGCTTCAGAGATCTGAGCATGGGAATTGACCTTCTGGTATTGGCGAAGGGCTCTCATGGGGTTCATGTTTCTACCTCGTGACAGACAACAACTGAAAAAGGATTGCTCTGATCATTATGTCGACTGAGCAGCACATAACTTTAACCCAGTCCGACCACCAAAGAAAAAACCCAGGCGCTGTCACTACAGACTGCCTGGGTTTTTTATGCCTGATCCGAATCAGCTGTCCTTCGGATTGTTGAGCGCATTGAGCGTGGTCATGATGCTGTCGCTCTGGGCACGCAGCTTGGCTACCAGGGAGTCCATGGCGGTGTATTTGGCACTCAGGCTTGCTTGCAGGCTGGCCATCCGTGCATCGAGGGAATCCTGTTGTTTTTGCAGGTCACCCAAACTATCAGTAAGGCTAGCCGAACGCGCAGCGAAAACACCGGTCTTGCTTAAGGCAAAACTATCGGTCGCAGCTTTCATCCGCGCCAGCAAGCCTGTATCACCAGTGAATATGCCGTTGATGTCTGCAGCGTTCGTTTTAACTGCGGCATCCCACGCCTTGTCATCAATTGTCAAAGTGCCTGTTTTCTGATCGGTCTGCACCCCAAACTGGGACAGCGCTTTCATCTGGCCTGCACCCGACATCGAGTTCAGCTCACTTCGTACTGAAGACAACATTGAGCGCAAAGCAGCATCGCCAGTCAGAACACCAGATGTTACTGATCCATCGGCATTCTTGGTCACCTGAGTTTCAGCGTTGACCGCCTTAATCAAAGCGTTATATGTATCGACAAAGCCTTTTACTGCAGATTTCAGAGTCGCAGTATTAGCGGCGACTGTGATTGTATTCGCTGTCGGATCAGTAGCGCCGGATGCCTTGGGTGAAACCCCTGTAAGCTTTAGAGTAACGCCGCTAATCGCCTCAGAAATGGTATTAGACTTGGAGCTCATCGTCTGCCCATCAATGCTGTACAACGCATTTTTTGGTGGAGCTAGAACAGTCATTCCGGTCTGCAGACCGGAAGTACCTGTAAGGGTGATATCTGTACCCTCGCCAGTGGTGGTCGAAGTCATCACTAACCGAGATCCGGTTGAGTCGGTCAAAATATTCGCGCTCAATCCCTGATTAGCGTATTGCGAGTTGATAGAATCGCGGACCTGCTGCAGTGTGGCACCAGCTGGAATACTGACATCGTATTTTTTCCCATCCTGATTGATGGTTAGATTCGTAGGTGTGGCACCCGCATTAACTACCGACGTAGCACCGTCAGTAAATACCTTGGTAGATATCTTGGATGCTGCTGCCAACTGAGTTACGACCAGCGAAAAACTCCCGGCTGCAGCGCCGTTCCCAGTAGTTACCGTAGCGACCTTTTCATCAGAGGACGTGCCGGTCAAACCACTGAAGCTGGCAGTGTTTTTCATGGTTTCCAACGCACTACGAAAGGCATCCAGCGCCGCTTGGATTTTGCCAATAGATGACAGCGAGTTTGTCGCCTTGAGCATCTGGTTGTTGATCTGTGTTTGCTTGGGCGCTCTCTCGGAATCAACCAAAGACTTCACGATCGCTTGAGTATCGATATTCGAACCAATACCACTAACCGTTGTACCCGCCATCATCTCTCTCCTTATCCAGTGGCTGCCGACTTCTTGACTAAGCGTGTGCTAATCATCGACAGCAACAAAATTCATGCCAGTTCAGACTTTATCGTCAAACAATAAACTACTGGCGCTCGACAGGCTTTGTGCCAGCTTCAGTGCAGTTTCCGAAGGGATCTGACGAATCACATCACCAGTTTCGGTGGCGATGACCTTGACGACTACCCGGCCAGTGGAATCATCAATGGAAAAATCCAGTTTGCGCTGGGCAGCCTGGACAAACTCCTGGATATCGGTCACTGCTTTTTGCAGGTCATCACGCTTGGGCTCGGAGCCCAATGACGCAACGGCTCCAACCGTAGGCTGATCCTGATTGGCGGTGACACTCGACGCTGCACTCTGCGGCACAACGGCCGGATAAGACAGGTTCAACTTGACGCTCATGTCCATGCTAAATCTCCTCATCACGGAAAAGACGAAAGGGCACGTAAACGCGCCCTTCCGTCAGCCACCAAGCGCTGGAATTACTGAAGCAGCTTCAGTACAGCAGATGGCAGCTGGTTAGCCTGGGACAGGATCGCAGTGGAAGCCTGTTGCAGGGTTTGTTGCTTGGTCAGCTGAGCAGTTTCCGACGCGAAGTCGACATCCTGGATCACGCCACGAGCAGCGGTAGAGTTGTCCGAGATGCTGCGCAGGTTCGACACAGTGCTGTCGAAACGGTTTTGCACAGCACCGAGGTCAGCACGCTGGGAGTCGATATTGCTGATCGCTTGAGTGATCACGTTGATCGCGTTCTGAGCGTTTGCAGCGGTAGTCACGTCGGTGCTGGAAACAGCAACCTTAGTGGAAGCAACAGCCGCACCACCAAACAGACCAGTCAACGCACCAGCTGCAGCCTCGGACATCGAATAGCTGCTGGTGGAGTTCAAGGAAACAGCACCAACAGCAGTCAGGCCGTTAGCTAGTACTGCGGAGCCGCCGGTGCCGCCGGAGGCGTTTTTGGTTGCTACCGAGATAGTGTTAGCACCACCGCCGATGGCGCTAAACGCAAGGTTTTCGCCAGTATCGGATTTCACGGACAAGGTAGACGCCTTAGCATCATAGTTGACGCTGATACCCAATTTGGCAGCACCGGATTTCAGTTGGTCAGCCAAATCGTTGAGGTTGGTCACACCCACGAAAGCTACCGATGCACCGCCAACAGTCAGAGTGAAGTCAGAGGCAGCGATAGTTGGTGTAGCGAGGGTGAACACAGCTTCGGTGCTAGCGGTAGCGGTCAGACCACTTACAGCACCGTCCATTTTGGCTGCGATGGTTTTGGCCGAGTCAGTTGCGACGGTGGCAATAGTCTTAGTTTGACCGCCACCGTTGATAACAATGTTGCCCGCGGCAATAGGAGCTGCAGCTGGAGTGATACTTGTACTTTTAATTTGTTGCGAGCCAATGTTGCTGGCCGACACATCACCCAGAGTCATGTTGATGGTCTGGTTAGCGTTGGCGCCCACTTGGAAAGCGGTAGTACCGAAAGAACCGTCCAGCAGGTTGCGACCACCGAAGGTAGTGGTGGTAGCGATACGGGTCAGCTCGGAAGTCAGAGCAGCATATTCAGCGTTGTTCGATTTACGGTCTTCGGCGCTTGGCGAGCCGTTCGCGGAAGCCAGAGCCAGAGTACGCATTTTCTGCAGGATGTTGGTGGATTCCTGCATCGCGCCTTCAGCAGTTTGCGCGATGGAAATACCATCACCGGCGTTCTTGATAGCGGTCTGCAGGCCGTTGATCTGGCTGGTCAGACGGTTGGAGATTTGCAGGCCAGCAGCGTCATCTTTAGCGCTGTTGATACGCAGGCCGGAGGACAGACGCTGCATGGAAGTCTGCAAGTTGCCGGAAGCTTTGTTCAGGTTGTTCTGAACGGTCAAGGAAGCAAGGTTGGTGTTTACTGTTAAAGCCATGACGAAATCCTCGTTGGATGGATACTTCGGCTTCCGGCCCTGACATCCGTCGGGTTTGGCCTAGAGAACCTACGTAATAGTTATCGTCGTGAGGTGGCTTTGCTTGAGGGGTTTTTTCGAATTTTTTAATGGCAGCGTGCCAGCCCTTTATTTTCAAGGCTTTACAGACAAAAAATCGGCGCCAGAAAAACGCAAAACGCCCGGCAACTTGGGTTGCCGGGCGTTTTTTATGCCTTCGCTCGAGCTGATCAACCGCGATAAAGAATCGCCGACCCCCACGAAAGGCCCACGCCGAAGCCGCTGATCGCCACGCGCGTCCATTTGGAATCGAACACGTGGTTCTGCAACAGCAACGGAATGCTCGATGAAACCGTGTTGCCGGTTTCGAGCATGTCCTTGACGAATTTCTCCGGCTCACCCTCTTCAAAGCGGCGCGCCACGGCATCGACGATGGCCGCGCTGCCCTGGTGAATGCAGAAGGCATCGATATCGGCGGCCTGCAGGTTCGACTCGTCCAGCAGCTCATGCAAATGCGCCGGGACTTTCAGCAATGCAAAGTTGAAGACCTGGCGGCCGTTCATGAAGAACACACCGTCGGTGACCTTCAGGTGCGGCGCGCCGGAACCGTCGGTGCCGAACTTCGACTTGCCCAGCTGCCAGACGGCGTTTTCGCCCATCCAGGTGGCCGTGGCGGCATCGCCAAAGAGCATGGTGGTGTTGCGGTCTTCCGGATCGACGATCTTCGAATACGGATCGGCGGTGATCAGCAGGCCGTTTTTCAGCCCTGCCGCTTCCATGAAGCCTTTAATCGCGTAGATGCCGTACACGTACCCGGAACAGCCCAGGGAAATATCGAAAGCGGCGACATGGGTCGGCAGGCCCAGCTTGTCCTGAACGATCGCAGCGGTGTGCGGCAACCCTTCTTCATCACCGTTCTGGGTGACAACGATCAGGCAGTCGATGGCTTCACGCTTGAGTTCGGGACTGGCGGCGAACAGCGCGTTGGCGGCTTCGACACACAGATCGGACGTTTCCTGATCGGCATCCATGCGCGGCAAAAACGCCGAACCGATCTTGCCAAGGATGAAGGTTTCATCCTTGTCGAACTTTGCACCCTGGGCGTAGTTATCAACCCCGGCTGCCGGCACGTAACTCGCAATATTTTTTATGCCAATCATTATGGCTTCCCAATAATAAACAGCTGAACATCGCCGCTCGCTGAATCGAGGGCGTCTACAGTCAGGGCCTGGCATCGTCGGCGCTCAAGCAAACGCCTTGAACAGTCCGCCACCTTTCACCGCCCGCAGACAGGATACAGTGAAGATGCGCGTTTTGACTGACGGGTCACTCAGAGATCGCTGCTTTATTTGATTTTATGGTCCAGATCCTGCCTCTTCAGCTCCACCACCGGCTGAAAAAAATGCAAAAAAAAGCCAGCCCCCTATGACAGGGACTGGCCGCGAGCGGTCAAGACCGACTCAAAGCTTGTTGAACAGGCTCAACTGAGACACCTTGGCGAACGCCAGTTGCGCGGCTTGCAGCATGGTTTGCTGCAAGGTCAGGCGTGTCAGCACTTCAGCCGGATCGGTATTCTTGATCGTGTTGCCGGTCGATTCGTTGATCAGGCCAGAGCTGGTGTTCTGCTCTGCCTGCATATCCATCACATTACCCCGTGCACCGATCGCTCCGCGCGCCAGGTCGACCTGGTTTTTCGAGTTATTCAGGTTGGCAATGGCGGAAGCGACGGTGTCTTCCAGAAAACGCTGGGCGACAGGGTTGCCTTGGGTTGGCGCATCAAGCGCCGAACGCAGCTGACTAATAGTATCGAGTACGTTCTGGGTCTGGTGGGTATTGACCGCGATATCAAATTGATCGCCTGCCGCTGGCGTCGGCGGTGTACCGCCTAACGTGAAGCTCACACCAGCCGCTGTCGCCACGCCAGCCACTACAGTCCCGGTGGTGACCGGAGTGCTGGTGCTGGTCAGAGGGCGGGTGTAGAGCTCGAAGGTGCCAGGACCGGTGAACTTCAGAACGGCTCCACCTTCAGGGAAGAAGCTCTTGTAATCGGCAGCATTGGTCACTGCGGTCTGGGTGATGATCGCTGTCGAGGTATTACCCGGCGCACGATTGGCCACGAAGCTATCCGGCTTGGCCGCCAGCTGGAAACTGTGACCGGCGATCACCGCATCAGCGGAGGCCGAGTCAGCCGGGGTGTCGCCAGCCTGGAAGGTGATATCCAGCTTGAAGGTCACACCGCGGAAAGTGACGTCGGAACCGCCCTTGGCATTCGGATCAAACTTGCCACCACCGGTTGCTTCGGCCGTCACGTCATTACCCAGCGCATCGGTAATCACAAACTGGGTACTGCTGGTGAACGCCATGGTGTAAGGCTGACCACCGCGGAAATTCGCATCGAAAGCCGGACCGGAACTAACCAGCCCCGGGGACAAGTCCACACGTCCGTCATTGACGGCCGGCGCAGTCATTGTGGTGGTGCTGCGGGCCGCGTTGATCGCCTGCTGGAAAACCTCCCAACCGGTATCGTTCAGACCCAGGGACATCGAATCGCCGATCTTCAGTTCCAGCTGGGTCTGATCACCCTGATAGCTGTAGGTACCATCGCTGTTACGCACAAACGGTTGAGTGTTATTGCTCGCGCCGGAGAAAATGAACTTGCCGTTGGCATCCTTGCTGTTCATCAGGCTCAGCAATTGCTCTTCGGACTGCTTGAGTTCGGCGGCGATGGATTTACGGTCATCGTCATTCAACGAACCGCCACCGGCACGAATCGCCAACTCGCTGACTTTCTGCAGCACGTTGTTGATGCTGTCCAGCACGCTTTCTTCCTGCGCCTGGGCGGTGTTCAACGCGCTGATATTGGTCGTGTACTGACCCAGCATGGCCTTCTGCTGCTCCAGTTGCAGAAGACGAGCCGCACCGACAGGATCATCCGCCGCCGTTTCGAGCTTGACGCCACTGCTGGCCTGCTCGGCCGTCTTCATCACATTCTGGAGGTTGCGAGAATAGTTGGCGGCCGTCGTGGCGTAATACTGTGCTGTAGAAATGCGCATGTTCTACGGCTCCTTAAAGGGCATTGATCAGGGTGCTGAAAATTTCCTGCGCAGTCTTGATGATCTGCGAAGAGGCCGTGTAGTACTGCTGGTATTTGGTCAGGTTGCCCGCCTCTTCATCGAGGTCGACGCCCGACAGCGAGTCACGGGCATTTCGCGCACCGGTCAGGATGGTGTCGGTGGCCGTGCCATCCAGCTGAGCTTGCTTGGTCAGGGAACCGACGGTCGTCACCAGACCACCATAAGCTTCAGTGAAACTCACGCCTGGGCTGGTAGCGCTGGCGCCGATCGTAGCCTTGGTTTGCAGGGCGAGCAGCGACTGCGCATTGCGGTTGTCGGTGCTGTCGGCCGCCGTCATGGCAATGTTGAAACTGTCACCCGAGGCTGGGCTGCCGCTGACCGTCATTGCCACATTGAAGGTTTTGGGGTTGCCACCGGCATCGGTGTAAGGCACGGCAATGTTCAGGTCGTTGTTCTGACCGGGGACGATGTTGCCCGTACCAATGCTGTTGCCCTTGGAGTCGAACACCTCATACGCCGTGGCGCTGGTCATCAGCATGCGCACCGGCATCGAAGCCTTGACTGCCGTCTGCACTTCCAGGCGCTGCACCGGATCGTAGATATCCAGAGAAGTCTTCAAGTTCGGCTGGCTCACTGCACCGGTGCCGTCATTGCCCGAGGCCTTGGTGGACGTCAGCGGAGCGGACGTGGCCAGGGTCTTGGTGTCGGTCATGACCGTGGTCATGTCGGCGGCAGAGCCGCGGGTCGGGGTGATCTTGAACGAATCGCCGACGGCCACGGTGCCCGAATTGATGCTCAGGCTGAAACCATCGATAACCGGATCGGCGGCAGGCGGTGTCGCGAAAGCGAAGTTGCCCATGTCGGAGTTATCCGACAGGCGACGCACGTTGTAGCCCGTCGCCGTGATGGTCACCTGATAATCACTGGCCGCCAGTTTGCTGGTGTCCTTGATGGTGACATTCAGATTGCCGGACGCCGGATTGTTGTTGGCGTTGGCAATGCTGCGCTCGCTTATGGCTTTCAGGCTGTTGATGTTGTTGAACAGCGCCGCGCCGAAGTTGCCGTTCTGATCCAGGCCCTGGCCCAACTGCTTGTTGACCTGATCGGCGACGACCATGGCGATGCGACCGAGGCCATTGACCGCCGGTGCAAGCACTTCGTTGCGATAACGAACCAGGCCGCCCATCTCGCCGCCGCTCATCACACCGGTGATGTCGATCGACGAGCCGTTGCGATCCATGATGATCGAGGAACGGGTCGGATCGGCCGGGTCCGGCGCCACGCGCAGTTTGTTGACGGTATCGCCGACCACCAGTGGCTGGCCGCTGCCCAGGTAAATATCCAGTCGACCATCAGTCTCGGTCACCTGCGTGCCGACCAGTTCGTTGAGCTGGCGAATGGTTTCGTTGCGCTGGTCCAGCAGTTCGTTGGGCGTACCACCGGAACCGCTGACTTCAGCGATTTTCTTGTTGTACGCGGCAACGGTCGACGCCAGCTTGTTGACCTGATCGGCCATCGAACCCAGCTGGTCGTTGATGTAGGTGTTTTGCTGCGACAACTGCTGCGAGATCGCATTGAAGCGGCTGCTCAAGCCCTGGGCATTGGTCAGCAAGGCCTGGCGTGCAGCGTTGTCGTTGGAGTTGCCCGCCAGCGTCTGCAAGGACGCGAAGAACGATTGCAAAGTCTTGGTCACACCGGTGCCGCTGTCGGACAGCAGCTTGTCGACCTGGGTGGCCTGGCCCAGATAAGCCTGCGCGTCGCTGTTGAGCGAGGTGGTGGTCTGCAATTGCGCATCAAGGTAGCTGTTGTACACCCGACGCACATCGGCCAGCGTCGTACCGGTGCCAATGAACACATTGCCGTACTGAATAGAATTCTTGCTGTTCTGCACAGTTTGCTGGCGCGAGTACCCGACGGTATCGACGTTGGAAATGTTATTACCGGTAGTCACCAACGAGGCGTGGCTAGCGGACAAACCCGACATTCCGATGTTGAGTAAACTCATGGTTCAGACCTTGATCCTTAATGCCTATAAAGGCGTGGTGGAAACGCCCGCCGCAGCGTAGTTCTGGTAACTCGTCATCTGCTTGGCTATCTGCGAAATCTTGCTCGCGTAGTCCGGGTCGGTTGCGTAACCGGCCTTTTGCAACTCGCGTACAAACTGTTCTGGGTTATCGGCCGACTTCACGACATCTTGATAGCGATTATTCGTCTGCAACAACGTTACAAGGTCATGGAAACTGTCCTTGTAAGAGTCGTAGGAGCGGAACTCGGCCGTCTCCTTGACCATCTCGCCATTTCTGAATTCGCTGGTGATCGCCCGCGCCGAATCGCCCTTCCAACTGCTGCTGGCCTTGATGCCGAACAGGTTGTGACTGCTGCTGCCGTCCTGCGCGCGCATGACCGACTTGCCCCAACCGGTTTCCAGGGCAGCCTGGGCCACCAGGTAGCGTGGATCGACACCAATGCGTTCGGCCGCTTCTTTGGCCATCGGCAGCATGGTGTTGACGAATTCGTCGGCGGAGCTGAAGGCTTTCTTCGCTGGCGCCAGAGGAATCTGCGCGATGGCCCGACCGTGAATCTGCAAACCGCCGTTCGACGCGGCTTGTGCATTGGCCAACCAGTCGCCGTTGTACAGAGGCCCAGCGCCGGTGATGGTGGTGCGTTCAGGCAAAGCTGTTTTGTTGACCGCCGCAGTTGTCGCAGTTGGCGTGGCCGAAGGCACCAGGCCGGCGAGCAAGCGGTCAGCCAGTTTCGGTGGCAATGCCAGACGCCGCTGATTGATCAGCGCCATGTCATTGCTGTGTGCGCCCTCGCCTGTCGGCGCCTTGACCGAACGCGATGCCCACAAAGGACGCTCACCATTGACCCGCGACAGCGGCCCATTGATTGCCACCGTGCCCGCCGCAATCGGCGTTTGCGCGGCGGCTTTCGCAGCTTCCTGCTTGGCGGCGGACAAGGTCGCGGCCTCACCCGGCGCCAGCGGTTTGTTCTTCGACATCTGCCGCATCAGCACGTCGGCCAGGCCGATACCACCGCCCTCGCGGGACATGGAAACGGCCAGTTGCTGGTCGTACATTTCCTGATACTGCTTGGCTTCAGCGGTGTTGAGCGGGTTGTCCTTGCCCAGCGCTTCGGTGGCCGAGCGCATCGACTTGAGCATTTCGCCGAGGAACAGTGACTCAAACTCCTGCGCCACTTTGCGCATGTTGGCGTCACTGTTCTTGTCGCCGACCTTGAGCTGATTCAGCCGGTTCAGGTCGGAAAACGCCCCCGAATCGCTGCCGCTGACCCGACCACTCTTGAACATGTCCATAGGATCGCCGTCCTTAAATCACGATCAGGTCGGCTTGCAACGCGCCGGCCTGCTTCAGTGCTTCGAGGATGGCCATCAGGTCACCCGGTGCGGCGCCAACCTGGTTCACCGCTCGGACAATTTCGTCGAGGGTGGTGCCCGGGCCGAACTTGAACATCGGTTTGGCTTCCTGTTCGGCGTTGACCCGCGAGCGCGGCACGACAGCGGTCTGGCCATTGGACAGAGGGCCGGGCTGGCTGACGATCGGGTCTTCGGTGATGGTCACTGTCAGGCTGCCGTGGGTAACGGCTGCCGGAGAAACCTTGACGTTCTGACCGATCACGATGGTGCCGGTACGGGAGTTGATGATGACTTTCGCCACCGCTTGGCCGGGATCGATTTCGAGGTTCTCGAGTATCGACAGATAGTCAACGCGTTGGCTCGGATCGAGCGGCGCGGTCACGCGAACCGAACCACCGTCGATGGCCTGGGCAACGCCAGGGCCGAGCATGTCGTTGATCTTGTCGACGATGCGCTTGGCGGTGGTGAAGTCGGAACGGTTGAGGTTCAGGGTCAGGCTGTTGCCCTGGTTGAAACCGCTCGGCACCGCTCGTTCAACCGATGCACCGCCAGGGATGCGACCGGCCGACGGAACGTTGACAGTGATCTTCGAACCGTCCCGACCTTCGGCATCGAAACCGCCGACCACCAGGTTGCCCTGGGCGACTGCGTAGACGTTGCCATCGATACCTTTGAGCGGCGTCAGCAGCAACGTGCCGCCACGCAGGCTCTTGGAGTTGCCGATGGACGACACGGTGATGTCGACCTGTTGCCCCGGTTTGGCGAATGCCGGCAGATCAGCACTGATCGACACCGCCGCGACGTTCTTCAATTGCACGTTGCCCGAACCCGGCGGCACCTTGATGCCGAACTGCGAAAGCATGTTGTTGAAGGTCTGCAGGGTGAACGGGGTTTGCGTCGTCTGGTCGCCGGTGCCGTTAAGCCCGACCACCAGGCCGTAACCGATCAATTGGTTGGACCGCACGCCCGAAATGCTGGCGATATCCTTCAGACGCTCGGCTTGAACGTTGAAGGCTGCCGACAACATCAGAGCGGCAACGAAGAGGCTTTTGAAGTTCAACATGCTCAACTGGAAAGCCACCTAGAAAGGGAACAGCGGGCTGAGGAAGAAACGGTCGAACCAGCCTGGCTGACTCGCATCGGCAAACGAACCGGTGCCCGAGTAGGTAATGCGCGCATCGGCGACGCGGGTCGACGGCACGGTGTTGTCGGTAGAGATGTCATCGGCGCGAACAAGACCGGCTATGCGCACCAACTCATCGCCAGTGTTCAGCGTCATCCACTTCTCGCCGCGTACTGCGATGATGCCGTTGGGCAACACATCGGCGACGGTCACGGTGATCGAACCGGTCAGGGTGTTGCCCTGCGCTGCCTTGCTGTCACCCTTGGTCGCGCGGTCGCCTTCATAGCTGGCGTCCAGGCTCAGGTCACCACTGCCAAATGGGTTGTTGGTGTTCGGGGTGGAGCCGAACAGCGAACTCAGGCCAATGCTGGCCTTGCTGTTCTTGCCGATTTGCGAGTTGGCGTTTTTGCTCGCCTGGGTCTTCTCGTTCAGGGTGATGGTGATGATGTCACCGACCCGGAACGCCTTGCGGTCGCCATAAAGATTCTGCTCAAACCCGGCCTGATAAATCGAACCGTTATTCGCGGCAGCCGGTAGCGGCGTGCGCGGCAACACCGGGGCATAGTAAGGATCATTGGGTTTGGGTGTCGGACCGACACAGCCGGCGAGCACGGTGATCCCACTCAATGCCAGAACAGAAACGAAGCGATTCATGACCCTTACCTCACGGTGCTGCAGGCGGTCGCATGACCGCCTCATAGACTTGATTACAGATTCTGCGTTACGAACGAGAGCATCTGGTCGGCGGTGGAGATCACCTTGGAGTTCATCTCGTAGGCGCGCTGAGTGGTGATCATGTTGACCATCTCTTCAACGGTGCTGACGTTGGAAGTTTCCAGGGTGTTCTGCAGCGTGGTACCGAAACCGGCCAGGCCCGGCGTTCCGACTTGCGGTGCACCACTGGCAGCGGTTTCCAGGAACAGGTTGTTACCGACCGCTTGCAGACCGGCCGGGTTGATGAAGTCGGCGGTTTGCAGGTTGCCGATCACCTGGGAAGCCGGGTTGCCGGCCACGGTGATGGACACGGTGCCGTCCTTGCCCACGGTGAACGTCTGGGCGTCGTTCGGGATGACAATCGCCGGCTCCAGAGCGAAGCCGCTGGCGTTGACGATCTGGCCGTTGGAGTCCAGGTGGAAAGTACCGTCACGGGTGTAGGACGTGGTGCCGTCTGGTTGCAGGATCTGGAAGAAACCGCGACCGTCGATGGCCATGTCCAGCGGCTGCTCGGTGGTTTGCAGGCTGCCGGCGTTGAAGTTTTTCTGGGTGCCGACGATGCGCACACCCGTACCCAATTGCAGACCGGACGGCAGTTCGCTGTCCTGGGTCGACTGGGCGCCTGGCTGACGCTTGATCTGGTAGAGCAAGTCCTGGAACTCGGCGCGGTCACGTTTGAAACCCGTGGTCGACACGTTCGCCAGGTTGTTGGAAATGGTGGTCAGGTTGGTGTCCTGGGCGGACAGACCGGTTTTGGCAACCCATAGAGCCGGAAGCATTCGATTCTCCTCGTGCGCCTGTTTTACGGCGCGACGTTCTGATAATTAGCTGATCTGCAAGACCCGAGCCATGGCCTGGTCGTCTTCTTTGGCGGTGTTCATCATCTTGATGTGCAGCTCGAACTGCTTCGACAAGGCCAGCACCGAGGTCATCTCGTCCACGGCGTTGACGTTGCTCGACTCAAGAAAACCGGACACCAGTTTGACGTCGGCATCGGCTTGCGCCGGCTTGCCGTCCTTGGTGTGGATCGAACCGTCCAGGCCCTTGGTCATGTTCTTGATGTCCGGGTTGACCAGCTTGATGCGGTCGACTTCAGCCATCACGCGAGGCCCTTCGCCCATCGCACGAATGCTGATGGTGCCGTCTTCGCCCACTTCGATCTGCTGCTCGGGCGGCACGGCAATCGGGCCGCCGTTGCCGATCACCGGCATGCCGTTGCCGGCACGCAGCACGCCCAAGGCGTCGACCACCAGGCTGCCGGTGCGCACGTAGCTTTCGCCACCATCAGGGTTCTGCACCGCCAGCCAACCGTTGCCCTGCACGGCGACATCGAGGTCGCGGCCGGTCTGTACCAGCGAGCCGGGAGAGAAGTCGGTGGCCGGGCGTTCGGACATGGCAAACGCACGCGCCGGAAAGCTGTCGCCGAACACCGGCATCGAACGCGCCTGCTCCAGGTCTTTCTGGAAGCCGTTGGTGGAGATGTTCGCGAGGTTGTTGGCATGAGCCTTTTGCGCCAGTGCATTCTGGCTGGCGCCGGTCATTGCCACATAAAGGTACTTGTCCACAATCTTTCCTCTGCCTGCCGGACGTTTGCCGCCCACTGCTGTACTGACGAGGCATAAGCAATTTGTAGACCAACTTGGTTTTGGCGGTGCGAGACCCGGCAAACAAAGGACTTGAAGGATTCAGAGGGGATCAGTGGATTTGAATCGGAGACGAAAAACCGGCGGTGTTATGCCGCTTCGCGGCAACGGAACAAAAGATCGCAGCCTTCGGCAGCTCCTACAGGGGATTGGCGTCCAACCTGTAGGAGCTGCCGAAGGCTGCGATCTTTTGATCTCAGGAAATGTCTTTGCCCACCTCGTAATCACGCAATTTGTTGGCGATGGTGGTATGCGAAACACCGAGGCGCTTGCCCAGTTGCCGGCTGCTTGGGTGCTCGGAATACAACCGTTCCAGCACAGCCTTTTCGAAGCGCCCGACAATCTCGTCCAGCCCGCCCTCCAGCGAAAAATCGCCAAGCGGCTGACGCACGCCGTAATCCGGCAAACGAATGTGCTCGGCCTTGACCATGCCGCCATCGCACAAGGAAACCGCCTGGAAGAGTACGTTTTCCAGCTGCCGCACGTTACCCGGCCAATGATAGTGACTGAGCCGATCCATGGCCGCCGGGGCCAGTTTCGGCAACGGGCAACCGATCTGCCGACTGGCCTGATCGAGGAAGTGCTCCACCAGCGGCGGCAACCCGTCGAGGCATTCGCGCAGTGGCGGAATGTGCAGTGACAATACGTTCAAGCGGTGATAGAGGTCCTGGCGAAACTCGCCACGTGCGCAGAGTTCGGACAGATCGACCTGAGTCGCGCAAATCACCCGCACGTCGAGGTAGACCTCTTCATCGCTGCCTACGCGACGGAAGCAACCGTCCTGCAGGAAACGCAGCAACTTCACCTGCAAACGCGGGCTCATTTCGCCGACGCCATCGAGAAACAACGTACCGCCCGCCGTCAATTCCAGCAGACCGAGCTTGCCTTCCGCCCGCGCCCCTTCGAAAGCACCCGGGCCGTAGCCGAACAGTTCGGTCTCGGCCATGGACTCGGGCAAGCCGGCACAGTTAAGCGCCATCAACGGCGACTGCCCGCGCGGGCTGGCCAAGTGGCAAGCGCGTGCCAACAGTTCTTTGCCGGTACCGGTTTCCCCTTCTATCAATAGCGGTGCATCGAGTGGCGCCATGCGCCGCGCCTCACGTACCACCGCGGCCATGACTTTCGAGCTCTGGAAGATACTGTCGAAGCCGCGCAACTCCTGCTTGCGCACGTTGTAGATGCGCTCGCCCACCCGGTCGGCGCGGTGCAGCGTGAGCACGGCACCGGCCATGGCTTCGCTGTCGTCATGCTCCGATTGCAGCGGCGCGATGTCGGCCAAAAACACATCGCCCTTGACCTTGACCCGCAGCCCGTTGATTCGCGACTTGCTGGCGCGCACCAGTTCCGGCAAGTCGAAATCCTCAGCGTAACGCGACAGTGGAATCCCCGGGACTTCATCGACCCGCACACCCAGCAACTGCGCCGCCGCACGGTTGGCCGCGACGATGGAGCCGCCCATGTCGATCGACAACACCGGAAACTCCAGGGCCCCAAGCAGTGCATTGAGTTCCATGTGCCGACGCTCGCTGGGCATCAGCCCTACACGCTTGACGCCAAATACCCCGCCAATCGCTTCGAATTTCGGACGCAATGCCTGGAACTGAATATTGATCAGGTTGGGGCAATGCAGATAGATCGCGTTGCCATGCTCACCACCCACCTCACCGCGCGCCACGTTGATGCCGTACTCCACCAACAAGTTGAGAATGTCGCGCAGGATGCCGATGCGGTTCTGGCAGTGGACTTTGATACGCATATAAAAGACCTGATAAACGATGATTGACCTGTGAGAGCCGGCCTGCTGGCGATGGCATCGCATCAGGCAATATGAATGTTGAATGACACGCCGCTATCGCCAGCAGGCTGGCTCCCACAAGTTTTGCCCGACTTTTCTGTCGAGACACGCAGATAGTCGTCAAGATTATGTGACAGTCATGACGCTTTTCAAACCCGGAAATCTCAACAACTACGCGCCAGCCGTCGATTCGTAACGAAAACTTTACGAATAACGGGGAATTTTCCTACGTACGGCTCGAGCCCCCTGCTGCAACAACGCAATCCTTGGGGTATTCCTAGGTCCATAGCAGCACATAACAAGAACGAATCCCCTAGCAGGAGAGCAGCATGAAGCAGACGCAATACGTGGCTCGCGAGCCCGATGCGCAAGGTTTTATCGACTACCCCGCCGAAGAACACGCGGTGTGGAACACGCTGATTACTCGCCAACTGAAGGTGATCGAAGGACGTGCGTGCCAGGAATACCTGGACGGTATCGAAAAACTCGGTCTGCCCCACGACCGCATTCCGCAACTGGGCGAGATCAACAAGGTCCTCGGTGAAACCACCGGTTGGCAGGTTGCTCGCGTACCGGCGCTGATTCCCTTCCAGACCTTTTTCGAATTGCTCGCCAGCAAGCAGTTTCCAGTGGCTACGTTTATTCGTACCCGCGAAGAGCTGGATTACCTGCAAGAGCCGGACATTTTCCACGAGATCTTCGGCCACTGCCCGCTGCTGACCAATCCATGGTTCGCCGAATTCACCCACACCTACGGCAAACTCGGCCTGCAAGCGAGCAAGGAAGAACGCGTGTACCTCGCGCGCCTGTATTGGATGACCATTGAATTCGGCCTGGTCGACACGCCGCAAGGCCAACGCATCTACGGCGGCGGCATCCTGTCCTCACCGAAAGAGACCGTGTATTGCCTGTCGGATGAGCCTGAGCATCAAGCCTTCGACCCGCTGGAATGCATGCGCACCCCCTACCGCATCGACATTCTGCAACCCGTGTATTTCGCGCTGCCCAATCTCAAGCGCCTGTTCGACCTCGCCCACGAAGACATCATGGGCATGGTCAAGCAAGCCATGCAGATGGGGCTGCACGCACCGAAATTTCCGCCTAAACCAAAAGCCGCGTGATCCGCCGCTTTTAGAATCAAGTGAGCCTGTCAGAAACCCACGCGATGCATTAGCGTGGTGTGCCTGACGGCCGATTTTCCAACATTCGATTTCAGGAACACATCATGACCGCTCTCACCCAAGCCCATTGCGAAGCCTGCCGCGCCGATGCTCCACAAGTCAGCGACGAAGAACTGCCGATCCTGATCAAACAGATCCCGGATTGGAACATCGAAGTTCGCGACGGCATCATGCAGCTGGAAAAGATTTTCCTGTTCAAGAACTTCAAACACGCGCTGGCGTTCACCAACGCTGTTGGTGAAATCTCCGAGGCCGAAGGTCACCACCCGGGCCTGCTGACCGAGTGGGGCAAAGTCACCGTGACCTGGTGGAGCCACTCCATCAAAGGTCTGCACCGCAACGACTTCATCATGGCCGCGCGCACTGACATCGTTGCCAAGGACGCCGAGGGCCGCAAGTAATGCACTTCGACGCC
Source organism: Pseudomonas azerbaijanoccidentalis (assembly GCF_019145495.1). GTDB lineage: Bacteria > Pseudomonadota > Gammaproteobacteria > Pseudomonadales > Pseudomonadaceae > Aquipseudomonas > Aquipseudomonas azerbaijanoccidentalis. Next base: position 96,726 of record NZ_JAHSTU010000003.1, on the reverse strand, counting down.
ATTGGCCGCGTGCCCGGCGACCCGATCCTGGGCCTGATGGAGGCTTATGCGCAGGACCCGAACCCACGCAAGTTCGACCTCGGTGTGGGCGTCTATAAGGACGCCCAGGGCCTGACGCCGATTCCGCAGTCGGTGAAGCTCGCCGAAGCACGTCTGGTGGAGCGTCAAACCACCAAGACTTACATCGGCGGTCACGGCGAGCCGGCGTTCGGCAAAGCAATCAATGAGCTGGTACTCGGTGCCGACTCAAAACTGATCGCCGAGCAACGCGCCGGCGCTACCCAGACACCGGGTGGCACCGGAGCCTTGCGCCTCAGTGCAGACTTCATCGCTCAGTGCCTGCCGGGCCGTGGCGTGTGGTTGAGCAATCCGACCTGGCCGATCCACGAAACGATTTTCGCGGCCGCCAAGGTCAGGGTCAGCCACTACCCGTACGTGGGCAGTGACAACCGGCTCGACATTGACGGCATGCTCGCCGCACTCAACGAAGCGCCCAAGGGCGACGTGGTGTTGCTGCACGCCTGCTGCCATAACCCAACCGGGTTCGATCTGTCCCACGAGGATTGGCGCCGTGTGCTGGAGGTTGTGCGCAAACGCGAACTGCTGCCGCTGATCGACTTCGCCTACCAGGGCTTCGGCGATGGGCTGGAGCAGGATGCCTGGTCGACCCGGTTGTTCGCCGCCGAGTTGCCGGAAGTGCTGATCACCAGTTCCTGCTCGAAGAACTTCGGCTTGTACCGCGACCGCACCGGTGCGTTGATCGTCTGCGCCAAAACCGCCGACAAACTCATCGACATCCGCAGTCAACTGGCCAACATTGCCCGCAACTTGTGGTCGACGCCGCCGGACCACGGTGCTGCTGTGGTGGCAACCATCCTCGGCGACCCGGAGCTGAAAAGCCTTTGGGCCGATGAAGTGGAAACCATGCGCCTGCGGATCGCCCAACTGCGCAGCGGCCTGTTGGAAGCGCTCGAACCCCACGGTTTGCGCGAGCGATTTGCGCACATTGGCGAGCAGCGAGGGATGTTCTCCTACACCGGCCTATCGCCGGAGCAGGTGAAAAATCTGCGCGACCATCACAGCGTGTACATGGTCAGCTCGGGACGGGCCAACGTTGCGGGCATCGACGCCACACGCCTGGATTTACTGGCCGAGGCGATTGCCAACGTCTGCAAATAGCCTGAAACACTGCGACACCTCTTGTGGGAGCCAGCCTGCTGGCGATAGCGGTCTATCAGTCAACATCACCCCGCTTAAAAGATCGCAGCCTGCGGCAGCTCCTACAGGATTAACACCGATTCCATGTAGGAGCTGCCGCAGGCTGCGATCTTTGCTTTTCTGAAACAAACCTGTCTATACAACCCCATCCGTCGAAACAAACGGATATAAAAGTCCGATTGTCATTTTTACTGCTGTATCCTGCCCAGGCTTTTTTAAAAGCGCGGATCTACCAGATCTATCAACAGACTTAGCGAGGAGCGCAACCATGCACGAGATTCCTAATCTCCCCTTCCCAAGCCTGCACGTACCTGAGCAGACGACCACGCAACAAGCCGGCGCCCAGCAGCCCGAGCCCAAAGAAGCACCTGACAGCCGCAAGGCTGACAGCGAAGACTGAAACACCTGCCGTACAGACCGTGTGGAAAGCGCTAACATGCGCTTTCCACACTGCCTGAATTGAGCCCTTGACCATGACCGATGAATTTAGCGAAGCCCAGGCCAGCGTCCTGATCGGCACCGCCGAAAAAATGATCGAGATCTGGAATCGCCTCTCCCCCGAGAAACAGGCCGCTTTGCTCGAACGTTTCGGCACCGAAGAAAATGCTTTGGCCGCACTGGTGACCACGCAACTGGTGGCCCCTGCCAAGCCCGAATGACGCCGCCCGGCAAATAGTTTTACTTTTTCACAACCCACGACAACCAGCACCGCTATCATAAGCAGCCTATCTATCCTGCTTTACCGTGGACCTTTACCCATGTCTGAAAACCAGCGCCCCCTGGCGGTCACGCTGCAAGTTGTATCCATCGTCCTTTTTACCTTCATCGGCTACCTGAACATTGGCATCCCGCTCGCCGTATTGCCCGGTTATGTCCATAGCGACCTGGGCTTCGGTGCGGTGATCGCCGGCCTGGTGATCAGCGTGCAATACCTGGCCACCCTGCTCAGCCGCCCGTACGCCGGGAAAATCATCGACAACAAAGGCAGCAAACTGGCGGTCATGTACGGCCTCGCCGGTTGCGGTCTGAGTGGTGTGTTCATGCTGATTTCAGCCTGGACCCAAAGCCTGCCGATGCTCAGCCTGATCAGCCTGCTGATCGGTCGCCTGGTGTTGGGCAGCGCGGAAAGCCTGGTGGGTTCCGGTTCGATTGGTTGGGGCATCGGCCGGGTCGGCGCGGCGAATACCGCCAAGGTCATTTCGTGGAACGGCATCGCCAGTTACGGCGCACTGGCGGTCGGCGCGCCGCTGGGCGTGCTGCTGGTCAATCAAATGGGTTTGTGGAGCATGGGCGTGAGCATCGTGCTGCTGGCCGTGCTGGGCCTGCTGCTGGCCTGGCCGAAAACCGCCGCGCCGATCGTTGTCGGTGAGCGTTTGCCGTTCATGCATGTGCTCGGCCGCGTGCTGCCACACGGCTGTGGCCTGGCGTTGGGTTCGATTGGTTTCGGCACCATCGCCACGTTCATCACCCTGTATTACGCCACCCAGCAGTGGGACAACGCCGTGCTGTGCCTGAGCCTGTTCGGTGCCAGCTTCATCGGCGCGCGCCTGTTGTTCGGCAACCTGATCAACCGCCTCGGCGGTTTCCGGGTGGCGATTGCTTGTTTGTCGGTGGAAACCCTGGGCCTGTTGCTGCTGTGGCTGGCACCGGACGCGCACTGGGCGCTGGCAGGCGCGGCATTGAGCGGTTTCGGTTTCTCACTGGTGTTCCCGGCGCTGGGCGTTGAAGCGGTCAACCTCGTGCCGGCCTCCAGCCGTGGCGCGGCGGTGGGTGCTTACTCACTGTTCATCGATTTGTCACTGGGGATCACCGGACCGCTGGCCGGTGCGATTGCCGCCGGGTTCGGCTTTGCGTCGATCTTCCTGTTCGCCGCGCTCGCCGCACTCAGCGGCCTGGCGCTCAGCGTGTACTTGTACCGGCAGGCGCCGAAACAGCGTGAAACGCGGGACACGCGTTAGAAATCGACCTTGCCGCGCCCGGCCTTGATGTTGCCGCGCTTGCTCTTGGATTCGAGCCGACGGGTTTTCGAACCGAGGGTCGGCTTGGTCGGGCGACGTTTCTTTTCGACCTTGGTGGCGCTCTGTATCAGCTCGACCAGACGCTCGAGGGCGTCGGCGCGGTTCTGCTCCTGGGTCCGGTATTGCTGGGCCTTGATGATCAGCACGCCATCGCTGGTGATACGACTATCGCGCAGCGCCAGCAGCCGTTCCTTGTAGAACTCGGGCAACGACGAGGCCGGAATGTCGAAGCGCAGGTGCACGGCGCTCGACACCTTGTTGACGTTCTGCCCACCGGCGCCCTGGGCGCGAATGGCCGTCAACTCGATCTCGGCATCCGGCAGGTGCACGTTGTTGGAAATCACCAGCATGGAAAAGCGTCCGTATTCAGAGCGTGCAGGATAACGCGAATGATGGACTGACTGCCGATCGAACACTGTAGGAGCTGCCCAAGGTTGCGATTTTTTGATCCTGGCTTTGAAAAGAAAAGTCAAAAGATCGCAGCCTTCGGCAGCTCCTACGATGCGCCAGACGCAGAAACAACAAACCCGGCACTAGGCCGGGTTTGTTGTTTCTGGCGGAGTTACTCCGTCGCGGCCTGCAACGCACGCTGAGCAGTGCGCTTGTTCTTGATGCCGTAGCAAACCCACATGAACACGACCCATACCGGAATCGCGTACACCGAGATCTGGATCCCCGGGATCAACAGCATCACGCCAAGGATGAACACCACGAACGCCAGGCAGACGTAGTTCCCGTACGGGTACCACAAGGCCTTGAACAACGGCGTTTGCTTGGTTTTGTTCATGTGCTGGCGGAACTTGAAGTGCGAGAAGCTGATCATCGCCCAGTTGATCACCAGAGTGGCAACCACCAGCGACATCAACAGTTCCAGCGCGTGTTGCGGGATCAGGTAGTTCAGCAGAACGGCAATCAACGTCACCGCTGCCGAAGCCAGGATCGACCGCACCGGCACGCCGCGCTTGTCGATTTTCCCCAGTGCTTTCGGCGCATCGCCCTGCTCGGCCATGCCCAGCAGCATGCGGCTGTTGCAGTAGGTGCCGCTGTTGTACACCGACAATGCCGCGGTCAGGACCACAAAGTTGAGGATGTGCGCAGCGGTGTTGCTGCCCAGCATCGAGAACACCTGCACGAACGGGCTGCCGCTGTAGGAATCACCGGAGGCGTTCAGCGTGGTCAGCAGGCTGTCCCATGGGGTCAGCGACAGCAGGATCACCAGGGCACCGATGTAGAAAATCAGGATCCGGTAGATCACCTGGTTGATGGCTTTCGGGATCACGGTTTTCGGCTTGTCGGCTTCAGCGGCGGTGAAACCGAGCATTTCCAGGCCGCCGAAAGAGAACATGATGATCGCCATGGCCATCACCAGGCCGCTGACACCGTTCGGGAAGAAACCACCGTGGGACCACAGGTTGCTCACCGAGGCTTGCGGGCCGCCGTTACCGCTGACCAGCAAATAGCTGCCCAGGCCGATCATGCCGACAATCGCCACGACCTTGATGATCGCGAACCAGAATTCGGCCTCGCCAAACACTTTGACGTTGGCCAGGTTGATCGCGTTGATCAGCACGAAGAACGCTGCCGCCGTGGCCCAGGTCGGGATGTCCGGCGCCCAGTAGTGGATGTACTTGCCGACGGCGGTCAGCTCGGACATGCCCACGAGGATGTACAGGATCCAGCAGTTCCAGCCCGACAGGAAACCGGCGAAACCGCCCCAGTATTTGTGCGCGAAGTGGCTGAAGGAACCGGCCACCGGCTCTTCGACGATCATTTCGCCCAGTTGGCGCATGATCATGAAGGCAATGAAGCCGCAAATGGCGTAGCCGAGAATCATCGACGGCCCGGCGGATTTCAGGACCCCGGCCGAGCCGAGGAACAAACCGGTACCGATCGCGCCACCGAGGGCGATCAGTTGAATGTGGCGATTTTTCAGGCCGCGTTTCAGCTCGCCTGAATGCGAGTTTTGTCCACTCATGAAAAGGGTCTCACGCAAGGTTTGATGATGTTCAGAAGACGTTGCTGCTCAAGAAATGCGTTAAGCGGCACCGATCAAACCCCAGCGCAGGCACCAGGAGTTCAGCGTATTTACAACGGTCATGCGTCACCTGTTTGTTTTTATCTGTGACGAAATCGAACCCGACACGCTCGTGACGCGGCGGAGTGAACAAGGCGGATAGCCTTGAGGTTTGCGCAGATGCACAGGAGGTCACAGGTAAAACGCGCGCATTGTACACCGCTAACCCCCTGCTGCCAGACCCGCTGGACAAGCGTGTCTATGGCCGGGATTGCCTGTATCCGCCCCGAGCGACTCGGGCGGCTGCAAATACGGGGTCAGACCCTTGCGGATCCTTGACGGGGACGACAGAAAAACCATCCCGGATGGAGAAATGAAAACGGATTGCGGCGTTCATTGCGCCTCCTTTTTGTTATGCACCTGCACGACAGGCATGGCGCGCATAACACCTTGCTGGGGCCGAGGAAACAAGCGGGCTAGAGGGTTGGGAGGAGTAAAGAAGGCGTCGAGGCGTAAGCGATTTTTTACAGTATTCGGGGAGCGGTGAATTCAGAGGGAAACACGGTGTAATTCGTAAGGTTTTCTTTACGGAGCGTAAATTCGGGTTTCCACATAGGCGTCCGGGGTGCGGCGACTGGCGCTATCGCGAGCAGGCTCGCTCCCACATTTTGAACACCGTTCGCCCATGCAAACTCATTTCCCGGTAGGAGCGGTCTTGCCCGCGATGGCGTCCTCAAGAACGCTAGAGGGCTAAAGCCAGGCACAAAAAAACGCCAACCCGAGGGTTGGCGTTTTTTATGAAGCGCTTACCGATTACTCAGGCTTGCGACGGCCAAAACCAGGACGCTGGCCCGAACCGGCCGGTGCGCCACGGCGCTTGCCCGACGGCTTGTCACCGTCGACCAGGCTGATGCCAGGACGCTTCGACGCCGGCTTGGCCGGACGCTTGGTGTCGGCTGGACGATCCGCAACCGGCGTACCACGACCTTCGCCACGCTCGGTACGGCCATTGGCCGGACGCGGCGTACGCGGACCGCGCTCACCATCCTGACGGGCGGCCGGCTTGCGACCTGGACGCTCGCCTTCGATCTGCGGCTCGCGGCTGGCACGAGGCGCGGCAGGTGCGGTGGCAGCACCAGTGGCGGGACGCAAGGTGCGTACACGCTCGGTCTTGGCCATAGGCCGCGACGACTTGCGCTGCATCCGGTCAAGCTTGTCTTTGCTCTTGGCGTTCATCTGCGGCATGGCGACCGGCGTCAGACCAACCTCGGCACTCAGGATGTCGACTTCGTACTGGCTCATTTCGCGCCAGCGGCCCATCGGCAGGTCGGAGTTGAGGAACACCGGACCGAAACGCACGCGCTTCAGACGGCTGACCACCAGCCCCTGGGATTCCCACAGGCGACGAACTTCGCGGTTACGGCCTTCCATCACCACGCAGTGATACCAGTGGTTGAAACCTTCACCACCTGGCGCCTGTTTGATGTCGGTGAACTTCGCCGGGCCATCTTCCAGGACCACGCCAGCCTTCAAACGCTCGATCATCTCGTCATCGACTTCGCCACGCACACGCACCGCGTATTCACGGTCCATCTCGTAGGAAGGATGCATCAGGCGGTTGGCCAGCTCACCGTCGGTGGTGAACATCAGCAAACCGGTGGTGTTGATGTCCAGACGACCGATGTTGATCCAGCGGCCTTCTTTCGGCTTTGGCATCTTGTCGAACACGGTCGGACGACCTTCCGGGTCGACACGGGTGCAGATCTCGCCATCGGGCTTGTTGTACATGATCACGCGGCGGACCGACTCGGCGGCCTCTTCGCGCTTGATCACCTTGCCATCGATGGTGATGGCGTCGTGCATGTCGACGCGCTGACCAAGGGTGGCGTCTTTGCCATTGACCTTGATGCGGCCGTGGCTGATCCAGGCTTCCACGTCACGGCGCGAGCCGACGCCGATACGGGCGAGGACTTTCTGCAGCTTTTCGCCTGCTGGGCCGATTTCCTGGTCGTCTTTCTGGTCTTTGATACTCATCTGGGCACCTCCCGGTGTGTTCTGAAAACTGGGTACTTGGGCGAAGGGATCGCCGAAGGGTCGCGAATCATACGCGCATGCAGGCGTTTGCGCATCAGAGACTAGCTGATCAGGGCAAGGTTATTTGCTTTTCCGCCGATCGGTGGTGCTGTCTGTTAAGAGCAAGATTAAAAGATCGCAGCCTGCGGCAGCTCCTACATTGGAATGCGTTCCTCTGTACGGGCTGCCGCAGGCTGCGATCTTTTGACGCTTCAGTCTTCGAATTCGCGGCGTTCGGCTTCGATGGCTTCGGCCAGAGCCAGGGCTTCGGCTTCTTCGTCGCTTAATTCGGGCTCGGGTTTCGGTTGCTCCAGCGCGGCAACGGCAGCCAGGAGTTTTTCACGGGCTTCGGCCACGCCGAGGATGTCGTCGTCTTGGTCCGGCTCAATTTCCGGCTCAGGCTCGATCTGCAAAACTTCAGGTTCCGGCTCGATGTCGGGCTGCTCCGAATCAAACTCAGGCGCTACGCCATCGCGGAGTAAATCATCGAAGTCGGTCTTGATCCCCTCTTCCATGCTATCCAGTTCCAGCAGCAGCGTATGGAAACTGGTCTCCTCTTTAGGTTCTTCCGGCTCGGCGCTGGCATCGGCCAATTCTTGCAACGCAGCCGGTACCGGCGCGTCGTCGAAATCGAGCACCGGGTCGGGTTCCAGTTCACGCAGCTCCGCCAACGGCGGCAGGTCGTCGAGGTTTTTCAGGTTGAAGTGATCGAGAAACGCCTTGGTGGTGGCGAACATGGCCGGTTTGCCCGGCACGTCGCGGTAACCGACGATGCGAATCCACTCGCGCTCCATCAGTGTCTTGACGATCTGGCTGTTGACCGCCACACCCCGCACATCTTCAATTTCGCCGCGGGTGATCGGCTGCCGATAGGCGATCAGCGCGATGGTTTCGAGCATGGCCCGCGAGTAACGCTGCGGCCGCTCTTCCCACAAACGCCCGACCCACGGCGAAAACTTTTCGCGGATTTGCAGACGATAACCGGAAGCGACTTCCTTCAGCTCATACGCACGGCCATCGCAGGATTTACCCAGGATGGTCAGGGCTTTCTTGAAAACCGCCGGGTCCGGGCGCTCGGCTTCTTCGAAGAGTTCGAACAGACGTTCCAGGGATTGCGGCTTTCCCGAGGCCAACAGAAAGGCTTCAAGCAATGGCGCCAGCTCGCGGGGTTCACTCAGGTTCATGATTAAACTCGTTATTCGGCTCGGGCTCGCACATGGATCGCGGCGAACGGCTCATTCTGCACCAACTCGACCAAGGATTCCTTGACCAGTTCGAGAATCGCCATGAACGTCACGACAACCCCCAAGCGCCCTTCTTCAGCGGTGAACAGTTCGACAAACGGCACAAAGCCGCCGCCCTTGAGCCGTTCCAGCACATCGCTCATGCGCTCGCGGGTGGACAGGGCTTCGCGGCTGACCTGATGGCTTTCGAACATGTCGCCTCGGCGCAGCACCTCGGCCATCGACATCAACAGCTCTGACAAGCGCACATCCGGCAACAGCTTGCGCGCCCGGGCCTCCGGTGCATCGAGCTTGGGCACCACCACGTCGCGACCGACGCGGCTCAGGCCGTCGATGCCTTCGGCGGCAGCCTTGAACCGCTCGTACTCCTGCAAGCGACGGATCAGTTCGGCGCGCGGGTCGTCTTCCTCGTCTTCGACGGTTTCGGCCCGCGGCAGCAGCATCCGCGACTTGATCTCGGCGAGCATTGCGGCCATCACCAGATATTCGGCCGCCAACTCCAGGCGCACCGACTGCATCAGCTCGACGTAGCCCATGTACTGGCGGGTGATTTCCGCCACCGGGATGTCGAGGATGTTGATGTTCTGTTTGCGGATCAGGTACAGCAGCAGGTCGAGCGGGCCTTCGAAGGCCTCGAGAAAGACTTCCAGCGCATCCGGTGGAATGTACAGGTCCAGCGGCATTTCCATGACCGCCTGGCCATAGACCATGGCGAAGGGCAGCTCTTGCTGGGCTCCGGCCTGACTGTCGACGGGTTCTACTGCTGACATCTATGCCTCGGCCATGAACGGCGCAGGATCGCCGCACCCGACACGGATCACTTCCGGCTCGCCATCGGCGAGGTTGATCACCGTGGAAGCCTTGATCCCGCCGAAGCCGCCGTCGATGATCAGATCGACCTGATGCTCAAGCAATTGGCGCATTTCGTAGGGATCAAACATCGGGTCGGTTTCACCGGGCATGATCAGGCTCACGCTCATCAACGGCTCGCCGAGTTGGTCCAGCAGCGCCAAAGCGATGGGATGGCTCGGCACTCGCAGGCCGATGGTGCGTTTTTTCGGGTGCAACAACAGCCGCGGGACTTCGCGGGTGGCGTTGAGAATGAAGGTATACGGCCCCGGCAAGTGCGCCTTGAGAATGCGGAAGGTGCCGGTGTCGATCTTGGCGAACAGGCCCAGTTGCGACAGGTCGCTGCAGATCAATGCAAAGTTGTGCTTTTCATCCAGCCCGCGCAATCGGCGCACCCGTTCCACGGCCTCTTTGTCGCCGATCTGGCAACCTATGGCGTAGGAAGAGTCTGTGGGGTAAATCACCACCCCGCCTTTGCGGATGATCTCGACTGCCTGTTTGATCAGGCGCGCTTGCGGGTTTTCCGGATGAATCTGGAAAAATTGACTCACATTCTCTACCTGTTCAGACGGCGGCAATAACTGGGTCATGTTTGAATCGGCACCACAGGGGTGGCAGATCCTCCGGGAGCGGGCGGTACTCACCGATTTCCGACCACCCGCCGGGGCCATGAAAATCGCTGCCGGCGCTGACCAGCAGACCGAACTCGCGGGCCAGAATGGCCAGGCTGCCCACCTGTTCGGCGGGTTGGTGACCATTGACCACTTCGATCGCGTGGCCCCCTGCTTGAATATAGTCGGCAATCAGGCGGCGACGTTTGCTGCGAGTGAATTCGTAATGCCAAGGGTGAGCCAGGCTGACCCAGGCCTTGGCCGCGCGCAGGGTTTCGACGGTTTCTTCCAATGTCGGCCAGTGCTGCTTGACGTCTCCCAGCTTGCCGGCGCCCAGCCATTTGCGAAACGCTTCAGCGCGATCCTTTACCAAACCTTCGCGCACCATCCAGTCGGCAAAGTGCGGCCGGGCCGGTGCGTTGCCGCTGTCGCCCAGTTCCTGCTGGATCTGCCGGGCGCCTTCCAGCGCGCCGGGCATGCCCTTGAGCGCTAGTTTGCGGCTTATTTCTTCGGACCGTAGCCAGCGGCCATCGTGCAATTTGGCAATCGCTTCGACCAACGGCGCGGCATTGACGTCGAAACCGTAGCCCAGCACATGAATGGTCGCCCCGCCCCAGGTGCAGGACAATTCGACGCCATTGACCAGTTGCATGCCCAGCGCGTTCGCCGCTTCGCGGGCTTCAGCGATGCCTTCGAGGGTATCGTGATCGGTCAAGGCCAGGACTCGCACGCCTTTCTCGAACGCACGCGCAACCAGTACCGCAGGCGCCAGGGCGCCATCGGAGGCCGTGCTATGGCAGTGCAAATCAACATTCACAGGGCTTTGTAACCTCAAATCAGCTGGCGCTATCGCGCGCCCATATGTTTGTTATTATGCCGCCACATCCTGCTTCTGGCTGCCACTGTGAAACAATTCATCGATTTCATCCCGCTCCTGCTGTTTTTCATCGTTTTCAAAATCGATCCACGGGTCGTCGACATCGCCGGCCACGAGATAACTGTAGGCGGTATTTACAGCGCCACCGCGATGCTGATCATCAGTTCGCTGGTGGTCTACGGCACGCTGTTCATCAAACAGCGCAAGCTGGAGAAGAGCCAGTGGCTGACCCTTATCGCCTGCCTGGTCTTCGGTAGCCTGACCCTGGCCTTCCACAGCGAAACCTTCCTCAAGTGGAAAGCGCCGGTGGTCAACTGGCTGTTCGCCCTGGGTTTCATCGGCAGCCACTTCATCGGTGACCGCCTGCTGATCAAGCGCATCATGGGCCACGCCCTGACCTTGCCGGATCCGGTCTGGACGCGCCTGAACATCGCCTGGATCGTGTTTTTCGTGTTTTGTGGTGCCGCCAACCTGTTCGTGGCGTTCACCTTCCAGAGCTACTGGGTCGACTTCAAGGTCTTCGGCAGCCTGGGCATGACTTTGCTGTTCCTGATCGGCCAGGGCATCTACCTGTCCCGTCACCTGCATGACGCCGATACCACATCGCCAAAAACCGAGGACTGACATGCTTTACGCAATCATTGCCACAGACGTCGCCAACTCCCTGGAAGCCCGCCTGGCCGCACGGCCTGCGCACCTTGAGCGTCTGCAAGTGCTCAAGGGTGAAGGCCGCATCGTTCTGGCCGGTCCACATCCGGCTGTCGACAGCAATGATCCGGGCGCAGCGGGTTTCACCGGCAGCCTGATCGTCGCCGAATTCGAGTCCCTGAGCGCGGCACAAGCCTGGGCCGATGCCGATCCGTACATCGCCGCAGGCGTCTACGCCAACGTTCTGGTCAAGCCGTTCAAGCAAGTCCTGCCATAACGCCCCCCCTACGCGATGAACCTTATCGGTTCATCGCGTTCTCAATCGCTCATTATTCTCGTTTGCCGGCCGACAACTTCCCAATACTCGTATTGGAATCAGGAGTCGCGATGCGCAAAGGTCCGTTGTGTCTGTTGTTGGTCACGTTGTCGATCATGGCCCCCGCCCACGGTGAAGACAGTGCCGAGGGTGGCTCTACGCCTTTGTCCCTGAGCGCCGGCAGCCAGATCAACGAGTTGCAACAACGCTTGAAAGAGAGCGAGCGGCAACGAGAAGAACTGAGCAAACAATTGCAGAGTGCCGATGGTGAACGCGAAAGCGCCCTGTTGACCCGGTTGCGCCAGGAGAACCAGCGCCTGAAGCTGCAACTCAAGGAAGCACAGGCCGGCAGTGCATTGCCGCGCTTGCTGACGGATCAGCAGCAGTGGTTCGTTATCGGCGCCGGGGTAGCGCTATTGGCCCTGCTCTGCGGTATCTTCGCCAGTGGTGCAAGTCGAAAACGTCGACAATGGCTAAATTGAGTGAGTCATGAGCGAGCTGTTACTAATTGATGATGATCAGGAGCTGTGTGAGCTCCTGAGCAGTTGGCTGAGCCAGGAAGGTTTTCAGGTTCGCGCCTGCCACGATGGCCAGAGCGCCCGCCGTGCGCTGGCCGAGACCTCGCCAGCCGCCGTGGTGCTGGATGTGATGCTGCCCGACGGCAGCGGCCTGGAACTGCTCAAGCAGTTGCGCAGCGACCACCCGGATTTGCCGGTGCTGATGCTGTCGGCCCGGGGCGAACCGCTGGACCGTATCCTCGGCCTGGAACTGGGCGCTGACGATTACCTGGCCAAACCCTGCGACCCACGGGAACTGACCGCCCGCCTGCGCGCCGTGTTGCGTCGCAGTCATCCGGCGGCGGTGTCCAGCCAGCTGGAACTGGGCGACCTGTGTTTCAGCCCAGTGCGCGGCGTGGTCAGCATCGATGAAAAAGAACTGACCCTGACGGTTTCCGAAAGCCGTCTGCTTGAAGCCCTGCTCAAGCAACCCGGCGAGCCACTGGACAAACAGGAACTCGCGCAAATCGCCCTCGGCCGCAAGCTGACCCTGTATGACCGCAGCCTGGACATGCACGTCAGCAACCTGCGCAAGAAGATCGGCCCGCACCCGGATGGCCGCCCGCGCATCGTGGCGCTGCGCAGCCGCGGCTATTACTACAGCCTCTGAACCGCTGCAGCAGCTGCCGAGCCTGCGAGGCTGCGTTCAGCTGCGAAGCAGTCGTGAAATCAGGCATCTCGCTCAATCAGGCAGTCTGTGCTGCCAGAATCTACGACGACTGCGTCGCCGGGCGCAGCCTCGCAGGCTCGGCAGCTGCTACAGGTTTGTCAGCAAGTCTCAAAATCATGTTTACCAAAGCTTTACGCTCCGCTGACCGCCGCTGACCTTGATCTCCGTAATCTGTACTCATCCGGAACGTACCGGGAATGAGACAAGGAGATTCACCATGCGCAAGACCCTTATCGCTCTGATGTTCGCTGCCGCCCTGCCAACCGTTGCCATGGCCATGCCTGAAGGCGCCGGTCCGATGGATGGACCGATGGATGGCCCGCGCCACGGCGGTCAGATGCACGGGACGCACGGTAAAGGCCCATACAGCCAGCTGGACCTGAGCCGCGAACAGCGCGAGCAGATTCGCAAAATCATGGGCGAGCAGATGCATGAACGTAAGCAAGTGGTCGACAAGTATCTGGAAAAGCTGTCGCCAGCCGACCAGAAAGCCATGAAAGATGAAATGGCGGCGAACCACAAAAAAGCCGAGGCTGATGTACGCAACTTGCTGAAACCGGATCAACAGAAGAAATTCGACGAGATTCAGAAAAAGCAGGCTGAACGACGCGCCGAGTGGGCCGAATTCAAGGCCTGGAAAGCGCAACAACCGCAAAAAGCGCAATAATGCGTTAACTCCGGACCCAACGGCTCAATACCGTTGGGTCTTATGTTTTTGATCTAATGTGGGAGCGGGCAAGCCCGCTCCCACACTGATCGGTGTTTGCTTGAGGACTTTCTGTGCGTTCATTGTTCTGGCGTATCCTGGCCAGCTTCTGGCTGGCCATCGCTCTGGTTGCTGGCTTGTCCATTTTGCTGGGGCACATGCTCAACCAAGATGCGTGGATTCTCAGCCGCCACCCGGGCCTCAACACCCTGGCTGAACAATGGACCCAAACCTACGAAGCCCAAGGCGAGGATGCGGCCCAGGAGCTTCTTCAGGAACGCAAACGCCAGTATCACATCGACGTTCAGGTGCTCAACGAAAGCGGCGACCCGGTAGTCCGCGGCACCTTCCCGCGCCGTGCCGCGGCGTTCGAAGCACGACAGAACAACGATGACCGCCGCCTGCCATGGCGCCGCCTGACCGACGAATACACCAGCGAAAAAACCGGCGACACCTACCTGCTGATCTACCGCATTCCCCACCCGGAACTCGACGCCTGGCACCGCGAAAGCCTGCTCTGGCCCTTGAGTGCGTTGGGCATTGCGCTGGTGGTGCTGACGCTGTTCAGCCTGCTGGTGACCTTTTCCATCACCCGCCCGCTCAGTCGTTTGCGCGGTGCGGTGCATGACTTGGGGCAAACCACCTATCAACAGAACAGCTTGGTCAAACTGGCCAACCGCCGCGATGAATTCGGCGTGCTGGCCAACGACTTCAACCGCATGGGCGCGCGGCTGCAAAGCCTGATCGGCAGCCAGCGGCAATTGCTGCGGGACGTCTCCCACGAACTGCGCTCGCCCCTCGCACGCCTGCGTATTGCACTGGCATTGGCCGAACGGGCCACGCCTGAAGAACGGGAAAAACTCTGGCCACGCCTGACCCGTGAGTGCGACCGGCTCGAAGCATTGATCAGTGAAATTCTGGTGTTGGCGCGGGTCGATGCCGATAACGCCAGCGCGGAAGAGGTGGATCTCAACGCGTTGCTCAATACGCTGCAAAAGGACGCTCAGTTGGGCTCGCCCGAGCAGCTCGTGCACCTGGAAACCGAACCGCAATTGAATCTCACCGGTTGGCCGACCATGATCGAGCGCGCCGTGGACAACCTGCTGCGCAATGCCCAGCGCTTTAATCCGTCAGGCGGGCTGCCGATTGAAATGCAGGCGCTGCGCCATGGCGAGAAAATAGTCGTGACCGTGCGCGATCACGGCCCGGGGGTGAACGCCGAATACTTGAATCAGCTCGGTGAGCCGTTCTATAGGGCGCCCGGCCAGACAGCCGCCGGACACGGACTGGGCCTGGCCATTGCGCGACGTGCGGCGGAGCGGCATGGCGGCAGCCTGGTCCTGGCCAATCATCCGGAAGGCGGGTTCATTGCCAGCCTGGAGTTTCCGTTGGCGCCGGGGGCTGTCGTCCAGCCTTGAAAATAGTGGTGATGCCAAAGATCGCAGCCTCGTTGCACTCGTCAGCTCCTACGAGGTTTTGTGCCCCCCTGTAGGAGCTGTCGAGTGCAACGAGGCTGCGATCTGTTGATCTTCAGACCTTACCGGACCAAGCGCTGACAAACTCGGCCAGGTCGACTTTCTCCGCCACACGCGGTTCTTTCTGCGGCGTGCCGAGGTACAGGAAAGCGATCACCTCTTCCCCTTCCGCCAGCCCCAAGCCCTTGGCCACATGCGGCGAGTAAGCCAGGTCACCGGTGCGCCACACTGCGCCAATACCTTGCGCGTAAGCCGCCAGCAAAATCCCGTGGGCTGCACACCCCGCTGCCAGCAATTGCTCGGACTTCGGATACTTGATGTGCTCCTGCACTTTAGCGATCACGACCACCACCAACGGCGCCCGCAGCGGGCCATTGCGAGCCTTGTCGATGGCCGCTTCGGTGACTTCGCTGTCCTGCAGTTTTGCAGCTTCAGCCAGCAACTCGCCCATTTGCTCGCGCGCCGCGCCTTCAACCGTCAGAAACCGCCAAGGCTGCAAGTGGCCGTGGTCCGGTGCGCGCATGGCGGCGGCGAACAGCACTTCACGCTGCTCGGCACTGGGTGCCGGATCAAGCAGTCGTGGAACGGAAACACGGTTGAGCAAAGCGTCGAGAGCCTGCATCGGCCACCTCCAGAAAAAATTGTGCGGCTATTCTAGCTGTAACTACTCTGGCAGTGCGGTTTACATGCCCTGCCCCGCAGGTAGAATGGCGCCCTTCCCTATTTCAGCCCGAGCGGACTTCATGGCGTTGCCGACCTTACGTCTCATTGGTTTCATCATCGGCATCTTCCTGATCACGCTGGCTATCGCCATGGTCGTGCCCATGGCCACGCTGGTGATCTTCGAACGCACCGGCGACCTGCCGTCATTCCTCTGGGCCAGCATGATCACCTTTGTCGCCGGCCTCGCCCTGGTCATCCCCGGACGCCCCGAGCACGTTCACCTGCGGCCACGGGACATGTACCTGTTGACCGTCAGCAGCTGGCTGGTGGTGTGCATCTTCGCCGCCCTGCCGTTTTTGCTGACCCAGCACATCAGTTACACCGACTCGTTTTTTGAAAGCATGTCGGGCATCACCGCCACCGGTTCAACCGTGCTCAATGGCCTGGACAACATGTCCCCCGGCATCCTGATGTGGCGCTCATTGCTACACTGGATCGGCGGCATCGGGTTTATCGGCATGGCGGTCGCGATTCTGCCGCTGCTGCGGATCGGTGGCATGCGGTTGTTTCAGACCGAATCGTCGGACCGCTCCGAAAAAGTCATGCCCCGTTCGCACATGGTGGCGCGCCTGATCGTTGCCGCGTATGTCGGCATCACCATACTCGGCAGCCTGGCCTTCTGGTGGGCCGGGATGAGCCCGTTCGACGCGATCAACCATGCGATGTCGGCGATCTCCACCGGCGGTTTCTCCACCTCGGACCAGTCCCTGGCCAAGTGGACGCAACCAGCGGTGCATTGGGTGGCGATCGTCATCATGATTCTCGGTAGCCTGCCGTTCACCCTGTACGTGGCGACCCTGCGCGGCAACCGCCGAGCGTTGATCAAGGATCAGCAGGTGCAAGGTTTGCTGGGCATGTTGCTGGTGACCTGGCTGGTGCTCGGCACCTGGTACTGGTGGACCACCAAGCTGCACTGGCTGGAAGCGTTGCGGCATGTGGCGCTGAACGTGACCTCGGTGGTCACCACCACCGGTTTCGCGCTAGGGGACTACAGCTTGTGGGGCAACTTCTCGCTGATGTTGTTCTTCTATCTGGGTTTCGTCGGTGGCTGCTCGGGCTCGACTGCGGGCGGGATCAAGATTTTCCGTTTCCAGGTGGCCTACATCCTGCTCAAGGCCAACCTCAACCAACTGATTCACCCGCGCGCCGTGATCAAACAGAAGTACAACGGTCACCGCCTCGACGAAGAAATCGTCCGTTCGATTCTGACCTTTTCGTTCTTCTTCGCCATTACCATCTGCGTGATCGCGCTGCTGCTGTCGCTGCTGGGCGTGGACTGGATGACCGCCCTGACCGGCGCCGCCAGTACCGTGTCGGGCGTCGGCCCGGGCCTGGGCGAAACCATCGGCCCGGCAGGCAACTTTGCCACCTTGCCGGACGCCGCCAAGTGGATTCTCTCGTTCGGCATGCTCCTTGGCCGACTGGAGATCATCACTGTGTTTGTGTTGTGTATTCCGGCGTTCTGGCGCCATTGACCACCGCTGGCGTTTGCAGCAGCCTCGCCCGGTACTCACCGGGCGTGGCGTCGAACCAGCGGCGGAAGGCGCGGAAGAAATTGCTCGGATCGGCAAACCCCAACAGGTAGGCGATTTCCAGCAAAGTCATGGTGGGTTGCGCCAGGTACTGTTCGGCCAGTTCACGCCGGGTGTCGTCGAGCAACGTCTGAAAACTCGTGCCTTCTTCCTGCAATCGTCGCTGCAGAGTGCGTTGTGACAGGTGCAGCGTTTGCGCCACGGCATCACGCTTGGGTTCGCCCTGGGGCAGCAAGCGGCACAACACCTGCCGCGCCTTGTGAGTGACGCGACTCTCGGAAAACCGCGCCAGGTATTCACCGGCAAAACGATCATGCAGCAACGCCATGGCTTCGTTGGCCGTCGGCAGCGGCGCTTCCATGTCGGCGCGTTCGAAGATCAGCGCATCGTAGGGCGCGTTGAACACCAGCGGCGCATGGAAGGCTTTTTTATAGGGTTCAAGGTCGGCGGGTTGGTCGCCCTGCACCAGCACCTTGCGCGGTTGTAATGTGCGCCCGGTCAGCCAGCCGCACAGCGCCAAGGCACAGGCCAGCGAGGCTTCGGCGCTCTGCCGGGTCGGCGGCAAATGATCGCCGTGCACCGTCAGAATCAGTGCGTAGCCTTCGTCCAGCAGACGGAAACTCAGGTCGGCACTTTCGGCGATGATGCGCTGGTATCGCACCAGGCGCTGAAAGCCTTCGGCCAGGGTCTGGCTGGACATCAAGGCGTAGCCCGCCACATGGAACGAGGCCGGTCGCACTACTTTGCCCATGTTCAGGCCAATCGCCGGGTTGCCGGACAGCTCAACCGCGCGTTGCCAGAGTCGTGTCATGGAATCTTGCGGGAAGCGCGCATCCGGATCATCCAGTGCCGCGTAGTCGAGCCCTAGCTGTTTGAACAGTACCCGGCAATCCAGGCCGTCCATTTCCAGTGCTTTGACAATCCCCATCGCCCAGCTTGCAGAAGTCGTTCTTTCGCTCATGTCGGTGTCTTACATGATGGCCGCGTGCTACGGCCCATTTCCGAAGGATACTAAAGTGGCGCCCATTGTCACTGGCTGATGCCAATGATCACTCTAGACTCAAATAAGCTACCCGCAGAACAACTTGCAGTCAGAACAATAACCACAGAGATCGCAGTCGTGGAAAACATCAAGCGTTTCAACAGCTTCGCTGAGTTTTACCCGTACTACCTCAGCGAACACAGCAACAGTACCTGCCGACGATTGCACTTTATCGGCACGACACTGGTTATTTTCATTCTGGCGCTGACCATCGGCCGAGGCGCGTGGATGCTGTTGTGGGCCTTGCCGTTGGCGGGATACACCTTTGCGTGGGTTGGGCATTTCTTCTTCGAGAAGAACCGCCCCGCCACCTTTCAGCACCCTTTCTACAGCCTGCTCGGTGATTTCGTCATGTACCGCGACATGATTCTGGGGCGCGTGCCGTTCTAGTTCACCCGAGGGATTGCCGATGAATGCCAACGCTCGTTTCACCCATATGAAAGACGGCACGCAAGAAGACTGGGCGATCATCGCCGCGGACTTCAGTGCCTACGCCCGCCAATTGCCGGCCCGTATCGCGGCGCACCTGAAGTTACTGGAAGGTGACTTTGGCGGCTTTCCCGTGGATCGCCTGACCCATTCGCTGCAAACCGCTACCCGCGCCTGGCGGGATGGCCGAGATGAAGAATACGTGGTCTGCGCCCTGCTCCACGACATCGGCGATACCCTGGGTTCCTATAACCACCCGGATATAGCGGCGGCGATCCTCAAGCCATTTGTCAGCGCCGAGAACCTGTGGATGGTGGAAAAGCACGGGATTTTCCAGGGCTACTACTTCTTCCATCACCTGGGCATGGACCGGCATCTGCGCGAGCAATACAAGGAGCATCCGCAGTATCAGCCGACCATCGAGTTTTGCGCCAAGTACGATGCCGCGGCATTCGACCCGGCCTATGACACGCTGCCGCTGAGCTTTTTCGAGCCGATGATGGAGCGGTTGTTTGCGCAGCCGAAAAACTCGATTTACAAGGCGGCGATGGAAGAGCATTTGCCGGCTTAAGATCAAAAGATCGCAGCCTTCGGCAGCTCCTACATGAGATCGCGTTATCCCTTGTAGGAGCTGCCGAAGGCTGCGATCTTTTGATTTTTCCTCAAGCCAATTCTGCGACTTTAGCCGCCTTCAACTGCGCCGCCCGCGCCTGTACATCGGCCAGACGATACAACTCGATCGTGCCGTCCCAGTGCTCGATCAACGCCGTGCACGATTCCACCCAATCGCCGCAATTGAGGTAGTCCACCTCGCCGACCTTGCGGATCTCGGCATGGTGAATGTGCCCACACACCACGCCATGCAGCTCACGCTTGACGCACTCATGGGCGATGGCTTCTTCAAAGTCGCTGATGAAACTGACTGCGGTTTTGACCTTGTGCTTGAGATACGCCGACAGCGACCAATAGCCGTAGCCATATCGCGCACGCCAGTGGTTGAGCCAACGGTTGAGGGTCAGGGTGAACTCGTACGCCGAGTCGCCGAGAAACGCCAGCCAGCGGTGGTAGCGGGTAATCACGTCGAACTGGTCGCCGTGAATCACCAACAGATGCCGGCCGTCCGCTGTCACGTGCACCGCTTCGTCCACCAACTGGATGTTGCCCAGTATCAGTTTGGAGTAGCGACGCAGGAACTCGTCGTGGTTACCGGTGACATAAATCACCTCGGTGCCGCGCTTGCTCATGGTCAGCAGGCGCCGGATCACATTGGTGTGCGCCTGGGGCCAATACATGCCGCCGCGCAGTTTCCAGCCGTCGATGATGTCGCCAACCAGGTAGATCTTGTCTGCGTGGTAACCCTTGAGAAACTGTGACAAGTGCTCGGCCTGGCAATCGCGCGTGCCCAGATGCACGTCGGAAATCCATAAGGTCCGCACACGTTGCTTACGGCTGGGTTTGGCGAGCTCGGCGCTGGTCATGGGCAACCCTCAGGACAAGTTTTGGCAAGCTTGCGCCGGTCGGGTTAATGGCCCATGACAGACGCAAGTCAGTCGTGTGACAACGCGCTTGGGCCGCACCGTAGTAGACTGGCGCCCAGAACCGGGAGACCCGCAATGAGACCGATCCTCACCCTGCGCCAATACACCGAAGACCTGATCGTCCACAGCCACGAACACGCGCAATTGGTGTTCGGGCTGTCGGGTGCGCTGGATTTCGAGGTCGACGGGCGCGGCAGTCAGGTGGTCCAGCAAAGTTTCGTGGTCATTCCGTCGGGGTTTCATCACGCCTGCGGCAGTCCCAATGGCAGTCGTTGCCTGGTCCTGGACGTACCCGGCGATCAATGGATTGGCCAGTCTCTGGGCGAGCATGCCGAGGCCAGTCGACGCTTGCTCGACAACGCCGGTCGGCTGTCGCTGGACGCCGGGCAGAGCCAACTGGTCGACTGGCTGGCCAACAGCAAGGTCGATGACCCGCTGATCGCACAACAAGGCGCGGTGCTGTTGCTGGCCAGTCTCAACAACGCCAGGCCCGACAGTGTCGGCGGCCGACGCTTGCCCTACGCGGCGCTGAATGCGCACATTGACCAATACGCCGCCTACCCGCTGCAAGTCGCCGATCTGGCGCGCGTGGCCGGCCTCTCCAGCGCCCGTCTGCATGCGCGGTTCGTGGCTGAATGCGGGCAGACGCCGATGGACTACATTCGTAGTCGACGCCTGCACAAGGCCGTGGGGTTACTGCGCAGTTCGCAACTGCCCATCGGCGAAATTGCCTGCCGGGTCGGCTACAGCTCCCAAAGTGCTTTTGCCGCTGCGGTGCTGCGCGAGTTCGGCGCCTCACCGGGCAAACTGCGGCGCGAGGCTGGCGACAAATAACGCGAGTCTGGCGACAGACAGGGCTGCCGCTACACGGTTCAATGTAGAAGCTGCCGCAGGCTGCGATCTTTTGATTTTTTGCTTTGTGCGATCCAGATCAAAAGATCGCAGCCTGCGGCAGCTCCTACCTGTCTATTGATTGTTAAGGATTGCCATGACTCCCCGTACCGCCCTTGGCGCCCTGCATATCGGCGCACTGATGTTCGGCCTGACCGGTGTGTTCGGCAAACTCGCCGCCGCGTCACCGGCCGTCATCGTCTTCGGCCGGGCTGCGTTCGCGGTGTTGGCGCTGGCATTCTTTGCCCGGTTTGCCAGCAACACGCGCTGGCAGAAACTCGAAGCCGTGGACGTACGTCGGCTGTTGCTCAGCGGCCTGTTGCTGGCCGGGCATTGGGTGAGTTTCTTCATTTCGGTGAAGGTCGCCGGCGTGGCGATTGCGACGTTGGGCTTTGCCAGTTTTCCGGCCTTCACCGTGATCCTCGAAGGGCTGATTTTCCGTGAGCGTATCCGCGCCAATGAAATCGTGCTGGTAGCGCTGGTCAGCGTGGGTCTGGTGCTGGTCACGCCTGAATTCGATCTGGCCAGCGGTGCCACCACCGGCCTGCTATGGTCGGTGCTTTCCGGCTTGCTGTTCTCCCTGTTGTCGCTGACCAACCGTGCCAGCTCCGCACGCATCCCGCCGGTGCAGGCAGCATTGTGTCAGAACGTGGTAGTCGGCTTGTGCCTGCTGCCGGCAGCGGCACCTCACTTGAGCGAGGTGCGCGCCATCGATTGGCTGTGGATCGGCCTGCTCGGCGTGTTCTGCACCGGTGTCGCCCACAGCCTGTTCGTCGCCAGCCTGGCCGTGATCAAGGCACGCACCGCCGCCGTGGTGTTTGCCCTGGAGCCGGTGTACGGCATCACCATGGCCTGGCTGTTGTTCAATGAAAACCCAACCCTGCGCATGCTGCTCGGCGGTGCGTTGATCATTGTCGCGATCGTGGTGTCGAGCAGGCTCTCGGGCGGTTCAAGCCGCAAAGCGGTGGCGGCAGAAGCCGCCTCTCACTGAGTGCGGTCGTTGTGCCCCAGGTCACGGTCCGGATCAATCTGATCGCGGACCCGTTGCTTGAGCACCTTGGCCTCAGGGAAGCCGCCGTCAGCCTTGCGCTCCCAGATCTGCACATCGTCACAAAAAACATGAAAGACCCCGCCCGTTCCCGGCACCAGGGACACCTTGCCCAAGTCGTCGCCAAAGGTACTGAGCAGTTCCTGCGCCAGCCACGCGGCACGCAACAGCCATTGGCATTGGGTGCAATAGGTGATGATGATTTCCGGTTTATCCGCGTTCATGACAGGCATATCTCTTGAGCCAGAGGGCGTCGCTATCATAAGCAGCTTCTTCGCTCGCTAAAACCTCACCTTGGATTTTCAACGAATACCGGCCAGCAGGCTGCGGGCTGTCTGCTTCAGCGGTTCTTCGGCGTCCCTGAGCAATTCGTTGAGCAAGGCGATGGCGCTGTCCAGATCGCCGTCATCGATGCAGGTCTGGGCCTGTTCCAGTTTGCCGGCATTGTTCGGTTCGTCCGGCTCAAGGTTGAGCGGCTCAAGCGCCAGCGAGGAATCCGGCTCGCGGAATTCATCGAGGAAACTGTCGTCCAGCGAACGGGAGGCCGACTCGATTTCCCATTCAATTTCCGGCACCGGCAATGCCGGTTCGCTCGCGAAGGACGCATCCGGTACAGCGGGATCCGTGAGTTCAAGCAAGTCCCAGTTCGTATCCATCGCCAAGTCTTGCGGGTTCAACTGGACCTCGTCATCGAATGCTGTGGCCACAGGCGCAACGACAGCCGCCAGCGGGACCGGTGCAACGGGGCTCAATTTCGGATGACGCGCGCGGATCTCCTGGAGTTTTTGCCCATCGAAGCCGGCGTTGCGCAGATTGGCCTCCTGCGCCTCGTAGGCAGTGGCATCGCCCTGTTTGCCGAGCACTTCCAGCAATTGCACGGCAAGGTCCGTGCGCTCCGGCTCTTTGGCCATCGCTTCTCGCAGCAAGCCGAGCGCCTCGGTGAATCGACCATAGGCCAGATACACAGCCACTTCCTCGATCACATCGCTGACAGGCAGTTCATCACTATGTGCCGCGATCGATTGAAGCGCAGAGCCAGACATCGTCGGTTCCGCTGCCCGATTCAGCACCGGCTCCTGAGGCGAAGAAAACTCAGCCTGCTCATGAGTCGCTTGCTGTCTTCGTCGCACGAACCAGCCCAGCAACACCAAGCCCACCAGCGCCAGCAGTCCACTGATTAACAGTCCATTGGTTTTGGGTGGTTCAACAACGGTCGGCGCTGGCACAACCACTGCCGGTGCAGCGGGCTGAGCGGCCGCCTGCTGTACCTCCGCCAAGCGGGTTTGCAGCTCGGTCACCTGTTTTTTATCAGCGGCGATCTGTTCGTCCTGTGCTTGCAGCTTGGCGTTGAGTGCCTCGATAGTCGCCTGCAACTGCTGGGCTTGCAGCACACTGGCGGCCAGTTGCTCGGCCAGCGGATCAGTGGCAGGGGCAGGGGTAGCAGCGGGTTTCGGCGTCGGCTCTTTGCGCGCTGGTACGGGCGGGGTGGTGGGCTGCACGCTCGGAAAGGCTGAAGAGGTGCTATTGCTCTGTGGTTCATCATCAACAGGAACAATGCCCGGCGTACCGGGGGGATCGATCAGTACAGTGTATTCGCGCAGCAAACGGCCGTTGGGCTGATTGAGCTGCACCAGAAAATTCAGGAAGGGTTCGTTAACCGGTTTGCTCGAAGTGACCCGGATCAAACGGCGGTTGCCGCGCAGGATGGGCGTGAACTTCAAGTCGTTGAGGAACAATACCCGGTCGACGCCCGCACGACTGTACTCTTCGGCCGTGGCCAGGCTGACGGACAGTTCGCCCTCTTCCAGCCCCGCCGCATCCACCAAAGCAATGTCGGCGCGCAGCGGCTGGTTCAGCGCCGAATGCAGGGTGATATCACCCAGGCCCAAGGCCGGCGCCAATGCCGACCAAGTGACAGCGGCACCGCCCAGCAACCACCGGGCGCAATACCGTACAACGACTCGCCGACCTTCAAGCATGAGCATCCCTTAACTGACCAAAACCAATCTGCACGCGTTCGCACATCCGGTACGAACACGATATTGCGCAGTAGTTCTTATAGTCGGCTCAACGCGCTATCTCAAAAACCTGGCGAAAGGTTATGCCTCAAGACTTTTCCAGGTTGGTCAGGATGTGCCCGTGAACCCGCATGCAGACCCGCAAGTCCGCCTCATCGACGCCTTCGAATAGTTCATGACGCAGCTGGGTGGCAATGGTTTCAATTTGATCGATCAAAGGCCGGGCCGGGGCGCAGAGGACGATCTTTTTCGCCCGACGGTCCTCCAGCACCGATTGACGCTGAACCAGCCCCTGGCTTTCCAGGCTGTCGAGCAAGCGTGCCAGCGTTGGCCCTTCTACGCCCACGCTTTGCGCCAGTTCACGCTGGGTCGGGGCTTGTTCGAAACGGGCCAGGTGCAGCAGCACCAGCCAGCGAGCCTGGGACAATCCGAGGCCAGCCAGTCGGCGGTCCAGTTCGGCACGCCAGCCTCGCGACATCTGGGCCAATTGCATGCCAAAGCGGTGTTGATCGGTTAACGGCATAAAACACTCATGGTTAGACTGAAATAGAGAAATACTAATTATTAGTCAGCTAAGCATGAGCCTTGGCTGGAGGCAAGGCTTGTTCTGTACTGAATCGTTACATCTTTAAAACCAATCACTCAAATCTCGAATTCCGACTGCAACGCAGCCCGGACGCAATACAACACCCCTTCCGGCACTCGCCCTGCAAACAGCTCGGAAATCTCCGACACCGGTGGCAACTCGCCCTCGCCGTCAAGGAACGCATCCTGAACTTCGCCCATCAGATCCTCAGGCAGATCCAGCGCCTGCTCAAGCGACAACTGCTGTTTGCCAATCGCTTCGGCGAGCATGGTGTAGACGTTCTTTTCCGAGCATTGCAGTTGTCCCGCAATCTGCACCGGCGTCATGCCCGCGCGGGCCAGCGTGATCAGTTCGTGGCGCACATCGGCCACTACCTTCGGCGCCTCGGCCTGGCCACCGAGCACTTCGAGGAAGGCCTCGCCGTAGCGTTCGAGCTTGCGCGCGCCGACACCGCTGACCGTGGCCATCTCTGCCAGCGAAGTCGGCTGGCTGCGCAGCATTTCGAGCAAGGTCGAGTCGGGGAAAATAACGTACGGCGGCACGCCATGTTCTTCGGCCAGTTTGCGCCGCAGTGCGCGCAAGGCTTCCCACTGCTCGCGCTCTTCGCCACGCACCAATTGGCTCGCCTGGCTCTTGCTGCTTTTGGCGGTGGTTTGCGCCTTGAGGTCGCGGCGCAGCTCCAGGGTCACTTCGCCCTTGAGCAACGGCCGGCAAGTATCGCTCAGGCGCAGACCGCCGTAGCCCTCATGGTCGACATCAGCCAGACCGCGTGCCACCAACTGGCGGAACAGCGAGCGCCACTCGCCTTCGGCCCGCGCCTTGCCGACACCGAAGACTGACAGGTGCTGATGGCCGAAACTGCGAACCTTTTCGTTGTCCTTGCCGAGCAGGACATCCACCAGATGCCCGACGCCATAACGCTGGCCGGTGCGGTAGATCGCCGAGAGCGCCTGACGCGCCGGCTCGGTGGCGTCCCAGGTCTGCACGCCGTCGACGCAGTTGTCGCAATGGCCGCACGGCTCGGGCATGTCTTCATCGAAGTAGGCCAGCAAGGTCTGGCGGCGGCAGCGGGTTTCTTCGCACAGCGACAGCATGGCGTCGAGCTTGTGCTGTTCCAGACGCTTGTGGCGTTCATCGCCTTCGGAGTTTTGCAGCATCTGCTTGAGCATCACCACGTCTTGCAGGCCGTAGGCCATCCAGGCATCCGCCGGCAGGCCGTCACGGCCGCCGCGCCCGGTTTCCTGATAGTAGGCTTCAAGGGATTTCGGCAAATCGAGGTGCGCGACGAACCGCACGTTGGGTTTGTCGATGCCCATGCCGAACGCCACGGTGGCGACCATGATCAGGCCTTCCTCGTTAAGGAAGCGTTTCTGGTGGTGGGCCCGCGTGTCGTTGGGCAGGCCGGCGTGGTACGGCAGCGCCGGAAAGCCTTGCTCACTCAGGAAAACCGCCACTTCGTCGACTTTCTTGCGTGACAGGCAATAGACAATGCCAGCATCGCTGCGCCGCTCGGCGAGGAACGCCAGCAGCTGCTTGCGCGGCTGTTCCTTGGGCACGATGCGGTAAAAAATATTCGGGCGGTCGAAGCTCGACAGAAAGCGTTCGGCATTCTGCAAGTGCAGGCGGGTGACGATTTCTTCCCGGGTACGCTTGTCGGCGGTGGCGGTCAGGGCAATGCGCGGCACGTCGGGGAACATTTCCGCCAGCTGGCCCAGTTGTAGGTATTCCGGGCGGAAGTCGTGGCCCCATTGCGACACACAATGCGCTTCATCGATGGCGAACAGGGCGATGTTCAGCCCTTTCAAGAAATTCAGCATGCGCGGCTGGACCAGGCGTTCAGGCGCGAGGTAGAGCATTTTCACTTCGCCGCGCTTGATGCGGGCGGCCAGATCTCGCTGTTGTTCGGCGCTGAGAGTGGAGTTCAATGCCGCCGCGGCGACACCGAGTTCTTCGAGGGTCGCTACTTGATCGTCCATCAATGCGATCAGCGGCGACACCACCACCGCCAGGCCTTCGCGCAGCAGCGCCGGAACCTGGAAGCACAAGGATTTACCGCCACCGGTAGGCATCAGCACCAGGGCATCGCCGCCACTGGCCACGCGCTCAATGATTGCACCCTGGCGGCCACGGAAACTGTCGTAGCCGAAGATGTCCTTGAGGACGCGTTGAGCCTGATCGAGCATAGAAACTCCAAAAATCACCGAAACATCCCTGCAAGGCTGGTTCAGAACCCGCGACGCTGCACCGACAAATCGTAAGTGCGCATTGCATGACGCTTCACATTTGAGCCGTGAAGCCAGCAGGGCATCACAAAACGCGCGAGTATACCCGAGCGCTGTCCGGCAAAGGGCACCGCTGATAAGAGCGAATGGACATGATTCTCTGTAGGAGCTGCCGGGAAAGGCGGTGGAGTCGGAAGGCAAATATGCCGTGCGGCTGGCCCAAGCGCTCAAGAAGGCCTAGAATTCCCGCATCGAACATTCCCCAAGGTAGTCCTTTAATGTCCTTCGCTGAGCAACTAACCCGCCTGCAAGTCTTCCTCGACGCCGATGAACTGCATGACGAGGCGCTGGACTACGTGGCCGCCCACGGCTACCTCACCGCGCTGTCGATCTGTTCCGAAGTCGTTCCTGAACGCGAGTGGATCGATGCGCTGTTTGCCGAAGAGCCGCACTACAGCAGCGAAGCTCAACGCGAAGAGATCGAAGCCACCCTGATCGGCCTCAAGGCCCACATCGCTCGCCAACTGGCATCCGATGAAGAGTTCGAGTTGCCGTGCGACCTGGACCTGGGTGAAGACCCGGACGACTCCGAACTGCGCGGCTGGTGCATCGGTTTCATGGAAGGCGTGTTCTTGCGTGAAGCGGCCTGGTTCGAAACCGCCGAAGACGAAGTCAGCGAAATGCTGCTGCCGATCATGGTGGGCTCGGGCCTGTTCGACGAGCAGCCTGAGTTCGAAGACATCGCCAAAGACGCCAACCTGATGGACGACATGATCGTTCAGATCCCGGAAGCCCTGACTGCGCTGTACCTGCTGTGCAACGCACCAGACGAAAAACCGGCGATCCTCAAGCCTCGTCACCACTAAGGTCCTGCCTATGGACAACCCCATAGGCAACCGCTCCCTGATGTTGCGCTACGTGCTGCTGGCCATCGGCTGGCTGAGCGTAGCGTTGGGGGTGATCGGGATTTTCCTGCCGGTGTTGCCCACAACTCCCTTCCTGTTGCTGGCGGCCGCCTGTTTCGCCCGCAGTTCTCCGCGTTTCTATCAATGGCTGGTGGGGCATCCGCGGCTCGGGCCGTGGATACGTGACTATCTTGATGGCAACGGTATTCCGCTCAAGGGCAAGGTGTATGCCATTGGGTTGATGTGGGCGAGCATTCTGTTTTCCTGCTATCTGGTGCCGATGCCTTGGGCGCGGGGGTTCATGTTGACCAGTGCGGTGTTGGTGACGATTTATATTCTGAGGCAGAAGACTTTGCGCAAGTCTTGATTCTTTGGTTGTTGTTTTGGTTTACATATCCGTTGCTGCGGTAACGGCCGCTGGCGGTTTCGCTCTTACAGCGAGTCCCTTTTTCAAACGCCGGAGTGCCGGCCCGCGCCCCCCCCCTGATGAACACCTCCGCTCGGCCTGCCGAAGGGGCAAAAGATCAAAAGCCAAAGCGAGGCGGCCTGATCGTTAGTTCATGCGAATTTCCCTGTAGGAGCTGTCGAGTGCAACGAGGCTGCGATCTTTTGATCTGTCCGCAAAACTCTGGTCGACTGTCAGGCCGTCATCGCCAGCAGGCTGGCTCCCACAGTTTGGAATGCGTACGAACCAAACAAACAGGCCGGCCGTAAGGGCGATACCATAAGCCGCTGTTACCGCAGCAACGGATATGTACACCCTCAAAAAAACGCCCGACGACCAACCCCACCTTTCAAAAAACTCCACCTAGACTTCACCAATCTGCATCCGAGCAGCCCGACATGCCCCGCGGTCCGCGTAGTCCAGGATGGCAAACGCCCCGACTTCGGTTCGGCGGATGGCTGCTGCTGAGCGCTTTCCTGCTGGCCGGACTGAACACTGTCTGGGCCGACTGGGATTTCACCCAGATCCTGCAAACCGCCGAAAAACGCTACGGCCCCCTCGGCCCCGCGCGCGGGCGAATCGAGGCCTGGAGCCAGCTGCTGCAAAGTGAACGCGGCGCACCGGAGCGCGAGCAACTGACCGCGGTCAATCGCTTCTTCAATCAGCAACTGAATTTCCAGGACGATACCCGAATCTGGCGCCAGACCGATTACTGGGCCACCCCCGTCGAAGCCCTGATCAAAGGCGCCGCCGACTGCGAAGACTACGCGCTGGCAAAGTATTTCAGCCTGCGCCAGCTCGGTATCCCCAGCGAAAAACTGCGCATCACCTACGTCAAGGCACTGATTCAGAACCAGGCGCACATGGTGCTGACGTTCTACAGCAGCCCCACCGCCGACCCACTGGTGCTGGACAACCTGATCGGCGAGATCCGCCCCGCCTCGCAGCGCAAAGACCTGCTGCCCGTCTACGCGTTCAATGCCGAAGGCCTGTACCTGCCGGGCAAGAACGGCGGCCAACGCAGCAGCGATTCAAAAAAACTGTCGCGCTGGCAAGACGTTCTGCAAAAGATGCAAGCCGAAGGGTTCGCCGTGGGCGACGGCTAGTCGCCACAGCAAGGAGCGTTTCATGAAACTGCGCAATCAATTGTTTCTCGCCATCTGCCTGTTCTTGCTGGTGGCGTTCAGCGGCAGTTTTTTTGTCAGCCTGGAAAGCTCCCGCGAGCAAACCCTCAGCCAGTTGCGCGCCCACGCCCAAGACGCCGCCACCGCGTTGGGTTTATCACTGACCGCCCAGGTCGATGACCCGGCGATGATGGAGCTCATGGTCAGTTCGATTTTCGACAGTGGCTATTTCAGCAACATTCGCATCGTCAACATCGCCAACCGGCAAGTTCTCGTAGAGCGCAGCGTTTCGGCGCCGATCAAGGGCGTGCCTGGCTGGTTCGTCCGCCTGGTCAATCTGCGTCATGAAGGGGGCGATGCACTGGTGATGCGCGGTTGGGAACAGGTGGCGCGGGTTGAAGTGTTGAGCAATCCGCAGTTCGCCCTGGCCAAACTTTGGGACAGCACCGTGGGCAGCCTGATCTGGTTGCTGGTGTGCGGTTTGCTCAGTGCAGTGTTCGGTGGTTGGCTATTGCGCCGGCAACTGCGTCCGCTCGACAACATGGTCCGACAGGCCGAAGCCATCAGCAAGCGCGAGTTCTTGAGCCTGCCCAAGCTCCCACGCACCCCGGAACTCAAACGTGTGGTGCTGGCGATGAACCAGATGGTCGAGAAGCTCAAGGCATTGTTCAGCGAAGAGGCGGCGCGCAGCGAAAAACTGCGCAGTGAATCGTATCAGGACAGCCAGACCGGGCTGGCCAATCGGCGCCTGCTGGATGAGCAATTGGCAGACCACTTACTGGTCGCCGAACAAAACAGTGAGGGGCATCTGCTGATGCTGCGGCTCAACGACCTCAACGGCCTCAACCAACGCCTGGGCGGGCAGCGCACCGATGCCTTGATCGGTGCGGTCGGTGAATTGCTCAAGCGCCTGACCCGTCTACCCGAGCGACGCACCTGGCTGGCCGCACGTAATCGCGGTGGCGAATTCAGCCTGCTGACACCGGGCTTGGGTATTGAAGACGCCACGCGCCTGGCCAGCGAGATCAGTGCCACCCTGGAAAACCTGCGCCTGACCGGTGCCAGTGACTGCATGCCCGTCGCCCATCTGGGCATCGTCGCCTACCACCCTGGCGAAGCTGCTACTGATGTTCTGTTGCGCCTCGATCAAGCATTGGCTGAGGCCCGCCAACGTCCCGAGCGCCCTTGGGCAATTGTGAGTCGAAGCGAAATCGCCATGAAACAATCCCCGCACGACTGGCGCGCCAGGATCGACGACGCCCTGACCCAAGGCCAATTGCTGCTGTATTTTCAGCCGGTGGTGCAATGCGCTGACACCAGCGAGGTGCTGCATCACAAAGTCCTCGCGCGACTGCCCGACCCGCAGGGTCAGGCGATTGCCGCAGGACAGTTTTTGCCTTGGGTGGAGCGTCTTGGCTGGTCGGCACGGTTCGATCTGGCGATGCTTGAAGCGACGCTTGACTACCTTGCCGTCAATCGCTGGCCTTTGGCGCTGAGCCTGTCCGGCAGCACCTTGCGCGATAAACCGCAGCTGCAACTGATCCTCGACATGCTCGAATCCTTGCCGGAACTGGCACCGTTGCTGACCCTGGAAATCGACGAACGCCAACTGCCGCCGCCCGACGATCTGCAACGACTGAGCCACAGCCTGCTCGACACCGGCTGCCGCATTGGCCTGCAGCATTTCGGTGGCAGTTTCAGCCAGATCGGCAACCTGACCCAACTGGGCCTGGCGTACTTGAAAATCGATGGGGCCTATATCCGCCACATTGATCAGCAGCGAGATAAACGGCTGTTCATCGACGCAATTTACCGGGCGACCAACAGCATTGACCTACCGTTGATTGCGGAGATGGTCGAGACCCAAGACGAGTTGGAGGCGATCAGGGAGTTAGGGGTGTTCGGAGTGATGGGCAGATTGATCGGGCCGCCGGAGCCGATGTAAACGCCGACTTTGCCGACAATCCTGAAGAGCCTTGATCGCCCTTCGCAGACGAAAACAGCCCTCCTGTTTATCTAAAAAGGTGCGGAGGCTTGTTGTTTTTAGGTGATACGGAGTCGATCAAAAATGTCTTTTACGTTTCGACCATTCATCGGTTTCCGACCTACCCTGTTATTTCTGACAGTAGCCAACTCAGCCGAAGGAGAAAACAATCAAAAAACGCGCCCAAATCAACAATGGCGTTCATCCAACGAGGTGTATTAGCCATGCAACTTGAAAATAATCCATTAACCATTCCCGAACTGCAACTTCCAAAACCGGAAATCCCTGAAGCCGACGAAAATAATGTACTAGACCTGACAATGCATCTCGGCGATGCCACCGCCATCGTGAAAAAATGGGCAGGAGCGCACATTTGGTTAAGGTTGGTTGGCCAGAGCTCCCTAAAAACCCCTCTGATAATAAATATACTCGAAGACCACGAACTTTCCACATTACAGTTTGACAACGGATTACTTGAAAGACTTCCTAGAAGCCAGCTAATGGCACTCGCCCACAACTCAACGGCCACCCTAGAATGCTTTATCACCTTCGATGGTAGTTCCGACGTATCGACTGCAACCGCGTTTCCGTTGTTACCACTCACCATCAAAACCCAACTAGACGACCTCGATGAACTCACAGACTTCGACGATCAAACGCTGGGAGGCTGGACAAAGGGGCGTGGAGGAAGAGAAATTGAGTTTTTTATTGACCGTAACGGTGGCTTTTTTCTATCCAACGATACATTGGAACCTGTCGACAATTACGACGGCATGATATTAGAAAAAACATTCTCTGTAATACCTGGAATGACCTATGAGTTTACAGTCGATGTAAAGAACAATAATCCTTCACATCAACCCCTTAACCACCCCATACTTTTACTGGCGTTTGACGGCATAGGCCCTACCCATACCATTTCCAATTCTTCCTGGAAAAACATTGCATCTAATAGAACAGTCGCAAAATCAGAGACGGTAACTGTAAGTCTCAGAAATCTTACACGCCAATGGGATGGCAACGATTTTTCACTCGACAACTTCAGAGTAAGGCGCGTTCAGTAGATCAAACACCTCATTCGCCCAAACTAAACTCTAGGAGCATCGATCATGTCAGTGTCGACACCCACACTATCGCCTTCTACCCCACAACTACCTGAACTTAACATTCCTGAAATCTCCCACAACGGGGTATTGGACCTAACAACTTTTCCAGGTGATGCCAATATTACATGCCCAAAGTTTTTCGCGCCTCGAGTTTGGTTGAAGATCGAAGGAGAGAAACATCCTGGTGAAACTTTCACAATACCTATTCTCACCAGTCATCCAATTTCCGCGAGGGAGTTCAGTGACGGCCTTTTAGAAATCATCCCAAGGACAGAACTGATTAAACTCGCCAACAACTCGCAACTCTCCCTGATATGCACAATCAATTTTGATGGAACCCCTGATGAATCCACCGCAAATAAATTCCCCGAGTTACAGTTGAAAATAATAACCAAAGACAACTCTATAGACGAGCTAACCGACTTTAACGACAAATCACTGGGAGGATGGATAAAAGGAAGCGCAGGTAGAGAGATCCAGTTCACAAGCGACGAATCTCCAGACAGCTACTACCTATTCAACAACACTTCGGAAAACTCAGACAACCACTCAGGCGTTGTTCTTGAAAAAACTTTTTCGGTTATCCCAGGCCAAAAGTACGAGTTCATCATTGAAGCAAAAAAAGAAAACCAAGGATCCCCTAATTCTCCCAGACTGGTACTAAAAATCGGAGACAGCAGCTCTCAGATATACACTGTCGACAACATGAACTGGACAACATACTCATTCACCGCTACTGCCACATCCAGCACTATGACAGTCAGCCTTCTTAATCTCGAAGCTAAATGGAACGGTAACGACTTCAGCATGGATAACTTCAGGGTTAGATCTTTACTGTAACCCATGCAATACGATCATAAAGTCACCGCCATTCCTGGAACAGGAATGGCGGATTTATTTCTTAAGATCAAACAGTATCCACCTTCAACGAATGATCATTGAGCATCCCATTGATGATGGTCGCCGTATCCGCTCCCGTAATCACCCCGCCCGCCCCCGGCGTTACACCGTAATGGCTGGCCAGGTTGACGCCGGCCAGGTCGATGGTCTGGTTTGGCGCCGCGCCGGCCATGCCGCTGACGTCGATGCTGGTGACCAGTGATGCGCCGCTGCCGCTGACGGTGAAGTGCAGGTAGTCATCCAGCGAAGCGGCGGTGCCGTTTTCGCCTTGCAGCAATTGCGACAGGTCAAGTTTGTCGGTGCCCGGCGTGAAGTCCGTGATCACGTCGTGACCGCTGTTGCCCTTGAGCCACTGGAAGGTGTCCGCCCCGCTGCCACCGGTCAAAGTGTTGTTACCCAGGCCACCGATCAGGAAGTCATCGCCCCCCTCGCCTTTGAGTATGTCGTTGCCGAGGCCGCCGGTGATGACGTTGCTGTTGTTGTCGCCGGTGAGGTTGTCGTTGAAGTTGGAACCTACGAGATTTTCGATGGCGGTCAGAGTGTCGGTGCCGGCGCCAAAGGTGTTCTGCGGGCCGGCCTGGCCGAGATCGACTGTAACCCCGGCGGTGGCATGGGCGTAGCTGGCGGTATCGTTGCCGGTGCCGCCATCGAGCAGGTCGTTGCCCGCGCCACTGAACAACAAGTCATTACCCGCATCGCCATGCAGCGCGTTGTTGCCATTGCCCGCCGTGAGCACGTCATCGCCGTCACCGGCATGGATGACATTGTCACCGGTGCCCGCCACCAGCGTGTCGTTACCCGAGGTCCCGGTAAGGGTGTGACCGTCCTGATAACTGATGGTCAAGTTGGCGCTGTCGCTGCCGCCATGGTTGTCGCTGGCGGTGTAGGTGCCGTGGTAATCCGGGGTGGT
The DNA here is from genome assembly GCF_019145495.1 of Pseudomonas azerbaijanoccidentalis. Classification (GTDB taxonomy): domain Bacteria; phylum Pseudomonadota; class Gammaproteobacteria; order Pseudomonadales; family Pseudomonadaceae; genus Aquipseudomonas; species Aquipseudomonas azerbaijanoccidentalis. The sequence goes on along the minus strand of NZ_JAHSTU010000003.1, from coordinate 62,047 downwards.
GTCGTGGGCGGCGGAGTAATCGAGCTTCATAGTCAGCTGATAGCCTTCCGCGTTGCCTGCACCGCTGCCGCCACCGACGTTGGCAATGTTGGTGACATGAATCTGGTAAACGCCATCGGCGTTCGCCGTAATGGTCTGGCCATCGGCAAGGGGAATCCAGGCGCCACCGTTGATCGAGTACTCCATGGTGATATGGCCGGCGGCCAGGTTGTGGTCCAGATTGAGGGTTTCACCTTGCTTGAGGTTGACGGTGATGCGGTCCTCGTCGTTGGTATTGGCGGCGGTGACCGGCCCCAGGTAACCACTGATTACCAGCAGGGCAGTCATCGTTGCGGTGTTGGCCACGAACGATCCGCGCACATTGCTCAGGCTCTGGTTGCTCGGCTTGACCCCGCTACCGGAGAAGTCGATCGCACCGTTGCCGATGAAGTCGGCGCCCTTGCTGACCCAGCCGGTATTGAACGTGGTGGGCGAGGCCTTGAGCGGATCGCCATCGGCGTCGGTATCGTTGGCCAGCAGCAATTCACCCGGCACCGTCACGCTGCCAGAAAGCACGTTGGTGATGATGTGATCATCGGTGGCCACCGGTGCGGCGTTCGGGATGACTTTGATCACCAGGTTTGAGCTGGCGAGATCACCGTCGTTGTCGCTGAGGGTGAAACCGATGTTTTCCGTGAGCACCACCGAGGTGGTTTTCTGCGACACGTAGTTGTATTCACCGGTATCCAGGTTCACCACCAGCGTGCCCTTGTTATCGGTGGCAATGCTCAGGGTGTTGTTGGTGGTGTTGAACGTGCCGTGGTTGGCACCGCCACTGAAGTTCAGCGAACCCTGGTTGTTGTTGCCTTTCGGATCGAAGGTGTAGGTGGTGCCATCGACGGTGATGGTTTTGACGAAGCCGCCATCCGCGCCGAACGAACCGCCCTCACCCAGCAGCGAACCGGTAACCGGGGCGCCGATCACCGTACCCGAGAGTACGGAGTTGAGTTGCCCCAGGTCGGTGACGATCACGGCGTTGGTATTGGTGCCCGTGCCGGTACCGTCATAGGCCAGCGGATCGAGGGAATCATTGTCGACGTTCTTGCCCAGACCGATCGCGTAGTTCTTGATTTGATTCTCGGTGAGAAACTCTTTCCAGTTCGCCTCGTCTTGGGTCCCGATCGAACCCTCGTTGGGTTTGCCGTCGGAGAAGAAGTAGCCGACGTTCTGTGCCCCCGTCAGCTTGCCGTTGGTGTTGAACGCATCTTGCGCCACGTCCACCGCCGCGTCGTAGTTAGTGCCGCCGCCCGCCGTCAGGCCGGCGACAATCGCCTTGGCAGTCGCCACGTCGACCCACACCGAGGTCTTGTCAGTGGCATTGCTGCTGAACGTCACGATCTGCACTTTGACGTCGCCGAGGTCGTCGTACTTGTCGAGCAAGGCGCTGATCGCCTGCTTGGCCAACTCCAGCCGCGACAGGCCCGGCACACCGGAAGCGTCGGCCATGCTGCCGGACACGTCGATCACCAGCAGTAGGTTGGAATCGATCTCCACCGCTGCCACAGAACGCTCAGACGCCACAGCCTTGGGCACGTCATCGACAATGTTGACCACGATGGTGCTGGTGGTGCTGTTGCCCGCGGCATCGGTGGCTTTGTAGGTGAACGTATCGCTCAGGGTGTTGGGACCATCGTTGGCGCCCGGCGTGGTTTTCGGTGCCGAGGTCAGGGTATAGGTGTACGTGCCATTCGCGTTGAGCAGGATTTGCCCGAAGCTGCCGTTGGCATTGCCGACCAGGGTGTAGGTGATCGCTCCCGCCGCGCCGGTGACTGACCCCACCAGCGTGCCGCTGGCGGTTTCCCCGGTGTTGCCCGGCTCGCTGCCGGTGACGGTGCCGGCTGCCAGGTCCTGGCCATCCTTGCTCAGGTCGAGGGCTTTTTCGTAGACGGTCACGTCGGTGTCGGTGACGGCTTTGATGTTGCTGTTGCAGACATCGATGGTGATGGTCGTGGTGCTTTGGTCGCCGTCGGAGTCGCGCACGGTGTAGGTGAAAGTATCGGTGGCACCAGGCGCCGCGACCGAGTTTGGATTGCTGTGATAAACCGCATTGCCGTCGGCATCCAGGGTCAGGTAACCGTAGTTGCCATTGATTTGCGAATTGAGACCGCCCACCGCTGGGGTCGAAGTATTACTGCCAGCGCGCACGCCGATCACGGCACCGAGACCGTCGGCGCCGCCGATGTCGTTGTCCAGTACGTTACCACTGACGGTACCGCCCTCCGTTACAGAGGCCGTATCCGCTTTGGCGGTTGGCACGTCATCGACGATGTTGACCACGATGGTGCTGGTGACCACGTTGCCGAGGGAATCGGTGGCCTGATAAGTGAAGGTTTCATGGGTGACGTTCGGGCCGTCGTTGGCGTTCGGCGAAGTGCTTGCCGGCGAAGTCAGAGTGTAGGTGTACGTGCCATTCGGATTCAGCACGATTTGCCCGTGCGCTCCGGTGGCACTGCCGACCAGTGCGTAGGTAATCGCACCGACCGCACCACTGACCGAACCGACCAGAGTGCCGGACGCGGTTTCACCGGTGCTGCCCGGCTGGCTGCCAACGACCGTGCCCGGCGCCAGATCCTGCCCATCCTTGTTCAGGTCGAGGGCTTTTTCGTAGACCGTTACGTCGGTGTCGCTCACCGCTTGCAGGCAGCTGTTGTAGACGTCGATGGTAATGGTCGTGGTGCTTTGATCGCCGTCGGCATCGCGCACGGTGTAGGTGAACACATCCACCGCACCCGGGCCGCTCACGGCGTTCGGGTTGCTGTGGTAGACCGCGTTGCCATTGGCGTCGAGGGTCAGGTAGCCGTAGTTACCGTTGATCTGCGTATTGAGGCCGCCGACCGCCGGGGTCGTGACGTTGTCCCCTGCTCGCACACCGATCACCGCACCCAGGCCGTCGGCGCCACCGATGTCGTTGTTCAGCACGTTGCCGCTGACGGTGCCGCCTTCCTGTACCGAATCAAAATCGGCTTTGGCCGTCGGCACGTCATCGACGATGTTGACCACGATGGTGCTGGTGACCACGTTGCCGAGGGAATCGGTGGCCTGATAGGTGAAGGTTTCTTGGGTGACGTTCGGGCCGTCGTTGGCGTTCGGCGAAGTGCTTGCCGGCGAAGTCAGAGTGTAGGTGTACGTGCCATTCGGATTCAGCACGATTTGCCCGTGTGCTCCGGTGGCGCTGCCGACCAGTGCGTAGGTAATCGCACCGACCGCTCCACTGACCGAACCGACCAGAGTGCCGGACGCGGTTTCACCGGTGCTGCCCGGCTGGCTGCCAACGACCGTGCCCGGCGCCAGATCCTGCCCATCCTTGTTCAGGTCGAGGGCTTTTTCGTAGACCGTTACGTCGGTGTCGCTCACCGCTTGCAGGCAGCTGTTGTAGACGTCGATGGTAATGGTCGTGGTGCTTTGATCGCCGTCGGCATCGCGCACGGTGTAGGTGAACACATCCACCGCACCCGGGCCGCTCACGGCGTTCGGGTTGCTGTGGTAGACCGCGTTGCCATTGGCGTCGAGGGTCAGGTAGCCGTAGTTACCGTTGATCTGCGTATTGAGGCCGCCGACCGCCGGGGTCGAGGTATTGCCACCGGCACGCACGCCGATCACCGCGCCCAGGCCATCGGCGCCGCCGATGTCGTTGTCCAGCACGTTGCCGCTGACGATGCCGCCTTCCTGTACGGAGTCCGCGTCAGGCTTGGCGGTTGGCAAGTCATCGACGATGTTGACGTTGATCTGCCCGGACGCGGTGCTGCCATCGGTGTCGGTCGCGACGACGTTGAAGTTCTCGGTGATGCTGTTGGTGCCTTCGGCATCCGGATGGGTTTCGTTGTCGACCAGGGTGTAGCTGTAGCTGACCACGCCGGTTTCGGGGTTGAACCCGGTGATGGTCAGGGTGCTGCCCAACGGGGTGGTGATCGATTGCGGGAAACCGACGGCCACGCCACCGCTGACCACGGTGATGCCGCCCACGGTCAGGGTTTGCAGGCCATCGAGTGCAGTGACGGTGAAGGTCCCGCTTTGGGTCAGCGCCGGAGTATTGGGACTGGTGCCGTCCGTGAGGTTTTTCTCGTAGACCGTGAGTTCACCGCCAGACACGTCGAGGCCGTTGAGGGTCACTCCATCGTCGTTGTTATGGATGTTCAGCACCAGGTTGGCGGTGCTGGTGTCGCCATCGGCATCGGTCAAGGTGTAGGTGAACGTCTCGGTGCCGTTGCCGCCGCCGTGCAGTGCTTTGAAATCGGCATCACTGGTGTTGAGGGTGTAGGTGTAAGTGCCGTTGGCATTCAGCACCAGGGTGCCGTAAGTGCCGACGAACGTGCCGGGAGTAATCGGGCCGGCGGCAGGGCCGGTCGGCACACGGTCGGCACCTTGCACGTCGTTGGTCAGCACGTTGCCGTTGAGGGTCAGCAAGGACTCCGACGCGATCGAAAGGTTACTGTCGTCCACGCCTTGGGGCAGGTCGTCGACGATGTTGACGTCCAGACTGCCGTTGGCGGTGGTGCCGTTGTCGTCGACCACAGTGACAGCGAACTGCTCGGACAGGCCATTGGCGCCGTTGGCGTTCGGATGCGCTTCGTTGTCGGTCAGGGTATAGCTGTAGCTCACCACACCGGTTTGGGGATTGAACCCGGTGATGGTCAGCGTGCTGCCCAACGGCGTGGTGATCGATTGCGGGAAGCCTGCGCTCACCCCGCCGACCACCACGTTAATGCCGCCGATGGTCAGGGTTTGCACGCCATCGAGGGCGGTGATGGTGAAGGTGCCGCTTTGGGTCAATGCCGGTGCATCAGCGCTGCTGCCATCGCTGAGATTTTTCTCGTAGACGGTCAGTTCGCCGCCCTCGACGTCGAGGCCGTTGATGGTCACGCCATCGTCGTTGTTGTGAATGTTCAACACCAGGTCAGCGGTGCTGCTGTCGCCGTCGGCATCGGTGAGGACATAGGTGAACGTTTCGGTGCCGTTGCCGCCGCCGTGCAAGCCTTTGAAATCGGGATCACTGGTGTTCAGGGTGTAGGTGTAAGTGCCATTGGCGTTCAGCACCAGGGTGCCATAGGTACCGATGAACGTGCCGGGGGTGATCGGCCCGGAGTTTTCACCGACCGGCACGCGGTCCGCGCCCTGGATGTCGTTGGTCAGCACGTTGCCATTGAGGGTCAACTGGGTTTCCGAGGCCACGCCGTTATCGTCGTCGATGGCTTTGGGCACATCGTCGGTGATGTTGACGTCCAGCGAGCCGGTGGCCGTGTCGCCATTGGTATCACCGGCAATCACGGTGAAGTGTTCGCTGAGGGTGGTGCCGTCGCCGCTGGTATGGGATTCGCTGCCATTGAGGGTGTAGCTGTAACTCACCACGCCCGTGGCCGGGTTGTACCCGGTGATGGTCAGGGTGCTGCCCAACGGCGTGGTGATCGACTGCGGGAAACCGCTGGCCACACCGCCACTGATCACGTTGATCCCGCCGATGCTCAGGCTGCTCAGCCCGTCAGGCGCGTTGATGGTGAACGTGCCGTTCTGCGTCAGCGCACTGGCGTTGCGTGCAGAACCGTCGGACAGGCTGGCTTCTTTGACGGTCAGTTCACCGCCCTCCACCGACAGGCCGTCGAGGGTGACCGGGTTGTCCGCTCCTGGCGGAACCAGCGGGGTGACCACTGGGGGAACGACCGGGGGAACGAGCGGAGTAATCGCTGCCAGAGTGCCGTCGCCGTTATCCGGCTCGCCATCGTGGCGCTCGTCCGGAAACTCGGGAATGCCGTTGAACCCGGCAGTGGGAAAACCGATGTTCGGATCGACGCGCCCGCCGACCTCTTCCAGCATCACGAAACTGTGCCCGCCCCCCGCCGCACCACCCGGCGCACCGGTCGATGGGCCGGCCGCCGTGGCTTCCGCGGTTTGCGTCGGGTCGTCACCGGCGGCAATGGCTTTTTGCAGTTGTTCGACGTCGCTCAGTTGCGCCTGGCTGGGCGTCACCGCTTCGGCGGTATTTACATGCGGCGTGTGGTTAGCGAGTAACTGAGGATTCATTTGCAGGCTGCTGCCGCGACCGAGGGTCAGTTCCTGGCCATTTTGCAAATGCACGGCCACCGCGCCTTCGGCACCGGTATTGAGCTGATCACCGGCATACAGCCGGTCGCCCTCGATCAGGGCCCGACGTGTGCCGTCGTTCGCCACCGCGAACACCTGACCAATGACTTTACTGACAGTACCGATGAGCGTAGCCATGTGCATCTCCTCCGCTGCCAACCGCTGTCGGCACCTTTTTTGTTGCGGAGAACATGCACATGGCTCAAGCGGGTTGCCGGGCGGATCGTCTACCGGTCAGCAGCGTTACCTGAGTAAGCCACTGTCCTGGTGACGATCTCGCCCAGCGTCTTGCTCACGGGCGATGCAGTCGTTTTGGCGCAAACCCCTTTGCAATCAATGGCATCGGAGTCCCGTTGGAAAACAATCGGCCCTGTGAGCGATGCGTAACGGTTTTGAACCACCAGTGACAGAAAACCGTCACCCCAATCCGCTCCGCGTCCCTCCCCTCCAGCACTTCTCCGCCCTATGTCGATAAGTGGATTGGAACTTTCCATCAAGCCCCGATGAGCGCCCTAAAGCTCATAAAACAAGGGCTTTCGAATTGAACAATGTCTTGGATTTGGCAGAGCGCATAAGTTTTTTTTGGCATATGACTTATGAGAAATACTTCTTAGGTTCTCTCCAGAATGTTCTTAGCTCTTCTGTAAAACGCGTGAAACGGTTTACCTATAAATGTCGTCAAATAATTGGCGACTGATAAAGAACCATCAGGACTCCAGGGAGATGCACCATGCGCCTTTTAACCCCCCTCTGCAGCGCAGTTCTATTGGCCATGGCCTGCACTTCTCAAGCTCAAGCCATGTCGCTGACCGAAGCCATCCAGAGCACCATTGCCACCCACCCGGAACTGGCGTCGCGGGTGGACAGCCGTCTGTCGGCTGATGAAGACGTGAAAGTCGCGAAGGGGGGCTTTTATCCATCAGTGGACCTGAATGCCGCGTACGGGCGCGGGTACAGCGATAACACCAACACCCGCGCGTTTGGTAATCACCACACCGAAATTCTCAATTACACCCAGTCGGAACTGCGTCTGCGGCAGATGCTCTTCGACGGCTTCAACACCGCCAACGAAGTCGAGCGCACCAAAGGCGTGGTCAACTCCCGCGCCTATTACGCTCAGGGCACCGCCCAGGATCTGGCCCTGCGCACCATCGAGGTCTACCTCGAAGTGCTCAAGCGTCGCGAACTGGTGACGCTGGCCAAGAACAACCTGCAGGCGCACTTGCGTGTCAACGATCAGATCGGTCTGCGCACCGAGCGCGGGGTTGGCAGCAACGCTGACGCCGATCAGTCCACCGCACGTCGGGCGCTGGCCGAGAACAACCTCGACACCGCCGAAGTCGACCTGGCCGACGCCGAGTCGAACTTCTACGCCGTGGTCGGGCGCCTGCCCGATGAACTGGAAACGCCGCCCTCGACCCGCGGCGAACTGCCGGCCACGTTGCAAGAAGCCCAGCAGAGCATGGTCGACAACAACCCATACCTGAAATCCGCCCAGGCCGACGTGCAATCGGCCGAGAGCCAGTACGAAGTCGCCAAGTCGCCGTTCTACCCACGCTTCGACGCCGAGGCGGCGGTGGGCGCGAACAACAACATCGCGGGCGAAGAAGGCCACGACAACGAATGGCGGGTCGGCGTGGTGATGAACTACAACCTGTTCCGCGGTGGCAGCGACAAAGCGCGCCTGCAATCGGACGCGCACAAGATCAATCAGGCAATGGACATCCGCAACAACGCCTTGCGCCAGCTCAACGAGAACATTCACCTGGCGTGGAACGCCATGGTCAACGCCAAGAAACAAACCCCGACCGCCCGTGAATACGCCGACACCAGCAAACGCGTGCGCGTGGCGTACCAGGATCAGTTCGGCCTGGGCCAGCGTACCCTGCTCGACCTGCTGGACAGTGAAAACGAGCTGTACAACGCCAACCGCCGCTACACCGAAGTGCGCTACACCGAAGAGTTTTCGATGTACCGTGTACTGGCGAACATGGGCCAGCTGTTGAGCAAACAGCGGGTCGTTCTGCCGGCCGATGCCATCGCCCAGGCCGAAGTGAAAAGCGAAGCCCGTTTGCCTACTCTCAAATAAACACCCCCGTAGGAGCTGCCGCAGGCTGCGATCTTTTGATCTTGATCTTAAAAAACAAAATCAAAAGATCGCAGCCTTCGGCAGCGCCTACAGGGGGGGGCTTGTAGATATTCGTGCCAATTGTTGTAGCTCAACCGGAGCGATGAAATTGACCAGCATGGAACCCGGCAACACCGGTGTCGATCCGCGCCTGAGCTTCGATGACCCGCTACTGGACGGTCTGCTGATCCTCTGCAAACTCCACGGCGCGACGGTCAGTCGCGCCAGCCTGAGTGCCGGGCTGCCAATGGCACACCAACGCCTGAGCCTGGACCTGCTGCCCCGTGCAGCGGCCCGGGCCGGTTTGCAGGCGCGCCTGCTGCGCCGCGACCTCAAGGACATCTCCCCGCTCAACCTGCCGGTCATGTTGCTGCTCAACAATGGCCGCACCGCCGTGCTGCGCCGTTATGGCGAAGACGGCCGGGTACTGATCCTGCCCAGCGAAGCCGACGGCGGCGAACAATGGATCAGTCCGCAAGAGCTGGCCGAGCATTACACCGGTCAGGCCTTGTTCGCCCGACCACGCCACGAACTCGAAGACCTGCGCTCACCACTGGTGCCTCGGGTACAGGCGTGGTTTCGCGACACCCTGAAGCTGTCGAAATGGCTGTACAGCGATGCGATTCTCGCCAGTTTCCTGATCAACCTGTTGGGCCTGATGGTGCCGCTGTTCGTGATGCAAACCTACGACCGCGTCGTGCCGAACCAGGCCACCTCGACTTTGTGGGTGCTGTCCATCGGCCTGCTGATCGGCACCGGTTTCGAATTGGTGCTGCGGGTGGTGCGTGCGCACTTGCTGGACACCGCCGGCAAGAAGACCGACGTGATTCTCTCGGCCACCTTGTTTGAACGCATCACCGGCATGGCGATGAAAGCACGGCCGGCGACCATTGGCGGCTTTGCCCAGAGCATTCATGACTTTCAGGGCCTGCGGGAATTTCTCACCGCGGTGACCCTGACCAGCCTGATCGACCTGCCCTTCGCTTTGCTGATGCTGGTGGTGATCGGCCTGCTCGGTGGCTGGCTGGTGGTGATTCCGGTGCTGGCGTTTCCGATCACGATCATCTTCGCCATGATCATTCAGACGCGTCTGCGCGACACCGTGCAAAAAAGCTTGAGCCTCGGCGCTGAACGCCAGGCGCTGTTGATCGAAACCCTCGGTGGCCTGGAAACCCTCAAGGCGTGCAGCGCTGAAAGCGAGCGCCAGCACAAATGGGAAAGCACCCACGGCGCCCTCACCCGCCTCGACAGCCACGCGCGCAACCTCTCGGCGCTGGCCACCAACGGCACGCTGTTCATCCAGCAATTTTCCGGCATGGCGACCATCGTCGCCGGGGTCTACAGCATTATCGCCGGCAACCTCAGCGTTGGCGCACTGGTGGCGACCTACATGCTCGGCAGCCGAGTCCTGGCGCCATTGGGACAAATCGCCGGGTTGATCACCCGCTACCAGCAAGCGCAACTGACCATGAAAAGCACCGACGCGCTGATGTCGCTGCCCCAGGAGCGCGATGCCCGGCAACGGCCGCTGGAGCGCACGCAACTGCAAGGGGCGCTGGATGTGGTGGGCGTGACGTTCCACTACAACGGACAGGCCGCCCCGGCGCTGGCCAACGTCAGTTTTAGCGTCAAACCCGGCGAACGCATCGGCATCATTGGCCGCAGCGGCTCGGGCAAAAGCACGCTGGGGCGCCTGGTGATGGGCTTCTATGAGCCGGATGAAGGCCAGCTCCTGCTCGATGGCCTGGACCTGCGGCAACTGGACGTCGCCGACCTGCGCCATCAGATCGGTTATGTCGCCCACGACTTGCCGCTGCTGGCCGGCAGCCTGCGCGACAACCTGACACTCGGCGCACGCTACATCAGCGACGCGCGCATGCTCGAAGTCGCCGAGCTTACCGGCGTCACCGAACTGGCCCGCCAACACCCGCAAGGCTTCGACCGCCCCGTGGGCGAGCGCGGACAATTGCTCTCCGGCGGTCAACGCCAGGCTGTGTTGCTGGCCCGGGCGCTGCTGCTCGACCCGCCAATCATGTTGCTCGACGAACCGACCAGCGCCATGGACAACAGCAGCGAAGATGTTTTGCGGCAAAAACTTCATGGCTGGGTCCAGGGCAAAACCGTGCTGCTGGTCACGCACCGCACCTCGATGCTCAGCCTGGTGGATCGACTGGTGGTGCTCGACAACGGGCGGATCGTCGCCGACGGGCCGAAAGAAGCGGTCATCGATGCATTGCGCAAGGGCCGCGTCGGCTCTGCTGCGGTCTAGGAGTCGCCTATGCCAGCTTCATCGGATTCCTCGAAAGATCGCGGCTACTTCGACAGCTTCGGCAAAAGCGCCGAGGCCGAATTCATGCCGGAAACTGCCGGCGCCTCGTTGCAGGACTCGCCACGCTGGTCGCGCGTGACCGTGTGGCTGGCCGCCGCGCTGCTGATCAGTGCGTTGGTCTGGGCCAAGTTCGCCGTGTTGCAGGAAGTCACCATGGGCGAAGGCAAGGCGATTCCGTCGAGCAAGGTCCAAGTGATCCAGAACCTTGAGGGCGGCATCGTCACCGAGATCTTCGTGCGCGAAGGGCAAATGGTCAGCAAGGGCGATACCTTGTTGCGCCTCGACGACACGCGCTACCTGTCGAACAAGGGCGAAAGCGAAGTCGATCGTTATGCACTGACCGCGCAAGTCGAACGGTTGTCGGCGGAAGCGGAAGGTCGGCCGTTCAAGCTGTCAGAAGAAGTGATCGCCAAGGCGCCACAAGTGGCCGAAGACGAACGCTCGCTGTACGAACAACGGCAACGCCGACTGGCTAGCGAACAACGCACGCTGACGGAACAACTCCGGCAGAAAACCCAGGAGCTGGCGGAGTTCCGCTCGAAAGCCGGGCAGTACAGTTCGAGCCTGGCGTTGGTCAACCAGGAGATGAACATGTCCGAGCCACTGGTCAAGACCGGCGCCGTATCGCCGGTGGAGATCCTGCGGCTCAAGCGCAGCGCGGTGGAAATCCGTGGCTCGCTGAACGCCACCACGCTGGCGATTCCCCGGGCGGAATCGGCGATAGCCGAGATCAGAAGCAAGATCGACGAATCGGAACAATCCTTCCGTTCGGACGCGGCCAAAGAGCTGAATGAAAAACGCACCGACCTGTCGAAAATCACGGCATCGAGCATCGCCATCGACGACCGCGTGACCCGCACCACCGTGACGTCGCCGGTCAAAGGCATCATCAAGGTGCTGAAGGTCAACACCATCGGCGGCGTGGTCCAGCCGGGCAGCGACATGGTGGAAATCGTGCCGCTGGAAGACAACCTGCTGATCGAGGCTAAGGTCCGGCCACAGGACGTTGCGTTCCTGCATCCGGGCCAGAAAGCCATGGTCAAGTTCACCGCGTATGACTACACGATCTACGGCGGGCTGAGCGCGAAGCTGGAGCTGATCGGCGCTGACACCATCACCGATGACAAGGGCAACAGCTTTTATCTGATCCAGGTGCGCACCGATAAAAACCATTTGGGCGGGGATGTGAAACCGTTGCTGATCATTCCGGGGATGGTGGCGACGGTGGATATTATTACCGGGGAGAAGACGGTGCTGGATTACTTGCTTAAGCCAGTGTTGAAGGCGCGGACCGAGGCGATGCGGGAGCGGTAAGCATTCTCCGGGTTTTATGGTGATTGATCTGATGCCATCGCGAGCAGGCTCGCTCCCACATGGATCGCATTTCTCCTGGAGAAACCCGGTCAACTGTGGGAGCGAGCCTGCTCGCGATGAGGGCGGCACAAACAACCATTACTTGTCGGCATGATTACGCTGAAAAACCTCCTCCCCCATCGCCGCAATCTGCCCCTCGATCAACGCCTCGAACGGCTTCAACAACGGCGCAAAAGTGGTCGGCGCCTCAAGGGTTTCCAACGCCTGCACAATCGCTTCCACCGTCGACAACGCTCCCGGTCCCGGCGCCTTGCGCAGTCGATAGCGGGACACGCCACCTTCAGCCAGCGTCACTCTCGGCAACGCCGCCAACAGCGGATTGAGGTGCAGCATTTTACGCGCCTTGCGCCAGGTGCCGTCCGGCACCACCAGCAACAGCGGCTCATCGGTCGCGGCACACGCCTGCATCGGTTGGGCATCTTCGCCGGGAAACAGTAACCGCGCCCGATACCCCGGCTGATTCAACAGCGTGGGCAAATCCTCAAACACTTCGCCGACGATTAACTCGGCGTTCTTCAACCCCAGTGCCGCCAGCCGCGCGGTATTCAACGCATGGTTCACTTCACTCGGATGCTGCAACAGCAACACCCGAGTGCGGCTGTCGAGGCTGGGGATCAACGGGCACAGGCAATGCGTTTGCGGACGCAGACAACGCGGACATTGAATTCTGGACATCGTCTTTACGCCTGATTCAGTTGGGCTTTGAGCAGATCACGGAACGTCTGGATCAGCGGCTCGCGGCTTCGCCCCCGGCGCACGATCATCGAAAACGGCGCCTGATAGCCGAAGGTCGCCGGCAGCAGCACGCGCAGATCGCCCTTGTCGGCCCAGGCCTGGGCGTAGTGCTCCGGCAAATAGCCGATGTAGGCGCCGGACAGCACCAGAATCAGTTGCGCCTCCATACTTTCCACCGTTGCGGCACTGTGCTTGAAACCGTGGCGCGCCAGCTCGGCCTGGCTCCAGTAGCCGCGACCGACCATGCGCTGTTGGGTGATGACTTGCTCGGGGATGCGCCGTTCGTTGAACAGCGGGTGGCGCGTGCTGCAGTACAACCAGTGCTGCTCGCGGTACAGCGGCATGTACACCAGACCGCTCATGCGCGTGGAAAACGCGCCAATGGCCAGGTCGAGACGGTTGTCCTGCACGCCGAGTTGCAATTCATAAGGGCTCATGACCGAGAGGTGCAAGTGCACGGCCGGATGTTCCTGGCTGTAAGCGCCGATGGCCTCGGCGAACGGCAAGGCCTTGTCGCTGACTGTTGAGTCGATCACCCCGAGGTTCAGTGTGCCGCGCAATTCGCCCTTGAGTGCGGCGGCGTATTGTTCGAAACCTTCCAGCTCGCCCAATAGACGCAGGGTTTCCTGATGGAACAACTCGCCCTTGCTGGTCAGACTGAAACCGCCACGACCGCGATGGCACAGCACCAGACCGAGGGCCGCTTCGAGCTGACTCATGTAGGTGCTGATGGCCGACGTCGAGAGGTTGAGTTCGTGCTGGGCGCTGGCGAAACCCTGATGGCGAACCACGCTGACGAAGATGCGCAATAGTTTGAGGTCGGGTAAAGCGTTGGCCATGGGGGCACTCCATACACTGGTCGAGACCTGTAGGAGCTGCCGAAGGCTGCGATCTTTTGATTTTCGACGGTTCCAAAGCCGCAAAGGATCAAAATCAAAAGATCGCAGCCTTCGGCAGCTCCTACGGAGTTCTCTGTCAGCCAGTAAGACGAAGGTGAAGTCTATCCCCGCCATCACCATTAGTTTAGAAAAATCTGAACTAAGTATTTGCCCGTAGCGATTCTTTCCGGCCACTACATTTCGCAGAATCGGCGTCACAAGGTGCACCCGTCCTCCGTGAACGGTGCAACCCAATAAATAAAACAACGACGATGAGGCCCTACCCGTGGACAAGATTCTTCACCAACCACTGGGCGGCAACGAAATGCCGCGCTTCGGCGGCATCGCCACCATGCTCCGACTCCCCCACGTACCTACCGCTGCCGGCCTCGACGCTGCCTTCGTTGGCGTGCCGCTGGACATCGGTACTTCGCTGCGTCCCGGCACCCGTTTCGGGCCGCGTGACATTCGCGCCGAATCGGTGATGATCCGCCCGTACAACATGGCCACCGGCGCTGCGCCGTTCGACTCGCTGTCGGTTGCCGACATCGGCGACGTGGCGATCAACACGTTCAACCTGCTGGATGCCGTGCGGATCATCGAAGAATCCTACGACAACATCCTCGAACACGACGTGATCCCCCTGACCCTGGGCGGCGACCACACCATCACCCTGCCGATCCTGCGTGCCATCCATAAAAAGCACGGCAAGGTCGGCCTGGTGCACATCGACGCTCACGCTGATGTGAACGATCACATGTTCGGCGAGAAAATCGCCCACGGCACCACTTTCCGTCGCGCCGTGGAAGAAGGCCTGATCGACCCCGACCGCGTTGTGCAAATCGGTCTGCGCGCTCAGGGCTACACCGCTGACGACTTCAACTGGAGCCGCAATCAGGGTTTCCGCGTGGTTCAGGCCGAAGAGTGCTGGCACAAATCACTGGCACCGCTGATGGCTGAAGTGCGCGAGAAAGTCGGCGGCGGTCCGGTGTACCTGAGCTTCGACATCGACGGCATCGACCCGGCATGGGCACCAGGCACCGGCACCCCGGAAATCGGTGGTCTGACGACCATTCAGGCGATTGAAATCGTTCGCGGCTGCCAAGGCCTCGACCTGATCGGTTGCGATCTGGTAGAAGTCTCGCCCGCTTATGACACCACCGGCAACACCTCGCTGCTGGCCGCCAACCTGCTGTACGAAATGCTCTGCGTACTGCCTGGCGTGGTCCATCGCTGAGGACCGGTCATGAACGAACGTGATCAGGTTTTGAACGCGGCTGCCGAACTGGTATCCGCCTTCGCCCGTAACGATCGCGAAGCCTACTTCGGCGCGTTCAGCGCCGATGCCAGCTTCGTCTTCCACACCCTCGAACAGCCGCTGCTGTCGCGCGATGCCTACCAGGTGTTGTGGGACAGCTGGCGTGCCGAGGATGGCTTCGAAGTGCTGTCGTGCACATCGAGCAACGCCTTCGTCAGCCTGCAGGGTGACGTGGCGATTTTCATCCATGACGTGGCCACCGAGCTGCGCATGCAAGGGGAGCAACACTTCAGCCAGGAGCGCGAGACGATTGTTTTCAAGAAACAAGCGTCTGGCCAAGAACAACAAGGCCTTTGGCTGGCCTGTCACGAACATTTGTCCGCAATGCCGGAAGGGCTGCCACCCCCTTAGCCAAACAGGTGACGCTCACACACGATGAGCGCGCCTTTATGATCGGAGCAGATCATGAATAACAACAACAAAGAAACCAGCCTTAGCATCGAAACAAACGGGGTCGAACAGATCCCGGACAATGAGCGCACCGCACGGCCCAGCGACCTGTTTCGCTTGATCTTCGGTGGCGCCAATACCTTTGCAACCGCCGTGCTCGGCAGTTTCCCGGTACTGTTCGGCCTGTCCTTTCAGGCGGGCGTCTGGGCGATTGTGCTGGGCGTGGTGCTCGGTGCATTGATCCTCGCGCCGATGGGCCTGTTCGGCCCGATCAACGGCACCAACAACGCCGTGTCTTCCGGTGCACACTTCGGCGTGCACGGGCGAATCGTCGGTTCCTTCCTGTCGCTGCTGACCGCCATCGCGTTCTTCTCGCTCTCCGTCTGGAGTTCGGGCGATGCACTGGTGGGCGGCGCCAAACGCTTGATCGATCTGCCGGAAACCGACCTGACCCTGGGCCTGGCCTACGGTCTGTTCGCGTTGCTGGTTCTGACGGTGTGCATCTACGGCTTCCGTTTCATGTTGTGGGTCAACCGCATTGCGGTGTGGGCGGCCAGCCTGTTGTTCCTGCTGGGCATCTTCGCGTTTGCCCCGGCGTTCGACAGCCAGTACGCGGGCACTGTCGCCATGGGTCAGGCCGGCTTCTGGGCCGCGTTCATCGGCGCAGCACTGGTCGCCATGAGCAACCCGATTTCCTTCGGTGCGTTCCTCGGTGACTGGTCACGCTACATCCCGCGTGAAACGCCGAAAGGCCGGATCATGGTGGCGGTGATTGCTGCGCAACTGGCCACGCTGATTCCGTTCCTGTTCGGCCTCGCCACCGCCTCCATCGTGGCGATCAAGGCACCGGACTACATCGCGGCCAACAACTACGTCGGCGGTTTGCTGGCGGTTTCGCCGACCTGGTTCTTCCTGCCGGTGTGTCTGATTGCAGTGATCGGCGGCATGTCCACCGGCACCACGTCGCTGTATGGCACCGGGCTGGACATGTCCAGCGTGTTCCCACGGGTGCTGTCGCGGGTCAAGGCGACGTTGCTGATCGGCGTGATGTCGATTGCCTTCATCTTCATCGGTCGCTTCGCGGCGAACCTGGTGCAGAGCGTCTCGACCTTCGCCGTACTGATCATCACCTGCACCACGCCATGGATGGTGATCATGATCATCGGCCTGGTGACCCGTCGCGGCTTCTACTGCCCGGACGACTTGCAAGTGTTCACCCGGGGCGAAAAAGGTGGCCGCTACTGGTTCACCCACGGCTGGAACTGGCGTGGCATGGGTGCCTGGATCCCGAGCGCGGCCGTCGGCCTGTGTTTCGTCAACCTGCCGGGGCAGTTCGTTGGCCCGCTGGGTAACCTGGCCGATGGCATCGACATCAGCCTGCCGGTCACCCTGGGCCTGGCGTCGGTGGTGTACGTGGTGTTGCTCAAGATGTTCCCGGAAGCGAACGCGGTGTTCGGCCCGAATGATCCACGCAGCAAGAGCACGGACCCGCTCGTTAAACCGGCGATGCAGCAAGTCGCCTGATTTTTAGCCTCACATAAAAAAGACAATCGGAGACACGCCATCATGGCTTTGGATTTATTCGTCGTACTCATCTACGCCGCCGCGATGCTGATACTCGGCTACTACGGCATGCGCAAGGCCAAGACCAACGAAGACTTTTTGGTCGCCGGTCGCAACCTCGGCCCTAGCCTGTACATGGGCACCATGGCTGCCACCGTACTGGGCGGCGCGTCCACCGTGGGCACCGTGCGTCTGGGCTACGTGCATGGCATCTCCGGTTTCTGGCTGTGCGCGGCCCTCGGTTGCGGGATCGTGGCGCTGAACCTGTTCCTCGCCAAACCGCTGCTGAAACTGAAGATCTACACCGTTACCCAAGTCCTGGAAAAACGCTACAACCCAATGGCCCGCTCCGCGAGTGCGGTGATCATGCTGGCGTACGCGCTGATGATCGGCGTGACCTCGATCCTGGCAATCGGCACCGTGTTGCAAGTGCTGTTCGGCCTGCCGTTCTGGGTGTCGGTTCTGCTCGGTGGCGGCGTCGTGGTGATCTACTCGGCCATCGGCGGCATGTGGTCGCTGACCCTGACCGACATCGTCCAGTTCGTGATCAAGACCGTTGGCCTGATGTTCATCCTGTTGCCGATCTGCCTGTACCGCGTTGGCGGTTGGGATGAGTTGGTGTTGAAACTGCCGGCGGCGAGCTTCAGCTTCACCACCATCGGTTGGGACACCATCATCACCTACTTCATGATCTACTTCTTTGGCATCCTGATCGGTCAGGACATCTGGCAACGGGTGTTCACCGTCAAGACCGCCAAAGTGGCTCAGGTGGCCGGTACCGTCGCCGGTGTCTACTGCATCGTTTACGGTCTGGCCTGCGCCCTGATCGGCATGGCTGCACACGTGCTGATCCCGGACCTGGACAACGTCAACAACGCCTTCGCCGCGATCGTGAAACTGTCCCTGCCGGACGGTATCCGTGGCCTGGTGATCGCTGCCGCACTGGCCGCCATGATGTCCACCGCCAGCGCCGGCCTGCTTGCCGCTGCCACCACCCTGACCGAAGACCTGCTGCCGAAACTGCGTGGCGGTAAACAGTCGAGCCTGGGCCTGAACCGCCTGGTGACGATGCTGACCGGTATCGTGGTGCTGGGTATCGCGCTGGTCGTGAACGACGTGATCAGTGCGCTGACCCTGGCCTACAACCTGTTGGTGGGCGGCATGCTGATCCCGCTGATCGGGGCAATCTTCTGGAAACGCGCCACCACCGCCGGCGCCATCGCCAGCATGGGCCTGGGCTTCGCCACTGCCCTGCTGTTCATGGTCAAGGACGGTCTGGACGCCAACACCCCGATCTACTACAGCCTGGGTGTAGGCCTGGTGAGCTTCGTGATTGTCAGCCTGATGTCGCGTCGCCCGGCAACACTGGCGAGCGCTGCATAAGCTGCTCATAACGACTTGATGCTTTCTTCGACGGGTGTGGCGTCGGTTGCCACACCCGTTTTTTTCGTCCGCAGAAAACCATCAAGTGGGTTGACGAGCGGCAACGCCTGCACCGTTGAAGCCTGCTGTACTCAACGACAGGAACACGCCAGCAGGGACGAAAACCGTTTCGGCCTCGAAGAACCGTCATGAAAAAAGCAGCCGTGCGTGCCGCCGTGCATCGATACCTCAGCCGATTGCTGGAGGGTCGGGATGACTTCGACGACAACGCCAGTCTGGTGCAGTTGGGATTGGATAAAGCGGATATCGAGGAGTTGATCTTCCATCTGGAAGATGAATTGGGCTTGACGGCATTCACCGCCGAAGAAGACCGAATGCTCAAGTCCGCCACGACGGCCAATGATTTGAGCCGGTTTTTGATCGAGATCGGGCGGCACTGAACCTTGAGTTCGCCCCCTTCGCTGGAGTTCTGTAGCAGCTGTCGAGCAGCGCGAGGCTGCGTTCGGCGGCGAAGCCGTCGCAAAGTCGCAAACTTGATGTGCCGAGTGGAAATCATTTACGACTGCTTCGCAGCCGAACGCAGCCTCGCAGGCTCGGCAGCTGCTACAGGCAGCCGTTGTGTCACGGTTTTCGGCAGCCGCTACAACAGCCGTTGCGGCGCGATTACCGGCGGCGCTGCTGGCGTCGGCGTTGTTCGTCGTCCGTGCGAATAGGCACAGGTTGCAGAGGCGGTTCGATCAAACCGAGTGCGACACCCAAGTCGTGCAGCCAGTTCTGGATTTTCTCTTTCATGATGCCCCCTTCAGGGTAGTGCCGAGCGGCCAAAATTCTGTAGCCCCTTCGCACTGATAATAGTCCGAAGTCCTGAGCAATGCTCGCCGAAAGTGGCAATGATCTGTTACTGAATAGATCACAATCGAGCGCCATTAAATCACGCAATCGCCAAGGCCTGGCTTTGCGCCGACGGAAAGACCGCTTGCTGCTCCTCGATCCACGCGTTCAGGTTGGCCCCGACCATTCCCTTACGCCACATCAGCCAGGTGGTGGCACTGGCAAATGGCTCAGGAAGTGGGTGCACCGCCACACTTTCACGGCCCGGCAGGCTGGCGAGCATCGACTCCGACATCAACGCCACGCCGGACCCGGCGATCACACACGCGAGCATCCCCGGGTAGGATTCGATTTCTATCGCCCGGCCCATGGCCGCTTGATCGCGGGAAAACCACGACTCCAGACGCATCCGATAGGAACACCCCTGACGGAAAGTGAACACCGATCGCCCTTCCACATCCCGCGCACTGAGCACTGGCGGATGGTCCGCTTCGCTGATCAGCACCAGCCGTTCCTCGCACAACAACACGCCGTCTATCACCGCCAGTTCCGGCGGCCCATCCACCAGCGCCGCATCCAGCCGACCGGTGAGCAAGCCTTCCAGCAACTCCCCGCTCGGCCCGGACTGCACTTGCAGGTTCACCGCCGGGTATCGACGGTGATAGCGCGCCAACAGTTTCGGCAGGTGGATGGCCGCAGTGCTGTACATGGTGCCGAGCACGAAGTCGCCGGCCGGTTGCCCGCCCTGCACCGCCGCGTGAGCCTCATCGTGCAAGGCGAACAACTTGGCGGTGTAGTCCAGCAGGACCTTTCCCGCAGGCGACAGCTGCAATCGCTGACGCTCACGCACGAACAATTCGACGCCGAGTTGCTCTTCCAGCTGTTTAAGCCGGGTCGACAAATTGGACGGCACACGGTGCAGGCGTTCGGCGGCGCGAGTGATGGACTCTTCCTGCGCCACAGCCTGAAAGATTCGTAGCTGGCTGAACTCCACGACATTCTCCAAAAAAGAACAAGTTTCCCACTATTGTTCTTTTAAGGAGAAAGTCAATCGGTTCCGCCTGACAGGCTATCAGCCTTGCCCAAGCGCTTTGCGCAAACGGCGGCGCACCCATTGCTCAGCACTGACGAAGGTGATGCCCAGCAACACTAAAACGGCGCCGATCACAAAGTTGAGGCTCAACGCCTCCCCCAGCAACAACACGCCGAACGTGACGCCGAACAACGGTGTCATGAACGAAAACACCGCCAGGTTCGCCGCCAGATAGCGGCGCAACAGCCAAAACCAGATCAGGTAGCTGAAGAACGACACCACAACGCCTTGAAACAGCACACTGGCCACCGCCACAGTGGTCAGGTTGACGTGGGTGATCTGGCCGCTAAGCAAGGCGATCAACAGCAGTCCGACGAAACCGACGATCAACTGATAGAACAGCGTCAGGGTCACCGGCGCCTCGGACAAACGCGACGCGCGCACCACGACGGTGGTCGCGCCCCACGCCGCACCGGCCAATACGCCCAGGGCATCGCCGAGCAACATGCGGCGATCGAGATTGTCCCACGACACTCCTCCGGCAAATGCGATGCCGATCCCGATGAACGCCAGGAAAATCCCCAGCCATTGCACCGGTCTCAAACGCTCACTGGGCAACAACCAATGCACGCCCAGCGCGGTGAAAATCGGCGCGGTGTAGAGGAACACCGACATGTGCGCCGCTGTGGTCAGTTGCAGGCCTTCGGAGATGAAGAAAAACTCCAGGCCGAACAAGGCACCGGCCAGCAGCCCGCCTCGCCAGGTCGTTGCAACCTGGTTCCAGCCGCCCTTCCAGCAGATCAACAAGCCGACGAGCAACGCCGACATGCCCGATCGCCCCGCCGCCTGCATGACCGGAGCAATGTCGGGCGCGGCCCACTTGATCATCACCTGCTGGATACCCCAGATCAGGCACAAACCCAGCATCACTTGCAGGGCAAATCCATCGGCGCTGCGCCGGGTGGCGCTCACCTTGAAACCTCGACAGTACAAAACATGGCAGTGACTCGACAGTAAAAGCAAAGCCCCGACGCATTTGCTGAACAAACGCTCGGGGCGAAAAATGATGCTGTCGATTATTCACCAGCTGGCTGCAAATTGCCGCCTGTCAGAGACCTTTATGTGGCTGCTTGCGTCATCCCGCCGAGGCCAGAGCAAGGGATTGTTGCGACTGCTCACGTCGCGCCAGGATGAAGAACAATGCACCACCGAGGAAACAACCGGTGAACCAGGCGAAGTTGGCCATCGGCTGCAGAACCGGGGTGAAGGTGATCGCCACCCCCATCAGCGTGGCCGGCACCAGTGCCTTGACCGCCGTCCAGTTCACCCCGCCGCTGTAGTAATAGCGCCCGCTCGGGCCGTCGTTGAACAACGCATCCACGTCGATCTGCTGTTTTTTGATCAGGTAGTAATCCACCAGCAGGATCCCGAACAGCGGCCCGATGAACGCAGCCAAAACATCCAGGGTGTAGTGAATCACTTCAGGGTTGTTGAACAGATTCCACGGCGTGATGAAGATCGACGCCACTGCCGCAATCATGCCGCCGGCGCGCCAGCTGATTTTGCTCGGGGCGACGTTGGCGAAATCGAAGGCCGGGGAAACGAAATTGGCGACGATGTTGATGCCGATGGTCGCCGTGACAAAGGCGAATGCGCCGAGCAACACGGCCACACTGTTGTCGATACGGGCAACGGTGGCGATCGGGTCGTGGAGCATTTCACCGAACACCGGCAAGGTGCCGGAAACAATCACCACGGTCACCAGAGAGAACGCCAGAAAGTTTACCGGCAGGCCCCAGAAATTGCCGCGACGCACGTCTTTCATGCTCCGGCAGTAGCGACTGAAATCACCAAAATTCAGGGTCGGGCCGGAAAAGTACGACACCACCAGGGCCATGGCCACAATCACTTGGCCGAAAGCTTCCCAGCCCGACAGGGATTTTTCCGCGAGGGTGAAACTGATATTGCTCCAGCCGGCCTGCCAGACAATCCATCCTGCCAGCATGAACATCACGCCGTACACCACCGGCCCCGCCCAGTCGATGAAACGACGGATCGACTCCATCCCGGCCCAGAACACCAGTGCCTGAACGAACCACAGGCTGAGGAACCCGAACCAGCCCAGGTAAGACAAACCGGCGAAGTGCGGCTCGGCGTAGACCGCCATCGAAGGAAAGAAGCGCAGCACCACAATGATCAGCGCACTGGAGGCCAGGTACGTCTGAATCCCGTACCACGCCACGGCGATGAGCCCGCGAATAACCGCAGGAATGTTCGCCCCGAACACCCCGAACGCCAGCCGGCAGATCACCGGGTATGGCACTGCCGCTTGTTGACTGGGCCTGGCCACCAGATTGGCGATCAACTGCACGATGCAGATCCCGCCCAATAGCGCGATCAACACCTGCCAACTGGCCAGCCCCAGCGCGAACAAACTGGCCGCGAACACATAACCGCCGACGCTGTGCACGTCACTCATCCAGAAGGCAAAGATGTTGTACCAATTCCATTTCTGCGGCAGCGGTCCCAGGTCCTGGTTATACAAGCGCGGGCTGTAGCCGTTGGGCAATTGCTCGGTCATCACGGAGCTCCTCGAAAGCGCCCCCGAGTCGATGTGGCAAGCACACTGCGTACGGGAGTCGGCATGGTTTGTATACGAGTCGCTACGCAGAATGCGTGCCATAGGCGGGAAAGGTGTGACGGATCACGGCTTACCGGGGATTTATCGGGGCTAAAAAGAGATGTTGAATCCGAAGAATGTGCCCACGCACAGGGCATGCGCGCTTATAAACGGTGCACAGTTTTTGTATACATAGGGAAATAGCGGACCGCTGCACGGTTAATCGCGAGCGGTCGCGCTCCCACATTGACCCGGTCGATTTCGGGTGCAGCGCAAACTTGTGGGAGCGCGCCAGCCCTCAGAGGGGCTGGCGGTACAAGATCAGCTCAGTTCAATGCGATCGGCATGAATGACAATCTGGCCACTCTTGTACAACGCACCGATGGCCTTTTTGAAGTTGCCTTTGCTGACACCGAACATACTGGTGATAACGGTCGGATCGCTCTTGTCGCTGACCGGCAGACTGCCGTTGTTTTCACGCAACTTGGCGAGGATCTTCGAGTTCAGGCTGGTAGCCGCTTCCTGGCCAACCGGTTGCAGGCTCAGGCTGATCTTGCCGTCGGCACGAACTTCCTTGATGAAGCCCTTCTCTTCTTTGCCGGCCCGCATGAACTTGAAGATTTCGTTCTTGTGGATCAAGCCCCAGTGCTTGTTGTTGATGATTGCCTTGAAGCCCATGTCGGTGGCTTCGGCAACCAGAAGGTCAACTTCCTGGCCAGGTGTGTAGTTGGCTGGCGTCTTGTCCAGGTAGCGGTCCAGACGCGCCGTCGCGGTGATGCGGCGGGTGTGCTTGTCGAGGTAGACATGCACCACGGTGTATTCGCCGGCGGTCATCTGGCGCTTTTCTTCGGAATACGGCAGCAACAGATCCTTGGGCAGGCCCCAATCCAGGAATACACCGATGCTATTGACTTCAACAACTTTCAAACTGGCAAATTCACCGACTTGAACTTTCGGCTTTTCAGTAGTTGCGATGAGTTTGTCATCGCTGTCCAAATAAACAAATACGTTGAGCCAGTCTTCATCTTCGCTGGGAATATCTTTTGGAATATAACGGTTCGGCAAAAGAATCTCGCCGTCCGCGCCACCGTCCAGATATAAACCGAAGTTAGTGTGTTTAACCACTTGCAAACTGTTGTAACGCCCGACTAAAGCCATGTCCAATACCCTCATTACGTGGCGGCATTCTACCCGGTTTTGCGGGCCACGTTCGGTGACCGGCCCGGTGGCGGGTGAAAAACCTTCCCGGGCCTTGTTTTTTCCGGGTTTTGCTCACACCGCTGGCCGCTCGTCTGACCAACCCGACGACTTTCGTCGGTGCTCGCAACGCAGAAGAAGCGACTTTTCATAGGTCTGTTTTTATTTAAAACAGCGACTTAGGGGAAATACACCCACCCTATTCCACACATTAATTCGCCTCTGCCTCGAATCGCCTACGGGATATTTGCCAAGCAAATTGCAGGTATTTCCTGTACGATGCCTGGCCAAGTTAATTTTCTACAGGTTAATGGCCGCCATGCGCGTAAAAGCATCCAACAGCAAAGCAAAGCCAGCTCCAGCCGTCGAAACCAGCGAATCGATCAACAGCCAGATCGCTGCATTTTTGAAGTCCGGCGGTGAAATCCAGCAAATTGCCAAAGGCGTCAGCGGCCAGACGTTCGGCCCGTCCAAGCAGATCACGCTGGGCAAGAAGTAAACACCCCGCGTCATCTGGTCCCTGGGCGCTTTGAGCTTCGAAGCGCCTGGACTGGAACCCTCGCTACAACATCCCCGAACAGCTCATTCTCGTAAAAATCGACGAACGGCCCTCGATCGCTGTCATTCGTCGGTATCCTTGCACGCGTCTAGATCAAGCGTTTCAGCAGGCCAAACCGCCCGCACTCGCTGTTCATGGAGTGACGCATGCTCAAATCCTCCTGCTTATCGTTACTCATTGCCGGTGGCCTGTTGGCCTGCCCCCTCGCCTACGCGCAAGTTTTTCAGCGCGAGCTGGGGGACTTCGACCTCAAGCTTGGCACCAGCCCCAGTCGCAGCATGGCCCAGGGCTTGGTCAAACCCTCTGCGGCAGGTTCGTTCCATGGCGGCCTGGACCTGACGCATGACAGCGGCTTCTACTTCGGCCAATGGTCACCCAGCATGGGCATCAGTCCGGGGAAGAACCTCGAAATCGATTCCTACGCAGGCTTTAAACAACCCTTCGACCAAACCCTCGGTTACGAAGTGGGCATCATTCATTACAGCTACCCCGAAGTGGACACCCTCGACAGTCAGGAGCTGTTCGGCGGCCTGACCTTGCTGGGCAGCCGTTTCGGCGTTGCCTTGAGCAATGACCCGGACAAACAGAACAACACGCTGTTCGCCGACCTCAGCGGCAATCAGCCCTTCGGCATCGGTATCAGCATGAAGTACACCACCCACCAGTTGAATACACCGGTGGCGGTGGACGGCGGTTACGTAGGCAGTTTCACCGATTGGTCGGTGAAATTGTCCCGACCGTTCATGGGCATCGACCTTAACCTGATCTACAGCGACTCCAGCCTCAGCGGCAGCTATTGTTCAGCCTATTCAGGACACAACAGCCAATGCGACGGGCTCGTCACCCTCAAGGCCGAACGCACCTTCTATTGATCGGCTGAACTGCCGGCCTCATCCTGCGTTCACATGAGAATCAGACCCCGAAGCCAGGCCTTCGCAAGGATTCGCCCATGTCTCGCTGGTTTAAATACATCGCCTTTGTGCTCATGTTCAGCCTCACCCTCGGCGCGTGCAGCCGCATGGGCCTGGCCTATCGCAATCTTGACGTGATCATCCCCTGGACGCTCAACGACTACCTGGACATGAATGGCGAGCAAAAGGGTTGGTTCAATGAACGCCTCAAGGAGCACTTGAGCTGGCATTGCACCACGCAAATGCCCGGTTACCTCGACTGGCTGGACCGCTTGCAACAAATGGTCGCCAGTAATCAGGTCACCGATGCCGCGCTACAGGCCCGCGCCAGTGAAGCCAAACAGGCGATCGCCGAAACTGCACGGGAGATCACGCCGTCAGCGGTGGAGTTGCTGCAAGGCCTGGATGACAAGCAGGTCGCGGAGATGAACGAGGCCTTCGCCAAAGACCAGCGCAAGCGACAGGAGCAATACCTTAAACCGTCCCTCGAGCAGCAGATCAAGGAACGTGGCGAGCGCATGGAAAAACGCTTGGGTGATTGGCTTGGTCCGTTGAACGCCACTCAGCATGAGCGCGTCGTGGCATGGTCGAATGCCTTGGGCGACCAGAACACTCAGTGGATCGCCAATCGTGTCCACTGGCAGAAGCAGTTCAGCGCAGCAGTTGCGCAACGACACAGCCCGGAATTCCCACAACGCATCGAGACGCTTCTGGTTGAACGCGAGCGTTTATGGACACCGGAATATCGTCAAGCCTTCGCCAAAACCGAGGCACAGGCGCGTTCGCTGTTCGTTGACTTGATGGCAGAAAGTACACCGGAGCAACGCCAGCGTTTGCAGACAAAGATTGAAGGGGTGAAGAAGGATTTCAGTGATCTGAAATGCCTTAAAGCGGTTAAGCGGGGTTGAACATCAAAGATCGCAGCCTGCGGCAGTTCCTACAGGAGGGCTCTGCCGCAGGGTGAGATTTTTGTTCAGGCAATCTGCGCTTTCGAAGCCACTTCGTCGAAGGTCAGCTCATCCAGCGCATCCTCTTGCTCGTCCAGCACCTGTCGCGGATGGTCATTGCCCGGAATGCTGCTGTCGATCAGGCTCAATAAACTTGAGCCCCTGGGCGTCAGAATGTAGTTGGAACCGGTCCCGCCCTGCTCTTCTGGCCGAGGCTCAATGTAGCCCCGCTCCAGCAGTAACTTTTCGTACTCACCCGCGACCGCTTTCAGATGATCCAGATTCTCTGTTTCCTCACCTTCCGCGGTTTTTTCCGCCACATATTGCTCAGCATAAGGCCGTGGCGTGAAGCTGGCTTCGCCGCGCTGCACTTCATGCAACAGGCGCTCGATCAAATCCCAGTTATAAGTCGTCATCCTGCAACCTCCGGTGCCCGTGAGTGAGGGCCTTCATAGGTTGTGACCGGCAACACCGGCAGCCGTTCAGCCGAGGTTTTTACGGTGACCGACCAGCGGTATGTCGAATAGCGGGCAAGTCAAACGACTAGGCTGTGTAAGTCGACTCCCAGCCCCACGCAGGAGAAACCCGCATGAACATTCAGAATCATCCCGTCGTGTCCCGGGAAGAATGGCTCGCCGCTCGCAAACAGCATCTGGCCCACGAAAAAGCCTTCACCCGCGAACGAGACAAGCTCAGCGCCGAACGTCGCGCCCTGCCCTGGGTGAAAATCGACAAGGACTACCACTTCCAGGGCCCCAACGGCGAACTAAAGCTCGTCGACCTGTTCGGCGGCCGCAGTCAGTTGGTCATTTACCATTTCATGTTCGCCGAAGGTTGGGATGAGGGTTGCCCGGGATGCTCATTCCTTTCCGACCATATCGACGGTGCCAATCAGCATCTGGCCCACCATGACGTGGCAGTCGTGGCGGTTTCCCACGCGCCGTTTGCCGAATTCCAGGCATTCAAGCGACGCATGGGGTGGAAGTTTGATTGGGTTTCGTCAGAGGGTTGCGACTTCAACTACGACTTTGGCGTTTCGGCCAGAGCCGAAGATGTCGCTGCCGGAAAAGCGACCTACAACTACGAAAAAACTGACGGCTCCGAGGAAGAACTCCCGGGCTTGAGCGTGTTTTATCGCAACGAAAATGGCGACATTTTTCACACCTACTCGACCTATGCCCGTGGTCTGGACATGCTGGTAGGCGCCTACAACTACCTCGACTTGACGCCCAAGGGCCGCAATGAAGAGGAGATCATGGAGTGGGTGAAACATCACGACAAGTATGGTGACGCTGCCCCGGCAAGTTGCTGCCACGGCGGGTGAAAATGCCCCTGAACTTTTTTCACCTTTCAGGCCTCAACCAGTTAACCCGCCTTAACCGGAACTGAGGCCTGACACATGAAAACCCTGCTCAAACTCTCCCTCGCCGCCACACTCGCCTGCGCGCTGCCCGTCTGGGCCTGTACGCCGGAGGAGGCCACCGCCAAGCGCGAACAATTGGCCAAGGAAGTGACCAAGCTCACCGAACAGAACCCGGCGAAGGCCAAGGAGATCAACGATGAGTTGCAGAAGATGGACCTGGGTACCGCCGCGAAGGATCTGCCGGACAAGTGCCAGTTGATTGATCAGCGTTTGAAAGAGTTGGCAACGGCCGAGAAAAAAGCCGAAAGCTGATAAACGCTGCTCATAAAAAAACCGGACATTAGTCCGGTTTTTTTATGGGCGACTAAAACACTTATTCAGCCGCCGGCGCTTCCGGCTTGCGGCGCTTGAGCGGGGCCATGCCGTCCTTGCTGACCAGCGAATCGCTTTTCGGGCGATTGACGCTCTTGCGCTTGGTCGGGGTCTTGGCGACGGTTTTCTTCTTGTCGCCCTTGGCGTCGGTCTTTTTCTTCTTCACGCCGACAGCCTTGCCCGAAGCCTTGACCTTTTTCGGTCCGCCGTAGGCGCCTTTGACTTCCTTGATGGTACGACGCTCGAAGCTCTGCTTGAGGTAGCGCTCGATGCTCGACATCAGGTTCCAGTCGCCGTGGCAGATCAGCGAGATGGCCAGGCCATCGTTGCCGGCGCGACCGGTACGACCGATGCGGTGCACGTACTCGTCGCCACTGCGCGGCATGTCGAAGTTGATCACCAGGTCCAGGCCATCCACGTCCAGACCGCGAGCGGCAACGTCGGTGGCCACGAGGATCTTCACGCCGCCCTGCTTGAGGCGGTCGATCGCCAGCTTGCGATCCTTCTGGTCTTTCTCGCCGTGCAGCACGAACGCCTTGTATTCCTGCGCCACCAGACGACCGTAGATGCGGTCGGCCATGGCGCGAGTGTTGGTGAACACGATCGCTTTCTGGTAGGTCTCGTTGGCCAGCAACCAATTGACGATCTGTTCTTTGTGCTGATTGTGGTCAGCGGTGATGATTTGCTGACGGGTGGTTTCGTTCAGCTGGCTGACCGCGTTGAGCTGCAAGTGCTCAGGGTTGTTCAGGACCTTGGCGATCATTTCACGCAGGCCCGAACCACCGGTGGTGGCGGAGAACAGCATGGTTTGCTGACGGTTGGTGCATTCGTCGACCAGACGCTGAACGTCATCGGCGAAACCCATGTCGAGCATACGGTCGGCTTCGTCGAGCACCAGCACTTCAACTTCTTTCAAGTCGAGGTTGCCGGCGTTCAATTGCTCGATCATCCGGCCCGGAGTACCGATCAGGATGTCAGGCACCTTGCGCAGCATGGCGGCCTGGACCTTGAAGTCTTCACCGCCGGTGATCAGGCCGGACTTGATGAAGGTGAACTGCGAAAAGCGCTCAACTTCTTTCAACGTCTGCTGGGCCAGCTCACGGGTCGGCAGCAGGATCAGGGTCTTGATGCTGACGCGGATCTTGGCCGGGCCAATCAGGCGATTGAGGATCGGCAAAACGAATGCAGCGGTTTTGCCGCTACCGGTTTGCGCTGTCACCCGCAGGTCACGCCCTTGGAGCGCCAGCGGAATAGCCGCTGCTTGCACAGGCGTAGGCTCGACAAATTTAAGCTCGGCCACGGCTTTAAGCAGGCGTTCGTGCAGGGCGAATTCGGAAAACACGGGTGCTACCTCGAAGAAATACAAAAAAACAGCTGCATAGGGTACCGGTTTCGAGCGCCGAGGCCGAGTTTCTTTATGCAAACGACCGTAAACAGTGGCTTTTTTGTTGCCTGATTTGTCCCCGAAGGTAATACAAAGCGTCTTAAATGCTCTAATCGCCCTTCGCGCCTTACAGAAGAATCGTTTTTGACCATGGATATCAAACAGCTCTGGATCAATGTCCTGGACCTTTGGGGTGCCCTCGACCAACACCCGCTCGTGCATTCCAGCCTGTCGCTGCTGTTGCTGCTGACCATTGCCCTGTTCCTCGGACGGGTGGCGCGCTACCTGATTCTGCACGCCGCCAAAATGCTCAGCCGCCAGCCGGCATTGCACTGGATCAACGATTTTCTCCAGAACAAGGTATTTCATCGCCTCGCGCAGATAACGCCGTCACTGGTGATTCAGTTCGGCCTCAACCTGGTGCCGGACCTGAGCAAAACCAGCCTGAACTTTCTCGGCAATGTGGCCCTGGCCTTCACCTTCCTGTTCCTGCTGCTGGCGGTCAGCGCCCTGCTTAATGCGCTGTTGGACATCTATGCCCGCACCGAACACGCCCGCACTCGCTCGATCAAGGGTTACGTGCAACTGACGAAAATGGTCTTGTACGTGTTTGGCGCGATCATCATCGTCGCCACGCTGATCGACCGCTCGCCGCTGTTGCTGCTGTCAGGTCTGGGTGCGATGTCGGCGGTGATTCTATTGGTCTACAAGGACACCCTGCTGTCGTTCGTCGCCAGCGTGCAGCTGACCAGCAACGACATGTTGCGGGTCGGTGACTGGATCGAAATGCCGCAGGTTGGTGCCGATGGCGATGTGGTGGACATCACCCTGCACACAGTCAAAGTGCAGAATTTCGACAAGACCATCGTGTCCATCCCGACCTGGCGCCTGATGTCCGAGTCGTTCAAGAACTGGCGCGGCATGCAGGCGTCCGGCGGCCGCCGGATCAAGCGCAGCCTGTATATCGACGCCAGCGGTGTGCGGTTTCTGCGTGATGAAGAAGAGCAGAAACTTTCGCAAGTCCATCTGCTCACGGACTACATGACACGCAAACACGCCGAGCTCAAAGCGTGGAACGAAGCCCAGGGCAACGTCGCCGCGCTGTCGGCTAACCGCCGACGGATGACCAACATCGGTACGTTCCGCGCCTATGCGCTGGCGTATCTGAAAAGCCACGCGGAGATCCAGCCAAACATGACCTGCATGGTCCGGCAGATGCAGACCACCGCACAGGGTATTCCGCTGGAAATCTATTGCTTTACCCGGACCACGGCGTGGGCCGATTACGAGCGGATTCAGGGGGATATTTTCGATTACCTGCTGGCGGTGCTGCCGGAGTTTGGCTTGAGCCTGTATCAGCAGCCGAGCGGTACCGATTTGCGTGCGGGGCTGTTGCCGGCGGTGCTTGGCGCGAGCCACCTCCCCGAACCCGAAAAGCGCCTGATGTAACAGCACAAAAACCTGTAGGAGCCGGGCTTGCCCGCGATGAGGGAGTGTCAGCAACAGGTTCGTTGACTGGTACTCCGCTATCGCGGGCAAGCCCAGCTCCTACAGGGATTGCGGCCGTTCAGTAATATTGATTATTTCACCTGCCGCTGCGGTGCCTTGTGCACCATGGTGTAGGCGTAATCGACGCCCATGCCGTACGCGCCGCTGTGCTCCAGCACCAACGCCATCACTGCTTCGTAAGTGTCTTTGTGCGCCCAGTCACGCTGGTATTCGAGCAACACTTGCTGCCAGGTCACCGGCACTGCGCCCGCCTGAATCATCCGTTGCACCGACATATCATGTGCTTCCTTGGTGGTACCGCCGGAAGCGTCGGTGACGATGTACACCTCGTAGCCTTCAGCCAGAGCTTCCAGTGCCGGGAAGGTCAGGCAGACCTCGGTCCACAGCGCGGCAATGATCAGCTTCTTGCGACCGGTGGCTTTCACCGCGTCAACCAGTGCCTTGTCTTCCCAGGAGTTCATCGATGTGCGTTCGATCGGCTTTTGATCCGGGTGCACCGCCAGCAACTCCGGCCAGATGTAACCGCTGAAGCTTTCGGTTTCGACCGAGGTGTAGATGGTCGGCACGTTGAAGATCTTCGCCGCCTTGGCCAGGCCCACGGTGTTGTTCTTCAAGGTCTGACGGTCGATCGACTGCACGCCGAAAGCCATTTGCGGCTGGTGGTCGATCAGGATCAGGGCGGAGTTGGTTGGGTTGAGCAGTTCACGAATAGACATGGCGCGTTCCTTTTGATGTCGATATTTCGAATGGGTAATGGGTTAGTCGACGTTGCCTTCAGCGGCGTTGTCGTCGGCTTGGATGTCACTTTAGGGGCTAGCGATAAAAGGGACAATTACCTAAAATTGAGAATCATTGATTCTAAAATAGGGACAATATGGATCGCATCGAATGCATGCGCGCCTTCGTCGTCACGGTCGGCGAGAACGGCTTCGCCGCAGCCGCCCGGGCCATGGACGTGCCGCGCTCGAAAGTCAGCAAACAGATTCAGGCGCTGGAAGAAGCCATCGGCGTGCAGTTGCTGCAACGCACCACCCGCAGCCTGCACCTGACCGAAGCCGGAGCCGAGTATTTCGAAGCGGCACGGGAAGTGTTGGCGGCGCTGGACGAGGCCGAGCAGCGAGCCCGTGACGGCATCGGCGAGTTACGCGGTGTGTTGCGGGTCAATGCGCCGATGTCGTTCGGTCTTCGGCGGCTGGGGCCGTTGATCCCGCTGTTTCATGAACAGCACCCGAATATCGAATTGCAACTGGTGCTCAGCGACCAGCAGGTCGACCCGGTGCGAGGTGGCTTTGACGTCACGATCCGCATCGCCAGCATGCCCGACTCGACGATGATCGCCCGGCAACTGGCGCCCGCACCGCGCATCATGGTGGCGTCCCCCGGTTATCTCGAGCGTGCAGGCGTCCCGCAGACTCCGCAGGATCTGCGCGCCCATCAATGCCTCAACTACGGGTATCTGCAGAGCGGTGTCAGCCTGCAACTGTGCAATGGCAAGGAAACCCAGCGGGTGACCGTGACCGGCCCCTTGCACGCCAACAACGGCGACCTGCTCGCCCAGGCCGCCGAAGCTGGCATGGGCATCGCCCTGCTGCCCGACTTCATCGTTGAGGATGCACTGGCGGCCGGCCGATTGGTGCCGGTGTTGTGCGAATGGCAGGCTCCGGCAATCACCATCAATGCGGTCTATTCGTCAGCGCGGCGGGTGCCGCAGAAGACCCGAGCGTTTATCGAGTTTCTGCTGGAGCAGCTGGCGCCGAATTGATTTTCGAAGATCACCCAATCTATTGTGGGAGCGGGCTTGCTCGCTCCCACAGGGTTCAGCGTGCCACCAACGACGGGCGTACACCCAACCGGCTGATCCACACCGCCATCAAAATCACCGACCCACCCAGCAGCAATCGCCCCAACTCTTCATGCTGATTCCAGATCAACAGATTGATCAGCAACCCCACTGGCACATGCAGGTTGTTCATCACCGCCAGCGTCCCGCCATTGACCAGGCACGCGCCTTTGTTCCACCAGTACAGCCCCAATGCGGTCGAAACGAGGCCGAGGAACAGCAGCACGCCCCACTGCAGCGGCGCTTCGGGCAGAAAGTTCTGTTTGCCGAATAACAGGAATGCCGGCAATGCCACGGCCAGGGCTCCGAGATAGAAGTAACCGAAGCGTCGGTAATGCGGAAGATCGCTCGGGTGGCGCGCGACCATATGCTTATAGAGCACCTGCCCGGCGGCATAGGTGAAGTTGGCCAATTGCAGCAGCAGGAAGCCCATGAAGAAATCCGGATTGATCCGGTCGAAGCGAATCACCGCCGCGCCCGCCACCGCCACCAGTGCGGCGACCAACGCCCAGGGATTGAAGCGACGGTTCAGCGCATCTTCAATCAGGGTCACGTGCAAGGGCGTGAGGATGGTGAATAGCAGCACTTCCGGTACCGTCAACACGCGAAAGCTCAGGTACAGGCAGACGTAGGTCACGCCGAACTGCAGCGCGCCGATCAGCAACATGCCGCGCATGAACGCCGGCTCGACCGAGCGCCATCGCGTCAGCGGAATGAACACCAGCCCCGCCAGCAGCACGCGCACCAGCACGGCGAAGTAGCTGTCGACATGACCGGCCAGGTATTCACCGATCAAACTGAAGGAAAACGCCTGGATCAGCGTGACAAAAAGTAGATAGCCCATGCTCGCCTCGTTTTGAATGGCGGCGACGATAGCGGGTTTTGCCTCTTATCGCGAGACGCCCACAACACTGTAGGAGCTGCCGCAAGCTGCGATCTTTTGATATTGCTTTTTTAAGGTCAAAAGATCGCAGCCTGCGGCAGCTCCTACACAGGTATAAAACGCAGGCAAAAAAAAGCCCGATCTCGCTAAAGCGTTCAATCGGGCTACAGCACTCAGGAGCAATAAGTGCAAAGGGAGGTTCGATGCGCGTACAGGCTTGAAGGGTTGCGCCAAGTCACTAGACCATCCAGTGATTATCTGGCGATTAACGGGTCAGGCCACTTGCGAAAGCTTGGCGTTGGCCTGGTTCAGGCCCTTCTCCTGGAAATCGCCGCCCAGGTTCATGCCTTCCGCGTGAATGAACGTCACGTCGTGGATACCAATGAAGCCCATGACCTGACGCAGGTACGGTTCCTGATGATCCGCCGTGCTACCGGCGTAGATGCCGCCGCGAGCCGTCAGCACGTAGGCGCGCTTACCGCTGAGCAGACCTTGAGGCCCGGTTTCGGTGTACTTGAAGGTCACGCCGGCACGCAGCACATGGTCGAGCCAGGCCTTGAGCGTGCTTGGAATTGCAAAGTTGTACATCGGCGCAGCCATCACCAGGACGTCGGCGGCCAGCAGCTCGTCGGTCAACTGGTTGGAGCGTTCCAGGGACACCTGTTCGATGTCACTGCGCTGCTCGGCGGGTTTCATCCAGCCACCCAGCAGGTTGATGTCCAGGTGCGGCACCGGGTTGACGGCCAGGTCACGCACGGTGATTTGATCCTGCGGATGGGCGGCTTGCCACTGGCTGATGAAGGTCTGGGTCAGTTGACGGGAAACCGAGTCTTGCTGACGGGCACTGCTTTCAATGATCAGAACGCGGGACATGGGGTGTAGCCTCCATCTGAGAATGCTGTAAGTCGATGGAGTGAAGGTTAAACAGAGTCATATCGATGAAAAAGCGCAAATAACTGCTACAACCCATCAATAAATTCGTTTATAAGCGGAGCATGCCCGTCAGGTTTGCTCCGTTTGTTTTATTTCGGGGTGCAGATCAACTCGATACGCAGCTTGATGATGTTGCGGTTGAACTTGGCGGTGGCGCTTTTGTGCTTGCCGGCCGGCACATCGATCTTGCGGGTTCGTGGTGCTTCCGGGCCATTGCTGAACACCGCCTTGCAGCTCGCGTCGACGTCGCCATAGTTGGCCACCCGAATGGAGCCGATATCGCTATCGGTGTCGAAGGTTTCGTAATCGATCTTCAGGCCGTTGAGGTCTTTTTTCACATCGATCGGGTACGCCATCGCCGTCAGTGGCAGCAGCGCCAGCAACACACAACACATTTTTTTCATTCAGCAGTCTCCAATAAGAACTGCCAGCTTAGGACAAGAGGAGCCCCTCATGAAAGCGCCCCGCGTGACCCTTGATCAATGGCGAACGCTTCAAGCCGTGGTCGACCACGGTGGTTTCGCCCAGGCCGCCGAAGCGCTGCATCGCTCGCAATCGTCTGTCAGCTACACCGTAGCGCGGATGCAGGACCAACTCGGCGTGCCGCTGCTGCGCATCGACGGGCGCAAAGCGGTGCTGACCGAAGCCGGTGGCGTGTTGCTGCGCCGGTCCCGGCAACTGGTGAAACAGGCCAGCCAACTGGAAGACCTGGCCCATCACATGGAGCAAGGCTGGGAAGCTGAAGTGCGGTTAGTGGTGGACGCTGCTTACCCCAGCGCCCGCCTCGTGCGCGCCTTGACCGCGTTCATGCCACAAAGCCGTGGCTGCCGCGTGCGCCTGCGCGAAGAAGTGTTGTCGGGCGTGGAAGAAGTGCTGCTTGAAGGTGTGGCCGACCTGGCCATCACCGGTTTCAGCATTCCCGGTTATCTCGGTGCGGAACTGAGCGATGTCGAATTCGTCGCAGTCGCCCACCCGGAACATCCCCTGCATCGCCTCAACCGTGAACTGAATTTCCAGGACCTGGAAAGCCACATGCAAGTGGTTATCCGCGACTCCGGTCGCCAGCAACCACGGGACGTCGGTTGGCTCGGCGCTGAGCAACGCTGGACCGTCGGCAGCCTGGCCACCGCCGCGACCTTTGTCGGCAGCGGCCTGGGCTTCGCCTGGCTGCCAAGGCACATGATCGAGCGGGAACTCAGGGAAGGCACGCTCAAGCTGCTACCTTTGGATCAGGGCGGCAGCCGTAACCCGAGTTTTTACTTGTACTCGAACAAGGACAAACCCCTGGGACCTGCAACGCAGATTCTCGTCGAACTGCTGCGCACCTTCGACACCGCACCACTGGACGCACCGTTCGCCGCCCCTGAACAAGCCTGACACGGAGTGTATGCATGGCCTATTTCGAACACGAAGGTTGCAACCTGCACTATGAGGAATATGGCCACGGCACGCCGTTGCTGCTGGTCCACGGTCTGGGGTCGAGCACCCTGGACTGGGAAAAACAGATCCCCGCGCTGGCTGCGCGCTACCGGGTAATCGTCCCTGATGTGCGCGGCCACGGCCGCTCCGACAAACCCCGCGAACGCTACAGCATCGCCGGCTTCAGCGCTGACCTGATCGCCCTGATGGAGCATCTGAACCTTGGCCCGACACATTACGTAGGACTTTCCATGGGCGGCATGATCGGCTTTCAACTGGGTGTCGATCAGCCCAACCTGCTCAAGAGCCTGTGCATCGTCAACAGCGCGCCCGAGGTCAAGTTACGCAGTCGCGACGACTACTGGCAGTGGTTCAAACGCTGGAGCCTGATGCGCGCCCTCAGTCTGCGCACCATCGGCAAAGCCCTGGGTGGCAAACTGTTCCCCAAACCCGAGCAGGCGGATTTGCGACAAAAGATGGCTGAGCGCTGGGCAAAAAACGACAAACATGCTTATCTCGCCAGCTTCGATGCCATTGTCGGCTGGGGCGTTCAGGAACGACTTTCGAAGGTCACCTGTCCAACCCTGATCGTCAGCGCCGATCGCGACTACACGCCGGTCTCGCTGAAGGAAAACTACGTAAGACTGCTGCCGAATGCGCGGTTGGCAGTGATCGCCGATTCGCGTCACGCCACCCCACTGGACCAGCCCGAACTCTTCAACCAAACACTGCTCGAATTCCTCACCGCAGTCGACACCAACACACTCAGGATCACTGACCCATGCTGAAAAAAATCGCCCTCGCCGCTGGCTCCGTACTGTTTGCCGCCAACCTGATGGCGGCAACGCCTGCCAAGGCGCCACATGTTTTGCTGGAAACCACCAACGGCCAGATCGAAATCGAACTGGACCCGGTCAAGGCCCCGATCAGTACCAAGAACTTCCTTGAGTACGTCGACAGCGGTTTCTACAACAACACGATTTTCCACCGAGTCATCCCGGGCTTCATGGTCCAGGGCGGCGGTTTTACCCAACAAATGCAGCAAAAAGACACCAAGGCGCCGATCAAGAACGAGCACAACAACGGCTTGGTCAACGTCCGTGGCACCTTGTCCATGGCCCGTACCTCGGTGCCTGATTCGGCCACCAGCCAGTTCTTCATCAACGTCAAGGACAACGATTTCCTCGACCAGGGTGATGGCTACGCGGTGTTCGGCAAAGTGGTCAAAGGCATGGACGTGGTCGACATCATCGTCAATTCGTCAACCACCAGTCGCGGCGGCATGAAGGATGTACCGGCCGACCCGGTGTTCATCAAGTCGGCCAAGCGCATCGACTGAGACTAAGCTGGACAAGGATGTCCGAGCCGTTGCCGGTGTTACCGGCAACGCTCAATCCGTTTAAAGGAGAGCCCGGTCCCGGGCGAAAAACCGATGCTTTATCGCCGTTTTGAAAAACTGATCGACATCTTCCGCGACGCCCCGACAGCCGCTCCACCGGACCGCGTCCTGCCCTTCTACACCTATTACCTCAAGCAGGTCTGGCCGAGCTTCGCCGCCCTGCTGATCGTCGGCCTCTTCGGCGCGCTGATCGAAGTGGCGCTGTTCAGCTATCTGAGCCGCATCATCGACCTCGCCCAAGGCACGCCCAACGCTGATTTTTTCAAGGTTCACGGCCTGGAACTGGCCTGGATGGTGGTGGTTGCACTGGTCCTGCGCCCGGTGTTCGTCGGCCTGCATGACTTGCTGGTGCACCAGACCCTGAGCCCCAGCATGACCAGCCTGATCCGCTGGCAAAACCACAGCTACGTGCTCAAACAGAGCCTGAATTTCTTCCAGAACGATTTTGCCGGGCGCATCGCCCAACGCATCATGCAAACCGGCAACTCGCTGCGTGATTCCGCTGTGCAAGCGGTGGACGCGCTCTGGTACGTGCTGATCTACGCCATCAGTTCACTGGTGCTGTTCGCCGAAGCCGACTGGCGCCTGATGATCCCGCTGCTGACCTGGATCGCGGCCTTCATCAGTGCCCTTTACTACTTCGTGCCACGGGTCAAGGAACGGTCAGTCGTGTCCTCCGACGCGCGCTCCAAGCTCATGGGGCGGATCGTTGATGGCTACACCAACATCACCACGCTCAAGCTGTTTGCCCACACCAATTTCGAGCAGCAATACGCCCGCGAAGCGATCAAGGAACAAACCGAAAAAGCCCAACTGGCCGGCCGTGTCGTCACCAGCATGGACGTGGTCATCACCAGCATGAACGGCCTGCTGATCGTCGGTACCACCGGCCTGGCCCTGTGGTTGTGGACGCAGTCGCTGATCAGCGTGGGCGCCATTGCATTGGCCACCGGGCTGGTGATCCGTATCGTCAACATGTCTGGCTGGATCATGTGGGTGGTCACCGGCATTTTCGAAAACATCGGCATGGTTCAGGACGGCCTGCAGAGCATCTCGCAACCGGTCAGCGTCACCGACCGCGACCAGGCCAAACCCTTGGCCGTAGCTCGTGGTGAAGTGCGTTTCGAAGACGTGGATTTCCACTACGGCAAACAGAGCGGGATCATCGGCGGCCTCAACCTGACCATCAAGCCCGGTGAGAAGATCGGCTTGATCGGTCCGTCGGGCGCGGGCAAATCGACGTTGGTCAATCTGCTGCTGCGTCTCTATGACGTGGAGGGCGGGAAGATTCTCATCGACGGCCAGAACATTGCCGACGTCAGCCAGGAAAGCCTGCGCGAGCGGATCGGCATGATCACTCAAGACACGTCCCTGTTGCATCGCTCGATCCGCGACAACCTGCTTTACGGTAAACCCGACGCCACCGATCCCGAACTCTGGGAAGCGGTCCACAAGGCGCGGGCTGACGGATTCATCCCGAGCCTGTCGGACGCGGAAGGCCGCATCGGTTTCGACGCCCACGTCGGTGAACGCGGGGTGAAACTTTCGGGTGGCCAGCGTCAGCGCATCGCCATCGCTCGCGTACTGCTCAAGGACGCGCCGATCCTGATCATGGACGAAGCCACGTCGGCACTGGATTCGGAAGTCGAAGCGGCGATCCAGGAAAGCCTCGAAACCCTGATGCAGGGCAAAACCGTCATCGCCATCGCCCACCGGCTCTCGACCATCGCCCGTATGGACCGGTTGGTGGTGCTGGAAAACGGCAAGATCGCCGAAACCGGCAGCCACGCCGAACTGCTGGCGCAAGGCGGCTTGTATGCACGGCTGTGGCAGCATCAGACAGGCGGGTTTGTCGGGATTGATTGATCCCCTGAACAACACCCATTCCCTGCAGGAACGAGCCGGCTCGCGATAGCGGTGAGTCAGACAACAGATACTTCTTCATCGCGAGCACTCGCTACAGATGTCGAGTGATGCCTAAAAAGCCGAAAAGACCGCCAGGCCCCGTTAACAGCGGGGGCTGGCGGTTTTTTATGTCTGCTGGAATTCTGAAAAAACCATGCTGTACTTACTTCAACGTTCTGGAGATGGTTCTGCAGTCCATCGGCTGGATGCTCAAGGCTGCATAATCTCGAAAGGGCACTCTCCTATGTCTCTGTTAAAACGTTCGGCGACTGAGTTGGTAGGTACTTTCTGGCTGGTATTGGGTGGTTGTGGCAGTGCAGTGCTGGCCGCTGCATTCCCTGATGTCGGTATCGGTTTGCTGGGGGTATCCCTGGCGTTTGGCTTGACGGTACTGACCATGGCATTCGCCATTGGCCATATTTCCGGTTGTCACCTCAATCCGGCGGTGTCATTGGGATTGGTGGTTGGCGGACGTTTCCCGTCCAGGGAACTGCCGGCCTACATCATTGCGCAGGTCATTGGCGGTGTGATTGCAGCCGCCCTGCTGTACTTCATTGCCAGCGGCAAACCCGGTTTCGAGCTGGCGGGAGGCCTGGCGTCCAACGGCTTCGGCGAACATTCCCCTGGCGGCTATTCAATGGCGGCGGGGTTTGTCTGTGAGCTGGTGATGACCGCCATGTTCATCCTGATCATCCTTGGCGCCACCGACAATCGTGCGCCTGCGGGGCTTGCGCCGATCGCCATCGGCCTGGCCTTGACCCTGATCCACCTGATTTCAATTCCGGTCACCAATACCTCGGTCAACCCGGCGCGCAGCACCGGCCCGGCGCTGATCGTCGGCGGTTGGGCGATCCAGCAATTGTGGATGTTCTGGGTTGCGCCGCTACTCGGCGCAGTCGTCGGCGGTGTGCTTTATCGCTGGTTGGGCAAGGAAGAGACCTGACCGGGCACCGCGAGGATCAGCCTTGCCGGTAAGGCAAGGCTGTCCTTGCCTCGTCTGCGTAGGCTAATACCCCCATTCGCTCTTGCTGCAAAAAATCCTTCACGGCTGCTTTCAATCCCGGATGACGCAAGTAATGCCAGGAGTGCGTGATGACTGGCTCGAACCCGCGAATCAACTTGTGCTCGCCCTGCGCGCCGGCATCGAACCGCTGGAAGCCATGGGCAATCGCGTAATCCATGCCTTGATAAAAACAGGTCTCGAAATGCAGGCGATCGAACTCCGCCAGGCAACCCCAGTAACGGCCATAAAAACTGTCGCCGCCCACCAGACTGAAGGCCATCGCCACCGGCCGTGAGCCTTGTTTGGCCAGCACCACGCGGATCGATTGCGGCATGCGCTCGGCCAGAAGACTGAAGAACTCCCGCGTCAAATAAGGCGCTTGCCTACGCACCGCGTAGGTATTGGCGTAGCAGGCGTAAACAAAATCCCACTGCGCCTGCGTCAACTCTCGACCTTCCAGCCACTCGAAATCAAACCCCTGCCCCGCCACCTGCTCGCGCTCTTTGCGCATCTGTTTGCGCTTGCGTGAACTCAGTACATCAAGGAAATCCTGGAAGTCACGGTAACCGCGGTTTTGCCAGTGATACTGGCAGCCAACACGCTGCAGCCAGCCTGGTTGTTCCGCCAATGCAGCATCGGTAAACGGGTCGGTGAAGTTGATGTGCGCACTGGAAAGTTGTTCGATTTCCAGATAGCCCGGCAGACTTTTCAATAGCTCGAAGCCATCCTCGACCCGGGCTGCCAGTAACCGTGGACCGCTGACCGGACTAAACGGAACGGCAGTCAAAAGCTTAGGGTAGTAATCAATCCCGGCACGTTCGCAAGCGTCGGCCCAGGCGTGATCGAAAACGTACTCACCATAGGAATGCCACTTGCGGTAACTGGGCAATGCAGCGACCAGTCGATCCCCTTCGATATGCAGCAAATGCTCGGGTTGCCAGCCGGAATGAGGCCCGACACTGCCGCTGTCTTCCAGCGCACTGAGGAACGCGTGAGACAAAAACGGTTGGGTCTCTGGCACCAGTGCATCCCACGTTTGCGGGGCAATTTGCGACAGACTTTGCAGGCATTGCAACGGCATCACCGTCCTCTCTCATTCATGGCGTGAAAGCTTCGCGAGTATCGCTTATCGCCATCCATTGCACACGATCAATTCGACGACAGCGCTCTAGATCAATAGTTCGCGAGAGCTTTGTATCGTCATCGACATGCCATCACATTGCCACTGCACTGTCATAAACCATCGCGATACTGGCGCCTGTTTTTAGAGCGTCGGGTTCTAACCCGGCCACTGTTTTCCGTCCATCAATGGTCGGTTGTGTCCTGGATGGCTCAGCCATCCACTCTCATCTTCGGAGATTGATATGCGTCTTGCTTCCACGAAAACTGCGGCAGCCTTGTGTGGCGGTCTGTTGCTGGCCATGAGTGTTCCAGCCAGCGCCGCAGTCGACGCCAAACTGCTCGACATGCTCAAGGCAAACGGCTCGATTACCAACGCGCAGTACAGCGAACTGCAAGCGGAGCTGGCCCGGGATCAGAAAGATCAGCAGATCGCCCGTCAGGCTCAACAAGAGACCAACGAGCAGATCGCCGCAACCGCGAAGAAAACCAATGAGTTGAGCACCTTCGACCAGAAACTGGCGTGGGCTGCCAAGACTCAGTTCAAGGGTGACGTGCGCTTCCGTCAGGAAAACGTCCACAACGATGGCGTTTCGAACAACAAAGACCAGGATCGCCAGCGCATTCGTGCCCGCCTGGGTGCCTATACCGAGATCAACCCGCAAGTCGACACCGGTATTCGTATCGCCACCGGCAACAACGACGATGCGCGTTCCACCAACCAGAGCCTGGACAACTACTTCGACAAGAAGCAGATCTGGCTGGACCAGGGTTACGTCGACTACCACCCCGATGCCATCAAGAACCTGCACATCGTTGGCGGCAAGATGCCGCAGCAATGGGTGAGCATGGGCGACGTGATCTGGGATAGCGACATCAGCCCGGAAGGCCTGTCCCTCTCGTACAAGTACCCGCTGAGCGGCAGCACCGAGCTGTTCGGTAGCGCCGGTCACTACACCCTCAAGGACAACGTCGACGGCGACGGCGTGCAGTTCAAGCACGACCTGCGTCTGTACGCCGGTCAGTTGGGCGCACGCTTTGGCATCACCGACAACCTGAAACTGACCTTGGGCGGCAGCGTCTACGGTTACGACAACGATGACGACATCACCCCGGGCGGCACCACCATCCCGGCCGCACTGGCCGTCAACGGCAACAGCCCGAACGAGCAGTTCAAACTGTTCGAAGGTTTTGGTCAGCTCGACATCGGTGGCCTGCCAATGCCGCTCTCGCTGTACGGTCAGTACGTCAACAACGACGATGCCAGCAACGATCAGGATACGGCCTGGCTGGCCGGTGTGAAGACCAAGGTCTACGGCTTCGCCATCGACTACAACTACCGCGATGTGCAGCGTAACGCAGTGGTGGGTGCCTTCACCGACTCCGACTTCGCCAACGGCTTTACCGGTTC
The DNA here is from genome assembly GCF_019145495.1 of Pseudomonas azerbaijanoccidentalis. GTDB lineage: Bacteria > Pseudomonadota > Gammaproteobacteria > Pseudomonadales > Pseudomonadaceae > Aquipseudomonas > Aquipseudomonas azerbaijanoccidentalis. Next base: position 19,197 of record NZ_JAHSTU010000003.1, on the reverse strand, counting down.
GCGTGGCAGCAAGTTGAAAGTGAGCTACGAGTTGGACAAGAACTTCAACCTCGGCGCGACGTACTTCATGGCGACCTCGGACTACACCAACGCCAACCTGAAAGACTCCGACATCAACACTCTGCAACTGGATGCTGAAGCGAAGTTCTAACGAAGCAGCAAGAAGCAGCGGCAAGCTTCAAGCTGCTTCTATTCAGCCTGGCGTTGGTCTGGCGGTCCCCATCATCCGTCCGCCGGACCAACGCGAGTCTGTGTTACCCGCCTTGCGCCATTCCCCGTCGTATCAGCGACGATCTTCGACCCGCGACTGGCTCTTGCTCCAGTCGGTCAACAGGCTGTACGCCACCGCCAGCAACGTCGGGCCAATGAACAGGCCGATGAAGCCAAAGGCAATCAACCCGCCGAACACTCCCAGCAACACAATCACCAGCGGCAAGTTACCGCCACGACTGATCAGGTAAGGCTTGAGCACGTTGTCCACGCCACTGATGATGAAGGTGCCCCAGATGCCGAGGAAAATCGCCATCCCGTATTCACCCTTCCAGGCCAGCCACGCCGTGGCCGGAACCCATACCAGCGGTGGGCCCATGGGAATCAGGCTGAGCAGGAATGTGACGATGCCCAGTACCAGGGCACCCGGCACACCGGCAATCAGGAAACCGATCAACGCCAGTACCGCCTGGGCCGCTGCGGTACCGATCACACCGTTCACGACCCGCTGCACGGTACCTGCCACCAACTCGATGTAGTACCCGGCGCGCTTGCCGATCAGACGTTCCAGCAAGCCATGAACAAACGCCGCCAGCCGTGGCCCGTCGCGATAGAAAAAGAACACGAAGACGATACTCAAGGTCAGCTCGAGAATTCCGCTACCAATTTGCGCACTGCGCGCCAGCAACCAGTTGCCGACCTGACCGAAGTAAGGCTTGAGCGACACCATCATCGCCGCGCCCTGCTGATCGACACTGTTCCAGATCCCCACCAGTCGCCCGCCCACCAGCGGAATGCCGCCCAGCCAGGCCGGCGCTTCCGGCAGACCATCGACCTGCACATCCTTGATGAAGGCCGTGGCGTCACGCACATGGTCCGCCAGATTGAAACCCAGCCACACCAACGGCGCCGCTACCAGCACCATCCAGCCCACGGTCAATAAAGCTGCCGCCAAGGATTCGCGGCCATTGAGCCATCGGGTCAGCAAACGCATCAACGGCCAGCTGGCGAACGCCAACACCGCGCCCCAGAACAACGCCGACCAGAACGGCGCCATCACCCAGAAGCTCGCGCCAAACAGCACCAGGAGCAGGATCTGCACCAACAGGCGATCGTTATTGATCATCTAGAGTCTCGAGAAAATCAGTCATAAACAGAGTAGGCGAACGCGACGCGCGCGTTCGCCGGATAAAGCCTAGCGCAATAGCTCGATGTGCAGGCCAGAGCCTTCGACACTGCCCGTTTCCAGACGTGCCGCCCGCACACCCTGACCGATCAGCGCTTGCCGCCAGGCTTCGGCGTTTGGCCCGGAAAGACTCGTCCGCAGTGTCGTGTCCAGATTCAGGCCACGAGAGATCAGACGCAGCCAGGTGTCGTCCGGAGCATCGGTGAGTTTGGGGAAGTCGAGTTCGCCGGTGCTTTTGAGTTCACGCAGCAAGGTCGCCGACGTCGGCAGCAAATCCCCCAGCGGCGCGGCGGCTTCAAACTGCTCTACGTGCAAATAGGCTTTGCGATTGCCGCGGGTGATGCTGTAAAGCGCGACCAAGGTGTTGTCATGGGGGGCCGCCAGACGCAACAACAGGTACGCCTGTTCATTGTCAGAACCATACAGTTTGGCGTTGCCGAAGACCTCGTTGGCCCACAGGCTGCTTTCACCGCAATCGCGGGCCTGGCACCAGAACAGCAGCTGAGCGTCCTGCTTCTGCAAGGCTTCGCGGGCGGCGGTGAAGGCTTGTGTCGCGGAATGCTCCGGTGGCAGCTCATAGGTCACCGACGTGGCATTGCCACGAGCGCTGACCTGACCATCAAAGCGCAACTGGCCGCTGATCTTGCGGATCGAACCCAGCGGATAAATTCGTTCGAGTTCGACGGCCGGGCGATAGTCGACGATCTGCGCATCGACCATACGCGGCACGATCGGCAGGTCCTGGCTGCCGGGCACATCGGCGGCAAACGACAAACAACTGAAACTACACAGCGCCAGCAAACTGAGGGAACGCATGGATAGACTCATCGGATCAGCATGGCCTGGGCACCCTTGACGACACTGGCATCATCGGAGCGCTGCGGCACCAGCAAACCACGCTGCACGGCGGGACGCGCCTCCAGGGTCGACATCCAGCGTTGCAACGCGGTCAGACCGTCCACCGAAACACCGGACCACTCATAGCCTCGCACCCACGGGAAAGTCGCGATGTCGGCGATGCTGTAGTCGCCGGCGAGGAATTCTTCGGTTTGCAGGCGGGTGTCGAGGACTTCGTAAAGGCGACGGGTTTCGTGCTGATAGCGGTCGATGGCGCCCTGCAGCTTTTCCGGAAAGTAGCGGAAAAACACGTTGGCCTGGCCCTGCATCGGACCGATACCCCCCATCTGGAACATCAGCCACTGCAATACTACCGAGCGCCCCTTGGGGTCGGCGGGCAACAATTTGCCGGTCATTTCAGCGAGGTAAATCAGGATGGCGCCGGATTCGAACACGGCAAAATCACCATTGGCGCGATCGACAATCGCCGGAATCCGGCCATTGGGGTTGATCTTGAGGAAGTCCTCGGACTTCTGTTCCTTCTTGTCGAAACTCAGGGCATGCACCGTGTAGGGCAGGCCGAGTTCCTCGAGCACGATAGAGACCTTGTGGCCATTCGGGGTCGCAGCGGTGTACAGATCTATCATGGTTGTCTCCCATTTCAACCCGCCCAGCCTCGACAGTTGCCCGGTGCAAGTCAAGGAATGGCGAAGAACCGATTGAAACAGTCTGCGACAAGGTCGGCACCGGGCTCGTCATTCAGGTGCAAATGATGGCCGCCTGGCAGCTGTTCACGGCTAAAGGGTAGACGCTCCAGCAATTCGGGATGCTTGGCGAGCATGCCATCGGCAGCCACCACCAGTTTTGCAGGACAACTGACCCGCTTGACGAAGGCCATGGCCTGTTCCGTTGTAAGACGCAGCGGCGATGGCAACGTCAGGCGGTTGTCGGTGCGCCAGGTGTAGCCGCCCGGCACCGGCATCAGGCCACGTTGGGCCAACAGCTCGGCGGCTTCGCGACTGACCGCCACCAGACCTTTCATTCGCGCCTCGATGGCACGGTCCAGGGTGTCGTAGACCGGTTTGCGTTTTTCCCGCAGGTCCAGCTGCGCTTGCAGGGCCATGCCCATGCGTTCGGCAGCATTTTCGCCCTTGTCGGTAGGAGGAATGACGCCATCGATCAATGCCAGGTGGGTGACACGTTCCGGCAACGATCCGGCAATGATCAGCGAAGCAATCGCGCCCATGGAGTGGCCAAGCAGCGCGAATCGCTTCAGGCCCAGTTGTTCGGCAACTTGCAGGACGTCGTGGGCGTAGTCCCACATGGCATAGCCGGCACCCGGCGGGCGATGCCCAGAGTGCCCATGCCCAGCCATGTCCAGGGCAATAATGCGCAGGCCTTTGAGCTTGGGGGCCAGGCGGGCAAAGCTGTTGGCATTATCCAGCCAGCCGTGCAGGGCAATCACCGGCACACCGTCTTCGGGGCCGAACAAATGTGCAGCCAACTCGATGTGCGGAAGGCTCAGGCGGACTTCTTCAACGACGCTGTTCATGCGCAATCCTGCTGGCGACCGTCCCAGCGGCTGAACAGGTTTTTCAGCAGCGAGGCCGTGTCCTGCGGACGTTCGAGGGGAAACATGTGGCCACCGGGCATCGACAACGATTCACCCAACGGCATGCGCCCGACCGAACTGGCGTGATGGCGCATCACCACTCGGCTCTTGTGCCCGCGCACCACCGCCAGCGGCACCTTCAACTGCCGCGTGCTGCCCGGGCTGGTGTGGGGCACGCCACGGTAGATGCTGATTTCCGTGGCAGGATCGAAACGCAGGCGCAGTTTGTCGCCGACCTTGTGCAAACCATGTTGCAGGTAGGCGTCGAAACATTCTGGATCGAAGCTGCGAAACAGGGTCTTGCCCGCGAAATAGCGCCGGGCGCTTTCAAGATCGGCGAACTCTTCACGACGGCCCAAGGTACGGCCGGCCGGGGTCAGGCGATCAATGAAGCCGAAACGTTTGGCCGCGCGGATGACCCATTGATCGGTACGGGTCAACACCGGGGAATCGAGCATCACCACGCCGCGATACAGTTCAGGGCAACGCAATGCCGCGTGCAAATGCAACACGCCGCCAAACGAATGGCCAACGCCCCACACCGGTTCGGCCTGCTGTTGCAGGTGATGAATCAACTCATCCACCAGGTTGTACCAGTTGTCGTCCGCCGGGAAACGCGGGTCATGGGCATGCTGCTCCAGATGCGTCACCTGATACTCGGGTGCCAGCGCCGCGAACAATTTGCCGTAGGTGCCCGAAGGGAAACCATTGGCGTGGGCGAAAAATATCTGTTGCGACATACCGGCAAATCCATGAGCGAGAACAGGCGTTGATTGTCCGCAAGACCGCGTCCTACAGCAATGACCGTAACTGACAGGAATGATGACAGTCCGGCCACGCTGATACCCGTAGCAGCTGACGAAGTCTGCGTCCGGCTGCGCCAGCAGCTGCAACGGATGATTGATCAACGGGCTGGCGGGTTCTCACCGAGCGGCACCACCGCCATGGTCAGGCGCGATACGCAACTGGCCTTGCCTTCATCGCTGGTCAGGCGAATGTCCCAGACGTGGGTCGTACGCCCGATGTGAATCGGTTTGGCCACCGCCGTCACCCGCCCGCTGCGCAAGCCGCGCAAGTGGTTGGCGTTGATCTCCAGGCCCACGCAGTAAAACTTGCTGGCGTCGATGCACAGGTAACTGGCCATGGAACCCACGGATTCGGCCAGCACCACCGAAGCGCCGCCGTGCAGCAAGCCGTAAGGCTGGTGGGTGCGATGGTCGATGACCATGCTGGCGGTCAATGACTCTTCATCGAAGGCTTCAAAGCGGATGTCCAGCACTTCGCCGATGGTGTTTTTCTGGATTGCGTTCAACTGTTCGATGTTGGGGGTGGTGCGCCACAGACTCATCGCTGATTTCCTTGTTGGTTTTGTTTGTGACTCAATCCTGCCACAGCACCGCTTCGCTGCGCTCGCTCCATTCTTCGAACTGCCCGCCATAAGCGGCTTCGATGACGTTGCGTTTGATCTTCAAGGTGGGCGTGAGAAAGCCGTTTTCCACGGCCCAGCTGTCCTTGACCACCACCAGACGCCGCAAGCGTTCGTGCTTGTCGAGTGCGCCATTGACCTCTTCGAGCAGTTTTTCCAGGCTTGAATGCAAGCCTGCCCGCGCCTCCTGTTGACCGACAGCCGAGAGCACGCAAAGCCCCAACGGCGCACTCAACCCATCACCGACCACACAGACCTGTTCGATCCGCGAATGCACCGCCAGGCGATTTTCAATCGGTGCCGGCGCCACGTATTTGCCCTTGCTGGTCTTGAAGATTTCCTTCAAGCGTCCGGTCAGGCGCAGGTTGCCGTCGGCGTCCTCTTCCCCTTTGTCGCCGGTACGCAGGAAACCGTCCTCGGTGATGGTATCTGCGGTTTTCTGCGGTTCCTTGAAATAGCCGAGCATGGTCGCACCACTGCGCACCAGCACCTCGCCTGACTCATCAATGCGCACTTCGACCTCGGGGCAAGGCTTGCCGATCCAGCCCGGTTTGTTCTGGCCCGGCAGGCAAATGTGCGAGTAACCGCAGCTTTCGGTCATGCCGTAGACCTCCAGCACATCAAGCCCGAGTTTGCGGTACCACAGCAGCAAGGTTTGCGGCACCGGCGCCGCGCCGGACAAAGCCACGCGCAGAGCATCGAGCCCCAGCCCGGCGAGCACCTTGTGCCCTACCCGCTTGCCGATAATCGGCAAGCCGAGCAGGAAATCGAGGCGTTTCGCCGGGATCTTGCTGTACACGCCCATCTGGAATTTGGTCCAGATCCGCGGTACGCCGAACAGCGCCGTCGGCCGGGCACGTTGCAGATCGGTAAGGAAGGTGTCGAGGCTCTCGGCAAAAAAAACGGTTTGCCCGGTATAGATCGCCGCCATTTCGACGAACATCCGTTCGGCCACATGGCACAGCGGCAGGTACGAGAGCAGGCGGTCCGACTCGTTAAGGCCGAACAACGAGGTACCGCGCGTAGTGGCGAAACCCAGGTTGCCTAAGCTGTGCATCACGCCTTTCGGCATGCCCGTGGTGCCGGAGGTGTAGATGATCGTCGCCAGTTGATCGGCGGCAGGTTTGGGGTCGTCCTGAATCGGCGAGCTGTGTTGCAGGTCGGCCCAACTGAAATCGAAGGTGCCCGGCGGATGAAGCGGCAGACTGATTGTTGGCAGGTCCGGGCTGACCCCACGGGACATGCCCGGCCAATCGTCGAGTTTGCCAATGAACGCCAATGCCGCTTCCGAATGCTCCAGCACCTGGGCCACGGATTCGGCCGTCAGGTTTGGGTAAAGCGGCACCGAGACATGACCGGCCATCCAGATCGCCAGGTCGGCAATGATCCAGTGCGCGCAGTTTTTTGAGATAAGGGCGATATGGCTGCCTTGGGGCAATTCCCGCGCCCGCAGCCAATGTGCCGCGCATCGGGCCTGATGGCCGACGTCGGCCCAGGTCAGCGTCTCGACTTGACCACCGCCAATGGGCTGAACCAAAAAACGCTGGCGAGGATGTCGGGCCTCACGCTCGTAGAAAACGTCCAGCGGCAAACGAAAGGCAGCAGACATGCGACTCGCTCCTGTTTTTTTGGTCTGGAGCAAGCGTAGTCAACCAAGCAAGTGCTTGGTTGATATTTTGTAAGAAAAAATAGATCAAAGGATCGCAGCCTTCGGCAGCTCCTACTGCACATTTCTATGCAGGAACTGCCGAAGGCTGCGATCTTTGTTTTCAGGGATGCTTGATGCTATCGAGCGTCATGGATCCGACCAGCAGCTCCTCACCCTTGAGTTCCGCCAGCCCGGCGGTGCTGACGCGCTCCGGTGGATGCCCGGCGCCATGCTGCAAGTAACTCAGCAGGTTGCCCACCAGCGGGTTGTGACTGACCAGCAGCACATCGCTCACCGCCACCATCTGCTCGGCGACCTTGTCCGGTTCGGTGTCTGGGGTGAGCCATTCGACCGTGCGGATTTCCGGTTCGAAACCCAATGCTTCGCGCACCAGTTGCGCCGTTTGCTGTGCCCGCAGGTACGGGCTGGCGTAGATGGCAGTCAGCGGTTGCCCGATCAACTTTGCAGCGCTGCTCAGCACTTCTTTTCGACCGTGCTCCGTCAGTTCTCGCTCGGAATCGCTGGAGCGAGAGCCGTGTGGCACGGCTTCACCATGACGCAATACCCAGAGTTTCATAGCTTGGGTTCCTCATCTCGGGCCGGATGCGGTGCTGGCGCCACGACGTGCGGCGCTTCACCTTCCGGCGTACGCGGCGTCGGCCAATCGGCGAACGGCCAAGGCTTCTGGTCGCTGTGAAAACTGCCGAAACGACCGATCTGCGCCAGGAACTGGCTCAGACTGTCGCCGAAGTTCATCAAACTGGCGCTCGGGGCGCCGTAAATCAAACGATAGATCAACTGCACCAGCACCACGGCGCCAAGGATGAACTGCGCCACCTGCCAGACCAGCACAAAGACGATCATCCACAGCACTCGCAGCAAAATGGATTCGTACTTGGCTTCTACTTTCTGATCGTTCATGTCTCGCTCCGTTCCGGTTAAGTCGTGGGCTCAGTTGAAACCGCTGGTGGAAATAAAGTCGACGTCGGTCTTCGGTTCGCCGCGCATCAGCAGCCCGATCACCTGTTCAAGCGTGCGCCCTTCAAACAGAATCGCATGCAGCCCGGCGACCAGTGGCATGTATACGCCCACTTCCTGGGACTTGGCCTTGAGCACCTTGAGGGTGTTCACACCCTCCGCCACTTCACCCAGGCGATTGACCGCCTCGTCCAGGCTCAAGCCCTGGCCGAGGGCAAAGCCGACCTGATAGTTGCGGCTTTTGGGCGACGAGCAGGTCACGATCAAATCGCCCACGCCTGCCAGGCCCAGGAAGGTCATCGGGTTGGCCCCCTGATTCACCGCGAAGCGGGTCATTTCCGCCAGTGCCCGGGTGATCAGCATGCTCTTGGTGTTTTCGCCCATGTTCAGCGCCACCGCCATGCCGGCGATGATCGCGTAGACGTTTTTCAGCGCCCCGCCCAACTCCACGCCAAAACGGTCGGCGCTGGCGTAGACGCGGAAAGTGCGGCCATGCAGTACGGCCTGAACCTGCTCGCAGAGTGCTTCGTCTTCGCTGGCGACTACTGTGGCGGTCAGCGCATGTTCGGCGATTTCACGGGCCAGGTTCGGCCCGGACAACACGCCGATGCGCGCTTGCGGGGCGATCTCTTCGAGAATCTGGCTCATCAGTTTGAAGGTGTGAGCTTCGATGCCTTTGGTCAGGCTCACCAGCATCTTGCCGCGCAAACGCTCAGCGTGCGGCGCCAGCACCGAGCGCAGCGCGCTGGACGGCAACGCCACGAAACTCAGGTCGCAAGCGTCGAGGGTGGCTTGCAGGTCGGTGACCGGTGTCACGCCGGGCAAAATCTTGATGCCCTTGAGGTAACGCGGGTTCTCACGATTGACCCGAATGGCCTCGGCCTGTTCGGGATCACGCATCCACTGCAGCACCTGATGCCCGTTCTCGGCCAGCAGGTTTGCCACGGCGGTACCAAAACTTCCGCCTCCCAGGACCGCAATCGGGCGCTGTTCAGTCATATGTATTCCGTTAATCCATACCAGTGGCGATGTCGGCATTATACGGAGCGCCCCCGTGTCGGCCAGCCCCTGCGTCAATTACCGGCGCGTGTTGAAAGAAGTCGGATAAAACCGAGGAAAATGCTGACATCGTGACTGGAAAAGTCATCGGCCTCGGTTAACATGCGCGCCATCACTCGTTAACAAGGATGTGTTGTGTCACTGGGCTCCCCTTCACCTCGCTCGCCGTTGGTACTGGCGCTGGTCTTCAGCTCGCCCGTGCTGGCCGACGATTTGTTCCTCGACAGTGAGCCGTTGCCGCAAGTACTGACGGCGACGCGCCTGAAACAGTCGCCGGCCGCTGTACCGGGGAGCATGACAGTGATCGACAGCGCGCTCATCAACGCCAGCGGCGCCCGGGACATCAGTGAAGTGCTGCGGTTGGTGCCGGGCATGATGGTAGGCAACATCAGCGGCAATCAGGCGACGGTGAACTATCACGGCACCAGCGCCAGCGAAGCACGGCGCATGCAGGTGTTGATCGATGGCCGCTCGGTGTATCGCGCCGGCCTGGCCACGGTGGACTGGAGCGATATTCCGGTGGCCATGGAAGATATCGAACGCATCGAAGTTTTCCGCGGCCCGAACACCGTCAGTTATGGCGCCAATGCGCTGATGGCCGTGGTCAATATCATCACTCGCAACCCGGCCGACAGCCATGGCACGCGAATGAAAGTCACCCGCGGCCAGCGCGGCATCAACGACTTCTACGCCAGCCAGGGTTTGGGTTGGGCTGACGGTGATTTGCGCTTGTCGCTGTCCGGTCAACAAGACGACGGCTTCGACACCGACCGCACTGGCGCCGATTATCGCGACAGCCGCCGTTTGAACCGATTCAACCTGGCCGTCAGCCAGACGCTCGACGAGCGCCAAAGCATCGATTGGCAATTGAACGCCAAAGAAGCCAACAACCAGCGGCCGTATACCTACCGCCCGGTGTTTTCAGGGATTACCCGCGCCGGCGACAATTCCGACGTCACCGCCAAGGATTACGCCGGTTCATTGCGCTGGAACCTCGACCTCAATCCCGATCACAGCCTGTATGTTCAGGGCTCGGCCCAGCATTGGGATCGCCAGCAAACCTGGCGCGCGTGCGATGCCGAGGTGTCGTTCAGTCCGCAACTGACCGAGCTTTGGCAGCTCAACCCGAATTACACCGAACGTCTGGCACGCAACATCGAACGCTTTACCGGGCCTGGCGCTCCTCCCGGCGATCCGGCCCAGCAAGCGCTGGCCAACCAGGCGCTCGACCAATGGCGCAACGGCGCCCGGCAGACCCTGTGCGGTGACATCGACCAAAGCACCCGCGAAACCCGCTACGACCTGGAGTTGCAGGACACGTTGAGCCTGTCCGATAGTCTGCGACTGGTCAGCGGCTTGAACTATCGTTACGACCGGGCAGACTCCGAGACCTACTTCAATGGCACGCTCGATGACACCACGTGGCGGGCCTTCGGCCAACTCGAGTGGCGCGCCAGCGAACACTGGTTGCTGCAAGGCGGCGCGATGTTCGAAGACACGCAGTTGATCGGCAGCTCGCTGACCCCGCGCGTGGCGGTCAATTACCTGATCAACCCGCGCCACGGCTTGCGGGCGGTGTACTCCGAAGCGATCCGTTCGCCGGATATGTTCGAGAACAGCGTCAACTGGAGTTACCGCGTCACCAACCTGCAACCGGCGGCCTATGGCCAGACCAGCGCCCGTTACTTCGTAAAAACCCGCGGCCCCGGCGATCTCGACCAGGAACACATGCGCTCTCGTGAGCTGGGCTACAACGGTTACTTTGCCGAACAGCGGCTGGCGGTCGATGTGAAACTGTTCTACGACGAAATCACCGGGATGATCAGCGAACCGCTGCGCAACAATCAGTTCATCGCCAGCAACGCCAACACCGCACGTTTTTCGGGAACGGAAACCCAACTCGACTGGAGAGTCGGCGACGCTGACCGCCTGCGCTTTACCTATGCTTACGTGGACGCCGACGCAAGCAGCCCACAGGATGTGCAACAGACCGCTCGCAACAGTGGCTCCGCCGGCTGGATGCGCGACTGGGGCCAAGGCTGGAACAGCGCGCTTTTCTATTATGGTGACGACGCACTGAACGGCTATCGCTTCGAACGTATCGACACGCGCATCGCCAAACGTATCCGCTTGGGCAAGGCCAGCCTGGAACTGGCCGGCGTACTCCAGCAGCGCCTGGATCATCAACCCACCACCTTCGTCGACAATAATTATGACGAGCGTCGCGTGATGTACTTCAGCGCGGAGCTGGCGCTTTAAGATGGCGCAGTGTCCGCCACGCCAGACGCCAGGCCTGGGCCATTTGTTGGCCATGCTGTGCCTGGTGATCAGTGGCTGGCTCGGCAGTTTTTCGGCAAACGCCGCGGACATTCTGTTGACCGGGGCCGAAGACAGCGCCGGCGTGCAATCCTTCGTCCAGGCGCTGCGCGAGTTGCGCCCCGCCGACACGGTGCGTTTTCAGCCGCTGGCCAATCTGCCGGCGCCCGGAAAATTACCGGCGGACACCCGTTTGATCCTGCTCGATTTGCCGAGCCTCGACTGGCGCCAGCAGGACCACCAAGGCCCGGCCACCCTCGTGCTGCGCATCAGCCGCCTGCAAGCCCGGCAACACCTGGGCGACGCCCTGCCCCCGCGCCTTAGCCTGCTGTGGAGCGATCCGCCGCTGGATCGCCAATTACGCCTGACCCGAATCCTCCTGCCGCAAGTGAAACGGGTGGGCGTGCTGTATGACAACCACAGCGAATTCCTTTTGAAGGAGCTGCGTCAGGCTGCACACACACTGGGGCTTGAGGTGGTCACCGAACGCTGGGACAACACCCAGGACAGTCGCCCGCTGCAAACCTTGCTGGACAACAGCGACGTACTGCTTGGCCTCGATGACCCCGATCTGTACAACTCGAAAACCGCAAAAAACCTGTTACTCAGCAGCTATGCCCGACAACTGGCGCTGATCGGCCCCAATGCGGGCTTCGTCAAGGCAGGAAGCCTGGCCAGCAGCTACAGCGATCAAAATGACTGGCTGGTGATTCTCGATCAATTGCTCGACCGACCGCCGGCCACTTGGCCACGCACGTACTATCCAACGCGTTTCAAAGTCTCAAGCAATCCGCAGGTGGCTCGTTCATTAGGTATTGAACAGATAAACGAAGCGTCTGTCGCAACACTGTTGGCTGAAGGAGAACGCCACCCATGACCTTCCGTCGCCGTTGGGACATCAACACCCGCACCCAGATCATCAGCCTCGGTCCGGCCCTGCTGCTGACGTTGCTGTTGATCAGTTTCTTTACCTTCGTGCGGATTCAGGACCTGCGTCAGGAGCTCAATCACACCGGCCAGCTCATCGCCAACCAACTGGCGCCCGCCACGGAATACGGGGTGATCTCCGGCAACAATGAAGTGCTTGAAAGCTTGCTCAAGGCCACGCTCGCCACGCCCAACGTGCGCTTTCTGGAGATTCAGGACAGTGCCAACCGGATTCTGGTGTACGTCGAGCAGCCGTCGGCAGACCACAGCCGCCCGCATCAGGTCGAAGTGTTCCAGGCGCCCGTGCGCCTGCAGCGTGTGCCGTTGCACAATGACTTTTTCCAGAACAGCAAGGTCGCCACCACCGCGCCCGCCGAGGATTATCTGGGCCGGGTGATTGTCGGTCTGTCCAACGATGCCTTCAGTCAGCGCCAGCAGGAAATCCTGTTCAAGGCAGCTATCTTGGCGCTGTTCGCCCTGCTGTTTACCTTCCTGCTGGCCCGGCGTCTGGCCGGGAGCCTGTCGCAACCGATCCGAGATATCGGCAACGCGGTCAAGGCGATCCAGGACGGCGACTACAAGACACCGCTGCCCATCGTTGACGACACCGAACTGGGCGCGCTGTCGCAACACATCAACAACCTCGCCAGCGGCCTCGAACAGGCCAGCCGCGAGCAGCATCAAGCGATGGCCCAGTTGATCCAGACCCGCGAAGAAGCGGAAAAGGCCAACAACGCCAAGTCCGACTTCCTGGCCATGATGAGCCACGAATTGCGCACGCCCATGAATGGCGTGCTGGGCATGCTGCAACTGCTGGAAACCACCGAAATGACCGAAGAGCAGGTCGAGTACGCGGCGCTGGCCTCGGAGTCCACCGAACACTTGCTCAAGGTCATCAACGACATTCTCGACTTCTCGCGCATCGAACGCTCGGAACTGGAGCTGGAACACATCCCGTTCAACCTGGCTGACCTGATCAGCGCCTGCGCCCAATCGTTCCAACACAGCGCAGCACAACGCGGGCTCGAATTGCAGTTGCAGATCCCCGAGGACATGCGCGCATTGCAGGTTCAGGGCGATCCGACGCGCATCCGCCAGATTCTGGTGAACCTGGTCGGCAACGCGTTGAAGTTCACCGAGCAGGGCCGCGTGACCATCGAACCGCAGTGGCAATCGCTGGATCACGAATTGTTGTGGTTTACCTGCAGCGTGCGCGACAGCGGCATCGGTATTCCGGCCGACAGCCTGGAGTTGATGTTCAACGCGTTCCAACAGGCCGACAGTTCTATTTCAAGACGCTACGGCGGCACCGGCCTGGGCCTGCCGATTGCCCGCACGCTCGCGGAGCGCATGGGCGGAACCCTGCGAGCGCAGAGCGAAGAAGGCCGTGGTTCGGTGTTCACCCTGGAAATTCCGCTGGCGCTCTATCAACAGGCATTGCCTGTCCTGACAGCACGCACGCCCACGGGTGACGGCGATGGCGAGGGGCGCAATTTGCTGCTGGTCGAGGACAACCCGGTCAATCAAACCGTCATCGAAGCAATGTTGCGCAGTCTGGGCTTTACTGTGAGCGTCGCCGCCGATGGCGCGCAGGCCGTGCGCAGCGCCGAGAGTCTGATTTTCGAGGCGATTCTGATGGACTGCCGATTGCCGATCATCGACGGCTACGAAGCCACCCGGCAGATCCGCCAATTGCCCGGTTGCACCGACCTGCCGATCATCGCGCTGACCGCAAATGCCTTGCAGGGCGACCGCGAAGCCTGTTTGTCGGCGGGCATGAACGATTACCTGGCCAAGCCGTTCAAACGTAATGATCTACAGCAAATTCTGCAGCGCTGGGTGCAGTAGTACAGGCCTTTCGACCATCTGTGACTGGCGTGAAAGGCGAAAGTGCGGCAGTCTTAGGCACCCGAACAGGCCCGAAAAGGGGCTTGAATAAAAATTTCAGTGCACAAGTGTACATTCATGTCCTTGGTGCTGTGACTTTCACCACAACGCAATAGTCTATGAGTAGGCTGCCGGTTCGAGGCATGAACGCTTCGATCGGCCGGGAAGATTTGCCCCACCTGCCGCATGGGACTATTGAGGAGCTCGCATGACCAAACAAAACGCCTTTACCCGGGAAGATCTGCTGCGCTGCAGTCGCGGTGAGCTGTTCGGCCCAGGTAACGCGCAACTGCCCGCCCCGAACATGCTGATGGTTGATCGCATCACCCTGATCAGCGAAGAGGGTGGCAAGTACGGCAAAGGTGAATTGGTCGCCGAGCTGGATATCAATCCGGACCTGTGGTTCTTCGCTTGCCACTTCGAAGGCGATCCGGTGATGCCGGGCTGCCTGGGCCTCGACGCCATGTGGCAACTGGTCGGCTTCTTCCTCGGCTGGCAAGGCCTGCCGGGCCGTGGCCGTGCGTTGGGTTCGGGCGAAGTGAAATTCTTCGGCCAGGTCCTGCCGACCGCCAAGAAAGTCACCTATAACATCCATATCAAGCGCGTCCTCAAAGGCAAGCTGAACCTGGCCATCGCCGACGGTTCGGTCACTGTCGACGGTCGCGAAATCTACACCGCCGAAGGCCTCCGGGTCGGCGTGTTCACCTCCACTGACAACTTCTAAGGGTTATTCGCATGCGCCGCGTCGTTATCACTGGTCTGGGCATTGTTTCGTGCCTGGGCAATGACAAAGAGACCGTCTCCGCTAACCTGCGTGCAAGCCGCCCTGGCATCCGGTTCAACCCGGAATATGCTGAAATGGGTCTGCGTAGCCAGGTTTCCGGCTCCATTGACCTCAACCTTGAAGAACTGATCGATCGCAAGATCTATCGTTTCGTCGGCCACGCGGCAGCTTATGCCTACCTGGCCATGAAAGACGCCATCACTGACTCCGGCCTGACCGAAGAGCAGGTTTCCAACCCGCGTACCGGCCTGATCGCCGGTTCGGGTGGCGCATCGACCCTGAACCAGATGGAAGCGCTGGACATCCTGCGCGAGAAAGGCGTGAAGCGCGTTGGCCCATACCGTGTAACGCGGACCATGAGCAGCACCGTTTCCGCTTGCCTGGCCACGCCGTTCAAGATCAAAGGCCTGAACTACTCCATCGCTTCTGCCTGTGCCACCAGTGCTCACTGCATCGGTACCGCCATGGAACAGATCCAGATGGGCAAGCAGGACATCGTTTTCGCCGGTGGCGGTGAAGAAGAGCACTGGAGCCAGTCGTTCCTGTTCGACGCGATGGGCGCCCTGTCCAGCAAGCGCAACGACACCCCGGAAAAGGCTTCCCGTGCCTACGACGCTGACCGTGACGGTTTCGTCATCGCCGGCGGTGGCGGCATGGTCGTGGTTGAAGAGCTGGAACACGCTCTGGCCCGCGGCGCGAAGATCTACGCGGAAATCGTTGGCTACGGCGCGACCTCCGACGGCTACGACATGGTTGCCCCAAGTGGCGAAGGCGCGATCCGCTGCATGCAGCAGGCGCTCTCCACCGTCGACACCCCGATCGACTACCTGAACACCCACGGCACTTCGACTCCGGTCGGCGACGTTGCGGAAATGAAAGGTGTGCGTGAAGTGTTCGGCGACAAGGCTCCAGCCATCAGCTCCACCAAGAGCCTGTCGGGTCACTCCCTGGGCGCCGCCGGCGTTCACGAAGCGATCTACTGCATGCTGATGATGGAAGGCAATTTCATTGCCGGTTCCGCCAACATCGACGAGCTGGACCCTGAAGTGGCCGACCTGCCGGTGCTGACCAAGACCCGCGAAAACGCCACCATCAACACCGTGATGAGCAACAGCTTCGGTTTCGGCGGCACTAACGCCACGCTGGTGCTGAAGCGCTGGGAAGGCAAGTAATTTCCCACTGCTGAGCCGCACATGAAAAAGCCCCGACTGGTTCGGGGCTTTTTTGTGCCATCGAGAAACCTGGCGCCAAACGCAACTCCATGTAGGAGCTGCCGAAGGCTGCGATCTTTTGATCTTGTTTATAAAAAATCAACGTCAAAAGATCGCAGCCTTCGGCAGCTCCTACAGGGGCATTTACCGTCTCTGAAGATGAAGCATTTGTCATGAAACCAAAGGCCCTGCGACCGAATGTCGCGGTTTTCGGGGGCTGCAGGACTGTTGCCGTTTTTGCAAAAGTCCCTTTCCAAACTCAGTCGTTTACTTAGCAAGCTACCAAACTCTATAACAGAGTCCTGCACACGCCTTGCTGCAGATAACAGAGATTGGAGCTAGCAGATGACTGTCAAAGTAACTGAACGCGACGATTCACATAAATCCCACGAAGGTGTAGCCGCCGGTATCCGGATCTGGGACGTGCATCAACAAGGTTTGCTGGTCGGGATGTTCCATAACGAGATCGATGCCCACAACTACAAGGCCGAACTTGAAACGCTGGAACACAAACGCGAACTCGCCACCGGCTGAATACCGAACCTGTCAACGCTGCAGCCTGACGGGCTGCAGCGCTCACTGAACGTCAGGCTATATCAATAGAGGCTAGATGGATGCTGCCATCAATTACCTCTGAAGGCACAGCCCCGACGATACGCCCAGACTTAAGTTTGACCACCTCACATCCCCCATCGCCGTGGCCGTCATTCCTGATTGCATATTGAACCGATGAGGAGTGTTGTTTGCTGTAGTCGAAGCTCATGCCACAGGCGATCAGAAAATCGATCTTCGCTTCCGTCAGCTTGATTTCCTCATCGCGCTCACCGTCCTGGACCACATCATAATCCAGACACAAATTGACGCCAAAGGGACAGCCTGGCACGAGGTCGTTCAAGAACGTCCCCTCATAACCACTCGAATCACTGTGTTCGGCTTGTACATTGCTGACGCGCTTGACCTTTACCACCACGTCACCAAAAAGATTGAAGTACCAATAACCCTCTGACATTCCCACATACTTGCCAAAATCAATACCTGAAACATTGCGTTTCGGCCACATCGACATCACCGGTTTATCACCTGCATATTCTTTGTTGGTGATAGCCAGCAAATAATTGATTACATCGTAATAACTGGACTCACCCTCTCCCACCTTGATAAGGGTTGCGCAACTTCCACCCAGTAGAACTATATCGCCGTATTGCTGGGCAGGAAGTGCTTTCATCAACGACACAACGGCAGCAGATACGTGCTCGAGGTAGGCAGAGTTCAGCTCGTGGAGTTCTTCTTCACTGCGAACGACGTGCCAAGGAACGTTCCAGAAAAACTCGGGCAGGGTAAAGAAAAGACACTCAGCGCCAACATGGCGTTCTCGAGCGGCCTTGGCGGCTTCTTTTATTTTCCAGAGCACATGATCAACCCGCGCATCCAGTTCGCTCATCAAATAATCGCTAATGGATAAATAAGACGGCCGCTGTTTTGAAAACTGCGATTTGTAAGTGGGTTGGCGTAACGAAGCAATACTGATCAACATTAAAATATCCTTATATATTAAAGTTCATTCCATTCGTTCTCTCCGGACAGAAACATCACTACTAAGCGAATTATTTTTTTGGCAAAAGAAAACCCGAAAGATCGTATCGATACAATCTTTCGGGCTCAATGTATAAATAAAATCAAGTGCGAGCAAACATGTAAGTTTGCTAGCGCTCGAAATGAATTACCACATTAGGTCATCAGGAATCTGGTAGGCCGCGTACGGATCATCCTCGACACTGACCTCTTCAGTCTTCACGTTCAGTTGCACGATGCGCTGTGGGTCGCGCTCCTGAATCTTCAACGCCGCTTCACGCGGGATGACTTCGTAACCACCGGCGTGATGCACGATGGCCAGCGAACCGTTGCTGAGCTTGTTGCGCATCAGGGTGTTGACCGAGAGGCGCTTGACCTTCTTATCGTCGACGAAGTTGTAGTAATCCTCGGTCGTCAACTTCGGCAGGCGTGTGGCTTCGATCAGTTGCTTGATCTGTGCAACACGGGCCTTGGCCTCGGCTTTTTCTTTCTGCTGGCGATTGAGCTCCTGATCGCGCTTGACCTTTTCGGCCATGGCTTCCTGAGCTGCGCGTTGCTGGGAATCATCCAGTTCAACCTGGCCTTTGTGGGCCAGACGCTGTTGCTTCTGTTTGTCTTTGCTGACCTGCTTGGCCTGCTTCTGGTTGACCAGTCCTGCTTTGAGCAACTGGTCGCGAAGGGAAATGCTCATGGTGCTTATTACTCACTTAGGCAACTGCTCAACCGCAGCTGGGCAAATTCTTTTCCTGACGTTTGGCTTCGCCCCACAAGGCGTCCAACTCTTCGAGGGTGCAATCTTCCATGGGACGGTGGGTGTCGCGCAATGCCTGTTCGATAAAACGGAAGCGCCGCTCGAACTTGCTGTTAGCGCCACGCAGCGCGGTTTCCGGATCAACCTTGAGATGGCGTGCCAGATTGACCACGGAAAACAGCAGATCGCCGAGCTCGTCGGCCACAGCCTGCGGATCATTTTCCGACATCGCTTCGAGCACTTCATCGAGCTCTTCACGTACTTTATCAAGCACCGGCAAAGCGTCCGGCCAGTCGAAACCGACCTGCCCTGCCCGCTTCTGCAATTTTGCTGCGCGTGACAATGCCGGCAACGCACCCGGCACATCGTCGAGCAACGATAACTGTTCAGGCGCCGAGGATTTCTCCGCACGCTCCTCGGCCTTGATCTCTTCCCAGCGCTGCTTGACCTGGTCTTCACTCAGGCGCGGCACATCCAGCGGCGCATAGAGATCGCCCGTCGGGAACACGTGGGGATGACGACGGATCAACTTGCGGGTGATGCTGTCAACCACGCCGGCAAACTCGAAGCGCCCTTCTTCCCGGGCCAGCTGGCTGTAATAAACCACCTGGAACAGCAAATCACCGAGCTCACCCTGCAGATGATCGAAGTCCCCGCGCTCGATGGCATCGGCGACTTCGTAGGCTTCTTCAAGAGTGTGCGGGACAATCGTGGCGTAGGTTTGCTTGATATCCCACGGGCAACCGTACTGCGGATCGCGCAGACGGTTCATGAGGTGAAGCAGGTCTTCAAG
>NZ_JAHSTU010000029.1 GCF_019145495.1 Pseudomonas azerbaijanoccidentalis | reverse complement strand
CAACAACTTCAACCACTTGCGCTTCAGATCTCTCGTCAGCGGGAGGCGAATTCTACAGCGTTACACGCTGCTGTCAACACCTCTTTTTCAACTTCCTTCTGGCTTCGATGAACTGAAGCAACCTGCTGCCGAAAACTAGGTAACTCATTGTTTACCAAGGAGTTTTCCGTTTCGACTGCGCCGGAAGTGGGGCGAATTATAG
>NZ_JAHSTU010000028.1 GCF_019145495.1 Pseudomonas azerbaijanoccidentalis | reverse complement strand
AAACCTGCGTCGACCGCGGCGCGCGAAGCACCGACGGCAGCGCCCAGCTTGTCGGCCAAGGCGTACAGGTGTTTGAAGTTGTCGCCGTTCTGCATGCCGCGGCCGCCGGAAACGACGATCTTGGCAGCGGTCAGTTCCGGACGATCGGACTTGGCCAGTTCTTCACCTACGAAGCTGGAGATGCCAGCGTCGTGAGCAGCAGCAACAGCTTCAACGGCAGCCGAACCACCTTCAGCGGCAACCGGGTCGAAACCGGTGGCACGCACGGTGATCACTTTCACCGCAGCGTTCGATTGAACGGTAGCGATAGCGTTACCGGCGTAGATCGGACGCTTGAAGGTGTC
>NZ_JAHSTU010000027.1 GCF_019145495.1 Pseudomonas azerbaijanoccidentalis | reverse complement strand
AAAAGTCGAAGCGCCGGCTGCACGCAGCGCGGGTATCAAGGTCAAGTCGGTGGCTGAACTGGTCGAGAAACTGAAAAACGAAGCGAAGGTAATCTAAATGACTATCTTGGTTATTGCTGAACACGACAACAAAGTGCTGGCCCCGGCCACGCTGAACACTGTGGCTGCCGCCGCCAAAATCGGTGGTGACATCCACGTTCTGGTTGCAGGCCAGGGCGCTGGCGCCGTGGCTGAAGCCGCGGCGAAAATCGCTGGTGTGAGCAAAGTCCTGAACGCTGACAACGCCGCTTACGCGCATCAGCTGCCGGAAAACGTTGCTCCTCTGGTTGCCGAGCTGGGTAAGGGCTACAGCCACATCCTGGCTGCCGCTACCTCCAACGGCAAAAACATCCTGCCGCGCGTTGCCGCTGCACTGGACGTTGACCAGATCTCCGAGATCATCTCGGTAGAAAGCGCT
>NZ_JAHSTU010000026.1 GCF_019145495.1 Pseudomonas azerbaijanoccidentalis | reverse complement strand
GGCGCTTTCTACCGAGATGATCTCGGAGATCTGGTCAACGTCCAGTGCAGCGGCAACGCGCGGCAGGATGTTTTTGCCGTTGGAAGTAGCGGCAGCCAGGATGTGGCTGTAGCCCTTGCCCAGCTCTGCTACCAGAGGAGCGACGTTTTCCGGCAGCTGATGCGCGTAGGCAGCGTTGTCAGCGTTCAGGACTTTGCTCACACCAGCGATTTTCGCCGCGGCTTCAGCCACGGCGCCAGCGCCCTGACCTGCAACCAGAACGTGGATGTCACCACCGATTTTAACGGCAGCAGCCACGGTGTTCAGCGTGGCCGGAGCCAGTACTTTGTTGTCGTGTTCAGCAATAACCAAGATAGTCATTTAGATTACCTTCGCTTCGTTTTTCAGTTTCTCGACCAGTTCAGCCACCGACTTGACCTTGATACCCGCGCTGCGTGCAGCAGGCGCTTCGACTTTC
>NZ_JAHSTU010000025.1 GCF_019145495.1 Pseudomonas azerbaijanoccidentalis | reverse complement strand
ACCGTTGGCTTCGTACTCGTACTTGATCTCGCCGCGCAGTTTGTCGAGGGTGCGGATCAGTTCGCCGGCCGGGTCGTACTGGTGGCGGCGATGGATCGGGTTGTAGGCGTGCTCGACCAGCAAGTCCGGCTGAATGCCGGGGTTGTGCAGGCGCGAGAGTTTTTCCGCTGGCAGGCGCGAAGCAAACTGCCAACTCTTGCGACCCAGGGCGTCGTAGCCGAAGCAGCTGGTGAGCGCGCCCTGGGTGCGCAGGACTTCGCGGTGCAGGTCGTCGCGCTCGATGTCGCTGATCAGTTGACCGTCGAGGTTGAGTTGGTGCAGGTGGCCGCTGCCGTAGTACAGGTGATTGAGGTGTTGGCCGGTGGGCAACGTCAGCGTGGTGAGGTTGCTCAATGGATCGTATTCGTAGGACAAGGCGCCTTGCGGCGTAGTCTCCTGGATCAGTCGGCCGAGCAGGTCGTAGGAGAATTCGAGCGTTTCTTCGCTGACGCCGAT
>NZ_JAHSTU010000024.1 GCF_019145495.1 Pseudomonas azerbaijanoccidentalis | reverse complement strand
GCCAACGTCAAGATGTCGATGAACCCGTTCTGCGAGATCGCCGTGGAAGAAGCCGTACGCCTGAAAGAGAAAGGTGTTGCGACTGAAATCGTCGTCGTCTCCATCGGCCCGACCACCGCTCAAGAGCAACTGCGCACCGCGCTGGCTCTGGGTGCCGACCGTGCCATCCTCGTCGAATCCGCCGAAGATCTGACTTCCCTGGCTGTTGCCAAACTGTTGAAAGCTGTTGTCGACAAGGAACAGCCTCAGCTGGTGATCCTTGGCAAACAAGCCATCGACAGCGACAACAACCAGACTGGCCAGATGCTTGCTGCATTGAGCGGCTACGGTCAGGGCACGTTCGCTTCGAAAGTCGAAATCAGCGGCGACAGCGTTGCTGTTACCCGTGAAATCGACGGCGGCGCGCAGACAGTTTCCCTGAAACTGCCAGCCATCGTCACCACCGACCTGCGTTTGAACGAGCCGCGCTACGCGTCCCTGCCAAACATCATGAAAGCCAAGAAGAAGCCTCTCGAAGTGCTGACTCCGGACGCTTTGGGCGTTTCCACCGCCTCCACCAACAAGACCGT
>NZ_JAHSTU010000023.1 GCF_019145495.1 Pseudomonas azerbaijanoccidentalis | reverse complement strand
TGAATCGCCCCGGATTCTCTAGACACCTTGCAAGCTCATTGCGTAACGCTTTTCAAACTCTACCGGTGACAGCTGATTGTTGAAACCATGACGGCGTTTTGCGTTGTAGAACATCTCGATGTAGTCGAACACATCGCTACGAGCATCTTGCCGCGTGGTGTAGATTCTCCGCTTGATACGCTCCCGCTTTAGAAGCTGGAAAAAGCTCTCGGCTACGGCGTTGTCATGACAGTTGCCTCGGCGACTCATGCTGGCAACCAAATTATTCGCCTTCAAAAAACTGCGCCAATCGGTGCTGCTGTACTGGCTGCCTTGGTCGGAGTGAACCATCACCTCCTGTTTCGGCTTACGCCTCCAAACCGCCATCAATAACGCATCAATGGCTAGATCACTGGTCATCTGCGACTTCATTGACCAGCCAACGACCTGACGAGAAAACAGATCCAGCACCACAGCCAAATACAGCCAGCCTTCGTACGTGCGAATGTAGGTGATGTCGGTGACCCACACTTTGTTGGGTTCTACGACATCGAACTGGCGCTTCAGTAAATTGGGTGAGGCGACTGCTGGCTTACCTCCGTACTTTCCAGGGCGTCGTCGATACCCTGTCTGAGAGCGCAGCCCCTCAAGACGCATCAGCCTCGCCACACGATGCCGACCACAATCTTCACCGACCTCGCGAAGATCATCATGGATTTTGCGATAGCCATACACTCCGCCACTCTCCAGCCATGAATGCTTAATCAAACCCAGCAATCGCTGATCATCTTTAGCGCGTGCAGATTGCGGCTCAGACAACCAGGCGTAATAACCACTGGGATGGACTTTCAGCGTCAGGCAAAGCCGTCGAATGGAATAGTCGCCCGCGCGCTGCTTGATAAAGGCGTACTTCAGCCGCACTCCTTGGCAAAGTACGCGGCGGCCTTTTTTAAGATGTCTCGCTCTTCAGTGACCCGCTTGAGTTCCGCTCGCAGTCGACGCAGTTCAGCGTGCTGGTCATCGTCTTGCTGCCGTTCTTCTTGAGGTTTGCTGTAGCGCTTTATCCACGCATAGAGGCTATGCGTCGACACACCAAGACGGGCCGCTACGTCAGCGACGGGAAGCTTCTTTTCGGTCACTTGATTGACCGCTTGGGTTTTGAATTCTTCGGGATAACGCGGGTTGCTCATGGCACCTCCTGATTGGCCTCATTTTAAGGCATGGAGGTGTCTACGAAACCCGGGGCGATTCAA
>NZ_JAHSTU010000021.1 GCF_019145495.1 Pseudomonas azerbaijanoccidentalis | reverse complement strand
GCCGTTGGCTTCGTATTCGTACTTGATCTCGCCGCGCAGTTTGTCGAGGGTGCGGACCAGTTCGCCGGCCGGGTCGTACTGGTGACGGCGGTGGATCGGGTTGTAGGCGTGTTCGACCAGCAGGTCGGGCTGGATGCCGGGGTTGTGGATTCTCGAGAGTTTTTCTGCCGGCAGGCGCGAGGCGAACTGCCAACTCTTGCGACCCAGGGCGTCGTAGCCGAAGCAGCTGCTGAGGGTGCCCTGAGTCGCAGGACTTCGCGGTGCAGGTCGTCGCGCTCGATGTCGCTGATCAGTTGGCGGTCGAGGCTGAAATGACGCGACTCGCCAAATCATGCCAAGCCATCATTCTCATTCCTAACTCAGCATGATCGCCCAATCAGTTAGGTCGGCACTCGCGCCCAAAAGATAGTGCTTAGTTATCTAAAAGTTCAACACTAAGCATAAAATTTATCAATGCACGATTCAAATCAGAACCATTAAATATCTTCTATAAAATTCGGAACGCCGCCTACAGACTTAATAATCAAATTATAGAACTCAACAAACCCTCCGGAGACAAAAAACAAGTTCCCACAATCGTTCTGCTCTGGGATATCAAAATCATTATTTAAATCAGACTCATGAAGATGTGTTCTATCCCAATAATAAACACCTTTCTCACCACGATGACCAACCATTACGTAAGGATTTCCTCCTCCATCCTCACCGATAGCTACAGCCTCATCGAGAAAATTTAGCTCCTCAATAAATTCCTTATTAAAACTAATTACATCATTACACTCTTCCTCAGGCAGAAGCCCAAAAAACCGATCAAAACTTATAACCCCCTCATCTACAGCGCTTAACGGTATTTGTGCGTAATCAGGCGCCGTCAGATAAAAACCATTCATTTTACATAAAAACTCTCTATATCCAACTGGAAGCGCCCTACTGATTTCCGCCTCAATATAATCGACATCTAACGATTTTAAACCTGACTTATATACTATTGGCATACTACACCTCACTTTAGCATGTGGATTTCATATTTTTCACTCCGCCGGAGTGAGTGAATCTATTGTGAATTTTTTTAGGAACTTCTTGCATCGTTTTCATATTTTCATGATGATGCCAAGTATTCTTCGTATAGTCTGCGCTTCCTTTAGGAGCGAGCGCATCGGCCTTTCCGAAATCCCCACCCGGATTCTTTCCGTGATTTCCTTTCAAGTCCGGAACATCAATCTGTTGACGCTCGAACGGTGTAAAGTCTGGATGTCCGTTCGGGTATCTGACACTGTTACCCTCCCAATCACTGTATACCCACGTCCGTCCTTCAATTTCTGAATGTACTGAGCCACCTTTTTCCAGCCATTTTGATATATCTGGTGAGTGAGGGGGTTTTGCACTCCAACCCCAAGGATCGATCCAAGCGATTGAATTTGCAGCGTATTGGTAAAGATTGAAGCCACCCAACAACCCAATCGGATCCTGCGTCACAAACCGCCCCACCTCCGGATCGTAATACCGAAACGTGTTGTAGTGCAGCCCCGTCTCATCGTCAAAATACTGCCCCTGAAACCGCAGGTTCTGCTCGACGTCATTGACCGTCAGCTTCTCAACCGAACCCCACGCCTTATACGTCGCCTGCCAGACAATCTGCCCTTCTCGATCCGTCATCTCCAACGGCGTACCAATCTGGTCGGTATGGAAGTAATAAAGCTGCTGCTCTTCACCTTCTGCCTGGTCGACCCGCGCCAGCGGCGCATAGCTGCCCGGTTCGTAAACGTACAAACTGCTCTGCCCCGGACGTTCCTCACGCAGCATCCGCAGGCCTTGCCACAAAAAGTGCTTCTGCTCGGTCTTGCCGTTGACCTCTGAAACCTTGGCAACCCGCCGCCCCAGGCTGTCGTACCGATACGATCCGGTACTTTCCAGCTTGCCATTGACCAGCGTCTCGGCCTTGACCAAGCGGTTTTCACAGTCATAAACAAACGTCTGCAGCTTGCCCATGCCACTGCGTTTTTCG
>NZ_JAHSTU010000020.1 GCF_019145495.1 Pseudomonas azerbaijanoccidentalis | reverse complement strand
TGGCCGTTCACCGCGTTCGCCGTAGCCCGTTTCATCGACCTGCGTCAGATGACCGCCGAGGTTGTAGCTGAAGCGTCGGGTCAGGTTGTCGATGCGTTTTTCTTCGATCAATCGGTCGGACGCATCGTAGGCAAACTGATACGCCG
This sequence comes from Pseudomonas azerbaijanoccidentalis, assembly GCF_019145495.1. Taxonomy (GTDB): domain Bacteria; phylum Pseudomonadota; class Gammaproteobacteria; order Pseudomonadales; family Pseudomonadaceae; genus Aquipseudomonas; species Aquipseudomonas azerbaijanoccidentalis. Next base: position 3,143 of record NZ_JAHSTU010000020.1, on the reverse strand, counting down.
CGTTGTTTTCGTTGACCAAGGCAGTCAGGCGAATCGCCGGGTCGTATTCGTAGCGAATGCGCTGGCCCTTGGCGTCCTGACGACTGCTCGGCAGACCACGGGCGGTACGTAGCAGGCGTGTGGTCTGGCCGAAGATGTCGGTTCAACAACACTTAATAAGATAAAATCAACCTTCCAATCTCTCCAGAAACGACATCAAAAGAAAATCTGAAATCCTGATTATTTATATTTACAAAAAAACACAACCGCCCCGAAACATAATATACATCTGAAAACACCCCCCCTTTGGTTAACGCATTAGCGCGAGCACTTACATCCCACATCACTTCTCCGTCAGGCTTAACAACCAACGCCTTGTTTTTTTCAGCATTAAATGGAGAAACAACCACCGCGATACCAATACCGTCTATAAGTAGCTGAGGAATGAGCTTGTCTGGGCTCTCAATTTTATATGAGCGCCCCAAAAACGACCACGACACTTCCTTGGGGAGTAACTCCCAAACACTTAAACCTTGAGGATTGGCCTCGCGATTATAATTCCCAAGTCCATCGACTACCGTAAAATCAGTTACATCACTCATTCAACCCCCACAGCTACTAGAATGTATCGCTCTCGGCTTGCCCACTGACTGCATCTTTGCTCTATCTTGATAGTTAAGAATTTGAAGCTGACTTCCCCCACCAGGATAAATCTTTCCTCCAGAAGTTTGTGGACCAACAGGACCAGATTGTACGTGAACGTAGTGCAGCCCCGTCTCATCGTCAAAATACTGCCCCTGAAACCGCAGGTTCTGTTCGATTTCATTGACCGCCAGTTTCTCAACCGCCCCCCACGCCTTATACGTCGCCTGCCAGACAATCTGCCCCTCTCGGTCCGTCATCTCCAACGGCGTACCAATCTGGTCGGTATGGAAGTAGTAAAGCTTCTGCTCTTCACCTTCTGCCTGGTCGACCCGCACCAACGGCGCATAACTCCCCGGCTCGTACAGGTACAAACTGCTCTGCCCCGGACTTTCCTCACGCAGCATCCGCAGGCCTTGCCACAAAAAGTGCTTGTGCTCGGTCTTGCCGTTGACCTCTGAAACCTTGGCAACCCGCCGCCCCAGGCTGTCATAGCGATACGATCCGGTACTTTCCAGCTTGCCATTGACCAACGTCTCAGCCCGCATCAAGCGATTTTCACAGTCATAAACAAACGTCTGCAGCTTGCCCATCCCGCTGCGTTTTTCAATCAGGTTGCCCCACGCATCGTAGGCATATTCCTGATCCCGCCAGCGTTTGAGGCGGTTGTCTTTGACGTGATCGAACTGGCTGGTGTTGAAATTCAGCCGGTTCGCCGCGGCGTCGTAGCGAAATTCTTCGCTGTCGAGCAACTGGCCGGTGTCGCGACTGTGCAACAGGCCGTTGGCTGGGTCGTACTAGTGACGGCGGTTGATCGGATTGTAAGTAAACACTAAATGGGTCGCCGGGCGCCTAGATCAAACAGAAAAACGATATCCTTCAAGCAGAATCAAACGGTGGCTGATAGATCACCTCAGCCACAAAACACCTCATATTAATAGAGCCCGAGAAATGTAATTTCGCAGTTAATTGGGAGCAGACCCAAGCCATTCTTCAGCGTTGAAACCGATTAAGTTAAAGAAAAATGGAAAAATAATTACACATTTAACTTAATTCAAAAAAACTCTCCAAAAATCCATTAAAACTTGCCCACTGAGGTCTGAGCTTACCCTGCTTAAATTCGGCTAATGAGTCACCAAGAGAGAGCTCAACCACCTCTCCGGTTAACCTGTTATAAAAAAAACCACTTTCACCCTCAAAACTATCCAATGGGAGGTAATCCGAGGGAACTCCAAGAGTCTCATGCGTTCGTTTCAGCGCAAAACCAAAGTTAGTATTTATTGAAAACCAACAGACATGATAAATCTCCTTACCGCGACTCACAAAAGTCGGTCCATCCTCAACATGAAGGTAAAACTGAGCAAAATCGCTGGACGAATCAACACCTAACTTTTTAAGCTCCAATTCATATTCAACGCTGACATCATCAAACCACCAGCCCTGCCTTTTACAGAAATCAATCACTTTTTTTGAAAGCATATTTTCACCCGCAACTCACAGATCCTCTAGAACGGCTAGAGTTTCGATTATTAATTTCCGATTGCGCTCGTCCTTTCCAATATGCATCTCGATCCCCATTGAATAAATCTCTGTCTACAGGATTTAACGGGTGTTGACCAGGCAGATGAGGGTGGAGCGCATTAGTTTTGCCAAATTTTTGGTGGGTATCAGCAGACAGTTCGAACAAAGAGCCCAAGCCATCCTGTTTTGAGTGGTGCAAATTAAGTTGCGAGTAGCTACCATTCTTTACTACGAAAGGGCTCTTTCCTTCCGACGCCAGATCCATGTTAGTCCTTATCCCACTTCGAGTGTTCACAGGGAGATCCCAATCGATAACCTGTTGATACACCGTATGGACGCTGCCAGAAGGTGCTGTGAATGTAGACGGAGAGAAAAACCCGGTCAACCCGAAAGGGTCTATCCATCCGGTTGAGTTAGCAGCATATCGATAAAGATTGAACCCACCACTAAGTCCTATCGGATCCTGCGTTACAAACCGCCCCACCTCCGGATCGTAATACCGAAACGTGTTGTAGTGCAGCCCCGTCTCATCGTCAAAATACTGCCCCTGAAACCGCAGGTTCTGTTCGATTTCATTGACCGCCAGCTTTTCAACCGAACCCCACGCCTTGTACGTCGCCTGCCAGACAATCTGCCCTTCTCGATCAGTCATCTCCAGCGGCGTACCAATCTGGTCGGTATGGAAGTAGTAAAGCTTCTGCTCTTCACCTTCTGCCTGATCGACGCGAGCCAACGGCGCATAACTCCCCGGCTCATACAGGTACAAACTGCTCTGCCCCGGACTTTCCTCCCGCAGCATGCGCAGGCCTTGCCACAAGAAGTGTTTCAGCTCGGTTACGCCATTAACAACGGACTACTTACCGACCCGCCGCCCCAGGCTGTCGTACCGATACGATCCGGTACTTTCCAGCTTGCCATTGACCAGCGTCTCGGCCTTGACCAAGCGATTTTCACAGTCATAAACAAACGTCTGCAACTTGCCCATCCCGCTGCGTTTTTCA
>NZ_JAHSTU010000002.1 GCF_019145495.1 Pseudomonas azerbaijanoccidentalis | reverse complement strand
TCTTACAGCAATGACGGACAGGTCCCCGCTGTCAGCATCTCCCGACAATGCTAAGGTTCGGCCCTAGCGTTTGTATTTTCCAAGGAAGCCTTTATGCCGGACGCAACGTCCCTCAGTGCTGGTTTTATGGTGGTTCACGGTAACCGCCTGGACGAGTTACGCAGCCTGGTGGTGAGCTGGATGCGGCGCTACCCGCTGGCTCCCCTGGAAAATGAAATCGCCCTGGTGCAGAGCAACGGCATTGCGCAATGGCTGAAGCTGGCTTTGGCTGAAGACGCTGAAGATGACGACATGGGTGGCTGTGGAATTGCCGCTGCCATCGACGTGCAATTGCCTGGCAGTTTCATGTGGCAACTCTATCGAATGGTCCTGGGCCGCGACGAAATCCCGCCCAAGTCTCTGCTGGATAAAGCTCCGCTGACCTGGCGCCTGATGCGCCTGCTTCCGCAGTTGATCAATGAGCCACACTTCGAACCGCTGCAGCGCTTTCTGACCAATGACACCGACCTGCGCAAACGCTATCAGTTAGCCGAGCGGTTGGCTGATTTGTTCGACCAGTATCAGGTGTACCGCGCCGATTGGCTTGAAGACTGGGCAGAAGGTCGGCACCAATTACGTAATGCCAGGGGAGAAGCCAAGCCACTGACGGCGGCCAATTGCTGGCAAGCGGAGTTGTGGCGTGCCCTGCTGGTGGATGTCGGTGAAGAGGGGATGGCGCAAAGCCGTGCCGGTGTCCATCAACGCTTTGTCGAACGTATCAACAGCCTTGATGTGGCCCCGCCCGGGTTGCCTTCACGGGTGATCGTATTCGGGATCTCCTCGCTGCCTGCCCAAGCCCTCGAAGCGTTGGCGGGACTGGCCCGATTCAGTCAAGTCTTGCTGTGTGTTCATAACCCGTGTCGTCACCATTGGGCAGATATCGTCGCCGATAAAGACCTGTTACGGCATCAATACAAGCGACAGGCTCGCAAGAGCGGCATGCCGGTTGTCCTCGATTCGCAAACGCTGCATCAGCATGCCCATCCGTTGTTGGCTGCTTGGGGCAAGCAAGGGCGAGACTACATCAACCTGCTGGACAGCTACGACGACCCCAACAGTTATCGCTCGGCGTTTCGTGACGGTCGTATCGACCTGTTCAGCGACAGCCAGCCACTGAACATGCTCAATCAGTTGCAGGATGACATCCTGGAATTGCGTCCTCTGAACGAGACGCGTGAGCGCTGGCCGGCTGTTGATCTGCATGAAGATGAATCCATCCGTTTCCACATTGCTCATAGCGCACAGCGGGAAGTCGAGATACTGCACGATCAACTGCTCGCGCGTTTCAGCGCCGACCCGCAGTTACGTCCTCGCGATGTGATTGTCATGGTCCCGGATATCGACAGTTATGCACCGCACATTCGGGCCGTGTTCGGCCAGCTAGAGCGACATGATCCGCGTTTTATTCCGTTTACGCTTGCGGATCAAGGCCAGCGCGGTCGAGATCCATTACTGATTGCTGTCGAGCATTTGCTCAAGCTGCCTGACAGTCGTTTTCCGGTCAGCGAGATCCTCGATCTGCTCGATGTTCCTGCATTGCGCGCCCGTTTTGGAGTAGAAGAGCGCGACCTCCCGACCTTGCATCGCTGGATCGAAGGTGCCGGCATTCGTTGGGGCATGAATGCCGAGCAGCGTGCCGGTCTCGGGCTTCCGGAGGCGCTGGAGCAAAACAGTTGGCGTTTTGGCCTGCGGCGCATGTTGCTCGGATATGCCGTCGGCAGCGCCCATGCCTGTGAAGGTATCGAGCCGTACGACGAGATCGGCGGGCTGGATGCTGCACTCATCGGGCCGTTGGTTGCGCTGCTCGATGCGCTGGAAGTCGCACACCAGGAGCTCACACAGCCCGCTTCGCCTGAGCAATGGAGTTTGCGACTGCAAGCGTTGGTATCGTTGTTCTTCCAGGCCAGTAACGAGCATGACGACTATTTGCTGACTCAGCTTGAAGAGCTGCGTGAAGCCTGGCTCGAGAATTGTGAGTCTGTCGGTCTGCAAGACGAATTACCGCTGACCGTCGTCCGTGAAGCCTGGCTTGCGGGGCTCGATCAAGGGCGTTTGTCTCAGCGATTTTTGGCCGGCGCCGTCAACTTCTGTACCTTGATGCCCATGCGTGCGATTCCGTTCAAACTGGTCTGCCTGCTGGGCATGAATGACGGCGACTATCCGCGAGCACAACCGCCGCTGGACTTCGACCTGATGGGCAGTGACTACCGCCCCGGCGATCGTTCGCGACGCGAAGACGACCGTTACCTGTTGTTGGAGGCCTTGTTGTCGGCCCGCGATCAGCTTTACATCAGCTGGGTTGGCCGCAGCATTCGCGATAACAGCGAACGACCCGCATCGGTACTCATCGGCCAGTTACGTGATCACCTCGCAAGCGGTTGGCGATTGTCCCAAAGCGACGAAGATCTGCTTGAAGCGATTACTCAAGAACACCCTCTACAACCCTTCAGCGCTCGTTACTTTCATGAGGGTGATGACCTGTTCAGCTACGCCAGTGAGTGGCAGGTGCTGCATCAACTCACTGAGCAATCGACTCAAGTCGAGAGGCTTGATGCCCACGTGCAGGATGAACCGCTGGGGCTTGGGCAGCTACAGGATTTCCTGCGCAACCCAGTGCGACATTTTTTCAGTCAGCGGTTGAAGGTGTTCTTTGAATCCGCCGAAGTCCCTTTGGCGGATGAAGAGCCGTTTGTGCTGGACGCTTTGCAGCGATACAGCCTCAGCGACCGTTTGCTCGAAGCGGCACTGGCCAATCTGGATCACAGTGATCAAGCGTTGGAAGTGCAAGCCAGGCGCCTGCAAAACGGCGGGTTGCTGCCAATGGCAGGATTCGGTGAGTGCCTTCAGCGGGAGCTGATCGAACCACTACCGGATTTGCTGCAACGCTACCAACAATTGCTGACCTTGTGGCCAACGCGATTGATCAGCGCACTGCCTGTGAGCCTGGATTTGCATGACCTGCGTATCGACGGTTGGCTCAGCGGTCTGCATCAACGGGCGGATGGCGGGCTGTTGTCGATCACGACAATCCCCAACAGCATTGGGTCGATCAAGTCTCGAAAATGGCATCGCCTGACTCGGCCCTGGGTCAATCATCTGGTCGCTTGCGCTAGCGGTCTGTCGATAACCACGGCGCTGGTGGCCAGTGATGACAGTCTGGTGCTCGCGCCAATGGACGCGGAACCAGCACGGAAAATTCTGGGAGACCTGTTGCTGGCCTGGCAATCGGGCATGCGCCAGCCCCTTCCCGTTGCAGTGAAAACAGCGTTTGCCTGGCTTGGTCAGAGCGACCCGGTCAAAGCCGAGGCCGCAGCCCGAAAGGCCTATGAAGGTGACGGGTTGACCACTGACGGGGAGCGACGGGAAAGCGTGGCGCTTGCACGGCAATTCGCCGATTACGACGCGCTGGTTGCCGACGAAACATTTTCCGATTGGTGTGACGCTTTGTATCGACCACTGCTTGAAGCGCCTTGGCGTTCTTTGTCCGCCGAGGAGGCGCGCTCATGAGTCCCCAGATACCTCTTGCCCTGGCGTTTCCGCTGCGCGGCAGTCAGTTGATCGAGGCCAGCGCTGGAACCGGGAAAACGTTCACCATTTCTGCGCTTTATCTGCGCTTGGTGCTTGGCCATGGCGTGGAATCCAGCGGTTTCGGGCGTGAGCTGTTGCCGCCACAGATCCTCGTCGTGACCTTTACCGATGCCGCCACCAAAGAACTGCGTGAGCGCATTCGTACCCGCTTGGCTGAGGCTGCGCGGTTTTTCCGCGAGGAAACCGCGGCACCTGATGGCCTGATTGCCGAGTTGCGTGACCAGTACCCGCCCGAGCAGTGGTCCGGCTGTGCAAATCGCCTGGACATCGCAGCTCAGTGGATGGACGAAGCCGCTGTCTCGACGATTCACAGTTGGTGCCAGCGCATGTTGCGCGAGCACGCATTCGACAGTGGCAGTCTGTTTACCCAGACCCTGGAGACCGATCACAGCGACTTGTTGGGCGAAGTATTGCGCGACTACTGGCGATTGTTTTGTTACCCGATGCAGGGCGATGCATTGAACTGGGTCCGCAGCAATTGGGGTGGGCCAGCGGCGTTGTTACCCCGTGTGCGCGGATTGTTTGCCAGCGAGCGAGAAAACGTTGAAGGCAAAGCCCCTGCTGAATTGATTACCGAGTGCTTGCAAGAGCGGCGGGCGGCGTTGGTCGAACTCAAGCTGCCCTGGCGTCAGTGGGCGGACGAGTTACTACTGATTTGTCACGAAGGTGTAGCCAGTAAAAGTGTCGATGGTCGCAAGATGCAGGCGCGGTATTTCGAGCCCTGGTTCGAAAAGATCAGAGCCTGGGCCGAAGACGAAAACCTTGAGCAACTGGACATCGGCACTGGGTTCACCCGCCTGACTCCCGATGGTATGGCCGAGGCCTGGAAAAAGGGTGACGCGCCCAATCATCCGGGGCTGGATGCCATGCCCGGACTGAAAGCCTGCCTCGACAGCTTGCCGACGCCTGATGCCGCCGTGTTGCAACACGCCGCCCATTGGGTCGGCGTGCGGTTCGAGGAGGAAAAACGTCGCCGTGCGGAAATGGGTTTTGACGACATGTTGCTGCGCCTCGATGCGGCATTGCAGTCCGAGGGTGGTGAGCGGCTGGCGACCTTGATCCGAGAGCAATTTCCGGTGGCGTTGATCGACGAATTCCAGGACACGGACCCGGTGCAGTACCGGATCTTCGAGAGTATCTATCGAATTGAAGACAACAATCCAGAAAGCGGGTTGTTCCTGATCGGCGATCCTAAGCAGGCGATTTACGCCTTTCGCGGTGCCGATATCTACACCTACCTTCGCGCGCGACAGGCCACCACCGGTCGCCTGCATACGCTGGGCACCAACTTCCGCTCCAGCCACGGCATGGTCCGTGCGGTGAACCATGTATTCGAATGTGCCGAGTCGCGCGAGTCGGGGCGGGGTGCTTTCCTGTTTCGTCAAAGCAATGGCGATAACCCGGTACCGTTCCTGCCCGTGGCATCGCAGGGGCGCAAGGAAGTCCTGCACATCAACGGGCAAGCAGTCCCGGCACTGAATGTTTGGCAGTTGTCTGCCGAACAGCCTTTGTCTGGTGCCGTGTACCGCCAACAACTGGCCGGCGCATGTGCCAGTGAAATCACCGCCCTGCTCAATGGCGGGCAACAAGGTCACGCGGGCTTCGTGCGAGAAGGCAGGGAATTTGTTGGCCTGATGCCGGCGGACATCGCCATTCTGGTGCGCGATGGCAAGGAAGCACAGGCCGTGCGCGCCGAGCTTTCTGCCCGGGGCGTGCGCAGCGTTTATCTATCGGACAAAGACTCGGTGTTCGCCGCGCAGGAAGCGCACGATGTGCTGACCTGGCTCAAAGCCTGTGCCGAGCCCGACGTCGAGCGACCGCTTCGCGCCGCGCTGGCCAGCATCACCCTCAATCTGTCACTGGCAGATCTTGAGCAGTTGAACCAGGACGAACTCGCTTGGGAATCCCGGGTCATGCAGTTCCGCGGTTATCGCGAGTTATGGCGCAAGCAAGGTGTGTTGCCGATGCTGCGCCGCCTGCTCCACGACTTCCAGCTCCCGCAAACATTGATTGCCCGCAGCGACGGCGAACGGGTGCTGACCAATCTTTTGCACCTGTCCGAATTGCTGCAACAGGCCGCCGCCGAACTGGACGGTGAGCAGGCGTTGATCCGGCATTTGTCCGAGCATCTGGCGTTGTCCGGGCAGGCCGGCGAAGAGCAGATTCTGCGTCTGGAGAGTGACGAACAACTGGTCAAGGTCGTGACCATTCACAAGTCCAAGGGGCTTGAATATCCCTTGGTTTTTCTGCCGTTCATTTGCTCGGCAAAACCGGTGGATGGCAGCCGATTGCCGTTGCATTACCACGATGCCAACGGCAAGGCTCAGGTAACTTTGAGCCCCACGCCCGAGTTGATCGCCCTGGCCGATGAAGAGCGTCTGGCGGAAGATCTGCGTTTACTTTATGTCGCCCTGACCCGGGCGCAACATGCTTGCTGGCTGGGGGTGACGGATCTCAAACGTGGCAATAACAACAGCTCGGTGCTGCACCTCTCGGCGCTGGGTTATCTGTTGGGCGGCGGTGCTGTATTGAGTGAGTCGGCAGGTTTGAGCATTTGGTTGCGAGATCTGCAACAGAACTGTCCGGCAATCAGCTGCGGCGAAGTGCCGGAGATCACCAGTGAGCATTACCACCCGCCGCTGAACACTGCGGCATTGCTGGCCCCTCTGATCCCGCAGCGCAAGGCCAGCGAAAACTGGTGGATTGCTTCCTATAGCGCCTTGCGCATTAGCGACACCTTGAGCATTGGCACAGACGAAGCGCCAGAGAGCCCGCAAGCGCAGAAACTGTTCGACGACGAACGCCTCGATCCACAAGCGCCCCGCGAGATGGCAGCTGGCGGTGCCGATATTCATCGGTTCCCACGTGGCCCGAATCCGGGCACCTTTCTTCATGGTCTGCTCGAATGGGCGGGTGATGAGGGTTTTTCGGCCTCGCCACAAGCCGTGGAGGATGCGATTGCCCGTCGTTGCAATCGCCGTGGTTGGGAAGGGTGGATCACCACGTTGAGTGACTGGCTGGTGCATCTGCTCAAATCGCCGCTGCCCGTGGGTGCTGGACAAGCCCCGGTGATTTTCGAGCAGTTGACCCAGTATCAGGTCGAAATGGAATTCTGGTTTGCCAGCCACAAGGTCGATGTACTCAAGCTCGATGCGCTGGTGCGTCAGTACACGCACAACGGCGTGGCCCGAGTGGCTGCCGAGCCGGTGTTGCTCAATGGCATGTTCAAGGGTTTCATCGACCTGACGTTCGAGCACGATGGCCGTTATTACGTCGCCGACTACAAATCCAACTGGCTCGGGGCTGACGACCTGGCCTATACCGAACAGGCCATGGAACAGTCGATTCTCGACAATCGTTACGACCTGCAATACGTGTTGTACCTGCTGGCCCTGCATCGTCAGCTCAAGGCCCGGCTGGCCGATTACGATTACGACCGCCATGTCGGCGGCGCGTTGTACCTTTTCCTGCGGGGCACGCGAGCGCCCGGTCAGGGTGTCTATTTCGCCCGCCCGCCCAGAGAGTTGATCGAGCGGCTGGACCGGATGTTCCAGGGTAAACCGGAGCCCCGGACAGAACCCGCCTGGGAACAGGGAGTATTGCTATGAGCCGCACCTTCGCCGATTTGCTGCCCACGTCGTTGGCGGAGGACAGCCTCGCGGACCTTGCACCCTTGAATGATGCAGGCGACCTGTTGCTGTTGCTGACTCGCTGGGTCGAGCGTGGCTGGCTACGGGCACTGGACAAGGCCTTCGTGGCGTTTCTGCATGAACTGGCACCGAAGGATGACCCGTTGGTGCTGCTGGCGGCTGCGTTGACCAGCCACCAGTTGGGACACGGGCATGTTTGCCTCGATTTGTTCGAGACATTGAAAGAGCCCGACTTCGCCTTGTCGCTGCCTCCGGAAGGTGATGTGCAAAATGGTGTGATGGTGCTGCCGTCGCAGTTACTGGAAGCGCTGGATGGCGCCCATTGGTGCAAGGTGCTGGCTGCAAGCCGTCTGGTTGCGTTGGCGGCTGATGAACGAGAGGCCGTGCAATCGCGGCCATTGGTTTTATCGGGCAAGCGCCTGTATTTGCGCCGCTATTGGGCCTACGAGCGACGAATCGACAACTCTTTGCGTGAGCGCTTGGCAACACACGAGGCCGCCCCGGATGACTTGCTTGAACGCCTCACGGGTTTGTTCGGGCCGGCCAGGTCGGGTGAGGTGATTGACTGGCAGAAACTCGCCTGTGCCCTCGCCACTCGCAGCGCTTTCAGCATCGTCACCGGTGGTCCGGGAACCGGCAAAACCACCACGGTCGTGCGCTTGTTGGCGTTGCTCCAGGCGCCTGCGGTCGAGGCGGGCAAGCCGTTGCGCATTCGTCTCGCCGCACCGACCGGCAAAGCCGCCGCGCGGCTGACGGAGTCCATCAGTCAGCAAGTCCGAACGCTGAAAGTCACTGAAGCCATTCGCGAAAAAATTCCGTCCGATGTCACCACCGTTCACCGCCTGCTCGGCAGTCGCCCGGGGACGCGGCATTTCCGACATCACGCCGGTAATCGATTACCGCTGGATGTGTTGGTGGTGGATGAAGCCTCGATGATTGACCTGGAGATGATGGCCAATCTGCTGGACGCATTGCCGACCCATGCGCGTCTGGTGTTGCTGGGGGACAAGGACCAGTTGGCGTCGGTGGAGGCCGGTGCCGTGTTGGGCGACCTGTGTCGTGATGCCGAGGCTGGCTGGTACAGCCCGCAGACACGTCAATGGCTGGAAGCGGTCAGTGGTGAAAACCTGGAGGCCAGCGGCTTGCAGGAAGACACTCAAGGTACGCATCCACTCGCCCAGCAAGTGGTGATGCTTCGCCACTCGCGGCGGTTCGGCGAGGGCAGCGGCATTGGCCAGTTGGCGCGCTGGGTGAACCAGCAACAGCCTGAGGAAGCCCGCAAGCTGTTGGCTGTGCGAAGCCACGACGATGTTTTCAGCCTGCCCCTCAAGAATGAACAGGACCGGGCGCTGGAGCGTTTGTTGCTCGAAGGCCATGGTGAGGGCGCGCTAGGCTACCGGCACTATCTGGGCCTGCTGCGCAATCAGCGGCCAGCACTTGATAGCCCGTACGATGATCCGCGCTGGATGGAGTGGGCGCGTCAGGTGCTGCAAGCTTTCGATGCCTTTCAGTTATTGTGCGCTGTCCGCAAGGGACCGTGGGGTGTGGAGGGGTTGAACCAGCGTGTCACCGATGCACTGTTGAAGGCGCGTTTGATTGATAGTGACCAGCAGTGGTACGAGGGCCGGCCAGTCTTGATGACCCGCAATGATTACGGCCTGGGCTTGATGAACGGCGACATCGGCATTGCCCTCAAACTTCCTGAGCGTGAGGCGACGCAAGCCGGTCGGCAGGTGCTTCGAGTGGCATTTCCGCGTAACGACGGGCAGGGCGGCGTGCGTTTTGTCTTGCCGAGCCGGCTCAATGACGTTGAAACCGTCTATGCCATGACCGTGCATAAATCCCAGGGCTCTGAATTTACCCATACCGCGTTGATTCTTCCTGACGCGCTGAACCCGGTGCTGACCAAGGAGCTGATCTACACCGGAATAACCCGGGCCAAAGACTGCTTCACGTTGATCGAGCCGCGTGCCGGTGTATTCGAGGAGGCGGTGAGGCGCAAGGTCAAGCGCTTGAGCGGGTTGATGCTGGAGCTGAAAGAGGGCAGCGATCCGGCGGACTGAAGAGGACGCGCGAGGTTACGTAAACTGTCCGAAGTGCCGTAGTTCGCGGCCTCGCGGGTGTACCAGCGCTATGCTATCGTTGCGGCATCATTTGGTAACGATCGAAGAGTATCCCTGCATGAAGGTGGCTGTCCGGGCGGCAGAGCGTATCGCTGACTGCAAACAAGCACTGCTCGCCGGACTTTTCTGTTTGCTGCCTGCAGTGGCTTTTGCTCAGCCGCAAACCCCCTCGAGCATGGCCGACCAGCGTGCCGAATCGGTGACTCAGGTGGTGCTCGGGATTCTCAGTTACGCCCGTTGGCCCGTTGAGCCTGCGCAACTTCGCCTCTGTATCGTTGGCCCCACTGAGTACACGGACGACCTGGTCAAAGGCACGACCCAGGCGACAGGTCGGCCTGTGACGGTGCAGCGGTTGTTGGCCGACAACCCGTCCATTGCAGGCGAGTGCAATGCGGTGTACATCGGCAAACTGACCAATGAAGAGCGCAGCCGGCTGTTTGCCTCGCTCACAGGGCTACCGGTGTTGAGCATCAGCGAAAGCGATGATCAGTGCACCGTTGGCAGCCTTTTCTGTTTGCGAGTCACCGACGATCAAGTGTCTTTCGAGGTCAATCTCGACTCGGTTGCCCGCAGCGGTGTGCGCATTCATCCGAGCGTGCTGCAATTGTCCCGTCGCAAGCCGGCGGCACCATGAGCCTGTTCAAACGGGGTACTCGTCCGACCTTGCGCTCGGTCATCGGTCGCGGTCATTTGACCGTTGCGCTGGTGGGTGTGGCCATGGCCAGTGTGTCGCTGACGCTGCTGGGTGTTCTGGCCTTGCGGGTGTATGCCGATCACAACCTGCACCTGATCGCGCGCTCGATCAACTACACCGTGGAGGCCGCGGTGGTGTTCAACGACAAGTCCGCAGCCACCGAAGCATTGGCGCTTATTGCCTCTACCGAAGAGGTGGCCGACGCCCAGGTTCTGGACAGGCAGGGCCGGTTGCTGGCCCGTTGGCAGCGCCCGGAAACCGGTTTGATATCCGATCTTGAAATACAGTTGGCCAAAGCCTTTCTGGAAAAGCCGATCAACATGCCAATCGTTCATCAGGGCCGGGAGATCGGCAGCATTGTGCTCATCGGGCATGGCGCCAGTCTGATGCGCTTTTTGCTCAGTGGTCTGATGGGGATTGTCCTGTGCACCGCCATCAGTGCGTGGGTCGCACTTTATCTGGCGCGTCGACAACTTCGCGGCATTATCGGCCCGTTGCGCAGCTTGGCGTCTGTTGCCCACGCGGCTCGCAGTGAACGGGCTTTCGATCGGCGCGTACCGCCCGCCACCATCGCCGAACTCGACAACCTCGGCAGCGACTTCAATGCCCTGCTCGATGAACTCGAATCCTGGCAGACCCACCTGCAAAACGAGAACGAGACCCTCGCCCACCAGGCCAGTCATGACAGTCTCACGGGCCTGCCGAACCGGGCGTTTTTCGAAGGTCGCCTGATGCGCGCATTGCGCAACGCCAACAAGCTCAACGAGCGGGTGGCCGTCCTGTTTTTGGATAGCGACCGGTTCAAGGAAATCAACGACAACTTCGGCCATGCGGCCGGCGATGCGGTGTTGGTGGCGGTGGCCAAACGGGTGCGGGCGCAACTGCGCGAAGAGGACCTGGTGGCGCGTTTGGGCGGTGATGAATTCGCGGTATTGCTGACGCCACTTCACAAGACCGAAGACGCTGAGCGGATTGCCGACAAAATCATTGCCAGCATGGACGCGCCCATTGTGTTGCCAGGCGATCACCAGACGTTGACCTCTCTCAGTATCGGCATCGCCGTGTACCCCGATCATGGCGTTACCCCGGGTACGCTGCTCAATGCAGCGGACGAAGCAATGTACCAAGCCAAGCGCCTTGCCCGAGGCGCACAGCACACGGCAGGGTCGGAGCACCCTGTCGCCGACGTTTAACCCAGGAGCTTAATTCCGTGTTTTCTTTTATCCCTCGATCACTGCGACTTTTCACCATCACGCTGCTCATGGCCGTATTGACCCTGACCGGTTGCCAGACAGCACCGCAAAAAGGTCTGACCCCGGCGCAAATTGCGGTCTTGAAGCAGCAAGGTTTCGAGTTGACCGATGAGGGGTGGGCTTTTGGTCTGTCGGGCAAAGTGCTGTTCGGCAGTGACGTCGACAGCTTGAATGTGCAGAGCACCCAGATTGTCGAGCGCATTGCCAAGTCGCTACTGGGCGTCGGGATCGAGCGCGTACGGGTCGATGGTCACACGGATGCATCGGGTAAAGAGGCCTACAACGAACAGCTTTCCCTGCGTCGCGCCAAAAGTGTCGGCAGCGTTCTGGCCGCCGCCGGCATGAAACAGGAAAACATCCAGTTACGCGGCCTTGGCAGCAGCCAGCCCGTGGCATCGAACAACACCGCCACCGGCCGCACCGAGAACCGCAGGGTATCGATTGTGGTCAGTGCCGATTAATGCGTTAGCAATTTTTTCCGACATGACTTCTGACACATGAGCCGACGTAAACTCGACGATCATTCGAACCCGCTTGGGTTCTGAGTCGATTTTACGGTCTGGGCGTTTCAGGGTTTATGCGGAAGTCGAAGAGTTCTCAATGAAAAAAATAATAAATTATTGCCAGAACCACTATTGGAAGAAATGGCTTCGCCGGCATAAATGCAAGCTGGGCGGCGGAGTGACCTCGCTCGGCGGCAGAACCACATTGGTGCTTGAGGAAAACGTCTCACTCGGCAATCTGGTGATCAATGCCAAGCAATTGAGCATTGGCGCTCACACTTACATTCGAAGCGATTGCGTGCTTTCCGCAGTTTCATCCATTGGCCGGTTCTGCTCCATCGGGAACAACTGCTACATCGGCCAGGATAAGAACACCCACCCTTCGGATTGGGTGAGCTCGCACCCCTTTCAGTTCACAAATACCTCATTGTCATTCGAGCCGGAAATTGTCGACGTCACCATTGGCGATGACGTCTGGATCGGGCATGACGCCATGATCATGGAAGGGGTCAACGTGGGCACGGGAGCCATCATCGCCACGCGTGCACTGGTCCTTCATGACGTGCCTCCCTACGCCATCGTCGCAGGCACTCCGGCGAAAGTAATCAAGTATCGACACCCGCCTGAACGTGTATCCGCGCTGTTGAACAGCCAGTGGTGGGAGTGCAATGTCGACTACCTGCTGACCTTGCGCCTGGACGATCCGGATGCCGCTTTGCCTGAACTGATGGACGCGCGCAGCAACCACCTGGCGAGTTACGAGCGTCTGGAAGTCAGCCGAAAAGGCTGTCGCGTACTGCCCGCCTGATATCGCCAGATCAGCTCAGTCGGCAAACCGCATGTCCCGCGTTTCACCCAGCAACAACGGGCCATTCAGTTCGGTCACTTGCCTAATGTAATCCCACAACAGGGTGATCCGCTTGAGCTTGCGCAGGTCTTCGCGGCAGTACATCCGGCAACGGTGGCAGCTCAGTCTTTGAGTTATAGCTGGTAAGCGTTTGAACTTTTTTTCAAATGACAACGAGCGACGTTGAGTCGAGCAGACCCGAGCGTGAAGGAGTGATGGCAATCTAATTGTGAATGAGTTAATCGCCATCAGTCGATTCCACATTGACATCATCGATGCAGGCATCGACACTCGAGCGATTAACCATCAATTCGATAGGGATATCTGCAATGAAAAAGCGCTCCTTTCTGGTTCCTCTGGCCACCCTGGCTGCAGCCGTTGCTACGGAACAGGCTGCCGCTCTAACTACTTATGAAGTTGTCGAGCCCAACTCGGAAGCCAAGAACACATTTCAAGCTGAAGCCCAAAGCGAGAACCTTTCGGTTCGTGGTGGCAACGATCTGTTCGCCTTTGTTCTCAAACGCGGGGACCAGGGGCAGATGATGGCTTATCACAGCTCCCATAGCTCCCACTCTTCGCACAGTTCCCACAGCTCCCACTATTCGGGTCGATAATGGATTTCTCTCATAAGCTCCTTTTTGATGAGCGGCTTTATGACGCGCAGGTTTTGCAGAAAGCTGCATATCGATCGATCAATGCCCTGACGGTTGATATCACACCCGATGGGGGGCAGTTTGTCTGCGCTTTGTCATCGAATATCGGCGTGGACGAGCAGTCCTTTCTGTCTGCGGTCCAAGAGTTCAAGAAGGATGCGCTCGATTATCAGCTTCGCCACCGGCTGGCAGTTGAGACGCAACCGATCAAGAACCTGATACTCGGACTGGCCTTTTCAAAAACCGGACTGATTAGTGAGTAAATTCCAAAAGCTGGAGTTCTACGCGCAGCAACGTCCCTACGAGTTGCTGCCCTTTAAGTTCGACCGTCTGAATGACGACGAGTACGTCATTACCAACATGGCAGGCGAATTTCATGTCATACCGGTGCCGATGCTTGAACCGATCATTAGCAAGACGCTTCCGCTCACATCAGAGCTGATCCCTACGCTTCGATCCAAGCAGTTCATTCGCTTCACCAATGAGCAAGCGCCACTTCAGCTTCTGGCTCTCAAAATTCGTACGCGATTGTCCAGGCTGGCCGAGTTCACCAATCTGCATATCTTTGTAGTGACTCTTCGGTGTGACCATAGCTGCCCGTATTGCCAGGTTTCAAGGCAGTCGGAGAGCAAAGGCGAATTCGACATGACCACAGAGATGGCAGACAAGTCGTTGGATTTCGTCTTTATGTCTCCCAATCCCGCCATCAAAATTGAATTTCAGGGTGGAGAGCCGCTGCTGAACTTCGAGATGGTGAGGTACGTTGTTCTTGAGGCCAAAAAACGTAACGTCAAGGAAGGACGTGACCTACAGTTCGTCATTGCGACCACGCTTTCGCTACTGACCGATGACGTGCTCGACTTCTGTAAGCAGCACAACATCGTTCTTTCATCTTCGCTCGACGGGCCAATGGATCTGCATAATGCAAATCGCCCACGCCCGGGCAGAGATAGTCATCAGCGTTTCGAGGAAGGCTTGAAGAAAGCCCGTGCAGCCCTCGGCTATGACCAAGTGTCAGCCCTGATGACAACCACAGATAAGAGCCTGCCACGAGCACGCGACATCATTGATGAATACTTGCGCCTGGGCTTTGATGGCATCTTCCTCCGCACACTCTCCCCTTACGGCTTTGCGATCAAGACCAAAAAATTCATGTCGTATGACACGGAGCGCTGGCTGGAATTTTACAAGGAGGGCCTTGAGTACATCATTGAGCTAAACAAGTCCGGCATACGATTTGTAGAGCAATATTCTTCGCTCGTGCTGACAAAAATGCTGACATCAGGGGACCCTGGGTTCGTTGATTTGATGAACCCTGCCGGTGCTGGTATCGCAGCCATCGTGTTCAACTACGACGGATCGGTCTACGCCTCAGATGAAAGCCGTATGCTTGCCGAAATGGGAGATCATACGTTCCGTCTGGGCAGCATTCTTGAACACTCATATGAGGAGATCATCCTCTCTGATCAGCTTCTGGATGCACTGGAAAACTCTTTCACCTTAAGCGCTCCAATGTGCTCTGACTGTGCATTTGAACCTTACTGTGGAGCGGAGCCTGTCTACCATCACGCCATTCACAAAGACGTTGTAGCAAGAAAACCTGAGTCCTCTTTCTGCAAGCGAAATATGGCTATTTTCAAGCATCTCATTGAGCTGATGGGAAGTGATGAGCAAACAAAACGGATTTTTATGGGTTGGGCCAACCGATGCTGAAACTCGGCGGAAAGATTATCCGCATCCATGCGGTTGATGTTCATAGGGACCTTACTCTGCTCAAGGTGTCGACCAGCCGGAATTTGCCAGAAGTCTTGCGACGGGAAATAGCCTACTTGGTTTCCGATCAGGAGATTCCCCGAGGATTCGCGCACTACCTTCTGCTTGAGAAGCATCGACAGTTGGTTGAGGTACTGCCTCCCGACTCTGATTACTCGCTCCTACCGAATGACTACAGCTACATCGGTGATGGTGACATCATCCGGCTTTCAGCTGATCGTCAGAGCATTAGCGTGCTGTTTCGAGCATCGTCGCCGCACAACAGCATCCTGGTCACCGAGCAATGCAATCATTACTGTCTAATGTGTTCACAACCGCCTAAGGCAGCTGATGACTCGTGGATGCTTGACGAAATCGAGAGTCTGATTCCGCTTATTCCAAAAGATACCCGCGAGCTGGGGTTTACTGGGGGCGAGCCGACGACCAATCGGGAGCGCTTCCTTAAGATCATCAGCCTGACAAAAAGTTATCTGCCGAGAACCGCAATCCATATTCTCTCGAACGGGCGCAGCTTCAAAGACCCAGCGTTCGCTGAAAAGTATGCGCGGATTGAATTGCCCGACGCGATGATCGGAATCCCTGTCTATTCAGACGATCCGACGCTGCATGACTACATCGTCCAGGCCCAAGGCGCGTTCGATGAAACCATTCAGGGCATCCTCAATCTGAAGCGCTTGGGTCAGAAGGTTGAGATCCGAGTCGTCATTCACAAACTATCGGTGCAGCGCCTGCCTGAACTATGTGAGTTCATCGCACGCAATCTGCTGTTTGTTGACCATGTGGCGCTGATGGGCCTTGAGATGATGGGCTTCACCAGGGCCAATCTTGATGAGCTGTGGATCGACCCGATCGAGTACAAAGACACGCTCAGCAAATCGGTTGGCATTCTGGCCAAATACGGTATGAATATCTCTGTCTATAACCATCAGCTGTGCTTGGTGAATCCGGATATTCAGCCCTACTACCGCAAGTCAATCAGCGACTGGAAGAATGAGTACGCGCCCGAATGTCGGAGCTGCACTAAACAGCAAGAGTGCGGAGGGTTCTTCGCATCAGGTGTTAAGTTCGGCTACAGCAAGCACCTAGCTCCATTCTAACTTTGTTTTCCATTCTACAAATCCAACAAAGTATCGAGGCAGCAACTGGTTCCCTCGTGGTGCATACGCAATCAATATTTTGGCGTGCTTGCCGTTGTGAAGACCAGCAAGCTATTCCCAGGCTCTGCCTTGACTGCCAGAGAGTCGACCGTAAACAACACTCGTTACCTATGGAGCCCCGCTCCAGTAATGCCAGTGGGTGGGATTCCAGTTGCTTCAGCTCAATCGGCAAACCTCATTTCCCTCGTTTCACCCAGCAACAACGGGCCATTGAGCTCAGTCACCTCCCTGATGTAATCCCACAACAGGGTGATCCGCTTGAGCTTGCGCAGGTCTTCGCGGCAGTACATCCAGAACTGTCGGGTGATGTTGATCTCCTGCGGCAACACCGGCAGCAAGCGTGGATCCTGGGCGGCGAGGAAGCATGGCAGGATTGCCAGTGATCGGCCCTGCTGCGCCGCTACGAACTGTGCAATTACGCTGGTGCTGCGCAGGTTGGCGCTCGCGCCGGGGAGTACGTTGGCCAGGTACAACAGCTCGGAGCTGAACGCCAGGTCGTCGACGTAACTGATGAAGGAATGCTTGGCCAGATCAGTCGGACGGCGGATCGGCGGGTGGTTGTCCAGGTAGTCCTGGGTCGCGTACAGCTGCAAACGGTAGTCGCAGAGTTTGCAGCAGACGTACGGGCCATGCTCCGGACGTTCCAGGGCGATGACGATATCGGCCTCGCGCTTGGACAGGCTGATGAAGTGTGGCAGCGGCAGGATGTCGACCGAGATGGCGGGGTAGGTGTCGACGAAGTGGCTCAGTTGCGGCGTGATGAAGAAGCTGCCGAAGCCTTCGGTGCAGCCCATGCGCACATGCCCGGACAACGCCACCCCGGACCCGGAAACCTGTTCGCACGCCATGTGCAGCGTGCTCTCGATGGACTCCGCATAACCGAGCAGACGCTGGCCTTCAGCGGTCAGGACAAAGCCACTGGTCCGGGACTTCTCGAACAGCAGCGTGCCCAATGACGCTTCCAGCGAACTGATGCGCCGCGACACGGTGGTGTAGTCGACGGCCAGGCGTTTGGCCGCAGTGCTGGCCTTGCGGGTGCGGGCCACTTCAAGGAAAAACTTGAGGTCATCCCAATTCAGCGAGCCTAAAGACGTGATGTTTTTTTGCATGATGGACCGGCTTTTATGTGCGTTCTTATTAGAAGTTTGCACATCTATACTCCAAAAACAGCCCGACAACCAATTCGCGGCACACGCCTCATCGCAAGGCGACTTTTTCGCCTTGGCTCTCTAGATAACAACAAGTCCAGGAGACCCACATGAACGCATCGCTCACGCCCAACGACACCACCGTACAAAAGGTCAAATTGTTGATCGACGGCGAGTGGGTCGAGTCCCGATCCACCGAATGGCACGACATCGTCAACCCGGCGACCCAGCAAGTGCTGGCCAAAGTACCGTTTGCCACTGCCGAAGAAGTTGACGCCGCCATCAGCGCCGCCCATCGCGCCTTCCAGACCTGGAAGCTGACGCCAATCGGTGCGCGGATGCGGATCATGCTCAAGCTCCAGGCTTTGATTCGCGAACACTCCAAGCGCATCGCCGTGGTGTTGAGCGCCGAGCAGGGCAAAACCATTGCTGACGCTGAAGGCGACATTTTCCGTGGTCTGGAAGTGGTCGAGCACGCTTGCTCCATCGGCAGCCTGCAAATGGGCGAGTTCGCGGAAAACGTGGCGGGCGGTGTCGACACCTACACCCTGCGCCAACCGATCGGTGTGTGCGCCGGCATTACCCCGTTCAACTTCCCGGCGATGATTCCGCTGTGGATGTTTCCGATGGCCATCGCCTGCGGCAACACCTTTGTACTGAAGCCGTCCGAACAGGACCCGATGTCGACGATGCTGCTGGTTGAACTGGCCATCGAGGCCGGGGTTCCGGCGGGTGTGCTGAACGTCGTGCACGGTGGTAAAGACGTGGTGGATGCGCTCTGCACCCACAAAGACATCAAAGCGGTGTCCTTCGTCGGTTCGACTGCCGTCGGTACTCACGTGTACGACTTGGCCGGTAAGCACGGCAAGCGTGTGCAATCGATGATGGGGGCCAAGAACCACGCCGTGGTCCTGCCGGACGCCAATCGTGAGCAAGCGCTGAATGCACTGGTGGGCGCCGGTTTTGGTGCTGCCGGTCAACGTTGCATGGCCACCTCGGTGGTGGTGCTGGTGGGTGCGGCCAAGCAGTGGCTGCCAGACCTCAAGGCGCTGGCGCAGAAGCTCAAGGTCAATGCCGGCAGCGAGCCAGGCACTGATGTCGGCCCGGTCATTTCGAAAAAGGCCAAGGCGCGGATTCTTGAACTGATCGAAAGCGGCATCAAGGAAGGCGCCAAGCTTGAGCTGGACGGTCGCGAGATCTCAGTGGCGGGTTACGAGAAGGGCAACTTTGTCGGCCCGACCCTGTTCTCCGGTGTGACCACCGACATGCAGATCTACACCCAGGAAATCTTCGGCCCGGTGCTGGTGGTGCTGGAAGTGAACACCCTCGACGAGGCCATTGCCCTGGTCAACGCCAACCCGTTCGGCAACGGCACGGGCCTGTTCACCCAGAGTGGTGCGGCGGCGCGTAAATTCCAGACTGAAATTGATGTCGGCCAGGTCGGTATCAACATCCCGATTCCGGTGCCGGTGCCGTTCTTCAGCTTCACCGGTTCGCGCGGTTCCAAACTCGGCGACCTCGGCCCGTATGGCAAGCAAGTGGTGCAGTTCTACACTCAGACCAAGACCGTCACCAGTCGCTGGTTCGACGATGACAGCGTCAACGACGGTGTGAACACCACCATCAATTTGCGATAAGGAGCCGGACATGAAAATCGCTTTTATCGGTCTCGGCAACATGGGCGCGCCGATGGCGCGCAACCTGATCAAGGCCGGACATTCGTTGCGTCTGGTCGACCTGAACAAAGCCGTGCTGGCAGAGCTGGAACAACTGGGCGGCAGCATCAGCGCGTCGGCCCGTGAAGCGGCTGACGGGGCAGAGCTGGTGATCACCATGCTGCCGGCGGCTGTGCATGTACGTAGCGTGTGGCTGGGTGAAGACGGCGTGCTGGCCGGGATCGGCAAAGGCGTTCCGGCGGTGGATTGCAGCACCATTGATCCGCAGACCGCACGAGACGTCGCCGCCGCGGCTGCGAAGCAAGGCGTGGCCATGGCCGATGCGCCGGTTTCCGGCGGCACCGGCGGTGCGGCGGCCGGGACGTTGACTTTCATGGTTGGCGCCACCCCGGAACTGTTCGCCGCGCTGCAACCGGTACTGGCACAAATGGGCCGCAACATCGTCCATTGTGGTGAGGTCGGCACCGGGCAAATCGCTAAAATCTGCAACAACCTGCTGCTGGGGATTTCCATGGTCGGCGTCAGCGAAGCCATGGCGCTTGGCGATGCATTAGGCATCGACACCAAGGTGCTGGCAGGCATCATCAACAGCTCCACTGGGCGTTGCTGGAGTTCGGAGATGTACAACCCGTGGCCGGGCATCGTCGAAACGGCGCCTGCTTCGCGCGGCTATACCGGTGGCTTTGGTGCCGAGTTGATGCTCAAAGATCTGGGGCTGGCGACGGAAGCGGCGCGGCAGGCTCACCAACCGGTGGTGCTTGGCGCAGTGGCCCAGCAGTTGTATCAGGCGATGAGTTTGCGTGGGGAAGGTGGCAACGACTTTTCGGCGATCATCAATAGCTATCGCAAGCCCCAATAGGGGCTGTTTCCGGGGATCCGCGTCGGGCGGGTTCCCGGTTTTTTTGTCAGACAGAAAAGATCGCAGCCTTCGGCAGCGCCTGCATTGGATTGAGTTCATCCAGCAGGCGCTGCCGAAGGCTGCGATCTTTTGCTTTATCAGGCAAACACGAAATATTTGCGTACGGTTTCCACCACTTCCCAAGTGCCTTTCATCCCCGGTTCGATGACAAAAATATCACCGGCGCGCAGGTGGATCGGCGCCATGCCTTCAGGGGTGATGATGCAGTAGCCTTCCTGGAAATGGCAGTATTCCCACTTCACATATTCCACGTACCACTTGCCCGGCGTGCAGATCCAGGTGCCCATGATCTTGCTGCCGTCTTCGCTGGTGTAGGCGTTGAGGTTGACGGTGTGCGGGTCGCCTTCGAGTTTTTCCCATTTGCAGGCATCGAGTACGGGCAGCGGGTGGGTGTCGCGAAGAACGGTAATCGGTGCGGTCATGATGACTCCGGGCAGTGGGTTCTGGAACTGAAGTGGCACCCTATAGCGCCTGCCCGACCCTCAGTTGTCTGTGCTCGACACTGAGCTGTCCAGAAACGCACAGCTTCAGCCGAGAGTCAGCGCCTGGAACAATGCCATGGCGTATGCGGGCAGCGCCGTGAGGTCTCGGGCACAGAGCAGCAGTTTGCGCTGGGCCCAAGGCTCTTGCAGATCAACTCGCAGGATCGAGGATGTCGCTGGCCCACGCTCGACTGCCGCCAGCGGTACGATTGCCAGCCCCGCCCCGCGGGCGACCATGCGCATCACACCCTCGAAGCCGTCGGCACGGATGCGGATTTGCATGCGTGAGCCTGCGTGCAGCGCCTGCTCTTCCAGGTAAACCGCCAGCGCGCTGTTGGCGTTCAGGCCGACGTAGTCATGACGCAGTGTGTCGGTGAAGCTGACATTGGCGGCGCTTGCCAGCGGATGATCGAAGGGCATGATCAGCACCAGGGGATCGTCGCGAAATGCACGGGTCTGCAGGTCCGTGGTGTCCACCGCATCAGAGACGATACCGAGGTCCGCCGCGCCCTGACGTAGCGCGTGGGTGATGCGTGCACTGGGCAATTCCTGCAGCTCGATGTCGAGGTTGGGGTGTTGGTGCAGGAAGTCGGCGAGCAACTCCGGCAAGTACTCGGTGATGGCTGTGGTGTTGCATAGCAGGCGCACCTGGCCTTTGACGCCTTGGGCGTATTCGGCCAGTTCCTGCTGCATACGTTCGGCCTGTTGCAGCAGAACCCGGGCATGCCGGGCCAGGGCATTGCCGGCCGGGGTGGGGCTGACCCCTCGACGATTGCGCTGAAGAAACTCGACGCCCAGCGAGGCTTCCATGGCGCGAATTCGTGCGCTGGCTGCCGCGAGGGACAGATGACTGCGTGCGGCGCCAGCGGTGATGTTGCCGGTGTCGAGAATGTTCAGGTAGAGGCGCAGGTCGGTCAGGTCGAAGTGCATTTGGGCAGCCTCTGGAAGTGTGGTGTCTGGGAGGGCGCCATCGCTAGCAGGCTGACTCCCACAGTGGTTATGTGTCGTTCACCAATCCCCGGTAGGCGCTAGCTGTGTAAACCCACCCGATTACTCAGCCTCTTGCCCGAAGAGAGGCAGCCTCAGTATATGGCAGATTTTCAATCGAACCCCGAGGGCTCACCATGGCCCCATGAATACTCTCTCGGCGTTTTATCAGAATCTCGGATTGGCCCTTTCACTGCTGGTCATCGGCACCTTCTTGCTAGCCGGTATGATCAAAGGCGTGATCGGTCTCGGACTGCCAACCATTGCCATGGGCTTGCTGGGTCTGGCTATGGCCCCGTCGCAGGCTGCGGCGTTGCTGATCATCCCGGCAACAGTTACCAACGTTTGGCAATTGGCATTCGGCGGGCATCTGTCGGCCCTGATCAAACGCTTGTGGCCGATGCTGTTGGCGATTTTCCTCGGCACCGGCGCCGGCACGCTGTGGATCGGCATGGCCGGTGGGCACTGGGTGGTGCGCGGTTTGGGGGCGGCGTTGTTGCTCTATGCGTTGAGCGGGTTGTGCCTGCCGACCCTGCACATGGGCGCTCGTGCTGAGCGTTGGCTCGGTCCGCTTTGCGGCCTGGTGACCGGCGTCATCACATCGGCGACCGGGGTGTTCGTGATTCCAGCGGTGCCGTACCTGCAAGCGCTGGGTTTGAGTAAGGATGAACTGGTGCAGGCATTGGGCCTGTCGTTCACTGTCTCGACCCTGGCCCTGGCGGGCGGGCTGCTATGGCGCGGGGCGCTGGGCGGGGGGGAGTTGAGTGCGTCGATGCTGGCGCTGATTCCGGCGGTGCTTGGCATGTTGCTCGGGCAATGGCTACGCCAGCGGATCAGCGCCGTGCTGTTCAAACGGGTATTTTTCGTTGGCCTGGGATTGCTCGGCGGCCATTTGCTGATCAGCGGCTAGCAGACGACGGGCTGATCATTTCGATTGCGCGGATTTCGAAGTCACGCTCCAGGTATTCGTCGCGTTGTTCCAGAAACTGCTTCATGTGCGGCAGGTTCGAGTGCACGTCGAGGTGGGCCTGGGATTGCCAGATTTCGTAGAAGATAAACAGCGTTGGATCCTGCTTGTCGCGCAGCATGTGGTACTCGATGCAGCCGGGTTCAGCGCGACTCGCTTCCACATAACCGCTGAAAAACGCTTCGAAGGCGTCGGATTTTTCCGGGCGGGTCTTGGCGTGCAGGATGAAGCCTTGCATATCACTCATGAAAAACGCTCCTCAAGTCAGAATCGGCGCCAGTCTAAGGCAACAATTGCCAGTTGATTCGTGCGTTTAGGTCAAATGTATTTTGCCGTTCGGGTGCTTTTTCCGCGCGAGGCGCATCGTTACTCTGCCGCCATCCGATTCCTGACCTTCCCGAGACCTCCCATGAAAAAAGTTCTGTTGCTCAATGGCGGCAAGAAGTTTGCGCACTCCGATGGCCGCTACAACACCACCTTGCACGAAGCCGCGTTGAGCGTGCTGGATCGCGGCGGCGTGGACGTGAAAACCACGTTCATCGACGAGGGCTACGATGTGGCTGAAGAAGTCGCCAAATTCCTTTGGGCCGATGTAATCATTTATCAGATGCCTGGCTGGTGGATGGGCGCGCCCTGGACCGTGAAGAAGTACCTCGACGAAGTCTTCACCGAAGGCCATGGCAGCCTGTACGCCAGCGACGGCCGCACCCGCTCCGATGCTTCGCAAAAGTACGGCAGCGGCGGTTTGGTTCAAGGCAAGCAATACATGCTGTCATTGACCTGGAACGCCCCGCAGCAAGCCTTCGACGACCCGACTGATTTCTTTGAAGGCAAAGGCGTGGACGCGGTGTATTTCCCGTTCCACAAAGCCAACGAGTTCCTCGGCATGAGCGGTCTGCCGACTTTCCTCAGTGTGGACGTGATGAAACGTCCGAACATCGAAGGCGACGTGGCGCGTTATGAGCAGCACTTGACCGAGGTGTTTGGCCTTAAGGCGTAACGCTCGGCTACTATCGGTCGCAATGGCTAAAAAGATCGCAGCCTTCGGCAGCTCCTGCGTGTACGCAATACTCTGTAGGAGCTGCCGCAGGCTGCGATCCTAACGATCCATGCCACGCCGATTAGCGAAAGAGGACACACGTGAAAGCCAGATCCGATGAGTTGCAGATTTTCGTCTGCGTGATTGAGTGCGGGTCGATTTCCGCGGCGGCCGAGCAGGTCGGGCAAACGCCGTCGGCGGTCAGCCGCACGCTTTCGCGGCTGGAGGCCAAGCTCGACACCACGCTGATCAATCGCACCACGCGGCGCATGGACCTGACCGAAGAGGGCAAGTATTTTTTTGAGCACGCCAAGCTGATTCTCGATCAGATGGACGAGCTCGAAGAGCGCTTGACCTCGCGCCAGCAAACGCCGTCCGGGCGCCTGCGCATCAACGCCGCCTCGCCGTTCATGCTGCACGCCATCGTGCCGTACATCGATGAGTTTCGACGGCTCTATCCCGATATCCAGCTTGAGCTCAACAGCAACGACCTGATCATCGATTTGCTGGAACAAAGTACCGACATCGCCATTCGCATCGGCACCCTGGCCGATTCGACCCTGCACGCCCGCTCCCTGGGATGCAGTCCGTTACACATCGTCGCCAGCCCCGCGTATCTGGAAAAACACGGCACGCCAACGGCGGTGGCCGACCTGTCCGCGCATACGCTATTGGGCTTCACCCAGAACGAAGGACTCAACCAGTGGCCGCTGCGTTATGTGCACGGCGATCGTTGGCCGATTCAGGCGTCGCTCAGTGCCTCCAGCGGTGAAACCATCCGCCAACTGGCGCTGGAAGGGCAGGGCATCGCCAGCCTGTCGCACTACATGACCATCGAAGACATTCGCGCCGGGCGTTTAAAGGTGCTGCTGGCGGAGTTCAACAGCGGCTATCGCCAGCCGATCAACGCCGTGTACTACCGTAACTCGCAACTGGCCTTGCGAATTCAGTGCTTTCTGGACTTTATCCAGAGCAAACTGGCGCTGTACGCCACCGACGATTTCAACGACTGATTCGTGATTACTGCGCAAGAGTGAATTGGGTCAGCGGGGATTTTTCGTCAAGGAACAGTGCTTGATACTCGTTGCATCACTTATTCACGCAGGGAGTTTCTCCATGAACGTATTCGTTACCGGTGCAGCGGGTTTTATCGGCGGTTCCATCGCCACAGGCTTGATCCAGGCAGGTCACAGCGTCAAAGGCCTGGTGCGCAACGCCGAACAGGCGGATGAACTGAAAGCGCTGGGCATCACGCCAGTCATCGGCACGCTTGACGACAGCGCACTGCTCGCTGACCAGGCCCGCGCCGCCGATGCCGTGATCAACGCCGCCAGCAGCGACCATCGTGGCGCAGTCGAAGCCTTGCTCGATGCCTTGCGCGGTTCCAACAAAGTGTTTCTGCACACCAGCGGTTCGAGCATCGTTGGCGATGCGTCGGGCGGTAAATCTAGCGATGTCATCTACTTCGAAGACAACCTGCCGGAACCCACCGTCGACAAGGCCGCACGCGTGGCTATCGATAATCTGATCCTCGCCGCAGCGAAAGACGGGGTGAACTCGGCGGTGATCTGCAACACGCTGATCTATGGCCACAGCCTGGGCGTCAATCGCGACAGCGTACAGTTGCCGCGTTTGCTGAAACAGGCGCGTAAAAGTGGCGTGGTGCGTCATGTGGGCACGGGCCAGAACATCTGGTCCAACGTACACATCGAAGACGTAGTTGCTTTGTACCTGCTGGCGCTGACCAAAAACGTACCGGGCACGTTCTATTTTGTCGAAAGCGGCGAAGCGTCGTTCATCGACATGACCACGGCCATGGCGCAGGCGTTGAATCTGGGCGAGTCGCAGGATTGGCCGCTCAAGGATGCCGAGGCCGAGTGGGGTTATGAAATGGCCAACTATGGCCTGGGCTCCAACAGCCGGGTTCGCGGCAAGCATGCGCGTGAATTGCTGGGCTGGGTGCCGAAGCGGACGTCGGTAGTGGAGTGGATTCGCGACGAAATGGTGTGAGTTCGCTTTAGACCGCGTTGTTCCCATCGCGGGCAAGCCCGCTCCCACAGGTTTTGCGTCGTTCGATAATTTTGTGAGCGGCAAAATACCTGTGGGAGCGTGGCTTGCCCGCGATGGCGTTTTCAACGTCCCTGCAACTGGCCGGGTTGGCTGCGATTCCGTAACATCTGCACACTCTTTTCGCCCTGTATGCGGTCCTCATGAAACCTAGACATCTGCGAGCCGACCTTCTGGCCGGGCTCACCACCTCTTTCGCCTTGTTACCCGAATGCATCGCTTTCGCCCTCGTGGCCCATCTCAATCCGCTGATGGGTTTGTATGGCGCATTCATCATCTGCACCCTGACCGCGCTGTTTGGTGGGCGCCCGGGCATGGTGTCCGGTGCGGCCGGGTCGATGGCGGTGGTGATCGTCGCGCTGGTGGTGCAACACGGTGTCCAGTACCTGCTGGCCACGGTGTTGCTGGGCGGGTTGATCATGATGGCGTTCGGTTTGCTCAAGCTCGGCAAACTGGTGCGCATGGTGCCGCATCCGGTGATGCTCGGTTTCGTCAATGGCCTGGCGATCATCATCGCGCTGGCGCAACTGGAGCATTTCAAAAATGGCGAGAGCTGGCTCAGTGGCACGCCGCTGTACATGATGATCGGCCTGGTCGCAGTGACCATGGCGGTTGTCTACCTGCTGCCGCGACTGACGCGCACAGTACCGCCAGCGCTGGTGGCCATTCTTGGTGTGGGCCTGGCGGTTTATCTGCTGGGTTTGCCAACCCGCACCCTGGGTGACATGGCGCACATCGCCGGTGGTTTGCCGACCCTGGCGCTGCCGGACATCCCGTGGAACCTGGATACCCTGCGCATCATCGCGCCGTACGCGATCCTGATGGCGCTGGTCGGCCTGCTGGAAACCCTGCTGACCCTGAACCTGACTGATGAAATCACCGAAAGTCGTGGCTATCCGGATCGCGAGTGCGTGGCATTGGGCGCGGCCAACATGGTCTCCGGTGCGTTCGGCGGCATGGGCGGTTGCGCGATGATTGGCCAGACCGTGATCAACCTCAGCTCCGGTGGGCGTGGGCGCTTGTCCGGTGTGGTGGCCGGGGTCTCGATTCTGTTGTTCATCCTGTTTCTGTCGCCGCTGATTGAGCGCATTCCGCTGGCGGCGCTGGTCGGGGTGATGTTCGTGGTGTCGCAACAGACCTTCGCCTGGGCCTCGCTGCGGGTGATGAACAAGGTGCCGCTGAACGATGCGCTGGTGATCATCGCCGTGACAGCGATCACGGTATTCACCGATCTCGCCACCGCTGTGCTGTGCGGCATCATCATCGCGGCGCTGAATTTCGCCTGGCAACAGGCTCGGCAGCTGTACGCCGACAGTCATCTGGAAAATGACGGCAGCAAGCTGTACCGGGTCCACGGCACGTTGTTTTTCGCCTCGACCACGCCCTTCCTCAATCAATTCGACCCGGCCAACGATCCGGCGCAGGTGACGCTCGATTGTCGCCATCTGAGCTTCGTCGACTACTCGGCCATCGCCGCACTGGACACCCTGCGCGAACGCTACAGCAAGGCCGGCAAGCACCTGCGGGTGCTGCATTTGTCGGAGCGTTGCAAGAAGTTGCTCAGGCGCGCCCGGGTTCACCACGACTGAGCCGGCAACAGGCCAGGCGGATGAAAATTCGCCTGGCCGATTTTCATTATTCGCGACACGACATATCCATTAGCGACACGCCTTACCTCTCCACGAAAATTACTTTCACCTCGTTTGATAATCACGCCTCGAAATGTTTTAAGAGTTTCACAAATATTTCGACGTGACCCTCTCGAGGAGTACCGCATGACCCTGTCCTTCGGCTATTGGCTGCTGGTGTATGCCGCCATCGCCATCATTGCTTTGATCGTTCTGATCGCGCGTTACCGGCTCAACCCGTTCATTGTCATCACCCTGATTTCCATTGGGCTGGCGCTGGTGGCGGGCATGCCGCCGTCGGGTGTGGTGGGGGCGTACGAGGCCGGCGTTGGCAAGACCCTGGGGCACATCGCGCTGGTGGTGGCGCTGGGCACGATGCTCGGCAAGATGATGGCCGAGTCCGGCGGCGCCGAGCAGGTGGCTCGGACTTTGATCGACCGCTTCGGCGAGAAGAACGCGCACTGGGCGATGGTCTGCATTGCGTTCCTGGTCGGCTTGCCGCTGTTCTTCGAAGTCGGTTTCGTGTTGCTGGTGCCGATTGCGTTTACCGTGGCGCGTCGGGTCGGTGTGTCGATCCTGATGGTCGGCTTGCCGATGGTCGCCGGGCTCTCGGTGGTGCATGCGCTGGTGCCTCCGCACCCGGCGGCGATGCTCGCGGTGCAGGTGTATCAGGCGTCGGTGGGGCAGACGTTGCTCTATGCGATTGCGATCGGTATTCCGACAGCGATCATCGCCGGTCCCCTGTACGCCAAGTTCATTGTGCCGCGTATTCAATTGCCGGCGGAAAACCCGCTGGAGCGTCAGTTCCTCGAACGCGAACCGCGCGACAAACTGCCGGGTTTCGGTCTCACCATGGCGACCATTCTGTTGCCGGTGGTGCTGATGCTGATCGGCGGCTGGGCTAATCTGATTTCTACGCCGGGTACGGGGTTCAACCAGTTCCTGCTGTTCATCGGCAACTCGGTGATTGCACTGTTGCTGGCGACTTTGCTGAGCTTCTGGACCCTCGGCCTGGCACAGGGCTTCAACCGTGAATCGATCCTCAAGTTCACCAACGAATGCCTGGCGCCGACCGCGAGCATTACACTGCTGGTGGGTGCCGGTGGTGGCCTCAACCGGATTCTGGTGGACGCCGGTGTCACCGACCAGATCGTCGGTCTGGCCCACGAATTCCACCTGTCGCCACTGTTGATGGGCTGGCTGTTTGCCGCGCTGATGCGCATCGCCACCGGTTCTGCCACGGTAGCGATGACCACGGCCTCGGGCGTGGTTGCACCAGTGGCCATCGGCCTGGGCTACCCGCATCCGGAGCTGTTGGTCTTGGCGACTGGCGCCGGGTCGGTGATTTTTTCTCACGTCAACGACGGCGGCTTCTGGTTGATCAAGGAATACTTCAACATGACGGTCGCACAGACCTTCAAGACCTGGACGGTGCTGGAGACGTTGATCTCGCTTGTTGCTTTCGGTCTGACCGTCGGCCTTTCTTACCTGATTTAACCGGAGTCGCCCGTCATGGACATCCTTTACCAGATTCGTGCCCGCCAGGATTCTTTCAGCGCCGGTGAAGGACGCATCGCTCGCCTGATGCTCGACGACGTAGGTTTTGCCGCGTCCGCCAGCCTCGATGAATTGGCCGTGCGGGCGGAGGTCAGCACCGCCACGCTGTCGCGTTTCGCGCGCACGGTCGGCTGCAAGGATTTGCGTGACCTGCGCTTGCAACTGGCCCAAGCCAACGGCGTCGGCAGCCGCTTTCTCGACCCGGCGGGTACACCGGATCAGTCGGCGTTTTACGGGCAGATCGTCGGCGATATCGAGTCGACGCTGCGTCAGCACC
This sequence comes from Pseudomonas azerbaijanoccidentalis, assembly GCF_019145495.1. Taxonomy (GTDB): domain Bacteria; phylum Pseudomonadota; class Gammaproteobacteria; order Pseudomonadales; family Pseudomonadaceae; genus Aquipseudomonas; species Aquipseudomonas azerbaijanoccidentalis. Next base: position 888,107 of record NZ_JAHSTU010000002.1, on the reverse strand, counting down.
TGTCGGCCTTCGACGAGTCGCGTTTCGCCGATGCGGTCAAACTGCTGGGCAAGGCGCGAATGATTCACGCGTTCGGCATGGGCGGTTGCTCGACCCTGTGCAGCGATGAATTGCAGGTGCGTCTGGTGCGCCTCGGTTACCCGATCGCGGTGTGCCACGACGCGGTGATGATGCGCGTCACCGCTGCCAGCCTCAGCCCGGAACACGTGGTCATCGTCTGCTCGCTGACCGGGATCACCCCGGAGCTGGTAGAGACGGTGGAGCTGGCGCGCAACTACGGCGCACGCATTCTGGCCATCACCCGCGCCGACTCGCCGCTGGCGCAACTGGCCGACATCGTCCTGCCACTGCAAAGCGCCGAGACCTCATTCATCTACAAACCCACGGCAGCGCGCTACGGCATGCTGCTGGCCATTGACGTGCTTGCCACCGAGCTGGCACTGGCCAATCCTCAAGACAATCAAGAACGTCTGCGGCGGATCAAACTCGCCCTGGACGATTACCGAGGCGGCGATGATCACCTGCCGCTGGGAGACTGACATGATGTACGACACGCTGATCCGCAATGCCCTGATCATCGATGGCAGCAACAGCCCCGCGTACCCGGCTGACGTGGCGATCCTGAACGGGCGCATCGAGCGCATCGGCGACCTGCACGATGCCCAGGCCAATGAAGAAATTGACGCGGCGGGCAAGGTGCTGGCACCGGGATTCATTGATGTGCACACCCACGACGACACGGTGGTGATCCGCCAGCCGCAGATGCTGCCCAAGCTCAGTCAGGGCGTAACCACGGTGATTGTCGGCAACTGCGGGATCAGCGCTTCACCGGTAAGTTTGCGCGGCGATCCGCCGGACCCGATGAACCTGCTCGGCACGGCCGCAGCCTTCGTTTATCCAACGTTCAGCGACTATCGCGCAGCGGTCGAAGCGGCGAACACCACGCTCAATGTTGCCGCGTTGGTCGGGCATACCGCGCTGCGTAGCAACCACCTCGACGACCTGTTCCGCACCGCCACCGCTGAAGAGATTGCGGCGATGCGCGAGCAATTGCGCGAGAGCCTGGAGGCCGGTGCGTTGGGCTTGTCCACCGGCCTGGCCTACGCCAGCGCCTTCTCGGCTTCCACCGATGAAGTCATGCAATTGACCGAAGAGCTGACGGCGTTCGGTGCGGTGTACACCACCCATCTGCGCAGCGAGTTCGAACCGGTATTGGAGGCCATGGACGAGGCATTCCAGATCGGCCGTCACGCGAAATCCCCGGTGATCATTTCCCATCTCAAGTGTGCCGGCGCCGGCAACTGGGGGCGCAGTCCACAACTGTTGGCGTCGCTTGAACACGCTGCGAAAACCCATCCGGTGGGCTGCGATTGCTATCCCTATGCGGCGAGCTCCTCGACGCTGGATCTCAAGCAAGTCACCGATGCCCATCGCATCACCATTACCTGGTCGACGCCACACCCGGAAATGGGCGGGCGCGACTTGATGGACATCGCTGCCGAATGGAACCTGTCGTTGCTCGATACCGCCCGCCAACTGCAACCGGCAGGTGCGGTGTATTACGGCATGGACGAGAGCGATGTGCGCAGAATCCTCGCCCATCCGTTATCGATGGTCGGCTCCGATGGATTGCCGGAAGATCCGTTTCCGCACCCTCGCTTGTGGGGCGCGTTTCCACGGGTGCTCGGGCATTTCAGTCGCGACGTAGGATTGTTTCCACTGCACACCGCCGTGCACAAAATGACCGGGCTGTCGGCGGCACGATTTGGCTTGAAGGAACGCGGCGAGATCCGTGAAGGCCATTGGGCCGATCTGGTGTTGTTCGATCCGGCGACCATTCGTGATGTGGCGGACTTCAATGATCCGCAACAAGCGGCCGAAGGCATCGAGGGCGTGTGGGTCAACGGCGTGCTGAGTTATCAGGACGGTCAGGCCAATGGACGCCGGGAAGGACGGTTCCTGGCACGGGAAGGGGATCTGCGTGACGGCTTTAATTGAAGATTCGTGCAGCGCGTCACAGTGATGGCACATTGAGATTAAAGAAAGCCATCAACAAGCCGAATTGCTGACGTACAGCCCGGCTACACTCTGGGCTATTTCTGTCTGGGAGCAACTCGATGAGCTTCGGCAAAACCACCCCGATCCTGCGTATCTTCGATGAAATCAAGGCCGTTGAATTCTATGTCGACTTCCTCGGATTCAAGATCGACTGGCAGCACCGCTTTGAAGCCAACTTCCCGTTGTACCTGCAAATCTCCCGCGGTGAATGCGTGTTGCACCTGTCCGAACACCACGGCGACGCCACACCGGGCTCGGCCCTGCGCATCGAGACCGACGAACTGGAAGCCTTCCAGCAGCAACTGCTGGCCAAGGAATACACGTTCGCCCGGCCAGAAATCCAGGCCATGCCTTGGGGCAGCCAGGACATGACCATTAGCGATCCGTTTGGTAATCGGTTGGTGTTTACCAATGCGATTAGTGTTTGAGCTTTAGATAGCTATTGATCATTCCCGCGCGGGAGCGTGGGAATGATCTGGTGGATATCATTTCAAGCAAGCTCACATTGGCCTCCTACAAGGGGCAATCAGGAGCAGCTACTCGCATCGCCATCAAGTTTTCCTTCGGCAGGTAATTCCCTTTCGGACACTCGATTACGTCCAGCGCCGACCCGAAATCATCGCTAACATTTGAGTCCGTTATCAGGGCGGTTCGACGAGCCCCGCAACCCATACAGTTGCTCTCTTGGTCTATTTTGAAGAAAGAGAGCTACGGAAATGGCTAAAAAATTCTCTGACTTGGTGGCGCATCGTTCTCTTGAATCTCAAGCACGCGTCGAAGAATTGATCAAGAAACTGCGGGCGGAAATGCCATTGCACCAGCTGCGTCAGGCACAAGCACTTAGCCAAAACACATTGGCCAAAGCGCTGCACGTTAACCAGGTATCGATCGCCAAAATGGAGCGGCGAACAGATTTGTACATCAGCACCTTACGCAGCCAAATTCGAGCCATGGGCGGCGAATTGGAAATTATTGCGACCTTTTCCGAGGGGCAGTTCAAGATCGAAAATTTCTCACACTGAATAATCTGTAGTTGTTTTTAACTTCGCGCCAAACTTGGTCAAATAGCGGGTTCATATCTTGAAAGCGGCATGATTGGCCGTTCGGCACCTGAATGAGTTTTATCGAACCTTGGTGTGCTAGCCTGCAATCAATGATTTCACTGATTGCAGGAGGCATCATGGCCAGTATCACAATTCGAAACCTCGATGATCAGATCAAAGAGCAGCTACGCATTGCGGCCGCCCACAACGGGCATTCAATGGAAGAGGAAGCTCGCCTGATTCTCGGAAGAGCCTTGGCTACCGTCGACCGTGCCGGAGGTCTGGGCAGCAGAATTCGTAGCAGGTTCAGTGCTTGCGGTGGCGTTGAGCTTGAGTTGTCTGCACGGCAGGAGAAAGCGACTGCAGTGGACTTCTCTGAATGATAGTGCTCGATACCAATGTTCTTTCAGAGTTCATGCGGGTCGAGCCTGACGCTCAGGTGCTTGCCTGGGTGGATGCCCAGCCTGCAATGGAACTAGCCATCAGCGCTGTGACCGTGGCAGAAATCCTTCACGGTATAGCTCGACTTCCGTCCGGCAAACGCAAACAAAAACTTGAATCCCATGCAATGGCGATGTTCGAAGAAGACTTTGCCGGTCGGATATTGCCTTTCGATGTTCATGCTGCGGTCGAGTACGCGACGCTGGTGGCGAGTTGTGAGGCGAAGGGGCGCGCGGCGTCAATGGCTGATGCGCAAATTGCCGCTGTTTGCCGAAGCCATGGAACCCCGATTGCCACCCGCAATGTTCGGGACTTTGAGTTTTCCGGGCTGGAGGTCATTAATCCGTGGGAAGCTTGAGTCCCTTCATTGCCCTGTAGACCGCTATCCGAGCAGGCTCGCTCCCACAAGGTACTCACTGAGCCTGTGGGAGCGGGCTTGCCCGCGATTGGTTTTGTGATTCAGCGCTGACCGAGCGTCAAACGCGGAAGTGACTCACCATCTGCTGCAACTGATTTCCCAACCGCGCCAGTTCAACGCTGGACGCGGCGGTCTCGTCGCTGGCGGCGGCAGTCTGTTCCGACACGTCGCGCACGTTGATGATGCTGCGGCTGATTTCTTCGGCCACGGCGCTTTGCTGTTCGGCGGCAGCGGCGATCTGCTGGTTCATCGACTGGATGTTGGACACCGTGCGGGTGATGCTTTCCAGTGAGGCACCAGCCTTGCGGGTCAGCGCGACACTGCTGTCGGTCAGGGTGCGGCTGTTGTTCATCACCGTCGCCACTTGCTGCGTCCCATTCTGCAAACCGGCCACCAGGCCTTCGATTTCTTCGGTGGATTTTTGCGTGCGCTGGGCCAGGCCACGGACTTCGTCGGCCACCACGGCAAAACCACGTCCGGCTTCACCGGCGCGGGCCGCTTCAATCGCTGCGTTGAGCGCCAGCAGGTTGGTCTGTTCGGCCACGGCCTTGATCACGTCCATAACGCTGCCGATCTTGTCGCTTTCCTGTTGCAGCACGCTCATGGCTTCAGTGGAACGCACGACTTCGCTGGCCAGGCGTTCGATCTGCGCGATGGCTTCGCCAACCACCTTGTCACCTTCACGGGCTTCGCCATCGGCCGCAGCGGCAGCTTGCGACGCTTGCTCGGCGTTGCGCGCGACTTCCTGCACGGTGGCGGTCATCTCGTGCATCGCCGTGGCGACCTGATCGGTCTCGATTTTCTGGCTGTTGACCCCGGCGCTGGTTTGCTCGGTGACGGCCGACAGTTCTTCGGCGGCGCTGGCGATCTGTGTGACGCCGTCGCGGATGCCGCTGATCAAGTCGCGCAGGGTCACGCCCATGCGCGCAATGCCTTGCTGCAATACGCCGAGTTCATCGCGGCGGGTGACCTTGACGTCCTGGGACAGGTCGCCGCTGGCGATGCGATCGACCACCGCCAGGGTGTCACGCAATGGGCCGGTGATCTGTCGGGTGATGAGCACGGCCGCAATGATGCCCACCAACAAGGCCAGCAGCGTGCTGCCCAATTGCAGGGTGCGGGCCTTGGCGCTTTCAGCGTCACGACGGTCCAGCTGGATCTGATACAGCTGCTCGCTCAGGCTGACGATGGCCGCACCCTGGTCGGTCATTTCCTTGCGCGCCTGCACGACATCGCTGTTTGCGGTCTTGTAGGCCTGCAACGCGCTGCGGTAACTGGCCAAGGCGCTTTCCAATTGACGCAAGGCGTCTGGCTGCACATCAGCGAACTGGGCGTTGAGGGATTTCACGCTGGCAATCGCCCGGTCGAGTTGCGCGACAGCTTTTTGTTCAGTCTCGGCGTTGGTGGTGGCGGTATAGCCACGCACTTCGTAGCGTGCCAGCAGAAAAGCTTCCTTGGCAGCAGTGATGGCCTGGAACTGTTCGAAGCGTTGGTCGCTCAGCGGCATTTGCTGTACGCGGGTGTTGATGTCGTTGATCAGCGTATTGGCCGTTTCGGCATTGTCGGTCATGACGTCGCGCGCGCTGTTGCCGGCGCGGTAGGCGCCGCGCATTTTGTTCAGGGATGTTTTGTAGGCATCGATGACGGTGCCTTGCTCCCTGAGCAGCTTGAGGTTTTCCGGGCTCTTGAACTTCACCAGCAACGCTTGCTGCTGAGCCGAAAACGCTTCGAGAGTGGTTTGCACGTTCTGTGCGATGGTTTCGTCGCCGTTGGCCAGCATGTATTGCAGGCGCACCACACGCAGCTTGGTCAGGCCGGCGTTGAGCTGGGTGATGTCACTCATCCAGTTGCTACGGTCGATCAGGCTGCCCAGGCTGGTCCAGCCGGTCAGGGCGAGCACGCAGGTCAAGGCCAGTACCAGGCCAAACCCCAGGCCCAGTTTCAGGTTCACGCTGATATTGCCGAACCAGCTATTCATCAAAATTCCTCCAGGAACGTGTGCTTCTTGATCGTCGGTTGGCTGGAAGATTGTTGTTTTTGGGGGCCAGCATGCGGTGTAGACGGTCTGTATCGGCAGCAATCGCGAGAGCTGAAAGGATTTTGTCGGCGGGGTTGTGTAACAAGGTTTTTTTCACATGCGTTTCACTGGCTACCGACGTCGGCCTCTTTACCCTCGTGGCATTGAATCAAAGGTTGCATGCCGGTGAGGCGGCTTGATGTGGAATTGAGACTGAGTCTGTTCGGTGTAAGCCGCTCGATCGATCTGAGCCGTTTTGCCCGTTATCGCAATGCGGCGGTGGTACTGGCCTCGGCGCTGTTGGTGGTCCCGCTCACGGTGTTTCTGTTGCGGCCAGCCGGCGTGCCGGACCTGGCCCACGGCAATGTCGCGGGTGCCCGCGCCATGCTGTCGGAATGGGCCAAGGGCGACGTGATTGTGCTGGTGCGCCACGTCGAGCGCTGTGATCACTCCCGTGCCGCTTGCCTGGTCGGCCACGATGGCATCACCGACCGTTCGCGCAGCGTAGCGGTGGCCGTCGGTGCTCGATTCGAACAACTGGGGCTCGACCATGCCGATATTTACAACAGCCCGGTGATGCGTACGGCGCAAACGGCCGGGTACATGTTCAACAAGGTCGGCAGCGGTGACGACTGGCTGGTCAATTGCAAGGGCACGATGTTGCGTGATGCGCTGGCGCACAAGGTCGCCGGGCGCAACCTGATTCTGGTGACCCACAGCGAATGCATGGGGCAATTGGAAAAAGACCTCAAGCTGTCGAACTCGACACCGGGCTATGGCGCAGCGATGTTCATCACGGCGGCGCAGGAGCAAGCGCCGCGCATGCTCGGCCTGATCGAAGCTTCGGACTGGCGATCGGTGAGGATCCTATGAATTCACGCTCGCGTGTTGACTTTTATGCGGTCAATTTCGGCATCCCGTTGGCCTGTGCGGTGGTGGTGTTCCTGATGTTCGATCTGACCAGAATCGACATCGCCTTCAACAATCTTTTTTTTGACCCGGTGACGCAAACGTTCCCGCTGGACCATGTGCACCTGTTCGAGAAGATCACGCACAAATGGGCCAGGATCATTCCGAACTGGACCGGCGAGATCGCAATCCTTGGCGCTTTGCTGTCGTTTCTCTGGCCACGCCTGAAGGCGGAAAAACATCCGAAAATCATCGCGTTTCTGGAGCGAATCAAAGTGGCACCCGTGCTGCGGTTCGCCAGCAAGCATCGGCGGGATTTTCTCTACGTGGTGTTCGCGTTTTCCATCAGCACTGGGGTGATCCACTACCTCAAGGGCCACACCAGCGTGTACTGCCCGATTGAAACGACCCAGTACGGCGGCAAGATCGAACATAAGGAATGGTACGAAAACTTTGATTTGCTGAAGGTCGCCGGTGACGGCCGTTGCTGGCCGGGTGGGCATGCGTCGGGTGGTTTCACCATGTTGGCGCTGTACTTCGTGGCGCGGCGTTATCGCTGGCGTTATTCCAAGGCCGTCCTTTACGGCTCGCTGGCGCTGGGATTCGTCTACGGCACTACGCGGGTGCTGCAGGGTTGGCACTACATGTCCCACACGTTCTGGGCCGGCATCGTCGTCTGGCTGGCATGCTTGCTGACAGCGCTGGCGTTTTATGGACGGACGCGGCTGGAGACGCCGGTGATTCAGGCGAGGTCTTTATCGACTGAGCCGACGCCATCGCGAGCAGGCTCGCTCCTACAGTAGGGCGCCCCGGCACACAGATGAATCAACCCAGGCTGCGCGACCATTGCCGGTCCGGGTCTTCCCACACCGTGCTGACCCGCGCCGTCAGCACGTGATCCTGCCATCGTCCATCGATGTTCAGATACGCCTTGGCATAGCCTTCACGTGCAAATCCCAGACGCTCCAGCAACCGCGCACTGCGTTCGTTGCCGGGGATGTAGTTGGCCATGATCCGGTGAAGGTTCAGCGTTTCGAACATGTAGCGAATGCCCGCGTCCACGGCTTCGTGCATCAGGCCTTGGCCTTGATGGCCATGGTCGATGTGATAGCCCAGATAACAGGACTGGAACGCCCCGCGAACGATACCGCTGAAATTGCACGCGCCGATCATCTGGCCGCTGTCGCGATCGAGCACAGCGAAGTGCACCGCATAGCCCTCTTCAAACGCCATGGCTTGCTGCGCGAGGCGTGAGCGGATTTTTTCCGGTGTGTAGTAATCGTCTGCACGGATCGGTGACCACGGCGCGAGGTGTGCCTGGTTTCGCAGGTAGAAGTCGCCTTCCAGCGAAGCCTGGCTCGGACTGAGGACGGCCAGGTTCAGGCGTTTGCAGGGTAGGGTGAAGATCGTCATTCGGCGCTCCGGATCAGGTTGCGAATGACGAGCAATCTACAGGCAAAAAAAAGCCCGCGGGAGGGCGGGCAAACCGTAGTTTCTTGAATGAGCGAGGCAAATGTACAGGTTGGCGCGCGGCGGTGGGGTGAAGAAAAGTTCATCTGCCTGCCGATGGGCGGCGCAAGCCAGAAGCGCTGCGTGCACCCAGCGAATCCACCGGATATCAGAAGTTGTACTTGAAACTTGTCATCACATTGCGCGGGGCGCCGTAGACACCGTACAGGCCGGACTGGCTGTAATACTCGCGGTCGAATACGTTGTTCAGATTCACCGACGCACTGAGGTTGTGGCTGATGTCATAGCGCGCCAACAGGTTGGCGACCGCGTAGCTGCCCTGGCTGAAGGTGTGCAGGTCGGCGCCCACTTTGCTCTGCCAGTTCACGCCGCCACCCAGGGTGATTTTGTCCAGCGGCCCATGCAGGCGATAGGTGCTGAAGGTCTTCACGCTATTGCGCGGCAGGTTGGTGCTGATGCGCTGGTCGTCGGCATCGGTGGTGACCGAGTACGCATACCCGGCAGACGCCTGCCAGCCTTCGGCCAGTTCGCCGTTCAGCTCCATTTCGATGCCTTTGGAGGTGGTGTCCTGTTCGGCGCTGTAGACGTTGTCGTGTTGCCAGATCGCCAGGTTGTCCTGCTCCAGTTTGAACAGCGCCAGGCTGGAGTTGAGCTTGCCGTCCAGGTGTGTGCCCTTGATGCCGATCTCGTAGCCTTTGCCTTCCATCGGGTCGAGGGGTTTGTTGTCTTCGTCGGTGACCCACGAGGCTTGCGGGTTGAAGATCTTGGTGTAGCTGGCGTACACCGACCAGGTGTCGTTCAGGTCATAGACCACACCGGCGTAGGGAATGAACACACCGTTTTCTTCACGATTGACCTCGGTTTCCTCGCCGCCGTAAGGGCGGTCCGAAGTGTCGCGCTTCCAGTTGATCACGCGGCTGCCGAGGATCAGGCTCAGGTCATCCATGACGCTGAAACGCGAGGTCAGGTAAGCGGCGTACTGGTCTTCGTCGATCGACGATTTGCCGCTCTCGGTGAAGGCCGGTTTGGCAGAGTTGCCGTCCCAGTTGTAGAGGTTGTCGATGGCACCTGCCGGGGACCCGGCGTAGTCGTAACGCCAGCCACCCCAGCCCGGTACGTTCTCCTTGTACTTGGACAAGGTCATGCCGGTGATCAGTTCGTGCTCGCGGCCGAACAGGCCGAACGGGCCGGTGACGTATAGGTCGAGGTTGTCCTGGCGCGGCGTGCCGGAGAAGCGCACCGGCAATTGCGAAAGACCGCTGCCATCCTTGTTGAGATCGCCCATGGCGAAGTTGAACAGCTCGTCGAATTTGTTTTCGGCGTGGGTCAGTTCAATCTTGCCGCTCCAGCCATTGCCCAATTGCTGCTCGATGGAGGTGAAGAAACTGGTCTGCTCGTGATCGTTATACGACCAGTCCGGTGCTGCGTTGATCGAGCGTTTGAGGTTGGTGCGTTCGCCGGTACTGAAACGCGTGGGCAGGCCGGAGCGCAACGGCGAGTCGACGTCGGTGCGTTGATAGCTGAAACCCATGGTCAACAACGTGTCTTCGGTCAGATCGAACTCGGTGATGCCGTAGATCAATTGCGATTGCAGGTTGTAGCGGTCGATCCAGGCTTTTTCGGTTTTGTAGTCGGCGACGAATCGTCCGCGAACGTTGCCCGTTTCGGTCAGCGGCCCGGACACGTCGAACCCCGTGCCGTAGCGATCCCAATTGCCGGCCTCGCCCGTGATGCTGGCCTGCGCTTCGGCGGTCGGGCGTTTGCGGATCAGGTTGATGGTCGCGCTCGGGTTGCCCATGCCGCTGATCAAGCCGGTGGCGCCGCGTACCACTTCGATGCGGTCGTACATCGCCATGCTTTGCGCATAGTTGTCCAGGCGGGTATTGGTGGGAACGCCATCGATTTCATAGTTCTGGATCGCAAAGCCGCGCGACCAGTAGGCGTCGGTCTCGGACCCCAGGCCATCGCGCACGACCGTGATGCCGGGCGTGGCTTCCATGGCATCGGTGAGGTTGGTCAGGCGCTGGTCGTCCAGACGCTGGCGAGTCATGACGGTCAGCGATTGCGGGGTTTCCCGCGGGGTGAGGTTCAGGCGCGTCGAGCTACTGGACGAGTAGGTGGTGTAAAGGCCGGTGCCTTCGGTAATCGAACCCGGCGCCTTACCGGAAATCGACACCGCGCCCAGCTGCAATGCATCGCCGACACTGGCGTGCAGCGAGTAGTTGCCATTGTCACCTTGGCTGCTCTCCAGCCCGGTGCCGGCAAGCAGGATCGCCAGGCCATGATCCGTTGCGTAACGCCCCTTGAGCCCCGACGTCGTACGCCCGTCGGTCAGTGACGTGGAGTAGGAAAGCAGGATGTGCGCGGTCTGGCCAAAACGGGCCAGTGCCGGTGCGAGCGGTCCGGCGGGAATGTCGAAGTCCTGCTGCGTTTGTTCGGCGGCGACTGCCCAGTTCGGCAGCATCAGCATCGGAGCGGTTGCCGTCATGCAGGCGATGCCTTGAACCACTGCGCCAGCCAGGTTTTGCTTGAGTGAAAAATGCCAGCCCTGGCGTTTGCGTGCGGTGAAGTCCACGAGTTGTTCCCCATTGAATTGAGTGTCTGGGGTTTAAGTCTCGCGAGAATCGAAAACGGACCACCCAAGCGCAAAATAATTTGAGCATCAGGCCATTCGGGGTTTCAGCGTGACCCAGTAGCGGGTGAACTGCTGAACGTCGAGCTGCAGGGTGTCGGCGACGGCGAAGAGGATTCGTTCGGTATCGGCCAGGGGGAACGTACCGGACACGCGAACATCGGCGATCGTCGGGTCGCAAGCCAGATGCCCACGCCGGTAGCGGCTCAAGTCATCGAGGAAATCCGCCAGCCGTTGGCCTTGGGCAACGAGCATGCCTTGTGTCCAGGCCGGTGCAGCCAACGCCACGGTTTGCCGCAGCATCAAGCCCTGGTCGTTGAAGCTGACCTGCTCGCCAGCCTTCAGCACAACCGGCTCACGGCGTTGCAGCGAGGGGCTGAGCAGCAGCGTGCCCTGATAAACGCTCACTTGCGTGAACCCCACACGTTGCCTGACGCTGAACTGCGCCAGTGCGGCCTCTAGGCGACCGTCGGCGGTATCAATCGACAGCAGACGGCCATCGGCACTGTGGTCGCGGGTGATCAGTATTTCGCCACGCAGCAGTTTGATCCGCCGGCTTTCGCGCTCGAAGACGACGTTGATGACGCTGTCGGTGTTGAGTTGAACCTGCGTGTCATCGGCCAGCGCGATACGCCGTTGTTCGCCGATCCGGCTGTGGTAATCGGCGGTCATGTCTTGCACCAGCGCAGTATCTTTCAGAGTCCAGGCACCGGCACCGGCCGCCAGCAAAACACTGAGTTGCTTGATGACCGCGCGCCGCGACAGCGTCGGTCGCAACGTTGCCTGTGCGAGCGCACGTTGGCTTGGGCTGCGGATGTCACTCATGCGTTGGGCGAACGCTTCGGCCCGTTGCCAGGCGCGCTCGTGCAAAGGATGCGCTTGACGCCAGTTCATCCAGGCCGCCAGCGTCGCTTCGCTGATGTCGTGCTCCTGTAGCTCCAGATGCCAATGCATGGCCTGCTCAGCGATGTCGCCCGAGATCGATGGCCTGTCGTTGCCGTTCACAGTGAGTCCAGACTTTCATCAAGCATGATGCACATCGCGCCGGCCTTGATGATGTAGCGCTTGACCGTGGTGATGGACACGTTGAGACGCTCGGCGATTTCCCCGTGGCCCAGGCCATCGACCTGAGACCAGAGAAATGCCTCGCGCACCGGACGCTCCAGGCTTTCCAGAGCGGCATCGAGGGCGATCAGGGTTTCCAGCAGAATTGCCTGGGTTTCCAGGCTCGGCGCTACCTGCTCAGGCATCGCGGCGAGCGCCTCAAGGTAGGCGCGTTCAAGTTTTTGCCGACGGTAGTGATTGGATAAAACGCTCTGCGCCACTTTTGCCAGGAAAGTGCGCGGGGCGTGAAGCTCCGGGACCTGATCCTTGGTCAGCAGACGCATGAACGTGTCCTGAGCCAGGTCCGCCGCGCTTTGCGAACAGTTCAGCCGGCGCCTTAGCCAGTTCTGTAGCCAGCTGTGCTGTTGGCGGTAAAGCATGGCCACGTCGCAGAAGCTGGTTTGGGAGGATGGGAGCATTGTGGGAAGGCGCCGAATGAGTAAATATCACAAATGATAATACTTATCATATAGATCGGCTGGGCGTGGCTGCAAGAAGAGTGTGCGGTGATTTGCATGCAATGCGTCGACTCTGCCGACGGACGAGGGCCGGCAGAGTCAGGAGTCATGTGTTGCCAACGGCTATCAAGGCAAATGATCCGCCGCAAAATCGGCTTCCGAACGCGCCCGCAAACGGCCCTTGCGGCAAGCCAGTTGGAAGCGCTCGAAGTCGCGTTCGTTCTGCTCGGTGTAGCCTTGGGCATATTTGTAGAGCGCATCGGCCAGTGCGTCACCTTTGCCGATGTAGCCGCTGATCTGTGCGGCGTATCCGGAAGATTTAGCGTGGGCACGGGCGAGGGCGCGACCACAGAGCCGACCGTAGGCGGCGAATGCTTCGCCATCAAAGGTTTCGAGTTCGGCCGACACTTTCATGTCGCGCAACTGGCGTACGTAAAAGTGACGACCGCTGGGGCCGGTGGTCCAGCCGAGGAACAGATCGCTGGCCGATTGCATCAAGCGTTGCCCGTCGACCACGCGCTGGCCTTCATGCCGTGCCCGTGACTTGGCCTTCACATACCCGGCGAGAACGGAGCGGCGTGCTTCCTTGAATTGCAGGAACAGCGGGAATTCCTGTTTGTCGGTCAGCAGCGCCACCAGGCAGCGGGTGCCGACACTGCCAACACCCACCACTTTGAATGCTAGGTCTTGCACGTTGAAGCGCGACAGCAATTCGCGACGGTCGGCTTGCAGTGTTGCGCGGTAGTCGCGCATGAACGTGTCGAACAACGGTCGCCAGTCCGATAGACGCAGCCAGTCATCGTCAGCGTCCAGCAAAGTGGTGTTGTTGTGCAGATGGAAAATTTCCGGCAAGTCATCGCGAATGATCAGGCGACCGTGCTTGTCACGTTCGCTGATTTTCGGCAGCAGTTCGGCATGGGTACGACGCTCGGCTTTTTCGATTGCGCGTTGCACATGCTCCAAGGTGCTTTTACTGGCCTGCGCGCGCAAATCGTCGTAGGTGATGGACTCGTACCAGGTCTCCAGCGTGCTTTGTTCGGCGCATTCGAGCATGGTCTCCTGATAGGCGCCCACCAATTGATGGCAGACCGTTTCCTCCACCGAACTGCCATGGCGCAGATCACGGGCGGCGACCAGGAAACTTGCCACCAGCCGTTTCATATCCCACTCCCAGGGGCCGGGATGGACCTCGTCGAAGTCGTTGACGCTGAACAGCAGATTGCGTTCGGGCGTGGCAAAGCCGCCGAAGTTCATCAGGTGGCAATCACCACAGACCGGCGACACCAGCCCCATGTTCGGCGTGCCAGCCAGGTCATGCGCCTGCAGCAGCGCGTTGCCACGGTAAAAGGTGAACGGCGACACCAGCATGCGGCCATAACGCAACTCGACCAGCGACTTGACACGCCCCTCACTCGACGCCTTGATCAGCGGAATCGGGTCGCGGTTGGTTTTACCTAGTGCCGCGTGGGAACTGCGGGGACACTTCTTGCGCGCATCGCGGCCTTGTTTGAGGCGATCTTTGAGGGAGGTCATGGGGGCTCGTTCGGCGGGTGGAGAGGGGCGTTTGCCGATTGAGTGTAGAAGGGCTTTTGACCTCGATAAGACGAGTTTGTACAGCGATCAATCCGCACTTCAGGCGAGTACGATTTTGTCTGGATAAGGCAGCGTAAATGCTATGCGTCGAAAACTCGCGGCGCCATCGTGATTAATATGTTATGTATGCGAAACATTGATTGAACGATGTAACGGTAACAGAACATGGATCATTCACTGCTGATTGCCCGACTTGGAAAACAAATACGCGATAAGCGTATAAATCGCGGCCTTACGCAAGCGCAGCTTGCCGAGCTTGCGGGACTGACTCGACAGAAAATCATTGCGGTAGAGCAAGGCAAGCAATCGGTGGCCATGGTTGCCTACGCGCGCGTCCTGGGCGCGCTGGATTGTGAGTTGGCGGTTATTCCAGCGGCGATGCCAACCCTTGAAGAGCTTGGGGAGCTGTTCGAATGAAAATGACTTCTCTTGCAGTCACTACACCCGAAGGGCGCAGTGGCAGGATCCTCACCAGCGCTGACGATTACATTTTTCGTTACCACGAAAAGGCGTTGCCCGGTATGGCTATCAGCCTGTCGATGCCGGTGCGGGCTGACGAATTTCGCCGACGCGATCTGCACCCTGTTTTTCAGATGAACCTGCCAGAAGGCTATGTGCTGGAGCAACTGCGAAATCGCCTGGCTAAAACGGTCAACGTCGATCCCATGTTATTGCTGGCGCTTTCCGGTAGCAGCTCACCGATTGGTCGGGTTCATGTGCGCTCCGAGGCGGTCGACGCCTTGTTGCGGGAGCAGCAGTTTCCGGGAGAAAAACTCGAAGAGATTCTGACCTGGGACGGCACGGAAGATATCTTTGCCGGACTTCTCGACCGCTATATCCTGCGGGCCGGTATTTCAGGTGTTCAACCCAAGGTGTTGGTACCAGAGCAGCAAGCAGCTGACTTGCCACGGGTGACATCGAAGACCTCGGAGTTGATCATTAAAAGTGGTCGTGACGAGTTTCCGGGGCTGGCGATCAATGAGTTCCTTTGCATGTCGGCTGCCCAGGAAGCCGGGCTGCCTGTCCCGCAGTTTTACCTGTCTGATAATGCGAAGCTGTTTGTCATGCGGCGCTTTGATCGCGACGAGCAGCTCAACCCTATTGGCTTTGAAGATATGGCCTCTCTGATGGGACTTTCCGCGTATCAGAAGTACAGCAAAAGCTATGCGGCAATGGCCAAGGCCATCCGCTTGTTCTGCCCGGCGAAGCACCTGCGCTCCTCCCTTGAACAACTATTCGATAGCGTTACCCTGAGCTGCATCGTCGGAAATGGCGATGCGCATTTGAAGAATTTCGGGTTGCTCTATTCGGAGCCGACACAACGCGATGCGCGCCTCGCGCCGACTTACGACATTGTTAACACCACCGCGTACATTCCAGACGATGTGCTGGCTCTGGATCTGGCCGGCAACAAGTCGATGTTTGCCTCACGGCAAGGTTTGCTGGAATTTGCGCAAAGCTGTGATATTGAAAAGCCGAGAGACCGTATTCAGAAGATGCTTGCTGCAGTTGAAGTGGTGATTGCACGTTATCCCCAACATCGTGAGCAGGCGCCTCATGTCGTCAGTGCCATTGAACAGGCCGCAGCACCTTTTGCGCAGACGTTCGGCTAGTTATCGACGTGTGCGTGGAGAGTCAGCCATTTTTATGAGTATCCGAAACGTAACCGTATTTGATAAAAAATACGGTCGGCTGCAATCATGCTGTTTGTCGTCCGCCGCAGGGTGTCAGCCAAGTTGTCGCTGGAAAGGCGTTTTAGTTTCATCATGGCGTTCTACAGTGGCTACGCTGGGTAGCGTTTCGGTGAATCGCTGATCCCATGGATGAACCGCTGAGGCGGGACGAAGCTGGGTTGTACGTCAATGATCAGCAGGCTTGGCGCATGTTTCGGCTCAGAATGGATCCGATTATCGTCGTCAATAAAATGACGATTGGTGCAGGTGAATTGCCGTACGGCGGCAAAATAGACAACCTATTGACAGTATCAGTTTGATCTCCCATTATCGGCCGCGTTTTGATGGCTTTGCGCCATAAAAATGTCGGTGGTGACTGGGCAGTTTCCCATGGTTCGCAACCGCAACACGATGACAAAGCCCACACCGTCAGCGGACTTCGAGTATCGGTATCCGCTTGAATATTCAGGAAGAAATTTCATGTTCGTTGAGCGCGTATTGGTCACTGGCGGGGCGGGATTCATTGGGTCGCACCTGGTAGAAGCGTTGCTGGCCAAGGGTTATAAAGTCCGCGTGCTGGATAACCTGTCCACCGGCAAAGTCAGCAATTTGCCCATGGATAACGCCAATCTGAATCTGGTCATTGGCGATGTCGCCGACAGTGCTGTCGTGGCCCAGGCCATGCGCGATTGCAGTGCCGTCGTTCATTTGGCGGCAGTGGCTTCGGTGCAAGCGTCGGTGGATGATCCGGTCGGTACGCATCAAAGCAACTTCGTCGGCACTCTCAACGTCTGTGAAAACATGTTGAAGGCCGGGATCAAGCGCGTCGTGTTCGCCTCCAGCGCGGCCATCTACGGCAACAATGGCGAAGGTTCGGCCATCGACGAAGACACGCCAAAATCGCCGCTCACACCGTATGCCAGCGACAAGTTGTCCAGTGAGCACTACCTGGATTTCTATCGTCGTGAGCACGATCTTGAGCCGGTGATCCTGCGCTTCTTCAATATCTTCGGCCCACGCCAGGATCCGTCTTCGCCGTACTCCGGTGTGATCAGCATTTTCACCGAGCGAGCGCTGAAACAGCAGCCCGTGTCGATTTTCGGTGACGGCGAGCAAACCCGCGACTTCGTCTATGTGCTGGACCTGGTGAGCATTTTGCTCCAGGCCGTGGAGACCCGCGAGCCGCGTGCCGGGGCAGTGAACATCGGCCTCAGCCGCTCCACCAGCCTCAATGATCTGATCGCTGAACTGGGGACCGCCACCGGCAATCCCTTGACGGTGAATCATCAAGCGCCACGTCAGGGCGACATTCGCCATTCGCGCGCCAACAATGCCCGCTTGCTTGAGCGCTTCAAACTTCCGGAACCGACTTCAATCGGCAACGGTTTAGCGCAACTCATCCGCAGTTTGTAACTCGGTCTGCTTTACTGTCCGACGCACAAGCAGTACTGATCAAGTCATTTCAAGAGTGAGTTATGGAAATCGTTTTTCGCAGGACGCGTGTCCGCTCGGTCGCCAAGCGACTGCTCGCCGCTCTGGCGTTGTGTGTGAGTGGACCCGCCGTGCAAGCCGCGGCATTGACACCTCCCTCCAGCGTGACTTTTTGGTATGCCGATGAGCCGCCAATCTCTGAACTGGCCCAGTTTGACTGGGCGGTTGTAGAGCCTGGACATCTCACCAACGGCGACGTCAAAACCCTGCGCAAGTTGGGCAGCCAGCCGTTCGCTTACCTGTCGGTTGGCGAGTTCAGCGGCAACAAGGCGGCCATCACCAAGGCAGGTCTGGCCAAGGCTGTCAGCCCGGTGCGCAACGGCGCCTGGGACAGCCAGGTCATGGACCTTTCCTCGCCCGCGTGGCGTGAACATTTGCTGGGACAGGCCAAAGCGTTTCAGGCGCAAGGCTATGCCGGCCTGTTCCTCGACACCCTCGACAGCTTCCAGTTGTTGCCGCAAGGCGAGCGCGAAAAACAGCGCCTGGCTCTGGCCAGTTTCCTGCGTGAGCTGCACAAGACCCAGCCGAACCTGAAGCTGTTTTTCAACCGTGGTTTTGAAGTGCTGCCAGAGCTTGATGGCGTGGCCGCCGCCGTGGCTGTGGAATCCATCCACGCCGGTTGGGATGCTTCCGCCAAGCGTTATCGCCCGGTGCCGGAAGCCGATCGCCAGTGGCTGGAAACCCAGATGCAACCCCTGCGCGCCAAAGGCATCCCGCTGGTAGCCATCGACTACTTGCCGCCGGAGCGCCGCGATGAAGCGCGCAAACTGGCCAAGCGTCTGCGCGAAGAAGGGTTCATTCCATACATCGGTACTCCGGATCTGGACTCGATGGGCATTAGCAGCATCGAGGTCCAGCCACGTCGAATCGCGCTGGTCTACGACCCACGCGAAGGCGATGTGATCCGCAACGCCGGGCACACGTTGCTGGGTGGTTTGCTTGAATACCTGGGCTATCGGGTTGATTACCTGCCTGCTGATGAGACATTGCCCGACCACCGTTTCAGCGGTTTGTACGCCGGCGTCCTGACCTGGATGACCAGCGGCCCGCCGCAGGACGCTCCAGCGTTCAACCGTTGGTTGGGCAAGCGCCTGGACGAGCAGGTGCCGCTGGTGTTCTTTGCCGGTCTGCCGGTGGAAGACAAGTTGCTGCTCAAGCGTCTGGGTCTGAGTCGCGGCGCACCGCCAGCCACTCAAGCACTGACCATCACTTATCAGGACAAGGCGCTGCTCGGGGCGTTCGAAGCACCGGTGCAGCCCCGATCCCGTGACCTGACCGCTGTATCTGTCCTGCCGGACGGGCCAAAGCCTGCGTTGCTTCTAACTGGCGAAGGTGGTCAAACGTTTGCTCCGGTGGTCGTCGGCAACTGGGGTGGTCTGGCCCTCGCACCGTACATTCTCGAAACCAACAACGAGCGCAGCCGCTGGATTCTCGACCCGTTCGCGTTCCTCCAGGCCAGCCTGCGCCTGCCGGTACAACCGCGTCCGGACACCACCACGGAAAACGGTCGCCGCATCGCCACGGTGCACATCGATGGCGACGGTTTTCCGTCCCGCGCGGAAGTGCGCGGCACGCCCTATGCGGGCAAGCAGGTGCTCGACGATTTCATTCGGCCCAATCCGTTCCTGACCTCGGTATCGATCGTCGAAGGTGAAATTTCCCCGCGCGGGATGTTTCCGTTTCTGGCCCGCGAGCTGGAGCCCATCGCTCGCGAGTTGTTCGCCAACCCGAAAGTCGAAGTGGCCACGCATACTTTCAGTCACCCGTTTTTCATGCAGCCTGAAGTGGCGCAGAAACGTGAAGGCTTCAACGCGGAATACGGTCTGAAAATGGCTATTCCCAACTACGACAAACTGGATTTCCGTCGTGAGGTTTTCGGCTCGCGTGACTACATCAATTCGCAGCTGACCACTCCGGAAAAACCGGTGAAGCTGATCTTCTGGCCGGGCGACGCCTTGCCATCGGCGGCGACGATCAAACTGGCCTACGACGCCGGCCTGAAAAACGTCAACGGCGCCGAAACCATGCTGACCAAGGCCAACCCGTCGCTGACCGGATTGAACCCGTTGCTGCGACCTACCGCCGGTGGCCTGCAATACTACGCGCCGATCATCAACGAGAACCTCTACACCAACCTCTGGAAAGGTCCGTATTACGGTTTCCGCGACGTGATCGACACTTTCGAGCTGACCGACAGCCCGCGCCGTCTGCGTGGCCTGCACCTGTATTACCACTTCTATTCGAGCACCAAGCAGGCCTCGATCAAGGCCATGAACGAGATCTACGGCTACATGCGCGACCAGCAGCCGATGTCGTTGTGGATGAGCGACTATCTCGATCGTCTGCACGGTCTGTATCAGGCCAGCCTGGCGCGTACTGCCGACGGCGACTGGCAGATCCGCGGCATGGATGCATTACGCACCGTGCGCCTCGACCCGCAGATGGGTTGGCCGGACTTGCTGCGTTCGCAGGGGATTGCCGGTGTGCGTGATTTGAAGCAGGGGCGTTACGTGCACTTGAGCAGTGACCGCGCCTTGCTGGTCTTGCGCCCGGATCGCGACCCGCGCCCGGCGCTGGAAGAAGCCAATTTGCCGTTGCTGGAATGGCGTTACCTGGATGACCAGCGCGTGAATTTTTCCTTTGCAGGTCAAGTCGACCTGACTTTCTCGGTGCGCTCGGCGAGCGCTTGCCGGGTTGAAGTCGATGGACAGCGTTTTGCAGGCAAGGCATCTGCCGGTCTGTGGATTTTTCAATTACCAATGAAGCAGGTGAGTAATGGTCAGCTCCTCTGCAACTAAAAGCAGCCGTCTGCTCAACCCTTGGGCATTGGCGGTGGTGGCGGTTGCTGTGGGAGGTCTGCTGTGGGCGACCTTCCAGCGTGAAGAAGTGTTCCAGCCCGATGGCCGCGAGCCGGATGCAGTGTCGGCCAACTATGCCGAATTGTTGCTGACCGCCCACCCGGAAGACGATCACCTGCGGCTGCAATTGGTTGACCTGTTGATTCGCCTCGGTGATTACACCAAGGCGCGTCAGCACTTGGAAAACTGGCCCAAGCCGAACGTGCAATTGCAAGCCTATTACCGGCTTGAGCTGGATGCGCTGGAAGCGGCCAAGAACAGCGACCTGATCACTCAGCAGGCGTTGGTCGAGCGTCTGAAAAGCTTTGATCATCGGATGTTGCCGCTGCCGCAATTGCAGAACCTGGCCAAGCTCGCACTGACCTTGCAGGCGCCGGCGTTTGCCGCCAGCGTCTATGAAGAAATTGCTGCCCGTGATCCTCAGCAGCACACCGCAGCGCTCAAGTCTGCTGCGCAGTGGTACCTGGCGGGTGAGAACCCGGCTCGCGCTGCCGAGATTTACCTGGAGCTGAAAAAGGACACCGATCAGGCGGGCGAGCGTCGTGAGTATGCGCAACTGGCATTCAACAGTCTGCTGGCGTCCGGGCAGGGCGATCAGGCGGCGCAAGTGCTCGACGATGAGATCGACTCGCTGATCAATCCGCAAACCGATACGGCGTGGGTGCAGCAGGGCGTCGATGTAGCCATCGCAAGCAAGCGCTTCGACCTGGCGCAACGCTTCCTGCAACAGTGGCGCGTCCTGCAACCCGACAACCCGGAAATCCTCAAGAAGGATTTCAGCATGCGCTTGGCCCTCGGCGATTTGACGGGTGCCTGGGACAGCGGCCAGCAACTGCTCGCTGAACATCCGGAAGACTTGCACCTGCTGGAGCAAATGGCCCAGCTCGGCGAATGGCGCGGTGAAACCGAAGCGGCACTCGGCTACTGGATTCGTCTGTTGAAGCTGCGCGAAACCGCGGAAACCCGTGAGCACGCCTGGCGCCTGGCCAGCCAGCAGTTCGACTTTGATCGCTCGATTCCGTTGCTCGCCGAGATCATGGACCAGCGTGCGCTGACCGATATCGAACTCGATGCGTTGATCTACGGCCACGAATCACGAGGCACGCCGAAACAGGCCGAAGCCTGGCTGCACACGTATTTGCGCAAGTACCCCCAGCATCGCCTGGCGTGGACGCGCCTGCTGCAAAACCTGGAAAACACCGGGCAATACGCTGCCAAGGCCAACGTCTACAAGGACTACTCCAAGCGCTTTGCGCTGACCACCACCGAGCGCGTCGATTGGGTCGACACCTACCTCAAGCTGTTTGATAACAAGTCTGCCTGGCAGGTGTTGCAGGTCGACAACCGCAAGATCGTCGATCCGAACTACTGGCGCTCCCGAGCCGCACTGGCCTGGGACCTGGAACTGGACGATGAACTGCAAGAGTCGCTGGAGAAAATGCTGGCGCTCAAGGGGTCGCTCAACAGCGGCGATGAGAGTCAGTTGATCACCCTGTATCGCACCAGCAATCCGCAGCGTTCCTTGCAGTTGATGGTGGGCAGTTGGCAGCGCACCCATGACCAGCAGCGTTTGGTCGAGGCTTTGCAACAAGCGCAGGAATTGCAGGACTGGAAGCAAGTGGAGTCGCTGCTCAAGGACGCCGAGCAATACCCGAACGCCTATGGGCAAGCTCAGGTATTGGCCGTGCGCGGTGCGGTGGCAGTGCAAAAAGGCCAGACCGACGAAGCGCAGCGTTTGTACAAGGAAGGCCTGGAGCGCTTCCCTGACGACAACTTGTTCCGTGAGCGCTTGATGTGGCTTTACGTCGATCAAGGCAACACGGCTGAACTCAAGCCGTTGCTGACCAAGTGGAAAGCCCAGGCGCGTGAAGACCGGATCTTGTGGCTGCCGTTCGCCAGTGCCAGCCAGATGCTAGGTCGCGACAGCGAGGCCTTGGCCTGGTATCGCATGTACCTCAAGTCCAGTCCTAATGATTGGTTGGTGCAAGCCGCCTACGCCGATGCGCTGGACAGCGCCGGTTATCAAGATGCGGCCCAGCGTTTGCGCCTGAAGTTGTTGCGCAGCCCGGAAGGCGAAAACCTGCAACCGTCGTCCCAGCGCTATGGCACCTGGCTGCGTTTGATGGCGAGCAGCTATTCGCCGAAAAAGGCGCAGCAGGAAGTCTTGAAGTGGAAGGACGGTTCGCCGGCAATGCTGCAACTGTGGTTTGAGCGTTTGCTGGCGCGTCTTGACGCGACCAATCAGGAAACGCAAAAAGACCAATGGCTCGATTGGGCACGCAGTCAGGGTTTGAAGGTCGAGCGTTATGAGCAAATTCAGCAAGCCTTGCGCAGCCGTAACAAAGCGCAGGTCGAAACGCTGTTGGCCAGCAGTGACCTGAACCCGGCGCAGCGTGCCCAGGCGCTCAGCCGTCTGGGACGTTTGAACGAAGCCCTCGACACCAGCCTGACGGCGCTCGGTGATGATCAGCCCGAAGCGGTGCGCGAACAGCTGCGTCGCCAGGCCGTGGAAATCCACGAACGCACGCCGCAAGGTGCGCAATTGTCGTGGCATGAGCAGGACTTCGGCGGCCTTGAGTTCAACGCGCCGCGCCTGGAGATTGCACACAACCTGGGTGACAAGTGGTACGCCGATCTTGAGCTGGAACAGGGCGACTACAGCGGTGACGACATCGAATCATCGCGCATCGGTACGGAGCGCAACGCGGCCCTGACCCTGCAACGTGCAGTGGATAACGGCAGCTACAAACTCTTCGCAGACACCAGCCAGCGCGACGATGACGACCGCAACGGCCTGGGCCTGTCCCGGACCTGGCAGCTGGGCGTCAGCGATGAACTGGAGACCGGTGTTGATTGGCATCGCAAAAACGAAGACAGCGGTTTGATGCGCGCCTTCGGCCAGCAGGACCGTGTGTACCTGGGTGGTCGCCACAGCCTCACGGCCCGCGATCAATTCAGTTGGGAAGTCGCACAGCGGTCGTTTTCCACCCGTGCCGGTGACGATCTGGGCGATGGCCACGCGCTGAAAATGGAGTACAACCACACGCTGGAATTCGCCGGTCCCAATTGGACCGTACGCAGCGGTGTCGATTATCAGAAGAACCGGGTCAAGGACAAAAATCTGGATTACCTGTCCAGCAACTTTGGCGGGCCGGTCACCCGGGCGGCGCCTGTGCAGACGTTCGATCCAGATACCGGTGCGCCCGATCCGATCAATCCATTGGACATCGAGACCGTCACCGCTGACGACTTGCTGCAAAGCCGCTATGGCCAACTGTATTTCGGCAGTTCCTGGCGCCGTGGTTTACCCGGCGCGCTAGTGCGGACCAAGCCGCAATACACCTGGCTGGTGGATTTGACGGCAGGCTGGCAATGGACCGATCAAACCTTTAACTACGGCATCAACACCGGGATCGGCGTTGAGGTGCTGGGTGATGACGAACTGGCCCTGACCTTCGGCTACCAATCCGCGCCACAAGGCGGGGACGGCAAGGCTGGCGGAACACTGGGCGTGAGCTACGGCGTGCGTTTCGGACGCTGATCATGGAATTTTCTACGGGAGAAAAACGTATGCAAGCAATTCGTAATCTGAGCCTGGCGCTGGCGGTCCTGTTCGTCGCCGGTTGTGCCAGCTTCACCGACGAAAGCAGCCCGAGCCTGCCGCGCACTGCGCAGTGGGGCATCGTGCCGATCGTCAACTATTCGCAGACGCCTCAGGCCGGTGAACGCAGCGAGCAAATCCTGCTCAGCGTCCTCAGCAGCCACGGTTTGCAGCCACGGGTTTACCCGGCCAGCGCCCAGGGTGAGCAAGCGCTGATGGACGACAACGAGCGTCTGGCCGGTGCCCTGGATTGGGCGCGTGAGCAGAAACTCGATTACGTCGTGGCCGGCAGCGTTGAAGAGTGGCAGTACAAGAATGGCCTGGATGGCGAGCCGGCAGTGGGCATCAGCCTGCGCGTGCTCGACGCCAGCAGTGGCCAGGTACTCTGGAGCAAAAGTGGCGCGCGCGCCGGTTGGTCCCGTGAAAGCCTCGCGGGCACCGCGCAAAAGGTGCTCGACAAACTTGTTGGCGCCCTTCGGTTCGAGTGATCGCAATGAATTCTCCACACATGGATTACAGCCTGGCGCCTCGCGCCAGCGGCCTGGTGTCTTGGCTGGAAACGTTCCTGGTGACCGGCCTGGTCATTGGACTCGGCATGTGGCTGACCCCGCAGGATCCGTTGCAAATGCACGGTGGGTTCCCCTGGCCGATTCTGGCGCCGCTGCTGTTGGGTGTGCGTTACGGTTTTGTGCGCGGCCTGCTGAGCGCTGCGTTGTTGGTCCTGGCGGTATTCGCCCTGCGCTACAGCGGCCATGCCGGCTACGCGCAGCTTGAGCCGTCGTGGATTGTCGGCGTTTTGGTCTGCGGCATGCTGGTGGGTGAGGTTCGCGATCTGTGGGAACGACGCCTGGAGCGTCTGCAGATGGCCAACGATTATCGCCAGTATCGTCTCGATGAATTCACCCGCGCGCATCAGATTCTGCGGGTCTCCCACGACCGTCTCGAACAGCGTGTAGCCGGTAGCGACCAAAGCTTGCGCAGCTCCCTGCTGGGCCTGCGCGATAAGTTGCGGGTGTTGCCGGAGCATGGCGATGCACTGGCGGCCTTGGCCGACCCGATCGTTGCAGTGCTCGGGCAATACGGTGCATTGCGTGTAGCCGGGTTGTACCGGGTCGACGATCGTGGTGAGCGTGTGTTGCCGACGCCATTGGCGACCATCGGCGTCATGGGGTCGCTGGACACCGACGACGGTCTGGTCAAGTTATGCCTGGCGCGCGGTGAGCTGGTGAGCGTGCGTCAGGAACTGATCGATGCGGGCGGCTCGGCGCAATTCTCGTCGTTGCAGGCGTGCATTCCGTTGATCGATGCCGAAGGGCGTCTGCTCGCGGTACTGGCCGTGCGGCAGATGCCGTTCTTTGCCTTCCAGGATCGAACTCTGAGCCTGCTGGCGCTGTTGGCCGGGCACATCGCCGACCTGCTGTTGCGAGACGTGCAAGTGCTGCAACTGGCCGATGCCGACGCGCAACACTTCACCCTGCAACTCAAGCGCTCGCTGGTCGACGTAGAGCGGCACCAGTTGTCGGCCGGTCTGTTCGCCTTCGAAATGACCCGTTCCAACGAAGAGCTGACGCGCCTGCTGGAACGCAGTCAGCGCGGTCTGGACTTGCACTTGCCGCTGCGCAACAACCGCGACCATCAGCTGCTGTTGGTGCTGTTGCCGTTGACCAGCCCGCAAGGCACCGAAGGCTATCTGTCGCGTATCAACCTGCTGGTGCATGAGCACTTCGGCATTGAAAGTGACATGGACAGCCTTGGTGTGCGGGTCATGCCATTCAACCTGGAGCCTGGTGAACACAACGGGCTGCGTAACTTCCTGTTCAACGAGTGTGGCCTGAATGATCAGCAAGTGGCTGTTTAGCGGAGCCTTGTTGTTAGAGGCGGGCAGTTGGGCCAGTTTGTGGGTCGACGCCCCCGAGGTGCACCAATTGCTGGTGTTCAGCCTCACTCATGGCCTGGCTTGTGTGATGTTGTGTGGCGCAGTCTGGCTGTTGTTGCCGGCGCGCTACCGCTCGCCGTTGCCGTGGAGCCCGCTGTTCATTTTCAGCCTGGCGTTCTTTGTGCCGGTGCTCGGTGCAGTGGGTGTGGTTGCGGCGATTTTCCCGGCGCTGTACCTGCCTCGCAAACGCGACAAGCAAGCGTGGCAAGCGGTGGGCATTCCGAGCCTGCCGTATCGTGCGCAGACAAATCTGCATTCGCCGATCTTCGCCGATGGCGGCTTGCAGGATGTGTTGCGCCACGCACCGGATCCGGATCAGCGCCTGGCCGCGTTGCTGGCCACCAAGCGTATGCCCGGCAAGGAAGCGGTGCCGATTCTCAAACTGGCGCTGGGCGACCCGAGCGACGATGTACGACTGCTGGCGTATTCGATGCTCGACAAGCAGGAAAGCGACATCAACCTGCGCATCCAGATTGCCCTCGGCCAATTGCACGGCGCCACGGCCAAGGTTGCCGGTGGGCTGCATGGCACGCTGGCGCGCTGGTACTGGGAGCTGGCGTATCTGGGCCTGGCGCAGGGCAGTGTGCTTGATCACGTACTCAATCAAGCCAACGAACATGCCGAGCAAGGCCTGCTAGCGGGCGAGGGCGGTGAGCTGTTTCTGTTGGCCGGGCGCATTGCCCTGGAACGCGGCGACGTCGAACGCGCCGAAATGCTGCTGACTCAGGCCCAGGAAAACGGCATGGGCGCGGCGCAGATTCTGCCGTTCCATGCTGAGCTGGCGTTCGAGGCCGGTCGTTACCACGAAATTCCAGGGTTGCTCGCAAGCCTTCCCGAGAAAACCCGCCAGCGACCACCCTTCGCTGATCTGGTGAGGAGCTGGACATGAGTCACAAGGAAGAGGCGCCGATAGCCGATATCTGTCTGCTGCTCGAAGGCACCTGGCCGTACGTGCGTGGCGGCGTGTCGAGCTGGATTCACCAGATGATCCTCGGCCTGCCGGAGCTGACATTCTCGGTGATGTTCATTGGCGGGCAGCGTTCGGCCTATGCCGAACGTCGCTATCAAGTGCCGCCGAACGTGTTGCACATCGAAGAGGTGTTCCTCGAAGACGCGACCCACACCACTGACTCCCGGGGCACTCCGCGCGAGGCCGACCTGCAACAGTTGCAGGACCTCTATCGCTTCCTGCATCACCCGGACGCGCCAGAGCCTGCATTGGGTGAAAACCTGCTCGAATGCATCGCGCAAGGCCGCCTGACCCTCGACGACGTGCTGCGCAGCCGCGCCAGTTGGGAGGCCTTGAGTGAAGGTTATCGCCTGCATTGCGCCGACCCGTCGTTCATCAACTATTTCTGGACGCTGCGCTCGATGCAGTCGCCGTTGCTGATGCTCGCCGAGTCGTCGCTCCGTATGCCGCGGGCGCGGGTACTGCATTCGATTTCCACTGGTTATGCCGGGCTGTTGGGCTGCATCCTCAAGCAACGTTGGAACTGCACCTACCTGCTCAGCGAGCACGGCATCTACACCAAGGAACGCAAGATCGACCTGGCCCAGGCCAGCTGGATCGCCGAGAGTTCCGGCCAGGCGCTCAACCGCAGCCTTGATGCCGGCTCGGGTTACATCCGGACGTTGTGGGTGCGTTTTTTCGAGCGCATCGGGCAGCTGACTTACAACAGCGCCGACAACATCATTTCGCTGTATGACGGCAACCGTCAGCGGCAAATCAAAGACGGCGCCGACTCAGTGCGTACCCAGGTCATCCCTAACGGCATCGACTTGCCGCAGTGGACTTCCGCGCTCGAATCCCGCGCGCCGGGCATTGCGCCGGTGGTGGGGTTGATCGGCCGTGTGGTGCCGATCAAGGACGTGAAGACGTTCCTGCGGGCCATGCGCGGTGTGATCAGCGCCATGCCCGAGGCCGAAGGCTGGATCGTCGGCCCTGAAGAAGAAGACCCGGAATACGTCAGTGAATGCCGCAGCCTGATGGCCAGCCTGGGGCTGGAGGGCAAGGTGCATTTTCTTGGCTTCCAACGCATTCAAGACATCCTGCCCAAGCTCGGCCTGATGGTACTGACCTCGATCAGTGAGGCGCAGCCGCTGGTGATCCTTGAGGCCTGGGCCGCCGGTACGCCGGTGGTCAGCAGTGACGTGGGCTCGTGCCGCGAGATGATCGAGGGCGGCAGCCCTGAAGACCGTGACCTCGGCCTGGCCGGTAAAGTCGTGGCCATTGCCGACCCGCAGGCCACCAGTGTGGCGATCCTCGAACTGCTGCGCAGCCCGCAACGCTGGCAAGCGGCTCAGGCCAGCGGCCTGTTGCGGGTCAATCGTTACTACACCGAAGCCTTGATGCTGCAGCGTTATCGCGACTTGTATCAAGCCGCCATGGAGAACAGTTAAATGGCCGGTATTGGCTTCGAACTTCGCAAGATCCTGTCTCGCGATTCCTACACCTCAACCTTGCACGCCTACGTGTACGCCGGGCTGATCAGCTCCGGGCCGTGGGTGTTGTCGATCATCAGCGTGATGCTGGTGGGTATCATCAGCCTGAGCCGTGTCGTGCCCAACACGCTGGTGGGGCAGTTCCTGGTGACGGTAACCTACCTGATGGCCAGCTCGCTGATCCTCACGGGCGGCTTGCAGCTGTTCTTCACCCGGTTCGTATCCGACCGGCTGTTCGAGCACAAGTACGATCAGATCCTGCCCAACCTGGTGGGTGTGTTGCTGTTGGTCACCATCGGTGCCGGGTTGCTGGGTATCGTCGTGCTGAGCGTGTTGTTCGATCAGCCGCTGATGTACCGGTTGCTGGTGCTGTCGAACTTCGTGGTGCTGTGCAACCTGTGGATGGTGATCATCTTCCTCTCGGGGATGAAGGCCTATAACCGCATCCTGCTGGTGATGCTGGTGGGCTACTCGCTGATGGTCATCAGCGCTTATCTGCTGAGCTTCCTGGGGATTGCGGGCCTGTTGCTGGCGCTGTTGATCGGGCACAGCACGCTGCTGTTCCTGTTTCTCTACGACATCCTGCGCGAGTACCGTGCCGAGAAACTGGTGGCCTTCGATTTCCTTGAGCGCCGGCAAGTGTTCGTCAGCCTGTTGGTGACCGGGTTCTTCTACAACTTTGGCATCTGGGTCGACAAGTTCCTGTTCTGGTTCAACCCCGGCACTTCGAACAACGTCATCGGCCCATTGCGCGCCTCGATCCTGTACGACTTGCCGATCTTCCTCGCGTACCTGGCGATCATCCCCGGCATGGCGGTGTTTCTGGTGCGTATCGAAACCGATTTTGCCGAGTGGTATGACCGACTGTTCCGGGCCATCCGCGAAGGCGAGACGTTGCAGCACATCAGTTCGCTGAAGACCGAGATGACTTTGTCGATCCGTCAGGGTCTGTTGGAAATCTGCAAAGTGCAGGGGCTGACCGTGGTCCTGTTGTTCCTGTTCGCCCCGCGCTTGCTGGACTGGCTGGGCATCTCCAGTTACTACCTGCCACTGTTCTACATCGACCTGATCGGCGTGAGCATCCAGGTGGTGTTCATGGCGCTGCTCAACGTGTTTTTCTACCTCGACAAGCGCGCTGTGGTGCTGGAACTCTGCGTGATCTTCGCGGTGCTGAACGCCGGGTTGACGCTTCTCAGCATGCACCTTGGCCCGAGCTTCTTCGGCTACGGCTTCACCCTGTCGTTGCTGGTGTGCGTGTT
Organism: Pseudomonas azerbaijanoccidentalis; assembly: GCF_019145495.1. Classification (GTDB taxonomy): domain Bacteria; phylum Pseudomonadota; class Gammaproteobacteria; order Pseudomonadales; family Pseudomonadaceae; genus Aquipseudomonas; species Aquipseudomonas azerbaijanoccidentalis. The sequence goes on along the minus strand of NZ_JAHSTU010000002.1, from coordinate 858,704 downwards.
GCTGGGGCTGCATCGACTGTCCACAGCGCTGGAAGACCTTGAGTACGACACGTTCATGTTGTCGCGCTGATATTCCTTGCAGCACAAAAAAGGCACTGACGATCACCGTCAGTGCCTTTTTTTGAGGGCCAGGAGTCTGCCGTCGGCTACAGCAACGAAATGGACACCAAGGCCTATTCTTTGATGAATGCCAACCTTTAGGGAGCCAGTACCCATGAGCGATCTGCTGGACAAAGTGCTAGACGCCCATGGCGGTGTGGAGCGCTGGAATCGCTTCAATACGGTCAAGGCCACTATCGTTTCGGGCGGTGAGCTGTGGGGGATAAAGGGAGTGGTGCAGGACGCGACGCCCCGCGAGATGACCGTCAGTCTTCACCAGCAACGCGCTTCGGTAACGCCGTTCGGCAACCCGGATTGGCGCACGGCATTCAGGGCTGACTACATCGCTATCGAAACCACGCAAGGTGCAATCGTGCGTGAAAGGTTGAACCCTCGCGAGGCCTTCGCCGGGCATGACATGGATACACCCTGGGACCCATTGCACCGCGCTTACTTCAGCGGATACGCGATGTGGACCTATCTCACGACACCGTTTTTCATGTCCATGCCGGGTTTCAAAGTCACTGAAATCGCACCTTGGCAAGAAGGCTCCGAAGCCTGGGGCGGTTTGCGCGTCGAGTTTGCGGATGACATTGCCAGCCACAGCCGCTTGCAGGATTTCTATTTCGGCGACGACGGGCTATTGCGCCGACATGACTACCACGTCGATATCGCCGGCGGGTTTGCCGCGGCGCAGTACGTGAGTGAATACGTCGAGGCCCAGGGCCTTCGTTTTCCGACGCGGCGCAGAGCTTATCTGCGGGACGAAAAACGACAGCCGCTACGGGAGCGGCTCATGGTGTCGATCGATTTGAGCGACTTTCTCTTGAGTTGAAGCTGTTCGGGTAAAGCTCAGGTTACTCGGCGTCGTGACGGTCTTTCGTCGAGCGAATGAGGTTGTCGCGCAGTTTTACAATGGCGTGCTGCATTTGCACGAATTCGTCCGGATCAAGACCGGTTTGCGGGAAGCCTTCTTCGGTCAATTCTTCGCGCAGTTTTCGTCCTTCTTTCGTCAGGCTGATCCGCACCTGGCGTTCATCTTCCGGGTCGCGTTGGCGCCGTAGATACCCCATCGCTTCCAGTTTCTTCAGGATCGGCGTAAGGGTGTTGGATTCAAGGAAGAGCTTTTCGCCGAGGCTGCCTACGGTCTGATCATCCTGCTCCCACAGCACGACGAGCGTGATGTACTGCGTGTAGGTCAGGCCGAGTCGTTCGAGCATTGGCTTGTAAGCCTTGCCGAAGGCGAGGTTGGAGGAATAGACCGCAAAACACAGGAAATCTGCAAGCTTCAGGTCGAGGGCGGATGTCTTGTCAGTGGCTTTCATGCGCATTCTCTCTGGGCAAGGATGGATGGATTGCAAGTCCGGACTATACATCGCATGCGATGGTGTCGGAAGGGCACAGACCTTGGTCTCTCAATGTCCACCTATGTTCGGCCGGTAAAGCCGACGGCCGGCTCATCAGGTAACCCCTGGTGAACCGGCCGTGGACTGCGTTATGCGGTCTGGACGTTGATGGCGACATCAATGTTGCCGCGTGTTGCCTTGGAGTACGGGCAGATCGCATCGGCGTTGTGCGCCAGTTCGGTCGCGATTTCGTGTGACAGGCCGGGCACACGCAGGGTCAGTCGGGCCTGGAGGAAGTAAGCCGCGCCGGTTTGGCCCAGATCGACTTCGATGTCCACGGCGGTATCGTCCGGCAGTGTCACCTTTAACTGCTGGGCGGCCAGACCCACGGCGGCGATGTAGCAGGCCGACCACGCCCCGGCGAACAGTTGCTCGGCTTTCGGGTGCGGCTGCACGCCGGAGAAAACGTGTGCCGGTGTGGCGCTGCCGGGCGACGACAGTTCAATGTCGAGGTTGCCGTTATGACCGCGCGAAGTTTTACCGGCGCTGCTCAGGGTGGTGTGGGTTTTGCCGCTGGCCAGTACTTTTTCAATTTTGCTCATGATGATTTCCTCAGGTTATTCGAGTGTGTAGTTCGTGTGCGTTAGCATCGCATACGATGCGTTAGGCCGTGATCACGTTCAGGGCAACGTCGATATTGCCGCGTGTCGCTTTGGAGTACGGGCAGATGGAATCGGCGATGTGAGCCAGTTCGGTCGCGATATCGTGTGCCAGCCCCGGTACGCGCAGAGTCAGTCGGGCCTGAAGGAAGTAGGCCGAACCCGTCTGGCCCAGGTCCACTTCGATGTCGACGGCCAGGTCGGCGGGCAGTGCGATGTTGCGCTCTGCGGCAACCAGGCCAACCGCTGCGGTGTAGCAGGCCGACCATGCTCCGGCGAACAATTGCTCGGCTTTCGGGTGCGGCTGGGTAGCGGCAAACACATGGGCAGGCTGCGCGGAACCTGGGGACGACAGCTCGATGTCGAGGGTGCCGTTATGACCGCGCGAGGTTTTGCCTGCGCTGCTGTAGGTGGTGTGGGTCTTGCCGGTGGCCAGTACTTTTTCGATCTTGCTCATGGGATGACTCCTTAAGGTTTGTAGTTTGTGCGATTACATCGCATACGATATGACGAGTGTAGAAAAACGATTTATCAGGCTGCTGCTTTGATCCAGTTGTTGCCGTTGTGACCTTGGGCAGCGCGAGCGGTAGTGATGAACAGGGTGTAGGTGCTTGCGGTGTTCATGGTTGAATCTCCAAACGGCAACAGGGTTTATGTTGTTTGTCGCTTTCGATTAGATCGCATACGATGAATGAATATTCTACCAAAGCCCCAACGATGTCAAAGATTATTTTTCGCCTCGACGACGAACGGTAGAGGCGGGTGGATTGGCCCACCCGCCCACTTGATCCTCAACCCACAGGAATCAGGTCTTCGATGCTAAGAGCTGGCGCGCTTAGCGCAGGGTCTTGAACCCGGCCCTGACTTCCTGCGAGAAAAGCGTCGGCTGCTCCCACGCAGCAAAGTGCCCGCCTTTGGGAAGCCTGTTGTAATGCACAAGCTTGGGATAGGCCTGCTGCGACCAACTTCTCGGCGCCGTATACAGTTCATCGGGAAACACACTGACCGCCACCGGGATGTTGACGCCCTTGACGGCGAAGAATGTCGACTTGTTTTCCCAATAGAGCCGAGCCGACGAAATGGCGGTCTTGGTCAGCCAGAACAGCGTGATGTTGTCGAGGACGTCATCAGGTGTGAGGCCTTCAGGATGTCCGTCGATGGAGCGCGCAATCATCTCGTAGCTTTTAGGGTCGTGATCGAGCATGAACGCTGCCAAACCTACGGGTGAGTCGGTGATGCCGGTAAGCGACTGAGGCCTGTCGCCCATCATGATTGCGTAGCCGATGTGCTTGTAGGTGTTGGCGAGTTGATCGGCCGCCAGTTTCTCCTCCCCGGAAAGACCACTCGGGACCGGGTCGCCGCGGAACAACGCCGCATCCAGTTCAGGCGGGATCACGCCAGGCATGTTCGAGTGAATACCGATCAGGCCAGGTGGTGCCTTTACCGCCATCAGGTCGACGACGATAGCGCCCCAATCGCCACCCTGCGCGCCATACCGGGTGTAGCCGAGGCGCTTCATCAACTCGATGTAGGCATCGGCGATACGTACGGGATTCCAACCGGCCTCGGTCGGTTTCTCCGAGAAGCCGTAACCCGGCATCGATGGAATGACCAAACTGAACGCATCGGCGGCGCTGCCACCGTGCGCCTCAGGATCGGTAAGCGGGCCGATGACTTTCATCAGCTCGATCACCGATCCAGGCCAACCGTGCGCCATGAGCAGCGGCAGCGCATTTTCGTGTTTGGAGCGGATATGGATGAAATGTATATCCAGGCCATCAATCCGGGTGATGAAGTTTGGAAGGGCGTTTATTTTTGATTCGATTACTCGCCAGTCGTACTTTGTCGCCCAATGTCTGGCCAGTTTCTGGATCGTCGCAAGTTGTACGCCTTGCGAGGAGTCATTAACTATTTCCTTGTCCGGCCATCTTGTTGCTTGTAGGCGTCTGCGCAACTCTGAAAGTTCTGAGTCCGGAGCGCTGAAATGAAATGGACGTATTTCAGTGGAAGCACTATTTATGGTTTTTTGATTATTGGTCATAGCGTCAGTCTTGATTGAGAAGCCGAGTAGCCCTAGCGGTGCAGCCGCGCATGTCACGGCAGCAGCGCCGCAAAATTTACGTCTGCTCAGGGAAAGTTGTTTGATGTTTTTGGGCATGCAGGTTCCTCAGGCGCGAAGTCACACGTAGAGCTCCTTTAATAGAAACTGCTATTAGTTATAACTATTCATGGGATTATCGAAGTTCAAATAGTACAAATGACAGTAACTATCTGACGGGCCTGATTTTATAGGCGAGGTTAGGTGCCGAATAGAACGGAAAAAGCGATCATCTTCGGCTTTTCCGCTCATCGCGCTTGCGCCACCACTCGTCGCCAAGACTTAACACGAGCTTTGACATCATCAGCACTTTGCTTGAATATTTATGTCTCGCGTGCGATTAAATCGCATACAGTTTATGAGTTTTGAGAAAGCACCCATGAGCAAAATCGAAAAAGTCCCGGTCCTCAGCGACCGTACCTATAGCCGCCCCAGAGGCCGTGCTTCATGAAGCTGATCCAGCTGCGGGCCTTCTGCTCGGTGGTCGACATGGGCAGTTTCCGTTCGGCGGCACGAGAGCTGGACGCGGCGCAAAGCACGTTGACAGAGTCGATTCAAAGCCTGGAAAAAGAACTGGGGGTCACCTTGCTGGTGCGCTCCAATCAAGGCATCAGCGTGACCCTGGCCGGCAAGGTTTTCCTGCCCCGGGCGCGTTCGATCATTCTGGATTGCGATCGCGCGGTACAAGACGTCCGACAGTGGAATGGCATGCCCGAAGGGCAGATCGCATTGGGTGTCACCGTGGAGCCGTTGGCGGCGTGCCTGATGCCGGTCTTCAGCAGTTTTACCCGCCGATTTCCAAAGGTGCAGCTACACGTCGCCAGTGGCAAGACGAAGATGCTAATCGAGATGATTCGCGCTGGCCGGCTCGATTTCGTGATGTGCCCCTTGAGCCCCAACGTCTGCGATATCGACCTGCAGATCGAGCGGCTCTACAGTTCGAAATCCAGCGTGATTGCGCGCAAGGGGCATCCTCTGGCAGGTGCTCGCTCAGTTCATGATTTAGCCGATTGCCAGTGGATCAGTGTCCGGCCGGCCGGAGTCGTCGGCAGTGCGGAAAATCATCTGGTCGAGCTGTTCAGAGCCCAGGGATTGCCGCCACCAAAGATCGCGATCACCACCGAATCGCTGCTGGAAATCCTGCACATCATTTCCGAGACGGACTATCTGACCATTGAGCCCGGGATGCTGCCCGGCATGAAGCTGTTTTCCTCGTCGCTGATCAGCATTTCGATTCGTGAGCCGTTGGAGTCGAATGAGGTGTGCCTGGTCAGCCGTCGAGTGTCACCCTTCACCCAGGTCACACAAGAGCTGACCAGCATGCTGATCTCTTACTCGCGCTTGCGTCACCGCGCCAGGGGATGAAATCCGGCGCTAACATCACAGCTCAGGGCGCAACATTCACATCATCCTGACCGTTAGCCACCAATGCCGCCTGGACGAATCCTTCGTCTTTCTTGCGCTTCACGAAATCCCTCACATAGGCGGCGCCTGCTTCACGCTCCCGAGGGACGGCCATCGCCTGGCGGATCGAAGTGAAAGCGTCTTCCAGCACTCGATGACAGCTGTTGGCTTCGGCGGCTTTTTGCAGTGGCTGCCTGACGCCCGCCGCGGCATCCAGTCCCGACTCATGGAACAAATCCACGGCCGCGGCTGAGGTTTCTGCGCGTTCCAACTGTGCATGCTTCAGTGTGCGGGATAGGAAAAGGTCGTACGCGGCGCCCTTGCCGACGGCGAGTTTCAAGCCGGGTTGATCGAGATCGGCAACGCTCACATACGGGGAGTCAGTGGCGACCAGATAAGTGCCCTCGATGATCACGTAGGGTTCGCTGAATGCGATCTGCTCTTCGCGGACCGGCTCGATGGCCAGGAACGCGATGTTCCACTCCCCGGTTTCCAGCGCGGCAAACACCTTGCCCGCCGCGTCGAACGTGATCATTTCCAGTTGCGCACCCAATTCGGTGGCAAGCGCCTTTGCCAAGGCCACGGACACGCCTTTTGGCGACCCGTCCGGCCCTCGCTGGGCGAGTACCGGATTGCCGAAATTGATCGCGGCACGAAGAACGCCTTCAGGGGCCAGATCATTGATGACCAGCGGTGTGATTGAACTCATCGCGTACTCCAACGTATGGGTTTGCAGGTGAAGCACGTCAGTGCGCTTCTCGGCTGGCGGCGTTGACGACTGGCGAAGTGTCGTTGTTGGTGACTCGCATAAAGAACGTCATCAGGAACCCGGCCAGCAACAGTGTGCTGAGGAACAACAGGCCATTGGCGGCGCTTTGGCTATTGCCTTTCACCATACCGATCAAGGACGGGCCAACGAAACCGCCCAGGTTGCCGATCGAGTTGATGACAGCAATGGAGACTGCGGCTGTCGTCCGATCGAGGAACAACGTTGGCAATGCCCAGAACGGCGATTTGAAACTGTACAGGCCTGACAGCGCAAGGCAGATCATCGCCATTGCCACATAGGGGTTCTGCAGCAGCCCCGCACCCACCAACCCCAGAGCGGCAACCAACAGCGGTATCGCCGAATGCAGCTTGCGCTCGTTGCGTCGGTCGGAACTGCGCGACCAGAGGATCATGGCGGCGGTGGCAACGATGTAAGGCAGCATGGCGATCAAGCCAATCTGTGTGTGGGTCAGCGACTCGGAAAAGCTTTTGATGATCTGCGGCATCCAGTAGCCAACGCCCAGGCTGCCACATTGGTAGACGAAGTAAATGAACGACAGGTACAGCACCTTGGGGTTGGTCATGGTTTTCACCACGCTCAAACTTTTCACGTTCTTGCGGTTTTGACGGTCGCGCTCAAGCTCAGCCAGCAACCAGTCCTTCTCATGGGGTTTGAGCCACTTGGCCTGTTCCGGTTTGTCGGTCAGGAAAAAGAAACAGGCGATGCCGAGAATGACCGCTGGAATACCTTCCAGGAACAGCATCCAGCGCCAGCCGCTCCAGTTCATCCAGCTGATGTTGTCCATGATCCAGGTGCTCAGCGGCGCGCCGATGATGTAGCTGACGGGAATCGCTGCGGTGAACAGTGCAACGGTGGTCGCAAGTTCCTTGGCGCGAAACCAGAAGGTCAGGTAGACGATGATGCCGGGAAAGAACCCCGCTTCGGCGACGCCCAGGAAAAAGCGCAGCACATAGAGCTGATTGGCTGATTGCGCGAATGCAGTCGCCGCCGCGATGCAGCCCCACGTCACCAGGATGCGGGCGATCCAGACCCGGGCGCCGAATTTGTTGAGCATGACGTTGCTCGGCACTTCGAAGAGGAAATAACCGATGAAGAAAATGCCCGAGATGAAGCCAAAGGCCTCGCTTGATAGCGCGAGTTCCTTGTTCATTTGCAGGGCGGCATATCCGATGTTGGCCCGGTCCAGATACGAAACGATGTACAGCAGGAAAACGAAAGGAATGATGCGCAGCGTGATCTTGCGGACGATCGCCGATTCGTCCACGGAATTGTTCTTGTTCATGGCAACCTCACGGGAAGCAGGCTGTTGCCTGCTTCTTTAGTTTTTGTAGTTCCGTCAGTGATCAGGCAGAAAAAACCATACACACCGGGCTACCGGTAGAGACCGAGAAACCGGTCTTGCTCAGCCCGCCTTTTTTCGGATCCACGGCCATCGAAATAATGGTGTCGCTGTCCTCATTGAGTGCGAAGAGGAATCGCTCGTTGGGCGTCAGCGTGAAGAAGCGCGGTGTCTTGCCATCGGTGGGCATGAACTCGACCGGGCTCAACAGGCCAGTGCCTTGATCGATGGAGAACGCGGCGACGCTGTCATAGCCACGGTTGGACGCGTAGAGGAATCGCCCGCTGCGGTCGACTTCAATCTCCGATGCGCGGCTGTTGCCGGTGAAGGTCGAGGGTAGCGATGGCAGCACTTGCAGCGGTGTCAGCGAGCCGTTGCCGGCGTCAAAGCGGTAGGTGGTCACCGATGAATCCAGTTCGTTGACGACGTAGGCAAACGGCGCGCTCGGATGCAGCGCCAAATGCCGTGGGCCCGCGCCTTCGCGAGTCGTGACGAACGGTTGGGTCGCAGGGACAAGCTTGCCGTTGTCGAAGCGAAAACTGAACACACGATCCAGCCCTTTATCAGGGACCAACACAAAGTTGCCCGAGTGATCGAAGGGGTTGAAATGCGGTTTTGAGAACGGTTGCTCCACGCGGTGGGGGCCCATCGGACCTTCGAGCTTCAGCAGTTGATTCAGCGAGCCCAGCGCGCCGTCTTCGCCAACATTCAACACCGCCAGCGAGCCGCCGATGTGGTTCGACACCACCAGGAAACGCTCGCTGGGATCCAGTGCGAGGTGAACCGGATTTTTGCCCTCGCAGCTTTGCTGGTTGATGAACGTCAGTTTCCCGGTGGCTTTGTCGATACTGAAGGCGCTGACATCGCTCTTGTCGCCATGCACGGTATACAGCCGGTCGCACGCCCGATTCAGCGCGAGGAACGATGGATTGACCAGGTCCTTGACCACCTGGACTAGGGTCAGCGTGCCTTTCTCCTGATCCACTTGGTAGACGCTGATGCCTTCGCCGCGAGCATTTCGTTCACGGGTGGTGCGAGACCCGACGTACGCGTACATAGGGGTTGTTCTCCGGGTAGCCGATAATTTTTTGTTGGAAGGTTCAGCCGCACTGGACAGGCCCGTTGGCAGCATTGAACTCAGTATCGAGACGCCCGCCACCGTGCCTATCTGTTTGAGCAACGTGCGACGGTTCGCACCATTGAAGAGTGAAGCGCAAGACTGAATTTCAGACTCGCGCTCGCCTGCGCTTTTATCGTCGCCATGCATGATTGCTGATCCTTATTATTGTTGATCACAAATGCCCGGCCCTTGCGAACCGGGCGGTTGAATCAGTGTCGGGTACGCGCCACCACCTTGCGAATCACGAAGGGCAGTACACCGCCGTTTATGAGGTAGCGAATTTCCTGGAGCGAATCGATACGCACGGCCAACTCGACATGCTGTAGATCGCCTGTTGTCCGGTGGATGATCAGCGTCACGCTGTTATCGCCGACCGCGAGATCGTCCAGCCCCAGAAAGTCGAGGCGTTCAGTCCCTTGCAACTGCAGGTCCTCAACGCTCATGCCGGGCTTGAACTGCAACGGGATGACGCCCATTCCGATCAGGTTGCTGCGATGGATGCGTTCGATGCTCCGGGCAACGACGGCTTTGACGCCCAGCAACGCTTGAGCCTTGGCCGCCCAGTCACGGCTTGATCCCGCGCCATAGTTGATCCCGGCGAACATCACCATCGACGTCTGTCGATCCGTGTAGCTTTTCGAAGCCTGGTACAGAGGCAGGCATTCGCTGTGATCGGCGTTCCAGGCCCAGCCACCTTGCCCCGGTTGTTCGTCACCCAAAAGCAGGTTCTTGACGGTCTTGTTGGTGAATGCACCGCGCAGCATCACTTCATGATTACTGCGCCGTGTGGAGTACTGATTGAGGTCTTGAGGATCCTCTCCGCGCTCCAGCAACCACTGACCTGCCAGGCTTTTGGCCGGGATAGCGCCGGCTGGGGAAATGTGGTCGGTGGTGATGTTGTCGCCCAGCACCATCAAGATCCGTGCGCCGCTGATCGCCAGGCTGGTGTTCGGCTCGGCCTTGATCCCCGCCAGGTATTCAGGACGACGCAGGTAGGTTGAATCAGGGCTCCAGGGAAATTGCACGCTGCCTTCGGCAGACAGCGCTTGCCAATGGTGGGTACCGTCCCAGACTGTCGCCAGGCGCTGCTGGAAAAACTCTGGTTTGACCACCTTGATGACTTGAGCCGCGACTTCTGTGTCGCTGGGCATCAGGTCCCGCAGGTAAACCGGCTCACCATTGTGGCTTTGGCCCAACGGCTGCGATTCAAGGTCGATATCAATGGTCCCGGCGATGGCATAGGCGACGCAGAGCGCCGGCGATGCCAGATAACCCGCCGGCACTTTCGGATTGACCCGGCCTTCGAAGTTACGGTTGCCGGAAAGCACCACCACGCCTTTCAGGCCTTGATCGGCGAACACTTCAACATGTTCTTCCAGCTTCCCTGAGTTGCCGATGCAGGTCATGCAACCGAACCCCGCCAAGTCAAAACCGAGCGCCGAGAAATCTTCGAGCAGACGGGCCTCGGCCAGATAATCCGCCACCACCTGTGAGCCGGGTGACAACGAGGTCTTCACCCAAGGTTTGCGCTTGAGCCCCAGCTCGCGGGCCTTGCGTGCTAGTAGACCGGCCTGAATCATCTGCGAAGGGTTCGCGGTGTTGGTGCAACTGGTGATGGCCGCCATCACCACGGCGCCGTGGGTGATCGGCTGATGAAACGAGGGCTCGAAGAAATGTTGTTCCGCCGGGCCCGCGATCAGGTTTTTTCCGCCCATGACCTCGTTGCGAAAGGACGCTGCGGCATTCGCCAGGCTTTGCCGCTGATGAGGCTGATGCGGCCCTGCGACACTCGGTTCAATGTCGGCAAGATCCAGTTCGATCAACTCGTCAAACTGCGGCTCGGCCAGATCATCACGGCGCCATAACGGTTGCGCGCTCATGTAGCTCACGACTTTTTTGCGCAGCGCCGGCGATCGTCCGCTCAGCTCCAGGTACGACAGCGTTTCAGTGTCGAACGGGAAGAACACCACTGTGGCGCCATACTCAGGCGCCATGTTGGAAACAGTCCCGCGCGCCGCCCAGCTCAGTGTGGAAAGACCGGGCCCGAAGAACTCGACGAACTTGCCCACGACCGAGCGCTTGCGCAGGATTTCGGCGACATGCAGCGACAGATCGGTGGCCGTGACACCCGGCCGCATGCGGTTGCTCACCCGGATGCCAATCACCTGGGGAAAGCTGATCGGAACGGGTTCGCCGACCATCGCTGCCTGGCCTTCAAGACCACCCACGCCCCAGCCCAACACGCCGATGGCATTGATCATCGGGGTGTGACTGTCGGTCGCGACCATGTCATCGGGATGGAGCATTCGTTGGCCGTTTTCCATCGGTGTTTCCCACACCACCTGCGCGAGCGCTTCCATGTTCATCTGGTGGATGATGCCCGTGCCTGGAGGGATAACGCCGAAGTTGTCGAGGCTCTTCTGTGCCCACTTGATGAAGCGGTAGCGCTCGCTGTTGCGGCGAAAATCGATGTCCAGATTCTGTTCGACGGCATCGGCCTCTGCGTAACGCTCGACGATCACCGAATGGTCAATCGTCAGCACGGCAGGGATCAGCGGATTCATCGCTTTCGGATCGCCGCCCAGCTCCGCCACCACATCCCGCATGCAGGCGAAGTCAGCCAGTGCCGGCAGGCAAGTGGTGTCATGGAACATCAGGCGGTTGGGCTGGAATGGCACTTCGCAGTTAGGGCCCTGACCGATGGCACGCGCCAGCACCGAGGGCAGCGCTTGCGGCGAGCACCGCGCGACGTTTTCCAGGAGGATGCGTATCGAGTAAGGCAACTTCGCTACTTGTGCAGGCGACAGCATCTTGTGCAAATCGACATAGGCGAATCGCTCGTTGTCGATGACCAGATGATTGAGAAGGTCACGGGCAGGCTCGGTCATGCTTGTATCGCTCGGCTTTTATAGTTGTAACGGCAGCCGGAAACGATCCCGACGATACCGCTGATGGGCCGATAGTAGGTGCACTCCGAGCGAAGGAAAATTGATCAATCGCCACAGCAGCGTTCTCCATCGGAGAACGCTCGCGGGGTTATTCGTTGGGCAATCGCAAATGGTCGATCAGGGTTTTCAACGTCGGTGTGGCCGCGTCATATTTCTTGAATGCCAGCAGCAGCGAGCGCTTTGCCCATGGCTCATCCAGGGTCACCGCCTTCAACTTGTGGCTGCGCGTGTATTGGTTGACGACGCTGCGTGGCAGCACCGCCAGGCCCAACCCCGATGACACCATCCGGCACATGCAGTCGAAGCTGCTGATGCGGATTCGCAGCTTGATCGTCATGCCGAGCTTTTCAGCTTCGCTGGTGAGCAATGCGTGTACCGAGCTTTCCAGATGCGGGCCGACAAATTCATGCTCCAGGACCTCCCTGAACTTGATGGATTTGCGGCTGGAGAGAACGTGACCTGCGGGAACCACCAACGCCAGCTCATCATGGCGATAGGGCAGGGTTTCCAATCCCTGGGAGGCGGTTTGCATCGCGATTATCCCCAGGTCGGCTCGCCCATCTGCCACTGCACGGATGACCGCCGAGCCTACGCGCTCTTCGATATCGAATTTGATCTGAGGGTACAAGGCAACAAAACGGCCGACGTCGTCGGGCAAGAATTGTGACAGCGCCGAGGTGATGGCGTGGATGCGGACATGGCCTTTCACGCCCGATGCGTACTCACCCAATTCGTTGTCGAGTTGTTCGACCGTCTGCTTGAGCTGGCGGGCGTAGAAGAGCATCGACTGGCCGGCCGGAGTCAATTCGACGCCTCGGGCATTGCGCACCAACAGCGGCGAGCCGACCTGCGACTCCAGCTCCGTGATGCGCTTGCTGACAGCCGAGACCGCCAGATGCTGGATCCGCGCTGCCCGGGTCAGGTTACGCTCCTGCGCGACGGTGATGAAAAGCTCAAGGCTTGTGAGGTCGTATCGCAATGGGAGAAGTCCTTAAATCAAGTGCCTCTGGGGCTCAGGTTTTCCGTCGGCGACCCTGTAGCGCTGGATGAGCCAGTGCACCACTGTTCACGTTGACCGAGCGCTCCCAGGTCACGCCATCCTCTGTAAAGGTGCAGCGGATGGTGTCACGGAAGGCACTGGCGACATAGATCCACTGCATCTCCAGGGTTCTCTGGTCGAGCCAGCGTGCACCGGCAATCACGGCTTCGTCCTTGAAGGTATAGCCATGATGCAATTCGCTGCCCGGCATGTCGGTGGTGCCCTGATGCCAGCGATTCAACCCGCTGACGATACGGTGAGCGCCCGTACCGTCGGTCAGGTCTATGGTTAGCGTGTCTGCTTCAAAAGCAAAGCTGAGTCGAGTGACGCCGAGCTCGTTGTCCTGGAAGTCGAAGGTGACCGGCGTGGTGAACGGCGCGGTGGTAGCGGATTCAAGCGTCGGGACCTCGCGCATGGCACTGAGGCGTTGCAGCAGACGCTTGTCCGCGTCATCCGCCGGTTCAGTGCTGTCGAGAAACGCCGCCGGAAAATGCCGCTCGATGTGCGGAATGATGTGTGCCGAGTTCTTCATGGCGCCGACCAGTGCCAGCGTCGCGCCGAAGGCCGGAAAAACGATCGCCATTTGCACGAACACGCCGACGGCACAGTAGGCACCCTGAGGCTTGATTGCCCAGTGGTAACCGTACTTGCTGTCGGGTCCGCCTTGCGGGCGAGTCGCGGCCTGCACCCACTCGCTGGACAAAATGCGCTGGCCTTCCCAGATCCCGTCTTGAGCATGGAGGATACCCAACTTGAGCATGGACGCCGGCGTGGCGGTCAAACCGTTGCCGCCGGGGTTGATCCCGTCGGGGCCAATTGCCCAATGTTCATCAGTGATGCCCAGCGGTTCGAACAGGCGCGGGCGCAGATACTCATGCATGGTCTGGCCGGTGACCTGGGTCACGATAGCCGACAGCATGTAGCTGGCCGCACTGGTGTAGACGTACTGTCCGCCAGGCTCGTGAACCAGTGGAATCTTGAAAAACTCGGTGATCCAGCTGCTGTCGATGCCGCGCCAGACCGATCCTGACGTGTTGGCTTGATGGCCGGTGCGCATCGTCAGCAGGTGCTCGACCGTCATGCTCGGCAAGCGCGGATCGATGTGCGCCGGCAGGTGTTGCGGAAAGAACGAGATGACCGTATCGCTGAGCCGCAGCAAGCCTTCATCGACGGCCAAACCAATGGCGCACGCCGTAAAACTTTTCGCCACCGAGTGCAGGATTCGCGGGCGCTCTGAAGCGTAAGGCCACTTCCAGCCTTCAGCCACGACTTTGCCGTGGCGGTGCAGGATCATGCCGTGCAGATCCAGCCCGGCGTTATCGACGTCATCGAGAAAAGCGACGATGCGATCAGGATCGATCCCGGTTTCGCTGGCCGCCGCACGGAGCAGTCCGTCATGGGCTGTTGAGAGTGGGGCGGCGGACAACGACGAAGGCAGCGCAGGCATGAAGAAAAATCTCTTGTGGGGTGTACGGGGTTGAACGAGCGGCGAGCGCGGGGTCAGCCTTTGGCTCGATGGACCAGGCGCGAATAGGAAATCAGCATGCTGGTCAGTTCCTGCGTGACCTGGGTGAACGGCGAGCTTCGACGGCTGATCAGGCAGACGTCGCGCGAGGCCAGCGGCTCGCGGATCGGGATGGTGATCAGCGATGACGAAAACAGTTTCATGCCGGGCAGCATGCGCGGTTCGATGGTCAGGTAATCCGACTCGGAGACGATGTGCAGGATTTCCAGCAACGAATCCGCGGTAATGGCGATCTTCGGCGGTGGCAGGCCTTCAGCCCTGAACAACTCGATCAAGCGGTTCTCGGCACCACCCACCACGCCGGCCGGGCGTACGCTGATCCACTGGCAGTCAGTCAACTCGCGCACCGAACGGGCCTGCGCCTGGGGGTGTCCCTTGCGGGCAATGATGCTGGCATCCGAACTGTAGAGTCGTTCGATCGTCAGGTCGATATCGGTGACGTTCGGGGCCAACGGGCACATGACGAAGTCGAGGCGGCCGTCGCGGATTTTCTCGATCAGCATTTTCGTCGAGCCGCTGGCGACGTGAACCTGCACCTTGGGAAACTTGCGGGTGAAGCTGCTGAAGACCGGCATCAGCAGTTCGGCCAACGGTTCTGCGGTGACACCCAAAGCGATCTGCCCCTCGGGTTCGCCTTTCCATTGCTGGATGTCCTGCAACGCACGATCGCAGTCCATGGTGATCGAACGCGCCCGGGTCAGGAAGCTTTTGCCGGCCGGGGTCAGGTTGATGCCCTGGTTGGAGCGAGCCAGGAGAATGACCCCCAGCTCTTTTTCAAGGCTTTGGATCGATTGCGTCAGTGTGCTCTGGGCAACACCCAATTGCCGTGCCGCCGAACGAAAACTGCCTTTCTCGACGACCGAGCAAAAGGCACGAAGGTGAACCAGCGTCATGGGGCAACAACCTCGGGGTAAGTGGGCAGGTGATGATCGATTTGACCGAAGCTTATCCGAACAGATGCCCTCAAAACCTATCCATTGAAGTGATCGTGATCGGTCAATGTGAATCACGAAAACACAGTATGGCCCCGCAAAGCCCCGTGTGGCGGGCACTTGATTCGCAAACTCGATGAATGGGTGGTGGGGCGGCCGGAAATGCCGAACACGATCGTCTGATACGTTCTTCTCAACGCGCTCACCGTCCCCCTAAGATCCGCCCCATCAACGAATTCAAAACAAAAACACAGCAAACAAAAAGCCACCACCGGACCTGTGTCTGGAGGAGCTAAAACAAGAAAAATCACCCTGTGCCCGGCCGCGCCTTTGTCTTGAGGTCCTGCCAACGTCCGGGCCGACAGTTAAAGGTTCTTGATATGAACAAAGCTTTTCTTCTGGCCGGCGGCCTCTCTGCGGTACTGACAGCCAACGCTTGGGCAGATAGCACGCTGACCGTGGCCTTGAACGCAGACATCCGCAGCACCGAGCCGGGTGTTAACCGTGACACCAACTCCGATGCGGTGATCCTGCATCTGACCGAAGGCCTGGTGGCCTTTCGCGAAGATGCCAGCGTCGGGCCGTTGCTGGCGAAAGATGTGCAGGTCTCCGAAGACGGCTTGCGCTACACCTTCCATCTGCGCGAAGGCGTGAAGTTTCAGAACGGCGCGCCGCTGACGTCGGCAGAAGTGTTGTGGACCTGGCGCCGATACCTGGACCCGAAAACCCAATGGCGTTGCATCGGCGCGTTTGATGGCAGCGGCGGCACTAAAGTGGTTGATATCTCCGCCCCAGATCCGCTGACCGTGGTGTTCACACTCGACAAGCCAAGCGGTCTTTTTCTCGCGAGCACGGCGCTGCCTGAATGTGGTGGCAGTGGCATCGTGCACCCTGACTCGGTCGTGGCCGACGCCTGGAAAGCACCGATCGGCACCGG
This sequence comes from Pseudomonas azerbaijanoccidentalis, assembly GCF_019145495.1. Classification (GTDB taxonomy): domain Bacteria; phylum Pseudomonadota; class Gammaproteobacteria; order Pseudomonadales; family Pseudomonadaceae; genus Aquipseudomonas; species Aquipseudomonas azerbaijanoccidentalis. The sequence goes on along the minus strand of NZ_JAHSTU010000002.1, from coordinate 842,468 downwards.
GCCTTTCAAGCTGGGTGAGTGGAAACCGGCGCAGTCGATCGAACTGCTGCGTTTCGCCGGTTACACGCCGCGCGAAGAGGCCGGGCCCGATGGCTATACCGGCAACAAATCGACGAAGCTCGATCGAATCAAACTGATGGTCATTCCCGATCCAGCGGCGGCCAAGGCTGCGCTGTTGTCGAAAAACGTCGACCTGTTGATCGATGTCACGCCGCTGGATGCCAACGAGTTGGCGGCGGTGTCCGGGGTGAAGATTTCGTCCAGCGGCACCATGTCGATCAGCGCCTTGCTGTTCCAGACCCGCGACCCGCTTCTTAAAGATGTGCGTTTGCGCGAGGCAATTGCCTATTCGCTGGACACCTCGCAAATCGTCGCCGCTTTGACCGACAACCGCTCCAAGGCCAACGCTTCGATGGTGGCAGTGGGCAGCAAATACCATCAGGCGGTGGAGGACAAAGGTTATGGCTATGACCCGGTGAAGGCCCGTCGCCTGCTCGCCGAGGCCGGCTACAAAGGCCAGCCGATCAAACTGCTGGTGAACAAGCGCTATCCCTCGATCTTCGACATGGGCGTGTTCGCCCAAGCCATGGCCAAGGAAAGCGGGATCAACCTTGAGCTGGAAACCCTGGAATGGGGGACTCAGCTTGAGCGTTATCAGACCGGTAACTTCCAGATGATGGCGTTCCCTTACTCCGAGCGCCTGGACCCGGCACTGAGTTTCGACTCGGTCACCGGCGACAAGGACAAGGAGCCGCGCAAGGTCTGGGACAACCCGCAGGCCCGGCAGTGGTTGGCCGAGGCCATGCGCGAATCCGATCCGGCCAAGCGTCAGGCGCTGTTCGATCAACTGCATCAACAGATGATCAAGGATGTGCCGCTGATCGTGATGTACAACGGCAACTCAATCTCGGCGCACCGTGATTACGTGCAGGGACTGCGTCCGTGGCCGGTGTCCAAGCCGCGCCTGTGGACCGTCAATCTGCAAGCCGGGAGACCCTGAACATGATGCGTTTCATATTGCAGCGGCTGGCCATGTCGCTGCCCACGTTGCTGCTCATCTCGCTGATGGTATTCGCCATCATCCGCATGGTGCCGGGTGATCCGGCGCTGCTGATGCTCGGCGATATGGCCGACGCCCAGAGCCTGGCCGCCACCCGCGAGGCACTCGGCCTGGATCAGCCGATGGTCATGCAATTCGTGATCTGGCTCAAAGCGGTGCTCAGTGGTGACCTGGGTTTCTCCATCACCACCAATCAGGCGGTCTTGCCGCTGCTGCTCGACCGTTTCAGCGTGAGCGCCAGCATCGTGCTGGTGTCGGTGCTGATGGCGGCGCTGATTGCCGTGCCGTTGGGTTTGTTGTCGGCGTGGAAACAGAACAGCGGCCTCGATTTCGGTGTGGTCGCCGGTGCGACCTTGCTGCTGTCGATCCCCAGCTTCTGGTTGGGACTTCTGCTGCTGTACGGTTTCGGGATCAAGTTGGGCTGGTTGCCGGTGGTGGGTTATGTCGCCTTCGGCGATAACCCGTGGCAGGCGCTCAGCTATATCGTCCTGCCGATTGTCACGCTGACCCTGGTCGAGCTTGGCGCCATCACCCGCATGGCCCGCGCCAGTGCCGTCGAAGTGCTGCGCCTGGAGTACATCACCCATGCGCGGGCCAAGGGACTTTCCGAGCGGGCGGTGTTGTGGCGCCACGCCCTGCGCAATGCGTTTGCGCCCACGTTGACGTTGATCGGTTTGATCCTCGGCAACCTGCTCGGCGGCATTGCGGTGCTGGAAACCGTGTTCACCTTGCCGGGCCTCGGTCGCCTGATGGTCGATTCGATTTATGCGCGGGACTACCCGGTGTTGCAGGGCTGCCTGTTGCTGGTGACCTTCGTCTACGTGCTCGTCAACTTGCTGGTCGATCTTCTTTATCCGCTCTTCGATCCAAGGGTCAAGCTATGAACAAGCCCGTCTCTACTCCTCCCTATACCGTTCCCGTTCCGCCGGTCGCTACACCGCGTCGGCGTGCGCGGGGCCGGTTGCCGTTGAACGGCATGATCGGTGGTGGGTTGCTCATTCTGTTGCTGATCATGGCGCTGCTGGGCCTGGTCTGGACGCCGTCCGATCCCCTGGTGCTGAACCTGATGGCACGTTTGCAAGCGCCCTCGCTCCAGCACTTGTTGGGAACTGACGAATACGGACGCGACGTGCTCAGCCGCCTGATGATCGGTGCGCACACCAGTCTCTGGATCAGTTGGCTGACGGTCAGTCTGGCCGTCATCGCCGGTACTTTCCTCGGGTTGCTCGCGGGATTCATGCGCGGTTGGGTCGATCGTATCCTGATGATGATCAACGACGCCTTGCTGGCATTCCCCGGCATCCTGCTGGCGCTTGGCTTGATGGCGATCATCGGCCCGAGCCTGTACGGCATTGTCCTCGCGCTGAGCCTGGCCTATACGCCGTCGGTGGTGCGCGTGGTGCGCGGCACGGTGTTGTCGTTGCGTGAGAAAGAATTCGTCGAGGCGTCCCGCGTGATCGGCAACTCGGAGCTGTACACCATGCTGCGTCACATCGCACCCAACTGCGTGGCGCCGATCTGCGTGTTGGCCACCAGCATGTTCGGCTGGGCCATCCTCGCTGAAAGCTCCCTGAGCTTCCTCGGCCTCGGTGTCCCGCCACCGGCCGCCACCTGGGGCAACATGCTCGCGGCGAGCCGTCCTTACATCGCCACCGCCAGTTGGCTCGGGTTGTTTCCCGGCGTTCTGATTGCCCTGTCGTTGCTGGCCTTCAACCTTTCCGGCGATGCCCTGCGCGATCGCCTCGACCCGCGGATGAGGAAGTGATCATGGCGGCATCCGATATTTTGTTGGCCGTGGAAAACCTGAAGATTCGGGTCGGCCCGGAAGGCTCGTTGGCCGTGGACGATCTGAGCTTCACGATCGCCCCTGGTGAAATCGTTGCGCTGGTGGGCGAGTCCGGCAGCGGCAAGACCATGGCGGCGCGCGCGGCGATCGGCCTGCTGCCGCCACCGCTGGAGCAGTGTGGTGGCGCGGTACGTTTTCAGGGGCTGGACCTCAATGCTTTGACGCCGGAGGCGCTGCGCCAGATCCGCGGTGCGAAGATCGGCATGGTGTTCCAGGAACCGATGGTTTCGCTGAACCCGTCGCTGACCATCGGCCAGCAAATGGCTGAAGGTTTGCGCCTGCACACCGACCTGAGCGAAGAGGAAATCCGTGAGCGCAGCCTGAAGATGCTTGGCCACATCGGCATCGCCGACGCCGAGCGTTGTCTCGCGGCTTATCCCCACGAGTTCTCCGGCGGGATGCGCCAACGCATCATGCTGGCCTCGGTGATGTTGCTGCGACCGGCGCTGTTGATCGCCGACGAACCGACCACCGCGCTCGACTGTCTGGCGCAACTGGACGTGCTCAAGCTGATGCTCGAGCTCACTCGTGAGGAAAATACCGCGATCCTGTTCATCAGTCACGACCTGTCGCTGGTGGCGCGCTACGCCCACAAAGTGGTGGTCATGCGCGACGGTCGCGCCGTGGAGCAGGGCAACATCGAACGCATCCTGCTGGCGCCGCAGGCTGAGTACACCCGTCAGTTGCTGGAGGCCTTGCCCCGGCGCGGTGATCTGGTGCCGCTGCCACCGAGCGAGCGCCCGTTGCTGGAAGTGGAGGGTGTCTGCATCGAGCATCCGGGGCCGCGCAGTTTTTGGGGGCGCAGCCAATACAAGCGAGTCGTGCATTCGGCCAGCCTGACCATCGCACCGGGTGAAACCCTGGCGCTGGTGGGTGGCAGCGGTTCGGGCAAGACCACCCTCGGCCGTGCGGTGGTCGGGTTGGTCAATCCGTGTGAAGGGGCCATTCGTTTTGAAGGGGTCGATATCCTCAAGAAGGGCAACCGCGAACATCGCCTGCAATGCCAGATGATTTTCCAGGATCCGTTTTCCTCCCTCGATCCACGGATGAAAATCGGCGAAATCCTCGCCGAGCCTCTGCGTCACGAGCACAGCCTCAACGCGGAACAACGGCGTGAACGCGTACGCAAAACCTTGATCGATGTCGGTCTGGCCGATCACTTCGTCGACCGTTTCCCGCATCAGCTTTCGGGTGGTCAGCGCCAGCGCGTCGCGATTGGGCGTGCGTTAGTGCGGCACCCTCGATTGGTGATCGCTGACGAACCGATTTCGGCGCTGGACATGACCATCCAGAAACAGATTCTCGAGCTGTTCGAGCGGCTACAGGCGCAGTACGGCTTTGCCTGTCTGTTCATCTCCCACGACCTGGCGGCGGTCGAGCGCATTGCCCATCGGGTCGCGGTGATGAGTCAGGGCAAAGTGGTCGAGATGGGCGCGCGCGATGAGATCTTCGATCGCCCGCAACACCCTTACACGCGAAAACTGCTGGCCGCGGCCAGCCCTCTGGAAAAACTTGAAGGCGGCGGTTATCGCATACGACCCAGCCCCGTCCCCGCAGTGCTTTAAGTCGTGATCTAACCAGGCAAACGCGACACCGACGCGCAAATCAATGATTTGCGCGAACGGCGAAGCCATGCCTGAAAAACAACAAAAACACTCCCTCAACCATTGATCTGCCAGGAGCTAACAACATGAAAAAATCCCTGACTCAATTAATGACCGGCTTGAGCGTCGTCGGTACCGGCTGCATCCCGGGCATGGCCCAGGCTGATTTCTTCAAGGACAGCAGTGCAACGCTGGACATGAAGAACTACTACTTCAATCGTGACTATCGCGAAGAGTCCACCCAGTCCAAGCGTGAAGAGTGGGCGCAAGGTTTTACCCTCGATGTGAAGTCCGGGTTTACCGAGGGCGTCGTGGGTTTTGGTGTGGACACTGTCGGCATGCTGGGGATCAAGCTCGACTCCAGTCCTGATCGTTCCGGTACAGGCTTGCTGAATCGCGGCAGCGACAAACGTGCCTACGATGACTATTCCAAGCTCGGCGTGACCGGCAAGGCGCGTCTGGCCAAGAGCGAATTGCGCCTGGGTTATCTGGTGCCGAACCTGCCTACTCTGCAACCCAACACCAGTCGCCTGTTCCCGCAATCGTTCAACGGTGCTCAGCTCATTTCCAGCGACATCAAGGACCTGACAGTCAGCCTCGGCCAGCTCGATCAGTTCAAGGAGCGGGACTCGACCGACTACGAAGACATGCGTCTGACGGCGCAGAACAAGGCTTACAAAAGCGCCACCAGCGACCAGTTCCGCTACGCGGGCGGTGACTACAAGCTCACCCCGAACACCGTCGTGAGCTACCACTACGCTCAACTGGAAAACCTCTATGGCCAACAGTATGTCGGCCTGAAAAACAGCTTTGCCCTCGGTGCCGGGACGGTGAAAACCGACGTGCGTTACTTCGATGCCGACAAGGATGGTTCCGGTCTGGCCGGCAAGGTCGACAACCGAGCCCTGAGCACACGCCTGACCTGGAACTGGAACGGGCACAGCATCGGCGGCGGTTATCAGAAGCAGATGGGCAGCACGCCGTTTACCTATGTCGACGGCGCGGTCACGTACCTCTTCACCGAGTATCAATTGGGCAACTTCTCGCAAACCAATGAGCGTGCCTGGCATGCGCGCTATGACTACGACTTCGCCGCACTCGGTGTGCCGGGTCTGCTGTTCTCCACGCGCTACGCCAAAGGCGACCAAGCCGAAATCATCGGCTTCGCTGGCGAGGGCCGTGAGTGGGAACGCGATCTCGACATCTCCTACGCCGTGCAGGGCGGGCCGCTGAAAGGTGTGTCGGTGCGCTGGCGCAACGCGCAGAACAACGGCAACTACTACAACGACACCAACGAAAACCGCCTCATCCTCGGCTACACCCTGGCCCTTTGGTAGTCGCTGCCGATGCCGCCGTCATCAGCGTTTTCGCCGCTGGCTGACGGTGGTGTCGCCAGTGGTGATGAACCATTTTTCTCTGCCTGATCGATTTGACCGATCGGGATAGCCGGGACCGCCCTTACGGCGATTTAGAGCCTCTCTTTATGATTGACCCAGTGGCCGTCCTACTTTTGAACTCGAGAGTTTTACCTTATGGAACATCGCGAACACCCACTGCTTCAGGCGACACACGGCAGCAGCAGGCACATCGACAGCGAGCATTACGGACCGACCGGACAGGGCCGCAAGATTTACATCCAGGCCGCGCTGCACGCTGATGAAATCCCCGCCATGTTGGTGGCGACACTCCTGCGCCGCCACCTGGTCGCCCTGGAAAAAGCCAACCGGCTGAAGGACGAAATCGTTCTGGTGGCCGTGGCCAATCCGCCGGGGCTGAGCCAGTACGTCATGGGGGCGCTGAGTGGACGTTTCGAGTTGGGCAGTGGGCGCAACTACAACCGCCATTTTCCGGTTCATCATCAGGAGATCGCGCAGAAAGTCGAAGGTCTCTTGGGGCAGGACATCAACCACAACCTCGAAGTGATTCGCACAGCTTGGCGCGAGTGTCTGACGGCCTGGGACCCTGTGGATGAATACACCTCGTTGCAACGTACGTTGATGTTGCTGGCTCACGATGCCGACGTGGTGCTCGATCTGCATTGCTCCCGTGAAGCGGCTATGCACCTGTACACCGGCGAAGAGATCTGGAACGAAGTGGAACCGTTGTCGCGTTACCTGGGCGCGCAGGTTTCGCTGTTGGCCAACGACTCACAGGGTTACTCCTTCGATGAAGCGTTGTGCCTGCTGTGGACGAGCCTGCAAGCACGCGTCGGTGAAGCATTGCCGATTCCCAATGGCACGATCGCCGTGACGGTGGAACACCGTGGGCAGCGTGACGTTTCCTATGAACTGGCCGAGCAGGACGCTGCCGCGATCATTGAGTACCTGATCCATCGCGGCGCCATCGACGGTACGCCGTCGCCCCTGCCGCCGTTGCTCAATCCGGCCACGCCGTTGTCCGGCAGCGAACAATTTTATGCCCGCACGGCCGGCATTCTCGTGCATCGCGTTCCGGTTGGCAGCCATGTTCAGGCCGGTCAGGCGCTGTTCGACATCGTTGACCCTTCGAGCGGCGAAACGACCACCCTCTGCAGCCACAACACCGGCGTGCTCTACATGCGCCGCGAGATTCGCTACGTCAAACCGGGTGATCCGCTGGGGCGGGTTTCCGGCCCGGTGCCGATCCGTACCGGCAAGCTTTTGGGTGCCTGAAGGCACCGCATCCGCATTCAATGTTTCGGGAAGTCAACGATGAACTCTGTAGATACGATCGAGCTGGAAAACCGCTTCTGTGCCAATAACTATTCACCGCTGCCGGTGGTGCTGGTTCAAGGTGAAGGCGTTTGGGCAACCGATGAAAATGGCACGCGCTACCTGGACATGATGTCGGCGTATTCGGCGGTCAGTCACGGTCACGTGCATCCGCGTATTCGACAGGCGGCGGTGGCTCAGATCGATAAGATCAGCGTGGTGTCCCGGGCCTTCTACAGCCAGCCGCTGGGTACCTTTCTGGAAGAGCTGTCGCGGGTGACCGGATTCTCCGGCGCATTGCCGATGAATAGCGGCGCCGAAGCTGTCGAAACAGCGATCAAAGCGGCGCGGCGCTGGGGTTACCGGGTCAAGGGCATCGAAGCCAATCGCGCGGAAATCGTGGTCGCGGACAACAACTTCCATGGCCGTACGTCGACCATCGTCGGCTTCTCTTCCGAGCCATCCTACAAGGCCGACTTCGGTCCGTTTTGTGACGGCTTCAAACAGGCGCGCTTTGGCGACATCGCCAGTTTTCGCGATGCTATCACCGAACGAACCTGTGCCGTGCTGATCGAGCCAATTCAGGGCGAGGCGGGCATTCGTGTGCCGCCTGCGGGTTTCCTGCGCGAGTTGCGCAAGCTGTGTGATGAGACCAATACGCTGCTGATCCTCGACGAAATTCAGTCTGGCCTCGGGCGCACTGGCAAGTGGTTCGCCTTCGAGCACGAAGAGATCCGTCCCGATGCGTTGATTCTCGGCAAGGCCCTGGGCGGCGGAATCATGCCGGTGTCGGCGTTTGTCGCCGGGCGTGAGATTCTCGATCAGTTCGACCCCGGCAGCCACGGCTCGACGTTCGGCGGCAATCCGCTGGCAGCGGCCATTGGACTTGAGGCCTTGAAGGTGTTGGACGAAGAGGGCCTGATTGAAAACAGTGCGCGTCTGGGTGACCACCTGAAAAGTCGTCTGCAAGGTTTCAACTATCCGGCGATTCAAGAGGTGCGTGGTCGCGGCTTGTGGGTCGGTATCGAGTTGAATCGCCCGGCGAAACCTTACTGCGAGGCGCTGCTGCGCGAAGGCGTACTGACCCGTGAGACCCACGAAAATGTCTTGCGTGTGGCGCCACCGCTTTGTATCACCCTCGACGAACTTGAGTGGGGTTTGACCTGTATCGAGCGCGTATTCAATCAGCTGCGTTGACGGGAAACCCCATGAGCAATAGCCGAATTGCCTTCATCGGCGCCGGCAACATGGCCGCCAGCCTGATTGGCGGCCTGCGGGCGCAAGGGCTGGACGCCTCATTCATCCGCGCCAGTTGCCCGAGGCCGGAAAAACGCGCGCAGATCCGTGCCGATCAGGGCATCCACACCTTTGCCGACAACGCCGACGCCATCGAGGGTACCGATGTGGTGGTGCTGGCGGTCAAGCCGCAAGTGATCAAGTCGGTCTGCGCAGCATTGCGCCCACACCTTCTGCCTCAGCAATTGGTGGTGTCGGTCGCCGCCGGCATAACCTGCGCCAGTCTCGCCGGATGGCTGGGCGACCGGCCTGTCGTGCGCTGCATGCCGAACACACCGGCGGTGATGCGTCAGGGAGTCAGCGGGCTGTATGCCAATGCCTTTGTGAGTGCCAGGCAACGCAGCGACGCCGAGCAATTGTTGTCGGCCGTCGGCCTGGCAGTGTGGCTTGAGGAGGAGCGTCAACTCGATGCCGTGACGGCCGTGTCCGGCAGCGGGCCGGCGTATTTCTTTCTGTTGATCGAAGCCATGACCCGCGCCGGGGAACAGCTCGGGCTAACTCGGGAAACGGCTGCGCAACTGACACTGCACACTGCGATAGGCGCTGCTCACATGGCGCTGGGCAGCGATGTCGACGTCTGTGAATTGCGCCGCCGGGTGACGTCGCCAGGAGGGACCACGGAGGCCGCGATCAAGTCCTTCCAGGCGGGTGGGTTTGAAGCACTGGTGGAGAGGGCGCTGACGGCGGCGGCCCTGCGCTCGGCGGAACTTGCGCAGCAACTGGGTGCATAGATCCGAGGGCATGCGGGCTCGGTCAGGCAGTGCGATCTCGAACGACAGCTTCGCATGGCAGCAGCCTGTCGGCGTCGTCGAGCGCCGTGGCGTGATGGCTACCCCATTCGATCAGAGAATCCAGGATGGGCCGCAGGCTTTCGCCAAGCGGGGTGAGCAGGTATTCGATGCCCTGGCGGTCCACGGCGCTGGGTTGCCGGCTGACCATTCCATGTTCCTCAAGCGCTCGCAGTTGCTCAATCAACACCTTCTGGGTAATACCGGCTATGCGCTTTTCCAGATCACAGGTGCGTTGCGGGCCGTCCAGCAGCACATGAAGGATGACCGCTTTCCAGCGTCCGGAAAGGACACCTAGCGCACGTTCGACTGGCAAGCCGGGGAGTCTATTGATCGTCTTCATTTGTGATTACTGACCAAACGGTGTGTAGAGGGGGCGACTATCGAAAAGTACATTTTCCTTCCGATTCGTTCCGAACCGACCTGAAGGAAAATCCATGATAGACCTGTTTGATTCCCAATTGGTTGGCGGCACCGTTGCGCTGACGAACCGCATCGTCATGGCGCCGATGACTCGCACACGGACGTCCGAGGGGGACATCCCGAATGAGTTGATGGCCACCTACTACGGGCGGCGGGCCAGCGCCGGCCTGATCGTGACCGAGGCAACTGACGTTGCGCCATCCAGCAACGGCTACGCGATGACGCCCGGTATCTACACGCAAGACCAGCGGCAGGGCTGGCGTCTGGTGAACGATGAGGTTCACCGCAAAGGAGGCACGATATTCTCGCAACTCTGGCACGTCGGCAGAATGGCCCATCCATCGCTCATGCCCAACAGCGAAGCGCCCTGGGGCGTTACCGAGGAAAGGGCGGATTCGCAGGTGTTTGCCCACGGCCCGGATGGCACGTTGGGCTATATGCCCGCAGGCCAGCCAAGACGCCTGAGGACGGAAGAAGTGTTTGCCTTGGTCGGCACCGTTACCCAAGCCTGTGTCCAGGCGCGGGAGGCTGGATTTGACGGAGTCGAAATCCACGCAGCCAACGGTTATCTGTTCGAGCAGTTCATGAACTCGGTACTCAACACGCGCACCGATTGCTTCGGCGGCGGCAGCGTAGAAAACCGTACACGCTTCCTGATGGAAGTCGTTGAAGCGGCATTGCGTGAGTTGGGGCCTGGACGCGTGGGTGTCCGCCTGTCACCGTTCGGCAAGTTCAACGGTATTCCAGCGAATCCTCTGACCGAGGAAACCTTGCTGTACGTTGCCGATAAATTGGGGCGCCTCGGCGTCGCCTACCTGCATCTGGTCTACGAACTGATGCCGGAAGCGAATATGGAGGTTGCCGAGTTCAAATCGCGCCACCTCGACCACGCCCTGCTGGCCAAGGTCCGAGCGGCGTTTCCCGGCAAAATCATCTGGTGCGGCGGATTCACTGACCGCCAGAGCGCGCAGGATGCGCTCGACACCGGGTTAGTCGACCTGATCGCCTTCGGCAGACCCTACATCGCAAACCCGGACCTGGCCGCGCGCCTCAAGCATGACTGGCCGTTGGCGGAAGCGGACCGATCAACGTATTACACCCGGCGTGGGGAAAGGGGTTACACGGATTTTGCTGCGTATCCTGAGCGGTAGTGTTGCGGGCGGAATCGCGGAACATGAATGCTGAGGTTTTGCTGAATTTCAGGCATAAAAAAAGACGTCCGAGGACGTCTTTTTTCTATTTGGTGGAGCCGGGGGGATTTGAACCCCCGTCCGCCAGTACTCCGCTGTCGGTACTACATGCGTAGCCGTGTCTATTAAGTTAACCCTCAGCGACCCGACGGGCAGGGTGCTTTGGGCGAGTTGTGTAAGTTTTAGCCGCTTCGTCCACAACGTACTGCACGGCGATTCTGTTCTATATGACAATCACTTTGGGTTTACAGACATCCCCTGGTGATTGCTGGACCCGAAGGTACCAGAAGGTAAAGGTCTAAGGCTGCTTACGCAGCGATAGATTCTTCCCCGTAGTATTTGTCATTGGCAACTATAAGTAGTTGCAACAGTGGATTTACGAGTTCTGTTACCAACTCGGCATGCACCTAAAGTTTCGCAACCGGCGTCGAATCCTAAACGGCCCCGAACTCATTGCTCGTGAATCAGATGAGCAACAAGCCTGCACAGTCTACGTCAATGTGGCGCGGAAGGCCAACCCGAAGGTTGGCCCTGCCAGGGATCAGTTCCGGGTTGGGTTACGAATTTGCATTTTGGTGATGATGCCGGAGGTGACTTCGACGCAATCCTTATCGTTCCCGGCTGCCTGAGAGGCTTTCGCTTTGGTCAGTGCAGCTTTTACGGTGTCCATTGTGCCTTCAGGGAGGGAGGGCGCACTGTCCACGAAATCGCTTATTTGTTGAATATTCGCGGCACACAGATCCTTATCCGCCGCAAACACCGGCGACGCCAACATTGCTGCAGCGATGAACAATCCAGCAATTGCAGAGTGCTTCATGAGTATCTCCTTGCGCATGAGGGCTCGGTGCTGCCGGTAAAGGGGGCCGCTGGCCGAGGTGGTTATAAGCCCTTTTCAAAGGGCCTAGATAAATGACTATAGCCGCGCGCAGGAATTCGGTTTTTTTTTGCAGGTGGATGATGACGATGCAGAGTAAAAAGGGGCAAAAAATGCCCCTTTTCAATCCCTCGCCCTTAAGCCGGGCGAGCTTGCGTCACCCGATCCACCAGATACACCAGCCCGTGATAATCGATCCCGCCGTGCTGGCTCAGGCCAATTTCACAGGTGCGGCTGGTGGAAATACCTTCGCTGCAATACTGCACCGCGTCTTTCAAGGTGCGCAGTGAGTGCGCGTTCAGTTCCGGCGTGGTGAAGCCCTTGTCGCCGGCAAAACCGCAGCAGTGAATGCCTTCGGGGATGACCACGTTGTTGCTGCACTTGCGCGCCAGATCGATCAGCGCCTGGCTTTCGCCAAGGTGCTGGGTGCTGCACGTGACATGCACCGCAATCGGCGTGTCCTGCGGGGTGAAGTCCAGTCGATCCATCAGATGCGTCCGGATGAAACGCACCGGGTCGTAGAGGTCCAGGCGCACATCGCCCAGATCTTGCGTCAGGCGCAGGGTGCAGGGGCTGGTGTCGCAGTAGATCGGATCGAGCCCGCCACGGCTGGCGTGGAGCAGAGCGCCGATCAATTCCTGGCGTTTGTGTTCGGCCTGTTCGGCATAGCCTTTGGAAGCGAACGGCTGGCCGCAGCAGAGGTTGTCCAGATTGTCCGGGAAGACCACCTGATAACCGGCCTTTTCCAGCAGCCCCCGGGTTTTGTCGTACAGCGACATTTGCTCCTTGTCGCCGGCCGCCGGGCCCATGGCGCGTGAAACACACGCGGCCAGATAGACCACGCGCGGGCGCTCATCGGTCACCGTGGGACTGAAACGGATGGCTTTTTCCGGTTGTGGCATGGCGTTGGTCCACTGTGGGACCTGACCTTTGGACAAGCGCGTCAACGTCGCCGATAACTTCGCCAATCGTGGTGCGCCCAGCAACATCCGCGCACCATTGGCGACGTGCAGGGTGAAACGCGCGCCCTGCAACGCCGTGGCGAAATTGCCTTCCAGCCAGTTGGCGGTTTTCGTGTGAGTGGCGTGCTGGCCGCGAAGCTTTTTCACCAACTCGCCGGTATTGATTCCCACGGGGCAGCGTTGCGCACACAGACCGGTCGCGGCACAGGTGTCGATGCCTTGGTATTCGTATGCAGCTTCTAGCTCGCGGGTATCGACCCCGGCGCGCTTCTTCGCCTGGATGTCACGCCAGATCACAATGCGCTGGCGCGGGCTCAGGGTCAGTCCTTTCGACGGGCAGACAGGTTCGCAGAAGCCGCATTCGATGCACTTATCCACAATCTCGTCGGCGGCCGGCAGCGGCTTGAGATGCTTGAGATGGATCTGCGGGTCTTCGCTGAGCACCACGTCCGGGTTGAGAATGCCGTTGGGGTCGAGCAGTCGTTTGAGCTGCCACATCAACTGGTAGGCGTCGCTGCCCCATTCCAGCTCGACAAAAGGCGCCATGTTGCGCCCGGTGCCGTGTTCAGCCTTGAGCGAACCGCCGAATTCCACCGCGACCAACTGCGCGACGTCATCCATGAACGCCTGGTAGCGTGCGACTTCTTCCGGGTTGTTGAAACCTTGGGTGAAGACGAAGTGCAGATTGCCTTCCAGAGCGTGTCCGAAAAGGATCGCCTCGTCGTAGTGATGTTTGTCGAATAACTCGATCAACCGGTTCACACCGATGGCCAGTTGTTCCACCGGGAAGGTCACGTCTTCGATGATCACCGTGGTCCCGGTTTTGCGCACTGCGCCAACGGCGGGGAAGGTGTCCTTGCGGATTGCCCAGAGCCGGGCGTTTTCCAGCGGGTCTTCAGTGAAGTCGACTTGCTTCTCCACCGTGAAAGACGCCAGTGACGCCATGATCTGCACCAGTTGTTCGTGCAGTAATGTGGACGACGCCGCGCGGGATTCGATCAGCAAGGCGCAGGCATTGTTCGACAGATGCTGTACGAAAGCGGGCATGCCGGGTTTGCTTTGTACCGAGCGCAGGCTGCGGCGGTCCAGCAGTTCCACGGCGGACACCGGTTGGCTTTTCAGCACGGTGACTGCGTTGCAGCACGTCTCGACGTCGGGGAACACGATCAACGCCGAGGCTTTGTTCGGGTGGTCGATCACCGTGTCGTAAGTCACCGCACTGATGAAACCAAGAGTACCTTCGGAACCCACCAACAAGTGGCTCAAGATATCCACAGGCTCGTCGTAATCCACCAGGGCGTTGAGTGACAGGCCGGTGGTATTTTTCAGACGGTATTTGTGGCGAATTTTGGCGGCGAGTTCAGCGTTTGCCCGCGTCTCGCGGCCCAATGTCGCCAGACGTTCCAGCAGCTCACCATGGCTTTGGCGAAAAGCCGCGACACTGGAAGCATCTTCGGTATCGAGACGGCTGCCATCAGCCAGCACCAGTCGAATGCCGGCCAGGGTGTGATAGGTATTTTGCGCCGTGCCGCAGCACATTCCGCTCGCGTTGTTGGCGACGATGCCGCCGATTTTGCAGGCGTTGATCGAGGCCGGGTCCGGACCGATCTTGCGCCCGAACGGCGCCAGCCAGGCATTGGCCTGCGCGCCGATCACGCCGGGTTGCAGACGAATCTGCGTGCCTTGGCCACGGATTTCGCGACCGTTCCAATTATCCCCCAGTACGATCAGCACTGAGTCGCTGATGGCCTGGCCGGAGAGGCTGGTGCCGGCGGCGCGGAAGGTCACCGGCACCTGATCGCGCTGTGCCAGTTTCAACAGCGCCACCACTTCATCTTCGGATTCGACGCGGATCACCAGTTGCGGAATCAGCCGATAGAAACTGGCGTCGGTGCCGAAGGCTAACGTCGACAGCGGATCGTCGAAACGCCGCTCCGGTGGAATCAGTTGCTGCGCATCACGCAGGAAAGCGGCCGGTAGACTCATTGGTCCTCCAGAATCAGCACCACCAGGTCTTTCGGACCGTGGGCGCCGTAGGCCAGCACTTGTTCAATGTCAGCAGTTTTCGACGGGCCTGATACCAGCAAGGCGTTGGTCGGCATGCCTTGCGCCCATTCGAACTCCTGCTGCACCTGATAAAAGTTGTCGCGAATTTCACTGGCCTTCAGCAGAGCGAAATGCACCGGTGGCGCGAGGCTCATCATGCGCGGCTCTTCCCGCGTCGGCCAGATGATCAGGCTACCGGTCGCGGCGATTGCGCCGAGGGTTGTGGTCAGGCTCGCCGGGGTGTCGTTGAACAGCTCGGCTTTCCATTCCTCGATCGGACGGTCATAGGCCTTGAGCGTCGGCAGGTCGGGATTGTTCTCCCAATACTGTGCGACACGCTGCCCGTGAGGTGTGCTCGGCGCGATCAACAGACTCGGTAACTGGCGATCCTTGAGCAACTGCCCGAGCAGTTCAGGCCAACCGTCACCCGAGGTCAGATGGATTTCCGTGTGCACCGCTTCCATCAGTTTGCGCAGTTGCGGGATGCGTTGTTCCGGCGTGTAGGTGTAAGGCTGGGTCACCAGATCGACATCAAAGTTGTCAGCCACCGGTGTGGTGCCTGTCAGGCTTTTGCGCAGTTTGGCGAGGATATTTTGCTTGGCGCCCATTAACGATCTCCCTGTTTGGCCAGATGCTCGCGGGCCATGTCATGCAATGAGCGGGCAGCGGGTTTCGGCGCGCTGTGGTTTTGCGTCCACGGGCCGACATTGCTGGGTGTCAGTGCACGCAGGCGCGTCGCGGCCAGACCGAACAGGCGATACAGCGTCGGTGAACTGTTGAGCCTGGCCCAGGCGTTCCAGATGAAACGCTCTTTGCGCGAATACTTGCTGCCCTGGCCGCGCATCACCTGATCTTTACTGTCCGGCGCTTTGACGTTCTCTTCGCGCAAACGGCGCAGCAACGAAGGAATCGGGATTTTCACCGGGCATACTTCGCCGCAGGCACCGCACAGCGAAGAGGCGCTCGGGTGATCCGGGACTTTGGCCAGGCCGACCATGTGCGGGGTGATGATTTTTCCGATAGGGCCGGGGTAAACCTCCCCATAGGCGTGGCCGCCGATTCGGGTGTACACAGGGCAATGATTCATACAGGCGCCGCAGCGAATACAGTTCAGAGTCTGACGTAATTCGCTATCGGCAAAGGCCTGGCTGCGGCCATTGTCGAGCAGTACCAGGTGCACTTCCCGCGGGCCGTCGAGTTCATGCTCCTTGCGCGGGCCGGAGATCATGTTGACGTAGGTGGTGATCGGAATGCCCAAGGCCGAGCGGGTCAGCAGCGACAGCAGCGGCACCACGTCGCGCAGGTTTTCCACGACTTTTTCGATACCGGTGACGGCAATATGCACGGGCGGAACCGTGGTGGTCATGCGGCCGTTGCCTTCGTTTTCCACCAGCAGCAGGGTGCCGGTTTCGGCCACGGCGAAGTTGACACCGGAGACGCCGATGTCCGCTTCAAAGAATTTCTGCCGCAGGACCCTGCGACCGATCTGAATGAGTTGGTCTACGTCCTTTGTGTATTCCACGCCAAGTTTGTCGTGGAACAAGGACGCGACCTGACCGGCGTTCTTGTGGATCGCCGGCATGATTATGTGTGAAGGCTTCTCGTGGTCGAGCTGGACGATGTACTCGCCCATGTCCGATTCCAGGCATTCAATGCCCTGTTCAGCGAGGACATGGTTCATTTCCATTTCTTCGCTGACCATCGATTTACCCTTGATCACTTGCCGCCCCTCGTGAGCGCGGATGATCGAGAGGACGATGCCATTGGCCTCGTCCACCGTTTCCGCCCAGTGCACTGTCACACCGTTGCGGGTCAGGTTCTGTTCAAGTTGTTCGAGCAGCTCGGGCAACTTGGATAACGCACGGGCGCGGACAGCATTGCCCAGCGCGCGCAAATGTTCTCTTTCGTGGGCATCGCTGAAAGCCGCTGCCCGCTTGGTCATCAATGAATCCATCGCCTTGCGGAAGTTGCCTCGCAATTGCGCATCACCCAAGGCTTCGTGAGCCCGGGTGCGGAAATCTTCTTCCACGGCGACCGTAGGAATAATCTCGGGGGCGCTCATTGGGCACCTCCGGTACGCTGCCAGAGGAAGCTGGCCAGATGCTGACCGCGTAACGCTTCCTGCTGTTTTTCCAGCGAGCCATTGATGTTCATCAGGCAACCGCAGTCGGCACTGAGTACCTTGTGCGCACCGGATTCCTTCAACGACCGGGTCTTGTCAGCCACCATCGCGCCGGAAATGTCCGGCATACGGACGCTGAAAGTCCCACCAAAGCCACAGCATTCACTTTCATGGCTGTGGTCGACGCGCTCCACGTTGCTCAACTGCGCCAACAATTCGCGGCCGTGCAGGTGGGTGTTCATTTCACGGCGTGCCGAGCATGACGTATGCAACGCTACCTTTACCGGTTCACCATTGTCCCTGAGCTGCACCTTGCAGACAAACAACAGGAATTCGGCCAACTCATAAGTCCGGGCAGCCAGCGCCTGGACCTGTTTCAAGGTGTCCGGCTCGTCCTTGAACAAGTCGGCATAGTGCTCGCGCAACATGCCGGCGCAGGAACCCGACGGCACCACCACCGGATAATCCTCGGCGAACAACGCCAGTTGCGAGCGCGCCACGGTCCTGGCCTGCTCGGTATAACCGGAGGTGTAGGCCGGTTGCCCGCAGCAGCTTTGTCCTTGCGGATACTCGACACGGATGCCTTCGCGTTCCAGCAAATGGATCGCGTCCATTCCGGCTTGCGGGTAGAACAAGTCCACGACGCAGGTTCCGAACAGGTACACCCGTTGCGGTTTCTCATTGGGGTATTGCCGAGGCCCGGGCAGTGGCGGGGCGACACGGGTCGCATTCGGCACGGCGTTGTAAAAAAGCTCGCTCATCAGGCGTGTCTCCGGGTTGTCCCGGTTATCCGTCCGCTGAGGCTGCTGAATATAGAGTGAGATCCTTTCAGCAGCCTTACAGACCGGGTTGTGAATAGCTGACGCCGGAATCGTCGTCCGGCGTCGGTTTTTTCCGTGTCGGTTGTAGCCCTTAGTGCACCAGCATGCCGGTGAACCAGTAGGCCTGGGCCAATGTGATCAGGCCGACAATGGTTGCGAAGAACAGGCTGTGCTTGAGGGTGAAGCGGAACAGGTCCGATTCCTTGCCCACCAGCCCGGTCGCGGCGCAGGCCACGGCGATCGATTGTGGTGAGATCATCTTGCCGGTCACACCACCGCTGGTGTTCGCCGCCACCAGCAAGGTGTCGTTGACACCGATTTGGTGGGCGGTAGTGGCTTGCAGCGAACTGAACAGCGCGTTGGACGAGGTATCGGAACCGGTCAGGAACACGCCCAGCCAACCGAGGAACGGCGAGAAGAACGGGAACGCTGCGCCAGTGCCGGCCAGCACCAGGGCCATAGTCGAAGACATGCCCGAGTAGTTGGTGACGAAGGCGAACGCCAGCACCATGCCGATGGAGAGAATCGGCCAGCGCAGTTCGTAGAAGGTCTCTCTCAAAGTGGTAAGACCAGTTTTGAGATTGATCTTCAACACCAGCATCGAGATCAGTGCGGAGAAGAAAATCGCCGTGCCGGTCGCGGAAATCGGGTCGAGCTTGAACACCGCCGGAATGGCAGTCGGGTTAGCCACAATCGGCGCGACCTTGATCACCATCTGGTCCAGGTGCGGGATGGCGAAGTTGAACACGAAGCTGTACATCGAACCGCCGGCGGCAAACATCGCCTTGAACGGTTTCAGGGTCCAGATGGTGACCAGTACGGTCAGGATCAGGAACGGCGACCAGGCTTTGAAGATTTCCCCGAGACTGTAAGGCGATGCCACGGTGCTGCGTTTCTGGCCGAAACCACCGGCGCTGGCGGTAACTACGGAGGCCGAGACGGCACCGGCAATGTGCTGGCCGGCGGCGCGTTTCGGCTGCCAGACTTTCAGGAACAAGGTCAGGGAGATCAGGCTGGCCAGAGCCGAGGTGATGTCCGGCAGCTCAGGGCCGATGAAGTTCGAGGTGAAGTATTGGGTCACGGCGAAGCTCAAGCCGGCGACCAACGCTGCCGGCCAGGTTTCACGGACGCCGCGCAGGCCATCCATCATGAACACCAGCCAGAATGGTACGAACAGCGACAGCAGCGGCAGTTGGCGACCGGTCATGGCGCCAATCTTGAACGCGTCGATGCCGGTGACTTGCCCGGCGACGATGATCGGAATCCCCAAGGCGCCGAAGGCTACTGGCGCGGTGTTCGCGATCAGGCACAGGCCTGCGGCGTATAGCGGGTTGAAGCCCAAGCCCACCAGCAACGCGGCAGTGATTGCCACGGGTGCACCAAAACCGGCCGCACCTTCGAGGAAGGCACCGAAGCAGAAACCGATCAGCAACACTTGCAGGCGCTGGTCGTCGGTAATCGACAGCACCGAGCTGCGGATCACTTCGAACTGGCCACTCTTGACCGTCAGTTTGTAGAGGAAAACCGCCGCCACGATGATCCACGCAATCGGCCACAGGCCATAAGCGAAGCCATAGCCCGCTGCGGCGAAGGCCATGTCGACCGGCATCTGGAAGGCAAAGATTGCGACCAGGATCGACAAGGCCAGCGTGATGCTGCCGGCGACGTGTCCTTTGAGACGGAACACGGCCAGGGCCAGGAAGAAAAACACGATGGGAATGACGGCCGCGAGCGCGGATAAACCGAGGCTGCCGAGCGGGCTGTAGAGCTGTTGCCAGGTTTGCATATGGGGTGGCCCCTAATTGTTGTTGGTCAGGCACTGATCAGCGTTCTTGGTTAATTGGTAATACCAATTTACAATCGCTGTTGGCTAGGGTAAAAGCCTTGTAGGCGGTGTGTCAATTTGCCGCCCTAAAACTTTTGTCGAATACGAGGTCCGCCAAGGTGGGTGCTGTGTTTGAGCAAGTGCTGTTTGGCAGGTGCTGATGCCGCGGCAATGGGCCAGAATAGAGCGCCGGCGCGCCGTCGGATCGTGGAGAAGGTGAGTTATGGGGTTTGATCAGATTCGTCAGCGCCGTTTGTCTGACGATATTGTCGAGCAGCTTGAGGGCATGATCCTCGAGGGCACGTTGAAAGCTGGCGAGCGCTTGCCGGCAGAGCGTGCGCTGGCCGAGCAGTTCGGCGTCTCGCGCCCCTCGCTGCGTGAGGCCATTCAAAAGCTGACGGCCAAGGGCTTGCTGGTCAGTCGGCAGGGCGGCGGCAATTATGTGGTGGAGTCGTTGGGCACGACGTTCAGTGATCCGCTACTGCAATTGCTGGAGAGTAATCCCGAGGCTCAGCGCGACCTGTTGGAATTCCGGCACACCTTGGAGGCGTCTTGTGCCTATTACGCGGCATTGCGTGCCACGGACGTCGACCGCGAGCGGCTGACCGCTGCCTTCAACGAGTTGCAGGACTGCTATTCGCGTCACGATGAGGTGAGCCGGGCGGAAGAGGGCGCGGCGGATGCGAAATTCCATCTGGCAATCGCCGAGGCCAGCCATAACGCGGTGTTGCTGCACACCATTCGCGGGCTGTTTGATTTGCTCAAGCGTAACGTGGTGACCAACATCGGCGGCATGTACAAGCAGCGCACTGAAACCCGCGACATGCTGATCACGCAGCACCGAGAGTTGTATCAGGCGATTATCGAGGGGCGGGCGGAACAGGCGCGGGAAGTCTCCAGCCGACACATTCTGTATGTGCAGGAGGTGCTGGAGGAGGTGCGCCAGGAAGTGCAACGCGTAGCTCGGGCGGAGAGGCGCAAGGGGATGTGATCGATTTAAACGCAAAAGATCGCAGCCTTCGGAAGCTCCTACAAAGGTTTACTTGACCCTGTAGGAGCTGCCGAAGGCTGCGATCCTTTCACTGGCGCTGATAAACTCAGGCAGGAAGATCAGTCTTCCTTGCCCTTGTTACGCACCGCGCGCTGCAACTCGCGACCGGCGTCACGTTCGCGCTCGGTATCGCGCTTGTCGTATTCCTTCTTGCCCTTGCCCAGTGCGATCTCGCACTTGACCATGTGCTTGCTCCAATACCAGGACAGGCACACGCAGGCGTAACCCTTCTGCTGTACCGCAGCAGCGAGCTTCTCGAGTTCGCGCCGGTTGAGCAGCAGTTTACGGGTGCGGACA
Source organism: Pseudomonas azerbaijanoccidentalis (assembly GCF_019145495.1). Classification (GTDB taxonomy): domain Bacteria; phylum Pseudomonadota; class Gammaproteobacteria; order Pseudomonadales; family Pseudomonadaceae; genus Aquipseudomonas; species Aquipseudomonas azerbaijanoccidentalis. The sequence continues at coordinate 821,573 of NZ_JAHSTU010000002.1, read as the reverse complement.
GGATCAGCGATGACGTGGGTGCTGGCCGTCGTCAGAGGCGTGATGTGACTGCCGAGCAGCCAGGCTTCGCCATCCTTGAGCAGCACATAGCTGTCCACCAGCTGCAGCTTGCTTGCCCGCAGACTTTTTACTTCCCAGCCGGCCAGGACCAGACCAGCCTCGAACTTATGCTCGATGAAGTAATCGTGTCGCGCCTTTTTATTTTGCGCGATGGTCCCTGTTGGGTGTTTCTTCTGTTTAGCCATAGGGGCGGCATTATAGGGAGTTGCACGCGAGTCGGCTACGGTGTTGCTGCGTGCTTGAGCAGGTTGATTGAATCCCGGACAATGCGCGCTCTTTTTCGAACGCTTGGGCGTGATAACGATGTCGACAGACAAGGTTTCTGTCCACGGCAGTTGGGCTAGCCGCTGGGTCTTCATACTCGCCGCGACCGGTTCGGCCGTGGGCTTGGGTAGTATCTGGAAATTCCCCTACATGGTCGGCGTCTATGGCGGCGGCGCCTTCGTGCTGATGTTCCTGGCCTGTATCGCGCTGATCGGTGTGCCGGTCATGCTCGCGGAAACCCTGATCGGCCGGCGCGCCCGGCAGAGCCCGGCCAATGCCTTGAAGGTACTGGCGGTGGAGGCGGGGCATTCCGCCAAGTGGTCGTGGGGCGCATTCGCCGGGATGATCACGGCGTTGCTGATCCTGTCTTTCTATAGTGTGGTCGGCGGCTGGTCGCTGGATTACATCATCGACATGGGCCGTGGCGACTTCCAGGGCGCGACGCCTGATCAGGTGGGCGCTTACTTTGGCGCGGTGATCGCCGATCCGTGGCGGCTGACACTTTGGCACACGATTTTCATGCTGCTGTCGGCAGTGGTGATCGCCAAGGGCGTAGTGGCCGGGCTTGAGCGCAGCTTGCGGATCATGATGCCGTTGCTGTTTGTGATGGTCCTTGTACTGCTGGGCTACAGCATGACCACCGGGCATTTCATGGAGGGCGTGCACTTCATGTTCGACTTCCACCCGGAAAAGGTCATGGACGGCTTGTTGCCAGCGATGGGGCATGCTTTCTTCTCGCTGAGTGTCGGCGTGGGCTCGATCATGATTTACGGCGCGTACATGCCGAAGAATTCATCGATATCCGGCACGGTCGTCGGCGTGGCGTTGCTCGATACCTTTGTTTCGCTGGTGGCCGGCCTGGCGCTGTTTCCAATTGTGTTCGCCGCGGGCCTGAACCCAAGCGAAGGTCCGGGCCTGATGTTCGTTAGCCTGCCGTTTGCCTTCGGCAACGTAGCCTTCGGTCAATTGATGGGCGTCGTGTTCTTTGTTCTGGTGGCAGTGGCAGCCTGGAGTTCGGCGATTTCCCTGCTTGAGCCAATGGTGGCTTATCTGGTTGAACGGACAAAAATCAGACGTGCCTGGGTGACATTCTGGCTGGCATTCTCCTGCTGGTTTGTCGGCCTGGGCACGGTGTTTTCCTTCAATATCTGGAAGGAAGCCAAGTTTTTCGTGAACGAAGGCGGGGGGTTCAGCCTCTACCAATGGGGAGCGGCAGGCGGCCTCGACTTCTTCGGCGTGATCGATTTCTTCACCTCGCGGATCATGCTGCCACTCGGTGGATTGTGTTTCGTGGTGTTTGCAGGCTGGGTGATGGGGCGTGAAGCCGTACGTGATGAGCTGTCGATCCGTAACCCGGCATTGTTCTCTTTGTCCTTGTTCTTGATGCGCTATGTGGCGCCCATCGGCATTCTCGTAGTGTTTGCCGCCCAGCTCTGGAAGTGATGCTGACATGACGACACATATTTCACGTTCAGCCTTGCTGCCGTATCCGGCGCAAGCGCTTTATGACCTGGTCAATGACGTGGCGCGGTATCCGGAATTCCTGCCGTGGTGTTCCTCGGCCGAGGTTCTGGAGAGTTCTTCCGAGCACATGCGCGCCAGCGTTGGTGTGGCTAAAGGCGGGCTCAGCCAGCATTTCGTGACGCGCAATACCCTGGTGCCCGGTCAGTCGATCGAGATGAACCTAGAAGAGGGGCCGTTCACCCAATTGCATGGCGTCTGGGTGTTCAAGCCATTGGGTGAGAAAGCCTGCAAGATCAGCCTGGACCTGTCATTTGATTACGCGGGGCCGATTATTCGTGCGACGCTGGGGCCTTTGTTCAATCAGGCCGCCAATACGCTGGTGGATGCGTTTTGCCAGCGCGCCAAGCAAATGCATGGTTGAGGCGATGATCGAGGTCGAGGTGGTGTACGCCGCTGTAGATCGTCAGGTGCTCCTGACGGTCTCGGTGCCGGCAGGGACGACCATTCGTGGCGCATTGTTGGAGTCCGGCATCGGTCAGCAGTTTTCCGAGCTGAATTTGGCTGAGTGCCCTGTGGGGATTTTCGGCAAGGTGATTGCCGATCCCGACACGCGAGCCGTTCAGTCGGGCGATCGAATCGAGATTTACCGGCCGCTACTGGCTGATCCGAAGGAAGTCCGGCGACTGCGGGCTGCCAAAGCTGCCGAGGCCAAAGCCCGGAATCAGTGAATGGCAAAAAGTGCAGGCAATAAAAAACCCGGACATGCCGGGTTTTTTATTGCGTCGCAAATTATTGCGGCGTGGTGTCCAGTGGTTCTGGCGTCGGGACCGGAACGGTTTCTACACCGTCGACGTCCTTTTGAATCTGATCCAGCAACGAACCTGGCTTGACCGGTTTTTCCGGCTTTGGCTTCTCGACGTTTTGTGCCGGTTCAGTGACTGTGGTGCCACTGTCCTTGCCGAGAATAGCTTCGTCGCGGCTCACGCCTGGCATGAAATCGCCAGAGAGGCTGACAAGCTGGTCATTTGGGTTGAAGATAACGCTAATGCGTTCCTGTTGGCGTTCACCGCCCCCTGGTTGCAGGCTGTACAGGTAATCCCAGCGATCGGCATGGAACGTGTCGGTCAGCAGAGGGTTACCCATGATAAACCGTACTTGCTTTCGGGTCATTCCCGGGCGTAACTGGTCTATCATGTCCTGCGTGACGACATTGCCCTGCTGGATGTCGATTTTGTAAACCCCGGGGAATGAACAACCGGCGAGTGCGAGCAGTCCCACAAAGGTGAAACTGGTTAGCAAGAGCTTGGTGTTTTGCATCGGTGGGCGACTTCCACTATCTTGGCTGGGACAACGTAAACGCCGATCATACCCGCATTAAGAGAAGCTGCGAAGCAGCATCGCGAGAAAGCTGACCATGGTTGAAAATAGCGAACTACGCAAAGCCGGCCTCAAAGTGACCCTGCCACGGGTCAAAATTCTGCAAATGCTCGATTCCGCCGAGCAACGCCACATGAGTGCTGAAGATGTTTATAAGGCGCTGATGGAGGCTGGCGAGGACGTCGGTCTGGCCACGGTTTACCGTGTACTGACCCAGTTCGAGGCAGCTGGCCTTGTGGTGCGGCATAACTTCGACGGAGGCCATGCGGTCTTCGAGCTGGACGACGGCAAGCATCACGACCATATGGTCAACGTCGAAACCAGCGAAGTGATCGAATTCTTCGACGAAGAAATCGAGCGCCTGCAGAAAGCCATCGTCGATAAGTACGGCTTCGAGATGGTTGATCACAATCTGGTGCTGTACGTGCGCAAGAAAAAGTAAGCATGTCGCGCGAACCTGGTTCGCGAAACGAACGAAGGCGACCCCAGGGTCGCCTTCGTGCTTTCTGATTTGCTTAAACTTTTGCGGTAACGACCATTTTCTTGGCGTGAGCCAGGGATTCCTTGGTCAGATCGATGCCGCCCAGCATCCGGGCGACTTCTTCGACACGATCATTCTTGCTTAATTTGGAGACGGCAGTCCGAGTGGCGTCCTCCCCGCGAACCTTGTGCACAAATAAATGCTGATGACCTTGTGCCGCCACTTGTGGCAGGTGGGTCACCGTCAGCACCTGTCCGCGTTCGCCAAGTCGACGCAGTAATTGGCCGACGATCTCGGCAGTCGGACCGCCGATACCCACGTCCACTTCGTCGAACACCAGCGTCGGCACGCGAGAGGTTTGTGCAGTGATCACCTGAATGGCCAGGCTGATCCGCGACAGCTCACCGCCCGATGCCACCTTCGCCAGGGCTTTTAAAGGCTGGCCAGGGTTGGCGCTGACCAGCAGTTCAACCTGTTCAAGTCCGTTGGGCAGCAATTCATCGCCACTGTTCGGGCGTAGCTCGATGGTGAAACGGCCACCGGGCATGCCCAGTCGCTGGATTTCCTGTTCCACGGCGCTGGCCAGGCTGTTTGATGCCTGGTGGCGCAAGTCGCTCAGCTCCCTGGCCTTTTCCTGATAGTGACGGGCATAGGACGCCAGTTCGTCGCTCAAGCGCTCGATGGATTCGTCGTTGGCGTTCAGGGTTTCGATTTCATCCAGCAGGCGCTGTTGCATCTCCGCGACTTCGGTCGGTTGAATGCGATGTTTGCGCGCCATGGTGTAAATCGCGTCGAGACGTTCTTCCAGATATTGAAGCCGCGCCGGGTCGGCATCGAAATTATCAAGGAAGCGGTTCAGCTCGCCGACGGCCTCTTCAACCTGAATCTGCGCACTGGTCAACAGGCTGCTGGCTTCACCTAATGCGCCAATCGAGTTGTTCACGCTCGACAGGCGGTTGAGGCTGGCGGTGAGGGCATTCAGGACATTACCGGAATCACTTTCGCTGCATTGCTCGACCACTTGCCGGCAGATGCCCAGCAAGGTTTCGGCATTGGTCAGGTTCTTGTGTTCCTGTTCCAGCTGTTCCAGCTCATTGTCGCCAAGGCCAAGGTTTTCCAGCTCTTCAAGCTGATAGCTGAGCAGTTGATGGCGGGCGCGTTGCTCATCGCCGGAATTGGAGAGGCGTTCGAGCTCCTGGCGAGTCTGGCGCCAGCGCTGGGCAGCCAGTTGGACCTGTCGGGCAAGATCGGTGGCCCCGGCGTACTCGTCGAGCAGGCGGCGGTGGGTGTCGGTCTTGAGCAGGGATTGGTGTTCGTGCTGGCTGTGGATATCGATCAGCAGCTCGCCCAGCGCCTTGAGGTCGCCCAGCGGGCAGGGCGTGCCATTGATGTAGCCGCGCGAACGTCCTTCGGCTGTGATGACCCGGCGCAGGATGCACGGACCGTCGTTCTCTAGGTCGCGCTCGGCCAGCCAGGTGCTGGCTTCCGGGATATCAGCCAAGTCGAAGGTTGCCAGGATATCGGCCTTGTCTGCGCCGGGACGCACCACGCCGCTGTCAGCACGATCGCCCAAGGTCAGGCCCAGGGCGTCGAGCATGATCGATTTGCCGGCGCCGGTTTCCCCTGTGATCACGCTCATTCCGCGATCGAGTTCGAGATCGAGATGTTCAACGATGGCGTAGTTATGTACGGACAGGTGCACCAGCATAGAGGCCGCTCCCAGGCTTTAGGTCTGGTTATTTATACAGTGTTTTGTTTCTGGCTGACAATGCCCTCGCTTAGCTTGATTCGCTTGATCCGACGAAATCGTTAGCGCCGCAAGGAATACCAATGCACAGCTTTTTGTAGGGTTAATCACATCCAGCCCCTTGAAGCCGGATTTTGCGGCCCCATATAGCTGGGCAGAAGCGCGAGTCGAGCTCGCGGACGATATTGAAAGGAGAATTCTATGGCTGACGAACAGACAGTGGATACGCAAAATCAAGACGCCGATCAGGCTCCTCAGGCTTCGGGTGATGACCTGGCGGCTCGTGTGCAAGTGCTCGAAGAGCAACTGGCAGGTGCGCAGGATCAGGCTTTGCGTGTAGCCGCCGATCTGCAGAACGTCCGCCGTCGCGCCGAGCAGGATGTAGAAAAGGCCCACAAATTTGCGCTGGAAAAATTCGCCGGCGACCTGCTGCCGATCATCGACAGCCTGGAACGTGGCCTTGAGTTGTCCAATCCGGACGACGAAAGCATCCGTCCAATGCGCGAAGGCATCGAGCTGACCCTGAAAATGTTCCAGGACACCCTGAAGCGTTATCAGCTGGAAGCGATCGATCCGCATGGCGAACCGTTCAACGCCGTTCTTCATCAGGCAATGGCCATGCAGGAAAGCGCTGACGTCGAGCCGAACAGCGTGCTGAAAGTGTTCCAGAAGGGCTACCAGCTCAATGGTCGCCTGCTGCGCCCGGCAATGGTCGTGGTCAGCAAGGCACCGGCACCGGTTTCGCCGTCGATTGACGAGCAGGCTTGAAATTAGCCGTAAGGCCCCCATTTAGAAGTCAAGCGTTTAAGTGCTACCGCAGTTAGCCACCACTGCTGCGGCAACCAAATCCAAAGTTTCGGGAGAGTGAACATGGGCAAAATTATCGGTATCGACCTGGGGACTACCAACTCCTGCGTCTCCGTACTTGAAAACGGCGTAGCTAAAGTTATCGAAAACGCCGAGGGCGCGCGTACCACGCCGTCGATCATCGCTTACGCCAACGATGGCGAAATCCTGGTTGGCCAGTCCGCCAAGCGCCAGGCAGTGACCAATCCGCACAACACCCTGTACGCGGTGAAGCGTCTGATCGGTCGTCGCTTCGAAGAAGAAGTCGTACAGAAAGACATCCAGATGGTGCCTTACAAGATCGCCAAGGCTGACAACGGCGACGCTTGGGTAGAAGTGAACGGCCAGAAAATGGCGCCGCCACAAATCTCGGCTGAAATTCTGAAAAAGATGAAGAAAACCGCCGAAGACTACCTCGGCGAGCCAGTGACCGAAGCGGTGATCACCGTTCCGGCCTACTTCAACGACAGCCAGCGTCAAGCCACCAAAGACGCCGGCCGCATCGCGGGCCTGGACGTAAAACGTATCATCAACGAACCAACCGCAGCTGCTCTGGCTTACGGTATGGACAAGGCCAAGGGCGATCACACCGTAATCGTTTATGACCTGGGCGGTGGTACTTTCGACGTTTCCGTGATCGAAATCGCTGAAGTTGATGGCGAGCACCAGTTCGAAGTATTGGCCACCAACGGCGATACGTTCCTGGGCGGTGAAGACTTCGACATTCGTCTGATCGACTACCTCGTCGACGAATTCAAGAAAGAAAGCGGCATGAACCTCAAAGGTGATCCGCTGGCCATGCAGCGCCTGAAAGAAGCCGCTGAAAAAGCCAAGATCGAGCTGTCTTCCGCTCAGTCGACCGACGTGAACCTGCCGTACATCACTGCAGACGCCACTGGTCCTAAGCACCTGAACGTGAAGATCTCCCGCGCCAAGCTGGAAGCGCTGGTTGAAGACCTGGTTCAACGTACCATCGAGCCTTGCCGCATTGCGCTGAAAGACTCCGGTATCGACGTTGGCGCGATCAACGACGTGATCCTGGTCGGCGGTCAGACCCGTATGCCACTGGTTCAGAAGCTGGTGACCGAGTTCTTCGGTAAAGAAGCTCGTAAAGACGTGAACCCGGACGAAGCGGTTGCCATGGGTGCTGCCATCCAGGGCGCGGTACTGGCCGGTGACGTGAAAGACGTTCTGCTGCTCGACGTCAGCCCGCTGACCCTGGGTATCGAAACCATGGGCGGCGTGATGACTGCGCTGATCGAGAAAAACACCACGATTCCTACCAAGAAATCGCAAGTGTTCTCGACTGCCGACGACAACCAGGGCGCGGTGACCATTCACGTGCTGCAAGGTGAGCGTAAGCAGGCTGCACAGAACAAGTCCCTGGGCAAGTTCGACCTGGCCGAGATTCCACCAGCACCACGTGGCGTGCCACAAATCGAAGTGACCTTCGACATCGACGCCAACGGCATTCTGCACGTAGGCGCCAAAGACAAGGCCACTGGCAAGACTCAGTCGATCGTGATCAAGGCCAACTCCGGTCTGTCCGACGAAGAGATCGAGCGCATGGTGCGTGATGCCGAGGCCAACGCCGAGGAAGACCGCAAGTTCGAAGAGCTGGCCGCTGCCCGTAACCAGGGTGATGCACTGGTTCACTCGACGCGCAAAATGGTTGCTGATGCTGGCGACAAAGTGAGCGCTGAAGAGAAGACTGCAATCGAAGCCGCAGTAGTAGCCCTGGAAACCGCTGTTAAAGGCGACGACAAGGCTGCTATCGAAGCCAAGGTCGAAGAGCTGTCGAAGGTCTCCGCGCCAGTGGCTCAGAAAATGTACGCCGAACAGGCTCAGCCAGCTGAAGGCGCGGCACCGCAAGGTGAGTCGGCCGAGAAGGCAGACGATGTTGTCGATGCTGAGTTCGAAGAAGTAAAAGACCACAAGTAAGTTGTTGGTCGCCCGGTTGACTGCCTTCAGGCGGTGACTGGTAGGATGTCGCCGCGCGGGAGCTTGCTCCCGCGTTGGCGTGTCTGGAATACGCGAATTTTTACAGCATGCGACTGCGTTCGTTTGCTGGCGGCATGGCCGGGAATGCTCCTGCTTTCCGAGCCGCAAGTGCCAGATCGAAACAAAGACCAGGATCGTTGAATTGACGTGAGTTGGGTCCGGGCCTGTATTGGGGCTCAACGAGTTCGGCAGGGTTCAGGAGAGGTTTGCCGAACGTCCTCAAGAGTGCAAATGACTTATGGCAAAGCGTGACTATTACGAAGTATTGGGTGTTGAGCGAGGCACAAGCGAGGCGGACCTGAAAAAGGCCTACCGTCGCCTGGCGATGAAGCACCACCCGGACCGTAATCCCGATGACAAAGCGTCGGAAGAGATGTTCAAGGAGGCCAACGAGGCCTACGAAGTGCTGTCCGATTCCAGCAAGCGTGCGGCGTACGACCAGTACGGCCATGCCGGTGTCGACCCAAGCATGGGTGGCGGCGGTGCCGGTTTCGGCGGCCAGAACTTCTCCGACATCTTTGGCGATGTCTTCAGTGACTTCTTCGGTGGCGGTCGCGGTGGTTCTCGTGGCGGCGCTCAGCGCGGCAGCGATTTGCGCTACACCCTGGAGCTGGACCTGGAAGAGGCGGTGCGCGGTACGACCGTGAATATCCGCGTTCCAACGCTGGTCAACTGCAAGCCATGCGACGGCTCGGGCGCCAAGAAAGGTTCTTCGCCGGTCACTTGCCCAACCTGTGGCGGTATCGGCCAGGTGCGCATGCAGCAAGGCTTCTTCTCGGTGCAGCAAACCTGCCCGCGCTGCCATGGCCAGGGCAAGATCATTTCTGATCCGTGCGACTCCTGCCACGGCGAAGGTCGTGTCGAAGAGTACAAGACCCTGTCGGTAAAAGTGCCGGCCGGTGTCGATACCGGTGACCGCATCCGCCTGTCCGGCGAAGGCGAGGCGGGCGCTCAAGGTGGCCCGACTGGCGACCTGTACGTAGTGATCAATGTGCGCGAGCACTCGATCTTCCAGCGCGACGGCAAGCACCTGTTCTGCGAAGTGCCGATCAGCTTTGTCGATGCGGCGCTGGGTGGCGAGCTGGAGATTCCGACCCTTGATGGTCGGGTCAAGCTGAAAATCCCTGAAGGGACTCAGACCGGCAAGCAGTTCCGTGTTCGTGGCAAGGGTGTTGCGCCGGTGCGTGGCGGTGGTGCAGGTGATCTGATGTGCCGTGTGGCAGTCGAGACTCCGGTCAACCTAAGCCGTCGTCAGCGCGAAATGCTCGAAGAGTTCCGCAGTTCCCTGGCGGACGACAACAGCCACTCACCGAAAACCACTGGCTGGTTCGAAGGCGTTAAGCGCTTCTTCGGCGACTTGTAAGGAGACAGGCATGCGACGTATAGCAGTGATGGGCGCCGCCGGGCGCATGGGCAAAACCCTGATCGAAGCCGTGCAGCAAACGCCGGGTGCCGGTTTGACGGCGGCGGTGGATCGCCCGGACAGCACGCTGGTCGGCGCCGATGCCGGTGAGCTGGCTGCGCTGGGACGGATCGGTGTGCCGTTGTCTGGCGATCTGGGCCGTGTAGTCGACGAGTTCGACGTGCTGATCGACTTCACGCACCCGACGGTGACCCTGAAGAATCTCGCGTTCTGCCGTAAGCACGGCAAGGCGATGATCATCGGTACCACCGGTTTCAGCGTTGAAGAGAAGCAGTTGCTGACGGAGGCGGGCAAGGATATTCCGATCGTCTTCGCGGCTAACTTCAGCGTGGGTGTAAACCTGTGCCTGAAGCTGCTCGACACCGCTGCTCGCGTGCTGGGCGACGATGTCGACATCGAAATCACCGAAGCTCACCATCGACATAAAGTCGATGCGCCGTCCGGCACTGCCGTGCGCATGGGCGAAGTCATCGCTGATGCGCTGGGTCGTGACCTGAAGAAGGTGGCGGTGTACGGCCGTGAAGGCCAAACCGGTGCGCGTGATCGTGAAACCATCGGTTTCGCGACGGTGCGTGCTGGCGACATCGTCGGTGATCACACCGTGCTGTTCGCCGCTGATGGCGAGCGTGTCGAGATCACGCACAAGGCTTCCAGTCGCATGACCTTCGCCAAGGGCGCGGTACGTGCTGCGTTGTGGCTGGACGGGCGTGAACCTGGTCTTTATGACATGCAAGACGTGCTCGACCTGCGTTAAGATGCACCCGAAATCGGGCTCGCGCTCAGCGTTTGAGCCCGGTTTTGTTCCGCCAAGCGACGTCCTGTCGCATTCTCCAGCCTTTAAGGCTCATTGGCGGTAGACCAAAAAAGCCTTTTTCTGTAAGCTACAGCTTTAGTGTGTCCACTAAAAGCGCGCAGAATAATTCAGTGAAGAAGCGGGGTGACGTGTCCATACGTCACTCCGCTTTTTTACAACCTGCGATCGCCCTTTCAGGCTTTATTTACGGGAGGTCTTCTTGACTAAGCCAGCCATACTCGCCCTTGCTGATGGCAGCATTTTTCGCGGCGAAGCCATTGGAGCCGACGGTCAAACCGTTGGTGAGGTGGTGTTCAACACCGCAATGACCGGCTATCAGGAAATCCTTACCGATCCTTCCTACGCCCAACAGATCGTTACCCTGACTTACCCGCACATCGGCAACACCGGTACTACCCCGGAAGATGCCGAGTCCAACCGCGTCTGGTCGGCTGGCCTGGTCATTCGTGACCTGCCACTGGTTGCGAGCAACTGGCGTAACACCATGTCCCTGTCCGATTACCTGAAGGCCAACAACGTTGTGGCCATCGCCGGTATCGACACCCGCCGCCTGACGCGCATCCTGCGCGAGAAAGGCGCGCAGAACGGCTGCATCATGGCCGGTGACAATATTTCCGAAGAAGCCGCCATCGCCGCTGCTCAGGGTTTCCCTGGCCTGAAAGGCATGGACCTGGCCAAAGTCGTCAGCACCAAAGACGCCTACGAGTGGCGTTCGACTGTCTGGGATCTGAAAACCGACAGCCACGCGACCATCGAAGCTTCCGAGCTGCCGTACCACGTCGTTGCCTACGACTACGGCGTCAAAGTGAACATCCTGCGCATGCTGGTCGAGCGCGGTTGCCGTGTGACCGTAGTGCCTGCACAGACTCCAGCGTCCGACGTTCTGGCGCTCAAGCCGGACGGCGTGTTCCTGTCCAACGGTCCTGGCGATCCGGAGCCTTGCGATTACGCGATCCAGGCCATCAAGGAAGTGCTGGAAACCGAGATTCCGGTTTTCGGTATCTGCCTGGGTCACCAACTGCTGGCCCTGGCCTCCGGCGCCAAGACCCTGAAAATGGGTCACGGCCACCACGGTGCCAACCACCCGGTCCAGGATCTGGATACCGGTGTGGTCATGATCACCAGCCAGAACCACGGTTTTGCGGTAGACGAAGCGACCCTGCCAGCCAACGTCCGCGCGATCCACAAGTCGCTGTTCGACGGCACTCTGCAAGGGATCGAACGTACCGACAAGAGCGCCTTCAGCTTCCAGGGTCACCCGGAAGCCAGCCCTGGCCCGAACGACGTAGCGCCATTGTTCGATCGCTTCATCACTGAGATGGCCAAGCGACGCTGATCGCTCGCCCTGATGTAGCAAAGCTTGTGGGTGGTCCCGACACCGGTGGCCCCCTCAAGGCTTCACAGATTGAACAAGACGGCTTGCCGACTGACCTGCGGATTTGAGTGACAAACCCATGCCAAAACGTACAGACATTAAAAGCATCCTGATTCTCGGCGCTGGCCCGATCGTAATCGGCCAGGCCTGCGAATTCGACTACTCCGGCGCCCAGGCCTGTAAAGCCCTGCGCGAAGAGGGCTACCGCGTCATCCTGGTGAACTCCAACCCGGCCACCATCATGACCGACCCGGCCATGGCCGACGCCACCTACATCGAGCCGATCAAGTGGCAGACCGTTGCCAAGATCATCGAGAAAGAGCGTCCGGACGCGCTGCTGCCGACCATGGGTGGTCAAACCGCCCTGAACTGCGCCCTGGACCTGGAGCGCGAAGGCGTTCTGGAAAAGTTCGGCGTAGAGATGATCGGTGCCAACGCCGACACCATCGACAAGGCTGAAGACCGCTCGCGTTTCGACAAGGCGATGAAGTCCATCGGCCTGGCGTGCCCGCGTTCCGGTATCGCCCACAGCATGGAAGAGGCCAATGCGGTTCTCGAGAAGCTCGGCTTCCCATGCATCATCCGTCCGTCCTTCACCATGGGCGGCACCGGTGGCGGTATCGCTTACAACCGTGAAGAGTTCGAAGAAATCTGCGCCCGTGGTCTGGACCTGTCGCCGACCAAAGAGCTGCTGATCGACGAATCGCTGATCGGCTGGAAAGAATACGAGATGGAGGTTGTCCGCGATAAAAAGGACAACTGCATCATCGTCTGCTCCATCGAAAACTTCGACCCGATGGGCGTGCACACCGGTGACTCGATCACCGTGGCTCCTGCACAGACCCTGACCGACAAGGAATACCAGATCCTGCGTAACGCCTCCCTGGCGGTACTGCGCGAGATCGGCGTGGAAACCGGCGGTTCCAACGTTCAGTTCGGTATCTGCCCGAACACCGGCCGCATGGTCGTGATCGAGATGAACCCGCGTGTATCGCGTTCCTCGGCACTGGCTTCGAAAGCCACCGGTTTCCCGATCGCAAAAGTCGCGGCCAAGCTGGCCGTGGGCTACACCCTCGACGAGCTCTCGAACGACATCACCGGCGGCAAGACCCCGGCGTCCTTCGAACCGTCCATCGACTACGTCGTCACCAAGCTGCCGCGCTTCGCTTTCGAGAAGTTCGCCAAGGCTGACGCGCGCCTGACCACTCAGATGAAGTCGGTTGGTGAAGTCATGGCCATCGGCCGCACCTTCCAGGAATCCCTGCAGAAAGCTCTGCGTGGCCTGGAAGTGGGCGTTTGTGGTCTGGACGAGAAGGTTGACCTGAGCAACCCGGAAAGCATGAGCGTGCTCAAGCGCGAGCTGACCGTGCCGGGCGCCGAGCGTATCTGGTACGTGGCGGACGCGATGCGCGCCGGCATGAGCGTTGAAGACATCTTCGGCATGACCATGATCGACCCATGGTTCCTGGTGCAGATGGAAGATCTGATCAAGGAAGAAGAGAAGGTCAAGACCCTGGGTCTGACCAGCATCGACCGCGACCTGATGTTCCGTCTCAAGCGCAAAGGCTTCTCCGACATGCGCCTGGCCAAGTTGCTGGGTGTGACCGAGAAGAGCCTGCGTGCTCACCGTCACAAACTGGAAATCTTCCCGGTCTACAAGCGCGTCGACACCTGCGCTGCCGAGTTCGCTACTGACACTGCTTACCTGTACTCGACGTACGAGGAAGAGTGCGAAGCCGCGCCGTCGGGCCGCGACAAGATCATGATCCTGGGTGGCGGTCCGAACCGCATCGGCCAGGGCATCGAGTTCGACTACTGCTGCGTACATGCGGCACTGGCCCTGCGCGATGACGGGTACGAGACCATCATGGTCAACTGCAACCCGGAAACCGTTTCCACCGACTACGACACCTCCGATCGCCTGTACTTCGAGCCAGTGACCCTGGAAGACGTACTGGAAATTGTCCGCGTCGAGAAGCCAAAAGGCGTGATCGTCCAGTACGGCGGCCAGACTCCGCTGAAACTGGCTCGTGCCCTGGAAGCCGCTGGCGTGCCGATCATCGGCACCAGCCCTGACGCCATCGACCGTGCTGAAGACCGTGAACGTTTCCAGCAGATGGTCCAGCGCCTGAACCTGCGTCAGCCACCAAACGCCACCGTACGCAGCGAAGACGAAGCGATTCGTGCCGCCAGCAAGATCGGTTACCCGCTGGTGGTGCGTCCGTCCTACGTGTTGGGCGGCCGTGCGATGGAAATCGTTTACGAAGAAGAAGAACTCAAGCGCTACCTGCGTGAAGCGGTTCAAGTGTCCAACGACAGCCCGGTGCTGCTGGACCACTTCCTAAACTGCGCCATCGAGATGGACGTGGATGCGGTCTGCGACGGCAAAGACGTCGTGATCGGCGCGATCATGCAGCACATCGAACAGGCCGGCGTTCACTCCGGTGACTCCGCGTGCTCGCTGCCGCCGTACTCGCTGCCCGCGCACATCCAGGACGAGATGCGCGAACAGGTCAAGAAAATGGCCCTGGAACTGGGCGTGATTGGCCTGATGAACGTTCAGTTGGCGCTGCAAGGCGACGACATCTACGTCATCGAAGTCAACCCGCGTGCTTCCCGTACCGTGCCGTTCGTGTCCAAGTGCATCGGTGTTTCCCTGGCAATGATCGCAGCTCGCGTCATGGCTGGTAAAACCCTGAAGGAAATCGGCTTCACCAAAGAAATCATTCCGAACTTCTATAGCGTGAAAGAGGCGGTGTTCCCATTCGCCAAATTCCCTGGCGTTGACCCGATCCTCGGCCCAGAGATGAAGTCGACCGGTGAAGTGATGGGCGTGGGCGATACCTTCGGTGAAGCGTTCGCCAAGGCCCAGATGGGTGCCAGCGAAGTGCTGCCAACCGGCGGTACTGCGTTCATCAGCGTACGTGACGACGACAAGCCACTGGTTGCGGGCGTGGCCCGTGATCTGATCAACTTGGGCTTCGAAGTGGTTGCCACTGCCGGTACTGCCAAGCTGATTGAAGCTGCAGGCCTGAAAGTGCGCCGCGTGAACAAGGTGACCGAGGGTCGTCCGCACGTGGTTGACATGATCAAGAATGACGAAGTCACCCTGATCATCAACACCACCGAAGGTCGTCAGTCGATTGCTGACTCCTATTCCATTCGTCGCAATGCCCTGCAGCACAAGATCTACTGCACCACCACCATTGCTGCTGGCGAAGCGATCTGCGAAGCATTGAAGTTCGGTCCCGAGAAGACCGTGCGTCGCTTGCAGGATCTACACGCAGGATTGAAGGCATGAGCATAACGAAGTACCCAATGACCGTTCAGGGCGCTCGCGCCCTGGAAGAAGAGCACACTCACCTGACCAAGGTCGTTCGTCCGAAGCTCAGCCAGGACATCGGTACGGCCCGCGAGTTGGGTGACTTGAAGGAAAACGCCGAATACCACGCTGCTCGCGAGCAGCAGGGCATGGTCGAGGCGCGGATTCGTGACATCGAAGGCCGGATTCAGAACCAGGTCATCATCGACGTCACGACCATTCCTCACACTGGCAAGGTTATCTTCGGCACCACCGTCGAAATCGCCAATGTCGAGACTGATGAAAGTGTCACTTACCACATCGTGGGTGAGGATGAGGCTGACTTCAAACTCGGCAAGATTTCCGTCGGCTCGCCCCTGGCTCGTGCCTTGATCGGCAAGGAAGAGGGCGATGTGGTCGCGGTGAAAACGCCAAGTGGCGTTATCGAGTACGAGATTGTCGAAGTTCGCCACATCTAACGGCAAGCGCCCGCTCCGAGCGGGCGCCATGCTTTGGCAGCTGGCCCAGATGTTGTGGGTTGGCGGCTTGTGGCTGTTGCATATCGGTCTGCTGCCGGTGCTGGGGCGTATTGGTCTGGCACCGCTGCTGATCGACGAAATTGCAGGCATGCTGAATGCGCTGGTGATCGGCTTTGCCGCAGCGTGTGTGATTTTTCAGGCTTTGGTGCTGATACAGGCCGAGGGCCTTGTCAGTCTATGGCTCGATATTCGTGGGCAACTGCTGTTGATGGCGCTTTATGCGTGCGCGATGTACATCGCTGTGCGCATTGGCTGGCCGGATGCCGTGCGTTGGCAGGTGTTCAGCTATCTGGTGTTGGGCTTTTCCGGGCTGGTTCTGGTATTGCAGCCGGTGCCGGGATGGAGTGGCAGGGTGCGCGAAGCACACCCGTAACCCTTGTCATCACTTGAAGCGATGAACGTTCGACAGCTGCTTGTTGACGCTGAAGTTCTTGCGGTAAATCAGCGCCATCTTGCCGATGACCTGTACCAGATCCGCTTTACCGACCTTGCACAGTTCTGCAATGGACGCCAGGCGCGATTCGCGATCGAGGATGTTGAGCTTGATTTTGATCAGCTCGTGATCCGCCAAAGCGCGTTCAAGTTCTGCTAGTACACCTTCAGTCAAACCGTTGTCTGCCACAATCAGAACTGGTTTCAGATGGTGGCCAATGGATTTGTACTGTTTCTTCTGCTCTTGAGTGAGCGGCATAATCTGACCCTTTCGTCTGGATTCTGTAAAATGGCGGCCATTTTACCCGAGGGTTCGTGGATCCGCCCAACTAATCACGACCCTTATCATCGAGGTGCCCAATGGCGCGTTCCAAGACAAGCCTTGGTTGGCTGAAAAGACATGTCAATGACCCGTATGTGAAGCAGGCGCAGAAGGATGGCTACCGCTCGCGTGCGAGTTACAAGCTTCTGGAGGTCCAGGAGAAATACAAGCTGATCCGTCCTGGTATGAGCGTTGTCGACCTGGGTGCTGCGCCCGGTGGCTGGTCGCAGGTCACTAGTCGACTGATCGGCGGGCAGGGGCGCCTGATCGCCTCGGACATCCTCGAAATGGACAGCATTCCTGACGTGACTTTCATCCAGGGTGACTTCACCCAGGACGAAGTGCTGGCTCAAATCCTGGAAGCCGTCGGTAATTCGCAAGTGGACCTTGTGATTTCCGATATGGCCCCCAATATGAGTGGTACGCCTGCCGTAGACATGCCGAAAGCCATGTTTCTTTGCGAGCTGGCGCTTGATCTGGCGACTCGGATTCTCAAGCCGGGTGGTAATTTCGTGATCAAGGTGTTTCAGGGTGAGGGGTTTGATGCTTACGTGAAGGACGCTCGTCAGAAATTCGACAAGGTCCAAATGATCAAGCCGGACTCATCACGTGGCAGCTCCCGTGAGCAATACATGCTGGCTTGGGGCTACCGCGGCAGTAGTGAATAAAACGGAATTTTTTTGCGGGGTGATAGGTTTTTCGTATTTCGCCTCGCGTGCATAAGCGAATATTGTGTAGAAAGTGTTTCACAAAGGGTTACAGACGGCGCCTGCCAGAGTTGTCGGTAATGTAGTAAGTTAGGCCGGTGAATATCATGCGAAGCGCGCGCCAGCAGCGGCGCTTGCTTCAGAGGGTAGTTAATTGAACGATATGGCAAAGAATCTGATCCTGTGGTTGATCATCGCGGCAGTCCTGGTGACGGTGATGAACAACTTCTCCAGCCCTAACGAGCCGCAGACCCTCAACTATTCCGACTTCATCCAGCAGGTCAAGGATGGCAAGGTCGAGCGCGTAGCCGTTGATGGCTATGTCATTACCGGTAAGCGCAACGATGGCGACAGCTTCAAGACCATTCGTCCGGCAATCCAGGACAACGGTCTGATCGGCGACCTGGTGGATAACCACGTCGTGGTCGAAGGCAAGCAACCTGAACAGCAAAGCATCTGGACCCAGCTTCTGGTCGCCAGCTTCCCGATCCTCGTGATCATCGCCGTGTTCATGTTCTTCATGCGCCAGATGCAAGGCGGTGCAGGGGGCAAGGGCGGGCCAATGAGCTTCGGCAAGAGCAAGGCTCGCCTGCTCTCTGAAGATCAGGTCAAAACCACTCTGGCTGACGTCGCTGGTTGCGATGAAGCCAAAGAGGAAGTCGGTGAACTGGTCGAGTTCCTGCGGGATCCGGGCAAGTTCCAGCGTCTGGGCGGTCGCATTCCGCGCGGCGTGCTGATGGTGGGTCCACCGGGTACCGGTAAAACCTTGCTGGCCAAGGCGATTGCCGGCGAAGCCAAGGTGCCGTTCTTCACCATTTCCGGTTCCGACTTCGTCGAAATGTTCGTCGGTGTCGGTGCCAGCCGCGTTCGCGATATGTTCGAACAGGCCAAGAAGCACGCGCCATGCATCATCTTCATCGACGAAATCGACGCCGTCGGACGTCACCGTGGTGCCGGTATGGGCGGCGGTCATGACGAGCGCGAGCAGACTCTCAACCAGTTGCTGGTGGAGATGGACGGCTTCGAAATGAATGACGGCATCATCGTGATCGCCGCCACCAACCGTCCTGACGTACTGGACCCGGCGCTGCTGCGTCCTGGTCGTTTCGACCGTCAGGTTGTGGTCGGCCTGCCGGATATCCGTGGTCGCGAACAGATTCTGAAAGTCCACATGCGCAAAGTGCCAATGGGTGACGACGTCGCTCCAGCGGTGATCGCTCGTGGTACTCCGGGGTTCTCGGGTGCTGACCTGGCCAACCTGGTCAACGAAGCGTCGTTGTTCGCTGCCCGTGCCGGCAAGCGCATCGTCGAGATGAAAGAGTTTGAGTTGGCCAAGGACAAGATCATGATGGGCGCCGAGCGCAAATCCATGGTCATGTCCGAGAAAGAGAAGCAGAACACCGCTTATCACGAGGCGGGCCACGCTATCGTTGGTCGCGTCGTGCCTGAGCATGATCCGGTGTACAAGGTCTCCATCATCCCGCGCGGTCGTGCACTGGGTGTGACCATGTTCCTGCCGGAAGAAGATCGCTACAGCCTGTCCAAGCGTGCTTTGATCAGCCAGATCTGCTCGCTGTACGGTGGCCGTATCGCTGAAGAAATGACCCTTGGCTTCGATGGCGTCACCACGGGTGCCTCCAACGACATCATGCGTGCCAGCCAGATTGCGCGGAACATGGTGACCAAGTGGGGTCTTTCCGAGAAGCTCGGTCCATTGATGTACGCCGAAGAAGAGGGTGAAGTGTTCCTCGGTCGCGGCGGCGGTGGTCAGAGTGCAAGCTTCTCCGGCGAGACAGCCAAGCTGATCGACTCCGAAGTGCGCAGCATCATTGATCAGTGCTACGGCACGGCCAAGCAGATTCTTACGGATAACCGCGACAAGCTCGACGCGATGGCTGATGCGCTGATGAAGTACGAGACGATCGATGCCGATCAGATCGACGACATCATGGCAGGTCGTCCACCTCGCGAGCCGCGTGACTGGTCGGGTGGCACCGGTACTTCGGGCACGCCTCCAGTGGTTCAGGAAGAGCGTCCGGAAACACCAATCGGCGGTCCGGCTGCTGACGTTTAAGGTTTGAAATGACTTCTGTTCAGTCCTCGACCCGGTTGCCTTGCGGCAACCGGGTTCTTGATTTGGCCCAGACGCATGTCATGGGCATTCTCAATGTCACCCCCGATTCTTTCTCTGATGGCGGCCAATACAGCCAGCTCGATGCGGCCTTGCGCCATGCCGAGGCCATGGTGGTCGCCGGTGCGACGCTGATCGACGTCGGTGGCGAGTCGACTCGGCCAGGCGCCCGGGCGGTTTCGCCGCTGGAGGAGCTGGAGCGTGTCGCGCCGATAGTCGAGCGGATTCACCGCGAGCTTGATGTGATTATCTCGGTCGATACCTCTACCCCTGCCGTCATGCGTGAAACCGCGCGGTTGGGTGCCGGGCTCATCAACGATGTTCGATCGTTGCGTCGCGATGGTGCGCTGGATGCAGCCGCTGCCACCGGGTTGCCGGTTTGCCTGATGCATATGCTGGGCGAGCCCGGCGACATGCAGGACAACCCGCATTACCAGGATGTCGCCAAAGAAGTGGGCGAGTTTCTTGCCGAGCGGATGGCCCAATGTGCTTCGGTGGGCATTTCCGCTGAGAAAATCATTCTCGATCCGGGTTTTGGCTTCGCAAAAACCTTGCAGCACAATCTAAGCTTATTCAAGCATATGGATGCTTTGCATGCCTTGGGGCGGCCCCTGTTGGTTGGGGTTTCGCGAAAGAGCATGATAGGGCAGGCGTTGAATCGCCCGGTCGGTGAGCGCCTGTATGGCGGTCTCGCGCTCGCGGCGCTGGCTTCGCACAAGGGTGCGCGTATATTGCGCGTCCATGATGTAGCCGAAACAGTCGATGTGGTGAGGATGATCGCCGCAGTGGAATCAGCCGAATAAGAATGATGGAGCGCTTATGACTAGGAAATACTTTGGTACTGACGGCATTCGTGGTCGAGTCGGTGAATACCCGATTACTCCTGACTTCATGCTCAAACTCGGTTGGGCTGCGGGCATGGCGTTCCGCAAAATGGGCGCCTGCAAAGTGCTGGTCGGCAAAGACACGCGGATTTCCGGCTACATGTTTGAGTCGGCGCTTGAGGCTGGCCTTACGTCGGCAGGCGCGGATGTGATGCTCCTGGGGCCGATGCCGACGCCGGCCATCGCCTACCTGACACGCACCTTCCATGCTGAAGCCGGCATCGTCATCAGTGCGTCGCACAATCCCCATGACGACAACGGCATCAAGTTCTTCTCCGGCAAGGGCACCAAGCTGCCGGATGAAGTCGAGCAGATGATTGAAGAGCTGCTGGACACGCCAATGACAGTGGTTGAGTCGAGCAAGATCGGCAAGGTCACGCGCATCAACGACGCTTCGGGTCGCTATATCGAGTTCTGCAAGAGCAGTGTGCCTACGGGGACCAGTTTTGCCGGGCTTAAAATCGTTCTCGATTGTGCTCATGGCGCGACTTACAAGGTGGCTCCTAGCGTTTTCCGTGAGCTGGGGGCGGATGTCGTCGTTCTGTCGGCGCAGCCCAACGGTTTGAACATCAATGAAAATTGCGGTTCGACCCACATGGGTCAACTGCAAGCGGCCGTACTGGCCGAGCACGCCGACCTGGGCATTGCGTTCGACGGTGACGGTGACCGTGTTCTGATGGTCGATCACACCGGCGCTATCGTCGACGGCGACGAGTTGCTGTACATCATTGCCCGTGACCTGCATGAACGCGACAAGCTGCAAGGTGGGGTGGTCGGTACGCTGATGAGTAACCTGGGGCTCGAATTGGCCCTGGCGGACCTGGCGATTCCATTTGTTCGTGCCAACGTCGGTGACCGTTATGTGATCGCTGATCTGCTGGAACGTAATTGGCTGGTCGGCGGCGAAAACTCGGGGCATATCGTTTGCTTCAATCACACCACGACGGGTGATGCGATCATTGCCGCGCTGCAGGTGCTGATGGCGCTCAAGTCACGTTCCGAAAGTCTGGCTCAGTCGCGTCAGGCGCTGCGCAAGTGCCCTCAGGTGTTGATCAATGTGCGGTTTGGCGGTGGCGCAAGTCCGCTTGATCATCCGTCGGTCAAGGAAGCCAGCGAGCGTGTCACCCAGGCGATGGCGGGGCGTGGTCGCGTACTGTTGCGCAAGTCGGGAACAGAGCCGTTGGTGCGTGTCATGGTCGAAGGCGAAGACGAAACGCAGGTTCGAGGTTATGCCGAAGAGCTGGCAAAACTGGTAACTGAAGTTTCTGCCTGAATTCGGCTTGCCAGCCTTGATTGTGTTGGGTAACATCTGCGCCCACTTTGACCGACGAGGTACAGCATGCGTCGCCCTATGGTAGCTGGTAACTGGAAGATGCACGGTACCCGCGCCAGCGTCGCTGAGCTGATCAACGGCCTTCGTGACTTGGCCTTGCCGAGCGGTGTTGATGTCGCGGTATTCCCGCCTTTCCTGCATATCAATCAAGTGATTGATGGCCTGGAAGGAAAGTCGATTTCGGTCGGCGCGCAGAACTCTGCAGTGGAAGCCGGGCAAGGTGCACTGACCGGTGAGATCTCGCCAAGTCAGTTAGTGGATGCAGGTTGTTCCCTGGTACTTGTCGGGCACTCCGAACGCCGCCAGATTATGGGTGAGCTGGACGCAGTGCTGATTCGCAAGTTCGCAGCGGCACAGGCAAGTGGCTTGATCCCGGTGTTGTGTGTAGGGGAAACCCTCGAGCAGCGCGAAGCGGGGGAGACTGTTGAAGTCGTCTCGCGTCAGCTGGGTAGCATCATCGATGAGTTGGGTGTCGGTGTGTTTGCAAATGCAGTAATTGCTTACGAGCCGGTCTGGGCCATTGGCACCGGGCTGACTGCTTCGCCGCAACAGGCTCAGGATGTGCACGCAGCCATCCGTGCTCAGTTGGCGGCAAAGAATTCTGAAGTCGCACAAGGTGTGCGGCTTCTATACGGCGGCAGCGTGAAGGCGGCCAATGCGGTCGAACTGTTCGGCATGCCGGATATCGATGGGGGCCTCATTGGTGGGGCTTCCCTGAATGCAGATGAGTTCGGTGCGATTTGTCGCGCCGCGGGAAACTGAAAAAATGCTGGAAACAGTCGTAGTCGTTTTTCATCTGCTGGGTGCATTGGGCGTAGTTGCTCTCGTATTGCTGCAGCAGGGTAAAGGTGCGGACGCTGGCGCGTCTTTCGGAGCAGGTGCTTCAAATACTGTGTTCGGAAGCCAAGGTTCCTCTACCTTTCTTAGTAAGTTTACTGCTATACTTGCCGCAGGTTTTTTCATAACCAGCTTGGGGTTAGGTTACTTTGCTAAAGAGAAGGCTCACCAGCTGACTCAAGTAGGTCTCCCAAACCCAGCGGTGCTGGAAGTTCCAAAGCAGCAACCGGCTTCTGATGATGTCCCGGTGCTTCAAGAGCAAAAGTCGGCTACTCCAGCGACTGACGTGCCTCCAGCTCAAGAGCAAAAGTAAGAAGGGTTTCAAACGTAGTATTGCCGAGGTGGTGGAATTGGTAGACACGCAACCTTGAGGTGGTTGTGCCCATAGGGTGTAGGGGTTCGAGTCCCCTTCTCGGTACCAATTAGTCAGGAGAGCCCGCTGTTGCGGGCTTTCTTGCAGGTGGAAGGTTACATTGACCCTGTAGGGGATCGGTCGTATACTTCCGCCCCAGCTTTGTCGCGGGGTGGAGCAGTCTGGTAGCTCGTCGGGCTCATAACCCGAAGGTCGTCGGTTCAAATCCGGCCCCCGCAACCAGTTTAAGGAGCCCCTTTTAAGGGGCTTTTTGTTAGCTGGACACTTTCAACGCCGCTGTTCGACGGCGTTTCAAGGATGGGCGTTTCGCCCATTTTTTTATTTTGCATAGCATGCACATAC
This sequence comes from Pseudomonas azerbaijanoccidentalis, assembly GCF_019145495.1. Classification (GTDB taxonomy): domain Bacteria; phylum Pseudomonadota; class Gammaproteobacteria; order Pseudomonadales; family Pseudomonadaceae; genus Aquipseudomonas; species Aquipseudomonas azerbaijanoccidentalis. The sequence goes on along the minus strand of NZ_JAHSTU010000002.1, from coordinate 798,520 downwards.
ATGCACTAGGGGGTTCAGGTGTCGAGCAAGCTAGAAGAGTTGCAGGCCTTGCTGGCCCCGGTGGTCGTGGCCCTAGGCTATGAATGCTGGGGTATCGAGTTCTCGGCTCAGGGTCGTCACTCGATGTTGCGCGTTTATATCGATAAAGAGGGTGGCGTGCTGGTGGACGATTGCGCCATTGTCAGCCGTCAGATCAGCGGTGTGCTGGATGTTGAAGATCCAATTTCCGTTGAATACACCCTTGAAGTTTCCTCGCCTGGCATGGAACGCCCACTGTTCACTCTTGAGCAGTTTGCAAAATTTGCCGGTGAACAAGTGAAGATCAAGCTGCGCTCGCCTTTTGAAGGTCGACGCAACTTTCAGGGCCTTCTGCGCGGTGTAGAAGAACAGGATGTCGTGGTGCAGGTTGAAGACCATGAATTCCTGTTGCCGATCGATATGATCGACAAGGCCAACATTATTCCCAGTTTTGACTGAGACGCGGATCCCGCGGATCCAATGGCTTGCGAAAGGCGAGGCGTACGATGAGCAAAGAAGTACTGCTGGTTGTTGAGTCGGTATCCAACGAAAAGGGTGTACCGGCAAACGTTATTTTTGAAGCGCTGGAGCTGGCTCTGGCCACTGCTACCAAAAAGCGTTTTGAGGACGAAGTTGATCTGCGTGTGGAAATCAATCGCCACACCGGTGCTTATGAGACTTTCCGTCGCTGGACGGTCGTCGAAGAAGCTGACCTGGACGATCCGGCCATCGAAACCTGGCCGAGCAAGGTTGCTGAAACGCATCCTGGCGCCAAGGTCGGTGACGTCGTCGAAGAAAAAATCGAGTCTATCGAATTCGGTCGTATCGCTGCACAGACTGCCAAGCAAGTCATCGTGCAGAAGGTTCGCGAAGCCGAGCGCGCTCAGGTTGTTGACGCTTACCGCGAACGCCTGGGTGAAATCATCTCCGGCACCGTGAAGAAAGTGACCCGCGACAACGTGATCGTCGATCTGGGTAACAACGCAGAAGCGTTGCTGGCCCGTGAAGACATCATTTCTCGCGAAACCTTCCGGGTTGGCGTGCGCTTGCGTGCGCTGCTCAAGGAAATCCGCACCGAGAACCGCGGCCCGCAGCTGATCCTGTCGCGTACCGCGCCGGAAATGCTGATCGAGCTGTTCCGCATCGAAGTGCCGGAAATTGCAGAAGGCCTGATCGAAGTGATGGCTGCGTCCCGTGATCCGGGTTCGCGCGCCAAGATCGCCGTCCGCTCCAAGGACAAACGCATCGACCCGCAGGGCGCTTGCATTGGTATGCGCGGTTCGCGCGTCCAGGCAGTGTCGGGCGAGTTGGGCGGTGAGCGTGTGGACATCGTCCTGTGGGACGACAACCCGGCTCAGTTCGTAATCAACGCCATGTCCCCGGCTGAGGTTGCGGCAATTATCGTTGACGAAGATGCCCACGCAATGGACATCGCCGTTGGCGCAGACAATCTGGCTCAGGCCATCGGTCGCGGTGGTCAGAACGTGCGTCTGGCTAGCCAGTTGACTGGCTGGACCCTGAACGTGATGACCGAATCGGACATCCAGGCTAAGCAGCAAGCAGAAACCGGCGACATCCTGCGCAACTTCATCGACGAGCTGGAAGTCGACGAAGATTTGGCTCAGGTGCTGGTAGATGAAGGCTTCACCAGCCTGGAAGAGATTGCCTACGTACCGTTGGAAGAAATGCTCAACATCGACGGCTTTGACGAAGACACCGTCAACGAGCTTCGCGCTCGTGCCAAGGATCGTTTGTTGACCAAAGCCATCGCTACTGAGGAAAAGCTGGCAGACGCCCATCCGGCCGAAGACCTGCTCTCGCTTGAGGGTATGGACAAGGATTTGGCGATGGAACTGGCGGTGCGCGGCGTAATTACCCGCGAAGACCTGGCCGAGCAGTCTATTGACGACCTGCTCGACATCGACGGCATTGACGATGATCGTGCCGGCAAGTTGATCATGGCCGCCCGAGCCCACTGGTTCGAGTAATTAGGCGCGGCCTGAGGAGAGAAGTGCATGACGCAAGTCACGGTGAAACAACTGGCCGATGAGGTCAAAACACCGGTAGAGCGCCTGTTGCAGCAGATGCGTGAGGCAGGTCTGCCGCACACCGCCGCCGAAGAAAGTGTGACTGACAGTGAGAAGCAATCGTTGCTGACTCACTTGAAAAGCAGCCACAAGGCGAAAGTGGAAGAACCACGCAAGATTACGCTGCAGCGTAAAACCACCAGCACCCTGCGTGTTGCTGGCAGCAAAAGCATCAGCGTAGAAGTACGCAAAAAGAAAGTCTTCGTACAGCGCAGCCCGGAAGAAATCGAAGCCGAGCGCAAGCGTGAAATGGATGAACGTCGCGCAGTAGAAAATGCTGCTCGTCAGAAGGCTGAAGAAGAAGCCAAGCGCCGCGCCGAAGAAGAAGCGCGTCGCCAGCCTGCTGCTGCGCCGACCGCTCCAGCGGAACCTGTTGCCGCACCGGCTCCAGTGGCCGAACCTGTGCGTGAAAGCGCTCCGGTTGTAGCTGCTGCACCGGCTGCCGACGCTCGCAAGCGTGACGAACCGCGCCGTCCGGACAAACCACGTGCTGACGATAACAATCGTCGCGGTGGTGGTGGCGATGGCGAGCGCAAAAACGCTCCGCATCGTGCTTCGGTTAAAGAAAAGGCGCCTGCGCCACGCGTTGCCCCACGTACTACCGACGAAGAAAGCGATGGCTTCCGTCGCGGTGGTCGCGGCAAGGCCAAGCTGAAGAAACGCAACGCACACGGTTTCCAGAGCCCTACCGGCCCTGTTGTGCGCGAAGTGAAGATCGGCGAGACCATCACTGTTGGCGATCTCGCTCAGCAGATGTCGGTCAAGGCTGCTGAAATCATCAAGTTCATGTTCAAACTGGGTACTCCAGCGACCATCAACCAGGTACTGGATCAGGAAACTGCCCAACTGGTTGCTGAAGAACTGGGCCACAAAGTGACCCTGGTCAGCGACACCGCCCTGGAAGATTCCCTGGCCGAGTCCCTGAAGTTTGAAGGTGAGGCTGTTTCCCGTGCGCCAGTCGTGACCGTAATGGGCCACGTTGACCACGGTAAAACTTCCCTGCTCGACTACATCCGTCGTGCCAAGGTTGCTGCTGGCGAAGCCGGTGGTATCACCCAGCACATCGGTGCATACCACGTTGAAACCGACCGTGGCATGGTGACGTTCCTCGACACCCCTGGTCACGCTGCGTTTACCGCAATGCGTGCCCGTGGTGCCAAGGCGACCGACATCGTGATCCTGGTGGTTGCAGCGGACGACGGCGTGATGCCGCAGACCATTGAAGCTGTCCAGCACGCAGTAGCTGCAGGCGTTCCACTGGTTGTTGCAGTGAACAAGATCGACAAGCCAGGTGCTGACCTCGATCGTATCCGTAGCGAACTGTCGGTTCACGGCGTGACGTCGGAAGAGTGGGGTGGTGACACTCCATTCGTACCGGTCTCGGCGAAGATGGGTACAGGCGTCGACGAACTGCTCGAAGCCGTATTGCTGCAAGCCGAAGTTCTGGAGCTGACTGCAACCCCATCGGCTCCTGGCCGTGGTGTGGTGGTTGAGTCCCGTCTGGACAAGGGCCGCGGCCCGGTGGCTACCGTTCTGGTTCAAGACGGTACCCTGCGCCAAGGCGACATGGTCCTGGTCGGTTCGAACTATGGCCGTGTACGTGCCATGCTCGACGAGAACGGCAAGCCAATCAAGGAAGCCGGTCCGGCCATCCCTGTCGAGATTCTCGGCCTGGACGGTACCCCGGACGCTGGCGACGAGATGAGCGTGGTTGCCGACGAGAAGAAAGCCCGTGAAGTGGCTCTGTTCCGTCAAGGCAAGTTCCGCGAAGTCAAACTGGCTCGCGCTCACGCCGGCAAGCTGGAAAACATCTTCGAAAACATGGGTCAGGAAGAGAAGAAGACGCTCAACATCGTCCTCAAATCCGACGTCCGTGGTTCGTTGGAAGCGTTGAACGGTGCCTTGAATGGCCTGGGCAACGACGAAGTGCAAGTGCGTGTAGTGGGTGGCGGTGTTGGTGGTATCACCGAATCCGACGCCAACCTGGCACTGGCTTCCAACGCTGTACTGTTCGGCTTTAACGTGCGTGCCGATGCCGGCGCTCGCAAGATCGTCGAGCAGGAAGGTCTGGATATGCGTTACTACAACGTGATCTACGACATCATCGAAGACGTCAAGAAAGCCCTGACCGGTATGCTCGGCAGCGATGTTCGCGAGAACATCCTGGGTATCGCCGAAGTGCGTGACGTGTTCCGTTCGCCGAAGTTTGGCGCGATCGCCGGTTGCATGGTTATCGAAGGTGTTGTTCACCGTAACCGTCCAATCCGTGTACTGCGTGAAGACATCGTTATCTTCGAAGGCGAGCTGGAATCCCTGCGCCGCTTCAAGGATGACGCTTCCGAAGTACGTGCCGGCATGGAATGCGGTATCGGCGTTAAGAGCTACAACGACGTCAAAGTCGGTGACAAGATCGAAGTCTTCGAGAAGGTTCAGGTTGCTCGCAGCCTCTAACTCGCGCACTTCAGGAGCCGTGATGGTCGGCCGCACTGTATTGTGCGGCGCATCACCCGGACTCTAAACGCAACGCCCGGTCTGGCTTCTGTCAGGCCGGGCGTTTGCCGCTTTCAGACCACACGGGTTTCACCGTGGGGCAGTTACAGGTAACAAGACATGGCAAAAGAATATAGCCGTACCCAACGTATCGGCGATCAGATGCAGCGCGAGCTGGCACAGCTGATCCGTCGCGAAGTCAAAGACCCGCGCGTCGGCCTGGTCACCATTACCGCAGTGGAAGTCAGCCGTGACGTCGGTCACGCCAAGATTTTCATCACCGTGATGGGCCAGGACAGTGCGGAAGACATCGCTCAAAGCATCAAGGTGCTGAACTCCGCCGCGGGTTTCCTGCGCATGCAGCTGGCTCGCGAAATGAAGCTGCGCAGCGTTCCACAGTTGCACTTCCACTACGACGAAAGCGTCGTGCGCGGTGCGCATCTGTCGGCATTGATCGAGCGCGCTGTGGCTGAAGACAATCAGCATCCGGTTGCGGCAGAAGCCGAAGACACCAAGGAGTAATCGGTGGCTCAGGTCAAACGTATCCGTCGTAACGTCAGCGGCATCATCCTGCTCGACAAGCCGCTGGGGTTCACCTCCAACGCGGCCTTGCAGAAGGTCCGCTGGTTGCTCAACGCCGAGAAGGCCGGTCACACCGGCAGCCTCGATCCGCTGGCCACCGGCGTGCTGCCGTTGTGCTTCGGTGAAGCCACCAAGTTCTCGCAATACCTGCTCGATTCCGACAAGGGTTACGAGACTTTGGCGCAACTGGGCAAAACCACCACCACGGCGGACGCCGAGGGTGAAGTTTTGCAGGAACGCCCGGTGACCGTTGGTCGCGCCGATATCGAAGCTGCTCTGCCGCATTTTCGTGGGCAAATCAGTCAGATACCGCCGATGTACTCGGCCCTCAAGCGTGATGGCCAGCCGCTATACAAGCTGGCCCGTGCAGGCGAAGTAGTGGAGCGCGAACCGCGTTCTGTTACTATTGCGCGCTTGGAATTGCTGGCCTTCGAAGGTGATACTGCAAGACTGGCAGTGGATTGCAGCAAAGGCACCTATATCCGCACCCTCGTGGAGGATATTGGTGAACAACTCGGTTGTGGCGCTTACGTTGCAGAACTGCGACGTACCCAGGCCGGGCCTTTCACGCTGGCTCAGACGGTCACCCTCGAAGAGTTGGAAGCGGTACATGCCGAAGGCGGCAACGAAGCGGTCGATCGCTTCCTGATGCCATCGGACAGCGGCTTGCTTGACTGGCCACTGTTGCAGTTTTCGGAGCACAGCTCGTTCTACTGGCTCAATGGCCAGCCGGTACGCGCTCCGGATGCTCCGAAGTTCGGCATGGTACGGGTACAGGATCACAATGGTCGCTTCATCGGTATCGGTGAAGTGAGCGAAGACGGGCGCATCGCGCCGCGTCGTTTGATTCGGTCGGAATGACCGAAACCAGTCTGCATAACAGCAGGCTGGCGAGGGTGGCTGTTAACAGGCACGGTCACTACTCATTTATAGATACAGGGATTTGTCCCTGGCCTGTTGAAACTGTTTTTCTGAAACAGTTTCCTGATAAAAGGATTGCCTCATGGCTCTCGACGTTCAAGAAAAAGCTCAAATCGTTGCTGACTACCAGCAAGCTGTTGGTGACACTGGTTCGCCAGAAGTGCAAGTTGCACTGCTGACCGCCAACATCAACAAACTGCAAGGTCACTTCAAGGCCAACGGTAAAGATCACCACTCCCGTCGTGGTCTGATCCGCATGGTAAACCAGCGTCGTAAGCTGCTGGACTACCTGAAAGGCAAGGACGTGAGCCGTTACAGCGCTCTGATCGCTCGCCTGGGTCTGCGTCGCTAATAAGCGATTGCGCTAGAGGTTGGTTGTCTGTCGTGCACCAGTGGGTTTCCCGCCGGCGCATGGCAGGCTCCCAGCCTCAAGTTTTATCTGGATACCTGCTTTACCTGAGTAGCACCTGGACAAATGTGTCGGGCCGATTCCCGGCGTTGCCCAAGAATTTCGCAAGAAACCCGTTTCCCCAAGAGCCACAAAAGAAGGTAGGACACCGTGAACCCGGTAATCAAAAAATTCCAGTTCGGTCAGTCGACCGTTACCCTCGAGACTGGCCGTATCGCCCGTCAGGCCTCCGGCGCAGTATTGGTCACCGTTGACGACGACGTCAGCGTATTGGTGACCGTAGTCGGTGCAAAACAAGCCGATCCAGGCAAGGGCTTCTTCCCTCTGTCTGTTCACTACCAGGAAAAAACTTACGCTGCCGGTAAGATCCCTGGCGGTTTCTTCAAGCGTGAAGGCCGTCCTTCCGAAAAAGAAACCCTGACTTCCCGACTGATCGACCGTCCGATCCGTCCGCTGTTCCCTGAAGGTTTCATGAACGAAGTGCAGGTTGTCTGCACCGTCGTTTCCACCAGCAAGAAGACCGATCCGGACATCGCTGCGATGATCGGTACCTCGGCTGCGCTGGCGATCTCCGGCATTCCTTTCGATGGTCCGATCGGCGCTGCCCGCGTTGCTTTCCACGAAAGCACCGGCTACCTGCTGAACCCGACTTACGAGCAACAAGCTGCTTCGAGCCTGGACATGGTCGTTGCCGGTACGTCGGACGCTGTGCTGATGGTTGAATCGGAAGCCAAAGAGCTGACCGAAGACCAGATGCTGGGCGCGGTACTGTTTGCTCACGACGAGTTCCAGGTTGTGATCAACGCTGTCAAAGAACTGGCTGCCGAAGCTGCCAAGCCAACCTGGACCTGGGCTCCTGCACCAGAAGCCACCGAACTGCTGGGCGCTATCCGTGCCGAGTTCGGCGAAGCGATCTCCCAGGCCTACACCATCACCGTCAAGGCCGACCGTTACGCTCGCCTGGGCGAGTTGAAGGATCAGGTTGTTGCCAAGCTGTCCGGTGAAGAAGGCCAGCCTTCTTCCAGCGAAGTGAAAGCGGCTTTCGGTGAAATCGAATACCGCACCGTTCGCGAAAACATCGTTAACGGCAAGCCACGTATCGACGGTCGCGACACCAAGACCGTACGTCCGTTGAACATCGAAGTCGGTGTTCTGCCTAAGACCCACGGTTCGGCTCTGTTCACCCGTGGCGAAACCCAGGCTCTGGTCGTTGCAACTCTGGGCACCGCCCGTGACGCACAGCTGCTGGACACCCTGGAAGGCGAGAAAAAAGACCCGTTCATGCTGCACTACAACTTCCCTCCGTTCTCGGTAGGCGAGTGTGGTCGCATGGGTGGTGCTGGTCGTCGTGAAATCGGTCACGGCCGTCTGGCCCGTCGTTCGGTTTCGGCCATGCTGCCAGCCGCTGACGTGTTCCCGTACACCATCCGCGTGGTTTCGGAAATCACCGAATCCAACGGTTCGAGCTCGATGGCTTCCGTTTGCGGCGCTTCCCTGGCCCTGATGGACGCTGGTGTGCCGATGAAGGCACCGGTTGCCGGTATCGCCATGGGTCTGGTTAAAGAAGGCGAGAAGTTCGCCGTCCTGACCGACATCCTGGGTGACGAAGACCACCTGGGCGACATGGACTTCAAAGTAGCCGGTACCGCCAAAGGCGTCACCGCGCTGCAGATGGACATCAAGATCAAAGGCATCACCGAAGAGATCATGGAAATCGCTCTGGGCCAAGCCCTGGAAGCGCGCCTGAACATCCTCGGCCAGATGAACCAGATCATTGGCCAGTCGCGTACCGAACTGTCGGCCAACGCTCCGACCATGATCGCGATGAAAATCGACACCGACAAAATCCGTGATGTCATCGGTAAAGGCGGCGCGACCATTCGTGCGATCTGTGAAGAAACCAAGGCTTCGATCGACATCGAAGACGACGGTTCGATCAAGATCTTCGGCGAAACCAAGGAAGCGGCTGAAGCTGCACGTCAGCGCGTTCTGGGCATCACCGCTGAAGCCGAGATCGGCAAGATCTACGTCGGTAAGGTTGAGCGCATCGTCGACTTCGGCGCATTCGTCAACATCCTGCCTGGCAAGGACGGCCTGGTTCACATCTCCATGCTGAGCGACGCTCGCGTTGAGAAAGTGACCGACATCCTGAAAGAAGGTCAGGAAGTGGAAGTACTGGTACTGGACGTGGACAACCGCGGCCGTATCAAGCTGTCCATCAAAGACGTGGCAGCAGCCAAGGCTTCGGGCGTTTAATCAGCCCTCAAGCCTGACAGCTCCAACGTTGTAAAAAATGCCCCGCAGTGAAAGCTGCGGGGCATTTTTTTGTCTGCAGGAAAATGAGACGACTTGGAAGTTGCCTGACCCCAAAGTCAGTGCTAGGTTTAGCCCACCGCCCGTGTAGCTCAGCCGGTAGAGCAGCGCACTCGTAACGCGAAGGTCGCAGGTTCGATTCCTGTCTCGGGCACCAGTGACACTCTGTTTTCAGATGATCCCGAATGGTTCTGAAGGCCAGACAACCGCGCTTCATACGGTTTTTTGCGTCAGAGAGATCCTTGATGATCCAGATCCATCTTCCATTCCCCAGATCAGCGAGAACGCCATGACCGTTAAAGAATTGACCCAAGAAGCCCGTCACGAAGAAGCGCTGAAGAAGTACGTGCTGGAATCGCCCCAGCTAGCTGAAGAGATCAAGGACTTGCCTGCCGACGATCAGAAAGACCAGATTCAGTGGGCATTCGAGGATGAAGCCGAAGCACAGGGCTTGCAGCCGTGGGAGCTGACACTCAAGTACACCTCAACCCCTGAAGAGTTCGAGGCTGCGCGCCTTGTGCTGCACAAGGAAGCGGCTGAGGTATTGGGTGTCGAGTGGGAAGAGTACTGTGAGATGAACAATCTAGTGGTCTGATGGCGACGACTTTGTAGGAGCCCGGCTTGCCGGCGATAGCGACCTTGAGATCGCCATCGCCGGCAGCCTTGGTTCTACAAGTCAGATACTCAGGCGCATCGACAGGTCGACCGCTTGCACATCCTTGGTCATTGCGCCAATCGAGATGTAATCCACACCGGTTTCGGCGATCGGCAGCAACGTGCTTTCGTTGATCCCGCCGCTGGCCTCCAGTTTTGCCTTGCCGCCGTTCAGGCGCACGGCTTCGCGCATGTCATCCAGGCTCAACTCATCGAGCATGATGATGTCGGCCCCGGCCTCCAGGGCCTCTTTCAACTCATCCAGGCTTTCGACTTCGATCTCTACCGGTTTGCCCGGCGCGATCTTGTGCGCGGCGGCGATGGCTTGCGGGATGCCTCCGCAGGCGGCGATATGGTTTTCCTTGATCAGGAACGCGTCGTACAGACCGATCCGATGGTTGTGGCAGCCACCGCAGGTCACGGCGTACTTCTGCGCCAGACGCAGCCCCGGCAGGGTCTTGCGGGTGTCGAGCAGTTTCACCTGGGTATTGGCAACGAAGTCGGCCAGGTACTGCGCGCGGGTGGCCACGCCGGACAGCATTTGCAGAAAGTTCAGCGCGCTACGTTCACCGGTCAGCAACGAACGCGCCGGACCTTCGAGATGGAACAGCACCTGATTGGGCTTGACCCGTTCACCATCGGCGACTTGCCAATGCACCGCCACCCGTGGGTCCAGTTGCCGGAAAACCACATCGACCCAGGCAGTGCCTGCAATGACGGCAGCGTCGCGGGTAATGATGGTGGCTTTGGCCAGGCGTTCGGCCGGGATCAGCTGCGCGGTGATGTCGCCGCTGCCGATGTCTTCGCGCAACGCACGGCGTACGTTGGCTTCGATTTCGGCGGTCAGATCGGCGAGACGTAGATTCGGCATAACGGACTCCACAAACAAAGTGGCCCGATTATAGGGCCATGGCGCGGGGCAACCCAAGGCATGCGAAGAATTGCCGGCGCTCTGAAACGTGCATTTGGTCGATTCCTGCAAGCAAATGCCGTCGGGGCGGGTCTCTATATCCACAAGCGATTCACGGGTCGCTGGTACAAGGGTTGTCTTTTGCTCGATAATTACGCCTTGTATTTGACGCCATGACTTTGACGAGTCGAGAGTTACCGCTTCAGGAGGCTGGATGCACAACGACGGGAATGTAGTGCCTATGCGCAGGGCAACTACCGATCAGGCGATTCCTTCGCCGCTCACCCGCCTGCCGGTGATTCTGCTTCAGGTGCGTGACAAGGCGGTGTTGCAGCTCCGGCACGGCTTGCAGGCGTTGTTCGATAACGCCGACGACACCCTTTTCGAAATGACGGATCGGGCTCGCGATAGCGTCGAGCAGAACACTTACTTCCAGGCCATGCGCGATTTGCGCCTCAAGCGCAAAAGCATCGAGCGGTTGTTTTTCGAACAGATCTTCGAAGCATTCGCCCGCTTATCCCGGTACGACGTGGCGCAGGTGAGCGCGCCTCGGGCGTCGCCTGCCGCCTCGGTTGCGCTGCCCGCTGACGAGGTGGAGCGCAATGTGGCGGTGCAAGCCATGGTCAACAAAGTGCTGGACCGCGACGGGGTGGCGCTCGACCAGCTAACCGCTCGCCTGAGTACTTTATTGGGCAAGGCGCTGATCGAACAGCACAACCCCTTGGGGCCGACGCTGCTGTGTGAATTTTTCCTGCGGGCCGGGCGTAATCTCGGGGTGGAGATCAAGGTCAAGTTGATCATCCTTCAGCTATTCGTGCACTATGTGCTCAGCGCGGCTCACCAACTCTATGGCGAAGCCAATCAGTTGCTGATGGCCATGGGTGTACTGCCCGATCTCAAGCCGGCCTTGGCGCATCCACCTGTGGCGCTCGCCGACACCCCGGTCGTGGCCAAGCCGCCAGCACCAACACTCGACGCCAGCTTGCCACCGATGTTCCTGGCATTGCAGGAACTGTTGTCCGGCGTGCGGGGTAACCTGGGGCCAATCCTTGAAACGAATGCCCCGGCTCAGCCGATTTCCACCCGTGACCTGTTACGCCTGCTTTCATACTTACAGCAGTACGTACCGACGCCTGCAGCCCAGGATGATTTCGACTTGCGCAATCAACTGGAACTGCTGCTGACGCGGGTCAGTGTCAAAAGTGGCAAGTCGCGCGTGATGGGGGTGGCGGACGAGGATGTGATCAACCTGATCGCCATGCTGTTCGAGTGCATCCTCAATGATCGTACGTTGCCGGATAGCCTCAAGGCGTTGGTGGGCCAGCTACAAATCCCGATGGTCAAGGTGGCGATACTCGACAAGAGCTTTTTCAGTCGCAGCCTTCACCCCGCCCGGCGTCTGCTCAATGAAATAGCCGGTGCCGCGCTGGGTTGGAGCCGCTGTGACGATTATCAGCGCGATAGCCTGTACCTGCGCATCGAGCAGGTGGTGAAGCGCCTGTTGAACGATTTTGTCGATGACCCGGCGATTTTTTCCGAGCTGCTGGCTGACTTCCTGACGTTCACCAGCGAGGAGCGTCGCCGCAGCGAGCTGCTGGAACAGCGTACCCGCGACGCCGAAGAGGGGCGCGCGAAAACCGCGCTGGCCCGTCAGCATGTCGAGCAGGCCTTGAATCAGGCTCTGCTGGGCAAAAAATTGCCGCGAGGCGTGGTGGTGTTTGTTCAGGGCGCCTGGAGCAAGGTGTTGCTGTTGACCTGCCTCAAGCATGGCGAGCAGTCGACGCAGTGGCACGCGGCGGTGCAGACCCTGGCGCAGTTGATCTGGAGCGTGCAGCGCCACGAGGAAGCTGATGCGCGCTCGCGCTTGCTGGCGCTGGTGCCGGGCTTGCTCAAGGCGTTGCGTGACGGCTTGAGTGTTTCGTCGTTTGATCCGTTCGCCACCAGTGAGTTTTTCAGCGAGCTGGAAGGCTTGCACGTGCAGATGTTTGAAGAGGCGCAGCACGGGTCGACGGAATGGGTCGAGGTAGTCGAGGCGATTGCGTTGCCGTCAGTCGATGAGGGGTTGCCACCAGCGACGCCACAGTCTTTGTTGCCGGACGATATCGGGCTGCGGCAGGTCGATCAGTTGCGCCTGGGCGGCTGGGTTGAATTCCAGGAAGACCCGGATAACACATTGCGCTGCAAGCTGACGGCGATCATTGAGGCGACGGGCCAATACATTTTCGTCAACCGCACGGGGATGAAGGTGCTGGAACGCAGTCGTACAGGCCTGGCACTGGAATTTCGTAGCGGTGCGGTGCGAACGCTCGATGACACCTTGCTGTTTGATCGGGCGCTGGAGTCGGTGATTGGCAGCCTGCGACGCCTTGATCGCGGCAAGTGATCGCGTCCCGAGGGTCTATCGCGGCATACTGGAGCCAACACGGTCGTCGTTGAAGGAATTGATATGCAGTTGGACCCCGCGAGCGGTTGGTGTCAGGGCGTGCGTTTGTGCCCCTCGCCCAACTTCAATGCGCGCCCCGAGGGCGAAATCTCCCTGCTGGTGATCCACAACATCAGCCTGCCGCCGGCACAATTTGCCACGGGCAAAGTGCAGGAGTTTTTCCAGAATCGTCTGGATGTCACGGAGCACCCCTACTTTGAGGGGATTGCCGACCTGCGGGTGTCCGCACATTTTCTGATCGAGCGTGACGGGGCCGTCACGCAATTTGTCTCTTGCCTTGAGCGCGCCTGGCACGCTGGTGTTTCGTGCTTTGAGGGGCGGGAAACCTGTAACGATTTTTCCGTGGGCATTGAACTGGAAGGCACGGATGATCTGCCTTTCACCGATGCTCAGTATGAAGCGTTGACCGGACTGACCCGGCAGCTGCAAAAGGAATTTCCGGCGATCACCGCACAACGGATTTGTGGACATAGCGACATCGCCCCCGGACGCAAAACGGACCCGGGGCCGGCGTTCGACTGGGCTCGCTATCGCGCAGCCCTGGTTAAAGAGGAAGGACAATGAGTTTTTTGGTGTTGCTGTTGGCGGTGTGGATCGAGAAGTTTTCGGCCCTGCGCCATCGGGTTCAACGCGACGGGGGCTGGGTTCGCGAGCTGCACAAGCTTGAGGTCAGCCCGCGCCTGGCCAAGCGCCCGTGGCTGGTTCTCGCGGTATTGGTGCTGTTTCCTGTCGCGCTGCTGGGCTTGCTGTTGGTGGTGATTGAGCCGGTGGCTTACGGTTTGTTGGCTTTGCCGGTGCACCTGTTGGTGGTGATTTACAGCCTGGGGCGCGGTGATCTGCTCGCCGGTCTGGGGCCGTTTCGCGACGCCTGGCGCCGGGAAGATCTGCAAGCGGCGGCCCATGTCGCCAAGCGCGATCTGGACATCTGCGCCGACAGCGGCGAACAACTGCTGGAGCGGGTAGAAGCGCATTTAGTGTGGGAGGCTTATCAGAGCTTCTTCGCGGTGATTTTCTGGTATTTCCTGTTGGGGCCGGTCGCAGCCTTGAGCTACCGCTTGTTGGCCTTGGCGGAAGAACACGGGACAAACCCGGCGGTGGTCGAGCGTGCGGGGCAGCTGCGCCACGCCTTTGACTGGGTGCCGGTGCGCTTGCTGGCAGCGAGTTTCGCCTTGGTTGGCAACTTCGTTGCCGTCAGCCGGATGATGTTGCATGAACTGCTGAACTGGAACATCAGCGCCGCTCAGTTGATCGAGAAGGCCGGAAGGGTGGCCGCTGAAATCCCTGCGCCGGTCGCCGGCCCTGACGGCATCAATAATCTGGACCGGCTCTGGGAACTGCTGCTGCGGGCGGCGGTGCTCTGGTATGCCGGTTTCGCATTGTGGACCGTTCTCCCCTGAGTTCTTCTTGAAGAGCTAAAAGTTCGCAGCCTGCGGCAACTCCTACAGGGATCGCGTACATCCGTAGGAGCTTCCGCAGGCTGCGATCTTTTGATTTACCGTCAAAACGAATACAACCCCCGTTAACCTTAAGTTACAAAACCACCTGCCGATTTAAGCTATACAGAGATAGCGCTGGATAGTGGCTATCTGCTGCCTCGCTGCGCCTGCCAATAAAAATAAGAAATCCAAGGGAGACTTCCAGTGAAGAGCTTGCTCTATCCCGCCGTCGCGCTAATGAATCGCCTGAGCTTCGGCATGAAGTTCAGCCTGATCAGTGTTCTGTTCCTGGTACCGATGCTGGTGACCAATTTCTATCTGGTGCGTGATTCCTATCGCGAATTCCAGGGCACCCGGATTGAACTGCAAAGCCTCGACTTGTTGGGCAGCAGCCTGACGCTGCGTCGTGACCTGGAAACCCTGAACAATCTGGTGCAGATCAACGTTGCTCTCGGCCAGTCGGGCAAGGCCGCCAATGTCGAGTCGCAGATCAGTAGCCTGGAACAAAGCGTGCTGTCTCGACTGCAAGGGCTGACGGCGATGAGCACCGATCCCGAGCAAATCGCGGTGTTCGATGGCAAACGCGATGAAATGATCGCCGCGTTCAAGGCGCAGCAAACGGAAAAATCCCTGCAAAGCAAAAGTGCGCTGACCGGCAAACTGGTCGGCAATGCGCAGATTTTCAGCCAGCTCATCGCCAGTCAGGCCGGTTTGAGCCGCGACAATCAAAGCGACATGCGTCAACTCACTGAACTGGTGACCAACGTCACGCCGCGCATCACCCAGATTCTGGGTGAAGGTCGGGCCACTGGCGCGTCTTCGCTGGGGCAAGGCTTTCTCAATTCGGCGTCGAGCAATCGCTTTGATGAGCTGCTGGGGCAGATCGAAAAACTTCAGGCCGAATACGGCTTGAAATTGCAGGACGCAACGGGCTCCAGCAAAGCGGCGGCGCAAACCCTGGCCACCCAGGCAGACAGCAGCCGAGCGTCGTTGAAGAAGGCCAGTGAGCTGTTCGAAGAACAGGTGGTCATGGCTGACACGCTGGATGCGCCGTGGCAGGCTTTTTACGATCAGGTCACCGGCCTGATGGACAAGACCTACCAACTCAACGAAGACACCCTGAAGTTCCTGGGCACCCAGTTGCAGCAACGCCTGGACCAGAACCGCACGCACATGATCTTGCAGGCCGTAGCGTTGTCGGTGGTGTTTATCTTGATCTTCTATCTCTACGGCGGTTTCTACGCATCCACCCGCACCACTCTCAAGCGTCTGGGTGGGGTCATGGACAAAGTCGCGGCGGGCGACATGACGGTGACCTTCAGTGCCAACAGCCGCGATGAGCTGGGCGAGCTAGGCGAAGTGTTCAACAGTACGGTGAAGAAAATCCATGACCTGATCGAGCGCGTCGGGCAGACCGTCAGTGAGGTCGAGCGTCAGGCCGGGCAAGTGGAAAATGTTTCGGCGCAAAGCAACCAGGCTGTGGCCGGACAACGTACACAAATTGAGCAGGTCGCGACGGCGATGAACCAGATGTCGGCGACATCCCTGGAAGTGGCGCGCAGTGCCGCTGCGGCGGTCAGCAGCGCCCACAGCGTCAACGATGAAACCATCAGCGGACGCGGATTGGTGCAGTCCCAGCAAGGCAGCATTGCAGCGTTGGCCAGCGAGATCGATCAGTCGGTGCTGGTGATCAATCAGTTGGCCAGTGACAGCCAATCCATCAGTCGCGTACTGGAAGTGATCAAGAGCATTGCCGAGCAGACCAACCTGCTGGCGCTGAACGCTGCGATCGAAGCGGCCCGGGCCGGTGAACAGGGACGCGGGTTTGCCGTCGTGGCGGACGAAGTCCGGACCCTGGCCAAACGCACGCAGCAATCGACCGAGGAAATCGAGCAGATGATCGCCAAGTTGCACGGTGGTGTCGGCGCGGCGGTCAAGGCGATGGGTGTCAGCCATGAGATGGCGAATGGCACCGTGGGGCAGTCGGAAAAGGTCCAGCTTGCACTGGAAAATATCCTCGGCGCGGTCGGCATGATCGTCGACCAGAACCAGCAAATCGCCGCCGCCGTTGAGCAACAGACTGCCGTGGCGCATGACATCGATCAGAACATCGTCGAGATCAACCGCGCCGGCGAGCGTACCGCCGAGGGCGCGCACCAGACCGAGGACGCCAGCCGCGCGTTGTCGGCGCAGGTGGTGGAGCTGAAACAGCTGATCAGCGCGTTCCGGGTTTAACTGACGCGCCGTAACCCTGTAGGAGCGAGCCTGCTCGCGATGCGATTTCACATTCAACATCCACGTTGACTGTTACACCGCTATCGCGAGCAGGCTCGCTCCCACAAGTATTTTCTGTGGTCAGTCAGGGCCAGTTGAATAGCGCGCATGCATTGGCCGTACTCGCGGTCGCCAGCTGTTCGGGTGTGATGGCCATAATTTCAGCCAACGCCGCACAGATCGCCGGCAAGTGCGCCGGGCTGTTGCGTTGGCCGGGGAACATAGCGGGCGCCATGTCCGGGGAGTCGGTTTCCAACACCACCGAGTCGAGCGGCAGCTCGGCGAGTACTCGGTGCATGCGCAGTGCCTGGGGCCAGGTCGCGGCGCCGCCAAGACCCAGTTTGAAACCCAGCTTGATGTATTCGCGCGCCTCTTCCTTGCTGCCGGCGAAGGCGTGGATGATCCCGGTACGTTTCAACTTGAAGCGTTTTAGCGTGGCGATCACCGCCGCGTGGCTGCGTCGCACATGAATCAGCGCTGGCAGATTGAAGTCCACCGCCAGTTGCAGTTGTGCGTCGAACAACGCTTGTTGACGTTCGCGGTCGAGGGTTTCGATGAAGTAGTCGAGGCCGATTTCGCCCACTGCGCACAGTTGACGATGGCCGGCGAGTCGCGTCAGCCAGTCGCCGAGTTCCGTCAGGTGCTCGGGGCGATGAGCGTCCAGGTACACCGGATGCAAACCGAAGGCGGCATGCAGATCGGGATCGGCTTGCACCAACTCCCAGACCCGCTGCCAATTGCCCTGATAGACCCCCAATACCACCATTTGCCGGACCCCGAGGGCACGGCTTTCGGTCATTAACGCCTGACGATCCGCATCGAAATCGGGAAAGTCCAGGTGAGTGTGGGTGTCGATCAGGTCCATGGCTTAGTCCTGACGAATACGTTGTTTGAACGTCCGCGCAATGGCCTGCACGCCCGGTTGGTAATCAGATTGCTCGATGGCTGCCAGGGCCAGCGCCAGGGCTTTGTCGGCAATCAGTTGGTGTTGCTGCGCCATGGCATTGACCGGCAGCGGCAGGAAGTCCAGCAACTGAGTGTCGCCGAATGTGCCGAGGCGCAATGGGCGGTTTTTCAGCGGGAAGTCGTGCAAGGCATCGAACACGCCTTGAAGCAGAACGTAGGAAGTGGTGACCAACGCTTCGGGAAGATGCCCCACGCGTTGAAGCATTTCTTCCATCAACAGTTTGCCGCACTCACGGCTGAACGACTCGCCGTGTTCGATCAGTACTTCGCCGTTGTACCCGGCCAACGCCTCCTTGAAACCGGCAGCACGCTCCTGGCTGATGCTCAGTTCGGGACGAGCGCCAATCAAGGCGATCTGCCTGGGCAGCGGGTCGAGCAGGCTTTGGGTCAGGTGCAGGCTGGCTTCGCGGTCGTCACTGATCACCGAACAGAAATGCTCGGGCTCCATCACCCGGTCAATGGCGATGATCGGCAGGCCCTTGGCCTGCAATTGCCGGTAACTGTCATCACCGGGCGGCAGGCAACTGGCAACGATCAGCGCATCGCAGCGACGGGCGCTGAACAGTTTGAGCAATTGCCGTTCGCTGTCCGGCGCATCGTCGGAGCTGGCAATCAGCAACTGATAGCCGCGTGCCCGCGCGCCTTGTTCCAGCAGTTTGGCGATTCGCGCGTAACTGGGGTTTTCCAGGTCCGGCAGAATAAAACCCAGTGTGCGGGTATGCCGGCTACGCAGGCCGGCGGCCTGGGGATTGGGCGTAAAACCGTGCAACTCGACCACTGCGCGTACGCGCTCGACGGTGGCGCTGCTGATGCGTTGCTGTTCGGCCTTGCCATTGATGACGTAGCTGGCGGTGGTAACGGACACACCGGCCAACTGGGCTATATCACTGAGTTTCAACCCGCAATTCCTTGTTTTTTCGAGCTTGCCTCGACATTTTCACCAATCCTACCCGATTCGGGCAGTCGACCATGGTCACAACGCATCCGACAAGTTGGGCTTCAACGATGGAACATTATCGAGTAACGTGCCAATCATTCTAGATTAAACGTTTCAGCAAGCGTATTTTCTAGGTTAAATGCGCTTTGGCCGGTTCTGCCGCGAAACCGCCAAAGATTGTTTCATGACAAAAGCCTAAGCTGAATCATTCAAAACAATACCTGGCCCCAACACGGTGCCAAAAAGGAGAAAGCATGCTCGAGCTCACCATAGAGCAGATTTCCATGGGCCAGTCGGCTGTGGATAAGTCCGCAGCGTTGCAGTTACTGGCCGGGCATCTGGTCGCCGATGGCCTGGTGGCCGAGGGTTATCTGGCCGGGCTGCAAGCCCGTGAAGCCCAGGGCTCGACCTTTCTCGGTCAAGGTATTGCGATCCCCCACGGTACACCGCAAACCCGCGATCAGGTATTTACCACCGGCGTGCGGTTGATGCAGTTCCCCGAAGGCGTTGATTGGGGCGACGGGCAGACTGTCTACCTGGCCATCGGCATCGCCGCCAAATCCGACGAACACCTGCGCCTGTTGCAACTGCTGACCCGTGCCCTCGGCGAAACCGACTTGGGGCAGGCCCTGCGCCGCGCCAGCACTGCCGAAGCCTTGCTCAAACTGTTGCAAGGCGCGCCGCAAGAGCTGGCGCTGGATGCGCAGATGATTGGCCTGGGCGTTGCCGCCGAAGATTTCGAAGAGCTGGTCTGGCGTGGTGCACGCTTGCTGCGTCAGGCCGATTGCGTGAGCAACGGTTTCTCTGCGGTGCTGCAACAGGTCGAAGCGCTGCCACTGGGCGATGGTCTGTGGTGGCTGCACAGCGAGCAAACGGTGAAACGCCCGGGGCTGGCCTTCGTTACGCCGGACAGACCGTTGCGTTACCTCGGCCAGCCACTTAATGGATTGTTCTGCCTGGCCAGTTTGGGAGAGGCCCATCAAGCCTTGCTCGAACGCTTGTGCGCGTTGCTGATCGAAGGTCGCGGTCATGAGTTGGGTCGCGCCACCAGTTGCCGCGCAGTGCTGGAAGTGCTCGGCGGTGAGTTGCCGGCCGATTGGCCGAGCGCACGCATTGCACTGGCCAACGCCCACGGATTGCATGCGCGCCCGGCGAAGATCCTCGCGCAACTGGCGAAAAGTTTTGAAGGCGAGATCCGCATTCGCATCGTCGATAGCCAGGACAGCGCCGTGTCGGTAAAGAGCTTGAGCAAACTGCTCAGCCTCGGTGCCCGTCGCGGTCAGGTGCTGGAAATCATCGCCGAACCGAGCATTGCCGCCGATGCCTTGCCAGCGTTGTTGGCCGCCATCGAAGAAGGCCTGGGCGAAGAGGTGGAGCCGCTGCCGCCCGTGAGTCAGCCTCGCGAAGACATTGTCGAGGTCGCCGAAGTGTTGCTGGCGCCGGCTTCCGGGAGTCTGGTGCAGGCCATCGCCGCCGCGCCGGGTATTGCCATTGGCCCGGCGCATATTCAAGTCCTGCAAGCCATCGAATACCCACTGCGCGGTGAGTCCGCCGCCGTCGAGCGCGAGCGCCTCAAACAAGCGCTGGCGTCAGTGCGCAGCGACATTCAGGGCCTGATCGAGCGCAGCAAGGCCAAGGCCATTCGTGAGATTTTCATCACCCATCAGGAGATGCTCGACGACCCGGAGTTGACCGATGAAGTCGACACCCGTCTCAAGCAAGGTGAAAGCGCCGAAGCGGCATGGATGTCGGTGATCGAAGCCGCGGCCAAACAGCAGGAATCCTTGCAGGATGCCTTGCTTGCCGAGCGCGCCGCCGATTTGCGTGATATCGGCCGCCGCGTGCTGGCGCAACTTTGCGGTATCGAAACCCCGAGCGAGCCGGATCAACCGTACATTCTGGTGATGGATGAAGTCGGCCCGTCGGATGTGGCGCGGCTCGATCCGACCCGCGTGGCCGGCATTCTTACTGCCCGTGGCGGCGCCACGGCCCACAGCGCCATTGTCGCCCGTGCGCTGGGCATTCCGGCACTGGTGGGTGCCGGGCCTGCGGTGTTGCTGCTGGCGCCGGGCACGCCGTTGTTGCTGGATGGCCAACGCGGTCGCCTGCACGTGGATGCCGATGCGACAACGTTGCAGCGCGCCACCGAAGAGCGGGACACCCGCGAACAACGTTTGAAGGCCGCCGCTGAACAACGTCATCAACCGGCGCTCACCACCGACGGTCATGCGGTAGAAGTATTTGCCAACATCGGTGAGAGCGCTGGCGTAATCGGCGCGGTGGAGCAGGGCGCCGAGGGCATCGGTCTGTTGCGCACCGAGCTGATTTTCATGGCCCACTCGCAAGCGCCGGACGAGGCGACCCAGGAAGCTGAATACCGCCGCGTCCTCGATGGACTCGCCGGGCGGCCGCTGGTGGTGCGCACCCTCGATGTCGGCGGCGACAAACCGCTGCCGTATTGGCCCATCGCCAAGGAAGAAAACCCGTTCCTTGGCGTGCGTGGCATTCGCCTGACCCTGCAACGGCCGCAGATCATGGAAGCGCAATTGCGCGCCTTGCTGCGCGCTGCCGACAACCGTCCGTTGCGCATCATGTTCCCCATGGTCGGCAGCGTCGATGAGTGGCGTCAGGCACGGGACATGACTGAGCGCCTTCGCCTGGAAATCCCGGTTGCGGACCTGCAACTGGGGATCATGATCGAAGTACCGTCGGCGGCATTGCTGGCGCCTGTGCTGGCTAAAGAGGTCGACTTTTTCAGCGTCGGCACCAACGACCTCACGCAATACACCCTGGCCATCGACCGTGGTCATCCAACGCTTTCCGCTCAGGCCGATGGCTTGCACCCGGCGGTGCTGCAACTGATCGACATCACCGTGCGTGCGGCCCATGCCCACGGCAAGTGGGTGGGCGTGTGCGGCGAACTGGCGGCGGATCCGCTGGCCGTGCCGGTGTTGGTCGGCCTCGGTGTGGATGAGCTCAGTGTGGGCGGCCGCAGTATTGCCGAGGTCAAGGCACGGATTCGCGAACTCAGCCTCAGCCAGACTCAAGTTCTTGCCCAACAGGCACTCGCCGTGGGCAGCGCCAATGAAGTGCGCGCATTAGTGGAGGCGCTGTAATGGCCCGGATTCTTACTCTGACCCTCAACCCGGCGCTCGACCTTACCATCGAGTTGTCGCGGCTGGAGCCCGGTCAGGTCAACCGCAGCGAAACCATGCACACCCACGCCGCCGGCAAGGGTGTGAACGTGGCGCAAGTGCTGGCGGACCTCGGGCATCAGCTGACGGTCAGTGGCTTTCTCGGTGAAGACAATCTGCAAGCGTTCGAAACCTTGTTCGCCAAACGGGGTTTTGTCGATGCGTTCATCCGTGTCCCCGGCGAGACCCGCAGCAATATCAAACTGGCGGAAAGCGACGGGCGTATCACAGATCTCAATGGTCCGGGGCCGCAGGTAAGCGCCGAGGCACAACAGGCGTTGCTTGATCGCCTCGATCAGATTGCGCCGGGGCATGACGCTGTCGTCGTGGCGGGCAGCCTGCCGCAAGGCGTTAGCCCGCAGTGGCTGCAAGCGCTGATCGAACGCTTGAAAAACCTCGGTCTGAAGGTCGCCCTCGACACCAGCGGACCGGCCTTGCGCGCGGCGCTCAAGGCCGGTCCGTGGCTGATCAAACCCAACAGTGAAGAGTTGGCCGAAGTGCTCGGTGGCGAGGCGGTTTCGTTGGTGGCGCAAGCTGAAGCGGCGAGCCGTTTGCACGCGCAGGGCATCGAGCATGTGGTGATTTCCCACGGTGCCGAAGGTGTGAACTGGTTCAGTGTCGGCTCGGCACTGCACGCCACGCCGCCCAAGGTCAGTGTTGCCAGTACGGTGGGCGCGGGAGACTCGCTGCTGGCCGGCATGCTGCACGGTTTGGTCAGTGCCGACACCCCCGAGCAAACCTTGCGCACGGCCACGGCGATTGCCGCATTGGCCGTGACCCAGATCGGCTTCGGCATCAGCGATGCGGCGCAATTGGCGCAGCTCGAACAGGGTGTGCGCGTGCGTCCCCTGACAGAACAATAAGAGGGTTGGTCATGAAGTTAGCCATTGTTACTGCCTGCCCGAACGGCATGGTCACCAGTGTGCTGTGCGCCCGTTTGCTGGATGCGGCAGCTCAGCGCCAGGGTTGGAGCACCAGCGTCGAAATCAGCGATGCGGCGCACCCCGAACGGCAATTGTCGGCGGCCACGATTGAGGCTGCCGAGTGGGTCCTGCTGGTTACCAGCGCCCCGGTGGACATGACGCGATTCATTGGCAAACGCGTCTTCCAGAGCACCCCGGCCCAGGCCCTGCAAGATGTCGAATCTGTGCTGCGTCGCGGTGCCGAAGAGGCGCAGATTTATCGCGCGCCGGACGTTGTCGCCGAACCGGCGGTGGCCGCAAAAAATGCGCCGCGCCTGGTGGCCGTCACCGCGTGCCCGACCGGCGTCGCGCACACGTTCATGGCCGCCGAAGCATTGCAGCAAGCGGCCAAGCGTTTGGGCTATGAGCTGCAAGTGGAAACCCAAGGCTCGGTCGGCGCTCGCAATCCGCTGAGTGCCCAAGCCATTGCCGAGGCCGATGTGGTGTTGCTGGCGGCAGACATCGAAGTCGCCACCGAGCGTTTTGCCGGCAAGAAAATCTACCGTTGCGGCACCGGCATCGCCCTCAAGCAGGCCGAAGCCACACTGAACAAAGCCCTCGCCGAAGGCACGCAGGAAAGCGCAGCGAGCGGCGCCAAAGGCCCGGCCAAACAGGAGAAAACCGGCGTCTATAAACACCTGCTGACCGGCGTATCGTTCATGTTGCCGATGGTGGTGGCGGGCGGTCTGATGATCGCGCTGTCGTTCGTGTTCGGCATCACCGCGTTCAAGGAAGAAGGCACTCTGGCGGCGGCGCTGATGCAGATTGGCGGTGACACGGCGTTCAAGTTGATGGTGCCGTTGCTGGCGGGTTACATCGCCTACTCGATTGCCGACCGCCCTGGCCTGGCGCCGGGGATGATTGGCGGTCTGTTGGCGAGTACCCTGGGCGCCGGTTTTATCGGCGGGATCATCGCCGGTTTCATTGCCGGTTACGCGGCGCAGGCGATCAACCGTTATGCGCGTTTGCCGCAAAGCCTTGAAGCGTTGAAACCGATCCTGATCATTCCATTGCTGGCCAGTTTGTTCACCGGGTTGGTGATGATCTACGTGGTCGGCAAACCGGTGGCGGGAATGCTCGCCGGGCTCACGCATTTCCTCGACAGCATGGGCACCACCAACGCGATTCTGCTCGGTGTGCTGCTGGGCGGGATGATGTGCGTCGACCTCGGAGGGCCGATCAACAAAGCCGCGTATGCGTTCTCGGTGGGGCTACTGGCCTCGCAGAGCTATGCACCGATGGCCGCGACCATGGCGGCCGGCATGGTGCCGCCGATTGGCTTGGGGATCGCTACGTTTATCGCCCGGCGCAAGTTCGCCCAGACCGAACGCGAGGCGGGTAAAGCAGCGTTGGTGCTGGGGTTGTGCTTCATCTCCGAAGGGGCGATTCCGTTTGCTGCGAAAGATCCGCTGCGAGTGATTCCGGCGAGCATTGCCGGTGGTGCGCTGACCGGTGCATTGTCGATGTATTTCGGCTGCAAGCTGATGGCGCCCCACGGTGGTTTGTTCGTGCTGCTGATCCCGAATGCGATCAATCATGCGTTGCTGTATTTGCTGGCGATTGTTGCCGGGAGTTTGTTGACGGCAGTGGTGTATGCGTTGGTGAAACGGCCTGAAACCGTTGAGTTGGCGCTGGAGCCGGTAAAGGCGTAGATCAAAAGATTGCAGCCAGCTGCAGCTCCTACAGGATTGGTTCACACCAGGCCAATGTAGGCGCTGCCGAAGGCTGCGATCTTTTCTGTCACAATCGATTCATCCGGCCATGCTTAAGTTTTTCCTTTTCCAGGGAGAACACCATGAGCGATTTCAACCTCGGCCGCCGTCGTGTGATGCAAGCGGTCGGCGCCGGATTGCTATTGCCGGGGCTGGCGCCCGCGGTCATCGCTTCGGTGAAGGATCGCCCCCAACTCACCGACGGCGTGCAGTCCGGCGACTTGCTCGGTGACCGGGCAATCATCTGGAGCCGCAGCGACCGCCCGGCGCGGATGGTGGTGGAGTGGGACACCCGCAGCCTGTTTCCCAACCCTCGGCGATTCGTCTCGCCCCTTGCCGATGCCCGCACTGATTTCACCGCTCGTGTCGAGCTGACCGGGTTGCCCGCCGATCAGGCGATTTTCTACCGTGTGCAATTTGAGGATGCTCAAAGCGGGGTCGCCAGCGAACCGTGGTTCGGCCACTTGCGCAGCGTGCCGCAAACCCGCCGCGACATCCGGTTTGTCTGGAGCGGTGACACCGTCGGCCAGGGCTTCGGCATCAACCCTGATATCGGCGGCATGCGCATCTACGAAGCCATGCGTTTGCGTCTGCCGGATTTTTTTATCCACAGCGGTGACACCATCTACGCCGACGGCCCCGTGCCCGCCCAGCTCACCACCGAAAGCGGTCGCGTGTGGCGCAATATCACCACCGAAGCCAAGAGCAAAGTCGCCGAAACGCTGGACGATTATCGCGGCAATTACCGCTACAACCTGATGGACGAAAACATCCGGCGCTTCAACGCCGAGGTGCCGCAGATCTGGCAGTGGGACGACCATGAAGTGGTGAACAACTGGTCGCCGGGCAAGCAACTGGATGAGCGCTACAAGAGCAAAGATATCCACAGCCTGGTGGACCGCGCGCGTCAGGCCTGGCTCGAATACGCACCGATGCGTTTGCAGAGTGCCGATGGCGGCGGGCGGATTTATCGGCAGCTCAGTTACGGGCCGCTGCTCGATGTGTTCGTGCTCGACATGCGCAGCTACCGCGAAGCCAACGATGACAACCTCGGTGACGCCAAACCGTTCCTTGGGCGAGAGCAACTGGACTGGCTGAAAGCATCGCTAAAAGCCTCCAGGGCCCAGTGGAAAATCATTGCCGCCGACATGCCCATTGGCCTCGGCGTCCCTGATGGCGAAGTCAGCCCCGGCGTGGCGCGCTGGGAGGCGGTGGCCAACGGCGATCCGGGACCGGCTCAGGGTCGCGAGCTTGAGATAGCCGAGTTGCTGGGATTTTTGCGGGCGCAACAGGTGCGCAATTTCGTCTGGCTGACGGCGGATGTGCATTATTGCGCCGTCCATCATTACCACCCGGATCGGGCCGCGTTTCAGGATTTCGAACCGTTTTGGGAGTTCGTCGCCGGGCCGCTGAATGCCGGCAGCTACGGGCCTAATCCGCTGGATAAAACCTTCGGCCCTGAAGTGGTATTCCAGAAAGCACCACCCGCGCAGAACACATCGCCGTTTGCCGGTTTTCAGTTTTTTGGTGAGGTGAACATCGAAGGGCAGAGCGGGGAGTTGAGTGTGGTGTTGCGCGATCTGGATGGGGTTTCTATGTTTGAGCAAAAACTGCAGCCGGTGTAACAGTACCGACCTCCTGTGGGAGCTGCTGCAGGCTGCGATCTTTTGATTTTGTTTATTGGATCAAGATCAAAAGATCGCAGCCTGCGGCAGCTCCTACGGGGGAGGGTGGTGTTGTCAGTAAACGTCGCGGCGGTAACGACCTTGCTCGATCAGGCGTTCGACTTCGGCGCTGCCAAGTACGTCGTTGAGTACTTGATCCACGCCACTGGCCATGCCCTTCAAGCTGCCGCAGATGTAGATCACCGCACCGTCCGCCAGCCATTTCTTCAGTTCAGCGGCCGATTCGCGCAGGCGATCCTGCACGTAGATTTTATCGGCCTGATCGCGCGAGAACGCCAGGTCCAGACGCTGCAGGTCACCGGAAATCAACCACTCCTCCAGCTCATCGCGGCACAGGTAATCGTGTTCGCGATTGCGCTCGCCAAACAGCAGCCACTGACGTTGCTGACCATCGGCAATCCGCGCTTTGAGCAGACTGCGCAGTCCGGCCAGGCCGGTGCCGTTGCCGAGCAGAATCATTGGCACCGGTTCGTTCGGCAGATGGAAGCCGCTGTTGCGACGGACCCGCAGGCTGATGCTGCCGCCCACCGGCGCATGTTCTGTCAGCCAACCGGAACCGACGCCTAGGTTGCCATCGGCATGCAGCTCCTGGCGCACGATCAATTCCAGAATGCCGTCGGCGGCAATCGAAGCAATCGAGTATTCGCGCATGGCCAGCGGCACGAGGGCCGCTACCAACGCTTGCGCGTGCAGGCCGACCAAGTGGCTGCGATTCTCGGGCAGTTGGCGGCTGGCGAGGGCTTGCTCCAGCGGCTGCGACAGACCATCGAGTTCAATCGTGGCGCGACCATCGATCCCCAGGCCATCGAGGAAATGCTCGATCGCCCAAGGGCAGTTGCGCGGCAGCACTTCCACCAGGTCGCCGGCCAGCCAACTGCTGGTGGTGGGCGCGGTCAGGCCGAGCAAATAGACAGGCGAACCGCTGCTGTCCGGGTTGAGCAGATCGCGGCGGGTCAGGGTCCAGTTGTCGTAGCTCGGCGCATGCCAGGTGTCTGCCGGCGCCTGACCGGTCAACAGGCCCAGTTGCTGCTGCCAGTGACGCAAGGCGTAAGGGTCGCCGCTGTCGACTTCCACAGGGGCGAACAGGGTCTTGCCGCCGTGCTCGCCGAGCCAGTTGTGCAGGCGTCGGGCGAAGCCGCAGAAATGTTGATACTGGCGATCACCGAGACCGAGGACGGCATAGTTGAGGCTTTCCAGGCTCAAGCTGCGGCCCAGTACCTTGCGTTCAAAACCACGGGCGCTGTCCGGCGCTTCGCCGTCGCCGAAGGTGCTGACCACGAACAGCGCGTTGCTCGAATCACGCAAGTCCTGTTCGCTCACATCTGCCAGCGGCTGGACCTTGACCGGCAGGCCGGCAGCCTGCAATTGGCCGGCGGTTTGCCACGCCAGTTGCTCGGCGAAACCGCTCTGGCTGGCGAAACCGATCAGCCATGCCGAAGCGTCGCTGCCCGGTTGCGCAAGACCTTTGCGGGCGTCCTTGATCTGGCGTTTCTTGCGTCGACGATCGAGGTACAACAGCCAGCCCGTAATGAAAAACAGCGGCATGGTCAGCGCGGTGATCGTCAGGATGATTCGCCCGCCGATGCCAAAGTAACTGCCGACGTGCAGCGCGTAGATGCTGGTCAGCAACTGGGCCTTGAAGCTCTTGTCGCTGTAGCGGTCGTGACGCTTGATCACACCGGTGACCGGATCGAGGGTGATCTGGTTCAGCGCACGGTCGTGGGGCGAGTCTTTGAGCAGGTAGAAAACGGTCGCCGGTTGTCCGGCCACCGGTGGCATGCGGGTGTTATAGAAACTCAGACCGGGACCGGCCGCGCTGTAGATGCTGCTCCACATCGCCGAATAGTCCGCCGACGGTGCCGGACCTTTCGGCGCCGGGCCGCGACCGCCGCGCACGCGTTCGTTCTGCGGTGAGTCGGAGAGCAATTGATTCAGTCCCTTGTTGTACCACTCGTAGGACCAGGATAACCCGGTCAGCGCCGACAGGAGGTAAAACACCAGGCACCAGGTTCCGGCGACCGAATGCAGGTCCCAGTTGAAGCTGCGACCTTTTTTCTTCCAGTCGAGGGTCAGCCAGGCACGCCAGCTTTTCCACTGGCGCGGCCAGCGCAGGTACAGGCCGGACAGGCAGAAGAACACCAGGATCAAGGTGCAGGCGCCGGTGATTTGTCGACCGGTATCGCCCATAGCGAGGAAGCGGTGCAGTTGCAGCATCAGGCCGAAGAACTGCTGGCCGCTAGCGTCACCCAGCAGTTCGCCGGTGTAGGGGTCGAAGAAACGCATGGGGCCGCGACGCTCACCCGGTGCCGGGGTGAAGAAGGCTTTTGCCGCGATGTCGCTGTCGATGTCGACCGAGAGCATGGCGATTTTCAGGCCCGTGGCGGCTTCGACTTTTTCCACCAGTTCAGCGGGCGGCAGCACACCGGCGACCTGTTTTTGCACCTGCAACACAGACGGGTTCAACGCGTACAGGATCTCATCCTGAAACGACACCGTCGCCCCGGTGATGCCCATCAGGGCCAGGACCAGACCGGCGCTGATGCCAAAAAACCAGTGCAACTGGAACAGGGTTTTCTTCAACACGTCGCTCGCCTTGTTCGTTCAAAAGTGGTCATCACGGCGCGCATTATGATGCCGTGGGTTTTCGAGAAACATTCTTTTTACACGCAAAAACCCCGCTCACCTGGATGAGCGGGGCCTTGCCCAAAGTAGGAGCTGGCGAAGCCTGCGATCTTTTGATTTGTGACGATTTCAGCTTCGCCAAACATCAGGATCAAAAGATCGCAGCCTGCGGCAGCTCCTACGATCAGAAGTGGAAGTTGGTGCTCAGCAAGGCAGTACGGCCCGCCGCCTGGTTGGCGAAGTGGGTCGAGAACGCTTTGTCGTAGTAGGTTTCGTCGGTCAGGTTCTGCACGTTCAATTGCAGGTCGACGTTTTTGGTCAGCTTGTAGGCGGCCATCGCATCGTAGCGAACGTAGGAATCGACCATGGTGGTGTTGGCTGCGCTACCGAATACGTCGTCGACATAGAACGCGCCGCCACCGATGGTCAGCTTCGGCGTGACTTGGTAAGTCGTCCACAGGCTGGCGCTGTTCTTCGGTGTGTTCGGCAGTTCGTTGCCATTGTTGGCTTTGTTTGCCGGCAAGTCGCCGCCATCCACTTGCTCGCTGTCCATGTAGGCGTAACCGGCGAACACCTGCCATTTGTCGGTGAGCTTGCCGGTGGCCGACAGTTCGAAACCTTGAACGCGGGTTTTACCGACGTTCTCGTAAGTAGTGGTGTTGGTTTGCACACGAGCGTTGTCTTTCTCGGTGCGGAAGATGTCTGCCGTCAGCGACAGACGATCATTCAACAGATCCCACTTGGTGCCGATTTCGTAGTTCTTGGTGGTTTCCGGCTCCAGGTCGCTGCTCAACAAGTTGCCGCTGCGATCCGGGGTGCCGCCCAGCGGGTTGCCGTCCTGGCCTTCGCCAAGGGTCGCGCCCGGTGGTGTTGCCGAGGTTGCGTAGGACGCATAGATGCTGCCGTTTTCTGCCGGCTTGTAGACCACGCCGAACTGACCGGTCACGAACTCGCTGACATCATCGCCCTTGGCGGTGGTGGTGCCGGCAGCGTTGTAGGTTTTGTAGTCGGTGTCGAAATGGTCGTAGCGCAGGCCCATGTTCACCAGCCACTGGTCTGACAGCGTCAGGGTGTCGAACACGTAGAGCGCGTAGGTTTTACCGGTGGTGTCGGTGCCGGCGTAGTTACGCGAGATGGCACCGTTCCATGGGTCGCTCGGGTTCGGGTTGGACAGCGAGGTGCAGTTGTAGCCGCTAGGAGCACCGATCCTTGCCGGGGTGCATTGGGTGCCTGGATCCGCTGTTGTAGTTGGAGTCCCCGGCGTGGTGTCGGTGTTGACGTTGTACGAGGATTTTTTACTTTCCTCGCGGCTCAACTCGATACCGGTGGCGAAGCTGTTCTTGAAGCCCGCGATGTACACGTCACCAAACAGGTCGGTCTGGTTGGTGGTTGTTTCAGTGTTGCTGACACGGGTGTTGGCCCGGCGCCACACGCTGCCATTGTTGACGTTGCCCTTGCTGTCATCCGGCTGGGTCAGGATGTAGTCCTGCATGCTGGTGCCGTGACGCAGGGTGTTCTTGATGGTGAGCGCGTCGTTCAGGTCGTGCTCGATGGCGAAGGTCGCGGTATCGGTGCGGCCCTTGCGGAAATCACGGCCATCGAGGCCATAGAAGTTGCTGCTGTCGCCGCCGTCTTCCGGTTTGTCCGGGTTGGATTTGGTGCGGGCAGCGGAACCAGCGACTGGAATCGAGTACGGAATGCCCGAATCCGGGGTGTCGTTGCTTTCGAGGTGGTAGTAGTCGAGATTGACCCGAGTGTCAGTGCCCAGGCCGAAGACCAGCGACGGTGCGATACCCCAGCGATCGTAATCGACGCTGTCACGACCGGCGACGTTGCTCTCGTGGCTCATCAGGTTCAGACGGCCGGCGGCGGTGTCGGTGAACTGGTAGTTACCGTCGAAGGTGTAGCGCTGAGTCTGGTCCGAGCCCCAAGTGAAACCACCGTCGAGCGAGTTGCCCAGGTGCGCCTTCTTGCTCACCAGGTTGATGCTGCCGCCGGCAGCGCCACGGCCACCGATGGCCGAGTTCGGGCCTTTGCTGACTTCGATCGATTCTACGGCGAAGATCTCGCGGCTCTGCGAACCGGTGTCGCGTACGCCGTCGAGGTAGGTATCACCTTGGGCATCGAAACCGCGAATGAACGGACGGTCGCCTTGCGGGTTGCCACCTTCACCAGCACCGAAGGTGATGCCTGGAACGGTGCGCAGCGCGTCCTGCATGTTCAGGGCGCCAGTGTCCTTGAGGACTTGTTGCGGGATGACCGTGACCGAGCGCGGGGTGTCTACCAGCGGCGCGGTGTACTTGGGAGAGGAGGCTTTTTCGACGTTGTAGGTCGTCTCGTCCTGGGCTTCACCGGTAATGGCTGTGGCACCGAGGGAAATCGTGTTGCCCGGTGCTTTGTCGTCGGTTTTTTCAGCCGCGAACACCATGGGACCAGCGGAGCCGGCAGTGATCGCCACGCCAATTGCAGAAGCGAGCAAACGTGGTGAGCTGACCGGTGACTGTTGTTGACGTGACATTTTAATTCCCCTCCCCAAGGATTTGAGGTCGCGGAATATAGGGTAAACACGTATTCGTATCAATTGCGAAACATTACTATTCGCACTGAATTTACATTCTTTACAATTTAGCCTTACGGTTTTTGCTGCTTCGTTCGTCTAGCGGGTTTTACACGGGCAATAAGAATCAATACCATTGGCACCCTTTTCTTCTCAGGTGTTTTCGCCATGCTGCTGCACATTCCCGGCCTGTTCGAAAAAGAAGAAGTGCAGCGCATCCGTGGGGCTCTGGAGCAGGCTGATTGGGCCGATGGCAAGATCACCGCCGGTTACCAGTCGGCCAAGGCCAAGCACAATTTGCAGTTGCCGGAAGGTCATCCGCTGGCCAAGGAGATCGGCGCCGCCATGCTGGAGCGGTTGTGGAACAATCCGCAATTCATGTCGGCAGCCTTGCCGCACAAGGTCTTTCCTCCGTTACTGAACTGTTACACGGCGGGGGGCAGTTTCGACTTCCACATCGATAATGCCGTGCGCCAGCCCAAGGGCAGCATCGAGCGGGTGCGTACCGACCTCTCGGCCACGCTGTTCTTCAGTGAGCCCGAGGACTACGACGGCGGCGAACTGGAAATCCAGGACACCTACGGCACCCAGCGCGTAAAGCTGCCGGCCGGCGATATGGTGCTCTACCCCGGCACCAGTTTGCACAAGGTCAATGCCGTCACCCGTGGCACGCGCTACGCTTCGTTCTTCTGGACGCAAAGCCTGGTGCGCGAAGACAGTCAGCGGGCGCTGCTGTTCGAGATGGACGGGGCGATCCGGCAGCTGACCCAGGATGTCCCCGATCACCCTTCGCTAATCCGCCTGACCGGCACCTATCACAACCTGTTGCGCCGTTGGGTCGAGGTATGAGTTTTCATTTGCGCCGCGAAGAAATCCTCGACGGTGACGCGCTCAAATCCATGCTTGACGAAAGCCCGGCCCGTGCCGCCCAGGCAATTCTGATGGCGGCGCGCGCAGACATCCTCGATGCCCAGGCGTTACTCGGCCAGATTCTGCTGGACGGGCAGGGCATCGCTCAGGATCAGCCGCTCGCCGTGCGCTGGTTCGACATCGCCGCCCGTCGCGGGCATTTGATGGCGCGCAATATGCTCGGCCGTTGTCATGAGCATGGTTGGGGCTGCGAGGCGGATGCTTCGTTGGCCGCACGGCATTATCAGATGGCGGCGGAAGCCGGGCTGGACTGGGCGATGTACAACTATGCCAACCTGCTGGCGACGGGGCGCGGGGTGGTTGAGGATCAGCAACGCGCACTGAGTTTGTATCGCCAGGCTGCCGAACTCGGTCATGCGAAATCGATGAATCTGTTGGGTCGATATCTGGAAGAGGGGCGCGTCTGTCCGGCGGATCCGACAGCGGCCCGTGACTGGTATCGACGTTCGGCCGAGGGCGGGGATTTTCGCGGTCAGTTCAGCTTTGCGGCGATGCTGGCTGACGACGGGAACATTGAGGGTGCATTGATCTGGCTGCGTAAGGCGCTGGCCGGTGGCAATCTGAATTTCCTGCGGGTGGCGAGTCAGGCTCTTACGGGAGCAACTGATCCACGTATTCAGGCGATGGCAGACGACTACGCCAAACGGTGCGCTGAACTGTAGGAGCTGCCGCAGGCTGCGATCTTTTGGTCTTGCTTCTGCAAATCAAAATCAAAAGATCGCAGCCTGCGGCAGCTCCTACAGGGTCGAGTCAGCAGGCACAAAAAAGCCCATGAAATGTCATGGGCTTTTTGCGTTCAGCGTGTAGCGATTACACGTAGAACGACTTCAGCGGCGGGAAGCCATTGAACTCAACTGCGCTGTAGCTGGTGGTGTACGCACCGGTCGACAGCCAGTACAGGCGATCACCAATGGCCAGGTTCAGCGGCAGGCCGTACTTGTAGTTTTCGTACATGATGTCGGCGCTGTCGCAGGTTGGGCCGGCGATCACGACTTCTTCCATCTCGCCTTTCTTCTCGGTCCAGATCGGGAACTTGATGGCTTCGTCCATGGTTTCGATCAGGCCGGAGAATTTGCCCACATCCGTGTACACCCAACGCTCGACGGCGGTACGGGATTTACGCGCGACCAGCACCACTTCGCTGACCAGGATACCGGCGTTGGCGATCAGCGAACGGCCCGGCTCCAGAATGATTTCGGGCAGATCGTCACCGAAGTCTTCCTTGAGGAAACGGATGATTTCTTCAGCGTAGGTTTCCAGGCTGTTGGTGCGGGTGATGTAGTTGGCCGGGAAGCCGCCGCCCATGTTGATCAGCTTCAGGTGAATGCCGTCTTCTTCTTTCAGGCGCTCGAAGATCACTTTGACCTTGGCGATCGCTGCGTCCCAGACGCTGATGTCGCGCTGCTGCGAACCGACGTGGAACGAGATGCCGTAAGGCACCAGGCCCAGGTCACGGGCGAGGATCAGCAGGTCCATGGCCATGTCGGTCTGGCAGCCGAATTTGCGCGACAAAGGCCAGTCGGCGGTGGTCGAGCCTTCGGTCAGGATGCGTACGTAGACTTTCGAACCCGGTGCAGCCTTGGCGATGTTGCGCAGGTCGGCTTCGGAGTCTGTGGCGAACAGGCGCACGCCCTTCTCGTAGAAGTAGCGGATGTCCTTGGATTTCTTGATGGTGTTGCCGTAGCTGATCTGGTCGGCGCTGACGCCGCGGCTCAGCACTTTGTCCAGCTCGTAGATCGAGGCGATGTCGAAACTCGAGCCTTTCTCTTTGAGCAGGTCGATGATTTCCACGGCCGGGTTGGCCTTGACCGCGTAGTAGACCTTGGCGAATTCGAAACCGGCACGCAGGTCGTCATAGGCCTGGCTGATCATCGCGGTGTCGATCACCACGAACGGGGTTTCCTGTTTGTCGGCGAACGCCTTCATTTTCTGAAAGGTTTCACGCGCGAAATAGTCTTCGACCTGGATCGACATACTTGGGACTCCTAGTGGCAAACGTCGTTAATCAATGGGTGCAAATGAACGTCCTCCGTATCCCCACTTTGGTTCGCCTACTTCCCAAGGCATGTCGCCGAAAGCAAAAAGGCCATGGGAAGTGCAGCTTTCCCTTGGCCTTGCTGTCTCGTCGTCAGTACTTGAGCCGGATGGATCGTTTCCAGCATGGACGTTCGGCGCGAACTTTAGGGCGTGAGGGGCTTGAGATCAACAAAAAATGTCGCGTTTTTGCACTCTTCTGACGCGCGTTACGGGCATCACTCTTTGTAACCGACTCAGATGACAGTCGGATGTTCCCGAGGAATTGCGAAGTGTTAAGAATACCTGCACGTTCGACGCTTTTGTGCGCTAAGTCGCTAGGAAGTGCGATGGCGTCAACTTCGGCGACGTTGGGGGCGAGAACGCGAGCTGAGATGAGGTTTGGCTGATTACAGGAGTGATCTTTGGGAGGCTTTTGTCGGCGACACTGTTGATATTTTTTTCCGGCCTGCGAAGTCTCCGAATTTTGCTCCGAACCTGTGAGAGCCAGCCTGCTGGCGATGACAATTTCATCATCAAAACAGTATTGACTGGCATTTCCCTATCGCCAGCAGGCTAGCTCCCACAGGTTTTTGCATTTTTACCGGGGACTTTGAGGTGTCAGGCGACCACTGATTCGGCCGGTGACACGATGCTGGTCTTCATCCCTCGCGAACGCCCCGAGCTCAAATAAGCCGCAATCGACTCCTGCGTCACCTCGCCCAAAAACACCCGCTCGGCATCCATTACCGGCAACCACGCTCGATTGAACTCGTACATGCGCGACAACAGGATGCGCAAATGTTCGTCGTACGCGGCGGTGGCGTTGAATTCGCGCAGGTACTGGCCACAAGTACCCTCCTGGCGGTGCAGGTCACGACGTCGCACGTAGCCCAGGGCTTTGTTCTCGGTGCAGGTCACCACCACGTAACGGCGGTCGTGTTCGTCCATCAACTCCAGCGCTTCGGCCACCGTCGTTTCCGGGCTGACGGAGGGCGCGTTGTCCGCCGCGTCTTCGGCTTTCACCAACAACAGGCGTTTGAGGGTGCTGTCCTGACCGACGAAGTTGCTCACAAACTCATCGGC
This sequence comes from Pseudomonas azerbaijanoccidentalis, assembly GCF_019145495.1. Classification (GTDB taxonomy): domain Bacteria; phylum Pseudomonadota; class Gammaproteobacteria; order Pseudomonadales; family Pseudomonadaceae; genus Aquipseudomonas; species Aquipseudomonas azerbaijanoccidentalis. The sequence goes on along the minus strand of NZ_JAHSTU010000002.1, from coordinate 763,319 downwards.
CGGGTGCGCGAGCAGCGTGTCCGGGTGATCGATCTGCAACAACTTGCCGGCGCGGAAGATCGCAATCTTGTCGCCGAGCTTGATCGCCTCATCGATGTCATGGCTGACCATGATCACGGTCTTGTTCAGCGCCCGCTGCATTTCGAAGAACTCGTTCTGGATCATCTCGCGGTTGATCGGGTCGACCGCACCGAACGGTTCATCCATCAACAACAGTGGCGCATCGGCGGCCAGTGCTCGAATCACGCCTATCCGCTGTTGCTGCCCACCGGACAATTCCCGTGGGTAACGATGCAGGTATTGCTTGGGTTCGAGCTTGATCATGCTCATCAACTCGCGGGCGCGGTCGTGGCATTTCTGTTTGTCCCAGCCGAGCAGCTTCGGCACCACCACAATGTTTTCTTCGATGGTCATGTTCGGGAACAAACCGATCTGCTGGATCACGTAGCCAATATTGCGACGCAGGGTCACTTCGTCGAGGCCGGTGGTGTCTTCGCCGTTGATCAGGATCTTGCCCGAGGTCGGCTTGATCAGACGGTTGATCATCTTCAGCGTGGTGCTTTTGCCGCAACCCGATGGCCCGAGGAACACGCAGATTTCGCCTTCATTGACGGTCAGGCTTACCGAATCCACGGCTTTGACATCTTTGCCGTTGCTTTGGAAGGTCTTGCTGAGGTTTTGAAGTTCGATCATTTGAGTAATCCTTTTGGAGTCAGCGAACGTTGCAGCCATTGCAGAAGCAGGTCGGCGAAGATGGCCAGCAAGCTGACCAGCACGGCGCCGACGATCAGCATCGACATGTCGCTGCGGCTGATGGAAGCGAGGATGAGTACGCCCAGGCCACCGGCGCCGATGGTGGCGGCGATGGTCATGACACCGATGTTCATCACCACGGCGGTGCGCACACCGGCGAGGATCACCGGCACCGCAATCGGCAGTTCAACCATGCGCAGGCGCTGGCCGAAGGTCATGCCAATACCGCGCGCGGCTTCACGAATGCCCGGTTCTACACCGCTCAGCGCCAGGTAGGTGTTGCGCATGATCGGCAACAGTGAATACAGGAACACGGCGGTGATCGCCGGCATCGGCCCGAGGCCCTGGCCGAACTTGGAATAGAAAGGCAGCAGCAGGCCGAACAGGGCAATCGACGGCACGGTCAGCAGCACCGTGGCACTGGCCTGCAGGGGGCCGGCGAGACTCGGGAAGCGGGTCATCAGAATGCCAAGCGGCACGCCGACCAGAATCGCCAGGGTCACGGCGATGCCGACCAGGGTGATGTGTTGCCACGTCAGGTGTAAGACCAATGGCCAGTCGAGATGGGAAAAGGCGTTCAGGAATTCCATGACTTTTCCTCCTTAATTAATCGGGTGCTGGCGCAGGAAATCGGCGGCAACGGCTGAAGGACTCTGGTGCTCGACGTCGACCCGCGCGTTGAGTTCGCGCATGGTGTTGTCGTCGAACAGTTCCGCCAGCGGCTTGAGTTGTGCGGCCAATTGCGGGTGCGCATCGAGGTACGCCTGACGCACCACCGGGGCGGCGGTGTAGTCGGGGAAGTAATGCTTGTCGTCTTCCAGCAGCTTCAGCTTGAAGGCATTCAGGCGACCGTCGGTGGTGTAGACCAGGCCGGCAAACACTTGGCCGTTACGCAGCGCGGTGTACACCAGGCCCGCATCCATCTGGCGGATATTCTTGCGGGTCAGGTTCATGTCGTAGAGCTTGACCATGCCATCCAGACCGTCCGAACGGTTGGCGAACTCGGTATCCAGCGCCACCAGATTGTTGGTCTTGGCTTCCTTGCGCAGCACCGTGTTCAGTTCACTGATGGTGTTGATCTGCGGGTATTCGTCGGCAACGTTTTTCGGCAGGGCGAGGGCGTAGGTGTTGCTGAATTTCGACGGGGTGAGCCAGACCAGGCCTTTTTTCGCGTCGAGTTCTTTGACTCGTGCGTAGGACTGTTCGCTGTCGAGTTTTTCAGTGACATGGTTGTAGGCCACCAGCGAAACGCCGGTGTATTCCCAGAGCATGTCCAACTGGCCGCTTTCATGGGCGCTGCGGGCCAGGTTGCTGCCCAGGCCGCCGGTCACTTGCACTTCGTAACCTTTGGTGCGCAGGTACTGCGAGGTGATCTCCGCCAGCAGGGTCTGTTCGGTGAACACCCGGGCGCCGATGCGGATGACGGGTTTTTCCGCAGCTTGGGCAAATCCTGCGAACAGCAGGACGCAGCCTAGTAAAAAGCTTGATGTTTTCATGACGATTCCTTTGCCGAGGCTTAAGACGGGCGCAAGCCGCGTTCGAGCCAGAGACGGCTGGCGAGGGTCACCAGGCCATCGAGCAACAAGGCCAGCAGCGCGGTACACGCGGCGCCGAGCAGCAATTGCGGCTGATTGTTCAGGGCGATGCCGGGGAAAATCAGGCTGCCAAGACTGTTGGCGCCGATCAGGAACGCCAGTGGCGCCGTCCCGACGTTGATCGCCAATGCCACGCGCACGCCACCGATGATGATGGGCACGGCGTTGGGCAACTCGACGCGCCACAACACTTGAGCGGGTGTCATGCCGATACCGACGGCGGCTTCCTTGAGCGAGCCCTGAACATTTTTCAGGCCTTCGTAGGTGTTGCGCACGATGGGCAGCAAGGAGGCAAGAAAGAGGGCGAAGATGGCCGGGCCACTGCCGATGCCCAGGATGCCGAGGGCGATGGCGAGAACGGCGAGCGGCGGAACGGTGTTGCCGATATTGAAGAACTGCATGAAGCGCTCGGCGCGGCCGATCATGCTCGGGCGGCTGAGGAGGATGCCGGCTGGGATGCCCACGACAAGGGCGGCCAACATGGATGCGAGGACGAGAATCAGATGAGCTTGCAGGTAAAACAACAAATCGTCGCGGTAATGCTCGATCGTATTGATGCCGATCCAGTGGATCAGCAGGGCCAGAAGGGCGATTACCAACGCGCCTCCTATCAGCCCTTTGCCATAGTGGATAGCCACAGGCGGACTCCTTTTTTCAGTCGGCGAACGCAGTCCCGTGTGGCATGCCATTCCTGGCTGCCGGGTAAGACATTCGCGAGAAGCAGCTCTATCAATGTCGGTAAAACGACATGAAATCGAGCCATGAGCACAGCCTCGTCAGGCCGAATTGCAGGTGTTTCAGGCCCCCGACGAGTGGTCGTTACGGGGGAATGGACGTCTCCGTGCTTTAAAAGGTTCCCACGTTCGACACTATTTGGCCACCCTGTATCCTCGCGTAGCCGCTGCCGAGCCTCGCGGGCTCGGCAGCGGCTACAGGGTGAACGGTGGTCCATGGAGGGTGGTTTGCGCTATACTCGCCGCCCTTTTTTGAATCACCTGCCAGGCGATTTCCCATGACCAAACAGGCCGCCGAAGTCGCGAAACGCCGCACTTTCGCCATTATTTCCCACCCCGATGCCGGTAAAACCACCATCACCGAAAAACTCTTGCTGATGGGCAAGGCGATTGCGGTAGCCGGCACGGTGAAATCTCGTAAGTCCGACCGCCATGCCACCTCCGACTGGATGGAAATGGAAAAGCAGCGTGGTATTTCCATTACCACGTCGGTCATGCAGTTCCCGTATCGCGAGCACATGATCAACCTGCTCGACACCCCGGGCCACGAAGACTTCTCCGAAGACACCTACCGCACCCTGACGGCGGTCGACTCGGCATTGATGGTTCTCGACGGCGGTAAGGGTGTAGAGCCACGGACCATCGCCCTGATGGACGTTTGCCGTCTGCGTGACACGCCGATCGTCAGCTTCATCAACAAACTCGACCGTGACATCCGCGACCCGATCGAACTGCTCGACGAAATCGAAGCGGTCCTGAAGATCAAGGCAGCGCCGATTACCTGGCCGATCGGTTGCTACCGCGACTTCAAAGGCGTGTATCACCTGGCCGACGACTACATCATCGTCTACACCGCCGGTCACGGACACGAACGCACCGAAACCAAAATCATCGAGAAACTCGATTCCGACGAGGCGCGCGCGCATCTGGGCGACGAATACGAGCGCTTCCTCGAACAGCTGGAACTGGTGCAGGGTGCCTGCCACGAGTTCAACCAGCAGGAATTCCTCGACGGTCAACTGACCCCGGTGTTCTTCGGTACGGCATTGGGCAACTTCGGTGTTGACCATGTGCTCGACGCCGTTGTCGACTGGGCGCCGCGTCCTCTGGCACGCGTGGCCAACGAGCGCACCGTGGAGCCGGTCGAAGAGAAGTTCTCGGGCTTCATCTTCAAGATCCAGGCGAACATGGACCCGAAACACCGCGACCGTATCGCCTTCATGCGTATCTGCTCCGGCAAGTACGAAAAAGGCATGAAGATGCGCCACGTGCGCACCGGCAAGGACGTGCGGATCGGCGATGCGCTGACCTTCTTCTCTTCCGAGCGTGAGCAGTTGGAAGAAGCGTTTGCCGGCGACATCATCGGCCTGCACAACCACGGCACCATCCAGATCGGCGACACCTTCAGTGAAGGCGAAGTCCTGGGCTTCACTGGTATCCCGCACTTCGCTCCGGAACTGTTCCGCCGCGTACGCCTGAAAGATCCGCTGAAATCCAAGCAACTGCGTCAAGGTCTGCAGCAGCTGGCCGAAGAAGGCGCGACCCAGGTGTTCTTCCCGGAGCGCAGCAACGACATCATCCTCGGCGCCGTCGGTGTGCTGCAGTTCGATGTGGTCGCCAGCCGCCTGAAAGAGGAATACAAGGTCGAGTGCTCCTACGAGCCGATCACCGTTTATTCCGCGCGCTGGATCGAATGCAGCGACAAGAAGAAGCTTGAGGAATTCTCCAACAAGGCTGTGGAAAACCTGGCACTGGACGGCGGTGGTCACCTGACCTACCTCGCACCGACGCGGGTCAACCTGGCGCTGATGGAAGAGCGCTGGCCGGACGTGAAATTCCGTGCGACGCGTGAGCATCACTAAGCGTTGAGCTGCAAAGTCAAAAGCCCCGTTGCGAAAGCCTCGGGGTTTTTTATTGAGGATCAAAAGATCGCAGCCTTCGGCAGCTCCTACAGGTGTTCAATGTAGGAGCTGCCGAAGGCTGCGATCTTTTGATCTTTTCGGCATAACCATTATTCAAAACCAATCTGCCAGGCGTTGGCATTTTCCCGCATTCGAAAGCGTCCTATCTGGAGAACCCGGTTAATCGGAACTAGATTTCACTAAGCGCCAGACAGGCACTCTACGAAGGATGGATTCGGCCATGAACAGATTGCTCCGTATTTTATTGATGATGAAAGTATTAATGATGCTGGCCCTCGGCAGCTCGGCGGTCTGGGCTGAGTGTGAGGATCATGAGACTCAGGCTTCGAGTGGGCAGGGGGCGCACGGGGAATTAATGATCGCCAGGTCCGAATCGGAGCCGGGTGATAAAGGGCAGGGAGGGGCTGAGGGTGACGATGACTCGATCACCGATGATCCGGACTCCGATGACGCCGACGAAGGCGACAGCCAGACGTAAATAGCAGACAAAATAAAACCCCTTCCACTTGAAGTGGAAGGGGTTCGATCAACACAACCCCTGTGGGAGCTAGCCTGCTGGCGATTGCGGTGTGCCGGTAAACAGAAATGTTGACCGGTATACCGCTATCGCCAGCAGGCTGGCTCCCTCAGTTTTTACGCCGCGCCGTGCACGAACTGCTCGGCGTAGTGGCAAGCCACTTGGCGGCTGTCGAGCAGGCGCAGGGCCGGCTCTTCAGTGCTGCAACGCTCGGTGGCGTACGGGCAGCGCTTGTGGAAAGCGCAGCCCGGTGGCGGGTTCAGCGGGTTGGGCAGTTCACCGACGATCTTGATTTTCGGCTTGTCCGGATCCGGGTGGATGGTCGGCGTCGCCGACAACAGCGCCTGGGTGTAAGGGTGCAGAGGACGGGTATAGATGTCCTCCTTCGGGCCCATTTCCACCGGACGGCCGAGGTACATCACCATCACGTGGTCTGCCACGTGTCGCACCACTGCCAGGTTGTGCGAGATGAACACATACGCGGTGTTGAACTCCTGCTGCAGATCCATGAACAGGTTCAACACCTGCGCCTGAATCGACACGTCCAGCGCTGACGTCGGTTCGTCCGCCACCAGCACTTTCGGTTGCAGCATCATGGCGCGGGCCAGAGCGATCCGCTGGCGCTGACCGCCGGAGAACATGTGCGGATAACGCTGGTAGTGCTCAGGACGCAAGCCGACCTGCTTCATCATCGCCTGGACTTTCTCGCGACGTTCAGTGGCCGACAGGTTGGTGTTGATCAGCAGCGGTTCGGCCAGTTGATCACCGATTTTCTGCCGCGGGTTCAACGACGCGTACGGGCTCTGGAACACCATCTGCACGTCTTTGCGCAATTGCTTGCGCTGGGCCTTGTCGGCGCCGGCGACTTCCTGGCCGGCGATTTTCAAGGAGCCCGAAGACGGCTCTTCGATCAGGGTCAGGGCGCGGGCCAGGGTTGATTTGCCGCAACCCGATTCGCCCACAACGGCGAGGGTCTTGCCGGCTTCCAGCTCAAACGACACACCGTTTAGGGCGCGTACGGTAGCGTGACCCTTGAACATGCCACGGGACACTTCGTAGTGACGGGTCAGGTCGCGGGCGGTAAGTACGACGGCCATTACGCCACCTCCTGGTTCAGCGGGTAGAAGCAGCGGGCGAGGCTGTTGCTTTTCGGGTCAAGGGCCGGACGCTGCGTGCGGCAGTTGTCCTGCACGTACGGGCAGCGCGGCGACAGCAGGCAACCCTGCGGACGGTCGTAACGACCGGGCACGATGCCCGGCAGGGTCGACAGACGCTCGGCGCCCAGGCTGTGTTCCGGAATCGCCTTGAGCAGCGCTTCGCTGTACGGGTGCGCCGGGATGTCGAACAGTTGCGGCACCTGGCCGACTTCAACGGCTTGACCGGCGTACATCACGCACACGCGCTGGGCGGTTTCAGCCACGACCGCGAGGTCGTGGGTGATCAGCACCAGGCCCATGTTCTGCTCTTTCTGCAACGCCAGGAGCAGGTCCATGATCTGCGCCTGGATCGTTACGTCCAGTGCCGTGGTCGGTTCGTCGGCGATCAGCAGTTTCGGCTCGCCGGCAATCGCCATGGCGATCGCGACACGCTGGCTCATACCGCCGGACAGTTGATGCGGGTAGGCGTCCATGCGGCTGGCCGCGCCCGGGATCTCAACTTTTTCCAGCAGTTCGATGGCACGCTTGCGCGCCGCCTTGCCAGACATTTTCAGGTGCAGACGCAGCACTTCTTCGATCTGGAAACCGACGGTGTAGCTCGGGTTCAGTGCGGTCATCGGGTCCTGGAAAACCATCGACAGGTCTTTGCCGACGATTTGCCGACGCTGACGGTTGCTCAACTTGAGCATGTCTTTGCCGTCGAAACTGAGCGAGTCAGCGGTGACGATGCCGGGATGCTCGATCAGGCCCATCAGCGCCATCATGGTCACGGATTTACCCGAACCCGACTCGCCAACGATGGCCAGCACTTCACCTTTGTCCACTTTCAGGTCGAGGCCATCGACCACAGGCGTAGCGTTCTTGTCGCCGAAACGAACGTTGAGATTCTTGATTTCTAACAGTGACATTTGGAATCTCCTCAGGCGGCGTTCTTGAGTTTCGGGTCCAGCGCGTCGCGCAGGCCGTCACCCATCAAGTTGATTGCCAGCACGCTGAGCAAAATGGTCAAACCAGGCAGGCTCACCACCCACCAGGCGCGTTCGATGTAGTCGCGGGCCGAGGCAAGCATGGTGCCCCACTCAGGGGTTGGCGGTTGTACGCCAAGGCCGAGGAAGCCCAGCGCGGCGGCATCGAGAATCGCCGAGGAGAAGCTCAAGGTGGCCTGAACGATCAGTGGCGCCATGCAGTTAGGCAGCACCGTCACGAACATCAGGCGTGGCAGGCCGGCACCGGCCAGGCGCGCGGCGGTCACGTAGTCACGGTTCAGCTCGCCCATCACCGCAGCGCGGGTCAGACGAACGTAGGACGGCAGGGACACCACGGCGATGGCGATCACGGTGTTGATCAGGCCAGGGCCGAGGATGGCGACAATCGCCACGGCCAGCAGCAGGGACGGCAGGGCCAGCATGATGTCCATCAGACGCATGATGGTCGGGCCAACCGCTTTCGGGAAGAAACCGGCGAACAGACCCAGCAGGATCCCCGGGATCAGCGACATCACCACCGACGACAGACCAATGAGCAGCGACAGGCGCGAACCCTGGATCAGGCGCGACAGCAGGTCGCGACCCAGTTCATCGGTGCCGAGCAGGAACTGGATTTGCCCACCTTCCAGCCAGGCTGGCGGGGTCAGCAGGAAGTCACGGTATTGCTCGCTCGGGTCGTGGGGGGCAACCCACGGGGCGAAGATGGCGCAGAAAATCACCAGCAGCATGAACATCAGGCCGGCGACGGCGCCTTTGTTCTTGGAGAACGCTTGCCAGAATTCTTTGTACGGCGACGGATACAGCAGGCTTTGATCCACGGCGGAGGCAGCGGTGGCTACTGAGGATGTTGGAGTGCTCATGGGTATTGACCTCAGCGCTGATGACGGATGCGTGGGTTGGCAAAGCCGTAGAGGATGTCCACTACGAAGTTGACCAGAATCACCAGGCAGGCGATTAACAGGATGCCGTTTTGCACAACCGGGTAGTCCCGGGCGCCAATGGCTTCGATCAGCCATTTGCCGATGCCCGGCCAGGAGAAGATGGTTTCGGTCAGGACCGCACCGGCCAGCAGGGTACCGACTTGCAGGCCGACCACGGTCAGTACCGGAATCAGCGCGTTACGCAGGCCGTGCACGAACACCACGCGCGACGGCGACAGGCCTTTGGCGCGGGCGGTACGGATGTAGTCTTCGCGCAGTACTTCGAGCATCGACGAGCGGGTCATCCGCGCAATCACCGCCAGCGGGATGGTGCCGAGCACGATGGCCGGCAGGATCAGGTGGTGCAGCGCATCGAAGAACGCACTGACATCATCGGCCAGCAGTGTATCGATCAGCATGAAACCGGTACGCGGCTCGATGTCGTAGAGCAGGTCGATCCGCCCCGACACCGGGGTCCAGCCCAGGGACACCGAGAAGAACATGATCAGGATCAGGCCCCACCAGAAGATCGGCATCGAGTATCCCGCGAGGGAGACCCCCATCACCCCGTGGTCGAACAGTGATCCTCGCTTGAGTGCCGCAATCACCCCGGCCAGAAGGCCCAGGATGCCGGCGAACAGCAGGGCGGCCATGGACAGTTCCAGGGTCGCGGGGAAGAGAGAAGTGAACTCGGTCCAGACGCTCTCACGGGTCCGCAAGGATTCCCCGAGATCGCCGTGGGCCAGTTTGCCGATGTAATCCAGGTACTGGGCATACAGGGGTTTGTTCAGACCTAGGCGTTCCATTGCCTGAGCGTGCATTTCGGGGTCGACCCTACGTTCTCCCATCATGACTTCCACGGGGTCGCCAGGGATCATGCGAATCAACGCGAAAGTCAGCAAGGTGATGCCGAAGAACGTGGGGATCAGTAACCCCAGTCGGCGGGCAATAAAACTAAACATCGTGTGGTGTACCTCATCAGCCGGTTAGGCGTGCCCGGCTTGCCTGGGTCAGGCCTGCCGGGAGTTTTCTTATTTACTTCACCTGGGTGGTGGCGAAGTTATTCGTGGTGAGGGGGCTAATGTGATAACCCTCTACGTTGTTACGCATTGCGGTGAACATTCTAGTGTGTGCCATGCTGATCCATGGCTGGTCCTGGTTAAAAATAACCTGAGCCTGTTCGTACAGTGCAGCACGCTCGGCCGGGTCGGTTTTTTCGCGAGCCTGGTCGATCAGTGCCTGGAACTTGTCATTGCACCAGCGCGCGTAGTTTTCGCCGTTCTTCGCCGCTTCGCAACTGAGCATAGGCGTCAGGAAGTTATCCGGGTCGCCGTTATCGCCCGCCCATCCGGCGGAAACCATGTCGTGCTCGCCGTTTTTCGCGCGTTTGAGCATTTCGCCCCATTCCATCACGCGTATATCGATCTTGATCCCGACCTTGGCCAGGTCGGCTTGCATCATCTGCGCACCGAGCATCGGGTTGGGGTTGGTCGGGCCGCCGCCGTTGCGGGTGAACAGGGTGAAGGTGGTCCCTTCTGGAACACCGGCTTCCTTGAGCAGCGCGCGGGCTTTGTCCAGATCACGGACCGGGTTTTTCAGGCTGTGGTTGTAGCCCAGCAGGGTGTCCGGGAACGGGTTGACCGCCACGGTGGCGTTGCCTTTGCCAAACAGGGCGTTGACGTAGGCTTCCTTGTCGAACGCGATGTCGATGGCTTTGCGTACCCGCACGTCGCTCATGTACTTGTGGGTGGTGTTCATGGCGACGTACGACACGGTCATCGCGTTCAGTTCATCGACTTTCAGATTCGGGTCTTTCTTGATGCTCGGGATGTCGTCCGGCTTCGGATACAGCGCGACCTGGCACTCGTTCGCCTTGAGCTTTTGCAGGCGCACGTTGTTGTCGGTGGCGATGGCCAGGATCAGCGCTTCGGCCGGTGGCTTGCCACGGAAGTAGTCCGGGTTGGCCTTGAAGCGAACCTGAGCGTCCTTGTTGTAGCGCTGGAAGACGAACGGGCCGGTGCCGACCGGCTTGTTGTTCAGGTCGCCGGTCTTGTTGGCCTTGAGCAACTGGTCGGCGTACTCGGCGGAGTAGATCGACGAGAACGCCATGGCAATGTCAGCCAGGAACGGCGCTTCACGGCGGGTCAGGGTGAACTTGACCGTGTTGTCGTCGACTTTCTCGACGCTTTTCAGCAGTTCCTTGAAGCCCATGCTTTCAAAGTACGGGAAGCCCACGCTCGACAGTTTGTGCCACGGATGATTCGGGTCCAGCTGGCGCTGGAAGCTCCAGACCACGTCGTCGGCATTCAGGTCGCGGGTCGGCTTGAAATATTCGGTGGTGTGGAACTTGACGCCTTTGCGCAGGTGGAACGTGTAGCTCAAACCGTCTTCGCTGATGTCCCACGATTCGGCCAGTGCCGGAATCACATCGGTGGTGCCGGGCTTGAAGTCCGCCAATCGATTGAAGATGGTTTCAGCCACGGCATCGGCGGTGACTGCAGTCGTGTACTGGACCATGTCGAAGCCTTCGGGGCTGTTTTCGGTACAGACCACCAGCGGCTTGGCCGAGACACCCACCGCGACACTCAGCAAGGCGGCCGCGATGGCCGCGCGTAGGGGAAGCATTTTCATCAAGAACCCTCTGCAATCGGTTAAAGGACAAAAGCCGAACGGCAATTCATCACTGAACGCACCGTTCGGCCCACTGCATTACAGAATATTGAACGGGATGGTGGTCACGAGACGGAACTCGTTGATGCTGCCATCAGACTGGTTATCGCTGGCGCGGTGAGCGGTGTAGGTTCCACGAATAGTGGTGGCTTTGAGCGGGCCGCTTTGTACGGCGTATGTCGCACCGATACCGTATTCGTAATGATGTTCACCGTCTTGCGTCTGGATACCGTCGTAGCCCTTGTCGACCACACCTTTGTTGCCGGTGTAGTGAGTACCGTCGATGCCCCAGCCGCGAGCCTGGTAGATGTTGAACTTCAGGCCTGGCACGCCGTACTCGGCCATGTTCAGGCCGTAGGCCACCTGGAAGGATTTCTCGTTCGGGCCGTTGAAGTCCGACAGCAGGGAGTTGGCCAGGTAGATGCCGTTGGTTTCGTGCAGGTAGTCGAAGTACTCGTTACCGTTCACTTCCTGGTACGAGAAGGTCAGGCTGTGGGCCTGGTGGGTCAGGCCGAACGACAGGGAGTACGTATCGTTGTCGATGTCGCCGATCAGCGCTTTGCCGTCTTCCTGTGTTTTGTAGTAGTTCAGGCCGGTGGTCAGGCTCAGGACCTGGCTGTCACCCAGTACGTGGGTGGCGCCGAAGTAGTATTGGTTCCAGATGTCTTCAGCCTGGGTCGCCCAAAGGCTGGTGGTCAGGCTGGCGAATGGGGTGTAGGTGATGCCACCGGTGTAGATGTGATCGGTTTCTACACGGCCGTTGGCGTACTCGGCACGGAATTTTTGCTCGCTTTGTTCCATACGCGGGGACACGCGGTCAAAGGTCGCGAAATCGAAGGTCAGGTTTTCCAGCTCAGCGACATTCAAGCTCACGCCCTGGAAGCTCGAAGGCAGGGCACGGTTGCCGATGGTGTCGACTTGCGGGCTGCTGTAGCTCTGGCGACCGGCAGTCAGGGTGGAGTTGGAAACACGTGCCTTGACGTTGGCCAGACCCAGTTTGCTCCACTGACCTACGGCGTCACCGCCTTTTTCGGTCAGGGTACGGTTGTTGCCCGAGAAAGCCCCGGTCTTCGGAGCGCCACCGTTGCCGGCGGCCAGGTTCTCGCGATCACGCTCCAGCGCAATGGCGTTGTAGGCGGCGACTTCAGTGCTGAAGCCGACAGTGCCTTCGGTGAAGCCCGAGTTGTACTTGAGGATCGTGCCTTGTACCCAGTTGATACGACGATCCGTTTCCGGCAACGCGCCGTCTTTGCTGTAACGGAACTTGCCGCCACGTTTCAGCTGTTCGTTGGCGTACCAGTTGCGCGTTGTCCCGGTCAGCGATTGGCCGTCGACAAAGCCAGTGGCTTCGCTTTGTGCCGCTTTCTCTTTCACAGTAACCGGGGTGAACGCCTGGCTCTGGGTTTCAGCGTAAGCCGTGGCGGTTACGCTGCTGATGGCCAAGGCCAATATTGCGGTGCTGCTCAGTTTCATGGGTAAAGCTCCTTACTTTCTTTTTTTTTATGCCGGTCTTTTTTGGGTGATCCGGCTATGGTTTGGAACTCATTCACGCATCGCAAACGTTTGCTGCCAGCCATATGGGCGAATTACGGCAATACGCTTGCGTGAGGGCGCAATGCGCCCCCAGCGTTTTAGCTACACGGTTTTATTTTTCGATGCTGACACCCGAGAAGACGTTACGACCGAATGGGCTGACCTTGAACCCTTCGATTTTGGCGCTCAACGGCTGGTTGACCGTCGAGTGGGCGACTGGCGTGATCGGCACCTGCTGTTTGAGGTACTGCTGCGCCTGTTTGTAGAGCACGGTGCGCTGGTCGCGGTCGGTCACGACCTTGGCCTGCTTGATCAGCTTGTCGTAAGCCGGATCACACCACATGGAGTAGTTGTTGCCGCCAATGGCGTCGCAGCTGTAGAGGGTGCCGAGCCAGTTGTCCGGGTCACCATTGTCACCGGTCCAGCCGATCAGGCTGACGTCATGTTCGCCATTCTTGGTGCGCTTGATGTACTCGCCCCATTCGTAGCTGACGATCTTGACCTTGAGGCCGATCTTCGCCCAGTCAGCCTGGAGCATTTCGGCCATCAACTTGGCGTTGGGGTTGTACGGACGCTGAACGGGCATGGCCCACAAGGTGATCTCGGTGCCTTCCTTGACGCCGGCAGCCTTGAGCAATTCCTTGGCTTTTTCCGGGTTGTAGGCGGCGTCCTTGATCGTGTCGTCGTAGGACCATTGGGTCGGCGGCATAGCGTTGACCGCCAATTGCCCCGCGCCCTGGTAGACGGCGTTGAGAATGCCTTGCTTGTTCACCGCCATGTCCAGCGCCTGGCGCACTTCGAGTTGGTCGAACGGCTTGTGGCGCACGTTGTAGGCGATGTAACCGAGGTTGAAACCGGGCTTCTCGATCAGTTGCAGTTTCGGGTCGTTCTTCAGCGCGGTGACATCGGCCGGGCGCGGGTGCAGGGTGATCTGGCACTCATCGGCCTTGAGTTTCTGCACGCGCACCGAAGCGTCGGTGTTGATGGCGAAAATCAGATTGTCGAGTTTGACCCGCTCCGGCGCCCAGTATTGCTTGTTGCCGGTGTAACGGATGTTCGAGTCTTTCTGGTAGCTCTTGAACACGAACGGCCCAGTGCCGATCGGCTTCTGGTTGATATCGCTAGGCTTGCCTTCGGCCAGCAGCTTGTCGGCGTACTCGGCGGAGAGGATGGCGGCGAAGCTCATGGCGAGGTTCTGGATGAACGCGGCGTCCACGCTGTTGAGCGTCATGACCACGGTCAGCGGCCCGGTCTTTTCGACCTTGGCGATGTTCTTGTTCAGGCTCATGCCGTTGAAGTAGGGGAACTCCGTCGGGTACGCCTTACGGAAAGGCTGTTGCGGATCGAGCATGCGGTTGAACGTGAACAGCACGTCATCGGCATTGAAGTCGCGGCTCGGGGTGAAGTATTTGGTGGTGTGGAATTTCACTCCGGGACGCAGGTGAAAGGTGTACTTGAGGCCGTCCTCGGAAATATCCCAGCTCGTGGCCAGACCCGGCACGACGTTGGTCGAGCCTTTTTCAAACTCTGCCAGACGGTTGTACAGCGGCTCGGCGGCGTCGTTGTCAGTCGCCGTCGTGTACTGCGCCGTATCGAAACCGGCGGGGCTGCCCTCGGAGCAGAACACCAGGCTGTTATTGGCAGCGTGGCTCATGGAGGTGGCGGCCAACAGGCCGGTGCCCAGCAATGCAGATAAAACCAAGGTATGGCGCATGACGCTCCCTCTTGTTCAGTGTTATGGCAGTGAGCCTGGATTCCCGTCCGTAGACGTGGGGGGCTTCACTGATCTCAAACCATGACGTACAGCAAACCGATGGCCCACGCATAAGCTGGTCGAATCCCGACGGTATAAGCCGTGGGTTCGGCAGTACATGCGAAGAGCCTTATAGACTCGTAGGAAAAGACGACAGGTCCTAACGGACTGCTGTAGTTAGCAGACGATTGGGATGTAGGCGAATTCCTGCTTTCTCGGTCGATGAAGTAACGGCGACGTGAAAAACGTCGCCGTTACCCGATCTTATTTGCTGACGCTGACGCCGTAGAAGGAGTTCAAGCCAAACGGGCTGATCTTGAAGTCCTGCACATTGGCGCGCATGGGTTGGAACACCGTCGAGTGAGCGATAGGTGTCATTGGAACAGCGTCTTTGAGGACGTGTTGCGCTTGCTTGTAGAGTTCGGTGCGTTTGCCTTGATCCGAAGTGCGCTTGGCTTGTTTGACGATGTCGTCAAACTTCTTGTCGCACCACTTGGAGAAGTTGTTGCCTTCCAGCGAGTCGCAGCCGAACAGCACGTTCAGCCAGTTATCCGGATCACCATTGTCACCGCTCCAGCCAATCAGCATCGCCTGGTTCTCGCCACCTTTGGAGCGCTTGATGTACTCGCCCCACTCGTAGCTCTGGATCTTGACCTTGAGGCCGATCTTGGACCAGTCGGACTGCAGCATTTCTGCCATCAGCTTGGCGTTCGGGTTGTAAGGACGCTGTACCGGCATCGCCCAGAGGACGATTTCGGTGCCCTCTTTCACGCCGGCTTCCTTGAGCAGCTCTTTGGCTTTCTCAGGGTTGTACGGTGCATCCTTGATGGTGGTGTCGTAGGACCATTGGGTCGGTGGCATGGCGTTGACAGCCAGTTGGCCGGCGCCCTGGTACACGGAGTCGATGATCTGCTGCTTGTTGACGGCCATGTCCATTGCCTGACGCACTTTCAGTTGCGCCAGCGGGTTTGGCTCGTTGCTGCCCTTGACCTTGTCCATCACGTTGTAGGCGATGTAACCGAGGTTGAAACCAGCCTGGTCAGGCAGCTTCAGGGTTTTGTCTTCACGCAGGGCTTTGAGGTCGGCCGGACGAGGGAACAGGGTGACCTGGCATTCGTTCTTCTTCAGCTTCTGGATACGAACCGACGGGTCGGTGGTGATGGCGAAGATCAGGTTATCGATCTTCACGTCATCAGGCTTCCAGTAATCCTTGTTTCCGGTGTAACGGATGTTGGAGTCTTTCTGGTAGCTCTTGAACACAAACGGACCAGTGCCAACCGGCTTCTGGTTGATGTCGGCAGCCTTGCCTTCCTTGAGCAGCTGGGCAGCGTACTCGGCGGACTGGATCGAGGCGAAGCTCATGGCCATGTTCTGGATGAACGCGGCGTCCACATCTTTCAGGGTGAACTTGACGGTTTTGTCGTCGACCTTATCGATCTTGGTGATGTTGGTATCCATCCCCATGTCGGTGAAGTACGGGAATTCAGTCGGGTACGCTTTGCGGAACGGGTCATCCTTGTTAATCATGCGATTAAAGGTGAACAGCACGTCGTCGGCGTTGAACTCACGAGTCGGCTTGAAGTACGGCGTGGTGTGGAACTTGACGCCTTCACGCAGGTGGAAGGTGTACGTCAGGCCGTCATCGGAGACGTCCCAGCTGGTTGCCAGGCCAGGAATAACGGCGGTGCCGCCGCGCTCGAACTGGGTCAGGCGGTTGAACATGGTTTCTGCAGAGGCGTCGAAGTCGGTTCCGGTGGTGTATTGACCTGGATCGAAACCGGCCGGGCTCCCTTCGGAGCAGAACACCAGATTGGTCGCAGCTTGAGCGAACGGTGCGGCGGCTAACAAGCTAGCGCCGACTAAAAACGGAATGACCGCTTGTTTAAGCATGGTGGCCTCATGATTTGTTGTCATTTTTTAATTTTGAGGACGACCTCGTGAGTCGTGCCTGCGGATACTTATGCAGGGGGCATACCCAATGCAAGATCTTGAGCGTCTACAGGTCTTAAACGGTGGCACGAACGTACCTTAATGTCGCATATGTATAAAATTTGACGCATTTGACCGTTTGCGCGGCGTTTTTGCAGTGCAATTCGCGCACTTTTTTGGTGCGCTAGCGCGCTCGGTTGCCCGTGCGTGGGGCGGGGGTGTTACCTATTTATACCCCGTCCTCAAGGGGTGTGTGGGGGTTAGTGAGAGTGGTTATCGTTGCACTGGTAGTGGTCGAGTTGTACCAAGTGCAACTACCCCTGTAGGCGCTTCCGAAGGCTGCGATCTTTCGGGCCATCACAGGGTTTTGTGAGCATAGATCAAGATCAAGAGATCGCAGCCTGCGGCAGCTCCTACGATGAAAAAAAAGGCGATCACTGGGTGATCGCCTTTTTTCGCCTGCGGGATATCGATTAAGGCATCAGCACTTCAATCGAACCATCGGCCGTCATGCTGACCTGGCTGGTACCGGCCTCGACTTCAGGTGTCACCGGAGCCGCGCCATCCATGCTGGCGGCTTTCATCATCATCGGTGCGCGCATGTACGGTTGCGGGTAGCCGTTGCTGTTGAGGTTCAGGTTGACGATTTTGTAGCCTTTGCCACCCAGCGCGTCGGTGGCCAGTTGGGCGCGTGCCTTGAAGGCGGTGACCGCTTCCTTGAGCAGGGTGTCTTCACTGGCCTTGCGCGTTGGCGTGGCAATGGCGAAGTCCATGCCGCCCATCTTCAGGTCGGTGAGCAGCTCGCCGGTCAGCTTCGACAGCGCGGCGAAATCAGTGCTTTCCAGGCGCAGCTCGGCGCGTTCACGCCAGCCGGTGATCTTCTGGCCCTTGGTGTCGTAGATCGGGTAGCTGTTGCGGCTGCCCTGGCGCAGGGTGATGTCCTTGACCTGCTTGGCCTGGGCCAGCGCCTTGTTCATGGTGGTGCTGACATCGGCGGCGAGTTTGGCCGGGTCGGTGTTCTGTTCTTCGGTGTAGAGGGTCACGATCATCAGGTCGCGAGCCACTTCCTGGCTGACTTCGGCGCGCAGGGAAATCTGATTGTAATGAAGCTCGTCGGTCGCCAAGGCCGGGAGGCTGGCGACGGTGCCAATACTCAGGGCAAGGAGGGCGGCGCTGCGGCGGAATGTGTGCATGAAAGCTCCTGAAATGAGGCGCAGGGGATAGTCCGGGCCTGCGTGAAACCATCAGACTCTAGCTTTATTGACTCGGTTCGCACAGTTACAACTTCTATACAGATCATCGCCAGCGGTAGCTGCTACACGGAATGTATGTGGGCTGTGGCTGTTTGCCGCACTTTTGCCTGCCAGCCTCCGCGCTTGGTTATACTCCCGGTGATCCGCCTGGAGCGCTCATCAGGAGAGCTCATGCTCGCCCCCGTTCAAATCACTTCCGCCACTCGCCAGAATCTCTGGCGCCTGACGTTCATCCGTACTTTGGTGCTGGCCGCCCAAGCCGGTTCCGTAGGCTTGGCCTACTGGCTCGAATTGTTGCCGCTGCCCTGGTTTCAACTGGCCGCGACCCTGGGCTGCTCAATGCTGCTGTGTGCCTTCACGGCCATTCGCCTGCGCACCTCGTGGCCGGTCACCGAGCTCGAATACGCCGTGCAACTGGCCTGCGACCTGTTTATCCACAGCGCCTTGCTGTACTTCTCCGGTGGCTCGACGAACCCCTTCGTCTCTTATTACCTGGTGCCGCTGACCATCGCCGCTGTGACATTGCCGTGGCGTTACTCGGTGATTCTGTCGGGTATCGCGCTGACGATGTACACCTTGCTGCTGGCGCGGTTCTATCCTCTGCAAACCTTTCCGATCGCTCAGGAAAACCTGCAGGTGTACGGGATGTGGTTGAGTTTCGCCCTCGCGGCGGCTGTGATCACGTTCTTCGCCGCGCGCATGGCCGAAGAACTGCGCCGTCAGGAAGAGCTGCGCGCCATCCGTCGTGAAGAAGGCCTGCGCGATCAGCAATTGCTGGCTGTCGCTACCCAGGCGGCGGGCGCCGCCCATGAGCTGGGCACGCCGTTGGCGACCATGAGCGTACTGCTCAAGGAAATGCGCCAGGATCATCACGACCCGATGTTGCAAGATGACCTCAGCGTGCTGCAGGATCAGGTCAAGCTGTGCAAAGAGACCTTGCAGCAACTGGTACGCGCCGCCGAGGCCAATCGGCGTCTGGCGGTAGAGATGCAGGACGTTACCGATTGGCTCGATGAAGCGCTCAATCGCTGGCACCTGATGCGTCCGGAGGCCAGTTACCGCTTCCAGCGCCTGGGCCAGGGCACGGTGCCGCGCATGGCGCCCCCGCCGGACCTCACCCAGGCGCTGCTGAATTTGCTGAACAATGCAGCCGATGCCTGCCCTGAAGGCTTGCAAGTGACGCTGGATTGGGACGCCGAAAACCTCACTATCAGCATTCGCGACCACGGCGCGGGTGTGCCGCTGGCTATCGCCGAACAGATCGGCAAGCCGTTTTTTACCACCAAGGGCAAAGGTTTCGGCCTGGGCCTGTTTTTGAGCAAAGCCAGCGTGACACGCGCTGGCGGCTCAGTGAAACTCTACAGTCATGAGGAAGGCGGCACGCTCACCGAGCTGCGCCTGCCCCTTGGCGCCCGAGGAGACGAACATGAGTGACGAAATCCAAGTCGAAGGCGAAGAACTGCCGCATCTGCTGCTGGTCGATGACGACGCGACCTTCACCCGCGTCATGGCCCGCGCCATGGCCCGCCGGGGTTTCCGTGTGAGCACGGCCGGTTCCGCCGAAGAAGGCCTGGCGCTGGCTCAGGCTGATCTGCCGGACTACGCCGCACTGGACCTGAAAATGGACGGCGATTCCGGCCTGGTGCTGCTGCCCAAGTTGCTGGAAATGGACCCGGAAATGCGCGTGGTGATCCTCACCGGTTATTCGAGCATTGCCACCGCGGTCGAAGCGATCAAGCGCGGCGCCTGCAACTACCTGTGCAAACCGGCCGACGCCGACGATGTGCTGGCGGCGTTGCTGTCCGAACACGCCGACCTCGACAGCCTGGTACCGGAAAACCCGATGTCGGTGGACCGCTTGCAGTGGGAACACATTCAGCGTGTGTTGACCGAGCACGAAGGCAACATCTCCGCCACGGCCCGCGCCCTGGGCATGCACCGCCGCACGCTGCAGCGCAAACTGCAGAAGCGCCCGGTTCGCCGCTGAACCTGCGCTGAACGAATGCTGGCCGCTCCTCGCGACAAACCGAACCGATCATCTATGATCGGTTCGTGCGTGTACTTTTCTCTATCGAGCCTTATCCATGAATCAGAACGCTGAATATTCCGCGGTCAACGACGCTGTGCGCGGGCAATTTTTCCGCAAAGTCTGGGCGATGATCACGCCTTATTGGCAGAGTGAAGAGAAGGCTAAAGCCTGGACACTGTTGATTGCGGTGATCGCGTTGTCACTGATCAGCGTGGGGATCTCGGTGTGGTTCAACACCTGGTACAAGGATTTCTACAACGCGCTGCAACAGAAGGACGAAGCGGCGTTCTGGCGGTTGATTCTGTACTTCTGCGCGATTGCGGCGGTGGCGATTGTCGGCGCGGTTTACCGCCTCTACCTCACCCAGATGCTGACGATCCGCTGGCGGGCCTGGCTCACCGAAAAGCATTTTTCGCGTTGGCTCAGTGACAAGAATTACTACAAGCTGGAGCAGGGCGGTTACACCGATAACCCGGACCAGCGGATTTCCGAAGACCTCAACAACTTCACCTCCAACACTCTGGAACTGGGGATCGGGCTGCTGCGAAATATCGTAAGCCTGGTGTCGTTCTCGATCATTCTGTGGGGCGTGTCGGGCAGCATTGAAGTGTTCGGGATCACCATTCCCGGCTACATGTTCTGGTGCGTGCTGGTGTACGCGGTGGTCGGCAGCTGGCTGACGCATTTGATCGGTCGTCGCTTGATCGGCCTGAACAACCAACAACAACGCTTCGAAGCCGACCTGCGTTTCTCCATGGTGCGGATTCGCGAGAATGCTGAAAGCATCGCGTTGTACAACGGCGAGGCGAACGAAAATCGTCGCTTGAGCGGCCGCTTCGGGATGGTCTGGCATAACTTCTGGGACATCATGAAGGTGTCCAAACGCCTGACGTTCTTCACTGCCGGTTACAGCCAGGCGGCGATTATTTTCCCGTTCATCGTGGCTGCGCCGCGTTACCTCTCCGGCAAGATCGAACTCGGCGAACTGATGCAAATCAGCTCGGCGTTTGGCAACGTGCAGGAAAGCTTCAGCTGGTTCATCAGTGCCTACCAAAGCCTCGCTTCATGGCGCGCTACTTGCGATCGTCTGCTCAGCTTCCGTCAGGCCATGACCGACAATGAGGGGCGCGCACCAGCCATTGACGTGCAGAACACCGGTTCGTCCTTGAAGATGCACAACCTTGGCCTGGATCTCGCTGACGGCCGTCACTTGCTGACCAATGCCGACATGACGGTGCAGGAGGGCGAGCGGGTGATGCTCAGCGGTCGTTCCGGCAGTGGCAAGTCGACGCTGCTGCGGGCGATGGGGCACCTGTGGCCGGCAGGGCATGGCAGTATTCGCTTGCCGTCTGCGCGCTACCTGTTCCTGCCGCAAAAACCGTATTTGCCAATCGGCACGCTGCGTGAGGCGTTGAGTTATCCACAGTCTGGCGATACGTATTCAAACGAGCGTTACGCGCACGTACTGGAAACCTGTCGCTTGCCGCATCTGGTGGCGCGTCTGGATGAAGCCAATCACTGGCAGCGCATGCTGTCGCCGGGTGAGCAGCAACGCCTGGCCTTTGCCCGTGCGCTGCTTTATGCACCGCAATGGCTGTACATGGACGAAGCGACTTCGGCGATGGATGAAGAAGATGAAGCGTCGCTGTACCAGGCGCTGATCGATGAGTTGCCGGGGCTGAGCATTGTCAGCGTCGGCCATCGCAGCAGTCTCAAGCGCTTCCATCCGCGGCATGTGCGTATCGAGAACGGCCATCTGGTGGATCAGGCGGTGACCGCATAAATCCCATGCCTCTGTAGGAGCTGCCGCAGGCTGCGATCTTTTGATCTTGAATAATCAAAGTCAAAAGATCGCAGCCTGCGGCAGCTCCTACAGGGGTGGTGGTGATCGTACAACCGCGTTGCGCTATGATGCGCTTTCAGCAGCCGAACTTTTCGAGACAGATGTTCACCATGGAAAACCCGAACGACGCACCACGCCTACCTCGCAAGCGCCGCAGCCTCGCTCAGGAACTGGTGACGGTGCTGTCCGAGCAGATCCGCGATGGCCACCTCAAACGTGGCGACAAGTTGCCCACCGAGTCGGCGATCATGGATGCCCATGGCGTCAGCCGCACGGTGGTGCGCGAAGCGATTTCCCGTTTGCAGGCGGCAGGGCAGGTGGAAACCCGCCACGGTATCGGCACCTTCGTGCTCGACACCCCGAGCCCGAGCGGTTTTCGCATTGATCCGGCAACCGTGGTCACCTTGCGTGACGTGCTGGCCATTCTGGAGTTGCGCATCAGTCTCGAAGTGGAGTCCGCCGGGCTGGCAGCGCAACGCCGCAGCCCCGAGCAGTTGGCGTTGATGCGTGCGGCACTCGATGCGCTGAACGAAAGCGTGTCACACGCCAGCGATGCCGTGGCCTCGGACTTCCAGTTCCACTTGCAGATTGCACTGTCGACCGGCAACCGCTACTTCACCGACATCATGACGCACCTGGGCACCAGCATCATTCCACGCACCCGTCTCAACTCCGCGCGGCTGGCCCATGACGATCAGCAGCACTACATGAATCGCCTGAGCCGTGAGCACGAAGAAATCTACGATGCCATCGCGCGTCAGGATTCCGATGCGGCGCGAGCGGCCATGCGTTTGCACCTGACCAACAGCCGCGAGCGGTTGCGTCATGCGCATGAAGAGGCTGAGGCGCAGCGCGGATAAGCAATCCGCCCTGCGTCATCTATCGTCCGAACTACCGCTATCGCGAGCAGGCTCGCTGCTACAGTGGATCTCGCCACACTGAAGATTCCTGTAGGAGTGAGCCTGCTCGCGATAGGGCCGTCAGCCATGAAACAAAACCTGTGGTTGTCCTCAATCTTCCGACAACTTATCTCCAAAGCGCTGATTCATCCGAGCGCTTCGATTCTGCATACCTGCCCTGAAACCCGCTAAAAATCTACATCTCGATCTTTCTTGTCGAACAATTTTCGCCCTCCGCGATGAAATGCAGTTGACGGTTGTATTTTAAGTTGTACGATGACCTACAACTTCAGCGCAGGCTGAAAGGTTTTCTCACACAACGTCGCAATCCAGGGTGTTCGAATAATGAATCCACAAGAACTGAAGTCCATCCTCTCTTCCGGTCTGCTGTCTTTCCCGGTTACCGATTTCAATGCACAGGGCGATTTCAACCGCGCTGGCTACATCAAGCGTCTCGAATGGCTGGCCCCATACGGCGCCTCGGCTCTGTTCGCCGCAGGCGGCACCGGTGAGTTCTTCTCTCTGGCGGCCAGCGAATATTCGGAAATCATCAAGACTGCCGTCGACACTTGCGCCACCAGCGTGCCAATCCTGGCCGGCGTGGGCGGTTCGACCCGTCAAGCTATTGAGTACGCACAGGAAGCCGAACGTCTGGGCGCCAAAGGCCTGTTGCTGCTGCCGCACTACCTGACCGAAGCTAGCCAGGACGGCGTTGCCGCCCACGTTGAAGCCGTGTGCAAATCGGTCAACATCGGCGTCGTGGTCTACAACCGCAACGTCTGCCGCCTGAACGCACCGCTGCTGGAACGTCTGGCCGAGCGCTGCCCGAACCTGATCGGCTACAAGGATGGCCTGGGCGATATCGAGTTGATGGTGTCGATCCGTCGCCGTCTCGGTGATCGTTTCAGCTACCTGGGCGGTTTGCCGACCGCTGAAGTCTACGCCGCTGCCTACAAGGCGCTGGGCGTACCGGTTTACTCCTCGGCGGTGTTCAACTTCATCCCGAAAACCGCGATGGACTTCTACCACGCGATCGCTCGTGAAGATCACGCCACCGTCGGCAAGATCATTGACGACTTCTTCCTGCCGTACCTGGACATCCGCAACCGCAAGGCTGGCTATGCCGTGAGCATCGTCAAGGCCGGGGCAAAAATTGCCGGCTATGACGCAGGCCCTGTGCGGGCACCGCTGACCGATCTGACTGGCGAAGAGTACGAAATGCTCGCCGCGCTGATCGACAAGCAGGGTGCGCAGTAACACAACCGATTAAGTAAGGCCGCTGAGCGATCAGCGGCCTTTTGCGTGAGGAGATCTTAAAGTGGCAGATGCAAAGCGTTTCGATAACTACATCAACGGTGAATGGGTCGCCGGTGGCGATTACTCGGCCAACATCAACCCGTCTGAGCTGAGCGACACCATTGGCGATTACGCCAAGGCTGACCTGGCTCAGGTCAATGCCGCCATCGATGCCGCCCGTGCCGCCTTCCCGGCGTGGTCCACTTCCGGCATTCAGGCGCGTCACGATTCCCTTGATAAAGTCGGCACTGAAATCCTCGCCCGTCGCGAAGAGCTCGGCACCCTGCTGGCCCGGGAAGAGGGCAAGACCCTGCCCGAAGCCATCGGCGAAGTGACTCGCGCCGGTAACATCTTTAAGTTTTTCGCCGGTGAATGCCTGCGTCTGTCCGGCGACTACCTGCCGTCGGTGCGTCCGGGCGTTAACGTCGAAGTGACTCGCGAAGCTTTGGGCGTGGTCGGCTTGATCACTCCGTGGAATTTCCCGATTGCGATCCCGTCGTGGAAAATCGCCCCGGCCCTGGCCTACGGCAACTGCGTCGTGCTCAAGCCTGCTGATCTGGTGCCGGGCTGTGCCTGGGCGTTGGCCGAAATCATCTCCCGCGCGGGCTTCCCGGCCGGTGTGTTCAACCTGGTGATGGGCAGCGGTCGTGTGGTGGGCGATGCACTGGTGCACAGCCCGAAAGTCGACGGTATCAGCTTCACCGGTTCCGTTGGCGTTGGTCGTCAGATCGCCGTCAGCTGCGTGTCGCGTCAGGCCAAAGTCCAGTTGGAAATGGGCGGCAAGAACCCGCAGGTCATTCTCGACGACGCTGACCTCAAGCAAGCGGTCGAGCTGTCGGTACAGAGCGCGTTCTACTCCACCGGCCAGCGCTGCACCGCGTCGAGCCGCTTCATCGTCACTGCTGGCATCCACGACAAGTTCGTAGAAGCCATGGCCGAGCGTATGAAGTCGATCAAAGTCGGCCACGCCTTGAAGGCCGGTACCGACATCGGTCCAGTGGTGTCCCAGGCGCAGCTTGAACAGGACATGAAGTACATCGATATCGGCCAGTCCGAAGGTGCGCGTCTGGTCAGCGGCGGTGGTCTGGTGACTTGCGATACCGAGGGCTACTTCCTCGCGCCAACGCTGTTTGCCGACAGCGAAGCGTCGATGCGTATCAGCCAGGAAGAGATCTTTGGCCCAGTGGCCAACATCGTCCGCGTGGCCGATTACGAAGCTGCCCTGGCCATGGCCAACGACACCGAGTTCGGTCTGTCGGCGGGCATCGCCACCACGTCGCTGAAGTACGCCAATCACTTCAAACGCCACTCCCAGGCCGGAATGGTGATGGTCAACCTGCCGACCGCCGGCGTCGATTACCACGTTCCGTTCGGTGGCCGTAAAGGTTCATCCTATGGATCACGTGAGCAAGGTCGCTATGCGCAAGAGTTCTACACGGTCGTGAAGACCAGCTACATCGGTTCGTAAACGCGATAGCTCTGTAGGAGCTGCCGAAGGCTGCGATCTTTGCTTTTAAAGATCAAAAGATCGCAGCCTCGTTTCACTCGGCAGCTCCTACAGAGAGCAACAACAGATTCACCCGCGCATAAAAATAATTTGTGGGAGTACATCTACATGCAATCGACCAAGCCGACTCACGTCCGCTATTTGATCCTGCTCATGCTGTTTCTGGTGACCACGATCAACTACGCCGACCGGGCTACCATCGCAATCGCTGGCTCCAGCCTGCAAAAAGACCTCGGCATTGACGCCGTTACCCTCGGCTATATCTTCTCCGCATTCGGTTGGGCCTACGTGGCCGGGCAAATTCCTGGTGGCTGGCTGCTGGACCGTTTCGGTTCGAAAAAAATCTACGCACTGAGCATCTTCACCTGGTCGCTGTTCACCGTCCTGCAGGGCTATGTCGGCGAGTTCGGCATGTCCACCGCCGTGGTTGCGCTGTTCATGCTGCGCTTTTTGGTGGGCCTGGCCGAAGCGCCATCCTTCCCCGGCAACGCACGTATCGTGGCAGCCTGGTTCCCGACCGCTGAACGCGGCACCGCCTCGGCGATCTTCAACTCGGCGCAGTACTTTGCCACCGTGTTGTTCGCACCGTTGATGGGCTGGATCGTCTACAGCTTCGGCTGGCAGCACGTGTTCATCGTCATGGGTGTGATCGGCATCATCTTCTCTGGCATCTGGCTGAAAGTGATCTACAGTCCGCGCCAACACCCGATGATCAACGACGCCGAGTTCAAGCACATCGCCGACAACGGCGGTATGGTCGACATGGACCAGGACAAAGGCAAAGGCAAAAAAGTCGACGGTCCGAAGTGGGACTACATCCGCCAACTGCTGACCAACCGCATGATGCTAGGCGTGTATCTGGGCCAATATTGCATCAACGGCATCACCTACTTCTTCCTGACCTGGTTCCCGGTGTACCTGGTACAAGAGCGCGGCATGACCATCCTCAAGGCCGGTTTCATCGCCTCGTTACCGGCCATCTGCGGCTTCATCGGTGGTGTGCTCGGCGGGGTGA
This sequence comes from Pseudomonas azerbaijanoccidentalis, assembly GCF_019145495.1. Taxonomy (GTDB): domain Bacteria; phylum Pseudomonadota; class Gammaproteobacteria; order Pseudomonadales; family Pseudomonadaceae; genus Aquipseudomonas; species Aquipseudomonas azerbaijanoccidentalis. The sequence goes on along the minus strand of NZ_JAHSTU010000002.1, from coordinate 737,008 downwards.
TTTCCGATTACCTGCTGCGCAAAGGCCATTCGCTGACCTTCGCCCGCAAGGCGCCGATCATTGCCGGCTTGCTGGTTTCCAGCAGCATCGTGGCCTGCAACTATGTCGATGTTGAATGGATGGTCGTCGGCTTCATGGCCCTGGCCTTCTTCGGCAAAGGCGTGGGCGCACTGGGCTGGGCCGTGGTGTCCGACACTTCACCGAAACAGATCGCCGGTCTGAGCGGTGGCCTGTTCAACACCTTCGGTAACATCGCATCGATCACCACCCCGATCGTGATTGGCTACATCATCAGCTCCACCGGTTCGTTCAAATGGGCGTTGGTCTTCGTCGGTTGCAACGCACTGGTCGCGGTGTTCAGCTATCTGGTGATCGTCGGTCCGATCAAGCGTGTGGTGCTCAAAGAGCCACCGGTCAGCGGTCCTGAAACCCATAACAAATTGTCTCAAGCGCATTCCTGAGGAGCGGCGTCATGCAGTTGATTGAACATTCCGACTCGCCGCGCTACATCCGCCTGCACGAGCGGGACAACGTAGTGATCGTGGTCAACGACCAGGGCGTCCCGGCGGGCACCGAGTTTGCCGATGGCCTGGTGACCGTGGACTTCGTGCCACAGAGCCACAAGGTCACCCTGGAGAACATTCCCGAGGGTGGTCAGGTGATTCGTTACGGCCAGGTTATTGGCTATGCCTTGCAGCCGATTCCTCGCGGCAGTTGGGTCAAGGAAGATCAACTGCGCATGCCGACCGCGCCACCGCTGGACAGCCTGCCGCTGTCCACCGAAGTGCCGGCCGCGCCCGCTCCGCTGGAAGGCTTCACTTTCGAGGGTTATCGCAATGCCGACGGCACCGTCGGCACGCGCAACATTCTCGGCATCACCACCACCGTGCAGTGCGTGACCGGGGTGCTCGATCACGCGGTCAACCGCATCAAGAAAGAGTTGCTGCCCAAGTACCCGCACGTCGATGACGTGGTGGCGCTGACTCACAGCTACGGCTGCGGCGTGGCGATCACCGCGACTGATGCGTACATCCCGATTCGCACCGTGCGCAACCTGGCGCGCAACCCGAACCTGGGCGGCGAGGCTCTGGTGATCAGCCTGGGCTGCGAGAAATTGCAGGCCGGGCAGGTGATGCACGAGAACGACAGCTCCGTGGATTTGAGCGAGCCGTGGTTGTATCGCTTGCAGGATTCCAGTCACGGTTTCACCGAGATGATCGAACAGATCATGGAGCTGGCGGAAACCCGTTTGAAGAAGCTCGATCAACGCCGTCGGGAAACCGTGCCGGCGTCCGAGCTAATCCTTGGCATGCAGTGCGGCGGCAGTGATGCGTTCTCCGGCATCACCGCCAACCCGGCGCTGGGCTATGCCTCGGACTTGTTGCTGCGGGCGGGCGCGACGGTGATGTTTTCCGAAGTCACCGAAGTGCGCGACGCGATCTACCTGCTGACCTCCCGGGCGCAAACCAAGGAAGTCGCGCAGGAGCTGGTGCGGGAAATGGATTGGTACGACCGTTACCTGGCCAAGGGTGAAGCGGACCGCAGCGCCAATACCACGCCGGGCAACAAGAAGGGCGGGTTGTCGAACATTGTCGAGAAGTCGTTGGGTTCGATCGTCAAATCCGGTAGCAGCGCGATCAGCGGCGTGCTCGGCCCTGGCGAGCGCTTCAAGGAAAAAGGACTGATCTTCTGCGCGACCCCGGCCAGTGACTTTGTCTGCGGGACGTTGCAGTTGGCGGCGGGGATGAACCTGCACGTGTTCACTACCGGTCGTGGTACGCCGTATGGTTTGGCCATGGCGCCTGTGGTGAAGGTCTCGACGCGTACCGAACTGGCGCAACGCTGGCCGGATTTGATCGACATTGATGCCGGGCGTATCGCTACCGGGCGCGCTTCCATCGAAGACCTCGGTTGGGAGTTGTTCCACTACTACCTGGACGTGGCCAGCGGCAAGCAACAGACGTGGGCGGAAAAGCACAAGCTGCATAACGACATCACCTTGTTCAACCCGGCGCCGATTACCTGAGACCGCGTTATCGTTCATCGCCAGCAGGCTGGCTCCCACAGGGATCTTCGGTGTTCACACGGTTTGTGCAACACAGAAGCCCTCCTGTGGGAGCCAGCCTGCTGGCGATGACGGTCTACCAGACGCCGATGTCCTTGGTGGCTTATCATTAGCCACCTACCGACGCCCACCCCAAGGTCCTCCCGGCATGCTGGCAATTTTCCTCGAAACCCTGAACATCACCGCACCGGTGTTCGCCATGCTGTTTCTCGGGGTGTTGCTCAAACGCATCGACTGGATCAACGACAACTTCATCCACACTGCGTCGTCCCTGGTGTTCAACGTCACCATGCCGGCGTTGCTGTTCCTGGGCATCCTGCATGCCGACCTTCACGCCGCGCTGCAACCGGCGCTGCTGATCTACTTCTCCCTGGCGACCCTGGTGTGCTTTGCCATTGCCTGGGGCTGGGCGATTTTCAAGTGCCCGCGCGAAGACCGCGGGATCTACACCCAGGGCGCCTTTCGCGGTAACAACGGCGTGATCGGCCTGGCGCTGGCGGCGAGCATGTACGGTGACTACGGGATTTCCCTCGGGGCGATTCTCGCGGCGCTGGTGATCCTGTTCTACAACACGCTCTCGACCATCGTGCTGGCGGTCTACAGCCCGGTGATCAAGTCTGATCCGTGGAGTATTTGCAAAAGCGTCATGGTCAATCCGTTGATCATCAGCGTGTTCGCGGCCGCCCCGTTTGCCTACTTCAAAATCAGCTTGCCGGGATGGCTGGAGACGTCCGGCCAGTATCTGGCGCAAACCACCTTGCCCCTGGCGTTGATTTGCATTGGCGGCACGCTGTCGCTGGCGGCGATGCGCAAAAGTGGCTCGATGGCGCTCAGTTCAAGCCTGGTGAAAATGCTCGGCCTGCCGATTCTGGCGACACTCGGTGCGTGGCTCTGGGGCTTTCGTGGGGCGGAGCTGGGGATTCTGTTTTTGTACTTCGGCAGCCCGACTGCCGCCGCCAGTTTCGTCATGGCCCGGGCGGCGGATGGCAATCATGAACTGGCGGCGGCGATCATCGTGATCACCACGTTGATGGCGGCGGTGACCACCAATATCGGGATCTTTTTGTTGCAGTGGGGCGGGTGGATCTGAAAATCAAAAGATCGCTGCCAGCGCCTACAGTTGAGCGTATTCCACTGTAGGCGCTGCCGCAGGCGGCGATCTTTTCAAGACAACGAAACTATTCAGGCTTCTGGTAGGTATCAATCACTTCCTGCGCCGCCCGAAACGCATCAATCGCTGCCGGCACACCGGCATACACGGCGCAATGCAGCAGCGCTTCGCGAATCTCATCCACGGTGCAGCCGTTGTTCAGCGCACCGCGTACGTGGCCTTTCAATTCCTGCGGGCACTTCAGCGCTGTCAGCGCAGCGAGGGTGATCAGGCTGCGGGTTTTCAGCGGCAAACCTTCACGGTTCCACACCGCACCCCAAGCGTGTTCGTTGACGAAATCCTGCAGCGGCTGGGTGAACTCATTGGCGTTGCCCAGTGCACGGTCGACAAAAGCGTCGCCCATCACTTGGCGACGTACTTCAACGCCGGGTTTTTTATGCTCGGTCATGGCAATTCCTTCTTGTGGTGTTGGCGCCGCCAGGCGCGCAGCGACGTAAACAGCAAGAACGCCACCAGCGCCGGCAGGATGAAAAACAGCATCAGGCGTTCAAGCTTGCCCGCCAGCGGCATGCCAGTGGTGAATGACACCACATGCAGCCCGTAAGCCAGGTACAAGCCCAAAAACAGCAGGCCTTCGGCGCGGGTCACCCGGTAGCCGGAATAGAACACTGGCAGGCACAGCACGGCAACGCCAAGCATTACGGGCAGGTCGAATTCCAGGGCATTGGGTGAGACCGACAACGGTGATGGTGCAATCAGTGCCGTCACCCCGAGCACCCCCAGAAGATTGAACAGATTGCTGCCGATCACGTTGCCCACGGCGATCTCTCGTTCACCGCGCAACGCGGCAATCAACGAAGTCGCGAGTTCAGGCAGGGAGGTGCTGACTGCGACGATGGTCAAGCCGATGATCCGCTCCGACAAGCCCAGGTCGGTGGCCACCGCCACCGCCGCGCCCAGCAACAAATGCCCGGCATACACCAGCATCCCCAGCCCGGCGACGATCATCAGCAGGCTGGTGAACCATGGCGCCTCCCCGGTGTGGCCGTGGGTCGATACCGGGCGCACCGAATGCCGCGACTGGCGCAGCAGCAAGGCCAGATACAGGAGCAATGCCGCCAACAGGATCACACCATCGGCGCGTGTCAGTTCTTCATTCCACGCCAGTACGAACACCAGCAGGCTGGCTCCGATCATCAGCGGAATGTCCAAGCGTACGAATTGCCTTGAAACCCGCAGCGGAATAACCAGCGCTGAGAGCCCAAGGGTGACGAGAATGTTGAAGATGCTGCTGCCGATCACGCTGCCGACGGCGATGTCGGCGTTATGCGCCAACGTGGCTTGCAGGCTGACGGCCATCTGTGGCGCGCTGCTGCCGAGGGCGACGATGGTCAAGCCGATGATCAGCGGCCGAACGTGCAGCCGCGCGGCAAGGCGCACTGCGGCGCGCACCATCAATTCGGCGCCGGCAATCAGCAGCACCAGCCCGCTGAGCAGTTCGATCACGTTGATCAGGGGTAAGTCGGCTAGTCCGAAAATGGCCAGGGCTCCAAGTGTCAGTCGTCGAGGGCTTGTACGCGTACCCGCGCAGTGCCGCTCCTGATCATGCCCAGGCGCTCGGCAGCTTCATGGGACAAGTCAATCAAGCGCCCACGAGTATGCGGCCCGCGGTCATTGATGCGCACCACGCAGGACTTGTCGTTATTCAGATTGGTGACCTTCACCCGCGTGCCGAACGGCAACTGGCGGTGTGCGGCGGTCATGGAATTCTTGTCGAAACGCTCGCCACTGGCGGTGCGTTTGCCTTGGTGTTTGGCGCCGTAATAGGAGGCAACGCCGGTTTTGTCGTAGCCGTGCGGGTCGACGATGTCGTTGCTGGCGCAACCGGCCAATAAGGAGAGCAGGGCGAAAAGGCTGAGCAGACGCTTCATTGAAGGGTTCCCGAAAACAAATGTGGGAGCCAGCCTGCTGGCGATTGCGGAGTGTCAGACACGGATAGGTTGAATGTCAGACCGCTATCGCCAGCAGGCTGGCTCCCACAAGGAGTGGAGCCAGATTTAAAGGCTGGCTCCATTTGCATCAGCCTTCGAGTTTGCTTCTCAGCAATTCGTTCACCTGTTGCGGGTTGGCCTTGCCTTTGGAGGCTTTCATGGCCTGGCCAACGAAGAAGCCGAACATCTTGCCGCGCTTGGCTTCGTCTGCCGCACGGTATTGCTCGACCTGCTCGGCGTTGGCTGCAAGCATTTCGTCCAGCACCGCCGAAATGGCGCCGGTGTCGGTCACTTGCTTGAGGCCGCGCTTGTCGATGATCTCGTCCGCGCTGCCTTCGCCGTTGGCCATCGCTTCAAACACCACCTTGGCGATTTTGCCGGAGATAGTGTTGTCCTTGATGCGCAACAGCATGCCGCCCAGTTGCTCGGCGGAAACCGGCGACTGCTCGATGTCCAGGCCTTGCTTGTTGAGCAGGCTGCCCAACTCGACCATTACCCAGTTCGCCGCCAGCTTGGCGTCGCCGCCGATGCTCGCGACTTTCTCGAAGTAATCGGCTTGCTCGCGGCTGGTGGCCAGAACGCTGGCGTCGTAGACCGACAGACCGAATTGCGCCTGGAAGCGCTCACGTTTTTGCGGTGGCAATTCCGGCAGGGTGGCGCGTACGTCGTCGAGGAACGAGTTCTCGATGACCACCGGTAGCAGGTCCGGATCGGGGAAGTAACGGTAGTCGTTGGCTTCCTCTTTGCTGCGCATCGGACGGGTTTCGTCCTTGTTCGGATCGTACAGGCGGGTCTGCTGGATCACTTTGCCGCCGTCTTCGATCAATTCGATCTGACGCTGGATTTCGCTGTTGATCGCCTTCTCGATGAAACGGAACGAGTTGACGTTCTTGATCTCGCAGCGAGTGCCGAACTCGATCTGGCCTTTCGGACGGATCGACACGTTGCAGTCGCAACGCAACGAGCCTTCGGCCATGTTGCCGTCGCAGATGCCCAGGTAGCGCACCAGTGCGTGGATCGCCTTGACGTAGGCCACGGCTTCCTTGGCACTTCGCATGTCCGGCTCGGAAACGATTTCCAGCAACGGCGTGCCGGCACGGTTCAGGTCGATGCCGCTGGCGCCGCTGAATTCTTCGTGCAGGCTCTTGCCGGCGTCTTCTTCCAGGTGCGCGCGGGTGATGCCGACACGTTTGACCGTGCCGTCCTCCAGCGCGATGTCCAGGTGGCCCTTGCCGACGATCGGCAATTCCATCTGGCTGATCTGGTAGCCCTTCGGCAAATCCGGGTAGAAGTAGTTTTTACGGGCGAACACGTTGTGCTGGCCGATCTCGGCGTCAATCGCCAGACCGAACATCACCGCCATGCGCACCGCTTCCTGATTCAGCACCGGCAGCACGCCGGGCATGCCCAGGTCAACGAGGCTGGCCTGGGTGTTCGGCTCGGAGCCGAACGTGGTGGAACTACCGGAAAAGATTTTCGACCGGGTGGTGAGCTGGGTGTGAATCTCCAGCCCGATCACGACTTCCCATTGCATGTGTGTCTCCTCAGAAGCCGGTTGGGGTGCGGGTGTGCCAGTCAGTGTTCAACTGATACTGGTGCGCAACGTTGAGCAAGCGGCCTTCCTGGAAATACGGGGCGAGCAATTGCACGCCAACCGGCAGACCGTCGACAAAACCGGCCGGCATCGACAGGCCTGGCAGGCCTGCGAGGTTGGCGGTGATGGTGTAGACGTCTTCCAGGTACGCAGCGACCGGGTCGCTGTTCTTGGCGCCGAGCTTCCAGGCCGGGTTCGGCGTGGTTGGGCCGAGGATGATGTCGACCTCATTGAAGGCCGCCATGAAGTCGTTCTTGATCAGGCGACGGATCTTCTGTGCCTTGAGGTAGTAAGCGTCGTAGTAACCGGCAGACAGTGCGTAAGCACCCACCATGATCCGACGTTGCACTTCCGGCCCGAAACCTTCGCCACGGGAGCGCTTGTACAGGTCTTCGAGGTTTTTCGGATCTTCGCAGCGATAGCCGAAGCGCACGCCGTCAAAACGCGACAGGTTCGACGAAGCTTCCGCCGGGGCGATCACGTAGTACGCAGGAATCGCGTGCTGCATGTTTGGCAGGCTAATTTCCTTGATCACGGCGCCAAGCTTTTCCAGTTCCTTGACACTGTTGTGGATCAGCTCGGCGATGCGCGGGTCGAGACCGGCGCTGAAATACTCTTTCGGCACGCCGATGCGCAGGCCTTGCAGCGAACCATTGAGGCTGGCGCTGTAGTCCGGCACGGGCTCATCGATGCTGGTGGAGTCGTTTGGATCGAAGCCGGCCATGCCTTGCAACATAATTGCGCAGTCTTCGGCAGTGCGCGCCATCGGGCCACCCTGATCGAGGCTGGACGCGTAGGCGATCATGCCCCAGCGCGAAACACGACCGTACGTCGGTTTCAGGCCAGTGAGGTTGGTCAAGGCAGCGGGCTGACGAATGGAGCCGCCCGTGTCGGTGCCGGTGGCTGCTGGCAGCAGACGAGCGGCGACGGCGGCGGCAGAGCCACCCGACGAACCGCCCGGTACGTGTTCCAGGTTCCACGGGTTTTTCACTGCGCCGTAATAGCTCGACTCGTTGGCCGACCCCATGGCGAATTCGTCCATGTTGGTCTTGCCCAGGGTCACGGCCCCGGCAGCGGCCAGCTTGGCGACGACGGTGGCGTCGTACGGTGCTTTAAAGTTGTCGAGCATCTTCGAGCCGCAGCTGGTGCGAATGCCCTGGGTGCAGAACAGGTCTTTGTGGGCGATCGGCGCGCCGAGCAGGGCGCCGCTCTCACCATTAGCGCGGCGGGCGTCAGCGGCTTTCGCCTGCGTCAGGGCCAGGTCTTCGGTGAGGCTAATGAAGCTGTTGAGCTGCGGATCGAGCTGCGCGATGCGCGCCAGCAGGACTTTGGTCAGCTCTTCGGAGGAAAACTTTTTATCGGCGAGTCCGCGGGCGATCTCGGCCAGAGTCAATTGATGCATTGCAGGCTCTTTCCCTTTAGTCGATGACTTTCGGAACCAGGTACAGGCCGTTTTCGACCGCTGGTGCGATGGACTGGTAGGCCTCGCGGTTATTGGTCTCGGTCACGACGTCTGCGCGCAGGCGCTGGCTGGCTTCCAGTGGGTGGGCCAGCGGTTCGATACCGTCGGTATTGACCGCCTGCATTTCGTCGACCAGCCCGAGAATGCTGTTGAGGGCCGAAGTGATGTGTGGAAGATCGGCATCATTGAGGCCAAGACAGGCCAGATGAGCGATTTTTTCCACGTCGGAGCGTTCTAGCGCCATTGGGATTCTCCAGTGGAAAACAAAACGGACGGCGTCCGTGTGTTAGATTGTCGGAACACTACCGCACTTCTACGGTCATAAGGCCGCGATTGTGGGGCTTGGTGCACAGAAAAGCGGCCAATTTAACATATTGGCGCCTTGCCCAAAATCCCTGTCGTTGTTAGAGTTTGCCGCACTTTTTTACCCACGCGTTGCCTAGGGTCCCTTTCCCATGTTCAAGAAACTGCGTGGCATGTTTTCCAGCGATCTTTCCATTGACCTGGGCACTGCCAACACCCTTATTTACGTGCGCGAGCGCGGTATCGTCCTGAATGAGCCATCGGTTGTGGCCATTCGGACACACGGTAACCAGAAAAGTGTCGTTGCTGTCGGCACCGAAGCCAAGCGCATGCTGGGTCGTACGCCGGGCAACATTGCTGCCATTCGTCCGATGAAGGACGGCGTGATCGCCGACTTCAGCGTCTGCGAAAAGATGCTGCAGTACTTCATCAACAAGGTGCACGAAAACAGCTTCCTGCAGCCTAGCCCTCGTGTGCTGATCTGCGTTCCATGCAAATCCACCCAGGTTGAGCGTCGTGCCATCCGTGAATCGGCCCTCGGTGCCGGTGCCCGTGAAGTGTTCCTGATCGAAGAGCCAATGGCTGCTGCGATCGGTGCCGGCCTGCCGGTAGAAGAAGCTCGCGGTTCGATGGTCGTGGATATTGGTGGTGGTACCACTGAAATCGCATTGATCTCCCTGAACGGTGTGGTTTACGCCGAATCCGTACGTGTGGGTGGCGACCGCTTCGACGAAGCGATCATCACTTATGTACGTCGCAACTACGGCAGCCTGATCGGTGAATCCACCGCAGAGCGCATCAAGCAGGAAATCGGCACTGCCTACCCGGGCGGTGAAGTGCGTGAAGTCGACGTTCGTGGCCGTAACCTGGCCGAAGGCGTTCCACGTGCATTCACCCTGAACTCCAACGAAGTGCTGGAAGCTCTGCAAGAGTCCCTGGCCACTATCGTTCAGGCTGTGAAAAGCGCCCTGGAGCAATCGCCTCCGGAACTGGCTTCCGACATCGCCGAGCGTGGTCTGGTACTGACCGGTGGTGGCGCCTTGCTGCGTGACCTCGACAAGTTGCTGGCCCAGGAAACCGGTCTGCCGGTGATCGTTGCCGAAGATCCGCTGACCTGCGTAGCTCGTGGCGGTGGCCGTGCATTGGAAATGATGGATAAACACACCATGGACCTGCTTTCCAGCGAGTAAGTCGCCGGATCGCCTCTATGCTGTTGAGCGCGCAGGCGGCACTTTGCAGTGCTGCCTGTTCGCGTTTATCTTCTGTCACTCTGCATCCAGGCCGGTTTGCTGCCGTATGAATAAAGAGAATATTTGCCTGGGAGGAGCGGCTTATTAAACCGCTTTTCACCAAGGGTCCCTCACTGGGCGTGCGCTTGTTGGTGCTGGTCGTGCTTTCGGTCGCGCTGATGGTGGTCGATGCCCGCTTCACACTGCTCAAGCCAGTGCGTAGCCAAATGTCGCTGGTGTTGATGCAGTCTTACTGGATCACCGACCTGCCGCAGCGGCTATGGCAAGGTGTGGCCAGCCAGTTTGGCAGCCGGACCGAACTCGTCGCCGAAAACGAAAAACTCAAGACTGAAAACCTGCTATTGCAGGGGCGCATGCAGAAGCTGGCGGCCCTGACCGAGCAGAACGTTCGGCTGCGCGAGTTGCTCAACTCCTCGGCACTGGTCAACGAGAAGGTCGAAGTGGCCGAGTTGATCGGCATGGACCCCAATCCGTTTACCCATCGCATCATCATCAATAAAGGTGAGCGCGACGGTGTGGTCCTCGGTCAGCCGGTACTCGATGCCCGTGGCCTGATGGGCCAGGTGGTCGAGTTGATGCCGTACACCTCCCGCGTCCTGTTGCTCACCGACACCACCCACAGCATTCCCGTGCAGGTGAATCGCAATGGTCTGCGGGCGATTGCCAGCGGTACCGGTAATCCGGAACGCCTGGAGCTGCGTCATGTGGCTGACACCGCCGACATCAAGGAAGGCGATCTGCTGGTCAGCTCTGGCTTGGGCCAGCGTTTCCCGGCAGGTTATCCGGTGGCGACGGTCAAGGAAGTGATTCACGATTCCGGCCAGCCATTCGCCATCGTGCGTGCCGTACCGACCGCTGCGTTGAACCGCAGCCGCTACCTGTTGCTGGTGTTCAGCGACACCCGCACCCCGGAAGAGCGTGCCAATGACGCCGCCCAGGCGCAGGAGTCTCTGGATGCGCAGGGCGGTGGGCCGATCATTCCGGCGACTGTGCCGAAACCGGCGCTGGTGCCGGCAGCCGTCGCGGCTCCCGCAGCACCGGCCGCGCCAGCAGTCCCGGCGGCAGCGCCGGCTGCTTCTACGCCGGTCAAGCCAACGGCCACGCACCCGGTCGCCACTAAACCGCCGGCAGCGACACCTGCTGCACCCGCCAAACCACCGGCAGCTCAACCTGCCGTCGTGAAGCCTGCTGCCAAACCGCCTGTCTCCGCGCCGGCTACCACTGGGGGACGAGAATAATGGTCGGTGTCACTGCCTCCCGAAATGGCTGGATCGTCTGGCTGACCTTCGCCATCGGCTTGCTGCTCAGCGTTTCGCCGTTGCCGCAATTCATGGAAATCCTGCGTCCGCTGTGGCTGGCCTTGCTGCTGGCGTTCTGGGCGTTAGCCCTGCCGCAAAAAGTCGGAATGGTCACTGCGTGGTGCCTGGGCCTGGCCGAAGACGTGCTTTACGGCACATTGCTGGGCCAGAATGCTTTGATCCTGACCCTCATCACGTACCTGGTACTGGCGCTGCAGCAGCGTCTGCGGATGTTCCCGATGTGGCAGCAAAGCTTGGTGATCCTGGTGATCTTCGGCCTCGCGCAACTTGTTCAGTTGTGGCTCAGCGCTCTGACCGGTAACCGTCAGCCAACGCTGGCGCTGGTGCTACCGGCATTGGTCAGTGCCTTGCTGTGGCCCTGGATCAGCTTCGGTTTGCGCGGACTGCGTCGACGTTACAAAATCAATTAATTCGCTCAAGCATTAGACAGGGAGAGGTCTTGATGAAACGGTTGTACCTCGCCTCTGGCTCGCCGCGTCGGCGTGAACTGCTCACGCAGATCGGCGTACCGTTCAGCGCCATCAGCGCGGACATCGATGAAACCCCTTTGACTCACGAAACCCCGTCGGCCTATGTCGAGCGCCTCGCGCGCGGCAAGGCCGAGGCCGGGCGTCGTTCGGTCGTGTCTGAAGAGTCGTTCTGCGTGCTCGGCGCCGATACCGCCGTAGTGCTCGACGGAAAAATTCTTGGCAAACCGGTTGATGAAGCTGACGGGTGCGCCATGCTGATGATGTTGTCCGGCAACGAGCATCAGGTGCTGACCGCAATTGCCGTGCTCGACGGCGAGCGTTGCGAGTCGCGGGTGATCACCAGCCAGGTTCGTTTTCGCCAGATCGGTCGCGACGAAGCCGCAGCCTATTGGGCCAGCGGCGAACCGAAGGACAAGGCCGGCGGCTACGGTATACAAGGGCTGGGCGCGGTGTTTGTCGCCGGGCTCGCTGGAAGTTACTCGGCGGTGGTTGGACTGCCGCTGTGCGAAACCGCAGAACTGCTCGGCCATTTCGGCATACCCTGTTGGCAAACCCATAACGCGCGTTAAGCGTCGTACTGACCCGATGCGGCCATTATCGTGAACATGCCTGAACGAGACCCTGCCATGAGTGAAGAGATCCTGATCAACATCACGCCGATGGAATCGCGCGTGGCGGTGGTCGAAAACGGTGTCCTGCAAGAGGTCCATGTCGAGCGCACGCAAAAGCGCGGGATCGTCGGCAACATCTATAAAGGCAAAGTTGTGCGGGTATTGCCCGGCATGCAGGCGGCATTTGTCGACATCGGCCTGGATCGCGCGGCCTTCATCCATGCATCGGAAATTTCCCTGCGCGAAGGCCCGGCGGTCGAGAGCATCAGCGCGCTGGTGCATGAGGGCCAGAGCCTGGTGGTCCAGGTGACCAAAGATCCGATCGGCTCCAAAGGCGCAAGATTAACGACGCAATTGTCGATCCCTTCGCGCTATCTGGTGTACATGCCACGCACCGCGCATGTCGGCATTTCGCTGAAAATCGAAGACGAAGCCGAGCGCGAGCGCCTCAAACAAGTGGTCACCGATTGCGTCGCCAAAGAAGGCATCAAGGAAGCGGGCGGGTTCATCCTGCGTACCGCGGCCGAAGGGGCCGGGGCTGACGAAATCCTCATGGACATCCGTTACCTGCGCAGGCTGTGGGATCAGATCAGCGAGCAGATCAAAACCATCAGCGCACCGAGCGTGATCTACGAAGATCTCGGCCTGGCGCTGCGCACCCTGCGTGACCTGGTGAGCCCGAAGATCGAGAAAATCCGTATCGACTCCCGGGAAACTTTCCAGAAAACCACACAGTTCGTCGCCGAATTGATGCCCGAGATCGCCGATCGTCTGGAGCACTACCCGGGCGAACGGCCGATTTTCGATTTGTATGGCGTCGAAGACGAAATCCAGAAAGCCCTGGAGCGCAAAGTGCCGCTCAAATCCGGTGGCTACCTGGTGGTCGACCCGGCTGAAGCCATGAGCACCATCGACGTCAACACGGGCGCGTTCGTCGGGCATCGCAATCTCGAAGAAACCATTTTCAAGACCAACCTCGAAGCCGCGACCGCCATTGCTCGTCAGCTGCGCCTGCGTAACCTGGGCGGGATCATCATCATCGACTTCATCGACATGGAAGATGAAGAGCACCAGCGCCAAGTGCTGCGCACGCTGGAGAAACAGCTCGAGCGTGATCACGCCAAGACCAACATCATCGGCATCACCGAGCTGGGCCTGGTGCAGATGACCCGCAAGCGCACCCGTGAAAGCCTCGAACAAGTGCTCTGCGAACCGTGCACCAGTTGCCAGGGGCGCGGCAAGTTGAAGACGCCGGAAACCGTTTGCTACGAAATCTTCCGCGAAATTCTCCGTGAGGCTCGCGCCTATCAGGCGGAAGGCTATCGTGTATTGGCGAACCAGAAAGTCGTCGACCGTCTGCTCGACGAAGAGTCGGGGAACGTCGCCGAGCTCGAAGGCTTCATCGGGCGCACCATTCGTTTTCAGGTGGAAACCATGTATTCCCAGGAACAATACGACGTGGTGCTGCTCTGAGTCGCTGCGTCTTGATTTTTCCACAATGGCTGGCCTCAGCTTTTTGCAAAACTTTTGCCATGGGAGCCAACTGACATGGAGCGTCTGACACGCATATTGGCCGCATTGACCCGCTGGGGTCTGGGCCTGTGCGCGTTGGTTTTGGTGTTGATGGCGTTGTACGTCAGTCTTGGCCGGGAACTGACGCCGCTGGTGGCCGAATACCGCGCCGAAGTCGAAACCAAAGCCAGCGAGGCTTTGGGCATGCCGCTGCAAGTTGGCGAGCTGCAAGGTAGCTGGAGTGGCTTCGCGCCGATTCTGTCGGCCCACGATGTGACGGTCGGTGACGGCGCCAACGCCCTGCACCTGGAAAAAGTGCGCGTGGTCCCGGACTTGTGGGCCAGTCTGCTGGCCCGCGACGTGCGCATCGCCCATCTGGAACTCAATGGCCTGAAGATCAGCCTCAAGGAAGGCGAGGACGGCCAGTGGGCGCTGGAAGGCTTGCCGGTCAAGGATGATCAGCCGCTTGACCCGGAGCAATTGCTCAATCGCATGCAGATGATCCAGCGCTTGGCGGTGCTCGACAGCCAGGTCACCTTGCAGGCGTTTGGCGAGTCGCCGCTAACCCTGACATATGTCGGCCTGAGTCTGAAAACCGGTGCCGTTCGTCAGCGGCTGGATGCCCGCCTGACCCTGCCGGACGGGCAGCCAGTGGCCATGAGCCTACGCACCCGCATCCGTGCCAGTGAGTGGAAGAATGGCGAAGCCGAGGCTTACGTGAGCCTGCCGCAGAGCGATTGGTCGAAATGGCTGCCGGAACGCCTGACGCAGCAATGGAATTTTTCCGAGATCAAGGCCGGTGGTGAGGTGTGGGTTACCTGGGGGCAGGGCACCCTGCAGAGTGCGGCGGTGCGCCTGAATGCGCCGCAACTCAACGGCGCCTACGCCGAACGCAAACCGGTCAAGATCAGCAATCTGGCACTCAACGGCTACTTCCAGCGCAACGCCGACGGCGTGCTGGTCACGCTGGACTCGCTGGCCATGAACCTGGGCGAAAGTCGTTGGGAGACGCATCTACAGCTTAAGCAAACCGCGGCCTCGGACAAGTCGGAAGAGCTCTGGCACCTGCAAGCCGACCGCCTCGACCTGACCCCGCTCACCCCGTTGCTCAATGCCCTGGCACCTTTGCCGGAAGGCGTTGCCACGGTGGTCGACCGGCTCAAAGTCACAGGCGGGCTGCGCAATGTACTGCTCGACATCAAACCCAATGCCACGGACGACAGCCGGTTCAGCTTCGCCGCCAATCTTGATCAGGTGGGCTTCGACGCTTATCACGGCGCTCCGGCGGCACGCAATGTCACGGGCAGCATCAGCGGTGACCTGGGGCATGGCGAATTGCGCATGGACAGCAAGGATTTCATGCTGCATCTGGACCCGATTTTCGCCAAGCCATGGCAATACATCCAGGCCAACGCGCGCCTGACCTGGAAACTCGACAAAGACAGTTTCACCCTCATTGCGCCGTACCTGAAGGTCCTGGGCGAGGAGGGCAAGATTGCCGGCGACTTCCTGATTCGCCTGTACTTCGATGACACCCGGGAAGACTACATGGACCTTCGGGTGGGTATGGTGGACGGCGACGGTCGTTACACCGCCAAGTACCTGCCAACGGTCCTCAGCCCGGCGCTGGACGAATGGCTGCGCACGGCGATTCTCAAAGGGGCGGTGGATCAAGGTTTCTTCCAGTATCAAGGTTCGCTGAATCACGGCGCCGCCGAGACCGACCGCAGCATCAGCCTGTTTTTCAAGGTTCACGATGCCGAACTGGCGTTCCAGCCGGGTTGGCCGCACGTCAGCAAGGTCACCGGTGACGTGTTTGTTGAAGACAGCGGCGTGCGCATCCTGGCCAGCAAGGGACAATTGCTCGACACCCAGGTCAGTGACATCTACGTCAACATTCCCCACGTGCCCCAAGGCCAGAACTCGCACCTGTTTCTCGACGGCGGGTTTGCCGGTGGTCTTGGCGATGGCTTGAAAATACTTCAGCAAGCGCCCATCGGTACCGCCGAAACCTTTGCCGGCTGGGAAGGCGAGGGTGACCTGCAAGGCAAGCTGAAACTGGATATTCCGCTGGCCAAGGGTGAAGAACCGAAAATCCTGGTGGACTTCAAGACCGCCAAATCGCGCCTGAAACTTCCCGAGCCGCCTCTGGAGCTGACTCAGCTCAAGGGTGATTTTCGTTTTGACAGCACCAAGGGGCTGAGCGGGCAGAACATCACTGCGCGGGCCTTCGATAAGCCTGTGAACGCGCAGATTTTTGCCGATGGCCGTGAAGGCAAGCTCAATACCCGGGTCGTGGCCTCGGGGCAGGTTGAAGTGAAGAAGCTTACCGACTGGCTGAGCGTGACCCAGCCATTACCGGTCAGTGGCGTGATCCCGTATCAACTGCAACTGACTCTGGATGGTGCTGACAGTCAGTTGATGGTCAATTCCAGTCTCAAAGGGGTCGCCATCGATCTGCCTGCACCGTTCGGCATCACGGCGGATGTGGGGCGTGACACGACGTTCCGCATGACCCTGCAAGGCGCGGAGCGACGCTACTGGGTGAACTATGGCGAGCTGGCGAATTTCACCTTTGCCGCACCGACGGGCAACTTTGCCGAGGGCCGTGGCGAGTTATTCCTTGGCAACGGCGACGCAGTATTGCCCGGTGCTAAAGGCTTGCGTATTCGTGGCGTGCTGTCGGAGCTGGACGTAGGCCCATGGCAGGATCTGGTGAGCAAGTATGCCGGGCAAGATCCGGGCGGTAGTGCCAAACAGTTACTCAGCAGCGCCGACTTCAAGGTCGGCAAGCTCAGCGCGCTCGGCACGACGCTGGATCAAGCCTCGGTACAACTGAACCGCAAACCGTCTGCCTGGGCGTTGCAACTCGACAGTCAGCAGGTCAAGGGCAGCGCCAGTATCCCCGATGCGAAAGCCGCGCCGTTGGTGATCAATCTGCAATACGTGCGTTTGCCGGCGCCCGACCCGACGGTCCTGGCTGACGAGAATTCGCCGGACCCATTGGCCTCAGTGGACCCGACGAAAATTCCGGCGCTGGATATCACCATCAACCAAGTGTTCCAGGGCAACGACCTGGTCGGCGGCTGGTCATTGAAGATTCGTCCGACGGCCAAAGGCATTGCCTTCAATTCGCTGGACATGGGCCTCAAGGGCATCCTTTTGCAGGGCAGCGGTGGCTGGGAAGGCGTGCCCGGCGCCAGCACAAGCTTTTTCAAGGGCCGGGCCAGCGGTAAGAACCTCGCGGACGTGCTCAAGGGCTGGGGTTTTGCGCCGAGCGTCACCAGTAAGGACTTCCATATGGATGTCGACGGGCGTTGGCCGGGATCGCCAGCGTGGCTGGCCACCAAACGTTTCTCGGGCACCCTGGATGCCTCGCTCAACGAAGGCCAGTTCGTCGAAGTCGAAGGCAGTGCCCAGGCATTGCGCGTGTTTGGCCTGCTCAACTTCAACTCCATTGGCCGCCGCCTGCGCCTGGACTTCTCCGATCTATTCGGCAAAGGCCTGAGCTATGACCGGGTCAAAGGTCTTCTGGTGGCGACCAATGGTGTGTACGTCACCAAGGAACCGATCCGCCTGACCGGCCCGTCGAGCACCATCGAACTCGACGGCACCCTGAACATGGTGGCTGATCAGATCGATGCGAAGCTGCTGGTGACCCTGCCGGTGACCAACAACCTGCCGATCGCCGCGCTGATCGTCGGTGCGCCAGCCATCGGTGGTGCGTTGTTTTTGATCGACAAGTTGATCGGTGACCGCGTGGCCCGCTTTGCCAGTGTGAAGTACACCGTCAAGGGGCCGTGGAAAGAACCTAAAATCGCCTTCGACAAGGCTTTTTGAGAAGCCAATCTCCAAACCTATGGAGTAGCATGGTTGTACGGATTTTATGGCACGGCGCAGATCCCCTCGTAGCAGCTGCCGAAGGCTGCGTCCGGCTGCGAAGCAGTCGCAAGCTCGGAGTACACGATTTGCCTGAAGGGTTGCGGTATTTGTATTTACGACCGCTTCGCAGCCGGACGCAGCCTGCGGCAGCTGCTACAGATAGGCGCCCGCTTCTCAAGTAAGGAAAGGTCATGTCTGTAGCGGTGATTCAAATGGTCAGCCAGAGCGATGTGCTGGCCAATCTGTCCCAGGCCCGACGCCTGCTGGAGCAGGCCGCAGCCGGCGGGGCGAAGCTTGCCGTGCTGCCGGAAAACTTCGCTGCCATGGGGCGGCGCGACATTGCCGACATCGGTCGTGCCGAAGCCCTGGGCGAAGGCCCGATCCTGCCGTGGTTGAAACAGACCGCACGCGACCTCAAGTTATGGATAGTGGCCGGCACCTTGCCGTTGCCGCCGGTGGATCAACCGGCGGCCAAGGTGCATGCCTGCTCGCTGTTGGTGAATGATCAAGGCGAAACAGTGGCGCGCTACGACAAACTGCACCTGTTCGACGTCGACGTGGCCGACAATCGTGGCCGTTATCGCGAATCCGATGACTATGCTTATGGCAGTGGCGTCGTGGTGGCGGACACACCGGTTGGCCGTGTTGGCCTGACGGTCTGTTACGACTTGCGTTTCCCGGAGCTGTACAGCGAATTGCGCGCAGCCGGTGCGGAACTGATTACCGCCCCCTCGGCGTTCACCGCGGTGACCGGCGCGGCGCATTGGGACGTGCTGATTCGCGCACGGGCCATCGAGACGCAATGTTATGTGCTCGCGGCCGCCCAGGGTGGGACGCATCCGGGGCCGCGGGAAACATTCGGGCATGCGGCCATCATCGATCCGTGGGGCAGGGTGCTGGCGCAACAGGATCAAGGCGAGGCCGTGCTGCTGGCCGAACGCGATAGCAGCGAACAGGCGTCCATCCGGGCGCGGATGCCGGTGTCCAGTCACCGGCGCTTTTTCTCGCAGGGCGCCCAGCGACCTGCCTCAGAACGATGAATTTAAGGCGTAAAGCATATGAGCGAGTTGTTGTCCTCAGTCAGTGAACACCTCCTGGCGCCTGGCGGCGTAACGATCGAGAGCCTGCAAGGCGTGCTCGGCGACCTGGCCGGCCCGGGCATCGATGCCGCCGACCTGTATTTCCAGGGGCAGATTTCCGAGTCCTGGGCGCTGGAAGACGGCATCGTCAAGGAAGGCAGCTTCAACCTCGACCAAGGTGTGGGCGTGCGTGCGCAATCGGGTGAGAAAACCGGTTTCGCCTACAGCAACGCGATCACTCTGGAGGCCTTGGGCGCAGCGGCCCGCGCCGCCCGGTCGATCTCCCGCGCCGGGCAGAACGGCACCGTGCAGGCGTTCACTTCGCAAGATGTCGCGCAACTCTACGCGCCGGACAATCCGCTGGAAGTGCTGAGCCGTGCCGAGAAAGTCGATCTGCTCAAGCGCATCGATGCGGCGACTCGTGCGCTTGATCCGCGTATCCAGCAGGTCACCGTGAGCATGGCCGGGGTCTGGGAGCGGATTCTGGTGGCCTCCACCGATGGTGGCCTGGCGGCGGATGTGCGGCCGCTGGTGCGTTTCAATGTCAGTGTGATCGTCGAGCAGAACGGTCGCCGTGAGCGCGGCGGTCATGGCGGTGGCGGCCGCACCGATTACCGTTATTTCCTCGCTGAAGACCGTGCCATGGGCTATGCCCGTGAAGCATTGCGTCAGGCGCTGGTCAATCTTGAAGCGATCCCTGCGCCGGCCGGTACGTTGCCGGTGGTGCTGGGTTCCGGCTGGTCCGGCGTGCTGTTGCACGAAGCGGTCGGCCACGGTCTGGAAGGCGACTTCAACCGTAAGGGCAGTTCGGCTTACAGCGGGCGCATGGGTGAGATGGTTGCCTCCAAGCTGTGCACCATCGTCGATGACGGCACGCTGTCGGGTCGTCGCGGTTCGTTGAGCGTCGACGACGAAGGCACGCCGACCGAGTGCACCACGCTGATCGAAAACGGCGTACTCAAAGGCTACATGCAGGACAAGCTCAACGCGCGCCTGATGGGCGTGGCCCGCACGGGTAACGGTCGTCGCGAATCCTACGCGCACCTGCCGATGCCGCGCATGACCAACACCTACATGCTCGCCGGTGAAAGCGATCCGGAAGAAATCATCGCCTCGGTCAAACGCGGCATCTACTGCGCCAACCTCGGCGGTGGCCAGGTGGATATCACCAGTGGCAAGTTCGTGTTTTCCACCAGCGAGGCGTATCTGATCGAGGACGGCAAAATCACTGCGCCGGTCAAAGGCGCGACCCTGATCGGCAACGGTCCGGAAGCCATGAGCAAAGTGTCGATGGTCGGCAACGATCTGGCGCTGGACAGCGGTGTGGGGACGTGTGGCAAGGATGGGCAGTCGGTGCCGGTCGGTGTCGGCCAGCCAACGCTGAAGATTGATGCGATCACCGTGGGTGGCACGGGCGCATAGGGATTGATACATCCCCTGTAGGAGCTGCCGAAGGCTGCGATCTTTTGCTTTTTAGAAGATCAAAAGATCGCAGCCTGCGGCAGCTCCTACAGGAGTTGCGATGGCTTAACGCAGACCGCGTTGAGTCTCGTCCAGCTCACGGATGTACTTGAAGATTTTACGGCTGGAAGCAGGAGGCTTGTTTTGTGCAACCTCGTGCTGGGCCTGACGGATCAGGGAGCGCAATTGCTGGCGGTCCGCGTCCGGGTAGTCGACGACGAATTTTTCCAGGACGGCATCGTCGCCGGCGATCAGGCGATCGCGCCAGCGCTCCAGGTTATGGAAGCGTTCGTTGTACTGGCGAGTGGAGGCATCGAGTTGATCGAGCAGAACCAGAATCGCGTCAGTGTCCTGATCGCGCATCAGTTTGCCGATGAACTGAAGGTGCCGTTTACGCGCGATGTTCGCGGTGTGCTTGGGCGCATCGGCCAAAGCCCGGCGCAAGGCGTCGGTCAAGGGCAGTTTTGCCAGCAAGTCAGGCTTGAGTGTTGTAAGGCGCTCGCCAAGGTCAACCAGAGCATGCAGCTCGCGTTTAACCTGGGATTTGCTTTTTTCTCCCGTATCGAGGGAGTCGTCGTAAGAATCAACCATGGTGGCCGTCCGCAAAGAAACGCCGCCATGATAACCAGTCGGGGGCCGCTTGTCCGGCCCGGTCGCTCGATGACCGTTACCGAAAGCAGAATTTGAGTGGAGAACAGCATGAGTGCAGTTGAAAGCGTCGGTCCACAAGCGTTGCCGGCACTGCAGGAACAAGTCGAGCAGATCATCGCTGAAGCCAAGCGCCAGGGCGCCAGTGCCTGTGAGGTGGCGGTGTCCCTGGAGCAGGGCCTGTCGACCACGGTTCGCCAGCGTGAAGTCGAAACCGTCGAATTCAATCGTGATCAGGGTTTTGGCATCACCTTGTATGTCGGCCAGCGCAAGGGCTCGGCCAGCACCTCCGCCAGCGGTCCGGATGCGATTCGCGAAACGGTCGCGGCCGCATTGGCCATTGCCAAGCACACTTCGGAAGACGAAGCCTCAGGCCTGGCGGATGCTGCGCTGATGGCGCGTGACGTGCAGGATTTCGACCTGTTTCACCAATGGGATATCACCCCGGAACAAGCGATCGAGCAGGCCCTGGCCTGTGAAGCAGCAGCATTCGCAGCCGACAGCCGAATCAAGAACGCGGACGGCACCACACTGAGCACGCATCAGGGTTGCCGTGTGTATGGCAACAGCCACGGTTTTGTCGGCGGTTATGCTTCGACTCGGCACAGCCTGAGCTGCGTGATGATCGCCGAGGCCGATGGCCAGATGCAGCGCGATTACTGGTACGACGTGAACCGCCAGGGCAATTTGCTGGCGGATCCGGTGAGCATCGGTCAAAAAGCTGCGCAACGGGCGGCCAGCCGTCTGGGTGCGCGTCCGGTGCCGACCTGCGAAGTGCCGGTACTGTTTTCCGCAGAGTTGGCGGGCGGCCTGTTCGGCAGTTTCCTGTCGGCTATTTCCGGCGGCAGTCTGTATCGCAAATCGTCGTTCCTCGAAGGCACCCTGGGGCAGAAGCTGTTTCCGGAATGGCTGACCATCGATGAGCGTCCGCACTTGATGCGCGCCATGGGCAGTGCAGCGTTCGATGGCGATGGTCTGGCAACCTACGCCAAGCCGTTCGTGGAAAAAGGCGAGCTGGTCTCCTACATCCTCGGCACTTATTCCGGCCGCAAACTGGGTATGCCGAGCACTGCGAATGCCGGTGGCGTGCATAACCTGTTCGTTACCCATGGCGACGAAGATCAGGCGGCTTTGCTGCGGCGTATGGGCCGTGGTTTGTTGGTCACTGAGCTGATGGGCCACGGCCTGAACATGGTGACTGGCGATTACTCACGCGGTGCGGCGGGTTACTGGGTCGAGAACGGTGAAATCCAGTTCGCGGTGCAGGAAGTGACCATCGCCGGCAACATGCGCGACATGTTCAAGCAGATCGTGGCCGTGGGTAATGACCTTGAGCTGCGCAGCAACATTCGAACCGGTTCCGTGTTGATCGAGCGAATGACGGTGGCGGGCAGCTAAATCCCGACGGCTCTACAAAAAAGGCGCGCCACCCATCGGGTGGCGCGTTTTTTTTTGAAGGTCAAAAGATCGCAGCCATTGGGAGTTCGATGTTGGAGCTGCCGAAGGCTGCGATCTTTTGATCTTGTTTTGGTTCTCATTATCATCTAATAATAAATCTCATTAGCGAATGAGCCCCGGATCATGAGTTCTGCCTTGCACGAGCAGCCGTACCTCGAAAGCTGGCGCTGGATGAGTCGCCAGATCCGTTGCGCGATAAATCCCGACGAACCGCGCCTGATCGATCACTACCTGGCTGAAGGCCGATATCTGGCGTGTTGCACGGCCACCTCACCCTGGACCGTGGCCGAAACTTCTTTGCGCCTGTTGCTCGACACCGCCGCCGATGTCGCGCTGCCCTGGCACTGGCGCACCTACTGCCTGGACCAGGCATGGCGCCCTCTGCGCGAGCTCGAACGCCTGTCTTTGTGCAAATGCCGCCTCAAGCGCTGGCAGAGCTACACCTGGCAACTGGCGACCTGCGAATTGCAGCCTTCGATTCCCCTAACTGAACTGGTGCAAGGATTTACAGATGACCAAGACACGTATTGAGCGCGACAGCATGGGCGAACTTCAGGTCCCGGAAGACGCCCTCTACGGCGCACAGACGCAACGTGCGGTGGACAATTTCCCCATCAGCGGCAAACCGATGCCCGAGCAGTTCATCCGCGCGCTGATCCTGGCCAAGGCCGCAGCGGCCCGGGCCAACATCGAACTCAAGCAGATCAGCGAAGCCCAGGGCAAAGCCATCGTCGACGCGGCTCAAGGCCTGCTCGAAGGCAATTTCATGCAGCACTTCCCGGTGGATGTCTTCCAGACCGGCTCGGGCACCAGTTCCAACATGAACGCTAACGAAGTGATCGCCACTCTGGCCAGCCGCCTGCTCGGAGAGCCGGTGAACCCGAACGATCACGTCAACTGCGGGCAAAGCAGCAACGACATCATTCCGACCACCATCCACGTCAGTGCGGCGCTGGCTTTGCACGAGCAGTTGCTCCCGGCGCTGAGCGGGCTGGTGCAAGTGATCGAGCTCAAGGCCGGGGAAGTGCATCACCACGTCAAAACCGGCCGCACCCACTTGATGGACGCCATGCCGGTGCGCATGAGCCAGGTCCTCAACGGTTGGGCGCAACAGCTCAAGGCCAACATCACCCTTTTGCAGGGCTTGCAGCCAAGCCTGCAATCGTTGGCCCAAGGCGGCACGGCAGTCGGCACTGGAATCAACGCGCATCCCGAGTTCGCCGCACGTTTCAGCCAGCAGTTGAGCAAGCTGACGCAGGTGCAGTTCACGCCAGGTGTCGATCTGTTTGCGCTGATCGGCTCACAGGACACCGCCGTTGCCGTCTCCGGTCAGCTCAAGGCCACCGCCGTGTCGCTGATGAAAATCGCCAACGACCTGCGCTGGATGAACTCCGGTCCGCTGGCAGGCCTGGGTGAGATCGAGCTTGAAGCCTTGCAACCGGGTTCTTCGATCATGCCTGGCAAGGTCAATCCGGTGATCCCGGAAGCCACCGCGATGGTCGCCGCGCAAGTCATCGGCAACGACACGGTGATTACCATCGCCGGTCAGTCGGGCAATTTCGAATTGAACGTGATGCTGCCGATCATCGCCCAGAACCTGCTGAGCAGCATCGAATTGCTGGCCAATTCCAGCCGTCTGCTGGGTGAAAAGGCCATCGCCAGCTTCAAGGTCAACGAAGACCGCATCAAGCAAGCCCTGTCCCGCAACCCGATTCTGGTCACCGCGCTCAATCCGATCATTGGCTACCAGAAAGCCGCCGAGATCGCCAAGAAGGCTTATCAACAAGGGCGTCCGGTGATTGACGTCGCGCTGGAACACACCGACCTGTCGCGCAGCCAGCTGGAAGAGCTGCTCAACCCGGAAAAACTGACCGCGGGCGGCGTGTAACACACCGCTACCGCTTTGGAGGCTCACCATGGAGCACTGGAAACGCACGATCGAAAGAGCCAATCGCTGTTTCATGTTGGGCGAACTGGTCGATGCTCGTGAGGCTTATTTACAGGCATTGGCGCTCGCACAGGTGTTGTTCGAGCGCTGGGCGGATCCCGATGAAGCGGTGGCGGCTTGCGTGATTTCCCATCACAACCTGGCGGACCTGCACTTACGCCTGAATCAGCCGGAGGAGAGCGCCGAATACCTGTGCGCCATTCACCAACGGCTGTTGCAGACCATGCAGGACCCGCGACTGTCGCCGGCCCTGCGTGAAGCCGCGCTGCGCCAGAGCAGCAAAACCTATGTCGAATTGCTGAATTTCATCAGCGAGCACGGCGAATACCCTCGCACCCATCGATTGCTGCACATCGATGCTGCCACGCCGTCGCAGCCCTTTGCGCCTCACCATCATGGAGTCCACTGAAATGGCTTTTACCCTGCCTGCCTTGCCGTATGCCTACGACGCCCTGGAACCGCACATTGACGCGAAGACCATGGAGATCCACTACACCAAGCATCACCAGACCTATATCAACAACTTGAACGCAGCTGTCGAAGGCACCGAGTTCGCCGAATGGCCGGTGGAGAAACTGGTGGCCGCCGTGAAGGAGTTGCCTGAGAAACTGCGGGCTGCGGTGATCAACCAGGGCGGCGGTCATGCCAATCATTCACTATTCTGGGAAGTCATGGCGCCCCAGGGTGGCGGCAAACCCGAAGGCCCACTGGCCAAGGCAATCGAGGAGCAACTCGGCGGCCTGGACAGTTTCAAAGAGGCGTTCACCAAAGCTGCGCTGACCCGGTTTGGCAGTGGTTGGGCATGGTTGAGCGTGACCCCGCAGAAGACGCTGGTGGTGGAAAGCAGCGGTAATCAGGACAGCCCGTTGATGAATGGCAACACGCCGATTCTGGGGCTGGACGTCTGGGAACACGCCTACTACCTGCAGTATCAGAACCGCCGCCCGGAATACATCAGTGCGTTCTATAACGTGATCAATTGGCCGGAAGTCGCTGCGCGCTACCAAGCCGCACTGGTTTAAGTCTTCTAAAAAAACAATCCAAGGCTGACTATGGGCACTGAAACACTGGCGATCGGAAGTGGACGAATGTTTCGTTACGCGGTGGGATCGCTGCTACTGCTGGCGGGCATGAGCTTGCTGGTTGCACATGGGCTGGAATGGCTGAACCTGGAACCGAAACTGTCACGGGCATTGCAGGGCGGCGCGATTTGCGCCCTCGGCACAGCGCTTGGGGCGGTGCCGGTGCTGGTAATCCGGCGCATGCCCCAGGCACTCAGTGATTCCTTGCTGGGCTTTGGTGCTGGCGTGATGCTCGCCGCGACAGCGTTTTCGCTGATCGTGCCGGGCATTGCGGCGGCAGAAAACCTTGGCATGACCCCGTGGGCGGCCAGCGGCCTGATATGTTTTGGCATCATGCTCGGGGCGTTCGGGTTGTTCCTGGTCGATCGCAAGGTTTCCGGGGCTTCGCCGGAAATGCTTGTGGGCACCGCTGAGCACCCGGTCATCCCGCCACGGATCTGGCTGTTCGTGTTTGCGATCATTGCCCATAACATTCCCGAAGGCATGGCAGTCGGTGTGTCTGCGGGCGGGGGCATGCCGGATGCCGACAGTCTGGCGATGGGCATTGCCTTGCAGGATGTGCCTGAAGGGTTGGTGATTGCGTTGGTACTGGCCGGGGCAGGGATGTCGCGGTTCAAGGCATTCCTGATCGGTGCGGCGTCAGGATTGGTCGAACCGGTGTTCGCGCTGCTGTGCGCGTGGCTGGTGAGCCTGGCTGAATTGCTTTTGCCACTGGGGCTGGCCTTGGCGGCAGGGGCGATGTTGCTGGTGGTCACCCACGAAGTCATTCCCGAATCACGTCGTCACGGTCACGAGAAACTCGCCAGCCTTGGGTTGCTGATCGGGTTCTGTTTGATGATGGTGATGGATACCGCCCTAGGCTGATTCGCAGAATTTTGTAGCCGCAGGCTGCGCCAGCTGCTACAGGGCTGCGGGATTACTCGCCTTCGTCGAAGAAGTTGTTGATCAGTGCGACCAGTGCGTTCAGCGCTTCCTGTTCCTGCTCGCCTTCGGTGCTCAGATGGATCTTGGTGCCCTTGCCGGCTGCGAGCATCATCATGGCCATGATGCTTTTGCCGTCGACGGTGGTTTCCGGTGTGCGACCTACCCTGATCGTGCAGTCCTTGAACTGTCCGGCAACGCCAACGAATTTTGCCGAAGCCCGGGCGTGCAGGCCCAGCTTGTTGATGATTTCGATTTCCAGAGCAGGCATCGCGATGTGAATCCTTTAGCTGAGGTCGCGGTGGCGAACCTGGACGTTCTTCAGGGATTGCTGCAGGGTCTTGCCCAAGCGTTCGGTCAGGTAGACGGAGCGGTGATGCCCGCCGGTGCAACCGATGGCAATTGTGACGTAAGCGCGGTTACTGGCGGCAAAGCGAGGTAACCATTTGAGCAGGTACGTGGAAATGTCCTGGAACATCTCCTCGACATCCGGTTGTGCCGCCAGGTACTCGGCCACCGGTTGATCAAGACCGGACTGCTCGCGCAGTTCCGGCTTCCAATAAGGGTTAGGCAGGCATCGCACGTCGAACACCAGATCGGCGTCCACCGGCATCCCACGCTTGAAACCGAAAGACTCCACCAGGAATGCAGTGCCGGGTTCCGGCTGGTTCAACAGGCGCAATTTGATCGTATCGCGCAGCTGATACAGGTTCAGATTGGTGGTGTTAACTTTGAGATCGGCAAGGTCGGCAATCGGTCCGAGCAGGCTGGACTCATCGTTGATCGCCTCAGCCAGCGAGCGATTGGCGCTGCTCAATGGGTGACGGCGGCGGGTTTCCGAAAAGCGTTTGAGCAGGGTTTCTTCGTCGGCGTCCAGATACAAGACATCACACTGGATATGCCGGCTGCGAACCTCTTCAAGCAGCTCCGGAAACCGCGACAGGTGACTCGGCAGGTTACGCGCATCGATGGACACGGCAACCAGCGGTTGTGCCAGTTCGGTGTGGATCAATGCGCGTTCGGCCAGCTCTGGAAGCAACCCGGCAGGCAGGTTGTCGATGCAGTAATAACCGTTGTCCTCAAGTACATCGAGGGCAGTACTTTTACCCGAGCCGGAGCGACCGCTGACGATGATCAAGCGCATGGTTAATGACCGTTTTGCTCGTCCAGGACAACCTGATACAAGGCTTCGTTACTCGGCGCGCTGCGCAGTTTTTCACGCACTTCCTTGCGGTCGAGCATGCTGGCGATCTGGCGTAACAGTTCAAGGTGCGCATCGGTAGCCGCTTCCGGGACCAGTAGAACGAACAGCAGGTCAACCGGTGCGCCGTCGATGGCATCGAAATCGATAGGTGCGTCAAGGTGCATCAAGGCACTGATGGGCGAAACACAGCCCTTGAGGCGGCAGTGGGGAATGGCGATACCGTTGCCAAAACCGGTTGAACCGAGTTTTTCACGGGCGACCAGGCTCTCGAAGACATCCTGCATGGCCAGATCCGGCACTTCGCGATGGATGAGGTTGGCAATTTGCTCGAGGGCTTTCTTTTTACTGCCGCCCGGCACGTTCACCAGGGAACGGCCGGGGGTCAGGATGCTTTCAAGTCGGATCATGGGTAGGGAGTGTTAACGACCGGTAGCGCCCTGGAGGAGGCTCTGGGTCTTTTCCTTATGCTTTTTGAGTTGTTTATCCAGCTTGTCGGTCAAGGCGTCAATCGCCGCGTACATATCGGTATGTTCCGCGTTGGCGACCACTTCATTGCCGGGAATATGCAGCGTGGCTTCGATTTTCTGCTTGAGCTTTTCGACCGTCATCGTGACCTGCACGTTGGTGATCTTGTCGAAATGCCTCTCTAATCGTTCGAGTTTTTCGCCGATGTAGGTGCGAAGAGGTTCGGTCACTTCCAGTTGGTGTCCACTGATGTTGACTTGCATACAGCTTCTCCTTCGTTGCCAGTGCATAAAGCGGCAGATCAGATGATCTGCCACTGGAACGCTGTGGCGTGGCTCTACATCAACCGCTTGCGTTCGCTCGAAGGCGCGATCCCTAGGGATTCGCGGTACTTGGCGACGGTGCGGCGAGCCACCTGAATGCCTTGTGCCTCCAGTAAACCAGCGATCTTGCTGTCACTCAACGGCTTTTTCTGATTTTCAGCGGCAACCAGTTTTTTGATGATCGCGCGGATCGCCGTAGACGAGCATTCGCCGCCTTCGGAGGTGCTGACGTGGCTGGAGAAAAAGTATTTCAACTCATATATGCCCCGAGGGGTATGCATGAATTTTTGCGTGGTCACCCGGGAGATGGTCGACTCGTGCATGCCGACCGCTTCGGCAATGTCATGCAACACCAGGGGTTTCATGGCTTCGTCGCCGTACTCCAGAAAGCCGCGCTGATGCTCGACGATCTGGGTGGCTACTTTCATCAGTGTTTCATTGCGGCTCTGCAGGCTCTTGATGAACCAGCGGGCTTCCTGCAACTGATTGCGCATGAAGGTGTTGTCGGCACTGGTGTCGGCACGCCGCACAAAACCGGCGTACTGGGCGTTGACGCGCAACCGTGGCACCGATTCCTGATTGAGCTCTACCAGCCAGCGCTCGTTGTCCTTGCGCACGATGACGTCAGGTACGACGTACTCGGCTTCGGTGGATTCGATTTGCGAACCCGGACGCGGGTTGAGGCTCTGGACCAGTTCGATGACCTGACGCAGTTCGTCTTCCTTGAGCTTCATCCGGCGCATCAGCTGGCTGTAGTCGCGGCTGCCGAGCATGTCGATGTAGTCGGTGACCAGGCGCTTGGCTTCGGCCAGCCAAGGGGTCTTGGCAGGCAGCTGGCGCAACTGGAGCAGCAGGCATTCGCCCAGGTTGCGAGCGCCGATGCCGGCGGGTTCGAATTGCTGGATGCGGTGCAGGACGGCTTCGATTTCGTCCAGTTCGATGTCCAGTTCCGGATCGAACGCCTCAAGGATTTCCTCGAGCGTCTCGTCCAGGTAACCCTGATTGTTGATGCAGTCGATCAGGGTCACGGCGATCAGGCGATCGGTGTCGGACATCGGCGCCAGGTTCAATTGCCACAGCAGGTGGCTTTGCAGGCTCTCGCCGGCCGATGTGCGGGTGGTGAAATCCCACTCGTCGTCATCGTTGCTTGGCAGGCTGCTGGCGCTGGTCTGGTAGACGTCTTCCCACGCGGTATCGACCGGCAGTTCATTGGGGATACGCTCGTTCCAGTCGCCTTCCTCGAGGTTATCTACCGTCGGGGCGCTTTCCTGGTAAGAGGGTTCCTGGATCTCTACGTTGGGTTTTTGTTCGGCGTTGTCGGCCAGAGGGTCGGAATTGTCGAAATCCTCGCCTTCTTCCTGGCGTTCGAGCATCGGATTGGACTCCAGGGCCTCCTGGATTTCCTGTTGCAGGTCCAGGGTCGACAATTGGAGCAGGCGGATGGCCTGTTGCAGCTGCGGTGTCATCGTCAGCTGCTGGCCCATTCTCAAGACTAGCGATGGTTTCATGGCAGGGGCTTAACACCTTATTCGCCGGCGCACATGCGCCATCCACTACAGGGCGCCGAAGCGCCAAACATAAGCAAATTATATGCCTGAAACTGAAGTGTTTGCCTAGACCGCTGTAACAATAAAAACCTGTTGATTTTTACGGTTTGTCGCGAACCGTGCCACCCGTACGACTTCAGCGCTTACAGGCGGAACTCATGGCCCAGATACACTTCCTTGACCAGATCGTTGGCCAGGATGGTCTCGGAGTCGCCTTCGGCGATCAGCTGGCCATCGTTGACGATGTAAGCGGTTTCACAGATATCCAGCGTTTCACGGACGTTGTGGTCGGTGATCAGCACGCCAATGCCCTTGGCCTTGAGGTGATGGATGATCTGCTTGATGTCGCCCACCGAAATCGGGTCCACACCGGCGAATGGTTCGTCGAGGAGGATGAATTTCGGGTTGGTGGCCAGCGCACGGGCGATTTCTACCCGACGGCGCTCACCGCCGGACAGGCTCATGCCGAGGTTGTCGCGGATGTGGCTGATGTGGAATTCCTGCAGCAGGCTTTCCAGCTCTTTGCGGCGACCGGCCTTGTCGAGTTCCTTGCGGGTCTCGAGGATCGCCATGATGTTATCGGCTACCGAAAGTTTGCGGAAGATCGACGCTTCTTGCGGAAGATAGCCGATGCCGGCCTTCGCGCGACCGTGCATTGGCTGGTGGCTGACGTCGAGGTCGTCGATCAATACGCGACCCTGATCAGCCTGTACCAGCCCGACGATCATGTAGAAGCAGGTGGTCTTGCCGGCGCCGTTGGGGCCGAGCAGGCCAACGATCTGACCGCTGTCGATGGACAGGCTGACGTCGCGCACGACCTGGCGGCTCTTGTAGCTCTTGGCCAGATGCTGAGCTTTCAGAGTTGCCATTACTGGGCCTTTTGCTCGTCGGTTTTCTTTTTCGGCTGGATCACCATGTCGATGCGCGGACGCGACTCGGTCACGTTGGTGCCTGTCGCGCGGCCGGCGCTGGCGAGCTTCTTGTTGGTGTCATAGACGATTTTCTCGCCCTGGGTCACGTTGCCGTCCTTGTCGATGACCTTGGCGCGGTCGATCAGCACGACGCGGTCTTGCGTGGCGTGGTACTGGATGGTGACGCCGTAGCCCTGCACCGGCTTTGTATCGCCTGCGGTTTGCAGCTGCTCGAAGTAAGCCAGGTTGCCTACCGAAGTCACCACGTCGATATCGCCATTCGGCGCGCGGGTCATGGTGACTTTGTTGCCGGTCACTTTCATCGACCCTTGGGTGATGATCACGTCGCCCGTGTAGGTGGCAATACCGTTCTTGTCGTCCAGTTGGGCGTCGTCGGCCTGAATGCGGATAGGCTGCTGCTGATCGGTCGGCAGAGCCCAGGCGCTCACGCTTCCCAGTGCTGCGCCCAGACCGAGCAAAATAGGGAGGGTTTTAACGAGCCTCATACTGTCCTCTTACGTTCGATAGCAGGTGTATCCTGCTTTCTTTCAAATACGCTTTCATTCCCTTGCCAGTCGATACACCGCCAGCGCCGTCGATTCTAACGGGTTGCTCGGTCTGCGCATATTGCTGCTGGGGGAACACTGTCATGCGAGTAGTGGTGATCAGGGTTCTGCGGTTTTTCTCGTCGAAACGGGTAATGCGCACCGAATCGATCAGTTCGACCTGGGTGCCGTCAGGATTGACTTCGCCCTTTTCGCTCTGGACGTGCCACGGAAACTCGGTCCCACGGAACATGTTCAGGTCGGGGTTGGTCAGCAGCGTCACTTCGGTGGCTTTCAGGTGCTCGACCTTGTCCGAGGTCATTTCATACTGCAACTTGCCGTCGGGCAGGTACTGCACGCTGTGGGCGTTGATCGCGTAGTAGTCGATCGCGCTGTTGTCGACCTGCACAACCGGCTTGTCGAGGAAGCGTTCCGGGCTGATGTTCCAGTAGCCGACCGCCGCGAAAATCGCTGCGATGCAACCGAACAGCAGTATGTTGCGAATCTTTTTGCTTAGCATGTTTGGCTCACAGGTACGCAGCGTTGGCTGCATCGAGGCGGCCCTGGGCGCGCAGGATCAGTTCGCAGAATTCGCGGGCGGCACCTTCGCCACCACGGGCCTGGGTGATGCCGTGGGCGTGTTCGCGTACAAAACTGGCGGCATTGGCCACCGCCATGCCCAGCCCTACGCGGCGAATCACCGGCAGGTCCGGCAGGTCGTCACCGAGGTAGGCGACCTGGTCATAGCTTAAGCCTAGTTGCTCCAGAAGACCGTCGAGAACCACCAATTTGTCTTCGCGCCCTTGAAACAGGTGAGGGATGCCGAGGTTTTTCGCCCGACGCTCGACCACCGGGGTCTTGCGACCGCTGATAATGGCAGTCTGGACGCCTGCGTTCATCAGCATTTTGATGCCCTGACCGTCGAGGGTGTTGAATGTCTTGAATTCGCTGCCGTCTTCAAGGAAATACAGGCGACCGTCGGTGAGGACGCCGTCGACGTCGAACACCGCCAGTTTGATTGCTTTGCCGCGTTCCAGCAGGTCATTGCTCATTACATTACCCCCGCACGCAACAGGTCGTGCATGTTCAAGGCGCCGACCGGGCGGTCTTCGCTGTCGACCACGACCAATGCGTTGATCTTGTGATCTTCCATGATTTTCAGGGCCTCGGCCGCGAGCATCTCGGCGCGGGCTGTCTTGCCGTGGGCGGTCATGACCTGGTCGATCGTGACGCTGTGGATGTCGATGCTGCGGTCCAGGGTGCGACGCAAATCACCGTCGGTAAAGATCCCGGCGAGTTTGCCATCGGTTTCGAGCACCACCGTCATGCCCAGGCCCTTGCGGGTCATTTCCATCAGCGCATCCTTGAGCAGGGTGCCGCGCTGAACCTGCGGCAGTTCCTGCCCGGCGTGCATGACGTTTTCCACTTTCAGCAGCAAGCGTCGGCCCAGGGCGCCGCCCGGGTGGGAAAACGCGAAATCTTCAGCGGTAAAACCGCGGGCTTCCAGCAGTGCGACGGCCAGGGCATCACCCATGACCAGTGCGGCGGTCGTCGACGACGTTGGCGCCAGGTTCAATGGGCAGGCTTCGTGTTCAACGTGAACGTTCAGGTTGACCTCGGCGGCCTTGGCCAGCGGCGAGTCAGGGTTGCCGGTCACGCTGATCAACTGGATACCCAGGCGCTTGATCAGGGGTAGCAGGGTGACGATTTCATTGGTGGAGCCGGAGTTCGACAGCGCCAGGATGATGTCGTCGCGGGTGATCATGCCCATGTCGCCGTGGCTGGCTTCAGCGGGGTGGACGAAAAATGCCGTGGTGCCGGTGCTGGCCAGGGTGGCGGCGATCTTGTTGCCGATGTGCCCCGACTTGCCCATGCCGACCACGACTACGCGGCCCTTGCTGGCCAGAATCATCTCGCAGGCGCGTACGAAATCCGCGTCGATTTGTGGCAGCAAGCCTTGTACGGCTTCCACTTCGAGGCGGATGGTGCGTTGGGCGGATTGAATCAGGTCGCTGGATTGGCTCATGTCAGAAATCGTTTAGCCTGATGAAAAGGCGGCGATTATAGCGGTTATGATCGAAACCCTCACGCAAGTTCGTCGCGCATTGTCATTCCTTGTTACTTAATCCCTCCAAATGACGCTTTATGGCCGGCATGTGACCGAATATGGCCCGGCATTGGCCTTGGGCGCGTGGCCAATGCAGTGATATAGTTCGCCGCCAGTTCGGCCCGCCCGGGAGGCATGTGCTTTCGTCAGGAAGTCAGGCGTCCGAGTGAGAGGCTGCATCGCAAGGAGTTTAGATGAGTGCCGATAACGCCTACGCGGTCGAGCTGAAGGGACTGACCTTCAAGCGCGGTGCGCGCAGCATTTTCAATAACGTCGATATCCGTATTCCCCGCGGCAAGGTCACCGGCATCATGGGACCTTCCGGGTGTGGCAAGACTACGCTGTTGCGATTGATGGGCGCCCAGTTGCGGCCTTCCAGCGGCGAAGTCTGGGTCAACGGGCAGAACCTGCCGAAGCTGTCGCGCAGCGATCTGTTCGATGCCCGCAAGCACATGGGCGTGCTGTTCCAGAGTGGCGCACTGTTTACCGATCTCGACGTGTTCGAGAACGTGGCTTTTCCACTGCGCGTTCACACCGAGCTGCCGGAAGAAATGATCCGGGATATCGTCCTGCTCAAATTACAGGCCGTGGGTTTGCGCGGCGCCATCGACCTGATGCCCGACGAACTGTCCGGTGGCATGAAGCGTCGTGTCGCGCTGGCGCGGGCGATTGCGCTTGATCCGCAAATTCTCATGTATGACGAGCCCTTCGTGGGCCAGGACCCGATCGCCATGGGCGTATTGGTGCGCCTGATCCGCCTGCTCAACGATGCCTTGGGGATCACCAGTATCGTGGTGTCCCACGACCTGGCCGAAACCGCGAGCATTGCCGACTACATCTATGTGGTGGGCGACGGGCAGGTGTTGGGGCAGGGCACGCCGGACGAGCTGATGAACTCGGACGAGCCGCGCATCCGTCAATTCATGACCGGCGAACCCGATGGCCCGGTCGCGTACCACTTTCCAGCGACGGATTACCGCGCAGATCTTCTGGGGAAGCGCTGATGCGCAAGATTTCACTATTAGAACGAGTGCGCCGGTTCGGCCACGCCGGCATCGATGTGCTGGCGGTGTTCGGGCGTTCGACGCTGTTCCTGTTTCACGCATTGTTGGGCCGCGGCGGTATCGGCGGTGGCTTCGGTTTGCTGGTCAAGCAGCTGCATTCGGTGGGCGTGATGTCCCTGGTGATCATTGTGGTCTCCGGGGTATTCATCGGTATGGTGCTGGCGCTGCAAGGCTTCAACATCCTGTCCAGCTACGGCTCGGAGCAGGCGGTCGGGCAGATGGTCGCGCTGACACTGTTGCGTGAACTGGGTCCTGTGGTGACGGCATTGCTGTTTGCCGGACGTGCCGGTTCGGCGCTGACCGCCGAAATCGGCAACATGAAGTCCACCGAACAGCTTTCCAGCCTGGAAATGATTGGTGTCGACCCGCTCAAATACATCATTGCCCCGCGCCTTTGGGCCGGCTTCATTTCCCTGCCAGTGCTGGCGATGATTTTCAGCGTGGTCGGTATCTGGGGCGGTTCGTGGGTGGCTGTCGACTGGCTCGGGGTCTATGAAGGCTCCTACTGGTCGAACATGCAAAACAGCGTGACCTTCGCCGACGATGTGCTCAACGGCATCATCAAAAGCATCGTCTTTGCCTTCGTTGTGACCTGGATCGCCGTATTCCAAGGCTATGACTGCGAGCCCACTTCCGAGGGGATCAGTCGTGCCACTACCAAGACCGTGGTGTATGCCTCTTTGGCAGTGCTCGGCCTGGACTTTATTCTGACCGCCTTGATGTTTGGAGATTTCTGATGCAAAACCGCACCCTGGAAATCGGTGTCGGCCTTTTCTTGCTGGCTGGCATCCTGGCTTTGTTGCTGCTGGCACTGCGGGTCAGTGGCCTGTCCCCGAGCCCGAGCACCGACACCTATAAACTTTATGCGTATTTCGACAATATCGCCGGTTTGACGGTCAGAGCTAAAGTGACCATGGCCGGTGTGACCATCGGCAAGGTCACAGCGATTGATCTGGACCGCGACAGTTTCACCGGTCGAGTGACCATGCAGCTGGAAAAGCGCGTAGATAACCTGCCGGCTGACTCCACTGCATCTATCCTGACTGCTGGCCTGTTGGGCGAGAAGTACATCGGTATCAGCGTGGGCGGGGAAGAAGCCCTGCTCAAGGATGGCGGGACCATCCATGACACCCAGTCGTCGCTGGTGCTCGAGGACCTGATCGGTAAGTTCCTACTCAACACCGTTAGCAAAGACGCCAAATGAGGAATTTGTAAATGATCTCTACCTTGCGACGTGGCCTGTTGGTATTACTCGCGGCCTTGCCGTTGATGGCTAACGCCGTGGCGGCGCCTACTTCCGCGCACGAACTGGTACAGGACACCACCAACCGGATGCTGGCCGATCTGGCAGCCAATAAAGAAAAGTACAAACAAGACCCGGCTGACTTTTATGCCGCGCTGAATAGCATCGTCGGGCCGGTCGTTGATGCCGAGGGCATCTCCAAGAGCATCATGACGGTCAAGTACTCGCGCAAAGCCACCCCGGCGCAGATGAAAACCTTTGAAGAGAACTTCAAGAGGGGTCTGTTCCAGTTCTATGGCAACGCCTTGCTCGAATACAACAACCAGGGCATTACCGTTGAGCCGGCCAAGGACGAGTCGGGCGACCGCACCAGCGTCGGCATGACCGTCAAGGGCAGCAGTGGCGCGATCTATCCTGTGTCCTACACGCTTGAAAAGATCAATGGTGAGTGGAAACTACGCAACGTCATCATCAACGGTATCAACATCGGCAAGCTGTTCCGTGATCAGTTCGCTGATGCAATGCAGCGCAATGGCAACGACCTGGACAAGACCATCAATGGTTGGGCCGGGGAAGTCGCCAAGGCCAAGGAAACCGCTGAGCAATCTCCTGAGAAGCAAGCTCAATGAGTGAGACGGCAGTCCGGATGGACGAAACCGGCGAGCTGCGGCTCAGCGGCGTGCTGGACTACCGCACCGGCCCTGGCCTGCGCAAGCAGGGTCAGGCGCTGATCAACGCCAGCAAGGCGGCGGCCGTGGTCGTCGATTGTTCGGCGGTAGAGAAGTCCAGCAGCGTCGGTTTGTCGTTGCTGCTGTGCTTCATGCGCGATGCACAAGCCGCCGGCAAGGCGCTGAGCATCCGCGCAATGCCGGAAGACATGCGTGAAATCGCTCAGGTCAGTGAGCTGACCGAGTTGTTGGCGCATCCCTAACTCGCATCTATAAAGAAGCCCCCCGTCAGAGTCCTGCTCCGCGGGGTTCGCAGGCGCGGGGCTTTTTTGTATGATGTCCGACCCGCGCGCACAGGGCGCCGATTGAGGTTGAGCATGCAGGCCGTAGAAGTGAAGAGCTTCCTAGAAGGAAAGCTGCCCGGAACGTTGGTAGAAGTTGAGGGCGAAGGCTGCAATTTCCAGCTGAACGTGATTAGCGATGAACTGGCGGCGTTGAGCCCGGTGAAGCGTCAGCAGCAGATCTATGCCCATTTGAACCCATGGATCACCGATGGCAGCATCCATGCGGTCACTATGAAATTTTTCAGCAGCGCGGCCTGGGCCGAGCGCACCTGAGCCCAAGGGCGTCGAGATTCTTATGGATAAATTGATTATTACTGGCGGTGCTCGTCTTGATGGCGAAATCCGCATCTCCGGGGCAAAGAACTCTGCCTTGCCGATCCTGGCAGCCACGCTGCTGTGCGATGGCCCGGTCACCGTTGCCAACCTGCCGCACCTGCACGACATCACCACCATGATCGAGCTGTTCGGTCGCATGGGCATCGAGCCGGTGATCGACGAGAAGTTGGCCGTTGAAATCGACCCGCGCACCATCAAGACCCTGATCGCTCCGTACGAACTGGTCAAGACCATGCGTGCGTCGATCCTGGTACTGGGCCCAATGGTTGCCCGCTTCGGTGAAGCCGAAGTTGCCCTGCCTGGCGGTTGCGCCATCGGCTCGCGTCCGGTTGACCTGCACATCCGTGGCCTGGAAGCCATGGGCGCGGTCATCGACGTTGAAGGCGGCTACATCAAGGCCAAGGCGCCTGAAGGCGGCCTGCGCGGTGCGCACTTCTTCTTCGATACTGTCAGCGTAACCGGTACCGAGAACATCATGATGGCCGCTGCCCTGGCCAAGGGCCGCAGCGTTCTGGCCAACGCCGCTCGCGAACCTGAAGTGGTCGACCTGGCGAACTTCCTGAACGCCATGGGCGCCAAGGTTTCCGGCGCGGGTACCGACACCATCACCATCGATGGCGTCGAGCGTCTGCACACCACCACTTACAAGGTGATGCCGGACCGTATCGAAACCGGTACCTATCTGGTGGCCGCTGCCGTGACCGGCGGACGTGTGAAGGTCAAGGACACTGATCCGACCATCCTCGAAGCCGTGTTGGAAAAGCTTCGTGAAGCCGGTGCTGAAATCACCTGCGGCGACGACTGGATCGAGCTGAACATGCACGGCAAACGGCCAAAAGCCGTCAACGTGCGCACCGCTCCGTACCCGGCGTTCCCGACTGACATGCAGGCGCAGTTCATCTCCCTCAACGCCATTGCCGAAGGCACGGGCGCCGTGATCGAGACGATCTTCGAAAACCGCTTCATGCACGTTTACGAACTGCACCGCATGGGTGCCAAGATCCAGGTCGAAGGCAACACCGCCATCGTCACCGGCACCGAAAAACTCAAGGGCGCGCCAGTCATGGCGACCGACTTGCGTGCTTCGGCCAGCCTGGTCATTTCGGCATTGATCGCCGAAGGCGACACCCTCATCGACCGCATCTACCACATCGACCGTGGTTACGAGTGCATCGAAGAGAAGTTGCAGATGCTGGGCGCCAAGATCCGTCGCGTTCCGGGCTAGTGTCTGCTGCATGGGCATAAGGACATGCCCGTTGAATTGTTGAAGTCGAGCCGGTTTCCGGCTCGATGTGTGTCCGGCGCCATTTGCGACCGGGCATGAGTACCTTGATAAGGACTGACGTTTCCCATGTTGACCATCGCACTGTCCAAGGGCCGCATCCTTGACGACACCCTGCCGCTTCTGGCTGAAGCGGGCATCGTGCCGACCGAGAATCCGGACAAGAGCCGCAAGCTGATCATTCCCACGACCCAGGAAGATGTACGCCTGCTGATCGTGCGTGCCACCGACGTGCCGACCTATGTCGAGCATGGTGCCGCCGACCTCGGTGTCGCCGGTAAAGACGTGCTGATGGAATACGGCGGCCAGGGCTTGTACGAGCCGCTGGACCTGCAAATTGCCCAGTGCAAGCTGATGACCGCTGGCAAAGTCGGCGCGGTCGAGCCCAAGGGCCGCCTGCGCATCGCCACCAAATTCGTCAACGTTGCCAAGCGTTACTACGCCGAACAAGGTCGTCAGGTCGACATCATCAAGCTGTACGGCTCGATGGAGCTGGCACCGCTGATCGGTCTGGCCGACAAAATCATCGACGTGGTCGACACCGGCAACACGCTGCGGGCCAACGGCCTGGAGCCACAGGATTTCATTGCTGCCATCAGCTCCCGGCTGATCGTCAACAAAGCTTCGATGAAAATGCAGCACGCCCGTATCCAGGCGTTGATCGACACCCTGCGCAAGGCAGTGGAGTCTCGACACCGCGGCTGATTCACCTGCGCGCCCATAAGGCGCGCCCGTCTATCCGCCTCATAGCCAGAATTCTCAGGTGCCCAAGCGGAAACGACTGCTAAGTTAGGGCGCCTGAGTTTTTTGCCAATCCTATGAGGCTCTCGCTATGACCGCACCGACTGCAATTCGCCGACTCAACGCTGCTGACCCGGATTTCGCGCATCATCTGGATCATCTGCTGAGCTGGGAAAGTGTGTCTGACGACTCGGTCAATCAGCGGGTGCTGGACATCATC
The DNA here is from genome assembly GCF_019145495.1 of Pseudomonas azerbaijanoccidentalis. Classification (GTDB taxonomy): domain Bacteria; phylum Pseudomonadota; class Gammaproteobacteria; order Pseudomonadales; family Pseudomonadaceae; genus Aquipseudomonas; species Aquipseudomonas azerbaijanoccidentalis. The sequence continues at coordinate 697,841 of NZ_JAHSTU010000002.1, read as the reverse complement.
AAGGCTGTACGTGAGCGTGGCGACGCGGCGCTGGTGGATTTCACCCGCCAGTTCGACGGACTGGACGTGAAGTCCATGGCCGACCTGATCCTGCCACGCGAACGTCTGGAACTGGCGCTGACCCGCATTTCCGTTGCGCAACGTGAAGCGCTGGAAGTCGCCGCTGCCCGAGTGCGCAGCTACCACGAAAAACAGAAGCAGGATTCCTGGAGCTACACCGAGGCCGACGGCACCGTGCTGGGCCAGAAAGTTACGCCGCTGGACCGTGCCGGCCTGTACGTACCGGGCGGCAAGGCGTCGTATCCGTCCTCGGTGCTGATGAACGCGATTCCGGCCAAGGTGGCCGGCGTGACCGAAGTGGTCATGGTGGTGCCGACCCCGCGCGGTGAAATCAACGAACTGGTGTTGGCCGCTGCCTGCATCGCCGGCGTCGACCGCGTGTTCACCATCGGTGGTGCTCAGGCCGTTGCGGCGCTGGCCTACGGTACCGAAAGCGTACCCAAGGTCGATAAAGTCGTCGGCCCGGGCAACATCTATGTCGCCACCGCCAAGCGCCACGTGTTTGGCCAGGTGGGTATCGACATGATTGCCGGTCCATCGGAAATTCTCGTGGTGTGCGACGGCCAGACCGATCCGGACTGGATCGCCATGGACCTGTTCTCCCAAGCCGAACACGACGAAGATGCCCAGGCGATTCTGGTCAGCCCGGACGCCGAATTCCTCGACAAGGTAGCCGCCAGCATCGCCAAGCTGATGCCGACCATGGAACGCGCCGCGATCATCGAAACCTCGATCAATGGCCGTGGCGCGTTGATCAAGGTGCGCGACATGGACCAAGCCATCGAAGTGGCCAACCGCATCGCGCCGGAGCACCTGGAGTTGTCGGTTGCCGATCCGCAAGCGTGGCTGCCGCAGATCCGCCACGCCGGTGCAATTTTCATGGGCCGTCACACGTCCGAAGCGCTGGGCGACTACTGCGCCGGCCCGAACCACGTGTTGCCGACTTCCGGCACCGCGCGTTTCTCTTCGCCGTTGGGTGTGTACGACTTCCAGAAACGCTCGTCGATCATTTTCTGTTCCGAACAGGGGGCGTCCGTGCTGGGCAAGACCGCTTCCGTGCTGGCCCGTGGCGAGTCGCTGACCGCTCACGCTCGCAGCGCTGAATACCGTATCGTCGACGAACAAAAGGGAAACTGAACATGAGTAAATTCTGGAGCCCGTTCGTCAAGAATCTGGTGCCTTACGTACCGGGCGAACAGCCGAAACTGGCAAAACTGGTGAAGCTCAACACCAACGAAAACCCGTACGGTCCATCGCCAAAAGCCTTGGCTGCGATGCAGGCCGAACTCAATGACAACCTGCGCCTGTACCCCGATCCGAACAGCGATTTGCTGAAGAACGCGGTCGCCAAGTACTTCGGCGTGCAGAGCAACCAGGTGTTCCTCGGCAACGGTTCGGATGAAGTGCTGGCGCACATCTTCCACGGTTTGCTGCAACACGATCAGCCGCTGCTGTTCCCGGACATCAGCTACAGCTTCTACCCGGTCTACTGTGGGTTGTACGGCATCAAGTTCGACGCGGTGCCGCTGGACGAGCAGTTCCAGATCAACCCGGCGGACTACGCCAAGCCGAACGGCGGGATCATCTTCCCTAACCCGAACGCACCGACTGGTTGCCTGCTGGCACTGGAAGCGGTCGAGCAGATTCTCAAGGCGAACCCGAATTCGGTGGTGGTGGTCGACGAGGCTTACATCGACTTCGGCGGTGAAACCGCAATTGCGCTGGTGGACCGTTATCCAAACCTGCTGGTGACCCAGACCCTGTCCAAGTCGCGTTCCCTGGCGGGCCTGCGGGTTGGCTTTGCGGTGGGCCATCCGGACCTGATCGAGGCGCTGGAGCGGATCAAGAACAGCTTCAACTCCTATCCGCTGGATCGCATGGCGAATGCCGGCGCTGCTGCGGCGTTCGAGGATCGTGAGTATTTCGACAAGACTTGCCGCCTGGTGATCGACAATCGTGAGAAGGTCGTTGCACAGCTGCAAGAGAAGGGTTTTGAAGTGCTGCCATCGGCGGCGAACTTCATTTTTGCCCGTCACCCCCGGCACGATGCGGCGGGCCTGGCGGCGAAGTTGCGTGAACAAGGCGTGATCGTTCGGCACTTCAAGCAGGAGCGAATTGCGCAGTTCCTGAGGATTTCCATCGGCACGCCAGAGCAGAATCAGGCGCTGATCGACGGCCTCGGCGATCTCTAAACCACCGCTGACACTGTAGGCGCCGGCAAGCCGGCTCCTACAGTGTTTTGTGGCGTGGCTTACTCGTGATGCGGCTCGCCGAGGAATGTCAGCGAGCTGAACAACCCGCGACTGTTTACATCAGCGCTGTCCTCCACCGGCACTTCCACCTGCGCCGAAATCACATTCAACCCTTCATTGCGCACCAGCACTTTTGCGCGGCCATTGGCATCGGTTTCGGTGCTCAGGGTATTCGGTGCATTCCGATAGTCACCCACCAGCTTCACGCCCGCCGCCGGTTTGCCATCGAGCAACACCTGGACGGGTAGCGACTCGCCCGGCCCTACGGTCAGCGGATCGACCTCCGGTAGAATCAGCAACTTTATTTGATCCAGCTTGGGCAACTTTGCGCCCGGCTGGTAAATCGCCAGGCTGTATTTGAAGGTCTGGGTCGCCTCGATGGCACCCGGCACCTTGCTGCGTCCTTCGTTGATCCACTTCTTGTCGGCAGTCTGCGACCACATGCCGTTGTCCAGAGCGACCGCGAGCACCGCAGGCGACTTCAACGGTTTCAGGCGCGCGTGATCAGCCAGGCGCTGCACCGTGACCGGGATCATTTTGCCGTTGGCGTCATAGGCCCAGGCGCCGCTGATTTTTTGTGCCTTGAACGCGTTGTCTTCGGCACCGTGGCCATAGATCACTTCGATGTTGCCGCGTCGTTGCTCGGTCCACAGGCCATGGGCCGAGACCTCGGTGGCAAACAGCAAGCCGAGCAATGCCAGGGGTTTGAGAGGGTGCATGGGGACGTCCTTTTACAGAGTGAGTGTCAGGCTGACTGTGAAGTTTCGCGGCTCGCCGGGGTTGACCCAGTAGTTGCTGTAGGAGCGCTCGAAGTATTTCTCGTCGAAAAGGTTGTTCAGGTTCAGGCCCACGGTGACGTTGTCGCTGGCCTTGTAATGGGCCAGCAAATCGACGGTGTGGTACGCGGATAACTCAAAGTCACTGCCGGATTCGCCTGAGCGATCACCGACATAGGTGAACGCGGCGCCCACGTCCGAGCCGCGCAGTCGGCCGTCCTGAAATTCATAAACCCCCAGCAGGCTGCCACTGCGTTTGGCCACGCCGAGAATGCGGCTGCCGGTGGGAATGACCTTGTCGCCTTGTGTCACTTCGGCGTCGATATAGGCGAAGGCGCCGATCACGCGAACCGCGTCGGTGACTTGCCCGGTGACTTGCAGATCGAAACCCTGGCTGCGCGCCTTGCCCATGGCGCGGCTGGTGTCGGTACCCGGGTCGAGGGCGAGGACGTTTTCCTTTTCGATATGGAAAGCGGCGAGGGTGCTGCTCAAGCGATCATCAAACAGTTCGCTCTTGATCCCGATTTCATAGCCAACGCCTTCTTCCGGGTCGAAGGATTTACCGGCCGCGTCCAGGCCATTGTTCGGTTTGAACGAGGTCGAGGCATTGGCGAACACGCCGACTTGCGGCGTCAGTTGATACAGCAAACCGGCGCGCTGGGTCAGGGCGTCGTGACGCTGGCGAGCGGTGGCGTCGCGGGTGTGATCATCGATGTGTTGCTCGAAGTGTTCGAAGCGGACACCGAGCATGCCCCGCAGCTTGTCGGTGAAGATGATCTGGTCCTGCAGATTCAGCGCATGGCTTTCAACATGTTCAAAGAAGTCCGTACCGGAGCGCGCGCCGTTGGGTTTTGGCTGGCCGTAGACCGGTTGGTATATGTCGATGGGGTAGGGGCTGCCGGCAATGGTCGTGACCCGTTCGTTCTTGCGGTAGTTCTCGTATTCGCTGCCAACCAGCAGTTCGTGTTGCCAGGTGCCAGTGTCGAAAAAGCCTCGCAGTTCGAGTTGGGTAATGCTGTCGTGCCAATCGTTGTCACGCTCGCGGTAACGACGGTTGACGGTATGGCCATCGGCATTCAGCGGGCGTGACTCGGAAGCGAATCCCCACAATTTGCCTTCCTTGTAATGGCTGGCCAGGCGCACTTTCCAGGTGTCGTTGAGCTGATGTTCAAGCGCGGCTTGCAGCATATTGTTGTGGTTGTCGATGTCGCCATCGTCAGGTTCGCCGAGGAACGTCGAACGGGAGACGCCGCTCCAGGTGTTATTGGGGGCGACGATGCCGCGATCGAACGTCGAGCTGTGGCGAACGAACTCGCTTTCCACCAGCAGGCTGGTGTCCGGGTTCAGTTGCCAGCTGAAGGAGGGCGCAACGAAGACTCGCTGGCTGTCGACGTGATCGCGGAAGCTGTGGTTGTCCTCGACGGCGAGGTTGACCCGCGACAGCACGTTGCCGTCGTCATCCAGCGGTGTGTTGACGTCCAGCGCGGTGCGGTAGCGATCCCAACTGCCCGCACTGGTCTGCAAGGTCGCGAAGGCTTCTGGCTGCGGCTTCTTGGTGACGATGTTCACCGTGCCGCCCGGATCACCTCGGCCATAAAGGCTGGCGGCGGGGCCTTTGAGGACTTCGATTCGCTCGATGTTCGACACGTCCGGCGTGCTCGGGTAACCACGGTTGGCGCTGAAACCGTCCTTGTAGAATTCCGAAGTGGTGAAGCCACGCACGCTGTATTCGTAAAGCGTCAGGCCACCGAAGTTGTTCTGTTTCGAAACGCCGCCGGCAAAGTCCAGCGCACGCTCGACGCTGGTGCTCCCCAGATCGTTGAGCACGCTGACGGGGATCACGCTGATCGATTGCGGGATGTCACGAATGGCAGTGTCGGTTTTGGTCGCGCTGGCGGAGCGGGTAGCGCGGTAGCCATCGACCGGGCCGGTGGGGGATTCGTAATCGGAAGTGACGCTGATGGCGTCCAGTTGCAGCGCTTGGGATTCTTCGGCAATGGCCGGTTCGCCCAACAACCCAAGGGCAAGACTTGCCACGGAGGCCTTTATTCGAGACGACATGTTATGTTGTTCCAATTGCTAGAATTGAAACAATATAACATGCCTAATGAGAATGTCTGCTGTTAACGATTTTAGTTTTGAGAAGCTGCCGATGCCGCTAAAAGATCGCAGCCTGCGGCAGCCCCTACAGTCAGTCTTCTTCTTTTTCCTTGACCGGCGCTGGCGGTGGACGGAGCCCGATTTCCGCCGTGAGCTTGATCTCTTTGCCGTTGCGCATGACCTGAATCGTGACCTTGTCGGTCGGTTTGATCCGCGCGACCTGGTTCATCGAGCGCCGCCCGTCACCGGCCGGTTCGCCGTCGATGGCGAGTATCACGTCGCCCAGTTGCAGGCCGGCCTTCTGTGCCGGGCCGTCACGGAAAATCCCGGCCACAACGATGCCTGGACGCCCCGACAGCCCGAAGGATTCCGCCAGTTCCTGGGTCAACGGCTGCACTTCGATGCCCAACCAGCCACGAATCACCTGGCCGTGCTCGATGATCGACTTCATCACTTCCATCGCCAGCTTTACCGGGATCGCAAAACCGATGCCCTGGGAGCCGCCGGACTTGGAGAAAATCGCCGTGTTGATGCCGGTCAGATTGCCGGTGGCGTCCACCAGCGCACCGCCGGAGTTGCCGGGGTTGATCGCGGCATCGGTCTGGATGAAGTCTTCGTAGTTGTTCAGGCCCAGTTGATTGCGCCCGGTGGCACTGATGATGCCCATGGTCACGGTCTGGCCGACGCCGAACGGGTTGCCGATGGCCAGCGCGACGTCGCCGATGCGGATGTTGTCGGAACGGCCCACGGTGATCGACGGCAGGTTCTTCAAATCGATTTTCAGCACCGCGAGGTCGGTTTCCGGGTCGCTGCCGATCACGCGGGCCAGGGTTTCACGACCGTCCTTGAGCGCCACCACGATCTGGTCGGCGCCGCTGGTCACGTGGTTGTTGGTCAGGATGTAACCTTCCGGGCTCATGATCACGCCGGAACCGAGGCTCGATTCCATGCGTTTCTGCTTGGGCGAGTTGTCGCCGAAGAAACGGCGGAACTGCGGATCCTCGAACAGCGGATGGCTGGGTTTGTTGATGACTTTGGTGGTGTACAGGTTCACCACCGATGGCGCGGCAGTGGTGACCGCGTCGGAGTAGGAGACCGGACCTTCCTTCATGCTGGTGGTTTGCGGCGCTTGTTGCAGGTTGACGTCGAGGCTTGGAAGCCCGACCCACTGCGGGTAACGCTGGATGATTAACAGTGCGACAAGCACGCCGGCCAACAGCGGCCAGCCGGAAAAACGCAGCGCCTTGAGCATTAAGCACGTCCTGAGAGAGTTGCAGGCGGAATGATACCGCTCATAATGACGCGCATTATACGAGGCCGCGCGTGCCTCTGAACGGGATATTTAGGAGTCTTTTATGGCCGTCGCCCTGAGCACCCTGGTCGAAGAAGCCGACCGTTACCTTGGCAGTTCGAAAATTGCCGATTATTGCCCCAATGGTTTGCAGGTCGAGGGCCGGCCGCAGGTGATGCGCATCGTCAGTGGGGTCACGGCCAGTCAGGCCTTGCTCGATGCCGCCGTCGAGGCCAATGCCGATCTGGTGCTGGTGCATCACGGTTACTTCTGGAAGGGCGAAAACCCTTGCATCACCGGCATGAAACAACGGCGCTTGAAGACCTTGCTCAAGCACGACATCAGTCTGTTGTCTTATCACTTGCCGCTGGACCTGCACCCGGACGTCGGCAACAACGTGCAGTTGGCGCGTCAGCTCGACATTACTGTCGAAGGCCCGCTGGACCCCGACAACCTGAAAATCGTCGGCCTGGTTGGCTCGCTGAACGAACCGGTGACCCCTCGCGACTTTGCCCGCCGTGTGCAGGAAGTCATGGGGCGTGAACCGCTGCTGATTGAAGGCAGCAACATGATCCGCCGCGTGGGCTGGTGCACCGGCGGTGGCCAGGGCTATATCGATCAAGCGGTGTTGGCGGGTGTCGACCTGTACCTCAGCGGTGAAGCGTCGGAGCAAACCTTCCACAGCGCCCGGGAAAACGACATCAGCTTCATCGCCGCCGGTCACCACGCGACCGAGCGCTATGGCGTTCAGGCACTGGGCGATTACCTGGCGAAGCGGTTTGCCCTTGAGCACATCTTCATCGATTGCCCGAACCCGATCTGACTCCGCCCGCAATGTGATCGCTTCCGTAGGAGCTGCCGAAGGCTGCGATCTTTTGATCTTGAATAATCAACGTCAAAAGATCGCAGCCTTCGGCAGCTCCTACGCAGGGTGGGCAGCCCAAACGAGCGGGCATATTCATATGCTCTTTCGATCTAGTTGGCGTCCTGATTAGAAGAGGTCGCTGTGCTAGGATTCCCCGCTCGAACACGGCCCGCTGGCCGTTCATAAGAAAGATTTCGTGAGTAGCCATGGTCGACAAACTGACGCATCTGAAACAGCTGGAGGCGGAAAGCATCCACATCATCCGCGAGGTGGCCGCCGAGTTCGATAACCCGGTGATGCTGTACTCCATCGGTAAAGACTCCGCCGTGATGCTGCACCTGGCACGCAAGGCATTTTTCCCCGGCAAACTGCCATTCCCGGTGATGCACGTCGACACGCGCTGGAAATTCCAGGAGATGTACAGCTTCCGCGACAAGATGGTTGCCGAGCTGGGCCTGGACCTGATCACCCACATTAACCCGGACGGCGTGGCGCAGAACATCAACCCGTTCACCCACGGCAGCGCCAAGCACACCGACATCATGAAAACCGAAGGCCTGAAGCAGGCACTCGACAAGCATGGTTTCGACGCAGCATTCGGCGGCGCCCGTCGCGATGAAGAGAAATCCCGCGCCAAAGAGCGCGTGTACTCGTTCCGCGACAGCAAGCACCGCTGGGACCCGAAAAACCAGCGTCCTGAACTGTGGAACGTCTACAACGGCAAGGTCAACAAAGGCGAATCCATTCGTGTGTTCCCGCTGTCGAACTGGACCGAACTGGACATCTGGCAGTACATCTATCTGGAAGGCATCCCGATCGTCCCGCTGTACTTCGCCGCCGAGCGTGAAGTCATCGAGAAAAACGGCACGCTGATCATGATCGACGACGAGCGCATCCTCGAACACCTGAGCGATGAAGACAAAGCCCGCATCGTCAAAAAGAAAGTGCGTTTCCGTACCCTTGGCTGCTACCCGTTGACGGGCGCGGTGGAGTCCGAGGCCGAAAGCCTAACGGACATCATTCAGGAAATGCTCCTGACGCGAACTTCCGAGCGCCAGGGCCGTGTCATCGACCACGATGGCGCCGGCTCCATGGAAGACAAAAAACGTCAGGGTTATTTCTAAGGGGTTGTCATGTCGCACCAATCTGATTTGATCAGCGAGGACATCCTCGCCTATCTGGGCCAGCACGAACGTAAAGAACTGCTGCGCTTTTTGACCTGCGGTAACGTCGATGACGGCAAGAGCACCCTGATCGGGCGCCTGCTGCACGACTCCAAGATGATCTACGAAGATCACCTGGAAGCGATTACCCGCGACTCGAAAAAAGTCGGCACCACCGGTGAAGACATCGACCTGGCGTTGCTGGTTGATGGCTTGCAGGCCGAGCGTGAACAAGGCATCACCATCGATGTCGCGTACCGCTATTTCTCTACCGCCAAGCGTAAATTCATCATCGCCGATACCCCCGGCCATGAGCAGTACACCCGCAACATGGCCACCGGTGCCTCCACCTGTGACCTGGCGATCATCCTGGTCGACGCCCGTTACGGCGTGCAGACCCAGACCCGTCGCCACAGCTTCATCGCCTCGTTGCTGGGCATCAAGCACATCGTCGTCGCCATCAACAAGATGGACCTCAAGGACTTTGACCAGGGCGTGTTCGAGTCGATCAAGGCCGACTACCTGAAGTTCGCCGAAGGCTTGAAGTTGAAGCCGACCAGCATGCACTTCGTGCCGATGTCTGCCCTGAAAGGCGACAACGTGGTGAACAAGTCCGAGCGCTCGCCGTGGTACACCGGGCAGTCGCTGATGGAAATTCTCGAGACCGTGGAAGTGGCGGGCGATCGCAACTTCACCGACTTGCGGTTCCCGGTGCAGTACGTCAACCGTCCGAACCTGAACTTCCGTGGTTTCGCCGGCACTTTGGCCAGCGGCATCGTCAAGAAAGGCGACGAGGTTGTGGTCCTGCCGTCGGGCAAGAGCAGCCGTGTGAAATCCATCGTCACCTTCGAAGGTGAGCTGGAGCACGCCGGTCCTGGTCAGGCTGTCACGCTGACCATGGAAGACGAGATCGACATCTCCCGTGGCGACCTGTTGGTGCATGCCGACAACGTGCCACCGGTGACCGACAGCTTCGAAGCGATGCTGGTGTGGATGGCTGAAGAGCCGATGCTGCCGGGCAAGAAATACGACATCAAGCGCGCCACCAGTTACGTGCCGGGCTCCATCGCCAGCATCGTCAACAAGGTCGACGTCAACACGCTTGAAGAAGGCCCGGCCAGCGCGTTGCAGCTGAACGAAATCGGCAAGGTCAAGATCGCGCTCGATGCGCCGATTGCCCTCGACGGTTACGACAGCAACCGCACCACCGGCGCGTTCATCATCATCGACCGCCTGACCAACGGCACCGTTGGCGCCGGCATGATCGTCGCCCAGCCGTTGGCCCATGGCACCAGCACCCACCATGGCAAACTGGCCCACGTTGCCACCGAAGAACGCGCCCAGCGCTTCGGCCAGCAGCCGGCCACCGTGTTGTTCAGCGGCTTGTCGGGCGCTGGCAAAAGTACGCTGGCGTACGCGGTTGAGCGCAAGTTGTTCGACCTGGGTCGTGCCGTGTTTGTACTCGATGGCCAGAACCTGCGTCACGACCTGAACAAAGGTCTGCCACAGGATCGCGCCGGACGTACCGAGAACTGGCGTCGTGCGGCGCACGTTGCGCGTCAGTTCAACGAAGCGGGTCTGCTGACTCTGGCAGCGTTCGTTGCGCCGAGTGCTGAAGGTCGTGAACAGGCCAAGGACCTGATCGGCAAGGAGCGTCTGCTGACGGTTTACGTCCAGGCCTCGCCGACTGTCTGCGCCGAGCGTGATCCACAAGGCCTGTACGCGGCAGCCGGGGATAACATCCCGGGCGAGTCCTTCCCGTACGACGTGCCGCTCGATGCCGATCTGGTGATCGACACCCAGGCCGTTACGCTGGAAGAAGGCGTCAAGCAAGTGCTGGATCTGCTGCGCAAGCGTGGCGCGATCTAAGGCTTAGCCGTTAATGAAAAACCCGCCGATGAGTGATCATCCGGCGGGTTTTTTTGTTTCTATCAGATCGTCAAAAGATCGCAGCCTTCGGCAGCTCCTACGGGATGAACGCCGAACCAACGTAGGAGCTGCCGAAGGCTGCGATCTTTTGAATTTACTGCTTTGGATACTCGCGGTGCAGCTGTTCCAGCAACGCATCCTTGTCCAGCCACAACTGATTGATCCAGCCCTGGAATTGCAGGCGGTATTCACCGTCCTGGTCATAGTTCTTGCCGATGAACTGCGGCGGAATCTTCAGCTCTTCAAAGTGCACCACCACGTCCGCCACATTCCCGCACAGCAAGTCCCAGAAGCCCGGGCGGCCGGCCGGGTAGTGGATGGTCACGTTGACGATCGACTCCAGTTGTTCACCCATCGCATCCAGCACGAACGCAATACCGCCAGCCTTGGGTTTTAGCAAATAACGAAACGGCGATTGCTGTTGCTTGTGCTTGCCCTCGGTGAAGCGCGTGCCCTCGACGAAATTGAAAATGCCCACTGGGTTATTGCGAAATTTGGCGCAGGTCTTGCGGGTGGTTTCCAGATCTTTGCCTTTCTTCTCCGGGTGTTTTTCCAGGTACGCCTTGGAGTAACGCTTCATGAACGGAAAGCCCAGCGCCCACCATGCCAGCCCGATCACCGGCACCCAGATCAGTTCCTGTTTGAGGAAAAACTTCAGCGGCTGGATACGACGGTTGAGCACGTATTGCAGTACCAGAATGTCGACCCAGCTCTGGTGGTTGCTGGTGATCAGGTACGAGTGCTGATAGTCGAGGCCTTGCAGGCCGCTGATGTGCCAGCGTGTGCGGCGCACCAGGTTCATCCAGCCCTTGTTTAGGCTGATCCAGGCTTCGTGGGTGTGGCTCATCAGCCAGCCCGCGAGACGCTGAGTGAGGGCAAACGGCAAGGCCTTGACGAGCGCTACGCAGAACAGAAACGAGCAGAGCAGAATTGTGTTCAACGCCAACAACAGTGCGGCAATCACGCCCCGCAGCGGAGCAGGTAGGAAATCCAGCATTTAAACATCCATAGGTCGGTTGGCTGCCTGGATCGCGGTCAACGCGATGGTGTAGACGATGTCGTCGACTTGCGCGCCTCGCGGCAAATCATTCACCGGTTTGCGCAGGCCTTGCAGCATCGGCCCGAGGCTGACGCAGTCGGCGCTGCGTTGCACCGCTTTGTGAGTGGTGTTGCCAGTGTTGAGGTCGGGGAACACGAACACGGTGGCGCGACCGGCCACCTGACTGTTCGGCGCCAATTGCCGGGCCACGGTTTCGTTGGCGGCGGCGTCGTACTGCAACGGGCCGTCGATCAGCAATGAATGTTGCTGTTCGTGGGCGAGCAGGGTGGCTTCACGGACCTTCTCGACTTCTTCGCCGCTGGCCGATTCACCGCTGGAGTAGCTGATCATCGCCACGCGCGGAGTGATGCCGAACGCCGCTGCCGAATCCGCACTTTGCAGCGCAATCTCGGCCAGCTCGCTGGCGCTCGGGTGCGGGTTCATCACGCAGTCGCCGTAGACCAGCACTTCCTCTGGAAACAGCATGAAGAACACCGAGGACACCAGTGTGCAACCCGGCGCGGTTTTAATCAGTTGAAGGGCCGGGCGAATGGTATTGGCGGTGGAGTGAATCACACCCGAAACCAGCCCATCGACCTCATCCAGCGCCAGCATCATGGTGCCGATCACCACGGTGTCTTCCAGTTGCTGCTCGGCCATCGGCGCGTTGAGGCTTTTGCTCTTGCGCAGCGAAACCATCGGCTCGACGTAGCGTTCGCGGATCAGGTCCGGATCAAGAATTTCCAGCCCCGGCGGCAACTCGATCCCTTGGGCGCGGGCAACGGCCTGCACGTCTTCGGGCTTGGCCAGCAACACGCAACGGGCGATGCCTCGGGCCTGGCAGATCGCGGCCGCTTGCACGGTCAACGGTTCACTGCCTTCGGGCAACACGATGCGCTTGTTAGCGCTCTGCGCACGCTGGATCAGCTGATAACGGAACACCGCCGGCGACAAGCGCATTTCCCGGGGCGTGCCGCAGCGCTGGTGCAGCCATTTGGCATCCAGATGGCTGGCAACGAAATCGGTGATGATTTCGGCGCGCTCGCGGTCGTCGATCGGGATTTCCTTGTTCAGCCCGTTCAACTGGTTGGCGGTGTCGTAGGAACCGGTACTCACCGACAACACCGGCAAGCCCGCCTGCAACGCGCCCCGGCACAAGTCCATGATGCGCGGGTCGGGCAGGGTATCGCTGGTCAGCAACAGGCCGGCCAGCGGCACGCCATTCATGGCCGCGAGGCTGACAGCGAGGATGATGTCGTCGCGATCGCCTGGCGTCACCACGAGCACGCCGGGCTTGAGCAATTCCACCGTGTTGCGCATGGTGCGGGCGCAGATGATGATTTTGGTCATGCGCCGTGTTTCGTAGTCGCCGGCGTTGAGCACTTGGGCGCCCATCAGATCAGCAACGTCACGGGTGCGCGGCGCGTTCAGCTCCGGCTGAAACGGGATACAGCCCAGCAGGCGGAAATCGCCGCTGCGCAACAGCGGTGAATGTTCCTTCAGGCGTGAGGCGAAGGCCTCCATGCTTTCGTCGGTCTTGACCTTGTTGAGGATCACGCCAAGGACTTTCGGGTCTTTCGGGCCGCCAAACAATTGCGCCTGCAACTCAACACGGCCGGAGAGTTCGGTCAGCACTTCGTTTTCCGGTGCCGAGACCAGGATCACTTCAGCGTCGAGGCTCTTGGCCAAATGCAGGTTGACCCGCGCGGCGTAACTGGCGCTGCGGGTCGGGACCATGCCTTCGACGATCAGCACGTCCTTGCCGATAGCGGCCTGCTGATAAAGGGTGATGATTTCTTCGAGCAGCTCATCGAGCTGACCGTCGCCGAGCATGCGCTCGACGTGGGCCAGGCCCAACGGCTGAGGCGGCTTCAAACCGTGGGTGCGGGCCACCAGTTCGGTGGAGCGTTCAGGTCCCGTGTCGCCCGGGTGCGGCTGGGCAATCGGTTTGAAAAAGCCGACCTTGAGCCCGGCGCGCTCAAGGGTACGCACCAGCCCGAGGCTGATGGAGGTCAGACCCACTCCAAAATCGGTGGGCGCGATAAAAAAAGTTTGCATGCGGATTCTCTGGAGGAGCATGGCAAAGGTGATCATCTATGTCTGACGATCTACCGAAATTCAGTCGCCAAGGTTATCGCTAACCGAGCCCTGTGCGCACCAACCGCAAGCAAAGGGCTGGCCTATTTTTTCAAGGCGTTGCACCGGGTCCATGACCCACGCCCGTGATTGCCACGGCGGCTGGTGGCGCAGGTGCTGGGTGTGGCCGCAGGAAAGCTCGGCCACCCAATGGCCGTCCTCATCCTGATGAAACCCGGTTATGGTCGAATCCCGTTTGTCCGGGTTGTGTTCGCTTTCAGGCGATTGCTTCGCTAAACTGGGTCTTTCAATATTCTTATGCAAAAGGTCTCGCCCCATGCTGATCGCCGCCAATAAGGCTGTCTCCATCGACTATACCCTGACCAACGACGCTGGTGAGGTCATCGACAGCTCCGCCGGCGGCGCGCCGCTGGTCTACCTGCAAGGCGCAGGCAACATCATCCCGGGCCTGGAAAAGGCGCTGGAAGGCAAAGCTGTCGGCGACGAGCTGACCGTAGCCGTTGAACCTGAAGATGCTTACGGCGAGTACGCTGCCGAACTGGTCAGCACCCTGAGCCGCAGCATGTTCGAAGGCGTTGACGAGCTGGAAGTGGGCATGCAGTTCCACGCTTCCGCTCCGGACGGCCAGATGCAAATCGTGACCATTCGTGATCTGGACGGCGACGACGTTACCGTTGACGGTAACCACCCGTTGGCTGGTCAGCGCCTGAATTTCCAGGTCAAGATCATTGACATCCGTGACGCCAGCCAGGAAGAAATCGCTCATGGCCACGTCCATGGCGAAGGTGGCCATCACCACTGATTTTCTGCGCTAAGCTTTCGAGTACTGGAGAGGCGCCCCGAGGGCGCCTTTTTAGTCTGCGGCTGTCCGTGTAACACCGCCAAGCGGCTGTTTCGAGAAGAACACTGGAATCTGGAGTACCTCATGAGTGCTTTTCACGACCTTAATTTGACAGCCCTGGATGGTCAGGCGCTACCTCTGGCACCGTTCAAGGGGCAAGTCGTGCTGGTGGTCAACGTTGCCTCCAAATGTGGCCTTACCCCGCAATATGCCGCGCTGGAAAACCTCTACCAGCAATACAAGGCCAAGGGTTTCAGCGTGCTAGGTTTGCCGTGCAACCAGTTTGCCGGGCAGGAGCCGGGCACCGAGCAAGAGATCCAGGATTTTTGCAGCCTCAACTACGGCGTGACCTTTCCGTTGTCCAGCAAGCTGGAAGTCAACGGTCACGAGCGTCATCAGTTGTACAAATTGCTGGCAGGCGAGGGCGCGGAGTTTCCGGGGGACATCACCTGGAACTTCGAAAAATTCCTGCTGGGCAAGGATGGTCGCGTACTGGCGCGTTTCTCGCCGCGTACGGCACCGGATGATCCGACCATCGTTCACGCGATTGAAAAAGCGCTGAGTTAAGCCAGAGATCAAGATCAGGGGATCGCAGCCTTCGGCAGCTCCTACGGCGAATGTGTACCCGTAGGAGGTGCCGAAGGCTGCGATCTTTTGCTTTGTGTCTTTTGACTCTTAATCACCAAAATCAATAATGCTGTTCAAGGCCTCGGACTCTCCATATTATCGCCGTCATAAAGTCATTCTTCCGTGGAGCGTCCCATGCCCGTCAAAGCCCTGTTCAAACCGTTCCACCTCGGCACCCTCGAACTGCCGACCCGCGTTGTCATGGCGCCAATGACCCGCTCGTTTTCACCGGGTGGCGTGCCTAACTCCAAAGTCATCGAGTATTACCGTCGTCGTGCCGCTGCGGGCGTTGGCTTGATCATCACCGAGGGCACCACCGTCGGTCACCAGGCTTCCAACGGTTACCCGAACGTACCGCATTTCTACGGTGAGGCCGCGCTGGCCGGCTGGAAGAAAGTGGTCGACGCGGTCCATGCCGAAGGCGGCAAGATCGTTCCGCAGTTGTGGCATGTCGGCAGTGTGCGTCGCATCGGCACCGAGCCGGACGCCAGCGTGCCGGGTTACGGGCCGTCGGAGAAAATCAAGGACGGGCAAGTCGTGGTTCACGGCATGACCCACCAAGACATTCAGGACGTGATTGCCGCGTTCGCCCAGGCCGCCAAGGATGCCCAGAGCATCGGCATGGACGGCGTGGAAATCCACGGCGCTCACGGCTATCTGGTAGACCAGTTCTTCTGGGAAGGCAGCAACCAGCGCACTGACGAATACGGTGGCAGCCTGGCCAACCGTTCGCGTTTTGCCATCGAACTGATTCAGGCGGCGCGTGCGGCGGTCGGCGAAGGCTTCCCGATCATCTTCCGTTTCTCGCAGTGGAAGCAGCAGGATTACACCGCACGTCTGGTGCAAACCCCGCAAGCGTTGGGTGAATTCCTCCAGCCATTGTCCGACGCAGGCGTGGATATTTTCCATTGCTCGACGCGCCGTTTCTGGGAACCGGAGTTCGACGGTTCCGAGCTGAACCTGGCAGGCTGGACCCGCAAACTCACCGGCAAGCCGACCATCACCGTGGGCAGCGTTGGCCTGGATGGCGAGTTCCTGCAGTTCATGGTCAACACCGACAAGGTCGCACAACCGGCCAGCCTGGAAAAACTGCTGGAGCGTTTGAACAATGACGAGTTCGATCTGGTGGCGGTGGGTCGTGCGTTGCTGGTGGACCCGGACTGGGCGCAGAAAGTGCGTGACGGTCGTGAGGAGGACATCCTGCCGTTCAGCCGTGAGGCGTTGATGACGCTGGTTTAAGCCTGATCAAGCCCCATCGCCAGCAGGCTGGCTCCCACAGGTTCTGTGTACACCGCAGATCCCATGTGGGAGCCAGCCTGCTGGCGATGAGGGACTTCAAGTCAGCAAAACATCAGGGCACAGTCGGCGCATTCGGCACCACCTGCTCCCCAACACAAGCACCCCGCAACTGCCCTTCAAATTGTTCAATGATCGCCGGCCAACCCTGCCGACTGGCATGCTGGCGCGCATTGAGCCGCACGCAGCGCAAGGTTTCGCGCTCTTCCAGCAACCACGCCGCCGCATCGCAGAACGCCTCTTCGTCCCCCGGCATCGCCGACACGCCGTTGTAGCCATGGCGGATGTGCTGCGCCGCCGCAGCCTGATCGTAAGCCACCACACCCAACCCCGAGGCCAATGCCTCCAGCACCACATTGCCGAAGGTTTCAGTCAGGCTGGGAAACAGAAACACATCCCCCGACGCATAGTGACTGGCCAGGGCTTCGCCGCGTTGGGCACCGCAGAAGATTGCTTCGGGCATTTCGCTTTCCATCAGCAGGCGTTGCGGGCCATCGCCCACCACGATCAGCTTCAAGTTGCGTTGTGGATAAGTCGCCTTGAGGGTATCGAAACAGCGCTTGAGCAAGCCCAGGTTTTTCTCCGGGGCCAAACGTCCTACATGAATCACAGCAATGTCGTTCTCACCCAGTCCCCATTGCTCGCGCAGCGCGTTCAAGCGTTTGGTCGGGTGGAACAGCTGGCTGTCGACACCGCGAGACAGCAACGCCAGACGCTCGAAATGCCGGCGTTCCAGTTCCATTCGCTGGCTGACACTCGGCACCAGCGTCAGGTTCGAGCGGTTGTGAAACCAGCGCAGGTAATGGGTCAGCAAACGCGTGAGCAAGCCGAGGCCGTACTGGCTGGAGTACTGCTGGAAATTGGTGTGAAAACCGCTGACCACTGAAATCCCCAAACGGCGTGCCGCGCGCAATGCCGACAAACCGAGCGGCCCCTCAGTGGCGATGTACAACACATCCGGGCGATGACGCTTCCAGCGCCGCAGCAGCTTGTGCATCGACGACTGACCCCATTGCAAGCCTGGGTAGCCGGGCAGCGGCCAGCCTCTACACAACAGCAATTCATCGTCGCTGCCCATTGATTGGTCGCAACCCTGACGCGGTCGGACCAACTCCACCTGATGCCCGCGTGCGCGCAAGCCGTCGCACAAGCGGCCCAGGGTATTGGCCACGCCGTTGATTTCCGGTGGGAAGGTTTCGGTGATCAGGGTGATATGCAGAGCTGTCGTCATGACCCCAGTTTCAGCTGGGGCCGTGTCGACGTTGTGACGTTCAGATGATGGATTTATGAATGGCTCAGCGTTGCACTACCAGACTCTCGGCACCGCGTTCACGTACCCAGAACAGCGTCGCCCCGGCTACAGCGGCCGGCATCATCAGAATATTGACCACCGGGATCAGCAACACCAGGTAAACGCTGCCGCCAAACCCCATGCTCTGCCAGCGCTTTTCTCGCAGCCAGGCGAGCATCTCGTTCCAGCCCAGCTTGTGGTTGTCCGCCGGGTAGTCGATGTACTGGATCGCCATCATCCACACGCCGAACAGCAGCCACAGCGGTGCGGCGATGATGTTCACCACCGGGATGAACGAGAGGATGAACAGCCCGATGGCCCGCGGCAGGAAGTAGCCGAGCTTGCGCATTTCGCGGGCGAGGGTGCGCGGGATCATCGCGATCAGCTCGCCCCAGCTGAAGGCCGGGAAGTCGTCGGTGCCACGCACCACCACTTCGACTTTCTCCGCGAGAAAACCGTTGAACGGCGCAGCGATGATGTTGGCGAGCATGGTGAAGGTGAAGAACACCATCAACACCACCAGCACCACGAACAGCGGCCAGAGGATGTAACTGAGGAAACTCAGCCACTCGGGCAGGGACGGCATCAGCGTATCGACCCACAGGCTGAACTGATGGCCGGCCAGATAGATCAATCCGACGAACAGCACCAGGTTGATCGCCAGCGGCAACAACACAAACAAACGCAGGCCCGGGCTCAGGACCAGCTTGAGGCCTTCGCGCAGGTATTGCGGGCCGGACAGAACGGGGGCGGGCATAACGTGCTCCGAGCAAAGGGTAAACGCGCCGACCTTACCGGCTTTGCCTGACGGGTGAAAGCGCGGCAGCAGTATCGACATTCACTGTAACAAAGGCGTCCTGAAAAGCACGCTGACGGGATAGAGACCACCTATGAGCTGGATTGTTAAACCGTATTTCCTTAATCTTCGCCCCCTCGATACGCTGCACCCAATCTTTTTACAGGACTGTCGAGTTCAAGCCTTCCCCAAGTGCTTTCAATGGTCCTTTTTTATTCCCGCCGGTGATCCGGCGTTCCGTGCCAGGTGTTCCGGGCCGGTCAACAGGAGCAGGTCATGTCTGAAGTCCGTCATTCGCGAGTGATTATTCTCGGTTCCGGCCCTGCCGGTTACAGCGCAGCGGTATACGCCGCCCGTGCCAACCTCAAGCCACTGCTGATCACCGGCATGCAGGCCGGCGGTCAACTGACCACCACCACCGAAGTCGACAACTGGCCGGGCGACGTCCACGGCCTGACCGGCCCGGCGCTGATGGAGCGGATGCGCGAGCACGCCGAGCGCTTTGAAACCGAGATCGTGTTCGATCACATCAATGCCGTCGACTTTGCTGCCAAGCCGTACACCCTGACCGGCGACAGCGCGACCTACACCTGCGACGCCCTGATCATCGCCACCGGTGCCAGCGCTCGTTACCTGGGCCTGCCGTCCGAAGAAACCTTCATGGGCAAAGGCGTTTCGGCCTGCGCGACCTGCGACGGTTTCTTCTACCGCAACAAGCCAGTGGCTGTGGTCGGCGGCGGCAACACCGCTGTTGAAGAAGCCCTGTACCTGGCCAACATCGCCAGCACTGTAACCTTGATCCACCGTCGCGAAACGTTCCGCGCCGAGAAGATCCTGATCGACAAGCTCAGTGCTCGCGTGGCCGAAGGCAAAATTATCCTGAAGCTGAACGCGACCCTGGACGAAGTCCTGGGCGACAACATGGGCGTGACCGGTGCTCGCCTGAAAAACAACGACGGCAGCTTCGACGAAGTGAAAGTCGACGGCGTGTTCATCGCCATCGGCCACACCCCGAACACTTCGTTGTTCGAAGGTCAATTGACCCTGAAAGACGGCTACCTGGTGGTGCACGGCGGCCGTGACGGCAACGCCACTGCGACCAACCTGGAAGGTATCTTTGCTGCCGGTGACGTGGCTGACCACGTTTACCGTCAGGCCATCACCTCTGCCGGCGCCGGTTGCATGGCGGCACTGGACGCCGAGCGTTACCTCGACGGTCTGCAGAACGCTTGAATCTGCAGTCATCGAAATGAAAAAACCGGCTTCGGCCGGTTTTTTGTTCCTATGAAAAACATGATTCCCATGGCGTAGGAGCTGCCGAAGGCTGCGATCTTTTGATCTTGATCTTCAAGAGCCAGATCAAAAGATCGCAGCCTTCGGCAGCTCCTACAGGTCAGATCAGTTTTGCCAGGCAGGCTTCAAGGATATCCAGCCCTTCTTCCAGCACCGCAGCTTCAGTGGTCAGCGGCGCCAACAGCCGAATGATGTGGCGCGACTTGCCACTGGGCATCAGCAGCAAACCTGCATCCCGCGCCAAGGCCAGCAGTTGCGTCAATTGTGCGGCAGCGGGCGTGCCGTCGGCATGTGCCAGCTCGATGCCGCGCATCGCGCCGACACCGGTCAGGCGTCCCAGATACGGCGACAGCTTGCTTGCGCGCCAGGTTTCGTAGCGACTGACAATCGCCTCCTCCTGCTGCGCGCCCCAGGACTGCAGGTTGGCATCCGTCATTTCATCCAGCGTCGCCAACGCGGCGGCGCAGGCAATGGGATTGCCGGAATAGGTGCCACCCAGTCCACCCTTGGGCAAATTGTCGAGCAGTGATTTGCGCCCGACCACTGCACCCAGCGGCACGCCGCCAGCGATGCTTTTGCCAAGCAGGATCAGGTCTGGTTCGATGCCCAGTCGCGAGAACGCAAAGCGCTGGCCGGTGCGGCCGAAACCGGACTGGATTTCATCGGCGATCAACACAATGCCTTTGTCGTCGCAGAATTTGCGCAGCGCTTGGGCAAACTCGACGTCCATGGCCAGAAAGCCGGCTTCACCTTGCACCGGCTCGACGATGAAGCAGGCGACATCCTCGACGTCGATTTCAACGCTGAACAGGCGCTCCATGGCTTTCAGGGCTTCAGCACAGGTCACTCCGTTGTCCGCGCTGGGGAAGGGCAAGTGATACACAGGCCCCGGCAACACACCGACTTTTTGTTTGTAAGGCGCGACCTTGCCGTTGAGGTTCAGCGTTGCCAGGGTGCGACCGTGGAAGGCGCCGTCGAAGGCAATCACCGCGCTACGACCGGTTGCGCCACGGACGATCTTCAGCGCGTTCTCAGCCGCTTCGGCGCCACTGTTGGTCAGCATGCCGCTAACCGGGTAATCGACCGGGATAAACGCGCTCAGGCGGTCCATCAAGTCGATGTAGGGTCCATGAGGCGCGGCATTGAACGCGTAGTGGGTCAGGCGCGTGGCTTGTTCGCGAATGGCGTCGACGATGGCGGGATGGCAATGGCCGAGGTTCAGCACGCCAATACCACCGACAAAGTCGATGTAGCGTTTGCCGTCGGTGTCCCACACCTCGGCATTTTTGCCGTGGCTGAGGGTGACAGGGTGAACGATGTTGATCGACTGGCTGATGGTTTCGCTGCGCATGGGGGCCGGCTCGGAAGAAGGAGGACTTCTTTTTATCTAAGCCGTCAGCAGCGGTACTCGGCAAACGAAATAAAGTTGCCGGGTCAATCTTAAAAGTCTGGATGTGAGGGCAATGGATCAAAGGATCGCAGCCTTCGGCAGCTCCTACAGGGGTATGCGATCAATGTAGGGGCTGCCGAAGGCTGCGATCTTTTGCAATCAGCGGCGGGTCAGGGGTTGCTGGGTGAATTTCACGCCGGCCAGACCATGGGCAATCAACGCACGGATATTGCCGTGGTCGCTGCCTTCCGGCGTCGCCAGCACCGAGCGGTAATGCTCGCCGAACGCCAGCAGTGCTTCTTCATCGCTCAGGCCTTCCAGCAATGCCAGGCCCAGGGTCTTGCACGAACCTTCGTTCTGCCCGGCCGCGTTGTCCACACCGCCGTTGTTGAAGGCTTGAGGCTGGTAGTCGTAAGCACCGGCGATGAACGCCAGGGTGTCGGCGAAAACGTGCTCACCGGTCTTGAGGCTGGCGCGCAGGGTGTTCAAATCACTCATTGGGTTTTCCTTTGGCGAACGCGGCTTGTTGTTCGGCGTTGGCTTCTTGCTGAAATTGGGCTTTCCACTCGGCGTACGGCATGCCGTAAACCACTTCGCGGGCGTCATCGAGGCTGACCTCGATCTGACGTTCGTCGGCAGCGGCCTTGTACCACTTGGACAGGCAGTTGCGGCAGAAACCCGAGAGGTTCATCAGGTCGATATTCTGCACATCCTTGCGGCTGTCCAGGTGGGCCACTAGCCGGCGAAAGGCCGCGGCTTCGAGTTCGAGGCGTTGTTGGTCATTCATGGGAGGCTCTGTCGGTTTCTGGCAAGTCGTTGAGAGTCATGGCTACAAAGGAGCGGGATCGGCATCGGTATAGATATTCACCGAATTGCGCTCGGCAGTCCGTATGAACGACTGCGTCATCATGGCGATGTCCTGGATGATAAATAGCTTTTTGTCGGGGCTATTGAGCAGATCAGTGGAAATGTTAATGCCATCTTGCATGCCGGGCCAGGTGCACCAGATGGATATCACCTGCTCCCCGGAGCTTTTGATGGTGGCATGCTCGAAATTGACTTTGTAGCCCACCGATTCCGCCCCGCCGAAGGTGTACTGGAAAATGCTCTGCATGGTTTCTATGGATTCGGCAGTTTTCAGGAAGTAGGCGACGATAATTCGGTCGACATTGAAACCTATCCACATTTTGGTTTTGGTGTTTTTGTTTTCCAGATGATAGTTGGCACCAAAAATGTTGTTGATCGCAGACACCGCTACATTAAGTTTTTGCCCGTGCGAATCCTCGATCTTGCGCAGGGTTTTCGGCATGTTATTGAGCAGCAGCATTTCTGTTTTGCTGATCAGATAATGCAGGTTGGCTTCACGCTCTCCAAATATCAGGATCAGGCTGATAACCAGCGCGGTGGCGGCCAACTGTGCCAGTGACAAGGACAACAGTATCCAGTCGCTGTGATCGGGAACGCCGACAAAGGACAGTGACACGTAGACCGCTGCGAACAGGCACAGGGTCAACGCAGAAACAATGGTCAGCTTTATCCAGCCGGGCAGGTAAATCAGCTTTTTGGAGTCAATCATTCACGATTCCTTTCTTGATGTGGCGTCCGCCATTAATGACGACGCTGGTTCCAGTGCTGTAGTCGGTGTTGAGCAAAAACATGACGGCGTCGATCAACGGTTGTGCGCCGGGCTCAAATTCTAGAAGGGCTTTCTTCAGTGTCCGTTGGGAATACTCCGGCGTGCTGTTTTCCTTGAGGATGAGCAAGCCGGGAAGGATGGCGTTCACCCTGATCGTGGGCGCGTATTTTTCTGCGAAAGACAACACCATGTTTTGCAGTGCCGATTTGGTAGCCGCGTATCCAATATGGCTTTTGCTGCCCCGAGATGATGTTTCGTCGCAGATATGAATAATGTCGGACCTGTCCAGCCGCTGCAGATGAGCTCCCAGTTCGAGATTCAAATGATAGGGCGCTTCGACATGAAGTTTGAACATGGTGTTCAGGTTTTCGAGGCCGTCGTCGAGCCACAACGAAGCGTTGTGGATCACGGCACGCAAGCTGTCGAAGTTGGCCTTGATATAGGCGATCAGTGCTTCGCGATCGCTCTGGAGTTCAAGATCTGCCTGGAATGGCACCATATTCGGGTGCGGTGTCTCAAGATTGCCGGAGCGGCTAACGCAGATAACGGTGTTGCCAGCCTCCGCCAGTGTAGTGGCAAGCTGGAGGCCGACACGCTTGCTGGTACCGGTAACGAGTATTGGACTATTCATAGATGTACGATCAACTTCAGTAGGTCTATGCATGGGCTAAATGCATGCAGCATAACTGAAGTGCTCGCGCTAGCGGCTACCTTCTCCCATCCGTAGCGATCCGGATATCAAGCGTTTGAACCAACGTGCCCCATGGGGCATTAGTGATTGCTGACCGATTTGACCGTCAATGAACGGGGTTGCGTCTTTCTGTTCAGCCAGCCTGCCAGCACGTGCGTCGACAAGGGAATAAAGAAGTACACCATCAGTGGCGTCAGGCACAGGGTGCTGACGAACACGCGGCTGAAAAGGCCCATTTCGCTCATCACCGGGCCCAGGGCAAAGTTGAACAGCAGCGAAACCGGAAAGAACGCCAGCCAGATCGCCACAGCCTGTTTCCAGCGCGGTGGACGCTGACCTGCCGCGCCGAACCAGCCCTCGATGCCGCTGACCCGATGTTCGGTGGGGTGGGCAAACAAGTCGCTGCCACGTGCCAGCCACGCGGTGCGCGAGGCCGAGTGTTCCCAGACATGCAGAGTCTGTTCGTCGGCGAAACGGAAAATGATCTGGAATTCGTCATCGTCGGGAGGCGGAGCGAGCACGCCGGAGCCGAGATAGCCGGGGAAGTCGGTGGCCAGTTGTTCGCCTTCGCGCAACCAGGTCATCAGGTCCTGATAGCGCCCATCGGCGACGCGACGCGCAACCATTAGCGTAACGGGGGAGGTAGACATTTTGTATCTCCGTATAACGATTGCGACACTCCGGATAGGAGTTTCGCCAGGCGCAGCGCCGGGGTGATGGGCTGCGTCTCGGGACAAGCAAGGATTATTCCTGATTCTGCCCTGCGCGTCTGTGACATTCCGTTATTGAATTTTTACGGAAAATTTACGGGGAGCGGGGGTTAGAATGGGACTCGAACGTTACAAGGATGTTGAACCCGATGCCCGTACTCACTGACATCGCTACGGATTCCAGCCAGTCCGATGCACTTGAGCAGGAAGAGCTTTTCCCCATTCGCGAGGTGTCGCGTCTGACTGGCGTCAACCCGGTCACCTTGCGTGCATGGGAGCGTCGGTACGGGCTCGTTGTGCCGATACGCACCGATAGTGGGCATCGCCTCTACTCGATGACCGATGTTGAGCGTGTGCGCAGCATTCTCGACTGGATCGAACGCGGCGTCGCCGTCAGCAAAATCGGCAAGATACTGGCCAAGGCTGCTCCGCTTCAGGCGCTGGCGCACATCATCCCCAACGACCTTGTGCAAGCCGACTATGCGCAATGGCAGCAGCAGGTCGAGACCGCGGTCGTCGCGTTTGACGAGGCTCGACTGGATCAGGTTTACGGACAGATCTTTTCCACTTACGCGCAGCCGGTCGTGTTTCAGGACATCCTACTTCCGCTCTGGAAACAGTTGCTGCAACGCCAGGACACGTTCGGGCGGACCAGCGAATGGCTTTTCCTGGATGGTTTTCTGCGAGCGCGGGTGTTGCAGCGTTTGCTGCTGGTTCGCGACAAACAGCCACGGCGAGTCATTGTCTGTGCCCTTGCCGGGCAATGTCGGGAGCTTGAGCTGCTGATTGCTGCGCTCTTTCTCGGCACCGGGCAAACCGGAGTGCGGGTGCTGACGATTGGCCAACCGTTTGATGAATTGACCCTGGTTTGCGAGCGGATCAAGCCTCAGGCGCTGGTGCTGTTTTCCAACCATGTGCCGACGCCCGAGCTGCCGCGACGTTTGAATCGCCTGGCGATGAGCCTGGATTGTCCGGTGATGTTGGCGGGCGATGCGTCGGACCTGGCGCAGGAAAGCCTGGCCGGATCGTCGATTGGTTGTCTGGGTAACGAGGGAACGGTGATGCGCCAGCGCCTGGATCAATTCCTGGCGGGCAGTCTGGATACCTGATCGTCAGAGATGCAGGGTAGGGTGAGTCAGTCGATGCTGCTGCAGGATATATTGGCGCAGACGCTCGGTTTCATCCTTGTCGTCCTGGCTCAACTGATACGCATAGAAGCCTTGTTCGGTTTCTTTCTCAAGCGTGCCACGCAAAGCGATTCGCTCATAGCCTGACGGGCTGAACCACAGGGCGAAATGCTTCGGCGCTTTGGTTTTGTTGCGAACTTCCAGCAACACACCCTTGAACGACACTTCGTGCACCCACATCGTGCCGGGCTGGCCCTTGGCGTTTTCCAGCGCTACCGGTTCGTCGAGCACCAGCCGCCACGGCCGAACCAATGGCCCGTCTTCATAGATGCTGGGAACACCGAGCCGCAGATGCAGCGCGTGAAACTCGTCTTCCACCAGATGCAGGGGAAAGGTCATCTGTTGGTTTTCGAAATTGGCTTGAATGGTGACTTGCTCATGCGCAGCAAGGCGTGTGAGCAAGTCACGGATCTGCGAACCACCGTTGACGAGCAGACTCGACGTCGCATCCCGCACATTGAGTTGCGGGTTGTGTTGCATGGTCTGGATAAAATCCAGCTCATCCTGGGTCAGGAGCGCGTCGCGTTGCATAGCAGACTCGAAAGATATAGTTACAAAGTCATTGGTGATTGTAGTTAATGACAATTAATTCGCAGATTTGTTTTCGCCGTTCGTCGCCTTGATTGCAGCAAGCTCTGCCTGGAGTTCAGCCAATTGCGCTTCAAGCTGCACGACCCGCTGCTGCGCCTTGACCTGCACAGTCACGTCTTTCTGCACACCAATGAAATAAACCTGCCCATCGTTCGGGTTTTTCACTGTGGAAATGGACAGCTCGTTCCAGAACGGGGTGCCGTCCTTGCGGTAGTTCCGGATGATTTCCCGGCAGGCGCCTTCGCTGTTCAAGGCATCGCGGATCGCCGGGAGAGCTTGCTGGTCGCGGTCACCGGATTGAAGAAAGCGGCAATCCTGGTAGAGGATTTCTTCGCTGGTGTAACCGGTCAGCCGTTCGAACGCGGGGTTGACGTAAATCAGGATCTTGTCTTGATCGCCTTCCTTTTCGGCAATCACGATGCCGTCGTTGGAGGCATTGATCGCCAGTTGCAGCAGTTTTGCGTTGATCATCGTGAAACCCTTCCTTGTTGGTTGTCTGCGGCATTCTAAAAGAACAATGCTGACCGTGCTGTTAATATCCCGGTCTTTCACTCAGGTTCAGGATCAGATTGATGAAAGTCGCCATCATTTCCGGCTCGGTCTACGGCACGGCTGAAGAAGTTGCCCGTCACGCCGCGTCCATTTTGAAAACCGCCGGTTTCGAGACCTTGCACAACCCGCGTGCAAGCCTTGCTGACATTCAAGCCTTCGGCCCGGACGCTTTTCTGGCCGTGACTTCGACCACCGGCATGGGCGAATTGCCGGACAATCTGCAACCGCTGTACTTCGCGATTCGCGATCAGTTGCCCGCCGCATGGCGTGGCTTGCCGGGCGCGGTCATCGGGCTGGGTGACGCCAGTTATGGCGATACTTTTTGCGGCGGTGGTGAGTTGATGCGCGAATTGTTCGGTGAGCTGGGTGTTCGTGAAGTCCTGCCGATGTTGCGTCTGGACGCCAGTGAAAGTGTGACGCCGGAAGCCGATGCCGAGCCCTGGCTGGCTGAAC
This sequence comes from Pseudomonas azerbaijanoccidentalis, assembly GCF_019145495.1. Classification (GTDB taxonomy): domain Bacteria; phylum Pseudomonadota; class Gammaproteobacteria; order Pseudomonadales; family Pseudomonadaceae; genus Aquipseudomonas; species Aquipseudomonas azerbaijanoccidentalis. Next base: position 670,915 of record NZ_JAHSTU010000002.1, on the reverse strand, counting down.
TGACCAGCGCATTGCGCGACTGACCGTCGGACTTCTACGTGGGATTCAACCGTTGTCACGGTTCTGTCGAGGCGGGCTGAAAGGCGCGTCTCGCCTGGCTTGGCGGCGGTACTTTGACGCGGATCCAAACTCTTTGGGGCAGTGACTCGTTCGGCCATCAAGCTGGCTGCCAATGCAACTACAGGAACCCCGGAGGCTGACTAGACTCGGTAGTCATTGGAAACACTCCATAATAAAAAACCGAGGTTCCTTGCCGTGAGCGTAGCCCCCGTCCAATCCTCACAGAGTGTCAAAGACTTGGTCAGTGCCGCTGAATGGCAGACCCGTGTTGACCTCGCCGCCTGTTACCGCCTCGTGGCCCAGCACGGCTGGGATGATCTGATCTTCACCCACATCTCCGCCAAAGTGCCTGGCACCGAAGACTTCCTGATCAACCCGTTCGGCTTGATGTTTCATGAGATCACGGCGTCCAGTCTGGTCAAGGTCGACCAGGCCGGTAACAAACTGATGGACAGTCCTTACGAGATCAATCCGGCCGGTTACACCATTCACAGCGCCGTGCACGAAGTTCGCCACGATGTGGTTTGCGTGCTGCATACCCACACGGCTTCGGGGGTTGCGGTGTCGGCGCAGAAACAAGGAGTTTTGCCCATCAGCCAACAGTCGTTGTTTGTCCTGTCGAGCCTGGCGTACCACGCCTATGAAGGCGTCGCGCTCAATCACGAAGAAAAGGCGCGACTGCAAGCCGACCTCGGCGAGAACAACTTTTTGATGCTGCACAACCATGGTCTGTTGACCTGCGGCAGCACCATCGCCGATACCTTCCTGATGATGTTTACCTTTCAGCGCGCCTGCGACATTCAAGTCATGGCGCAGAACGGTGGCGCCGAGTTGATCGCCATCGAGCCGCAGATTCTCGCCGGTGCCAAGGCGATGATTGCCGGCGTTACCAAAAGCTCCCAAGGCATGGGCGGAGCGCTGGCCTGGCCGGCGCTGCTGCGCAAACTCGATAAACAAGACCCGGGTTATAAACTCTAATGCCACTCGCCGAGATCCCCCTGAGTGTCTGGCGCAAGCGCAGCCAGACTTTCAAGTTCCGTGGCCAGACCATCCATTACTGGACGGCGGGGCAGGGTGAGCCGCTGCTGCTCATCCATGGTTTCCCGAGTGCCAGTTGGGACTGGCACTATCTCTGGCAACCACTTGCTCAGCGCTATCGGGTGATTGCCTGCGACATGCTGGGTTTCGGCGACTCTGCCAAACCGGTCAACCATGAATACAGTTTGCTGGAGCAGGCCGACCTGCAACAGGCGTTGCTCGAACACCTGAATGTCGAGCAATCGGTGCACGTCCTTGCTCACGACTACGGCGACAGCGTGGCCCAGGAACTGTTGGCCCGGCATTACGAGGCGCGCATCAACCTCGCCAGTTGCGTGTTCCTCAATGGCGGCCTGTTTCCGGAAACCCACCGTCCGGTCATGATGCAAAAACTGCTGCTCAGCCCGTTGGGCTGGATGATCGGCCGCGCGTTCAGTCGTGATGGACTGGTGAAAAGCTTCCGTCAGATCTTCGGTCCCAAAACCAGCCCCAGCGAAAGCCAAATGGATGATTTCTGGAGCCTGATCGAAAGTAACCGCGGCCCGCGGATCATGCACAAATTGATCACCTACATCCCGGAACGGCGTGTTCAGCGCGATCGATGGGTCGCAGCGATGCAGCTTGGCGATGTGCCCATGCGAGTGATCGATGGCGAAGTCGATCCGATCTCGGGCGCACACATGGTTGCGCGTTACCGCGAGTTGATCCCCGAGCCAGACACCGTGCTGTTGACCGACATCGGTCACTACCCCCAGATCGAGGCGCCGTGCCAGGTGCTCAAGCATTACCTGGCGTTTCGCGACCGGTTGGTTTCACCGCCGCTCAAAGTCGCTTGTTCCTGAAGGCTGGGGCTCATCATCCCCCAGCCTTATCGCACACCATTCAGCCTCCCCCGTGTTCATTGTGAGCCGCAGCGCCGTGCCTGACACTCCAAGGCAATGTCCCTGGCCTGTTGGAGTTTCCCCACATGAATGAGTCTGTGCGCTTCGAAGATAAAGTCGTGATCATCACCGGTGCGGGTGGCGGCCTGGGACGGGCGCACGCATTGCTGTTCGCCAAACAGGGCGCGAAAGTGCTGGTCAATGACCTCGGCGGTTCGGCCCAGGGCGAAGGCGCGAATGCCTCGGCTGCTGATCGCGTGGTGGCGGAAATTCGTGAGGCCGGTGGCACTGCCGTGGCCAACCACGACTCGGTCACTGACGGCGACAAACTGGTCCAGCACGCCCTCGATGCCTTCGGCCGCGTCGACGTAGTGGTCAACAACGCCGGAATCCTGCGCGACAAGACCTTCCACAAAATGGACGACGCCGATTGGGACCTGGTTTACCGCGTCCACGTCGAAGGCGCCTACAAGGTGACCCGCGCCGCGTGGCCACACATGCGCGAACAAAACTACGGCCGGGTGATCTTCACCGCGTCCACCTCGGGCATCTACGGCAACTTCGGCCAGTCCAACTACGGCATGGCCAAACTCGGCCTCTATGGCCTGACCCGCACCCTGGCCATCGAAGGTCGCAAGAACAACATCCTGGTCAACGCCATCGCCCCCACCGGCGGCACCCGCATGACCGAAGGCCTGATCCCGCCGCAAGTGTTCGAACAACTCAAACCGGAACTGGTCAGCCCGCTGGTGGTGTACCTGGCCAGCGAAAACTGCCAGGAAACCTCCGGCCTGTTTGAAGTCGGCGGCGGCTGGATGGGCAAAGTGCGCTGGGAACGCAGCCTCGGCGCCGGATTCGACCCACGAGTTGGTTTCTCCCCTGAAGACGTAGCCGCGCATTGGCAGCAAATCTGCGATTTCGAAGGGGCGGCGCATCCGAAGGACAATATTGAAGCGTTGAAAGAGATGATGGGGAATTTGCAGAAGTATGCGATTTAATATTAATGGAGCAGGTATGGATACCTTCTCCATTATTTTATTTTTCTTCTTTGAAACCTGGTTTTCCGTTGGAAACCCGCCAAGCGGAAACTTTTTTAATGATGGCTTCGGGTGTTGAGTCTTCATCTGAGTCGGCGTAATAGATTAAGTCAGATCCGTCTGGATGCTCCGTCAGCTCTTCAAATAAAAGTACTGCATCTATTTGTTCTTTTTCAGTCGCAAACTTCGATTCACAGATTGTAGTAAGGAATTCAAGGAATTCGCTTTCGACATAGTTGGAGATATTGGAGTTGCTCATATTGTTTTCCTCCTTTGTGTAGCTCGGAGTGTCGTTTTGGAGTGACAACTCGAATGTTGTCGATATCGTAGACCTCACCGCCTTTAGAACTGTGATTCACATGATGCATCTCTAACTTTACTTGACCACCCACTCTATCGTTTTTACGTGAAAAAGGGGCCCTTCCGTGTTTCATTTCCTCGATGTTGTTGGCGCTAAATTGTTTGGATAATTCAGGGGCGTTAGCAGCAGCTGTCCAGAGTGCCTCTCTAAATGATCTATTTGGAAAGTCTCGTCCTCTGAGTTTATCCGCAATTTGATTGGGAATCACCGCACCATTACCTTGCGAGGCTGGTCCCAACCAAATGCCTCTTATGTCGATGTATCCATCTAGTTCCAGATAACCCGGCCTTGATGAGTTGGGAGGTGGTGGTCCAAGTGATTTTTGCATATTCATATCCTTGTGAATTTGCACGCTATTTAAAAGTTGAGTTTTTCTATTGTGTTTTCGTGCTATCAAAAGTTACCGCGAGAATAGTGGCGGTGGATCTGAGGATTGTGTGGTCTTTTGCGTGAAAGTATGAGAGGTGTTTCGCTTGGATGGGAATAAAGTCGAGATTGACCTCTGCGTAAAAAAGGTAATTCTTATGCATTGCAGGAAGTGTCCTGTAGGACCTTTTTTAAACATCAGGTGAAGCAGACCGACGCAAAAAATATCGCCCAAAAAAAGGCCGCTGCAATCGCAGCGGCCAAACAAGACGTTGGATCCAGGAGCTACAAATCAACGTCGGTGTACTCGGGGCGATGAATCGAAACGTTCGACTCCTCTGAAATCTGTCGCAAGCGGCAAGGGCGGGATCACTTGGCGTTGCTTCGTGCTTTGCGCGTGTTTTCCGGAAAGCCCGGCAAGAGTAAGGCTTTGCCGGCAAACGAAAAATACCGATTCCCGACATGCACTGTTACGGGGCGCGCAACAGTCGGACACCTGCTGCGCTTTCTAACTGTAGCAGCTGCCGCAGGCTGCGTTCGGCTGCGTAGCAGTCGTCAAATCATTCGGCTTCGATACTTCTGGAGAATCTGGCAAAGCGACTGCTTCGCAGCCGAACGCAGCCTTCGGCAGCTGCTACAAGGGGGTGTGTTTATCGGTCCATGCGTTCTGCTGATACCCCGCAATCGGACTCATCCATATCTGGCGCAATCCCGCGTGCCACAGCGCCAGTCATCCTTTAGAGGTACATCACGAATACCTCCTTGGTGCGCTTATCTCCCCGGGTGACGGGCAGTAGGGTGAGGCCTTCTGTCACTCACCGGGGAAGACGCATGACAAAAACAACAATGCGCGCCATCTTCACACCGCAGGCACTGGCTGCTGCGGTTGCCATGGGCTGTTGTGTCCAGGCGCAGGCTGTTTCATTCAACATCGGGGAAATCGAAGGCACGTTCGACTCTTCGCTGTCGGTCGGCGCGAGTTGGGGCATGCGCGATGCAGACGATGCCCTGGTGGGCACGGTCAATGGCGGTAGCGGGCAGGCGTCGACCGGTGATGACGGGCGGCTGAATTTCAAGAAGGGCGAAACCTTCTCGAAGATCTTCAAGGGCATTCACGACCTTGAATTGAAGTATGGCGATACCGGCGTGTTCGTTCGCGGCAAGTACTGGTACGACTTTGAGCTCAAGGACGAAGACCGGCCGTTCAAGCCGATCAGCGATCACAATCGCAAAGAGGGTTCCAAGTCATCCGGTGGGCAGATCCTCGATGCCTTCGTTTATCACAACTACTCCATCGCTGATTTACCGGGCACCGTGCGCGCCGGCAAGCAGGTGGTCAGTTGGGGTGAAAGTACCTTCATCGGCAACTCGATCAACAGCATCAACCCGGTCGACGTTTCCGCGTTTCGACGCCCGGGCGCCGAGATCAAGGAAGGGCTGATACCGGTCAATATGCTTTTTGCCTCCCAGGGCCTGACGGACAAGTTGACGGTGGAAGGCTTCTACCAACTGGAGTGGGACCAGACCGTCGTCGACAACTGCGGCACCTTCTTCGGGGTCGACGTGGTGGCGGACGGTTGCAACAAGGGCTACACGGTTGCCAGTCCGGCGATTGCGCCGTTGCAACCGGTTGCCGCAGCGTTTGGCCAAGGCTTCGAGGTGACCAGCGAAGGCGTGGTCGTTCCCCGTGGCGGCGACCGTGACGCCCGCGATTCCGGGCAGTGGGGCACGGCGTTACGCTGGCTCGGCGATGATACCGAGTACGGACTGTACGCCATGAACTACCACAGTCGCACACCGAACGTCGGTACGACCACGGCGGGCCTTGCGACACTGGCGAGCATTCCGCGAATCGTTGCCACGGCCAACGGCATTGCTCCCGGCAGTGGAGCGGGGCTGGCGCAGAGTGTGATGCTTGGTCGCGGTCAGTATTACCTTGAGTACCCGGAAGACATTCGCTTATACGGCGCGAGTTTCGCCACCACGTTGTCCACCGGCACGGCATGGTCCGGCGAGATCAGCTATCGGCCGAATCTGCCGGTGCAGGTCAACACCAACGACCTGACCCTGGCGATGCTCAATCCCATCGCCGGTGGCACGGCATCGCCCATCACCACCTCGCCCGGCGCCGACAACAAAGGCTATCGCCGCAAGGAAGTGACGCAGATCCAGAGCACCCTGACGCACTTCATCGATCAAATCGCCGGTGCCGATCGCCTGACGCTGGTGGGCGAGGCGGCGGTGGTGAGGGTCGGTGGCCTGGAGTCACGCAGCAAGCTGCGTTATGGCCGCGATTCGGTTTACGGGCAGTACGGTTTCGGTGGCGACACTGACGGTTTCGTGACCTCGACCTCATGGGGCTATCGAGCCAGGGCGATCCTCGATTACAACAACGTCATCGCCGGGATCAACTTCAAACCCAACCTGTCGTGGTCCCACGACGTCGCAGGCTATGGCCCCAACGGGTTGTTCAACGAAGGTGCCAAGGCCGTCAGCCTCGGCGTTGATGCGGACTACCGCAACACCTACACCGCAAGCCTCAGTTACACCGATTTCTTCGGCGGTGACTACAACGTGCTCGAAGACCGCGACTTCGTGGCGTTGAGCTTTGGCGTGAACTTCTGATCTGGCTGAAAAGGATGAATTCAATGCGCAAGATGATTCTGCAAATCGGTTCCGCGCTGGCCCTGAGTCTGCTGGCCGTCAACGTGATGGCAGCGGTGTCGGCCGAAGAAGCCAACAAGCTCGGCACCACGCTCACCCCGCTGGGCGGCGAGAAGGCCGGCAATGCCGACGGCTCGATTCCACCGTGGACCGGCGGCATCCCGAAGAATGCCGGGGCGGTGGACAGCAAGGGGTTCCTTGCCGATCCGTTTGCCAATGAAAAGCCGCTGTTCATCATTACCGCGGCAACGGTCGACAAGTACAAGGACAAGCTGTCTGACGGGCAGGTAGCGATGTTCAAGCGCTACCCGGAAACCTACAGGATCCCGGTCTATCCGAGCCACCGCACGGCGGCCCTGCCGCCGGAAGTCAATGAGGCGGCCAAGCGCAGCGCGTTGAACGTCACACCGACCAACGACGGCAACGGCCTGGCCAACTTCACCGGCAATCGCTACTACGCGTTTCCGATTCCGAAGAACGGTGTCGAGGTGATCTGGAACCACATCACCCGTTACCACGGCGGTAATTTGCGTCGCACCATTACCCAGGCGACGCCGCAATCCAACGGCGACTTCACGGTCATTCGATTCAAGGACGAAGTGGCCGTGCCGTCGCTGCTGGGTGACTTGAAACCGGGCAGCGATGAGAACGTACTCAACTATTTCAAACAGGAAGTCACGGCACCGGCGCGGCTGGCGGGTAACGTGCTGCTGGTTCACGAGACGCTCGACCAGGTCCAGGAACCGCGCAAGGCCTGGATCTACAATGCCGGCCAGCGTCGTGTACGGCGCGCACCGCAAGTGGCGTATGACGGCGTGGGTACGTCGTCCGACGGCTTGCGCACCACCGACAACTTCGACATGTTTTCCGGCGCGCCGGATCGCTACGACTGGAAACTGGTCGGCAAGAAGGAAATGTACATCCCGTACAACAGCTACAAGCTCGATTCACCTGATCTGAAATACACCGACGTGATCAAGGCCGGGCACATCAATCAAGACCTCACCCGCTACGAGTTGCACCGGGTCTGGGAAGTGGTGGCCACGGTCAAGCCTAACGAACGGCACGTCTACGCCAAGCGCCATATGTACATCGACGAAGACACCTGGCAGGTGGCGCTGGCTGATCACTACGACGGCCGTGGTCAACTGTGGCGGGTGGCCGAAGGGCATGCGCAGTTCTACTACGATCATCAGGTGCCGGCCTATACCGTCGAAGCACTGTATGACCTGATTGCCGGTCGTTACATTGCCCTCGGAATGAAGAACGAGGAGAAGCGCAGCTTCGAATTCAACATCGCGGCAAAAGCCGGGGACTACACGCCGGCAGCCCTCAGGAGTACGGGTGTTAGGTAATCGTCCTACAGCCTCCTACGCAAAAAGGTGACCTCGCAGTCACCTTTTTTATGGCTGCAAATCAGTGTGCTGAATACTTCTTCAACAAGCGCTCGAGAGGGGGCTAGGGTGGCGCCACAACTATAAAAGGCGCACCACTATGACTGCCATGACGTTGTGTCTGGACCGTCCTGGATTTCTGCCTCGCTTGTCTTCCCATCACTTGGCGCGCGAGCGTTTGGTCGAGCCGTTGCTGGCCTCGACGGCGCGGGTGAAATTGCTCTGTGCACCAGCCGGCAGCGGCAAAAGTGCGCTGCTCACCGAATGCCTGTTGCGGGCGCCGATGGACTGTCGGGTGTGCTGGTTGCCGATGGCGGGTGAGTCCTTGAGCGTCGGCGCTTTTGTGCAGCGCCTGGCGCAAGCGCTGGGGCTGGATTCGACGGATGAGTCTGAGCTGCTGGTGCATCTGACCCGGTTACCGACGCCGACCTGGCTGTTTGTCGACGATTATTGCCGTGTTGCCAATCCCGAGCTCGATCGTTTCCTTGATCGTTTACTGGCTGTCAGAAGCCCCATGTTGAATTGGTGGCTGGCCTCGCGCCGACGTCCACCCTGCAACTGGCCACGGCTGTTACTCGATGATGAGCTGTATGAATGCGAGGCACGCGCGCTGGCGTTTACCGAAGGCGAAGTCCGGCATTTTCTCAGTCATGTCGAGCCGGTACAGGCGACGAACACAGCTCGCCGAATTATCCAGCGCAGCGATGGCTGGTGTGCCGGTGTGCGCATCGCTTTGCTGGGCGGTTGCCAGTGGGCAGCCGAGCAGAACAAACAGGAGCGCTCGGCGACGCTGCTCGACTATTTGCACCACGAGTTGTTCAGCACGCTGGCGCCCGAGCTGATTGAAGCGTGGCAGGTACTGGCGCATTTGCCGCGATTCAACGCCAGTCTCTGTGAACATTTGTTCGGTGCCGGCGAAGGTGCGCAGTGGTTGCATGCCCTGCAGGACATGGGCTGTTTCATCGAGCCGTGGGAGGACTCCACTGAATGGCTGCGGGTTTTTGTACCTCTGGCCCGGGCCATGGGCGATGAGCGAAGTTCAGCGGGGCGTGCCTGGCACCGGCGGGCGTGCCAGTGGTTTTGCGCCGAGGAGGACTGGCAGGGTGCGTTCGAACAAGCGCTGCTGGCCGAAGAGTTCGAGGTCGCGGTCAGTTTGTTGCAGCACTTCAGCCTGGAGCATTTGTTCCGTCGGGAAAATGTGCGTTTGTTGTTGAATCTACATGAGCGACAAGGCGAAGGGTTGACTCTCGGTTCGCCGCAGTTGGTGGGGCTGATCACCGCGGCATTGCTGTTCGCCGGGCGCTTCGACCAGGCTGCCGAATGCATTGGGCAACTGGTGCGCTTTGCTCCGCAGCCGACCGCCACGCTACAACGGCAATTGCTGGCACGCTGGCAGGCGCAACAAGGCTGGCTTCTGCATTTGCTGGGCCGCATGGATGCGGCGCGTGAGCACTTTCTCGACGCGTTGGCAGCGTTGGCCCCAGAGGCCTGGTCTGCTCGGCTGTTGTGCCTGTCGGGGTTGACCCAACAAGCCCTGCTCACCGCCGAACTCGATGCGGCACAGGCCTTCAATCGTGAAGCGTTGTGCCTGGCGCGTGCGCAAGGTTCGCTGCTGTTTGAAGGCCTGCTTGAACTCGATCATGCACAATTGTTGGAGCAGCGCGGTGCACCCCGACGCGCCGAGAGCCTGTTGGCCGATATCCACGACATGTTGAGCCGCCAGGCTGATCGCCCGACGTCGTTACTGGGAAGAATTGCCTTGCAGCGTGGGCGGCTGGCGCTTTGTCAGGGGCAGGACGAAGAGGCTGGCGAATTCTTCCAGTCCGGTTTGCAGGACTGTCTGCACAGTCAGGACAAGCGAGCGTTGTATGGGTTTCTCGGTCAGGCGCAACTGGCCGCCAATCAGCGCGATTACGCCCACGCCTTCGATCGTCTGCGCGAGGCCGAGCGATTGATGCAACAGCGGCAGATTCCCGATACGGTTTATCGGGGTGTGTTGCTGCAAATCAGCAGTCATTTCTGGTTGCAGCAGGGGCGGCCGCAATTGGCCTGCGAAGCGTTGACCCGCGTGCTGCGCCACTACCGCGGGCCGCATTCACGTCAGGCACCTCCGGCTACCGTGATGCTGATTGTCCGTGTCGAGTACTTACTGGTGCTTGCCCAAACCCGCTTGCAGGAGGCGCAACAGCCACTGGAGCGGCTCAACACCTTGCTCGATCACGCTCAGCAACACGCGATGCTGGCGCTGGAAACAGAGTTGCAGTTGGCTATCTGCGAAGTGGCGGACCTCATCGGTGAGACCGAGTTGGCGAAGTCGGCATTGCGGGCGGGTCTGGAGCTGGTGGGGCGTGCACAGCAGCAACAGGCTTTGCACGAACTGCGGTTGCGTCAGCCGACATTGCTCAGCCGTTACGGCGTGGATGATGAGTCTGCGACGACTATCGACGCCAGTCCCCTCAGCGGTCGTGAACTCGAAGTGCTGGGCCTGATTGCCCAAGGCAACTCCAATCAGCAAATTGCCGAGCAGTTGTTTATCTCACTGCATACTGTGAAAACCCATGCACGGCGAATTCATAGCAAGCTAGGCGTAGAACGTCGCACTCAAGCAGTAGCCATTGCGAAAAAGCTGGGACTCATTTCCCGGGAGTAATGAATCTAATCACCCCTACGGGTGCGGGTGCAGGCACAACTGTTTTTCAAGCAGTGGGTATCTCGGGCTCATAACCCATTCGCCAACTGACGGCACGGCTTGCGGATAACAAGCGCTGCGCCGCCGGGCCATTTTCGTCGGCATGAAACAACGACGTCGGGCCGACCACGGTCAACACGGCCACGACATTGCCCATCGCGTTCAATACCGGTGCCGACAAGGCATCCACGCCGGGCATCAACAAGCCATGCACATGATGCAGACCGCGCGCGCGGATCTGCTCGCACATCAAGGCATAAGCCCGATCGTCTGCCAGCGCGTGATTGGCCTGCTCCTGTAACTCGCGGTCACGCAGTTCCACGGTTTCGCGCTTGGGCAGGTAGGCGCCAAAAACCAGGCCAGTCGAAGAGCTAAGCAGTGGCAACACTGAACCCAACTGCGTCACCACCGTGACTGCCCGCACCGCGGGTTCGATGCGCACCACGGTCGCACCTTGATTACCCCACACCGCCAAAAAGCAGGTTTCGTTCAAGTCATCGCGCAACTCGGCCAATGGCAGGGCGGCGACATTCAGCACGTCCATACTGTTGAGTGCCGCCAGGCCAACGCGCAAGGCCTCACGGCCCAGGCCGTAGTGGTTGGTGGCGGCATTCTGTTCGGCAAAACCACTGGCGATCAGCGCCTGCAAATAGCGGTGCACCTTGCTTGCGGGCATTTGCACGTGTTCGGCCAGGCGCGAGAGTGAGGTCGAGGGGGACAGTTCGGCCAGCGCCTTGAGGATGTCGGTCCCCACCTCGGCGGAGCGGACTTTCTGTTTACCGTTACTGTCGCTGGTGGGCTTTTCCATGGTGGCGCTGGGATCCGGGGATGAATGGGCGTCTTTATAGCTTGACGGTCAATACCAATCAAATTACGTTATGCGTAATTGAATTACGATAAAAATAACCCCGACGTGCCACGAGCGCTTCAACAGAGCAAATGAGCACCGTCGACTCCCGTTCAGGAGGTTCCATGAACCCCGATTCAACCGCCCCGGCGTTGGCTTATCAGTCAGGCTTCGGTAACGAATTCAGCAGCGAAGCGCTACCCGGTGCATTACCGGTCGGCCAGAACGCCCCGCAAAAAGCTCCTTACGGTCTCTATACCGAGCTGTTCTCCGGCACCGCATTCACCATGGCCCGCAGCGAAGCGCGGCGTACCTGGATGTACCGCATTCAGCCATCGGCCAATCACCCGGCATTCGTCAAACTTGATCGGCAACTCGCCGGTGGACCGTTGGGTGAAGTGACGCCCAATCGCCTGCGCTGGAATCCGCTGGACATCCCCGCTGAACCGACCGATTTCATTGACGGGCTGGTGAGCATGGCGGCGAACGCCGCTGCGGAAAAACCGGCCGGGATCAGCATCTACAGCTACCGCGCCAACCGCTCCATGGAGCGCGTGTTGTTCAATGCCGACGGTGAAATGCTATTGGTGCCGCAGCTGGGGCGTCTGCGTATTGCCACTGAACTCGGCGTGCTGGAAGTGGCGCCGTTGGAAATTGCCGTGCTGCCACGGGGTTTGAAATTCCGCGTCGAGCTGCTCGATCCGCAGGCCCGCGGCTACATCGCCGAAAACCACGGTGCGCCATTGCGTCTGCCGGACTTGGGGCCAATCGGCAGTAATGGCCTGGCCAACCCGCGAGATTTTCTGACCCCGGTGGCCGCCTACGAAAACCTGCAACAACCGACCACGCTGGTGCAGAAGTTCCTCGGTCAGTTGTGGGCGTGCGAACTCAATCATTCGCCGCTGAACGTCGTGGCCTGGCATGGCAACAACGTGCCGTACAAATATGACCTGCGCCGTTTCAACACCATCGGCACGGTCAGCTTCGATCACCCGGACCCGTCGATCTTCACCGTGTTGACCTCGCCGACCAGTGTCCATGGCCTGGCCAACCTCGATTTCGTGATCTTCCCGCCCCGCTGGATGGTCGCCGAAAACACCTTCCGTCCACCGTGGTTCCACCGCAACCTGATGAATGAGTTCATGGGGCTGATCCAGGGCGAATACGACGCCAAGGCCGAGGGCTTTGTGCCCGGTGGCGCGTCGTTGCACAGCTGCATGAGCGCCCACGGACCGGATGGTGAAACCTGCACCAAAGCGATCAATGCCGATCTCAAACCAGTGAAAATCGATAACACCATGGCCTTCATGTTCGAGACCAGCCAAGTGCTGCGCCCGAGCCATTTCGCCCTCGATTGCCCGCAGCTGCAATCCACTTACGACGCTTGCTGGGCTACGTTGCCCGCCACTTTCGACCCAACCCGGAGATAACCCATGACGCAGACTTCCATTACTCGCAGCTGGGTTGCTTCCGCCAACGGTCATGCTGATTTCCCTCTGCAGAACCTGCCGCTGGGCGTGTTCAGCGTCAGCGGCTCAGCGCCTCGCAGCGGCGTGGCCATCGGTGAACATATTTTCGATCTGGAGGCTGCGCTGGATGCGGGCTTGTTCGACGGCGCCGCGAAAACGGCGGTCGAAGCCACCCGTGGCGGTCAACTGAACGCGTTCTTCGAACTGGGCAGCGCTGCGCGCGTGGCCCTGCGTGAGCGCTTGCTGGAGCTGCTGAGCGAAGGCAGCACGCTGCACGGCAAGATCGAAGCCCAAGGCGCAAAACTGCTGCCACTGGCGGCGGATTGCGAGATGCACCTGCCGGCGAAAATCAACGACTACACCGACTTCTACGTCGGCATCGAGCACGCGCAAAACGTCGGCAAGCTGTTTCGTCCCGACAACCCATTGCTGCCGAACTACAAGTACGTGCCGATTGGTTATCACGGCCGCGCTTCGACCATTCGCCCATCCGGTACCGATGTCCGCCGCCCGAAAGGCCAAACCCTGCCGGCCGGCCAGACCGAGCCAACCTTCGGCCCCTGCGCCCGTCTGGACTACGAACTGGAGCTGGGCATCTGGATCGGCCAGGGCAACGAAATGGGCGACTCGATCGCCATTGGTGACGCGGCCAATCACATCGCCGGCTTCTGCCTGCTCAATGACTGGTCGGCGCGGGACATCCAGGCTTGGGAATACCAGCCGTTGGGACCGTTCCTGTCGAAGAGTTTCATCACCAGTATTTCGCCATGGGTCGTGACCGCCGAAGCCCTGGCACCTTTCCGTCGCGCCCAGCCTGCGCGCCCCGAAGGTGATCCGCAGCCGCTGCCGTACCTGTTCGACACGCGCGATCAGGCCGCTGGCGGTTTCGACATCGAACTGGAAGTGCTGTTGCTCACCGAAGCCATGCGCGAGCAAAACCTGCCGGCCCATCGACTGACCCTGAGCAATTCGAAACACATGTACTGGACCGTGGCGCAAATGGTCGCGCATCACAGCGTCAACGGTTGCCAGTTGCAGGCCGGTGATTTGTTCGGTTCAGGCACTTTGTCGGGACCGGAGAGCGGTCAATTCGGCAGCTTGCTGGAAATCACCGAGGGCGGCAAAAAACCGATCGAACTGGCCTCGGGCGAGGTGCGCAAGTTCCTCGAAGACGGCGACGAAATCATCCTGCGTGGCCGTTGCAGCCGCGAAGGTTTTGCTTCTATCGGCTTCGGCGAATGCCGTGGCAAAGTGTTGGCGGCGCGCTAAGAGGAACGGGGCATGGAACTCTATACCTACTACCGTTCGACTTCGTCTTACCGCGTGCGCATCGCCCTGGCATTGAAGGGCCTGGACTACCAGGCACTACCGGTCAATCTGATCGCGCCAACCGGTGGCGAGCATCGCCAGCCGCCGTATCTGGCCATCAACCCGCAAGGTCGCGTGCCGGCCTTGCGCACCGATGAGGGCGAATTGCTGATTCAGTCCCCGGCAATCATCGAGTACCTGGATGAACGTTATCCACAGGTGCCGTTGCTGTCCAAAGACCTCGCCGCGCGTGCCCATGAGCGTGGCGTAGCCGCGGTGATCGGCTGCGATGTGCATCCGCTGCACAACGTCAGCGTGCTCAACCAGCTACGGCAGTTGGGCCACGATGAGCCACAGGTGGTCGAGTGGATCGGGCACTGGATCGGCCAAGGGTTGGCGACGGTGGAACAGTTGATCGGTGATACGGATTACTGCTTTGGTCCGCAGCCGGGGCTGGCAGATGTGTATCTGATTCCACAGTTGTATGCCGCTGAGCGTTTCAACATTTCGCTTGAGGCTTATCCGCGGATTCGCCGAGTAGCAGCGTTGGCGGCAGCGCATCCGGCGTTCATCAAGGCGCATCCGGCGAATCAGCCGGACACTCCTTAAATCAGAAACAAGATCAAAAGATCGCAGCCTTCGGCAGCTCCTACACTAATTCAATGTGGGAGCTGTCGAAGGCTGCGATCTTTTGCTTTTAATGGACGACCGAATTGGGCGGTAAATGCCCCAAACGCTCCGTAAGCCTGATCCGCTGGATCGGGTCATCACTGAGCAGCAACGCATGCTCCAGATCGAAACGCTCGGCGTTGGGGCAGTCCAGCCGTTGATAAAGACTGGCGCGGGCCAGGTAGTCAGCGGCACTGGCGTTACCCAGTTCCAGCACGCGTTCGGCATCGATCAGGGCACCGATAAAATCGTCGTGGGAAAGGTGCAACTGGCGCAGGTTGCGCGACAGGCGTTGCAGCATGTGCACGGGGTCGGCCGTTACCAGGTGATCGGCACTGAGCTTCATGTTCGGGCCGTATTGGCGTTGCAGCAGTTCCCGGCAATCGTTGGGATAAAGTCGGCGGCCGCCGCAGGGATCGAGCAAGTGATCGGCACCGGGTACACGCAGCAGGAAATGCCCGGGGAAATTCACCCCGACCAGCGGGATTTCCAGGCCCCTGGCCAGTTCCAGTGCAATCAACCCCAAGGCCAGCGGTTGCCCGCGTCGGCGCTCCAGCACTTTATCGATCAACGCCGCGTGCGGGCGTAAGGGCGTGGCATCGTCCTGAGCAAAACCCAGGTCATTCATGCGCCGCAGCAACGGCTGCGCCAGTTCGCTCACCGGCAGCATCGGCAAGTTGCCACTGACCCGTTGTTGCAGTTCTCGCACATTTGCCAGCACGGCCTCGGGATTAACCTCGCTGTCATGTTCGGCGCAGATCCACAACGCCGCCTCGAACAGGGCAGGCGGTGAACGTTGCAGGCAAGCGAAAAACGATTGGCGCGGCGTCATTGAAATCTCCGGGCAATGCCTCGTTTTAGCCCCGTCTCCCGCATTCGTCCAGTGCCTTACATAGCTGGCAACAGGTTATTTCCGAAAGACTGTACGGCGGCCTCGCTTATTCCGGTGCGCTTCTGCAATTTTTGAGCGCAAGCCTATACTGGCGACTACAAGAAGTGATTCGGGAGCCTTACGATGTTCGCTCTCATGCAAAGCACTCGCCTTGAATCGCTGCATCTGAGCGTCGACCCGGTCACCGGGTTGAAGGCGGTCATTGCCATTCATAACAGCCGACTGGGGCCTGCCCTGGGCGGTTGTCGTTACCTTGCCTACCCCAGCGACGAATCCGCGGTCGAGGATGCCATACGCCTTGCTCAAGGCATGAGTTACAAGGCTGCACTGGCCGGCCTGGCCCAGGGCGGTGGCGTGGCAGTGATTGTCCGGCCTGCGCATGTTGCCAACCGTGGAGCGCTGTTCGAAGCGTTCGGGCGCTGTATCGATCAGCTCGACGGGCGCTACATCACCGCGATCGACAGCGGCACATCGGTGGCGGACATGGATTGCATCGCGCAACAAACCCAGCACGTCACCAGCACCACCTCGGCAGGCGACCCTGCGCCGCATGCGGCGATGGGCGTTTTCACCGGCATACGCGCCACCGCCATGGCTCGTCTGGGAAGCGATAACCTCGAAGGCTTGCGCGTGGCCATCCAGGGCCTGGGCAATGTCGGATTTGCCCTCGCCGAACAACTGCATGCCGCCGGTGCCGAACTATTGGTCAGTGACATCGATCATGGCAAAGTGCAGTTGGCCATGGAGCAACTGGGTGCGCATCCCATTGCCAACGATGCATTGCTGAGTACGCCTTGCGACATTCTCGCGCCGTGCGGCCTGGGCGGGGTGCTCAACAGTCACAGCGTGACGCAATTGCGCTGCTCGGCGGTGGCCGGCTCGGCGAACAACCAACTGACTCACCTGGACGTCGCCGATCAACTGGAGCGACGCGGCAT
This sequence comes from Pseudomonas azerbaijanoccidentalis, assembly GCF_019145495.1. Classification (GTDB taxonomy): domain Bacteria; phylum Pseudomonadota; class Gammaproteobacteria; order Pseudomonadales; family Pseudomonadaceae; genus Aquipseudomonas; species Aquipseudomonas azerbaijanoccidentalis. Next base: position 654,302 of record NZ_JAHSTU010000002.1, on the reverse strand, counting down.
CCTCTATGCGCCGGATTACGTGATCAATGCCGGTGGCCTGATCTACGTTTCGCTCAAGCACCGGGGTGAAGAGCTGCCGACCATCACCGCGCATTTGTCGAAGATCAGTTCACGGCTGACCGAAGTCTTTGCCCATGCTCAGGCGGAAAAACGTTCGCCGGCGCGTGTGGCGGACGAATTGGCTGAGAAAGTGTTGTATCGATAGAAGGTGAATAGATCGCAGCCTTCGGCAGCTCCTACAGGATGTATGCAATCCCAAGTAGGAGCTACCGAAGGCAGCGATCTTTTGATTCTGAAAATGAAAAAGGCCCTGAGCCATTCGACTCAGGGCCTATTCAATTCGGTTGTCACTTTGCAGCTTTCGGTGCCTTGGCCGGTTTGGCCGGTGCCGCGGGTTCTTCGGCTTCAACCGCTTCCACTGTTTGCGCGACTTCAGCCGGCGCGGTCAGCAATTCGGACAGGGCGTCCGGCTGGCTCTTGAATGCCTTGGCGAACACATCGCGATTCTTCGCCATGTAGATCCCGGCTTCTTCCACTTGCTGCTCGGTCAGGGACGGAACGGCTTTTTGCAACACTTCAGCCAGCAACTCGGCCAGTTCGAGCATTTTGTCATGACGGTCAGCTTCGGCTTTATCCATGAACAAGCGCTCCAGATCTCGGCTGCTGCGGTATACCACTTCGACGGCCATTCACCACCTCACATGCCTTCACATTGGTTGTCGGTTTCGACTACTGTATCTATATACAGCGAAAAGGATAAGCGAATCCCTTTGCTTTGGGTAGTGGCTTTTTAATGTAGTCCGGATTCAGGGTTTGTCAGGTCCTGGTCGCCAGAGGTGCGACCAAACGCCACGGCGCGTGATTGAGGGCTGATCGCCATCATGGAGTGGCCTTTTTTCTGCATGCAGAAAACCGTCACGTCCAACCCGCATTATCCGGTCGAGCCGACCTAAGGAAGCATCATCGTGAAAATCAACTGGGCCGAAAAGCTGCGGCAAAACGTGCATGAACTGGCCGAGTCCCTGGGCAACCTGTTCGTCGAAACCTTTCACTACCTGGCGCTGTTCGCCATCGGTGCGGTGACCGCGTGGGCGGCGGTGATGGAATTTCTCGGGATGCTCGAACAGGGGCATATCAAGATCGATGACATCCTGCTGCTGTTCATCTACCTGGAACTGGGGGCGATGGTCGGGATTTACTTCAAGACCAACCACATGCCTGTGCGCTTCCTGATCTACGTGGCGATCACCGCGCTGACCCGTCTGCTGATTTCCAACGTGTCGCACCACAATCCGCCCGACCTGGGAATCATCTACCTGTGCGGCGGGATTCTGCTGCTGGCGTTTGCGATTCTGGTGGTGCGTTATGCTTCGTCGCAGTTCCCATCGGTGAAGATAGAAAACCCGCACCGTAAGACCGGTGCGGGTTCCAGTGAACATCCGGAAGTGGAGAAGGGCGAGCTTTAAAGCCCCATGGCAGGGCGATGTCGTCCTTTGGCGGGTGGCGGCGGCAAGGTGCGCGCGCCGCCATCGGTCATGGATTCAAGGATGGCCACGGCGCTGTGGCCCTGTTCGATGGCTATGCCGAACTGAATGCTCTGCACCAGCCGTTTAAGGCGTTCGGGGTCATTGCGCTGTTCGGTGCTGATCATGCGTTTGGCAACGACCCGACCGCTGTTGGAGAGAGTCAGCATGATGCTGCCGTCCAGACCCTGAATGCTCAGGTTGATCTGATAATCCGCTGCAAAGGCATCGGTAATGAGCTGAAAAGGGTTGTCCATGATGCGTCACCGCCTGATTGAACGTGCAGTTGTTGACCGGCCGTGATCGGGTTGGTTCGCAACGCCGGACCACCGGCATTTCACGGCCATATCGCCATCATTGTTCCAACAGGGGTGTAGCAAGGTGCATGCCGACTAAATTGTCGGACAATGATCACGGGCAAAAAGAAGGCGGGCACCACGGCCCGCCTTCTGTTTACCTGCCCGTTTCAGGGCAGTAAACCCCAACGTGCCTCCAAAACGATCAGCACTCCACCCAGTTCACCGCCAGACCGCCGCGGGAAGTTTCCTTGTACTTGTCGTGCATGTCGGCGCCTGTGTCGCGCATGGTGCGGATCACCCGATCCAGCGAGATGAAGTGTTTGCCATCGCCGCGCAGGGCCATCTGTGTAGCGTTGATCGCTTTCACCGCGGCGATTGCATTGCGCTCGATGCATGGCACTTGCACCAGCCCGCCCACCGGGTCGCAGGTTAGGCCGAGGTTGTGTTCCAGGCCGATTTCCGCGGCATTTTCCAACTGCTCCGGGGTCGCGCCCAGCACCTCTGCCAAACCGGCGGCGGCCATGGCACAAGCCGAACCGACTTCACCCTGACAGCCGACTTCAGCGCCGGAGATCGAGGCGTTTTTCTTGCACAGAATGCCGACGGCTGCGGCGCCCAGGAAGAACGCGACAACGTCATCGTCAGACGCGTCCGGATTGAATTTCATGTAGTAGTGCAAAACTGCTGGAATGATCCCCGCGGCGCCGTTGGTCGGCGCGGTTACCATGCGCCCGCCGGCGGCGTTTTCTTCGTTCACGGCGAGGGCGAACAGGTTGACCCATTCCATCGCCGAGAGGGTCGAGGTGATAACGTTCGGCTTGCCGATTTCCAACAGGCTGCGGTGCAGTTTTGCCGCACGACGCGGCACATTCAGACCACCGGGCAGGATGCCTTCGTGTTGCAAGCCTTGCTCGACGCACTCGCGCATCACCGACCAGATGTGCAGCAGGCCCTGACGGATCTCGGCGTCACTGCGCCAGGCCCGTTCGTTGGCCATCATCAATTCGGAAATCCGCAGACCGTGTTGGTTGCAGAGCTGGAGCAATTCCACAGCGCTGGAAAAATCGTACGGCAACACCACGTCGCTGGCCGGTGCAACGCCGGATTCGGCTTCTGCCGCTTCGATGATGAAACCACCGCCAACCGAATAATACGTCTGCTCGAACAGCTCGCCGGTTTCGCCGAAGGCTGTCAGGGACATGGCGTTGGGGTGGTAAGGCAGGCTCTCGTCGAGCAGCAGGAGGTCGCGTTTCCAGTCGAATGCAATCGTGACCTGGCCCGCCAGGGAAAGCTCAGCGGTTTCGCGCAGGGTGTGGATGCGGCTGTCGATGGTGGTGGGGTCGATGCTGTCCGGCCATTCGCCCATCAGGCCCATGACGCAGGCGCGGTCGGTGGCGTGACCAACGCCGGTGGCTGACAGGGAGCCATAGAGGCGGATCTCTACCCGTCGCACATCGCGCAGCAAAGACTGATCGATCAACGCTTGGACAAAGGTCGCCGCCGCGCGCATCGGACCAACGGTATGGGAGCTGGATGGGCCGATCCCGACTTTGAAGAGATCAAAAACACTGATAGCCATGCTAAAGCCTATTCCTGCAATGGAAGATGAATCGCTGCCATTTTTGTAGGACAAGCGCACTTTCAGCGATACTGCCTGCCACGGTCCTACGTGACCAACGAAACTTCCTAAGACAGCCTTTAGCAGGACTAAACGATGAGCCGTCAATTGCACGCCCAGACCTACGTGTGGCTGCAGGTGTTTTCCTGTGCCGCCCGGCACTTGTCGTTCACCCGCTGCGCCGAAGAACTGCACATCACGCCGGGGGCGGTGAGCCAGCAGATTCGTCAGTTGGAAGAACGCTTGGGGTTTCGTCTGTTTCATCGACGTGCTCGCGGCGTGGAGTTGAGTGCCGAAGGCCAGCGACTGGCCATTACGGTCAACGAGGCCTACGGCAGCATTGATGCCGAATTGCGCCGCCTGGATGCCGGCATGATCAGCGGAACCCTGCGGGTGCGTTCGATTCCGTCTTTCCTCAGCAAGTGGCTGACCCCGCGCTTGCCTCGGTTGCAGCAGCGCTTTCCAGACATTCAACTGCGCCTGGTGGCCGAGGACAGCAGCGTGCCGCTTCACGAGGGCGATTTCGACCTGGCCATCGACCTGAACGACGGCAGTTATCCCGGCTTGTTATCCACAGCCTTGCTCGATGAGCAGATTTTTCCGGTGTGCGCGCCGAGCCTGTTGCGTGGTCGGCCTCCGCTGCATGGTCCGGCGGACCTGATGCATTTTCCGTTACTACACGACATCACGGCCTGGCGTGGTAGCTACGAGTACGCGGAATGGGAGTTCTATCTCAACGCCATCGGCTTCGAAGGCGCGGATGTACGGCGAGGGCACACGTTCAATCGCAATCACCTGACCATCGAAGCGGCCATCGCCGGTATGGGGGTAGCGATTGCCCGGCGAACGTTGCTCAACGATGAGTTGGAGCGCGGGGCGTTGATCGTGCCGTTTGGGCTGACGGTGCCCAATCACAAACGCTACATGGTGCTCTATGCGCCGGGTGCGCTGAGTCATCCGGGCGTGCGTGCGGTACATGACTGGCTGGTGGAAGAGGCGGGGATTTTTCGTGGCTTGCATCCGCTGGGGGAGCGGCAAATGTGAGCAATTATTACGTGAGGGCAGGGCGACTCAACTCCCGACCTTAACAGCGCTTTTGCCGGTTGTCCGGCTTTTTTTGCGATTAGAAATTTATCTTTTTTTAGGGGTTGAATTGTTCATCGTACAGACCGATTGTGTAAGTAAGAGGTCACGGTGATGACGCCCAAGGGCTTAGCTGACCGGCCTCTCGCGAGCTAGCTGAAATAAGGGATGAACTATGCAAATCCAAGTCAATAGCGATAACCATATTCAAAGCAGCATCCGACTGGAGGAGTGGGTACGTACTACCATTGAGAGCACGCTCGAACGATACGAAGAGGACCTGACACGCGTCGAGGTCCACCTGCGGGACGAGAACGGCGACAAGCCCGGACCGCACGATTTGCGCTGCCAGTTGGAAGCGAGGCCAAAAGGCCACCAACCGATTTCTGTCACCCATAAAGCCGCCAGCCTGGAACTGGCGATCGACGGGGCCGCTGAGAAACTCGAACACGCGCTGGAACATCTGTTCGGCAAATTGCGAGGCAAACCACGCGCTGCCGTGGTGCCGTTCGAGCGCAGGGCTCACGCCGACGTGCTGCTGGAAGAAGAGTTTCTTGAAAACGAACAGGCTGCGCAAAATGGCTGAAGCCTGATTCAATTTTTACCTGCCACTGATACGGGCCTGCATTGCAGGCCCGTTTTGTTTTCAGGGCTCACCTATCAAGTGGCCATTGCTTGACTTCTTTTGCGTATAAGAATCTTTATCATTAGTATTGCGCCTTGCCGGGCTTCGTGACATTCACGCCGCCTCACGTGTTCCCAAGGTCGCAACATGAAAGCCAAAAGCAAGACACTCCCCGTTTCCTATCGACTGGCGGTCACTTCGCGAGTGCTTGCCGCTGTGTTCGGCGGTTATGTGGTCACGGCATTGGCCAGCGTCTGCCTGACGCTGTGGGTGCCCATGGCACGCGCCGAGGCGGTCGTGACCGGGATGACCAGTTCGTTCCTGGTCTATCTGCTGGCGGTGATCTGGTGCTTTGCCTGTCGCTCAGCCAGTCGGGCGTGGCTCGGTCTGATCCTCTCAAGCCTAATTCTGGCTGCGTTGGCCGGGTTGGCTTACTGGATGGAGCGCTCATGAAAGAGGGTTTTCGCCAGGCGATGGCGTGGTTGCACACCTGGGCCGGTTTGACCTTCGGCTGGTTGCTGTTTGCGATTTTCCTGACCGGCACGCTGGCCTATTTCAAGGACGAAACCAGTCACTGGATGCAGCCGGAAATCCCTGCACGTTCGGTGTCCTCCGAAGCCAGTCTGGCGTTGGCTCAGGATTACCTGCAGCAACACGCCGCCGGCGCTTCACGCTGGATCATCGAATTGCCCAACGCCCGCGAGCCCGCACTGTCGGTGCGTTGGCAACAGTCGCCGGCCAAACCCGGTGAACGCGGTCAACTCACGGCAAAACTGCTCGATCCGCAAACCGGCCGTGAAGTGCAGGCCCGGGACACCCAGGGCGGCGAGTTCTTCTATCGTTTCCACTTTCAGCTGCAAATGCCCTATCCGTGGGGCCGCTGGCTCTCGACCATCGCGGCCATGGTGATGTTCGTTGCGCTGATCAGCGGAATCATCACCCACAAGAAAATCTTCAAAGACTTCTTCACCTTCCGCCCACGCAAGGGTCAGCGCTCGTGGCTCGACGGGCATAACGCGGTGGGTGTGCTGGTACTGCCATTTCACCTGATGATCACCTACAGCAGCCTGGTGATTTTCATGAGCATGGTGATGCCGGCGAGCATCCTGGCCTCCTATAACGGTGATGCAAAAGCGTTTTTCAGCGAGGTTTTTCCGGCCACCAACATCATGGAATCCGCGGGTAAACCGACGCCATTGCCACCCTTGGCGCCGATGCTGGAAAAGGCTCGCGAGCAGTGGTCGGGCGGGCAGGTCGGACGGGTGACGGTGAATAATCCGGGTGATGCGAATGCTTCAGTGGTGTTGGCGCGCGATGGTTCGGACCGTGTGGTGCATGACTTTGGCAGTGCCGTGACCTTTAACGGCGTGACCGGGCAACTGCTCGCCGCAACCCCGGCGCAGCCCTTGCCAATGGCCATCGCCGGCAGTTTCTACGGGTTGCACATGGGCCATTTCGCCGGTCCGGTATTGCGCTGGTTGTACTTTGTTTGCGGGCTGGCGGGCACGGCGATGATCGGCACCGGGCTGGTCATCTGGCTCGGCAAGCGTCAACTCAAACATGCCAAGAGCGGCGTGATGCCCTTCGAGCTGCGGCTGGTGGAAGTGCTGAACATTGCCAGCATGTCAGGCTTGGTCATCGCAGTGGCAGTGTTCTTCTGGGCCAACCGATTGTTGCCGCTGGAGATGACCGAGCGGGCGGGTTGGGAGGTCAACAGTTTCTTCATCGCCTGGGGGTTGAGCCTTGTGCATGCGCTGGTTCGCCGTGGTCGCACCGCGTGGGTGGAGCAACTGACGCTGGCCGCGTTGTTGTTGGGCGCGGTGCCGTTGCTCAACGCACTGACCACACCCTGGCACCTGGGTGTCACGCTGATCACCGGAGACTGGGCCATGGCCGGTTTCGACCTGACGTCCCTGGTCAGTGGGCTGTTCCTCGCGTGGGCTGCCTGGAAAATGCAGCGTGGCGCCGAGACCGATGCCGTCCGCCAGCGCTCCCGGCCGATCACGCTTGAGCAGGAGGCGAACTGAATGCTGCTGGCCTTGTTGCTCTGCTATGGCGGTTTCACCGCGTTGTGTTTGTCGATGGATCGCCATCATGCGGACCTGCTTCGACGCAAACTTTCATCCCGCTCGCGACAGCTGTTCAGAGTGGCGGGCTGGTTGTTGTTGAGCGTGTCGCTGTGGTCGGCGCTGGCGGTGACGGACTGGGCGCTGGGCCTGGTGGAATGGTTTGCGGTGTTGATGCTCAGTGCTTTGCTGCTGGTGTTGCTGATGCCGTATCGCCCGCGCTTGGCCGTGGCGCTGGCCTGGATGAGCCTGTTGGCCAGCCCGATTGCCGCGTTTGCGCAGTACTGAATTGATGATCAACGGTCCAGCCGAACCCGGTGATACCGAGCGCGATAAACCGCACGGCGATCGTGCGCATTTTCTGCAAGTGTTCCTTTCGCAACGCTCGCAAATGGAGGCGTTGGTGAACCGTCGCGTCGGTTGCCGGGCGACGGCGGCGGACCTGGTACAGGATTTGTTCCTGCGGTTCTGGCGACGGCCGCTGGTGCAGGTCGAGGAACTCAGCACCTACCTGCTGCGCTGCGCCGGCAACATTGCCATCGACCATTTGCGCAGTGAGGGCACGCGGGTTCGGGCCAGCGAAGGCTTGATGGCGGAACCGTCGGACAGCGTGGGTGGCGAGCCGCAAGCCGCGCTGGAGGCAGGCAACGATTTGCGTCATGTCGAAGCGGCGTTGCGCGCATTGCCTGAACGCACGCGGCAGATCTTTTTGCTCAATCGCATTCATGGCCGCAAATACGCCGAGATCGCCAAAGCCATGGGCCTGTCCCAAAGCGCCGTGGAAAAACATATGATGCGCGCGCTCGAGGCCTGCAAGGCAAGCCTGAGGGAACCCGAACCGCGCACGCCAGGGAAAGCACCGTGAAGACCATCGAACGCATCCTGCCGACGCCCGCTCAGGAACAGCAAGCGCTGGCCTGGCTGAGCCTGTTGCATGACCAGCCGAGCAGCGGTGACCAAGCCATGTTCAGCCAGTGGTTGAAAGCCGACCCGGCCCACGCCGAAGCGTATGCGCAGGCGCAAGTGGTGTGGGAAATGACCCAAGTGCCCGCGCGCACGCTGGCCGATGAAGAGGCCCTGGCGTTGCAGGGTTATCTCAATGCGATGAACCGTTCGCGGCGCGCCAGCGTGCGGCGTTTGTCGGGGGCGCTGGCCATGGCCGCGTGCCTGTTGCTGATGATCAGCCTCGGCAGTGGTTGGCAACCGTCGCGCTGGATCGATGATCTGGGCGCTGACTATGTCTCGGCCCCGGGAGAAATCCGCACGGTCATTCTGGCCGACCAATCGCAAGTCACCCTGGATGCCGACAGTGCCATCGCCGTGGATTTCAGCGGCGGTGAGCGGCATGTGCAAGTGCGTCGCGGTGCCGGTTTTTTCAGCGTGACCCACACCGGCGAGCCGTTTGTGGTTGACGCCGAGAAGGGGCAGGCGCGGGTATTGGGCACGCAGTTCGAAGTACGCCTGCAGCCCCATGGCGCGCAGGTCACGGTGTTGTCCGGCCGAGTCGGGGTAACGGCGGACAAAAACGCCGAACAGCAAATTCTGGCCGCCGGCCAGCAAGTCGCCTATGGCGAAGGCACGGCACAACCTCTGCACTTGGTTGACAGCGAAGCGCAACTGGCATGGCGCCAGGGGTGGCTGAATTACTACAAGGCGACGCTGGCCGATGTGGTGGAGGATTTGCGCCGCTATTACCCGGGCCGGATCGTGTTGCTCAACGATGAACTGGCCCAGCGACGGGTCAGTGGCAGTTTTCCGAGCAAGCATCCGCAGGCCGTGTTGAGTTCGTTGCAGGGCGTTTTGGGGTTTGAGCAGCATCAGGTGTTGGGGCATCTGATTATTTTGCGCTGAGGAAAAGTCGCGATTTCCCTTTGGAGCTGCCGAAGGCTGCGATCTTTTGATCTTCATAAAATATTTTCAACTTTCTGCTGAGGTAAAACCGAATGCCATCCGTGTAGTGACTGAAACTGCGAGTCATTCGCATCCGTTGCGGTTCTACACAGGTCATGAGTCATGAAGTCCAGGGCAAAATCGGGTTCGGTCAAACAATGGTTGGGTGTTACGGCGCTGGGTTTCTCGGCGTTGGCGTTGCTGCCGCTGAGCGTGGCGGTGGCCGCGCAAAGTGGTGCGCAGCAACAGACGCAGTTCAGCTTTTCGCTGACCGCCAAACCGCTGCCCCAGGCCTTGAGCGATTTCAGCCGGGTGACGGGCATCAGCGTGGTCTATACCGATGAAGCGCCTTACAGCCTCAATGCCCCGGCGGTCAGTGGTCAGATGAGCGCCGAACAGGCTTTGCAGCAATTGCTCAGCGGCTCAGGTTTCACCTTCCGCCGCACCGACGGTCACACCATGGCCCTGGAGCCGTTGCCTACCGAAGGTGCGCTGAATCTAGGCGCCACCACCATCACGTCGGTGATGGATCAGTCCACCAGCTACCAGCCGCCGGCCACCACTTCGGTGATGCGCAGCTCGGCGTCGCTTCAGGAAATCCCGCAGACCGTGAACGTGGTCGCCGCCCAGGTCATTCGCGATCAGGCGCCGCGTAATCTGGATGATGCGCTGGCCAACGTCAGCGGCATCACCCAGGGCAACACGCTGGGCAGTACCCAGGATTCGGTGATGACCCGCGGCTTTGGCGACAACCGCAACGGTTCGATCATGCGCGACGGCATGCCGATCGTGCAGGGCCGTGGCATGAACGCCACGGTGGATCGAGTCGAAGTGCTCAAAGGCCCGGCCTCGCTGCTGTACGGGATCCAGGACCCGGGCGGCGTGGTCAACATGGTCAGCAAGAAGCCCGAGCTTGAGCAATACAACGCGTTGACCGTGCGCGGCTCGACCTACGGCGAAGGCAAGAATGGCAGTGGCGGCACCTTCGACAGCACCGGTGCCCTGGGCACAACCGGGCTGGCCTATCGCATGGTGCTGGATCATGAAGACGAAGATTACTGGCGCAACTACGGCGTGCATCGCGAGACTTTGGTCGCGCCGTCGCTGGCCTGGTTCGGCGAGAGCACCAAGCTGCTGTTCGCCTACGAGCACCGTGAATTCCTCACGCCGTTCGACCGTGGCACCGTGATCGACCCGCGTGACAACCACCCGTTGGACATCCCCCGCGATCGCCGTCTGGATGAGCCTTTCAATGACATGGAAGGGCGTTCGGACCTGTATCACTTCGAGGCCGATCACGAACTCAACGACAACTGGAAAGCGCACTTCGGCTACAGCTGGAACCGTGAAACCTACGACGCCAGCCAAGTCCGCGTAACCGCCATCGACACCCAGAAGGGCACGCTGACCCGCAGCATGGATGGCACGCAGGATGCGCTCAGCACCGACCGTTTCACCACGGCGAGCCTTGAAGGCAAAATCGATGTGGCGGGCATGCGGCATGACCTGGTGTTAGGCATTGATGACGAGTACCGCAAGATCTACCGTGCCGACCTGATCCGCCAGAAAAGCCTGACCACCTTCAGCTACCTCAACCCGGTCTATGGCCGTGAAGTCGAAGGCACCACCGTCAGCCCGGCCGACAGCGCGCAGACCGATAAGCTGCGCAGCAACTCGGCGTTTTTGCAGGACTCGATTCACCTCACCGATCAATGGATTCTGGTGGCGGGCGGACGCTTCCAGGAATACGACCAGTACGCCGGCAAAGGTGTGCCGTTCAAGGCCAACACGGACAGCAACGGGCAGAAATGGGTGCCGCGCGCCGGTCTGGTGTATCGCTACACCGACGAGCTGTCGTTCTATGGCAGCTACACCGAATCGTTCAAACCCAACTCGACCATCGCACCACTGAGCGGTAGCAGCACCGTGCTCGATGGCAGCATTGCACCGGAAGAGGCCAAGTCCTGGGAGGTCGGCGCGCGACTTGATATGCCGGGGCGCGTCACGGGCAACATCGCGCTGTTCGACATCCAGAAACGCAATGTGCTGGTGGCCAACTCCGAAGGTCCGGTGACGCTCTACAGCGCAGCGGGCGAAGTACGTTCCCGTGGCCTGGAACTGGATTTGAGCGGGCAACTCAGCGACCGCTGGAGCATGATCGGCAGCTACGCCTACACCGATGCTGAAGTCACCGAAGACCCGGATTACAAAGGCAAGAAACTGCAAAACGTGGCCAGGAACAGTGGCTCACTGTCGGCGGTTTATGACTTTGGCCGTGTCATCGGTGGCGACCAGCTGCGGGTTGGCGCGGGTGCGCGATACGTGGGTGAGCGGGCGGGCAACGCAGTGAACGATTTCGAGCTGCCGAGCTACACCGTGGCCGATGCGTTCGCCACCTACGACACCCAACTCGATGGGCAGAAGGTCAAGTTTCAGCTCAACGTGAAAAACCTGTTCGACCGCACGTACTACACTTCGGCGGCGAGCCGTTTCTTCGTGTCGATGGGGGATTCGCGGCAGGTGACGTTGTCGAGCGCGTTGGAATTTTGAGGCGATATCTAAAAGATCGCAGCCTTCGGCAGCTCCTACATGAGGTTGCGTTCTCCTGTAGGAGCTGCCGAAGGCTGCGATCTTTTGATCTTGTTTTACCGCAAAAACGCCTGCCGGTATTCGCCTGGCGTTCCGCCCAACGCCTGCCGAAACCGGTTGGTAAAGTGACTGGCACTGGCAAACCCGCACGCCAATGCAATCTCCCCCAACGGCTTTAGCGTCGAGCGCAACAGCTCCCGCGCGCAGTTCAGGCGTCGGGCCAGTACGTATTGATGCGGCGGCAATCCGAAGCTCTCCCGGAACATGCGCGCGAAGTGGTATTCCGACAACGCGCACAACGCGGCGAGTTGCCCCAGGCTGATGGCCTGGTCCAGATGACTATCGATATATTCCACCAACAGCCGCCGCTGCCGGGCGGCCAAACCACCCTTGAGGCGCAAGTTCGGGCGCACGCTGACCTGGCTGAGCAGGGCATGGCCGAGTATCTCGTGGGCCAGGCTGCTGGTGAGCAAACGCTCGCCCGGTTCTTCCCAGTTGAGGGTGATCAACTGGCGAAAGCGCACGGCCTGCTGCGGGTCATCGAGGAACGTCTGTTCGCGCAACTGCAATTCCCGAGGTTCACGGTCGAGCAGAGTTACGCAACCCAAGGCAAATTGTTCGGGGCTGAAATACAGGTGGGCCAGGCGGATGTCGCCGTTGATCACCCAACCGGACTGATGGTCGGCGGGCAGGATGCACAGCTTGTCGGGGCCACCCTTGTTGCCGGGCTGGTCGCGGCGAAAAGTGCCGGTGCCGCCAGCGATGTAGCAGGACAACGTGTGGTGGCTCGGCGCTTCGTATTCCTGGGCGTCGTGGTGGTTGCTCCACAAGGCTGCGGACAAGCCGTCACCGAGCTCGGCGCTGTGCTCGAGGCGAGCATTGGGCGAGCGGTTGAGGGCTTGAAAGACTTGTAGGGTATCCGGTGCCATGGTCGGTTCTCTCTAACGCCTTGCATCCTACTCCGTAGCGGTTCGCCTGCCAGCCCGTTGCCTGACAAAAGCGCAAGTTTATGCAAGTGCGCCACGTTGCTGCGCGGGACACTGGACTCCTATCGAGGAGCCAATGCCATGAACCTGTCTTTGTACCTGATGACCGTGCTGATCTGGGGCACCACCTGGATTGCCCTGAAATGGCAACTGGGTGTGGTGGCGATTCCCGTGTCGATCGTCTATCGCTTCGGCCTTGCAGCGTTGGTGCTGTTCGTCATGTTGCTGCTCAGCCGCAAGCTTCAAGTGATGAACCGCCGCGGGCACCTGATCTGCCTCGCGCAGGGCCTGTGCCTGTTCTGCATCAACTTCATGTGTTTCCTGACGGCGAGCCAGTGGATTCCCAGCGGTCTGGTGGCCGTGGTGTTTTCCACCGCGACACTGTGGAACGCCCTCAACGCCCGGGTATTCTTCGGCCAGAAAATCGCCCGCAATGTGCTGATGGGTGGTGCGTTGGGCTTGCTCGGGCTGGGCCTGTTGTTCTGGCCGGAACTCGCCGGCCACACCGCCAGCCCGGAAACGTTGCTCGGCTTGGGCCTGGCGCTGCTTGGCACCTTGTGTTTCTCGGCGGGCAACATGCTGTCGAGTCTGCAACAGAAAGCCGGGCTCAAGCCGTTGACCACCAACGCCTGGGGCATGGCTTACGGCGCGGCGATGTTGTCGGTGTGGTGCCTGGTCAAAGGCATTCCGTTTGATATGGAGTGGAATGCCCGCTACATCGGTTCGTTGCTGTACCTGGTGATCCCGGGTTCGGTGATCGGATTCACCGCGTACCTGACGCTGGTCGGTCGCATGGGACCGGAACGTGCAGCCTATTGCACCGTGCTGTTCCCGGTGGTGGCGCTGAACGTGTCGGCATTTGCCGAAGGTTACCAATGGACTGCCCCGGCACTGATGGGGCTGGTGATGGTGATGCTGGGGAACGTGCTGGTGTTCCGTAAACCCAAGGCACTGCTGGTGCGGGGGAGTGGCAAGTTGGCTTGAGGCAATCTGCGAACAAACGGGCAGGCGTGTGCGCCTGCCCGTTTTGCTTTAGCCCTTCCAGACCTGCGGGTTGACCAGATCCTGTGGCCGTTCACCCAACAGGGCACTGCGCAGGTTGGCCAGTGCACGGTTGGCCATCGCTTCGCGAGTTTCGTTCGTGGCCGAGCCGATGTGCGGCAAGGTCACGGCGTTTTTCAGCTGGAACAGTGGCGACTCGGCCAGCGGTTCCTTTTCGTAGACATCCAGTCCGGCGCCACGAATGCGGTTGTTTTGCAGCGCTTCGATCAGCGCCGGCTCGTCTACCACCGGGCCGCGCGCGATGTTCACCAAAATGGCGCTCGGCTTCATCAGCGCCAGTTCGCGATGGCTGATCAGGTGTTTGGTTTTCTCACTGAGCGGCACCACCAGGCAGACGAAGTCGGCCTCGGCCAGCAGCTCATCGAGGCTGCGGAACTGTGCACCGAGTTCCTGTTCCAGCGCGGTCTTGCGGCTGTTGCCGCTGTAGAGGATCGGCATGTTGAAACCCAGGCGACCGCGACGGGCAATGGCGGCGCCGATGTTGCCCATGCCGACGATGCCCAGGGTTTTGCCATGCACATCGCAACCGAACAGCTGGGCGCCGACGGTGGCTTGCCACTGGCCGGCCTTGGTCCAGGCATCCAGTTCGGCAACGCGGCGAGCGCTGCTCATCAAAAGGGCGAAGGCCAGGTCCGCGGTGCTTTCGGTGAGCACGTCCGGGGTGTTGGTGAGCATGATCCCGCGTTCATTGAAGTACGCGACGTCGTAGTTGTCGTAGCCCACCGAAACGCTGGACACCACTTCCAGTTTGGCGGCGTTCTCCAGTTGTGCACGACCGAGCTTGCGGCCGACACCGATCAAGCCGTGGGCGTTGGGCAAGGCTTCGTTGAACTGGGCATTGATGTCGCCGTTTTTCGGGTTCGGCACGATGACGTCGAAGTCTTGTTGCAGGCGTTCGACCATCTCAGGCGTAACGCGGCTGAAGGCGAGGACGGTTTTTTTCATGGAGGCAGGCTCGTCGGGCGGGAATGCTTAGCAAGCTACAAGTTTCAGGCGTTCAGCCGCAAGCCCAAAAGGCGCCGCGGCTGTTTTTAACTTGTGGCTTGCAGCTTGAAGCTTGTAGCTGCCCTTCCGTTATACTGGCGTCTTTCGCGGCTCGCTGACCGGGCCCGACACTTTGCGCATCACCCGGAGCTTTCATGACTTCCCCGAAACAACCGCCGGTCGACGATGTCTTGAGCGACAACGTCGACGCCAGCGCCGACAGCGAAACCAAAGCCGAAATCCCGGCGTTCAAGTTCCCGTTCAAACCGGGTGAACTGGCGTCCGCCAAGGGCTCCAACCAGCCGTGGTACAAGAACGGCGCCAAGAACGGCCACACCAAGACCCCAGGCATGGCGCCTCCGGGGACTCGGCGGTCGATGGGTAAGCGTTAAGTTTCTCGATTGTCGCGGTGGCAATACTATCGCCATCGCCAGCAGGGCTAGCTGCCACAGTGGTTATGAGGTGTTCACCACTAACCCTGTGGGAGCTAGCCCTGCTAGCGATGGGGCCTGCACAAACACCGCCGATTCCGATTCAAGCCGCCCGCAACGAAATAAACCCATAGTTCGTCGGCGCTTCTGTCGTCACGAGCGCTCCGGCTGCAACCAGCTGCCCGGCAATATCCTCTCCCGACACATGGAACTGCCACTCGCTGCTCCACTCTGGCAGTGTCTGCCCGGTCAGCTCGTCGATGATTGTGGCGAATTCATTCATGTCCGGTAGATAAGCGGTAAATCCGTCGCCCTTCAGCGCAGTCGTCCGAAACCCCAGCAACGCGCAAATGGCGTCCTTCATCTGGATGTCATCGCGATCGGCCTGACGCGAACGCATGATCAGTTCCGACAACTCGCGGTCGACGAGTTCGCCGCCGACAATCAGGTCCGGGCCTTTTTCCCAAGACTCGGGCGGGCACTCCTTAACAGCAGTGTTTAGCGCAATGTGCGGATTGATTTCCATCGGATAAATGCGGCACACCAGCGGCCGACGCTCATAGATGCGGCAGAGATTGTCTTCGTCAAGATTCCGGCAGGGGCCGACGTTGTAAGCGGCGAAGGTGATGGCGACATAAGCCTCGGCGTCGGCGCTGCGAACCACCGCCGAACGGCGTTCAGCATGTTCACGCTGTTGCGCTGGCAGGCCAAGGCCGTTGTTCAGGAAGGCCTCGACCAATACGATGACTTGGCCGCCATCGGCAGCCCACATGCGGGCTTCAGGCAAGGTCAGGGACACATGATGGTCGTTGCAGCATTTGCCGCAACCCACGCAGGAAAACGTCGTATTCATTGAGCGGTCAATCGCATCCGAGGGCATGAATTGGCGACAGAATGCCGCCGCAAAGGCTGCTATCGAAGCAAGTTATGCGCCACTCACTGCGCCTCGGCGGTGGGGCGGATGGAGTCCCATTCGGTGACGTAGGCAGTTTTGCTCTTTTTGTTGTAGAGGCACAACTCGGTACCCTGCGCGCCCTTCATTTGTTTTTGCGGGTATTGGCCTTGCAGCAGGAGCGCGGTATAGCCAACGCGGTCATCGAATTGCGCAGCCTTGCCGACGGGTTTGGCGTCTTTCAGGCCACTGGCCTTGGTGCAACTGGCAAGCACAGTTTTGTCGTAGGCGGCCCAGGCGTCAGGGCTGGAGGCGTGGGCCTGGGAGGCGAGGGTGGTGAGGCAGAGGGCGATCAGGGGGGCGGCTTTCATGGTTCGGGGGATCCTTGGGCGAGTAAGGGCCAAGTTGTGAGTATGTCAGACCGGCACCGGTTCCCGGCGCACCTCACACATCCCGATACTTTCATACAAGCGCCGCGCTCGCCGGTTGTCTTCCAGCACCTTCAAATCGACAAAACCTTCCCGGCGCTGCTGAAACACGATGAAGGCATGCATCATCAACGCGCGCCCCAGGCCCTGGCGTTGCGCCCGTGGATGCACCACCAGGTTCTTGATGTAAGCACTGGTCCAGCACTGGCATACGCCAACCACGCCTTCGGCATCCAGGGCAACGAAGCACAGGGCGGGATCGTATTCGGGATCGGTTTCAAACCGTTGCTGCCAGAGTTTCAGCGCCGGCACCCGACCACCACCCTCGCGGTAGCCCAACTCCATCAAGCGATGGACCGCTTCGGCGAGCTCGGGGCGATAGTCAATCAATTGAATGCCGTTCGGCCAGTCGAACGCTGGCACAACCTCGGTGAGGTCGCGCCGCATCAGCCAGCAATAGTCCTCGGCCAACACTCAATGACCTTGTTCGGCCACAGCCTTGGCCGCGTCGATCAGGCATTTGGTCAGTTCCGGCGAGGAGAACTTGGTCAGCACCGCATTCGCCCCGGCCAGTCGCGCCTTTTCGCTGTTCATCGCGCTGTCGAGTGAGGTGTGCAGCAAGACATACAGGTGCGCGAAGTCCGGCGTTTCGCGCAGGGTGCGGGTGAAGGCGTAGCCGTCCATCTCGGACATTTCGATGTCGGAGACAATCAGGTTGATCTGCTGGGCGGTGCCTTGCAGGTCCAGCAGGCAATCGATGGCTTCCTTGGCGCTGCGCGCGGTGTGGCATTGCAGGCCAAGGTTGCGCAGGGTGTGCACCGATTGCTGCAGGGCCACCTGGCTGTCATCGACCACCAGGATCCGCGCGCTGCCCAGCACTTCAGCGTCTTCCATGCTCAGCTCGGTCGGCGCCATTTCGATCTGCACCGGGGCGATACCGTGGATGACTTTTTCGATGTCCAGCACCTGCACCAGCGTGCCGTCGACCGAGGTCACGCCGGTGATGTACGAACGCACGCCGCCGGAGCCAAAGGGCGGGGGGCGGATGTCGGTGGTCAGGCAGTGGACGATCTTGCTCACTGCCTGCACGTGCAGACCCTGCTTGGAACGGCTGACATCGGTGACGATCAGGCAGCCACCGTTCGGGTCTTCCAGTGGACGCTCGCCAATGGCGCGGCTGAGGTCGATCACCGACAGCGAGGCCCCGCGCAGGGTGGCGATGCCTTTTACGTGCGGGTGCGACTCCGGCATTTTTGTCAGCGGCGGGCAGGGGATGATTTCACTGACTTTGAGCAGGTTGATCGCCATCAACTTGCCGCTGCGCAAGGTAAACAGCAGAAGCGAAAGTGAATCTGCGCGGGCTTTGGTGGTGGACATAAGTACCTTCTGTGGAAAAAGGTGACGGGCGATCACGGGATCGCCAACAGCCATCGATGCCGGGTTATCGACTTGTTAGGGGCAGGCTTTAGCTTCATGGGCATCGGGTAGATCAAAAGATCGCAGCCTGCGGCAGCTCCTACTTGGATCGCATTTCCCTGTGGGAGCTGCCGCAGGCTGCGATCTTTACTTATTTCATGCCCAGCCGTTTGGCCATCCGCCCCAAATTCGCCCGATCCAGTCCTAACTCCCGCGCCGCACTCGCCCAGTTGTTGTGGTGCCGCTCCAGGCACGCGCCGATCAACTGGCGCTGATAGTTTTCGGTGGCCTCGCGCAGGTCGCCGGTCACCAACGCCATGGCCGCCGCTGCCGGTTGCTCGGCGCTGATTTCAACGCTGCCGTTAGGCAGGTCCAGGTCGGCGGCGCTCAGGCTGAGAATCTTCGGCCGTTCCTTGCAGTTGCCCAACGCCTTCAACGCGCTGCGACCGATCAGGTGTTCCAGTTCCCGCACGTTGCCCGGCCAGTCATAGGCGAGCAACGCAGCCTGGGCATCGCTGCCCAGGCGCAGGCTGTTGAGGCCCATGCGCGAGCGGTTCTGCTCCAGGAAGTAACCGCTGAGCAGCAGCACGTCACGGCCACGATCACGCAGAGCCGGGACTAATAAAGGATAAACACTGAGGCGATGATAGAAGTCGGCACGATAGCGGCCGCTGCGCACTTCTTCGGCCAGGTCGCGGTTGGTCGCGGCGATCAGCCGTACGTCGACCTGATGCTCCTTGTCCGACCCCAAGCGCTGCAACTGGCCGCTTTGCAACACACGCAGGAGTTTGGCCTGCACCGTCAACGACAGCTCACCTACTTCATCGAGAAACAGTGTGCCGCCATTGGCCAACTCGAACTTGCCGCGTCGATCGTTCATTGCCCCGGTGAAGGCGCCGCGCACGTGGCCGAACAATTCACTTTCCACCAGCGTATCGGGCAGCGCGGCACAATTGAGGCTGATGATCGGCTTGTCGGCGCGCGGCGAGGCGGCGTGAATGGCCTGCGCCACCAACTCCTTGCCGACCCCGGTTTCCCCGGTGATCAGCACGGTCAGGTCGCTGCCGCCCACCAGGCTGATTTCTTCCACCAAACGTTTGAGGGCCTTGCTCTGGCCGATCATTTCGCGGTTCTGCTGACCGCTGGCCTGACGGTAGACCTCAGCGCGCTGGTGTTCATCCTCGACGCGATTGTTCAGGCGCTCAATGCGCTCGACGGCATTGACCGTCGCGGCGGCGAGGCTGGCGAAGGCTTCAAGGGCGTCGAGTTCGATGGGCTCGAACTGCCCCGGATCGAGCGCGTCGAGGGTCAGCAAACCCCATGGGCGCTCGTCGATGAGCAGCGGGCAACCCATGCAGTCGTGGACTTCAAGATGCTCATCAAGGCCATCGACCAGCCCGTCGTACGGGTCGGGCATGTCGCTGTCGGCGGCGAATCGGGTCGGGCCATTGCTGCTCAGCAACGCTTCGAAGCGCGGATGTTCGCTGACCTTGAAGCGTCGACCGAGGGTGTCGGTACTCAAGCCGTCGACGGCCAGTGGCACCAGCCATTCGCCGTCAAGACGCAGCAGCGCGGCAGCATCGCAGGGCAGCAGGGCGCGCATCGCTTCGAGCAGACGTCGATAGCGCTCGCCCTCGGGGAGTTCGCGGGACAGGTCTGAGACCAGTGGTAGCAGGGCGGTAAGCAGGGATTTTGCAGTCATAGTGACTCCATGTAGTCGGTGTGACTATAAAACAGAAGGTGTCGTTATGACTATCATGTTATTAACTTGTTGATTTATATGGATTTAATAGTTGGCACGGAAACTGAAGTGCATAGGACATTAGTCACCAAAACTTTGCTGCCCAGGAGTCACTTTATGCTTAGCGTCCAAGACCGTGCCATCGTCAAATCTACAGTGCCGTTGCTGGAAAGCGGTGGCGAAGCCCTCATCACTCACTTCTACCGCATGATGCTCTCCGAGTATCCGGAAGTCCGCCCGTTGTTCAACCAGGCCCACCAGGCCACCGGTGACCAACCGCGTGCGCTGGCCAACGGTGTGCTGATGTACGCGCGCCATATCGACCAGCTCGACCAGTTGGGCGATCTGGTGGCGAAGATCATCAACAAGCACGTCGCCCTGCAGATTCTTCCGGAACACTACCCGATTGTAGGCAACTGCCTGCTGCGCGCCATTGCCGAAGTGCTCGGCGAAGAAATCGCCACCCCGGAAGTGATAGCGGCCTGGGGTGCGGCTTACGGCCAACTGGCGGACATCCTGATCGGTGCCGAAACCAGCATCTACGACCAGAAAGAACAGGCACCGGGCGGCTGGCGCGGAGCGCGGGAGTTCATCGTTGCGGCCAAGGTCGAAGAAAGCGCGGAAATCACTTCGTTCTACTTCGAACCGGTGGATAAAGGCCTGATTCTGGCTGCCGAACCGGGCCAGTACATCGGCATGAAACTGATCCTCGATGGCGAAGAAATCCGCCGTAACTATTCGCTGTCGGCCCTGGCCAACAAAGGCCAGTACCGCATCAGCGTCAAGCGCGAGGCCGGTGGTCGCGCGTCCAACTTCCTGCACGATCAATTGCACGTAGGCTCGACCATCCAGTTGTTCCCGCCATCGGGCGAATTCACCCTGACCGCCAGCGACAAACCACTGGTGCTGATCAGTGGCGGCGTCGGCATCACCCCGACCCTGGCGATGCTGGAGGCCGCGCTGGAGACCAAACGCCCGGTGCACTTCATCCACTGCGCGCGCAATGGCAAAGTCCATGCCTTCCGCGACTGGATCGATGGCTTGGCCGAGCGTCATCCGCAACTCAAACCGTTTTACTGCTATGCCGAAGATGACGGCGTGAGCCCCGCGGCGCACAAGGTCGGGCTGCTGAGCCAGGAGCAGTTGGGCGAATGGTTGCCGCAAGAGCGCGACCTGGACGCTTACTTCCTCGGGCCGAAGGGCTTCATGGCGGCGATCAAACGCCACCTCAAGGCGCTGGGTGTGCCGGAGAAGCAAAGCCGTTACGAGTTCTTCGGTCCGGCTTCGGCGTTGGAGTAACCCTTTAAAGATCGCAGCCTTCGGCAGCTCCTACAGGATGTTCATCATCTGAATGCAGGAGCTGCGGGAGGCTGCGATCTTTTGATTTTTCTGTTCAAAAGTTAATCCCTTCTTAACCCGCTTATCGTCTATTCCCCGACATCCCCCAGCACGCCGCAGGCGTGTAGACTGGCGGGCAATCGATATCTTGAAGGGAAACGCGATGAGCGAGGAAACACTGCGGTTGGGCCGTGAACGGCGTTATCTGGTTTTGCTGGGCATCATCTGCCTGGCGCTGATCGGTGGCGCGCTGTACATGCAAATCGTACTGGGCGAGGCCCCGTGCCCGCTGTGCATCCTGCAACGTTATGCCTTGCTGTTGATCGCGATCTTCGCCTTTATTGGCGCGGCCATGCGCAACCGTCGCAGCATCACGATTTTTGAAACCCTGGTGGTGATTTGCGCACTGGCAGGCGTCGGTGTGGCGGGGCATCACGTCTACACGCAGTTCTATCCCGCCGTCAGTTGCGGCATCGATGTACTGCAACCGATTGTCGACGGCTTGCCGCTGGCGAAGATCTTCCCGCTGGGCTTCCAGGTCGACGGTTTCTGCTCCACGCCGTACCCGCCGATTCTCGGTTTGTCGCTGGCGCAATGGGCGCTGGTCGCCTTCGTGCTGGTCGTGGTGCTGGTGCCGCTTCTGACGATGCGCAACCGTAAAGCACTGCGCTGAGACCCTGCGTCGCATCGTATTGTCGGACAAAAAATGCCCCGGTCCTCACTGAGAGGGCCAGGGCATTTTTTTGCAGATCAGAGGCTGGCTGAAAACACCGTAGCAGGTGGAAACATAGGTGCGACACGTGTGCGACATGTTGTCACATCTTCAGTGTCGCAGCGGCGTCCAAGGCAGCGGATTGGCATGGACTCATGCAATGAAATTGGTCTGTTTCGCGGCCTGTCGGGTTCCGTAGTTATCAGGCTGGAGCAGGCAGTTTTAACAGGGTCTGGCGATTTGCCAGAGCCCTTGTGACATGGGGGCTTGCGCCGGGTAGGGCGGTGTCGCCGAGCAGCGGAAACTGTCTGAACTGCCGGTGGTAGACCTACTATTTTTGGTGTTTTTGTTGAGAATTAATTTCGATAACATGCGCCACTTTTACGAGTTCGGCGAAGCATTGTTGCGGCTCGGGATATAAATTATTTCGGGATGAGACATGGTTTAAAAAACGCTACATAACTACAATCGCCCGCACTGAATTCCCGGCGCTGCTCACCCTTAAAGGTGTTTGAGCAGAATCAGGGTGTCGAGAGGCCGGGCGGCTTCATGCGACTCCCAGGTGTCGGTGCCTCCAACTATCCGCACCAAATGGAATTGGTCTGTAACAAGGCCTTTGACCACGAATTCGAATAAGAACTCACCGCTGGCCCAGGATTTGTCGAAACGCGTCTGACGCTCGACGGGCAGCCCTTATTCAATCCAAAGAAAATGCCAACCCTTGGCAGGGTGAAGTGTTGGCGATCAAAACCCAACTGCATTGCGCAAGCTGCTTTAGAGGTCGTGAGATGAGTAAAAACAGGTACCCCAGACTACTAGGCTTATTGCCGCTGCTCGGCACGTTGTTGCTGGGAGGCTGCAACATGACCTTGCTCAATCCCACGGGCCAGGTTGGCCTGGAACAGAAAAACCTGATCATCACCGCAACGCTGCTGATGCTGTTGGTCGTGGTTCCGGTCATCGTCATGACCTTCCTGTTCGCCTGGAAATACCGCGCGTCCAACACCAAGGCGACCTACACGCCTAAGTGGAACCACTCCACCAAGATCGAAATCGCGGTGTGGACTGTTCCGGTGTTGATCATCATTGCCCTGGGTTACATCACCTACAAGTCGACCCACGAGCTGGACCCGTATCGTCCGATCGTATCCGACGTGAAGCCAGTGACCATCGAAGTGGTCGCGCTGGACTGGAAGTGGCTGTTCATCTACCCGGAACAAGGCATTGCCACGGTCAACAAGATCGTGTTCCCGGCGCACACGCCAATCAACTTCAAGATCACCTCTGACGCTGTGATGAACTCATTCTTCATCCCGGGTCTGGGCGGCCAGATCTACGCGATGGCGGGCATGCAGACCAAGCTGCACCTGATCGCTGACCGCAACGCTGAAATGGAAGGCATCTCGGCCAACTACAGCGGTGCCGGTTTCACCGGTATGAAATTCAAGGCTATCGCAACTTCCCAGGAAGATTTCGACGCCTGGGTAAGTGAAGTCAAAAAGGCACCTAAACAGCTTGAACAAGCTGAATACGCAGCCCTTTCCAAGCAGAGCCAGAACAACCCAGTCGAGCTCTACTCCTCGGTAACGCCGAACCTGTTCCAGATCATCGTCGACAAGTACGAAGGCATGAAACCGGGTCCGAAGGTGAAGCACGAGAAGAAAGAGAAAGAAGTGGCCGCTACGGACATGAACTCGCATTCAGCTGCCGGGGCAGAGGAGTAAACGATGTTTGGTAAATTAAGTTGGGAAGCGGTCCCGTTCCACGAGCCGATCGTAATGGTGACCATCGCCATGATCGCGCTCGGCGGTCTGGCACTGTTCGCCGGTATCACTTACTTCAAGAAGTGGACCTACCTGTGGACCGAGTGGCTGACGTCGGTCGACCACAAGAAAATCGGCGTGATGTACATCATCGTCGCCATGGTCATGCTGCTGCGCGGTTTTGCCGACGCCATCATGATGCGTACCCAGTTGGCCATGGCTACCGAGGGTTCGCCTGGCTACTTGCCACCTGAACACTATGACCAGATCTTCACCGCTCACGGTGTGATCATGATCATCTTCATGGCGATGCCATTCTTCACCGGCCTGATGAACCTTGCAGTGCCGCTGCAGATCGGCGCGCGTGACGTTGCCTTCCCGTTCCTGAACTCCCTGAGCTTCTGGCTGCTGGTGTCCGGCGTTGTGCTGATCAACCTGTCCCTGGGCGTCGGCGAATTCGCCAAGACCGGTTGGGTTGCCTATCCGCCGCTGTCGGGTCTGCAATACAGCCCTGGCGTGGGGATGGATTACTACATCTGGGCGCTACAGCTATCGGGTCTGGGGACAACGCTAACGGGGGTTAACTTCCTCGCTACCGTGCTGAAAATGCGTACCCCTGGCATGAAACTGATGGACATGCCGATCTTCACCTGGACCTGCACCTGGGCCAACGTCCTGATCGTGGCTTCGTTCCCGATCCTGACCGCTACCCTGGCACTGCTGACGCTTGACCGTTACATGGATTTCCATATTTTCACCAATGAACTTGGTGGCAATCCAATGATGTACGTCAACCTGTTCTGGGCATGGGGCCACCCTGAGGTTTACATCCTGATCCTGCCGGCCTTCGGCATTTTCTCGGAAGTCATCTCGGCCTTCACCGGCAAGAAACTGTTTGGCCACAAGTCGATGATCTACGCTTCGGGCGCGATCTCGGTACTGGGCTTCATGGTTTGGCTGCACCACTTCTTCACTATGGGTTCGGGTGCCAGCGTCAACGCCTTCTTCGGTCTGGCGACAATGCTGATTTCCATCCCGACGGGTGTGAAGCTATTCAACTGGCTGTTCACCATCTACCAGGGCCGTCTGCGTTTCACCAGCCAGGTGCTGTGGACTCTGGGCTTCATGGTGACCTTCGCCATCGGCGGCATGACCGGCGTACTGCTGGCCATCCCGGGTGCTGACTTCGTTCTGCACAACAGCCTGTTCGTGATCGCGCACTTCCACAACGTGATCATCGGCGGTGCGGTATTCGGTTACATCGCTGGTTTCGCGTTCTACTTCCCGAAAGCGTTCGGCTTCAAGCTGCACGAAGGCTGGGGTAAAGCAGCGTTCTGGTTCTGGATCTCGGGCTTCTTCGTCGCGTTCATGCCGCTCTATGCACTGGGCTTCATGGGCATGACCCGTCGTCTGAACGCCACCACCAACCCTGAGTGGGTGCCGTACCTGTACGTCGCCATGTTCGGTGCGGTGATGATCGCTGTCGGTATCGCCTGCCAACTGATCCAGCTGTACGTCAGTGTGCGTGACCGCAACAAGCCAGAAAACATGTGCGAACACGGTGACCCGTGGAATGCCCACACTCTGGAATGGTCGACCTCGTCGCCACCGCCGTTTTACAACTTCGCCGTGCTGCCGAAAGCCGACTGCGTCGATCCGTTCACCGAAGCCAAGGAAAACGGCACCGCGTACCAGGCTCCGGCCAAGTACGAGCCGATCCACATGCCAAACAACACCGCTACCGGTGTGGTCATGGGTGCTCTGCTGACCGTGTTCGGTTTCGCGATGATCTGGCACATCTGGTGGCTGGCAATCGCGAGCCTGGTAGGCACTGTCGTCTACTTCGCGATCCACGCTGCACGTGACGACCAGGGCTATATGGTCCCGGTTGAAACGATCGAGCGCATCGAAGCCGAGCAGCACAAGCGTCTGGTCGCGGCAGGGAAAATCCCGGCCACAGCCACCCGTGTTGAAACCTCGTTGGAACAGGCTTAAACCATGTCGAACTTAGTGACCAATGTTGGACACGCCCATGGTGACCATGGGCACGATGACCACCACCACGACTCGGGCGAGATGACCGTATACGGTTTCTGGCTCTACCTGATGACCGACTGCATTCTGTTTGCGTCGATCTTCGCGGTGTACGCGGTACTGGTAAATAACGTAGCCGGTGGCCCGTCGGGCCACGACATCTTCGAACTGCCCTACGTGCTGGGCGAAACCGCTCTGCTGTTGTTCAGTTCGATCACCTACGGCTTCGCCATGCTGGCGTTCTACCGTGGCAACAAGAAACAGGTCCTGGGCTGGTTGGCCATGACCTTCCTGTTCGGTCTGGGCTTCATCGGCATGGAGGTCAACGAGTTCCACCTGCTGATCTCCGAAGGCTACGGCCCTAGCCGCAGCGGCTTCCTGTCCGGGTTCTTCACCCTGGTCGGCACCCACGGTCTGCACGTGACCAGCGGTCTGATCTGGATGGCGATCATGATGTATCAGGTCAACAAGCATGGCCTGACGTCGACCAACAAGACCCGTCTGAGCTGCCTGAGCCTGTTCTGGCACTTCCTGGACGTTGTCTGGATCTGCGTATTCACCGTTGTTTACCTGATGGGGACTATGTAAATGGCTAACCCAGCTCATTCCCACCACGGCCACGATGACGCCGGTCACGGCAGCTACAAGTCGTACGCCATCGGTTTCATCCTGTCGGTGATCCTGACCGTCATTCCATTCGGTCTGGTGATGTACCCGACGCTGCCGAAGTCGATCACCCTGTTGATCGTCCTCGCGTTCGCGATCGTCCAGGTGCTGGTGCACCTGGTGTACTTCCTGCACCTGGACCGTTCCGCCGCGCAGCGCAACAACGTGATCGCGTTTGTATTCGCCGCGATCGTAATCGTCCTGCTGGTTGGCCTGTCGCTGTGGATCATGTTCAGCATCCACACGTACATGATGGCGAAGTGAGGTAGACCCGATGTCGCTCAAGCACTTTATCCAAATCACCAAACCGGGGATCATTTTCGGTAACGTGCTTTCTGTGGCAGGCGGGTTCTTCCTGGCCTCGAAAGGGCATGTCGATCTGGCCGTGTTTCTGGCCGCCATGATTGGCACGTCCCTGGTTGTCGCCTCCGGTTGCGTGTTCAACAACTGCATCGACCGCGACATCGACATCAAGATGGAACGCACCAAGAACCGGGTGCTGGTACAGGGCCTCATCTCCCTGAAACTGGCCCTGATCTATGCGACCGTCCTGGGTGTTCTCGGCGTTGCGTTGTTGTACAAGGTGGCCAACCCGTTGGCCGCTTTGTTCGCGGTGATCGGCTTCGTGATCTACGTTGGCTTCTACAGCCTGTACCTCAAGCGCAAGTCGGTTCACGGCACGCTGGTGGGCAGTCTGTCGGGCGCCATGCCGCCAGTGATTGGTTATGTCGCAGTCAGCAACACCTTCGACATGGCCGCACTGACCCTGCTGGTGATGTTCAGCCTGTGGCAGATGCCGCATTCCTACGCCATCGCGATCTTCCGCTTCAACGATTACCTGGCCGCATCGATTCCGGTGTTGCCAGTGAAGCGCGGGATTCAAGTGGCCAAGAAGCACATTCTGCTCTACATCCTGGCGTTCCTCGTGGCGACCTTGATGCTGACCTTCAGCGGCTACGCCGGCATGAGCTACCTCGCCGTTGCCGCGGCCATGGGCATGTACTGGTTGTACATGGCCTGGACCGGCTACAAGGCAGTGGATGACACGGTCTGGGCACGCAAGCTGTTCGTGTTCTCGATCTTCACCATTACCGCGTTGAGCGTGATGATGTCCCTGGACTTCAAAGTGCCGGCCGAGCTGTTGCTGACGTACGCGCCTTAAGATCCAGACGCTGTAACGAAAAGCCCCGCCTTCGAGAGAAGAGCGGGGCTTTTTCGTTGGGGGTTTTCTGGTGGACCGAATTGCCGCCATCGCGAGCAAGCTCGCTCCCACAGAGATTGAGGGTCTTTTGTTATTTGTGCGGCTTGTCCAGCAACCGGAAAAACCGCTCCCGGACCTGCACGTGGTCGCTGTGCGCCACGTTGAATCGCAGAAACTGATTGGCATCCGCCGCCTTGCTGAGCATGGTGCCCGGTGCCAGGACCAGGTCTATTTCCAGCCCCTTCCTGGCCAGGCATTCGGCGCTATATTCCTCCGGCAGTCGAGTCCAGATGTATAACCCTTCCCCCGGCAGGGACGACACCGAACACCCGGCTTCGCCCAGCCATGCCGCCACCCGGCTGTTCGACTCGTAGAGGCGGTCCACCGTGCGGCGCATGTGTTTGGTGTAGCTGCCGTCGCTGAGCATGGTGCAGATGATCTGCTCGGCCATTTCCGAGGTCATGCCGCCGCAGGCCATTTTCAGCGTCACCATCCGCGCTGCCAGTTGCGGTGAAAGCACCGCGAAGCTGACGCGGCTGTTGGCGGTCAGGGTCTTGGAGAACCCGGAGACGTAAGAGACATTGTCCAGCCCGCTCGCAGCCAGGCGTGGCGTTCGGCGTTGCTGCATGTCGCAGTACAAATCGTCTTCGAGGATGTGGAAGTTGTAGCGATGGCTCAACTCCACCAAGCGGTAAACCTGCGCCGAAGTGAACGAATGCCCGGTCGGGTTGTGCAGGGCATTGTTGGTCATGTAGAGCACGGGACGATGGGCAATCAGCAATTGTTCCAATGCGTCCAGGTCCATGCCGTCGCACTCGCGGCGGATGGTGATGACTTTGACGCCGTGCCACGCCAGATTGGTGTGCATCGTGAAGTAGCAAGGGTCGTCGAGCAGCACCGTGTCGCCGGGTTTGACCAGCAGGCGCATCAGCATGTCGATGGCTTGCACGGTGTTGGCGGTGGTGATGATCTGCTCCACCGGCGCCTCGATGCCCAAGCTCGCCATCTTGACGCGCAAGGCCTGGCGCAATGGCAGGTAACCGCTGGCGTTGCCGTATTCGCCCATGCGCAGGGTGGTCGCGCGCAGCGTACCGCGCACGGCTTTGAGCAATTCTTCGGCAGGCAACCACGAGGACGGCAGAAAACCGGCCCCCGGACGCAGCGCGCCGCTGTCCAGCAGTACCGCGCGGCGGACCACGCTGAGGGTGTCTTGTGGCAGCAGGTCGGGCCCGGCGTTGGCGGGCAGGGTGCTGCTGGAGCGGTGTACGTAGTGCCCGGAACCCTGGCGTGAAACCACCAGGCCCTTGGCGCGCAAACGGTCCAGAGCGTCGACCACCGTGGATTTGCCCACGTGCATCAAGTCGGAGAGTTCGCGAATCGGCGGCAGCCTGGAGCCGTGGGGCAGGCCGCCCTGACTGATTGCCACCGTTAATTGATCAACGATCTGCTGCACCAGCGGCACACCCGGCTGGAACTCGATAGCGGCGATCACTGCGCGCTGAGCCTGCATTTTACTGGTCTCTCCGGCAGTAAAGTTCGTTTGATTCTATACGAACTTGCTCTGACCAAGACAAGCATCTCTTTTTACTATCGCTTTGGAGTGTTTTCAGATTGTCGACCTTTTTGCCGGTCGATCAGTCACCAGGTGTATGAGGTGCTGCATGAGTTTAGAAACAACCGCCGTCGTGGCGAAACCGGTGATCAACCTGCGGTTGTTCACCATTCGAATCATCACGGCCGTGGCGCTGTTCGCGGTGTTGGGCAAGGCCAACGTATGGCTCGATACCGCCACCAACAGCATTCTGGCCCTGGGGTATCGGGCCTTGTTGTTGCTGCTGCCGTTGACGTTGCTGGTCCTCGGTCGCCGCTCGTTGAGTGTCACGCTGCTGTGCGCAGCCATGGGCCTGGTGCTGCTGGCAATCACCCACAACCAGGGCGTCATCATGTTTGCCGCGGCGCTGTTCGCCTACGGCATTGCGATTGCCGGTTACCTGATCAAAAGCGAAGCGGCGCAGACCAAGGAAGGCGCGGCCTATAACCGCGTTGCGATGAACATGGGCAGCCTGCTGGCCGGCCTGATCCTGCTGTCGCCGCTGCTGACGCCAACTATGTTTTTCCTCGGCGCCGCCAGTTTTGTCCTGTTGTGCCTGCCCATCGCCATGGGCGCGACCTTCACCACCGAAGCCGCCGTGGCCCGTCCGGTCAGCCAGGAAGGCAGCGGCTGGCGTAACAAACTGCCGTGGGTGATCGCCGGTGTGATCATGGGCATCAAGCTGTTTGGTGTGTTCTCGATCCTGCCGCAAGCGATCCTGCTCAAGACCGGCGAGCTGCCGGCCTGGTATGGCCTGATGCTGATCCTCAACAGCGCTGTGGTGGTGTTCGCCCAGGTGCCGGTCATGAAACTGATCGAGAGCACCGGGCGCTTCAAGGTCCTGACCGTGATCGCGATCATCGTCAGCGGCTTTGCAGTGCTGTCTTCACCGGCTGCGTTCCACGTCGAAACCCTGGTCGGCGCGCTGGTCTGGGTCGCGCTGCTGTCCATCGCCGAGTGCGCGTTCAGTCACCTCGATTACTTCTCGGTCAAGCAGAACAACATGTTCGTCAAGGAAGTCTCCCTGGGCGTCGGCGCCGGGTTGACCGTGTTGATCATGCGGGTCATGCCGCCGCCCTACAACGCGCTGGTACTGGCCGTCATCGGTGCCGGCGGGATTCTGGTCTGGTACTGGCTCAACCGTAAATCAATCGCGTCGCTGCATGACTGAGTCATCGCCGTTTCGGTTTTCACTTTGCAAGTCGGGAGCTTTATGAATACGACTTCGTGCGTAGTAGTGGTGGGGTACAACGGCAGTCGGGTCCACGATATCCAGAAACTGCGCGATTTGTGCAAGTCGCTGTACAACGCCCGTTTGATCCTGCTGGTCGAGCAGATCCAGCCCCAGGACGATCAGGTGGCTGATCACGTTTGCAGTACCTCGCTGGCCGAGAAAGACGTTGCAGCCTCGCTCGAACTGGTGGTCGGTTGCCTGAATGCCGATCGCTGGAAATTGATCGGTGTGCTGCCGTTTTCTGATCGCGGTGTGTTGTTGGGCGCGGCGCTGGCCAGCCATTTTGGCTTGCCCGGCATTACCCCGGCAGAGGCGCGGGCGGGCCTGGACAAACAGATTTTCCGCCAACTCGAAGCGACAGCCACGACGGCCCCCGAGGATTATCGGCCGATCGTATCCACCCGCATCGAGAGCCTGCCGGACCTGCGCCAGCGGGTGATCGAACTGGGTGGCAAGGCGTTCATCAAGCCGGCCTGCGAAGGTGCCAGCCGGGGCTGCCGGGTGATCCGTCACCCGTCCGAGTGCGACGAAGCGTGGCTGGCCCTGAAGCCCTATCGCGAGGGCGGCATTGTGCTCGAAGAGCTGATCCAGAACGCTCGGGAATACAGCTGGGACTATGTTGCCGGTAGTACCTGGATCACCGAAAAAACCACCACCGATGGCGCCTACCGTGCCGAGATCCAGCAAGTGGTGCCCGCGCCGTTGGCAGCGGACGCACAGGCGCGGCTGATGGCTGCCGGCCGACACATGGCGGGGTTGGTATCGCAGGACAACGGGGCCTGGCACAACGAAGTTTTCCACCGGGCCAATCACCGCACCTCCGCCGTGGAAACCAACATGCGCCCCGGTGGCATGCACATCTGGGATTTGGCGCGTAAGGCATTCATCGATTTCGACCCGTGGGAACGCTGGGTTCGCTGGGCGGTGGAAGGCCACGTCGCCAACGTTGATCCCGTGCCGCGCGGCTACTGCGGCATACGCCTGTTGCGGGCGAACACGGGGGGCATCCTGCGCGATGTACCGGACATTCAGGCGCTAGCCCGCTCGCTGAACATCGAACTGGTGGAAGCGGTGCTGACCAAGCGCATTGGTGATTCGGTCAGTGCGCTGGTGAAAGACAACTTCTCGTTCATTGGCCACATCGTGTTGTTCAACGTGCAGTACGAGCGCCTCAGCCTGGATCTGGCGCGTCTGGCCGAAGCCATTGAATCAAGGGTCGGGATCACCAGCCTGGCAACACCGGCAAGGGCGGTGGGTTGAGTGGCGGATCAAGCAGCAGCGATCGATGTTTTTTGCAGTATTGGTCAAGAGGGCTAATTCAATGATTGCACACATGACCTGTGATGAGCGCTTCATCGCTCTGGCACGGGAATTCGACTACGACATCTACGGCGAGAACACCGCAGGCGGGCACTACGCGCCGCTGATTCGTCATCACGATGAACTGTACATCAGTGGCCTGGTGCCGCGCATGAACGGCAAAATCCACTACCCGGGACGGGTCGGGCGGGACCTCAACATGGCGGATGCGCAAGCGGCCGCCAGCATCAGTGCGATGCGCGGTTTGGCCTTGATCGTCGATGCCATTGGTTCGCTGGACAAGATCAAGTCGTTGATTCGGGTCACGGTGTATGTGAGGTGCACCGAAGATTTTGTCGACCTCAGTGAAGTTGCCAACGGTGCATCGGATGTTTTCAGCCACGTACTCGGTGATGCCGGTAAACATACACGCACCACCGTCGGTGTTTATCAGTTGCCAAAAAATGCGCCGATTGAAGTTGATATGATCGTGGCGCTGCGACCTTCGGCGTTATAAGTGAAGTTGCCCGGCTTTACACTGTTGAAGAGTTAGCCTAAGGTCGGCTAACTCCATTCGGCAGAATAAGTTGGAAACAGCAAATGAATAACGTTCAGGGTGCGTTTTTTTCATATAAGGACTTTCGCCAGAGTCTGGATCGGCAGCCGATAAAACCCCGCGTGTGGACAGCTGCCCAACTTGGCGATATGCGCCAGACCCTTGAGGCCAGTGACGTCGATATCGTTGCGCTGGCCCACGATAACTCCCTCGAAGGTTGCCAGCTGACGCCCGGCATGGCGGTGTCCATGCAATGGCTGGTGCCCGGTTCCACACTCGCTGGTCATGCCCATGCCTGGTGGCATCTGTTCATCATTCAGTCCGGTAGCGGCGCGTTGTCACTCGGTGATGCAGACGCGGTCAACGTCGGCCCCGGTGATGTATTGCTGGTGCCTGCCTGGACCCGGCACGGCTTCGTCAACACTAGCACCTGCGAGCCGCTGGCGATGCTCAACCTCAGCAACATGCCACAAATGGCCCTGCTATCCAATCACGCCGACAACGTTGGGCTGATCCCCCGCCCGCTGTAATTTCCTGTCTGCTGCACACCAGGGAGTCCGCTTACGCTGACTCCCTTTTTTGCTTTTTGCACACCTGAAAAATGCGCTGTGACGATGGCAACGCTCAGATTTCTGTATCGATAGAAACAGATAATTTCTGTATCTGTTCAGCGCTTATTAAACTTACTACGATCGCTTCAAATGCAACGGATTAATCTGGTTAGTGCAAGGGAGCGTTCTATGGAAAGTACAAAGTTAAAGCTGTATTTGGGGGCGGATTATGTCAGTGCCTTTGCGATGTCGGCTTTTGTCGCGTTAAAGGAAAAACAACTTTCCTTTGAGTTGGTTACGCTCGATTTGAAGTCGCGTGAAAACTATCTGGAAAATTATCGCGATCTTTCGCTGACCTGCAAAATCCCTGCGTTAGTTCACGAAGGCTTTGCATTGTCGGAATCTTCAGCCATTGCCGAGTATCTGGAAGAGCTCGCTCCGGGCTCGAAAAGAGTTTACCCGCAAGACATCAAGCAGCGAGCCCGTGCCCGTCAATTGCAGGCCTGGTTGCGCAGCGATCTGCTGGTGGTGCGCAAAGAGCGTCCGTTTGACCTGGTGTATTTCGGCAAGAAAGACACGCCGCTTTCCGATGAAGCCCGGGCTGCTGCCGAGCGTCTGTTCTTTGTCGCTGACCGTTTGCTGGAAGAGGGCGCCGAGCACCTGTTCGGCGACTGGAGCATCGCCGACACCGACCTGGCAATCATGCTCAACCGCCTGGTCGCCAACGGTGACGCGGTGCCTGCGCGGCTGGCGGCGTATGTCCAGCGGCAGTGGGACCGCGACAGCGTTCGGGCATGGATGGACATAGAGCGCAAAGCGCCGGCCATCGCGTAGACGACCATCAGGAGCGCTGCCATGCAAGGACTGTCGGAGCAGGAAAGATACAAACCCTATAACGCACGGACCATTCGCGACACACCTTATTGGGACAAGTTGACCCCGGCATTGCAGGAAGCCATGACCGTCGTGGCCCGGGTCATGCCGTTTCGCACCAACGAATATGTACTGGGCACGCTGATCGACTGGAACAACATCCCGGACGATCCGATTTTCCGCATGACTTTTCCCCACAAGGACATGTTGCTGGCGGACGAATACACATCGCTCAAGCACCTGATCGAGTTGGATGACGCCAGCGCCATCAAGCGGCGTATCGAGGCGATCTGGTTGCGCATGAACCCGCACCCGGCCGGGCAGCTGACGCACAACAACGCAACGCTCGACGGAAAAGTCCTCGCGGGCATTCAGCACAAGTACCGTGAGACGGTGTTGTTTTTCCCCGGTGCCGGTCAGACGTGTCACGCGTACTGCACGTTCTGTTTCCGCTGGGCGCAGTTCATCGGCGAGGAAGAACTCAAGTTCAATGCCCGTGAATCCCAGGAGCTGGTGAGCTATTTGCGGGTGCACACCGAGGTCACGGATGTGCTGATCACCGGGGGCGATCCGATGATCATGAACACCCGCTCGCTGGCGGGGTACATCGAGCCGCTGCTGGATTTACCGCACCTGAAGAGCATCCGCATCGGCACCAAATCCGTGGCGTATTGGCCGCAACGCTTTGTCAGCGACAAGGATGCGCCCGAGCTGCTGGAACTGTTCCAACGCATTGTCGCGGCGGGGAAAAACCTGTCGATCATGGGGCATTACAACCACCCGGTGGAGCTGCGCCAGGACATCGCCCGA
Organism: Pseudomonas azerbaijanoccidentalis; assembly: GCF_019145495.1. Classification (GTDB taxonomy): domain Bacteria; phylum Pseudomonadota; class Gammaproteobacteria; order Pseudomonadales; family Pseudomonadaceae; genus Aquipseudomonas; species Aquipseudomonas azerbaijanoccidentalis. The sequence continues at coordinate 620,041 of NZ_JAHSTU010000002.1, read as the reverse complement.
CACGCCGTCGAACGTATTCGCGCCACCGGTGCAACGCTGCGCATGCAGGCGCCGGTGATCCGCCACATCAACGAAAACCCGGCCGATTGGGCTGAGCTCTGGACCGAAGGCGTGCGGTTAGGCGCGGTGCCTTATTACATGTTCGTCGAGCGTGACACCGGCCCCAGTCATTACTTCGCGATGCCGCTGGCCAGGGCGTTCGAGATCTTCCAGGCGGCGTACCGCACGGTGTCCGGGTTGGCGCGCACGGTGCGCGGGCCGTCCATGAGCACCTTCTACGGCAAGGTGTTGATCAACGGCATCGAGACGGTCGCCGGGGAAAAAGTCTTCGTGCTGCAGTTTCTTCAGGCACGCGATCCGCAATGGGTGCTGCGCACGTTTTATGCGCGCTTCGACCCGCACGTGACCTGGTTCGATGACTTGCGCCCGGCATTTGGCGAGCGAGCGTTTTTCTTTCAGAGCGCACCCGAAGTAACCCCCGAATTGATACCGGTCCTGCTGCAAACGGCGTAGGACGATTTACAGGAGATAGGGACATGAGCGGTATCCCGTTTGATCAGCGCGAAGGATTGATCTGGCTCGATGGCGAGTTCGTCGAGTGGTCCCAGGCGCGCCTGCATGTGTTGACCCACGGCTTGCATTACGCGAGCACGGTGTACGAAGGGGAGCGTGTGTACAACGGCAAAATCTTCAAGCTGCGCGAGCACACCGAGCGGTTGTATCGCTCGGCGCAACTGATGGACTTTGCCATCCCGTTTGAACCCGCCGAGCTGGAAGCGGCGAGCCACGAACTGTTGCAGCGCAATAACGTTGCCGACGGTTATTTGCGCCCGGTTGCGTGGCGCGGCAGCGAGATGATTTCGACCTCGGCGCGATTCAATCGCGTGCATGTGGCAATCGCTTGCTGGCAATGGCCGAGCTACTTCGACCCAACCGCACGCATGGCCGGCATTCGCTTGAAAACCGCAACGTGGCGGCGCCCGCCACCCAGCAGCAGCCCTTTCGAAGCCAAGGCTTCGGGGCACTACCAGATCGCGACCCTGAGCAAACACGACGCCGAGAACAACGGCTACCACGACGCCTTGATGCTCGACTGGCGCGGCCACGTTGCCGAGGCCACCAGCGCCAATGTGTTCTTTGTCAAAGGCCGGACGTTGCACACGCCGGTAGCGGATTGTTTCCTCGACGGCATCACCCGGCAGACCGTCATCGAGCTGGCGAAAGCGCTGGATTACCAAGTGCTCGAACGGACGATTCTGCCGGCTGAGCTGGGCGACTTCGATGAGTGTTTTCTCACCGGCACCGCCGCTGAAATCACCCCGGTGCAGAGCATCGACGAGCAGCACTACCAACCGGGCAATGCCTGCCGCGATTTGATCGCCGCTTACACCTCAACCGTCAACGCCTGAAACAACAGCCAGGAACCACACCATGTCAGATCAAGGGATTGTTGCGTCTACACCCTACGTTTCACTGGGCCATCGTCATGAACAATTGTCGGCGCAGGGCTGGACGGTGCTCACCCCGGGGGAATTTGCCCACGATGTTGTCGGAACGCTGCACGAGTTCGGCCCGGTCATTCCGCAGTTCAATGGTCAGACGGCGTTTGCCATCACTCGCAAGCCGGGCTACGAAGACTTGCCGTATTCCCAAAGCATGAACGGCATCGGCCCACACACCGAAGCGCCGGTGTACGGCCCACCGCCGCGTTACCTGGCGTTGCATTGCCATCAGCAGGCCACGTGTGGTGGTGGGCACACGGGGCTGGTGGACGGTTATGAGTTCCTGAAGTCGCTTGAGCGATCGGAACCGGAACTGCGCGAATGGCTCGACGACACGCCTGTGGAATTTGTCGCCACCGCCAAGCCTGGCGAGCCGGCGCAGACCCGCGTCAAGGAATACATCCTGACGCCCACCGAAGACGGCGATATTTTTCGCTTCAGCTACAACCAGTTTCACTACGGCGACGTGAATCCTTCGAAGGAGGCGTTGCAGCAGTCGCAGGTGGCCAACAACGCCTCGCCACTGGCGCGGATTGCCGTGCTCGGTGAAGCCTACTTTGTCGAGCACAACACCCCGGTGCTGATTCCCGACGGCTGCCTGCTGATTTGGGACAATTGGCGGATGATCCACGCCCGCAGCCGATACACTGACCCGGCGCGCAACCTGACCCGCTATTGGCTGGCCTGATTTTTCCGTCGCCCTTCTTTTTTCGGCGTACCCCTGGCGGGTACGCGCTTTACAGGTATCGCGTCATGCAAACAGCAATCGAGATTGCCCAGGTCGATCATCAACTGATCGTGCGGCTCAATCAGGCCTGGACCAAGCGTGCCACGGTCTGCGCGCCCGACAAGGCCCAGGTCAACGAAGTGTTCGACCCGGCACGCCCGGATTACCCGGAGTGCATGGTGCCGTTTTTCCATCACCCGGCATTCCAGGCCTTGAGCGACGAACTCAAAAGCAGCGTGGTGACCTGGGGCTGGATCGGCTACAACCTGCGCACCGTGACCGCCGAGGAACACGTGGTGAACCCAGCGCTGAGCGTCATCGCCAACCAATACCTGGGCAAGGACGACTGGCATTTTCGCGAGGCGATGCAGCAGACGTTGATCGACGAGCATTACCACACGCTGATGCACCTGCGAGCCATCGAGCGGACCAAACTGGACCGTGCACTGGATCAGGATCTGGACTTGCCACCCTCGGTCACCTACCTGCGGCTGAAGTCCCTGCGTGAAGAACTGCCGGAGCAGTGGCAGCGGGATCTGGCGGCGATCACCTTCGCAGTCGTGGCCGAGATCAGTGTGAACGCTTATCTTGATTTGCTGGCGGATGACCAGACCATCCAACCGCAAAACCGTCGCGTGGCCGAGCTGCACAACCGTGACGAGTATGCGCACAGCAAGGTGCTGGCCGAGGTGGCCAAGGTCATGTACGCCAACATGCAGCCTGAGCAGCGGGCGTTTTTCGCCAGTCATTTGTCGGTGGCGCTGAGTGCTTTTATCGCTCAGGACTACTCGATGTGGGAGGCGATCCTGACGCAACTGGGCGTTGAGGACGCGGCGTTGATCATTGCCGACACCCGCGAAAGCAACAAGAACGCGACGATCATGCGTGACTACAGTGGCCTGCATAAACTGGCGCACGACCTGGGCATCAGCGAGCAGATCGACTTCGATTTTCGCCCAACCCTCAAAACCACGGCGGCGGCCTGAATCCGGAGGTGTGCATGTCCATTCCCGCTTACGAAGTGTTCGCCATCCGGGTCGGCGCCAACGCGCAACGTACCGCCCGTGAGAACTTTCTCTACGACGCCTGCTGCGGTGATCCGAACGCGCCGATGCCGCTGGATTACTACTTCTGGGTCATTCGCAACGAGCAGCAGGTGATCGTGGTCGACACCTGTTTTCAACCGGCCACGGCGGACCGGCGCAATCGCCAGATGTATCGTCTGCCGGAAGAATCCTTGCGGCAACTGGACATCGATCCGGCGCAGGTCGAGCACTTGATCCTCACGCATCTGCATTGGGATCATGCCGGCAATCTGGGGCTGTTTCCGAAAGCCACGGTGCATTTGCAGGAGGCTGAATTGCGCTTCTGCACCGGGCCGAAAATGAGCCACCGCACGGTGAACAAAACCTACGAGGTCGAAGACGTGATGTCGGCGCTGCCGCCGCTGTTCGAAGGGCGGATGCGTTTGCACAACGGCACGGTTGAGGTGATGCCCGGCGTGACGTTGCACGCGGTGGGCGGCCATACGCCGGGCAGTCAGGTGGTGCGTGTCAACACCGAGCGTGGCTGGATTGTATTGGCCTCGGATGCGGCGCATCTGTGGGTCAACATCCGCGAGCGCAGCCCGTTTCCAATCATCGACGACCTGGCGCAAAGCCTGGAAGCGTTCAGCGAAATCGACCGTCTGGCCGACAGCGAAGACCACGTCATCCCCGGCCACGACCCGCTGATTGCCGAGCGTTTCCCGCACTGGAATGATGATCCGCATATAATTTGCCTGCATCAACCTCCGATTTAACACCAACCCCCTGTAGGAGCTGCCGCAGGCTGCGATCCTTTTTCAAGATCAAAAGATCGCAGTCTGCGGCAGCTTCTACAGGGTTCGGGTCAGCCCTGGTTTTTGAGGAGATGGCCCAACGTTTCCAAGGCCTCATCAATCCTCGCTGAATACGGCGCCCCACAACCAATCCGCACAAAGTGCTCAAAACGCTTGGCGTTGGAAAAGATATCCCCAGGTGAAATCTGGATGCCGACGTTCAATGCGTCATGAAAAAGCGCCATGGATGAATACTGCACCGGCAATTCCACCCACAGCAGCGTGCCGCCCCGGGGTTGGGTGACGAGGGTGCCCTCGGGGAAGTAATGGGTAATGGCGGCGCTCATCTTTTGACGCTGTTGGGTCAGGGTTTTTCTCAAGCGCCGCAGATAGCGTTCATATGACGGCGTGCCCATGAACGCACTGACCGCCAGTTGCGAGAGTTTTTCGCAGCCACGGGTCTGGGTGTGTTTGAGCATCTCCACGCGGTCGTGCCATTTGCCGGCGCTGATCCAGCCCAGGCGCAGGCCCGGGGCCAGGGTTTTGTTCAGCGAGGCGCAATAGATCACGTTGTCGGTGCGATCCCAGTGCTTGAGGGTCGACAGCGGTTGCTCGGTGTCCACCAGATCACCGTAGGTGTCGTCTTCGATCAGCACCGTGTCGTGCTCGGCGCACAGCTTCACCAGCCGGGCCTTGTGGCTGTCGGGCATGATGCTGCCCAGCGGATTGTGCAGATTGGGCATGACGATCAGCGCCTTGATCCGCTCGGGGCCTTGCAGCAGGTGTTCGAGTGCCGGCAGGTGGATGCCCGCGTGGGCCGAGGCCGGGACTTCCAGCACCCGCAGGTTCAGGCTTTCGAGAATTTGCAGCAGGCCGTAGAAGGTCGGCGACTCCACGGCCACGGTGTCGCCGGGGCGGGTCACGGCACGCAACGCCAGATTGATCGCTTCGGTGGCTCCGTTGGTGATCACAATGCGTTCTGCAGTCAGGTGGGTTTTGGCGGTCAGCATGCGGCGGGCAAGGACGTTGCGCAGCGCAATATTGCCGCTGGTCGCACCCGTGGTATCGAGCAAATGCTGATCCTGGCGCAAGGTCTTGATCATGGTGTCCTGCAAGACTTTCAGCGGGTAGAGCGACGGTGCGCAATAGGCACTGGCGAAGTTGACCTTGATCGTCGCCCGCTGGCTGGCCTTGAGCACCGCCGACACTTGCTCATGAATGCCGACGTAGACACCCATGTCCAGCGGCGTGGGCAGGGGAGGCGGGGCGGGTTTGGTCGGGGTGTCGGGCTGGCGAATGTAATTGCCCGAACGCGGCCGGGCCTCCAGCACGCCATAGTCTTCAAGCTCCCGGCACACCTGCACGGCGGTCGACAGGCTGACGGCGTGTTTCTCCATCATCAGCCGTATCGAGGGCATGCGCTCGCCGGTTTTCAGGGTGCCGCTGCGGATGGCATCCAGGTAATGATTGGCCAACTGACGGTACAGAGGGAGCGTGTTCATGATGACCTCGGCAGTCGCACCACTGAGGTCCCTGGCTGGCAAGTGAATTGACGCTCCACGACCGTTTCAGGACCGGCGGACCCGTGGTGCAGGTGGGTGAAAACAAGCGTGGTTCTGCTGTCGATACTGGAAGACTAATCATGCTTTTGCTCGAATCGCGGGCAATAAAAAGCCCCGCACGGGGGCGGGGCTCTGGAGGCTGCGGCGCTTGTGGCGCTGGGGCGTTACTGCGCAGCGATGCTGTAGCCATCGAACGCCGTCTGCTGTTGCAGCGCGGTGATGATGTTCTTGCGGTTGACGGCTTGTTCGCTGCCGGCATTGTCCAGGAAGGTCTCGCTTTCCAGTTCCGCTTCGTCGCCTTCGCCAACAAAGGTAAAACCGAGGAATTCCAGGGCTTCACGGTCGACGCTCAGGCGCGAGCGCGGGGTGCGCAACGGCAAGGTCACGCTGATGCCGTCCTTGCTGATGGTGAACACTTCGACTTCTTTTTTGGCCTTGGCGGCTTTGCTCTTGCCGCCGCTTGGGTTGCTGATGGCCTGGTGAGTCTGGTTCAGCACTTTCAGGGCCAGGCCGTAGACGATTTCCTGGAACGCCGGGTCGTCCTTGAAGCTGGACAGGATGCGGCTGATCGGGAACTTGCTGCTCAGGTCTTCGAGGGCGGCAATGTCGGCGGCCTCGGCGTCCTTGAGTTGCTTGAGTTCGCCCATCAGTTCGTAGGCTTTGTCATCGTCGAAGCTGTCGTGGGCCTGGCGGATGGCGGCACGCAGTTCGCGGATCTGGTCGCTTTCGCGAGTGGACTGGAAAGCGTCCAGCACCATCTCGCTGATGGTTTTTGCCTGAGGCACGTGTTGTGAAAGATTGATGGAGTTTTCGTATTCCGCTTTGGACGACAAGGTGACTACGGATTCAGCGGTATTGGAATCGGACATTGAAATTTCACTACTTTTTTAGCTTGAATTGGGGCGAGAAAGCACGGGAGCTTTTTCAGGTCGCCTAATCTATTGGACCGGGGCGACGTTGTCACGACCCAACAGGCCAACGGACGATTTCACCGGGTCGCGACTAATCGAAAAGACGGGGTGTATTGGCCGACGTCATCGCTGGCAAGCTAGCTCCCACAGTGATTTAGGTTGTCCGCAGATCTTGCGTACACCCACTAACCCTGTGGGAGCGGGCTTGCCCGCGATGACGGCCTTCCATCCGCCACAACTCTTCAGGTTTGCCGCGGGGTATTCAGGTTCATCGACCGCACCGCCAACGCTGTTGCCGTTTCCTCATCGATCGGCAACGAAAACCGAAACGTCGCCCCGCGCCCCGGCACATCAATCAACTGAATCTCGCGGCCATGCAATTGCAGGATGCGATGCACGATCCGCAGTCCCAATCCGCCATCACGCCGTGCGCCGCCGATATTGAACGGCCGCAGGAACAACCCTTCGCGCAGTTCCGGGGCAATACCCGACCCTGTATCGCTGACGGTCACTTCGATAAACGACCCTTGCGGGCGCAACCCCAGTTCCACTTCACCCCCCTGCGGCGTATGGCGCAGGGCGTTGTCGAACAGGTTGGTCAGCACCCGCTCGATCAAACCCAGATCGGCACAGGCCGCCGATACGTTCGGCGCGAACGTGGCTTTCAATTCGACCTGACGCGCTTCGGCGGTGAGTTCGAATTTCTGGAAGATGTCCTGAGCCAGATCGGTCAGCGAAAATCGCTCCAGCACCGGCTGTACAAAACCATGCTCCAGCCGTACCAGTTCCAGCAGCGATTGCGCCAACCCACCGACCTTGCGGCTCTGATCCAGAGCGATGCCCAGATAGCGGCGGCGGTCGGCGGGGGACAGTGTGGCGTCCTTGAGGGACAGGGTTTCCAGATAGCCGTGCAGTGAGGCCAACGGCGTGCGCAAGTCGTGGGAGATGTTCGCCACCAGTTCGCGGCGCTCCTGATCCTGACGGGTCAACGAGCGCCACTGCTCACCGAGGCGCGCCTGCATCTGCCGGAACGTGGCGTCGAGGATGGCGATTTCATCGTGGCTAGCGGTTTTTTCCACGGGGACGGGCAGGGCGGGAGTGACCGGGACGCCGTCAATGTCGAAGTGGCTGACGGTGTCGGTCAAACGCCGCAACGGTCGGGTGATCAAGGCAAACGCGGTCAGACCGGCAATCAGGCACAACAACGCGACCAAGCCTATGGACAGCAACGCAGTATTGAGCGCGGCGCTGGTTGCACCGCGTTCGGCCAGTCGATCATGGTCTTCACCGAGCAGCACCACGTAAAGATAACCGGCCGGTTTGCCATCGACCTTCAGCGGCGCGGCGCTGAACACTTTGCGTGCATCGACGCTGCGCGGATCGTCGCCAATTATCGGCAGCGCATCGCCCCGCAGCAGGCGCTGGATTGGCGCCAGGTCGAGGCGTTCGCGACGAATCCGGCCTTCGGGCGCGGCGCTGCCGACAATCTTGCCCTCGGTGTCGAGCAGGTACACCTCAACGCTCGGGTTAACCTGCATCAGCTTGCTGAACAGGTCACGCACGGCATTGGGCATCAGGCCCTGGTTGTCCATCAGTACCGTGTCACTGGCAATGTGTTGCGCCAGGTCCCGCGACAAGCCTTGCACCACTTCCTGTTCATGCATCTGGTTGGAGCGCACCTGCATCCATGCCGACGTGCCGCAGCACACCAGCAACAATACAGCGAACACCAGCGACAGGCGCTGCGTGAGCGTCAGCCTCATGGCTGTGATTCCTCCCCGGTGGCGAATTTGTAGCCACGGCCCCAGACCGTGAGGATGCGCACCGGTTGCGCGGGATCGGCCTCGATCTTGGCGCGCAGACGGTTGATATGGGTGTTGACCGTGTGCTCGTAGCCTTCGTGGCTATAGCCCCACACGGCATTGAGCAAGTCCATGCGCGAAAACACCTTGCCGGGCTGGCGGGCGAAAAAGTAAAGCAAGTCGAACTCCCGGGGCGTGAGGTCCAGGCGCCGTCCGTCGAGGGACACTTCGCGGGTGATCGGGTCGATGGCCAGACCGTCGATGAGCAGGCTGCCGGCGTCCATCTTCAGGTTGCGCGCCATGGCGTCGACCCGGCGCAGCAGGGCTTTGACCCGCGCCACCAGTTCCATCATGGAGAACGGCTTGGCCAGGTAATCGTCGGCACCGAGTTCCAGGCCGAGAATCCGGTGCATTTCGCTGGAGCGCGCGCTGGTGATGATGATTGGCGTGTAGCGCGCCATGGCCCGGGCGCGCCGGCAGATTTCCAGGCCATCGACACCGGGCAGCATCAGGTCGAGGACCAGCGCATCCCAGTTGCCTTGCTGCAGCAGGCGCATGCCTTCGTCGCCGTCGGCGCTGTGCACCACCTCGAATTGCTCATCACGCAGATGCAGGCAAATCAGGTCGGCGATGTGCATATCGTCCTCGACCACGAGAACGCGTTTGGTCTGTTCCATCCTGCTCATCCTTCGGCGCATTGGGCCCATTGAATTGCCCAGGCATTGTGCGGGTTTTTCGGGGCCTGAGTTATCACGAATTGTTTAACTTCCCGTGAGGATTTGGCGATCACCCCAAGCCTAGGCTGTGCTCCATGAAACACCCTGGTTTTTTGGGAGGCACCTATGTTTTCACGACGGCAATTTCTTGTAGCAGGTGGCGGGCTGGGGGTTGCAGCCCTGGCGATTGGGCTGTTGCCGAAGTTTTCTTCAGGCACGGCAGTGATCAGCGAAGCCGAGGCAGCGCAGGTATTCGAAGTGACCCACAGCGACAGCGAATGGCACACGATCCTGAGCGACGAGCAATACGAAATCCTCCGCGAAGAGGGCACCGAACGCGCGTACAGCAGCCCGCTGAACAACGAGCACCGTGACGGCACGTTCGCCTGCGCCGGCTGCCAGTTGCCGCTTTTTTCCTCGGCCACCAAGTTCGACAGCCGCACCGGTTGGCCGAGTTTCTGGGAGCCGCTGGACAAGGCTGTGGCCACCCGACAGGACCGCACCTTCGGCATGGTCCGCGAAGAAGTGCACTGCCGACGTTGCGGCGGGCATTTGGGGCATGTCTTCGATGACGGCCCGAAACCCACTGGCCTGCGTTATTGCATGAACGGTCTGGCGATGAAGTTCGAACCGCGGACTGTCTGATTTTTGCCCCTTGGATTACTCAGGAGTGCCCACATGAAAACCCTGTTCACCTGGCGCCGTACGCTGTTGGCAATCGCCACCGTCGGCGTGATTGGCCAATGCTCTGCGTTCTCTTTTGGGGGCGCCGAAGAGGCGGTGATCATTCCACCGCCGACCCTTGATGAAACCACACAGGCCCACAGCGAAACGGCAGTGTTCGCCGGCGGTTGTTTCTGGGGCGTGCAAGGGGTGTTTCAGCACGTAAAAGGCGTGAAAGACGCGGTGTCCGGTTACGCCGGTGGCGCGGCCAACACGGCGCAATACGAGCGTGTCAGCAACGGCAATACCGGGCACGCGGAGGCTGTCGAAGTGACGTTCGATCCGAACCAGGTCAGTTACGGCACCTTGCTGCAAATCTACTTTTCAGTGGCACACAACCCGACCGAACTCAACCGCCAGGGTCCGGACACCGGCACCCAATACCGCTCGGCGATTTTCACCAAAAGTCCTGAGCAGCAAAAAGTCGCCCAGGCCTACATAGCCCAGCTCGATGCAGCCAAATCGTTCAGCAAGCCGATCGTGACCAAGCTGGAAAGCTACAACGGGTTTTATGCGGCGGAGGAAGAGCATCAGGACTTTTTGACCGAGCATCCGACCTATCCCTACATCGTGATCAACGACTTGCCGAAAGTGGCGCAGCTCAAACAGCTGTACCCGGACCGTTATCAGGAACAACCGGTGCTGGTGAAGGACGGGATCTAAGGACTTATCCCGATATTACATTCTTGCCGGCGATTTTCGAGCGGTACAACGCCTGATCGGCCCGGGCCATCAGGCCGGTTTGTTGTTCTTCGTCGAAGCGCTGGACCACGCCGAAACTCATGGTCACCTGAAAATCCCCCACCGGCAGCAATTCCGAGAGGCCATGGCGGATTTTCTCGGCCAGGGTTCGGGCTTCGGCCAATGAGGTGTTGGGCAGCGTCATGATGAATTCGTCGCCGCCCCAGCGAGCCAGCAGGTCACCTTCGCGCACGAAGCGTTTGACGTTCTCGACCACCTGCACCAACGCGGCATCGCCCAAGGCATGGCCGTAGTGATCGTTGATGGTCTTGAAGTCGTCGATGTCCATGGCGATCAACGACAGCGGCTCGCGAAAACGCTGGGCGCGCTCGCAGGACTGAGGCAGCACCTGTTCCAGGCGATAGCGATTGGCGATAGAGGTCAGTGTGTCGGTTTGCGCCAGTTTGCGGTTTTCTTCGAGTTGCAGCTGCAACTGTTGATTGACCCGTGACAGTTCGCGAGTGCGTTCATCAACCAGTGCTTCGAGGGAATGATTGCGCCGTTCCAGTTCTTCGAACAGGCGTCGCTTGTCTTCAATGCTGCGGTGCGCACCGATCATCCGGGCGACCGAGCCGTCGGCATTGCGCGCCAGGATGTGGCCGCGGTCTTCGATCCACAGGTAATCGCCATTGTGCATGCGGCAGCGGTATTCGGCCTGATAGCCGCTGGCGCGCTGGCTCAAGTAGTCGTCAAACAGGGCCATGACGCGCGGGTAGTCATCGGGGTGGATGACGTTTTCCCAGGTCAGCACATTGTTGTCCAGGGAGTGAGGCGTGTAGCCCAGCATCTCGTACCAGCGCGCCGTGCGGTAGACGAAACCGGTGTTGGCGTTCCAGTCCCAGATGCCATCGCTGACCAGTTCCAGGATGGTGTGCAGCGTATCGTCATTCATGTCCGACACGTTGAACTTCAATGGCTCGATACTCGATGCCTCACCCATCTGTGCTCTCCCTGGCGTGGCGCTATCAAAAAATCCGCTGAGCCCGCAGATTAGTGCATGGCGCATTCGGCCTGCTAGTGCTTGCCCCACATCTGCACGGCAAAGTCGACGAAACGACGCAGTTTGGGCAGTCGATAGCGGTCCTGGGCGTAAACCAGGTGCATTGGTCGGCTGGGCGGGCAGTAATCGGGCATCAACGCCAACAGTTTTCCGTCCCGCAGATCCTGTTCGACCAGCGCGTCGGGCATCATCACGATGCCCATGCCGGTCAATGCCGCCTGATGCAGCCCGGCCGAGCTGTTGATTAGCAACGGCCCGCTGACCCCCACGCTGACTTCACCGTCAGGCCCGGCCAGGCGCCATTCCTTTTGCACCGATTGCCAGTCGTCCCCGGCCGGGTAGGCAAACGACAGGCAGTCATGGTGCCGCAGGTCATCAGGGGTTTGTGGCGTGCCGCGACGGGCCAGGTACTGCGGTGAAGCGCACATGGTCAGGGTGTAGTCGATCAGCGGACGAGCGATCAGGTTGGAGGGTTCCAGCGCGCCGAGGCGAAAGGCGACATCCAGACCATTTTCCATCAGGTCCGGGCGACGGTTGGTCAGCACCACGTCGAATTTTACTCGCGGGTTTTGCAGGCTGAATTCACTGAGTGCCGGCGCCAGGCGCTCGGTGCCGAAGGTCAGCGGGGCGGTGATGCGCAGGCTGCCGCTTGCTTCATCCAGGGCCAACTCGGCCAGGCGCTCGGAGTCCGCCACCAGCCCCAGCACCTCCAGGCAACGCTGGTAATACGCACTGCCGAACTCTGTCAGGCGCTGGCGCCGCGTGGTGCGATGTAACAGGCGTACGCCCAGCCGCTGCTCCAGGGCCTTGAGGTGATTGCCGACCATGGTCGTGGACATTTCGCACTGGAAAGCGGCGGCGGTCATGCTGCCGGTCTCCACCACTTTCACGTAAACGCTCATTGCCTGGAATAAATCCATTATCAAGCTCAACTTTAAAATGATTGAAGTGTTGCAGCGTTTATCCAGCTCGGGTGGCTAACCATACTGCAAAAACACCGACCATTGATGGAGCTTGATGTCATGACCGCCGCCTGCCTGATGAGCACTTACCAACCTCTGGCATTGAGTTTCAACAAAGGCCTGGGCACTCGCCTGTGGGATCAGGCCGGTCGTGAATACCTCGACGCGGTCGCTGGCGTGGCGGTAACCAATGTTGGCCACTCCCACCCGAAAATCGTTGCCGCCATTACGGAGCAGGCCGGGTTGTTGCTGCACACCTCGAACCTCTACAGCATCGACTGGCAACAGCAGTTGGCGCACAAACTCACTCGGTTGTCGGGCATGGACCGGGCGTTCTTCAATAACTCCGGAGCCGAGGCCAACGAAACGGCACTGAAAATCGCCCGGCTGTACGGTTGGCACAAAGGCATCGAGCAACCGCTGGTGGTGGTCATGGAGAACGCTTTCCACGGCCGCACCCTCGGCACGTTGTCCGCCAGCGATGGCCCGGCCGTGCGGCTGGGCTTCAACAAATTGCCGGGCGACTTCATCAAGGTGCCGTTTGGTGATCTCAAGGCTTTGGACAACATTCGGCAATCGCACGGCTCGCGCATCGTGGCGATCCTGATGGAGCCCATCCAGGGTGAGAGCGGTGTGCAACTGGCGCCGCCCGGTTATCTCAAGGCGCTGCGCGAGCGGTGCGACCGGCACGCGTGGCTGCTGATGCTCGACGAGATCCAGACCGGCATCGGCCGCACCGGCCAGTGGTTCGCTTTCCAGCACGAAGGCATCGTCCCGGACGTCATGACCCTGGCCAAAGGCCTGGGCAACGGCGTGCCCATCGGCGCCTGCCTGGCCCGTGGCAAAGCTGCCGAACTGTTTACGCCGGGTAGCCACGGCAGCACATTTGGCGGCAATCCGCTGGCCTGCCGGGTCGGTTGCACCGTGCTGGATATCGTTGAAGAGCAAGGCCTGCTGGAAAACGCCCGGCTTCAGGGCGAACGGCTGCTGGACAGATTGCGCTTGGAGTTGGCCGACAATCCCAATGTGCTGGCGATCCGCGGGCAGGGCCTGATGATCGGCATCGAACTTAAACAGCCCATTCGCGACCTGAGCCTGATCGCCGCCAGGGATCATGGCTTACTGATCAATGTCACGCGGGGGCAGATCATTCGGCTATTGCCGCCACTGACCATTGATGAGCGGGAGGTGGGGATGATCGTCAGAGGGCTGGAGCGGGCGCTTAATGTGGCTTGAAAAGGTCTCCATGTAGGAGCTGCCGCAGGCTGCGATCTTTTGATCTTAACGATTCCAGCCACGCTCAAGATCAAAAGATCGCAGCCTGCGGCAGCTCCTACAATTGCCTGATCAATGCATTCATTTCAACCCGATCCTTCAGCAGGATCTTAGAATCGCCAAAGCCTTCATAGATCCGCCGATGCGCCGCAAACCCACTCGACCCATCACGCGTTCGATAGCTGCCGGCCCATTCCAGCAATGCAATCAATCGCTCGTCGTCCTTGGTTTCCCGCTGGCGAATGTTGTCGACGCACACTTCATCTTCAACACACAACCAGATCAACGCCGTCGCCCTGTGGATAACTTCGCTGACGATCCAGCCATACACCCCTTCGATCACCCAGCAGGGTTCATCGGCCGCGATCCGCGCCATGCCCAAGGCTTCGGCGCGGGGGCGGGGGATGCTGTGTTCGTCGCAGAGCCAGTGAATGCGGTCGAGGTCGGTCCAGGGTGCGTGGAGATGCTCAGCCAGCCGCTGCGCGAGCCAGCTTTTACCGGAGCCGGAATTGCCGATGATCAGGGTTCGGGTGAGGTCCAGTCCTTCAGTCATCATCTTCAGGGGCGACCATCCGCGTCTTCGGCGAGCCGTTCGAGTTGAGCTGAAAAATATCCTGTGGCTGTCCTTTCTCATTGAAGAACACTTGGCCGATCCCCGCCGAATTCCACAGCCGCTCACCCGCTTCAGCATGCTCCGGAACGTGCGGCACGATGCGCATGCGCCGACGTTTGGTCAGCCAGTTCAACGGTGAACGCGGCGAGTACAGCCAGCGGTTAAGGCGGTCGAACCATTCCAGCAGCGCTGGCGGGAATTCGTTCTTGATCCCGCTGCTGGTGATCTGCCAGATGCGCGGCCCAGCCTTGCGATGGCGGATCAGCACTTCGTAGACGAAGGAGTAATGCACATCGCCGGACAGCACCACGTAGTTACCCGGTGTGCGCGAATGGCGGAAAATGTTCAGGATCACCTGCGCCGCGCCGCGATGGGCCATCCAGTTTTCTGCGTCCACCAGCAGTGGATAGCCGAACCAACTGAACACCCGTTGCACTGTTTCGATCAGTTTCACGCCGAACACCGGCGCCGGTGAAACGATGATCGCGCTCGGATGATCCAGCAGCTCCTGTTGCAGTTCGCTGAGGGCTTCCCAGTCGAGCAGGCCGGAAGGCTGCTTGAGATTCATCTCGCTGCGCCAGCGCCGCGTGCGGGTGTCGAGCACCACCATGGCGGGCGTGGTGGGCAGCACGTAATGCCAGTGCTGAAACCGCAAAAGCTCATCGATCAAACCGTCCTGGACGTCGCTGTCCAGATAACGGTCGTGCCCGGTGGCGCTGAAGGCGCGGGCCTTTTCCACGACGTCGCCAAATGCGTCCGGGTTGTTACCCCAGCCCTGGCACAGCATGTAGGCGATCAAAGCGTTGCCGATGATGCGTTTAGAGAACGGATGGCCGTAGGCCGTTTCTTCCCATTGCGCGGAAAGATTCCAATCGTCGGTAATGTCGTGGTCGTCGAAGATCATCAACGTCGGTACATGCGCCAGCGCTCGCGCGACGTTGCTCAGGCCAGCCTTGAAGCCGTCAATGCGCGTCTGTTCCAGCGCATAACGCTCACGGCGTTCCTTGATCAGTTTTGGCGGCTTTGGCGCGATCAGTGTCCAAGGCGTTGGCGACCATACCAGCAGGTACATCGCCATGACTTCAGCAAATGTCACCAGGTGATTGTCGGCACTGCTGCTGGTGAAAATCGGCTTGCGCGCCCCGCCGAAGAAGCGATCACGCAGGGTTTCGTTGCTTTTGAGCGCTGGCAGCAAATCGGCGCGGTGGTAGTAGCAGGCAGCGTGGCCATACAGCGCGGCGCTGTCGCTGACCACGGCCCCTTCGAGGTGCTCGCCGAACAGCCCCAGCCGCTCGATCAACTCGTGAATCGCCCGCAGCATCGGCCCGGCAACGTCATCGGCGTACACCTGATCGCCGCTCATCATCAACAACGCCGGGCGATCCCCAGCTTGGTGTTCTTGCGCCAACAGGTTATCGACGCACAGCAAACCGTCGGTCGCCGGGTGATGCGGCTTGCGGCAGGAGCCGTGCAGCAACTGGTCGACGCGAGAACGCAGGACGAAGTTCGGGCAATCGGCCTCGCTGTACAGCAAATGAGGCGCCCAATTGGCGACGCCTTTCCCGTCGACCAGCAGGTCGTATTCGATACGTTCGTCGCAAGGCAGGGCGGTGTCCAACGGCACATCGATCAAATGCACAAAGGCGTGAGTACCCACCGCAATCACCGTGCATTGCCCGTCGTCGAGACGGATATCGGCGACGCCCTGCAACCGCAACGTCAGCTCCAGCGCACGGGACCCCACCAGCCACATCACCAGTCGCGAGGGCTCCAGCCGCCGTAACAGCGGGCCGGCGAGGACGGGTGGCAATGGGGTTTGATGTTCAGGCAATTGCAATGGTACGGGCATCCGGGGCAAGGCTCTTGGCGCACAGGTGGCGGATGATACCGCAGATGGTTTGGGTTGCCTGTTGAGCATTACGGGCTATTGCACAAGGAGTGCCCGTGCCAGGAGATAAGGGATCGAAAAGCGGTTTTTGATAGATGGGTTTTGTGGGGCGTTATAGGTTCGAGTCAGCCGATTTTTTAATGGTGGTGCAGGTTGAATTGAGTTTATTCAGAAGCGGAGGTGGTTAATGACGTTTGCGGTTAATGGGTCTTCCCCAACAAGAGTCTCTGCCAGCAATGACGATGTCGCCTTTAAGCTGGCATCGAAGATGATTGAAGAATTTCAATCGGCTAAACAAAGTTGTTTGGGGTTGATTGTAGTGTTTAAAGATCCTGCTACGTCGAACGTGGATAAACTAAGGCTTCTGGGGGAGACAAAGCCAGTTCTTGCCCGAATGGCAGATAATTTGGTGTTGGCTGGCGCAAATAAGAGCTTTGCGAGCAATAGTTCTGACGATAGTAAGGGTTACCTCATAGAAGCAGCCGATCTTCTCATCCAAGATGCAAAATCGGATGCCGACAAGCTTAAAACGCTACGCAATACATATGTGGCTAGCCTACCTCCCGATCCGGCCGTGACCGAGTCGGATAAAAAAGCGGGTGAACACGCGGAAAGAAAAACCGTAAGTTTTGAGTGGCGGGCTAATAAGTACGATGGAACACCTTAAAAACATTTGAGTAAACTCATGGGTGGTTGCCTTCGCAACCACCCCGTCCTTCGTATTTGATCAATCCACTAGAATTTGCATATGACCCTCCCGACCATCAGTAGCGTGAAATGAGCAAATTCATCCTCCCAGCACTGGCCATTTTGCTGCTGGCCCAGTCCCCGGCCCATGCCATCAACGACAAGTACCGCAAGCAACTGGAGAAGTCCGGCTGCACCCAGACGAGCGAGTTGCAGGGTTGCGATATCCACAAGACCAAGGCCGAAAACGCCAAGGCAGGCTTCACCAACCCCGCAGCACCGGCTGCTGGCGAAAAAACCAAAGCGCCGAGCACTGACACAAAAGAAGGAGCCGCCCCGCCTGTCACCAAATGAAAAGCCATTGTCGTCTGATGAGAAGCGTCTCAACAGGCCTCGTCCTACAGTCCAATCAGCGCAATTCGATGCAACACGCCCATATTGCAGATTGGAGAATAAGAAAAATGGCTAAAGCCGTACGCTTTTACGAAACCGGTGGTCCTGAAGTCCTGCGTTACGAGGATGTTGAAGTCGGCGACCCTGGTCCGGGCCAGGTCCGTCTGCGGCATGTGGCGGTCGGCCTGAACTATGCCGACACCTACTTTCGCAATGGCACTTACCCGATCCCGATGCCCAACGGCATGGGCGTCGAGGCTTCCGGCGTGGTCCAGGCCATTGGCGAAGGGGTGACCAATGTCCAGGTGGGGGACCGCGTCACGTACACCGGTTTTCTCAACACCCTCGGCGCCTACAGCACCGAGCGACTGATCCCGGCAGCGCCGCTGATCAAACTCCCCGAAACCATCAGTTTCGAAACAGCAGCCGCCATGACCATGCGCGGCTTGACGTCTTCGTACCTGATGCGCCGCATCTACGACTTCAAGGCTGGCGACAGCATCCTGTTGCATGCCGCCGCTGGCGGTGTCGGCCTGATCGTTTCACAGTGGGCCAAGCTGCTCGGGCTGAACGTGATCGGCACCGTGTCCACCGAGCAAAAGGCTGAAATCGCCCGCGCTCACGGTTGCGACCACACGATCAACTACAGCCATGAAGACGTCGCCGCGCGCGTTCGTGAATTGACCGACGGCGTGGGCGTCAACGTGGTGTTCGACAGCGTTGGCAAGAACACTTTCATGGGCTCGCTGGATTCGTTGAAACCCCGTGGCCTGATGGTTTGCGTGGGGACCGCGTCCGGGCCGATCCCGGCGTTCGACCCGGTGATGCTGGCGATGAAAGGCTCGCTGTACCTGACCCGTCCGGCCCTGGCCAACTACATCAGCGACCCGGCCGAAAAGGCCGAGCTGGCCGGTGAGTTGTTCGACCATGTCGGCAGCGGCCGGATCAAGATCGAGATCAACCAGCACTACGCGTTGCAGGACGCTGTGCAGGCTCACCGTGATCTTGAATCGCGCAAGACCACTGGCTCGTCGATCTTCGTCATTTAAGGAGCTGCCAGCCATGAAAGTCGAACAATTAACCTGCACCATTGGCGCCGAACTGATCGGCGTCAACCTGGCCGATGCGGTACATGACGACGGTCTGTTTGCCGAGATCCGAGCCCAGTTGCTCAAGCACCGCGTGGTGTTCCTGCGCGATCAGGACATCACCCGCGCCGAGCACGTCGCCTTCGCCCGGCGCTTCGGCGAGCTGGAGGATCACCCGGTGGCCGGCAGCGATCCGGAGCATCCGGGCCTGGTGCAAATCTACAAGCGTCCGGACCAGCCGGCGGACCGCTACGAAAACTCCTGGCACAGCGACGCCACCTGGCGCGAAGCCCCGCCGATGGGTTGTGTGCTGCGTTGCGTCGAGTGCCCGCCGGTGGGCGGCGACACCATGTGGGCCAACATGGTCGAGGCTTACGCGCGTTTGCCCGAAGACGTGAAGGTAAAGATCGCCGACCTGCGCGCCCGTCACAGCATCGAAGCGAGCTTCGGTGCGGCCATGCCCATCGAAAAACGCCTGGCACTCAGGGACAGGTTTCCGGATGCCGAGCATCCGGTGGTGCGCACGCATCCCGAGACCGGCGAGAAAGTGCTGTTCGTCAACGCCTTCGCCACACACTTCAGTAACTATCACACCCCGGCGCGGGTGCGTTTCGGCCAGGACGCCAACCCCGGCGCGAGTGAGCTGCTGCGCTACCTGATCAGCCAGGCGTACATCCCTGAGTATCAAGTGCGCTGGCGCTGGAAGCCCAACAGCATCGCCATCTGGGACAACCGCAGTACCCAGCACTACGCCGTCATGGATTACCCGCCGTGCCATCGCAAGATGGATCGTGCCGGGATCATCGGCGACAAGACTTACTGATTCACCGCCTCTGCATTCGCTCTCGTAAACACGCCTGCCCGGCGCGACCCCGGGTGGGCGGGACAATCATAAGAACTGGAGTAACCCATGCAATTCTTCGACGATTCCCTGCACCCGGAAAACATGGAAAAGGTAGTCATTACCGTGGCCCCGTATGGCCCGGAGTGGATGCCCGAAGACTTCCCGGAAGACATCCCGCTGACGATGGACGAGCAGGTCCAGAAAGCCGTCGACTGCTATGAAGCCGGCGCCACCGTACTGCACCTGCACGTGCGTGAACTGGACGGCAAGGGCTCCAAGCGCCTGTCGAAATTCAACGAGCTGATCGCCGGTGTGCGTGAAGCCGTGCCGGACATGATCATCCAGGTTGGCGGTTCGATTTCCTTCGCCCCGGAAAGCGACGGTGAAGCGGCCAAGTGGCTGTCCGACGACACCCGTCACATGCTGGCCGAGCTGACGCCGAAACCGGATCAGGTCACCGTGGCGATCAACACCACGCAAATGAACATCATGGAGCTGCTGTATCCGGAGTACCTCAAAGGTACGTCGCTGGACAACCCGATGATCCACGCCGCCTACAGCGAAATGACCGTGCCGGCGGGCCCGGCCTGGGTGGCCGAGCACCTCAAGCGCCTGATGGACAACGGCATCCAGCCGCACTTCCAGTTGACCGGCATGCACGCCCTGGAAACCCTCGAGCGCCTGGTGCGCCGTGGCGTTTACAAAGGCCCGTTGAACCTGACCTGGATCGGCATCGGCGGCGGCTTCGACGGCCCGAACCCGTTCAACTTCTTTAACTTTATCCACCGCGCGCCGGACGGTTGCACCCTGACCTCCGAATCGCTGCTGAAAAACGTCATGCCGTTCAACACCATGTCGATGGCCATGGGCATGCACCCGCGTGTTGGCAATGAAGACACTATCATTGACCACAAGGGCGATCGTTTCGGCTCGGTGGCGCAAATCCAGCAAACCGTGCGCATCGCCCATGAACTGGGTCGCGAAATCGCCACGGGCAAAGAAGCCCGTGAGATCTACCGCATCGGTGTGCAGTACGACAGCATCGAAGAAACCCTGTTGGCCAACGGCATGGCGCCCAACCGCAAGGCTGGGCAAAAAGGTGTGCCGCAACGCGGCTGACCGATACGGCGAACGAGCGGCCGTGACCGCTCGCTCGCCGCTTTGCTACACGCTTGATAACAACAATAAAACGAAGCTTTGAGGAGGCTGCATGGCCTTTCACCCAATCGCCGACGACGATGACTCCGGTGGAGTTGTTGTTGCGCGTAAATATGCCTGGATCGTCTTCGCCCTGACGTTCGGCCTGTTGATTTCCGATTACATGTCGCGTCAGGTACTGAACGCGGTGTTCCCGCTGCTCAAGAGTGAGTGGTCGTTGAGCGACGGACAGCTTGGCCTGCTCAGTGGCATCGTCGCGCTGATGGTCGGGCTGCTGACGTTTCCCCTGTCGCTGATGGCCGACCGCTTCGGCCGGGTCAAGAGCCTGGCGCTGATGGCGATGCTCTGGAGCCTGGCGACCCTGGGTTGCGCATTGGCTCAGGATTACCAGCAGATGTTCATCGCGCGCTTCATGGTCGGCGTCGGCGAGGCGGCCTACGGCAGCGTCGGCATCGCGGTGGTGATTTCGGTGTTCCCGAAACACATGCGCGCCACCTTGGCCAGTGCCTTCATGGCTGGCGGGATGTTCGGTTCGGTGTTGGGCATGGCGCTGGGTGGTGCGATTGCGGCCAAGCTGGGCTGGCGCTGGTCGTTTGCCGGCATGTCGCTGTTTGGCCTGTGCCTGGCGGTGCTTTATCCCCTTATCGTCAAGGAAGAGCGCATCGCCCCGCAGCGTGCGGCGCAGATCGCGAACAACACGGCGGCCGCGGTCAAGCGTCCTCTGCGCACGTTGTGGTCCAGCCGTTCGGTGGTGGCGACCTACGTCGCCAGCGGCTTGCAGCTGTTCGTCGGCGGCACGGTGATGGTGTGGATTCCCAGCTACCTCAATCGCTACTACGACATGCCCACCGACAAGGCCGGGGGTATGTCGGCGATCATCGTGTTGTGCAGCGGCGCGGGGATGATCCTGTGCGGCATGCTCAGCGATCGCCTGTGTCGCCACTCGCCTGAGCGCAAGGTCAGCCTGGCCATCGGCTTTTGCCTGGGCAGTTGTCTGTTGCTGTCAGCGGCGTTTGCCTTGCAGGCCGGGCCGTTGCAACTGGCGCTGATCTGCCTGGGCATGTTGATCGCCACCGGCACCACCGGCCCGTGCGGTGCGATGGTCGCCAACCTGACCCATTACTCGGTCCACGGCACGGCGTTCGCCACGCTGACCCTGGCCAACAACATGCTGGGCCTGGCGCCGGGGCCGTTCATCACGGGCCGGGTGTCCGACCTGATCGGCCTGCATGCCGCGTTTCAACTGGTGCCACTGGTCAGCCTCGCGGCGGCAGCGGTGTTCTTTTATGCCAAGTGTCATTACCACAAAGATATTGCCCGTCTTCAGGGTCAGAGCGTTTCTGAGCCTGTCAGCGAAGCCGGGATCGAGGTGAAGTTGTGAGTCGTCGTTTACGTATTGATGTGTTTTTCGATTTTATCTGCCCGTGGTGCCTGATCGGCAAACGCCAACTGGAGCATGCGCAGGTGCAGTTTCGCAGTCGCCATCCCGATGTGCAGATCACCACGGCGTGGCACGGCGTGCAGCTGCTGCCGCAGTTGCCGTTGGAGGGTGAGCCGTTCGCCGATTTCTACCGCAAGCGCCTGGGCAATGCCGATGCCATGACCATGCGCCAGGCCCAAGTCCAGGAGGCCGCCCGGGCGGTGGGATTGAACATTGACCTGAGCCGCATCGAGACGATGCCCAACACTGCAGACGCCCATCGTTTGTTCGCTCGCGTCAACGAACTGGGCAATCCGGCGCAGCGTGAAATGTTGTTGGAGCGCATGTTCGCTGCCTACTTCCAACGGCGCGAAAACCTCGGTAACCGGGAGACCTTACTCACCATTGCCCGCTCCTGCGGTGTCGATACAGACGCGGTGCTCGATTGCCTGAAAGGCGATGCCACGCCCTTTGACGCCTCGCCGGGCGCCACCAGTGGCGTGCCGAGCTTTCAGTTCGATCGGCGCATGACCGTGATCGGCGCACAACCGGCCCAGGCGCTGCTCGGGGCCATGAACGAAGCCCTCAAGGAAAGCGAGCGCGAGCGGCAGCCGGCATGACCCGGCGCATTCCCGTACCTGCCGGCAAATACCCGCAGGCCGGTGGTCGCGCATTGTTCGAATTCGAAGACAAAAGCCTGGCGTTGTTCAACGTCGACGGGCAGCTGTTTGCCATTGACGACAGCTGTCCGCATCAAGGCGCTTCGCTGTGCGGCGGACGTCTTGAGGGGCGGGTAATTCAGTGTCTCGCCCATGGTTTGCGCTTCGATTTGCGCAGTGGTTTTTTGCTCAATTCCACGCTCGTCAAAGTCAACAGCTACCCGGTCGAGATCACCGACGACCAGGCGTTTATCGTTATCACTTGCGAGGAGTCCGCGCCATGAGCGCCATCGCTCTCACCCGTATCCACAGCCGCACGCGCGAACTGGCACCGGGGTTTATCGTCAGCCTGATCGTGGCGGCCGCCGCGTCGTTTTTGTCCGAGCACTACGGTGCACCGGTCATGCTGTTCGCCTTGCTGTTGGGCATGGCCCTGAATTTTCTTGCCGATGACGGCCCGTGCAAGGCCGGGGTCGAATTTACGGCGCGCACGGTGCTGCGCATCGGCGTGGCACTGCTGGGGATGCGCATCACCCTGGAACAGATGGCCGCGCTGGGCTGGAAGCCGATTGCACTGGTGGTGATTCTGGTGGTGGTGACCATCGGCGTGTCGGTGATTGCGGCCAAGGCGCTGGGTTTTCAGCGATTGTTCGGCATGCTGACGGGTGGGGCGACGGCGATCTGCGGCGCGTCGGCGGCGTTGGCACTGGCGGCGGCGCTGCCGAATCATCCGCAGAAAGAGCGGGCGACGTTGTTCACGGTGATTGGCGTTTCGGCGCTGTCGACGAT
This sequence comes from Pseudomonas azerbaijanoccidentalis, assembly GCF_019145495.1. Taxonomy (GTDB): domain Bacteria; phylum Pseudomonadota; class Gammaproteobacteria; order Pseudomonadales; family Pseudomonadaceae; genus Aquipseudomonas; species Aquipseudomonas azerbaijanoccidentalis. The sequence goes on along the minus strand of NZ_JAHSTU010000002.1, from coordinate 596,762 downwards.
GGCCATGATTGTCTATCCGATGATTGCCAACTGGTTGGAGTTGTCGCCGCAGGTGGCGGGGGTATTCCTCGGCGCGACCATTCACGACGTGGCCCAGGTCGTTGGCGCGGGTTACAGCATGTCCACCGAAACCGGCGACACGGCCACCGTCGTGAAGCTGATGCGCGTCGCCATGCTGCTGCCAGTGATCGTCACCGCCGCGATGATCACCCGCATGCAAGGCGCCGATCCGACCGGTAAACGTCCGCCATTGTTGCCGTGGTTCGCCGTCGGGTTCCTGATCCTGGCGTGCATCAACAGCACCGGTTGGGTGGCCCCGGCGGTGCAGGGTTCGGTGAACGAACTGTCGCGCTGGTGCCTGGTGATTTCCATTAGTGCGCTGGGCATGAAAACCCGCTTGCGCGAGCTGGCCGCGGTGGGGATCAAGCCGATTTTGCTAATGGTGGGGGAGACGGTGTTCCTTGTCGTGCTGGTGCTGCTGTTACTGCGCTGGGGCATGTAACCAACCCTTGTAGCAGCTGGCGAAGCCTGCGTTCGAGGACGCAGTCCTCGCAAACTGCATCGGGCAGACGACTGCTGCGCAGCCGATCGCAGCCTCGCCGGGGCTCGACAGCTGCTACAGGCGGGTACTGCCAGACACAATACCTGTGGGAGCTGGCCTGCCGGCGATAGCGGTCTGACATTCGACATTGATGTCGACTGACACTCCGTCATCGTGAGCCTGCTCACTCCTACAGGGGAGGCATTTCAATTTCGCTCTTTGCGGCGACTGTGCCAGCGGTCGCCGTTTTTTTTGAGCTACGCAACCACCCTTTGTAGCAGCTGGCGAAGCCTGCGTTCGAGGACGCAGTCCTCGCAAAATCGGGATTCGCGGTGCATCGGGAAGACGACTGCTGCGCAGCCGATCGCAGCCTCGCCGGGGCTCGACAGCTGCTACAGGCGGGTGCTGTCAGACACAAAACCTGTGGGAGCTGGCCTGCCGGCGATAGCGGTCTGACATTCGACATTGATGTCGACTGACACTCCGCCATCGCGAGCAGGCTCGCTCCTACAGGGGATTGCGTTTTTTGCTGTCAGGACGGTTTTTGTTTCTGCGCCCGCCATGTCGCCGGCGGCATGCCGAACTGGCTGATAAACCATCGGGTAAACGAACTCGCCATCGAATAGCCCAGCATGTCGGCGATCCGGCTCAGCGGATAATTCGGGTTGTCCAGATAACGCAGAACCAGATCGCGGCGTACGTCGTTGATCACGTCATTGAACGCACAACCGTCGTCCTTCAGGCGGCGCTGCAGCGTGCGCACGTTCATGCCCTGGCTCTGGGCGACTTGTTCGATGGTGGCGCGGCCCATGGGCAGCAGCAGGTAGATGGCCTTGCGCACTTCGAACAGCATGGAGGTGCCTTGATTACTCTGCAGCGAGTCGAGGTAACTTTGCGCGTAGCGGGCCATGGCCGGGTCGGCGTTGGGGTTTGTCATGTCGAGGCTGGCGTCGGAGCAGACGATGCCATTGAACTCGCTGCCGAACTCCAGGGTGCAACCGAACAACCGGCGGTGCAGGTGCAGGTTGTCCGGGGCCTGGTGCATGAAGTTGACGCTGTAGGGATGCCAGTGTGATCCGAGCAGTGCCGAGCACAGGCGAAACATCACGCCGATGGCCAGCTCGGTGGCCTGGCGGCTGGGCATCGGCGTTTCAGTCACCACCTCTTCGCGAATGATCACCATCTTGCCGGCCTCTTCGATGAAGATCGCCAGCGAGTCATTCATCAAATGCCGGTAATGCACCACCACCTGCAAAGCATCGCGCAGCGTGCGTTGATGGCTGAGCAACAGGCTGACCACGCCAAAATCCGAGAGCTGGCGCGACTCGGCCATGCTCAGGCCGAAGGTCTGGCAACCGCTGGCGGCGGCTGAATCCTCCAGCAAACGCACGGCAGAATCGATGGGGATGCGGTGTTCGGGGGCCAGCAATTGAGCCCTGCTCAGGCCGACGGCGGCCAATGCATCGCGCGGGTTGAAGCCCAGATACTGGGTGACCTCCAGGTAGTTGGTCAGTACAGCGGCGCGAACAAGCTTGGACATGCGTGGGTCTTCCCTGGGCCGATGGCGAATGGCATGAGCGAGGCGACTATATCCAGCGCATCGACTGTTGAACAGTTGTCTTGTCGTCGATGGAATTCCCGCCGGCCTGTGCCGAATCGGCGTGGTGGCGGGCGCAATACGGGCTCCATGCGTTGATTACAGTGATCCTGCGCCAACTCGCGGGGTTTTTCGACCAGCGGTCGAAGCGATCAACTGTCGGACAATTTGTCATCAAAAGAAAAGTGCCTGACGTCCAATGTAAAGCACCCCCGCTGGCCGCTCTTTAATGTCGACCCTACAAAAAGCCCCTGGCGAAAACAGCCAGTCGAGTTATCGAGAAAGCGAAGGTGTTAACCGTGGACAAATTGCAAACTGCCGCCACTGTTTTGATCGTACCGGGCCTGCGCGAGCACGTTGCCGAGCATTGGCAAACGCTGCTTGAAACCAGGCTCGCCAAGGTGCGCAGTGTCCCGCCACTGGAAACCGACAAGCTCGACTGCGCCGCTCGCGTTCGGGCGATCCAGCACGAACTTGAGCAGATCGACGGGCCGGTGATTCTGGTGGCCCACAGCGCAGGCGTGTTGATGGTCGCGCACTGGGCGGCGCAGTTCAGCCGTCCGATCAAGGGCGCTTTGCTGGCCGCGCCACCGGATCTCGATGCGGTCTGGCCGTCAAACTATCCATCGTCCGAAACCCTGCGCAGTCAGGGCTGGAACCCGCTGCCACAAGGTCCGCTGCCCTTTCGCAGCATCGTGGCCGGTAGCACCAACGATCACCTGGCCAGTCTTTCAGCCGTGTCTCGCATGGCTGAAAACTGGGGCGCCGAATTGCTCGATCTGGGCGATGTCGGCCATCTCAATCCGGCCGCAGGATTTGGCCACTGGGCGCAAGCCGAGGCGCTGATCCTGCAGCTGGACCGCTAATACAGGAACCGGACTGGCATTACGCCAACCGGTATTTGCCCTCACTCCTGAAACGTTGACCCGAAGAGGTCTGCGAGAGGGCGGCTGCGCTTAAAACAAATACAAAAAGGCGGAGACAACGCAATGCACAACAACAAGAGTCACGGGTTCACCGCTTCACGCTACACCTTGCTGGCCTCGGCCATTCTCGCGGCAACGGTGCCGATGGCCCATGCGGCGGAGATCGAGACGGGTAACCCGGACTGGACCGTTCGCCTGGATAACACCGTCAAGTACAACTATGGCGTACGCACCGAAAGCGCCGACAAACGCATGTTGGCCACGCCGAACAACAACGATGGCGATTACAACTTTCGCAAGGCCGGTACCAACATCACCAACCGCGTCGACCTGCTGACCGAGATGGACGTGGTCTACCAGAACCACATGGGCTTTCGCGTCAGCGCCGCCAGCTGGTACGACAAGGCTTACGAGAATGCCGGCTCCAACTCCAACCCGTTCGTCAACGGCAACGGTTCGACCTCGGGCCTGATCGCCAACGACCCGCGTCTGGCGGGCGTCACTAATGACAACGTCGGCACCGGCAGTCCGCACCTGAGCAACTACGCCCAGCGCTACTACACCGGCCCGTCCGGCGAAATCCTCGACGCCTTCGTGTTCTACAGCACCGAGATTGGCGAAGAATCGATCCTCAGCGTCAAGGCCGGCCAGCACAACGTGTTCTGGGGCGAGACCATTCTCAACCCGGTGCACTCGGTCAGCTACGGCCAGTCCGGCCTCGACCTGGCCAAACTCGCCGCGTCGCCGGGTACCGAAGCCAAGGAATTGTTCGTCCCGCGTAACCAATTGTCGATGTCGTTCACCGTCAACCCGGAATTGACCGTCGGCGCGCAGTACTTCCTCGATTGGGACGAAGCGCGTCTGCCGGAAGCGGGCACCTATTACGGTGGTTCCGACCTGGTCGGTTTCGGTGCGCAGTCGTTCCTGCTCGGCAACACCAACGCCGTGGTGCCGGGCAGCCCGCTGGGCTGTGGTCTGGCGCCGTGCAACGGCTTGACCAACGTGCGTCGTGGTCATGACCTGACGCCGGACAAGCGCGGCGATTGGGGCATCATGGCCAAGTGGTCGCCCGCGTGGCTGGACGGCACCCTCGGCGTTTACTACCGCGAGACGTCGGAAATCCTGCCGCAAGCCTGGCTCGATGCCCGTGGCCTGACCTCGGCCAACCCCAACGGCTCCGCGCCAGTGGGGCCGATTGCGCCGGTGGTCAACACGCTCAACTCCCTGAGCACCGCGACCTATCAACTGGCCTACGCCGACAACATTCAAGTCTTCGGCCTGAGTCTGTCCAAGGACGTCGGCGGTGTCAGCGTCGGGTCGGACCTGAACATCCGTCACAACATGCCGCTGGCCAGTATCCCGGCGATTGTCAGCAGTTCCAGTCCACGTGGTTTGGGCCAGGGCCTTGGTCTGCTGCCAGCACGTACCGCCGCCACCGGTGTGATTTACGACACCCCGGAAAAGGGCGACAGCATGGCCGCCACCGGCGACACCTTGCACTGGACGGTCAATGGCTTGATGACCATTGCCGATACGCCGCTGTTCGACGCCGCGACCCTGCTGGGCGAGCTGTACTACAGCAACCTGCTCAAGCTCGATAGCAAGAACGAGGCGCTCTACAAAGGCAAGGACAGCTATCGCGGCATCGACGCGCCGACCCGGGACAACTGGGGCATCGCGGTCAACTTCACACCAACCTGGTACCAGGTGTTCCCCGGTATCGACCTCAACGCGCCGATGTCCGTCAATGTCGGTCTCGATGGTGTGTCACCGGTCTCCGGTGGCGGTGCCAAAGACACCGGTAACTATGCCATCGGCCTCGGTGCCGTTGTGTACAACAAATACTTTGTCGACCTGAAGTACGTGGACTCCTTCGGCAAGACCGACAAGTGCAACGTCAGCGGCACCAGCACCGGCCCGACCGGTGGCGACGGCTCCACGCCGAACGCCTTCAGCGGCAACGAAAACTACGCCTGCTATGCCGGTGGCTACTCGGCCTTCTCCGGTGGTGGTGCAACGACTGAGGACCGTGGCGCCGTGTACCTGACGATGAAAACCACTTTTTGATTCACCACTGATTTGCTCAATGCAAGCAGGAGAATAACAACATGAAATTTGTACAAACCGTGTTGGCCGCTTCGCTGGCCTTGGTCCTTGCCGCGCAGGCACAGGCCGCTGTTTCAACGCAGGACGCCGCCAAACTGGGTAGCAGCCTGACCCAGGTAGGCGCCGAAAAAGCCGGGAACGCTGATGGTTCCATTCCGGCCTACAACGGTGGCTTGACCACCCCGCCAGCCAGTTTCAAGTCCGGTGACAGCATGCGCCCGGACCCGTTTGCCAATGAAAAACCGCTGCTGGTGATCGACGGCAAAAACGTCGACCAGTACAAGAACCTGCTCAGCGCCACCACGGTGGAACTGGCCAAGCGTTTCCCGACGTTCCGTGTTGACGTATTCCCGACGCACCGCACCGTCTCGCTGCCCCAGGCCATCCTGGATAACGGCGTGAAGAACGCCAGCGGTGCCAAGTCCCTGGAAGGTGGCCTGGCCATCGACAACGTGCTGCCAGGCATTCCGTTCCCGATCCCGCAGTCGGGCAACGAAGCGATGTGGAACTTCCTGCTGCGTTATCAAGGTGTGAGCATCAGTTCCAAGTACGACTCGTGGAACGTTGACTCGGCCGGTGTGCCAAGCCTGGCGATCACCGGGCAGGCGTTCATTTCGTACCCGATCTACGAAAACCTGACGCAGCCGATCAGCAGCGCCGACGTGTACTACCAGATGAAGCTGTCCTACACCGGTCCTGCACGCCGGGCCGGTGAAGCGATCATGCTCAAGGACGCGGCCAACCCGCTGCAACAGCCACGTCGCGCCTGGCAGTACCTGCCGGGCCAGCGCCGGGTGAAACTGGCTCCGAACCTGGCCTACGACACGCCGAACCCGGGCACTGCCGGTGCGGGCACCTACGATGACGTGTTCGTGTTCAACGGTGCGCTGGACCGCTACGACTGGAAGCTGGTGGGCAAGCAGGAAATGATCGTGCCCTACAACACCTACAAGCTGACCTACGCCCAGGACCCTAAATCGCTGACCAGCGCCAATCACCTGGCACCGGACTTCGTACGTTGGGAAAAACACCGCGTCTGGGTCGTCGAAGGCACCCTCAAGGCCGGCGCTCGCCACATCTACGCCAAGCGCCGCTTCTACCTCGACGAAGACAGCTGGACCGCTCTGGCCTCGGATCAATACGACGCACGTGGTCAGCTCTATCGCGGCTCCTTCGCCTTCCTCAGCCAGAGCTACGACAAGCAAGTGCCGGACTCCACGCCCTTCATGATCTACGACCTGGTCGGTGGCTCGTACAGCATCAACGGCGTCGTCGGCCCGTATGGCGGCATCAAGTACATCGATCCGCTCTCCAAGGCGCAGTGGTCGTCGGAGTCCCTGGCCGGCGCCGGTATTCGCTAAGCCACGATCCACTGTGGGAGCGAGCCTGCTCGCGATGGACTCAAGAACACCGCGGGGAACCAGACGCCCCGCGTCATCGTTGACGACCATCGCGAGCAGGCTCGCTCCCACAGACGGCATGAACGTCAGGCACACGGACGTGTGTCCCGGCGCGGTTTTCCGAAGAGGACGCGGTATGTGTTCGTATAAAAATTGTTTGCAGCTGGCGCTCGGCGTTGTGCTCGGCATCATGCAGGGCGTTAGCCACGCGACCGATTATGTCGATGTGCTGGACTTGCCCGCCAAAGCCAGTGCCTTGGCCATCAACAGCCCGTTATCCGGCATGGCCCGCGCCGGTGAGCGCGTGATCGCCGTCGGCCAGCGCGGCCATATTCTGTTCTCCGATGATTCGGGCAAGCATTGGCAGCAGGCCGCCGTGCCGGCCAGTGCCGACCTCACGGCAGTAAATTTTCCGACCGCCACCCAGGGCTGGGCGGTGGGCAATGACGGCGTCGTGCTGCACAGCAGCGACGCCGGCGCGACCTGGCAAAAGCAACTCGACGGCCGCCAGATCGGCGCGTTGCTGGCCAAGCATTACACCGAGCTGGCCAACGCCCAGCCGGGCAATGAGCAATGGCCCCAGTTGGCCATGGAAGGCCAACGACTCGCCGAACAGGGCGCGGACAAACCGTTGCTCGACGTCTGGTTCGCCAACGACAAAGTGGGCTATGTGGTCGGCGTGTTCAACCTGATCCTGCGCACCGAAGACGGTGGCCGAAACTGGACGCCTTACCAGGACCGCACCGACAACCCCCAGGGTTTCCACCTCAAGGCCATCGCCTTCACGGGCGACGCCTTATACATCGCTGGCGAGCAAGGCCTGTTGCTCAAATGGGATGACAACAGCCAACGCTTCACCGCCGTGCCGACGCCTTATCAGGGCAGCTTTTTCGGCGTGCTCGGCAAGCCCGGCGAAGTGCTGGTCTACGGCCTGCGCGGCAACGTGTTGCGCAGCATCGATGGCGGACAGCACTGGACTGCGCTGGAGACCGGCCTGCACGTCAGCGTCACCGCAGGCCTGATCGATGCCGCCGGCAATTACCGCTTGTTCACTCAGGGTGGGCAGATGCTGGTCAGCCAGGGCACTGGCGCGCAATTGCATCTGGTGCAGAAGCCCGCACGGACACCGGTTTCCGCTGCCACCCTGTCCGCCGCTGGCGCGTTGGTGGTCGCGGGCAGCCGTGGCGCCCAGACGCTAGCCCTCGAACCCTAAGAGCGAGAACCCAGACATGGGCAATATCAAACAAGACGCCATGCCGGTGATCCGCGAGCTGCGCGATTTCGACCAGCACTCCGGCAACCTCCTCGAACGACTGGTGTTCATCTACCGCCCGCTGTTCATGCTGCTGATGGCGCTGGCGACCGTGGTGCTGGGCTTCATGGCCGTGACGCGCCTTGAGCTGCGCCCCAGCTTCGAAAAAATGATCCCGCAGAGCCAGCCCTACATCCAGAACTTCCTGGAAAACCGCCAGTCGCTGCGGGGCTTGGGCAACTCAGTGCGCGTGGTGGTCGAGAACACCCAAGGCGATATTTTCGACCCGGCTTACCTCGACGTGCTCAAACAGGTCAACGATCAACTGTTCCTCACCGAAGGCGTCGACCGCGCATGGATGAAATCGCTGTGGAGCCCGGCCGTACGCTGGACCGAAGTCACCGAGGAAGGCTTCCAGGGTGGCCCGGTGATGCCCGACACCTATTCGGGGCAACCTGAGCAAATAGAGCAACTGCGCCAGAACATCTCCCGTGCCGGATTGGTCGGCAGCCTGGTGGCCAGCGACTTCAAATCGACCATGCTGATCGTGCCACTGCTGGACAAAGCCGCCGCCGGTGGCCAACCCATCAACTACCACGCTTTCTCGCAGATGCTCGAAGAGCAGTTGCGCGACAAGATCGAATTCGCCGGTGACAGCGCCGCGCGCAAGACCTGGGAAGAGGGCAAGGGCCAGTACAAGGTGCGGGTGATCGGCTTCGCCAAACTGATGGGCGACCTGATCGACGGCCTGATTCAAGTGATGATGTTTTTCGGCCTGGCGGTGATCACTTCGCTGGCAATCATCTACGCCTACACCCGCTGCGTACGCAGCACATTGCTGGTGGTCGGCTGCTCGCTGATCGCGGTGGTCTGGCAACTGGGCATCGTCGCCTGGCTGGGTTACGCCATCGATCCGTACTCGGTGCTGGTGCCGTTTTTGATCTTCGCCATCGGCGTGTCCCACGCCGCGCAGAAGATGAACGGCATCATGCAGGACATCGCCCGCGGCACCCACAAACTAATCGCCGCGCGCTACACCTTCCGCCGTTTGTTCATTGCTGGCGTCACCGCGTTGCTGGCCGATGCCGTGGGTTTTGCGGTGTTGATGCTGATCGACATTCCGGTGATCCAGGACTTGGCGATCACCGCCAGCATCGGCGTCGCGGTGCTGATCTTCACCTCGCTGTTGTTGATGCCGGTGGCATTGTCGTACGTCGGTGTTGGCGCCAAGGCTGCCGAGCGCGCACTGAAAATCGACACCCGTGCCGAAAAGCATAAAGGCTTCGGACGCTTGTGGGATCTGCTCGACCGCTTCACCACTGCCAAGTGGGCGACCGGCGCGGTATTGGTCGCGGTGCTGATGGGCGTCGGCGGTTTCATGGTCAGCCTCAACCTGAAAATCGGCGACCTGGAAAGCGGTGCGCCGGAACTGCGCGCCGACTCGCGCTACAACCGCGACAACGCCTACATCACCCAGCATTACGCGCTGTCGAGCGACCTGTTCGCGGTGATGATCAAGACCGCGCCGGAAGGCTGCCTCAACTATAAAACGCTGGTGCTCGCCGATCGTCTGGCCTGGGAACTGCAACAGTATCCGGGCGTGCAGGCGACCACCTCGCTGGTCAACGCCGTGCGGCAGATCACGGCCGGTACCTACGAAGGCAACCCCAAGCTCAACAGCATCCAGCGCAACCAGGACGTACTCAATTACGCCGCGCAGCAAGCCTCGGTCAACTCGCCGGAGCTGTTCAACAACAACTGCTCGCTGATGCCGGTGATCACCTTCCTCAAGGACCACAAGGCCGAAACGCTGGACGCGGTGGTGGCGATTGCCGACAAGTTCGCCAAGGAAAACAGCACCGAGGATCGCCAGTTCCTGTTGGCGGCCGGCACGGCGGGCATCGAGGCGGCGACCAACATCGTCGTGCGCGAAGCCAATCGCACCATGCTGCTGTACGTCTATGCGGCGGTGACGCTGTTTTGCCTGATCACCTTCCGCAGCTGGCGCGCCACGCTGGTGGCGCTGTTGCCGCTGGTGCTGACTTCGATTCTCTGCGAAGCGCTGATGGTCGCCATGGGCATCGGCGTCAAAGTCGCGACGTTGCCGGTGATCGCCCTCGGCGTGGGCATCGGCGTCGACTACGCCTTGTACCTGCTCAGCGTGCAATTGCACTTCCAGCGTCAGGGCTTGCCGCTGTCCCAGGCTTACCGCAATGCCGTGTCGTTCACCGGCCGGGTGGTCGGGTTGGTGGGCATCACCCTCGCGGCGGGCGTGGTGTGCTGGGTCTGGTCGCCGATCAAGTTCCAGGCCGACATGGGCATCCTGCTGACCTTCATGTTCCTGTGGAACATGCTCGGCGCGCTGATTCTGATCCCGGCCCTGTCGTACTTCCTGCTGCGTGAACGGGTGCCGCAAACCGCGCCCGTCATGCAGGCCGAAACCACCGAATCCACTGAACGTCCGGGCGTGCCGCATGCCCTGACCACTTCCGAGTAAGCCAACAATGTCTGACTACAAAGCTCCTTTGCGCGACATGCGCTTCGTACTCAACGAGGTTTTCCAGGTGTCCCGGTTGTGGGCCAAACTGCCGGGCCTGGCCGAAGTGATCGACGAAGAAACCGCCGCCGCCATTCTCGAAGAGGCCGGCAAGATCAGCGGTGAAGTGATCGCGCCGCTGAACCGCGCCAGCGACGAACAAGGCTGCACCTGGAACAACGGCGTGGTCGGCGCAGCGGACGGTTTTGCCGAGGCCTATCAAGCGTTCGCCGAGGGCGGTTGGGTCGGTGTCGGCGGTGATCCACAGTTTGGCGGCATGGGCATGCCCAAGGTCATTTCGGCGCAGGTCGAAGAAATGGTCAACTCGGCCAGCCTGTCGTTCGGCCTGTACCCGATGCTGACGGCGGGCGCCTGCCTGTCGATCAACGCCCACGCCAGCGAAGCACTGAAAACCAAGTACCTGCCGAACATGTACGCCGGCACCTGGACCGGTTCGATGTGCCTGACCGAAGCCCATGCCGGCACCGACCTCGGCCTGATCCGCACCCGCGCCGAGCCCCAGGCCGACGGCAGCTACAAAGTCAGCGGCAGCAAGATCTTCATCACCGGTGGCGAGCACGACCTGACCGAGAACATCATCCATCTGGTGCTGGCGAGACTGCCGGATGCACCAGCAGGCCCGAAAGGCATCTCGCTGTTTTTGGTGCCGAAAGTGCTGGTCAACGACGACGGTTCACTGGGCGAACGCAATGCGCTGTCCTGCGGTTCCATCGAACACAAGATGGGCATCAAGGCATCCGCCACTTGCGTGATGAACTTCGATGGCGCCACGGGCTGGATCGTCGACGCGCCGAACAAAGGCCTGGCGGCGATGTTCACCATGATGAATTACGAGCGTCTGGGCGTGGGTATTCAAGGTCTGGCGCAGGGCGAGCGCTCCTACCAGAACGCTGTGGCCTACGCGCGTGATCGCCTGCAAAGCCGTGCGCCGACCGGTGCGCAGTTCAAGGAAAAAACCGCCGACCCGATCATTGTCCACCCCGATGTGCGACGCATGCTGCTGACCATGAAAGCCCTGAACGAGGGCGGTCGTGCCTTCTCCAGTTACGTCGCGCTGCAACTGGACAGCGCCAAGTTCAGCGAAGATGAAGTCACCCGTAACCGCGCTCAGGAATTGGTGTCGCTGCTGACGCCGGTGGCCAAGGCGTTCCTTACCGACATGGGCCTGGAAACCACCTTGCACGGCCAGATGGTGTTCGGCGGCCACGGCTACATCCGCGAGTGGGGCCAGGAGCAACTGGTGCGCGACGTGCGCATCACGCAGATCTACGAAGGCACCAACGGCATCCAGTCCCTGGACCTGGCCGGGCGCAAGATCGTCGGCAGCGGCGGGGCGCTCTACCGTTTATTCGCTTCGGAAATCCGCAACTTCACCGCCAATGCCTGCGCCGATCTCGGTGAGTTCACCAAGCCGCTGAACGCCGCCGTCGACACCCTCGACGAACTGACCGCGTGGCTGCTCGACCGCGCGCAAAGTAACCCGAATGAAATCGGCGCGGCCTCGGTCGAGTACCTGCACGTATTCGGCTACACCGCCTACGCCTACATGTGGGCGCGCATGGCCAAAGCCGCCATGAGCACTCATTCAACGGACGACTTCTACGTCAGCAAACTGGCCACCGCACGCTTCTACTACGCCCGTTTGCTGCCGCGAATTCATTCGTTGAGCGCATCGGCCAAAGCTGGCAGTGAATGCCTGTTCGCGTTGCAAGCCGATCAGTTCTGAAAGGACAAGGAACCCCAACATGATGGCGACAAAAATAATTCCGCCCGCCGATGGCGCCTACGCCTACCCACTGCTGATCAAGCAATTGCTGCTGTCCGGCGTGCGCTACGAGCCGGGTCGGGAAATCGTCTACGCCGACAAACTGCGCTACAGCTACCAGACGCTGAACAAGCGCATTCGCCGTCTGGCCAACGCGCTGACGGCGGCCGGCGTGAAGGCCGGCGACACCGTGGCGCTGCTCGACTGGGACAGCCACCGTTATCTGGAATGCTTCTTCGCCGTGCCGATGATCGGCGCGGTACTGCACACGGTGAACATTCGCCTGTCGCCGGAACAAGTGCTCTACACCATGAACCACGCTGAAGATGATCTGGTGCTGGTGCATGATGATTTCCTGCCGCTGGTGGAGCAGATTCACGGGCGGCTGACCACTGTCAAAGGTTACCTTCAGCTCACCGACGAAACGCCGGCCAGCACTTCACTGCCGGTGCTCGGCGAGTACGAGCATTTGCTGTCCGAGGCATCCGAGCAATACGCCTTCCCTGATTTCGACGAGAACTCGGTCGCCACCCTGTTCTACACCACAGGCACCACCGGCGACCCGAAGGGCGTGTACTTCACCCATCGGCAATTGGTCCTGCACACCCTGAATGCCGTCGGCACGTTGGGCGTTTATCAGGGCCAGCCACTGCTGCGCTCCGACGACGTGTACATGCCCATCACACCGATGTTCCACGTGCATGCGTGGGGCGTGCCGTACGTCGCGACCCTGATGGGCATCAAGCAGGTTTACCCCGGCCGCTACGAACCCAACAGCCTGGTGCGCCTCTATCGCGAAGAGAAGGTCACGTTCTCGCACTGTGTGCCGACCATCCTGCAAATGATCCTCAACTGTGAGGAAGGCAAGCAGGCACGTTTCGACGGCTGGAAAGTGCTCCTCGGCGGCAGCGCGCTGACCCTCGGTATCGCCCATGAAGCCAGCAACAAAGGCATGGTGGTACACGCCGGTTACGGCATGTCGGAAACCTGCCCGTTGCTGTGCCTGACCTACCTGCGCGACGAAGACCTCAAGCTATCCGCCGAAGCCCAACTGCCGATCCGCATCAAGACCGGCACGACGGTGCCCATGGTCGACCTGAAGATCATCGACGCCGAAGGCAACGACGTTGCTCACGACGGCGAATCTCTCGGCGAAATCGTGGTGCGCGCACCGTGGCTGACCCAAGGTTATTTGAAAGACAAGGAGAAGGGCGCCGAACTCTGGCATAACGGCTGGCTGCACACCGGCGACATGGCGTCGATAGATGAATTGGGCGGCGTGGAAATCAAGGACCGCATCAAGGACGTGATCAAGACCGGCGGCGAGTGGATCAGCTCCCTGGAACTGGAAAGCCTGATCAGCCAGCACCCGGCGGTGATGTCGGTCGCGGTGGTGGGCATCGTCGACGAACAATGGGGCGAACGCCCGATGGCGATGGTCGTCAGCGAGCCGGGTCAATTCCTCGATCGCAAAATCCTGGAAACCCACCTGCAAGCCTTCGTCGATGGCGGGCGCATCAACAAATGGGCGATCCCCAAACAGTTCAAATTCGTCGCCGAAATCCCCAAGACCAGCGTCGGCAAGATCAACAAAAAACTGATCCGCGAAAGCGAAGCCAACTGACCGCTACATCCTCGGCCGAGGCATGGTCGAGGGCATGCGTTGCTGGGGAGGGATGATCCTGCCACTGCCACCATTGACGGGCGGACTCGCCTGTTCATCCTGGCGAGTGTCGTGGCAGGACGACCCGCTGATGGCCACGACCACGGCGAACAGGAGCGGCGCGAGCAAGTGCTTGAGCATGGGAGTTCTCCGGTGTCGGGTCATTTCAGCGTAAACCCTGTGGCGCATTGGCCATGCTCCGTTGGTCCGGCCATCAGATTTCCAATCCTGTGCCAAGCTGTTGGGGTGCCAAAACGCCTGCCGCCCAGGCAAACCTCAGGAAGCCCATGACATGAAGCTCGCTCCTACGTCGCACATCCGTCGAGAGTTTTATAAAGCCGTTGGTTATTACCTTCGAATCGTCTGGCCGATCCTTTCCACCATGCTGGTCGTCATCGTCACGTTTGGCCTGATCATCAGCTACCTGGAAGGTTGGCAGCCGTTCGACGGGATCTACTTCGGCTTCGTGACCGGCCTGACCATCGGCTATGGCGAACTCGTGCCGAAGCAGGCGCTGTCGCGGCTGCTGGCGATACTGCTGGGGTTCAACGGCGTGCTGCTGACAGCGATCTTTGCGGCAATCAGCGTGCGGGCCATCGAGAGTGCGGTGCGGGTAACAGGTGGCGACAAGTAAGGGAGGCCGAATGCCCTGAAGTCGTGTTTAGGGTGGAACCTCGGGGACGTTTGATCTGGATTCCGAACTGGAAATCTATTTTTCGTCGCTGGGGAAAGTAAAGTTCGAGTTCACCGGCAAGACCTCGATGGTCGAGGTCTCCAAATTGATCTCCCAGCACCTGCTATGAGCCGGTCACAACACTCGTGAACGACGCAGGCCCTGTGGGAGCGGGCTTGCCCGCGATGGCTGCGCAACATTCAGCATGTGAGCTGACTGATACACCGCTATCGCGAGCAGGCTCGCTCCCACAGTTGTTTAGCTGTTCAGTCGGGAACGGCCAGGTTTAGGCCTCCCAACCCGCCCCACTCACCGCCGCCTGCACCAACGGATGCAAGTCCGCCCCTTTATGCTCCGTCTGCCACGCCAACAATTCCTTGCGCATGCTTGGCGCCCAGAACATTTGCAGATGATTACGCACGCCTAGCACTGCCTGTTCCTGGTCCGGTTGCGTCGCAAAGTATTGGCCAATCTGGTTGGCCATCTTGATCAGGTTATCGGTACTCATTTACGCACCTCGGCTTTCTCGGGGTGCCGACGTTCTTTCAGCAACCGATGCTGCTCATCGCTGAACTCCTGGAAGCGCTTCTGCCACTCCGAAGGGTGATAAACGCGGCTGACTTCCACGGCGGTGACCTTGTACTCCGGACAGTTGGTGGCCCAGTCGGAGTTGTCGGTGGTGATCACGTTGGCCCCCGATTCCGGGAAGTGGAACGTGGTGTACACCACGCCCGGCGCGACCCGTTCGGTGATCCGCGCCCGCAACACGGTCTGCCCGGCGCGGCTGCCGATGCCGACCCAGTCGCCTTCGTTGATGCCACGGCTCTCGGCGTCGGTCGGATGGATTTCCAGGCGATCTTCGTCATGCCAGGCAACGTTGTCGGTACGCCGGGTTTGCGCGCCGACGTTGTACTGACTAAGGATGCGTCCGGTGGTGAGCAGCAGCGGATAGCGAGCGTTGACCTTCTCCTCGGTCGGCACGTAGCCGGTGAGCATGAAGCGTCCCTTGCCGCGCACGAATTCCTCGATGTGCATGGTCGGCGTGCCGTCGGGTGCCGCCGCGTTGCACGGCCATTGCAGGCTGCCGTGGCGATCCAGTTCGGCGTAGCTGACGTTGGTGAAAGTCGGCGTCAGGCTGGCGATTTCATCCATGATTTGCGATGGATGCTGATAGCTCATCGGGTAACCCAAGGCATTGGCCAGGGCCACGGTGCCTTCCCAGTCAGCCTTGCCGCCTAGCGGGTCCATGACCTTGCGCACCCGCGAGATCCGCCGTTCGGCGTTGGTGAAAGTACCGTCCTTTTCCAAGAACGAACTGCCCGGCAGGAACACGTGGGCGAACTTGGCGGTTTCGTTGAGGAAAATGTCCTGCACTACGATGCATTCCATGGCCGACAGCGCCGCGGTGACGTGCTGGGTATTCGGATCGCTCTGGGCGATGTCTTCGCCCTGGCAATACAAGCCCTTGAAGCTGCCACCCAAGGCTGCCTCGAACATATTGGGGATACGCAATCCCGGGTCGGGTTGCAGGGTGACGTTCCAGGCCTGTTCAAACTGCGCTCGTACCACCTCGTTGGAGACGTGCCGGTAGCCGGGCAACTCGTGAGGGAAAGAGCCCATGTCACAGGAGCCCTGCACGTTGTTTTGCCCCCGCAACGGGTTCACGCCCACGCCCTCGCGGCCGATGTTGCCGGTGGCCATGGCGAGGTTGGCGATGCCCATCACCGAAGTACTGCCTTGGCTGTGTTCGGTGACGCCCAAACCGTAGTAGATCGCCGCGTTGCCGCCAGTGGCGTACAAACGCGCAGCGGCACGGATATCGGCAGCGGGTACGCCGCAGATGGGGCCGAGCACTTCCGGCGAGTTCTCCGCACGGCTGACAAAATCGCTCCACTGGGCGAAATCACCAGGCTCACAACGGGCGTTGATGAAGTCTTGTTTGAGCAAACCTTCAGTCACGATGACGTGGGCCAACGCATTGAGCATGGCGACGTTGGTGCCAGGGCGCAGAGCCAAATGCAGTTCAGCGCGGGCATGCACCGTGTCCACCAGATCAATGCGTCGTGGATCGATAACAATCAGCCGCGCCCCTTCACGCAAACGGCGTTTGAGCTGCGAGGCGAACACCGGGTGAGCGTCGCTGGGGTTGGCGCCCATCACCAGGATCACGTCGGCCTTCATCACCGAGTCGAAACTCTGGGTGCCGGCAGATTCCCCCAACGTTTGCTTCAAGCCATAACCGGTCGGCGAATGACAAACCCGCGCACAGGTGTCGACGTTGTTGTTGCCGAACGCCGCACGCACCAGTTTTTGCACCAGATAGGTTTCTTCGTTGGTGCAGCGGCTGGAGGTGATCCCGCCAATCGAATCGCGACCGTATTTCTGTTGCAGGCGACGGAACTCGCTGGCGGCATAAGTCACCGCTTCATCCCAGCTGACTTCCTGCCACGGGTCGTTGATGTGCTTGCGGATCATCGGCTTGGTGATGCGATCCGGGTGGGTCGCATAGCCCCAGGCAAAGCGTCCTTTGACGCAAGAGTGGCCGTGGTTGGCCTGACCGTTCTTGTCCGGAACCATGCGTACAAGTTGGTCGCCTTTCATCTCGGCACGGAACGAGCAGCCCACGCCGCAATAGGCACAGGTGGTGATCACGCTGCGCTCGGGCTGGCCCAGTTCGACCACGCTTTTTTCCATCAGCGTCGCGGTAGGGCAGGCTTGCACACAGGCGCCGCAGGACACGCATTCCGAATCGAGGAAGTTATCCCCACCAGCAGCCGAAACACGGGATTCAAACCCGCGCCCGGTAATCGTCAGGGCAAAAGTGCCCTGGGTTTCTTCGCAGGCGCGCACGCAGCGGTTGCAGACGATGCACTTGCTCGGGTCGTAATCGAAATAGGGGTTGGACGTGTCCTTCACGTCGGCCAAATGGTTGTCGCCTTCATAGCCGTAACGCACCTCCCGCAGGCCGACCTGACCGGCCACGGTTTGCAGCTCGCAGTTGCCGTTGGCCGAGCAGGTCAGGCAATCCAGCGGGTGATCGGAAATGTACAACTCCATGACGTTGCGCCGCAGGGTCGCGAGCTTCGGCGTCTGGGTGTGGACGGTCATGCCTTCGCTGACCGGCGTGGTGCAGGAAGCCGGATAACCGCGCATGCCGTCGATCTCCACCAGGCACATGCGGCAGGAGCCGAAGGCTTCCAGGCTGTCGGTGGCACAGAGTTTGGGAATGGTGGTGCCCAGCAACGCAGCAGCGCGCATCACCGAAGTGCCTTCGGGCACGCTGATGCTGCGGCCATCGATGCTCAGGGTGACTTGCACGTCGCTGTCGCGGGCCGGCGTACCCAGGTCAATGTCTGTTTTCGGGTCGAAGAGAGTAATCATTGCTCGGCCTCCGAGGCTTGCAGACCGAAGTCGGCAGGGAAGTACTTGAGGGCGCTGACCACCGGGAAGGGGGCCATGCCGCCCAGCGCGCACAGCGAACCGTATTGCATCGTGTCGCACAGGTCCTTGAGGATGAGCGCCTGTTCATCGCGACCACTCTGGTCCGGCGCGGCCAGCATTCGGTCGATCACCTCGACGCCGCGAGTCGAACCGATGCGGCACGGTGTGCACTTGCCACAGGATTCCTCGGCGCAGAACTGCAAGGCGAAGCGCGCCATGTGGGCCATGTCCAGCGTATCGTCCGCCACCACCACGCCACCGTGACCCAGCATTGCGCCGATACCGGCGAATGCCTCGTAATCCAGTGGCGTGTCGAATTGCGACGGCGGCACCCAGGCGCCGAGCGGGCCACCCACCTGAGCGGCTTTCAGCAGCCGGCCACTGGCGGTGCCTCCGCCGTAGTCTTCCACCAGTTCCCGCAGGGTCAGGCCAAAGGCCCGTTCCACCAGACCGCCGTGACGAATGTTGCCCGCCAATTGGAAAGGCATGGTGCCCAGGGAACGGCCCATGCCGTAATCGCGATAGAACTGCGCACCCTTGGCCAGAATCAGCGGCACCGAGGCCAACGTCAGCACGTTGTGCACCAGGGTTGGTTGGCCGAACAAACCCTTCAAGGCAGGAATCGGCGGCTTGGCGCGGACGATCCCGCGCTTGCCTTCGAGGGAGTCCAGGAGCGCGGTTTCTTCACCGCAGATGTAAGCACCGGCACCGACACGTACTTCCATATCAAAGGCCAGGCCGCTGCCGCCGACATTGGCGCCGAGGTAACCGGCGGTTTGGGCGATGTTTAGCGCGGCGCGTAGTGTGGCCACGGCATCGGGATATTCCGAACGCACATAGATGTAGCCGAAGGTGGCGCCGACGGTTATTCCCGCGATGGCCATGCCTTCGATCAGCAGGAAAGGGTCGCCTTCCATCAACATGCGGTCGGCGAAGGTGCCGGAGTCGCCTTCGTCGGCATTGCACACAATGTACTTTTGCGCCGCTTCGGTCGCGCGCACCGTGCGCCATTTGATCCCGGCAGGGAAGGCCGCACCGCCCCGGCCACGCAGGCCTGAGTCGAACACCGCAGTCGCAGTTTGCTCGCCGCCGATGGCAACTGCCCTCGTTAACCCTTCGAAACCGCCATGGGCTTGATAATCGTCCAGCGACAGCGGCCGGGTGATACCGGCGCGAGCGAACAGCAGGCGTTGTTGCGTCTTCAGATACGTCAACTCCTCCACCAGGCCCAAGGCCAGTGGATGAGCGGATGGATCGCCTTTCAGCGCTTCGAGCACCGATGGCACATCAGCAGCCGTCAGCGGGCCGAAGCCGATACGACCTTGTGGGCTGTCCACTTCCAGCAACGGTTCCAGCCAATACAGCCCGCGCGAACTGGTGCGCTGCAACTCCAGCGGAAAATTGCGTTCGTGGGCCTGAGTGATTAGGGCTGTCGCCACCTCATCGGCCCCCACGGCACGGGCTAGCGAATCACAAGGCAGATAAAGAGTCGGCATCAAGCGTCCTCCCGGCAAGCATCAAGCAAGGCATCCAGACGCTCGGCACTGAGCCGCGCATGCACCCGGCCGTCCAACTCCAGCGCTGGCGAACAGGCGCAGGCACCCAGGCAATACACCGGACGCAAACTGATGCTGCCATCGGCACTGCTACCGTGATCATCCAGTTGCAGCCGCTCGCGCAACTGCGCAGCGAGATCCTCGGCACCACGGCTCTTGCACGACTCAGCCCGGCACAGCCGCAGGATATGTCGCGCGGGCGGTGCGGTACGGAAGTCATGGTAAAAACTGATCACCCCACGAACCTCGGCCTGGCTCAGGTTGAGGGCATGGGCAATCTCGGGGACGGCGGCATCGGGGACGTAACCGATGCGCTCCTGAAGATCATGAAGAATGGGCAACAGCGCACCCGGGGTGCCCTTATGGCGCTCCAGCAGACTGTTGACCACAGGCAGGTGCAACAACTCATCAGGCATTCAGCAATCCTCACGGTCACGGACAAACCAGAAGGTCGTCGGTCGTCCGAAAGTGTCGGCTGCGGCATTCACACCACGTCACGGTATCGTGGATTTCAGGCCGGTGGCCAGGGCACCCTTGGCGGGCATCTTGTTGTGCCCGGCACGGTCTTCGCCGCACCTCTACTGGGCATAAAGGGCAGCTTGCCACGCCGCTATTGATCGAACTGCACCAAAGCGACGTGCTCGGTTCTGCCTACGACTATCCGTTAAGTCTAGATGAGTGAGGCGGGGGCGTTCACTCACTGGCCTCAAGCCCGGAGGGGCTTGTCGATGGGGGATGTATAGCAAGCATTACAGGTGAGAAGAAGCATCAGAACCGTGAGCAATTCTACGGAGCAGATCCGCTGACGTATTCCCTGTGGGAGCGAGCCTGCTCGCGAATGCGCCAGACCAGCCACCACCCCTACTGAAACTGCACCCCAAACCCACTCCAATGGTTGGTGCGCGGAAGCGTCCTACATCCGACTGCCAAACCAGAATCGGAAACATCTGATCCTGTTTTTTGGCGATGTCTGAATGAGTCAACGCTGATCCCGAACGGCGTAGATTTCCTGCTCCCTTAAAAAAACCAACCACTGCCAAGGAGCGGTTTTATGGCGTTCGACGCTTTTATCAAAATTGAAGGTATTCCGGGCGAAGCGCTGGATGAAAAATACCGTAACTGGATCGAAGTGAGTGGCTACAGTTTTAGCACTTATCAAAGCACCTCAGCCACCGCCAGCTCTGCCGGTGGCGCTACCGCCGGCCGGACAACCCTGAGCCATTTCACGTTTACCAAAACGCTGGACAAATCCAGCTGCAAACTGATGGAAGCCAGTTGCGCCGGTGAGCACCTGAAAGAGGTCACCTTGGTGCTTAGCCGGGCGGGTACCGACAAGCTCAAGTACTACGAGATTGTGCTAGAGGAAGTCATCATCGCCGATTACACGCAAAATGCCGCAGTCGGCATTCCCGTTGAAATCGTGCAACTGAATTACGGCCGCATTAAAACCGTGTACATCCAGCAAAAACGAAGCGATGGTGCAGGCGGCGGCAACATCGCGGGTGGCTGGGATCGCATTAGCAATAAAAGATATTCGTGAGGCGTAGATGTCAGAGCCTCTAGCGTTTATCAACTCACGAACCCAGTCTTTCGAATCCCTCAAGGCCGAACTGCGACTGACCGGGGTTGCAAGAACCAAGTTTGATGCACTCAACAGCCATATCGCCAACACTGCTGTGTTGGCGGGTGAATTAGTGATCATCGGTGATGTGACTACCTCATCCAGTACCCATCAAGAGGCGTACTTGATGAGCAAAGCCAGGGATATTCACATCGCCCTGCTGACTAATCAGGTCGACGCCGACGACTTCTTTCTCGACAACTTCGAACTGCTGCAGGAAGTACTCGACTATGGCGCTATCGGCGCCGGGGCTGTCAGTGATGGGTGGAGCAAATACATGGCCGCGATCAAGGCAACGCTAGAGGAAATCGAACAGGCCCATGAGAACTATCTGCGCAGCGGATCTATTACAGCCAGAGACAGGTTCTACAGCGAACGCGCCAGGTTATTCATCAAGTTGGAGAAGCAGCTGGACAATGTTGCCTCTTACGGCTCGGGATTGCGTTCCCAAGGTTCGATCAAACGAATGTTGGGGATTTCGACCAAAAGGTACATGAGTACTGGCGAGATTGCCGGCTATGCGCAGAAGGTCAGTGGCGTGGCCAGGGCGGCGAAGTTGATCAAGCGGGGAGTCTACATCGGTACTGCGTTGGAGGTTACCTCTGCGGGTCTGAAGATCAAACAGGCATGTGCGTTGGGGCGGGAGGATGAGTGTACGAGGGCGAAGTATGTTGAGGGTTCTTCTTTGGCGGTAAGCCTTGTTGGTGGAGCCGTTGGAGGAAACCTTGGGGGGCATGCAACCACTTTTGCGTGCGTATTAGTGTTGGGTATTGCAAGTAGCGGGCCTGGCGCACTCGCGTGCGGCGTAGTTGGCGGTGTATGGGGTGGGATCGAAGGAGGGAAGATAGGCGAAATGGCAGGTGAGTATATTGGTGAATATCTCTATGGAAAAATAGAGCAATGAATGACGTTCACATCGGTTTGATATTTTTAATAATACTGAGTCCACTTTTGCTTTTGATGGTGTGGTTGATTTATGTTGTGCAAGTTCATACCGAAAAAGCGGAAGCGTTTTTGTGTAATAGTCATTTTGTGAGCGTTAATAAAGCCGCATTTTCTAATATGGGGGTTTTTGGGAAGTTTATGCGTAGTGGGGTTCTCACTATGGTTTTGATTATGCCGGGGATTTCCGTGAGGCGAGGTATCGTCAATGCTGCTGAAGTCGAACGATTTCCGAAAGCTTTAAAAAGGATGCTAGTGATCTCGTGGGGGGGGTTCTGGCTATTAAGTATTGCTTTTATTGTGTTTGGGGTCTTTGTGAAGTGTGTTAAGTAGGTTGGGTGGGTGCAAATAGACTACTGGCTAGAAATGACTTAGGATAAAATCCTCTAATGATTATTAATCTCTGTCGTGTCGTATGCAGGTCGTCGAATAAAATAATTTGTGAGTCATTGTTTCATTGAGTGATATTCCGTTGGTAGGTGTCGGGATATTCATAATTTTTTCCTCTCTTCTGGTCTCTTGCTGGATATATGTGTTCTCTTATTTATTTACAGAATTAATAGAAGGGTATCTGAATAGGAGCAAGTTTGTAGCAAGTAATCGTAAGGCTTTGTCTGGTTTGGGATTGCTAGGTAAAACGGTCAGGAGCGGTTCGACAGCATTGATGTTTTTGTTTCCTGATCTCTGTGAGAGACGCGGCCTAATAGAAAAAGGTGAGCTACTAAATTTGCCGGTGCATCTGAAGTGGAAGTTGTTGGTGCCGTGGATTATTGGTGTGCTCTTATTGTTCGCAATGTTCATTTTTTGGATTTTGGTCGTTTGATTTTATTGTTGATACTGCTGGATTGGCTGTTGGTGAATTTTTAAAAGGGGGGAGGTGATGAGTGAGCTTACTCTGGCGTATGTTGGGCTCGTGGCAATGATAGGTCTATTTCTTTCGCTGGATATTTGCATCTTCGTACCTGCTTACTGAACGAATTGAAAAGCATCTCGGAAAAAGTAAATTTGTTGCGATTAATCGAAAAGGTTTGTCAGGCTTAGGATTGCAAGGCACAGTTATTAGAAATTGTTCAATTGCTTTAATGTTTTTGATTCCTGAGTTTTGCGAGAAATTACCGCTTCATCTCAAGAAAAAGTTGTTAGCGCCGTGGATCACTGGTGGCATATTTTTTTTTGCGATTTTCCTTTATTCGCTTTATGTCGTTTGGTCCTAAAGCGTGTTTTGAGGCAAATTTCCTTGGTTGACCTTGCTCGGATCTGCACTGCAGCAATGGATTTAATGACGAGTCATACATAACGAAGGGCTTGGACGGATGGCTCGTGGAAAATTTAAGTCAATAGCAAGAAAATGCAGATGCTGTGGCGCACTAAATGAAACAGGAACAAGAGGGATTAAGATTGGTGTCTGTTATGGATGTAGAAAATCCAGGCATCAATCAAAAGAAAAAACTGTATCGCGGGTGCATAAAAATCGATTAACGATCGTGCTCGGTTTCATTTCCTTTATGTTTTTAGCAATCGCCAGTTATGCGATGTGGTGTGAGTATCTCGTGCTGCCTTATGGAAATCGCTTTCACTCAAAGTTATTGGAATTCAAAGGTTTTGGCGTTGCTGCGCCAGCGCTGTCGTTGATTCTGCTCTCAGTTGGTACGTTATCTGGTGCTGTAGTCAATCACTATCGTTCTTCTTGCAAACAGCTATTTAGGGACGTAATGAAAGTCAGTCTGTGGGCTGGGTTTATTTTGTATTTTGTATCTATTTTCTTTGGCAAAGAACTGCGCTATAGGCTGTTTGATTAGAGTTGATAATGTTCTGCACCGAACCCCAACCCTTGTTCGCAGGAATGGGGCCTACCTTAGGCTGCCAGTGGACAGCAAAATGGCAAAATAGTAGCGTCGCGCCACTGTCTTCAACTCTGTAATGGACTACACATGCTCACTGCCACTCCAGCCTCGCGCTTATTCTGCGCAATCACTTTCGCCGTCGTGATGAACCCGGCACTCGCCGACTGGGAAGAACCCCCGGAATACGCCTGGAAAACTTACCTCTCCGATTGCCAGCAATTACAGCGGGATGTGACCGATGTACAGAACGGGCGCAAGATGGCCATGGATGTCTTGCCCAACATCCAGGGCTTTCTGCGAACCATTACGGTACACCGCAAGAACCTGGCCCAGCCAAGCCTCGGCTCCCCCGATTACGCCCGTTGTGAAAACGTCGTTTCCCAAGCCAAAGACACAGTGGCCAAGGGCAGTGCTGAAAACGACGAGGCGATGGATCAACATTTCCGCCAGGCCCAGACCGAGCACCTGAACTCCCCGGAATACAAACGTGCTCGCTCCCTGGGCTTCACCGACGTCGGCGAAATCGGCGACCTCGACCAGCACGCCGAACTGGATGGCGAGGCGAATCTGAAGACCTTGATGATCACAGTCGATTTTGGCTGCGGCCGCCATTTCCGCGCCGCGCAATACGTCAAACCCTACGTGGTGTACACCGTGCGTCGTTCGGACGGCAGCTGCGGCGTCTACAAGTACGTCGCCGTGCTGGGCGGTGAAACCGTGGAACGAGGCGACTACATCAATCCGAAAGGGGTTTTTCAGTACGTGGGGTGGAAGAAACTGGCCGGAGCGGATGGCTTTCCCATCGACGTTCGAGTCGTAAAAGCGCTGAAGTAACCCGCAGGATTTACCCCCTCCGCTGCAATGCTCACGCTGACCCCCAACCAGGCCCGCTTTAACGGGCCTCATGCCCCACCGCTCAGGCATCCAGCACCAGGCGTGTGCCGCGACTACCGGAAACGCAGGGCGCGATCCATTCACCGCTTTGGCGCTGGGCGTCACTCAGGCATTCGTCGCGGTGCTCCGGTTCGCCTTCAAGGACCCGGCACACGCATGCGCCGCACATGCCCATGCCACAGGAAAATTCCAGATTGACCCCGGCCCGCGAAGCAGCCTGGATCAGGTTTTCACCGGTTTGCACCTGAACCTCACAACCACTGCGTCGCAGCTCCAGTGAAAAGCTGTGCGCCTCAGGGTTCGCGGGCTGCTGGGCCTGGAAGTGCTCGCGATACAGGGCTGTGGCCGGCCAGTTCGACTTGAGCGCCACCTGTTCGACGGCATCCATGAAACCGGTCGGGCCGCAGCAGTACAAACCCGCTTCGGTCTGCCACGCGGGAAATTGCCTGGCCAACAGCTCGGCGATTTTCCCGGCGCGCAAGCCGCCGTACCACTGGACGTCGGCGCCCAGGCGCTGGATGAAAGGCGCCTGGCGTGTCTCCCGGGTGAAATAAAGCAAGCGCACGGGACGTCCTTCGGCAAGGCATTGGCGATACATCGGCAGCAACGGCGTAATACCGATGCCCGCCGCCACCAGCGTCACCGGCCCGCTGCCCGGTTGCAGGGCGAACAAATTGCGTGGCGCACTGACTTCAATCTGCGCGCCCAGGCGCAGTTGCTCGTGCAGCCAGCGCGAGCCACCCCGGGAGGCCGGCTCGCGCTTGATCCCCAGGTACAGGTGGCCATCTTCCGGCAGGCTCAGTACCGAATACTGGCGCACCGCGCCGTTGCCCAGGCGCAGGTCGACATGGGCGCCTGGGGCCCAGGTGAAGGGCAGGGGCGCGGCGTCGACGGGGGCCAGTTCGATCCCCAGCACATCGTCGGCTTCCAGGCGCAGGCTGCGCACGTGCAGGGCAGACCAACTCATGCGCGGACTCCTGCGGCCTGCTGCAAGCGGCGCACCGCATCCCGGGCCTGGGCGCCGAGTTCGGCCAGGTCGAGGTCGGGCAACTGGTCGTTGTCGACGGTCAACCGCCCGCCCACGAGCATGGCGCGCAAGGTCGGGCGTCCGCCGCCTACCACCGGGCCGATTGCCGGGTCGTGCAGGCCGAAGTAGCGCGGCTGGTCCAGGCGGTAAATCGCCAAGTCGGCCGCCATGCCCACCTGCAGGCTGCCCACGGCGTCCAAGCCCAATACCTTGGCCCCGCCAGCGGTACCCCAGCGCACCACGTCTTCTACCGTGGCCGCGTGGGCACCGCCTTCCTCGTCGCCGCCGGCATACCGCGGCCGGCTCCGTTCGCCGGCTTTGGCCCGCTGCATCAGCCAGGCGGCGTGGGTTTCGCTGATCATGTCGCAGGCCTCGTTGGAGGCGGCGCCGTCCACGCCGATCGACACCTGCATCCCGGCGGCTTCCATGGCCACCACATCGGCGATGCCACTGCCCAGGCGGCCATTGCTTTGCGGGCAATGGGCGATGCCCGTGCCGCTGGCACCGAGCATCTGGATTTCCTCGGCATCGAGTTTCACCAGATGGGCGAACCACACGTCCGGCCCCAGCCACTCCTGCTCGGCACAGAACGCCACCGGCGACATGCCGTGGCGTTGCTGAACCTCGTTTTGATATTCGACGGTTTCGCTCAGATGGCTGTGCAGGCGAATGCCCAATCTCCGGGCGACCCGCGCGGTTTCGCGCAGATGTTCCGCCGGCATGGAGTAGGGAGGGCTGGTGGGCGCCATCACAATCCGTCGCCAGGCATCGGCGGCCGGGTCGTGGTAACGCCGCACCAAGCGCTCAACGTCGTTCAGGTACTGCTCCAGTGTTTCCGGCCCGGCCACCGCCTTGCCTTCGGCTTGTCGTGCTTGTGTGGCGCCGCCCCGGCACAGGACAAAACGCAGCCCCAGGCGTTCGGCTTCCTCGAACAGCACCTCGGCACTGTCAAAGGCCATGCCCGGCAAGTACAGGTAATGGTGGTCGGCGACGGTGGCGCAGCCGGAGCGCGCCAATTCAACCAGGCCAATGCGTGCGGCCAGGCGAAAGCTCTGCTCGTCAAACAGGCCGCGATAGCGATAGGGCACGGCCCCCAGCCAGGCCCCCAGGCTCTGGTCGATACCTGCGGGAATGCCTTTGAGCAGCGACTGAAACAAGTGATGGTGGGTATTGACCCACGCCGGGTAGACCACGCAATCGGTGGCATCCAGCACGCGCTCCCCGGGCAGGAGTTGCAGGGCGCCGATGGCGGCGATGCGCCCGTCGACGATGCGAATATCAGGCCCGGCATGGCGCGCCGCCGCGCCGGACAACCCGGTGAGAATGGCGCTGGCATTGCGCACCAGCCAGCTGTTTTGAAACGTCATGTGAGGCTCCATACGCCGCGACTGCGGCGGGCTCAAAGGGTTAGCCGAGTTCGCTTTCGTGCCAGTTGCGCAAGCTCAACCGGGCCAGCAGGGCCATCAGGCTGAACAGCGCGACACCGGTCAGGGCGATCAGCAGCAGGGCGGCGAACAGCCTTGGAATATTCAGTTGGAAACCGGCCTGGAGAATCTGGTACGCCAGCCCGGCGCCGGTGCCCCCGGTGCCCGCGACGAACTCCGCCACCACCGCGCCGATCAACGCCAGCCCGCTGGCAATGCGCAGCCCGGCAAAAAAACACGGCAGGGCGCTGGGAATGCGCAGGCGCAGTAGTACCTGCCAGCGGCTGGCACGGTTCAGGCGGAACAGATTGAGCAAGCCGGGATTGACGCTGCGCAGGCCGAGTACGGTGTTGGCGATGATCGGGAAAATCGCCACCAGGGTCGCGCAAATCACCAACGCCAGCGTGGTGTTGCTGCACCAGATGATGATCAGCGGCGCCACCGCCACCACCGGCGTGACCTGCAACAGGATCGCGTAGGGAAACAAGCTGGCTTCAAGCACCCGGCTCTGCACAAAGACAAAGGCCGCCAACGTGCCGATCAGCACCGCCAGGGCGAACGAGAAGAAGGTGATCTTCAAGGTCATCCACAACGCACCGAGCAACATCGGGCCATCGCTGACCAGGGTGCGGCCGATGTCGGCCGGAGAGGGCACCAGGTACACCGGCACTTTCCAGGCCACGCAGGCCAGTTGCCACAGGCTCAGCAACACGGCGCCGAGCAGCAGCGGCGAGACGATGCGCAACACCGTGGGGTGTCGCAACCAGGGAGTAAAGGATGGGCTCATGATTGGGCTCTCATAGTGAGTCAGCAAATGTCGCCATTGGCCTGGGCCAACAGCCGGGACAGGCGTGCGCACTGCTCGATAAAGGCCGGGGAGGTGCGGTAGGCCTCGTCTCGCTCCAGGGGGCCGTCGATCTCGATGTCGGCGATCACCCGGCCCGGGCGCGCGCCCATCACCACCACCCGCGACGACAGGTACACCGCCTCGAAAATGCTGTGGGTGACGAACACCACGGTCAGGTCGCGGCTGGCCCACAGCTGGCGCAGGTCACTGTCGAGCTTGTTGCGGGTGAACTCGTCGAGGGCGCCGAAGGGTTCATCCATCAGCAGCAGATTGGGCTCGGTGGCCAGGGCCCGGGCGATGGAAGCGCGCATTTGCATGCCGCCGGAGAGTTCTCGTGGGTACACCTGGCTGAAGCGGTCCAGGCCGACCAGGGCCAGGGCCGCGTCGACCTTGGGCTGGCTCTGGGCCTTGGGCACGCCGGCCAGGTCCAGGGGCAGGCGCACGTTGTCGCTGACCCGGGCCCAGGGCATCAGGGTCGCCTCCTGGAACACCATGGCCAGGCTTTGCCCTTGCGTTGGGCTGGCCGGGCTGTCCTTGCCCCACCAGCGCACATGGCCGGCTGAGGGTTGTTCGAGGCCGGCGAACATCTTCAGCAAGGTGCTCTTGCCGCAGCCTGAAGGGCCGAGCAATGAGACGAATTCGCCGCGCTGAATCGCCAGCTTCACCCGGCTCAAGGCCTGGGTGCCATTGCTGTAGGTTTTTTCCACCTGGTTGGCGAACAGCGGCGTTTGCACACCCACGCTGTCGGTGCCGGGCAACGCCTGTGGCCGGGCGTCGGCTGGAGTTATGGTTTGCATCAACATAGCGCTCTCCCCTGGGGTCATGAGCGACCGGATAAGCCCCGGCGTACCGGGGCGCTGAACTCAGTGGCTGAGGAACACTTCGCTTTCGCCATGGGCTTCGAGCAGGCCCAGCAGTTGCCGGCGAATCACCAGGCCAGGCTTGTCCGACGGCATGTGCAGTTCCACCCGGCGGCGAGTGTCGACACAGGCGTCGTAGTCGGTGGCTTCCAGAATGTCTCGGTCTTCGGCGGTGATCGCCGCGTCCCAGTCGATCAGCTCCTGGGTCGAGCATTGCTCCTCGCTGTCGTTGCGATACAGCCACTGGACCAGCATCAGGCGCCCGTCTTCCATGGGCGTCGCGCAGTTGTAAATGATGTGGTGGATGCCGCTGTCCGGGTACATGCAGCCAAAGCGCCGGGAGAAGGGCAGGTAATAACGATTGATCAGGTGGCGCTGGGTGATCGGCTCGCGGGTGCCGGTGATCCGATAGCTTTCCTCGGGGTTGCGGATCGGCACTCGGGTTTCGGCCTCGAAGCCGTAGTCGGTTTCGCGGAACTCGTAGCCGGCCGGCGCCGGCTGGTCGAACAGGCCGAAGTTGGCCTTGTGGACGAAGGAAAAGTGCGAGTTGTCGAAGGAGTTTTCCATGACCCGCAGCGGGCTGGTTTTCCACTCTTCATAAAACTGGAAGATGCGCCGGTAACCCGGGGCGCCGTCTTCGGGAAACTCGGGGATCGGTTGCAGCGGATCGTCGAGGGCGACCCAGGCGTAGCCGTATTTTTCCTGGCAGTGAAAGGCCTGGACCGAGGCGCCCGGCGGGATCATGCCCGCGGGGTTCTGCGGGATCTTCACGCAGGTGCCGGTGCAGTCGTATTCCCAGCCGTGATAGCCGCAGGCAATGTTGCCGTCCTCGCTGACAAAGCCCTTGGACAGCTTGGCGGTGCGGTGGCAGCAGCGGTCGCGCATGGCCACCGGGGTGCCGTCGGGGCGCTTCCACAGCACCAGGGCTTCACCCAGCAGGGTGAAGGGTTGAGGGCCGGCATCCAGCGCGGTCATGGGCAGCAGGGCGTACCAGAAACGGCGCAATACGGGTTGTTTGGTGACCAACATAAAAAGTGTCCTCACGGTATTCATTCAGCCGGCTCTTGGGCCCGGGCTTTGGGTGCAACGTTGGTGCAATCGGGCTTAGCGGCTGGCGGCCTGTTCAGCGGTCGGCAGCACCTTCAGGTCCTGGACGAAGCGCGTGGTATAGGCCTTCTGCCAAGGCGCATCGGCACCGAGCAGGCCGGCCTCGACCATGAAATTGCGGGTGGCCTGCCAGCGCGCATCGCTCATCACGCCGATGCCCTGGGTGGCGGCATCACCGCCGGTGACCAGGCGGTATTGCTTGAGAGTCGACAAGCCCCAGGCGAGCAGTTCATCGCTCATGTTCGGGTTGTCGGCCTTGATCAAATGGTTGGCGCTCGGGTTGTCCAGGTAGCGCTTCCAACCCTCCATTGAGGCGCGAACAAAACGCTGGACCCGGTCAGGGTGCTGATCAATCACGTCCTGGCGGGTGGCCAGGGTCGAGCCGTAAGGCGGGTAGCCGGCGTCGGCAAACAGGAAAAAGTTGGCTTTCTCCCCGGTCTTCAGCGCCTGGAACAACTCGGAACTGGCATAGGCCTGCTGCGTGGTGTTGGCGTCCGCGAGGAAGGGTTGCAGGTTGAAGGTGTAGGGCCGGGCCTGGCTGTCCTTGAGTTGGTACTTGCCCTTGAGCCACGGCCACCAGGTTTGCTGGCCGGAGGTGGACACCAGCACTTGCTTGTTCTGCAAGGCGTCCAGGCCACTGACATCGGCATGGGTCAACAAGCCTTGGGGGTCGCCCTGAAACGGCGCGGCCACGGCTACCACGGGCAGGCCTTGCTCCACGCTCTTGAGGATCTGCAAGTCGTAGTTGACGATGAAGTCGGCCTGTTTGTTGACCAGCAACTGCATGCCATTAACCTGCGGCCCACCCATGCGAATGGTCACGTCCAGGCCTTCTTTCTCGTACAAACCATCGGCCAGGGCCTGATAGAAACCACCCTGTTCGGCCTGGGCATACCAGGAAGTGAGCAGCACCACCTTGTCATTGGCCAAGGCCAGCGGAGACGCTATCAGGGCAGCGGGCACGAGGGCCATGGCCAGCAGCGAGCGAAGCGGTTGACCCAAGGCAAAGCGAATTTTCATGATGTGTTCTCCACAACGATTCGAAAACCGCCGCGCGCCAATCGGCACGCCAGCGAGGGACCGACTGGAGAGAACGTGGGAAGAGAGAGGGCGCCAAGGCACAGACACGCGGCTAACACTTCTCTCTTGCCCGGGGCGCTGGCGCCGCGTTCAAGCATCCAATCGGACGTACGCCCTTAGGGGAGGGCGCAAGAGCAATGCCCGGTGCCATGGCTGGCACTGACCGCTTCTACTCGGGAGGAGTCAAAGCCAGAAGTGTGCCAAGTCGTTGCTGTCGCGCAGTCATGGGATTCTGCGTCTCAGGGGCTCGGTAAGCAGTGGGTGAGGACGATTCGTGACGGTGCGAACCAGGGCGCCCAGGCCTCAATATGGTGCACAATCCAATGGGCGATAGAGTGTTCAATTTCAATGGTTGATTGTGCTAAGTATGGCCTGCAGATTGTATTCGATCAGTTGGCACAACCCGTGCTAAGTTCCGAATCGAGTAGAAGCGGTCAGCACTGAAGGGCTCCCAACAGGGCCCGGGGTGCAGGGCATTGCTCTGGCGGCATTACGCCGCGTACCCGGCAAGGTGCGCCCCTCACACGTTGAGGGCCAGAACAGTGGCTAACCCGCAGCTCGGGCACGCCTTGCCGGTGATATCCACCCATCACCTGACAAGGGCAGCCCATGAAAGCATCGCGTATTCCATTACTTGCACCTTCACTGCTGCGTCGCAGCCTGCTGCCGCTGTTCGCCCTGGCCAGCGCCAGCGTCGAAGCCGGCCCGTTGTTGTGGAGCGACAACAGCCTGAGCTACCTCTACGGCCAGCACTTCAAAGTCGACGGCACCGGCGACGACACCCAGCAAACGGTGACCTTCGAACACGCCAGCGGCTGGACCTGGGGTGACGTCTTCATGTTCGTCGACAACAAATGGTCCAACGGTCTCTCGGGTGACGACGGCTATTCCTACTACGGTGAATTCTCCCCGCGCCTGTCTCTGGGCAAAATCAGCGACCGGTCCCTGAGCTACGGCATCGTCAAGGACGTGCTCATCGCCGCCACCTACGAACGCGGCAAAGACCGCAACCGCAAATATCTGCTCGGCCCCGCTGTCGACCTTACCCTGCCAGGCTTCGATCGCTTCTCCCTGAACACCTACTACCGCAAACCCGACGGCATCACCGGCAAGGCCTCCGGCCAATGGCAAATCAACCCCACCTGGTCCATGACCCTCCCGCTGGGCCGCTCCGACATCCTCTTCGACGGCTACCTGGAGTGGTATGTCAACGACGTCGGCAACAAAGGCACCTCCAACTACGTGGCCAAGAGCTTGCACTTCAACCCGCAGATCAAATACGACGTGGGCAAGGCGCTGGGGCAACGGCAGAAGCAGTTTTATGCGGGGATCGAGTGGGATTACTGGTCGAATAAATACGGGATTGAAGACACTTCAGGATTTGAAACAGACCAGAACGCGCTGAGCCTTTTGCTGAAGGTGCATTTTTGACGGGAGAGCGTGACGGATAGGGCGTTTGATCGGGGCGCGTGGTGCCCCGGTTTTACCCTGTCACAATTTTCGTCGCCGTTTTCTGTAGCGCTTGTGGGAGATTTCCCAGTCTTGATTCACCCCGATGCCCAGGTACGTCACGATCAGCCTGGATCTCACCGCCAGAAAACAGGGAAAAGCAGATGATTGATTTCAACAACAAAGGCTTCTTCAAACTCAAGCAAAACGAAGAATACGCAGAACGCGTCAGTGCGCTGCTGCTGGACGGCGAGCAAGTGATCGACGCTTACAAATCCATGCGCGACGGCGTCGTGTTCACCAACAAACGCATCATCGCCGTCAACGTTCAGGGCCTCACCGGCAGCAAAAAAGACTTCACTTCGCTGCCCTACAAAAACATCGTCGCCTACTCGGTAGAAACCTCCGGCACCTTCGACCTGGATTCGGAACTGGAGATCTACTTCTCGTCCCTGGGCAAGGTTAAATTCGAATTCACCGGCAGGACGTCCATGGTAGAAATCTCAAAACTGATCTCCCAACACCTGCTCTGACCCGCTCTAATCGAAACCCCGAAACCCAGGGCTGACGCGCACTCTGCTGATGCGCATCCCCCTGTGGGAGCTAGCCCTGCTGGCGATAGCGCCAGCCCAACCGCCCTCAATGCTGAGATGCACCGCAAACCCGCTCACACACCAGGGCCAACCGATGCCTGCCACTCACCACAACCCCTGTGGGAGCTCGCGATAGCGCTTCCTTAAGCGAGCCTGCTCGCCAAAGCCGTCAGGCCGGTTCCCCAATGCACCACCACTGCACTGCGACCTCATCGTCAGGTTGAGTGACGTCATGCCCGTGCTCGATGAACTGCGCTGGTGTGCGCAACGCCAAGGCATGACTGATCCGCTCTGGCTTGAGCGAGTTGGTGTCACCGAGAAAACCCAGATAGTAGTCCCGGTCATAGAAGAGGGTGATCTCGCTCTGATGAACCCATGGCCACACCAGCAGGCAAGCGACCCGGTAATAACCCTGTGAGTGGTCAGCGGCGCTGGAGAGACGGCTAGCCGCTTCGAGGAGTTGCTGAATGCAGAAGGCTTGAACTTCGATCCTGGCCTGAGGGCCTTGGACGAGGGCCTCGTGCACCGGAATCTTCCAATGTGTGTAGCGCTCCATGTGCACAGATCGCGGGTAAAATTGGTCGCGAAAACCGGAGGCCCAGTATTCCAGAGCGCGAAGGCGACGATTAATGCCTCTGAGTGACCTGTTGCTGAGGGCGATTTGCCGCATTGATACGTCCTTGTGATGCCCAAAAAGACTTTCGTTGTTGGCTGCAGGGGGGGAGATTGTCGGCCGCTCGCTTTCCGGTCAATTTGACTCAGTTACATGAAATTTCAGAATCTCTGAAGTACGCAGATCCGCAGGCATTGAACCTTGCGTGCTGATGCGTTGATTCTTTGCGTTGTAAGCGCAAAGCCATAACCAGAGCCGAATACTAAATAGCCCAGAAAACCTCGGGGCTAATCCTGTATGCCAGTTATCACACGCAATACCCTGTGGGAGCTGGCTTGCCAGCGATAGCGCCCACTCAGCCAACACAAATGCCGAATCAGCCACCACCCTCACAAACCCCCCCATAGGCCTCAACCACTAACCCTCAGCCTTAGCCCCCGCCCGCTTGGACACCGGCACATAAACCCGATCCCGAGTCAGCACCTTCACCGCATCATCCACCAACGCCTTACTCATCGAAGTCAAATAATGCGCAGCCCAGGCGTGACGATCAGTGTCCCTGGCATAAGCAGCATCTTCAGTGAGCGTTTTAGCCAGGAACAGAAAATCGGAAGCCATGGACAACGCATCACCAAGAGGAACCCCGCGAGTGACATGAAACAGCGGTTGATCCGCACAGTAGATCGCGGGTGTCAGGCCAATGGTTTTGAGTTCAGGTTGTTCAGTCATTGGCCACCTCCGAGGATGGAGAGGCAATGGGGGAGGGCGTTACGCGATTGGGGGTTGCGTAGAGGGGAAAGCCGAATTTCAAACGGATTGATACTGCGCATTATCCAACTCCTTGATATGAGGAGCTGCCACGTTCGTTACCACACGAATGGGTGACAGCTGTGCGCAGGGTGGTAAACCGGGAATCAAGGAAACCGGCACGCCCGAGGGCGTCCCACGCACAGCCGCCATAACTCACGCCGCAGGCATAAAAAAAGCGCCTGATGACGTGATTGGGGCGCTGTTGCGCCTTGAATAACTCGGGTTACCACACCCGGTCGCTGAATTGGCAGCGACGGTGGGAGGTTATCGTGCGGGCTGCTTTGCTGCAACCTTCGACAGAGCCAATGCAAGCACTTTTCCACGGAAATTGACTAGCTTCGGCGGCAGAGAAACTTTCCGACCGGAAATTCTGAGTCCATTGGCATTCCTGCAGCAGTTCCACAGGGGGTTCTTGTTGCGTCACCTTAATCGGGGGCAAAGGTGAGTAGCTAACTTTCTTGCGGGCGCAAAAAAAGGTCCTGCTAAGGAGGACCCTTTTCAAATGTTAGTGCCCGAGGGAGACTCTCTCTTTCCAATAAAATCTTGGGTTCCAGCGATATTTAATGGCAAGGGATACACAATGGGATACATAACGGAAGGTGCTGTGCCCCGTCCCTTCTAATTCAAACCGGTAGTAGAGAATGGCAACCGAGCTGCACATTTCTCAACAAAAAATCCGACGAGCGGCTGTCTCTGATGGTATCGAGTCGTCTCTGAGGCCGCCTGGCTAGCTCGGGTGGATACCTTATCCTCCTAACCTGAGATACCTACCAGGCTTGAGGAGAGGTGGATCTCTGCTGAGGGCGTTTACCCCTTGCTTTCTCGGTGAAATCTAATATCATTTGGGCATGTCAGCGACTAGGAGTATCTCCAGTCATTCAGCTGGCCTCTACATGCCTTTAGTTATTTACTGTTGTGTGGTTCCCTTCTCAAATCGAGGGGGAGCCACACGAATAGTAAGGCTTGTACTCCATCTAGCAGCTCACCTTCCTCAGCCTCCAGCTCCAGCTCCAGCTCCAGCTCCAGCTCCAGCTCCAGCTCCAGCTCCAGCTCCAGCTCCAGCTCCAGCTCCAGCCTCCAACTCGTCACTCCTCAGCTAAGACAGCATAGCCTTCCTTCACACCTACTTCCTAGCCCGCTCCTATTTCCGTATCCAGCTAGATTATTGATAGCTCTAACCGGCCACAGTCGTTCTCTGTTCGCCAAAATTAGTGTAGAGTTTTGTTAGCCGGGGATTATATATTTATGATTAAAAAACCGCTTAAAACTCTATTTGATGCTATGTATCATGGTAAGTATGAGTTTGTAGACTTTGCTCAATGTGATGTCTCGTTATGCTATGAGCGTGTGAAATTTAAAAAACGAGAAGTAATTCGCCCAAATAAGAGATTAAAAGTTTATCATTCGTTCTTGATTTTATTCTTGCTTGAATATTTGAAAGTAGATGATGAGGTTGTTTACTCCTATAGAAAGGGGGTAAATACTTATGATGCCGTTTCTAAGCACGCAGCTAGTTCCTATTTTTTTCAAACGGATTTGTCGAATTTTTTTAAGAGTATCGACGTTGAGATGGTTAGGGCGGTAATCAATGAGGGTATAAGTCGAGCGCCTATATTGGATGGTGAGGACTACATTGATAGAATTATTGAACTGGTTACTGTAGATGGATCCTTGCCTGTTGGTTTTCCGTCTTCTCCGGTGATTAGTAATTCCTGCCTGTACGCGTTTGATGAAAAATTGAAGTCATACTGCAGGCAGCGTGGCTTAATCTATACCAGGTATTCAGATGATATAATAGTTTCTGGTAAAGATAAGGATGAGTTGCTGGGCGTGAAGGAAAGCATTACTGCATTTCTGAATGATTGTTTCCAAGGAAAACTGTCGATCAATCACGGGAAAAGCAAGTTTACTCACACGGGCAATAAAATTAAGTTGCTAGGTATGGTGATTTTGCCTAATCAAAAAGTCACAGTGGATATTAAATTCAAGAAAGACCTGGAAGTTATGCTTCATTTTTATATAAATGATCGTGAAAAATTTCTAGATAAGGTTGGGGGGGGCTACCGGGAAGGAGTCGAGAAGATAACTGGTTACATGAACTATGTTAATACTGTTGATAAGGACTATCTGAATAAGTTGCGAAAGAAATATGGTGCAACAGTAGTCGATACGCTAATTCATCACCCAACAAAAAAATAACCACATGAAAATCTCACTCCAGATTAATAACGTGCAGCACATAAGCACTGCTAGCTTTCTGATTGATGTTAAGGACAATAAACTTACCTGTGTTGTGGGTAAGAATGGAGCAGGTAAGACAACGTTAATTAAGGCAATTAGAAATCTCTGCTCGGCAGATACCTTCGCTAAAACTTCATCTGATAATATTTTTCGTGAGTCTAGCAAGGTAACGTACCTGGCAGATGATGTTGAATTTAAATTTGTATATGATGATGGTATTCGAGCGCTCAATTGCCATACTCCTATACCCGATCATATTAAAGCCCTAATTGATGTAGAGCTGCCAATGCCTTATGGTCAGCGGTTCAATTTCTTCCAAAGCATTAGCAATGCTGATGATGATATTCGAAAGTCAATTGTACTATCTAAATATACTCAGCCGACTGAATTGATTGAGTTTATGCGAGCAATTTATGGGACGAATAAATTTGACGAGCTAGTTGAAATTAAAGTAAGTAGTGAGTCCTATTATTGCCTGCCTCTTGAAGATAGCAGATATATTAGAGAAGACTATTTTAGCTCTGGAGAGTATTTCCTTATTAGCCTTTATAGGAAAATTAAGGGCAGGTGCAAACTGATTGTGATAGACGAGATTGATATTTCGCTAGATGCGGCGGCTCAATCTCGTCTCATAGAAAGGTTAAGAGGTTTTTGTGAACGATACGAGGTGAATATCCTCTTCACTACGCACTCGTTGGCGATGATGAGGACACTTCGGGATGATGAACTTTACTACATGGAAGAAACTGGAGGGGCAACACAAATACGCCCTGCATCCTATAACTACATAAAGAGTATGCTTTTCGGTTTCAAGGGTTGGGATAAATATATCCTTACAGAAGACGAAGAGTTGAGAGAGCAGATCGAATTTCTCATGGAAAAAATAAATAAGGATGATTTGTTTTTTAGTTATAAAGTAATACCTGCAGGAGGAGCCGATAATGTAATCGACCTCATGCAAAGGAATGTTGAAGAGAACTTCTTATCTGTGCCGGAAAATGTAATTACCATACTTGATGGTGATAAAAAAGAAAATGGCCGGGTGAAAAGGTTGCCGTCGATATATGTGACTCCAATTAATAACATTGAATCTGCGCTGTCTGATGAGTATTCGAGGATCGACTTTCCTTACCGCTTGCCGGAGCACGTTAAGTCCCATGGCGTGAAGTCACTGTTCACAGAGATGACGAAGCGCCATAAAGTTATATCCATTCCGCAGCTCCATAACTATTTGTACGATAAATTTGAGGGGGAGTACAAAGGGTTGGTGGGGGTTTTAGAGAGCTTCCTGACTTCAAAAAAAACAGAGAGAGTTGTAAGCGGCCCCATTGTGGTCTCAATTGGAGAGGTTGCTAGCGTGGCTGTAGCTGTTGCTGTTGCTGTTGATGGTTCTGTTGATGTGAGCTCACCTAGTGGGGATAATAACGTTGCTGAGCGAGCATGAGTCCCTGGAAAATAAATTAGATATTTAGACTTTGGATTGTTATATGGCTGGTGCTATCAATCCGTCGCTATTTCTGTCGCTTCTGCCCGTAAGGGCAGCGACAGGCTAAGGATTTGTCTCTAGCAAATAGAGTGTTTAAAGCAAATTTACTATGCTTGTGCAGGATAGATCCGGATGATTCAAGGACTTGAGCCGCAGCCTTCGCGAAGTGAATGAGCGGGTGAAGATGATGGAGAAGCGGATCCTTGACGCTAGATTAACCGTATTCTTAGCGAAGGGAGGCCGCCTAACATTCTTTCATTGAATGTCTTTCAGATAATCCTTAAGCGCAACGAGCGGCGCATCAAACTCCCCCATCGCCCGAATCCCGGCAAACTCCCCCGCCAACCTCCCCAACTCCCGCCCCAACGGCTTATCCACACCCCCAACCGCCTCCAGCGCCAACCCCACACACTCACCCACCTTCACCTGAATCCCCTCAACATCCCCCCGCCGCACCAGCAACTCAAACACATCCCGCTGGTAATCACCCATGACCAAATCATCACGCAAAATCGGGCTTGAATCTTCCGATTCGTAAGCCAGTTTGAGGGAGAAGAGGGCGACGGTTTCCAGGTGTAATTCCATGGGGGGAATCCTTGTTAAATGTTCTTCCGGCGAGGAGGGTGGAAGAGGGGCAGGATCAAAAGATCGCAGCCTTCGGCAGCTCCTACACAGGACGGTGAGGTGTCAGGTGCTTTATCGCAGGCGAAAAAAAAGGCCTTGCTAAGCAAGACCTTTCTTAATTTTGGTGCCCCGAGGGAGACTCGAACTCCCACTCCTTTCGAAAACGGATTTTGAATCCGCCGCGTCTACCAATTCCGCCATCAGGGCAATGGCCGCGGAGTATAGAGATGAGATAACCGCTGGTCAATCAGGTACATGGAGAAATTTTGATAATTCCGCTAGACTTCCCGGCCCTGCTAGACGAACCCCATCATGCGCGTTGCTGACTTTACTTTCGAGCTCCCTGATTCGCTGATCGCCCGCCATCCGCTGGCCGAGCGGCGCAATAGTCGCCTGTTGACCCTTGATGGGGTCAGCGGCGCCCTGGCACACCGTCAATTCACTGATTTGCTGGAGCATTTGCGCCCCGGCGACTTGATGGTGTTCAACAATACCCGGGTGATTCCGGCGCGGCTGTTTGGCCAGAAGGCTTCCGGCGGCAAGCTGGAAATCCTCGTGGAGCGGGTGCTCGACAGTCATCGCGTGCTGGCTCATGTGCGGTCCAGCAAGTCGCCCAAGCCGGGGTCGAAGATCCTCATCGACGGCGGTGGCGAGGCCGAGATGCTGGCGCGGCACGATGCGTTGTTCGAACTGGGCTTTGCTGAAGAAGTGTTGCCGCTGCTCGACCGTGTCGGGCACATGCCGTTGCCTCCTTATATAGACCGCCCGGATGAAGGCGCCGACCGCGAGCGTTACCAGACCGTCTACGCCGAGCGTTTGGGCGCGGTGGCGGCGCCGACGGCGGGGCTGCATTTCGATCAGGTGCTGATGGAGGCGATTGCCGCCAAGGGCGTCGAGACTGCCTTCGTGACCCTGCACGTCGGCGCCGGCACGTTCCAGCCGGTGCGCGTGGAGAAGCTCGAAGACCACCACATGCACAGTGAATGGCTGGAAGTCGGCCAGGACGTTGTGGATGCCGTGGCCGCGTGCCGCGCGCGCGGTGGTCGCGTGGTGGCGGTGGGCACCACCAGTGTGCGCTCGCTGGAAAGTGCTGCGCGCGATGGCGTGCTCAAGCCGTTCAGCGGCGATACAGACATTTTCATTTACCCTGGCCGGCCGTTCCATGTGGTCGATGCCCTGGTCACCAACTTCCATTTGCCCGAATCCACGCTGTTGATGCTGGTTTCGGCGTTCGCCGGTTATCCCGAAACCATGGCTGCCTATAAGGCCGCGGTCGACAACGGATACCGCTTTTTCAGCTACGGTGATGCGATGTTCATCACGCGTAATCCTGCGCCGACTGCCCCTAAAGAATCGGGCCCCGAGGAAACTGTATGAGTCGCACCTGTCGTATGTCTTTCGAGCTGCTGGCCACTGATGGCAAGGCTCGTCGCGGTCGTTTGACCTTCCCGCGCGGTACCGTCGAGACCCCGGCTTTCATGCCGGTGGGCACTTACGGCACGGTCAAGGGCATGCTGCCACGGGATATCGAGGCGACTGGCGCTGAAATCATTCTGGGCAACACCTTCCACCTGTGGCTGCGTCCGGGCACGGAAGTGATCAAGAAGCACGGCGACCTGCACGATTTCATGCAGTGGAAAGGCCCGATTCTGACCGACTCCGGCGGCTTTCAGGTGTTCAGCCTGGGCGCCATGCGCAAGATCAAGGAGGAGGGCGTGACCTTCGCTTCCCCGGTCGACGGCGCCAAGGTCTTCATGGGCCCGGAAGAGTCGATGCAGGTCCAGCGTGACCTGGGCTCCGACATCGTGATGATTTTCGACGAATGCACGCCGTACCCGGCTGACGAAGACGTCGCCCGTATTTCCATGGAATTGTCCCTGCGTTGGGCCAAGCGTTCGAAAGAAGCCCATGGCGAGAACACGGCGGCGCTGTTCGGCATCGTTCAGGGCGGCATGCACCAGGACCTGCGCATGCGCTCCCTGGAAGGCCTCGACCAGATCGGCTTCGACGGCCTGGCCATCGGCGGCCTGTCGGTGGGCGAGCCCAAGCACGAAATGATCAAGGTGCTGGATTATCTGCCGGGCATGATGCCGGCTGACAAACCTCGTTACCTTATGGGCGTTGGCAAACCGGAAGACTTGGTTGAGGGTGTGCGCCGCGGTGTGGACATGTTCGATTGCGTGATGCCAACCCGTAATGCCCGCAATGGGCATCTGTTCATTGATACCGGCGTGCTGAAGATCCGAAACGCGTTCCATCGCCATGATGATTCGCCGCTCGATCCGACCTGCGATTGCTATACCTGCCAGAACTTCTCCCGCGCTTATCTGCATCACCTGGACAAGTGCGGCGAAATGCTGGGAAGCATGCTCAATACCATCCATAACTTGCGTCATTATCAAGTGCTTATGGCTGGTTTGCGCGAGGCTATTCAACAGGGTACATTGGCCGCCTTTGTCGATGCCTTCTACGCCAAACGCGGGTTACCTGTTCCGCCTTTGGACTGAGTTTTCTGACCCCAAGATTCAACATTTGCAACTGGAGTGCTAAATGAGCTTTTTTATCTCTAACGCCATGGCTGACGCCGCTGCACCTGCTGCTGCCAGCCCAATGGGCGGCGGTTTTGAGTGGATTTTCCTGGTCGGTTTCCTGGTCATCTTCTACCTGATGATCTGGCGTCCACAGGCCAAACGCGCCAAAGAGCAGAAAAACCTGCTGAGCAGCCTGCAGAAAGGCGACGAAGTTGTGACCACCGGCGGCATCGCTGGCAAGATCACCAAAGTGGCTGACGATTTCGTTGTTCTGGAAGTTTCCGACACCGTCGAAATGAAATTCCAGAAAGGCGCCATCGCCGCCACGCTGCCAAAAGGCACGCTGAAAGCGATCTAAGTTTCAACTTCATCTTCAATCGACGGGGCGCGCAAGGCGCCCCGCGTCATAAACGGGCGGCGTGATGCTGAACAAATATCCTCTGTGGAAATACATTCTGATCCTGGCGGTGCTGGCGATTGGTCTGATTTATTCCGCTCCCAATCTTTATCCTGATGACCCGGCCATCCAGGTCAGCGGTGCAAGCACTGCGCTGCAAGTCAATCAGGCTGATCTGGATCGCGTGAGCGCTGCGCTCAAGGAATCCGGGATCAACGTCAAGGCTGCCACTTTGGCTGCCGGCGGCAAGGGCGGGCTGATTCGCCTGACCAAGGCTGAAGACCAGCTGCCAGCCAAGGACGTTGTGCGTAAGGCATTGGGTGATGACTACGTCGTCGCGCTGAACCTGGCGCAAACCACCCCGCAATGGCTGCGCAACCTCGCTGCGCACCCGATGAAGCTGGGTCTGGACTTGTCCGGTGGTGTGCACTTCCTGCTGGAAGTGGACATGGACAAAGCCCTCGACGCACGCCTGAAAGTCTACGAAGGCGACGTCAAGAGCCTGCTGCGTAAAGAGAAACTGCGTTATCGCAGCCTGCCGCAGCTCAATGGCGCCATTCAGCTGGGCTTCACTGATGAAGCTGCCCGCGAACAGGCCCGTTCGGTCATTCGCAAGAACTTCAACGATTTCGATATTGTTCCGGCTGACCTGAATGGCCAACCGGTGCTGCGTCTGGCGATGACCCCAGCCAAGCTGGCGGAAATCCGTGAATACTCCATCAAGCAGAACTTGACCACGGTACGTAACCGCGTCAACGAGCTGGGTGTTGCCGAACCAATCGTCCAGCGTCAGGGCGCCAACCGCATCGTGGTTGAGCTGCCGGGCGTACAAGACACCGCCGAAGCCAAGCGTATCCTCGGCAAGACGGCCAACCTTGAGTTCCGCCT
Source organism: Pseudomonas azerbaijanoccidentalis (assembly GCF_019145495.1). Taxonomy (GTDB): domain Bacteria; phylum Pseudomonadota; class Gammaproteobacteria; order Pseudomonadales; family Pseudomonadaceae; genus Aquipseudomonas; species Aquipseudomonas azerbaijanoccidentalis. The sequence continues at coordinate 554,007 of NZ_JAHSTU010000002.1, read as the reverse complement.
GGCCGCTGAGCCTGGCGCTTCGAAAGCCACTTCCGAAGAGTTCGAATTCCGCGAAGGCAAGCGTCCTCCTGCGTTGATCGAGCGTGGCCTGATCATCACCGGTGACCAGGTGACTGACGCCAAGGCTGGTTTCGGTGAGCACGGTACGCCAGAAGTGAACATCCGTCTGGATGGCCACGGTGGCGAGCTGATGAGCCGCGCAACCCGCTCGAACGTTGGTCGCAGCATGGCGGTGATCTTCATCGAGCAGCGTCCGGTGACCACCTACACCAAGCAGATGGTCAACGGCGTTGAGAAAGACGTAGCGGTTCAGACCTTCAAGGAAGAGAAGAAGATCATCAGCCTGGCGACCATTCAGTCGCCGCTGGGTGCTCAGTTCCGCATCACCGGCCTGAACGGCCAGGGCGAGTCGTCCGAACTGGCGCTGCTGCTGCGTGCCGGTGGTCTGGCTGCACCGATGTACTTCGCTGAAGAGCGCACCATCGGCCCGAGCCTGGGTGCGGACAACATCACCAAAGGTATCGATGCATCGCTGTGGGGCATGCTGTTCGTCTCGCTGTTCATCATCGCCATCTACCGCTTCTTCGGCATTATCGCCACCGTCGCACTGGCGGTGAACATGGTGATGCTGCTGGCCCTGATGTCGCTGCTGGGTGCAACGCTGACCCTGCCGGGTATCGCCGGTATCGTATTGACCATGGGTATGGCGGTCGACGCCAACGTACTGATCTTCTCGCGGATACGTGAAGAGATCGCTGCGGGCATGACCATCCAGCGGGCAATCAACGAAGGCTTCGGCCGGGCATTCACCGCGATTCTCGACGCCAACCTGACCACCTTGCTGGTCGGCGGCATCCTCTTTGCCATGGGCACCGGCCCGGTCAAGGGCTTCGCAGTGACCATGTCCCTCGGGATCTTTACCTCGATGTTCACGGCCATCATGGTGACCCGCGCGATGGTCAACCTGATCTTCGGCGGTCGTGACTTCAAGAAGTTGTGGATTTAAGGGGCTGCCATGTTACGTACAATCAACTTCATGGGCGTTCGCAACTTCGCGTTCGGCGTCACATTGTTCCTCACGGTGCTGGCCTTGTTCAGCGTCGCCACCAAGGGCATGAACTGGGGCCTGGACTTCACCGGCGGTACGCTCATCGAGCTGACCTACGAGCGTCCGGCCGACGTTACCCAAGTGCGTGAGCAGCTGGTTAAATCGGGTTATCACGAAGCCATCGTGCAGAACTTCGGTGCGACTACCGATCTGCTGGTGCGTATGCCTGGCGAAGACCCGCAACTGGGTCACCAGGTCGCCGAGGCCTTGCAGAAGGTCGGCGGCGAGAACCCGGCAACGGTCAAGCGCGTCGAGTTCGTCGGCCCGCAGGTGGGTGAAGAGCTGCGCGACCAGGGCGGCCTCGGCATGCTGATGGCGCTGGGCGGCATCCTGATCTACCTGGCTTTCCGCTTTCAGTGGAAGTTTGCGGTCGGTGCGATCGTTTCCCTGATCCACGACGTGATCGTGACCATCGGTATCCTGTCGTTCTTCCAGATCACCTTCGACCTGACGGTGCTGGCGGCGGTACTGGCGATCATTGGTTACTCGCTCAACGACACCATCGTGGTATTCGACCGGGTTCGTGAGAACTTCCGCGTGCTGCGCAAGGCCAACCTGATCGAGAACATCAACATCTCGACCACGCAAACCTTGCTGCGGACCATGGCGACGTCGATCTCCACGTTGCTGGCGATCGCGGCACTGTTGTTCTTCGGTGGCGACAACCTGTTCGGCTTCTCCATCGCCCTGTTCATCGGTGTTCTGGCGGGTACTTACTCGTCGATCTACATCGCGAACGTGGTGCTGATCTGGCTGAACCTGAGCACTGAAGACCTGATTCCTCCGGCGAATACCGAGAAGGAAGTCGACGACCGTCCATAACGGCCATCGCGTTTCCAGTAGTCAGCCGAAAAAGGCGCGAGTTGAACTCGCGCCTTTTTTTATGCTCCAAGGCTGGGAGAAGCGCGGACATGTTCCGCGGGTGATGGTCAGGAGGTTCATGTGAACAAGTCGATGCTGGTTGGTGCGGTATTGGGTGCTGTCGGTGTGACTGCCGGGGGTGCTGTGGCCACCTACAGCCTGGTTAAAGATAACGGCCCTGAGTACGCGCAAGTACTCGCCGTTGAGCCGGTCAAGACACAAATCAAGACTCCACGTGAAGTGTGCAAGGACGTCACGGTCACCCGGCAAGCGCCGGTGAAAGATCAACACCAGATCGCCGGTACCGTGGTAGGTGCACTGGCTGGTGGTCTGTTGGGTAACCAGATCGGCGGCGGCACCGGCAAGAAGATTGCCACGGTGGCAGGCGCGGTCGGCGGTGGTTATGCCGGTAACAAGGTTCAGGAGGGCATGCAAGAGCGTGACACCTACACCACGACCCAAACCCGTTGTAATACGGTGAACGACATCAGTGACAAGGTCGTCGGTTACGACGTGCGCTATTCGCTGGACGGCAAGGAAGGCAAGGTGCGCATGGATCGTGATCCAGGCAACCAGATTCCGGTGGATAAGGAAGGCAAGTTGATCCTGTCTCAGAACGAACCGGCTCAATAAGTAGCTCAGCGTAAAAAGAAGCACCCTTCGGGGTGCTTTTTTGTGCCCGCAACTTTATCAGCGATGACTGATTTCCCCGTAGGAGCTGCCGAAGGCTGCGATCTTTTGATCTTGATCTTTTTGAAAACAAAATCAAAAGATCGCAGCCTTCGGCAGCTCTTACAGGGGGGGATTTCGGGTATAAAAAAAGCACCCCGAAGGGTGCTTTTTTGTGTCGCTGGAAGCTTAGCGCTTCAGCGAGGCCGGCAGGTGCGGCTGGATCGCCGTCAGTACTGCCTTGAAGCATTTGGTGTTGCCGGCAACGATGTGGCCTTTTTCAAGGAAATCGTGACCGCCGGTGAAGTCGCTCACCAAGCCGCCAGCTTCCTGGATCAACAGGGCGCCTGCAGCCATGTCCCACTCGGACAGGCCCGACTCCCAGAAAGCGTCGAAACGACCGGCAGCCACGTAGGCCAGGTCCAGGCTCGCCGAGCCAGCGCGACGGATGCCGGCAGTCTGGCCAACCAGGGCGCGGAACATGCCCAGGTAGTTGTCGAGGTTGTCCATCTGGTCGTCACGGAACGGGAAGCCGGTACCCAGCAGGGCGCCGTCGAGGCTGGTGCGACCGCTGACGCGCAGGCGACGACCGTTCAGTTGAGCGCCGCGACCACGGCTGGCGGTGAATTCTTCCTGGCGAACCGGGTCCAGAACAACAGCGTGCTCAAGACGACCGCGGTATTTGCAGGCAATGCTGACAGCGAAGTGAGGAATGCCGCGCAGGAAGTTGGTGGTGCCGTCCAGCGGATCGATGATCCACAGGTACTCTTCGCCTTCGATGCCGGTGCCGGCGTGCAGGCCGGTCTCTTCACCGCGGATCGAGTGATTCGGGTAAGCCTTGCGCAGGGCGTCGATGATTTTCTGTTCAGCGGCGCGATCCACCTCGGATACGTAATCCTTGGCGTCTTTTTCGTCGACCTTGATGGTATCCAGGCGCTCGATGGAGCGGAAGATCAATTCACTGGCGCTGCGGGCGGCGCGCAGCGCGATATTCAGCATGGGCTGCATGGATGTGTCACCTAAGGTTGTTAAAGAAAGCCGGGCATTCTATCAGAAAGTTTCTACAGGAGAAGGACGACGTTCGCTTTCATGGCTTAACGGTAGGTTCAGCTGTAAGATTCGGCTCCCGATTATTGTGTTCGAGAGCGCCTCCCTTGCTGCAAAACATTCGTGTCGTCCTGGTCAATACCAGCCATCCGGGCAATATCGGCGGGGCTGCGCGTGCCATGAAGAACATGGGGCTGTCGCGGCTGGTGCTGGTCGAGCCCCGTGTGTTCCCGCATCACGAAGCCGATGCCCGTGCTTCCGGTGCCGGTGACATCCTTGAAAACGCGCAAGTCGTCGCCACCTTGGAAGATGCCTTGGTCGGCTGCAACCTGGTGCTCGGCACCAGCGCCCGCGACCGGCGCATTCCCTGGCCATTGCTCGATCCCCGCGAATGCGGAACGAAGGTGGTCGAGGAAGCCGGGCAGGGCGCGGAGATCGCCCTGGTATTCGGTCGTGAAGATTCCGGCCTGACCAACGAAGAGCTGCAGCGATGTCATTATCACGTGCACATACCATCAGACCCTGAGTTCAGCTCGCTGAACCTTGGGGCAGCGGTGCAGGTGTTGAGTTATGAAGTGCGCATGTCCTGGCTCGCGGCTCAAGGCCAGCCGAGCAAGGTCGAGAAGGAAGAAGTGGCTTCGGTCAAAAGCGCTGAGCTGGCGACCATGGATGAGCTGGAACGATTCTATGAGCACCTGGAGCAAACCCTGGTGGCCATCGAATTCCTCGATCCGGAAAAGCCACGGCACTTGATGGCGCGCCTGCGCCGGTTGTACGGACGCAGCTCGGTCAGCCGGGCGGAAATGAATATATTGCGTGGCATCCTCACGGAAACCCAAAAAGCGGCCCGTGGTGAGCTTCTAAAGCGGAAGGATTAATGATGTTTGAGCGTTTGCGTGAAGATATCCAAAGCGTATTCCATCGAGACCCGGCGGCGCGTAACGCTTTTGAAGTCCTGACTTGCTACCCAGGCATGCACGCCATCTGGATTCACCGTTTGTCGGCAATGCTCTGGCGCGCCGACCTGAAATGGCTGGCACGGCTGGTATCGAACTTCGGTCGCTGGTTGACCGGGATCGAGATTCACCCGGGCGCAAAGGTCGGTCGACGCTTCTTCATTGACCATGGCATGGGCATCGTCATCGGTGAGACCGCCGAAATCGGCGACGACGTGACCATTTATCAGGGCGTGACCCTGGGCGGCACCAGCTGGAATAAAGGCAAGCGTCACCCGACGCTGGGTGATGGCGTGGTGGTCGGCGCGGGCGCCAAGGTACTCGGTCCGTTCACGGTCGGTGCCGGGGCCAAGGTCGGTTCCAATGCCGTTGTGACCAAAGAAGTCCCGCCGGGTGCCACTGTGGTGGGTATTCCGGGGCGCATCATCGTCAAGTCCGATGAAGAGCAGGATGCCAAGCGCAAGGCCATGGCCGAGAAGATCGGTTTTGATGCCTACGGCGTGACCGAAGACATGCCGGATCCGGTGGCCCGCGCCATTAACCAGTTGCTCGATCACTTGCAGGCAGTCGATGGGCGTCTGGAGGGGATGTGCGGGGCGTTGAAGGATCTGGGCAGTAATTACTGTGCGAAAGATCTGCCTGAACTGCGCGAAGAAGACTTTGCCTGTGTGAAGGACAAGGGCCAGCAGGCTGGCTGATGCCTTTGTGTAGGAGTTGCCGAAGGCTGCGATCTTTTGATCTTAGAGGGCAAGATCAAAAGATCGCAGCCTTCGGCGGCTCCTACGCAGGTCGCATTTAGACAATGGCAGAGCGCCGACCGGTGTGCCATTACGCCACAGACCCTGCTATGATGCGCCCGCTCTTTTGCGGGTAAACCTGACTAAAGTACTAGGTCTTATAGTTGACTTAAATACTCGGGAATTGCATACTCGCCCCATTCCGAACTCCGTGGTAATTGTCCATGCGACTGACTACAAAAGGCCGATACGCCGTGACCGCCATGCTCGATCTGGCGTTGCACGCGCAGCACGGGCCCGTGTCCCTGGCCGATATCTCCGAGCGCCAAGGCATCTCCCTGTCCTACCTCGAACAGCTTTTCGCCAAGCTGCGCCGCAGCAACCTGGTGTCCAGCGTTCGCGGTCCAGGCGGCGGCTACCAGCTGTCTCGCGACATGCAGGGTATCCAGGTCGCCCAGGTGATCGATGCGGTAAACGAATCGGTCGATGCAACCAAATGCCAGGGCCAGGGCGATTGCCATTCCGGTGACACTTGCCTGACTCACCACTTGTGGTGCGACCTGAGCCTGCAGATCCACGAATTTCTGAGCGGTATCAGCTTGGCTGACCTTGTGACTCGCCGTGAGGTGCAAGAAGTAGCCCAGCGTCAGGATCAACGCCGTTGCAACAGCAAGGCGCCACGCCTGGACAAGATTGAAGCGTCCGCCGTCGAATGACAGCCACAGAGCAAGCGGCGCGCCAGCCAGCCTGATTTAGGAGATAGTCCATGAAATTGCCGATTTACCTTGATTACTCTGCGACTACCCCGGTTGATCCGCGTGTCGCGCAAAAGATGAGTGAGTGCCTGCTGGTCGACGGAAACTTCGGTAACCCGGCGTCCCGTTCCCACGTGTTCGGCTGGAAAGCTGAAGAGTCCGTCGAAAACGCCCGTCGTCAGGTGGCCGATCTGGTCAACGCCGATCCGCGTGAAATCGTCTGGACCTCCGGTGCCACTGAATCCGACAACCTGGCAATCAAGGGTGCGGCACATTTCTATGCCACCAAAGGCAAGCACCTGATCACCACCAAGATTGAGCACAAGGCTGTCCTCGACACCATGCGCCAACTGGAGCGTGAAGGGTTTGAAGTGACCTACATCGAGCCTCGCACCGACGGCTTGGTAACTCCAGAGATGATCGAAGCCGAACTGCGCGACGACACCATCCTGGTTTCGGTCATGCACGTGAACAACGAAATCGGCACCGTCAACGACATCGCTGCGATCGGCGAACTGCTGCGTTCCAAAGGCATCCTGTTCCACGTCGACGCCGCTCAGTCCACCGGCAAGGTCGAGATCGACCTGCAGAAGCTGAAAGTCGACATGATGTCGTTCTCTGCCCACAAGACCTACGGTCCTAAAGGCATCGGCGCCCTGTACGTAAGCCGCAAGCCGCGCGTACGTATCGAAGCGACCATGCACGGCGGCGGTCACGAGCGCGGCATGCGTTCCGGCACCCTGGCTACTCACCAGATCGTCGGCATGGGCGAAGCGTTCCGTGTAGCCAAGGAAGACATGGCTGCCGAGAACGTGCGCATCAAGGCTTTGAGCGACCGTTTCTACAAACAGGTCGAGCACCTGGAAGAGCTGTACGTCAACGGCAGCCTGACCGCCCGCGTTCCGCACAACCTGAACCTGAGCTTCAACTACGTTGAAGGCGAGTCGCTGATCATGGCGCTCAAGGATCTGGCGGTTTCGTCCGGTTCGGCTTGCACCTCGGCGTCCCTGGAGCCTTCGTACGTACTGCGCGCCCTGGGCCGCAATGACGAACTGGCACACAGCTCGATCCGCTTCACCTTCGGCCGCTTCACCACCGAAGAAGAAATCGATTACGCCGCGCAGAAAGTCTGCGAGGCCGTTACCAAGCTGCGCGCTCTGTCGCCGCTGTGGGACATGTACAAAGACGGCGTCGATATCTCGAAGATCGAGTGGGCGGCACACTAACTATAGAAGCCGCCGGATACAGGTCCTGTAGCAGCGCGGCGGTAAACGCAGCGCAACTACAGGGTCTCAATAGCGGCCCTGATGAGTGAGGATTGAGAATCATGGCTTACAGCGAAAAGGTCATCGACCACTACGAAAACCCGCGCAACGTCGGCAAGATGGACGCGGAAGATCCTGATGTCGGCACCGGCATGGTCGGCGCTCCGGCGTGCGGCGACGTGATGCGCCTGCAGATCAAGGTCAACGACGCCGGTATCATCGAAGATGCCAAGTTCAAGACCTACGGCTGCGGTTCGGCTATCGCCTCCAGCTCCCTCGCCACCGAGTGGATGAAGGGCAAGACTCTGGACGAAGCGGAAACCATCAAGAACACTCAGCTGGCTGAAGAACTGGCCCTGCCGCCAGTGAAAATTCACTGCTCGGTACTCGCTGAAGACGCCATCAAGGCCGCTGTTCGCGATTACAAGCAGAAGAAAGGCTTGATCTGATTTTCGAGTTTTGGCGACGAGTAAGGAGTCACCGATGGCTATCAGCATGACAGAAGCGGCTGCTCGACACGTGCGGCGCTCCCTCGACGGGCGCGGCAAAGGTGAAGGGATTCGTCTGGGTGTTCGCACCACAGGCTGTTCCGGCCTTGCCTATGTGCTGGAGTTTGTCGACGAGGTGGTTGCAGAGGATCAGGTGTTCGAAAGTCACGGCGAAAAAGTGATTATCGACCCGAAAAGCCTGGCCTACCTGGACGGCACCGAGCTCGATTTCGTCAAGGAAGGGTTGAACGAAGGCTTCAAGTTCAACAACCCCAACGTACGCGGTGAATGTGGCTGCGGCGAAAGCTTCAACATCTGAGGCTTGTCGTGGGTACTCCTTGTCATTTCGCTTTATTTGAGCTGCAACCGAGTTTCGATCTGGACCTCGACCAGCTGGCTACGCGCTACCGTGAGTTGGCGCGCAGTGTTCATCCGGACCGCTTTGCCGACGCTTCCGAGCGTGAGCAGCGGCTGGCGCTAGAGCAATCCGCGAGCCTCAACGAGGCCTACCAGACGCTCAAGAACCCACCCAAGCGCGCGCGTTACCTGCTCGCCTTGAATGGTGGCGAGCTGCCGCTGGAGGTCACGGTGCATGATCCGGAGTTTCTTCTGCAACAGATGGAGTTGCGCGAAGAGCTCGAAGACCTGCAGGACAGCGCCGACCTCAAGGGCGTTGCCGTCTTCAAGCGTCGCCTGAAGGCTGCCCAGGATGAACTGAACCAAAGCTTCGCAGCTTGCTGGAACGATGCCGCGCAACGCGAAAAGGCCGAACGCCTGATGCGGCGCATGCAGTTCCTCGACAAGCTCACCTACGAAGTGCGCCAGTTAGAAGAGCGCCTCGACGATTAACCCAGTGCCGCTCCGGTCGCACGCCTGATATACAGATAAGTCCTGATAACGATGGCCCTACTGCAGATCGCCGAACCCGGCCAAAGTCCTCAACCGCACCAGCGTCGCCTGGCTGTGGGAATCGACTTGGGCACTACCAATTCGCTGGTCGCTGCATTGCGCAGTGGTCTTTCCGAGCCGCTTGCCGACGCAGAAGGGCGGGTCATCCTGCCGTCGGCCGTGCGCTATCACGCTGATCGCGTCGAGGTTGGCGAATCCGCCAAACTGGCTGCCGCTACCGATCCCTTGAACACTGTGCTGTCGGTCAAGCGCTTGATGGGTCGTGGTCTGTCCGACGTCAAGCAATTGGGCGACCAGCTGCCGTACCGCTTTGTCGGTGGCGAGTCGCACATGCCGTTCATCGAGACGATTCAGGGCCCAAAAAGCCCGGTCGAAGTCTCTGCCGATATCCTCAAGGTTCTGCGTCAGCGCGCTGAAGCGACCTTGGGCGGTGAACTGGTCGGCGCGGTGATCACGGTTCCAGCCTATTTCGACGACGCTCAGCGTCAAGCCACCAAGGACGCGGCCAAACTGGCTGGTCTGAACGTGCTGCGTTTGCTCAACGAGCCGACCGCAGCCGCGGTGGCGTATGGTCTGGATCAGCATGCCGAAGGCCTGGTCGCGATTTACGACCTGGGCGGCGGCACCTTCGATATTTCGATTCTGCGCCTGACCGGCGGTGTCTTCGAAGTCCTGGCTACCGGGGGCGACAGTGCCCTAGGCGGCGATGACTTCGACCACGCCATCGCTGGCTGGATCATTGAGAGCGCGGGCTTGTCCGCCGATCTCGATCCGGGTGCGCAGCGTCAACTGCTGCAAACCGCCTGCGCGGCCAAAGAAGCGTTGACCAATGCCCCGTCGGTCGAAGTGGTCCATGGCGACTGGAAAGCCGAGCTGACCCGCGAAGCCTTCGATGCGTTGATCGAGCCGATGGTCGCGCGCAGTCTTAAAGCCTGCCGTCGCGCTGTTCGCGATTCCGGTGTCGAACTGGAAGACGTGCATGCGGTGGTCATGGTGGGTGGTTCGACCCGCGTACCTCGCGTTCGCGAAGCCGTGGCGGAAGCCTTCGGTCGTCAGCCGCTGACTGAAATCGACCCGGATCAAGTGGTGGCCATTGGTGCTGCGATCCAGGCCGATACCCTGGCGGGCAACAAGCGCGACGGCGATGAACTGCTGCTGCTGGACGTGATTCCATTGTCCCTGGGGCTGGAAACCATGGGCGGCCTGATGGAGAAGGTGATTCCACGCAACACCACCATCCCCGTCGCTCGCGCCCAGGACTTCACCACTTATAAAGACGGCCAGTCGGCCATGGCGATCCACGTGTTACAGGGCGAGCGCGAGCTGATCAGCGACTGTCGCTCCCTGGCACGCTTCGAATTGCGCGGCATTCCAGCTATGGTTGCCGGTGCGGCGAAAATTCGCGTGACCTTCCAGGTCGATGCCGACGGTCTGCTCAGTGTTTCTGCCCGTGAACTGGGTTCGGGCGTCGAGGCCAGCATCCAGGTCAAGCCGTCCTACGGTCTGACAGACGGCGAAATCGCCAAGATGCTCAAGGACTCGTTCCAGCACGCCAACGACGACAAGGTTGCCCGCGTATTGCGCGAGCAGCAGGTGGACGCCCAGCGTCTGGTTGAAGCCGTGCAGGCTGCGCTTGAAGTCGATGGCGAGCGCCTGCTCGACGCAGAAGAGCGCATGGTCATCGACATGCAGGTACAGGAACTGACCGAACTGATGAAAGGCACCGATGGTTTCGCCATCGAGCAGCAGACCAAGCGTCTGTCGCAAGTGACTGATGCTTTTGCTGCCCGTCGTATGGATTCGACCGTGAAAGCCGCTCTGGCGGGCCGCAACCTGAACGAGATTGAGGAATAACGATGCCGCAGGTCATTTTTCTGCCACACGAGAAGTTCTGCCCTGAAGGCATGGTTGTTGAGGCCGAAACCGGTACCTCGATCCTCGAACTGGCCCACGAACACCACATCGAGATGGAAAGCGCTTGCGGTGGCGTCTGCGCCTGCACCACTTGTCACTGTCTGATTCGCGAAGGTTTCGACTCGCTGGAAGAAGCTGATGAGCTGGAGGAAGACTATCTTGATAAGGCTTGGGGGCTGGAAGCTCAGTCGCGTCTGGCTTGTCAGGCCAAAGTCGGTACCGAAGACCTGACCGTCGAGATTCCGAAATATTCGCTTAACCATGCGGCCGAAGCGCCGCACTGACTGGTAAGACTGTCATGAGCTACGGTTGGAATGATGTTCAACGTATTGCAGAAGAATTGGCCGAGGCCAAGCCGGGCGTAGACCCGTTTTCTGTCAATTTTGTCGATCTGCAACAATGGATCAAAGAGCTGCCGGATTTCGACAATACCTCTGGTCGAGTTGGCGAGAAGGTCTTGGAAGCGGTTCAGACGCTCTGGGCCGAAGAATTGGACTGATCGTCCTTGCAGGTTAGGCAATACCCAAGAACCCGCGTATAATTCGCGGGTTTAATTTTTCGCAAATTACCGTTTCTGGAGTTACACCATGGCTGTTCAACGTACTTTCTCCATCATCAAGCCTGACGCAGTTGCAAAAAACGTTATCGGCGAGATCACCACTCGTTTCGAAAAAGCCGGCCTGCGCGTTGTAGCTTCGAAACTGAAGCAACTGTCCAAAGCTGAAGCTGAAGGCTTCTACGCTGAGCACAGCGCTCGTGGTTTCTTCGGCGACCTGGTTGCTTTCATGATCTCCGGTCCGGTTGTCGTTCAGGTTCTGGAAGGCGAAAACGCTATCGCTCTGAACCGTGAGCTGATGGGCGCTACCAACCCTAAAGAAGCTGCTGCCGGCACCATCCGCGCTGACTTCGCTGATTCCATCGACGCCAACGCTGTACACGGTTCGGACTCCGAAGCCGCTGCTGCTCGCGAAATCTCGTACTTCTTCGCAGCTACTGAAGTAACCACTCGCTAAGCATTGGCTTAAGAGTGAAGGTGAATCCATGACTACATCGACTGTAAAAACTAACCTGCTGGGTCTGACTCAACAGGAAATGGAAAAATTCTTCGACTCAATCGGGGAGAAGCGTTTCCGTGCCGGTCAGGTAATGAAATGGATTCACCACTTTGGCGTCGATGATTTTGACGCCATGACGAACGTCAGCAAGGCCTTGCGCGAGAAGCTCAAGGCTGTTGCTGAGGTCCGTGGTCCGGAAGTGGTCAGCGAGGACATCTCCAGCGACGGCACCCGTAAGTGGGTGGTGCGCGTGGCGTCCGGCAGCTGCGTCGAGACCGTTTACATTCCCCAGGGCAAACGCGGCACCTTGTGCGTTTCGTCCCAGGCAGGCTGTGCCCTGGATTGCAGTTTCTGCTCCACCGGCAAGCAAGGCTTCAATAGCAACCTCACCGCCGCCGAAGTCATCGGCCAGGTGTGGATTGCCAACAAATCCTTTGGCAGCGTCCCGGCAACCGTCGACCGTGCCATCACCAACGTGGTGATGATGGGCATGGGTGAGCCGCTGCTGAACTTCGACAACGTCATCGCGGCCATGCATTTGATGATGGACGACCTGGGCTACGGCATTTCCAAGCGCCGTGTGACCCTGTCGACCTCCGGCGTGGTACCGATGATCGACGAGCTGTCCAAGCACATCGACGTCTCCCTGGCGTTGTCGCTGCACGCACCGAATGACGCATTGCGTAACCAATTGGTGCCGATCAACAAGAAATATCCGCTTAAGATGCTGCTCGAGTCGTGCCAGCGCTACATGTCGTCCCTGGGCGAAAAGCGCGTGCTGACTATCGAGTACACCTTGCTCAAAGACGTGAACGACAAGGTCGAGCACGCCGTGGAAATGATCGAGTTGCTCAAGAACATTCCGTGCAAGATCAACCTGATCCCGTTCAACCCGTTCCCGCATTCCGGTTACGAGCGGCCGAGCAACAACGCCATTCGCCGGTTCCAGGATCAGCTTCACCATGCCGGTTTCAACGTCACTGTTCGCACCACCCGTGGTGAAGACATCGACGCGGCGTGTGGTCAACTGGTAGGGCAGGTGCTGGATCGCACCCGTCGCAGCGAACGTTATATCGCCGTGCGTGAACTCAACGCCGAAAACGATGTAGCGCAAAACGCCGCGAAATAAACAAGAGAGGATCTCTATGTCCCTGCGCTTTGCGCTGCTTTTGCTGTTGGCCAGCCTGTGTGCTGGCTGCGTGCTTTCGGGCGATTACAACCCGATGAAGACCAGCAAGGGCCGTGATGAAGCGCGGGAGGCCTATGTGCAACTCGGTATCGGTTATCTGCAACAAGGCATGACCGAACGCGCCAAAGTCCCCTTGAAGAAAGCGCTGGAGCTCGACAGCTCCGACCCTGATGCCAACGCGGCGCTGGGGTTGGTGTTTCAGGCCGAGATGGAGCCGGAACTGGCCGACGAGCATTTTCGCAAGGCGCTGTCTTCACGTCCCGCCGACGCGCGAATCCTCAACAATTACGGCAGCTTTCTGTTCGAGCAAAAACGTTACAAGGAAGCCTACGAGCGCTTCGAACAGGCCGCCGCCGATACCCTGTATCCTGAGCGTTCGCGCGTGTTCGAGAACCTTGGCATGACCGCTTCAATGCTCGGTCAACGTGAGTTGGCCCAGCAGCAACTGGAAAAAGCCCTGCGCCTGAACCGCCAACAACCACGCGCATTGCTGGAAATGGCTGAGTTGTCTTACGAAGACAGGCATTATGTGCCCGCGCGTGACTATTACGATCGTTTTAGCCTGCTCACCGAGCAAAATGCACGTAGTCTATTGCTCGGCGTTCGGCTGGCCAAAGTGTTTGAAGATCGCGACAAGGCGGCCAGTTTTGGCCTGCAATTAAAACGACTCTATCCCGGTACACCGGAATATCAGCAATACCTGTCGGAGCAATGATGAAAGCGGCGCATCCTGAAGTTGTAGCAGCGAATCGCGTAAACCCCGGTGAGACCTTGCGCCAGGCCCGCGAAAGCAATGGCTGGTCGCTAGCCGAGGTGGCCCTCAAGCTCAACCTCACCACCACTTCCCTGAGCAATCTGGAAGCCGGTGCTTTCGACAAGCTGCCTGGGCATACCTTCGCCCGTGGCTATATTCGCGCCTATGCCAAATTGCTCGGCATGGACCAGGCCGTTCTGGTTCAGCAATTCGATCAATCCACCGGCACCGACTCCCAAGGCAGCAGTGTGCATAGCCTGGGTCGTATCGAAGAGCCGGTGCGGGTTTCCCACACCATCTTGCGTATCGTCAGCCTGTTGTTGCTGGTGGCGGTCATTGGCGGCGGTTTTGTCTGGTGGCAGGATCAAACCTCGCTGCGCACCAAGGACCTGGTCGGCCTGACCCCGGAACACGTTGAAGTCGAAGGTGCCGACGGTACGACCCAGATTCATCCGCTGGACGAGCCGGAAGACCAGGCTGTCGCGCAAGGCCAAGCTGAAGGCGAGACCGAACTGGCGTTGCCACAAGCCGAGACTTCGGCTGAAGCACCTGCTGAAACCCAGGCCACTGCGCCTGCTGCCGCGCCTGTTGCGCCGACCGCACCAGTAGCGGCTGCGCCAACTCACAGCACAGCCGCGGCAACTCCCGCGACGCCAGCTCCAGCTGTGCCGGCCGTTCCAGCCCCGGTTGTCACTGCCCCTGTTGCGCCGAGTGCTCCTTCACCAGCCCCGGTGGCTGCTGCACCGGCGGCCGGTCAAGGCCAGGTACAAATTCAGTTCACGGCTGATTGCTGGACACAAGTGACCGACGGTAGCGGCAAAGTGCTGTTCAGCGGTCTTAAACGTAAAGGCGACAATGTTTCCGTCAGCGGCAAACCGCCGTTCGCTGTCCGTCTGGGTTATGCCCGTGGCGCACAGGTCAATTACAACGGTCAGGCGGTTGATGTTGCTCCGTTCACCAGTGGCGAGACTGCTCGCCTGAAGTTGGGTCAATAAGTCATGCACGGCGAATCTCCAATCAAACGACGCGAATCGCGCAAGATCTGGGTCGGTAACGTTCCTGTTGGCGGCGATGCGCCTATCGCTGTGCAGAGCATGACCAACAGCGACACCAACGATGTCGCGGCGACCGTCGCACAAATCAATCGTCTGGAAGCGGCCGGCGTCGATATCGTGCGGGTTTCCGTACCGGACATGGACGCTGCCGAAGCATTCGGCAAGATCAAGCAACTGGTCAAAGTGCCGTTGGTTGCTGACATCCACTTCGATTACCGCATCGCATTGCGCGTCGCCGAACTCGGTGTGGACTGCCTGCGGATCAACCCGGGCAACATCGGTCGCGAAGACCGCGTGCGCGCGGTGGTCGATGCCGCCCGTGATCGCGGGATCCCGATCCGTATCGGCGTGAACGCCGGTTCCCTGGAAAAAGACCTGCAAAAGAAATACGGCGAGCCGACTCCGGCCGCGCTGGTCGAATCGGCCCTGCGCCACGTCGAGCACCTTGAGCGCCTGAACTTCCAGGACTTCAAGGTCAGCGTGAAAGCCTCCGACGTGTTCATGGCCGTCGAAGCCTATCGCCTGCTGGCGAAAGAAATCGTTCAGCCGCTGCACCTGGGCATCACCGAAGCCGGTGGATTGCGTTCCGGCACAGTGAAATCTGCCGTGGGCCTCGGTATGCTGCTCGCCGAAGGGATTGGCGATACTATCCGCATCTCGTTGGCGGCCGATCCGGTCGAGGAAGTGAAAGTCGGCTACGACATTCTCAAATCCCTGCACCTGCGTTCCCGTGGCATCAACTTCATCGCCTGCCCGAGCTGCTCGCGGCAGAACTTCGATGTGGTCAAGACCATGAACGAGCTGGAAGGGCGCCTCGAAGATCTGCTGGTGCCGCTGGATGTCGCAGTGATCGGTTGTGTGGTCAACGGCCCGGGTGAAGCCAAGGAAGCCCATATCGGCTTGACCGGCGGCACGCCCAACCTGATTTACATCGATGGCAAGCCGTCGCAGAAACTGACGAATGACAATCTGGTGGATGAGCTTGAACGCTTGATCCGCCAGAAAGCGGCCGAGAAGGTCGAAGCTGACGCTGCGGTAATTGCGCGCGGCTGATCGAACGAATTAAGGAATTTTTGTGAGCAAGTCTCTGCAAGCCATTCGTGGCATGAACGACATCCTGCCCGAACAGACTCCCCTGTGGCGTCATTTCGAAGGCACCGTTTCGCGTCTGCTGGATAACTACGGTTACAAGCAGATCCGCATGCCGATCGTTGAGTTCACCGAGCTGTTCAAACGCTCCATCGGTGAAGTGACCGACATCGTCGAAAAAGAGATGTACACCTTCGACGACCGCAACGGCGATTCCCTGACCCTGCGTCCTGAAGGCACGGCCGCCTGCGTGCGCGCAGTGCTCGAGCACGGCATCACCGGCGGTGGCCAGGTGCAGAAGCTCTGGTACATCGGCCCGATGTTCCGCCACGAACGTCCGCAGAAAGGCCGTTATCGCCAGTTTCACCAAATCGGTGTCGAAGTGTTCAACCTCGACGGTCCGGACATCGATGCCGAGCTGATCGTGTTGACCTGGCGTCTGTGGGGCGAACTGGGCATCCGTGATGCGGTCAAGCTCGAACTCAACAGCCTGGGCACCAGCGAATCCCGTGGTCGTTATCGCGAAGCCCTGGTCGAGTTCCTGTCCGGTCACCTGGACAAACTGGACGAAGACAGCCAGCGCCGCCTGAAGACCAACCCTTTGCGCGTCCTCGACACCAAGAACGCCGATACTCAGGCGATCCTGGTCGATGCGCCGAAAATGGCCGACTACCTCGACGAAGAATCCCGCGTGCACTTCGAGGGCCTCAAGGCTCGCCTGGACGCCGCCGGCATTCCGTACGTGATCAACCCGAAGCTGGTTCGCGGGCTGGATTACTACAGCAAGACCGTTTTCGAATGGGTCACCGACAAACTGGGCGCCCAAGGCACCGTGTGTGCCGGTGGTCGTTACGACGGCCTGGTCGAGCAGATGGGCGGCAAGCCGACTGCCGGCGTTGGTTTCGCCATGGGCATCGAGCGTCTGGTGCTGTTGCTGGAAACCCTGGAGCAGATCCCTGAAGAGATCTCCCGTCAGGTCGACGTCTACCTCTGCGCCTTCGGTGAAGAAGCCGAGCTGGCCGGTCTGGCCCTGGCCGAGCGTGTTCGTGATCAATTACCCAACCTGCGTCTGCAAGTGAATGCCGGCGCCGGCAGCTTCAAAAGCCAGTTCAAGAAAGCCGACAAGAGCGGTGCGCTGTATGCACTGATCCTCGGTGACGACGAGATGGCCCAGCAAGTGGTAGGTTTCAAACCCCTGCGTGGCCAGGGCGAACAACAAAGCATTGCCTGGGATGCGCTTGCCGCTCACCTGGCCACCTGCGTCGTGCAGGGTTGAAGCTGTCTTAAGCAGCCGAATTAGCGATTAAGGAGTATTGGGGTGTCGAGTACCGAAGACGAAAATTTGGCGGATTTGAAGGATTGGTGGTCACGCAACGGCAAGCCCCTGGTCACTGGTGGCCTGTTGGCGCTGGTCATCGTGTTCGGCTGGCAGGCGTTCCAGAAGTATCAGAGCAACCAGTCGCAAGGCGCCTCGGTGCTCTATCAGCAGTTGCTGGAAACCACGCTGCCCCCTGATGGCAAGCCTGACGCGGCCCGTGTTTCGGACCTGGCCGGCAAGCTCAACAGCGAGTTCGGCGGCAGCGCGTACGCGCAGTACGGCAGCCTGTTCGTGGCGAAAGTCGCCGTCGACAGCGGCAAGCTCGATGACGCCTCCAGCGAACTGAAAGCCATTGTTGCCAAGCCAGCCAACCCGGCGCTGGGCGAAATCGCTCGTCAGCGTCTGGCGCAGGTACTGGCCGCGCAGAACAAGGCCGATGAAGCCCTGAAACTGCTTGAAGGCGACGCCGACAAGGCGTTCCTGGCCACTCGTGAAGAACTCAAGGGCGACCTGCTGGTGCAGTTGGGTCGTACCGATGAAGCACACGCGGCGTATCAAAAAGCCAAGGCGGCACTGTCGGATGAAGCGGCGGTCGGTGGCCTACAAATCAAGCTGGACGACCTGGCCAAAGGGGATGCGTGACGTGATCCGTTGGAAACATGCAGCATTGCTGGCTCTGGCCATTCTGGCCGCGGGTTGCAGCAGCAACAGCAAGAAAGAATTGCCACCGGCCGAGTTGACCGACTTCAAAGAAGAAGTGGTTCTGCAAAAACAGTGGAGTCGTTCGATCGGTGACGGTCAGGGCGAAACCTACAACATGCTGGTGCCTGCGGTCGATGGCGATACCATCTATGCCGCCGACGTGACCGGTGTGGTGATGGCGCTGGATCGCAGCAACGGCGACGTCAAGTGGAAGAAAGATCTCGAACTGCCTGTTTCCGGCGCCGTTGGCGTGGGTTACGGTCTGCTGACGATCGGTACGATCAAGGGTGAAATCGTTGCCCTGGACGCCATCAACGGCGAAGAGAAATGGCGCGCTCGCGTGTCCAGCGAAGTCCTCGCACCGCCAGCCAACAACGGTGATGTGGTTGTGGTTCAGACCCAGGACGATCGTCTGATCGGTCTGGATGCCGCGACCGGCAACCAGCGCTGGTTGTATGACAGCACCCCTGCGGTGCTGACCCTGCGCGGCACCAGTGCGCCGATCGTCACCAACCGCCTCGCGGTGGCTGGCCTGTCGACCGGTAAAGTGGTCGCTCTGGATATTTCCAACGGCGTGCCGGTTTGGGAGCAGCGTGTAGCGATCCCGCAAGGTCGTTCGGAGCTGGAGCGTGTTGTCGACATCGACGGCGGCTTGCTGCTGTCCGGCGGTACTTTGTATGTCGCCAGCTACCAGGGTCGCGTTGCGGCACTGGACCTGGAAAGCGGTCGTCAGCTCTGGCAGCGTGATGCTTCCAGCTATGCCGGCGTCGCCCAGGGTTTCGGTACCGTTTATGTGAGCCTGTCTTCGGGCACCGTTGAAGGCGTCGACGAGCGTTCCACCACAGCCTTGTGGACAAACGACTCGCTGGCCCGCCGTCAACTGTCGGCTCCGGAAGTGTTCTCCAGCTACGTTGCAGTCGGTGACCTGGAAGGTTACCTGCACCTGCTGAGTCAGGTGGACGGTCGTTTCGTCGGCCGCGAGCGCATCGACAGCGACGGCCTGCGTGCCCGTCCGCTGGTGGTGGGTGACACGATTTATGTGTATGGCAACAGCGGCAAACTGGAAGCCCTGACCATCAAGTAAAGGTTTGACTATGCTTGGGGTTAGTTCCCCAAGCGGCCCCGTTCTGCGGGGCTCGCAGCGCTTACAGGCGCTGCCCCGAGCACCAGCCGCTGCCTGCAGCGGCTTTTGTATTTTCTGAAATAACGAAGTGGAGAGCCGCATGGTTCCCGTAATCGCCCTGGTGGGCCGACCGAACGTCGGCAAGTCCACCTTGTTCAACCGCCTGACCAGGACTCGCGACGCCATCGTCGGCGACTTGTCCGGTCTGACCCGTGATCGCCAATACGGTGAGGCCAAGTGGCAAGGGCGTTCCTACATTCTGGTCGACACCGGCGGTATCTCCGGTGACGAGCACGGTATGGACGAAAAAATGGCCGAGCAGTCGCTGCTGGCCATTGAAGAAGCGGATGTTGTTCTGTTCCTGGTAGATGCCAAGGCCGGTTTCACCGCGGCCGACCAGATGATCGCCGAGCATTTGCGCAAACGTAACAAGCGTTCCTACGTGGTGGCCAACAAGGTCGACAACATCGACCCTGAAATGGCCCGCGCCGAATTCGCTCCGTTGGGCATGGGCCACGCGATTCCTATCGCCGGTGCTCACGGCCGTGGCATCACCCAGATGCTGGAAATCGCCTTGGGCGACTTCCCGAAAGACGAAGAAGAGCCGGAAGACGGCGAGGAAGAGATCGTTGCCGAAGGCGAGGAAGCCAAGCGCATTCCTGGCCCGAGCGAAAAAGACGGCATCAAGATCGCCATCATCGGCCGTCCGAACGTTGGCAAGTCGACCCTGGTCAACCGCATGCTCGGTGAAGACCGGGTTATCGTTTATGACCAGCCCGGCACCACCCGCGACAGTATCTACATCCCGTTCGAGCGTAACGACGAGAAGTACACGCTGATCGACACCGCCGGTGTGCGCAAGCGCGGCAAGATCCACGAAGAAGTCGAAAAGTTCTCCGTGGTCAAAACCCTGCAGGCGATCAAAGACGCCAACGTGGTGATCTTCGTGATGGACGCCCGCGAAGGCGTGGTCGATCACGACCTCAACCTGCTGGGCTTCGCCATTGAGTCGGGCCGTGCGCTGGTCATCGCGATCAACAAGTGGGACGGCATGACCCCGAGCGAGCGCGACTTCGTGAAGGTCGAGTTGCAACGTCGCCTGTTCTTCGTTGACTACGCCGACATCCACTTCATCTCGGCGCTGCACGGCACTGGCGTGGGCAACCTCTACGCTTCCGTACAGAACTCGTTCAAGTCCGCGGTCACCCGCTGGCCGACCAACCGTCTGACCCAGATCCTGGAAGACGCTGTTGGCGAGCACGCGCCACCGATGGTCAACAATCGCCGGATCAAGCTGCGCTATGCCCACTTGGGTGGTGCGAACCCGCCGATCATCGTGATCCACGGTAACCAGATCGAGAAAGTGCCGAAGTCGTATGTGCGCTATCTGGAGAACACTTACCGCCGTGTGCTGAAGCTGGTCGGTACGCCGATCCGCATCGAGTTCAAGGGCGGCGAGAACCCGTACGAAGGCAACAAGAACTCGCTCACCGACCGTCAGGTCAACAAGAAGCGTCGCTTGATGTCGCACCACAAGAAGGCCGACAAGAAGCGCCGCGACAAGCGCTGATTTCTGAAGGCTGTCCCCGCTTTTGTAGGAGCTGCCGCAGGCTGCGATGTTTTGATCTTGTTTAAGATCAAAATCAAAGGATCGCAGCCTGCGGCAGCTCCTACAGGGCTCGGTCATAAGGAGGGCGCTCACTGGAGCGCCCTTTTTTTATGGGCGCCGTTTGGGCTATCCTCGGACTCCCCGCGCCGCCGTTAGAGCCGGGTGTAGAGCAGGGAATCACCGATGATCACCAGTAAGCTGCCGAATGTCGGCATCACTATCTTCACTCAGATGTCTCAACTCGCGGCACAAACCGGGGCGATCAACCTGTCCCAGGGTTTCCCCGATTTCGATGCCCCGCAGGCGCTGTGCGATGCAGTCGGGCGTCATGTGGCCAACGGGCATAACCAGTATTCACCGATGACCGGCCTGCCGGCATTGCGTCAGCAAGTGGCGGCGAAAATTGCGCGCAGCTACGGCGTCACTGTCGATGCCGACAACGAAGTGACCATCACTCCAGGCGCCACCCAAGCGATCTTCTGCGCGATTCAGGCGGTTATCCACAGCGGTGACGAAGTGATCGTTTTCGATCCGTGCTACGACAGTTACGAGCCGTCGGTGGAGCTGGCCGGTGGCCGTTGCGTGCATGTGCAGCTCGGCCTGAATGACTTCTCGATCGACTTCCAGAAACTCGCTGAGGCCATCACGCCGCGTACACGAATGATTGTGCTGAACACGCCGCACAATCCGAGTGGCGCACTGATCAGCCGTGCCGAGCTGGATCAGTTGGCGGATTTGATCCGTGATCGCGATATCTATCTGGTCAGCGACGAAGTCTACGAACACCTGGTGTTCGACGGCGTACCGCACGTCAGCGTGCTGAACCATGAAGAGTTGTATCAGCGTGCCTTCGTGGTCAGCTCGTTCGGCAAGACTTATCACGTCACCGGTTGGAAAACCGGCTACGTGGTCGCGCCACCGGCCCTGACGGCGGAACTGCGCAAGGTTCACCAATACGTGAGCTTCTGCGGTGTCACGCCGCTGCAATTTGCGCTGGCCGATTTCATGGCCTTGCACCCTGAACATGTGGAAGAGTTGCCGGGTTTCTATCAGGCCAAGCGCGATCTGTTCTGCGATCTGCTGGCGCCGTCGCGCTTCAGCTTCAAACGCGTGACCGGTACTTATTTCCAGCTGGTCGATTACTCGCAGATCCGCCCGGACCTCAATGATGTCGAGATGGCCTTGTGGATGACTCGCGAACATGGCGTGGCCAGTATCCCGATCTCGGTGTTCTACCAGACGCCGCCTGAAGGCCAGCGCCTGGTGCGACTGTGTTTTGCCAAACGCGAGGAGACCCTGCGTGAAGCAGCGGAAAAACTATGCGTGATCTGAGTGCACTGCCGAACCTGACCGTTGCGCTGATCCAGACTTCCTTGGCCTGGCATGATCGTCAGGCCAACCTGGAGCATTTCGAACCGTTGCTGGAACAGTCTCGTGGCGCTGACTTGATCATTCTGCCGGAGATGTTCACCACCGGTTTTTCGATGGAGTCCGAGACGCTCGCCGAGGCGGAAAACGGCCCCACCAGTAAATGGCTGCGTGTTCAGGCGGCGAAGCTGGATGCGGTGATCACCGGCAGCGTGATCGTTCAGGCGGCCGATGGCAGCCATCGCAATCGTCTGTTGTGGGCGCGGCCGGATGGCGAAGTCTTGCACTATGACAAGCGTCACCTGTTCCGCATGGCCGGCGAGCACAATCACTACACCCCCGGCGAACGTCAGGTGCAGTTCGAACTCAAGGGCTGGCGCGTGCGACCGCTGATTTGCTACGACTTGCGCTTCCCGGTGTGGAGTCGCGACGCTCAGGACACTGACCTGCTGCTGTACACCGCCAACTGGCCGGGTGCGCGTCGCCAGCACTGGAACCGTTTGTTGCCGGCGCGGGCAATTGAAAACCTGTGTTATGTGGCGGCGGTGAATCGAATCGGCACCGACGGTAAAGGCTTTGCGTACACCGGTGACAGTCAGGTGCTGGATTTCCAGGGTGAAACGTTGCTCAGTGCGGGGGAGGCGGATGGGGTGTTTAAGGTGACACTGGATGCGGCGGAGCTGGCGGCTTATCGCGCGCGGTTTCCTGCGAATCTGGATGCCGATACCTTTGAGTTCACCTGATATTCCGGTGTACTCCAAAAGATCGCAGCCTTCGGCAGCTCCTACAGGGGGGCGCGTTCCAACGTAGGAGCTGCCGAAGGCTGCGATCTTTTGATCTTAAAACCGCACCAACAAAAAAGGCCCCGAGGTTCACACCCCGGGGCCTTTTGCATTTCTGCGGTGGCTTATGCCGCTTTCGCTTCCGGCTGGCTCAGCGACCGGTTCAGCGCACTGAACAGTGCCTTGAAGCTGGCGGTGGTGATGTTTTCATCGATACCCACGCCGTGCACCGCACGCTCGCCGTTCACACGCAGTTCAATGTAGGCCGCAGCCTTGGCATTGGTGCCCGCGCCGATGGCGTGCTCGTTGTAGTCCATGATTTCCACAGGGATCGGCAGACCGGCCACCAGTGCTTCCAAAGCACCGTTGCCTTTGCCGCGCCAGTGCAGATTGGTTTCGCCCTGACCTTTGCTGGCCACTTCCACTTCAACGGCGCTGTTGCCGTTTTCTTCCTGCAGGCGATGGCTGACCAGCGCGTACGGGGTGTTGGCTTGCAGGTACTCGCTGATCAACAGCGAGTGGATCTGCTTGGCGGTCATTTCCAGGCCCAGACGATCGGTTTCACGCTGTACGACCTGGCTGAACTCGATCTGCATGCGACGCGGCAGGCTGATGCCGTATTCCTGCTCCAGAAGGTACGCGATACCGCCCTTGCCCGACTGGCTGTTGACGCGGATGACCGCCTCGTAGCTGCGGCCGATATCGGCCGGGTCGATTGGCAGGTAAGGCACTTCCCACAGTGCATCGGATTTCTGCTGGGCGAAGCCCTTGCGGATAGCATCCTGGTGCGAGCCGGAGAACGCGGTATGCACCAGGTCGCCGACGTACGGGTGACGCGGATGCACCTGGATCTGGTTGCACTCTTCGACGACTTTACGCACGCCGTCGATGTCGGAGAAGTCCAACTGAGGGTCGAGGCCCTGGGTGTACATGTTCAGGGCCACGGTCACGAGGTCGACGTTACCGGTACGCTCGCCGTTGCCGAACAGGCAGCCTTCGACACGGTCGGCGCCAGCCATCAGGCCCAGCTCGGTGGCCGCAACGCCAGTGCCACGGTCGTTGTGGGTGTGCAGGCTGATGATCACGCTGTCACGACGGTTGATGTGACGGCCGAACCATTCGATCTGGTCGGCGTAGATGTTCGGGGTCGCGCATTCGACGGTGGCCGGCAGGTTGAGGATCATCTTGTGCTCAGGCGTCGGGTTCCACACCTCGATCACCGCGTCGCAGACTTCCTTGGCGAACTCAAGCTCGGTGGCGCTGAAGGTTTCCGGCGAGTACTCGAAGGTCCATTCGGTGTCCGGCTGCATGGCCGCGTATTTGACGAACAGCTTGGCCGCGCTTACCGCGATTTCCTTGATCCCGTCCTTGTCCTGGTTGAAGACAATGCGGCGGAAGGAAGGGGAGGTCGCGTTGTACAGGTGAACGATGGCTTTCTTCGCGCCGCGCAGGGATTCGAAGGTGCGTTCGATCAGGTCTTCACGGCCCTGGGTCAACACCTGGATGGTGGTGTCGTCCGGGATGTGGTTGCCTTCGATCAGGGTGCGGACGAAGTCGAAGTCGGTTTGCGAAGCGGCCGGGAACGACGCTTCAATTTCTTTCACGCCGACCTGCACCAGGGTTTTCCAGAAGCGCAGTTTCTTGACGGCGTCCATCGGTTCGATCAACGACTGGTTGCCATCACGCAAGTCGGAGCTGCACCAGATCGGCGCGGCAGTGATGGTTTTCGACGGCCAGGTACGGTCCGGGATGTCGATGGTCGGGAACGCGCGGTATTTCGAAGACGGGTCTTTGAGCATGCTCATCGGGAAATCCTTATTGTGTGGGCCGAAAAAAGGCGGCCTGCCGGTGGATCAAAAGTTCTTGGGTAACGCTTGGGACGAGGCGCCGCGATTCAGCCCGGCAGTCGTGCGCTGACGAGGCACAAACTGCGGTGCTGGCGGAGCTGAATGAGGGTGTGAGAGGTTTTCATGCCTTCAACCCTAACCTCGGGGGTTGAGGATGGCAAGCAGTCGAAAAAAATTGAGAGGAATACTCGTGAGCGCTTGTTTATCGAGATTTTATTGCTCGTGATGCTCACGATCTTCGAGTTGTTTGCGCAAGGTTTGAACGATGCGCAATCGATACTTGCTGGGGTTGTGTGCGCGGGAGTTGATCACGGCTGAAGGTTTTCGCAGGAGACTCAGGAGCGGATCCAGCACTGCCTGGCGGATCGGGAGGTGCATGGGATTGAGGATTTGGAGGTTGAGTAAGGTCCTAAAAGATCGCAGCCTGCGGCAGCTCCTACGGGGTGATGCGTTGTAGGAGCTGCCGAAGGCTGCGATCTTTTGATCTTGCTTAAGGTTGAAACGCCCCAATAAAAATCGCCGGGTCCACCCGCGCATCATTCAGGCTGATGTTCCAGTGCATGTGCGGCCCGGTTGCCCGGCCAGTGGCGCCAACCTTGCCCACCACGCCGCCGCGGGCCAGTTGCTGACCAACCTTCACGTCGATTTTCGACATGTGGCAGAACATGCTGATAAAGCCCTGACCGTGGTCGACAAACACCGTGTTGCCATTGAAGAAATAATTGCCGATCAGGATCACTTTACCCGCGGCCGGGGTCTTGATCGGTGTGCCAGCGCCAACGGCGAAATCGAGCCCGGAGTGGGGGTTACGCTCTTCGCCATTGAAGAAACGGCGCACACCGAACTTGCTCGACAGGGGGCCGTTGACCGGCTTGTCCAGCAACAGGTTGCTTGGTGTGTTCGGGCTGAAGGTGCGATAGGCGGCAATCTGTTCGGCCAGTTCACGCTCGATGCGCTTGAGATTGTCCGGGTTCGGATTGACCTGCTGGGTGTTCTTCAGGGTGATGCGTTGTTCCGGGTATTTCTTGTTGCCGACCGTGAAACTCAGGTTGCGACCGCCACTGTTGATGGACTGAGTACCGGGTTTCACGGTCAACGGCACACCGACAATCGCCAGCCAGTTGTTCTGTTCCTTGACCACCAACACTGGTTTGCCTTGATAGCTGGCTTTCGGTGCTTGTGCCGACACACCCAGGTCCACGACGGCTACGCCACCCGGCACCGGTTTGTTCAATAGACGGGTGATGTAACTGTCGGCGTGGGCGTTGAAGGTCAGGCACAGCAACAGCAGCGGAGCTAGAAAACGCGGCATGGATCAATCCAGTAAAGAAAGGGTGACGGGCGTCAGGTGATTGTCTTCGACCCGCACTTGCAGTTCGCCTTCACCCAACTTGGCCTTCAGGCGCTGGCCGGTGTGAGTCTGGCTGGCGTTGCGGATCGCGTTGCCGCGCTCGTCGAGCAATATGCTGTAGCCACGACCGAGGGTCGCCAAGGGGCTGACCACATGCAGCGTCTGCATCTGGCTTTGCAACTGCAAGCGACGGCTCTTCAAGCCCTCGCGAATGGCGCGGGGCAGGCGTTCGGCGAGGCTGTCGAGGCGTTGGCGCAACATTGCCAATTGTCGACCAGGATGTTGCCCGGCCAGACGTGTCTCCAGACGGATCAGCCGCTCGCGACGGGTATTGAGGCTGCGTTCGAAGGCGCGGCGCATGCGCATGTCCAGATCATCCAATCGTTGCGCTTGCTGGCGCAGACGTTCGCCGGGATGACGCAAGCGACGCGAGATGCCTTCCAGGCGCAATCGATCACGCATCAGCCGATCGCGCATGCGCATCACCAGTCGGCGATGCAGGCTTTCGACCCGGCGCACCAGATCGCTGGAATCCGGTGCCAGCAGCTCGGCGGCGGCCGACGGCGTGGGGGCGCGGACGTCGGCGACGAAGTCACTGATCGAGACATCGGTTTCATGGCCGACGGCGCTGACGATGGGTGTAACGCAAGCGTCGACGGCGCGGGCCACGGCTTCTTCGTTGAAGCACCAGAGGTCTTCCAGCGAGCCGCCGCCACGGGCCAGGATCAATGCATCGAAGCCGCGTGCATCCGCCAGTTTCAGTGCGCGGACAATCTGTGCGGTCGCTTCGCGGCCCTGTACGGCGGTGGGAATCAGCGTCAGTTGTATTTGCGGTGCGCGGCGGCGGAACACGCTGATGATGTCGCGGATCACCGCGCCAGTCGGCGAACTGATGATGCCGATGCGTTGCGGATGCGCCGGCAGCGGCACTTTGCGCTCGGCACTGAACAGGCCTTCGGCGCTGAGCTTTTCTTTCAAGGCATCGAAAGCCAGGCGCAACGCACCGTCGCCGGCGGGCTCTACGGTGTCAAGAATCAGCTGGTAATCGCCACGGCCCTCGAACAACGAGACTTTGCCACGCACCTTGACCGCCAGGCCGTCCTTCAGTGCTTGACGCACCCGAGCAGCGTTTTGCCGGAACAGCGCGCAACGCACTTGGGCGCCGCTGTCCTTGAGGGTGAAGTACACGTGGCCGGACGCCGGGCGCGCGAGGTTGGAGATTTCGCCCTCGACCCAGATGTTGCTGAACACGTCTTCAAGCAACACCCGCGCGCGGCCGTTGAGCTGGCTGACAGTCAGGACTTCGCGGTCCAGACCGAGTCTTGCAAAGGGATCTTTAATCATGGGGCGCAGTTTAAAGGCATTTTCCAACTGAATGCACGATCCCTTGTAGGAGCTGCCGAAGGCTGCGATCTTTTGATCTTGCTTTCAAAGATCAAAAGATCGCAGCCTTCGGCAGCTCCTACAGGGATTGGATGAAATGTTGGTTGAATTGTTGGGTCAATGGAGTTTTGGCGCGGTCGGGTGGTTGGCAATCGGTGCGGGCATCGCCCTGGCCTACATCGTGTTCGGCATCGCCGGTTTCGGCACGGCGTTGGTTGCCGGGCCGATTCTGATTCTGTTCATGCCGTTGTCGAAAATCGTCCCGCTGCTGGTGCTGCTGGATTTTGTCGCGGCGTTCGGCAACTTGTTGCCCTCGCGCCGTGATGTGGCGAAACCGGAGTTGCTGCGGTTGCTGCCGTGCATGGCGGTGGGCTGTACGTTGGGCGTGATTTTCTTGCTGAACCTGAAGTCCGATCTGTTGCTGCTGATGATGGGGCTGTTTATCAGCGCCTATGCGATCTACAGCCTGTGGATAAAAGTCCGTCCGGCGCAGTTATCCGCTGCGTGGGCGCTGCCGATGGGCACGATAGGCGGGATGTTCGGTGCGCTGTTTGGCAGCGGCGGCTTTTTGTACGCGATCTACTTGAACAGCCGGCTGCCCAAGGACGAGGCACGGGCGACGCAAAGCGCGCTGATCAGTTGCAGCACGGTGGTGCGCTTGAGTCTGTTCGCTGTGGCCGGCGTGTACGCCGAACTGCCGTTGCTGGTGTTGGCGCTGTGCTTGCTGCCGGCCATGGCGCTGGGGCTGTGGATAGGCCGGCGCCTGACCATGCGCTTGTCCCGCGAAGCCTTCGTGCGGTTGGTGACCTGGTTGGTGCTGGCCAGCGGGATCGCCTTGATCGGCCGCTACCTCAGCACCTGAAGGTCAATCGTTGTACTGACTCAACAACCGCTCAAGCCGTGCGCTCAAGCGCCGTTTGATTTCGGTTTCGATGTGCGGCGCGAAGTCGTCGATCACGTCTTGCATGATCAATTGCGCGGCGGCACGCAGTTCGCTGTCGAGGTACAGCAGCGCGTCAGCGTTCTTGTCGGCACTCGATGCCGGTTCGGCGGGAGGCTTGGCCGCAGGTGTCGGTGCGACGCTCGGCGCGGGTTCGCTGACGGTGTCGAACAACATTGGAATCTGTTCCTGGTCACCGTCTTCGACCGTGTCGGTCAGCAGGGGTGGTTGCAGGTTGTCATCGCCGAGCAATTGGCGGATCGACTCAAGGTCGTCCAGCAGGTGCGCGGACTGTTGCAGCGGTTTTGGAGTGTCCATCGGAATGCTCAGAGTCGCTGTAAACGGTGATCTTGCAGAGGATAGCCCTGTTCGCGGTAGAAACGGAAACTCTCCCGCGCGGCCGCTCTGATCGTCGGATCCTCCACCACCACTTCCGCCACTCTGGCGAACTTGTTGGCAAAGGCCGGGACTTTCAGGTCGAGGTTGACCAGCAAATCCTGATGCTGACCGCAATCGTCACCCAGGCCCAGAACGATCAAGCCGTCCGGCTCGCTGTCGGCGGGACCGTGGGGCACGAAGCTTTCACCCTTGAAGGTCCAGAGGCGTGCATCGAGATCATCGCGCTGGGCGGCGTCGCTGCAATGCAGGTAGACGCGGTGGCCCATGCGCCAGGCTTTTTCGGTGAGCTTGCAGGCGAAGTCCAGACGTGCCGACGGATCGGCGCTGGGCAGGATATAAAAGTCGACTTTGGTCATTGCGGTTCCTGAGCCGGGGCGGCGTCACCCGAAAGCAACGCCGCCCAGGTTCATTGGTTTCAGGCTTTGGCGCGGTCCAGCAGGTACTGGGTCAGCAATGGAACCGGACGGCCAGTGGCGCCCTTGTCCTTGCCGCCGCTGGTCCAGGCGGTGCCGGCGATGTCCAGGTGCGCCCAGTTCAGGTTCTTGGTGAAGCGCGACAGGAAGCAGGCAGCGGTGATAGTGCCGGCTTTCGGGCCGCCGATGTTGGCGATGTCGGCGAACGGGCTGTCCAGCTGCTCTTGGTACTCATCGAACAGCGGCAGTTGCCAGGCGCGGTCGTCGGCAGCCTTGCCGGCGCTGAGCAGTTGGCCGATCAGTTCGTCGTTGTTGCCCAGCAGGCCCGAAGTGTGGGAACCCAAGGCAACCACGCAAGCGCCGGTCAGGGTGGCGATGTCGATCACGGCTTGCGGCTTGAAGCGCTCGGAGTAGGTCAGGGCGTCGCACAGCACCAGGCGGCCTTCGGCGTCGGTGTTGAGGATTTCCACGGTCTGGCCGCTCATGGTGGTGACGATGTCGCCCGGACGCGAAGCGTTACCGCTCGGCATGTTCTCGGCGCAGGCCAGGATGCATACCAGGTTGATCGGCAGCTTCAGTTCGAGCACGGCACGCAGGGTGCCAAACACGCTGGCGGCGCCGCCCATGTCGTACTTCATTTCATCCATGCCGGCGCCCGGTTTCAGGCTGATGCCGCCAGTGTCGAAGGTGATGCCTTTGCCGACCAGTGCGTACGGCTTCTCGGATTTCTTGCCGCCGTTGTATTGCATCACGATCAGGCGTGGCGGCTGGGCGCTGCCCTGGCCGACGGCATAGAACGAACCCATGCCCAGCGCCTTGATTTTCTTCTCGTCGAGGACTTCGACTTTCAGGTCCTTGAACTCTTTGCCCAGGTTTTTGGCCTGCTCACCGAGGAAGGTCGGGTGGCAGATGTTCGGCGGCAGGTTGCCCAGGTTACGGGTGAAGGCCATGCCATTGGCAATCGCGGTGGCGTGGGTCACGGCGCGTTGCACTTCAGCCTGGGCGGCCTTGATGGTCAGCAGGGTGATTTTCTTCAGGGCGCGGGGTTCGGCTTTCTGGCTTTTGAACTGGTCGAACTGATACTCGCCGTCCACCAGGGTTTCGGCCAGCAGACGGGTCTTGCCGTAGCTGTCGCGACCCTTGACCACGATTTCGTCCAGGGCCAGCACGGCGTCGCTGCCGCCCAGGCCTTTGAGGGTGTTAAGCACGCCTGCGATGGTTTTGCGGAACGGACGGTCGCCCAGTTCTTCATCCTTGCCCACGCCCACCAGCAGCACGCGTTCGGCTTTCAGGTTCGGCAGGCTGTGCAGCAACAGGCTCTGGCCGACTTTGCCGGCCAGGTCGCCGCGCTTCAGAACGGCGCTGATGGCGCCACCGCTGAGTTCGTCGAGCTGTTTGGCAACGGTGCCGAGCTTGCGGCCTTCGCTGACGGCAACCACCAGCGTGGCGGTCTTCAACGTTTCCGGGTTAACGCTTTTTACAACCAGTTCCATGTCCGGTTCCCTGAATTTGATGGTCAACACGCAAGCGCTCGACGACGTGTGTGCGTCGCTCGCTTATAGATAGAAAGGCGCCGGACGCGACCGGCGACGAAGGCCGCAGTTTGAACCTCGCTACCGGCGCCTGACAACCCTCGGTTGTATGATCTTCAGCGCTTTGACAGCCTGCGTAAGCGGTGCGCAGTGACAGGCGCACTCAATCACAGGATAATGCGCCATCTTTTTTCGGCGGCTCTGCATTGCGGGCTGTCTGATATGTTTGCTTGTTTGGCCGCCTTAGCCTGACAACCCTGGAGTGTCTGGTTTGATCGTCTTCCGTTATCTATCCCGCGAAGTCCTGTTGACCTTGAGCGCCGTCAGCGCCGTGCTGCTGGTCATCATCATGAGTGGACGCTTCATCAAGTACCTCGCGCAGGCCGCTTCGGGCCAACTGGACCCGGGGTCGCTGTTCCTGATCATGGGCTTTCGCCTGCCGGGCTTCCTTCAGCTGATCCTGCCGCTGGGTTTGTTCCTCGGGATTCTGCTTTCATACGGTCGCCTTTACCTCGAAAGTGAAATGACCGTGCTGTCGGCCACCGGCATGAGCCAGCAGCGCCTGTTTCGCATGACCCTGTTTCCAGCCACGCTGGTGGCTTTGGTTGTGGCCTGGTTGAGCCTGAGCCTGGCGCCACAGGGTGCCAATCAGTTTCAGCTGCTGCTGAACAAGCAGGACGCCCTGACCGAGTTCGATACCCTCGAGCCGGGTCGTTTCCAGGCGCTGCGCGACGGCACCCGGGTGACCTACACCGAGCAGTTGTCGGATGACCGCATCAACCTGGGCGGCGTGTTCATTTCGCAGAAAAACATCAATTCCGAGAAAAAGGATCGCGGGATTTCCGTGCTGGTCGCTGAAAAAGGCCGCCAGGAAATCCGCCCCGACGGTAACCGTTACCTGATTCTCGACAATGGCTACCGTTACGACGGTAACCCGGGGCAGGCTGATTATCGGGCGATCAAGTACGACGAATACGGTGTGCTGCTGCCCAAGCCTGACGTCAGTGACGAGGTGACCGACCGCGATGCGATGACCACGGCGTCCTTGCTGGGCAGTGACGACATCCGTTCCCGTACCGAACTGCAATGGCGTCTGTCCCTGCCGTTGCTGGTGTTTATCGTGACCTTGATGGCGGTGCCGCTGTCGCGGGTCAATCCGCGTCAGGGCCGTTTCCTCAAGCTGCTGCCGGCGATTCTTCTGTATATGGCATACCTGACCATCCTGATTGCCGCTCGCGGCGCCCTCGAAAAGGGCAAGATCCCGCCTGCGCTGGGCTTGTGGTGGGTACATGGAATATTCCTGGCCATTGGCCTGGGCCTGCTTTACTGGGAGCCTTTGCGCTTGAAGATGGCGAGTCGCCGCAGCGCGCTGGAGGTGGCTCGTGGTTAAGCTCGATCGCTACATTGGTAGCAGCGTGTTCATGGCGATCCTGGCGGTATTGGGCATCATCCTTGGCTTGGCAACCCTGTTTGCGTTTATCGACGAAATGGGCGATGCCAGCGATACCTACACCTTGGTCGATGTCCTCAGCTATGTGTTGCTGACCGCGCCGCGGCGTCTGTACGACATGTTGCCGATGGCTGCACTGATCGGCTGCCTGATCGGCCTCGGCAGTCTGGCCAGCAACAGTGAACTGACCATCATGCGCGCAGCTGGCGTATCGATCGGGCGGATCGTCTGGGCGGTCATGAAGCCGATGCTGGTGTTGATGGTGGTGGGGCTGTTGATCGGCGAGTACGTCGCGCCGGCCACCGAAAGCACCGCCCAGGCCAACCGTTCGCTGGCTCAGGGCAGCGGCGATGCGCAAAGCGCCAAGCATGGCCTGTGGCACCGTCAGGGTGACGAGTTCATTCACGTCAACTCCGTGCAGCCCAATGGCATTCTGTATGGCGTCACCCGTTATCGTTTCGACAAAGAGCGCCACATGTTGTCGGCGAGTTTTGCCAAACGTGCGGAGTTCGACAAGGATCACTGGCAGTTGACTGAAGTCAACACCACTGTATTCCACGACAAGAGCACCGAAGTGGTGTCTGTGCCGGTCGAGCGTTGGGATGTGGCGCTGAGCCCTCAATTGCTGAGTACCGTCGTGATGTCGCCAGACTCGCTGTCGATCACTGGGCTTTGGGGGTACATCCATTACCTGGCTGACCAAGGTTTGAGCAATGGCCGCTACTGGCTGGCATTTTGGGTCAAGGTGTTGCAGCCGCTGGTCACCGCCGCGTTGGTGCTGATGGCGATCTCCTTCATCTTCGGTCCTTTGCGCTCGGTCACGCTCGGCCAGCGCGTGTTTACCGGTGTGCTGGTGGGGTTCACCTTCCGTATCGCCCAGGATTTGCTCGGGCCTTCGAGCCTGGTGTTCGGTTTCTCGCCGCTGTTTGCGGTACTGGTGCCGGCCAGCGTCTGTGCCCTGGCCGGGTTCTGGTTGCTGCGTCGCGCCGGCTGATGGCCGCTGCTTCCTGACCTCGCTGGTGATAAAAACGCCCCTGTCGCAAGACCGGGGCGTTTTTGTACTGGCCGTTTGGCCTGCAAACGTGACGCTAGCACTGGGGATCAGGTACAATTCCCGGCTATTTTTCGGCGGGCTATGCCTGCAGCCTTTTTGAGTGTTGATCCGTGAGTGATTTGAGTCATATCCGCAATTTCTCCATCATCGCCCACATTGACCATGGCAAGTCGACGCTGGCCGATCGCTTCATCCAGATGTGCGGCGGCCTGGCCGAGCGTGAAATGGAAGCCCAGGTACTGGATTCCATGGATCTTGAGCGTGAGCGCGGGATCACCATCAAGGCGCACAGCGTTACTCTGTATTACAAAGCCAAAGATGGTATCAACTACCAGCTGAACTTCATTGACACCCCAGGCCACGTTGACTTTACCTACGAAGTCAGCCGCTCGCTGGCGGCCTGTGAAGGCGCGCTTCTGGTGGTCGATGCCGGTCAAGGTGTTGAAGCCCAGTCGGTTGCCAACTGCTACACGGCCATCGAACAGGGCCTGGAAGTGATGCCGGTCCTGAACAAAATCGACCTGCCACAGGCCGATCCGGACCGCGTCAAAGAAGAAATCGAAAAAATCATCGGCATCGATGCCACCGACGCGGTCACTTGCTCTGCCAAGACCGGTCTGGGCGTCGATGAAGTGCTTGAGCGCCTGGTCGCCACCATTCCTGCGCCGACCGGCAACATCGAAGATCCGCTGCAAGCGTTGATCATCGACTCCTGGTTCGACAACTACCTGGGCGTTGTTTCCCTGGTGCGTGTACGTCACGGCCGGGTGAAGAAGGGCGACAAGATTCTGGTCAAGTCCACCGGCAAGATCCACCTGGTGGACAGCGTCGGCGTATTCAACCCGAAACACACCGCTACCGTTGACCTGAAGGCCGGTGAAGTAGGCTTCATCATTGCCGGTATCAAGGACATTCACGGTGCGCCAGTGGGCGACACCCTGACCTTGAGCTCGACGCCCGACGTCGACGTGCTGCCAGGTTTCAAGCGTATTCAGCCGCAGGTCTATGCCGGTCTGTTCCCGGTCAGCTCCGACGACTTCGAAGACTTCCGTGAAGCCCTGCAAAAGCTCACCCTGAACGACTCGTCGCTGCAGTACACCCCGGAAAGCTCCGATGCACTGGGCTTCGGCTTCCGTTGCGGCTTCCTCGGCATGCTGCACATGGAGATCATCCAGGAGCGCCTGGAGCGCGAGTACGACCTGGACCTGATCACCACCGCGCCGACCGTAATCTTCGAGCTGCTGCTCAAGACCGGTGAAACGATCTACGTCGATAACCCGTCGAAGCTGCCGGATCTGTCGTCGATCGAAGACATGCGTGAGCCGATCGTGCGGGCCAACATCCTTGTGCCGCAAGAGCACCTGGGCAACGTCATTACCCTGTGCATCGAAAAACGCGGTGTGCAGGTCGACATGCTGTTCCTCGGCACTCAGGTCCAGGTGACCTACGACCTGCCGATGAACGAAGTGGTGCTGGACTTCTTCGACCGCCTGAAATCCACCAGCCGCGGCTATGCTTCGCTGGATTACCATTTCGATCGTTACCAATCGGCTAGTCTGGTGAAACTGGACGTGCTGATCAACGGCGACAAGGTCGACGCCCTGGCGTTGATCGTGCACCGTGACAACGCGCACTACAAAGGTCGCCAGTTGACCGAGAAGATGAAAGAACTGATTCCGCGGCAGATGTTCGACGTGGCAATCCAGGCCGCCATTGGCGGGCAGATTGTGGCGCGTACAACCGTCAAGGCGCTCAGAAAGAACGTATTGGCCAAATGCTACGGTGGTGACGTCAGCCGTAAGAAGAAACTGCTGGAAAAGCAAAAGGCCGGTAAAAAACGCATGAAGCAGGTCGGTAACGTGGAAATTCCACAAGAAGCCTTCCTTGCCGTGCTCAGGTTGGATAGTTAGGTCCTATGTCACTAAATTTCCCGCTGTTGCTGGTCATCGCCGTGTTCGTCTGCGGCCTGTTGGCGTTGCTTGATCTGTTGATCCTGGCGCCGCGTCGTCGTGCCGCCATCGCTTCCTATCAGGGCAGCGTCAGCCAGCCGGATAGGGTGGTGGTCGAGAAACTGAACAAAGAGCCGCTGCTGGTTGAATACGGCAAGTCGTTCTTCCCGGTGTTGTTCATCGTGCTGGTACTGCGTTCGTTCCTGGTGGAACCGTTCCAGATTCCTTCCGGCTCGATGAAACCGACCCTGGACGTTGGCGACTTCATTCTGGTGAGCAAGTTTTCTTACGGGATCCGCCTGCCGGTGATCGACAAGAAAATCATCGAAGTCGGTGAGCCGCAGCGCGGTGATGTGATGGTGTTCCGTTACCCGAGCGATCCGAACGTCAACTACATCAAGCGTGTGGTGGGCCTGCCGGGTGATGTGGTGCGTTACACCGCCGACAAGCGTCTGTTCGTCAACGGTGAGTCGATTGCCGAGCAACTGGTCGGCTCCGAGCCGGGCACGCTGGGCAGTGCCGAGCTCTACAAGGAAAAACTCGGCGTCGCCGAGCACCTGATCCGCAAGGAAATGAGCCGCTACCGCGCCACGCCGGACCATTCGTGGACCGTGCCGGCCGGGCACTACTTCATGATGGGCGACAACCGCGACAATTCGAACGACAGTCGCTACTGGGATGATCCGAGTATTCCCAAGGATCTGCTGGGCATGGTTCCCGACAAGAATATCGTCGGCAAGGCCTTTGCAGTCTGGATGAGCTGGCCGGAACCCAAACTCAGTCACCTGCCGAATTTCTCGCGGGTTGGCCTGATCAAGTAATCAAACACGGCGCTGTTGAACACAGCGCCGAATGCATTTCTGGAACCGGCACAAATCGGCACCAGACGCATGAAGCCAATGATATTCAGGACGTTATTTTTGAACACAGCGTTAATTGTCCCAGGCCTGCGCCGAATCCCGGCGATGGCGGTGGAATCCAACCACGAACTCAGCGTGGGTAAACCGTGAGCGTCTCCTTAAGCCGTCTCGAGCGTCAGCTCGGTTACACCTTCAAGGACCAGGAACTGATGGTCCTGGCCCTGACTCACCGCAGTTTTGCCGGGCGCAACAACGAACGCCTGGAATTCCTCGGTGATGCCATCCTCAACTTCGTTGCTGGCGAGGCGCTGTTCGATCGCTTCCCGCTAGCCCGCGAAGGCCAGTTGTCGCGTTTGCGTGCACGTTTGGTGAAAGGTGAGACCCTGGCCGTACTGGCCCGTGGTTTCGATCTGGGCGAGTACTTGCGCCTGGGTTCGGGCGAACTGAAAAGTGGCGGTTTCCGTCGCGAATCGATCCTGGCCGATGCCCTGGAAGCGCTGATTGGTGCGATCTATCTGGATGCCGGCATGGAAGTGGCGCGTGAACGCGTGCTGGCCTGGCTGGCTGGAGAGTTCGAAGGCCTGACATTGGTCGACACCAACAAAGATCCGAAAACCCGCCTGCAGGAATTCCTGCAGTCCCGTGGTTGCGAGCTGCCGCGGTACGAAGTGGTGGATATCCAGGGTGAGCCGCATTGCCGGACGTTCTTCGTCGAATGCGAAATCATCTTACTGAATGAAAAAAGCCGAGGTCAGGGTGTGAGTCGTCGTATTGCCGAACAGGTAGCGGCCGCCGCAGCACTGATTGCCCTGGGTGTGGAGAATGGCAATGACTGATACAAACGCAACTCGCTGTGGCTATGTTGCCATCGTCGGCCGTCCCAACGTGGGCAAGTCCACGCTGCTGAACCACATCCTGGGTCAGAAGCTGGCGATCACCTCGCGCAAACCGCAGACCACCCGCCACAACATGCTCGGCATCAAGACCGAGGGTGATGTGCAAGCGATCTACGTCGACACCCCGGGCATGCACAAGGGTGGCGAAAAGGCGCTGAACCGCTACATGAACAAAACCGCTTCGGCGGCGTTGAAAGACGTCGACGTGGTGATCTTCGTGGTCGACCGCACCAAGTGGACCGACGAAGACCAAATGGTTCTCGAGCGCGTCCAGTACGTGACCGGCCCTTTGATCGTGGCGCTGAACAAGACCGACCGCATTGAAGACAAAGCCGAGCTGATGCCGCACCTGTCCTGGTTGCAGGAACAGCTGCCGAACGCGCAGATCATCCCGATTTCCGCTCAGCACGGGCACAACCTCGATGCGCTGGAGCGCGTGATCGCCGATCACCTGCCGGAAAACGATCACTTCTTCCCCGAAGACCAGATCACCGACCGCAGCAGCCGCTTCCTTGCCGCTGAACTGGTGCGCGAGAAAATCATGCGCCAGATGGGCGCCGAGCTGCCGTACCAGATCACCGTCGAAATCGAAGAGTTCAAGCAGCAGGGCAAGACCCTGCACATCCATGCCTTGATCCTCGTCGAGCGTGACGGCCAGAAGAAAATCATCATTGGCGACAAGGGCGAGCGCATCAAGCGCATCGGCACCGAGGCGCGCAAGGACATGGAGCTGCTGTTCGACTCCAAGATCATGCTCAACCTGTGGGTCAAGGTTAAGGGCGGCTGGTCCGATGACGAGCGTGCACTGCGTTCGTTGGGCTATGGCGACTTGTAACAAGGATTCAAAGATCAAAAGATCGCAGCCTTCGGCAGCTCCTACATGAGATTGTGCATACCTGTAGGAGCTGCCGAAGGCTGCGATCTTTTTGTAATCCCTGACAGGTAAATCCGTCTCCATGTCGACCACTGCGCCTATCCCTCAACCCGCCTACGTCCTGCACTCCCGCGCCTACCGCGAAAACAGCGCGTTGGTGGACTTCCTCACGCCGCAAGGGCGGCTGCGGGCGGTGTTGCGCAGTGCGCGGGGCAAGGCCGGGACACTGGCGCGGCCGTTCGTGCCGCTGGAAGTCGAGTTTCGGGGTAAGGGCGAGCTGAAGAATGTCGGGCGCATGGAGAGTGCCGGCGTCTCCACCTGGCTCAATGGTGAGGCGCTGTTCAGTGGTCTTTACCTCAATGAACTGCTGATTCGCCTGTTGCCTGCCGAAGATCCGCTCCCCTCGGTGTTCGATCATTACGCCGCCACTTTGCTCGCCCTG
Organism: Pseudomonas azerbaijanoccidentalis; assembly: GCF_019145495.1. Taxonomy (GTDB): domain Bacteria; phylum Pseudomonadota; class Gammaproteobacteria; order Pseudomonadales; family Pseudomonadaceae; genus Aquipseudomonas; species Aquipseudomonas azerbaijanoccidentalis. Next base: position 515,864 of record NZ_JAHSTU010000002.1, on the reverse strand, counting down.
GCCGAAGGTCGTCCGCTGGAGCCGCTGCTGCGTTCTTTCGAGTGGCGCTTGCTCGATGATCTTGGCTATGGATTCTCACTGACTGCGGATATCCACGATGAGCCCATTGCTCCGGACGGGCTCTACCGTTTGCAAGTGGATGCGGGGCTGGAGCGGGTCTACCTGCTGCAACCGGGTCTGTTCAATGGCACCGAGTTGCTGGCCATGGCTGACGCGGACTGGAGCGCACCCGGTGCGCTGTCGGCAGCCAAACGCCTGATGCGCCAGGCGCTGGCGGTGCATCTGGGCGGTCGACCGCTGGTTTCCCGCGAGTTGTTTCGAAAGCCGTAAATTCCCCGTGTATGCTGTGCACCGAACTTTCTCTTCTTCTGGAGCGCTTTCCGTGACCACCAGCACCCGCATTCTTCTTGGCGTGAACATCGACCACGTTGCCACTTTGCGTCAGGCCCGGGGCACCCGTTACCCGGACCCGGTCAAGGCTGCACTGGATGCGGAAGAGGCGGGCGCCGATGGCATCACCGTGCACCTGCGCGAAGACCGTCGGCACATTCAGGAGCGCGACGTGCTGCTGCTCAAGGACGTGCTGCAAACCCGCATGAACTTCGAGATGGGCGTCACCGAAGAAATGATGCAGTTCGCCGAGCGCATTCGCCCGGCGCACATTTGCCTGGTGCCGGAAACCCGTCAGGAACTGACCACCGAAGGCGGTCTTGACGTGGCGGGGCAGGAAGCGCGGATTAAAGCCGCCGTGGAACGCCTGTCGAAACTCGGCTCTGAAGTGTCGCTGTTCATCGACGCCGATGAGCGCCAGATCGAGGCTTCCCGCCGTGTCGGCGCGCCGGCCATCGAGTTGCACACCGGTCGCTATGCCGATGCAGAAACCCCGACCGAAGTCGCTGAAGAGCTCAAGCGCGTGGCGGATGGCGTGGCGTTCGGCCTGGCCCAGGGCCTGATCGTCAATGCCGGCCACGGTCTGCACTATCACAACGTCGAGGCGGTGGCGGCGATCAAGGGCATCAACGAACTGAACATCGGCCACGCGCTGGTGGCCCATGCGTTGTTCGTTGGCTTCAAGTCGGCGGTGTCGGAGATGAAGGCACTGATTCTGGCCGCTGCTTTTAAAGGTTAAGACCAAAAGATCGCAGCCTTCGGCAGCTCCTACAGGAGTACACATGACCCTGTAGGAGCTGCCGAAGGCTGCGATCTTTTGCTTTAAAGGGGGGCAGGTTCCTGTGCCGGCTTGGACTTGTCGATTCCCGGTACATGCAAGTTGCCCTCGGCGACCTGGTCGCCTTCAAGCTGCGGCTGTGTGACCCAGGTCAGGATGTCGTAGTAGCGACGGATGTTCGCCACGAAATGCACCGGCTCGCCGCCACGGGCGTAGCCGTAACGGGTTTTGCTGTACCACTTCTTCTCGGACAGGCGCGGCAGGATCTTCTTAACGTCCAGCCATTTGTCCGGGTTCAGCCCTTCCTTGGCTGCCAGTTTACGCGCGTCATCAAGGTGACCGCTGCCGACGTTGTAGGCCGCGAGGGCAAACCAGGTGCGATCCGGTTCCTGGATCGAATCGTCCAGTTGTTCCTTCATGTACGCCAGGTACTTGGCGCCGCCCATGATGCTCTGCTTGGGATCGAGGCGGTTGGATACACCCATGGCTTGCGCGGTGTTCTGGGTCAGCATCATCAGGCCGCGTACACCGGTCTTGGACGTGACCGCCGGTTGCCACAGGGATTCCTGATAACCGACCGCCGCCAACAGGCGCCAATCGACTTTCTCGATCTTGGCGTAGGCCTTGAAGTGCTTTTCGTACTTGGGCAGGCGTTGCTGCAAGTGCTGGGCGAAGGTAGTGGCGCCCATGTAGCCGAGGACGTCGACGTGCCCGTAGTAACGGTCCTTGAGGCGTTGCAGGGTGCCGTTTTTCTTGACCTTGTCGAGGTAGTCGTTGATCTCGTTGAGCAGGCTGTTGTCGTCGCCAGCGCCGACGGCCCAGCTCTGATTGCTGGCGTCTCCCAGGTCGAAGGCCACCCGGATGTTGGTGAAATACACCTGGTTCATCGCGACTTCGTTGGAGTCGACCAGCGTCAGGTCGATCTGGCCTTCGTCGACCATGCGCAACAGATCGACCACTTCAACCTGGTCGGACTCTTCGTATTCGATGCCGGGGAATTTCTTTTTCAGTTCCGCCAGTTGCTCGGCGTGGGTGCTGCCCTGGAGCACCATGATCTTCTTGCCTACCAGGTCCTTCGCGTCGGTAGGGCGCGACTGGCCGTTGCGGTAGATGATCTGCGGGGTGACTTCCAGATAAGAGTGGGAGAAGCGCACCTGCTTTTTGCGCTCTTCGCTGCTGACCAGGCCGGCAGCCGCCAGCACCGGGCCATTGGGCTTACCTACTTGGTTGAAAATGTCGTCGAGGTTGTCGGCGGTCTCGATCTTCAGTTCCACGCCCAGATCGTCGGCGAAGCGTTTCACCAGCTCGTATTCGAAGCCGGTTTCACCGTTGCGATCCTGAAAGTAGGTGGCGGGGCTGTTTCGGGTAATCACCCGCAGCACGCCATCCTCCTTTACGCGCTCGAGGGTGTTGGGTTTATCAACACAGCCACCGAGCATCAGGAAGAGTCCGGTTGCGATCAGCCATTTGGCGTACCGCGGACGCAAAGCCGTTGGGAAAAACATTTGCGCAGTATACGCAAAGGACCACGGGCGCCATATCTCGACAGCGAAGGGCCAGTCTGCTAGAGATCACAAAACCGAACGAAACCCCGCAGGAATCGGGCTTTCCTGCATTTTGTTACAGTAAAAATAAGCTGTCGTCACCGCCCCGATTAACCTGACTTTCGAGGCAGAAACACAGATTGGCACCCGAGTGCAACCGTGCGTAGCGTTTCGGGTGATGTCGCGGGCTGTTTAGGCTAGAATGCACGGCCTCAAAGCACACCCCTTCCCGAGGCTGTCCCGAAGATGTTGATCCTGCGCGGCGCTCCTGCCCTTTCTGCCTTTCGCCACAGCAAGCTCCTTGAGCAACTGAGCCAGAAGGTTCCGGCTGTCAGTGGCCTGTATGCTGAATTCGCTCACTTCGCCGAAGTTACCGGCGTCCTGACCAGCGACGAACAGCAGGTGCTTGCGCGCCTTCTGAAGTACGGTCCAAGCGTTCCGGTCCAGGAGCCGACCGGTCGTCTGTTTCTGGTATTGCCACGTTTCGGCACCATTTCGCCGTGGTCGAGCAAGGCCAGCGATATCGCTCGCAATTGCGGCTTGACCAAGATCCAGCGCCTGGAGCGCGGTATTGCGTTCTACGTGGCCGGCCAGTTCAGCGACGCTGAAGCGCAATTGATCTCCGATGCGCTGCACGACCGCATGACCCAGATCGTACTGGGCAACCTCGAACAGGCTGCCGGCCTGTTCAGCCACGCCGAGCCAAAACCGCTGACCGCGATCGACGTGTTGGGTGGCGGCCGCGCCGCGCTGGAAACCGCCAACACCGAGCTGGGCCTGGCCCTGGCCGAAGACGAGATCGACTACCTGGTCAACGCCTTCGTCGGCTTGAAGCGCAACCCGCACGACATCGAACTGATGATGTTCGCCCAGGCGAACTCCGAGCACTGCCGTCACAAGATCTTCAACGCCAGTTGGGACATTGACGGCGAGAGCCAGGAAAAAAGCCTGTTCGGCATGATCAAGAACACCTACGTGATGCACAGCGAAGGCGTTCTGTCGGCTTATAAGGACAACGCTTCGGTCATCGTCGGCTCCGTGGCCGGCCGTTTCTTCCCGGACCCTGAGACCCGCCAGTACGGCGCGGTGCAGGAACCGGTGCACATCCTGATGAAAGTCGAGACCCACAACCACCCGACCGCGATTGCCCCGTTCCCGGGTGCATCCACCGGTTCCGGCGGCGAGATCCGCGACGAAGGCGCGACCGGCCGTGGCGCCAAGCCCAAGGCTGGCCTGACCGGTTTCACCGTATCCAACCTGCAGATCCCGGGCTTCGAACAGCCTTGGGAAGTGCCGTACGGCAAGCCTGAGCGCATCGTTACCGCGCTGGACATCATGATCGAAGGCCCGCTGGGCGGCGCTGCGTTCAACAACGAATTCGGTCGTCCGGCCCTGACCGGCTATTTCCGTACCTTCGAACAATCGATCACCACCCCGCACGGTGACGAAGTTCGCGGTTACCACAAGCCGATCATGCTGGCTGGCGGCATGGGCAACATCCGTGAAGAACACGTCAAGAAAGGCGAGATTCTGGTCGGCTCCAAGCTGATCGTGCTCGGCGGCCCGGCAATGCTGATCGGCCTGGGCGGCGGCGCGGCTTCGTCCATGGCCACCGGCACCAGCTCGGCAGACCTGGACTTCGCTTCGGTACAGCGCGAAAACCCTGAGATGGAACGTCGTTGCCAGGAAGTCATCGACCGTTGCTGGCAGCTGGGCGACAAGAACCCGATCAGCTTCATCCACGACGTGGGTGCCGGTGGTCTGTCCAACGCCTTCCCGGAACTGGTCAACGACGGCGACCGCGGTGGCCGTTTCGAACTGCGCAACATTCCAAACGACGAGCCGGGCATGGCCCCGCACGAAATCTGGTCCAATGAATCCCAGGAACGTTACGTTCTGGCGGTCGGCCCGGCGGACTTCGAGCGCTTCAAGGCGATCTGCGAACGTGAGCGTTGCCCGTTTGCCGTTGTCGGCGAAGCCACTGCCGAACCGCAGCTGACCGTCACCGACAGCCACTTCGGCAACAGCCCGGTGGACATGCCACTGGAAGTGTTGCTGGGCAAGGCGCCACGCATGCACCGTTCGGTGGTTCGTGAAAGCGAACTGGGTGACGATTTCGATCCGTCGACCCTGAACATTGCCGAATGCGTCGAGCGCGTTCTGCATCACCCGGCCGTGGCGAGCAAGAGCTTCCTGATCACCATCGGAGACCGTACCATCACCGGCCTCGTGGCCCGTGACCAAATGGTCGGCCCGTGGCAGGTTCCGGTGGCCGACGTTGCCGTCACCGCGACCAGCTTCGACGTCTACACCGGTGAAGCCATGGCCATGGGCGAGCGCACTCCGCTGGCACTGCTGGACGCTCCGGCGTCGGGCCGCATGGCCATCGGCGAAACCCTGACCAACATCGCGGCTTCGCGCATCGGCAAGATTTCTGACATCAAACTGTCGGCGAACTGGATGTCGGCGGCTGGTCACCCGGGTGAAGACGCACGCCTGTACGACACCGTGAAAGCGGTCGGCATGGAACTGTGCCCTGAGCTGGGTATCACCATTCCGGTGGGCAAGGACTCGATGTCCATGGCCACCCGTTGGAACGACGAAGGCGTGGACAAGTCCGTGACTTCGCCAATGTCCCTGATCGTGACCGGTTTCGCGCCAGTGACTGACATCCGTCAGACCCTGACCCCGCAACTGCGCATGGACAAGGGCACCACCGACCTGATCCTGATCGACCTCGGCCGTGGCCAGAACCGCATGGGCGCCTCGATCCTCGCGCAGGTTCACGGCAAGCTCGGCAAGCACGCTCCGGACGTCGATGACGCTGAAGACCTGAAAGCCTTCTTTGCCGTGATCCAGGGCCTCAACGCCGACGGTCACCTGCTGGCTTACCACGACCGTTCCGACGGTGGTCTGCTGACCAGCGTTGTCGAGATGGCTTTCGCCGGTCACTGCGGTCTGAGCCTGAACCTCGACGGTCTGGCAGAAACCTCCGCCGACATCGCGGCCATCCTGTTCAACGAAGAACTGGGCGCCGTGATCCAGGTTCGCCAGGACGCTACCCCGGATATCCTCGCGCAGTTCAGCGCTGCCGGCCTGGGTGACTGCGTGTCGGTCATCGGCCAGCCGATCAACAACGGCGAGATCAACATCACCTTCAACGGTGACACCGTGTTCGAAGGCCAGCGTCGTCTGCTGCAACGCCAGTGGGCCGAGACCAGCTACCAGATCCAGCGCCTGCGTGACAACGCCGACTGCGCTGATCAGGAATTCGACGTACTGCTGGAAGAAGACAATCCGGGCCTGAGCGTCAAGCTGAGCTACGACGTCAACCAGGACATCGCCGCGCCTTACATCAAGAAAGGCATTCGCCCACAGGTTGCCGTACTGCGTGAGCAGGGCGTCAACGGTCAGGTGGAAATGGCGGCTGCGTTCGACCGCGCCGGTTTCAACGCGATCGACGTGCACATGAGCGACATTCTGGCCGGCCGTGTCGACCTGAACGAGTTCAAGGGCATGGTCGCTTGCGGCGGCTTCTCTTACGGCGACGTATTGGGTGCCGGTGAAGGCTGGGCGAAATCGGCGTTGTTCAACAGCCGTGCCCGCGATGCGTTCCAGGGTTTCTTCGAGCGTAACGACAGCTTCACCCTCGGCGTGTGCAACGGTTGCCAGATGATGTCCAACCTGCACGAGCTGATCCCGGGCAGCGAGTTCTGGCCGCACTTCGTGCGTAACCGTTCCGAGCAGTTCGAAGCCCGTGTTGCGATGGTGCAGATCCAGGAGTCGAACTCGATCTTCCTGCAAGGCATGGCCGGTTCGCGTATGCCGATCGCCATTGCCCACGGCGAAGGTCATGCCGAGTTCTCCAGCGAAGAGGCACTGCTGGAAGCCGATCTGTCCGGTTGCGTGGCGATGCGTTTCGTCGACAACCATGGCAAGGTCACCGAAAGCTACCCGGCCAACCCGAACGGCTCGCCGCGCGGGATCACCGGTTTGACCAGCCGCGACGGTCGCGTAACGATCATGATGCCGCACCCGGAGCGTGTGTTCCGTGCCGTGCAGAACTCGTGGCGCTCCGATGAGTGGAACGAAGATGCACCGCTGATGCGCATGTTCCGCAACGCTCGCGTGTGGGTGAACTAAGAACGGGTTAACTAAGCGCCGTGTACAAGCTCAGCTTCTTCGTTCCCGACAGCCATGTCGACGCGGTCAAAAGTGCCGTATTCGCCGCCGGTGGCGGTCGAATCGGTGACTATGACCACTGCGCCTGGCAGGTACTGGGCCAAGGCCAGTTTCGGCCACTGGACGGCAGTCAGCCGTTCATTGGCCAAGCGGGGCAGGTCGAGCAGGTGGAGGAGTGGAAGGTTGAGCTTGTGGTCGCCGATGAGTTGATTCGCTCGGTGGTGGCGGCTTTGAAGCAAAGCCATCCCTACGAGACGCCGGCTTATGAGGTGTGGCGGCTGGAGGATTTCTGATTCTCTGGCTGCTGAAATGAGAAACCCGCTGAGAGTGATTTCAGCGGGTTTTTTGTGGCTTTGAATTCTCCTGTAGGAGCTGCTCGTTGTGGATTAAACCTTCGCACTCACCTCACTGCGATTGACCAACGCTTCCAGCGCATCACTCAAACTCGGCGCCTTGTCACCGACCAACAGATGCCAGATGCCACCTTCCAGCTGGCTCACACCCTGACACCCCAGGGTTTTCAAATCGCACTCCGACAACGCCTTGCCATCGGCCAGTTGCAGGCGAATGCGGGTCATGGCCACGCAATCGAGTTGCAGCACGTTGTCGCCACCGCCCAATGCGTTCAGCCATTGCTGGGCTTCAGGTGTTGCCACCGCGGCAGCTTTCGGTTCATCGGCCAATGCCGCAGGCGTGGACACAATGGCCCGGCCCAGCGCCGGCATCGCCAGGCGAATTTCATCGGCGATGCTGTCGGCCATCGGCCCGACTACCACTTGCAAACTTCCGCCCTTCCCCGGACGCACCACGGCCATGGCGCCGAGTGCTTTCAAATCCGCATCCGATGCTTTGTTGCGGTCCACCATGTCCAGGCGCAGCCGCGTCGTGCAGGCCCCAACGGTGATCAGGTTTTCGGCGCCGCCCAGTGCCTTGATGTAAGCCGCCGCCCGTTCGATTTCCGTGACCGCGACTTTCTCGACCGTCGCGGTATCTTCGCGGCCCGGTGTCTTGAGGTTGAAGCGACGAATGCAGAAATCGAACACTCCGTAGTAAACCACCGCGTAGGCCAGGCCCACCGGGACCACCAGCCAGCCATTGGTGGATTTGCCCCAGCCGAGAATCATGTCGATGAAACCACCGGAGAAGGTAAAGCCGAGGTGGATGTTCAGCAGGTTGGTGACGGCCATGGACAGGCCGGTCAGCAGCGCATGCAGCAGGTACAGCAACGGCGCGAGGAACATGAAGGCGAATTCGATCGGTTCGGTGACGCCGGTGAGGAACGAGGTCAGGGCCATCGACAGGAAAATCCCGCCCATGACTTTGCGCCGTTCCGGCAAGGCATTGCGGTACATCGCCAGGCACGCGGCCGGCAGACCGAAGATCATCATCGGGAACATGCCGGTCATGAACTGGCCACCCTTGGGATCGCCAGCAAAGTAGCGAGACAGGTCGCCAGTGACGATGGCGCCCGTTACCGGATCGGTGAAATTGCCGAACACGAACCACGCCATGTTGTTGAGGATGTGGTGCAGGCCGGTGACGATCAGCAAGCGGTTGAACACGCCGAAGATGAACGCACCGAAGCTGCCGCTTTCCATCATCAACGTGCCGAAGCTGTTGATGCCGTGCTGGATCGGCGGCCAGATGTAGCCGAAGACCACGCCCAGGCCGACGGCGGCGAACCCGGTGACAATCGGCACAAAACGCCGGCCACCGAAGAACGCCAGGTACTCCGGCAACTTGATGTCCTTGAAGCGGTTGTACAGCGCGCCGGCCATCAGGCCGCTGACGATTCCGGCGAGCATGCCCATGTTGATGCTCGCATCCAGCACCTTGAGTGTGGAGATCATCACCAGGTAACCGATGACACCGGCAAGGCCCGCCGTGCCGTTGTTGTCCTTGGCGAACCCGACTGCGATACCGATGGCGAAGATCATTGCCAGGTTGGCGAAAATCACCTGGCCGGCGTCGTGGATGATCGCGATGTTCAGCAAGTCGGTGTCGCCCAGGCGCAGCAACAGGCCGGCGATCGGCAGGATCGCAATCGGCAGCATCAGTGCGCGGCCGAGGCGTTGCAGGCCTTCGATGAAGTATTGGTACATGGCGGTTCTCCCTGGATTTTTGTTGTTCTTGTGTAAAGAGCTAGCTCAGAGGCCAGTGCTGATGACAGGCGTGACGCACCGCGCCGGCGCTGCTCAACTTGAGCAGGTCGTGGCTGATGCGCCGGCACTCGCTGGCGTCGAGATGACGCACTCGGTCCTTGATCTCGCCGACCTGTACCGGGCTCACCGACAGTTCGCTCACGCCTAGCCCGATCAGCACCGGCGTCGCCAGCGGATCAGACGCCAGCGCACCGCACACACCGACCCAACGCTGGTGCTGCGCCGCACCGGCGCAGGTCTGCGCGATCAGTCGCAGCAAGGCCGGGTGCATCGCATCGACCCGCGAGGCGAGGCCGGCGTGGTCGCGGTCCATCGCCAGGGTGTATTGCGATAAATCGTTGGTGCCGATGGACAGAAAGTCCGCGTGTTCGGCCAGCTGCTCGGCCAGCAGTGCGGCGGCCGGGACTTCGATCATGACGCCCAGCTCCGGGCGTTGCGTCAGGCCCAGTTCGTCGCACAGGGCATCGAGGCGCTGGCGGATGTGCAGCAGCTCATCGACTTCGGTGACCATCGGCAACAGGATCCGGCACCGTGACAACGGGCTGACTTGCAGCAATGCGCGCAATTGTTGGTCGAGCAGTTCCGGGCGCACTTGAGCCAGGCGAATACCACGCAGCCCAAGCACTGGATTGGCCTCGGCGGGCAGCGGCAGGTAGTCGAGTTGCTTGTCGCCGCCGACGTCGATGGTGCGGATGATCACGGATTTGTCACCCATGGCATCGAGCACCGCCTGATAGGCGTGGCACTGTTCCTGTTCGTCCGGCGCGGTGTGGCGGTCGACGAAGAGGAACTCGGTACGCAACAGGCCGACGCCGTCGGCACCGTGGGCCAGTGCATCCGCAGCTTCGCTGCTGGAGGCGACATTGGCCGCGACTTCGATGCGCACGCCATCAACGGTGAGCGCCGGGGTGTGGGCCTGGGCCTGTTGCTCGGTGCGGCGTTGTTGTCGGGCGCGTTCTGCGTGACGCACGTCGGCCAGACGTTCGGCATTCGGTAGCAGCTCAAGGCGACCGCCATCGGCGTCCAGCACCACCGTCTGACCCTGTTCCTGATCGAGCAGTGACGCGCCCAATGCGACCACGCATGGCAGGCCTTTGCCACGGGCGAGAATCGCCACATGGGAGGTCGCGCCACCCTCGGCCATGCACAAACCTGCCACGCCTTGCTGGCTCAGTTGCAGCAAATCGGATGGGGTCAACTCATGGGCGGCGATGATCGCGCCGGGCGGAATGTCGTAATGCCAGGCTTCACCGAGCAGGGCACGCAGTACGCGCTGTTTGAGATCGCGCAGATCGTTGGCGCGCTCGGCCAGCAATGAACTGCCGAGTTGCTGGAGCACCTCGCACTGCGCGTCGATCGATTGGCTCCAGGCGTGGGTTGCGGCCATGCCCAGGTCAATCGAATGGTTGGCGGCGTCCAGCAGTGCCGGGTCTTCAAGCAGCGCGAGGTGCGCGGCGAAGATGGCTTCTTCATCGGTGTTCTTGTGTTTTCCGGCCTGGGTCAACGTGACGGCAATTTCGCTGCGCACTTGCGTCAGGGCGTGGTCGAGCACCTGTCTTTGCTGTGCCGGGTCGTTGTGCCCGGCATCCGCTGACAAGTTGATCGCGTTCAAGCGAAACAGCGGCCCGCCGACCAGCCCTGGTGCGGCGCAAACACCATGCAGCACTCCGGCTTCGGCCACACGATTACGCTGAGCCAGCGGTGCTGGCGCGGCGGCGTGATGCTCCTCGGCCAACGGCGTGGACAAGGCGATCAACAGGGCTTGCAGCGCGGCTTCGGCATCCGGGCCCTGACAGCTGACTTGCACTTCGTCCTGCTCGCCGATTGCCAGTCCCATGAGGCCGATCAGGCTGTCGCAGGTCGCCGATTTACCGGCGAAATGCAGCTGCGACTTGCTCTTGAAACCTTGCGCGGTTTGCCGGATCAGTGCCGCTGGCCGCGCATGCAGGCCGCCGCGATGGGCGATGCGTACGTGGCCGATCCGCTCTTCGCCGACAAGCTCCACTTCAGTGTGAGCACCAGCGCCGTTGCGGCGAATGATGTGCAGCAAGGGCTCGCCAACCTTCACCGATTTGAGGGTAATGGGCCGTGCCTGAAAATCCTGGCTGTTGGTGAGGATCAGCAGGCTGACCAGGCTTTTGCATTGTTGCGCGACCTTGTCCTGGTCGTAGCGCAGCAGCGGCTGGCCGTTGGCAACGCGCGCACCTTCCTGAACCAGCATGGAAAAACCGTTGCCTTGCAGCTCGACCGTATCGAGGCCCAGGTGCAGCAGCAATTCGGCGCCGTTGTCGGCACGCAGGGTCACGGCGTGGCCGGTGCGGGCGACATGCACGATGACTCCGGCGCACGGCGCGTGAAGGGTGTCGTTCAGCGGATCGATGGCGATTCCGTCACCCATGGCGCCACTGGCGAACACCGCATCCGGGACTTTGGCGAGCGTGAGCACCGGGCCGCTGAGCGGGGCGCTTAAGGTCAGCTCTTTATTGTTGTTATGCATGGCTCGGTCTCATCAAAAAATACGGTTCGGATCAACCCACTCCCTGTAGGCGCTGCCGAAGGCTGCGATCTTTTGATCTTGTCTTTAAAAAGATCGCAGCCTCGTTTCACTCGACAGCTCCTACGGGCGTGTTTGAATCAGTGCGTGCGTGTGACTTTGCTCAGGTGCCGTGGCTGGTCCGGGTCCATGCCGCGTGCGACGGCCAGGGCGGCGGCCATCACGTAGAAGCTCTGGATCGCGAGGATCGGATCGAGGGCCGGGTGTTCGGCGCGGCTCAGGGTCAGGTCACGTTCGGCGACATCGTCCGGGGCGGCCAGCAAAACCCGCGCGCCGCGTTGGCGCATGTCCGCCGCCAGGCTCAGCAAACCGGCCTGTTCGGCACCGCGCGGGGCGAAAACCAGCAGCGGATAGTTGTCACCGATCAACGCCATCGGCCCGTGACGGACCTCCGCGCTGCTAAAGGCTTCGGCCTGGATTGCCGAAGTTTCCTTGAACTTGAGCGCCGCTTCCTGAGCGATGGCGAAACCGGCGCCACGGCCGATCACCATCAAGCGCTGGCAATCGCGCAAGGCCTCGATGGCCGCGCTCCAATCCTGTTGCGCTGCCTCGCGCAGGCCTTCGGGCAAGGCGCGGCCGGCGTCGAGCAGCTCGCTGTCTTCTTTCCAGTGGCCGATCAACCGGGCGCTGGCGCTGAGGGTCGCGATAAAACTCTTGGTGGCGGCGACGCTGCTTTCAGTGCCGGCCAACAATGGCAGACTGAATTCGCAGGCCGCTTCCAGTGGCGAGTCGGCCGCGTTGACCATCGACACGCTCAACGCGCCACGCTTGCGCAACAAGCGCAGGCTGTTCACCAAATCCGGGCTCTGGCCTGATTGCGAAAAGGCGAACGCCACCTGACCGCTGACCTTCAACGGTGCCTGTTGCATGGTCACCACCGACATCGGCAACGAGGCCACTGGAAAACCCAGCAACTGCATGGTCAGGTAGGCGAAGTAACTGGCCGCGTGGTCGGAGCTGCCGCGCGCGACGGTCATCACCACTTGCGGCGGCTGACGGCGCAGGCGTCCGGCGATCTCGATCATCTGCGGGTCGAGCTGCTGCAATTGGGCTTGCACGGCCTCGAACGAGGACAGCGCCTCTTCAAGCATTTTTGAAGTCAATGTCTTCTCCTTCGACCATGACGGCGGTCAGTTTCAGTGAGCGATCCAGCCGCACGCAGTCGGCCCAGGCGCCCGGTTGCAGGCGCCCGCGTTCGGTGATGCCGAGGTAGTCGGCGGGGAATTGCGACAGGCGCTGCGAGGCCTCGGCGATCGGCAAACCGATTTTCACCAGGTTGCGCAGGGCCTGATCCATGGTCAGCGTGCTGCCGGCCAGCGTGCCGTCGGGCAGGCGCACGCCGCCCAGGCATTTGGTCACGGTGTGGCTGCCGAGCTTGTATTCACCGTCGGGCATGCCGGCGGCGGCGGTCGAGTCGGTCACGCAATACAGGCACGGGATTGAACGCAGGGCCACGCGGATCGCGCCGGGGTGCACGTGCAGCAAGTCCGGAATCAGTTCGGCGAACTTGGCGTGGGCCAGAGCTGCGCCGACGATGCCCGGCTCGCGGTGATGCAACGGGCTCATGGCGTTATAGAGATGCGTGAAGCTGGTCGCGCCGGCTTCCAGCGCAGCGACGCCTTCTTCGTAACTGCCCAGCGTGTGGCCGATCTGCATGCGCACACCACGGGAACTGAGAGCGCGGATCAGGGCATCGTGGCCGGCAATTTCCGGGGCGATGGTGATGACCCGAATCGGCGCCAGCGCCAGGTATTCTTCGACTTCGGCCATCAGCGCGGTGTGGGCGAAATTCGGTTGTGCGCCGAGTTTGCCGGGATTGATGTACGGCCCTTCCAGATGCACACCGAGGACCCGGGCGCTGCCATGCGGGCGCTGTCCGCAGAACTCGCCGACGGCTTTGAGCACCCGCGAGATTTCCTCGCTCGGCGCGGTCATGGTGGTGGCCAGTAGCGACGTGGTGCCGAAACGCACATGGGTTTTGGTGATGGTTTCGAACGCGGGGGCGCCTTCCATGATGTCTTTGCCGCCACCGCCGTGAACGTGCAGGTCGATGAAACCCGGCAGCAGGTAAGGCAGGTCGTTGTCGGCCGGATCGCAGGGCACGCCTTCGATCGACACGACTTTGCCGTGTTCGTGAACCAGTCGGCCGCGAACCCAGCCGTGGGCGGTGAGGATGTTGTCTTCGGACATGATCTGTTCTCGATGTTCGGCGGCCAGGGGTTAGCGACGCAGCTCTGCAACAAAGTCGTAGTAGTCGTTGCGGCAATAAGTGTCGGTGACTTCGATGGGGGTGTTGTCTTCGAGGTAGCCGACCCGGGTCATCAGCAGCATGGCGGTGCCAGGGGCGATGCCGACCAGTGCGGCGAACTCGTCCGAAGCGTTGATCGCCTGAATGTGCTGCAACGCGCGGACGATCGGTTTACCGATGCCGTCGAGGTATTCGTAAAGGGAGTCGCCTACTGCCTGCGGCTTGGGAATGATCGAGGCGGGCAGGGTGCTCATCTCGATGGCCATTACGGTGTCGTCGGCTTTGCGCAGGCGTTTGAGGCGCGCGACTTTGTCGTTGGGCGACAGGCTCAGGCGGATCAGTTCTTCGTGGGTGGGCAGGGTGATTTCCCGCTCCAGCCATTGCGAACCGGGCACAAAGCCCTTGAGGCGGAGCATTTCGCTGAAACCGGAAAGACGCGACAGCGGTTGTTCCAGGCGCGGTGTGATGAAGGTGCCGGAACCTTGGTTGCGGCGGATCAGGCCTTGCTCGAACAACACTTCCAGCGCCTTGCGAGCGGTCACGCGGGAAATGCCGAGCATCTCGCTGAGATTGCGTTCCGACGGCATCGCCTGTTCGGCTTTCCACTGGCCCGCGTGAATCGCCGCTTCCAGATTGCGCGCCAGTTGCAGGTACAGCGGCGTGGGTTGGGTGTCGTCGGGGCGCAAGGCCTGGAGATCGTTCATGTGAGGTGTCCGGTGCGGATATTGGAGTGTTGTCGCCCGTGAATGCAGCGAAAACTAATACCACTTGAATACCATGTCAACGGCAGTGCTTTACCGTAGATGAGCGATAACGCGCCAATTCGGAGCGGCTGTAGGTAGGTTGGTCTGAAGTGGTATTAGTGGTGGGATTTAGAACGACGAAGATCGCAGCCTGCGGAAGCGCCTACAGAGCGAAATGGTATTCACCCTGTAGGAGCTGCCGAAGGCTGCGATCTTTTGAATTTATTTTTCGAGAGCGACCAATGGTCGTGGGGAATTACGGGCGAATCTCGATCATCGTGCCATCCGGCACCAGGTTCCAGACTTCGCGCATGTCCATGTTGCGCATGGCGATGCAGCCGTCGGTCCAGTCCAGGGTATGGAACAGTTGCTCAGGGTTGTCTTCGGTGTCCGGGGTGCCGTGGATCATGATCATGCCGCCGGGATCGACGCCTTCACGCCGCGAACGGGCGGAATCGCTGATGTTCGGGTAGGAAATGTGCATCGACAGGTTGAATTTCTCGCTGGTCTTGCGCCAGTCGAGCCAATAGAAACCTTCCGGCGTGCGTTTGTCGCCTTCCATCAGTTTCGGTCCCTTGGGGCGTTTGCCCAGGGAAATGCGATAGGTCTTGATCGGCTTGCCGTCATTGATCAATTGCAATTGATGCGAAGACTTGAGAACCAGAACTTTCTCGATGACCTTGCCGTTCAAGGTTTCCACGGCAGTAGCCTGGGACACCGAGACGAATGACAAGCAGAACAGGGCAAGCAACCAGCGCATTGAAACGATTCCCCAGAGAGGTGTCGCGACTATTTATTTATAGATGTTTTTGAAGGAGCTGCCGCGGGCTACGATTTTCCAGCGGCAATGAATGATACCAATATGGCATCAACTAATGGCAGGCTGAGCAAGCGGCGGGATCGATTCGGACCGTACGGGGTAGGTTTCGGCCCGCCGGTCAGCGAAGAAGCATTCTAAGGTACGGCCCACTGTGCGGAAAGCCAGCTCGTCCCATGGAATGTCCGCTTCGTCGAATAGTTGCACTTCGAGGCTCTCGGGACCGGCGGCAAAGTCCAGGTCCGCCAGTTCGGCACGGAAGAACACATGCACCTGACTGATGTGGGGAACATCGATCAGCGTGTAGATGCTCAGGTTGCGCACCCGGGCGCAGGCTTCTTCGGCGGTTTCGCGAATAGCCGCCTGCTCGATGGTTTCACCGTTCTCCATGAAACCGGCGGGCAGGGTCCAATAACCCAGCCGTGGCTCTATCGCGCGGCGACACAGCAGGACCTGGGTGCCCCAGGTGGCGACGCAGCCAGCGACGATATTGGGGTTCTGGTAGTGAATGGCGTGACAACTGTCGCAGACAAATCGCAGGCGCGAATCGCCTTCGGGTATGCGCTGGGTCACCGGGTTACCGCACTGGCTGCAAAATTTCATGCTTGGGTTCCTGAATGCTGCGCCTATCTTGGCGTGCGGTGGTGTCTGTCGGCAAGTTGTCGTTTCGCGACACGCCACTGTGCGGGGGCTTGGGCGACCGCAACGATTGGTGCATGATGCAGCGTAAGGCACAGATCGAGAACACTCATGCTGGACGAGCTACTGCATCGGGTAACGAATCACACACCGCGCACGCTGGAGACTGACCGACGTTTCCCCGAGGCCGCCGTACTGGTGCCTATCACCCGCAGCGACCAACCGGAGCTGGTGCTGACCCTGCGTGCCAGCGGGCTCTCGACCCATGGCGGCGAAGTGGCTTTCCCCGGCGGGCGCCGCGACCCCGAAGACCCGGACCTGATTTTCACCGCCCTGCGCGAAGCCGAAGAAGAGATCGGTCTGCCGCCGGGGCTGGTCGAGGTGATCGGCCCGTTGAGCCCGTTGATTTCCCTGCACGGCATCAAGGTCACGCCTTATGTCGGCGTGATCCCGGATTTTGTCGAGTACCGGGCCAACGATGCCGAAATTGCCGCCGTATTCAGCGTACCGCTGGAGTTCTTCCGCAAAGACCCGCGTGAGCACACCCACCGCATCGATTATCAGGGCCGCAGCTGGTACGTGCCGAGCTACCGTTACGGCGAGTACAAGATCTGGGGCCTGACGGCGATCATGGTCGTCGAGTTGATCAATCTGCTTTATGACGCGAAAATCAGCCTGCACCAGCCACCCAAAAGCTTTATCAATACCTGAGCCATCGTTCGAATGGCCTGAACACGCGGCTGCCTGAGCCCTGAGGAAAATCACGATGAAATACCGTCTGGGCGACGCCCGCGTCGAAACCCACCCACAGAGCTGGGTCGCACCCAATGCCGTGCTGGTGGGCAAGGTCAAACTGGAAGAGGGCGCCAACGTCTGGTTCAACGCTGTGCTGCGCGGCGACAACGAATTGATCCTGATCGGCAAGAACAGCAACGTCCAGGACGGCACCGTGATGCACACCGACATGGGCTATCCGCTGACCATCGGCACCGGCGTGACCATCGGCCACAACGCGATGCTGCATGGCTGCACCGTGGGCGACTACAGCCTGATCGGGATCAATGCGGTGATCCTCAACGGCGCGAAGATCGGCAAGAACTGCATCATCGGCGCCAATTCGCTGATCGGCGAAGGCAAGGAAATTCCCGACGGCTCGCTGGTCATGGGCTCGCCCGGCAAGGTTGTGCGCGAACTGACCGAGCAGCAGAAGAAGATGCTGGAAGCCAGCGCCGCTCACTATGTGCATAACTCCCAGCGTTATGCCCGCGATCTGGTCGAGCAAGAAGAATGACCGCTACCGAACGCCCAGTGGCATCACCCTGCGTGAACATCTGTGCGCTGGATGACGATGACATTTGCACTGGTTGCCAGCGTACGGTGGAAGAAATCACCCGATGGAGCCGAATGGACAACGAGGAGCGCCGCAAGGTGTTGGGGTTGTGTCATGAGCGGGCGAAATCCAGTGGGTTGGTGTGGATGATCGGCAAGACGCCTGGCCGATGAGATCAAAAGATCGCAGCCTGCGGCAGCTCCTACACCGATCCTTGTAGGAGCTGCCGGAGGCTGCGATCTTTTGACTTTGTGGTCAGCTGACGTACCCTGTGCGCCAAATCAACAGGTGCTTCCATGTTCTTCCTGATCGCCTACATCAGCAGCGTCGTGCTGATCAACTTCGCGTTTTCCACTGCTCCGCACCTGGACATCATCTGGTCGGCCTGGGGCGGGTTGGTATTTATCCTGCGCGACATGGTGCAAACCCGGTTCGGCCACGGCGCGATTGCGGCGATGCTGGTCGCGCTGGTGCTGTCTTATGTCACGTCCGATCCGTCCATCGCCCTGGCCAGCGCCACGGCGTTCGCGGTGTCCGAGTGCATCGACTGGTTGGTGTTCAGCATTACCAAGCGCCCGTTGCACGACCGCCTGTGGATAAGTTCGGCGCTGAGCATTCCTCTCGATACCTTCATCTTTTTCGGCATGATCGACGCGCTGACGCCGGGTGTGATCCTCACCGCCCTGGGCTCGAAGTTCGCCGGCGTGACCGCCGTATGGCTGATCATGGCCTGGCGCCTGCGCAAACAGGCTGTCGTCAGCTGAAGTTCATGTAAAATGCCGCGCTTTCTCCCCATGGGAAGCGTGCTTCCCTCGATGATCCGCTCCTTGAGGACCTTCAGATGACCCGTATCGGAACTCCATTGTCGCCGACCGCGACCCGCGTATTGATGTGTGGCTGTGGCGAATTGGGCAAGGAAGTGGTGATCGAGCTGCAACGCCTGGGCGTTGAAGTGATTGCCGTGGACCGCTACGCCAACGCGCCGGCCATGCAGGTCGCACACCGCAGCCACGTGATCAACATGCTCGATGGCGCCGCCCTGCGTGCCGTGATCGAAGCCGAGAAGCCGCACTTCATCGTGCCGGAAATCGAAGCCATCGCCACCGCGACCCTGGTCGAGCTGGAAGCTGAAGGCTTCACCGTGATCCCGACCGCTCGCGCCGCGCAGCTGACCATGAACCGCGAAGGCATCCGTCGCCTGGCCGCCGAAGAGCTCGACCTGCCGACCTCGCCGTACCACTTCGCCGACACCTTCGAGGATTACAGCAAGGCTGTCGAAGACCTCGGTTTCCCATGTGTGGTCAAGCCGGTGATGAGCTCGTCTGGCAAGGGCCAGAGCCTGCTGCGCAGCGCCGATGACGTGAAAACTGCCTGGGATTACGCCCAGGAAGGCGGCCGTGCCGGTAAAGGCCGGGTGATCATCGAGGGCTTCATCGATTTCGATTACGAAATCACCCTGCTGACCGTGCGCCACGTTGGCGGCACCACTTTCTGCGCACCGGTCGGCCATCGTCAGGAGAAGGGCGACTATCAGGAATCCTGGCAGCCACAAGCCATGAGCCCGATTGCTCTGGCCGAATCCGAGCGCGTTGCCAAAGCCGTGACCGAAGCCTTGGGTGGCCGTGGTCTGTTTGGCGTCGAGTTGTTCATCAAGGGCGATCAAGTGTGGTTCAGCGAAGTCTCGCCGCGCCCGCATGACACCGGTCTGGTCACGCTGATTTCCCAGGACCTGTCGCAGTTCGCCCTGCACGCCCGCGCGATTCTGGGCCTGCCGATCCCATTGATCCGTCAGTTCGGGCCATCGGCCTCGGCGGTGATCCTGGTGGAAGGGCAGTCGACCCAGACCGCTTTCGCAAATCTGGGCGCCGCGTTGAGCGAGCCGGATACCGCGCTGCGTCTGTTCGGCAAGCCTGAAGTCAACGGCCAGCGCCGCATGGGCGTGGCCCTGGCACGCGACGAATCGATCGAAGCCGCCCGCGCCAAGGCGACCCGTGCTTCGCAAGCGGTTGTCGTAGAGCTGTAAAAACCGCTTGGGCGGGCCCGCGATACCCTGTGGGAGCGGGCTTGCCCGCGATGACGTCAGCACATCAAACATTGATGTCGACTGAGCCACTGCTATCGCGGGCGAGCCCGCTCCCACAGGGATACCGGTCCTCCTATAATCTGTGGATGCCAAAGGCCCCTTCTTTTAATGCTCCAGGCCTGTACCCCATGAATTCGCAAAGCATCATCGTCCCGAAAATCTCCACACTGCCGGTGCATGAGCCCCGGGCCCGGGCGATTGTGCGTTGGCTGGTGCGCAAGAACATCGTCCAGGAAGAACTGACCACCTGCGGCCGTACCGGCAATCGCATGGCATATGCCATCGGCGACGGTGCGCGCGCGGTGGTGCTGCATCCGCAAGCCTTGCCGTTCGGCGAGCCGGTCAATGGCCTGGAGATCGTCACCAAGCGCTGCATCTATACGCCGGCCAAGGGTTTCCTTGAAGAAGCCGGCTGCGCCGAGTGCCGCAAGGAAATTGGCGAAGCGCTGTTCGAAAGCCTGGAAGACTGGATGCCGGGGCGCACTGACAACTTCACCTGCCCGGAATGCGGGCATGAAGACGACATCAACGGCTTTCTGTTTTTGCAGGAATGCGGTTTCTCCAACTTGGGCTTCATCTTCAATAACTGGGCGGAAGCCGGGTTCAAGCAGAGCTTCCTCGACGAGTTTGCCGATTGGCTGGATCAACCGGTGAGTTGGGTCAAAGTCGAACTCTAAACGCGGAATTTTCCCGTAGGAGCTGCCGAAGGCTGCGATCTTTTGATCTTGTTTTCCGAAAATCAAAGTCAAAAGATCGCAGCCTTCGGCAGCTCCTACGAAAAGCCCGATTCTCCGTATATCTGTAACATCGATAATAGACAGAGTTTTACATTGAACCCGAGGGGGTGTCTGACTATAATGGCGCGCTTCCATTTTCCCGCTCGGGAGCCCCCGCGATGCTGCGTATCAGCCAAGAAGCTCTGACATTCGACGACATTCTCTTAGTGCCTGGTTATTCCGAGGTGCTTCCTAACGAAGTCAGTCTCAAGACCCGCCTTACCCGTGGCATCGAACTGAATATTCCATTGGTTTCTGCCGCCATGGACACCGTTACTGAAGCCCGTCTGGCAATTGCCATGGCTCAGGAAGGTGGTATCGGCATTATCCACAAGAACATGACCATCGAGCAGCAAGCTGCCGAAGTCCGCAAGGTCAAGAAGTTCGAAGCCGGTGTCGTCAAAGACCCGATCACCATCGAAGCTGACGCCACGGTGCGTGACCTGTTCGAACTGACCCGCATGCACAACATCTCCGGCGTTCCGGTGCTGCACAATGGCGACCTGGTCGGCATTGTCACCTCCCGTGACGTGCGTTTCGAGAACCGTCTGGAAGCCACTGTCCGTGAAGTGATGACGCCTAAAGAGCGTCTGGTCACGGTCAAGGAAGGCGCCGACAAGAACGATGTGCGTGAACTGCTGCACAAGCACCGCATCGAGCGCGTGCTGATCGTCGATGACAAATTCGCCCTCAAAGGCATGATGACCGTCAACGACATCGAAAAAGCCAAGGCTTACCCGCTGGCCAGCAAGGACGATCAAGGTCGTCTGCGCGTTGGCGCTGCCGTTGGTACCGGTAAAGACACCGGTGACCGCGTTGCCGCCCTGGTCAACGCCGGCGTAGACGTGGTGGTGGTCGACACTGCCCACGGTCACTCCAAAGGTGTGATCGACCGCGTTCGCTGGGTCAAGCAGAACTTCCCTGACGTGCAGGTCATCGGCGGCAACATCGCCACCGGCGCTGCCGCCAAGGCCCTGGCCGAAGCCGGCGCTGACGCAGTCAAGGTCGGTATCGGCCCTGGCTCGATCTGCACCACCCGTATCGTCGCCGGTGTCGGCGTCCCGCAAATCAGTGCCATCGCCAACGTTGCCGCTGCCCTTGAAGGCACTGGCGTTCCGTTGATCGCCGACGGCGGCATCCGTTTCTCCGGTGACCTGTCCAAGGCCATCGTAGCCGGTGCTTCCTGCGTGATGATGGGCTCGATGTTCGCCGGTACTGAAGAAGCGCCGGGTGAGATCGAACTGTTCCAGGGCCGTTCGTACAAGGCTTATCGCGGCATGGGTTCGCTGGGCGCCATGTCCCAGGCTCAAGGTTCCTCCGACCGTTACTTCCAGGACTCTTCGGCAGGCGCCGAGAAGCTGGTTCCGGAAGGCATCGAAGGGCGTGTTCCTTACAAGGGCACCCTGAGCGCGATCATTCACCAACTGATGGGCGGCCTGCGTTCCTCGATGGGCTACACCGGCAGCGCCGACATCGAAGAAATGCGCACCAAGCCTGAGTTCGTGCGGATCACCGGCGCTGGCATGGCCGAATCCCACGTTCACGACGTGCAGATCACCAAAGAAGCGCCAAACTACCGCGTAGGTTGAGCCTTCAAGCAATACGTTAAGCAACCGGGGCTGTTTTATTCAGCCCCGAGTTGTTTCTGAATCACGACTGTTTCCGAATTTTTTAGACGAGACTGAATCATGGCCCTCGACATTCACGCCCACCGCATCCTGATCCTCGACTTCGGTTCCCAGTACACCCAGCTGATCGCCCGCCGCGTGCGTGAAATCGGTGTGTACTGCGAACTGCACCCGTTCGACATGGACGAAGATGCGATTCGCGAATTCGCGCCTAAAGGCGTCATCCTCGCCGGCGGCCCGGAATCTGTTCACGAAGCCAACAGCCCTCGCTGCCCGCAAGCCGTCTTCGACCTGGGCGTACCGGTCTTCGGTATCTGCTACGGCATGCAGACCATGGCCGAGCAACTGGGCGGCAAGGTTGAAGGTTCCGAGCTGCGTGAGTTCGGTTATGCCCGCGTGGACGTGGTCGGCAAGAGCCGCCTGCTGGACGGCATCGAAGACCACATCGACGCCGACGGCCTGTTCGGCCTCGACGTGTGGATGAGCCACGGCGACAAAGTCACCAGGATGCCGGAAGATTTCCACATCCTGGCCAGCACTCCGAGCTGCCCGATTGCCGGCATGTTCAGCGATGAGCGTCGCTACTACGGCGTGCAGTTCCACCCGGAAGTGACCCACACCAAGCAGGGCGGTCGCATCCTGTCGCGCTTCATCCTCGACATCTGCGAGTGTGAAGCCCTGTGGACCCCTTCGAAAATCGCCGAAGACGCCATCGCCCAGGTTCGTGCCCAGGTCGGCACCGACAACGTCTTGCTCGGCCTGTCCGGCGGCGTTGACTCCTCGGTGGTTGCCGCACTGCTGCACAAAGCCATCGGCGACCAGCTGACCTGCGTATTCGTCGACAACGGCCTGCTGCGCCTGCACGAAGGCGAGCAAGTGATGGCCATGTTCGCCGAGAACATGGGCGTCAAGGTGATCCGCGCCAACGCTGAAGATCAGTTCCTGAACAACCTGGCCGGCGAAGCCGATCCGGAGAAGAAGCGCAAGATCATCGGCCGTACCTTCATCGACGTATTCGATGCCCAGTCCAACAAACTGGAAAACATCAAGTACCTGGCCCAGGGCACCATCTACCCGGACGTGATCGAGTCGGCTGGCGCGAAAAGCGGCAAGGCCCACGTGATCAAGTCGCACCACAACGTGGGCGGCCTGCCGGAAGAAATGAACCTGAAACTGGTCGAGCCACTGCGCGAACTGTTCAAGGACGAAGTCCGCCGTCTGGGCCTGGAACTGGGCCTGCCGTACGACATGGTCTACCGTCACCCGTTCCCGGGCCCGGGCCTGGGCGTGCGCATCCTCGGTGAAGTGAAGAAGGAATACGCCGACCTGCTGCGTCGTGCCGACCACATCTTCATCGAAGAACTGCGCAAAGCCGACTGGTACCACAAGGTCAGCCAGGCATTCGTGGTGTTCCAGCCGGTGAAATCGGTTGGCGTGGTCGGCGATGGCCGTCGTTACGCTTGGGTCGTGGCCCTGCGTGCCGTAGAAACCATCGACTTCATGACCGCGCGTTGGGCACACCTGCCTTACGAACTGCTGGAAACCGTTTCCGGCCGCATCATCAATGAAATCGAAGGCATCTCCCGCGTCACCTACGACGTGTCGAGCAAGCCGCCAGCGACCATTGAGTGGGAATGATCGTGATCGGGCCTGAGCATTCAAGCCCGCAACGATAGTGGCAAGAAAAAGCCCCCGATCGCGAGATCGGGGGCTTTTTGCGTTTAGAGGGGGCGACCCGGATGAAGCCGGGAATTATTGCGGCAAGCGACCTTCGAAGCGCATGCCCATACGGCCCAGCGCCCAGGACAGTTCGACGATGCTGTCGTATGGCACCTGATGCACCTCGGTCCAGGTCGGGCGGTTGATCAGATACTTGCCCTCAGCCGTTTGTTCGACCAACGTTCGCGCAATCTGGCCATTTCTGCCGCGATGAATCAGCGTCCAGCTGCCTTCGGCGTTTTCAAAGGTGAACATGCCCTGCCTGAACAGCAGCCGAGAAAGCTCCTCGGATGTGCGTTGTAGCGGCGGCAGTGGCATCTGCAAGTTCAGGTCGGCGTAGAGCGTGTCGACGTTGCCAATGAAGGATTCGGGCTGCGTGGTAAAACCGCGGCCCACTTCGATCCCCCGATCCGTCTCGATCAGCAAGTCGCCGTCAGGTGATATTTCTTCGATGCGTAAACCGATACCGCCCTGCAGTTCGCTGATACCGGCCATGCCGCGAAAGGTATTGGTATTTTCCTGGTCGGTCAGCACCACCCATTTGCCGGAGCCGTTGAGGGATTTATCGGCTTGAATGAGGCTGTGCGTCAGGTAGGTTTTTATCGCTTGCTCATGCATGTCGGGCAGTGGCGAAGCGGGGTAGCGGTAGCTCGCCAGGCAATCCGTGGCCTGCACTCGAATCCTGTTGGATTGGGCGCTCTCGACTACTTTGAGTGGCGTGTATCGTCCGGAAGGGTCGCTTTGCAGCTGTCGCAGGGCTGTTTCCAGGTCGTCGGACATTTTCCCGGATGTGAAGAACTCATTGAGATCCAGTTGGCTGAAATCGCTGAGCAGGCGATGAAAGTAGATCGTTTTTACACCTGCGCGGGACAGTCTCGGCATGTTCTCGATCAGAAACCGCATGCTGCCAATGCGATCCTGACTTTCGCCAACGACCAGGCCTGGAGACGCCTCAAAAACCTTCGGAATCAGATCTGCTGCGGTGGTCGCCGGAGTAACGGCCGGTTGTGTTGGGCGAGCGGGTAACAAATCGTTGAGATCATTACGAGCAAAAAACTCGCGGGCGTCCTGTGACAACTTGGCTCTGTGGACGGCGACATGTTCATCGTAGGTGGTTATCCCGCGCAGGCTTCCATTGGGCTGACGAACAATTTTGATGTGGGTTTCACTTAATCCCAGTGCGAGCTTTCTCAGGCTCCATCTCCCGGAAGCATCGTATTGTGTGGAAGGGCAGCGCAGTGCATCGTGCGGTGGCGGGGTTTGCACCGGCAGTGCTGAGGTTCCCGGCTGTGTGTTGCCCCCGCCCTTCAGACCCCCTCGAGGTGCAAGTTCCCATTCATCCTGAGCATTGAGCCGCACGGGGCATGTTCCAGTCGACGCATTCGGGTGTTCAGGATCGATGATTGCCCAGTTTCCGCCACCGTTGGCGTTGGCATCTGCCTCAAAGCGGACGTAGTAAGCCGTGTCATCAAGCATGATTGCGGTAGCCGGGTTGGAGTCGAGCAAATAGATGCCTTGGTTTATCCCAGGCCCGCTCTCCGGCGTTAGACCCTCTAGCAATTCATTGGCTTGCCAGTGGGTGGGAGCTTCGAGGTGTTGCGACGGCGACAAGGTTGAATCCAGTTCTTCAGCCACTTCGACGGGCCAACCCATGGGTTTCATTCCCTTAGCAATGAGTGCCTCCTTCAGCTCATCGAGGTTGTTCACCGTCATCGTGTCGTAGGCTGGCTGCAGCGGGGTATCCAGATTGAGCCTCCCCTCGGGCGTTATCCTGATCATGCCGTCTACTATTTCATTGTTGGCGTTGCGGTAGTTCACCAGAATGTTGTTCCCATACCGCTGAAAGGTGAACATTCGAGGTTCCGACAACAGCGTCTCCAATGCCTGCGGGCTTCTGTATGCCCATTGAGTTTCTCCCTGCATGCGCCAGTCGCCGCGGATAAAGTCCTGCTCTTCGAATGGATTGCCTTCGATCCAAGGCTCGTGAACCGGGGCGTCCGGGTAGTCTGAGTACTCCACCGGCAACCCTGGATCGGAACCGATGGCTTGTGCCTGCCCCGGTGCGACGTCATCGATACGCAAACTCGCAGCGCCGGTCTGCTCGCTAACGCCTTGGAAGCCTCTGAACGTGGTCATGTTTTCTTCATTGACCAGCGCCACCCAATTGGCGAGCTCCTTTGTTTCCTCATTGAATTGGATAACCTGGCTGGCAAAGAAGCTTCTCGCCATTTGGTAGTTTCCGTCCCATTGACTTGCCTCTTTATTGATGTTGTAGGTCGTCGACATGTCGATGGCCTGAACACGGATCTTCTGGGCGTTGGCAGTCTTCACCAGGTTCAGCAGATTGAATCGGCCATCAGGATCGTTGCCGGCCCTGATATCGAGTTTTTTCAGGTAGGTTTCCAGCTCTTCGGGCATTACTCGGGTGCGGGCGAAGGTGTCCAGGTCGAGTTGGTTTACGTCGGCCAACAATTCCTGCAAATACAGGGTCTTCACACCGCGTTCAGCCAAGGTTCGCATGTTTTTGATCAGGAACTGTTTGCTGCCGACACTGCCTCGGGGCTCGCCGACAACAAGTCCTTTTCTGTCTGCAAAAACGGTATCGAGCAGTTCGGATGTTGTTTCAAACGTTCGTGCGGTAGAGACCGAGTTCTCAAGACTCGCTGGGTTGAGGTCGTAGTATGCTTTTGCGTCGCTGACCAGATCTCGGCGAGGCTCTTCCTGCGCCAGGTCGAATTCGCTCAAGGACTCTGTGAGTTCGTCGACAGGGGACATGAAAACACTGCGAGCGCCGACTGAATCCTCGTCGATCCCGAGCACACTGCGCACGTCGATCGAGCCGAGGGTCCACACCCTTCTGAACAGGCTGCGTACGTCCGGGCCACCGAGTGACCAGGCTCGCATTTCGGGGTCTTCGATGCTGGGGGCATGAATGCCTGGCGTTTGCGCCCATTCATCGACAACCGATTCACTGGATGTGCCTGCTGTCGCAACAGGCGCTACGTCCATGCCGCCTCTTAGCCCCAGTCGGGGAATGAGCTCCCATTTGCCTTCCGGGCCCAGGCGCACGGGAATCGAGCCCGAAAAGGCGTCGGGGTTGGCCGGGTCGACAATGGCCCAGGTACTGCGGCCGTTGACATGGGTTTCATAACGCACGAAGTAGGCATCGTCGTTGAGCTTGATGGCGCTCGAAGGATTGGAGGCGAGTCGATAGGTGCCTTCAAACTTGCCCGACTCACGAACCAGCGTGTCTTCGTCGAGGGAGACATTGATTTTGAAACGGTCTGGTACCTTCGCTGTCGGCTCGGGCGGTGATTCAACGGTGGTCTCACCTGGCGTCGGAACCGACACTTCGGCCGGTAATGTCGATTCTTTTAAATCAGACATTTCCTTGGCTTCGGCAGCATCGATTTCAGGGCCAACGTCTTCCAGTGAACCGGGACCCTTCAACACCAAAAGATTGAACAGCAGATCAATGCCGCTGAGTATCGCCCCGGTAACTCCAGCCTTGCGCTCTTCGGCGGTATTCCCATTGACCGCCTGATCGATGTTCAATCCCATGCTGGCAATACTGGCGCCCACTACGGGCAATGCGATCGGCCAACCAACGACGGCCATGGGACCAAACACTTTGACACCCGCACTGAGATAACCGATCCAGAGCTTTTTGCGCAGATCGCCATTGGACGTCAGCGAAAGGTCGGCTTCGGAGAACATGGCGGTTTGGGTCGAGTCGCTCAACCAGGAAAAGGCGTCACCCTTGATCGCCTCGTTGTGCTGATTGATCAGGGAATGATCGTACTTGCCCCAGGTACTGACCAAGCGATTCATCAGGTCGGTGATGTTCTCGGCAACGTCCTGGCGGTCGGAGAGGGAGAAATGAGCCATGAATCCATGGCGCTTATCCTCCTTGTTCATCTGCTGCAATAGCCAGTAGTGCATGTCTATGGGCGATTTCAGTGTCTGGAAGGCGTTAGTCTCACCGGGTAGATAAACGATCTGTCGGCCCTTGGGCGCGACAAAGCGAAGAACGTTGTTGGCAATGTGGCCATCGAAATCCAGGGTTCGTACCTTGTCAGAGCAAGGCTGATGGGTTTGCAGAAACTCCAGGCTGACAGGCCAGGTGACAGGTCCCATGACTGCTTGAGTGACGAACAGAAAGTCTTCGTCACTCAACTGGCGTTTGTCTCGCGCTCGTACCGCCTGGATAAGGAAATTGCTCTTGGCCAGGGTGCGGAAGTCGGTGCCGGATTCACTCCAGAACGTAGTCAGGCGCTTGCCGTACAAGGCGCTGAAATTGGTGCTCCAAAAATCTTTCAGCACCTCGTTGCCATGCAATTTCACTTCATTGGTTTCGTTAAAAAGCGTGGCTTTCGGGCCGGCGCTATAGAAACCGGCGTACACGTCGAGCAGGTCGGCGTTGTCCTGGTCAGTGGCCCGGAAGCGATGGATTACCAATTGCGTGAGGGTCATGGTTGACGTCGGCGTAGCGTTGACATGCTCCCATCCGGTGAAGGCTTTGGCGCTGCTTTGAGCGGCGTAGAAGCGCTGAAAATACACCTTGTCCGGATCAAGGTTGGTGAGGCCATGCTTTTTCAGTAAATCGCCGGCGACCTCGCGAGCCGTGTCTTGCAGGCTGGGGCAGGTCTGGATCACGCGGGTGACGATGGCCTTGAGCGCGGCCTTGTCGGCGGCGTTGGGCATGGGGCGTGTGTCGGTCGGGTTCATGTTGTCGATCCTTGAGAAATGGAACGTGAGCATGAGCCGCCGATTCCGGGGGCGTGCGGTACATAGTTATGCCATCAAGCGGTTTTCTGGCGGATGGACGCAAGTCGCAGTGCCTGCAACCTGCGTCCATCCGCCGCGCTGCCCTTACTGTTTCGCAGTTGCAGGTGTATCGTATTCGCCTTTTGCAGGCCCCGGGCCTGTCGCTGATACGTGAGGTAGTTGAGTTCATGTCCTTTACCCGTCGCCAAATCCTCGGTGGCCTGGCCGGTCTTGTAGTCGTTGGCGTCGGTGCAGGGGGCGCGTCGCGTTACTGGCTGGGCAAGATGGCCGACGACGACGCGGGCCACGACTATGAGCTGATCGCGGCGCCGCTGGACGTGAAACTGGTGGCGGGCCACAAGACCGAGGCCTGGGCGTTCGGCCCATCGGCGCCGGGCACCGAGTTGCGGGTGCGGCAGGGTGAGTGGCTGCGGGTGCGTTTCATCAACCACCTGCCAGTCGCGACCACCATTCACTGGCACGGCATTCGCCTGCCGCTGGAAATGGACGGCGTGCCTTACGTGTCGCAGCTTCCGGTGTTGCCGGGGGAATATTTCGACTACAAGTTCCGTGTGCCGGATGCCGGCAGTTACTGGTATCACCCGCATGTGAACAGCAGCGAAGAGCTCGGTCGCGGGCTGGTCGGGCCGTTGATTGTCGAGGAGCGCGAGCCGACCGGTTTCAAGTACGAAAAGACTTTGAGCCTCAAGAGCTGGCACGTCGACGACGTGGGTAATTTCGTCGAGTTCAGCATCCCCCGTGAAGCCGCCCGTGGCGGTACGGCGGGGCGCCTGGCGACCATCAACGGTGTGCCGCAAGCGGTCATCGATTTGCCAGCCGGGCAGATCACCCGTGTGCGCCTGCTCAACCTCGATAACACCCTGACCTATCGCTTGAACATTCCCGGCGTCGAAGCGCAGATTTACGCGCTGGATGGCAATCCGATTGAACCGCGGCCACTGGGCAAGGAGTACTGGCTTGGCCCCGGCATGCGCATTTGCCTGGCGATCAAGGCCCCGGCGGCGGGTGAAGAGTTGTCGTTGCGCAACGGCCCGGTGCGTCTGGGGACGTTCCGTTCAGTGGCTAACTCTGACGCACCGACCGAATGGCCACCGGCAATGCCCGCCAACCCGGTGGCCGAACCCGACCTGGCCAATGCCGAGAAACTCAACTTCAATTTCGAATGGGTAGGCTCTGTGTCGGTCAACGTCGACAACGGCAAGCCGCCGAGCCTCTGGCAGATCAACGGCAAGCCGCCGAGCCTCTGGCAGATCAACGGCAAGGCCTGGGACATCACCGACAAGACCTGCGCTGATCGGCCGATTGCCAAGCTTGAGAAGGGCAAGAGCTACATTTTCGAACTGAAGAACATGACTCAGTATCAGCACCCGATTCACTTGCACGGCATGAGTTTCAAGGTTATCGCCTCGAACCGGCACAAGGTGATTCCGTACTTCACCGACACCTACTTGCTGGGCAAGAACGAGCGCGCGCAGGTTGCGCTGGTGGCGGATAACCCGGGTGTCTGGATGTTCCATTGCCATGTGATCGACCACATGGAAACCGGCCTGATGGCCGCCATCGAGGTGGCGTGATGCGCCAGATTCGTCCCGCGGCGATCATCGACCGCAGCCGTGATCAAGACTTCATGCGTGAGGCGCTGGCCTTGGCCGCCCAAGGCGCGGCCCTCGGCGAAGTGCCGGTGGGCGCAGTGCTGGTGCAGGATGGCGAAATCATCGGCCGTGGCTTCAATTGCCCGATCAGTGGCAGCGACCCGAGCGCCCATGCCGAAATGGTCGCGATTCGCGCCGCCGCCCAAGCTGTCAATAACTATCGCCTGCCCGGTAGCACCCTGTATGTGACCCTGGAGCCGTGCAGCATGTGCGCCGGCCTGATCGTGCATTCGCGGATCGCGCGGGTGGTGTACGGTGCGCTGGAGCCGAAGGCGGGGATCGTACAGAGCCAGGGGCAGTTTTTTACCCAAGGCTTTTTGAATCACCGGGTGCTGTATGAGGGCGGGGTGTTGGCGGAAGAGTGCGGGGCGGTGCTTAGCAAGTTCTTCAAGGCCCGGCGGGCTAGTCGGGACTAAGATCAAAAGATCGCAGCCTTCGGCAGCTCCTACAGGGATCAATGTAGGAGCTGCCGAAGGCTGCGATCTTTTGATTTTGATTTTTTACTTGCGAGCGACGATCACCGCCCGCATCGGCGCCGGCAGCCCTTCAATGGTCTTGCTGTGATCTTGCGGATCGAGGAAATCACTCAGCGACTGATACTTCATCCACTCCGTCCCGCGCTGTTCCTCGACCGTGGTGGTGCTCACGTCCACACACTTCACATCGGTGAACCCGGCACGTCGTAGCCACAACTCCAGCGCCGGGACCGATGGCAGGAACCACACGTTGCGCATCTGCGCGTAACGGTCTTCCGGCATCAGCACCTGATGCTTGTCGCCTTCGACCACCAACGTTTCCAGTACCAGCTCACCGCCCTTGACCAGGCAATCCTTCAGCGCCAGCAAGTGCTCGATCGGTGAGCGGCGGTGGTAGAACACGCCCATGGAAAACACCGTGTCGAACCCTTCGAGATTCGGCGGCAGGTCTTCGAACGGGAAGGGCAGGTGCCAGGCATTCGGTTCGGACAGGTAGCGTTGCACGGCCTGGAACTGGCAGAAGAACAGCCAGTTCGGGTCGACGCCGATCACGCTGTCGGCACCGGCGCCGAGCATGCGCCACATGTAGTAGCCGTTGCCGCAGCCGACATCAAGGATGCGTTTGCCCTTGAGGTTCAGATGCGGTGATACCCGCGACCATTTCCAGTCCGAGCGCCATTCGGTGTCGACGTGCACGCCGAACAGATTGAACGGCCCTTTGCGCCATGGCGACAGCCCCATCAGCGCGGTGCGCATTTGCGCGCGGGTTTCATCGTCGCAATCGGTGTCCAGCGTCAGGCCGTTAAGCAAATCGATTTCGCTCGGCTGGATCTTCGGCAGGGCGTCCAGCGCGCTTTGCCAGCGCTCAAGGTCGCCGTGGCCCTTTTCCATTTTCTTGTCGAGTTGACGCTGCAGGGTGTTGGCCCAATCGGCCAGCGGCGTGCCGGCCAGACGGCGGGCGAGGGGGGACAGATCAATCATGGCAAGGCAATCAACGAGGCAAAGTTAAGACACTGGAACCACAGCACGACTTTCGAGAACCCGGCCGCCAACAGGCGCTCGCGGTGTTCTTCGAGGCTGTCGGGCTTCATGACGTTTTCGATGGCGCTGCGCTTCTGGGCGATTTCCAGTTCGCTGTAGCCGTTGGCGCGTTTGAAGGCGACGTGCAGGTCGGTGAGCAACGTGTGTTCCTGCGCGTCTTCGAAACGCAGTTTTTCCGAGAGGATCAGCGCTCCGCCGGGCAACAGCGACTGACGGATGCGCGACAGCAACGCCGTGCGCTGGTCAGGGGCGATGAATTGCAGGGTGAAGTTCAGCGCCACCACCGAGGCTGGTTTGAATTCGAGGGCGAGGATGTCGCCTTCGATCACTTCAACCGGCAGCAACTCCTGGAACATCGAATCCTGACCGTTGAGGTACTCGCGGCAGCGCTCGACCATCGCCGCGGAGTTATCCACAGCGATCACCTGGCAACCGTCGGTGCGTACATGACGGCGCAGGGCCTGGGTCACGGCGCCCAGCGACGAGCCGAGGTCGTACAGCACGCTGTTGGGCTGGGCGAACTGCGAAGCAAGCACGCCGAGGTTTTCGACGATGGTCGGATAACCCGGCACCGAGCGCTTGATCATGTCCGGGAACACCCGCACCACGTCCTCATTGAAGGCGAAGTCAGGCACCTGGGCCAAAGGCTGGGCGAAAAGGCGATCGGATTCTTTGCTCACGGCGGTTCCAGCGGTGTAGGTGGAAAAGGCCGGCATTTTAGCCAAGTTGGCGCGGGGATGCGCGGGTTGTCTGATAAACCGCCAAATCAAAAGATCGCAGCCTTCGGCAGCTCCTACATTGGAATGCGATTCCCCGTAGGAGCTGCCGAAGGCTGCGATCTTTTAATCGGCGTAATGCGGATTCTGAGCAAACGCCGAGGCGGTGATACCCCACTGCCCCAGCCAATAACTGAGGATGATCACATAAGGCGCCGCCTCAAACGGCATCACAAACCGACTGATGCCAATCACGCTATCCGAGAACACAAACGCCACCGCACCACCCGCCGCCAATAGCGCCGAACGCTTGGGCACATCGGTCCCGAGCCGGGCCAGTGCACGCCAGAGCATGGCGCTGATCGCTGTGCCATAGACAATCACGGGCACCAGCAATGGGCCGAGTCCGTTGGAAATCAGAATCCCTAGCAGGATGACGCCGACACTGAGGGCTAGCACCAGCGGCAGCATGGCCAGGCGTCGACAATCGCTCAGATAGGCCTTGAGATAAGCCAGATGCGCGACCAGAAATGCGCCCAGGCCAAACACAAACAAATCCCCCGGCCATGCCAGCAACACATCGCCGAGCAGGGAGAAAATCAAGCCGAGGCTGATCCAGCGTCGATACTCGCTGGGCGGTGCATCGTGCAGCCAGCCGAGCAAGGCCAATACGGGAAGCGGTTTGACCAGCAGGCAGAGCAGCGCGGCATGCACGCTCAGGCCGTAGAGGAAGGTCACTGCGCCCATCAGCGCCAGAATCAGCCAGCCCACGATCAGTTGACCGAGATGGCGCAGTCGAACGAATCCACCGGCAGCACTTCCGGCGCCCACGGCTGCTGCGAAGTCAGGCGCAAACGTCCGTTGCCAGCGGCGAAGGCCTGGAAGCGCCAGGTCGATACGCCGGCGGAACCGACGATGCCGGCATCTTCCGGGTTGCGATAAACCTCAGGACCCAACGCGTGCAACACGCCACCGGCCGAATCCTGGATTGACCAGCGATAACCCGTGGTCGGGTTGCTTGGCAGGGTCAGAATCAGGTTTTGCCCACTGGTGAGTTTCACCGGGCATTCGCTTTGTTTCTCCACAGTCACGTTGTGTTTCGGTTGCGTGGCGCACGCGGCCAGCAAGGCGAGGGCGAGGGGGACAAACAGGCGAGTGGGGGACATGGGGTCAGCGGCTCCGGCGTTCACGACGAACGGCGAGCATAACCGAGATGAGACAAATTGTGACAGCCGCCGAAGGAGGCGGTGACTGGGAGGACGCCATCGCTAGCAGGCTAGCTCCCACAGTGGTCGGCGGTGTTCACAAAACACTGTGGGAGCGAGCCTGCTCGCGATAGCGGTAGTGGAGGCGCTACAGGAACATCAGAAAAGCACCTTCGCCACATCCGCAAAGCGCTTGGCGAAATGCACCGTGATCCCTTCCTTCAGATACTCCGGCAGTTCTTCAAAACTCCCCCGGTTGGCCTCTGGCAAAATCAGCTCGAAAATCTTCTGCCGCCGCGCCGCAATGACCTTTTCACGCACACCGCCAATGGGCAGCACATGCCCGGTCAACGTCAGTTCGCCGGTCATGGCCACGCCTTTCTTCGGCGGCTGGTTGCGCGCCAGCGAGAGCAGGGCACTGGCCATGGTCACGCCGGCGCTTGGGCCGTCTTTCGGGGTGGCGCCTTCCGGAACGTGCAGGTGCACGAAGGCTTCGTCGAAGAATTTCGGGTCACCGCCAAACGACTTCAGGTTGGAGCTGACGTAGCTGTAGGCGATCTCGGCCGACTCTTTCATCACATCCCCCAATTGCCCGGTGAGCTTGAAGCCGCGGTTGAGGGTGTGAATTCGCGTCGCTTCGATCGGCAGGGTCGCGCCGCCCATGCTGGTCCAGGCCAGCCCGGTGATCACGCCGGTCCCCGACAGCACTTGCTCGTTGCGGAACACCGGTTTTCCGAGTGAGGTTTCGAGGTCTTTCGGGCCGAGTTTGATCGTGGCCTTCGGTTCTTCGAGCAGCTTCATCACCGCTTTGCGCACCAGTTTGCCGAGGTTTTTCTCCAGCTGACGCACGCCGGCTTCGCGGGCATAACCGTCGATCAATGCTTTGAGCGCGTTGTCGCTGATGGTCAGGCTGCCTTTCGATACGCCGGCCTTCTCAAGTTGCTTCGGCCACAGGTGACGCTTGGCGATGGCGACTTTTTCTTCGGTGATGTAACCCGACAGGCGAATCACTTCCATCCGGTCCAGCAGCGGGCCGGGAATCGAATCCAGGGTGTTGGCGGTGCAGACGAACAGGACTTTCGACAGGTCCATCCGCAAGTCGAGGTAGTGGTCGAGGAACTCGACGTTCTGCTCCGGATCGAGGGTTTCCAGCAGCGCCGAGGCCGGGTCGCCCTGGTAGCTTTGGCCCATTTTGTCGATTTCGTCGAGCATGATCACCGGGTTCATCACTTCGACGTCTTTCAACGCCTGCACCAGTTTGCCCGGTTGCGCGCCGATGTAAGTGCGGCGATGGCCCTTGATTTCGGCTTCGTCGCGCATGCCGCCGAGGCTGAAGCGGTAGAACGGCCGGCCCAGGGATTCAGCGATGGATTTGCCGACACTGGTTTTACCCACGCCCGGCGGCCCGACCAGCAGCACGATAGAACCGCTGATCTCGCCTTTATAGGCACCGACGGCGAGGAATTCGAGAATGCGGTCCTTGATGTCGTCCAGACCGGCGTGGTGTTTGTCCAAGATCTTGCGCGCGTGCTTGAGGTCGAGTTTGTCCTCGCCGTACACGCCCCACGGCACCGAGGTCGCCCAGTCGATGTAGTTGCGGGTGACGGCATATTCTGGCGAGCCGGTTTCGAGGATCGACAGCTTGTTCATTTCTTCTTCGAGGCGTTTCTGCACCTGCGTTGGCAGGACTTTGCCCACCAGCCGTTGCTCAAACTGTTCGAGGTCGGCACTGCGGTCGTCCTTGGTCAGCCCCAGCTCTTGCTGGATGACCTTGAGTTGTTCCTTGAGGAAAAACTCGCGCTGGTGCTCGCCGATCTTGCGGTTCACTTCGGCGGAGATTTCTTTTTGCAGGCGCGCGACTTCAACTTCCTTGCGCAGCATCGGCAGGACTTTTTCCATGCGCTTGAGCATCGGCACGCAGTCGAGCACTTCCTGCAACTCGCTGCCGGTAGCCGAGGTGAGGGCGGCGGCGAAGTCGGTCAGCGGCGATGGATCGTTGGGGCTGAAGCGGTTGAGGTAGTTCTTCAATTCTTCGCTGTACAGCGGATTGAGCGGTAACAGTTCCTTGATCGCATTGATCAGCGCCATGCCGTAGGCCTTGACCTCGTCGGTCGGCTCGGTGGGCTGGTGCGGGTATTCGACTTCCACCAGGTACGGCGGGCGATGGTGCTTGAGCCAGGTTTTAAGGCGGACGCGGGTCAGGCCTTGGGCGACGAATTGCAGTTTGCCGTTTTCGCGGCTGGCGTGATGCACCTTGACCAGCGTGCCGTATAGCGGCAACGCGGACGTGTCGAAATGGCGCGGGTCTTCCTGGGGCGTGTCCATGTAGAACAGGGCCAGGGAGTGGTGATCGGACTTGGCGACCAGGTCGAGGGTCTCGGCCCACGGCTCCTCATTGACGATCACCGGCAGCACTTGCGCCGGGAAAAATGGTCGGTTATGGATCGGGATGATGTAGACCTTGTCCGGCAAGTTCTGGCCAGGCAAGGCCAGGCCTTTACCGGTGGAGTGGTGTGGGGCGTTGTCCGGATCGGCGTATTCGCTCGCGTCTTCGGGGAATTCCTGCTGGTCGCTCATAGGGGCACCTGCGCAATGGGTATGGGTCTTAGATGGGGCAGGTTGGCGGTGGTTTCAATGATGCTTTGGGGTTAATGGGCAATTCGAAGGTATGTTCAGCAGGGATTCAGGTTAGCTGGATTGTGGAAGCGGTAAGAATGATCTCCGAGACGGAGGCACTGCATGAACTCATCGAATGAGGCGTAGGCCGTCGGCACACCTATCAGTTCTGCTAGTTGTCCACATCGATATTTGGGTCGATGATGAACACCTCATTTCGATAAAGTGGTGTCATGTCGATCAAAACCTCATTGTGCTATGACGCGCTCGATCGGCTTGTAGAGACCACGTTGCTTGGCGAAGCGCCGTTGCGGGATTTTTATAGCCAAGATCAGCTCAGCACTGTCGTGCAGGGATCTCTAGGTTTCAGCATATTTCGCAGCGCGAATTATTTGCATGCTCAGATGCGTTTGGAGGCAAGTCGCAGGTCGACTACCTTACTCGTGACAGATGTTAACCGTTCAGTGTTAAACGAAGTGCACGACGCACAGCATGTGCCGTTTGGGTATATGCCCTATGGGTATCGACATCCTGTAGTAGGCATGAACGGTCTGTTGGCCTTCAATGGTGAGCGACTGAACGCCATGGGACACTATCTGCTTGGCAATGGTCGCCGTGCCTTCAACCCGATGCTTATGTGCTTTAACAGTCCTGACCAGCTCAGCCCATTTGGCCGGGGAGGCGTTAATGCCTTTGCTTATTGCAAGGGTGATCCTATTAATTTCAATGACCCGTCAGGGCAATTTTTTCAGTCGATTTTAAGTGCGCTGAAAATTGCCCAAAATGTCTTGAGGGTCGGTTGGAAAACTTATGCAGTGTTCGTTCGACCTGCACAGGGAGGACTGTATGGGGTCGGGGTCCTGGCATCTCGTGCCGGCTATGTAACAACGGCAGCGGGGTGGGGGCTACAAGCCAGTGGTTACTCGGTAGGAACGACAGTTTCGAATGTCGGTGCTGGCCTTATCGGCACCGGTAAGTCTCTAAAAGTAGCCCACAAACTGATTACTTCCGTTAAGGGCGGGAAGTTGTCCAACTCATTCAAACTTAGAGTTCGCCAACTTCGGGGGCAGGCTCCGTCAGTTGATCCGGAAGCAGGGAACATACGGAGCGTGTAGTCGCTCTACGAAATGCATATACATTTAAGCCAAAAAAGGCGACGCCTGTGAGGGCGTCGCCTTTGTTTTACTGCCGTTACGACTTACTCGGACAGTTTGTACGCAATCACATAGTCACCCTGCTTGGTGCCCAGCGAGCCGTGGCCGCCGGCAACGACCAGCACGTATTGCTTGCCGTCCTTGCCGGTGTAGGTCATCGGCGTGGTTTGCGCGCCGGCCGGCAGGCGGCCTTCCCACAGCTGCTTGCCGTTTTTCACGTCATAGGCGCGCAGGTACTGGTCGAGGGTGCCACTGAGGAAACCGACGCCACTGGCGGTAGTGAAGGTGCCGCCCAGGCTAGGCACGCCCATGCTCAGCGGGATCGGAACCGGCGAGCTGTCGCGCACGGTGCCGTTCTTGTGTTTCCACAGGACCTGGTGGGTGGTCAGATCGACCGCTGCCACATAGCCCCATGCCGGTGCCTGGCACGGCAGGCCCATCGGCGACAGCAGTGCTTCGAGGACGACGCCGTAAGGCGCGCCTTTGTTCGGCTGCACGCCTTCGGTTTCGCTTTTGCGCGGGCCTTGGGCGGCGATTTCAGCGGCCGGGATCATTTTCGATTTGAACGCCATGTAGCTCGGGTTCACGAAAGCGATCTGACGCACCGGGTCAACCGAGATACCGCCCCAGTCGAACACACCGAAGTTGCCCGGATAAACGATCGAACCCTGCAGCGATGGCGGCGTGAACGGGCCGTCGTAGCGCATGGATTTGAAGTCGATCCGGCAGATCAGTTGGTCGAACGGGGTAACGCCCCACATGTCGCGCTCTTGCAGCGGCGGCGGCATCAGGTTGAGGTCGGATTTCGGTTGGGTCGGCGAAGTGTGGTCGCCTTCCACCGCGCCTTGCGGCACTGGCACTTCATTGATCGGCACGATGGCCTGGCCGGTGCTGCGGTCCAGCACGTAGATGCTGCCTTGCTTGGTCGATGCCAATACTGCTTGCTTGACGCCGTCGGCGGTTTTCAGGTCCATCAGGGTTGGCTGGCCACCGACGTCCATGTCCCACAGGTCATGGTGAGTGAACTGGAAGTGCCAGCGCACTTTACCGGTACCGATGTCGAGGGCAGTCAGGCCGGCGGCGTGCAGTTCCGATTCAGGCGTGCGTGCGCCGCCGAACTGGTCCGGGGTCTGGTTGCCCATCGGCAGGTAAAGCATGCCGAGTTTTTCATCGACGGCGAACATGGACCACATGTTCGGCGAGTTGCGGGTGTAGACCTTGCCTTCGGCAATCGGCGTGGTGTCGTCCGGGTTGCCGCTGTCCCAGTTCCACACCAGCTTGCCGGTGTGCACGTCGAACGCGCGGATCACGCCGCTTGGCTCGTCGGTGGAAACGTTGTCGGTGACGTGACCGCCAATCACCACCAGGTCCTTGGTGACCGCTGGAGGCGAGGTGGAGTAGTAACCGCCGGCGGTGAAGCCACCGATGTTGGCGCGCAGGTCGACCTGGCCTTTATCGCCGAAGTCTTCACACATCTTGCCGGTGTCGGCGTTCAGCGCGATCAGACGGGTGTCGGCGGTCGGCAGGAAAATCCGGCGCGGGCAGACACTGGCCACCGGAGCGCTGGCGCTGCCGGTCGGGCTCTGTTCGGTGGCGTACACCGCGTCATCGTGATAGGTCACGCCACGGCAGGTCATGTGCGCCCAACCCTTGAAGTTCGCCGCGTTCTGCGTGGAGAGCTTCGGATCGAAACGCCAGATTTCCTTGCCGGTGTCCGGGTCCAGTGCAATCACCTGGCTGTGCGGCGTGCACACGTAGAGCATGCCGTTGACTTTCAGCGGGGTGTTTTCGGCAGTGGTTTCGCCCGGATCATTCGGCCCAGGCAGGTCGCCGGTGCGATAGCTCCAAGCCTCAACCAGCTTGTGCGCATTCTGCGGGGTGATCTGCGTCAGTGGCGAGTAACGGTCGCCGTGGGCGCTGCGTCCGTAGGAGTTCCAGTCACCGTCCGGCATGGCCGGTGCGGTGTTGGTCATGCCATCGACGCTGTCGCGATCCAGTTGGCCCTTGATTTCACCCGGGTTGGTGAACTGGCTGGCCAGCGCCGTAACACCCGCGAGCACCACGGCCACGCCGAGCGCGCCAGTGCCCATCGGGGCTGCGCCATCGCGCAGCAACGGACGGCGGAACCACGGCAGCAACATGACGATGCCCAGTGCAAACAACATCGCCAGACGCGGCACCAGTTGCCACCAGTCGAGGCCGACTTCCCACAATGCCCACACGGTGCTGGCGAACAGCACCAAGGCGTACAGGCCCAGAGCAGCGCGGCGTGCCATCAACAGCAGGATGCCGGTCAGCGCAAGGCCGATGCCGGCCAGCAGGTAATACAGCGAGCCGCCGAGCATGCTCAGCTTGATCCCCCCGGCCAGCATGGCCAGGCCCATTAGCAGAAGCAGAATGCCGAGCAGGCTCGGCAGCAGACGGCTTCGACTCAAAGCACCATCAGTGCTCATAGTGTGGTTCTCCGTGACGTTTCAAGTAGTCCCGCGCATGTTCACTGTAGATGACGATCGTGTGCGGGCAGGGTTCAGATAAAAACAGTTCGGTGAAAATCCTTGTAGTAGCCAGCAAGCCGGCTCCTACGAGATTTGTGCGTTAGAAAGAGGACTGGATCTTGATCCCGCCGATCAGTGCGTCATCGACCTCGTTCACGCCACCGGGGTGGCGGATGTATTGCAGGTTCGGGCGCACGGTCAGCCAATTCGCGACGTGCACGCCGTAATAGAGTTCGGCGCTGTATTCGGTGTCCTGCGGTGGCAGGTAGGACGGATCGTCGTAGTCGAACACGGCGTGAGCCTGATTGCTCGCTTCGGCATTCTTGCGATAGGCCGGGTTGACGTGCACGCGAGCCATGGCAAAGCCGATGTCGTCCTTGGCGCGGGCGTCGAACAGGCCTTTGTAGACGACGCCAGCCTGCACGTAGTTGTCGATGGCGTTGGTTTTCTTGTCGTGCATCGTGCCGTTGGCGAACACGCTCAGCCCGCGGGAATGGTCGCTGGCGATGCTGGTGATTTGCTGCTGAATGCCGAGCCACACGCCGTGTTTGCTCGATGCGCTGCGGTAGGCCTCGCCACTCAGGGCGGCGGGCTGGCCGTTGCTGTCTTTGTACGCATCGGTGGCGTTGGCGTTGCTGTAGTAGTAACCGGCGCGGTATTCGCCGGGCAGGCCGTTGAGCTTGGGCGACCACACCAGCTCCACCGGCAGTATTGCACCCTGGGTGCCGCTGCCGCTGAGTTTGAAGCCGTTGTCGCGATCAAGGTTCGACGGGTTTTGCTCGTACACGCCGACCTGCGCGTACAGCTCCGGCGTCAGGTGATATTTAACCCGCATTGCCCACTGGCTGACCGGCCAGTTGTACCAGATACCGCCGACCCAGTTGCCGACCTGAGAACCGCAGAACGCCAGGTTCTGGAAGTCGCAGGGGAAGCTGTTGAAGTCTTCGCCTTCGCCGAAACGGCCGACCTTGATGTCGAGCTTTTGGTCGAAGAATTTCTGCTGATACCACATCTGCGTCAGGCGCCATGTCTGGCCACGGCCCCAGACTTCCTGGGCCGAGGTGAAGCCGCCGACGCGAGGATCGTTGATGCGGTCGTTGCTGATGTTGTTGC
Organism: Pseudomonas azerbaijanoccidentalis; assembly: GCF_019145495.1. GTDB lineage: Bacteria > Pseudomonadota > Gammaproteobacteria > Pseudomonadales > Pseudomonadaceae > Aquipseudomonas > Aquipseudomonas azerbaijanoccidentalis. Next base: position 475,015 of record NZ_JAHSTU010000002.1, on the reverse strand, counting down.
CGCTGCGTTCAGTGATGGTCAGCTGAAATTCGGCGTCATTCCAGCCGAGGATCTTCTGCAAGTCCAGATGGCTGCCCAGCGCAAACTGATCGCTGTAGCGCGCGGTGCGATCGTGGTCGTAACCGCCATGCAGGTTGCTGCCCATTTCACCGGTGTAATCGACTTTGAAGTCGTAGCCTTTTTCCGCGAGTTCTGTACGAGTGCCGTTCCAGTCGCCGAGCATCCACGGTGAATCGCTATCGAAAGCCGGGGCGGCCTGGGTGCAAGTGGCAAGGCCCAGCGCGGTGAAACCAGCAAGGACTTTCAGGGCTTTTCGGCTGGCGATCGGCAGGGAGACAGCGCTGTCTTGCAAGAATGGGAAATCAGGCATAGAAGGAAATTCTTGATCTTTTTCTGGGGATGAACGGAAACAGCAGAGGTGATGCGGCTGAGCAGAAGCGTTTCAGCTAGAACGGGCGCAAGGATAATGTTCTGTTACAAATAGAGAAAGGGCTTTTACTGACAAGCATCTTTTCGTATTTGGTAACAGTCCACGAAATGTCGCAGCCTGCGATCTTTTCCGTTTCACCTACATTTAACGTAAGGTGCGCGGCTTCCTCATTCCAACATCGCGAAAGGCCCGGCATGACCGAACAGAACAACGACCCGCTGCACGGCGTCACCCTGGAGCAAATCCTCAATGCTCTGGTCGAGCACTACGAATGGTCGGGGCTGGCCGAGCGCATTGATATCCGCTGCTTCAAGAGTGATCCGAGCATCAAGTCCAGCCTGACGTTCCTGCGTAAAACGCCATGGGCGCGGGAGAAGGTCGAGCGCTTGTATGTGAAGTTGATGCGCACCAAGCGACCGCTCTGAATGGCAACGGATGTTGGTTTGCGGCGGCGTCTGATCTGCCTGGCAGCGGTGCTTGGCTGGACCGCCTTGAGCATCCAGATGTACCTGGTTCTTTACTTTCGCTGGAGTAGCGGCGGCAGCCTGTTGGGCGGGCTGATGAGTTTCTTCAGCTACTTCACCGTGCTGACCAATATGCTGGTCGTCGTGGTGTTGACCTGCGCTGCGACCCACCGCGAGTCGGCTGCGCGGCGCTGGTTTTTGCAGCCGTGGGTGACTAGCGGTATTACGGTGAGCATTGTGTTGGTCAGCCTGGCTTACAGCTTGTTGTTGCGACGGATGTTTCATCCGGAAGGCTGGCAGGTGGTTGCCGATGAACTGTTGCACGATGTGATGCCGCTGCTGTTTCTGGTGTACTGGTGGTTCTGCGTCCCCAAGGGCACGCTGCGCTTCAAGCATTTGTCGCTGTGGCTGATTTATCCGTGTATCTACTTCGCCTATGCACTTCTGCGTGGGCACTTGCTGAGCGCTTATCCCTATTGGTTCCTGAACGTGAACATGCTGGGGTATGCGCAAGTGTTCATCAATGCGGCGGGTGTGTTGGTGGGGTTTGTGGTGATTGGATTAGTGGTGATCGGGTTAGATCGTTGGCGCGCGAGGTGCCAGTGAACACAGTTTGAGTTTTGTAGCAGCTGGCGCAGCCAGCGTTTGGCGGCGCAGCCGTCGTGAAATCAGGCACTGAGGTGTGTCAGGTCGATCTTGCAAGCAGGGTTTACGACGGCTGCGCCGCCGAACGCAGGCTGCGCCAGCTGCTACGAAGGCTGCAGGTTATTCCTCTTCTGTGTCTCCCAGCTTCCAATAGCCCGCGGCTTTGACGAATTGATCGTCCAGCCCATGCTCATCGAGCAACACCCGGCGGATTTGCCGTGACACCTTGCTCTCGGTCGCCACCCACGCGTACAGGCTGCCGTCCGGCACCTTGATCTGGCGCACGGTGTTCAGCAAATGATCCTTGCCACCTTCACGCAAAACCCAGATCACATTGACCTCGGCCGCGCTGTGCAGCACTTGCTGTTCCTTGCCGTTTTCCACTTCCACAATCACCAGTGCACGGCGATTGGCAGCCAGGCCTTCGAGGCGTCGGGCGATGGCGGGCAGGGCGGTTTCGTCGCCGATCAGCAGATAGCTGTCGAAGATGTCCGGCACGATCATCGAACCCCGCGGCCCGCCGATGTGCAGGAACTGCCCGGGTTTGGCCTGCTCGGCCCACGTCGAGGCTGGGCCATCGCCGTGCAGGACAAAATCGATGTCCAGTTCCAGGGTTTCCAGGTCATAGCGACGCGGGGTGTAGTCACGCATGGCCGGCTTCGGGCCGTCGTCCTTGCCTGCGCCCAGTACCAGGTTATCCAGTGCAGCCGCTTGCTCGGCATTTTGCGGGAACAGCAGTTTGACGTGGTCGTCCGTACCGAGGCTGACGAAGCCCGCCAGCTCCGGCCCACCGAGGGTGATCCGACGCATGCGCGGGGTCAGGTCGACGACGCGCAGGACCTCAAGGCGACGGCGTTTGATCTCGTGCATGACGCGGTGAATGGTTTGGGTGTTCACTTCAGTCATTCGCTTTCTCCTGGGCAGCCGCAACGGCTGGGCCGTCGACAATGGCTTTGGCAGTGTTGTTGAGCAGGGTGGCCACGCGCTGGATTTCTTCCGGGCTCCAACGGCCATGGTGCAGTTGCAGGGCATGACGCAAGTTATGCACCGCTTCGTGAATTTCTGCCGGGCGATCATGGCCGCGCAGCGAGCGCTTGCTGACGTCGATGCGCACTCGCACACCTTCCAGCGCGACGGCTTGTTCAGCGAGGGAGTGGCGCCCGGCGTCGGTCACGCTGTAGCGTTTTTTGCCGCCTTCGGCATCGCCCAGAATCATCTCGCTCTCTTCGAGGAACGTCAGGGTGGGATAGATAACCCCGGGGCTGGGGCTGTACGCGCCGTCGAACATGCCTTCGATCTGGCGAATCAAGTCGTAGCCGTGGCAGGGCTGTTCAGCGATCAACGCCAGCAGCAACAGTTTCAGATCGCCTGGGGCGAATACCCGCGGTCCGCGGCCACCCCGTTCACGGCCGGGGCGTTTTTCGAAGCCGTCGCGACCGTCGCCGTGTTCGCGGTGGGGGGAATGATGGTCTCTCATTGTCTCTTTCTCTCGTCGTGTTTAGATACAACTTAAGATATATCTTGCGTGTCGTGCAAGCGAGGGCGACCAACGGTCCGAGTTCAGGTACCCAAAAATCCCGAGCCCTATCGTCGGCATGAATGCGGCTTTAACTTTTAAATAAATTACTCTTTGTAGTTTTGGTTTTTAGGATTTCCGAAAACATCTTGTAGGATCTTTGTGTTTATCAATTAATCGTTACAGTTCGGTTTGCATTAACTACAGGCTCCTAAGAAACTTCCTACATACTTTTCTTGTTTATTGCTAGAACATCAGCGCCGTTAAAAGTCGGGTCAAATAATAAGTCGCAAATTTTATATCTGTGTGGATAGAAGGTTTGTGGGCTCTGCCGGATTTTTAATTGCCTGTAATTTTCTTAGAGAAAAGGTCTAAAAATATGTTCAAGAAAATCGCCATTGCTGTGCCTGTAGCCCTGTTGGCAATCAGTTCATCTTTCGTGTCTGCCGGCGAAGAGTCTCGCAGCTCCATCAATATCAGTGCGACTATTCCAAGTAACATTTTCCACGCTCAACCGAGGGATCCGAACTTCGGTAAAGACGAAAAAATGGCGTATCACCTGGTGGATGGCACGTTGAGTTCGCTGCGCGCAGTGTACGATGTGAAACACACTGGCGGTGCAGTGGGCGCCTATGTGGAGGGTGGCCCACAGCCTCTGTTCAATGGCTCTGATTCGATTGCCCTGACCTATACGTTCAACGGCGTAACCCTGACCGAAACTTCCAAGGAAGTTGTGAGTGCAGCCGTAGCTTTGCCTGGTACGCAGGCCGAACTGGTGATAGCCGCCGCCAAACCGACTGCCGGAAATCACGGACAATATACTGCAACGCCGGTAGTTGTTTTTGATGCGATGCCGTAAGTCACTCGCTGAATTGTTTTGAACTAAAAACGGCACTTGTTTTTTGCTGTTGTCGATCGATGAGCCGTTTTTTTCTCGTCGATCGAGTTTTTATCTTTTTATATTCAGAGTAATTCTTTCATGTTCCCGATGACCCCCATCGCGGCAGCGCTCGCCTGTGTTTTGTGCGCAAGCGCCTTTGCAGCGCCAGCGGACAACGATCATACCCCTCGAAATTTGCTGGCCCAGGCCAAGGGGTTGCCGGCCGAATTCGAAGAGCATTTCTTTGATGTGCCGTTGGCCGTGCGCGTGGAACTTGATCAACAGTTTATCGGTGAGGCGATGGTGGTGTTAAGCCGCGATGATCGCGTCACCCTTTTGGACTTTACTGACGTCGGCGACAGCCGCATAAAACCCGATCAGAGAGACCTCTGGTCGAGTTATCTGAAGCAGGGCATTTTACTGGGCAGCTGTCAGGAACAATGCCCGGAACAATTGCTGGCCGTGCATTACAGCCTCGAAAATTCCCTGGTCTCGATCCTCACGGAGAAAGCCGAACACGACGACCAGGTTCAGCGTTATCACGAACTGCCCGACGGCGGTAGCAGTGGTCTTATCGTGCGTAATCAAGTGAACCTCAATGGCGGGCAAGATCAGGATCTTGGCGGGCGATACGGCTTGGAAGCCAGCAGTAGCCTGGGCAACTGGACCCAGATGGCCAACGTACAATTATCCCGCACGGGTGGTGTAGACGACACGCTTTACCACGCCGTTCACGGTCTTTACACCCAGCGTGAACTGCAGGGCAGCTTTTTGCGCCTCGGTTACTTCACTGCCGCTTCCGAAGGCCTGATCCGCCAACCTCGATCATTCGGCGCCGGCCCCGATACAGCATTGGGCGTCATGTATGGCAGCTCCGACAGTCTGGTCATCAACAATCCTAAACCAGCAATTTACCCCATTTACGTCACGGCCAATCGCCAGGGATCGGTGGAGATCTACCGCAACGGTTTGCTGATCAACTCACAAGCTGTGCCCGCCGGCTTGCAGACGCTTGATACCCGACCTCTGCCTGGCGGTATCTATGAAGTGGAAGTGCGCCTGATTGAAGACGGCAAAATCACCTCCAGCACCCAAGAGCTGATCTACAAACCGAGCAACTGGCGCCATCACGACGAACGCTGGCGCTACAACGTGTTTGCCGGGCGTGAGTCAAAACTGCTGAGCAATTGGGAAGAGCAGGACAACGGCGATATGACGGCCGGCGCCGCGTTCAACTACCTGTTGCACCCTCGAGTGATCCTTGGCATGAGTGCTCGACAGGTGCGCGATACCTTGCAATATGGCTCTTCGGTCGACTGGACTGTCCTCGATAAGGCCAGTGTGTTTGCCAACGTCTATCAGACCGAAAACTACGGTACCGGCCTTGATGTGCAAGGTGTGTACTCCTATGGAAAGGGCAGCGTGGTAGCCAGTCATAACCGCAGCTGGCTCGACACCACGCGCCTTTACGACACGCTCCCCGACGGCACGCATGTGCGTCAGCGCAATGTGTTTGTTGGCCAGACCAGTCAGTCCTCGCTGTCACTCAACCATCGATTCACCCAAAAAAACTCAATGAGCGCCCGGGTTTCACATAGCCAGGGCAATACCCAAGGCACCGGCATCGATCTGGGGTGGACCCAGCGCACCGAGTTGTTTGGCAGCGACGCCAACTGGCGCCTGTCCCTGTTTGATCGGCCGGGCAGTTTCAGTTCCGGCGAGCACCGCAATCGTGGCGTCGATTTGAGCCTCAACATCGCACTCGGCGGGCCGGGAGAACAACTGTCCGGCAGCCTCGGTTCGCGCACAGACAGGCAGGGTGGTCGCGATAACAATGCCTCGCTGACTTATCGCAAGGTGCTTCAGGAGCATGTGCTGCAAAGCGTTTCGGCCACGGCTACCACAGATACCTACGGGCTGGGACTGTCAGCCATGGCGACGGCGCAGTCCGACCTGGTCAATGGCGACGGTTTCATTCAGCGTTCTTCATTCAACAACAACTTGAGCGGCGCGCTCAATCTGGACAGCACCGTCGCTGTCGGCGCACGAAAAATGGTCATGACCAGTCAGCACCACCGCGATGGTGCCGGGATGATCATCGATGTCGAATCAGACATCGATGGCATTGCCCTGCGGGCCGACGATTTGAGCGGCGGCAGCGCGGTGCTGCGACTGGGGCGCAATTTCGTGCCGATCACCGCCTATAAAAGCGGCTCGGTCAGCTTCGACTTCGAGGGCAACCACGTGCCGGCCGCGAGCATTCAGCCGGCCCGCTCCAACTATCACCTGAACAAGGGCGGCGTGGATTACCGCAAAGTGACCGTCAGCAAAACCGTCACCGTGCTCGGACGCTTGGTCGACCCTCAGGGCAAGCCGCTCAAGGGGCATCACATCATTAACCACGCCAGTCGAGGCATCAGTGAAGCCGACGGTTTCTTCTCGATGGAAATGAATGCCGGCTCGCCAACCCTGGAAGTTCGCTCCGGCAATCAGTTGCTCTGCCAGTTCCGTCTCGATCCGGACAACTCACGTCGCGAAAACGATGTGCTGATGATTGGGAGTTTGCGTTGTACGCCGGATACGTTGGCGGATGCCGCTGGCAATCCCGAGACGGCGGGTTAAGTGGCCCTCAAGGCTCTAGAGGAAGTTTTGTGTCTATCAATATGAATGCGGTGTATGCCATAAAAAAAGCGATGGGTTATTTTTTGTTCTGGACTATCAGTACGGCGCCTTTGTTCGCGGGCGCTGCATCGATGGATATTCAGGCCAGGTTCAGTCCTGATCCGGCTAATCCGTTGGTCAATAAATTTATCAATACGACACCATCTTCCGGGTATTGTGCAGATTATCCTCTTACATGTGATTGGGACAAACTCTTCAGTTTAACTACGCCGCTGACGTTTAGTTCGAGTTATCCGATTCCAGCGCGGCACACAGATCCACGGCAAGGGGCAATGTTCAAAGTTCCAGCTGACTGGAAAACATTCACGGTTACCAAGGTTTCTGGAGGTGGTTCGTCTAACGAAACTGCAGAAATGAAAGTGCGTGTTGCTGGTTTTGGCACTCGATACAGACTCAGTGATACGCCCAGTAATTTAGTTGGGCGCGAAGATAGTACCCACAGTATTTTATGGTCGGGGCAGCCTTGGTATCAAGCGCCATCTCCGTGTAGGGCGAGTGGTACAAGTACGTACAATGAGCGGGAGTACAATACGTTCTGGCTGACTTCGGTTGTCGGCACCTGTGCAAAAACGGCAGCGTATGCCATTCCCGGTTTCGAGTACTTGCGCTTTGACATGGGTTACGAACTCGAAACTCCCGAACCGCTGAAGATGAGTCAAGGAATCTATACCGGAAGTGTGACCTATCAGGTTGGACCCCATGGCGATTTTGATATGGGCGACAACATGCTGCCCAATGACAACAGCCTGACGCTTAACTTCACCTTGGACGTTCAGCACACACTAAAAATTGAAATTCCACCCGGTGGTAATCGAATCGAACTGGAGCCTCAAGGCGGTTGGCAGGCCTGGCTCAATCAAGGGCGAAAGCCGACTCGGTTGTACCGGGACCAGACCTTTAATGTTTCGGCCTCATCACGATTCAAGATGCAGCTCGAATGCCAATACCTGGCGGGTAATACCTGCGGGTTTCGTGACACTGAGTCCGCGCATCTGGTACCGCTCAACACCAGTGTGAGCCTGCCGTATGGGCTGACCGATGCCGCGGGCCAGGCTGTCCAGCGTCGCCCCTTGCACCTGGATGGTAGTGGCACCGAGCTTTTTCAACCCGGTTTCTATCTCGATCGCAAGCCGGGAACCCTTCACTTTGAAATTGCCCGCGAACACGTCGAGTCGATGCTGAGCGACGGCGTAACCAAGACTTACTCGGGTGATGTCACGGTGATTTGGGATTCGGAGGTTTGAACCGCGTGGCGATTGGCCCGGTTCGACTGTTTTATTTATTGAGGTGATGCGTCATGAAACGTCTGTTGGCACTGTTTGGTTTTTCTCTGTTCTCCCATGCTGCTCTGGCCGGGCCGCAAATCAATGTCGGCGTTGTTTACGACTATCTGGATGGCGATAAAAGTACTTATTTGAAGCGTGTATTCAACGGCGGTGACAGCACCGCTTTCGTCAAGATCAACATTCTCGAAATCATCTACGACGCCGATGGCAAGGCCCGGGAAATTCCCCTGGAGAACCAGGCAGACGGCACTTCGCGCAATGGCTTGATGGCCAGCCCCGCGCGTTTGATCGTGCCGGCCAACGGCATGCAGGGTTCGCGGTTGTTGTACATGGGGGAGCGTGAAAAAGAACGTTACTTCCGCGTGCGCTACGTGCCTGTGGTGCCGGAGAAGGAAGATGAGTTTGCCGTGTCTGCCGAAGAGCGTGAAGACTACAAGAAAAGCCTGTCGGCAGGGGTAAACGTGCTGGCCGGGTACGGCACTGTATTTTTCGTACGCCCCAAAGAGACTCGTTACGACAGTGTGATCGAGAACGACGTCAGCCAGTACCGCATCCGTAATAACGGCAATACCGTGGTGGTGATCGATGAGTTCAAGAATTGTTCAACCAGGAACGAACAGGAATGTCATCCGGTTACCAAGCACCACATTCTGGCCGGTCGAACATTCAAGTTCGATAAGCAGGCAGGCCGTGAATACCGTTTCACCATGGTCGAAGGGACAAAAGCCACGAAACTGGACGTAAAGGGATAACGCTGAGCTTTGGGCGGAAGTTGCGTTGCGGCTTACAGCCTTTTTAATTGCGTGCAGTGCAAACAGGTGATGACGCATGTTTAAGAAAATAATGACCCTTGTTTCGATGGTGGCGCTGACGTTGGGCAGCGTTTGTGCATATGCCCTCGTCGAGCGAGAAACCTTTGAAGTCTCAATCACCATCCCGACCGCGGAATTCTATGTGTTGCCGGTTGATCCGGACTGGATTGGAAGGGAGCAGAAACTGACTTGGGACTTGAATGCGCAGGAACTAAGTTCGCTGCGTAAACAATTCGATGTCAAAAACAGCAATGGCGAGATCACTGCGCGATTAAGTGAAGTGCCTTATTTGAGCAATGGCAGACACGTAGACAACATTGCCTTGGACGTTCAGTTCAACCGGGTAAAACTCTCGGTACTTGATGCACCCGTCATTTCGGAAATGGATGGCAAAACCGGTAAGCGCGTGGAACTGGTGATCGCGGCAGTCAAGCCGGACGACGGTTACAAGCCCGGTGAGTACTACGGCAGCGTGCATATGATCTTTGAAGCGAGCGCTCCTTGATTTCGATCGGAGGCAATATATGGATTTTGTTGCCGTCTCAATAACAGTTCAGGTTAATTTAAGATGAGTGAGCAATTTAGACGAAACATAGGGAAGTTGATTTTTTCAGCTTTATTTCTGGCTTTATACATCGAGCCCGTGGAGGCACTCACTCAGGACATCAGTGCCGTGTTTATTCCAGACCCGACGAATCCGATGAGAAATGAGTTTCGCAACACCACTCCGGTATCGGGAGTTTGTCAGGGGCATATGCCTGAGCGTTGTAAGCAGTTAGGGATTTTCAGTATTCGTACCCCAGGTTTTAGTGCCAACGCTATTGCACCCATCAACGCGTTTCATGCAGATGAGCGCCAGGGCGCGATGTGGAAAGTTCCATCGGAATGGCGGGACGTGCAAGTCACCCATACGCGTACTGGCGAGGTTAAGACAGTGCAGGTACGGATTGCCGGTATTGGGCATCGCTGGGATGTACGTCCCAATACCAGCGCATGGGCAGTACCCGGAGGCTCCTGGCAGGGACGATGGCAGTCTGCACCCAGTCCGTGCCAGAGTTCTAACTTTCTAACCGGCAACAGCACCATGGCTATATTTTTTTGGATTGTACCGGAAGGTGCAGGGGTATGTAGTCGCCAACCAGGTACGGACATAACACGTTTCTGGTACAGCACCTTCGAATTTGCCTATGCACTCAAGACACCTAACCCGTTAGATATGTCCTCCGGGCAATACACCGGTGTCCTTACCTACACGATGGGACCGCAAGCGGATTTTGACTTTGGTGATGTAGTAATTCCCGGTGACTCCGAGCTCACTTTGAATTTCACCCTGGATGTCATGCATGCGCTAAAAGTCGACATCCCGCCGGGGGGTAATCGCATTGAGCTGGTGCCTCAGGGCGGTTGGCAAGCCTGGTTGAATCAGGGGCGCAAGCCGGTGCGGCTGTTCCGGGATCAGACATTCAATATCTCGGCGTCATCGCGGTTCAAGATGCAGCTCGAGTGTCAGTTCGTCGCTGGTAACACCTGTGCCTTGCGCGACGCGGGCGCTGCCGATCTTGTGCCCTTGAATACCAGCGTGACGCTGCCATACGGCTTGACCGATGGAACGGGTCAGCCCGTTGATCGTCGACCCCTGCGACTTGATGGCAGTGGCACTGAATTGTTTCAACCTGGTTTATACGTCGACCGAAAGCCGGGAGTCCTGCACTTTGAAGTGGCCCGGGAGCACGTCGAACAGATGTTGCAAGACGGCAATGGCAAGACCTATTCAGGCGATATCACAGTGATCTGGGATTCGGAGGTCATCTGATCCCTCACCCCTTTCCCTGCGACCCACCTGACACATTGCCTGCAGGCAGGTGGTTCCCTCAAGAAAACAGCACATCGAAAAATCGCGGTATCCAGAAGTACCAAAAAGTTTAAATTAGTGTTAACTCTCTAATTGGCTCGTGCTGTCCTTTATTTTCGGGGGCGTGTAGTATAAGTCTTACGGATTTTTTGTAGTTTGATAGTGCGGTTAGTTTCGATTTGCACAGTTTTGTAGTCTCTCTCTTACATCCAGACATCTGCTTTGTAGTTATTTCAGGTTTTTTCTTTCCGGTGTTGTGGCACTTTAGCTACGCACTTGCAGGAATTTGCCTGCTTACTTTCCAGATCAATTGGTCGATCATCTTTCGGCGTTGAAAGTTCAGTTGAGCAAATGACTGCTCGTGACGGTTTTTACTCATCATGAACTTTCAGCACTTACCCTTTTAAAAAACAGGTACTGAAAGATGTTCAAGAAAATCGCGTTCGCTGCTCCTCTGGTTGTTTTGGCTCTGGGTTCTTCCATGGCGTTTGCCGCCACCGAGGCCAAGCATTCCATCAACCTGGTTGCCCATGTTCCTACCGCTGATTTCTATGCGGTACCGGTTGATTCGGACCTGGTCAACAAGGATCAGGACATGAGCTACAACCCCTCCACCGGTGCCATGAGAACCGTCGACGGTCACTTTGACGTCCTGCACACCGCCGGCACGGTACATGCGCGTCTGGAGTCGGCAGCCAAGCTGATCTCCGGAAACAAGACCATCGACTTGAAAGTCGAACTCAACGGCAAGACGCTCACCACAACGTCCCAGGAAGTCGTGGGTAAAGATGAATCCAATACCCGTTATCGCGCGCCGTTCAAAATCAGCGCCACCGGCACCAAGTTCGATGCAGGTGATTACACCGGCGTTGTGTTGTTGAGCATCGATGCTGTACCTGCTGCTTAAGTAATACCCATCACGATAAAAAAGATACTTTTTTCAAGTAACTTATCGGTCGGCAAATCTTTCGATTTGTCGGCCGTGCTTTGACTTTCCTGTAATCAGAGTATTTGTTCATGTTCCCGATGACGCCCATCGCGGCGGCGCTTGCGCTGCTGTTATGTAGCAGTGCATTTGCGGCGCCAACATCTGTTGATAACACGCCGCGTAGTCTGCTGGCTCAGGCAAAGGGCCTGCCGGCAGAGTTTGAGGAGCATTTCTTCGATGTTCCGTTGGCGGTCCGGATTGAACTCGATCAACAACCGCTCGGTGAGGCGATGATTGTGTTGTCCCGTGATGATCGGGTGACGCTGCTCGATTTCACGGATACCAGCGAAAGCCGTTTTAGCGCGAGTGAGCGCGATACCTGGGGCGATATTCTCAAGCCCGGCGTGCCGCTCGGCACCTGCACCGGCCAATGCCTGGAACAGATGCTGGCAGTTCACTACAACCTCGAAAATTCATTGCTGTCGGTCGTCACTGAAAATGCCGAGCGCGACAGCGAAGCCAAGCGTTTCTACGATCAGCCCGAAGGCGGCAGCAACGGCCTGATGGTACGTAACCAACTCAATCTCAATGGCGGCCAGGATCAGGACCTTGGCGGTCGTTTCGGCCTGGAGGCCAGTGGCAGCCTGGGTAACTGGAGCCAGACCTTCAACGTGCAACTGTCCCGTCTCGGCGGCCCGGATAACAAGACCTACCACGCAGTGCATGAGCTCTATAGCCAGCGCGAACTCGAAGGCCGTTTTTTACGCCTGGGCTACTTCACCCCCAACTCTGAGGGCCTGATGCGCGAGCCCCGTTCGTTCGGCACCAGCCCCGATACAGCGGTGGGCGTGATGTTCGGCAGTTCCGACAGTCTGGCGATCGACAGCCCCAAACCCAGCGTCTATCCGGTTTATGTCACAGCCAACCGACAGGGTTCCGTGGAAATTTACCGCGACGGCTTGCTGATCAATACCCAGTCGGTCCCTGCGGGTTTGCAAACCCTCGACACCCGTCCGCTGCCCGGTGGAATTTACGAAGTGGAAGTGCGGTTGATCGAAGACGGTCAAATCACTTCTACCACCCAAGAGCTGATTTACAAGCCGAACAATTGGCGCAATCACGATGAACGCTGGCGCTATAACCTGTTTGCCGGTCAGGAAAGCAAACTGCTGAGCAATTGGGAGGATCAGGACAGCGGCGATGCGACCGTGGGCGCCTCATTCAATTACCTGCTGCACCCGCGGGTAATCCTCGGGCTGTCGGCACGTCAGGTCAGTGACAAGCTGCAATACGGCAGCTCCATCGACTGGAGCCTGGCCAACAGCGTCAGCCTCTACGCCAACCTTTACCAGACCGAAGACCATGGTACCGGCGTCGACCTTCAAGGCTTGTACAACTATGGCGCCGGCAGTTTGGTGATCAGCCACAACCGCAGTTGGCTCGACACCACCAACACCTACGACACATTGCCCGACGGCACTAGAGTGCGTCAGCGCAATGTGTTCACGGGCCAGACCAGTAATTCGTCGTTGGCGCTGAACCACCGGATCAGCCGCAAAAGCTCGCTCAATGCGCGGGTGTCCCACAGCGAGGGCAATGTCGAAGGTGTCGGCGTGGACCTGGGCTGGACGCAACGCACCGTTCTGTTTGGCAGCGATGCCAACTGGCGGCTCTCGTTGTTTGATCGCCCCGGCAGCTACAGCAGTGGTGATGCGCGTAATCGCGGGGTCGATCTGAGCATCAACATGGCGCTCGGTGGTCCGGGGCAGCAAATTTCCGGGAGCATCGGCAGCCGCACCGCCCGTGATGGCAGCCGTGACAACAATGCCTCCCTGGGTTGGCGCAAGGACCTCCAAGACCATGTGTTGCAGAGCGTATCGGTGACCGCGCTGACCGATACCTACGGTGTCGGATTGTCGAGCCTGGCGAACTTTCGCACCGATGCCATCAACGGTGACGGGTTTATCCAGCGTTCGTCCTTTAACAACAATTTCACCGGTGGTCTGAACCTCGACAGCACGCTTGTCGTTGGAGCGCAGCGTATGGCGTTGACCAGTCAGCATCAAGGCCGCGGCGCCGGGATGATTGTCGATGTCGAGTCCGACATCGACGACATCGCCCTGCGTGCCGACGACCTCAGCGGCGGCAGCGCTGCCTTGCGTCCCGGACGCAATTTCATACCGCTCACCGCTTACAAAAACAGCTCGGTGAGCTTCGACTTCGAAGGCAACGACGTCCCGGCGGCGAGCATTGAGCCGGCACGCACGCGCTATCACCTGAACAAGGGGGGCGTCGAGTACCGCAAGATCCGGGTCATGAAAACCCTGACCGTGCTGGGCCGCTTGCTCGATCCGCAAGGCCAGCCGCTCAAGGGCCATCACGTCATTAACCACGCCAGTCGTGGGGTCAGCGAAGTCGACGGCTTCTTCTCCATGGAAATGAATGCCGGCTCGCCCACCCTGGAAGTGCGTTACGCGGACCAGTTGCTGTGCCAGTTCCGCCTTGATGTCGACAAGCATCGCAGTGAAAACAACGTGCTGATGATCGGTGATCTGCGTTGTTCGCCGGACACGTTGGCGGATGCCACTTCCAACCGGCGCACGGCAGGTTGAGCGGCCCGATTCCGATGTTCAAGAGAGTGTGATCATGAAACCAACGTCTACATGTTTCCGCCTGCTGCGGCGCAGTCGCTGGCTGGGGATGCTGGCCGTCGTCGCGGCGCCTTCGGCGCAGGCGGTGAATCAGGAGATCCGGGCGCTGTTCACCCCGGACTCTGCCAACCCGCAACGAAATCTGTTCGTTAATAAAACGCCGGTCAGTGGCTATTGTGCCGACTATCCCAGTGAATGCCGGGACAATGAGACCTTCAGCATCCGCCTGCCCATGCGTTTCGAGTCGGCGAGCCCCATGCAACCCAATGCGTCGCCGCGCAACAGTGCGATGTTCAGCATTCCGGCCCGTTGGCGTCCGTTAATGGTGACGAACAGGGAAACGGGCGAAACGGAAACCGTCGAGGTGCGTATTGCCGGTTTCGGTTCCCGATACATCCTCAGTGATACCGCAGTCAATCTGACAGGTGCCGCGACGCCCATTGAAGGGCACCGCGTCTTGTGGGGCGGTCCGGGGGGAGGCTGGGTGAACGCGGCACCTCCCTGCACCTACAGTGGTGTGGGAATGTATTCGGACAACTACTACCGGTTCTTCTGGAAGACTCCGGTACAAGGGACTTGCGTCAAGACGGCCAGTTTTCCGATACCGGCCATGACGTATGACTACCTGGACTTCTCCTATGAACTTAAAACCCCCAATCCGCTGACGATGTCGTCCGGACTTTATACGGGGGACGTGAGTTATCGCATTGGTCCCGGTGGTGACTTCGACATGGGCGATGTGATGTTGCCGAGCGACCCCGACCTGACCCTGAATTTTGTGTTGGATGTTCAGCACACCCTCAAGGTTGACATTCCCCCTGGCGGCGAAAAAATCAATCTGGTTCCGGCCGGTGGCTGGCAGGCCTGGCTGCAAACGGGACGTAAACCCGTGCGCCTGTTCCGCGACCAGACCTTCAATATTTCGGCATCGTCGCGCTTCAAGATGTACATGGAATGTCCGTCATGGAATGCCGTCACTTGCTTGCTCAAGGACGCTGAAGGTAGACGCCAAGTCATTATGGACGTGAGCGTCAGCCTGCCCAACGGCCTGACGAACCTGGCTGGCGAGCCGGTCAAGCGTCAGCGACTCAGGGTTGGACCAATGGGTGCAGAAATTTTTCAGCCCGGTTTCTATGTGGATCGAGCACCCGGCGTTTTGCATTTTGAAGTAGCGAAGGAAGAAGTGGACTACATGCTGCAGACCAGCGTGGCCAGTCCGTACTCCGGCAGTGTCACCGTTATCTGGGATTCAGAGGTTTGATGGGCCAAGGCATCGAAAGATGACGGCTGCATCGTGTTCAATATGATGAGGTTCAAGGGTATGAAGCGTCTTTTGATAATGATGGCGTTGAGCGGTTTTGCTTTAGGCATTCAGGCCGGACCGCAAATCAACGTCGGAACGGTATACGACTACCTCGACAGCGAAAAGAGCACGTACCTCAAGCGCGTATTCAACAGCGGTGACAGCACGGCGTTCGTCAAGGTCAGCATCCTGGAAATCGTCTACGACGCCGATGGCAGCCATCGTGAAGTTCCGGTCAAGACCCAGGCGGACGGCAGCGGTCGGGATGGCTTGATGGCAAGCCCCGCGCGATTGATCGTGCCGGCCAAAGGCATGCAGGGCACGCGCTTGTTGCACATGGGCGAACGTGACACCGAGCGTTATTTTCGCGTGCGCTTCGTACCGGTAGTGCCGGAGAAAGAAGACGAGTTCGCCGTGTCGAGTGAAGAGCGCGATGCCTACAAAAAGAACCTGTCGGCGGGAGTCAACGTGATGACCGGGTTTGGCACGGTGTTTTTTGTCCGGCCGACAAACAGTCGCTTCGACAGCGTGATCGATGACAGTCCCGGCGTTTACCGATTGCGCAACGATGGCAATACCGTGGTGTTGATCGATGAGTTTCGCAACTGCTCGCTGAAAAACGAAACCGAGTGTGAGCCGACCACTAAACACCACGTTCTGGCCGGTAAAACCTTTGAGTTCGAGAAAAAGCCCGGCCGCGAGTATCGCTTCAACCTGGTGGAAGGCGCATCGAAAAAAACGCTGCGCATCGCCAGCCAGTAATACCGGGAGGGGCGAGTCACCTTGGCTGGCTCGCGGTATTTTTAGTCGCAACAGGTACCTGACATGATCAAGCAATCGACCATCGCGGCGTGGATGAGCGTGATGGCGCTGATAAGTACCGAGGCTTTTGCGGCCCGGGAAGAGCGCACGTTCGAGGTGTCGGTGGATATCCCGACGCTGGGGTTTTACATCATTCCGGCCGAGTCGAACTGGTTACACCTTGAACAGACGTTAGCGTGGAACATCCATACGAAAACATTGGAGGGACTGCGCAAGAATTTCGACGTCAAACATGACACCAGCGCGATTGAAGCACGGTTGGAAGCAGAGCCTTACCTGTCCAACGGACGTGACGATCAGAACATCTATTTGCGTGTCAGCTTCAATGGCAAGGAATTGAGCCATGACCCACAACCGCGGGAAGTGTTGACTGCTGCGCAAGCAATCGCCGGTGGTCGCTTTCCCTTGGAAATCGTGCCGAAAGTGCCTGCCGGTGGATACAAGCCGGGGGTTTATTACGGCAATGTGCAACTGATATTCATCGCCGCTGCGCCTTGATGTGCGGCAGCCTGACAAGTCAGGCTGCCTTTGGCTTGCTTTAAGACTTTTATTGGCCGGCTTTACGCAGAGCCTCTCGGGTCAGTTGTCTCGCCAGCTGTTTCTCCTCGTCGCCCAGATCGACGAGGAAGCGATCGAAGTCAGAATCGCTGATCGGCTCATCGGCAAAGACCACGGTCTCTGGGATGGGCAGATCGTTGATGAGCTCCCTGAGTCGGTTGCGCAGTACGGCTTTCTCAACGTCCGACGTCGACTCGAGCCACTGAAGCTGGGTTGTGCGCAGCTCCTCCAGTTTCTCGTATTTGCTCTGGTAGAGACGTTTGTTCGTCTGTATTTCAACTGGCCATTTTTCACCCAAGTAACGCTCCCAGAAATCCTGTTCAAGCATCTTGTTGATCAGGCCATCACCTTCGCCCAGGGCCAGCACCGTGTCGTACGCCTGATCGATCATGGTGTCGGTTACGCCAGCAACCGGTCGATACAGCATGCCTTCGGATTGCCACGGCAAGTTCAACCGCGAGGCGAGACTTGTCTGGTACGCCAGGTAGATTTCGACGTCATCAGGGGTGCCGCCACGACTGGCAACGTCAGCCCGGGCGATTTCGTTGACGTGCTCCAACCGTGCGGCACCTTTGGCAAGGGTCACCAGTTTGCGTTGAAGCTGCGCCGGATCGGTGGAGTACGAATAGGCCTCGGACGCGAGCACGCGAATGCCCATGGTGTTGAACAACTGCGCGCCGGCATCGGCACAATCGACGGGGGCGATGGCCATGGTGTAGAGCTGCTCGCGCAGTTGAGTGTCGATGTACACGGCATCGAGCATGCGTGCCATGCGTTGTACCAATTGATGGCGAATCAGGCCTCCGGCGGCATAGTCCGACGAGCGTTCCTGTTTCAGCACGGCCTCGATAAACGCATGGGACCGGGGGTCCTCGGACAGTTCCTGGAAAGAGGCGCCACTTTCTATCCCGAACCCGGGTACGTCCGCCCAGTTATCGGCAGTGGTGCCGTAGTCCGTCGGGTGAGCAGTCACCAGTGGCTCGGGAGGCAATTCCACTGAGCGACGAATCTCCTGGTATCGCAGTTGATTCATCTCCGACAAATCACCGACGTTGAGTCGGGTGCGGGCGATGACCCAGGCTTCGGGCCTGCCGGGTACCACCTCGGGAATAACGCTGAGTGGATTGTCCCGCAGGTCCAGGAAAAACCCCCTTGGGCGGGTTTTGGCCAGAACCCCATCGGGCCACGAGGTCAGGCCGGTGTTTTTCAAGGCCACAACTTTGAGCCTGGGCATGCGACCAATGTCCGGTGCCATTGCCAGAGGGTTGCCTTCGAGCCTGAGTATTTCCAGGAAGGTCAGTTGCTTGAGTCGCAGGACTGCGTTGGCATCGAACACAATCTGGTTATCACTTAACTGCAGGCGTTCCAGGCGGTGCATGGCCCCGATGCTGTCGGGTAGCCGCTTAAGGTCGCAGTTTTGAGCGCTGAGTTCATGAAGATTTGGGAAGTCTTTCAGCAATCCATTGAGCTCGCTGGAAAAATAAGTTCTGTCGAGCTTCAGCACGTTGACTTTGTCGAGGAACTTTCTCAGCTCGGGAGGCCGCCTTGACCACCAGGTCTCCAGGTCCAGTGGCAGCATTTCTCTGGACAGGTCGAGCGCATAGTTGTCCAGGTCGAGACGACTGCCGAGTCCGGTTTTTTTGCGCTCGAAACATTCGATTAGGTGCTCGGCGATATGCTGTCCGCCGCCGTCACGAAACTCGCTGCTGCCAGGCCCCCACGTTTGCGGTTGCTGGAATTCCCAGCGGTTGAGAATGACGCGCAGTTCATCGAGTTCATCTTCGCATTGCTCAATGGCTCGCAGTGCATCGCCTCTAGCGATCAGGGCGTTGGCAAATGTGTCGACCTCATGGTCGCTGAAGTCCGAGTACAGGTCCTGAATGCGTTCGTGCAGGGTTTCGCCGGCTCTACTGGTGGCGGCGCCTCGCACCAGCAAGAGTGTCTCATGCTCGGCCACGGCGCGAATGGGAGGCGTGGCCAGAACCGCCCGGCGCTCGCTCGGTGTCTCGGTCTTGGCGATGATCCAGTGCTTGAAGAATTCGACATCCCCTGCTCGATATCCAATCGCTCTGCGCCCATCCTGGCCCATGGCCTGGAGCAGGGCAGGAAGAAAATCATCGGCCGCATGGATCAGTTGGTCCTCGGTGTCACGCACTTCGTATTTTCCGGATTCGTTGCGCACCATGACCCTTACTTGTGCTGCATCTTCGGGGCCTGCGCTGCATCGCAGTTCGCCGTCGAGCGCGCCCTGGCGGATGTCGATACGCAGATTACCGAAGGTATCGGTTTGCATGCGCAAGGTGCCCAGCACCAGGCGTTCGGTATTACCACTGACCAACGCGTTGTCGTACAGGCCATGGGCGGCGCGCACCGCTTGGGTCTCGAACTGGAGTTCCCGGGCCTGGCATCTGAGGCGCAAGGGCAGGCGTTTGTGCAGGGTCATCTGCTGGAGTTCCGACGGTGTGGCACCGGCGAAGATTTTTTCCGCGACGGGTTCAGGCAGTTCGGGATAACCGCTGAACAATGCAGCCATTTCAGGGGGTAACGCAGGAGGCGAATTCACCGGTGCCCCCAGGCGTTGCAGGGTGTCGGTCAGCAAGGGCGGCGGCGGGGCGTGCTCAATGTGCATCCTGCGCAGTTCGGCCTCTTCAGTGCCGCTGATCTGACGGATCCGCTCCAGTTGCGTGTCGCTGAAGGCATCGGTTGTATGGCCCAGGCGTCGCATCAGTGTGGTGCCTTCCCACTCACGTGGGTTCTCCGTTTCACTGACCCAGGCGCCATGGCTGTTGTGTCGCAGGGTCGGGGCGTAGGCGTCGGAGCGTTGCGGATGCAGGATGCGGTGTTGCCCGGTGGCCGGGTCTTTTTGCACTTCAAAGAGTTTGTTGTCGAGCCGTATCAATTGTTGGCCCTGGTGCTGGTAAACACCTGATCCATCGGGCTGGGCGCTCGAAGGCAATGCCCCGCCGGATTGTTCGTAGGGAGCAAGTTCAGGATTCCACAACCGCGTGCGCCCCGAGGCCGTTTGTACCGGTTTGAGGCTTTCGAAGAACGGCGAGAGTTTGGCTCGCGCAACGTTACCGACTGCACCTGCTGCCGCGAACGCGCCGAGCTGGACCACACTTTCCAGCACATTCAGGGTTTGTTCGGCGGCTTCGGTCACCTGACCCTCGGCCAGATCGACGACGCCCTCGACCACTTCTTCGGTCAATTGATACGCGGTGTAAGCGAGCATCAATTCGCCCAGGCCAGGGACAAACGGTATTGCCACAAACAGGGCGGCGTTGAACATGTCCGAGAGCATTTTTTCCAGGTTATCCCACCAGGCCCAACGGGCCATGCGATCGGCGTATTCGGTGGAAATCGCGATTTCTCGCGCATCGTTGAGAATCTTGTTGAGCTTCTGTTGGTAGTCGTAACTCCAAAGATCAGTCGCGGATGCGGCCTCTCGGTTGGCGTTGATGCGCGAGACGCTGAACCCCAGGTTGGGGTTGGCCACGGGTGTTTCGCGCCATGTGGGCAAGCTGGAGCCGGGTGGCACCGGCTGCCATTTGATTTGGCTGAGGCGGTTGTTGAGCCCGGCGAAGAAATGCCCGCGTTGCTCATGGGGCACGAACTGGCTGAAGTACTGTTGATAACTTTTGCTGGCAGGGACGTCGCGTAACTGGCGTGTCAGTTCGGCCATGAATTCGAGCGACGACGGGTACTGTTTGAGCGGGTGCTCCGGGTCGTGGGGCACGTACGCCATGATCGGGACAGGACCGGACGCGGACTCGGGAATGATCAGCACAATGCCGACCAGACGGGTGTCCATCATCGACAGTGTGTAATAACCGACGGCCTTACCGTTCCATTGCACTTTTGAAGGATCGTCGAGCATGCCTTGCACGACGTCATAGGCCTGCTGATCGATATCGCTTTTCATCAGCGCCATGAGTGCCGCCACTTTGAGCGCACTCTGCTGGTTGCGAATGACGATGTAGCGCAGGTAGTTGCTCGCCACCGGGTTGGTCGACAGCAGGAATTCCTTCAGATGCTCTTGGTATCGGGCACCGATGTTCAGCTCGCGGCACAGCGATTTGAACTGGTCGATGCTCAGTTTGTGCTTGAGGCGTTTGACGACGAAATGCCCGCGCTCGTCGGGGCGGCTGATGAATTCGGAGTCCGGGTGAAATGTCTCGTTGTTCGAAAAATTATGCAGGGCAGCGTCCAGCAGCGACACCGTGCGGCTGGTGGTGCCGCCTGAAAAGTCATGCACCCACCAAGCGGTTTTCACTGGTGCATACAACCGCAGCCAGGTTTGTTCGACATCGTCGTCGACGCCGAAGCGCTGCTTCAGCGCCTGTTGCAGGATGGGCCGGGCAAACGCGTAAACATCCTGTAGCTCGGTCAGGGCGCGATCTACAGTGTTCTGCGTCGTCCAGTTGAGCTGGATGTCATTCTTCAGGCGTTGTTGCAGCGCCTGTGTGGCTTTGCGCAGCGGATCCGGGGCGATGATCCTGTCGGCTTTCAGCTCATTGACGCGAGCGATGGAGGTGTCTTCCAGCCAGGTGGGAATAGCCTTTTTGATCAAGTCAAAATGAACGCTTTTATCGGCCAGGTCATTAGCGAGCTGGTCGGGAATTTTATACGGGTTAAGCATTGTCTGATCGTCCGTTGATCAACAGTGGAGCGATCAGACTAGGTAGGTAAATGCTCCGAAAAAAGCTCAAAAACCGGGTTGAACATGCAGCGGAAACGGGCCGAATCTCCCGAAATCAAAGAGTGAAAAATACATAGTTACCGCCACGCCCACATGGATTGCGGGCAGTGGCTAGCGCACCGCCGTTGCCACCGTTGGCTGACACATCGTGTGAGTGCCGGGCTGCAGATATTGAGTCAGAATCGGCGCCATGCCTTTGAGCACCTGTACGGGCAGCGCTGAGGTGAACGTGAAGTTCTCCGCCGAGCGCCCCGGCACAAACGCGGTCAGGGTGCCAAAGTGGGAGTCGCCGATGTAGAACACGAACGTGGCCGTACGGTTGAGCGATTTCGAACTCAAAATCCGCCCGCCTGAACCGATCGCTTCGATCCGGTTATCACCGGTGCCGGTCTTGCCGCCCATGGCCAGCGGTGTGCCGTCGGGCAGCTTGAAACTGCCGGCCACGCGTTTGGCGGTACCGGCATCAACCACTTGCGAAAGTGCCTCGCGCATGGCGGTTGCGACTTCCGATGGCATTACCCGTTTGCCGACATCCGGGTCGTTGACCAGTCGGGTTTCATAAGGGGTATTAGCTGCGAAATGCAGGCTGTCGATGCGCAGCGTGGGCATGCGCACACCGTCGTTGAGGATTGTCCCTATCAGCTCGGCCAACGCCGCAGGCCGGTCGCCGGAGCTGCCGATGGCGGTGGCCAGTGACGGCACCAGGTGATCGAACGGGTAGCCGACTTTCTGCCAGCGCTGGTGAATGTCGAGGAATGCCTCGATCTCCAGCATGGTGCGGATGCGGTTGTCGCGGGCGCCCTTGTGCCGACTCTTGAACAGCCAGCTGTAGACTTCCTGACGTTCAAACTGGCTGGCCTTGACGATGTCTTTGAAGGTCGCGTCGGGATGATTGAGCAAGTAGCCCATCATCCACAGGTCCAGCGGGTGCACCTTGGCGATAAAGCCCTGATCGGGCAGGTCATAGCTGCCTGGGCCGTAGGCCTGATAGAGCCGCTCAAGACGCTCGTCGGTGAGTTTTTCAGTGAGCTTGGCGCCGGTAAGGTGCGAGCGCACGAAGGTGTTGAAGCTTTGCTGGCTGGCCTGCGGTAACAGGTAACGGTGCACGGCAGCCATGCGAATCGGTGTCGGGCGCATGCTGTCGAGGAACGTTTCGAGCCGCGCCTGGGTGTCTTTGTTGCGGTATTTTTTCCAGAACTTGAGCAGGAACGACGTGCCTTCGCGGTCGGCGAACGAGGCCAGGTATTCCTGGCGACGTGGGTCACGGTCGTCTTTGAGCAGTTCGGCACTGTTGTTGGGGCCGGAATAGGTGGTGTAGCGCACCAGATCGCGCATCAGGCGAATGAACGGCAGGTTGATCGATTCACGCAGGGCGTCGCGCAGGGTCGGCAGGCGACCGTTGTCTTCCTTGCGGAAGTTATGGAACGTGTGCAAACCGCCACCGGTAAAAAACGCCTCGCCGGGGCTGGCGGAATATTTGCGGTCCAGCGCGGCGCTGAGGAGCGGTTGCAGGCTGTGATCCTTGTTCTGGATCAGGTAATCGACGACCCAGCGACTGAGACGGTCCTGCTCCGGCACTTCGACTTTCTTCAGTTCCGGTACGCCCATGTCGGCATACTTATCGTGCAGCTCGGCGATGATTTGCAGGTAAGTGGTCATCACCCGCATTTTTGCAGTGGAGCCCAGTTCCAGTTTGCTGCCTTCGTTGATGTCGAACGGCTGGTCGGTGCTGTCGGTTTGTACCCGCACCCGCGAACCGTCCGGGGTCAGCTCGAACAAGGTAAAGCTGTATCGCACCTGGGTGGTGCTGGTGGGGGTCAGCAAGCGTTCGCCCATCAGGCCGATTTCGGCGGCATAGGCCGGGTCGGCGAGTTTTTTCAGGTAGGCGGTGGCCTGGGTTTGCAGTTCACCTTGCAGGGTGCTGGTGGCCGAGAGGTCGAGGCGGTCGAGGTCGTACAGTGGACGATTGAGCAAGCCCGCCAAACGACTGCGCGCGACGCTGATGCCCTTGTTGGTTTCGATCGGCTGCATGGTCGGCTGGGTCGCCCAGTCGCGGTACGTGACCTTGCCGGCCAGTGCCGCCGCGGCGAATGGCGCGTCGATCACGTTGTTCTGTGCCAGCAGGCGAATATGGCTGTCGGTGAGTTCGGCCAGTTCATCCCGACCTTTGGTCAGGTAATGAGACGGGCGGCGCTGGGCGATCATCAACGACAGCATTTCGCGCAGGGCCAGGCCTTTGTCCGCCAGGCTTTTTGGATCCGTCGCGTCGCTGGCCAGGCGTTCGTTGGCCTGGTTGAAATCGGCGCCGTACCAAACGCGCAACCCTTCAGCCATGCCATGTACTTCACCGTGGCCCGGTACGGCCGACAGCGGCACGCTGTTGAGGTAATCACGCACCACGTTCTGCCGCGACTTGAGGGTTTGCGGGCCATCTTGATAGGCGCGCACGCTGGCGGAAATCATCTGGCGGATTTTTTCCCCGCCCGACGCGGTCAGGCCATCGGGCGAGTGCCGGTATTTTTCCAGTTGCGTCGCCAGGGTACTGCCGCCCGCCGATTGGCCGGGCAGGTGCAGCATTTTGGCGACCTGGGTGTAGGCCGCCATGCCGAACCTCGGCCAATCCACCGCAGGGTTGGCCAAGGGCTGGCGCGGGTCGAGCAGGAAACGGTTTTCGATGAACAGCAGGCTGTTAACCACCACCGGCGGAATCGAGTCGAAGCTGGAGTAGAGCTGTTGCGGATAATTGTATTGATACAGCGGTGCCGCCTTGCAGTCAGTGATCGACAAACCGGCTTGAATCTTTTCCGAATAGGGTACGAAAAGGCCTTTGTCCGTGTAGTTCATCAACGCCGGGGAAAAGCGTGTCTGGGCGGTGATCACGTAGTCGCGCTTGAGCAACCGTGGCAGGAATTCGCCCAGCGAGCTGTAGCCCAGGCGCAGGTCGAACGGGCCGGCCCCCGGGTAGTGTATTGAATCGCTAGGGCCGGGTTTGAGCTCGTAGCTGAGGGTCTTGGCGAATTTGCTGACCTCGCGGGACTGGAATCTTGAGGTGCGCATTTCCTTGGCAGCCGCGAGCCCTACCACGATGGCAATGATCAGCAGCAACAGCCAAAACGCCTTCCAGCCGTGTTTGGTGCGGCTGCGAGGGGGTTTTTCAGGTAATGGCGCTTCATCCACAGGTTCAGTCTGGACCACGGTTTTACTCGAATCGGTTTGCCATAAAGCGCCCATAGTCGACTGATCCATTCACGCAGATTGATCGGACTTGTCTGAAGCTTAGACGGTGGTTGGCGTTGGTGAAAAAATTGTGAGGGGGGGAGTGGTGAAGAGCAGGGGTGTACGCCGCTTTGCTTTTCTGTGGGAGCCAGCCTGCTGGCGATGGCGCCCCAACAGCCAACCTGATCCCGAGGATGTGCCCAATAAAGCCCGCAGCCTCGCTTCGCTCGACAGCTGCTACAGAGGTTCAGGGGTTTTCCCGTAAAGCGGCCCGATAACCCTGTCCCAGAGCCATCGAAGACATACCCCCACCCGCCTGAACGCATGACGCTGCACCAATACCGTGCAATACTCGCCGCCAGCTGCAAAAGCGATAATTCCTACAAAGTTCAGGCAATCCTTCTCCGTAGATCCCTTTTTTATCGAGAGTTACGCCTGTTTTTTGTGGTTTATAGAGTGAAAAACGCTTGCGGCAGCTTTTTATACTGCACACCCGCTGATCTCACAGGTTTCCATCCTGCAAGACGGTCCTGCCCACGAGGCAGGCCCGGTTACGGCAAGCCATGGCTTATCGGTCAATGCTTCGCCACTCGGTGGTCATATCCAATAACAAGACGAGGTTGTACCCCCATGTCCGTAGGCAATCCTCTGCCCCACGGCGACACCGCTCAGGGCGGTCCGCTCAAACGCGAACTCGGCGAAAGACATATTCGCCTGATGGCGCTCGGTGCCTGTATCGGTGTCGGTCTGTTTCTCGGTTCGGCCAAGGCCATTGAAATGGCCGGCCCGGCGATCATGCTGTCTTACATCATCGGTGGCCTTGCGATTCTGGTGATCATGCGCGCGCTCGGTGAGATGGCCGTGCACAACCCGGTTGCCGGTTCGTTCAGCCGTTACGCCCAAGACTATCTCGGCCCGTTGGCAGGCTTCCTCACCGGCTGGAACTACTGGTTCCTGTGGCTGGTGACCTGCGTTGCCGAAATCACCGCTGTGGCCGTGTACATGGGCGTCTGGTTTCCCGATGTGCCGCGCTGGATCTGGGCGTTGGCGGCGTTGATCAGCATGGGCTCGATCAACCTGATTGCGGTCAAGGCCTTCGGTGAATTCGAGTTCTGGTTCGCCCTGATCAAGATCGTCACCATCATTGCGATGGTGCTCGGCGGCGTCGGCATCATTGCTTTCGGTTTCGGCAACGATGGTGTGGCATTGGGCATTTCCAATCTGTGGGCCCACGGCGGCTTCATGCCCAACGGCGTGCAAGGCGTGTTGATGTCCCTGCAAATGGTCATGTTCGCCTACCTCGGCGTTGAGATGATCGGCCTGACTGCCGGTGAAGCGAAGAATCCGCAGAAAACCATTCCTGATGCGATCGGCTCGGTGTTCTGGCGGATTCTGCTGTTCTACGTCGGCGCGCTGTTCGTGATCCTGTCGATCTACCCGTGGAACGAAATCGGCACCCAGGGCAGTCCATTCGTGATGACCTTCGAGCGACTGGGCATCAAGACCGCTGCCGGCATCATCAACTTCGTCGTAATCACCGCGGCATTGTCGTCGTGTAACGGTGGCATTTTTAGCACCGGGCGCATGCTCTACAGCCTGGCGCAGAACGGCCAGGCCCCGGCTGGTTTTGCCAAGACCTCAAACAATGGCGTGCCGCGTCGTGCATTGCTGCTGTCGATCGGTGCGTTGTTGTTGGGTGTGTTGCTCAACTATTTGGTGCCGGAGAAAGTCTTCGTCTGGGTGACGGCGATTGCCACCTTCGGCGCGATCTGGACCTGGGTGATGATCTTGCTGGCCCAGCTGAAATTCCGCCAAGGCCTGAGCGCCAGCGAACGTGCCGGCCTGAAATACCGCATGTGGCTGTACCCGGTCAGTTCGTACCTGGCGCTGGCGTTCCTGGTGCTGGTGGTCGGCCTGATGGCGTACTTCCCGGACACCCGCGTGGCGCTGTATGTGGGGCCTGCGTTCCTGGTGCTGCTGACGGTGTTGTTCTACGTGTTCAAGCTGCAACCGACCAATGCGTCGCAAGGTGCGGTGCGTTCGGTTCAATAAACCGTAACGCCTGAAACGAAAAAGCCCCGGTCGATTGGCCGGGGCTTTTGCATTTTAAAGATCAACGGATCGCAGCCTGCGGCAGCTCCTACAGCGAAATACGATCAGATTCTGTAGGAGCTGCCGAAGGCTGCGATCTTTTACTTGTCTGGTTCAAACGCTTGTTGAACTCCAGCCACGCACCGAGCAGCGCCATCAACCCGGCGCCCACCAGTGCCGTGAAGATTTGCATGGCGAACGCGTCGTCAGTCAGGGCGTTGATCATGTCCGCCAGCGGCGCCAGCAACACGCCCAGACAGAAAATCTCCAGGGAAAAACGCCCCATGCGACAGCTTTGCTGCGCCAGCCAATTCTGCGTCCAGCCGGTGTCGGGCAGCAGTTTTGCGGTGACGTAGGCCAGCGCCAAAAAGTGCAACAAGCGTTGGGGTGACAGGTTGGTCTTGCTGATCGGGTACAGCAGGTTGCTCACGCTGGAAGGCATCAGGGCGTCGTGGATGTGCGGCCATCGCCACAGGACGGTGAGCACCCCGGCGGCCACCACGTACACCGCAGCGGTCATGAACAACGGCTGGCGCAGCAGCGGCCGAGTGTCGGGCAGGTGCGGGCGCTGAGAGTGGATCGCCGCGGCCCCGCCAAGGATGAACAGCAACTGCCAGGCAACTGGATTGAAGTACCACACGCCGTCCTTGATGGCTGCCAGGTTCCAGCCGGCCAACGGCACCATCAGGTACAGCGCCACAGACATCGCGACCACCACCCACGTCTTGCGCACCAGTATCGGCAGCACCAGCGGCAAACCCGCCAGCAACACGATGTACAGCGGCAACGGGTCCATCAGGTTGGGTTTGAAGCGCAACAGCAGTTCATCGATCAAGGCTTGCTGCGGGTCGCTGATGAAGTGGTGCATGCCCATCTCTTCGACCAGGTCGCGGGTTTCCACGTGGCTGTTGGCGAAAAACACGATGCCCATCAGCATCGCCAACAAGAAGATATGCACCACGTACAGGACCCACGCGCGGCGCAGGATTTTCACGCAGGCGATCAGAAAACCCTCGCGCGCGAGTATTTTGCCGTAGGCCAGCACGGCCGCATAACCGGCCAGGAACACAAAGACTTCGGCAGCATCGCTGAAGCCGAAATTACGCATTGTGATTTGACCCAAAGGGTTGTGGGGCACGTGATCCCAGAAAATGAAGATCAATGCCAGACCGCGAAAAAAGTCGATCCGGTGATCGCGCGCTAACGTCATGACGGCAGGCTCGTATTCGGAATGTTGAACAAAGGAGTATCCACAAGCGACAAAGATTACAGGCCGCTCATCGGCGGCGCGCAGGGTGGACTGATTCACCTTAAATTGCAAAGTCGGGGTATTTCGGAATGTCTCCTGAGTGGCTTCGAGATGATAACCGCTGGTCTGAAAGGCGTGCCAACCTGCGATTTCTGACAGTAGACAGGCTCAAATATTAACGGGGAACATCAGGTCGTCCAGTAAAGGATCGTTAGCATGAGACAGTTATGGAAAGGCTTGTCCAGCTACACGGTGATCGGGGTCGCCAACACCCTTATTCACTGGCAAATCTTCTTCCTGCTCAGCGTGGCGGCCGGTTTCAGTCAGGCTGTCAGTAACCTGGCGGCGTTCTGCGTAGCGGCCTCGTTTTCCTTCTACATGAATGCGCTCTATACCTTTGACAGCAAACTGTCGGTCAGTGGTTACCTGCTGTTCATGGTGGCGATGGGCGCGTTGAGTTACGGGGTCGGCCATGCCGGTGATTTGTGGCGGCTGCACGGTCTGCTGACCGTGGCGTTGTTTTCGGCGTTGAGCCTGGTACTGGGTTTTTTGTTTTCCAAGTACGTGGTGTTTCGCGAGCGTGAGGCATGAAGATCTCGCTTATTGTTCCGGTGTTCAATGAAGAACAGGCAATCGACATTTTCTACCAGGCTGTTCGACGTGAGTTGAAGCTCGATGCCGACGTGGAGATTGTATTTATCAACGACGGCAGTTCCGACCGCACGGCCGAACAGGCAGCCGCGCTGGCGGAGGCGGACGAGTTGGTCATGCTGATCAACTTTTCCCGCAACTTCGGCAAGGAGCCGGCATTATTTGCCGGCCTTGAGCATGCAACCGGCGATGCGGTGATCCCGATGGATGTCGACCTGCAGGATCCCGTCAGCGTCATCCCGCTGCTCGTGGAACGTTGGCAAAAAGGCGCGGATGTCGTGTTGGCAAAACGCCGCGATCGGGGCGCCGACGGCTATCTGAAGCGTCACAGTGCATCGCTGTTCTACCACCTCTTGAATCGTATCTCGTACACCCGGATCGAAGAAAACGTCGGCGATTTCCGGCTGATGGACCGCAAAGTGGTCGATGTGATCCGCACCTTGCCCGAGCACCAGCTGTTCATGAAAGGCGTGTTGTCGTGGGCCGGCTTCAACACCGTGGTCGTGGAATACGAACGGGCACGGCGTGTCGCGGGCAATAGCAAGTTCAACGGCTGGAAACTGTGGAACCTGGCGCTGGAAGGGGTGACGTCGTTCAGCACCGTGCCGTTGCGGCTGTGGACTTACGTCGGTGGCGCCGTGTCGATCTTCGCCGTGCTGTACGCGGTGTACATGGTGATGGACAAGATTTTCTTCGGCAACAGCGTGCCCGGCTATCCATCGCTGATGACCGCCATTCTGTTTCTGGGTGGCGTGCAGTTGATCGGCATTGGCATCCTCGGTGAATACGTCGGGCGGATTTATATCGAGGCCAAGCATCGGCCTCGATATGTCATCAAGGACATCGTCAAAAGCACTCGAGCGACGCCAGAAAAAACCTTCGCGACGAAGAACCTTTGAACGCGATGACTCGAGTGGCCGAGATGCGAGTGAGCCAGCAACAACTCTACCGAGCAGAGTTGATCCTGCTGGTCATCCTGGCGCTAATCATCAGGTTTCACGCTATTTCAACACCGGTCATCTGGTATGACGAAGCCTTCAGCATTCTGCTTGGTGAACGGTCGCCACGGCTCATTTGGGCGACAACGGCCCGTGACGTTCACCCACCGCTGTACTACTTGATACTTCACTACTGGATGCTGCTGTCGGGCAACACCGCATTGTCGGTACGCGGCTTGAGTGCCGTGGCGGATGTCGGAACGCTGGTGCTTTGTCTCAAGCTGCTGAGCCTCGTGGCAACGCGCAGGGCGACCTGTTTTGCCGGGCTGATGCTGGCGTTCTTGCCGCTGTCGGTTCGCTATAGCCAGGAAGTGCGTATGTACGCCTTGCTCGGGTTCTGGTTGATGGGGGCTACGGTCGCCCTGGTCTGTTGGAGTCGTCAGCCACAAGCGAGGCGCTACGCGGTCTTGTATGTGCTGCTGATGGCGGCCGCGTTTTACACCCATTACTTCGCGGCGCTCAGTGTGTTGGTGCATTGGCTGTACTGGTCCGGGCTGGGAAGCGGCGAGTCCACGACGCTGTCTTTTCGAAAATGGTTCCTGGCCAATGTCGCGATTGTGGCTCTGTACCTGCCCTGGTTGCCCCATCTCATTGATCAGCTCAGGCGCATGAATGGGCTTGAGTGGGTGGCCCCGACCACCTGGGAGATGCTGCCGGGGCTTGTTTCGCGCAGCGTCATGATGGTCTCGGCGACTGACCGCGGCCTTGGGTGGGCGTTGCTGGTTTCGGCGTTGGTGCTCGCCTGTTGCGTACTGGCGTGGTTGAAAGGGCGCGCTGATCGTCGCACGGTCCTGCTGTTGCTGGCTTATTTCTTTGTGCCGGTCATCACTGTGTTTCTGGTGTCCCTGATCGTCCCGGTGTTTGTGACCCGCTACCTGGTATTTGCCGCCATTGGCTTGCCTCTGATTGTAGCGCTGGCGCTGGATGGCCTGGCACAGCAGCGAGCATTGATCGCCTACCTCTGTTTGAGTCTGTTTATCGCTGCCCAGGTGCATGGCCTGCTGAAGGTGTATGCGCAGGATGACGGTTTGAATGGTACTGACATTCGTAAGCTGGCCAGGCTGGATTCGGTGGCAGAGGGCATCAATCGTCAAGCCCGGGCGGGCGACGAGATTGTGGTCGACGGTCTGTACTGGTATTTGCCTTTCAGTTACTACAACACCACAGGCATCCAGCCACGACTTTACATCTCCCGCTCGCCAGACGGGCGGACGAGGGGCCCTTACGACTATGGTGGCTGGCGCCTCATACCCCAGCGTCTGGACTGGATTTTTTTCAATGATGTATCGGCGCTGAAACCGGTCGGCAGAAGAATCTGGTGGGTAACGGGCAAGCCCAGACCCGAGGATATCGTGACATTCCCTAAGGGCTGGAAGCAGACGCTCACGATCGAGGGGAATGAAGTCCAGGCACGGCTGTTTATTCTCGAGGGTGGGCGCTGAAGCCCAAGGACTTTCAGCGCTGCAACATCGGTGTCAGGCCGCCGCTACCTCATTGGGTTCGAAGCTGTCCGCCCGTGCCATCTGCCACATCCGCGAATAGAACTCGCCATTCACTTCGCCGGTCAGCAATTCCCCCGGTTTGAGGAATACGTGTAGCTGCGAAAACAACTTGATCTCGGTCGCCGACATGCGCCGCACCAAGTGCTTGGCGGATAACTGTGAAGGATGTTCGAGGCCAGCGGCGGCGAGCATTTCGGCCAGGCCCTTGAGGGTATTGCGGTGGAAGTTGAAGACGCGATGGGCCTTGTCCGGCACCACCAATGCGCGTTGGCGCAAGGTGTCCTGGGTGGCGACGCCGGTTGGGCATTTGTTGGTGTGGCAGCTTTGCGACTGGATGCAGCCGATGGCGAACATGAAGCCCCGCGCCGAGTTGGCCCAATCGGCGCCGATGGCCAGCACGCTGGCAATGTCGAACGCGCTGACGATTTTGCCGCTGGCGCCGAGTTTGATCTTGTCTCGCAGATTCAAACCGACCAGGGTGTTGTGCACAAACAACAGGCCTTCGCGCATCGGCACGCCGATGTGGTCGGTGAACTCCACGGGCGCGGCGCCGGTCCCGCCTTCCTTGCCGTCGACGACGATAAAGTCAGGGAGAATGCCGGTTTCCAGCATGGCCTTGGCGATGCCCATGAATTCCCACGGATGCCCCAGGCAGAACTTGAAGCCCACCGGTTTGCCGCCGGACAACTCACGCAATTGCTGGATGAAATGCATCATCTCGATTGGCGTGGAAAACGCGCTGTGGCGTGACGGTGAGATGCAGTCTTCGCCCATCAGGATGCCGCGGGTTTCGGCGATTTCCTGGGTGACTTTATGTTTGGGCAGGATGCCGCCGTGGCCGGGTTTGGCGCCTTGGCTCATCTTGATTTCGATCATCCGCACTTGCGGCGTTTGCGCCTGTGCGGCGAAGCGTTCCGGGTCGAATCGGCCATCGCTGGTGCGGCAACCGAAGTAGCCGCTGCCCAGTTCCCAGGTCAGGTCGCCGCCGTGTTCACGGTGATAGGGGCTGATGCTGCCTTCGCCGGTGTCATGGGCGAAGTTGCCGAGTTTGGCGCCCTGGTTCAACGCGCGAATGGCGTTGGCGCTGAGCGAGCCAAAACTCATGGCCGAGATATTGAACACCGAGGCCGAATACGGCTGGGTGCACTGCGGGCCGCCGACGGTCACGCGAAAACCGCTAGGGTCGCTCAACGGTGCCGGGCGCATGGAGTGGCCTATGAACTCGAAGCCCGATTGATAGACGTCGATCAGCGTGCCGAACGGTTTGTCGGCGCTTTCATTCTTGGCCCGGGAGTAGACCAGCGAACGCTGGGCCCGGGAGAAGGGCAGGGCGTCGCTGTCGGATTCAAGCAGGTACTGACGGATCTCCGGGCGAATGCCTTCCACCAGATAACGAATGTTGCCGAGGATCGGGTAGTTGCGGCGCACCGCGTGGGGGCTTTGCAGCAAGTCGCCAATGCCGATCAGGCTGAGCACGCCGGTAAGGGCGGTGAACGGCCAGAGCCAGTCGTGTTCGAGGAAGGGCAGGCTGGCGAGGGTGAAGATCACACAGACGGCAAAGAAGGCGTAGCGGCTCAGGAGGGACAGGCTCATACGGTTTCCTTGGGTTCGGACTCGAGTGTTAAAGATTGCAGCCTTCGGCAGCGCCTACAGGGTAATGCGATCAATGTAGGAGCTGCCGAAGGCTGCGATCTTTTCAGGCATTTTGTGCCTGGAGAAAAATCGAAAACAGCTCGGACTGGGATTTGATCCCCAGCTTGCTGTACATGTGTTTCTTATGGACTTTCACGGTTTCGATGGAGATTTCCAGTTTGCGGGCGATTTCCTTGCTGGAGCAGCCGCTGAGCATCAAGCGTCCCACGTCCAGTTCCCGGGCGGTCAATTGCGCACCCTTGAGTTGCTGCACCGACGCTTCCAGTTGCACCCGCCAGTCGCCTTGCACCGGTGCCGGGGCGAGGGCCACCACTTCGTTGATCTCATAGGGTAGACGCTGGCGCAACAACCCGAGCACCCACGGCTGGATCAACGACAACAAGGCTATCTGCTGCGCGCTGAACCGCTGCTTGCTGCCCAGTGACAGGCACAGCGTGCGGTCGCCTTCGAGCTGGCAATTAAACTGTATTTCGTCGGCCACGACATTCACACGAAAGTATCGTTGATAGTACTCGGTGAGTTCGAAATGCTCCGGCGCCACTTCCGACAGGCGATACAAACCGGTACGTGATTGCTCGCGGCAGGCGATGTAGAACGGATCGAGCAGGTACAGGCCGCGCAGGTAATCCTGGAACAACGGGTCGGGGCCGCCGTCTTCGCCTGGGCATTCGGCGAATACTTGCGGGTGCTGGTCGGCGCTGAACAGCAGCGCCACCCAGCTGTCGCAGGGCACGTACTGGTCCAGCAAACGCACCAGTTGCGTCCAGAAATTGGGCTTGTCCAGGGCGTCGATCAATTGCCCCACCGAACGGTGCCAGGCGATGTCGTCTAACGAGAGTGTCATGCATCTACCCCTATCGTGTTACCCCAGCGGCGTGATTTCCCGGCCGCTTGCTTGCTGCGCATACTGGCGCACAGACAGCGACCGGGCAATCTTTCTCCCCGCCCGGCCTTAGAACAAGGAATACCCATGAAGGTCGAACTCGCGCAATTGGCGGGCCGTGACAACGACACGGTTTACAACCTCGAACGTGCGCTGGAGGCGATCAACGCCTGCGCCGCCGACACGCAACTGATCATGTTTCCGGAAAGCCACTTGATGGGCTTCCCGTCGGCCGAGTCCGTGGCCGAGGTCGCCGAGCCGCTGGATGGCCCGACCGTCAGCGCAATCATTGCTGCCGCCCGTGAGCGCAACATCGCCGTGGTCGTCGGCACTGCCGAGAGCGACAACGGCCGTTTCTACAACACCACGCTGCTGATCACCCCCGAAGGCATCGCGCTGAAGTACCGCAAGACGCACCTGTGGGCGTCGGATCGCGGTGTGTTCGAGGCCGGCGACCGCTACGCCACGTGCCTGTGGAATGGTGTGCGCGTCGGCCTGCTGATCTGCTACGACATCGAATTCCCCGAAACCGCCCGCGCCCTGGCGCAACTGGGCGCCGAGTTGCTGCTGGTAACCAACGGCAACATGGACCCGTACGGCCCGACTCACCGCACCGCGATCATGGCACGTGCCCAGGAAAACCAGGCGTTTGCGCTGATGGTCAACCGGGTGGAAGAGGGCGATGGCGGGTTGTTGTTTGCCGGTGGCAGTGCGCTGGTCGATCCGCTGGGCTCGTTGTTGTTCGAGGCCGGTCGCGAGCAAGGGCGGTTCGCGGTTGAGCTGGACCTGAATCAATTGACGGCGGCGCGTCAGGACTATCGATACCTCGATGACCAGCGACTGAAGTTGCCGGGGGAGAGGGTTGAGCATGCGGATGGATTGCGTGAACTGATGATACCTGCGCGCTGAGCATCAAAAGATCGCAGCCTGCGGCAGTTCCTACATGGATCGCGGTCCCCTGTAGGAGCTGCCGCAGGCTGCGATCTTTTGGCGACATCCAAGAACAACAACGCAACACCCGAAATTTGCGCCGAACTCGGCTCTGCCATAAATCTAATAATTCCGGAGTAGTCGCTCATGGCTCGTTTGCAACGCACCCTGTCATTAGGGTCGGTGGTGCTGTTTGGCATCGCCTACATGACGCCGATCATTGTGCTCGGCACCTTTGGCATCCTCGCTCAATCCACCGCTGGTATGGTCCCGGCCGCGTATCTGGCGGCGCTGGTGGCGATGTTTTTCACCGCCATGAGCTACGGGCGCATGGCCTCGGCGTTCCCGGTCGCGGGCTCCGCCTACAGTTATGTGCGCAAGGCCATCAGCCCCAAACTCGGGTTCATCGCCGGTTGGGCGGTGTTGCTCGATTACCTGTTTTTGCCGATGGCGATCTGGCTGATCGGCGCCGCGTACCTCAACTCCGCTTTTCCGGCCGTGCCGCAGTGGATCTGGGTGCTGGCGTTCATCGGCATCACCAGCGCCATCAACATCGTCGGCCTGAAACTGGCCAACGGCATCAACGCCTTGCTGATGCTGGTGCAGTTCCTGGTGCTGATCGCCTTCGTCGCGCTGTGCGTGCACTACGTCGGCGGCGATGCGAGCACGCCGCTGTGGTCGATCAAACCGTTCTTCAATGGCGACATGCAGATGCCGTTGATCATGAGCGGCGCGGCCATCGCCTGTTATTCATTCCTCGGCTTTGACGCGGTCAGCACCCTGACCGAAGAAACCCGCGACCCACGCCGCACCATTCCACGGGCAATCATGTTGATCACCCTGATCGGCGGTCTGATTTTCGTCGGCGTTTCGTACTTCGTGCAGATCGCCCACCCGTCGTTCCAGTTCGACAGCGTGGATTCGGCGGCCTATGAAATTGCCCGCAACATCGGTGGCGACCTGTTTGTCTCGATCTTCCTCATTGGCCTGATCGTCGGTCAGTTCGCGTCGGGTCTGTCGGCCCAGGCCAGTGGCTCGCGCTTGCTCTACGCAATGGGCCGCGACGGCGTGCTGCCGAAGTCGTTCTTCGGCACCTTGCACGAACGCTTCGGCACACCGATCAACAGCATCCTGTTGTGCGCAGTGGTGGCGTTGCTGGCGCTGAAACTCGACGTCACGACCTCAACCTCGTTCATCAACTTCGGCGCGTTCCTGGCGTTTAGCCTGGTGAACCTATCAGTGATCTTTCATTACTGGATTGGCGGCGAGAAGAAAGGCTTGCGCGAATTCGTACTGTTCCTGCTGTTCCCGTTCATCGGGCTGGCGGCGGACCTGTGGCTGATGGTCAGCCTCGATCACCTGGCCATTTACCTGGGCCTGAGCTGGCTGGCGATTGGCGTGGTGTACCTGGCGGTGTTGACGGGTGGTTTCCGTCGTCAGCCACCGGAAATGGATTTCCAAGAGGCTGCATGACGCCTGCGTAGGAGCTGCCGAAGGCTGCGATCTTTTGATCTTGAAAAAACAAAGTCAAAAGATCGCAGCCTTCGGCAGCTCCTACACAATTCGTGGAAGACATGTGATCCTTGCCGTTTTTGAGTCAAAGGTCTTTTTGTCATGTCGACACAAATCCACATCGCCGCCGCCCTGCTGATCGGTCCCGACGGTCGAACCCTGCTGGTGCGCAAGCGCGGCACCGAAGCGTTCATGCAACCGGGCGGCAAGATCGAGCCTCATGAGTTGCCTGTCCATGCTTTGGCCCGGGAGCTGGAAGAAGAGCTGGGTCTGGACATCGATCCGGTGCAGGCCGTTTACCTGGGGCACTTCTCGGCACCGGCCGCCAACGAGCCGGGCTTTGTCGTACACGCTGAGATTTTCCAGCTGCACATCGATGTCGACGTGACGCCTGCGGCAGAGATCGAAGAGGTGCTCTGGATCGACCCGGCGACCGACGGTGGTGTCACGCTGGCGCCATTGACACGGGACCTGATCCTGCCGTTTTATCGAGCATCGCTGACCGCGATCGCCTGATCAATCACGCCAAGGAACCGCCATGATCCCGCTTCAGGACCTGCTGATTTTCGCCGCTGCCGCGTTGCTGATGGTATTGACGCCGGGACCGAACATGATCTACCTGATCTCCCGTTCGATCTGCCAGGGGCGCAAGGCGGGGGTGACGTCGTTGCTCGGCGTGGTGGCGGGTTTCTTCGTGCATTTGTTTGCCGCAGCGGCCGGTTTGACGGCCGTCTTCCTCGCGGTGCCGCTGGCTTATGAAGTGTTGAAGTGGGCCGGTGCGCTGTACCTGTTGTGGCTGGCCTGGCAGGCGGTCAAGCCCGGTGCGCGTTCGCCGTTCGAAGCGCAGCAGTTACCGCCCGACTCGGCACGCAAACTGATCACCATGGGTTTTCTGACCAGTGCTCTGAATCCGAAAATCGCGGTGTTCTACCTCTCGGTGTTTCCGCAGTTCGTCACCCCGGAGCACGGTTCGGTGTTCACCCAAAGCATCGTGCTAGGCCTGACCCAGATCAGTGTCAGCTTCTGCGTCAACCTGATGATTGCGATGTTCGCGGCGGGCATTGCCTCATGGTTCGTCAATAACCCGACCTGGCTGGCGATGCAGCGTTACTTCATGGGGTTCGTGCTGTCGGCGCTGGCCCTGCGGCTGATGCTTGAGCAAAAACGGATGGCCTGAACATGTGGATCGAGCGACTGGATGCCAGCCACGCGCTGGACTATCGCGCGTTGATGCTTGAAGCCTACGACCTGCATCCGCAGGCTTTCACGTCGAGCGTCCGCGAACGCGCGGCCATGCCGCTGGCGTGGTGGGAGTCGCGCCTGACCAGCAAGCTCGATGCGGTGTTCGGCGCGTTCGACGAGGGCAAGTTGGGGGGCATTGTCGGGCTGGCGTTCGAACCTCGGGAAAAGGCCCGGCACAAGGCAACACTGTTTGGCATGTACGTTTCACCGCAGGCCCGTCAGTGCGGGCTCGGCTATCAACTGGTGCAGGCGGTTTTGGCCGAGGCGCAGGCGCATCAAGGGTTGCGGTTGATCAAGTTGACCGTCACCGCCGGCAATGATGCTGCGTTCAATCTGTACCGGCGTTGCGGGTTTATCCAGTTCGGACTGGAACCGATGGCAGTACGAGTGGGCGAGGAATACTTCGACAAGATCCATATGTGCCGTGAGATCTGAAGCACGATCAAAAGATCGCAGCCTTCGGCAGCTCCTACAGGAAAAATGCGTGCCCATGTAGGAGCTGCCGAAGGCTGCGATCTTTTAAAGGTTGTGAGCCAGTCCCCACATGGTGCTAGCGAACCGCGCTCACCCCATCCAGCGTCGAAAACGACGTGTCCTTCGCGGTCAGCAGAAAATCGCGCATGTACGGCGCATCCAGCATGTCGGCGCGAATCCCTGCGTACAGCGTCGCAAACAAGCCTTTCTCACCCAGGCGCTTGGCCTTCACATAACCCCGCGAGCTGTATTCATGCAGCGCCCAATGCGGCATGCCGCACACACCGCGTCCGCTGGCCACCAGTTGCATCATCATCACCGTCAGCTCCGAGGTGCGGACCTGGGCCGGTTCGACATCGGCCGGTTCAAGGAAGCGAGTGAAGATGTCCAGGCGATCCCGTTCCACCGGGTAGGTGATCAAGGTTTCCGTGAGCAGGTCTTCCGGAACGATGTAGGCCTTGCTCGCCAGTTTGTGCTGGTTGGCCACGGCGAGCATCGCTTCGTAGGTGAACAACGGCACATACGTGATGCCGACCAGGTCCACCGGGTCGGAGGTCACTACCAGGTCCAGATCACCTCGGGCCAGGGCCGGCAGCGGAGCGAATGAGAAACCCGACGCCAGGTCCAGTTCCACTTCCGGCCAGGCATCGCGGAACTGGTCGATGGTCGGCATCAGCCACTGGAAGCAACTGTGGCACTCGATGGCCATGTGCAAACGCCCGGCCGTGCCACCGGCCAATCGGCTGATGTCACGTTCGGCAGCGCGCAGCAACGGCAGGGTGGCATCGGCCAGTTGCAAAAGGCGCAAACCGGCGCTGGTGAAACGCACCGGTTTGGTCTTGCGCACGAACAGCGGCATGCCCATGCGCTCTTCCAGTTCCTTAAACTGGTGGGACAACGCCGATTGGGTCAGGTGCAGGCGGTCGGCCGCGTCCACCAGGCTATCGGCTTCGCGCAAGGCGTGGAGGGTCTTGAGGTGACGGATTTCAAGCACCGGAGGGCTCCATGAGGAAAACTTGTGATCAACACGAAAAGGTTGAGTTTGTCTCATGTTTGCCTGGCTGTCGACAATAGCGCCATCTTTTACACAGGAGCACATTCGACATGGCCGTGGCCCACACCCTTGGTTTCCCGCGCATCGGCGCCGACCGCGAACTGAAAAAAGCCCTTGAGTCCTATTGGAAGGGCGACATCGATCAGAGCGCGTTGAACAGCGTTGGCCGCCAATTGCGCGCCACTCACTGGAAACTGCAACAGGATGCCGGCATCGATCTGCTGCCGGTCGGCGACTTCGCCTGGTACGACCAGGTGCTGACCCACTCGCTGACCTTCGGGGTGATCCCCGAGCGTTTCGACAACACCAAGGATGCCCGTGGCCTGCCGACCCTCGACACGCTGTTCGCCATGGCCCGTGGCGCCACCGCGAGCTGCTGCGGCGATGAACACGGCCAGGCGCAATATGCGCAAGAGCTGACCAAGTGGTTCGACACCAACTACCACTACCTGGTCCCGGAGTTCACGGCCGACCAGCAGTTCAAACTGAGCTGGGAACAGTTGTTCGACGAAGTCGACGAAGCCAAGGCCTTGGGTCATACCGTCAAGCCGGTGATCATCGGCCCTTTAACTTACCTGTGGCTGGGCAAGGGCAAATCAAAGGGCAATGGCAACGACTTCGACAAGCTTGATCTGCTGGAACGCCTGCTGCCCATCTACGGTGAAATCCTCGGTCGCCTCGCTGCACAAGGCGTGGAGTGGGTGCAGATCGACGAACCGATCCTGACCCTCGACCTGCCGCAAGAGTGGAAGAACGCGTTCGAGCGCGCTTACCACATCCTTCAGTATTCGCCGTTGAAAAAACTGCTCGCGACCTACTTCAGCGGTCTGCAAGACAACCTCGGTCTGGCCGTTGGCCTGCCGGTGCAAGGCCTGCACATCGACGCGGTGCGTGCGCCGGATCAACTGCTGCACGTACTCGATCGCCTGCCGATCTACAAGATTCTTTCGGTGGGCCTGGTCAACGGTCGCAACGTCTGGCGCTGCGAACTGGAGCCGGTGCTGGCGCAACTGCAATTTGCCCAGGAGCGCTTTGGCGACAACCTGTGGGTCAGCAGTTCCTGCTCGTTGCTGCACAGCCCGGTGGACCTGGAGCGCGAAGACACACTCGACCCGGAACTGAAAAGCTGGCTGGCGTTCGCGGTGCAAAAGTGTGGCGAAATCGCCGTACTGCGCGATGCGCTGAACGACCCGCAAGCGCCGAAAGTGCAAACTGCCCTGGCACAAAGCCGTGCGATTGCTGCGAGCCGCGCCGAGTCGCCGCGCATTCATAAAGCCCACGTGCAGGCCCGCATCGATTCCATCGGTGCTGCGGACAGCCAACGGCATTCGCCGTTTGCCAAACGCATCGAGCAGCAGCGCGCACGTCTGAAGCTGCCGGCCTTCCCGACCACCACCATCGGCTCGTTCCCGCAGACCGGCTCGATTCGTCTGGCGCGTCAGGCATACAAACAAGGCAAGCTGTCGGCCAACGATTACACCGATGCCATGCACCACGAAATTCGCCACGCCGTGCAGGTACAGGAACGCCTGGGCCTCGATGTGCTGGTGCACGGTGAAGCTGAACGCAACGACATGGTCGAATACTTCGCCGAACAACTGGACGGCTATCTGTTCACCCGTTTTGGCTGGGTTCAAAGCTACGGTTCGCGCTGTGTGAAACCGGCGATCATCTATGGCGACCTTAGCCGTCCCAAAGCCATGACCGTCGACTGGATCAGCTATGCGCAAAGCCAGACCGACAAGGTCATGAAAGGCATGCTCACCGGTCCCGTTACGATGCTGATGTGGTCGTTCCCGCGTGAAGACGTGTCGCGCAAAATCCAGGCGCAACAGTTGGCTCTGGCCCTGCGTGACGAAGTGCTGGACCTGGAAGCGGCCGGCATCAAGATCGTGCAGATCGACGAAGCCGCGTTCCGTGAAGGCCTGCCGCTGCGTCGGGCACAATGGCAGGAATATCTGGACTGGGCGGTGGAAGCGTTCCGCTTGAGTGCCAGCGGTGTGCGCGACGAAACCCAGATCCACACCCACATGTGCTACAGCGAATTCAACGACGTAATCGAAGCCATCGCGGCGATGGATGCCGACGTGATCACCATCGAAACCTCGCGTTCGGACATGGAGTTGCTGGAAGCCTTTAAAGCGTTCGACTACCCGAACGACATCGGTCCGGGTGTCTATGACATCCATTCGCCACGGGTGCCGGACACCGCCGAGATGGTCAAGTTGATGGCCAAGGCTGTGCAGCGCATCCCGGCTGAGCGCTTGTGGGTCAACCCAGATTGCGGGTTGAAGACTCGGGCGTGGCCGGAGACCGAGGCAGCGCTGGTGAATATGGTGGCGGCGGCGCGGCAGTTGCGTAGTCAGTTGGCTTAAGGACGTTATCGCGAGCAGGCTCGCTCCTACAGTGGGACGGCGTCCGCCTGACCCTGTGGGAGCGAGCCGAACAACGATAACGCGGTTCTGAGGAAACGACCGCTCGGCACTCTTCATCAAACTGTCACGGAACTGTGGCAGCGCGCTTGAACAAACTTCATCAGACTCGCGCTCTACTGGGGTTCTGCGTTTCGGTGTTTTTCATGCGTGCAAGATTTTTATCGACGGCGGCCTTTCTGGCCGCGTTGTTGTTTAGCCTTCCGTCTTTTGCGGTGTCTCGCTGTGACGTCAATGTGCCGACCGAACGGGTCGATCTGGATCAGGTGAGCCTGGCGTACCAGAGCATCGGCCGTGCGTCGGACCCGGCGTTGCTGCTGGTAATGGGCCTGGGCGGGCAGTTGATTCACTGGCCCGATGAAGTGGTGGTCGCGCTGTGTCAGCAAGGGTTTCGGGTGATTCGCTATGACAACCGCGATGTCGGCTTGTCGACCTGGCGCCAAGCGCCACTGGAAGCCAACCTGACCTTTGAAGTGCTGCGCTACAAACTCGGTTTGCCGGTGTCGGCGCCATACTCGCTGACCGACATGGCCGACGATGGCCTGGGCCTGATGGACGCGTTGCACATCGAACATTTCCACGTGCTCGGCGCGAGCATGGGCGGGATGATCGCCCAGCATATGGCGGCCATGGCGCCGCAACGGGTCGAGAGCCTGACCCTGATCATGACCACCTCCGGGGCCGAAGGCCTGCCCGCGCCGAGTGCGGCGTTGGTGCAGTTGCTGTCGCGTCGCGGTGCCCCGAACCGTGAAGTGGCCCTGGAGCAGCAGGCCGATTTGCTGGCAGCGCTGGGCAGTCCCGCGGTGATGGATGATCGTCAGGCGTTGTTGCATCAGGCCGCGCTGTCGTATGACCGGGCGTTCAATCCCGAAGGCGTGAAGCGGCAGATCATGGCGATCCTGGCGGAGCCGAGCCGGGTGGCGTTGCTCAATCAATTGCGCGTCCCGGCGCTGGTGGTGCATGGCACGGCCGATCCGTTGTTGCCGGTAATGCATGGCGTGCATCTGGCGGCGCATTTGCGCGGTAGCCAATTGAAGCTGATTCCGGGGTTGGCCCACCGATTCCAGGAGGCTTTCAAGGCGCCGTTGCTGGCGGCGGTGTTGCCGTACTTGCGCGAACACCGCGAGGACACTTCGCATTGGGCGCAGATCGAACCGGTGGCTGAACACAACCTTCTCTAACACCGCGATCAACTGTGGGAGCTGCCGAAGGCTGCGATCTTTTGATCTTTTTTAAAAGCAAAATCAAAAGATCGCAGCCTTCGGCAGCTCCTGCACAAAAAGGGGTTATGCAGGTGTATTGTGCAAACTTTGCGACGCGTTTCAGCCAGCGAGGTGTGTAATGAGTGCCCCTTTGAAAATCGATTTCGTCAGCGACGTCTCCTGCCCCTGGTGCGTCGTCGGTTTGTATGGCCTGACCCAGGCCTTGCACATTTTGCGCGATGAAGTCAGCGCCGAGATCCGTTTCCAGCCATTCGAGCTGAACCCGAAGATGGCGCCCGAAGGGCAGAACATCACCGAACACATCACCGAGAAGTACGGCTCGACACCCGAGCAATCGCAAAAAAATCGCGAGATGATCCGCGCACGCGGTGCCGACGTCGGTTTTGCCTTTCGCACCGACGGCAACAGCCGCATCTACAACACCTTCGATGCCCATCGCCTGTTGCACTGGGCCGGTCTTGAAGGGCGGCAACAGCCACTCAAGGAAGCGTTGTTCAAGGCGTATTTCACCGACGGTGGCAGTCCTTCAGACCCTGTGCAGCTGGCGAACATCGCTGAAAGCACAGGCCTCGACCGCTCGCGAGCCGAAGCCATTCTGGGGTCGGACGAGTTTGCCAAAGAGGTCCGTGAAGAAGAACAGGCATGGCTGTCGCGTGGCGTCAGTTCGGTGCCAACCGTGGTGTTCAACGGCCAATACGCTGTCACGGGCGGTCAACCGGTGGAGACTTTTGTCGGCGCAATCCGGCAAATCATCAGTGAGGCGAAGGGCGGCACCGTCAGCTGACAGATTACAGTCGTCAAATAAGTGTCAATGTGCCACTATGGTTTTGGCCGTTGCTGCCGATACACGCAGCAACGTTTTCAATCATAGGGATTTGATCCATGACATTCCACGCTCTACGCACGTTCGCTGCACTGACTCTGCTTGCCTGCCTGACCCTCACTGGTTGTGCCAACGTCCAGCCGCCGGTACCGCTCGACCAACAATTTTGGGATGCCAAGGAGCCGACCATCGGCGTGGCGATCAGCGTCTT
This sequence comes from Pseudomonas azerbaijanoccidentalis, assembly GCF_019145495.1. Taxonomy (GTDB): domain Bacteria; phylum Pseudomonadota; class Gammaproteobacteria; order Pseudomonadales; family Pseudomonadaceae; genus Aquipseudomonas; species Aquipseudomonas azerbaijanoccidentalis. The sequence continues at coordinate 431,343 of NZ_JAHSTU010000002.1, read as the reverse complement.
GCCGCCTCCGGTGCTGGCGTTGACCGGAAATCAGGGCCTCCTCGATTACGCCATCAACTCCGGCGTTAACAGCAAACTCAGTGACAACGTCAAAACCTGGCAGGTTCGTGATCTGGATACCTTGCCCGATGCGATCGTCGCCAAGCTGCAGGCCAAGGGTTACAAAGCCAAGCGCATCGACGAGAAAGTCGACCTGGCGGCCTACAAGGAAACCAAATTCCGCGAAGGCTATACCGTCAAGGACCTGACCCCGATCAAGGCCAAATATGGCGTCGACCGTCTGCTACTGGTGTATGTCACCGCCACCGGGGCTACCCGCAGCTACTACAGCATCGTACCGACCAGCGTGCCGTTGGCGCAGGTAGGCGGGCAGGGCATGGTGGTTGATCTGTCGGACAACAAACTGCTGTGGTTCCAGCCATTTGTCGCGGTACAAGCCGCACAGGGCGAGTGGGACGAGCCGACCTACACCAACCTGTCCAACGCGTTCTACCAGGCGATGGATAACAGCCGTCAGCAAATGATCAGCCCGTTCGCCAAATGAAGCGCTCGATCGTAGCGGCCAGCGTGCTGGCCCTGCTGATGCTGGGCGGCTGTGCGCAGAAACCGGCGCCCGAGGCCGGTTTCAAGGACCAGGGCGCGTTGCCTTACGTCCAGGCGCACGGGCTAAAGGTCGATGTGCAGGTGCCGCCAGCCTTTGTCGGCGCCAGCACCGTGATCGATAGCAAGGATGCGCTGAAGGCCGCATCGTCGAGCCAGGCGCTGTTGCTGAACTCGGGCACCGGTGCCGGGTTGGCGGGGGTGTTGGTGGCCAGCCTGGTCAACACCCAGATGGGCAGCGGTACTTTGCAGCGCGATGCGGAAAAGTCCGCCCTCAAGGATTCACGGCCCCTGGCGGAATTGCTCGCCGGCGTGCCTTTGCAGGAACGATTGCAGCAGCGCTATCAGCAGGCCTCGCAAGTGGCCGGGCTCAAGCAGGGCGAAGGGCAGGTCACGGCGCGTTTGTTGATCGAGCCGAAACTCATGCTGACCCCGGACCGTGGCAGTTTTGTCCTGGTCAATCAGGTTCAGGTCCAGGACATCGCCGGTTCGCCGCTGTACCGCATGCGCATCGAAGTCACCAGCCAGCCGATCCGTCGTTGCGGCAACCAGTGCATCGATGACGGCAGCCTTGAGCTGGCGAAAGTCACCGCGGTGCTCGACGAATGCATCGATGAAGCCATGCGCGTACTGGCCACGGACTTGATGCAACCGGCTCCGCCACCGGCAGCCCAGGAAACCTTGCGTTACGTGCTCGACGGTCAACGCGTGGTCGAGCGTGGCTATCAACTGGCGAACAACGGAAATTACTGGCGTTACCGTAACCTCTACGGCGCGGTGAAATCAGTTCCGGTGCCGTTTGAGGATGCGCTGACCCAGGCGCAGCTTGAGAAAGTCTACGGACGCTAAACACCAAGCCGGCACCTACAGAATTTGCACTTCTCAGTGGCTCAACCCGTACTTCTTCACTTTGTCGAACAGGGTGGTCTTGGCCATGCCCAGTTCCTGGCTGGCCTGTGTGAGGTTGCCGCCGCTGCGTTGCAAGGCATCGCTCAGCAGATTGCGTTCGAACGCTTCCACCGCTTCCGCGAACGCCAGGCCTTGGGTGCTGCCGCTGGCGCCGGGCTTCTTGAAGGCCGGTAAGCCGAGGGCAAAGCGTTCGGCGACGTTGCGCAGTTCGCGCACGTTGCCCGGCCAGTCGTGGCTCATCAAACTGGAAACCGTCTGGTTATCCAACTCTGGCGCGATCCGGTCGAAGCGCAGGGACGACTGCTGCAAGAAGTATTCGAACAGTTGCAGAATGTCTTCGCGACGCTCGCGCAGCGGCGGCAGTTCCAGGGTCACCACGTTGAGCCGGTAATACAGGTCGCTGCGAAACTCACCCGCCTTGCTCGACTCGACGAGGTCGGATTTGGTCGCCGCAATCACCCGGCAATCCACCGCCACGCTCTGGTTCGAGCCGAGGCGTTCGAGGGTGCGCTCCTGCAGTACCCGCAGCAATTTGATCTGCAAGGGCAGGGGCATGCTTTCCACTTCGTCGAGGAACAGCGTGCCGCCGTCGGCGTGTTCGATCTTGCCGATTCGGCGTTTGCCGGCGCCGGTGAAGGCGTTGGCTTCGTGGCCGAAAATTTCGCTCTCGAACAGGTTCTCCGGCAGGCCGCCGCAGTTCAGTGCGACAAACTGTTTGGTGTGGCGTCGACTGAAGTCATGCAGGCAACGCGCAACCAGTTCCTTGCCGGTGCCGGTTTCGCCTTCGATCAGCACATTGGCCGAGGTGTCGGCGACGTTGGCGATCAACTCACGCAAATTCTGCATGGCGGGGGAGCGGCCGATGATCCGCCCTTCAAGGGAGTCGCGTTCGGCCAGTTGCCGACGCAACGACGACACTTCCCGCGCCAGGCTGCGCTGTTCCAGCGCACGGCGGGCCACGTCCACCAGCCGCTCCGGAGAAAACGGTTTCTCCATGAAGTCGTAGGCGCCTTTCTGCATCGCGCCGACGGCCATGGAAATGTCGCCGTGCCCGGTAATCAGCACGACCGGCAAACTGCGATCACGCTCTTTGAGCCTGCCCAGCAGTTCCAGGCCATCGATGCCCGGCAGGCGAATGTCGCTGATGACGATGCCGGCAAAGTTGTCGCCGACCTGCGCCAGAGCTTCTTCGGCGCTGCCCACGCCAATGCAGGGAATGTCTTCGAGGGTCAGCGCCTGTTGGCAACCGAGCAGTACGTGGGGGTCGTCTTCGACGATCAAAACACTAAGGTCGTTGTTCATATTGGCTCGGCGGGAGTGGGGCTTACCAACGGTAAACTGAGGACGAATGCGGTACCACCGCTGGCCGGGTGTTCGACACCCAGGTGCCCGCCGGTGGCGGCAGCCAGGCTCGCGGACAAGGTCAGGCCAAGGCCTAGACCCTGTTCGCCGGGTTTGGTGGTGAAGAACGGTTCGAACAAATGCTTGCGCGCTTCGGCGTCGATGCCATGGCCGTTGTCGCGAACTCGCAGGCGGTATTTGCCATCGACTGCTTCACCTTCGAGCCAGAGTTCAGGTAGCGGCTGAGCCTGCATGGCGTCGAGGGCATTGCCGATCAGGTTGACCAGAATCTGCTCGAGGCGGGTCTGGTCGATCCGCACCTGCACCTCTTCAAAATGGCAGTGCAGCTGTGTGTTTTTCATGCGCCCGTCGAGCAACTGCAACGCTGCATTCACGCCTTTGCCGAGGCACGCCTGACCCTTGTCGTCACCGCGCCGGGCGAAGGAGCGCAGGCTGGCGGTGATGCGACCCATGCGGTCGATCAATTCGTTGATGGTCTTGAGGTTGGTGCTGGCGACGTCCAATTGACCGCGCTCCAGAAAACGCACGGTATTGCCGGACAAGGTGCGCAGCGCCGCCAGTGGCTGGTTCAGTTCGTGGGCAATGCTGGTGGACATCTGGCCGATGGCCGCGAGTTTTCCGGCCTGCACCAGTTCATCCTGGGCGCGGCGCAACGTCTCTTCGGCATGGCGTCGTTCGCGGATCTGGCCCTTGAGCCGTTCGTTGCTGGCGCGCAGGTCGACGGTGCGTTCGGTAATCCGACGCTCCAGTTGATTGTTGGCTTCCTGCAAGGCTTCCCGGGCTGCCAAGCGCGTGGCGATCACCTTGCGCCGCTCGTTCCAGGCAATCAGCAGGAAGGCGACAAGGGCAAACGCCACCGCCACCAGAATCCCCTGATTGATCGCTTCGCGGCGCAAATCCTGCAGCGGCGTCAGCAGGGTGAAATTCCACGGTGTATCGCTCAGTGGACGGGTCTGCGACAGGTAGCTGATGTTTTCATCGTCGGACACCAGCTCGCTGTTGGCCGGGAAGGTGAGTTTTTCCACACCTTCGGACAGGGTTTCCCGGGCCAGCGGTTGCAGTTCGTTGAGCGGGAACCAGTAGTACTGCAGGCTGCGAGCGAGTTTCTCTTTCGTTTCATCCCTCAGCGGCACCACGGATTTCAAGCGCCGCGCCGGATCGCTGGAGAGAATGATGATGCCGTTCTCGTCACTGACGAAGGCTTCGAGACGCGCTCGCTGCCAGCGTTCTTCCATGGCTTCGAGGCGCACCTTGACCACCGCGACGCCGATGATCTTGCCGTGTTCTTCCAGGCCATGGGCCAGGTAATAGCCGGGTTCGCCGTTGGTGCTGCCAATACCGTAGAAGCGTCCCGGCTGACCGCGTATGGCGTTCTGGAAATAGGCACGGAAGGACAGGTCTTCACCGAGATAACTGTCGACATCGCGCCAGTTGCTGGTGGCCATGACGCGGCCGGTGGTGTCCATCACGTAAATGGCCCGACTGCGGCTACGCCGGTTCAGGCCTTCAAGGTAATCGTTGACCGTTTGCCGGTGTTCCGGGCTCGGGTCGGCCAGCAGCTTCGAAACACTGGTTTCGAGTTCCAGCAGGCTGGGCAGGTAGGTGTATTTGCTGATTTCGCTTTCGACGGCGCGGGCGTGCAGTTCCAGCTGACGCTGGCCGTTTTCGCTGAGGCTGCGGATGCCATAGTGTTCACTGATCCAAAAGCCGATGTAACCCAGGCCGATCATCAGGGCGATGATCAGCGGCGGCAGGAACAGGTGGCGAATCAGACGGGGTTTCACGGCGAGTGATGGCGACGTGGCGCGGTAGAGTTCGGGGTCGCATTTCATCACAGATGCCTTGGGTCAACCACAACAACAAGCCCAGAGGACTCCCAGTAGGAGCTGCCGCAGGCTGCGATCTTCTGATCTTGTTTTTTACAAGCCAAGTCAAAAGATCGCAGCCTGCGGCGGCTCCTGCAGGGGAGACCGTGCAGCTTTAGTGTTGGAGGATCTTGTTGAGGAAGTGCTGAGTACGTTCGGCGCGGTGGCTGATGTCGCCGAAGAACTCTTCCTTCTTGCAGTCTTCGATAATCTTGCCAGCGTCCATGAAGATCACGCGGTCAGCCACTTTGCGGGCGAAGCCCATTTCGTGGGTCACGCACATCATGGTCATGCCTTCGTGGGCCAGTTGCACCATCACGTCCAGTACTTCGTTGACCATTTCCGGGTCGAGCGCGGAGGTCGGTTCGTCGAACAGCATGACGATCGGGTCCATCGCCAGCGCACGGGCGATCGCCACACGCTGCTGCTGACCACCGGACAATTGGCCCGGATGCTTGTGGGCGTGGGCCGAAAGACCAACACGTTCGAGCAGTTGCAGGCCTTTCTTGGTCGCTTCTTCCTTGCTGCGGCCCAACACCTTGATCTGCGCGATGGTCAGGTTTTCGGTGATGGTCAGGTGCGGAAACAGCTCGAAATGCTGGAACACCATGCCCACGCGCGAACGCAGTTTCGGCAGGTTGGTCTTCGGGTCGGCGATGGAGGTGCCGTCGACCACGATGTCGCCTTTCTGGAACGGCTCCAGGGCGTTGACGCATTTGATCAAAGTCGACTTGCCGGAACCGGATGGCCCGCACACCACGATCACTTCACCTTTTTTGACCTCGGTGCTGCAATCAGTCAGTACCTGGAAGTCCCCATACCACTTGTTGATGCTTTTGATAGAGATCATACGGCGAACCTTTTTTGCAGACGCTTGACCAGCAGCGAGGCGGCGAAGCTGATGATGAAGTACACGAGACCCGCGAAAATCAGGAACTCATTGGAGCGGCCAATGATGTCGCCACTGGCGCGCGAAGCATTGAGGAAGTCCACCAGGCCGACGGCGTAGACCAGCGAGGTGTCCTGAAACAGGATGATGCTCTGTTGCAGCAACAGCGGCGTCATCTTGCGGAACGCTTGCGGCAGGATGATCAGGCGCATCATCTGGCCGTAAGTCATGCCCAGCGCCTGGGCAGCGCCCATCTGACCCTTTGGAATCGACTGCACACCGGCACGGACGATTTCGCAGAAGTACGCCGCTTCGAACATCATGAAGGCCACGATGCAGGAGGCGAACGCGCCGATTGGCGTGTCTTCACCGGTGATCCAGCGCAGCACGAACGGCACCGCCAGGTAGAACCAGGTGATCACCAGCAGCAACGGGATCGAACGGAAGTAGTTAACGTAGGCGCCGGCCAGGTTCGACAGCAGTTTGTTGTGGGACAGACGGCACAGCGCCAGGATGGTACCGAGGATGATGCCGCCGATCACGCCCATAGCCATCAGCTTGAGGGTCATGACCATGCCGTTCCACAGCCCCGGCAGGGACGGGATGATGCCCGAGAAGTCGAATTCCATCATTTACCCCCTACGGAAATCAGGCCCGGTACGGAGACTTTCTTCTCGACCATACGCATCAGCAACATCAGGCTCATGTTCAGGGTGAAGTAGATCAATGTGGCCAGGGTGAAGGCTTCGAACAGGTTGGCGGAGAACTCGGCGGTCTGTTTGGTCTGCGCGAGCAACTCCATCAAACCGATCAGCGAGGCCACGGAGGTGTTCTTGAAGACGTTCAAGAATTCCGAGGTAAGCGGCGGAATAATGATCCGGTAGGCCTGGGGCAGCAGCACGTTCCAGTAGATTTGCGGCAGCTTGAAGCCCATGGCGCGGGCCGCGGATTCCTGGCCTTTTGGCAGGGCCTGGATACCGGTGCGCACCTGCTCGCAAACGCGGGCGGTGGTGAACAGGCCGAGGCACACAACCACGCTGAGGAAGGCCGAGGTGGTCGGGTTAAGGTCCTGCTTGTACCACTCTTGCAGGTCGGCCGGCAGCAGGTCGGGTACCAGGAAGTACCAGATGAACAGTTGCACCAGCAGCGGCACGTTACGGAAGAGTTCGACGTAGCAGGTGGCGATGCCCGATACGATGCGGTTCGGCACCGTACGCATGACGCCCAGGATCGAGCCCAGTGTCAGGGCGATGATCCAGGCCGCAATGGCGATACCGATGGTCCAGCCCAGACCTGCGATGTACCAGTCGAGATAGGTCTCGCTGCCCACGCCGGTGGACTTGAAGAACACGCCCCAGTCCCAGTTGTAATTCATTAGGGTCTCCCCTCAGATCAATCGATGTACAAGTGCCCGCTTGGGGGAAGCTCCGTTCCCACCCGATCTTGACGATCAGGCACACAGCATCGGCTCGACAGCGACCGGTGCGAGTGTTTCCAATAAATGCCAGCAGGGAGTGACAACCTCCTGAAGGGGCAAGGTCCCTTCAGGAGATAAGGTTAGTCAGAAATCAGGATTTCTTGTCGTCAGCCGCTTTATCAGTCGGGGTGGCGATCAATTCCTTGACCTTGTCGCTCATCGGGAACATCAGGTTCACGCCTTTAGGTGGGACAGGCTGGAGGAACCATTTGTCGTAAATCTTGTTGATTTCGCCCGAAGCGTAGGTTGCCTTGATGGCGTCATCCACAGCCTTTTTGAATGGCTCGTCACCTTTGCGAACCATGCAGCCATAGATTTCGAACGACTGTGGAGTACCCGTGACGGCCCAGTCAGCGGGCTTCTTCGCCTTGGCCATTTCACCGGCCAGCAATACGTCGTCCATCATGAAAGCTACAGCGCGGCCGCTTTCCAGCATCTGGAAGGACTCGCCGTGGTCCTTGGCGGAAATCACGTTCATGCCCATCTGCTTGTCGGCGTTCATTGCCTTGAGGATGCGCTCGGAGGTAGTGCCGGCGGTGGTCACAACGTTCTTGCCTTTGAGGTCGCCGAAATCTTTATAAGTCGAATCTTTCTTGGCCAGCAGGCGGGTGCCGACCTCGAAGATACCAACGGAGAAGTCAACCTGTTGCTGACGCTCGACGTTGTTGGTGGTGGAACCGCATTCCAGGTCGACGGTGCCGTTCTGTACCAGCGGGATACGGGTCTGCGAAGTCACCAGGTTGTACTTGACCTGGAGGTTCGGCATGTCGAGGTCTTTTTTGATGGCTTCAACGACTTTCAGCTGGATGTCGTGGGAGTAGCCGATCGGTTTGCCGGAAGCATCTGCAATGTAGGAAAACGGAATGGAAGCGTCGCGATGGCCCAGGGTGATGACACCGGACTCTTTGATCTTCTTCAGGGTGCCGGTGAGTTCGGCGGCGAAAACTGGCGTGCTGATCAGAGCGGCAGCAATGGCTGCGCCCAGGATATGGGGAACGATGCGCATCAAATTTTCCTCGACATTGTTTTTTTTATGGAGCCAGTTGTTCGGCCCTTTTTGTGCTGCAAATGCCAGAGCGCTACTGAGAGTGCGCGCAAAGGACATCCGTCGAAGAAGTGTAGAGCATGACTCGTGCCAGACCAGTGCCGATTGGTCAAAGTGTTGATTTATAAGGAAATTAAATTTTTATGGCGTGAATATTGAGGTTGGAAAATCCGGTTATCCGAACCGACCCATAGGTCGCGTTCGGAAAACCGAATGGTGGCAGGGTGCTACCTATTGATCACGGATATTTGCGCTTGTCCGGCGCTGGCGGGAAGTACTGGTACAACCAGGTTTCACTCAGCGTGCGGTCGTTGGTGCGGATGAACAGGCGCAGCTCCACGGGGGCGACGCTGTCATTGGTCGGGTACCAGTCGAACAGGATGCGGTAGCCCTTGATGTCATCGAGCTTGAGCACGCTGAAATCCTTCACCTCGCCGTTCGAGCACGTGACTACCGGCTCGATGCCCGTGCCTTCCGGCAAGCGGTCCAGGCCACCGCCGGTGAAGTCCACGGCAAAGCGCCGTGCCCAGACCGGTGGATAGTGTTCACCCGGTGCCCAGCCTTCAGTGAAACCGCCCATGCCAGAACGTGTCGCGTGGACTCGCGCCAGCGGTGTACCCACCGGAGGCAACGCGCTCCAGTAGAGTTTGTAGCCGTAGTTGAGCGAGTCGCCGGCAGCCACCGGTTTCTTCGGCGTCCAGAAGGCGACGATGTTGTCCATGGTTTCGCCGGTGGTAGGGATTTCCAGCAGATCGATCGAGCCTTCGCCCCACGACGTGGTCGGTTCGACCCACAGGCTCGGGCGGCGGCTGTACCAGTCGACGGTGTCCTGATAGCTGGCGAATTCGTGATCGGTCTGCACCAGGCCGAAACCTTTCGGGTCGGTATCGGCGAACGCATTGAATTGCAGGGTGGCCGGGTTGTTCAGCGGGCGGCAGATCCACTCGCCGTTGCCGCGCCACATCGCCAGGCGATCGGAGTCGTGGATTTGCGGGTGGATGGTGTCGCACATCCGGCGCTCATGGGTGCCGCAGCTGAACATGCTGGTCATCGGCGCGATGCCCAGTTGATCGATGGCGGTGCGTGCATTCACGTGGGCGTCGACTTCCATCACCACGCGCTCGGCCTGGCAGTCGATGTCGAAACGGTAGGCGCCGGTGGCGCTTGGCGAGTCGAGCAGGGCGTAGACCACGAAGCGGGTGCTGTCCTTGTTTGGCGTCTCGAACCAGAATTTGGTGAAGTCAGGGAATTCTTCACGCTTCTTGGCGTAGGTGTCGATCGCCAGACCCCGGGCCGACAGGCCGTACTGACCGGTTGCGTCCACCGCACGGAAGTAGCTGGCGCCGAGGAAGGACACCACGTCGTGCTTGTCCAGTTCCGGCGCCTTGAACAGTTTGAAGCCGGAGAAACCCAGGTCGCCCGTCAGTTGCTTGGTATCGACCGTGGTGTTTTCGTAGTTGAACAGCGACGGACGGAAATGCACTTCACGCGCCATGCGGGTTTTAGGATCGACGCTGTACATGCGCACCGGCTGCTTGAAGCCCATGCCGACATGGAAGAACTGCACGTCGAGCTGACCCTTGTTGTCTTTCCACAACGAATGCTCACCGTCATAGCGGATCGCATTGAAGTTTTGCGGAGTCATGGTTGCCAACGTCGGTGGCAGCACCTGTTTCGTGTCCTGATAGGGCTTGTTGGCCAACTGCTTGGCCTGCACTTTCAGCGCCTCGAAATCGAAGGCCTTGGCCTCACCGTCGGCGGTGCCAGGTGCAGCCCAGGCACGGGCGGCAAGCAGGCCGGTGGCGGACAAACCGGTGTAGGCCGCGATGGCCATGGAGGCTTTGAGCAAGTTCCTGCGATGCATAAATACAACCTGTCGTGAACAATCCCGCGCCGTTCCTGGCACGTGCTGGATCAGAAATATCGGTTCGGACATGCCTTCGGCCAAACGCAACGGACTTTTAAACAGATGCCCGATAGCTTAAACCGTTCGATTGCGGAGCAAAATTGATTGATGGCACCACGCTAGTTCGGCAATGAAACAAGACATGTCGGGAAACAATTCCGACAGCACCTTCTGATTTAAAGGGCATTTCTGCTTTTTTCGACTAATTACTCTAAAAACCGCTTTTCAGCGCCCGGAATATTTCTATTCTGTGTACATGACCGGTTTATGCCCTTCGGGCCGGTGCGATTCAGTTGGCACGAGGCGCTGCTGAAAAAGGATCAGGGCGATGCGGTATCTGAAGTTTTCTTTGACGTAGAGAAGGACATCGTCCATGTCGAAAGTACAAGGCATCACCGAAATGTTGGGACTTTTTCCATGCCTGGCCAGCGGCCGGCGAAGACGTCGTCTTAACAGTGAGGAAATGAAGTTGGTGGAACGCTATCGCGAGTTATCCGAGAGCGACCGGATCGCGATGAGGTATCTGGTGGATGCGATGAGGAGTGTTTCGCGGTTTTGAAGCAGGCGGGTATTCAGTCGCGGCAGCGTAGTCTCGGCTGAGTGCTTTCTACCAATCTTGCGAGCGCTCCATTCGCTGATGGAGCACTCGTAAAACTTGAATTTTTCCTTGTGAAAATCGGTAAGGAACAATGAAGGGATAACGATCAAGAACCCGCTCTCGTACATCCGGCATGACGGAAGGTCTGCCTGAGCCAGGAAACACTTCCAGTTGTTTGAAGGATTGCAAAATCGTCGAGATGATCTTCATGGCGGCGTCTGCGCCCGCGGTCTCTCGGTAGTGCTCATAAATATTGTCGAGGTCGCTTCCCGCTTTTTCAGTCAGTACTGCGTTCGGCGGCGCAGCAGTCGTAAAACCTGGGTGCAAGATTTAACTGAAACACCGCGTGGTCTGATGTCACGACTGCTGCGCAGCGGAACGCAGGCTGCGCCAGCTGCTACATTTCGCTGACTAAGGGTGGGGCTCCAAGACCCTACCGACCAACCTTCCAGGCATCCCCCGCAGGCGCCGTACCGTGGTCATACGGTTTGGCAATCCACATATAAAGCAGCCCCAGGCCAATCACGATGGCCGTGCTCAGCACCATGGCATAGTTGATGTACCACGCGGCATCCGGTGTACGCGGCCAGGCCATGTTGATGATGGCGCCGACGCCGTAGACCAGCGCGCCGAGGTTGACGGGCCAGCCCCAGGCGCCAAGGGTGAATTTGCCGCTCGGTTTCCAGCCTTTGAGACGTGCGTAGAGTGCGGCGAGGACGATCATCTGGAAGGCCAGGTAGATGCCGATGGCGGCGAAGCTGACGATGGTGGCCACGGCGTCTTGCAGGAAGAAGCCGAGGATGATGATCAGCGCCGGCAGGACGCCGGAGACGAATAGGGCAGCAACCGGGACTTGAGTTGTAGGAGAAATCTTTTTCAGCAGTCGGCTGCCGATGACCATTTCGTCGCGAGCGTAGGAATACAGCAGCCGACTCGCCGCCGCTTGCAGGCTGATGACGCAGGAGATGAAGGAAATCATCACCACGCCCATCACCATTTTCGAGCCGACCGGGCCGAAGGCATTGTTGAGAATGGTGCCGACCGGGTCCTTGTCGGTGCCATTGATCACCGCTTGCATGTCCGGCACGGCGAGGATCAGCGCGAGACAAGCGAACATCGCCGCGATGCCGCCGATGTAGATGGTCATGCGCATGGCAATCGGAATTTGCTTGCTCGGGTTCGGGGTTTCTTCGGCTACGTCACCGCAGGCCTCGAAACCGTAGTACAGGAACATCCCTGCCAGCGATGCGGTGAGGAAGGCCGGCAGGTACGAGCCGTTGACGCTGATGTCGAAGGTGTTGAACAACACGCTGATCGGTTGATGACGCTCGAAAACCAGCAGGTAAACGCCAACGATTACGGCACCGACCAGTTCGCAAAGGAAGCCGAACATGGCGATGCGCGCCAGCACTTTGGTGCCGCTGAGGTTAACCAGGGTGGCGAACAGCGTCAGCACCAGGGCGATGACGATGTTGGTGTTGTTGCTCGGTTCAAAACCGAGCATGGCGGCCAGGTACGGACCGGCGCCAACCGCAACGGCGGCGATGGTCACGCACAGGGCGATGGAGTAGATCCAGCCGACCATCCACGCCCAGCGTTTGCCCACCAAACGGCGAGCCCATGGGTACACGCCGCCAGAAATCGGGAACTGCGAGACCACTTCACCGAAGATCAGGCACACCAGCAACTGACCGCAACCGACCAGCAAATAAGCCCAGAACATCGGTGGGCCGCCAGCGGCGAGGCACAGGCCGAAGAGGGTATAAACCCCTACGACCGGAGACAGATAAGTGAAGCCCAGCGCGAAGTTTTCCCACAGGCTCATGCTGCGATTGAAGTTGGAGGTGTAACCCAGTTTGCGTAGTTGCTCGGCGTCGCTGTCGGCAACGGCTGCAGAGAGATCGGGTGATGCACTCATGTGTGTTTGCTCCGGAAAATCGGCAGATTTCGGATGTCCGAAACCGTGGCGGGGCTTTGGCAGCGCCGCCAGGATCGGTGGTTATTGTTATTTGAGTTGCGGTGAATCCTTGGTGTGTATCGCCGACATCATCCGTGTGTCTGCTGAAAAGATCGCAGCCTGCGGCAGCTCCTACAGGAAGTACGGCGCTCTTTGTAGGAGCTGCCGCAGGCTGCGATCTTTTTTGCGGTTAATGCTTGAACATCACATGCCGCACAACGGTGTAATCCTCCAGCCCATACATGGACATGTCCTTGCCATACCCGGACAATTTCTGACCACCGTGAGGCATTTCGCTAACGAGCATGAAGTGCGTGTTCACCCAGGTGCAGCCGTATTGCAAGCGCGCCGAAAGTCGATGGGCGCGGCCGACGTCGGCGGTCCACACCGAAGAGGCGAGCCCGTAGTCCGAATCGTTGGCCCAGCCCAGCACCTGCGCTTCATCGGTGAACTTGGTCACCGAGACCACTGGCCCGAACACCTCGCGGCGGACGATTTCGTCGTCCTGTTGTGCGTCGGCCAGCACCGTGGGTTCGAAGAAGAAACCATTGCCTTCAACCGCCTTACCGCCCGTGATCAGGCGAATGTGCGGCTGCGCCACGGCGCGCTCGACGAAACCGGCCACGCGGTCGCGGTGTTGCGCGGTGATCAGCGGGCCGAGCTCGGTGGCCGGATCATCCTGCAAGCCGTACTTGATGCTGCTGACCGCCGCGCCGAGCTTCTCGACGAACTTGTCGTAGATACCTTCCTGGGCGTAGATGCGGCAGGCAGCGGTGCAGTCTTGCCCGGCGTTGTAGAAACCGAAAGTGCGGATGCCTTCGACGGCGGCATCGATATCGGCGTCGTCGAAGATGATCACCGGGGCCTTGCCGCCGAGTTCCATGTGCATGCGTTTGACGGTGTCGGCGGTGCTGGAAATGATGTTCGAACCGGTGGCGATCGAACCGGTCAGCGACACCATGCGCACTTTCGGGTGAGTGACCAATGGGCTGCCGACCGTAGGGCCACGACCGAACACCAAATTGAGTACGCCAGCCGGGAAAATCTCCGACGCCAACTGCGCCAGGCGCAGGGCCGTCAACGGGGTTTGTTCTGACGGTTTGAGCACGACCGTGTTGCCGGCGGCGAGGGCCGGGGCGATTTTCCAGGCGACCATCATCAGCGGGTAGTTCCACGGTGCGATGGAAGCGATCACGCCCACCGGGTCGCGGCGGATCATCGAGGTGTGGCCCGGCAGGTATTCACCACCGGCCGAACCGCTCATGCAACGGCTGGCGCCGGCGAAGAAACGGAACACGTCGGCAATCGCCGGGATCTCGTCGTTCAGCGCGGCGCTGTAGGGTTTTCCGCAGTTGTCCGATTCGAGTTTGGCCAGCTCTTCGCCGTGAGCCTCGATGGCGTCGGCGAGCTTGAGCAGCAACAGCGAGCGATCTTTAGGCGGGGTTTGCGACCAGCCGTCGAACGCGGCATCGGCGGCGCGTACGGCAGCATCGACCTGGGCTTCGCTGGCTTCGTTGATTTCCACCAGCACGCGGCCCAGCGCCGGGTTGAATACGGGTTGGGCGGGGCCTTCGCCGTCGAGCAGTTGGCCGTTGATCAAGAGTTGGGTTTGCATGGCATGTGTCCCCTTGGAACTGTTGTTTTTTTCTCTGTGGAAACCGGTCCCTGTAGGAGCTGCCGAAGGCTGCGATCTTTTGATCTTTAACTTCAAAAAAACAAAATCAAAAGATCGCAGCCTTCGGCAGCTCCTACAGGGGTAATGAGGTGTCAGTTATTTCCCGCCGCTACCCGCCACGCTCTCACCACCCCGCGTCAGGTAATAGGCACCCAGAATCGGCAGCATGGTCACCATCATCACCAGCATCGCCACGACGTTGGTCACCGGTACATCCCGTGGGCGGCTGAGCTGGTTGAGCAGCCACAGCGGCAAGGTGCGTTCATGGCCGGCGGTGAAGGTGGTGACGATGATTTCATCGAACGACAGCGCGAACGCCAACATGCCGCCAGCCAGCAACGCCGAACCGAGATTCGGCAGGATGATGTAGCGGAACGTCTGCCAGCCGTCGGCGCCGAGGTCCATCGAAGCCTCGATCAAGCTGTGCGAGGTGCGGCGCAAGCGGGCGATGACGTTGTTGTAGACGATCACCACACAGAAGGTCGCGTGGCCGACGATGATGGTGAACATCCCCGGTTCGATGCCCAATGTCTTGAAGGTCGCCAGCAACGCGATCCCGGTGATGATCCCCGGCAGCGCGATGGGCAGGATCAACATCAGCGAGATGCCTTGCTTGCCGAAGAAGTCCCGGCGATACAACGCCGCCGACGCCAGCGTGCCGAGCACCATGGCGATCAGCGTGGCAATCGAGGCGATCTGCAACGACAGCTTGATCGCTTCCAATACGTCCGGCCGCGAGAACGCCACGCCGATCCACTTCAAGGTGAAACCCTTGGGCGGAAAGCTGAACGCCGCGTCTTCGGTGTTGAAGGCGTACAGGAAGATGATCAGGATCGGGAAATGCAGGAACACCAACCCGCCCCAGGCTGCGATTTTCAGACCCAGTGAAGCCTTTTCAGAGTGCATCGAAGGCCCCCAGTCGTTTGACGATGGACAGGTAGATGGCGATCAGCACGATCGGCACCAGCGTGAACGCGGCGGCCATTGGCATGTTGCCGATGGCGCCTTGCTGGGCGTACACCATGCTGCCGACGAAGTAACCCGGTGGGCCGACGAGTTGCGGCACGATGAAGTCGCCCAAGGTAAGCGAGAAAGTGAAGATCGACCCGGCGGCAATCCCCGGAATCGACAGCGGCAGAATCACTTGCATGAAGGTCTGGCGCGGCTTGGCACCGAGGTCGGCGGAAGCTTGCAGCAGCGACGGCGGCAAGCGCTCCAGCGAGGCCTGGATCGGCAGGATCATGAACGGCAGCCAGATGTAGACGAACACCATGAAACGCCCCAGGTGCGAGGTCGACAAGGTACTACCACCGACCCCCGGAATGCCCAGCACAAACTGCAAAACCGGCTCCAGCCCCAAGTGCTGAACGAACCACTGCGCCACGCCGCCCTTGGCCAGCAGCAGCGTCCAGGCGTAGGCCTTGACGATGTAACTGGCCCACATCGGCATCATCACCGCGATGTAGAAAAACGCCTTGGTCTTGCCGGTGGTGTAGCGCGCCATGTAGTAGGCAATCGGGAACGCGACGATGGCGCTGGCGATCGACACGACAATGGCCATGCTCAGGGTGCGCAGGATGATGTCGAAGTTAGATGGCTGGAACAGTGCGGCGAAGTTGGCCAGGGTCAGGTCCGGGGTGACCGTCATGGTGAAGTCGTCGAAGGTGTAGAAACCTTGCCACAACAACATCAGCAGTGAGCCCAGATAAATCGCGCCGAACCACAGCAGCGGCGGCACCAGCAGCATCGACAGGTACAGGTTCGGCCGGCGATACAACAGGTTGGAAAACCTGCGCAACGGCGAACCGCCCGATGAGGTTTGAGAAATGGCCAAGGTGTTCATGTCACACCCCACCGGCAACGGTGTCGTGCAACTGGACCATCGCTTCGCGTGCCCAGCGTGCGCTCAGGCGCTGTCCGGTCTGGTGTTGCGCGCTGCTGTCGATCCACTGATTGTTGGCCTGGCTGATGTTCAGGGTCTGGCCGTTTTCCAGCTTTAGTTCGTAGCGGGTGGCGCTGCCCTGATACTGGATGTCGTGCAGCAGACCGCTGACTTCGATCTCGTGGCTGGCCAGCGGACCTTCGGCGAAGCGTACGTGTTCCGGGCGAATCGAAAACGGCTGCGGGTTGCCGCTCAACTGCTTGGCCAGGTCACCGCGAATCACGTTGGATGTACCGACGAACTCAGCGACGAAGGTGGTCGCCGGTTTCATGTACAGGTTGCGCGGGGTGTCGACCTGTTCGATGCGCCCCTTGTTGAACACGGCCACGCGGTCGGACATCGACAACGCTTCGGTCTGGTCATGGGTGACGAAGATGAAGGTGATGCCGAGCTGGCGTTGCAGCTTCTTCAATTCACTCTGCATTTGCTCACGCAGTTTCAAATCCAGCGCGCCGAGTGGTTCGTCGAGCAGCAGTACGCGAGGACGGTTGACCAGCGCGCGGGCCAGGGCCACCCGCTGGCGCTGACCACCGGAGAGTTGCACCGGCTTGCGCTCGCCGTAGCCGCCGAGGGCGACCATGTCGAGCGCTTCTGCGGCGCGCTTGAGGCGTTCGGCCTTGGCGACACCTTTGACTTTCAAGCCGTAGGCGATGTTGTCGCGAACGTTCATGTGCGGGAACAGCGCGTAATCCTGGAACACGGTGTTCACGTCACGCTGGTACGGCGGCAGGCCTGCGGCCTCTTCGCCATGAATACGGATGGAGCCTGCACTCGGCTGTTCGAAACCGGCGATCAGGCGCAAACAGGTGGTTTTGCCCGAGCCGGAAGGCCCCAGCATGGAGAAAAACTCGCCGTCCTGGATGTCGATGGAAACCCGGTCTACGGCTTTCACTTCGCCGAATAGACGGGAAACGTTAGTGAACTGGACTGCAAGCGTCATGATGCGGTGCTCCAAAAAGGCGAGGGCCGTCGCAGCGGCCCTGCCTGGACTTCTGAAAAATCTGAAACTGAATCGTCTGTTAAAAGATCGCAGCCTGCGGCAGCTCCTACAGGATTTGCAGAAGACGCCGCATCTTCGGTGCTCGCAATCGGCGTAGGAGCTGCCGAAGGCTGCGATCTTTTTATCTGAGAGGGCTTACCTGCCACCCATGATCGCGATGTAATCCTGGGTCCAGCGGCTGTACGGCACGAACTTGCCGCCTTCAGCCTGCGGGGTTTTCCAGAAAGCGATCTTGTCGAACTGGTCGAAGCCGTTGGTCTTGCAGCCTTCGGCGCCGAGCAGTTCGCTCTCCTTGCACGCCGCCGGCACGGCTGGCAACGATCCGAACCACGCGGCTACGTCACCCTGGACTTTCGGTTGCAGCGACCAGTCCATCCATTTGTAGGCACAGTTCGGGTGCTTGGCCTCGGCGTGCAACATGGTGGTATCGGCCCAGCCAGTGGCGCCTTCTTTCGGGATAGTCGAAGCGATCGGCTGTTTCTCGTTCACCAGACCGTTGACCTGATACGGCCAGGCGCCGGACGCGACCACGCCTTCGTTCTTGAAGTCACTCATCTGCACGGTGGTGTCGTGCCAGTAGCGATGGATCAAAGGCTGTTGGGCGCGCAGCAGATCAAGCACAGCTTTGTACTGGGCTTCGGTCAGTTCGTAAGGGTTCTGGATGCCAAGTTCCGGTTTGGCCGATTTGAGGTACAGCGCCGCATCAGCGATATAGATAGGGCCGTCATAGGCCTGCACGCGGCCCTTGTTCGGTTTGCCGTCCGGCAGGTTTTCCGCGTTGAACAACACACCCCAGCTAGTAGGCGCAGTCTTGAATACGTTGGTGTTGTACATCAGCACGTTCGGTCCCCACTGGTACGGGGTGCCGTAGGTCTGGTTGTTGACCACGTACCACGGCGCATCTTTCAGGCGCGGATCGAGGTTTTTCCAGTTCGGAATCAGCGCCGTGTTGATTGGCTGCACACGCTTGCCGCCGATCAAACGCAGGGATGCATCACCCGACGCCGTCACCAGGTCGTAACCACCCTTGGCCATCAGGCTGACCATCTCGTCGGAGGTCGCGGCGGTTTTCACATTGACCTTGCAGCCGGTTTCTTTCTCGAAACCGGTCACCCAGTCGTAGGCCTTGTCGCTTTCGCCACGTTCGATGTAGCCCGGCCACGCCACGATATCCAATTGGCCTTCGCCCGCCCCGACAGCCTTCAGCGGCTCGGCGGCCTGGACACTGGCACTGGCCAGCAGCGCGGTGGTGATTGCACTGAGCAGTGCGGTCTTGTGCACGAACATGGGGATTCCCTCTTCTTTAAATTATGGTCGGGGCAGTTGTGAACGTGGTGAAGCATGCCGTTAGCGGCTTGTTATTAGCGTAGTCAGAGATGTTGCCCGTGGCGCGCCATGATGTGCCGCACCACGCTGTAGTCCTGGAGCGAATCGCTGGACAGGTCTTTGCCGTAACCCGAGCGCTTCAAGCCGCCGTGGGGCATTTCGCTGACCAGCATGAAATGGCTGTTGATCCAGGTGCAGCCATACTGCAATCGCGCGGCGACCTGCATCGCCTTGTCGAGATTCTGGGTCCAGACCGACGAGGCCAGGCCGTATTCCGAATCGTTGGCCCAATCCACCGCTTGTTCCAGTTCGTCGAAGCGGGTCACGGTGACCACCGGCCCGAACACTTCGCGCTGGACGATTTCATCGCTCTGCTTGCAACCGGCCAGTAACGTCGGCTGGTAAAAGAACCCGGCACCGGAATGCACTGCCGCGCCGGTCACGCGTTCGATGTGCGGTTGGCCCAATGCGCGTTCGACGAAACTGGCCACGCGGTCACGCTGGCGAGTGCTGATCAGTGGGCCGATTTCGTTGTCGGCATCACGCTTGCCGGCGAAACGCAGGCTGCTGACGGCAGCGCCGAGTTCGGCCACCAGACGGTCGTGAATTCCGGCCTGTGCATAAACCCGGCACGCGGCGGTGCAATCCTGCCCGGCGTTGTAGTAACCGTAAGTGCGCACGCCTTCGACGACCGCTTGAATGTCGGCATCGTTGCAGACGATCACCGGGGCTTTGCCGCCGAGTTCGAGGTGGGTGCGCTTGAGGGTTTTGGCGGCAGCCTGAAGGATTTTCTGCCCGGTGACGATATCGCCGGTCAGCGACACCATCCGCACTTTAGGATGACTGACCAAATGGCTGCCGACGCCTTCACCACCACCGCAAACAATGTTGATGACGCCGCGTGGCAGGATTTCGGCCAGCGCCGGGGCCAGAGCCAGGATCGACAGCGGCGTGTGTTCCGAAGGCTTGAACACCAGCGTATTGCCGGCCGCCAGGGCCGGGGCGATTTTCCACGCGGCCATCATGATCGGGTGGTTCCACGGCGCGATCGACGCGACCACGCCAATCGGATCGCGACGGACCATGCTGGTGTAGCCCGGCAGGTATTCGCCACTGAGCTGGCCGGTCTGGCAACGCACGGCACCGGCGAAGAAACGGAACACGTCGACCGTGGCGCTCAGGTCGTCCTGGCGGGCCAGGTGCAGCGGCTTGCCACAGTTCAGGGCTTCGAGGCGGGCGAGCAGGTCGGCATTTTTTTCGATGGCGTTGGCGATGTCCAACAGCAGGTTCGAGCGCTGCTGAGGCGTGGTCCGTGACCAACCGGCAAAGGCGCGGTGGGCGGCGAGGATGGCGGCTTCGACTTGCTCGGTGCTGGCTTCGGCGATTTGTGTCAGGACCTCGCCGGTGGCCGGATTGATGATCGGTTCGGCACAGCCTTGCCCGGCGACTAATTCACCATCGATCAACAATGCGGTGAACAACGGGGTCTGCGCGCCAGCCATTTTTCGGGTTCTCTTTTCTTGTGTGGCCATGTTGCTCCCTGTGACTGGGGCTGGCCGTCTTATATAGATGCAGCAAGACTAGTGCTCGGCCCCGAGGTCGACAAATACTAAATACTGAAGGTGGCGTTCGATTAAATAGATGGCTTGCGACCGCCATGGGGTTGTTCCCGCGCAACGGTCAAAAACGGGTCGACCAGCGCCGGGCGTGCGGTGCCACGACGCCAGGCCAGGCCGACGTCGAGGGTCTGGCTCAGGTCGGCAATCGGTCGTGCTTCAATGATGTCGCCCTCCAGCGACCACGGGCGATAGGTCATGTCCGGTTGAATCGAAACACCTAAGCCTGCCGCCACCAGGCTTCGCACCGCTTCGGTCGACGCCGTGCGCAATGTGATGCGCGGTTGCAACGACGCAGCCGCCCACATGCGCTGGGCATTGCGGTCCATTTCATCGACATTCAGTTGAATCAACGGCTCGCGGGTTACGTCGGCGAGGTTGATGCTGTCGTGTTCCAGCAGCGGATGCTGGGCCGGCAGCCATAGCCGATGGGGCGAGTGGGTCAGCACTTCGGTCTGCAAGGCGTGGCGGTCTTCGAGGTTGGAGAGAATAAGAACGCCGACATCGATCTCGCCGCTGACCAGCAAATGCTCGATGTACGGGCGCTCGTCTTCCATCACGCGAATTTCCACGTTGGGGTAGGCGCGCTGGAAACGGGTGAGCAAATCCGCCAGGTAATAACCGGCGACCAGGCTGGTCACTCCGACAATCAACTGCCCAGCCACCTGATCGGTGCTCTGTTGCAGGCTGCGCTTGGCGTTATCCACTGTGGCCAGAATCAAGTGCGCCTGACGCAGGAACTGATGACCCTGATGCGTCAGGGTCATGCCCTTGGCGTGGCGATTGAACAGGCTGACGCCGATCTCTTCTTCCAGTTGCTGGATCGCCAGGGTCAGGGTCGATTGGGAAATGAACGCGGTTTGCGCAGCGGCAGAGATCGAGCCGGTTTCAGCCACGGCGATGAAATGACGGATTTGACGCAGGGTCATCATGAGGGGCGTACCCGGTGGGCGTTTTTTATAGATGGCTCCGAGTGTATATCCATTTTTACGAAAGGCATGCTGCCTTGGAGCAACATCTGGAAGCACTCTCGCTCGCCGGGTTGCGGCACTTTCGATCTAGGCTGGTGGCCTCAAGGTTCGGTTAAACCTTTTAGTGGAGACGAAAAATGAACACCCGTGGATTGCTCGACCAACTCCTTAAATCCGGCCAGGACATGTTGCAAAACAAGGCAGGCGGGACGCAGAACAAGGCGTCCGGTGGCGCTCTGGGCGGGTTGCTCGGCGGTAACGGTGGCTCGGGCGGTCTTGGCAGCCTGCTTTCCGGCGCGGGTGGCGGTGCTTTGGCTGCCGGGGCGATGGGCCTGCTGCTGGGCAACAAGAAGGCGCGCAAGGTCGGCGGCAAGGTCGCGGTCTACGGCGGCCTGGCTGCTTTGGGCGTGATTGCCTACAAGGCCTACGGCAACTGGCAGGCCCAGCAAGGCTCTGCGCCGAAAACCGAACCGCAGACCCTTGATCGATTGCCGGCAGCGCAAGTCGAGCAACACAGCCAGGCGATTCTCAAGGCGCTGGTGGCGGCGGCCAAGGCTGACGGGCACATCGACCAGCGTGAGCGCGAGTTGATCGAAGGCGAGTTCACCAAGCTCGACAACGATCAGGAGCTGCAGCACTGGCTGCACGCTGAACTCAACAAACCGCTGGACCCCAGCGACGTCGCCCGCGCCGCCAGCACACCGGAAATGGCTGCCGAGATGTACATCGCCAGTGTGATGCTGGTGGATGAGGAGAGCTTCATGGAGAAGTCCTACCTCGATGAACTGGCACGTCAGCTCAAGCTTGAGCCGGGTTTGAAGGCGGAGCTTGAAAAGCAGGTTCGCCAGGCAGCGCTGTAAATTCAGAAAAGATCGCAGCCTGCGGCAGCTCCTACATTGGATCGTTTTCCACTCGTAGGAGCTGCCGCAGGCTGCGATCTTTTTATCTTTCAAGCAGTACTCAATTGCTCAATGACCATTCCACGGTCCCTTTCTACCGAATCGCCCCTAACACCCATCCCCTCAATTAACGGAAAGTCCCAACCCAGAGCCCATCCCGGCTTTTTCCGGCGGGATGCGAAGTGGCGCGCAACCGTCTTATAAATGAAACACCGCCCTCGGCTATACTCCCCGCATTTCGAGATACCCCGAGGACTGACTGTGAAGAACTGGACGTTGCGCCAACGCATTTTGGCGAGCTTTGCGGTAATTATCGCCATCATGTTGTTGATGGTGGTCGTCTCGTATTCCCGGCTGTTGAAGATCGAAAGCAGCGAAGCCAGCGTGCGTGAGGATGCTCTGCCAGGGTTGTATTACAGCTCGATGATTCGTGGCGCGTGGTCTGACAGCTATCTGCGCATTCAGGCCATGCTCGGTCTGGAGGACGGGCAGGGCTTCAAAGCCGAGGACGCCGAAAATTTCAGGGCTTACGCCGCGCGGCTGAAAGAACAGATGGACCTCTACCGTGGGACGATTGCGGACGAAGAAGACAAGGTCGAGTACGCCGCATTCGAAAAAATCCACGAGGACTACCACCGAATTCTGGCCGCAGTGATCGAGTTGCATAAACGCAATCAGAACGCTGAAGCCATCAGCCTGTTCAACGGTGAACTGACCCCGGCCTGGACAGCGGGCCGAATGAAGGTCAATGAGATCCTGCGTCACAACAAATCGGTGGCGGACGCGGACATCGCGGCCATTGACGATGCAGTGGTCACAGCCAAAGTCATCATGGGCATTTCCCTGCTGGTGGCAGTGCTGGCCGCCGCCCTCTGTGGCCTGCTGCTGATGCGCGCCATCATGGCGCCGATGAACCGCATCGTGCGGATCCTCGAAATCATGCGCACCGGCGACCTCAGCAGCCGTTTGAATCTGGAGCGCAAGGACGAATTCGGCGCAGTCGAAACCGGCTTCAACGACATGATGACCGAGCTCACGTCCTTGGTATCCCAGGCCCAGCGCTCGTCGGTGCAGGTCACCACCTCGGTCACCGAAATCGCCGCCACCTCCAAGCAACAACAGGCCACCGCCACTGAAACGGCGGCTACCACCACTGAAATCGGCGCGACGTCTCGTGAAATTGCGGCGACTTCCCGCGATCTGGTGCGCACCATGACCGAAGTCTCCACCGCTGCCGATCAGGCCTCGGTGGCCGCCGGCTCCGGGCAACAGGGCCTGGCGCGGATGGAAGAAACCATGCACTCGGTGATGGGCGCGGCCGACCTGGTCAACGCCAAACTGGCAATCCTCAACGAGAAGGCCGGCAACATCAACCAGGTCGTCGTGACCATCGTCAAAGTCGCCGACCAGACCAACCTGTTGTCGCTCAACGCCGCGATTGAAGCTGAAAAGGCCGGCGAATACGGGCGCGGTTTTGCCGTGGTTGCCACCGAAGTACGACGCCTGGCGGATCAGACCGCCGTGGCCACCTATGACATCGAACAAATGGTGCGCGAGATTCAATCGGCCGTGTCGGCCGGTGTGATGGGCATGGACAAGTTCTCCGAAGAAGTACGTCGCGGCATGTCCGAAGTGCAGCAGGTGGGCGAGCAACTGTCGCAGATCATCCATCAGGTGCAGGCGCTGGCGCCGCGGGTGTTGATGGTCAACGAGGGCATGCAGGCCCAGGCCACCGGCGCCGAACAGATCAACCATGCGCTGGTGCAGTTGGGCGATGCCAGCAGCCAGACCGTCGAATCCCTGCGCCAGGCCAGTTTCGCCATCGACGAACTGAGCCAGGTGGCCGTCGGGCTGCGCAGCGGCGTTTCGCGATTCAAAGTCTGATGAGCGAACTCACGGCCAAACGCACTGCCGTGAAGCAGGCGTTGCACGCGCTGTTTCTGGTGTTTCGCATCGGCAGCGAGCGCTATGCCTTGCAGGCCATCGAAGTGGTGGAAGTGCTGCCGCGTCTGCCATTGAAACCCATTGCCCACGCGCCGCACTGGGTCGCCGGGGTGTTTGCCTATCGTGGCGCGGTGGTGCCGGTGATCGACCTCAGTGCGCTGACTTTCGGCACGGCGGCGCAGGCGCGCACCAGTACAAGGCTGGTGCTGGTGCATTACCGCCCGGATGAGTGTGCGCCGGCAAAAATGCTCGGGTTGATTCTCGAGCAGGCCACCGACACCTTGCGCTGCAACCCTGCGGAGTTTCAGCCTTATGGCCTGGACAATCGCCAGGCGCCGTATCTGGGGCCTGTACGTGAAGACGCGCAAGGTCTGCTGCAATGGGTCCGCGTTGCCGACCTGCTGGATGAGCCGGTGCGTGCGCTGTTGTTTCCGACGCCACCCCTGGACTTGACGCTGCTTGAGGACCGGCCATGAGCAGCGATCAGCGATTTTTCGATTTCCTCAAGGAACGCATCGGCCTCGACGTCACCTCCGTAGGCCCGGCGATCATCGAACGTGCGGTGCGTCAACGCAGCGCAGCGTTGGCGGCGCAGACGGCTGACGAGTATTGGCGCACTTTGCAGGGTTCCAGCGACGAGCAACAGGCGCTGATTGAGTCGGTGATCGTCCCCGAGACCTGGTTTTTCCGTTACCCGGAGTCTTTCGCCACCCTGGCGAAACTGGCGAGCAAACGGCTGGCCGAGCTCAACAACATGCGTGCCCTGCGGATACTTAGCCTGCCGTGCTCCACGGGCGAAGAACCGTATTCGATTGCCATGGCGCTGTTGGATGCCGGCTTCAAGCCGCACCAGTTCAAGGTCGAAGGCATGGATGTCAGCCCGCTGTCGGTGGAAAAAGCCCGACGCGCGCTGTACGGCAAAAATTCGTTTCGCGGTGAGGACATTGCGTTTCGTGACCGGCATTTCACCGCCGATAGCGACGGTTACCGCCTCAGCCCGCGAGTGCTCGATCAAGTCCGTTTGCAGGTCGGCAACCTGCTCGATCCGGCGTTGCTGGCCCACGAGTCGCCCTATGATTTTGTGTTCTGCCGCAATCTGCTGATCTACTTCGATCTGGCCACGCAGAAGCAGGTTTTCGAAGTGCTCAAGCGCCTGACCCATGTCGACGGCGTGCTGTTTATCGGCCCTGCCGAGGGCAGTCTGCTGGGGCGCCAGGGCATGCGTTCGATCGGCATCCCGCAGTCGTTTGCCTTTAGCCGTCAGCCTTCAGGGGAACCGGAGCCGCTGCCAGTATTCCTTCCCACGCCATTGCCGATACCGGCGCCGGTGCGCAAGGTCGTACCGCCACCGGTCAGCCGGCGCCCGTTCGCCAGTGCGACGCCGACTGCGCTGGCGCCGCGGCCGGGCACTGCCGATGCGGCCACGCTGCTGGCGAACATCGCCGCGCTGGCCAACGAAGGTAAAAGCGCGGAAGCCCGCGCCGCGTGCGAGCGTTATCTACGCAGTCACGAACCGGTGGCCCAGGTGTTTTACTGGTTGGGACTGCTCAGCGATGTCGCCGGCAGTGTCCTCGAAGCCCAGGGCTATTACCGCAAGGCGTTGTACCTCGAACCGCAACATCCCGACGCATTGATGCACCTGGCCGCCTTGCTGCAATCCCAGGGCGATACGGCGGGAGCCAGACGATTGCAGGAACGCGCCGCCCGCAGCGAGCGCGCCGCTGACAGTGAGCGTAAACGATGATCGCCGCCGACACCTTTAGCGTCACCCATGAAGATGCCCAGGCCATCGATGATTGCTGGAACCGTATCGGTATCCATGGCGACAAGTCCTGCCCGTTGTTGATCGAACACATTCATTGCCGCAACTGCGCGGTGTATTCGGCTGCGGCGACACGCTTGCTCGATCGCTATGCATTGCAGCAGGAAGACCGTGATCACGTGGTCGGCACGCTGGAAAACGAAGTCAAAACCCGCTCGCTGTTGATGTTCCGTCTCGGCGAAGAATGGCTGGGGCTGGCGACGCGCAGCCTGGTGGAAGTGGCGCCGATGCAAGCCATTCACTCCTTGCCGCACCAGCGCTCCCGGGCCTTGCTCGGCGTGGCGAACGTGCGCGGTGCGCTGGTGGCGTGCCTGTCGTTGGTCGAGTTGCTGGGGCTCGACGGCGTCAGCAGTGTGGCGACGGGCGCGCGAGTCATGCCGCGCATGCTGATCATCGCCGCCCATGGTGGGCCGGTGGTGGTGCCGGTGGACGAGGTGGACGGGATTCACGCCATCGACGAGCGCCTGCTCGAAGCCGCCTCGAAATCCGGCCATCAGGCCAATGCCAAATACACCCGAGGCGTGTTGCAATTCAAAGGTCGCAGCCTGCGTTGGCTGGATGAAGAACAGCTATTGTCCGCCGTGACCCGGAGCCTCACATGACCCCCGAGCAAATGCGCGACGCCTCTTTGCTGGAGCTGTTCAGCCTGGAAGCCGAAGCCCAGACCCAGGTATTGAGCGCAGGCTTGTTGGCGCTGGAACGTGACCCGACCCAAGCCGATCAACTTGAATCGTGCATGCGCGCCGCGCACTCGCTCAAGGGCGCCGCGCGAATAGTCGGCGTCGATGCCGGGGTCAGTGTTGCCCACGTCATGGAGGATTGCCTGGTCAGCGCCCAGGAAGGGCGGCTGTACCTGCGCCCGGAACATATCGATGCGTTGCTGCAAGGCACGGACCTGCTGATGCGCATCGCAACTCCCGGCAACGCGCCGGGGCCTGCGGACATCGAAGCTTATGTCGGGTTGATGGCGCATTTACTCGATCCTGCGGCGGCCGTCGTACCGGCCATGGCGCCGGCCGCTTCGGTCATGGCGGAGCTTCAGCTCGAAGCGCCCGTGGCAAAAGTCGAAGTCGCGGAACCGGTCATCGAAGCGCCACCGGCCTCGCCGAAAAAGACCAAACGCACCACTGAAAACGGTGAGCGTGTGCTGCGGGTGACCGCGGAGCGCCTGAACAGCCTGCTCGATCTGTCGAGTAAATCCCTGGTGGAAACCCTGCGGCTTAAACCGCACCTGGCCACCATGCAGCGCCTCAAGCGCATGCAGAACAACAGCCTGCGAGCGCTGGAAAACCTCAATGTTCATCTCAAGGAACACGCCCTGAGCCTGGAAGCCCAGGAAGCCCTCGAAGATGCCCGCCGCCTGCTGGCTGAATCCCAGCAGTTGCTGGCGGAAAAGAACGCCGAACTGGATGAATTCGCCTGGCAGGCCAGCCAGCGTGCACAGGTGTTGTACGACACGGCGCTGGCCTGTCGCATGCGGCCATTCGCCGATGTGCTGACCGGTCAGGTGCGCATGGTCCGCGATCTGGGGCGCAGCCTCGGCAAGCAGGTGCGGCTGGAGATCGAAGGCGAGAAAACCCAGGTCGACCGCGACGTGCTGGAAAAACTCGAAGCACCCCTGACGCACCTGCTGCGCAATGCCGTGGACCATGGGATCGAAACGCCGGAGCAACGGCTGTTGGCCGGCAAACCGGAAGAAGGCCTGATCCGCCTGCGCGCTTCCCATCAGGCCGGATTGCTGGTGCTGGAGCTCAGCGATGACGGCAACGGTGTCGACCTGGAGAAGGTCCGGCGCAGCATCATCGAACGCCAGTTGTCCCCGGCCGAAACCGCCGCGCAATTGAGTGAAGAAGAACTGCTGACGTTTCTGTTCCTGCCGGGTTTCAGTCTGCGCGACACCGTCACCGAAGTTTCCGGCCGAGGTGTCGGGCTGGATGCGGTGCAGCACATGGTCCGCCAGTTGCGCGGTGCGGTGGTGTTGGAACAGACGGCGGGCGAGGGCAGTCGTTTCCATCTGGAAGTGCCGCTGACCCTGTCGGTGGTGCGCAGTCTGGTGGTGGAAGTCGGTGAGGAAGCCTATGCCTTTCCGCTGGCGCACATCGAACGCATGCGTGATCTGGAAACGACGGACATCGTTCAGGTCGAAGGCCGCCAGCACTTCTGGCATGAAGGCCGGCACGTGGGCCTGGTCGCTGCCAGTCAGTTGCTGCAACGCCCGGCGAGCCAGGGTAATCAGCAAACCTTGAAAGTCGTGGTGATCCGCGAGCGCGATACGATTTATGGGGTCGCGGTCGAACGCTTTATCGGCGAGCGCACACTGGTGGTGTTGCCGCTGGATGAGCGCTTGGGCAAGGTTCAGGACATTTCCGCCGGGGCCTTGCTCGATGACGGCTCGGTGGTGTTGATTGTCGACGTCGAAGACATGCTGCGGTCGGTGGACAAACTGCTCAACACCGGGCGCCTGGAGCGTATTGCCCGCCACAGCAATCAGGCGGCCGAAGCGGCTCGCAAGCGCATTTTGGTGGTCGATGACTCGCTCACCGTGCGCGAACTGCAACGCAAACTACTGCTCAATCGTGGCTATGACGTCGCAGTGGCCGTGGACGGCATGGACGGCTGGAACGCGTTGCGGTCGGAAGATTTCGACCTGCTGATCACCGACATCGATATGCCGCGCATGGACGGTATCGAACTGGTGTCGTTGTTGCGTCGCGATAATCGCCTGCAATCGTTGCCGGTGATGGTGGTCTCCTACAAGGATCGTGAAGAGGACCGTCGTCGTGGACTGGACGCTGGGGCCGACTATTATCTAGCCAAAGCCAGTTTTCATGATGACGCCCTGCTTGATGCAGTGGTTGAGCTCATTGGAGGAGCGCGGGCATGAAAATCGCAATCGTCAACGACATGCCCATGGCCGTGGAGGCTTTGCGCCGGGCGCTCGCCTTCGAGCCGGCGCACCAGGTGATTTGGGTGGCCGGCAACGGCAAGGAAGCCGTGCGGCTGTGTGCCGAACAGACCCCGGACCTGATCCTGATGGATTTGATCATGCCGGTGATGGACGGCGTGGAGGCGACTCGTCGGATCATGGCCGAAACGCCGTGCGCCATAGTCATTGTCACGGTCGATCGTCAGCAAAATGTGCATCGGGTGTTCGAAGCCATGGGCCATGGGGCCCTGGACGTGGTCGATACCCCTGCTATCGGGGCCGGCAACGCCCAGGAAGCGGCGGCGCCGCTGTTGCGCAAAATCATGAACATCGGCTGGCTGATCGGTGACAAGGGCAATCGCGAACGACTTGCTCCGAGTCCGGCACGCAGTTCCGGTTCGCGCCAGAGCCTGATCGCCATCGGCTCATCCGCAGGCGGGCCGGCGGCGCTGGAAGTCCTGCTCAAAGGGCTGCCTCGAAACTTTTCCCCGGCCATCGTGCTGGTGCAGCACGTTGATCAGGTGTTTGCCGCCGGCATGGCCGAATGGCTCGGCAGCGCCAGCGGCCTCAATGTTCGCTTGGCTCAGGAAGGCGAGCCGCCGCAAAGCGGCACCGTCCTGCTGGCCGGCACCAATCATCACATTCGCTTGTTGAAAAACGGCACGCTGGCCTACACCGCTGAACCGGTCAACGAAATCTACAGGCCCTCGATCGATGTGTTTTTCGAGAGTGTGGCCAGTTACTGGAACGGTGACGCGGTCGGCGTTTTGCTCACCGGCATGGGGCGTGATGGTGCGCAGGGGCTTAAACTCATGCGCCAGCAGGGTTACCTGACCATCGCACAGGACCAAAACAGCAGCGCGGTGTACGGCATGCCGAAAGCGGCTGCTGCCATCGATGCGGCGGTAGAAATCCGCCCGCTGGAAAAGATCGCGCCACGATTGCTGGAGATTTTTCCAAAATGACTACCTTTAGCCGCAATCATGGCCCAAGCAGTATTCAGGTGAACGCACATGAATGATTTACAGCTCGACGACTTCAAGACTGACGAAAATGCCGCCATGGTGTTGTTGGTGGACGATCAGGCAATGATCGGCGAGGCGGTACGGCGCGGGTTGTCGAACGAAGATAACATCGACTTCCACTTCTGTGCCGACCCGCACCAGGCCATCGCCCATGCGGTGCGCATCAAGCCGACGGTGATCCTCCAGGATCTGGTCATGCCGGGCCTTGATGGCCTGAGCCTGGTGCGTGAGTACCGCAATCATCCGGCGACCAAGGACATTCCGATCATCGTCCTGTCGACCAAGGAAGACCCGCTGATCAAGAGCGCAGCGTTCGCAGCCGGGGCCAACGATTACCTGGTCAAGCTGCCGGACAACATCGAACTGGTTGCGCGCATCCGCTATCACTCGCGTTCCTACATGACCTTGTTGCAGCGGGACGCGGCCTACCGCGCGTTGCGGGTCAGCCAGCAGCAGTTGCTTGACACCAACCTGGTGCTGCAACGGCTGATGAACTCCGACGGCCTGACCGGGCTGTCGAACCGCCGGCACTTCGATGAGTACATGGAGCTGGAGTGGCGGCGCTCGCTGCGTGAGCAAAGCCAGTTGTCGTTGCTGATGATCGACGTGGATTACTTCAAGTCCTACAACGACAGCTTCGGTCACCTGGAAGGTGATGAAGCCCTGCGCAAGGTCGCTGCGGCGATCCGCGATGCCAGCGCCCGCCCGTCGGACCTGCCAGCGCGCTACGGCGGTGAAGAATTCGCCCTCGTCCTGCCCAACACCTCTCAAGGTGGCGCGCGACTGGTAGCGGAAAAGCTGCGCATGACCGTGGAGGCCTTGAAGATTCCGCACAACTCACCGACCGAAGGCTCAAGCCTGACGATCAGTATCGGCCTGTCGACCATCACCCCGAAAGCCGGCAGCAACTGCCGCGAGTTGATCTCGGCGGCGGACAAAGGGTTGTACCTGGCGAAGCACAATGGGCGTAATCAGGTGGGGATCGGTTGATCGGGTGACACCTCACGCTCAGTAGGAGCTGCCGAAGGCTGCGATCTTTTGATCTTCGCCATTAAAAGCAACATCAAAAGATCGCAGCCTTCGACAGCGCCTACATGTGCTCGCCGTGATTCCCAAAACCATTCGCCGCTAAAGCCGCCAGGCGGGCTGCCGTGACAGCTTGATTACGTTATACTCGCCGGCTTTCAAAAGTTCGCCAACGAGTGCTGCCCGCCATGGAAATCAACCCGATCCTTAACACCATCAAGGACCTGTCCGAGCGCTCCGAAACCATTCGGGGGTATCTTTGACTACGATCAAAAGCATGAGCGTCTGACTGAAGTCAATCGCGAGCTTGAAGATCCGAGTGTCTGGAACAAACCTGAATACGCCCAGGAGCTGGGCCGCGAGCGCTCTGCGCTGGCGCAAATCGTCGATACCCTGGACGAATTGAACGCCGGTCTGGCCGATTGCCGCGACCTGCTGGACATGGCCGTTGAAGAAAACGACGAAGGCGCAGTGAGCGATGTCGTCGCTGAGCTGGCCCGTCTCGAGGAAAATCTGGCCAAGCTGGAATTCCGCCGCATGTTCAGCCATGAAATGGACCCGAACAACGCGTACCTGGACATCCAGGCCGGTTCCGGCGGCACCGAAGCTCAGGACTGGGCCAACATCCTGTTGCGCATGTACCTGCGCTGGGCCGACAAACGCGGTTTCGACGCGACCATCATGGAATTGTCGGCCGGTGAAGTCGCCGGTATCAAAGGCGCGACCGTGCACATCAAGGGTGAATACGCCTTTGGCTGGTTGCGTACCGAGATCGGCGTGCACCGTCTGGTGCGCAAGAGCCCGTTCGACTCCGGCAACCGTCGCCACACTTCTTTCTCGGCGGTGTTCGTCTCGCCAGAGATCGATGACAAGGTGGAAATCGAAATTAACCCGGCAGACTTGCGGATCGACACCTATCGTTCCTCCGGTGCCGGTGGTCAGCACGTAAACACCACCGACTCGGCCGTACGTATCACCCACGTACCGACCAACACCGTGGTCAGCTGCCAGAACGAACGTTCCCAGCACGCCAACAAGGACACCGCCATGAAAATGCTGCGGGCCAAGTTGTACGAGCAGGAAATGCAGAAGCGCAACGCGGCGTCCCAGGCGCTGGAAGACACCAAGTCGGATATCGGCTGGGGTCACCAGATCCGTTCCTACGTACTCGATGCCTCGCGCATCAAGGACCTGCGGACCAATATCGAACGCAGCGACTGCGACAAGGTACTCGACGGCGATATCGACGAATACCTGGAAGCCAGCCTGAAATCCGGGCTGTAAGACACACCGCGATCCCCTGTAGGAGCCGGCTTGCCGGCGATCCGCGGCCGCAGGCCGGGGACAACGAACCCGATGGAATATTTAAAGACATGAGCGACCTAGAACTCGACCCGCAAGCCCTGCAACAGGAAGAAAACTCCCTGATCGCCCTGCGCAAGGAAAAGCTTGCTGCCGAGCGCGCCAAGGGCAATGCCTTCCCGAATGACTTCCGCCGCGAAAACTACTGCGATGCCCTGCAGAAGCAGTACGCGGACAAGACCAAGGAAGAGCTGGCAGAGGCTGCAATCCCGGTCAAGGTTGCCGGTCGCATCATGCTCAACCGTGGTTCGTTCATGGTGATCCAGGACATGACCGGTCGCATCCAGGTCTACGTCAACCGCAAGACCCTGTCGGAAGAAACCCTGGCCGCGGTGAAAACCTGGGACATGGGCGACATCATTGCCGCCGAAGGCACCCTGGCCCGTTCCGGCAAGGGCGACCTGTACGTCGAAATGACCAACGTGCGCCTGTTGACCAAATCCCTGCGCCCGCTGCCGGACAAGCACCACGGCCTGACCGACACCGAGCAGCGCTATCGCCAGCGTTACGTTGACCTGATCGTCAACGAAGACGTGCGCCAGACGTTCCGCGTGCGTTCGCAAGTCATCGCCCACATCCGCAGCTTCCTGATGAAGCGTGACTTCCTGGAAGTGGAAACGCCGATGCTGCAAACCATCCCGGGCGGCGCCGCAGCCAAGCCGTTCGAAACCCACCACAACGCGCTGGACATGGAAATGTTCCTGCGTATCGCGCCGGAGCTGTACCTCAAGCGCCTGGTGGTTGGTGGTTTCGAAAAAGTGTTCGAGATCAACCGCAACTTCCGTAACGAAGGCGTTTCGACTCGTCACAACCCTGAATTCACCATGTTGGAGTTCTACCAGGCGTACGCCGACTACGAAGACAACATGGACCTGACTGAAGAACTGTTCCGCGAGCTGGCGCAGTTGGTTCTGGGCAGCACCGACGTGCCGTACGGCGACAAGGTGTTCCACTTCGGCGAGCCGTTCGTGCGTCTGTCGGTGTTCGACTCGATCCTCAAGTACAACCCTGAGCTGACCGCCGACGACCTGAACGACATCGACAAGGCCCGCGCCATCGCCAAGAAAGCCGGCGCCAAGGTGCTGGGCTTCGAAGGTCTGGGCAAACTGCAGGTGATGATTTTCGAAGAACTGGTCGAGCACAAGCTGGAGCAGCCGCACTTCATCACCCAGTACCCGTTCGAAGTGTCGCCGTTGGCCCGTCGCAACGATGACAACCCGAACGTCACCGACCGTTTCGAGCTGTTCATCGGTGGCCGTGAAATCGCCAACGCGTATTCCGAGTTGAACGACGCGGAAGACCAGGCCGAGCGCTTCATGGCGCAGGTGGCCGACAAGGACGCCGGCGACGACGAAGCCATGCACTACGACGCCGACTTCGTACGCGCGCTGGAGTACGGCATGCCGCCAACGGCCGGTGAAGGCATTGGCATCGACCGTCTGGTGATGTTGCTGACCAACTCACCGTCGATCCGCGACGTGATCCTGTTCCCGCACATGCGGCCGCAAGCGTAAACGTTTCAACTAAAAAGCCGCCTGAAATGGGCGGCTTTTTATTGCCTGTCTGGTACAAACGTATCAAATGGTTACTTTAGAAGTGAGAGAGGAGTTCCTGTCGTGAACCGTGCAATGGCTCAAGAAGGTGCAGCGGGTATCGCCACTGCGGTCGCTGAAAGTGTTCAGTACCAGGGTCGCAAGGCCAGCCGACAGGGCAGCGAACAGCGTCGACAGGACATTCTCGATGCCGCCATGCGCATTGTCGTGCGTGATGGCGTGCGCGCCGTCAGGCACCGTGCAGTGGCTGCCGAGGCGCAAGTGCCGTTGTCGGCCACCACCTACTATTTCAAGGATATCGATGACCTGCTCACCGATACCTTCGCCCAATACGTCGAGCGCAGTGCGGCCTACATGGCCAAGCTGTGGGTCAACAATGAGGGTCTGCTGCGGGAAATGATTGCCCGTGGCGACGGCAGCCCCCAGGCGCGTTCGACACTGGCGGACGACATTGCCCGGCTGATGACCGATTATGTGCACCGGCAACTGGTTACCCGTCGTGAGCATTTGATGGCCGAGCAGGCGTTCCGCCAGGAAGCGCTGCTGAACCCGCGCCTGGCCGAATTAGTACGCTCGCATCAACAGATCCTGTTGCAGGGTTCTTGCCAGCTTTTCCAGGTATTGGGTTCTCACGAGCCGAAACAGGATGCCAAAGTGTTGACGTCTATAATCGGACGGATGGAATATCAGGGCCTGCTCAACGACGCCGAGCCGCTCGCCGAAGAGGAAATGCTCGGCATACTGACGCGTTATATGCATTTGGTGCTGGCGTCGGTATAAGCAATTCCCGTAGGAGCTGCCGAAGGCTGCGATCTTTTGATCTTGATCTTCTTGATACCGCTGCAACGCAAGATCAAAAGATCGCAGCCTGCGGCAGCTCCTACATAAGCATATGTGTTCAAAGGGAGTGTTGAATGAAAGCCTGGCGTGTCGTTGTGATCGCCTTGTCGTTCCTGTTGCTCAGTGGCTGCCTGGTGACTTTCAAGGAACCATTGCCCACCCGCGAGCCCGCGCCCAAAGGGTTGCTCGGTAAATGGACCAGCACCAACGCCTGGGGTGAACCGGTCAATCTGGAGCTGACGCGCGTCGGTGACAATCGCTATCAGGCCGTCAGCTATTTCCGCGCCAAGCCCAAAGAGCGCGAAGCCTATCCCTTCACGGTGACACGCCACGGCAATCGCTGGTATTTGTCGGCGAAAGTACCGGCGCAATTCGGTGGGAACTTCACCATTGCCGGCTTCGAAATCACCGACAAGCATGAATTGGTGGTCTACAACCTCGATCTTGAGCAGATCAGGCAGGCGCTCACGCAAAAAGCCTTGAGCGGCCAGAATTTCCAGACTGACGATGGCGATGGTGTGTTGATCGAAAACAGCATGGACCAGGTGTCCGCGTATCTCGACGATCCGGCCAACTCCGATGTGTTCGTCGAAGTGGTGCGTTACCAGCGCCAGGCCAAAGCCAAATAAATTCAGCACATAACGGTTCTACAGGAGTTTCGGGTGGACGATTACCAGCAGTCGATACGCATTTTGTCCGATCGCATTGTGCTGGCGCAGACGCCGATCCGCGTCCTTGACGCGGTCAAATGGGACGAAAACATTCGCAAGGGTTTCCTCAAGGCCAAGGGCAAGGAAATGCCGGCGGTGGACCGCGATTACTACCTCAACCGGCCGCTGGCGTTCGATTCCAGCAAAGTGAAGCTGGAATTCCAGAACATCGAACGCGACATCACCCGCCAGCTCGGCCAGTTCAACCCGGTCGGGCAAATCATGCGGCGCATGTGCAAGGAATACCGCATGGTGGTGCGCATGCTCGAAGCGCGTGGCACCGAAGATTTCGGTCTGATTTCGCAAGAACTGTACGGCGCCGCGTCCGATGCGTTCCACGCCGGCGACCCGACCCTGTCCGACCTGGGCATGATGTTGTCCGAGTACCTGAACAACATCGACGGTCGTGGCGACCTCAAGGATGAGCCGAAGACCCTGACCGCCAAGGACGCCGTCCATCTGCTGCAAACCCGCTTGAACAAAGTGTTTGGCGAAGCCGAGGAAACCATTCGGGTGTTCGAGTCCGACGGGATCGTCGCCGATGCGGCAGCCGGCGCCGACTACATCAAGATCCGCACCGATGCGATGTTCAACGAACGCGACGTGCGTGCGCTGGAAGTCCACGAAGGGCTGGTGCACGTCGGCACCACGCTCAATGGTTTGAACCAGCCGATCTGCACCTTCCTGGCCAAAGGCCCGCCCTCGTCGACGGTGACCCAGGAAGGTTTGGCCATCCTCATGGAAATCATCACCTTTGCTTCCTACCCGAGCCGCCTGCGCAAACTGACCAACCGCACCCGCGCCATCCACATGGTGGAGGAGGGCGCCGACTTCCTGCAGGTGTTCGAGTTTTTCCGCGAGCAAGGCTTCGAGATGCCCGAGAGTTACAGCAACGCCAGTCGCGTTTTCCGCGGTTCGGTGCCGACAGGTCTGCCATTTACCAAAGACTTGTCCTACCTCAAGGGCTTCATCATGATTTACAACTACATTCAGCTGGCTGTGCGCAAAGGCAAGCTGGAACAGATCCCGCTGCTGTTCTGCGGCAAGACCACGCTGGAAGACATGCGCACGTTGCGCCAGTTGGTGGATGAAGGGCTGGTGGTGCCACCCAAGTACCTGCCGGAACAGTTCCGCGACATGAACGCGTTGTCGGCGTGGATGTGCTTCTCGAACTTCCTCAACCACCTGAGCCTGGACCGGATTGAGGCGGATTACTCGAACATTTTGTAAGACCAGTGATGTCCCCTGTGGGAGCGAGCCTGCTCGCGATAGCGGTTTCACATTCAACATGAATGTTGTCTGATTCACCGCCATCGCGAGCAGGCTCGCTCCTACAGGAGTGTGTATTTCAACCACGATTTTGCGAGGTTTCACCGGATGAGAATCCTCGGCACCCTCTGCCTTCTACTGGCCCTGAGCGGTTGCAGCTCCTTGCTGTTCTACCCCGAACCCGGCCAGTTGTTCACCCCGGAAAAAGCCAAGCTCGAATACCGTGAAGTCACCCTGATTACCGCCGATGGCCTCAAGCTGAACGCCTGGTGGTTGCCGGCGAAACAGGGTGTCGAAGTCAAGGGCACGGTGCTGCACCTGCACGGCAACGGCGGCAATTTGCCGATGCATCTCGGCGGCAGCTATTGGTTGCCTGAGCAGGGTTATCAAGTGCTGCTGATGGACTATCGCGGCTACGGTTTGTCAGAGGGTAAACCGAGCCTGCCGGCGATCTATCAGGACATCGATGCCGCGTTCAAATGGCTCGACCAGGCGCCCGAGGTCAAGGGCAAGCCGCTGATCCTCCTTGGCCAGAGTCTCGGCGGTTCGATGGCCGTGCACTACCTTGTGCAACACCCCGAGCGACAGAAGCAGCTCAAGGCATTTGTCATGGATGGCTTGCCCGCCAGCTACCGCAGCGTCGGTCAGTATGCGTTGAGCAACTCATGGATGTTCTGGACGTTCCAGGTGCCGCTGTCCTGGCTGGTGCCGGACGGTGACAGCGCGATCAACTCCATGGCGCAGCTCAATGGTGTGCCGAAGCTGATCTTCCACAGCATCGATGATCCGATCGTGCCTCTTTCCAACGGCATCCGTCTGTATCAAGCTGCGCCGCCGCCGCGGGTCCTGCAACTGACCCGAGGTGGTCACGTGCAGACGTTTGCCGACCCGGTCTGGCGTACCGTGATGCTGCGCTATCTGGAGGATCCGCAGCATTTCAACGGCCTGCGCCGCTTGGGCGAAATTCCCAATTACCCGGCACCCCCGAATTCAGAAACCGAACCCTCAGAGAGCCCGCAATGAGTGAAGAACGTAACGCCATCCCGCTGATCATCACCGGTATCTGCAGCATCCTCGGCACCGTCGGCGCCCTGTGGTGGTACGGCTACCTGCATTTCGCCAAGCCCGAGGATGCGTTGCTGCTCAACGAATTCACCATGCTCAAGACCGTGCCGGGCGAAGACTACAAAGTCTCCCTGGAGCCGGCCGCGCAGGTGGCGCAGTGCATCGATGGCGTGCTGGTGTTGTTCGACACCGAACAAAAAGGCCTGACCGGCGTGCTGGTCAACGACCGCAAAAAAGCCGTGCGGTGCATGGGCGAGGAAACGCCGCAGAAGCTGGAGCAGTAAATCAATTCCTGAAGGCAGCCCAGAACCAATGTGGGAGCCAGCCTGCTGGCGATAGTAATTGAACATTCAACAGTGATGTTGACTGGTCCACCGCAATCGCCAGTAGGCTGGCTCCCACAGGTTTTTGTGTGATGACGACTTACTGGGTGTAGGAGCTAACCGCCGAACGCGGCATCACGGGTTGGTTGTCATTGGAAATGGTCACTTCCACCCGACGATTCTGTGCCCGACCCGAAGTGCTGGTGTTATCCGCCACCGGGTATTCCTTGCCATAACCCTGAGCGACGATGCGAGTCGGGTCGACGCCCATCTTCACCAGTGCCATGCGCACAGAGCTGGCGCGACGTTCCGACAGCGACAAGTTGTGCGAGGCCGTACCCGTGCTGTCGGTGTAGCCTTCGACAATCACTTTGCGGTCCGGGTTTTCCTGAAGGTACTGCGCCAGTTTGTTGATGTTCATCAGACCGTTGGATTTCAGCTCGGCCTTGTCGGTGGCGAACAGCACGTCACCGAAAGTGACCAGCGTGCCGCGATCGGTTTGCTTGGCGTTGAGGCTGTCCTGCAACTGTTTGATCTGTTGATCACGCGCGTCGAGGCGGGCCTGCGCTCGTTGCGCCGAGGCGTTTTTCAGGTTGGCTTCGGCGGTGCGCAGTGCGATCGTCTGCTTGGCGACTTCAACGCGCTGGTTGGTCAGGTAGGCCAGTTGATCAACTTTGGCCTGATCTTCCTTGTCCAGATACGCCTTGTCAGCCTTGTCCAGGTAGTCGCTCGCTTCCTTGGTTTCCAGCGCCGCGACTTTGCTCGCCTGTGGGTTGGCTTGCAGGCCGGAATAGTTGGAGCGGGCCTGTTCAAGGTTGGCGTTCGGTGGCGTGGAGCAGGCAGCCAGGGCAACGCTTGCGGCCAGCAGGGCAGGGATCATCAAATGTTTGGAATTCATGGTTTCGTCCTTTTAGTCGATTGAGAAATACGTCATGCCGCGCCGTTACTGAACGGTGCGCTGGCTTTCCTGACGCAGTTCCTGAACCCCTTTCTGAGAGTCCTTCACAGACTGTTCGGCCTTCATTGCCTGAGCTTTGCGCTCGGCTACGCGAGCATCCCACTCAGCCTGTTCGGCGAGCATGCGGGCCTGGTCGTATTTTTTGTCGTGCATGGCGATTTCGGCTTGCTTGAGCTTGTCCTGCGCCGACTTCATTTCCACGGCGGAGAATTCGGTGCCGCCAGCACTGACCGCGTCGTTGACCGCCGACTCGGTGACGGCGAATTGTTCGGTGGGCGGGTTGCCGGCACAACCGGCCAGCACGAGGCTGCTGCCGATGGCGAGGGCCGCCATTTTCAGGCCATGTAACGGGGTAAACGAGGATTTGCCAGTTCTGGTTTTCATGGTCTTCAACTCCATTGGACTACTTCCTGAACAACGTGAACATCCATCCTGGGCAAGGAGCCGCAACCGTCATTTTCGGGTCGTTTTGAAACGGCCGTCCCAGGCGTGGTTACTTGGGTTGACCCGAGGCGTTTTTTGAAAGTTCAGAGAAATTAGCCAGCTATCGAAAAAAAACGTGATCGAGTCGACAGGGCTTTAGCTCGAAGATTTAAGAAAGGAAGAGCGGCATGCCGGACCTTTTGCAGGCCCAAACGCACGCACTTTAGAGGTGAAATACAGGCCACTGTGGGAGCGGACTTGCCCGCGAAAGCGTCGTCTCTGCCAACGCAAATGTTGAATGTAAAATCGCCATCGCGGGCAAGCCCGCTCCCACAGGTTCGGCGAGTATTCAATGTTTTTGTTTGTCGTTACCCGCCGACAAATCGTGCAGATGACGGCGCGACAATGCAAGAAAACGCGGGGTCGGGCCGATGTCTTCGTACAGCGGGTCACCTTCTTCGTCCGTGGCGACCACCGTCGAGCCTTTCACATACGGGAAGCTTTTTTCGAGCTCTTCCAGGGCGGCGCCGATCAGCTCGCCAAGCAACTCTTCGGGATGCCGTTTGGGGTACATCTCGGTAATGGCCGCCAAACGTGCGGCGGCTTCGACGTCCAGGTGAATCGTGTAGCCAGTCTTTGTCAGGCGACCCTTGGCGTTTTCTTCCCAATGCTGGGCGAGTTCACGGATTTTCATAATTACCTCATTGCGCGCCTGCTCGTGGCAGGCCGGGGGAGTGTCCGGCGTTGGCCGGCGACAGCCGTTGTGCGGCTTACTCTTCAGACTAGCTTCAACGCACAAGGTTTAAAGGCACTTCGTCGTCTGGCTTGTAAGACGACGTCTGGAGCGGCACTCTTGAAGTTCTTGGCCGCCCGGATTCTTTGCTGGAGAACTGCTGATGACCGATATTGATGCACGCTTGCGCGAGGACGTTCACCTGTTGGGTGAGCTGTTGGGCAATACCATTCGTGAACAGTACGGGGACGGCTTCCTCGACAAGATCGAGCAGATCCGCAAAGGCGCCAAGGCTGACCGTCGCGGCTCCATGGATGCCGAGCTCAGTGCGAGCCTCAACCAGTTGAGCGAAGACGAGCTGCTGCCGGTGGCGCGGGCGTTCAACCAGTTTCTCAACCTGGCCAACATCGCCGAGCAGTACCAGTTGATCCACCGTCGCGAAGAGACCCAGGAGGCACCGTTCGAATCTCGGGTACTGCCGGAACTGCTTGCACGCCTGCGTGCTGAAGGGCATGGCGCCGAGTCGCTGGCCAGGCAACTGGGGCGACTGGAAATCGAACTGGTGCTGACCGCGCATCCGACTGAAGTCGCGCGGCGCACGCTGATTCAGAAGTACGACGCCATCGCCGCACAACTGGCAGCCCAGGATCACCGCGACCTGACCAGCGCCGAGCGCGAGCAGATCAAGTCGACGTTGCAGCGCCTGATCGCCGAAGCCTGGCACACCGAAGAAATCCGCCGCACGCGACCGACCCCGGTTGACGAAGCCAAGTGGGGTTTCGCGGTGATTGAGCATTCGCTGTGGCAGGCCATTCCCAATTATCTGCGCAAGGCCGATCAGGCCCTGCACGCGGCTACCGGCCTGCGTTTACCGCTTGAGGCCGCGCCGATTCGCTTTGCCTCGTGGATGGGCGGCGACCGCGACGGTAACCCTAACGTGACGGCGAGCGTGACCCGCGAAGTACTGTTGCTGGCGCGCTGGATGGCGGCCGACTTGTACCTGCGCGATGTCGATCGTCTCGCCGCAGACCTGTCCATGCAGCAGGCCAGTGACGCGCTGAAAACCAAGGCCGGTGACAGTGCCGAACCCTATCGCACGGTACTCAAGCAACTGCGTGAGCGCCTGCGGGCCACGCGCAATTGGGCGCACACGGCGTTGACCACGCCCACGGTTGCTCCCGCCGATGTGCTGCAAAACAACCGCGAACTGCTCGATCCGCTGGAGCTGTGCTACCACTCGCTGCATGAGTGCGGTATGGGTGTGATCGCCGACGGCCCGCTGCTCGACTGCCTGCGCCGGGCGGTGACCTTCGGCCTGTTCCTGGTGCGGCTGGACGTGCGTCAGGACTCGTCGCGACACAGCGCGGCCATGACCGAAATCACCGATTACCTGGGTCTGGGTCGCTATGAAGACTGGGATGAAGAAGCACGCATCACGTTCCTGACGCGTGAACTCAACAACCGTCGGCCATTGCTGCCGGCCCACTACAAACCGTCCGCCGACACTGCCGAAGTGCTGGCGACGTGTCGGGAAATCGCCGCCGCGCCGGGGGCGTCCCTCGGGTCGTACGTGATCTCCATGGCCGGTGCCGCTTCCGATGTGCTGGCAGTGCAACTGCTGCTGAAAGAATCCGGCGTGGTACGGCCGATGCGCGTGGTGCCGCTGTTCGAAACCCTGGCTGACCTGGACAACGCCGGGCCGGTGATCGAAAAACTGTTGTTGCTGCCGGGTTATCGCGCACGCCTGCAAGGCCCGCAGGAAGTAATGATCGGCTACTCCGACTCGGCCAAGGACGCCGGGACCACTGCAGCGGCGTGGGCGCAGTACCGCGCGCAGGAACGTCTGGTCGAAATATGCCGAGAACAACAAGTGGAACTGCTGTTGTTCCACGGCCGCGGCGGCACCGTGGGCCGCGGCGGCGGTCCGGCGCATGCGGCGATTCTGTCGCAGCCACCGGGTTCGGTGGCGGGGCGTTTCCGCACCACCGAGCAGGGGGAAATGATTCGTTTCAAATTCGGCCTGCCGGACATCGCGGAACAAAACCTCAATCTGTACCTGGCGGCGGTGCTGGAAGCGACCTTGCTGCCGCCACCTCCGCCCACGCCGGAATGGCGTCACTTGATGGACGAATTGGCCGCTGACGGTGTCAGCGCTTATCGCGCCGTGGTGCGGGAAAAC
Source organism: Pseudomonas azerbaijanoccidentalis (assembly GCF_019145495.1). Classification (GTDB taxonomy): domain Bacteria; phylum Pseudomonadota; class Gammaproteobacteria; order Pseudomonadales; family Pseudomonadaceae; genus Aquipseudomonas; species Aquipseudomonas azerbaijanoccidentalis. The sequence goes on along the minus strand of NZ_JAHSTU010000002.1, from coordinate 389,148 downwards.
CCTCAATTCGTCGAGTACTTTCGCCAGTCGACCCCGGAACAGGAGCTCGGGCGCCTGCCGCTGGGCAGCCGCCCGGCCAAGCGTCGCGCGGGGGGGATCGAAAGCCTGCGGGCCATCCCGTGGATCTTCGGCTGGACCCAGACGCGCCTGATGCTGCCGGCCTGGCTGGGTTGGGAAGCGGCGTTGAGCAAGGCACTGGAACGCGGCGAAGGCGAACTGCTGGGGCAAATGCGCGAGCAGTGGCCGTTCTTCCGCACCCGTATCGACATGCTGGAAATGGTCCTGGCCAAGGCCGACACCGATATCGCACGTTCTTATGATGAGCGGCTGGTCGAGGCGGACCTGTTGCCGTTGGGCGCGCACTTACGCGACCTATTGTCGCAGGCGTGCTCGATCGTGCTCGGGCTGACCGGTCAGTCGCAACTGCTGGCACATAGCCCAGCCACCCTGGAATTCATCCGTTTGCGCAACACCTACCTCGACCCGCTTCATCTATTGCAGGCCGAGTTGCTGGCGCGTTCACGGCAACAGGAGGTGGCGCAGGGCAGCCCGGTGGAACAGGCGCTGCTGGTGTCTGTGGCGGGGATTGCCGCCGGTTTGCGTAACACCGGCTAAGGTTTTTGTCGCTGCACGAGGCATCCGGAACAAGGGCCGGATGCCGCTGGACGGCGCGGGTAAAAGTGCTGCCAAGCGACAGTTAATGATGGGGTTGCGACTAGGGGAACCGCGTCCAAAGGTCACAGCCGACGCTGGTTTCTCCGACTTTTGGCGGCTTGTGTGGGCGCAGCCTGCTGTGTATCTTGATCAGCCTTTGGCCGTTTGGGCGGTCACGACCCTATTTTTGAGATTGGCCCCACGAGGCGAATCTGACGTTATCTATATAAAAAATTGAGGAGCACATCGATGCGCGTCATTCTGCTGGGAGCTCCCGGGGCCGGTAAAGGTACTCAGGCTAAGTTCATCACCGAAAAATTCGGCATTCCGCAAATCTCCACCGGTGACATGCTGCGTGCTGCGGTCAAGGCCGGCACCGAACTGGGCATCAAGGCCAAGAGCATCATGGATGCCGGCGGCCTGGTCTCCGATGACCTGATCATCGCGCTGGTCAAAGACCGCATCGCTCAGGCTGATTGCGCCAACGGTTTCCTGTTCGACGGTTTCCCGCGCACCATTCCTCAGGCTGAAGCCCTGGTGACTGCCGGCGTCGAGCTGGATGCAGTCGTCGAGATCGCGGTCGAAGACGAAGAGATCGTCCAGCGTATCGCCGGTCGCCGCGTTCACGAGGCCAGCGGCCGCGTGTACCACGTTGTCTACAACCCGCCGAAAATCGCCGGCAAAGACGACATCACCGGCGAAGAGCTGGTGCAGCGCAAGGACGACACCGAAGAAACCGTGCGTCATCGCCTGTCGGTCTACCACTCGCAGACCAAACCGCTGGTGGATTTCTATCAGAAACTGTCGGCCGCCAATGGCAAGCCGAAGTACAGCCATATCGAAGGCGTCGGCTCGGTAGAAGCAATCACCGCCAAGGTGCTTGCAGCCCTGAGCTGAAAAGTCTGACCCGCTGCATCATCTACGGCCCGCTTGCGGGCCGTAGTTGTTTATACTGACGCACTTTTTTCTGACCTCTTGCTACGGATACATCGATGAGCACCTTGCTGGCCCTGGACACCGCGACTGAAGCTTGCTCCGTTGCCTTGCTGCATGACGGCAAGGTCACGAGCCATTACGAGGTGATCCCGCGCCTGCACGCGCAGAAGCTGCTGCCGATGATTCAGCAATTGCTCGCCGACGCCGGCACCACCCTGCAAGCGGTCGATGCCATTGCGTTTGGTCGCGGGCCGGGTGCATTTACCGGTGTGCGGATTGCCATTGGCGTCGTCCAGGGCCTGGCGTTTGCGTTGGATCGCCCGGTATTGCCAGTGTCGAACCTTGCCGTGTTGGCGCAGCGTGCTTTGCGTGAGCACGGTGCCAGCCAGGTCGCGGCGGCCATCGATGCGCGCATGGACGAGGTGTATTGGGGTTGCTACCGCGAGACGGCAGGGGAGATGCGATTGGTCGGCGCGGAAGCGGTTTTGCCACCGGAATCGGCCGCATTGCCAACTGATGCCAGCGGCGAATGGTTCGGCGCCGGTACCGGTTGGGGCTATGCCGAGCGCATTGCCGTCAGCCTGAGCAGTCAGGACGCGGGCATGCTGCCGCATGCCGAAGACCTGCTGACCCTGGCGCGGTTTGCCTGGGCGCGGGGGGAGGCGATTGTGGCGGATGAGGCGCAGCCGGTTTATTTGCGTGACAAAGTGGCGACGCCCAAGGCGCGTTAAACCTTCAAGATCGCATTCCCTCGTAGGAGCTGCCGAAGGCTGCGATCTTCTACAGGCACCACCAATCGTCGTCTTCTAACCGGAGCTTTTAAACCTTTTCCCTTTTATGTGTTCTAGTTATCACTCGGCGGTTTGCGAAGTGGGCTATGCGCCACTAAACTGCCATCACTGATACCGAGCATGCACTTATGCGTATAGACGGCGTTTCCTCTCAGTCCTACCCCATCAAGCGCAAGCCTCGCAAAGGCCATGTGGTGGAAGACGAGTCCGTCGATATCGAAGGTGAGCCGGAGTTTCCGTCTGAAGAGCAACTGGCCTCGCGTGCCGCCAAAGCCGCTGCGCAACGCCTGAGCAATCTCCCTGCCCGTCAGCAAGACATGCTCTATCACCGCGCGATGAGCAAAAGCGTGGCAATGGCCCTGGCCAGCTACCTCAGCACTGCCGGTTTCGTTGATTGGGATGCGGAAGTGCTGGGTCTCGACCTGTACATCTGATGTTGCTGCCTTACTACCTCGGCTGCCCATCCTGGAGTGAAAACGCCTGGCGCGATTATCTGTATCCGCCAGACGCCAAACCCGCTGATTTTCTCAATCTCTATTCCCAAGTATTCAACGCCGTGGAAGGCAATACGACCTTCTACGCGAGCCCGGCTGCCAGCACCGTGCAGCGCTGGGCCGACACCATGCCCGAACACTTTCGCTTCACCGCCAAGTTTCCCGGCGACATCAGCCACGGCGGTGACTTGCGTGATCAACTGACCGCCGCCGAAACCTTCACCCGTTTACTCAGCCCGTTGGGCCAACGGGTCTCACCGCTGTGGCTGCAATTATCAAAAAGCTTCACGCCACAACGCTTGCCCGAACTGGCCGCGTTCATCGATGCACTTGAGCGGCCATTGGCGGTGGAAGTGCGGCATGACGATTTTTTCGCCAAGGGTGACAGCGAGCGAATACTCAATCGCCTGTTGCTGGACCGTGGTGTCGAGCGCATTTGCCTCGACCCGCGCGCCCTGTTCAGCTGCACCTCGACCGACCCTTCTGTGCTACACGCGCAATCGAAGAAGCCTCGTGTTCCACCTCGTCCGGCAGCCTTTACGCAATTCCCGCAGGTGCGCTTCATTGGTCATCCCGAACTTGAGGCTAACGATCCGTTTCTGCTGCCATGGGTGGAAAAAATTGCCCTGTGGATCGAAGAGGGCCGCACGCCGTATATCTTCCTGCACACCGCCGACAACCTGCTGGCGGCGAAACTGGCGCAACGTTTTCACAGTCGCCTGATGCAACGTTTGCCTGGCTTGCCGGCGCTGCCTGAGCTATACAGAGAACCCGCCGCCGAGCAACTTGGCTTACTCTGAAGGCGGATTCGTTCGCCTTTTTCAGGAGCCTGCCAATGGATGCGCAAACCCTTCGAGCCCAAGCGTTTAAAGCCTTGCACGAACGTGACGGGGCGTTTGTGATTCCCAATCCATGGGATGCCGGTTCGGCAAAAATGCTTGCCGGTCTGGGCTTTGAGGCGCTGGCGACCACGAGTGCCGGCTATGCCTTTTCCCAGGCGCGTCCCGACGGCGGGCTGACCCTGGACGACACGTTGGCAAACGTGCGGGCGATTGTTGCCGCGACCGATCTGCCGGTGGCAGTGGACCTGGAAAACGGTTTTGCCGACGACCCGGCCGAGTGCGCAAAAAGCATATTGCGCGCGGCGGAGGCGGGTGCCGTTGGCGGTTCGATAGAAGATGCCACGGGCCGTGAGGGTGCTCCGATCTATTGTTTCGAGCATGCCGTGGCGCGCATCGAAGCGGCTGTCGCGGCCGCCCGCAGCTTGCCTTTCCCTTTCATGCTGACGGCCCGGGCCGAGAACTTCCTGCATGGCAATCCGGACCTGGACGATACGATTCGCCGCTTGCAAGCCTTCGCCGAAGCCGGGGCGGACGTGTTGTATGCGCCAGGCTTGCGCAGTGCTGAAGACGTATTGGCGGTGGTGCGAGCGGTGGCGCCGAAACCGGTCAATGTGTTGATGTCCGGCGGTTTGAAACTCTCCGTGCAAGAGCTCAGCGAAATGGGCGTCAAGCGCATCAGTGTCGGTTCGGCGCTTGCATTGGCGGCGTTGGGCGAGTTCTATCGCGCTGCCGAAGAGATCAAGACGTCCGGAACCTTCGGCTTCACGTCGCGCTCGATGCCGTACGCCCAGGCCAATCAATTGTTCAAAGGCTGACGATGCGGTTCCGCGGGTGGCTGCTGTTGGTGGTGTTGATCATCGCAGCGACGGGGGTGGCGGTTTGGCGCGGTTGGCTGGCAGTGCCGCCACAATGGAATCCATGGGCACCGCTGGACGTGAAGGCCACACCGAACCTGCTGACCCGCTACAAACTGATGCGCCTGCGCGATGACCCGCAACTGTGCGAACAGGCCTTGAACAGTTCCGGCCTGCGCGTGACGCCGCAGGCCGACAGCCCCGACGCCAAATGCCCGCTGAGTGATGCTCTGCGCGTGCAGGGCGGTGATGTGGCCCTGAGCAGCAGCTTCCTCGCCAGTTGCCGGCTCGCAGTATCGTTCGCGCTGTTCGAACATCACGCCCTGCAACCGGCGGCGCAGCTGGTCTACGGGCAAGCAGTGGCGCGGGTCGACCACCTCGGCAGCTTTGCCTGTCGCAATGTCTATGGTCGCGAGAATGGCCGACTCAGTCAGCACGCTTCGGCCAATGCGCTGGACATCGCCGGTTTTCGGCTGGCTGACGGTCGAACCATCAGCGTGCTCAAGGATTGGCCCAAGGCTAATCAGGACGCGCAGTTTCTGAGGCGGGTCCGCGATGGCGCCTGCGGCTTGTTCAGTGTGGTGTTGAGCCCGGATTACAACGCCGCCCACCGCAATCACTTTCACGTGGATGTCGGGTCGTGGTGGCTTTGTCGCTGAAGAGGTCGTTGAGGGTTAAGCGGCGAGGCGCAGGTTCTGCAGGATGATTGGGCGTGCCCAGCCGTTATCGAAATCGAGTTGTTTCTGTTGTGCCACCAATTCTTCCGGCGAGAACGGCGGGAAGGGCTTGTCCAGCAGGTCGAGTTCGAACTCGGCGATCGGCAGGTGCAGCGGACGCGGTTGCGGTGCAGGGCCGGCTTCTGGCAGCGGTTGGCCCGCGGTCAACACGATCGGACGCACCCAGCCGCTTTCGAAATTTTGCTGTTGTTGCTGAGCAACGATTTCTTCCGGCGGGAACGGTGGGAACGGCTTGTCGGCCAGGTCCATCTCGAATTCGGCAATCGGCAGGAACAGAGGCTCCGGCGGGCGGATTTCGTTGTCCTTCACGTCGCATTCACGCTGGGAAACGATGTGCGCCAGCAGGTCGCTGCCCACGGTGGGTTCTACTGGGCTTTCGATATCGACCGGTGGGAAGTTCAGCGATTCAGGCAGCACTTCACCCGACTGTTCGGCCAGCGCTCGGGCAAAAAAATCCTGCCAGATGTGGCTGACGCCGCTCAGTGCCTGGGTGTTTCGCAGGTTGTAGTCGCCGTAGGGCGAGATAAAACCTGTGATTGTGGGTTGAATGTCTGACATTTCTCTCGGTCGACGCTCAGCTCTGGCAAAATGCTCGATAGTTTTGTTATCGGCCGTTTTTGCCGATCATTAATTTTTTGAGCGTGTTTTCTGATGAGTGATCAACCCGCGGCCTGCCGCATCCATGTCGAGGCGCTCGGCGTAGCCTTCGAACCACAAGCCGAACATTGGGCTGAGCGTTTGGGCTTGCCTTTGCAAGTGGCTGATGGTGAGTTCGCCTTGCAGGTGGGCGACATGGGCTTGCAGCTGCAACAGCTGGGGCCGGATGCACCGGGTCCGGTGCGGGTGGACTTCGTTGAAGGCGGCGCGGCGCATCGCCGGCTGTATGGCGGTGGCAGCGGGCAGATGATCGCCAAGGCCGTTGGCGTCGCCCAGGGCGTGCGCCCGCGAGTGCTGGATGCCACGGCGGGGCTGGGCAAGGATGCGTTCGTGCTGGCGAGCCTGGGTTGCGAGATGAGCCTGATCGAGCGTCAGCCGTTGATTGGTGCGCTGCTGGAGGATGGCCTGGCCCGCGGCGCGGAAGATTTCGACGTGGCCCCCATCGTGGCGCGCATGCGCTTGCTCAACGGCAATTCGATCGAGGTGATGCGCAATTGGGAGGGGGAGCCGCCGCAGGTGATCTATCTCGACCCGATGTTCCCGCACCGTGAGAAAACGGCGCTGGTGAAGAAGGAAATGCGCCTGTTCCGTCCACTGGTGGGCGATGACCCGGATGCGCCGGCCTTGCTTGAAGCGGCATTGGCCCTGGCCAGCCACCGGGTGGTGGTCAAGCGCCCGCGCAAGGCGCCTTGCATCGAAGGGCCGAAGCCGAGTCATGCGCTGGATGGCAAGTCCAGTCGGTATGATATTTATCCGAAAAAGGCGCTCAAGCCGTAAGACCGAGTCGCCGCCATCGCGGGCAAGCCCGCTCCCACAGGTTTTGTGTTGGGCTCAAGAAATGAGATCACCCCGGACCCTGTGGGAGCTGGCTTGCCAGCGATAGCGCCTGTTCAGACACAACAAGCCCATCAGGCTCACTCAGGCCGATAAGCCCGCATAAACAACTCCACCACTTCCCGCACATGACTCTCGGCGGCCTCGTCATCCAGCGGTTCGCCACAGCCAAACAGCAGCCGGAAATTCGCCGCGCCCTTGAGCAGGCAGAAGAAGTGTTCTGCCGCATTGCGGGGTTTGTCGATGCTCAGCACGCCGCTTTCATTGACCTTGCTCAGCAAGCGTTCCATACCGTCCAGCATGCGCTGAGGCCCGGCTTCGAAGAAGATCAGTGAGAGTTTCGGGTCCTGGCTGCCCAGCGCCATGATCAAACGGTGCAGGTTCAACGATTCGTCACTGTTGATCAGATGATGAAACCCGCGCGCGATGTTCAACAGCACGGGTTCCACCGCCACACCTTCCGGCAGTTCAAAAAACAGCGTCGGCAGTTGTTCTTCGCACTTGGCCATGACGGCGGCGGAGAACAGCGTCTCCTTGTCGTTGAAATGGCTGTAGACCGTCAGCTTTGACACCCCGGCCTCGGCTGCGACGGCATCCATGCTGGTGTTGGCATAACCCTTACTCAGAAACAGCGTTTTCGCCGCATCGAGAATGGCCTGGCGCTTGACCAAATCCTTGGGTCTGCCAGGGCCATTGGGTGCTGAAGGATTGTTCGGCATATTCGCTTTTATTACTGGACTGGTGAGTTTGGTATTAATAACATACTCGCCAGTATAATTATTCCAAGCACCATTAGCGAAAGGTCCTTCACCATGTTCCGCTATGCCTTGCCCCTCGCATTGCCAGTCACCCTGGCGTTTTTATTGACTGCGTGTGGTCACGAAGAGGCGCCGCAAGTCAGCGTGCGACCGGCCATGGTGATCCAGCCAGAGCCCTCGGCGCAGGCCATGGAAAGCTATCCCGGTGAAGTCCGTGCCCGCTATGAGCCGGATCTGGCGTTTCGCATCGGCGGCAAAGTCAGCCGACGACTGGTCGATGAAGGGCAGCGGGTCAAGGCCGATCAACCGCTGGCCGAACTCGATCCCCAGGACGTGCGCCTGCAACTGGAGGCCACCCGCGCCCAGGTCGCTGCCGCCGAAGCCAACCTGAACATGGTGCGTGCCGAGCGTGATCGCTACAAAACCCTGATGGATCGTCAGCTGGTCAGCCGCTCGCAGTACGACAATCACGAAAACCTTTACCGCTCCGGTGAAGCGCGTCTCAAACAAATCAAAGCCGAACTCAACGTGTCGTCCAATCAGGCCAGCTACGCGGTACTGCGTGCGCCGCAGGACGGCGTCGTGGCCAAGCGTGCGGTGGAAGTCGGGCAAGTCGTCGCAGCAGGGCAAACGGTGTTTACCCTGGCCACCGATGGCGAGCGAGAAGTCTTGATCAGCCTGCCGGAACAGAGCTTTGGCCGTTTCAAGGTGGGTCAGCCAGTGGCGGTGGAACTGTGGACGCAACCGGATCAGCGTCTCGCCGGGCGTATTCGTGAACTGTCGCCTGCGGCCGATCCAAAGTCCCGCACCTTCGCCGCTCGCATCGCATTCACCGGTGGCAAGGTCGCGGCCGAACTTGGCCAGAGCGCCCGGGTGTTCGTGCAGACCGCCGAAGCGGTGCCGTTGTCAGTGCCGCTTTCTGCACTGACGGCAGAAAACGGCGTGACTTATGTTTGGGTCGTCAGCGCCAACAACACCTTGAAGAGGACCCCGGTGCGGGTCGGAGCCTTCGGCGAGAAAACTGTCCCGGTGCTCGAAGGCCTCAACGCCAGCGACTGGGTAGTGGCCGCCGGCGTCCATGTGCTGCTCGACGGGCAACAAGTGCGCCCGGTGGATCGTTCCAACCGCGTGGTCAATCTGGCGGACAAGGAGTAATCCCCGATGGGTTTCAATCTTTCCGCCTGGGCGCTGCGCAATCGCCAGATCGTACTGTTCCTGATGCTTTTGCTGGCAATCGTCGGCGCACTGTCCTACACCAAGCTTGGCCAGAGCGAAGACCCGCCCTTTACCTTCAAGGCCATGGTGATTCGAACCAATTGGCCGGGGGCGACCGCGCAGGAAGTCTCGCGCCAGGTCACCGAGCGCATTGAAAAGAAACTGATGGAAACCGGCGAGTACGAACGCATCGTCTCGTTCTCCCGACCGGGCGAATCCCAGGTCACGTTCATTGCCCGTGACTCCATGCACTCGGTGGATATCCCGGAGCTTTGGTATCAAGTGCGCAAGAAGGTCAGCGACATTCGCCATACCTTGCCACCGGGCATTCAGGGGCCGTTTTTCAACGATGAATTCGGCACCACCTTCGGCAACATCTACGCATTGACCGGCGATGGTTTCGACTACGCCGTGCTCAAGGATTACGCGGACCGCATCCAGATCCAGCTGCAACGGGTCAAGGATGTCGGCAAGGTCGAACTGCTCGGGCTGCAGGACGAAAAAATCTGGATCGAACTCTCCAACGTCAAACTCGCCACCCTCGGCTTGCCGTTGGCGGCGGTGCAGCAGGCGCTTGAAGAACAGAACGCGGTGTCCACCGCTGGCTTCTTCGAAACCAGCAGCGAGCGATTGCAGCTACGGGTCTCGGGGAATTTTCAGACTGTCGATGAGATAAAAAACTTCCCGATACGGGTCGGTGACCGGACCTTCCGCATCTCCGATGTGGCCGATGTGCGCCGTGGATTTAACGATCCACCGGCACCGCGCATGCGCTTCATGGCTGAAAACGCCATTGGTCTTGCGGTGGCGATGAAGGACGGTGGCGACATTCTGGTGCTGGGCAAGGCGCTGGAAGTCGAGTTCGACCGCATCCAGAAAAACCTCCCGGCCGGCATGCAACTGCGCAAGGTGTCCGATCAGCCCGCCGCGGTGAAAACCGGTGTCGGCGAGTTCGTCCAGGTGCTGGTGGAAGCGCTGGCGATTGTATTGCTGGTGAGTTTTTTCTCCCTCGGTGTGCGCACCGGCATGGTGGTCGCGCTGGCGATTCCGCTGGTGTTGGCGATGACCTTCGCCTGCATGTATTACCTGGGCATCGGCCTGCACAAGATTTCCCTCGGCGCATTGGTACTGGCCTTGGGCCTGTTGGTGGACGACGCGATCATCGCCGTAGAAATGATGGCGATCAAAATGGAGCAGGGCTTCGATCGGATCAAAGCCGCCAGCTACGCCTGGACCAGCACCGCGTTCCCGATGCTCACCGGTACGCTGATCACCGCGGCCGGTTTCCTGCCGATTGCCACGGCGCAATCGGGCACTGGCGAGTACACCCGTTCGATCTTCGAAGTGGTCACCATCGCGCTGTTGGCGTCGTGGGTGGCAGCGGTGTTGTTCGTGCCGTATCTGGGGGAAAAACTCCTGCCGGACCTGGCGAAAATTCATGCCGCCAAACACGGTGCCGGCCAACCCGACCCTTACGCGACTCCGTTTTATCAGCGTGTTCGACGCCTGGTGGAATGGTGCGTGCGCTGGCGTAAAACAGTGATCACCGCCACCGTGGTGCTGTTCATTGCTTCCATCGTGCTGTTCCGTTTTGTGCCGCAACAGTTCTTCCCGGCATCCGGCCGACTGGAGTTGATGGTCGACCTGAAACTGGCTGAAGGCGCGTCCCTGAGCAACACCGCCGATGAGGTCAAACGCCTCGAAGCGCTGCTCAAGGACAAAGCCGGCATCGACAATTACGTGGCTTATGTCGGCACCGGTTCGCCGCGCTTTTACCTGCCGCTGGATCAGCAGCTGCCTGCCGCGAGCTTCGCCCAATTTGTGGTGTTGGCGAAAACCATCGAGGAGCGCGAGAGCCTGCGCACCTGGTTGATTGCCACGCTGAACGAGCAATTCCCGGTCTTGCGCTCGCGGGTCACGCGTCTGGAAAACGGCCCGCCAGTGGGTTACCCGGTGCAGTTCCGGGTGACGGGCGAACACATCGAAGAAGTTCGGGCGCTGGCGCGTAAAGTCGCGACCAAGGTTCGTGAGAACCCGCATGTGGTCAATGTGCATCTGGATTGGGAAGAGCCGAGCAAAGTCGTGTACCTGAACATCGATCAGGACCGCGCTCGGGCACTTGGCGTGAGTACCGCAAATCTGTCGAAGTTTTTGCAGAGCTCACTGACCGGTTCCAGTGTCAGCCAGTACCGCGAAGACAACGAGTTGATCGAGATCCTGCTGCGCGGCACGTTGCATGAGCGTACCGAGCTGTCGTTGCTGCCTAGCCTGGCGGTGCCGACCGACAACGGTCGCAGCGTGGCGCTTTCGCAGATTGCGACGCTGGAGTACGGCTTTGAAGAGGGCGTGATCTGGCACCGTAACCGCTTGCCGAACGTGACCGTTCGTGCCGACATTTATGGCAAGGAGCAACCGGCGACGCTGGTGCAGCAGATCATGCCGACGCTTGATCCGATCCGCGCTGAATTGCCGGACGGTTATTTGCTGGATGTCGGCGGTACGGTCGAGGATTCCGCCCGTGGGCAGAATTCGGTGAAGGCCGGGGTGCCGTTGTTCATCGTTGTGGTGTTGACCTTGCTGATGCTGCAATTGCGCAGCTTTTCGCGCACGGCGATGGTGTTTCTGACGGCGCCGTTGGGGCTGATCGGGGTGACGCTGTTCTTGATGGTGTTCCGTCAGCCGTTTGGCTTCGTGGCCATGCTCGGGACCATCGCGTTGTCAGGGATGATCATGCGTAACTCGGTGATTCTGGTGGACCAGATCGAGCAGGATATCGCGGCGGGGCTCAAGCCTTGGCAGGCGATCATCGAGGCGACGGTGCGGCGGTTCCGGCCCATTGTGTTGACGGCGCTGGCGGCGGTGCTGGCGATGATTCCGCTGTCGCGCAGTGTGTTTTTCGGGCCGATGGCGGTGGCGATCATGGGGGGGTTGATTGTGGCGACGGCGTTGACGTTGCTGTTTTTGCCGGCTCTTTATGCTGCCTGGTTTCGGGTTAAGAAAGAGAGCGTTTGACTTGGCGGCCTCTGGGCCGACCATGCTGTGGGGTGGTTGAGTACATATCCGTTGCTGCGGTAACGGCGGCTTAGGGTTTCGCCCTTACGGCGAGTCACTTTTTTTACAAGCGCCTAAAAAAAGTAACCAAAAAAACGCTCGCCCCTTACGTACGGCCCCTCGCTAAGGCTCGGTGTTCCTTCGCTCCGGCATTCATCCGGGGGCATCGCCTCCGGTTGGCTTCGCTTCAACCTCCTCTCGATGTGTGCGGCTTCGCCGCACGGCGCTGCGCGCCTCCCCCCCGGATAAATGCCTCCACTCAGCCTGCCGATGGGGCGGGTGGATCAAGAGCGGCAGGCGAGCTAACGCTCGGCCTGTGGAGTGGGGAAGAGCAGGGGTGTACGCCGCTTTGCTTTTCTGTGGGAGCCTGACAGCCAATCAATTTTCAGCAGATTTACCGATACCAATTGTGGGAGCCAGCCTGCTGGCGATGGCGGCCTGACAGCCAATCAATTTTCAGCAGATTTACCGATACCAATTGTGGGAGCCAGCCTGCTGGCGATGACGGCCTGACAGCCAACAATGTTTATTGCCCAATCAAACATTCAGACCATTCCCACAACACTTTCAGGTTGTCCGTCAGAAGGACGATCTCTAGCCTTTAACTGCCATTGTCAATTCGGTTCTCAGGCATTCGAGACAACCCCGATGAAAAACCCACCCACATTGCGGGGAAGATCCGACCCGGTATTTGATCGGCTCGGGCAGTCACCGAACAAGGAACGCCTGTCGGACTATCTCGCTCTGCTTAAACCTCTGGATGATCAGGGGCGGTATCTGCCATTCGATGCGTTGCGTTATCGCTGGGCGCCTGGGCTGGATTCGAACCTGTGTTGGGCCTTGGTCAAGAAAGCCCGCACTGCGCAGTACCTTAAGCTTTTACCCTTGGGAGAACCGCCTCGGTGGTTGCAATTTGTGCTGACGCCGCAAGCGCAGAAAGCTATTTCTGCGGTAGACCGGCAAACGACAACCGCTGTACTTGAGTACATGACCGGCCAGATCGGCGAGCGGGCGCATTTCAGTTACTTGCTCGATGACCTGATCGAAGACGAAGCCATCAGCAGCAGCCAACTTGAGGGCGCAGCCACCACGACACGTGTTGCCAAGGACATGCTCAAGCTTCATCGCCTGCCGCGCACAGTGGATGAGCGGATGGTGATCGGCAATTTCAAGATGATGAACTTCGCCTGGGAACAACGATATGAGCCTCTGAGCGTTGAGTTGATCGCGCAGATGCATCGTGTGGGTGTCGAGGGTATCGATGATGCGCGGTATTCGCCGGGAGCCTTCAGGCGCAATGATGATGTAGTGGTGCAGGACGGCGAGGGCAACACTGTTCATACGCCGCCGCCTGCTGTTGGTCTTGTGTCACGTCTGCAGGTGTTGGTGGAGTGGATCAATCAATTACATGCCAGCCCCCATCATTCGGATTACCTGCATCCTTTGATCAAAGGCTTCGCGCTGCATTTTGCCCTGGGCTACGAACACCCTTTCCGCGATGGCAACGGCCGGGTCGCACGGGCACTGTTCTATTGGTTCATGTTCAAGAATGATTTTTCGGCGTTCCGCTATATCGCCATCAGCATCCTGCTGCGCAAAGCTCCAGTGAAGTACGGCCGCTCTTATCTGGATACCGAGGCGGATGATCTGGACTTGACGTACTTCATCGATTTCCAGTGTTCGATCGTATTGAGGGCGGTCGATCGGTTCACCGAGGCTTATCGCAAAAGCCTCATCGATGCCGAACAATTTGATCTCTGGTTGCGTGAGAGTGGTTTTCTCGACCAGTTGAGCGAGAAACAACGGGCGTTGTTTCAAGTGGCCAAAAGCGGAATGGCCAAGGAGTTTACGGTGAACAATGTGAAGGAGAATCTGGGGTGTTCGTACAACACGGCGTCGGCCACGTTGAATGGGTTGGTGGCGCTGAAGTTGTTTGAGATGCGCAAGATGGGGCGGGAGTGGGTGTATTTTTTGCGGTCGGTTTCCGTGTCTTGAACCATTGTGGGAGCCAGCCTGCTGGCGATGAGGTCATGACAGTCGACTTGAACGTTGACTGACACACCGCAATCGCGAGCGGGCTCATTCCTACAGGTTTTGTGTTGTGATCAGAGCGTGCCAAACACCTTCTTCGCCAAACTGGTCGCCGCAGCCGCCGGGTTCTGGCGGATGGTTTCTTCCTGTTTACCGATCATTTCGAACAAGCCATTCAACGCCTGTTCAGTCACGTAGTTTTCGACGTTGGCGTTCTTCGCATCGACCACGCCCATGGTCGCTGCCTGACCGGCAAACGTGTTGTATTGCTTGGCCAACCCGACCTGATCGGTGGCTTGTTTGACGATCGGCAGGAACTTGGCGCGGATCTGTTCACGGCTGGTTTTGTTCAAGTACTGGGTCGCCGAATCGTTGCCGCCGCTGAGGATGCCCTTGGCATCTTCTACGGACATTTTCTTCACCGCATCCACGAGGATCGGCTGGGCCTGGGTCACGGCGGTTTCCGCGGCTTTGTTCATGCTGGTTTCCAGTTGATCGACCTGGTCACCCATGCCGAACTGTTTCATTTTGCTGGCGACTTTGCCCAACTTGCCCGGCAGTTCGATTTTCACATCCGGGTTGTTGCTGAAACCACCCGGGGTGCCAAGTTGTTTCACGGCCAGTTGTGCGCCTTGGGTCAAAGCGTCCTTGAGCCCGCCGGTGGCGTCTTTTTGTGACAGGTCGCTGAGGGACAGCGCTAGGGCGCTGGCGGAAATCATCAAACCTGCACACAGGCCGGCGACGCGTAGGGTAGGGCGGAACATGGCAACTTCCTTTATCGAAAAAGACACTCAGCGGGCCGGGTCGACACGGACCTTCACTGGCTGTGGATCGGAACCGTCCAGTCGCACGGCATGATTTTCGGTGGTGATGAACATCAACTGACCGTCGACTTCAATGCGGGCACTGACCGAGTAACGGTGGTTGGGCTCGACCTTTAACGGGTCGTAGCTCAGATGAAACGCCAAGGGTACCTGACCTTTGACGGTGCCTCGCTGTTCGTCGATGACCTTCGCCGGGGCATCGGCCAGCGAGATGTCTTGCAGGCTGACGCTAAGCACCGCGTTCGGTGGCAGCGCGATGCGTTGCAGGTAAAAGACTTCGCCGTCGAGGGAAGCCTTGGGTGCTGGTGTCGGATGCTGGCAGGCTGTGAGCAGCACCGCAGCGGCAATGAGGGACAGTTTTTTCATCGGAAGATCTCCGTATCGAGGGGCACCCCTAAACGACGGGTGCCCTGATCAATTTAGACGGTCTGGGTCGGTGGTTCGGGTTGATCGGCGGCGTCTTCACTGCGATGCACCGCCACCTGACGGATCGACAGGCGAATATCCGCCGGCAAAACCCGTTTGGCTGCACCTTCGGCCAGTTCGCCGAGCAGTTCGTGATAGCTGAGCTTGCCCGCTTCATCGCGCTTGAGCACGTCGAGGTCGAGCAGGGTCTGGATGAAGTGACGGAACAGGCTCTTGTCGAAGAATTCCGGGGCGTTGAGGCCGTGCAGGATCGACAGGCGCTGGGCCATGACCGTGCACAGGTCTTCCAGCTCTTCGGCGCTGATGCTGTTCTGGCCGCTGTTGAGCAATAGGGATACGGTCATGTAGAAGCGCTGCAAGGTCTGGGCGATGCTTTTCGACAGCAGCGTCAACAGCACGAAATGCCGCGAGCTCGGTGCCGGGCGCAGGTACACGTCGTTTTCGAAACGCAACAGGCCTTGTTCGACGAAGGCTTCCAGCCATTGATCGATCACCGCATCCAGTTCATCCAGCGACCAGCGAACGAACAACTCGGCTTGCAGGTACGGATACAGCGCGCGGGTGTAGCGCAGGATTTGTTCGCGGCTCATGCGCGAGGCGCTCTGGAAGAAACTCGCCAGCAGCGCCGGCAGGGCGAAGATGTGCAAAACGTTGTTGCGGTAGTAGGTCATCAGGACGGCGTTCTGTTCGTCCAGATACAGAATCTTGCCCAGGGCATCGCTCTGCTCGGACAGCAGATCCATGTCCTTCACGTGTTCGATCAACGTGCGGCCATCGCCTTCCGGCAAGGTGGTGTGCGGCGAATACGGGACTTTGCGCAGTAGCGCCAGATACAGGTCGAGCACGCGTGCCATGGCGCGATCATCCAGAGCCAGACGGCTGGTAGACAGCAGCGCCAGCGCGACGAGGTTGACCGGGTTGATTGCCGCTGCTTCGTTCAGATGCTGCGCGACCTTTTCGCCGAGACGGTTAGTGGTTTCGTTGAGCCAGGCCGGTTTGAACTGCGGGCCGAGTTCCTGTTCGCGCCAGTCCGGCTGCTCACTGTCGAGGAATTCCGCCAGTTTGATCGGCTCGCCGAAGTTTACCGCCACCTGACCGAAACGCTGCTTGAGCGCGCCGATGACTTTGAAAATATCGAAGATCGACTCTTTCTTCTTCGCCGCACCGCGCAATTCGCCGAGGTAGGTCCGGCCTTCCAGCACGCGCTCGTAACCGATGTAAACCGGCACGAACACGATCGGCATGCGCGACGAACGCAGGAAGCTACGCAGGGTGATCGCCAGCATCCCGGTCTTCGGTTGCAGCATGCGCCCGGTGCGCGAACGGCCACCTTCGACGAAGTACTCCACCGGAAAACCTTTGGTAAACAGGGTGTGCAGGTATTCGTTGAACACCGAGGTGTACAGCGGGTTGCCCTTGAACGTGCGGCGCATGAAGAAGGCACCGCCACGACGCAGCAGGCCGCCGATCACCGGCATGTTCAGGTTTATGCCAGCGGCGATGTGCGGTGGGGTCAGGCCGTTACGGAACAGCAGATAGGACAGCAGCAGGTAATCGATGTGGCTGCGATGGCATGGCACGTAGATCACTTCGTGACCCTGAGCGACCTTCTGCACGCCTTCGATGTGGTTGACCTTGATGCCGTCGTAGATCTTGTTCCAGAACCAGCTCAGCACCACTTCCATAAAACGGATCGCAGTGTAGGTGTAGTCCGAAGCGATCTCGTTGCCATAGCGCAGGGCCTGGGCCTTGGCTTTTTCCGGCGAGATGTTCTCGCGCTCGGCTTCGTCGAGGATCGCTTGTTTGACCTGTGGCTGGTTGAGCAGGCCTTTGACCAGGTTGCGGCGGTGGGAAATGTCCGGGCCGATCACCGCGGCCTTCAGGTTGCGAAAGTGCACCCGCAGGATGCGCTGGGCCATGCGCACGGTGCGCTCGTGGCCCTTGTTGTGTTCGATCAGCTCGCGCAGGTGGATCGGCGCGGAGAACTGCACGCGGGTCTTGCGTCCCAGGACGATGATGCTCAGCAAGCGACGCAGACGGCCGGTGACGGCCCAGCTATCAGCGAAGAGGAGTTTCCACGGGCTATTTTCGCTGTCCGGCGACTGGCCCCAGAACACGCTGACCGGAATGATCTGCGCATCTTCGGCGGCGTTCTGGCTCAAGGCGCTGACCAGGCGGGTCAGTGTCGGCGGAGCGCCGCGTTTGTCCTGGCGGCCGAGCCAGTCCGGGTCGGGAGTCAGGTAGAAGAACGCAGCGGGTTCCAGCAGATTACCCACGGACACCGGCAGTACCGGGCGCGGCAGGCCGGCCTTGCTGCACTCGGTGTCGACCACGGCGAGGTCGGTCAGCGAGGGGTTTTGCAGGACGTAGAACACCGGACGACTGCGGTCGAGGTTGAGGGTGAACGACGACTGGTTGATCGTCTCGGAGCGAACCCAGAGGTACAACAGTCGGCGCAAGGTGCCAAACACAAGACGGCGGAACGGGGAGCGGGTCATACGGCTTCTGCGTGAGTGAGTAAAACCAAGCAATTGCTTGGGGCGCCGATAGTGTGCCGGATTCGCCGAAAATCGGCAAAAAAGCCCGCAAGTAAACTCTGTTGAGAGTTTTAACGCCTGACATATACTCGGCGCTCTGTGGCCGTCGCCCTCATGGGGCCGGTATGTGCAGGCTGACGTTCCCGAGGCTTTCCTGCGAAAAGCCCGATCAATAATAAAAAGGGAGTATGAACAAATGGCAACACGTGAAACCGGCAATGTGAAGTGGTTCAACGACGCCAAGGGCTACGGCTTCATTCAGCGCGAAGACGGGGTGGATGTGTTTGTGCATTACCGCGCGATACGCGGTGAGGGCCACCGTTCGCTGACCGAGGGTCAGCAGGTTGAGTACGCGGTGGTGGAAGGGCAGAAGGGGTTGCAGGCTGAGGATGTTGTAGGTCTGTAACCTTCAAGATCAAAAGATCGCAGCCTGCGGCAGCTCCTACAGGTGTACACATAACCTTGTAGGAGCCGCCGCAGGCTGCGATCTTTTTGCTTTTATGCGGTTTTCCAGGTGATTTCTTCTTCACCATCGGCGCTGATACGAATCCAGCGATCCGCCGTCTCTTCGCCTTCTTCCTCGACCCAGGTACCCGGCGCACAACGCACTTCAACGTTCAGCGCGGCAAACGCGGCGCGGGCGCAGGCGATGTCGTCGTCCCACGGGGTCTGGTCGCTTTCCAGGTACAGGCTGTTCCACTTTCCTACGGCTTTCGGTAACCAGGTCACCGGAACGTTGCCCGCCTTGCACTTGTAGGTCTGGCCTTTCTGGACCCAGTCGGTGCACGGACCCAATGCCGCACCAAGCCATGCGGAAATGGCTTTGTGGTCGACGTCGGCGTCCTTCAGGTAAATCTCGATATCGGGTTGGCGCATGGATGTCCTCACTGCGTGTCTGAAAAATCCATTCGCGGATTTAGCCGGCACCGGGCATTCGCCCGGAACCAAAAGTTATTGAAGAACGAAATAATCGTAGCGCATCGACACGGTGGTCTCGAACGGCTCGGCCTGCTCGATCACCGCTGCACGACGCTCGGCACTGGCACGCCAGCCGTGGGGCGTCATGGCCAGCAGGTTGGCGCGGTCTTGCGGTTTGTCCAGTGTCAGTTTGAACGTCAGCGTCTCGCTGTGCGCCAGCGTCATGCCTTCCGGAACCAGGTCCAGATGCTTGTCGTCAATGTACTCGCGAACTTCGTCATACAGCCGCTCGCGCAGTTCCATCAAGTGGCCACTGGTCGGACCGACTTTCATCAAGCCGCCGCCGACGCTGAGCAGGCGCTTGGCCTCGTCCCAGTCCAGCGGGCTGAAAACGCTCGCCAGGAACTGGCAACTGCCGGAAGCCAGCGGCACGCGGGCCATGCTGGCGATCAACCAGGTCAGTTGCGGATTGCGTTTGCAGGCGCGTTTGACCGCTTCCCGGGAAATGTCCAGGGCGTAGCCATCGGCTTCCGGCAAGGCATCTGCGATCTGCGCGGTGTAGTAACCCTCGCCACAACCGATGTCGAGCCAGCGTTGCGGCGCATAACGCGCGGCCAATTCCGCCAGGCGCTTTGCCACCGGCGCATAGTGGCCGGCATTCAAGAAGTCACGGCGGGCTTCGACCATTGCCTGGTTATCCCCAGGGTCGCGGCTGTTCTTGTGCTGCACCGGCAACAGGTTCAGGTAACCCTGGCGCGCACGGTCGAAACGGTGCCCGGCGGGGCAGCCCACGCCGTTGTCCACCGCGCTCAGCGGTTCGCTGCAGATCGGGCAGGCAAGCATCAGGCGAGCAACTTGATCATGGTCTGGTAGTAAATTTCGGTCAGCACGTCGAGGTCGGCTGCCAGTACACGCTCGTTGACCTGGTGGATGGTCGCGTTGACCGGCCCCAGCTCAACCACTTGCGTGCCCATGGTCGCGATGAAGCGGCCATCGGAGGTGCCACCGCTGGTGGACGCTTTGGTTTCGCGACCGGTGATGTCCTTGATGCTCGACGACACCGCGTCGAGCAGTGCGCCCGGCTCGGTGAGGAACGGCAGGCCGGACAATGCCCAGTCGACGTGCCAGTCCAGGCCATGCTTGTCGAGGATGTCGGCAACGCGCTTTTGCAGGCCTTCAACGGTGGATTCGGTGGAGAAGCGGAAGTTGAACACCGCCACCAGATCGCCCGGGATGACGTTAGTTGCACCGGTGCCGGAGTTGACGTTGGAGATCTGGAAGCTGGTCGGCGGGAAGAAATCGTTGCCGTGGTCCCAGTGCTCGGCGGCCAGTTCGGCCAGGGCCGGGGCGGCGAGGTGGATCGGGTTCTTCGCCAGGTGCGGGTAGGCCACGTGACCTTGCACGCCGCGCACGGTCAGTTTGGCGCCGAGGGAGCCGCGACGGCCGTTCTTGACCACGTCGCCCACCAGCGTGGTGCTCGATGGTTCGCCGACGATGCACCAGTCCAGTCGCTCGTTGCGCGCGGCCAGACGCTCAACCACAGCCTTGGTGCCGTGGTGTGCCGGGCCTTCTTCGTCGCTGGTGATCAGGAACGCGATTTTGCCCTTGTGATCCGGGTAGTCGGCGACAAAGCGCTCGGCGGCCACGGTCATCGAGGCGAGGCTGCCTTTCATGTCCGCTGCGCCACGGCCACAGAGCATGCCGTGTTCGTCGATCACCGCGTTGAACGGGTCGATCTGCCAAGCGGTTACCGGACCGGTCGGCACCACGTCGGTGTGACCGGCGAAGCACAGCACCGGGCCGTCGTGTTTGCCGTGGGTGGCCCAGAAGTTATCCACATCCTCGATGCGCATTGGCTCCAGTGCAAAACCGGCATCGCCCAGGCGTTGCATCATCTGCTTCTGGCAATCGGCGTCGACCGGCGTCACGGACGGACGGCGGATCAGGTCGATGGCGAGTTGAAGGGTCGGCGAAAGGTCGGCGTGGGCCGTCATGTAATAACTCCGGGTGCGCACGGTAAACCTGTAGGAGCTGCCGCAGGCTGCGATCTTTTGATTTTGTTTCATGAAATCTACAGCAAGATCAAAAGATCGCAGCCTGCGGCAGCTCCTACCGAGTTTGTTGGCATTGAAAAAGGCGGTCATTCTAAAGCAAAACGGCGGCCCGAAGGCCGCCGTTTGACGTTAACCGTTACCGATTATGCTGTTGCAGGCTCAGGTTTGGCCGCAGGTTTTGGCAGCGACGACAGGAACGCCATGATCAGCGCTGCGACGTACGGCAGCGATTGCACCAGCAGCATGGTCACCCAGAAACGCATGTCGTTGCTCGGCAGGCCCTGCACCAGGAAGATCCCCAGCGCCGCGCCCCACAGCAACAGCATGATGAACATCTCTTCCCGGGCTTCCGAAATTGCCACCCAGAAGCCGTGGTTATCGGCATTCTTCGGCGTGCGGAAGAACGGAATGCTGCTGGTGAAGAAACCGTACAGCACCGCTTTGGCGATGGTGTGCGACAACGCCAACCCGGCCAGCGCCGCGCAGAACGCATCCTTCAGGTTCACGCCGACGGCGCGACGGTAGAGGAAGATGATCTTGCCGACCTTGAACACGAACAGCGCCAACGGCGGGATCGCAAAAATCAGCAGTGGCGGATCGACCCGTTGCGGCACGATGATCATCGCTGCCGACCACAGTAGCGCGCCGACGGTGAAGAAGATGTTCATGCCATCGGCCACCCACGGCAACCAGCCCGCGAGGAAGTGATAACGCTGGCCACGAGTCAGTTCGGTGTCCTTGCCACGCAGCAGGCTGGCGGTGTGACGCTTGATGATCTGAATCGCACCGTAGGCCCAGCGGAAACGCTGCTTCTTGAAGTCGATGAAGGTATCGGGCATCAGACCCTTGCCATAGCTGTCGTGGTAATACGCAGCCGACAAACCTTTTTCGAACACGCGCAGACCCAGTTCGGCGTCTTCACAAATGCACCAGTCGGCCCAGCCCAGTTCTTCAAGCACCGAGCGACGGGTCATGGTCATGGTGCCGTGCTGGATGATCGCGTCACGGTCGTTGCGGGTGACCATGCCGATGTGGAAGAAGCCTTTGTACTCTGCGTAGCAGAGCTTCTTGAAAGTGCTTTCGTTCTGGTCGCGATAATCCTGCGGCGATTGCACCACGGCGATTTTCGGGTCGGCGAAGTGCGGCACCATGTGTTTGAGCCAGTTCGGGTGAACACAGTAATCGGAGTCGATCACGGCAATCACTTCGGCGTCCTTGGCGGTGTGCGGAATAAGGTAGTTCAGCGCGCCGCCCTTGAAGCCTGCCAATGGCGCGACATGGAAAAACTTGAAGCGCGGGCCAAGGGTTTTGCAGTAGTCGCGCACCGGTTCCCAGACCGCCGGGTCTTTGGTGTTGTTGTCGATGATCAGGACTTCGAAGTCCGGATAGTCGAGGTTGGCCAGGGCGTTGAGGGTCTGTTTGACCATCTCCGGCGGCTCGTTGTAGCAGGGCACGTGGATCGAGACTTTCGGGCGGTACGTGGAATCGCCCACCACCGGCAAGAATTCACGACGGCGTTTGTGCACCCACACGGCTTCGGCCAGTTCATGGGCTTCGGTGAGCAACACGATGAACACCCCGAGCGCACCGAGGGCGAGCAAGAATCCGACCGTCAGACTGAACCAGGTGCTGTATTGCTGGCTGTAGTCGTAGCCGATCCACACCAGCACCGAACCGCACAGGAACGCGATGAAGGTCAGGAAGGTGCGGCCGCGCTGACGCAGGGCCGAGCCGTCGATCATCAGCAGGGTCAGCGACAGCAGCGCCAATACCACCGAACCGATGGCCAGCACGCGCCATTGCGGAATCGCCACGACCGGGCCTTCGAAGTTGAATTTCTGCTGACGCGCGGCGTTGAACACGCCCCAATAGGCGCCCACCGAACCTTCGTCGCTGGCTTTCCATGGCTGGTCAAACGCTTCGATCACGAAGTAGTTGAAGCCTTGGCGGTTGAGCTTGTTGACCAGAGTGCGCAAGTAAATCGCCTGATCGGCCGGCGATGCATCGGCACCACCGCGCATGCGACCGTTGCTTGGCCAGCCCACCTCGGACAGCAGCAGCGGTTTTTTCGGGAACATCTTTTTCAGGTCTCGGGCACGGTCGAGGACGAACTGACCGGCCTTGTCCACCGGAATGAATTCCCAGTAGGGCAGAACGTGCGCGGCGATCAGGTCGACGTGCTTGGCCAGTTCCGGGTGTTCTTCCCAGACGTGCCATTGTTCGGAGGTGGTCACCGGCACTTTCACGGCGGCACGAACGCGGTCCAGCAAGACGCTCAGTTCCTGGGCAGTGATTTCCTTACGGAAGATCGCCTCGTTACCGACCACCACGCGAACCACACTGCGCGAGGAGTTGGCGATTTCGATGGCGCGGGTGATTTCCCGCTCGTTCCGTTCCTGGTCAGGGCTGATCCAGATCCCCAGCGTTACCCGCAGGCCGAACTCTTCCGCCAGCTTGGGGATGTTCTCCAATGTGCCGTCGACCGAGTAAGTACGGATGTTGTCCGTCAACTTGCTCATGATCTCAAGGTCGCGACGCATCTGATCGTCGGTCGGGTACTGTTCTTTTTGTGGGAACTGGCCCTGCTGGAACGGCGAATACGAGAATCCGGAGATCTGCTCAGGCCAGTTGGGAGCCGTGACCGGGCGATTGATCAGCGCCCAGAAGCCGGTAAACAAGGCAGCGATGGCGAGCACCACCACCAGGTTGAGTCCAAATTTACGCGATGACATAGTTATTTCGGGTTCCAAAGGCTGTGGAACAGTAAGAACATTGGCGATCGCCAAGGGGCGCGCATCCTACACTGGCGGTTCTCTGAACGTACAGCGCACAGGGAAATGCCGGACGTTGGGCAACCCAAGTCGGTTTAAGTTCTTTCGTTAGAGCGCGTCAGGCAAATCTTCGTTCGATGTCGTTTTCGTGGAAGATGCCCGTTCATAGCGCAATGATGCTCTTGGCCGCCGACGGCCCTATAATGCGCGCCGGTTTTTAGGGTAATGGTCATGAGTACAGAAGATCCGCGGTTTGCAGGCATCGCCCGTTTGTATGGCATCGAAGGCCTTGAGCGCTTGAAGGCTGCCCACGTGGCGATCGTTGGCGTCGGTGGCGTGGGTTCCTGGGCGGCGGAAGCCATGGCCCGGTGCGGTGTAGGCGAGATTTCGTTGTTCGACCTCGACGACGTTTGTGTCAGCAACGCCAACCGCCAGTTGCACGCACTGGACAGCACCGTCGGCAAACCCAAGGTCGAAGTGATGGCCGAGCGCCTGCGCGGCATCAATCCGGACTGCAACGTGCATGCAGTGCCGGACTTCGTCACCCGCGACACTATGGCCGAATACATCACGCCGAACATCGACTGCGTGATCGACTGCATCGACAGCGTGAATGCGAAAGCCGCGCTGATCGCCTGGTGCAAGCGCCGCAAGATCCAGATCATCACCACGGGCGGCGCGGGCGGGCAGATCGACCCGACACTGATCCAGGTCTGCGACCTGAACCGCACGTTCAACGATCCCTTGGCCTCGAAAGTGCGCTCCACGTTGCGTCGCGACTACGGTTTTTCACGCACGGTGACCCGTCATTACAGCGTGCCTTGCGTGTTTTCCACCGAGCAACTGCGCTACCCAAAACCGGACGGCAGCATTTGCCTGCAGAAAAGTTTTGTCGGTGATGGCGTGAAGCTCGACTGCGCCGGTGGGTTTGGCGCGGTGATGATGGTGACGGCGACGTTCGGCATGGTCGCGGCGACCAAGGCTGTGGATAAGATTGTGGCGGGTGTGCGGCGGCCGGCAGAACGGGTTAAACCGTAGGAACTGCCGAAGGCTGCGATCTTTTGATTCGGTGCCAGTGTTGAACGCTAAAGATCAAAAGATCGCTGCCTTCGGCAGCTCCTACGCGTCGCTTAGGCTCCGCATCCGCTGGAGCACTGCATTGAGGCCATTACTGCGCGATTGCGACAACTGCCGGCCCAATCCCAACTGATTGAACCAGTCCGCTAAATCCACCTGCTGTAGCTCAACAGCCGACAATCCGTTAACCCGTGCCAGCAACAACGCCACCAATCCACGAATCAACCGTGCATCGCTGTTGGCACTGAATTGCCAATGGCCATCGCGCAATTCGCCCACCAGCCACACCTGACTTTCGCAGCCATGCACGCGGTTGGCCTCGCTCATTTGCGCATCGCTCAATGCGGGCAGGCGTTCGCCCCATTGCATCAGCAAGCGCGCGCGTTGTTCCCAGCCAGCGGCAGCTTCGAAGGTTTCGAGCGCGGTGACGGCATCGGCAGGCAAGTTCATCGCAACAACTCCAGCGCTTGATCCAGCGCCTCAAAAAACCGCTCAAGGTCTTCGGAATCGTTGTACAGCGCCAACGACACCCGAATCGCCCCGGCCAATTCATAGCGTTTGAGCAGCGGCATGGCGCAGTGATGACCGGCACGCACGGCGATCCCTTGTTCGGTCAGCAAATGCGCCAGGTCCGAGTTATGCACACCCTCGACGGTAAAACTGGCCAGCGCCAGTTGCGGCTTGCCCAGCAAACGGATGCCGTTGCGGGCCTCAAGACCTTTGAGCAGGTAGGCATGCAAGGCGGCCTCATGGGCGCACACCGCGTCCTGATCGAGCCCGGCCAGATAGTCCAGGGTCGCGCCAAGACCAATCACACTGGCGATGGGCGGCGTCCCGGCCTCGAAACCCAGAGGCGCCGGGCGAAACCGTGCGTCGTGGTAATTGGCATCCAGCACCATTTCACCGCCGAACTGCCACGGCCGCAGTTGTTGCAGCGCTGCATTGCGGCCGAACAATACGCCGAGGCCATCGGGACCGTAGAGCTTGTGGCTGGAAAATACATAGAAGTCGCAACCCAGTGCCTGCACGTCATGGCGGCCATGGACCACACCTTGGGCGCCGTCGATCACGGTCAGGGCGTTGTGCGCCTTGGCCATCGCCAGCAGTTCGGGTAACGGCTGCCAGGCGCCAATCACGTTGGACAATTGGCTGACGGCCAGCAGACGTGTGCGCGTGCCAATCATGCCTGCGGCTGCTTCAAGGTCGATCACGCCGTCGGTATCCAGCGGCAGGATCACCAGTTTCAGGTCGCGACGGTGCGCCAATTGCTGCCACGGCAGCAGGTTGGCGTGATGCTCCAGAGCGCTGATGACAATTTCATCGCCCGGATTGAAAAGGTGTTCCAGGCCATAGGCCAGGAGGTTCAGCGCGGAAGTCGCGCCGTGGGTGAAGATGATCTGCCCGCAGTCGCCCGCATTGAGCCATTGTGCGGCTTTACGTCGACTGTCCTCGAACGCCTGGGTGGCATGCGCGCCAGGCAAATGTTGCGCCCGATGCACGTTGGCTGTGCCGTTGGCGTAGTAATGCGTCAGGGCATCCAGCAGGGCTTGAGGTTTTTGCGTAGTGGCGGCGTTGTCCAGATAGGTCTGGTCTTGCCGTTGCAGGGCGGCGATGGCCGGAAAATCGGCGCGCCAGGGAGAGGGAATCATCATGCTATCGAGCCCTGGTGAACATGGGCGGGGTGTACACGACACCTTGTGGGAGCGAGCCTGCTCGCGATAGCGTCCGTAAGGCCGCCAAAAAGCATCGCGAGCAGGCTCGCTCCCACAGGTGCCTGCGGCACTTAGTTGTGAGCGTGCAGCGCTTCGTTCAGTTCGATCGCCGATTTGTGGGTTTTGCATTCCACAGCACCGGTTTCCGAATTGCGACGGAACAGCAGGTCAGTCTGGCCAGCCAATTCACGGGCCTTGACCACTTTGACCAGGTTGTTGTTCTCGTCCAGCAGCGCCACTTTGGTACCGGCGGTCACGTACAGACCCGATTCCACGGTGTTGCGGTCGCCCAGCGGGATACCGATACCGGCGTTGGCGCCGATCAGGCAGCCTTCACCCACCTTGATCACGATGTTGCCGCCGCCCGACAGGGTGCCCATGGTCGAGCAACCGCCGCCCAGGTCCGAACCCTTGCCGACGAATACGCCAGCGGAAACGCGGCCTTCGATCATGCCTGGGCCTTCGGTGCCGGCGTTGAAGTTGATGAAGCCTTCGTGCATCACGGTGGTGCCTTCGCCTACATAAGCGCCCAGGCGCAGACGTGCAGCGTCAGCGATACGCACGCCGGCCGGCACCACGTAGTCGGTCATTTTCGGGAACTTGTCCACAGAGAACACTTCCAGCAGCTCGCCACGCAGGCGCGCTTCCAGTTGCATTTCCGCCAGTTCGCTCAGGTCAGCAGCACCTTGGCTGGTCCACGCCACGTTTGGCAGCAGCGGGAAGATGCCGGCCAGGCTCACGCCGTGCGGCTTGACCAGACGGTGGGACAACAGATGCAGCTTGAGGTACGCCTCAGGGGTGGACGACAGTTGAGCGTCTTCGGCCAACAGGGTCGCGACCAACGGCTTGTGGCTTTCGGCCAGGCGAGTCAGCAGCTTGCCTTGCTCGGCGTCGATGCCTTTCACGGCTTCAGCCAGTTGTGCAGCCTGGGCGGTGGTGAAAGTGATGGCCTGGTTGCCTTCGCTGTAACCGAGGATTGGTGCAACGGCAGCGACCAGTTCGGCCGACGGTTTGAGCAGTGGCTGCGCGTAAAACACTTCCAGCCATGCGCCTTGACGGTTTTGAGTGCCGACACCAAAGGCCAGGCTGAACAGGGTAGTGGACATGTTGATACCTCTAACAAATTGAAACGGGCTGCTTACTTGAGTGCGGCCGCGTAGATATCTGGCTTGAAGCCAATCAGGGTTCGGTCACCGAGATCGAGCACCGGGCGCTTGATCATCGAAGGTTGTGCGAGCATCAGTTCGATGGCTTTCGGCTGGTCGAGATCGGCTTTGCGTTCGTCGTCGAGCTTGCGAAAGGTCGTGCCTGCACGGTTCAGCACCACTTCCCAGCCGTGCTCGTTGCACCATTGGGTCAGGTGTTCACGGTCGATTCCGACCGCTTTGTAATCATGGAAGTCATAGCTGACAGCGTGTTCATCGAGCCAGGTGCGCGCCTTTTTCATGGTGTCGCAGGCTTTGATGCCGAAAAGGTGCAACGTTTTGCTTGAAACGGTCAAGGAATTGCCCCCTTTACAGGTGCTGAAGAAAAAAGGTGTCGGATTATGCCATGACCAGACGGTTTCGCGGCGCTTGAGGTCGATTTCCCAGTGCAAAACCTGTGGGGGCCAGCAGGCGGGCTCCCACAAGCGGGGCTGCGACATTGGTACAACGGTCGAATGCATCCTAAGCAGCTAATATGGCAGTTCAACGCTGTCGATTGTCTGAGATTTTGGCTTTATGCAAACCGCCTACACCGTCCTGATCCTGTTAATGCTGGTCGGCGTCTCACGCCTGATCGGACGGGTGGTTCCGCTGCCGTTGCCACTGGTCCAGATCGCCGCCGGGGCCTTGCTGGCCTGGCCGACCCTGGGGCTGCACGTGGCCCTCGATCCCGAATTGTTCCTGTTTCTGTTCTTGCCGCCGCTGTTGTTCTCCGACGGCTGGCGCATGCCCAAGCGTGAGTTCTGGCATTTACGTGGGCCCATCCTGACGCTGGCCGTGGGGTTGGTACTGTTTACCGTGGTCGGCGCGGGTTATTTCATTCACTGGCTAATACCCGGTGTGCCGCTGCCGGTGGCGTTTGCCTTGGGAGCCGTGCTGTCGCCAACGGATGCGGTGGCGGTTTCGGCGATTGCCCGCAATCGGCTGCCGACACCGTTGATGCACATCCTGCAGGGCGAGGCGTTGATGAACGATGCCTCGGGTCTGGTGACGTTCAAGTTCGCCCTGGTCGCGGCGGTGACCGGCGTGTTTTCGCTGGCCAACGCCAGTGTCACCTTCGTGCTGGTGGCGGTCGGTGGCTTGGCGATCGGTGTTGCATTGAGCTGGCTCGTCGGGCGGCTGCGTGCATGGATGATCGCGCGCGGCTGGGACGACCCCGCGACGCATGTGGTGTTCATGTTGCTGTTGCCGTTCGCCGCTTACGTGCTGGCCGAGCGGGTGGGAGCCTCCGGGATTCTCTCGGCGGTGGCGGCGGGGATGATGCAGAGTTGGCTCGATCTGTTGCCGCGCCAGACCAACACCCGCCTGCTCAATCGCAGCGTCTGGTCGTTGCTGGAATTCGCCTTCAACGGCTTGATCTTCCTGCTGCTGGGCTTGCAATTGCCGGACATCATCAAAGCGGTGGTCAGCCACGAAGCGTCTTTGTGGCCGACTTTGCTCTATCGCTGCCTCGATGTCGTGGCGATTTTCCTGGTGTTGCTGGTCTTGCGGTTTGTCTGGGTGCAGAGCATTTGGCGATTGTCGGTGTTGCTGCGGCGCTTACGCGGCAAAGGTGAAGTGACCCGCGTACCGACTGCGCGATCCTGTTGGTTGCTGACCGTCGGCGGCGTTCGCGGGGCGGTGACGCTGGCGGGTGTGATGTCGGTGCCGATGCTTATGGGGTCAGAAGCATTTCCCGAGCGTGATTTGCTGATCTTCATCGCGGCCGGGGTGATTTTGCTTTCGTTGATTGCGGCGTGCATCGCGCTGCCACTTTTGCTGCGTGGCATCGAAGCCAGTCCGGATGACAAGCGACGCAATGAAGTGCGCGATGCCTGGCGCAAGACCGCCGAGGCGGCGATTCATGCGCTGGAGACAGAAGAGGTCAACCCCCAGGACGCCGCCCAGTCCGCACTGGCCGCTGAGCTCAAGGCCCGAATCATGTCTGAGTACCGACATCAGCTCGAGGTTTTCAACGACTCCGCCGAGGCGCAGGCCTTGGCGTTTCAGATGGACTTGCTGGAAAGGCGTTTGCGTTTGAAGGCGCTGCGGGCGCAGCGCCTGGAGTTGTATAGCCTCAGTCGTCATCACCAGATTGGTGATGACGTATTGCGTGAGGTGTTGGGAGAGCTGGATTTGAGTGAGGCCAAGCTTGGGGCGGTGAAATAAGGAGGGCGGTACTTCAAGCGTTTCCCTCGGCTTTGAGTGACGGATTTTTTAGCATGGTTAACGGGAGCGGCCAGTGAATGGCGATTTAAGAGTGTTAAATAAGTCAAGCAGTATGTCGGGTAGGTATGTTGTGTTGTAAGGGTAGTGCTTGCGCGCTGCTGCTTTGTCTCCCTCGCTCAGTATATAATTTCCCGGATGGCTCCAGTTGTTTAAGGTGACTCTGCTATCGATGTTGTAATGCATGATTGATAACGGGTCATATTCTCCATAGCTGAAATCTGGATAGCGAGGTAGTGGCAATACGTCTGAGTCAACTCTCTCTCGCTCAACGTTATAAAACTCTTTGTACCATGCATAGACCTTGTCCAGATCCCAAGGAATGTCTGCGTCCGGATGCTGATGTTCATGGTCGAGGCCGAGTACATGACCAAACTCATGTAGTACATGAAACTCAAAATCAATATCCTCTAAAGATAAACCTATTGTCATAGTGGGTTCTTCAGGAGGGTGCGCCAGTGCATCCGTGCCGAGTTGAGAGATGGAGACACGACTTTCGCTTGGCGCGATCTTTATACGGATGTCTCCCATTGCTCCTGAAACGAATTCAAACCTTAGATTGGCATGTTCTAACCACTGGCCCGCGATGCTTTTGACTCTGTCGATGGTTTTCTGGTCTTCGTCGTACATCGCTATTTTCAGAGTGCGACCTGGCTCCCAGAAAGTTGTATGCACTGCGACACTTCGCTTGGTGCGTGCGGAAGTGCTTTTTTTAACATTGTCACTTCGTTCATTGATTGCAGCTTCGTATGAGGCAAATGGGTCGGTGCTTCTGGCTATCGTGCAAATTCCATTTTTCATAGGGACGTCCATGTCTTTTTATACATTGATGCGTATCACGCGGATGGTAAAGATTTTGGATAGATTTTTCGCATCAGTCGGCGATCATTCTGGCTGATGCTGTGGTTCTTCTCCACGCTCCAGTCACCAATAGTCAATTCATTCGCGATGGGGTAGTGCATGATCGATGTTTTGTCGTAGGGCGTTGTGCGTGTATTGAGCGTTTCCAGTGTGTTGAATAAGTTGTGATCAACTTCCTCTTTTGACCAGTTAAATCTTGTGAGGTAGTAGTGGTAGACAAACGGTTTGTCCCACGGGATGTCGGCTTTCGGGTGCTGGTGCTCATGTTCCAGCCCTAAAGCATGGCCAAATTCATGCAGCACAGCCGATTCAAATCCAGGGTGTTTCAGGTCGGTGCCGATATTCATGGTGTTTTCATGGGGCGCACGTAATGTGGCATCCGTACCCACGGCTGAATAATTGAGCGGGGCAACCATGGTGATTCGAATGTCGCCTGCGGTACCGCTGACAAATGCCAGCTTGAGGTTGATGGAGGGCTGCCACAATTTGATAGCGTTGATTGCAGCCTCACGGTGCGCTTGGGACGGTGGATCAATAAAAGCGACTTTTAATGTTCGGTGGCTTGCCCAGAATTTTGAATGAGTGGCGACACCGCGCTTGTTTCGGCCGCCAGAATGAACAGTCTGTCTGTTGTCCGGATTTTCGTCGAAGGCGGCCTCGTAAGACGTCTGTTCGTCAATAGGAATAATCGTTTTGCAGGGGTGTTGGTGGGGCATCGACTGTCTCCTTGTCGAAATATTGTTGTTATCGTCCAGGCTTTATACTTTTAAGGTTATCTGCTGTCTCTGCGTCGAAGAGACAGCAGTCAATCGATAGCTTATGGATAGATTTTTCGCATGAACGCAATATCGCCAGCGCTGATTTGCGTGTTTCCTGCATGACTCCAGTCGCCCATGGTGATTGAGTCAGGAATGGAGTAATGCATCACGGATTGGCTGTCGTACGGCTCATAGGTTCGGCCAGGTACTCGCTCGAATGCAAAGACATTGGTTTCGACATCCGTCCTGGTGAAACCTAAATGGCCAAAGTAGGTGTATGTTTTTTCTCGGTCGAATGGGATGCCAGCGTCAGGATGTTGGTGTTCATGTTGCAATCCCAGAGCGTGTCCAAACTCATGAACACCTCTAAATTCAAATCTATCAGAAGAAAAGTCGGTCCCCAGTACCATCGATGCCTGATGTGGGCTTCCCGTAAGTGAGTCGGTGCCTAATTTTGAGCTGCCACTTCCGTCGTATAACGGATTGAAGTCAACTCGAATGTCACCGAGAAATTCTTCTGATTGATAAATATCCTCTTCCTCCATTTCGAAGAAATCAAATTTCAGGTTTACGTACGGCAACCATTTATTCGCAGCATTTTTTACTGCTTGAAAAGAATGTTCGTCGTAAGTGCACACAAGGACTTTCAAGGTCTTTCCTGGGGCCCAGTATTTAGTGTGCTCGCCAATGCCGCGTTTTGTTCTTGTGCTGTTGGCTTCAGGGATATTGTCGGCGCGTTCGTTTTTGGCGGCATAGTAAGAGTCGACAGGGTCGGTTGTTGCGATGGTTTTGCAATAGTATTGACTGGTCATTTTTTGTATTTTTTGTGTTGTTAATGAGTCGTCAAAGTATTGAAAGTTGTGGGTAATTGTCCAGTTGTGAGGGGTTTCGATTTATTGCTGAAGTTAATGGTTTTTGTCGGTTGGGTTTGTCGAATAACTTGCACCGCATTGCGCGGTGCAAGTAACTATGGCGATTAGTTGCTTCTGTTCTTTATAAACTCGCGAATGCGCTCGGCAGCCTCTACACACTCCGCCAGCGGCGCAACCAGCGCCATCCGCACACGCCCGGCCCCCGGGTTAACGCCATCGACATCCCGCGACAGGTAAGAGCCTGGCACCACGGTGACATGTTCTTGTTCGAACAGATCACGGCAGAAAGCCGCATCATCACCGGCCACATTTGGCCACAGATAAAAGCCGCCATCCGGCCGCTGGACGTCCATCACCGGGCTGAGGATTTCCAGTACGGCGTCATACTTTTCGCGATACAGCGCACGGTTGGCGCGCACGTGTACTTCGTCGTTCCACGCGGCAACGCTGGCCAATTGCGTTTGTACCGGCATCGCGCAGCCGTGGTACGTGCGATACAGCAGGAAGCCCTTGAGGATGTCGGCATCGCCGGCCACAAAGCCCGAACGCAAGCCCGGCAGGTTTGAACGCTTGGACAGGCTGTGGAACACCACGCAACGCTTGAAGTCTTTGCGACCCAGTTCCACGCAGGCGCTGAGCAGGCCGGCTGGCGGGGTTTGTTCGTCAAAGTAAAGTTCGCTGTAGCACTCGTCGGCGGCGATCACGAAGTCGTATTCGTCAGCCAGGGCGATCAGCTTCTTCAGCGTGTCGACCGGGATCAACGCACCGGTCGGGTTGCCGGGCGAGCACAGGAACAGGATCTGGCAGCGCTTCCAGATGTCCGGTGAGACCGCGTCGAAGTCCGGATTGAAGCCATTTTCGTCGAGGCATGGCAGGTAATGCGGCTTGGCCCCGGCGAGGAAGGCTGCGCCTTCGTAGATCTGGTAGAACGGGTTCGGGCTGACGACCAGAGCGTCATCGCCACGATTGACCACGGTCTGGGTGAAAGCGAACAACGCTTCGCGGGTGCCGTTGACCGGCAGCACGTTGCGCGCCGGGTCGATCCAGCCGGTCGGCACGCCGAAACGCCGCTCGCACCAGGCGGCGATGGCTTGACGCAGCTCCGGAATGCCGAGGGTGGTCGGGTACACCGCCATTTTTTCCAGATTGCTGGCCAGGGCTTCGGCGACGAAGCTTGGCGAGCGGTGCTTCGGTTCACCGATCGACAGGGCGATCGGGCGTTTGTCCGGGTTGGGTGTAACGCTGCCGAGCAGGGCGCGGAGCTTTTCGAACGGGTAGGGCTGGAGCTGGGACAGAGCGTTGTTCATCGATGTGTCTCGTTCAATGTGAGGACCTGCACTCTGTAGGAGCCGGCTTGCTGGTCGATCGCATCACTGCGATGCAACCTGACACACCGGGGTGATGCCATCGCCAGCAAACCGGCTCCTACACAGGGGGTATTAATTCAAATGCTGATGCGCGACAGCTTGATATCGGGTTCCTGGTTGACGCTCAACTGCTCGACGATTGCATCCTGTAACCGGCTGCACAGCAGCGGGTCGGACAATGGCTGATTGTTGGCATCGGTAATGAAGAACACGTCTTCCACGCGCTCGCCGAGGGTGGCGATCTTGGCGTTTTGCAGCGACAGGTCGAACTCCAGGAAAATCGTGCCGATCCGCGCCAGCAAGCCTGGGCGGTCAGGTGCAGTCAGTTCCAGCACGGTCACGGGACGCTGGGCATCGTTGTGGATCGTCACCTGCGGTGCAAAAGCGAAGTGTTTGAGCTGGCGCGGTACGCGACGCTGAATGATGGTCGGGTAGTCGTCCGGGTTGCGCAGGGCTTCGGTCAGGCCGTCGCGGATCTGTTTGACCCGCGCCGGGTTGTCACCGATCGAGTCTCCGTCCGTGTCGAGCACGATGTAGGTATCGAGGGTGAACTGGCTGCTGGACGTGATGACGCGGGCGTCGTGAATGTTCAGGTTGAGCTGGTCCATCGCGGCCACGGTCACGGCGAAGAAGTCATGCTGGTCGGGTGCATAGATGAAGATCTGCGTACCGCCCTCGAATTCCCGTTGCGTGGTTTCCTTGATCAGCACCAGTGGCCCGCCGTCTGCCGGTTGCTGGAGGATCGCATCGCTGTGCCAGGCAACATCGCCGGCGGTGTGACGCAGGAAATAATCATCGCCCAGTTGTGCCCACAACTGCTCGACGTCATCCGGATCGGTCCCGCCACGCACCAGAATGTCCAGTGCAGCGCTCTGGGTCTGGCGGATCTGCTCTTCGCGGTCCACCGGGTTCTCCAGGCCACGACGCAGTGCGCGCTTGGTCTCGGTGTAGAGCTGGCGCAGCAGGCTGGCACGCCACGAGTTCCACAGCGTCGGGTTGGTGGCGTTGATGTCGGCGACAGTCAGCACGTAGAGGTAGTCGAGGCGGGTTTCATCGCCCACGGCCTGAGCGAAGTCGTGGATCACCTGCGGATCGGACAAATCCTTGCGCTGGGCGGTGGTCGACATCACCAGATGGTTTTGTACCAGCCAGACGATCAGGCGGCTGTCCCAAAGCGGCAATTGATGGCGCTGGCAGAAAGCCTCGGCGTCCACCGCGCCGATTTCCGAGTGATCGCCATGTCGGCCCTTGCCAATGTCGTGATACAGGCCGGCCAGATAGATCAGTTCAGGCTTGGGCAGCTTGCCCATGAGCTTGCTGGCCAGCGGGAATTTTTCCGATACCTGGGTGTACTGCAACTTACGCAGGTGCTTGATCAGGTTCAGCGTATGGGCATCGACCGTATAGATGTGAAACAGGTCGTGTTGCATCTGCCCGACAATGAAGCCGAACTCCGGCAGATAACGCCCGAGGATGCCGTAACGGTTCATCCGGCGCAGGTTGCGATGGATGCCGATCTTGCATTTGAACAGCTCGATGAAGAGGCTGGTGTTGCGGATGTCATTGCGGAAATCGTCGTCGATCAGGTGACGATTCTCGCGCAGCAAGCGGATG
The DNA here is from genome assembly GCF_019145495.1 of Pseudomonas azerbaijanoccidentalis. Classification (GTDB taxonomy): domain Bacteria; phylum Pseudomonadota; class Gammaproteobacteria; order Pseudomonadales; family Pseudomonadaceae; genus Aquipseudomonas; species Aquipseudomonas azerbaijanoccidentalis. The sequence continues at coordinate 354,093 of NZ_JAHSTU010000002.1, read as the reverse complement.
GTGTCGGCGCGCACGCCTTTGATTTCCGGCTGCTGGGCCATCAACACGAAGATTTCGAGCATGGCGAACGGCGTACGCCGGAACACGTTGTCGTTGCGCGCCTCGATGTAGCCATCGTGCAGTTGGAATCGCGAGTTGATCGGCTGTGGCGGCGCTTCGTCCTCCGGCGCGAGGATGACTTCCTCGAAGTGCTGGATGATCAGGTCGCTGAGTTGGGCAATGCTCATGACGACGCGGAAATACTGCTGCATGAAGTTTTCGACGGCTTGCTTGGCGTCGTCACCTTCAAACCCCAGTAGCCCGGCAATGGCCCGCTGGTGGTCGAACAGCAGGCGGTCTTCGGAGCGACCGGCAAGCATGTGCAGGGCGTAGCGCACTTTCCACAGGAATTCCTGGGAAGAGGCGAGCAGGGCGTTTTCGCTTTCGACCAGGAAACCTTCACCGGCCAGAGCCCGCAGGTTCAAGGTGCCGTACTCGCGACGCGCGAACCACAGAATCGTCTGGATATCCCTCAATCCGCCAGGCGAGCCTTTGACGTTGGGTTCCAGGTTGTATTCCGTGTCGTTGTACTTGTGGTGGCGGGCCTTCTGCTCGGCACGCTTGGCCAGGAAGAACTCCTTGCTCGGCCACATGTGCGCGGTGCTGGTGACATCCAGCATGCGCTGGCGCAGGTGCTCGGGGCCGGTAATGGTCCGGCTTTCCATGAGGTTGGTCACCACTGTGAGGTCGGCACGGGCCTCGACGGCGCATTCGTCGACCGAGCGCACGCTCTGGCCGACTTCCAGGCCGATGTCCCACAACAGCGTCAGAAAACGCTCGATGGAATCACGGAAAACTTCGTGGTCGGCGCTGTCGAGCAGAATCAACAGGTCGATGTCGGAATACGGGTGCAGTTCACCGCGACCGTAGCCGCCGACCGCGACCAGCGCGATGTCGGCGTCTTCACTCCAGTTGAACTGTTCCCAGGCCTTTTGCAGGATGTTATCGACGAACCAGGCGCGATCCTCGATCAACCGACGGATATCCCGGCCGCTGCGAAAGCGTGCATCGAGCACTTCGCGGGCCTGGCGGATGGCCTTCTTGAAAGCAGCGATGGGGCTTGCCTTCAGGGCCAGTTCAGCCTGGAACTGGCCGCGGTCGAAGAGTTCGGGATCCACCTGCGGCATCGATTGGCTTTCCTTTCTATAGGCTGGGTTCGGTAAGGGATCAGGCCGAGACGCGGGGGATGGTGTCATCGCTGCGCAGGGTGAAGATCTCGTAACCGGTGTCGGTGACCAGAAGGGTGTGTTCCCACTGTGCCGACAGCTTGCGGTCCTTGGTGATCGCGGTCCAGCCGTCACCCAGCACTTTGGTGTCGGCGCGGCCCTGGTTGATCATCGGCTCGATGGTGAAGGTCATGCCGGCCTTCAGTTCCATGCCGGTGCCGGCGCGGCCGTAGTGCAGGATCTGTGGTTCTTCGTGGAAGACTTTGCCGATACCGTGGCCACAGAATTCACGAACCACCGAAAAACCGTTCTTTTCGGCATGCTTCTGGATCACTTCACCAATGTCGCCCAGGCGGCAGCCGGGTTTGACCAGTTCGATGGCCTTGTACATGCACTCCTGGGTGATTTGCGACAGGCGCTCGGCCCAGACCGGCACGCTGCCGACGTGGAACATGCGGCTGGTATCACCGTGGTAACCGTCCTTGATGACGGTCACGTCGATGTTCAGGGTGTCGCCATCCTTCAGTGGCTTCTCGTTCGGAATCCCGTGGCAGACCACGTGGTTGATCGAGGTGCAGATGGATTTCGGGAAGCCCTTGTAGTTGAGCGGGGCAGGGATGGCCTTCTGCTCGTTGACGATGTAGTCATGGCAGATACGGTCGAGTTCTTCGGTGGTCACGCCCGGTTTGACATGTTCGGCAATCATTTCCAGCACATCGGCGGCCAGTTTGCCGGCGACGCGCATTTTTGCGATGTCCTCGGGGGTTTTGAGGGTGACGGTCATACAGGCTCTCTCTACGCGCGATGGCGCTTTCTTAACGAAAAGGGCGTTGCGCAATCGATCTTCGCAGCCCTGAAAAACGCGATTCTATCAGACGATCAGCGCAAATCCGCGCCTCTGTGCATCGCTTCTCTCTATAGAATGGTGCATTCTGGGCGGATTCCAAGGGCGGCAGTCCCTTGGTCGCCAGGATTTCAGAATCCGGGTTCCGTTTTTCCCTGCCCTATGATATAAAATGCGCCGCTTTCCGGGGATGCCCCGAAAAGCCTAAATCCACACACGTGTCGACACGATGACCTGGGTGCCTTCAGCTGATGCTGCTGGTTGGTCATTGGGATACGTGGAGGCCAAACCCGACTTATTAAGGAACTATCATGTCCCAAGTCAACATGCGCGATATGCTGAAGGCCGGTGTGCACTTCGGTCACCAGACCCGTTACTGGAACCCGAAAATGGGTAAATACATTTTCGGCGCGCGTAACAAGATCCACATCATCAACCTTGAAAAAACCCTGCCAATGTTCAACGAAGCTCTGACTTTCGTAGAGCGTCTGGCCCAGGGTAAAAACAAGATTCTGTTCGTCGGCACCAAGCGTTCCGCTGGCAAGATCGTTGCTGAAGAAGCAGCACGTTGCGGTTCGCCGTACGTCGATCACCGCTGGTTGGGCGGCATGCTGACCAACTTCAAAACCATCCGTGCTTCCATCAAGCGTCTGCGTGACCTTGAAGTTCAAGCCGAAGACGGTACTTTCGCCAAGCTGACCAAGAAAGAAGCGCTGATGCGCTCCCGTGACCTGGAAAAGCTGGATCGTTCCCTGGGTGGTATCAAGGACATGGGCGGTCTGCCAGACGCTCTGTTCGTTATCGACGTTGATCACGAGCGCATCGCGATCACCGAAGCCAACAAGCTGGGCATCCCGGTTATCGGCGTAGTCGATACCAACAGCAGCCCGGAAGGCGTTGACTACATCATCCCAGGCAACGATGACGCAATCCGCGCTATCCAGCTGTACATGGGTTCGATGGCTGACGCTGTTATCCGTGGTCGCAACAACACTGCTGGCGGCACCGAAGTTTTCGTTGAAGAAGCTCCGGCAGCTGCAGCTGAGTAATTGACGCCCTGGCGTTGACTCAGTAAGCAAAAAGGGGGCTTGGCCCCCTTTTTGCCACCTCGAAAACCATTTGTCGGCAGCGCAGCTACAGCATTTGTAACGTGCAGCAGCTTGCAAGGGTGGTTCGGGAAGAATTGAACGCCCGTTCGATCGGGTGGAATGGTTGATAACCTATCCAAGAGGAATTTTGAAATGGCAGAGATTACTGCAGCGTTGGTCAAAGAACTGCGCGAGCGTACTGGCGAAGGCATGATGGACTGCAAAAAGGCCTTGACCAAGGCTGGCGGCGACATCGAAAAAGCCATTGATGACATGCGTGCTTCGGGCGCAATCAAGGCTGCCAAGAAAGCCGGCAACGTTGCCGCTGAAGGCGCCATCGCCATCAAGGCTGACGACAAGGCAGCCGTGCTGCTGGAAGTTAACTCGCAGACCGACTTCCTGGCCCTGCAAGACGACTTCAAAAACTTCGTTGCTTCCAGCGTAGAAAAAGCGTTCGCCGAAAAACTGACCGACGCAGCTCCGCTGATCGCCGCTCAGGAATCGGCTCGTGAAGCCCTGGTGGCCAAAGTTGGCGAAAACGTCAACATCCGTCGCCTGGTTCGCGTTGAAGGCGACGTGGTAGGTACCTACCTGCACGGTAACAAGATCGGTGTTGCTGTTGTTCTCAAGGGCGGCGATGTACAGCTGGCCAAAGAGATCGCCATGCACGTGGCGGCAAGCAACCCTGAGTTCCTGGTGCCATCGCAGGTTTCGCCAGAAGCCATCGAGCGTGAGAAAGCCGTATTCCTGTCTTTGAACGAAGACAAGATGAAAGGCAAGCCAGCTGAAATCGTCGAGAAGATGATCGCTGGCCGTATCACCAAGTTCCTGGCTGAAGCCAGCCTGGTAGAGCAAGCTTTCGTGATGAACCCAGAAGTCACCGTTGGTGCTCTGGCCAAGAAAGCCGGCGCTGAAATCGTTTCCTTCACCTACTTCAAAGTAGGCGAAGGCATCGAGAAGCCAGTGGACAACTTCGCTGAAGAAGTTGCTGCCCAACTGGCTGCTGCCAAGCAATAAGACGGTTTTTTAACTGTCGCCCTGAAGAGGCTGCCCGCTCACGCGCGCAGCCTCTTTTCAGATGGGTTACCAATTTTTAATTGGTTTCCATTTGGAACTGGCTTACAAAGCCATGTTCCGATGGCGCTGAAGCAGCGCCAAGCTAGAGTGAACGCCAGCTGAAAAACAGCTCGCAAAGAATTTTTTAAAATACGCCGCAGGAGAGATTCGCAATGGCTCAGCAGGGCAGTGGTTATCAGGCTCGCTATAAACGCATTCTACTCAAACTTAGCGGCGAGGCCCTGATGGGCTCGGAAGAGTTCGGGATCGATCCGAAAGTCCTGGATCGCATGGCGCTGGAAGTCGGCCAACTTGTCGGCATCGGTGTCCAGGTCGGTCTGGTGATCGGCGGCGGCAACCTGTTCCGCGGTGCGGCGCTGAGCGCGGCCGGCATGGATCGGGTCACGGGCGACCACATGGGCATGCTGGCCACTGTGATGAACGCTCTGGCCATGCGCGACGCGCTGGAACGTGCCAATATCTCCGCCATCGTGATGTCGGCCATTTCCATGGTGGGTGTGACCGATCACTACGATCGCCGCAAAGCCATGCGTCACCTGAACTCCAAGGAGGTCGTGATTTTCGCGGCCGGTACTGGCAACCCGTTCTTCACCACGGATTCGGCCGCCTGTCTGCGCGCAATCGAAATCGATGCTGATGTCGTACTCAAGGCAACCAAGGTTGACGGTGTCTACACCGCTGATCCATTCAAAGACCCGCACGCCGAGAAGTTCGATCATCTGACCTACGATGAAGTGCTGGATCGCAAGCTGGGTGTGATGGATCTGACGGCCATTTGCCTGTGCCGCGATCACAAGATGCCGCTGCGCGTATTTAACATGAACAAACCCGGCGCCCTGCTGAACATCGTGCATGGCGGCGCCGAAGGAACCCTGATCGAGGAAGTTCAACAATGATCAACGAAATCAAGAAAGACGCTCAAGAGCGCATGAAGAAATCCGTGGAATCGCTGGCGCACAACTTCGGCCGTATCCGTACTGGCCAGGCGCACCCAAGCATTCTGGAAGGCGTGATGGTTCCGTACTACGGTTCCGACACCCCGATCAAGCAAGTCGCCAACATCACTGTTAAAGATGCTCGTACCCTGCAAGTCGTAGCTTTCGAGCGCAACATGCTGGGTGCCGTCGACAAGGCCATCGGTAGCGCCGGTCTGAACCTCAACCCGACCAACCTGGGTGAGTTGCTGCTGATCTCCATGCCGGCCCTGACTGAAGAAACCCGCAAGGGCTTCACCAAGCAGGCTCGTGATGTTGCAGAAGACGCTCGTGTTGCCGTGCGCAACATCCGTCGCGATGCAAACAGCCAGCTCAAGGATCTGGTCAAGGAAAAGGAAATCAGCGAAGACGAAGAACGTCGCGCCACTGGCGAGATTGACGACCTGACCAAAAAATACGTCGCTGAAATCGATGCGAATTTGGCGCAGAAAGAAAAAGACCTGATGGCCGTATAAGGGTCGAGTTTTCATGGAAAAGACCAAGCAGATTGCGCCCTCCGCGGTGCCGCGCCATGTCGCGATCATCATGGATGGTAATAATCGCTGGGCGAAAAAACGCTTTATGCCGGGTGTCGCCGGGCATAAAGCGGGTGTTGATGCCGTTCGTGCGGTCATCGAGGTGTGTGCGGAATCCGGGGTCGAGGTATTGACCCTGTTTGCCTTCTCCAGTGAGAACTGGCAGCGCCCGGCCGATGAAGTCAGTGCCCTGATGGATCTGTTCTTCAAGGCATTGCGTCGTGAGGCCAAGCGCCTCAACGACAACAACATCAGCTTGCGTATCATCGGTGATCGTTCGCGGTTCCATCCGGAGCTTCAGGCAGCCATGCGTGAAGCCGAGAACATGACTGCCGGCGCCAATCGTTTCGTCCTGCAGATCGCTGCCAACTACGGTGGCCAGTGGGATATCGCGCAGGCCGCTCAGCGCCTGGCGCGGGAAGTTCAGGCCGGGCATCTTCGCCCGGAAGACATCACCCCGGATTTGCTGCAAACCTGCCTGGCAACAGGGGATCTGCCGTTGCCGGACTTGTGCATCCGTACCGGTGGCGAGCATCGCATCAGCAATTTCCTGCTGTGGCAGCTGGCTTACGCCGAGTTGTACTTCTCCGACCTGTTCTGGCCGGACTTCAAACACGATGCCATGCGCAATGCGCTGGCCGATTTCGCATCCCGCCAGCGTCGCTTCGGTAAAACGAGCGAGCAGGTCGAGGCTGGAGCCCGGGTTTAATGCTTAAACAACGAATCATCACCGCGCTGATCCTGCTGCCGATTGCCTTGGGTGGGTTTTTCCTGCTGGAAGGCTCCGGTTTTGCGCTGTTCATCGGGCTGGTCGTGACCCTTGGTGCCTGGGAGTGGGCGCGTCTGGCGGGCTTCACCGCTCAGTCTGTGCGTGTGACCTACGCCGCCGTGGTCGCGTTGATGCTGTTTATCATGTACATCCTGCCCGGCCTCGCCCCGTGGGTGTTGGGCGCTTCAGTGCTGTGGTGGGCTGTGGCGACGTATCTGGTGCTGACCTATCCGCGTTCGAGCGAGCATTGGTCCACTGCGGCGACCAAATTGGTGATCGGCCTGTTGATTCTGCTGCCGGCCTGGCAAGGTCTGGTGCAGATCAAGCAATACCCGTTGGGTAACTGGCTGATCATGGCCGTGATGGTGCTGGTCTGGGGTGCCGATATCGGCGCGTACTTCTCCGGTCGGGCTTTCGGCAAGCGCAAGCTGGCGCCGCAGGTCAGCCCCGGCAAGAGCTGGGAAGGCGTGTACGGCGGCTTGGTCCTGAGCCTGGTCATCACCGTCATTGTCGGTTTTGTTCGTGACTGGACCGTTGCCGAGCTGTTTAAAGGCCTGATCGGTGCTGCTCTGATCGTGTTTATTTCGGTCGTGGGTGATCTGACCGAAAGTATGTTCAAGCGCCAATCCGGGATCAAGGACAGCAGTAACCTGCTGCCGGGGCATGGTGGCGTGCTGGACCGCATCGATAGCCTGACCGCAGCCATCCCTGTGTTCGCCGTTCTGTTGTGGATGGCGGCACCATGAGTCGTCCCCAGCAGATTACCGTTTTGGGGGCGACCGGCTCGATCGGTCTGAGCACCCTTGATGTCATCGCTCGTCATCCTGAGCGCTATCAAGCTTTCGCATTGAGCGGGTTCACTCGATTGAGTGAGTTGCTGGCATTGTGCGTGCGTCACACCCCGCGCTTTGCCGTTGTGCCAGAAGCCGGCGCTGCGCGCACCTTGCAGGATGATTTGCGTGCCGCAGGCCTGTCGACCCGCGTGCTGGTGGGTGAGGAGGGCTTGTGTCAGGTCGCTGCCGACCCTGAAGTGGATGCGGTCATGGCGGCCATTGTCGGAGCTGCGGGTTTGCGGCCGACGCTGGCGGCGGTCGAGGCGGGCAAGAAAATCCTCCTCGCCAACAAAGAAGCGCTGGTCATGTCCGGTGCGTTGTTCATGCAGGCAGTACGCAAAAGTGGCTCGGTATTGCTGCCGATCGACAGTGAGCACAACGCAATTTTCCAGTGCATGCCGCAGGACTTTGCCCGCGGCCTCAGCTCGGTCGGGGTACGTCGGATTTTGCTGACGGCCTCTGGAGGACCGTTCCGACAGACGCCCCTGGCGGAGTTGGCGCATGTTTCACCTGATCAGGCATGCGCTCACCCTAACTGGTCGATGGGACGCAAGATTTCGGTCGATTCGGCCAGCATGATGAACAAGGGTCTTGAGCTGATCGAAGCCTGTTGGCTGTTCGACGCCAAGCCATCGCAGGTCGAGGTGGTGATTCACCCGCAAAGCGTGATTCATTCGCTGGTTGACTACATTGATGGCTCGGTTCTGGCCCAATTGGGAAATCCGGATATGCGTACGCCCATCGCCAACGCCTTGGCCTGGCCGGAGCGGATTGATTCGGGCGTGCCACCGCTGGACCTGTTTGCCATCGCGCGTCTGGATTTCCAGGCGCCCGACGAACAGCGGTTCCCTTGCCTGCGTCTGGCGCGTCAGGCGGCCGAGGCGGGCAACAGTGCTCCGGCCATGCTCAATGCTGCGAATGAAGTGGCTGTGGCAGCGTTTCTCGACGGACGGGTTCGTTACCCGGAAATCGCGAGTATCATCGAGGAAACATTGAATCTTGAGCCTGTGGTAGCAGTCGATGATCTCGATGCAGTGTTCACGGCGGATGCAAAAGCACGTCAGCTGGCCGAACAATGGTTGAGTCGTCACGGGCGGTAAGTGCTGCAATGCGATGGCCATGCAGCACCGGACAGGAATGCGGAGAAAGTAGATGAGCGCGCTCTATATGATTGTCGGCACCCTGGTGGCTCTGGGTGTGCTGGTTACCTTCCACGAGTTCGGCCACTTTTGGGTCGCGCGTCGCTGTGGGGTCAAAGTGCTGCGTTTCTCCGTAGGCTTCGGCATGCCGCTGCTGCGCTGGCACGACAAGCAAGGCACCGAGTTCGTGGTGGCTGCGATCCCGTTGGGCGGTTACGTGAAAATGCTCGATGAGCGTGAAGGCGAAGTGCCGGCTGACCAGGTCGATCAATCCTTCAATCGCAAATCGGTTCGCCAGCGCATCGCCATTGTGGCGGCCGGGCCGATTGCCAACTTTCTGTTGGCGTTGGTGTTTTTCTGGGTGTTGGCCATGCTCGGCAGCGAGCAGGTACGCCCGGTCATCGGTGCCGTGGAGTCCGGCAGCATCGCCGCCAAGGCCGGCTTGAGCGCGGGTCAGGAAATCATTTCCATTGACGGCGAGCCGACCTCGGGTTGGGCAGCGGTCAATTTGCAATTGGTTCGTCGCCTCGGCGAGAGTGGTTCATTGCAGGTGCTGGTGCGCGATCAGGGCTCTTCCATGGATTCGCCCCGTGAACTGGCGCTGGACAAGTGGCTCAAGGGTGCTGATGAGCCTGATCCGATCCGTTCGCTGGGTATTCGCCCTTGGCGTCCGGCACTGCCGCCGATCCTGGCTGAGCTTGACCCGAAAGGTCCGGCGCAGGCTGCCGGGCTGAAGCTGGGCGACCGTCTGCTGGCACTGGATGGCAAAGCGCTCGATGACTGGCAGCAAGTGGTCGATACCGTGCGTATGCGTCCTGATACCAAAATCATGCTGCGGGTTGAGCGCGATGGTGCTCAAATCGACGTCCCGGTCACATTGGCTGCCCGTGGCGAGAGCAAGGCACCGAGCGGTTACCTGGGGGCAGGGGTGAAAGCTGTCGACTGGCCACCGGAGATGATTCGCGAGGTCAGCTACGGGCCTTTGGCCGCGATTGGAGAGGGGGCTCGACGCACCTGGACCATGAGCGTGCTGACCCTCGATTCACTGAAGAAAATGTTGTTCGGCGAGCTCTCGGTAAAAAACTTGAGTGGACCGATAACCATTGCTAAAGTGGCGGGCGCTTCGGCCCAGTCGGGTGTTGCTGATTTCCTGAATTTCCTTGCTTATCTGAGTATTAGCCTGGGAGTTCTGAATTTGCTGCCCATTCCTGTGCTGGATGGGGGGCATTTGTTGTTTTATCTGATCGAGTGGGCGCGTGGTCGTCCCTTGTCGGATCGGGTGCAAGGTTGGGGGATACAGATCGGTATCAGTTTGGTGGTCGGAGTGATGTTGCTCGCTCTGGTCAATGATCTGGGTCGTCTGTAACACTTCGCTGAATTGCGAATCTGCCGCATTTTGCGGCAGTTTGTTTATTGCCAGTTGGAATAAGAAAGGACTTCATGAAACGTCTGCTGCTAACTGCGGTTCTCACCGTATTGATGATCGCCGAAGTTCACGCCGAGTCCTTCACTATCTCTGATATTCGCGTCAATGGCCTCCAGCGGGTCTCCGCGGGTAGCGTCTTTGGTGCTTTGCCGTTGAACGTCGGTGAACAGGCGGATGATCGTCGCCTGGTGGAATCCACTCGTGCGCTGTTCAAAACCGGGTTCTTTCAAGATATCCAGCTGGGCCGCGATGGCAACGTCCTTGTCATCACGGTAGTCGAGCGTCCGTCGGTTGCCAGTATCGAGATCGAAGGTAACAAGGCGATCTCTACCGAAGACCTGATGAAGGGCCTTAAACAGTCCGGTCTGGCCGAAGGCGAAATCTTCCAGCGTGCCACCCTCGAAGGCGTGCGTAACGAACTGCAGCGCCAGTACGTCGCCCAGGGTCGCTACTCCGCTACCGTCGACACCGAAGTGGTGCCGCAGCCGCGCAACCGCGTCGGCTTGAAGGTCAACATCAACGAAGGCACCGTTGCCGCTATCCAGCACATCAACGTGGTGGGTAACACGGTTTTCCCGGATGACGACCTGATCGACCTGTTCGAACTCAAGACCACCAACTGGCTGTCGTTCTTCAAGAACGATGACAAGTACGCTCGTGAAAAACTGTCCGGTGACCTGGAGCGCCTGCGTTCCTACTACCTGGACCGTGGCTATATCAACATGGATATCGCTTCGACCCAGGTGTCCATTACCCCGGACAAGAAGCACGTCTACATCACCGTCAACATCAACGAAGGCGAGAAATACACCGTTCGTGATGTGAAGCTGAGCGGCGACCTGAAAGTCCCTGAAGACCAGGTCAAGTCCCTGCTGCTGGTGCAGAAAGGCCAGGTGTTCTCGCGCAAGCTGATGACCACCACTTCCGAGCTGATCACCCGTCGTCTGGGTAACGAAGGCTATACCTTCGCCAACGTCAACGGCGTGCCACAGCCTCACGATGACGATCACACCGTAGACATCACCTTCGCGGTCGATCCGGGTAAACGTGCCTACGTGAACCGTATCAACTTCCGCGGCAACACCAAGTCCGAAGACGAAGTGCTGCGTCGTGAAATGCGTCAGATGGAAGGTGGCTGGGCTTCGACTTACCTGATCGACCAGTCCAAGACCCGTCTGGAGCGTCTGGGCTTCTTTAAAGAAGTCAACGTCGAAACGCCGGCCGTTCCGGGTGTCGATGACCAGGTTGACGTTAACTACAGCGTGGAAGAGCAAGCGTCCGGTTCGATTACCGCCAGCGTCGGTTTCGCCCAAAGCGCGGGTCTGATCCTCGGTGGTTCGATCACCCAGAACAACTTCCTCGGTACCGGTAACAAGGTCAGCATCGGCCTGACCCGCAGTGAATACCAGAGCCGCTATAACTTCGGTTATGTCGACCCCTACTGGACTGCTGACGGTGTGAGCCTGGGTTACAACGCGTTCTACCGCACCACCGACTACGATGACCTCGACGTCGACGTAGCGAGCTACTCCGTAGACAGCCTGGGTGCTGGCGTGAGTGTTGGTTACCCGATCAGCGAGACTTCGCGTCTGACCTTCGGTCTGACGGCTCAGCAGGACGAGATCAAGACCGGTGTGTACACCGTTGACGAGATCTTCGACTTCGTTGACAAGGAAGGCGACAAGTACCTGAACTTCAAGGCTTCGGCCGGTTGGTCCGAGTCCACCCTGAACAAAGGCGTACTCGCAACGCGTGGTCATTCCCAGAGCCTCGTGCTGGAAACCACGACGCCGGGCAGCGACCTGTCGTTCTTCAAGCTCGACTACCGTGGCCAGTTGTTCCAGCCGTTGAGTGACAACTACACCATGCGCTTGCATACCGAGTTGGGTTATGGCGATGGTTACGGTTCGACCGATGGTTTGCCTTTCTATGAAAACTACTATGCTGGTGGTTTCAACTCGGTTCGTGGCTTCAAGGACAGCACTTTGGGTCCTCGCAGTACGCCAAGTACCGGCAAGAACCCTGGCACTGCGGTCGATCCGGACCAGGATCCGCTGCCGTTCGGTGGTAACGTCCTGATCCAGGGTGGTGTGGAAGTTCTGTTCCCGCTGCCGTTCGTCAAGGATCAACGTTCCCTGCGCACTTCGGTATTCTGGGATGTGGGTAACGTGTTCGACTCGTCTTGCTCGGATACCACCAACGTTGATGGCACGAAGTCCAACACCAAGTGCAACGACATCAGCCTGAGCAACATGGCCAGTTCTGTGGGTGTAGGTGTGACCTGGGTCACCGCACTGGGTCCTTTGAGTTTCGCGTTGGCCATGCCAGTCAAGAAACCGGATGACGCTGAAACTCAAGTGTTCCAATTCTCCCTCGGTCAGACGTTCTAAGCGTTTGACCCAAGATAACGACAATGGATTTTGTAGGAGTGCATCGTGCGTAAGTTGACTCAATTGGTTCTCCTGGCTTCCGTACTGGTAGCAGGTCCGGCATTTGCCGACATGAAAATCGCCGTCCTGAACTATCAGATGGCCCTGCTGGAATCCGATGCAGCCAAGAAATACGCTGTGGATGCCGAGAAGAAGTTCGGTCCTCAACTGACCAAGCTCAAGACTCTGGAAAGCAGCGCCAAGGGTATTCAGGATCGCCTGATGGCCGGTGGCGACAAAATGCAGCAAGGCGAGCGTGAGCGTCTGGAGCTTGAATTCAAGCAAAAGGCTCGTGACTTCCAGTTCCAGTCCAAGGAACTGAACGAAGCCAAGGCTGTTGCCGACCGTGAAATGCTGAAGCAGCTCAAGCCGAAACTGGATAGCGCTGTGGAAGAAGTCATCAAGAAAGGTGCTTTTGACCTGGTCTTCGAGCGTGGTGCAGTGATTGATGTCAAACCTCAGTACGACATCACGCGCCAGGTTATCGAGCGCATGAATCAGCTGAAGTAATCCATGACCGCGACTATAAAGCTCGGCCAATTGGCCGAGTTCCTCGGCGCCACACTGCGTGGCGACCCGGAGAAAGAAATCACTGGGCTAGCCACCTTGCAGGAGGCTGGCCCAGCTCAGTTGAGCTTTCTCGCAAACCCCCAGTATCGTAAATACCTGGCAGGCAGTCAGGCGGCAGCGCTGTTGCTGAAAGCCGCCGATGCCGAAGGTTTTTCCGGTAATGCACTTGTGGTGCCTGACCCGTATGCGGCCTACGCGCGTATTTCCCACTTGTTCGATCCAAAGCCGAAAGCGGTCGCCGGTGTTCATCCAACGGCGGTGATCGCGGCGGATGCGGTGGTTGACCCAACGGCAAGTATCGGTGCTTTTGCAGTCATCGAAAGCGGGGCGCATATTGCTGCCGGAACGACCGTTGGCGCGCACTGTTTCATCGGTGCCCGCAGTGTGATCGACGAAGGCGGCTGGCTCGCGCCGCGCGTGACCTTGTATCACGACGTGCGTGTCGGCAAGCGTGTGGTCATTCAGTCCGGTGCGGTACTTGGTGGCGAAGGCTTCGGCTTTGCCAATGAGAAAGGCATCTGGCAGAAAATCGCCCAGATTGGTGGCGTTCTGATCGGCGACGACGTGGAAATCGGCGTGAATACCGCCATCGACCGCGGCGCGCTGGCCGATACCATCATTGGTAACGGTGTGAAGCTCGACAACCAGATTCAGATTGCCCACAACGTCCAGGTCGGTGATCACACCGCCATGGCCGCGTGCGTGGGGATCTCCGGCAGCACCAAAATCGGCAAGCACTGCATGCTGGCCGGTGGCGTAGGGCTGGTGGGGCATATCGATATTTGCGACAACGTGTTCATCACCGGGATGACCATGGTGACCCACTCGATCACCGAGCCGGGCGCCTATTCATCCGGTACGGCGATGCAGCCAGCGGCCGAGTGGCGCAAAAGCGCGGCACGTTTGCGTCAGCTCGATGACATCGCGCGGCGTTTGCGACAGCTGGAAAAGCAAACAGGGGAAGTGACCCCTGGCGGTAATGCTTCATCAGATGGCTGATACCATTTCCATATCAAGCGTGCACAGCCGCTAGACTGCGTCCTTGATTTGCTAGAGGAGTGTGCGTCAGTCGCGCGCTCCCAATCTTTACATAGGCTTCCCCCCGAAATGATGGACATCAACGAGATTCGCGAATACCTGCCTCACCGTTACCCGTTCCTGCTGGTGGACCGGGTCGTGGATCTGGATGTGGAAGGCAAGCGCATTCGCGCCTACAAGAATGTCAGCATCAACGAACCTTTCTTCAATGGTCACTTCCCTGCGCATCCAATCATGCCGGGCGTACTGATCATCGAAGCGATGGCTCAGGCTGCCGGGATCCTTGGTTTCAAAATGCTCGACGTGAAGCCGGCCGATGGCACGCTTTACTACTTCGTCGGTTCCGACAAACTGCGTTTCCGCCAGCCTGTGCTGCCGGGTGACCAGTTGATCCTCGAAGCCAAGTTCCTGAGCTGCAAGCGTCAGATCTGGAAGTTCGAATGCCAGGCTTCGGTCGATGGCAAGCCAGTCTGCTCTGCTGAAATCATCTGCGCGGAACGCAAACTATGAGTTTGATTGACCCTCGTGCAATCATCGATCCGACGGCTGTACTGGCCGACGGCGTCGAGGTCGGCCCGTGGTCGATCATCGGTGCAGGTGTGGAAATCGGCGAGGGGACAGTGATCGGGCCGCACGTGATTCTCAAAGGCCCGACCCGCATTGGTAAGCACAACCGCATCTACCAGTTTTCCTCGGTAGGCGAGGACACGCCTGATCTGAAATACAAAGGCGAAGAAACCCGCCTGGTGATCGGCGATCACAACGTCATCCGTGAAGGCGTGACGATTCACCGTGGGACCATTCAGGATCGTTCGGAAACGACCCTGGGCGATCACAACCTGATCATGGCTTATGCCCACATCGGCCATGACAGTGTTATCGGCAACCATTGCATTCTGGTCAACAACACAGCGCTGGCTGGCCATGTGCATGTGGAAGACTGGGCGATCCTGTCCGGCTTCACCCTTGTTCACCAGTATTGCCATATCGGCGCCCACAGCTTTTCCGGCATGGGCACGGCCATTGGCAAGGACGTCCCTGCGTATGTAACGGTGTTCGGCAATCCGGCCGAGGCTCGCAGCATGAACTTCGAAGGCATGCGCCGTCGCGGTTTCAGCGAGGATGCGATCCACGCGCTGCGTCGTGCCTACAAGGTGGTTTACCGTCAAGGCTTGACCGTTGAGCAGGCGCTCACCGAGCTGGCCGAGCCTTCGGTGCAGTTCCCGGAAGTCGCGCTGTTCCGTGATTCCATCCAGTCTTCGACCCGCGGCATCACTCGCTAACCATGGCCAATCTGCGAATTGCGCTGGTAGCGGGTGAGGCTTCCGGCGACATTCTTGGCGCGGGTCTCATGCGTGCGCTCAAGGCTCGTCACCCGGCGGTCGAGTTCATTGGTGTCGGTGGTCCGCTGATGCAGGCCGAAGGCCTGAACCCGTATTTCCCGATGGAACGCCTTTCGGTCATGGGCCTGGTGGAAGTGCTCGGCCGGTTACGTGAGTTGTTGGCCCGTCGCAAGAAGCTGGTTGCCGACCTGATCGCTGCGAAGCCGGACGTGTTCATCGGTATCGATGCCCCGGACTTCAACCTCAATATCGAACTAAAGCTGCGTCAGGCCGGGATCAAGACCGTGCATTACGTGAGCCCATCGGTATGGGCCTGGCGGCAGAAGCGGGTGCTGAAGATTCGCGAAGGCTGCGATCTGATGCTTACGCTGTTTCCGTTCGAAGCCAAATTCTATGAAGAGAAGGGCGTTCCGGTGCGGTTTGTCGGGCACACCTTGGCGGATGCCATTCCGCTCGAAGCCGACCGCGCTGCTGCTCGGGCCGAGCTTGGATTGCCTGACGGGCCATTGGTTGCGCTGATGCCGGGCAGTCGTGGCGGCGAAGTGGGGCGTCTCGGTGCGTTGTTTCTCGATACCGCCCAACGCTTAAGGGCGCTGCGTCCGGGCGTGCGATTCGTCGTGCCTTGCGCCAACCCGCAGCGTCGCGCGCAGCTGGAAGAAATGCTCGCCGGGCGCGATCTGCCGCTGACCTTGCTCGATGGCAAATCGCATCTGGCCCTCGCGGCCTGCGATGCCGTGCTGATCGCATCTGGCACGGCGACGCTTGAAGCTTTGCTGTACAAGCGGCCGATGGTGGTGGCTTATCGCCTGGCGCCGCTGACGTTCTGGATTCTCAAGCGCATGGTGAAAAGCCCCTACGTCTCCCTGCCGAACCTGTTGGCCCAGCGTCTGCTGGTGCCCGAGTTGCTGCAGGACGATGCGACGGTAGAGGCGCTGGCCCAGACCTTGTCGCCGCTGATCGACGGTGGCGAAGAGCAGACCCGTGGCTTCGATGAAATTCACCGGACCTTGCGTCTGGATGCTTCCAACCAGGCGGCGGATGCCGTGCTTAACCTGATCGGCCAAGTACAATGAGTAAGACAAGCATGCAGATGGGGCTGGATTTCACCTTGGTCGCCGAAGTTGAAGAGTTGGTTGCCGGTGTCGATGAAGTGGGCCGCGGTCCGCTCTGTGGCGCGGTGGTCACGGCTGCGGTGATTCTCGATCCGAATCGGCCGATCCTGGGCTTGAACGACTCGAAAAAACTCACGGAAGCCCGTCGCGAAAAGCTCTACGACGAGATTTGCGAAAAAGCCCTGAGCTGGTGCATCGCTCGCGCCGAAGTCGAAGAAATCGACGAACTGAACATACTGCACGCTACGATGCTGGCCATGCAGCGAGCGATTGCCGGTCTGCATATTCAGCCGAAGCTGGCAATGATCGACGGCAACCGCTGCCCGAAACTGCCGATGCGCGCCGAAGCGGTGGTGCAGGGCGACGGCAAGGTTCCGGCCATCGCTGCGGCGTCGATCCTGGCCAAAGTCAGCCGCGATCGTGAGATGGCTGCGTTCGAACTGATCTATCCGGGTTACGGTATCGGTGGCCATAAAGGCTACCCGACTCCCGTTCATCTGGAAGCGCTCGCCCGTCTCGGCCCGACCCCGATTCACCGGCGTTCGTTTGCTCCGGTGCGCCTCGCTTACGAAGCTCGGGAAAGCCTGATCGAGAGTTAATCTCAAGCTGATTTTTTCTACCAAGGCCCGGTACAATCCGGGCCTTGTTGTTTTCATGACTTAACGCAGGATCACTATGCCGGCTTCATTCGTTCATCTACGCCTGCACACTGAATACTCCCTGGTCGACGGTCTGGTGCGGATCAAACCGCTGGTCAAGACCCTGGTCGGCATGAACATGCCTGCCGTCGCGGTCACCGACCAGAACAACATGTGTTCCCTGGTCAAGTTCTATAAAAACGCCATGGGCGCCGGTATCAAGCCGATCTGCGGCGCCGACCTGTGGCTGTCTAACAAGGATCCGGACAACGCGTTGAGCCGGATCAGCCTGCTGGTGATGAACGCCGTCGGCTATCGCAACCTTACCGAGTTGATCTCCCGCGGCTTCATTGATGGCCAGCGCAATGGCTCGATCATCATTGAGCGTGAGTGGGTAGCCGAGGCCAATGAAGGCCTGATCATGCTGTCGGCGGCGAAGGAAGGTGAGATCGGCCAGGCCATGCTCAGTGGTAATCCGGACGAAGCCGAAACCCTGGCGCGTGAGTGGATGGCGGTATTCCCTGACCGTTTCTATCTGGAAATCCAGCGCACCAATCGTCCCAATGATGAAGAGCAACTGCACGGTGCCGTGGCCCTGGCCGAGAAAATCGGCGCGCCGCTGGTGGCGACCAACGATGTGCGGTTCATCAAGCAGGAAGACTTTGCCGCCCACGAAACCCGCGTATGCATTGGTGAGGGCCGCGCCCTTGACGATCCGCGGCGTTCGAAGAATTACAGCGATCAGCAGTACCTCAAAAGCGCCGAGGAAATGGCCGAGCTGTTCAGCGACATTCCCGAGGCGCTGGAAAACACCGTTGAGATTGCCAAGCGCTGCAACATCGATGTGAAGCTCGGCACGCACTTCCTGCCCAACTTCCCGATCCCCGATGGCATGACCATCGATGAGTACTTCCGCAAGGTGTCGTTCGACGGCCTGGAAGAGCGCCTTAGCGTTCTGCTGCCCAAGGACACCACCGAAGACTACGAGGCCAAGCGTCAGGTCTACGTCGACCGGCTGAATTTCGAGCTGGATATCATCATTCAGATGGGGTTTCCCGGTTACTTCCTCATCGTTATGGACTTTATCCAGTGGGCCAAGAACAACGGCGTGCCGGTAGGTCCTGGCCGTGGGTCGGGTGCTGGATCGCTGGTGGCTTACGTCCAGAAGATTACCGATCTCGATCCACTGGAATACGACCTGCTGTTCGAACGTTTCCTTAACCCGGAACGGGTATCGATGCCCGACTTCGACGTCGACTTCTGCATGGACGGTCGTGACCGGGTGATCGACTACGTGGCCGAGAAATACGGCCGCAATGCGGTAAGCCAGATCATCACCTTCGGTTCCATGGCCGCCAAGGCTGTGGTCCGCGACGTCGCGCGGGTGCAGGGCAAGTCTTATGGCCTGGCGGATCGTCTGTCGAAGATGATTCCGTTCGAAGTCGGCATGACTCTGGAAAAAGCCTACGAACAGGAAGAGATCCTGCGTGACTTCATCAAGGTCGATGAAGAGGCTGCGGAAATCTGGGAGATGGCCCGCAAGCTCGAGGGCGTTGTGCGTAACGTCGGCAAGCACGCAGGTGGTGTGGTTATCGCCCCGACCAAGCTGACTGACTTCTCGCCGATCTATTGCGACGAGGCCGGTGATGGCCTGGTAACCCAGTTCGACAAGGACGACGTTGAAGCCGCCGGTCTGGTGAAGTTCGACTTCCTCGGTCTGCGGACCCTGACGATCATCGACTGGGCGCTGAAAACCATCAACCGCGACCGCGCCAAGGTCAACGAGCCACCGCTGGATATCGCGTTTATCCCGCTGGACGACAAACCGACTTACACACTGCTGCAAAAAGCCGAAACCACGGCGGTGTTCCAGCTTGAGTCGCGCGGCATGAAGGAGCTGATCAAAAAGCTCAAGCCCGACTGCCTGGAAGACTTGATCGCACTGGTGGCCCTGTTCCGTCCCGGCCCGCTGCAATCGGGCATGGTGGACGACTTCATCAACCGTAAGCACGGTCGCGCCGAACTGGCGTATCCGCACTCGGACTACCAGTACGAAGGCCTCAAGCCGGTATTGGCCCCGACTTACGGCATCATCCTGTACCAGGAACAGGTGATGCAGATTGCCCAGGTGATGGCGGGCTACACCCTCGGCGGCGCGGACATGCTGCGTCGAGCCATGGGTAAGAAAAAGCCCGAGGAAATGGCCAAGCAGCGTGGCGGTTTCATTGAAGGTTGCGCCACCAACAACATCGACGCCGACCTCGCCGGTAACATTTTCGACCTGGTAGAGAAGTTCGCCGGTTACGGCTTCAACAAATCCCACTCCGCGGCGTACGGCCTGGTGTCGTACCAGACCGCGTGGCTGAAAGCGCATTACCCGGCGCCGTTCATGGCGGCGGTACTTTCTGCGGATATGCACAACACCGACAAGGTCGTGACCTTGATCGAAGAAGTGCGGACCATGAAGTTGCGCCTCGATGCGCCGGATGTGAACACGTCCGAATTCAAATTCACCGTAAACGACGAAGGCCGGATCATCTACGGTCTCGGTGCGATCAAGGGTGTGGGTGAAGGCCCGGTGGAGGCGATTACCGAAGCGCGTCAGAACGGTCCGTTCAAGGACCTGTTCGACTTCTGCGCCCGGGTCGACCTTAAACGCATCAACAAGCGGACCCTCGACGGCTTGATTCGCAGCGGGGCGCTGGATCGTCTTGGCCCGTATTTCCACGATGAGCAAAAAGCCTATCAGGCCAACATCGACCGCAATCGCGCGGTGCTGCTGACCGCCATGGAAGAAGCGATCAAGGCCGCCGAGCAGACGGCGCGTACCCAGGACAGCGGTCACTCCGACCTGTTTGGCGGTCTGTTTGTCGAAGAAGATGCCGACGTCTACGCCAATCACCGCAAAGCCAAGGAGCTGACCCTCAAGGAACGCCTGAAAGGGGAGAAAGACACCCTTGGCCTGTACCTGACCGGTCACCCGATTGATGAATACGAAGGTGAAATTCGTCGTTTCGCCCGCCAGCGCATCATCGATCTGAAACCGGCCCGCGATACCCAGACTGTTGCCGGTATGATCATCGCCTTGCGGGTGATGAAGAACAAAAAGGGCGACAAGATGGGGTTCATCACCCTTGACGACCGCTCTGGACGGATCGAGGCCTCGCTGTTTTCCGAAGCATTCCACGCTGCGCAGTCGCTGTTGCAGACCGACGCGATGGTGGTGGTCGAAGGCGAGGTCAGCAACGATGACTTCTCCGGAGGCCTGAAATTGCGGGTCAAGCGGGTGATGAGCATGGAAGATGCGCGCACCAACCTGGCCGAGAGCCTGCGTTTGAAGCTGCACGCCAAGGATCTCAAGGGCGATCAGCTACGCTGGCTGGGTGAGTTGTTGAAGCGTCACCGCGGTGCCTGTCCGATCACCATGGACTACACCAGCCCTGATGCGAAGGCCTTGCTGCAGTTTGGCGAAGGCTGGCGAATCGATCCGGCGGATGCGTTGATTCAAGCCTTGCGTGACCAGTTCGGGCGAGACAACGTCTTCCTCCAATACCGTTGACCGGCAGGTAGTATCAGAATGCCTGCCCGCAACCTGAATTTTTAATCTCGACCTCAGCGCGCCTCTCCCTTAAGGTAGGGCGCGAATAGACAACCGGCCGGCCCAAGATCACTTGGGACTCGACCCAAGACGGACGCCTATGAACCCGAATTTTCTAGATTTCGAACAGCCGATCGCCGACCTGCAAGCCAAGATCGAAGAGTTGCGCTTGGTCGGTAATGACAATTCGCTGAATATCGGCGATGAGATCTCCCGCCTGCAGGACAAGAGCAAAACGCTGACCGAAGACATCTTCGGCAAGCTGACCAGCTGGCAGATCGCACGTCTGGCGCGTCACCCGAAACGCCCGTACACCCTGGATTACATCGAACACATCTTCACCGAGTTCGACGAATTGCACGGTGACCGCCACTTCTCCGATGACGCGGCCATCGTCGGCGGCATTGCCCGTCTGGACGATCAGCCGGTGATGATCATCGGTCACCAGAAGGGCCGTGAAGTGCGCGAGAAGGTTCGCCGCAACTTCGGTATGCCACGTCCGGAAGGCTATCGCAAAGCGTGCCGCCTGATGGAAATGGCTGAGCGTTTCAAGATGCCGATCCTGACCTTCATCGACACCCCGGGCGCTTACCCTGGCATCGACGCCGAAGAGCGCAACCAGAGCGAAGCGATCGCCTGGAACCTGCGTGTCATGGCCCGCCTGAAAACCCCAATCATCGCCACCGTGATCGGTGAAGGTGGTTCCGGCGGTGCACTGGCCATCGGCGTTTGTGACCAGCTGAACATGCTGCAGTACTCGACCTACGCGGTGATCTCGCCGGAAGGTTGCGCGTCGATCCTGTGGAAAACCGCCGAGAAAGCACCGGATGCCGCTGAAGCGATGGGCATCACTGCCGAACGTCTCAAGGGCCTGGGCATCGTCGACAAAGTGATCGGCGAGCCATTGGGTGGCGCCCACCGTGATCCGGCTGCTGCGGCTGCCTCGATCCGTGCCGAACTGAGCTCGCAACTGGCGATGCTCAAGAAGTTCGACAACAAGGCGCTGCTGGACCGTCGTTACGAGCGTCTGATGAGCTACGGTCTCTAACTGACCTCGCGGCACCCTTGTAGGCGCTGCCGAAGACGGCGATCTTTTGATCTTGTTTTTTTAGAATCAAAGTCAAAAGATCGCCGCCTTCGGCAGCTCCTGCAGGGATCTATGAGAAGCGATCAATCTCTATGGATTCTTCGAAGAGTGATCTGCCTTCCCGGCTTTTGCTAACGCTTGAGCCTTGGCGCAATGCTGCCCATTGGCACCTAGCTTTCTCCGGTGGCCTCGACTCCACCGTCCTGCTGCACCTTCTTGCTCACCTCGCAAAAACCCAATCCCTGCCGGCGCTGAGCGCCATTCATGTCCATCATGGTCTTCAGGCTGCGGCTGATGCGTGGCCGGAACATTGTCGGTCGGTCTGTGACGCACTCGGTGTGCCACTGCAGGTTGTTCGTGTTCAGGTGCAACCCGGCGCCAGCCTTGAGCGCGCGGCGCGGGACGCGCGTTACGGCGCGTTCATCGAGGCGACTCATACCAATCAAGTGCTGCTGACCGCGCAGCACCGTGACGATCAGGCGGAAACGTTGCTGTTCCGTCTGTTGCGTGGGGCCGGGGTGAAAGGCTTGTCGGGCATGCCGCGCCAGCGTCCACTGGGGAGCGGGTATTTAATCAGGCCTTTGCTCGATATCACGAGGGCTGAGCTGGAGGCCTATGCCAGCGAGCACCATTTGAGCTGGATTGAAGATCCGTCCAACCAGGACCGGCAGTTTTCGCGCAACTACCTGCGACATCAGGTGTTCCCAGTGCTGTCCGAACGCTGGCCGCAGGCGATGGCGACCATGGCTCGCAGCGCCGCGCATTTGAGTGAGGCGCAGACCTTGCTCGACGACCTTGCGAAAATCGACTTGAACCAGGCGCGCACGCCCAGTGATTTCGAGTGGCTGGGTTTACCGTCTCTGGAGCTGGCGGCGCTTGCAAAGCTCTCTGCTGCCCGTCAACGCAATGCACTGAGTCACTGGCTTGAACCGCGGACAAGGTTACCCGACAGTGACCACTGGTCGGGTTGGCACGATTTGCGCGATGCCACTGGCGATGCGCGACCGATCTGGCGATTGGCGGATGGCGAATTGCATCGGGCGGGTGGGCGAATCTGGTGGTTGTCTGGTGGCTGGTTGAAACCCTTGGCCGTCGCAGGCAAGTGGCCGGACCCCGCGCTGCCTCTGGCATTGCCTGATAATGGCGTTCTCACACTATCCGGGCAAATCCCCGATGGCCCCCTTCAGATCCGCTATCGTGAAGGAGGCGAAATCATGGATTTGCCGGGCCGTGGTCATCGCGACTTGAAGCGTTTGCTTAACGAGCGTGGTGTGCCGCAATTCGTGCGCGGCAGATTGCCGCTGCTGTTCAAAGGCGAGCAATTACTGGCAGTACCGAACCTTCAGGGCCTGGATGGCGGAGTAGCGGGTGACTGGAATCTGCATTGGCAGCCACTGAACGAAGATCAAGGTTTGAGCTGAAAGGGGCTTTCCGGTAGACTACGCTCCCTTCTTGATACAACTTCTGTGGATTCGCCTGAATTGCAGGAGTTGCCGATTACCAAGCAGTCTTTGCTGGGCGATTCCAAAAAATGTGTAGCGAGCAACGTACCGGTGTTTCATCTTCCGGTCTGTCCCAACGCGGCGGTTTTTTTGAAAGGTGCACTGTGATTAATGCAGGTGATCGGGGGCTTCGGCCTTCCTTCGCTTTCCCCGGCGGCTCGGACCGCTTTAACGCAGACTTCTAGGGTTTTTCATGACGCGCTACATATTCGTCACGGGCGGTGTTGTTTCTTCATTGGGGAAAGGCATTGCATCGGCATCATTGGCGGCCATCCTGGAGGCGCGGGGACTTAAGGTCACCATGCTGAAGCTGGACCCGTACATCAACGTCGACCCGGGCACCATGAGCCCGTTCCAGCACGGTGAAGTGTTCGTCACCCACGACGGCGCCGAGACCGACCTGGATCTGGGTCACTACGAGCGGTTCATCCGCACGACCATGACCCAGAACAACAACTTCACCACCGGCCGTGTCTACGAGCACGTGCTGCGCAAAGAGCGCCGTGGTGATTACCTGGGCGCAACCATCCAGGTGATTCCGCACATCACCGACGAAATCAAGCGCCGCATCATCAAGGGTGCAGGCGATGCCGACGTGGCCATGGTCGAGATCGGTGGCACCGTGGGTGACATCGAATCCCAACCGTTCCTCGAAGCCATCCGCCAGTTGCGTTTCGAAGTTGGCGCCAAGCGCGCGATGCTGATGCACCTGACACTGGTGCCGTACATCGCCACTGCCGGCGAAACCAAAACCAAGCCAACCCAGCACTCGGTCAAGGAACTGCGTTCCATCGGCCTGCAGCCAGACGTGCTGGTCTGCCGCTCCGATCACCCGATCGATGTGTCTTCGCGTCGCAAGATCGCGCAGTTCACCAACGTTGAAGAGCGTGCGGTGATCGCGCTGGAAGACGCCGACACCATCTACAAGATCCCGGGCATCCTGCACTCCCAGGGCCTGGACGATTTCGTTGTCGAGCGTTTCGGCCTGCAATGCGGCGGTGCCGATCTGTCCGAGTGGGAAGCCGTGGTCGACGCCAAGCTCAACCCTGAGCACGAAGTCACCATCGCCATGGTCGGCAAGTACATGGAGCTGCTGGACGCCTACAAGTCGCTGATCGAAGCGATGAGTCACGCCGGCATCAGCAACCGCACCAAGGTCAACCTGCGCTACATCGATTCCGAAGACATCGAGAACCAGGGCACTGCGCTGCTCGAAGGCGTCGATGCGATTCTGGTGCCGGGCGGCTTCGGTCTGCGTGGCGTGGAAGGCAAGATCACCGCCGTCCAATACGCTCGCGAAAACAAGGTTCCATACCTGGGCATCTGCCTGGGCATGCAAGTGGCCGTGATCGAGTTCGCTCGTAACGTCATGGGCTGGAAAGACGCTAACTCCACCGAGTTCGATCGTGCAAGCGGTCACCCGGTCGTGGGTCTGATCACCGAGTGGGAAGATGCCACCGGCGCCGTCGAAACCCGTACCGAAACCTCCGACCTGGGCGGCACCATGCGCCTCGGCGCACAGGATTGCCTGTTGGAGCCGGGTTCCCTGGTTCACGATTGCTACGGCAAGGACGTGATCGTCGAGCGTCACCGTCACCGCTACGAAGTGAACAACAACCTGCTGCCGCAAATCATGGAAGCCGGTCTGAAAATCTCTGGTCGTTCCGGTGATGGCGCGCTGGTTGAAGTGGTTGAAGCACCGGATCATCCATGGTTCGTCGCTTGCCAGTTCCACCCGGAGTTCACCTCGACGCCTCGCGACGGTCACCCGTTGTTCAGCGGTTTCGTCAAGGCAGCTTTGGCTCAACACCAGAAGAAGGCATAAACCTGATGGCGCAGAAGATCATCCGCGTAGGCGATATCGAGATTGCCAACGACAAGCCAATGGTGCTGTTCGGTGGCATGAACGTGCTGGAAAGCCGCGACATGGCGATGCAGGTCTGCGAAGAGTACGTGAAGGTAACCCAGAAACTGGGTATCCCTTACGTGTTCAAGGCCAGCTTCGACAAGGCCAACCGTTCCTCCGTGACCTCTTACCGTGGCCCCGGCCTGGAAGAGGGCATGCGGATTTTCCAGGACATCAAGCAAGCCTTCGGCGTGCCGATCATCACCGACGTCCATGAGCCTGAGCAGGCCGCGGTCGTCGCTGAAGTCTGCGACATCATCCAGTTGCCCGCCTTCCTGTCGCGCCAGACCGACCTCGTGGTCGCGATGGCCAAGACCGGTGCCGTGATCAACATCAAGAAAGCCCAGTTCCTCGCGCCTCAGGAAATGAAACACATCCTGAACAAGTGCGTGGAAGCGGGTAACGACCAGTTGATCCTCTGCGAACGCGGTTCGAGTTTCGGCTACAACAACCTGGTTGTGGACATGCTCGGCTTCGGCATCATGAAGCAGTTCGAGTACCCGGTGTTCTTCGACGTGACCCACGCGCTGCAAATGCCAGGCGGTCGCTCCGACTCCGCCGGTGGTCGCCGCGCCCAGGTTCTCGACCTGGCAAAAGCCGGCATGAGCCAGTCTCTGGCCGGCTTGTTCCTGGAAGCCCACCCGGACCCGGACAACGCCAAATGCGACGGCCCTTGCGCCTTGCGTCTGGACAAACTGGAGCCATTCCTGGCCCAGCTCAAAGCTCTGGACGAACTGGTGAAGAGTTTTCCGACGGTAGAAACCGCGTAATCCTCATTTCTCCGGTAAAGTACCGCACGATTTATCGCTCAGGCCCTCGGGCCTGAGCCTTATCGTCTGCAAGACTGCCCGCTGCACCTCACTTGCCGACGATTGAAGATTTCCTACAGCTGCGTCGTTTTCGTCAACTTTGGAGTGTTTACAACAATGGCTAAAATCGTCGACATCAAAGGTCGTGAAGTTCTCGACTCCCGTGGCAATCCCACCGTGGAAGCGGATGTGCTTCTCGATAACGGCATCATCGGCAGCGCCTGCGCGCCGTCCGGTGCTTCCACTGGCTCGCGTGAAGCGCTCGAGCTGCGTGATGGCGACAAGAGCCGTTACCTGGGCAAGGGTGTACTCAAGGCTGTAGCCAACATCAACGGTCCGATCCGCGACCTGTTGAAAGGCTCTGATCCAAGCGACCAGAAAGCGCTGGATCTGGCGATGATCAAGCTCGACGGTACTGAAAACAAAGGTTCCCTGGGCGCCAACGCGATCCTCGCCGTTTCCCTGGCTGCGGCCAAGGCAGCAGCTCAGGACCAGGACCTTCCGCTGTACGCTCACATCGCCAACCTGAACGGCACCCCGGGTGTTTACTCGATGCCGGTTCCGATGATGAACATCATCAACGGTGGCGAGCACGCCGATAACAACGTCGACATCCAGGAATTCATGGTTCAGCCGGTTGGCGCCAAGTCTTTCTCGGAAGGTCTGCGCATGGGCACCGAGATTTTCCATCACCTCAAAGCTGTGCTGAAGGCCCGTGGCCTGAGCACCGCCGTCGGTGACGAAGGTGGTTTCGCACCGAACCTGGCGTCCAACGAAGACGCACTGAAAGTGATCTCCGAAGCCGTGGCCAACGCTGGCTACAAACTCGGCACCGACGTGACCCTGGCTCTGGACTGCGCGGCCAGCGAATTCTACGAAGACGGCAAGTACAACCTGTCCGGCGAAGGCCAGGTGTTCACCGCTGAAGGTTTCGCTGATTACCTCAAAGGCCTGACCGAGCGTTACCCGATCATCTCCATCGAAGATGGCCTGGACGAGTCCGACTGGGCTGGCTGGAAAATCCTCACCGACAAGATCGGCGAGAAGACCCAACTGGTAGGCGACGACCTGTTCGTGACCAACACCAAGATCCTGAAAGAAGGCATCGATAAAAAGATCGCCAACTCGATTTTGATCAAGTTCAACCAGATCGGCACCCTGACCGAAACCCTGGAAGCCATCCAGATGGCCAAGGCTGCTGGTTACACTGCCGTAATCTCGCACCGCTCCGGTGAAACCGAAGATTCGACCATTGCCGACCTGGCTGTGGGCACCTCGGCTGGCCAGATCAAGACCGGTTCCCTGTGCCGTTCCGACCGCGTCTCCAAGTACAACCAACTGCTGCGTATCGAAGAGCAGTTGAACGGCAAAGCCAAGTACAACGGCCGCAGCGAATTCCGCGGTTAAGCAGTACGTGGTAAAAAAGACACCGGATTGTGTCGGAAAAATCGCTACAGCGACGTTTTTGCCACTAATCTGATGCCTTATAAGCACAAGCCTGGTTCTTCCAGGCTTCGTGCTATCAGTAGCTTCATGTTTTGGTGTGGCTGTCTTTTTTCACTGGATACCTGATATTCGATGCGCAGTCCCAATTGGTTGTTCCTCGTCTTGCTCCTGTTGCTGGCTGGCCTGCAGTACCGCCTGTGGGTGGGTAATGGCAGTCTGGCGCAAGTGGCCGAGCTGAAGCAGCAGATCGCGGATCAGCAAGCTGAGAACCAGGTGTTGCTTGAGCGTAATCGGGTGATGGACGCTGAAGTCAGTGAGTTGAAAAAAGGCATGGAGACCGTTGAAGAGCGGGCTCGCCATGAGTTGGGCATGGTCAAGGACGGTGAAACCCTTTACCAGTTGGCGCAATGAACCACTCGTTACCGGCCTTCTGGGCCGTGATTCCTGCCGCGGGCGTCGGTGCCCGTATGGCCGCAGACCGTCCCAAACAGTATTTGCAATTGGGCGGACGCACTATTCTCGAACACAGCCTCGGCTGTTTCCTTGATCATCCTGGCCTCAAAGGCCTGGTGGTCAGTCTTGCTGTCGATGATCCTTATTGGCCGAATCTGGCGTGTGCCGGCGATGCGCGCATTGCCCGGGTCGAGGGCGGCTCGGAGCGATCCGGGTCGGTGCTCAATGCCTTGCTGCACCTGCATGCGCAGGGTGCTGATGATGAAGATTGGGTGCTGGTTCACGATGCCGCACGGCCGAATCTCAGTCGTGACGATCTCGACAAGTTGCTGGCTGAACTGGCTGATGACCCGGTTGGCGGGTTGCTGGCGGTGCCGGCGCGGGACACGCTCAAGCGGGTCGACAAACACGGGCGTGTGGTCGAAACCGTGGATCGCAGTGTGATCTGGCAGGCTTATACGCCGCAGATGTTTCGCCTCGGTGCGTTGCATCGAGCTTTGGCAGACAGTCTGGTGGCTGATGCGGTGATCACTGACGAAGCGTCGGCCATGGAGTGGTCTGGCATGGCGCCGCGCCTGATCGAAGGACGGTCCGATAACATCAAGGTTACGCGCCCCGAAGATCTCGAGTGGCTTCGTCAGCGTTGGGCTAATCGTCGCTAAAGGATCGCAGCCTTCGGCAGCTCCTACAGGGGCCGATACATCCAGTGGTTGTGCGCCCCCTGTAGGAGCTGCCGCAGGCTGCGATCTTTTGATTTTAAATCCTGTACTCCGGTCTTTCCGCCAACCCCTCCTTCAAGAAATCCACCAACTTGCGGACCTTCGGCGACAAATGCCGTTGCTGCGGATACAGCGCCCAAACCGCCGTGTTCGGAGGTTGATGCGCCTCCAGCAGCGAAATCAGCGCGCCACTGTTCAAATGCTCCAGCACGTAATAGTCCGGCAACTGACATAACCCCACGCCTTGTAACGCCGCGTCCAGCACCGCTTGCCCACTGTTACACCGCCAGTTTCCCTGCACCCGTTGCGAAAACTCCCGCCCGTTCTGCTCCAATTGCCACAGATCCGAGCTGCCGATGAGGCAGTTGTGACGACTCAATTCCGACAAGCTGTGGGGGCGACCGTACCGTTCAAGGTAGGACGGTGATGCGCAGAGAAACATACGCCGTGGTGCGAGGCGGGTGGCGACCAGTCTCGAGTCCTGCAAGCGGCCAAGTCGAATGGCCAGGTCAAGGCCTTCATGCACGAGGTCGAGTTGGCGGTTGCTCAACTCGATGTCGATCCGCAGTTGCGGATACAAGCCCATGAAGCGGGTCACCAGCGGCACGATAAAACGTTCGCCATACGCCACGGCGCAGGTCATGCGCAACATGCCTTTGGGCTCACTGGTCAGGTCGCCGACCGCGCGCAGCGCTTCTTCGCGCCCGTCCTGCAAGCGCTGGCAATGTTGCAGAAAAGTTTGCCCGGCCTCCGTCAATGTGACGCGACGGGTACTACGGTAGAGCAGTCGAGTCTGCAAGCGCTCTTCCAGGCGTACGATTTGTCGACTGACGTGCGAGGAAGAAACGCCCAGGCGTTCCGCCGCAGCGGTGAACTGGCTGCATTCGGCAACGGCCACAAACTCGTCGATCCCTTCCCAGCGATTTTCAGACATCGATGATTATCCCTGTGCAGCAATAATATTTTGCATTTGCCCAGATTATTCATCGTAAAGCCATGTATTACACTCCTTGTCTCGTTTTTATTCACTGGAGCATCACCATGATCAAGTCGCGCGCCGCCGTTGCCTTCGAGGCCAAGAAACCTCTGGAGATCGTTGAAGTCGATGTCGCCATGCCGAAGGCCGGCGAAGTATTGCTGCGCGTGGTGGCTTCCGGTGTATGCCATACCGATGCCTACACCTTGTCGGGCGCTGATCCGGAAGGCATCTTTCCGTCGATCCTCGGGCACGAAGGTGGGGCGATCGTTGAAGCGATCGGCGAGGGCGTAACTTCCGTCGCCGTCGGCGATCATGTAATTCCCCTGTACACCCCGGAATGCCGTCAGTGCAAATTCTGCCTGTCGGGCAAAACCAACCTCTGCCAGGCCATTCGTGCGACCCAGGGCAAAGGCCTGATGCCTGACGGTACTTCGCGTTTTTCCTACAAGGGTCAACCGATTTTCCACTACATGGGTACTTCTACGTTCTCGGAATACACCGTGCTGCCGGAAATTTCCGTGGCGAAAATTGCCAAAGAAGCACCACTGGAAAAAGTCTGCCTGCTGGGTTGCGGCGTCACCACCGGCATCGGTGCAGTGCTCAACACCGCCAAGGTGAAACCAGGTGATACCGTGGCCATTTTCGGTCTCGGCGGCATCGGTCTTTCCGCCGTCATCGGCGCCGTGAAAGCCAAGGCTGCGCGGATCATTGCCATCGACATCAACCCGGCCAAATTCGAGATCGCCAAACAGCTGGGTGCAACCGATTGTGTGAACCCGAAAGACTTCGATCGTCCGATCCAGGAAGTCATCGTCGACATGACCGACGGCGGCGTCGATTTCTCGTTCGAGTGCATCGGCAATGTGCAACTGATGCGTGCCGCACTTGAGTGCTGCCACAAGGGTTGGGGCGAGTCGGTGATCATCGGCGTTGCCGGTGCCGGCCAGGAAATCGCGACCCGTCCGTTCCAGTTGGTGACCGGTCGCGTCTGGCGCGGTTCGGCGTTCGGTGGCGTGCGTGGCCGTACCGAGCTGCCAAGCTACGTGGAAATGGCTGAAACCGGCGAAATCCCTCTGGATACCTTCATCACCCACACCATGGGTCTGGAAGATATCAACAAGGCGTTTGACCTGATGCATGAAGGAAAAAGCATCCGCTCCGTCATCCATTTCTGAGGTCTGCCATGAGCCTGGAAAACATCTCCTGCCAGAAAAGCTTCGGTGGCTGGCACAAACGCTATCGTCATCGCTCCGAAGTGCTTGGCTGCGACATGGTATTCGCCGTGTACCTGCCGCCGCAGGCGGAGCAGGGCGGCAAGCTGCCGGTGTTGTACTGGTTGTCCGGCCTGACCTGCACCGACGAAAACTTCATGCAGAAGGCTGGCGCCATGCGCATGGCCGCTGAATTGGGGCTGATCATCGTCGCGCCCGACACCAGCCCTCGCGGTCCTGATGTGCCGGGCGATCCGGATGGCGCCTGGGACTTCGGTCTCGGTGCTGGCTTTTATCTGAATGCCACGCAGGAACCCTGGTCGCGGCACTATCGGATGCATGACTATGTCGTGCAGGAATTGCCGACATTGGTCGAAGCCCATTTCCCGGCGTCGGACAAGCGCGGCATCAGCGGTCACTCCATGGGTGGCCACGGCGCGCTGGTCTGTGCCTTGCGCAATCCCGGGCGCTATCGGTCGGTGTCGGCGTTCTCGCCGATCAACAATCCGATGGATTGCCCGTGGGGGCAGAAGGCTTTCTCTCGTTATCTGGGAGAGGACCGTTCGAAGTGGCGCGAGTGGGATGCCTGTGCGTTGATTGCCGAGGCCGACGAGAAGCTGCCGCTGTTGGTCGACCAAGGTGATCGGGACGATTTCCTCGCGACCCAACTCAAGCCTGAGGCCCTGCAACAGGCGGCCAAGCTGGCCGGTCATCCGCTAACGTTGCGCCTGCAACCAGGCTACGACCACAGCTATTTCTTCATCGCCAGTTTCATCGAAGATCACTTGCGGCATCACGCGCATGCTCTAGGCACTCAATAGCAGGTAGAATCACGCCCTGACAAAAATCGGGGCGTTTTTTTATGCGTATTGGCCACGGCTATGATGTGCACCGTTTCGCTGAAGGCGATTTCATTACTCTGGGCGGCGTGCGTATTGCACACAGCTTCGGGCTGCTCGCTCATTCCGACGGTGACGTCCTGCTGCACGCCTTGAGTGATGCCTTGCTCGGCGCTGCTGCGCTGGGTGACATCGGCAAGCATTTCCCGGACACCGACCCGCAATTCAAGGGCGCCGACAGCCGTGCGCTGTTGCGTCATGTCGTCGCACTGATCCACGCCAAGGGCTGGAAGGTCGGCAATGTCGATAACACCATCGTCGCCCAGGCGCCGAAAATGGCTCCGCATATCGAAACGATGCGTGCGCTGATTGCCGCGGATCTTCAAGTTGAGTTGGATCAAGTGAACGTAAAAGCTACCACCACCGAAAAGCTTGGCTTTGTCGGTCGCGAAGAAGGCATTGCCGTGCATTCCGTTGCCTTGTTGCTGCGCGCATGAACGAACTGCAATTGCTCGGCCCGCGGGCCTACGGTGAACCACTCGGCACTGCGGTACTGAAAGCCATCGCCGAAGATTTCCAGGTCGATGAAGTCCTTGATATTCCCTTGAGTGGCGACGGCGAGCACCTGTGGATCTGGGTGGAAAAACGCGGCCTCAATACTGAAGAAGCCGCACGGCGGATTGCCAAGGCGGCGGGCGTTCCTTTGCGCACCGTCAGCTATGCCGGGCTCAAGGATCGTCAGGCGTTGACGCGTCAGTGGTTCAGCGTGCAACTGCCGGGCAAGGCCGATCCGGATCTGTCGGCGGCTGAAAACGACACGCTGAAAATCCTCAAGACCAGCCGACACAAGCGCAAGCTGCAACGCGGTGCTCACTCGGCCAACGGTTTCACCTTGCGTCTGACCCAGTTTGCCGGCGACAAGGTTGCCATCGAAGAACGCCTGCAACTGATCGTCAAGCAGGGCATTCCCAACTATTTCGGTGCCCAGCGTTTCGGCCACGACGGCGGTAACGTGGTGGATGCCCGTGCCTGGGCGGCTCGTAAGGCCTTGCCGGAACAACGCAACGTGCGTTCACGTTTACTCTCCACGGCCCGCAGTTTTCTGTTCAACCAGGTATTGGCCGCGCGTGTTGCAGACGGCACCTGGCAGCGTGCTCAGGTGGGCGACTTGCTGGCATTCACCGACAGCCGCAGTTTTTTCCCGGCCGGTGAGGCCGAGTGCAGCGACCCGCGGCTGGCGATTCTCGACCTGCACCCGACAGGGCCACAGTGGGGCGAAGGTGACTCGCCGGCCACGGGCGCTGTCCATGAACTGGAGCAGGCAATCGCCGCGCGCGAAGCAGACCTTCGCGATTGGTTGATTAACGCCGGTATGAGCCACGAACGTCGCATCCTGCGGCTGCCCATTGGTGGGTTGACGTGGCATTATCCCGAGCCTGACATTCTGCAACTGGAATTCGTCCTGCCGGCCGGATGCTTCGCCACTGTATTGGTGCGCGAGCTCGTTGATCTGGTGCCGGTGGGGCAGACGGACAGCCCATGCGTATTCTGATTTCTAACGACGATGGGGTAACCGCACCCGGTCTCGCCGCGCTTTATGCTGCGCTGGCGGATTACACCGAATGCGTGGTTATCGCCCCGGACCAGGACAAAAGCGGCGCCAGCAGCTCGCTGACGCTCGACCGCCCGTTGCACGCGCAAACGCTGGCCAACGGTTTCATTAGCGTCAACGGCACACCGACCGATTGCGTGCACCTGGGCCTCAATGGCTTGCTGGAGCGTGAAGCGGACATGGTGGTTTCCGGGATCAACCTGGGCGCGAACCTGGGTGACGATGTGCTGTATTCCGGCACGGTAGCGGCAGCTTTGGAAGGGCGTTTCCTGGAACTTCCTGCGTTCGCCTTCTCGCTGGCCTCACGCCAGGTCGAGAACCTTCCTACAGCGGCGTACTTTGCACGCAAGCTGGTCGAGGCCCACGCCGATCTCGACCTGCCACCGCGCACGGTGCTCAACGTGAACATTCCCAACTTGCCGCTGGATCACATTCGCGGCATTCAGTTGACCCGTCTCGGGCATCGCGCCCGTGCGGCTGCGCCTGTGAAGGTGGTCGACCCGCGTGGCAAATCCGGTTACTGGATCGCGGCTGCCGGGGATGCCGAAGACGGTGGCCCGGGCACCGATTTCCATGCGGTGATGCAGGGTTATGTTTCGATCACCCCGCTGCAACTGGATCGCACCTTCAATGAAGCCTTCAGAAGTCTTGATGGTTGGCTGGAGGGGCTGCGCTGATGACTCGTGGACAAGACGACATGCTGCACCGCGGCATTGGCATGACCTCGCAACGGACCCGCGAGCGGCTTATCCAGCGACTGTATGAGGAGGGGGTGTCGAACGCCAAGGTGCTGGAAGTCATCCGGCGTACACCGCGTCACCTGTTCGTCGACGAGGCACTGGCGCACCGGGCCTACGAGGACACCGCGCTGCCGATCGGCCATAACCAGACCATCTCCCAGCCTTACATGGTGGCTCGCATGAGCGAGTTGCTGCTGGAAGCCGGGCCGTTGGACAAGGTGATGGAAATCGGCACCGGTTCCGGGTACCAGACGGCAGTGCTGTCGCAACTGGTCGAGCGGGTGTTTTCGGTCGAGCGCATCAAGGTGCTGCAGGACCGGGCCAAGGAACGCCTGGTCGAATTGAACCTGCGCAACGTGGTGTTTCGCTGGGGCGATGGCTGGGAAGGTTGGCCCGCGTTGGCGCCGTACAACGGCATCATCGTGACGGCGGTGGCCACCGATGTCCCTCAGGCCTTGCTCGATCAACTGGCACCCGGGGGGCGCCTGGTGATTCCGGTCGGGTCCGGTGAAGTTCAACAATTGCTGCTGATCATTCGGGAAGAACAGGGCTTTTCCAGGCGCGTTCTGGGGAACGTGCGCTTCGTTCCTTTGCTCAACGGGCCACTGGCCTGAGCATTTATTTCGACGCGCTGAATTCTCTTCGATTGCCTCTGTCTTACAGCGGCGTCGAATGGTTAAACGGATTGTTTTGTCGAACAGCAAACGTGTGCGCAAAGCCATTTCGCTTCATTAAGGGTAAAGCCTGCACGGGCCGTTATACTGGCGACACAGCACGCCGGATCACGGCAAATCACATTTTCAGCCACCACAAAGGGAGCGGCGGGTGAGTCTCACAGTCATTGCGCAGCGTATGGGTACAACGAGCTTTCAGCGCCTGGTGACTGGCCTTGTCTTGAGCACCTTGCTGGTGGGTTGTTCCAGCACCAAAACCAGCGACGTACGGGTTGTCGATCGAAATACTGCCGCGCCCCAGCGCCCGGCGGTGACAACCGGTCAATACGTGGTTCGGCCGAAAGACACCCTGTTCTCGATCGCCTTCCGCTACGGCTGGGACTACAAGGCCCTGGCGGCGCGCAACAACATTCCGGCGCCATACACGATCCGCCCGGGTCAGACGATTCGCTTTGATGGCCGTACCGGTTCAACGCCGACAGCGGTGGTCAGTTCGTCCAGTTCGTCGCCGTCATCCTCGAGTAAAACCACGGTCATCCGGCGCCCGGTGGACGGTTCCACCACGACCACAACGACGGTTGTACCGTCCGTCGCCAACAAGCCGGCACCCGCTCCATTGCCGCTTGCCGGCCCAGCCCCGACCGGCTGGGGATGGCCATCTAATGGCATTTTGATTGGAAAATTCTCTTCAAACGGTAGTTTGAATAAAGGAAT
This sequence comes from Pseudomonas azerbaijanoccidentalis, assembly GCF_019145495.1. Lineage (GTDB taxonomy): Bacteria > Pseudomonadota > Gammaproteobacteria > Pseudomonadales > Pseudomonadaceae > Aquipseudomonas > Aquipseudomonas azerbaijanoccidentalis. The sequence continues at coordinate 318,783 of NZ_JAHSTU010000002.1, read as the reverse complement.
TGATATCGCCGGAGATTTGGGACAGCCTGTTTTAGCTGCGTCTGATGGGACGGTGGTATACGCCGGGAGTGGCTTAAGGGGCTACGGCGAATTAGTCATCATCAAACACAGCGAAACCTACGTCAGTGCCTACGGACATAACCGCAGGCTGTTGGTTCGGGAGGGGCAGCAGGTCAAAGTCGGACAGACAATTGCCGAAATGGGGTCCACGGGTACAGACCGGGTGAAACTGCATTTTGAGATTCGCCGCCAAGGTAAACCTGTAGATCCGCTGCAATTCCTGCCACGCCGTTGATCGCTACCAGCCTGTTCCGTCGCGTAGAGGGGACAGGCTCCAGCGTTGCCAAGGATAAAGGCGCCGCTTGAGCTTGAGGTCGAACTCACCAAAGGACTATAACAATGGCTCTCAGTAAAGAAGTGCCGGAGTTTGACATCGACGATGAGGTTCTCCTGATGGAGACCGGCATCGGTACGGATTCGATGTCGAATGATGAAGGGGCGGCTCCACCTTCCGTTCGTGCCAAATCCAAACACTCCGCGTCGTTGAAACAACACAAGTACATTGACTACACGCGTGCGCTTGATGCCACGCAGCTGTACCTCAATGAAATCGGCTTTTCCCCCCTGCTGTCCCCCGAAGAAGAAGTTCATTTTGCGCGTCTTTCGCAAAGTGGCGATCCGGCCGGGCGCAAACGCATGATTGAAAGTAACTTGCGACTGGTGGTGAAAATCGCCCGGCGCTACGTCAATCGTGGGTTGTCGCTTCTGGACCTGATCGAAGAGGGCAACCTCGGTCTGATCCGGGCGGTGGAGAAGTTCGACCCTGAACGCGGCTTCCGCTTTTCGACCTACGCAACCTGGTGGATTCGTCAGACCATCGAGCGCGCGATCATGAATCAGACCCGGACCATCCGGTTGCCGATCCATGTGGTCAAAGAGCTCAATGTGTACCTGCGGGCTGCACGGGAGCTGACGCAAAAACTCGACCATGAACCCTCACCCGAAGAAATCGCCAACCTGCTGGAAAAACCGGTAGCGGAGGTCAAGCGCATGCTCGGCCTCAATGAGCGGGTTTCTTCGGTCGACGTCTCGCTGGGTCCGGATTCGGATAAAACCCTGCTGGACACCCTCACCGACGACCGCCCAACCGATCCGTGCGAACTGCTGCAGGATGACGACCTGTCCCAGAGCATTGATCAATGGCTCTCCGAGCTCACGGACAAGCAGCGTGAAGTGGTGGTTCGCCGCTTCGGTCTGCGTGGTCACGAGAGCAGCACGCTTGAAGACGTAGGCCTTGAAATCGGCCTGACCCGGGAACGGGTCAGGCAGATTCAGGTTGAAGGCCTGAAGCGTCTGCGCGAGATCCTGGAGAAAAACGGCCTTTCCAGCGAGTCGCTGTTTCAATAAGCGGCGCTTGAGCAGGCCACTCAAAGCCCCGAGTCTTCGGGGCTTTTTGTTATCTGGGCCACCAGGATTTGGCGCTGGGGCTTCCTGCGCAGGTTTGTAGTCTCGCGTTGTAAGTCTTTGCTTACTCTTTCGTAAGTGTTCAGTATTTTTACACGGTGGCAGTCCGCCATGGTTTCCCATGTAGGAATTTATCCTATTGAAAAATAACAGTTTTTTAATTGATTAACGACGTGTGACAAGCTATCCCGACGCTGGAGTGCGATTGCTCTTGGCGGGGAACGCTCTAGTATCGGGGTTGTGTCGACGGACAGACACGCCCTTCAAGGATGAGGGGAATGGACATCGCAGGACGCGGTTCATCAGGACGATGAAAAGGAACACAGGGAATAGGGAAAAAATGTGGGCGGGTCAAACCGCCCCTTTTTTTTGCCCGCAGAAAAGCAAAAAGGCCCTTGTGGGGCCTTTTTTCGGAACGCGGGGGTAATCAGCGTTCGAGGTGTTCGATCTTGCCTGGCTTGCCATCCCAATCAGCGGAATCCGGCAGCGGATCTTTGCGTTCGGTGATGTTCGGCCAGATTTCAGCCAATTCCGTGTTCAAAGCAATGAAGTTTTCCATACCGGCAGGCACTTCATCTTCAGAGAAAATGGCCACAGCCGGGCATTCAGGTTCGCACAGTGCGCAGTCGATGCACTCATCCGGGTGAATCACCAGGAAATTCGGGCCTTCGTAAAAGCAGTCCACCGGACACACTTCTACGCAGTCGGTGTACTTGCACTTGATGCAGTTGTCGGTGACGACGAAGGTCATTTCTAATTTTCTCCTCAGGCGCGGCTTGCTGCGCCCCTTCACGTGGGGGTCGCATGGTTCGGGAGCGATAGTCTGCAGGCCAGGCTATAGCCTGCAGCATCCCAAACCGCGCGAGATTCTAACAGCTTGCAAGGCTATGCGTTAGATCCGTGTCTTTAGTGTATAGAGCATTTCGAGTGCATGACGGGGTGTCATGTCGTCCAGATCGAGTTTGGCCAGCTCATCCAGCACCGGGTGCGGCAGGCTGGCGAACATGTCGCTCTGCTGCGGCGCTGCCGGTTTGCCTTTGACAGGTTTCGGCGCTTCATGGGGCAGGGCGGTGTCTTCCAGGCGGCTCAAATGCTCGCGGGCGCGCACGATCACTTCGCTGGGCACGCCGGCCAACTGCGCCACGGCCAGGCCGTAGCTCTGGCTCGCAGGCCCTGGCAACACATGGTGGAGGAACACGATGCGTTCGTTGTGCTCGGTGGCGTTGAGGTGCACGTTGGCTACCAGCGGTTGGGCTTCCGGCAGCACCGTCAGCTCAAAGTAGTGAGTGGCGAACAGCGTGTAGGCCCGCAGATGCGCGAGGCGCTCGGCGGCGGCCCAAGCCAGGGATAAACCGTCGAACGTGCTGGTGCCGCGTCCGACTTCGTCCATCAGCACCAGGCTGCGCTCGGTGGCGTTGTGCAGGATGTTGGCGGTTTCGCTCATTTCGACCATGAAGGTCGAGCGGCCACCGGCCAGGTCATCGCTGGAGCCGATCCGGGTGAAGATGCGGTCGACCAGCGACAATTCGCAACTGGCCGCGGGTACGAAGCTGCCGATGTGCGCCAACAATACGATCAACGCGGTCTGGCGCATGTAGGTGGATTTACCGCCCATGTTCGGGCCGGTGATCACCAGCATGCGCGTGTTGTCGTCCAGGCTCAGGTCGTTGGCCACGAACGGCGTGGTCAACACTTGCTCGACCACAGGGTGACGACCCTGGGTGATGCGCATGCACGGCTCGCTGACGAAACGCGGGCAGTTCAGGTCGAGGTTCAGTGCGCGCTCGGCCAGGTTGCTCAAGACGTCCAGTTCGGCCAGCGCAGCCGCGGTGTCCTGCAAGGGGGGCAATTGCGAGATCAGGTCTTCGAGCAGTGCTTCGTAGAGCATTTTCTCGCGAGCCAAGGCACGGCTCTTGGCCGACAGGGCCTTGTCTTCAAACGCCTTGAGCTCCGGGGTGATGAAGCGCTCGGCCCCCTTGAGGGTCTGGCGCCGGATGTAATCGGCCGGTGCCGATTCAGCCTGCTTGCTTGGCAATTCGATGAAGTAACCGTGGATGCGGTTGTAGCCGACCTTGAGGTGCGACAGGCCGGTACGGGCTTTTTCACGGGCTTCGAGGTCGATCAGGAATTGCCCGGCGTTTTCGCTGAGCGATTGCAGTTCGTCGAGTTCGCTGTCGTAACCGGTCTTCAACACACCGCCGTCGCGGATCACCGCAGGCGGGTTATCGATAATGGCTTTTTCCAACAGGGCGGCCAGTTCCGGGTAGGTGCTGGTGATCGTCGCCAGTTGCTGGAGGTGCGGGGCTTCTAGCTCGGTCATCGCCACTTGCAGTTCAGGCAGCGCACCGAGGGCATCGCGCAGGCGTGCGAGATCGCGTGGGCGCGCATTACGCAGGCCGATACGGGCGAGAATTCGCTCGATGTCGCCGATTTCCTTGAGCTGTGGTTGCAGCTTTTCGAAGCGGTAGCCATCGAGCAGGCAGGTGATCGAGGTCTGGCGTGCCAGCAGAACGGTCAGGTCGCGCAGCGGACGGTTCAGCCAACGAGTCAGCAGGCGGCTGCCCATGGCGGTCTGGCAACGATCAACCACCGATTGCAGCGTGTTGTCACGACCGCCAGCGAGGTTGGTGTCCAGCTCCAGGTTGCGACGGCTCGCACCATCGAGCACCACGGTGTCGTCCAGGCGTTCATGGCGCAGGCTGCGCAAGTGCGGCAGGGCGGTACGCTGGGTTTCTTTGGCATAGGCCAGCAGGCAACCGGCGGCGCCAATGGCCAGAGTCAGGTTCTCGCACCCGAAACCTTTGAGGTCCTGGGTGGAAAACTGCTGGCAAAGACTTTTCAGCGCCGAGTCGCGCTCGAAATCCCACGGCGCACGACGACGAACCCCACGGCGTTTTTCCGCCGGCAGATCCTTTGGCCAATCGTCCGGGATCAACAGCTCTACCGGATTGACCCGCTCCAATTCGGCCAGCAGGTTCTCCCAGCCCTTGATTTCCAGCACGCTGAAATTACCGCTGGTGATGTCCAGCACCGATAGACCGAACAGACGTTCATCACCCAGCACGGCAGCGATCAGGTTATCCCGGCGCTCATCCAGCAGCGCCTCGTCACTCACCGTTCCCGGCGTGATGATCCGCACCACTTGGCGGTCCACCGGCCCTTTGCTGGTGGCCGGGTCGCCGACCTGTTCGCAAATCACCACCGACTCGCCAAGCTTCACCAGTTTTGCCAGGTAGCCTTCGGCGGCGTGGTAAGGAATCCCACACATCGGAATCGCTTGCCCGGCCGATTGCCCACGGGCCGTCAGGGTGATGTCCAGCAACTTGGCGGCCTTCTTCGCGTCTTCATAGAAGATCTCGTAGAAGTCACCCATGCGGTAGAACATCAACTGGTCGGGGTGCTGATTCTTCAAACGCCAGTATTGCTGCATCATCGGCGTGTGGGAGGACAGGTCGGAGACGGCTTTATTCATCGGATTGTCAGGAAGCTCGTTGAAAGAGGTGGGGCAAAAGCGGGGCAATGGCCGGGCTTTTCCGCGATGGGCGCAAGGTTACCATGGGCGGTCTGCCCGACGCAGGCACCACGGCCAGGTGACATCTTTTACGATGCAAAAAACGTGTTATGTATCGATTATGCAAATCGGCATTGTCTTCATCGCGAAGAGCAAGCACTATGCGAGATATGCAAAAACGCAACGTATCTACCGTATTAAGAGCATTGCTCGATCAGCACGGGATCTCCCCCACGGAGCTTCACCGTCGCACCGGCGTGCCTCAATCCACGCTCTCGCGCATTCTCAGCGGGAAGATCGTCGATCCTTCGGATAAACATATTTCGAAGATCGCCGAGTATTTCTCCTTGAGCACCGACCAGTTGCGTGGCCGCGCGGACGTCTCTTGCGCCGTTAATGCCGGGCGCGCTCCAGTGCATTCGGAACTCAAGGATATAAGTCTGTGGGACGACGATACCCCTGTCGATGATGACGAGGTGTCGGTCCCCTTTCTTCGCGAAGTTGAATTGGCAGCCGGATCAGGAAGGTTCGTTATCGAGGAGAGCGAGCGCTCTAGCCTGCGCTTCGGCAAGCGCAGCCTGCGCCATAACGGTGTGCAGTTCGACCAGGCCAAATGCGTGACCGTGCGTGGCAACAGCATGTTGCCGGTGCTGCGCGACGGTGCCACGGTCGGGGTCAATGCCGGCAAATGCGGGATTGGCGACATCATTGATGGCGACCTTTATGCAATCAACCACAACGGCCAATTGCGGGTGAAGCAGCTGTATCGCCTGCCGACGGGGATTCGCTTGCGCAGCTTCAACCGGGACGAGCATCCGGACGAGGACTACACCTTTCAGGAAGTCCAAGAGGAGCCGATTGTTATCCTCGGCCATGTCTTCTGGTGGGGTATGTACGCCCGCTAACGCCCTTGCGTTCAGATAAAAAACCCGCTTCCGGAGCGGGTTTTTTTCGCGTGCCTGAAAACATCAGATCATTTCCAATGCGGTAATGCATTGACCAAATATGCATTAATGCATAATCTACTGCCTGTCTATCAAGAACGCGGAGTGATCGTTCACTCAAGGAGGCATGAAATGACCGTTGAGCAATATGCATTGCTGGACATGCCTCTGTGGCTGCTCATCAGTCTGCCAATGCTTGGTGGCGTTACTGGTGAAATGTGGCGTGCCGATAAAGAGGGCGTTCGTGGCTGGCCCCTTGTCCGACGCCTGGGCCTGCGGTCTGGCTCCAGCATGATCTGCGGCGCCTCGGTCATCATGCTGCTGCATGCCGCCAATGTTTCCATCTGGGCGGCCTGTGCGGGTGGTTGTTTAGCGGCGATGGCCGGTACAGACGTGGTTCTAGGGTTGTATGAGCGCTGGATGGCCAGGCGTATGGGGATCGGACATCTTCCGTCCGGTGACGTCGAAGATTGATTCCCTGATAGGCCTTTTCCAGAGCTTCTGTTTCTTTACATTTTGATCGGTCCTGTCGCTTGCAAGTGCGGTCTGCTCGTGTACGGTTTACCTCACACCGCCCGATCAGGAGATGACCGTGAAAGTAATCACCCAGCTGGCCGCTGACCTTGGCAGACAATTGCAGCTTCTCAACGCCCACGTATCCACGGCCGAGTCTTGTACCGGCGGTGGGATTGCCGAGGCGATCACCCGGATTCCCGGCAGCTCGGCGTGGTTCGAGGCCGGTTATGTCACCTACTCCAACCTGCAGAAGAACCTGCAACTGAATGTCCCGGTGGAGTTGTTCACCACGGTGGGGGCGGTCAGTCGCGAGGTGGTCGAGGCGATGGCCAAAGGCGCGCAGGACAAAAGCCGTGCGTTTTTTTCCGTGGCGGTTAGTGGTGTGGCCGGGCCGGACGGTGGTTCACCGAGTAAGCCGGTGGGCACGGTTTGGCTGGCCTGGGGCGTCGGTGAGCGGGTGTACAGCGAGGTGCAGCACTTCGCCGGTGACCGCGACGAGGTCCGCCGACAAACGGTTAAGGCCGCGCTAGACGGGCTGCTGCGCTACACCGCGGAAGAAATCTCAAATCGGGGGTAGGCGATCCGGGATCGCTGTGGAATAATACTGGCTACTTATACAGGTGTTGGCCGTCAGGCCTTATTGATTACGTGAGGACTTTAATGGACGACAACAAGAAGAAAGCCTTGGCTGCGGCCCTGGGTCAGATCGAACGTCAATTCGGCAAGGGTGCCGTAATGCGTATGGGCGATCAGGACCGTCAGGCGATCCCGGCCATCTCTACGGGCTCTCTGGGTCTGGACATTGCTCTCGGCATCGGCGGCCTGCCAAAAGGCCGTATCGTTGAAATCTACGGTCCTGAATCCTCCGGTAAAACCACGCTGACCTTGTCCGTGATCGCCCAGGCTCAAAAAGCCGGCGCGACTTGCGCATTCGTTGACGCCGAACACGCCCTCGACCCTGAATACGCCGGCAAGCTGGGCGTAAACGTCGACGACCTGCTGGTTTCCCAGCCGGACACCGGGGAGCAGGCCTTGGAAATCACCGACATGCTGGTGCGTTCCAATGCGGTTGACGTGATCATCGTCGACTCCGTGGCCGCCCTGGTACCGAAGGCTGAAATCGAAGGCGAAATGGGTGACATGCACGTGGGCCTGCAAGCCCGTCTGATGTCCCAGGCGCTGCGTAAAATCACCGGTAACATCAAGAACGCCAACTGCCTGGTGATCTTCATCAACCAGATCCGTATGAAAATCGGCGTGATGTTCGGTAGCCCGGAAACCACCACTGGTGGTAACGCGCTGAAGTTCTACGCTTCGGTTCGTCTGGACATCCGTCGCACTGGCGCGGTGAAAGAAGGTGATGAAGTCGTCGGTAGCGAAACCCGCGTCAAGGTTGTGAAGAACAAGGTGGCCTCGCCGTTCCGTCAGGCCGAGTTCCAGATTCTTTACGGCAAGGGCATCTACCTCAACGGTGAGATGATCGACTTGGGCGTGCTGCACGGTTTCGTCGAGAAGTCCGGTGCCTGGTATGCCTATGAAGGCACCAAGATCGGTCAGGGCAAGGCCAACTCGGCCAAGTTCCTGGCAGACAATCCGGAAATCGCGGCAAAGCTCGAGAAGCAACTGCGTGACAAGTTGCTGTCGCCTTCGTCGGTAGCGGACGCCAAAGCCTCTGCGGTCAAAGAGACCGAAGACGATCTGGCTGACGCTGATATCTGATTGAATCGATGACCGCCGTACTGGATACACCCGTCGCGGTGCGGCGAACCGCAATGGACCTGCTCGCAAGACGCGAGCACGGTCGAGTTGAGCTGACGCGTAAACTGCGTCAGCGCGGCGCCCTCCCTGAAATGATCGAAACAGCGCTCGACCGGTTGACGGAAGAGGGCTTGTTGTCCGAATCCCGTTACCTCGAAAGCTTTGTTTCCTACCGTGCCCGTACCGGTTATGGCCCTTTGCGCATTCGTGAAGAGTTGAGCCAACGTGGCCTGCAACGCAGCGACATCGAACTGGCCTTGCGCGAGAGCGGCATCGACTGGCAGGAGCAACTCACGGACACCTGGCGGCGCAAATTCTCTGGGCATTTACCGAACGACGCCCGGGAACGTGCCAAACAGGGCAGGTTCCTGGCGTATCGGGGATTCTCCATGGAGATGATCAGCCGCTTGTTCAGCGGACGAGGGATGGACGATTGACTGAAACGGCCCGCTATTTAAATAGCGGGCCGTTTTTTTTGGCCTTACGTAACCCTGGATGGCGCTCGCGTGCGCTGTGTTGCCTGAGACTGTGGCTGCGCCCAGTTCTCCGGCAAGTTGATGTAGTCCACCAGCGCTCGCAAACGACCATGATCGCGGGCATTGAAGGTGAAGGCCAGCCTAGCCAGGTGGCTGAATTGCGCTTCGTCGTGTTCCTCGCCACTGTACGCATGCTGATGGAAGTGATCGCTCAGGCACAGGTCGGCGAAGGCTTCTTGCATGTGCTCGAGCGCGTGGTCACTGAGTTTGTGGTTCATACGAATCACGAACTGATGCTTGAGCCAGCGGCTTGAGTGGAAGTTGCTGTAGAACTGGTTGATATGATCCACGGCCTCCTCGGCGGTATAGACCAGTTTCACCAGGTTCAGGTCGGTAGGCAGGATGTAGCGGTTTTCCTCCAGTTGTTGCTGGATGAATTCCAGCGCGGCATGCCAGAACTTGCCGCCAGGTGCGTCCAGAAGTACCACGGGCACCAACGGGCTTTTGCCGGTCTGGATCAGTGTCAGTACTTCCAGCGCTTCATCCAGCGTGCCAAAACCGCCCGGGCAGAGGACGAGCGCGTCGGCTTCCTTGACGAAGAACAGCTTGCGCGTGAAGAAGAAGTGGAAGGGCAGCAGGTTGGTCGTGCCCTGGACGGTGGGGTTGGCATGCTGCTCGAAGGGCAGGGTGATGTTGAACCCCAGGCTATGTTCCAGGCCGGCACCTTCGTGAGCGGCAGCCATGATGCCGCCCCCGGCGCCGGTGATCACCATCATGTCCGAGCGGGCCAGTGCGGCACCGAGTTCACGGGCCATGCCATACAGCGGATGTTCGATGGGGGTGCGGGCAGAACCGAACACCGTGACTTTGCGTCGGCCTTTGAACTGTTCCAGCACCCGAAAGGCTTGTTCCAGTTCACGCAGGGCTTGCAGGGTGATCTTGGCATTCCAGCGGTTGTGGTCATTCTGGGCCATGCGCAGCACGGTCAGGATCATGTCGCGGTAGATCGGGATGTTCGGGCTGTTGGGGGAAACAAGGCTGAGTTGCTCTTCGACCTTGCTGATGAGGTCGTGGCCGCTTTCTTCAAAATGACGGCTCAGGAGGTCATTCGGTTGGTAAGGCATTCAACTTCTCCTTCTGCACAGAACCCTTGGCGCCGACAACGCATTCGTCGACGCCACGACACTTCATGTGTCGCTGTCTGCCCCGGCCCATGCCTGGGCGATCCACATGGTCCGACAAGACATCGGGCCATCCATACAGGCTCTGTTTTTCCCTTGGATGAAAGAAACGTTCGCACAACACAATGCGTAACGGGCGGCCCCTTTCCGGCCCTGAAAAGTGAGTGTGGATACGTAGAATCTAGACCCTCGCGGTGATTTGCGCTGCCTTGATCATTGCGCCGCAAAGTCTCTCCTGGCAACCGCTTATTGACGATTTGCAAGGTGGTTTCACCGCTCGTCTGAACGCGAGCCAAGAGTCCTGCACTCTGATTTACTAAATTACAGGTGCGACACGACATCTTTGCGTCAACGGCAGGGCGCACGGTACAAGCAGTTAAAGGATTTTATCGCTCGTCACGAGTGAGGTGCAGGGAGGCGGGAACCATGGCCAGAGTCATTCTGGAGATCGATACGCAGCTGTATCGATTGTTGAAGTCAGCGGCCGAGACCAATCATTTGAGTCTCGAAGAGGAGTGCTGCCGGCGTCTTATGGGCGCGGAGCGGCAATCACGTTATTTGCAGGCACTGCTGGCAGAATTGCGCGCCGAGGATGAACAGCGGCGCGCCAAATCCCACTGATTTACTTCTTCTTCGGCGTTGCTTTCGGGCAGTCCGATTCCTGGTAGCTGGCGGAACCTACTGAGCGGTTGGTCTTCACTTCGGTGAAGTCGTAACGCATGACCGCGCCTTTGGCCATCAATTTGCGGAACGACGGGTTGTTGCACACTGAGGCGCCCAACTGGAAGTACACGGCTTTAGGGTCGGCACGCATCTGGTTGGCGTGGCTGCTTTGCACGCTCAGATGGTTGATCAGGACATTGCCTTCGACGGTGTAGCCCTGATCGAGAATGTCTTCGTTGATCGCCCGTGGCGTACCGACGCTGCTTTGTGCGGCGACGTTGCGCAGCTCTCTGTTCAGATTCTGCTCGCTCAAGGATGCAGCCTGAGCGTTGAAGGTCGAAGCCAGCAGAATGGCAGCGGTGGGAACGATAAGGCGCAGCATGAAACTCTCCTGGGGCAGTGATGGGTGGTTTGACCCGTCACGTGACTGTGCGTTCAGTGGCGGCGAATTATAGGGGAGGAGGCCTGGACGGTACAGGCTTGGCCCTGTCTGTCTGGTAAACTGCCGGCACTTTTTGCCTTACCGAGTGCTTTTCGTGTCGACTTCACTTTCCTGCCGGCGATGCCTGCAATGAGCCATGCCCCCAACGCCGTAGCCCGCCTGCGCGACCAGCGCGAAGACGAAGGCATCAAGCCGATTCAGGCCCGTGGCTGGCGCGCAACCCGTTGCCGTGCCTGCCGCGTGATCGAGAGTCATTGCCTGTGCGCCTGGCGGCCACAGGTCGAGACCCGTTCCGGGGTGTGCCTGATCATGACCAGCAAGGAAGTGTTTAAACCGAGCAACACCGGTTGGCTGATCGCCGACGTAGTCCGCGATAACCACGCATTCATCTGGTCGCGTACCGAAGTCGACCCGAAGATGCTGGCGTTGTTGTCTGACCCGCAATGGCAGCCTTATCTGGTGTTTCCGGGGGAATACGTCGAACCCGAGCGCGTGACCCACAGCGTGGCAGTGGATAGCAGTAAACGGCCGCTGTTTATCCTGTTGGATGCCACGTGGACCGAAGCCCGGAAGATTTTCCGCAAAAGCCCTTACTTCGATTCGCTGCCGATTCTCAGCCTGTTGCCCGAAAAACTGTCCCGATATCGATTGCGCCGCTCCACGCGCAGCGAGCATTTGTGCACCGCCGAAGTCGCGGCACTGTGCCTCGATCTGGCGGGTGACGAGCAGGCGGCATCGGCGCTGGACGCTTATTTCGATGTGTTCAGTCAGCACTACCTCGATGCCAAGCGGCAACTTGATATGAACGTTGAAACACCGGCGCACGCCGAATTGTTGCCGTTCGTGCAAAACGCCGCCCCAAGCAAGGGCTGATTGTCGCCCATACTGCAAAAGACTGTAGTGGCCATGTAGCTTGACCACCCCGGTTTCGCTGGGCATGCTTGGCGCCGATCAGGGCGCGGCCGAAGTTTGATACGCCGTATTCTTTTTTGAATAGCTACGTGAACAGCCACGTATTGGCGTTGAACGTGCCCCCAGGTACAGCTCCGTGGCTGTACCTCGAGTTGTTAGAAGAACAGGATCATTTGAAAAATGGCCACATACGAAATCCTGATTGCCGATGACCACCCACTTTTCCGTTCTGCCTTGCACCAAGCGTTGACCCTGGGCCTTGGCCCGGATGTGCGTCTGGTGGAAGTGGCGAGCATTGCCGAACTGGAAACCCGCCTGACCGAAAAAGCCGACTGGGATCTGGTGCTGCTGGACCTGAACATGCCGGGGGCCTACGGTTTTTCCGGTCTGGTGCTGTTGCGTGGACAGTACCCGCAGATTCCGGTGGTCATGGTTTCTGCTCAGGAAGAGGCTACGATCATGGTCAAGTCCCGTGAATTCGGCGCCAGCGGGTTTATTCCAAAATCCAGTGACCTGAGCGTGATCCAGAAAGCCGTGCGTGCGGTGCTAGACGGTGATGTGTTCTGGCCACCGCAGGCATTCGAAGCCGTCAGTGTTTCCGACGAGGCCAAGGCGGCCAGCGAAGGGCTTGCAAGCCTTACGCCGCAGCAGTTCCGCGTGTTGACGATGGTGTGCGAAGGTTTGCTGAACAAACAGATCGCCTATGAGCTGAGTGTTTCCGAGGCGACCATCAAGGCGCACGTGACGGCGATTTTCCGTAAACTGAATGTGCGGACCCGGACTCAGGCGGCGTTGCTCCTGCAACAACTTGAGTCAATTTCGAGCCACTAAGGGTTGGCATCTTCACGCTTTTTTGACTTTGGTTAATCTAGCTTTCCCACTCCTTTTTGGTCAGTTGCCTACTCTATGTCACCTTTCAAAGGCCAGACCGGCCTGAAACGTATTCTCAACGCCTCCGGCTACTCGCTGGACGGCCTGCGCGCAGCTTTCACCGGGGAAGCCGCGTTCCGGCAGTTGGTGTTGCTTAATGTGATCCTGATTCCGCTGTCGTTCTTCCTGAACGTCAGTCGTGTCGAGCAGGCTTTGTTGATTGCCGTTTGCTTGCTGGCGCTGATCGTGGAGTTGCTCAACTCGGCAGTGGAAGCGGCCATCGACCGCATTTCCCTTGAGTTGCACCCGCTGTCGAAAAACGCCAAGGACATGGGCAGTGCCGCACAATTGGTGGCATTGACCATGATTGCGCTGGTGTGGGCGGTGATCCTGCTTTAAGCGATCGTTGGCAGCACGATCTCGTCGCTGCGCTGAACCCCGGCGGTGAAGGCGCGGCACAGATCGAGGAACTCGCGCATTGCCGAAGTCTGGTACTTCTGTTTGTGCCAGATGAAGTAGAACTGCCGCGCGAGGTCCAGATCCGGTGTTTCCACCGCCACCAGACTGCCACGTCGGAAGGCGTCCCGTAGTGCCAATCGCGAAATACAGCCAATTCCCAGGCCCGATTCAACCGCGCGCTTGATCGCTTCGGTGTGCTCGAGCTCCAGGCGAATGTTCAGCGCGCTGCGGTGATGACGCATGGCCTGGTCGAATGTCAGGCGCGTGCCCGAACCTTGTTCCCGCAAAATCCAGGCTTCGTGGCTCAACTCATCCATGGTCGCGGTGCCGCGCTTGGCCAATGGATGCTGCGGTGCGCAGAACACCACCAGCTCATCTTCGACCCAGCTTTGGACTTCGATGTCCGGGTGGCTGCAATCGCCTTCAATCAGACCCAGGTCAATTTCGTAGTGGGCCACCTGTTGCACAATATTGGCCGTGTTCTGCACGTGCAGCTTCACCTGGCTTTCCGGGTGGCGCTGCATGAAGCTGCCGATAAGCAGGGTGGCCAGGTAATTGCCGATCGTCAGGGTCGCACCCACCGCCAGCGAGCCGAAACCGGATTTGCCATTGAGCAGGTCCTCGATTTCCTTGGCCTGGTCCAGCAGTGCCACTGCTTGCGGCAACAGCTGTTTACCCAAGGCGTTGAGGCTCAGTCGTTTGCCGGCACGGTCAAACAACTGGCAGCTGCACTGGCGCTCCAGTTCGGTGATCGAGGTGCTCGCCGCCGATTGCGAAAGGTTGAGCAGGCCGGCAGCACGGGATACGCTTTCCTGCTGGGCGACGGCGACGAAGACTTGAAGTTGACGGAGAGTAAATCGCATATCGATATAACCGATAACCCTTATCTTAATAATCCAGTTAACAGATATTGTCGTCGCTATTAGAATGCGATGCAATTGCGCACCCCGGCTCTGTTCATGCAAGAGCAAGCGCAGACCAATCTCCAGGAGTCCCACGTACATGAGCAACATGAACCACGAGCGTGTCCTCAGTGTTCATCACTGGAACGACACTCTGTTCAGCTTCAAGTGCACCCGCGATCCGGGCCTGCGCTTCGAGAACGGTCAGTTCGTGATGATCGGCCTGCAACAGCCCAACGGCCGCCCGCTTATGCGCGCTTACTCGATCGCCAGCCCGAACTGGGAAGAGCATCTCGAGTTCTTCAGCATCAAGGTGCCCGATGGTCCGCTGACTTCCCAGTTGCAGCACCTGAAGGAAGGCGACGAGATCATCATCAGCAAGAAGCCTACGGGCACGCTGGTGCTGGACGACTTGAAGCCTGGAAAACATTTGTACCTGCTCAGCACCGGTACCGGTCTGGCGCCGTTCATGAGCGTCATCCAAGACCCGGAAACCTACGAGCGTTTCGAAAAAGTGATCCTGTGCCACGGCGTACGTTACGTCAACGAAGTCGCTTACCGCGAATTCATCACTGAGCACCTGCCGCAGAACGAGTTCTTCGGTGACGCGCTGCGTGACAAGTTGATCTACTACCCGACCGTGACCCGCGAGCCGTTCGAGAATGAAGGTCGCCTGACCGACCTGATGCGCAGTGGCAAGCTGTTCAGCGACATCGGCCTGCCGCCGATCAACCCGCAGGACGACCGCGCCATGCTGTGCGGCAGCCCAAGCATGCTCGACGAGACCAGCGAAGTATTGAACAGCTTCGGCCTGAAAGTCTCGCCACGGATGCGTGAGCCGGGTGATTACCTGATCGAGCGTGCGTTCGTCGAGAAGTAGTAAGCCGCGACACTGAAAAGCCCGCGTTGCCTTAAGGCAGCGCGGGCTTTTTTGTTCCCCCTACACGTCGGATACGAGGACAACCTCTAATACGCGAATCAACTCCGGCGTCGGGTAATGCCAGCGCACATCGACATCCCAGAACTGCGCACCGTATTCACGTTCCGGCGCAGGCGTCTGGTAAGCCGGGCGCGGATCTTGTGCCAGGCATTGCTCGATCAGCTCGACCAAAGGCTCGGCAAGGCGCTGAGCGTGGCCGTGAGCCTGCTGTAGCGCTGCATCCGCCCACTGCACGGGAACCAACTGCGGCGCGGCGCTAGCGATGGTGTTGGAAGCCGTGTCGATGATATCGGCGTAGGGCACGTAGGGTTTGATGTCGAGGATCGGCGTGCCGTCCAGCAAGTCGATGCCGGATATCCACAGGCGGTCGGCTTCGACCTTGTCCAGTTTCACCACTGACTGGCCAATACCGTTGGGACGATGGGTTGCACGGGTGGCGAACACGCCCATGGATTTATTGCCGCCCAGACGTGGAGGGCGGACCTTCAGGCGCGGCTTTTCTTCCAAAGCCTGATGGAACAAAAACAGCAACCAGACATGGCTGACCTGTTCCAGGCCCTGCACGGCATCACCCTGATCGAAAGGCGCCACCAGTTCCAGAACGCCGCGCGCGGCCGGGGCCAGTTGCGGTTGGCGCGGGATGGCGAACTTCTCCTTGAAGCAGGAGCGCACGAAGCCGATGGGGGAAACGCTGTAGGTCATGGTTTGAAGTCGAGGCGGGGGCGGACGGGAATGATGCCTTAAAGATCAAAAGATCGCAGCCTTGGGCAACTCCTAACAGGGGAATGCGAAACCCGTGTAGGAGCTGCCGAAGGCTGCGATCTTTTAAATCAAAGACTGAACCCACCATCCAACGGAATGATATTCCCCGTCATGTACGCTCCAGCGGTACTTGCCAGGCTGATCGCCAGCGCCGCCATCTCCTCCTCGCGTCCCCAACGTTTCATTGGAATCAACGCCGTGTCCTGGGCCAATGCCTGTTCATCGTTACCGATGTGCTGGGTCATCTTGCTCGGGAAGCGTCCCGGTGCGATTACGTTGACGTTGATGTGTTGGCCGACCAGCTCCCGCGCCAGAATCCGCGACAGTTGGTGCAGGGCCGCTTTGCTGGGGCCGTAGGCGTAGGCTTGTTCGCCGAAGGAGGAAATCCCGGCCACCGAGCCGATGTTGATGATCCGCGCCGGATTCACTTCGGAGCCGGCCTTGCGCAGCAGTGGCAGGAACTGCTGGATGCAGTTGAACACCGAGGTCACGTTAAGCTGCATGACCTTTTCCCAGCCCTTGATCGGATAGCTCTCCAGCGGTGCGCCCCACGTGGTGCCGGCGTTGTTCACCAGGATATCGAGATGGGTAATCTGCTCACCCAGTCGCGTGGCCAGTTGTTGCACGCCTTCTTCGGTGGCCAGGTTGGCCGCCACGGCGTGGCAGCGTCCAAGGGCGCCGAGTTCATCAGCTGTCTGCTGGCAGGCCTCGGCATCACGGGCGCAGACGTACACGGTCGCACCGGCCTCGACGTAAGCCTTGGCAATCATTTTGCCGATACCACGGGTGCCGCCGGTCACCAGAGCGTTACGGCCTTGCAGGGAAAAGTAGGGGTGCATGGCGAATCCTGAGAGCTGAGGGTCTTTACACCCTAGTCGTCAGACGCTGGAAGCGGAGCCACTATTTTTGCGAGGAATGAAGGGGCATACAGCCAGGACTTAACCACACTGTAGGAGCCAGCAAGCCGGCTCCTACAGGTCAAGGTATGCCTGAGTTTATTGCGGGCGAACGCGCAGGGTCAGGCCCTTGAGGAAATTGCGCAGCAACTGGTCGCCGCACGGGCGATAGTTGGTGTGGCCGAACTTGCGGAACAGCGCGCTCAGCTCCGGCTTGGACACCGGGAACTCGGCGGCCTTGAGGATCGCGTGCATGTCGTCTTCCTTCAGTTCGAAGGCCACGCGCAGTTTTTTCAGGATGATGTTGTTGGTCACTGGCACTTCAATAGGCTGTGGCGGACGGCTGTCGTCCTTGCCGCGCTTGAAGATCACCAGGCCATCGAGGAAATGCGCCATCACTTCGTCCGGGCAACGCACGAAGCCTTCTTCGTCTTCCTCTTTCTTGTCGAGATAGGTCAGCAGGTCGGGCAGGGTCACGTCCATGCCGCCGAGCTTGATGATCTCGATGACTTTCTTGTCGCTGATGTCGAGCATGTAGCGCACGCTGCGCAGTACGTCGTTATGAATCATGTGGGCAGTCCTGATATTCAACTGTGGGCGTCGCGGCCAGGCGCGGCGCCGAAATGTGTGGCGGCGTGAAAAGCCTTAGAACTTCTCTTTGCCGGACAGGTAGCGCCATTGCCCCAACGGCACTTTGCCGATGGACACGCCGCCGATACGGATGCGGCGGATGCCCACGACCTTCAGGCCAACGGCCTGGCAGAACAAGGCGATGATGCCCGGCTGTGGATTTTTCATGGCGAAGCGCAGGCGGTTCTCGTTCTGCCAGCTGGCCTTGACCGCCGGCAGTTCCTTGCCCTTGTAGGTCAGGCCGTGGTTCAAACGGTTGAGGCCGTGAGCCACCATCTCGCCTTCGACTTCGACCACGTACTCCTGCTCGATCTTGTTCGAGTCAGCGGTCAGTTTGCGCAGGATTTTCCAGTCCTGGGTGAACACCAGCAAACCGCTGGCATTGGCCTGCAGGTCGGTGCTGGCGGTCAGGCGCAGGAAGTGGCCCTTGAGCGCCCGTTTGCCGTAGCGGTGTTCTTCGCTCAAGGTTTCGGCGCTGATGGTCGCCATGGCGGTTTCTGCGTCCATGCCGGCGGGCACGTTGAGCAGGATGGTTACCGGCTCTGGCGCAGTGGCCTTGGCCTCAGGGTCGAGCTCGACTTTTTGCGTGCCGACCTTGAACTGCGGCTCGTCGATGACTTCGCCGTCGACGGTGACCCAGCCGCCCTCGATGAACAGCTCAGCCTCCCGACGGGAACAGCCGACGAGTTCGATGAGGCGTTTGGAGAGACGAATCGGGTCAGTCATGTCAGGGCCGTAACAAAAAGGGGGTGGGCATTGTACCTGCTGGGCGCCGGTTAATCCCGGTTCCATTTCAATGCGCTTGCATTTCCTGTGGGAGCTGGCTTGCCAGCGATTGCATTACCTTGGCGCATCAGGATTGACCGCAGCGTCTGCATCGCTGGCAAGCCATCTCCCACAGGGTTCAGTGTTAGGTCAGCCGTGCTGTGAAAGTGTCTGGTTCTGGCGCATCCGCATGTGCAACAACGGATACGGCTGGCCCATGCCATCGACTTCCGAGCGGCCGATCACTTCGAAACCCTGTTTGAAATAAAACCCCAGGGCTTGCGGGTTCTGTTCATTGACGTCGAGTTGATCGGCGTTGAGGTTTTCCAGGGCGTAGCGCAGCAGTTTCTTGCCCAGCCCCTGACCGCGATGTGCCGGGTCGATGAAGAGCATTTCGATCTTGCCCGCCGCGACCCCGGCGAACCCGGTGATGCGCTGGTTCGCGTCTTTGGTGCAAATCAGCATCACCGCATCGAGATAGCGGGTCAGCACCAGGTTCTTCAGCAAGTCGATGTAGCTTTCCGGCAGAAAGTCGTGCGTGGCGCGGACCGAGGCTTCCCAGACCTGGGTCAGTTCTTCGTAATCGCTGTGTTTCGGCGTGTGGATGACCGAGTGTTGGCGCATGCCCGCCTGCTCCTTTTTATGACAACCGGCTGTGAAAGGTGAGATTCCGTTCTTCACCAAACGATAGCCGTAAAAAAGCCCCGCATCTCGTAAAAAAGAGCGGGGCTTTGGTATTCAGCGCAATTCCTGTAGGAGCTGTCGAGTGAAACGAGGCGGCGATCTTTTTTCAGGATCAAAAGATCGCAGCCTTCGGCAGCTCCTACAGTAGCTTGCGGGTCAGATCTGTTCAGCCCACAGGTCGTATTCGTCGGCGTCAGTCACCTTGCACCAGACTTTATCGCCCGGCTTCAGGTTGCTGCCGTTGTCGATGAAGACGTTACCGTCGATTTCCGGGGCGTCGAAGAAGCAACGGCCAACTGCGCCTTGCTCGTCGACTTCATCGACCAGTACTTCGATTTCACGGCCGATGCGCATTTGCAGGCGTGCCGAGCTGATGGCCTGCTGGTGCGCCATGAAGCGCTCCCAGCGATCCTGCTTGACGTCGTCCGGGACAACTTCCAGGTCCAGGTCGTTGGCCGGAGCACCTTCTACCGGCGAGTACTGGAAGCAGCCGACGCGATCGAGTTGGGCTTCGGTCAGCCAGTTCAGCAGGTACTGGAAGTCTTCTTCGGTTTCGCCCGGGAAGCCGACGATGAAGGTCGAACGGATGATCAGGTCCGGGCAGATTTCGCGCCAGTTCTTGATACGCGCCAGGGTCTTGTCTTCGAACGCCGGGCGTTTCATCGACTTCAACACTTTCGGGCTGGCGTGCTGGAACGGGATGTCCAGGTACGGCAGGATTTTGCCGGCGGCCATCAGCGGGATCAGTTCGTCAACGTGCGGGTACGGGTAAACGTAGTGCAAGCGAACCCAGACGCCCAGGGTGCTCAAGGCTTCGCAGAGTTCGGTCATGCGGGTTTTCACCGGCGCGCCGTTCCAGAAACCGGTGCGGTACTTCACGTCGACACCGTAGGCGCTGGTGTCTTGGGAGATGACCAGCAGCTCTTTGACGCCGGACTTGACCAGGCGCTGGGCCTCGTCGAGGACATCACCCACCGGACGGCTGACCAGTTTGCCGCGCATCGACGGGATGATGCAGAAGCTGCAGCTGTGGTTGCAGCCTTCGGAAATCTTCAGGTACGCGTAGTGGCGCGGGGTCAGTTTGATCCCTTGCGGCGGCACCAGGTCGATCAGCGGGTTGTGGTCCTGGCGCGGTGGCACGACTTCGTGCACGGCGTTGACCACTTGCTCGTACTGTTGCGGACCGGTCACAGCCAGCACGCTCGGGTGCACGTTGCGAATGTTGCCCTCTTCGACGCCCATGCAGCCGGTCACGATGACCTTGCCATTTTCCTTGATGGCTTCGCCGATCACTTCCAGGGATTCAGCCTTGGCCGAGTCGATGAAGCCGCAGGTGTTGACCACCACGACATCGGCGTCCTGATAGGTGGACACGACGTCATAGCCTTCCATGCGCAGCTGGGTAAGGATGCGCTCGGAGTCGACCAGTGCTTTCGGGCAACCCAGGGATACGAAGCCAACCTTTGGATTGGCCGGCGCAGGAGTGGTGGACATGTCTAACCTCGGTATTTTGTGACGCCGCTTGCCGGGCAGGGCAAAACCGACGGACGGGCGCTTGAACTGCGCCTCTGATCAAAAAGTGCGCAATTCTAGCGATGAGACGTTCACTTGACCAGCTTTATGCAGGGAAATACGACGAGTGCTGCGCTATGCTTCGCGCCGTTGGGCTTTACCGATTTTTTACTGTCAACAAAACGTCTGTAACGTGAAGTAAAACAGCGCATGCTGCGTGACAAAGCATAGTGCTTCTTTCAAAGAAGCCAGGTCTGGGAAGTAGGAGTGGTGGATGGGTCAGGCAAGTAGTCAGGCTGAGGGGGCCGGTCATTCGGCGGCCAAGCCGATCGGCATGCTGGTCGCGGCAGTCGGGGTGGTTTATGGCGATATCGGCACCAGTCCGTTGTACACCCTCAAAGAAGTGTTCTCCGGCGGTTACGGTGTGCCGGTCAACCACGATGGCGTGTTGGGCATTCTGGCGCTGATCTTCTGGTCGCTGATCTGGGTCGTTTCGATCAAGTACATGATGTTCGTGCTGCGCGCCGACAACCAGGGCGAAGGCGGCATCATGGCCTTGACCGCGCTGGCGCGGCGAGCGGCGGCAGGGCATGCCAAGCTGCGCGGTTTTCTGGTGGTTTGCGGGTTGATCGGTGCGGCGCTGTTCTATGGCGACAGCATGATCACCCCGGCGATTTCCGTGTTGTCGGCGATTGAAGGCCTGGGGCTGGCGTTCGACGGCATCGACCATTGGGTCGTACCACTGTCGTTGATCGTGCTGGTGGCGCTCTTCCTGATTCAGCGTCACGGTACGGCGCGGATCGGCATCCTGTTCGGGCCGATCATGGTGACCTGGTTCCTGGTGCTGGGTGCACTCGGTGTCTACGGCATCATTCAGCACCCGGAAGTCTTGCAAGCGATGAACCCGGTGTGGGGGGTGCGCTTCTTCATCGTGCATCCAGGCATGGGCGTGGCGATTCTCGGGGCCGTGGTGCTGGCGCTGACC
This sequence comes from Pseudomonas azerbaijanoccidentalis, assembly GCF_019145495.1. Lineage (GTDB taxonomy): Bacteria > Pseudomonadota > Gammaproteobacteria > Pseudomonadales > Pseudomonadaceae > Aquipseudomonas > Aquipseudomonas azerbaijanoccidentalis. Next base: position 297,511 of record NZ_JAHSTU010000002.1, on the reverse strand, counting down.
GGTGCCGAAGCGCTTTATGCCGACATGGGCCACTTCGGCCGTAAACCGATTGCCCGTGCATGGTTCATCCTCGTGCTGCCGGCGTTGGTGCTGAACTACTTCGGGCAGGGCGCTTTGTTGCTCGGTGACCCGGAAGCGGCTCGTAACCCGTTCTACCTGTTAGCGCCAAGCTGGGCGTTGATCCCGCTGGTGGGTCTGTCGACCCTGGCGACGGTGATTGCTTCGCAAGCGGTGATTTCCGGTGCGTTCTCCCTGACCCGTCAGGCGATCCAGCTCGGTTACATTCCGCGCATGCACATCCAGCACACCTCAAGCGCCGAGCAAGGCCAGATCTATATCGGTGCAGTGAACTGGGCGTTGATGGTCGGCGTGGTTTTGCTGGTGCTGGGCTTTGAATCCTCTGGCGCCCTGGCTTCGGCCTACGGCGTGGCGGTGACCGGGACCATGCTGATGACCAGCATTCTGGTGTCGGCGGTGATCCTGCTGTTGTGGAAATGGCCGCCGGTCCTAGTGGTACCCGTGCTACTGGGCTTCCTGTTGGTCGACGGTTTGTACTTCGCCGCCAACGTGCCGAAAATCGTTCAGGGCGGTGCATTCCCGGTGATCGCCGGTCTCGCACTGTTCGTGCTGATGACCACCTGGAAGCGCGGCAAGCAGTTGTTGGTTGATCGCATCGATGAGGGTGGATTGCCGCTGCCGATCTTCATCAGCAGCATCGCCGTACAACCGCCACACCGTGTCCAGGGTACCGCCGTGTTCCTGACGGCGCGCCCGGATGCCGTGCCCCATGCGCTGTTGCACAACCTGCTGCACAATCAGGTGCTGCACGAGCAAGTGGTATTGCTGACGGTGGTCTACGAAGACATCCCGCGGGTGCCTCCTTCACGGCGCTTCGAAGTGGACGCCTACGGCGAAGGTTTCTTCCGAGTCATCCTGCACTTCGGTTTCACCGATGAGCCGGACGTCCCGAAAGCGCTGAAGCTGTGCCACCTCCAGGAGTTGGACTTCAGTCCGATGCGAACCACTTACTTCCTCAGCCGCGAAACGGTCATCGCCTCCAAACTCGAAGGCATGTCGCGCTGGCGTGAGGCCCTGTTCGCCTTCATGTTGCAGAACGCCAACGGCAACCTGCGCTTCTTCAACCTGCCGCTGAACCGGGTAATTGAACTGGGGACGCAGGTGGAGATGTAAGCCACCTACAAAAAGCCCCCGTTGCCGTTGCGGCAGCGGGGGCTTTTTTGTATTTGCTGTTTGCCGCTTGGTAATACTGAGTTTTACAGCTTGCTGGATGTCAAATTCGACGCAATACCCTACGTATCAATATGAGTACTATTTTGCGCTAAGCGTTAGAGAGGTGAGTATGACTGCGTTATTAGAGCGTGCTGACCAAGCGATATCGGTGACTGCCATGGTCAGGGGGTTCAGTGCGAGACTCAAAGAGATCTCCAGCCGAGCTACCGAGCGACTGGTGATTTTCAAAGACAATCAGCCGGCAGCGGTCATCATCAATGTCGATGCCTATCAGGAAATGCTCGACGAGCTCGAAGATCTTCGGATTGAAGTCGCGGCAAGGGAGCGACTCGTCGGGTTTGATCCGGCCAAGGCCATCAGCCACGACGATATGCGGGCACGGTACGCCAGGAAAGACTAAAGGAGCTGTGGATGGTTTGGGGCGTGATCTATCATCCGGAGGCTCAGAAGGATCTGGACCTGTTGGGGGCTGTGGCAGCGAATCGTATTCTTGATGTGATCGAGGAGCGAATTATCAGCGGTGAGCCGGACAAAAGTGGTACGCCTTTGAGAGCGAGTCTGGCAGGCTGCAGACGGATTCGGACCGGCGATACGCGAATTGTTTATCGAGTCGATGGAAAAGCCATCCAAGTGTTGATCGTTGCCGTCGGTGCTCGACGGGACGAAGATGTCTACGCTGCGGCGGAGCGTCGCCTCTAACTAAAAAGCCCCCGCATCCAAAAGGCTGCGGGGGCTTTTTTGCAGGGGTTTGCTCGGCTTATTCCTGAGCTTGCGTATCCTGCGCTTGGCGCTTCTCGATCACACCGACCAAGCGCTGGGCCAAGGCCGGGTAGTTCTCATCGAAGTGGTGGCCGCCGGGCAGTTTGATCACTTCGCCCACGGCGGTCTTGTCGGTGCAGCCGCTTTCGTCGACTTCTTCTTCACCGTAGATGCACACCACTTTGGCGGCAGGCAGCTTGGCCATTTCCGGGCCGGTGGCGGCTTCCTTGCCGGCGTTGCCGAGCCAGCCTTCGACTTCGATTTCGAAGCTGCCGGTGCGGGCGAAGGCCAGCAGGATGATTGCGTCGACGCGATTCTGTTCCGATTCGGCCAGGCGGTTGTAGATCGCTGGCAGGACGTCGGCACCGAATGAGTAACCGGTCAGGATGAAGCGCTTGGTGCCCCATTTCTGCCGGTAGTGCTGCATCAGCTCTGCCAGGTCGAGCGCGCTTTGCTCCGGGCTCTTGTGCTGCCAGTAGTAGCGCAGGGTGTCGATGCCGACCACCGGGTAACCGATCTTGGCCATTTCGCCGGCGACATCTCGGTCCAGGTCACGCCAACCGCCGTCACCGGAGAGGAACAGGGTGACGGTATCCTTGGCCTGACCGGCCGGCACTTCAACCACTGGAATCTGCAAGCCGCCCGCAGCTTTGTCGCCGCCGACGAGGATTTTACGCAGCTCGTTGTTCAGCACTTGCGGCAGGTTGATGTCGTAGTCGCTGATGCTGGTTTCGGCGTTGGGTTGGTCGCGCACGAAGCCGGCGCTGGTGTCATCCGGATTGTCGTTCCACGCCACCAGCCAGTGGCCATGGGCGGCGCTTTTCGGCAACAGGTGCGTGCAACCACCGGGTTTTTCCAGCGCCAGGTCCACCGACACGGCCTGGGCCTTGTCGTTCTTCTGCTCCGCCAACCAGCGCCAGGCCAGCACGGCGCCCGGGCCGATGCCGCTGACCAGCGTGGCCGGGCCTTTCAATTCACGCAGGCCGGCTTGCAGGGCGCGGCTTTGCAGCAGGCAATCCTTGGGCAGGATCACCTGGACGATTTGCGCCGACGCGCTGCGGCTCAGGGTGCTCAGTTGTTTGTCATTGAGTTTCTGGTCGTCGTTGACAGCCACCAGCACCTGGGCCTTGGGTGTTGTGCCCGGGATGACGCGGGTCATGGCGGCGCCATCGGCCGGTGTGAGCTGTTCGAGGGTCGGTTCTGGTGCCGGGCGTTTGAGGTACCAGAAACCGCCGCCGAGAATCACGGCCAGCACAATCAGTGCGGCCAGGATGTACTTCAGGGAGCGTTGAATCATCAGCGTTTCACCAATCCAGTCAAGCCGCCCGCGATCAGGGCAGCAGTGTCGGCCAGGGCAACCAGCGGATCGAGTCCGGCGGGCACGGCCATATAACGGGGTTCCCAGTCAGGCTGGAACTTGTCTTTGAAGCGGCGCAAGCCTTGGAAGTTGTAGAGCTGCTCACCACGGCGGAAAACCATCGAGCCCAAGCGCTGGGTCAACGGTGCGCCGCGACGGGGTTGTAACCCCGATAACGGCACCATGCCCAGGCTGAAACGCGCGTATCCATGATTTTTATAATGTTGAATCAGGCCGACCATCATGAACTCCATGGTCAGCTTGGGGGCGTCCGGGTGCGCACGCATCAGGTCGAGGCTGGCCAGGTCATGGCCGTAAGTCTCGAGCAGGTTGGCGAATGCCACCGGGCGCCCTTCGAAACGGATCACCGCAATGCGGAAATGCTTGAGGTAATCATCACTGAAACGGCCGAGCGAGAAGCCTTTCTCGCGCACGTTCTTGCCGGTCAGCCAGGCATCGGAAATCACCTTGAGCTCATCCATCGGCGCCTGGCCGGGCTCGTGGATCTCCAGCGACAAGCCGTCGCGGGTGCCGCGGTTCCAGGTGTAGCGCAGGTCCTTCATCTCTTTGCCCTTGGCTTCGAGATCAAAGCGCTTGAGATCGACCCGGGCTTCTTCACCGAGCTTGATCGCGGTCAGGCCGATGTCCATGTAATACGGCAGGTTCTCCGCACGCACTTGATAGAACACAGGGCGGGCGTGATGGATGTCGCACAGGTCACGGAATTGCCAGATCATTTCCGCACGTTGCTGGCCCGGGCCGATCGGGTCATACAGCGCCACCAGGCTGCGGCCTCGGCGGGCGTACATCAGGAACGCCTCGTCGTTAGGGTGAAACAGCAACGCCTTGTCACCCGTCAGGGCCAGGCCACCGTCCGGTTGTGCGGAAGCCATGAGGATCTTGCTCGCGCGCTCCAGTTCATCGGGCGTCGGCAGGTGAATCACCGGGCGGGCCGTGCGCAGCAGCCAGGTCAGCGATACCACCACCAACAACACCGCGGCACCGAGTAACGAACGCAAGCCGCGGGGCGCATCGGCGTCGAGGGTGAACTGCCACCACAATTGATGGCTGTAGGGAACATCCTGATAGGCGAACAGCAGCAGCCACATCGACGCACCGAGTACGCACAGGCTGGCCACCAGATACAGCGGCGAGAACGGCAGTTCGGTCAAGCGGCTCGGACGATAAAACGAACGCCGGAATACCCCCAGCAGGCTCGCGGTCAGCACCATCAGGCTGGCTTCTTCCCAGTCAAAGCCTTTAAGCAAGGAGAGCAGGGCGCCAACCAGCAACAGAACGGTGGTCAGCATCCACGCGGCCGACAGTCGGCGACGCAGGCCTTGGGCGAGCAGCAGGCACAGTACGCCGATCAGGCTGGCGCCGAAGTGCGAGGCATCGACCAGTCGATGCGGAATCAGGAAGCCGATGTGTTCCAGGCGGGTATCGATTTCCGGTGTTGCTCCGGAGAACAACAGCACCACGCCGGACAGGAACACCAGCACCGCAAGAATCGGTGCGGCCAGACCGGAAGCGGCACGCAGCGTCTGACGGGTCTGGAACAGGCGTTGTCCTTCGTTGATCAGCAGCAACAGGCACGCCACCAGCATCGGCAGCACCACATAGATCAAGCGATAGAGAAGCAGGGCAGCGGCCAGTGGCGCGGCGCCGAGTTTGTCGGAAAACGCCGCCAGCAAGATTGCTTCAAAGACCCCGACGCCACCCGGTACATGGCTGAGGACGCCGGCGGCCAGCGCCAGCAGGTACACAAGCAGGAAGGCGCCGAAAGGTGGGGCTTCCGGCAGCAGCAGATAAAGCACGGTCGCGGCGGCGGCCACGTCCAGAGCGGTGATGATCAGTTGCAGGAAGGTCAGGCGACGCCCAGGCAGGCGCAAGGTGCGACGACCGATCCGGACCAGCAGGTTATCGACGTAAGGTTGTTCCGGAAGGCGACGGCGGTAGATACCGATGGCCAGCACGCTGAACAACAGCAGCACGGCGGCAGCGATTAGGCCGAGCAAGGTTTCGGAGAGCCCCAGGGCCGCAGAGGCCGCGGGCAGGTTGCTGAGCGTCGCCAGTGCCGCAAGCGGGGGCAGGGCGCAGCCGAGCGAGAGGCTGGCGAACAGCGTCATGTGCGCGACTTCAGAAGCCCCTAGGCCGTGGCGTGCATATAAACGGTAACGGACCGATCCGCCCGACAGCATCGATAGCCCGATGGCATTGCCGATGGCGAAAGCGGTGAAGCCGCCCAGTGCCAGCGTGCGCGGTGCGAGGTTCACGCCGGCGTAGCGACTGGCCGACCATTCGTAGCCCAGCAATATGATGAAGCCGGCCACGGTGGCGCCCAATGCACCGAGCAATGCCGGTTTCGGCACGTCGAGGATCGAGTCGTGCAGGGCGTCGAGGTCAAGCTCGCTCAGCAGATGACGACAGGCAATCAGCGCGATCGCGAACAACAAAAGCGTGACCGCAAGACCGATGGGCTGGCGGTATTTGCTGACACGATCAAGCAGGCGTAGTCGCTCAGCCTTGATCGGTTGTGTCGCTGTGACGGTGTCTTGTGAATCAGACGAGTTGGCGCGCATCAATCACCTCTTGGATTGTGCGCGACAGGATGGAGGTATCCAGCCAAGTTACCAATCCCTGTAGAAAAAAATAATCACAAATATTAACGCCTCGCACCAGATGATGGTGACGGCGCGTCATCAGTCGTAGAGGGTTCAGCCTGCGATTGAGCATAGTCTGAACTCTGCGCATGGGGGACCCCGAATGGCTTGCTACACAGTGACAGATCATTGTTGCGAAAGGACTTTTTCAACAGATACAAAAAAGGCCACTCTTTCGAGTAGCCTTTTTTGATGTTTGGTTGCGGGAGCCGGATTTGAACCGACGACCTTCGGGTTATGAGCCCGACGAGCTACCAGACTGCTCCATCCCGCGTCTGTGTGGCGGCATTCTATAGAGAATCGCCGGGGTGTCAACCGTTAATCCCGGGAAGGGTCAAATAAACGTAAAAGAGCGTCAAACGGTCGCAGGCACAGCTTAAGTTGCAGAATCGGAACGATTTCTCATTTCAATGCCCGTCCAGGCTTGAGCACGACCTTGAGGCCCGACCTGACAAAAACAGGCACGCACAAAAAAGGCCACTCTTTCGAGTAGCCTTTTTTGATGTTTGGTTGCGGGAGCCGGATTTGAACCGACGACCTTCGGGTTATGAGCCCGACGAGCTACCAGACTGCTCCATCCCGCGTCTGTGTGGCGCATTCTATAGAGTATCGCCGAGGTGTCAACCGTCCATTTCGATAAAATCCGTTTTGCTTCAACTGCTTAGCGATTGGGTGAGGGCTGTGATCGGGCTGAGAGGCAGGCCTGGCAAGGCTTTCCGCTCTATCGGGTGAGCCATTTCGATTGAGAAACTAAATTCATCAGCGGTTTTTCCTACACCTGTACCAGAACATTCAGCACCACTGGTGCTATATACAGTTGTCGGTGAGATACTGCCTGTCCTACACCGCGTGACGCTAATTCTTCACCATGAACACCGCGTTGATATGACCCAGCGAAAAATCATCCACGTCGATTGTGACTGTTTCTACGCCGCCATCGAGATGCGTGATGACCCGTGTCTGGCTGGTAAACCCTTGGCGGTCGGTGGCTCTGCGGATCGGCGTGGGGTGATCGCCACCTGCAACTACGAGGCGCGGGCATACGGTGTGCGCTCGGCCATGTCTTCCGGGCATGCCTTGAAGCTGTGTCCCGACCTGACCATCGTCAAGCCGCGTATGGATGCCTATAGAGAAGCCTCGAAGGAAATTCATACGATCTTTCGCGATTACACCGACATCATCGAACCGCTGTCCCTGGATGAGGCTTACCTCGACGTGTCGGACAGCGCTCATTTCGGCGGCAGTGCCACGCGAATCGCTCAGGACATTCGCCGTCGTGTTTCCAATCAGCTGCACATAACCGTGTCTGCGGGTGTGGCGCCGAACAAGTTTCTCGCCAAGATCGCCAGTGACTGGAAGAAACCCAACGGGTTGTTCGTCATCACGCCGGATCAGGTCGAAGAATTTGTCAGCGGTTTGCCGGTGAGCAAGTTGCATGGGGTCGGCAAAGTCACCGCCGAGCGGCTGGGCAAGCTCGGCATTGTCGATTGCTCGCATTTGCGCGAATGGGACAAGTTGTCGTTGGTGCGCGAATTCGGCAGTTTTGGCGAGCGACTCTGGAGCCTGGCGCGTGGAATTGATGATCGCCAGGTGCATAACGACAGCCGTCGCCAGTCCATCAGTGTGGAAAACACCTACGACGTTGACCTTCCGGATCTACGCAGCTGCCTGGACAAGCTCCCGGAGTTGCTGGAAACCCTCAAGACCCGCATGGCACGAATCGACAGCAGCTATCGCCCTGGCAAGCCGTTCGTCAAAGTGAAGTTTCATGACTTCACGCAGACCACGCTGGAGCAGGCGGGGGCGGGGAGGGATTTGGGCAGTTATCAGTTGTTGCTGACCCAGGCTTTCAATCGCGGCGGTAAACCGGTGCGGTTGTTGGGGGTGGGAGTCAGGCTGGAGGATTTGCGGGGTGGGTTTGAGCAGATGGAGTTGTTTGAACGTTGATGATTGAAAGCAAAAGATCGTCCGAACGCGGCCCGAGCCTTCGGCAGCTCCTACAGGGGAATGCGTTCCTTTGTAGGCGCTGCCGAAGGCTGCGATCTTTTAAGCTTTAGTTCGGCCCTGGATCCGCCACCAAGCGCCCGGCATCCTTGGTCAAGGACTTGAGGAACTCAGTCTGCAATTCCGGATCGTTGCGAGTCAGTTCGATCAGGCTTTGCTCCAGCTCGCTGGCTTCTTCTTCCAGACCCAATTCCGACAGGCGCTTGACCCGGTGCACCCACTGGCTCACTTCGTCGTCTTCGAGGTCGTCGTAAATCAGCCCGTGGGCTTCGAGCAATTTGCCGCGCAAGGTGTTGCTGAGGGCGAGGGACGAGTCGGTGTGCACGTCGTCCTTGGCGTCCTCGACATTGATCTGCAGCTTGCTCAGATGATTGAGGTCATGTTCGGCGAACGGGCTGTCCAACAGGTTCAGGCGCAATACGCCGTTTTTGTCGGTGCTCAGCTCGAAGGTTTCCTTGCCGGCCTTGACCTGCACCGGACGCTCGCTCCATGGCAGGCTCGAATACTCCGTGCGCTTGTCGAGCTGGACTTCATCGATGCCGGCCAGGTTCTGTTGCGCACGACCGTTGGATTGCACGTTCATGAACGGGTTGAGCCCGGCAAAGCCGTAACTGAACCAGTCCTTGGTCACGCTATCAGGAAGGTTGCCGAGGGCGAAAACATTGACCACGTTGGCACCGACGCCACCGACCACGGCGACCGCGCCCAGCGGGATCTCGTAGACCTCCCGCCAGGGTTGGTACGGCGTGTAGCGATCGTAATGGCGCGTGACTTCGAACTCAGTGATTTCGAAAGTCTTTTGCTCGTGGATTTTCACCCGGCGTTGCGGCAGCTCAAGCACCTTGGGCTCACCAACATCGATCTGCAGGCTGTGATCGAGCAATTTGCGCTCGACACGTTCCTCGTGCTCGCTGCGTTGTGACATGTGATTGGCACAGCCGCTGACCAGCAGGGTGCCGCACAGGGCGGCACCACCGAGGCCTAAGGTGTTTCGCTTGAACATGACGTCTCTATCTGGTTTCAGCGGCGGATACGGGCCTGAAGGAATGGCAGCACGTCGGCGACCGGCAGCGCTTGCGGCTCGGCCTCGGTACGGCTCTTGTATTCCAGGTTGCCTTCGGCGAGGCCGCGGTCGCTGACCACGATCCGGTGAGGAATGCCGATCAGCTCCATGTCCGCGAACTTGATGCCCGGGCTGGTTTTCTTGTCGCGGTCGTCCAGCAGTACTTCGAAGCCGGCAGCAGTCAGTTCTGCATACAGCTTGTCGGTGGCTTCGCGAACCAGGTCGGTTTCATAGCGCAACGGCACGAGGGCGATCTGGAAGGGCGCCAGGGTGTCGCTCCAGATGATGCCTTTGTCGTCGTTGTTCTGTTCGATTGCAGCCGCCACCACGCGGGAAACACCAATGCCGTAGCAGCCCATTTCCAAGGTCACCGGCTTGCCGTTTTCGCCCAGTACTTCGCACTTCATCGCCTTGCTGTACTTGTTGCCCAGCTGGAAGATGTGCCCGACTTCGATGCCGCGCTTGATTTCCAGGGTGCCCTTGCCATCCGGGCTTGGGTCGCCGCTGACCACGTTACGCAGGTCGGCAACGGTCGGAACCGGCAAGTCGCGCTCCCAGTTCACGCCAAAGTAGTGCTTGTCGTCGATGTTGGCACCGATGCCGAAGTCGCTCATCAGCTCGACGGAACGATCGATGATGATCGGCAGTGGCAGGTTCAGCGGGCCGAGGGAACCGGCACCGGCGCCGATGGCGTCGCGCAGTTCGCTTTCAGAGGCCATGACCAGCGGGCTGGCAACGCCTGCCTGGTTGGCGGCCTTGATTTCGTTCAGTTCGTGATCGCCGCGGATGATCAAGGCAATCAATTTGCCTGGCTCTTCAGCGTGAACCACCAGCGTCTTGATGGTTTTCTCGATCGGCAGGTTGAAGCCTTCGACCAGTTGCGCAATGGTCTTGGCGTTCGGCGTGTCGACCAGGCGCAGTTCTTCGCTCGGTGCAGGGCGCGAGGTTTCGCGTGGCACGGCTTCGGCTTTCTCGATGTTCGCCGCGTAGTCGGAACCGTTGCTGAAAACGATGTCGTCTTCGCCGGATTCAGCCAGTACGTGGAACTCGTGGGAGCCCGCGCCGCCGATGGAGCCGTTGTCGGCTTCTACAGGGCGGAACTTCAAGCCCAGACGGGTAAACACGTTGCAGTACGCCTGGTGCATGCGGTCGTAGGTGACCTGCAGCGAAGGCTGGTCAGCGTGGAACGAATAGGCGTCCTTCATGATGAATTCGCGACCGCGCATCAGGCCGAAGCGTGGGCGGATTTCATCACGGAATTTGGTCTGGATCTGGTAGAGGTTGATTGGCAGCTGTTTGTAGCTGCTCAACTCGTTGCGCATCAGATCAGTGATGACTTCTTCGTGGGTCGGGCCGGCGCAGAAATCGCGACCGTGGCGATCCTTGAAGCGCAGCAGCTCAGGGCCGTACTCTTCCCAGCGACCGGATTCCTGCCACAGTTCAGCCGGTTGAGTGCTCGGCATCAACACTTCGAGCGAGCCGGCGGCGTTCATTTCTTCACGAACGACGGCTTCGACCTTGCGCATGACTCGCAAGCCCATCGGCAGCCAGGTGTACAGGCCCGAGGCAAGTTTGCGGATCATGCCGGCGCGCAGCATCAGCTGGTGGCTGATCACGACCGCGTCGGAAGGCGTTTCTTTCTGTGTGGCGAGCAAAAATTGACTGGTGCGCATGGTTGGCCGTTATCGATTGCTGATGACGAGAAATGACGGAGCATTGTACGGGCGAGATCCGCTGTCGTACAGGCGTGCGGTCGGCGGTGTGGTGGAGGGCGGGAATCGCCGCGCCCTCGGCCTTGTTTCTTACAGATGCATCCTACGATTCTTCCACGACTTGAGTCGGCACGGGTTCCGGCGTCGGTGTCGGACCTTCGCGGCGGCTCTCCTGGAACCAGTGCAGCGCGATCAGCACCAGCGTCGGAACACCCAGCAGGGCGGTGATCAGGAAGAAATTGTGGTAACCGAATTTCTCCACCATGACCCCGGAGTAACCGCCGATCAGGCGAGGCAGCAAGAGCATGATCGAGCTGAGCAGGGCGTATTGGGTCGCAGAGAACTTGAGGTTGGTCAGGCTCGACAGGTAAGCCACGAATGCCGAGGTCGCCAGTCCGGAACTGAAGTTGTCCAGCGAGATGGTCACGATCAGCATGTTCAGGTCGGGACCCATGTCCGCGAGCATCAGGAACAGGATGTTGGTCGCCGCCGAAGCCACGCCGCCGATGAACAGGATCGGCAGGATGCCGAATCGCACGATCAGCAGGCCACCCATGCCGGCGCCCACCAGGGTCATGATCAGGCCGAAGATCTTGCTGACGCTGGCAATCTGGTCCTTTGTGAAGCCCTGATCGATATAGAACACGTTGGCCATCACGCCCATCACCGTATCGGACATCCGGTACGTGGCGATCAGGCCGAGCAGCAGCAACGCTTGCCAGCGATACCGCAGAATGAAGTCATTGATCGGGGTCAGCACCGGCGCCAGGCCGCGACGGCCCATGGCTGACAGGCACAGGGCGGTGAGCGTGGTGTAGAGGATTGCGCGCAGGAAGGCGCGGTCCTGGAGCAGCAGGTCGAGCAGGCTGACACCTTCGAACAGCACGCTGGCGAAGTCGGTGTTGTAGAGCTGGGTGAACATGGCCGGCACGGACACCAGCAATACGATCAGCACGAACACCGAGGCCAGTTGATGCACGAAACTGTAGCGTCCGGCCTGCAATTGCGTGCGCAGTGGCACTGGCGGTTCGCGCATGAACAGCGAGGTCAGCAACGCCGGAACCATCAAGGCGCCGAACAGCAGATAGGTGCCGGCCCATGCCGAATGTTTGTAGTTGAAGCCGGTGGAGCCGAATCCTTCAGCGAAGAACAGCGCGCCGGCCGTGGCCAGCAGCGCAGCGATTCGATAGCCGGACATATAGCTGGCGGCCAAAGCTGCCTGGCGATTGTCTTCGGCGATTTCCAGGCGATAGGCGTCTACCGCGATATCTTGCGTCGCCGAAGCGAAAGCGACGACCACGGCGATAGCGATCAGCCAGGACAAATGTTTTTGCGGGTCGCAGAAACCCATGCCGACCAAGCCGAGGATCACCAATGCTTGGGAAAGCACCAGCCAGGAACGGCGTCGGCCGAGTTTGCCGAGCAATGGCAGGCGCCATTGGTCGAGCAGTGGTGACCACACCCATTTGAAGGCATAGGCCAGGCCGATCAGGCTGGCGTAACCGATGGTCTCGCGCGCCACACCGGCTTCGCGCAGCCAGACCGAAAGCGTCGAGAACACCAGCATGTAGGGCAAGCCGGCGGCGAAACCCAGCAATAGCAGGACAAGCGTCGAAGGGCTGGCATAGGCAGCGAGCGCGGCGCGCCAGGTTTTACGGGGCATGGGCTGGAGTCTGCCTCAAGAAATACGGAAACAAAGCGCGCACTCTAACCGCTGTGCTCTACCGGGCGCCACCCATGACGCTGAATATCAACACGATTATTCAGGATACTGATGCCCTCCGTGCGCAATCGCGCGCGTTGTTCGTCCCCTGATGGGCTGCCAACGGGAAGGCTGATTCGCCCGCCGGCGCCGAGTACGCGGTGCCAAGGCAATTTGCTGTCGCCGGGCAGTTGGCTCAAGGTTCGTCCCACCCAGCGCGCCGCCCGCCCCAAACCGGCCAGCTCTGCCAACTGACCATAGCTCACCACTTTGCCTTCGGGCACTTGGGCCAGGGTCAGATAGAGCGCCGTGCGTCGGATTTGTGCGGGGCTTTCGGGTTCAGCTGTGGGTTCGTTCACGTGCCGTGATCCTGAAACAAGTTCCTGAATAAATTCGCAGTACCGTCCGTAGAGTAAATCCTCGATCGCCAGTTGAGAAATGAACTCAATAGAAATAGTCGGGTCAGTCCTTGCTAGGGCCTTATTCCTGCGGATAATGCCGACTTTTTTTCGCGAACCTGAGCCTGTATTTGCTTATGTTGTCCAGAACTCTGTTGTGCCTCGCCGTCGTCAGTGCCTCCACTCCCTTGCTCGCGGACACCGTCTGGTTGAAGAACGGTGACAAGTTGAGCGGCAAGATCATTCTGTTCGATGGCGGCAAGCTGCTGGTTCAGACAGAGTACGCCGGTGCCGTTCCGATCGAATGGAGCAAGGTGAAAACCCTGGAGAGCGATCAACACCTGTTGGTCAAGCAGGATGCCTACACCGGTGAGGTGGCCAAGTCGCTGCAACCGGCTGAGGATGGCAAAGTCACCCTGGCCAACGGTGATGCACCCAAGACCGTGGAGTTGGCGAGCATCCAGCAGATGCTAAAGCCCAAGCCGGTGGTCGAGGATCTGGTGTGGAAGGGCAACATTGACGCCGCTCTGGATTATCAGCGCGCCGACAAGGACACCGACGATTACGACATCGATTTCAAGACGACCGCGCGCCATGGTCGCTGGCGCCACACCGCGGAAGGCGAGTACAACCGCGAATTCCAGGATGATGTGGTGACCACGGACAACTGGCGGGGCGAGTACTCTCTCGACCGCTTCCTGACCGATAAATGGTTTTGGCAGGGTCGTCTGGTCTACAAGCGCGACAAGGTTGAAGACCTGTCCCGTCAGCGCACGGTCGGTACTGGTCCGGGTTACCAGTTCTGGGATGACGAGCTGGGGGCGTTCTCCCTCGGTTCGCTGCTCAACCGCACGGATTACGAGTTCACCGACGGCAGCAAAGAGAACTTCTATTCCGTGGCGATGAAGTGGGACTACAACCGCTACCTGATAGGCAAGAAGGTCGAGTTCTTCACCAATGGCGAGGTGGGCAAGCCGTTGTCAGGCGTGGCAGAGTACGCACTGGATTCGGAAATCGGCCTGCGCTACAAGGTGACAGACTGGGCTTCGCTCAATCTCAAGGCGGAGCGCAACATCATTGAGGGGACGGATGATGCTGATCTGGACAAGACTCGCTATACCGCAGGCTTTGGCGTGACCTGGTAATCTGAAAAATAAAAGATCGCAGCCTTCGGCAGCTCCTACAGGTGTACACATGACCTTGTAGGGGCTGCCGAAGGCTGCGATCTTTTTTTGTGCGCGGGCAAAAACACACGGGCACAAAAAAGCCCCGCTTTTGAGGGCGGGGCCTTTTACTAAAGCAAGTACAAGTTAGATAACTTGAACTTCTTCAGCTTGCATGCCTTTCTGACCGCGGGTAGCGATGAAAGAAACCTGTTGGCCTTCTTTCAGGCTTTTGAAGCCGTCGGATTGGATAGCTTTGAAGTGAACGAACAGGTCGTCACCGGATTGTGGAGTGATGAAGCCGAAGCCTTTTTCATCGTTGAACCACTTAACGGTACCGGTTTGGCGATTAGACATGGTGTAACTCCTTGAACAAAGATAACTGCGACTCAGGAAGAACCCTGGCCGAGACTGAGTGCAAAGAGCAGGAAAAATTCTTGTAGATGGTTGGATCGAAATTCAACATATCGTGTAGAGATTCTCAGTGACACAAGCAGCACAGTGGCGCCACCTTAACCCTTTTTCCGTAACGTGCCAATGCTTCTTGCGAAGGTTTCTCTGTTTTAAGGATCGACGGTGTGACGGTTCGTCGCCAGCGCGGGGGAATTCCAGCCTGTTCGGCGAGAATTGCAGCGCGGACTTTGAACCCGGCGGCGCGCCCGGTAAGATGCCGGACAGATTTTTTCCACCTCGCTATTCAGGACACCGCCATGAGCATCAAATCGGACAAGTGGATTCGCCGCATGGCGCAAGAGCACGGCATGATCGAGCCGTTCGTAGAGCGTCAGATGCGTGGCAGCGACGATAGCCGTGTGATCTCCTACGGCGTGTCCAGCTACGGCTACGATGTACGTTGCACCAATCATTTCAAGGTGTTCACCAACATCAATTCGGCCATCGTCGACCCGAAAAACTTCGATGCCGGCAGCTTCGTCGATATCCACAGCGACGTGTGCATCATTCCGCCGAACTCCTTCGCCCTGGCCAGCACCGTCGAATACTTCCGCATTCCGCGCAATGTATTGACCATCTGCCTGGGTAAAAGCACCTACGCGCGCTGCGGGATCATCGTCAACGTCACGCCGCTGGAACCTGAGTGGGAAGGCCACGTGACCCTGGAATTCTCCAACACCACCAACCTGCCGGCGAAGATCTACGCCAACGAAGGCGTGGCGCAGATGTTGTTCCTTGAGTCTGACGAAGAGTGTGAAGTGTCCTACAAGGATCGCGGTGGCAAATACCAGGGCCAGCGTGGCGTGACCTTGCCACGGACCTGAGTCAGCCGTCCGACAGACAGTGGGAATTCCTGAGCGGGCATACACTCTATGGAGTGTACTGCTCCGGTCCGCGCAAGGCGGGCCGGGCCATCGCTCAGGAGTGCTTTATGAAGATCGACCCGCGAATAAGTGCCGAACTGGCAAGGCTTGAGCCCAATCAGGTTGGCGTTTTAGCCTGGTCCTTGCTGGCACATCCGTCTATCAGCATGGCAGGGGGCATTCCCGGCCAGCCTGATCCCGATACCCCCAATGAACAACCGACCGAACCCGGAGAGCCTACGCTGCCGGATGAGCCACCTCCCGCACCCGTGGCTTGACACGTTAGCCTGTAGGAGCCGGCTGGCTCCTACAGGCTGACTGGCCAAATTTCGTTGTCGCCGATGACGAAGATCCGGCAGTGGTCATCCCGTAGCACTTGATAGCCGCCAGTGAACGCTCCGAAAGCCGGCAAAAGGCTCACGTCCTCGCCCAGCTTGAAGCACGGCAACCGAAGACGCTGGCGACCTTTACCGTTTAGCCAGTACACCGGGTGCACATGACCTGCGAGCACATGGCGTTCGGGATGTGGGACGGGCTCGTGCTGCAAGGCGAACGGCCCGAGCAACAACGGTTCGGGCACCACATGAATATTCAGCGAAGCAGGCGGATCTCCGGCACGCAGGTCGTGGTTGCCACGGATCAAGGTCATGGCCAGGTCGCGATGGCGGGCTCGCCATTCGGCCAGCGCACTGAGCGTCGCGACCGCATGAGAGCCGCGACCATGCAGAAAATCACCGAGGAAAATCAACTGCCGGCAGGGCAGGGCGCCCAGCATGGCATCGAGCACTGCAGTGTTTTGCGACGTAGTGCCTTGTGGCACCGGTTGGCCCAGTTTGCGATAGGCGGCCGCCTTTCCGAAATGCACGTCGGCGATCAACAGCGCTTGCTGCGCCGGCCAGAAAATGGCTTTTTCCGGCAATAACCAAAGTTCTTCGCCTGCCAGTTGTACCGGATAGGGCGTGCTCATCAGGCCTTCCCGGTTTCGGCGGTTTTTTCCAGGTCGCTGACCATGCGACGGATGCGGTCAGCGAGTTTTTCCGAACTCATGCTTTCCCGCATGCGCTCCACCAGCAACGGGAAGCTCAACGGCGTAGGGCGTTTGACGGCGTGCAGGTCGATCCGCGAGCGCTGGATCCGGGCCAGTGTCTGCTCCAGACGATTCACATCCAGTTCCTCCCTCAGGACTTCTTCCCCTGCCTGGGCCAGTAGCAGGTTGTCGGCGTCATATTGTTTGAACACCTCGAAAAACAATCCACTCGACGCCTGGACCTGGCGCGTGCTTTTCGGTGCGCCGGGGTAGCCGGCGAACACCAGTCCGGCAATCCGCGCAATCTCACGAAAGCGGCGCAGCGCCAGTTCGCCAGCATTCAGGCTGGCAAGCACATCCGCCAGTAAATGCGCGGAATCAAACAACGCAGGATTCAGCTGAACAGACCAGTCAACCTCGGTAGCGCTCAGTAACTCCAGCCCGTAGTCATTGATCGAAATCGAGAAGGTCAGCGGCTGGCGTTGACTGACGCGCCACGCCAGCAGGCTGGCCAATCCCTGATGCACCTGGCGTCCGGCGAACGGGAAAAGAAAAAGATGCCAACCCTCGCGAGACTTCAGTGTTTCCGCCAGCAGGCTGTGTTCGGTGGGCAAACCGGACCAGCGTTGTTGCACGCTTAACAATGGACGCAAGGCCTGCATTTCCGGGCCGCTGAACTCACCTTGGGCGGCTGCGCTGAAACGCATGATCACCGCGTGGGCCAACTCGCTGGACAAAGGCATGCGCCCGCCGTTCCAGCGCGGTATGGCTGCTTTCTTCGCTGTGCTGCGCTTGACGTACGCGGTCATGTTTTCCACTCGCACCAGCTCCAGCAAACGACCGGCAAATAGAAAGCCATCGCCGGGCTTGAGGCGGGCGATGAACGCTTCTTCCACACTGCCCAATTGCTTGCCACCGCCGCCCTTGCTCCAGAATTTCAACTGGATGGACGCATCGCTGACGATGGTGCCGATGCTCATGCGATGCCGTCGGGCCAGTCGTGCATCGGGTACGCGCCACACGCCTTGGTCATCGGGTTCGGCCCGACGGTAATCGGGGTAAGCCGTCAGAGAGAGACCGCCGTGACGTACGAAGGCCAGTGCCCACGCCCATTGGGCCAGGCTAAGGTGACGATAAGCCCAGGCCCCGCGGACTTCTTCGTACAGATCCTCGGACAAAAAACCGCCCCCCAGCGCCATGCTGACCAAGTGCTGCACCAGCACATCAAGCGGTCGCTCGGGGGATAGGCGAGGTTCGAGCCGCCGTTGTGCGACTGCATCCTGTGCGGCGGCGGCTTCGATCAATTCCAGGCTGTGGGTGGGCACCAACGTGACCCGCGACGCGCGACCCGGGGCATGCCCCGAACGGCCTGCACGCTGCATCAACCGCGCCACGCCCTTCGCCGAACCGATTTGCAGCACCCGCTCCACCGGCAGAAAGTCCACGCCAAGGTCGAGGCTCGACGTGCAGACCACGGCTTTGAGCAAGCCGTCCTTTAACGCCTGTTCGACCCAGTCGCGAGTATCGCGGGACAACGAACTGTGGTGCAGGGCGATAATGCCCGCCCAATCGGGGCGAGCGTCGAGCAAGGCCTGATACCAGATTTCCGCTTGGGCACGGGTGTTGGTGAACACCAGGCTGCTGGCGCAGGACTCAATCTCGGCGACGACTTGCGGCAGCATTTTCAGGCCGATGTGCCCGGCCCAGGGAAAACGCTCGATGTGCGCTGGCAACAGCGTGTCGACGTGTAGGGTTTTGCTGATTTGCCCTTGAACACTGATACCGCCACCCTGTGGGATCAATACCTCTTGAGCGTGGGATTGATTGCCCAGCGTCGCGGACACGCCCCACACGATCAGTTGCGGATGCCATCGGCGTAAACGCGCCAGTGCCAGTTGCAGCTGAACGCCGCGCTTGTTGCCCAGCAGCTCGTGCCACTCATCGACCACCACCATCCGCAAGGTCGCGAGTGCGGTCTGGGCGTCGGCCCGCGCAAGTAACAGGGTCAGGCTTTCCGGTGTGGTGATGAGGGTGGTCGGCAGGCGTCGACTTTGGCGCGCCCGTTCACTGCTGCTGGTGTCGCCCGTGCGCAGGCCGACGCTCCAGTCAATCTGCAAGTCGGCCAGCGGAGTTTGCAAGGCGCGGGCAGTATCGGCAGCCAGCGCACGCATGGGGGTTATCCACAGGAGCGTCAGCGGTTCGGCGGGCGGTTTGCGTTTGCGTGGGGTTTCAGCCGTGGGGGCGGGACGGGCAAAGCGATTGAGCGCAGCGAACCACACAGCATAGGTTTTACCGGCGCCGGTGCTGGCGTGGAGCAATCCGGATTGCCCTTGTTTGACCGCAGCCCACACCTGTTTCTGAAAGGCGAACGGCTTCCAGCCGCGAACGGTGAACCATCGTTTTGCGTAGTCGGGGGAGGTTCCCATGTCGGCGGTGTGCGCTCTGAAAGTCTTCTTTCAGTGACCGCGGGGCAATGGGACAAGTTTTACTGCGATGATCTGTAGGAGCAAGCTTGCTCGCGTTAGCGGTTTTTCGGCCGATATCCTCGTCGCCTGACACACCGACATCGCGAGCAAGCTTGCTCCTGCAAGGGGGAGGTGATTACTTGAGGTTACCGCTGAGGAACTGCTTCAAGCGCTCGCTCTTCGGGTTGCCCAGCACGTCTTCCGGCGCGCCTTCTTCCTCTACCAGGCCCTGGTGCAGGAACAGCACCTGGCTCGACACTTTGCGGGCGAAGCTCATTTCGTGGGTGACCATGATCATGGTCCGGCCTTCTTCGGCCAGGCCCTGGATCACCTTGAGCACTTCACCCACCAGTTCCGGGTCGAGTGCCGAGGTCGGTTCGTCGAACAGCATGACCTCCGGTTCCATCGCCAATGCCCGGGCAATCGCCACGCGTTGTTGCTGGCCGCCCGAGAGGAACGCCGGGTATTGATCAGCCACGCGCGCCGGCAGGCCGACCTTGTCGAGGTAGCGACGGGCACGGTCTTCGGCTTCCTGCTTGCTGCAACCCAACACCCGGCGAGGGGCCATGGTGATGTTTTCCAGCACGGTCATGTGGCTCCACAGGTTGAAGTGCTGGAACACCATGGCCAGGCGAGTGCGGATCCGTTGCAGCTCGTCGGGATCGGCGACGTGCATGCCGTGGCGATCCTTGACCATGCGGATCGCCTGGCCGTCCAGGCTCATGGCGCCGTCGTTGGGTTGTTCGAGGAAGTTGATGCAGCGCAGAAAGGTACTTTTGCCCGAGCCGCTGGCGCCGATCAGGCTGATCACGTCACCGGTGTTGGCCTTGAGCGAAACGCCTTTGAGCACCTCGTGATCGCCATAGCTTTTATGCAGGCCTTCGATGGTCAGTTTGTACATGGAACAAGCATCCTCAAGGCGAAAGTAGGTAGCCGCTGCGATAGGCTTCGGTGCCCGCGACATGGGCGATCACCATGCCGGCAGTGGCCATGCGGCGCAGCGAGCGGGCGTACATCAAGCCGGCGGCAGTGCAATGGACAGGGGTGACGCGATCGGTGATCGGGTCAATGATTTCGGCGATCAGTTGCCCGGCTTCCAGGTACTCCCCCGGCAGCGCGGTGAACACCAGCAGGCCGCCAACGGGCGTCGCCACCGGTTCGACGCCGGCCAGCGGCGTGGCCGGGTAGGGCAGGTCAGGCAAAGGCGCCGGTTCGCCGGCAATCGCACCGAAGTGAATCAGGTAATCGATCAACGCCTGGCTGTCGAGGCTGGCCAGCGGGTGATTGACGTCACCCTGGCCGCGCAGTTCGACGGTGACCGAAAAACTGCCCGGCGGAATGTCGAACTGTTCGCCGAAGCGCTCTTTCAGCTGCCACCAGAGCAGGGTGAAGCATTCATCGAACGACTGGCCGCCGGAATCCGTGGCCAGCAGGCTGGCTTCGGAACCGATGTAACGCGCCAGTGGCTCGACCTGCGGCCAGGCTTCGGGCGTGGTGTACAGATGCGCGACCGCTTCGAAATCGCAATGCAGGTCCAGCACCATGTCGGCGTCGCAGGCAAGCCGCTGCAACGTCAGGCGTTGGGATTGCAGTTGCGTGCCAGCGGTTTGCCGGGACAGTGCCTGGCGCAGGCTGTTGCGGATCAGTTCGAGGTTGCGCTGAGGATCGTCGCCGAGCTGGCCTTCGATTTCATTGCCGACCTCTTCGCTCAAGTCGACGAACCAGCGGTTGAAGTTCTGCCCGCTTTCGAGCTCGTAGCGACCCAGCGGCACATCCATCAGCACTTGTTCCAGGCCAACCGGGTTGGCCACTGGCACCAGGACGATTTCACTGCGCAGGCGCCCGGCCGCTTCCAGCTCCGCCAGGCGTTGCTTGAGGTGCCAGGCGACCAGCATGCCCGGCATTTCGTCGGCGTGCAGGGACGACTGGATGTAGATTTTGCCTTTGGCCGGCTGAGGGCCGAAGTGAAAACTGTGGATCTGTCGTGCTGTCCCCGGCAGCGGGGCCAGCAGTTCATGAATCTGGTGGCGCATTGCGAAAAATCCTAGTGGGTCGGCCCAAGGAAGGCTAGCCATCGGCGTTCGGCGAGACGGAACAGGCCGACCAGCGCAAAGGTGACGGTCAGGTAGATCAGCGCGGCGATGCCGAACGACTGGAAGGTCAGGAAGGTCGCCGAGTTGGCGTCCCTGGCGACTTTCAGAATGTCCGGGATGGTCGCGGTGAACGCCACGGTGGTCGAGTGCAGCATCAGGATCACTTCGTTGCTGTAGTACGGCAACGAGCGACGCAGGGCCGAAGGCATGATCACGTAGGCATACAGCTTCCAGCCTGTCAGACCGTAGGCCTTGGCCGCTTCGACTTCACCATGGGCCATGCTGCGAATCGCCCCGGCGAAAATCTCCGTGGTGTAGGCGCAGGTGTTCAGGGCGAACGCGAGGATGGTGCAGTTCATCGCATCGCGGAAGAAACTGTCGAGCACCGGTTGCGCCCGCACGGCGGCCAGGCTGTAGATCCCGGTGTAGCAGATCAGCAACTGGATATACAACGGCGTGCCACGGAACAGGTAGGTGTAGAACTGCACCGGCCAGCGAATGTAGCGGTGCGGCGAAACCCGGGCGATCGACAGCGGAATCGAGACGATGAAACCGATGAAGATCGACGCGCTGAGCAACCACATGGTCATCGCCAGACCGGTGATGTTTTGGCCGTCGCTGTAGAGGAAGGGTCTCCAGTATTCCTGCAGGAGTTCGATCATCGTACGGCCTCCCGGGTACCGGCGGCGTAGCGGCGTTCGAGCCAGCGCAGAATGAAGTTGGAAGCACTGGTGATCAGCAGGTAGATCAGGGCCGCGAGCACCAGGAAGTAAAACAGTTGATAGCTGCTTTTACCGGCATCCTGGGCCGCCTTGACCAGATCGGCGAGGCCGATGATCGACACCAGCGCCGTCGCCTTGAGCATCACCATCCAGTTATTGCCGATACCCGGCAGGGCATAGCGCATCATTTGCGGGAACACCACGATACGAAAACGCTGGCCGCGCTTGAGGCCATAAGCGGTGGCGGCTTCGACCTGACCACGAGGCACGGCAAGGATGGCGCCGCGGAAGGTCTCGGTGAAATACGCGCCGTAAATGAAGCCCAGGGTCAGTACCCCGGCGCTGAACGGGTTGATCTCGATGTATTCCCATTCCATGTAGTCGGTGAGCGACGTCAGCCAGGTTTGCAGGCTGTAGAAGATCAGCAGCATCAGCACCAGGTCCGGTACCCCGCGAATCAGCGTGGTGTAGCACTGGGCAACCAGGCGCAGCAGTTTGACTTTGGACAGTTTGGCACTGGCGCCCAGCAGGCCGAGCAACACGGCCACCAGCAGCGACATCGCCGATAATTTGATGGTCATCCAGGTGCCTTCCATCAGCAAAGGACCGAAGCCCTTGAGGCTGAAGGCTGAGAGCCCCAGATTTTGTAGGAGGTTTTCGAACATAAATCAGCAACCTGATCGGATGAAAAAAGCGCCCATCGCGAGATGGGCGCCGGGCATTATTTGCCGCTGTACAGGTTCAGATCGCCAAAGTGTTTCTTCTGAATGGTGGCGTAGGTGCCATCATCGTGTAACGCTTTGATACCTTTATCCAAAAGTGCTTTCAGCTCGGTGTTACCTTTCTTAATACCGACTGCTGTTTTAGCTGGCAACAGTTCGCTGTCAACCGGCTTGCTGATTTCGTAGTCGGCGCCATTTGGCGACTTCAGGAAGCCCAGTTCAGCTTGCAGCATGTCCTGGATACCGGCGTCGAGACGGCCGGAAGTCAGGTCGGAGTAAACCTGGTCCTGGTTCTGATAGGCCTGGGTTTTCACGCCAGCCTTGTCCAGAACGGCTTTGGCGTAGGCTTCCTGAATGGTGCCTTGCTCGTAGCCAACGGTTTTGCCTTTGAGCGAAGCGACGTCGGCGGTGATGCCGGAGCCTTTCTTGGACACGTAAGCGGTTGGGCCGGAGAACAGCTCGCTGGAGAAGTCGATGACTTTTTCGCGGGCCGGGGTGACGGTCATCGAAGAGATCACGCCGTCGAATTTATTGGCCTTGAGGCCAGGAATCATCCCGTCGAAATCGCTTTCGACCCATTTGCACTTGACCTTCAGCTCGGCGCAGATTGCGTTACCCAGATCGATGTCGAAGCCCACCAGGTTGCCGTCGGCCGCTTTCGACTCGAACGGTGCGTAGGATGGGTCAACGCCAAAACGCAATTCTTTGTATTCCTTTGCCATGGCGGAGCCAGCGGCCATGCACAACGCCAGTGCAGAAAGGGTCAGCAATGCTTTTTTCATTATTTATTCCCTAAAACCAATATGAGCGCTTGTGGCGCAGAATTATTGTTACTGGTAAGCGTAAGACCTAATGAAAGTAGCAATTTCCGAACCAGAGTGCCGAACAAGCGTTTAAAAGGCATTCAGGAAATCGCCGGGATGGGATTAGTGCACGAAATCGGGCGCCGTGGAAGGGCTGCACCCTTTTGGTTCTCGGGGAAGGTGATCAGCCGAGCAAATCCTGCAGCGTTCCCAGATGGTCAGCCTCTTCCACCGACTTGTCCTGCCGCCAGCGCAGCATTCGCGGAAAGCGCACCGCAATCCCGCTTTTGTGCCGTTTGGACAAGGCAATCCCTTCAAAGCCCAGCTCAAACACCAGGCTCGGTTTAACGCTGATCACCGGGCCGAATTTTTCGACGGTGGTTTTACGCACGATGCTGTCGACCTGGCGCATTTCTGCATCGGTCAAGCCCGAATAGGCTTTGGCAAAGGGCACCAGCGTGCGTTCGCTGGCGTCGGCCGGACCGTCCCAGACTGCAAAGGTGTAGTCGCTGAAAAGACTGGCCCGGCGTCCATGGCCGCGTTGCGCATAAATCAGCACAGCGTCGACGCTGAACGGGTCGACCTTCCATTTCCACCAGACGCCCATGTCCTTGGTCCGACCCACGCCGTAGAGCGCGTCGCGAGCCTTGAGCATCATGCCTTCGACCCCGAGCCGGCGGGATGCTTCGCGCTGGCGGGCGAGGTCGAACCAGTCATCGCCGGTCAGCAGCGGCGACGCCAGCAACACCGGCTGATTGCAACGGGCAATGACCTGTTCCAGTTGCGCACGGCGCTGCGCCTGCGGGTGATTGCGCCAGTCCTCGCCAGCCCATTCCAGCAAGTCGTACGCGAGGATGACCACGGGGACATCGCTGAGGATTTTCTTGCTCAGGGTTTTACGGCCGATGCGCTGTTGCAGCAGGGCGAACGGTTGCACGGCGGGTGCGGTTGGCGAGTGTGGATTGAAGGCGTCTTCGGTGTCGGGTTGAGCACTTTTCCAGACTACGATTTCACCGTCGATCACCGTGCCGTCGGGCAGGCCGTGAATCAGTGTGCCCAGTTCTGGAAAACGCTCGGTCACCAACTCTTCACCCCGCGACCAGATCCACAGCTGCCCGGCGCGCTTGACTACTTGGGCGCGGATGCCGTCCCACTTCCATTCCACTTGCCAGCGGCTGGCCGGGCCAAGCAACGCTTCAAATTGTTCAACCGGTTGCGCCAGTGCGTGGGCGAGAAAAAACGGATAGGGCTGACCGCCACGCTGGGCGTGTTCATCGGCCGATTCGGCGGCGATCAACTTCAAGTAGCTGGCGGCGCTCGGGCGATTGGACAGGTCGGTGTAGCCCACCAGGCGTTGTGCCACGCGTTTGCTGTCCAGATCGGCCATGGCGGCGAGTGCGCGGGTGACCAGCAGTTTGGAGACGCCAACGCGGAAGCTGCCGGTAATCAATTTGATGCAGAGCATCAGGCTGGTGCGGTCCAGTTGCGACCAGAGTTCAGGCAGGCGCTGGGCGAGCACATCCGGGGATTCGCCGCGTAACGGCAGCAGGTTGTTTTCGACCCACGCGGCCAGCCCATCGGTGGAAACATGGGGCGCATCGGGCAGGATCAGCGAAATGGTTTCCGCCAGATCGCCGACGGATTGATAACTTTCTTCGAACAACCACGGCGCCAGGCCGGAATGGATCACGGCCAGTTCATGCAGCAGACGCACCGGCACCAGTTGCCGGGGCCGCCCACCGGACAGGAAATACACTGCCCACGCGGCGTCTTCCGGTGCAGATTGGGCGAAGTAGCGTTGCATCGCCGCCAGTTTGGCGTTGCTGGAGGTCGTCGCATCGAGCTCGGCATACAACTCGGCAAACGCCCTCATGTCAGCGCCTCGACGGGTTCGGGTTCGACGGCCAGCGGCTCTTCTTCATCGTCGCCGTATTCGGTCTCGAAGGCCTGGGCGTCGAGGCCTTGTTCGCGCAGGTGGCGCACCAGCACGGCGACTGAACCGTGGGTGACCATCACCCGTTCAGCGCCGCTCTGTTCAATGGCCCAGAGCAGGCCGGGCCAGTCCGCATGGTCGGAGAGCACGAAACCGCGATCCACTCCGCGCCGCCGACGGGTGCCGCGCAGGCGCATCCAGCCACTGGCGAAACCATCGCTGTACTCGCCAAAGCGGCGCATCCAGGTGCTGCCACCGGCTGAGGGCGGGGCGATGACCAGTGCTTTGCGCATCAACGGATCGTTTTTGTCGACCTCGCCGGCGTAGATCGTGGGCGGTATATAAACGCCAGCTTCCCGGTACACCCGGTTCAGCGGCTCAACCGCGCCATGGGTCAGGATCGGGCCGAGACTGGCGTCGATGCCGTGGAGAATGCGCTGGGCTTTGCCGAAGGCGTAGCACAGCAACACGCTGGTTTTGTCTTCGGCCGCGTTGGCTTGCCACCACTGATTGATTTCGGCGAAGACTTGCGCTTGAGGTTGCCAGCGGTAGATCGGCAGGCCGAACGTCGACTCAGTGATAAAAGTATCGCAACGCACTGGTTCGAACGGGGCGCAGGTGCCGTCGGGTTCGATCTTGTAATCACCGGAAGCGACCCAGACTTCGCCGCCGTATTCCAGACGCACTTGGGCCGAACCGAGCACATGGCCGGCGGGGTGAAAACTCAACGTAACGCCTTGGTGCAGTAAGCGCTCGCCATAGGGCAGCGTTTGCAGGTTGATGTCCTGCCCCAGACGCGTGCGCAGAATCCCTTCGCCGGGCGCCGCTGCCAGGTAATGCTGGTTGCCGGTGCGCGCATGGTCGCCATGGGCGTGGGTGATCACCGCGCGTTCGACCGGCCGCCACGGATCGATATAGAAATCGCCGGCGGGACAGTACAAGCCTTCGGGACGCGCGATGACAAGATCCATGGCATGGCCGGGGTGGGGGGACTTGTTAGCTATGAGGCTGGCGCGGGGTGAGAAGTTCTATCGATTTTCTGAAATCAAAATGCAAAAGATCGCAGCCTGCGGCAGCTCCTACGCCCTGCCGCAGGCTGCGATCTTTTGATCTTACTTGCCCGGTGTCAGGGTCAAGCGCTTGGTCCCGTACACCTTGTCAAAGTTTTGCGGCTGCATCGGCAAGCTCTGGTATTGACCCTTGAGCCATGGATCGACGCTGTTCAGGTAGTTCGGGCTGGCGGGGTTGCCGGATTGGCCGGTGGCGTTCTGGCCCATCAACGGTTCGGGTTGGCCGAAGTCGACGATAAAGCGCATGGCCGGGGCCAGCGTGGTGTTGAAGTCCTGGCCCCAGGCAAACGCCGCGGTGTTGAGCGTGGTGTGGTCGCCGCCCGCCGGCATCGGGCCACGCACGGTCTGGTCACTGGCGTTCTTCCATTCATAGCGGTGCAATTTGCCCCACTGCCAGGCTTTGTGATCGCCACCCAACTGACTGTCACCGGCGGTGATCGCCGCGGCGAGACTGCGAGCGAGAATCACCGGTTTGTCTTCTTTCTGCGCGGTGCGCGCGTCATCCCAGAACGGACTGTCTTCGCGGCCCAGCAAGTGATCGGCCTGGGCGGCATAGGACAATTTGCCGTTGGCGACGAAGGCTTTCCATGCCGGACTGCTTTCCGGCCCCAGTTCATCGAGGAAAATCTGCTTCATGCTCTCTTGCAGGAACAGCTCGTAGATTGCCGCGTCGGTGGAGGTCGGGGCCAGTTTGCCGTCGAACGCCATCAACCGCGTCAACGCCTCGCGCGCCTTGCCGCGATCCGCCACCGGCAGGGTCTCGATGGCCTGTTTGAGCGGCTGGGCCATGCCCGGCGCTTCGAACATTTTCTTCAGTTTGGCGGCGAACGTGGTGGTCTGGTCGTACTGCATGGCGATCAGGCTGCGGGTGTCATGTTTGCCCACGCCGGCCAGCTCCGCCAGGCGCTCGCCACGTTCAGGTGCCGACCAGGAATTGGACAACTGCATGCCATAGCCATGGGGGATGACCCGTTGGTTGGCGGTGCCGAGCCAGCCTTGCGCCGGGTCTTGGTCGTAAGGGTGCAGCATCGGGTCGGCGTAACCGTCCCAATCGTAGCGATCTTCCCAGCCCGGCGAGGGCAGCAGGCCTTCGCCTTCGCGGCGGTTCGGGTAACGGCCGGTGACTTGCCAGCCAATGTTGCTGGCATCGGCAAACACCAGGTTCAAGGCGATGGCACGGATCTCGCGGCTGGCGTCGGAAGCTTTCTCGACACTCTGCGCGCGGGACAGGTCGAAAAACGCGTCCAGGGATTTGTCGTCAGTGAAGTTCGGTGTCTGCAAGGCCAGGCCGAAGCCGTTGCCTTGCGCCAGGCCTTGTGCGCTGTTGAGCAGCGGACCGTGGCGTGTTTCGTACACCGCTTCGCGAATCGGCCGCTGGCCTTTGACGAAGTAGGTTTCGTTGCGCACGATCGCCGGCTGCCATTTGCCGTTGGTTTCGTAGGCAAGCCCGTTGCCCTGGCGGCGGATTTTTTCCAGGAACAGGTCCTGGTTGTCACCCATGACGGTCGTCGTGCTCCACGCCACTTTGCCGTTGAAACCACCGAGCACCATGGGCAACCCGGCGATGGTCACGCCCGAAGCCTGATACTTCGGGGCGCGGATCTGCACGTAGCTATAGAGCGACGGCACGCCCATCGGGCCATGGCTGTCGCTGGCCAGCAGGCTTTTGCCGCTGCGGCTGCGTTGCGGGGCAATCGCCCAGTTGTTCGAGGACGTGGCGCCCAGCAGGTTCAGCTCTGAGAGTTGGCTGGTGGCCTTGCTGATGTCAGACAGCCCCGGTACTTGCCCACTGAGCTTGATGCCTTGCAGCTTGTCGCTTTCCGCCAATGGCAGTTTTTCATCGGGCGCGGACGGCGTCAGCCACGGCAGTTTGTCGGTGGTGACGGTCTGCGCGAGTACCAGCGTGGAAATTTCTTCCGGCAGGTTGGCGGACTGACTGAAGTTCAACAGGCAGAAAATCAGCGCCGAATCTTCCGGTTTCCAGTATTCAGGCTTGTAGCCGCTGGCAACGAGGTCGGCCGGCAGCTTGTCGCGGTAGCGGAACAGGTAGGCGTTGACCCCGCGGGCATAGACTTCAAAGAAGCGTTTAAGACGCGGCGAAGAGGCTTTGTACAGTTCACCGGCGCTTTTCTTCAGATTGACGGCGCGCATGTAGCGGTCGGCGTCGAGCAAGTCCGCACCGTGCATTTCCGCCAGTCGGCCCTGAGCCAGCAAGCGCAGGGTGACCATTTGCGTGATGCGGTCGCTGGCGTGCACATAACCGAGGGTAAACAGCGCGTCGTGGAACGTGCTGCTTTCGATCAACGGCATGCCCATCGCGTTGCGACGCACTGAAACATTCTGCGCCAGCCCCTTGATCGGCTGTACGCCGGAGGTCGGTACGAGGGTGTCCTGGGCATTGAAGCTCTGACACCCGGTCAGGCTCAAAACCCCCGCGACTGCTGCGGCAACGCCGAACCGGGGTAGAAAATGTGTAAGGGCTGGCGAGGCCATGGCAAAGCTCCTGCGGGGGTAGCGTCAGTAAAGGCGCTACGTTAGTGAGCGGGAGGTGGGCGCGCAAGCGGGCTACAAGGTTATTTCAGGATTTGTCTGCTACCACAGCCTTGTAGGAGCTGCCGAAGGCTGCGATCTTTTGATCTTAAAATCCAATGGTTGGAAAGAATCGGTATGCATCTGGAGAAAAACGCCGCACTGATCATCATCGACCAACAAAAAGGCATCCTGCACCCCAGGCTCGGGCGTCGGAACAATCCGCAGGCCGAGGAGCGCATGCTCGAATTATTGGTGCATTGGCGCCGCAGCGCGCGGCCGATCATTCATGTCCAACACTTGTCCCGCTCCGAAGACTCGGTGTTCTGGCCGCAGCAATCGGGTGTGGAGTTTCAGGAACGCTTCAGCCCCTTGCCCGGCGAGCAACTGATTCAGAAACAGGTGCCTGATGCTTTTTGTTCGACGGGGCTCGAAGTACTGTTGCGCGAGGCAGGGATCTCTCAGTTGGTCATCGTCGGCGTGGCGACCCACAACTCGGTGGAGTCCACGGCGCGCACGGCAGGCAATCTGGGGTTTGACACTTGGGTGGTGCACGACGCGTGCTTTACCTTCGACAAGGCTGATTTTTTCAGTCATGCCCGTTCCGCAGAAGAAGTGCACGGCATGTCGCTGGGAAATTTGCATGGAGAGTATGCGACGGTGGTCGATACCGCGCAGATTCTCACGACTGATTGAAACCTGTGGGAGCTGGCTTGCCAGCGAAGCGGTGTGTCTGGCAAACCGCGTTGCGTTGATCGCCGGCAAGCCGGCTCCTACAGGGGGATGGGGTTAACCCATCAAGCGCCGTGGCACTTCTTGAATTTCTTGCCATTGCCGCATGGGCAAGGGTCGTTGCGGCCAACGTCTTTCAAGGCATTGCGCACCGGTTCCTGGTGGGCGTGGCCGCAGTTCGGGCCGTGGACATGGCCATGGTCGTGATCATGGTGGTCATGATCGTGGTTGCAGTCAGGGCCATGGACATGGGGTTGCTGGGTCATCGGGGTTACTCCGGAATTAGATCGGCGGGGATTATCACGCCATTACGCGCCAGGTGCACGTAGTGGGCGATGAATAAACCGGTTTCCATTTCACCTTCGAGACGATACGGGATGGCTTGCTCGGGACTTTTAAGTTGTTTGACCAGGTCTTTGACCCTCGGCCACAGGTTGGTGCGGATCGGAACCTTGTAAAAACGGCTGCTATTGGGCCCCACGGTGATCCAGTGTTCGTGCTCGCCTTCCGCTAGCAGGATGTCCCCCAGATGAATGCGGTATTCCAGGCCACGCACGGTCAGGTCGCTGTCATTGGGGTTGTCGATGCGAAAGTGCAGCATAAAACGTTGTTCCAGCAGCTTCGCCCGCACCACCTCAACCCTGACCAGATGCACTGCGGGATCCCGTTCATCGCTGCTGAACCAGGACGCACAACCGCTGAACGCCAGACAAAAAGTTAGCGTGAGCAAACATTGTGCGAGTCGCCGGGTGATCATGGTCGATTGTCTCCCTTGAACCTGTAGCAGCTGCCGAAGGCTGCGTCCGGCTGCGCAGCAGTCGCGAAACCTTCCTGCGCGTTCTTCCTGAAACACAATGGTCTACCTTTGACGAGCGCTTCGCACTCGAACGCAGCCTTCGGCAGCTGCTACGGGTGATCACCTCAACTGCCGAAATAGCCTGAACAGCACTTCTTGAACTTCTGCCCGCTGGCGCAAGGGCAGGCGTCGTTGCGCCCGATGTCGAGTTGCACGGTGGGGTCGATGAAATACCAGCGGCCCGCGTTCTGCACGAACGACGAGCGTTCGCGATGGCTGTGTTCGCCGCTGCCGTCGTGCCAGCGTGCGGTAAAGGTCACGAACGCGTGTTCCGGCTGGCCGCCGAGCACTTCCGAGCTTTCCACCTCAAGGCCCAGCCAGGTGCTTTGGGCACTCCAGTCACTGATCGACTGCCGATCGAGCCCGTTTTGCTGGGCGGGCAGGGTGGTCGCCACCAGATAATCGATCAGGCCCAGAACATAGGCGCTGTAGCGCGAGCGCATCAGGGCTTCGGCGCACGGGGCCGGGTGGCCGGCATGGTAATGACCGCAGCAGGCGTCGAGCAGGGTGCCGCTGCCGCAAGGACAAATGGATGTACTCATTGCGTTACCACCAATATTTCCCGAAGTTTTCCGGATTGGCCCAGAAGCGTGAATTGAGCCAGTCGGGGACTTGTTTGTAGTCAAGCAGATCATAGGTAAACAGAGTCAGCACCTGCTCGTCACGCTGGAAGCGCTCACTGGCTTGCAATGCCAGGGAGAAAAAATCGGTTTCCTGCCAACCGCTGGCCGGCAAGTCGGCCAGCACCGCGATGCGACTGGCGTTGAGGTTGCGAATGCCACCGAGCAGGTTCAAACCATCACGCTTGGGCAAGTGTTCGAGGCAATCAACCACCAGCGCCAGATCAAACCGGCGCGCCGCCAGCTCCGTTGGCAACGGCCCGGGCGCCGCGTGCGCCACGCAGCTGTCTGGGTGCGCGAGCTTGAAGGCTTCCAGTGCCGGAAACTCACTGGCGCCAATCAGCAACAGCCGCGCCGGAGCGTAACGATCCAGCAAAGCGGCCAGCGCCTGTTGCGGCGTGCGCGAAGAAATAGCTGCAATCATCGAAGTTCCTCAATCAGATGTGCCAAGACTAGCCTGCCCGCAAGTTCGAGCCTAGAGCGGCTTTACTCGAAAAGTGACGATCTGCCGTGAACATGGGACAAAACTGCAATGGCCTATTGCTGGCGGAGAATTAAAGTCGGGTCTTTACTCCCTGAATCGGTTCTAAGCCGATCCTTAAGGAGAAAACTAGATGAGCATAGTTCGGACAGCATTACCCCTGGTTCTGCTAACCAGTGTGTTGACTGGTTGTGCAGGTTTGCAGAAAACCGACTGGCCGACCTGTGCGGCCGTCGGTGGTGTCGTAGGTGCGGGTCTCGGCGCGACCGAGAGCTCGTCGTGGGCAGGCTGGGGCGCCCTGGTTGTCGGCGGTACGGCAGCAGCTTATTGCTGGGTTCACGGTGATGGTGACGAAGACGGTGATGGTGTGCCGGATAGCCGCGACAAATGCCCGGGCACGCCTAAAGGCGTGCAGGTCGATGCCGACGGTTGCCCACCTCCAGCACCTGCTCCAGTGGTTGAAGAGGCCGTTGTGGTCAAGGAAGAAACCATCGTCATCCGCGATGTTCACTTCCAGTTCGACAAAGCCACACTCACCTCAGCCGACAAGACCGTACTCGACAAGATTGCGACTCGCCTGAAAGGTGAGGCGCTAAACGCTCAACTGACGGTCACCGGTCATACTGACAGTGTCGGCAGTGATGCCTACAACCAGAAACTGTCGGATAAACGCGCCCACTCGGTGGTTGAATACCTCATCCAGGAAGGCGTGCCACGCAACAGCTTCGTGTCGGTTCAGGGTGCCGGTGAAAGCCAGCCGGTTGCCGATAACAAAACCGCTGACGGCCGCGCGATGAACCGTCGCACAGAAATCAAGATCAACCGCTAGGTCCCTTGCATCCGCGGCTTGTGCAGTCGCGGATGCGGGTCTTTACTCCTGTGTAACCGGCATCGGCCGGTGACACAGGAGCTTTCAAAATGAGCAATCTCACACGGACCGTCTTACCGGTTCTGCTGCTGGGCAGCCTGTTAACCGGTTGCGCTACTCACAGCGATGGCACTGCCCCCCTCAATCAACGTACCTGGCCGATCTGCAGCCTTCTTGGCGGACTGGTCGGCGGAGGCTTGGGCGCTATCGAAAGTAGCGGTTGGGCGGCCGGTGGAGCGGCGCTCGGTATTTTGACCGGTGGCTTGATCTGTTACGCCCAGGATGGTGACGAAGACGACGATGGCGTGTTTGACCGCCGCGATCGCTGCCCCGACACCCCGGCCAACACCCCTGTGGAACATCACGGTTGCCCATTGCCGCAATACCCGGCCAGCGTGAAACCGGCCGAACCTGTGGCGCCTGAAGTCATCACCTTGAGCAACGACGTGTTCTTTGGCTTCGATAAGTCGGACCTGACCCCGACCGCGAAAAGCGAACTCGATGCGATCATGGGCAAACTGGAGGACGCCGACGTGGTGAGCATCAAGGTGATCGGTCATACCGACAGCGTCGGTTCGGACAGCTATAACCAGCGTCTTTCGGAGCGTCGCGCCAGCAGCGTTGCGGAGTATCTGTTGGCCCAGGGTGTAGCACCGAACAAACTCACCAGCGAGGGCAAGGGTGAAAGCCAGCCAGTGGCCGATAACGAAACCGAAGAAGGGCGCGCGAAAAACCGTCGCGTGGAATTGCACATCAATCGCTGAGCCGCGGATTAGAGCTGTCGAGCGCGGATTACCCGCGTTTCGACGGCCATTCGGCGATCTTCATGAAGAATTTTCGCTCACCCTCTGGCTTATCCCGCGTGGAAGCCGTTACTGTGCGCGCAAAGAATAATTCTCATCGAGGGGCGTATGAAGGTGATCTGGGGGCTGGGGAAGCTGTTGACCCTGCTGTTCTGGCTGGTGGTGCTGGTCAATCAGCTCATCCCGTTTGTCCATCCGCTGCACCTGCTGGTCGAACTGTCCGGCGGTGTTCTGGCAATCCTCCATCTGCTTGAAGCGCTATTTTGCAACCGCAGCCTCAAAGGCCGCGCCCACCCTTGGCGTGATCGCCTGAAGATTGTCGTTTTCGGCGTTTTCCACCTGCAAACCATTCCCGCTCCCACCGCATCTAAGGCTTCCCATGCGTAAACTCTGTCTGCTCGCCGCACTCATCAGCCCATTGGCCTGCGCCCAGGTGGTGAGCGTCGAAACCAACTCGCTGATGCGTTTGCCCAACACCACCAGCACCTTGCAGCTGGAACGCCTGGAAGTGGCGGACTACGGCACGTTGCTGATCCCGTCGAACGTGACCGAAGTGACCGTTGGCGAACTGCACCTGGGGCGTGATGCGCGGATCGCCATCGTGCCGAGTGAACAGGCGCTGGAATTGAAAGTCAGCCGCGCCGAGCTGGCCGAAGGCAGCCAGATTACTGCGCGTGGCGCCCCCGGCACTTATCAGAAAGCGGCCCGCTCCGGGCGCAATCTGAATCTGCAGATCAAGACACTCAATGCTCCACAATTGATCGTCGACGCGCGCGGCGGTGCGGGTGCGCCAGGGTTTGTCGGCCTTGACGGGGCCAATGGTCAGGCCCCGGGCTGCACTTGGGGGCAGGCCGGCCGAGGTGCCGATGGCAGCGACGGCAGTGATGGTCAGCCAGGCGCACCGGGAGCACTGGTGAAGTTGGCGGTGCCGCATGATTACCCGGCAGAACAGATCAAGGTCCAGGTCACTGGCGGTGCCGGTGGCGTGGCAGGTCCTGGTGGCAAACCGGGGGCGGGCGGTAAAGCGAAGGGCTGTTTCGTCTACAAGGCCGATGGCGGCAAGAGTGGCAAACCGGGCGCTGATGGCCAACCGGGAGCTGCTGGCGCCGCGGGTTCGGTGACGGTGCAGCGGTTGTAAGCAACGCCTGAAGATGCACTGTAGGAGCTGCCGCAGGCTGCGATCTTTTGATCTTGCTCCGAAAAGGCAACATCAAAAGATCGCAGCCTGCGGCAGCTCCTACAACGTGATTGCCTAGAACATTGGCCGCACCGCAGCAATCGTCACGACCACCAACCCCACCAGCAAATTAATCCCCACCAATCGACGAATCCTCCCCAGCACCGTAGCCCCTGTCGGCCAGTCCTGCGCTTGTACGGCCGTGCGTAACTCCGGCAGCAGCAACGCCTGGATCCGGATGAACAGCGCCGTCATCACCACAAACAAACCCATCATCACTTGCACGTAGCGTGGCGCGTGTTCAAAACCGTTGAAATTCATATTCAGCATGACCACACCGCTGACGGGCAACAGCACCACCGCGCCCCAGACCCAGCGGAAAAAACCTTGAAACACTTCTACCCACAGCTTCAAACGGGCAGGGCCCTCCAGCGCCGTAATCGCCGCGGGGCGCAAGACCATCCAGGCGAAAAACATGCCGCCAACCCACACCAGCGCGGCGAGGACATGCAGGCTATAAACAAGGCTAAAAGCGGTCATTCAGGTACTCCGTTCTGCGCGGGATTCATTAGCGGGGTATGATAGCCGCCGAACCGAACCACTGAAAATTTATCCAGCGTTTTTTGCGCCCGACAATCAATGATCAGCACCGAACTCAAAACAACGATCCAGGGCGCCTATTCGCGTTTTCTCGAAGCCAAGAGCCTCAAGCCGCGCTACGGCCAACGCCTGATGATCGCCGAAGTTGCCAAAGTCCTCGGTGATATCGACACCGACGACGAAGGTCGGCGCAGTGGCGACCCCGCGATTGTCGCGGTGGAAGCCGGCACCGGTACCGGCAAGACCGTGGCCTACAGCCTGGCCGCGATCCCGACCGCGAAGGCTGCCGGCAAGCGCCTGGTGATCGCCACCGCGACCGTCGCCCTGCAAGAGCAAATCGTCTACAAGGATTTGCCCGACCTGATGCGCAACAGCGGGCTGAACTTCAGCTTCGCCCTGGCCAAGGGCCGCGGGCGCTACATGTGCCTGTCCAAGCTCGACATGTTGCTGCAAGAAGGCCACGCGCAAACCGCCACAGCCCAGCTGTTCGAAGAAGAAGGCTTCAAGATCGAGGTCGATGAGGCCAGCCAGAAGCTGTTCACCAGCATGATCGAGAAGCTCGCCGGTAATAAGTGGGACGGCGACCGCGACAGTTGGTCCACCGCGCTCGAAGACGCCGACTGGGCGCGCCTGACCACCGATCACAGCCAATGCACCAATCGCCATTGCCCGAACTTCGGCCAATGCGCCTTCTACAAGGCTCGCGAAGGCATGGGCAAGGTCGACGTGATCGTCACCAACCACGACATGGTGCTGGCCGACCTGGCGTTGGGCGGCGGCGCGGTGTTGCCGGACCCCCGTGACACCATCTATGTGTTCGACGAAGGCCACCACCTGCCGGACAAAGCCATCGGCCACTTTGCTCATTACACACGCCTGCGCTCCACCGCCGACTGGCTGGAAACCACCGCGAAGAACCTCACCAAATTGCTGGCGCAACACCCGTTGCCTGGCGATTTGGGCAAGTTGATCGAACAGGTGCCGGAGCTGGCGCGGGAGATCAAGACCCAACAGCAGTTCATGTTCACCGCCTGCGAGCAAGCCGCCGATTTCAAACCCGGTGAAGACGTCGAAGGCCGCGAACGCCCGCGTCATCGGTTCGTCGGCGGGGTGATTCCCGAGCACATGCGCGAGATGGGCACCGAATTGAAGAAAGGCTTTGCCCGTCTGACTGACCTGTTCACGCGCCTGACCGAATTGCTCAAGGAAGGCATGGATGGCGAGGTCAACATCGGCATCGCCAGCAACCAGGCCGAAGAGTGGTATCCACTGTTCGGCAGCCTCTTGTCGCGTTCTTCGGGCAACTGGGAGTTGTGGGTCGCGTTCACCGCTGAAGACCCGGAAGACAACCCGCCCATGGCCCGTTGGTTGACGCTTGCCGAAAGCGGTTCGCTGTTCGACATCGAGGTCAACGCCAGCCCGATCCTCGCGGCGGAAATGCTCCGGCGCAACCTCTGGAACGTGGCTTATGGCTGCCTGGTTACCTCGGCGACCCTGACCGCCCTCGGCACGTTCGACCGTTTCCGCATGCGCGCCGGTCTGCCGAAAAAAGCCGTCACCGCCGTAGTGCCGAGCCCGTTCCATCACGCTGATGCGGGTGTGCTGCGGGTGCCGAACCTCAACGCCGATCCGCGGGATGCCGCAGCGCATACCGCCGCGATCATCCGCGATCTGCCGGACCTGGTCGAAGGCTCGCGCGGTACGCTGGTGCTGTTCTCGTCGCGCAAGCAAATGCAGGACGTGTTCGACGGTCTCGACCGGGACTGGCGCAAGCAGGTGTTCATTCAAGGCAACCTGTCGAAACAGGAAACCCTGAACAAGCACAAGGCGCGGGTCGATGGCGGTGATTCCAGCGTGTTGTTCGGCCTGGCAAGCTTTGCCGAAGGGGTCGACTTGCCCGGCGCCTATTGCGAGCACGTGGTCATCGCCAAGATTCCGTTCTCGGTGCCGGATGATCCGGTCGAAGCGGCACTGGCCGAATGGATCGAAGCCCGTGGTGGCAATCCGTTCATGGAGATCTCGGTGCCGGATGCCTCGCTGAAACTGGTACAGGCCTGCGGGCGCTTGCTGCGTACCGAAGAAGACCGCGGCACCATCACTTTGCTCGACCGGCGTCTGGTGACCCAGCGTTATGGCAAAGCGATCCTCAATGCGTTGCCTCCTTTCCGACGTGAAATTTCCTGAAACACCGGTGGGCAGTTTTGCCCACCGCGTTGTCTATCTTTCAGCCATCGCTTTTCCATTGGCCCATTGAAGGTCGTTAGGGAGAATTTCGTTCTCATGATTCGCCGTTCGTTGCCTGCTGTTTTTGCCCTGTTGTTCGCAACGCCCTTGCTGGCCGCCCCTGCCGGACAGCAGACGCTGTTCAACTTTGTACGCCCCGCCGACGTGGTCCAGGTGGCGACTCAGGACGCCAGCCTGCCGCAATCCAACGCCGAGCAAACCGCCGAGGGTGAGGTGCTGCGCCGGGTGACGTTCAACCCGGTGGCCAAGCCGACCCTGCGCCTGACCCCGCAGACCGGGGCCTGGGACTGGTCGCAATCGGGCGTGATGAGCCTGCGGATCCAGAGCGCCATGAACTGGGCCGTGACCCTGTACGTGACCATCCAGAGCAACGATGGCAAAACCCTGGTCAGCCGCGTCGATCTGCCGGCCGGGCCGGCGCAAACCCTGCTGGTTCCGTTGCAGCCAACGTCGCCGCTGGGCCAGGGCATGAAAGCCGGGCCACCCATGCCAATGACAATCGACGGTCAGCGCATCCTGCTGACCAGCAGCACCGGTGAACTCAACCGCAGCCAAGTGGTATCGGTGAGCGTGTCGATGGATCAACCGAAAGTCGCCCAAAGCATCTTGCTGGAACGCTTTGGCGTGCAGGATGGCGAGTCCATAACCAAGGCCGTATATGGCGGGCTGGTGGATGCTTATGGCCAATCGACCCGGGCCAAATGGCCGGAGAAGGTCAATAACGATGAACAGCTGAAAAGCGCCGCCGCCAAGGAACAGCAACAGCTGAAAACCTGGCTGGCCGAGCGCGAAAAGTCGTCACTGGACAAGTTCGGCGGCTGGAACAAAGGCCCGGCGTTCAAGGCCAGCGGCTTTTTCCGCACCGAGAAACGCGACGGTCGCTGGTATCTGGTGACGCCTGAAGGGCATCCGTTCTATTCGCTGGGCGTCAACACCGTCACCGCAGACGTCAACCCGACGTACGTCGCCGGTCGCGAGTGGATGTTCGAATCCTTGCCCAAGGCTGAGGAACCGTTGGCCAGCCATTTTGGCGAAGGGGATAACCGCGGCGGCAACGGTGTCGATCAGGGACGAGGCTTCAACTTCGGTCGCTGGTACGATTTTTACGGGGCTAACTTGCAGCGCCTGTACGGCGACCCTTGTGCACTGGGCAGCGAAACCAAGGCCGGTGTAGCCGCTGCCGCCAAGGCTGACGCGGTGGAGGCAACGGCAGAAAAAGCCGCCGAACAACCGGTAGCGCCTTCGAGTGCTGAATCCGGTGTGGCCGAAGCGGCCAGAACCGATGCCAGCGACGCCACGGCGGCCAAATCCGCCGAGCCTGCGCCTGCTGAACCTTGCAAAGTGGCGTTCGACGAAAAACGCTGGACCAACCACACCCTCGACCGTTTGCAAGCCTGGGGTTTCAACACTGTGGGTAACTGGAGCGCGCCAACATTGGCCAACGCGGACCGAGTGCCATACACCTTGCCGCTGTCGATCGTCGGCGATTACGCCAGCATCAGCACCGGTAGCGACTGGTGGGGTGGCATGCCTGACCCGTTCGACCCGCGTTTCGCCATGGCCACCGAACGCGCCGTGGCCATCGCCGCCCGGGACCACCGCGACGATCCATGGCTGATCGGTTACTACGCCGACAACGAGCTGGCCTGGGCCGGTCCCGGCGATGACCCGAAAGCCCGCTATGCCTTGGCCTACGGCACCTTGAAAATGACCACCGATGTGCCGGCCAAGCGCGCGTTCCTCAAGCAATTGCGTGACAAGTACCGCAACCAGGCAGGCTTGTCGAAAGCCTGGGGCATTGATCTGCCTGCTTGGGAATTGATGGAAGACCCGGGGTTCATTCCGCCGCTGCCGAGCGCCGAGCACCC
This sequence comes from Pseudomonas azerbaijanoccidentalis, assembly GCF_019145495.1. Lineage (GTDB taxonomy): Bacteria > Pseudomonadota > Gammaproteobacteria > Pseudomonadales > Pseudomonadaceae > Aquipseudomonas > Aquipseudomonas azerbaijanoccidentalis. Next base: position 258,510 of record NZ_JAHSTU010000002.1, on the reverse strand, counting down.
GGAAATCGAAGCCGACTTCAAATACTTCCAGAAAGTGTTCGCCGACACTTATTTCAAGACCATTTCCGATTCGCTCAAATGGCACGCGCCGAACCAGTTGTTGCTCGGCGGCCGTTTCGCCATCAGCACACCGGAAGCCGTGCAGTCCTGCGCCCAGTATTGCGATGTATTGAGCTTCAATATGTACACCCTGCAACCGCAGGACGGTTATGACTTCGCCAAGCTGCGTGCTTTGGACAAACCGGTGTTGATTACCGAATTCAACTTCGGCTCCACGGACCGCGGCCCGTTCTGGGGCGGCGTGACGCAACTGGATAAGGAAGAAGACCGCGGCCCGGCCTATGCAAACTTCCTCAAACAGGCGTTGAGCGAACCGTCGGTGGTCGGCGTGCACTGGTTCCAGTACCTCGATCAACCGGTCACCGGGCGTTTGCTCGACGGTGAAAACGGGCATTTTGGCCTGGTGGGCATTACCGATCTGCCATTCCAGGGCTTCGTCGACAGCGTGCGCAAAAGCAACCTGACCGCCATCGATCAGTTGGCCAAGGAAGCCGAGAAAGCCGCCGCCGAGGCGAACAAGGCCACCCACGACGCCGAAGGCGGCAGAGAAGCCAATGCCGGCAAAGGCCCGGGGAAGGGCGCGGGTGGGCATTCCGGTAAAGGTCACTAAAAGCTGTGGCCGCCAAGATCGCAGCCTGCGGCAGCTCCTACAGGATGAATGCATTGCCATGCTAGGAACTGCCGCAGGCTGCAATCTTTTGATCTTGATCTTCAATTGACCGCCCGGCCCGACCCTGTTCCCAAAACCCTCAAGGGCTGGAACAATGCGGGCCACTTTGTAGAGCGTTTATCCGGGGAGTTGCGGGTGCAGATTCAGGGTCATTACGAGCTTAAGTTCGAGGCAGTGCGCGAGGCATTCGCGGCGCTGTTCGACGATCCCCAGGAACGTGGCGCGGCGTTGTGCATCAAGATCGGTGGCGAAACCGTGCTCGACCTCTGGTCCGGCACCGCCGATAAGGATGGCGCCGAGGCCTGGCACAGCGACACCATCGCCAACCTGTTTTCCTGCACCAAAACGTTTACCGCCGTGACCGCGCTGCAACTGGTCGCCGAAGGCAAGCTGCAACTGGACACACCAGTCGCCCGCTACTGGCCGGAATTCGCCGCGGCGGGCAAAGAAGCCGTGACCCTGCGTCAGCTGCTGTGCCATCAGGCTGGCCTGCCGGCACTGCGCGAGCTGCTGGCGCCCGAAGCCCTTTACGATTGGCAAACCATGGTCGACGCGTTGGCCGCCGAGGCTCCTTGGTGGACACCGGGTGACGGCCACGGTTATGCGGCCATCACCTACGGTTGGCTGGTTGGCGAATTGCTGCGCCGGGCTGACGGGCGCGGTCCGGGTGAATCGATTGTGGCGCGGGTCGCCAAGCCGTTGGGCCTGGATTTCCACGTCGGTCTGGCCGATGAAGAGTTTCACCGCGTGGCGCACATCGCTCGCGGCAAGGGCAACGTTGGCGATGCCGCCGCCCAGCGCCTGTTGCAAGTGACTATGCGTGAGCCAACGGCCATGACCACCCGCGCATTCACCAATCCACCGTCGGTGCTGACCAGCACCAACAAACCGGAATGGCGGCGCATGCAACAGCCGGCGGCCAATGGCCACGGCAATGCTCGCAGTCTGGCCGGGTTCTACGCCGGTTTGCTCGATGGCAGCCTGCTGGAAAGCGAAATGCTCGACGAATTGACCCGTGAACACAGCCTCGGCGAAGACAAGACACTGCTGACCCGGACCCGTTTCGGCCTGGGTTGCATGCTCGATCAACCGGATGTGCCCAACGCGACATTCGGCCTGGGCCCGCGAGCGTTCGGACATCCGGGTGCCGGGGGCTCCATCGGTTTTGCTGACCCGGAGCACGATGTGGCTTTCGGTTTTGTGACAAATACACTGGGGCCGTACGTCTTGATGGATCCGCGCGCACAAAAGCTTGTGCGGGTACTGGCCACTTGTCTGTAAAACCCGCTAAGGGTTCCCGGAGCTGGAACCCGAAAGCCTTTTCAGTTTCAAAGCGTCTGTTTATACGGGCCAATCAGGCCTGATTTTTTTATTACTTCATTTTTGTGGATATCCAATGTCAACCAAACCAACCCTCGCTTTGGCACTGTGCTTCGCTATCACTGGTTGCGCACAGAATCCTAAAAATGATGCGGATGGCGGCAGTTGGTGGCCGTTCGGGTCTTCCGACAAAGTCGCCTCGAAAGAACCTGCACCGGCACCCCTGAAACCCGCCGCGAGCGCCCCGGTCGCCAAGACCGAAAGCGCCAGCCATTGGTACTGGCCATTCGGTTCCGATGACGATGCGAACAAGCCTGCTGCCAAACCGGAAGTGAAACCTGAAGCCAAGCCCGCTGCAGTCGCAAAGGCTGATGCCGATGCCGGCGGCAAATGGTGGTGGCCGTTCGGCGGCAAAGAGCAGAGCACCGCCAAAGTCGTGCCGATGCCTGATCCGAAAGTCACCCAAGCCTGGCTCGACGACTACGAGCCGCGCTTGCGTACTGCGATCAAGGACAGCAATCTGCAACTCGAACGACGTGAAAATGTGTTGGTAGTGACCGCGCCGGTCGAAGGCTCGTTCAACCCGGATCGTCCGGCCATGTTGCTGCCGGTGACCCTCGGCCCGTTCACCCGTGTCGCGAAAATCCTCGAAGTCGATCCTAAGACTGCCGTGTTGGTTCTGGGCCACAGCGATACCTCGGGCGCAGCGCCTGCCAACGTCAAGTTGAGCCAGGAACGTGCGCAAGCGGTCGCCGCGATTTTCCGTCTCAGCGGTCTGCAGCGTGATCGTCTGATGTTGCGCGGCATGGGGGGTGAAGCGCCGCGTGCAGCCAACGACAGCGTTGAAGGCCGTGCCTTGAACCGTCGAGTAGAACTGCTGGTGACCCCGCAAAACACCATGGTTGCCTTGCTGAGCAAGTACAACATGCCGGCTCCGGCGCCGGTAACCCTGGTGGCTGCGCAAGACATCAAACCGGTCGCCAAGCCAGTGACCCCGGCCCCAGCCGCCAAGAAAGCTGCCGTTCCAGCCGCGAAAAAAGCGCCGGCCAAGAAAGCCGCCGCCAAGAAGACCCCGGCTAAAACCGCGACGCCGGCGAAAAAGACTGCACCGGCCAAAGCCGCTACCGACACCAAGAAAGTCGCGGCCGCCGACACCACAAAGAAGTGATTCGTTAACCAAAAGGAATGCGCCATGACCAAGGCCTTGGCTGATATGCGCCGCGACTACACCCGTGATGGCCTGACCGAGGCGCAAGCCCCGGCCGAGCCGTTTGCGCTGTTCCACCAGTGGTTCGCCGACGCGGTGAAAACCGAACAGGCACCGGTGGAAGCGAACGCCATGACCTTGGCCACGGTCGACCCGGACGGTCGACCGCATTGCCGTATCCTGCTACTCAAGGGCCTGGACGAAAAGGGCTTCACCTTCTTCACCAACTACGACAGTGCCAAAGGCCAGCAACTGGCCGCGAACCCGTTCGGGGCCATGACGTTTTTCTGGCCGACCCTGGAACGTCAGGTTCGGATTGAAGGACGGGTAGTGAAGGTCACGCCGCAAGAGTCCGATGCGTACTATCAGGTTCGCCCGTTGGGCAGCCGCCTCGGCGCCTGGGCATCACCGCAAAGCCGGGTGATCGCCGACCGTGGGGAGCTGGAGGCTTTGCTCAAGGATACCGAGCAGCGTTTCAGCGACACCCAGCCTCACTGCCCTGAACACTGGGGTGGTTACCGTCTGCTGCCGGAACGCATCGAGTTCTGGCAGGGCCGTTCGAGCCGTCTTCATGACCGCCTCAACTATCGTCTGCAGGGCGCCAGCTGGATTCTTGAACGTCTGGCACCCTGAGCAGTCTACCGCTCGAGATAGCCTGCTGCAGCGGCCTCCAGCCATTGCGGCAGGTCTCGACGCTTGATCTTTTGCGCCTGAGCGGTTGCCAGTTGCTGGAGCATGAACGCTTTTTTGCGTTCGTCATTCCCGGCCAGCGCTAACGCCATATCGCGGTCCATCCAGCGTTTGATCCGTACGTACAGCCACCCGTGGAAGTACAGGGCAGCGACGGTAGTGACGACAATGATAAAGTAATCCATGAGAATCCTCGGCCAGCGGCGCAGATTGCCGAAATTGCCGCGACTGTGTGGTGAGTTCGCGCACGGGCCCTGTACGGGGACTGAATGAAATCATTTTTATCCGGGCGATGCCGTGACAGGCGTCAAGCTGCGGAGTTTAATGAATACCTGTCCTTTGGAGTTGATGCTATGCGTAAGTCTGTCCTGCTGGTTGCTTCCTTTTCCACGATGGCGATGTTGCTCACTGGTTGCCAATCGAGCCTGACCGGTGACTCGTACTCCCGTGACGAAGCGCGTCGCGTGCAGACGATTCGCATGGGTACCATCGAAGCGCTGCGTCCAGTGAAAATCGAAGGCACCAAAACCCCGATCGGCGGCCTCGCCGGTGCAGCTGTCGGCGGCGTTGGCGGCAGCGCCATCGGTGGCGGTAAAGGCAGCATCGTCGCGGCAGTCATCGGCGCCGTCGCTGGCGGCCTGATCGGCTCGGCCACTGAGGAAGGCCTGACCCGTACCCAGGGCGTGGAAATCACCGTTCGCGAAGACGACGGCAGCATGCGCGCCTACGTGCAGCAGGTTCAGGAAAACGAAGTGTTCCGCGTTGGCGAGCGCGTGCGAATTGCCACGGTTGATGGCACCAGCCGCGTTTCGCACTAAGCGCGAATACGCTTAAAAGAAAACCCCGATCAGGTAGCTAGTCGGGGTTTTGCTTTTTAGGGTCAGTTAAATGGTTTTTTCAATCCACTCATTCAAATGCCCGGCGAGCTGAAGTTTCTCAGGATGACAGGGTAGTGCTCTTGCGACTGGCCATCGCCGTCACTGCATAGCCGATCAACGCGGCCAGTATCGAGCCAGTCAAGATCCCCATGCGGTCCATCCCGGCGTAGTCGCTGACACCCGGTTCGAAGGCCAGTGAGCCGACGAAAAGGCTCATGGTGAAACCGATGCCGCAGAGAATCGCGACGCCGAGGATCTGGCCCCAGTTGGCGCCTTGGGGAAGGGCGGCAATGCCGATTTTGACTGCCAGCCAGGTCAGGCCGAACACGCCGACGGTCTTGCCCAGCAACAGGCCTATAGCGATGCCCATCGGTACGTCGTGGGTGAAGCTTTCGGCGGTGACACCGCTCAGTGACAGGCCCGCGTTGGCGAAGGCGAACAGCGGCAGAATGCCGTAAGCCACCCATGGATGCAGGGCGTGTTCAAGGGTTAGCAGCGGCGACGTCTCGGCATTTTTGGTGCGCAGCGGAATGCAGAACGCCAGGGTCACGCCGGCCAACGTGGCATGCACGCCGCTCTTGAGCACGCAGACCCAGAGGATCAAACCAATGATCATGTACGGCCCGAGCTTGACCACCCCGAGCCGGTTCATGCCGATCAGCGCCGCGATGCACGCCGCTGCCAGCGCCAGTGACAGGGTCGATAGCGCGCCCGAGTAAAAGATCGCAATGATGATGATCGCGCCCAGGTCGTCGATGATCGCCAAGGTCATCAGGAACAGCTTCAGCGACACCGGAACCCGTTTGCCCAGCAGCGCCAGCACACCCAGTGCAAACGCGATGTCGGTGGCGGTCGGGATCGCCCAGCCGCTCAGGGCCGCCGGGTTGTCACGGTTGAGGAACCAATAGATCAGCGCTGGCACGACCATGCCGCCGATGGCTGCGGCGCCGGGCAGGACGATCTGTGATGGCTTGGACAGCTGCCCGTCGAGGACTTCGCGCTTCACCTCCAGGCCGATCAACAGGAAGAACATCGCCATCAGGCCGTCGTTGATCCACAACAGCAGTGGTTTGGCGATTTGCAGTGCACCGACCTGTGCGACCACCGGGGTTTCCAGCAGGCCGTTGTACAGCCACGACAGCGGCGAATTGTTGATGATTAAAGCCAGAACGGCAGCGGCGATCAGTAACAGACCGCTGGCAGCTTCCAACTGAAAGAAACGCGTGAAAGTGCTACGCAGAGGCAAGGTCGCTCTCCATCTGTGAATTCAAAAGGTGTTACACCCTAACAATTCCTGTTAGTTGTTAAAACAAAAGTTATATTCTTTTTTGTTATATGTCGTTACAGGGCGATTCGGGGCTACGGACCTGAGCCTAGCAGTTGTCAGACGTATTGGAGCTCAGCTGTATCTGTGCTCAATGTAGGTTTTTTCCTAAGCTTGTTGGTTGAGCCCTGTTAAAAGGCCGACTCCTGCCCGATTCAACGAGTAAACCATCATGAGCGACAACCGACAGTGGTCCCGCGAAGCGATCCGGATCATCGAAGCCGACTTCCAGCGCAGCGCCGACACCCACCTGATCCCGTTGCCGCTCCCGGGTTTTCCGGGCATCGAGTTGTACTTCAAGGATGAATCCAGCCATCCCACCGGCAGCCTCAAGCACCGGCTGGCGCGGTCGCTGTTCCTGTACGCGCTGTGTAATGGCTGGCTCAAGCCCGGTGCGCCGGTGATCGAAGCGTCCAGCGGTTCGACGGCGATTTCCGAGGCTTACTTCGCGCGGATGCTGGGCTTGCCGTTCATTGCGGTAATGCCTGCGACCACTTCCAAAGAGAAGATCGCGCAGATCGCCTTCTACGGTGGCCAAAGCCACCTGGTAGACGATCCGACGCAGATCTATGCCGAATCCGAGCGTCTGGCCCGTGAACACGACGGGCATTTCATCGATCAGTTCACCTACGCCGAGCGCGCAACCGACTGGCGGGCGAACAACAACATCGCCGAATCGATTTTTCAGCAAATGCGCTTCGAGCAACATCCGGAACCGAGCTGGCTGATTTCCAGCCCCGGCACCGGTGGCACCACCGCAACGCTGGGCCGCTACGTGCGTTATCGCCAACACAGCACTCGCGTGCTGTGCGCCGATGCCGAGCGCTCGGTGTTTTTCGATTACTACCAGACCGGCGACGCCAGCCTGCGTCTCGACCATGGTTCGCGCATTGAAGGCATTGGCCGACCACGGGTCGAAGCGTCGTTTTTGCCCAAGGTGATCGACGCAATGGTCAAAGTCCCGGACGCGTTGTCGCTGGCGGCGATGCATTACCTGGCGGAGCGGTTGGGGCGGCATGTGGGCGGGTCGAGCGGCACCAACCTGATCGGCGCGCTGATGGCGGCGCAGCACATGAAGGCGGCGGGAGAGACCGGGTCGATGGTGGCGATTCTGTGTGACAGCGGCGAGCGCTATGCCACGACCTATTACGATCGGGCCTGGCTCAAGGCGCAGGGGTATGAGTTGAGTGGGTTGATCGAGGTGGTGAGGGCGACGGTGGAGCGGGGTGAGCCGTTGCCAGACTCGGTTTTGCGCGCAAATATCTAAAACAAAATGAAAAGATCGCAGCCTTCGGCAGCTCCTACAGGGGATGGTGTAAAACCTGTAGGAGCTGCCGAAGGCTGCGATCTTTTGTTTTTAACCCTTAAGCTTCCAGGCCCAGGATGTCGCGGGCCACAGCCTCGGCAATCCGAATCCCGTCAACACCCGCCGACAGAATCCCGCCCGCATAACCTGCGCCTTCACCGGCCGGGAACAAGCCCTTCACGTTCAGGCTCTGCATCGATTCGTTGCGGGTAATGCGCAGCGGCGATGAGGTGCGGGTCTCGATTCCGGTCAACACGGCATCGTGCAGCGAGTAGCCACGAATCTGCTTCTCGAATGCCGGCAGTGCTTCGCGGATCGCTTCGATGGCGAAGTCCGGTAGAGCCAAGGCCAGATCGCCCAGGGCAACGCCCGGTTTGTAGGACGGTTCAACGGTGCCCAGCGCGGTGGACGGCTTGCCGGCGATGAAGTCGCCAACCAGTTGCGCCGGGGCTTCGTAGTTGCTGCCGCCCAGCACAAAGGCATGGGATTCCAGGCGTTCCTGTAACTCGATGCCGGCCAGCGGGCCGCCCGGGTAATCGACTTCCGGGGTAATCCCGACAACGATCCCGGAGTTGGCGTTACGTTCGTTACGCGAGTACTGGCTCATGCCGTTGGTGACCACGCGGTTCGGCTCGGAAGTCGCCGCCACCACGGTGCCGCCCGGGCACATGCAGAAGCTGTAGACCGAACGGCCGTTCTTGGCGTGGTGCACCAGTTTGTAGTCGGCGGCACCAAGTTTCGGGTGGCCGGCGTATTTGCCCAGGCGCGCGCGGTCGATCAGCGACTGCGGGTGCTCGATACGGAAACCCACCGAGAACGGTTTGGCTTCCATGAACACACCGCGGCCGTGAAGCATGCGGAAGGTATCGCGGGCGCTGTGGCCGAGGGCCAGGATTACGTGTTTCGAATGGATCTGCTCGCCGCCATGGAGCTCGACGCCGACCAATTGGCCGTCTTCGATCAGCACATCGGTAACGCGCTGCTGGAAGCGCACTTCACCGCCGAGGGCGCGAATCTGCTCACGCATGTTTTCCACCACGCCAGTCAGGCGGAATGTACCGATGTGCGGTTTGCTGACGTAGAGAATTTCTTCCGGCGCACCGGCCTTGACGAACTCATGCAGGACTTTGCGGCCGAGGAATTTCGGGTCCTTGATCTGGCTGTAGAGCTTGCCGTCGGAGAATGTCCCCGCGCCGCCTTCGCCGAACTGCACGTTGGATTCAGGGTTGAGCACGCTTTTACGCCACAGGCCCCACGTATCTTTGGTGCGCTGGCGTACTTCGGTGCCGCGTTCGAGGATGATCGGCTTGAAGCCCATTTGCGCGAGCAGCAGGCCGGCAAAAATCCCGCATGGGCCGAACCCGACCACGATCGGGCGAGCGCTCAGGTCGGCCGGTGCCTGGCCGACTTCTTTGTAGCTGACATCCGGCGCCACGTTGACGTTACGGTCATCGGCGAACTTGTGCAGCACCGCCGCCTCATCGCGAACGTTGAGGTCGATGGTGTAGATGAAGCACAGTTCGGAGGACTTTTTGCGCGCGTCGTAGCTGCGCTTGAACAAGGTGAAATCGAGCAAGTCATCGCTGGCGACACCCAGGCGCTGCACGATGGCAGGGCGCAGGTCTTCTTCGGGATGGTCGATCGGCAACTTGAGTTCAGTGATTCGTAACATGGCGGGATCCGGTTCGCGGGGCGCACAACTGCGCCAGGGCGTTTGAAGCCGGCGATTATAAGCGCCAAAGGCCCTGTTCCGTGAGGCTTAAACGATCAGTCGTCGCGTGAACCGCCGAAATACCCGCAACCGCGCTGCACCTGGCCGTCGATGCGCAGCTCGGCGCTCATGTGCTGGATGCTACCGGTGCTGCTGTCGACGCAGCGTTGCGGTGCGACCCACAATTCAATGTGTTGATTGTTGGCTTCGGTGCTCAGGTTGAAGCGGCCATCGCCCAGTTGTTCTTCGACGTAGGGCACGGCCATCGGCGGCTGCCCGACGCGGTCGATGACCATGCCTTTGCCGCTGACGCGCACGCTCCACTCCGGCGCATGGCCGGTTGCACGCAGGATCAGCAACTTGAAATCGGGATCGTTGCAGGCATTGCCCGAGCGCTCGACGCGGTACAGCGTTTCCATATCGAGCTGGCCGTCGCCGTTGCCGGCAACGATCCGCCCACGCACGTCGGCGAACAGCTTGCCCTGGTTATCAGCCAGGCTCGCGGCCTGTTGCAGCACGCTGGTGCCGCCCGTGTCGTTGACCACATAACGACGCTGGTCGCCGCACGGCTGGAACAAGAGCTTGCCATCCGCTGCCGTCAACTGGCCTTGCATGCGGGTCTGGCCGACGTGGGAGGCATTCTCGCGCGGGCCATCCAGCAACTGGCAGGCAGCGAACAGCGGAAGCAGGGCAACGAGGACTAGGGAACGGGCAACACGCATCTTGGGGTCTCCTGACAAGTGCCGCCACGTTACGCAGCCTGACCGTTCATCACAACCCTTTGAGCTGGCTTCTGTAGGAGCTGCCGCAGGCTGCGATCTTTTGGCGGCTTCAAGTACGCTGAAGATCAAAAGATCGCAGCCTTCGGCAGCTCCTGCGAGAAACACGCATGCCTCTGTAGGAGCTGGCGCAGCCTGCGATCTTATGGCGGCTTCAAGTACGCTGAAGATCAAAAGATCGCAGCCTTCGGCAGCTCCTGCGAGAAACACGCATGCCTCTGTAGGAGCTGGCGCAGCCTGCGATCTTATGGCGGCTTCAAGTACGCTGAAGATCAAAAGATCGCAGCCTTCGGCAGCTCCTGCGAGAAACACGCATGCCTCTGTAGGAGCTGGCGCAGGCTGCGATCTTTTGGCGGCTTCAAGTACGCTGAAGATCAAAAGATCGCAGCCTTCGGCAGCTCCTACGAGAAACACGCATGCCTCTGTAGGAGCTGGCGCAGGCTGCGATCTTTTGGCGGCTTCAAGTACGCTGAAGATCAAAAGATCGCAGCCTTCGGCAGCTCCTGCGAGAAACACGCATGCCTCTGTAGGAGCTGGCGCAGCCTGCGATCTTTTGCTCTTAGATGTGAAAGGTCTGACCTGTTTGCAAACCTTCGACACTTTTGGCGTAGGCCAACGCCACATCCGCCGCAGGAACCGGTTTGAAGCCACGGAAGTACGGTGCGTATTTACCCATGGCTTCGACGAGGACGTTCGGGCTGATCGAGTTCACGCGCAGGCCACGCGGCAGTTCGATGGCGGCGGCGCGGACAAAGCTGTCCAGTGCGCCGTTGACCAGCGCGGCCGAGGCACCGCTGTAAATCGGGTCGTGGCTGAGCACGCCGGTGGTGAAGGTGAACGAGGCACCGTCATTGGCGAATTCGCGGCCAATCAACAGCAGGTTGACCTGACCCATCAGTTTGTCTTTGAGGCCCAGGGTAAAACTCTCTTCGCTCATTTCTGCCAGCGGCGCGAAGGTCACATTGCCGGCGGCGCAGATCAGCGCATCGAACTTGCCGGTTTGCTCGAACAGCTTGCGAATCGAAGCGCTGTCACTGATATCCACCTGAAGATCACCGCTGTTGCGGCCGATGCGGATGATCTCGTGGCGCTGGGACAGCTCCTTGTCGACCGCCGAACCAATGGTGCCGCCTGCGCCGATCAAAAGAATTTTCATGGGTACGGATCCTCATGGGGTTTGAATGAGTGTTCAGTCTAGAGTGGTTTTTTCTGCGGATAAGCGCACTAATGGGCAACCTTTGGTTTTCAAATGGAAACAATCCATGAGCGAAATGGATGATCTGGCGGCGTTCGCGGTACTGGTCGAAGCGGGCAGTTTCACCTTGGCCGCGCAGCAACTCGGTTGCAGCAAGGGCCAACTGTCCAAACGCATCAGTCAGCTGGAAGCGCAGTTTTCCGTGGTCCTGCTGCAGCGCACCACGCGCCGTTTGAGCCTGACGGCGGCGGGGGCGGCGTTGCTGCCGCAGGCCCAGGCACTGGTGGTTCAAGTCGAGCGCGCGCGTCAGGCGCTGGCGCGGTTGAAGGACGACATGGTCGGCCCGGTGCGCATGACCGTTCCGGTGTCGCTGGGGGAAACCTTCTTCGACGGCCTGCTGTTGGAGTTCTCGGCCAAATACCCGCAGGTGCAGATCGAGCTCGACCTCAGTAACAATTATCGTGACTTGTCCCGCGATGGCTTTGATCTGGCGGTTCGCTCCGACGTCGGTAATGACGAGCGTCTGGTTGCGCGACCGCTGTTGGCTTGGCACGAACTGACCTGCGCCAGTCCGGCATACCTTGAGCGACATGGCGAGCCGTCGACCCCGCAGTCCCTGGCGGAGCACCATTGTTTGCTCAATAGCCACTACAGCGGCCGTGAAGAATGGCTGTATCACCAGCAGCACGAATTATTGCGGGTGCGTGTGTCGGGTCCGTTCGCCAGCAACCATTACAGCCTGCTCAAAAAAGCCGCACTGGCGGGCGCTGGCATTGCGCGCCTGCCGTCCTACTTGCTGCAAGCGGAATTGGCTGACGGGCGTTTGCGCTGGCTCCTGCGCGATTATCAGACGCGTCGCATGCCGATGTACCTGGTGCACCCGTATCAGGGCGGGTTGCCCAAGCGTACGCAGGTGCTGGCGGATTATTTGATTGGGTGGTTCAAGCGTAGCGGGGAGGTGCTGGACAAGCTTTGAACACCTATGGACCTTGTAGGAGCTGCCGAAGGCTGCGATCTTTTGACTTTGATCTTTCAGGACGGTGGTGAGCCAGGAGCAAGATCAAAAGATCGCAGCCTTCGGCAGCTCCTACACGGAGTATGTCCTTCATAAAAAAACGGCCCGCAAAGGCCGTTTTTTTGTTTACCGCAATGGCTCAACCACCCAGGTACGCTTCGCGCACTTTCGGGTCGGTCAGCAGGGACTCACCGGTGCCTTGCATCACTACCCGACCGTTTTCGAGCACGTAGGCGCGGTCGGCGATTTTCAGCGCCTGGTTGGCGTTCTGCTCAACCAGGAACACCGTTACACCGTCCTTGCGCAGCTGTTCGATGATGTCGAAGATCTGCTGGATGATGATCGGTGCCAGGCCCAGCGATGGCTCGTCGAGCAGCAGCAACTTGGGCTTGCTCATCAGCGCACGGCCGATGGCGAGCATTTGCTGTTCGCCGCCGGACATGGTGCCGCCACGCTGACTAAAGCGTTCTTTCAGGCGTGGGAAAAGTCCGAGGACCTTGTCCATCTGTTCCTGATAGTCGCCCTTGGCGGTGAAGAATCCGCCCATGGACAGGTTCTCTTCCACGGTCAGACGGGAAAACACCCGACGACCTTCCGGCACCACGGCGATGCTCTTGCGCATGATCTGCGAAGAGTCCTGGCCGACCAGTTCCTCACCCATGTAGCGGATGCTGCCGCTGTGGGCGCGCGGCGAACCGCACAGCGTCATCAGCAGCGTGGACTTGCCGGCACCGTTGGCGCCAATCAGGGTCACGATCTCGCCCTGGCGGACTTCGACGTTGACGCTGTGCAGGGCCTGGATCTTGCCGTAGAAGGTGGAAACGTTTTCGAACTGCAGCATTTACGCTTCCCCCAGGTAGGCTTTGATCACTTCAGGATTGTCGCGGATCTGTTCCGGCGTGCCATCGGCCAGGGGCGTGCCCTGGTTGATCACGACGATGTGGTCGGAAATGCTCATGACCAGTTTCATATCGTGTTCGATCAGCAGCACGGTGACGTTGTGCTCTTCACGCAGCACGCTGATCAGCGCCTTGAGGTCTTCGGTTTCCTTGGGGTTCAAGCCAGCGGCCGGTTCGTCGAGCATGAGGATCCGCGGACGGGTCATCATGCAGCGGGCGATTTCCAGACGACGCTGCTGACCGTAGGCCAGGGTGCCGGCCGGACGGTTGGCGAACTCTTTCAGGTTGACCTTTTCCAGCCAGTACTCGGCGAAGTCCATGGCCTCGCGCTCGCTTTTGCGGAACGCCGGGGTCTTGAACAGGCCGGACAGGAAGTTGGTGTTCAGGTGACGGTGTTGCGCGATCAAGAGGTTCTCGACCGCGGTCATGTCCTTGAACAGCCGTACGTTCTGGAAGGTGCGCACCACGCCTTTGAGGGCGATCTTGTGGCCGGGCAGGCCTTCGATCGGCTCGCCGTCGAGCAGGATGCTGCCGCCGCTCGGCTTGTAGAAGCCGGTCAGGCAGTTGAACACGGTGGTCTTGCCGGCGCCGTTGGGGCCGATCAGCGCAACCACTTGTTTCTCTTTGACGCTCAAGGCCACGCCGTTGACCGCCAGCAAGCCGCCGAAGCGCATGCTCAGGTTTTCTACTTTAAGGATCTCGCGGCTCATTTGCGCAGCTCCATGTGAGGACGTTGCATGGGCAGCAGACCCTGAGGGCGCCAGATCATCATCAGTACCATCAAGGCACCGAACATCAACATGCGGTACTCACTGAACTCTCGCATCATTTCCGGTAGCAGGATCATCACCACGGCAGCGAGGATCACGCCCAGCTGCGAGCCCATGCCACCCAGCACCACGATGGCGAGGATGATCGCCGACTCGATGAAGGTGAAGGACTCCGGCGTCACCAGGCCCTGACGCGCGGCGAAGAAGCTACCGGCGAAACCGGCGAAGCTCGCGCCGAGGGTGAAGGCCGACAGCTTGATGATGGTCGGGTTCAGGCCCAGTGCGCGGCAGGCGATTTCGTCTTCACGCAACGCTTCCCAGGCGCGGCCCAAAGGCATGCGCAGCAAACGGTTGATGACGAACAGCGCCGCCAGTGCGAGGAACAGCGCAACCAGGTAAAGGAAAATCACCTTGTTGATCGAGTTGTATTCCAGGCCGAAGTACTCGTGGAAGGTTTGCATGCCTTCCGCGGCTTTACGTTCGAAGGTCAGGCCGAAGAACGTTGGTTTCTCGATGTTGCTGATGCCGTTCGGACCGCCGGTGATGTCGGTCAGGTTACGCAGGAACAGACGGATGATTTCACCGAAGCCCAGGGTCACGATCGCCAGGTAGTCACCGCGCAGGCGCAGTACCGGGAAGCCCAGCAGGAAGCCGAACGTGGCCGCCATCAGGCCGGCGATGGGCAGGCAGATCCAGAAGCTCAGACCGAAGTAATGCGACAGCAGCGCGTAGCTGTAGGCGCCGACGGCGTAGAAGCCGACGTAACCGAGGTCGAGCAGGCCTGCCAGGCCGACCACGATGTTCAGGCCGAGGCCGAGCATCACGTAGATCAGCACCAGCGTGGCGATATCGACCGCACCGCGGGAGCCGAAGAACGGCCAGACCAAGGCGCCGGCGATCAGCGCAATGATGATCCAGCGCTGAGTGGTCGGCAGGGTCAGGAAGTTACTGGCCTTGGCCGGAATCAGCGGCATGTTTGGCGAAGAACGCCAGGCCGAGCTGATCTGCTGGTCGAACAGCACACGCAGGAACATCAACACCGAACACACCGCGATGGTGATCAGGGTGGCGTTGCTGGTGCCGTGAACTTCGAGGTTGATGCCGACAATGGTCAGCTTCAGACCGAGTACCGGGTAGGCCACGGCCCACACCAGCAAGGCGCTGAACAGCGCCTGTTTAAGATTCCTAGTCATACCTTCTCAACCTCCGGACGGCCCAGCAGGCCGGTTGGCCGGAACAACAGCACCAGAACCAGCAGGCCGAACGCCACGACGTCCTTGTACTGGTCGCCGAAGATATCGGCACCAAAGGCTTCCGCCACACCCAATACGAGCCCGCCGAGCATGGCGCCCGGAATGCTGCCGATACCGCCCAGTACCGCAGCGGTGAAGGCCTTGAGGCCAACGAGGAAACCGGCGTTCGGGTTGATCACACCGTATTGCATGCTCAGCAGCACGGCGGCGATGGCCGCCAGCGCGGCACCGATGACGAAGGTCAGAGCGATGATGTTGTTGGTGTTGATACCCAGCAGGTTGGCCATCTTGATGTCTTCGGCACAGGCGCGGCAGGCGCGGCCCAGGCGAGAGCGGGAGATGAACAGGGTCAGGCCGAGCATGGCGACGAGGGTCACCACGAACACCACGATTTGCATGTAGGAAATCAGCACTTCATGTGCGCCACCTGGCCCAAAGGCAATGTTGCCCGGAATCAGGTTGGGGATGGATTTGTCCTTGGAGTCTTGCGCCAGCAGAACGGTGTTCTGCAGGAAGATCGACATACCGATGGCGGAGATCAGCGGGATCAGACGGTTGCTGCCGCGCAAGGGGCGGTAGGCGATCCGTTCGATGCTGTAACCGTAGGCACTGGTCACCACGATGGTGGCGATGAAAGCGGCGGTCATCAACAGCGGAACACTGTCGAGTCCCATCATGGCCAGCCCGGCGATGGCGATGAACGCCACGTAGGAACCGATCATGTACACCTCGCCGTGGGCGAAGTTGATCATTCCAATGATGCCGTAAACCATCGTATAGCCGATGGCGATCAGGGCATACGTGCTGCCAATGGTCAGGCCATTAACCAGCTGTTGGAAAAAGTGATAGATGTCAGGCATTACAGCGCTCCTAAAAACCTGATACGCATTTCACTGGTGGAGTCATTTTCCCGCCCGAGCCCCGTGGATCTGCATCCACTTCGAATTCGGGGTTTGCCAGCGAACCGCTGATGACGGTTTTGAGATTTTCAGGTGGGGAGACTGGCGGATCACGCCAGCGCGGCCCAAATACGTTCGTAAAACAAAGCCCACGGCACGCCGTGGGCTTTATTGGCAGTCAGTCAGGCAACGCCTTACTGAGGCTTGGCTTCAGTTTTTGGTTTGCCGAAGTGCCACTCGTAAACCACGAATTTGAAGTCTTTCAGGTCGCCTTTCTCGTCGAAGCTCAGGTCGCCGGTAGGGGTCTTGAAGGTGCCTTTGTGGATGGCTTCTGCCACTTTGGCGGAGTCTTCGGACTTGGCAGCCTTGATACCTTCGGCGATCACTTCCACAGCCGAGTAGGCCGGGAACACGAACGGACCGCTTGGATCTTCTTTCTTCGCTTTGAACGCGTCAGCCAGGGCGATGTTGGCCGGATCCTGGTCGAAGGATTTCGGCAGGGTCACCAGCAGGCCTTCGGAAGCGTCTTTGGCGATCTGCGAAATGGAGTCGTTACCCACGCCTTCCGGACCCATGAACTTGGCTTTCAGGCCTTTTTCAGCGGATTGACGCAGGATCAGACCCAGCTCCGGGTGGTAGCCGCCGTAGTAGACGAAGTCGACGTTGGCTTGCTTGAGCTTGGCAATGATCGAGGAGAAGTCTTTGTCGCCGGCATTGATGCCTTCGAACACGGCAACCTTGGTGCCTTTCTTCTCGAGGGTGGTTTTAACGGCGGTGGCGATGCCTTCACCGTATTGCTGTTTGTCGTGCAGGACAGCAACGATTTTCGGTTTGACGAAGTCGGCGATGTAGTTACCGGCGGCAGGGCCTTGGGCGCTGTCCAGACCGATGGTGCGGAACACCATTTTGTAACCACGGGCGGTGATGTCCGGGCTGGTGGCAGCCGGGGTGATCATGATCACGCCTTCGTCTTCGTAGATGTCCGAAGCCGGTTGAGTGGAGCTGGAGCACAGGTGACCGACTACGAACTTGACGCCGTCGTTGACGACTTTGTTCGCTACAGCCACGGCTTGTTTTGGATCACAGGCGTCATCGTATTCAACGGCTTCGAGTTTCTTGCCGTCTACGCCGCCTTTGGCGTTGATCTGTTCGATGGCCATTTTGGCGCCACTGAACTGCATGTCGCCGTATTGGGCTACAGGGCCGGTTTTAGGGCCGGCGATGCCGATCTTGATGGTGTCAGCTGCGAACGAATGGCTGGCAACCCCTGCCAGAACCATAGCGGCAAACAGTTTGGAAATCTGCTTAGTAGCCTTAGTCATAGTGCTCCACTCTTACTGTTGTAGTTTTTATAGTCCTGGCGCCGTTGGCAGCAGAACCGGGTCAGATATCTACGACATCCCCCGGAAATGCCCCCCGGCAACTGTACCGGTACAGTGTAGAGCGCCGATTGTCAGCCTGGGAAGCTGGCGGCGGGGGGCAAAACTTGGGGGTGTCGCTATTTTGAAAGAAAAAGTCAGAATTGCGGCGGGGCTTTGAAGGGCTTATAGCCAGATTCCGTGCATTCCTTGGCATTCCTGCTCTTTTCAATCAGTGACGCAAAGTGCAACTGGGTTTTTCTGCCAGACCACCGACGTTATCATTGCGTCGATTTCTTTTCCGGACCGGACCCATGACTGAAGAACCTAGCACCCTCTATGCCAAGCTGCTTGGTGAAACCGCATCTATTACCTGGAAGGAACTGGAGCCGTTCTTCGCCAAGGGTGCCCTATTGTGGGTCGACCCGAGCCTGGATTTGATCGCGGCGGCAGAGGCAGTAGCGACGGATGAGGGCGAGAAAGTGGCTGCCTGGCTGGCCGAAGACAAGGTCGCGAAGCTGTCTGAAACGCGGGCGCTGGATCTTTTCGAACGTGACCCGCAGCTATGGGCGGTGGTGGTTTCGCCGTGGATTATGATCCAGGAAAGAGCGAAGGCTTGAATGTGCGCACCGGCTTGGTGCGTGGCAGCATCGAGTAAAAGTGTGTAGCCGAGTAGCGTGATGGCACGTTGCCGTAGAGAAAGGCCACAGCCTCACGGTGACGTAAACGTAACGGGAACAGTTGAGCGAGCAGCCTGAGGGCTGCTCAATTGTTTCTGGATGTTGTTTTGCGGTGTTTTTGAGGGCGCCATCGCTAGCAGGCTAGCTCCCACAGGTCGGCGATTACCTGTGGGAGCTAGCCTGCTAGCGATTGGAACGACGCGTTTTCAGTTCAGACCGAGAACGTCTTGCCCGTATGGTTATTCAGCGAAATAACCTTGGTCTTGCCGATGCGGTGACGATAGATCTCGCGCAGGTACTTGATCGATTTCTTCACGCAATCGCGCGACAGGCGGATGTCGTTGATCGAGACGAACTTTTCCTTGTCATTGATCAGTTCGCGGTACTTCTTCTCGTACATCGGTTTGATCGCGTACCAGTTGGTATCAAGGATCTTCGCCGGGTTCTCGAATTCGTTGAGCAGGTCGTCGATCCGGTCTTCGTCAAAGTGTTCATTGATGATGAAGTCGAGGATCGAGTTATCCAGCGTCTCGTCGAAACGGTACGGGTTTTTCGCGAAGCAACGCTTGATGAACGCCACGATCAGCGTCAGGAAATCGTCCGACAGGCACGGGCTCTTGGCGATCAACGTGGTCAGCGACAGGTTGGCCGAGGCACCGATCACCAGCGCGTAGCGCTTGAGCGTGGTGTTGGGGAACAGGCTGTTGAGGTGAGTCTTCAACCGGTTCAGGTCCATGTAGGACAGCTTGTAGTCCTTGGGCAAGGAAACGATCGACACCACCGACGAGCAATTCTTGAAGAAGTGCAGGTCGTGCAACGCGGCTGCGTCGTAGCCCGAATTCTTGTATTGCTCAAGCGAAGCGCGATAGCGCTTGGACTCGATCGGCAGCAGGCTGATGCCTTCGATGGCCTGGGTAACCTTGTTGAAGTGCGGCAAGTCGATCGAACGGAAGAACAAATCGTCAATGTTCAGACGCTGCGGCTCTTTTTCGAAGACCTTGAATTTGTCGCTGCTCGGCGGCGGAGTTTCCGGCACCACGGATTCGGCGTAGGCAATCGCCACCGGGCCGGCCAGGCTCATGAACAGGTCGTTGGCGTCCAGGCGAATGGTTTCGCCGATGTCGATGCCGGCGCGGCGGAAATAGTTCTGGTCGTAGTCAGTCGTTACTGCCTGCGCCGTCAGAATGTTGAAGATCTGCTGCGAGATGTATTGGTTGGCGTGCTTTTCCATGGCATTGACATCAATGTTCTGGATGTTGCCGTCATCGTTTTCTTCGGCGTAACGCATGATGTCGTTGGAGATCAGCATCATCGCGTTCCATGGGCGAATACGGCCCATGACGCTGGCTTCGCTGCTGTCTTCATTGGCGAAGTTGTAGGAGAAGTCCCATTCTTCCGACAGGTATTTGCACAGCAGGCGACCGGCGTTGATGTGTAGTGCTTCGGACATTTCGCTGCGGTGGTCGGAAATGTTCGGCAGCACGCAGATGCCGCTGGTGAAGATTGGCTCGAAGACGAACGAGTGACCGCTCTTGCCGTCGTGCTCATCCATGGGCTTGGTGTCGAACGTCTTGTTCATGTACGAGTGTTGCTGGGCCAGGCCGAATTCCGAGGCCATGCCCGAACCGGTACCGCCGCCGGCACTGAAAATCGAGAAATACAGGCGCGACTGGTTGGCCTTGATGCCACAGCTGTCGATCAGGTACGAGTGAATCATCTTCCAGTCAGGGCTGGAGAAACGCTGGGTGTCCTTGTTCAGGATGATCTTGGCCAGGTACTGGCCGAGGATCGGCGCGTTACCGGCGCCACCGGCGTGGACTTCCGACAAGTCCATGATTTTCATTTTGCTGTAGTCGCGCAGGAAGCCGCTTTTTTCGCCCTTGCGCGAGAAGCGGATACGCCCGGCGATGTCTTTGTCCAGGTCGCCGAGCATCACCAGCGGCTCGACCAGGAACACCGGTTTGGTGGCCTTGTTCGGCATCAGGCGCAGGTTGTTGCGAATCCACTGGGCTGGGCTGTAGCCTTTTTCGGCGTAGCGTTTGTCCGG
Organism: Pseudomonas azerbaijanoccidentalis; assembly: GCF_019145495.1. Taxonomy (GTDB): domain Bacteria; phylum Pseudomonadota; class Gammaproteobacteria; order Pseudomonadales; family Pseudomonadaceae; genus Aquipseudomonas; species Aquipseudomonas azerbaijanoccidentalis. Next base: position 238,449 of record NZ_JAHSTU010000002.1, on the reverse strand, counting down.
CGACAGGCGATCTTCGTTGTTGAATTCGTTGAGGTAGAACTTGCGGGCGTTGTACACCAGCTCCGCAACATCCAGCGCAATGTTCGAACCGCAGCGGCCGAGGCCGATCAGGCACACCGACGGGAATTCCTGGTCGCTGTGCTGCTCGCTGTCACCTTCCAGGTGCGGTGCGCGCGGGAACACCATGTCGCGCAAGCCGTCGAGGTTATCGAGGATGCGGTCGGTGTTGGTTTCGGTGAAGTACAGGTATTGCTGGGTCGCCAGCGGGCGCGATGGCGTCAATGGCTTCGACGGTGCGGGGCTGTTCGCCGCCGGGCTCTGCGTCAGGTCGGAAATCGCGGTGGCCGGGTTATTTTTAGAAGTCATTGTTCGCCATGTACCTGGGCTGGTTGGTCGGGCGACACGCTGTCGTCAAACCGTCACGGAATAAGATCTCGCGTCTTTTATCAGCGCGTATTTGTCCCAAGTGTCAGTGCCGTGGCCTGAACGTTTCTTGGGGGAATCCTTTCCTAAGTCATGATAAATCGGCCAGGATTTGGCGATCTTTAATCAAAAGGAGGCAAAATGATGTCAATGCTACCTTCGCTGGGTTTCGCCGGAATTGGCTTGATGGGGCTGCCGATGTGTCGGCGATTGCTCGCGGCGGGTTACCCGCTGACGGTGTGGAACCGCAATCCGGCCAAGTGCGCGCCGCTGGTCGAGGCCGGTGCGCGGCAGGTCGCGAGCCCGGCCGAACTGTGCCAGTACGCCGATGTGGTGATGTTGTGTCTGGCAGACACGGCGGTGGTACGCGAGGTGGTGTTTGGCCCCGCTGGCGTGATCGAAGGGGCGAAAAGTAGCCAGCTGCTGGTGGACTTTTCCAGCCTGGAACCGACGGCAACGCGCGAAATGGCCGCCGAGCTTGTCAGCGAAACCGGCATGGGCTGGCTCGATGCGCCGGTGTCTGGCGGTGTGGTCGGCGCGGAGGCTGGCAGTCTGGCGATCATGGTTGGCGGTGAAGCGGCGGCGCTTGAGCGGGTCAAGCCGGTGTTGCTCAGCCTCGGCCAGCGGGTCACGCATATGGGCGCGGTCGGAGCAGGGCAGGTGACCAAGGCCTGCAACCAAATGATTGTGGCCTGCAATGCGCTGGTGATTGCCGAAGTGGTGGCCCTGGCAGAGCGCGCAGGCGTGGATGCGAGCCTGATCGCCGAAGCGCTGGCCGGTGGCTTTGCCGATTCAAAGCCGCTGCAGATCCTGGCGCCGCAAATGGCCGACAGCCGTTTTGAACCGGTGAAGTGGCACGTGCGCACGTTGCTCAAGGATCTGGACACGGCGGTGAAGTTTTCCCGCGAGCAAGGCTCGGCAACACCGGTCAGCGGCTTGGCCGCGCAACTGATGCGGTTGCATGGGGCTCAGGGGTATCTGGAAAAAGACCCGTCTACATTAGTGCAGATGTACCGTGAACCAGACTCAACGTCGTGACCGAGTATGCGTTTTTACGCTGGTTGATTTCTTTCAGCACCGGGTGCAACTCGGCGAGCGGCACCGGCCGGCTGAGCAGGTAGCCCTGAACGTAGTCGCAACCCTGGCTTTCCAGAAACTGGTACTGCTCGAAGGTTTCGACACCCTCGGTGACCACATCCAGGTGCAGGGTGTGGGCCATGGCGATGATCGCCTGGACAATCTCCATGTCCTGGGTCGAATTCGGGATGTCCTGGATGAACGAGCGGTCGATCTTCAACGTGTTGAGCGGCAGGCGCTTGAGGTAGGCCAGCGACGAATAACCGGTGCCGAAGTCGTCGATCGACAGTGACACGCCGAGAGCGCGAATCTGCTGCAGCAACACCAGCGTATCGGCAATGTTGCCCATCAGTGCGTTCTCGGTCACTTCCAGTTCCAGCCGTTGCGGCGCCACCTCGGCGTCGCGCAACGCCTGTTCGATCTCGGTGGCCAGCTCTTCGCGGGCCAACGTCAGGGGCGAGCAATTCACCGCAATCTTCAGCTCTTCGCAGCCTTGGCGTGACAGTTCGCCAAGGTCTTCGCAGGCCTTGCGCAGTACCCAGTGGTCCAGTTCGGTGATCAGGCCGTTGGCTTCGGCAATGGTAATGAAGCGGTCCGGGGCGAGGAATCCGTGTGTCGGGTGTTGCCAGCGAATCAGCGCTTCGAGCTTGCTGACCTGGCCGGTTTTCAGGTCGTAGATGGGTTGGTAGTAGAGCATCAGGCCGGCGTCTTCGCGCAGGGCGTGGCGCAGTTCTTCTTCCAGTTGCAGTTCCAGTGTGGCGCGGGCCTTGAGGTTGGCACTGAAAAAATTCAGGCCGTTGCGTCCGCTGCCCTTGGACTGGTACAGCGCCAGGTCGGCGTTTTTCAGCAGCTCTTCACAGGTTTTGCCGTCTTCGGGAAACACGCTGATGCCGATGCTGGTGGTCATCACCATGCGCCGCCCGGCGAGCTCAATGGGTTCTTTCATTTTTTGCATGATGCGCTGCGCCATGTGCCGCGCTTCTTCGCGGTCATGCAGGTCGATGAGGATGCAGAACTCATCGCCACCGAAGCGCGCCACGACATCTTCGTGGCTGCGAATCGAACTGCGGATATGCCCGGCCAGCACCTTGAGCAGTTCGTCACCGGCATCGTGGCCAAGGCTGTCGTTGATCCGCTTGAAGTGGTCGATGTCGAGGAACAGCACCGCGAGCATGCCGCCCTCGTTGGTTTTCTGGCTGAGTTTTTCGGCGAAGAGCTGATTGAAACCGCGACGGTTGATCAGATTGGTCAAGGGGTCGTAGTGCGCCACTTGTTGCAGGGACATGCGCGCCTGGTCCAGTTGACTGAGCAGCGAATTGACCCGTTGCAGATCGTTTTCCTTGTGCTGCAGTTTTTTGTCCGCCAGCGCCGCGCTGATGCTGCTGCCGATAATCAGCAGCGTCATGGTGGCTACGGTCAGGCCCAGTTGCAGGTGGTTGTTTTCCCCGGGCGCGGTCAGGAGGCTGCCAGTGGGCAGCACCAGATTGAAGGCGGCCATGCCGGTGAAATGCATGCTGATGATGCCGGCCCCGAGCACCAGGCTGGCGCCGTACTTGAGCAATTGATGAAACATCCCAGTGCCGCTACGCAAGTAAGTCGACAGCAGCAGCGCCGCCAGGCTGGCGCCGATGGCGATCACGATCGAGAGGCCGAACAACAGCGGTTGATAGTAGGCCTGCGCCTGCGAACGCAGTGCGGACATACCCACGTAATGCATGGCGGCAATGCCCAGGCCAATGCCGATGGCGGCTCTGAAACATTGCCAGAAGGTCAGTTGCGCAAGGCTCAGGGTGTGCATCGCCAGCCATGAAGCGAGCAGGGCGATCAGCAGGGAAATGAGGGTGATGGGCAACTGGTAATGGATGGTGACCGGCGCCTGGAACGCCAGCATGCCGATGAAGTGCATGGCCCAGATGCCGCCCGCGAGGCAGCCGGCGCCGACCCAGCGCCAGAGTCGCTGTGAAGCCTTCTTTTCGGCATGAGCCACCCGCTCGGCCATGTCCAGCGTGGCAAAACTGCCGGCGCAGGCAACCAGATAAGCCAGTAGCACCAGAAAAGGGTCATGTATGCAGTTGAGTATGACCTGCCCACTCTCTGGCAGCTCGGTAATGAAATGCAGACCAAGCCACTCCATAGCATGCCCCGTCGTTGTCTTCCTGACCGGCACAATGAATGCCGGCGAATGTCATGGAGTATAGAAGGCACCGGGGGAACGCAAGCGATAGTGGCACATTGTCCTGCAATCCTTTTGGAATGGGGTCTAGATCATTTGGAAATAAAATGTTGCATGAGCCGCGACAGATCCGATGGTCGGGTATCAGCTTTACGAATAATTACAGACAGCACGGGGGCGCCTGACTAGATTGCAGGTTCCGGGCTCGGATGCACTGGCAGTGAAGCCCCATAACAATAAAAGAGACGGACCCATGCAGAACTCGACCCAAGCGGCGAATGCCTGGCGCATTCTGTTCCTGCTGTTCCTGGCCAACCTGTTCAACTTTTTCGACCGCACCATCCCGGCCATCATCATCGAACCGATCCGCATGGAATGGCACCTCAGCGACTTTCAACTGGGGATCATCGGCACCGCATTCACCATCGTCTACGCCATTGCCGGCCTGCCCCTGGGGCGGATGGCCGACACTGGTTCGCGTGCCAAGCTGATGGGCTGGGGCCTGGCGGCATGGAGCGGGTTGACCGCGGTCAACGGCATGGTCGGCAGTTTCTGGAGTTTCCTGATTGTGCGCATGGGCATCGGCATCGGCGAAGCCAGTTACGCGCCCGCCGCGAATTCGCTGATCGGCGACTTGTTCCCGGCTCACCGTCGGGCGCGGGCCATGGGCATTTTCATGCTGGGGCTGCCGTTGGGTCTGCTGCTGGCGTTCTTCACCATCGGCGCGATGGTCAAGGCCTTCGACAGCTGGCGCGCGCCGTTTTTCATTGCCGCCGTGCCGGGGCTGATCCTTGCGGTCTTCATGTTTTTCATCAAGGAGCCGAAGCGCGGCGCCGCTGAAAGCGTGCAGGTTTCGCAGGAGAAGGTTGACCGGCCGATTCGTCGGGTGCTGGCGGTGCCGACCTTCCTCTGGCTGGTCATGGCCGGGCTGTGCTTCAACTTCGCTACTTACGCCTGCAACTCGTTCCTGGTGCCGATGCTGCAGCGCTACTTCCTGATGCCGTTGCAGGAAGCGGCCGTGGCGACCGGGGTGATCGTCGGCGTGACCGGGTTGTTCGGCCTGACGCTGGGTGGCTGGGTGGCCGACAAGATTCATCAGCGGGTTGCCAATGGACGTCTACTGTTTGCGGCGTTCAGTCTGATCATCTCCACGGTCTGCACAGCTTGGGCGCTGCATTCGGGACGGATCGAGATCGGTGTGTTCGTGGCGGTATTCAGCGTGGGCTGGTTGTTTGCCTACAACTTCTACACCTGCGTGTACACGGCGATTCAGGACGTGGTCGAGCCACGCTTGCGCGCCACGGCCATGGCGCTGTTCTTTGCCGGGTTGTATCTGCTGGGTGGCGGATTGGGGCCGGTGGTGGTCGGTGCGTTGTCCGATCACTTCGCCCACACGGCGATGCTTGCAGCGGGCGCCGAACAGATGACCGAAGCGTTCAAGGCCGTCGGGCTGCACGACGCGATGTACCTGATTCCGGTGGCGCTGTTTTTCACCATGGTGTTTCTGGTGCTGGCTTCGCGCTGTTTCGTGCGTGATGCCAAGCGGATGAAGGAAGGGTTGGTGGCAGTGGTTGAGCCTGAGGGTTCTGTGGCGACGGCTTAAGATCAAAAGATCGCAGCCTTCGGCAGCTCCTACAGGTGATCGTGTACTCCCTGTAGGAGCTGCCGAAGGCTGCGATCTTTTGATTTTGATTCAAGAATAAAAAGGCCCGCATCACTGCGGGCCTTGTTTATTTTCAGGGTAGAGCAGGGGCTTAACCCGCTACCAACACCCGGATCGCTTCCAGTCGCAGCGCAGCTTTGTCGAGCATGGCCAGGCCTTGTTCGCGTTGTTTGCGCAGGGCAACCAGCTCGCTGTCACGCACGGTCGGGTTGACCGCTTGCAAAGCGGTCAGGCGTGCCAGTTCTTCGTCGGTGTCGGCGGCCAGGCGACGTTGCGCCTCAGCCACACGCTCGGCGTGACGCGGGAAGATCTTGTCTTCGCCGGCATTGATCCGCGGCGTCAGCTGATCGCGCTGGGCCTGGATGAACTTGTTGGCGCTGGCGCGCGGCACGCTTTCGAGTTGATCATTGAGGGTCTCGAACGACACCCGGGCCGACAGGTCATTGCCATTGGCATCAAGCAGGCAGCGCAGCGCCGCCGGTGGCAAGTAACGGCCCAGTTGCAGCGAACGCGGGGCAACCACTTCGCTGACGTAGAGCAATTCCAGCAACACGGTGCCGGGTTTCAGCGCCTTGTTCTTGATCAGCGCCACGGCGGTATTGCCCATGGAACCAGACAACACCAAGTCCATGCCGCCCTGGACCATCGGGTGTTCCCAGGTGATGAACTGCATGTCTTCGCGGGACAGCGCCTGGTTACGGTCGTAAGTGATGGTCACGCCTTCGTCGTCGCCCAGTGGGAAACTGGCGTCGAGCATTTTTTCGCTTGGCTTGAGGATCAGTGCGTTTTCCGAATGGTCTTCGCTGTCGATGCCGAAGGCGTCGAACAGGGTTTCCATGTAGATCGGCAGGGCGAACTGATCGTCTTGCTCAAGAATGTCTTCAACCAGCGCGTCGCCTTCACCAGCGCCACCGGAGTTGAGCTCCAGCAAACGGTCGCGGCCGGTGTGCAGTTCTGCTTCCAGACGCTCACGCTCAGTGCGGGCTTCGTCGATCAGCGCTTGCCACTCTCCATCGTCAGCTTCTTCCAGCAACGGCAGCAAGCGCGGGCCGAACTGATGCTGCAAGGCGTTGCCGGTCGGGCAAGTGTTAAGGAACGCGTTCAGTGCTTCGTGATACCACTGGAACAGGCGCTCTTGCGGGCTGGTTTCCAGGTACGGCACGTGCAGTTCGATGGTGTGCTTCTGGCCGATCCGGTCCAGACGACCGATGCGCTGTTCCAGCAAGTCCGGGTGGGACGGCAGATCGAACAGCACCAAATGGTGGGAGAACTGGAAGTTGCGACCTTCACTGCCGATTTCCGAGCAGATCAGCACCTGCGCGCCAAACTCTTCGTCGGCGAAATAGGCGGCGGCGCGGTCACGTTCGAGGATGTTCATGCCTTCGTGGAACACCGTGGCCGGAATGCCGGAGCGCACGCGCAAGGCGTCTTCCAGGTCCATGGCGGTTTCGGCGTGGGCGCAGATCACCAGGACTTTGGTGCGCTTGAGCATCTTCAGCTGATCGATCAGCCACTCAACGCGTGGGTCGAATTTCCACCAGCGGTCTTCTTCATTGGCGTCCGGCTGCGCCTGGAAGCTGACTTCCGGATACAACTCGGCGTGATCGCCCAGCGGCAGTTCAAGGTATTCGTCCGGGCACGGCAGCGGGTACGGGTGCAGTTTGCGTTCCGGGAAACCCTGCACGGCGGCGCGGGTATTACGGAACAGCACGCGGCCGGTGCCGTGACGGTCCAACAGTTCACGCACCAGACGGGCACTGGCTTCGGTGTCGCCATCGTTGACCGCGGTCAGCAGGGCCTCGCCTTCGTTTCCGAGGAAACCATGGATGGTCTTGTGTGCTTCAGGCGACAGGCGACCCTTCTCCAGCAACTCCTGAACGGCTTCGGCCACCGGGCGGTAGTTTTCGCTCTCGGCACGGAACGCGGCCAGGTCATGGAAACGGTTCGGGTCGAGCAGGCGTAGACGGGCGAAGTGGCTGTCCTGGCCGAGTTGTTCCGGGGTCGCGGTCAGCAACAGCACGCCGGGAATGGTTTCTGCCAGTTGCTCGACCAGCGTATATTCAGGGCTGGCCTGATCTTCGTGCCACACCAGGTGATGCGCTTCGTCGACCACCAGCAAATCCCAGCCGGCGGCGAACAGCGCGTCCTGGGCTTTCTCGTCATCTACCAGCCATTCCAGGGCCACCAGCGCGAGCTGGGTGTCTTCGAACGGGTTGGAGGCATCGCTTTCAATGAAGCGTTCTTCGTCGAACAACGCAACCTGCAGGTTGAAGCGGCGACGCATTTCCACCAGCCACTGGTGCTGAAGGTTTTCCGGGACCAGGATCAGCACGCGATTGGCGCGGCCTGAAAGCAGTTGGCGATGGATCACCAGACCGGCTTCGATGGTTTTACCCAGGCCTACTTCGTCGGCCAGCAGAACCCGTGGTGCGATACGGTCAGCGACTTCACGGGCGATGTGCAACTGGTGCGCGATCGGTTGCGCACGCACGCCACCCAGGCCCCAAAGCGAGGACTGCAGCTGGCGGCTGGTGTGTTCGAGGGTGTGATAACGCAGGGCGAACCACGCCAGCGGGTCGATCTGCCCGGCGAACAGACGGTCGCTGGCGAGACGGAACTGGATGAAGTTCGACAGTTGGGTTTCCGGCAGGGTGACCACTTCGTTCTGCGCATTGAGGCCGTGGTAGACCAGCAGGCCATCGACGTCGTCGACTTCGCGAACGGTCAGTTTCCAGCCTTCGAAGTGAGTGATGGAGTCGCCCGGCGAAAACCGCACACGGGTGAGGGGCGCATTCCTTAGCGCGTACTGGCGAGTGTCGCCAGTGGCCGGATAGAGCACGGTCAACAAGCGGCCGTCCTGTGCCAGAACGGTGCCTAAACCCAGCTCGGCTTCGCTGTCACTGATCCAGCGTTGCCCCGGTTGATACTGCTGCGCCATGCTGCCTGACTCCCACCTTGAAAAAGCGGGCTATCTTAACGGAATCAGGTCTCCAGACCAAAGGAATACCTGTGTTGGAGCTGCCGTAGGCTGCGATCTTTTGATCTTCAGGGCCTGAACAAATCGTAGCTGGCGACCGTTATGGCAGTGTCGATTGAGTCACAGTTTGCGACCGATGGCTCAAGTCGCCATCCGCGCGGCCGACAGCCTGCTGACAGGAGACCAAAATATATGCTGCCACCGATGCTCCCCCTGAGTGCCCTGCCTATCACTTCACAGCACGACCCGGTCCGCCCGCGTCCGGACATTGCTCCAGTGGTGCCCGTGCAGGAAAGCTCCACTGACAGCACCATCGACCTGAAAAAGCGCGACCCCGAAGAAGCCGCCTTGCTTCTGCGCGAAGAACAGCGCCGCAAGCAAGAACAGGAACGGCGTCGCCGTGAAGCCGACGAAGATCCCGAGGCGCACCTGGCTGTTCCTGGACACGAGCTCAATGCCGACAACACCGTGCCGGTAGCGCCTTTGATGGAAGATCAGCCCCGTCAGGGGTTGTGGGTCGATATCGAGATTTGAGCGAGTGGCTGGTCAGCGCAGGCGCCAGACCGCATTATTGGCGCAAACCTGCCGAGCGATGCGGCAGTTGAATTCATTTCAAGCGATGCACTGAACGCCATGAGCCAAGACGACAAACTGATCGACCTCAATGCCGAACGCGCCAAGCGTGTCCATGACCTCAACGACAAGCGCCTGAATGAAGTGCGCCAGGCGTTCGAGCAGGCCATGCCTTTGGGCAAGGCGAAGAAAAAGCCGAAGAACAAGCCGAAAAAACGTTGAATCCCCCTGCATCGATTGATGCAGGTCAGTTTTTCCCCTCCTGTGCGCTCAGTCTCGGGCGACATTGATCCCGGTCAATATTTTCTCCTGCCCGTTTGGGTAACTTAGCCCTATCGCAACAGGGCAAGAGCAGGAGACGCGTCATGTTTTTCGACAACGTGGTGATCGCCGGAGTGCTGACCGTCAGCCTCATGTTCGTATTTTTTGCAGGTTTCGGATTCTTTATCTGGAAGGACTCGCACAAGCGGAAAAAACCGTAGGTCTTTCTGGATGCAATGAGCACGCAAGGCATTTTGGGCAACTTCGGTTGCCCTTTTTTTTGCCTGATGATTTAGCTGCCGCAGGCTGCGATCTTTTGATCTTGCCTTTTAAAAGATCAAAAGATCGCAGCCTGCGGCAGCTCCTACAGTGATTTGTGGTGTTGCGGAAATTCAGTAATAAAAAAGGCGCGGTCCTTGCGGAACGCGCCTTTTTCGTTCGGCTGCCGATCAGCTGCCGAGTGCCTTCGAAGCCAGCCAGAACAACCCGGCCGACAGGGCGACCGTGGCTGGCAGGGTCAGCACCCAGGCCAGCAGGATGGTCTTGACGGTGCCGCCTTGCAGGCCGCTTTTGTTGGCGACCATGGTGCCGGCCACGCCCGAGGACAGAACGTGGGTGGTGGACACCGGCAGGCTGAAGATGTTGGCCATGCCGATCAGGCTGGCGGTGGTGATCTGCGCCGACATGCCCTGGGAATAGGTCATGCCCTGCTTGCCGATCTTCTCGCCGATGGTCAGTACCACACGCTTCCAACCCACCATCGTGCCCAGGCCCAGGGCCAGAGCAACCGCCAGAATCACCCAGAACGGCGCGTATTCGGTGGTGGTGGTCAGGTCCTTGCGCAGCTTGTCCAGGTCAGCCTTCTCACGAGGGGCGAGGCCTGGCAGCTTGCTGACCTTCTTCGCCGTGTCATCCAGGCAAAGCAGGTAGCGGCGTACTTCAATGCGGCTTTCCGCCGACAGCGAGTGGTAGTCGGCTACGCCTTTGAGAGTGCCCAGCAGCGCGGTGATGGTCGGTTCGGTCTGTTGCGGGTTGCAACGGAATTTCTCCGGCAGGTCACCTTCCACGCTTTTGCCCAACGCCAGGAACTCGCCCAGGGTTTCGGCATTGCGCTGGTAGAACTGGCTCAGGTGCAGGGTGGCGTCGCGGGTACGCTCGATCTGGTAGGTGGTGCTGTTCAGGTCGAGTACGAACTGCGCCGGCACGATACCGATCAGTACCAGCATGATCAGGCCGATACCTTTCTGACCATCGTTGGAGCCGTGCACGAAGCTCACGGCCATGGCCGAGATCACCAGTACCAGGCGGTTCCAGAATGGCGGGTGCTTCTTGTCGTCGATCTTGCGACGCTGTTCCGGCGTCTTGTGCATCTTCGACAGCGGACGCCACCATTTCAGACCGATCAGGATCAGCGCAGCGATCAGGAAGCCAGCCATTGGCGAGAACACCAGCGACATGGCGATGTCGATCGCCTTCTGCCAGTTCACGCCATCGGCCAACGGAATTTCGTTAATCAAGGCGTTCGCCAGGCCCACGCCGAGGATCGAGCCGATCAACGTATGGGAACTGGAAGCAGGGATACCGAAGTACCAGGTGCCCAGGTTCCAGGTGATGGCTGCGGCGAGCAACGAGAACACCATCGCCAGACCATGGCCGGTGTTCACATTGATCAGCAGCTCCACCGGCAGCAGGTGAACGATGGCATACGCCACGCCAACGCCGCCCAGCAATACGCCGAGGAAATTGAACACACCGGAAAAGAACACTGCCAGGTGGGGCGGCATCGCTTTGGTGTAGATAACAGTGGCTACCGCGTTAGCGGTGTCATGAAATCCATTGATGAACTCGAAGGCGAGGACAAAAGTCAGGGCGAGCAGGAGGCTCACTAGCACCCAAGCATCCAGTCCGCTGAATAAATCGATCATGAAGGTTTTCTGACCCGGTCATAAGGGGGGCGGGATTATGCCAGAAAAGCGTGCCAATCAATGCACTAGCTGCTCGTCGGTAACATTCTTCAACGAATTAATTTGCGTCGGGGTCCACCGCCCTGGTGATTTTCGGGGGTATGCAAGTTGTTGAATTTATTCGAAAACGCCGATGGCGCAAGGGTTTCGCTCACCTGACGGAAGGCGCGGAACGCTTGTGTGAAATTTCTGAGAGGAGGGTCAGATATGAGCCTTTTACCCTGTCAGATGAGCAAGGTGGTCGCTGCCCGCTTGTAGCAGGCGCAAAAGGCGACATCCATGCATCCCGCTTTTAACGGGCGCAATCGCAGACCCTCGAAAGGACCCAAACCGAGGCCATCACGGCTCTTCGGCTTTGAGGTCCTTTTCCATTTTTTCGAGTTCTTGCTTGAAAACCTGATCCTGAACGGTGGCGCGTTTACGCCAGGGTTTGCGTTCCGGTTCGGGCTGGGCGGCGTAGGTGGTGACTTCCCCGCCGTAAACTTCCTTGTAACGTTGTTCCTGGCGCTCAAGTTCCGCGCGCAGTTCGTCTTTCGTCACAGTGCTACCTGTTTGAGTTGAGATAAATTCTGGTGAAACGCGCTGCATTCAATGTATTGACCCTGCATGTCGCAAAGACCAGGCCTGTGCAGGCATCGTTTTACGGCAGGGCAATCAATACGTCCATGTTGCAGGCGGCCACGCACCAGAGATAAACAGCTGACGCAGCATCAGCTTCCTGTTTCAGCGAGCGCATTGGCGATGCAAATGCAGTCAGCGTCGAGCGCTTGCCGGGGGCGGTAACGATGGAACATCGCACCACCGGGTAGCGGGGTCGGTCAATAGAAAACCGTCCGGCTACTGATTTGCATTATAGCGAGCGATTCACAGAACTCTATCTCCAAAGAGTTAAAAGTGGTTAGTAATGTGTGATTGTTTTGTTACTCGCAAGTTTTACTGCCAACTAGAACGCGCAATGATGTCACTGTGCAGTGATGTCTTTCTGGCGCCATTAAGTCGAACAACTTAAGAAAGTTACATCGGCCCTGTAACTCTGTTTCCTGGTCGTAATAAAAGCATGTAGCCGTTCCTTGCGTCGTTTGCTTGGGACAAGGGTACCGCTTGCGATTATCGACCGGTCGTTCGATAATCGCCCAATCTTGGTGGTCCGGGCTTGTGTGCCGGGCCGGTAGCGGCGTGTAATAGCCCCTGATCCGTGTGGGACAAGGACCTTGTATGAACGATCAATTGCGCAATTCCTTCGCTTCTGTAGCACCGCCAATCGTTGCTTCGCCCGCCAAGCGGATACAGGCCCTGACCGGTGACCCGGATTTCATGACCTCGCTGGCCCGTGGATTGGCAGTGGTGCAAGCGTTTCAGGAGCGCAAACGGCACCTGACCATCGCGCAGATCAGCCACCGCACGGAAATTCCCCGCGCTGCTGTGCGACGTTGCCTACATACGCTGATCAAACTCGGCTACGCCACCACCGACGGTCGCACGTATTCCTTGCTGCCCAAAGTGCTGACGCTCGGCCATGCCTATGTGTCGTCGACACCACTGGCGGTTTCGGCTCAACCGTACCTTGATCGCATGAGCGAGCAGCTGCACGAGGCCTGCAACATGGCCACCCTCGAAGGCGAAGACATTTTGTACATTGCCCGCTCGGCAACCACCCAGCGCCTGATTTCAGTGGACCTTTCGGTCGGTGGACGCTTGCCGGCCTATTGCACGTCGATGGGCAGGATTCTTCTGGCAGCGCTGGATGACACCTCGCTGCGCGAGTACCTGGATCACGCCGAATTGCAGGCCAAGACCAGCCGCACGATCCACACACCCGAGGCATTGCTTGAGTGTTTGCAGGAAGTTCGGCAGCAGGGCTGGTGCATCGTCGATCAGGAACTTGAGCAAGGCCTGCGCTCGATTGCCGTGCCGGTGTACGACGCGTCCGGTCAGGTGGTTGCTGCGCTGAACGTCAGCACCCATGCCGGGCGAGTCAGTCGCAACGAGCTGGAGCAGCGCTTCCTTCCCGGTCTGTTAAGCGCCAGCCGCGATCTTAGCGCTCAATTGTTTGCCTAAGGTGTTCGATAAACGCACAGAGTCGCGTCTGGCGAATTGACGCTGTTTCCTCTGGATCATTACTGTCGCGGCTGCGCCAGCGTTGGCTGGCTCCCTGTTCGACAGTGATCCACGGAATAAAAATAATGAACCAGCCTCAGTCTGCTGTAGGTAACTGCCTCGACGTGCAGTCCTTCATCAATGCCCAACCCATTTCGCGTTACCAGTGGCGCGTGGTAATCCTGTGTTTCCTGATTGTCTTCCTCGATGGCCTCGACACGGCGGCCATGGGGTTCATTGCGCCTGCGCTTTCTCAGGATTGGGGCATCGATCGCGCCAGCCTTGGCCCGGTGATGAGCGCGGCGTTGATCGGCATGGTCTTCGGCGCACTGGGCTCCGGCCCGTTGGCTGACCGCTTTGGGCGAAAAGTCGTATTGGTCGGCGCTGTACTGTTGTTCGGTGCGTTCAGCCTGGCTTCGGCTTACAGCACCAACGTTGAGCAACTGTTGGTACTGCGCTTCCTGACGGGGTTGGGCCTGGGTGCGGGTATGCCCAATGCCACGACGCTGCTGTCGGAGTACACCCCGGAGCGCAAGAAATCCCTGCTAGTGACCAGCATGTTCTGCGGCTTCAACCTGGGCATGGCCGGTGGCGGTTTCATTTCAGCCAAGCTGATTCCAGCGTTTGGCTGGCACAGCTTGCTGCTGATCGGCGGGATTCTGCCGTTGATCCTCGCGGTCGTTTTGCTGTTCTGGCTGCCGGAGTCGGCGCGTTACCTGGTGGTACGCAACCGCGGCACCGACAAAGTGCGCAAGGCACTGGCGCCGATTGATCCGACAATGGTCGCCCAGGCTGCCAGCTTCAGCGTCCCGGAACAGAAAACCGTGAAGGCGCGCAACGTGTTTGCGGTGATCTTCTCCGGCACCTACAGCGTCGGCACCTTGCTGCTGTGGCTGACCTACTTCATGGGCCTGGTGATTGTTTACTTATTGACCAGTTGGCTGCCGACCCTGATGCGCGACAGCGGCGCGAGCATGGAGCAGGCGGCGTTCATCGGCGCGTTGTTCCAGTTCGGTGGCGTGCTGAGCGCGGTGGGCGTGGGTTGGGCGATGGACCGGTTCAATCCGCACAAGGTCATCGGCATTTTCTACCTGCTGGCCGGGGTATTTGCCTACGCGGTAGGCCAGAGCCTGGGCAACATCACGCTGTTGGCGACCCTGGTGCTGGTGGCCGGGATGTGTGTCAACGGCGCGCAATCGGCGATGCCATCGCTGGCCGCGCGGTTCTATCCGACTCAGGGTCGAGCCACCGGAGTGTCGTGGATGCTGGGTATCGGCCGTTTCGGCGCAATCCTTGGCGCCTGGATGGGTGCGACGCTGTTGGGCCTGGGCTGGAACTTTGAGCAGGTGCTGACAGCGCTGGTGATCCCGGCGGCGGTGGCGACCATGGCGGTGGTGATCAAGGGCATTGTCAGTCATGCGGATGCGACTTGACCCTGCTTTGTACTAGATGAAGAGATCGCAGCCTGCGGTAGCCCCTACAAGGGCATGCATTCCTCCTGTAGGAGCTGCCGCAGGCGGCGATCTTTTGAGCACGGCGACGATCGGTAGCCAGACAACAATGTGTTCGATAAGCGAACGCTCAGTCGATTATCGGATTGTTTGGTGTTTTTCACAGGCTTAATCTTCAGTCACTCCGGCGCTGCGCATCGGCGCCTTTTTTCACTGGCGGTTAATAACAAACGGGAGCCTGCCCCAATGGCTGAAATTCTTTCGCTGCGAGATGCGGTGGTGGGCGATTCGCTTTGCCGACAACGTTGAACAAACCGCCGAGCCGACTGAAGTCGAGCTGACCGCGCTGCGCGATCTTGAAGCCCGCACAGCGGCCGCCCACAGCCAAGCACCTGGAGAAGCACAATGCGTGACGTTTATATCTGCGACGCGATTCGTACCCCTATCGGCCGTTTCGGCGGGGGCCTGTCGACGGTTCGCGCTGACGACCTGGCCGCCGTGCCAATCAAGGCCCTGATGGAGCGCAACCCGTCGGTGGACTGGAATGCCGTGGACGAGGTGTTCCTCGGCTGCGCCAACCAGGCCGGTGAAGACAACCGCAACGTGGCGCGCATGGCGCTGCTGCTGGCGGGTCTGCCGGAAACCATTCCCGGCGTGACGCTCAATCGCCTGTGCGCTTCGGGCATGGATGCCATCGGCACCGCATTCCGCGCTATCGCCAGTGGTGAAATGGAGCTGGCGATTGCCGGTGGCGTCGAGTCGATGTCCCGTGCGCCGTTTGTGATGGGCAAGGCTGACGCCGCGTTTTCGCGCAACATGAAACTGGAAGACACCACCATCGGCTGGCGCTTCATCAACCCGTTGATGAAAGCCCAGTACGGCGTGGACGCGATGCCGCAAACTGCTGACAACGTGGCTGACGACTACAAGGTATCGCGCGCCGATCAGGACGCGTTCGCCTTGCGCAGCCAGCAACGTACTGCCGCCGCACAAGCTGCAGGTTTCTTCGCCGAAGAAATCGTCGAAGTGCGCATCACCCACAAGAAGGGTGAAACCGTGGTCAGCCAGGACGAGCATCCTCGCGCCGACACCACCCTGGAAGCGCTGACCAAACTGAAACCGGTCAACGGCCCCGACAAAACCGTGACTGCCGGCAACGCCTCGGGTGTGAACGACGGCGCCGCCGCGTTGATCCTGGCTTCGGCCGAAGCAGTGAAGAAACACGGCCTGACCGCCCGTGCCAAAGTGCTCGGCATGGCCAGCGCCGGTGTTGCCCCGCGTGTGATGGGTATTGGCCCGGTGCCCGCGGTGCGTAAACTGATCGAGCGCCTCGGTGTGGCAGTCAGTGAGTTTGACGTGATCGAACTCAACGAAGCCTTCGCCAGCCAGGGCTTGGCGGTGCTGCGTGAACTGGGAATCGCCGACGACGCGGCTCAGGTCAACCCGAACGGTGGCGCCATTGCCTTGGGCCATCCATTGGGTATGAGCGGTGCGCGACTGGTACTGACGGCTTTGCATCAACTGGAAAAAACCGGCGGCAAGAAAGGTTTGGCGACCATGTGCGTCGGTGTCGGCCAAGGTCTGGCGTTGGCAATCGAGCGCGTTTGACGCGCTCTGAAGACTTATAAGAACTGAGGAATGTTTCATGACTGACAAGCCTGGTTACCGTCGTCCGCAGGAAGGCACTCAACCGCCGTACCTGCATCCGACCTACCAATCAACCAACCTGCGCTCGCCGTCGAAACCGTTGGTGTTCCTGCCCCATTCGTTGTCGGAAATCACCGGTCCTACCATTGGCGCCGAGCGCGTCAATGAGAAGGACAATGACCTGACAGCCCAACATGACGCGGAACCTCAAGGTGAACGCATCATCATCCACGGCCGCGTGCTGGACGAAAACGGTCTGCCGGTGCCCGGGATTCTGGTAGAAATCTGGCAGGCCAACGCCGCCGGTCGCTACGCCCATGCCCGTGACCTGCACGACGCACCGCTGGACCCGAACTTCACCGGCACCGGCCGCACCGTGACCGACGCCGATGGCTGGTACCAGTTCCAGACCATCAAGCCTGGCGCTTATCCGTGGGGCAACCACCACAACGCGTGGCGCCCGGCACATATCCATTTCTCGCTGTTCGGGCCGAGCATCCTGACGCGGCTGGTGACACAAATGTATTTCCCGGGCGACCCGCTGCTGGCGTACGACCCAATCTACAACTGCGTGCCCGATACCCGCGCCAAAGAGCGTCTGATCGCCAGTTTCGACCTGGAAAAAACAATCCCTTCCTATGCCCTCGGTTATCGTTGGGACATCGTATTGCGCGGCCGCGACGCCACGCCGATGGAGAAATAAGATGACGTTGAATGCGACCACGTCCCACACCGTCGGGCCGTACTACCACATCGGCTTGACCTGGCTGAACCGCGAAGACCTGACCGTCGAACAAACCCTGGGCGAGCGCGTGGCGATCACCGGGCAAGTGGTCGATGGCAACGGCGATGTCGTCAACGACGCCATGCTGGAAGTCTGGCAGGCCAACGCTGCCGGCAAGTACGACCACCCCGAAGACGACCAGGATAAACCCCTGGACCCGAATTTCGAAGGTTTTGGCCGGGTGCCGGTGGATGCCGAAGGGCGCTTCCGTTTCACCACGATCAAACCGGGCACTGTCGAAGGCCTCAAGGGCACGACCCAGGCGCCGCACCTGGTGGTGCTGGTGTTTGCCCGTGGCCTGGTTAAGCACTTGCTGACGCGGATCTACTTTGAAGGCGAACCGGCCAACGTCGAAGATCCGTTGCTGGAGTGCGTACCAGCCGAGCGCCGCGAGACGCTGCTGGCGAAGCAGGATGCGACCGGTGTTTATCAGTGGAACGTCATCCTGCAAGGCACTGATGCCGAGACGGTGTTCTTCGATTATTAGGGTCTAGATCAAAGATCGCAGCCTGCGGCAGCTCCTACGTAAAGACGGCGTACACCCTGTAGGAGTTGCCGCAGCCTGCGATCTTTTGATGCTTGTTGCTGTGGAACGGGACTGTTGCAAAGTATGTCTAGACTCTCACAGTCCCTATTGAGTAAAAAACAATGACAACGACCTCCGCTACAGAACCTCTCTACACCGGCGAAGAACGCAGCAAGCGGATCTTTGCCATTGTCGGCGCTTCGTCCGGCAACCTCGTCGAATGGTTCGACTTCTACGTCTACGCCTTCTGTGCGATCTACTTCGCCCCGGCTTTTTTTCCGTCCGATAACCCCACCGTGCAACTGGTCAACACCGCTGGCGTGTTCGCCGCCGGGTTCCTGATGCGGCCGATTGGCGGCTGGATCTTCGGCCGTGTCGCGGACAAGCACGGGCGCAAGAACTCGATGCTCATCTCGATTCTGATGATGTGCTTCGGTTCGCTGCTCATCGCCTGTCTGCCAACCTACAAGGATATTGGCGTCTGGGCGCCGATCCTGTTGCTGTTCGCCCGTTTGCTGCAAGGCCTGTCGGTGGGCGGCGAGTACGGCACCACCGCCACCTACATGAGTGAAGTGGCGCTCAAGGGCCAGCGCGGTTTCTTCGCATCGTTCCAGTACGTCACGTTGATTGGCGGCCAGTTGCTCGCGGTGTCGCTGGTGGTGATCCTGCAACAATTCCTCACTGAAGAGGACCTGCGCGCCTACGGCTGGCGGATTCCGTTCGTGGTCGGTGCGGTGGCGGCGTTGATTTCGCTGTTCCTGCGTCGCTCGCTGAAAGAAACCACCAGCAAGGAAATGCGCGAGAACAAAGACGCCGGCAGCATCAGGGCGCTGTTTCGCGACCATAAAGCCGCGTTCATCACCGTGCTCGGTTACACCGCCGGTGGCTCGCTGATTTTCTACACCTTTACCACGTACATGCAGAAGTACCTGGTGAACACCGCCGGGATGCACGCCAAGACCGCCAGCTACATCATGACCGGGGCGCTGTTCCTGTACATGTGCATGCAGCCGATCTTCGGCATGCTCGCCGACAAGATTGGCCGACGTAACTCGATGCTCTGGTTCGGCGCTTTGGGTACTTTGTGCACGGTGCCAATCCTGCTGAGCCTGAAAACCGTCGGCAGCCCATTCCTGGCCTTTGTGTTGATTACCCTGGCCTTGGCGATCGTCAGTTTCTATACCTCGATCAGCGGCCTGGTGAAAGCCGAGATGTTCCCGCCGGAAGTGCGCGCATTGGGCGTGGGCCTGGCGTATGCGGTGGCGAACGCGATCTTCGGCGGTTCGGCGGAATTTGTGGCACTGAGCCTGAAGAACGTGGGCATGGAAAACTCCTTCTACTGGTACGTGACGGCGATGATGGCGATCGCCTTCCTGTTCAGCCTGCGTCTGCCGAAACAAGCGAAGTATCTGCACCACGATCTTTGATCTTCACGCGCGGGCTGCGAAAGCCCGCGCCTTCAGGAACTGTTTATGAACCAGCGACCGGGCAATCAATTGTTCGATGCCTATTTCACTGCCCGCGATATGCGTGAGGTGTTCTGCGATCAGGGCCGGGTCCAGGCCATGCTCGATTTCGAAGCGGCACTGGCCCGGGCCGAGGCGCGGGTGGGCTTGATTCCAGTGAGTGCCGTCGCGCCGATCGAGGCCGCGTGCAGCGCCGGGCTTTACGACTTAGCCGACCTCGGCGAGGCGATTGCCACGGCCGGCAATTCGGCGATTCCACTGGTAAAGGCTCTGGGTAAACAGATTGCCGCACACAATGCCGAGGCTGAGCGCTACGTGCATCTCGGTGCGACCAGCCAGGATGTAATGGACAGTGGCCTGGTGCTGCAACTTCGTCGTGCATTGGAACTGATTGAAAACGATCTGGCGCAGTTGGGGCAGATCCTGGCGACCCAGGCTCAGCGTTACGCGGCCACGCCGTTGGCGGGACGCACCTGGCTGCAGCACGCAACTCCGGTCACCCTCGGCATGAAAATCGCCGGTTGGTTGGGCGCCGTGACTCGTAGCCGCCAGCGTTTGCTGGAACTCAAACCGCGTCTTCTGGTGCTGCAGTTCGGCGGCGCTTCCGGAACCCTCGCGGCACTCGGCGAGCAGGCGATGCCAGTCGCCCAGGCGCTGTCTGAAGAACTGCAACTGACCTTGCCCGATCAGCCGTGGCACACCCAGCGCGATCGCGTGGTGGAGTTTGGCGCCGTGCTCGGCCTGATCGCCGGCAGCCTCGGCAAAATGGGCCGCGACATCAGCCTGTTGATGCAGACCGAAGCGGGTGAAGTGTTCGAACCTTCGGCGCCGGGCAAGGGCGGTTCCTCGACCATGCCGCACAAACGCAACCCGGTCGGCGCGGCCGTGCTGATTGGCGCGGCGACCCGCGTGCCAGGCCTGCTCTCGACGCTGTTCAGCGCCATGCCGCAAGAGCACGAGCGCAGCCTGGGCCTGTGGCATGCCGAATGGGAAACCCTGCCGGAGATCTGCTGCCTGGTGTCCGGCAGCCTGCAACAGGCGTTGTTGATCGCGCAGGGGCTGGAAGTGGACGCTGCGCGCATGACCCGCAACCTCGATTTGACCCAGGGCCTGGTGCTTGCCGAAGCGGTGAGCATCGTCCTTGCGCAACGTGTGGGGCGCGATACCGCGCATCATCTGCTGGAACAATGCTGCAAACGCGCCGTGGCCGAACAGCGTCATCTGCGTGCGGTGCTTGGCGACGAGCCACAAGTGACGGCCGAGCTCACGGCTGCCGAACTCGATCATCTGCTGGACCCCGCCCATTATCTCGGTCAGGCCAAAACCTGGGTCGAGCGAGCGGTGACTGAACATTCTGCATTGACTGCCTGAAGGAGACTGCTGTGGCTTTCGTTCAACTCGCCGATGGCGAACTACATTACCAACTCGATGGACCGGTCGATGCACCGGTGCTGGTGCTGTCCAACTCGCTGGGGACCGACCTGCACATGTGGGACGCGCAAATCCCGGCGTTCACCGAGCATTTTCGCGTGCTGCGTTTCGACACCCGTGGCCACGGCAAGTCGCTGGTGACACCGGGCCCTTACAGCATCGAGCAACTGGGCCACGACGTGCTGGCGCTGCTGGACGCGCTGCACATTGAGCGTGCGCATTTCTGCGGTCTGTCCATGGGCGGGTTGATCGGCCAGTGGTTGGGTGTCAATGCCGGCGATCGCCTGAACAAACTGATTGTGTGCAACACCGCCGCGAAAATCGGCGATCCGTCGATTTGGAACCCGCGCATCGAAATGGTGCTGCGCGATGGTCAGGCGGCGATGGTTGCCCTGCGCGATGCATCGATTGCACGCTGGTTCACACCGGACTTCTCCGAAGCCAACCCGGGCGCGGCCAAGCAAATTACCGACATGCTCGCGGCCACTTCGCCAGAAGGTTATGCGGCCAACTGTGCGGCAGTGCGCGATGCCGATTTCCGCGACCAGTTGTCGTCGATCAAGGCGCCGTTGCTGGTGATTGCCGGTACCGAAGACGCTGTGACTCCGCCGTCCGGCGGGCATTTCATTCAGGAACATGTGCCGGGCGCCAAATACGCCGAGTTTTATGCTGCGCACCTGTCCAACGTCCAGGCCGGCAACGCGTTCAGCGAGCGGGTACTGGCGTTTCTGTCGGCTGATTGAGGGTTTTCCTGTGGATGAGAAACAACGTTACGACGAGGGGATGAAAGTCCGCCGCGCGGTCCTCGGCGACACTCACGTCGACCGCAGCCTGACCACCCTGACCGAGTTCAACTCGGAGTTTCAGGAAATGATCACCCGCCACGCCTGGGGCGACATCTGGACCCGCCCGGGCCTGCCGCGCCACACCCGCAGCCTGATCACTATCGCCATGCTGATCGGCATGAACCGCGAAGGTGAGCTCAAACTGCACCTGCGCGCCGCCGCCAACAACGGCGTGAGCCGTGGCGAGATCAAGGAAGTGATCATGCAGAGCGCGATTTACTGCGGCATCCCGGCGGCCAACGCGACGTTCCATCTGGCCGAGTCGGTGTGGGATGAGTTGGGGGTTGAATCGCGGGAATAGAGTCGCGGATAAAAAGATCGCAGCCTGCGGCAGCTCCTACAGGGGAAAGTGAACACCTGTAGGAGCTGCCGAAGGCTGCGATTTTTTGATTTTACAGCAGGCTGATCGGATAGCTGATGATCAGGCGGTTCTCATCGAACTCGTTGTTGCTGTAATCGCGGCGCATGGTCGAGTTGCGCCATTTCAGGTTCAGGTCTTTCAGCGCACCGCTTTGCACGGTGTAGCCCAGTTCACTTTCGCGACCCCATTCCTTGCCATCGGTAATTGTGCCGGTGTGCACGTTATCGCCGCTGATGTAGCGGTTCATCAGGGTCAGGCCCGGTACGCCGAGGGCGACGAAGTTGTAGTCGTGGCGCACCTGCCAGGATTTTTCCCGGGCGTTGTCGTAGCTGGAATTGTAACTATCGTTGGCCAGGGTTCCGCCGCTGGTGCCGTTGACCCGCATCCATGGGCTGTCGCCGGTGAGCTTTTGCAGGCCGACGTAAAAGGTGTTGCCGCCATACTTGGCCGAGAGCAGGCCGTACATGGTTTTGTTGTCGAGCTCGCCGGCCCGGGCGCTGCCGTCGTCCTTGCCGTAGAAGAAGCCGAGGTTGGCGCCCAGGGTCCAGTCGCCCACCGGTTGGCTGTGGGTCAGGTTGATGAACTGCTGGCTGTAGATGTCCTTGAGTTCCGCGTTCCACACTCCGATCTGGGTGCGCTTCTCATTGAACAGGTATTCGCCGCCCTGAAAATTGAAACGGTCGGAGGTGAATGCCGCTTTGCCGGTCATCGACATGTCGTCCATGCTGCTGTCGTCGCGCGGGCTGTTCTGGCGGAACTGGCCGCCGTAGAGCGTCAAACCGTTAATTTCCTTCGAAGTGATCTGGCCACCTCGGAAGGTTTGCGGCAGCGAGCGGCCGTCGTCGGAACGCAGGATCGGCAGCACCGGCATCCACTCGCCGACCTTCACTTCGGTCTGCGACAGTTTGGCCTTGAACGCCACGTTGGTGCGACCGAAGTTGTCGGCCGGACGACCATCACTGTCCAGCGGCAGCAGTGCCGTACCGCCAGTGCCTTTGCCGCCATCGAGCTTCACCGAGTACAGCCCCAGTACGTCCATACCGAACCCGACGGTGCCTTGGGTAAACCCGGACTTGGCATCGAGAATGAAACTTTGCGTCCACTCTTCGGCCTTGCCTTGGGTTTTGGTCGGGTTGGTGAAGTTGCGGTTGATGTAGAAGTTGCGCAGGTTCAGGTTGACCTTGGCCCCTTCGACAAAACCCGACTCCTCGGCGTAAGCGGGCAGGGCGGCACTGGCCAGGGCGGCGGCGATCAGGCTGGGAACGAAAAACTGCGCGGTGGAAGGCGTCATGGGCTCGGGTCTCTCTAATTCTTGGGGATGAAACGGGGTGATGCCGCAACTCGGGGTTGCAGACCAATATTCGAAATCAGGGCGAACGAACCGGGATCAGCCGGAGAGGGCAGGGCGCGGGG
Source organism: Pseudomonas azerbaijanoccidentalis (assembly GCF_019145495.1). Taxonomy (GTDB): domain Bacteria; phylum Pseudomonadota; class Gammaproteobacteria; order Pseudomonadales; family Pseudomonadaceae; genus Aquipseudomonas; species Aquipseudomonas azerbaijanoccidentalis. Next base: position 215,317 of record NZ_JAHSTU010000002.1, on the reverse strand, counting down.
GCATGGTGTCGAACCTGTTGTTATTGGTTTTGTGGATCGGATGGTGCGGGGAATGTACTGAATGGTTCAATTGTTAAAAGCGGATTTTGGGCGATTATCGAACGCAAGATTGGGTCTGGTTTCTTTGCTGTTCTTCAGCGCCTCATCGCTGGCAAGCCAGCTCCCACAGGTTCACAGTGGACCATAAAATTTACGTACGACACGGACACTGTGGGAGCTGGCTTGCCAGCGATGAGGCCCGCACGGCTAACACACCTTTCCCCGCAACCAACAAAAAGCCCACCAATCGGTGGGCTTTTTGTTTTCACTGCGCTATCAGAACAACTTCAACTTCGGTGCTTCTTCCTTCAACGGCTCGACCTTCGCCGTCTGTTCGTTCCAGCCACCACCCAGTGCCTTGTACAGGTTGACCTGGCTTACCAGTTGCGCCAGACGGTCGGTGATCAATACCTGTTGCGCACTGAACAGCTGACGCTGGGCGTCGAGGAAGGTCAGGTTGCTGTCGACACCGATGCGGTAGCGACGCTCGGCCAGGCGGTAGTAGTCCTGGTTGGCACTGACGAAATCTTTCTGTGCCTGCAACTGCTGAACGTAGGTCTGGCGGGCTGCCAGGCCATCGGCGACTTCCTGGAAGGCCGTTTGAATGGACTTCTCGTAGTTCGCCACGCCGATGTCTTTCTGGATTTTCGAGTAATCCAGGCTGGCACGCAGGCTGCCGGCGTTGAAGATCGGCAGGTTGATCTGCGGCTGGAACAGCCAGGTACCCGAACCGCCCTTGAACAGACCGGACAAATCCGGGCTCAAGGTCCCGGCATTGGCGGTCAGGCTGATGCTCGGGAAGAACGCTGCGCGCGCCGCGCCGATGTTGGCGTTGGCCGCCTTCAGGTTGTATTCGGCTTGCAGGATGTCCGGACGACGTTGCAGCAGGTCGGACGGCAGACCCGGCGGAACGTCGCTCAGCAGATCGTCCGCCAGCGGTTTGGCCGCTTGCAGGTTGGCCGGAATACCGGTGCCGAGCAGCAGCACCAGGCTGTTCTCGTCCTGGGCAACCTGACGGGTGTACTTGGCCAGTTGTGCCCGGGCGTTTTCCACCGAGGTCCGCGACTGCGCCAGGTCCAGGGCCGAGGCGACCCCCACTTCGTTGCTGCGCGCGGTGAGCTTGTAGCTCTCTTCGAACGCGGCGAGGGTGTCCTGGGTCAGCTTGAGCAGTTCCTTGTCAGCCTGCCAGGTCAGGTAGGCGTTGGCCACGCTGGCCACCAGACTGATCTGAGTGCTGCGACGGCCTTCTTCAGTGGCGAAGTATTGCTGTAGCGCTTCTTCGTTCAGGCTGCGAATCCGACCGAAGAGGTCGAGTTCGTACGCGCTGACGCCGACGGTGGCCGAGTAGGAACTGGTGATGCTCGATTCGCCGGTCTGCGACGCATCGGCCGGAACGCGCTGGCGCGAACCGGTGCCATTGGCCGAAACGGCCGGGAACAGATCGGCGCGGGAAATACGGTATTGAGCCGCAAACGCATCGATGTTCAGGGCCGCGACGCGCAGGTCACGGTTGTTTTCCAGGGAGACCTGAATCAACTGCTGCAACGCCGGGTCATGGAAAAACTGCTTCCAGCCCTGCTCGGCAGCGGCTTGTGCCGGTGCCTGGGCCGGCGAATACGCCGGCCCTTGAGGGTATTGGCCCGCCACCGGAGCATCCGGCTGCTGATAATCAGGTATCAGCGAGCAGCCACTGAGCACTAAGGCGGCGACTGCCAGGGAGAGTAGCGACTTGCTCATTAGCCAGCCTCTTTAGGAGTTTCAGTAGCGTCATCCTGGTCGACGTTTTTACGCTGACCCATGGCCGACACAGTGACGAAGAACAGTGGGACCCAGAAGATCGCCAGTACGGTTGCGGTGATCATACCGCCAATCACCCCGGTACCGATGGCATGCTGGCTACCCGAGCCTGCGCCCGTGGATATCGCCAGGGGTACCACACCGAGCACGAAGGCGAGCGAGGTCATGATGATTGGTCGCAGACGCATGCGGCAGGCTTCGATAGCCGCTTCGCGCAGGCTGCGTCCCTGTTCGTGCAGTTCCTTGGCGAATTCGACGATCAGGATGGCGTTTTTCGCCGCCAGACCGATGGTCGTCAACAAGCCCACCTGGAAGTACACGTCGTTGGACAAGCCGCGCAGGCTGGTGGCCATCAGCGCACCAATGATCCCCAGCGGCACCACCAACATCACCGCAATCGGAATCGACCAGCTTTCATACAGCGCCGCCAGACACAGGAACACCATCAGCAGCGACAGGGCATACAGCGCTGGCGCTTGCGAGCCGGACAAACGTTCCTCGTACGACAGACCGGTCCAGGAAATACCGACACCGGCCGGCAGTTTCTTGGCAATGGCTTCGACTTCGGCCATGGCTTCACCGGTGGAATAACCCGGAGCCGGGGCGCCGAGGATTTCCATCGCTTCCACGCCGTTGTAACGGGCCAGTTTCGGCGAACCGTAAATCCATTCACCCTTGGCGAACGCCGAGAACGGAACCATGGTGCCGGCGCTGTTGCGCACGTACCACTTCTTCAGGTCTTCGGGACTCATGCGCGCGCCTGGCTGGCCTTGCACGTAAACCTTCTTCACCCGACCACGGTCGATGAAGTCGTTGACGTAGCTACTGCCCAAGGCGATCGACAGGGTGTTGTTGATGTCGGCGATGGTAATGCCCAGGGCACTGGCCTTCTCGTCATCGATTTCCAGCTGGTATTGCGGCTCGTCGTTCAGGCCGTTCGGACGCACCTGAGTCAGAATCTTGCTTTGCGCCGCCATGCCGAGGAACTGGTTGCGCGCCTCCATCAACTTGTCGTGACCGATACCGGCGCGGTCCTGCAGGAACACGTCGAAACCGGTGGCATTACCCAGCTCCAGGACCGCAGGCGGGGCGAAGGCGAACACCATGGCGTCGCGGAAGGTGAAGAAGTGCTGTTGGGCACGGGCCGCCACCTTGAACACGCTGTTGTCGGCGTTACGATCGTCCCACGGGCGGAGCATGATGAACGCCATACCCGAGCTCTGGCCACGGCCGGCGAAGTTGAAGCCGGTCACGGTAAACACCGAGTTCACCGCATCGCCTTCACCGCCGTCCTTGCCCGGACGCAACAGGAACTCACGCATTTCGTCCACGACCACTTGGGTGCGCTGGGCCGTCGAACCGGCCGGCGTTTGCACCTGGGCGAACAGTACGCCCTGGTCTTCTTCCGGCAGGAACGCGGTTGGAATGCGGGTGAACAGCCAAATCATGCCGACGACGATGATCAGGTACGCCAACAGGTACGGCGCCTTGTGCGTGAGCATGCTGCCCACACCACGCTCGTAGCTTTTGACGCCGCGGTCGAAGTTGCGGTTGAACCAGCCGAAGAAGCCACGTTTCGGCGTGTGATGCTCGCCTTTGCGAATCGGCTTGAGCATGGTGGCGCACAGCGCCGGGGTGAAGATCAACGCAACCAGTACCGACAGGGCCATGGCCGAGACGATGGTGATCGAGAACTGCTTGTAGATCACGCCAGTGGAGCCGCTGAAGAACGCCATCGGCAGCAATACTGCCGACAGTACCAGGGCGATACCCACGAGGGCACCCTGGATCTGGCCCATGGATTTCTTGGTGGCTTCCTTGGGCGACAGGCCTTCTTCGCTCATCACCCGCTCGACGTTTTCCACCACGACGATGGCGTCGTCCACCAGCAAACCGATGGCCAGTACCATACCGAACATGGTCAAGGTGTTGATGCTGAAGCCGGCGGCCGCGAGGATGCCGAACGTACCCAGCAATACCACCGGCACGGTCATCGTAGTGATGATGGTGGCGCGGAAGTTCTGCAGGAACAGGAACATCACCAGGAACACCAGCGCTACCGCTTCAACCAGGGTGTGAACCACGCCCTTGATCGATTCGGTCACCACCGGCGTGGTGTCGTACGGGAACACCACTTCCATCCCTTGCGGGAAGAACGGCTTGAGGTTATCGATGGTGGTACGCAGTGCCTTGGCGGTATCCAGCGCGTTGGCGCCGGTGGCCAGTTTCACTGCCAGACCGGAGGCCGGAGCACCGTTGAACTGGGCGTTGATGCTGTAGTTCTCACCCCCCAGGCCAACTTCGGCAACGTCTTTCAAGCGAACTTGAGAACCGTCCTTGTTGACCTTAAGCAGGATCTTGTCGAATTGCTCGGCGGTCTGCAGACGGGTCTTGCCGATGATCGTTGCGTTCAGCTGGGTGCCGGGCAGGGCAGGCAAGCCGCCGAGTTGGCCGGACGACACCTGCACGTTCTGTGCGGCGATGGCGGTCTTGACGTCGATCGGGGTCAGGTTGAAGTTGTTCAACTTGGCCGGGTCGAGCCAGATACGCATGGCGTACTGCGAACCGAACACCTGGAAGTCACCGACACCGGCGGTCCGCGAGATCGGGTCCTGCATGTTGGACACGATGTAGTTGGACAGGTCGTCCTTGGTCATGCTGCCGTCACGCGACACCACGCCGATCACCAGCAGGAAGTTCTTCACTGCCTTGGTCACGCGGATACCCTGTTGCTGCACTTCTTGCGGCAGCAGCGGGGTGGCCAGGTTCAGTTTGTTTTGGACCTGAACCTGCGCGGTATCGGAGTTGGTGCCTTGCTCGAAGGTCGCGGTGATGGTCATGGTGCCATCGGAGTTACTTTCCGAAGACACATACCGCAGGTTGTCGATACCGTTGAGCTGTTGTTCGATCACCTGAACCACGGTGTCCTGCACGGTTTGCGCAGAAGCACCCGGGTAGGTCACGGAAATGGCGATCGCAGGCGGCGCGATGCTCGGGTATTGGTTGATCGGCAACTTGAGGATCGAGAGTGCCCCGACCAGCATGATCACCAGGGCAATTACCCAGGCGAAAATCGGACGGTCGATAAAAAATTTCGACATGGTTTACTCCCCTTTGCCGCCAGACGCTTTATCAGCTGCCTGTGCGGGGGCCGGGTTTTTTGCGGTTACGTTGGTCGCATCGCTGGCTTTGACTTCGATGCCCGGTTTGACGTATTGCAGGCCTTCGGTGATCAGGCGATCGCCGGCTTTCAGGCCGTCTTCGATCAGCCATTGGTTGCCGACAGTGCGGCTGGCCTTGAGCTGACGCAATTCAACCTTGTTGTCCGGGCCGACGACCAGTGCGGTCGGCGTGCCTTTGAGGTCGCGGGTCACGCCTTGCTGTGGGGCCAGAATCGCCGCGCTGTTCACACCGGCCTGCAACTGGGCGTGCACGAACATGCCCGGCAGCAGCGTGTGGTCAGGGTTCGGGAACACGGCGCGCAGGGTCACGGAACCGGTGGTCTGGTCAACCGAGACTTCGGAGAATTCCAGCTTGCCGTCGAGTTTGTACTGGCTGCCGTCTTCGAGGGTCAGCTTGACCTTGGCGGAATTGTCGCCGGCCTTCTGCAAGCGACCGCTTTCCAGTTCGCGGCGCAGCTCGAGCAGCTCGACCGAGGACTGGGTCACGTCGACGTAGATCGGGTCGAGTTGCTGAATGACCGCCATCGCTTCGACCTGGGCATTGCTGACCAGCGCGCCTTCGGTCACCGAAGAACGACCGATGCGACCGGTCAACGGGGCATAGACCTTGGTGTAGCGCACGTTGATCTGGGCCGATTGCAGCGCGGCTTCCGATTGCAGGCGGTTGGCGACGGCGGTGTCATATTCCTGACGGCTTACGGCTTGCTCGTCGACCAGTTGCTTGTAGCGGTCGGAGATCGATTTGGTCGAACGCAGGTTGGCTTCGGCGCTTTTCAGGGTCGCTTCATAGACCGACGGGTCAATCTGATAGAGCTGCTGGCCGGCTTTGACGTCGCTGCCTTCCTTGAACAGACGCTTGAGAATGATGCCGTTGACCTGCGGACGCACTTCAGCAATGCGGAATGCACTGGTGCGGCCGGGCAGTTCGGAGGTCAGCGTAAACGTTTGCGGTTGCAGGGTGACAACGCCGACCTGAGGCGGTGGTGCGGCCGGTGCCGCTTCTTCCTTTTTGCATCCGCTGAGCAGCGATGCCAGGGCGACGGCGGCGACCAGAGCGGTAACAGCTGGCTTGAATTGCATGAAAATCCTCGGGTCAGGCGCGAAATAAACGCACAAGAAAAGATGGAAGGTAAAAATTGGGTACCGGGTGGATAAGTAGCATGCTAAGGAATATACTTACGTTCACGGTTGTTTGTAAATACCTTGGCTGTGTATCCATGCCGTTACGGACGCCGCTGAAAGGTTGGAATTGTAGGCCCGGGGACGATACCCAAGAGCGCTCGCCCCACTTTTATTCAGCTGATATTCAGACATCGCTGAAGCATCCTGATTGAGGTTGTACTGCCATGGTCCGTCGTACCAAAGAGGAAGCTCAAGAAACCCGCAGCCAGATACTCGAGGCGGCTGAAAAAGCCTTTTACGAGCGGGGCGTGGCCCGTACGACCCTGGCGGATATCGCGACCCTGGCCGGCGTCACACGCGGGGCCATCTATTGGCATTTCAGCAACAAGGCCGATCTGGTGCAGGCCATGCTCGACACCTTGCACGAGCCGCTGGAAGAAATGGCCAAGGCCAGCGAGAGCGAAGACGAACTCGATCCCCTGGGCTGCATGCGCAATTTGTTGATTCATTTGTTTCATCAAATTGCACTGGACCCGAAAACCCGGCGCATCAACGAAATTCTGTTTCATAAGTGCGAATTCACCGATGAAATGTGCGACCTGCGCCAACAGCGCGTGGCAGCCAGCCTCGACTGCAATGTGCGGATCGGCCTGGCCTTGAGTAACGCCGTGAATCGCGGACAGTTGCCGGAAAACCTCGACACCGCCCGAGCCGCCATCAGCCTGCACGCTTACATCGATGGCATCCTGTATCAATGGCTGTTGGCCCCGGACAGTTTCCAGCTGCACATCGAGGCCGAGCGCTGGGTCGATACCGGGCTGGATCTGTTGCGCTTCAGCCCCAGCCTGCGCAAATAAAGCAAAATGCGGAATCGACGACTTGTGTGTCAACCGTCGAAGCCACAGATGAACAGTTCTTCACGCGCCCGGTGATAATGGGCTGCTTTTATATACTTACACTCGGCAGGTTGACAGGTAGCAAGCTCGGTATTTTGTAGGGATTTTGTGTCGGGTTTGTGAGCGTGCAATCCCTGTAGGAGCTGCCGAAGGCTGCGATCTTTTGATCTTGGCGTCATCAAACACACGTTAAATCAAAGGATCGCAGCCTTCGGCAGCTCCTACAGGGATATCGAAGTGCATGTAATAAAAAGCCCCGGCTCTTTCGAGTCGGGGCTTTTTGCGTTTCAGCGCAGGATGCTTACAGCGTCGGGTAGTCGATGTAACCGACCGGGCCCTTGGCGTAGAACAGTTCCGGACGCGCTTCGTTCAGCGGCGCATCGGCCTTCAAACGTGCCGGCAGGTCCGGGTTGGCAATGAATGGCACACCGAAGGCCACCGCATCAGCTTTGCCGCTGGCCAGCCACGCGTTGGCGCTGTCCTTGGTGAAGCGTTCGTTGATGATGTACGGGCCGCCGAAGGCTTCCTTGATTTGTGGGCCGAGGCTGTCGGCGCCTTCTTTCTCACGGGAGCAGATGAACGCGATACCGCGCTTGCCCAGCTCACGAGCGACGTAGGTGAAGGTTTCGGCCAGATTGTCGTCGCCCATGTCATGGGAGTCGGCGCGCGGTGCCAGGTGCACGCCGACGCGGCCGGCGCCCCAGACTTCGATCGCAGCGTCGGTCACTTCCAGCAGCAGGCGGGCACGGTTTTCCAGGGAGCCGCCGTAATGGTCGGTGCGCTGGTTGGTGCTGCTTTGCAGGAACTGGTCGAGCAGGTAGCCGTTGGCGCCGTGGATTTCCACGCCGTCGAAACCGGCGGCCTTGGCGTTCTCGGCACCGGTGCGGTAAGCGTCGACGATGTCGGCGATTTCAGCGGTTTCCAGGGCGCGAGGCGTCGGGTAGTCGGACAGCGGGCGAACCAGGCTGACGTGACCTTTTGGCTGGACGGCGCTCGGTGCGACCGGTGCCTCACCATTCAAGTACAAAGAGTGCGAAACCCGGCCTACGTGCCACAGTTGCAGGAAGATCTTGCCGCCCGCGCCGTGGATCGCCTTGGTCACGTTGGCCCAGCCACGCACCTGATCGTTGGACCAGATACCCGGGGTGTCCGGGTAGCCGACGCCCAATGGCGTGACCGAGGTCGCTTCGCTGAGGATCAGCCCGGCGCTGGCGCGTTGCACGTAATACTCGGCCATCAGCGCGTTCGGCACTCGGCCTTCGTCGGCGCGGCAGCGGGTCAGCGGGGCCATGATGATGCGGTTGGCCAACTCAAGGTCGCCCAGTTTGATTGGATCGAAAATTGTCGTCATTTATTGCAACCCTCGTGAGGTAATGGTTGATCAGTTGGTAGCAGGAGCCAGTTCGGGATTGCCGTTCTGGCGGAAAGTAATCAGGGTCACCAGCAGGGCGAGTACCGCCAGCACCGCTGCCGCGAGCGGCACGCTGGTCAGGCCGAAACCGTGGGCGATGACGCTGCCGCCGACCCAGGCGCCCAAGGCGTTACCGACGTTGAAGGCGCCGATGTTCAGGGTCGAAACCAGGTTTGGCGCGGCCTTGCCGTAGGTCACCACGTTGACCTGCAAGGCCGGTACGGCGGCGAAACACGCAGTGGCCCACAGGAACAAGGTGATTTCGGTGGGGATCAGCGCGACGCTGGTCCAGGTCAGCACCGTGGAGACCACGGCCATGGCGATGAAGACGCCGATCAGCGTGGCGGCCAGGCCTTTGTCGGCCAACTTGCCGCCGATGATGTTGCCGACCGTCAGGCCCAGTCCGATGAGCATCAGAGTCCAGGTCACGCCACGGGGCGAAACACCGGTGACTTCGCCCAGCAGTGGTGCAACGTAGGTGAACAGGGTGAACACCGACGCGGCGAACAGTGCAGTCATGCTCAGCGACAACCAGATACCAGCGCCTTTGAGGGCGCGCAGTTCGGCGCGCATGTCGAGTTTTTCTTCATCGCGCTTGGCCGGCAGGAAACGGATCAGGCCGATCAGCGCAATCACACCAATGACGGTCACTGCCCAGAAGGTCGAACGCCAGCCGGCTTCCTGACCGAGGGCGGTGCCCAGCGGCACGCCGAGCACGTTGGCCAAAGTCAGGCCGGTGAACATCAGGGCCACGGCCGAGGCGCGCTTGTTCGCTGGCACCAGGCCGGCGGCTACGACTGAACCGATACCGAAGAAGGCACCGTGACACAGGGCTGTGACCACGCGGGCAAACATCAGCACGTTGTAGTCACTGGCCACGGCGCACAGCAGGTTGCCGATGATGAAAATGCCCATCAACGCCACCAATGCAGCCTTGCGCGGCAGCCTGGCGGTGGCCAGCGCCATGAACGGCGCACCGATGGCCACGCCCAGGGCGTAACCGGTCACCAGCCAGCCGGCGCCGGGGATCGACACGCCGAGGTCGGCCGCCACATCGGGCAGCAAGCCCATGATGACGAATTCGGTAGTGCCGATGGCAAAGGCGCTCAGGGCCAATATGAGTAGCGAAAGGGGCATGGGTAATTCCTTTTGGCTGGCTGACGTAAAGGGTCAGAGCTCTTTGCTGAAGACTTTGAGGAATTCCTGAATGGTTTCCTCATTGCGTTTGAAAAAGTGCCACTGGCCGACTTTGCGGCTGCTGATCAGGCCGGCGCGCTGCAGGGTCGCCAGGTGCGCGGACACCGTGGACTGCGATAACCCGCAGCGTTGATCGATCTGCCCGGCGCAAACGCCGTGCTCGTTGCTGTGGGACTGGTCGGGAAATTCGACGGTCGGGTCTTTGAGCCAGTGCAGGATGTCTCGCCGTACTGGGTGCGCCAGGGCTTTTATTATTTCGTCGAGGTCAAGGTTCATGGCAGTGTGCTCGTGATCAGTAAAACGCTATATCGCGATGAGGCGAACTTTATATCGCTATTTCGCGATACACCAATATGATTTTGGTCTGATGACCGAATAAATCGGTATATCGGGTTATAACGATACGATGGATGTAGATACCAGGACGCAGTGCTAAGCTGCGCCCATGAACTATCTCGCACATCTTCACCTCGGTGGCCAGCGTCCCGGTCAATTGCTCGGCAGTCTGTATGGCGATTTCGTCAAAGGCAGGCTGCAAGGGCAGTTCGAACCGGAGATCGAAGCGGCCATCCAGCTGCATCGCAGCATCGACGTGTTTACCGATCGGCATCCTTTGGTGGACGTCGCGTTGTCGCGGTTTTCCCTGACGCGCCGGCGTTATGCCGGAATCGTTCTCGATGTGTTTTTCGACCATTGCCTGGCGCGGGACTGGACGCTGTACGCCGACCGACCGCTGCAGTTGTTCACCTCAGACGTGTACCGCGTACTGTCCAGCGAACGACAACTGCCGGAGCGGCTGGCGAAGATTGCGCCGTACATGGTGGCCAACGACTGGCTGGGTTCGTATCAGGAGTTCGAAGTGCTGGAGCAGGTGCTGCGGGGGATTTCGCGGCGCTTGACCCGCCCGGAAGAGCTGGCACCGGCGATGCAGGAATTGCGGCGGTTATATGAACCGTTGAGCGAGGATTTTCGGTTGTTCTACCCGCAATTGCAGGACTTTGCCCAGAACCGCTGACACCACACCCCGTAGGAGCTGCCGCAGGCTGCGATCTTTTGATCTTGATCTTGAAAAGCCAAATCAAAAGATCGCAGCCTGCGGCAGCTCCTACAGGGTGCGTGTCAGGCGGCGATGAGTTCGCCGGCACGGCATGGCTCGGCTGGTTTTGCCACGTCACCAAACAACGCCTTCTGCACAGCCTGCTGGGCTTCAAACGCCAGTGCCGCACGCTCCCGGCCTTCGCAAGCAATCGGCTTGAGCAAATGAATCTCCACGCCGCCACGGTCATTGGCAAACAGACGCATCAGGTGCGAGAGCAAATCATCGTCGCCAATGAACGGCGCCAGCGTGCAGAACTCACCGTTGCGCACATAACGAATCGCCACCGGTTGCAACGCCACCTCCGAATCAATGGCGGCGGACAGCAGGCGACCGTGGAAGGTACGCAGCGAACGGCCGTCAGTGGTGGTGCCTTCTGGGAACATCAGCAGTGGATGTTCTTGTTGCAGATGGCGGGTCATCTGTTTGCGGATCAACTGGCTGTCACCTGAACCGCGGCGGATAAACAAACTGCCGGCCTTCGCCGCCAACCAACCGGCTACCGGCCAGGTGCGCACTTCAGCCTTGGACAGAAACGACAGCGGGGTGAGCATCCCCAGCAGCGGAATGTCGGTCCAGGACACGTGGTTACTGACCCACAGCATCGGCGCTTTCGGTAATTGACCGTGGACGGTCACGTCGAAGGGCAGGGCGTTGCTCAGGCGTGCCATGAAAAACCGCGACCAGCGCTGGCGCCGTTCCATCGAATGGGCCATGCCCAAGCGCTCGAACAACCCAAACACACTGGCCATGCTCAGCCCCAGCGCCACCACCAGCAACACTCGCGCGATTCGCGCGTACACGCGCAGCCGGCTCATCACACAGCCGCCTTGAAGTGTTTGGCGTAGCGCGGGCAGAGTTCGTCGCGTTTGAGCAGGATGAACACGTCGGCGACCTGGAAGTCTTCATCCCAGCACGGCTCGCCGCAGATCTTCGCGCCCAGGCGCATGTAAGCCTTGAGCAGCGGCGGCATTTCGGCGATCACGTTTGAAGGGATATCCAGGGTAGGCAGCGGTTTTTTCGGCTCGGCCCGCAGGTGTTCGGTGCACAGGTAACGCTCACGCAGGCGCTGCATGATCGCGTGGGCCTGGATGCCGCCGTCCTGCATCGGAATGCTCGCGCAACCCATCAAATAGCTGTAGCCGCCCTGGTTCAGCACTTCGGCCAGTTCGCCCCAGAGCACGGCGATGGTGCCGCCGTTGCGGTAGGCCGGGTCGACGCAGGTGCGGCCGATTTCCAGGATCGGGCCTTGCAGATGAACCAGGCCATGCAGGCTGAATTCTTCTTCGCTGTAGAACTTGCCGAGGCTGCTGGCGGCGGTGTGGTCGAGCAAACGGGTGGTCGCCACCAGGCGTCCGGTGTTCAAGTCACGCACGCCGATGTGGGCGCAGTGAACATCATAGTCATCCATGTCCAGACCCAGTTCCGCGCCTTTCAGCTTGGCGTTGAACTCGCCGCTGAACACGTTGAAACGCAAGGCCTGGGCTTCCTGCAAAGCCTCGGCGCCCACCAGGCGTTCGGCTTGCAGGCGGCGTTCGTTGCCGGTGTCGCTGATGCGGGCGATCTGAGTCATGGCGAATCTCCGTGCGGGCTGCTCACCCGTCTTTGGGTTACAGCGGATCGACTTTCTTTATCCAGCCTTGTTGTGCAAAGTCAGGCTATGTAGCCCCGGTGTCATCGCCGTTAAGCTTTGGTGATGCTTATATGACAGCCCACAAGGAGCCTCTTATGCCCTGGCAAACCCTGTTGAAACGCCGTGATCGCTTGCCCGTCAACCCGGATCTGGGCGAAGGCTTCGCGACGTTGTTGCAGCACTTGGGCTGCGTCACCCCGTTCGAGTTGGCGGTGGCGGGCGGGCGTTTGATGGCAACGCCGGGGCTGGCGTTTCTGGTGGGCTATCAGGCGGCGCTGCGCATGCTCTGGCCGAGCGCGCCGTTGAGCCTCGGCGCCCTGTGCGCAACCGAGCAACGCAGCCTGCGCCCGGCCGACATGCAAACCCGGCTGAACGGTTTGCGCTTGAGTGGGCGCAAGGATTTCGTCACCGCCGGTGATGCCGCCGACTGGCTGCTGGTGGCGGCGCGCAGTGAAGACCCCGGCGATGATCCGCGATTGAGTCTGGCGGTGATTTACCCTGATGAACCCGGTGTGCGAGTGGAACAGGTGCCGGCGATTCCGTTGATGCCAGACATCAGCCACGGCCGATTGTTTCTGGATAACGCGTTGTGCGAGTTGCTCGCGGGGGATGGCTGGGATGCCTACGTCAAACCGTTCCGCACCCTGGAAGACATCTATGTGCTGAGTGCCATGAGCGCTTGGCTGTATGGCGTCGGCGATGACTGCGCCTGGCCGCAATCTCTACAATTGCGCTTGCTGGCGCTGTTGGCCGGGTGTGCGGAAGTCAGCCGACAGGCGCCGAGTCATCCGGCCGGGCATGTATTGCTCGGTGGATTGTTTGCGCAGTTCGAATCGCTGAAAACTGAAATCAATGAAGCGCTGGCCGAGGGACCGTCGGAGTGGGCGGCAATGTGGCAGCGGGATCAGGTGGTGATGGATTTGGCGGCGGGGGCGCGAGCTAAACGTCTTACCAAAGCAATGGCGGACATCTAACGATCCCTGTAGGAGCTGCCGAAGGCTGCGATCTTTTGATTTTGCTTTTAGCCAGATCAAAAAGAACAAGATCAAAAGATCGCAGCCTTCGGCAGCTCCTACAAGGATCGCGTGAGTGTCATTTGATTGGACTAGGCTCACCAGATTATTCCCCATGAGCCCCCACCATGCCCAAAGGCTTGTCCCTGATCCTCCTGCTACTGCTCAGCCTCACGGCCCACGCTGAAAACTGGCCCGCCGAGCAATGGCCGACCGCCCCGGCCATCAACGGCCCGGCGCTTCAGGCTCTGGAGAATTACGCCTTCCCACCCCGCGATGAATCCACCCGCCAAGGCATCCGCACCGACGCCTTGCTGGTTATCCGCGACGGTCAGTTGATCTACGAACACTACGCCGGCTCGACCACCGCCGAAACCCCGCACCTGACCTGGTCGATCAGCAAAAGCCTGATGGTCACGGTGCTCGGCGTGGCTTACGGCGAAGGCCTGTTCAAACTTCAGGACCCGGTACAGACGTTTTATCCACCGCTGAAGAATTACCCGGACACCCGCATGGCCGACCTGCTGCACTGGGCTTCGGGCATCGACTGGCAGGAAGACTACGAATACGCACCGCTGAAGTCCTCTGTGGTGGCCATGCTCTATACCCGAGGCCATGGGGACATGGCCGCGTTCACCGCCGGTCACGACCGATACGCGGCGCCGGGTCAGGCGTTTCGTTATTCCAGCGGTGACAGCAACCTGTTGTCCGCCGCACTGAAAACCATCGTTGGTCCGAAGCGTTATGCGGACTATCCATGGACCGCACTGTTCGAACCGCTGGGCATTCGTCACGCAGTGTGGGAAACCGATGCCACGGGCACTTTCGTCGCGTCCTCTTATGCCTACCTCACCGCGCGGGATCTGGCGCGGATCGGTTTGCTGATGGCCCGCGACGGACGTTGGGGCGATCAACAACTGCTGCCCAAGGATTGGGTCGCGTTCAATCGTGAACCGTTCGAACACTATCGAGCCAACCAGGATGAAGCCGTGCCCGGCGGCCACTGGTGGCTCAACCGTGCCGTAGACAGCGCCGCTCGTCCCTGGCCCGATGCCCCCGCCGATACCTTCGCGGCGCTGGGCCATTGGGGCCAGGCCATGTACGTGATCCCCAGCCAAAACCTGGTGATCGTGCGTTACGGCGATGACCGCGACGGCAGCTATCGGCACAACGAGTTGCTTAAACTCGTGTTGAAGGCCTTTGCCGGGAAGGTGCAACCATGAGCGGATTTGTTCGTCGTCGACCGTTCAGTTCATTGTTGCTGATCCTGCTGCTAGCGTTGCTCGGCTGGGTCTGGCACGAGCGGGTGGCGCTGTGGGCGTTCCCCGACATCATCAGCGCCTACACCGCCAAGGAATACTGCTCGTGCCGCTACGTGATGAACAACGACGCTGAGTATTGCCGTGGTTATGTGAAACAGTGGCTGCCCACCAGCGGCTTTACCGATGACCCCGCCAGCAAGCGCATCACCGTCAGCGGCATGGGGCGCAGCAACAGCGCCGCGTGGCTCGGCGAACGCCAGGGCTGCCGCCTTAACCCCTGAACACATGGCCATGTAGCAGCAGGCTTCGCCAGCTGCTACCTGGATCTGTGTGGTTCCACAGAGTGGAACCACTTTCGATTGTCCTCGCGCGCGACTCGCGGTTATCTGGCGGTGAGCGCGACCTGCCTTTTTTGTGTCGTGAAATCACAGCGAACAACAAGAACGGGAAATCACCCGGCCTGAGGACAATCGTCATGACCCGACATCAGCACATCCTTGCCTGGCTCAGCGACGTGGCCAGCGACCTGCACGCCACCCGCCAGGACATCCATGCCCACCCCGAACTCGGCTTCGAAGAAAATCGTACCTCGGCGCTGGTGGCCAAATCCCTGGCGGATTGGGGCTACGAAGTGCACACCGGGGTCGGCAAGACCGGCGTAGTCGGCGTCCTGCGCAACGGCCGCAGCCAACGCAAACTCGGGATACGGGCTGACATGGATGCACTGCCGATCATCGAGAACACTGGCGCCATCTACAGCAGCCAGCACAAGGGTTGCATGCACGCATGCGGGCATGACGGCCACACCACGATGTTATTGGGCGCGGCGCGCTACCTGGCGGCGACCCGCCAGTTCGACGGCACCCTGACCCTGATTTTCCAGCCTGCCGAAGAAGGCCAGGGCGGCGCTGAAGCGATGCTCGCCGATGGCCTGCTCGAACGTTTCCCCTGCGATGCGCTGTTCGGCATGCACAACATGCCGGGCCTGCCTGCCGGACATTTGGGGTTTCGTGAAGGGCCGATGATGGCCTCGCAGGATTTGCTCACCGTCACTATTGAAGGTGTTGGCGGCCATGGTTCGATGCCGCATCTGGCGGTCGATCCGCTGGTGGCGGCGGCTAGCGTGGTGATGGCGTTGCAAACGGTGGTCGCGCGCAACATCGATGCACAACAAGCGGCGGTGGTCACGGTCGGTGCGTTGCAGGCCGGGGAGGCCGCCAACGTCATTCCGCAGCAGGCGATCCTGCGCTTGAGTTTGCGTGCGCTGAACGCTCAGGTGCGCGAGCAGACCCTTGAACGTGTGCGCGCAATCATCGAATCCCAGGCGCAAAGCTTCGGTTGCACCTCACGCATCGAGCATCGCCCGGCCTATCCGGTACTGGTCAACCACGCCGCCGAAACCGAGTTCGCCCGCCAGGTTGGTGTCGAGTTGGTGGGCGCCGATGCGGTGGACGGCAACACACCCAAACTCATGGGCAGCGAAGACTTTGCCTGGATGCTGCAACGCTGCCCTGGCGCCTACCTGTTCATCGGCAACGGCGTATCGCGGCCGATGGTGCATAACCCCGCGTACGACTTTAACGATGACATCCTGCTGACCGGCGCGGCGTTCTGGGGCGCGCTGACCGAGAGCTGGCTCAAGCCTGCCTGATTTCCAAACTTTCTACTGCCGCTGGACTGGGCACGCGCTGGCGTGCCCGCCGTTACCCATCAGGTTTTTGGAGAGTTCCCCATGCAGACTTCGAGCACAGGCGTTTCGCGCACCCGGCAGGTGGTCGCCGCCGTTATCGGCAACGCGCTGGAATGGTATGACTTCATCGTTTACGGCTTTCTGGCGAGCATCATCGCCCGGCAATTCTTCCCGTCTGAAGACGAGTACGCGTCGTTGCTGATGGCGCTGGCGACCTTCGGTGTCGGCTTTTTCATGCGCCCGGTGGGCGGCATTCTGTTGGGCATGTATTCGGACCGCAAAGGGCGCAAGGCGGCGATGCAGATGATCATCCGCCTGATGACCGTATCCATCGCGTTGATCGCCTTCGCGCCGAATTACGCCGCGATCGGCATGGGCGCGCCGCTGCTGATCGTGGTTGCGCGGATGCTCCAGGGGTTCGCCACGGGCGGTGAATACGCCAGTGCCACGGCGTTCCTGGTGGAGAGTGCGCCCGCGCATCGCAAGGGTTTGTACGGCTCGTGGCAATTGGTCGGGCAGTGCCTGGCGGTGTTTTCCGGCGCGGGCATGGTGGCGTTGTTCACCCACCTGTTGACCCCCGAGGCGCTGGACAGCTGGGGCTGGCGCATTCCGTTCATGATCGGCTTGCTGATCGGCCCGGTGGGCTTGTGGATTCGCAAGCACATGGAAGAGCCGGAGGAGTTTCTTGAAGCGCGCAAACAGGCCAAAGGCGCCAGCCCCAGCCTGATGCAAGTGATCCGCGAACATCGCCGCGCCATTCTGGTGTCGATGGGCCTGGCGTGTGGTGCGACCGTGTCGTTCTACGTGGTGCTAGTGAACATGCCGACGTTCGCCCACAAGAATCTCGGCCTGCCGCTGGACCAGGTGTTGCTGGTGCAAATGCTGGCCGTGGCGCTGATGACTGTGATCATTCCACTGTCCGGAGCACTGTCGGATCGCCTGGGCCGACGCCCGGTATTGATGGCCTTCACCCTGGCGTTCTTTGTGATGGTGTATCCGCTTTACGTATGGGTCGCGGCAGCACCGTCCATCGAGCGTTTGCTGGTGATGCAACTGTTGCTGTGCAGCGCGATCGGCGGCTTTTTCGGCCCGGCGCCGACCGCGCTGGCCGAGCAGTTTCCGATTGAAGTGCGCTCCACCGGGGTCTCCGTTGCGTACAACGTGGCGGTCATGGTTTTCGGTGGTTTCGCACCGCTGATCGTCACCTGGCTGAGCAAGGTGTTGGCAACACCGGTGGCGCCATCGTTCTACGTATTGTTCGCTTGCCTGCTGACGCTATTGGGCACTTACTGCATGCAGGAAGCACCACGGGCAAAGCGATCTGTCGAACTCAACCTTGGGGTGAAACCTTGAGCATCAATCCGATTGTAGAAATGGACGCCGATGCGCTGTCCCGGGCCATCCACGGGCGGCAGGTGTCTTGCCGTGAGGTGATGCAGGCGTATCTGGCGCAAATCGAACAGTTCAATCCGCAGGTCAACGCGCTGGTGTCGTTGCGTGCCGATGATGATCTGTTGGCAGAAGCCGATGCCTGCGACCGGCAGCTGGATCAGGGCCAGTCCCGTGGCTGGATGCACGGCATGCCGCAGGCGGTCAAGGATCTCGCCGCCACGGCCGGTTTGCGCACCACCATGGGCTCACCGTTGTTCGCCGAACAAGTGCCGCAACACGACGCCATCAGCGTGGCGCGGGTGCGTAAGAGCGGGGCGATCATCATTGGCAAGACGAATGTTCCGGAATTCGGCCTCGGCTCGCAGACCTACAACAGCGTTTTCGGCACCACCACCAACGCCTACGACCCGACGCTGGTCGCCGGCGGCAGCAGCGGCGGGGCCGCGGTGGCGCTGGCGCTGCGCATGCTGCCGGTGGCCGATGGCAGCGACATGATGGGCTCGTTGCGCAACCCGGCGGCGTTCAACAACGTCTTCGGATTTCGCCCGTCCCAAGGCCGCGTGCCGCACGGTCCGCAGCCGGAGGTGTTTGTCCAGCAACTGGCTACTGAAGGGCCGATGGGCCGCACCGTCACCGATGTCGCACGATTGCTCGGGACGCAGGCCGGTTACGACCCGCGCGTGCCGTTGTCGCTGACTCAAGACCCGCAGATTTTCCATCAGTCACTGGCACAGGATTTCAGCGAGGTCCGCGTGGGATGGCTGGGGGACTACAACGGCTATCTGCCAATGGACCCCGGTGTGATGAGCCTGTGCGAATCGGCGCTGCAGGACTTCGCGGCACTGGGTTGCAAAGTCGAAGCGTGTCAGCCGGATTTTTCCATGGAGCGCCTCTGGCAAACCTGGTTGACGCATCGCCACTGGCTGGTGCAAGGCAGCCTCGGCGGGTTGTATGCCGATCCCAAAAAACGCGAGCAGCTCAAACCCGAGGCGCAATGGGAAATCGAAGGTGGACTGCGCCTGACCGCAGCGGATGTCTATCAGGCATCGATCAGCCGCAGCGACTGGTATCGGGCCTTGAACGAATTGTTCGAGCGTTACGATTTCCTGTTGCTGCCCACGGCCCAAGTGTTTCCTTTTGATGCACAAACACCGTGGCCGCGCGTCGTGGGCGGGCAGAGCATGGACACCTATCACCGCTGGATGGAGGTCGTCATCGGGCCGACCCTGGCCGGGCTACCGAGCATGAATGTGCCGGTGGGCTTCAACCCCGCCGGGTTGCCGATGGGCCTGCAAATCATTGGTCCGGCCCAGGCTGACTTCGCGGTGCTGCAACTGGCGTATGCCCATGAACAATTGACCCAATGGGTCAAGCGCCGGCCACCCGGTTGTCTGGAAAATGCCTGAGACCGTTACAAAGGCCCACATCTTGCTGCATGAAGCGATCATCCATCTGCGCTTAGGGAGATCGAACCTATGGAGAGCAAGGCAGAAACCGGCAGCGTGCGTTCCGTCGAGCGCGCCCTGGCGATTGTCGAATTGCTGGGTGAGCATCAGGCGTTGGGGCTGGAGGAGTTGCATTACCTGACCGCTCTGCCCAAGGCCACGGTGTCGCGCATGTTGCTGACCTTGCAGGAGCAGGGCTGGATCTATCGCGGCTTGAGTGACCGGCGTTACCGCTTGTGCGCCAAGCGTTTGTTTGGCGACAGCCAGCAGCGCTTCAAGCGGCGGCTGGTGGAAAACGCCGCGCCGCTGTTGCTGGAACTGAGCGAGCGCACCGGTCTGGTGGTGGACCTGTCGTGTTTTGATGGCGAGCGAATCGAGGTCATGGAAAGTGCCATTCCCACGGTGCTGCGCAAACGCTATCCGAACAATTGCCAGATCGTCGGCCAGCACGCCAGCCTGTTTCATTCGGCCATGGGCCGGGCGTGCCTCGGCGAACTGGAAAGTTCTGAAGTGGAACGCTTGGCCGAGCGGGAACGGTTGAATGATGAAACGCTGTTCAGCGCCACTGAAACGGCCTTGCATCAAGGCTTCGGCCAGCGCACCGAAGGTTATTGGGAATACCCGGTACGTTTGCCGTTCCTGATTCGCGCGGTGGCCTTGCCGATCCGCACCAACGGCCGACTGGTCGGCAGCATGGCGCTGCACTGGCCGATGGATCAGGCGCCGGTGGAACGGGTGTTGAGCCTGCACCTCAACAACCTGGCCACGACCATTGGCAATGTGCAGCAGGCGATGGCCTGACAGCCAAAGATCGCAGCCTTCGGCAGCTCCTACACGGTTTTTTGTACTGCTGTAGGAGCTGCCGAAGGCTGCGATCTTTTGATCTTCGGTTTGCAAGAGCGCAGCAGGCAGTTAAGGTCAGCACAGGTTTATCTGCCCTATGAGTCTTTATGTTCAAGCGGTCTGTCTGCAAAACCCTCGCCTTAGTGCTGTTGGCCGGCGCTTCGCTGTCGGCCCAGGCCAACTGGTATCTGGACGGCGAGTCTTCGCGGCTGTCGTTCGTCAGCACCAAAAACGCCAATGTTTCCGAAGTGCAGCGCTTTCTGGTGTTGCACGGCAAAGTCGATCCCAAGGGACTGGCGCAGGTTGAAGTCGAGCTGGACTCGATCAACAGTGGCATCCCGCTGCGCGATGAACGCATGCGCAAAGAGTTGTTCGAGGTCGACAAATTTGCCGAAGCGCTGATCACCACGCAGATCGACCTGCGCCCGATCAACGACCTCGCTCCCGGCGCACAACTGGAGTTGCGTCTGCCGCTGACCGTCGACCTGCATGGCAAGCAACACACCTACAACGCCGAATTGTTGGCGACCCGCCTCGATGATCGACGCTTTCAAGTCGTGACGCTGGAACCGCTGGTGATCAACGCCGAAGACTTCGACCTGGCACCGGGGCTGGAAGCACTGCGCAAGGTCGCCGGTTTGTCGGCCATCAGTCTGTCGGTGCCGGTGGGTGCGGTGCTGATTTTCACGGCGCGCTGACATGGCCGGTGCAATCTTCCCCTGGCGCGAAGGCAATTCCTTCGAGCTGTTGATCGATGGCCCGCAATTCTTCCCGCGCATGCTGGTGGCGATTGCGCGCGCCGAAGAACAGGTCGAACTGGAGCTGTATCTGGTGGAGGCGGGCGCCTGCGCCGAAGCCATGGTCCAGGCGCTGGTCCAGGCTGCTGAACGCGGAGTGCGGGTGCGTTGCCTGTTCGATGACTACGGCAGCCTCGCGTTCACCCTGAACTTGCGTCAGCGCCTGATGGCGGCGGGGGTTGAACTGCGCTTTTACAATCGCCTGAACTGGCGGCGTTGGGTCGGCAATTTCTACCGCGATCACCGCAAGTTGTTGCTGGTCGATCAAAGCCTGGCAGTGGTCGGCGGCACCGGTGTCACTGATGAGTTCTGGACGCCGGGTGAAGACGTCAGCGAATGGCACGAAGTGATGGTGGAAATCACCGGCCCGCTGGTGCTCGACTGGCAGTTGTTGTTCGACCGTCAATGGATCGCCAACCGCCATCGCCGCGCGTGGAAACCGGCTTCGCATTTCGGCTTGCCGCGGTTGCCCCGCGTGCCGTCCAAGGGCGAGGGCATGGGCCGAGTGGCCTACGCCGACGCCCGCCAACACCGCGACATCCTGCAATCGCTGATTCGCGCACTGAACAGCGGCCAGAAACGCATCTGGCTGGCCACGCCGTACTTTCTGCCGACGTGGAAAGTCCGCCGCTCCCTACGCCGTGCCGCCGGCCGCGGTGTTGACGTGCGCCTGCTGCTGACCGGGCCCCGCACCGATCACCCGTCGGTGCGCTACGCCGGACATCGCTATTACCCGCGCCTGCTCAAGGCCGGCGTGAAGATTTTCGAATACCAGCCGTGTTTCCTGCACTTGAAAATGGTGTTGATCGACGATTGGGTGAGCATCGGCTCATGCAACTTCGATCACTGGAATTTGCGCTTCAACCTCGAAGCCAATCTGGAAGCACTGGACCCCGGATTGACCCGTGACGTGGCGGCGAGTTTCGAGAAAGATTTTGCCCTGAGCCAGCAAGTCAGCCTGGAAGAATGGCAACGCCGGCCGTTGTGGCGGCGGGTCAAGCAGCGGGTGTGGGGATGGGTGGATCGGTTGGTGGTGAATCTGCTGGATCGGCGGGGGTAAAGCAGGATCAAAAGATCGCAGCCTGCGGCAGTTCCTACAGGGTTATGTGTACACCTGTAGGAGCTGCCGAAGGCTGCGATCTTTTGCTTTTAAGGGTTACAACAACTCAAAACTCTGCTGCGTCACGTCCTGGGAATCCAGGCCGATCTGCACGTTGAACTTGCCCGGTTCCGCTGCGTACTTGAGCTGGCTGTTGTAGAACTTCAGGTCATCTTCGGAGATGGTGAAGTGCAGGACTTTCTGTTCGCCGGCCTTGAGCAGCACTTTCTGGAAGTTCTTCAGTTCCTTGATCGGGCGGATCATCGAGCCGGTTTCGTCCTGGATGTACAACTGCACCACGGTTTCGCCGTCACGTTTACCGGTGTTCTTCACCGTGACACTGGCGTCGAGCTTGCCGGTCTTGTTCAGCGTGGTCGACGACAGCGCCATGTCGCTCAGGCTGAAGTCGGTGTAGCTCAAGCCGTAGCCGAATGGGAACAGCGGGCCGGTGGTGTCATCGAAATACTGCGAGGTGTAGTTGCCTGGTTTGCCCGGCGTGAATGGCCGGCCGATGCTCAGGTGGTTGTAGTAGGTTGGAATCTGGCCCACCGAACGCGGGAAGGTGATCGGCAGTTTGCCCGACGGGTTGTAGTCGCCGAACAGCACGTCGGCAATGGCGTTGCCGCCCTCGGTGCCGCTGAACCAGGTTTCCAGGATCGCATCAGCCTGTTCTTTTTCTTCGAGGATCGACAGCGGGCGACCGTTCATCAACACCAGCACCAGCGGTTTGCCGGTGGCTTTCAGGGCACGGATCAGCGCGCGCTGGTTTTCCGGGATGTTCAGGTCGGTGCGGCTCGACGATTCGTGGGACATGCCGCGGGACTCGCCCACAGCCGCCACGACGACGTCTGCATCCTTGGCGGCTTTCACCGCTTCGTCGATCAGCACGTTCGCCGGGCGTGGATCATCGACCACTTCCGGGGCATCGAAGTTGAGGAAGTTCAGGTAGTCGAGGATCTTCTTGTCGCTGGTGATGTTGGCGCCACGGGCGTAGATCAGCGTCGATTTATCACCCAGCGCGGCGGTCATGCCATCGAACAGGGTTACCGATTGCGCAGGGCGACCGGCGGCTGCCCAGCTACCCATCATGTCGATCGGCGCCTTGGCCAGCGGGCCGACCAGGGCCACTTTCGCGGTTTTCTTCAGTGGCAGGGTTTCGTTCTGGTTTTTCAGCAACACCAGGCTGCGACGCGCGACGTCGCGGGCCTCGGCGCGGTGCAGACGGCTGTCGGCGTAGGTGTCGGCCGGATCATCCTCGGCCTTGCCGATGCGCAGGTACGGGTCCTTGAACAGGCCCATGTCGTATTTGGCGTCGAGCACCGCACGCACGGCGTTGTCGATGTCACTTTGCTGGATGTCGCCGGACTTCAACAACCCCGGCAGCTCTTTGCCGTACAGGGTGTCGTTCATGCTCATGTGGATGCCGGCCTTGATCGCCAGCTTCGCGGCTTCGCGGCCGTCGCGTGCGACGCCGTGCTTGATCAGCTCGAAAATCGCCCCGTGGTCGCTAACGGCCAGGCCCTTGAAGCCCCACTCTTTGCGCAGCAGGTCGTTCATCAGCCAGGTGTTGGCGGTGGCTGGCACGCCGTTGATCGAGTTCAGCGCAACCATCACCCCGCCGGCACCGGCGTCAATCGCCGCGCGGTACGGTGGCAGGTAATCCTGGTACATCTTGACCGGGCTCATGTCGACCACGTTGTAGTCGCGACCGCCCTCGACCGCGCCGTACAGGGCGAAGTGCTTGACGCTGGCCATGATGCTGTCGGCCGCGTTGGCACCCGTGCCCTGGAACGCCTTGACCATCACACCGGCAATGCGCGAAACGAGATAGGTGTCTTCGCCGAAGCCTTCGGAGGTACGACCCCAACGCGGGTCGCGGGAAATATCGACCATTGGCGCGAAGGTGATGTCGAGGCTGTCAGCTGCGGCTTCCTTGGCGGCGATACGCCCGGACAGGCCGATGGCGTCCATGTCCCAGCTCGACGCCAGAGCCAACGGGATCGGGAAAATGGTGCGGTGGCCGTGGATCACGTCGTAGGCGAAAAACATCGGGATCTTCAGGCGGCTGCGCATGGCCGCGTCCTGCATCGGACGGTTTTCCGGGCGGGTGATCGAGTTGAACGTACCGCCGATGTTGCCGGCTGCGATTTCCTTGCGGATCATTTCGCGAGGCATTTCCGGGCCGATGCTGATCAGGCGCAACTGGCCGATTTTTTCATCGAGGGTCATTTGCTTCATCAGGTTGCTGACGAAGGCTTCCTTGTTCTCCAGGGGTGCGGGCGTCGTGGCGGCCAATACGTTATGACTGGCCAGGCTGACGAACAGGCCCAGCAAACACAGCTTCTTCATGAATAGTTTTCTCAAGGGCCCAAACGGCGATGTACACGCCGGCCAGCCAAAATTTAGGGAGCGACTATTGTTGTTCGGGTGCCGGTTCAAAAAATGCCGGATGCGTTTGTTTGCGCAGGGCATCTTTTAGCCCATTGCCCCGATGCAATCCAGTGGCGCGGCCGATTATGCCCCAAGAGCCGGCCGAGAGGGTCGCCGGTTGTTTTTCCCATGCAGTGTGAAAGGAGTATCACCGAAATGAATGTACGAGAGTCCTACCGGTCCAGCCTGCAAGTGGCCACGTTATTGGTGCTGGCGACGCTACTGACCGCTTGCGGCATCAACAACATTCCGACCCTCGACGAACAGGCCAAGGCTGCCTGGGGCCAGGTGCAGAACCAGTATCAGCGCCGCGCCGACCTGATCCCCAACCTGGTGGAAACCGTCAAGGGTTACGCCGCCCACGAGAAGGACACCCTGACTGCCGTGATCGAGGCCCGGGCCAAAGCGACTTCGATCCAGGTCGACGCTTCTACGCTGGATAACCCGGAAAAGCTCAAGCAGTACCAGCAAGCCCAGGATCAGCTCAGCGGTGCGTTGAGCCGGTTAATGGTGGTCTCGGAGCGCTATCCGGACCTCAAAGCCAACCAGAATTTCCTCGCCCTGCAGTCGCAGCTGGAAGGCACCGAAAATCGCATCAGCGTGGCCCGGCGCGATTTCATCCTGGCGGTGCAGAAGTACAACACCGAGATCCGCACCTTTCCCGGTCGCCTGTGGCACAGCGTGATGTACAGCAACCTGCCGGTGCGCGAGACCTTCGAAGCCACACCGGGGTCGGAAAAACCGCCCGAGGTGAAATTCTGAATCCAACATCCTTTGATGTCGGATAAACATCCCTGTAGGAGTTGCCGCAGGCTGCGATCTTTTGATCTTGATCTTTTCGGAATAGCTAAAAATCAAAAGATCGCAGCCTGCGGCAGCTCCTACAGGGGGGTAGATGTGTGAAAGAGGTAGCCCATGCGCGTGTTGAAAGCTGGCCTGGTGTTGGTGCTGTGGGTGTTTACCCTGGCGGTCCAGGCTGAACTGAGTTTCCCGGCGTTGACCGGGCGGGTGGTCGATAACGCCCAGATGATCGAGCCGGCGGTGCGCGAGCAGTTGACGCAACAACTTCAGGCCCATGAAAAAGCCACAGGTGAGCAACTGGTGGTCGTCACCTTGCCGGATTTGCAGGGCACCGACATTGCCGACTTTGGCTATCAACTGGGGCGCCACTGGGGGATCGGGCAAAAGGACAAGAACAACGGCGCGCTGCTGATCGTCGCGCGGGATGAGCGCAAATTGCGCATCGAGGTCGGCTATGGCCTGGAGGATCGCCTGACCGATGCGCAGAGTTCGGTGATCATCCAACAGGTGATCACGCCCGCCTTCAAGACCGGCAATTTCAGCAAGGGCATCAGCGACGGTGTGGCGGCGATGCTCGTGGTGTTGGGTGGCAATCCGCTGGACGAGCCCTCGACGGTGTATGAATCCACGGGCGATCCCAGTGATGATTTCGTCTCACGGCACCCGGGGCTGTTCGTGTTTTTGGTGTTGTTGTTCATCCTGACTGTGTTTGTTTGCCAGATGCTCGGTATTCTTCCCGCCGGTCGTGGCGGTTCGGGCGGCTCCGGGGGTGGTTTCGGCGGAGGCGGTTTTGGCGGCGGCGGTGGAGGCGGGGGCTTCAGCGGCGGCGGTGGCAGTTTCGGGGGCGGTGGTTCGTCCGGCGGCTGGTAACAATAAAAATGAGCAGGCACTTCACATCATGGCATTACTGACTGAACACGAACAACGCAAAGTCGCCGAAGCGATTGCCCGGGTCGAGCGCGACACCGACGCCGAACTGGTGACGGTGCTGGCGGCCCGCGCCGACGACTATGCGTACATCCCGCTGCTGTGGGCCAGCCTGCTGGCGCTGGTGGTGCCGGGGATCGTGCATTACCTGACGGGCTGGCTGACCCTGCACAGCCTGCTGCTGGTGCAATGGATTTCCTTCATCGTGTTGTGTCTGGTGTTCCGGTTGCCGACAGTCACCACGCACCTGATCCCGCGCTCAGTGCGCCACTGGCGCGCCTCGAACCTGGCGCGTCGGCAGTTCCTGGAGCAGAACCTGCACCACACCGAAGGCAGCACCGGTATCTTGATTTTCGTCTCTGAAGCCGAGCGCTACGTGGAAATCCTGGTGGACGAGGGTATTTCCAGCCGCCTCGACAACAAGAACTGGGACGCGATTGTCGCCACGTTCACCCAGCAGGTGCGGCAGGGGCAGACGCTGCAAGGGTTTGTCAGTTGCGTCGAAGCGTGTGGCGAACTGCTCAAGGTGCATGTGCCGGTAACCCATGTGCGCAATGAATTGCCGAACCGCTTGGTGGTTCTAGGCTGACGCTTGCGCAACCTGTAGCAGGCTGCGCCAGCTGCTACTGAGGGCGCCGTTCGGGAAATTAGCCGTGCCCTCGCACGCCATCCCCCCTAAAATACCCGCCATTCCCGATTCGCCCCGCCTGAGGCCGTTTTTTCATGTCTGTCACCGCCACTCCCGCCAGCCTCGCGCCGGATCATCACGCCCAGTTCATCGACCTGCTGCAAACCAGCCTTGAGCAAAACGCTTTCATCAAACTGGTGCTGGCCAAGTACGTGGGCGATGAAACCGACCTGCAGCGGATCATCATCAAGCCGGTGACGGTCAAGACCCAGCCTTGCCTGTCCTTCGTCTATCGCTACAAGACTCGCGACATCACCAAGAACCTGGCGCTGAGCGAAGGCGTGGCGCACATTTCCGAACTGCTGCCGGCGTCATTCAAAAATGCGCATTTACTGGCACTGACCGACGAAGCGCAGCTGGAATACAGCAAAAAGGGCAAGCCTTCGCTGTTCAAGAGCAAACCCCAGCAATTGCGTGAAGTACCATCCGCCGAGCATAACCGCGAGAAAAATCGCTTTCTGGATTTGAGCCGACCGTTCCTCGCCGACCTTGGGGTGACCAACAGTAAGCACGAGTTGATTCCTGCGATGTCGCGCAAGTGGAAGCAGATCAACAAGTTCATCGAAGTGTTCAGCCATGCGCTGACCTCGTCGCCGCTGGCGCTGGACAAACCGGTGCGGGTGGCGGACTTCGGCTCGGGCAAGGGTTACCTGACCTTCGCCATTCACGATTACCTGCGCAATACCCTGAAGGCCGAGGGTGAAGTCACCGGCGTCGAGCTTCGTGAAGACATGGTCACCCTGTGCAACGCGGCGGCGGCCAAGCTCGAGCATCCGGGGCTGGTGTTCAAGTGCGGCGATGTCCGCAGCGTGGCGCCGAGCGAGCTGGACGTGATGATTGCGCTGCACGCCTGCGACATCGCCACCGACTATGCCATCCACACCGGCATCCGTTCCGGGGCGTCGATCATCATGTGCTCGCCGTGCTGCCATAAGCAGATCCGTTTGCAGATCCAGAGCCCGGCGCTGCTCAAGCCGATGCTGCAATACGGCTTGCACCTGGGCCAACAGGCGGAAATGGTCACGGACAGTTTGCGTGCGCTGTTCCTCGAAGCCTGTGGCTATGAGACCAAGGTGTTCGAGTTCATCTCACTGGACCACACCAATAAGAACAAGATGATTTTGGCGGTTAAACGCGCCGAGCCGGTTGATCCGGCCCAGCTGCTGGCGAAGATCCAGGAACTGAAGGACTTCTATCACATCAGCGAACATTGTCTGGAAACCCTGCTGCGTGCTGATGGTTACCTGAGATGATCGCGCCCCCTGTAGGAGCTGCCGAAGGCGGCGATCTTTTGATCTTGATCTTTAAAATCAAAAGATCGCCGCCTACGGCAGCTCCTACAGGGTTCATGCGGTGGCAATGCGCGCGGGTCTGACCGCCGTTTTACGGCCCAGCACCACCGTCACGATCACCCCGGCCGCAAACAGCCAGGTGATCGGCTCGACATGTTCACCGAAGAACAACGCCGAAAAGGCGATGGTGAAGAAGATCTGCAGCAACTGGATCTGACTGACCCGGGCAATGCCGCCCATGGCCAACCCGGCGTACCAGGCAAAGAAGCCGATGAACTGCGAAAACAGCGAGACGTAACCGAAGGCCCACCAGGTCTTGGCGGAGATCTCGCCCTGATGTTGCAGCGCCAGATACACCACCGGCCCGATCAGCAGTGGCGTCGACAGCACCAGCGCCCAGCAGATCACTTGCCAGCCGCCCATCTCCTTGGCCAACCGGCCACCTTCGGCATACCCCAGACCACCCACCGCAATCGCGCCGAGCATCAGCAAATCACCGGCCTGAATGCTGCCGGCACCGCTGATCAGCGCATAACCGAGCACCAGCGCACTGCCCAGTGCGGCGCAGGCCCAGAAGGCTTTTGACGGACGCTCATGGGACAACCACGCGGCATACAGCGCCACGCACAGCGGCTGCAAACCGTTGACCAGTGCACCGTGGGACGCCGGCAAGGTTTGCATGGCCCACGCTGACAACACCGGAAAACCGAGGATCACCCCGGCAATCACCAGGCTCAGTCCTTTGATCTGTTTCCAGGTCGGCCACTTTTCCCGGCGCCACAACAACAGCAACGCCGCCGGAACCGCCGCGAACAGCGCCCGGCCCAGGCCATTGAGCAACGGATGGAGTTCCTGCACGACAATCCGTGTGAAGGGCAGGGTGAGGCTGAAAATCACAACGCCGAGCAGGCCCAGGGCCATGCCGGTGTTTTCGCGGGAGGACATGATGGCAACCAGAATGTTGGGTGATGGAAGTAAGGCTTCATCTAGCCATAAACCGTGGGTTTTCCGCTGTTACAGCTAGGTGCAGAGTTATCCGTACAGTTGGGAGCGAAGCCCCCAACGTAGGAGCTGCCGAAGGCTGCGATCTTTTGATTCTGTTTTTAAGAGATCGCAGCCTCGTTTCACTCGACAGCTCCTACAGGTGATTTACCGTAGTAGCCGGTTGTTACCCGACCCGCCGGAATCGGACTACCTTCAATACTCCCAAGCATTCTCCAGAGGAGTCCTCCCCATGGCCGCTAAAAAAATTCTGATGCTGGTCGGCGATTACGTCGAAGACTACGAAGTGATGGTGCCGTTTCAGGCGCTGCTGATGGTCGGTCATACGGTGCACGCCGTTTGCCCGGACAAAACCGCTGGCCAGACTGTCCGCACGGCGATCCATGACTTCGAAGGCGACCAGACCTACAGCGAAAAACCCGGTCACCTGTTCGCCCTGAACTTCGATTTTGCCAAGGTCAAAGCAGCAGATTACGACGCGGTGCTGATCCCGGGCGGTCGTGCGCCGGAATACCTGCGCCTGAATGAAAAAGTCCTGGAACTGGTGCGCGCATTCGACAAGGCCGGCAAACCGATTGCCGCTGTGTGCCACGGCGCGCAATTGCTGGCGGCGGCCGGGGTTCTCGAAGGTCGCGAATGCAGCGCTTACCCGGCCTGCGCCCCGGAAGTGCGCCTGGCGGGCGGTACGTTTATCGATATCCCGGTGACGGACGGCCATGTTCAAGGCAATCTGGCGACGGCACCGGCCTGGCCTGCGCACCCGAGCTGGCTCGCCGGTTTCCTCGGTTTGCTGGGCACCAAAATCACCCTGTAACGAGGAACCTGTCCATGTGCGAGCTTTATGTGAAGGCCGACCCGATTCTTTACGAGTCGCGCTCCCGCTCGCTGCGCATCTGTGGGGTGGTCACCACGTTGCGCCTGGAAAACCAGTTCTGGGACATCCTCAGCGAAATCGCCGAGGTCGACGGCATGACCACCAACCAGTTGATCGCCAAGCTGTACGAAGAGGTGATGGACTACCGCGGCGAGGTGGTGAACTTCGCCTCGTTCTTGCGGGTGAGTTGTACGCGCTATTTGAGTCAGCGGCGGGTGGCGTCTCCGGAACTGTCGGTGGTGAAGCGTTCAGTCAAGTAGGTTTGCGGCGTGCTTATTGGCCCCATCGCCAGCAGGCTGGCTCCCACAGTTGATTGTGTACATCAGTCCAATGTGGGAGCCAGCCTGCTGGCGATAGGGCCAGTTCAGGCGACAGAAATCCCGGCTTGGTCTTTACTCTGAAGCGCGCAACCTCTCAATCGCCAAGGAGAAACAGCATGTCCGGATGGTACGAAGTGAGTAAAAGCAGCAGCGGTCAGTTCAGGTTTGTGCTGAAGGCGGCGAACGCCGAAACCATTCTGACCAGCGAGCTGTACACCACCCGCGCCGCAGCCGACAAAGGCATCGCGTCGGTCCAGGCCAACAGCCCGCTGGATGAGCGCTACGAGAAAAAAAGCACCAAGGACGGCCATCCTTACTTCAACCTCAAGGCCGGTAACCACGAGATCATTGGCAGCAGCGAGTCCTATTCCTCCGACGCTGCCATGGACAAAGGCATCGCCAGCGTGAAGGCCAACGGCCCGAGCAAAGTGATCAAGGACAAGACCTTGCCGGTGCTTTGAACCCCGACACATCCCCTGTGGGAGCTGGCTTGCCAGCGATGGGTCCGGCACATCCAACGATGGTGTCGTCTGACATGACACTATCGCTGGCAAGCCAGCTCCTACAAAAGGGCTGTGCAGGGTGGCAGATCAACGTAGGGTTTTGAGCAACCCTTGCAGTTGTTCACAACCGGCCTCGCTCAGCGGGAACACCGGCAGCCGCGGATCCCCAACTTCCAGATCGGTCGCCCGCAAGCCCGCCTTGATCGTCGCCGGCAAACCACCCTTGAGGATGAAGTCCAGCAACGGCAACTGGCGGTAAAACAACTCGCGCGCCTTGCCCAGATCATTGGCCAGCACCGCTTTGTACAAATCCAGATTGAGCTGCGGGATCAAGTTCGGCGCCGCCGTGCACCAACCTTTGGCTCCGGCCGCGAAGGCTTCCAGCGCCAGCGGGTTGCAGCCGTTGTAGAACGGCACCCGGCCTTCGCCCAAGCGTTGCAGTTGATGCATGCGCTGGATGTCGCCGGTGCTCTCCTTGACCATGGTCACGTTTTCCACGCCGTTGACGATGCGCAGGATCAGGTCCACCGACATGTCGGTGCCGCTGGTGGCCGGGTTGTTGTAGAGCATGATCGGCACACCGATGCTGTCGCCGATGGCGCGGTAGTGCGCGAGGATTTCCGCTTCGCTGAGTTTCCAGTAGGACGTCGGCAGTACCATCACCACGTCAGCGCCGTGGGCCTCGGCGAAGCGTGCGCGGCGCACCGCTTTGGCGGTGGTCAGGTCGGACACGCTGACGATGGTCGGCACGCGTTTGGCCACATGCTTGATGCTGAATTCGGCGACCTGGTCCCACTCGGCATCGCTCAGGTAAGCGCCTTCGCCGGTGCTGCCCAGTGGGGCGATGGAGTGCACGCCGCCGTCGATCAAACGGTCGATGGAGCGCCCGAGCGCGTCCAGGTCAACGCCTTCGCCAGTGGCGGTGAACGGGGTGATGGTGTAGCCGATGATGCCGTGAATGGTGGTGGTGGACATGGTGTCTCTCCTTCGAAAAAGGTCAGTGGTCAGTTCAGGCAATCGGCGTGCTGGCGCAGGTTCTGCCGCGCGTAATAGTTGAACGCGGCAGCGTGGCGTTTCGGCCGGGCAATCCAGTCGTGCGCTTCACGGCCCAGCTCGGGGATGATCGGTTTGATCGTTCCGGCACTCATCGCCAGCAGCTGCAATTTGGCGGCACGCTCGATCAGTTGGGCGATCACACAGGCCTCCTCGATGGTGGCGCCGGTGGACAGCTGGCCGTGGTGGGAAAGCAGCACCGCGCGTTTGTCGCCCAGCGCTCCGGCAATCAAATCGCCTTCTTCGTTACCCACCGGCACGCCCGGCCAGCCTTCGAGAAACGCACAGTCGTCGTAGAGCGGGCAGAGGTCCATGTGGGAAATCTGCAACGGCACTTCGAGCATCGACAACGCCGCGATATGGGTCGGGTGGGTGTGAATGATGCAGTTCACATCCGGCCGGGCGCGGTACACCCAGCTGTGGAAACGGTTGGCCGGATTTGGCATGCCGTGGCCTTCGAGCACTTCCAGGTCTTCGTTGACCAGCAACAGATTGCCCGCGGTGATTTCGTCGAAACCCAGGCCCAGTTGTTGAGTGTAGTAAGTGCCCGGTTGCGGGCCTCGGGCGGTGATTTGCCCGGCCAGGCCGGAATCATGACCGTTCTCGAACAGAATGCGGCAAGTCAGGGCCAGCTTTTGCCGGTCGGTCCACGTATTATCCGCCAGGGTATTTTGCATCTGGCTGAGCGCTTGCTTGACCAGTTGATCTTTGGGCAGTGCTAATGTCTTGGCCATATCGGTGTCCTCTTTGGCTAGTCATGCAGATGACACGAAAGATGCTATATGACACCTTGTGTCATGAGCAAGGACAATTCGTCACCTTCTTGATGGATTAATCGCTCCACATGTCTATCCGTTTGAAATTATTGAGAAAAAAACTTGGCGTGACCCTTGAGGCTTTGGCGGAAAAATCCGGCATGACCAAGAGTTATCTGTCGAAAGTCGAACGCGGGCTCAATACGCCGTCGATTGCGGCTGCGTTGAAACTGGCCAAGGCGTTGAACGTGAAAGTCGAGGAGTTGTTCAGCGAAGACAACGTCAGCCTCGACAGCTACAGCCTGGTGCGCAGCCACGAACGGCAACCATTGGGCACCAGCGAGCACAATCAGGGGTACGCGGTACTGGCCCACCAAGTGAGTGAACGCAGCCTGTTGCCGTTCATCACTTATCCGCCGGCGGAATTTACCGACAAGACCTTCAAGGAACACCTGGGCGAGGAGTTTCTGTTTGTCCACGAAGGGCAGGTGGAGGTCGATTTCGTCAGTGAGCGGGTGCTGCTCAACCGCGGTGATGCGTTGCACTTCAACTCACAGAAGCCGCACCGGATCCGCTCGGTGGGCGAGGTGCAGGCGCAGTTGCTGGTGGTGGTGCACAGCGCCGAGGAATGACCCCCGCTAAAGATCGCAGCCTTCGGCAGCTCCTACACCGATCTATGTAGGAGCTGCCGAAGGCTGCGAGCTTTTGATCTTGATCTAAACCTCGACTGGAACCGTCAGCTTCGGGCTGCCCAATGCATGCGTCTTCGAATCAAAGAACCGCAATTCCACACCCGTTCCCTCAAACACCTTCGCGTAATGCCGCTTCTGATGCTGGATGAACGCCTTGCTGCGCGGGTAAATCGAGATCGCCAGCACTTTCGGTTTGGCCATACGCAAGGCATGGATGATGTGATTGTCTTGCTCAGCCAGCGCATGCCCGAAAATGCACAAACCGTCGGTATGGCCGAGTAACTGCTGATAGCAGAACGACAGGTAATCCGAGCTGCGGATGGTCTTGAGCTTGTCTGCACTCGGCCCTTCGTTGACGAACAGCGGTACGTCGTCGAGGGTCTTGATCGTGTTGTTGATGGCGAAATTACCGAGCAACGTGCCCTCGGTCGACATCAGCTTGCGCGCCGTGCCGTCCTGGTTGCGCACCAGGTGCAGGCCACCGTGCAGGTACAGCAGGCGGGTTTTGTCGGTGGCCGTGGTGCTCAGGTCGAAAGCGGGTTCGGCGCCCTGGAACAGATCGGTGATCGCCTCGGGCTGGTGCTGCAACGCCCAATAATTGATCAAGTCGTAATTGGTGGTGAACACCGTGCGATAGCTGGCCAACTCCTGGTTGATCGTTGCCAGCGTCGATGGCACCACCAACCGCCAGGGAATGTGCACCGCGTGCACGGTGTTGATCAGCGCTTCCTTGATCGCGTAGTAACGATTGCGCGGCGCGGCGGAACTGACGGCCAACGCCTTGTTCACACGGCTGGTGGTTTTCAGCGCGCTCAACACCTGCTCGAAGCTGCGGGTTTGCATCGCCTCGAACACACTCAACTCGGAGGGGCTCAGCGGTTTTTCTTCGACGGTACGGGCGTTTTCGAACAGCGAGTCGTAGCCGAAATCGTCCCACACCGCACGGCTGGCGCCATTGCCTACCAGCAGGCCGCCGAACGCAGCGCTGGCGCGCAGGGCGCTCCAGTCTTCAAGTTGGGCATCGACATCCTGGAAATCGCTCATTGCGTTGTTCGTCTCACGGCAAAAGGTCTGATGGGCGGCGACTTTATCACGACCGGACGCTGAGCCTGCGTGTTCTGACCGGGTACAGCGCGGGCGAAGAACGCTATGCTGCGACTTCGTCCGAACCCACCTCACCGAGCCCCAGATGCTGCAGAAAAGCCTGATCCGCCGCCTCGACCTCATCACCTTGCAACTGTTTGTCGCCGTTCACGAAGAGGGCACGCTGACCCGTGCCGCCGCGCGCGAAGCGATTGCCGTGTCGGCGGCGAGCAAGCGTTTAATGGAGTTGGAGGAAGCCTTGGGGATCAGCCTGTTCGTGCGTCAGGCCAAAGGCATGACGTTGACGCCAGCCGGCGAGACCTTGCTGCATCATGCCCGGCAAATGCTGTTCAACGTCGAGAAAATGGGCCTGGAGTTGGGCGAGCACAGCCACGGGGTGCGCGGCTATGTGCGGATGCTCGCCAACCTGTCAGCGATCATTCAGTTCCTGCCGGAAGACCTGCGGGACTTTTCCGAGCGCCACCCGCAGGTCAAGACCGATCTGGAAGAACGGCCCAGCGCCGGGGTGATTCAAGGGGTTCTGGATGGCGTGGCCGACCTTGGGATCTGCTCCATCGACAGCGACATCAAAGGCTTGCACAGCGTGTTGTATCGACAGGACAAACTGGTGGTGCTGATGCCTGCGCATCATCCGTTGGCGAATCGTTCAAGCCTGGCGTTCGCCGATACGCTGGGCAGCGATTACGTCGGCCTGCACGCCGCCAGTTCGATCAACATGCGCACCCACGCGGCGGCGCGTGAGGCCGGCAAACTGTTACGGGTTCGCATCCATGTGCCGGGATTTGATGCCATGTGCCGCATGGTCCAGGCCAACATGGGCATCGGCGTGCTGCCGCAGCGGGCTTATGAATTGTTCGGTCGGGCACTGGGGCTGACGGCGGTGCCGTTGACCGACGACTGGTCGGATCGCGCCTTGATCGTGGTAGTGCGCGATGAGGCGTTGCTGTCGCCGGTGAGCCGGATGTTGTTTGAGCATTTGCGTGGGTCTTTCTAAAGATCCTGGCTGGTAGCATGGGCCCCATCGCGGGCAAGCCCGCTCCCACAGTGGGCAATGTGAAGCGCAAATTGTGCGAACACCGAAGATCCTTGTGGGAGCGGGCTTGCCCGCGATGGCGGTTTGAAGGTCCCACGATCTCCGCGGGCGTTCGCATTTCGCGAACGCTCGTTGCCAACTGAAGGTTGGATTCCTTGGTCCCCGGTCCTCTAGCCTTGGCCTCAATTCCAAGAACAACTAGAGGTACCCCGCGATGACTGCCCCCTTGAGTGCAATCAAAGTGATCGAGATCGGCACGCTGATCGCTGCGCCATTTGCCGCGCGCATGCTCGCCGAGTTCGGCGCCGAAGTGATCAAGATCGAAGCCATGGGGCAGGGCGATCCCCTGCGCAAATGGCGCAAGCTGCACGAAGGCACTTCGCTGTGGTGGTACTTGCAATCGCGCAACAAGAAGTCGTTGGCGCTGAACCTCAAATCCCCCGAAGGCATCGAACTGGTCAAGCAATTGGCAACCAGCGCCGACGTGCTGATCGAAAACCTGCGCCCCGGCGGCCTGGAAAAACTCGGCCTCGGCTGGGACGTGTTGCACGCCCTCAATCCCAACCTGACGTTGGTGCGGATTTCCGGTTATGGCCAGACCGGCCCCTACCGCGACCGTCCGGGTTTCGGCGCCATCGGCGAGGCCATGGGCGGGATTCGCTACACCACTGGCACCCCCGGTTCGCCACCGGCGCGGGTCGGCGTGAGCCTTGGTGATTCGCTGGCGTCGCTGCACGCGGTGATCGGTGCGCTGATGTCGCTGCTGCGGGTCAAGACCGGGCAGGGCGGCGGGCAAATCGTCGATGTGTCGTTGGCCGAAAGCGTGTTCAACGTCATGGAAAGCCTGGTACCGGAATACGACATGCTCGGCCATGTGCGTGAACGCAGCGGCGGCGCCTTGCCGGGCATCGCACCGTCCAATACCTACCTCACGGCGGATGGCGCCTACGTGGTGATCGCCGGCAACAGCGACCCGATCTACAAACGCCTGATGGAAACCATCGGTCGCCGCGATCTGGCCGACGCGCCTGAGTTCGCCCATAACGACGGGCGTGCCGCCAAGAGCGGATTGCTCGACGCGGCCATCACCCACTGGACCAGCAGCCTGCCGATCGACGAAGTGCTGGCCGCGCTGGAAGCCGCCGAAGTCCCGGCCGGGCGCATTTATTCGGTGGCCGACATCGTTGCCGATCCGCACTATCAAGCGCGGGACATGCTGCTCAACGCCGAACTGCCGGGCGGCGCCACGGTAAAGATGCCGGGCATCGTACCGAAACTCTCGGAAACCCCCGGCGGCGTGAATTGGTCCGGCCCCGGT
This sequence comes from Pseudomonas azerbaijanoccidentalis, assembly GCF_019145495.1. Lineage (GTDB taxonomy): Bacteria > Pseudomonadota > Gammaproteobacteria > Pseudomonadales > Pseudomonadaceae > Aquipseudomonas > Aquipseudomonas azerbaijanoccidentalis. Next base: position 178,611 of record NZ_JAHSTU010000002.1, on the reverse strand, counting down.
TTGGGCCAACACACCGACAGCGTCCTCGCGCAACTGGGCCTGACCGTTGCGGACATCCAACGCCTGAAAACTGAAGGAGTGGTGCAATGATCACTGATTATTCCGAGCGCCTGATCGTTCAGGAAGTGTCCCCGCGCGACGGCCTGCAGATCGAACCGACGTGGGTCGAAACCGTCGATAAAATCGCCCTGATCAATCAACTGTCATTGGCAGGATTCAGCCGCATCGAAGCCGGTTCGTTCGTGTCGCCCAAGGCCATTCCGGCGCTGCGCGACGGTGAGCTGGTGTTCAAAGGCATCGCCCGGCAACCGGGGGTGATCTATGTCGCGTTGATCCCCAACCTCAAGGGCGCGCAACGGGCACTGGCCTGTAGCGCCGATGAGCTGAACCTGGTGATGTCCGCCAGCCAGACGCACAACCTGGCGAACATGCGCATGCGCTGCGAAGACTCCTTGGCCGCGTTTGGCGAAATCGTGCAGTTCGTTGGCGAAACGAAAGTGCGACTCAATGCCAGCATCGCTACAACCTTCGGCTGCCCGTTCGAAGGCAAGATTGATGAAGACCGGGTGCTGCAGATCGTCGAGGCCTATCAGGAACTCGGCATCCAGGGCATCACCCTGGCCGACACCACCGGCATGGCCAACCCGCGACAGGTCGATCGTTTGGTGCGCCGTGTTTTGCAGCGGGTGTCGCCGGCGGATTTGACCCTGCATTTCCACAACACCCGAGGCCTCGGCCTGTGCAATGTGCTGGCCGCCTACGAGGCTGGCGCACGGCGTTTCGACGCGGCGCTCGGCGGCCTCGGCGGTTGTCCTTTCGCACCCGGGGCTTCGGGCAACATCTGCACCGAAGACCTGGTCAACCTGTGCGATGAAATCGGCATTCCCACCGGTATCGATCTGCCGCTGCTGCTCAAGCTATCCCGAGGATTGCCAACGCTGCTGGGCCACGAAGTGCCTGGCCAACTGGCCAAGGCCGGACGCAACTGCGACCTGCACCCAGTGCCCTCCTGACTAAACACATAACCCCTGTGAGAGCGGGCTTGCTCGCGAAGGCGGAGTAGCAGTCGCCATCAATGCTGAACTCGAAACCGCATTAGCAAGCCCGCTCCCACAGTAAAAAGCACTTCAACCAGATAACAAAAACAATCGGACACCCCAAGGGAAGTCCGTCTGGAGAAACGCAATGAGCCTTAATGCACTGGAGGCCGGCGCGAGCCCGGCCGTTAGCCACGACGAAGAAAAAGCCCTGGTCAGCAAGGTCGCCTGGCGCCTGATGCCGCTGATCATGGTCTGCTACCTGTTCGCCTTTTTCGACCGCATCAACATCAGCTTCGCCAAATTCCAGCTACAAACCGACTTGAGCCTCAGCGACACCGCTTACGGTCTCGGTGCAGGGCTGTTCGTGGTCGGTTATGTGATTTTCGAAGTGCCGAGCAACATGATGCTGTACAAGGTCGGCGCCCGTCGCTGGATCGCCCGGATCATGATGTCCTGGGGCCTGGCGACTGCACTGATGGTGTTCGTCAACAGCGAATGGCAGTTCTACGTGCTGCGCTTCGTGATCGGCGCGATGGAGGCCGGTTTTGCCCCCGGCGTGCTGTATTACCTGACGCTGTGGTTCCCGCAGCACTACCGTGGGCGCATTACATCGATGTTGTTCCTGTCGTCGGCCTTCGCCGGTCTGGTCGGTGCGCCGTTCTCCGGATTGGTACTGCAACACCTCGACGGCTTCATGGACATGCGCGGCTGGCACTGGTTGTTCCTGCTCGGCGGCGTGCCGTGCATCGGCCTCGGTTTGCTGGTGCTGACCTTGCTCAAGGATCGCATCGAAGACGCCCATTGGCTGACGTCGTCGGAGAAAACCCTGCTGGCCAGCCGTATCGCTCAGCATGAACCGCACAAGAGCGGCGGCTCTCTGCTTGCGGCGCTGCGCATTCCGGGCTTCCTGACCCTCGGCCTGATCTACTTCCTGATTCAGGTCGCGTCCTACGGCCTGAACTTCTGGGCTCCGCAACTGATCCGCAGCGCCGGCACCGAAAGCCCCGTGATGATTGGCCTGCTGACCGCCATTCCGTACATCTGCGGCGCGATCAGCATGGTGGTGATCGGGCGCTTGTCCGATGCCTCCGGCGAACGTCGCAAGTTTGTCGCCGGCCTGGTGGCGGTGGGGGCTATCGGTTTCTTCTGCGCGGGGATTTTCGCCAACCACACGACGTTCCTGATCGTCGCCCTGGGCCTGCTCGGCGCCGGGATCATCGCCTCGATCCCGAGCTTCTGGACCTTGCCACCGAAACTGCTGGCCGGTGCCGGCGCAGGTGCGGCCGGCGGGATTGCGGTGATCAACACCCTGGGCCAGTTCGGCGGCATCGTCAGCCCGGTCATGGTGGGCCGCATCAAAGACCTGACCGGCAGCACCACACCGGCGCTGTATGTCATTGGTGTCTGCGCGCTGATCGCCGTGGCATTGCTGATGTGGGGACTGCCGCAGAAGCTGCGCACCCTCGACAAGTTTTAAAAGATCGCAGCCTTCGGCAGCTCCTACGCGGACCACGCATCCCTGTAGGAGCTGCCGGAGGCTGCGATCTTTTGAGCGGATTGGAGAAGAGTCAAAGCTATAAAATTTTCTGAGTGACCTTTACCAATTTGAAGGCGGAAGTCGACGCGTATGAAATACGCGCAGTACCTGAAGCTGACCTTGACGAACCCGATAGGGAATCAAATACGGGCGATCAGGCATGACCCATTCCCGAGTACCGGGTAAACGTCCTTCTCGGCCTGTCGCTGGAAAGCGGGCGAGGTGATCGACACTGGCTAGAACAGCCTGAACGAAATCTGCTGCCGCTTTCGGGCTCTCCATTGCTATATACGCGGCTTCGTCATCCAGATTCTTTAACGCGGTACGCAACCACTCAACGCGCATTGGCCGTCCACTTATCAGCGATGGCGGTCACTTCTTCTTGTGTAGCGAAGTCCCCCTCATCGGCTTCTTTCAAGGCTTTCTGAATTTCCTCGATTTGCCACGCTTCGCGGGCCAGGTATTCGCGCAACGCATCCACAGCCAAAAATGATTTGCTGCGCCCAGTTGCTTTGGAAAGGCGGGCGAGGGTATCCGCAATTTCGTCCGGTACGCGCAGAGACATGACTGACATGGTGGTCTTCGATGTAGTGGTTTGTAATACAACATACTACACCGTCATCTATGGGGCGCAGCTAGCCCGTTCGTCTGTCGAGATGTTTCAGTCGACAGGCAAGGACCTGATATAGACTGGCGCCCATTCACCAAATCGTTCAAAGGACTTCCCATGACCCCCTCGCTGCTGATGGCTGTTCTCGCCTCGGGATTCATCTATGGCATCACCCCGGGACCGGGCGTGCTGGCGGTGTTTGGCATTGGCGCGGCGCATGGTCGACGGGCTGGGGCGGGGTTTCTTTGCGGGCATTTGCTGGGCGATGTGATCTGGTGCAGCACCGCGCTGGTGGCGATTGTCGGTGCGCGGGAGATCGGCAGCACTGCGTTTGACGTGCTCGGCGTGCTCAGCGGGCTCTATCTGTTCTGGCTCGGTTGGCGCGCGGTACGGGCTCGTCGTAACAGCGCCGAGGCACCGCAAGGCCCGGCGCGCCAGCCGTTCTGGCACGGCATCCTGTTCGGCCTGACCAACCCGAAGGCGTACCCGGTGGCGGTGGCCACGTTCACCGCATTGTTGTCGAGCCGAGCCGAGCTGCTGACGTGGTCGATGCTGCCATGGCTGATCTTCCTGAGCTTCATCGGTGGCCTTATCGCCTACGCTATCCTCATCGGCATTGTCGGGGCGCAGCGGGTACGCACCTTGTACCAACGCCATGAGCTGGCGATTACCCGGTTGTGCGGGGTGATGTTCATTGGTTTTGCCATCAACGCTTTGGCCCATGCATTGCCGGGGCTGGTGACGAACAAGGTTTGACGCTGATCGCTTGGATGCATCAGCCGCACACGTACGGGTCAGGGATGGTTTTTTATTGCTGCATTGTTCGGACACGCGCTCGGCACCATGACCACCAGAAATTCCGCGCCGATGGCGAGCTACATCGACCTGTTGCTGGACGCCGTTTGCGCGGTCGACAAGCAAGGCCGCTTCGTTTTTGTCAGTGCTGCCTGTGAGCGCATTTTCGGCTACAGCCCCGACGAGTTGATCGGCCAGCCAATGATCGATCTGGTGCACCCGGCCGATCGCCAGCGCACCCTTGATGCCGCACGCGAGATCATGGGCGGCGAGCCCAAACTCAACTTCGAAAACCGTTACTTGCGCAAGGACGGCCAAGTGGTACACATCCTCTGGTCGGCGCGCTGGTCGGAGGTCGATCAGCTGCGTATTGCCGTCGCCCGCGACATCACCGAACGCAAGCAGGCCGAGTCCCGGCAAGCGGCGCTGTATGCGATATCCGAAGCGGCCCATGCGGCGGAGGACTTGCTGGCGTTGTTCAAACGCATCCACCTGATCATCGGTGAGTGGTTGCCGGCACTGAATTTTTCCGTGGCGTTGTATGACGAACATTGCGCAGAGCTGAACTTTCCGTATCACGTCGACGACCACGAGCCACAACCCGAACAGCCCGGCACGATCACCGGGCGCCTGTGCGCCGAGGTCATCCGTAGCGGCCTGCCGATTCTGCTGACCCCGGACCAGGAAAACCCACCCCAGGGCTTCGAGGTGCTGGTGACCGGCCAGAACTCGCCATGCTGGTTGGGTGTGCCGCTGAACTCGCAAAACGGCACCATCGGCGCACTGATCGTCAAAAGCATTCCCGGCGGCGAGCGCTACACCGAGCAGGACAAAGAACTGTTGCAGTACGTCTGCGCCCAGGTGGCCACGGCGATCGAACGCAAGCAATTGCACGAGCGACTGCAACGCATGGCTCAGTACGATCAGTTGACCCAGCTGCCCAACCGAGGGTTGCTGCGTGACCGGCTCAAAGTTGCCATCGAAGCGGCGCGTATGGCGCAGGGGCGCATGGCGCTGCTGTATGTCGACCTCGATCGCTTCAAGCAAGTCAACGACACGCACGGCCATGCGGTGGGCGACATGCTTCTGCAAACCGTGGCCAATCGGCTCAAGGGCTGCGTGCGTGAAACCGACACCGTGGCGCGCATTGGCGGTGACGAGTTTGTGGTGTTGCTGCACAGCATCCACGCCTCGGGCGATGCCGATTGCGTGGCTGGCAAAATCCGCCAGGTGCTGTCCGCGCCGCTGCGCCTGGACGGCCACAGCCTGAACATCCAGCCGAGCATCGGCGTTGCCCAATACCCCGAACACGGCACGGAAGAAAAGCAGCTGTTCCGGCACGCCGACGAAGCGATGTACACCGCCAAGCGCGAGCATCACCTGCGGCTCGTCTGAAAATATCACCACCGTTCGTCGTGACGATTTCAGGTTTTCTAAACCTTTTGCTGCGCGAAAATTCAGATTCTATGCGGGCCCCAGCTCGCCGCGACTAAAACCAAGAGGTAGAGAATCATGCCTAACTCAAGAAACTCGAACTCGGGAAATTTCGCCAACGATAAAACCAAGGCGTCTGAAGCGGGTCGTAAAGGTGGGAAAACCACCACCACGACTGTCGATAAAGAGCCTGCGAAACCCGACATGGGCCGTAAAGGCGGACATAACGAGCAAAAGTCTCGCTAGTGGATGAAGGTGGTTTTGATCGAGAAGCGGGAGCGAAAGCTCCCGTTTGAATGTTAAGAGGAGGGCGCGACCATGAGCCCGATGGCCACCCGATTACGCAACAGCGGTTTTGCCGTACTACTGGGCCTGTGCGCCAATAGCGCCTTCGCCCAGACCCCCACCGAATTCATCAACGATGCCTCGGCCCAAGGCGTGGCCGAAATCGAAGCCAGCCGTCTGGCGCATCAAAAGTCCGAATCCAAAGAGGTCAAGGACTACACCATCGTTGTGATCAACGACCGCACCACCGCCAACCAGCACTTGGCGAAAATCGCCAAGCAACTGGACTTGCCTGTGGCCCCGCGCGAAGAAGTGGTGGAAAAGGCCAAGACCTTGATGCCAGAGGTCATGGAAGGCACGACGTTCGACGAGGCCTACACCGCAAACCAGATAAAAACCACTCAGGAAGCCATCGAGCAGCTTGAGCAAACGGCACAGACCACCGACGTGCCGCAAATCAAAGCCTTCGCCGAAGAAACCCTGCCCAAACTGCAAAATCACCTGCAGATGGCCAGGGCGTTGCAGGCCAGTCGCTAGACTCTGCATTGCTCAGGCGACTTCGGTCGCCTGAGCAACTTCAGCAGTCCTGCAAACCTGACTTGCCCTTTTCTTCGACAACAGTACCTTCCAGTTTTATCGTCTGTCCTTCGCCAAGCTTGCGGTACTGCTTTCTCAGCGCCTCCAGTTCCTTGAGGTCCAGCGCTTCCAGGCCCAGCATCGCGTTCTGCGCTTCCTTGGTCACTCGCAGTAATTCATCGACCTTCAAATGCAAAATGTCCGTGTCGCGGTTCTGCGTGTTCTGGATCAGGAACACCATCAGGAACGTAATGATGGTGGTCGAGGTGTTGATGACCAGTTGCCAAGTGTCGTTGTAACCAAAGAACGGACCGCTCACCGCCCACAAAAAAATCAGAATGATCGCTCCCATGAAGGTGGTGGGGCTGCCGGCCCACAGGGCGAGTTTCTGCGCGACTTTTGCGAATTTCATGGCCGTGTTCCTTATTGGGGATGAACCTGAAATTCAGACATCGGGGGCGGGCTGAAAATTCGGCTGGGGTTGCGCGAATGAACCGCCATTGGAGAGATGCCCCCGCGCGCTCCATGTAGCAACTGCCGAAGGCTGCGTTCGGCTGCGAAGCAGTCGTAGACCCGGCGTGTGAGGTCTGTCTGACAGACCGCGACCTCTGATTTTACGACTGCTGCGCAGCCGAACGCAGCCTTCGGCAGCTGCTACGGGTTGTGGATTTGTGGAGGGTTCAATAACGCTTTGACCAAAGGTGGAATAGAGCGCAATCCACCCATCGATGTATTGTAGGGAACCGGTTGTCGGCCGAGGCCTGAACAACGCACCGACAGGAGAACGCAATGAGTTGGTCCGCCAAACAATACGTCGCTTTTGAAGATGAACGCACCCGTCCCGCCCGTGATCTGCTGGCGGCAATCCCCGCTGGGGATGTGCGTTCGGCCGTGGACATCGGTTGCGGCCCCGGTAATTCCACAGAGCTGCTGGTAGAGCGTTTTGCCGGCGCTGAGGTGCGTGGCTTGGACAGTTCCACCGACATGATCGATGCAGCACGCAAGCGCCTGCCGAATGTGCAGTTTGATATCGCCGATATCGACACTTGGAATGAAAACGGCCCCTTTGACGTGATTTTCGCCAACGCGGTATTGCAGTGGGTGCCGGATCACGCCACGTTGCTGCCTTCACTGGTGAACAAACTTGCGCCGGGTGGCAGTCTGGCGATCCAGATGCCGGACAATCTCAACGAACCTTCGCACCGCTTGATGCGTGAAGTCGCGGCTGATGGACCATGGGCAGGCAAACTGGCGGGCGCCGCTGGCCAGCGAACTGACATGGAAAGTGCCAGCGGCTATTACTCGATACTGAGGGCTTGCTGCTCCCGCGTCGATGTGTGGCGCACCACTTACCATCATCCGCTGGCGGACGGTGCCTCGGGCGTAGTCGAGTGGTTCAAGGGCAGCGGTTTGCGGCCGTTTCTCGAACCGCTGGATGAGGCAGAACGGGCGCAGTATCTGAAGCAATATCAGGCGGCTATCGAAAAGGCTTATCCGGCGCTGAGCGATGGTTCGGTGCTGCTGCCGTTTCCGCGTTTGTTTCTGGTGGCGACGCGCTGAGGTGAAAAAGGGGCAGGTGTCATCTGCCCCTTTTTTTCGCGCGTCTGGCGCTCAGGTATTCAAAAATGAATGAAGCAAAGCCGAACAACCCGATCATTGAAATGATCATGATCCCCAACTCTGAACTGGCCATGTTGATCTCTTAGCGAAAGGTGAGCCGAGAGAGTAATTGATCTTTCTTTGGGCTCAACGCCTGGCTACGGATTCTTTACTGCCACTCGAAAATCCATACGAAAAATATACGAGCGCCTTCAAAGGCGCCCGAATTATCGTCAGGACGTTTCTGCATCCATGCGCCGGGCGATCACATCCAGCACATCGCAACCATCGCGCAGCGGTATGCAGCACAGCAATGCGAAGTCGCTGAGAATGACCGAGTCAGTGCTAATTTCACCGCGCATCGCGAGGTTTTCGAGAACCTGCGTCACGGCACCGATTCGGTATCGGGCGCTGCTGAGCAGTGAGTGCAGCGGTTGGGTGGTGTTGACGTAAAAGGAGGGGAGATCGTCGGCGTTGCTGGTTAAAGCCATATATTCTTTCATGAGTGATTACCAATTGTAGGTCGAGGACCTACCACGCAATTGTCGCCAAACAATAGGGTGGTAGCTGCACGCGGGTTGGCGAACCGGACAAGTGGCAAACCGGCAGACCCGAAGGTCTCCCACGCACAGCTACCAAAAAGGGGCAGCAAAGTGCGACTAGAAACGCTCCGGGTAAGACTCGGAGGTTCTATGCCATTGAACATCGAGTCGCCAAACCCGACACGCCATTTGGGCGCGTTCGGACTATAGGGCTCATGACAAAGGCACAGCAATGCGCAAGTGTACGGACATTTCCCAGACTATTGTAGGACGTTGCTTTTTCTGAAAAACGGCTTCGTTTGAGCGCTCTAAGTTCGGGGGTGGAACCGGCGATTCACTAAATGCCGGCCATAAAAAAACCGGCCACCAAGGACCGGTTGATTTATTTCTGCAGCAACCACATCAGCCCTGCTGCAACACCTTGAGTGCCGCCGACGCCAGAAAGCCCGAACGGCTTTTCTCCTCCGGATGGTGCAGTACATATTCATCAATACGGTTGAGCAGGTAGCCGGGCAGCGTAATGTTCAGTTTCTGGGCTTTGCCCAGGTATTTGGTCACGTCAATGTCCACCAACGCCCACGCACATCCCGCGTATTTTGGATCAGCCGCGTGCAAGGTCACTTTGGTGGCGGGCGGAATGGGCGAACCCTCTTCGGCCAGAATCTCGAAATGGCCTTCAATGGCTTCCCGGGCCATCGCCATCGCGTCATCCAGATCTTCCCCGGCGGAAAAGCAGCCCGGAATGTCGGGGACTTCAACGCCCCAGGCGTGCTCGTCGTCGCCCATTGAAATCGCAATTGGGTAAAGCATGTTCATTGTCCTCCGAGGACTCAGCGCCTAGCGCTCGTTAGAGCAGCGCCTGTTGCAAAATACTGATGGCCGTTTTCTTGAGCAGATCTTTCTTGGGATGAGGGACGGTCACCAACCCCGGCTTGGTCGGGTGCTTGAAATGGTGATGACTGCCTCTGATTCGTACCAGATACCAGCCGTCCGCAACGATTTGGCTTATCAAAAATCGGCTATTCACATCACCTCCCTGTGGTGAGCTTGTGGTTACTATACCTACTGATTTTTTGTAATCAACACTATAACCACCAAACCTTCCTGGTTCGGTGATGCAGCGATAGGACCGATTTCAAGAAAGAAATTCGTTACCGGGACAAGTAAAACGTTAACAAAACGCAGATCTTGCGGAAAAACGCTAATTTTCCGCCTATGGAAAAGCGAACCAAATCGCGCCCATAAAAAAACCGGCCATCAAGGCCGGTTTTTTTTGTCTCTACATCCCCCGTCAAAACCCTCTTAACGTGAGACCAAAATTCGATTGGAGCGGGTGAAGGGAATCGAACCCTCGTTATCAGCTTGGGAAGCTGGAGTAATGCCATTATACGACACCCGCTCAGAGCGGTGACTTTGTACCAGATGTGCGCGTGGAAATGAAGTTTTTCTTTGCGCCAGACGGGTTTAGCGCAGATGACACGGAGCAACGACCGGATGACGGTCTGTCGCGGGCAAGCTTCGGGCTACAGGAATGCGTTCAACTCTGTAGAGCGAAGCTTGCTCGCGATGACGCTGTTTCAGATGGCCAATGCATGGTGGTCCTGGACGTAGTGGTAACGCGGTCGGCTTTCGTGTTGCGCCGGTTTCAGGAAGCCCATCAGTGCATTGCGGCTGTCTCGGCAGGCGGCTTTGTGTTCCATGTCGAGAAAGTGGCCGGTGGCTTCAAGAGTGGTGAAGGTGGCTTGTTGCACGTGATTGGCGAACAACCGGGCGCCATCGGCGGCGGTGTATTCGTCCCATTCGCCGTTCATGAACAGCACCGGCACGTTGATTTTCTGTGCGGCTTTGAAGAAGCATTGACGATCACTGTGCAGCAGGTCGCTGATGTGGAAGTGCATCTGCCCGTATTCATGCTCGGCCAGGGAACTGACGTGCCGATAGTTGAAGCGCTTGAACAACGTTGGCAGGTGCTTGCCGATGGTGCTATTCACCAGGTTGCCGACCCGGTCGCCATCCCGGCTGCCGAGGTAATCGACGCCGCGCTCAAGGTAATCGAGCATGTGCGCGTTGATTTCCGGCGAGAACGAACTGATCACGGCTTTTTCGATGCGTCGTGGTTGTTGCGACAGCGCGACCATGGTCGCCGCACCACCCCAGGAAAACGACAGCACGTGTTCGGCGGCGAAGTGGTCGATCAGCTCCAGGAGGATCTGCCCTTCGATTTCCTTGGTGAGCATTTTCTCATGCAGGTTGTGGGCTTTTGACTTGCCCGCGTAGGGCTGGTCGTAGCAAACCACGTTGAACTGCGGATGAAGGTTTTTCACGGTTTGTGCAAACGACGCAGTCGTGGCCATCGAGCCGTTGACCAAGATAATGGTCTTCTCTGCGGCGTCTGCGCGATAGAACTCCGTGTAAACCCGATACTGACCCTGTATATCCAGCACAGCGATTTCTGGCCTCATGTCATAAGACTCCTGGCAAGCGGGTATGCGCGCAAAAGAGATTGCACGAGCTTTGTGACAGGTAGGCATATGCCTTGGAATTTGCAGGCCCATGTCGATCCAGTGCAGTCCGGTCGACGGGTATTGTTATTGGCGGGCAGTTTGCCGGGTGAGGCCGGAACCCAAGGGTTCCTACCGGCAAAAAGTTTCTTAGAAGTATTTGGTGACTCGTCGGTCACATTTCGGCCGACGTCCTGATTCAAGCAGGGGTCACATCATTGCGCAAGTGCCGTTGGTAAATTGTTCGACAACTTCTGCTCAGCGGTAGGCTGCTTAGATCAATCCGATCTCATCATCGGTCAGCGGGCGGTATTCGCCCGGTTTCAACGCATCGTCGAGCACCAGCGGCCCCATGCGTTCGCGGTGCAGGCGTAGCACTTTGTTGTTGAAGTGACCGAACATGCGCTTCACCTGATGATAGCGGCCCTCAATGATGCTCAGGCGCGCCGATTTCGGCCCCAGCAGCTCTAACCCGGCCGGTTGGGTGGTGAGGTCTTCGAAGGCGAAGTACAGCCCTTCATTGAAGGTGATCGCGTATTCGGGGCCGATGTCTTGCTCGGTTTCGACGTAGTAGATCTTCGGCAGCTTGGTCTGCGGTTGGGTCAGGCGGCGCGACCAGCTGCCGTCATTTGTAATCAGCATCAGGCCGGTGGTGTTGAAATCCAGGCGTCCGGCGATGTGCAGTTCGTCCTTGTCCGGTTCATGGATCAGGTCGAGCACGGTCGGGTGCTGCGGATCGCGGGTGGCGCTGACGCAACCGGCGGGTTTGTGCAGCATGAAGTGGCGCAACGGTTTGCCGACTTGCAGCACTTCGTCGTCGACCTCGACGCGGCTGAACTCGCGGACGTCGCTGTGCGGGTCGCTGACGATTTTGCCGTCAATCCTGATGCGCTTTTCTACCAGCAACAGGCGCACCTGCTTACGGTTGAAGCGGGGCAGGTTGCTGAGAAAACGGTCGACGCGCATGACTTAAGGATCGGTAAAGAAAGGGCCGCGCATCTTACTTGATCGACCCGGACGCTGCTTGCAACTGCGCCTCGACCTCGGCACATCGCGGGCACAGGCACGCGGCGTTGCGCAGTTCGGCGGGCAGCGCTTCAAGCACCGCCGGGTCGATGCTGACGCCGTAGCACCAGCACGCTTGGTCAGCGGTTCGCGGGTCGGCCAGGGCGCAGTCGTTGGGTGCGCCGCAGGCGGGGCAGAGGTCAGGCGGGTTCATAACTGGAGTGAGGCATTTCCACGCAGGTGCGGTTACGGCCACTTTGTTTGGCCCGGTACATCGCATGATCGGCCCGCGACAGCAGTGTGTGCAAGGTGTCGTCGCTTTGCAGGGTGGTCAGGCCGATGCTGACGGTCAGATGCAGGGTGCTGCCGTTGTAGGCATATCGCTGTTGTTCAACATGATGACGAATTTTCTCGGCGATCATCAGACCGGTCTCACCGTCAGTGTCCTTGAGCAGCACGATGAATTCTTCACCGCCCCAGCGACAGACGATGTCGGAATGGCGCAGGCAGCTCTCCAGGTCGCGGGCGAAGCCGATCAGCACCTGATCGCCGGCCAGGTGACCGTAGGTGTCGTTCAAGGCCTTGAAGTGGTCCAGATCCAGCAACAGCGCCGTGAGCGGTTTCGGCTCGCGTTGAGCTTCATGCATGGCTTGCGCGGCCAACAGGTCGAAGCCGCGACGGTTGGGCAGTTCCGTCAGGCTGTCGAGGGTGGCCTGGGCCTGGATCTTGTTCTGATAGCGCTTGATCACCCGGTTTAGCAGGGCCAGCACCGTCAGCGTCACCACCAGGCAGATCAGCAGGTTGAGGTACAGCGAGCGGCGGATGTCACTGAGGTCGCCGTCTTCGAGCTTGTCGACAAACAGGTACCAGTTCAGCTCCGGGATGAACCGCACGTTGAGGAAATGTCCCTGGCCCTGACCGGAATATTCGTAGCTGCCGCTGTGCGGCTTGGGCAACTGGCTGACCAGGTTCTTCATGCTTTCAAGCTCGCTCAGCGGCTGCCCGGCCAGCGCGCCTTGCGGGCCACCTTCGGCACCGGTGAGCACCAACCGCCCAAAGGTGTCGACGAAGTACACGCTGCGCTGGTAATGCTGCTGGTACTTGTCGATCAGTTTGATCACCGCATCGACCGTCAGCCCGACACCGGCGGCGCCGATGAAGCGGTCGTTGTAATCATAGACTTTGTAGTTGATGAAGACGGTCAGGTTGTCTTTGTTGGCGAGGTCCGGATCGACGTTGATCTCGTACGGGTCCTTCATGTCGCGCACGCGGAAGTACCAGGCATCCCTCGGCTCGGTGGCCTTGACCTGCTTGAGTACGCCCTTGGCGTGGTAGTAAGTCAGGCTGGTGTTGGAGACGAAAAACGCGGTGTAGGCGCCGTAGTGGGTCATGACCTCGTTGAGGTAGCGGGTCATCTGGTCGGAGTCTTTTTCACCGTTGACCACCCAGTCGCGCATGAAGGTGTCGCGGGCCATCATCGAGGAAATCAGGATCGGTCTGACAAGATCTTTCTGGATTTCCGAATAGACCGTGTCGGATGTCAGCGGCAATTCGGTGTTGACGATGTTGTCGCGGATCGACGCCCGCGAGGCGTAGTAACTGAGCAATGAAGTGGCGAGGAAACCCGCGCCGAGCAACGCGACCAGCGTGAGGACCAACGAACGTTGAGAATACAGCGGCGAGCGAAGCGGCATGGCAATTCCGTTGTCAGTAATCCGATGGCATGCATTCTAGTGTCACTGCCGGGAAATAACTGCTCTATGTGCGCCGCGAATGGTCGTTCCTACATCACACCCGTCCCTGTAGGAGCTGCCGAAGGCTGCGATCTTTTGATCTTTAAAAACAGAATCAAATGATCGCAGCCTTCGGCAGCTCCTACAGGATTACTGTCAGGCGAGGGTTTTCAGGTAGGCACGCCATCCGCCGAGGTGGCTGATGTCGGTGGCGCCCTCCAGGCCATACGGCTCACAGATGAACCCGCTTTCCCAGCGACCGTCCGCCAGTTGCACCTTGCCCAGCCCCAGCGGTGCCGGAATCCCGGTCAGGAACGAACCCAGCTCACTGCTCGGCAACTCCCACACTTCCACGGCAATCGATACGCCGCCGTCCTTTACCCGGACCATGCCTGGACGGAACGGCGGACCATCGGCCAGGGCGTACAGTTGATAGTCGGATGAACTGGATGTCGTTTCCACCAACCGGGCGCCGCGCTGCTTGAGCTGCCAGTTCAGCGCCAATCCGTCCAGGTGTGCACCGCAGACCACCAGCCGCGCACGGTCGTTGCGTGCAACGTTGATCGGAGCTGGCGTAGCCGAACCTTGCTGACGCTGCAAACCATCGGCCACGCTCAATAGATATTGATCGGTAAACGCTCGGCCAAACAACGTCACGCCCCACGGCAAACCGTTGCCCATGAAACCGCTTGGCACGGCGATGGCGGCGTAGTCCAGCAGGTTCATGAAGTTGGTGTAGTAGCCCAGTTCGGAGTTGCGCAGCACCGGTTCGGCTGCGAGTTCTGCCAGGGTGACCGGGCGGCCAATGGTCGGCGTGACCACGCAATCGAGGTTTTCCAGCGCCTTGTCGCACAGGGCTTTCAACGCTTGCAGGCGGTATTGGGCACGGAAGGTTTGCACGCCGCTGACGGCCGGCGCCTTGGCGAGTACGGCGCGGATTACCGGCAACACGGCTTCGGGGTTTTGCTCCATCAGTTCGCCGGCCACGCTGTAGCGTTCAGCCACCCAAGGGCCCTCATAAAGCAGACGTGCCGCTTCAAGGAACGGCGTCAGGTCCAGTTCCACGGCTTCGCCACCCAGACGCTTGAGTTCATCGATCGCATCACCGAACAACGCCGGTCCTTCGGCGCAACCGAAAAATTCCAGGTCTTGCGCGCGGGGCACGCCGAAGCGGAACGGACGCGGTGCGCCGAACGCCGAGCCGTCATTCCACAGCGGATTGCTACGGCTGTACTCGTCCCGTGGGTCGAGTTTGGCGGTCAATGCCAATAACTGACTGGCTTCCCGGGCGGTCGCAGTAAAGGTGGTCACGCAATCCAGCGTGCGACAGGCCGGCACCACTCCAGCGGTGGAAATCAAACCTTTGGTGGCTTTCATACCCACCAGATTATTCAGGCCTGCCGGCACGCGTCCGGAGCCTGCGGTGTCGGTGCCCAACGAAAAACTCGCAACACCCAGGGCCACCGCCAATGAAGAACCGGCGCTGGAGCCACCCGATGGATACTCCGGCAACACGCTGTTCGGGCACGCGCCATACGGCGAACGACTGCCGTTGAGGCCGGTGGCGAATTGATCGAGATTGGTCTTGCCCAACGGCACCGCACCCAACGCCAGCAGTTGCTCGACGATGGTTGCCGAGCGTTCGGGTACGTAGG
Source organism: Pseudomonas azerbaijanoccidentalis (assembly GCF_019145495.1). Taxonomy (GTDB): domain Bacteria; phylum Pseudomonadota; class Gammaproteobacteria; order Pseudomonadales; family Pseudomonadaceae; genus Aquipseudomonas; species Aquipseudomonas azerbaijanoccidentalis. The sequence continues at coordinate 163,299 of NZ_JAHSTU010000002.1, read as the reverse complement.
CAAACGCCGGGCAGGCTGCCGTGGTTGGAATGCCCGCCAGATCGATGTTGTCCTTGATCGCGAAGGGTACGCCGTACAGCGGCAAGCTGTCGATATCGCGACCGTCGAGGGCGGCGAGGTACGGTTCCAGTTCCTCGACATTCAGCAAGTGGATGAACAAGTGATAGTCCGGGTTGAGCGCCGCGGCTTTGTCCCGCAGGCTCAGCAGCAGTTGCCGGGGCGTGGTGCTGCCGTCGCGATAAGCGCTGCGCAGGGCGTCGAGTTGCAGATTGATGTTCATGGTGTGCGTCCTTTTCAAAATGGGTTCAGTCGAGTGCCAGCACCACGACACGCTGTCCGGCGCGCACGGCGGAACCGGGTTGCACGCGAATCTCGCGGACCACGCCGGCCATCGGCGCGAGCACGGGGATTTCCATCTTCATCGACTCCAGAATCACCAGCACATCGCCGGCCTCAACCCGGCTGCCGACGTCCACCTGCACCTGCCAGAGGTTGCCGGCAATATGGCTGTCGATGCTCAGTTGGCCGTCGCCCAGCGGTGCGTCTTCGGTCACTTCCGGGGCCAGTTCCTCGCTGTCGAAATGCGCCTGGCCGCTGGCGATCCAGCGCTCGCGTTCGGCGTTGAACGCGGCTTGTTGTTGCTCGCGAAAAGCGCCGATGGTTTCGGCTTCCTGCGCCAGGAATGCCTGGTAATCCGCCAGGTTCAACTGGCTGTGTTCGATGTTCAGGTCGAATCGACCGAGGGGGAAATCCCGGCGAATACGCAGCAGTTCATCAGCGCTGACCGGGTAGAAACGGATCTGATCGAAGAAGCGCAGCAGCCACGGTTTGCCATCGAATGCGGCGACGTCGCGGTAGCGGTTCCACATCTGCAAGGTGCGGCCGACGAACTGGTAGCCACCGGGGCCTTCCATGCCATACACGCACATGTAAGCGCCACCGATGCCGACCGAGTTCTCGGCGGTCCAGGTGCGCGCCGGGTTGTACTTGGTGGTGACCAGGCGATGGCGCGGGTCGAGCGGGGTGGCGACGGGGGCGCCGAGGTAAACGTCGCCCAGGCCCATGACCAGATAGCTGGCGTCGAACACTGTGCGCTGCACTTCATCGAGGTTCGGCAGGTCGTTGATGCGACGAATGAACTCCAGATTGCTCGGGCACCACGGCGCGTCCTTGCGCACGGTGGTCATGTATTTTTCGATAGCCAACTGGCACGCCGGGTCGTCCCAGGACAGCGGCAAATGCACGATGCGCGACGGCACTTGCAGGTCTTTGGCGGCGCACACCGCGTCCCATTCCCCGGCGACGATGCCGAGCAGATCGGCGAGCGGCAGTTGCTCGGGTTGGTAGTGGACTTGCAGCGAGCGGATGCCGGGCGTGAGGTCGATCACGCCGTGCAGATTCTTGCTTTCCAGGGCCTGCATGAGGGCGTGGGCGCGAAAGCGCAGAACGAGGTCCAGTTCCGGGGCGCCGATTTCCAGGAGCAGGTGGGTGTCACCGGAAAGACGTGCCACCAGTCGCGTATCGTCTTGGCCCAAATCCAACACCACAGGCGACACAATTCCCTGTGGGAGCTGGCCTGCCAGCGATGGGGCCCGATCAGACACCGCATCAACTTCATCGCTGGCAGGCCAGCTCCCACATTGATTCCATTTCAAGGCGAGGGTGCGGGCGCTATTCAGGTCGACCGGGCAGAACTGCACCTTGTCCCCAGCCTTGAGCTGCCCCAACTGCCAAAGATCCGCCTCGATCACTGTCACCGGGCATACAAAACCGCCCAGGCTCGGGCCATCCGGGCCGAGGATCACCGGCATGTCACCGGTAAAATCCACCGCGCCAATCGCATACGGATTGTCATGAATATTCGATGGGTGCAGACCCGCCTCGCCACCGTCGGCCCGCACCCATTCCGGTTTCGGCCCGATCAGGCGTACGCCTGTGCGACTGGAGTTGAAATGCACTTCCCACTGCGTGGCGAAGAAGGTGCCGATATAGCTTTCCGTGAAGTATTCCGGGGCGCCGTGGGGGCCGTAGATCACGCGGATCTGCCGGACGGTCGGCAACTCGGTGACGTGTTCTTCAGTCAGTTGCTGACCGACGCTGTGGTCTTTAAGCGCTGGCACATGCAATACGTCACCAGCCCGGAGGGCACGACCGCCATGCCCGCCAAACTGGCCCAGGGTGAAAGTACTTTTGCTGCCCAGATAGTCCGGTACTTGCAGGCCGCCGCGCAGGCACAGGTAACTGCGCGCACCGGCGCCAGCGATGGTGCCGAGGCTCAACGTCGCGCCTGCCGGAATCAGCAGCGTTGTGTTCATGGGTACGCTTTCGCCGTTCAATGCCAACGGGATCGCCGCCCCGGTCACCGCCACCACCGCGTCGCAATTGAAGCGCAACAACGGCCCGCTCATGGTGATTTCCAGCGCCGCCGCACCCTCGTCGTTGCCCAGCAAACGGTTGCCCAGACGCAACGCGCGACTGTCCATCGGCCCCGACGGCGGCACGCCGACTGCCCAGTAGCCGAGGCGACCGGGATAATCCTGCACACTGGTCTGGGTGCCGGCGCTGATCACCTCGAACGTATTGGCCTGATACACCAGGCCTTCCAGGCAACGGGTCCAAGGCTGGCCGCTGGCGAAGGGCGTATCGAGCAAAATCTGCCGCAGATAATCGCGGTTGGTTTCTACGCCATAGAGCTGACTGTCGCCGAGGGCTTGATGCAAATCGGCGCGGGCTTCTTCGCGAGTCGGCGCCCAGCTGATGACCTTGGCGATCATCGGGTCGAAGTACGGAGGGATCTCGCAACCCGCTTCGACCCAAGTGTCGATGCGCAGTTGGATGCCGTTGGCGGTCGGGAAATTCACGGCAGTAAGCAAGCCCGGGCTCGGCTGAAAATCCCGGCCCGGATCTTCGGCATACAAACGCGCCTGAATCGCATGGCCTTCAGGTTTCAAGCCCTGCAGCAGCTCGCTCAGCGGCGGCAAGTCACCGGCTGCCAGCTGCACCATCCATCGCACCAGGTCCACGCCCCACACCTGTTCGGTGACGCCGTGCTCCACCTGCAACCGAGTGTTCACTTCCAGAAAATAAAAGCGCTGCGCCTCGCTGTCGAACACGAATTCCACAGTGCCAGCGCTGCGATAATTCACCGCTTTGGCCAGTTTGATCGCCGCCGCGCACAGCTCTTCGGCCATGCCGTCGGGCAGGTTCGGCGCCGGGGTTTCTTCGAGGACTTTCTGGTTGCGGCGCTGCACCGAGCAATCGCGCACGCCCAGGGCGATCACTTCACCGTGACCGTCGCCGAACACCTGCACTTCCAGATGCCGGGCACGCTGGATGTATTTTTCGATGAACACGCCAGCGTCGCTGAAGTTGTTCTGGCCCAGGCGCTTGACCGCCTCAAAGGACTCGCTCAACTCCGCTGCGCTGCGGCACACGCGCATGCCAATGCCGCCACCGCCCGCGGTGCTCTTGAGCATCACCGGGTAGCCGACGTGTTCGCCGGCGATCAGGGCTGCGTCGAGGCTGTCGAGCAGTTCGGTGCCTTCGAGCATCGGCACGCCGTGTTGTTTGGCCAACGCGCGGGCGGTGTGCTTGAGGCCGAACACCCGCAGTTGCTCTGGCGTCGGGCCGATGAAGGCGATGTCGGCGGCTTCGCAGGCTTCGGCGAATGCGGCGTTTTCCGAAAGAAAACCGTAGCCAGGATGGATCGCGGTAGCGCCGGTGGTTTTGGCAATGGCGAGGATTTTATCGACCGCCAGGTAAGTGCCGGCGGCAGCACCATCGCCGAGGCTGTGGGCTTCATCGGCTTGCAGGATGTGCAGGCTCGCGGCATCGGCTTCGGAGTAGACGGCAACGCCGTTGACCTGCAGTTCACGCAGGGTGCGCAGGATGCGGCAGGCAATGGCGCCACGGTTGGCAATCAGGACTTTTTCGAACATGGCATAACCCCTGATGGGGATGCGGGCCGTCCCGCAGTTTTTCGATGAGCGCCGGGGTCGTCCACGGCGGCAGAATCAGTTCTCTTCAGATCACCATCGAACCCTGTGGGAGCTGGCTTGCCAGCGATGAGGCCAGGACATTCAACCTTGACGTTGCCTGATACACCGCCATCGCGGGCAAGCCCGCTCCCACAGATCCGGTGTGGTGTCAGAGCTTTTTGATGCACTGGCTCGAACGGGCCTGGCACAGTGCAAACAACCAACGCCGCAACCGCGAAAATTTCAGTTCCATACCAATAGCTCCGCAGGGGTCGGGTTGTAGGCGTTGCACGGGTTATTCAGCTGCGGGCAGTTGGAGATCAGCACGATCACGTCCATCTCGGCGCGCAGGTCAACGTACTTGCCCGGTGCGGAAATCCCGTCTTCGAACGTCAGCCCGCCGTCAGCGGTGACCGGCACGTTCATGAAGAAATTGATGTTCGGCCCGATGTCACCTTTGCCCAGCCGTCCGTCATGCACGCAGGCGCGCAGGTAGTTGTCGCGGCAGCTGTGCATGTAGCGTTTTTCCAGGGCGTAGCGCACGGTGTTGCTCTCTTGCGCGCAGGCGCCACCGAGGGTGTCGTGACGCCCGCAGGTGTCGGCGACGATGGTCAGCATCGGTTTGCCGAGGTTGGAATACAGCACGCTGCCTGTGCTCAGGTACACGCTGTTCTGTCGACGCAGGGTACGCTGCACGTCGTAGCGTTCCTTGGGATTGGCGACGCTGTAGAACAAGGTGTCGACGGCCTGGTTGCCTTCCAGATCAAGGATGCGCAAGGTCTGGCCGGCCTTGACCTCCATCAGCCAGGGTTCGCCGGCCGGAATGGTGGCGCGGTAGATTGCGGCTTCTGGATGCTTTTCAGTATTGACGATGGCGAGTGACATGACAGCGATCCTCAGGCGAACAAACGGTCGGTGTTGATGAAGCCGCGCTCGTTTTCCGGGCGCGAGGTACGGCAGTGTTCGGCGACGCTGGCGTCGGCATTCATCCAGCTGAGCTTCAGCGGTTTCGGCGCGTACTCCGGCGACGGGTCCATCGGGTGTTGCAGGGCGGTAAGCACCACCAGCGTGTCCATCGGCGCGTACAGCTCGATGTAATCACCAGCCTTGGAGTTGCCCTCGACAAAGTGGAAACGCCCGGCGTCGTCGACGTTCACGCGGCTGAACAGGTTGAGGGTCATCAGCAAATCCGACAGGCCCAATCCCCACTTGCCCAGCTCCACCAACAGGTTGTCGGTGCCGTTGCGGAAGAAGCCGTTGCGCAGTTCCTGATAGCGACCCGCACCGTATTTTTCGGCGACTTCTTCAGCGCAGAGCACGCCGCCGAGGCTGTCGCTCCAGCCGCAGGTGTCGGCGGTGATCGCGGCCAGTACGCGGCCCATGTCCGAGTACAGACAATGGCCGGTGGTGAGCTTGGCGGTGTGTTGGCATTTGAGGCTGTCGGGCAGGTTCAGACGTTCGGTTTTTTCATTGGCGTTGAGCAGCGTCAGGCTGACGTTGGCGCCACCGCGAATGTCGGTCAGGCGCAGCAGTTGGCCGCGCTTCAAGACGAAGGAACGATGGCCGCCGCCGGGGAGCATTTCTTCGGCGAACGGTGGGAACAGTTGAGTCGAATCTGTCATTTTCAAAACTCCTCTAAGCGATACGAAGCGTGCCCGCCAGTTGCACCGGCAAGGCGTCGACGGCGGCACGGGTGGCGCGGCGGTCGCTGTTCAAAGGGATGTCGTAAGTGATGCGCGCGCCATAGCGGCCGGGTGCATGCGGGTCGAGGCGGACCTTGTCGAACACCAGCAAACGCGTGCGGAGGCTGAAACCTTCGGACAGGTCATGGGTGACCATGAACACGGTCAGTCGGGTTTCGCGCCACAGCTCCAGCAGCAAGGCATGCATGTCTTTGCGAATGCCCGGATCAAGGGCGCCGAACGGTTCGTCGAGCAGCAACACCCGAGGTTTCATGATCAGCGCCTGGGCGATGGCCAGTCGTTGCTGCATGCCGCCGGAGAGCTGCGCCGGGTACTTGTCCAGCGAATGCCCGAGGCCGACTTTGTGCAGCAGCACCGAAGCCTGTTCGCGAGCTTCTTTTTTCGCGCTGCCAAACAAGCGACCAAGCAACGGCGAGCGCGGGAGTTCGAGGCCGAGGGCGACGTTGTCCAGCACGCTCAAGTGCGGGAACACCGAGTAGCGCTGGAACACCACGCCACGACTGGCATCCGGTTCAGCGGCCAGCGGTTGGCCGTCGAGCAGGATCTCGCCGCGACTGGCTTGTTCCTGGCCGAGCAGCAAACGCAGGAAGGTCGATTTGCCGCAACCGGAAGCGCCGACCAGGGTGCAGAACTCACCCTCGTTGACGCTCAGGTTGAGGCCTTCGAGCACCACCTGATCGGCGTATTGCTGCCAGACGTTTTTCACCGTGATGAAGCTCATTTGGCCGCTCCTTCATACCAAGGAAATGCGCGACGGGTCAGTTGCTTGAGCCCCCAATCCATCAGCCATGCGAGCAGGGTGATCCACACCACGTACGGCAAAATCACGTCCATCGCCAGGTAGCGGCGCACCAGGAAAATCCGGTAGCCGAGGCCGTCGGTGGAGGCAATGGCTTCGGCAGCGATCAGGAACAACCACGCCGAGCCGAGCATCAGGCGCAGCGAAATCAGCAACCGTGGCAGCAATTGCGGCAGCACCACGCGCAGCATCAAGGTCCAGGTGGAAGCGCCCAGGGTCTGGGCCTTGATCAGCAACTCCACGGGAATTTCCCGGGCGCGCTGTTCCAGGTCCCGGGCCAGCGCCGGGGTGATGCCGATCACGATCAGCATCACTTTCGACAACTCGCCTAACCCGAACACGATGAACAGAATTGGCAGGATCGCCAGCGGCGGCACCATCGACAGCACTGTCAGCAACGGCGACAACGGCGCACTGAACAGCGGCAGGGTGCCGGCGGCCATACCGAGGCATAAGCCGGCGAGGGCGCTGATACCCAAGCCAATAGCCAGGCGTCGCAGACTCGAAGCACTGTCCTGCCAGAGCAGGTATTCACCGGTGCGGCTGTCGGCGACGAACGCCAGGCGTTTCACCGCGTCCGTCATCTGCACGGCACTGGGCAGCAGTTTGTCGTTGGGGTTGTCTGCCAGTCGCTCGGCCGAGCCCATGAAGTAGGCGAACAGCACCAGGGCGAACGGCAGGATCACCAGCAACAGGCGACTCGGGCGATCCGGGTGGCGATTGATCAGGCGCATGGCCAAGTCCTCTTCTTACAACTGGGCGTCGGCAGCCATTTGCACGTAGCTCGGGTCGAAACGCAGCTTGAGGTTGCCTTTGTCGCCGCTGGTTACGCCGTTGGCGAAGGCCATGCCGACCGCGCTGGTGTCCTTGGCGCCCTCACCCAGCAAGCCGTGCTGGAAGGAGAACTCGGCGACCTTGCGCATGGTTTCCGGCAGTTGTTTGCTGGTGCTGAACGCAAGTGCTTCCTTGGGGGTGGCGAACAGCTTGGTGGTGTCCAGTTGAGCCTGGAAACCGGCGAGGTCAGTGCCCGAGGCTTTGGCCATGTGTTCGAGGGCGGCTTTGCTGGCGGCGTTTTTCGCGTTCATCAACTCGACCACTTCGAACCACGCGCCGGTCAGCGCTTTGCCCAGGGCCGGGTTGTCTTTGAGGGTGGCGCTGTTGACCACCATCATGTCCATGATTTCGCCGGGGATCTGGCTGGAGTTGAAGACTTCGGTTACCGCAGGCTTGGCCTTGATGTCCGAGAGCATCGGGTTCCAGGTAGTGACGGCGTTGACCTGATCGGTGTTGAAGGCAGCCGAGATATCGGCGTCGGAGGTGTTGACCACTTTCAGGTCTTTCTCGGTGAGGTCTACCGAATCGAGAGCCCGGGCCAGCAGGTAGTGAGAAACCGAGAGCTCGACCAGATTGACGTCCATGCCCTTGAGGTCGGCGACTTTCTTGCCTTCGCCCTTGAGCACGATGCCGTCGTTGCCGTTGGAGAAGTCGCTGACGATCAGTGCGGTGCTGTCGACGCCACCAGCGGCCGGGATGGTCAGCGCATCCATGTTGGTCATGGTGCAGCCGTCGAACTGGCCGGCGGTGTACTGGTTGATCGATTCGACGTAATCGTTGAGCTGCACCACATCGATCTTGATGCCGTACTTCTTCGCCCATTTGTCGACGATGCCTTGGCTGCCGGCATATTCCCAAGGCATCCAGCCGGCATAAATCGTCCAACAGACGCTGAAGTGGTCTTTTTGCGCGGCATGGGATGAGACGCTGACGAGGGCTGCAAAAGCAGCAGCGAGCAGGGCGGCGGGTAAACGAAGCTGGGACATGGTGGTTCTCCAGTTGATCAGGGGCGGGCAGGAGGCAACGCGGCACCGTTAGCGGTGGCTTTGTCTCCCGGGCTTTTGTCCCGCCGTGTAACCTCAACTGGAGGTCGCCAACTCTCGGACCAGTCACTCGCGATTGCGAGCCGGAACCCTAGTCAGCCATTGCAAATTGTGGTGCTGCGAACCTGTGATGACTCCTGCACGGGTTTGTTAAAGCGAGAGGCGTGCCAAGTTCGCAGAACGCGTCTAGCGCAAGGGAAAGAGTCGATTCTCGGTGAGTGCAGTGGGGAAGGGCTGCTTTGTGATGGTGCATCGGTGCACTGTGATGTGGCGTGAGCGGTCGTTATTACCGCGGTGATATATCCACCTTCAGCCTTAATCAGCGCGTGAATGGATGAAAAACCTTTCATCGGCGAGATGTTTCAACTTGTTGCGAGAACGCACCAGATTCCGAAATCGATGTCTGATCTTTCGACAGTCACCGAATAATTGACTGTCGCCTGCCAGCGTCGCTGGTGTGGCTCACCCGCGGTCCAGGAGGCCGCCATGCTCTCTCGAATTCTACTGATTGCTGTGTTGGGTTTGTCCCTTGGTGCATGCGTGCCTTATTCCGATGGAGGAGTCAGCTACTACAGTTCCGAGGTCTACACCTCGCCCGCGCCGGCCTATTACGCCGGTGGCAATCGCTACTATTCCAATGACGGTTATTACTCGCCGCCAGCCCGTTACTACGCGCCACCAGCGCGCTATTACCAGCCAACGCCGCGCTACTACTCGCAGCCGCGGGTCTATCAACCGTCACCGCGCTATTACCAGGCGGCACCGCGTCACTATCAGGCGCGCCCCGATTACCGCGCGCATCAGAATCACGGCTGGGACGGCCGCAACCGTGGCGGCTGGAATAATGACTACCGCGGCAACAATGGCGGCCGTAACAACAACCATGGCGGTCGAGGCGACCACAACGGTCGTGGCGATCGCGATGGGCGGGGTAGTCACCGTTAGTCACCCACAAAAAAGCGGCGCATCAAGCGCCGCTTTTTTTGTGCTCGCATTTCAGTACTCCGATAAATCCGCCAACGGATGCCGACCCTCCCAGACCTTATGGAAATGCGCTTCTACCACCGCATCCGGCACATTGTTGATATCCGGCCAATGCCAATGCGGCTTCTGGTCCTTGTCGATCAACCGCGCGCGCACGCCTTCACTGAATTCCGGATGGCGGCAGCAGTTGAGGCTTAACGTGTATTCCATCTGAAAGACTTCAGCCAGTGACAGGTGCCGGGCGCGGGCGATCTGTTCCCAGACCAGATGCGCGGTCAATGGCGAGCCCTCGCTCATGGTCCGAGCGGCGCGGCTCATCAACACGTCGGTGTCATCGCGCAAATGGCTGATGGCCTTCCACGCGCAACGCACGTCACTGACATCCAGCAGTTCATCGATGCGCTGGCGGCGTGGCAGCCACTGAGGCTCGGGCATTTGCGCCACGGCTTCTTGCTGCAAGGCCTTGAGCAGGCTGTTGAGTTGTATGGGCGTCTGTTCCTGCCAGTTCAATTGCAGCAGGCCTTCGATTAGCGCTGCTTGTTGGTCGTCGAGCAGGAAACGGTCGGCGAGGTCCAGATCGATCGCATCGCGAGCGTTCATGTGGGCACCGGTCAGGCCGAGAAACAGTCCGAGCTTGCCGGGCAGGCGCGACAGGAACCAACTGGCGCCGACGTCAGGATACAGGCCGATGGTGATCTCCGGCATGGCCAGCCGACTGCTCGGCGTGACAATGCGGATGTTCGCCCCTTGCAGCAGCCCCATGCCGCCGCCAAGCACATAGCCGTGCCCCCAGCAGATCAGTGGTTTCGGATACGTGTGCAGGCTGAAGTCCAGGCGATATTCCGCGGCAAAGAAGTGCGCGGCCAAGGGTGGCACTTCGCCTGGATGGGCGCGGCAGGCTTCCACCAGGCTGCGCACTTCACCACCGGCGCAGAAGGCTTTGGCGCCGTTGCCGCGCAATAAAACACAAACGACTTGCGGTTCTTTGGCCCAGGCGTCCAGTTGATCGCGCAGGGCGCTTATCATCGGCAGGGACAGCGCGTTCAGCGACTTTTCGGCATCCAGCGTGGCAATGCCGATGCGGGCGCCGTCGGTGCCGGTAAGTTCTTCGAAGTGCAGATTCATCGTGACCTCGATCGGAAATTTGAAGGTTAAGTATGATCGCTGTGTGGGAAAGTGCCGGATCTGCGTCAGATCAATTGACAAGCGTGATGCGCTTTCCTAGGGTTCGCCCCATTGTTTTTGCCGGATGTAACCATGACTGCTGACGACCGTATCAAACTCGAACCGAGCTGGAAGGAGGCCCTGCGTGCCGAATTCGACCAGCCCTACATGAAAGAGTTGCGAAACTTTCTGCAACAGGAGCGGGCGGCCGGCAAGGAGATCTATCCACCGGGCCCGATGATCTTCAACGCGCTCAATTCCACGCCACTGGAGAAGGTCAAGGTTGTCATCCTCGGTCAGGACCCGTACCACGGCCCGGGCCAGGCCCATGGCTTGTGCTTCTCGGTGCAACCAGGCGTGCCGGCGCCGCCATCACTGGTAAACATCTACAAAGAGTTGAAGCGCGACCTGAACATCGACATCCCCAGCCACGGCTACTTGCAGAGCTGGGCCGAGCAGGGCGTGTTGATGCTCAACACCACCATGACGGTTGAGCGCGCCAATGCCAATGCGCACAAGGACAAAGGCTGGCAGTTTTTCACCGACCGGATCATTGAAGTGGTCAGCCAGCAGCAACCGCATCTGGTGTTCATGCTGTGGGGCGCCCATGCGCAGAGCAAACAGAAACTGATCGATGCCACCAAGCACCTGGTGCTGACGTCGGTGCACCCGTCACCGCTGTCGGCGTATCGCGGCTTCCTTGGTTGCGGGCACTTCAGCCGGACCAACAAGTTTCTGGAGCAGAATGGCGAGACGCCGATCGAGTGGCGCTTGCCGCCAGTATGAAAAAATCGCCAGCAGGCTGGCTCCCACATTAATTTTGCGGTGTTTACAACACCTGTGGGAGCCAGCCTGCTGGCGATGAATTCAACCCGGTCTTTACTCTGGATCGCGGTTCCAATACTTGAACAACGGCTCCGCCAGAAACAACACAAACAACAGCCGCATCACCTGCATCGCCGTTACCAGCGGCACCGACAATTGCAGGGTCTCCGCGGTCAGGCTCATCTCCGCAATCCCGCCGGGCATCATGCCCAACGTCAGCGAACGCAGATCCAGGTGGGTCAGCGCACTCAAACCCAATGCCGCTGCCGTAGCAATCAACATGGTCAGCACCGTGCCAATCAGCGTCCGGCCCATGAACGACGGCGCGCGACGGAAAAACTGTCGATTGAAGTGACAACCCAGCCCGCTGCCGATCAACCACTGGCCGATCTGGCTGCCGCCGTTGGGCAGGCCAATGTGCAGATCCCAGCTGATACTGACCGCCGCACTGACCAGCAACGGCCCGAACAGCCAAGGGTTGGGTTGACGCAGGCGCTCCCAGATCCACGCCGCCAATGCGCCGGCGGGGAATAAAATCGCCAGCCAGCGCCAATCGATGCTGCCAGCGTGGGAAATCGGTGCACCATCGCCCAGCAGGTATTTGAACGCTGCCGGCACACACAAAACGACGACCAGGACACGCAAACTCTGCCCTGCCGCCACACGGCTGAGCACCGCGCCGTTACGCGCGCCGAGGTTGACCATCTCCCCGGAACCGCCGGGCATGCTGGAAAAGAAAGCGGTGGCGCGATCTTCACCGGTGCGCCGCATCAGCCACACGCCGACGACCGCCGACAGGCTGGTGACCAACGCACCGAAGAAGATCAGACCGAAATGACTCAGCACCTGGTCCATCACCACCGGGGTGAAGTGCAGGCCAATGCCGATGCCGACGATCCACTGGCCGCACTTGCGGCCGCCAGGGATTTCCGCCAGTTGCCAGGGTGTCAGGCAACGCACGAGGATGATCGCCAGCAACGAGCCGACCATCCACGGCAAAGGCCAGCCGACCTGGCTGGCGAGATAACCGCCCAGCAGGCCGACCAGCGGGGTTCCCCACCAGGCTTTGAAAGGTGTTCGATCAGACATCGGCAACAACGCGCCGCGCAACCGAACGTTTACGCCAGATGCGCACAATCGGCACCAGCAACATGACCACGATCAACCCCCAGACACCAACGGTGATACCGCTCGACCAGAGAATATCCAGCGAGCCATTGGAAATCGACAGCGCCCGACGCAGATTCTGCTCCATCAAGCCACCGAGGATGAAACCCAGCAAAACCGGCGACAACGGGAAGTCCAGCTTACGCAGGATGTAGCCGAAGATGCCGATGCCGATCATCAGGAACAGATCGAAGGTCGTGGCATGCACGGCGTACACGCCAATGGCGGTGATGATGGCGATCATCGGCACCAGCGCCCAGTTCGGCACAGCGAGGATTTTGGTGAAGATGCGGATCATCGGGATGTTGAGGATCACCAGCATGATGTTGGCGATGAACAACGAGGCGATCAGGCCCCAGACGATGTCTGGTTGCTGCTGAAACAGCAGCGGACCCGGTGTGATGTTGTACAGCGACAACGCGCCGATCATCACCGCCGTGGTGCCCGAGCCGGGAACGCCGAGGGTCAGCATCGGCACCAGTGCGCCGCACGCTTCTGCGCCAATGGCGGTTTCCGGCGCTGCCAGGCCGCGCTTGTCGCCTTGTCCGAATTTTCCGCTTGGGCCTGCGATGCGTTTCTCGGTCATGTAGGCCACGGCACTGGCCAGCGTTGCGCCAGCACCCGGCAGCACACCCATGATGAACCCGAGCACGCCGCAACGCATGTTCACCCAGAACACCGAAGCCGCTTCCTTGAAATTGAACAACATTCGGCCGGTGGCCTGGAAGGCTTCCTGGCCACGGTGGGTTTTTTCCAGCAGCAACAGAATTTCGCTAATGGAGAACAGACCCAGTACCAACACCACGAACTGAATGCCGTCGGTGAGGTGGATGTTGTCACCCGTGAAGCGGTACACGCCGCTGTTGGCATCGATGCCGACGGTCGACAGGAACAGGCCGATCAGCGCCGCAATGAACGTCTTGAGCGGCCGATCCCCCGCCATGCCGCCGAGACAGACAATCGCGAAAACCATCAGCACGAAGTATTCCGCGGGACCGAAGGCAATCGCCCATTTCGCCAGCATCGGCGCGAACACGACCATCCCGCAGGTCGCGATAAATGCGCCAATGAATGAACTCCACGCGGACAGCGATAACGCCACACCGGCCAATCCCTGACGGGCCATCGGGTAGCCATCGAGAGTAGTCATCACGGTTGATGCTTCGCCCGGGATGTTCAGCAGGATCGAACTGATCCGCCCGCCATATTCGCAACCGAGGTAAACCGCCGCCAACAGGATCAATGCCGACTCCGGTGGCAGGCCCAACGCGAAGGCGATCGGGATCAACAACGCCACACCATTGATCGGGCCCAGCCCCGGAAGCAGGCCGACAACCGTACCGATCAATGTGCCGCTGAGTGCCGTCACCAGGTTGTAAGGGGTTAGCGCGACGCCGAAGCCGTGACTCAAATAACCAAGCGTATCCATATCAGTTCTCCAGAACGTCGAGCAGGCCCAGAGGCAGTGGCACGTCCATGACTTTGTCGAACAGCAGGTACAGGCCGACGCTCATCAGGCTGATGATGATCACGCCCGGCAGCCAGCGTCCGCCGTACAGACGAGCCATCGGAATGCCAACCAGCATGCTGCTGAGGATGAAGCCCAGCGGTTCGAACAACCCGGCGAACACCAGCAGCAACAGCACGCAGACACCAATCTTGGTCAGCGTCTCGCGATCCATCGGTGGATCTTCATCGGTGTGCTTGATCGGCGAGGGGCGATACACCATGTAAACCAGCGCCAGCCCCATCAGCCCCAGCATCAACAGGGGAAACGCGCGCGGGCCGATCGGTTCGTAGGAAAACGGTGCCTGATAGGGCAAAGCCATCAACACCAGGCTGACACAGGCCAGCAACAGCACCGAAGCAAAAATGCGTTGTAAGAGCATGGGGAACTCCTGTGCCGCGGCTCCGCCAAACGGAGTCGCAGCCGCTAGACAGAGGCGATCACTGAATCAGGCCGAACTCTTTGGCCAGCACTTTGTAGTCGGCGACTTGCTTCTTCACGTACGTGTCCAGTTCCGGGCCGGTCATGGCGAACGGGAACAGTTCACGCTGATCACGCAACTTGGCGAACTCGGGCGAGGCCAACAGTTTGTCGAAGGAGTCTTTCCACCAGGCGTAGTCTTCGTCGCTGACTTTTGGCCCCAGGTAGAAGCCGCGAACCACCGGCCAGACGATGTCGTAGCCCTGCTCGCGAGCGGTCGGAATGTCTTTCATTTCCGGCTCGTCCAGACGCTTGTCGGAGAACACCGCCAGCAGGCGCATGTCGCCGCTCTGAATGTGCGGCATGGAGTCGGAGATGTCGGTGCTGCCAACCTGGATGTGGCCGCCGAGCAGGGCGGTGGCGATTTCGCCGCCGCCTTCGAGGGCGACGTAACGCAGGTCACGCGGGTTGATCCCGGCGGCCTTGGCGATCAGCGCGGTTTGCATCCAGTCCTGGCTGCCGACGGTGCCGCCGGAACCGATCACCACTTTGCTCGGATCTTTCTTCAGTGCCTGAACGAGGTCGTCGAGGGTCTTGTAGGGCGAATCGCTTTTCACCGCGATGGCGCCGTAGCTGGTGCCGACGGCGGCCAGCCAGCGTACGTTGGTTTCATCGAAACGACCGAACTTGCCTTGCGCCAGGTTCAACAGCGAACCGCTGGACCAGGCCACGAGGGTGCCTGCATCGGCCGGCCGCTGGGCGACCACTGCGTTGTAGGCCACCGCGCCGACACCGCCGGGCATGTAGGTCACGCGCATCGGTTTGGTCAGCAGTTTTTCGTTGACCAGCGCGCTCTGCGCCAGTTTGCAGGTCAGGTCGAAACCACCGCCCGGCGAGGCCGGGGCGATGCACTCGGGGCGTTTGGGCTCGGCCATCAGTTGGCCAGCAAACAGCATGCAGCTGGCGGCGAGGGCGAAACGGCGCAGTGATCGATTCATTTTTGTCTCCACGGGAGTTGTTGTTTTTGGGGATGTTTCAGGTGCGGCGGTTTCGCTTCGCGCAGCCGTTGACGGCGCCGGCAAGCGTAAACGATGGGGAGCGGGAAAAGTCGCGCGGCGGGCAAATCTGGAGCTGGGTGGACAGCATGGCGAAGTACCTCGTTATTGTTCTTATTGGCGAAAACGCATCGAGGCGTTTTTCGGGAGCTACATTTCAAAGCAGGATCGATGGCTGCGATCGAAACCATCCGTAAATCGACTCTAACGGTCGAACCTTTCGCTAACCTTTCATCGGGCTTTCACGGTTTTTCGGGCTTCACAGCGGCGGATGCCGCTGTAAACTCCGCGCCAAAGAATGGCGTCGACCATCCCTGAACGAGGTAACTGTCCATGCGTGTCCTGCTCGTCGAAGACCATCTGCAGCTCGCCGAAAGTGTCGCCCAGGCGCTCAAGAGCACCGGCTTGACCGTGGATGTCCTGCACGATGGCGTGGCCGCCGACCTGGCGTTGAGTAGCGAGGAATACGCGATGGCGATTCTCGACGTTGGCTTGCCGCGCATGGATGGTTTCGAAGTGCTCGCACGGTTGCGCGCACGCGGCAAAAACCTGCCGGTGTTGATGCTGACGGCGCGCAGTGACGTCAAGGATCGGGTGCATGGCCTGAACCTCGGTGCCGACGATTACCTGGCCAAGCCCTTCGAACTCACCGAGCTCGAAGCCCGGGTCAAAGCCTTGCTGCGCCGTAGCGTGCTGGGCGGTGAGCGTCTGCAACGCTGTGGCGTGCTGGCTTACGATCTGGAGACTCGGCGCTTCACGCTTGGCGAGGAACTGCTGACCCTGACCTCCCGCGAGCAAGCCGTGCTGGAGGCGCTGATCGCTCGACCCGGACGAGTGATGAGCAAGGAGCAACTGGCCTCCCAGGTCTTCGGCCTCGACGAAGAGGCCAGCCCCGACGCCATCGAAATCTACGTGCACCGCTTGCGCAAGAAACTCGATGGCCAGCCGGTCGCTATTGTGACCTTCCGTGGTCTCGGCTACTTACTGGAAAGCCGTGATGCATAAGCCCAGCAGTCTGCGCTGGCGGTTGCTGTGGAACCTGGCGCTGCTGCTGGTGGTGTTGATGCTGGCCAGCGGTTTGAGCGCCTACTGGAACGGTCGCGAAGCCGCCGACACCGCCTATGACCGGACGCTGCTGGCGTCCGCACGAACCATTGCCGCCGGTGTATCCCAGCGCGATGGCACCCTCAGTGCCGACGTGCCGTACGTGGCCCTCGATACCTTCGCCTACGACAGTGCCGGGCGGATTTTCTATCTGGTCAACGACATCCACCAGAACTTGATTTCCGGCTACGAAAACCTTCCGGCTCCGCCGCCCGGCACCCCGCGCACCGACGATTACCCGGCACTGGCGAGTTTCTACAACGCCACTTATCGCGGACAGAACGTGCGCGTGGTCAGCCTGCTCAAACCGGTCAGTGAACCGAACATGAACGGCATGGCGGAAATTCGCGTGGCGGAAACCGATGAAGCACGGGTCAGCATGGCCCGCAGTCTGGCGGCCGATACCTTGTTGCGTCTGGGCATGTTGGCAATCGGTGCACTGATGATCGTATGGTTTGCGGTCAGTGCGGCGTTGCGTCCGCTGGAGCGTTTGCGCACGGCGGTGGAGGAGCGGCAGTCCGACGATTTGCGTCCGCTACCGTTGGTGGAAGTCCAGCGCGAGTTGTGGCCGCTGGTGCGCGCGCTCAATCACTTTACTGAACGCCTGCGCGAACAGTTCGAACGACAGGCGCAGTTCATCGCCGATGCCGCCCATGAATTGCGTACCCCATTGGCAGCCCTCAAGGCGCGACTGGAACTGGGCCTGCGAGCAAGCGAACCCGAAATCTGGCGCAGCACGCTGGAAACCGCTGCGCAGGGCACCGACCGCCTGACGCATCTGGCCAATCAGTTGCTCTCGTTGGCGCGGGTCGAAAACGGCGCCCGGGCAATTGCCGAAGGTGGAGCGCAGTTGCTGGATCTCAGTCAATTGGCGCGTGAGCTGGGTATGGCCATGGCACCGTTGGCCCATAAACGTGGCGTGGCACTGGCGCTGGAGGCGGATGAGCCGGTCTGGTTGCGCGGTGAACCGACGCTGCTGAACGAGCTGTTGAGTAATCTGGTGGACAACGCCCTGGCCCACACACCGCCAGGCGGCAATGTCATTTTGCGAGTCTCGGCACCGGCGGTGCTGGAGGTTGAAGATGATGGTCCCGGGATTCCGCTGGATGAGCGGGATCGGGTATTCGAACGTTTTTACCGACGCAACCAGCAAGTGGCGGGATCAGGCTTGGGGTTGGCGATTGTCGGCGAGATTTGCCGCGCGCACCTGGCGCAGATTAGCCTGCACGATGGTGAGCTGGCGGGGTTGAAAGTGCGGGTGAGTTTTATTGCCGGGGAGTGAGGGGGGCTGTTCTGGCCCCATCGCCAGCAGGCTGGCTCCCACATTGGACCTTTGTTACACCACAAATCCCTGTGGGAGCCAGCCTGCTGGCGATGGAGGCAACGCGGTCTCGATCAGTAAAACATCGACCGCGTTTCTTCCAGTTCCGCGCACTTCACCTTGTTGTCCAGATCGATCCCGAGTTTGACGAAAGCCGGAACGCTGAGCGGATCAATCCTCGAAATCGGGTGGTCGGTGTCTTTGTGGCAGTACAGGCTGGCCACTTGTACCAGATCGACATAATCAATCTGGGCTGATTGTCGCTTGAAGTTCTGATACAGCAGCGGCACCTGCACCAGCAACTCCGGAAATTCCCAGACCCTGAGCAGCTTGTCACCGAGCAGCGGGTGAATCTTCTCAATCACATGGTTGAGGCTGACCGGGTCGGACAGCAATTCATAGTGATCTTCGGCATAGGTCAGGATCGGCAACACGCCAATTTGATGCACCAACCCGCCGAGGGCTGCCTGATCAGGCTTGAGTTGGGTGTAGGTGCGGCACAGGGCATAACTGACGCCGGCAATTTCCAGGCTCTTGCGCCAGACATCGCGCATCTTTTGTTCCACCACCTCGGAGCGAGCATGGAATATCTGCTCCATGACCAGACCAATCGCCAGGTTGCTGCTGTAGTTGATGCCCAGGCGTGTGATGGCCGTGTGCAAGTCAGTGACTTCCTGAGTCGCACGCAGCAGGGGGCTGTTGACCACTTTGATCAGGCGCGCCGACAGCGCAGTATCGCGGCCGATCACTTTGCTCAGGCTGCTGATACTGATTTCCGGGTCTTCAGCGGCCTTGCGAATCTGCAAAGCCACTTCCGGTAATGTTGGCAGAACCAGGTCATCGTTATCGATGGCCTCAACCAAATCCTGTTGGACCTTTTCCGCCAGCTCACTCATTTAGTTTCTCTAGGTGTCGCAAAAAGGTACTGCGTTTAACGCTGGATCTCGCGATCGCGGTCCAGTTGGTAAGGCAGATCGAGCAAAAGCAGCGCCGGGCCGTCGATTGCGCCCAGATGAATATCGCCACCTTCCGCAGCTTCGGCTTGCAACACGGCCAACAGTTCAATGTGATTTTCGGCACTGGCGGCCAGCACCACTTCACCGATTGCACTGCTGTGGCTTGGGGAAAACAGCTGGGTGCCAGGTTCAGGCAGGTCGCCGGCATCCAGCTTTACCCGATACAGGCGACGCTTGAGTTTGCCGAGGTACTGCATCCGCGCGACGATTTCCTGGCCGGTGTAGCAACCTTTTTTGAAACTCACGCCACCGACGGCTTGCAGATTGAGCATCTGCGGAATGAACAGCTCGCGGGTGCCGGGCATTACCTGACCGATCCCTGCGCGGATCTGGCCCAGCAGCCATTGATTCAGGTCGCCTTCTGCCAGCAGGGCGGACAGTTTGCCCTTGAGACTGTCGGCTTGATCGGCAGCCGCCCAGAGTTCCGCTCGATCGGCTGACACGCGAATGGCGATCAAACCGTCATGGCGCGCGACACTATCGATTTCTGCCGGCAACTCAAGGCCGAGGCTCTTCAGCGCAGCATCGCCATGCTCAATGCCAAAACGAATCCAGGCAGCACTTTCGTCCGTCAGTTTGGATTTGGAGAACACGGCGTACTTTTTCAGGTCCGCCAGTTGTGGCTCCAGCAACTCACTGGCCATCGCCATCAACACGCCGTCACCTTCGAGCAGAATACGGAAGCTCGACTGCATCCGGCCTTTCTGGGTGCAGCGCGCGCCGAGGCTGGCCTGTGTGTCGCTCAGGTAATTGAGGTTGCAGGTCAATTGGCCTTGCAGGAACTTGCCGGCGTCCGCGCCGCGGACCGCCAGAATACCTTCATGAGACAGCGTGCAGAAAAAAGCAGAATCGGCCATGGGTCATCGCAGGGTAAAGAGTCTGGTGGACATGATAAGGGGGCGCCTTCGAAATGGGTAGTTCACAAAGGATCGTCGGTGCCCGACCAAAGCCGAGTGTTCGGCGCGGCGCGGGGCTGTATACTTGCGGCCTATTTGAGGAGCGCTCCATGGTCGAAGATGTTGAACTGAATCGCCTCTACTGGCACAGCCGCCGCGGCATGCTTGAGCTTGACGTGTTGCTGGTGCCATTCGTCAAAGAGGTTTACGCAGGTCTGAACGAGGTGGATCGCGCGTTGTACGTCCGCCTGCTGGAATGCGAGGATCAGGACATGTTCCGCTGGTTCATGGAACGTAACGAATCGGAAGATCCGGAACTTCAGCGCATGGTCCGCATGATCCTGGATCGTGTCCAGCCCAAGTAATTCGTTCGAATGCCGCTGGCACGCCTCGCGGCAGTTGCTGGCGGTGTATCTATTGGCCCAGCTGTTCGCGCTGGGTTCGCTGTTTCTTCTCGCCATTCCAGCGTGGGCCAGTCTGCTCGGCGCTTTGTGCTGCCTGTTGCATGGCGTTTGGCTGTTGCCCCGGCAGATTCTGCTGACGCACCCACAGGCCTTTTGCGGCTTGCGTCGCGACGCTGATGGTTGGCAGTTATGGAATCAGGCTGCCGGATGGCAACCGGTGCAGCTGCGGCCGGACAGCCTGGCGCTGCCGTTGGTGGTGGTGCTGCGCTTTCGTCTGCAAGGTGAGCGACGGGTCCGGGCCATTTGCGTGCCCCGGGATTCGCAGGCGGCGGAGGTGCACCGACGCCTGCGGGTTCGGCTCAAGTTCAGTCGGCGTAGGTGGGCGGCACCAGAATAGTGTCCAGCGCCACTGGCAGCATGTTCGGGTAGTCGAGGGTGTAATGCAGACCACGACTTTCCTTGCGTTCCATGGCTGACAGAATCATCAGTTCGGCCACCTGGGCCAAGTTACGCAACTCGATCAAATCCCGGCTGACTTTATAGTTGCTATAGAACTCATCGATTTCATCCAGCAGCAACCGCACCCGGTGCTGAGCCCGTTGCAGGCGCTTGTTGGTGCGCACGATGCCCACGTAGTCCCACATGAAACGCCGCAGTTCATCCCAGTTGTGCGCGATGATTACGTCTTCATCGGAATCGGTCACCTGGCTCGCATCCCAGGCGGGCAGGGCGATGGGGGCGGAAATCTGCGGCAATTGCTCAACGATGTCCGCAGCCGCCGAGCGCGCGTAGACAAAGCACTCCAGCAGCGAGTTGCTGGCCATGCGGTTGGCACCATGCAAGCCGGTGAAGCTGGTTTCGCCAATCGCGTACAGCCCGGGTACATCGGTGCGACCTTGCTGGTCGACCATGACGCCGCCGCAGGTGTAATGCGCTGCCGGAACCACCGGAATCGGTTGCTTGGTGATGTCGATGGAAAATTCGAGGCAGCGTTCATACACGGTCGGAAAGTGCGTCTTGATGAAATCTTCGGACTTGTGGCTGATATCCAGATACACGCAATCGACACCCAGACGCTTCATCTCATGGTCGATGGCCCGGGCGACGATGTCGCGAGGCGCCAGTTCGGCCCGAGGGTCGAAACGGGGCATGAAGCGTTCACCATTGGGCAGCTTCAAATGTGCGCCTTCGCCGCGCAGGGCTTCGGTAATCAGGAAACTTTTGGCTTGCGGGTGGTAAAGGCAGGTGGGGTGGAACTGGTTGAATTCCAGGTTCGCCACCCGGCAGCCCGAACGCCATGCCATGGCGATGCCGTCACCGCAGGCGCCATCGGGGTTGCTGGTATAGAGGTAGACCTTGGCAGCGCCACCGGAAGCGAGGATCACGAAGCGGGCGCCATAGGTATCGACTTCGCCGGTACCGCGATTGAGCACGTAGGCGCCCAGGCAGCGGTCACCTTCCAGGCCGAGGCGTTTTTCGGTAATCAGGTCGACCGCCACCCGCTGTTCCAGCAACTCGATGTTCGGCCGTTCTTTGGCCTGAGCCAGCAATGTCCTGAAAATAGCAGCGCCTGTAGCATCGGCAGCATGAATGATGCGTCGATGACTGTGGCCGCCTTCTCGGGTCAGGTGGAATTCGAAACCGCCATCTTCGACGCCGGAATGCTCATCCCGGGTAAACGGTACGCCCTGGTCAATCAGCCACTGGATCGCCTCTTTGCTGTGTTCGACAGTAAAGCGCACGGCATCTTCATGACACAGGCCGCCACCGGCATTGAGGGTGTCGTCGACGTGAGATTCGACCGTGTCGGTGTCGTCCAGAACGGCAGCCACACCACCTTGCGCCCAGAACGTCGAGCCGTTGGCGAGGTCGCCTTTGCTCAGTACGGCGATGCGCAAATGACCGGGCAAGGTCAGCGCAAGGCTCAAGCCGGCAGCACCGCTGCCAATTACCAGAACATCGTGTTGAAACTGTTGGCTCATTTCAGGATTCCGCTCAAGGCGACCCGGTTCGGGGGCGGCGCTGGACAACTGGACAGGCGAGTCAGGTTTGTACACAGCCCACTAGTATATAGAGGGGGGGAGCGGCACAATAGCCGAGCCCATATGGCATTGTGAAACTACTGTGACGGAAAAGACCCGACGCTTCGTCGGATGTTTTTTCGACTGATTCAGCGACAAGTGAACTGTATCGTGGATTTAACAGTCTTTTTCGCTACACGGTTGCACAATGTCGGTTTCAGGCAGCTATAAATATTTGGAACTTTTGCCAAAGGCCCAAGATCAATAGACGGTTGCCTGATTCAAGGGACAGTGTCGGCTTCAGCGCGGGATCAGCTTTGGATCCTTGCCAGCGAAACCGATGACAAGATTATTCGCGCAGCCGGGGAATCTCGCGCTGCGTTTTTCGTGCGTGCCGAATCAGAGCCCGCAGGAAACTTGCCTGGAGGGGGAGAACTTTTGCGAAAAGCCCGAGTCTATGTTTGCAAGTCCGGTCGTTTAGTTATGCAAGCCTCCTCCGAGCTTATCGAGGAGTGTTCATGCTAACCCAGGAAGAGGATCAGCAGCTGGTCGAGCGCGTTCAACGCGGCGACAAGCGCGCGTTCGATCTGCTAGTGCTGAAATACCAGCACAAAATTCTCGGGTTGATCGTGCGTTTTGTGCACGACACCCATGAAGCCCAGGATGTGGCACAAGAAGCCTTTATCAAGGCATACCGTGCACTTGGAAATTTTCGCGGAGACAGCGCGTTTTATACGTGGCTTTACCGCATCGCCATTAACACGGCGAAAAACTATCTGGTTTCACGCGGCCGTCGGCCGCCGGATAGCGATGTCAGTTCCGAGGATGCAGAGTTCTACGATGGCGATCATGGCCTCAAGGATCTCGAGTCGCCAGAACGGGCTTTGCTGCGGGATGAGATCGAAGGCACCGTCCATCGAACCATTCAGCAACTGCCAGAAGATTTGCGTACGGCTTTAACTTTACGTGAATTCGATGGTCTGAGTTACGAGGACATTGCGAGCGTCATGCAATGTCCGGTGGGCACCGTGCGCTCCCGGATTTTCCGCGCCCGGGAGGCCATCGATAAAGCCCTGCAGCCGTTGTTGCAGGAAAACTAAAGACAGCGGCGACAGCCAAGAGAGGAACGCCATGAGTCGTGAAGCCCTGCAGGAATCGCTGTCCGCAGTGATGGATAACGAAGCGGACGAATTGGAATTGCGTCGGGTACTCAGTGCCTGTGACGATGTTGAAACCCGTGAAACCTGGGCTCGTTATCAGATCGCTCGGGCAGCAATGCACAAGGATCTGCTGCTTCCACGTCTGGACATCGCCGCGGCCGTTTCCGCAGCCTTGGCTGACGAGGCCGTACCGGCAAAAGCCTCCCGTGGTCCATGGCGCAGCCTGGGTCGTCTGGCGGTCGCAGCTTCGGTAACGGTGGCCGTACTGGCCGGTGTTCGCCTGTACAACCAGGACGAGATCGCCGGTGTCGAACTGGCTCAGCAATCCAGCCAACAGAATCTGGCCGCACCTCAAGTGAAGGGCCCGGCTGTTTTGGCAGGCTACAATGAGAGTTCGGAAGCCACTGGCCCTATGGCCAACGGCGTATTGCAAGGTCAGCCAGGCTGGCACGATCAGCGTCTGCCGAGCTACCTGCGTCAACATGCTCAACAGGCTGCATTGAAAGGTACTGAGAGCGCTCTGCCTTACGCTCGTGCAGCAAGCCTGGAAAACCGTTAAGGAGGATCATGCGCGCCATACCTCTACTTTCGCTTCTGCTCAGTGGCTGGTTTGTTGTTCCAGCCCACGCCAATGAAGCCCAGGACTGGTTGACCCGTCTTGGTCAGGCCGAGCAACAGCAAAGCTTTCACGGTACCTTCGTCTACGAGCGTAACGGTAGTTTTTCTACCCATAACATCTGGCACCGCGTCCAGGATGGCAAGGTCCGCGAGCGTTTGCTTCAGCTCGACGGATCCGCTCAGGAGGTTGTGCGCGTTGATGGCCACACGCAATGTGTCAGCGGCACCCTGATTGCAGGGCTTGGGGACTCTCCCAATTCCGCCGCTCGTGCACTCGATCCACAAAAGCTCAAGAGCTGGTATGACCTTGCTGTCATCGGCAAGTCGCGTGTGGCCGGGCGAGAGGCAGTGATTGTTTCACTGACACCTCGCGACCAGCATCGCTACGGTTTTGAGCTGCATCTGGACAAACAGACCGGCCTGCCACTCAAGTCGTTGTTGCTTGATGACAAAGGACGCCTGCTTGAGCGATTCCAGTTCACGCAACTGGACACCGCCGATGTGCCGTCCGAAGCCGATCTGCAGCCAGGCAGCGACTGCAAGGCAGTCAACCTCGCCAGCGATAAGGCCTCGGCGATCAAAACGGCCCAGGTCTGGCGCTCAGACTGGTTGCCGCCAGGGTTCGAGCTAACCAGCAGCACGGCACGCAAGGACCCCGAGACCAAAACCCAGGTCAACAGCCTGATGTATGACGATGGTCTGGCGCGTTTTTCTGTTTTCCTTGAGCCTTTGAACGGCGCAGCCGTCACCGATACCCGCACTCAGTTGGGACCAACGGTGGCTGTATCCCGGCGACTGACTACCCCGCAAGGTGAAATGATGGTGACGGTGGTGGGTGAAATTCCGGTCGGCACCGCTGAACGGATTGCCTTGTCCATGCGCACTGACGCCACTGCAACCAAGCAGTGAGCTGAAATCGAAATGTTTCGTGAGCATTTCAGTTTGCAAATACCCCCAAAATTTTTTATAGGTCAGAGCCCCTCGGCTCTGGCCTTGTTTGTTGTTCCCGGAACAAAAATACCGGCGTATCTTTCCCGGTGTTCCTTGATCCATATCGCTTAACCATGCTCGTCGTAACGGGAGCCGTATGTCGATACCACGCTTGAAGACTTATCTTTCCATTTTTGCCACCGTGCTGGTGCTCGGTCAGTCGGTCGCTGCGCAAGCAGTCGACTTGCCTGACTTCACGCAACTGGTTGAGCAGGCGTCGCCCGCGGTCGTGAACATCAGTACCACGCAGAAGCTGCCGGATCGCAAAGTGAACCAGCAGATGCCTGACCTTGAAGGCCTGCCGCCAATGCTGCGCGAGTTCTTCGAGCGCGGTATGCCGCCACAACCGCGCTCGCCTCGCGGCGATCGTCAGCGTGAAGCCCAATCCCTCGGTTCGGGCTTCATCATTTCGCCTGACGGCTACATCCTGACCAACAACCATGTCATCGCGGATGCCGATGAAATTCTCGTGCGCCTGGCGGATCGCAGTGAAATGAAAGCCAAGCTGGTCGGCACCGATCCACGTTCCGACGTGGCGCTGCTGAAAATCGAGGGCAAGGATCTGCCAGTTTTGAAACTCGGCAAATCCCAGGATCTGAAAGCTGGCCAGTGGGTCGTGGCGATCGGTTCTCCGTTCGGCTTTGACCACACCGTGACCCAGGGCATCGTCAGTGCTGTAGGTCGCAGCCTGCCGAATGAAAACTACGTGCCGTTCATTCAGACCGACGTGCCGATCAACCCGGGTAACTCTGGTGGTCCGTTGTTCAACCTCAACGGTGAAGTGGTCGGCATCAACTCGCAGATCTACACCCGTTCCGGCGGTTTCATGGGCGTGTCGTTCGCGATTCCGATCGATGTGGCCATGGACGTTTCCAATCAGCTCAAGAGCGGCGGCAAAGTCAGCCGTGGCTGGTTGGGTGTAGTGATTCAGGAAGTGAACAAGGATCTGGCTGAGTCGTTCGGCCTGGACAAGCCGGCCGGCGCGCTGGTTGCCCAGATCCAGGATGACGGTCCGGCTGCCAAGGGTGGCCTGCAAGTGGGTGACGTGATCCTGACCATGAACGGTCAGCCAATCGTTATGTCCGCCGATCTGCCGCATCTGGTGGGCGCACTGAAAGCAGGGTCCAAGGCCAATCTGGAAGTGATCCGCGAGGGCAAGCGCAAGAACGTCGAGCTGACGGTCGGTGCCATTCCTGACGAAGACAAAGAGCTCGATGCCTTGCCGAAGTCTGGCGCAGAGACCAGCAGCAATCGTCTGGGTGTATCGGTAAGTGAATTGACCGCCGAGCAGAAGAAAACCTACGACCTCAAAGGTGGCGTGGTGATCAAGGAAGTGCAGGACGGTCCTGCCTCGATGATCGGCCTGCAACCGGGCGACGTCATCACTCACCTGAACAATCAGGCGATCGAGTCCACCAAGCAATTCACTGACATCGCCAAGGCGCTGCCGAAGAATCGTTCGGTGTCGATGCGCGTATTGCGTCAGGGTCGTGCCAGCTTCATCACCTTCAAACTGGCTGAATAATCCGGTTATAGGTTGAATAAAAAACCGCCTCGAAAGAGGCGGTTTTTTTGTGCCTGAAACAAACTAGCCCATCATGTCTTTGATCATGCGTTCCTGCTCCATCAGCTCTCGCTGGCGGGCATCGATACGTGATGACAGCGGGAAGTTGGAGCCGGCCTTGCGCTTGGCGAAGTCCAGTTGCTGGATGGCCTGGCGATAGTCGCCGACCAGTGCGAAGTACTCGGCGCGAGCTTGATGCAGGCCAATGATGTTGCCTGACAAGCCGCGAGTTTCTGCCACCTGATACCACACGTCCGGATCGTCCGGGCGGGACTTGAGCAACCCTTCCAGTGCTTTCTCGGCGTCCGCGGCGCGGTTCTGTTTCAGCAGCAGGTCGACACGCACCTGGTTCAGCGGATAGTTGCCGGGGTACTGAGTCAGCATTCGGTCAACGCGGGACTGCGCATCCGGCAGACGGTTGTTGGTGATGTCCAGATCAATCTGGGCGAGGTTGTAGATAATCTCGTTGGGCGCCTTGGCCAGCAGCAATTTGAGATTTTCCCGTGCCTCGTTCAGTTGGCCACCCTTGACCTGGGCAATGGCCAGTCCGTAGCGAGCGACATCGCTTTTCGGGTTTTCATCCAGCTGGGCGCGGAAGCGCTTGGCGCCCAGGCCCGGAGTCTCCTCATAAATCAATTGCACGCGTGCGCGAATCAGTTGATAGCGCACGGTGTCCTCGATGCCTCCTTGTGGAGCCTGTTCGGCACGGTTGCGGGTGTCGGCGATCCGCGATTCGGTCACCGGGTGAGTCAGCAGGAATTCCGGTGGCTTGGCATCAAAACGGTACTGACGGCCCAGGCGCTCAAACATGGTGGGCATCGAGCGCGGGTCGTAACCGGCCTTTTCCAGATTGAGAATGCCGATACGGTCGGCTTCCTGTTCGTTCTGTCGAGAGAAACGTCGTTGTTCCTGAATCGCCGCTGCCTGCGTACCCGCAATGGCCGCGATCCCGGCATCACCGGCACCGGCGGCAGCAATGACGATCCCGGCCAGCAGCGCCGCCATCATCGGCACTTGCATACGCTGTTGGGCTTCGACGCCACGAGCAAAGTGGCGTTGCGACAAGTGAGCCAATTCGTGCGCCAGTACCGAGGCGTATTCACCTTCGGTCTGGGCGTTGAGGAACAAGCCGCCGTTGACCCCGACAATCCCGCCCGGCGCTGCGAATGCGTTGAGCTGCGGGCTGTTGATCAGGATGAACTCAAGACGCCGGTCATTGACCTGGCTGGTTTCCACCAGGCGATAAACGCTGGATTCGACATAGTCCTTGAGTTGCGGATCGTTGAGTTGTGACACCTGGCTGCGCAATAGCGCAAGCCAGGCACGGCCCAATTGGTATTCCTGCTGTGGCGAGACGATGGCAGAACTGGCGTCGCCGAGTGACGGCAGGTCGTCGGCGAAGCCCGGTGAGGCGAGCAGGCAAGCGAGCGTCAGCAGGGTAGGGCGCAAAAAAGTCATGCACAAAGCCTTAGTCGACAAAGACCTTACTGTAGCCGGACACCAGCCTTGCGACCAGATATTCTAGGCAACTCGACTACGTGACCCGGAGTGATGCAATGATCGATGCTGTAGCCCATGACGTTGAGCTGGACGCCAGTGGCCTGAATTGTCCGCTGCCGTTGCTCAAGGCCAAGATGGAACTCAATCGGATGGCCAGCGGCGCGATACTCAAGGTCATTGCCACCGATGCGGGTTCGCAGCGCGACTTTCGCACCTTTGCCCGTTTGGCCGGTCATACGCTGCTTCGTGAAGAAGACGAGGCCGGCGTTTACCGCTACTGGTTGAAAAAGGCCTGAAACCTGCGGCATTTGTTCTTAAGGATTATTGATGTTCAAAGTGTTACGCGACTGGATTCAGCGCTATTTCTCAGACGAAGAAGCGGTGGTATTGGCGGTTCTGCTGTTTCTCGCGTTCACCGCGGTCCTGACGCTGGGCGGCATGCTTGCGCCGGTGCTGGCGGGGATGGTGCTGGCTTACCTGATGCAAGGTTTGGTAGTGGCACTTGAACGAATGCGCGTGCCGGGCTGGGTGGCGGTGGGGCTGGTTTTTGCCTTGTTCATGGGGTTGTTGCTGGTCTTCATCGTAGTGGTCGTCCCGCTGCTGTGGCACCAACTGATTACCCTGTTCAATGAACTGCCGGGCATGCTCGCCAAGTGGCAGTCGTTGTTGTTGCTATTGCCCGAGCGTTATCCGCATCTGGTGTCCGACGAGCAGGTGCTGCGGGCCATCGAAGTCGCGCGGGGCGAGATCGGCAAGTTCGGCCAGTGGGCGCTGACATTCTCGCTGTCGAGTCTGCCGCTGTTGGTCAACATCATGATCTACCTGGTCCTCGTGCCGATCCTGGTGTTCTTCTTTCTCAAGGACCGGGCGATGATCGGCCAATGGGTGCGCGGCTACCTGCCGCGCGAGCGGGCGTTGATCACCCGGGTCGCCCATGACATGAACCGGCAAATCGCCAACTACATTCGCGGCAAGGTCATCGAGATCTTCATTTGCGGCGGCGTGACCTACATCGCCTTCGTTGTTCTGGAACTCAACTACGCGGCGCTGTTGGCGTTGCTGGTGGGGATTTCGGTCGTGGTGCCGTATGTCGGGGCGGTCGTGGTGACCGTGCCGGTGTTTCTGATTGCACTTTTCCAGTGGGGCTGGAGTGATCAGTTCATCTACTTGATGGCGGTGTACGGGATCATTCAGACGCTGGATGGCAACGTGCTGGTGCCGCTACTGTTCTCCGAGGCCGTCAACTTGCACCCGGTGGCGATCATCTGTGCGGTGCTGTTGTTTGGCGGGCTATGGGGATTCTGGGGCGTGTTCTTTGCGATTCCCCTGGCGACGCTGTTCAAGGCTGTGCTCGATGCGTGGCCGCGCAAGGAACCGGTGGTGGCGCCGTTGCTTTAGATTGTAAAAAGATCGCAGCCTGCGGCAGCTCCTACTAGAGGAACGTAATCCTGTAGGAGTTGCCGCAGGCTGCGATCTTTTAGGATCAGGCCTTGTTCAGTGCCTGAGCCGCAGCCAATACCGCATCAACATGCCCCGGCACTTTCACACCACGCCATTCCTGGCGCAAAACGCCATTCTTGTCGATCAGGAATGTGCTGCGATCCACACCCATGTATTCCTTGCCGTACAGCTTCTTCAGCTTGATCACGTCGAACAGTTGGCAAAGCGCTTCTTCTTTATCGCTGATCAACTCGAACGTGAACGCCTGCTTGGCCTTGAAGTTCTCGTGGGATTTGAGACTGTCGCGAGAAACGCCGAAGACTTCGGTATTGGCGGCTTTGAATGCCTCCAACTGATCACGAAAGCCCTGGCCCTGGGTCGTGCAACCCGGTGTGCTGTCCTTCGGGTAGAAGTAGATCACCACTTGCTTGCCTTTGAGGCTTGCCAGGCTGACGGTCTGCCCGCTGGTGGCGGGTGCTTCGAAATCGGCAACCGGTTGGTCGATAGCAACGGCCATGAAAAGCTTCCTTACATTGGGTTCTGTGGACGCCACGGTTCGATCAGGGCGTCCAGGTTCAGCGCGTCGGCGAAGTCCAGGAACTGATCGCGCAGCCAGCTGATTTGCACGCCGGCCGGCAAGGTCACGGTAAACGTGGCATTGAGCATGGTGCCGCCGGTTTGCGGTGCCTGGTACGTGTCACAGGTCAGGTTTTCCAGCTCGACGTTGTGGTCCATGAAGAACTGGCACAGCTCGTTGATGATGTCCGAGCGGTAGGCCGAGCTGACATAAGCGACGTAGGGCAGAGCCTGGGGGCGGTTCTCCAGGGCTGCGCTGCGCACCACATTGACAGTGAACGCATGACGTTTGGCCAGCACCGGCAGGCTGCCCTCCAGGCGCGCCAGGGCGTCCCAGCTACCGGAGATTTCGAGGACCAGCGCACTGCACTCGCCATGACGAGTCAGGCGGGAAGTGACCACGGCGCAGCGGTTTTCATGGCTGGCACGGCACAGGACGTTGGTCAGCTCCATGGGGTTGGCGCCGAGGGCACTGATGACAAGGAATTGTTCGCGAACTGTGGGGGTGGACATGCAGCATTCCTAAAGCGATGAGCGGTCGGTACTTCTATCGGCTTGTTCTGCCGGGTGTGGGCCTGCGAATGCGAATTCAGAAAGCTCCGGGCGCAGGTTGCAACGTGCTCCAGTATGGCAGGAGCGAGGCGTGGCAACGCTGGAATGGGGCTTGTGATGCCGAAATTGGAGGCTCAAACCCGATGAACGAGCTTGTCAGTATCGATCAAAGTCTGAAGGGTAGCGAAAATGGGCGCCAAGGGGAATGGCGGCGGCACAGTACTTCGCTTGTGCAAGCAACTTGGCGCCAGTACCATTACGGCTCTCTTTTTCCGGCAGGAGCGGTTTCATGATTGCGGGCAGTATGGTGGCACTGGTCACACCCATGGATGCACAGGGGCGTCTTGACTGGGACAGCCTCAGCAAACTCGTGGACTTCCACCTTGAAAACGGCACCCATGCCATTGTCGCCGTCGGTACCACCGGCGAATCGGCGACCCTTGATGTCGATGAACACATTGCCGTCATCAAGGCAGTGGTCAAGCAGGTCAATGGTCGCATCCCGGTAATTGCCGGTACCGGCGCCAATTCGACCCGCGAAGCCGTTGAGTTGACCCGCAATGCCAAGGAAGCCGGCGCCGACGCCTGCCTGCTGGTGGTGCCGTATTACAACAAGCCGACCCAGGAAGGCCTGTACCAGCACTTCAAGCACATCGCCGAATCCGTCGACATCCCGCAGATCCTCTATAACGTTCCTGGCCGCACCTCCTGCGACATGCAGGCCGAGACCGTGATCCGCCTGTCCACCGTGCCGAACATCATCGGCATCAAGGAAGCCACTGGCGACCTGGTGCGCGCCAAGGCGATCATCGATGGCGTAAGCAAGGACTTCATCGTTCTTTCCGGTGATGATCCGACGGCGGTCGAGCTGATTCTGCTCGGCGGCAAGGGCAACATTTCCGTGACTGCCAACGTCGCTCCGCGTGAAATGGCCGATCTGTGCGAGGCCGCTCTCAAGGGCGATGCCGCGACCGCTCGTGCCATCAACGAAAAACTGATGCCGCTGCATAAAGACCTGTTCATCGAAGCCAACCCGATTCCGGTGAAGTGGGCTTTGGTTGAAATGGGCCTGATGCACGAAGGCATCCGCCTGCCGCTGACCTGGCTGAGCGCACCTTGTCATGAAACGCTTCGCACGGCCCTGCGCCAGTGCAGCGTCCTGGTTTAATTGAGGAAGTACTACGCATGAAGCGAATGGCCGGACTTTCCGCACTTGCCTTGATTATCTCCAGCACCAGTGGCTGCGGATGGATCTGGGGCCCGGAAGGTTATTTCCGTGACCGTGGTAGTGATTACCTGGAAGCGCAACAGACTGCACCGATGCAGCTGCCACCCGACATCAACACCGCCAAACGTCTGGATCCGCTTCTGCCGATCCCGCGCAACGTCGCTGATGATACCGCCAAGGGCGAGTACATCGTGCCTCGTCCGCAGCCGTTGTCGGCCGCTGTCGATGCCAGTGCCTACTCCCTGCAAAAAAGCGGCGATACCCGCTCGATCCTGGCGCAGAACCCTCCGGCCGAAGTCTGGCCTGTGGCCGTGCAGTTCTTCCAGGACAACGGTTACCGCCTGGATGAACAGCGCCCGCAAACCGGCGAGTTCACCACCACCTGGCAGCATTCCGACGAATTGTCCGCCGCCATGGCCAAGCGCCTGAGCGCCGCCGGTGTCAGCACCGACAGCGAAACCCGCGTGCGGGTACGCATCGAACCGGGCGTGCAGCGCAACACCAGTGAAGTCTACGTGGTCAGCGCTGAGCGTCCTGCCGGCAGCACGGCCGACGTCGCGTTCACCAACCGTTCGGTCAACACTGGCCTGGACGCAGCACTGGTCGACGACATGCTCGCGAGCATGAGCCGGATCTCCGAGAAGGGCGGTTCGGTTTCCATGCTGGCTTCGCGTGATTTCGACGCACCTAGCCGTGTCAGCCTGAGCGAAGACGGCAGTGGCAACCCTGTGCTGAACGTCGGCACCGATCTGGATCGTGCCTGGTCGAGCGTCGGTCGTGCGCTGGAACAGGGCGAATGGCGCGTTGAAGACATCAACCGCAGCCTGGGCCTGTACTACATCAACCTGGCTGAAAAAGCCGAGAAGAAAGACGACAAGCCAGGCTTCTTCAGCAGCCTGTTCGGCAGCGCGCCGAACAAGGAAGAAGTTGAAGCCCGCGCCGAGCGTTATCAGGTTCGCCTGAGCAAGGTTGGCGAAAACGTTCAGGTCACCGTCGAGAAAAACATCAATACCGTCGCGCCTGCTGATGTAGCACGCAAAGTGTTGAGCGTGATTCAGGATAATCTGGGCTGATCACATGCGTTTTGCCGTTCTCGGCAGCGGTAGCCAAGGGAACGGCACGCTGATAGCCAGCGCTGATACGTATGTGCTGGTGGATTGTGGTTTCTCCCTGCGGGAGACCGAAAAACGCCTGCTGCGTCTGGGTGTGAACCCTGCGCAGCTGAGCGCGATACTCGTGACCCACGAACATGCCGACCACGTGCATGGCGTGGGTTTGCTGTCTCGGCGCTACAATCTGCCTGTCTACCTCAGTCGCGGGACCCTGCGCGGGATGCGCAAACCGATTGAACCCGCAGGCCTTCTGGCTGGCGGCGAGCAACTGCAAATCGGTGACCTGAGCATTGGTGTCATTGCCGTGGCCCACGATGCTCAAGAACCGACGCAATATGTGTTCAGTGATGGTGAGCGGCGTTTCGGCCTGCTGACCGACCTGGGGTCGTATTGCGACAAGGTGCTGGACGGCTATCGGGACCTCGATGCGTTGATGATCGAGGCCAACCATTGCCGTGACATGCTGGCTCGCGGTCACTACCCGTATTTTCTCAAGCAGCGGGTAGGCGGTGAACTGGGACATTTGAACAACCACCAGGCGGCATTCCTGGTGTCCGAGTTGGGCTGGCAAGGCCTGCAACACCTGGTCCTGGCCCATCTGAGCAGCAAGAACAACCTGCCGCAGCTGGCCCGGCAATGTTTTGTCGACACCCTCGGGTGCGACCCGGACTGGCTGCAATTGGCCGATCAAGATTCAGGGCTCGACTGGCGACACATCGCCTAGCCCATCTACTTAGCAAGCGGAGCCCATCATGGAAAAACGTGAAGAACTCTACCGCGGCAAAGCCAAGTCGGTTTACAAGACCGACGACGCTAACCGTCTGATCCTGCTGTTTCGCAACGACACTTCGGCGTTCGACGGCAAGCGTATCGAGCAGCTCGACCGCAAAGGCATGGTGAACAACAAGTTCAACGCCTTCATCATGCAGAAACTCGAAGCCGCCGGCGTGCCGACCCAGTTCGACAAGCTGCTGGGCGATAACGAGTGCCTGGTGAAGAAGCTGGACATGATCCCGGTTGAATGCGTCGTACGTAACTACGCCGCCGGCAGCCTGGTCAAGCGTCTGGGTGTTGAGGAGGGCATGAAGCTCAACCCTTACACCTTCGAACTGTTCCTGAAAGACGACGCCAAGGGCGACCCGTTCATCAACGAATCCCACGTTGTGGCGTTCGGTTGGGGTACCGCCGAGCAACTGGTTCGCATGAAAGAACTGTCGCTCAAGGTCAACGAAGTCCTGAGCAAACTGTTTGACGACGCCGGCCTGCTGCTGGTCGACTTCAAACTGGAGTTCGGCGTGTTCCACGACGGCTCCATCGTCCTGGGCGACGAATTCAGCCCGGACGGCTGCCGCCTGTGGGACAAGGCCACCGGCAAGAAAATGGACAAGGACCGCTTCCGTCAGGGCCTCGGTGACGTCATCGAAGCCTACGAAGAAGTCGCCAATCGTCTGGGCGTACCGCTTTAACCGACGCAAGCATCTGATAGCACAGAAATATTTCGCTCAGGGGGTTCGCTTCCGGCGAAAGTGTTGTTATGATGCGCGCCGTTGGAGAGATGCCAGAGTGGCCGAATGGGACGGATTCGAAATCCGTTGTACCTTCACCGGTACCTAGGGTTCGAATCCCTATCTCTCCGCCATTACATAGAAAAAGCCCCGTAGCTGAATAAGCTGCGGGGCTTTTTTGTTTGTCCGGGTTTTTTCTCGATAATTGAGTGTCGGACCACGCGACATTCCTCTGTCAGAAAAATATGCCGATTTACCGGAAAAATTACTCAGCGCTGTCGCTGAATTTACTGCCCCCCGAATTCATTGGTCGCCACCGCCGTTCAAGGTTTTCTACCGAAATATCCTCTGACATCCCGCTGCTTCACTTCAAAAGAACCTCATCTACTCTGGCGTTCACAGGTCATTGATCTGTCGAACCAGCCATCGCAAGGAGCGAACAATGTATTTTGAGATTTACAGGCAAACCCGCGGCTCCATCCTGACTGGCAAAGGCCAGTGGAGGTGGCGTTTGCGGGCAGGGAACCATGAAACGATTGCCAGTGGTGAGGCGTACGTCAATAAGGCGGATTGCGTGCATGCTATCGGTTTGATCAAGGGAACGTGTGACGTGACGCCGATCAAGGAGATCTAGGCTCAAGGTGGTGAAGCTGCTCAATCAGAGCAGCTTCGTTTCAACCGGGCGGTCTTACGGCTGTGAGTGACCCAGTTTTGTTTTGATCAGGTCATAAACTTCCTTGTGGGTCGAGTTGTGCAAGGTGTTGCTCTTGCAGGCTAATGCCAGGAAGGTTTTTACCTCCTCCTTCGCATGAGGGTAGAGGCCGGCAACGTAATCGGCTTCGTGAGGCTGGGTGCAATTGAAGTGCTTGTCGTCTTTCGCTTTATCTCTAGCCATTGTGTAGCTCCTTTTGAGTTTGCTGGGTTGGAGGTGGCCGGACCGGTGGGGTCGGGCTTCCAGAGCTTAGGGGCGCTGAATCATCTCGCCAGGTGAATCAGCAAATTAGGAAGGGGCTGTAGGACTCGTCGTGTGAGCGTATTTGCATTAAACGTAAAAATGCTCGCAGCACGCCGTGAGTCGCATAGACGCCGATCGCGACATCTCCCTAAACTGTCGGCAGTTTTAGGGCGCGGGGGCAATGGATGAATCGCAACGAACTACGCAAGGCCGACATCAACCTGATGGTGGTGTTTGAAGCACTGATGCTTGAGCGCAATGTCACCAAGGTGGCGAAGAAGCTGTTTCTCGGTCAGCCGACGATCAGCTCGGCGCTCAATCGCTTGCGTACGATGTTCAACGATCCGTTGTTCATTCGCGTCGGCCATCGCATGGAGCCGACGGCACGGGCGGAGGAAATTTTCCGGCACTTGTCACCGGCACTGGATTCGTTGTCGGTGGCCTTGAGCCTGACCCACGATTTCGACCCCGGCAGCAGCACCATGACGTTCCGTATCGGCATGTCTGACGATGTCGAATTCGGCCTGTTGCCGCCGTTGCTGAGGGCGTTGCGCCAGGAAGCGCCGAACGTGGTGTTCGTGGTGCAGAACGTCGATTACTGGCGGATTCCCGACTTGCTGGCCTCAGGGGATATAACGGTCGGTGTCAGCCAGACGCGCGGTTTGCCGGCCAATGCCAAGCGCAAGTTACTTCGGCACATTCATCCGTGTGTCCTGCGTGCCGATGCCAGCGATAAGCCGCTGACGGTCGATGAGTATTGCTCGCGTCCGCATGTGTTGGTGTCCCATATTGCCAATGTCAGTGGCTTCGCTGATGAATGGCTGGCGGCAATCGGGCGCTCGCGTCAGGTGGTGCTCTCGGTGCCGCAATACAGTTCGTTACCGGCGCTGCTGGCCGGGACTGATCTGATCGCCAGCCTGCCTGATTACACTGCCGAAGCCATGGCCGCCTCCGGGCAGTTGTTCAAGGAGCCATTTCCGTTCAAGACGCCGACCCTTGAACTGTCCATGGTCTGGCTTAGCCATGTCGACAGCGATCCCGCCGAGCGCTGGTTGCGGTCACGACTTGAAGCATTCATGGGCGAGCGCAATCTGCTGTCGTTGTCGCAATGAGCCGGGCAGCGCTGTGTTATATCTACAATCTTTGCACCGACCTACAGGAGTGAAACCATGCCTCACCTGCACCTGGAATACACCGCGAACCTGAAAGATCTGAACGCCGATGTGGCATTGATGCGGCTGAACAATGCGCTGGTGGGGTCCGGTCAGTTCGGTGCCGAGTTCGATATCAAGGGTCGTGCGGTAAAAGTCGAAACATTCAAAGTTGGAACAGCGCTGGCGGAGCGGGCGTTCGTGCATGTGAAGCTGGCGTTGTTGAGCGGTCGTTCGCCGCAGATCAAGCGGCAGTTGTCCGAAAGCCTGCTGGCGGTGGTCAAGGACCTGTGTGAATGGCCGGCAGGCGTTGAAATCCAGTTGTGTGTGGAAATCCTCGACATCGACCGTGAGTCGTACGCCAAAGCCACTGTCGGCGTCTGAATTTCAGATTTCCGGCTCGGCACAGGCCTTGATCAACTGCTCACGCAACCAGGTGTTGGCGCTGTCCTGATCGACACGTTGGCTCCACTGCATATCGAGGGTGAAGCTCGGCAGCCCTTTGGGCGCTTCACAGTGCTTGAACACAGCTTCGTTGGCCAACAACTGCTGGATGCGCCGGGGCAGGGTCAGGATGAAGTCGGTGCCGGTAATGGTTTTCAGTGCCGCGCTGTAGCTATTGGCCCGCGCAACGATCTGCCGTTGCCGGGCCTGCTTCGCCAGCCAGCCGTCAACCATGTTGGTGATGGACGTCCACGGTGTCGGGAACACGTGTCGTCGCTCGATGAAACCTTGCAGGCTCAGGCGTGGCTCCGGCGGGGCGGCGCGTTTGTCGAAGACGCAGACGAGGTCGTCTTCCAGCAGGGTTCGTGTGTTGAAGTCGCCGTGGTTTCGATGGAAGTTCGGGCCGAAACCAATCACCAGATCAAGACTGCCATCGCGCAACGCTTCTGCCGGGATGTCGGTTTCCAGCTTGTGCACGTTGACCATGACTGGCAGTTCGGCAACCGCGAAGTTCTTCAGCAGGCGTGGCAGGATCAGTTGTTCGAAGTATTCCGGTGCGCAGATGTTGAAGGTCACCGGCTGCAAGGCCGGATCGAATGCGGTGGCACCGGCGTGACACAAGTTGATGCTTTCGAGGATCTTCAACACATGGTGGTACATCGTCCCGGCCTTATGACTAGGGCGCATGCCTGTGCGGGTGTTGATGAACAGCTCGTCTTCAAACCCTGTCCGCAGCTTTTTCAGGCAGTAACTTACGGTGGACTGGCTGACGCATAACGCCTCGGACACCCCCGTGACGCTGTTTTGCTCATACACGGCGATAAACACCATGAGGTCCTGCATATCCAGCTTTCTTAGTACGTTACTGCTCAGCATCCATTCCGTCCCGCGGTAACCATTGCGCTGATCATGCGCAATCTTGTGCGAAAGATCCTAACGGAATGAAGGCAGCGGGAGAATGTCTTGCAGGCATTCACGGCACAGATGGGGTTGGCGGCTCAGTGAATGTGTCGGGCGTAGTGCCGAGGGTTGAAGCGCACCACCATCATCAGCATCAGCGCCATCACTCCGGTCAGTGACCACCAGGCCCATTCGAAGCTGCCGAGCTGATCACGGATCACCCCGGCAATCAGTGGCGAGAGGCCGGCGATCAGGTAGCCGATACCTTGCACGAAGGCGGTAAGGCCACCGGCGCGGCGGGGCTCATCCAAATGATCCAGCGCCACGATCAGGCTCATGGGAAACAACCCACCAATCCCCAGCCCCAAGAGGCACGGCCACAGCAGACTCAGAGACTGGGGGCTGAGTATCAGCCCGAAAAAACCGGCGATGATCAGCACCAGCAATACCGCCAGTACCCAGCGCCGTTCGCGGCTGCGATTGGCGATGGCCGGAGTCAGCAGACCGGACAACACTTCCATGGCAGTCAGGAAGCCCAACAGTAAACCGGCATTCTGTTCGCTCCAGCCTTTTTCCACGTAGTAAGGAGCCAGCCAGGCCAGGACGCAGGTGTAGGACGCCGTGCCCAGGCCAAAGAAGAGGGCGAGCAGCCAGGCCCGGGAATTGGTAAAGAAGTTTTCTTTCGTCGTTGGTTTTGCAGGCGGCGTCGACATCCCCACGCGCTGGGCACACCAGAACAGCAATGCGATGACCGCCAGTGTTGCCCAGATCGCCAGGCCCACGCGCCAACTTCCGGTACGGTTCATGACCACTGGCGCAAAAGAGGCGGCGATGGCGGCACCGGCCATGATCGATGTGACGTAGAGCCCCATGCACAGGGCAACGTTGTCGCTGAAACGGGATTTGATCAGGGCCGGCATCAGGGCCTGGATCAAGGCGATGCCGATACCCGCCAGCACGGCGCTGAAGATCAGTTCTGCCGCTGAGTCGAGGAACAGCCGCGAAACGGTGGCAATCGCGACAATCAGCAGTGAAAGCACCACTGTGCGGTGTTCACCAAGACGCTGGCTGATCGCAAGCCCGAAAAACATCGCCAATCCCATCGCCATCACCGGCAACATGGTTAGCAGTGCCGCGAGGCTGAAACTCAGCGGGATGTCGAGGCGAATGGCCGACAGCAATGGCCCGATCGCGGCCATGGAGGGGCGCAGGTTCAGGGCGACGAGGATGATGCTGAGCATCAACAGGAATGCAGGGCGGGTAGTGGCGCGAACGTTTTCCATCATCGGACCTTGGGAAGCCGGGAGGTGATTAGGCGCTCACCTTCAAAGGGCCGCAAATCAGAAAGTCCGCTGGGGTATCTAGAAATTCAATATCCCCGCGAACGAGTTGTGGGAATCAATCGCTGAACCCAGGCTGAACCATTCTCAAATAAGTCGAAAGTTTCAATGTGTTCATGGGTGGCAACTAATCGTTGGCGTCTTTTTCACAAAAAATTGATGGATGGCTGCCTAGAGTTAGTGCTGTCGCAGTAAATGAAATTTTCACATTTACAGCAGGCACTTCTTTTCAGGAACAGCCGATCATCATGTTGAAGATTAAAGCCGTGCGCCCCGAGTGGGTGACACTGATTGCCAGTGCCTTTCTCTTGACCGGATTTAACCTGGTTTTGTGGAAGCACCTGTTTGAAATCACCGCATCCGATGGTGCGGGGATCGTCATGCGTGTGGCGTTCGGGGCGATGATCTTCGCAGCCTTCAACATTGTGTTGACCCTGCTGGCGTTCCGTCCAGTGATGAAGCCGGTCTTGACCCTGTTGTTCATGGTCAGCGCTGGCGTGGCTTATTTCATGGCTCAGTATGGCGTGTTGATCGACGCTGGCATGTTTCGTAATTTTGCGGAAACCAATGCAACGGAAGTTCGTGATTTACTGTCGCTGAAGTTGCTTTTTTATATTGTTTTGCTCGGTGTGCTGCCTTCGTGGTTGTTGTGGAAAACACCTGTTAATTATCGTCGCTGGCATCGTGAGTTGTTGAGTAAGGTCTTGGTCGGTGTTGCGTCGGTTGCGGTAATTGGAACTGTTGCGTTAGTTAACTACCAAGGCTTGTCTTCGCTGTTTCGTAATCACCACGAGTTGCGCCTGATGGTGGTGCCGAGCAACTACATCGGGGCTTCGTTTGGTTATTTGAGTGAGCAGGTTGCGTCTGCCCGGCAACCCTTCATTGCCGTGGGCCAGGACGCCCAGCGAAATCCAGCATGGCAAACTCATGGCCGTAAATCCCTGACCGTACTGGTGGTGGGCGAAAGTGCCCGGGCAGAGAACTTTGGCATTCTCGGTTATGACCGCGATACAACGCCGAAGCTCAGCCAGGAAGCCGGTCTGATCGCCTTCACCGATG
Source organism: Pseudomonas azerbaijanoccidentalis (assembly GCF_019145495.1). Taxonomy (GTDB): domain Bacteria; phylum Pseudomonadota; class Gammaproteobacteria; order Pseudomonadales; family Pseudomonadaceae; genus Aquipseudomonas; species Aquipseudomonas azerbaijanoccidentalis. The sequence goes on along the minus strand of NZ_JAHSTU010000002.1, from coordinate 122,965 downwards.
TGCATTCCTGCGGCACTGAAACCGCCGTGTCGGTGCCGTGCATGTTTTCCAACATGGGACGCAAGGATTACAACGCCAGCAAGGCCAAGAATGAAGAGGGGCTGCTGGACGTGCTCAAGCGTGCGGGTCTGGACGTCATCTGGCGCGACAACCAGTCTGGCTGCAAAGGGACTTGTGATCGGGTCACGCTCGAAGATGTCAGCAAGTTGAAGGACCCGGTGTTGTGCGCCAACAGCGAGTGCCGCGACGAGATCCTGCTGCAAGGCCTTCAGCACTTCATTGATAACCTGGATAAAGACACGGTACTGGTGCTGCACCAGATGGGCAGTCACGGTCCGGAGTACTTCAAGCGCTACCCGAAAGAGTACGAGCGTTTTACCCCGGTGTGTGAAAGCAATGCGCTGAACAATTGCAGTCGCGACAGTATCGTCAACGGCTACGACAACACCCTGGTGTACACCGACCATGTGCTGTCGACGCTGATCGATTTGCTGCGCAGCAATCAGGACAAGGTCGATACCGCGATGCTTTACCTGTCGGACCACGGTGAGTCCCTGGGCGAGTACAACCTTTTTCTCCACGGCACGCCGTACATGTTGGCGCCGGATCAACAGAAGCACGTGGCGATGCTGGCCTGGTTCTCCGACAGTTATCAAAAGTCGTTCTCCGTGGACACGCACTGCTTGCAACTGAGCCGCGAAAAACCCCTGAGCCAGGACAACCTGTTCCACTCGATGCTGGGGCTGCTGGAGGTCAACAGCAAGGTCTACAACCAGGACCTGGATATGTTTGCCGGATGCCGTGGGGCGGTGATCGATGGCGTGTTGGCTGATAAATAGTGCCAGCGTGACCTTTAGTTTTTCTGGTTTGCAGGCCTTGCAAGGCCGGTTAAATGAGGGATCACGGGCTATTCTTGGTGAATGTCGGGTGTTTTCGCTAAAGCTCTTGTTCAGTGGATGCGCGGAAATCGCCGGGGGCGATATATACTGCGGGCCATTCTTCAAGGGAGAGCTGTGTGGCCATCGATATTCACTGGATTCGCGACAACGATAGCCTCGGTCAATTTTGCGCCGAGTGGCAAAAGCTGCCATTCGTTGCCCTCGACACCGAATTCATGCGGGTCGACACCTTTTATCCGATCGCAGGCCTGCTGCAGATCGGCGATGGCGAACGCGCTTACTTGATTGACCCGCTGACCATCAACAACTGGCAACCCTTGGCCGCGTTGCTGGAAAACACGGCAGTGGTCAAAGTCGTCCACGCCTGCAGTGAAGACCTGGAAGTTTTGCTGCGCCTGACCGGCAGCCTGCCGGCGCCGCTGTTCGACACGCAACTGGCCGCCGCTTACCTGAACCTCGGCTTCTCGATGGGTTATTCGCGGCTGGTGCAGGAAGTGCTCGGCATCGACCTGCCCAAGGGCGAGACCCGTTCCGACTGGCTGCAACGTCCGCTTTCCGAAACCCAGATCAGCTACGCCGCCGAAGATGCCGTACATCTAGCGGAAGTTTTCGTAAAACTGCGTCCGAAGCTTTCCGATGACAAATACGCCTGGGTCCTGGAAGACGGCGCCGAGCTGGTGGCCAACCTGCGCCGCGAGATCGACCCGTTCGAGGTCTATCGCGACGCCAAGCTGGCCTGGAAACTCTCGCGCGCCCAACTCGCCGTGCTGCGTGAACTCTGCGCCTGGCGCGAGAAAGAAGCCCGTGCCCGTGACCTGCCGCGCAACCGCATCATCCGCGAGCATTCGTTGTGGCCGCTGGCGCGCACCCAGCCGGACAACCTTGGTGCATTGGCGAAAATCGAAGACATGCACCCGCGCACCGTGCGTCAGGACGGCGAATTTCTGCTTGATCTGATCAAACGCTCTGGCAGTGTGTCGCCAGATCAATGGCCGCCAGCCGTGCCGGAGCCTTTGCCGGTGGACGCCGCCGCACTGCTCAAGCAACTGAAAGCCATCGGTCAGGCTGAAGCCGAGCGCCTGAACATGGCGCCAGAACTGATGCTGCGCAAGAAAACCCTGGAAGCGCTGCTCAAGAGCGGCTTCCCCAATGGTCCTTACCAATTGCCTGATTCGCTGCGTGGCTGGCGCCGCGAATTGATGGGCCAGGCGCTGCTCGACAGCCTGGCCACCGCCGGAGAACAGCCTTGAAACGTATTTGCTCCATCTACCGCAGTTCGAAGAGAAACGAGATGTACCTCTATGTGCTCAAGAGCGATGCTCTGGAGCGCGTACCGGAACCCTTGATGGTCGCGTTCGGCAAGGCCATCCACGCCTTCGACCTGGTGCTGTCGCCCGAGCGCAAACTGTCGCGCGAAGACATCGCGGTCGTGCTGGAAAATCTGGAAACGCAGGGCTATCACCTGCAAATGCCGCCGGCTGAAGACGAGTACATCGAGCATTTGCCGGAAGAGTTGTTGCGACGCAACGACCCTATGTGATCGGCAGACAGGCTCTGTTCAGGGTCTTGATGAAACACTGGAATGATTTTGGCGATGGTCGCGATGACGGAGCGAAGCTCTGTCGGCGGCCGTTTGCACTGTTTTCGAAAGGTTTGATGCATGCGCGTTCTGATTGCTGAACACGACCACCCGGTGTACGCCCAACTGTTGCGTGAGGCCGCGCCTGATCTGGAAGTACTGACCAGTGGCGACTCCGCCGAACTGGCCCGCCAGGCTGCTGATTGCCCGGTCTGGCTCGGCCAGCCCGATTTACTGGCGACATTGCTGCGTCAGGGGCACCAGCCGCAATGGTTGCAATCGACCTGGGCCGGTATAACGCCGCTGCTGGCCGATGGTCTGCCACGGCACTATCGCCTGACCCGCGCAGTGGGGATTTTTGGCCAGGTGATGGCCGAGTTCGTGCTCACCTACATGCTGGGGCATGAGCGCGAAGTACTGGCGCGGTTGGTCAGCCAGGTCGAACGCAAATGGGACAGTCGCCACGGCCAGAGCCTGGCGGGGCGCAAGGTGCTGATCGTCGGTACGGGCGATATTGGCCAGACTGTCGCGCAGTTCCTGCTGCCATTTGGCGTTGAGTTGTATGGCATTGCCAGCAGTGCCCGGGAGCAGGCGCCGTTTATCGAAGTGGGCGCGATGGCGGATTTACCGCGCTTGGTTGGTGAAGTGGATTACGTGGTCAATCTGCTGCCAAATACACCGAACACCCACGATATTTATGATGCGGCACTGTTCAAACGGTTCAAGCCGACAGGGTTGTTCATCAACGTCGGGCGTGGTGTTGCGGTGGTCGATGCGGACCTGGTCGATGCCTTGAAAGAAGGGCATCTGGCGGGTGCGGTCATCGATGTCTGCCGACAGGAGCCGCTGCCGCAGCGCCATCCGTTCTGGACGGCCTGGGGCTTGTTGCTGACAGGGCACAGCTCGGCACCGACGTCGCCATCGTTGATGGTCAAACTGTTTGTCGAGAACCTGCGGGCGTACGAGGCGGGTCAGGCGTTGCGCGGGGAAGTGGATTTCAATCGCGGGTATTGAGGCGCAGCGAAAAAGATCGCAGCTTGCGGCAGCTCCTACAGGGGTGTGTGTACACCTGTAGGAGCTGCCGCAGGCTGCGATCTTTTACTTTTAGAGGGTGAAATTACCTTCCGCCGCCAACTCGCTCAACGGACGACGCGGGCTCGGCTCTTCGCGGGCTTGCAGGTAGTCCGCCAAAGTTGCCTTATCGCCCAGCTTGCCCACCGCGACAGCCGCGTGCAGGGCGTAGCCTTCAGGAATGTTCAGCTCCTTGCGGGTCAGTTCCTGGTCGAAACCGGCCATGCCGTGGGTGTGCCAGCCGGCCAGGCTCGCTTGCAGTGCCAGATGACCCCAGGCCGAACCGGTGTCGAAGGTGTGCCACAGCGCCGGGGTCTCTTCGCTGGCGCCAGGCGCCGTAAAGGTGGTTTTCGAAATCACGATCACCAATGCCGACGCGTGTTGCGCCCAGCTGCGGTTGAACTCGTTCAGCAGGCCCAGGTAACGCTCCCAGTTTGGCGTATCGCGACGCGCGTAAAGAAAGCGCCAAGGCTGCGAGTTGTACGCCGACGGCGCCCAACGCGCGGCTTCGAAGAAGCTCAGCAGGGTTTCTTCCGGGATGGCTTCGCCGGTAAAGGCGCGGGGCGACCAGCGATCAGTGAATTGCGGGTGAATGGCATAATCGGCAACGCGTGGGTTTGCACTCATCAAGAGATTCCTTGCTACGTCTGAAAGTGAGAGTCGTCTGAAACCTGCCGGCGCAGTTGGGCTGAGCGATAAGGTTTTCGGGAGCCGTGGCGGTTCACCGCAATGCAACGCGGACGTGCGTTAATGGCATGCAGGTCTGGCTCCTTGCGACCGCCAAGCTACGTGGCGGCACCCAACCTGACAAGTCCCGTTGTACCGACAGTCGCCAATGCTTGGCCCGCAGGGCTGTGGGCACTAGACTGGCGGCCTTTTCACCACCTGATGTTGATGCTCGAACCATGGCCGCCAAAGTAGAACCGTTCTGGATACGCAAAACCCTCGATCAGCTCGATCAAGAGGAATGGGAATCGCTGTGCGACGGTTGTGGCCTGTGCTGCCTGCAAAAGCTTGAAGATGAAGACGACAACAGCGTCTATTACACGCGCATCGCCTGCAAACTGCTGGACCTGAAAACCTGCCAGTGCACGGACTACCCGAACCGCCGCGACTCGGTGCCCGATTGCATCCAGCTCACGCCAGGCAAGGCCGACGAGTTCAAGTGGTTGCCACCAACCTGCGGTTATCGTCTGGTCAGTGAAGGCAAGGATCTGCCGCTGTGGCATCACCTGGTTTGTGGCGATCGCGACGCGGTGCACCACGAGCGTATTTCCCAATCCGGACGCATGCTCGCCGAAGGCAGCGTGCCAGAAGATGATTGGGAAGATCACCTGATTTTCCGCGCGGGTTAAGCCCACCCGCAAATCAACGGTTTCACCAAGGAGTGTGTATGGCTGTGGGATGGCGGCGGGCGCTGATCGTTGGGTTGTGGGTCTTGAGCTTTCCGGTGTGGGCGGCGAAGAAGGTCGATTTGGACTACCACGTGCGCCTGTTGCCGCAGAGTGATCAGGCGGAAGTGCGCCTGACTCTGGCCCAAGGCTCGGCGGTACGCAGCCTGGATTTTTCCCTCGGCGACGGCAGCCGTTACAGCGACTTCAAGGCCGACGGCCAATGGCAGCTCACGCCGGGCAAACAGGCCCGTGGTATCTGGCACCCGGCCGCCGACAAGGCCAGCCTGACCTACCGCGTGCGCATCAGCCAGGGTCGCAAAAGCGGCAGCTTCGACACGCGCATGACTCCGACCTGGGCGCTGATGCGCGGCGACGATCTGGTGCCGCCGGCCAGGCTCGATCAGCAGGACGGCATCGAGCTGGTTTCACGCCTTGAATTCGAGTTGCCCACTGGCTGGCAAAGCGTCGAAACCGCCTGGCCGCGCATCGGCAAGAACAAGTTCCGCATCGATAACGTTTCCCGGCTGTTCGATCGGCCCACGGGCTGGATGCTCGCCGGGCATCTCGGCAGCCGTCGCACCCGCTTGGGCGAAACCGAAGTCACCGTCGCTTCACCGCGTGGCCAGGGCATGCGGCGCATGGATGTGCTGACGCTGCTGACGTTTGTTTGGCCCCAGGTACAGGCGGTGTTTCCTCGTCACCCGACCAAGTTGCTGATTGTCGGCGCCAACGATCCGATGTGGCGCGGCAGCCTGTCGGCGCACGAATCGATCTACCTGAATAGTCGCCTGCCGCTGGTCAGCGAAAGCGGGACCAGCCCGGTTGTGCGCGAGTTGGCCCAGGTGTTCGGGCGAATCAACGATCAGCAGCGCAGCGACTGGATCAGTGAAGGTTTTGCCGAATACTACGCCATCGAACTGGTGCGCCGGGCCGGTGGCATGAGTGATGAGCGGTATGAGGGCTTGCACGGGAAGCTGGTCAAGGACAGCCAGAAAGTCACCACCTTGCGCGGCGAGCAGATCAATGCTGCGCAGGTGGCCAAGGCGGTGTTGTTGCTACAGGAACTGGATCGCGAGATTCGCTTGAAGACGCGTAACAAGCGTTCGCTGGATGATGTGCTGCGCGGTGCGATGCATCTGGGGGGCATTGATACCAAGGAATTCGTGCAGCTCAGTGAGAGCGTGCTTGGTGAGTCTTCCAAGGTCCTGGATACCGGGTTGCTTCAGTAACACCGCCATCGCCAGCAGGCTGGCTCCCACAGTGATCTTCGCTGTTCACACAACCTGTGCAACAAAGAAGATCCCCTGTGGGAGCCAGCCTGCTGGCGATGAGGCCATAAGCCTTAGCGCAAATTCCCGATCAAACCCCGGTTTTAGGCGACTTCAAGGAATCGTTGCCGGTGACGGTCGCGGTGTTGGTCGCTGCCTCGGCATTGGCTTTCAGCCGGTTCAACTCTTCGCCCGCGCGCTGAATCTTCGCCCGCACGTTGTTCATGTCCTGACGGCTTTTTTCCAGCAGGCTTTTCGCCGAGCTGTGGCCGGTGATGCCACGGGCCAGGGCCACGCCGCCGATGGCCACTTGAATCAAACCGAAGATGCCGCCGCGACGCAGGCCCTTGCCGACCATCACGACGCCACCCGCCAGCGAGCCGATGCGCTCCCAGCCCTCGACGTTTTGCTCGGAGTGGCTCTGGAACGGGGTGGATTCAATGCGTTCTACACGTTTGAGTTCGCTCATGATCTGTCTCCAGGCAGGAAGTAACCGATAGTTAAGCTGACTGCGCGAGCGGGCAGCTTGTTCCATCGGATGTGCGGCCTCTCAGCGGAATTTTGGTCCGGAGCGGGTATTGAGACCCTTGGCCATGCGGTCATAGAGCACGACGTTGACCGTGGCGGCGAGGTTCATGCAGCCGGTGGTCGGGATGTAGACCACGTCTTCGCACCAGTCGCGAATCTCTTTATCCAGCGAACCGTCTTCCGGGCCGAAGATGTACAGCGCGCGGTCCGGGTGAGTGTACTCGGGCAATGGGCGGGCGCCCTCGACCAGTTCCACGGCGACCGGAACGCAGTTGAGCGGCAGGATTTTCTTCAGGTCGTCGATACCGATCAGCGGGATGTCGTAGTGGACACGCTTGGTATCGGTGACGAAATCGGCGGCGCGTTCATAACGCTTGCCGGTGTAGAACACTGAAGCCACGCCATAGCAGCCAGCGGCGCGCATCACCGAACCGACGTTCTCCGGTGATTTGGGGTTATACAAACCAATGCAGCTGTACCGTTTGTCTGCCACGAGCGGGGTGCCTTTCAGGAAAAAAGCGCGATTATACGGGGATTGAGGAGCTGCGGTCAGATCGGAGATTGACGGTGCAGGCGCGGCCGCCATCGCCAGCAGGCTGGCTCCCACAGGGGATTTTCAGTGCACCAGAGATCCAGTGTGGGAGCCAGCCTGCTGGCGATGAGGCCGGATCAGCAATGAGGAGCTTCAGTCTTCTTTCTTCATCAACCCGGCCAACGCGGCAAACGGGTTGTGCGTCGCCTTGGCGATTTTCGGCGTGCTCAGCGAGCCTTCGCCGAAGTACTGCTGGTCGGTGTAACGCGAGTGCTCGTTATCGTGGCAGTACAGGCACAACAATTCCCAGTTCGAACCGTCCTGCGGGTTGTTGTCGTGGTTGTGGTCGCGGTGGTGCACGGTCAGTTCGCTCAGGCGCTTGCCGGAGAACTCGCGGGCACAACGGCCGCACACGTGCGGGTACATTTTCAGGGCCTTGTCGCGGTAACCCATTTCCTTGTCGCGCTGGTTGTCGGCGAGGATGCGATCCAGCTTCGAGGTGTTGGTTGGGGTGGACGAACTCATGGGTTCACCTTTGTAGAAAGACTAATGACGGTTATGCAACCAGTTTAGCTCAGCCCTTGAGCTTCTCGGCAATCCAGATGGTATGGCGGGTGCCCTTGTTGCCATGGGCGAACACCTGCACTTCTTCAGCCTTGAAGCCGGCTTTTTTCAGTTTGTCGGAAAACTGCCGGTCTGCGCTGGCCGACCAGACCGCCAGCACGCCTTTGGGACGCAGGGCCTTGGCGCAGGCACTGAGTCCGCCGGCAGAATAGAGCCAACTGTTGGCGCGTTGGGTCAGGCCTTCGGGGCCGTTGTCGACATCGAGCATGATTGCGTCGAAGCCTTGCGGTTCGGCTTGCAGCACTTTGGCCACGTCTTCCATGCGGATGACCGTGCGCGGGTCCTGTAGCGGGTTGCCGGCTTTCTCGCCCAAGGGGCCACGGTTCCACTCCACCACCCCAGGCACCAGCTCGGCGACCACCACTTCGGCGGTCTTGCCCAGGTGCTTGAGTGCCGAAGCGAGGGTGAAGCCCATGCCCAGGCCACCAATCAACACCCGTGAGTTCGGACGACCGGCGACCTTGCGGCAGGGAATCTCGGCCAGGGCATCTTCGGACCCGTGCATGCGCGTGTTCATCAACTGCCCGCCGTCACCGCCCTGGATCTTGATGACGAAATCCTCGCCATACTCGAACAGGCACAAAGCGCCGCCGTTCTCGGGAATGGGGGCGGTATCGAGTAGAACGAAACGTTTCATGGGGCTCACTTGAAGAAAAATGGCAGTACAGGGAGAAGGCAAACTGACGCAGTTGGGAGTAGCCTGCAAATGACAACAAGGCCAACGGAGCCATTGATGAAGCGCACCATTCTAACGGTCATTGCCCTGGCCGCGCTCTCGATTACTGCAGTGCAGGCCCAACAGCTGCAATCCCTTCCCGTCAGCCCCGCCCCCATGCCCGGTTCACCGGGGACCGCGACGCCTACGCCGTATCCGCAAATCAGCCCGGCGCCCTTGCCCAAGGTCGGTCCCGGCAGTGGCGGGCCGCCGTTGGTGCCGATTGAAAGGCCGAGCCCGCCGGTCAAGGACCAGCCGTTGCCGGGCCTTGATTCGAATCCGCCGAAAGCCAAGTCGCCCGGTGGTTAGACTTGCTGCGTCAGCAATTGCCCATCCGCCATGCGCAGGCGTTTGGAAAGCGCGACAGCGAGGGCGCGGATGATCTTGGCGGCGATTTTCGGTGCGTCGTTGAGCATTTTTTCCAGCGAATCCTTGCCCAGGTTGAGCAACTGACAGTTGCTCGCCGCCACGCAACTGGCTGAACGCCGTTCGCCATCGAGCACGGCCATCTCGCCAAACGAGCGACCGCTGCGCAAGGTGGCAATGGTCACCTGCTGGCCGTCACTGGTGGTCTTCTGCACGGCCACCTGGCCGGTGTGGATGATGCACATGAAACTGCCGGCATCACCCTCGTGGAAAATCTCTTCGCCCTGGGCAATGGTGCTGATGCTGAAGTAGCCCGAAGCCGCGGCAAAGTCTGCTGGCAGCAGCTGGTTGAACAGGCCGCAGTCCATCAGCCAGTCGCGGATTTCGTTGTTCAATAAGGTCGGTTCTGACATGTCGTGACAGTCTTTTGTGTTTGTTATTTCGCAACGGGTGACATTTTGTAGAAGAGCCCGTCTTCGGGTTTGGTGTCGGGAATTAAGACCGGCTCATCGAATCAAGTTCCTCAGTTAATCCCCAAAACCTTGAACAAAAATGCGTATTCGAGTGCTACGTCACGCAATCCCTGATATCGCCCGCTCATCCCGCCATGGCCGGCGCCCAGTTCGGTCTTGAGCAGCAGCGGGTGAGTGTCGGTTTTGGTGGCGCGCAATTTCGCCACCCACTTGGCCGCCTCCCAATACTGCACGCGGCTGTCGTTGTAGCCGGCGATGACCAGCGTGGCCGGATAGGCCTGTGCGGTGACGTTTTCATACGGCGCGTAAGCCTTGATCCGATCATAGACCTCCGGCTCTTCCGGGTTACCCCACTCGTCGTATTCGGTGACGGTCAGTGGCAGATCAGGGTCGAGCATGGTGTTGAGCACGTCGACGAACGGCACTTCGGCAATCGCCGCCCCGAACAGCTCCGGGCGTTGGTTGAGCACCGCGCCGATCAACAGGCCTCCGGCGCTGCCGCCGCTGATCGCCAATTGTGGCGCGGTGGTCAGGCCATTGGCGATCAGGTGCTCGGCGCAGGCAATAAAGTCGCTGAAGGTGTTCTGCTTGTGTTCCTGCTTGCCGGCGCGATACCAGGCTTCACCCAATTCGCCACCGCCGCGTACGTGGGCAATGGCAAACGCCATGCCGCGATCGAGCAGGCTCAGACGCGCGTGGGAGAACCACGGGTCGAGGCTCTCGCCATAGGCGCCGTAGCCATACAGGTACAGCGGCACCGGTTTGCCAAGGGCTTCACGCTTGATCACCAGGCTGATCGGCACCAGCGTGCCGTCGGGCGCGGTGGCCCACAGGCGCTGGCTGACGTAGGCATCGGCGTCGAACGGGCCGAGCACCGGCGTTTGCTTGAGGACCTGCTGCTCGCCATTATCCAGTTGCAGTTGGCGGATCTGCGCCGGACGGTTCAGCGCTTCATAACGCAGGCGGATCCGCTCGCTGACGAACTCCAGGGTGTTTTGCACATGCAGGCTGTACGCCGCGTCCGGCAATTGCACCCGGTAGCTCGGCAGGTCTTGCGGATGGACTTCGATGATCGGCAGGCCACCTTCACGCAGACTGAGGGTCATGGCGCCGGCATTCAGGCTCATGCCATCGATCATCACCGTGTCGCTGTGGGGGATCAGGATTTGCCATTGCGCCTCGATCGGCGCCACGCCGGTATCGACAGCGGTGTATAGCGCAAAGTTGATGCCGTCGCGGTTGGTGCGGATGAACCAGGTCCATTGGCCGTCGAGTGCGCCGTGGTCGACGTCGTACTCGTGGTCTTCGACCCTTGGCGCGATACAGGAAAAGTCTTGTTGCGGCTGGTTGGCGTCGAGCACCCAGACTTCGCTGGTGGTCTTGCTGCCAACGGACAGCAGCAGTTGCTGTTCGGAGCTTGCACGGTAGCAATGCATGAAGAAGCGGCCGTCCGGCTCATGGAACACTTCCTCAGCCGCCGTGCCATCCAGTCGATAGCGGTACAGCTTGTGCGGGCGATGGGTGTCGTCCAGTTCGCCGAAGAACAGCGTCAGGCTGTCGTTGGCCCAGGTCATGCTGCCGTCGCAGTCCTGGAATTCCAGTTCACTGACCCGGCCGTCGGACAATTCCTTCACGAACAACGTGTAAATCTCATCGCCCGTGGCGTCGATGCTGTAGGCCAGGCGCTGGTGATCGGGGCTGATGCTGAACGCCCCGAGGGAAAAGAAGCCGCCGTTGGCCAGCACGTTCGGGTCCAGCAACAGTTGTTCCCGGCTTTCGTCGAGGGTCAGGCTGTCGTCGGCCGGGCGCGGGCAGCGGTAGTGACGGGCGTATTCGTCACCCGCCGTGGTGCGGGTGTAATACAGATAGGGCCCCCATGGCGAGGGCAGGGACAGGTCGGTTTCGAGAATCCGCCCCTTGATCTCCTCGAACAGGGTTTCGCGCAGTTCGGCCTGATCGGCGGTTTGCGCTTGCTGATAGCTGTTTTCAGCCTTGAGGTAGTCGAGCACCGCATCGGTGTCGCGCTCCTGCAGCCAGGCATACGGGTCGGAGCCTTCGGCCTTGTGGGCGATCGGGGCGTCGCAAATGTTGGCGGATGTGGGCATGAAGGGCTCTCGAACAATGTACTGAATAGGGGTTGGCAACCTGTAGGAGCTGCCGAAGGCTGCGATCTTTTGATCCTGATTTTTCAAGATCAAAAGATCGCAGTCTGCGGCGGTTCCTACATGAAGGAGCCTGACGGGCGAAAAGCCGTTATCATAAGCGCCTCTTTGCCTGCCTTGCCATGGACACCATGACCGAGAACGACTATCTGATCGCTTGGGGCCTCTACGCCTTTGCCGCTTTGGGCTGCCTGTTGGTGTGGATGCGCATTACCCGCTGGATGTGGCGTTGGCTGCGTGAGCCGCTGCGGTTGCTGGTGGCGGTGTTGCTCTTCAGCCCGACCATCATCGACCCAGTGAAGGAAAAGGTCGCCCCGGCCATTGCCATTACCGCTCTGGACCTGCTGTTCAAGGTCGGCAACAACGCCTGGCGGGCGATTTCCGACCTGTTCATGTACGGCATGATCGCCTTCGGCATTTACCTGGTGTTCGTGGCCATTCGTTTCCCCTTCGAACGCGCCGCCAATGCCCGCAAGGAACAGGCCGCCGCCGCCAAAGCCGCTGCCCGCGCCGATGATCAGGAAGAGGAGCACGCGTTCGGCGGTGCCGGTGATGATCGCTACGGTCGTCCGCCGGTGCCGAGCAATCCCCAGCGGATGCGAGTCGAACCCCGTCTGTAACATTGCCCCTGCCATTGAGCGAGAGTCCGAGCATGTGTGAGTTATTGGGCATGAGCGCCAATGTCCCGACCGATATCGTGTTCAGCTTTACCGGGCTGATGCAGCGCGGCGGGCGTACCGGCCCGCACCGTGACGGCTGGGGCATCGCCTTCTACGAGGGTCGCGGCCTGCGGCTGTTCCAGGACCCGGCAGCGAGCTGCGAGTCGGAAGTGGCCAACCTGGTGCAGCGTTATCCGATCAAGAGCGAAGTGGTGATCGGGCACATCCGCCAGGCCAACGTCGGCAAGGTCTGCCTGTCCAACACCCACCCGTTCGTCCGTGAACTGTGGGGACGCAACTGGTGTTTCGCCCATAACGGCCAGCTGGCGGACTTTCAGCCGAAAGCCAGTTTCTATCGCCCGGTTGGCGATACCGACAGCGAAGCGGCATTTTGCGATTTGCTCAATCGCGTGCGGGCAGCGTTCCCTGAGCCGGTCGAGGTCGAAGAACTGCTGCCGGATCTGGTGGCCGCTTGCGCCGAATATCGCAGCAAAGGCGTGTTCAACTGCCTGCTCAGCGACGGTGACTGGTTGTTTTGCTATTGCTCGACCAAGCTGGCGCAAATCACCCGCCGTGCTCCATTTGGTCCGGCCCGCTTGAAGGATGTCGATGTGATCGTCGATTTCCAGGCCGAAACCACACCCAACGACGTGGTGACGGTGATCGCCACCGAACCGCTGACCGAAAACGAAACCTGGACCCGTTACGAACCGGGTCAATGGAGCCTGTGGCGACGCGGTGAATGCGTCAGTCAGGGCCAGACCTCTTAAGGACTACTCCCCATGTTGCTCAGTTATCTACGGCTGGTGTTGTTCGCGGCGGGACTGTTGATTGGTGTCCAGGTGCCGGGGTTCATCAACGATTACGCCAAGCGGGTCGAAGCGCATCTGATCGAGGCGCAGACCGGTTTGAGCGGGTTTCAGAACACCGCCAATCAGTTTTTCAAGGGTGACATGCAGGCATTGGTGGCCCATTACCGCGCCAGCGAAGACCCGATCTTTCGCAGCGATGCCGATAGCCTGAGCAACCTGCTGACCCGCCAGGTGGCGCTGGATAAACAGTTCCAGGCGATGCAAGGCCCGTGGTACATCCGGTTCCTGCAAGTGGTGCTGGCGGCCGACCCGGACATCCGCAAGGAAACCTGGAATGGCTACAGCTACCAGATCCTGCTGACCCCGGAAGCGATGATCTGGGGCATGAGCGGCGCGTTGCTGCTGTCGTTCGGGATCGAGTGCCTGTTCCGGCTGATCGACTGGGTGGTGCTGGGCGGCAAACGCCTGCGCCAGAGCCGGCCGATTGAAGAGCGCGATTTGCGCGGGTTGTAAGATCAACATCAAAAGATCGCAGCCTTCGGCAGCTCCTACAGGGATCCGCCCCCGACGCGTTCCCCTGTAGGAGCTGCCGCAGGCTGCGATCTTTTGATTTTCAACGATTCAACACGATGTAATTCTCACCAACCTTCCGCGCATACCCTTCCAGCACCTGCTGACACAACGCCACAATTTCCTCGACCCACTCAACGCCCACCCGCCACGACACCACCACCTGCAAGTCCGGTGGCCGCTGATCGATATCCAGCAAGGTCAATTCCCCGCGCGCCAATTCTTCGGCCACCAGCACCGGCGGCAACGCGCCAATGCCAAAGCCGTCACGCAGCAACCGGGTAATCGCCGACACCGAGTTCACGCAGTTCAGGCGCGGCGCGGTCACGCCATTGGCCTGCATCAGCGCCAGCACTTCCTGGTGTGGGTGAGAGTTTTTCGAGTAGGTGATGATTCGTTCGTTCGCCAGATCAGCGATGCCCGAATACTCACGGTTGTAGAGGGAGTTGCTGGCAACGATCCAGCCCATCGGATGACTTGCCAGTTCCAGGCTGCGCACACTTTCCTGACGCAGCAGGTCGGTTTGCAGGATCACATCGAGGAAGCCTTTTTGCAGCTGATCGCAGAGGTTCAGCGAGGTATCGGCCACCAATTCGATTTCCACCAGCGGATAGTGATCCGTCATCTGCGCCACCAACGGGCTGAGCCAGGTGTGGATCACCGTGTCCATCACGCCGATGCGTATGCGCCCGGCCTTGCTCGAACGGGTTTCGATCGACTGCTTGAGCGCCTGCATGGTGTCCATCATCTGCTCGGCGTAATCGAGCACTTTCAAGCCTTCGGGCGTCAGGCTCACGCCGCGCGAATCACGCAGAAACAGCTTCACCCCCAGCTCGCTTTCGAGCACGGCGATGCGGCTGGAAATCGACGCCTGGGTGGTGAAGAGCTTGTCGGCGGTCAGGCGAAAACTCTTGAGTCGGGCGACCCAGACAAAGGTCTCGAGGAACTTCAGGTTCATGGGATCAAGTTTTTCTTATGGCTAGGACGGGGTTTTATTAGTTGGACGGGGCAGGGCGGCGCGACCAAAAATCGACGCATCCGGTTCCCACGATAGGCGTCGTCGGGGCTCAGAACAATACCAATAAAATCAGCGCGGAGATTTGCCATGAGTGCGCCCGACACCCCCTTCGTCTCGAAAGCCTCGGCCCGTCCGGGACCTTTCGACTGGTATCGCAACATCAATCAGCAGGAACGCCGCACCTTCTGGAGCTGCAAGATCGGCTAAGGCCTGGACGGCATGGACACCCAGATGCTCAGCTTCGTGGTGCCGACCCTGATTGCCATGTGGGGCATCACCACCGGCCAGGCCGGCTTGATCCATACCAGTACGTTGATCGCTTCGGCCATTGGTGGCTGGGTGGCGGGCATTCTCTCCGACCGCATCGGCCGGGTGCGCACCTTGCAACTGACGGTGTTGTGGTTTGCCTTCTTCACCTTCCTCTGCGGGTTCGCGCAGAACTACGAACAACTGTTGATCGCCCGCACGCTGATGGGCTTTGGTTTCGGCGGTGAATGGACGGCCGGCGCGGTGCTGATCGGCGAAGTGATTCGCGCCCAGGACCGTGGCAAGGCTGTTGGCATGGTGCAATCCGGTTGGGCGCTCGGTTGGGGGCTGACGGCGATTCTGTACGCGCTGTTGTTCTCGGTATTACCACCGGAAGATGCCTGGCGGGCGCTGTTCATCCTTGGCATCGTGCCGGCGATTTTCGTGATCTTTGTCCGTCGCTTGGTGAAAGACCCGGAAATCTACCGCGAAGCCAAGGCCAAACAAGAAGCGAGTAACCCGTCGAAGTTCTACGAGATCTTCGCCCCCGGCATGCTCTTCACCACGATTCGTGCTTCGCTGCTGACCACCGGTGCGCTGGGCGGTTACTACGCGATCACGTCCTGGCTGCCGACTTTCCTGAAGAACGAACGCGGCTTGAGCGTACTCGGCACTGGCGGTTATCTGGCGATGGTGATCGTCGGTTCCTACGTCGGCTATGTCATCAGCGCTTATTTGACTGACATCCTCGGTCGCAAGAAAAACTTCATTCTGTTCGCGGTGGGTTCGTTCACCATCGTGCTGCTCTACACCCAACTGCCGGTCAGTAACGGCGTGATGCTGTGGCTGGGCTTTCCGCTGGGCTTCTTCGCTTCGGGGATTTTCAGTGGCATGGGTGCGTTCCTGACCGAGTTGTTCCCGACGCGCATTCGCGGCTCGGGCCAGGGTTTTTGCTACAACATCGGCCGGGCGCTGGCGGCGTTGTTTCCCCTGTTGATTGGCCTGCTCAGCCAGACCGTGCCGCTGAGCGTGGGCATCGGTGCCTTCGCGGCAGTGTCCTACGGCGTGGTGATTCTGGCGGCCCTGAGCCTGCCGGAAACCCGTGGCAAGCAACTCGACGCCCAGTAACTGATAACCTGCGGGCCTGTCTGACAGATATGTCCCGCAGCTAAAAAGAATAAAACCTACAGGAGTGTTC
Source organism: Pseudomonas azerbaijanoccidentalis (assembly GCF_019145495.1). GTDB lineage: Bacteria > Pseudomonadota > Gammaproteobacteria > Pseudomonadales > Pseudomonadaceae > Aquipseudomonas > Aquipseudomonas azerbaijanoccidentalis. Next base: position 106,851 of record NZ_JAHSTU010000002.1, on the reverse strand, counting down.
ATCGTGAGCCGCCTGCTATTGAACTGCGACATCGGCGAGAGCTTCGGCAACTGGACCATGGGTCTGGACGCCGAGGTCATGCCCTTCATCGATTGCGCCAACATCGCCTGCGGCTTTCACGCCGGTGACCCGAGCATCATGCGCAAGACCGTCAGCCTGGCCCTGAGCCATGGCGTGCAGATTGGCGCGCATCCGGCCTATCAGGATCTGGTGGGGTTCGGCCGCCGCTCCATGGCCTACGCCACCCAGGAACTTCAGGACATTCTGCATTACCAGATCGGCGCCCTCGACGGCATTTGCCGGGCTCAGGGCGGTCGGGTGAGCTACGTCAAACCCCACGGTGCGATGTACAACGACATGATGGCCAACCCGGCGCAATTGCGCGCCGTGCTGCAAGCCGTGGCGTCCTATGACCGCAACCTGCCATTGATGCTGATGGCGACCAAGGACAACAGCGCCGCGCAGCAATTGGGCGATGAATATGGCGTGACCCTGTGGTTCGAGGCCTTCGCCGATCGCGCCTACGACAGCGCGGGCATGCTGGTCTCGCGACAGCTGCCGGGTGCGGTGCATCACGATCCGGAAAAAATCATCGATCAGGCGCTGACCATTGCTCGTGGCGACAATCTCACCGCCAGCGACGGCAGTGCCCTGCATTTGCAGGCCAACACCCTTTGCGTGCACGGCGACAACGCCAGTTCGGTGGCCGCCGTACAACGCATCCGCCAAGCCTTGAACCAGCAGAGCGCGTCATGAAACTGCGGGTGGAAGTGGTCGCGCTCGATTGCCTGATGGTGCGCCTGTTCGATGAGATAGCCGAAGCCAACATGCCGTGGATGCTCGCGGCCAGCGAAAGTCTGCGGGCGGCGTTTGCTGAACATTTGATCGATCTGGTGCCGTCCTATACGACATTGATGGTGCATTACGACCTGAACGCTTTGAGCCCGGCACAGGCGCGGGAGTTGATCGCTGACGCGTTGATCGACCTGTCGCCCAATGCGCGCACTCGCGGCACCTGTCACGTGCTGCCCGTGTGGTACGACTTGAGCGTCGGCCCAGAGCTGAGCCTGTTGTCGCAGCGCAGTGGGGTGGCGGTGGAGGAGGTGATCCGTCGTCACAGCGAGCGTGAGTATCAGGTGTTTGCCCTGGGTTTTGCGCCGGGCTTTGCGTTCATGGGGCTCGTGGAAGAAGTGTTGGCCGCACCGCGCCTGAACACGCCACGCAAGAAAGTCGCCGCTGGCAGTGTCGGCATCGCTGAACGACAGACGGCAGCTTACCCGGTGGTCTCACCAGGGGGCTGGAACCTGATCGGCCGCACACCGGCAAAATTGTTCGACCGCAACCGCGATGGCTACAGCTTGATGCAACCGGGTGACACTGTGCGGTTTGAGGCTGTCGGTCATGCCGAGTTCATCAATCTGGGTGGCGACGACACACCTTTGGAGGCCCAGGCATGAGCCGGTTGATGATTGAAGCGAGTACGCCGCTGTGCCTGTTGCAGGATGCCGGTCGATTCGGCGTGCGGCATCTGGGCGTGACACAGGGCGGCGCGGCTGATTGGCGCTCGATGTCGTGGGCCAACTGGCTGCTGGGCAACGGGCTGGATGCGCCCGCGATCGAAATCACCCTCGGCGGGTTCACCGTGGTGGCCGAGGACGACTGCGTGCTGGCGCTGGCCGGGGCGGACCTGGGCGCTCAAGTGGACGGCGAGGCGCTCGCACCGTGGCGCAGTTTCCGACTGCACAAAGGTCAGTGTTTGCAGTTCACCCAGCCGTTACTGGGCGCACGTTCGTATCTGGCGGCACCGGGCGGGTTCGATGCGCCGAAGGTGTTGGGCAGCAGCGCGACGGTGGTCCGCGAAGAACTCGGCGGGCTGGATGGCATGGGCCGGGCGCTGAGCAAAGGCGCGGGTTTGAGCTATTCGGGCAATTCGGTGATGTTGCTGCGGGAGCTGACTGCAGACCAGCGGCCAAATCTGAATCTTGATGCGCCGTTGGACCTGGTCCTCGGTGCGCAAATCGGTGAGTTCAGCGGGCAGAGCCTGTTCGATGCGTTCAACAGCCAATGGTGCCTCGACAGCCGCGCCGACCGGATGGGCATTCGTCTGCTGGGCACGGCGTTGCAGTATCAGGGTAAACCGATGATTTCCGAGGGCATTCCGTTGGGTGCCGTTCAAGTGCCACCGGACGGGCAACCGATTGTGTTGCTCAATGACCGGCAGACCATTGGTGGCTATCCACGACTGGGGGCGTTGACGCCGTTGGCGCTGGCGCGATTGGCGCAGTGTTTGCCGGGGGCGCAGGTGCGGTTGCGGCCGGTGGTGCAGGATGTGGCCCATCGTGAACAGGTCGAGTATTTGCAGCGTTTTACGCGTTGAAGATCAAAAGATCGCAGCCTGCGGCAGCTCCTACACCGATCTCTGTAGGAGCTGCCGCAGGCTGCGATCTTTGAGGCCGTCATTCGGTTACTTGGAAAGAAACCGCATCCCTTCCTCCAATCCCCGAAGGGTCAGCGGATACATCTGGTCGTCAATCAAGTCCCGCACGATATTGGTCGACGAGGTATAGCCCCAGGTGTCCTTCGGATACGGGTTGATCCAGATGAGCTTCTTGTACTTCTCCTTGAACCGCTGCATCCACACGTAACCGGCTTCTTCGTTCCAGTGCTCGACGCTGCCGCCCGCCTGGGTGATTTCATAGGGGGCCATGGCGGCGTCACCGATGAAAATCACTTTGTAGTCGGCGCCGTACTTGTGCAGCAGGTCCATGGTCGAGGTGCGCTCGGACGTGCGACGCATGTTGTTCTTCCACACCGATTCATAAATGAAGTTGTGGAAGTAGAAGTACTCCAAATGCTTGAACTCGGTCTTGCAGGCCGAGAACAACTCTTCGCAAATCTTTACGTGCGCATCCATCGAGCCGCCGATGTCGAACAGCAGCAACAGTTTGACGGTGTTGCGTCGCTCCGGTCGCATCTGGATGTTCAGCAGACCGGCGTCCTTGGCGGTGTGGTCGATGGTGCCATCGATGTCCAGTTCTTCCGCCGCACCCTGACGGGCAAATTTGCGCAAGCGGCGCAGGGCGACCTTGATGTTGCGCGTACCCAGCTCCACCGAGTCGTCGAGGTTCTTGTACTCGCGCTGGTCCCAGACTTTGGCGGCCTTGCCCTGGCGCTTGCCGGCGTCGCCGACCCGTATGCCTTCCGGGTTGAAACCACCGGAGCCGAAGGGGCTGGTGCCGCCGGTACCGATCCATTTGTTGCCGCCGGCGTGGCGTTCCTTCTGTTCCTCCAGGCGCTTCTTGAATTCTTCGATCAGCTTGTCCAGGCCACCGAGGGACTGGATCGCCGCGCGCTCTTCGTCGGTCAGGGAGCGCTCGAATTCCTTGCGCAGCCAGTCTTCCGGGATCAGCGCTTGCAGGTGATCGTCGAGTTTTTCCAGGCCGTTGAAATAGGCACCAAAGGCCCGGTCGAACTTGTCGAAATGCTTTTCGTCCTTCACCAGGATTGCCCGGGACAAGTAGTAAAACTCGTCCATGTCGGCGAAGGTCACGCGCTGTTTCAGCGCGTTGATCAGGTCGAGCAGTTCACGCACCGAGACCGGCACCTTGGCTGCGCGCATTTCATTGAAGAGGTTGAGCAGCATGGCATCAGCCTCTTATCGACTGCCGCGACGGCTCATGAACGCCAGACGCTCCAGCAGTTGCACGTCCTGTTCGTTCTTCACCAAGGCGCCGGCCAGCGGCGGGATGGCTTTGGTCGGATCGCGCTCGCGCAGCACCGCTTCGCCGATGTTGTCGGCCATCAGCAGCTTCAGCCAGTCCACCAGCTCGGAGGTCGAAGGCTTTTTCTTCAGGCCCGGCACTTTGCGCACGTCGAAGAACACGTCCAGCGCTTCGCTGACCAGGTCTTTCTTGATGTCCGGATAGTGCACGTCGACAATTTTTTGCAGGGTGGTGCGGTCGGGGAAGGCGATGTAGTGGAAGAAGCAGCGACGCAGGAAGGCGTCCGGTAGCTCTTTCTCGTTGTTGGAGGTAATGATGATGATCGGGCGTTTCTTGGCCTTGATGGTCTCGTCGATCTCGTAAACGTAGAACTCCATCTTGTCGAGTTCTTGCAGCAGGTCGTTCGGGAACTCGATGTCGGCCTTGTCGATTTCGTCGATCAGCAGGATCACCCGCTCATCGGATTCGAAGGCTTCCCAGAGCTTGCCTTTTTTCAGGTAGTTACGAACATCGTGGACTTTTTCCGTGCCCAGTTGCGAATCGCGCAGGCGGCTGACCGCATCGTACTCGTACAGGCCTTGATGGGCCTTGGTGGTGGATTTGATGTGCCAGGTAATCAGCTTGGCACCAAAGGATTCGGCCAATTGCTCGGCGAGCATGGTCTTGCCGGTGCCCGGTTCGCCCTTGACCAGCAGCGGCCGCTCCAGGGTGATGGCGGCGTTGACCGCCAGCTTCAGGTCATCGGTGGCGACGTAGGCCTGGGTGCCTTCGAACTTCATCTGCTAATCCTCGAACGGTAACGCCGACCTGAACGAGGCAGGGCGGGGCGCAATAAATGGTCAGCCCCGACTATAACGCGCTGCCCGGTCGACTGTGAACGCAGACGGCTTATTCAGTCTCTGAATGGAGCGTCACATCTTGACTCAGTCGGCCTCCGGTTTCGGTCGTTCATACCGCGCATTGAACGCCTGGACGAAACCATTGCGTAAAATCTGCAAAAACGCTTCGAACGCGCTGATATCGCTTTGATGCACACTGCCGCTGAGTTCGACCCGCGTCGCGAACTGGTTTTTGCCCTGATTCTTCAGAACGGTTTCGGTGCCACCGACCAGAGCTTCCCACACGGAACGAAATAGTCCTTTATTTTTGTTTTCCACATCTTGCTGCCAGTTGAATACATCGACGTCACGCAACAGCGGTTTGATGTAGCCCTTGAGTCGGCCTTTGTTGGCTTCGGCTTCGATGACCACATCGCCGTGGCCGGCGTTGAAGTCGAACTTGCCATAGGCGGAAGCGAAGTCGTTCATGCGTTTGAGCTCGATATCCTTGGCCCGCATGCGAAATTCGAAGTCTTCGAAGTTGCTCAGGGGATCGAACGTGGCGGTGGTTTCCAGTGGTGCATGCCCCAGCAGAAGGGCTTTGCCTTCAAAACGGGCGTCGCGCTTGCCTTTGGTGTCGACCACGTTGGTCAGGTTGAAAATGCTGGCGTCGACATTTGTGGCATTCATGTTCACGGGTGGTTTGGAATTGAAGTTGCGGAAGGTGATCTTGCCGTCATTGATCCGCACCTCGTTCAAAGTGATCGGCAACAATTTGCCCAGTTGGGCGCGCCAGTCGGTGCCCTGGCCGGTTTGGGAGTTCTGTTTGTTGGCGCCACCGTCGACGAAGTTCACTTCAGGCTTGATGAACTGGACTTCGGCGACCACGGCATGGTCGTACCAGAGCGAATGCCAGCTGACCGAGAGGTCGATCAGCGGTGCATTGACGAACGGCACGGGGACTTTGCCATCGACCTTGACGATTTTCAGTCCGTTGATTTTGTAGGCGCCGCGCCACAGGGCCAGGTCCACATCGACAATCTGGCCGCGATAGTCACCCATGTTCGCCAGTTTGTCGTTCAGGTAGTCACGCACCAGGTACGGCAACGCGAAGTGCAGGGCAATCAGCACCACAACGAGGCCGGCGAGGGTCCATAGCGGCCAGCGGTATCGACGTTTCATAGTGGTAAATCTCTGGCGATCTAAAGCCATTGACTGCGCCGGCAACCGGACGTTCGACCTGACTGGACGCCTACGGGCAAGAGGCTTACCTTGATGCCCTATTTCAATGCTGTCGTTAAGGACCCAGCCATGAGCCGTATTTTTGCTGACAACGCCCATTCCATCGGCAATACACCGCTGGTGCAGATCAACCGGATTGCCCCGCGCGGGGTGACCATCCTGGCCAAGATCGAGGGGCGTAACCCCGGTTATTCGGTCAAGTGCCGCATCGGCGCCAACATGATCTGGGATGCCGAAAGCACCGGTAAACTCAAGCCGGGCATGACCATTGTCGAACCCACGTCGGGTAATACCGGTATTGGCCTGGCCTTCGTTGCCGCCGCACGAGGCTATAAATTGATGCTGACCATGCCGGCATCGATGAGCATCGAGCGACGCAAGGTGCTCAAGGCGCTGGGCGCGGAGTTGGTGTTGACCGAGCCGGCCAAAGGGATGAAGGGTGCCATCGAAAAGGCCGGGGAAATCGTCGCCAGCGATCCGTCCACTTATTTCATGCCGTCACAGTTCGATAACCCTGCAAACCCGGCCATTCATGAAAAAACCACCGGTCCGGAAATCTGGAACGATACCGATGGCGCGGTGGATGTTTTGGTATCGGGTGTCGGAACAGGTGGAACCATTACCGGTGTGTCGCGGTATATCAAGAATACCCAGGGCAAACCGATTCTTTCGGTGGCGGTAGAACCGGCCGTTTCGCCGGTGATTACCCAGTCGCTGGCCGGGCAGGAAATCAAGCCGAGCCCCCACAAGATCCAGGGTATCGGTGCCGGTTTTGTGCCGAAGAACCTCGACCTGTCGATCGTGGACCGCGTGGAACTGGTGAGCGACGAAGAATCGAAGGCCATGGCCCTGCGATTGATGCAGGAAGAGGGCATTCTGTGCGGCATTTCCTGCGGCGCAGCGATGGCGGTGGCGGTGCGGTTGGCCGAAACCCCGGAAATGCAGGGTAAAACCATCGTGGTGATTCTGCCGGACTCTGGGGAGCGTTACTTGTCGAGCATGCTGTTCAGCGATCTGTTTACCGAGCAGGAGAACCAGCAGTAAACCTGGGTATTCGGGTGATGGTGGAGAAGGGGCACAAGCCTTCTCCATCAAGGCTGATTTACGTCAGCCGGCGTTCAGGCCCGTTCTGTTAACAATGGCTTTGTTGCGCAATTGTTAACACTGAATGTTGGCTCAGGCGGTTTTTTCCCTTGGTGGGTAATGTTTATCATGGCGCTGCGACGCCGGGTAAATGGCGTTGTGCAACGTGTTTATTACCAAGGAGTTGTTGATGACCTTTTCCTTTGCCGCGAAGGCGTCGTTGTTGCTGCTGTTTCTGGGCAGTACCCTCTATGTGCATTTACGTGGCAAGGCTCGTTTGCCGGTCCTGCGTCAGTTCGTCAACCACTCGGCGTTGTTTGCCCCCTACAACGCCTTGATGTACCTGTTCTCCGGCGTGCCTTCAAAACCCTATCTGGACCGCAGCCGGTTTCCTGAACTGGATGTGCTCAAGAACAATTGGGAAGCCATTCGCGACGAAGCGATGCACCTGTTCGACGAGGGGTATATCCGCGCCGCCGAGAAAAACAACGACGCCGGGTTCGGCTCGTTCTTCAAGAAAGGCTGGAAGCGTTTCTATCTCAAGTGGTACGACAAACCCTTGCCCTCGGCAGAGCTGCTGTGCCCGAAAACAGTGGAGCTGGTCAGCAGCATTCCCAATGTCAAAGGCGCGATGTTTGCGCTGCTTCCGGGCGGCAGCCATCTCAACCCGCATCGCGACCCGTTTGCCGGTTCCCTGCGTTATCACTTGGGCCTGTCGACCCCCAATTCCGACGATTGCCGCATCTTCGTCGACGGTCAGGAATATGCCTGGCGCGACGGCGAAGACGTGATGTTCGACGAGACCTATGTGCACTGGGTCAAGAACGAAACCAACAAGACTCGGGTCATCCTGTTCTGCGATATCGAGCGTCCCCTGAGCAATCGATTGATGACTCGCATCAACCGTTCGATCAGCGCTTTCCTGGGCCGCGCCACCGCACCACAAAACCTTGATGATGAACGGGTAGGCGGAATCAATCAGGCTTACGCCTGGAGCAAGAACGCCAGCGACAAGTTCAGTGGCGCAGTCAAACAGTGGAAACGCAGCAATCCCAAGGCTTACCGAGTGCTGCGGCCTGTGTTGGCTGCGGTGGTGTTGGCGTTGTTGGGGTATTGGTTGTTTGGGTGATGAGAGTCATAAGAACGGATATATCCCAATGCTACAGGTTGCATCGCGGTGTAACTGAATGGCCCTTTGACCAAGTCATTGCAAACCGTGTCGGCGCGTGGTTATAGTCGACGCTCAGTGAGTTTCAGGACTCACTTTTTTATCCCCCCAATAAAGATCAGCCCAATGCCTGCATCCCACATCAACGCGGTAGTCGATTCAGCGGTCAACGCTGGCGTCGTGCCGTGCGGGAATCAGCAGCCGGGGCAGATCAGTCATTACCCCCCTCCTGTCAGTCGCACGCCGGTTTGCGCGGTGGTCTCGCCGCCGGGTGTTGGCGTTTCGGGCTGATCAGCGTTTCTGCTGAACCCCGCGCACACCTGAAAAACAACTGAATTTCAGCTTTGACTGAATTGGCTATTTGCCTGACTACAGGTGGTATTCATGTTTGTCCTTTCGAAAAAAACCGCGCTCGCGGCGGCGTCCACGAGCCTGTTCGTCCTGCTGTGGAGCAGCGGGGCGATCTTCTCCAAATGGGGCCTGGCCCACGCATCACCCTTTGCGTTTCTGTTGTTTCGCTTCGTCATTGCCTTGTGCGGTCTGGTGCTGCTGGTGCCGTTGTTCAAACTGAAATTGCCCAAGGGCGGCAGGCCGATGCTGTATGCGATGGCCACGGGTGTGGTGTTGTTGGGGGCCTATCAGATTTTCTATCTGCTGGCCCTGGATTTGAAAGTCACACCGGGTGTCATGGCAACGATCATGGGCGTGCAACCTATCCTCACCGTGGTGCTGATGGAGCGCCAGCGTTCCTGGAGCCGGATGTTTGGCCTGTCGCTGGGTTTGGCGGGGTTGATCATGGTGGTTTACCAGGGCATCGGTCTGGCCGGCATGTCGATGGCCGGGATGCTCTTCGGATTGCTGGCGCTGGCGAGCATGACGTTCGGTTCGATCATGCAAAAGCGCATCACCGATAACCCCCTCGGCACGCTGCCGGTGCAGTACCTCGCCGGGCTGTTGCTGTGTGGGATCTTCGTGCCGTTCCAGCCGTTTCACTTCGAGCACAGCGTCGGGTTTATCGTGCCGGTTTTGTGGATGGGGCTGGTGGTGTCGGTGCTGGCGACGTTGCTGCTTTACCGCTTGATTGCCCGGGGCAATCTGGTGAATGTCACCAGCCTGTTCTACCTGGTGCCCGCGGTGACGGCGGTGATGGATTACCTGTTTTTCGGCAATCGTCTGGCAACGTTGAGCATGCTGGGCATGCTGTTGATCATCGTCGGCCTGGTGTTTGTGTTCCGTAAAACGGCGTGACCCTGAAAAGGCCCGGAGCATTGCTCCGGGCCTTTTTTCATTTGTTCAACGCATGTTCTGCCCGCACCGAGTTCATGAAGGCCTGCATCGCCGATGACTGGATTCGATGCCGGCGCGTGATCAAACCATACGGTGGCAAGCGTGCTTCGAACTTGATCGGCAGCACGGCCAGCAAGTCCCGACCGGGATAGTCCTCAACCACCGACACCGGTGTGACGCCAAGCATGTCGGTCTGCTGTATCAGCGACAGCAAGGTCATGATCGAAGTGGTTTCGACGATGCTGCTGGGGATGTCTACCCGCGCGTTGTGGAACACCTGATTGATGATCGCGCGCATTGGGCTTGGATGCTGTTGCAAGACCCAGGTCATGTTCTGCAATTCGGCCCAACTCAGTTGCGTGGCTTTCGCCAACGGATGTTGAGCACCGGCAATCACGCACAAGGCTTCTTCGCCGAGGCTGTCGAAGAGCAATTCTTCGGCGCGGGCACCGGCGGGGATTCGTCCCAGCACGATGTCCAGTTGATCCTGCAACAACGCCTGCACCAGCACGTCGCTGGTGTCGACCTGAATGCTCATGGACAAGCGCGGATGGCTTTGTTTCAAGGTCGCGATGGTGCGTGTCAGCAACCCCGAAGCCAGCGCCGGAATCGCACCGACCGCGACCCGGCCAAGGTTGCCGGATTCAAGCGCGACCAGTTCTTCGCGCATGCCGCTGAGTTCGGCGAAGACCATGCGCGCGTAGTAAATGACGGTTTCCCCGAACGGGGTGGAACGCATGCCTCGGGGCAGGCGTTCGAAGAGTTCGACACCGAGCAAATCCTCGGCTTCATGGAGCATTTTGGTGGCGGCAGGTTGGGTCATGCCGATGTGATCGGCAGCGCGACGCAATGAACCGAATTCCTGCAACGCCAGCATCAGCCGCAATTGGCGCAGACGCAGTCGACTGTGGATGACATTGGCAACAGGAATTCGGGTCATGGGCCGCGCTCGCAGAAAAGTCTGTGGCAAGCCTGACAACAAATGTCAGGCGTTGCCAGCATTGCTGTGTCACAGCACCGATTTTGCCTTGGCGACAGGCGATTTGCGCAAGCCCAACAGCGCACCCAGCGCCTTGGAAATCAGAGGCCAGAACAGCATCAGCAGTGCGGCCGTGGTCAGGCTGCCCACCAGGGGGTTGGACCAGAAAATGCCCAGTTGCCCGTCAGAAAACAGCATCGACTGACGGAACGCATCTTCCGCTTTGTCGCCCAGCACCGCCGCCAATACCAGCGGAGCAATCGGGTAACCGAGTTTCTTGAACAGATAACCCAGCGCACCGAAGCCCAGCATCAGCACCACGTCGAAGAACGAGTTGTGCACCGAGTACGCACCGATGGCGCAGACCATGATGATGATCGGCGCGATGATCGAGAACGGAATGCGCAGGATCGAAGCGAACAGCGGCACGGTGGCCAAGACCACGATCAGACTGACCACGTTGCCCAGGTACATGCTGGCAATCAGGCCCCAGACAAAATCGTGTTGCTCGACGAACAACGTCGGCCCAGGGTGCAGGCCCCAGATCATCAAGCCGCCAAGCATCACCGCTGCGGTGGCCGAACCGGGAATGCCCAGGGTCAGCATCGGCAGCAGGGCGCTGGTGCCGGCGGCGTGGTCGGCGGTTTCCGGGGCGATCACGCCTTCGATTTCACCTTTGCCAAAGTTGTCGCGGTTCTTCGAAAAACGCCGCGCCAGGCTGTAGCTCATGAACGACGCAGCGGTCGGGCCACCGGGGGTAATGCCCATCCAGCAACCGACCAGGGTGCTGCGTACGATGGTCCACCAGTAGCGCGGCAATTTCGCCCACGTGCGCAAAATTACCATGGGTGTAATGCGTGCGTGCTCACCACGAAATACCAGTCCTTCTTCGACGGTGCAGAGAATTTCGCCAATGCCGAACAGGCCAATCACCGCGACTTCAAAACTGATGCCGGTCATCAGGATGGGTTGGTCGAAGGTCAGGCGCAGGTTGCCGGAAACCGTGTCCATGCCGACCGCCGCCATGGCGAAACCGATCATCATCGCCACCACGGTTTTCAGCGGTGGGTTCTTGCTCATGCCGATGAAGGTGCAGAACGCCAAGAGGTACACCGCGAAAAACTCCGGCGAGCTGAATGACATGGCGAACGCGGCGATTTTGGTCGACAGGAACGTCAGCAACAACACCCCGCACAGCGCACCGATCAACGCCGAGCTGAATGCAGCGGTCAACGCCTCGGCAGCACGTCCTTCGCGGGCCATCGGATAGCCGTCGAAGGTGGTTGCCACCGATGAGGGCTCACCGGGTATGTTGAACAGAATCGAGGTGATTGAGCCGCCGAACAACGCGCCCCAATACATGCACGACAGCAGGATGATCGCCGACACCGGCGACATGGTGAACGTCAGTGGCAGCAACAACGCCACGCCATTGGGGGCACCGAGGCCAGGCAAAACGCCGACCAGAATGCCCAGCAGCACGCCGACCACCATCAGGCCGATATGGCCTGGGGTGAGGATCAGGTTCATGCCTTGCAACAGGGAATCGAATTCGCTCATTTGAAGTTTCTCCCGGCCAGGGCAATCCAGTCGCCCATTGGGCCGGCATCCAGCGGCACCTTGAACCACAATGCGAAAATCAGGTAACTGGCCAGCACCGCACCGAGGGACACGCTGGCGATCATCAACTTGCCGTAAGGCTTGGCGCGGACCTTGTCACGCCACATGAACCAGGCAATGAATGCCGCCGAAGCCAGGTAAATACCGGTGAACGGCATGGCCGCGACAAACAGCGCAATCGGCACGAACACCGACAACACTTGCCTGAAGGCATCGCGATTGACGAAGGCCACGCTCAACGCTTGCCAGCGCACCAGCGTCAGCACGCCATTGGCAACGCTTGCGGCGCTCAGCAGCAGGCCGATGTAGAACGGGAAGTAACCCGGCTCGGGGCCGGCATCACCCCAGCCGATGCCTTGTTCGACACTGCCGAACATCACCACGGCGCCGATCAGGGTGGTGAACAGCGTCAGGCCGAGTTCGACCCAACGGGTGCCGACCAGCGCCGGTGAATCCGAAGAATGGGACATCAAACACCTCCAGCAGGTGACGGCCGCCCGTGGGCGAGCGGCCCTGGCAACGTCAGTTTTTCAGCCAGCCGGCTTCTTTGAACACCGGGGTGACGCGGGCGGTGTCTTTTTCGATGTAGGCGGTCAACGGTTCGCCTTCGAGGAAGGTCGGCACCAACGCGTTCTGTTTGACGTAGGCCTTGAACTCATCGGTCTGCGTGACTTTACGCATCAGCTCGACATAGAACGCCCGTTGTTCGGCGCTGATATCGCCGGGCATGAATACGGTGCGCGGGAAGCGGTATTGATCGATGCCCAGGCCTTGTTCATGACAGGTCGGAACATCGGCCCAGGATTTGTCGCCGGCGACTTTTTCAGTGTAGGCCATACGCTCTTTACTGAAGACGCAGAGCGGTTCGACCTGATCACCGCGCCATTGGCTGATGCTTTCGCTGGGGTTGTTGACGTTGGCGGCGATGTGTTTGCCGGCCAGTTGGGTGGCGGCTTCGCTGCCGCTTTTGAACGGGATGTACACCAGTTTGCTGTTGGTGGTCTGGTTCAGTAGCAGGGTCAGGGTCTGGTCGACATCCTTGGATTGGCTACCGCCCATGCGCAGATTCGACGGGTCAGCCTTGACCGCTTCGTAGAAAGTTTTTGCGTCTTTCCACGGCGCGCCTTTGTAGCTCCAGAGAATGAAGTCGTCCTCGGCCACGGCGGCAATCGGTGTCAGCTCCTGCCATTGGTAGCCGAGCTTGGACACCAGCGGCAGCAGGTAAATGTTGTTGGTGCCGATCACCAGTTTCTCGGCATCGCCCTTGTTCATCTTCATGTCGAGGAACGCTTCGGCGCCGTTACCGCCGCCCTTGTTGAGGACGATGGTGTTGACGTCGAGCAGCTTGTGGGTGGTGATGATCGACTGGATCAGGCGGCCGAGTTGGTCGGTACCGCCACCGGGGCCACCGGCAACGACGATTTCGACATTCTTGTCCGGTTGCCAGGCGTGAGCCAGAGCGGGAAGGGCGCCGGCGGCGACCAGGGTGCAACCAAGAAACAGACGGGATGTGCGACGGACGAATGCATTTCGCATGATGGAAGAGCCTCGTTTTTTGTAGTTGTTATGAGTGACTTGTCTGCGCGGTAAAGCCGCAAGCCTGGCCTGAGTGTGGGAACGTGCCGTCGCCGCGTCTAGTCAAAACAATACATACACCGATAGCCTGGGGTTATACCTTGGGCTAAAGCTGTGTTGGTGAAAGTCTGTAGCAGCTGGCGAAGCCTGCGTTCGGGGGGCTGTCAGATATTTTGTATGCGAGCTCTTCTTGAAATAACGCGTGCCCCTGATTTCACGACGGCTTCGCAGCCGAACGCAGGCTTCGCCAGCTGCTACGGGTTGAATTCTGTGGCTGAAAGGTCATTGAAAGCACGGCATGACATAACCCGAGGCTATCGCCTTATTTCAAGTTTTGATTAGACGGTTATCACTGAGCCTTCGATAGTGCTTACAAACGTCGCCGTGAAGCGGCGCTGCAGTCTCCACAAAAATAATAAAACGAGGTACGCACCATGGCTCGTCCCAGTGCTTCCCTGCATATGACCGGCGCAGAAGCTCCGTCCGCCGCCGCTGTCCCGCAGGCCACCACCGCCAAGGCCAGCAATGTGCGCTGGCGGATCTTCGCGATCATCTTCGCGCTGACCATGGTCAACCTGATCGACCGGGTGTCGCTGTCCATCGCGATGCCAACCATCGCTCATGAATTTTCCCTGTCGCCGAGCATGCAAGGCCTGATCCTCAGCAGTTTTTTCTGGGCCTATGCGCTGTTGCAGATTCCCGGCGGCTGGATGATCGACCGCTTTGGCCCGCACCGCGTGATCAGTTGGTCCACCGGGTTATGGGGCACGTTCCAGGTGTTGGCGGCGTTTGCCTCCGGTGGCTTGTCGTTGCTGTTTGCCCGCGTGGCGCTGGGCGCTTCGGAAGCGCCTTTGTTCCCGTCCGGCGGCAAGTTGATTTCCCTGTGGCTGGCGCCCAGTGAGCGCAGTCGCGGCGCGGTGTTGATGGACAGCGGCAGCCCGTTGGGTGTGGCGTTGGGCGGGTTGATCATTGCCTATCTGATTGCCTCCCTCGATTCCTGGCGCTTGGCGTTTGTGATCGCTGGCGTCGCGACCCTGGCCCTGGCCTGGCTGGCGCGGCGTTATCTGCGCGATGACCCGGCCAGCCATCCACAGGTCAATGAACTGGAGATGGAAAAGATCAACGCTGGACGCGCCACGCCGGCCGCCGAAGCCGCACGCGCACCGGTCAAAGGCCTGGGCATCGCCACCCGTTCCCTGAGCGGTTTGCTGATCGGCCGGGCCAGTTGGGCGATGGTGTATTTCGGTCTGCTGACCTGGGGGCCGAGCTATCTGTCCCAGGCTCGCGGCTTTGATATCAAGGGCATTGGTGCGGCGACATTTGTGATTTTCGTCTGTGGTGCGCTGGGTTCGTTAACCGGTGGATTCCTCTGCGACGGGTTGATCCGCAAAGGCGTCAAACGCGGCGTAGCGGTCAAGAGCCTGCTGGCGTTTTCCGGCCTGGTTGCACTGGGGGCATTCCTGTTGCTGCCGACCTTGAGCAACCCTTTTGCGGCGGTGGCGTTGTTGGCCATGACCGCGTTTTTCCTGATGTGGGGCAGCCTCTATTGGAGCTTCCCGGCGCTACTGGCAGCACCGGCGCGAGTCGGTTTGATCGGCGGCGTGATGAACATGGCCGGCAGCACCGGCGGTATTGCGGTGCCGATTCTGGTGGGGGTGATCCTGCAAATGTCCGGTGGCTTTGCCCCGGTGCTGGGGTTCTTCGCGGCATGCTCGGCGGTGTTTGTACTGGCGACGTTGTTTATCAGCCTGGATGAGGTGCGTCATGACTAAACCGTTATGGAGCGGCCCGATCATCGACGCCCATCATCACTTCTGGGACCCGACCATCAACGATCACCCGTGGCTCGCGCCGCAGGCCAATATCCCGTTTCGCTATGGTGACTACAGCGCGATCAAGCGCCGCTATTTCCCCGAGGATTACTTTGCCGATGCCGGGCCGCACAACGTCGTGCAAACGGTGTACGTCGAGACCGAATGGAACCCGCAGGACCCGATTGGCGAAACCCGTTTCATCGAGCAACTGGCCGCCCGGTACGGCGTGCCGAATGCCGTGGTTGCGCAAGCCTGGCTCGATCATCCGGACGCTATCGATGTACTCACCGAACAAGCCGGTTTCAAATGCGTACGCAGCGTTCGCCACAAGCCCGGCGGGCCGACCGCGCCGGAGCAGGTCGGGCATATGCGCAGCCTGATGAGCGACGAACACTGGCGCCGCAGTTACGCCGCGCTGGAAGGCCTGGGCCTGCATTTCGATTTGCAGACACCGTGGTGGAACCTGCACGAGGCCGAACGCCTGGCTCGGGATTTTCCCGGCATCACCCTGATTCTCAACCATGCCGGGTTGCCCAACGACCGCACTGCCGAAGGCCTGGCGGGATGGCGTCTGGCGATGGTGCGGCTGGCCCGGTGGCCTAACGTGCAGGTGAAGATTTCCGGCCTGGGGCTGGGAGGCCAACGCTGGCGCGCCAAGGACAACGCCTGGATCGTGCGCGAAGTCATCGCCATGTTCGGCAGCGATCGGGCGATGTTCGCCAGCAACTTTCCGGTGGACAGCCTGTGCGGTTCATTTGATGACATCTACAGCGGTTTCAAATCCATCGTCGCCGATCTGCCTCTGGCCGATCAGGAGCGACTGTTCTACAGCAACGCGCAGCGCGTTTATCGCTGCGAGCCGTGCGCCATTGACCGGGCGTGGCCTGAATCCTTGAGGAGTGAAGCATGAAAAAAACCACTATCGCCATGGTCCTGGGTGACCCGGCGGGCATTGGCCCTGAGTTGATCGCACGCCTGCTCGCCGAGCCCGAAGTGCGCAGCAAGGCCAACGTCATCCTGATCGCCGACGAAGCGGAAATGCGTCGCGGCATGCGCATTGCCGGCACCGAGTTTCCTTATCGTCGGGTGGAATCGCTGGAGTCGTTAGCGTTTGTCGATGACACGCCGCTGTTCTATGACTTTCGTGGTGGCGCGGTCGGTGAATTCCCGCGCAGCGAGGCCAGTGTGATTGGCGGTCGCTACAGCCTCGATACTTTGGAACAGGCCTTGCGCCTGACCGAAGCGGGGGCCACCGACGCGATCCTGTTCGGGCCGTTGAACAAGACCTCACTGCACATGGCCGGCATGGCGCATAACGATGAGCTGCACTGGTTCGCCGAGTTGCTGGATTTCCACGGGCCATTCTGCGAATTCAACGTGCTCGACAATCTGTGGACGTCACGGGTGACTTCCCACGTGGCGTTGGCCGAAGTCCCGGGCCTGCTCAGTCAGGCACGAGTGGTGGAAGCGATTCAACTGATCGACACCGCGCTCAAGCGCAACGGCCTGGAAAAACCGCGCATCGGCGTCTGCGGCTTGAACCCGCACAACGGCGACAACGGTTCGTTTGGCCGTGAGGAATTGGACATCATCGGCCCAGCCGTTCGTTCGGCCCAGGCACTGGGGATCGCGGCGGAAGGGCCGTATCCGGGGGACACGATTTTCCTCAAGGTCCAGGGTGATGCCAGTGCCTTCGACGCGGTCGTGACCATGTACCACGACCAGGGCCAGATCGCGATCAAACTGATGGGCTTCTCCCGTGGTGTAACCGTGCAGGGTGGCTTGCCGATCCCGATCACCACCCCGGCCCACGGCACCGCATTCGATATTGCCGGGCAGGGCAAGGCGAATGTGGGCGCGACTCGCCAGGCGTTTGAGATTGCCTGCCGAATGGGCGCCAACAGCTACTAAGCGCTGAGTGTCAAAAGATCGCAGCCTTCGGCAGCTCCTACAGGGGATCGCATTCTTCTGTAGGAGCTGCCGGAGCCTGCGATCTTTTTGTTTTTCGGCTGATAACCCGATTAATGCATTAATCGGTTTTTGCTATCACCCCAGGTTATCGCCGGATACGCATAAGTGATTATCCGCAGCCCCCGGGCGCTGGCTACAGTCGGCCCATCGAATGCCGGAGCCGATCGTTTCAATGGCTCTGCGCACACGACCGACAACTACAAGAATCCGGCAGCCCAAGGAACTGTATTCATGAAAATCAAAGCGATCCGTACCCGCGTTTTCGAGTGGAAAGGCAAAGTCGTCCCGCCTCAAGCGCACTTCTGCACCAACGCCAGCGACATCCTGTTCGAACGCGGCGACGCCATGGGCTCGTTCCGTTTCCACGGCTGGCTGGTGGTGGAAGTCGAGACCGACACCGGGCTTGTCGGCATCGGTAACTGCGCCCTGGCGCCGCGTGTGGCCAAGGAAATCATCGACACTTACCTGGCACCGATCGCCATTGGCGAAGACCCGTTCGACAACGAATACATCTGGCAGAAGATGTACCGCCAGAGCCACGCCTGGGGACGCAAAGGCATCGGCATGGCGGCGATCTCGGCGATCGACATCGCGATCTGGGACATCATGGGCAAAGCCGTGAACAAGCCCGTGTTCAAACTGCTCGGCGGGCGTACCAAGGAAAAGATCTGGACCTACGCGTCCAAGCTCTACGCCAACGACAACCTCGACCTGTTCCTCGAAGAAGCCCAGGGCTATCTGAGCCAGGGTTTTACCGCGCTGAAAATGCGCTTCGGCTACGGCCCGAAAGACGGCCCGGCAGGCATGCGCCGCAACATCGAACAAGTACGTGCCTTGCGTGAACTGGCCGGCCCTGACGTCGACATCATGCTTGAATGCTACATGGGCTGGACCCTGGAATATGCGCGCCGCATGTTGCCGAAACTGGCCGAGTTCGAGCCGCGTTGGCTTGAAGAACCGGTGATCGCCGATGACATCGAAGGCTACATCGAACTGAAGAAAATGGGGATCATGCCGATCTCCGGCGGCGAGCACGAGTTCACTTCCTACGGCTTCAAAGACCTGCTGGAACGCCGCGCCGTCGACGTCATCCAGTACGACACCAACCGCGTTGGCGGCATCACCGCCGCGCGCAAAATCAACGCCATGGCCGAGGCCTGGTCGGTGCCGGTGATTCCTCATGCCGGGCAGATGCACAACTACCACCTGACCATGTCCACCACCGCTTCGCCGATGGCCGAGTTCTTCCCGGTGTTCGACGTCGAAGTCGGCAACGAACTCTTCTACTACGTGTTCAAGGGCGAGCCGCAACCGGTCAACGGCTACATCCAGCTCGACGACAACAAACCGGGCCTGGGCCTGGAAATCTCCGATGAGTACCTGAGCGATTTCAACATCATCGAATGACCTTCAAACGCCGCTTTCGGGCGGCGTTCGGTTGACTGATTGGAGGCACACCATGCACTTGATTCAATTTGAAAACACTGAGGGCGAGCGTCAGGTCGGCGTGGTCGCCGGGGCGCAGATTCTGCGGGTTCGCGATACCCGTAGCACTCGCGAACTGGCGTTGGCGGCAATTCGTGCGCAACGCAATCTGCAAGAAGAAGTCGCCTTGCGCGGCACCGAACCGGGACCGGATTACGCGACGTTGTTGCAGGAACGCAAAGTCCTGCCGCCACTGGACCACGAAGACCCGGCCCACTGCCTGATCAGCGGCACTGGTTTGACCCATCTGGGCAGCGCATCGGCGCGGGACAAAATGCACCAGCATGACGGTGAAGTCGAAGCCGGCATGACCGACACCATGCGCATCTTCAAATGGGGGCTTGAAGGTGGCAAGCCAGCGGCGGGGCAGGTCGGTGCGCAACCGGAGTGGTTCTACAAGGGTGACGGCAGCATCGTCGTACGCCCCGGTGCGGACTTCCCGGTGCCGCCGTTTGCCGAAGACGCTGGCGAAGAGCCGGAGCTGACCGGCCTTTACGTCATTGGCGACGATGGCCAGCCGTATCGCGTCGGTTATGCACTGGGTAATGAGTTCTCCGACCATGTCATGGAGCGGCGCAATTACCTGTATCTCGCGCATTCAAAATTGCGCAGTTGCGCTTATGGGCCAGAGTTGCGTGTCGGTGAGTTACCCACGCACCTGGTCGGCACGAGCCGCATCAAGCGCAATGGCGAAACGATCTGGGAGAAGGAATTTCTCAGCGGCGAAGACAACATGTGCCACAGCCTGGCCAACCTTGAGTTTCATCACTTCAAATACGCGCAGTTTTTGCGTCCTGGTGATGTCCACGTGCATTACTTCGGCACTGCCACGCTGTCGTTTGCCGACGGCGTGAAGACCCAGCCGGGGGATCGCTTCCAGATCAGCCTCGATGAGTTCGGCGCGCCGTTGGTCAACGGTATCGGTGAGAGTGCCCAGCCGCTGGCCATCGGTCAGGTCCGCACACTCTGACCTTTGTAGGAGTCGACATGACCCAATTTCTCGGACACAACTACATTGGCGGTCGCCGCAGTGCCAACGGCACGATGCAGCTGCAAAGCCTTGATGCAACGACCGGCGAAGCGCTGCCCGGATTCTTCATTCAGGCATCCGAAGCCGAAGTGGATGCCGCCGCCAAAGCCGCTGATGCCGCGTACCCGGTTTACCGCAATCTCAGTGCTGAAAAGCGCGCGACCTTCCTTGATGCCATCGCTGATGAAATTGATGCACTGGGTGACGATTTCGTCGCCACCGTGTGCCGTGAAACCGCGTTGCCTGCCGGGCGTATTCAAGGTGAACGCGGACGTACCAGCGGCCAGTTGCGCTTGTTTGCCAAGGTGCTGCGTCGCGGCGATTTCTATGGCGCACGCATCGACCGGGCATTGCCGGACCGACAGCCGTTGCCACGCCCGGACCTGCGTCAGTATCGCATCGCCCTCGGGCCGGTGGCGGTGTTCGGCGCCAGCAACTTTCCGTTGGCATTCTCTACCGCTGGTGGCGATACCGCTTCGGCACTGGCCGCCGGTTGCCCGGTGGTGTTCAAGGCGCACAGCGGGCACATGGCGACTGCCGAGTGGGTGGCGGACGCGATCATCCGCGCCGCCGAACGCACGGAAATGCCAGCGGGTGTGTTCAACATGATTTATGGCGGTGGCGTCGGTGAGTGGCTGGTCAAGCATCCGGCGATTCAGGCAGTCGGCTTTACTGGTTCGCTCAAGGGCGGCAATGCCTTGAGTCACATGGCGGCGACCCGGCCACAACCCATTCCGGTGTTTGCCGAGATGTCGAGCATCAACCCGGTGTTCCTGTTGCCCGAGGCACTGGCGGTTCGCGGCGAGCAGATCGCGGCGCAACTGGCCGGTTCCGTGACCTTGGGTTGCGGTCAGTTCTGTACCAATCCGGGACTGGTCATTGGTTTGCGTTCGCCGCAGTTCAGCACCTTCCTGGAAACCTTCTGCGCGAGCATGAACCAGCAACCGCCACAAACCATGCTCAACGCCGGCGCGTTGGCCAGTTACAGCCGAGGCCTGGGCGAGTTGCACGAGCATCCCGGCCTGACGCACCTGGCGGGCAAGCCGCAACAGGGCAATCAAGCGCAGCCGCAAGTGTTCAAGGCCGATGTCAGCCTGTTGCTCAAGGGCGATGAGTTGTTGCAAGAGGAGGTGTTCGGGCCGACCACCATTGTCATCGAGGTCGAGGATCGCGCGCAGTTGGCGGCGGCGCTGCACGGCTTGCGCGGGCAATTGACGGCGACGTTGATCGGCGAGGCCAATGAGTTACTGGACTACCGCTGGTTGACTGAAATACTTCAGGAGAAAGTCGGGCGGATTCTGCTCAACGGCTATCCGACCGGGGTCGAGGTGTGTGAGGCGATGGTGCATGGCGGACCGTATCCGGCGACGTCGGATTCTCGCGGTACGTCGGTGGGGACACTGGCCATCGACCGTTTCCTGCGACCGGTGTGTTTCCAGAATTACCCGGATGCGTTGCTGCCCGAGGCGTTGCAGAACGCTAATCCGCTGGGGATTCGGCGGTTGGTGGATGGCGAGGTCAGTGCTTCGGCCCTGTAGTGTCTGAACTGACGCCATCGCTGGCAAGCCAGCTCCCACAGGGTTATACGCGTCCTTGTGGGAGCGGGCTTGCCAGCGATGGCGTCATCAGCAACACCACCCAACTACTTGTTGGCAGTCACCTCAGCCACCTTCACGGCAGCCGGCTTCAACACCATCCACAACGCCACTGCAATCAACACCCCGCCATACACATGCGCCATCGACAGCGGTTCATCGAGAAACAGCCCTCCCCACAACACGCCGAACAGCGGGATCAAAAAGGTTGTGGTCATCGATTTCACCGGACCAATCGAGCTCAGTAGCCGGAAGTAAATGATGTAGGCAAACGCCGTGCAGCCCAGGCCCAATCCCAGCAGCGACAGCCACACGCTCCAGCCGCCCCAGCTCGCTGGTGGCTGGCTGATCACGCTGTAGCCGAACAGCGGCAACAGAAACAACGTTGCGCCGAGCATGCTGCCCAGTGCCGATAAACGGCTGTCCAGACCACCGGCCTGATCGAGCCAGCGGCGGGCGAGAAACCCCGCGAATCCGTAACAGGTGGTCGCGAGAAGACAGGCGACAGCACCCATCAGCAGTTCCATGTCGAACGCCACCGGACCGGCGCGGGTCAGCACGCCAACACCGAACAGCCCCAGAAACACCCCACCCAGTTTGGCGCCCGTGAGCCTTTCATGGAAAAACAGCCCGCCAATCAGCACGCCCATCAACGGCGTCGTGGCATTGAAAATCGATGAGTAACCAGCGGGCAGCACCTGCGCGGCCACCGAATAGAGCGTCGCCGGAATCCCGGAGTTGATCACCCCGAGCAGCATCACGGTTTTCAGTTTGCCCTTGAAATCCCAACTGATGCGCATCAGCCCCAGAATCACCAGCAACCCGGCAGCGGCAATCGATACGCGGAAAAAAGCGGTGGGAATGCTGCCAATCACCGGGGCGATGATGCGCATGAACAGGAAACTCGCACCCCAAATGGCCGCCAGGGACAGTAAACGGAAAATATCGACGGGGTTCACAGCGTGTTCCTTCCTTGATGAGGGCGAGAGTGTTGCTGACAGCCTTGCCCGTGGCAACCGGAAAACGAGCATTGAACCCATCGCGGCGTCGATGACGCGGCACCCGCAAAATTACGCTTCTCCTGCACCCGCTTCACTGGCTAAGCTCAAGACTCACGAATTCCCGCAGAGGTCTCACCATGCCGCAGCAATGGCCAGCCGCCGACATCGCCCGCTTGATCCTCGATGGCTTTGACGATTACCGCGAGCATTTTCGCCAGATCACTGACGGCGCCCGGGCACGCTTCGAGCAGGCCAAGTGGCAGGAGACGCAATCGGCGTCGGCGGCGCGGATC
Organism: Pseudomonas azerbaijanoccidentalis; assembly: GCF_019145495.1. GTDB lineage: Bacteria > Pseudomonadota > Gammaproteobacteria > Pseudomonadales > Pseudomonadaceae > Aquipseudomonas > Aquipseudomonas azerbaijanoccidentalis. Next base: position 84,168 of record NZ_JAHSTU010000002.1, on the reverse strand, counting down.
AGTCTGTACGAAGAAAAAGTCAGCGAAACCGTGGAGCGCCTGCGCACCGCGTTTGATACCGACACGCTCGACGTCAGCTGCTGGCCGCTGGTGAAAAGTGCCTACATCAGCCTGATCGACCTGCGCTTCGACGATGAACTGTCCGAGACCTGGTACAACTCGATCTTCTGCGGGCTCTTCAGCCATGACCTGATCAGCGACGGCTGCATGTTCATCCACACCACTCGGCCGAGCCTGCGCCGGGCTCGCGCTGCACAAACCCGTACCTACAAGCCTCAGGGCCAGTTGTCCGGCATGCTGGCGAGTATCTTTGCCGACTATCGTTTCAGCGAGGAATACGCCGACTTGTCCGGCGACCTGAAGCGCCTCGAAGCACAACTGCGCGAGAACCTGCCGGATTGGGTGTGCAAAGACCCGGAGTTGAGCGTCGAACTGTTTTCCTCGGTGCTGTACCGCAACAAGGGCGCGTACCTGGTGGGGCGCATCTACACCGCCGATGAGCAATGGCCGCTGGCGATTCCGCTGTTGCACCTCGAAGGGCGCGGCATTCAGATCGATGCGCTGATCACCGACGAGGCGGACGTGTCGATCATCTTCTCGTTCACCCGCTCGTATTTCATGGTGGATGTGCCGGTGCCGGCGGAGTTCATCGGCTTCCTCAAGCGCATCCTGCCGGGCAAGCACATCGCCGAGCTGTACACCTCGATCGGCTTCTACAAGCACGGCAAGTCGGAGTTCTACCGGGCGCTGATCAATCACCTGGCCAACACCGACGACCAGTTCATCATGGCCCCCGGCGTGCGCGGCATGGTGATGAGCGTGTTCACCCTGCCGGGGTTCAACACCGTATTCAAGATCATCAAGGACCGTTTCTCGCCGTCGAAAAACGTCGACCGCGCCACGGTGATCGAAAAATACCGTTTGGTGAAAAGCGTCGACCGCGTCGGGCGCATGGCCGATACCCAGGAATTCGCCGACTTCCGTTTTCCGTTGAGCAAATTCGATCCGGCATGCCTTGAGGAATTGCTGGAAGTCGCGCCGTCGACAGTGTCGGTGGAAGGCGACACGGTGCTGATCCGTCACTGCTGGACTGAACGGCGCATGACGCCGCTGAACCTCTATCTGGAAAACGCCAACGATGCACAGGTGCGCGAGGCCCTGGACGATTACGGCCTGGCAATCAAGCAACTGGCGGCCGCCAACATTTTTCCCGGTGACATGCTGCTGAAGAACTTCGGTGTCACCCGACACGGTCGGGTGGTGTTCTACGACTACGACGAGATCTGCTTCCTGACCGAAGCCAATTTCCGCCACATCCCGCAACCGCGCACTCCGGAGGACGAAATGGCTTCGGAGCCGTGGTACTCGATCGGGCCGCTGGATGTGTTCCCTGAAGAGTTTCCACCGTTCCTGTTTGCCGATTCGGGGCAGCGCAAGCTGTTCGACCAGTTGCATGGCGAGCTGTACAACGCCGATTACTGGAAGAGCCTGCAAGAGGCGATTCGGGCGGGGAAGGTGATTGATGTGTTTCCGTATCGGCGTAAAAGCGCCGAAAACTGACCCTGTAGGAGCTGCCGAAGGCTGCGATCTTTTGATCTTGAAATCAAAAGATCGCAGCCTCGTTTCACTCGACAGCTCCTACAGGAGAAACAGCCAATCCATGGCAAATCTGCGACAATCCCCGACCCTGCGCCACTAGACGACTGAATTGCGTACCCGATGACCGACGAATCGCCCTCCATCGACAAACTGCTGAAAAACCTCGATCACGCCATGCTCGCCGACCGCCACCGGCTGCGGCGGCAGTTGCTTGAGCTGCGCAAGAAACCCGACGAGGCCAAGCTGGCCCAGTGGGTGGCGCGGATGCAGGCGTCCTGTGATCAGGTGCTGGCGCGCAAGGCCAGCCTGCCGGTGATTCGTTACGACGACAGCCTGCCGATTGCCGCCAAGCGCGACGAAATAAAGAAAGCGCTGGAAAAGCATCAGGTGCTGATCATCGCGGGCGAGACCGGTTCGGGTAAAACCACCCAGTTGCCGAAGATCTGCCTGGAAATCGGTCGCGGTCAGCATGGCCTGATCGGCCACACCCAGCCGCGGCGGATTGCTGCGCGCAGCGTCGCCAGTCGGGTCGCCGAAGAGCTCGGCACGCCGTTGGGCGCATTGGTCGGTTATCAAGTGCGCTTCGAAGATCAGAGCGATTCCAACACCCTGATCAAGTTGATGACCGACGGTATCCTGCTGGCGGAAACCCAGAACGACCGCTATCTGGAACGCTACGACACGATCATCGTCGACGAAGCCCACGAACGCAGCCTCAACATCGACTTCCTGCTCGGTTACCTGAAAACCCTGCTGCCGCGTCGCCCCGACCTGAAAGTCATCATCACCTCGGCGACCATCGATCTGGAGCGCTTCTCCAAGCACTTCGACGATGCGCCGATTGTCGAAGTGTCCGGGCGTACGTTCCCGGTGGACACCTGGTATCGCCCGCTGACGCTTGAGCAAGACGAAGAGGGCAACCGCGTCGAAGACGACCTGACGGTGGATCAAGCGATCCTCGCCACCCTCGATGAAATCGCCGCTTACGAACGCAGCGAACGCCGCAGTCCCGGTGATGTGCTGGTGTTCCTGCCCGGTGAGCGCGAGATTCGCGATGCTGCGGACATGCTGCGTAAAGCCCAGCTCAAACACACCGAAATCCTGCCGTTGTACGCACGGCTGTCGCCGGCGGAGCAGCAGCGGATTTTCCAGTCGCACCCAGGGCGTCGCGTGGTGCTGGCGACCAACGTCGCGGAAACCTCGCTGACCGTGCCGGGCATTCGCTACGTGATCGACAGCGGTACGGCGCGCATTAGCCGCTACAGCTACCGCGCCAAAGTCCAGCGCCTGCCGATCGAAGCGGTTTCCCAAGCCAGCGCCAACCAGCGTAAAGGTCGCTGCGGGCGGGTCGAGCCGGGTATCTGCATTCGCCTCTACAGCGAAGAAGATTTTCTGGGGCGTCCGGAATTCACCGATCCGGAAATCCTGCGTACCAACCTCGCCGCCGTTATTTTGCAGATGCTTCATCTGCGCCTCGGCGAAGTCACCGCGTTCCCGTTCATCGAGCCGCCGGATGGCAAGGCGATCAGCGACGGCTACAACCTGCTGCAAGAGCTTTCGGCGGTGGACCGCAACAGTCAGTTGACGCCGCTCGGTCGCCAGTTGGCGCGCTTGCCGGTAGACCCGCGCATGGGCCGTATGCTGCTCGAAGCGGCCAAGCTCGGTAGCTTGCAGGAAGTGCTGATCGTCGCCAGCGCCATGTCGATCCAGGACCCGCGCGAGCGTCCGCCGGAGCGCCAGCAAGCGGCGGATCAGGCACACGCCCAGTGGAAAGACACCGACTCGGACTTCGCCGGGCTGGTCAACCTGTGGCGCGGTTTCGAAGAGCAGCGCCAGGCACTGACCGCCAGTCCGCTGCGTAACTGGTGCCGCAAGAATTTCCTGAATTACCTGCGTCTTCGCGAATGGCGCGACTCCCATCGCCAGTTGAGCCTGATCTGCCGCGACATGCAGCTGAGCCTCAATAAAGAGCCGGCGGATTATCCGAAACTGCACAAAGCGGTGCTGGTGGGCCTGCTCAGCCAGATCGGCCAGAAAACCGAGGACGGCGACTACCTCGGCGCACGTCAGCGGCGCTTCTGGATTCATCCGTCGTCGGGCATCGGCAAGAAACGCCCGCAATGGCTGATGACCGCCGAACTGGTGGAAACCACCAAGCTCTACGCGCGCATGGTGGCCAAGATCGACGCCGACTGGATCGAACCGCTGGCCGGGCACCTGATCAAGAAAAACCACTTCGAACCCCATTGGGAGAAGAAGCGCGGGCAGGTTGTGGCCTTCGAACAAATCACTCTGTTCGGGCTGATCGTGGTCGGCCGTCGGCCGGTGCATTACGGCCCGGTCGACCCGGTGGTGTCCCGCGAACTGTTTATCCGCGAAGGGCTGGTGCGTGGCGAAATCCAGTCCAAGGCCAAGTGCCTGACGGCCAACAAACAACTGCTGGAACAGCTCGACGAACTGGAAGCCAAGGCCCGTCGTCGCGATATTCTCGCCGACGAAGAAACCCTGTACGCCTTCTACGACGCACGATTGCCGGCAGAGATTCACCAGACCGCGACCTTCGACAGTTGGTATCGAATCAACAGCCAGAAAGACCCGCAGCTGCTGATCATGCGCGAAGAAGACGTGCTGGCCCGCGAAGCCAGTGAAGTCACCGCCCAGCATTACCCGGACACCTTGCACATCGGTGATCTGGAGTTGGCCCTGAGTTATCACTTCGAACCGAACCATCCGCGCGATGGCGTGACCCTGCGCGTGCCGGCGCCGTTGCTGCCGATGTTGCCGCCGGAGCGCCTGGAATGGTTGGTGCCGGGTGTCATCGAAGCCAAGTGCATTGCGTTGGTGCGCAACCTGCCCAAGGCACTGCGCAAGAACTTCGTACCGGTGCCGGACTTCGTCAAAGCCGCGCTGCAACGCATGACCTTTGCCGAGGGCTCGCTGCCCCAGGCCTTGGGCCGCGAGTTGCTGCGCATGACCGGTGCGCGGGTCAGCGATGAAGCCTGGGCCGAGGCGGCGCAGCAGGTTGAAAGCCATCTGCGGATGAACCTGGAAATCGTCGATGCTCAAGGCAAGTTCCTCGGCGAAGGTCGCGATCTGGCCGAACTGACGGCGCGTTTCGCCGAAGCCAGCCAAGCCGCATTGGCCGTACCGCAAACCGCGAAAAGCCAGCAACCGGTCGAGCCGAAAGTGTTCGCCGCTGTGGCCGAGAAAACCCAGCAGAAGATCGCCGGGCTGTCGATGACGGTCTATCCGGCGCTGGTGGAAGAGGGCGGTACGGTCAAGGAAGGGCGTTTCTCGACCCCGGCCGAGGCCGAGTTCCAGCATCGCCGCGCCTTGCAGCGTTTGCTGATGCAGCAACTGGCCGAGCCTGCGAAGTTCCTGCGCGGCAAGTTGCCAGGCCTGACTGAACTGGGTCTGTTGTACCGCGACATGGGCCGCGTTGATGCGTTGGTCGAAGACATTCTGCTGGCCAGTCTCGACAGCTGCATTCTCGACGGTGAAGACCCGTTGCCCCGTGATGGCGCCGGTTTAGCGTCGTTGGCCGAGCGCAAGCGCGGTGCCTGGACTGAGCACGCCGAGCGTTTGGCGAAACTCACCCTGGAAATCCTCAAGCTCTGGCATGGTCTGCAAAAACGCTTCAAGGGCAAAATCGACCTGGCACAAGCCGTGGCCCTGAACGACATCAAGCAGCAACTCAGCCATCTGGTGTATCCGGGATTTGTCCGGGAAACGCCGATGCAATGGCTCAAGGAGTTGCCGCGCTATCTCAAGGCGATTGAACAGCGCTTCGAGAAAATCGGTGCCCAAGTGCAACGCGACCGAGTCTGGAGCGGCGAGTTGTCCGGCCTGTGGACGCAATACCAGACCCGCGCCAACAAGCACGCTCAGGAAGGCAAGCGCGATCCGCAGCTGGAGTTGTATCGCTGGTGGCTGGAGGAATACCGGGTTTCATTGTTCGCCCAGCAATTGGGGACCAAGGTGCCGATCTCCGATAAGCGCCTGAACAAGCAGTGGAGCCAGGTCGAGCCCTGATCCCGACTGCTTCGCGACTCCCATGATCCATTGGGATCTACTGTAGGCGCTGCCGAAGGCTGCGATCTTTTGATTTTTAAAACCCAGATCAACAGATCGCAGCCTTCGGCAGCTCCTACATTTGCGTATGGGGCCATCCAGCAAAAAGGGGCGAAATGCCCACGTTTATGGCAAACTTCGCGCCTATAAACGCCGGCCCCGCGGTTTTGAGCCTCTCAGGTTCGGGCGGTACGGAATAAAGCGATGCCAGGTTGGCTTTCCCGTCACGGGAACGAACCCTTTGTGTGTTGGTACGACGGTACCAATGCTTTCTGCCTGAACAGATTAGAGACACGACCATGCATAACGTCGTCATCAGTGGCACCGGCCTGTACACCCCGGCCAACAGCATCTCCAACGAAGAGCTGGTGCAGTCTTTCAATACCTATGTGGCGCAATTCAACGCCGACAACGCAGACGCCATTGCGCGCGGCGAAGTCGAAGCGTTGACCGAGTCCAGCGCAGCGTTCATCGAAAAAGCGTCCGGCATCAAGAGCCGCTTTGTCATGGACAAGGAAGGCATCCTCGACCCGCAACGCATGGCGCCACGCCTGCCGGAGCGCTCGAACGACGAATGGTCGGTGCTCTGCCAGATGGCCATCGGCGCTGCCGAACAAGCCTTGCAACGCGCCGGCAAGACCGCCGCGGACATCGACGGTGTGATCGTCGCTTGCTCCAACCTGCAACGTGCCTACCCGGCCATCGCCATCGAAGTACAGGAAGCCTTGGGCATCCAGGGTTTCGGTTTTGACATGAACGTGGCGTGTTCTTCGGCGACCTTCGGCATTCAGACCGCCGCCAACAGCATCCAGCTGGGCCATGCCCGGGCGATCCTGATGGTCAACCCGGAAGTCTGCACCGGCCACCTGAACTTCCGTGATCGCGACAGCCACTTCATCTTCGGCGACGCGGCCACCGCCGTGATCATCGAACGTGCTGACCTGGCGACGTCCAAGTATCAGTTCGACATTGTCAGCACCAAGCTGCTGACCAAGTTCTCGAACAACATCCGCAACAACTTCGGCTTCCTCAACCGCGCCGCGGAAGAGGGCATCGGTGCCAAGGACAAACTGTTTGTGCAGGAAGGCCGCAAGGTGTTCAAGGAAGTCTGCCCGATGGTGGCCGAGCTGATCGGTGAGCATCTGCAAGAAAACCAGCTCAACGTCAGCGACGTGAAGCGCTTCTGGCTGCACCAGGCCAACCTCAGCATGAACCACCTGATCGTCAAGAAACTGCTCGGTCGCGACGCCACCGAACAGGAAGCGCCGGTGATTCTCGACACCTACGCCAACACCAGCTCCGCCGGTTCGGTGATTTCGTTCCACAAGAACCAGGACGATCTGCCGGCCGGTTCCCTGGCGGTACTCAGCTCGTTCGGCGCCGGTTACTCGATCGGTAGCGTGATTCTGCGTAAACGCTGAGTTTTCGGGTTACCCCGGTCCATGTGGGAGCGAGCCTGCTCGCGATGAGGGCGTGTCAGTCGACATCAATGTTGGCTGATATACCGCAATCGCGAGCAGGCTCGCTTGCCCAGTGGAGCGGGGCGATATTTAGATTCGCGGCAAACGAATGATCGCGGTCAGCCCGCCCCCCGGGGTTTCTTCCAGACTCAATTGCCCACCCAGGCGCTCCGCCGCTTCACGGGCAATGGTCATGCCCAGACCAACTCCGCCGGAATTTCGATTACGCGAACCTTCCAGTCGGAAGAACGGTTCAAACACCGCTTCACGTTGTTCCGCCGCAATCCCCGGTCCGTGGTCGATGACCCGGATGATCAGTTGCTCGCGATGGTCTTCCAGGGTGATCAGCGCCTGGCCCGCGTAACGCAGCGCGTTGTCCAGCAGGTTGTTGACACAGGAACGCAACGCCATGGGTTGCACCTGTAGCGGTGCGCAGTGACCAGTGGCCTGAACATCGGCACCCTGGTCCTGGGCGTTTTCGCTCAGGGATTCAACCAGCGCCTGCACATCCATCCATTGCGGCGCCTCGCTGGTGCGCTGTTCGTGCAGATAGGTGAGGGTGGCGTCGAGCATGCTGATCATGTCGTCCAGATCCTGGCGCATCTGACCTTGCAGTTTGTCGTCGTCGATTTGCTCCAGCCGCAGCTTCAACCGTGACAGTGGCGTGCGCAGGTCGTGGGACACCGCGCCGAGCATGCGTGAGCGTTGTTTCACTTGCTCGATGATCCGGCGCTGCATCTTGTTGAACGTATGGGCCGCCTGCCGCGCTTCCCGCGGGCCGGATTCGTCGAGAGGCTCGCTGTCGAGGTTTTCGCTCAAGCGCTCGGCGGCGTCGCTCAGGCGCTGGATCGGCCGGCTCAGCAACTTGGCGCCGTACCACGCGGCAATGATCAGCGAGATCAACTGAAACGTCAGCGGCACCAGCGGTCCACCGAACCATGGCCGTGGTGGTCGGCTGTTGATTCGCGGATCGGTAGCCGGACGTTGTTCGTCAAACGCTTCGGAAAACTCCGGAGGCGGCGGCGGTGGCGGAGGGCCGTAATAGTGAAACCAGGCAAACGCCAACAGGTGCGCCAGGATAATCGCCACCAACAGCACGCCAAACAGGCGGCCAAACAGCGTATCGAAGCGCCCACGCATCAGCCGATGTCTCGCGCGTCGAACAGGTAGCCTTCGCCGCGCACGGTTTTGATCAACTGAGGGGCTTTGGGGTCGTCACCGAGTTTCTGGCGCAAGCGCGACACCAGCAGGTCGATGCTGCGATCAAACGCTTCAATCGAACGGCCACGGGCGGCATCCAGCAATTGTTCGCGGCTCAGGACCCGACGCGGACGTTCGATGAAGACCCAGAGCAGGCGGAATTCGGCGTTGGACAGCGGCACCACCAGACCGTCGGCGGCGATCAGTTGGCGCAACACGCTGTTCAGGCGCCAGTTGTCGAAGCGGATGTTCGCTCGCTGTTCACTGCGGTCGTCACGCACCCGGCGCAGAATGGTCTGGATGCGTGCCACCAGCTCCCGTGGCTCGAACGGCTTGGCCATGTAATCGTCGGCGCCCAGTTCCAGGCCGATGATCCGGTCGGTGGGTTCGCAGCGGGCGGTGAGCATCAGGATCGGGATGTCCGACTCGGCGCGCAACCAGCGGCACAGCGACAGGCCGTCCTCGCCGGGCAGCATCAGGTCGAGCACCACCACGTCGAAATGTTCCGCTTGCATGGCCAGGCGCATCGCCGCGCCATCGGTGACGCCAATGGCGTGGATGTTGAACCGGGCCAGGTAGTCGATCATCAGTTCGCGGATCGGGACGTCATCGTCGACGATCAGGGCGCGAATGTTCCAGCGTTTGTCGTCGCCGGGCGCTTTTTGATCGTCGTTAACGGGGGCTTGGGTGTTGTGCATGCGTGCGTTCATCTGCCAGGTAGGCTGCCAACCACAAAGATGGGCTGCGAGGTTGTGGTTCCAGCATAGGCGTCCGGCCCGGGGGCGGGAAGTGCTGTTGTAAGGACGTATTGCGGTTGGCGAGGGTAGCGGGCAAGGGTGTTGTGGGCGTGTCGGGTATGTACCGAACTCGACACAATTGCGCCAAGGTCTAGTCTTGCCTGAGCGCTGTCGACGATTTACCGATCATCGGGTCCCGCAGCGGCGCTGGTTCCGCTACAATGCGCGCCGATTTCGACTTGCCTGAGAGCCCACTCATGTCCGCCTGCCAGACTCCTATCATCGTCGCCCTGGATTTCCCTACCCGTGACGCCGCACTGAAGCTGGCCGATCAGTTGGACCCGAAACTGTGCCGGGTCAAAGTCGGTAAAGAGCTGTTCACCAGCTGCGCCTCGGAAATCGTCGGCACCTTGCGCGACAAGGGTTTCGAAGTGTTCCTGGACCTCAAGTTCCACGACATTCCGAACACCACCGCCATGGCTGTGAAAGCCGCTGCGGAAATGGGGGTGTGGATGGTCAACGTGCATTGCTCGGGTGGCCTGCGCATGATGGCGGCCTGCCGTGAAGTGTTGGACAAGCGCAGCGGCCCGCAGCCTTTGCTGATCGGCGTGACCGTGTTGACCAGCATGGAGCGTGAGGACCTGGCGGGTATCGGCCTGGACATCGAGCCGCAGGAGCAGGTGCTGCGCCTGGCCGCACTGGCGGAAAAAGCCGGGATGGACGGTCTGGTGTGCTCGGCCCTGGAAGCCCAGGCCCTGAAATCGGCGCACCCGTCGCTGCAACTGGTGACCCCGGGGATTCGTCCGGCGGGCAGCGCCCAGGACGACCAACGGCGCATCCTGACCCCGCGTCAGGCACTGGACGCCGGTTCCGACTATCTGGTGATCGGCCGTCCGATCAGCCAGGCGGCCGATCCGGCCAAGGCGTTGGCTTCGGTGGTGGCTGAACTGGCGTAAAAAGATCGCAGTCTTCGGCAGCGCCTACAGGGGAATCCAGTCCCATGTAGGCGCTGGCGCAGCCTGCGATCTTCTGATCTTTTGCTTTAAACCTTCAACACCAACTTGCCGAAATTCTCCCCGCTGAACAATTTCATCAGCGTCTCGGGGAACGTCTCCAGTCCCTCGACAATGTCTTCCTTGCTCTTGAGCTGCCCCTTGGCCATCCAGCCGGCCATTTCCTGCGCGGCACTGGCGTATTGCGCGGCGTAGTCCATCACCACAAAGCCTTCCATCCGTGCGCGGTTGACCAGCAACGACAGATAATTGGCCGGACCTTTGACCGCTTCCTTGTTGTTGTACTGGCTGATGGCGCCGCAGATCACCACGCGCGCCTTCATGTTCAGACGGCTCAGCACCGCGTCGAGGATGTCACCGCCGACGTTATCGAAATACACGTCGACGCCTTTCGGGCATTCGCGCTTGAGGCCGGCGAGGACGTCTTCGCTCTTGTAGTCGATGGCGCCGTCGAAGCCCAACTCATCGATCAGGAACTTGCACTTGTCTGCACCGCCAGCGATACCGACCACACGACACCCTTTGATCTTGGCGATTTGCCCGGCAATGCTGCCCACCGCACCGGCCGCGCCCGACAGCACCACTGTATCGCCGGCCTTCGGTGCGCCGACATCGAGCAACGCGAAGTAAGCGGTCATGCCGGTCATACCCAGCGCGGACAGGTAGCGTGGGAGCGGTGCCAGTTGCGGATCGACCTTGTAGAAACCGCGTGGCTCACCGAGGAAATAATCCTGCACGCCCAGCGCGCCATTGACGTAGTCGCCGACGGCGAACTGCGGGTTGTTCGAAGCAACGACTTTGCCGACGCCCAGAGCGCGCATCACCTCACCTAGCCCAACGGGTGGAATGTAGGACTTGCCCTCGTTCATCCAGCCACGCATGGCCGGGTCCAGGGACAGGTATTCGTTCTTGACCAGGATCTGCCCAGCCTGTGGCTCGCCGACCGGTACTTCTTGATAGGTGAATGTCTCGCGGGTCGCGGCGCCCACCGGGCGTTTGGCGAGCAGGAACTGGCGATTGGTCTGGGATGTCATGGCAGGCACTCAAGATGAATGAAGCCTTGTTGATAGACCTTCGCGGGCGATGTCGCAAGTTTGGCTGATGCGGCGAATGCAGGCCGATCCAGTGCAGTGATAGTTGGTACGGCAGTTCCATCACTGCAACGCATGGGTAGCCAACCGGCCACTTGATAGTGCTGCCTCGCCGCGGGCTGCTGTGGCTAGACTGGGACCACGCGATCCCCCCGCAAACTTCTCTTCGAGGACATAACAATGAGCATGACGTTTTCCGGCCAGGTGGCTGTAGTGACCGGCGCCGCCAATGGTATCGGCCGAGCAACCGCCCAGGCGTTCGCCGCCGAGGGCTTGAAGGTGGTCGTGGCCGACATGGATACGGCGGGAGGCGAGGGGACGGTTGCGCTGATTCGTACGGCGGGCGGCGAAGCGACCTTCGTGCGTTGCAACGTCACCATCGAAAGCGAAGTAAAAAATCTGATGGAAGAAGTGGTCAATACTTACGGCCGCCTCGACTATGCCTTCAACAATGCCGGCATCGAGATCGAGAAGGGCAAGTTGGCCGAGGGTACGATCGACGAGTTCGACGCGATCATGGGCGTCAACGTCAAAGGTGTGTGGCTGTGCATGAAGTATCAGTTGCCGTTGCTGCTGGCCCAGGGCGGTGGCTCGATCGTCAACACGGCTTCGGTGGCTGGCCTCGGCGCCGCGCCGAAGATGAGCATCTATGCCGCCTCCAAGCACGCGGTGATCGGCCTGACCAAATCCGCTGCCATCGAATACGCCAAGAAAAAGATCCGCGTCAATGCGGTCTGCCCGGCCGTGATCGACACCGACATGTTCCGCCGCGCCTACGAGGCCGACCCGAAGAAAGGCGAGTTCGCTAACGCCATGCATCCGGTGGGTCGTATCGGCAAGGTGGAGGAAATCGCCAGCGCGGTGCTGTACCTGTGCAGCGATGGCGCTGCCTTTACCACGGGCCATTCACTGGCTGTGGATGGTGGCGTCACGGCGTTCTAACCCCCCTTATAGAAAACACCGAACCTGTAGGAGCGAGCCTGTTCGCGATGAGGGCGTGTCAGTCGACATCATTGTTGGCTGATACATCGCATCGCGAGCAGGCTCGCTCCCACAGGTTTTTTTGCTTGCGTTGAGTACCTCGGCAGTGTGTTTCAAATAATTAAAACCACGGGTTTTGGCGGCGTTGTCGCACATCCCGTCGATTGCTCCTGTGATTAACTGTTTTCGGCAGAACCCACAGGAGTTTTCTTGCTCATGGAATTGAGAATCGATCGACAGGCATTGGTGCCGGTCGTACAGCAAATCGTCGATGCACTGGTCTGTTGGCTGCATTGCAACGAGGTGGCGCCGGGCGCGCGTTTACCTCCGGTCCGACAGATCGCGCGAATCAATCTGCTTAGCCAGTCCTGTGTCGTCGAGGCCTGTGAACGCCTGGTAGTGAAGGGTGTACTGGAGTCACGACAGGGCGCTGGTTTCGTTGTCGCCACTCCAACACTTGCCGCTCAGGTTCGGCAGGATGATTTGTGCTTTCAAGGCGCAGAACCCAAATCGGGACAGTTGTGCGAACTGCAACTGGGCTGCGGTGGGTTGCCCGAAAGCTGGCGAGAGACGGATGATTTGATTTACGCGATCCGCCAGGTCAGCCGCACCGACATGACCGGCCTGTTCAACTACAGCACGCCTTTGGGATTGCCGGCCTTGCGCGAACAAATCCTCAAGCGCCTGAAACCGCTGGAAATCGACGTTGAAGACAGCCGCATCATGACCACCGCAGGCGCCAGTCAGGGGTTGGACTTGATCGTGCGAACGTTGTTCAAGCCGGGTGATTACGCGGTGGTGGAAAGCCCGGGTTACCCGCTGTTGTTCGACTTGCTCAGGTTGCACGGCATCAGTTTGCTGGAGGTGCCGCGAACGCCCCATGGGCCTGACGTTGCCGTACTGGAGCAACTGTTGCAGAAGCACCGGCCACGCGGACTGTTCATCAACAGCTTTCATCACAATCCTACAGGCGGCAGTCTGGTGCCGGTGGTGGCGCAACGGGTGTTGCAACTGGCGAAAAAACACGGCGTGCTGTTGATAGAGGATGATGTCTACGCTGATCTTCACAGCGGCACCGGTGTGCGCCTCGCAGCACTGGATGACAGTGTGATCTACGTTGGCAGTTACTCCAAAACCCTCAGCAGTTCCCTGCGCGTCGGCTTTGTGGTGGCCAGTGCCGAAGTGATTGCGCGACTGGCCGAAGTCAAGATGATCAGCAGCATGGGCGCTTCACGATTTTGTGAAGCAGTGCTGGCATGTTTGCTGGGCAATGGCGCGTATCGCAAGTTGCTGAAGCGCCAAAGGCAGCGCCTGAGCAGCGACAGGCAGGCTGCTTTGCAGTTGCTTGAAGATGCCGAGTGGGAGGTTTTCGGCAAACCCGCTGCCGGCCTGTTCATCTGGGCACGTTCACGATGGCTGGAGGGTGCCGAGGTGCGAGCGCAGGCGCAACGCCATGGCGTCGCGTTGTCTTCTGCCACAGCCTTCAGCCCCCTTGGTGATCCCTGTGATTGGCTGCGCATTAATGTGGCCTGCGCTTGCGATAAACGAGCCCGGGCATTTTTTCAGGCCACGGCTCCGAATCGACCTCAATCGTTCTGAAAACGACGTGGACGTAGCTTTTTGCCATTATTCCGACGCCAGAGACTTGTGTTGGTAGAGGCCCGTTGCGAATCTGCGTCTATAGACTATGGCAGGGGACTACGCGCAATGATTTCGGCCGTGCAAGGACGTTTTGCCAACCTCGGTATGGCAAAGAAACTGGGTGTGGGGTTTGTGCTCGTGCTGCTGTTGACTGCTGTGGTGGCGGCCATCGGCGTCTGGTCTCTGCAAACCATCAGCCAGCGTTTCGACGGGCTCAAGCAGATGTCATCGCTCAACAGCGGTTTGCTCAAGGTGCGCCTGCTGGAGCAGGAGTACGCCTTGCATGGCAACCCGAAAACCGCCGATGCCCTGCGTGAAGGCGTGGGCGGTCTGGTCGCGCTGGCGAATCAGCTCAAGGCTGCGTCGGCAGCCAATGTGCCGGTGATGACCGACGTCGAGCAGTCCCTGGCGGCGTATCGCAAGGCGTTTGACGAGTTTGTCTCGCTCAGTCAGGCGAAGGACCTGGCACTGGAAATGGCCAGTTGGTCGGTGTCCAGCGTCGCCAATAACCTGGACGTATTGCAGGCCGGACTTGCCGATGACGGGGCCTATACCCTGAAGGATTCCGAAGGCAAGGACGGCGCACAATTCATCGAGCAAGCCAACCAGGTCAGCCAGGTTTCACGCCTGATGCTGCAAGCCATGAACGAAGCGCGCGTGCGTCTGGACCAGAGTCGCAAGGGTGATGACAGCGCCGGGCAGGGCAAGATCGAGCAGGCCAGCCAGGCGCTGACCCAGGCCGAGCAGCTGAAAACCACGGTCAAGGATGAGGGCTATCAAACGGTGCTCAATGAAGTGACCGGTCATATAGCCAGCTTCAATGACAAGCTTGCCGAATACACCGGTTTGCTGGAGCAGGAAAAAACCGTTTATCTGCAACTGCATCAACGTGCAGGCCAAGTGGTGGAGCGGGTGGATCAGGCGTACGGCGCCGAAGATCAATCGATGCAAACGGAACTGCAAAAGAACTCGCTGCTGATCATCGGCTCTTCGGCTCTGGCGTTGCTGGTCGGTTTGATCGCCGCCTGGGTGATTACCCGGTTGATCGTGGCACCGTTGCGCAGCGTGATCCGTGTAGCGCAGCAGATCGCCTCGGGGGATCTAAGCGGGACCGTCGAAGTCACCCGCCGCGATGAGATTGGCCAGCTGATGCAGGCCATGCAGCAAATGGGCGCGGGGCTTAGCCAGATTGTCAGCGGTTTGCAGGCGGGTATCGAGCAACTGGCAACCTCGGCGCAATCGCTGTCAGCGGTGACCGAGCAGACCAATCTTGAAGTCAGCAGTCAGAAAGAAGAAACCGAGCAGGTGGCCACGGCGATGAACCAGATGACCGCCACCGTTCACGACGTTGCGCGTAATGCAGAAGAGGCTGCCCAGGCTGCGCAAACGGCGGACGGCAAAGTCGAGAGCGGCCAGCACGTGGTGCGCCAAAGCATGGCGCGGATCGAGCAACTGGCCGACTCGGCCAATTCGGCCAGTTCCAGCATCGAAAGCCTGAGTGCAGAAATCCAGAACATCGGCACGGTGCTCGGCGTGATCAAGAGTGTGGCAGAGCAGACCAACCTGCTGGCGCTCAATGCGGCCATTGAAGCTGCGCGTGCCGGCGAGCAGGGCAGGGGCTTTGCGGTGGTGGCCGACGAAGTGCGAGCCTTGGCCAAGCGCACTCAGCAATCAACCGAGGAAATCGAACGGCTGGTCAGCGCCTTGCGCACAGCGGCGCAGGCGTCGGTGCAGCAGATCCAGAGCAGCGGCGAACTGGTGAAACTGGCGGTCAGCGATGCCCTGCAAACTGAAAGTGCGCTGGGCAGTATCGCGGCGGCGGTATCGCTGATTCAGCAGATGAACCAGCAGATCGCGGCGGCGGCCGAGGAGCAGAGTTCGGTGGCCGAGGAGATCAATCGCAGCGTCACGAGTATTCGTGCCAGCGCCGATCAGTCGTCGGTGGCGATGCAGGGCAATGCGGCATCGAGTATCGAGTTGGCGCAGTTGGGGGTTGAGCTGAAGGGGATGGTGGGGCATTTCAGGCTTTGAGTTTTTTTGATTGGGTACATATCCGTTGCTGCGGTAACGGCTGCTTATGGTTTCGCCCTTACGGCGAGTCCCTTTTTCAAACGCCAAAAAGGAACTAGCCAGCCTGCCGGCGATGACGGCCTGAAAGCCGACGTATTTCCCTCGGATGTATACAGCCTCTAAATCCAGCACAAAAAAAAGCCACCTCCCGGTGGCTTTCTCTTTTGTCGCTGATCAGTCGTAGATCACTTTCTTCTTCCAGTCCGCATCCGCTTCGACGTCCTTGAGGCCTTCGGTCAGTTGGTTCACTTCGCCGTCTACCGGGGCGATGCGGTCCATGACTTGGGCGTTGGCGCGGGCCAGGAGTTTTTCCAGGTATTCCAATTGTTCGGCGTAGATCTGCGGCTCCTGCTGTTTGCGCAGATACTGCACGCCGCGCTCGAACGCCAGCCGCGCTTGGCCGGGTTGATTCTGTTGCAGCGAGTGCTGGCCGAGGTTGTTGAAGAACTCGATGTGCAGCAGCACCAGAATATGGCGGACTTCGCGGACCCAGCGCTTGGCTTCATTGGGCGGCAGGAAGCCGTCCTGGGCGGCGCGGGTGATCTGGCCGTGCAAGGCCTCAAGCAGAAAGCGCACGTCCTTGGCCTTGGCTTCGGTCTGGATCGGCGCCGGCGGGTTGTTGACCGGGATCGATTCGCCTTGTGCCACCAATGCCTCCAGCTCGGAAATCCGTGCCTTGAGGTTAGAGCTGGTTTTTTCCAGGTTCAGCAGACGCTGACACACGTTCAGTTCCAAACGGGTAATCAGCAGCTTGAGCGCGGGTGTCATCAGCTGACCGGGGAAGGTCTCGGTGATCTCACCGCAACGACGCAGGCGATCGTTAAGTTCAACCTTGGTACGGGCCCTTTCCAGCTTGTTGTTTTCCACCACATGGTTGATGTAGCCAATGGCGATCAATAATGCGATCCCGGCTACGACGAGCAGGGTGATCATGAGTGGTGTCACCGGTAAGACCTCTTTTTAGGGTTCGCGTGCGAGTGTAGTGGCTTGCTATATAAGCGCCTAGGGCTGCTCGACGAGCTGGATCGATGTGGCTCTATCTGTATCGGCCGCAGTCTGCTTACATAAATGCTGGCACCTATAAGGCTGATTGCCATCACTGATGTCGCCGACTATAACGCCTTGGCGAGTGTCAGAATATAGGCGTCAAACGCCGGGCGACGGAAAATCCGGATTGAGGCTGGAAAGCAGGGCGAAGTCATTGATTTAAATAAATTTATATCAGGGGGTTGACGACCTCTCAATCCATCCATAGAATGCGCGCCACTTGCAGCGTAAAGCACACAGCGAAACGAAGCAGGGAGTGAATGTTGTAGTGTGTCCCCTTCGTCTAGTGGCCTAGGACACCGCCCTTTCACGGCGGTAACAGGGGTTCGAGTCCCCTAGGGGACGCCAATGCGGGAATAGCTCAGTTGGTAGAGCACGACCTTGCCAAGGTCGGGGTCGCGAGTTCGAGTCTCGTTTCCCGCTCCATATTTAACAAAAACGCCGCTCATTGAGCGGCGTTTTTGTTTGCGCGTGATTTGTACGCGACAAATAAAAAGGCCCGCCAGTCTGACTGAGCGGGCCTTTTCATGTCCTGCGCTTTTACATCGACAGCATCAATCGCCCGGCAAACAAAATCAGGATCACGCCCATGCTGCGTTCGAACCAGTGGCCCATGCGCATGAACAACAACCTGACCTTGGGGCTGGAAAAGAACAACGCCACGATCACAAACCACAGGGCGTTTACAAAGCACATCCACACGCCGTAAAGCGCCTGAACCTTCAGCGGTGTCGTGGCGCTGATGAGGGTGGTGAAAATCGCCAGGAAAAACAGTGTGGCCTTCGGGTTGGTGGCGTTGGTCAGAAAACCGGTGGTGAAGGCCTTCAGCAACGTTTGCTCGATAATCGGCTCTTCAGTGGCTTTATCGCCCTCCAGTACTGATTTCGGTTGGCTGCGCACCAGGGTCACACCCAAATACAGGATGTAGGCGCCGCCCACGACTTTGGCCACTGTTAATAGCCACGGTGTGGTATGCATCAATGCGCCTACGCCAAGCACGGTGTACAGCACATGCACGGAAATGCCCGCGCCGATGCCCAGTGCTGTGCAGATCCCTACCCAGCGGCCGAAACGCACGCTTTGACGGATGGTTACGGCGAAGTCCGGGCCGGGGGCGACCACGGCGAGAAAGTGGATGATCGCCAGCGCCAGAAACTCGCCCAGGTAATTTGAAAGCATCTCAACTCCAGAAGGTCAGGGGGAAGCGGTGCCGCGATAGCCGACAAAGAACGAAAGGCTCAGTCCACGTGGTAGTGAACGGACAGCGTCCCTTTCTTTTGCGAAAGGGATTCGATCTTGACCGCGCCCAGATCCTTCAGGCTACGTACATGCGTGCCTCCGCAACCGTAGGCGGGCAGTTCGCCGAAGCCGATTTCCCGAGCGCCTTCGCGCAGTGAAATCAGGCGTGGCAGATCATCGGTGATCCACTGCTCAATGCCTTGTTGCAGGGTTTGCGTTTCAACTTCCCGGGCCGATTCCGTTGGCTTGAATTGCACCCTTCCTTCGCCTGGCCAGTGATGCGCCTTGATCGGCATCCAGCCCATGGCCTGGACAAAATGACCGATCAGGTGGCCGGCTGAATGCATCCGCGTATTGAACTGGCGGCGCTCTTCGTCGATGTGGATCTGGGTCATGCCGATTTTTACCGGGCGGTCGACGAAATGGATGATCCGGTCCGGATCCTGAACGACGCGCAGTACTCGGCTTTCGCCGATCCAGCCAGTATCGAAGGGTTGCCCTCCGCCCTGAGGGTGAAACAGTGTTGCGCGCAGCACCACAGCGAATTCGCTCTCGTGGGGTGTGCAGTCCAGGACTTCCACGTTGGCCTTGAGGTCATCACTATGGAAAAAAAGGCGAAGCGTCATAGTCCATGCCCAAATTTAAATTTCTATTTTTTATTATATGAAGGGTGGAATAGCGTGATAATCCGTTCAAACATCAAAGGACTGTTGCGTTGTGAGCATAAATCTTCCACTGCCGCTGCTGGGTGAAATGGCGATTTTCGTCAAGGTCGTCGAGACCGGCAGTTTCTCCGAAGCGGCACGCCAATTGGGCTCTTCACCCTCGGCGGTCAGTCGCAGTATCTCGCGGCTGGAGAAAGCGCTGGCCACGCGTCTGCTGCAACGCACCACGCGCAAGCTGCGTTTGAGCGATGGTGGCGAAGAGGTCTTCAAGCGCTGCCAGGAGATGGTCAACGCCGCCCGCTCGGTGATGGAAATCAGTGGTCAGTTCACCGATGAGCCCGAGGGCGTGGTGCGCCTCAGTGTGCCGAAAGCGGTGGGCCGGATTGTGATTCATCCACACATGCCGGAGTTTTTGCGCCGGTATCCCAAAGTCGATGTGGAACTGTTGCTTGAGGATCGTCAGGTGGACTTGATCGACGATCACGTCGACCTGGCGATTCGCATCACCGATCGACCGCCGGCGGGGTTGGTGGGGCGCCAGTTGCTGACCATCGACCATTTGCTCTGCGCCACACCGCAGTATCTGGCCGAGCATGGCACGCCGACGCATCCCCACGACCTGCTCAACCACAGCTGCATTTATCTGGGCGAAACCCCGAGCGATGCACGTTGGAAATTCAAAAAGGGCAGCAAGTCGGTCACTGTTGGCGTGCGTGGTCGATACGCCGCCAATCACACGGGCGTGCGGTTTGGCGCAGTGTTGCAGCACATCGGTATTGGCAGCCTGCCGTATTTCACCGCGCGTCGCGCGTTGGAGAAAGGACTGATGGTGCAAGTGTTGCCGGATTGGACCTTTCTGGCGTCCTACCACGGAGGTGCCTGGTTGCTGCATTCGCCGACCCGATACTTGCCGCCGAAAATACGGGTGTTGATTGATTATTTGGTGGAGTGCCTGGCGAAGGAGCCGACGTTGGGCAAGCCCGGCAAGTCGGGCAGCCTGATGACGGCGGTATCGGAGTATGAGTTGCCCGAGAGTGACGGATTGTTTTGAATAAAGATCAAAAGATCGCAGCCTTCGGCAGCTCCTACAGGAAGCACGTATTTCAAGGTAGGAGCTGCCGAAGGCTGCGATCTTTCGATCTGCCCGGAAATACAAAAAAGGCCCGCATGTTCAACCATGCGGGCCTCTTTGCATTACAACGTTCAGATCAGTGCTTGCTGTCCTGGTTGGACATCGCCAGCAACTGCTTTTCCTGGTTCCAGTCGAACGGTTCGTCGTTCTGTTCAGCTTCGAAGCGACGTTCTTCCAGCGCCTGATACAGGTCGATTTCATCATCGGGCATGTAGTGCAGGCAGTCGCCGGCGAAGTACCACAGCAGGTCGCGCGGGACCAGGTGGGCGATTTGCGGGTAACGGGTGATCACCTGGCACAGGATGTCCTGGCCCAGGTACTGACTTTCGATCGGGTCGACCGGCAGCAGTGCAAGCAGTTCGTCGAAGCGCTCCAGGAACAAGGCATGGCTTTCGTCGGGAACTTGTTCGGCCTCACCTACGGCGACCAGGATGCTGCGCAGGTGGTCGAGCAATACGAGATGATCGGCAACGATGTTGGACACGAGATAAGTCCTCAAGAGCAAAACGGGCGCGGGAGTATAAAGCCCCCGCGCCCGTTTTTACATGGTGTACAGGGTCGGTTTGATCAGCGGACCTTCCCGGGTGCTATCGCCAGCTCCTCTTTGTCGAAGTCATCGACATCGATCACCTTGCGTCTCGCTGCTTCAGCTTCCCGCAGGGTTTGCGCTTCCACCGGTTGCAGTACGCCGGCCTCCAGCGCCGCATCGATCACATGTTCACCGGCGACCGGTTTGACTTGACCGCTCTTGAGCGCCACATGCAGTTTTTTCTGCAGGGCTTGTGCAGCGCCCGTCAGATTGCTGGCATGTTGCAGGGCGCCGACCGGATCTTCCTCGGACTGAGGGCGGTAGCAACCGAGGAGCAATTCCTCCAGTGCCGGGTCACCTTTGGCCCGACCGATAATCGCCGCCACTTGTGCGCCTAGCTTGTCGGAAGGCCCTTTGTGGCGGCGGCCAAACGGGAACACGATCACCCGCAACAGACACGCCAGCACTTTGTTCGGGAAGTTGTTGAGCAATTCATCCATGGCCCGTTCGGCCTGGCCAAGGCTTTCTTCCATGGCCCAGGTAAACAGCGGCTCCATGTACTCCGGCGCGTCAAGGTCGTTGTAGCGTTTGAGCGCGGCGCTGGCCAGGTACATGTTGCTAAGCACGTCGCCCAGGCGGGCCGACAGGCGTTCGCGACGTTTCAATTCGCCGCCCAGCAGCATCATGCTCAGATCGGCAAGCAGCGCGAATGCGGCAGCCTGACGGTTGAGGGCACGGAAGTAACCCTGGCTGAGCTTGTCGCCCGGCGTATGTTCCAGGTGGCCAAAACCGAGGTTCAGCACCAGCGTGCTAGCGGCATTGCTGACGGCAAAACCGATGTGTTTGAGCAGCAGGCCATCGAACTCGGTCAGGGCCTGATCCTTGTCCTCACGGGTGGCCAAGGCCATTTCCTTGAGCACGAAAGGGTGGCAGCGAATGGCGCCCTGACCGAAGATCATCAAGTTGCGCGAAAGGATGTTTGCGCCTTCCACGGTGATGAAAATCGGCGCGCCACACCATTTACGCGCGAGGTAATTGTTCGGTCCTTGAATGATTGCCTTGCCGCCATGCACATCCATGGCGTGGCTGATGCACTCGCGGCCCCGCTCGGTGAGGTGGTACTTGAGAATCGCCGACAGCACCGAAGGTTTTTCGCCCAGATCCACCGCATTGGCGGTCAGCATCCGCGCGGCATCCATCATCCAGGCGTTGCCGCCGATGCGGGCCATGGATTCCTGAATGCCTTCAAATGCCGCAATCGGCACGTTGAACTGTTCGCGAATCTGCGCGTACTGGCCCGTCACCAGGCTGGTGAACTTGGCCATGCCGGTGCCAACGGCGGGAAGGGAAATCGAACGTCCGACCGACAGGCAATTCATCAGCATCATCCAGCCTTTGCCGAGCATTTCCTGGCCCCCGATGAGGAACTCCAGCGGGATGAAGACGTCTTTGCCGGAGTTAGGGCCGTTCATGAACGCTGCGCCCAGTGGCAGGTGACGACGACCGATTTCCACGCCGGGGATGTCGGTCGGAATCAGCGCCAGGCTGATGCCCAGGTCCTCTTTATCGCCCAGCAGATGATCCGGGTCGTACGCCTTGAAGGCGAGGCCGAGGAGGGTGGCCACCGGGCCGAGCGTGATGTAGCGCTTTTCCCAGTTCAGGCGCAGACCGAGGGTTTCCTGACCTTCCCATTCACCTTTGCAGATCACCCCGGTGTCGGGCATGCCGCCAGCATCGGAGCCGGCCAAGGGGCCGGTGAGGGCGAAGCACGGGATTTCGTCGCCGCGTGCCAGGCGTGGCAGGTAGTGGTTGCGTTGTTCGTCGGTGCCGTAGTGCAGCAGCAGTTCAGCCGGGCCGAGGGAGTTGGGGACCATCACGGTGGACGCGAGGTCGCCGCTGTGGCTGGCCAGTTTCATCGCCACTTGCGAGTGGGCATACGCCGAGAAGCCCTTGCCGCCAAATTCCTTGGGAATGATCAGGGCAAAAAAACCGTGTTCCTTGATGTACGCCCAGGCCTCGGCCGGCAGGTCCATGGTTTGACCGATCTGATAGTCACTGACCATGGCGCACAGCTCTTCAGTCGGACCGTCGATGAAGGCCTGTTCCTCTTCGCTCAATTGCGCCTTGGGATAGGACAGCAGTTTGTTCCAGTCCGGACGACCGCTGAACAGCTCGCCATCCCACCACACGGTGCCCGCTTCAATGGCGTCGCGCTCGGTTTGCGACATGGGCGGCAGGGTTTTCTGGAACCAGTTGAACATCGGCGCGCTGAAGAATTTGCGACGCAGGTCCGGCAGTAATAATGGTGCAGCCACCACAGCGAGCAACACCCAGAAAATCACCAGCAACCAACCCGGCGCGTGACTGAAGATGCCCATAGCCAGCAGGTAGACAGCCACGATGCCCAGGGCAGGCAGGGGCGAGATGCGACGGTGGGCTAAATAAGCGATCCCGACAACCAGAACCAGTATCCACAACAGCAGCATATTTAATCCTCCGTGAAACCAGGGCGAGCCAACCCACAGAGCTTAGACGGCATCCGCAAAACGGGGTGGTCGGAGCGAGGTGATTGAAATCGTGGGAAATCCCGGATGATTTCTGTAGGTCCGGTTGGCAACAGGCCTGGGAAAACGTTCATTGAACGGGCGGCTAAGCGCCCATGTTTGGCCGAAACGTCGTTATCTCTGTGCTGAACCTCTCGTTAGACTCGAGGCTTCCCCAGGAGATTTCGCGCATGCACGAGTATCTGAGCCCCGGCCGCTTCATCGATAGTGACCACCCCTCGGTGGTGGAGTTCGCCGAAAAACACCGTGGCAGCAGTCGCGATCCGATCGAGCAAGCGATCAGCCTCTACTATGCCGTGCGCGAAGCGGTGCGCTACAACCCCTACACCTTCAGCCGCGACCCGCAGACCCTGTGCGGCAGCTACGCGCTGGCCACGGGGGAGAGTTACTGCGTACCCAAAGCCACGTTGCTCGCCGGAGCCGCGCGACATTGCGGCATCCCGGCGCGGATCGGCCTGGCGGACGTGCGCAATCATTTGTCGACGCCGCGCCTGCTCGAACTGCTCAAGAGCGACATGTTCGCCATGCACGGCTACACCGAGTTCTATCTGCAGGATCGCTGGGTCAAAGCGACCCCCGCGTTCAACCAGAAACTTTGCGAGCTGTTCAATGTGGCGCCGCTGGAATTCGATGGCATCAACGACAGTGTTTTCCACCCGTTCAATCGCCATGGCGAGAAGCTGATGGAGTACCTCGTCGATCACGGCCAGTTTGCCGATGTGCCTGAGGCGTTCTTTTTCGAGCACCTGGAAAAGTGCTATCCGCATCTGTTCGGCGAACAACTGTCGCCACTGTTGGGCGACATGCAGAGCGATTTGAGTCGCGCCTGATCCGGCGTATGCTGCCTGCGCATTCATCAATCGAGAGGCGGTCATGCTGAAGATCTGGGGTCGGAAAAATTCATCGAATGTCAGAAAACCATTGTGGGCCGCCGAGGAGTTGGGGCTGGCTTATGAAGCCATCGATGCCGGTGGTGCCTTTGGTGTTGTCGATACGCCCGAATACCGCGCCATGAACCCCAATGGGCGCGTTCCGGTGATTGAAGACGACGGTTTTGTGTTGTGGGAATCCAACGCCATCGTGCGTTACCTGATGGCCAGACATGCGGCGGATACCGCGTGGTATCCGTCGGACCTGCAAGCGCGCGCCACCGCTGACAAATGGATGGACTGGACCACCTCCAGTTTCGCCAGCCCGTTCCGCACCGTGTTCTGGGGCGTGCTACGCACTCCGGCCGATCAGCAGGATTGGCCTGCGATTAAGGCAGCAATCAAAGAATGCGAAGGCCTGCTGGCAATGGCCGATCAGGCGTTGGCGACCAAACCGTACCTGTCGGGCGACGAGATCGGCATGGGCGACATTCCACTGGGCAGTTTTATTTATGCCTGGTTCGAGATGCCGATCGAGCGTGCGCCGTTGCCACATCTTCAGGCCTGGTACGCGCGGTTGAAACAGCGTCCGGCCTATCAGAAAGCGGTTATGACCGCGTTGACTTAATACTCACTATCGACACACTTGACTGTACTTGTGTGGCGGCGACAAGCACCATTGCGCTCGTGCGCCGCGGTTGCATTGCTCGCCGCCCGCCCATATTTATCTCTTTCTTCCCTTCTTGGTGCGTAATCCGATATGAGTTCCGCTCTGTCCATCCGGCAGCTAACCAAAACCTACGGCAACGGTTTCCAGGCCTTGAGTGGTATCGATCTGGATGTCGCCGAAGGTGACTTCTTCGCCTTGCTCGGCCCCAACGGCGCCGGCAAATCCACGACCATCGGCATTCTTTCGACCCTGGTGAACAAGACCAGCGGTACGGTGAATATCTTCGGTCACGACCTGGACAAGAATCCTGCGCAGCTCAAGCGCTCCATCGGCGTGGTGCCGCAGGAATTCAATTTCAATCAGTTTGAAAAGACCTTCGACATTGTCGTGACCCAGGCTGGTTACTACGGCATCCCGCCGAAAGTGGCCAAGGAGCGCGCCGAGCAATACCTGACCCAGCTCGGTTTGTGGGACAAGCGCGATGTGCCGTCGCGTTCGCTGTCCGGCGGCATGAAGCGCCGCTTGATGATCGCCCGTGCGCTGGTTCACGAACCGCGTCTGTTGATCCTCGACGAACCGACTGCCGGCGTGGACATCGAGCTGCGTCGCTCGATGTGGACCTTCCTCACCGAACTGAACCAGAAAGGCATCACCATCATCCTCACCACGCACTATCTGGAAGAGGCTGAACAGTTGTGCCGCAACATCGGCATCATCGACCACGGCACCATTGTCGAGAACACCAGCATGAAGCAGTTGCTCGGCCAACTACACGTCGAGACCTTCCTGCTGGACTTGAAGAACAGCCTGAGCGCGCCACCGCAATTGCTCGGCTATCCATCACGGTTGCTCGATGGCCATACCCTGGAAGTCCAGGTCGACAAGTCCATGGGGATCACCGCGTTGTTCACTCAGCTTGCGCAGCAAAACATTGAAGTGCTGAGCCTGCGCAATAAAACCAATCGCCTTGAGGAGCTGTTCGTGTCCCTGGTGGAGAAAAATCTGTCGAAGGTGGCGGTATGAGTTCCGAGCTGCAACCCAACCTCGTTGCCCTCAACACCATCGTTTACCGTGAAGTCCGGCGCTTTACCCGGATCTGGCCGCAGACCCTGCTGCCGCCGGCCATTACGATGGTTCTGTACTTCGTGATTTTCGGCAACCTGATCGGTCGGCAGATCGGCGACATGGGTGGCTTCACTTACATGGAGTACATCGTGCCGGGGCTGATCATGATGTCGGTGATCACCAACTCCTACGGCAACGTGGTTTCGAGTTTCTTTGGCAGCAAGTTCCAGCGCTCCATCGAAGAACTGATGGTCTCGCCGGTTTCACCGCACACCATTCTGATCGGCTACACCCTGGGCGGCGTGCTGCGCGGGTTGATGGTCGGGATCATCGTGACGTTGTTGTCGTTGTTCTTCACTCATTTGCAGGTGCATCACCTGGGGGTGACTGTGTTGGTGGTGGTGCTGACGGCGACGATTTTCTCGCTGTTGGGTTTCATCAACGCTGTGTTTGCGCGCAACTTCGATGACATTTCGATCATCCCGACGTTTGTGCTGACGCCGTTGACCTATCTGGGCGGGGTGTTTTATTCGATCACGTTGCTGCCGCCGTTCTGGCAGACCGTGTCGCTGGCCAACCCTGTGTTGCACATGGTTAACGCCTTCCGTTACGGCATTCTTGGGGTGTCGGATATTCGGATCAGTGTGGCGATTGCCTTTATGGTGGTGGCGACGGTGGTTTTGTATTTTGGTTGTGCGCGGTTGTTGGTGAGTGGGCGGGGGATGCGGACCTGATCATGGCTTCGCCGCACGGCGCTACGCGCCCACCCCCGGATGAACCCCTGCCGAGGGGGAGGGTGGATCAAGAGCGGCAGGCGAGCTAACGCTCGGCCTGTGGAGTGGTGAAAAGCTGAGGAGTACGCGGCTTTGCTCTTCTGTGGGAGCCAGCCTGCTGGCGATGACAACTTGACAGCCGACCGAGATTTTGCAGCTGTCCTCGATACCTGTGGGAGCGGGCTTGCCCGCGATGGCGGCCTGACAACCGACTTGATCTTGCGGAGGCGATCACATCAAAAGATCGCAGCCTCGTTGCACTCGACAGCTCCTACAGAGAAGCGCGCATGCCTCAAGAGTCAGGCCGGCCGGTAGGCCGCCTCGCGGGCCCACGGAGTAGGACCGGAGCGAGGGCATGCCGAGCCACAGCGAGGCACCGAACGCAAGGGGCAAGAGCCCTTGGTTACTTGGGGCCGGGCGGCGTTCCGCTCTTCCAAGTGACCCGCCGTAAGGGCGGAACCCTTAGCAGCCGTTGCCGCAGCAACGGATATGTACACAATCAAAACCCCAAAAACCGCCAATCACATCCGACTCTGCTTACGCCGCCGCCACTGCCGCGCCACCCACCACCGCCAATACATCATCACCAGACAATAAGCCAAAGCCCCCAACACCAACCCCGTCACCACCGACCCCAGCAAAAACGGCTGCCACAAGGTCGAGAGCTCGCCGCTGATCCATTCCCAGGTCAACTCATCCGGCAAATGCCGTGCAGGAACGTCCAACAACCACGCCCCCGTCTGATAAGTGCAAAAGAACACCGCTGGCATGGTGATCGGATTGGTCAGCCAGACCAGGCTCACGGCTATCGGCATGTTGCCGCGCACCACGATGGCCAGGGCAGCGGCCAGTAACATCTGCAAGGGAATGGGCAGGAATGCCGCGAACAAACCCACCGCCATGGCCCGTGCGACGGAGTGGCGATTGAGGTGCCAGAGGTTCGGGTCATGCAGCAGTTTGCCGAGAAAGCGTAAGGATTTGTGTTCCCTGATGCTGGTCGGGTCTGGCATGTAACGTTTGAATAATCGCCGGGGCATAAGGCTTCTCGGTCGGTCAAGGCGGCAAGTATGTCTGGATTCTATGAAGCGCCCATTCAGACTTTGTGACAATTGATAACGACGACCGTGCGCCCGGGCGTCTATGCCTAAGTTCGGGACTCTCAAGGACGGGCTTATGCGCACAGGGATGATGGCGCTGGGGCTGGGTTTGTTGGCCTTGCGTTTTTTACCGGCATTGCCGCCGGTCGGGTTATTGCTGTTGATGCCGGTCTTGGGGTTGATGTTGTTGCCGTTTCGAACGTATCCGCTGGCGTTTTTCCTGTTCGGTTTGAGTTGGGCCTGCGCGCAGGCCCAGTGGGCGCTGGATGACAGGTTAGCGTTGGGCCTGGACGGTGAAACTCGCTGGGTCGAAGGGCGGGTGACAGGGTTGCCCGAGAACGGTGAAGCGGTTGTGCGGTTTGAGTTGGCGCAGGCTACTTCGCGACACGCGAAAGTGCCCTCGCTCATGCGGCTGGCCTGGTATGACGGTCCACCGGTGAAAAGCGGCGAGCGCTGGCGCTTGGCGGTCAAATTGAAGAGGCCCGTCGGTTTGCTCAACCCGCAGGCATTCGACTACGAGGCCTGGCTACTGGCGCAACGCATCGGGGCAACAGGCACGGTCAAGGACGGTGAGCGACTGGCGGAGGCACGATGGGCTTGGCGCGACGGTATCCGCCAACGATTGCTGGCGGTGGATGCTCAGGGCCGAACAGGTGCGTTGGCAGCGTTAGTGTTGGGGGATGGCGGCGGGCTCAGCCGCGAAGACTGGCAAGTGCTGCAAGACACCGGCACCGTGCACCTGTTGGTGATTTCCGGGCAACACATCGGTTTGCTGGCGGGTGTCGTGTACCTGCTGATCGCCGGTCTGGCCCGCTATGGTCTGTGGCCAAGCCGTCTGCCGTGGCTGCCGTGGGCCTGTGGTCTGGCGTTCGCAGCGGCCCTCGGTTACGGCTTGCTGGCCGGGTTCGACGTTCCGGTGCGTCGAGCCTGTTTGATGATCGGGTTGGTCCTGCTGTGGCGCCTGCGTTTTCGTCACCTCGGTGCCTGGTGGCCACTGTTGCTGGCGCTCAACGGTGTGTTGCTGTTGGACCCGTTGGCCAGTTTGCAGCCGGGGTTCTGGTTGTCCTTCGCGGCAGTCGCGGTGTTGATCTTTACCTTTGGCGGTCGCTTGGGGCCTTGGCGCTGGTGGCAAACCTGGACTCGCGCCCAATGGCTGATCGCAATTGGCTTGTTGCCATTGCTGCTGGTGCTGGGGTTGCCGATCAGTGTCAGCGGGCCGCTGGTCAACTTGCTGGCGGTGCCGTGGATCAGTCTGGTGGTGCTGCCTCCCGCCTTGCTCGGCACAGCATTGTTGCCGCTGCCGTACGTGGGCGAAGGCCTGCTGTGGCTGGCGGGCGGTTTGATCGATGTATTGTTCAAGGGGCTGGCGCTGGTCGCTGGCCAGGTTCCGGCGTGGGTGCCGATGGCGATGCCGCTCTGGGTCTGGTGTGTGGGCGCCACGGGGGCCGTTCTTTTATTGTTGCCCCGAGGCGTACCCATGCGCCCATTGGGATGGCCGATGTTGCTGATGCTGGTGTTTCCACCGAAGGCAGAGCTGCCGGAAGCCATCGCCGACATCTGGCAACTGGATGTCGGCCAAGGCCTGGCGATCCTGGTGCGCACTCGCCATCACACGCTGTTGTATGACACGGGCCCGCGTTTCGGTGATTTCGACCTGGGCGAGCGGGTGGTGCTGCCGTCGTTACGCAAACTGGGGGTGAAAGAACTCGACCTGATGCTGATCAGCCACGCTGACGCCGACCACGCCGGCGGTGCCCGCGCGGTTGCCAAAGGGGTGCCGGTCAAGCGTGTCATCAGTGGCGACCCGGCGGCGCTGCCTGTCGAGTTGCAAGCCCAGGCCTGTGAAACCGACCGGCAATGGATCTGGGACGGCGTTCAGTTCGGGCTCTGGCAATGGTCGTCAGCCGGTGACAGCAACCAAAAGTCCTGTGTCTTGCAGATCCAGGCCAATGGCGAACGGTTGCTGCTGACCGGTGATATCGATGCCGCTGCCGAGCGATCATTGCTCGACAGTCCATTGGCTGTACCCACCGATTGGTTGCAGGCACCGCATCATGGCAGTCGCAGCTCGTCGTCGATGGCGCTGCTCAAGGGCTTGCAACCCAAAGCGGTGCTGATCTCGCGCGGGCATGGCAACTCATTCGGCCACCCGCATCCAACGGTCGTGGCGCGTTATCGCAAGCGCGGCATTAAAATCCACGACAGTGCGCAGCAAGGCGCCATTCATCTGCAATTGGGACGGTTTGAACCTGCACGCTCGATGCGTCAGGACCGGCGGTTCTGGCGCGATCCGCCGCTCGTCAATCAATAACCGAGCGTTATTAAAGCCCGACCGGATGCGACATCACGGTCTTCGGTGCGCCCACCCCCTATGTTAGAGTGGCGCACTTTTTCGAGGGGACTGACACTGTGTGGGAATTGGTCAAATCCGGCGGCTGGATGATGCTGCCGATCATTCTGAGTTCCATCGCGGCCATGGCGATCGTTGCCGAACGTCTGTGGACCCTGCGAGCCAGTCGCGTGACCCCGGAGCACTTGCTCGGGCAGGTCTGGGTCTGGATCAAGGACAAGCAACTCAACAAAGAAAAGCTCAAGGAACTGCGCGCCAGCTCGCCGTTGGGTGAAATCCTGGCCGCGGGCCTGGCCAACTCCAAGCATGGTCGCGAGATCATGAAAGAGTGCATTGAAGAGGCTGCCGCACGCGTCATCCATGAACTGGAACGCTACATCAACGCGCTGGGCACCATCGCCGCCATGGCGCCGTTGCTGGGGCTGCTGGGTACGGTGTTGGGCATGATCGATATCTTCAGTGCGTTCATGGGCACCGGCATGACCACCAATGCCTCGGTCCTGGCTGGCGGTATTTCCAAAGCCTTGATCACCACGGCCGCAGGTCTGATGGTCGGCATCCCGTCGGTGTTCTTCCACCGATTCCTGCAACGGCGCATTGATGAGCTGGTGGTGGGCATGGAGCAGGAAGCCATCAAACTGGTTGAAGTCGTGCAGGGCGACCGTGATGTGGATCTGGCGGGGAGCAAAGCGTGAAATTCCGCCGCAAGCAACGGGAGAACGTGGACATCAACCTCGCGTCGCTGATCGACGTGGTGTTTATCCTGCTGCTGTTTTTCGTGGTAACCACGACCTTCACCCGTGAAACCCAGTTGCGTGTTGAGTTGCCGGAAGCGGTCAGCGGCGCGTCCGCCGACGACCAGACCCGGCAGTTGGATGTCGCCATCAGCGCCGATGGCGTGTTCTCGGTGAACAACCGTATATTGCCGAAAAGCGACTTGGCCACGTTGATGGAAGCACTGCAGAAAGAATCCAATGGCGATACCAAAATGCCGCTGTCCATCAGCGCTGATGGCAAGTCACAGCATCAGTCCGTCATCACTGCGATGGACGCCGCCGGCAAGCTCGGTTTCAGCCATTTGCGCATGACCACAGTCGAGGCGGCGCCGACCGCGCCCTGATGGCCATGTCCGATCGTCTGCTCGCCGCGTGGTACACAGGTCATCCGGCCCTGAAGCTGTTGCAGCCGCTGGAGTGGCTTTACCGGCGCGTGGTCAACAACAAACGCAAACGCTTTCTGGCGGGCGAGGGTGATATCTACCAGCCGCCGGTGCCGCTGATCGTCGTCGGCAACATCACCGTCGGTGGCACCGGCAAGACGCCGTTGATACTGTGGATGATCGAGCATTGCCAGCGCAGCGGTTTGCGGGTCGGCGTGGTCAGCCGTGGTTACGGTGCCAAGCCGCCGCAGTTGCCATGGCGAGTCGAGGCGGATCAAAGCGCGGAGATTGCCGGCGACGAACCTTTGCTGATCGTTCAACGTACCGGCGTGCCGCTGATGATCGACCCTGATCGCAGCAGCGCCGTCAAAGCCTTGCTGGCCAGCGAACCGCTGGACCTGATCCTCTCCGATGACGGCATGCAGCATTACCGCTTGGCGCGGGATCTGGAGTTGGTGCTGATCGACGCCGCCCGTGGCCTGGGCAATCGCCGCTGCCTGCCGGCCGGGCCTTTGCGTGAACCGGTCGAACGCCTGCAAAGCGTCGACGCGGTGCTCTACAACGGCGCTGCGGCGGATCGCGACGATGGTTTCGCCTTCCAGTTGCAACCCACGGCACTGGTCAACCTGAAAAGCGGCGAACGACGACCTTTCGATCTCTTTCCCGCAGGCCAGGCGCTGCACGCCGTAGCCGGAATCGGTAACCCGCAGCGTTTCTTCAAGACCCTCGAAACGCTACACTGGCAGCCAGTCCCGCACGCGTTCGCCGACCACGCCGAATACAGCGTGCAGGCCTTGAATTTTACCCCGTCGTTGCCGTTGGTGATGACCGAAAAGGACGCGGTGAAGTGCCGTGCCTTTGCTGCTGCCGATTGGTGGTACCTGGCGGTCGATGCTGTGCCGTCGCCGGCCTTCGTGGCCTGGTTCGACACGCAGTTGATGCGCCTGTTGCCGGCTCGTCTGTTGCCTTAAATCCGTTTTTATCCAGGGAATGCTCATGGACACCAAATTGCTCGACATCCTCGCTTGCCCGGTCTGCAAAGGCCCGCTCAAGCTCAGCGCCGACAAGACCGAGCTGATCAGCAAAGGCGCAGGCCTGGCGTACCCGATCCGCGATGGCATCCCGGTGATGCTCGAAACCGAGGCCCGCACCCTGACCACCGACGAGCGTCTGGATAAATGACCACAGCCTTTACCGTTGTCATTCCTTCGCGCTACGCCTCCACCCGTTTGCCGGGCAAGCCGCTGCTGTTGATCGCCGGCAAGCCGATGATCCAGCACGTCTGGGAACAGGCGAGCAAAAGCAGCGCACAGCGTGTCGTGGTTGCCACTGACGACGCGCGCATCGTCGAGGCCTGCAAGGGTTTTGGCGCCGAAGTGGTACTGACCCGTGAAGACCACAACTCCGGCACCGATCGGCTGGCGGAAGTCGCGACCAAGCTAGGCCTGGCGCCCGACGCCATCGTGGTCAACGTTCAGGGTGACGAGCCGTTGATCCCGGCGAGCGTGATCGACCAGGTCGCCGCCAACCTGGCCGCCCACACCGAAGCGCGCATGGCCACCCTGGCCGAGCCGATCGAAGACGTGGAAACCCTGTTCAACCCCAACGTGGTCAAAGTGGTCAGCGACCTCAATGGCCTGGCGCTGACGTTCAGTCGCTCGACCTTGCCTTGGGCACGGGATGCGTTCGCGGTGAACCGTGAGCAATTGCCCGAAGGCGTGCCTTATCGCCGCCACATCGGCATTTATGCCTATCGCGCCGGTTTCCTGCATG
Organism: Pseudomonas azerbaijanoccidentalis; assembly: GCF_019145495.1. Classification (GTDB taxonomy): domain Bacteria; phylum Pseudomonadota; class Gammaproteobacteria; order Pseudomonadales; family Pseudomonadaceae; genus Aquipseudomonas; species Aquipseudomonas azerbaijanoccidentalis. The sequence goes on along the minus strand of NZ_JAHSTU010000002.1, from coordinate 51,373 downwards.
ACTTCGTCAGCTGGGGCCCGTGCTGGCTGGAAAATACCGAGTGCCTGGAACAGCTGCGAGCCCTGTGGCACGGCGTGCGGATTCACGTCGCCGATGCGCTGATCGCACCGCCTCCGGGCGTCGATACCGTTGAAGACCTAGAGCGCGTTCGTCGCCTGCTGGAGGCCTGATGCGGGTTCTGTTTGTCTGCCTGGGTAACATCTGCCGTTCACCCACGGCTGAAGGGGTGTTGCGGCACAAACTGCGTGAGGCGGGGCTGGCCGGTCAGGTCGAAGTCGCCTCCGCCGGCACCGGTGACTGGCACGTTGGCAAGGCGCCGGACAAACGCAGTCAGGCGGCGGCAAAGCTGCGTGGCTACGACTTGTCCACGCAACGTGCCCAGCAAGTCACCCGCGCCGATTTCGCCACCTACGACCTGATCCTGGCGATGGACAGCAGCAACCTGCGCAACCTCAAGGCCCTGCAACCGGCCAAGGGCAAGGCCGAGCTGGATTTGTTCCTGCGTCGTTATCAGGCGGAAATCGACGAAGTCCCGGACCCGTATTACGACGGTGACCAGGGCTTCGAGCAGGTGCTGGATCTGATCGAGCGCGCCAGTGATTTGCTGGTGATCGAATTGAAGGGACGGTTATGAGTTTGCAGGTTCGGTCGCAGGTATCACTCAAGCCGTTCAACAGCTTTGGCGTGGATGTTCAGGCTCGCTTGTTCGCTGAGGCCTATAGCGACACCGATGTGCGAGAAGCCCTGGCCTATGGGCAGGCGCATGATGTTCCGGTGCTGGTGATCGGCGGCGGCAGCAATTTGCTGCTGACGGCGGACATCAATTCGCTGGTGCTGCGCATGGCCACCCGCGGGATTCGTGTGCTGAGCGATGATGGCAGCAAAGTGGTGATCGAGGCGGAGGCGGGCGAACCCTGGCATCCGTTTGTGCAGCACACGCTAGCCCAGGGTTTGTCCGGCCTGGAAAACCTCAGCCTGATTCCCGGCACTGTCGGCGCTGCACCGATGCAGAACATCGGCGCCTATGGGGTTGAGATCAAAGACGTGTTCGCCGGCCTGACGGCGCTTGATCGTCACAGCGGCGAACTGCGCGATTTCAGCCTGGAAGAATGCAACTTCGCCTACCGCGACAGCCTGTTCAAACAGGAGCCGGGGCGTTGGCTCATCCTGCGGGTGCGCTTCACCCTCAACCGGGTTGCACATTTGCATCTGGAATACGGTCCGGTGCGCCAGCGCCTGACCGAGCAGGGCATCGAGCACCCGACTGCCACTGATGTCAGTCGGGCCATTTGCAGCATCCGCAACGAAAAGCTCCCGGACCCGGCGGTGCTCGGCAATGCCGGCAGTTTCTTCAAGAACCCGTTGGTGCCAGCGGCGCTGGTTGCGCAGCTCAAAGGCGAATACCCCGACCTGGTGGCCTACGCGCAACCCGACGGGCAGATGAAAATCGCCGCCGGCTGGCTGATCGAGCGGGCAGGCTGGAAAGGTTTTCGCGAAGCCGACGCTGGTGTGCATAAATTGCAGGCACTGGTGCTGGTCAATTACGGCAGCGCCACCGGTTTGCAGTTGCTCGATCTGGCGCAGCGTATCCAGAAAGACATTTCAGAACGTTTCCATGTCGAGCTGGAGATGGAGCCGAACCGCTATTAGTGAAGCAGCGGCAAGCTGCTAGCTTCAAGCCGCAAGCTACAATCTAAAAGTACCGAATTATCTGTTGCTTCTACTTGAAGCTTGCAGCTTGAAGCTTGCAACTAAAAGCCCTGTTTAAGCAGGGCTTTTTTGTTAATGCTGGGTTAACTTAGTGGGCTAACGATGCAAACCATTTGCTTCACCAAAGGCCCGGTGCAGACGCCTGCGTTTGCACAAGAGAGCCCATTAGCCTGAGCCGATCTGCGTTCCGAACCAAGATCCAACGGCAGATTGCTCGACCCCATAACTCAAGAACTATGCGGGCGTGCCCATGATTACCCTGAAACTCAATGGTCAAGACCATCAACTCGACGTCACCGAGGACATGCCGCTGCTTTGGGCGATCCGCGATGTGGCCGGTTACAACGGCACCAAGTTCGGCTGCGGCATGGGCTTGTGCGGCGCGTGCACCATTCATATCGAAGGCGCACCTGCACGCAGTTGCATCACCCCGATCGGGTCGGTCGTCGGCCAGAACGTCACTACCATCGACAACCTGCACGCCGACCCGGTGGGCAAAGTCGTGCAGCAAGCCTGGCTCGATACCGCCGTGGCTCAGTGCGGTTACTGCCAGGGCGGGCAAATCATGTCCGCCACGGCACTGCTCAAGACCAATCCGAACCCGAGCGACGAGCAGATCGAAGAGGCGATGGTTGGCAACATCTGCCGTTGCGGCACGTATAACCGCATCAAGATCGCCATCCGCCAGGCATCCACTCACCTGAAGGAGGCCAAGGCATGAGCCAGTTACCGATGGATTTCGCCCTGAGCAACCTCAGTCGCCGTGGTTTCCTCAAAGGTGTGGGCGCGACCGGTGCCCTGGTGGTCGCTGCGAGCTGGGGTTGGCAGGACGTTTTCGCCGAAGAGAAAGAGAAGAAGTTCGGTGCCGACGGCATGCCTAATGGTTGGATCGATGATCCGAAGGTGTACGTCAGCATCGCCGCCGATGGCACAGTGACCGTAATGTGCAACCGTTCGGAAATGGGCCAGGGCGTGCGCACCAGTCTGACCATGGTAGTGGCCGATGAGCTGGAAGCTGATTGGGCGCGGGTCAAAGTGCAGCAGGCACCGGGTGACGAAGTGCGCTTCGGCAACCAGGACACCGACGGTTCGCGCAGCATGCGCCACTGGTACGAGCCAATGCGTCGCTGTGGTGCCGCCGCGCGGACCATGCTGGAACAGGCCGCTGCCGAGCAGTGGAAAGTGCCGGTCAGCGAATGCCATGCGCAATTGCACAAAGTCATCCACAAACCCTCCGGTCGCGAACTGGAGTACGGCGCGCTGGCCGCCGCTGCCGGCGCCCTGGCCGTGCCGGCGCGTGACAGCCTGAAGCTCAAGCAACCGTCCGAATTCCGCTACATCGGCAAAGAAGGCACCAAGGCGATCGACGGTGATGACATCGTCAACGGGCGCGCGGTGTACGGCGCCGACGTGCACTTCGACGGCATGCTGTTCGCCACCATTGCCCGGCCTGCGGTCTACGGCGGCAAGGTCAAAACCTTCGATGCCAGTGCGGCGATGAAAGTGCCGGGCGTGGTCAAGGTGGTGCAGATCGAAAGCCGTCCGCTGCCGTCGGAGTTTCAACCGCTGGGCGGCATTGCCGTCGTGGCGAACAATACCTGGGCCGCGCTCAAGGGTCGTGAAGCGCTGAAAATCGAGTGGGATGACGGTGCCAATGCCAGCTATGACTCGATCGCTTACCGCAAGGAGCTGGAAGCCGCGTCCCTCAAACCCGGCAAGGTGATACGCAACACCGGCAACATCGACGAAGCCATGAGCAGTGCCGACAGCACGCTGGAGGCGTCCTATTATCTGCCGCACCTGTCGCAGTCACCGATGGAGCCGATGGTCGCCATCGCCCGTTTCAAGGATGGCGTGTGCGAAGCGTGGGGGCCGAGCCAGGCGCCGCAAGTCACCCGCGAGCGGATCGGCGAACGTCTGGGGCTGCCATTCGATAAGGTCACTTTCAACGTGACCTTGCTCGGTGGCGGTTTCGGGCGCAAGTCCAAGCCTGACTTCATTATCGAGGCCGCGATTCTGGCCAAGGAATTTCCCGGCAAAGCCGTGCGCGTGCAATGGAGTCGTGAGGACGATATCCATTGTTCCTACTTCCACACCGTGTCGGCCGAATACCTCAAGGCCAGTCTAAATAAAGATGGCCTGCCGTCGGGCTGGTTGCATCGCACGGTGGCGCCGAGCATCACTGCGTTGTTCGCACCGGGCATGAACCACGAGGCGGCGTTTGAGTTGGGCATGGGCTTCACCAATATGGCCTACGCCATCCCGAACGTGCGTCTGGAAAACCCGGAGGCGACCGTCCACACCCGCGTGGGCTGGTATCGCTCGGTGTCGAACATCCCGCACGGTTTTGCGATCCAGAGCTTTATCGATGAGCTGGCGCACAAGGCCGGACAAGACCCGCTCAAGTACCAGATCAAACTGCTCGGCCCGGACCGCCAGATTGATCCGCGCACCTTGAGCGAAGAGTGGAACTACGGCGAATCGCCCGAGCGCTATCCGATTGATACCGGGCGCCTGCGTACGGTCCTGGAAACCGCCGCCAAAGCCGCTGGTTGGGGGCGCGAGTTGCCGAAAGGGCGCGGTCTGGGCCTGGCGGTGCATTACAGCTTCGTCACCTACGTGGCGGCAGTGATCGAGGTCGAAGTCAAAGACGACGGCACATTGATCGTGCACAAGGCTGATATCGCCGTGGATTGCGGACCACAGATCAACCCCGAACGCATTCGCGCGCAGTTTGAAGGCGCTTGCGTGATGGGGCTGGGCAACGCGGTGCTGGGTGAAATCAGCTTCAAAGACGGAAAGGTCCAGCAGGACAACTTCCACATGTACGAAGTGGCGCGCATGTCGCTGGCACCGAAGCAAGTCGCTGTGCATCTGGTAACACCGCCCGGCACCGTCCCCTTGGGCGGTGTGGGTGAACCGGGTGTGCCGCCGATCGCCCCGGCGCTGTGTAACGCGATCTTCGCCGCCACCGGCAAGCGAATTCGCAACTTGCCGGTTCGCTATCAGCTGCAGGACTGGCAGAAGGCACAGGCCTGATGGACAGCGTCGATCTGAACGTCCTGCGCAGCGTGCTGGAATGGCGCCGCGCCGGTCAGCGAGTGGTGCTGTACAGCGTGGTGCAGACCTGGGGCACCGCGCCCCGGGCGCCTGGCGCCATGCTGGCGCTGCGCGAGGACGGGGTGGTGATCGGCTCGGTGTCCGGCGGTTGTGTCGAGGATGATCTGATTGCGCGGTTGCATGACGGTCGTATTCCTTCCGATGGGCCGCCGGTGCAACTGATCACCTACGGCGTCACCCGTGAAGAGGCCGCACGTTTCGGTTTGCCGTGCGGCGGCACGCTGCGTTTGACCGAAGAGCGGGTTGGCGATGCGGATTGGGTCGCCGAGTTGCTGGCATGCTGCGAGGACCATCAAATCGTCTCGCGTACGCTGGATGTGGCGACGGGTGAAGTGACGTTACAGCCGGCCGACAAGTCGGACGTGCTGACATTTGATGGCAAGACGCTGCGCGCCATTTATGGTCCGCGCTGGCGCCTTCTGCTGATTGGCGCGGGTCAATTGTCACGGTACGTCGCCGAGATGGCCCGGTTGCTGGATTTCGAAGTGTTGATCTGCGATCCGCGCACCGAGTTCGTCTACGGCTGGGAAGAACAGCATGGCCGTTTTGTCTCGGGCATGCCCGACGATGCGGTGCTGAACATCCAGACCGACGAGCGCACGGCAATCGTTGCCCTGACCCACGACCCGCGTCTGGATGACATGGCGCTGCTCACCGCCCTGGATTCCAAAGCCTTCTACGTGGGCGCGCTGGGGTCGCGGGTCAACAGCCAGAAACGTCGGGAGAACCTGGTTCAACTAGGCTTGTCGCAACAGGCTATTGAACGGCTACACGGCCCGATTGGCTTGCATATTGGTAGCCACAGCCCGGCGGAAATCGCGTTGTCGCTGATGGCCGAGATTGTCGCGATCAAGAACGGCGTCGAGCTGAAACAGAAGAAGCCGTTGCGGGAGGGCGTATGAGTGAGTCCATCGGAGTCATCATTCTAGCGGCGGGGCAGGGCAGCCGGTTTCGGCAAGTCGCAGGCGAGGAAAAGGACAAGTTGCTGGCGGACTGTACGGGGCGCGATGGCGCTGTCCGTTCGGTGATCGAGCAGGTGCTGGCGAGTCTGCCGGCCACGCTGGACAAGCGTGTGTTGGTCACCATCGCGGATCGTCCGCAGGTGATTCGCATGGCCAAGGCATATGGTTGTGACGTCGTGCTGATCGAATCCACGGGAATGGGTGACAGCATTGCTGCTGGCGTCGCTGCGAGTGCACAGCTCGATGGCTGGCTAATGGTGTTGGGGGATATGCCGTTCATCCTGCCTTCAAGCATCGACAGTGTCGTGGCGAAGGTCGCTGATGACTGTATCAGCGTGCCAGTGCAGGACGGCGAATACGGGCACCCGGTGGGTTTCGGCCGCAGCTTTGGATCGGGGTTGATGGCGTTATCGGGTGATCGCGGGGCGAAGCCATTGTTTGCGCAGGGGCGGGTGGTTGAAGTGACGGTGGATGATCCCGGGGTGTTGTGGGATGTGGATGTGCCGGAGAAACTGATCTTTGGGTGAAAGCAAAAAGATCGCAGCCTTCGGCAGCTCCTACAGGATGTTCGAGATTCAAATGCAGGAGCTGCCGAAGGCTGCGATCTTTTGATTTTTATGCATAAAAAGCCCCGCCTGGGTTCGCCAGGCGGGGCTTTTTATTGAGCGTCGGAGTTAGACGAGTGGTTTAGGCTCGTGTTCTTTTTCCTCGGCTTGTTCGTGTTGCTCTACCGCTTCCTGAACGGAGCGTGGTGCTTCCTCGATCACCGATTCAACCTGCTCGGCGGCGACTTCGGCAACCGGGGCAGGTGCTGCCTCGACTACTTCAGCAACAACCGGTGCTGGTTCTTCAGCGACAACGGCTGCAGCAACCGGAGCAGCAGCGGCAGCCAGTTCGGCTTCCTTCTGCAGGCGCTCTTCTTCACGCTTGCGACGACGCACTTCACGCGGGTCGTTCGGTGCGCGGCCACTTGGCGTCAGGGCGCTAACCGGAGCGGCTTCAACGACAGGTGCTGGCGCTTCGGCGACAACCGGTGCTTCTACCACCGGAGCAGGCTCGGCAGCGGCAATAACCGGCTCGGAGACCTTCGCTTCAGCCACTTCAGCTTCAGCAACCGGAGCCGGGGTTTCAGCAACGGCTGGCTCGGCGACCCAGTTGAATGCGGTTTGCTCTTCGCGAACTTCACGAACGGTTTCAGTCACAGTCTCAGACACGGTTTCAACAACCGGTTCTGCAACCACGGCTGACGCTTCGGCAGCGACAACCGGTTCAGCAGCTGCTTCAACTACAGGCTGAGCTTCTGGCGCCTGGGCTACTTCGATTTCCGGCGAAGCGGTGACTTCGATCGGCGCAGTGGCTTCAACAACAGGCGCTTCAACAACAGGCGCTTCAACGGCTGGCGCTTCAACTGGAGCAGTTTCCAGGGTGGCGGCAGTGGCGCGTTCGGCTTGCTCGTTGGCTTGTGCTTCGGCCGGCGCGCTGATCACGGTGCTGGCAACGGCTGCGGTCACAGCCAGGCCGGCGGCCAGATCGGCAGTGCTTGGCGCTTGAATGCCTTCGGCACCTTCGTTGCCTTCGGACTCTTCCGAACCTTCGATCACGTTACCGTTGGCATCACGTTGACGCTCGCGACGGTTGCTGCGACGACGCTGGCCACGGGAGCGGCGGCGTGGACGATCGCCTTCGGCGCCTTCCTGACCGTCATCCTGCAGTTGCTCTTCGTTGGTAGTCAGCTCTTCATCGGCAACGGCCGCAGCGGCTTGCTCTGCACGTGGTTGACGTTCTTCACGCGGTGGGCGTGGAGCGCGTTCTTCACGTGGCTGGCGGGCCGGACGTTCTTCGGTGGTGGCAGCAACGGCAGCAGCGGCGGCCGGAGCGGCATCCAGAGGCTCACGCAGTTCACGTACGCGTTCTTCGCGCTCGCCACGTGGCTTGCGGTCTTCACGTGGAGCACGCGGTGCACGCTCTTCACGCGGTGCGCGTGGCGCACGTTCTTCACGGGCTACGGCTGGCGTCTCTTCACGGGCTTCGCGTGGCTGACGCTCTTCGCGTGGCTCACGTGGTGCGCGCTCTTCACGCGGTGCACGTTCTTCGCGCGGTTTGCGCTCTTCATCGCGGCGACCATTACGGTTGCGGCTCTGCTGACGACCATTGCGACGCTCTTCGTTACGGGCTGGACGCTCGGTGGCCGGTTTTTCAACCACAACCGGAGCGGCTGGCTCTTCCTTGGTCGCGAACAGGCTGACCAGCGACTTCACCAGGCCTTTGAACAGGCTTGGCTCGGGCGCAGCAACCGGAGCAGGGGCCGGAGCGGCAACTTCGGTCGGAACCGGAGCGTTGGCGCGGGCCGGTGCAGTCTTGACCGCGGCTTCCTGGCGAACCAGGGTGCGTGTCGCGGCGGCTGGCTGGACTTCTTCGACTTCGGCAGCGGCAGCAGCGATTTCGTAGCTGGACTGGTTGGTCGCGGCTTCCGGGCTGTCATCACGCAGACGCTGAACTTCGAAGTGCGGCGTTTCGAGGTGATCGTTCGGCAGAATGACGATACGGGCACGGGTGCGCAGTTCGATCTTGGTGATCGAGTTGCGTTTTTCGTTGAGCAGGAACGCGGCCACCGGGATTGGCACTTGTGCGCGAACTTCGGCGGTGCGGTCTTTCAGGGCTTCTTCTTCGATCAGGCGCAGGATCGCCAGGGACAGCGATTCAACGTCACGAATGATGCCGGTGCCGTTGCAACGCGGGCAGACGATGCCGCTGCTTTCGCCCAGGGATGGACGCAGGCGCTGACGGGACATTTCCAGCAGGCCGAAGCGCGAGATGCGACCGACTTGCACGCGAGCGCGGTCGGCTTCCAGGCATTCGCGGACTTTCTCTTCCACGGCGCGCTGGTTCTTGGCGGGTGTCATGTCGATGAAGTCGATGACGATCAGGCCGCCGATGTCGCGCAGGCGCAACTGACGGGCGATTTCTTCGGCGGCTTCAAGGTTGGTCTGCAGTGCGGTTTCTTCGATATCGCTGCCTTTGGTGGCGCGCGCCGAGTTGATGTCGATGGACACCAGGGCTTCGGTCGGGTCGATAACGATGGAGCCGCCGGAAGGCAGTTCGACGACGCGCTGGAAGGCGGTTTCGATCTGGCTTTCGATCTGGAAGCGGTTGAACAGCGGAACGCTGTCTTCATACAGTTTGATCTTGCTGGCGTACTGCGGCATCACCTGACGGATGAAGGTCAGGGCTTCGTCCTGGGCTTCAACGCTGTCGATCAGCACTTCGCCGATGTCCTGGCGCAGGTAATCACGGATGGCGCGGATGATCACGTTGCTTTCCTGGTAGATCAGGAACGGCGCGGCGCGATCAAGCGAGGCTTCTTTGATGGCGGTCCACAGTTGCAGCAGGTAGTCGAGGTCCCACTGCATTTCTTCGCTGCTGCGGCCCAGGCCGGCAGTGCGCACGATCAGACCCATGTCGGCAGGGGCAACCAGGCCGTTCAGCGCTTCACGCAGTTCGTTGCGCTCTTCGCCTTCGATGCGACGGGAGATACCGCCGGCACGCGGGTTGTTCGGCATCAGCACCAGGTAACGACCGGCCAGGCTGATGAACGTGGTCAGGGCAGCGCCCTTGTTGCCACGTTCTTCTTTTTCGACCTGAACGATGACTTCCTGGCCTTCGCTCAGGACGTCCTTGATGTTGACGCGACCTTCCGGGGCTTTCTTGAAGTATTCGCGGGAGATTTCTTTGAGGGGCAGGAAGCCATGGCGCTCGGAGCCGAAATCGACAAAGGCAGCCTCAAGGCTTGGTTCGATGCGAGTAATCCGGCCTTTATAGATGTTGGCCTTCTTCTGCTCGCGTGCACCGGATTCGATGTCCAGGTCGTAGAGGCGCTGGCCATCTACCAGTGCAACACGCAACTCTTCGGGTTGAGTTGCGTTAATCAGCATTCTTTTCATGTAGTACCGTCGGTTTCCGGGCTGCCGGAAACGGCGTTCGGCACACACGACTTCTCACGGTCGGTGTCAGGTGCGTCGGGAGTGGTTGGCCATTCCCGTGTCCAGCGATGTCCGGCCAATGTGGGCCTGCATCGCGACGTACGCGTCCTGCTTGCTGTGGCTACTTAAGCACTCAGTCAGGAGGAGGAATCAACCGGCGGCTGTGGACGAGATGAAGCGTCTTGATAAAGCCTATTGCTACACAGTCCAGCGGTTGTGCATCTCCACCCTACACGTATCCCTGATAATTCGGGTGCTGCCGCGCGCAGAATCCGCAGCGGGTTGGCATTTACCGTGAGCTCCGAAAGGGGAGGTCACGCATCATGGCTAATTTAGGCGTTGTTTCCGAAGCGCTCGCTCGGGGTCATTCGCAGCTGACTGCACTTTGTGAACTGGCCGTGAATATGGCTCGCAAAACGAGTGAACACTCTGCTTTACGGCGTGATTCAGGCCTCATGTCACCTGCGCTCGTTACACCTGCAAACTCCACCGTTACGTAGCGAAAGCCCCGTAGGACGGCCTCGCGTCCTGGTGAATTGCGTTGGTCAGGGTCGGTTTTTGACCGTTGGTCCGCTGTCCAGGCCGCTTTTGGCGGCGTTCGCGACTATAGCAGCAATGATTAAGTGCTTCAATTCCATAAAAAATTGTTATCATCCGCGCCATGACGACTACTGCCCCTTCGACCCCAGGCGTACAACTGCTTGAGGTCTCGCCGGAATATGCCGGCCAACGTATTGATAACTTCCTTCTCGCTCGGCTCAAAGGCGTGCCCAAGACCTTGATTTATCGCATTTTGCGCAAAGGCGAAGTGCGGGTGAACAAAGGTCGGATCAAGCCCGAATACAAGCTGCAGGCGGGCGATATCGTGCGCGTGCCGCCGGTTCGCGTGCCTGAACGGGACGAGCCGGTGCCATTGGCGCAGGGTCTGTTGCAGCGACTCGAAGCCTCGATTGTCTTCGAAGACAAGGCGCTGATCGTGATCAACAAGCCTTGCGGCATCGCGGTTCACGGCGGCAGCGGCTTGAATTACGGGGTCATCGAAGCCTTTCGTCAGTTGCGCCCTGATTGCAAGGAGCTTGAGCTGGTTCACCGTCTCGACCGTGACACTTCTGGCCTGCTGATGATCGCCAAGAAGCGCAGCATGCTGCGTCACTTGCACACAGCGTTGCGCGGTGACGGCGTCGATAAGCGCTACATGGCGCTGGTTCGCGGTAACTGGGCCTCTTCGATCAAGCAGGTTCGAGCGTCGCTGGGCAAGAGCAATCTGCGTTCCGGCGAGCGTATGGTCGAGGTCGACGAGGAGGAGGGCAAGGAGTCGGTGACCGTGTTCAAGGTCCTGCGCCGCTTTGGCGACTTTGCCACCTTGATCGAAGCCAAGCCAATCACCGGCCGCACTCACCAGATTCGTGTCCACACGTTGCACGCCGGACACTGCATTGCCGGTGACACCAAGTACGGCGATGACGACTTCAGTAAGGAAATTCGCGACCTGGGCGGCAAACGCCTGTTCCTGCACGCTTACATGCTGACCGTGCCGTTGCCGGATGGCGGCGAGCTGAAGTTGCAGGCGCCGGTCGATGAGATGTGGGCCAAAACCGTGGAGCGCTTGAGTGCACCCATCTGATTACAAGCTTCTTATTTTTGATTGGGATGGCACGCTGGCCGATTCCATTGGTCGGATTGTTGAAGCGATGCATGTGGCGTCCGAGCGGTCCGGCTTTCAACTGCGCGATGATTTTGCCGTCAAGGGCATCATCGGGCTGGGTTTGCCGGAAGCCATTCGAACGCTGTACCCGGACATCAGCGATGTTGAGCTGATCGCCTTTCGCGAGCACTACGCCGATCACTACATCGCCTCTGAGGCGGTACCTTCACCGTTGTTCGACGGTGTGGTCGAGTCGATGGAAGCGTTTCGCGCCGAGGGTTATCACTTGGCGGTCGCAACGGGCAAAGCTCGCCGCGGGCTGGATCGAGTGCTGAGCGCGCATGGCTGGGCGGAATATTTCGATATCACCCGTGCCGCCGATGAAACCGCCAGCAAGCCTCATCCGTTGATGCTCGAGCAGATTCTTGCCCATTGCGAGGTTCGTCCGGAGCAGGCGTTGATGGTCGGTGATTCGTCCTTCGACTTGCAGATGGCGCGCAACGCCGGCATGGACTCGGTGGCGGTCAGCTACGGCGCCCAGTCGATCGAGGCGTTGAAACTGTTTGAGCCACGCTTGGCGATTGATCACTTTTCAGAATTGCATGCCTGGCTGAGTCAGCGGGCTTAATACGTTTTTGCTGGGGTAGATGGCATGACCGACGAATGGAAAGCGCCCGCCAAGGCGAGCGCAGAGAACGGTGACGAAAAGAGCTGGAAGCTGTTGGAAAAAACCCTGCTGGCGGGCGTGCAGGAGCAGCGTCGCTCCCGGCGCTGGGGGATTTTCTTCAAGTTGCTGACCTTCGTGTACCTGTTTGGCGCGCTGCTGCTGTTTTCGCCGCTGATGGACATGGAAAAAGCCGCTACCCGCAGTGGTAATTACACCGCACTGATCGACATCACTGGCATGATCGCCGACAAGGAGCCGGCCAGCGCTGACAATATCGTCGGCAGCCTGCGCGCCGCGTTCGAAGACAAAAAGGTCAAGGGTGTCATCCTGCGCATCAACAGTCCGGGCGGCAGTCCGGTGCAGTCGGGTTATGTCTACGACGAGATCCGTCGACTGCGTGGCCTGCATCCGGACACCAAGCTCTACGCGGTGATTTCCGATCTGGGCGCTTCCGGTGCCTATTACATCGCCAGTGCGGCAGATCAGATCTATGCCGACAAGGCGAGTCTGGTGGGCTCCATCGGTGTGACCGCGGCCGGTTACGGTTTTGTCGGCACCATGGAAAAACTGGGCGTTGAGCGTCGCACCTACACCTCGGGCGAGCACAAGTCGTTCCTCGATCCGTTCCAGCCGCAAAAGCCTGAAGAGACGGCGTTCTGGCAGGGCGTGCTCGACACGACGCACAAGCAGTTCATCAACAGCGTCAAGCAGGGCCGTGGCGATCGCCTGAAGGACAAAGAGCATCCGGAGCTGTTTTCCGGATTGGTCTGGTCCGGCGAGCAAGCGCTGCCGTTGGGGCTGGTGGATGGCCTGGGTAACGCCAGTTCGGTTGCGCGAGATGTGATCGGTGAAAAAGAACTGGTGGACTTCACGGTTCAGGAGTCGCCATTCGACCGCTTCTCGAAAAAACTCGGTGCCAGCGTGGCTGAGCATTTGGCGATGTGGATGGGCTTCAACGGTCCATCGCTGCGTTAAGCCGTTTTAAAGCTCAAAAGATCGCAGCCTGCGGCAGCTCCTACACGTTCGATGTCCAATGACGCGAACCCTGTAGGAGCTGCCGAAGGCTGCGATCTTTTGCTTTAAGGGGTTTGCACGCCCTCGGCCAGCAACATATCGACCAGGCGAATCAACGGCAGGCCGACGAGGCTGGTCGCGTCAGGGCCTTCTGTGCTTCGAAACAGGCTCACACCCAAACCTTCGGCCTTGAAGCTGCCTGCGCAATCGTAGGGCTGTTCGGCGTGCAGGTAGCGTTCGATGCATGCGGCGTCGAGTGTGCGCATGTGGACAGTGAAAGGCACGCAGTCGACCTGGCAATGGCCCGTCTGGCTATTGAGCAGTGCCAGTCCGGTGAGGAAGGTCACGCTGGCACCGCTGGAGGCCAGCAATTGCTCGCGGGCCTTTTCGAAGGTGTGAGGTTTGCCGATGATCCGGTCTCCGAGCACGGCGACCTGGTCGGAACCGATGATCAGATGAGCGGCATGGCTGGGCGCCAATGCGCGGGCTTTTTGCTCGGCGAGGCGTTTTACCAGATCAATGGCAGGTTCGCCCGGACGATGGCTTTCGTCGATATCGGGTGAGCTGCAGGTGAATGGCAGCCGCAGGCGGGCCAGTAAATCCCGGCGATAAACCGAGCTGGAAGCGAGTAATAAAGGCAGCATGCGCAACTCCAAATGGCAGGCGCGAATTCTAGCGAGGCTTCCAAGTGACGGACAGGGCTGAATTTCCTTTGACATGGGCGGGGGCATCCCTATAATGCTGCGCCTATGTTGAATGACCCGATTCCACCTCACGTTGACCCGCGCAAATTGGCTGATCGTGGCACCACCCTTCAAGGTGAAATGCTGCTGGCCGATTTGGAGAGACTCTGCGACCCGCTTTCCGACAATGTCGGTACGGTGCAGGCTAAATTCGTTTTTGAACGAGATGAACGTAAATCTGTGGTAATTCACAGCTTTATCGACACTGAAGTCAAAATGGTTTGCCAGCGTTGTCTTGAGCTGGTCACCCTGCCGATCCATAGCGAATGCAGTTATGCTGTGGTGAAGGAGGGTGCGAATACCCAGTCGTTGCCGAAAGGTTATGACGTGCTGGAACTGGGCGAAGATCCATTGGATCTGCAGTCACTGATCGAGGAGGAGCTTTTGCTCGCCTTGCCCATTGTGCCTGCTCATCATCCGGAAGAATGCCAGCAGCCGGCGGGAGCAGATGAGCCCGAACCGAGCGAGGACGAGGTAACGCGGTCCAACCCGTTCAGTGTATTGGCGCAGTTAAAGCGTGACCCAAACGTTTAGGAGTTAATCAATTATGGCTGTTCAGCAGAACAAAAAATCCCGCTCTGCCCGTGACATGCGCCGTTCGCACGACGCTCTCGAGGCTAGCACCCTGTCTGTAGAAAAAACCACTGGTGAAGTTCACCTGCGTCACCACGTATCGCCAGAAGGCGTATACCGTGGCCGTAAAGTGATCGACAAGGGCGCTGACGAGTAATCACTTGTCCGCTCAAGTCATCGCGATTGACGCAATGGGCGGGGACTTCGGTCCCCGCAGCATTGTTCAGGCCAGCCTTGCTTGCCTGTCTGCTACCCCCTCGCTGCACCTGACCCTCGTCGGTCAACCCTCCCTCCTTGAAGAATTGATCGCTGGCCAATCGGCTGTGGATCGCGCGCGCCTGTCGATAACGGCGGCGTCCGAAGTCATCACCATGGACGAAAAACCTGCCCAGGCCCTTCGTGGCAAGCCCGACTCATCGATGCGCGTGGCGCTTGAGTTGCTGCGAGACGGCAAGGTCCAGGCGTGTGTCAGTGCTGGCAATACCGGGGCGCTGATGGCGTTGTCGCGATTCGTGCTCAAGACATTGCCGGGCATCGATCGTCCCGCCATGGTCGCGGCGATTCCGACGCAGAAAGGTTATTGCCAGCTGCTCGATCTGGGCGCGAATGTCGATTGCAGCGCCGAGCACCTGTTGCAGTTTGCCGTGATGGGGTCGGTTGCAGCGGAAACGCTGGGTATCGTTCGTCCCCGGGTGGCGCTGCTGAACATCGGCACCGAAGACATCAAGGGCAATCAGCAGGTCAAGCTGGCTGCAACCTTGTTGCAAAGTGCCCGTGGTATCAACTACATCGGCTTCGTCGAGGGAGATGGTTTGTACCGGGGCGAAGCGGATGTCGTGGTGTGCGACGGTTTTGTCGGCAATATCCTGCTCAAATCCAGCGAAGGGCTGGCGACCATGATTGCCGGGCGAATCGAAGCGCTGTTCAAGAAAAGCCTGCCTTCGCGCATGGTGGGGGCATTGGCGTTACCGCTGATGAAGCGCCTGCAGGCTGATCTGGCGCCGGCGCGGCACAACGGCGCGAGCTTTCTCGGTCTGCAGGGTATTGTCGTGAAAAGCCACGGTTCCGCCGGGGTGCAGGGCTTTCAGAGTGCTATTTCCCGCGCCTTGATCGAGATTCAGGAAAATCTGCCGGAACGGCTTCACGGTCGTCTGGAGGATTTGTTGCTTTAGGCGTTTTCGTCGGACAATGCTTAAATGTGACCGCTCAGTTCAATTGGCCATCCAACTGTCAGTTTCTTGCGTCCCCCATAGCGGGACGTCAACTCTCCGACGACAAGATCATTAGGGGCTTGTTACATGTCTGCTTCCCTCGCATTCGTCTTTCCGGGACAGGGTTCGCAGTCCCTCGGCATGCTGGCCGAGTTGGGCGCGCAACATCCGGTTGTCCTCGAAACATTCAAAGAAGCTTCCGATGCTCTGGGTTACGACCTGTGGGCACTGACCCAGCAAGGGCCGGAAGAGCAACTCAATCAAACCGATAAAACTCAACCGGCCATTCTGACCGCTTCGATCGCCCTGTGGCGTCTGTGGCTGGCGGAAGGCGGCGCGCGTCCGGCGTACGTGGCCGGTCACAGCCTGGGTGAATACAGCGCACTGGTTGCCGCTGGCAGCCTGAGCCTGGGCGACGCGGTGAAACTGGTCGAGCGTCGTGGCCAGTTGATGCAGGAAGCCGTTCCGGCCGGGCAGGGCGGCATGGCCGCGATCCTCGGTCTGGACGATGCTGATGTGCTGGCAGCCTGTGCCGAAGCGGCGCAAGGCGAAGTCGTCAGTGCGGTCAACTTCAACTCGCCAGGCCAGGTGGTTATCGCCGGTGCGAAAGCGGCGGTCGAGCGCGCCATCGAAGGTTGCAAGGCCCGTGGCGCCAAGCGTGCCATGCCGTTGCCGGTGAGCGTGCCGTCGCACTGCGAACTGATGCGCCCGGCAGCGGAGCGTTTCGCCGAGTCGATCGCTGCGATCGACTGGCAGGTTCCGCAGATTCCTGTGGTGCAGAACGTCAGCGCCGAAGTGCCTGCCGATCTGGAAACCCTCAAGCGCGATCTGCTTGAGCAGCTTTACAAGCCTGTACGCTGGGTCGAGTCGGTCCAGGCACTGGCAGCCAAGGGCGCGACCAATCTGGTTGAATGCGGCCCGGGCAAAGTGCTGGCCGGCCTGAACAAACGTTGCGCCGAAGGCGTATCGACTTCCAACCTCAATACCCCAGACGCCTTCGCTGCCGCCCGTGCAGCGCAGGCCTGAATCAGGAGAAACTTGCATGAGTCTGCAAGGTAAAGTCGCACTGGTCACCGGTGCAAGCCGTGGCATCGGCCAGGCTATCGCCCTGGAACTGGGTCGTCAGGGCGCCATCGTCGTTGGCACCGCGACCTCCGCGTCGGGTGCCGAGCGCATTGCTGCCACTTTGAAAGAAAACGGCATCCAGGGCACCGGCCTTGAGCTCAATGTCACCAGCGACGAGTCCGTGGCGGCTGTCCTGGCGAGCATTCAGGAGCAGTTCGGTGCGCCGGCGATCCTGGTCAACAATGCCGGCATCACCCGCGATAACCTGATGATGCGCATGAAAGACGACGAGTGGCATGACGTTGTCGATACCAACCTGAACAGTCTGTTCCGCCTGTCCAAGGGCGTTTTGCGCGGTATGACCAAAGCCCGTTGGGGACGAATTATCAGTATTGGCTCGGTTGTGGGTGCCATGGGCAACGCAGGCCAAGTAAACTACGCTGCCGCCAAGGCCGGTCTGGAAGGTTTCAGCCGTGCACTGGCGCGTGAAGTCGGTTCGCGTTCGATTACGGTAAACTCGGTGGCCCCTGGGTTCATCGATACCGATATGACTCGCGAACTGCCCGAGGCACAGCGTGAAGCCTTGCAGACGCAGATTCCGCTGGGTCGTCTGGGACAAGCTCAAGAGATCGCGTCTGTGGTCGCTTTTCTTGCCTCTGACGGTGCGGCTTACGTTACTGGGGCTACAATCCCGGTGAACGGCGGGATGTACATGAGTTAAATGTGACGGATTGCTTCAAAAAAATGTCATACGAGCTGTCTAAAATCCGTTATAAAGCTGCAATCTATTTATAGGCAGAGGGTCACCGGGTTTGAGGAGTGAAGCTTTCAGTTGAAAAGCTGAAAAGTCTTTCTATACACTTACCCACTGGCCAGCTGCCTGAATTTGTCCATTAGGAGTGAAAACAAGGTATGAGCACCATCGAAGAGCGCGTCAAGAAAATCGTTGCCGAGCAACTGGGCGTTAAAGAAGAAGAAGTGGTCAACACTGCTTCCTTCGTTGAAGACCTGGGTGCTGACTCCCTTGACACCGTTGAGCTGGTGATGGCTCTGGAAGAGGAATTCGAGACCGAAATCCCTGACGAAGAAGCTGAGAAGATCACTACTGTACAAGCTGCAATCGACTACGTTACTAGCCACCAGGCGTAATAGTTTGTAATCGTTGCTTGCTGTCATGGAAAAACCGCACTGCCATCATGGCGTGCGGTTTTTTCTTTAGGCCTGATGCAAAGTCGTCATTTGAAAAAAGGAGAGTGCTGTGTCGCGTAGACGCGTCGTAGTCACCGGTATGGGTATGTTGTCGCCACTGGGCACGGATGTGCCAAGCAGCTGGCAGGGCATTCTGGCTGGCCGCAGTGGCATTGGTCTGATCGAACACACCGACCTTTCTGCCTATTCCACCCGTTTTGGCGGCTCGGTAAAGGGCTTCAATGTCGAGGAATACCTGTCGGTCAAGGAAGCACGCAAGCTCGACCTGTTCATTCAGTACGGTCTGGCCGCAGGTTTTCAGGCAGTGCGCAATGCCGGTCTGGAAGTCACCGACGCCAACCGTGAGCGCATTGGCGTGGCCATGGGTTCGGGTATTGGCGGACTGACCAATATCGAAGAAACCAGCCGCACGCTGCATGAGACCGGTCCACGACGGATTTCTCCGTTTTTCGTGCCTGGCTCGATCATCAATATGATTTCCGGTTTCCTGTCCATCCACCTGGGTGCACAGGGGCCTAACTATGCCATCGCCACAGCGTGTACCACCGGTACGCACTGCATTGGCATGGCTGCCCGCAACATCATGTACGACGAAGCCGACGTGATGATTGCCGGTGGCGCCGAGATGGCCGCTTGTGGCCTGGGCATGGGCGGCTTCGGTGCCTCCCGCGCTTTGTCGACCCGCAACGACGAGCCGACCCGCGCCAGCCGTCCATGGGACAAGGGTCGTGATGGCTTCGTACTGTCCAACGGATCCGGTGCGCTGGTTCTCGAAGAACTGGAACACGCCAAGGCTCGCGGTGCGACCATCTATGCCGAGCTGATCGGCTTCGGCACCAGCGGTGACGCTTACCACATGACGTCGCCGCCCGCCGATGGCGCCGGTGCTGCCCGCTGCATCACCAATGCACTGCGCGATGCCAAGATCAATGGCGATCAAGTGCAGTACATCAATGCCCATGGCACATCGACGCCTGCGGGCGACCTCGCGGAAGTCAATGCGATCAAGTCGGTGTTCGGCGAGCACGCCTACAACCTGGCCGTGAGCTCGACCAAGTCGATGACCGGTCACCTACTCGGCGCGGCTGGCGCGGTAGAAGCCATCTTCAGCATACTGGCAATCAACAGCCAGGTTGCACCACCGACCATCAACCTCGATGAGCCGGATGAAGGTTGCGACCTCGATTTCGTACCGCACACTGCGCGTAACATGGAAATCGATGTGGTCCTGTCCAACTCGTTCGGTTTTGGCGGTACCAACGGCTCGCTGGTGTTCCGCCGGTTCGCAGGCTGATGGACAGCTGGGTCGACGGTCAACCGGCTGACGCTCTGTCGCTGAAGGATCGCGGCCTGGCTTACGGCGATGGTTTGTTTGAGACCATCGCTGTGTGCGGCGGGCAACCACTGTTGCTGGACCGACATCTGTCGCGTCTGGCAGGCGGTTGTTCGCGCTTGCGGCTCGCCACCGATCACGAGCTGATTCGAAGGGAAGTGTTGGCCTACGCCACCGCATTGGGTGACGGGGTACTCAAGCTTATTCTCACTCGCGGCGACGGGCTTCGCGGTTATGCCCCCGATCCTTCAGCCCAGGCTCGACGTATTCTGCAAGGCAACCCTCCTGCCGCTTATCCTGCCGTCCATGGTGAGCGGGGCATTCGCCTGTTCCCGTGTGCAACGCGACTCGCCACCCAACCGCTACTGGCAGGCCTCAAGCACCTCAATCGCCTGGAGCAGGTCATCGCCCGTTCCGAATGGCAAGATGCAGGGCATGCCGAAGGCTTGATGCTCGATCAGGCGGGCCACGTGATCGAAGGCGTGTTCAGCAACCTGTTCCTGGTGCGCGATGGCACGCTGATTACAGCGGATCTCAAACGCTGCGGCGTGGAAGGGGTGATGCGCGCAGAATTATTGTTTCAAGCCGAGTCACTTGGCATTCCCGTGCAAATCACCGACATCCCTCTGGAACAGCTGCAATCGGCCGATGAAGTCTTTGTCTGCAACAGCGTGTATGGCGTTTGGCCGGTGCATGCCTATGGTGCACTGAGCTGGTCGGTTGGGCCGCTCACCCGTAAACTCCAAACCATTGCCCGCGCGCTACTGGATGCTTGATACGTGAGACGTAAATTCTTGCTGCTGCTGGAAACCGGATTGGTTCTGGCGGGGCTGATGTTAGGTGCTTCTGCCTGGAAAATTCATTCGGCACTGGTGCAACCGCTGAATATCACTCAGGAAGAACTGCTGGAGGTGCCCAAAGGCACCACACCCAACCGCACCTTCCTGCGAATGGAAGCCGATGGCGTCATCAAGGATGCGTTCTGGCTGCGCGTCTATTGGCGCTTCAACCTGCCTAAACAGCCGCTGCACAGCGGCGAATATCGCATGACGCCCGGCATGACGGTCGAAGGACTGATCGACCTGTGGAAGCGTGGGGAGATGGTCCAATACAGCCTGACCCTGGTCGAGGGCTGGAATTTCCATCAAGTCCGAGCGGCACTGGCGAAAGAGGAAAAGATCGAGCAAACCCTGAACGGTCTGAGCGACAGTCAGGTCATGGACAAGCTTGGTCATACCGGGATTTTCCCGGAAGGGCGATTCTTCCCGGATACCTATCGTTTCGTGCGTGGCATGAGCGACGTCGAGCTGCTGAAAACCGCCTACGACCGACTCGACGAAGTCCTGGCCAAGGAATGGAGTCAGCGCGCGACCGATCTGCCCTACAGTGGCCCTTATCAAGCCCTGATCATGGCCTCGCTGGTGGAGAAAGAAACCGGCGTGCCTCAGGAGCGGGGGCAGATTGCCGGGGTATTCGTGCGGCGCATGGCCATCGGCATGATGCTGCAAACCGATCCGACCGTGATCTATGGCCTGGGTGACCGTTACAGCGGCAAGCTGACACGCGCGCATCTCAAAGAAGCGACGCCTTACAATACCTACATGATTGCCGGCCTGCCGCCGACGCCGATAGCCATGGTCGGTCGCGAAGCGATCCACGCGGCGCTGAATCCGGTAGACGGCAGCAGCCTCTATTTCGTCGCTCGCGGTGATGGCAGCCACGTGTTTTCCGATGATCTGGATGCGCACAACAACGCGGTGCGAGAGTACCAGCTCAAGCGTCGCGCCGATTACCGTTCCAGCCCGGCTCCGCTGCCTGCACCCGAAACGCCGGATGCTCCGCCGCTGGACTCCGGCGAGCCGCAAGACACGGCGCCGGAGACTTCGGTGCCAACACCGGCTGCTGCGCCCGAGGCCAGCCCCGAAGCATCGCCGCAAGAACCCGCAGCTGAGCCGGCCGCCATCCCCGATGAAGCCGCGCCGCAAAGCTCGCAATGACTCTGACTAAGGACTGCCTGTGACTGGCTTGTTTATTACGCTGGAAGGCCCGGAAGGCGCCGGCAAGAGCACCAACCGTGAATACCTGGCCGAGCGCCTGCGCGCCGCCGGTATCGAGGTCGTGTTGACCCGCGAGCCGGGTGGTACACCGTTGGCTGAGCGCATTCGTGAAGTGCTGCTGGCCCCGGTCGATGAACTGATGAATCCGGACACTGAATTGCTGCTGGTGTTTGCGGCGCGTGCCCAGCATCTGGCCGAGGTGATCCGCCCGGCGCTGGCCCGTGGTGCAGTGGTCTTGTGTGATCGTTTCACTGACTCGACCTATGCCTATCAGGGCGGTGGCCGCGGCTTGTCTCTGGAGCGAATTGCGACGCTGGAAACCTTTGTCCAGGGTGACCTGCGCCCCGACCTGACGCTGATCTTCGATCTGCCGGTGGAAGTTGGCCTGGCGCGTGCCAGTGCACGTGGGCGGCTGGACCGTTTCGAGCTGGAAGGCCGAACCTTTTTCGATGCTGTGCGCAGTGCGTTTCTCACGCGCGCAGCCGCAGAGCCGGCGCGCTATGTGCTGGTCGATGCCGCGCAGCCATTGGCGCAGGTTCAGCAGTCCCTGGATGCCTTGCTGCCGCGTCTGCTGGAGTTGACCCGTGGCTGAAGCCTATCCGTGGCAGGACAGCCTGTGGCAGCAACTGGCCGGTCGCACTCAGCATGCGCACGCCTATTTGCTGCACGGCCCGGCGGGGATCGGCAAGCGGGCGTTGGCCGAGCGCTTGATGGCCAGCCTGCTGTGCCAGCGTCCCTCTGCGCTGGATGCCTGCGGCGAGTGCAAATCCTGCCTGTTGCTCAAGGCCGGCAGCCACCCCGATAACTACATCCTGGAACCGGAAGAAGCGGACAAGGCGATCAAGGTCGACCAAGTTCGGGATCTGGTCAGTTTCGTGGTGCAGACCGCACAGTTGGGCGGGCGCAAAGTGGTGCTGATCGAGCCGGTCGAGTCGATGAACATCAACGCCGCCAACGCCTTGCTCAAAAGCCTTGAAGAGCCGTCCGGCGACACGGTGTTGCTGTTGGTCAGCCACCAGCCCAGCCGCTTGCTGCCAACCATCAAGAGTCGCTGCGTGCAGCAGGCCTGTCCGCTGCCAAGTGAAGCCATGAGCCAGGCCTGGCTCGCGAAGGCCTTGCCCGATTGCACGGATGAAGAACGGGCCGAACTGCTGACGTTGGCGGCCGGCTCTCCTTTGGCTGCTGTCAACTTGCAGGCGCAAGGTGTCCGCGAACAGCGCGCGCAAGTGGTCGAAGGCGTGAAGAAGTTACTCAAGCAGCAGCAATCGCCGACACAACTGGCCGAGGGCTGGAATGCGATACCGTTATTGTTGCTGTTCGACTGGTTTTGCGACTGGTCGAGCCTGATCCTGCGCTATCAATTGACCCAGGATGAACAGGGCCTGGGGCTGATGGACATGCGCAAGGTAATTCAGTACCTGGCGCAGAAATCCGGCCAGGACAAGGTCCTGAACATTCAGGACTGGATCCTCGCCCAGCGCCAGAAAGTATTGAGCAAGGCCAACCTCAACCGGGTATTGCTGCTGGAGGCCCTGCTGGTGCAATGGGCGTCCTTGCCTACCCAGAGGTGACCGTCTGCGCCTAGACTCTGTGCATCAGCAGTGGAGGTCAGCATGAACGAACCTGTCAGCCCGGGGCCGCGCAACGGCATTTTGTCCCTGTCCATCAAGGACAAGTCCGTGCTTTACGCGGCCTACATGCCGTTCATCAAGAACGGTGGCCTGTTTATCCCGACCAACAAAAGCTACAAGTTGGGCGATGAGGTATTCATGCTGCTGCACTTGATGGATGAACCGGAAAAAATCCCGGTGGCCGGCAAGGTCACCTGGGTCACCCCCAAGGGCGCACAGGGTAACCGTGCCGCCGGGGTTGGCGTGCAGTTCAACGACGGTGACGACACCGCGCGCAGTCGAATCGAAACCCATCTGGCCGGAGCCCTGAAGTCCGACCGTCCCACTCATACGATGTAAGTTGCAGCCATTTTTATGCTCGTAGATTCCCATTGCCACCTTGATCGCCTAGACCTTGCGGCCCACGACGGCTCGCTCGATGCCGCCCTCGATGCGGCCCGCCAGCGCGGGGTAGGGCACTTCCTGTGTATCGGCGTCAGCGTCGACAACGCCGCCGACGTCAAAGCCCTGGCCGAAAAGTACGACGACGTGGATTGTTCGGTCGGCGTGCATCCGCTGGACGTGCAACCCGGTGCCGCCCCTGCGCTGGACTGGTTGTTGCAGGAACTCAACCACCCGCGCGTCGTAGCGATCGGCGAAACCGGCCTGGATTATCACTACGAGCCGGAGGCGGCCGAGTTGCAGCAGGCGTCGTTCAGGCTTCACCTGGAGGCCGCACAACAGACCGGCAAGCCCGTGATCATCCACACCCGTGGCGCCCGCGCCGACACCTTGAACCTGCTGCGTGAAGCGGCGCTGCCCCAGGCGGGCGTGCTGCATTGCTTCACCGAGGACTGGGACATGGCGAAAGCCGCGCTGGACATGGGCTATTACATTTCCCTGTCCGGGATTGTTACGTTCCGCAATGCGGACGCGCTGCGTGATGTGGCGAGCAAGGTGCCGGCCGACCGCTTGCTGGTGGAAACCGATTCACCGTACCTGGCGCCGATCCCCCATCGCGGCAAGCCGAACCTGCCGCAGTACGTGCGTGAAGTTGCGGAATTTCTGGCAATGTTGCGCGGAGAGTCCTACGAGCGATTTGCTGAGCAGACCACTGAAAACTTCAAGCGATTGTTTCCGCTGGCGCATGTCAGGGCTCTGGCTTAACGCCAGAAAAGATCGCGGCCTACGGCAGCTCCTACGGGGCTTTGGCCCTGAATCGCAGGCAAAAAAAACCCGGGTTCTGGGGGGTGAATCCGGGTTAAGACCATTAGGAGTAAAACAATGGTACGCGGTCCGTTGGTACCAATATCGGCGTGACACTTGGGGGAGATGCCCCGCCGACAGTTCAAGTATTGATCAGTATTTCGCCCAGTCCAGTTGGATAACGGGGGTTTTTAAACAAATTTGGAATACGGGCGCTTCGGAAGAGTTCTCATCAACCTGTTTGCGTGCGCGAAATGACCAGAAAACACAGATATGGTCGGATGATCCGTGCATTTTGGCGCAAGTTAGGCATAATACGCGGCTTCGAATTTTGACCCCTACAGACCTTTTCTTATGCATAAAGAACCTCGTAAGGTCCGTGAGTTTCGTCGCCGCGAGCAAGAAATTCTCGATACCGCGCTCAAGCTGTTCCTCGAACAAGGTGAAGACAGTGTCACCGTCGAGATGATTGCTGATGCCGTCGGTATCGGCAAAGGCACGATCTACAAGCACTTCAAGTCCAAGGCCGAGATTTACCTGCGCCTGATGCTCGACTACGAGCGCGATTTGAACGAACTGTTGCACTCCGCCGACGTCGATAAGGACAAGGAAGCCCTGTCCCGCGCCTATTTCGAATTCCGCATGCGCGATCCGCAGCGTTATCGCTTGTTCGATCGCCTGGAAGAGAAGGTGGTCAAGGGCAACCAGGTACCGGAGATGATCGAGGAGCTGCACAAGATCCGCGCCTCGAACTTCGAACGCCTGACGCTGCTGATCAAGGGCCGGATCAGCGAAGGCAAGCTCGAAGACGTGCCGCCGTACTTTCACTACTGCGCGTCCTGGGCGCTGGTGCACGGTGCCGTGGCGCTGTATCACTCGCCGTTCTGGAGCAATGTGCTGGAAGATCAGGAAGGTTTCTTCCAGTTCCTGATGGACATTGGCGTGCGCATGGGCAACAAGCGCAAGCGCGATACCGACACCCCGAGCAGCTGAACCATTCAGCCGCCTTATTGCCCCGTAATTTCGCTATATGGGGCAGTACCGCAGGAATATACTCAGGCATAGGACTTGCTAAAACTTGATTTGTGAGTCAAGTTTTAGCAATCCGAATATTCTTTCGCCGGAGTGGCCATGATCGTTGACCGTCAAGGCAGGCGTTTTCGCAATTTGCGAGTCAGCCTGACCTCAGCCTGCAATTACGCTTGTACCTACTGCGTGCCCAATGGCAAGCGGTTGGTGGCTGCGCAGGATGAACTGTCGGCCGAGGCCATGGCGCGCGGTGTGGCCTATCTGATCGAAGCCGCCGGCATTGAGCGTTTGCGTATTACCGGTGGCGAGCCGCTGGTTAGCCCCAAACTCGAAACGTTCATGACCGCAGTCGGGCAAATGGGCCTGCAAGACATCAGCCTGACCACCAATGGCCAGTTGCTCGCGAAAAAGCTGCCGCTGCTGGTGGGGGCCGGGATTCGGCGCATCAACGTTTCCCTCGATACCCTCGACGCCAGTGCGTTTCGCACCATTGCCCGTGGCGGCGACCTGGCGACCGTGCTCGACGGCATGGACCAGGCCCGCGCGGCCGGCATGAAGATCAAGGTCAACATGGTGCCGCTGCGGGGGCAGAACCTCGATCAGGTGATGCCGTTGCTCGATTACTGCCTGGAGCGGGGTTACGAGTTGCGCTTCATCGAGTTGATGCGCATGGGCCACCTGGCCAGCGACTCCAATAGCTTCCTGCAACAGTTCGTCAGCCTTCAGCAGCTGTTGAGCCTGATCGGTGAGCGCTATGAGTATCTGCAGGCCGATGCGCCGGTCGATGCCACTGCCGTACGTTACGAGATTCCCGGGTTGGGGCATTTCGGCGTGATCGCCAATGAAAGCGTGCCGTTCTGCCGGACCTGTTCGCGGTTGCGTCTTTCGTCGACGGGATGGCTGCATGGCTGCCTGTCGTCGAGCAACCGCCACTATGTCGGCGACCTGCTCGACAAACCGCGCCATCAGGCATTGCCGGCCCTCCAGCGACTGCTGGTGAAAGCCTTGGGCGACAAGCAGGAAGTGGCGTTCTCCGGTGGCGCGACAGTCATGAAGATTATTGGCGGCTGATTAATCCCAATCGCGGGCAAGCCCGCTCCCACAGGGTTTGCGTAATCCTGTGGGAGCGGGCTTGCCCGCGATTACATTCCATCAGGCAACGAAGATATTGAGCTGGCTTAAAAGCTGCATCCCACGGCCATTCGCCGGTTTTCCGTCACCGGCCTCTGGAGGATAGGATGCGTAGCCTGGTTTTGCTGCTGGCCGTTTTGGCGCTCGGTGGCTGCATGAACGTCAGCGATATGGCCGAAGGGACTCGCTACCATATGAGCGATGCAGGCCTGCTGGATCACAGCGACAGCCGTCGTGTGAATAACCTGCGCATTCAGCCGGACTCGTTCGTCTACATCGCTCAGGGCGCATTCATGCCGCCGGGCAGTGCCGTTTACCCACGGCCCAATGTGATTGCCGAAGTCGCGTTCGACGGCTTTATCGAATATTTCCCGATGGTCCGCCGCGCGCGCGTGCCCGAAGGCCTCGATCAGGCGATGAGCGAAGCCCGCGCCGTCGGCGCTCATTACCTGCTCTACACGCGTTTCGCCAAGTCCGATGACCGTATCGGCAACTCGGACGAGTGGCTGGATCAGGAAGCCCTCGATCGCCTGGGTGTCGATACCGGCGTGATTCAAATCATGTTGATCGAGACCAGCACCCAGTATTTGATTGATACTGCACGTATCAAGAGTCGTGGCGGTTTACTGACGTTCCACGACGAAAAACCCGAAGACCTGATGGGGCCGCCGCTGGAGCAATACGCGCGTAGCCTGTTGGGTCTCAGCGACCAGTAATTTCAAGGAGTACGCCATGAGTGGCCCGCAAAAAGCCAACGACCTGTTGGGGCAAATCCCCAAGACCAAAGGCTTGCCGCCGGTCCACTTATGGAACCCCGACTTCTGCGGCGACATCGACATGCGCATCGCCCGCGACGGCACCTGGTATTACCTGGGCACGCCGATCGGACGCAAGCCGATGGTCAAGCTGTTTTCCACCATCATCCGCCGCGACGGCGATGATTACTTCCTCATCACCCCGGTGGAGAAGGTGGGAATCAAGGTCGATGACGCGCCTTTCGTGGCCATTTCGGTGGACGTGGAAGGCGAGGGTGAGGCTCAGCTGCTGCGCTTTACCACCAACGTCGACGAAACCACTGAAGCCGGCCCCGAGCATCCCATTCGCGTGGTGATCGATCCCGACACCCAAGAGCCCGCGCCGTATGTGCACGTGCGCACCAATCTCGAAGCCCTGATTCATCGCAATGTGTTCTATCAACTGGTGGAACTGGCGGTGAGCCGGGAGATTGATGGGCAGCGTTGGCTCGGTGTCTGGAGTGGCGGCGAGTTTTTCCGTATCGGCCTCGAACCCTGAAAAGATCGCAGCCTGCGGCAGATCCTACAGAACATAAATACTCTCCTGTAGGAGCTGCCGCAGGCTGCGATCTTTTCGATTGACACCCAATCGTATGATGATTAGCTTTGGCATCCATTGCGAACGGCTTTGAGGTGTCCATGTCCAGCAGCTTTCATGCGTCGACGGTCGATTGGCTGGGCGGCTGGATCGCCACCGGGCAGGTCAAGCCCGGCGAAGCGCTCAAGGTCGAGGCCGATCTCGGCGAGCAACTTGGTGTCAGTCGCACCGTGATCCGCGAAGCCATCAAAACCCTCGTTGCCAAAGGCATGCTCGAAGTCGGGCCGAAAGTCGGCACCCGGGTGTTGCCAGTACGACGCTGGAATCTTTTCGACCCACAAGTCGTCGGCTGGCTGTCACGTAGCGGCTTGCCGGAAAACTTCGTCGACGACTTGCTCGACCTGCGCCGCACCATCGAACCCATGGCCGTGCGCTGGGCTTGTGAACGAGCGAATGCCGAGCAGGTGAAAGCCGTGTTGCTGGCCTACAACGCGCTGGAAAGGGCGGTGGACAGCGGAGTCGATTACAACCGCGCCGACCAGATTTTCCACGAGTGCATTCTCGCTGCCAGCCACAACCAATTTATCGAACAGATGATCCCGGCCCTCGGTGCGCTGTTGGCGGTGTGTTTCGAAGTGTCCGCTGCCGACCCCGATGAGCTGCGCCGGACCTTGCCGATTCACAAAGACATGGCCGAAGCCATCGCTGCCCGGGATGCTGCGCGGGGAGTCTGGGCCTGCATGACCCTGATCGATAACGCCGACCTGGCGATCAAACGCTATTACCCGCAAGTCATGGCCGACAAAAAGGCCAGCTGACAAAAACAGAACCACATAAAAACAACAACAATGCAGGAGGTTTCATGACGTCGACTGCGGTTACCGAGCACCGGGCGCTACTGGGCGAAGGCCCGTTCTGGGATGCGCCGACCCAGGCGCTGTACTGGGTGGACATCGCCGGCAAGCAAGCGCTGCGGCTGATCGGTGCCAATGTGCAGATCTGGCAGATGCCGGAGCACGTTTCTGCGTTTATCCCCTGTGACAGCGGTGATGCACTGGTGACGTTGAGCAGCGGCGTGTATCGCCTTGATCTGGACTCTCCCGGGCTGGAGCCACGACTGACGCTGTTCTGCGTTGCCGATCCGCAACCGGGCAACCGCGCCAATGAAGCCCGTTGTGACAACCAGGGCCGGCTCTGGCTCGGCACCATGCAAAACAACATCGGCGAGCAGGGCGAAGACTTGCCCATCGAACGGCGTTCCGGCGGGTTGTTCCGCATTGATCGCGATGCGCGGGTGACGCCGCTGCTGCGTGGGTTGGGCATTCCCAACACGTTGCTGTGGAGCGATGACGGCACCAGCGTTTATTTCGGCGACAGCTTCAATGACACGCTGTATCGGCATTTCATTCGCACCGACGGCAACCTTGAACCGGCACAAGTGTGGTTTGGCCCCCATGGCCGCGGTGGCCCGGATGGTTCGGCGATGGATGCCGAGGGTTTTATCTGGAACGCCCGTTGGGATGGCAGTTGCCTGCTCAGATTGAGCCCGGACGGCACAGTCGATCGGGTGATCGAGTTGCCCGTGAGCCGGCCGACCAGTTGTGTGTTTGGCGATTCTGATTTGAAAACCCTGTACATCACCAGCGCCGCCAGCCCGAAGGGGCATTCGCTGGATGGAGCCGTATTGGCGGTTCGCGTCGATGTACCGGGAAAGTCGTGTGTTAGATTTGCAGGTTAAATCCCAAAATATGGGATGTGAATATATATATTGAGATTAAATGCGGGCCGGGTTTATAGTCGGCTCCATCAGTTACACGCACTCACACTTAAAAAAACAAAACAGGTGAAGTGATGCAGCGATCCATGGCTGAACCCCTTTCTTTGCCAGCGGTGCCCGAACCGCCCAAGGGCGAGCGCCTGAAAAACAAAGTCGTGCTCTTGACCGGTGCCGCCCAAGGCATCGGCGAAGCGATTGTTGCCGCCTTTGCGTCGCAGCAGGCGCGGCTGGTCATCAGCGATATCCAGGCCGAAAAAGTCGAAGCCGTCGCCGCGTCCTGGCGAGAAAAGGGTGCGGATGTGCTGGCGATCAAGGCCGACGTTTCGCAACAGCAAGACTTGCACGCCATGGCCAGACTGGCCGTCGAGCGTCATGGCCGCATCGACGTGCTGGTCAACTGCGCCGGGGTCAACGTGTTCCGTGATCCACTGGAAATGACCGAAGACGACTGGCGCCGCTGCTTTGCCATCGACCTCGACGGCGCCTGGTTCGGCTGCAAGGCTGTCTTGCCGCAGATGATCGAACAAGGTGTCGGCAGCATCATCAACATCGCATCCACCCATTCCTCACACATCATTCCCGGCTGCTTTCCCTACCCGGTGGCCAAGCACGGCTTGCTCGGCCTGACCCGCGCCCTGGGGGTCGAGTACGCGCCCAAGGGCATTCGCGTCAACGCCATCGCGCCCGGCTACATCGAAACCCAATTGAACGTCGACTACTGGAATGGTTTTGCCGACCCACACGCCGAGCGTCAGCGCGCGTTGGACCTGCATCCGCCAAAGCGTATTGGCCAGCCGATCGAAGTGGCCATGACCGCTGTGTTCCTGGCCAGTGATGAAGCACCCTTCATCAACGCTTCCTGCATCACCCTCGATGGTGGTCGCTCGGTGATGTACCACGACTGAATGACCGGATAGAGGCGGGTTAATACGCTTGAAATCCAATCATCATACGATATGACTATTAGCAGCACGGCTACACCGCTCCATGGCTTTCAAAGAACGCTCAAAAAAATAACAAGGAGTCAGCTTATGAATCGTCGTCATGCCATCCGAACCCTGTGCTGTGCCGCTCTGGCGGTTTCGGCGGTCAGCCTGAGCAGCACGCTGCTGGCGGCTGAAGAGGTGAAAATCGGTTTCCTGGTCAAGCAAGCGGAAGAGCCCTGGTTCCAGACGGAATGGGCGTTCGCCGAAAAGGCCGGCAAAGAGAAGGGTTTCACCCTGATCAAGATTGCCGTGCCGGACGGCGAGAAAACTTTGTCTGCCATCGACAGCCTGGCCGCCAACGGCGCCAAGGGCTTCGTGATCTGCCCACCGGACGTGTCCCTCGGCCCTGCAATCATGGCCAAGGCCAAGCTCAACGGCCTCAAAGTGATCGCCGTGGATGACCGTTTCGTCGATGCCAACGGCAAGTTCATGGAAGACGTGCCGTACCTCGGCATGGCTGCTTTTGAAGTGGGCCAGAAGCAGGGCAGCGCCATGGCCACCGAGGCGAAAAAACGCGGTTGGGACTGGAAAGACACCTACGCGGTGATCAACACCTACAACGAACTCGACACCGGCAAGAAACGCACCGACGGTTCGGTCAAAGCGTTGGAAGACGCTGGCATGCCGAAAGACCACATCCTGTTCTCGGCCCTCAAGACGCTTGACGTGCCAGGCAGCATGGACGCCACCAACTCGGCGCTGGTGAAACTGCCAGGCGCGGCGAAAAACCTGATCATCGGCGGCATGAACGACAACACCGTGCTCGGCGGCGTGCGTGCCACGGAAGCGGCGGGCTTCGCTGCGGCGAACGTGATCGGTATCGGCATCAACGGCACCGACGCCATCGGCGAACTGAAAAAACCCAACAGCGGTTTCTTCGGATCGATGTTGCCGAGCCCGCACATCGAGGGCTACAACACCGCCAGCATGATGTACGAGTGGGTCACCACCGGCAAAGAGCCGCCGAAATACACCGCCATGGATGACGTGACGCTGATCACCCGCGACAACTTCAAGCAGGAACTGGAAAAAATCGGCCTGTGGAACTGAAGGCCGGTTGATTTCATCGGCAGCCCCGGCAACGGGGTTGCCTGATCTGTGTGATGAGGTGGTTATGCACGCGCAAACACAAGTACAACAACATCCGGCAGGCGGCAGCTTGCGCTTCAATGGCATCGGCAAGACCTTTCCCGGTGTGAAGGCGCTGGACGGCATCAGCTTCGTCGCCCATCCGGGACAGGTTCACGCGTTGATGGGCGAGAACGGCGCCGGCAAATCGACGCTGCTGAAAATCCTCGGCGGCGCCTACATCCCGAGCAGCGGCGACCTGCAGATCGGTGAGCAGACGATGGCGTTCAAATCCACCGCCGACAGCATCGGCAGTGGGGTCGCGGTGATCCACCAGGAGCTGCATCTGGTGCCGGAAATGACCGTGGCGGAAAACCTGTTTCTCGGCCATTTGCCGGCCAGTTTCGGCCTGATCAATCGCGGCACTTTGCGTCAACAGGCGCTGGCGTGTCTCAAGGGTCTGGCTGACGAAATCGATCCGCAGGAGAAGGTCGGGCGCCTGTCCCTCGGTCAACGGCAATTGGTGGAAATCGCCAAGGCCTTGTCCCGTGGCGCCCATGTGATTGCCTTCGATGAACCCACCAGCAGCCTCTCGGCACGGGAGATCGATCGCTTGATGGCGATCATCGGCCGTCTGCGTGACGAAGGCAAAGTGGTGCTGTACGTCTCCCATCGCATGGAAGAAGTGTTCCGCATCTGCAACGCGGTGACGGTGTTCAAGGACGGCCGCTACGTGCGAACTTTCGAAGACATGAGCGAGCTGACCCACGATCAATTGGTCACGTGCATGGTCGGTCGCGATATCCAGGACATCTACGATTATCGCTCGCGCCCGCGTGGCGCGGTGGCATTGAAAGTCGACCGACTGCTCGGGCCTGGCCTTCGCGAACCGGTGAGTTTCGAGGCGCACAAGGGCGAGATTCTCGGGTTGTTCGGTCTGGTCGGCGCGGGGCGTACGGAGCTGTTTCGCTTGCTCAGCGGTCTGGAGCGTAACAGCGCCGGACGCCTTGAACTGCGCGGCCATGAGCTGAAATTGCGCTCGCCGCGCGATGCGATTTCGGCCGGGATTCTGCTGTGTCCCGAAGACCGCAAGAAAGAGGGCATCCTGCCGCTGGCGAGTGTTGCCGAAAACATCAATATCAGCGCCCGTGGCGCGCATTCCACTTTCGGTTGCCTGCTGCGTGGCCTGTGGGAAAAGGGCAACGCCGATAAGCAGATCAAGGCACTCAAGGTAAAAACACCGCACGCCGGGCAACAGATCAAGTTTCTGTCCGGAGGCAACCAGCAGAAGGCCATTCTCGGTCGCTGGCTGTCGATGCCGATGAAAGTTTTGCTGCTCGATGAGCCGACCCGCGGTATCGACATCGGCGCCAAGGCCGAGATCTATCAGATCATCCACAACCTGGCGGCGGACGGCATCGCGGTGATCGTGGTGTCCAGCGACTTGATGGAAGTGATGGGTATTTCCGACCGCATCCTGGTGCTGTGCGAAGGCGCGCTGCGTGGCGAACTGAGCCGCGAACAGGCCAATGAATCCAACCTGCTGCAACTGGCTTTGCCGCGCCAACGCGCTGACGGCGTGGCGAACTGAGAGGTGACTATGATGACAACCCAAAACGAAACCCTGCCGACCGCGCGCAAACCACTGGACCTGCGGCGCTTTCTCGATGACTGGGTGATGCTGCTGGCGGCTGTCGGCATCTTTGTGGCCTGCACTTTGCTGATCGATAACTTCCTTTCGCCACTGAACATGCGCGGTTTGGGCCTGGCCATTTCGACGACCGGCATCGCTGCGTGCACCATGTTGTATTGCCTGGCGTCCGGGCATTTCGACTTGTCGGTGGGTTCGGTGATTGCCTGCGCCGGGGTGGTCGCGGCGGTGGTGATGCGCGATACCGACAGCGTGTTTCTCGGTGTCGGCGCGGCGTTGGTGATGGGGCTGATCGTTGGTCTGATCAACGGCATTGTGATTGCCAAGTTGCGGGTCAATGCGTTGATCACGACGTTGGCGACCATGCAGATCGTTCGCGGTCTGGCGTACATCATTGCCAACGGCAAAGCGGTGGGCGTGTCGCAGGAATCGTTCTTCGTGTTCGGCAACGGCCAGTTGTTCGGTGTGCCGGTGCCGATCCTGATCACCATCGTCTGCTTCCTGTTCTTCGGCTGGCTGCTGAACTACACGACCTACGGCCGCAACACCATGGCCATCGGCGGTAACCAGGAAGCGGCACTGCTGGCCGGGGTGAACGTCGACCGGACCAAGATCATCATCTTCGCCGTGCACGGCGTGATCGGCGCACTGGCCGGGGTGATCCTCGCTTCACGCATGACCTCCGGCCAGCCAATGATCGGCCAGGGTTTCGAGCTGACGGTGATCTCGGCTTGCGTGCTCGGCGGCGTATCGCTCAGTGGCGGGATCGGCATGATCAGGCATGTGATTGCCGGGGTGCTGATTCTGGCGATCATCGAGAATGCGATGAACCTGAAGAACATCGACACGTTTTACCAGTACGTGATTCGTGGATCGATTTTGCTGTTGGCGGTGGTGATCGACCGCTTGAAACAGCGCTGACACCCATTACACCTGTGGGAGCCAGCCTGCTGGCGATGGCGGACTTTCAGCCAACTTAAATGTTGGATGTGCCGGCCTCATCGCCAGCAGGCTAGCTCCCACAGTTAGTTTTTTGTTGTATGGATATTCCGGGTTCGCCGCAAATCCCCTGTGGGAGCCAGCCTGCTGGCGATAGACCGCGCAGCGGTCACGGCTTTTTTGCCATCCCTTCCGTCACTTCCCTTAAAAATCCCTTGCCCGTTCTGACCTGTTTCGGTTATCACTTTGTACATGATTAGACAGGTTCGATTTGACAAGAAACAACGGGTGGTCGACGAACTCATCCGGCGCATTGAAAGCGGCCTTCTGGAGGACGGTTATCAGTTGCCGGGCGAGCATCAGTTGGCTCAAGAATTCAAAGTCAGCCGAGGCACTTTGCGTGAAGCCCTGGCCGAATTGAAACGGCGCAATTACATCGCGACGCAAAGCGGGGTGGGCTCGATCGTCACGTTTGATGGCGTGGTGCTGGACCAGCGCAGCGGCTGGGCCCAAGCCCTGGCCGACAGCGGGGCGCTGGTCAATACCGAAGTGCTGCGGCTGGAGGCGGTGACCCGCCCAGACCTGCTGTCGCGGTTCGGTACCGACCAGTTCATCAGCCTCGACCGTCGCCGCCGTTCCAATGACGGCACGCTGGTTTCCCTTGAACGCTCACTGATGCCCGCCACCGGAGGCCTGGAAAGCCTGCCGCGCGTGGGGCTGATCGATAACTCTCTGACCATCACCCTGGCCGCCTATGGCTACATCGGTGAGCGTGGCGATCAATGGATCGGCGCCGAGCCGCTGAATGAACAGGATGCCCAACTGCTGGGGCGCCCGGTCGGCACGGTCTTCCTCAAGGCCTTGCGTACGACGTACGACCGGCAAAACCGTTTCATGGAGCAAGTGGAAAGCTTGCTGGACCCTGTGCATTTCCGCCTGCACCTGCAATTTGGAACTTCGAAATGACTGCGCTCAATCGTGCCTTGGGCGCGTTCTATGGCTTGGCCTTGGGCGATGCCCTGGGCATGCCGACCCAATCGTTGAGCCGCGTGGAAATCCAGGCGCGCTTCGGCGAAATCACCCACCTGGAAGATGCCGGCCCTGACCAACCGATCGCCGCCAACATGCCCAAAGGCTCAATCACCGACGACACCGAACAGGCCATTCTGGTCGGCCAGTTGTTGATTGATGGCGAAGGCAAGATTGAACCGGCGGTGCTCGCCCAGCGCCTGATCGAATGGGAAGCCGAGATGCAGGCCAAGGGCTCGCAGGATCTGCTGGGTCCTTCGACCAAGCGCGCCATCGAAATGATCCTCGCCGGCCATTCACCGGAAGAGGCCGGGCGCTACGGCACCACCAACGGCGCGGCGATGCGCATCACGCCGGTCGGGATTGCGGCGAATGTCGCCGACCCGCAGCGTTTCATTGAAGCGGTTGTGCAGGCCTGCCAGGTCACGCACAACACCACACTGGGGATATCCAGTGCGGCGGCAGTGGCGGCGGTGGTGTCCGCCGGGATCAACGGCATGGACCTGGGCGAGGCGTTGAACCTCGGCCAGCAAATCGCCCAACAAGCGGAAAGCCACGGCCACTGGGTCGCCGGCGGACGCATTGCCTCGCGCATCAGTTGGGCAAGAAGCATCAGCGTCGACCGTGACAACGAGCTGCTCGCCGATTTGCTGTACGACGTGATCGGCACGTCAGTGGCCTCTCAGGAATCGGTGGTGGTGTCCTTTGCTTTGGCTCAGCAAGTGGCCATCGGTGAGATGAACGCCTTCGACGCACTGTGCATGGCCGCCAGCCTCGGCGGCGACACCGACACCATCGCGGCGATTCTCGGCGCGATGCTCGGGGCTTGCCTGGGTCTTGAGAGCTGGCCTGTGGAGATGATCGACACGGTCAAGGCTGTCAATGATCTGGAGCTTGAGCCGTTGGTGACAGGGCTTCTCTACCTGCGCTGAAACACGGATACAACCTGTGTAGGAGCTGCCGAAGGCTGCGATCTTTTGATCTTGGCGGCCTTGTTATCGCTGAAAATCAAGATCAAAAGATCGCAGCCTTCGGCAGCTCCTACCTCGCCCACAAACACAAAAATGGCAACAGGAGCATTCCTCATGAGTTCATCGAACGCCGGGCAGAACGCCGGGCAACTGGAAACCCGCGGCATCGAACCGGTGCCGGAATCCGAGTGCAATGGTCATCCGTTGCAACTATTCTGGGTCTGGTTCGCCGCCAACATTTCCATCCTCGGCCTGCCGCTGGGCGCGACCCTCGTGGCGTTTCGCGGGTTGGCGATCTGGCAGGCAATCATTGTCGCGATCCTCGGGGCTGCCGGTTCATTCGCGGTGGTCGGGATCATCTCCATTGCCGGTCGTCGTGGCCGCGCACCGAGTCTGACGCTGTCGCGAGCCATTTTCGGTGTACGCGGCAATATCGGTCCGACCCTGGTGTCGTTGATGTCGCGTCTGGGCTGGGAAACCGTCAACACCACCACCGCCGCATTCGTGCTGCTGTCGTTGTGTTCGATCCTGTTCGGCTCGCCCGTGGAAGCCAAAAGCGCGCCGTTGCTGACGCTGGTGTTCATCGCGATTTTCGTGCTGTTGACCTTGTCGGTGTCGGGCCTCGGCCATGCCACGTTGCTGGTGATTCAGAAGTGGGCGACCTACGTGTTCGGCGCGCTGAACATTCTGGTTGGCGGTTTCCTCTGCGCCACCATCGACTGGAGTGCGGTGTTCAACGCCACGCCGGCACCGATGAGTGCAATGATCATCGGCATCGGCACCATAGCGGCCGGCACCGGGATTGGCTGGGCCAACGCCGGTGCGGACATGTCGCGCTATCAGCATCGCAGCGTCAAAGCCGTACGCCTGGTGGCGTCGGCGGCGTTCGGTGCGGGGATTCCGCTGGTGTTGCTGATCACCCTCGGCGGCCTGCTTTCGGTGGGCAATAACGACTTGGCCCAGGCGACTGATCCGATCATCGCGATCCGCGACATGCTGCCGACCTGGATGGCCGTGCCGTACCTGATCACTGCGTTTGGTGGCTTGCTGCTGTCGAACAACCTGTCGGTGTACTCCGCCGGTTTGACCACGTTGACCCTCGGCCTCAAGGTCAAGCGCGTCTACGCGGTGGTGGTCGACATCGTTGCAATCTTCGCCGGTTCGATCTACTTCATGCTGATCGCCGACAGTTTTTACGGCCCGTTCATCACCTTTATTTCCTTGCTGGCCGTGCCGATCACGGCGTGGGTCGGGATCTTCGTGGTCGACTTGATTCACCGTCACTACTACAGCCCCAAGGACTTGCTGGACGTCAGCCCGAGCAGCGCCTACTGGTATCGCGGCGGCGTGGAGTGGCGTGCATTCGGCGCGTGGGCCATCGCCATCGTGTTGGGTTTCAGCTTCACTACCATTGGCACCACGGCAGAAAACGTTTGGTTCAAAGGCTTCCTGTCCGACTCGTGGCTGGGGCATAACGGCCTCGGCTGGATCGTGACCTTTGTGGTGGCTGGCGGGATTTACTTGTTACTCGGCGGGGCGAAGGATCGTCGCGCTGCGTTGAGCGAGAATGCGCATGCCTAAGATGTTGCACACCGGCCAGGTCATCATCGACCTGGTCATGGCCGTGGATAAATTGCCGCAAGCCGGGGGCGACGTACTGGCGCAGTCCGCCAGTTTCGAAGCCGGTGGTGGCTTCAATGTCATGGCTGCCGCCCAGCGCAACGGTTTGCCGGTGGTGTACCTCGGTCGCCATGGCACCGGGCGTTTCGGCGACCTGGCCCGCGACGCGATGAACGCGGAAGGTATCCGTATCGGCATCACTGAGCGTGCCGAACGCGATACCGGATTGTGCGTGGCGATCACGGACGCCTCGGCCGAGCGCAGCTTCGTTTCCTACATCGGCGCCGAGGGTGAATTGAGTGCCGAGGACCTGGCCAGCGTTCCGGCCGAGGCGGGGGATTATGTTTACGTCAGCGGCTACAGCCTGCTGCACGTCGGTAAAGCGCAGCCGCTGGTGGACTGGGTGCTGACGCTACCGGAAGCGGTCAGGGTGGTGTTCGATCCGGGGCCACTGGTGGACTCGCCGGATGCACCGCTGATGCAGGCGCTGCTGCCGCGCATCGACGTGTGGACCAGCAACAGCGTTGAAGCGCTGAAGATTACCGGTGCGACCGATATTGCAGAGGCTCTGGATCGGCTGGTCGGTTATCTCCCGCGCGAGGTGCTGATGGTAGTGCGCGACGGGCCGCAGGGTTGCTGGATCAGCCAGGGTTCAGAGCGCAGGCATGTGCCGGGGTTCAAGGTCGACGCGGTGGACAGCAACGGTGCCGGCGATGCTCATGCCGGTGTGTTCGTGGCGGGGTTGGCGCAGGGATTGTCGGCGTTTGACGCCGCGCGCCGGGCCAATGCGGCCGCGGCACTGGCGGTGACCCGGTGGGGGCCGGCGACTTCGCCGGGCACCGCTGAGGTGGATGAGTTGATCAGCAAGTCATTTAGTCAATGAACTGACGCTATCGCGGGCAAGCCCGCTCCCACAGGGTCCTAGAGTGTTCACAATTTTTGTGTTCACCATTGCACCTTGTGGGAGCGGACTTGCCCGCGATGAGGCCCTCAGATTCGATAAAGGATTTGTGCGCTAGCCTGCCCTGCGCATCGACGGGTCAGGCATCCAGTTTGCGTGCAGCCTCAACGCCGGCGGCGCTGAGTTTGATCGGCAGGTTCAGCGAGTGTTCGCCAGCTTCGTTGCACTGCACATTGCCGTGCTGAATCAAGCCGCGCTCCTGCAATGTGGCGAGGGTGCTGGCCACGACTTTCTCCCCCCGGTAATTGTCCAGGACCTCCTTGCCCAAACCACTGGGATGGGCGTGCAGCAGGCGGGTCAGGACTTCTTTTTCCAGGTTTTTATCGACGTTCATGGTTACCTCTTCATGGCGATGGGTAGGTCTTGCGGCGAACTTACTGGCTCGCGCCACCTTCGGAGCCTGAGCCACCGGTGGTGGTTTTCGAGCCGACGCCGGGGCCGGCGTTATCGGGTGATTTGGTGTCGGGCATGTTCAGACCGCCCTGGCGGCCCATGTCATTACCCTGGGTCCGAGGGTCGGTGCCGGTTGACGGCGGCAGGCTGCTATCGACGCCTGTGCCGTTGGTGTTCATGCCGGGGGCGCTCTGAATGGCGGGGGCTTTAGGGCTTTCGACCGGGTTGGTCGGGCCGGTGCCGGACGCGGTGGTCGCGGCGAGGGCGAGCGGGGACAGGAGGGCAGCGAAGGCGAGGGCGGTCAGCCTGGACGTGATCATGGTGGTGTCTCCATTGATTTAGAGTCCTTACCTGATGTTGGTCCGCCCCCGTTTCGAATTGGTGCCTGATGAACGACGAACGGTTCAGGCTCGCTGCAAGGCCCTGGCGGCTGTGATTCGACGCCAGAGCAAACGCCCGACCGTGATCAGCCAGTTGAACGCTGCGACGGCCAGCACCGTCAGCAGCAATGTCGCCATACCATGCTCGACAATGATTTTCCCGGCGAGCAGCGGAAAGCCGAATACGCCGATGAAGTACGAAAGGCTGAACAACAGCAACGATTGCGCGGTGGTGCCGCTCGGTGCTTCGTTGGCGGCCAGGCCGTTGATAACCGAATAGGTCAGCCCGTAACCGACGCCGAGCATCACCGCCGCGAGGACGTAGCTGAAGCCGCCGTCGACGACAAAACCGAACATCACGATCGAGGCCATCATCACCCCGGACAGCAGGCACGACGCCCGCAGCGGATCGCGCTTGACGACGAAGCCGGCAATCAGCATGCGGCTGCTGATGGCAGCGCTCATGAAGCCGAGAAAGAACAGCGAATAATCCAGTGAGCGCGCGGCCGCATAACTGGTCTGAAAACTCGACAGACCTCCGAAAACGCAACCGCCCAAGCCGACCATGACGATCGGAAACGCAGCTTTGGACGACAGCACTTGCGCCGCTGCGCCCCAGGAAATTCGCGACACGGCGGTCGACTCGACGGCGGCTTTTTTCAAGTGCCGATCCAGTCGCCAGAACAGCAATACCCCCAGCAAACTTGCCAGCGCCGCCAGATAAAACGCCGCCGTCACCGGATAGCCCAACGCACTTGCTGCGCGTCCCAGTAAAGGACCGCTGCCGATGCCGGTCATCATGCTGCCCGACAGCAAGGCAAAATATTTGGCACGTTGCGCGGGGGCAACCAGGCTGGCCACGATGATCGGCCCCAGGGTGTAGAAAACACCCCAACCCAAACCCAGCAACAGGCCGAAAAACAACAACAGGTGGCCGAAGCCCGGCGTCATGGCGAAGCCCAGGCTGGCTGCCACCAGCAGGACACCGAACAGCGCAACCGACCGCGCCGCGCCGAGCAGGTCGGACAAGTGACCTGAGACAATGACCGCCACGAATGTACTGAGCATCGCCGCCGAAATCACACTGCCGGCATCGTGCTCATTGCCGCCCCTTGAGCCGATCAACAATGACAGTAAAAAAGTCGAGCCATACGACAACGACAGCAAATAGCTGGCGAGACAGAACAGGCCGAACAACTTGCTTGAAACGGGAGGTGTTGCGGTAGACATGACGCGGTTCCTTGACCAGATAAATGAGCGGCTCATCTATCTAACCACGCAAGCCCTTGATGTTAGGTCCGAGGTTACCGATGCCAGGATCAGCAACGAGCGGAGTAAAACCGTGTAGCAGCTGGCGAAGCCTGCATTCGGCTGCGCAGCAGTCGTGAAATCAGACGATGCGGTGTGTCAGGAAAACCGCGAGTGCCGGTTTCACGACTGCTGCGCTGCCGAACGCAGACTTCGCCAGCAGCTACATATTCGGTATGACTAAAGCCCCGTGCCGTCTTAGTATGGCGTTTTCAACCTCTGACAAGGCACGTCCATGACGATCGAAATCCGCCCGGCGACTCCCAGTGATGCGCCGCAAATCCTCGCGTTCATCACTGAACTGGCCGACTACGAACGTGCCCGCCATGAAGTCATTGCCAGCGTCGCCGACATCGAGCGCAGCCTGTTCAGTGAAGGCGCAACGGCCCACGGCCTGATCTGCCTGCGCGAGGGCTTGCCGATCGGCTTCGCGGTGTTCTTCTTCAGTTATTCGACGTGGCTGGGCAGCAATTGCCTGTAC
The DNA here is from genome assembly GCF_019145495.1 of Pseudomonas azerbaijanoccidentalis. GTDB lineage: Bacteria > Pseudomonadota > Gammaproteobacteria > Pseudomonadales > Pseudomonadaceae > Aquipseudomonas > Aquipseudomonas azerbaijanoccidentalis. The sequence continues at coordinate 10,212 of NZ_JAHSTU010000002.1, read as the reverse complement.
CTCGAAGACCTGTACATCACCCCGGAACAGCGCGGTGGGGGTGCCGGCAAGACCCTGCTGCGGCATCTGGCAAAAATCGCCTGCGCCAATGACTGCGGGCGGTTCGAGTGGAGCGTGCTGGAGTGGAACACCTCGGCCATCGACTTCTACAAATCCTTGGGTGCGCAGCCGCAGGAGGAATGGGTGAGGTATCGGATGGATGGCGCCGTGCTTCGGGATTTTGCTGCGGGTAACTGACGCTTCTTAAAAGATCGCAGCCTTCGGCAGTTCCTACATTGGAAAGCGTTCCCTGTAGGAGCTGCCGAAGGCTGCGATCTTTTTTTCACGTCATCTCATAATATGGGATTGATATTTATATATTGAGATATTCCAGCGCTAGGGTTTATAGTCCCGCTCACTCACTGCCAAAAAACAAAACAGGTGAAGCGATGCTGGCGCAATTGATCGCGCTCGATTGGGGGACAACCTCATTACGTGCCTACAAACTTGCCGAAGGTGGCCAGGTTCTCGAACAGCGCTCGCTGTCGTCGGGGATCATGCAGTTGCCCAAGGCGCCGCGAATCATCAACGGTCGCGAATGCACCGACGGATTTGAACTGGCTTTCGACGAGGCCTGCGGCGACTGGCTCGACGCTCAGCCAGGTTTGCCGGTGATTGCCTGCGGCATGGTCGGCAGCGCCCAGGGCTGGCGCGAAGCGGCCTACTGCGATACCCCGGCGAACGTCGCCAATCTCGGAACTTCCCTCCAAACCGTGCGCAGTCTGCGCGGCGTCGATGTACACATCGTGCCGGGTGTGATCCAACGTTCGCGCTTGCCGAACGTGATGCGCGGCGAAGAAACCCAGGTGCTCGGTGTTCTGCAAAACCTGCCGGCCGAGGCGGGCGCCGACCTGCTGATCGGCCTGCCGGGCAGCCATTCGAAATGGGTGGAAGTGACCGATGGCTGCATCGTGCATTTCGATACCTTCATGACCGGCGAAGTCTTCGCCGTACTCAGCGAACACAGCATTCTGGGGCGTACCCAGCAACGCGGCGGTTCGTTTGATGGCGAGGCGTTTGATCGTGGCGTCCAGGTCGCGTTGTCGGCAGACGGTGAGATCGGCGTGCTGTCGACCCTGTTCAGCGCCCGTAGCCTGGGGTTGACCGGTGAGCTGAGCGGCACGGCGCAACCGGACTACCTGTCCGGCCTGCTGATCGGCCATGAGTTGTCGGCCCTGGCCACCGTTCAGCGTCGGCGGCGCAACAGCGTTCATCTGCCGGCGATCATCCTCATCGGCAATACCCAACTCTGCACCCGTTACAGCCGAGCCCTCGACGCTTGCGGCTTTGCCCGCGTGACCCTGGCCGAGCAAGCCACCGAGCGTGGGTTGTGGCAACTGGCGCTGGCCGCCGGCCTGATCCGGCCCAACCTCATCCGTTAAACCTGACTGGAGTCCTGACATGCTCAAACAAGCACTGGCGCAAAACGGTCTGATCGCGATCCTGCGCGGCCTGCATCCGCAAGAAGCGGCCGCCATCGGGGAAGTCCTGTACGCCGCCGGGTTCCGTGTTATCGAAGTCCCGCTCAACTCTCCTGTGCCCTACGAAAGCATCCGCATCCTGCGCGATACCTTGCCCGCCGATTGCCTGATCGGCGCGGGTACGGTGCTGACCCCGGAACAGGTCGAGCAGGTGAAAGCGGCGGGCGGCCAGGTGATCGTCATGCCTCACAGCGACCCCAAAGTCCTGCGCGCCGCGAAGGCCGCCGGGCTGTACTTGTCACCCGGTGTGGCGACACCGACCGAAGCATTCGCGGCACTGGCTGAAGGCGCCGATGTGCTGAAGATGTTTCCGGCCGAGCAGATGGGACCGGCCGTCGTCAAAGCCTGGCTCGCGGTACTGCCGGCGGGAACGGTACTGGTGCCGGTTGGCGGGATCACCCCGGACAACATGCAGGTGTTTATCGAGGCGGGCGTCAAAGGTTTCGGCCTCGGCTCCGGTCTGTTCAAACCGGGCATGACACCGGAGCAAGTGGCGGCCAATGCCAAGGCCTACGTCGCTGCCTGGAAAGCCCTTCGCTAAGACTTTTTTGGCGCTGCGAGCGCTGCATCTAACAAGAGAGACAAAAGATGAAAATCACCAAACTGACCACCTTCATCGTTCCGCCGCGCTGGTGCTTCCTCAAGGTTGAAACCGACGAGGGTGTCACCGGTTGGGGCGAGCCCGTCGTTGAAGGCCGCGCCCACACCGTGGCTGCTGCCGTTGAAGAATTGTCCGACTACCTGATCGGCAAAGACCCGCGCAACATCGAAGACATCTGGACTGTGCTCTATCGCGGCGGTTTCTACCGTGGCGGTGCGATCCACATGAGCGCCCTGGCCGGTATCGACCAGGCCTTGTGGGACATCAAGGGCAAGGCGCTGGGCGTGTCGGTCAGCGACCTGTTGGGTGGTCAGGTGCGGGACAAGATTCGCGTGTATTCGTGGATCGGCGGCGACCGTCCGGCAGACACTGCGCGGGCGGCGAAAGAAGCGGTCAGCCGTGGTTTCACGGCGGTGAAAATGAACGGCACCGAAGAGCTGCAGTTCCTCGACAGCTTTGAAAAAGTCGACCTGGCCCTGGCTAACGTCGCCGCCGTGCGTGACGCGGTCGGCCCGAACGTCGGCATCGGCGTGGACTTCCATGGCCGGGTGCACAAGCCCATGGCCAAGGTGCTGATGAAGGAACTCGACCCGTACAAGCTGATGTTCATCGAAGAGCCGGTGCTCAGCGAAAACTACGAAGCGCTGAAAGAACTCGCGCCGCTGACCAGCACGCCGATTGCTCTGGGTGAGCGGCTGTTCTCGCGCTGGGACTTCAAGCGTGTGCTCAGCGAAGGCTACGTCGACATCATCCAGCCGGATGCGTCCCACGCGGGCGGCATCACCGAAACCCGCAAGATCGCCAACATGGCCGAAGCCTACGACGTGGCGCTGGCGCTGCATTGCCCGCTGGGCCCGATTGCGCTGGCGGCGTGTCTGCAACTGGACGCGGTTTGCTACAACGCGTTCATCCAGGAACAGAGCCTGGGTATCCACTACAACGAGAGCAACGACTTGCTCGACTACGTCAAAGATCCACGGGTGTTCGACTACGACAAAGGCTTCGTGAAGATCCCCAACGGTCCGGGCCTGGGCATCGAGATCAACGAGGAATACGTGATCGAACGCGCCGCCGTCGGCCACCGCTGGCGCAACCCGATCTGGCGTCATGCCGATGGCAGTTTTGCCGAGTGGTGAGACCCGTCTGACCCTGCACAAATCCCTGTGGGAGCTGGCTTGCCAGCGATAGCGTCCTGTCAGTCACATCATTATTGAATGTGTCGCCGTCATCGCTGGCAAGCCAGCTCCCACAGGGGTTGGCGCCAGTTATTAAATTGACCTCAATAAACATAAAAAGAGGCACTCCCCCATGCAACCGCAAACCCTCACCGGGCAGGCGTCGTTGGCGGCGCCCAGCCGCAAGCGTTTTTTCATCATGGTGCTGCTGTTCATCACCGTGGTGATCAACTATCTGGACCGCAGCAACCTGTCGATTGCCGCCCCGGCACTCACCAGCGACCTGGGCATCGATCCGATCCACGTCGGCCTGATTTTCTCGGCCTTCGGCTGGACCTACGCCGCCATGCAGATTCCCGGTGGATGGCTGGTGGACCGGGTGCCGCCGCGCATTCTCTATACCGCTGCATTGCTCCTGTGGTCGATTGCCACGGTCATGCTCGGCTTCGCCGGCAGTTTCATCGCGCTGTTCGTGTTGCGCATGGCGGTTGGTGCCCTCGAAGCGCCGGCGTATCCGATCAACAGCCGCGTGGTCACCACCTGGTTCCCTGAGCGCGAGCGGGCCACGGCCATCGGTTTCTACACGTCCGGGCAGTTTGTCGGCCTGGCGTTCCTGACGCCGGTACTGGCCTGGCTGCAGCACGAATTCGGCTGGCACATGGTGTTCGTCGCCACGGGCGCGGTGGGGATCATTTGGGCGGCAATCTGGTACGCGGTGTATCGCGAGCCACGGGATTTCAAAGGCGCCAACGAGGCTGAAATCGAGCTGATTCGCGAGGGCGGCGGGCTGGTGGATATCCAGTCTGAGCAGGCCAAGGTCAAAGCCAAATTCAGCTGGACCGACCTGGGCATTGTCCTCACCAAGCGCAAACTCTGGGGCATCTACCTCGGCCAGTTCTGCCTCAACTCGACGCTGTGGTTTTTCCTGACGTGGTTCCCGACCTACCTGGTGAAATACCGCGGCATGGACTTCATCAAGTCCGGGTTGTTGGCGTCGCTGCCGTTTCTCGCGGCGTTCGTCGGCGTGCTGTGCTCCGGTTTCTTCTCGGACTTCTTGATCCGTCGCGGTTACTCGGTAGGGTTCGCCCGCAAGTTGCCGATCATCAGCGGACTGCTGATTTCCACATCGATCATCGGCGCCAACTTTGTTGAATCGACGCCGTTGGTGATTGCATTCCTCGCGCTGGCGTTTTTCGGTAACGGGTTGGCCTCGATCACTTGGTCGCTGGTGTCGACGCTGGCGCCGGCGCGGTTGCTCGGGCTGACCGGCGGGGTGTTCAACTTCATCGGCAACCTGTCGGCCATCGCCACGCCAATCGTGATCGGCTTCCTCGCCAGCGGTGATTCCTTCGCCCCGGCGATTACCTACATCTCGGTGCTGGCGTTGATCGGTGCGCTGTCCTACATCTTGCTGGTGGGCAAGGTCGAGCGTATCAAGTTGTAGTCGTGGCATCCGGGCGACCATAATGCCGCCCGTTCACTCGCTCAACGGTAAAGGCTGGATATGCAGGAAGACGCCCCAAAAGTCGCCAAGGACGCCGCACCGACCGGCACTCAGACACTGCTTCGCGGTCTGGGTGTGGTTCAGGCTGTGGCCAGCGGTGCCCGCGATCTCAAGGAAATCGCCCGGTTGATCGGCACCACGCGCAGCACCACCCATCGTCTGGCCAGTTGCCTGGTGGATGAGCGTTATCTGCGCGTGGTGCCGCAAGTGGGTTATCTGTTGGGGCCGAAGTTGATCGAGCTGGGGTTTCAGGCGCGCGAAGAACTGCCGCTGGTGACCCTGGCCGGGCCGTATCTGGATGAGCTGTCGGCGTTGACCGGCGACACCATTCACTTGGCGATCCGTGAAGGCGATGAGGTGCTGTACCTGCACAAGAATCCGGGGCGCAATGGTCCGGAAATGCGTTCGCGGGTCGGCCATCGCATGCCGTTGGCGCGCACCGGGATCGGCAAGGCGCTGATGCTCGATGACTCGCCGCAAGAGTGGCAACGACTGTACGAAGTCAGCCTGCCGGCGGGTGGGAAAAACCAGTTCTGGCCGCAGCACCCGGAGCAATCCTGGGAGCAGTTTCAGCAGCGCATGATCGAGTACGTGGCCGGCGGTTACGCCTTCGATCTGGAAGACAACGAACCGTCGATCCGTTGCGTGGCGGCGCCGATCCGTGATGCCAGCAAACGCATCGTCGCCGGCATCAGCATCGCCAGCACCGTGCCCTACATGCCGCTGGAAAAAATGGCCGAGCTGATTCCCCTGATCAAAGGGGTCACAGCCCGGCTGTCGGCGGAGCTTGGCCTCAAGGTTTAAACCTTGAGGGTCGCCATGTCGATGACGAAGCGGTACTTCACGTCACCGGCAATCATGCGGGCGTAAGCTTCGTTGATCTGGCGGATGTCGAGCATCTCGATGTCGCAGGTGATGTTGTGCTCGGCGCAGAAATCCAGCACTTCCTGGGTTTCGGCGATGCCGCCGATCAGCGAGCCTGCCAACACGCGGCGACCCAACACCAGTTTGCCGGCATGCAGGGGCGGCTCCACCGGTTCGATCAAGCCCACCAGGATGTGCACGCCGTCGAAGCGCAGGGTGTCGAGGTAGGGGTTGAGGTCGTGCTGCACCGGAATGGTGTCGAGCAGGAAGTCGAAACGGCCTGCGGCTGCCTTCATCTGTTCGGCATCGGTGGAGACGATGACGTGATCCGCGCCCTGACGACGGCCTTCCTCAGCCTTGCTCGCCGAGCGGGTGAACAGCGTCACTTCAGCGCCCATCGCCTTGGCAAACTTGATGCCCATGTGGCCCAGTCCACCCATGCCGAGAATCCCGACCTTGTCGCCGGCTTTCACACCGTAGTGCTTGAGCGGCGAGTAGGTGGTGATGCCGGCGCAAAGAATCGGCGCGGCGTTGGCCGGATCGAGTTTTTCGGGGATGCGCACCACAAAGTGCTCGCTGACCACGATGCTGTCGGAGTAACCGCCCATGGTGTTGCTGCCATCCACACGGTCATGGGTCGCGTAGGTCATGGTCGGACCTTCGAGGCAGTATTGCTCCAGATCCGCCTGGCAGGCTGCGCAACTGCGGCAGGAGTCGACCATGCAGCCAACGCCGACCAGATCGCCGACTTTGTGTTGGGTGACGTTCGCACCAATGGCGGTAACTTTTCCGACGATCTCATGGCCGGGCATCAATGGGTAAACGGCAATGCCCCATTCGTTGCGGGCCTGATGGATGTCGGAGTGGCAGACGCCGCAGTAGAGAATTTTGATCGCTACGTCGTCGGGTCGTGGGCTGCGGCGTTCGAATTTCACGGGGGCGAGGGGCGTGGTGGCCGACTGGGCGGCATATCCGATGGCGGTGTACATGGTGAACCTCGCAAGAGCGGTGACGGGTGAGGTGGCGCATTCTGGGCGCCGAAACCTGCGCCGAAAATGACGATTCCTCCGGGTGTCATGCCTAATCCTCCGGCATGCGGGGGGCAGCCGTCGTTTTGGCCGGTGGATCTGCGATGATGCTTTCATCCCTTTTTCCGCGACTTTTTTGTGAAGAACTCCGATGTTGTTGACCCGTCACCTTGATGCCAATGCCACGCTGGTTTCGCTGATCGAACCGTTGTCGACGCGCGACGGTTTCGTCCCCACCGCGTTGCCAGGCGTGCAGGTTTTGCGTGCCACGCGTGATGTGGCCCGTGGGCCGCAGATTTACGAACCGAGCCTGGTGATCATCGCCCAAGGCAGCAAACTCGCGTATCTGGGGCCTCGCACCCTGGAATACGGCGCCGGGCACTATCTGATACAGGCACTGCCGGTGCCGTTCGAATGTGAAACCTTTGCCGGACCGGACGGGCCGATGTTGGGTGTTTCCGTGGCCATCGATCGGGTGATGCTGGGGGAGTTGGTGATGGCGATGGGGTTGGCGTCGGGCCGTCATATTCCGGCACAAACGCCGGAGTCCATGACTTCGGCGGTGCTCGACGATGCTATGCGTGGGTGTGTCGAGCGGCTGCTGCGTTGCCTGCACGATCCGCTGGAGTGCCAGATCATGGGGCAAGCGCGATTACGCGAATTGTTGTTCGTCGCCTTGCGTGGTCCGCAGGCCGATGTGTTGCGGGCGCTGGTTGAGCAGCAAGGGCAATTCGCGCGGATCGCCGCTTCCCTCAGCCATCTGCACGCGCACTACACCGAGCCGCTGAACGTCGAGACCCTGGCCAGTTGCGCGAACATGAGTGCGTCGACGTTCCACGAACATTTCAAGCGCAGCACCTTGTTGTCGCCGGTGCAGTATCTGAAGCGATTGCGTTTGCTCAGGGCGCAGCAGTTGTTGGTGGGCGAGGGGTTGGGTGTGGCGCAGGTGGCGCATCGGGTGGGGTATCAGAGCACGTCGCAGTTCAGTCGTGAGTACAAGCGCTACTTTGAACGTAATCCCGGGGATGAGCGGGCTGCTTGAGACAACACAATCCCTGTGGGAGCGGGCTTGCCTGCGATTGCGGTGGGTCAGTCGACTTTAATGTTGGATGATAGACCGTCATCGCGGGCAAGCCCGCTCCCACAAAGTCTTGTGTTGACGCTTGAATTTCGGGCAACAAAAAGGCCCCCGTTTTGGGAGCCTTGATGTTCAGCGGTTCGGCTTACATATTCGGGTAAGTCGGGCCGCCAGCGCCTTCCGGCGTCACCCAGGTGATGTTCTGTGCAGGGTCCTTGATGTCGCAGGTCTTGCAGTGAACGCAGTTCTGGGCGTTGATCTGGAAGCGCTTCTCGCCGTCTTCCTTGGTGATCACTTCGTACACGCCGGCCGGGCAGTAGCGCTGGGCTGGCTCATCGTACAGCGGCAGGTTCTTGCTGATCGGGATGCTCGGATCGGTCAGCTTGAGGTGGCACGGCTGCTCTTCTTCGTGGTTGGTGCCGGAGATGAACACCGAGCTCAATTTGTCGAAGCTGATCTTGCCGTCCGGTTTCGGGTAGTCGATCTTCTTGCAGTCGGCCGCGAGCTTCAGGCAAGCGTAATCCGGCTTGGTGTCGTGCAGGGTGAACGGCAGTTTGCCGCCGAAGATGTTCTGGTCCAGCCAGTTGAAACCACCGCCGACGATGGCGCCGAACTTGTGGATCGCCGGGCCGAAGTTACGGCTGGCGAACAGTTCTTCGTGCAGCCAGCTGTTCTTGAAGGCGTCGACGTAGCTGGTCAGTTCTTCGCTGCCATCCTTGTCGGCGAACAGCGCGTCAGCCACCGATTCCGCCGCGAGCATGCCGGACTTCATTGCCGTGTGGCTGCCTTTGATCTTGGCGAAGTTCAGGGTGCCGAGGTCGCAACCGATCAGTGCGCCGCCCTTGAAGACCATTTTCGGCAGCGAATTGAGGCCACCTTTGCAGATCGCGCGTGCGCCGTAGCTGATGCGCTTGCCGCCTTCCAGGTACTGCTTGAGCACCGGGTGATGCTTGAGGCGCTGGAACTCATCGAACGGCGACAGGTACGTGTTGCTGTACGACAGATCGACGATCAGGCCGACGACAACCTGGTTGTTCTCCAGGTGGTAGAGGAACGAGCCACCGGTGTTTTCGGTGCCCATGATGTCCATCGGCCAACCGGCGGTGTGCACCACCAGGCCTGGCTGATGCTTGGCCGGGTCGATTTCCCAGATTTCTTTCAGGCCGATGCCGTAGTGCTGCACGTCGGAATCGTTGTCGAGGTTGAAGCGCTTGATCAGCTGCTTGCCGATGTGGCCGCGGCAACCTTCGGCGAACAGCGTGTATTTGCCACGCAGTTCCATGCCTGGGGTGTACAAGCCTTCTTTCGGATTGCCTTCGCGGTCAACGCCCAGGTCGCCGGTGATGATCCCGCGCACGATGCCGTTTTCGTCGAACAGCGCTTCCTGGGCGGCGAAGCCCGGGTAGATTTCCACGCCCAGGTTCTCGGCCTGTTGGGCCAGCCAGCGGCACAGGTTGCCCAGGGAAATGATGTAGTTGCCTTCGTTGTGCATGGTCTTGGGCACAAAGAAGTCAGGGATTTTCTGCGCGCTTTCAGCGTTCTTGAGAACGAAGATATCGTCGCGGGTGACGGGCGTGTTCAGCGGCGCGCCGAGTTCTTTCCAGTCCGGGAACAGTTCGTTCAGGGCGCGTGGTTCAAACACGGCACCGGACAGGATGTGAGCACCGACTTCGGAGCCTTTTTCGACCACGCAGACGCTGATTTCCTTACCGGCTTCAGCGGCCTTCTGCTTCAAGCGGCAGGCGGCGGAAAGACCAGCGGGGCCGGCACCGACGATGACCACGTCGAATTCCATGTATTCGCGTTCCACAGGCTATCTCCTACTCAAGGCTCAACAGTTTTTTTCTAATTTTGGAGGTTAGGTGTCGCATCCTTGAATCCCGGCGTAAGGTCGGGAGAGGACAATCGAGTGACCACCTTTCTCTTTGGGTGGCGCATTATATCTACACCACTGTCAGGGTCCAATACAAACGTTTGTTTGAATTGGCTCAAACCCAGAGAAATCAAAGTCACGCGGCTTATGAACGGCTATTTTGCCGTATTGACCGGAATAGGTGTTCCGGTCAAGATACGGTCGGTTTTGCGCTCGCCGTAGGCTGACTGTTGGTTTCAAGAGCACCTCTAAAGACAGGGCGATGGCAGTAGAAGGTGATGCGCCGCGCGGATTTGGCGCGCAGTTTACACGCCGCGATATTGAATGACTCATCAGTCACCACTGACGAACGGTCATCTTCATCGTGAGCGACGCTCACTTGACACGTTTGCCGGCGTTTTTGGAGGTGCCCTTGCGCCCGATGAGCATCAACCGCCAGGTTCGCCTAGGCGACTTTCTTTTCACCGGAGAGTAACGAGGAATCCATGAAGGTTCTTGTAGCTGTCAAACGCGTTGTGGATTACAACGTTAAGGTTCGCGTCAAGGCGGACAATTCCGGCGTCGATCTT
>NZ_JAHSTU010000019.1 GCF_019145495.1 Pseudomonas azerbaijanoccidentalis | reverse complement strand
CAAAACAAAACCCCAACTGCTTTCGCAATTGGGGTTTCGGAATTTAATCTTGACGATGACCTACTCTCACATGGGGAAACCCCACACTACCATCGGCGATGCATCGTTTCACTGCTGAGTTCGGGATGGGATCAGGTGGTTCCAATGCTCTATGGTCGTCAAGAAATTCGGGTACCGAACCGTGGCCAGTTGGCCGCGCTTCAGCAAATTGGGTATGTAATAGATTTGTGTGTTTTTCGAACTTTCGGTTCATTGCGTCTTCACACACCGCAATCTGGTCTCTTTCGTTTCTTCAACTAGGAGCATCAAATTGCTTGGGTGTTATATGGTCAAGCCTCACGGGCAATTAGTATTGGTTAGCTCAACGCCTCACAGCGCTTACACACCCAACCTATCAACGTCGTAGTCTTCGACGGCCCTTCAGGGGACTCAAGGTCCCAGTGAGATCTCATCTTGAGGCTAGTTTCCCGCTTAGATGCTTTCAGCGGTTATCTATTCCGAACATAGCTACCCGGCAATGCCACTGGCGTGACAACCGGAACACCAGAGGTTCGTCCACTCCGGTCCTCTCGTACTAGGAGCAGCCCCTCTCAAATCTCAAACGTCCACGGCAGATAGGGACCGAACTGTCTCACGACGTTCTAAACCCAGCTCGCGTACCACTTTAAATGGCGAACAGCCATACCCTTGGGACCGGCTTCAGCCCCAGGATGTGATGAGCCGACATCGAGGTGCCAAACACCGCCGTCGATATGAACTCTTGGGCGGTATCAGCCTGTTATCCCCGGAGTACCTTTTATCCGTTGAGCGATGGCCCTTCCATACAGAACCACCGGATCACTAAGACCTACTTTCGTACCTGCTCGACGTGTCTGTCTCGCAGTCAAGCGCGCTTTTGCCTTTATACTCTACGACCGATTTCCGACCGGTCTGAGCGCACCTTCGTACTCCTCCGTTACTCTTTAGGAGGAGACCGCCCCAGTCAAACTACCCACCATACACTGTCCTCGATCCGGATAACGGACCTGAGTTAGAACCTCAAAGTTGCCAGGGTGGTATTTCAAGGATGGCTCCACGCGAACTGGCGTCCACGCTTCAAAGCCTCCCACCTATCCTACACAAGCAAATTCAAAGTCCAGTGCAAAGCTATAGTAAAGGTTCACGGGGTCTTTCCGTCTAGCCGCGGATACACTGCATCTTCACAGCGATTTCAATTTCACTGAGTCTCGGGTGGAGACAGCGCCGCCATCGTTACGCCATTCGTGCAGGTCGGAACTTACCCGACAAGGAATTTCGCTACCTTAGGACCGTTATAGTTACGGCCGCCGTTTACCGGGGCTTCGATCAAGAGCTTCGCGTTAGCTAACCCCATCAATTAACCTTCCGGCACCGGGCAGGCGTCACACCCTATACGTCCACTTTCGTGTTTGCAGAGTGCTGTGTTTTTAATAAACAGTCGCAGCGGCCTGGTATCTTCGACCGGCGTGGGCTTACGGAGCAAGTCCTTCACCCTCACCGGCGCACCTTCTCCCGAAGTTACGGTGCCATTTTGCCTAGTTCCTTCACCCGAGTTCTCTCAAGCGCCTTGGTATTCTCTACCCAACCACCTGTGTCGGTTTGGGGTACGGTTCCTGGTTACCTGAAGCTTAGAAGCTTTTCTTGGAAGCATGGCATCAACCACTTCGTCACCCAAAGGGTAACTCGTCATCAGCTCTCGGCCTTAGAATCCCGGATTTACCTAAGATTCCAGCCTACCACCTTAAACTTGGACAACCAACGCCAAGCTGGCCTAGCCTTCTCCGTCCCTCCATCGCAATAACCAGAAGTACAGGAATATTAACCTGTTTTCCATCGACTACGCTTTTCAGCCTCGCCTTAGGGACCGACTAACCCTGCGTCGATTAACGTTGCGCAGGAAACCTTGGTCTTTCGGCGTGGGTGTTTTTCACACCCATTGTCGTTACTCATGTCAGCATTCGCACTTCTGATACCTCCAGCAAGCTTCTCAACTCACCTTCACAGGCTTACAGAACGCTCCTCTACCGCATCACCTAAGTGATACCCGTAGCTTCGGTGTATGGTTTGAGCCCCGTTACATCTTCCGCGCAGGCCGACTCGACTAGTGAGCTATTACGCTTTCTTTAAAGGGTGGCTGCTTCTAAGCCAACCTCCTAGCTGTCTAAGCCTTCCCACATCGTTTCCCACTTAACCATAACTTTGGGACCTTAGCTGACGGTCTGGGTTGTTTCCCTTTTCACGACGGACGTTAGCACCCGCCGTGTGTCTCCCATGCTCGGCACTTGTAGGTATTCGGAGTTTGCATCGGTTTGGTAAGTCGGGATGACCCCCTAGCCGAAACAGTGCTCTACCCCCTACAGTGATACATGAGGCGCTACCTAAATAGCTTTCGAGGAGAACCAGCTATCTCCGAGCTTGATTAGCCTTTCACTCCGATCCACAGGTCATCCGCTAACTTTTCAACGGTAGTCGGTTCGGTCCTCCAGTCAGTGTTACCTAACCTTCAACCTGCCCATGGATAGATCGCCCGGTTTCGGGTCTATTCCCAGCGACTAGACGCCCTATTAAGACTCGCTTTCGCTACGCCTCCCCTATTCGGTTAAGCTCGCCACTGAAAATAAGTCGCTGACCCATTATACAAAAGGTACGCAGTCACCCAACAAAGTGGGCTCCCACTGCTTGTACGCATACGGTTTCAGGATCTATTTCACTCCCCTCTCCGGGGTTCTTTTCGCCTTTCCCTCACGGTACTAGTTCACTATCGGTCAGTCAGTAGTATTTAGCCTTGGAGGATGGTCCCCCCATATTCAGACAAAGTTTCTCGTGCTCCGTCCTACTCGATTTCATGACCAAGAGATTTTCGCGTACAGGGCTATCACCCACTATGGCCGCACTTTCCAGAGCGTTCCGCTAATCTCAAAGCCACTTAAGGGCTAGTCCCCGTTCGCTCGCCACTACTAAGGGAATCTCGGTTGATTTCTTTTCCTCAGGGTACTTAGATGTTTCAGTTCCCCTGGTTCGCCTCTTGCACCTATGTATTCAGTACAAGATAACCATCTTATGATGGCTGGGTTCCCCCATTCAGACATCTCCGGATCAAAGTCTGTTTGCCGACTCCCCGAAGCTTTTCGCAGGCTACCACGTCTTTCATCGCCTCTGACTGCCAAGGCATCCACCGTATGCGCTTCTTCACTTGACCATATAACCCCAAGCAATCTGGTTATACTGTGAAGACGACATTCGCCGAAAATTCGAATTTCTCAACTAAGAGAACTCACAAATTTTACCTTAGCCTGATCCGTTACCAGTGAAAGTAACGTTCAGTCTATCTTTCTATCACATACCCAAATTTTTAAAGAACGAACTAGTCAAAGACTAGAAATCAACATTCATCATCACAGCGATGGAATGCTCATTTCTAAGCTTTACTTCAGAAGCAGTAGTGGTGGAGCCAAACGGGATCGAACCGTTGACCTCCTGCGTGCAAGGCAGGCGCTCTCCCAGCTGAGCTATGGCCCCGTATTTCTACAGGCGTTTCCCACACAAAATTGGTGGGTCTGGGCAGATTCGAACTGCCGACCTCACCCTTATCAGGGGTGCGCTCTAACCAACTGAGCTACAGACCCAATTTCG
>NZ_JAHSTU010000018.1 GCF_019145495.1 Pseudomonas azerbaijanoccidentalis | reverse complement strand
ACTGCTCCTCTGTGGATCAGCAAGAGGAGCATGATTTCAAAAGGATATGGAAAGCATGAGCTATACGGACACAGTGATCGCCACCGATACGAGTCGTTTGCTGCCGAATAGATTCACGGATCGCAACATTGCTGTGCCGCGAGACCTGCCAGGCGTGGTGATTTTCCTGCACGGCGTGAATGATCCCGGGGCGTCGTATGAGTCGGTGGAGACTGGGTTATGCCAGGGGGTGAATGAGCGGCTGGATCGGCGGGATCTGAAGGCGGGGCGGTATGGGGCTGATTACGCTGAGGCTCAGGAACTTCCGCTGGATGAACGGAGTGCGGATGAGAAAGCCGCCCTCGACGATCCTGACACTTATCTCTATCAGCGCGACACCGACGACCCCAAAACCCGCAGCCTGATGATTCCCTTCTATTGGGGCTATCGGGCCGCACCGGAACACGTCAAGCGTGACGACGCCGGCGATCTGTTCCGGATGCGCAATCAGTTTCAGGATATCCACGGCAACCGCCTGGATCGCCACTTCGCCAAGGCCGGCGGTTTTTTCGTCAATGCCACCAACAACCTGGCAGAGATGTATGGCGAAGGGTTCAAGCCCAACTGGAAAACCGCCACCGTCGAACGGGCGAGCCCGAACAATTACCTGCTCTTCGCCAATGCGCCGCTGCGGCATTACTTTGTGTTCGCCGCGCAGCGACTGGCGATGCTGATCAGTGAAATTCGCCGGGTCTCCCCCGATGAGACCATCAGCATCATGGGCCATAGCCAGGGCACGCTGATCGCGCTGCTGGCCCAGGCCCTGTTGATGGACAAAGGCGAGCGCTGCGCCGACACCCTGATTCTCGTGGATTCGCCCTACAGTGTGCTGCCCAAGGTCACCCCCAAAGACCATGACACCCTCGCCACGCTGATCCGGATCGTCAGCGCGGTGACGCAAACCCCTCATGCGCAGCCACCGTTGTCCGCGCTCAGGGATATCAAGACCTATGGCGGTCGCAGCGGCCCTCGCTGGTCGCCGACGCAAGGTAGCCGGCCCGATAAAATCGGCAACCACACAGTGTTTCCCGAGCGTGACAATCGCGGCAAGGTGTACGTGTATTTTTGCCCTGACGACACCACCGTGGCGCTGGCTGATGTGCAAGGCATCGGCACCTACGGTGTGCCCGATGCCACGCCCGATGGGCGCCCGGCGATGATGGCCCTGCAATCGATGGGCTTTTACCAACGGCTGTGGACCAAGCGCCAGCGTGACGGCGAGCCGGTGCTCGTGGGTAAACCGCCGCAACCAGAATTCATTCGCGCGCCGGGCGAGCACCGTTACCCGGGCGCGTCCATGCTCATCGGCGTGGCTTCGCAAGCGCCGATCACCAAGGGGCAGGAACGCCTGATCAATGCCGAGGCCCTGACCCCGCCCCATGCGCCGCAGATGTTTGGCGGTGAAGCTATCCAGGGCAGCCCGACCACTGCCGGCCTGGACAAACCCGATGAAGTTGCCAAAAGCATCGCCCTGGGCAAAGACGCCGCGACCTTTTTGTGGGTCAGGATGCCCGCCGAATATGACGCGCCGAACACCACGCAGCAGGAAGCGCTGGCGCGGTTTAACGGATTATCCGAAGACCCGGAGGACCAAACCCGCGCCGTCCGCAAAGGCGCGGCCCGCACTCGCACCAGTTCTTTTCACGAGCGTGAGGAAACCCCACGTGAAGCCCGAGCGCGTATGGAGCATGACCAAAGTGAATGGGGGGCCAATTCCTATCACTCGGCGATCCTGCGCAGTCCGGAAAACCAGCGCTGGGTGACGGCGATGGACATTGCCATTGGCCAGGCTCATTGCCTTGATGACCCGCGGATGCGTGAGGTGTTGGTGGCGATTGCGGATTGGAAGATGGATGAAGAGCAGTTTTTGAATATTAAAGGCTTATCAGGCTGGTCGCGTCTTAGTGCAAAGGCTCAAGCATTGGTGACAGCCAGTTACTTGTATTACCAGGAGGGAGAGTTTCCGCCCTCGGCTTTGGTCTCGCTAACACCGCCCTCTCTGCTTGCTGGCGCCTCAAAAAAAGGAGGGGCCTTGTGAGCAATCCTCAACACCGAACCCGGACTTTACCGAAACTCAAACCCTACCTCTGGATCGCCGGAATATTGCTGATTTTTTGGCTCGGCTTCGTCTGGCTTGTCCAAATCAAGGCACAGGAACTCAACATGGAATTGCGTGACATGAATCCGGTGATGCGCTGGGGTATCGCCGCTATTTTGGGGACCTTGCTGCTGATCTTCAGCGTTCACTGGTGGGACAAAGCCGTGGCCAGTGAAAAAGCGGGGCTCGCGGCTTACAAAGCCAATGCCTTAGCGCAAATCGCCGAGCAGAAAGCTACACAACTACGCACTTACTCGTTGGAAATACGAGGCGTTGGGCTTGGGATTCATAAGGACCATCAATCTGAGATCTGGCAATTCATCAAGAAAAAAAACGATAACTTTGCTTCGATTTATTCACGAGATCCCAAGGACTATAAGGCGTCACTAAGATCCAGACAAAACTCCAGAGATATCAAAGTCCGCGTTGCCTTCAAACATTCGGCGGGCGAATCAGTAGCATATTGGCCGATTCCGGTGTTTGCGCTAGGTCCACCAGACCCCTATGAGAAAGGCTATCGTGCCGCCGGGCTGATCAACACAGGCCGTAATAAGGCGACCCTGGGAGCTACCCTGTTTCTCTGGCAGGACGATGAAAGTACCACCCATGCGCAAGGCATGATCGAGCGACTGTTCCAGTTTTTTGATGACAATCCTCAAGTGCCCCAAGCGTTGATCGCGAGCCGGGATGGTGACGTGACACGAGATGTCTATCGCAAGCCCGGTACGCCCGGGTTGCAAAGCGTGCAGGTTGTCCCCTCGGTGTACGAAAGCATGGCCGGGCTGCTTGTCACCCGCTCGGATCGGGTGGATCGGTACATTCGCCGTTATGCCACACATGAGCGTGAAGATAACCAGAACAAAGACACCGATCTGGGCAAACTATGGGCATTTTACTGGCAGCAAGCGCCTAAGTTCAGGAAGGCGTATGAGGAGGCAGAGCGAGCCAAAGGCGCTGAAGACCCCTTAGCCCCCGGCACCATGCCCACCGCCTACTGGCAATCGCAACTCCCCACCCTCTGGCAAACCATCAGCAACCGTGGCCCCGGAGAATTCGAACCTTCCCCATGGCTACCCATCCGCTGGGCCCAGCATCAGGTCAAAGAGTTCGACGCCGCGCCAGTGCTGGGGTATTTGCATCGCCCGATCAAGGTCTCGATGCAGGATGAACACGGCAAACGGCTCAAACCGGCATTGCAGGCCAGGGCACTGCAAGCCGGCTGGATACAGGCGCTGGATACCCTGCCCGAAGGGCATAAGCCGGTCCGCGTGTTCTACGACACCACCGACAATCAAGAGGCTGAAATCGCCCTGACCCTTGCCTTGCACGCCCTGAATACCGACGGCCACGGCCTTGAACTGGGAAATGTCGACGAGGGATACAACATCGGGCGGCGCCTGGGGAATACCGGGGTCAGCAGCGCGCTGGTGGAGATCAACCTGGCGACCATTGCCAGCTATCTGGACGGTGGAACCAGTGCCGTGGTTTACGCCGGTGCAGATGGCAGCCTGACGGTACAAATGATCCGCCCGCCGGACGCGGCGCGCATAGCGAAAAACCGCGAGAACCGTGGCGCCGACCCGTTTAAATTCGGCTCCCCCAGCGGCGGAGTACCCAGACCATGAAACATCCCATTTGCCTGGGCGACGCTAC
>NZ_JAHSTU010000017.1 GCF_019145495.1 Pseudomonas azerbaijanoccidentalis | reverse complement strand
ATCCCCAGGAGAGGGCATGCGCGACTACAAGTGGCTGAATGAGTACTGCTTGAACCGTTTCGGTTCGGCAGCTGAACTGGAAGCCCATCTGCCCGTTCCCAAGTCTGCTGCCCAATTGCGCAAGATCAGTGACGACCGTTACCTCTCGACCATGGCCTTGCGGGTTTTCCGCGCCGGGCTCAAGCACAGTCTGGTCGACGCCAAGTGGCCGGCCTTCGAAGAAGTGTTCTTCAAGTTCGATCCGGAAAAAGTCGTGCTGATGAGCGCTGAACACCTGGAGCGCCTGATGCAGGATGCGCGGATCATCCGCCACCTGGGCAAGCTCAAGAGCGTGCCGCGCAATGCGCAGTTTGTGCTGGATGTTGCGCATGAGAAGGGCAGCTTCGGCGCGATGATCGCCGATTGGCCGGTCACCGATATCGTCGGTTTGTGGACCTTCCTGAAAAAGCGCGGCCATCAGTTGGGTGGCCTATCCGCTCCGCGCTTCCTGCGCATGGTGGGCAAAGACACGTTTGTGCCGAGCTACGACGTGGTCGCGGCATTAAACGCCCAGAACATCATCGACAAAGTGCCGACCAGCCTGCGTGACCTGGCGTTGGTACAGGATGTGTTCAACCAGTGGCACGAACAAAGTGGCGGGCGGGCGATGAGCCAGATTTCAATGATGCTGGCTTATACCGTCAATCATTGATAAATGGGTAAGGCCTAAAAGATCGCAGCCTTCGGCAGCTCCTACAGGTGCATCCCGATCCAAGTAGGAGCTGCCGAAGGCTGCGATCTTTTTTATTCAGGCGACGGAGATTTCGCCCTCGCCAGCCAACTTGCGATTCAACTGATACCGCCACCGCACATACAACAGCGCCGAGCAAAAAACCGCCAGGCTCGCCGCCATCTCCAGTACACCGAAAACCTGCCGGTTCGGGTCATAAGCGGCCAGTGCGCCCTTGATGAAATACAGGTTCACCACAAAGCACATCCATGAGTGGCCGCGGGCGTTGCCGACAATCATCCCCGGTGCGAGCAATAGCAACGGCACCAGCTCAATCAGCAGAATCACCCACGGCCGCGCACCGTGCAGGTCGGCGACCATCAGGTAGTAAACGCAGAGCAACCCCACCAGGCCGAAGAAGCACAGCAGGCTGATGACGCGCATCGCCTTGACGCGCGGTTCGAGCCATTCGATGGCGGGCAGGACCTTGGGCTTTTTGGCCACCGTCAGCCCTCCAGTTTCTGAGCAGTCTTGGCCAGGCGCATCCCGAGCGCGCGACACAGCGCGATTTCATGGGCATCCAGACCGCTTTTGCCATCGGCGCCGGCGTGGTGGCTGGCGCCATAAGGCGTACCGCCGCCCTGGGTTTCCAGCAACGCGGACTCGCTGTAAGGCAGGCCGGTGATCAGCATGCCGTGGTGCAACAGCGGCAGCATCATCGACAGCAGGGTGGTTTCCTGGCCGCCGTGCAGGCTTGCCGTGGAGGTGAACACGCCGGCCGGTTTACCCACCAGCGCGCCGGTCAGCCACAGGTTGCTGGTGCCATCAAGGAAGTACTTGAGCGGCGCGGCCATGTTGCCGAAACGGGTCGGGCTGCCCAGGGCGAGGCCTGCGCAGTTTTTCAGGTCGTCGAGGCTGGCGTAGAGCGCGCCTTCGTCCGGAATGTCCGGCGCGACCGCTTCGCACTCGGTGGAAATCGCCGGCACGGTGCGCAACCGCGCTTCGAGGCCAGCCTGTTCGACACCGCGGGCAATTTGCCGGGCCATCTCATTGGTCGAGCCGCTGCGGCTGTAATACAGCACCAGAATGTACGGGGCACTCATGGCAACAGTTCCAAAATCTGCTCCGGTGGACGACCGATGACGGCTTTGTCGCCGACTTCGAGAATCGGACGCTCCATCAGTTTCGGGTGGGCGGCGATGGCAGCGATCAATTGCGCTTCGCTCAGGCTGCTGTCGGCGAGGTTGAGGGTTTTGTACTCGTCCTCGCCAGTGCGCAGCAGTTGTCGGGCACTGATCCCGAGCTTGCCCAGCAAACGCTCGATTTGCACGGCGTCGAGCGGGGTTTCCAGGTAGCGAACCACGGTCGGGGCCAGGCCACGGGCTTCGAGCAATTCGAGCGCACCGCGGGATTTCGAGCAGCGCGGGTTGTGATAAAGCGTCAGATCGGTCATGAGCGGGTCGCATCTTGCGTAAGGTGGCGGCTATTCTAACTGTGCAGCGCGTAATCCAGAACCTTGGGAGGCGATGGGTCGCAGGCGCATTCAATTTTTGACAAGGAACACGACATGACAAGGCGACTGGCAGCGGCATTGACGATCATCGGGGCGTTGATGCTGGGGGGCTGCGGTAACGACTACGGGACTGATCAGAGTGGGCAGAAGGTTGCCGCCGAGCGCCTGGACGGCAAATGGCTGGTGCTCAACTATTGGGCTGAATGGTGCGGACCGTGCCGTACCGAGATCCCGGAACTGAACGCGTTGGCCGATCAGCTCAAGGACAAGAAGATCGGTGTGTTCGGGGTCAATTTCGACAATGTGCAGGGCGAAGAGCTGAAAAGCGCCAGTGAAAAACTGGGTATCAAATTCACCGTGCTGGCGCAGGACCCTTCCGAGGTGTTCGAGTTGCCGCGCAGTGAAGCGCTACCGGTGACCTACATCATCGATAACAAGGGCAAGGTGCGCGAGCAGTTGATGGGCGAACAGACAGCGGCGGGGGTGATGGCGAAGCTGGAGGCGTTGCAGGCTAAGAATTAAAGCAAAAGATCGCAGCCTTCGGCAGCTCCTACAGGGTGTACGACAATCCATGTAGGAGCTGCCGCAGGCTGCGATCTTTTCAAAGGGAATCAACCCTCTTCAAGCCACCAGCGCAGCGGCTTGCCTTCGGCCGGCCAGAAGCGCATCTGCTCGATGGACGAAACGTCCCAACGCTGCACGCCTTCCAGCGCCTGAAGGAAGCGTTTTTCCTGCTCCATCAATGCCGGCGCGCAGAGTTTGCGGGTGCTGCCGATTTTGCCGAAGCTCAGCTTGTTGCCTTCCAGCGTGTACGGCGCGAACCAATGGTTGCAGCCGCCATTACCGTAGGCGCGACCATCTTCGCCGAGGGTGATGGTCAGGTGGCTGTAGTCCATCAACGGACGTTCACCGATCCATTCCAGAATGTAGCTGCGGTTTTGCTGCAATTGCACAGGCTCGGCAGCGCAGCCCATCAGGCTTGCACCGACTATGCCGGCCAGGGCGAGGCGTTTCATCACGCAGGCTCCTGGCATTTCGGGCACAGGTGTTTTTCACCGACGGTGGTCCAGCCCAGCTCGGCAATTCGCGCCGTGGCGGCAGGCTTTTCAGCCTTGTTGCCCAGCTTGGCGTCGACCGCGAACTCGAAGCTCAGCTCTTTTGCACAGCTGTCGCAGTTCACTTGCCAAGTGTGGATCGCCAGTTCGCCGAACACCGGCCCGCTGGCCACCGCAACCCATTGGCCAGGCGGATTGATCAAGTGGCGAACCGTTTCGACGGTCAGGCGCATGGACAAGTCCTTGGCGCCCTTGAGGGTCACTACCAACACGTCGTTATTACGAATCGAGCCACCGTTGCCGGTGACTTGATAACGCCCCGGCACCAGGGCGCGGCATTCGGTGAGGGTGTGTTGCGGGTTCATCAGGCTGTAGCGGAAATCGTGTTCGACCATGGGTCCTCCAAATATGCGCGATATGCTAGCACGGGCATTCGCGTTGCATGGCGCGGGCTCATGACCTTCGATCAGGTTCAGTCACCGATGACCAGGTTTTGCGGGGTGCCGGCATTCCATGACGCAATGTTACCGAGGGTGGTCGCGGCAATCGCGCCAAGGGCTTCGCGGGTCAGGAACGCCTGATGGGCGGTGATGATCACGTTAGGGAACGTCAGCAATCGCGCCAGCACATCGTCCTGCAGTGGCAGGTCGGAACGATCTTCGAAGAACAGCTGCGCTTCCTCTTCATAGACATCCAGCCCCAGATACCCTAATTGCCCGCTCTTGAGGGCGTCGATCAGCGCCGGGGTGTCCACCAGGCCACCGCGCCCGGTATTGATCAGCATCGTCCCCGGTTGCATGTGCGCCAATGATTCGCGGTTGATCAAATGCTTGCTCTGCTCGTTGAGCGGGCAGTGCAGGCTGATGATCTGCGATTCGGCCAACAGTTGCGGCAAGCTCAAGTAGCGGGCGCCGAGCGCTTCGACCTGAGGATTGGGATACGGGTCGTAGGCCAGTAGCTTGCAACCGAAACCGTTCATGATTTTCGCGAACGCTACGCCGATTTGCCCGGTACCGACCACGCCGACGGTCTTGCCCACCAGGTCGAAACCGGTCAGCCCATGCAGGCTGAAATCGCCTTCGCGGGTACGGTTGTAGGCGCGGTGCAAACGGCGGTTGAGCGCCAGGATCAGCGCCACGGCATGCTCGGCCACGGCATGCGGCGAGTACGCCGGAACGCGCACCACCGCCATACCGAGGCGTTTGGCCGTCGCCAGATCGACATGGTTGTAGCCGGCCGAGCGCAGGGCTATCAGGCGTGTGCCGCCCGCCGCCAGACGTTCGAGGACCGGGGCGCTGAGGTCGTCATTGATGAAGGCGCAGACCACCTCGTGATGCTCGGCCAGCGCCGCGGTATCAACGCTCAGCCGCGCCGCTTGAAAATGCAGCTCGATGCCGGCCGGCAAATCGGCGGCGAGAAAACTGTCGCGGTCGTAGGTCTGGCTGCTGAATAGAATCGTGCGCATGCTGTCCTCTTGAACACGGATGTCCCGGCGTTCTCTCGCTTTCGTAGGCGCTGCCGAAGGCGGCGATTTTTTGATCGCGATTTTTGGCTATCACCAAGCCGCCCAAGAGCAAAAGATCGCAGCCTCCGGCAGCTCCTACATTATTAGCCCTTCCTTCGTTTGGCCACCTTGCGCTGAATCAAGCATTGATCCGCGCCTGGGCGGCCAGGCGATTGATTGCCCGGTCGAGTTCTTCGAGTGCGCCGAAGGCTTTCGGGTCCTGTTGCTTGAGCAAGGTTTCGCTGCGCTGGCAAGCGGCGCGCAGTTGCGGCACGCCGCAGTAACGGGTCGCGCCGTGCAGGCGATGGACGCGTTCGATCAGCGCGTTGTGATCGCGGCTTTCCTGGGCCTGGCGTATCGCCTCGCGGTCAGCCTCCAGCGACGCGAGCAGCATGGCCAGCATGTCCGCTGCCAGATCGGCCTTGCCCGCAGCCAGGCGCAAGCCCTCTTCGTGATCGAGCACTTGCAGTTCATAGGCGCCGGCGTGGCTGTCGCTGGCGCGCTCCGGGCTCTGATTGCGCAGCGCCAGGCCACTCCATTTAAGCACCACCTGCGCCAGTTGCCGCTCACTGATCGGTTTGGTCAGGTAGTCGTCCATGCCGCTTTGCAGCAGGGCGCGTTTTTCATTGGCCATGGCGTGGGCCGTGAGCGCCACGATCGGCAGCGGTGTGCAATGTCGCTCGCTTTCCCACTGACGGATTGCCTCGGTGCTTTGGCGTCCGTCCATGCCCGGCATCTGCACGTCCATCAGCACCAGGTCGAAGGTTTCGTGTTGCACCGCTTTGACCGCGGCGTAACCGCTTTCAACGGCAAGCACCTTGGCGCCCATGTCTTCGAGCAGAGTCTGCACCAGCAACAGGTTGGCCGGGTTGTCGTCGACGCACAAAACTTTCGGCGCGCGACTGGAAACCGGTTCGCCCGGCTCGCTGCGAAACGGGCGCGGGTTGACCAGGTCGGACAGCGCCCGGCGTAATTTGCGGGTGCAGGCCGGTTTGGCCTGGAGTTGGCTGTGCGGGTTGGGCACCGAGAGGTGGAACAGCGTCTGTTCCGTGGTCGGGCACAGCACCAGCACTTTGCAGCCCAGGTGTTCGAGGTCCCAGATGTACTGGTTGAGGCGCTCGGGCGGCATTTCGTTGCTGGTGACACCCAACACCGCCAGGTCGATGGCCTGATCGGTCTGATGGGCGCCGGTCACGCCATTGGTCAGGCTTTCCAGGGTGTTGAACGGAATGACGGCGAGGCCGCAATCTTCCAGTTGATGTTGCAGTGCCTGACGGGCCAGATCATGGTTTTCCAGGACCGCCACGCGCCGGCCGGACAGCGGCGGGCCGGGCAAGTCTTCGGCGTCGTCGCGGGTTTTCGGCAGGCTCAGGCTGATCCAGAACTCCGAACCTTCGCCTGGCGTACTGTCGACTCCGATTTCGCCGCCCATCTGTTCGATCAGTCGCTTGGAAATCACCAACCCCAAACCCGTGCCGCCCGGTTGCCGCGACAGCGAGTTGTCCGCCTGGCTGAAGGCCTGGAACAGTGCGCGCACGTCCTGGCTCGACAGGCCGATGCCGGTGTCTTGAATGCTGATGCGCAGTTGCACGCTGTCGTCGTGTTCTTCTTCGAGCATGGCCCGGGCGACGATGGTGCCTTCGCGAGTGAACTTGATCGCATTGCTCACAAGGTTGGTGAGGATCTGCTTGAGCCGCAGCGGGTCGCCCACCAGCGACAACGGCGTGTCGCGATACACCAGGCTCACCAGTTCCAGTTGTTTGGCGTGGGCGGCGGGGGCGAGGATGGTCAGGGTGTCTTGCAGCAGGTCACGCAGGTTGAACGGAATATGGTCGAGCACCAGTTTGCCGGCCTCGATTTTCGAGAAGTCGAGGATCTCGTTGATGATCCCCAGCAAGCTGTCGGCGGACTTTTCGATGGTGCCCAGATAATCGAGCTGGCGCGGAGTCAGTTCGCTTTTTTGCAGTAGGTGCGTGAAACCGAGAATGCCGTTGAGTGGCGTGCGGATTTCGTGGCTCATGTTGGCCAGGAATTCGGATTTGATCCGGCTCGCTTCCAGGGCTTCCTTGCGCGCCAGGTCCAGTTCGATGTTCTGGATCTCGATGGTTTCCAGGTTCTGGCGAACGTCTTCGGTGGCCTGGTCGATGCTGTGCTGCAATTCTTCCTGGGCATTCTGCAGGGTGCCGGCCATGCGGTTGATGCCGGACGCCAGTTCGTCCAGTTCCTGACTGCCAAGGGGGGGCAGGCGGGTTTCCAGGTGACCGTCCTTGAGTTGGGCCACGGCCTGTTTGATCTGGGTCAGCGGCCGGTTGATGGTGCGGCCCATGCGCAAGGCCAGCAACGCCGCGCCACCCAGGCCAGCGGCGATCATCATCAGGCTGGCAAACAGGCTGCGGTAACCGCGCAGCAGCATGCCGTTGTGCGACAGTTCCAGTTCGACCCAGCCCAACAGGCGATCGGCCTCTTCGGGGATCACATCACCGGCCAGGTTGCGGTGTTTGCCGAACACCGGCAGCAGGTACCGTGTCGCGTCGCTGCCACTGCGCCGCAACATTTGCGAACCCTCGCCCAGCGGCGCCTGGTTGAGCATGGTCGGCCCGGCGTGGGCCAGTGGCGTGCGGTCGGGCGCGAGGAAGGAGACGGCGCGCACGTCCGGTTGTTCGAGGGACTGGGTGGCGATGCGTTCGAGCAGCTCGTTGTCTTTGTGGCCCATGGCCGGTGCCACCAGCGGCGCCAGTTGCTCGGCGATCATTTCACCGCGCTGCATGAGTTGGGTTTGCAGGTCGGATTGCTGCATCCAGGTGAAATAACCGCCCAGCACCAATGCCATCAGGCTGGTCGGCAACAAAGTCAGCAACAGCACGCGGCCTTTGATTCCCAGTTTCTTGAGCACGCATCTCTCCTGCATCCAGCTATCGATAGGCCTGCACTCGCGTGCGGCACGCACCACCTGCGCAGTGTAGCGATTTGCAGGCGGGCAATCTTCGTAAAATTGATGTCGTCATTCGTCGGCTCATTCCACCCTTTTGGCCTGCGATGCGAGCGTCGGGTTGCCTCGGGCGGCGCAATCTTGAATAATTATCAACTGAGAATTATTTGCAGATACTCATGACTCCCATCGCCTCTGGTTATCCGCGCATCCTTTCCATCGAAGACGACCTCGTACTCGGTGCCTATGTTCATGAGCATCTGGGCCGTAGCGGCTTTCAGGTGACCTGGTGCCAGAACGGCCAGGAAGGCCTCGACGCTGCGCGCGAGCAAGCCTTCGATGTGGTGCTGATGGATATCCTGTTGCCCGGGCTGGACGGTTTGTCGGTGCTGACGCAATTGCGCCAGAGTCATTCCACGCCGGTGCTGCTGATGTCGGCGCTGGGGGCCGAGGCGGATCGCATCAGCGGCTTTCGCCTGGGGGCCGATGATTATTTGCCCAAACCCTTCAGCATGGTCGAGTTGCGGGTACGCATCGAAGCGATCCTGCGGCGCGTAGCGCTGGATCGTCGGCCGACGCCGACCGTTATTGCTCCGCCGGTGGACAGCCTGCATTTTGACGATGAACGTTTCGAGGTTTTCTACGGCGAGCAGGCGGCTGGCCTGACCCGCAGCGAATACCGGCTGCTGGACACCCTCAATCGCAATGACGATGAAGTGTTGAGCAAAGCCTTCCTTTATCAGCATGTGCTGCAACGCGGTTACGCCGCCCATGATCGCAGCCTGGACATGCACATCAGCCAGATCCGCCGCAAACTCAAGGCCATCGGTTATACCGAGCGCGAAGTGCGGACGGTGTGGGGCAAGGGCTACATCCTGAGCGCCAGCGATGAAATGTAATTTGCCGGGCCGGCACTCGCTGTTCTGGAAGCTCGCCTGTTTGCTGGTGGCGTTCTGTCTGCTGATGATCTGGTTGAGCTGGTCCTGGGGTCGCTACATGGAGCAGCGAAACCAGTTTCTCTCCGACGAGGCTCGCGGCACCCTGACGCGTTACGCCGCCGAAGCCGAACAGGCCTGGCATCAACGCCAGAGCGCCGGCGTCGATGACTGGCTGCAGATGATGAACCAGCGCGAAAAAGGCTGGGTCGGTGTCATCGGCGGGGATTTGCAGTCCTTGAGCAACCATTCGTTGACGGACAAAGAAGTCGAGCGCCTGACCTTTCTGCGTGGGCTCGATTGGCCGATCCACAAGGCCGGTCGGCCATGGATGCGCGTGCCGTTTCCCGGCGACCCCTCCACCGGCAGCCTGGTGATCGAACTGCCCAAACGTTTTGTTCCGGGGCATTACCGGGTGTTCTGGCGGGTCATCACCAATGGTGTGATTCCGGGGCTGTTCACGTTGCTGCTGTGCGTCGGGCTCTACCGGTTGCTGGTGGTGCCGCTCAATCATTTGCGTGCCCAGGCCAATGCCTGGCGTGCCGACCAGTTGAATGTTCGGCTGTCGAGCCGCACCACCAACCGTTCCGACGAACTGGGTGAGCTGGGCCGGGCGTTCGACCATATGTCCGAGCGCCTGCAAAGCACCGTGGCGTTGCAACAGCAACTGTTGCGCGACTTGTCCCACGAACTGCGTACGCCGCTCAGTCGCCTGCGGGTGGCCAGTGAAAGCGAGCAGGGGCTGGAGCAATTGCGCGAGCGCATAGGCCGTGAAGTCGATGGTATGCAACGGCTGGTGGAAGACACGCTGCAACTGGCCTGGCTCGACACCGAACGCACCCGGCTGCCCGACGAAGCGATCCAGGTCCAGGCGTTGTGGGAAATGCTCACTGAAAACGCCTGCTATGAAAGCGGCTGGCCGTCCGCTCAACTGCGCTGCGAGGTCGATGCGGCTTGCTGGGTACGCGGCAATCTCAACACCCTGGCCCAGGCATTGGAAAACATCTTGCGCAACGCCATCCGCCACTCACCGGCCGGTGGTGTCGTCGTCCTCGGAGGCCAACGTGAAGGCAAGTACTGGCATTTGTGGCTGGAAGATCAGGGCGGCGGTGTAGCGGAAGCGGACCTGGAACGGATCTTCCTGCCCTTCACCCGCCTCGACGGCTCACGGCCCG
This sequence comes from Pseudomonas azerbaijanoccidentalis, assembly GCF_019145495.1. Lineage (GTDB taxonomy): Bacteria > Pseudomonadota > Gammaproteobacteria > Pseudomonadales > Pseudomonadaceae > Aquipseudomonas > Aquipseudomonas azerbaijanoccidentalis. Next base: position 5,034 of record NZ_JAHSTU010000017.1, on the reverse strand, counting down.
GCAACGGTGGATTTGGCCTGGGGCTGAGCATCGCCAGAAACGCCGTGCAACGTCAGGGTGGACAGCTTTGGGCACAGAACACCACGGCGGGATTGCGGATGAACATGCGATTGTTGGCGGATGCTGAGCGTGCACCTGAGAACGCCATCGCGAGCAGCCTCGCTCCTACATTGACCGTGTTCGAACCGCGAAATGTGTGAACCCCCCTAACGCACGTTAAATAGGGGGTTGCCCTGCCGCGCCGAAAAAAGTCGCACCGCTGGCGCGACAATTATTAACCTTACATGCAATGAGTCTTACGCACACGGATCCACAGTGGAACAGCGCCTTATTCCCATAAACCATAAGCACCGCACTTTGCGTGATATGGGCTTCTGAGGTTTGCCGGTATGATAGGCGCCCCCGCAGTCTGGATTGCGAATACGCCATGACCTTGCAGTACCCAACCATCGCCGATTGCGTCGGCAACACTCCGCTGGTTCGTTTGCAGCGCCTGCCCGGCGCCACCAGCAATACCCTTTTGCTCAAGCTTGAAGGGAACAACCCGGCGGGTTCGGTCAAGGACCGTCCGGCGCTGTCGATGATCACTCGCGCCGAGTTGCGCGGGCAGATCCATGCCGGCGATACGCTGATCGAAGCGACGTCGGGTAACACCGGCATTGCGTTGGCCATGGCCGCCGCAATCAAGGGTTACAAGATGATCCTGATCATGCCCGACAACTCCAGCGCTGAACGCAAGGCGGCCATGACCGCTTATGGCGCCGAGTTGATTCTGGTCAGCCAGGAAGAAGGCATGGAAGGCGCCCGCGACCTCGCTCAGCGAATGGAAGCGGAAGGCCGCGGCAAGGTGCTGGATCAGTTCGCCAACGGTGATAACCCTGAAGCGCACTACACCACCACCGGCCCGGAAATCTGGCGTCAGACCCAGGGCACCATCACCCATTTCGTCAGCTCCATGGGCACCACCGGCACCATCATGGGCGTTTCGCGCTACTTGAAAGAGCAGAGCGACAACGTGCAGATCGTCGGTCTGCAACCCATGGAAGGCTCGGCGATTCCGGGCATTCGCCGCTGGCCGCAGGAATACCTGCCGAAGATCTACCAGGCTGATCGCGTGGACCGGATCGTCGACATGGCGCAAAGCGAAGCCGAAGACGTGACCCGTCGATTGGCCCGCGAAGAAGGCATCTTCTGTGGCGTGTCCTCGGGCGGTGCCGTGGCAGCGATGCTGCGTCTGTCCAAAGAAGTTGAAAACGCGGTGATCGTCGCGATCATCTGCGACCGTGGCGACCGTTACTTGTCGACCGGCATTTTCGACGCGCCCAACTGATGGCCAAGCATGAGAGAGGCCTGCGCTTCCAGCCCACCGGCGGCAGCAAGGCCCCGCAAATTCCGACCGGCAAAAAGCAGCGCCTGACCATCGAGCGCCTGGCCAATGACGGTCGCGGTATCGCGTTTTTCGAAGGCCGTACCTGGTTCGTCATCGGCGCATTGGCCGGTGAAGAGATCGAAGCGCGAGTACTTGGCGCCCATGGCAAAGTGGTCGAGGCGCGCACCGAGCGAGTATTCACGGCCAGCGAATTGCGCCGCCCGGCACCGTGCGCCCATGCCGGCCGCTGCGGCGGGTGCAGCGTGCAACATCTGCCTCATAACGAACAGCTCGCCCTGAAACAGCGCATGCTCGCCGAGCAATTGACCAAGGTTGCCGGTGTCGAGCCCGAAGAGTGGGCCGCGCCCTTGAGCGGTCCGGAATTCGGATACCGCCGTCGCGCCCGCGTCGCCGTGCGCTGGGACATGAAGGCGAAGAAGCTCGAAGTCGGTTTCCGCGCCGCCGGCAGCCAGGACATAGTTGGTATCAATGAATGCCCGGTGCTGGTACAGCCCTTGCAACCGATCATGACCCGCTTGCCGGAGATGCTCCGTCGCCTGAGCAAACCTCAGGCACTCGGGCATGTGGAGTTGTTCAGCGGTTCATCGCTGGCGGTCTTGCTGCGACATATGGCGCCGTTGTCCGACGCCGACCTGACGATCCTCAAGGAATTCTGCGCGTTCCATGAAGCCCAGTTGTGGCTGCATGGCGAGGGCGAACCGCAACCGGTCGACGCCGATCAGTCATTGGGTTATCGCCTGGAACAGTGGAATCTGGAACTGGCCTACCGGCCGGGGGATTTCATTCAGGTCAACGCCGCGGTCAACGAAGCGATGGTCGCCCAGGCGCTGGACTGGTTGAAGCCGGCAGCGGATGAACGCGTTCTCGATCTGTTCTGCGGTTTGGGCAACTTTGCCTTGCCGCTGGCCAAAGCCACTCGCGAAGTGGTGGCGGTAGAAGGTGTGCAGACGATGGTGGATCGGGCGGCGGCGAACGCCGCTAGCAATAATCTGCATAACGCGAAGTTTTTTCAGGCCGATTTATCCCAGCCTTTGACCGACGCCGAATGGGCGCGCGAAGGCTTTTGTGCGGTACTCTTGGACCCACCGCGTGACGGTGCTTTCGAGGTCGTGCGCAAGCTCAAGACGCTGGGTGCCGAACGGTTGGTGTATGTGTCGTGCAACCCTGCAACTCTGGCGCGCGACACGGTCGAATTGATCAAGCAGGGCTACCGGTTAAAACGTGCCGGGATTCTCGATATGTTTCCTCAGACGGCACATGTCGAGGCCATGGCGTTATTTGAAGCGAGCTAGGATGCTCGTCTGGTCCGACTGGCCCGCCCGTGCAGCCGCGCACCAGCCCAACGTGGGCGCACGGGCAACGAAGGTCAGCGATTTGACGCATTGAATCTGCGTCGTAGGGAAGGTAAGCAAGATGGTACAGGTGAGAGCACACCAGCCGATCAACACCGACGGCAGTATCAATCTCGAGGCTTGGCTCGATCATGCGGTCAGTGTCGATCTGGCACTGGATCGCGAAGCCTTGAAGGAGGCTTGCGAGTTCGCTCGCGAGTCTGAGCAACAGGCCAATGCGGCCAAGAATCTGTGGTCGGAAGGAAACTCGAGTTTCCGCACCGGCCTTGAGATCGCCGAGATACTCGCCGACCTCAAACTCGATCAGGATTCGCTGGTCGCCGCGGTCCTGTACCGGGGCGTGCGCGAAGGCCAGATCCCGTTGCCGGCGGTCAGCCAGCGCTTTGGTCCGGTGGTGGCCAAACTCATCGACGGCGTGCAACGCATGGCGGCGATCAGTGACAGCCTGAGCCCGCGCAAGTCCATGGTGATGGGCACTCAGGGCCAGGTCGAAAACCTGCGCAAGATGCTGGTGGCGATGGTCGACGACGTTCGCGTCGCCCTGATCAAACTGGCCGAGCGCACCTGCGCGATTCGGGCGGTGAAGACCGCCGATGACGAAAAGCGCAACCGCGTCGCCCGTGAAGTCTTCGACATCTACGCGCCGCTCGCCCATCGCCTGGGTATCGGTCATATCAAGTGGGAGCTGGAGGACCTGTCCTTCCGTTACCTCGAGCCCGACCAGTACAAGCAGATCGCCAAGTTGCTGCATGAGCGGCGGCTGGATCGCGAGCGTTTCATCAGCGACGTGATGAGCCAGCTGAAAAACGAATTGCAGGCCACCGGCGTCGATGCCGACATCAGCGGCCGGGCCAAACACATCTATTCGATCTGGCGCAAAATGCAGCGCAAGGGTCTGGAGTTCAGCCAGATCTACGACGTGCGTGCCGTGCGCGTGCTGGTGCCGGAAATGCGCGACTGCTACACCGCGCTCGGCATCGTCCACACCCTGTGGCGGCACATCCCGAAAGAGTTCGACGACTACATCGCCAACCCGAAAGAGAACGGCTACCGCTCGCTGCACACTGCGGTGATCGGGCCTGAGGGCAAGGTGCTGGAAGTGCAGATCCGCACCCACGCCATGCACGAAGAGGCCGAGCTGGGGGTTTGCGCACACTGGAAATACAAAGGCACTGACGTCAAATCCGGTTCTAATCACTACGAAGAGAAAATCTCCTGGCTGCGTCAGGTGCTCGAGTGGCATGAAGAACTGGGCGACATCGGTGGCCTGGCGGAACAGCTGCGGGTCGATATCGAGCCGGACCGGGTCTACATCTTCACCCCGGACGGTCACGCCATCGACTTGCCGAAAGGCGCTACGCCGCTGGACTTCGCCTACCGCGTGCACACCGAAATCGGCCACAACTGCCGTGGTGCCAAGATCAACGGACGGATCGTTCCGCTCAACTACAGCCTGCAAACCGGTGAACAGGTCGAGATCATCACCAGCAAGCACGGCACCCCGAGCCGTGACTGGCTGAACCCGAACCTGGGTTACGTCACCACTTCGCGGGCGCGGGCGAAGATTGTTCACTGGTTCAAGTTGCAGGCCCGTGACCAGAACGTTGCGGCCGGTAGAACGCTGCTTGAGCGCGAGCTCAATCGCCTCGGTCTCCCTGCGGTGGATTTCGACAAGCTGGCCGACAAGGCCAACATGAAGACCGCCGAAGACCTGTTCGCGGCCCTCGGTGCCGGCGACTTGCGCCTGGCGCAACTGGTTAACCTGGCGCAGCAACTGGTCGAGCCGGAACGCGGCAACGAACAACTGGAGCTGATTCCACGCAAGGCCACCGGCTACAAACCGGGCAAACGTGGCGACATCCAGATTCAGGGCGTCGGCAACCTGATGACCCAGATGGCCGGCTGCTGCCAGCCGTTGCCGGGGGATGCCATCGTCGGTTACATCACCCAGGGGCGCGGTGTGAGCATTCACCGCCAGGACTGTGCCTCGGTGCTGCAACTGGGCGGGCGCGAGCCTGAGCGGATCATCCAGGTCAGCTGGGGCCCGGTGCCGGTGCTCACCTACCCGGTGGACATCGTCATTCGCGCCTACGACCGCTCTGGTCTGCTGCGTGATGTCTCGCAGGTGCTGCTCAACGAGCGGATCAACGTGCTGGCAGTCAACACCCGCTCGAACAAAGAGGACAACACCGCGCTGATGTCCCTGACCATCGAGATTCCGGGGCTGGACGCGTTGGGGCGGTTGTTGGGGCGGATATCCCAGTTGCCGAACATCATCGAAACCCGGCGTAA
>NZ_JAHSTU010000016.1 GCF_019145495.1 Pseudomonas azerbaijanoccidentalis | reverse complement strand
CGTTAATGAGGCTTCAAGGGAACGCCACCACTGGCCGATAACCTTTGGGTCAAGCGATCTTCACTTCTCACCGTCTACATCGGATTTGCAGTTCAAGAGAAAACGCTTGATAGGCTATGGCTACTAGCTATCATCTGCGCGCCGCTCAGGGCGGTGCAGTGATCTTCTTCGTGTATTTGTCGTTTGGCTTTTCTTCTTAAACTGCCTGGAAATCTTCGATGCTGTCGTATCACCAAAAAAGTTTTCTGATCGTCGATGATTTCTCGGATTTCCGCAGTTCCGTCAGGTCCATGCTGCGGGAACTGGGTGTCAAGGATGTGGACACGGCGGACACCGGCGAACAGGCGCTGAAGATGTGTTCGCAGAAGTCCTACGATTTCATCCTGCAGGATTTCCACTTGGGCGATGGCAAGAAGAACGGCCAGCAAGTGCTCGAAGACCTGATGATCGAGAAGCTGATCAGCCATGAAAGTGTGTTTGTCATGGTCACTGCCGAGACCAGTCAGGCCATGGTGCTCAGTGCCTTGGAGCACGAACCCGACGCTTACCTGACCAAACCCTTCAACCGTTCCGGTCTGGCCCAACGCTTGGAGCGGCTGGAGCAGCGTAAGACATTGCTCAAGCCGATTCTTCAGGCGCTCGACCGAGGTAAACCGGTCGAAGTGCTCAACGCGTGCATTGCCCTGTGCAAACAAGACATTCGCTATTCGCCCCTGTGCCTTCGATACCGCGCCGATGCCTTGCGTGACCTCAATCAGAATGAGGCGCTGGAACGGCTCTACGACAGCATCATTGCCGATCGGCCTCTGCCTTGGGCGTTTGCCGGGCTCGGCAAGTTGCTGTTCAAGCGCGGCCAGGTCGCTCAAGCCAAAGGCGTCTACGAAAAAGCATTGAAAGTTTTTCCGATGATGCCGGCACTCTACGATGGCATGGCCGATGTGTTGGTCTCGGAAGGGGATACGAGGAGCGCCCAGAAGGTACTGGAAGAAGCGATTCGCCTGTCGCCACTGGCCGTGCGACGCCAGGCGCAACTAGGCAAGCTGGCCATGACCAACGAGGATTTTGATACCGCCTCCAAAGCCTATCGCCAGGCGGTTGCCCAAGGGGCGCAGTCGCGTTTCAAAGATGCGGAAAGTAATCTCGGCCTGGCCCATGCGTTGATCAGCAAAGGCAGCGAAAAAGGTCTGGATACCCGTACTCGACTGGAAATCAACACAACGCTAAGCGCTGTAGCCAAGGAGAACCCGTCTGACCCTGGCCTGCAAATTCGTGCGCGGCTGATGAAGGCCACCAGTCTCTTGCTCAATGATGCTGAAACGGCGGAAAAACTCACCGAACAGGCGATGATGCGCCTCGATGGCATGGAGCAGTTCATGAGTGCCGAAGCGGCGCTGCTGGTCGCCAAGCAATTGCAGATGCTCGGACAAGCTGACGCTGGTGCATCGATGTTGAAAAACTGCGCGGAAATCTACGGTGATGATCCGAGTGTCATGAAGGGCATTGCCAAGCTGACCGATGACCCGAGCATTCTCAACTCGGGCAATGATGCGGCGGAACTGAACCGTCAGGGTGTGCGCGTTTACAAGACCGGGAATTTGGTCGAGGCCCGGCAAGTGTTCCGCAAAGCTCTGGCGCTGCAACCGAAGAACATCAGTATCGCGTTGAACATGGCCCAGGCGCTGCTGCATGGCACCGATACCAATGTAGCGTCGGCCGAACTGGAAGAGTGTCGGACCTGCCTGAAGATGGTCGGGTTGATGCCTGATTCCGACGCGCGTTATCCGCGATATCAGAAGCTCAAAAGCAAGGCGTTTGGCGAATGAACGACAACTTGCAGTCCCTCGATTTCTCCACGGTGATTGCATCCACCGTGCACGACATGAAGAACTCGCTGGCCATGCTGATGCAGGCCCACAGTCAATGGCTGGCCGGGTTGCCTGACCCGGCTCGGCATACCCCGGAACAAGGGGTGATCGAGTTCGAGTTCGCTCACCTCAACGGTATGCTCGTGCAGCTGCTGGGCCTGTACAAGCTGGGCGTCAACCAGATGCCTTTGCAGCCGGCCTATCACGAACTGGATGACTTCATCGAAGCGCAACTGGCGTGTCATCAGGATGTGTTCGTCAGTCGCGGTATCGCCGCGACGTTTGAGGTGGATCCCTTGAGCCCATTGGGTTTCTTCGACCGTGAATTGATCGCTTCGGTGCTGGCCAATGCCATCAACAATGCCATTCGTTATGCGCGTCATGCGGTCTTGATCAGTGCCAGCGATGAGGCAGGGCAATTGGTGCTGACCATCAACGACGACGGTGACGGTTACCCGGACGAGATGATCGAGCGCCAAGCCGATTACGTGCAAGGCATCAATCAGAGCAGTGGCAGCACAGGCCTTGGATTGTATTTCGCAGGCCGGATTGCCGCTTTGCATCAGCGCAACGGCATTGGCGGGCGGACGGAAATTAGCAACGGCGGCCCCTTGGGCGGCGGTGTCTTCAGTATTTATCTGCCCTGATTTTCTCCACGCCAAGCTTTTTGTTGGGCGCTGCTTGATATTCCGAACACGCGGAGCCTATTTTGTACGGGTCGCCGTTCGCGGCTCGCACAATAACAAGGATTGCGTTATGACAACCGATGGCCAGGGCTCACTCGCGCAGCGATTGACGGGCATTGATGAAGTTGAATGTGTTACGCCAGATTTGAATGGCGTGCCACGGGGCAAAGTGATGACCGCCGAGGGTTTCCTCGAAGGGCGGCGTTTGCAGTTGGCGCGGGGCGTACTGCTGCAATGCATCATGGGCGGATATCCGCCGGCACGTTTTTACGGCTGCGACGACGGCGACCTCGCGCTGGTTCCAGACCCGACGCAAATTCATCGTTTGCCCTGGAGCAAACAGCCGCGCGCATTTGCCATCTGTGATGCGGACGAGCTGACCGGCGAAAGCTCAAATCTGTCGAGCCGCGGCCAACTCAAGGCGGTCGTCGCACGCTACAAGGCATTGGGCCTGGCGCCGGTGGTAGCGACCGAACTCGAGTTCTTTGTCTTCGCTCCGAATCCGGATCCGACGCAACCCTTCCTGCCCCCGGTTGGCCTGGATGGTCGTCGCGAAGACGGTCATTCGGCGTTCAGCGTCAGTTCCAATAGTGGCTTGCGGCCGTTCTTCAACGAAGTGTATGAGTGCATGGCGGCACTGGGATTGCCGCGCGATACGTTCATGCATGAGATGGGTGTCAGCCAGTTCGAGATCAATCTGCTGCATGGCGATCCGCTGCTGCTCGCCGACCAGACCTTTCTGTTCAAGCATTTGCTCAAGGAGGTCGCGCTCAAGCATGGTCTGATAGTGGTCTGCATGGCCAAGCCATTGGCGCACACGCCGGGCAGTTCGATGCACATTCACCAGAGCATCGTCGATATCGCCAGCGGGCAAAATGTGTTCAGTGACGATGATGGGCAGGAGACTGCAACCTTCCGGCATTTCATCGCCGGGCAGCAGGTTGCAATGGCGGATTTCACCGCGCTGTTTGCTCCGAACGTCAATTCGTACCAGCGCTTGTGCCATCCTTTTGCATCTCCGAATAATGCGTGTTGGTCCCACGATAACCGGGCCGCAGGTTTGCGCATTCCGGCCAGTTCGCCGGTCGCTCGTCGGGTCGAGAACCGTTTGCCGGGTGCGGACGCGAACCCTTATCTGGCGATTGCCGCAAGCCTTGCCGCAGGGTTGCATGGTATTGAGCAGAAGCTGGAGCCGAGCGAGCCGATCCAGGGTGAATTCGAGGTGCCGGATAATCTTTCGTTACCGTGTACCTTGCATGCAGCTCTGGAGCGTCTGAAGCGTAGTCATTTGGCGAAGGAACTGTTCGGTGAGGAGTTCATCGAAGGCTACATCGCGTCGAAGACCCTGGAACTGACCAGCTTCTATGATGAAATCACCCCCTGGGAACGACGTATTCTAGCCGCCCAGGCCTGACGAAATGTCGACATCGGGCTATCGTTTGATAGCCCGTTACTCACTGCAAGGAGCCGCTCGGAACGCCGATGCGCCAAATCTGGAAATCCTTTCGAGCGCTTTATTTCGCCTCGCTGATGATGTTGATCGGCTCAGGCCTGTTGAGTACTTACCTGGCCTTGCGCCTGGCTGCCGATCATGTCGACAGCCTGTGGGTAGGTGCGCTGATGGCGGCCAACTATTTTGGCCTGGTGCTGGGCGGCAAGATCGGCCATCGGCTGATTGCCCGGGTCGGGCATATTCGCGCCTATTCCGCGTGCGCCGGGATCGTCGGTGCGGCAGTGCTGGGTCACGGCCTGGTCAACTGGCTGCCCGCGTGGCTGTTCCTGCGGGTGATCGTCGGCCTTGGCATGATGTGTCAGTACATGGTCATCGAAAGCTGGCTCAACGAGCAGGCGGAGGCCAAGCAGCGCGGTCTGGTGTTCAGCGGTTACATGATTGCCTCTTACCTGGGCCTGGTACTGGGTCAGCTGATTCTGGTCATGCATCCGGGGCTCGGCCTTGAGCTGCTGATGCTGGTTGCCCTGTGCTTCACCTTGTGTCTGGTGCCGGTGGCCCTGACGCGACGGATTCACCCGGCGCCTTTGCATCCGGCACCGATGGAGCCGCGGTTCTTTATCAAGCGGGTGCCGCAGTCCTTGAGCACGGTGCTGGGGGCAGGCTTGATCGTGGGTTCATTCTACGGTCTGGCGCCGCTGTATGCCTCGCAGCAGGGCTTGTCCACCGAGCAGGTGGGTCTGTTCATGGGTAGCTGCATTTTTGCCGGTTTGCTGGTGCAATGGCCATTAGGCTGGCTGTCCGATCGCTATGACCGGGCGCTGCTGATTCGTTGTTTTGCGTTCAGCCTGGCACTGGCTGCCATGCCGCTGGCGATCATGAAGCAGGTGCCGCTGGAGGTGTTGTTCATTGCCGGTTTCCTGTGCTCGCTGGTCCAGTTCTGTCTGTACCCGTTGGCGGTGGCGTTTTCCAATGACCACGTTGAGGGTGATCGCCGGGTTTCGCTGACGGCGATGTTGCTGGTGACCTACGGTGTCGGCGCCAGTATCGGGCCTCTGGTGGCCGGTGTTCTGATGAAGCTGTTCGGCAGTCAGATGCTCTACGCGTTCTTCAGTTTCTTTGCGTTGGTGCTGGTGTGGCGCATTCGCCCGAAAGCCGTAACCAACCTGCATCAGGTGGACGATGCGCCGCTGCATCATGTCGCCATGCCGGACAGCATGTCGAGTTCGCCGCTGGTGGCTGCACTTGATCCACGGGTGGACGAGCAGGTGGTGCAGGATCAAATGCAGAATCCGCTGCCTTCCGAGCACGATCCAGCGCCTGAAGCTGAGCCGCCATCGGATACACCGGCCGATGACGATCCGGACTCGGGCAGGGAGCAAAGCTTCACCGAAGCCAGGCCCTGAACGCCGGGCACAAAAAAACGGGCAGTCACCGCAAGGGACTGCCCGTTTTTTATTGAAGCGTTGCTATCAGAGATCGTCTTTGTCGAAACGGCGAGCTTCGCGTTGCAACTGATAGACAAAGCGCTCGACCTGGCGCTGCACCAGACCGCTCATGTTGTGGAAGCGAATGCCGGCGAAGGTGGTGGAGATTCTTTCTTCGAAGTGCAGGTAGCGCAGTTCGACCGGCGCCGTCATTTTGCCGAAAGGCAAGTCGGCGCTGAAGCGATCGTAAACCTGGCCCAGTTGCAGGCTGCCGGTAATGTCGCCTTCGAATCGCAATTTGCAGCCGGTGGCGGAAATGTCCAGCAGCTTGCCGCTGATCGGTGCCTTGAGCTTTTCGCCGTCCAGATTGACGTTGACCAGTTGAGCCAATTTCAACGCTGCACGGAACGCATTGCGGCGCTGGTGATAGACCACCTCGTCAGGCAGCGCGCCACGGTAGCAACGACTACCGCCGGATTCATCGATAGTCAGTGGGCCATTGCTTTCCCAAGCGATGCGCACGCCTTCATGGAAGCCTTCGACCTTGAACGGTTCGCCGGCCAGCAGGAAACGTTCACCGTCACGGGGAATCATTTCGTCCAGGGCGATCATGTTGCCTTCGCGGTCGACGTCCACCAGATAGCTCTGGAAGCGCTGGCTGCGCTCGTGGAACGTGATGATCAGGGGGTCATGGCTTTCTTGGAGCTGGCGAAGGTTGCCGGAGATTTCCAGGGGCGTGCTGAGCACCTTGGGTGGCTGCGGAGCATCGTCCGCATTTAAGGCATTGGACACGGTTAATCAATCTCCAGACAAATTTTGACTACGGCTAGCCAGCATTTTGCCAGCATGTTTCGCGTCTTGATAGGGCTTGCTCATCGACAGGCTCAAGCCTGACTGAGCGGGCGCGGTTTCACAAGCTTGGAAAATGTTCCGCTGGCATCGTAGAGCGCTGGAGGTTCGCCGCCGGTAAGGATTTTCAATTGGGTGGCCGTGGCAACTTGCTGGACCACGATCGACTGTCCGTTGTTGGCATTGGCGGCCTGGCACTGGGACAGAAGGTCGGTGAGGACATCACTTTGCGCGAGCAACGCTTCGCCAACGCTGGACTGGCTGGCCAGTTGCTCCAGACCGCTGCGGTTGGGGGGCAAATTGAGGCTGGCGAGAATTTCACTGCGCTTGCGGCCATGCTGTTCGAGCAAAATGATCAATGCCTGCTTCTGCGCCAGAATGTCTTCGAGCAGGCCCATGTCGCGACCATGCAAGGCGATGGATTCGGTGCGCAGTAATTCCAGCAGTTGTTGCGCTGGAGCAAAGTCGTCGGTGATCAGTTGCAGTAAATTAGTGTCGTGCATGGCTGGCCTTGGGTTTTAAGCGTCCAAAAGCCTCGCGCCGGCCATGGCCTAGCGCTGGGCTTCGAAGTTGAGCAGTTTGCTGGCGACGCGGTTGCTGTCGACTTTGTAGCTGCCATCGGCAATCGCGGCTTTCAACTCGGCCACTCGGGCTTTGTCGACAGCTGGCTGATCGCGCAGCGTATCAGTGACCTTTTGCAACTGCTGAGCCTCATTGCTGAGATGTACCGATTCCCCGCTGGTCACGGTGCTGGCCTGTTCGGCCGGGGTATTCAGCGGCGCGGATTTGCCGGCATCGGCGGTTTCCTTGGCAACGCTGGTACGTGTACTGCCCGTAAGTGACGAGGAGCTGTTTAAACGGCTGAAATCGATGACCATGATAAAAAACCTCTGGGAATTTGGACGCTTGCCATGTTTTCGGCCATACCCGGAAAAACTTTAGGCTCATTTATCAATGAGCTTGCGCGCGTCAGCGCTTGCCCTGCTTAGGGCACAGTTTAGGGAACAGCCTCGGTTAGCGCCACATCTCCACTCCACAATCGCAGAGCCCTACATGGACACCTCGACCTGTCCCGGCGCGGTGACTTGCGCCTTGATCACTCGATTGGAATTGAGGTTCTTCACCCGGATTTGCTCGCTCAGGCCACCGTTGGCCAGTGCTTCGCCGGGCATTCGCACGCTGAGCGTACCACTGCGGGCGGTAATCACCACCTGATCGCCTTTGCGGATGACTTCCGCCTGTTCAATGTGCACCAGGCTGATGACCTGGTCGTTGACCATTGGTCGGGTCAATCGTTGCCCGATCGCTTGATCCACGGAGGTCAAATAACCCTGGGTCAGCAGGCTGACATCGCGTTCACGCAAAGTGACGTCCGCAGAGTCGACGATACCGGCGCGGCGCAAGGGCCGGGTGGTGGTCACAACGTCGCGAAACAGGCGCACTTGAGCGGGTACGAAGACGGTCCACGGGGATGTTCCCTCGCAGCGAACCTTGACCGTTACCCGGCCCAAAGGCTTGGCGGGACTCTCCAGTGTGGCTGTCAATTCCTTGTCGCACATCGGCATGCGCAGGCGTGGATCGAGCTGGTTGACCTGGATCTCGTAGCGACCTTCCGTTTGACTGGTAGCCAGATAGTCTTCTACGGTGAACTCAAGAAAGCCCTGAGTGACGCCGATAAGCATGTCAGGCAAGGTAACGGAGTCAGCAAGGGCAGGGCTGCCAGCGTTGAACAGGCAAGCAGCGGCCAGCGCGCCCAGCCATTGGCGGCAGGGGGGGATCAGGCGGCGGAAAAATGTCGGTTCTGTGTTCATAGAAAGATAAAAAGCAAGCGCCGTGCCGTTTAGAGATGAATGTGCGTCGCAACAACACTTAGCGTTGGTGTAGGAGTCTGGGCATGGCTGGTGTAATGGATTCGGTAAACCAGCGCACGCAACTGGTGGGGCAGAATCGCCTTGAGCTGTTGTTGTTCCGTCTCGACGGCCAGCAGCTGTATGGGATCAACGTGTTCAAGGTTCGGGAGGTGCTGCAATGCCCCCAACTGACGCTGATGCCCAAGTCCAGTCCTGTCGTGTGCGGCGTGGCAAATATCCGGGGGGCAACCATTCCGATCCTGGATCTGGCAATGGCAACCGGCTCCGGTGCCTTGAAGGATAAAAAAAATCCCTTCGTGATCATCACGGAGTACAACACCAAGACCCAAGGGTTCCTGGTGCGCTCGGTAGAACGCATCGTCAACATGAACTGGGAGGAGATCCATCCGCCACCCAAGGGCACCGGTCGCGATCACTACCTGACGGCGGTGACGCGGGTCGACAATCAGTTGGTGGAAATCATCGACGTCGAAAAGGTGCTGGCGGAAGTGGCACCGACTCCGGAAGCGATTTCGGCCGGCGTGGTGGATGTCGAAACCCAGCACAAGGCGCTTTCATTGCGCGTGCTGACGGTCGACGATTCGTCGGTGGCGCGCAAGCAGGTCACGCGTTGCCTGCAGACGGTGGGTGTTGAAGTGGTGGCGTTGAACGACGGCCGGCAAGCGCTGGATTACCTGCGCAAACTGGTCGACGAGGGCAAGAAGCCGGAAGAAGAGTTCCTGATGATGATCTCCGACATCGAGATGCCGGAGATGGACGGGTACACGCTGACGGCCGAGATCCGCAACGACCCTCGCATGCAAAAGCTTCATATCATCCTGCATACTTCGTTGTCGGGTGTGTTCAATCAGGCGATGGTCAAGAAAGTCGGTGCCGATGACTTTCTGGCCAAGTTCCGTCCTGATGACCTGGCATCCCGGGTAGTTGACCGGATCAAAGCAGCAGACATCAGCTAGGGGCGTTCGGCCCCTGGCAGTTAACACGATTTAAGAGGCGGCAGCATTGTCTACGGGTAATTTGGATTTCGAACAGTTCCGGGTGTTCCTGGAAAAAGCCTGTGGCATTTTGCTGGGTGAAAACAAGCAGTACCTGGTCTCGAGCCGTCTCAACAAACTGATGGAGCAGCAAGGCATCAAGTCCCTGGGTGAGCTGGTGCAGCGCATCCAGACCCAGCCGCGCAGCGGTTTGCGCGAGATGGTGGTGGACGCGATGACGACCAACGAAACCCTGTGGTTTCGTGACACCTATCCGTTTGAAGTCTTGAAGAACAAGGTGTTGCCCGAGGCGATCAAGGCCAGTCCCGGCCAGCGTCTGCGGATCTGGTCGGCGGCGTGTTCGTCGGGGCAGGAACCGTACTCGCTGTCGATGTCCATCGACGAGTTCGAGCGGGTCAATGCCGGGCAGTTGAGGATGGGTGTGCAGATTGTTGCCACCGACCTGTCCGGCACCATGCTGACCAACTGCAAGACTGGCGAGTACGACAGCCTGGCCATCGGCCGTGGTCTGTCACCGGAACGGCTGCAGCGTTATTTCGACCCGAAGGGGCCGGGACGCTGGGCAATCAAGGCGCCGATCAAGAGCCGGGTGGAGTTCCGCTCGTTCAACCTGCTGGACAGTTACGCGGCCCTCGGCAAGTTCGACATCGTGTTCTGCCGCAACGTGTTGATCTACTTCTCTGCTGAAGTGAAGAAGGACATCCTGTTGCGCATCCACAGCACATTGAAGCCGGGCGGTTACCTGTTCCTTGGTGCGTCCGAAGCGCTGAACGGATTGCCGGATCATTACCAAATGGTCCAGTGCAGCCCGGGGATCATTTACCAGGCGAAGTGATGCAAAAGCGGCAGGCATAAACCAGGAGTCCTCAGGGACTCCTTTTTTATGCCTGCCACTTTTACATCACGTAGGAGCTGCCGCAGGCTGCGATCTTTTGATCTTGTTTTTCAATTCAGATCAAAAGATCGCAGCCTTCGGCAGCTCCTACAACGGGCGGGTGGTGTTGTATAAGCGGCAGAAAAGCGGCATCCAGCGGAAACCGGTTGCCGCTTTTCTGGCATTGCCGCGTTGCCACTGCCCGCAAAGCCCCGGTTTACGGGCTTTTTTGAATTGGCATGACGCTTGCTATGTTCATCGTACGAAAAATCAGGTCACCCGAAGGTTTCCCGACATGAGCATCAGCTTCGATAAAGCGCTCGGCATTCACGAAAAAGCTCTGGGCTTCCGCGCCCAGCGTGCCGAGGTATTGGCCAACAACATCGCCAACGCCGACACCCCGAACTACAAGGCGCGGGATCTGGAGTTCTCGAAAGTGCTCGAGGCGCAGAACGACAAAGCCAAGAACGGCACGTTCGCCTTGAACATGACCAACAGCCGTCACATCGAAGCCGAAGGCCTGGGCAATGGCGACGAGTCGCTGATGTACCGCACGCCGATGCAACCTTCGATTGACCAGAACACCGTGGACGCCCAACTGGAACAGTCGAACTACGCGGAAAACTCCGTCAACTTCCAGGCCAGCTTCACCCTGCTCAACAGCAAATTCAAAGGGCTGGTGTCAGCCCTGCGCGGAGAGTAAGTCATGTCTCTATCCAGTGTTTTCAACATTGCCGGTAGCGGCATGAGTGCACAGACCACTCGCTTGAACACCGTCGCTTCGAACATCGCCAACGCCGAGACCGTCTCGTCGAGCATCGACCAGACCTACCGTGCGCGTCACCCGGTATTCGCCACCATGTTCCAGGGCGGCCAGAGCGGCGGCAGCGATTCGCTGTTCCAGAACCAGGATGCTGCCGGCCAAGGCGTGCAGGTCCTGGGCGTGGTCGAAGACCAGAGCAACCTCGAAGCGCGCTACGAGCCGAACCATCCGGCCGCCGATGCCAAGGGTTACGTCTACTACCCGAACGTCAACGTGGTGGAAGAAATGGCCGACATGATTTCCGCGAGCCGTTCATTCCAGACCAACGCCGAAATGATGAACACCGCCAAAACCATGATGCAGAAGGTCCTGACCCTCGGTCAGTGATAAGGGGCGACTCAGATGAGTGTTAGCGATACCACCAGCGGTTTGTCCCTCAACGACATCCTGGCCAATTCGTCGATCAAGACCAACAAGGACAATGATGCCCTGGCGTCGGCGGCCGGCAGTGCCACCGGTAAAAAGGCGCTGGGCAAAGATGCGTTCCTGCAGTTGCTGGTCACCCAGTTGAAAAACCAGAACCCGCTGGAGCCGCAGGGCAACGGCGAGTTCGTGGCGCAGCTGGCGCAGTTCAGCAGCCTCGAAGGCATCACCACGCTGAACGATACTGTTAGCGGGATTGCCGGCACCTTTGGTTCTTCCCAGGCATTGCAGGCTTCGTCGCTGGTGGGCCGTTCGGTTATCGCGCCGGGCGACAAATCTGTGGTCGACACCACCAAAGGCATGACCGGGTCGGTCGTGCTGCCGCAATCGGTCGCCTCGACCACGGTAAAAATCACTGACAAGGACGGCAAGGTCGTTCGCACCATCGAGTTGACCGACCAGAAAGCCGGCAATGCCAGCTTCACCTGGGATGGCAAGGACGATGCCGGCAACGTGGCGCCGAGCGGTACTTACACCTTCGCGGCGGCTACCACCATCGATGATCAGAGCGTTGCGCTGATCACCAACCTGCCGGCAACCGTCAACAGCGTGACCATCAGCCAGACCGGCGGTGAGTTGATGCTCAATCTGGCCGGGCTGGGCAGCGTTGCCCTGTCCAAAGTGCAAACCATTGGTATATAGAGCCGACTAACCCGGCACAAAGGAGTGGAACATGTCTTTTAACATCGGCCTTAGCGGTCTCTATGCCGCCAACAAACAACTGGACGTGACCGGCAACAACATCGCCAACGTCGCGACCGTCGGCTTCAAGTCGTCCCGTGCAGAATTCGAAGATGTGTACTCGGCGACCAAACTGGGTACCGGCAGCAAGACCACCGGTAGCGGTGTGCGTCTGGCTAACGTTTCCCAGCAGTTCACCCAGGGCGACATCAGCAACACCGGCAACGTGCTCGACATGGGCATCAACGGCTCCGGGTTCTTCGTGCTGAACAACAACGGCTCGCTGTCCTACACCCGTGCCGGTACGTTCAAGGTCGACAAGGAAGGTTACGTCACCAACACCGACGGCACCGCGCGTCTGCAAGGTTATGGCGTGGACGCCAATGGCAAGATCGTCAATGGCGTGTTGACCGACCTGCGTATCGATACGTCGAACCTCGCGCCGAAATCCACTACGACAGTTTCGTCGACGATCAACCTGAAATCCACCGCCGACGTCATCGACCAGGCAGTCGCCGCTAACAAGTTCGATCCGTCCAAGCCTGAAACCTTCACCAAGCAGTTCACTACCCCGATTTTCGACACTCAGGGTAACCAGCACAACATGGATCAATACATGGTGAAGACCGGGCCAAACACCTGGGACACCTACACCCTGATCGATGGTCGCAACCCTGATGGCAGCGATCCGAAGGCGGCTGCAACGCCTCCGATTCCTTCGACCATGACGTTCGATACCAGCGGCAAGCTGGTATCGGTCAGCACCCCGGTGCCGCCGACTGTGCCGCCAACTGTTCCGACCCCTGCTCCGATCATCAGCAGTGATCTGAAAATCACCAACTGGGTTCCAGGTAAGGTCACCAACGGTAATTGGGCCCCCAACGGTGCCGCAGCCGATCCGACCGGTGTGACCATCTCCATGAGCAACACTACCCAGTTCAATGCCGACTCCGCGCGTTCGATTCCTGCGCAGAACGGCTACGCCACTGGCCAGATCACCAACCTGACCATCGACGGTAGCGGTGTACTGCTGGCCAACTTCAGCAACTACCAGACCAAGCCGATCGGCCAACTGGCCCTGGCCAGTTTCACCAACGAGCAAGGTCTGCAGCCTGTAGGCGGCACCAGCTGGAAAGAAACCTACGCCTCGGGTATCCCGGGCTACGATGCGCCGGAAACCGGCACGCTGGGTTCGATCGCTTCCAACTCCCTGGAAGAGTCCAACGTCAACGTCACCAACGAACTGGTTGACCTGATCAAGGCGCAGAGTAACTACCAGGCGAACGCCAAGACCATCTCCACCCAGAGCACTATCATGCAGACCATCATTCAGATGACTTGATGTTGGTTGGCTGACACCGCTTTACAAGGAGCCCCTCGGAAGAGGGGCTTTTTTGTTGCCGGCAAAAGATCGAAAGATCGCAGCCTCGTTTCACTCGACAGCTCCTACAAGGGATCGCATTTCAATGTAGGAGCTGTCGAGTGAAACGAGGCTGCGATCTTTTAAAGGTCAAAAGAAAACCCCCGACAATCCAGAGGACTGATCGGGGGTTTCAGATAAGCGCCTTGCGGCGCCTACTGGCTCAGCTTATTGGCAAGCTTCGCAATCCGGCTCGTCGATGGCGCAAGCCTTCGGCACTGGAGCTGGACCGGCAGGCGCTGCCAGGACCGAGTCGTCACCGTGGTTGCCGCCGCTGGAAACAGCGTTCAGCTTACCGGTGTTGATGGTCGACTTCTCGGTGCTGGTCGCGGCCAGGGCACGGAGGTAGTAAGTGGTTTTCAGACCACGGTACCAGGCCATGCGGTAGGTCACGTCCAGCTTCTTGCCCGAAGCGCCAGCGATGTACAGGTTCAGCGATTGAGCCTGGTCGATCCACTTCTGACGACGGCTGGCCGCGTCAACGATCCACTTGGTATCCACTTCGAAGGCGGTCGCGTAGAGCTCTTTGAGTTCTTGCGGGATGCGCTCGATCTGCTGCACCGAACCGTCGTAGTACTTCAGGTCGTTGATCATGACCGAGTCCCACAGACCGCGAGCCTTCAGGTCGCGAACCAGGTACGGGTTGATCACGGTGAATTCGCCCGACAGGTTCGATTTCACATAGAGGTTCTGGTAGGTCGGTTCGATCGACTGCGATACGCCAGTGATGTTGGCGATGGTCGCGGTCGGTGCGATGGCCATGATGTTGGAGTTACGGATACCTTTCTGCACACGGGCGCGAACCGGCGCCCAGTCCAGGGTTTCCTTCAGGTCAACGTCGATGTACTTCTGGCCACGGGCCTCGATCAGGATCTGTTGCGAATCCAGCGGCAGGATGCCTTTGGACCACAGCGAACCCTGGAACGTCTCGTAGGCACCACGCTCATCGGCCAGGTCGCAGGACGCCTGGATCGCGAAGTAGCTGACCGCTTCCATGGAAGTGTCGGCGAACTGCACGGCGGCATCGGAACCGTAAGGAATGTGCTGCAGGTACAGCGCATCCTGGAAGCCCATGATGCCCAGGCCGACCGGACGGTGCTTGAAGTTGGAGTTCTTCGCTTGCGGCACCGAGTAGTAGTTGATGTCGATCACGTTATCGAGCATGCGAACGGCGGTGTTCACGGTGCGTTCCAGCTTGGCGGTGTCCAGCTTGCCGTTGACGATGTGGTTCGGCAGGTTGATCGAGCCCAGGTTGCAAACGGCGATCTCGTCCTTGTTGGTGTTCAAGGTGATCTCGGTGCACAGGTTCGAGCTGTGGACCACGCCCACGTGCTGCTGCGGGCTGCGCAGGTTGCACGGGTCTTTGAAGGTCAGCCATGGGTGGCCGGTTTCAAACAGCATGGACAGCATTTTGCGCCACAGGTCTTTGGCCTGGATGGTCTTGAACAGCTTGACCTTGCCCGGGTACTCGGTCAGGGCTTCGTAGTACTCGTAACGCTCTTCGAAGGCCTTGCCGGTCAGGTCGTGCAGGTCCGGTACTTCGGACGGCGAGAACAGGGTCCACTTGCCGTCATCGAAGACGCGCTTCATGAACAGGTCAGGGATCCAGTTGGCGGTGTTCATGTCGTGGGTACGACGACGGTCATCACCGGTGTTCTTGCGCAGTTCGATGAACTCTTCGATGTCCATGTGCCAGGTTTCCAGGTAGGCACAGACAGCGCCTTTGCGCTTGCCACCCTGGTTAACGGCAACGGCGGTGTCGTTCACGACTTTCAGGAACGGAACAACGCCCTGGGATTTGCCGTTGGTGCCCTTGATGTACGAACCCAGCGCACGAACCGGTGTCCAGTCGTTGCCCAGGCCGCCAGCAAATTTGGACAGCATGGCGTTGTCGTGGATCGCGTGGTAGATGCCCGACAGGTCATCCGGCACGGTGGTCAGGTAGCAGCTCGACAGCTGTGGACGCAGGGTACCGGCGTTGAACAGGGTCGGGGTCGACGACATGTAGTCGAAGGACGACAACAGGTTGTAGAACTCGATCGCACGGTCTTCTTTGTGCTTCTCTTCGATCGCCAGGCCCATGGCCACGCGCATGAAGAAGATCTGCGGCAGTTCGAAACGCACGCCATCCTTGTGGATGAAGTAACGGTCGTACAGGGTTTGCAGGCCCAGGTAAGTGAACTGCTGGTCACGCTCGTGGTTGATCGCCTTGCCCAGTTTTTCCAGGTCGAAGGAGGCCAGCACAGGGTTCAGCAGTTCGAACTCGATACCTTTGGCGATGTAGGCCGGCAGGGCCTTGGCGTACAGGTCGACCATTTCGTGGTGGGTAGCGCTTTCGGCCACACCGAGGAAGCCCAGGCCTTCGGCACGCAGGGTGTCCATCAGCAGGCGGGCGGTGACGAACGAGTAGTTCGGCTCGCGCTCAACCAGGGTACGGGCAGTCATCACCAGCGCGGTGTTGACGTCGGTCAGGGCCACGCCGTCGTACAGGTTCTTCAGGGTTTCACGCTGGATCAGGTCGCCGTCGACTTCTTCCAGGCCTTCGCACGCTTCGGTGACGATGGTGTTCAGGCGGCCCATGTCCAGAGGTGCAAAGCTGCCATCGGCGCGGGTGATGCGGATCGACGGGTGAGCGTTGACCGCTTCTTCGGCCGGTGCGTGGGCAGCGCGTTCTTTCGAACGACCGTCACGGTAGATCACGTAGTCGCGAGCGACTTTTTGCTCGCCGGCACGCATCAGGGCCAGTTCGACCTGGTCCTGGATTTCTTCGATGTGGATGGTGCCGCCCGATGGCATGCGACGCTTGAACGTGGCGGTGACTTGTTCAGTCAGACGGGCCACGGTGTCGTGGATTCGCGACGAAGCGGCAGCGGTGCCGCCTTCAACTGCGAGAAACGCTTTGGTGATGGCGACGGTGATCTTGTCATCGGTGTAAGGAACGACAGTGCCGTTACGCTTGATCACGCGCAGTTGGCCAGGCGCGGTGGCGGACAGATCCGAATTCGAATCGGTAGCCTGCGGCAAGGTGCCCTGCGGGTTCTCGCGAGTTGTGTCGGTTTGCATGGGGGGTTGTCTCCACATTCTCTATGTTTGTTTGGGCACCATCACAGTGCCCACCGTTCCGTCCTGAAGCACTACAACCGGCGAGGGGCCGGGCATACCAACTTCGGGACAGATCAGGAAGGGGGCTATAGGGCGCCGCTTCCATGCCGAAGTCTTTGGTCTTGCGCCTTGGGCGCAAGACCGGGTCCTTTGAGGTGACAGTTCAGGACTGCAACACCCGTACCGTTTTCACCACATCGGGCCGAAATACAGTAGCCATCCGCACGCGCGGTTTGGACTTTTGAAAATACGTTTGAATCAACCGGACAGAGGCAAGAAAAGCGCTTGAAATTGGTGTCCGGTTTGTGTTTGGTTTTTTGCGCTAAACCCTACATCTAGGGTTTTTTTGGCGCCGGGGTACAAGATAATGCGTTTTGGGGGGCGATTGCAACGTACTACCTGTGGATAAACCTGTGCGTAAATTGTGTGTGAAAGGTCCAATCGGCGTGTAGGCCGCGATGCTGCTGGACCGGACCTTTTTTCAGCATTTTTCAACGATCAAAAACGGCCGGGCGGATTTTTAAGGGCGCGAACCCTATCACAAAAAACCGACATGTCCGAACGCATTTACCGGCTTGTGTTCTGCGCGGGCGACGTTTATACAATCGGCCAGCGTGTATGCAATTTTATCCCCCGAATCATTACAAAAAGACGGGTGGATCCTTCCTTATAAGAGTCATTGGCAAGCAGAGGTCACCCGTGGAGCAAGAAGCCTGGCAGGTATTGATTGTGGAGGACGACCAGCGTCTGGCCGAACTGACCCGCGATTACCTTGAAGCCAACGGCCTGCGTGTGTCGATCGAGGGCAACGGCGCCCTGGCGGCGGCGCGCATCATCAAGGAGCAACCGGACCTGGTGATCCTCGACCTGATGCTCCCCGGTGAAGACGGCCTGAGCATTTGCCGCAAGGTCCGCGACCGCTTCGACGGCCCGATCCTGATGCTCACCGCGCGCAGCGACGACACCGACCAGATTCTCGGCCTCGATCTGGGGGCCGACGACTACGTGTGCAAACCGGTGCGTCCGCGCTTGCTGCTGGCGCGCATCCAGGCGTTGCTGCGACGCAGTGAAACCCCCGAACCGGTGCCGGAAAAACAGCGACGCCTGCAATTCGGCCCGCTGGTGGTGGACAACGCCTTGCGCGAGGCTTGGCTGAACGACAACGGTATCGAACTGACCAGTGCCGAGTTCGACTTGCTCTGGCTGCTGGTGGCCAACGCCGGGCGCATTCTGTCGCGGGAAGAAATCTTCACTGCGCTACGCGGTATCGGCTATGACGGTCAGGACCGTTCCATCGACGTGCGCATTTCGCGCATTCGCCCGAAAATCGGCGACGACCCGGATCATCCACGGCTGATCAAGACCGTGCGCAGCAAAGGCTACCTGTTCGTTCCCGAGGCCTGCGTAGATCAAAGCCTGTGAATTCGATCTTCCTGCGTATTTATGGCGGCATGTGCGCCGCGCTGATTCTGGTGGCGGTGCTCGGCGTGCTGGCGTTGCACATGCTCAACCAGGTGCGCAGTGAGCAGTACCGCGAGCGTCTGGCCCACGGCACTTTTTCGCTGATGGCCGACAACCTGCAACCGATGAACCAGACCGAGCGCCACCGGGCATTGCTGGTGTGGGAGCGGTTGCTGGGCATTCCGCTGGCGCTGAAAACCTTCAACGAGACCGATCTCGACCTGCGTCAACGCACACGAGTGCTGCGCGGCGAGGCGCTGGTGGAACAGACCGGGCCGCACGCGGCGAAGGTTTATCGTCTGGTCAGCGACAAGGAACAACTGGTCCTCACCGGGGAAGTGCAGCAGATCAGTGAACAATTGGCCCGGGCAACCATTTACCTGTTGGTCGACGAACTGGTGCGCTACCCGGTGGGCGAGCAACCGGTGCGCCTGGCGAAGCTGGCAAAGGACAAGGGTTTCGGTTTTGACTTGCGGCTGGTGACGGTCGATGAAGCAGACATGGACGAAGACCAGAGCCGTCGCGTGTCCGAAGGTGACACGGTGATGGCGCTGGGCAAGGGTGGCGATTCGATCCGGGTGTTTGCCGGCATGGTCGGCACGCCGTGGGTGCTTGAGATCGGCCCGTTGTACCAGATGAATCCTTATCCGCCGGAATGGCTGGTGCTGATCGCGGCATTGGGGCTGAGCCTGATCGGATTGATCGTTTACCTGTTGGTGCGCCAACTTGAGCGGCGTTTGCGCGGTCTGGAAGCGGCGGCCACACGCATCGCCAAGGGCAGCCTGGAAACCCGCGTACCGGCACGCGGCGCGGACTCGGTGGGGCGGCTGGCATCAGCGTTCAACGGCATGGCCGAGCACTTGCAGCAATTGTTGGCGATTCAGCGTGAGCTGGTGCGCGCGGTGTCCCATGAACTGCGCACGCCGGTGGCGCGCCTGCGGTTTGGCCTGGAGATGATCGGCTCGGCCACCACCCCGCAAGCCCTGGAAAAATACTGCGAAGGCATGGACCACGACATCGAGGACCTCGACCGTCTGGTGGATGAAATGCTGACTTATGCGCGGCTGGAGCAAGGTTCGCCAGCGCTGAATTTTCAACGCATCGATCTGGATGCGCTGGTCAATCAGGTGATCGAGGAACTGGCGCCGTTGCGCGCCGATGTCACGGTGCAGCGTGGGTTGTGCCTGTCGGCGGCCGATAACGACGACGCCTGGGTCGAAGCCGAGCCGCGTTACCTGCATCGCGCGATCCAGAACCTGGTGAGCAACGCCATGCGCCACGCGCAATCCCGGGTGACCATCAGCTATCAGGTGGGGCAGCAGCGCTGTCGGGTGGATGTCGAGGATGACGGGCCGGGCGTGCCGGAAATCGCCTGGGAGAAGATTTTCACCCCGTTCCTGCGCCTTGACGACAGCCGCACCCGGGCATCGGGCGGACATGGTCTGGGCTTGTCGATCGTGCGGCGGATTATTCATTGGCATGAAGGGCGAGCGTTGATCGGCAAGAGCAAAAGCCTGGGTGGGGCGTGTTTCAGTTTGAGTTGGCCGAGGAATCAGGAAAAGCGGTAACGCAGGACCTGTAGCAGCTGGCGCAGCTTGCGTTCTGCGGCGCAGCCGTCGTCAATCCTGCACTCACGATTTTTCCGATGCACCGCGGTGTTTGATTTCACGACGGCTGCGCCGCCGAACGCAGCCTTCGGCAGCTGCTACAGAGTTCAGGCTTTAATGCTGACCAGGCTCAACAGCTGCCCATCCTGAACCCCAAACTGCGCATTCAGCTCGGTGCCGTTGCGCCATTCGGTCGACAAATCCGTCAGTAACCGCAACCGCACTTCACCGGCCTCGGTCCACTCCAGCACTTCAGCGTGTTCAAAATAAAAGCGCTGCTGGACGATCGGGTAGAGCGCCTTGAACAGGCTTTCTTTCACCGAAAAGGTCAGCGTCACCAGCAGCGCCAATTGCTCGCGGCCACCTGCGGTCATGCGCTTTAGCTCTGGTGCGGTGAGGATTTCCCCAGCCAGGCGTTCAGCGCGTTCGACGTTGAGCAGGTTTTCCAGGTCCATGCCCAAACCGCGCCAATGGCTTTTCTTCGCCACGATGGCCGCCGCCCGGCCGGTGCTGTGGGTGATCGAACCGCAGATGTGCGCCGGCCAGACAGGCGCCCGGTCTTCGCCGATGGCCGGGCTGACGCTCAAGCCTTCGAGTTGTTGCAGGGCGGCGCGAGCGCAGATTCGCCCGGCGAGAAATTCGGCCTGACGTTTGGCGACGGAGCGCTGAATGCTCGCGGGCGCGTCAATGGCGCTGCGCTGGAAGTCATCGCCGAGCAGTTGCGTGGGATCGAAGTGGGTACTCAGCAGCACCGTATCGGGCAGCACAACCGGCAGCGGCCAATGGGCATCGAGGGGCGTGCAACAGACGGGCAGGGCGGGGACGGAGTTCATGGCAGACATTTTGCCGGGTTGGGTTGCGGCTGGGTAGTGCAAAGGTTGAGATCGGCGGCGCAGCTATCGCTAGCAGGCTAGCTCCCACAGGGGAATGCATTTCAATGTGGGAGCGAGCTTGCTCGCGATGGCAACACCTCGGTCCTCCTGATCAGCTAAAGATCTTTTTGAAAAACGCCTGCATGTCCGCCCAGGACTTTTCATCCGCCGCTTTGTTGTAGCCGATGTCCGGCCCGCCGTGATCGCCATGGCTCAAGCGATCGGCATCCGGGTTGCTGAAGCCATGCTTGGCGCCATCGAGGCTGACGAACGTGTAATCGGCGCCGGCCTTGTCCATTTCGGCTTTGAAAGCTGTGACGTTATCCGGGGTGATCATGCTGTCCAGTGCGCCGTGTTCGACCAGCACTTTGGCTTTCACGCTGCCCGGTGTGGCGGGGGTATTGGTCGCCAGCGCGCCATGGAAACTCACCACGCCGGCCAGCGGTACGCCTTGGCGTGCCGCGTTGAGCACCACTGCGCCGCCGAAGCAGTAACCGATGGCGGCGATTTTTTGCGGATCGGTTTGCGCCTGTTTCTTCAGCAAATCGAGCCCAGCCTGGAACCGCGCGCTGGACGCAGCGCTGTCTTTCAACGCCGCTTGCATGAACGCCATGGCGTCCTTGGGATGCTCGGTGTTCTTGCCGTCGCCATACATGTCGATGGCCAAGGCGCTATAACCCAACCCCGCGAGATCGCGGGCGCGGCGCTTGGTGTACTCGTTCAGCCCCCACCATTCATGCACCACCACCACGCCCGGGCGCGGGCCTTTGATTGCATCGTCGTAGGCGTAGTAACCGATCAGTTTCGTGCCGTCGGCACTCTGGTAGGGAATTTCCTGGGTCTTGATGGCGGCTTGGCTGAGGCCGCTCAAGGCCAGCAACAGAACAGCGAGAAGCATGCGCATGGTCGAATCTCCTGTTGAAGCGTGTGAAACAGTCGGGTCGCGTTGGTTCAGCTCAGGTTCAGAGAGCGTTCAGGGGGAGTTCAGGGCACGCCGGGTAATCTTGCACGTACCCAAAAAGCGAACAGCGCATGAGGAAACTCCCTATGACTGGCTTTAAAAATCTACTTCTGGCGTTCACTGTTCTGGGCGCCAGTGCCGCCGCCCATGCGGGAGACGATAACTTCGGCAGCCTCACCTTTGGAGAGACCAGCGGCAAAGTCAAAAAGTCCCGTGTGCTGAGCCGTTCAAGCGTTAATGTTGTGCCGGATGGCAGCAGTGCCTGGGGTGCGAGTCTGGGCCAGCAAAACGTCCACTCCGGCTATTCCGCCACGTACGCAAATGTGTCGGTGTCGCACAACGGCATTAAACTTCGCCATGAGGATCTCATGGGCCGCTACGATTTGTCTTATCCAGTGGGTATCAGCAAGCCATTGTCATGTTAGCCATCGAGGTGCAAGTTTGTATCTCTGGAGATGTTGATTTACCCGGGAGAGCGTTATGAAACTGCTGGTTGTCGAAGATGAGGCGCTGTTGCGCCATCACCTGCAAACCCGCCTGACGGAGAGCGGCCACGTGGTCGAGTCCGTGGCCAATGCCGAGGAAGCCTTGTATCAAACCGGGCAGTTCAATTTTGATCTGGCGGTCATCGACCTCGGTCTGCCGGGCATGGGCGGGCTTGATCTGATTCGCCAGTTGCGCTCGGGCGCCAAGACGTTCCCGATCCTGATTCTCACCGCCCGTGGTAACTGGCAGGACAAGGTCGAAGGCCTGGCCGCCGGGGCCGACGATTATGTGGTCAAGCCGTTCCAGTTCGAAGAGCTCGACGCACGGCTCAATGCCTTGTTGCGCCGTTCCAGCGGGTTTACCCAGTCGACCATCGTCGCCGGGCCATTGCTGCTTGATCTCAATCGCAAGCAGGCCTCCCTCGACGAGCAACCGCTGGCGCTGACCGCGTACGAATACCGTATCCTTGAATACCTGATGCGTCATCATCAGCAAGTGGTGGCCAAGGACCGCTTGATGGAGCAGCTATACCCGGACGACGACGAGCGTGATCCGAATGTGATCGAAGTGCTGGTCGGCCGGCTGCGCCGCAAGCTCGAAGGGCCGGCCGGGTTCAAGCCGATCGACACTGTGCGTGGCCTCGGCTACCTGTTCAATGAGCGCTGCACTTGATTCGTTCTCTTCGCGTTCGCTTGATGCTCGCCGCCACGATCCTGGCGGTGTTGTTCATGCTGGCGTTGCTGCCGGCGATGCAAGGCGCGTTCAGCCTTGCCTTGCAGGACTCCATTGAGCAGCGCCTGGCGTCCGACGTGACGACGCTGATCTCCGCCGCCCGGGTGGAAAACAACCGCTTGCAGATGCCGGCGCAATTGCCCGACGAGCGTTTCAACCTCACCGACAGCCGTTTGCTCGGCTACATCTATGACCGTGAAGGCCGTCTGGTCTGGCGCTCGAAGGCTACGCAGGAAGAACACATCAACTACAAGCCGCGCTACGACGGGCGCGGCAACGAATTTGCGCGAATCAGCGAGGCCAACGGCGAGGAGTTTTTCGTCTATGACGTCGAGGTCAAATTGCTGGGCGGCAAGAGTGCCGCGTTCAGCATCGTGGCCCTGCAACCGGTTCGCGAATACGAAGTCACCCTCGAAGGCCTGCGGGAAAACCTCTATCTGGGCTTCGGCGCGGCGTTGCTGGTGTTGCTGGCGTTACTCTGGTTTGGCTTGACCTGGGGGTTGAAGGCCTTGCGCCGATTGAGTCAGGAGCTGGACCAGATCGAAGGCGGCACCCGCGAAAGTCTCAGCGAGGAACATCCTCGGGAACTGCTGCGCCTGACCGGCTCGCTTAACCGCTTGCTGCACAGCGAACGCGAACAGCGCAGCCGTTATCGTGACTCCCTGGATGATCTGGCGCACAGCCTGAAAACGCCGCTGGCGGTGTTGCAAGGCGTCAGCGAAGACATGGCGCAACGCCCCGAAGATCGTGATCAGGCGTGGGTGCTGCAAAGCCAGATCGAGCGCATGAGCCAACAGATCAGCTATCAATTGCAGCGCGCCAGCCTGCGCAAAAGCGGGCTGGTGCGGCATCAGGTACGCCTGCGGCCGGTGCTGAAAAGCCTGTGCGACACGCTGGACAAGGTCTACCGCGACAAGCGCGTGCGGGTCGCTTTCGATCTGCCGGAAGAGTGTTTTGTGCCGATCGAGCAAGGGGCCTTGCTGGAAATGCTCGGCAATCTGCTGGAGAACGCCTATCGCCTGTGCCTCGGCGAAGTGCGCATCAGCGTGCGCGAAACCCTTAGCGGCATCGAGTTGTGCGTCGAGGACGACGGCCCTGGTGTGCCAATGGATCAGCGCGCGCGGATTCTCGAGCGCGGTGAGCGGCTGGACCGTCAGCATCCGGGGCAGGGCATTGGCCTGGCGGTGGTCAAAGACATTATTGAGAGCTACAGCGCCAAGCTGACCCTGGGGGATTCGCCGATGGGTGGGGCGGCGTTCCGGATTCATTTTCCGGTGGTTTGATCGGCAGATCGTTACTGCACTTGCTGGCTCCATCGCGGGCAAGCCCGCTCCCACAGGTTTTGTGAACGCCACAGATCACTGTGGGAGCGGGCTTGCCCGCGATGAGGGTGGTTTGAGCACCGAAAAAGTCGAGTCTGAAGCTCAATTTTCTTGCGCGCGATACGCCCCCGGTGTCAGCCCCGTCCATTTCTTGAACGCCCGATGAAACGCCGAAGGCTCGGAAAACCCCAGTTGCTCGGCAATCTGTTGCAATGACAAGTCGGCGCGGCCCAGGTGATAAATCGCGATATCGCGACGCAACTGATCTTTCAATTCCTGAAAACTGCTGCCTTCCTCCCGCAGATGCCGGCGCAGCGTCTGCGGGCTGATATGCAGGTGGGCGGCGACGGCGTCGAGGTCCGGCCAGCGTGAACTGTCGCGGCTGAGCAAGCGTCGCAATTGGCTGCTCAGGCTGTTGCCGTCGTCTGGACGAGACAGCAAATCGGCCGGCGAGTGTTCGAGGAAATGCTTGAGGGTGCGTTCGTCCTGCAACAGCGGCATGTTCAGGTAGCGGCTGTGAAACAGCAGGCTGCTCTGGGCCGTGGAAAAGGTTAACGGGCAGGAGAACAGCAGATCGTACTCGGCGCCGTGTTCCGGTCGCGGGTAGCTGAAAGTGGCCTGCTCCAGGCGAATGCGCTGGCCGATCAGCCAACTGCCGAAGCGATGCCAGATCACCAGCAGGCTCTCGCTGAGAAAATGGTCCGGGTCCCAAAGCTGCGAATCGTCGAGGCTCAGGCGGATCATGTCGTCTTCGCGCGTCAGGGTCAGGCGCGGGGCGTCGGGGAATAGGCTATAAAATAATAAGCCGCGGTTCAGCGCCTTATCCAGATTACGGCAGTGGATCACCGCGTGGCACATCATCGCGAAGCTGCCTGGTTTGCTGGGGCCGTGCCCGAACCCCAGGTATTCGTCGTCCAGTGCCAGCCACAGTTGCTGAATCAGTCGGGTGAACTGCTCCGGTGCAATGCGCGCCCGCGGCTCTTCGAGCAATTCGGGACTGATCCCCAATTGTTGAAGCAGGCTCGAATAGTCCAGGCCACGGCGTTGCGCGCCACCGAGGACGGCGCGGGCGAAGTGACTGGCGATGGTGCGTTCGCGCATAGCAGGCAAATCCGTCCATTGAGCGACGGATGGTAGCGGCGGTTTCAATCGATGAACAAGGCGGATATCCGCCAAATTGCAGGACGCGATTTGCTTGAAGGGCGGAAATCCGCCATTGGGCTTCACCCGGGCAACGACCAGGAGCGACCTGCAACCCCTGATATCAAAAGGCTTGCGGGTGTTTCAGCGCAGGTGGCACGGGCTTTGCGATACAACTGGCAGATGCCTGCCGTCGCGCGGCTCGAAAAAACAAATCCCTCCAGTGCAGGAGGGTTCGCAATTCAGGTGTCCCGGGCAACAGATGGACGTTGCAGCGCGCACTCTTGAGGAACTTTGCAATGACGACTCGTCAGCCACTGTACAAATCCCTGTATTTCCAGGTGATCGTTGCAATTGTCATCGGTATTTTGCTCGGCCACTACTATCCACAGCTCGGTGTGGCCGTTAAGCCACTGGGTGACGGGTTCATCAAACTGATCAAAATGATCATCGCCCCGATCATCTTCTGTACGGTTGTCAGCGGTATCGCCGGCATGCAGGACATGAAGTCGGTCGGCAAGACCGGTGGTTACGCACTCCTTTACTTCGAAATCGTTTCGACCATCGCGTTGCTGGTTGGCCTGGTCGTGGTCAACATCGTGCAACCAGGCGCTGGTATGCACATCGACGTGAGCACCCTGGACGCCTCCAAAGTTGCTGCCTATGTGTCGGCCGGTGCTGACCAAAGCGTCGTTGGCTTCCTGCTCAACGTGATCCCGAGCACCATCGTCGGCGCGTTCGCCACGGGCGACATCCTGCAAGTGCTGATGTTCTCGGTGATCTTCGGTTTCGCCCTGCATCGCCTGGGTGCCTACGGCAAGCCGTTGCTGGACTTCATCGATCGCTTCGCCCACGTGATGTTCAACATCATCAACATGATCATGAAGCTCGCGCCAATCGGTGCCTTCGGTGCCATGGCTTTCACCATCGGTGCCTACGGTGTCGGCTCGCTGGTGCAGTTGGGTCAACTGATGATCTGCTTCTACATCACCTGCCTGCTGTTCATCCTGATCGTGCTGGGCGGTATCGCACGCGCTCACGGCTTCAGCATCCTGAAAATGATCCGCTACATCCGTGAAGAACTGCTGATCGTGCTGGGTACGTCTTCTTCGGAATCGGTACTGCCGCGCATGCTGATCAAGATGGAGCGTCTGGGCGCGCAGAAATCCGTCGTGGGTCTGGTGATCCCGACCGGCTACTCGTTCAACCTCGACGGTACTGCGATTTACCTGACCATGGCCGCCGTGTTCATTGCCCAGGCAACTGACACCCACATGGACATCACGCACCAGATCACCCTGCTGGTGGTGTTGCTGCTGTCCTCCAAAGGCGCTGCCGGTGTGACCGGTTCGGGCTTCATCGTATTGGCCGCTACCCTGTCCGCCGTGGGCCACCTGCCGGTAGCCGGTCTGGCGTTGATCCTCGGTATCGACCGCTTCATGTCCGAGGCCCGTGCCCTGACCAACCTGGTCGGTAACGCTGTAGCGACCATCGTCGTGGCCAAGTGGGTCAAGGAACTGGACACCGACGTGCTGCAAGCCGAGCTGGCTTCGGGCGGTCGCGGCATTGCCGACGAGCCTAAAGACGACGTACTGGGCCACGCCGATGAGGCCGCCCCGGTGAACGCCAAGTAAATCTGCTGCAATGAAAAACCCGCTTCGGCGGGTTTTTTTCTGCCTGCGACCTGAGCGCAACGGTCAGCGTCACTGGCACATAAGGTTATTGCCCCTGAGCGCCCGGCTGCCTAGTCTGGGAACATCATTCAGGGAGAACTTCCATGCTCGGTCCACTGGCATCACTCAAGATTCTGGATTTCTCGACGCTGCTGCCGGGGCCGTTCGCCTCATTGTTGCTGGCGGACATGGGCGCCGAAGTGTTGCGCATCGAGTCGCCCACCCGCATGGACCTGCTGCGCGTGCTGCCGCCCCACGACCACGGCGTATCGGCCAGCCATGCCTACCTCAATCGCAACAAGCGCAGCCTGGCGCTGGACCTCAAGCAACCTGAGGCGCTGGAGGTTATCAAGCAGTTGCTGCTGGGCTACGACATCGTGCTCGAACAATTCCGCCCCGGTGTCATGGACCGCCTGGGCCTGGGTTATGAAGCCTTGAAGGCGATCAACCCGAAGCTGATCTATGTGTCGATTACCGGTTACGGCCAGACGGGGCCTTACAGGGACCGCGCTGGCCATGACATCAATTATCTGGCACTGGCCGGGCTGGCGAGCTACACCGGCCGCGCCGACAGTGGGCCGTTGCCCTTGGGGCCACAAGTGGCGGATGTCGCCGGCGGTTCGCTGCACGGGGTGATCGGCTTGCTCGCGGCGGTGATTGCCCGGCAGCAAACCGGGCAGGGGCAACACCTGGATGTGAGCATGACCGACTGCGCCTTCAGCCTGAACGCCATGGCCGGTGCCGGGTATTTGGCTTGCGGCGTCGAGCCGGGTCGCGAAGACCAGATGCTCAATGGCGGCAGCTTCTACGACTATTACCGCTCGCGGGATGGACGCTGGTTGTCGGTGGGCAGCCTGGAACCGCCGTTCATGAAGCAACTGTGTGTGGCGCTAGGGCTGGAGGAGTTGGCGAGCCTGGGCCTGTCGCCACAACCGGCGCAGCAGAAGAAGCTCAAGGATGCGCTGAAGGTTGAGTTCGAGAAGCATGACTTTGCCGAACTTTGCGCGTTGTTTGCCGAGTTGGATGCTTGTGTTGAACCGGTATTGAGCGTGGGCGAGGCGCTGCGGCATCCGCAGTTGCAGGCGCGGGAGCTGGTCACCCAAGTGCCGCGTGGCGATGGGTCGAATCAGGCGCAGATGGCGTGTCCGCTGAAGTTTTCAGAGGGATTGCCGGAACCTCGGCACATTGGCGCGGCGTTGGGGGAACATACGGATCAGGTGTTGGGGGAGTTGGGGTTTAGTCCTGAGCGGATTGACGAGTTGCGGCGTGCCAAAGTGATTATTTAGCGACTGTGCCGGCCCCATCGCGGGCAAGCCCGGCTCCCACAGGTATTGATGTTGACCACAGGTTTTGTGAACGACTTCGACCACTGTGGGAGCGGGCTTGCCCGCGATGAGGCCCGCCCACACACCAAAAAATCTAGCTACTCGACCCGCATCTCGCCACTGAACACCAATGTATTGCGACACCGCCGGCACAAATACCGCCGCCCCTGCCGCACCAGGCCATGACGCTGTGACGAAAAGGCAAAATCACTGTCGGGGCACGGGCATTTATAGATGTAGCGGGTCACGCTGCGGCGTTTGACGTCGTAGGTGTGGCAGCGATTGGGCGGCAGTTCGTACACGCCGCGCATGATCAGTTGCCACTCTTCGCCATGGGGCTGGATGCGGTCGCCGAACAGTTGATGGGCGATCAAGTGCGCGACTTCGTGGGCCACGGTCTGCTTGAGGAAGTCTTCGGTGTTTTCCCGGTACAGCTGCGGGTTGAAACGCAGCAGGTTCTCGTGCAAATGCGCGACACCGGCTTTTTGCCCGCGCAGCTTGAGGCTCACCACGGGGCGCTTGAAAGGTCGTTTAAAAAAGGATTCAGCTTGTTGGAAACAGTCTTCGACGCGGGTATTGAGTTGCTCGGGCATGCTTGATGGATCTCCAGAGACGTCGAGTATGCCGCAACCCTCGGGCCTTGCGAATCGCCAAGTCGCCGAATGGTCGTTGCGTTTCTCCTGGCAGAAGCATCAAAAGGCCGCCTTGCGGCGGCCTGTGTCGGCAGATCTGGTTATTGGATGATGTGTTGCTAATTCGTATAGACCGGCCCCACGCCGAGTCCCCAGACAATTACAGTGAACGCCATGATGGCCACCAGCACGACCAGGCCAACGGCAAGTACCGAACTGGAAAACAGAAAGCCCTCGTCAGATGGAATGTTCATGAACGTCGGTAGCCCGACATACAACAGGTAGACCGTGTAGCAGATCGCGGCAGTACCGACGATCATCCCCAGCCACATGTGCGGATACAGCGCCGCCAGGCCGCCAATAAACAGCGGTGTCGCGGTGTAGGTCGCAAATGCTACGCAGCGTGCCAGGCTGGGATTGGCGTCATAGGTGCGGGCCATCCAGTGGATGAACGCGCCCATAACCGCCACGCCGCCGAGCATCGCCAGGTACGACATGATCGTCATCCATAGCGCACTTTCCATCGTCAACATCACTGGCGCACGATTACCGATCACCCAGCCGACCTGCGTGGTGCCGATAAAGGCCGACACGGCAGGGATCGCCGCCAGAATCAGGGTGTGGGTCAGGTACATGTGGCTGATGCTTTCCTCCTGGTCGCCACGGATTTCTTTCCATTCTTGGTCAGGGTGGGTGAAGAGCCCCACTACGTGATGGATCATGCCAGTCACTCCTCTTTTTTTTACCGTCGCCCCCCAGTGGAGCGCCTACGGGCCAATGCGGCCGAGTAAGTAATAGGTCTGGAATTCGAATGCGACCTTATGTCGCAGTATAGGAAGGAGTTAACCGCACAAGGAGAGGGGGCTTAGAGCAAATTGCGCTGTAAACCTGCCGCTTAATCGCAGTTGCATCTGTAGGCGCTTCCGAACGCTGCGATCTGTTGATCTGTGGCGATTAAAAGGCAAAAGATCGCAGCCTGCGGCAGCTCCTACGGTAGGCGGTCCGTCAGGATGCTTCGCCCATGAAGGGTTTTTGCGTAAAATGCCCGCCTTTCGTCACACCTCACGGATTTCGCGTCATGGGCACTCTTACGGTCAACCAGAACAAACTGCAAAAGCGCCTTCGCCGCCAGGCCGGTGAGGCTGTTGCCGATTTCAACATGATTGAAGATGGCGACAAGGTCATGGTCTGCCTGTCTGGCGGCAAGGACAGCTACACCATGCTCGATGTGCTGATGCACTTGCAGAAGGTCGCGCCGATCAAGTTCGAGATCGTGGCCGTGAACATGGACCAGAAACAACCAGGTTTCCCCGAGCACGTGTTGCCGGCCTACCTCAAAGAACTGGGCATCGAGTATCACATCGTCGAAAAAGACACCTACTCGGTAGTCAAGGAGCTGATCCCGGAAGGCAAGACGACGTGCTCGCTGTGCTCGCGGCTGCGTCGCGGCACGCTGTACACCTTCGCTGACGAGATCGGCGCGACCAAAATGGCCTTGGGGCATCACCGCGACGACATCGTCGAAACATTCTTCCTCAATATGTTCTTCAACGGTTCGCTCAAGGCCATGCCGCCCAAACTGCGCGCCGATGACGGGCGCAACGTGGTGATCCGCCCGTTGGCCTACTGCAACGAGAAAGACATCCAGGCCTACTCGGACCTCAAGCAATTCCCGATCATCCCTTGCAACCTCTGTGGTTCCCAGGAAAACCTGCAGCGTCAGGTGGTCAAGGACATGCTTCAGGAATGGGACCGCAAGACACCGGGGCGCACCGAGAGCATTTTCCGCAGCCTGCAGAACGTGATCCCTTCGCAACTGGCCGACCGCAACCTGTTCGACTTCACCAACCTCAAGATCGACGAGACCGCGGCTTCGCGTTTCGTCAACGTGGTCAACCTCTAACCGTAATCACTGTAGGAGCCAGCCTGCTGGCGATGGCGATGTGTCAGGCACATTATTGTTGACTGACACCCCTTCATCGCCAGCAGGCTGGCTCCCACAGGTTTTGTCACAAGTTGGCAGTTCATTTTTCA
>NZ_JAHSTU010000015.1 GCF_019145495.1 Pseudomonas azerbaijanoccidentalis | reverse complement strand
CAGCAGCAGCGGCAGCGTGGTTTCCTGCCAGCTCGAAGGCACGCATACCCTCAATGGAAAAACCCCGGCGGTGTTGGGCGACAAGGCTTACTGCCCGTTGCATCTGGGCGAGTATGCCTTCGTCGAAGGGCACCCGCGCCGGCGTATGAATGGCATTCCGGTTGTGTTGGAGGGCCATCTCCTGGCCTGTGGTTGTCATGGCGTGGCGAGCACTGCTTTGAACGTACGGATTATCTGACGTGGAGCTTCGTGATATCCATCCGGTACTGCGCTGGGGTATCGCCGCTATTGTCGGCCCGATATTGCTGATCTTCAGCGTTCACTGGTGGGGCAAAGCCGTGGCCAGTGAAAAGGCGGGGCTCGCGGCTTACAAAGCCAATGTCATGGCGCAAATCGCCGAGCAGAAAGCTACACAACTACGCACTTACTCGTTGGAAATACGAGGCGTTGGGCTTGGGATTCATAAGGACCATCAATCTGAGATCTGGCAATTCATCAAGAAAAAAAACGATAACTTTGCTTCGATTTATTCACGAGATCCCAAGGACTATAAGGCGTCACTAAGATCCAGACAAAACTCCAGAGATATCAAAATCCGCGTTGCCTTCAAACATTCGGCAGGCGAATCAGTAGCATATTGGCCGATTCCAGTGTTTGCACTAGGCCCTCCAGACCCATACGAGAAGGGCTACCGAGCCGCCGGCCTGATTAACTCAGGTCGTAATAAGGCAACTCTGGGAGTTACCCAGTTTCTCTGGCAGGACGATGAAAGCACCACGCACGCGCAAGGCATGATTGAGCGACTGTTTCAGTTTTTTGATGACAATCCTCAAGTGCCCCAAGCCTTGATCGCGAGCGAGGACGGTGATGTGACACGAGATGTCTATCGCAAGCCCGGTACGCCCGGGTTGCAAAGCGTGCAGGTAGTCCCCACGGTGTACGAAAGCATGACCGGGCTGCTGGTCACCCGTTCGGATCGAGTGGATCGGTACATCCGCCGTTATGCCACTCATGAACGTGAAAATAACCAGAACAAAGACACCGATCTGGGCAAACTTTGGGCCTTTTATTGGGATCGTGATAAAGCATTTTTGAAATGGTATGAAGCTCAAGAGCGCGCCAAGGGAGCCAAACTCTCAATCCCCCCGAGCACCATGCCCACCGCCTACTGGCAATCCCAACTCCCCACCCTCTGGCAAACCATCAGCAACCGCGGCCCCGGGGAGTTCGAACCTTCCCCATGGCTACCCATCCGCTGGGCCCAGCATCAGGTCAAAGAGTTCGACGCCGCGCCAGTGCTGGGGTATTTGCATCGCCCGATCAAGGTCTCGATGCAGGATGAAAACGGCAAACGGCTCAAACCGGCGTTGCAGGCCAAGGCGCTGCAAGCCGGCTGGTTGCAGGCGCTGGCTACCTTGCCCGAAGGGCAGCAACCGGTCCGAGTGTTCTACGACACCACCGACAATCAAGAAGCTGAAATCGCCCTGACCCTTGCCTTGCACGGCCTGAATACCGACGGCCACGGCCTTGAACTGGGAAATGTCGACGAGGGATACAACATCGGGCGGCGCCTGGGCAATACCGGGGTAAGTGGGGCTCTGGTGCAAATCAACCTGGCAACCATCGCCAGCTACCTGGACGGTGGAACCAGTGCGGTGGTTTACGCCGGTGCAGATGGCAGCCTGACGGTACAAATGATCCGCCCGCCGGACGCGGCGCGCAAAGAGAAGAACCGCTCGAACCGTGGTGCCGACCCGTTCAAGTTCGGATCCCCTAACGGCGGCGCACCCAGACCATGAGCCCTCCTGTTTGTGTGGGGATGACACCAGCCGCGCTGGCGCTCAGGATGTGCGGGTATGTTAGGTCGGCGCCGTTGCGATCAATCAGGATCGCCACGGACTGCTTGTATCTTTTTTCTTTCAACGAAATACAGTTTTTGCCCTATTCCCAAGTAAGCAAATGAAAAGTCTCAACAATTCATGGCCTTAGGCCTGCGTAAAAACCCGCAACTTGCATGTAGATAAAGTTCAACTCATGCATTTTGCACGAATCCGGAAAATGCACGATTTATTAAGTGGTTGATTTATAACGAATAATTACCTGTCTCAAAGTTGGCACAGCGTTCGCAATATCTCTGGTAACCCTGCTGACAAGAACCCAGCAGACTTTCCAGAAAAACAGGAGTTACTCGTATGAAGAAGTTCGCTATCACTGCCGCTGCTGCTACCGCGCTGACCCTGACCATGGCCAACGCCGCATTCGCCCAGACCACCCAGGCTACCCAGTCGCCAATGGTGCTGGCCGCCGGTGAAGTAACTGAAGCGAAAGAAGCTACTTCCGATACCTGGATCACTACCAAAGTCAAAGCCGACCTGGTCACCGAAAAAGGTATCCCAGGTACCGATATCAAAGTTGAAACCAACAAAGGCGTTGTATCCCTGTCGTCCACCGTTGCGGTAACCGACGCTCAGAAAACCACCGCCGTGGCGATCGCCAAGAAAATCAAAGGCGTCAAAGCGGTCTCCGCTGACGGCCTGAAAGCCGAGTAAGGCAAGGCTTCTCGCCTGGACCGGGAGAAGATGCGATAGACGGGCCGAGCCATACGTCTATCGCCTCTTGAGTGTTCATGCGAACGGCCACAAGGATGTGGCCATTACAGGCCCCGGCATTCGTGTCGGGGCCTGTTCTATTTGCAAAGCAAAAGATCGCAGCCTTCGGCAGCTCCTACATGGAATGAGTAAACCTGTAGGCGCTGCCGAAGGCTGCGATCTTTTGAGTTTTAATTACCGCGCTTGCTGGTGATCTGCACCAAGCGGTTCCCTTCAAAGCGCAGGTACTGATACATCCCGCTCTTCGGCCCGTAAGTCCATTCCTCGACCTGGAACTCTTCCCGTCGATTGGCGCTGCGTTTGTAACCCAGCGGATCGCGGCTGACCGGTTCGCCGCATTTTTGCAGTACTTCACTCGACCGGTCGCCAACGCTGATCAATTGACTGCCACAACGCAAGGTGTCCGCTGCCGAGGCCTGGCTCGCAGCTGTTGCCAGAGCCAGTGCCAGCAGCCGTCGATGACCTATCACTCGGCGTCCAGATGCATCGGCGTGACGACCTTGCCGTCTTTTTCCGCTTCACCCAACTGCGCATCGATGAAGTAAACGCGATCATCGGCCAGCTGGCCCTTGTCGACTAGATAGTCCTTGATGGTGCTGGCACGATCCTGACCCAATTCACGCAACAGGACTTCGCTGGAACTCCAGAACTGGATCACATCGGCACGCATTTTTGCGGTGCGTTCTTCTTTGCCCAGGTCTTTCCACTCAGCAGGCGGCTGGGTTTTCAGGCGTGTGCGGTAAATCCCTTCCAGCAATGGACCTTTCTCGCCGTCGGGGACATCGAGCAAAGCAGCCTTGGCCGGCACCTTGTCGCCTCGGCGCTGGAGCATTTTGTAGTAGTTGTACTGGTATTCGCGCTCCAGACGCTGCTCGGCGATCAGCGGGCCGTCGCTGCTTTTCGCGGCGGTGCCCTCGATCTCCAGGCGCAGGGCCGGACGTTCCTTGAGCGCTTTCGACAGTTTGTCGAGGGCGCCTTCGGCATCCTTGCTCAAATCGCTTGAGCCCGGTGCGAACGACACGCTGCCAAGATCTTCCGAACCACCGCCCGAAACCAGACCACCAATCAGTTTGAACGGCGCGGCGGCCGCTTTGACGATCAGGTTGCGCAGGGTCTGCCAGACAATCGGCATGACGCTGAACTGTGGATTGTTGAGGTCGCCGGTAACCGGCAGCTCGATGGAAATCTTGCCGTCGACGTCCTTGAGCAGGGCAATCGCCAGTTTCAGCGGCAGGCTCACAGCGTCGGGGCTGTCGACTTTCTCACCCAGTTGCAATTGCTCGACCACCACTTTGTTTTCGGCTTTGAGCTGGCCCTTGGTGATCTGGTAATGCAGGTCGAGGTTCAGCCGGCCCTTGCGGATGCGATACCCGGCGAATTTACCGGAGTAAGGCGTCAACGTGGTCAGTTCCACGCGTTTGAAACTGGTGGCGATGTCGAGGCTGGACATCGGATCGAACGGGTTGACCGCACCTTTGATGGTCACCGGTGCATAGCGGTCGACCTTGCCTTTTACGTCGACGCTGGCCGGTTTGGCCTGACGGCTGTCGATGGTGCCGATCTGCCCGTTGAGCTGCTGGATGGCGGTGGCGAAGTTCGGCGTCAGGCTGAAGTCGGCGAAGTTGGCCGAACCGTCATTGATGGCTATGCCGCCGATGTGAATGCCCAACGGTTTTTCTTTGCTGGCGGCGGGTTTGGCAGCGGCAGGTTTGGCGCCGGTGTCGGCTGGTTGCGGGATCAACAAGTCATCGACGTTGGTGGTGCGGTCATCGTTAATCATGAAGCGCACGTAGGGTTGCAACAGGTTGACCTTGTCGATCGACAGGCTGTCGCCGTGCTGATAGTTCAGGCCTTCGACCACCAATTGTTGCCACTTGAGGAAGTCGCGGGTTTTCAGGGTGTCGAGAGTGTGCAGTTGATCGACCTGGGCGCGACCGGTGACGTTGAATGCCAGCGGCTCGGTGCTTTTCAGGTTGACGGCCAGATCGCTGCCGAGCATGCCGCTGCGCAGCTCAAGGCGAATGAACGGGCTGATGTAGGACTGAGCGACGCGCAGGTCGATGTCCTTGGTCTGCACCTTCAGCTTGGCGCTGATCGGCGCCAGATTGACTTCGCCATCGGCCATCAGCTTGCCTTGCTTACCGACGCCGGTGTCGAGCTTGAGCAGGAAAGGTGAGCCATTGAGGCTGTCGAACTTTTGCAGATCGAGATTCAGTGGTCCCAATTCCAATGCCACGGCGGGCTGAGCTTTTCGGTCTGCCAGGTGCACTTGGTAATCGCGGAGCTGAACATCGTTGAGCAGGACCTGCCAAGGCTTGCTCGGAACCGGCTCTGCCTTAGGCGAATCGGCCGCAGCGGGCGTGGTGGCCGGTTCAGCGTTGGCTTTGGCGGCCGGTTTGGAGGGCTGGCTGGCGAACAGTTTCTGCCAGTCGAGTTGGCCATCGGCTTCCAGCGCGGCCCAGGTTTCCAGTTTGTGGCTGCGGATCTTGCCGACCACCACTTGCTGCTTGGCCAGGTCGACGGTGGTTTCGCTGACGTCCAGGCGCTCAAGCTTCACCAGCGGCCGACCGTCCGGTGCCTTGATGGCAAAGGGGGCGATGGTGGCCGAGACGTTGCTCAGCAGCAGCTCGGTTTCCTTGGACAGGTTGAGTTTGTAGTCGGTGCTGATGCTCATGACACCGCTTTCGAGGTCCAGAGGGACTGCGTCGCGCACGTAGGGCCAGAAGGCTTTCATCTTGCCGTCGGTGATTTTCAGCTTACCTTCGGAGGCAATCGGGATCAGGCTGAAGTTACCCGTCCAGTCGATCTGCCCGCCGTTGGGGCCGACGGCCACGAGGGTCATGTCGGCGCTGTCTTCGGGCAGGGTGCTCAGGTTCTTCAGCTCGAAATCGAGTGTGTCGTAGAGAAACTCGATCGGCTCGCTGGGCCGGGCATCTTCGAAGTGCACGGCACCGCCGGCCAGCTTGATGCGATCGATGCGCAGCGGAAACGGTTTGGCGTCGGGGTCGGCGGGCGTCGGTTCGCTGGCCGGTACTTTGAACAGCCCGAGCAGGTTGAGTTTGCCGTCCTTGCTGAACAGGATTTCGGTCTTGGATTTGTCGAGTTCGATATCCGACAGATGCAGCGCTTTAGTCCAGAGGCTGTCGAGTTGCAGGTTGGCGTACAGGCGCTCGAAGCCGATCTGTTCCTTGCCAGGCTCGCCAACGTTCAGGCCCCAAAGGGTCACTTCGAGGCTGAACGGGTTGAGTTCGATGCGCTGGAGCGTGGCAGGCGTCGTGGCGTAGTTGGCCAATTGCTGGTTGGCGATGCGCAAGGCAATGCCCGGCAAAATCAGAAAGCCCAGCAAGCTGTAGAGGGCCAGAGCAGTCAACAAGGCGCCGATGGCGCGAATCAATCCTTTGTACATGCGTGGCTTCATCTGTCTGAATCGGAGTGCCTTGGAGTATGGCATGCGATTCCGGTTCCGAAGCAAACAGCCTGTTCAGGTTTTTTCA
This sequence comes from Pseudomonas azerbaijanoccidentalis, assembly GCF_019145495.1. Classification (GTDB taxonomy): domain Bacteria; phylum Pseudomonadota; class Gammaproteobacteria; order Pseudomonadales; family Pseudomonadaceae; genus Aquipseudomonas; species Aquipseudomonas azerbaijanoccidentalis. The sequence goes on along the minus strand of NZ_JAHSTU010000015.1, from coordinate 34,333 downwards.
GATTTGTCTGACACGCATCAGAGCTGCAGGATCAGGGTTTTGAGCGGTGGCTGTTGATCCATCGAAGGGAAATCGGCGCCCGGTTTCATCACCGTCCACTCACGCACGGGGCGTCCCGCTTTCTCGGCGCAACGCAAAACCTGTTCACGCCAATCGTCCATGCTGACTTTTGCCAGGTTGTTGCAGCAGATCAGCACGCCGTTGTCGGCGGTGGTCAGCAGGGCGGGTTTGAGCAGGCTCTGGTAGTCGCGCAGCAGGTCAACGGTGCCGAACGCGCTCTTGGCCCAGGCCGGTGGGTCAAGCAGCACCAGATCGTACTGGCGCTGCTCCAGACGCGGATAGCTCGGCAACTTTTGCCCGCGACGCTGGCTGATGGGCAGGCCGGCGAGTTGGCGGATGGCCGGGAAATAGTCGGACTGGATGAATCCCATGGTCGGCAGCTGTGGGTTGAGCAGGCCGTTTTCACGACCGACCGCCAGGTTGCCTTCGGCGAAGTCCAGGTTGCATACCTCGCGGGCGCCACCGGCCGCTGCACTGAGGCCAACGCCACAGGTGTAGGCAAACAGGTTCAGGACACTTTTGTTTTTGCTGTGATCCTTGACCCAGCCGCGAGTGTTGCGCAGGTCGAGGAACAGCAGCGGGTCCTGCCCGGCGTGACGGCCGCGGACGCGATAGTTGAGGCCCCACTCGTGGCCGACCAGATCCTGCAACGCGGCTTCGTCGGCACGGTAGACGGTGTCTTCGCGGTCGATGCGTGAGTTGCCACGGGAACGGTCGTTGTAGACCAACAGGGTTTCCAGGCCCAAATACTGGTTGATCATCTCATGCAGGTGCAGCAGGTCTTCGCGTTCCAGCGACTGATGGAAACTCTGCACCATCAGTTGCGGACCATAGCGGTCGATGGTCAGGCCGCCCGCGCCTTCCTGGCTGCCGTGGAACAGCCGATAGCAATCGGTGCCCTGGCTGTGCAGCTCGGCGAGCAGATCCTGGCGATGATCGAGGGCGGCGCGCAGCGCCTGATTCAAGGGAGACATGCTGGGCGCCTTGCAGGAGGTAATTTGGCGCGGGAGTTTAACAGTTTTGGCGCGGGACCGAGGCGCTGCCTTCGCGAGCAAGCCCGGTGTTAAGACAGCAACCCCATCCTCCGCTTGGCCCGCTGCACTGAACCGTTGCGCACTGCCCAGCGCAGCATCGGCGCACTGCGATTGACGCTGGCGCGGATCAGCTTGCGTTGCAGCGGGCTCTGGCGCACATCGAGCATGTCACTGGCCCAGTCCGGCAACAGGTCGATACCGGCCTGCATCATCAGGCCGCCGAAAGGCCTGGCCAAACGGCTGGGGGACGGAGCGTTCAACAACAACCGCAACACTTCCCGGCTGCGTTCATCGCACAGCAGCTGTGGGCGGACACGCTCAAGGTATTCGGAAATTTCCTGCCGCGAGCGCGGCACATTCCGGGCACCCAAGCGTTCTGCGACCAGAGCGATTTCTGCGTAATAGCGATCCTGATCCAACGTCGACAGATGTGGATTGCGATAGCGCAAATGGGCGGCAAGAAAATTGCTGACCTCGGCCACATGCACCCAGGTCAACAGGTCGGGATCGCTGGCGGCATACGGGCGGCCGTCCGGCGCGGTGCCGGTCACTTGCAGGTGAATGGTGCGGACTTTTTCGATCAGCCAGTCGGCATCCTGTCGCGAGCCGAAGGTGGTGCCGGAAATGAACTGCCCGGTGCGGCGTAGTCGGCCGAGCATGTCCTCGCGGAAATTCGAGTGATCCCAAACACCGGCCAACGCCAACGGATGCAGGGCTTGCAGCATCAGCGCGCTGATGCCGCCGATAAGCATGCTGCTGAAATCACCGTGAACCTGCCAGCTCACGGAATCAGGCCCGAACAACCCGGGATCGCCCTTGGGGTTTTCCAGGTCGAGCTTGCCCAGGGACAGACCGGTGAGGCTCATGATCTGGGTTTCAATGCGGGTGCGGATGAATTCCATGCTGTTCCGGTCATTGTCTGTGGGAGCTGCCGTAGGCTGCGATCTTTTGATTTTTCAAAAACAAGATCAAAAGATCGCAGCCTGCGGCAGCTCCTACGGAGAGCGTTCGTTATTGGTTCAAGCGTTTATCGATCAAGCCTTGTACCACGCTCGGGTCGGCCAGGGTCGAGGTGTCGCCCAGACTGTCGAGCTCATTGCAGGCGATCTTGCGCAGGATACGCCGCATGATCTTGCCCGAACGGGTTTTTGGCAACGCTGGCGCCCACTGGATCAGATCCGGTTTGGCGAAGCTGCCGATTTCCTTGCTGACCAGCGCCAGCAACGCTTTCTTCAGTTCATCGTTCGGATCGACGCCGTTCATGGGCGTGACGAAGGCATAAATCCCCTGGCCCTTGACGTCGTGAGGGTAACCCACCACCGCGGCCTCGGCGATGCTGTCGTGCAGCACCAGGGCGCTTTCCACTTCGGCGGTGCCGATGCGGTGGCCGGACACGTTGATCACATCGTCGATGCGCCCGGTGATCCAGTAATCGCCATCTTCATCCCGGCGTGCACCGTCGCCGGTGAAGTAGTAGCCGGGATAGGGCTTGAAGTAGGTGTCGACCATCCGTTGAGGGTCGCGATAGACGCTGCGGATCTGCGCCGGCCAGCTGGATTTTATGGCCAGTACGCCGCTGCCGGCGCCTTTGATTTCCTTGCCCTGTTCATCGAGCAATACCGGTTGTACGCCGAACATCGGTTGCGTGGCGCAGCCGGGTTTGATCCTTTGCGCGCTGACCAGAGGGCTGAGCATGATGCCGCCGGTTTCGGTCTGCCACCAGGTATCGACGATTGGGCAGCGCTCTTCGCCCACCGTATGGAAATACCATTCCCACGCTTCCGGGTTGATTGGCTCACCGACAGTGCCGAGCAGTCTGACACTGGCGCGGGAGGTTTCCTTCAAGGGTTCGGGGCCTTCACGCATCAAGGCGCGCAGGGCGGTGGGCGCGGTATAGAAGATATTCACCTTGTGCTTGTCGATGACTTGCCAGAAGCGCGAAGTGCTCGGGTAGCTGGGCACGCCTTCGAAGATCAGCGTGGTGGCGCCATTGGCCAGCGGCCCGTAGACGATATAGCTGTGGCCCGTGACCCAGCCGACATCGGCGGTGCACCAGAACACTTCGCCCTCGCGGTAGTCGAGCACGTATTTGAAAGTCATCGCCACTTGTAGCAAATAGCCGCCGGTGGTGTGCAACACGCCTTTGGGTTTGCCGGTGCTGCCGGAGGTGTAGAGGATGAACAGCGGGTCTTCGGCGTCCATCGGTTCGGGCGGGCAGTCGTCGCTGACGTCGCGCAGCGCCTGGTGATACCAGATGTCCCGGCCTTCGACCCAGCTCACATCATTTTGTGTGCGCTCGACCACGATCACGGTGCTCACGTCCGGACAGCTTTGCAGCGCCTTGTCGACGTTCTGTTTCAGCGGCACGAATTTGCCACCGCGCACGCCTTCATCGGCAGTGATCACGGTGCGGCAGTCGGCGTCGAGAATCCGGTCGCGCAGTGAGTCCGGAGAGAAACCGCCGAACACCACCGAATGCACCGCACCAATGCGTGTGCAGGCGAGCATGGCGTAGGCCGCTTCGGGAATCATCGGCATGTAGATGCACACCCTGTCGCCTTTTTTCACGCCACGGCTTTTGAGCACGTTGGCCAGGCGGCAGACGTTGTGGTGGAGTTTTCTGTAGGTGATCTGAGTGGACTCGGCGGGGTCGTCGCCTTCCCAGATGATTGCGATCTGATCGCCGCGTTTTTCCAGGTGCCGGTCGATGCAGTTGTAGCTGACGTTGAGTTGGGCGCCGGCAAACCAGCTGGCTTCACCGGTTCTCAGGTCATAGCGCTGGACGGTGTCCCACGGCTTGCTCCAGTCGAGGAAGCGTTTGGCTTGTTCTGCCCAGAAGGTGCTGGGGTGTTCGATGGATTCGCGGTACAGACGGTGATAGTCGTCTTGACTCAGTTGTGCAGCCCGGCGGACGGCATCGGCTTTGGGGAACGTGCTGATATCGAACATGACGGTTCCTTATTCTTGTTTTGTGACAAGAGGGGAGCTGCGCGACCCTCGTAGGAGTTGCCGAAGGCTGCGATCTTTTGACTTTGCTTTGAAGATCAAAAGATCGCAGCCTTCGGCAGCTCCTACAGTGATAGCGCACGCCACCGATTTTGCAGTAAACCCGGTGCCGTAGAACTGTCGATGCTGCAAGTTGAAGGGGCGGGCAAACCGCCCCTTCAGCCTATCACCCGCGGTGACGACCACGGAAGTAGTTGATCAGGCCTTGGGTGGATGCGTCGTCAGCCGGTGTTTCTTCGCTGCCGACCAGACGGTTGTAGACACCTTTACCCAGTTCCTTGCCCAACTCCACGCCCCACTGATCGAAGGCGTTGATGCCCCAGATCACGCTTTGCACGAAGACTTTGTGTTCGTACATCGCCACCAGCGCGCCGAGACGACGCGGGCTAATGCGCTCGACCACCAGGGTGTTACTCGGACGGTTGCCCGGAATCACCTTGTGCGGTGCGAGTTTCTGCACCTCGGCTTCACTCATGCCTTTTTCACGCAGTTCGGCTTGCGCCTCGGCCAGGGTCTTGCCGAGCATCAACGCCTGGCTTTGCGACAAGCAGTTGGCGTACAGCCACTGGTGGTGATCGGAGACCGGGTTGAAGCTGACGATCGGCACAATGAAGTCAGCCGGGATCAGTTGCGTGCCTTGGTGCAGCAACTGGTGATACGCGTGCTGACCGTTGCAGCCGACGCCGCCCCAGATCACCGGACCGGTGTCGGTGGAAACCGCGGTGCCGTCCTGACGAACGCTCTTGCCGTTGGATTCCATGTCCAGCTGTTGCAAATGCTTGGTGATGTTACGCAAGTAGTGGTCGTACGGCAGGATCGCATGGCTCTGCGCGCCCCAGAAATTGCCGTACCACACGCCGAGCAAGGCCAGCAGCACTGGCATGTTCTGTTCGAAAGGGGCGGTCAGGAAGTGCTGGTCCATGGTGTAGGCACCGGACAGCAGCTCCTTGAAGTTCGACATGCCGATGGCCAGCGCGATCGGCAAACCGATGGCCGACCACAGCGAATAACGACCGCCAACCCAGTCCCACATCGGGAAGATGTTTTCTTCGCGGATACCGAACGCCACAGCCGCGGCGTTGTTACTCGATACCGCAATGAAGTGACGATACAGCTCGGCTTCCGAACCACCCTGGGCCAGATACCAGGCACGGGCGGCCTGCGCGTTCTTCAGGGTTTCGAGGGTGTTGAAGGATTTCGATGAAACGATGAACAGCGTGGTTTCCGCACGCAGCTTCATGGTCAGCTCGTGGAACTCACTGCCGTCGATGTTGGCCAGGTAATGGCAGCGCACGCCTTTCTGGGCGTAGGACAGCAGCGCTTCGGACACCAGTTCGGGGCCGAGGAAGGAACCACCGATGCCGATGTTCACCACGTCGGTGATCGGCTTCTCGGTGTAACCGCGCCACAGACCGTCGTGGATACGGCCCACGAGGTCAGTGATCTGGTTGAGTACCTTGTGTACTTCAGGCATCACGTTGACGCCGTTGACCGACAGTTTGTCGCCGACCGGACGGCGCAGCGCCGTGTGCAGGGCCGGGCGACCTTCGGAGGCGTTGACGATTTCGCCGTCGAACAGCGATTTGATCGCACCCTTGAGGTCAACTTCATTGGCCAGACCCACCAGCAGATTGCGGGTCTCGGCGTTGATCAGGTTCTTCGAATAGTCGAGAAACAGGCCGCAACTGCTGAGGGTGAACTGGGTAAAGCGCTGCGGGTCGGCATTGAAGGCCTCGCGCATGCTGAAATCCTGCATGGCTTGGCGGTGGTCATTCAACGCTTGCCAGGCGGGCAGAGCGGTCACGTCATGAGGAGTGCGGTAATACGCCATCGCTGCGGGTTTCCTTTTTACTTGAACGGCCTTTTGAACACTAAAAATCCCGGAGCGCTATGGATGGGCGTCCCGGTCAACTGCGTCTTCACGAATTCATGGCGCAGGGCGAATACAGTAAACCCCGCGCAATGATCTGTCTTGACTTTGTCTGACCTGTTTCCGGTACTTTTTTAACATCGAAGTTAGGAACGGTCCGACAAACGGAAGAGACAGGGCTCGGATCAGGCGACCTGGACCGGAATGGCGTTGCTGGTGTGGCTCAGTTCGTTACCCGGTGCCATATAGAGCATGCGCGGCTTGAAGTTGAGCAATTCGGCTTCGCTGTAATGCGCGTAAGCGCAAATGATCACGCGATCGCCAACCTTGGCCTTGTGCGCGGCGGCGCCGTTGACCGAGATCATGCGCGAGCCTTCTTCGCCACGGATGGCGTAAGTGGTGAAACGCTCGCCGTTGTCGATGTTATAGATCTGGATCTGTTCGTACTCACGGATGCCGGACAAGTCCAGCCATTCGCCGTCGATGGCGCAGGAACCTTCGTAATCGAGTACAGCGTGGGTGACTTCGGCGCGGTGCAGCTTGGCTTTTAGCATGATGGCGTGCATGAGTGTTTCCAAGGTCGGCGGGCGGGTTGCCCGAAGGGTTTGTGGGGGGCAAGACAACTGGAAGCAGACGCAGATCTCCTTGTGGGAGCGAGCCTGCTCGCGATGACGGTGTGTCAGTCAACACATCGGTGACTGAACATCCACTATCGCGAGCAGGCTCGCTCCTACAGGGGGATGCGGTGTTTAGACGGGCGTATCGAGATTCAGGTGCAGGTTATCGATCAATCGCGTTGTACCGAGGAACGCCGCCACCAGAATCACCAGGTCACGATCCTCGGCTGTCGCCGGACGCAAGGTCAGCGCATGGCGAATTTCCAGGTAATCCGGGCGCAAGCCAGCGGCTTCAAGCTGTTTGATTTGCGCGTTGATCAGCGCCGGGAAATCCCGCTCACCTTGCTTGATCGACTCGGCAATTTCGCTCAGCGTGCGATACACCACTGGCGCCACGGCGCGTTGCTCTTCGCTGAGGAAACCATTGCGTGACGACAACGCCAGGCCATCGGCTGCACGGACGGTCGGCTCGCCAATGATCTGGATCGGCATGTTCAAGTCGTGGACCAGTGCGCGAATCACTGCCAGTTGCTGGAAGTCTTTCTGGCCGAAGATCGCCAGGTCTGGCTGGACCATGTTGAACAGCTTGCTGACCACCGTCGCCACACCCTCGAAATGCCCTGGACGGCTGGCGCCGCACAGGCCTTCAGACAATTGTGGAACGCTGACGCGGGTCTGGCCGGCCATGCCGTCGGGGTACATCTCTTCAACGGTGGGCGCAAACAACAGGTCGCAACCGGCTTCGAGCAGTTTTTCCTGATCGGCTGCCAACGTGCGTGGGTATTTGTCGAGGTCTTCGCCCGCACCGAATTGCAGCGGGTTGACGAAAATGCTCGCGACCACGAAATCCACCCGCTGGGTGGCCTTGGTGATCAGCGCGACGTGACCGCTGTGCAGGTTGCCCATGGTCGGCACGAAGCCGATGCGCTTGCCTTCGCTGCGGGCACGGGCCACGGCGGCGCGCAGTTCGCGTACGGTTTTTACGGTGTTCATGCAGAGAATCCGTGTTCGATGCCTGGGAAGGTTGCCGCTTTGACTTCGCTGACGTAAGCGCTCAATGCGGCGGGAATGCTTTCCTGGCCAGCCATGAAGTTTTTCACGAATTTCGGAACGCGACCGGTGATGGACAATCCCAGCATGTCGTGCAGCACCAGTACCTGACCGTCGGTGCGATGGCCTGCGCCAATCCCGATCACTGGAATTTTCACTGCTTGGGTGATTTCTTCAGCCAGTTCGCTCGGCACGCATTCGAGCAGCAGCATGGCGGCGCCGGCCTGCTCCAGCGAGATCGCGTCGGCGCGCATCTGCCGTGCCTGGTTTTCATTGCGTCCCTGGACTTTATAGCCGCCAAGGATATTCACCGATTGCGGGGTCAAGCCCATGTGCGCGCAGACCGGAATGCCGCGCTCGGCGAGCAGGCGAATCGAATCCGCCAGCCACAAGGCGCCTTCGACCTTGACCATGTGCGCACCGGCCTGCATCAACAAGGCGCTGTTGCTCATGGCTTGTTCGGTGGTGGCGTAGGCCATGAAAGGCAGGTCGGCAAGAATCAACGCATCGCTGTTACCGCGTTTGACGGCGGCGACGTGGTAAGCCATTTCGGCAGTGGTGACCGGCAGGGTGCTGTCGTGACCTTGCAAAACCATGCCGAGGGAGTCGCCCACCAGCAGCACTTCGACGCCAGCCTGATTGCAGGCGTGGGCGAAGGTCGCGTCATAGCAGGTCAGCATGGTGATTTTTTCACCTTTCTGCTTGAGGCTCTGGAGCGTGGTCAGGGTGATGGCTGGCATGTCAAAAAATCCTCGTTCAGGCGCTATGGAAACTACTGCGAGTAACGCGCGTGATTCGTCATTTACTCAGGCGCACGGTCTTTTGTCGTGCTTATAAGGCCTGGATTGCGCCCTTGCGTGCCGTGTTGGCGGCAGCGGGACGCCTATAGTCGTGAGGAGAACTCGGGAAGTCAATCCGGTGTGTTACCGCATTGTTACGGGTGGGGTGTTACCGGGGTAACTGATGCGTTTCAGCAGCAGATCTGGTGCGCAACACAAAACCAATGTGGGAGCGGGCTTGCTCGCGAAAGCGGACTGACAGTCAACTTTTATGTTGAATGTTAAATCGTCTTCGCGAGCAAGCCCGCTCCCACAAGGGGATTTTGGTCAAGTCGGAGGAAGGCGTTCCAGGCCGACGAACGGGCAGGCGGCCAGTAGATCTTTAAGGTCACGGCCATCAGCCAGACGCAGATCCGCAGGCGCAAGCTCAGCCAGCGGATACAGGACAAAGGCCCTTTCCTGCATGTGGTAATGGGGGACTTTGAGGCGTGGTTCGTCAATCAAGCGGTCGCCGAACAGCAGGATGTCGAGATCCAGCGTGCGCGGTCCCCAGCGTTCAAGACGCTCGCGGCCCTGGCCGTTTTCGATCGATTGCAAAGCATCCAGAAGATCCAGCGGTGCCAGGCTGCTGTCGAGGGCGGCCACGGCATTGGTGTAGCGCGGTTGGCCGGGGAGCAGGGAGTCGCTTTGGTAAAAGGCGGAAACCCCGACCAGCGCCGATTGCGGCAATTGCGCCAGCGCTTCGACGGCGTTGCGCAATTGTTCGGCGGGGTCAGCCAGATTGCTGCCCATACCGATGTAGATGCGTTCCATGGATTACTCGCCCGTGGTACTCGAAGCGCCCGCTGCGCGTTTGCGCTTGGAACCGCCGCTACGACGACGTTTGCGCGGTGCTCCGCTGCCTTCGTCCTTGCCGCTGAGGTCGCGGATCATGTCGCGACGTTCGCTTTCGTTGGCGTCCTGATAATCCGTCCACCATTCGCCCAGGCCATCAGTCTGCTCGCCCGCGCTTTCGCGCAGCAGCAGGAAGTCGTAACCGGCACGGAAACGTGGGTTGTCCAGCAGCAGATCGGCGCGCTTGCCGCTGCGGCGGGGCAGGCGTTCCTGCATGTCCCAGATCTCACGGATCGGCATGGTGAAGCGTTTCGGAATCGCGATGCGCTGGCATTGCTCGGCAATCAATTCGTGCGCGGCTTCCTGCATGGCCGGAATCGGCGGCATGCCACGTTCTTGCAAGCGCAGAACGCGAGCCGGCAGGGCAGGCCAGAGCAGCGCCGCGAAGAGGAACGCCGGTGTCACCGGTTTGTTCTGCTTGATTCGCAGGTCGGTGTTGACCAGCGCTTCGCTGATCAGGGTGTGGGTGTAAGTCGGGTTGTACTCCAGCGCCTCGGCACTGGCCGGGAACAGTGGGTCGAACAGTTGCAGGTCGACCAGCATTTCAAAGGTGTCCGCGGCATGGCCGGAGAGGAACAGCTTGAGCACTTCTTCGAACAGACGGGCTGACGGAATCTCGCGCAGCATTGGCGCCAGGTCGCGGATTGGCGCAGCGCTGTGTTTTTCGATGCCGAAATTCAACTTGGCAGCGAAACGCACGGCTCGCAGCATCCGCACCGGGTCTTCCTGATAGCGCTGTTTCGGGTCGCCGATCAAGCGGATCAGTTGGTTGCGAATGTCGTGAACGCCATTGGCATAATCGAGAATCCGCTCGCTGACCGGGTCGTAATACAGCGCGTTGATGGTGAAGTCGCGACGTTGCGCGTCTTCTTCCAGGGTGCCGTAGACGTTATCGCGCAGGATGCGCCCGCTTTCGTTACGCGAAGACTGATTGTTGTCTTCCTCTTCGTCGTTTTGCGGATGATTGGCGCGGAATGTCGCGACTTCAATGATTTCGCGACCAAAGTGGATGTGCACCAGTTTGAACCGGCGACCGATGATCCGCGCGTTGCGAAATTCGGCTCTTACCTGTTCAGGGGTGGCGCTGGTGGCGACGTCAAAGTCTTTCGGCGTGATGCCGAGCAGCATGTCGCGTACACAACCGCCCACCAGATACGCCTGGTAACCGGCGCCCTGCAGGCGTTCGACGATGTTCACCGCGTAACGGCTGAATTGGCCCTTTTGCAGCGAATGTTGGCCGCTGTTGAGCACTTCAGGCGTGCTGCGGATGTGTTGCGTACGACGCACGGGAGTACGGAATGACTGGAACAGCTTCTTCAGCATGGGATGCACTGTTTGAAGGAATGTTCGGCCAAAACAGAAGAATGACCGCATGATGGGCGGGGATTCTAGCATTTAGTCGGGGGATGGTGTAGGAAGCTGCGCAAGAGCTTGAAGGGCGGGGTTGATGTAGCAGCTGCCGAGCAACGCGAGGCTGCGTCCGGCGCAAGGCTGTCGTAAAACCTGTGATTGCGGTGTGTCAGATGAAACCGGTTGCCTGAATTGCGACTGCTGAGCAGTTGAACGTAGCCTGCGTTGCTCGACAGCTGCTACGGGGCGCGGTTGGCGGGGATGTCAAACGCCGGAAACTACAAGGGGAGCCGAAGCTCCCCAAGAAGTAGTTGCATGCTCTATTTTTGTTATTGGTTTCGGGCTTTTTGTTTTTGTTAAGTGCCCTCGTCATGAAGCTTTCCTTCATGACCCTCCCAATCGGGAGCCAAGAGCAAACGGATTGCTTTGGTCGCTGAATTGCAGTGATCTCTCGATCCAACCAGTACAGGCTCTGTCTTAAGACAGTTTTTGTTGTTCTCGGCCTGGTCGTGGGGCAAGCCCCAAATACAACGCCTCTCCAAAAGAATCAGTTAGCTGCGCCTCTCGCCGTCTTGTTTTTATTGTGCGTGAGTCGATTCGTCTTATTTTTATTGTCTTGTGCATTGCTTGTTATTGTTCTTGTACCAAACATATAGCAGGGTGCGTGCCAACTTTTGTGAAGCCCAGTAAAACAAGGGGTTAGGCGTGTTGATGAGGTTTTCGCAGGTCAAAAAAAGCCGGGGCTTCGTTACCGTAAGCCCCGGCTTCTGTTACGTGAAAAAGCTGAGGTAACAGTTTTTTCACAAAGTCATGTGTTACCCGCACATGAGACAGGTGGGGTTCAGCTCTCGCTGGCCACCCCGGTCTTGCGTCGCGGGATGCCCAGGCGCTGACGGCGTTCCCACAGGCACTTGCGGCTGACCCCGAGCTTGCGGGCCAGTTCGGTTTCGGTCATGTGGTCCTGATGCTCAAGCACGAAATGCTGGAAGTAGTCTTCCAGGGACAGATCTTCCGTCGGCTCGTGATTGTTGTTACCGCTGTTGCCGCCGCCCTGTTGCGGGGGCAGGCCAATGAACTCGTCGTCTTCCAGGTCACCCAGTTCGATGTCGATGCCCAGCAGTTCGGCAGAAATCTCCGGGCTCTCGCTGAGGATAACGGCGCGCTCGACGGCGTTTTCCAGTTCCCGCACGTTACCCGGCCATGAGTAATGACGAATGGCCTGTTCGGCGTCCGCGGCGAATTTCAGGTCTGTGCGGTTGATTCGCGCACTCTGCCGAGCCAGGAAGGCGTTGGCGATCTCGTTGACGTCGGCGCCGCGCTCGCGCAAGGCCGGCAATTTCAGGGCAATCACGTGCAGGCGGTAGTACAAGTCCTCACGGAACTGGCCGATCTTGGCCAGGCTCTTGAGGTCACGGTGCGTCGCGGCAATCAGGCGTACATCGACCTTCTGCGACTGAACCGAGCCGACCCGGCGAATTTCGCCTTCCTGCAACACGCGCAGCAGTCGGGCCTGGGCTTCCAGCGGCAATTCACCGATTTCATCGAGGAACAGCGTGCCGCCATCGGCCGCTTCAACCAAGCCCGCACGCCCGGCGCTGGCGCCAGTGAACGCGCCTTTTTCGTGGCCGAACAATTCCGACTCGATCAGGCTTTCCGGGATCGCCGCACAGTTCACCGAAATCATCGGTGCCTTGGCGCGCTTGGAAAGGTTGTGCAGGGCACGCGCCACCAGTTCTTTACCGGTGCCGGATTCACCCTGGATCAGGACATTGGAATCGGTCGGTGCGACTTTGCGGATCTTGCCGTACAAATCCTGCATCGGAGGGCAAGAGCCAATGATGCCGATTTCGCCGTTGCTGTTGTCCGGGCCGGCTTTGGCCGCGCCATTGGTGGCTTTGCTGGCAACCGCTTCGCCGCTGGCCTGCACCGATTGACGATCACGCAGGATGCGCGCGACAGCCTGGAGCATTTCGTCGTGGTCGAAAGGCTTGGCGATGTAATCCACCGCGCCCATTTTCATCGAATCCACTGCCGAGCGCAGGCTGGCGTAGCTGGTCATGATCAGCACCGGCGTGCCCTGGCCGAGTTTGATCAGCTCGGTGCCCGGAGCGCCCGGAAGACGCAAATCGCTGACGATCAGGTCGAACGTGGGAATGGTGAAGCGTTCTTGTGCTTCCTGCACTGAACCGGCTTCGCTGACCTGGTACTGGTTGCGTTCCAGCAGGCGGCGCAAGGCGGAGCGGATAATGGTTTCGTCTTCGACGATCAAAATGTGCGGCATTGATTCGATACTCTCGACGGTCTCAGTTCACAGCGGACGTCGCTTCGACATGACGCGGCAATGTCACCCGGATACGGGTGCCGCGCTGGCTCTGAACATCAGCCGGGCTGTCGATGGTGATTTGTCCATAATGCTCTTCAACGATGGAATAGACCAGTGCAAGGCCCAGACCGGTGCCTTCACCCGGGTCCTTGGTGGTGAAGAAGGGTTCGAACAATCGGTCCATGATGTTCTTCGGTATACCGCTGCCTTCGTCTTCCACGATCAGGTCGACCGTGTGTTCGCCGGCTTCGCTCTTTACCCGCACCGCGCTGCCGGGAGGCGAGGCATCGCGGGCGTTTGAGAGCAGATTGATCAATACCTGCGCCAGGCGCTGCGGGTCGCCTTCGACCCAATGCTCCGGATCGCACAGATTATAAAATTGCACCTCGAAATTGCGTCGGTTCAGGGCCAGCAGGCCAATGGCGTCCTGTGCGACTTCCGCCAGACAGACGGGCTCGTCACTGTGCTGGTGGCTGCCGGCATGGGCGAAGCTCATCAACGACTGAACGATGCGCGACACGCGTTTGGTCTGTTCGAGGATCTGCCCGCTGATTTCCTTGAGTTCGCCGTCTTCTTCGCGCTCTTCGCGCAGGTTTTGCGCCAGGCAGGCGATACCGGTGATCGGGTTGCCGATTTCATGGGCCACACCCGCGGCCAGACGGCCGATGCTGGCCAGACGCTCGGAGTGCACCAGTTTGTCTTCGAGCATTTGCGTTTCGGTCAGGTCTTCCACCAGCAACACCAGGCCGCTGTTGCCCGGCGCGAGCGGTTCGTCGATTGCCGCTTTGTGCAGGTTTAACCAGCGAGTCTGGCCGTCGAGGGCCAAGTGCTGCTTGTGCAAATGTTCGTCGGGGACGTTGATGAAGCCCTGCAGCAGTTCTTTCCACGGATCGGCAATCGTACTCAGGCGTGAACCGACCACGCGCTGCGCGGCGATCCCGGTCAGCTCCTCCATGGCTTTGTTCCACATGAGGATTTCCTGGTCCTTGGCCAGCGAACAGACGCCCATCGGCAACTCTTGCAGGGTCTGGCGGTGGTAACGGCGCAGGGCATCGAGCTCCGCAGCCAGACCGGTCAGGCGCGAGTGGTAATCCTCGAGGCGGCTTTCGATGAAGTGAATGTCTTCGGTGACGTAGTTTTCGCCACCGGCCTTGTACGGCAGGAACGTTTCGACCATGTCCTGGGCCACACTCGGCCCCATCAGGCCGGAGAGGTTGGCTTCGATGCGGTCACGCAAACGGCGCAAGGCATACGGTCGGCGCTCGTCGAAGGGCAAGTAAAGGTCGCGCAGGGCCTGTTCGACTTCCTTCTGTGCAGCCTTGGCGCCCAACGGCTTGGCCAGTTGCGTGGCGAACTCCTGCGGCGAGGCCGCATGCAATTCGCGGCGTTGCGGGCGGCGCACGTTGTCCACGGCGCAGGCTTCGGCGGCGCTGGCCTCTTCGGTGCTGGCGTTGGTGAACAGCGAGATCAAGGTGAACATCAGCACGTTGGCGGCCAACGAGGCGATCGCGGCCATGTGCCAACTGGTGTCGTCCAACACGTAGATCATGTTCAGCAGCGGAATGTAGAAGCCCTGCAAGTTGCCGACCAACGGCAGCAGCATGGTCACCAGCCATACCAGAATCCCTGCCAGCAAACCGGCGATGAAGCCGCGGCGGTTGGCGGTCGGCCAATACAGAACCGACAGCACGCCCGGCAGGAACTGCAACGTGGCGACAAACGCGACGATGCCGAGGTTGGCCAGGTCTTGCTCGGCGCCCAGCAACAGGTAGAAACCGTAACCGGCCATGATGATCGCGACGATCAGTGCCCGACGAGTCCATTTCAGCCAGCGATAGATGTTGCCCTCGGCCGGTGGCTGATAAAGCGGCAGTACCAAATGGTTGAGCGCCATCCCCGACAGCGCCAGGGTGGTGACGATGATCAGGCCGCTGGCGGCGGACAATCCGCCGACATACGCCAGCAATGCCAGCGCTTTGCTGTTGGCGGCAATGCCGATGCCCAGCGTGAAATATTCCGGGTTGGTGGTAGCGCCGAGCTTCAAGCCCGCCCACAGGATCAGCGGCACCGCCAGGCTCATCAGCAGCAGGAACAGCGGCAAACCCCAGCTAGCGCTGACCAGCGAGCGCGGGTTGAGGTTTTCGGTGAAGGTCATGTGGTACATGTGCGGCATCACGATCGCCGAGGCGAAGAACACCAACAACAGCGTGCGCCACGGACCTTCCTGCAACGGGGTGTGCAGCGCGGCGAGGGCAGTCTGGTTTTGCAGCAGCCACAGTTCAAGCTGTTGCGGGCCGTCGAACACGCCATACAACGCATAGAGGCCAACGCCGCCCAAGGCAATCAACTTGATCACCGATTCGAAGGCAATCGCGAACACCAGCCCTTCATGCTTTTCGCGGGTGGCAATGTGCCGGGAACCGAAGAAAATCGTGAACAGGGTAATCAGCGCGCAAAAGCTCAGGGCCACACGATGCTGCACCGGTTCGCGGGTGAGGATACCGATGGAGTCGGCCACCGCCTGAATCTGCAACGCCAGCAACGGCAAGACGCCGACCAGCATGAAGATCGTGGTCAGCGCGCCGGCCCAGGTGCTGCGAAAGCGAAACGCGAACAGGTCGGCCAGGGACGACAGCTGATAAGTGCGAGTGATCTTCAGAATCGGATACAGCAACACCGGCGCGAGCAGGAAGGCACCGGAAACACCCAGGTAGCTGGACAGGAACCCGTAGCCGTACTGATACGCCAGGCCAACCGTGCCGTAAAACGCCCAGGCACTGGCATAGACGCCCAGCGACAGGGTGTAGGTGAGCGGGTGGCGAATGATCGCCCGGGGGATCATGCCCCGTTCACTGATCCAGGCTACGCCGAACAGCACCGCTAGGTAGGCGGCACTGATCAGGATCATCTGGGTCAGGCTAAAGCTCATCGGCATCTTTTTGGCTCTGCAGGATGAAGGTCACGACGATCAGGATCAGCCAGAGCAAATACGGGCGATACCAGGCGCCAGTGGCGTCGATCCACCAATCCATGATGGCCGGGGAAAACAGATAAATCCCCACTACCAGGAGCAGGACCAAGCGATAGATGTACATCCCGGCCTCTCTTTTTTATGCGCGTGCCCGAAAACGTGCGGCGATGGTAACGGATGGGCGCGCCACTGCAAGCACCATCACTGAAGCTGCGCCTCGGGCAGGGTCAGTGTGCGCGGGATCAGCAAGGCGTCCCAGTGGGCGATGCCCCAATCCAGCACTTCCCGCGGGGTGCCGTGAGCCAGTTCGGCGCCGGGGTTCTGCCCCAGTGCGCGCAAGGCTCGCAGCAACAATGGCGTGGCCTGATCGGCGGTCAATGGCGGTGAACGGTAGGACTTGCCGAGCTTGTTGCCATCAGGCTGGGTAATCAGCGGAATATGCAGATAGCGTGGTTGCCGCAGGCCGAGCAGTTCCTGCAAGTAGAGCTGGCGTGGCGTGGAGTCGAGCAGGTCAGCTCCGCGGACGATATCGGTGATGCCTTGCCAGGCATCGTCCAGCACCACTGCCAGTTGATAGGCGTAGAGCCCGTCGCGGCGGCGAATCACGAAATCGCCGACGTCGCGGCCCAGGTGTTGGTGGAACTCCCCTTGCACCCGGTCGATGAAATGGTAGTTCAGCTCGGGAACGCGAACCCGGATGGCCGCCCCTTCAGCGCCATGCCCGGCATTGCGGCACAGCCCCGGATAAATGCCTTGGTACGGCTCAAGTTGTTTGCGCGAGCAAGTGCAGGCGTAGGCCAGGCCATGGTTGAACAGGCGATCGAGCACTTCGGCATAGGCGTCGTGGCGATCGCTCTGGCGGACCATTTCACCGTCCCACTCAAAACCATAGCTTTCCAGTGCCTTGAGGATCGCCGTTTGGGCGCCGGGTTCTTCGCGAGGGGGATCGAGATCTTCCATGCGCACCAACCAGCGGCCGCCCACCGAGCGCGCGTCGAGGTACGAGGCCAATGCGGCGACCAGCGAACCGAAATGCAGATGGCCGCTGGGCGTGGGGGCGAAGCGCCCGATATACGTGGGGGAGGTGGTGGCGGTCATGAATGCATTTAAAGCCAAAAAAACATCAGAAACAAAAACGGAGCGTTCGCACGCTCCGTTCTTCGTTCAAGTCGCAATTATTTGCCGACTTGCTTTTCCTTGATTTCCGCCAGGGTCTTGCAGTCAACGCACATGTCGGCGGTGGGGCGGGCTTCCAGGCGCTTGACGCCGATTTCGACGCCGCACGACTCGCACCAGCCATACTCTTCGTCTTCGATCAGTTGCAGCGTCTTGTCGATCTTTTTGATCAACTTGCGCTCACGATCGCGGGCTCGCAGTTCGAGAGCGAACTCTTCTTCCTGACTGGCACGGTCTGCCGGGTCCGGAAAGTTGGCTGCTTCGTCCTTCATGTGATCAACCGTACGGTCGACTTCCTGCATCAAGTCCTGTTTCCACTTGTTCAGGACCTTGGTGAAGTGAGCGCGCATGGGCTTGCCCATGTACTCCTCGCCCTTGACTTCTTTATAGGGTTCGAAGCCGCTGATCGACGGGACTGCCTGTTGCTTTGCTTGGGTGGACATGAAATAGACCGCCTCTACTCTTGTAATCCATCTGCGCAGGATTGCTCCATCACCGACACCTGCCGGCCCTGCGGCTGCAAGCGGGCGAACTTACCAGATCAAATCGGACCGCGCTACTCCCGGATGTCGAGCTTGCGATCCGTGGCGCCTGCAAATGCTGGCAAAGCGCTGTCTGGTGGCTCTGTACGCTGCTCAATTATTGATTTTAGTCAAACCTTGAGCGCCCGCTTGAGTCGTTTGTGACCGGGTATATATGGCCTCTGACCGCTTTAGGTTCTCGCTCGTTCCTGTGCTTGGGTAGAATCGATTCTTTTCTTCGTTGAAGGAAGGCCAATGGCTCAGTCCTACAGTGCCCGCAGTCGCGCGATCGAACCTTTCCATGTCATGGCGCTGCTGGCGCGGGCCAATGAATTGCAGGCCGCCGGCCACGATGTCATCCACCTGGAAATTGGCGAGCCGGACTTCACCACCGCCGAGCCAATCATTCGTGCGGGCCAGGCCGCGCTGGAAGCGGGCCGCACCCGCTATACCGCGGCCCGTGGCATTCCTGAGCTGCGCGAGGCGATTTCGGGTTTCTATCAGCAGCGTTACGGTCTGAACATCGACCCACGGCGCATCCTCATCACACCGGGCGGTTCCGGGGCCCTGCTGTTGGCCAGTGCCTTACTGGTGGATCCCGGCAAGCATTGGCTGCTGGCCGACCCGGGTTACCCGTGCAACCGGCATTTTTTGCGTTTGGTGGAAGGCGCCGCTCAACTGGTGCCGGTCGGCCCTGACGTGCGTTATCAACTGACCCCTGGCCTGATCGAACGGCATTGGGATCACGACAGCGTCGGCGCGCTGGTGGCGTCGCCGGCCAATCCGACGGGGACCATATTGACCCGTGATGAGTTGGCCGGGTTGTCCCGTGCGATCAAGGAACGCCACGGTCATCTGGTGGTGGACGAGATCTACCATGGCCTGACCTACGGCACCGATGCGGCCAGTGTGCTGGAAGTCGATGACAACGCCTTCGTACTGAATAGTTTTTCCAAGTATTTCGGCATGACCGGCTGGCGCCTCGGTTGGCTTGTTGCGCCAGAGGCCGCGGTCGGTGAACTGGAAAAGCTTGCGCAAAACCTCTACATCAGCGCCCCGAGCATGGCTCAACACGCCGCCCTGGCATGTTTTGAACCAGGGACGATCAGCATTCTCGAAGAGCGCCGCGCCGAATTCGGTCGTCGTCGGGACTTTCTGTTGCCGGCTCTTCGAGAGTTGGGTTTCGGGATCGCCGTAGAGCCTGAGGGTGCGTTCTATTTGTACGCCGATATCAGCAAGTTTGGCGGTGATGCCTTCGCGTTCTGCAAGCATTTCCTCGAAACCGAACACGTGGCGTTCACTCCGGGACTTGATTTCGGACGTTATCAGGCCGGGCACCATGTGCGCTTTGCCTACACGCAAAGTCTTGAGCGCTTGCAGGAAGCGGTGGAGCGGATCGCTCGTGGCTTGCGGAGCTGGCAAGGCTGATGCGATTTCATCCTCCCCTCGAAGAAGGCCGCCTAATCCGTCGATACAAGCGTTTTCTCGCCGACATCGAAACCGTTAGCGGCGAGTTGCTGACCATTCATTGCCCTAACACCGGCTCGATGCTCAATTGCCAGGTCGAGGGTGGGCAGGTCTGGTTCAGCCGTTCCAATGACCCCAAGCGCAAGTTGCCGGGCACCTGGGAAATCGGCGAAACGCCGCACGGGCGGCATTTCTGCGTGAACACTGCTCGGGCTAACGGTTTGATCGAAGAAGCGTTGCGCGCCAGTGTCATCACTGAGCTGAACGGCTTTACCGAACTCAAGCGCGAAGTGGCTTACGGTCAGGAAAAGAGCCGGATCGATTTTCGCCTCGACTACCCGCAAGGGCCGGCTTATGTGGAAGTCAAAAGCGTCACCCTGGGTTATGAAGGCACGCCGGTCGCAGCGTTTCCCGATGCAGTAACCCAGCGCGGTGCCAAGCATTTGCGTGAATTGGCGCATCTGGCCCGGGACGGGATTCGTGCGGTGCAGTTGTACTGCGTGAACCTGACGGGCATTGAAGCCGTGCGTCCAGCCGTTGAAATCGACTCGGCGTACGCCGCAGCCTTGCGTGAGGCGGTTGCCAGCGGCGTAGAAGTGCTGGCCTATGGCGTGAGCTTGACCCATGAGGAAATGGTGGTGGATCGGCGGCTGGACGTGCTGTTGGGCGATTAGAGGCTAATCCAGATCCCTTGATCGTCTTCACGGCAGGCAACGCGGGTCAGCGATTGGCCCGCGCAGGGGCCGGATACACATTCGCCATCCTCGATCAGAAACAGGGCGCCGTGGGTGGCGCACTGGATCAGGCTGTTGCTGGGGTCGAGAAACTGATTCGGGGTCCACTCCAGCCCGACACCCCGGTGCGGACACCGATTGATGTATACGTAAGCCTGGCCGCCCCGGCGCACGGCGAAGAGTTTCTGGCCATCGATCTCGAAGCCGCGGCTACTGGCATCGGCCAGTTCGATGCCGGTACACAGAAATTTCATGATGGTCCTCGGGTCCCGCAAGGGTGACCGGATGTGTTTGTACTTGACGTGAAAATGCGAGTGATTATCAAATGGTGCCTTGCCCAATCGAGAGCGATCGCCAGATGTGCAGGATACTTGGCTTGTCGACTCGATGCCCGGGAAACCCCTAAAGGAAGCTGTTTATGCGCCTGAGTACCCGTGTTGCTGCGCTCTGTGTCGGACTCTTCGTTAGCCATCATGCAACCGCCGCCGAATTACCGCAGCGGTGGGTCAGTGCCGGTGGTGCGCTCTCCGAGTGGGTCAGTGCGTTGGGCGGCGAGTCAAAACTGGTGGGGGTCGATACCACCAGCCAGCATCCTGAATCCCTCAAGGCGTTGCCCAGCATCGGCTATCAGCGGCAGCTTTCTGCTGAGGGCGTGCTGAGTTTGCGCCCGCAGATATTGGTCGGCACCGAAGAAATGGGGCCGCCACCCGTGCTTTCGCAGATACGCAGCGCAGGCGTGCGGGTCGAATTGTTCTCGGCGCAAGCGGACGTGCCCACGTTGCAGGGCAACCTTCAGCACCTCGGTAAGTTGCTTGGCGCCGAAGACCGGGCAACGCAGTTAATGGCCACTTATCAACAGGCGCTTGAGCAGCAGAAGATCCGGGTTACCCGCGCACAACTGACCCAACCATCGCCGGGTGTCCTGTTGTTGCTCGGTCATGCTGGCGGAAAACCGCTGATTGCGGGCAAGGACACCGCCGCCGATTGGCTGTTGCAACGGGCCGGTGGCCATAATTTGGCGACCCACACCGGCTACAAACCCTTTTCGAACGAATCGCTGGTGAGCCTCGATCCTGATGTGCTGGTGTTTGCCGACAGGGCGTTGAGCGGCGACGCGGCGCGGGCCGCGCTGTTCAAGGAGAATCCGATTCTGGCGTCCACTCGTGCAGCCAGGGAGGGGCGGGTCATTGAACTCGATCCGACGTTGCTCGTAGGGGGATTGGGGCCGCGGCTACCTGACAGTCTGAAAAAACTGTCTGACAGTTTTTATCCGGAGGCCGGGAGCCAATAGCTGCTCGAAGGAGTTTTCCACAGGCAAAAAAAGACCCGGCAAGAGCCGGGTCAAATAACCGTGATTAGCCTGATGAGGAGATAATCTGAGAGTCCGAACCAAGGGCTTTCCAGAATATCGACCAGTCTCGCGACCAGTTGTGATAATCATAGCGATTCTCATTACCAAGTCAACAGCTGATTTACCGTTTGCCTGATTCGTGTCGCACCCTATCGATAACTCGCTGTAATCATTGAATATTGGTCTGTCGTTTTTAGTGCGCCAGGATGAAAGGGGCACTGTTTCAATTCTTGTGGCGCGACGAGATGGCTTCCAGCTGTTTATTCAGGGCCTCTTTACGCTCGGCAGGAATGTCGTTCCAGTGCACGTCCATCAGGGCGCCTTCTATCGCATACAACAACACCTTGGACGCCCGAAATCCGCGCGTGCGCACGGCCCGATAAGCATCCACCGCCCCCAGGCGACGCAAGTCCGAGGCGCTGTGGATGCCCACGGCATGCAGCCACTGCGCCGACGTCTTGCCAAGATTTTTCAGGTGTTGCAGTTCATCATTCATCAAGCCTCCTTGCGATGGCCGAATGGTGCGTGGGCAAGCTTCAGAGGAGTGTAGCCATCAGTAGGAAAAGCGTGATTGTTTGGTCGTTTTCGACGCAAAAGCTTCTAAGAGCGGCGATTGGCGGCTGTCGGGAAAATCTGCAAATCGGGCAGGGTTTGTTTGCAAGTAGGCGGGATTTAGAGGGAAACAGGCTCGAGTCCAGCGCAAAGCGGGGGCGCCGGACTTGTCAATTTACGCACGTGTCTAGCGTGTGCGGTAGCGCAGTCGAGTTCCGAAGTTCATCGACATCAGAATCTCGTCGGCACTGAGTTCCGCTGGAAAGTAGGCACCGGAAATCTGCGCATGGGCCAGGCTCGCGCCTTCAAGCATTGCCTTGCGAAAATCAATGCCGCGCAAATCGGCAGACCGGAAGTAGGCATCAGTAAAGTCGATACCGTCAGCGTTCAACTCGCGCAGGTCCAAGCCCCGGAAGTCGCCTCCGACCATGTCGATCGATCCTTCCTTTGGTCGTTCGTTATTGAAACCTGTGATGTCGTCTTTGTGCAGCAAAGCATAAAGCGGGGTGTCGAGAAGTTTCGGCTGGCTCATGTCGCATCACCTGTTGGTTTTATGACGCCAGTATAGTGCCACTATTTGACAGTCGTGAAGCGGGTGAAGGCTTCACGACTGAAATAGTTTCTTACAGGCCGGGCAGGCGTTGGCGAATTTGCTCCACCACGGTGTCCAGAGTCCCGCTTTCATTGGTTTGCACGCGTTTGCTGCAGAGGATTTCGGCAGGGGTCAGGGCTTCGCGGCTGGCTTGCTGAGCCGCGATGACTTCCAGCGTGGCGTCGGACGGATCGGTTTTGTCTGCCTGACGCTGTTGCAGCCAGCTCTCAATGACCGCTTGAGGGGCGTTGCACTCAAGAATCAGGAACGGCGCGCCGGTCGCTTCCGCAACTTTGGCGGCGTTGTCGCGCTGCTCGCGCTTGAGGTAAGTCGCGTCGATCACCACCGGGAAACCGGCGTGCAAAATCACCGCTGCAATTTCATGCAGGCGCTTGTAGGTAGCGGTGCTGGCATCGCTGCTGTAGATGCCGGCCTGCACGTCGTTCGCGACAGTCTGTTCACCGAACAGGCGTTTGCGTTCTACGTCGGAGCGAAGACGAATGGCCCCCAGTGCTTCCACCAGACGCATGGCCACATGGCTTTTGCCAACCGCGGAGACGCCGTTGGTGATGGCCATGAAACGCGAAGGGATGGTGCTGTAGCTTTCGGCCAGGTTTGCATAGTTGCGGTATTGGCGCAGGCTGGTGGCGCGTTGTACAGGTGTGGCATCGGCCGGCATGCTGAACAGTGCGACCTTGGCGCGCACCAGTGCGCGGTAGGCTTTATAGAAGTTCAGCAGTTCCAGGCCTTGATAGTCGCCAGTCAGCTCAAGGTATTGGCTGATGAAACGACGTGCCAGGCACTTCAGACCACGGTCTTCCAGGTCCATGGCGAGGAAGCCGGTGTCGGCGTACACATCGGTGAAGCGGAAGGGTTCGTTGAATTCGATGCAGTCGAAAATCACGACCTTGCCATCGATCACCGTGGCATTGCCCAAATGAATGTCGCCATGGCATTCACGGATGAAGCCGTCGGCCTTGCGCTTGGCGAGCAATGGCTTGAGGCGTTCGAAGCTGCTTTCAGCCCAGGCTTGCAGGGCGTCGAGTTGCTGAAGGTCGGCCTTGTCACTGAGGAACGGCAGGATCTGCTCGAAGTTCTGACGCACAGGGGCCATCACGCTGTCCGGGGTGCCGGCTTCATGGTCGGCCGGGACTTTCGGGGCGTTGATGTGGAAGCGGGCAATCTGAGCCGCCATTTCATCGATGTGTGCGGTCGTCAGTTCACCATTGGCTTGCAGGGTGCTGAGCAGGCCGGACTGTGGGAACTGGCGCATTTTCAGAACGTATTCGATGGCCGGGCCGTCACCACCCAGTTGAGGCGCTTCGACACTGCCGGTAACAGGCAGCACTTCGAGATAAAGATCGTCGGTCAGGCGCTGGTTCAGGCGCAGTTCTTCGCCGCAGAAATGCTTGCGAGCGTCGAGGGTTGTAAAGTCGAGGAAGCCGAAGTTCACCGGTTTCTTCACTTTATAAGCAAACTCGCCAGTCAGCAGTACCCAGGAAATGTGGGTCTCGATGAGCTGGAACCCGGCTACGGGATGCGGGAAGAGGGCCGGGTTTTGCAGGGCGGCAATCAGGGACTGGCTCACAGGCGATCCTTCAGAGACTGGAAAAATTCAGGCCGTCATTATGGCGTCTAGCCAGCCTAACGCAAACTCGGAGGGCTCCTGTTGAGTATGAATAAAGTGCGTATAATCCGCCGCCATGACTCGTACCCGAACCCCCCGCACCCCCAAAAAACCACCTTCCCGAGGCTTGCGGCCTTGGCTGGGCTGGGCCCTTAAACTCAGTCTGGTCGGCCTGGTAGTGCTGGCTGGATTCGCCGTTTACCTCGATGCCATTGTGCAAGAGAAGTTTTCCGGCAAGCGCTGGACAATTCCGGCGAAGGTATACGCGCGTCCGCTCGAACTGTTCGTCGGACAAAAGTTGAGCCGGGATGACTTTCTCACCGAGCTCGATGCCTTGGGCTATCGCCGTGAAAGTGTGAGCAATGGCCCCGGCGCGGCGGCAGTCAACGGCAATACTGTCGACTTGAATACCCGTGGTTTCCAGTTCTATGAAGGCATGGAGCAAGCGCAGCCGGTGCGCGTGCGCTTCTCCGGCGACTATGTTGCCGAACTCTCGGCGACGAACGGTTCGAAGCTATCGGTGGTGCGCCTGGAGCCGTTGTTGATCGGCGGGATTTATCCGAAGAACCTCGAAGACCGCATTTTGATCAAGATCGATCAGGTGCCGCCGTATTTGCTGGAAACGCTGATCGCCGTGGAAGACCGGGATTTCTACAGCCACTGGGGCGTATCGCCCAAGTCGATTGCGCGAGCCGTCTACGTCAACACCTCCGGCGGCAAAATGACCCAGGGCGGCAGTACGCTGACGCAACAACTGGTCAAGAACTTCTACCTGACCAGCGAGCGCAGCCTGAGCCGTAAGCTCACCGAAGCCATGATGGCGATGTTGCTTGAACTGCATTACGACAAGCGAGAGATTCTTGAGGCTTACCTCAATGAAGTGTTCGTCGGTCAGGATGGTCAACGGGCGGTGCATGGCTTCGGTCTGGCCAGCCAGTTCTTCTTCGGGCAGCCATTATCCGAATTGAAACTGCATCAGGTGGCGATGCTGGTGGGCATGGTCAAGGGGCCGTCTTATTACAACCCGCGGCGCAATCCTGAGCGAGCACTTGAGCGGCGCAATCTGGTGCTCGATGTGCTTGAGCAACAGGGCGTTGCCACCGCGGAGCAGGTCGCTGCGGCAAAGAAAATGCCGTTAGGCGTGACAACCCGAGGCAAATTGGCGGACAGCTCGTTCCCAGGCTTCCTTGACCTGGTCAAACGTCAACTGCGTGAAGACTATCGCGACGAAGACTTGACCGAAGAAGGTCTGCGAATCTTCACCAGTTTTGACCCGATCCTGCAGATGAAAGCCGAAGCGTCGGTCAACGATACCTTCAAGCGTCTCTCCGGGCGTAAAGGGTCTGATGATGTCGAGGCGGCCATGGTCGTGACCAACCCGGAAACCGGTGAGGTTCAAGCCATGATCGGCAGTCGCCAGGCCAGTTTTGCCGGGTTCAACCGCGCTCTGGATGCGGTGCGCCCTATCGGTTCCTTGATCAAGCCTGCGGTTTATCTGACAGCGCTTGAGAAACCGAGCCAGTACACGTTGACCAGTTGGCTGTCAGACGAATCTTTCTCGGTTAAAGGTGCGGACGGTCAGGTCTGGAAACCGCAGAACTATGATCGTCGGTCCCATGGCACGGTCTTCCTTTATCAGGGCCTGGCGCATTCCTATAACCTGTCGACCGCGCGCCTTGGCCTGGCGGTAGGTGTACCGAATGTACTCAAGACACTCGGTCGCCTCGGGGTGACCCGCGAATTCCCGGCCTTCCCGTCGATGTTGCTGGGCGCGGGCGGCATGACCCCGATCGAAGTCGCAACCATGTACCAGACCCTCGCCAACGGTGGCTTCAATACGCCAATGCGCGGGATTCGCAGCGTACTGACGGCGGAGGGCGAACCGCTCAAGCGTTACCCGTTCCAGATCCAGCAGCGTTTCGACCCGGCTTCGATTTACCTGATTCAGAGCGCCATGCAGCGGGTGATGCGTGAAGGTACCGGCAGTTCGGTTTACAACGTGTTACCAAAAACCTTGACCCTCGCGGGCAAGACAGGGACCAGTAACGACTCCCGAGACAGCTGGTTTGCCGGCTTCAGCCAGGATTTGCTGGCGGTGGTCTGGTTGGGGCGCGATGACAACGGCAAGACGCCGTTCACCGGCGCCACCGGCGCGTTGCAGGTCTGGACCAGTTTCATGCGCAAGGCCGATCCACTTCCCCTGGACATGCCGCAGCCGGACAATATCGTTCAGGCCTGGGTCGATTCGCGTACCGGACAAGGTTCTGATGCCGGTTGCCCGGGTGCCGTGCAGATGCCGTATATTCGCGGCAGCGAACCGCCTCCCGGCGCCGCCTGTGGTGGTGAAAACCCAGCAGAGTCGGTGATGGATTGGGTCAAAGGCTGGATGAATTAAGCAAAGAGGGTTTCAAGTGAACAAGTGGTTGATTCCAGCGGTTGCCGCCGTAGCTTTGCTCAGCGGTTGTTCCTCAGTACAACGTGGTTCGATTCCGGTGGTGGACTCCGGAACTGCGGTTTCCAACAGCGAGCGCGTTTCTGCAAACGGTGGTTATCGTCAGACCACGGTGAAGCGTCCCGTGCAATCGCAAACGCAGGCGATTCCGCAAGGCGATACCGGAGTGGTCGTGATGATCCCGGGTGGCGGCGCAACGACGTCGACGCCGATCAGCACCACGCCGATTACTCCTGGGCCGATTACACCGGGGCCGATTGATACCTCGCCGGTTCAGTCCGCACCGATCAACCAGGGCAGCTACAGCATGCCTTCAACGCCGAGCGGGATTCCGTCGGCCAGCTCTGGCGGCCTGTCTGCTGACGAGCAACTGGACGGTCCGGTCCTCGCCCTGTTGACCACCGCCCAACAACAACAGGCCGGCGGCGACCTTAACGGTGCGTCCTCCAGTCTGGAACGCGCCCAGCGCGTTGCTCCGCGTGAGCCACAAGTGCTTTATCGACTGGCTCAAGTGCGCATGGCCCAAGGTGATGCGCCACAGGCCGAGCAATTTGCCCGTCGTGGCCTGACGTTCGCCAATGGTCGTCCGGCGCTTCAAGCGAGCCTGTGGGAATTGATCGCTCAGGCGCGTGAGAAGCAGGGTGACTCCTCCGGTGCAGCACTGGCTCGTCAGAAAGCCAAGGTTTCGTCGTGATGGATGCACGCTTTCTGAAAATCGCCGATCAACTGCTGCTGATCGAACGGGAGTTGCGGGTGCAGGGATGGTGGGACGAAGTTTCGCCATCGGCTGAAGCGCTTTCCAGTGTCGAGCCGTTTTCGGTCGATACCCTGGAATTCGAGCAGTGGCTGCAATGGATTTTCCTGCCGCGCATGAAGGCGATCCTCGAACAGGATCTGCCGTTGCCCAATGCGTCGGGTATTCAGGAAATGGCCGAAATGGTCTTTGCCGGACGCAATGTCCTGGGCAAGGATCGGCAGTTGCAAGTGCTGCTCAAAGAATTTGATCTGCTGATCACCGCCTCTCGCTGACGGCGAGCCTTTGTAGGAGCCGAGTTTGGTCGGTTCCTACAGGTGGCTACTGGCAGTTTTCCGCAATTTGCTTCTGTGTTTCGCCAATGCGTTCCTGCCGCTGTGCGTCATCCAGACGGCGTAACTGTCCTTCCACTTCCTCCCTGAGTCGCGGATTGTTCTGCAACTGCGCGAGGTTCGTTCGCGCCTGTTCACAAAACACTTTCAGTTCCGCCTGCTGCTGGGCGACCTGCTTTTTGACACTGTTATCAATGGCCTTTTGATCGCCAATGGCACCGCTATGGGCGGGAGGGAGTGGCTTGTCACTGGGTGCAGCGGGCGTGACGATGGTCGTGGCCGGCTGACCTTGGGGTGGCTGCGCATCGAAATGGGTAACGCCCTGGGCGTCGACCCATTTGTAAACCTGCGCGGCCATGGACAGCGGGCTGAGGGTGGCCAGCAGGCCGGCGATGAAGAAGTGCGTACGCATGCCAATTCCTTGTCAAAAGTTGCGCAATTGAAGCTAACACACATGGGGTTTATAGGTTTTTTCTTGCGTTCTCATGCGGTTACTAGAATAAAGCGCATAGACGACTTGACTTGAAGGGGACGAAACAGAAGAATCCAAAGTCCGCTGTAGAGGGACTGCCAGAAGCAGACCCACTCAGCAGATCATGAGGCGCACACCAGCGCCGACCTGTTACACCCGCAACGCGTTACCTCGCGCTGGGTGGGAAAGGCCCGCAACACTTGGGACGATCCCAATACTTGCTCAGTCAGTGCTGACGTAGTCGGCGACCACCGTCGCTCATGCTCTGCTGAGAAGTAAACCTATTAAGACCCGTTCCATGTTTCGTGGGCGGTATTCTGGCGTTTTAGAGGTGAGCAACGTGGAGCTTTTATCTGGCGGTGAGATGCTCGTCCGCTTTTTGCGTGACGAAGGCGTCAAATATATCTACGGGTACCCGGGTGGTGCTCTTCTTCATGTCTACGATGCCCTGTTCAAAGAACCGGAAGTGACCCACATCCTGGTTCGTCACGAGCAAGCGGCTACCCATATGGCTGACGGTTACGCCCGTGCCACCGGTAAAGCCGGTGTGGTACTGGTGACTTCCGGTCCTGGCGCCACAAACGCCATCACCGGTATTGCCACGGCCTACATGGACTCCATTCCGATGGTGGTGATTTCCGGCCAGGTGCCGAGCACCATGGTCGGTACCGACGCCTTCCAGGAAACCGACATGATCGGTATCTCCCGGCCGATCGTGAAGCACAGCTTCATGATCAAGCATGCGTCGGAAATCCCGGAAGTCATGAAGAAAGCCTTCTACCTGGCGCAATCCGGTCGTCCTGGTCCAGTCGTTGTCGATATCCCGAAAGACATGACCAACCCGGCCGAAAAATTCGAATACGTCTTCCCGAAAAAAGCCAAGTTGCGCTCCTACAGCCCGGCCGTTCGCGGTCACTCGGGGCAAATCCGCAAGGCGGCAGAAATGCTCCTGGCGGCCAAGCGTCCCGTGATGTACTCGGGCGGCGGCGTCATTCTGGGTGGTGGCTCCGCGCCGCTGACCGAACTGGCGAAAATGCTCAATCTGCCGGTGACCAATACCCTGATGGGCCTGGGCGGTTTCCCGGGCACCGACCGTCAGTTCATCGGCATGCTCGGCATGCACGGCAGCTACACCGCCAACCTGGCGATGCACCACGCTGACGTGATCCTGGCGGTCGGCGCACGTTTCGACGATCGCGTGATCAACGGCGCTTCGAAGTTCTGCCCGAACGCCAAGATCATTCACATCGACATCGACCCGGCTTCGATTTCCAAGACCATCAAGGCCGACGTGCCAATCGTTGGTCCGGTCGAGAGCGTCCTGACCGAAATGGTCGCGATCCTCAAGGAAATCGGCGAGACCCCGAACAAGGAGTCCGTTGCCAGCTGGTGGAAACAGATCGACGAGTGGCGCGGTGATCGCGGCTTGTTCCCTTATGACAAGGGCGACGGCAGCGTCATCAAACCGCAGGCTGTGATCGAGACCCTGTGTGAAGTGACCAAGGGCGACGCCTTTGTAGCTTCCGACGTGGGTCAGCATCAGATGTTCGCGGCGCAGTACTACAAGTTCAACAAGCCGAACCGCTGGATCAACTCCGGTGGTCTGGGCACCATGGGCTTCGGTTTTCCGGCAGCCATGGGCATCAAGTTGAGCTTCCCGGATGATGACGTCGCCTGCGTAACGGGCGAGGGCAGCATCCAGATGAACATTCAGGAGCTGTCGACCTGCCTGCAATACGGTTTGCCGGTGAAAATCGTCATCCTGAACAACGGTGTGTTGGGCATGGTTCGCCAGTGGCAGGACATGAGCTACGGCAGCCGTCACTCTCATTCCTATATGGAATCGCTGCCTGATTTCGTCAAGCTGGCGGAGGCTTATGGTCACGTTGGTGTGCGCATCACCGATTCGAAAGATTTGAAGTCGAAGATGGAAGAGGCGTTTGCCATGAAAGATCGCCTGGTGGTGATCGATATTTCGGTCGACACCAGCGAGCACGTCTATCCGATGCAAATCAAAGACGGCTCCATGCGCGATATGTGGCTGAGCAAGACGGAGCGTACCTAATCATGCGGCACATTATTTCCTTGCTTCTGGAAAACGAACCGGGCGCTCTGTCTCGTGTGGTTGGCCTGTTCTCGCAGCGCAACTACAACATCGAAAGCCTGACTGTGGCGCCAACCGAAGATCCGACCCTGTCGCGTCTGACGTTGACCACGGTTGGTCACGATGAAGTCATCGAACAGATCACCAAGAACCTGAACAAATTGATCGAAGTGGTAAAACTGGTCGACTTGTCGGAGAGTGCTCACATCGAGCGCGAACTGATGCTGGTCAAGGTCAAGGCCACCGGTGCCCAGCGCGCCGAGATCAAACGCACCACCGATATTTATCGTGGACAGATCGTCGATGTCAGCGCCAGCGTTTATACCGTTCAACTGACCGGTACCAGCGACAAGCTCGACAGCTTCATTCAGTCCATTGGCACCGCTTCGATTCTGGAGACCGTCCGCAGTGGCGTCACCGGTATTGCCCGCGGCGACAAAGTACTCAGCATCTAAACCAAATTAGCGAATGGCCTGAACGGCCTGATATAGGGGAAATTCATGAAAGTTTTCTACGATAAAGACTGCGACCTGTCGATCATCCAGGGCAAGAAAGTAGCCATCATCGGTTACGGTTCCCAGGGCCACGCTCAAGCGTGCAACCTGAAAGACTCCGGCGTAGACGTTACCGTTGGCCTGCGTAAAGGTTCGGCTACCGTTGCCAAGGCAGAAGCCCATGGCCTGAAAGTGACCGACGTTGCTTCCGCCGTTGCAGCTGCCGACCTGGTCATGATCCTGACCCCGGACGAGTTCCAGTCCTCCCTGTACAAAAACGAAATCGAACCGAACATCAAGAAGGGCGCCACCCTGGCCTTCTCCCACGGTTTCGCGATCCACTACAACCAGGTTGTGCCGCGCGCTGACCTCGACGTGATCATGATCGCGCCGAAGGCTCCAGGCCACACCGTACGTTCCGAATTCGTGAAGGGCGGCGGTATCCCTGACCTGATCGCTATCTACCAGGACGCTTCGGGCAACGCCAAAAACGTTGCACTGTCCTACGCGGCAGGCGTTGGTGGCGGTCGTACCGGCATCATCGAAACCACCTTCAAGGACGAGACTGAAACCGACCTGTTCGGCGAACAAGCCGTTCTGTGCGGCGGTACCGTTGAACTGGTAAAAGCCGGTTTCGAAACTCTGGTTGAAGCTGGCTACGCGCCGGAAATGGCCTACTTCGAATGCCTGCACGAACTGAAACTGATCGTTGACCTCATGTACGAAGGCGGTATCGCCAACATGAACTACTCGATCTCCAACAACGCCGAATACGGCGAGTACGTGACCGGCCCGGAAGTCATCAACGCCGAATCCCGTCAGGCCATGCGCAACGCCCTGAAACGTATTCAGGACGGCGAATACGCCAAGATGTTCATCAGCGAAGGCGCTACCGGCTATCCTTCGATGACCGCCAAGCGTCGTAACAACGCCGCTCACGGTATCGAAATCATCGGCGAGCAACTGCGCTCCATGATGCCGTGGATCGGTGCCAACAAGATCGTCGACAAAGCCAAAAACTAAGTCACGCGCTTGTACGAAAAACGCGGCTTAGGCCGCGTTTTTTCGTTTGGAACGCCGGTTCTGGTATAAAGCTGCATCGTTTGCGATGCGAACCGTTGTCGCAGACACCTGTCGAAACTTTCCACCCCGTTGCAAGGTATTGTCCATGAGCGAACGTCCCGAAGAGCCAAACCAGGCCTCTGACGCCGAAAGCCTGCTGCCCATCGATGAGCATGTCGAAGAAGGGCATGACGCTGAAGGCCGTAAAGTCCGGCATCGTGGTATCTATCTTCTGCCGAATCTGTTCACCACTGCGAACCTGTTCGCAGGGTTCTACTCCATCATCAACTCGATGAGTGCGCAGGCCGCCTTGAGCGCTGGCGACTCCGTGAGCGCAAGCAAGTACTTCGCGTTTGCTGCCATCGCCATCTTTGTGGCCATGGTGCTCGACGGCCTTGATGGCCGGGTTGCCCGCATGACCAACACTCAAAGCGCCTTCGGTGCCGAGTACGACTCGCTGTCGGACATGGTCGCTTTCGGCGTAGCACCCGCATTGCTGGCGTTTGGCTGGGCTCTGGGTGACATGGGCAAGGTTGGCTGGATGGTTGCCTTCATCTATGTGGCGGGCGCGGCATTGCGTCTGGCGCGCTTCAACACCCAGGTCGGCACCGCCGACAAGCGCTACTTCATCGGTTTGGCCAGCCCGGCTGCCGCGGGTGTTGTGGCCGGGATTGTCTGGGCGTTCAGCGACTACGGCATCCAGGGCTCCAAAATGTCCTTCCTGGTGGCGCTGATGGTTGCAGCGGCCGGCATGCTGATGGTCAGCAACATCAAGTACAACAGCTTCAAGGAACTGGATCTGAAAGGGCGCGTACCTTTCGTGGCCATCCTTGCTGTCGTATTGGTGTTTGCGGTCGTGTTCAGTGACCCGCCGCGCATTCTGCTGTTGGTGTTCCTCGCCTATGCGGCCTCGGGGCCGGTGCAGTACTTGTTGCATCTTCGTCGGCGCAAAAGCGTCGAGTGATGTAATTTCCCTCATACTCCGCAGTCTGTTGGTGCATCTGTTCTCCAATGCTGCGGAGTGGCCATGCTGATCAAAATCCCCAAAGCGTCCGATTGCCATGAGTCGGACGTCACGCCTGAATCCTTCTATCTTTCTCGACGCAATGTATTGGGTGCTGCCGTTGCCGGACTGGCCGTGAGCGGTCTGCCTCGATGGGCGGTGGCCGATGAAACGGCGCGGTATCCAGATGTTGAGCCTGGCAAGGCGCCTTCCTGGTTCAGCGAAAAGCTTCCTTCCACCAAATGGGGGGCGGTTAACGTTAAGGATGAAGCAATCACGCCCTTCAAGGATGCGACCCACTACAACAACTTCTATGAGTTCGGTACCGATAAAGGTGACCCGGCAGCCAATGCCGGGTCGCTGAAGACTGAGCCGTGGACTGTGGTTGTGGACGGGGAGGTGGGTAAGCCAGGGCGATATGCGCTGGAGGACTTCATGAAGCCTTATCAATTGGAGGAGCGCATCTACCGTCTTCGTTGCGTGGAGGCATGGTCGATGGTTATTCCCTGGATCGGGTTTCCTCTTTCGGCGTTGCTCAAGGAGGTCGAGCCAACCTCCAAGGCCAAGTTCATCCGCTTCGAAACGCTGCAAGACCCGAAAAGCATGCCGGGGCAGCGCTCCGGGTTTGCCTTGATCGACTGGCCTTATATAGAAGGGCTGCGACTGGATGAAGCCATGAATCCTTTAGCGATTCTAGCGGTGGGGATGTACGGACGCGAACTGCCCAACCAGAACGGGGCTCCGCTACGTTTGGTCGTGCCGTGGAAGTATGGATTCAAAAGCATCAAGTCCATTGTGCGGATCAGCCTGGTTAGCGAGCAGCCCAAAACCACTTGGCAGAGCATTGCCTCGGACGAGTATGGCTTCTACGCAAATGTGAATCCTACGGTTGACCATCCACGCTGGACGCAGGCGCATGAGCGGCGCTTGCCGAGTGGCCTGTTCAAGCCGAATGTACGCGACACGCAAATGTTCAACGGTTACGCCGATGAGGTTGCTTCTCTCTATACAGGGCTCGATCTGCGGAAGAATTACTGATGCGATATCCGCTTTGGCGTGTCGGTGTGTTCATTGCGGCGATGGTGTGGCCGTTGCTTTGGTTGTATCAGGCGTGGGGGGATGCGCTGGGACCTGATCCCGGCAAAGTGTTGGTAGATCGGTTGGGGTTAGGGACGCTGGTTCTGTTGCTCGTTACATTGAGCATGACGCCAATGCTGAAACTCACCGGCTGGGCGGGGTGGATTGCCGTCCGGCGGCAGTTGGGCCTTTGGTGCTTCGCTTATGTCGTTCTGCACTTGAGTGCGTATTTGGCATTCATCCTAGGGTTTGACTGGTCACAGCTGGGCGTCGAATTGCGCAAGCGTCCGTACATCATTGTGGGTGTGCTGGGCTTTCTGTGTTTGCTGGCGCTGGCGGTGACATCCAACCGATACAGCCAGAGGCGATTGGGCGCACGCTGGAAGAAATTGCATCGGCTGGTTTATGTGATTCTCGGGCTCGGATTGCTGCATATGTTGTGGATAGTGCGCGCCGATCTGAAGGAGTGGGCTATCTACGCATTTGTAGGTGCGCTGCTACTGGTGCTGCGGCTACCGCCGTTAGCGCGCCGAATCCCGCGATTAATGCCTAAAAAGGCCTCTTCTGCCAAAAAGGCGTAAATAGTGGTTGACGGCAAATCTCAGGTGT
>NZ_JAHSTU010000014.1 GCF_019145495.1 Pseudomonas azerbaijanoccidentalis | reverse complement strand
TCAAGGCCACGCTCATCGGCGCTTGAGTACTTCGCCACCTTCTTGGGCAATTGATCCTCGCCGATTTCAATAACCGGCTCCGGGGCATTGCGCACCATGTCGTTGAATGCCGTGGAGTAAGGAACCTTTTTTTCAAAAGCCAGAGCCCGCAACTTGAAAACCAGCGCCGTCAGCATCCAGAAGGTCATGCGCTCTTTTGCTTCAACATTGGAGACAGGCCTGCCCATTCGCTTTTTACCGCCTTTAAGCGCCTGTTCTCTCTCAGGTTTTGCCATGTTGAGCCCTGCACAATGTAGATATGGTGACATTATGATAAATCAATTTTCAGCCGGCGCACCATTTACCCTCTCCGACCCTGTTTTTCGCTAAAAATTGTCCGGGGATAGTTTTTTGTTGGCCAAATGAACGAAAAAGCCCCGGAATCGGGGCTTTTTGAGGAAGCGCTTATCACAAGCCTACGAGGCGAATGCCTTGCTGCGTCTCAGCCTTTTGGCAGTTCAGCTCAGGGCGCGGCGGCCAGGCGCCGCGCGCCGACATTTCGCAATACATCTTCTGACTGGCCACGGCTTGCTGGTAATCGGTTTCCCCGACCCAACCCACCGCATACACCAACCCTGCCGTCAGCAAACCCATCAGGAACGGCTTAGGCAATCGCTCGGTAATCTTGCGCATAACTTTTTCCCTTTCGTTTAGGCCGCAACCTTCGGCGAAATAAAGTTATAATTTTTATGTTTATTGCACAAGCAAAACATTAGCGTTTTATTGTTTATTTTGAGGTGTACATGAAAATCATGGCTTCAGTCAGTGGATACAGTGGCGACAGCGTGACATTGCTGGCCCTCCTGGACCCAGCCACAGGGGTGCTCGCGATCGCTAAAAAGACTCGAGATTTTCGGGAGGTCGCTGATGAGGGGTACGCCTTCGTCACCAACACGCGCACCGATGCCTATGACTGCCTTTTCACTGAGGATCATTGGGCGCAGGCGATTCGGGATTACCAGGTCGCGGAAGGCAACGAGACAGTAAAACTAGGGGATGAGGCCGCCCGATTTTCACCGCGGATTGAAACAGACGGTGTGGACGATCGCGGGCAAAAGTATCGACTCCACGCGGATCTAACCAATGGGGAAGTGGCGGTGCTGGCGCTGGTGCATTTCCAGCAACGCCAGCTGGCGATATCTGCCGTTGATTCGGTGATGGATGAGTGGTTTGACTTAATCACCGTCTGAAGCGGGCGCTTCCTTCCACTTATCGCCTTGTGACCGGTGGACCATGCGCAACATCGGTCCATCCTTACCTGGCTCTTCGGCAAGCGAATACTCTGGTAAGTCGTCATCGGCGATCAGCTCGCGTAGCAGCCTGTTGAACTCCTTGAGGGTGCCGTTACTACCGCTACGGTCATAGATCGTCTTGAAGCCCCATACAGCAGAGTCCTTGCCTGCCGCCTTGCGCGCCAAGCGATAGACGAAACGGCCAACGCCAGATTCGCGCAGGAAGTAGTCCGGGTGCACCGTGAGAACATCCGGCTTCGTACCTTGGGTGATCTCGTTGTACATCCAGTCAGCAAGCTTGATCTCGACATACTCAATTTTGCCGGTCTTTGCATTACTGATGACCTTGCTCGGCCCCACCAGGTTCTCGCCCTCAGTGACAGTGCGCAGCTGGCCGCGCAGCATGTTGGTGCGCTCGATCCCTACAAACGTCGTCATGAGACGTTGCAACGCCCCAGCCACCGCGTCTTTCTGGTTACCGCCGTTGTCCTTGCGGCAAAACTTGAGGACGTCGCCAATGTGCGGGAGGAACGTCTGCGAAGGCTTCTCACCCTTGCCGTCACGATAGCGGTTCATCGCCTCGGTCAAGTGAGATACCGCCATCAACACTATGTCGTAGTCCCACACAGAAGCCATGCCGTGCGGGCCTGACGACACTTCAACAAAACCGTCGGGCAGCTCGTACCGGATAACCGAGTTTGCGCGCTTGTCTTTCTTTGAGAGCCGGAACACAGCCACGTCCATGACCCCACGGCTGTCACGGGCGCCTACGTCGTATAGCAATGGCGTGAAGAAATCCCCCTGAACCGCACCGATCGCTTTCTTGCGGCGGCTCGCTTTGGCTGGTGTTGAACCTGGATCAGTCTCAGCGGGCGCGGGCGCTGGTGCCGGCTCAACCTGCGGCTGCTCATCAGGCCCCAACAGATCAGCCTGGGCTGCCCGCTGCTGCATATCCGCGATCTTCTGCGCGTTCCTGTTGGGAGCTACCCCGGGGGATTTATCAGGTCGCATGTAGAGTCCCGTCAAAAGTGAATCGGCCTGCCTTATCACAAGGCAGCCAGGTGCCGCACAGATAATAAGGGTTTTGCCAAAAACGAGATACGAAAGTGTGGTTTTAGACGGGTGGGTAAATTACGGGATTTGAAGAACCATCGCTCACAAAAGCC
Source organism: Pseudomonas azerbaijanoccidentalis (assembly GCF_019145495.1). Lineage (GTDB taxonomy): Bacteria > Pseudomonadota > Gammaproteobacteria > Pseudomonadales > Pseudomonadaceae > Aquipseudomonas > Aquipseudomonas azerbaijanoccidentalis. The sequence continues at coordinate 80,293 of NZ_JAHSTU010000014.1, read as the reverse complement.
AATGATTACAGGGGCAGCCGGCGTAATTTACACACCTGTCCACAGGCCAAAGCACTAAATCCCGTAATTTACCCACCCGACACCTGTAAACGCGTAATTTACCCACCCAAAGGCGTAGTTCACCCACCATCTGCCGTAATTCACACACCCTTTTCAGTAATTTACCCACCCGCCCACAGGTTTGTGCACAGGCGCAAAAGCAGGTGCCGTATAGCCTGAAGTCATTTATTAACAACGCCCAAATCTTAGATATAAAGCCCATTAAAACTATTAAATCCCTGAAGGGCATGGATTTAGGTGGCTTTCTTGTCGGCTACGCGCAATCCAGCAAGCGGTTTACTTTTCTGTTCGGTAGGACGGCAACGGTAGCAGGCGCAGCCGCCAACGCGTTGGCCACTTGTGCGGCAGTAGATCGGGGCTTTCATTTGGGCAGGCACTCTTTGTGAGTTTCAGGGATGGCGCAAGGGACGTCAAAGAACCCCAGGCGCCCGTTTACGCTGATGAATGGGAGCGGGCGTGGATCCCGCAAAACGATGGCCTTGTTCCCTGGCATGTACCAGGGCGATGGGTGGCTGATGTCGCTGCCTATTGCTTCAACCGATCCAATGATGCCCCCACGCAGAAGCTCAGCCGCCGGTGGAACGGTCACACCCAAGCGCTGGGCGTATTCGGCTGCATCGGCATATTCCTGCTTTGTCATGCCCTTTGACGCATGCACCAGGAACCGCCCGCGAAACTTCGTGAGCCATGACCGGTTTTCAATGTCCTTGCCGCCATGGATGATCAACCACGCCCAAGGCTGGCGAATGCTCAGTGTCTTCATACCAACTCCAATTGCTTGCGAATAGGCGTTGCTGGCTCAGCTGCTGGCAGCACCACGTTGTTGTCCTTGAGGTATTTTTCTGCCAGCGATCGCAGGTGGTTTTCGCCCACGTCCAGGCGTTGCAGAAGATCGTCCTGCGGGTTGCGCACGCCCTCGATCTGCTCTCGCTTGACACCCAGCACGTCAGACACGATCGGGTCGCTGCCTTCATCAGAAAGGAGGTAGTACGCCATGACAGGCTCGGTCTGCCCGTCGCGGTGCAAGCGCCCCATGCACTGTTCATGCACGCCCGGCGACCAATCCAGCTCGCCGAATACAACGGTGCTACATCCGTGCTGCAAGCCGTCGACACCGGCGCCAGCGCGCAGACTGATTAGCATCACGCGACTGTCGCCGTTGACGAATGCTTCTTTGGCAGCTTGTTTCTGGTTGGCGGACTCGCTGCCGGTGTACATAACCGGGTTGAACTCGGCCAGCCGCTCTTTCCAGATTTCGTACACGTCGCGGTGCCAGCCGAACAGCATCACTCGCTGTTCTGTTTCGAGCAGCAGCTTTACAAAATCGGCGACATGGGGCGCTTTAGCCACGCCGGTCGCATGGCGCACCAACAAATCCAGATCCCCGGCGGCCTTCATCTTCTGGCCGCGGTGCTGTTCGTTGGCGGCCATGATGGTCTTGGCCAGCGCGATGGCATCCCCGGCGATGCTATCCATCACCTTGGCGTCAAATTCAATCTCGTGTGCGATCTTCGACAGAGCAGGCAGCTCACGCCCCACCTCTCGACGGGTACGACGCAGCATGATGCCTTCACGTCGCAGGTACTCGCCGAACGCGATGGAGTCCTTCAGGCGTGGCTTACCATCGTTGTCCCGCTCACACCATTCGCGCAGAAACTCATCCCAACCGCCCAAGGCGTCAGGGGTCAGCACATTCACAACGAAATAGAACTCGCCGCCGTAGTTGTAGATCGGTGTCGCCGTGAGCCCCATTCGCAGGTTGACGTGTGCTGCAAGGTACTGACACGCCCGGTAGATTTCGCTGTCCGGGTTTCGTAGCTGCTGGCACTCTTCAAACACAGCGTACTGCGCAATTTCGCCCAGCACTTCCGCCCAGCCACGTAGCTTGTGATAGCTCACCAGGATGACATCCGGCAGCGTATCCCACAGGTCTTTTCGACGTTGCCCAGGCTTCTTGATCAAATCGTAGGGCTTGCCACTGTTGACGTGATGCACGCGCAGATTGGGCAGGAACTCGGCAAGTTTTTCCGGCCAGTGGTTTGGTAACGATGCGGGGTACACGACGACCGCGGGCAAGTTCCCCGCAACGGCCATCAGGCACATCGCGGTAACTGTCTTACCCAGGCCAAGGTCATCGGCCACCAGCAGTCCGCCCCGGATTTCGGTTTGAGTTGCTGCGAAACGCTGGTAATCGCGCGCAGGCTTTGCCAGCTCAAACGGAGGTATCGCCTTCCGACCGGCTAACAAGTCGGCCAGGCTGGTTTCCATCTGCACATGCTGTGAGGCGAGCATATCCAGAGCGCTGGCCGTCTCCGGCGGCATGGCCATCGGGTAGCGTTGCAGGAACCACAGCAGCTCCCGGCTGTTCTCCGCGCTGGCCAGCAACCTGATCACCTCAGCGGCTTCCTGCGGCGCCCGGGGAAACACACGCTTGAGCCGCGATCGCACTTGTGGCTCACATTTGACATGCCAATAGCGCCCATCAAAGGCAACCTGACCGTAGCTCATAGCGATTGCCTCGTTAGCCTGACCATCTGAAACGGTTTGTCTTCCCATGCAGGTTTCTCAACCAGCGGTTGGCCAGCCCAGCGCGGTGTACCGGCAAGGATCACGCCTGTAACGTCAGGCAGCTTGATGTAGCGCCCGACCTGGTGCAGCGCTTCGGACAATCCGCCCGCTACCTTGACCTCGATCACCAGACCATCCAGCCAGAAGTCCGCACGGTTGCGCGCATCCAGCACGCGCTCACGTTCGAACTCAAAGCCGTGCAGTGTCAGCACCTCGGCAATGCGCTTATGCAGCTGGATTTCGTCGCCGTAGCGGTAGGCGTACCGCCCCAAGTGGGTGCATAGCGCGTTCATGATGATGCGGGGATCAGACACGGCGGGCCTCGATCGTCAAAGGGGTGGTGTTCCACAGCGTCACGATTCGTCCAATGGACTGACATGCGTTGCGATCGATAGGGACGATGTGATTGCAGGCACGGCAAACCATCTTTCGCTGAAACTCACCGCTGACATGCTTCACGTCGTACTCAGTGGATTCATAGGAGGCGTCATTCCCGCAACCACGGCACTCGCGCATCAGGGAGAACATCAGTTCACGCTTCCCCACCACGTCCAGCGCTTTAGCAACCTGATCCACGTCGCGCTCAAACGCCGAATCGTTTTCGTAGTCGGCGCGACTCAAAACACGCTTAACCTGCATAACGCCCCCTTAAATCCGCTTAAAACGTCCAAAACCCGCATAAAAACTATCCCCGGACATTACAAGCAAAGATTAACAGTTAATCGCTATTGTTTTTAGCGTTATTTGAAGGGAGCAGAAACACAAACGGCGCCGATCGGCGCCGCATGCTTTGCGATAGCGTTAAGCCCTGGCTAACAGCTCAGAAACCACTTGGCCGGTATCCATGAAATACCAGTCGCTATCGGTCAGGTTGTTGATGAAGAACCGCGCCAAGTCGTCTTTGGTGCTGCGCTTGATGAAGCGCTGCATCTTGGGCGACGGACCGCGCCAAGTCGGCTCAACGCCCGCCAGCTTGGCCGCTGCGAAGTTGTGGTGCCCGTCGAGTAATACCCGGTACCGGACGCCAACCAGTTCAACGGTTGCGGTGCTGACAATGAACTGCTTGAAGGTAGCCGCCTTGCGCTGGACGGTTTCGGGGTTAAGGTAACGCTGTGAGCTGATCAGAGGCGGTAGATTCATCGCCGCACCTCGTGCGCCAACATGAAAACCATCTTCGTGACCAGATAAGCCCAGTACAGCGGCCACAGAAAGAGTCGACGAGCTAAGTAGCGCTCATGACTTGGCGCGTCCATTGACATAAGGGTGATGACACCACCCACCAAGTAACCGATGACCAAAGCCGACAGTGCGTCCTCACTCATCAGCGTGCCTTCGCCATCGATCGCACAAAGACATCCTTGTGACTGCTGCTGCCATCAAGCGCCATCGCGGTGATGAAATAGTGGTTTCGCTGGCGGTTGTAGACGATTTCCTCACGGTCGGTACCGGCGAACAGAACCTGCCGCGCGGTTGCGCACACAGGACTACCGCCAACGGTGAAACTGAGGAAGTCTCCCGGCTGAATCTGACCCGGCGCCGACAATGACACCCAACCACTGGCCTTGACCTGCTCCGCTCCCTGTAACGCCTGCACCAGCTTTGGGTGCAGTTCTAGAACGTCAGAATCCGGCGCCAGCACCGCGCTGCGCGGGTCGAACAGCAGACGCATGCCCATGACGGCACGCCCAATACTGCCCTTGCTCGCGACGTCCAACAGGTGCCGTACAACTTGCTGGCATTGGGCTGCATTCTCGACATCGAACGACTCACCGATTTCCTGTGTACACATTTCATCCGGCAGGTGTCCGCGCTCGATCGCTTCTAGGGTGAACACAATCTGATCGGCGCATTGCAAATCGTCCTCGCTGGCCTTCGCTGTGAGCATCAACCCAATTTTTCCGTGCATAAAATAATCCCCGTACAAGACGAGGATCATTAAACAATAATTTTATAATGTTTTCGACGATTTCTGAGGCCTATTCCGCGAACGGCTCCCCATAGGCGTCCATACCGTTGTCGTTAAGGTGCTGGCGACCTTTCTCGCTCAGGAAGTAGATGCCCTCGGCAACGTCGACCATCGACAGCGCCAGCAATGTGGTCAGGGCATCCTGATCGGCGATTTCATTCTCAGAAGCGGCTGAAACCTTGGCGATCGCCACCAGTTGGTCCAGGGCTTTGTCATCCATCTGACGTCCGCTGGCACTGTCGAGCATCGCAATGGCAGCCCGGAAAGACTTGGCCATGTTCAGCTCAAGGCGGGCCTGATCAATGTTGCCCTCTTCCAAGTGGATGGGACCATTGTTCTCGACGATATCTAAAGCTATCTCAAGATATCCTTTTGCGCCGTCGGTCGACGCGTCATCGAGCATCACGCCAGTGGCCGCCGCCAGTTCGCGGGCAGCAACGTAGGAGCTGGCCAGCGACATCACGGACTCAACCGGGAGAGGCGCCTTGTATGCGTCCAGCGAATCCACCAGTTGCGGCTGTGTTGCGCTATCCAGAATCTCTTCAGGAGACGCCACGCTCACAGAATCGACGTCGTACAGCACCGCATACATGGGTTGATCGCCCGTAGACTGTATCGGTACCGCCAACGTGTAGTGAACCTTCGACGATCGGAAGTTCGCCCCAATGACTTTGGCGGCAATATCCATTTTGTCGCCGTCTTGGCCAAGCCCAAGGAACACGCTCGCGCCAATCTGGAACCGTGAAGGCACTTCCATCGGCCCCAGCTCATCTACAAACACCTGATTGACGAGTTTGAACCCAAGCCAGGACATCGGCTCAGCGCCAGACTTCGACCCGACAACAGGGGCTGGCGCCAGCGCCGAATCAAGCATGGCCACACACGCGCGCCCCTTGTCATTGAGCACGTTGTCGCCCTTGTCGGTGTAGCGATCGATCAGACCGAGATCAATCAACGTGTCGCGGCCTTCCTTGCTGATCAGGTCACCGTCTTCGACTGCCTGCCCGTCAGCCTTGGCCAACTGTCCCAGCACCTCACGCGCGTTGTCGTCGAGATCGGTCAGCTGTGGGGGTACCGAGTCAGTCATTGCGCCCACACCGAGTTTCGATTGCAGCTCGGCGATCGTAGCCTTGCGCTCACTGATCTGCGTATCCAGCTCACTCACCTGCTGCACCAGGGCATCGACTTGCTTGGGTTTGGTCGTACCCATTCCCTTGGGCAACGCAACAGCTTTACGGGCCTGCGCTTTCTGGAACGCACCCTGATTCTTTTCGGCCATGCTCGCAATCTCTGCGATCGCCTTGTCAGTGTCCGTATGTTCTTTGAGTGGCTTTACCGAACCATTGAGCAACACCTGGTAGATATCGCCAGTCCCATTCACCCGCAACGTGATCAGCTGGCCACTGGAAAGCGTGATAAACGCTTCTCTGTAGGTCGTATCGGAACTGCGGCGAGGTTTTTGATTGAATTCAGAGGAAACAACGGATTGACCAGCACGCCCCATCTGCTGAGCAATCTTTTGAAGTGCCTTTTCAGCGCCGGCAGGCGAAGAGAAGTCCAAGGTATTGGTTTTCGGCATGGCGGGGAATCTCGGCGAGTGTGGAAATACGCGCCATTTTGAAGCGGAAAAGCCCGGGCGAAATGTGGCGCTTTGCGCCGCAACCCCTCCCGCTTGCCTGTTCTTTCGCTGCGCTTCAGAACAGGCAAGCCCTCCCGGCCCCGTAAAGGTTTCGAGTGGTCCGCCTTGCTACTCACTTTCGGAAGAATCGGCGAGATTCCTGCCCCCATTGCCCGCTGAGTAGACACTTCATAGACCTGCTGCATTACCGGACCTTATCCTGCTGGATGGTCCCCGCGGCGTTTTTAACGTGGTGCCGGTCTATTCCCCTTGCCCACATGGTAATGCCCCCAAGTTGCGAGCCTGGGAAGGCGTGAAGCGCGTCGCACGGTCGGCCCTGTGCAATGAATCCCCATTGGGCCGTACAGTCGCAAAAGTGGGTAACAAACGCTTGATATCCAACCCCACCAATCGCATACGCTTACGTCCATTTTGCGCGCACGAAAACAGCTCGGGCGCGCAAAAAAGCGCGACTGCTCGATGAGTGAGGGGGCGGACCTGTAGACATTGACGCTCATTCGCGCCAAAATTGGGCCTACAGAGTCGAGCTTCCCCGCCGCCACAGCAGAGATTCCCCTCGACTCCAGGCTAAGGGAGTTTGCACCTCCGCGTAGCCCTTCAAGACCCGCTTATAGCGGGTCTTGTCGTATCTGACGCGCAGAATACTCGTGAAAATGATCGGCGCGCTATAGTGGCAATTTGTACAGCCTGTATAAAACAACAGTTTTATCCGTAAATATCCCCGGACATTGCGCCTCTCTACAGCCCCCATACTGCGGGCTCTCCCGACAGACGGTAGTACGCTCCCGCAATCACCAAACCCCGACTATGACGGCAGCGGCGGACTGGTCTGGCCGTTCATACTGTCGCGGTGCGGGTGCTCTTGAACGCTGATGCCATCGCTGGTGATATCGCCGCCGGTCTGCGTCACAGGCCCTTTTATGTTGTGCGCCGCTGCAATTTTGGCGATCGTCTCCGGGGTCAGCTTTAGCGACGTCCCGCCCACCGCCAGCGTGATAGACGCCGCGGCAGTGATGGTGATGTGCTGGCCAGCGTTGACGGTAAAGTCTTTGTCGGCGTTGAATTCAAAGTTGTCGTGATTCCAGCGCCGGGTGCTCTGTTCGTTGCCGGTGTTCACCGGGCGGTTACCGACAATGATCGGGTACCGCTCATCACCACCACGAAACGCCAGCCAGACCGGCATGCCCGGCACAATGCGGATCTCGGTACCGCGCGAGTCGTCGCCCATTGGGTAGGACATTTCTGCAATCGGCCACTCACTGGCGCCATCGGTGTATGGAGCGAACGACACGCGAATCTCCCGACGCTCCCGGTTGTCCGTGACCGCCTCCACAAAGCCCGGCAGGTAATTAGGCAGCATTGACCAGACTCCCCAGCCACAAACGGCTGTAGCTCTCCATGGCGCCCGTCTTCTGGATCGCGGCATGGGCGGCGGTGATGACCACTAGGTTCTCCCCGCCCACCGTCAGCACATGGCCAGCTTGGATTTGCTGGCACTGCTGAGAGTCGACGGTTTTACTGCGCACCAGCACGCAAGACGCATTGCGCAGTTGGCGCTGATCGCCCCGCGGCATGAAGCTGATCACACGGGACTCTCCCATTTGCCCGGTAACGATCGCGCCGGTGTCATCCACGCTGTAGAAGCTCGGGATCTGCTGAAGCTCAAGAAACTCACTGTCGATCTTTGCGCTTGAGTCCACTTGGCCAATGTCGTCGACGGGTTCCTGCTTGGCGATATCGGTAAGGCGCATCACCTGCAACTTCCCGCCGATCATCACCAGTGCGGCGCCCTCTTCCTGCAACACCCTGGCCACGCTGTAGCTGGGCTGGCGCCCACGAAAGCAGGTGAACCGAGGCACCGCGAAGTCGCTGCCTATGCGCAGGAAAGCGCCACAGCTTCGCAGGACGTTGGAAAAAGGCGTATCCCGCAGAACCACGGCCTGTTTCAACGCTTCGGCCAGTGGCGCGCAGCTGGCCAGCAAGGCGATAACACTCATCGCCTGTTGCTGGCTTTTACCCTGCACCTCACCCTTGGGCGGCTCTTTGTGGGTTTTGACGATCTTGTACGGGAGATTTTCCCGGCCAGACCAAACAATGGTGCCGCGCTTCAGCTTGGCTTCCACGCCATCGATCAGCTTCACCGTGAATTCCAGGCTGCGCGGTACCGGCGTAAGGTCCGATCGGTTCACCCAGCGAATCACCACGTCCGTGGGCAGCTGGTCACCGTTTTCACTGAGATAGACGTTCATCGCCGTCCACCAGTTCTGTGAAGTTATGGCCCATACGCTGGCGGACGTGCAATTTGCTCACCACCGGGTAGCCTGGCGGAATGTTGGTGGTGCCGTCGTTTGGCTCGCCCTCGCCCGGGGCGCGCAGAATCGGCACCACGCACTTGAGCGCCACGTCGGCGGCCAGAATCTTCATGTTCTTCTGGTCAGTCTCAACCCGCATCCAGTCGATACGCTTCGTCTCCAGCTGCATCGGCGCCGGAATGTCGTACTGACCAAACGTGTATTTGGCATCCATGTAGCGGTGATGCGGCTCCTGCATGTAAGCGCTGAGCTGCGCCGCCAGCGACTTGGCGGTATCCCCGTCGCTGGCGATGATCACCACCTGGATACGCCGATCGTGCATGTCTTGGCGATAGTCGTACCACGAGCCCCCTTCATGGATCTGCACACGCTCGAAACCCGTGTGGTGACCGCCCCAGTCGGCGCCGGTACCCAAAAAGTCATCATCGGTCGCCAGCAGGATCACCGGTAGTTTGGTGGTGGCGCCGGGCGGACCGTTCTCGTTCTTGCGGTACTGCGCCAGCATCGACTCCACTTTGTCCAGCATGCGCGACGGCGCCCACTGCATCACTTGTGCAGGGCGCCGCGATCGGAACTCTTTGAGCGCTGCCGTATCGGTGTACAGCTTGTTAAACCAGTCGAGCAGGTACCACCCGAAGGCTTCCTTCTGCTGGATAAAGCTGCCGTTCATTTCAGCCATGTCAAACCTCTTTAGGCCGCATCGAGCAGCGGAGCAAGCAACGACGGCGGATGACCGGACGTCTGCGCAGCGGCGGGCAACATCCACAGGTGCTGGGGCGTGATTCGCGCCCCCAGTTCCGGACGCAGCAAAGGCGCCTGGCACTCACTGAACGCCCACGCTACGAACTCGGAACAGAAGAATCGATCTTTCGATTGCAGGCGCTTGGAGTGCAGCAAGATGCCCAGCAGGCCAACATAGTCATAACCCGCACCCAGCTTGCTCAGCGCGGTGTTCTTGATCGCCTGCGCGTCCTTGCACGGGAAATTGACCAGGGCGGCGTAGCTGGATTTCTCCAGGCGCTCTTTGAGTGGCGTCAGGGTGACGCCTCCCAGCATGTTGGCGCCAATCACCTGGTCGCCAATCACGATTTCGACGTGACTGAAGGCAGACCAAGTGATGCCCCGAATCAGTAGGCTGCCGATCATGCGGCGACGGGTGAACAGCAGCTGTACCGATTGCATCATTGCGGGGCTTCCTCTTCTGGATCAGGGAGAGATTCCGGGTCGGTTTCCGGCTCAGGATCAACAGGAGGAATTGTCTCAGGGTCTACAGGCTGGATTTCTGCCGACTCTGCATAGGTTTGAGGCCAGCCGGTGGTGAAGTCATAGGCCGCCGGGTCCGCCGCTGCGCGCATGGCCGCGTTGTGTTGCTCGGCCACCTTGAAAATCGCCATGTCGGAGCGAGTCACCGCCGCCACCACATCGAAGGCCATTTGTGCGGTTACAGGCACAAACGAGCCGTCCAGCATTTTCCAAACAATTGGCCCGCCTTCGCTGTCGAGTAGGGCGCTCTCCATCGATCCACCAGCGGCCAGAGTGTCGCGAGCGTTGTCTTTCAGGCCCAGCCACTGGCTACGGCTGAACAGGTCGGAATGCACCCATTCGTTGCCGACCTTAAACCCGGCTTCCTTGCGGCGGTCACGGTCGGCCTTGATCAGTTCCCAGGCTTGCGCCTCGGCTTCGGCGTGAAGTTGCGTCACCAGTTCGGCGCTGATCTGCCATTGCCCCTCAGTCCACGCATGTGCTGGCGATGGGCGCGGATCGAGCGTAAGTCCGGCTGGCAACTCACCCAACTCATTGAATAACTCAGGCTCGCCGGTGGCGGTGCTGTAGACCACCCCGCGATGATCCGCCAGCAACACCGGCTCGCCTTCTACCAGCGCCCACACAAAACCCTCTGCCGGCTCAGGCAGAATGCCGGGCAACTCGATACCGTTGTCTGGCATCTGGCAACCAATGCCGGGCACCACAACCAGCGTCACAGGACCAGATAGAACGCCAGCCAGGCCAATCAAATAAATTGCACTCATAGACACCTCAGATCAGTTTGATTCGGCCTGGATAGGCGATGTTTCGAGGGCGAGCGGCGCCGCCATGCAAAGAAATCGGTGTCGGGTCTGCGGTGGATATTCCAGAAGCCGACATGTACCGCACAGAACCCGAAGCAGGCGCCCCAGTGAATGTGTCCCAGCCCAAGCCGGCCTTATCGCCGGAGGTATGGACGTAAATCACTTCATCCGCGGCGTTGTTATCGCCAGGTAGGAAACTGCCAATCTGCGCGCTACCAGCTACCCGCGCTGCGTCAATCCCGCGAGATTCATCGAGCATCCGCATGAATTCGCCGCGACCCTCTGGACTGCGGAACGTCGAGGCGCCATCGCCTTGCGTCCACATACCTTCCTTGCCGGCGCGCAGCGCTTCGGTGGTCAGCATCCCCGACGCCTGCGCGTGATCCCAAACCCATGGCCACTCCGCGCGGTTGTAGATGAACCCGTTATGGGCGGCCCAGCCACCCGGCTGGAACGCGGTGGTGGTTTCAAACACAGGGCGTCCAAGTGGCGTGGCGTCCAGACGGTCGAGCACGCGCCAGCTCCCATTGCTGTCACTGCGCAAGTGCCAAAAGTCCCCGGCGCCCATCAGCACAAAGAACGGATAGCCCGTAGGCGAAAGGTGCGTGTGAAACAGGATTCTTTCAGCGCCAGCCGCCTGGATCACCAGGCGGTTGCCACCGTTGTCCACGCGCTGCACGCGGACATCCATCGCGCGGTTCGCTGGCGGCAAGGTCAGGGTGAATCCTGCGGCGGTTGCATCCACCAGCAGAAAGCCCGTCTCGTCGTTGGTGAGCACCTTGGCGGCGGTGATAACGGCGTTGTTCAGCCCGCGCATGGCGAGCAGGCCGCTCTCGATATCGGCTAAATCGTCGGCGCGACTCATTGTTCAATCTCCTGGGAGGCGGCCCATTCTTCATAGGTTTGAGGCCAGTTGGTGCTGTAGTCGTAGGCGGCGGGATTGGCAGAGGTGAGCATGGCGGCGTTGTGCTGCTCGGCTACCTTGAAAATATCCATGTCAGAACACGTCACGGCGGCCACCACGTCGAATGCCATCTGTGCCGTTACGAGGGCAAACGTCCCGTCCAGCAACTTCCAGGCAATAGGCTCGCCCTGCCTGTCGGTCAGCGTGTCACCCATGCCCCCGCCCGCAGTCAGAGCGTCACGGGCGTTGTCCTTCAAACCCAGCCATTGGCTACGACTGAACGTGTCCGAATGCACCCATTTGCCGCCGACGTTGAAACCCGCCACTGTGCGGCGATCACGCTCGGCTTTAATCGACCCCCACGCAATCGCCCGGTCCTTAGCTGAGGTGTCAGTGGGCATTTCGGCGCTGAAATACTCACCAGGTAAAAGATCCTCGGGACCATCTACGCGGCGAGCGCCTAAACCATCATTTCTAATTGCGAATGACATTAAATGTCGTCCTCCCAGCCCAAGCAGTTTAAGGTCATCGACGCGACGTTAGAGGCGTAGTACATCTTGCGATCCATAAGCGCGAAGTCGGCTGTTATCGATTGCGGGGCTGCACTGCCAGCGGAAACAATGAACGGCGTGCTGACAGAACTCCCGACACCACCCCACTTGTTGGTAGGCGCAACAATGCCGGTACCGGAACCAATCGAGTTCCCCAGATAACAGCTAAGTTTTATGGCAGTCGGCGGGACAACGGCTACAAGCGAGGCCTCTACCCAGCCGGCAGGACTTCCCGCAATATTTCCTGCTACGCCTGTCGCGATAACGGGATTGCCTAGAAGGTTGGCGCTTAGGTCATAAAGGATGGTTCTACCGACCTGACCAAATGACAGTGGGTACTTATTGGCCGTGTTGTCGGTACGAATCCAGCCGACTCGGGCGGTCAGATAGTCCGCTGGAACGGAAGGCCCGGTGGCCGAAAGTGATAGCCGACCGGTTATGGTCACACCGTCCCAAACTACCCAAATGGCGTACCAGGTAGCACCAACCACCGGGCCAACATCGAGACCGTTTACCCCGACTACCGCAGTGCTGATCGACAGGTTTACGCCGCTTAGAGATTTTCGATCAAATGCGTTACCGACAATCAACTGATCCGCAGTAACGGTGACAATTGCACTTGTACCGGTGGCCGAAGCTCTCAGCTTTTTATGAGTCCCAGCAACGCCGAGCGCTTTGCTTGCTTCCGCGTCAGCCGCAAGGGCAGCAATATCAATGTTTCCCTGATTGATAGGCGCGTTCCAGGCCTTGATGCACCACATCACCGCCAAGTTGCGTGGCCGTGTCACACCCAAACCAACGCCGGCGGCGTTTGTCGTACCAGAAGCGACACCGACTGCCTGGCTAACCGGATAATCTGCGACAACCAATTTATCAAGGCCATGCAGCGCATCGACGTTAACGTCAGCCGCGTTATGCCACAACCCGGTTACGGCTGCTTGGGCGGTGGAAGGGTCGAAGGATTGCAGCGAACCTTTCTGCCAACTACCGATTGCACGACCAGCATCAACGCCGCGCCCATGGTCCCAGCCACGCAGGAATTCGGCGCGCGATTCTGGCAATCGAAAGTTCCCAGCGCCCTCGTCACCCTTGTTGAACGCTGTCCCCAGGTAAGCCGCCAAGTCTGGATAGACCGCAATGCTCTTCACACTGCCATCAATTTCAAGATAACCAGGTGGAACTATGGCGGTCGGCATCGGCAACATGGAACCGACAGGCATGGCGCCAGCAGTGAGCAGCAGCGCGTCAATTTCGGCTTTGGTGTAGGCGTCCGCTACCTTGAACGACTTGAACGCCAGAAACTCAATTCTGTCGTCAATGTTGCAGGGGATGGCCAGGGTAGCTTTAGAGCCATCCACGGCTGACGTGAAGTCGTAGATTTCCCGACCGTTACGCAGAGCAATGACACTGCCAGGGACATGCGGAAAGGTGAATTCGTTTTGACCTACGCCGGCCACGAACGAAAAGCGCTCAAAGGCCTTGCCGCCGCCTACACCACCGCCCAGCTGGAAATAGGTGCCGTCGAAGTTGAGGTCGTACAGCGAACCGGCCTTAATATCGCCAGGATCGAGGTCAACCAGCCCAGTGTCGCCGCCGCGCTTGACTGCGATGGCGCCCAAGCCTTCTACGTTGGCTGTTACACCTCCGGCACCGTTGGTGAATAGCGCAGTGAACTGGAACCGTTGAAACTTCGCTAAGGCCGGCAGAACCGACTCAGGCGCATCCAACGAAAGCAGCAGGCTGTTGGCGGCGCTGCCGACGGCGTGCATGAGCCCCATCAGCGGGCCGGCATCCTTCGCAACGTCCTTGCGCAGCAGATACTGAGGGTGAGCGTTCGCGGCGCCTTCGTGCGCACTGAGCGCGGCCAGAGCGGCGCTTTCATCAGGGCTGATGACGATGGTGATGCTGTTCGCCGGCACTTGAGCAAAGGCCAGGTCCGCCATCAGCACATAGGTGACGCCATCGGTCTTGTAAGACGCGACTTGCCCGTTGGCTTTGGACCAGACGAACACCAGCACGTCGCCCGCCCAAAAGCCAATCTCACCGATCGGCACTTCGCCAACGTCCTCTTTCCAGGCGCTACTGATACGCAGCTGGTAAGGCGTTGGCCGACTGCCTCCCGCGAAAGGGATTTTGCTGCCCACAGGATCGACCAGCGCCAACTCATTGCCAGTCGGATCGTAATGCGCCCGCCCGAACGTCACACCGTCAATGACGAGTTCAATCCCGGTATTGCTGGCGTTGAACGCCGCGGCCTGACCAGCGAGCGTCAGCGTAGGATTGAGAATTAAAGGATCTGCCATAAAGCCCCCGGCGGTTATTTATGGCAAAGCGTAAGGCCGAAAAACGGCCCTATTTTGTGAAGGTTTGCATGTCCAAACGGTCAATCGAGCTGAATGCCAGGGTGGCGCCCGTGACCTTAATCCCGGGGCCTACTGTCATGTAGCTTTCAATGACTGGCTGCTGATAGAGCGCGGTACCGGTGACGCGCCCGATGTTGAAGCCGTAGGCAATGCAAGCAATCGGGATCTTGAGGCCTGCCCGGCGTGCGGCGCGAAGATCCAATACGAATCTGGCGGCCACAGCGGTACGGGCCGCGGCCAGGATCCGCTCAGGGACAATTTCTGTCTCGATGTCCACACGTAAGCGGCTGGTGAGGAAGTAGTCGCTCAGCTGACGGCCAGCCAGCTGAATTTCATTCTCGGTCATTACGTCTACAGGGTATTCACCCCCTTTTTCGCACCACAGCTGATCGATCGTGAACACGTCACCGAACAGCGATCGAAGGTAAAACGCCAAGAACTTGGTGCCGCGCTGGGGGTTCAAGTAGCGCCACGCCATGAACAACATGCGGGTCATGTCGCTGGTCGTGTCATTGAGTAGCGCCAGCCCGTCGTTGTTGAGCCCTCGACTGATAAACGCATCAGGCCCAAGGTGAGGCATGCCCAGCGTATTGGCATCGACTACGTGGCCGCTCAGGTCTTTGTGGTAGAGGCTCAGGAACAACGCTTTGAATTCCGATTCAATCTCGTCGTACTCGGCACTGCGCTGTAACGGGATGAGTTGCATTAGTTCGCCGTCTCCGTGTTGACCTCAAGGCTCTCTTCAGTGACGTACCTGAAGTGCTCAGGCAGGTCCGCGGTATCGTCCCCGATCATGTCGACAGAGATATCTGCAATGCGCTGCGTCAGCGCCGGCACGTTCTGGCGCAGCAGCTCGTAAAGGTCTTTCTTGAGCATTTTCGCTTCGCCGCGTTTGGCCCAGGCCGACAGACGCCCGTAGTTCTCGAGAATCAGCGCCCGCACCGCCTGTTTGATCGCCGCCGAGTCATAGGTAGACGGCACGTAGAGGGTGAGCTTTAGCGGTACCGGCTTCTCGATCACCGGCACATGCTTGAGGCGGTAGCTGTTGTCGGCGGCGCTGATGATGGCGGCAATTTCGTTCTGTAGCGCCAGCTGGCTCACACCCTCCTTGATCACGGCCACAAATAGCCTGTTGATGTTGTCTTGGTTCGCCCCACGCGCCTTTTCCTCTTTCAGCTCGTTCCAGACGTTGAGGAACGTCACGGCGCCCAGCTTTTTACGCACCAAGAAGTCGAAGTTGGACAGATAAACTGCGTTCTCGTTGTAGATCCCGGGATAGGAGCAGACCTCACGCATGGTTGTGATGCTCATTGGCGCTTCGCCGGCCTGAAGTACTTCAGACAGCGCCATGGTCGCCTTCTCAATCGCATCGCTGTATTCGAAATAGAACGACATGCCGTTGCTCGGGCTGATGTCGCCTTCGGTGTCGTAGATCGAAATGCCGATGTTCGAACCGGTGGCCGGCTGCAATCCAGACAGCCCATTGACGCCGAACACCAGGCTGATCACCTGATTTTCATCGGTCTGAATGTGATAGACCAGCTCGCCGGCCAAGACGTTGCAGAACTCCGGGGAGTACTCCCATCCGGTCACCGAAACTTCAGCCATGTAGCCGACATCGGGCTGCGCCAGCTCGATCGTGTAGAACGGCGTGTTTTGCCCGACGGTGTGCGTGAGGGTGCGAAGCTCTACCTGGCGCGCGACGATACTCCCAGTGGCGCCGGCGCCGATCTGGCCACCGGTAGTCACGCGCCACATGCGCCCGTTCTGATCACGCAGCACGCGCCCGGCCAGAATACTCAAGGGAGCCGCGCCGTTGTTGATCACCGTGACCACCGCAATGCAGGGCTTACCGAATGGCAACACGCCTTTTACCGCCGCATCAGCCTTTACCGTGACGTCGCGGGCCTTCAGGTACACCTCACCGGTCGTTACCTCTACCTGAGTGCCCAGGTCTGCCAGCATCGCCGCCATGGACGCTAGGCCCTGAGTAATCAGCGGGTCGCCGATCTGGAATCGCTTGGCCAGCGATGGGTAGTTGCTGATCTCGTTGGCCGCGGCCTGAATGTACTGGTCTTTAGTAATTGCCACGGGATACCTCTGACAGATCCGAAAGGTTCAGGGTTTGCCCCGCCACCTCGATATGGACATTCGTGATGTCGACGCCTTCAGGCGTTGCGTACAGGTTGATGGTCCCAGCGGGAAGCGCACCCAAGACGGGGATGTCTTTGAGCATCTTGGCCAGAAACCAGTCGGCGACTGGTGAACTGAGAGGCTTTTGCAGCATGTCCTCCACGGGGTTGCCGTAGGTGCTGCCCAGGTAACTGTTCGGCTTGGTCGCCCACCAATGCGCGATCATGCGAAAAATCAGGTCTGTGTTTAACGTTTCGGCCATGACGGACGCGCTCAGAATGCTTTGCGGTCATCTTGGCAAAGAAAACCGCCGCCCTTTGGCGACGGTTTGCCGGTCAAATCGGGAACATCCCCAGTCCGCCCGCCGAGGCATGCGCAATCCCCCGATCGCCCACGTTCTGCGAAAGAGGCAGCTCGACGGACACCTGCGCCGGCCCTTCTTTGCCGCCACCGCCCCCGGTTGGCGTCTTGATCTCCGGTACCGCCGGGATCTTCATCTTGCTGGCGTCTGCCGCGGCTGGGGCGTAGGTGCCTACTTTGGGCGCCGCGAGCGACACCGGGAGCGAAGAGTTTGCCACCGCCGCCGATCGCACCTGCGTAGGCGCCATCACGCCAATCGGGGTTGCCGCTTGGTTCTTGGGTGCCGACACCGAAGCCATGGTGCTGGATACCGCCGCGTTGACCCCTGTGGGAGCGGCCACTTTCAGTTCATCCGCACGCCGGGTTGGCGTCAGGTCGCCTGCCTTGGCCTGCGCCAGATAGGCGTCATACTTGCTATTGACGTCCGCCAGGCCGTTGGTGCCGCCGTTGATTCGCTTGCGGGCGCCAGTCATGTCCCCGGCTTGCGCCAGCCGATCGGCGCCGGAACTCTTCCAGTTCTCCACGGCGATTTTCGCGGAGTACTTCGGATCAGCCGCCAACTCGGGGTTGTTTACCAGGTCGACACCCAGCTTTTTACCCATGGCTTCGTACTGCGCACGCCCCGTCAGCTGCGTGTCGCCGCGCCCCCTGAACTTGTAGCCGTCACCTGGATTGACGTTCCCCATGCGCCCGCCATAGACCTTGTTGCCGATTGCTTCAGCGTTGCCGGCATCGGCGCGGGCGTCCTCGTCGGTCTTGTAGTATTTGGGGAACACTTCGCGCAGGCGCTTGGCCGAGTAGTTCAGGTTCTCTTCTTTGCGCGTGAACCCGCCCGACTCGTGATCCATGTTCGCCATCAGGGCGGCTTTCGACTTGGCGTCGGTGATACCGCCCTCATCCATGGCTTTAATCAGCTGATCCTTTGCCGCCGCTGAGCCACCGCCGCCGTATTTGCCGCCCGATGCCTTGTAGAGCACGTTGGAGCCTGCATCCTTTACGGCAGTGGCCTTTTCACCGACATAATCTTTTCCGCTCTGCACGGCATCCGCAGCGGTGTCCTTCCAGCCGGCCACCTTGTCCGTGACAGCTTTCCAGGTGTCTCGCGCCCAGTCGGCCATGCCACTGATGGCTTTGGTACCCGATGTGACCAGCCCGTCCCAGCCTGTTTTGACAAATTCGAATGCCGCGCTGGCTGCCTTGGATGCGCCATCGGCCCACCCTGAGAACGTGCTGCTGATGTTCGATAGAACCGAATCGAAATCAACCGTCGACAGCCATTCGCCAACCATCCCGCCAAGCTGATCGCCAATCAGACCACCAGCAATCGCACCGGCAGGCCCGCCAAGCATGCCCAGCAAACCGCCTGCGATCCCCCCAATGCCGCTACCTACGTTCCCCCATTTGTTTTTCTTGTTCTCGTCCTTGGACAGCTCAGGGTCATCCCCTGCCATCGCATCGTTAGCCAGCATTGCGCCGCCTATCAATGCACCGATAAACGGAATCTTGCGCAACAGGCCTTTGCCCGCTTTGAGCACTCCACCGCCCGCGCTTTTGGCCACGCCCTTGATACCGCCAGCCTTACTTCCTTTGGCGGCCTTCGCGCTGCGTCCCTCGCCACCGTCGATAATGGGCGGGCCATTGGTAGGCGTTCCCGATCGTGAGCCACCACGCACTGCCCGCGCGCCTGATGCGGCGCCACGGCCTGGCATTAGGTTGCTGACTGCCTTCAGGGCTCTACCCATACCCAACATGCGCCCCAGCGCCTTGAATGGCGCCAGCACCGCCGTGACCATCGCCAGCAGCATCCCCAGCATGCCGCCCATCCCACCACGGCCTTGCCCCTTGGTGGCGTCAGCCTGACCACGCCAGATACGGCGCAGCCAGGTGACACTCTCCCGGTGCTGCTTGGTCTGCTGTGCGTCCTTGTTGCGACCAAACAGGCGCCCGAGAGGTTTAAACAGCGCCATGGCAGGCGAGAGAATCCCGCTCAGCTCTTTCGCCGCCTGAATGGTCGGGTCTACGTTGTCGACGTCAGCAGTCAATCGGCTGCCGATATCGCGCGCAGCGTCGGCGATGGAGCTGCCAATCGCCCGTGCGGAGCTTTCCGACCCTGCGCCCTCGTTGGCGCCACCCTTGGTCGATGCGCCACCCACAAACCGCCCTGATGCGTCCCGGGAGCCAGCTTGGCGCGGCGATGCCGCCATGCGCTCACCCGCCATACCTGTACGGTTGCGCGCGCCGCTGGTGCTGCCGGACGATCGCGAAGAGGATCGAGCAGCCGCTGGATCGTTGGCCGCGTTATTGACAATGATCGGCGCTCGGCGGGAGCCAGCTGCTCCAGGTTGCACCGCTGGTCGCCCCTGACTCAGTTGGCCAAGCCGGCGCGCGATCTCGCTGGTGTTGGCGTCAATGCTGCGCAGCAGCTTCAGTTCTTGTGCGAGCTGTTCAACCTCGTCGGCAATGCTCTCACCGCGCAGGAAGCCCGTGGCCGCGTCATGATCAAGTTGGGCCATGACTTAGTGCCCGCGAAGAACAGAGTTGACCACCGACAGCGTTTTTTTCATGCCGCTGGCCACCGCTGCGATGGCGCCCTTTTCTTCATCATCGTTCACCGGTGGCGCCTCATACCCTGGCAGATCGGTGCGCCCCATGAAGCGTTTGGCACTGTCGAGCATTGCGCCCCCCGGATCCATTGGAATCCCGCGCTCCATCACCGCCGGGGCGCTATCAAGCATCGGCGCTTCAATATTGGCTTGGCGCAGCTTCTCCAGCAGGCGCGCGTTCTGCTCGATCAGATCGTCATTGAGTTGGTATTGCTTCAGGAGGTCGGTGCTAACGCTCGCGGCAAAGGCGTCCGACTCTTTGATCATGCTGTCTACAGAGTCCAGCAGCGCCGCGTTGTCGGAAGCGAAGGTGTCCACGCCAGCGAAGGCGCCAGCGTCTGCGCTATCGAGCATCACCGCATAGCCGCGGTTGCTGTCGTAGTTGGGCGCCCGCACCAGGTCCATACCGAAATAGCCTTTCGGTACGCGCAAACCGCCCTCTTCAGGCGCGAAAATCGCTGAGCTGAAGCCGTAGGCTCTGCTTTCCCACAAGCGCTGCGCCACCCGGCCCGGCGCGGTATCCAAAAACTCTTGCTCGTGCTCGATGTCGCCCGTTGGCAAGCATTTGATGTAGATCGTGCGCAGCGCCGGCTCAAGCACCACCGGCACCCCGCCTTCAATCACCGTTTCCGGCACGTCCAGCTTGTATTTCTCGCGGTACTGATGGCCCACATAGCCCACGATGTCGCCTTTCTGGATCGCCTCCTGAAGCGCGGCGCCGTTGAACAAGCGCATGGCCGCGTCGATATCGATCTTTCGCGTCTGACCGGTGAAGGTGCGCCCGTTGTCGTTCAGGTTGTAGCGGATCACGCCCGTGCGCTTACTCATTGCTGCCCGTCCTCATCGTCGTTGTTGCCACCGCCAGCACCCGGCAGCAAGTCCATATCGTTGTCACCGCCACCGCCGAACCCCGGCTGCACTGGTGGCTTGGCGTTGGCCAGGCCTTTGGCGAATGTTTCCGCTGCTTCGGTATCCATTTCCGCCACCTTGGCCAGCAGGTAACTCACGGTGTCCTGCGGCAGCCCCAGCTCACGCAACTGAGCCATGATTTGCACCAGGATCGCGGCCTTGTTCATGGCGCGTTCAGCGCTGATTTGCTTTTCAGCCTCCAGTGCGGCGATCGCGCCATAGAAATTGATCGTGTAGGGCCGTTCGGCGTTCGGCCAGCACTTGCCGTACTTGGCCAACATATGGCGATCGATCGTGTCGTTGGCCATGTTGGTGTAGCTGGTGCGCAGCATCCGGGCGCGCTCGGCACCCATGGCGCTGGTGCGGTTGGAGCCACCATCGCCCAAGCCGCCGGACAGCAGGTCGGCGAAGCCCATCTGTGAAATGTCGGTACCGAGGGTGCCTGCTAGCTTCTTGGCGTGAAACATCACGTCTTCAACGCCCAGGTTCTGGCCGCTGGCACCGGAAGCAATGCTGCTCACCTGTGTCAGCTGCTTGTCGTTCCACACCGGCATGATGTTGAAGTTACGGGACGTCGAATAAATGCCCTCGCTGATTTGCTTTTCAGCGCGGGCCTTCATTTCCGTGAGCATTTTCACGGTGTTCTTGGTGATGCGCTCGCGCTGCTCTTTGGTGGTGTCTGCCAAGTTCATCGACAGCAGCACTTCTTCGATCGAGCTGGCGATACGTTGCCCGACCAGACCGCGTATGGCGGCATAAAGGTTGTCGAAATCGTGCTCAGCGGCTTCCAGCAGGGAACCGCCCACCAGATCCGGCAGGGGCATGACGTCGCGCAGCGACTTGGCTTCAAGATTGATCTTTTGTGCGTTTTCCAAGGCGCGGAACTGGGACACAAACCCCATGCGCGGCATCTTCCATCGGACCATTTCCAAGGGAGACACGCGGCTCTGCATTTTCTCGCCCAGGCTGACCACGTAACCCACCGTCCGCCCCAGCTCTACATAGGGCTGCACGATCGGCGACAGAATGCTTTCGTGATCAAACGCCACAATGCCTTCCTTGGGCACGACATACAGCTTGGCGTAGGCATCACCGAAGCCGGTGGCGCTCACCCCCATGGAATGGCAGCTGTCATTGAGCATTTTGACGATCGGCGCCAGCTCTTCGAGCATCTTTTTATCGGCGCTGCTGATCTTCGGCTTGGGCTCAAGAAAGATCGTTTCGCCGGTTGTCTCGTGACCACCCAGCGCCATCTGCACGTTGTTGCGCAGGGCGGTGCTGATCATGCCTTCCTGCATCATGAAGTGATATTTCTGGTACAGCTGCGCCCTGGAACGAACGGGCTTGTCGCCGTTGCCCAGCAGCATTTCCATGCCGACATAATCAGCATCGAACGTAGACACCTGCGCCATTCGGTTTTCGGCCTGTGTGGCGGCTTGAGCAAATGTCATATCAGCGAGCTGGCCGCCCGTGATCAGGTCGACACCCTTGCGGGCACCGTCGGCCAAGCGAGCCATAAGGCCCTTTTTGTGATCAGTTGAGTTCGCCATTCAGGTACACACAGAGGCTTGAATTAACCTCCAGCGTACAGGCGCCCACAGGGGCATCCCGGCGCCGGTTTGCACCGTTCTGGCTACTCGTTTAGATCCTCGCTCGCTTCCTCATCAGGCCGAGGATTGAGCAGGTATTTGCGGGTATAGGGCGGGATATTCACGTTGCCGGTGACGTCGACTATCTCAAAGTTGATGATCACGCCTTCCCCCATCAGCACGGCTACCAGCATGCGCTTGCCCGGCTGCACATAGGCTTCGGTACCAGGATCGGCCAGCGGCTCAATCGACGCTTCAAGCACGCCTTCTGCATAGTCCATGCGGCTGCTGTCGTCGGAGGTGTTGCCCAGGGGCGCGGCATAACCCTGCGCGAAATGAATCATGGCCTCGCCCACCTCAACCCATTCGTAAGCCGTTTCGTCCTCATCGCTCATGACGCCCAACGGGCCGATGGTTGGGTAACCGTCAGCAGTCTCGTCGTCGCTGGTGCGGGTGACCTTCTTGTCAAAGAGGACGCACGGGATAGCGTTGGGCTCGCGCAGGGTGCGCTGACGGTTTGCCCGGTTAATCTGAATGGCCACGTTATTGAGCATGTCTTATCCCTTTACCTTGTTCACGGCGCTGAGCGCGGCGGCAATCTGTTTCTCACTGAAGCCTTGGGCCTTCATCGCAGCCGTTAGCGCCTGGTGCTGGACGCTGGACGCCTTCCTGTTCACTTTTGCGGCTTGGCTATGGCGCAACTTGTCGTTTGCCGCACGCACCGCGGCGCGATCGGCGGCGCTGGCCTTGCGGGCTTCCTGCTGTCGCTGGTACGACGGTTGTGCCTGGCGCTGTGTCTTCAGCTCTTCCGACGTCTTGATCACGGTCCCGCGCTTGGCTTGCTTGCGGGCCTGCTCCATCTGTTCGACGAACGCCTGCTGTTCCTTCACGGTCACTGCCGTGCGTTTGTTGCTGAGGGTGCGCCGCCCGTTTTCGATCATGCGCTTGGCGAACAGATTGAACGTCGCGCCCGCGGTGATGGTGGCCATGACGCGGATGACGTGTTTGCAGGCAATCCCCTTCAGCGTGGGGTTACGAACGCGGGGGAAACCATCCTCGGGCCGCCCATAGTTGAAGCTGCCAATGCTGGCGATATAGCGGTACCAGAACGTGTGCCGCCCACAGTCGCAATCAAACTTCAGCTTGCCCGCCAGCATGCGCCGGGCCGCTTCAAGCGTGGTGTTGCCGTCGGCCAGCACCTTGTCGTAGTCCAGGAACTGCACATAGACGTGATGTCGGGAGACGTCAGACTTTGCACTGGCGTTGGTCGTGATATGCACCACACCGCCCTGGTTGCTGATAGGGATGATCGTGTGGATTTCCCGGCTGGCGCGGGCTCGATCGTCCGGCGCCGACAGGTTGACCACCTGCTTTGCCAGGATCCCGCCCGGGGCCGCGGTGACCGGTACGTTGCCTTTGCGCTGGCCATGCCGGCGCTGGATGTCGTGCACCGCGGCCCTGAACGCAATCAGGTCATCAACGGTGACCGGCCTGAATTCGCCGCCCAACGTGGTGAATAGCCCGCGCTTCGGGTCATACAGGCCCGCCATGTCGTCGGCGGACAGAATCGCGCTCTGGTCGCCAATACGCTGCGCCCGGTCGGCCTCGAAAAGCTTGCGGGCTTCCGCGCTGGCCTTGTTCGCCGGGATTACGACCCTGCTGCGCACACCCTTCTTGGCCGCCATCAGCGAACGGACCTCACGGCAGCGACAATGCCTGACTTCTGTTTGAGGTAGGCCAAGTGCTCTTTGGTGGGCAGAACCACGTCCTGCTCTTCCAGTGGGGAATCAACCGTCGACAGCCCAGCAGCTGCCCGAATGGCCAGCACCTCAGCTGCATCGCCGTACACCCTCAGCGCCATCATTTGCAGGTGGTAGCGCTCGCTCGGAAAGCTGCGCACCACCTGGCGCCGAGTGGAATACGACGGCTCAGTCAGCGCGAATTTGCGCACTTCCAGATAAAACCGGACTTCGGGAATCATACAGGCGCTTTCGCCGTGCTTTTCAACAGGGCAAGGTCCAGCAACGCCGAAAATTCATCAATGCGCCGCGCGTTTCTCCAGCGCAACTGTGCATTTACCACCAGCGGCGAACCGCCTTGAGGCGACTCCCAGTTAAAAGATGACTCTGGCTTGAAAATCGTGACCCCTTCAAGCACGTACTGCTCGCGCTCGCCATGCACGGATACGATCCTTGCAGACAGTTTTTTGCCTTTAACAGCATCGAAAAACTTCCACGCATGCCCCTGCACAGTCTCGTACATGGAGAACGGACCGCTGTTGTTGCCGGGAAAAGGGATAGGAGCCCTGAAGCACAGCTGGCTGACGCTTTCGAAACCCTCAAAAATGATTATTTGATCCTGCGCCACAAGCTGGGGCTTGCGAGTATTGGTCGCCGCTGTCATCACAAGACACTCCGAACAGTAGAGCGCCCATTGTCCCGGCACCCGTGCCAGCGCTATCGAGCAACTTTGCATGTTTCAGACAAAACAAACCCCGCTCATGGCGGGGCACTTGGTCTATTCGCTGTCTTGCCACTTTCCCGGTGGCCACGTCTTGTCGGCGTACTTCATTGCAGCCTCTTTTGTGTCGAAACGCCGGCGCATGACCTTATCCGGGTGCCCAACGTCTTTGCGATCGCCGGTAATGTACGGTGCCCACGCCAGCCAGTAATCCGCCTCGGGCTTATCGTCCCAGCCGTGCGGTTGTGAGGCGCCAGCGCCGTCGGTTCGTGTCCAGCTGCTTGGCCTGAACTCTCGCCACAACGGCACCGGCCCTACACTGACGCTATCCACGATCAACCCGCCAGCAGAGTGGCACGAGGATCGCCGGCCAAGCGTTCGCGCTCTTCGTCCAGATACAGCAGACACAAGGCTTCCAGCTCGCGATCCATTCTGTCGCCCGGACGGGTGAGAGCTACGCGCCCCTGGCCGTCAATGCTTGGCGACATGGCCGCCACCTGACCCGCCAACGCGTCGAGGGGCGGACACTTGATGGCCTTGGTGGCTGAAGCCTGTTTGTAGCGCTCAAAGCCCAACGCGTAGTTGTCCTGATACTGGCCACGCAGCGATTCGCACTCCGGTGGCCACTGCACCTTGGCGTCTGCCCATTCCATGCTGTTTGGCACACTGCGGGTAAGGCAGCGGGCCAGATCACAGCAGAACGACAATACGCTGATCATCACCCGGGGATTGCCCAACGCGGCGGCGTACTCCACCAACCGGGTGGCGTAGGCCGAAGCCATTTCGACATTCCCGTTCAACGTGCGCTCACTCAGCAGAACCGCCCGACGGCGCCCGCCAACACTGCGCGGCGCGGCGATGATGAAATGGAAAGCGTGGAACCGATAGTTGTCGCAAACGACGGCCAGAAAGTGCTCAAAGGCCTCCCCTTGCTTGATTGGTCCAGCGCCAGCAAGCGCCTTGGCCACCAACGCGGGCACGTCGCTCGGCTTCAGCGAGGCGCCAGCCGGGCGGGACTTCTTGGGGAAGTAGTCGAAGTTGCGGGTCTGGCCAGTCCGTTCAACCTTGCTCAGCTGGCCCGTTGCAAAGAGAAATCCGCGGTTATCGTCATCATGCCGGCTGCGCTTCATGCTGCCACCGCCGGCACAAACCCGTGCTCTGCAACGTAGGCGCGATATTGCGCATAGAGGGTAGGCCGGCAGGTGCGGGACACGCCGAACTCACGCCCGCCCACCACACAGAAATAATCAGGCTTGTTTTTTCGCAGCTCGTTGCGCGACATGACGCGATCGATCGCGCTCACACGTACCAAACTACTCCGGTGCGCTCGCGTCACGCGGGGGTCACCGGCCTCGATCTCTTTGATTGAGTGCTTGCCGCACAGCATCCACTCAACGCCATCACGGTCCAGCGCGTGGACATACTTGTCATCAGCCCAAAAGGCCACGAACACAGACGAATCAACTTTTTCGGCACGTAGTCGGTGGTTCTTCCTGTAGCGGCGCAATTCCATGTTCAAACCCTCAAAACTATCCCCGTACCAGTTTTATCGCTATATCAGGCGATTAAAGACCAGAAACACGGGGTTTTGCCTCTTGGTCATGTCGAAATATACACCAATAAACATAAAAATCTATGTTTATGCGACATCGGCAAACAGGTCGTTGGCTTTGCTCAAGGCCGCTTCAGCGCGCGAAGACTTGGCCACCGATGTTTCCTCGGTGCAGGCCACGTAGTTCACGTCCTCCAGGAAGGCCATACAGATGGTGTCGAAAAGGTCAGGCGAGGACAGGCCGTCTGCCGCCATGCTCTCTTTACTGGCGATCTTGTAGCGCCCCAGCTCGTCGAACGAATACGGCAGGCGGGAGCCCTGGTCGATGAGGTCGCGCTTGTACTTCGGCGCCAGCTTGACCACGTTGTCCTTGATTGCTTCGGTGGCGTGGACGGTGCACTGGGCGCGCTGGTTGATGAATCGCTTACGGTTCTCGTTGGAGTGCGGACGGACACCCCACTGCACGCCCTGGATGATCATGCTGCCCATCTGCAATTCCTCCAGGCGGCGCATGAACTGAATCCCCATGGCGTTGGTGTCGATCACGATCGTGACGTTCGGGAACTGCATGGCGTAGTCGCGCAGCTTGACCGCCAGCGGCGTCCAGTCCTCGGTAGAGCTGTAGATTGGGACGTCCACCACTTCGACCTTGCGGCGGCGCTCGTTCGCCATCCGATCGCCCTTGCCAGTGACGCGCAGGTGAGTAGCCACCGTCTTGTCTCGCCCTACGCCAGCCGCGACGTCGACCACGATCACATGGCCCCAATCTTCGCCTGGCAGGATCGGGCTGGCCGCCGCAATGGCGCGCTCAAGCATGGCGCCACTCAGCAAGTACTTGCTCAGGTTGGTAGGGAACATCCCCTTAACCTTGATCTGGTATTCCGCTTCGTCGGTACCGCCGTATTGCTGGCGCTTCTCCTTGATGAATTTAAGCGAAACAATCGGGCTCTCTTCGGAGTTGAATACCAGAGGCACCCACGGGCCGCCGCGGTAGATCGACTGGCCATGGTGGGTTTCCCAAAAGAAGCCGGTCGATCGCGTGGGCTGGCTGGCCATGATGAAACGGTTTCGCTCATCGGTCAGAGCGCCACCGATCACACCAAAGTTTTCGTCGGGGATGCCCGACGCCTCATCCGCCAGCCATAGCAGATAGTCGCCGTGGGTACCGGCCAGGTTCTCAGGAGAGCCGCGCGGGGCGGTACGGGTGGTTACGTACCAGGTGGCGCTGTTGCCAACCACGTAGACCTTTTCGGCCTGAATCACTACATAGTCAGCGATCCACGCATGCGGGCCTTTGCGGATCTCGGCGAGCATGGTGGTGATTTCTTTCCATACGCCCTCTCGCACCGTCTTGAGCTTTGGCGCGGTCACGTAGGTGTTGGAATTCAGGTAGCACAGCAAGTGCCAAAGACAGATAACGCCGAAACTGCGGGTTTTACCAGTACCGTGGCCAGACGATACCGATACCCGGCAGCCATAGACTGAGGACTCATTGAACAAGTCTTGTTGTTGCGGTGTGACTTCCATCAAGCACGCTTCAACCGCGAAGGCGTACAGGTTGAATGCGTAACGCTCGATGAATGCGGGCCACCTCGGGTCTGCCTCTAGACGCAGACGCTTGGGTTTCGGCTTGGCCATATTATCCTTAAACACAAAGGGGCCAGTTCCCCAGCCCCTGTCACTCTACGGCTACGCCAATCGCACTTTGAGCGACGGTTTGCTGTGTTCCGTGCTGTTCAGAACGAACGCTTTCCAGCTGCTGCCAGACGCCCAGCAGCTCAACGTTGTTTGGGTGTCGCGGAAAAAACCTTTGCGCCGGAATCGACCGGCGTGCAGCACCATCCCGCCGTTATTGCAGTGGGCCAGCCCCCCGCGCGCTACTTCAAAGCTCACGGCAGGCATAGCCCCAGCGTCTTCCATCAACCACATGACATCACGCCCACAGAACCCGGCCATGTTTTCGGGGGAATGCGCGCTCGCAGCAAAAAAGAGAACGCCGCACCACTGCTCCTGCTGGCGCAGCCTGATGCTTCTGATGGTGATTCGCAGGTGATCAACCAACCACGCGTGCTCGCCCACAATGTTCCTGACCAGCTTGCTGTACTGCTCACAGCAGCGAAGCATGTCGCCAAACGGCACGGCCACGAGGGTCTGCGCGTCGGGGCGGCACAGCAAGCGCCAGAACGCGATGGGCGCCAGCGGGCTGATCACTCCCCGTTCCATTGCATTCAGGTCTGAAGCCATCGATACACGGCAGTCCGGCAGTTGCGCGCTTTCGAAGGCCCTCGCCAACTGGCTATCCACCTCCATGCCGCACACCTCCCGCGCGAAAGCAGGCAAGTCGTTCGCATAACGGCGGACAAATGCAGGCCAACGATCGTCCTCTTGGATCAGGCGCGCATTCATGCAGCGCCCTCCGTGGCCAGCTGCGCCGACTCCCGCTCGTGTTCGGCAATCAGCAACGCGGCGGCCTTCTCGATCGCGCGCAACCGGGTTTCTGTCTTCATCGGATAGTGCGGCCATGGCCAAAGCGTGTTGGCGTAGTCCGGCACCAGCACTTGGAGGACATAGCCTGCCGCCGCGCGCAGCAACTCATCATTGCGATAACGCCGATCAAGTTCAGGGTTGTAGCCCTTCACCAGCTTCTGGCGCTGGCGCTCACTGAGGATTGCGTCCTCGCTGGCGCTGGTCACAGGCATAGCCGGCCACAGCGCCAGCGGTTGCTCCCAGCCTCGGGCGGCCCGCTGTGCCCACTGCTCGGGACTCAAATTGGTGTGTGGCCGCGGGACCGAAATACCCTGATCCTTGCCGCGATGCCGAGTCAGCCAGGCTGTTGGGGTTTTGGTGCCCTGCTTGGACTGCGCCAGCGATTCCCATACCTGGAACGTCTTCTGTGTGTGGGCGTTCGCGTACTCGCCCGTTTCATCGTTATAGGCCAGGTCACTGATGCCGGCGTGACGACAGGACCGTTCGAAATGCTCACGATTGAAGAACAGGGTCATGGTGCAGTGCGCTCAGTTGAGAAGTTGTATGTCCGCCCAAACAGCTCAAGTAGCCCAGTAAGTGGCGGCGGAGATTTGTGGCTGATGGCGAGGCGCGGAATGTCATCACCAGCACCCCGGGTGCCATCGAAGCGCCAGCGATCGGCGGGGAGCTGTGCGCGCTCGGCGTGCTCGATGTCGCCCGCCTCATTGCGTAGCCACAAGTCATCCCCCAGCTCCAGGTACACGGTCAGCGTCTCGCCGGTCAGGCGGTTGGTGATGGTCTGGCTCATGACTTCGGCCCGGCCTTGCCGTTGATCTCGATCGGCTTGGCGAACGCCTTGGTGAATCGGAACTCTTCCATCAGCTGGCTACCATCCGCCAGCAGGGCCTGCGCCAGAGTCGCCGCCGGCACACTGCGCCCCTCCGACACATACGCAGCCAAACAGCGCACCAACCGCTGCTCGGCATAAGTGCCATTGAATCCAGGCAACAGGCGAGCACGCCCCACCACCGGCGACTCCAGGTCCACCGCGCGGGCTTCTGCGGATGGCGGCGAAAAGTAGAAGCCACCCAAGCGCTTTGGCTCCAAGCTGGCCACCGCATCACCACGCCCAAAAGTGCGCAGGCCTGACGCCGCCAGTGATTTGATAATCATGTTCACGGTGTCCAGCCGGTAGCGCTGGCGCTCACTCAGCACAACGCCAGCAGGCGCCGCGGGTGGTGCGATAGATAAAGCCTGCATGTACATCCCCTAAATCTTGAGCCGCAGCTGGGCGCGGTCGCATTCGTTTTCGCCGTGCGGGAGCTTGTGGGCCTGCGCCTCACAGTTCTTTCGCTTGCAGTCTCGGCAGTAGGTGTAGGCGGGGCTGTTTTTTGGCCGCCGCCAAGTGACGCGATCGCTTTCGCAATACCGGCATTTCATAGCTGTACGGTCCGGGAATATCCCCGGACTACTGGGGGCGTGCGTCGATCATCGCCTGCGCGTACACCCATCGGCGATTAGCAAAGGCGGCCATGCTTTCTTCTCGATCCCACACCAATGGGCATGTAGCTGCGAAGTCGTCGCGCAGGTCGCTCAGGTACTGATCCAGAGGCTTGGCTGGGGCTGGCGCAGCAGGAGCAGGAGCAGGAGCAGGCTCGACCTCCGACGGCTGCTCTGCGACGGTCGGCAGTTCGTTGCCGTGGAACGCCAGACAGATGGCCTCAAGCAAATCAGCGGTAGGCAGATTGCTTGCCTCAATCTCCGAAGGCTTGGCAACTTGAAAGCGGGCATCCGGCGTCATGTGATACGGGGTTTTCGACCCGAACAGCACAAACGGATCGCCGACAACGGGGTCAATCGGCAGCATCAGCTTCATTTCGCCGCCTTTGATCGCCTCAGCAGCCCGAACGGTGCATTCAGTCCGTAAGTTGGTGAAGCGTTTTCTGCTCCCGCTCTTCGGCAACATCATGCCCATGGTCAACCCGTACCGCGCGACCGATAGGCTTGCGATCGCCTGAAGGTTCTGGAACAGCTCAAGGCCGTCATCAAGCACATCCACAAGGATCGTGGCGTTTGGCAGCGCTTCAGCGCGCTTAAACAGGGCCTCCGCGTGGGACTGAAGCGCGCCCGGCTCGGAACAGATAGGGTAATCGATCACTTCCACCAGGCGGCGCGAATCCGGGGCGTCGTACACCTTCATATGGGCGACTACGGTCATTCCTTTCCGGCCAGCGCCGGCAACGCGCACGCCAAACACATGCTTTACCTCAGCGGCTTCCGGAATAGGGCTTTCGATGGCCAGCGCGCGATCGATATCGGCATCACTGAGCAGGTGCCCGGCTCTGTTGGCCTGTAGGAGCGCGGGGACTTCACCATTGACGGCGCGGGATGGAGCCTGAAGCTGGCCGCTGACCACGATTTGCAGTTGACCGGGGGCCGTAGGCCGTACGATGTCCTTGATAGCGCTGGCCACTGGGGACGCCAGGAAGCGGCTCAGCAGCGGGCGCAGTCGGAAGTGCGTCTGTGCGTAGCGTGCATTACGGCCACTGCCTTCCTGGACGGATACGGGCTTACAGCCTTGTAGCTCAACCCAGTAATGCACACCGCGGGCGATATTGGCCTTATCCGGCGGCGTGACCGTGATCCCCTGCGCGCGCAGCCACTGCTCGAACGCTCCGACATTGCTGGCCAGCAGCAGATCGATGTCGTGCGCTTGCCCTTGTCCTTTTGCCTTGGCGGTGTTGCTCATCAGTCAGCTCCTAGCGTGTTGGCCCCGAACGGCCTCAGATTTTCGACTCGCCCTGCCCGGATGGATTTGGGGCGAACTTCAACAATGGGCTTGATCCAGAGCTGTCCAGTTTTGAACAGGAACAGCTCCCACAGCCCCAACTTCATCTTGGTCGTACCCTTCTCGTACAGGCGCCAAGACTCACGGCTCACGTAAATCAGTTCCCCGGCAGCACTCTCACTTAGGTTCCGGTTTTTCCGGGCCTTACGGATGTTCTGCGGGGATGGTTGCCGATCGGCGTCAAGCGTCATGCGTTACCACCGTTATCCAGTGCCTGGATCTGTGCCGCGCGGTCGGCCATGGCCTGCCGCTGCGCGCTGGTATGCTCCAAGCCGAGGCGATACGCCTCATTAAGTCGCTCTGTGTCCACTTGGGCCGCGGGCGGCTGTGCGGGCTCGATGTTCATGTTGAAGATCCGCCCCAGCATTTCCAGGTACGGGCGAGCGTCGTAGACCTTCATTTCAAGCCCGTCCTTGGTTTCCTTCACGCCGCCGTACAGCGCCAGCGCACCAGGTGATAGGTGGCGGGTGTCCTTGAGCACGAGCTGACCGATGCCGTTGCCATTACACTCAGGGCAGTCAGGGTGCGGATCCAGATTGGTGTCAAAGCCCAGTCCGCCCAGTTCGTCGAACACCGGTGGCTTGCGCTTCATATGTTTGGCTTCAGCCACCAGCTCTTGGTGCCGCGCCTTTCTCGCTTCCAGCTCACGCGGGGTCATCTGGTAGCGGAAATCCTTGCCATGGCAGCACCGGCAGCACTTGTAGACGTACTCCACCAGTTCACGGGGGTCGGCCATGGCCGCGCCGTAGATGCGCTGAATAACGCGCCCGGTGATTTCCTCAGTCTTGGCGAACAGCTCCGCTCGCTTGGCCAGGGTGTAGGGATGTTCCTTAACCTTCTTTAACAGGCGACTGGCTGCCGCAGCGGCTACGGCGTCGGATTTGCACTCGTAGCCCGCGTCTAGATACGCCTGAGTGCCGTTTTGAGTGACCAGCCAAAGGTCGACAAACTTCGCTTGGCGGGCGTCCAAATCGTGGAGACTCCCGGCCTGCAAGGCTTCCAGCTCTTTGGTGTTCAGCTTTACGGCTTTCTTTACTCGGGTACTCCCACCGGTTTTGCGTGGCGGTTTGGCCGGCGCTGGTGCTGCTGTAGACCCCGCCTCTGGCTTGGTCGCGGCGGGCCTCTTGGGTTTTGCGGGGGCTTTTTTCGGCGTCTTTGCAGGGGGTGTTTTTAGAACGCGACCGGCTCTCACCTTAACTTCCGGCTTTTGAGGGGGTGTAAACACAGGTCGAGCAGCATTGTCCGGGGATTCTTTATCCTCGGCTGTCTTGATCTGTTCTTCGGTACCCTGGATCTTCTTCCGTGCCACTTGTCAGCAACCTTAATGCAAAGTTTCTTGGCTATCGACCACGTAAAAACCGCAACTTTCTGCACGCATGGCGCAAAAAAACCCGCAACCGCGGGCCAGAATCCTTGAAGGATCAGCCCGCCGAAGCGGGCTCCCCAATGCCGTATAGGGGACGCCACGGCGGGCGCTGCAATGGTGTCGAGCCATTTCCCCAATTTTGACCGTTATCCAACATCGGCTACCTGATGAAGTCTCCCTGTCGAAAGACTTCAAAAGCTCGGGACCGTGTGGCATCCCTTACCCAGCACCTAGCGCACGACAGCCCGGCATGGCCACCCTATGCCGGGTGGCTGACTTACAAACCGGTGTTAAAACAGGGCTTGCTGTACAGCTTCACTCACCTGTTGCACCGTGCAGACAGGATGATCGAATTCGATAAGGGCAGATTCGCGTTGTTTGCTTGCAATTCGGTCTTTCACTGACACCGACAGTTCGGAGATAAGGCGCTCCAACTTTCCACCACCACGCAGGCCTTCAAACGCCGAACCGTGATGCTTGCGGATGACCGCCAATGAATCGCTCAGCTCGATGGAGATTTCAGCCACTCGACCCAGCAGTACCCGATCCATGCTCGCGCCTTCGACGCTGATTGCCGTCACCCGGGCCAAGCCTTCCAGATAACGCTGGTTGTATTTGCCAAGAACTGCCGTCAACACGCCCGTGATCAGGGCCTGATTACCCTCTTCAGGGGCCAGTCCAAGATCATCAGTGCGACCCAGCAGGTAATCGGTGGTGACTTCGTAGAGATCGGCCAGCACCTGAAGGTTTTTCAGACTCGGCGATCGGTGACCATTTTCGAAGAGGCTGATCATCGTCAGATTGGAATGACCGAGACGCTTGGCCACTTCCAAATCTTTGAGGCCAGCGGCCCGGCGGGCTCTCACAAGGCGACTGGCAACAACATCGCGCAGGGCCTGCTCTTCGTCCTTAGCGCGGCTCGATGGGCTCATGCCCTCCCCGCACTCATCAGGTTCAAACATGGCCAGGTTTGCAGGCGCAGCATCGAACTGCTCGCCTTCCACCAGCGCGATCCCTTCTCCGTTATCACCGTTCGCAGACAATTTGGCGTCACCTTTTGGTCAGTGGCGCCATTAAATTGTATCCCCGGACCAATCGCAACCCCGAAATGCCTAAAAAGTTCCCATTGACCGGTGGAGCTTTTGCCAACTTTCTATTATTTCAGACGGCCTGATTCTGAAATTAAGCGCGTTTTTACCGATATTACCCCACGGATCCAATCCGTTAGGCTCAATGCTACCGCCTGTCAGGCTGCGCCCGTAGCAACGCAGGAAACCCATGAAAATAAAGGGCTCAGCATCTGATCCGGTTTCAGCACAGATCAGCCTGATTACGCTGATGAATCTCTATTAATAGCGTTTTTATGGATTCGCATCGCACAGGATCGATGGGTTCCAGCTGCGCCAGGAATGCCCGGCGGGCGTACAGGTCCAGACTCATAAGATAGTGCGCTTCGTAGCGATCGCGCAGACCGCCGCCCTCATAACAATAGCGTTTTGTTGGTGGATGGCATGAACGGCATAGCATGGCGTGATTTATGTAACCCTCGTGCGCCTCGTTCGTTGCTTCGTCCAGCAGCATCAGAAATCCTCCATCTTCCAAGACGGATCGTTATTTTTCCCCTCATCCACTTTCATGACGGCTATGAATTTGAATATCGGGAATTTTTCGGCAGCGAACTTGATCTTGAGTCTCGCATCCTCCATCCAGTAGCCCTTCACCTCGTGGACCTCCAGGTGCCCGCTGGCCAGCTGTACAAGGAAGTCCGGCGAATAGGTTGTTTTCGGGGCCAGAACCAGCTTGAACGGCTCAAACTGGTACCACGCCACCTCTCCGGCCATACGACGCTTCTCCAGATGCGCCCGGTAGAGTTCTTCGGTCTTGTTCAGCTCGCCCGTTTTCAAGCGCCCCAGCGCCTGCATAGCCTTCATCCCGCCGCCGGCTGCCGACTTCTTGCCCGACGCACCAGGCATGCGCATGTGCTCCGGTTCCTCACCCTTCTTGCCAGCGCCACGTCCACCCAGCGCCCGTTCAGTCATCGCCGGCGGCAGGCGGGCCAAGTCTTCTTCGCTAAAGATCCGCTTACTCATTGCGCCACCACACCATCACAGCAACGGCAGGACCGTACAGAGGCACGGGCACGCAGCCACAGCATGTAATCGCGCTGCACCTGCGGCTCTTTGTATTCATCCAAATTGCGCCCCATTGGGCCTTTCTTGCGATCAAACGGGCCTTCGTGGTCACACTCAAAATCACTACGGGCTTCATCGACTACTTCAAACGCGCTCACTTCACAGCCTCCAGAGGATCGGACGGGGAACGGAACAGCCCCTGACCTGCGCCAGCCAATGTAATGGCGCGCACGAGAGCGCCACCCGCAAGGTTTGCAGGTGTTCGCAGTCAGTCAGGGAGTTATGCGGGGGTCAGGCTTGCGGCGGCTGCTCGGGCGGCCTGTTAGCTTGGCGGCGCAGATACACAGCGGCCAGATCCATCGGGAATAGCGAGCGCTCGCCGCTCTGAATGGCGGTATCGATCGACCATTGCCGCGTCTGCGTATTCATGCGATGCCAGCCGGTGTTCGGGAAGTAGCCGAAGAACGACAGCACCTCAGTGGCTTCACACAGTAGGAAGTGCGTGGCCATCGACTCTTCGTCCATCATTTGCTGAATCTCTTCCAGGTGGTACGAGCGCAACCCTCCCGGTAAGGCATGGCCGTTGTAGGCAATTGGTGGCTCCAGTCCCATGGATTCGCACCGCTCCAGATGAAACGCAAGCGATCGGACAGGCCCGGCATCATCGTTCACGGCAAAGGCAGCATGCTTGAACAGTCTGCGTGCGCGTGGCAGGCGCTCTTCAGCGACCGTTTCCATTGGCACCCGTGACCGAGGCACCAGCTTGGGGTTGATCGTCGTCACCTGCGCCCCTGAGCCGCCCTGCAATTGATCGTCCGTGCTCGATGCAGGTCTAGGGGTGGATTTACCCGGCTTTAGCAGCTCAGGGCGCTCACGCAACGGCAGAAAGCCTTCCTCCCCAAGAATGACGCTACCAACAGCGCGCCCCATTTCGATCTGGTCCATAACGAACTCAACCAGCGCCAGCCCGCGAGCCAACAACAGGTTCAGGTTCTCGTGCCCGCAACGCTTAAGTAACCCCTGCACGCGCACCATGCTTTCGGGAGCCATAGAGAAAATGATTTCTTGCCGCTGTAGTGCCTGGCTGGTCATGGGTGCCTCTGAACGTGTTGATTTGATATTAGACATAATGACATAACGACAACATATCACAATAGCGTTTATATGTTTTCTTCTGTTTGCCTCCCCTCGATCGCCAGACATGAAAAAGCCCGCACGCGGCGGGCTCTTCAGAAAGTCGGTCTATCTCAACCCGGCACTGTCTCTCCGGCTTCAGCATCCTGCACCAGCTTGTTCAGGCCTCCGATCAATTCGCCGACGGCGCTGTTATAGGTGTCCTCTGCCTTGGCGCACGCCCGCAGCACTTTGTTGCGGCGGCTGGCAGACAGCTGGGTTGCCCCGGCCAGCTCGGTGATGGCTTTGCGGTGCTCTGCGCTGGCTTCATTCACCGGATCAAGGAAGCGGCGCAGATATACGGTTTCAATTTTTGCCATATCGGCTCTGTCCTGGTTCGTCGAACTTGTGTGTCTGTACGTACTGGATAAGGGCAATACAGGCCGGGCAATCAACCATTGCGTCCGTGGGCAGCGCCTGATCGATGTCGCCCTGCTGACAACCACACAGAGTGATGTATCCGATCCTACCGACGTAATGTGTTTGATCGCGGGCCGGGTGATAGACCTTCTCCGCAATAGGCAATTGCTTGGCCATGGTGCTCTACCTCATTCGATCGCACTCAGTAGCGAGTGATTGAACATAAACGGCGTTACTCGTAACAGCGGACTCACTCGCTTGCGGCGGCCTTCTGCTCAGCGTGCCGGATGAACGCGGGCATCAGCTCGCCGCCATGGTTATGCCCGAGCCAGGTCCAGTGGTCATAACACTGCGTATATACCAGGCGCTCGCCGTCGTAAGCCGACACCATATGGCGACCATTGCGGGCCTCGCGCTGGCAGGCCAAACGCAGCCGGGTGTCGGGGTGATGCGGTACGTTTGAAATATTCCAGATGCCCATGGCGGGGGTTCCTTTCGATTATCAGCAATCAGGTTGCGGCATGACTTCGGGCGAGTTTTCGCAGGCATAGCACACGCCGGTACTGGTCACGCCCTCCGCGCCGCAGGACGGGCAAATTTCGGCGGCACGTTCCTCGCGCTGGTACAGCTCGTCGCAGTCTTCGCACAGGTAGCGGTCGGCCAGCTCGATCACGCGCCCTTGATAACCGCAGCGGCTGCACTGGTGAGTCATGGTCATCGCTTCAGCTCCTACCGGCGGCGCCGGCATGGGTGGTCACCCTCGATCTTGAGGGCGGCGGTTCCTTTCTGTTATTCCCAAGCGTACGTCGCGGGCCACGCACCACGGGTGCCCGGCTCAACGAATACATAACGGCAATTCAACTGGCCGCTGCGATCCGGCACGGTCTTGCACCATTTGTGTTCCGGGTCGCGCAGCTTCCAGTCTTCATAATCCTTGTTCACGGCGGCCATGAATTCGCCCAGGTCGTGATGACCTCGGCTCATCACGATATAGGTGTCACTGCCGACGCTCTCCACGTTCAGCGGGTATTTTTGATCACTCATCGGGGGCTCCTTTCTCGTTATGCTCAGTAGCAGACGTGAATCACGTCGCAGATCAAACCGGCCTGCTCACGGCTCAGACCTTTCTCAACCATTTCGTCTACGGTCAACTTGGACAGCAGCAAGTGCAACGCCCTGGCCTCATCGCAGGTCAGGCGCATGACGTGATCATTCGTTGTATCGCTCAGGGGCAATATCACCACTTGGGCCATCATCAGGGCTCCTTTCAGTCGTCGGCCAGTTCAGCCTGGCGGGCAGCCAGATAGGCCTTGTGGTCGTTAATCGGCGTGCAGGTGGCGTAGACACGATCCGGGCCGAACTCATAACGCAACTGGACCACCGACGGGTATTTGGTCGGATAGCCCTCGGCGTTATTCGGGTTCCAGTCGTCATAGCCATTGCATTGATACCAGTCCTTGCGCGCCTGGTTAAAACCGGCTTGTGTGCGCACGACATACCCCCCAGTTTCAAGGCGGCGCCAATTTGGTAGAGAATCTGGCATAGCGGCGGTTCCTAACTGTTCAGTTCGCGGGTCAACGCGTCTTCGACATGGTGACTATAGGCAGCGTCGGCCAGCTCGCGTAGGTCGTGCGCTTCCTCTGGATCTATCAGGCCCACGGCTTTCATCTGGTCGACCTCATTGCGCAACTCTGCATTCCACGCATCCAACTGGTCGACAGCTACGGGGCCATCTAAGCGCTCTTGCCAGTCAGCCAAGCGACGGCTTTTATCGGTTGATTCAGTCATGTCCGTAATACCTTCAAATGTCCGTCTTTACACCTGGTGTAAAGGTGGGCGGTGAGCGCCTGTGGCAGCAAGTTTAGGCTCATGCCAAGATACTGGTTATATATACAGATATCAGGTATCGATCATGGCCCGCGAATTGCCGCCATTCCGGCCCGTCACTCTGGACGAATTACGTTCAATCTGGTCCAAGCATCCAGATCCAGAGATTCAGCGACTTGTGCTTGAGGTCGTGCGGTACCGCGACGTTATCGCTGAAGTCGATCACCTGTACAAAATCACCCATCAGGCTTGGCGCGAAACACATGGGGGCAATCTCACCGCATTACACTTGTTACAGCTGCTCCTTTCCGAAGAGCGTGAACGCCTGGCCTGAGCACTATCAGAGGCCCGGCCTCAGTGACGTACCGGCGCTGGAACATCGCCCAATTGGGCGGCCAGCGATTCTATGCTTTCGGCAGTTTTCTCCAGCTCTTTCAGTGTCCTCGCCTTAGCTTGCGCATAGGCCGGATCATCTTTATCGGGGAATTGCTCCACGGCGAACCGCGTAACTTCCAGGCTCGCGCGCATTTCTGCCAACTTCTGCCGCGCTTCGTTCAAATATTTGTCAGTCATTAGCGCACCAAACAGGCAGGGACTTTGACGATATCGCCCAGCTTGGCCGCGACGATGGCGCGGCAGGCGGCGATAAGGGGCGTCGGCCCCTCTCCCCAGCCATCCACGGTTTCTCCGCGCCATGCGGATTCCGGCAGCTCTCCCGCGTAGAACTTGACCTGACGAATGTACTTGTCGATCAGCGGGCCGCCCTGGCTCCAGTCAGTGGAAGGGGACCACACACAGAATTCGTCCGGGTCACGGGTCAGATACATATCTTCACGACCCATAACAATCCATTCGTCTGGCCCGTTATCGTTTCCTTCCAAAGCCGTCTTGTAATCAACAACCTGAGCGACCGCCCAATTCAGCGCAGCCCCTGATAGATCCTTTACAGCGACATCCACAAGCACAAGGCTGGCATTCATAGCTTTGCCTTCCCGCCAGCCTTCTGGATGGCAGTCACACAGTCAAGGATCACAGCACCAGCAACGTCTGGCACCGTGTAGGAATGAGCATCAGGCATCTGCACCACAATCGACTCACGGCCAGCCTGGTAGCCGATCCAAGCGCCCTCTACCCACTCCACGGAATAGGTACCGTTGGTGCGGCGCTCCAGTACCGTTTTCAGCAACGCCTCGCCCTGCTTGTAGCCGTAATTTTTCACAGCAAGCACCAAGCACTGAGTTTCAAAGTCTTTTCGTTCCTGCTCTGCCACGTTGGCCACCTGCGTCAATTGAATTTAAGACCGGAAACGTTTTTCCAGTTAGGTGCAAAGTTTTTCCGTCTCACGCAACCGCCGACAACACATCGCCAAGCCACTTGGCCATCCGCTGCTGTTCGTCTTTGGTCGCACGGTGCATGAAGGCCCGCGCCTCATCTACCGCCCGCTCTAAAGCTTCAGGCTTCGACGGCGCAAAGCGCTCCCACTTCGGCAAAGCCTTGTAGCCCTGTGCGGAGCCGTTGCGGGAATTCAAGCACGCCGACCACATCCAGCGCCCCTCAAAAGGCACGACCTCGATACTGACCAGCGGCAATTGCCCCATGGTGCGCTGGCACGCCCACTTATGCGGACGCATCAGTTCCATCTTCAGGCCGGCGTCTGTGGCCAGCGGTGGGGGCGCAGAAAATAAGTCGAGCTGGATACCGAAGGCGGCGCCAGCTTTGGGCATACCCTGGAAGGTGCGCATTGAATCGTTACCTGTGGGCTTCAATGGCGACATAATGACACAAAAGCGCTTTATCTCAATAGCGTTTTTGTGGTTTTGGAAAGAGGCTGTGGCGCCAGTTCAGCGCCGCGGCCTTTTGATCGGTCAGAAAGATTCGTCGGCCTGTGCGGACGCGTGCTTGAGGCTCACGTTTGGAAGCTCAAACCGCACGATCAGGGTGGATGACTTTTCGTCCCTGACAAGCCGTACAGCCGCGCGCCTCACGTCTTCCGGCGCTGCCGCCATGATCGCGTCGACATCCGCATACCCAACGGTTTCCGGCACTTCAAGGTAGGAGTAGGTCAGGTCACCAGTTGCAAGCGCGGTGCTCTCAAAGGCCGTGAACTTCTTCACGTAATCGTCTTGGGTCGCCGTGTTCCTCAGCGTCACCATGTCCATAAACGACTTTTCGTTTTCCAGTGAAATGATGTTGAAGGACTTGGAAAGCGCATCTGACACCTTCTGATAGAGGCTTTGCTGGTAGGGGGCGAGCAGCGCCACCGTATCCAGTTTGTCTTCCCTGAAGAACAGCGCGACCGTGAACTTTTGACCGACGAAATCAAAGTTATCGGTACAGCGGCCTTTGTACTCGCTGTTTGAACAGTCGTAGTAGCCCGCCGATCGCGTGTATTTGTCCATTGGCGTGCCGTAGGTGTAGTCCTTGAAAAGACTCACGCCAGCAGATGCGCTTTGGATGCCGGCGAGCAGGCCGAGGCTGGAAGTTAGAGCTAAGGCGACTAGCTTTTTAGACATCGAGGTCCGTTCTCATATGATTGTTAGTGTGCCAATTCACTCAACAATACTATGAAAGCGGTCCTGGATCCCCTGTGTGATGTTCAAGCGCCAGCTATCGCGCTTTGGCGGGTTTGCTTTCCCTGAGCCGGTACTTCGTGCAGCAGGCAGTGCAGAACACTCGCAGCGAGCCCGACCGGGTCTGTTTGAATAGGCCACCACACTCGCACCGATTCGTCTCCAGGTGCTTGGACACCGCCACGTCGATCGCGGCGCCTCTGTTGCGCCGGGGTGGGCAATGCCCAAGCGCCTTGGCGACACGCCGGTATTCGTCTCTGATCCACTTCCCATCCGGCTCATCGCCCATGCCATCGCCAAGCATGTCGCCCAGCTTGACCAGATCGCGGTACAAGGCCGCGGTTCGCTCATCGCGGGGTTTAGGTGCAGGGGCTGGCGAATCAAACAGGTCTGGCTGCATGGGTGGCAACCTCCGCGTAGAGCACCAGCACCTCTGGCACCTGCACCACGTCCCCCCGATTGAGTCTCACCAGTGCTCGGCAGAACGCCTGAAGGATGGTTTCGCCGCCGGCGATCCGGCAAAACCCTTCAGGGCTATTGTCCCGGGCAAAGGCGCGAAAGCGTGGCGGCTCGCTGCCATCCACAACCCCGAAACTCTTTGCATACTTGTCCATCAGCGGGCCGCCTTGGTTCCAGTCCGTGGAAGGCCGGTAGGCATAGCCTCGATCCTCCAGGGACACGCGCCAGTAGGTGCCGTTGTGCGGTGGCGACAGCTTCACCGCCACGCCCACAACTTGCGCAACCACCCAATCCAAGGCCCGCCCCTCAAGATCGGTAAGTTTTACCTCGATCATGTTCATTGCGGCGACTCCACAGCGGGCACGAACGGCACAGTGATAATGCCGAAGCGCTCTGCCCCAATAGCGCTACGCCCACCAGGATGCGCATTCATCCAAGCTTCACGGGCTTCCTCAACGCGCACCCACTCGTTTTGCGGCGCCGCAGTGTCCGGCCAGTCAGGTTTGGCCCGTTGGTAAGCCTCCAGTTCGCTCCGGAAAGCCTCTGCATCAGCCTGGCACCCGAAGCCCTTGATGAATTCAGGCTGTTCGTAGTCAACCTCAATAGTGACCAGATAGCATTGGGGCTGCTCGGCTGTCTCTTTTTGCTCGCTCATCACCACGCCCCTCCGCCGACCCAGTAGTAACCCGATGCGGTCAGCTTGATGAACTTCTGGCGCTCTCTTGGCGGACCATCGCAATCCCCGCTCATCACGAACAGCAGGTTCGATTCCTCGAACAAGTTTGCCTCTTCACCGTAAAGCTCAACCGCCAGCTGACGGGCCACTGCTGAGTCAGCAACGATTTTGTCTATGAGCTGCTGCAACTCGGCTTCCTTGCGCTTACTCATCGACAGCACCCTC
Organism: Pseudomonas azerbaijanoccidentalis; assembly: GCF_019145495.1. Taxonomy (GTDB): domain Bacteria; phylum Pseudomonadota; class Gammaproteobacteria; order Pseudomonadales; family Pseudomonadaceae; genus Aquipseudomonas; species Aquipseudomonas azerbaijanoccidentalis. Next base: position 38,153 of record NZ_JAHSTU010000014.1, on the reverse strand, counting down.
TGGCATCGTTTCCGCCACTATGACGTTGTAACGCTTCAGTGCCTCAAACAGATCACGGCAGTAGGCGCCACCATCAAACACCTTTCCGCCCTCGATCTCTGGCCATTCCTCGTGGTACTTCGGATCTTGTCGGGACGGCGCACGGACATACCGCTTGAGAGGGGCACCGCCTGCAAGCTCCATACGCACCTGAGCCACGATATCGCAAAGGCTCGCCTGTTCAGCGGCGCCGGCATCCCCGTTCAACAGAACATCAAGCTCGCGAACAAGGCGGTCCCGATCGGCGCGCATGCTGTCGATCAGGTCGAAGTCTGGCGCCTCCCCAACTGGTGGCTTCCACAGTGCCGCGCCGTGGTAGGTGTAGCCCTTGGCGTTCAGGGTCTTGATTGCGGCTACCGCTGCGCCCACTGCGCCTAACGTGTACACCGCCGTTTTCGAACACATGCGATCGGTAATGAGTTCCGCATATTCAGGAGTGAATACAGTCCGGTCACCACCGCACGCGGCGTAATCACCAATCACCGCAAATGGCTCAATGTCAGCCACAGACGGTTCAGGGGTGGCGTCGAGCATCTGGGACCACGCACTGATAGCGCGCCCCCTGGCCAGATGCTTGTCATCAGCCTCATCATCCACGGCCTTGAGCATTTCCGGGGTTGGCTGGATCGGCACGAGCTTCCAGCCAGTAGGCACAACCGGCGCAGCAACTGAGTCAGGCACAACCTCAAGCGTTGTTATAGGCCGCGTCCCGGTGCACGCTGGCTCCCCACCAAAAAGCTTTAAAAGGCCCGCTACAGAGTTGTAATGGTTTTTCGCCGCGGATAACTCAGCAGGCGAGGCCTTACGGGAAGAAACCCACATACCATCCGGGTGCTTGATGAATACCCAACCGTAATGCCCATTCTTCGGATCAATCATCACAGCAAAACGACCATCATGGGTTGGCACCATGCCTTCGATCGGTTCGTTATTCATGGCTGCACCTGCTCGCCCGTAGCGATGTTGCGCACTGAGAAAAGTCTGTAGCCCTTCGGGATCGCTTCCGGGTACTGGGCCGCAGCAACGATTTTGTGAATGTCCTCGGTGCCCATGTCCTCAGACTTCACGGTGAATCCTTTTTTTCCCCACTTCGGGTCCGGGCGCATACCGTCAGAAAGGGAATAGCCGATCTTCCGATATTCAATGCTGAAAACGGTTCCCTTGGCTGGCGCATGGCGCTGCACCTCACTCATCGTCAACTCGTCGCCCTGGTCGGTCGTCGTGAAAATCGGGGTCAGCACCAAGCCGACGCCCTCTTGTCCCCACATCCAGCCATCAGGCGGCGGAAATACAGGGGTGACGAAATCACAGCCCTTGTCCTTGCACCACTGGATTACCTGCTCGCGCGTTGCGTCACTCATTGATCTGGCCCCATGGCGTAAGTGGTGTGTCGTAGCCCAGCATCAGCGGATGCAGCGGATCGCCAGCCTTGGTGGTTCCGAAATGCAGCACCGGCTTACCGCTAGCCAGCAACAGGTGCAGGGTGTTTTTGATGATGTAGTGCAAGCTGGCTGGCACCTTGGCCGATACGCCCCAGCACGGCACCAGCACGTCGGCGGCCTCGATAATCTCCCCCATGTGCTGAATGTGGTCAGGGCCGCAAGGTAGACCGATGGCCGCCAGTTCGTTTACGTCAGTCGCACGATAAGAGAACACGTTGCCCACGATGAACTTCCGCCCTCCGTTGCGTAGTGTGAAACCGCGCCACTTACGTACAGTGTGATCGTCGATGAAGGCGTCTGCTGTAGACGGGTTGACCCCAAAATAGGCGATCACCAGGCCCTGCTCCTGCACGTCGCGATCGAGACGGTAGCGATACAGGCCGCAATCGCTGAGTACGGCGCTATTCATGACTTGCCCCCTCAGCAACGGCGCTTCCTGTCGTCTGCACGGCTGGCTGGCCATAAGCACACTGCACGCCGGAGATAACGCCGTCCCTGACGTCGTACAAATCTTGCGGTTGAGGGGCGCCGTCCTCCCATCGGCTGTGCTCGCCATCGCTGAATATCACCCGGTAGGCCACCGGTTCACCTTGCGGTTGAACCAGCACAGCTGGATGGCGATAGAGCGGTTCCGAATAGTGCGCCGATGCGGCAGCCGGAGCGCCCCCAAGTGTTTCGTTGTAGGCTTTCAACTCGGCTGTAATCGTGTTCCCGAGACTGTCAGACCAGTGTGAAGGCTCGCACAGGTGCCGAGTTGGTTGCGTCCAGTGATACGTCCCTTCAGCGCGGACCTCATAGCCGTCGGCCAAGGCCTTCTTGGCCTCTTCGGCTGTGCAGTTGTACCAGCGGTCACCAGCTGTTTTTGAACGATACTGATGCTGCCAAGCGACCTTAGCCGCCGACTTGCCGTTTTGTTCAATGGTCATAAGTGCAATCTCTCCTTGATCTCGGTGTACTGGTCAGCGCTCAGCCTGTGGTGTTGCATTGCTTCGCGCAGCAGGGTCTGTGCGGCAGCAACATGTTCCGGGGTCTTGCCTTCCGAGAGGTTTTCGACCGTGCGTTCAACATGGCTACGGCTGGTGAAGGTGATCCCGTGCGACTTCCATGGGAATTTCTGCTGCCCCGTGCTCATTGGTCACCGCCGTTACCTGCCTGATATGCGTCAAGGAATTCAGCGACGACGGGCGCCAGCTCATCGTTCGGACGATCAAGGCGTGGCAGGCACTTCTCCAGGAGGCGCAACGCCTTGGCCAGATCAGAATCGTCGTTGGCGGCGCTGGCCACGACCACCGGCGTGTGATTTGGGACGTAACTGATCAGCCCCTTGGCCTGGGCACAGCGCAGCGCCTCACGCACCGGCATGCGACTGAGGCCGTAGTGGTTGGCGATGGATTGCTGACTCAACTTGGTGCCGATCGGCAGCGCGCCGCTGGTGATGGCCAGCGCCAGCTGCCCAGCGATAAACACACCGTCGACCTGGCGGTCAGGGCGTGGCCCCAGCGCATTCAGAAGTACTTCACACATGGCAACTCTCCTATCAGGCTGTGACCCGCTCACCGATTACGGTTGTGGTAAAGGTGACTGAATACTCGGTAACAAGATCGAACAAACCGCCGCATGTTTCGCAGTCCATTTGCTTATCGCCGTAGTCCTCAGACTCAATGTGGATGACCGTGGCGCAATGCGGGCACTTACATTCGTCCTGCGCGCGATAATCCCAAGGGTCATATTTGTTCTCCGCAACCTTGGCCAACGCCTCCGCTTTAGCCGCCGCATCTTCTCGGGTCTGGCAAGGCGCACATGCGAATCCGTCCCTGCGCCCCCATACCGCTCCGGTGATCTTCGAACGATGAGTGCCGCACAGTGAGCAAACATTGTGTTTGTCACACACCACGTAGCTGTAACTCTCGCCAGTACCGTTGCACTTGCCACAGCCAGAAACCCAGTACCACGCACCGTCAATACGCTCGGCGTACAAACCAGCTTCAGGCGGATTCAACCGAACCTCGGGCAAACCGTTCCGGTGCGGTTCTCCGCTGCGGGATTCATTCCAGATGTTGGTACCGCCGGAACGTAGGCGCTCAGTCCACTCGCCTGGGATCTCCGCGATTAGGATCTTGGTGTTCTTATCCATGGGGTAACTCTCCATTCAGGCGCCACCGTCGCGCAGGACAGTGGCGTCGCGACAATCAGGCCTTGGCCCGTTTCAGTTGATCCATCAGCGCTGTTGGCAGGCTGCGCAAGGTCAGGGTGCCGCCCTCTTCGTCGAACTCGACCTTGTTGCCCAGCAGGTGCGATTCGAAGCTGATCGACAGGCCTTCGGTGCGCGCGGTGAAGCGGCGGAATTGGTTGATGGTGCGTTTGTCGGCTGGGATCTCAGGCGACAAACCATAGGCCGCGTCACGGGCGAACTCGGCAAACGCTTTGGGATTGTCCTCATCGATCAGCTCTGACAGCTCGTCGAGGGTGAGAAGACCGCCGATTTTGGTCTGGCTGGTGGCGTAGTCGACCAGCGTTAGGGTTTTCTCCCGGGCAGACTCTTCCGACAGATCCTCGCGTTCCACAAAGTCGCTGAAGGCTTTGAGCAGGGTCCGCGTTTCGCCCGGCGAATCGATCCCTTCCTGGCAACCAATGAAGTCACGGAAGTACTCCGACGACTTGCGCCCGTTCTTGCCCTTGATGAAGGAAATGTACTGTCGCGATTTCGGGTTGCCCTGCCATTCGGAAATGTTGATGCGCGCGGCCAGGTGCAGCTGGCTCAGGTCCAAATGGCGGGCCGGACTGACATCGAGCTGTTCGGTCACGGTCACACCGTCGCTGTGGTGCAGAAGCGCGATCGCCAGATAGTCGGTAAGGCCCTGCTGGTAGTGGGCAAACAGAACGTGGCCACCGACGGACAGATTCGATTCTTCCATCAGCTTTTGCAGGTGCTCCACCGCGTCACGGCTGAACTGAATGAACTCAGTAGTCCCGGCCAGGTACTGTTTCAGCCAGCCGCTGAAAGGGAATGCCCCAGATTCAGCATGGAACAAGCCCCACGCTTTGCCCTGCTTGGCGTTGTAGCTCTCGTTCAGGTCGCCCAGCATGTTGTCGAGTGCGGCGGATTCGGCCAGTTCGGTGTCACGAGCGTGCAGCACCGCGGGGGTGCCGTCAGGCTTCTTGTCGATCAGGTGCACGATGGCATGGCGGATTGGCATTTGATGTCCTTGAGAAAAGTTCGGCGCACCACCAACGGCGCGCCGGCTGGCGATTAGTCGAGGTGGTAGGTGAAGTCTTCTTCGCGGCAGTCGACGATTAGCTTGGCGCCACCGAAATACAGGGCCGCAATCTGGCGCTGCCACTTCGACGTCATGTTGAAGTGACGCCCGATCGGTTGGCCGTCCAGCTGCGCGCCGTAGACCTCCCCGTATTCGTGCCCCTTGTCGGTATGGCCAGTGATGCGCACGCTCAGGCGATTGGCGTAATCCGTCTCGGAGCGGGTTCGCTCGCGCAGCTTGTTGCGATCGCGGTAACTGATTTCTGGCTCTGCATCGAACAAGACGTGGACATAGCGCACACGCGCACCACCGGCTTCGTTGATGGTGATATGCGGCACATGCCAGCCCTTCTCGCTCGCCTTCTCCTGATGCACGTCTACGAACGCCTCAAGCAGCTGATTCAGGCTGATGAACTCAGGGATCACGTCGTCATGCAGTACTTCGTCAATCGCCTGCTCGGCGCGACGGAGCATGTCACCAGTCACGCCCGCATCCATCCAGCGCGCTTTGAGCGCCGTGATGATCAGGTCGTTGTAGCGCGGTAGATTGATCAGGTTGGAAATGTTCGAAGGCAGGGCCTTAGCAATCTCATCGCGCACCGAACTGCTGAAGGTGCCGTGGGGGCTGAAGACATCCTTAACGACATCGGTAAACAAACGCTCCACACAGGCCTTGATAATCTCGCCGGGGCGGTCGCTGTTTGAAAAGGCTTTGACATGCTCTGTCATCACCTCTTCAAGCGTCTTACTTTTCGCTGCACACATAGTGTTACTCCCTACTTCACACTCGTGAAAATCAGTCGTTGGCGGGCGGGAGATCCAGACTCACGCGCCGCCCTATGAACGGTTCCAGCCGTTTCGCCAGCAGCGCGGCCACTTCCTGCCGCCCAGTCTTGCCTGCTGATCCCAAACTGCTGCCTTCAAGGGCCTCAACCAGAATCGCCGCATTCGTGCGCCCTACCTCCACCGCCTGCCCGGCCTCCAAACGCTGCACCAGATCGGTAGCAGCCAGCGCCCAAACATCAGCGCTGAAAAACGGCTCTTCTGCCGCTTCGAAGGTTTCAAGCATTACCTCGGGGGAGGACAGGAACCGAAGCCGGTCGAGCAAGACACCTGCTGCGAACCGGCTTATCACCAAAAACTGCGGAGAATTCATCGTCTGAGCCCTGGACTGGTTAACCGTCCTAGACATAATGACACAACATCACAATATCACAATAGCGTTTCTATGTTTTTGTGATGGACTGATTCCCTACGCGGCTGCCTCGTTCTGATGGTTCTGGTACTGCTGGCTGGCGTACCACTTGGCCAACAGCGCCCGGACCTCTACCGGCACATCGCGCCCCGCTACCTCAACCATCTGCGTGCAGGCCTCCAGCAACGCGATCTCCCGCGCATACTCGGCAATGAACTCGGCCTTGTTGCCGTGAACCGCCTTCATCGACTTGATGGGCCCGGTACCGGGCTGGTGGTGGCCAGCGCACAGCGGCAACACGTACCAGTGCGCGTGTTTCTTGGTGCGCCCGTCACAGTGGTGGATCGACACATACGCCTGCTCTTCGTAATTGCGCGGCCTGCCGTCCAAGATGCAGCAGATACACCCGCACACGTCTGCTACGGTGTCGTGCCAGCGTTGTTCACCCTTCGTTTTGCTTCTTCCGTCCATTGCCATGCTCACCACCCCTACGCGGTCAGTCGGTTTTTAAAATCGCCACCCACCAGCTGCCCGAGCTTTGCTCTGGCCTGTTTGGCGACGTCGGTTATCTCGGACTTGGCGCCAGCCTTGATTGCGGGCGGCGCGACTTGAATAGGGGCTGCATTGGCAGCGGTGGCCACGGCCTTTTCGGCGCTCTCGCGGCGCAGGCGCTGTTTCTCCTGCGCCTGGGCTTTCACCACGTAGGATTCACAGTTGCGCAGCAGGGAGGCGATCGGGTGGCAGTTGTCGGCAATGGATGGCGTCTTGACCGCTTCGACGTAATACCGGGCGGTGAGGGGCGCGATGTCCTGGCCAATGCGCTCGACAAGCTTGGCCATCTGTCCGCCGATCGTGGCGTTGTAGATCGGCCACTGGCGGTATTTGGTGTTGAACGCAATGGCATACGCCAGCCAGGCCGCAAAGGTTTTGCTCTTCGGGCTCTGCGGGTAGTTGGTCGGCGCCAGCGCCAGCGCCTTGCGCTCTTCGTCACTCAGCGAGCAGTCGTCGTTCGCTCCCACAGGGTCGTCGGTGAGGTTTTTGACTGCTCTTTCAATGCTAACTGCTTGTTTATTATTAACTAAAGCGTCCGGTTTAGCCGTATCCGGTTGAGCCGTATTCGGCGAATCCTCACCCGGTGCCACCGTTTCCGGCAAATCCGTAACCGGTTCGCCCTTGCTCTTTTTCTGGCTCGCAATGAACAACGCACCAGCATCGAGATCCGGGTTTTCGGATACTTCGTAGGTCATCCCCTGGAAGGTGCCGCCCTGTCGGTCGTAGTGACGGACCACGTAGCCCGCCATTTGCAGTTCCTTGAGGATGCCATACACCTTGTCGCGGCCCGATCGCTTGCCCAAGCAATTACGTGTACGGGCCAGCAAGTCTTCAACGCGGACTTCCCAATGATCCGGCTTGCTCAGCAAATACACGAGCATGCCGCGGGCTTCCCAGCTCAATCGGTTGTCTTCGATCGTGGTCGTGGGCAGGACGTAGAACTGGCTTTTACGAGCGGCGCGAATGATGCTCATCAGCACCCCCTGTTAGGTGTGCTGCATGGGCAATAACGGGACGATTCGCGCAGAAACGCCGGAAACATCCGACAAAAGTCGCAAAAAGAATGATTGCAAAGCCATGGGAGGCTTTGCTATGGGGACAATTATGGTAAAGTCGGGGCACGATGCTTCACATCTCCTAAGTAATTGGGCGATGTCTCATCTGAATCCCACGGCTGAAAGCTTTGAAAAAAAGCAGGCCTAAAGCATGGAAGGCTTTGTGGTGCAAAGGGTCTAAGCATCGGTAGTGTTAAAAAAAGAACCTTCGCTTGCAGGCGGTCCGGGTTCTTTTTTTTTGCCTCTAATTCGGTGATTCAAAGGATAAGCTGCGCGCTGTATACCATACAGGCTTAGTGCCAGCCAATTAATCCCTTATCCCCGGACATTGTAAATACTGTTCTTTTGAACAGCCCTCCTATTTTCGTCATCCCCGAGGGAGCTTTTTGAGCTTCCCCATCGTCTTCTGATAGAAGGCTTCTGAAACACCTCTGAGCCCCAAACAGGCTTGCTCAAGCTGCTCGAAATTGCGCTTCCCCACCACGCCCGGCACACCTTCGCCGCGTGCATCAGCCATGCGCTTCAGCCGTCGTGCGCGATTCAGAGACGCACGTAATTCCGGGTAGGGATAAGGCTGGTCCAAATAGCCGAAAGGCAGGCCAATCGCCTCTTCTACCTTGCGTGCCAAGAACTCAGGGAACCCGCCTTTGGCTTGCATAGCCTGGGTGATCTGGTTTGCGATCGCATGACATTCAGCGTCCGGCAAATGCGACAGCAACGCGCGCATCCCCCTCGGACTGTGCAGGTCTGAATACAAGCTAAATCGTTGCTGTCGTGCCCGCTTCCCGGCGTCAACCGCTTCCCTCGCGGTGGTGGCGCCTTCAAACACTTCTAGGTTCATGCTCAAGATTCCATTGGTAAATCCATGGGTAATTTACGCGCAAGCCCATAAAAACGCTATTAAACTTTGACAAACCTGTTTACTCTTCTCGATCTGGAAAAGCGAGCCGCAAACATACCTGTCCGGGGATCATTACGGACCGGACGGACAGAAGAAGACTTGAAATACAAGCCCACGCTTCCTGTTCCAGCTCGTGCGTGTTCAAGGCCATGCCGCCATCAGTAAGGAAACAGCATGTTTTTCAAGAATCTCCTGCTCTACCGCATCACCCAATCGATCGACTTGTCAGCCGACACCCTGGAAGCCGCACTGGCCACCAAACAAGCGCGCGCCTGCGCCAACCAGGAACTGACCACTTATGGCTTTACCGCGCCGCTCGGCAAGGGCGAAGACGCTCCGCTGGTACACGTCAGCGGCGACTTCCTGCTGATCTGCGCCCGCAAGGAAGAACGCATTTTGCCGGGCAGCGTTGTACGCGATGCCGTCAAGGAGAAGGTCGAAGAGATCGAGGCCGAGCAAATGCGCAAGGTCTACAAAAAAGAACGCGACCAGATCAAAGACGAGATCATTCAGGCCTTCCTGCCGCGGGCATTCATCCGCCGATCGGCGACCTTCGCAGCCATCGCGCCGAAGCTGGGTCTGATTTTCGTCAACTCGCCCAGCCCGAAGCGCGCCGAGGATCTGTTGTCGACCTTGCGCGAAGTCATCGGCTCACTGCCGGTACGCCCGCTGACCGTGAAGATGTCACCGACCGCCAGCATGACCGAGTGGCTGACGACACAGAAAGCCGCGGATGATTTCTTTGTGCTCGATGAGTGCGAGCTGCGCGACACCCATGAAGACGGCGGCGTTGTCCGTTGCAAGCGCCAGGACATGGCCGGCGGTGAAATTCAAACTCACCTGAGCACCGGGAAAGTGGTCACTCAACTGTCCATGGCCTGGCAGGACAAGCTGTCGTTCGTGCTCGACGACAAGATGGTCATCAAACGTCTGAAGTTTGAAGACTTGCTGGTGGATCAAGCGGAACAGGACGGCGGCGACGACGCCCTTGGTCAACTGGATGCCAGCTTTACCCTGATGATGCTGACCTTCGCCAACTTCATTCCGGCGCTGCTGCAAGCGCTGGGCGGTGAAGAGATCCCCGACGGTCTGGCCAGCACCAGCGCCCCCGAAGATGAATTGCTGCCCGCGGCGATCGCTTTTGTGCGTGTTTCGCGCCGCGCAACTGTCGCCGCCCTACAGCGCCATTTCAACATCAACTACAACCGTGGCGCTCGCCTCATAGAGCGAATGCAGGCCGATGGCGTTGTCAGCCCGGCCAACGATAAAGGCGCCCGAACCGTTTTGTAACAGCACTGCCCGGCGGGCCTCTGGTCTGCCATAACGCCAAGGATTAGCGAAAAATGATCGTGATTGTTGATGGCCGCCGCGACACCAGCAGCGGAGAGAAACCCAATAAGCCTGTGAAGTGGACCGGTAATTTCGTTGTCGCCGATTCGTCAGGCAATGCCATAGAGGCCGCATGGGAACCAAACGGCGTGCCTCGCATGAACTACCAAGGGGCCCGTAACCGGGCGTCACAACTGGTCGCCAGTCTGACCGCCCGCCTCTTCGAACAACACAAGCAGCCTATCCGCAAGGTGGCTTACACACTGACATCACGATGAGTTTTTACGAGATCGATGGTACCGACTTGCGGCTGCCCCAGTTCATGGTGTCGCCGCCGGTAGGCAACCGCATACAGAGCGGGAAAGCACGGTTGATGATCATCCCATTTCGCCCACAGCCGTCTGTGTGCGCCTCCACCCTGGAGCGCCTTGGTCTTGAATCAGTGACCGATCGCGACTTGCTGGGCGCTGCTCGTTTGGCCTTCAACCTGGGGCTTATCCCGCCGCCCATCCGCATGGGATATGCCTTTGAACTCAAGCACGAATTCGTACCTGAAAAGACTCACAAATTGGGTACGGGGATAGTGGAAAAAATGGGCATAACAAGGCTGCTGGATATAACCGCGAAGCACTGGCGCTTGTGTGGCTACTCCAGCCGCGAAGACTTCAACGCCTATTGGCACCAGGCTGCTGCTGACATGAGTGAGCACCCTAACCCTTGGTGCTGGCTGATCGAATTCAATTTCAAGGGGTAAGCCATGGAAACACCAGTAATCGCAGCTCTACTGATCCACGTCATCTGGCTCGCCCGCTCCTACAAGCACGTTAAGCCGATGATTGAGAAGTGGGTGCGTACCACCAGCGCGATCAGTTCACTGATCCTCACCACTGCTTTGTTCTGCTTGATCTACATTCAAGTGAGTGAATTGGTGCGGAGAAATATTTATTTCGGGGCTGATTCAGCAAGCCGACAGGTTGTAAGCGTCATATCTTCCCCTGACAATTCAATTTGTTACGTGGAAATGCGATCTCTTGACGATAAAGGTAAATGACAACTACCGTTTGTCGTCTATTTTAAGCTCTATTGGAACTTACTCTAACGCTTGCTACCTTAAGCGAGTGTGGGGCGCAGTGTGGGACTGAGTTTTTCTGGCGTCAGGAAAACCCTTATTTCACAAGGCTTACAGGCCATACATACCGGGGATACACCATCCCCGTAGCTTTCGGTAAAATCTGCGCCACTTATCCTAATGAAGTACGGACCGGGAAAATTTCCCTTACCCCTGTCACTCGGTCCGAGAATGGAAGCTGCAAGCAATGCGAACCCAAGCCGTTACACCCTGCAAAAAGGTCGAATACTATGCCGCTCGCTCAAAAGGTTATCGCGACGATAACAGTCCCCGGCGTCTATGCCGATAAGAACGGACTAAGCCTCAAGGTTAGGCCCACTGGCACCAAATCGTGGGTACTACGCTATCAACTCAATGGCGAACGCCATGACATCGGCTTAGGGTCATTTCCCGATATCAGCCTGGCCGACGCGCGCAAGAAAGCGATGGAATTTCGCGTTCAGATCAACAAAGGGATAGATCCACTGGAGCAACGCAAGGAAGCGACAATTGCCGCGGTTACCGTTGAAGATGAAGCGCTGACCTTTATTGAGCGACATCGTGCAGGATGGTCGGACAAGCACGCCACGCAGTGGCTGAATTCGCTGACTGAGTATGTGTTTCCCGTCATCGGCAGCATGCCGATCGCCACCGTGGACACACCCGACGTCATTAAGGTGCTCGATCCGATTTGGCTGCAAAAACCTGAAACAGCGCGCCGGGTCCGTAACCGTATGGAGCGGATATTCGATCACGCCAAGGCTCACGGGCACCGCAAGAACAGCGAAAACCCGGCGCGCTGGAAAGGCCATTTGCAAAACCTCATGCCCAACAACCAAAACTCGGTTGAGCAGCTGGAAAGCATGGATTTCACGCGCCTGCCTTTCTTTATGCGTGTATTGGAAGGGGAAGACTCCCGGGCCGCCCGCTGCTTGCAGTTCCTGATCCTGACCGCATGCCGTACCAGTGAAGCCTTGGGCGCCACCTGGAGCGAAATCGACATGATCAATCGTGTCTGGACCATTCCAGCCGAGCGCATGAAGAACGGCGAAGAGCACCAAATACCGCTGAGTGAAGAGGCGATGCAGGTCCTACGCGACACTGGCACCCGTGGCAGAAGCGAGATCGTTTTCCCAGGCACGCGATCGACGACCATGTTGCCGGATAACTCGCTGCGCCGACTTTTGCGTAAATTGAAAGAGGACTGCACACCACACGGTTTCCGGGCAACCTTCCGCACCTGGGCGTCTGAGAAAACGGCTTTTTCGCACGAGCTGTGTGAAATATCGCTGGCCCACGTCGTCGGCAACGCTACATCGCGCGCCTACGTCCGTGGTAACCAGTTGGAGAAGCGCCGACCGCTGATGTCCCGCTGGTCGAAGTACGCTATGGACCGTGTGACACCGCATCACCCGATCATGGGAAAACAACCCACGCCCGAGCAAACAACATTTATATAAATTGACACGACATTTCACATAAATTGACACGCACCAAATCAGCCTGGCGGGCAACACCCGCCAGGTTATCCCTACCGCTCTCCCCCTCCATTCCTCCCCGCGCCAAGCGCCTTTTAGTGGCCTATTGCTAGCAAAAACGCTATCCCCGGACATGATTTGTCCGGAAAAGTCCGTTCACTGGCTTTTGGGGGGCGCCCCCTTCAAAACGCCGATCGGCGCACCACTCCCTTGCCCGACACGCATAGCGGCTTCCTGCTTTCCAATGCAGTCCAGCACCTGTGCGGCGCACTTGGTCAGCGCGTCTTCTGTCTCATCAATTGCGCTGTACGGCGCATCATTGAGCAGTAACGGCGGGCGCCCCGGCAGTCGACACGGCACTAGGCTGCACACCGGCAGCGGCGGCGCGATAAGCAGCGGGGTCGGTGGTTTCTGGACGGGCGTAGCGCAGCCCAAGAGCAACAGGCACAGGCTGGCGGAGGTAATCAGCAATCGCTTTGTCATTGCGCTTTAACTCTTCAAGGTTGCGGGATATCAGGGCGGACTGCGTGTCGAGTGCGGTATTCAGCCGCTGCGTGGTGCGGCTGACTTCCGTGATTTGCTGCTGCAACTCAGCGCGATCGGCCACGACTCGCGCCAGCTCCTTGTTGTGTGCGTCCAGGGTGCCGTTCGCTTCCGTGAGGGTAGCGACGTCCCGCAATGCCGCCTCTTTGGCCATTTGTGAGTGGTCCAACGACCACAGCGACAGCAACGCCACCAAAACCCCAGCGCCGCCAACCGTCCAACCGATTGAAATCATGATTTACCCCGGCGCCTGCGCGCTCCGTTACGGCTTTGCAGCCTCATCAGGTGATTGCAGCTCTTTGCGGGGCCGCTCCACCGCCTTGCCGGCGACGTAACCGGTAGTGACGGACGCCAGCACCATCCCCGAAATGACTTCCAGCGAACTGGCGATGATCCGCACAAGCTCGATGGCTTGAGCGCTGCCGTGCGCCATCCAGGCCACGCCGCCCATCACGCCACCGAACAACCCGATCACGGCGGACAGCACCGTGACGCACAGTGCGAAGCCGAAGCGCTTCACCGACGGCCTGCCGGTGGTGCCCTCTTCAACAAATCGCCCCATCCAGCGCAAGAATGCGTTCATGCGGACATCGCCCTCTGTGCGCGCTCGAGATACACAAGGCGTTGAGACGCCCCGATCTGGCCGCCGTTGATCTTCTCGGTGATCATTTTGAAATTGCCGGCATCGGCCAGCTCGTTGAGCCCGCGCGAAAACCAGTACCAGCCCGCCGACAGCGCCGCGCCTTCGGGCAACCGCAAGTAGTCCGGTACCAGCGACAGCTCCAGGCCGACCGCCTTGCCAAACTCCAGGTGGTTGTCTTTGAAGGTCAGCTGCTTGAGTCCGGCGCCGCGGTACCGCCAGCCGTCACCACTCGCTTCAGCACCATTGCCGAACCGGTTGGCATAGGCGCTGTTAGCGATCGCTTCCGGCTTGCGCTCGATCTGCAAGGCAACAGCATTCGGCTTGTTGCGCGGCTTGCCCTCCACCATCACCTTGACGTAACCGCCCTTTCCATCCGGCACGGCGTAACGACTTGGCCAAGTGCTGGCCAGCCCGTAGGCGCTGTAATTCAGGCCTTCAGTCACACGGATGAAGTCACCCGATTCATGAGCAATCTGCGCCAGGAACATGGTGATACGCGGGTAAGTGGTGATCTTGAAACGCCGCATCGCGGCATTGAGGGGGGCCAGGTACTTGGCGCATGCCACGCGTCCGTCTTGCGTGATGCACAGCGCTTGCAGCTGGCCTAGCGTTACCAGTTCGTTACCGGCCATGAGGGCTCTCCCGCTCCAGTTGTTCAACCTTGAAGCCGAGGCGAGCCACCAGCTGCTCCAGCGTCTCGTTTTTGCTTTCCAGCTTGCCCACGCGCTGCGTCAATGCAGCCACGTCACGGTCGGCCAAGGCCTGCTTTGCAGCAATCTCCGCGATCGACAGCGCCACCTTGTCCAGCTTGTTGCTGAACGCAGTCACCGAAGAGCCGATGTTGCTGCCCAGCCAGCAGATGAAGGTGATGAACAGCACCTGCGAGGCGTTCATTACCCACTTCACCACCGGGTTTTCCCAAACCTGCGAGGCCATATCCCGATCCCATTACCCATAAGCACATGGCCATCATTTTCAGGTAGCCATGCGCACGTTCCGGGTGGGGGTTTGCGCGGTCAGCGCCGTGGGCGACGGCTCAAGACACCGCCGAGCATGTTCAGGCCCTTGATCACGTTGTTGATGCCGCCAAGGATGGCGGACAGGCCTTTGTTCTGGTTTTCCTGGCTCTTTTTCCAGTTCTGATAGGCCGAACATTCAAACAGCGCGTTGACTTCGCTAAGCGGCAGCCGGCTGGCCGTGGCCAGATCCTGGCGAAAGTACAGAGCCAAGTCCGCCTTCGTATTGATCATCTGCTTCCAGAAGCTCACACGCCCCTCGGCTGATTCCGGTACGAGGGTGAAATCGGGCCGGACCCAATTCAGGCACCCCCGTCGATTCGTCCGGTTCGGTTACTTGCGCCGCCAGCACGCCCTGCGCGTTGAATACCGCGTGCACAAAGTGCTGAAGTTTGAGCGAGGCCTGTGAGTAGGCGTCGAACAGCTGCACAAACTCGGTTTCCGGGCACTTCTTGAGCGCATTGATCTTCAACAGCAGCGCTTTGCTGTAGGACGCGGGATCGACGTACTCAATCGGCGTCTCATTGACCCCACGGATACACGCCGACATCACGCCCAACTGCCAGCCGAAATAGGTCTTAGGTAATACGCCTGTCTCAACCATGGTTTCGATCGCTTCGGCTTGGTAGCCGTGCAGCGGCGTGCAGTGGTGAATATCCCCGCCGTGGTCAAACTCGACGAACTCCAGGTAGTCGGTATCCGCCAGCAGGTAGTCATGCAACTTGCCCTCGCCCAGCGCGAAGTCAGGGCCATCGTCCAGCATCGCCGCCAGGTAGAAAATCACGACGTTCATGCGCTCGTTGACGGACCACAGCAACGGATCAACCACTTGCAGCTTCCCCGCCGGGCGCGGGATGTGCTCACAGGCGGCCTTGAGGAACGCGGTGATGGTTCGCTGCGAAAAACGGTAAGGGATGGCGCACAGTTCCTGCACCTGGCCAATCTCCAGTTCGCGTGGTTGAACTGAAATGCGCAGCGTGTGCACGGGTTGAATTGACTTCATAGAGCCCCGAACGATTCGTATTGAGTAAAGGTAAGGTTCAGCGCCGAAAACTCTTCGACGGCCCGGTTTTGCGCCACTTGGCAGCTCACAGGGACCAGAACCCACGAATTCGAATAACCGCGGCCCTCTTCAATGGCGCCGTGGGTAATGGTGAAGGTATTGGCGTAGTCGCCCGGCAAGCCGAATGTGCCATCAGGGTGTGCGTGCTGGCGCTTGAGGTTTTCAAACCAGGACTTGATCTCGCCGTCCACGTCGTAGCACGTCATGGTCAACTCTACCGGGTCGGATCCCGTCGGCACCTGAGTGAAACCGGAACCGATTTTCTTCGTCTCGTACCCCAGCTGCACGCCGTTATAGCTGAACTCCGTGGCAAGCAGGTTTATGCGCGGGGCCCCGACCTTGCCGATCGGCTCCACCAGCACATGCCAGAGGTTTGAGCGCTCGCGCAGGACGTCCATCGACTCCTGAAACATGGCGTACAACGTCGCCCAACTGGTACCAGCCAACGCAACGTTGCCGCCGCCGTACTCACTGGATGCCCCAAAGAAGTTATCCATCAGGCCATTGGCGGCGCCGGACAGGTTGCCGTTGAGCAAATTGCCGGCGATCTTGGTGTACTTGATCACCGGCGCCGACGCACTGAGAGCGCCAGCGACCTTACCCGCCGCCTGATAGCCCAGGCGTTCGAAAATGCTGCCCATCAGATGGTCACCCACTCTTCACAGAACGCCATCTGAGGCAGCCGCAGTTCGTAGTCCTGGATGCTCATTTGCACCTCAGCCACCGCCCGGCCAAACAGCTCCGCACCTTGCGTGCGTGAAGCCTCCAGCGCCATGCTGTTTTCCTTCTCCATGTACAGATCCCACAGCGGCCTGATGAGCGTTAGTTCGCTCTCGCTCAGGTCCACGTCTTGGGCCGCATTGGTGGCAATCAGCGCGTCGGCGCCCACAGGTTCACCGCTGGCCAGGTCTGCGCAGCCGTAATAGAACCGCGTGGCGCTGAGCAGATGACGCTCAATCTGCTGCTCAGTCAGAATGCAACCGATCGGCAGTACCGCCACGTATTGGGCAACCAACGCGCTGATCTTCATGGCCGCCCCTTACTTGTTGGCGAACCAATGGAAGTGCAGCGTGCCGGCGTACAGCAGCGGCGTATCGTTTTCCCAGTCGATATCTGGCGTATCCATGACCATGGACGCCTTCAGGATCTCTTCCTTGCGGGTGTAGTCGTCCGGACGCCCACGGTAAGCCGTAGCATCAAACTGCGCGCCGCTCTCGATGAGCGCGATCAGGGCGTCACTTACGGTGCCCGCAACCACTTCATACATCGCCACCGGACCTTCAAACTTGGTCTTGGCGTTCTGAGGTTGCACCATCAACTGCCCGTTCGGCCCGTAGAACTCCATCATGTCTTTGGGAGTCGCGACCGGCCAAGGGAACTGCTTGATCAACAGCTGAATGTTCTCGTGCCCGTGGATGACCAGCACCGCGTCAGCGGTCGAAGCTTTGCGCCCCAGGTCGTGGATGTTTTGAAACGTGCTCGAAAGAACAACATGAGAATTGACCGTCATCGGGGCGCCCCTGATTGTGTGTATTCAGGCCAATGATCAGGCATAAAAAAACCCGCCGAGTGGCGGGGTTTGCATGCTTTCCCGGTCAGGATCGGGCAAAGAAACGCTTGATGTCTGGCCGGTCCAGCGCCGTCAGTGTGGCCATGCTCACTTGCACCGTCAGGTCGATGAAGTTGCCCCTGTCATCCTTGGGACCGGTCAGCGGGTAGCTGATCGACTCTACAACCATCGGCGAAGCGGTGCGCCCGGCATAGGTAAGGCCAAGTAGCTTGGGCGTGAGCGATGGGAATAGCGCCTTGATGAAGCTATCCAAATCGCGCGTGGTTTGCAGCACCTCGGACAAAATCCCCTCTTCCGCCAACTCCTGCGGAAAAACCCACTCCATCAGGCGTTGCAGGGGAGCCTCGACCTCCTTAGCCGCGTCGGTGGTAGCTCGAAAATGGATACTAAAGTTAACGCGTGCCGGCGGCATGCCGCTGAACACCTGGCGCGAATTGAGCTTTGTCATCCCGGTGCGGCCTTCCAGCTCGTGCACCGCCTTCTTGAGCTTGTCGGCGCCGGTGTCGAGCATGGCGCCGATCTTGCCGTTCGGGTCCGGGTTGACTGCCTGCAACGCATTGAGCACCGGCACCAGCGAGCCGCTTTGAATCATTGCCGTCAGCGCTGGCGCCTTGGTTTCGGGCCCCATGTTTTCGAAGGGGCTTTGCCAGTTGAAGGTCGCTTCAAACGAGCCCTCTTCCATCGCACCATAGACGCCTTCGTATTCCCTGATGTCCGCCACACCTTTGGAGTCGCATACAAACATGCGCGCCATCAGCAGCGGCGACAGGCTCCCCCAATCGCTGCCCAGGTCATTACTGGACACCTTCAGGCCCAGCAACGAATCGGCGACACCGCCCAACCCGGAGGCGGCGGTGTCACCATCAAGAAATTCAGAAACACTGCCGCTGATTTTCTCGCCCACTTCGGAAAAGGTGGTTTCACCGTTCCAAAGCGCCGAGACGGTGCCGGTCACCTTTTCCGCGCCACCTTTGAGCAGGTTCAGGTTCTCTTTACCGCCGACGAACCCCGCAAGCGTGTTTTCCGCTTGCCGGGCAACACCGCCGATAACCCCCTCTCCCACCCGACCGACAGTGGTGGCGGCTGACCCTAGCAGTTTGTTCGACGTGCTGCCGGCCAGGGTGCCGGTCACACCCTTGAGGGAGCTGGAAACCAGCGCCCCGGCCTTGTCAAAGCTAAAGTCAGCCATGGGTTACAGGCTCATTTTCTTGCGCAGGCGCATGGACTTCGCACGCTTGATCTTCGCGGTACCGCTGAAGGCCTTGCGCTGCATCTTGCGAACCGCCGACTTCTGCGCCGCGGTCAAACGCACGGTGCCGGCAATGCGCTTGTTGATGCGCACCTTCTTGCCACCACGCACCACGATCTTCTTGCGATAGGTCGCATCGAGCATGGTGGCGTCGTCTTCACCGTCCACAAAACGGCCAGCATCGTCCATCATGGCGTCTTCGCCATCAGGCAGTTTGTCCAGCAGCGCTTCGTGCACACGCTCAGCCACGTCGTTGTCGAACTTGCCATCGTTAAACAGCGCATCCAGATCGTCGTCAGGAATGCCCTTGTCCGACAGGTAGTCGCCAACCACCTCGGCAACCATGCCGGCGTATTCCACTTCGTCTTCGGTCAGGTCGTTATCGCTGTGCGCGGCGGTACCGACGATCAGCGCCAGCAGACGATCGCCATAGCCTTCGTCGTCGCCCAGATCATCGGTCTGCGCCCACTCGGCGATCACGCGGGTGGCGTCCAGGCGCATGTCTTCGGTAAAGACAATTTCCGGTACTGCGTCGTTGTTGTTCTCGTTGGCGTTGTCGAGCATGTTCCCCTTGTTGTCCGGGGCATTGTTGCCTTCATTGGCCTTTTGAACTGCCGTCGCAACGGCATTCGAGTTTTTCAGAACGTCTCTCAGCATATTCATGTACGTCTCCCCTTAGCTCTGACGGACGATTGTTTGTTGCGCGCGGGTGATGCGGTTCGTGCCGTCGTAGCAGACGTCATAAAGCACCATCATTTCGTCATAAGGCATAGCCTCATTACGTTTGACTTCGTACTGCCAGCCCGCGCCATCCAGTTCAGCGGTGCCATTGAGCCACTTGGCGGACTCAACTGCCGGCAACAGCGTGCCCAAGAAACGACTCATCATCGTGATCGATTCGTTCATTGGTTTTTGCAGGGTTTCCTGGCCGAAGGCCGCTACCTTGTCATCCAGGAAGGTCGCCATTTCAGCTACGGCGATCAGCTTGGTAGCACCCGTGGTTTGCGCGCCGGTCAGCGAGTCAACCCAGGCGTATTTCGCACCGCTCGGGTAGTCCTTGAAGATGCACGGGTTAATCTGGTTTTCCGCCAGCAGCTCCAGCTCATCATCCGACGGCTCGTGCGTTTGGGTAATGCCGGTACCGGCCAGACCGTAATCGCTGCCCGCGATCACGCGGTTACGCGGCGCGATGCCTTTGGCGTTCACCTGAGCATTGCGCGCGCAGCGCAATCCGATTTGCTGGCCAGACGTGCCGAAAAACGCCTTGCCGCCGGCAATCGGGTTCGCTCGCTTGAGCGGAGCCCAATAAGCCTGCCCGTACAGCTCTTTGACGCTGGCGCCGATCGACTGCACGAACGCCGCCGCTGCTTCTGGCGAAAGCCGGCCAGGCACGTCGAACGGGAACTGCTTGTTGATCTCTTTGCCCAGGTCCGCCATCAACGACAGCAGCGCCACGTTTTCCGAACCGCCCGCATTCAGGTAGGTGAAGTTCGGGCGAGACCGGCGCAGGCGATCAACCGCCGATTCCATTTCTGCCGCGGTGTAAACGGTCCGACCTTCGGTGAAGTAATTCAGCAGCGCCGAAGAGAACTTGGCCTTGCCGTTGGACTTGCCGTAGAAGCCACAAGTGACCGGTACAGAAGCGCCGGAGGCGACCTCGATCACGTCCAGGTCATCGGTGCCTTTGTCGATCACGTCACCGATGTAGCTGCTGTTACCGAACTCATCTTTCGCCTGCGGATCCAGGGAGCCGGTAAACGGGCCAATGATCACTTTGGCGCTGGCCGGGTCCACAAACTGCACGGTAATGATTTTCGACGGCGTAGCCACGCCCTGAGCGTCCTCAGCCGCTTCGGCGTTGATTTCGCAGGTCAAGCCATCATTGAAGCAGTCCAGGTGCTTGAACGCGATCAGAGCGCCTTCCGGCAGGTCTTCGCTTTCGAGGCCAACGCTCCAGACAGCAGGCGCAGCGCCGCCACCTTCCGCCGGTACCGTTGCAGTCGCGATCAGCAGCTTGTTTACTGCGTCAGTCGCGATCATGCGGGACACGATGGCCTGTTGCGTGCCATAGCGCAGCGCTTCATAAACCTGAATCTGTGCCTCGCCCAAGGCGGAAACACTCAGGCTTACAGCCGCGCCCAGTTTGCGCTCCAGCTTTTCGCGGGTTACCGGGAAAACCTTATCGATGCGCCCACGGGTGAAACGGCCAATAAAACCGCCGTTGTAGTCGGAGGCAACAGAACCGATCTCGGAATTATCCGCGATGAAATTCTGCTGGACGCCGGAGCGCTTGTTGATGGCGCGAGACATTTGAACAGTCATGTGCAGCCCCCTTATTCGCTCGCGGCGTCAGCAGCAGCCTTGCCGCCTTTGCCGGTGGGTTTGGTTTCAACGACTTTCGGTGCCTCTTCCGGCACTTCGGGCGTTGGCTCTTCCTTCACGACGTCCGGGACTTCGATAACTACAAAGTCTTCAGCATTGCTTTCGTAGCGCTTGGCCAGAGCCGCACTGTCGGTCACCAGTACCCACGCCTGTTCAAAGCTTTTGACCTTGAACTGCACTTCTTCGCCTGGCGCGATTACGTCACGCATACCCGTCGACGGCACCAGTAAAGGCTTGACTGCCTTGTGGCTGATGGTCGCCATGAAAGGGAATGTCTGCCCAGCGCAGATGGCAGTTGCCAACACACTCGGTTCGTCCCCCGCCCCCTGCTTAACCTTGATCTTCGCCATGCTTCACCTGTAAGCCCTTGTCTGAATTCCAGCCCTCGCGCACCGCACGCCCGGCGTATTCACGCTGAATCGCGCTGTACTTCTCGGCTGTCGGGCAGATCGCCGTCTTGCTGCTGAACTGAGGCAGATGCACGTTCAACTGCCGCACCACCACCCGGTTGCGCGTGTTGTTCGTAAGCGTCAGCTCGGCAGGAAATTCGGCAATGTCCGGCAGTCCCCACGACGTAGACTGTAAGTGCTCTTCAGACCCCGTTTCGGCGGTGGTTTGCTCCAGTTCTGCGCCGTCTGGCTCAGGCTCTTCCAGGCGAGGCGCCGGCTTCCAATCCAGCGGAAAACGACCCATGCCCGGGAAAAACTCTCGGCGCACGAACACGGGAGCTGCCTGCCCAGCCTGGCCGGACGGCGCATCGGTCTGCGCATCAGCGGGCGGAATAGACGTGACAGAAACATCACCAGCGGATGCCTGATCAACCGGCAAAGAAACGGGCGCCGTAGCGCCCCCCTCTTTCTGGTTGTTGGCATCACTGGCTTTAGCAGCCGCCTTGCGAGGGGTAGCCGGCTTGGTGCCCGGTTTCTCGGTGGCGGGTTTATTTGCCTTAGCCATGTCAGCCCCCTTATCAGTCTTCCAGCAGGTCGACGTTCTGAACGGTGATCAATGCGCAGCCCATTGCAGAAGGCTGATGCGGGTTGATCTCGGTCAGGTTACGGCCATACAGCGCGGTGCCTTGCTTGAGGTCCGACAAGATGCCCAGCGGGATCAGGGTCGGCGGCACTGCGTCGGAGGTGACCACAGGGTTACGAGCAACCTGCGAGGCGCGACCGATCGCCAACATCTGGATTTCGGTAGCGGTTTCGTCGACGTGACGCGGGGTGTAGTAAACATCCACCTGGTTCTTGTAGCGGCCCACGCGGAAGATGCCCGGACGCGCCGACACACCCGACGGGACGAAATCGTCACTGCCCATGGTGCGGAAGTTGGAAGCACCCTTGGCACCGACAAAGATCATGGAAATACCGAATTCCATGGTGTTGTTGGCAACCAGTTGATCCACTTCGCCCAGGAAGGCAGCAAAGTCGCGCCAGCGCTGTGCACGGGACTTTTGCAGCAGCTGGTTAGCGGCGTCGAAGTTGAAAATACGACTGGTGTTGATCGCGACTTCCTTGACCTTGGCCAAGGCCAGGTAGAAACGCTCGTTCGACCACTGACGACGTGCCGAGTTGACGGCGACGGTCAGGAAGTCTGCACCCAGTTCGTTCTGTGCCTGACTACGCGCACCTGGTGCAACTTGCATCAGGGTGCGCTGCTCGGCGCAGAACAGGCTGAAGCTCTCGGCCTTGACCTTGACCGATGGAGTCAACTCAGGCTTGAGTTCATAGTCGATGAAACCCACGACTTTAGGCACAACACCCGCCGGCAGAGCCGGGTTGAATGTCAGGCTACCGCTGCCGTTTGCGGGGGTAACAGAACCACCAATGGCGTAGTCCGAACCCGCGATATTGATGGTACCGGCGATCTGGCGTTGGGCAGTGGTTTGGTTCGGGTTGACTTCAGCCGCCACCTTGAAACCCGCGACCTTGATATAGGTTCGGGTAGGCAGCACAGGCACCGCGGCGCCAGCGCCACCAATGTCAGCTTTGAATGCAAAGGTTGCAGTCAAACGGTCGCCCGCCACAACTGCAACCACAGTGCGCTCCGGCATGGTGTACGCCTGACCACCGTTCACGCCGTCCAGGATATCGCCGTCGTTGTACGCACCGAAGGCAGTGCCGGCAGTGCTGTTGACGATCGCCAGCTTCGATTCGTTCGACGACAGGTCCGAAGGCAGAGCCGCCGCGAACGGGATGGCTTCAGCCAGGCCGCCGACGATGGCCACCGCGATACGGTTAGGTTGGTGAGACAGTGGTGTCGATTGCAGGGAGCTGGATACGCTGTCGAGCGTCACGCCGTCAGGCAAAACGAGCTGCGAACGACCATCAGCGACCGACATGCCTTGAAAGATTGCAGCATCGATCATGTCAGCGGATGGCGCGAAGCCGTGCGAATGCTGGAAGCGAGCAATACCGTCGAGCATTGCAGCCAGGATCGTCGGGCGAGATTTCTCGTCGACCATGGACATCAGCGGGACCATGCGCGCCGGAAGCATGTCATCCGGGTTTTTCAGCGCCTCGGTAATCGCCGCGACAGACGATTGAGAGGTGCTGTCGAGCATGTTGCCACTGCCATGGCTGAGACGCACCAGCTCGCTGACTTTGGCATCATCCGACTCCAGCGTGGTGTCGGGCGCGTATTCATACTGTTGCGGCATAATTCCTACCTCGTTGCGTGTTTTGGGCTGCGCCCGATCCGTTACAGCAACAATTCTGAGGTCGAAAAAAACCCCCAACTGGTGGGGGTTTGCATGGTTTTTGCGCCAGCTGGAAACCTACTTATGCAGCACAATCATCCGGGCACTGACTGAGGTTTGCGCCAAAAGCGCGTTGTCTTGGAACGTGCCGCCGGCCAGTTTTTCGACTTCGGCGTTGTGGGAGTCCAGCCAGGCCCGGAACTGCACGGCCTTCTGGTCGGTACCGAAAAACACACCCTCCCCCGCGATCGCCACCAGCGTCCCACCACCGGCCAACATGCCGTAGGCGCGCATGATGTGTTCAGCGTCCTGGCGCTTGCTAAACGGCGGGTTCATCAGGATGGCGTCATACGGCTCATCCGGCGTGAAGGTGTTGAAGTCTTGGGCAACGACGTTGTAGCCCTTGAGCGTCAGGATCTCACGCAGCTGGCTGCTGATCTCGATCACGTCCACTTCCGCGCCCTCAGCTGCTGCCGCGTCGGCAAGGTTGCCATTGCCGGCACTTGGCTCCAGCACTCGCTTGCCCTTGCTGATCCTCGCCTTGCGCGCCATGCGTTGCGCCTCGGCGGCAGGCGTTGGGAAAAAGTCGATTCCCACCTTCTGGCCGATAATGGCGCGCTCAGCTTTGACCACTGCGCTTTCTTCCTGCTTGGCGGCCATGTGTGGCAGCAATGCCCGGCAAGCGTCCTGCAACTGCGCGTCATTGGTAATGCCCATGCGCTTGAGGCGTTCGACCCGGGCCAGCATTTCCATCGGGTCTTTCAAGTCCCAGGTGTCTTTGATCGCGCCAAGTACCTGGTAGGCCTTGCGAGTGATGGCGATATCGCCGTCATTGGTCAGTGGCCAGCGCTCAGTGCGATCGCCCATCTTGTTAAGCGCAGCGATCAGTTTGGAGTTGCCCGTGGCCGCCTTCTTGGCCAGCGTCATCGCCGCGCTCTTAAACCGACTGGACCAGACCAATCGGCTCGGCATGCTGACGTGTCGCAATGCGTCTTCGCCCACTGGATTGCCGCGCCGCGCCAGCTGTTCGCTGTAGGTAAGCCCCCGCTCGGAATCAAATTTGGCACGGGTGAGTGCACTTTTCAGTTCTTGCAACTGCGCCCGGCTGGTCAAGTTGGCCAGCGGCCCGGCGGCGCCGACCTCGATCGAATCGGCAATGTTGTTCAGGGTTCTCCCATCGGCCTCATCAGCAGCTGATCGGGCGTAGGCGCTGGCCGCCATCCCGGCCCGACGGTGCGTGTTGGTTTTGCGATCGGCATTCATCCCTTCGGTACCGGCGGCAATTGCCTTGTTCCCGGCTTCGCGCAGTTTTCCCACCTGATTGGCAATCGCCTGCTGTTGGCGCTCCAGCGCCGCGCGGGTGTCACGTTCCTGCTTTTCTGCCTCCTGCTCAGCAGTCAGCATCGTGGGCGTAGGCGCGGCCTGCATGGCGCTGGTGTCTGCGTCCAGGTGCTTTTCACGGATGAAGTAACCACCGTTCATGCGCCAGGTGTAGGGATCGATCGCTTTGGCTTCGGCCAGGGTCAGGTCCAGGCGGATGATCCCGCGCAGAACTTTGCCCTTCTTGGTGGTGTACTCAATGATTTCGTGGGTCTGTGCTGACGGCGCAGGATCTTGATCGGCCTCGGTCGGCTCGATCTTTTCACCGGGCAGGATCCAGCGCCGGCCAGTGTTGTATTCACGGGCGTAGGCTCGGACCTTCGCCGGGCCTTCCTTGCCGTAGGCGAACACCATGGCGTCTTTTTTGGACTCATCGGCAACCATTACGCCGTCTTGCAGCACCAGAAATTCGCGCCGGCTGCCGTAGACAGGAATTGCACCCACTTCTGGCGGCTCAGCCAGCACACCCGGCTCAACCAACTGCGTGCCGGTACCCGTCGTGCTGGTAGTGCTCGATCCTTTCGGCAGCGTGGTGTTGGGCAGGATGGTGCCGCCCTTGTAAAACTCACCATTCATGCCGATTGTGCCGCCAGCTGGGGCACGGCCTTGATCGGCGAGCGGTACCGGCTTCGCCTCACCACTGACAAACGTGGCCAGCGTAACGCCTGGCGCAAGGGAGAACGGGTTTGACTGCGCGCGCAGGTTGTTGAGCACGTACCCGTCTTGGCGCAGCTGCGCCAATGCACTCGGGCCTTCTTTGTTGGCACCCTGCAATGACAGGCTGCCCAGTGTGTTGCGATCGGCGCGCCCGTTCTGCTCCAGATACTCAACGATCTTGTATTTCGCCCGGGCCACCTGGAAGGCTTCCAGCGGCAACTTATCGATGCGACTGGCCGCATATTCGCTAAAGCTCGCGAAGCCGACGGCCTTGGCGGCGTACTCATCTGCCGGCGTTACAGTCGGCTCATCTGAGCGTTGTTTCTTCACGCGTTCCGAAAGGTGCTGGTCGGCCCATTCGCGAATGTAGGCAGTCGCCTTAGCGTTCCACGCATCACGCGCCGGTCCGTTGGCATAAGGCATTGGCGCCACGCCGGTGGCTCGGTATTCGGTCAGGCGCTCTTGTACCCAGCCCATATACCCGACTTGAACCATGATGCGGCCAAGGCCGTGGATATCCTCCAGGGTGTCCAGGTAGGCCTGATAACGCGGGTTGCTCACCCGGCCCTGGCCCACAGTCGCCTCCCAATCGGCCTGGGTTTGCGCTTCCCATTCGGCGGTGAATGCGTCGTTCTCGGCCTTGATAGCCGCCTTTTCTTCATCTGTCAGAGCGGTACTGTCGCCAGTGCGCTTGGCATATGCCAGTCGGTCGGCTTCTTCGCGCGCCGCATTGTCAGCCTTGCGCCGCGCAATGGCGGCCTGTTCATCCTGATAAGCCTCAACGTCCGGCTGCGCCGCGTCTTCACCAAAAACAGCCTGAAATTTGTCGGGGCCCCATTCCTGCGCCATCAAGCTTTTCAGGTCGGGCAGGTCGCTGGCAATCCCCGACAGCACACCATCCACCGCCACCGACACGCCACCGATTTGGGCATAGCTGTAGAGCACTGCGCCCGACGGCAAGGCCTCTTGCGTGCTCGGCAGGTACTGCGCCATCCGCGCCTGACTCTTGGTCAGCAGTAAGCCCGTTGGGACCTTGGTGTACTTGGCCTGATCGAGATAGGCCTTTGCGTAGGCGTCTAGGGCATCCGCATCGCCCATCACCAGCAGACCGCCATTCTTTTGCGGCAAGGTACCGGTGACCATTGGCTTTTTGGCCCCGTGATCATTG
Organism: Pseudomonas azerbaijanoccidentalis; assembly: GCF_019145495.1. Lineage (GTDB taxonomy): Bacteria > Pseudomonadota > Gammaproteobacteria > Pseudomonadales > Pseudomonadaceae > Aquipseudomonas > Aquipseudomonas azerbaijanoccidentalis. Next base: position 11,432 of record NZ_JAHSTU010000014.1, on the reverse strand, counting down.
GCCGCAGGGGCATTCGGGTCGACCGCGACGACGGCCAGAATGGTGATATTGATATCGTCGTCTGCTACAGTGTCACCGACGGCGCTTGGTTCCTGCTCTTGAGGCAGGCCATCAAGCATCCCGTTGGCGGCGTCACCGGAGCGGGGCCCTACCCCTGCATAATCCGGTGCGCCGTTTTTGTATGCCTTCCAGCTCTCCCGGTCCGCATGGGAAATGTTGTAGAACAGATTCCCTTTGCCATCCTCGGCCACCGTCACACCTGCGGTCACCAGCAGGTCATCGACTCTTACCTGTTTCTGAATGAAGTAGAACGCCACAAACGCGTCATTGCGTTCTTTGTGTGATTCCTGCCGCTGGCCAGCGGTACCGGTTTCCAGAATTTCCCGAACGTGCTCGATCAGCTTGGCTTTGAGCACGTCGGCCTTCATCCCCTGCTTGGACTTCTTCCAGCCCGCGCTGTTGACGCTCACCGGTCCCACCACCGACTGGATCAGCTGCCCCTTCAGGTTTTCCTGATAGAACTGGCGCGCCTTCTCAAAGGCGGCCTGGCCTTCGCTGATCGGCGCCGGGGCGCCCAACTGACCACGGATCGCCAGCGCTCGGGCACTTGCCTGCACGCGCGCGATCGGCGACAGCCCGGTACCGGCCAAACTGTCACGCAGTTTCAGTAGCTCAGCGCTCAGGCGCGCACGATCGATCGGCGACATAACGCCGGGTTGGTTCAAATCAGTCATTCATGCCCCCAAAGATCGAATCCAGCAGTGCGGTATTGGCCAGGGCCTTTTCAAAGGTCTTGCCGTCACGCAGCGTCTTGAACAGCTCATCAAACGCGGCGCCGATGCGCTGGCGCTCTTCCCCCTCCGGGTACGGCTTAAAGGGCATACCGTCGTCGGGGAAGTAGTGGTGTTTGTTGTCCGCCAGACAGCTCAGGTAATCGTTTTGGCGATCCATGGCTGTCAGCTTGTCTTCCAGGTACGACTGGAACGCTCGGGCCGCCATTTCAGGCGTTGAGGACCAATATTTGCCTTCCTTGGAGCTGTCCAGCAGCGCCGCTTCGGCCAAGTACTTGGACACGCCCCGCCCGGTGTTCAGCCGCACTTCAGCTGTGCCCTCGGGCGAGAAATACGCCGCGGCAAGGGTCCGCCAGTTCTTTTTGTTCTTGAGCACCTGCGCGCTGTCGCGGTTGCCGAAGTAGGCATCTACTGCCATCACAGCCGCTTCAGCGTTGCCGGCAGCCTTGATGCGGCGAGCGATGTCGTTGTGCGGGTTGTCCAGGTTCAGACGGGCATTGCCGTAGGTGCGCGGGGTGAACTTGATGGTTTCAGGCAGCCGGTGATCACCTTCGGTTAGCGCTCGCTTGAGCCCAATGAAGGCGTTTCGAATCGGCCCCTCGGGCACCAGCTCCGGGTTTTCGGTGGCGAATTCATCCGCGGCGCCAGCCTCGCCGCGCAGAAGGCCCGGCAGGATGTTGTCCATTGCGTGCAGATGCTCGTGGCCCAAGCCCCCGCCGCCGTTCATCTTGGTGATGTTGATTGCGCGCAGTACCGGTTCGTACTGCGCCGTCGCTGCACCCTTGCCGCCTTTGCCCCGGGCGCCGAACGCCAGTCCAAGGCGCCCACCGAACCCAAGGTTGTCTTCGCTGATCCCCAATACGTCGGCCATGTCCATCATGGCGCCGGCAGACTGCTCTACGTGCCATTTGGAGCTGTCGCGGTCATCAAGTACCCAGTTGCCAGACTGAACCGCCCGAAAGCCGCACAGCTGCTGTAGGGCACGCGTAGAGTTGACCGCCACAGGGCGCCCACCCTTGCGATCGAACTTGTCCACGACCTTGAGCGCGAAGGTCTGGCGCTTTTTGGTTGGTGCCTTCGGCGCCCCCTGGATAACGTCGCCGCCTTTCTTGTCGGACCATTCCCAGTCCTTGGGGTCGCCGGACAATGCGTTTGAAACGTGGCGGGCAAACGACTCGGATCCCGACCGGCTGCGGAACATCAGCGCCTTGACGAACTTATCGCCCATCGACATCCAGGCGCGATTGATTGGCGAGTTCAGGTTGCGAGCCTTGGCCACACCCAAAATCTCAGCCCTTTCCTGGTACAAAGCCGATCGCGCGGCTTTCAGCTGCGCCAGCAATGGCTTGTTCTGGTCTAGCAGGCTGGTCCAGGCCTTCAGCGCCTCGCTGTAGCCTTTGGCGGCATCCCGCACGGCCTGTTCATGCTGTGCCTCGATCCTCCAGCCGCGGGCCAGGCGGTTGTCGAGGTCGCGTTGCGCCTTGTTGTTGAGGTGGCTCGCCTCATACATGGCGTTTTGCGCCTGATCCTGGCCCTTCTCGATCTCGCGCACCTGATCGGTAACGCCTTGTGCCCGGTCGGTGATTTCTTGATACCGATCAGACTCATCTGCATCCAGTTGCGAGCCCAGCAGCTCGTCGCGGATCTCATCCAGGGTTGCGACCAGCTCCTTTGGCGTCTGACACAGCTCGAGGCGCGTGCGCAACGTCTCCAGCCCCAGCACGTAAGCTTGGCGCGCAGCGGCGCTGTCTTCGCTTGGCTCCTTGGCGATCGACGCATACACACGATCCATCAGGAACGCGGCAGCGGGCTCGGTACCGCCTTGTTTCATCGCCTCCCAGTCGACCACGCCGAACAGGTTGGACTTGACCACCAGCGCCCGCGCTTCGCGGGGTGTTTCCTCGATCGCGGCAAAGTCGATATCGGACGCGCGCAGCATGCGGCCTTCGGCGCGGGCAGTTCTGATTACGCCGGCGGCCTCTTCCTTGCGGCTGCCAGGGATATAACCGACATCTGCATAGCGATAGTTGGGGCTGTTGGGATCGTCGCTCAGGCCGTCGTCTGCGGCCTGCTCAGCGGCAGTCTCTGGATCTACTTGCGGGGCTGGGGCCTTGCCGGTCAGTCTTCTGCGGATGTCCAACGCTTCAGCGCTGGCGCGGGCCTTCTCAATCGCCTTGAGTGCGCCGCCGATCAACATATCGCGCAGGGTCATCAGGCGCGAACTGAGGCGGGCTTTCTCGATGGGGGAAATTTGCATGATGTACAGGCCTGATCATTAGCAGGCCCGTATTTTGGGGCGCCAGCAGAGGGCGCCCGGACGGGTATTTGCGCGGTTGCACCGTCGCGGTGGCGGGGGCTAAACCTCCCCGCTTACAAAATGCGGTACACCATCGACGTCGGCGACCACCCCAGCAGCATACAGCGCGACCTCAATGCGCCTTGCCGCAGGCCCCTGCACAAACGCCGCGATCGCATTCATATCGGCCCGTCCACCTTCAGGCAGAACGGTTTTGTAAAACGACTCCCAAGCCTTGGCCAACGCCCCACGCACATCGGAATAGGTCGAAATAGCAAACCGGCGATTGAGCACCCGACCAGCGATCTCAACCGTGTGCAGATACGCATAACCTGACTGGCTGCCATCGCCGTCCTTGCAGCGGATACAGCCGCACGGACCATCAGCAAACGCGGCCATAAGGCATTCAGCGAATGCCAGCACAGGCCTGAGAAACAGGCGCTTGTCATCTTCGAAAAGGTCCACGGCTTACTCCCTTTTTTCGTTCGCCGCCTTCAGCGCTTCCAGCTCTTCCAATGCGTCCAGCGCATCACCTAGCAGCTCGTGCAGCACGTTAATGCCGCGCTCACTTGCCATACGGTAGTACCGCTCGTGCATAGGCACAGGGATTTTGATGTTCAGCTGCTTTTTCGGCTCCGCGGCATTGAAGCGGCGCGCTTTCGCTGCATTCACCGGCTTTGCCTCACGCGAATGGAAGCCGTTATCTGCGGCTACCTGCTGGATATCTTTTTCTATCTCTTTGGTAACGGTGGCGGTAGCAGCGGAAGCCGGGGCCTTCGCTTTGAAGTCCCCGAGGATTGCAAAGGCGTTTGCGGCTTCGGTTGGTTCTTTTACTTGATCGGCACTCACGATGCGGCCTCCTGAATAGTCTTGAGGTTCGTCAGCAGCTCAGCGGTGACAGCCTCGGCGTTTACGATTGCCGTCGCAACGCCCGGCACGAGCGAGGTATCCAGCAGTTCCAGTGGGCGCTGATACTTGAACATCGACTTGAAGGCATCGCGATCCTTCATTTCGGTTTCAAACATCGGAATTTCCATCTTTTGCAGATCCTCGCGCAGCCCTGCCGTATTGCGCGTCTCATACGCCGCGGAAGTGCAGGTAAAGAGGATTGAATACGGAAGACGGTAGTTCGGGACATGCCGGCGAACGGCCAACTCCTGATCCGTAACCAGCTTGATCGCCTTGCCCGCCTCTTTCGCGTCCAGGTGCGAACCACGCATAGGGATAATCACGTAATCGGCCTGCTGAAGCGCGTTAACCACAATCTTGGCCGCAGTGCCTTCCAGGTCTACCAGTACGAACGGCACAGCCTCAGCAGCTTCGCGGATCTTGTCGGCGATGTTGTCTTCGTTTACGTCTGGAATGATCAGAAGGTTTTCCGGGCAGTGACCGCCAGAAGCGAAGTCCTTCAGGGGGTTGTTCGGGTCCGCATCCAGAAGCGCAACCCTGGCTCCCTTCTTCGCCAGTTGCAGCCCGATGTTCAACATCGACGTGGTTTTCCCTGCACCGCCTTTGGGACTTACTGCAACCGTTGTAGGCATATCCGATACCTCAAAGTAGAAAAATATAGAGAATGTTATCTCTTGATACGACAAGGTACGATCGTATATCCCTACCAAATCGGTATCAATGGATATCTTTAGATATCCATAAATATTATTGTTTATCTTTTGGTATCACTTGATTTCTCTTGGTATCGACTGGCAACGTCAAGCCGATCCAGCGGTGGGATACCCTTTGGTATCAAAGGATATCTGTTGGTACTTTATGGATAGCACAAGATACTGATTCATACCTTTTTGATAGCGGCACAAAAAAGCCCGCGGGTGCGGGCTTTGTGGCGATAGGGGAGGTCAGTCGTTTTCGGCGAAGGCTGCCAGGCACTCAACTGCGTATTGCGCCGGGTACGACCATTCATGCGTGCCGGCTATCCAGTTCTTGAGCGTGGCATGGGACACGCCAACCCGTGCAGCGCAAGCGCGCTGACTCAAGCCCGTGCGCTTGATCACCTCAGCGACGTAGGCCGCATCGGTCTTGTGCTGCGCCGCATCCGGCGCACTGATCTTGATTTTGGTTGCCATGGTGGGCCTTGGTCTGTCGTTCAGATACGCACTCAGCCCGCAGAGGCGGGCTTTGTGGTGTTGCTTTGGTGCGCACTATGCAGTGGCTTCCTCAACGGCGGTGCAATGATCTAGGTTGAGACATCCGCTTTTGCCTTCCAGCCAGATAACCGCAGTGTGGCCACCCATTACTTGGGCTTCGCTTTTGGACTTGCCGCGGTAGGTTTCGCCTTCGCCACGGATAAACTCAAACGATACAGTGGTACCGATCGCATGGGCGGCGTTCCAGGTATCGCATTGCTTTTGCAACTGGGCCACGGAAGGGCGCTTTGGTGCTGGCATGGGTGAATCTCCTTATGTTGGTACTGGAAAAACCCCATTGAAGGGGCTTGTAATGGAACTGCTGGGTTACAGCCACATGGCGAACTGGCCGCCGGTGTCGGCATAGCTATGCAGTGCAGCGCCCCGGGCGGTTAGCTCATCGCGTAGCAGCTGCTCGGCGGCCTCGTCGTTCAAGTCCATGTAATAAGCGTCTTCTACAAGGTTATCGACCTCATCCGCAGTCAGGCCACACTTTACGGCCTCACTAATCAACCGGCTGCACAGGCGATCGTACTTACCAGAAATGGCCATTTGCGGGTGATCAACTGCGTTGTTCGCCATGAAAAACGCATAGGCAAACCCTTCCGGCGTCACGCTGCGCGCGTTCTTTGTAGCCAGGCTACTGCCGCCGTACATACGGTGCATTTTAGAGCCTTCCACCGGGTCGACGGGTGCGACTGGCAGGTCTGCATTGAAGCGCCCCCATATAAGCGTCTTCTTGGTGTACGTGTCCCCGACATGGAACGGGTCAAACGAAAGGCGCCATGGTGGAAGCCCGCCCAAGCGTTCGATACGGCCTACCGGATTCTCGATCGCCCAAAGCACTGGCCGGAAGTACTCAATGACTCGCAGGGTTTGATGTACAAGCTCCACGGATGCCACAGTGCGACCGTCTGCGTCCTTGGCCGCGAAGTGCCGGGCGCCCGAGACGGCGAAGTCTGTGCAGGGGCAGGCGGCCAAAATCGCATAGATGTCCAATCCGTCGAAGTCGCCGAACCAATCACCGAAGAAGTCCACGCTGAACTTGTTCACGTCGCCGGTTTCCGGGTTCTCTTGAATGTCGAACCGGTAAACCTGATAGCCCGCTTCCTCCCATGGCCGCGACCACGCGCCCGACTTGTCGAACAGCGACAGCACGACCTTATCGGCGTTGGTACCGATCAGCCCTTGAGCTGCACAATGGTCGCTCCAAGCCTCAACGCGCTGCCGCGCCTCATCCGGGGTCATCCAGCCGTGGTCTTTCTGGTACACGGTCGCCTTGTCATTCAAACGCACAACTTCGCCAGCCCGCGGAGCATCGAATAAGTGATGCACCCGCTCTTCCACAGAATTCATCTGCCGTTGCGCTTCGTTGAAGCACGCGACGATTTCCGACAGCTCACGATCATCCACGCCCACGGCTGCATGCTCTGGCGCGTAACTCACTATCGGGGGCAAAACTGCTGGCTTGCTCATTTACTGATTCCGTCTTGTTCTGGACGCGATATCGCCGCGCTTCTACTGACAAAGCCCCAGTGAAGGGGCTTGTGGTGGCTGTAGGAGTCAGCGTGGTAGGCGTAGGAAACGCTCCGTCCGAGCAAGAGGATCGAACGGCGGGCGCCCAACAAAACCGTTGTTTATCAGCCATCCAAGCAGGTTCCGCGCCTCCATTCCCTTATTGAGAATGCCCAGCGCTTCCACCTCTTCAACCACAGCGCGCCAGTCACTGCCTTCAGGAGCAATCGCGGCATACATCACGCGCAGGATTTGGTCGTGGCGCTGATCGCCACTGCTTGGAAGCTCAACAGCGCAAGGGTTTGAATCGATAACTGGTGCTGAAGTAGCCATGGTGTTTTGCCCTGTGAGTGATTTCGATGGGCTCACTTTATGGGCTAGTTTCTAGCCCGTCAAATACTTTTTATGATTTGTCATAAAATCATAATTACGCCAGCAAATAGACATCGGTTCACAGGCGTAAAAACGCCCGCGCAGGGCGGGCGTTCTCAATTGGATATCTTTGGATATCTACCGATATCTTTTAGTACGAACCTCTAGCGTCAAGCCGGAAGGCAGCGGCTGGCCGCCTGCTCGCCGTGTTGTGGTGCCGCAGGATTGCACGCCGCCATAGCCACCTGGCATTGCAGCACCATGGCGAGCAACGCCCCCAACATCATCCGTTTCATGATCTTCTGATTCATGGTTAGGCAACCTCGGCAGTGGCTTTCAGCGCGTGCTGGCTGTAGGCCTCGGCAGCGTCAGCAAACAGGCCGCTCAACTCGCCCTCACCGAACGCCGCGTAGATGCGTTCCAGTTCCTTCAAGGCGCTGTCCGGGTCACTCAGGTCGGCGGTGCCGTCAATGATGCTGTCCAAGTAAGCTTTGGCTGTCTGCAAGGCGCTGTCCTTGTCGTCGGGTGGGGTTTGCTCTGGTGGGGTTGCCGCCGGCGGCTGGCTAAACAGATCGTCCTGCTCGATCGCAAACACTCCCTCGCCGAACTCCTTTTCAAGTTCGGCGTTGGCCGCCCGGACGATATCGGCAAAGCTGGCCGGCTCATCGCCGAACAGGCCCGCGGTCTGCTTACGCTTGGCTTCGGACTCGACGAACTGAGCCATGGCCTTGAACGCGGTCCCCAAGCGCTTAGCGCTGCGGTTGTTTTTGCTGATAAACACGGCCATCGCCGCCACGGATGGGTCGATATCGCCAAACATATCGCCTTGGCGCAGGAACTCATCGATACCCAAGCCGCTTTCCTTCGCCTGGCGCAGAACATTGGTCGCGTTGATGATCGCACTCACCGCTTCCTGATCCAGCGACAGCTCCAGGGAGTCGGTGACCTTCTCGCCAGCGTCTTCAGCGCCAGCCATATCCAGTTCCTTGGCTCGCATGAAGTCAGGGGCCGCCATGTTCAGCGCGCTGACGATGTTGGCGATCTCTGGCTTGCTGGAATCGGCGGTCAGCTCAAGCAGGCGATCATCCGAGTAGGCGCCAGCGAAGAGCGCGGCCTGTACCCGACTGATCAGGCTGGCCGTCGGGCGCCCGTCGCTGGTGATGTACTGCGCGGCCTCTGTATCGCCCAGGCTTTGCAGGAACGCATTGATAAAGTCCCGGTTTGCGGCGCTGGTGAGGTCGCCGTCGGCGAGCTTGGCCATCATGGCGCTGTCCAGGCGCTTGGCATCGCTGCGAGCCTTCTCGGTTGCGGTCATGGCCAGCTTGTCGTCTTGGTTGGCCTCCACTGCGAACTCAGCCCGGTCCACGGCGCTGACACGCACACGCACCAGCACAGGCGCTTTCATGTTCTGGATCTTGGTGGCGCTGACTTTGAAGTACTCCGCGTGCTCCAGCAGCCACTCCCGGTATTCATCCGCCTTGCCAATGCGGTACGCCTCACGGATAGCCATCGCCCGACCGTTGCCGGACTCAACCACGCGATCGGCGCCGACGATAGGCGCGCCACTGTCGGCACGGTTGGTGCGCCCAAGGCTGTCAGGATCAAGGTTGCGGGCAGTCTTCTGCACCCACGCCTGCGAAGTCGCCCGTGCTCGATCGCGCGGTTGCAGCTCGCTCGGGTAGTCCGGGTTCGCGGTACCGTCAGTTTCGTGGCTGATGATCAGGTGCTTCGCATCAATCACCTTGAAACCGGTGACAACCTTCGTCCCTTTGGCGGTTTTTACGATGTTCTCGCGGCCCTCTGGCGCGATCTCGCCCGTATCGTCATCAGCGCCAGGCTCTTTGGCTGGCGCGGCGCTCGCGGGCTCCTGAGAGGTTTCAGGGGTCTTGTTCAATTCGCGCAGACCGAAACCGTCTACCTTCGCTTTCGCTGCGCGCACCAGGTCACGGCCAACACCGGCCAGAATTTCGTCCTTGGTGCCACTGGCGCCCAGGCTGAACCCGGCTTTCAGCACCAGCTCACGCAAAGCGTCCACGTCGTCGATGGTGTCCAGAACGCCAAGAGCGCCCATGGCATTACCAGCGATCAGGGCCGCCGTCAGCTTCTCCAGGTCGGTGCGGCTGTCGCGTAGGCTCGGGTCATCGCCCAGCATGTCCGGTTGAGCGTCTGGCTCGATGGCCGGAACTTCGGCAACACTCATCGCCGACGCCTCTGGACCACGATAGCCGGCATCCCACAGCTGCTTGGCCATGTCGGCGATATCTTTGACCAGATTGCCGTAGAACGCTTCACCGGGAGTCATTGCGGCAAGCTTGGAACGGGCGGCGGCCAGCATTTCCAACAGTCGCGCGATTTTCTGCGCTTCGGCGTCATCGGCGCCGTTGCCGTGGTCCTGATTGTCCTGGCCGGCGGTCTGCTGTGCTTCCAGGTTGCGCAGCTGTTCAGATACTTCAGACAGGTAGTTGCTGGCGTTGATGGTGGCGAGAATGCCGCCGCTGTCGATCGCAGCCATATTTTCAGCAATTGCATCGCCCAGCGAGGCGATGACGCCTTTCTTGGTGGCGCCCTTGCCGCCGATCGCGCGCGATGTCTTTTTGCCGGTCTGTACGGCTTCCAGGTCTGCCCGGTAGTCGGCCAGCTTTTCATTCAGCTGTTCCATGCTGAAGCCGCGCAGATCGCCGGAGGCGACCTTGGCCATGAACTCTTCGCGCGTCATTGGAGTGCCGCCCATGGCTGCGATCTTCTCGATAACCCCATCAGCTTGCGCCAAGAACTTTTCGGCGTACTCGGACGGCTTGGCGACGATCGCACCCGCTTCAGCCTCTGGCACCGCCGCCGGCGCCGGAAGTTGGGCAACTTTGGCTTGAAGGTCGACAATTTGCTCATCCAGGCTTTGCAGCTCGGCAACCTTGCTTTGCGCCTGCGCCTTCAATTCCTCGATCTTCGCGGCTTTCTCGGCGCTGGCACCGTTGGCCTTGAGGAATTTCGCGCTGTTCTTCTCCACCAGCGCCATGATCCGGCGCGCTACCTGGCGCGGGTTGATGTCCTGTCCATGCTCGGGCGCGACCACCAGCGTGACGTCCTTCTTGTTCTGCACCCACTTCCAACTGACCATTTCATCTTTCGCGGTCAGCTTGTTGGGCGTGCTGTCCGGGTTATGGAAGAACACAGAAACGGTCTGGCCGTCGCTCATGCTGAAGAGCATGGCCACCTGAGTGGTGCCGCGGTTCTTGAATGGCTCGCTCACTTCCACGCTGTCGGCCTTGACCGTGCGCGCGGCAGCCTGCATTACGCGTAACAGCTGCTTGGCTTTGCGATCGAACTGGGCGTATTCGATAACCATCGCATCGAGCATGCTGCCGTCGCTCAAGTACTCGGTGATGTCCGCCATCGTCGCGCTGTCCAGCAGCAGTTTCTCAGGGTCACCACGGCGCAGGCCATACATCACCTCGCCCATGGTCATGCCCACGGGCAGATTGTCTTCGCCCCAGGCCACCATGGCACCGGTCATAGGAGTTACCTCATCCTGGATCAAGTCAGTGGCCACAAGGGGCCGGGTTAGGTCGCCTGACTTGAGCCAGGCCTTGAATTGCTTGATGGTGCATACGACGTAGCTGCCCATGCCTTGCCAGCCGCGTTCATAGCTATTGCGGTAAGCCGTGACGGCGCTGTCGACGTCGTGGAAGCCCAGCACAGCCTTGTGCTCATCAAAGGAGCGATCTTTCTTCAGCTGATTAACCACGACCACCAGCGAGCTTTCGGGGATCGGTCCCACGTACACGTCAAAGGCATCACCGTCGGCGCCCTTGTAGCCGTTGATATAGCCATAGTTCGCCATGCAGACGATTGACCAGGGCTCACCGTCTGCCTTGCCCGTGCGGGGCGTGAACATCGGGGTTTCGATGGTGATGGGTAGGCCGTGAAGGCGCAGGCTGCCTTTTGGGTAGTTGCCCGCGCGCAGCTGCTCGACGGTAGGCGTGCGCTTGGACCCAAGGCCGAACGCACCGCTATGCGCGGCGCTGGTCAACTTTGCAAAGTGATCAGTCATTTAACGGGGCTCCGCTGGAAAGCCTCACGATACCCCGGCAAAAATCGATGCCTCGGGAGTGGTTTTCACGCTTTCGCGGACACAAAAAAAGGCGCCGATCGGCGCCCTTGGGATATCACTGCGATTAGCCGCCGCTCATCTTCGGCGTGGGGGCTGCCCTCACCAGGTCGCTGGCAATCTTTGAGTTAGGAACATGACCGGCGATGAACGCCATCGTGCGGAGTTTGTTGGCCATGGCCGGCTCCATCCAGCAGGTGATGCGCTCTTTA
>NZ_JAHSTU010000013.1 GCF_019145495.1 Pseudomonas azerbaijanoccidentalis | reverse complement strand
CGCGTAGAAAAGTGCGGTGAGCCTCAACACAAATTTGCACAGTTATTTTCCGCCCAGGCCACTAGAATAGGTCCACCTTTTTCAGAGTCAGAGTGCTTATGCCAGACCCGGTTGACGCCCAAGGGCTGTCAGAATTACCACTAGACAATCTGGTTGCGTGCCATGAGTGCGACTTGCTGATGCGCAAGCCCGAGCTCGCTCATGGCGAAAAAGCCCTGTGCCCGCGTTGTGGCTACGAGCTCTATGCCAATCGTTACAACGTCGTGCAGCGCAGTCTTGCTTTGGTCATCGCAGCCTTGCTGCTGTATGTCCCAGCGAACTTTTTACCCATCATGCAGCTCAATCTACTCGGGCAGTCGTCGCACGACACTGTCTGGAGCGGAGTTGTCGCTCTTTTTGACACCGGCATGCAAAGCGTTTCAGTGATCGTGTTCCTGTGCAGCATGGGAATTCCGCTGCTCAAATTGCTGTGCCAGCTCGCCGTACTGTTGAGTATCCGTTTTGATTTCGGGCGCAGTTACGGTTTGCTGCTCTACCGGATTTACCACCACTTACGCGATTGGGGGATGCTTGAGGTTTACCTCATGGGCGTGTTGGTGGCGATCGTTAAGCTGGCAGATATGGCAGCCATCACCGTAGGTCTCGGGTTGGCGTGCTTTATTGGTTTGTTGCTGATCCAGGTCTTGTTGGAGGTTGTCATGTCGCCTCACCAGATCTGGCAGGCGTTATCAGGAGAGGATGCCCATGCGGGCGATTGATGCAGGCATTCTGGTTTGTGCGGAATGCCATGAATTGAACAGGCAGGAAGCTGACACCGACGAGCAAGTCTGCACGCGCTGTGGGGCACAACTGCATGCTCGCCGCCCGAACAGTCTGGTGCGGACCTGGGCATTGTTGATTACCGCCGCCATTCTCTACATACCGGCCAATATGCTGCCGATCATGACCGTGAACTCCCTGGGCAAAGGTGCGCCCAGCACGATCATGGCGGGCGTTATCGAGCTTGTTCACTACGGAATGTTTCCCATTGCGGCCGTGGTGTTTATCGCCAGTATCCTGGTGCCCACATTCAAACTGGTGGGGATCGGCTTGCTGCTGTTTTCGGTGCAGCGCCGTCAACCACTGTCGGCCCGCCAGCGAATCTGGATGTACCGCTTTATTGAATTCATCGGTCGCTGGTCCATGCTCGATATCTTTGTGATTGCCATCCTGGTGGCGGTCGTGAATTTCGGGCGGCTTGCCAGCATTGAAGCCAATCCTGGTGCCGTCGCTTTTGCCAGTGTGGTGATTCTGACGATGCTTGCCGCAGTAACTTTCGATCCCCGACTGATTTGGGATAACACGGAGTCGGACGACGACCATGACTGATTTGCCTGTAGCGAAAACCCGACCGGCCTCGAACTGGTCTGCCATTTGGGTGTTGCCCTTGATCGCCTTGATCATTGGTGGCTGGCTTGGCTGGCGTGCCTACAACGAAACCGGCATCGAGATTCAGGTGCGTTTCGAAAGTGGTGAGGGCATCCAGGCCAACAAGACCGAAGTGGTCTACAAAGGCATGTCGGTGGGTAAGGTGAAAACCCTTAAGCTCGATGATGAAGGCACCTCCAAGGGCGTGATCGCCACCGTCGAGATGAACAAGGATGTCGAGCAATATCTGCGGACGAGCACGCGTTTCTGGTTGGTCAAACCGAGTGTGACCCTGGCCGGTATCACTGGCCTGGAAACACTGGTTTCGGGTAACTACGTTGCGGTCAGTCCAGGTGAGGGGGAGCCCACTCGGAAGTTCAAGGCGCTGGCTCAGGAGCCGCCGCTGTCCGATGCGCAGCCAGGCTTGCACCTGACGATCAAGGCCGATCGACTTGGCTCTTTGAACCGAGGCAGCCCGGTGTTCTACAAACAGATCAAAGTAGGCCAGATCAAAAGCTACGTGCTCTCCGAAGACCAGAGTACCGTTGAGCTCAAAGTATTCATCGAGCCGACTTACGCCAAACTGGTGCGCAAACACACGCGTTTCTGGAACGCCAGCGGCATCAGCATCGATGCCAATCTGTCGGGCGTAAAAGTGCGCAGTGAGTCCTTGGCCAGCATTGTTGCCGGGGGTATTGCGTTTGCCACACCGGAAAACCGCAAGGACAGTCCGCCGACTGATCCGAGCTTGCCGTTCCGGCTCTATGAAGATTTCGACGCAGCGGCGGCGGGTATCAAGATCAAGGTCAAGCTCAGCGATTTCGAAGGCTTGCAGGCCGGTCGTACGCCGGTGATGTACAAAGGCATTCAGGTCGGCACGCTCAAGGCGCTGAAGGTTGACGCGGATCTGTCGGGTGCCAGCGCCGAATTGACGTTGGACCCACTGGCCGAGGATTACCTGGTCGACGGTACCCAGTTCTGGGTGGTCAAACCGTCTATCTCGCTGGCAGGTATCACCGGTCTGGAGGCCTTGGTCAAAGGTAACTACATCGCCGTTCGCCCTGGTGACAAAGGTGCGGCGCCGCAACGTGAGTTCGTCGCCCGGCCCAAGGCACCACCGCTGGATCTGCGTTCACCAGGCCTGCACTTGGTATTGTTCACCGAGAACCTCGGCTCGCTGGAAGTCGGCAGCCCGGTGCTCTACAAGCAGGTGAAAGTCGGCTCGGTACAGAGCTACCAGTTCTCGCGCAAACGAAACCAGTTGGTGATCGGTGTTCACATCGAGAAGGAATACGAAAACCTGGTCAACGCCTCGACGCGGTTCTGGAATGCCAGCGGTATCACGCTCACGGGAGGGCTGACCGGCGGGATACAAGTAAAAAGTGAGTCGCTGCAAAGCCTGATGGCGGGCGGCATCGCTTTTGAAACTCCGGAGGCGAAGGCGCCATTGCAGAAGCGGATCCCGCGTTTCCGCCTGTTCGCCAGTCATGAAGAAGCCAACCAGAAAGGCGCGGTGATCACGATCAAGGTTGATCGCGCCGATGGCTTGCGCGCAGGAACTCCGGTGCGCTTCAAAGGGCTGGATGTCGGCAAAATCGAGAACGTTGACCTCAGTGACGATCTTCAGTCGGTACTGCTGACTGCTCGCATCACGGAGGTGCCAGAACGCATTGCGCGAGTGGGTAGTGAGTTCTGGGTGGTCAAGCCGGAGTTGGGGCTGATCAAGACGTCGAACCTTGAGACGTTGGTGACAGGGCAATACATCGAAGTGCAGCCAGCGGCGAAGAACCTCGGCCCGCAGAAAAACTTTGTTGCGCTGTCGACTCCTCCTGAAACCGCCAAGGCTGAAGCCGGGTTGAGCCTGGTACTGAGCGCCGCCCGCCGTGGGTCGCTGAAGGCCGGGGTGCCGGTGACGTATCGTGAAATCACGGTTGGCAAGGTAACTGGATATGAGCTGGGCCAGACAGCTGACCGCGTGTTGATCCGCATTCTGATCGAGCCTAAATACGCGCCGTTGGTGCGCAGTGGTACGCGTTTCTGGAACACCAGTGGTTTTGATTTTGATGTCGGTCTGTTCAAAGGTGCGACAGTGCGGACCGAGTCGCTGGAAACCATGATTCAGGGCGGTGTTGCGTTTGCCACACCGGATGGCGAGCGCATGGGCAGTGTCGCGCGACCGGAGCAGACGTTTCCGCTGTTCGACAAGTTTGAAGAGGAATGGCTGACCTGGGCGCCGAAGATTTCCCTCGGCAAGTAAGCTCAAGCAGAAATGAAAAAGGCCGCGATCCATTGGATCGCGGCCTTTTTTTTGCCTCAACTAAACAGAATCAAACCGCATCCAGCTCCGGTTCGTCCGCTTGCTCGTTGAGCGTGGCTTTCACCTGATCGTGACGACGGATGTACTTCCAGTCCGCCTCGTCGATGTAGATGCCGGCCGGGCCGCTGCCGCCTTCCAGGTCGATGGCGACACTGGCGCAGACTTGCGGCTTCACGCTCGCCAGGATCGGCACGAAGCCCAGTTGCAGGCTGGTTTCCAGCAGTGCGGCCTGGTTCTTCTCGTCGATGTCTGCCGCCTCGTCGAGGTAGTACGGCAAGCGCACACGCCCGGCCAGGTCACGGTCCATCAAGTGCAGCAACAAGTACATGTTGGTCAGCGCCTTGATGGTCATGGTGGTGCCGTTGGAGGCGGCGCCGTCGATGTCGGTGTGGATCACCGGCGATCCGTTGACCTTGGTGATCTCGAACGCCAGTTCGAACAAGTCCTTGAGACCGAGTTGGTTGTGGTTCGCCGCCACTAGACGCGCCAGGTATTCCTTGGCCTCTTCGTTCTTGTTGTCCTGCTCGGCGCTTTGGCTGAGGTCGAACACCGACAGGGTTTCGCCTTCTTCGTACTGGCCGGCGCTGTGGATAATCTGGTCGATGTGCTTGAGCGCTTCCTTGTTCGGCGCAAGCACGATGCGGAAGCTCTGCAGGTTGGAGACCTGACGCTTGTTGATCTCGCGGTTGAACAGCGCCAGTTGGTGCTCAAGGCTGTCGTAGTCGCTGCGGATGTTGCGCAGGGTCCGGGCGATGTCGGTCACGGCCGCACGACGGGCCTTGCCCAGCGTCAGCGCTTCATCGGTACGGTGCGCGTAGGCGTTGATCAGCAGTGATAGGCGGCGCTCCATGTCGTCTTCGCTGTCGAACTTGGCCACGCCTTTGAGGCGGACTTGAGCGTACAGCGCTTCGATCTGGCCATCGGCGCGCAACAAACCCTGCCAGCTGTCCTGATAGTCGTTGAGCAGCGGCAGCAGGTTGTCCATCGAGTCGTCGATCGGGTCCATGAACGGCGTACCGAACGGCAGGTCTGCCGGCAACAACTGGCGACGGCGCAGGGCATCGTCGAGGGTGCGTTGCTTGGCTTCCATGTCGCCGATCTGGCGGCCGACCAGTTGCAGCTTGGCCGACAGTTGCTGGACGCGCTCGGTGAAGGCGTCGCTGGAACGCTTCAATTCGTCTTGTGCGGCTTCCATTTGCGCCAGTTGTTCCAGCTTGTCGCCTTCCTCGGCACTCAGGGTTTGCGCGCGACGGAAATCTTCCAGGGCTTTTTGCGCGTCCAGCACTTGCTGGTACAGCGCTTCGGTCTGGGTCTTGCTCGCGGCGCGGTCGGCAGCCACGGCTTGCTGGGTTTTCAGTTGCTTGAGCTCTTTTTCCAGGCGCTCTTTCTGATCGCGCAAGGCCGCGCGGTCAGCCAGCGCTTGCAGGGCTGGCGGCTCGATGTGCGAGATGTCGATGGACAGACCCGGTACTTCGAACCGCTCGCCTTTGAAGCCGTCGAGGATCAGTTCTACGGACTTCACCCACTCGCCGTTCTCGTCGAGGGTGATGCCGTGCTCGCCCAATGGCAGGCTGAACAGCGCGCTGTTGAACAGACGCATCAGGCGCTCGACGTCTTGCTGCGAGAATTCCTCACGCAAGCGCGCATAGCTGTTGTTGTCGGCGTGATCGAGTTGCTGCTTGACCGACTTCAGGCGTTTTTCCAGATCGCGAAGACGCTCTTCGAGGTCTTCGGCGCTGAACTGTCGGGACTGTGCCAGCGCACCAGCCAATTCATCGTGAGCGTCCTTGGCGGCGAGCAATTGCTGCTCCAGCACTTTGACGTCATCGACCAAGGCAAAGCGATGCTTGAGTACCGCCAGTTCGCCGAGCCAGCGCTGGATGCCGGTGATTTCCCGTTCCAGGCGCATCAGTTCCTGGGTACCGCCGCGCTGATCGTTTTGCAGGGCGTCTTGTTCGTTGCGGTAATGCTCGGCCTGAATGGTCAGTTCTTCCTTGCGTGCACTGGCGTAGTCCGACCAGGTGCCGAGCAGGGAGTCGAGCAGCGGCGAGATTCGGTGCAGCTTGCCGCGCAGGATGTCGCGTTGCTTCACACCGTTGGCCAGCGCTTCGACCAGCGGGCCGGCGGCGACCAGGGAGTTGTAGTCCTGCTCCATGCGTCGCACATCGCGGAAGGCTTCTTCGCACGCGGCAATGTAATCGACGCTACCGGAACGCAGGCTGTGTTCGAAGGCATCGAGGAACAATTGCTTGAGCTTGGCCGCGGTGATTTCGCGCATGTGCAGCAGGTTGATGAACAGTGCGCGGAAGGTTTTCAGGCTTTGCTCGCTGGTGGAGCGCAGCGGGATCAGCGTCAGGTCCAGCGGGATCGACGTGTGACCGCCAACCAGTAAGCGGCGCAGTTCATCCGGCTTGAGTTCGTAAGCTTTCAGGCCTTCGCGCTCAAGGTTGGTGAACAGTTCTTTCTGGCGCAGGCAGGTGTCGTTTTTCTGGTAGTGGGCCAGGTCGAGCTTGCCGGCGTAGGCAAAGAACTGGTGACCGAAACCACCGCCCGGGCCGCGACCGACCACGCCGATCACGTGTGGGCCGTGGGGCAGCGAGACTTCGACGAGAATGTAGCTGGTGTCCGAGGCGAAGTAGAAACGCCGGGATTGCTCCAGGCTGTACTTGCCGAAACTCATGTCCGACATGCGTGCCAGGATCGGGAACTGCAAGGCGTTGATCGAGGCGGATTTACCCAGGTTGTTCGCACCGTAGACCGACAGCGGTTCTTCCAGCGGGAACAGGCCGAGGCTATAGCCGGCGGTGTTCAGAAGGGCAAAGCGGCGAATGCCGTAACGTTCCTTGCTCATGCGTCGAGCTCCTGTTCTTCGGCAATGGCACGGGCCAGCGCGTCTTCTTCGCTTTCACCGTCGAATTCACTCAAATCAAGTGGGTCGTCGGTCTGCAGCAGTTTTTCGTCGCTGTCTTCATCGATCAGCACCGGCACTGGCAGCGGCAATACACTGTGCAGGCTGGCCGCCAGATCGCGGTCCTGTTGAACGGAGAGGCAGACGTCGAGGAAGCGGTGCATCGGCGGCAGGAAACGGTAGACGCCATTTTCTTCGCTGGCGAAACCGAGTTGGGTCATGCGGCGCATGATCTTTTCTTCGAGTTCGTCCTGGGTCTGCACTTCGGCTTGAATGAACAGGTCTCGGTACTTTTCCAGCAGCGACGGCAGTTCATCGCGGCCGAGGCTGCCACCGTCGAGCACGGAGATCGGGTCGCGGCCCTGATCGGCCAGGTGTTCTACGAGGATGAAGGTGAACAACGCCAGACGCTGGGCAGTCTTGTTCACTGCGGCTGCGGCGAGGTCCGGCACGAAGTAGTAGAAACCACGGGTGTCGCACACCAGTTCAAAGCCCAAGGCCTTGAACAGCGTGCGGTACTGGTCCTGGAAGTTAGACAACTGTGCGTACAGCTCCGGATCGCGGCGGCTGACGTGGTAACCCTTGAACAGCTCGCGAAAGATCGGCGCCAGATGGGACAGTTCGGATAGATCAAGATGCATAAGGAGTGCTCGCAGAATCCTCGGCGGCAGTGTCACCGGCCGAGAGCAGGGCGAAGGAGCGCAGGCTGACCTGGTGCTCATGTGTGAAGTAGTCGCGACGTTCCAGTCGCTCGCGCTTGAAGCGCTTTTCCCGGGACAGGCGCGAGAACCAGTACAGCAATTCGTCAGTGGCGCCGTCTGGTTCCTGCTCCAGCAGCCAGGTCATCAGGTCCGGCATCGGCAGCGCGTCTTCGCAGCGGTCGAGCATCTCCCGGACCGTGCGTGGCGCACGCGGCGCCTCGCCACCCTTGTGGGTCTTGTGCGCCTTGGGGAAGCGGGCCGGTTTCGGTTCGAAACGCGCCAGAGCGTACACGTAGGCTTCGACCTGACTGGCGCTGCCGAGGAACGTGCTTTGCGGGCGAGTGAACATCGGCATGGCGGCTTGCGGTACGGCATCGATGCCTTTGCGGCGGATCATCGACAGGGCCAGCGCGGCGCCACGGGTTACGGCGTTGTGTCGGCGCGCTTCTTCGCGCAGCGGCAGCAGCAATTCCCGGGCGTGACGCAGGGTCAGCTGGGCGCTCGTCTGCATTTCGAGGATGCGTGCGTGGGTGCGCAGCAGCATGTCGTCGTCGACCAGGTGGCCAAGACGCTGCTGTTCGCTGAGCATCTTCAGCAGCACGGTTTCGACCTTGCGCACCCCTTGTTCGAAGGCGCCGTCTGCGTTCACCAGATCAATCATCGGCTCGACGTACTCGTCCCAGGTCGCCAGTACTTCAGCGTAACGCTGACGCAGCGGTATCTGCCGGTCGCTGGTTTTCGCCCGTTCGGCGACGGCCACCAGTGCCTGTTCGTCGTTATCGAGTTTTTTCAGTACGTCACGCACGCGCATGTCAAGCAGGCGCAACTGACGCGCCAGATCATTGCCGTCGCGGATGTCAAACGCGTCCTGGATGTAACCGGCCAGACGTTCGAGGTGGCGCAGGTAGGCTTCGATCTCCAGGCACAGGCCAAGACGGTGTTCACGGCGCAGGTAGGCGAGGAAGTCGTGAATCTGGGCGTTGAGCTCGAACCGGTTCGGGCTTTTCGCCACGGGAACCAGAATGTCGAGGCGAATCCACACGTCCAGCAGGTTGGTGATGTCCTGCGGCGTACTGTCGAGTTGCTGGGCGGCCAGTTGCGTGCGCAGTTCGTTGAGGCTCAGTGTGCCTTGGTCGAAGTGCTCGCACAGTGGCTCCAGAAGTGCCCAGTGTTCAGCGAGGGCGCGCAAGACGCGCTTGGGTTCGATCATCGGAATGGCCGGCTGGTTGGCGATTAAAAGCCGCGATTGTACTGCATTGAGGACAATGCGATTCACTCTCGGGACGGACTGTTGGCTTCTTTTCGGTAAAGTGCATCGATCAACAGCGGGCGATCTTGAGCGAAGGGCGGTAGAATCAGCGCACTTTAGTTATCCACAAGTGGCCGACCATTGCTTATCGAGTCCCGTCGTCGCGCTTATTTGAACGCCATGCAGGTGGTCAACTGGCTGCCGCGCACCGAATTGCCCTTTGCCGCCCCGTCGCGGCCCGAACTGCTGGAGATGCCCGAACCGCTCGTCGTCGCGCCAGTGGCGCCGGCTGCTGTGGCTGAAGCGCCTGTCGCACCGGCGGTAAAACCGGCCGAACGGGTGAAGATCGACGTGCCACGGCCATCGCTGGCGAGCACGCGCACCGGGGCCGTAGCGGTGGAAGAGGCTGAAGAGGCGCCGGTCGTGGTAAAGGCCCCGGTTGTGCCACCGCCGCGCTTTGCCCTGCAATTGTTGCGGGCCGGGCGCTGCCTGCTTCTGGTCGAGTTACCCACAGGCGAGGCGTTTCAGGCCAGGGACCCCGCTTATCTGTTGCTCAAGGACATGCTGCGCGCCGCCGGTCTGCCGGACAGCCCGCAGATCGTCGGCGAACCGGTACGCTGGCCATTGCTGGTGCGCGGCACGATGGATCAAGGTCCGGAAGCCGCCCGCGATTTCGTTCAGGGCTTTCTCTCGGCCCGGCTGGAAGACGCACCGTGCGTCTGCGTGTGGTTGATCGGCCTGCCTGCGGTGCGTTTCGCCGGTGAGGCAAATGCCGAGTCGTTCAACCGCGAACTGCAAGTCGAAGGCCTGGGCTCGGCCTGGGCCGTGCCGGGTCTGGAATTATTAATGGAAGAGCCACAGCGTAAGGCTGATGTCTGGCAAGCCATGCGTCGGCTGATGGCGCGTTGGAAAGAATCAAATGAGTGACGCTGTAACGTTTCGCCCGATGACCGAGGCGGACCTGGAAACCGTTCTGAAGATTGAATACGCGGCCTACAGCCATCCCTGGACCCGCGGGATTTTTCTCGATGGACTGGGCAAGTACCAGATCTGGCTGATGTTCGAAGGTCAGCAGCAGGTCGGCCACGGTGTGGTGCAAATCATCCTCGATGAGGCGCATCTGCTGAACATCACGGTCAAACCGGAAAACCAGGGCCGTGGCCTGGGTTTGACGCTGCTGGAGCATCTGATGTCGATTGCCTACAAGGCCGACGCCCGGGAATGTTTCCTGGAAGTGCGCGACAGCAATACCGCGGCGTTCAAGTTGTACGAGCGTTATGGCTTCAACGAGATTGGTCGTCGACGGGATTACTACCCGGCGGTGGGCGGGCGTGAAGATGCGGTGGTGATGGCCTGTACGTTGGTCGACTGATCGTACGGATCAAACACCCTGCCCATGTAGGAGCTGCCGAAGGCTGCGATCTTTTGATCTTTTGATCTTAAGGGCAAGATCAAAAGATCGCCGCCTTCGGCAGCTCCTACATACGGTAGTCAGCGCTTGCGGTCCAGCGGGTCGCGACGCGCCAGTTCCGCTTCATCCAGACCATCACCACCGCCAATGTCATCCTCATCGACAATGCTCAAATCCCAGTCAGCCTGATCGCCTACACCGGATTCATCAGCATCCCGGGCGCCGTCTTCGCGGATCAGGGTTTCCGGGCTCATGTCGTCGTCGGTGGGTTCGTGGTCATCGGTCGAGGCGCCCGTCATGCCGGCTTCGCGTACTCGCTGACGCGGCATCAGTTGCTCGCGCTCCTTGTCCGGCAACTCGTCACCGATTTTTGCGCTGGGTTCGTCTTCGTCGAAATCCAGCTCATGCACCGAGCCCATGCGGTCTTCGTTGTCATCGATGGGTTCCGGTTGCACCGCATCGTAAGGACGTCGTGATTCAGTCATGGCAATTCCTCATACTGTGGGCCTTACTAAGGTGGACCTGTAGGGCTACCGAGAATTCCACCGGCATGGAGCACCGTTTCAAAGCATCAGGTGGTATCTGCATTAAGCGCGTGACCCCGACGGACGGTTGTCAGTCAAAGCTGCGCATCATTCTTGAGGCTTCAAAGCATGAACGAATTACAAGATCTGATTGATAACAACGAGCGCTGGGCCGACGCGATCACCAAAGAAGATCCTGACTTCTTCGCCAAGCTGGCTCGTCAACAGACGCCAGAGTTCCTGTGGATCGGCTGTTCCGACGCCCGGGTGCCGGCCAACGAAATCGTCGGCATGTTGCCGGGTGACCTGTTCGTCCACCGCAACGTGGCCAACGTGGTCCTGCACACCGACCTTAATTGCCTGTCGGTGATTCAGTACGCGGTCGACGTACTCAAGGTCAAACACATCCTGGTTACCGGCCACTATGGTTGCGGTGGTGTGCGCGCCTCGATGCAGGATCGTCAGTTCGGCCTGATCGACGGCTGGCTGCGCTCGATTCGTGATCTGTATTACGAAAAACGCGAAGAATTGGCCGTGCTGGCGACCGAGGAAGAACGGGTTGATCGTCTCTGCGAACTCAACGTGATTCAGCAAGTGGCCAACGTCGGCCACACCAGCATTGTGCAAAACGCCTGGCATCGCGGGCAGAGCCTGTCGATTCACGGTTGCATCTACGGCATCAAGGATGGCCGCTGGAAAAGCCTGAACACTACCATCAGTGGTTTCGAGCAGTTGCCGCCGCAGTATCGCCTGCGTCCGTTCGAACCGCTGTAAGTCCTCAGCAGAGGCTTTGCCGACGCCAGTGTTGCAACAACAACTGTGCGTCGGCGACTTTTATGGGCTGACATCGATTTACAGCGCTGGAGCGGGAATAGCCGTCGCAGGCGCTGGCGCCTTGAGTTGTTTGAGCTGGGCCTGAATCGTTGCCGACGCGCATTTGCCTGCGGCTTGTGCGGGCGTCAGATTGCGGATCGAGGTGTAGAACAGCTCGCAGGTTTTATCTTTCTGCGCCACTTGCCAGGTCTGCGTGCAGCTTTTCAGTTCGACATCGGGGTTGGTGTCCGACTCGCGGCCCATTGCGGCCTGCCAGCAGGCGGCACTCAAATCCTGACCCATGACTTTCAAACCCGCCGTATCGGCTTTGGCCTTGGCATCGGTGCCTGTGTAGTTTGCCGGGTCGGCGGCATACCAGATGTAACTGGGATGGTTGGCGCCCAGCACAGGGCCCTTCACGCCCTCGTTCGGGCTGATGTAGACCAGGCTCAAAACGTTCACAGTCGGCCCGTACTGCTCTTTGATCCAGTTACGCACTGGCGTGCCGAAGGCCACCATCGGCAGTGGGTCGCCGCTGGCGTTCAGGCTGACTTGCTTGACCATCGTGGTCTGGTAGTCCTTGAAGTAGCCATAGACGCCCTCCAGATCCTTGCCGGCGTTGGACGGCGCGGCAATCGGGGCGATATCGATGATGGTCTGGTAGCCCGGCGTCTGTTCGGCGGGAACGCCATTGACCGTGAGCAGCGTCGCCCAGCGGTCCGTGGTGGCAGACCGCAGGTAATCCTGAGCCTGGGTCAGCGAATAATCTGGCGGAAAGTGCAGCAGTTCGACGCTCCTGCGGTTTTCCAGTGCCATGCCCAGCGGCAGGAACAGGTACCAGCTATAAGCCCATTTGCCATCGGCGTTGAGTTTGGTCGCGCCGTTGTAGGCCAGGTCACCGGCGTCGAGCAGGGCGGCCAGGGGCTTTTCATAGGTTTTTGGTACGCCAGTGATCTCGGCATAAAGTTGCTGGTTGTCGGTTTTGACCAGCACCTTCGCGTCGCTGTAGCCGTCACGTTGCACGCTTTGGGTCAGGTAATGCTCGACGGTTTGCTCAAGCGTCCAGTTGCGAAAGCAGATGACGTTGCAGTTGTTGGGGTAGGCGAAGAGGCGGGTTACGCGCTCGGTACTGCCCAGCTTCAGGTTGATATCGGCATGGGCTGTGGCACTCAGGGTGAGGGCCGCGAGGGTAAGTCCTGCAAGTTTAAGCATGCTCAGATCCTTTTCAGCGTGTACGTCACCCCATACTGAAACAGACCGGACAGAACAAAAAGAGGGGCCGAAAGAAATTTCGGCCCCTTTTGTTGTTACGGCATTACCGGCGGCGTATACGCCAGCGTCGTCCCCAATGCCCAGAGCAGCAACAACACCAGCGGTGTGTGCACTAGCAATTGCACGAACGAGAAGCCGATCAAGTCTCGTGCCTTCAACCCCAGCACGCCCAACAGCGGCAGCATGTAGAACGGATTGATCAGGTTGGGCAGGGCTTCGGCGGCGTTGTAGATCTGCACGGCCCAGCCCAGGTGGTAGTTCAGGTCATTGGCCACTTGCATCACGTACGGCGCTTCAATGATCCACTTACCGCCGCCGGAGGGAATGAAGAAGCCGAGAATCGCCGAATACACGCCCATCAGCAGCGCATAAGTGTCGTGGGAAGCGATGCTGACGAAGAACGTCGAGATGTGGTGGGCCAAGGTCTGCGCATCGGCGCCTTTGACCGTGGTCATCAGCGCGGCAATCGAACCGTACAGCGGGAACTGGATCAGCACTCCCGTAGTAGTCGGCACCGCGCGTGACACGGCATCCAGAAAACTGCGCGGACGCCAGTGCAGCAGGGCGCCGAGCATGATGAACAGGAAGTTGTAGGTATTGAGACCGGAGATCGCACTGATCGCAGGCTTGGTCGAGAACTCATGGAACAGCCATCCGGCGGCCAGCAGCACCAGCAGAATGGTCAGCAGCGGGCTGTGTTCCAGCCATTCGCCGGGACGGGTGCGTGGTTGCAGCGGCGGCAGGTTGAAGGCCGGATCGACGCCGCAGGCCTGGGCGTCGCGGGCGGTGTTCGGACCGGGAGCGGTGGCGTAGGCAATGATCAGCGAAATGACGATCAGCGCCAGCAACATTACGCCCGATTGCCAGAGAAAGATGGTCTGGGTGAACGGGATCACCCCGGTGATCGACAGAATCGATGGTGGCAGGCTGGCCGGGTTGGCTTGCAACTGCGCTGCCGACGACGACAAGCCCAGCGCCCACACCGCGCCGAGCCCCAGGTACGCCGCAGCGCCAGCAGCGCGGTAGTCCATTTTCAGATCGGTACGGCGGGCGAGGGCACGCACCAGCAGACCGCCGAAAACCAGCGACAGGCCCCAGTTCAGCAGCGAGGCGATCATGGAGATCAGCGCCACCCAAGCCACGGCAGAGCGGCCGTTTTTCGGGATTTTCGCCAGACGATCGATCAGCTTCACCGCCGGAGGCGAGCTGGCGACCACATAACCACCGATCACCACGAAGGCCATCTGCATGGTGAACGGAATCAGGCTCCAGAAGCCGTCACCGAAGGCCATGGCGGCGTCGGTAGGCTTGGCGCCCATGGCCATGGTGGCCACGGCCACGATAATCACCGCCAGGGCGGCAAACACCCAGGAGTCGGGGAACCAGCGTTCGGCAAAACTTGAACAGCGCAGGGCGAAGCGGGCGGAGCGGGTATCTTCGATATCAGCGGCCACGGGAGTACCTCGAATTTTTATGTTTGTTGTGGTCTTCGGGGCGGCAGAAGCCCGTCTGGACAGACGCCAACATTAATTCAACCGGCGCTTTTTTGCGGGGCTGATTTGCGGCTATGGGACTTTGGTCTAACGGGTTGTCCACCGGCGCATTTGCGTAGACCATGGGCGCCTTGGTTTTTGCCCGTGCCAGAGTTCTTTACATGACTGCCAACACCGATTCACGCCCGGCGCCGTTCAGCCGCTCGGACTACAAGACCCTGGGGCTCGCGGCCCTGGGCGGGGCGCTGGAAATCTACGATTTCATCATCTTCGTATTTTTCGCGCTGACCTTGAGCCAGCTGTTCTTCCCCCCGGAAATGCCCGAGTGGCTGCGTCTGCTGCAAAGTTTCGGGATTTTCGTCACCGGTTACCTGGCGCGGCCGCTGGGCGGCATCCTGATGGCGCATTTCGCCGACCGGATGGGGCGCAAAAAGGTCTTCAGTCTGAGCATCCTGATGATGGCGCTACCGTGTCTGCTTATCGGCCTCATGCCGACCTACGCACAGATCGGCTATTTCGCACCGCTATTGCTGTTGCTTCTGCGAGTCCTGCAGGGGGCGGCGGTGGGCGGTGAAGTGCCGAGCGCCTGGGTGTTCGTTGCCGAGCACGCGCCGGCCGGCCATCGCGGTTATGCCTTGGGCTTTTTGCAGGCGGGCCTGACCTTTGGCTACCTGCTCGGCGCGTTGACGGCGACATTCCTGGCGCAGGCGTTTACCCCGGCAGAAATCCTCGATTACGCCTGGCGTTACCCGTTCCTGCTGGGTGGTGTGTTCGGCGTGATCGGCGTCTGGCTGCGTCGCTGGCTCAGCGAAACCCCGGTGTTCATGGCCATGCAGGCCCAGCGCGAAGAGACCGTCGAACTGCCGCTGCGGGCGGTCCTGCGCGAACATCGACTGGCGATGCTGCCGGCAATGATCCTCACCTGTGTATTGACCTCGGCCGTGGTGGTGTTCGTGGTCATCACCCCGACCATGATGCAGAAAACCTTCGGCATGACCGCCAGCCACACCTTCGCCTTGAGCGCGCTGGGGATCGTTTTCCTGAACATTGGCTGCGTGATTGCCGGGTGGTTGGTCG
Organism: Pseudomonas azerbaijanoccidentalis; assembly: GCF_019145495.1. GTDB lineage: Bacteria > Pseudomonadota > Gammaproteobacteria > Pseudomonadales > Pseudomonadaceae > Aquipseudomonas > Aquipseudomonas azerbaijanoccidentalis. The sequence continues at coordinate 140,673 of NZ_JAHSTU010000013.1, read as the reverse complement.
ACCGCCTGGGCGCCTGGCGCACGGTCATGTTGTACAGCCTGCTGTTGCCGCTGGGCATCGGCGTGCTCTATGGCTGCCTGATCAGCGGCGGTGATTGGGTCGGTCTGGCCTACGCTGTGGCCGGCCTCGGGTGCGGGGTGGTCGGCGCCGTGCCCTCGGTGATGGTCAGCCTGTTTCCGGCGCGGGTTCGAGTCTCGGGTATTTCCTTCACCTACAACATTGCCTACGCCGCTTGGGCAAGTATCACGCCGCTGTTATTGATCGGGCTGATGCCGTGGAGTCCATGGATTTGTGTGATTTTCTGCGCAGTGATGGGCGCGGTGGGCGTGTGTAGCGCGGCGTATTTCGGTGCGCGGATGCCCGGCGTTGGGCATTGCTCGGCTGCCCGGGCTGCCTGAGCGGAGGACTTGTCGAACGTGGGGCAACTATTTTTGTAGGACAAAGCTCAAGCGCTCTTCAGAAAAGGTCCGCAAGGCCGATGGTTAGGCTGCATATCGCTTTCTACCCTGTCCATCGGTGTATCCCCATGTTCAATAAACGCTTGAAGCAGGAGCTGTCCGCTCTTCGTGAAGAACTCTCCAGCCTTCAGCAAGTGAAGGAAAGTCTGGAAAGCGAGATGCTGGTGCTGACCCTTGATTCGGATGGCCGGGTCCAGTCGGTCAATCAGAACTTTCTGAGTGAAATGCACTACAAGAGCGGCGAGTTGATCGGTCGCCACATCGACGATATCGCCCCGGATCATGTAAAGAACGACGAGTTCCAGCGTCGCTTCAACACGGCGCTGACCCGCGGCGAGCACTTTGCCGGCACCGTGCGTTTGTTGCGTGGCACGGGCCAGGAGGCGTGGCTGCGTTCCATCCTGCAACCGGTGCGCTCGGCGGAGGGGCGGATCAAACATTTCTCGATCTTCTCCAGCGACCTGACCCGCACCATCGAGGCCTCCCGCGAGCATGAAAACCTGATCGGTGCTTTGGTGCGCTCGACGGCGGTGATCGAGTTCGACCTTAACGGCAACGTGCTGTCTGCCAATGATCGTTTTCTTTCGGGCATGGGTTACAGCCTGGCGCAGATCAAGGGTAAACACCACCGGACCTTCTGCTTTCCTGAGGATTACAACAGCGCCGAATACCAGAACTTCTGGCGCCGACTGAACGCGGGTGAGTACGTGGCCGAGCGTTTCAAACGCGTCGACAGCCATGGTCGTACGGTCTGGCTGGAGGCGTCCTACAATCCCGTGGTCGATGCCAACAACAAACTCTACAAAGTGGTGAAGTTCGCCACGGTGATTACCGATCAGGTCAATCAGGAACAAGCTGTTGCCGACGCGGCAAACATTGCCTACAGCACGTCGCAGCAAACCGACCAGAGTGCCCAGCGTGGCACGGCCGTGGTAACCCAGGCCGTGGACGTGATGCGTGATCTTGCCAAACACATGCAAACTGCCGGTGATGGCATCGAAGCCTTGAACGAGCAATCGCTGGTGATCGGCACCATCGTCAAGACCATCAGCGGCATTGCCGAACAGACCAATCTGCTGGCGCTCAATGCCGCCATCGAAGCGGCCCGTGCGGGTGAGCAGGGGCGAGGTTTTGCCGTGGTGGCGGACGAAGTTCGGCAACTGGCTTCGCGCACCAGCCAGGCCACCGATGAAATCGTGCTGGTGGTACGTCAGAACCAGGACATGGCTCGCAACGCCGTGGCCCTGATGACCGACGGCAAGCTCCAGGCGGAACAGGGGCTGGCGCTGGCGGCGGAAGCGGGCACGGTGATCGTCGAGATTCAGGACGGCGCGCAGAAAGTGGTCAATGCAGTGGGGCAGTTTGCCAATCAGTTGTCGAGTTAGTACATCGCGCAGGACCTGAAAAGATCGCAGCCTGCGGCAGCTCCTACAGAGAATTACGGACCTTGTAGGAGCTGCCGCAGGCTGCGATCTTTTCGTTGGCGATGTCGCTACAATCGGTTTTTTCCCCAAGGAGCAGACATCCATGAGCGCTTCCCACCGCCGTCCGGTTCCCTTGCCCAAAGCTTATCGGCTGCTCAATCACGGGCCGACCGTGTTGGTCAGCGCCGCCCATGGCGGGCAGCGCAACATCATGGCAGCGGCGTGGGCCATGCCGCTGGATTTCGAGCCGCCGAAAATTGCCGTGGTCCTCGACAAGGCCACCTGGACTCGCCAATTGCTCGAAGCCTCGGGTACTTTCGTCCTCAACGTTCCTTGCGCGGTGCAGGCCGATATCGTGCAGACCGTCGGCTCGACCTCCGGCCTGGAGCTGACCCGGGAACAGGGCCGGGACAAGTTCCAGACCTACGGCTTGCCCACCTTCGCCGCCGAGCTGATCGATGCCCCAATGCTCGAAGGCTGCGTTGCCTGGCTTGAATGCCGCCTGCTGCCCGAGCCCGACAATCATCAACAATACGACCTGGTCCTGGCCGAGGTGATTGCCGCCCAGGCCGACGAACGCGTGTTCAGTAATGGCCGTTGGCACTTCGAGGGGCAAGACGCGTTGCGCACCTTGCACCATGTGGCCGGTGGGCACTTCCTGACCATTGGCGAGCCGGTGGATGGCAAGACACTCCAGGCTTGAACCGTCAGCCGGTCATATCCACACGTCATTTTCAGCGGTGCGTTCGCCACCTTCGCTGCCGGTGTTGAGCACGCCCTTGGGTTCGATCAGCAGAAGCTTCACCTCCTGCTCGGCGCAGGGTTTGTGCTCGATGCCTTTGGGCACCACGTACATTTCTCCCGCGTTCACCAGCACGTGGCCGTCGCGAAAGTCGATGCGCAACCGGCCTTCGAGGACGATAAAGGTTTCGTCGGTATCCTGGTGATCGTGCCAGATGAAATCCCCCAGCAGCTTCACCACTTTGAACTGGTAGTCGTTCATTTCAGCGATGACCCTGGGCGACCAGTGTGAGTCGATCCTGGCGATTTTCTCAGCGAAGTTCAGGCTTGCGTAAGCGTTCATGGCGGGGCTCTTGTGGTTGCTTGTACAGCCACGATAGCCAGCCTGTCGGCGCGCTTCTTGTACGATTGTGCGTGGCTCAGCGGCGCTGCATTTTTACCCAGCGAGCGGGGGACAGGCCGTAGGTTTTGCTGAATTGCCGGGTCATGTGGCTTTGGTCGGTGAAACCGGCGATCAGCGCAGCGCTGACCAGCGACTGTCCCTGAATGAGCAAAGAGCGGACCAGGTCCAAACGGCGCATGGTCAGATAACGGTAGGGGCTGGTGCCGAACAGCAGGCGAAAATCCCGTGACAGGCTCCAGCGATCCCGCCCGCTATGCTTCTCCAGCTCTTCCAGCGTCACGGTTCGATCGAGGGCGCTATGCAGGTACTCCCGCGCGCGTTCGGCTGCAACGTAGTCGAAGCTGGAGCGCCTGACAGTCATTGCGGCAGCAGCGTTCAAGGCCTGCGCCAGATCGAAGAGCGCGTCCTGCTCTTCCAGCGGTTCGAGAGGGCAATCGAGACTGCGTAGCAGTGTTGCCGTGGCGGCAAACAAGCGAGGATCGTTGGATAGCCCGTTCTGGATGAACGGAAGAGGCTGGCCGCCAAGCATCTGCTGGATCAGCGCCGGTTCGATGTACATCATCCGATACTTGAAACCGGCCTCGGTGCCGGCCTCGCCATCGTGAACTTCGTCCGGGTGCAGCACCATCGTCCCGCCGGGCACGCTGTGACGCCAGCCGCCGCGATACTGAAAACTCTGCACGCCAGCCAGCGTGTGACCGATGGCGTACGTATCGTGGCGGTGCATGTCGTAGCCATGGCCCGCAAAGAACGCTTCGAAACGCTGTAGGCCACCCACATCCGGTGCGCGGTGGAACCAGTCATTGTGAGGCCGACGCCTGACCATGATTATCGTTGCCTTGAACTTGATACCGACCACGTTAACCCAGTGACGGATCCTCTGTCTCGTGGCTGATGAAAGGCCTCGGGCAAGTAGAAAACCCGAGGCAAATGCTGCAATGTGTTGCCCATCTTCCAATGCGACTCAGGCAACCCGACCATGGACATAACCCCTCTGAGCTACGCCGCTCCCTTGTTATCGCTGGCGCTGTTATGGACGGTCGCGGTGATTACCCCGGGGCCAAATTTTTTCAACATCGCGCAATTGGCCGCCAGCCAGTCCAAGCGTCACGGTGTCGTGGCCGCGTTGGGTGTGGCAACCGGCACTGTGCTTTGGGGGCTGGCGGGCGGTTTGGGCATCAAGTCGCTGTTCAGCGCCGCGCCCACGCTGTACCTGGCGTTCAAGGTTGCCGGTGGCTGCTACCTGATTTATCTGGGCTTAAAACAGTTCAAGCGCAAGCCTGCGGTTGCTCAGAGTGATAGCGACTCAATGGTTGGCGCCGGGCGTACGCTGACTTCGGCGTATGGCCAGGGTTTTCTGGGCAACATGACCAACCCCAAATCTGCACTGTTCGTTGCGACAATCTTCGCCACTGCCATGCCAGCCACCGTGCCGCCTTCATTGCTGGCGCTGGCAGTGCTGACCATGGCGACGCTGTCCTTCAGTTGGTATTGCAGCGTGGCATTACTGTTTTCGAGCCGTCGGGTGACGGGGGTCTACAACCGCTCCCGCAAATGGCTGGACCGCTTTGCAGGGAGTTGCTACCTGCTGTTCGGCGCTCACCTGGTGGCCAATCGTTGAGGACGAAGTGAATGAGCAAACTGCGTGTAGGGATTATTTTTGGTGGGCGTTCGGCCGAGCACGAAGTGTCGCTGCAATCGGCGAAAAACATTGTCGATGCGCTGGACCGTTCGCGCTTCGAGCCGGTACTGATCGGCATCGACAAACAAGGCCACTGGCACCTCAACGATCCTTCGAATTTTCTGCTGAACCAGGAGAATCCGGCGCTGATCGCCCTCAATCAATCCAACCGCGAATTGGCGGTCGTGCCGGGCAAGGCCAGCCAGCAACTGGTGGAAACCTCCAGTCAGGAACTGCTGGGCCACGTCGATGTGATCTTCCCGATCGTCCACGGCACCCTCGGTGAAGACGGTTGCCTGCAAGGCCTGCTGCGCATGGCCGACTTGCCGTTTGTGGGTTCCGACGTACTGGGTTCGGCGGTGTGCATGGACAAGGACATCAGCAAGCGCCTGCTGCGTGATGCCGGGCTGGCGGTCACACCGTTCGTGACCCTGACGCGCACGACCGCTGCACGCAGCAGTTTCGCGCAAGTGTCGGCAAAACTCGGTCTGCCGCTGTTCGTCAAACCGGCGAACCAGGGCTCTTCCGTGGGCGTGAGCAAAGTGACCGATGAAGCCGAGTATCTGACGGCAGTCGAATTGGCCCTGGGTTTTGATGAGAAGGTGCTGATCGAATCGGCTGTCAGTGGCCGCGAAATCGAATGCGCGGTGCTCGGCAATGAACAGGCCATCGCCAGTGGTTGCGGCGAGATCGTGGTGCGCAGCGGTTTTTATTCCTACGACAGCAAGTACATCGACGACATGGCCGCACAAGTGGTGGTGCCGGCCGACATCAGCGTCGAGGCCAGCGAGCGCATCCGGAGCATGGCAGTCGAGGCTTTTCATGTGCTGGGCTGTTCCGGGCTGGCACGGGTCGACGTGTTCCTGACGGACGGCGGCGAAGTGCTGATCAACGAAATCAACTCACTGCCCGGATTCACCCGCATCAGCATGTACCCGAAACTCTGGCAGGCCGCAGGCATGACCTACAGTGAACTGGTCACGCGGCTGATTGAACTGGCAGTTGAAAGGCATGAGGCTCGCCAGGCGCTGAAAATCACTCGTTAAGCCTGGTGCGACATCGCGGCATGACCGTTCAGACAGCGCCTGAAAACGGGCTTACCTTCCGGTGGGCCCTTTTCATTTCTGAATAAACCTCAATCCCCCAACGCTTCCCCTTCCCGCCGAGGATCCGCTCCACCCGCCAACGATGCGTTCCCCTGCGCATCCTTGACCCGAACGATCGCCTGGGTGCCGCTGGTCATGTCAATCTCGTTGACGCTGTGGCCTTTGTCTTTCAGCGCCTGGATCAGTGCCGGGCTGAATTGGCCGCGTTCCAGTTCGGTCGGGCCGTTGCGGCTGCCGAAGTTGGGCAGGTTGATGGCGGTTTGCGGGTCGAGATTCCAGTCGAGCAAGCCGATGGTGGATTTGGCGACGTATTCGATGATTTGCGAACCGCCGGGTGAGCCGACACTGGCGAGGAATTCGCCGTTCTGGCGGTCGAAGATCAGTGTCGGAGCCATTGAAGAGCGCGGGCGTTTGCCCGGTTCAACGCGGTTGGCGACTTTCTGGCCATTCTCTTCGGGGATGAACGAAAAGTCGGTCATCTCGTTGTTCAGCAGAAAGCCCTGAACCATCACATGCGAGCCGAAGGCTGATTCGATAGTGGTGGTCATCGAAACGGCGCCGCCCTGATCATCCACGGCAACGATTTGCGACGTGGAGATGCGCAATGGCGAACGATCCTGCGCGTACGCGACCTGAATACCCGGTGGCTTGCCCGGTTGGGCAATGCCCATGCTGCGGTCGCCTATCAGCGCGGCGCGGCTGGCGAGGTAGGCCGGGTCCACCAGACCTTTGACCGGCACCGGCACAAAGTCCGTATCGGCCACGTATTGCGCACGGTCGGCGTAGGCCAGGCGCTCGGCTTCCGAGATCAGGTGCACGGCTTCAGGGCTGGGTTCGAGGCCGGCAGGGGCGGTGGTTTTCAGCGGTTTCATCGGGGCGAGGGCAAAGCGCTGGTCACGCGTCTCCAGGGCTTGCAGCGTGCCGAGAATTTGCGCTACGGCAATTCCGCCCGATGACGGCGGCGGCATGCCGCAGACTTGCCAGCGTTTGTAGTCGGTGCACAGGGGCGCGCGTTCCTTGGCACTGTAGTGGGCAAGATCGTTTAGCGACAGGCTCCCCGGATTGGTATGGCCCTGAACCTTGGCGACGATTTCCTGCGCGACAGGACCTTTATACAGCGCGTCCGGTCCTTCCTTGGCAATGCGTTGGAACAACGCGGCCAGCGCCGGATTCTTCAGCAGGGTGCCGCTGGCTTTCGGGCTGCCGTCGGCGTTCAGAAAGTAAGCCATCATCTCCGGCGAGCGAGCCATGGACCTGTCCGAGGCGATCAACCCGTGCAGGCGTGGCGAGATGGCGAAACCTTGCTGGGCGAGTGTGATCGCCGGTTCGAACAGCTGCCCCCATGGCAGGCGACCGTGTTTTTGATGGGCAAGCTCAAGGGCGCGCAATACGCCCGGCGTGCCGACCGAGCGGCCGCCAATCTGTGCTTGAGTGAAGGGCATGGGTTGGCCATCGGCTTGCAGGAAAAGCTTCTCTGTGGCGCCGGCCGGTGCCGTTTCGCGGCCGTCGTAGGTGCGCACGTTTTTACCGTCCCACAGCACTATCAACGCTCCACCGCCAATGCCTGACGATTGCGGTTCGACCAGCGTCAACACGGCTTGCATCGCAATCGCCGCATCGATGGCCGAACCGCCGCGACGCAGCATCTCGCGCCCGGCTTCGGCGGCCAGCGGGTTGGCGGCTGCGGCCATGTGTTTTGTGGCATGTCGGGTCTGCAGGTCGGTGCGATAACCGGAAGCGCTTTCCGGTGCGAGTGGCAGCGTTGGGGCCGAAGCGTTGTGGCAGGCGCCGAGGGTTAACGCAGCAACGATCAGCGCGATGGCTGACGCACGATGGCGGCTCAAGTGGAAGGCTGAGAACACGTGGGGCACTCCATCCGTGAGGTAAATGTATCGGGGACTTTATCGGCCACCACCGAGTGACGCAAACCGGGTCCCACGACAAAGACGCTTTGGTCCTTCATCAACGGGCGGATTTTCTGTAGGGTCATTGCCCACAGGCAAGCTCAAAGATCAACAAGAGGCAGACATGCAGACCGAGTTCCCGACCCAGCCCAGCTACCGCTCCCAGCGTGAACAATTCCTTGCGGCGGCGACTGCGGCCGGGGCGACACTGACCGAGTATCCGCACCCACTCAAAGGGCCGTTCGGCGAGTCCTTGAGCACCGATGTCGCGGTGCTTGGCGTTCCTGGCGCCAAACGCCTGCTGATCGCGTTGAGCGGCACCCATGGCGTCGAGGGCTTCTATGGTTCGGGTTGTCAGATCAAGTGGTTGCAGGAGTTGGGCAAGCGCACGCTGCCGGCCGATGTCGCCGTGGTGGTGATCCATGCCATCAACCCTTGGGGCATGGCGTGGTTGCGGCGGGTCAACGAAGACAATATCGACCTGAACCGCAATCACCTCAATTTCCAGCGCTCGTTGCCGGACAACCAGGCTTACAACGCGCTGCATGCAATCTATGCCTGCACGCAGTTGCAAGGTCCCGAGCGGGAGCGCGCCGATGCCTTGCTTGAAGAGCAGATTCAACAGCACGGCTGGCCAGCGGTCATGTCGATTGTCGAAGGCGGGCAGCATGCGCACTCTGATGGCCTGTTTTATGGTGGGCTGGCGCCGAGCTGGTCGAATCGCACGTTGCACCAGATTATGCAAAACCACATGAGCCATGCCGATGTCGCCATGTGTTTCGACCTGCACACCGGCGCCGGTGAGTACGGTCATCCGATGTTGTTGACCATTACCGAGTCTGCCTATCCGGCGTTGGCGCAGGCCCAGGCGATTTACGGGCCGTGGCTCTATAGCTTGCAGACCGGCGCCGACACGGTGAGCGAAACCGGCGTGGCGGCGACGGCCACCGGCTACACCTCGCAAGCCTTGCTCGATGCATTGCCGCAGGTGCGGTTGATGCCGTTTGTCATTGAGTGCGGGACATATCCGGGGCCGGGTGTTCATCGGCATTTGCGCGATGATCACTGGTTGCATCTGCATGGCAATCCAAGTGATGCGACAGGGCGCGAGATAAAGCTGAATCTGCTGGAACAGTTTTATCCCGCCGACAATGATTGGCAGGCGATGGTCTGGTTGCGGACCTGGCAGATCTGGGAGAAGGCGTTGTCGGCGTTGCCGACAGTTCGGGGCTGATCGACCAGCGTCTGCGGTTCAGGAATTCCTGTAACCGCAGCGCATTTTTTCGAGGCATAAAAAAACGGCCTACCTTTCGGTAAGCCGTTTTTAGTACTTGGTGGCTACACAGGGACTTGAACCCCGGACCCCAGCATTATGAATGCTATGCTCTAACCAACTGAGCTATGTAGCCAAGTGGCGCGCATTATTCACCGGTAACGGGGATGCGTCAAGCACAAATCTAAAATATTTCTCTACGCTTTCAACCGCTTATCCTCCTGAGCCGAAAAATCGGCTCAGGGAAGGGCATCAATTGAGCTGAAACCTGCCGGTATTGGCACTCAAGGCCTTGCTGCCATGGCTCAAGGTGTCCGCTGCCTGGTTCACCGCGCGGGCTCCTTCGAGTAATCGCACCGCCGCCTGATCGACTTGCTGGATATTGCCGCTGACCTCGTCGGCGGTGCTGGCCTGTTCGTCGACGGCCGTGGCGATCTGCGCAAGGGTATCGGTAACGCCTTGTACCGCGCTGGCAATTTCCCCCAGGCGTTCGCCCAGACCGGTCACCGCCAAGGCGTCGGATTGCGCCTGGCCACACGCCGCTTCCATCAAGCTGACGGCTTCGTTCACGGTGCTGCGCAAGCTATCGACCGTACCGGCGATTTGCGCGGTGGACGATTGAGTGCGTTGCGACAGGCTGCGCACTTCGTCGGCCACCACCGCAAAACCGCGACCCTGCTCGCCAGCTCGGGCAGCCTCGATGGCGGCGTTGAGCGCCAACAGGTTGGTCTGCTCGGCGACGCCACGAATGGTGTCGACCACCAGTTGAATCTGCTGTCCTTGTTCGCTGACGCGGCCCAAGGCTGCGGCGGTGTCATTCAAGCGCTGGTTGAGCTGCTGGATGCTGGCTGTTGTGCGTTGGCTGTCACGGCTACTGTCGGCGGCAATACGCTGGGTGTGCTGAGCGCTGCCGGAGGCACGTTCGCAGCTCTGGGCCACGCCTTGTGAGGTGGCCGCCAATTGCGTCGCCGCTGCGGCGATCTGGCTGATCTGCAACTGCTGGGCTTCGACCTCGCCGAGGGCGTCGCTGGAGTGATGATTGAGGGTTTGCACGGCATTGCTCAATTGCAGGGTTTCGTGATCCACCCCGAGCAAGCTGGTGCGCAACTGCACCACGGCGACATTCAGCGCTGTGCTGATGGCGGCCAACTCATCCCGGCCCTGAACCGGCGCTTGCAGGTTCAGATTGCCATCGCGCAGGGCTTCGGCGAGCAGCGTGATGCCGCTGGCGCTTCGGCGGATCGAGGCCTGCAAACAGATGAACAGGTACAGCGCCGCCAGCAGCAGGCAGCCAAACACCGTCGCCACCACCATGAACTGACGGATCGCCGAATCGTGGTAGTAATTCAGACGCTGGTCCAGCGATTCCAGCGATTGCTGGCGCAATGCGGCGAGGTTGGCGAGCAGGGCGTCCAGGCTGCGCTCGAAGTCTTCGGGCTTGAGGTTGATGCTGCCGCCGAACACGCCGTCATCGAGGACTTTCAGGCCTGAATCCAGATGCTTGAGGCTGTCATGGTACTGGCCGGCCCAGGTTTGCAGAGCGCTGGGCAGCCGCGCTTCGAGCACGCTCGCGGTTTTCACCAATTGTTCCCGGGCATCGCCGATGCGGCTGCGCAGATCACGCAGTTGCAGGCGACTCTGCAAAGTAAACTGCCCGGAGACCACCGAAGCCTGGCCCACCGCAGCCAGTCGCCCGACGCGTTCGATCAGGTCCGGCGCGTGCTGGGTGGAAATCTGCGTCAGCAGGTACGTTTCCAGCCACGGAGCAAGTGTCAGGCGGTTGTCCATGGCGATCTGCTCGCGCAACGCTTGCAGGGCGCTCAAGGCATTGGTGAAGCGGTCGTAACCGTCCGGCCACCAACCGACGCTGCTCAGACTTTTCGAGTCGAGGCCGCTGAGGGCGGTTTGCAGGGCTTGATAACGGGTGAGGGTTTCGTCCTTGGCTTCGTCTTTTTGCAGCACGGTGCCGAGGTCTGAGGCGGCTTGAGCAACGGCGGGCTGGACCGCGTCGAAGGCTGCCATGGCGGCTAGCGTTGCCGGTGTCGGTTGGCGGTTGGTTTCAGTTGCGCGCCAGCGGGCCGCCCGATCACGCTGAGCGGAAAGCAGGTTGTCCAGTGCATCAAGGGCGAGAAGTTGACGAACCCCGGCACGTTCACCGGAAATCAAACTCAGTTTGTCGCGATAGTCCTGCCCAATCATCCACAGGCTGCCAGCCAATGGCAGGATGAACAGCAGGAACAACAGCTGGAATTTACGTGCAAAGCCGAAACGCCCCAGCAGTCCGATCCCCGGTGATAAAAAAGCCTGCATGCCCCATGACTCCTTTGGACACCCCGCACCATTGGTGGGCGTCGAGATCTGTGCGACCTTGACCGGTGCCCTTTTAAAAGGCCTCGAAAGTTCACCATTGCCAGCTCTGTAGGCCGATTCTGTGGTGAAACTTCCCATTCTCGGTTCCCTTTGTAAGGGCGCCGCGTTGAAGGGGAGAAACAAGGCAAGATTCAGACCATGGCTATGCGCTATCACCTTTTTCGCGATGAAAATCAAGGTCGTTAGCAGGCTAAGGGGATGGCGCTCCTGCACCGAAAAATGGCACATTGACGCACCTGCTCGTGTGCACCCTCTGTTGTTTGGAAACTCCCATGGCTATCAGCAATGCCCAGACCGGTTCCGTACCGGCATCCGCTCCTTCGCAAAGCAGTCCCTTGGTCATGCGCATCATCGGCGCGGTGGCGCTGGCGCATCTGATCAACGACCTGATTCAGTCGGTACTGCCGTCGATTTACCCAATGCTTAAAGCCAACTATGGCCTGACGTTTACCCAGGTCGGCTTGATCACCCTGACGTTTCAACTGACGGCGTCGCTGTTGCAGCCGTGGGTCGGTTATCACACCGACCGTCATCCCAAGCCATGGTTGTTGCCGGCGGGCACCGTCTGCACGCTGATCGGCATCGTGATGATGTCGGTGGTCGGCAGCTTTGCGATGATTCTGTTAGCGGCGGGGTTGATCGGCATCGGTTCTTCGACCTTCCACCCGGAAGCTTCTCGCGTGGCGCGACTGGCCTCGGGCGGGCGCTTCGGGTTGGCACAATCGACCTTTCAGGTCGGCGGTAACGCGGGCTCGGCGTTCGGGCCTTTGCTGGCGGCGGCAATCATCATCCCTTACGGGCAAGGGAATGTGGCGTGGTTCGGTTTGTTCGCCGTGTTTGCATTGTTCGTGCTGTACCGGATCAGTCGCTGGTACGCCAATCACCTGAACCTGTTCAAGCTCAAGCAAGGCCAGGCCGCGACCCACGGGCTGTCCAAGGGGCGAGTGATCAGTGCGCTGGTGGTTTTGGGGTTGTTGGTGTTCTCCAAGTACTTCTACATGTCCAGCCTCACCAGTTACTTCACGTTCTATCTGATCGAGAAGTTCGACCTTTCAGTGGCCAGCTCGCAGCTGCATTTGTTCCTGTTTCTCGGCGCGGTGGCGGCGGGGACGTTCTTCGGTGGGCCGATCGGCGACAAGATCGGGCGTAAGGCGGTGATCTGGTTCTCGATCCTCGGCGTGGCGCCGTTCACGCTGTTGCTGCCGCATGTCGACTTGTTCTGGACCACTGTCCTGAGCGTGGTCATCGGCTTTATCCTGGCATCGGCGTTCTCGGCCATCGTGGTGTATGCCCAGGAGTTGGTGCCCGGCAACGTCGGGATGATTGCCGGGGTGTTCTTCGGTTTGATGTTCGGTTTTGGCGGGATTGGCGCGGCGCTGCTGGGGCATTTGGCGGATATTCACGGGATTGAGTACGTGTACTTCCTGTGTTCGTTTTTGCCGTTGCTGGGTGTGCTGGCGATTTTCCTGCCACGTACAAAAAGAACGTGAGATCAAAAGATCGCAGCCTTCGGCAGCTCCTACGCTGATCATCTGTAGGAGCTGCCGAAGGCTGTGATCTTTTGATTTTTTGGCACAAAAAAGCCGCGTATCAAACGCGGCTTTTTGTTGAGCGTAAGGCTTACACGTTGAAGCGGAAGTGCATCACGTCGCCGTCTTTAACGATGTAGTCCTTGCCTTCCAGGCGCCATTTACCGGCTTCCTTTGTACCGGCTTCACCCTTGTACTGGATGAAGTCGTTGTAGGCGATCACTTCGGCGCGGATGAAGCCTTTTTCGAAGTCGGTGTGGATCACGCCAGCGGCTTGCGGTGCGGTGGCACCGACGCGGACGGTCCAGGCGCGGACTTCTTCGACGCCAGCAGTGAAGTAGGTCTGCAGGTGCAGCATTTCGTAGCCAGCGCGGATCACGCGGTTCAGGCCAGGTTCTTCGAGGCCCAGGGCTTCGAGGAACATGTCTTTCTCTTCGCCGTCATCGAGCTCGGCGATTTCCGCTTCGATCTTGTTGCAGACCGGAACAACCATGGCGCCTTCTTCTTCGGCGATGGCGCGAACCACGTCCAGGTGCGGGTTGTTCTCGAAACCGTCTTCAGCGACGTTGGCGATGTACATGACCGGCTTGGTGGTCAGCAGGTGGAAGCCCTTGATCACTGCTTTTTCGTCGGAGCTCATGTTCTTCATCAGGCTGCGCGCAGGCTTGCCTTCGGTGAAGTGAGCGATCAGTTGCTCCAGCAGGCCTTTCTGGACCACAGCGTCCTTGTCACCGCCCTTGGCGTTACGCGCGACTTTCTGCAGTTGCTTCTCGCAGCTGTCGAGGTCAGCGAAGATCAGTTCCAGGTCGATGATTTCGATATCGCGTTTCGGGTCGACGCTGTTGGAAACGTGAATCACGTTCTCGTCTTCGAAGCAGCGGACCACGTGGGCGATGGCATCGGTTTCGCGGATGTTGGCCAGAAACTTGTTGCCCAGGCCTTCACCTTTCGAGGCGCCGGCCACCAGGCCGGCGATGTCGACGAATTCCATGGTGGTCGGCAGGATGCGCTTCGGATTGACGATGGCCGCCAGTGCTTCCAGACGCGGATCGGGCATCGGCACGATGCCGCTGTTCGGCTCGATGGTGCAGAAGGGGAAGTTCTCGGCCGCGATACCGGATTTGGTCAGGGCGTTGAACAGGGTGGACTTGCCGACGTTAGGCAGGCCGACGATGCCGCAATTGAATCCCATGGTGTTTCCCCTCGGAGTAGAGTCAGGCCTTCTGGCTGTGCAGGTTTTTCATCGCACGGTTCCATTCACCGGCGAGGATATCCGGCAGCACGCCGAGGGCAAAGTCGATGCTGGCATCGAGTTTTTCCTGTTCGGCGCGTGGCGCACGACCCAGGACGAAATTTGAAACCATACTGGCGACGCCCGGGTGGCCAATGCCAAGCCGCAGGCGGTAGAACGTATTCTGATTGCCCAGTTGCGCAATGATGTCGCGCAACCCGTTGTGACCGCCATGGCCGCCGCCCTGTTTGAGTTTGGCAACGCCCGGAGGCAGGTCGAGTTCGTCATGCGCCACGAGGATTTCTTCAGGCTTGATGCGGAAGAAACCTGCCAATGCCGCTACGGCCTGGCCGCTGCGGTTCATGTACGTGGTGGGAATCAGCAGACGAACATCCTGACCTTGGTGCGAATAGCGCCCGGTCAGGCCGAAATATTTGCGATCGGCCACAAGATTCACATTCTGTGCGTGGGCGATGCGCTCAACAAAAAGGGCCCCTGCGTTATGCCGGGTCTGGTCGTATTCGGCGCCTGGATTTCCCAGGCCAACGATCAGTTTGATGGCAGTCACGATAGGGGCCCTTCCTTAGAGTGTTGGGTAACATCGCCGCGATCAGGGAAAGCGGCGAAAGTGGACGAAAAATGCTCATTTACCATGGATGTAAACTCCGCGTTCTCGCCCGCTTTCTCGCTACGTTCCAGTCCGCGATGTTACTTGTTCACTCAGGCATGACAGAGTGAATTACTCTGCTGCGCCTTCTTCGGTAGCTTCTGGAGCAACACGTGGAGCGTGGACGTTGGCAACAGCCTTGTCATCGCCGTGTGCCAGAGCCACGAACTCAACGCCTTTAGGGGCTTTGAGGTCCGACAGGTGAATGATCGAACCGATTTCGGCGTTAGCCAGATCGACTTCGATGAATTCAGGCAGGTCTTTCGGCAGGCAGGAAACTTCGATTTCCGAAGTTACGTGCGAGATTTCGCCGCCTTTCTTGGTCGGTGCTTCTTCGTTGATGAAGTGCACTGGAACGATAGCGGTCAGTTTCTGGCCAGCTACTACGCGTACGAAGTCAGCGTGCATCACGTGGCCTTTGGCCGGGTGACGCTGCAGGGCTTTGATCACGACGTTCTGCTTGGTGCCACCAACGTTCAGCTCGATGATGTGGCTGTAAGCCGCTTCGTTTTCGAGCAGTTTGGCAACTTCTTTGGCCAGCATGCTGATGGATTCAGGGGCTTTTTCGCCACCGTAAACTACAGCTGGAACCAGGCTTGCGAGACGACGCAGGCGGCGGCTCGCACCTTTCCCCAGGTCGGAACGCACTTCAGCATTCAGAGTAAAATCGTTCATGTTGTATCTCCAAAATAACCACATTCGCCCCAGCGTTTGCGACCAGCGCTAAAGGCGATATGGGCAAAAAAGCCCCGCCCCGACAGGAATGCCGGGGCGGGGCGCTTTTCGTCAACGAGACATTTCGAGAAGGGCAGGGCCCTTAGCGGAACATCGCGCTGATCGATTCTTCATTGCTGATGCGGCGGACCGCCTCGGCAACTACCGGTGCGATATCCAGTTGACGGATACGCGCACAGGCTTGTGCTGCAGCGGACAGCGGGATGGTGTTGGTCACCACCAGCTCGTCCAGCACGGAATTTTCAATGTTTTCGATTGCCCGACCCGACAGCACAGGGTGCGTGCAGTAGGCGAAAACCTTGGCTGCGCCATGCTCTTTCAAGGCCTTCGCCGCGTGGCACAGGGTGCCGGCGGTATCGACCATGTCATCGACCAGAATACAGGTACGCCCTTCGACATCACCGATGATATGCATCACTTCAGAGTGATTGGCTTTCTCACGGCGTTTGTCGATGATCCCGAGATCCACGCCCAGGGATTTGGCAACGGCACGTGCACGCACGACGCCACCAATGTCCGGGGACACGATCATTAGGTTTTCGAAGCGCTGATCTTCAATGTCATCCACCAGAACCGGGGAGCCGTAGATGTTATCTACCGGAATATCGAAGAAACCCTGGATTTGGTCAGCATGCAGATCGACCGTGAGAACACGATCGATGCCGACTACGGTAAGCATGTCAGCAACGACTTTCGCGCTGATAGCTACACGTGCGGAACGCGGACGGCGATCCTGACGGGCATAACCAAAGTAAGGAATAACAGCAGTGATACGAGTAGCCGAGGAGCGGCGGAAGGCATCAGCCATCACTACCAGTTCCATCAGGTTATCGTTGGTCGGAGCGCAAGTCGGCTGAATAATGAAAACGTCTTTACCGCGAACGTTTTCATTGATCTCGGCTGTAATTTCGCCGTCGGAAAACTTACCGACAGAGATGTCACCGAGAGGGATATGCAGCTGACGTACGACACGCCGAGCCAGATCGGGGTTAGCATTCCCCGTAAAGACCATCATCTTGGACACGCGCAGTACCTAGAGGCTGAGGGTAACCTGGATGAGTATAGAAAATGGCAGGGGCGGCTGGATTCGAACCAACGCATGGCAGGATCAAAACCTGCTGCCTTACCGCTTGGCGACGCCCCTGTATCTGTTGCAACGATTACCCAGTAATCGGTTCCTTTAGAGCAGACTTTGCAGCTTGCGATGCAACATCGAAATGTTGCTTCCTTTTGCTACAAACCCTGTAAGGGTCTCTGTAAGAAGGGCCGAGACTTTATCAGCTTCAGCTTTGCTTGGGAAGCCCCCAAACACACAACTTCCAGTTCCGGTGAGTTTTGCTTCGGTAAATTTACCTAACAAATTCAAAGCGTTACGTACCTCTGGATAACGCCTTGTTACCACCGGCAAGCAGTCATTACGACTGTTTCCCTTGGGAACGGGGCGCACTTTAATGGGAGGCGTGTTACGTGTCAACAACGGATCGGAAAAAATTTCTGCCGTACTAACAGAGACTTGCGGTACGAGCACGAGATACCACGGTTCTTCCGGGTCGACCGGGGTCAGTTTCTCGCCAACGCCTTCAGCGAAAGCCGCATGACCGCGCACGAAAACCGGGACGTCGGCACCCAGCGTCAGGCCCAGTGCAGCCAGCCGATCCTCATCCCAGCCCAGTTGCCAGAGATGGTTCAGGCCGAGCAGCGTGGTGGCTGCGTTCGAACTGCCGCCGCCGATCCCGCCGCCCATGGGCAGGATTTTTTCAATCCAGATATCGATGCCGAGGGAGCAACCGGATTGCTCCTGAAGTTTTTTCGCAGCCTTGACGATCAGGTTGCTGTCGTGAGGAACGCCTTCGAACGCGGTGTGCAGTTGGATCACACCGTCATCGCGAACGGCGAAGGTGATTTCGTCGCCGTAGTCGAGGAACTGAAACATTGTCTGCAGTTCGTGGTAGCCGTCTTCACGACGACCCAGAATGTGCAGCATCAGATTGAGTTTGGCTGGCGAGGGCAGCGTCAGGCGAGTGGCCGGCATGTCATTGCCCCAGTTTGCGTGGCTGCCAGGCCTTGATCACCAGCGTGACATCAAGGTCGGTGCCGTGGAGTTTGATCCGCTCGGGCAACCAGTAGCCGTTTTGTTCGGTATAGGCGGTGTACTCCACCTGCCAACCGTCCTGTTCAAGATTGGCCAAACGGCTGTCGCCATCCAGCGTCAGGCGGCTTTTGCTGTCCGGAGCAGGAAGCCCGCGGACCCACCAGGCCAGGTTGGCGACCGGTAGTTTCCAGCCCATTTGCTCTTCAAGCAGAGCATCCGGAGAGACCGCTTCGTAGCGCCCCTGGTTGGCAACTTCCAGCGAAACCTTGCCCGGGCGCCCGGTCAGGCGAGCGGCTCCGCGACCCAATGGGCCGGAAAGGCGAATGTCGTAGTAATCCTGGCGCTGCAACCAGAACAGCGTGCCGCTGCCCGAATCTTTTGGTGCACGAATGCCGATTTTGCCGTCGATCTGCCAGCCATCAAGGCCCGCGAGCTGTTCTTTGTGCTCACGCCATTGGGCGGGATTGCCGTGACCCTCGACCGATTCGCGGGCACCGAAACCCGCGCAACCGGCGAGCAGGGCGATGAAGCTGAAAACAATGATGTGGCGCAAAAACATAATCTTAAAGAGTCTCTGATCCGGTCAGGCGCTTGATGGTGCTGCGCAGGGTAGGGCTGTCGGGTTGTTCCTTGAGGAACTTGCTCCAGATTTGCCTGGCTTCGCGTTGCTTGCCGTTGGCCCACAGGACTTCGCCCAGGTGCGCGGCGACTTCCTGGTCCGGGAAGCGTTCCAGGGCCTGGCGCAGCAGACGCTCGGCTTCGTCGAGATTGCCCATGCGGTAATTCACCCAGCCGAGGCTGTCGAGTACCGCGGGATCTTCCGGGTTGATCTGGTGCGCCTGCTCGATCAAGGCCTTGGCCTCGACGTAGCGGGTCGTGCGATCGGACAGGGTATAGCCGAGTGCGTTCAACGCCATGGCGTTGTCGGGGTCACGCTTGATGATCAGGCGCAGGTCTTTTTCCATCTGCGCCAGGTCATTGCGTTTTTCCGCCTGCATCGCGCGGGTATAAAGCAGGTTGAGGTCGTCCGGGTACTTTTGCAGCGCTTGTTGCAGCACTGCGAAGGCCTTGTCGGGCTGGTTGTTGGCGGACAGGGTTTCGGCTTCGATCAGGTACAGCTGGATCGCGTAGTCCGGTTGCTCATCGCGCTGGGCTGCGAGCTTGCTCTGGGCTTCAGCGGTCTTGCCGTTGTTCATCAGGATGTCGGCCTGGCGCAATTGTGCCGGCAGATAGTCATTGCCCGGCCCGACCTGGCCGTACTCGATCAATGCGCCTTGCGGGTCATTGCGCTCTTCGGCGATGCGGCCCAGGTTCAAGTGCGCCGAGTCGACGTGGCTTTCCCGTGCGATCAGGTCTTCCAGGTAGCCCTTGGCTTCGTCCCAAGCTTTGGCTTCGAGACAAACCAGTGCCAGCGAGTAACGCAGTTCATCGTCATCCGGGTATTGCTGAACCAGGCTCGAGAACTCGGCCTTGGCGTCGTCCATGCGGTCCTGTTCAACCAGCATGCGTGCGTAAGTCAGGCGCAGGCGCTTGTCGTCCGGGTATTTCTTGATGCTTTTTTGCAGCAACGGCAATGCTTCGTCGCCGCGGTCGAGGCTTTGCAGCAGGCGCGCACGCAGCAGAATCGGAGCAATTTCACCGTCGTCCGGCGGGTTGTCTTCCAGGAGTGCCAGTGCACCTTTGGAGTCGCCGTCCTGTTGCAGCAGCAGGGCCTTGCCGAAAATCAGCTGGCCGTTGTTCGGGTGGCGTTGCAGCAAACGGTCAAAACTCTGCATCAAGCCGTTGCGGGTGTCCTGGTCGGTATCGGCGGCAGACAAGGCGAGGAAGTCGAAATGCGTGTCGCCTTTGCCTTGCAGGACTTTCTCCATATAGACCATGGAGTCGTCGTAACGCCCAGCGCGTGCCAGTTGTACGGCCGCGGCGCGTTGCGCTTCAAGATCGTCCGGGGCGTTTTTCGCCCAGATCAACGCGGTGTCCAGGGCGGCCTGATCGGCGCCCAGGTATTCGGCGATACGGAATGCCCGCTCGGAAATGCCCGGATCCTGGGTGTTGATGGCCTGGGTTACATAGTTGTCCAGGGCAATATCGAAGCGATTGCGCTGGCCAGCCAGTTCGGCGCTCAACAGGCTGAAGACCGTGTCTTCGCTGAATGAGCTGTAAACCTTGGGCTTTTCAGGTGCCGGAGTGCTGTCTTCAGCCGCGGACGTACCGTCCGGCGCCACGGGTGCCAAGGCCTGGCAGCCGCTGAGGAAGACAAAAGCGAGGAGCAACGCGGAAGATCTATTCATATAGGAAGAGGACGACTAACCTGCGGTCGGATCATCATGACACAAGCCTTGGGCCAAACATAACCGGCCCGGCAATTTACCCCGATGCCCGGTAAACGAGAAGCGATCTCACTCTGCGGTGCTTCCTACAGGGGCGATAGATATCGAGTAGTTGTTCTCGATCTGACGAAGTAGGACAATTGCCGGCTTCACGTCACCATCAGCGACTTTGAATGGCCTTCCTTGCACTCGGTATTAACCACAAGACTGCTTCAGTAGACGTCCGCGAGCGCGTGGCCTTTACCCCTGAGCAGCTGGTTGAGGCCTTGCAGCAGCTCTGCCGACTCACCGACAGCCGCGAAGCTGCGATCCTCTCCACCTGCAATCGCAGTGAACTCTATATAGAACAGGATCACCTGTCGGCGGATATCGTGCTGCGCTGGCTGGCCGAATACCATCATTTGAGCCTCGAAGAGCTGCGCGCGAGCAGTTATGTGCACGAAGATGATGCGGCAGTTCGTCACATGATGCGCGTGGCTTCCGGACTCGATTCGCTGGTGTTGGGCGAGCCGCAGATTCTTGGCCAGATGAAATCGGCTTATGCCGTGGCACGCGAGGCCGGCACCATCGGGCCGTTGCTCGGGCGCCTGTTCCAGGCCACGTTCAATGCGGCCAAGCAAGTACGTACCGACACCGCCATTGGTGAAAACCCGGTTTCCGTGGCGTTTGCCGCGGTCAGCCTGGCGAAACAGATTTTCAGCGACTTGCAGCGCAGTCAGGCCTTGTTGATCGGCGCCGGCGAGACCATCACCCTGGTCGCCCGTCATCTGCATGATCTGGGGGTAAAGCGCATCGTGGTGGCCAACCGTACCCTTGAGCGTGCGAGCATTCTGGCCGAGCAGTTCGGTGCCCACGCAGTGCTGCTGTCGGACATCCCGGCCGAACTGGTGCGCAGCGACATCGTCATCAGTTCCACCGCCAGCCAGTTGCCGATTCTCGGCAAGGGCGCGGTGGAGAGCGCCCTGAAGCTGCGCAAGCACAAACCGATTTTCATGGTGGATATCGCCGTTCCGCGGGATATCGAGCCGGAAGTCGGCGAGTTGGACGACGTTTACCTGTACAGCGTCGATGATCTCCACGAAGTGGTCGCCGAGAACCTCAAGAGTCGTCAGGGTGCAGCCCAGGCAGCGGAAGAGATGGTCTCGGTCGGCGCCGAGGATTTCATGGTTCGCTTGCGCGAATTGGCGGCGGTGGACGTGCTCAAGGCCTATCGTCAACAGAGCGAACGTCTGCGCGACGAAGAATTGCAAAAGGCCCAGCGCCTGCTGGCCAACGGTAGCAGCGCCGAAGAAGTGCTGGTGCAATTGGCGCGTGGCCTGACCAACAAGCTCTTGCACGCACCCAGTGTGCAGTTGAAAAAGCTCTCTGCCGAAGGTCGCCTCGATGCGCTGGCGATGGCCCAGGAACTCTTTGCCCTCAATGAGGGCTCATCGGAAAGCTTTTCGGATAAGAAACCGCAATGAAAGCGTCACTGCTCAATAAGCTGGACATCCTCCAGGACCGTTTCGAGGAACTGACCGCCCTGCTTGGCGATGGCGAAGTCATTTCCGATCAGAACAAATTCCGCACCTATTCCAAGGAATACGCGGAAGTCGAGCCGATCGTCGAAACCTATAAACAGCTGCTTAAAGTGCAAGGCGACCTCGAAGGTGCCCAGGCACTGCTCAAGGACAGCGACCCGGACATGCGCGAAATGGCCGTGGAAGAAGTCCGCGAAGCCAAAGAACGTCTGGTCGAACTGGAAGCCAGCCTGCAACGCATGCTGTTGCCCAAGGACCCGAACGACGGGCGTAACGTGTTCCTCGAAATCCGTGCCGGCACCGGCGGTGACGAGGCGGCGATTTTCTCCGGCGACCTGTTCCGCATGTATTCGCGGTACGCCGAGCGCCGCGGCTGGCGTGTGGAAATCCTCTCGGAAAACGAAGGCGAGCACGGCGGCTATAAAGAAGTCATCGCCCGGGTAGAAGGCGACAACGTCTACGGCAAGCTGAAATTCGAATCCGGAGCCCACCGCGTACAACGGGTTCCGGCCACCGAATCCCAAGGTCGCATCCACACTTCTGCCTGCACCGTGGCGGTATTGCCCGAGCCGGACGAGCAGGAAGCCATCGAGATCAACCCGGCGGATTTGCGGATCGACACGTACCGTTCCTCCGGTGCCGGTGGTCAGCACGTGAACAAAACCGATTCGGCGATTCGCATCACGCACTTGCCGTCCGGCATTGTCGTGGAGTGCCAGGAAGAGCGTTCGCAGCACAAGAACCGTGCCCGTGCGATGTCCTGGTTGTCGGCCAAGCTCAACGACCAGCAAACCAGCGCCGCCGCTAATGCCATCGCCAGCGAGCGTAAATTGCTGGTCGGTTCCGGTGACCGCTCCGAGCGCATCCGT
The DNA here is from genome assembly GCF_019145495.1 of Pseudomonas azerbaijanoccidentalis. Lineage (GTDB taxonomy): Bacteria > Pseudomonadota > Gammaproteobacteria > Pseudomonadales > Pseudomonadaceae > Aquipseudomonas > Aquipseudomonas azerbaijanoccidentalis. Next base: position 118,343 of record NZ_JAHSTU010000013.1, on the reverse strand, counting down.
ACCTACAACTTCGCTCAGGGCCGGGTCACCGACCATCGGGTCAACCTGACGCTGTATTCGCTCGACGAAATCCTCGCCGGTGGCGTCGATGCGGTGATCGAGCCGTTGTTGGCCGAGTACCAGGCGGATCAACTCGCGGCGATAGGTGAGTAAATGACGATCATTGCCAGTTTGTTGCGCGCCGCTGATTTGCCTGACTCGCCCACGGCGCGTCTGGATGCCGAGTTACTGTTGGCGGCGGCGTTGGGCAAGTCCCGCAGCTTCTTGCACACCTGGCCGGAGCGAATTGTGCCGAGCGAAGCGGCGCTGACGTTCGCCGAGTACTTGCAGCGCCGTCGCGGTGGCGAGCCGGTGGCCTACATTCTGGGGCAGCAAGGTTTCTGGAAGCTCGATCTGGAAGTGGCGCCGCACACATTGATCCCGCGCCCGGATACCGAGCTGCTGGTGGAAGCCGCACTCGAACTGCTGCCTGCCACGCCGGCAAAAGTCCTCGACCTGGGCACCGGCAGCGGCGCCATCGCCCTGGCCTTGGCCAGCGAGCGTCCAGCGTGGAAAGTCACCGCCGTGGACCGCGTACTGGAAGCCGTAGCGCTGGCCGAACGCAATCGTCAGCGTCTGCACCTGAACAACGCCACGGTGCTCAGCAGTCACTGGTTCAGTGCGCTGCAAGGTCAGCGTTTTGAGTTGATCATCAGCAACCCGCCGTACATTGCCGCCGCCGATCCACACTTGGTGGAAGGTGATGTGCGCTTCGAACCGGCCAGTGCGTTGGTGGCCGGCGTCGACGGGCTCGACGATTTGCGCTTGATCGTCGCCCAGGCCCCGGATCATCTGGAGGCCGGTGGCTGGCTGATGCTCGAGCACGGTTACGATCAGGCCGAGGCGGTGCGCGATCTGCTGCTGACCCGCGGCTTTGAAGAAGTCCACAGCCGCACCGACCTGGGTGGTCATCAACGCATCAGTCTGGGGCGTCTGCCATGCTGAATGATCAGGAATTGCTGCGCTACAGCCGGCAGATTCTGTTGCAGCACATCGATATCGACGGTCAGTTGCGGCTCAAGGAAAGCCGCGTACTGATCGTCGGCCTCGGCGGGCTTGGTGCTCCGGTGGCGCTGTATCTGGCGGCTGCGGGCGTAGGTGAAATGCATCTGGCGGATTTCGACACCGTCGATCTGACCAACCTGCAACGCCAGATCATCCACGACACCGACAGCGTCGGCATGAGCAAGGTCGACTCAGCGCTCAAGCGCCTGACGGCAATCAATCCGGACATCCAACTGGTCGCCCATCGCGCGGCACTCGATGAAGACTCCCTGGCCGCTGCCGTGGCCGGTGTCGATCTGGTCCTGGACTGTTCCGACAATTTCTCTACCCGCGAAGCGGTCAACGCTGCGTGTGTGGCTGGCGGGAAACCGCTGGTCAGTGGCGCGGCGATTCGCCTGGAAGGGCAGTTGTCGGTGTTCGACCCGCGCCGCCCGGAGAGCCCGTGCTACCACTGTTTATACGGGCACGGCAGTGAAGCCGAATTGACCTGCAGCGAGGCCGGCGTGGTTGGTCCGTTGGTCGGGCTGGTGGGCAGCCTGCAAGCCCTCGAAGCGCTGAAGTTGCTGGCGGGTTTCGGTGAACCGTTGGTGGGGCGCCTGTTGTTGATCGATGCGCTGGGCTCGCGTTTCCGTGAGTTGCGGGTCAAGCGTGATCCGAAATGCAGCGTCTGTGGGCCAAAGCATGCGTGAAGCGCCTATCGGCGTGTTCGACTCCGGCGTCGGTGGGCTTTCGGTGCTGGCCGAGATCCAGCGTTTGCTGCCCAACGAAACCCTGCTGTACGTCGCCGATTGCGGGAACATTCCCTATGGCGAGAAAACCCCGGAATTCATCCAGCAGCGGTGCAGCGTGATGGCCGGGTTTTTTCAGAGCCAGGGCGCCAAGGCTCTGGTGTTGGCGTGCAACACGGCAACGGTTGCAGGGGTTGCCGACTTGCGCCGCGATTATCCGCAGTGGCCTATCGTCGGTATGGAGCCGGCGGTCAAACCCGCCGCCGCAGCCACCCGCAGTGGCGTGGTCGGGGTGCTGGCCACCACGGGCACCTTGCAGAGCGCCAAGTTCGCCGCATTGCTCGACCGTTTTGCCACGGATGTGCAGGTCATCACCCAGCCTTGCCCCGGCTTGGTGGAGCTGATTGAAAACGGCGACCTGCACAGTCCGGCGCTGCGGCAGTTGCTGGAAAGCTATGTTCGGCCGCTGCTCGGCGCAGGCGCCGACACCATCATTCTGGGATGCACCCATTACCCGTTTCTCAAGCCGCTGCTCCGGCAGATGATCCCGGATGACATCAGCCTGATCGACACTGGCGCTGCCGTCGCACGTCAACTTCAGCGTCTACTGGCCGAGCGTGATTTACTGGCGGACGGGCCAGCGCGTGCCACCGAGTTCTGGACGAGCGCTGACAAGGAACATTTCGCAAATATATTGCCAATATTGTGGAATACCGCCGGGGTTGTGCGAAGCTTTGAAGGGTAAGCGGGTATCGGGGTGAACCAACAAAATTGGGGTGAACTTCTTTTTAGCCGTCGACTTCTATAGCTGTGTGCGTCTCGTAACAAAAAAACCAAATGAAATCGTTCGGAAAAGGATGTTTCTATGAAGCGACTATTCTGTTTGGCCGCGATTGCGGCCGCAATTATGGGGCAAAGTTTCACTGCACAAGCGGCAGGCGTGGAGTTCTCAGTCGGCCAGACCGGCGAGTCGACCATGACTTATCGACTGGGCCTGGCATTCAATTGGGACCAGAGTTGGTGGCAGAGCGACGTCGGTCGACTGACCGGTTACTGGGATGGCGCGTACACCTACTGGGAAGGCGACAAAACGTCCGGCAACAACAGCCTGTCGTTCTCGCCGGTGCTGGTTTACGAGTTTGCCGGGCAGAACGTCAAACCCTACGTTGAACTAGGGATTGGCGTGGCGTTGTTTTCCGAGACCGAAATCGAAAATAACGATCTCGGTAGCTCGTTTCAGTTCGAGGACCGTTTCGGGGTTGGCCTGCGCTTTGCCGGCGGACATGAAGTCGGGATTCGGGCCACTCACTATTCCAATGCCGGGATCAGCAGCCCGAACAACGGGATAGAAAGTTACGCGTTGCATTACACGATGCCGCTGTAAGCAAATCGCAATACCCATGCAGGAGCGAGCCTGCTCGCGATGGCGATCTCGGATTCAACATCAATGTTGACCGGTAAATCGTTATTGCGAGCAGGCTCGCTCTTGCAGCTTCAACGATACGCCGAGCTGATCCCCTGGCGTTCCTCAATACATTCCGGTGCCCCCATCTCGAATTCCCGGCAGATCAGCGGGCGTTTTTCGTAGATGGTGCACATCATCGTGTTGCGATCCAGCGCAGCGCACCAGCCGTCATCCAGACGCAGCATGACTTCACCGCCCCAGTCATCGGTATCGATATACCGTTCGGGCACGCCGGTGTCGGTGATCAACATGACTTCGAGCTGGCAGCAGCAGGCGGCACAGGTCGAGCAGGTCACCGCGGGTGTGGCGATTTGCGTGTGAGGGATGGTTTTCATGGCGCGCAGTGTAAGGCAGTGGCCCGGTGCTGTGTGAAAGCGCTGACGGACGCTAGTCGTCCAGCGCGGGTTTGAGACGGGCGGCCATCACCTGCAACAGTGGAAGCAACAGCGCCCAGAGCAGGCCGAGGCCGATCAGCGTCGGCAAGACTCCGAAGGGAAATTGCACCCCGGCCAGTTGGCCACCGGCGTAATACGACAGCGGCCCACCCACAGCCCCGAGCAGGCTCGCTCGCCACAGTGGAGTGGCGCTCCAGCCCAGGCAGTGGCGCAAGGTGCTGGCCAATAACGCCCACAGCAACATCAGCCAGAGTGGAATCAACGGCGAAAGGTCTTTGAAGTCGAACACCCCAAGCCAGCGCAGAGCACTGTCCACAGCGGTGCCGAGCAACACCACACTGAGGATCAGCCGACCTTCCTGCGCCCAGCTACTTATCCACAGCAGATGAATCACCAGCACCGCCAGCGCCACCAGCAACCACAGGCTGTTGCCGCCCATCACGCATGCAAACCAGCCGAGCTGAAACAACACCGCATTGGCCAGACGTTCAAGCATCGAAACGGCCGAGCAGCGGCGCGGTGATCGCCGACGGTTTGGCCAACAGCAATTGCGCTGTGCCGATGGTGCGCTCAAGAAAGCCGCCCTCGCAGTAGCACAGGTAATACTCCCACAGGCGCAGGAAATAATCGTCGTAGCCCAATTCGCTCAAGCGGCTATGGGCCAGACGAAAATTCTCGTGCCACAAGCGCAAGGTCCGGGCGTAGTGCAGGCCGAAATCTTCCATGTGCAGCAGGTTCATGTCGGTGTCGCGGCTGACGATCTCGAGCATTTTCTGTACACAGGGCAGGGCGCCACCGGGGAAAATGTATCTCTGGATAAAGTCGACGCTGTCCTTGGCCTGCTCATACCGCTGCTCGCGGATGGTGATGGCTTGCAACAGCATCAGGCCGTTGCCTTTGAGCAAGTGCGCACACTGCTTGAAGTACGTTGGCAGGAAGCGATGGCCGACCGCTTCGATCATCTCGATCGACACCAGTTTGTCGTACTGGCCGGTGAGGTCGCGATAGTCCTTGAGCAACAAAGTGACTTGATCTTGCAGCCCCAGCGCTTCGATGCGTTTTGCCGTGAAGGCGTACTGCTCTTTGGAGAGCGTGGTGGTGGTGACTTTGCAGCCGTAGTGCTGCGCGGCGTACAGGGCCATGCTGCCCCAGCCGGTGCCGATTTCCAGCAGATGATCCGTGGGTTTGAGGGCGAGCTTCTGGCAAATTCGCTGCAGTTTGTTCAGTTGCGCCTGCTCCAGGCTGTCGTCGGCATGCAGGAACTGCGCGGCCGAATACATCATGGTCGGGTCGAGGAACTGTTCGAACAAGTCGTTGCCCAGATCGTAATGGGCGGCGATGTTCTTCTGCGAGCCCTTGCGTGTGTTGCGGTTCAGCCAGTGCAGGGCCTGGATCAGTGGCCGCCCGAGTTTTGTCAGGCCGCCTTCCAGGGCATCGAGCACCTCAAGGTTGCTGACGAACACCCGGACCACCGCGGTCAAATCCGGTGAGCTCCAGTAGCCGTGAATGAACGCCTCGGCTGCGCCAATCGAACCCTTGCTCGCCACCAGCCCCCAGGCGGCGGTGTCGAGGATATGGATTTCTCCCAGCAGGGGGCTGCCGGTGCTGCCGAACACCTGCCGTTCACCGTCTTCAATCAGCACCAGCTGGCCGTGTTCGAGTCGCGCCAGTTGCCGCAGCACACCACGACGCAGCAACGATCCGCTCAGGACATAAGTGCCGAACAGATTGGCCTTGAGCGAAATGCTAGAGGATTTCATGGCGGCGATCCTTGGGAGGGACGGTGGCGGTTTGAAAGCTGCCCTCGGCAGCCCGATGAGCAAACAACGGCAAGCGCTTGAGCAGCAGACGCAGGGCTTGCCAATAAATCGCCAGGGCGGTTTTCGCGGTCATCCACGGAAAACGCCGCAAGTAACGGTGCAGGCTGGCGCGATCAAGGGTTTCGCGTTTGAGCCTGAGCGTGGCATCGAAGAGTTTTTCCTCGCCCTGCCAGTCGGCCATGTGCACACCGATGCGTTTCGCCACCGGGCTGAAGCTCATGCGGTACTGAATATCGCGGGGCAAAAACGGCGAGACATGAAAGGCTTTGGGCACGGAAAAGTGTTGGTGGAAGTCCGACAGATCTTCTGGTGCTTTGGCCGGCAACACGTAGTGATAGCGCTCGCGCCAAGGCGTGTTGCTGACTTCGCAGACAATCGCTGCCAATTGCCCGTCGGCTTCATGGCAATAGAAAAAACTCACCGGGTTGAATGACAGTCCCCAGCTGCGGGGTTGGGTCAGCAGACAGATCGAGCCTTGCGGCACATGGCCGATGGCTTCGCTCACCTGTTGCCGCACCGCGTCGATCAGGCGTACGCCACGGCTGGTGTACGCCTTGAGGTAATCGGTTTCGCGGAACGAAAACGGTGCAAAACGGCTCAGGCCCGAAAGACGCGACAAGCCAAACACGTCTTGCTGTTCGTCGAGGTCCAGGTACAGCAGGCCGATACGGTAACGAAACTGGTGAGTCCGCGGAGTAAAACGTCGATGGGCAATCCAGCCGCTGTACAAGGCGCTGTTCACAGGGTTTCTCCAAAGGCGCCGGCAACGCGCAAGGCGCTGACCACGCCGTCCTCATGGAAACCGTTGGCCCAGTATGCCCCGCAGTAGTAGGTATGTTGCGCGCCGTGCAGTTCTTCCCAGCGCGCCTGGGCGGCCACCGATGCCAGGCTGAATTGCGGGTGGGCGTAGGTGTATCTGGCGAGCACTTTGGAAGGGCTGATGGCGGCGCTCTGGTTGAGGCTGACGCAGAACGTTGTGTCGCTCTGGATGCCTTGCAGGATGTTCATGTCGTAGGTCACGGCAGCATGGGTGTGGCCGGAACCGGCGAGACGAAAATTCCAGCTGGCCCAGGCGAGTTTTCGCTCAGGCAACAGTCGCGTATCGGTGTGCAGCACCACTTCGTTGTCGGCGTAGGGCAGGGCACCGAGGATTGCTTGCTCGGCGTCGCTTGGTACGGTCAGCAGCTTCAACGCCTGATCGCTGTGGCAGGCGAACACCACTTTATCGAAACGCTCGCTGGCGCCGGCGCTGTGGATAACCACCCCTTCTGCGTCACGCTCGACCCGCGTCACTGGGCAGTCAAGGCGAATATTTTCGCGAAAGCCAGCTATCAACGGCGCCACGTAGGCGCTAGAACCCCCTTCGATCACCTGCCATTGCGGGCGATTGCTGACAGACAGCAGACCATGGTTCTTGAAAAACCGGACAAACAGTTGCAGCGGGAAAGCCAGCATGTCGGCCATCGGCATCGACCAGATCGCCGCACCCATCGGCACGATGTAGTGCAGGATGAAACGCTCGCCGTAGCGGCCCGCCGTCAGATAGTCATTGAGTGTGGTGTCGGGTTTGATCCGTTGCTGTTCCAGATCGCGCAAGGCTTCTTTATTGAAGCGCAGGATGTCGCGCAGCATGCCCCAGAACCCGGGTGACAACAGGTTGCGGCGCTGGGCGAAAAGGCTGTTGAAATTGTTGCCGTTGTATTCGATACCGCTGTCGGGGTCGGTGACCGAAAAACTCATTTCGGTGGGTTTGAACCCCACGCCCAATGCGCCAAGCAGGCGAATGAAGTTGGGATAGGTCCAGTCATTGAATACGATGAAACCGGTGTCCACCGCATAACGTCGGCCATCGACCGTCACGTTCTCGGTGTGGGTGTGCCCGCCAACGCAATCGCTGGCTTCGAACACGGTGATCTGATGTCGGCGATTGAGCAGGTAGGCGCAGGTCAGTCCCGAAATGCCGCTGCCGACTATGGCAATGTTCACGGCTGATCCTTGATCGGCGGGTTACTGCGCAACATGCGTTTACCGATCGCCAGTTTCACTCGGTCGGGCAATTTCGACATCGGCCACAGGGCGGCCATGAACAACCCCGGAAACGCGATCTCCAGCGGCCGATCCCGCAGCTTGCCGATGATGTGCCGTGCGGCCTTGTCCGCGGGCCAGCTCAGGGGCATGGGGAAATCGTTTTTTGCCGTCAGCGGGGTATTGACGAACCCCGGGCTGACCACCGTGACTTCAATGCCTTGCGGCGCCAGGTCGATGCGCAAGGATTCGAACAAGTAACGCAAACCGGCTTTCGAAGCCCCGTAGGCTTCCGCCCTTGGCAGCGGCAGGTAGGTCACTGAACTGGCCACGCCGACCAGGTGCGGGGCGATGCCTTTGCGCAACAGCGGCAGGGCGGCTTCGATGCAATAGCTGCTGGCGAGCAGATTGGTGCGCACCACGTGTTCAACGATCGAGGCGTCGAACTGCTTGGCGTCCACGTACTCACAGGTGCCCGCGTTGAGAATGACCGTGTCCAGTGAGCCCCAGTCCTCGGCAATCTGTTCACCGATTTCACGGACGGTCTGGCTGTTGGTCAGGTCGCCCGCCACCACCAGCACTTGCCCCGGAAAACGCTCGGACAAGAGTTTCAGCGGCGCCAGCGAGCGCGAGCTGACGGCCACGTGGGCGCCGGTTTTAAGGATTTCTTCGGCCAGCGCGGCGCCAATCCCGCTGCTGGCGCCGGTCAGCCAGTATCGTCGTGGTGGTGTAAGAATCATCCCATTCTCCTTTTCAGCCAGGCAATCGCCCGGCCCAATACGGGTAGATGTTCATAAAGAAGCGCCCCGGCATCGAAGTAATCCCGGTGGCAATAAACTTTGTCGCGCCAGCGTAAGTGCGAGCAGCCGTCGACCCGAATCAGTTGGCCGCCGGCCAGGCGCGGATGACGGTAACTCATGACCCAGCGCAGATAACCCTCGCCTTCGGCAATCTGGTCGAAGCCGTGAAAATCGAAGCGCAGATCACTGACATTGGAGTACAGCTCGGCGAAATAGCTGCGCAATTGTCCAAGGCCCTGGACTTCGTGCAAGGGATCGGTAAATCGCACGTCCGGGGTATAAAGGTCATCGAGGCGACGCAGGTTGTCTTTATCCAGCTCTGCAAACTGTTGGGCGAACTGTTGCAGGAAACTACTCATGCAGGCCTCCGGCGTTCTGCCGCGTCGGCAGGTTCTTGAACGCCGCCAGGGCGCGCGCGCGGGACGTGTTCAGATCGACAATCGGTGACGGGTAATCCGCCACGCCGAACAAACCACTGAGTTGCGCCGGGTTGTGCAGCTCTTTTTTGTTCAGCCCCGACAGTTCCGGCAGCCAGTGCTTGATGAATACGCCTTCGGCGTCGAACTTTTCCGACTGGCTCAGCGGATTGAAGATCCGGAAGTAAGGCGCGGAGTCGGTGCCGGTGGAAGAGCTCCATTGCCAGCCACCGTTGTTGGCGGCGAGGTCGCCATCGATCAGGTGGCGCATGAAAAAGCGCTCGCCCTCACGCCAGTCAATCAGCAGGTTCTTGGTCAGGAACATCGCCACCACCATGCGCAAGCGGTTATGCATCCAGCCGGTTTCCAGCAGTTGACGCATGGCGGCGTCGATAATCGGCAAACCGGTGCGGCCCTGCTGCCAGGCCGCGAGTTCTTCGGGGGCATGACGCCAGGCCAGGGCTTCGGTTTCCGGGCGGAAGGCACGGTGACGGGATACCCGTGGGTAGCCCACCAGAATGTGTTTATAGAACTCGCGCCACAGCAGCTCATTGATCCAGGTGACGGCACCGACCTTGCCGCTTTCAAACTCGCCCTGATTGCTTTGCAGCGCGGCGTGCAGGCATTGGCGCGGTGAAATCACTCCGGCGGCAAGATACGCCGAGAGCTGGCTGGTGCCGGGTTTTGCCGGAAAATCGCGCTCGCTCTGGTAATAGTCGATCTGCGCGTCGGTGAAGGTGTCGAGTCGGCGCCGGGCTTCGGTTTCCCCGGCAGGCCACAGCGCGCGAAGGCTGGCGGTGGGGGTTTCAAACCCTTTGACGCTGGCCGGCACCTGATCACTGGCAATGTTCAGCGGTACTTGAGTCATCGGCGTGCTCACCAGCCGAGGCAGTGAGCGATGCAGGCGTTCGTAACACACCTTGCGGAACTGACTGAAGACCTGGAAATACGTGCCGGTCTTGGTCAGGACGCTGCCCGGCTTGAACAACAATTGATCAAGGTAACTGTGAAAACCTACGCCTTGGGCGTTGAGCGTTTCGGCCACTGCGCCGTCCCGGTCGGTTTCATGAATGCCGTATTCCTCGTTGACGTGCACGGCTTCGATATTCAATTGCCGACAAAGATCGAGCAGCACCTGCGGTGCGTCATCCCAGCGCGGCGCCGTGCGGATCAGCAACGGGATGTTCAATTGGCCCAGCGCGGCGCTCAGCTCGTTGAGGTTGCGTAACCAGAAATCCACTTTGCATGGCGCATCGTCATGTTCCAGCCATTGCTCCGGGCTCAGCAAATACACCGCCACGCAGGGGCCAACCGCAGCGGCGGCCGAAAGGGCAGTGTTGTCGTGTAGGCGCAAGTCGCTGCGCAGCCAGATCAATTGCATGGTGATGTCCGTACTAATCATTAAAGAAGCGCCATTAAAGGAGCCCGCACTGAACCAGTGCCTGGTGTGCCAACAAGGGGTCTTCGGCCAGGTACAAATCAGTCATTTGTGAAGTTCTTGCGGACAACTCGGCGTGGTGAATGCACACCGTTGGTCCGGCGATCATTTTTGGGCAACTGACGTTGTTCAAAAGTTTCGGCAACTGCGCAAGGTTTATGGCTTTGCTGGAATACAGCAGTACGCCCCGGGGTTGCAGATAATCCACTGCCAGCGCCAGTTCACCGGCAGGCAATGGCCAGTCGAACACTTCTACCGGGCAATCGGCACTGCTGACCAGCCAGGCCGTGAGCCACAGGTGAGGTTCCAGTGGCAGGTCCGAATGGTTGATCAACAGCAAGGGCGCGGTGTGTAACTGACGGTTGTTATGGTAGATGCGCGCACCGAATTTGCTGCGCAACCAGGAATAAAAAAACACCCGTTCCATCTGCGCGCCGAACTGGCCTTGCCAGCGTTGCTCCAGTTCTGCCAGTAACGGCAGCAACAATTGCTCACACAAGGTCCGCGGCGGATAGAGCGCCATGGCCTGGTTGACGGTGTCATCCAGAGCACGCTCGGTCAGTTTCGTGACCGCCAGCAGCAACGTGTGGCGTAGCCGTTGCCAGTCGTTTTCCACCGGTTGGCTAAAGGCTTGTGGGGTATCGAGCAGTTGCTTGACCTGGCTGACGGCGACGCCACGGTTGAGCCAGGTGAGGATCGTCTGGATGCGCTGCACATGTTCAGCGGAAAACAAGCGATGCCCTTTGGGCGTACGCTGCGGCACGATCAAACCGTAGCGCCGTTCCCAGGCGCGCAAGGTCACGGCGTTGACGCCCGTCTGGCGGGCCACTTCGCGAATCGGCAGCCAGCCCTCGTCGAGGGCCTTTTTGAAGTCGGCCTCGAAGTCTTCGCTGGCGCTGCTGTCGAGTAGGTCTTTCATTAAATGGCGTTTCGCAGGCTGAGGTTTTCCGGATGCGGTTGCAGGTAAACCTGTTGCGCGATGTACGGGTCAGGGTGTTGCCGAAAGTGATGCTTGAGCAGGGTCAGCGGCACCACCAGCGGCACGATGCCGTGCCGATACTGGCCAATCACGTGCTGCACTTCCTGTTTGTCATCGGCGCTGAGGGTTTTTTTCAGGTAACCGCTGAGGTGCTGCAACACGTTGGTGTGGGTGCGCCGGGTCGCACATTTTTTGAGCGCGGCCATCAATTCGCTGAAGTACTGCGGACCGAGTGCTTGCGGATCGGTCTGGCCCATGTTGCCCAGCAGATTGCCCAGGGCTTTGTATTGCACCGGGTTGTGGGCCATCAGCAGGTATTTGTAGCGCGAATGAAACTCCGTCAGACCGCGGCGACTCAGGCCTTCTTTCAACAAATCTTGCCAGGCGCTGTAGGCAAACACGCGGGTGAGGAAGTTTTCGCGCAGTACCGGATCGTTGAGCCGGCCGTCTTCTTCCACCGGCAAATCCGGATGCAGCGCGCAAAAGGCCTGGGCATAGATACCCTGGCCGCCGCCGTCCACCGGTGCACCGTTGGCGTGATAGACCTTGACCCGTTCCAGACCGCAGGACGGGGATTTTTGCATGAAGATGTAGCCGCAGATGTCGTCGAGTTCTGCTGCCATTTTGCGTCCGTACTCGGCCAGCGGCTGGGTGACGTTGATCTCGCGGTTGACCGTGCCAACGGCCTGCGGCTCGACCGGGTTACCTACCAGCCGGATAGGCTCGCGAGGAATGCCCAGGCCGATAGCGACTTCCGGGCAGACCGTAACGAAATCAAAGTAGTCAGTGAGGGTGCGGCTGCACAACCGCGATTCCTTGTGCCCACCGTTGTATCGCACCTCGGCACCCATCAGGCAGGCGCTGATGGCGATTTTTGGTTTGGCGGGTGGCAGGGGCATCGGAGTACCTCGAATCCAAAACCTGTACAGATTGTTTTATCTGTACAACGTAGGTTCATCATAGATTCGAAGCTGTACAAGTCAAATTATTTGTATAGGTTTTGGCGGAGGGTGAGCGCTGAGGTGTTCACTTCGAGCGGTATTAGCGCCAGCCGTGCTGCCAGGCTTCACTGTCTTTCAAGGACTTCCAATCGAGCAACTGAATGCGCTTGGTCAGCACCGCCTGCAATTCAACGCCTATGACCGAGTCTTCCTCGTTGCGGAGCAATTCGGTGACCAGAAAATGTTTTTCGCGGTTTTGCGGGTGGGCTGCTGTCCATTTCGACAGCAGCAATTTGCTCGGATTGATGCGGTTCACTGCAAGTGCTCATGCAGGCGGCGAGCGGCTTCCTGGCCACTGAGCCAGGCGCCTTCGACGCGACCTGACAAGCACCAGTCGCCACACGCATACAAACCCAGGTCGGCATCGGCCAGCGTGCCCCATTCATGGCTGCTGGCGGGGCGGGCGTAGAGCCAGCGGTGGGCCATGCTGAAGGTGGGCGCGGGCATGGAGTCATGCAGCAACTCGGCGAAAGCACCGTGCAGTTGCTCGATCACGGCTTCTTTCGACAGGTCGATGTGTTGGCGGCTCCAGGCGCTGGTGGCATGCAACACCCAAGTGTCGAGCGTGTTGTCGCGCCCCGGTTTGCTGCGGTTGCGAGCCAGCCAGTCGAGCGGGCTGTCCTGCACGAAGCAGCCTTCCATGGGCGTTTCCAGCGGCGTTTCAAACGCCAGGGCGATGGCCCAGGTCGGGTCCATTTTCACCCCGGCAGCGGCGCCCGCGAGTTTCGGCGCGGAGGCCAGCAACGCCGTCGCTTGTGGCGCCGGCGTGGCAATGACGACGTGACTGAAGGGGCCGTGGGTAAAGCCTTCGGCATCCTGCAGGTGCCAGTGTTCTTCGCCGCGATAGACCTCGGTGATCCGGCAGGCGAAGTGCACTTCAAGATCGCCGAGCAACGCCCGGGTAATGGCGCTCATGCGGGGCGTGCCGACCCAGCGGGTCTGCTCGTCCGGTGACAGATTGAGCTGGCCGCCATGGAAGGTGTACAGCTGTGGCGTCCACTCGGCCACCCAGCCGTTGGCTTGCCAGCGCTGCACTTCCGTGACGAAGCGGCGGTCGCGGGCCGTGAAATATTGCGCGCCCATGTCCAGCGCACCCGCATCACTGCGCTTGCTCGACATGCGTCCGCCACTGCCGCGGCTTTTATCAAAAAGTTGCACGACATGCCCCAGATCAGTCAGGGCTTGTGCGGCTGAGAGTCCGGCGATGCCGGTGCCGATGATTGCGATAGGTACAGTCATAAGGGCCTCGTTTACCTTTCTGTACAGACTACGCCGGGGTTGAAACCTGTACAATGTTGTTTTTTGGTATAACTTTTAGCGTTCTCGTTCTGACAGCTTGGCCTATTGTTAAACACAGAGCCTGCCCGATATCAAAGATCCCTTGCTTATAAAAATAGACTAGTCATCACGGTAAAACGCCACGCGAGGAAGAAGTCATGCACATATTGCTGACCGGCGGTACTGGTTTGATAGGACGTCAGCTTTGTCGATACTGGTTGAGTCAGGGTCATCACCTGACGGTCTGGAGCCGGACGCCCGCGAAAGTCGCGAAAATATGCGGCGCCCAGGTACGTGGTGTCGCCCGACTCGAAGACATCGGGCAGGAACCGGTGGACGCAATCATCAATCTTGCCGGGGCGCCGATTGCCGATCGGCTGTGGACCCACAAACGCAAAGCCTTGTTGTGGAGCAGCCGGATCAAGCTGACCGAAACCTTGCTGGCCTGGCTCGAAAGCCGTGAGCAGAAACCGGCCGTGCTGATTTCCGGTTCGGCGGTCGGATGGTACGGCGACGGCGGTGAACGCGAACTCACCGAAGACTCGCCGCCAGTGATCGACGACTTCGCCAGCCAGCTGTGCATCGCCTGGGAAGAAACCGCGCAGCGTGCAGAGGCCTTGGGGATTCGGGTGATCCTCGTTCGCACCGGGTTGGTGTTGTCGGCCGAGGGCGGCTTTTTGTCGCGCCTGCTGCTGCCGTTCAAACTCGGGCTGGGCGGGCCGATTGGCAATGGTCGGCAATGGATGCCGTGGATTCATATCAACGACCAAATCGCCTTGATTGATTTTCTTCTGCATCGCAATGGAGCCAACGGTCCATATAATGCCTGCGCACCGAAGCCGGTGCGCAATCGCGAATTTGCCAAGACCCTGGGCAGCGTGTTGCATCGCCCGGCGTTCATGCCGATGCCGGCCTTTGCGTTGAAGGTAGGTTTGGGCGAGTTGTCATTGTTGTTGCTGGGTGGTCAGCGAGCCACGCCAGTGCGTTTGCTTGAAGCGGGATTCACATTCCAGTTCACTGATTTGCGTGCGGCCCTGGAAGATCTCTCCAGCCGCCTCTGAAATAGGACGTTGCATGACCGATCACGCGTTGCTTCTGGTCAACCTGGGCTCACCGGCCTCCACTTCGGTGGCGGATGTGCGCCGTTACCTCAATCAGTTTCTGATGGACCCTTACGTGATCGACCTGCCATGGCCGGTGCGGCGTTTGCTGGTGTCGCTGATCCTGATCAAGCGTCCCGAGCAGTCGGCCCATGCTTACGCGTCGATCTGGTGGGACGAGGGCTCGCCGCTGGTGGTGCTCAGCCGTCGTCTGCAGCAGGCGATGACCTCACAGTGGCGTCACGGCCCGGTCGAGCTGGCGATGCGTTACGGTGAGCCGTCCATTGAGACGACGCTACTGCGTCTGGTGGCGGCGGGGAACAAACGCATCACGCTCGCGCCGCTTTATCCACAGTTCGCCGACAGCACCACCACCACGGTGATCGAAGAAGCCCGGCGCGTCGTGCGCGAAAAAAAGCTCGACCTGCAATTGTCGGTGCTTCAGCCGTTCTACGATCAGCCGGAATATCTCGACGCGCTGGTGGCCACGGCCAAACCCTATCTGCAACAGGATTACGATCATTTGTTGCTGAGTTTTCATGGTTTGCCGGAGCGGCACCTGACCAAGATCGACCCTACCGGTCACCATTGCTTCAAAGGCGAGAATTGCTGCCAGAACGCTTCGCCAGAAGTATTGATGACCTGCTACCGCGCCCAATGCCTGCGCACGGCATCCGAATTTGCCAAACGTATGGGCCTGCCTGATGGCAAGTGGTCGGTGTCGTTCCAGTCGCGCCTGGGGCGCGCCAAATGGATCGAGCCCTACACCGAAGTGCGTCTTGAGGCGTTGGCCAAGTCGGGTGTGAAGAAGCTGTTGGTGATGTGCCCGGCATTCGTGGCCGATTGCATCGAGACGCTGGAAGAGATTGGTGATCGCGGCAAGGAGCAGTTCCGCGAAGCGGGCGGGGAGGAGTTGGTGCTGGTGCCGTGTCTCAACGATGACCCGCGTTGGGCGCAGGCGTTGAGTGTGTTGTGTGAAAGGGCGCCGTTGGCGCTTTAAAAGCTTCGCGAGCAAGCCCGCTCCCACATTTGATCGATGTCGAACACAAAATTTTCTTACACCGAATATCTAATGTGGGAGCGGGCTTGCTCGCGAAAGCTGTTTGATTAACAACAAAGATCTTGAAGCATTACAGCAGCGGCTCATCCGCCTTCTTGTGCTTCCAGCTGTCATTGCCCGGCAGGATCAGGTTCAGCGCAATCGCCACCACCGCGCACAGCGCAATGCCTTTGAGGCCGAAGTCATCCGGTCCGGTGCCGGTGCCAACCAGCACACCGCCAATCCCGAACACCAGGGTCACCGACACAATCACCAGATTGCGCGCCTCGCCCAGATCGATCTTGTGGCGGATCAGCGTGTTCATCCCCACCGCTGCAATCGAACCGAACAGCAGACACAAAATCCCGCCCATTACCGGCACCGGAATGCTTTGCAGCAGGGCGCCGAACTTGCCGATGAACGCCAGGCTGATGGCGAAGATCGCCGCCCAGGTCATGATTTTCGGGTTGTAGTTCTTGGTCAGCATCACCGCGCCGGTGACTTCGGCGTAGGTGGTGTTGGGGGGGCCGCCGAACAGGCCAGCGGCGGTGGTAGCAATGCCGTCACCCAGCAGGGTGCGGTGCAGGCCGGGCTTCTTCAGGTAATCACGACCGGTCACGCTACCCACGGCAATCACGCCGCCGATGTGCTCGATGGCCGGGGCCAGGGCCACCGGAACGATAAACAGAATTGCCTGCCAGTTGAACTCCGGCGCGGTGAAGTGCGGGATGGCAAACCACGGTGCAGCGGCAATCTTCGCCGTGTCGACCACGCCGAAGTAAAACGCCATGCCAAAACCTACCAGCACGCCGGAGATGATCGGTACCAGGCGGAAAATGCCTTTGCCGAACACCGCGACGATCAGGGTGGTCAGCAACGCCGGCATCGAGATCAGCATCGCGGTCTGATAATGAATCAGCTCGCTACCGTCGCCAGCCTTGCCCATCGCCATGTTGGCGGCAATCGGCGCCATGGCCAGGCCGATGGAGATGATCACCGGACCAATCACCACCGGTGGCAGCAGGCGATCGATGAAGCCGGTGCCTTTGATCTTCACGGCCAGGCCGAGGAAGGTATAGACGAAGCCGGCCGCCATCACGCCGCCCATGGTCGCGGCCAGGCCGAACTGGCCCTTGGCGAGAATGATCGGGGTGATGAAGGCAAAACTCGACGCCAGGAACACCGGCACCTGACGCCCGGTGACGATCTGGAACAGAATCGTCCCGAGACCGGCGGTAAACAGCGCCACGTTAGGATCGAGGCCGGTAATCAGCGGCATCAACACCAGGGCGCCGAAAGCCACGAACAGCATCTGTGCGCCAGACAGCACCGTGCGCCAGAGCGGATCGTTGAACTCTTGCTGCATGCTCACGCGTCCTTCTGCTTGGTGCCGAAGATCTTGTCGCCAGCATCGCCCAGGCCCGGGATGATGTAACCGTGTTCGTTCAGTTTTTGATCAATGGAAGCGGTGTAGATGGTCACGTCCGGGTGCGCTTTCTCGACGGCGGCGATGCCTTCCGGGGCGGCGACCAGCACCATGGCGCGGATGTCGCGGCAGCCGGCTTTTTTCAACAGGTCGATGGTGGCAACCATGGAGCTGCCGGTGGCGAGCATCGGGTCGATGATCATCGCCAGGCGTTCGTCGATTTCCGGAACCAGTTTTTCCAGGTACGTATGGGCCTGCAGGGTTTCTTCGTTGCGGGCAACGCCCACGGCGCTGACCTTGGCGCCCGGGATCAGGCTGAGCACGCCTTCCAGCATGCCGATACCGGCACGCAGGATCGGCACCACGGTAATTTTCTTGCCGGCGATTTTCTCGACCGACACAGTGCCGCACCAGCCTTCGATATCGTAGGATTCCAGCGGCAGGTCTTTGGTGGCTTCATAGGTCAGCAGGGCACCGACTTCCTGAGCGAGCTCACGGAAATTCTTGGTGCTGATGTCTGCGCGGCGCATCAGGCCAAGTTTATGACGGATCAGCGGGTGGCGGATCTCGAGGATGGGCATGGGAAAGGCTCCGGCGGCGGGCAAAAAAACCGGCCTAGATTAATCTATCCGAGGGTGTTGTCCTATAGACATTAGAGTACGTTAGTCCACAAACGCTTGATCTGGCCGTTCGGGATGCGTACCTTTGCCCGCTTTTCCGAATCCGTCCCCCCCTTGGAGAGCGCCATGTCCGCTGATCTCGAGCATATCCGTCAAATCATGCGAGAGGCTGACTGCCTGTACACCGAAGCTGAAGTCGAGGCGGCCATCGCCCGCGTCGGTGCACAAATCAACGATCAACTGGCGGACAGCAACCCGGTGGTGTTCTGCGTGATGAACGGCGGGCTGATTTTCTCCGGCAAGCTGCTCACCTACCTGCACTTCCCGCTGGAAGCGTCTTACTTGCACGCCACCCGTTATCGCAACGAAACCAGCGGTGGCGACCTGTTCTGGAAAGCCAAGCCGGAAGTGTCGTTCATCGACCGTGACGTGCTGATCATCGACGACATCCTCGACGAAGGGCACACCCTGGGCGCGATCATCGACTTCTGCAAACACGCCGGCGCCCGCAAAGTGCACACGGCCGTGCTGATCGACAAGGACCACGACCGCAAGGCGCGTCCGGACCTGAAGGCCGATTTCGTCGGTTTGCCATGCATTGACCGTTACATCTTCGGTTATGGCATGGACTACAAGGGCTACTGGCGTAACGCCAACGGGATTTTTGCCGTTAAAGGTATGTAAGCTCGTCGACCTCAAAAGATCGCAGCCTTCGGCAGCTCCTACATGGGATGGGTATACATCCTTTAGGAGCTGCCGAAGGCTGCGATCTTTTGCTTTTAAACCCATGCTAGAGTGCTCGGCCCCGATTCCGGAGCCTGTCATGAGCCTTTTGATCCGCAGCTGCGCCGCCCTGTTGCTGACCCTCAGCCTGCCCCTGGCCGCCGCCCCTGCGCCTATGCACGGGCAGTTTTTGCCGCCGGATGACCTGACCCTGCGTGATGCCGAGCCCGAGCAGCAACAACTGTTGCAAGTCACCGAGTATTCGGTGGTGGTTGGCAGTCAGCGCCAGTCCAATCAGCAGCCGATCCCGGTCACCTCGCCGCTGATGGTTCGCCTCAAGGGCAAATCCTTGAACAAGGGCGCGACCATTAATCAGGTGCTGGTCAATTTCGATGGCGAAAGTAAAAGCCTGAAAAAACCGGTCTACGACGACAAAACCAAGACCCTCACTCTCAATTACCCGCTGGCGCAGTACCGCGTGGTGATCGATCTGTTGCGCAATGACACGGTGTATTGTCAGTTTTTAAGCTACGTCAATGGCCATATTTGGGCCGATCTGCACACCGGCGCTGTTCGTCCGCGTTGAGCCCGGCGCCTGCGCAGGGGTAAACTGCCCGCCCCGTGAAATGTCTGCGAGCTGGAGTCGGCAATGCGTAAAGATAAGAAACAAGTGATTGGTGACGAGATCGGCGATGAGCAGATCAAGTTGTTCCTCGATTTCGAACCGGTCGACGCGACTTCTCCGTCCTTGCACAAACTGATCAAGGCCTACCGTGGGCTGCGTATCGATGACTTCGAACGTTTCCTGACGTTCTTCGTCGAGGCCGGTTACGACGTGGATGGCAAAGACGAGCACGGCAATGACTTCGTTGCCCTGATCAAGGATCAGCGTAATGCGCCGGATTACATCGAGCTGATCGAAAAAGCTCGCGGCTAAGATCAAAAGATCGCAGCCTTCGGCAGCTCCTACAGTAGGTACGCGGTTGCAAAGTAGGAGCTGCCGAAGGCTGCGATCTTTTAAAGACATAAAAAAACGCCCCGCCCTCAATGAGGACGGGGCGTTTTTTATGCGGCCGAATCAAGCGTAGCTTTCGGTCTCGCTGCTGGCTTCAACCAGCTCCAGAGCAACGTTGTTCTGCGTGTTGATCTTGCGATACAGCACTGCGTCGGTTTCCAGGACTTTCTCGCGGGCCGGGAAGATTTCGGCCAGTTTGGCAGCCCATTCGCCTTTGGCCTGGTTCGGGAAGCATTTTTCGATCAGTTCCAGCATGATCGAAACGGTTACCGAAGCACCTGGCGAAGCACCGAGCAGGGCGGCAAGGGAACCGTCCTTGGCCGCAACCAGTTCGGTACCGAATTGCAGGATGCCGCCTTTTTTCGGGTCTTTCTTGATGATCTGCACCCGTTGCCCAGCCACTTCAAGGCGCCAGTCTTCGGCTTTCGCTTCAGGGTAGAAACGACGCAGGGACTCGAGGCGCTGCTCCATGGACTGCATCACTTCGCTGACCAGATATTTGGTCAGGTCCATGTTGTTTTTCGCCACGGCCAGCATCGGGCCGATGTTGCCGGTGCGAACCGACATCGGCAGGTCCATGAAGGAACCGTGCTTGAGGAACTTGGTGGTGAAACCGGCGTAAGGTCCGAACAGCAGGGATTTCTTGCCGTCGACAACACGGGTGTCCAGGTGCGGCACGGACATCGGCGGCGAACCTACGGCCGCCTGGCTGTAGACCTTGGCCTGGTGGTGCTTGACCACTTCCGGGTTGTCGCAACGCAGCCACTGGCCGCTGATCGGGAAGCCGCCGAAGCCTTTGCTCTCTTCGATGCCAGAGGCTTGCAGCAGCGGCAATGCCGCGCCGCCAGCGCCGAGGAAGACGAACTTGGCGTCGACTTCACGGGTGTTGCCGCTGTTGACGTCCTTGATGCTGACAGTCCAGCCACCGTTGTTGCGCTTGAGACCGGTCACGCGCTTGCAGTACTTGACCTGGGCATCGGGTGCGCTGGTCAGGTGCTTGAGCAACTGATTGGTCAGGGCGCCGAAGTTGACGTCGGTGCCGTTGATCACGCGGGTGGCGGCCAGGGTTTCGCCAGGGTCGCGACCAGGCATCATCAACGGCATCCACTCTGCCATTGTTGCCTTGTCTTCGGTGTATTCCATGTCATTGAAGGCGTGGTGCTTGCTCAGCACCTTGAAGCGTTCCCTGAGGAAGGAAACGCCGCTGTCGCCTTGCACGAAGCTCAGGTGTGGCACCGGGCTGATAAACGATTTGCACGAGCCGAACGTGCCTTTTTTGGTCAGGTACGACCAAAACTGCTTCGACACCTCGAACTGGGTGTTGATGTGCACGGCCTTCTTGATGTCGACGGCGCCATCGGCAGCCTGCGGCGTGTAGTTCAGCTCGCACAGGCCGGCATGACCGGTACCGGCGTTGTTCCACGGGTTGGAACTCTCCGCGGCACCGGAATCCATCAGCTCGACGACTTCCAGCTTGATCGCGGGGTCGAGCTCTTTGAGCAGCACTGCAAGGGTGGCACTCATGATGCCGGCCCCAACCAGTACTACGTCGACTGCTTCGTTATGCGCCATTTAACGCGTCTCCAAAATCTGCAGCACCAAATTGACGGCATGGCTGCCAGGCGTTCCGGGGCGTGTCAGTGTTGCCCCTGGTCCCCATGGCAGGATCGCCATGTCCGAATCTTCGCAATTTTTTGCAACTTCGACGGACGCTACCGGCCGGGCTAATGAGGTCTATGAACTCATTTCAGCACGCGGCTGGCAATTCGACTTATGGTCGATACATCCGTTTGTGCAACCAAATCCGTAGCGGACAGGCTTCAGGCTCCGGTGTTCGAGGAGTACTCGGTCCTGTGTCGTTGGGCTGTTCTAGACGCTAATGGTGCATGTTCAGACGCAAAACTATTCATTTGCTCGCCACACTCTTGTGAAGTTGTGAAAACCCGTTTTTTTCACGCTCTTTTGAAGACGTGAACCTCAAAAAAGGGCTGTCCCAGCCTGGCACCGTGCCCGAATGCCTGGCCGCCAGGGAATTCATGGCAGGCAAACGGGCAAACAGCAGTGACCGAGCGTAATGACAGCTCTGCAGATTCGCGAAAAGTGGAGGTTTTGCCAGATGAACAGCAAGCGCGCCAGCTTCACTCGATCTGTGTGGGCGGCTCTCTGTGGGCGGTGCGGGGTGCCAAAACCGAAGCATTGACGATGCTGCGAGGCCCGATCAGGAGACGTCCTTATAATCGGGGGGAGATTGTAGCGAAGAAACGTAGGGAATTGGTCGTGTTTAATGACTTTTATTAGGCGTTCGGTCAGGTGGTCAGCAGTTGCTGTGCCCGTGAGCGTGGCTGACGTGCAATGACACGGGCGCTGGCGGGCAGGGGCTTGTGCAGCCAGTTGAGGCGAATTTCTTCGATTTCGACCCACCCGTCGCCCATGGGCTGCAGGCTGCACTGTTTGAAAGCCTGGCAATGGCCGTTGCGGTCGAGCAGGGCGAAGCTGCGATGTTGCGGGCGTGCTTCGAACAGCGAAACGAGAAAACGCATGGCGAGATACCTTTTGGGTGACTGCCGACTACGTTCGCAGCAACTCGTGACGTGCAAGTGAAAGACGAGTGAAAAATGTGTGACAGGAACCGCGGTCTCACGGGTTTGTCAGAGATTTCAGTAATCGTTGCATGACCCTAGTTAGCTGCAGTGGCCCACCGCTATACTGCCGGCCTGTTTGTGCCTGATTCTGGAGAGAAGAGCATGTTGCAACGCCTGTTGTTCGGTTTGATCACTGTGACCAGTTTGACGCTGGTTGGCTGCGCCCACAGCCCGCAACAACTGAACCCGGAACCCAAGTTGACGGCTCAACTGGCACCGGTCGGCCACGGCCAGCCGGTTGTGGTGCGTGTGGTCGACGGACGTCCGTCGCCGACCCTGGGCACCCGTGGTGGCCTGTACCCGGAGACCAGCGCGATTACCGTGCAAGGCGCGCAGATCCTGCCGAAGCTGCAAGCTCAGGCCGAAGCCGCCGTGCGCCTGCTGGGCTTCACGCCGAGCACCAATGCGGCGGGCGCGCCGCAAATCACGGTGACCCTGGCCGAGCTGAAGTATCAGTCGCCTAAAGAAGGCATGTACGTGACCGAAGCGACCATCGGCGCCACCTTCCGCTCCGATGTACAGAACGCCAACCGTCGTTACAGCGGTCGTTACGGCGCGTCCCTGGACCAGCGTTTCGGCATGGCGCCGAACCAGGAAACCAACACCAAGCTGGTCAGCGATGTGTTGAGCGATGCGCTGACCCGTCTGTTCAAAGACCCGACCGTGGGTCAGGTGCTCGGCGAGTAAGCTTTTGCCAGATGTTAAAAAGCCCGGCACCAGCGATGGTCCCGGGCTTTTTAATGCCTGCACCGTAACTGTAGGAGCTGCCGAAGGCTGCGATCTTTTGATCTTGCTTTCTGACTGATCCAAGTACGCCGAAGATCAAGATCAAAAGATCGCAGCCTGCGGCAGCTCCTACAGGGGGAGTGGGGATTTCAGGCGGCTTGGGAGTAGAAATCCAGAACACTCACCCCGGTCAGCAAATCCGCTTCCGGCAAATCCGCGTGCTGGTGACCGCCGAGTGCGCAATACACCAGCCAGTGACGGTCCTGAACATTGAAGGCGAGGCTGCCGACGAGGGTTTGTTGTTCGTCGTTGTGGGCGATGAGGTAGAGGCGATCCTGGTTTTCGGCGTGAAGCATGACGCAGTCCGTGTCGGTTTCGAGGCGCGCATGTTGCCCCATGCAGATGACGAAGCTGTGACGCAGGACAGCCATTGGTCAATTGCCTCGTTATTTGTCGCAAAGGGGAATGCAGGTCCACACGCTTTCGGTAGAATCCGCGCCGCGGTCGCTGGTCCGGCGCTCGCCACACCGGTTTTGTTTGAGGTTCGTGATGTCGCTGCATTTGATGACGCTGTTTACCGCCCATCCCGCCAAATTGATCAACCTGCTGGCCTTGTTCTTTGCCTTCCCGGGCGGCTGGTTGCTGCACGCGACCCGTCGTCGCGAACAGCGCGCGATGGCCAGTCTGCAAGCGCAGCGCGAGAGTCGCCCCAGCGAAGAACCGACGCTGGACTGGGCCACTTTGCGTATGAACCGGTTTTTCTACAGCTTCGGCTTCGCCTGCATGGGGCTGGCGCTGCTGGTGTCGTGGATCAGCACGCAGGTCTGAATCCTTCAAAGCAAAAGATCGCAGCCTTCGGCAGCTCCTACACAGAATTTATATTCACCTGTAGGAGCTGCCGAAAGCTGCGATCTTTTGATCTCGTTTTAAAGCGGCAATCCAGCTTTCACGCGGTACTGATTACGCACCGGTGTCGCGTATTGCAGCACCAGGAACGGACGATGTTCCTCAGGGCAGGCGTCCAGGCGTTGTTGCCATTGTTCCTGCGCCTTGGCCAATTCGTCGGCCGGGAATACCTCTGCGGCTTTTGGCACCGTCAATTGCGGATCGGCATCTTTCCACTGGGCGTAGGCCAGGTAATGCACCGGGAACAAGCGGTAGCCGCCCAGGATCTGCTTGTCCATCTCGACCGCCAATTGCTTGGTGTCTTCGAACAGCTCGGTGATCGGCGCTGCGAAGTTCACGTGGACCCGGCCCTTGTAGCCAGTGATGCCTTTGGCAATGCTCACGTCATCTTCGCCCGGCGCCTTGGTGTAGCTGCCGGTGGTGGCGCGGATGTAGAGCTCGCGGGCCTTGGCCTGATCGCACGGGTCGTACTCATAGCTGATCGACACTGGCGTGAGGTTCAGCGAACGGATGACTTCGCCGAACGGCTCGTCCTTGCGGCTCATGTGAAACATCTTGAGAATCGCCGACTCGGTACGGTCGTCGCCGTCCTTGGCGCGGCCTTCGGCCTGGGCGATCCAGATCGAGGCGCAATCGTTGCGGATCGAATGGTTGATGTACGCCGACAGCAGTTGATACGCCGCCATCTTCTCGCGGCGACCGGTGATCGAGCGGTGCACGATGAAGCTCTTGTTCAGGCGCATCAGATCGCTGACGAAAGGCTTTTGCAGCAGGTTGTCACCGATGGCGATGCGCGGGGTCGGCAGACCGGCGTGGTACACGGCATAGTTGACGAAGGCCGGGTCCATGACGATATCGCGGTGGTTGGCAATGAACAGATAGGCACTGCCGGACTTGAACTGCTCGACGCCGGTGTACGTCACGCCGTCGGTGGCGCGCTCGATGGTGTGGTCGACGTAATACTCGACTTTGTCCTGCAAAGTGGCCACCGACGTGATGCCGGCGAACTCGCGGCGCAGTCGATGAGCTATAAGAGGTTTGAGCGCCCAGCCCAAAGCACCGGCAAAACGCGGGAAGCGAAAGTGGGTGAGGATATCTAGAAACGCCTTGTCGCCGAGCAGCCTGTCCAGCACCGCTGGGACTTCGCTGTCGTCGTAAGGTCGGATGGCATCGAATTCGCCCATCATGCTCTCTTGTTAGAAACGGCTAGGGTAAGTAAAGGTTTTGATCGAAAACCGGCGGGGTACGGTCTGAAAAAGTAGCCAGACAAAAATAGCCCTGCAAATAGACCGGCGATTATACGCACAAGTCACTTGGGAGACCGCGATGCTGGAAAGTGCAGAGTATGAATGTCCGTATTGTGGTGAATCAGTCGAAACGACTGTCGACTTGTCTGGCGGCGATCAGACCTACATAGAGGACTGTCAGGTGTGCTGCCGGCCAATTACGTTCGTGTTGCAGGTTCACGGAGAGGATTGGTTTCTGGAAGTCTTCAGCGAAAACGAGTGAGGGGCGCGTATGCAGCGAATCTACGAACCGGAAAACCTGATGGAAGGTGAGTTGCTGCAGGGCATGCTCGCCAGCGAGGGCATCGAGGCACACCTGGTGGGCCGCGATCTGGTCGGGGCCACCGGTGAATTGCCGATCTATGGGCTGCTCGGGTTGGCGGTAGATAACGACCAGGCTGAATACGCCCGCGAGCTGATCAGTGCGTACAATGCCGCGCTGCCGTTGTCCGGCGATGAACCGGAGAGTTTTCCCGGCACG
This sequence comes from Pseudomonas azerbaijanoccidentalis, assembly GCF_019145495.1. Lineage (GTDB taxonomy): Bacteria > Pseudomonadota > Gammaproteobacteria > Pseudomonadales > Pseudomonadaceae > Aquipseudomonas > Aquipseudomonas azerbaijanoccidentalis. The sequence continues at coordinate 92,990 of NZ_JAHSTU010000013.1, read as the reverse complement.
CTGGTCTGTTAGGCTGGCGTTCGTTTGATCAAGAGTCGTACAGCCCCATGTGTGGACGTTATGCCCTGTTTCGCTGGAATCGCGATTTCGCGGCCCTGCCAGGTTTTCCCGCCGATCAGCAGGCGCAGTGGAACATTTCCCCCAATGATTCGGTATTGATGCTGCGAGCCGGTGCGGATGGCCAGCGTGAGCTGGCGCGTGCCCGCTGGGGCCTGACACCGCCGTGGCTGACCGATCTGTCCCGCACCCCGGCCCATGCCCGCGCCGAAACCGTGGCCGAACAACCGATGTTTCGCCAGGCCCTGCGCGAACGTCGCTGCCTTCTGCCCGCCAACGGTTTCTACGAATGGCGCGGCACTACGCGCAAGCGCCCGTACTGGCTGACACCGGGGGAGGGTGCGTCGTTGTTTTTTGCGGCGATCTGGGAAGCCTATCCGGTGCAGGAACAGGTGTGGTTGAGTACGGCAGTCATCACGCAACCGGCGGCGAGTCAGCGTCGGCCGTTGATTCTGGATGAGGCGGGGCAAGCGGCGTGGCTCAATCCGGAAACGCCGCTGCACACCTTGCAGGCCCTGCTGGCGAGCGAACCTGCCGCGTTGCGCGAGCGGGTGCTGGCCAACATGGTCAATGATCCGAAACTCAATGGGCCGGAGTGTCTTACGCCGGGTTGAGTGGCGTTATTGCAAAGATCGCAGCCTTTTGCAGCTCCTACATTGGATAGCTGTACACCCTGTAGGTGCTGCCGAAGGCTGCGATTATTTGATCTTTTTTTAAACCTTGAACTGATTGATCAACCGCCGCTGCTGCTCGGCCAATTTGGTCAAAGTTGTCTGGATTTCTTCGGTGGCCTTCTGGGTCTTCTGCGCCAGGTTGCCCACCTCATCTGCCACCACGGAAAAACTCGACCTTGATAGGGTTGCGCGGGCATGAGCGAGCGTCGGTGAAATGGCTGTTTTGGAGCGCTCGATGTCGCAAATGAATCATTGCCGGCGGGTTGGCCGCCGTGGCTTGGCCGGGTTTGTGAATTTTTTCCTACGGCGCAGAGAGCTTTGTCCGAAATGCGCGTCATATATGCCGTTGTATCTGGCGTCGATACATTTCCGCGCCTAGGATACGGTCATGTTTTCAGGGAGCTTTTTGATGAACAAGACATTGGTTTCGTGTGCGCTGAGCACAGCTTTGCTGCTCGCCGGTTGCCAGTCTGTTAACACCACCAGCGGTGGCGCTGTGGGCGTTGAGCGCAAGCAGTACATGTTCAGCATGTTGTCCTCGCAAGAGGTCGACCAGATGTATGCCCAGTCTTATCAGAAGACCGTCGGCGAAGCGTCCACCAAAGGTGTGCTGGACAAGACCAGCAGCGACGCCAAGCGCGTTCAGGCGATTGCCGACCGGTTGATTGCCCAGGCGCCGAATTTCCGTCCGGATGCGGCCCAGTGGAAGTGGGAAGTCAATCTGATCAAGAGCGATGAACTCAATGCCAACTGCGGGCCCGGCGGCAAGATTATTTTCTACACCGGCCTGATCGACAGCCTGCAACTGACCGATGATGAAATTGCAGCGGTGATGGGCCATGAAATTGCCCACGCCCTGCGCGAGCACGGTCGTGAAGCAATGTCCAAGGCGTACGGCATGGAGATGGCGAAGCAGGGCGCTGGTGCGTTGTTCGGATTGGGCCAGGACACGCTGGCGCTGGCCGATACCGTGGCCAACTACGGCATGACCTTGCCCAACAGTCGCGCCAATGAAAACGAGGCAGACCTGATCGGCCTGGAACTGGCCGCTCGCGCCGGCTACAACCCGAATGCCGCGATCACCCTGTGGAACAAGATGACCAAGGCGTCGGAAGGTTCGCCACCGGAGTTCATGAGCACTCACCCTGCTTCGACCAGCCGGATCGCGGCGTTGCAGGCAGCGATTCCGAAGGTGATGCCGTTGTATGAGCAGGCCAAGAAATCCTGACGACTATGCGGTGAGGCCGCTACCGCCATCGCGAGCAGGTTAGCTCCCACAGGGAATGCATTCCAATTGTGGGAGCGAGCTTGCTCGCGTTGAACGATAACGCGGTCTACCAACCTACGCCGTCAAACCCACCCGCTAGCCTGCATCGCCTTGTACACCGCGACAATCGCCAGGATGAAGAACGCCGACGCTGCGAGGCGACGGATCAACGTCAGGGGTAGTTTGTCTGCGGCAAAGTTACCCGCCAGCACCACCGGCACGTTGGCAATCAACATCCCGAGGGTGGTGCCGATGATCACCAGCCACAGTTCCGGATATTGCGCCGCCAGCATCACGGTCGCGATCTGGGTCTTGTCACCGATTTCCGCGAGGAAGAACGCGATCAGCGTGGTCAGGAACGGCCCGAACTTGCGGGCGGTGCTGGCTTCGTCGTCATCCATCTTGTCCGGCACCAGGGTCCACAGTGCGGTGGCGGCAAAGCTCACCGCGAGGATCCAGTGCAGTAACGTATCCGAGAAGAAACTGCCCACCCAGGCGCCTACCGCACCCGCCGCCGCGTGGTTGGCCAGGGTCGCGGCGACGATGCCGGCGATGATCGGCCAAGGCTTGCGGAAGCGGGCAGCGAGAATGAGCGCGAGCAGTTGCGTCTTGTCGCCGATTTCGGCCAAGGCAACGATTGCGGTGGGAACGAGTAATGAATCCAGCATCAGGGGTTTTCCTAAGGGGCGGGTCGACACGGCTATGACACGTACAGCCTTCCCGCCCCGGGTAAGGTGTTCGTGTCATAGGTCTTGTCAAACCCTGCAATCCGTCTGATGCGGACGCTTGGGTCGCATACGCCATGGTCTGAGGACCAAGTATGTTGACGTATGCCGGACGAGCATGGCGCTCGTGGGAGACTACTCCCCTAGGACGGAGCGGATTCTGCCTAGGCAAAATCCATTCGGCAAGTACAAATTTCTATCCGCGTTTGGCCCGGTAGATTCTGAAACCCTGACCTTCCGCCTTGATTGCGCACACGCCGAGATGCTCTTCGATCAGCGGCTGGTATTTCAGGAAGCTATTGGCGACCAAGCGCAGTTCGCCACCGTTTTTCAGATGTTTGGCCGCTTTTCGCAGCAAGTTCTCGGTTGCAAAATAATCGGTGTGCACGCCGACATGGAACGGCGGGTTGCTCAGTATCGCGCTCAAACCCATCGGTGCAGCGTCGATGCCGTCGCCGGTAATGACGTCTGCTTCCAGACCGTTGGCAGCCAATGTGAGGCGACTGCTGGCGGCGGCAAACGCATCCACATCAAGCAACGTCACCTGATTGTGCGGGTAACGACGTTTCACCGCGGCGCCCAAAACACCCGCACCGCAACCGAAGTCCAGCAAATGGCCGCTCGGCAGTTTGTCCAGATGCTCCAGCAACAGCGCACTGCCGCGATCCAGTCGACCATGGCTGAACACGCCCGGCAGGCTGATGACTTTGAGCGGCCCTTCAGCCAAGGGCAGTTCGTAGGTCTGCGCGAGGCTTTCCAACGGTTTGGCTTCAGGTGCATTGGCCACCGTCACCAGCCATAGCTGGCAATGCCGTGCGCTGTCGAGCTTGCGCGGCTTGCCGAACGGGTTGAGTTGTTTGGCGGCGCCTTCGATGCCGCTTTTTTTCTCGCCGACCAGATACAGCTCACGGCCGGCCAGGCGCGAGGCCAAAGCGTTGAGGATGTAGTCGGTCAAATCCTTGGACTTGGGCAAAAACACCACGGCGGCATCGAACGCATGTTCCGGCGCTTGCACGCCAAAATGGCTGCGCTCGGCGAAACGTGCGTCCAGCGCGGCTTGATCACCGGCATGCCAGCACCAGCCGCGGGCGGCGGGCAAGCGACCTAGCAAATCATCGGCAGGCAAACCGGCCAACAGCACCGAACCCTGGAATAATTCAGCCTGACGAAGCAGTACTTCACTGCGCGGATCCATAACTGCTCCTCAAAAAAAGTGCCGCAGTTTATCAACTGACGACCCGCAGCGCCTTACCGCTGAAATACCCCAGGGCATTTTCAGTCACTTGGCCAACAATGCGCTGGCGCGCTTCACGACTGCCCCAGGCGTTGTGCGGGGTAACAATCAGGCGAGGGATGTCATGGGCCAGTAATGGATTGCCGTTGACCGGTGGCTCGACGCTCAGCACATCAGTGGCGGCGCCGCCAAGATGGCCATTGCGCAAGGCGTCAGCCAGGGCCTGTTCGTCGATCAAGCCACCGCGGGCGGTATTGACCACAAATGCACCGGGTTTCATGGATGCCAGTTCACGGGCGCCGATGAAGTGCCGGGTGTGCTCGTTGAGCGGGCAATGCAGGGTCAGTGCGTCGATTTGTGGCAGCAATTGGTCCAGCGGCAAACGATCCGGCCGGGCAGGGCGCCCCGGAATCTGCCCCAACAACACGTGCATGCCGAAGGCTTCGGCCAGCCGCGCGACCGCGCCGCCCAGTTCGCCATGGCCGAGCAGACCGAGGGTCTTGCCCTCCAGTTCGACGATCGGGAAATCCAGCAGGCAGAACTGTTTGGCCTGTTGCCAGCGACCTTCGCCCACGGCTTTCTGATAGTCGGCCAGGCGCGTCGCCAGGTTGAGCAGCAGCATGATCGTGTGTTGCGCCACGGACGGCGTGCCGTAGCCCTGGCAGTTACACACGGTGATTCCATGGGCGCGGGCGGCCGCGAGGTCGACGTTGTTGGTGCCGGTGGCGGTGATCAGAATCAGCTTGAGTTCGGGGCTGGCGGCCATGGCGGCGGCATCGATCAGGATTTTGTTGCTGATCGCCACGGTGGCGCCCTTGAGGTGATCGATCACTTGATCCGGCAAGGTTTGCGGGTACAGCTGCAACTCGCTGAAACAATCGCGTAGCGGGCTGAGATCGAGGTCGCCCAGATCAAGGGACGGGTGGTCGAGGAAAACGGCGCGGCGAGTGTTCGTCATCAACTGTACCTTTTGTGCAATGAACTGAAGGCGTAATCTGCCGAGCCTACCAGATGAAATAAATAGTTACGCTTGGCCTAAAGGAGCCCCCATGTACTGGACCGAGTTCTTGACCGTTGCCTTGATCCACCTGTTGGCCGTGGCCAGCCCCGGCCCGGACTTTGCCGTGGTGGTGCGTGAGAGCGTAACCCACGGGCGTCGCGCCGGCACCTGGACGGCGCTGGGCGTCGGTACGGCGATTTTCCTGCACGTGGGGTACTCGTTGCTGGGCATCGGCCTGATCGTTTCTCAGTCGATTGTGCTGTTCAACGCCTTGAAATGGGCCGCCGCCGCTTACCTGCTGTACATCGGCTTCAAGGCGCTGCGTGCGCAACCGGCGAAAACAGTGACAGACGATCTGCACAAGGAAGCCGGCGAGCGCACCGCTCGTGGCGCCTTCACCTCGGGTTTCGTGACCAACGGTTTGAATCCGAAAGCCACGCTGTTTTTCCTGTCGTTGTTCACCGTGGTGATCAATCCGCACACGCCGCTGGCGGTGCAGGCCGGATACGGTGTTTACCTGGCAGTGGCCACGGCGATCTGGTTCTGCCTGGTGGCCATGTTGTTCAGCCAACAGCGCGTGCGCGCCGGTTTCGCCCGCATGGGCCACTGGTTCGACCGGACCATGGGCGCCGTGTTGATCGCGATTGGCGTGAAGCTCGCGTTTACCGAGATGCACTGATCGTATGATCCTCGATAACCCGCAAATGCTGGCGCAAGGCTAGCATTTGCGCGGCTCTGCAAATCATTCCTTTGGCTGATTTGGCTGGCGATCAGGCGCACTACAGTGCGTACTTAACAGCCACGACCGTGCAGTCAGAAAAGGGATTCTTATGTTGCAGACACGCGTTATTCCCCCAGCCGAAGGCGCTTACCAGTATCCGCTGCTGATCAAACGGCTGCTCATGTCCGGCGCGCGTTATGAGAAAACCCGCGAGATCGTCTACCGCGACCAGTTGCGCTACAGCTATCCGACCCTGATCGAACGGGTCGCGCGGTTGGCCAACGTATTGACGGCCGCCGGGGTCAAGCCCGGGGACACCGTGGCGGTCATGGACTGGGACAGCCATCGCTATCTGGAATGCATGTTCGCCATTCCGATGATTGGCGCGGTGATCCACACCATCAACGTGCGTCTGTCGCCGGAACAGATCCTCTATACCATGAACCATGCCGTGGACCGTTTTGTGCTGGTCAACAGCGAGTTCGTGGGGCTGTACAACGCAATCGCCGGTCACCTGACCACGGTCGAGAAGACCCTGCTGCTGACCGATCTGCCGGAAAAGACCGCCGACCTGCCCAACCTCGTTGGCGAGTATGAGCAATTGCTGGCCGCCGCGAGCCCGCAGTACGACTTCCAGGACTTCGACGAAAACTCGGTAGCGACCACGTTCTACACCACCGGCACCACCGGCAACCCCAAAGGGGTGTACTTCACCCATCGGCAACTGGTGCTGCACACCATGGGCGTGTCGACCATCATGGGCGCCATCGACAGCGTGCGCCTGCTGGGCACCAACGACGTGTACATGCCGATCACCCCGATGTTCCACGTCCACGCGTGGGGGCTGCCGTATGTGGCAACCATGCTGGGGCTCAAACAGGTGTATCCCGGCCGCTACGATCCGGAATTCCTGGTCGAGCTGTGGCGCAAGGAAAAGGTCTCTTTCTCCCACTGCGTGCCGACCATCCTGCAGATGGTCCTCAACGCCAAGGCGGCGCAAAACACCGATTTCGGCGGCTGGAAAATCGTCATTGGTGGCAGTGCGCTGAACCGCACGCTGTACGAAGCCGCCAAGGCCAAGGGCATTCAATTGACCGCGGCGTATGGCATGTCGGAAACCGGGCCGCTGGTGTCCTGTGCGCACCTCAACGACGAGCTGATGGCCGGCAGCGAGGATGAACGGACCACCTATCGGATCAAGGCCGGTGTGCCCGGGCCTTTGGTCGAGGCTGCCATCGTCGATGCCGAGGGCAACTTCCTGCCGGCCGATGGCGAAACTCAAGGGGAACTGGTGCTGCGCGCGCCGTGGCTCACTGAAGGTTATTTCAATGAGCCGCAGAAGGGCGCCGAACTCTGGGCGGGGGGCTGGCTGCACACGGGCGACGTGGCGACGCTCGACAGCATGGGCGTGATCGATATTCGCGACCGGATCAAAGACGTGATCAAGACCGGGGGCGAGTGGATCTCCTCCCTTGACCTCGAAGACCTGATCAGCCGCCATGTAGCGGTACGCGAAGTAGCAGTGGTGGGGATCGCCGACCCACAGTGGGGCGAGCGTCCATTTGCCTTGCTGGTGGTGCGTGAAGGCCATGTGATCGGGGCGCGGGAACTCAAGGAACACCTCAAGCCATTTGTCGAACTGGGGCACTTGAGCAAGTGGGCGATCCCGAGCCAGATCGCCCTTGTTACTGAAATTCCCAAGACCAGTGTCGGCAAACTCGACAAGAAGAAAATTCGCGTCGACATCACCGAATGGCAGGCCACCAACAGCACCTTCCTCTCGACGCTTTAAGCGTCTTCTGGCGTGCCCGAAAAGGCACGCCAGGCCCACCAAGCAAGCGCTTGGCTTGTCAAATCCGAAATTTCAGCCATTCTTGCCGTGCCGACGGGTGTCGGCTTGGCAAAGGACTGTTCCAGAGTGGCTGGCAGCTGCAAATCACACTTTAGAGGGATCAAGCTCTACTACCTGCTGGCTATAGTCCGCTCAAGGATTTTTAAGAACGGAGCAAACGCACAAACCGGGGCGATGCAACTTTGGAATGACTTTGGGATGCCATGGCTCCCTGTTATCCAAGCGTTTTTAAAAGTGCTCACTGCCATAACAATAAAATGCACATGGAGTAGCGTCGATGACATCAGTAAACCAGTTCTGGCGCCGGGCTAAACTGCCTCTGGCCGTCAGCCTTGCCTCTACGCTCGCCGGGCCTGCATTCGGCGTCAGTTTCAACGTTGGTGAGATCGAAGGTCAGTTCGACTCTTCCCTGTCGATCGGTGCGAGTTGGTCTACTGAAAGCGCCAACAAGAACCTCATCGGCGTCAACAACGGCGGCAAAGGCCTGTCCCAGACTTCCGATGACGGTCACCTGAACTTCAAGAGCGGCGAGACCTTCTCGAAAATCTTCAAGGGTATCCATGACCTTGAGTTGAAGTACGGCGACACTGGCGTGTTCGTTCGTGGCAAATACTGGTACGACTTTGAACTCAAGGACGAAAGCCGTCCGTTCAAGGACATCAGCGACAGCAACCGCAAGGAAGGCGCCAAGTCCGCTGGCGGTCAGATCCTCGATGCATTCGTTTACCACAACTACTCGATTGCCGATCAGCCGGGTTCGGTTCGTCTGGGCAAGCAAGTAGTGAGCTGGGGTGAAAGTACTTTCATCGGCAGTGGCATCAACTCGATCAACCCGATCGACGTGTCCGCGTTCCGTCGTCCAGGCGCCGAAATCAAGGAAGGCCTGATCCCGGTCAACATGTTCTACGTGTCCCAGAGCCTTACCGACAACCTGTCGGCTGAAGCCTTCTACCAGATCGAATGGGACCAGACCGTCGTCGACAACTGCGGTACCTTCTTCTCTCAGCCGGACATCATTGCCGACGGTTGCGATAACAACCTGCGCGTGCTGAACAAGCGTTCGACCATTCCCGCCGCGGCATTGCCTACGCTGACCCGTCTGGGCGTCGACGTGGACAACGAAGGTGTACTGGTACGCCGTGGCCCGGATCGCGATGCTCGCGACAGCGGCCAGTGGGGCGCGTCCCTGAAGTACATGTTCGACCCGCTGGACACCGAATTCGGTGCCTACTTCATGAACTATCACAGCCGCGCGCCGATCTTCAGCGCCACCGGTGCTCCAGCATCGGTCTACGCCGGAGCAGCGGCGCTGCCGGCAGCCTTCAGGGCGCTGGCGCCACTGATCGTAGCGGGTAACTCCAACTACTTCGTCGAGTATCCGGAAGACATCCGTCTCTATGGCTTGAGCTTCTCCACCACCTTGCCTACCGGCACGGCGTGGAGCGGTGAAGTCAGCTACCGTCCGAACGCACCGGTGCAGCTCAACTCCACCGACATCCTGTTCGCCGGTGTTCGTCCTTTGGGCGGCGCGCTGACCAACGCCTCCCTGCTCAACGGTGTACCGGGCCAGGACCTGCACGGCTATCGCCGTAAAGAAGTGACCCAGTTCCAGACCACCCTGACGCACTTCTTCGATCAGGTCATGGGCGCCAGCCGTCTGACCCTGGTGGGCGAAGTGGGCGTAACCCACGTTGGCGGCCTGGAAAGCACCTCCGACGTTCGTTATGGCCGCGATCCGGTCTACGGTCCAGGTGAACTGCCGGCTACCGGTGGCCAGAATACCTGCCAGGCGCTTAACACCAGCACCATCGCCGGTGCCGGTCCAGGTACGCCGACCAACAACCTCAACCGCAATTGCAACGACGAAGGCTTCACCACTGCCACTTCCTGGGGCTACCGCGGCCGCGCCATCTGGGAATACAACGACGTGTTCGCCGGTGTGAACCTCAAGCCGAACGTGGCCTGGTCCCACGACGTTGAAGGTTACTCGCCTGGCCCTGGCGGCAACTTCGAGGAAGGTCGCAAAGCGGTCAGCCTGGGCGTTGATGCCGAGTACCAGAACACCTACACCGCAAGCCTGGCATACACCAACTTCTTCGACGGCAAGTACACCACTGTGGATGATCGCGACTTCGTTGCGCTCAGCTTCGGCGTGAACTTCTAAGCACTGTATTTTCAGGACGAACGTAATTATGAAAATAACAAAGAGTCTGTTCCACGCCGGTGTTCTGGGGCTTTCGCTGTTGGCGAGCAGCGTCATGGCGGCGGTCCCTGCGGCCGAAGCGGACAAGCTGGGCAAGAGCCTGACCCCGATGGGCGCCGAAATGGCCGGCAACGCCGACGGTTCGATCCCGGCCTGGAAACCACTGCCGAAAAACGCCGGCACTGTCGACAGCAAGGGCTTCCTCTCCGATCCATATCCGGGTGAAAAGCCACTGTTCACCATCACCGCGCAGAACGTCGATCAGTACAAGGAAAAGCTCGCTCCGGGCCAGTACGCGATGTTCAAGCGCTACCCGGAAACCTTCAAGATGCCGGTCTACCCGTCCCATCGCGGCGCCACCGTGCCGGATGACGTGTTCGCCGCCATCAAGAAAAACGCCACCAACACCAAACTGGTGTCCGGCGGCAACGGCCTGGAAAACTTCGAAACCGCCGTACCGTTCCCGATCCCGAAGAGCGGCGTCGAAGTTATCTGGAACCACATCACCCGTTATCGCGGTGGTAGCGTGACCCGTCTGGTGACCCAGGCCACGCCACAGCCGAACGGCTCGTTCAGCCTGGTGTACTTCCAGGACCAGTTCGTGTTCCGTGACAAGATGAAGGACTACGATCCGGCGAACCCGGGCAACATCCTGTTCTACTTCAAGCAGAAAGTGACTGCTCCGGCGCGTCTGGCCGGTGGTGTGCTGCTGGTGCACGAAACCCTCGACCAGGTGAAGGAGCCGCGTTCGGCGTGGGTCTACAACGCCGGCCAGCGTCGTGTGCGTCGTGCGCCACAAGTGTCCTATGACGGCCCGGGTACTGCTGCCGACGGCCTGCGTACCTCCGACAACCTGGACATGTTCAACGGTGCACCGGATCGTTACGACTGGAAGCTCGAAGGCAAGAAAGAGATGTACATCGGCTCCGACGCCTACAAGCTCGACGATCCGAAGCTCAAGTACGCCGACATCATCAAGGCCGGTCACATCAACCAGGACCTGACTCGTTACGAATTGCGTCGTGTGTGGCATGTGGTTGCAACCCTGAAGGAAGGTCAGCGCCACATCTACGCCAAACGTGACTTCTACATAGACGAAGACACCTGGCAAGCAGCGGTGATCGACCACTACGACGGTCGTGGCCAACTGTGGCGCGTTGCCGAGGCGCATGCCGAGAACTACTACGACAAGCAAGTGCCGTGGTATGCCCTCGAAGCCCTGTATGACCTGCAATCGGGTCGTTACCTGGCGCTGGGCATGAAGAACGAAGAGAAGTCGGCTTACGACTTCGGCTTCACTGCCACCACCAGCGACTTCACCCCGGCTGCATTGCGTCAGGATGGTGTTCGCTAAACGGCACTGAGAGAGGCCGCATCCTCAAGAAACGCCCCGACTGGTTCGGGGCGTTTTTTTTACGCTCGTTGGCAGCTGCTACAACCGCGATTCGTAGACTTTTTGTAGCCATTTGTAGCAATAACCTTCATTCCCTCCTCAATTACCGCTAGTCTGCGGACATCTGCAACGCCGCCACCCGCAATTCAAACAAGAGCCGGCCATGACTGATCTGTCCCCACCACCAGGTCCTGCAAGCGTCGCTGTCGCCGCGCTGGACGGGCGCTTTTTCCGACCACCATTGCCTGATGGCTATGTGCTTCGGCCGCGTCTGTGCGAGCGCTTGAGCGCGGGGCTGGGCGGCCGGTTACTGCTGGTCAGCGCGCCGGCCGGGTTTGGCAAGAGTTCGTTGGCGGTGGAGTTCTGTCAGGCGTTGCCGGCTCATTGGCAAAGCCTGTGGTTGGGCCTGAGTCCGCGAGACAGTGATCCGGGGCGATTCCTCGAGCGACTGCTCGAAGGCCTTCAAGACTATTTTCCGCAGTTGGGCAGGCAATCCCTCGGCTTGCTGAAAATGCGTCAGCGCCATCAACCGTTCGCCTTCGAAGAGTGGCTGGACGGTTTGCTCGATGAACTGGCCGTACATCTGTCGACCGCGACGCCATTGCTGCTGGTGCTGGACGATTACCATCTGGCGCAAGGGCCGGTTCTGGATCGTTGCCTGCAATTTTTCCTCAATCACCTTCCCGAGGGTTTGCTGGTGATGGTCACCAGCCGCCAGCGTCCGGACTGGCATTTGGCGCGGCTTCGCCTGTCTCGGCAACTGCTTGAGTTGCACGAACAGGACCTGCGGTTGACCCACGATGAAGCCCTGAGCCTGCTGGACCGGCACAGCAGTTCATTGCGCGGCGAGGCCATGGAAAACCTCATCCAGCGCAGTGAAGGCTGGGTAGCGGGGTTGCGGTTCTGGCTGCTGGCGGCGTCCGAGGCCGGCACTGACGGCGCGTTGCCCCAAGCGCTCCATGGCGGGGAAGGCCTGATCCGCGATTATCTGCTTGAGGAAGTCATCGATTGCCTGCCCGCCGAGGTTCAAGCGTTTCTCTACGACACCGCGCCTCAAGAACGTTTTTGCAGTGAGTTGTGCGACGCCGTCCGCGACGCCCACGACAGTGCCGAGATCCTGCGTTTTCTGGCGGCGCACCAGGTGTTCCTGGTTCCGCTGGATGAGCACGGCCACTGGTACCGTTATCACCACCTGTTCTCCGATTTACTACGGACCCGGCCAACCGCGCAGACGATGGTCCCGGCCGCGACCCTGCATCTGCGTGCCTGTCGCTGGTTCAATGCCCAGGGGCTGCTCGATGAAGCGGTGGAGCAGGCCTTGCGCGCCGGACATCTGGATGTCGCGGCGAACCTGGTGCAAAACCTCTCAGAAGAACAGCTGCTGGCGGAACAGAATGTCGGCATGTTGTTGCGCTGGAAAATGGACTTGCCCGACAGCCTGCTGATCAGCACGCCGCGTTTGATCGTGCTCTACAGCTGGGCGCTGGGCTTGGCCTGCCAGCTGGATGCCGCCGAGGAACTGGCCAGTCATTTGAGCCGCTTCCTGCCGGCCCCGTCGGCCACGGCGCAAAAGTCGATGCTGGCGCAATGGCTGGCCTTGAGCGGGATCATCGCTCGCGGTCGCGGCAACCGTGAACTCACGCTGCTCTATTGCACCGAAGCGCTCGAAAGCCTTCCGTGCAAGCGTTACGGCCAGCGGCTGATGTGTCTCTCGACGTTGTCCAACCTGGCCATTGCCGATGGCGATCTGTGGCGCGCGCGCGGGTTGAACCGCGACTCTCTGGAGTTGGCGCAACGGGTCGGCAATCCATTGTTTGAAGCGTTGGCCCACTACGACCGCGCCCGTGTGCTGCAAGCGCGTGGGGAAATCCTCCGCGCGCTCGCTGAAGTTCGCCAGGGCCTGCAACGCTTGCAGGGCTTGTCACCGCAACGGCTTTACGCGGTGCGTGCCCGACTGACTTTGTACGAAGGGTTTCTGCTGACTCTGCGCCTGCAACCACAAGCGGCGAGAGGGTGCTTACAGGCGGGCTTGAACGAAGCCCGCGCCTGTCGTGACATCAGCGTGTTGATCGGTCACTGCGTCATCGCCCGTCTCGAAGGCAGCAGTGGTGAATTCGCCAAAGCCTTTGCCGAACTTGCCGAAGCCGAACGGCTGATGCACATCTGGGACGTGCCGCCGATTTACTATCTGGCGATGATTACCCTCGTCAAATGCGAGCTCTGGCTGGCACAGGGTCGCACCGATCTGGCCGAAGCCTGGCTGGCGCGATTGGGGCAGACCTACAACGGCGAGCACGCCGCAGCACCACCGGAATTCCACCCGCAGTTGCCGCTGCACATCGAACTGCAACAAGCCTTGCTGGAGGTCATCCAGGGCCAGCCGATGCTGGCCGAAGGGCGTTTGAATGTTTTGCTCGAACAGGGGCAGCAAAGCGGTCGGCAAATGCTCAGCGCCATGGCACTCACGCAAAAGGTTTCGCTGTTGCTTAACAGTGGACGCGAACCCGAGGCCCGCAAGGCGATGGCCCAGGCAATGGACGTCGCGAGCGGGGGCATACTGCAATCGTTTGAAAGGTTGCTGGCAGAGCATCCGGACTGGTTGCGCGGTCAACTGCAACTCTGCTCGCCGACCAACGTTTCTCTGAGCCTTATCGAAAAACTTCCCGCTGCGCCTATTCGCCAGGTAGTGGAGACGGTTCCTGCCGCCGAACAATTGAGTACGCGAGAGCTTGCCGTTCTGCGACTGATTGCCCAAGGCTGTTCGAACCAGGAAATCAGCGACCAGTTGTTTATTTCCCTGCACACCGTAAAAACCCACGCCAGCCATATCAACAGCAAACTGGGGGTAGAGCGGCGCACTCAGGCCGTCGCGCGGGCCAAGGAATTGGGCGTACTGGGTTAAGGAATGTTTCACGTTACACATCGCTGCCATTGGCTCGATACTGATTTGTGCGAACATTGACCGTCCCCGTTTAACGAGCAGATTTCGATGTCCCAGCAACCCGCTCTCATCCGCGAAACCTTTCCCGTCGGCCCTTTGCAGTGCAACTGTACGATCATCGGCGATCCTGTGACGAAAAAGGCCATCGTCGTCGATCCGGGTGGCAATCATGAGTTGATCCTGGCCCGACTCGATGCCTTGGGCCTCAAAGTGGTCAGCATCATCCACACCCATGCGCACCTCGATCACTTCCTGGCCTCCGGTCAGTTGAAGGAAAAAACCGGCGCCACCCTGCACCTGCACAAGGAAGATCAGTTCCTTTGGGACAATCTGGAAATGCAATGCCAGATGTTCGGGGTTCCGTACACGCCGGTGCCCTCGCCGGATCGCTGGTTGGCGGATGATGAAGCGTTGGCCTGCGGCTGTGGCGTAGCGCTGCACACGCCGGGCCATACGCCGGGGTCGATGAGTTTCTGGTTTGCCGATGCCAAGCTTTTGATTGCCGGCGACACGCTGTTCAAGCGCGGGGTCGGGCGTACGGATTTGTGGGGTGGTGATCAGGCGACTATCGTGCGTTCCATCAAGCAACGTTTGTACACCCTCGACGAAGACGCAACGGTGGTGACCGGGCATGGTCCGGATACCCGTCTTGGCGATGAAATGCGCGAGAACCCGTTTGTTCGGGCCTGATTTGTAACCTGCGGAATTTTTAACGGCACAAACGATCCAACGCCCGCAAAGGTTCGATGCTTACGTCCGTTGCACCACAGAATGCAAAAAAGTAGGAGCTCTTCATGTTCACCACCCGTCGTTTGATTATTGTTGCTACTGCCGTGGCCCTGTTGTCCGGTTGCGCATCGCCCAACCCTTACGACAACCAGGGTCAGGCCGATAGCGGCTCCACCGGCATGAGCAAAACCGCGAAATACGGTGGCCTCGGTGCACTGGCCGGCGCGTTGGCCGGTGCCGCCATTGACCACAACAACCGTGGCAAGGGCGCATTGATCGGCGCCGCCGTGGTGGGTGCTTCCGCCGCCGGTTACGGCTATTACGCCGACCAGCAAGAGAAAAAACTGCGGGCCAGCATGGCCAACACCGGTGTTGAAGTGCAGCGCCAGGGCGATCAGATCAAGCTGATCATGCCGGGCAACATCACCTTCGCTACCGATTCGGCGAACATCGCGCCGAGCTTCTACCAGCCGCTGAACAACCTGGCCGGCTCGCTGAAAGAGTTCAACCAGAACCAGATCGAAATCGTCGGCTACACCGACAGCACCGGCAGCCGCCAGCACAACATGGACTTGTCCCAGCGTCGTGCGCAGAGCGTGGCGACCTACCTGACGTCGCAAGGTGTCAGCGGTGCCAACCTGAGCGCCCGTGGCGCCGGCCCGGATAACCCGGTGGCCAGCAACGGCGACGTTAATGGCCGTGCGCAGAACCGCCGTGTAGAGGTCAACCTCAAGGCAATTCCGGGCCAGCAGTACGGCGGTCAGCAACAACCGGGCACTGTTCAGCAGTACCCATAACACCCGCGACATAAAACCTGTGGGAGCGAGCCTGCTCGCGATGACGGCCTGTCAGTCAACAAGTATGTTGAATGTGACGGTCCAATCGCGAGCAGGCTCGCTCCCACTTTAGTTTTCAGTTGGCCTCTTTCACCGCACTGAGAAACGCGCACGTCCGTTCCTGCTGCGGATGCTCGAAGATCTGCGCCGGCGTGCCCTGTTCGTGGATCTGGCCTTTGTAGAAGAAACACACACGGTCAGCGAACTCCCGGGCAAAACCCATCTGGTGGGTGACCATCAGCATGGTCAGGTTATGTTCGGCGCCGAGCTTGCGGATCACGTTGAGCACTTCGCCGCACAGTTCCGGGTCCAGCGCCGAAGTCACCTCGTCAAACAACATGACTTTCGGGCGCATGGCCAGGGCGCGAGCAATCGCCACCCGTTGCTGCTGCCCACCGGACAGCTGCGAAGGGTAATGCCCCAGCTTGCTGCCCAGCCCCACCAACTCCAGCAGATCCGCCGCACGCTCCCGTGCTTCGGCGGGTTTCATTCCCAAGACCTGAACCGGAGCTTCGATGACGTTCTGCAGCGCCGTCATGTGCGGGAACAGGTTGAAACTCTGGAACACCATGCCGATCTTGCCGCGCACGCGGCGGATGTGCCGGTCATTGGCGGGTACCAGCACGCCGTTGCGATTGGGCATGTGCGTTAGCAAATCGTCCTCGATGCGGATCAGTCCGTCATCGATGCCTTCGAGGGTCATCAATACCCGTAGTAACGTGGATTTCCCTGAGCCGCTGGGGCCGATAATCGCGACTTTTTCGCCCGGTGTGACGTCCAGGTTCAAGTGGTCGAGCACCGTGA
The DNA here is from genome assembly GCF_019145495.1 of Pseudomonas azerbaijanoccidentalis. Taxonomy (GTDB): domain Bacteria; phylum Pseudomonadota; class Gammaproteobacteria; order Pseudomonadales; family Pseudomonadaceae; genus Aquipseudomonas; species Aquipseudomonas azerbaijanoccidentalis. The sequence goes on along the minus strand of NZ_JAHSTU010000013.1, from coordinate 76,554 downwards.
AATTGCCATAGCTTTTGGTGACATCCTGGAAGCTGACTATGGGCTTGACCGCTTTCGGTTGATGCATGGCCGTGGCCTCTTGCGGATGCAGCGGCGTTAGGTTGCCGCGCCGGGAAAGGTCGTTGGAGGTCGAGAGTGGAGAAGTCATTAGCGGAGCTCCAGGCGCAGTTCAAGGCGCCGTACCAGATAAGCCAAGGCGATGCTCAGGGCGAGGAAAAACAGACCGACCATGGTGATTGGCTCCAGGTAACGAAAGTTTTCGGAACCGATGTTTTTGGCCTGCTGCATGATTTCAACCACGGTGATGGCCGATAGCACCGGTGTGTCCTTGAGCATCGCCACCAGGTAGTTGCCCAGCGGCGGCAGGATCGGCCGCAGGGCCTGGGGCAGGATGATGTTGCGATAGGCGCTGTAGGGTGCGATGTTCAGGGCGGTCACCGCTTCCCATTGCGCACGGGGCACGGCATCGAGACCACCGCGATAGACCTCGGCGATGTAGCAGGCGTAGTGCACGCCGATGCCGATGACCCCCACTTGCATGGCCGTCATGCTGACCCCGTAGTTGGGCAGCACGTAGTAGAGGAAATACACCTGGATCAGCAGCGGTGTGCTGCGGATGAATTCGATGATCCCGGCGATCGGCCACGACAGCCAGTACAGGCGACTGCGTCGGCCGATGGCGAGGAACAGCCCCAGCACGATGGCGATCAGAAAGCCGATCAGGGTAATGCCCACGGTGTTGAGCGAAGCGCGCAGCAAATCGGGGAGGATCTGCCAGGCGTATGTCCAGTCAAACAGGGTCATGACAGACCTCCACGCATCCGGCCGCGAGCCAGGCGACGCTCAATGCTGCGCATGCCGAGGTTGATCGCTTGGGCCAGGATGAAATACATCACCAGCGCCAGACTGAAGATTTCCAACGTCTGGAACGTGGCCTGATCCAGTTGCCTGGCGCGGAAGCTCAGGTCGGACAACGTGATCAGGGACACCAGCGAAGTGTTTTTCAGCAGTTCGATCAATAGGTTGGTGCCCGGTGGAATAGCCGCGAGCAAGGCCTGAGGCAGAATGATCCGGCGAAAACGCTTGTAGCCGCTGAAATTCAGCGCGGTTGCGGCTTCGTACTGACCCTTGGCAACGGAGCTGATCGCGCCGCGCATCACCTCGGCGCCATAAGCGCCGATGTGCAGGCCGAGGCCGACGATGGCCACGCTGTAGGGGCTCAATTCCAGATTGAACGGTGGTAGCGGCAACACGAAAAACAGCCAGAACAACTGCACCAGCAATGACGTGCCGCGAAACACTTCAATGTAGGCAACCGAGAACCAGCTCAGCGGACGCCACGGCGACATGCGCCCCAGCGCCGCCAGAATGGCCGCGACAATCGCCAGGATCGAGCCGAAGAACGTCACCTGGAGCGTGACCCAGGCGCCTTGTATCAATAGCGGAAGTAATTCACCCATTGTTCACACCTGCATGGTTCAACATCCGGAGTCAGCAGGGATAGGCATCGCGCCAAGGCGCCATGCCTGTCTCGACTATTGAGCGCAGAGCTCGGCAGCCGTTTTGCTGGTCACGTTGGATTTATCGAAGCCGAACGGTGCGACCGTCTTGAGGTGGTCTTCAGAGCCCAACCACTTTTTCAGTTCGGCGTTGACCGCATCACGCAGGTCCTTGTCTTCCGGACGGAAGGCGAGGGCGCCATAGCCGGTATGCGACGGGTCATCTTTGAATTCGGTGACCGCTTCGACCTTTTCGCCACCCTTGGCGGCCAGGCCTTTCATGGTCAGTTGGGTGCCCACGGCGGCATCGGCGCGACCGGCGCGCACGGCTTGCAACTGGGCGGTGGTGTCGGGCACCTGGAGGATTTGCGCGTCCTTCACGCCGGAATCCCGTGCGTATTTCAGGTTGACCGTGCCGGCCATGATCGCCAGTTTCACATCCGGGTTCTTGGCGATGTCTTCATAGCTGTGCAGGTTCTTCGGATTGCCTTTGGCGGTCAGCAGGGCGTCGGGCAACTGGTATTGCGGATCGGTGAAAATGACCTGCTTGCAGCGCTCGGGGGTGATGTACATACCGGCGGCAATCACGTCGAAGCGCCCCGCACGCAGGCCTGGAATCAGCGAGCCCCACTCGGTCAACACGCCGTCGACTTGCTTGATGCCCATTTTCGCGAAGATGACTTTGGCGATCTCCGGCGATTCACCGGTGACCCGGCCATCCGTCTCGGTAAAGGCGAAGGGGGTTTCGTTGGCGTAGCCAATGCGGATGCTGCTGTTTTTGGTGATGTTTTCCAGTGTCGAGGCGGCATGGGCGCTGGCGGCCAGACCGAACATCGCACAAGCCACGAACAGGTGACGCAACACATGGGAACTGCGGGGAGTGGAATTGCTCATCGATAAAATCTCCTGTTTCTTGTGGACCCGTCGGTGACGGCTCTGTGGTAGGAGGCAGTGTGACAAGAGCAAAGCGTACGGGAGCCGTATTCCAGTTGAGCCGAAGCTTGCGGGCACAGTTCCGGTACAGATCGATTGGTTGTTGTTGTCGGCGGGTTCGCCAGCCTGTGCATCGACCTTGAACCGAGCATACAAAAGCCCTGCGCCACATTGCATTGCACTAGGACAATTGCTTTGCAAGGTTTCTCGCGGGATGCTGTCGGCACTGGCCAATAAGTGGGTTCGGCGCCGATGGACAAGTGGAAAGCAGCATTGGAAATCGCCCGCAGCGGCGAGTCGAAATACAAGATCCTGGTGCAGGCGATTGCCGACGACATCGAACAGGGTGTGCTGGTCAACGATCAGCGCCTGCCACCGCAACGACAGGTGGCCGATGCGGTGGGCATCAGCGTGCAAACGGTCACTAATGCCTATAAGGAACTGGAACGTCAGGGCCTGGTGCGTTGCGAAGTAGGGCGCGGCAGTTTCGTGTCGCGGCGCATGAGCGATCGGGTCGCCACCTATATTCTCGACAGTCCCGAACGCGCATTGGTGGATTTTTCCATCACGCGGATCATGCACACCCGCGAGCACGACCAGTTCTGGCGTGAGACCTGCCGCGAACTCAGTACCGAAGAAGATCAGCCGTGGATTCACGCGTTTCGTCCCATCGCCGGTTTCGAGTCGCACCGTGAAGCAGCGATGCACTGGATCGGTCGGCAGGGGCTGCGGGTCGAGCGCGACGACATCCTGATCACCAACGGCGCGGCCCACGGGATTTTCCTCGCCCTGGCCTCGCTGGCCGGCCCCGATGACGTGGTGCTTTGCGAGGGTGTCACCGACCACGGCGTGATTGGCAATTCCCAAGTGCTGGGCTTTACCCTCAAAGGCCTGGAAATGGATCGCTACGGCATTGATCCGGAACATTTCGAGGACATGTGCAGCAACGAGCGGATCACCGCGCTGGTCTGCACCCCGAACCTGAACAACCCGACCACCAGTCTGATGCCAGACAACCGTCGACGCGAAATTGCCGAGATTGCCCGACGCTTCGGCGTGCACATCATCGAAGACGATGTCTACGGACCGCTGCTTGACGAGCGTCGCGCGCCGCCGATCAGCCATTACTTGCCCGAGCTGTCGTTCTATTGCACCAGCATGACCAAATCGGTGTTGACCGGTTTGCGCATCGGTTATCTGGTGATGCCCAAGCGTCTGGCGTTGCGTACCGAAAGCATATTGCGGGTCAACAGCTGGATGGCCACGCCGATGGTTTCGGAGATTGCCACGCGTTGGATTCGCGACGGGCGCGCGGACACGCTGGTGGGTTTGCAGCGCAAACTGTTAGGCGGACGTCAGGCGATGGTCACTGAACACCTCGGCGAATATCTGCTCGGCCAACATCCCCATGCGCTGAATGCCTGGGTCGGAATTCCACCGCACTGGGAACTCGACAGCCTGGTACGTGCGCTGCGTCACAAGCATATTGCGGTCACATCGCCCGACCCGTTCACCGTACGCGGCACGCCCCGGCCACGGGCGGTGCGGGTGTGCGTCGGCGCTGAATGCAGCGACGATGAAATGCGCGATGCGCTGATGGGCATGCGCGAAATCTTCGGCCAGTACCCGCAAATCCACGACTTTTGAGTGGTAAAAAGACGCCGGAAATTTTCTCGATTAAATTGCCCTAGTACATTCAGCGTGACAATCCAGCCCTCTTAGACTGCGCCCAATACCTCTTCGGGATGCGGTCATGTCAGCGCTACAGCTCAACGATATTTACCTCGCCCGCCAGCGCATCGCCGCGCTGGTGCGGCGCACGCCGATGGAGCATTCACCGAGTCTGTCGCAGCAGTTGGGTGTGCCGGTTTACCTCAAGCTCGAATCCCGACAAATCACCGGAAGCTTCAAATTGCGCGGCGCGAGCAATGCCGTGGCGCAACTCAATGCCGAGCAAAAAGCGCGGGGCGTTGTGGCCGCATCGACGGGCAATCATGGACGGGCGCTGGCGTATGCCGCATCGCAACTAGGTGTGAAGGCGACGATTTGCCTGTCGCACCTGGTGCCAGGAAATAAAGTCCAGGCGATACGCGATCTTGGTGCACAAGTGCGCATCGTTGGCCAGTCGCAAGATGATGCCCAGCGCGAAGCCGAGCGCATCGCCCATGAGCAGGGCGCAACACTGCTGCCACCGTTCGATCATCCGGCAATCATTGCCGGGCAGGGCACGCTGGGGCTGGAGATCCTTGAGCAGCAACCGGACGTCTCTCAAGTACTGATTCCGTTGTCCGGCGGCGGTCTGTTCGCCGGCGTGGCGCTGGCGCTGAAAAGTGCCAACCGGCAAATCGTCACCCACGGCATCAGCATGCAACGCGGCGCGGCGATGCACGCCAGCCTCGCGGCCGGGCATCCGCTGGAAGTAGCGGAGCTGCCGACTCTGGCCGACTCGCTCGGCGGCGGTATCGGCCTAGACAACCGTTACACCTTTGCCATGACCCGTGACACCTGTGATCACCTGCACCTGCTCAGCGAAGCCTCCATCGCCAATGCGATTCGCCATGCCTATCGCGAAGAACGGCTGGTGCTGGAAGGCGCTGCGGCGGTGGGGATTGCGGCGTTGCTTGAAGGTTTGATCGAGCCGCGCGGGCCCGTTGTGGTGGTGATCAGCGGGCGCAATGTCGATGTCGATCAGCACCTGCGCGTGCTGAACGGCGCCGATGCCTGAATTCCAACAAAAACGACTCAATGGAGTGCCGCGCTGATGAGTGAAATCACCTTGCTGAACGAAGCGGACCTGCGCGCCTGCGTGTCCCTTGATCTGCCCAGTATCGATGCCGTCGAGCAGGCCTTCGTGCTGCTGGCCACCACCGCCGTGGCCATGCCGCCGATCCTGCGCCTGGACATCCCTGAACATAACGGCGAAGTGGACGTGAAAACCGCTTACTTGCCGGGCCTGGAGCGTTTTGCGATCAAGGTCAGCCCGGGTTTTTTCGACAACCCGAAACTCGGCTTGCCGAGCCTCAACGGCATGATGATGTTGCTGTCGGCGCGCACCGGTCTGCTGGATGCCTTGCTGCTGGATAACGGTTACCTGACGGCCGTGCGTACAGCGGCGGCCGGGGCCGTGGCGGCGCGAGCGTTGTCGCGGGAAGACAGCCGCAGCGTGGCGCTGATCGGTGCCGGCGAGCAGGCTTCGTTGCAGTTGCAAGCCCTGCGCTTGGTGCGGCCGATTGACAGCGTGCGGGTCTGGGCGCGCAGCTTCGAGAAGGCCCAGGCCTTCAGTATTGAATTGGCCCGCGACAGCGGTCTGGCGGTCATGCCGTGCGCAAGCATCGACGAAGCCATGGCCGAGGTCGACATTGCGATCACTTGCACACCCAGCCGTGAGCCGCTGATTGATGTGCGGCATTTGCACCCCGGTCTGCACATCACCGCCATGGGCTCGGACGCCGAGCACAAGAACGAAATCTCCCCCCGTGCGCTGGCGCAGGTCGACCGCTACGTGGCGGATCGATTGAGCCAGACGCGCATCCTCGGTGAGCTGCATCACGCCCTCGCTGCAGGCGTGGTCAGCGACGAATCGGGCTTTGCAGAACTGGGCCAGGTGCTGACCGGCCAACGGCCCGGTCGCACGGGTGCAACGCAAATCACTTTGTGCGACCTCACGGGCACCGGCGCCCAGGATACGGCCATGGCCAACTTGGCTTTCGAGCGTGCGCGTGCGGCCGGCAAGGGGTTTCAGTTCGGCAGCTAACCGTTTTTTCATCCGCGTCATTTATCAGAGGACAGGTGCATGTCTCAGATAGTCGTCAATCTTCCGTTCCAACGGCAGGAATACGCCCAGCGTCTGGCCAAGGTACGAGTGGCCATGCAGGCGCAGGGCATCGAGTTGTTGCTGGTCACCGATCCGTCGAACATGGCCTGGCTGACCGGCTATGACGGCTGGTCGTTCTATGTACATCAATGCGTGCTGTTGGCCCTCGATGGCGAGCCGGTGTGGTTCGGTCGCGGCCAGGATGCCAACGGCGCCAAGCGCACGGTGTTCATGCAGCAAGAGAACATCGTCGGTTACCCGGACATCTACGTGCAGTCCCGCGAGCGCCATCCCATGGACTATCTGTCGCGGGAAGTGATCAGTGCCCGTGGTTGGGATGGGCTGACCATCGGCGTCGAGATGGATAACTATTACTTCAGCGCCGCAGCGTTCCTGTCACTGCAAAAAAACCTGCCGAAGGCCAAATTGATCGATGCGGTCGGCCTGGTGAACTGGCAGAGGGCGGTCAAATCGCCGCAGGAAATCGCCTACATGCGCATCGCTGCGCGCATCGTCGAAAAAATGCACGGGCGGATCCTCGAACGAATCGAGCCGGGCATGCGTAAAAACGAACTGGTGGCCGAGATCTACAGCAGCGGCATTCTCGGTGCCGATGGCCACGGCGGCGACTATCCAGCCATCGTGCCGCTGTTGCCGACCGGTGCCGATGCGAGCGCGCCGCACCTGACCTGGGACGATTCGCCGTTTGAAAAAGGCGCCGGCACCTTCTTCGAAATCGCGGGTTGCTACAAGCGCTATCACTGCCCGTTGTCGCGCACGATTTACCTGGGCAAGCCGCCGCAGCATTTCCTTGATGGCGAGAAAGCCGTGGTCGAAGGCATCGCTGCCGGGCTTGAAGCCGCGAAACCGGGCAATACTACCGGCGACATCGCCGTGGCGTTTTTCAAGGTGCTGGAGAAATTCGGCATCCACAAGGACAGCCGCTGCGGCTACCCGATCGGTATCAGCTACCCGCCTGATTGGGGCGAGCGCACCATGAGCCTGCGTCCCGGCGACACCAGCGTGTTGCAACCGGGCATGACGTTCCACTTCATGCCGGGCCTGTGGATGGATGACTGGGGGCTGGAAATCACCGAGAGCATTCTGATCACCGAAACCGGCGTCGAAACGTTGTGCAACGTGCCTCGCCAATTGTTCGTGAAGGATTGAGCCATGAGTGAACTGCCTGACAACCCGATCAGCGCCACCGTGGATTTCACCCGCGAAGGCGTGCAGCACGGTTTTCTCAAGTTGCCGTATTCCCGGGATGATTCCGCCTGGGGTGCGGTGATGATCCCTGTCACGGTGATCCAGAGCGGTCGTGGGCCAACCGCGCTGCTCACCGGCGGTAACCACGGTGATGAGTACGAAGGCCCGGTGGCGCTGAGCAAACTGGCACAACGCCTGACGGCCGCCGACGTCAGCGGGCGGGTGATCATCATCCCGTTCATGAACACCCCGGCGTTTCATGCCGGGCGGCGCACGTCGCCGATCGACAAGGGCAACCTCAACCGCAGCTTTCCCGGCAAACCGGACGGTACGGTGACCGAGAAGATTGCGGACTATTTCACCCGGACTTTGCTGCCCATGGCCGACATCGTGCTGGACATTCATTCCGGCGGGCGCACCCTGGATTTCCTGCCGTTCGCCGCCTGTCACGTGTTACCCGACAAGCAGCAACAAGCGCAATGCGAGGCTGGCATGCGTGCGTTCAATGCGCCGTACAGCATGCGCATGCTCGAACTCGATGCCGGCGCGATGTACGACACGGCCGCCGAGTCGCAAGGCAAAATTTTCGTGACCACGGAGTTGGGCGGCGGTGGTTCATCCACCGCGCGCAGTGTGGCAATTGCCGAACGTGGCGTGCGCAATCTGCTGGTGCATAGCGGGATTCTTGAGGGCGAAGTGCAGACGGCGCCGTCGATCATGCTCGACATGCCCGACGGCGATTGCTTCATCGCCAGCGAGCACGACGGCCTGCTGGAAATGTGCCGCGACCTGGGCGATAACGTGAGCAAGGGCGAAGTGATTGCCCGCGTCTACGATGCCACTCGCAGCGGCGTGGCCCCGGTGGAGTATCGCGCGGCGCGCAGTGGTTTGCTGGCGGCGCGGCACTTTCCGGGGCTGGTGGGGTGTGGCGATACCATTGCGGTGATCGCCGATGTACTGACCTGACCACAATCCCACTGGGGCTCCTAAACATTCACGAGATCGCCACCCATGCACAAACTCGATCGCTATGACCTGAAAATCCTGCGAATCCTCGCTGACGACGGGCGTATCACCAAGTCGAGCCTGGCCGAGGCGATCAATCTGTCCGTGACCCCGGCCTGGGAGCGTGTACGCAAACTTGAAACCCTTGGCCTGATCAAGGGTTACCGTGCGCAAATCGATTGGAACGCGGTGTTCAAAAGTCAGCAGGTGTTGGTGGAAATCACTCTGGCCCGGCACACCGCCCAGGACATGCGCCGCTTCGAACAGCGCATGAGCGAAGCCCCCGAAGTTGCGTTCTGTTATGCCACCGGCGGGGGCGTCGATTACATGGCAATGATCCAGGCACCGGATATCGATCATTACCAGCGCTTCATCGACCAACTGCTACTCGACGATCTGGGCATCGAACGCTACTTCACCTACATCGTCACCAAAACCATCAAGACCGGCGGCGCCTTGCCGGCCGAGCTAGCCCAAGATTCCTGAAATCACCACAAACCCCTGTAGGAGCTAGCCTGCTAGCGATCACGTCGGCACATCCACCATTGATGTGACTGAAAGGGCGCCATCGCTAGCAGGCTAGCTCCCACAGTGTTTTTGCTCCAACCGCAAAATCAGCTGTTCACCCCCGCCCAATCAGAAAAAACCACCTGCCGCACCCCATCCAAACGCCAAATCCCCAAGGCCCGGCTGCCCTAGCATGGTTCCCACGCACACGGATTGGAGTGAACGCCATGACCTACAAACATCCACTGTTGTTCAAAGCGCTCTGCTACGTCGACGGCCATTGGGTACACAGCGACAGCGGCCACAGCATCGCCGTGCATAACCCGGCTGATCAAAAACTGATCGGCCATGTACCGATGCTCGACCCACCGCAGATCGTCGCTGCCGTCGATGCCGCGCACCGTGCGTTCGCCGATTGGCGCGAGCAAAGCCTGGAGGCGCGGGGGGCGATTTTGCGGCGCTGGGCTGCATTGATTCTTGAGCATCAGGAAGACCTGGCGCGGATTCTCAGCCTGGAGCAGGGCAAATCCCTGGCCGAGTCCCGTGGCGAAATCGCCTATGCCGCCAGTTTCATTCCGTGGTTTGCCGAAGAGGCGCGACGCCTCTATGGGCAAAACATTCCCAGCCACATTCCCGGTGCGCATCTGGGCACGGTGAAAGAGGCGGTGGGCGTTTGTGCGTTGCTGACGCCATGGAATTTCCCCTCGGCGATGATCACCCGCAAAGCCGCCGCTGCCCTGGCCGCCGGTTGCACGGTGGTGATCAAACCGGCCCATGAAACGCCGTACTCGGCTTTCGCATTGGCGCAACTCGCCGAGGAGGCAGGGTTCCCGGCCGGCGTGTTGAACGTGGTGCTGGGCGAGCCGCAAATGGCCATGCAAACCCTGGTGCAGGACAGCCGTGTCCGTTCGGTGAGTTTCACCGGGTCGACCCGCGTGGGTAAGTTGGTGCTGCAAGCCGCGGCCCACGATGTGAAGAAGGTTGCGCTCGAATTGGGTGGCAACGCACCGTTCATTGTTTGCGCCGATGCGGATCTTGAGCAGGCGGTAAAAGTTGCGGTAGCCGCCAAGTTTCAGACCTCCGGCCAGGATTGCTGCGCGGCCAACCGCATCATGGTCGACCGTTCGGTTTATCCGGAGTTTCTCAAGCGCTTTGCCACGGCGGTACGTGCGTTGAAAGTCGGCCCGGCCGTGATCGGCGACCGCGAACAACAGGTCGATGTCGGGCCATTGATGCACCAGGCCGCTTTCGACGTCACCGCCGAGCGTGTTGCCGATGCCTTGAAACATGGCGCGCAACGTTTGGTGGGTGGAGAGGCGCATGCGCTAGGTGGTTTGTTCTACCAGCCCACGGTGCTGGCCGACGTCACGCCGCAGATGCGCATCTATCGCGAAGAAAACTTCGCGCCGATTGCCGGCGTAATGGCGTTCGACACCCTCGATCAGGCCGTCGAGATGGCCAACGACACCGAGTACGGTCTGGCCGCCTACATTTGCTCCAATCGCCTGGACCTGATTCACCCGCTGATCCGCCGTCTCGACCACGCCATGGTCGCGGTCAATGGCGTCAAGTTCACCGGCCATCCGATCCCGTTCGGTGGCATGAAAGCCTCGGGGCTTGGCCGTGAAGGCGGCACCGAGGGCTTCGAAGCCTTTGTCGAAACCAAATATTTTTGCTTGCACCTTCAAGGCCAGTGCTAAGGCCCGTTCTCAGGAGACATGCCATGAACCAAGAACTCGACTCGCTGTTCGAACAAGACCGTGCGCACTTCATGCACCCGTCCACCCACGCCCATGATCACGCCAGTGGTGCACTCAAGGGACGCATTATCAAGGGCGCCTCGGGCATCCGCATCCGTGACCACGAAGGCCGAGAACTGATCGATGCCTTCGCCGGCCTGTACTGCGTGAACATCGGCTACGGCCGCACCGAAGTCGCCGACGCGATCCACAAGCAAGCCAAGGAGCTGGCCTACTACCACACCTACATGGGGCACTCGACCGAGGCGATCATCGAGCTGTCGAGCCGCATCATCGACTGGGCGCCAGAAGGTATGAAGAAGGTCTACTACGGCCTCTCCGGTTCCGACGCCAACGAAACCCAGATCAAACTGGTGCGCTACTACAACAACGTGCTGGGGCGCCCGCAGAAAAAGAAAATCATCTCCCGCGATCGCGGTTATCACGGCTCGGGCATCATGACCGGCAGCCTGACCGGCTTGCCGAGTTTCCATCAGCACTTCGATCTGCCCGCCGAAGGCATCAAGCACACCGTGTGCCCGCACTGGTATCGCAAGGCGCCAACCGGCATGGATGAAGCCGCATTCGTCCGTTATTGCGCCGACGAGCTGGAAAAAATGATCCTCGCCGAAGGCCCGGACACTGTGGCGGCTTTCATCGGCGAGCCACTGATGGGCACTGGTGGCATCATCGTTCCGCCAGCCGGCTACTGGGCGGCGATCCAGGCGGTGCTGAACAAATACGACGTGTTGTTGATCGCCGATGAAGTGGTCTGCGCCTTCGGTCGCCTGGGTTCGAAGATGGGCAGCCAGCGTTACGGCATGCGCCCTGATCTGATCACTACCGCCAAGGGGCTGACCAGTGCGTACGCGCCATTGTCGGCGGTGATCGTCGGCGAAAAGGTTTGGGACGTGATCGAAAAAGCCTCTGAGTCCCAAGGTGCGATGGGCCATGGCTGGACTTACTCCGGGCATCCGATCTGCGCGGCGGCGGCCTTGGCCAACCTCGATATCCTGGAGCGAGAAAATCTCACGGCCAATGCCGATAAGGTCGGCGCTTATCTCAACCGCCGGCTGCGTGAAACGCTTGAGGGCCATCCGTTGGTGGGTGAAGTGCGTGGTGACGGCATGCTTGCCGCGGTTGAGTTCATGGCCGATCGTGAACAGCGCACGCCATTCGATGCGGCCTTGAAGGTGGGGCCAAAAGTCTCGGCGGCGTGCCTGGAGCGCGGCATGATCGCCCGGGCAATGCCCCATGGCGACATCCTGGGCTTTGCCCCGCCGCTGATCCTGACCGAGGCCGAGGCCGACCTGATTGTCGAGATCACCAAAGGCGCGATTGATCAGGTCGCCAGTGAAGTACTTGGCTAACCCGACCACGACGGTCACCCGTAGGAGCTGCCGCAGGCTGCGATCTTTTAATGTTGCTTTTTAGAATCAAAAGATCGCAGCCTCGTTGCACTCGTCAGCTCCTACCTGTCTCAATGAGTCAAAACAAAAAGCCCCCGGACAATCACTTGTCCGGGGGCTTTTTACATCGCCTGAAACCTGATTACTTCTTCAGGCCGTAGTGCTCGTCGAGCATGCCCGGGGCGTTCGGGGCTTTGGGCGCGTAGTCGCGCGGTGGTTCCTGATTGCGCGGCGGCGTCAGGCGTTCCCGAGGGGCCTGCGTCGCGTCGGCGTGCAGGGAGGCCAGCAAGCGTTGGCGGGTCTGCTCGTCCAGGGCCAGGCGGTTGGCGCCCTCGGCGAGATGATCCTGCACTTCCTGATAGCTCTGAGTCAGTTTCTTGACCAGTGTTGCAGTGCTGTTGAAGTGGGTCACCACTTCGTTCTGATAACTGTCGAAACGTTCCTGAATATCGTCCAGCTGACGTTGCGTGCTGCTAGGCGCGGCATTCGGCGCAAGGCGAGCGATCAGGAATCCAATGGCGACACCCACAACCAGGGCAAGAGTCGGCAACAACCAAACTAAGAGCGAGTGTTCCACGAGTCCTTCCTCTATAAACGGCTTTGCTTTACGTTAACGGCTCGAACCTGCGCTGTATACCGCGATTCACTCGCAATAGACAGCCACAGACAATTTGCTAGACGAGTCGACCCGATCCGAGGTCACGGAGTTCCTTCCTTGCTAATGCGTGAAACCCCTGTAGTGATTGACGGCCCGGTCGGGCAACTGGAAGCACTGTATCTGGACAACGAGCAGCCGCGTGGCCTCGCGCTCATCTGCCATCCGAACCCGGTGCAGGGCGGCACCATGCTCAACAAAGTGGTCTCGACCCTGCAGCGCACCGCGCGCGATGCCGGTTTGATCACCCTGCGCTTCAACTATCGCGGCGTTGGCGCCAGCGAAGGCACCCACGACATGGGTACCGGCGAAGTCGATGATGCCCAGGCAGTGGCCGAATGGTTCCGTGCCAAACACCCGGACTTGCCGCTGACCCTGTTCGGGTTCTCCTTCGGCGGATTTGTTGCAGCAAGTCTCGGCGGGCGCCTTGAGGCCAAGGGCGAACCGCTCAAACACCTGTTCATGGTGGCACCGGCCGTCATGCGCCTGGGCGCTCAGGATCAACTGCCGCAACAAGGCGAACTGACCCTGATCCAGCCGGAAACCGACGAAGTGATCGATCCGCAGCTGGTTTACGAATGGTCCGACAAGCTTGAACGTCCCCATGAGCTGCTGAAAGTGGCAGAATGCGGACACTTTTTTCATGGCAAGCTGACCGATCTCAAGGATCTGATCCTGCCGCGTCTCTCGAATTGATTGCAGTCTGACAAGCGATTACCCATGACGACTCGTACCCGTATCCTCACCGGCATCACCACCACCGGCACGCCGCACCTGGGCAACTACGCCGGTGCCATCCGCCCGGCGATCGTCGCCAGCCGTGACAGCAATGCCGACTCGTTCTACTTCCTGGCCGACTACCACGCCCTGATCAAGTGCGATGACCCGCTGCGCATCCAGCGCTCGCGTCTGGAAATCGCCGCGACCTGGCTGGCCGGTGGCCTGGACGTCGACCGTGTGACTTTTTACCGTCAGTCCGACATTCCGGAAATCCCTGAGCTGACCTGGCTGCTGACCTGCGTCGCCGCCAAAGGCCTGCTCAACCGCGCCCACGCCTACAAGGCTTCGGTGGACAAGAACGTCGAGACCGGCGAAGACCCGGACGCCGGCATCACCATGGGCCTGTACAGCTACCCGGTACTGATGGCCGCTGACATTCTGATGTTCAATGCGCACAAGGTGCCGGTTGGTCGCGACCAGATCCAGCACGTGGAAATGGCGCGGGACATCGGCCAGCGCTTCAACCACCTGTTTGGCCAGGGCAAAGAATTCTTCACCATGCCCGAGGCGTTGATCGAAGAAAGCGTCGCCACGCTGCCAGGTCTCGACGGTCGCAAGATGTCGAAGAGTTACGACAACACCATTCCGCTGTTCAGCAGCGCTAAAGAGATGAAAGACGCGATTTCGCGGATCGTCACCGACTCCCGTGCACCGGGCGAAGCGAAAGATCCGGACAATTCGCATCTGTTCACCCTGTTCCAGGCCTTCGCCACCCCGGCGCAAGCCGACGAGTTCCGCAGCGAACTGTTGCAGGGCCTGGGTTGGGGCGAGGCAAAAAATCGTCTGTTCCAATTGCTGGACAGCGAGTTGGGCGAGTCCCGCGAGCGCTATCACCAGTTGATCGAGCGCCCGGCGGATCTGGAAGACATCCTGCAACACGGCGCGAAAAAAGCCCGTGCGGTAGCGACGCCGTTCCTCAATGAGTTGCGTGAGGCGGTAGGCCTGCGTTCTTTCGTGGCTCAGACCCAAGTCGCCGCGACCACCAAGAAAAAAGCCGCGAAAGCCGCGCGTTTTGTCAGCTTCCGCGAAGACGACGGCAGTTTCCGCTTCCGTCTGCTGGCGGCCGATGGCGAACAACTGCTGCTGTCGCGCAACTTCGCCGACGGCAAAACCGCCGGTCAGGTGACCAAGCAGCTGCAATCGGGCCAGGCCTTGGACGTGCGCAATGAAGACCTGAGCTTCAGCATCTGGCTGGAAGGCGAGTGCGTGGCCGACAGCCCGGTGTTCGCTGCCAGTGCTGCACGCGACGCGGCCATCGAAGCTTTGCGCATTGCCCTGACCCCGGTTCAGGACTAATCAGCGGCACGACCCGACCAAGGGCCGATTGCCATTCCCCCGGGCCATCGCTACAGTGACGGCCCGTTTTTGTTGCCTTGCTAACGAATTATGACGCCCCTAGAACGATATCAAGCTGATCTGAAACGCCCGGAATTCTTCCATGACGCCGCGCAGGAAACGGCCGTGCGTCATTTGCAACGCCTGTACGACGATCTGGTCGCGGCCGAGCAGAACAAACCGGGCCTGCTGGGCAAGCTGTTTGGCAAAAAGGATCAGATCCCGGTCAAGGGCCTGTATTTCTGGGGCGGCGTAGGTCGCGGCAAGACCTACCTGGTCGACACCTTCTTTGAAGCGCTGCCGTTCAAGGAAAAGACCCGTACTCACTTCCACCGCTTCATGAAGCGCGTGCATGAAGAAATGAAGACCCTCGGCGGTGAAAAGAACCCGCTGACCATCATCGCCAAGCGCTTCTCTACCGAAGCCCGTGTGATCTGCTTTGATGAATTCTTCGTTTCCGATATCACTGACGCCATGATCCTCGGCACGCTGATGGAAGAGCTGTTCAAAAACGGCGTGACCCTGGTCGCAACGTCGAACATCGTGCCGGACGGCCTGTACAAGGACGGTCTGCAACGCGCGCGCTTCCTGCCAGCCATCGCGCTGATCAAGCAGAACACCGAGATCGTCAACGTCGACAGCGGCGTCGACTACCGTCTGCGTCACCTCGAACAAGCGGAACTGTTCCACTTCCCGCTCGACGAAGCGTCCCACGAAAGCCTGCGCAAAAGCTTCCGCGCACTGACGCCGGAATGCACCGCAGCGGTCGAGAACGACGTGCTGATGATTGAGAACCGCGAAATCCGTGCTCTGCGCACCTGTGATGACGTGGCCTGGTTCGAATTCCGCGAACTGTGCGACGGTCCACGCAGCCAGAATGACTACATCGAACTGGGCAAAATCTTCCATGCCGTGCTGCTCAGCGGTGTCGAGCAAATGAGCGTCACCACCGACGACATCGCCCGACGCTTTATCAACATGGTCGACGAGTTCTACGACCGCAACGTGAAGCTGATCATTTCTGCCGAAGTCGAGCTCAAGGATCTGTACACCGGCGGTCGCTTGAACTTCGAATTCCAGCGAACCCTGAGCCGTCTGTTGGAAATGCAGTCGCACGAATTCCTGTCCCGGGCGCATAAGCCGTAGGACGATTCGGAAAAATAAGAAGGCCTGCCTATGCAGGCCTTTTTTTGTGCGCCGAAAACCCCTGTAGGAGCGAGCCTGCTCGCGATGCCGGCTTCACATTCGGCATGGAGGTGACTGACACACCGCTATCGCGAGCAGGCTCGCTCCCACAGATTTATGCATCAATTTTGAGGGTGGATGTCGCTTTCAAATAGCTCGCCAACTCATGTTGCCGCTGACAGCCAATTAGAAGCCACAGCAAAATCCTGGCTTTGCGCGGGCAAAGAAAGCCGGCCATACACGCTCCTTTGCGAATCAGGTCCATCTCGCTGCCGGCAAAGCCGTAGGTGGCCTGCGCGGTTGCGCCTGAGCCGGTGCGGGTCGCGATGATGACCGGAATCTTCTCGGCAATGGACTCGATCACCGTCGCCCATTTCTCCGAAACGTGACCCGCGCCCAATCCGGCAATCACCAAGCCGTCGTAACCGACCTTGAGGATGGTTTCCAACAGCAGGGTATCGGCTGACAGCGACGCCTCCAGCA
Organism: Pseudomonas azerbaijanoccidentalis; assembly: GCF_019145495.1. Lineage (GTDB taxonomy): Bacteria > Pseudomonadota > Gammaproteobacteria > Pseudomonadales > Pseudomonadaceae > Aquipseudomonas > Aquipseudomonas azerbaijanoccidentalis. The sequence goes on along the minus strand of NZ_JAHSTU010000013.1, from coordinate 60,001 downwards.
TCGCTATGTTCTGCGAGGTTGCTTGCGGTAAGGGCAGGATTTTGCGTGGAGCGGGAGGCCGCAGATACTGAACGTGGTCCTCCACCAGCAGACCTGTGGGGCCAAAAACCGGCGAGGAAAACGCCTGCAACGCCAATGAGTCGGTTTTGCGCACATGGCTGGCGTGATGTATCTGCCCGTTCATTACCACCTGAACGCCTCGCCTGCGGCTGCTTTCGGCCAGCGCAACCCTACAGGCATCCAGCAGGTTCGCCGGTCCGTCGGCGCCCGCCTGTTTGGCGGAGCGCATGGCGCCGGTCAGAACCAGCGGTGCGTCGTGATTCCACAGGTACTCGAAAAATATCGCCGTTTCTTCGAGTGTGTCGGTGCCTTGGGTAATGACAACCCCCGTGGCACCTTGCTCCACCTGATAGTTCGCCCAGGACAGAACGCTCAACAAACACTGGAAGTCCAGCGATGCGCTCGGCAACAGGCCGAGTGTTTCAACAGTCACTCGGGCGAGGGTCGTCAATTGCGGTACGGACGCCAGCAAGGTTTCCCCGCTGACCGTCGGGATCACGCCTTCCCCGGCGTTCCTGGCTTGCATGCTCACCGTGCCGCCGAGTGCCGCGATGGCCAGTTTTGGCAGTTCCATTTCTTACCTCGTTTTCTTGTGACGAGCGGTGGCTGTATCCCGGCCATTAGACCGCAATACAGCCACATGGACAGCGACTCAGCCTGCTATCACCAGCCCGATCAGGGTGACAATCAGCAGTGTACTGATGGCCATGGACAGTACGTTGGCGATGTAGGCGTGCATGTCGGCCGGCAATCGCTTGGCAATTGCGCACGCCAAGGGTGGTGCGATCAGGGCCCCGAGCAACGCGCTGGAGGCGATCACCTGCCAGCTGCCACCGTGGGTCAAGAGTGCCGCCGGCACCACAGACACCAATGGAATATAGGTGGGATACCAACCGCGCAGCATCCATTGTCGTCGCCAGATCACCACCCCGATGGCCGACGTCAACGCCTGTGCCCCGATCAATTGCGGTAGAAGGCCGGAACCATACACCGGACTCATGGGGTTCAAGCTGTAAGCCAGCAAGGCGCCCAGCAACAATCCGATGCTGGCCAATTCGTTACCAAAAAATGGCGCTTCGGAAAAATCCGCCAGAACCCGGCGCAGGCTCCAGATGACTCCGTAGTCAGGAGTTTTGGTGATGGCAGGAGGCTCAACCGAAGCGGCTGGCGTTTCGGGATGCCTGGACTTCACCAGGCTCGGCCAGTAGCGACACAGCAGAAAGGCCACGATGCTGGCAATCGCCATGCCCAGGACATTGCCGATGACGACGGGCAGCGCCAGCGGGTTGCACACGTAGTTCACAATCAACAAGCACATCGGCGTAACCAGCAGCGCACCCATGATTGCGCCGTTGATCGTGACCTTCCAGCCTCCGCCAAACATCAACACCATCGCTGCGGGCAGTGAAACAAACGCGACGAACGTCGGTTGCCAACTGTTGGCGGTCACCGTCCAGCCCCACAACAGATTGCTCAGCAGCAAGCCCAGTAGGGAACTGGTGATCAGCCATGGCCACAAACCGGTCCCGTAGGAAATGGCGAAGCCTTGCCAGGCCTTGCCTGTGCGATTCGCCCAATAGGCCAGATAGGCACCCGCCAGTAATCCTATCGAGGCGAACTCGTGTTTATAGAAGGCGACTTCACTGATGTCGCCCAGGATCCAGCGCAGCCACGCGCTTGATGCGGGAAACGCTGACACCATGTCGTTGTAGCCTGGCCAATGAACCGTCCACAGGGAGCGGTTGGCAAGCGAAAGCCAGATAACCAGCACAACGATGCCGACCAGCAGCGCGACGACTGCCAGATCAAAAGGTGAGGTGCGAGTCGATGTTTTTTTATCGGTGGTGATTTCCATCGTTCAGGCCCCCTTCAGCGCGGGAGGCAAGAATGTTGGGTGTAGCCGAGCATCTGATCGTAGAGATCGGCTCGACGATCGCGATGCAAGTCGTTCAAGTCGTTCCAGATCGGCGCGCTGCGAGAGCTGGTCACGTCGATATCGGCAAACAGGATTTCCTGTTGATCGGCCGATGCCACGGCACCAATCGGCCAGCCGTTCGTGCCGGCAATCAGTGAGCAACCCAGATAGCGCGCGCCTCGCTCCTCGCCGATCCGGCTGGCGGCGGCGATAAACACGTTGTTGACGTGAGCGGCGGTCATCGTCAGGTACGACGCCATGCACTTGCCGGCATCATCGAACAGCGGCGGGGGTGTCCACACCCAGTTGTTCAGGCTGCAAATGATGTCCGCGCCTTGCTGGCTGAGGATTCGCGGCACTTCCGGAAACCAGATATCCCAGCAGATCAGTAACCCGATCCGGCCAATGGGTGTGTCAAACACCGGAAAGCCGAGGTCGCCGGGGGTAAACCAGAGCTTCTCCAGGTTCCACAGATGGGCTTTTCGGTACTTGCCGATAAACCCGTCGGGGCCTACCAGTACGCCGGTATTGAAAAGCCGCATGCCGTCTCGTTCGGCCAAACCGGCTACGAGGTAAATCCTGTGCTCGCGGGCAAAGTCCTCCCAGGTCTGCAGGGTTGGTCCGCCGGGCACCGGCTCGGCATGATTAAAGGCGTCCTGTCGATTAGTGAAGAAATAACCCGTGCTGGCAAGCTCTGGCAGGACGATGAGATTCGCCCCGCCGTTTGCTGCTTTCAGCGCCAGTTCCAAGCAGCGGCGCTGGTTTTCTTCACGATTAGCGATACCGACTTGTGGGTCGAATTGCACGACGGCTACACGAATAGGGCTTGCTGGCTGATTCATTCCCGATGACCTCTTCTTGTTTTTATTCACGCTGTTTAAAACTGCGTGCTCATAAGAATTGAATCGATCGAGGATGTAAGTCAGGCGCTTCCGGTAACGCTGTAGTCCTCCTCCTAAGAAGATCGAACGAGTCGTTGGTGAGGGAGTAGGCAGCGAGCCAGCACACCGTGTGCATGGCTCAGGAGTAGGGCTGGTGATCAGGATTTGAGCTGGTAGTGCGGATAGTCACTCATCGTGAAACCGCCGTTAAACACGGCGTCGGTTTTGTTGCAGATATGGATGGCCGCGTCGACGGCTCCCCGAAAACAAGGTTCCGTCCAGCCAGCGTCCACTGAAAATGATTCCCCGGAAAAATACAGGCCTGAAACGTGCCCGAAATCCCTGTTGTATTTCATCAGGCTGACGGCTTCGTAATAGGTGCCGGGCCGATAAAGCTTTGCGCAGCCCAAGGCATTTTTATCGGTGACCCAGCGTTGGACCACGGCTCGATCGATACCGATGTAGGGCGAAATTCTCTCCTGAATGTTGGTGCAATTCATCAGGATGCGGTCCAGCTCACTGGCGCACTTGCTGACCAGTTCCTTGTCACTGAAAGAGGCCAGTTTGGTGGCGTCGTCCTCCCACGTGTAACTCAGCAAGATGCAGTCGTAACTGTAATTGTCGTTGTAACGGTAGGTGTAGACGTCATGGATGAAGCTGTCGGTGACGATGACTTGCGGGATTTTGCTGTTTTTCGATAGGAACGACTTTTTCAGCGGCGCAAACACCTTGCAGCTGGTTTCCCAGTGCGCTGTTTTCCAGGCATTGATCGTCTCGAAGGGCAGCATTTCCCGGGTAAAGTTTTCAAGCCTTATTCGGGTTTCAATCAACCAGGACGGAAGGGTGACGATGACCGAATCAAAGTCATCGAAATGCTCCTGTGTTTCTGCGGGGCGGCTGTGTTTCCAGTTGTAGTAAACCCGTGTTTGTTGGTTGGTCAGCTTTTTGATTTGAGTAACCGATGAGTCCGTCAGCAGGCCGTTGTTACGTTCGCGACTGTGCTCGTAAACGGACTTTGCGGTTTCATCGATCTTCATGAACATCAGGCATTCGTCCAAAGCGGCGAGGCCGATGTAACGGGGTCTGTCGAAACTGAGCCCGGTGGAATCAAAAACGGCTTCGCTGTTCATGTGGGGTGACTCCAGCGGGTCGCCCGTTGAGTCCACTCGACCGTGAATCAATTGCAGCAGGCTGCTGAATCCGAAGATGGCGGTGCGTAACGGGTAGAGGCTGCAAACATCGTAAAAAGCGCCCCAGCTGCCGTCACCGATACCTATCGCATAAAAAATCGCCGACTCCTCCGCGGACATACCCATTCCGCCAAAATCTCCGGGCGAGCGTTTGTCCCAGGCCGACAAGGCCGGCATGCGGACCAGATCGCGAAATGAAACGCTCTGATATTTGTCGACGATGGCGGCCCACATCGATTCCCACTCGGGATCGGCATAGGTTTGTGCGACATGCCGAGTCATGCGATCGGCAAATGCCTTCCACTTGGCAAATACCCGTTGCAGTTCCTCTCCGGGAGGCGGAGTGACGCCGTCCTGGTTTTTCCAGATCAGCATTTGCGGGTTGACGCCATCGCCCATGCTGCCTTCGCGCAGATAGATACCGGTCGAGCCAACCCACTGGCTTCCGGGGTTGGCAAAGTCGGAAAAGGCCAATTCGAATGCCTGGGTGTAGTACGCCATCAGTGAGCGGCCGGCCGTTGGCGGCTCGTCTGCCCGATTGAAAAAAGGCATGCGCATGGCGCCCATTTCGAACGGTGTATGGCTTGCGGCCGAGCTTGGGCTGCCAGGCACGGTCAGGTGTCTGCCGCCGATGCGTCTGGATTGCTCGATGAGGGTGATCTGGGTAAAGCCGCAGCGGTAGAGCTCTCTGGCGGCAGTAAGGCCTGTCACGCCGGCGCCAATGATGCAGATTCTGTGGTTGGGGTCAGTTGCCTTGGCGATGCCGTCTTTTTGTTCGACCAATGCCCGGTAGTCGAAACACAGGTCAGGCGGGTTAGGAAAGCGAGCGGTCCATTTGCTTCCAGCCGAACGCTTTGTCCGGCTGGTGTCCTTCGCCACGAATGAGGGGTAGTTGTAGCTTGATCCGATAGTCACTGTTGAACGTCCCTGTCCGCACTGAAAGTGAGTGCAGGGAGATGGTGAGGTTACGAGAGGGGCATGAGTATCAGCCGATTCGTGTTCGTCGGAGTTGTTTATTCCCGGTTTTGCGTAGGAAAAGGAATCCCTTCAGCGGATTCACCAGAAAAACCTGTAGGAGCGAGCCTGCTCGCGATGGCGGCGTCACATTCGGTATTGACGTGACTGACACACCGCTATCGCGAGCAGGCTCGCTCCTACAGTTGATTGGCGTTGAAACTCGATCCTTACGCTGCTTGTTGAAACTGCTGCCGATACTGGTTCGGCGACAGTTCCGTGTGCTGGCGGAACAACCTTGCGAAGAAGCTGGCATCGTCGTAGCCGACTTCGTAGCTGATGGTCTTGATGCTCTTGCGACTGCCGGACAGCAGGCCCTTGGCGGTTTCGATGCGCAGGCGCTGCAAGTAATGCAACGGCTTGTCGCCGGTGGCGGTCTGGAAGCGGCGCATGAAGTTACGAATGCTCATGCCGTGTTCACGGGCCACGTCTTCGAAGCGGAATTTGTCGGCGAAATGTTCTTCGAGCCAATGCTGGATCTGCAGGATGATTACGTCCTGGTGCAGCTTCTGCCCGCCGAAACCAATTCGTCCTGGCGAATAGCTACGCTGCACTTCATACAGAATGTCTCGCGCCACGGCCTGGGACACGTTGGCGCCGCAGAAGCGTTCAATCAGGTAAATGTACAGATCGCAGGCTGAAGTAGTGCCGCCAGCGCAGTAGAGGTTATCGGCATCAGTCAGGTGCTTGTCCTGATTGAGCTGAACCTGCGGGAAGCGTTCGGCAAAGGCATTGAAGAAGCGCCAGTAAGTGGTCGCTTCCTTGCCATTGAGCAACCCGGCCTCGGCCAGCCAGAACACGCCCGTTGCTTCGCCGCACAGCACCGCGCCCCGCGCATGTTGCTGGCGCAGCCAGGGCAGGACTTGCGGGTAACGTTTGCAGAGGCTGTCAAAATCATCCCAGAACGCAGGCAGGACGATGATGTCGGCGTTTTCCAGCCCGCCGTCCACCGGAATCAACACGTCGCTAAAGGTGTTGACGGGTTTGCCGTCAGGGCTGACCAAGCGGGTTTCGAACGCCGGTGTCAGGCCTTGGCCCAGTTGTTTGCCGTAGCGCAAGCTGGCGAGATGAAAGAAATCCTTGGCTTGCAGGAGGGTGGAAGCGAAAACCCGGTCAATGGCCAGGATGCTGACGCGCCGCAATGGCGTGGAGGCTTGGTTAGACATAATTCAACTTTATTTTTATAGGGGGAAGTGGTCACCAGACGGCTGGATCGTCTTATTTTTTGTCGGATGTGTCCAGTGTCCTGTATCGGAACCGAGGCATAGTCTCTGAAGGTCAACTCATTCTAAAAACAAAGAAAAGGTGCCGCATGATCCCCAGAACCCTGTTCAGTTCCGAGCACGAACTTTTTCGCGACAGCGTGCGAACGTTCCTCGAAAAAGAGGCGGTGCCGTTCCATGCCCAATGGGAAAAACAGGGCTACATCGATCGCAAACTCTGGAACAAGGCCGGGGAGGCGGGGATGTTGTGCTCGCACCTGCCGGAAGAGTACGGCGGGCTGGGGGCGGACTTTCTCTACAGCGCGGTGGTCATCGAAGAGGTGGGGCGCCTGGGCTTGACCGGTATCGGTTTCTCCCTGCATTCGGACATCGTTGCGCCTTACATCCTGCATTACGGCAGTGAAGCGCTGAAACAAAAATACCTGCCGAAACTGGTGTCCGGCGAAATGGTGACGGCCATCGCCATGACCGAGCCGGGCGCGGGCTCTGACCTGCAAGGGGTGAAGACCACGGCGGTGCTCGACGGTGATGAGTATGTGATCAACGGCTCGAAGACCTTTATCACCAATGGCTTTCTCGCTGATCTGGTCATCGTCGTGGCCAAGACCGATCCAAAGGCGGGCGCCAAAGGCACCAGTCTGTTCTTGGTCGAAGCCAATACGCCGGGGTTCGAGAAGGGCAAGCGCCTGGAAAAAGTCGGCATGAAAGCCCAGGACACGTCAGAACTGTTCTTCCAGGACGTTCGGGTGCCGAAGGAAAACCTGCTGGGCCAGGCCGGGATGGGCTTCGCGTACTTGATGCAGGAATTGCCGCAGGAACGGCTGACCGTGGCCATTGGCGGTCTGGCGTCGGCCGAAGCGGCGTTGAAGTGGACGCTGGATTACACCCGTGATCGCAAGGCTTTCGGCAAGGCGATTGCGGATTTCCAGAACACTCGTTTCAAGCTGGCGGAGATGGCGACGGAAATCCAGATTGGTCGGGTCTTCGTCGATCGCTGTCTGGAGTTGCACCTGCAAGGCAAGCTCGATGTGCCGACCGCAGCGATGGCCAAGTACTGGGGCACGGACCTGCAATGCAAAGTGCTCGACGAGTGCGTGCAGTTGCATGGCGGCTACGGCTTCATGTGGGAGTACCCGATTGCGCGGGCATGGGCGGATGCGCGGGTGCAGCGGATTTATGCGGGAACCAATGAGATCATGAAGGAGATTATTGCGCGGTCGCTTTGATGGGCGCTGATGGTTGAAAAGATCGCAGCCTCCGGCAGCTCCTGCACAGAATTGGCGTACACCCTGTAGGAGCTGCCGAAGGCTGCGATCTTTTTCGTGGTCATGACAAATTAGGGGGCAGGATTGGGATGATCCTTGTGAATCGCCTCGATCCCTTCCAGCACCTCCTCCGACAGTTTCAGATCAAAACTGGCAATGTTGCTTTCCAGTTGCTCCATCGTGGTTGCACCAATGATGTTACTGGTCACGAAGGGTTGCTGCGTCACGAACGCCAGTGCCATCTGCGCCGGGTCCAGGCCGTGCTCACGGGCCAGGGCCACGTAACGGGCGCACGCTGCCTCGGATTGCGGGTTGAAATAGCGGCTGAAGCGGCTGTAGAGGCTCAGGCGACCTTTTGGAGGGCGCGCGCCATCGAGGTACTTGCCGGACAGGAAACCGAACGCCAGCGGCGAATAGGCGAGCAGGCCGCATTGTTCGCGGATAGCGATTTCCGCCAGACCGACTTCGAAGCTGCGGTTAAGCAGGTTGTACGGATTCTGGATCGATACCGCGCGCGGCCAGCCACGGGCTTCGGCCAGGGCGAGGAAGCGCATGGTGCCCCAAGGGGTTTCATTGGACAGGCCGATATGGCGGATCTTGCCGGCCTTGACCTGTTCGTCGAGCGCTTCGAGCGTGTCCTCAAGTGGCGTCAGGTTGGCTTCGATCTTGTGTTTGTAGCCCAGCTGGCCGAAGAAGTTGGTGCTGCGCTCCGGCCAGTGCAATTGGTACAGGTCGATGTAATCGGTCTGCAGGCGCTGGAGGCTGGCATCCACGGCGGCGGTGATGTGCTGTCGATTGTGCCGGAGGTTCTTGTCGCGGATGTAGTCGATGGTGTTGCCGGGGCCGGCGATCTTGCTGGCCAGGATCCAGTCGGCACGGTCACCGCGGCTTTTGAAGTAGTTGCCGATGTAGCGTTCGGTGGTGGCGTAGGTTTCGGCCTTGGGCGGCACCGGATACATTTCGGCGGTGTCGATGAAGTTGATCCCGGCGCTCTTGGCCCGTTCGATCTGGGCGAAGGCGTCTGCCTCGCTGTTTTGCTCGCCCCAGGTCATGGTTCCGAGGCAGAGGGCACTCACATTCAGATTGGTCCGGCCTAGCTGGCGATAGTCCATCAGGTGCTCCTTGGGCAAAACAATCATAAAAGCAGGTTGAAATATTTTTCGCAATCTGCATAATTGCGCACCTCTTTCTGCAGTGGAAGTGATGCGCCGCCGCCGAAGAATCTTGCCGTTGAACGGACGCGCCGACCCGAGCCCCCGAAAGCGTCTGTATCCGGCTGCCTTTGACTTGTCAAAGTACGCACTATTCAGTAAGATCCGCCGTCTAATTTACAGGGCGGCCCCTGAGGCTATAAAGAATGAAGACTTTTACTGCTAAACCGGAAACAGTAAAGCGCGACTGGTTTGTCGTCGACGCTGCTGGTCAGACCCTGGGTCGTCTGGCCACCGAAATCGCGAGCCGTCTGCGTGGCAAGCACAAGCCTGAGTACACTCCTCACGTTGACACCGGCGACTACATCGTCGTAATCAACGCTGAGCAGATCCGTGTTACCGGTGCTAAAACCACTGACAAAATGTACTACTCCCACTCCGGTTTCCCGGGCGGCATCAAGTCGATCAACTTTGAAAAGCTGATCGCTAAAGCCCCTGAGCGCGTGATCGAGACCGCGGTCAAAGGCATGCTGCCTAAGAACCCGCTGGGTCGCGACATGTACCGTAAGCTGAAAGTCTATGCGGGCGCTGCACACCCACATACTGCTCAGCAGCCCCAAGAACTGAAGTTTTAACGGAATAGTACATTATGTCGGCGACTCAAAATTACGGCACTGGCCGTCGCAAGACCGCAACCGCACGCGTTTTCCTGCGTCCGGGTACTGGTAACATCTCCATCAACAACCGTTCGCTGGATAATTTCTTCGGCCGCGAAACTGCCCGCATGGTAGTTCGTCAGCCGCTGGAATTGACTGAGACTGTCGAGAAGTTCGACATCTACGTCACCGTGATCGGCGGTGGTGTAAGTGGTCAAGCTGGCGCAATCCGCCACGGTATCACTCGCGCTCTGATGGATTACGACGAGACTCTGCGCAGCGCGCTGCGTAAAGCCGGCTTCGTAACCCGCGATGCTCGTGAAGTTGAACGTAAGAAAGTTGGTCTGCGTAAAGCGCGTAAGCGTCCGCAGTACTCGAAGCGTTAATTCGCTTCCACGTTCAAAAAAGAACGCCCAGTTTCCTCACGGAGCTGGGCGTTTTTTTATGCGTGCGATTTATCAAAGAATTGCGCTGTGACAACTTGCCACATCCGTAGACCCCCTATACTGCAAGGCTTGGCAGTGGTGCCTCGGGGTAATTACCTTGTCAGAATTGGGGCTTTTCATTACCATTCGGCAAAATTTTTATAAGTGCATAGATTTACTTAGTAGATGCCTGATTTAACAGGCCACAAAGCTGATGGGAGAGGACTGAATGAGCAATGACGGCGTGAATGCAGGCCGGCGTCGCTTCTTGGTAGCAGCCACATCCGTGGTGGGTGCTGCAGGAGCGGTGGGGGCTGCGGTCCCGTTCGTGGGGTCATGGTTTCCCAGTGCCAAGGCGAAAGCCGCAGGTGCACCGGTGAAAGTGAATGTCAGCAAGATCGAGCCAGGCCAGCAGATGATTGCTGAATGGCGCGGCCAGCCGGTATTCATCGTCCGCCGTACACAGGAAATCCTGGGGAATCTGAAAAAGATCGAGGGCCAGTTGTCTGACCCGACCTCCAAGAACTCGACACAACCGACCTATGTCGACCCGGAAACACGGTCGATCAAACCTGAGGTCCTGCTGCTGATCGGTATCTGCACGCACCTGGGTTGCTCGCCGACGTTCCGTCCTGAAGTTGCCCCGGCAGACCTGGGCAAAGACTGGGTAGGTGGCTATTTCTGCCCTTGCCACGGCTCCCATTACGATCTGGCTGGCCGCGTCTACAAGTCGCAACCTGCGCCTTTGAACCTGCCAGTTCCCCCGCATTCCTATGAGACCGATGACATCATTGTCGTTGGCGTCGATACGGAGAAAGCGTGATGAGCAAGTTCATGGATTGGGTTGATGCGCGCTTTCCCGCGACCAAGATGTGGGAAGACCATCTCAGCAAGTATTACGCCCCGAAGAACTTCAACTTCTTCTACTTCTTTGGCTCGCTGGCGCTGCTCGTTCTGGTCAACCAGATCGTCACCGGTGTCTGGCTGACCATGAGCTACACCCCATCGGCTGAAGAGGCATTCGCTTCCGTCGAATACATCATGCGCGACGTCGAGTACGGCTCGATCCTGCGTCTGCTGCACTCAACCGGCGCTTCGGCGTTCTTCATCGTGGTTTATCTGCACATGTTCCGTGGCTTGCTCTACGGTTCGTACCAGAAGCCGCGTGAACTGGTGTGGGTTTTCGGCATGCTGATTTACCTGGCACTGATGGCCGAGGCCTTCATGGGCTACCTGCTGCCGTGGGGCCAGATGTCCTACTGGGGCGCCCAGGTGATCATCTCGCTGTTCGGTGCGATCCCGGTCATCGGTAACGACCTGACCCAGTGGATTCGTGGTGACTACCTGATTTCCGGTATTACCTTGAACCGTTTCTTCGCCTTGCACGTGGTGGCCTTGCCGATCGTTATTCTCGGCCTGGTGGTACTGCACGTTCTGGCGCTGCACGAAGTCGGTTCGAACAACCCGGACGGCGTGGACATCAAGAAACACAAAGACGAAAACGGCGTACCGCTGGACGGCATTGCCTTCCACCCGTACTACACCGTGAAAGATATCGTCGGCGTGGTGGTGTTCCTGTTCATCTTCTGCTCGATCGTGTTCTTCTTCCCGGAAATGGGTGGTTACTTCCTCGAGAAGCCGAACTTCGAAGTGGCGAACGCCTTCAAGACGCCAGAGCACATCGCTCCGGTCTGGTACTTCACCCCTTTCTACGCGATTTTGCGTGCGGTTCCGGACAAGCTCCTCGGCGTAATCGCCATGGGGGCGGCCATTGCCGTGCTGTTCGTCCTGCCGTGGCTGGACCGTAGTCCGGTCAAGTCGATGCGCTACAAGGGCTGGATGAGCAAAATCTGGCTGTGGGTGTTCTGCATCTCGTTCGTGATCCTGGGTGTGTTGGGTGTTCTGGCTCCGACTCCGGGACGTACGCTGCTGTCGCAGGTCTGCACCTTCCTGTACTTCGCCTACTTCATTCTGATGCCGTTCTACACCAGGCTCGAGAAGACCAAACCGGTTCCGGAAAGGGTGACTGGCTGATGAAAAAACTATTTGCTGTATTGATGCTTGCCGCGCTGCCAGTGTTTGCATTCGCCGCCGAGCACGGTGGTCCGGAGCTGGAAAAAGTCGACATCGACGTGTCCGACAAGGCTGCCATGCAGGATGGCGCGCGTACGTTCGCCAACTATTGCATGGGCTGCCACAGCGCCAAGTTCCAGCGTTATGAGCGTGTTGCTGATGATCTGGGTATTCCTCACGAACTGATGCTCGAAAAGCTGGTGTTCACCGGCGCCAAGATCGGCGACCACATGAACATCGGCATGCAGCCGGCAGACGCCAAGGCCTGGTTCGGCGCGGCTCCGCCCGACCTGACCCTGGTGGCTCGCGTTCGCGGCACCGACTGGCTCTACGGTTATCTGAAGTCGTTCTATGAAGACCCGTCGCGCCCTTGGGGCGTGAACAACAAGGTTTTCCCGAACGTCGGCATGCCTAACGTTCTGGTTGGCTTGCAGGGTCGCCAGGTCGTTGGTTGCAAACAGGTTCAGATCGTCGAAGACGGCAAGAAGCAATATGATCCGCTGACCGGCACGCCGCTGACGCATGAAGCGTGCGATCAGCTGACCATCGTGCCGAAAAGCGGTGCTTTGACCGAAGAGCAGTTCGATGAGAAGGTCAAGAATCTGGTAACCTTCCTGGCTTACTCGGCTAACCCGGTTAAGCTGCAACATCAGCGCATTGGTACGTATGTATTGCTGTACCTCGCGTTCTTCTTCGTATTCGCCTACTTGCTCAAGCGCGAATACTGGAAAGATGTGCACTGATAAAGCTTTAAGCAATTGCTGTTAATCGCGCGCGCCCAAGGGCGCCTCTGAAAATGTAACGAGCCTGGTATTGCAGGTGTTACGGGAGGCGCCCTCTGGGCGCGCTCGTTTTTCCGCTTCCGATAATTTCTACAAGCGAGGAGGATCGCCATGGGCGTGACCAATCGGTTGGCCTGTTACTCCGACCCCGCCGACCACTATTCCCACCGAGTGCGAATCGTACTGGCAGAGAAGGGTGTCAGCGCCGAGATCATTTACGTTGAAGCTGGCCGTCAGCCGCCTAAACTGATCGAAGTGAACCCTTATGGCAGCTTGCCCACCCTGGTCGATCGTGACCTGGCGTTGTGGGAGTCAACGGTGGTGATGGAATATCTGGATGAGCGTTACCCGCACCCGCCGCTACTGCCGGTTTATCCAGTGGCGCGTGCCAATAGCCGTCTGCTGATCCACCGCATCCAGCGTGACTGGTGTGGTCTGGTGGATCTGATTCTGGATTCGCGGACCAAGGAAGCGGCCCGTGTTGTGGCGCGCAAAGAACTGCGTGAGAGCCTGACCGGCGTTTCGCCGTTGTTTGCAGACAAGCCGTTTTTCCTCAGTGAGGAACAAAGTCTGGTGGATTGCTGCCTATTACCAATACTCTGGCGATTGCCGATTCTGGGTATAGAACTGCCGCGGCCTGCCAAGCCGCTGCTTGATTACATGGAGCGCCAGTTTGCGCGTGAGGCTTTCCAGGCGAGTCTGTCTGGTGTCGAACGCGATATGCGCTAAGGCTTAAGGAGCCGCTATGAACTCCAGTCGACCTTATCTGGTCCGCGCGCTCTACGAGTGGATTGTTGATAACGATTGCACCCCGCACATGCTGGTGAACTCCGAGTATCCCTCGGTGCAAGTGCCGCAAGGTTTTGCCAGTGACGGGCAGATTGTCTTGAACGTATCGCCGCAAGCCGTGCGTCATCTGCACATGGACAACGAGGCTGTCAGCTTCGAAGGCCGCTTTGGTGGTGTGCCGCACACGCTGTACGTGCCTATCGCATCGATCCTGGGCATTTACGCCCGGGAGAACGGTCAGGGTATGGTGTTTGATCTGGAGTCGCCTATGGGCGAGGAGGATGACATCGAGCCGGATGACGATGATCTTCCGCCACCCGACAGCGAGCCGCCGCGTCCCAGCGGTCGACCTAGCCTGAAAGTGGTGAAGTAATAAAAAGGCGATCCGCAAGGATCGCCTTTTTTATTACTTCGCCACCTTCAAACGTAGGAGCTGTCGAGTGAAACAAGGCTGCGATCTTTTGATTCTGTTTTCCAGGATCAAAAGATCGCAGCCTGCGGCAGCTCCTGCAAAATGCAGGTCAGTCGATGTATTCGAACAGCTTCACAATCTTCTGCACCCCGGAAACGCCCTGCACCAGACTGGTTGCTTGGGCAGCTTCCTGTTTGGTCAGCAAGCCCAACAGGTAGACGATACCGTTCTCGGTGACGACCTTGATCCGCGAGCCTGGGATGTTCGGGTCGGTGAGCATCTGCGTCTTGATCTTGGAGGTCAGCCAGGTGTCGTTCTGGCGGGCAAGGAAGCCGGAGGGAGGCAAAACCTGCAGCTCGTTGTGCACCGTCTTCACGCGCTGAACAGCCGCGGCGGCCTGTTCGGCCTTGGCCTTGAGGTCGGCGCGCGGAGTTTGGCCGGCCAGCAGTACGACGCCGTTGAAGCTGGTGACGACGATGTGCGAGTCGTTATCCAGGGCCGGGTCGGCTTTGGCGATGTTCACGCCAACCTTGGTGTCGATCAGCGAGTCATCGATCTTGCTGCCGAAGGTGCGGGTGCCACGGTCATCTTCAATCGGCGCTTCCCGGCTGGCATTAACCACCGAGGTGCAGCCGCTGATGCCGAGGCACAGGGTCAGGGCCAGTAGGCCGAGGCGATTAGGGGTCATTCTTCACTCCCGAACAGTTGGCTGTCGATCAGATCGCAAAGGCAATGGATCGCCAGCAGGTGGACTTCTTGGATGCGTGCGGTGACGTTGGCCGGTACGCGAATCTCCACGTCCTCGGGCAACAACAGCGACGCCATGCCGCCGCCATCGCGACCGGTCAAAGCTACGACAATCATTTCGCGATCATGTGCGGCCTGGATCGCTTGAATTATGTTTGCCGAGTTGCCGCTGGTGGAAATCGCCAGCAATACGTCGCCTGGCTGGCCCAGGGCGCGGATCTGTTTGGAGAAGATTTCGTTGTAGCTGTAGTCGTTGGCGATCGAAGTGATCGTCGAGCTGTCGGTGGTCAGCGCAATGGCTGGCAGGCTCGGGCGTTCACGTTCGAAGCGGTTGAGCAGCTCGGACGAGAAATGCTGGGCGTCACCGGCAGAGCCGCCGTTGCCGCAAGAAAGCATTTTGCCTTCGTTGAGCAGGGCGTTGACCATGACCTGGCTGGCTTGCTCGATGTGCGGTGCAAGTACGTCCATCGCCTGTTGCTTGGTGTCGATGCTGGCCTGAAAAAGCTGGCGAATTCTGGATTGCATGTCCATCTGTGTGACCTTAATGAGCGCGGCTGTCCGGCACGTGAAAGTGCAGCCCGCAAAACAAAGAGCAAAAATGTTGGGTTGTGCCCGCTTCGTGGCGCAGGCGATCAGCTGTCGAAGGCATTTTGCAACCAGTTCAACTGATCGAGGTTGCTGTCGATGGCAACCACGTCGAAACGGCAAGGGGAATTGGCCCAGCGCGACTCGCGCTGAAGAAAATACTGCGCGGCAAAAATCAGTTTCTGCCGTTTGCGCTCATCAATGCTATCGAGCGCGCCACCCCATTGAGTGTTTTTTCTGTAGCGAACTTCAACGAATACTACTGTATCGCCATCAAGCATGACCAGATCAAGCTCGCCGCGTTTGCATAACCAGTTCTGCGCCAGCAGGCGCAGACCTTGTTGTTGAAGATGCTCGAGCGCATGGCGCTCGGCATCTTTACCGCTTTGCTGGCGTGACCTGTCAGGCATCAGCGTGTGGTGTTCGGCAGGCGCTGGACCTGGCCGTTGACGAACTCTGCCCACGGCAACTGTCGCACGACACGTTGGTTCTGGGTCATGCCCAGGCTGCCTGACTGGCCTTCGATGCGGCTGTCAGGCAAAGCCTTGAGCTGGCCCAGGCGTGGCGCCAGGCGATAGGCGTCGACGCCCATTGCGTACAAGCGGCCCAGGCTGCCTGCGGCTTGTGGCCATTGAGCGGTGACCTGGCTGCGCAGCGGATCATTGGCGTCCAGCAGCCACGGGGTTTCGCAGAAGCGAATGCCGTTCATGTCGTTGTACTGGTTTACATCACCGCTGGCGCTGAACACGTGGGAGGTGGCGTAAACCGGAACGTCACCAGCGTACTGGAAGTTCAGGGTCGGCTTGATCTGTTGGGCCTGTTGCGGCGTCGCCGCGAGGAAGATGAACTCGATGTCCTGGCGACGCGAAGGCTGGGCAGCGACTTGCGACCCGACGGTGCTTTGCAGGCTCTTGGCGCGACCTTCGCTCTGGCGCAGCTGGAACATGTCGGCAATTTGCTGGGCCAGTTGAACCGGCTGGTCAACGCGCTCGGTGGCAACGATGCTGCCGCCATTGGCTTGCCAGTCCTGGCTGAACGCGCGGAGCACGCGGTCGCCCCATTCGCCTTTCGGCACCATGATGGCGGCACGATGCAGGCCGTCGGCGCGAGCACGGCGGGACACTTCGCGGGCTTCGTCTTCAGCGGCAAGGCCGAACTGGAACAGCTGGGCCGGTCCTTGTTCGCCTTCGCTGTAGTTCAGCGCGAGGGTGGTGATCGGCAGTTGCGGGCGAGTGCTCAGCTGTTTGACCAGTGGCTTCTCCAGCGGGCCGACGACCAGTTGCACGCCGTCTGCCTGAGCCTTGCGGTAGAACTCGTCGAGGGAGGTCAGGCGCGAGCTGTCATAGAACTCGATGGCTGGCGGCTTCTGCCCGGCTTGTTGGGCCTGGTAGTGCGCGGCCATGAAGCCTTCACGCAATGCCTTGCCCACCGACGCCAATGGACCGTCCTGCGGCAGCAGCAGCGCGATTTTGCTCAGGGGCTGGCTGGCCAGTTCCTTGAGTTTGGTCAAAGGCAGCGGCAACTGGATGGCGGCCGGGTGTTTCGGGTTCTGCGCGCGCCAGTTGTCGATGGCTGCCTGCTGCTGTTCCAGAGTGCCGGCAGTTTTGACCGCCAGGGCCAGGCCCATCCAGCCGCCGAGGTCGTCGGTGGTGTTGGGTTGCAGTTGATCGGTCGGCAGCGATGCAATCAGTGTCCAGATCGCTTCGTGGTTTTTGCTGGCGGCTTCGCCTTTGAGCATCGGCGCGATAAAGATGCGTTCCTTGGCGGCGGCCAAGGTCTGGCCATCGGCTTCAAGAGCGCGGGCACGAACAGTGCCGGTGCGGATCTGTTGCTCTTCCGGCAGTTCGCCCAGGCGCTGCATGCTTGGATGGCTCAATGCCGTCAGCGCAGCTTTCGGCTGGTTGCGGGTCATCGCCAGTTCGGCGGCCAGTGTGCTGGCGAATACCTGCTGACCGGGCTTGAGTTGCTCCACAGGCACTTGTTGCAGGATTTGCGCGGACTGCGCGGCATTGCCCTGGCGGTAGGCCAGGTCAGCGGCGCTCAGGCGCAACAGGGCCGCCTCTTCCGGCGATTTGCTTTGGGCGGCCTTCTCGAGCAGTTGCTCGATACTGGCATCCGGGGTCCGTGGAAGTTCGCCAAGGCTGGAGGAGGGCGAGCTGGCGCAAGCCGCCAGCAAGGCAGCGAGGCAGAGGGCAGTAAACAGCCGCAGGCAAGCGATCATGTAAGTGTTCCTGATACTCGATCAAATTAGCGTGGAATTGTACCCAAGCACTGGCCGGGGCGCGATGTTAGTGGCGTGAATCGATCAATTTAGCTTGCGCAAATGTTGCTGTGCGGCACAAAAGGCGGCAAAAGCGAGTATGGCTTGCGCGTATCCCGAGCGCCGCGACGGGTTACAATGGCGGCTTTATCGATCATGAGGTGTGCGCTTTGACTGCTCCAGGTGCTTTGAATTCCGCTGCTGGCTCGCTTTATGTGGTGGCGACGCCCATCGGCAACCTGGACGACATCAGTGCGCGCGCGCTGAAAATCCTGCGCGAGGTTGCCTTGATCGCCGCCGAGGATACTCGCCACTCCCAGCGATTGATGCAGCACTTCGGTATTCCGACTCCGCTAGCGGCCTGTCACGAACACAACGAGCGCGACGAAGGCAGTCGCTTCATCACTCGTCTGTTGGCTGGTGACGATGTGGCGCTGATCTCCGATGCCGGAACACCGCTGATTTCCGACCCTGGCTACCACTTGGTGCGCCAGGCGCGTGCGGCGGGCATCAACGTGGTTCCGGTGCCCGGCGCGTGCGCACTGATTGCTGCGCTGTCGGCGGCGGGGCTGCCGTCGGACCGTTTCATCTTTGAAGGTTTCCTGCCAGCCAAGGCCGTCGGGCGCCGTGCGCGTCTGGAACTCATAAAGGAAGAGCCGCGCACGCTGATTTTTTACGAAGCGCCGCACCGTATTCTTGAGTGCCTTCAGGACATGGAACTGGTCTTTGGTGCCGAGCGCCCGGCGCTGTTGGCGCGTGAGCTGACCAAAACGTTCGAAACGCTCAAAGGCTTGCCGTTGGCCGAGCTGCGTCAGTTCGTCGAGTCGGACAGCAACCAACAACGTGGCGAATGCGTGGTGTTGGTCGCCGGCTGGACGGCGCCCGAGTCGGAAGATGCGGTCAGCAGTGAGGCAATGCGCATTCTTGACCTGTTGCTCGAGGAAATGCCGCTCAAGCGTGCGGCGGCGTTGGCAGCGCAAATTACCGGCGAGCGTAAGAATGTTCTTTATCAGGTCGCGCTGGATAAACAGAAGGGCGAGTGAAACCCGACGTGCAGGCGCATTCAAAGGCTTTTAGCGCTTGTTCTTCGGGCGCTCTGCCGTTAACCTGCGCGGCGGAGAGTCGATCGGACAGTCGCTGCCCTCTATGAAAATTAGGGGGGGGAGGAAAGTCCGGGCTCCATAGGGCGAAGTGCCAGGTAATGCCTGGGAGGCGTGAGCCTACGGAAAGTGCCACAGAAAATAACCGCCTAAGCGCTTCGGCGCCGGTAAGGGTGAAAAGGTGCGGTAAGAGCGCACCGCACGTCTGGCAACAGTTCGTGGCTAGGTAAACCCCACTTGGAGCAAGACCAAATAGGGTCCCAAGGCGTGGCCCGCGCTGGGACCGGGTAGGTTGCTAAAGATGTCCAGTGATGGCCATCGTAGACGAATGACTGTTCAAGACAGAACCCGGCTTACAGATCGACTCTCCACCTTTTTCTTCCCTCTGCTTAACTCATTGAGCAGGGGCGCTGGTGATGGCAATCTCCCTTCTTGCAGGCCGTTCGCCAGAAGGGTTGTGTGATGTCGATTAGCCTACGCCGACAGCCAACGCAAAAACTCAACGCAACACCGATTTCCCTCCTTTCAGAATCGTCGGCAGAAGCACTTTCGTAATACCGAAAAAATCTTACTCTTAATAAATTACTTTAACTTCCGAACGCAGCCTTCTGTGCTGATTCAAGTTATTGGGCGATTTCATCTGCCAGATTCTCGTTACCCCTCCTTTTATGCTCCTAAATCTCAGTTCTGTAAGGGTTTTCCTTTAATGCGCGCCTTGACGGTGTGGTGGGCGCATTCCTATAGTGTGCGCAAGTGGCGGAAAGTGGCATGAAGTGGGTTTTTTGAACGCAAAACGCTAATATTTGGAGAAACGCTGACGTGTTTCGCGGAGCCAACGCTATCAGTCTCGATGCAAAGGGCCGTCTCGCTATGCCGAGCCGGTACCGTGACGAGCTCGATTCGCGTAGTTCCGGGCAGTTAATCGTCACAATTGATGCCGTTGATCCGTGTTTGTGTGTTTACCCACTCGATGAGTGGGAAATTATTGAAACCAAACTGCGCGCACTGCCTTCGCTTCGAGAAGAGAACCGCCGCCTGCAACGTTTACTGATTGGTAATGCCGTCGACCTCGAGCTCGATGGCAGTGGTCGTTTTCTGGTTCCGCCGCGTCTTCGTGAATATGCCAAGTTGGATAAGCGCGCGATGTTGGTAGGCCAACTGAACAAGTTCCAATTGTGGGACGAGGATGCCTGGAATGCGGTTTCTGCCGCTGACCTGGCTGCTATTCAACAACCGGGCGCGATGCCTGATGAACTGCGTGATTTGATCCTGTGACTATTGATAGCGGCTTTAACCACATCACCGTACTGCTTGACGAAGCCGTCGAGGCTCTCGCCGTACGTCCTGATGGCTGCTATCTGGACGGCACGTTCGGGCGCGGCGGGCACAGCCGGTTGATCCTGAGCCGGCTCGGTCCCGATGGTCGGTTGCTCGGATTTGACAAAGATCCTCAAGCGATTGCCACCGGGCAAACGCTAGCGGCCGAAGACGGCCGCTTTGTCGTTGTGCAGCGTAGCTTTGCCGAGCTGGGTTCGGAAGTGGCCGAACGCGGTATGCAAGGCAAGGTCAGCGGCATTTTGCTCGACCTCGGCGTGTCTTCGCCGCAGCTCGACGACCCTGAACGCGGCTTCAGTTTCCTCAACGATGGTCCGTTGGACATGCGCATGGACCCGTCCCGCGGGATCAGCGCTGCCGAGTTCGTCAACACCGCACCGGTGGAAGAAATTGCCCGGGTGTTCAAGGAGTACGGCGAAGAGCGTTTTTCCGGGCGCATGGCCCGTGCCGTGGCCGAACGTCGCGACATCAAGCCGTTCGAGCGTACCGCTGATCTGGCCGAAGTGTTGAAAGTTGCCAACCCTGCCTGGGAAAAGGGCAAAAACCCGGCGACCCGTGCATTCCAGGGGCTACGCATTCACGTCAACAACGAACTGGGCGACTTGGAAACCGGCCTCGAAGCCGCTCTGGACTGCCTGGAAATCGGTGGCCGTCTGGTGGTCATCAGCTTCCACTCGCTGGAAGACCGTATCGTCAAGCTGTTCATGCGCAAGCTGGTGAAAGGCGAAGCCGACAACCTGCCGCGCAACCTTCCGGTTCGTCACGTGGCTTTCGAACCAAAAATCAAAGTCCATGGCAAAGCGCAGACGGCCTCCGACGCCGAACTCAAAGCCAACCCACGCTCCCGTAGCGCTGTCATGCGCGTGGCGGAGAAGCTGCGGTGAGCAAGCTTTTCGCCAAGCCACTGCCCGGCGGCAGCTTTTTCATGCTGCTGCTGTTTGTCGGTGTACTCGTGTCGGCTATCGGCGTGTCTTACAGCGCGCACTGGAATCGCCAACTGTTGAACTCGCTGTACAACGAGTTGAGCGTGCGCGACAAGGCGCAGGCCGAATGGGGCCGGTTGATTCTGGAACAGAGCACCTGGACCGCCCATAGCCGTATCGAAGTGCTCGCCACCGAGCAGCTGAAAATGCGCATTCCCGGCGCCGCCGACGTACAGATGGTGGCACCATGATGAAACTCGAAGGCGCGCTCTTTCCGTGGCGTTTCCGTCTGGTGCTGGGTTTGCTCGGCGTCATGGTGGCTGCGATTTGCTGGCGCATCATCGACCTGCAAGTGGTTGACCGTGACTTCCTTAAAGGTCAGGGCGACGCGCGCAGCGTTCGACACATTCCTATTCCAGCTCACCGTGGTCTGATCACCGACCGTAATGGCGAACCGCTGGCCGTCAGTACGCCGGTAACCACGCTGTGGGCCAACGCCAAGGAAATGCAACTGGCCAAAGAGAAGTGGCCAGCGCTCGCTGCTGCGCTCGGGCAAGATCCGAAAGCCCTGGCCGAACGTCTTGAAGCACAAGCCAATAAAGAATTCATTTACCTGGTGCGCGGGCTGACGCCTGAGCAGGGCCAGGCTGTGCTCGACCTGAAAGTGCCTGGCGTCTACGGCATCGAAGAGTTCCGCCGTTTCTATCCGGCCGGTGAAGTGACCGCGCATATGGTTGGTTTTACCGACATCGACGACCACGGTCGAGAAGGTGTCGAACTGGCCTATGACGAATGGCTCGCCGGGGTGCCGGGCAAGCGTCAGGTGATCAAGGACCGGCGCGGCCGGTTGATCAAGGATGTCCAGGTCACCAAAAACGCCAAGGCCGGAAAGCCCTTGGCGTTGTCCATTGACCTGCGCCTGCAATACCTGGCCAACCGCGAACTGCGCAACGCGATCATCGAGAACGGCGCGAAGGCCGGCAGCCTGGTGATCATGGACGTGAAGACCGGCGAGATTCTCGCCATGGTCAACCAGCCGACCTACAACCCGAACAACCGTCGCAACCTGCAGCCGGCGATGATGCGTAACCGCGCGATGATCGACGTGTTCGAGCCGGGTTCGACCATGAAAGCGATCTCCATGAGTGCTGCTATCGAGACCGGGCGCTGGAAACCGAGCGACACCGTCGAGGTGTATCCGGGTTCGTTGCAGATTGGCAAGTACACCATCAAGGACGTGTCCAAGACAGAAGGTCCGGTGCTCGATCTGACCGGCATCCTGATCAATTCCAGTAACGTCGGCATGAGTAAGATCGCCTTCGATATCGGTGGCGAGACGATTTTCCGTCTGGCACAGAAAGTCGGCCTCGGCCAGGACACCGGTCTCGGTTTCCCCGGCGAGCGCGTCGGTAACCTGCCGAACTACCGCGAATGGCGCAAGGCCGAAACCGCGACGCTGTCCTACGGCTACGGCGTTTCCGTGACCGCGATCCAGTTGGTTCACGCCTTCTCGGCCCTGGCCAACAACGGCCGCCTCGCGCCGCTGACACTGATCAAAACCGACAAAGCGCCGCAAACGACGCAAGTGCTGCCCGAAGCAGTCGCGAAAACCATGCAAACCATGTTGCAACAAGTGATCGAGGCTCCGCGCGGCGTGTTCCGTGCGCAGGTGCCGGCGTATCACGTGGGCGGCAAGTCGGGTACTGCGCGGAAAACCTCGGTGGGTGCCAAGGGCTACGCCGAAAACTCCTACCGTTCGCTGTTCGCCGGTTTCGGCCCGATGAGCGATCCGCGTTACGCCATCGTGGTTGTAATCGATGAACCGACCAAGGCCGGTTACTTCGGTGGTCTGGTATCGGCGCCGGTGTTCAGCCGCGTGATGTCCGGCACCCTGCGTCTGATGAACGTCACCCCGGACAACCTGCCACCTACTCAACAAGCGAACGCGACGCCGGTCGTTCCACTGAAAGCCAATGGAGGGCGCGGCTGATGTCTCTAAGTTTGAACAAGATTTTCCCCCACGCCGGCCACGATCTGTTGATTCGTGAATTGGCACTCGACAGCCGCAACGTGCGCGCCGGTGATTTGTTCCTCGCCGTGCCGGGCGGCAAATTCGATGGCCGTGCACACATCGCCGACGCACTGGCGCGCGGCGCTGCTGCCGTGGCTTATGAAGTGGAAGGCGCCACTGTGCTGCCGATCACTGACGTGCCATTGATTCCGGTCAAAGGCCTGGCCGCGCAACTGTCGGACATTGCCGGTCGCTTTTATGGGGAGCCGAGCCATCATCTGAACCTGATCGGCGTGACCGGCACCAACGGCAAGACCAGCGTGACTCAACTGGTGGCCCAGGCGCTGGATCTGCTCGGTCAGCACTGCGGCATCGTCGGCACATTGGGTTCCGGTTTCTACGGCGCGCTGGAAAGCGGCCTGCACACCACACCGAACCCGATTGCCGTGCAAGCGACCTTGGGCGACCTGAAAAAGGCCGGCGCCAAAGCCGTTGCCATGGAAGTCTCTTCCCATGGTCTGGATCAAGGCCGAGTCACTGCATTGGCGTTCGATGTGGCGGTGATGACCAACCTGTCCCGCGATCATCTGGATTACCACGGCACCATGCAGGCCTACGGCGAAGCCAAGGCCAAACTGTTCGCCTGGAATGATTTGAAGTGCCGGGTGGTAAACCTCGACGACGATTTCGGCCGGCAACTGGCCGCTGAAAAACGTGAATCGCGGTTGATCACTTACAGCCTGCTCGACAGCAGCGCCTACCTCTATTGCCGCGAAGCGCAGTTCGACGACGAAGGTGTGCGCGCCACGTTGGTCACG
Organism: Pseudomonas azerbaijanoccidentalis; assembly: GCF_019145495.1. Taxonomy (GTDB): domain Bacteria; phylum Pseudomonadota; class Gammaproteobacteria; order Pseudomonadales; family Pseudomonadaceae; genus Aquipseudomonas; species Aquipseudomonas azerbaijanoccidentalis. The sequence continues at coordinate 36,386 of NZ_JAHSTU010000013.1, read as the reverse complement.
CCGCAGGGTGAGCACCATCTGCGCAGCACCTTGCTCGGTCGCTTCAACCTGAGCAACGTCTTGGCCGCAGTCGGTGCGTTGCTCGGTCTGGATTACGCGCTGGACGAAATTCTCAAGGTTCTGCCGAAACTCGAAGGCCCGGCCGGTCGCATGCAACGCCTTGGCGGTGGTTCCCAGCCGCTGGTGGTGGTCGATTACGCGCACACCCCGGATGCGTTGGAAAAAGTCCTGACGGCGTTGCGCCCGCACGCAAAAGGGCGGCTGCTGTGCCTGTTCGGCTGTGGCGGCGACCGTGACCGCGGCAAGCGTCCGCTGATGGCAGAAGTGGTCGAGCGTCTGGCCGATGGCGTGCTGGTCACCGACGATAATCCGCGTACTGAAGATCCATCGGTGATTTTTGACGACATCCGCGCCGGGTTCTCGGCTGTGGATAACGTCACCTTCGTCGCTGGCCGTGGCCAGGCAATTGCCCAGTTGATTGCTGGTGCGTCCGCGGACGACGTGATCGTGCTGGCCGGCAAAGGGCATGAGGACTATCAGGAAATCAACGGCGAACGGCATGCCTTCTCCGATCTGGTCGAGGCCGATCATGCCTTGACCGCGTGGGAGGTGGCCCATGCTTAAAGCCTTGAAACTGAGCGAACTGACCGGCGCGCTGAATGCACGCCTGGTATCTGCCGATGCCAGCTTCGACGGTGTCAGCATCGACAGCCGTGCGATCAAGCCGGGCCAACTGTTTATTGCCTTGGCCGGCCCGCGTTTTGATGGTCATGATTATCTGAATGACGTGGCTGCCAAAGGCGCCGTGGCGGCATTGGTCGAGCGCGAAGTGGCTGACAGCACGTTGCCGCAATTGTTGGTAAGCGATACGCGTCAGGCGCTGGGGCAACTCGGTGCGTTGAACCGCGCCGCGTTCACCCAGCCAGTCGCGGCGGTCACCGGTTCCAGCGGCAAGACCACGGTCAAGGAAATGCTCGCAAGCATCCTGCGCACGCGCGGTCCGGTATTGGCGACCCGTGGCAACCTGAACAATGACCTCGGCGTTCCGCTGACCCTGCTCGAACTGGCGCCGGAACACAGCGCTGCCGTGATCGAGCTCGGCGCTTCGCGTCTGGGTGAAATTGCCTACACCGTGGCCATGACCAAACCCCACGTGGCCATTCTCAACAATGCCGGGACCGCCCACGTTGGCGAGTTCGGCGGGCCTGAAAAAATCGTTGAAGCCAAGGGCGAGATCATCGAAGGGCTGGACGCCGATGGCGTCGCCGTTCTCAACCTCGACGACAAGGCGTTCGGTATCTGGAAGGCGCGCGCCGGCGATCGCAAAGTGCTGACGTTCGCCTTGAGCAACAGCAGCGCCGATTTCTACGCCAGCGACCTGGCCACCGATGCCCGTGGCTGCCCGGCATTCAACCTGCACAGCCCTGAAGGTGCGGAACGTGTGCAACTGAACCTGCTCGGCACGCATAACGTGGCCAACGCCATGGCCGCTGCGGCTGCCGCCCATGCTCTGGGTGTGTCGTTGTTCGGCATCGCCACCGGCCTTGGCGCGGTGCAGCCGGTCAAGGGGCGCACCGTCGCGCAACTGGCCACCAATGGCATGCGCGTGATTGATGACACTTACAACGCGAACCCCACCTCGATGTGCGCCGCCGTTGATATACTCGCCGGCTTTTCCGGGCGCACCGTTCTGGTGCTCGGGGATATCGGCGAGTTGGGCGATTGGGCGGAGCAGGGGCACCGCGACGTGGGCGAGTACGCCCGTGGCAAGGTTTCTGCGCTGTACGCCGTCGGGCCAATGATGGTTCTCGCCGTCAACGCTTTCGGTCCACAGGCCTTTCATTTCAGCACGCAGGCTGAACTGATCAAGGCCCTGGGCGCCGAGCAAGATACAAACACCACCATTTTGATCAAGGGTTCGCGCAGCGCGGCGATGGAAAACATCGTCGCCGCTTTGTGCGGGTCCAGTCTGGAGAAACATTAATGCTGCTGCTGCTAGCGGAGTATCTGCAACAGTTCCACAAAGGCTTCGCGGTCTTCCAGTACCTGACCCTGCGCGGGATTCTTGGTGTACTGACCGCGCTGGTTTTGTCGCTGTGCTATGGCCCGTGGATGATCCGCACTTTGCAGAACCGTCAGATCGGCCAGTCCGTTCGTAACGACGGTCCGCAATCTCACCTGTCCAAGTCGGGTACACCGACCATGGGCGGCGCACTGATTCTGTCGTCCATCGGCGTGAGCACCCTGTTGTGGGCTGACTTGAGCAACCGCTACGTCTGGGTTGTCCTGCTGGTGACCCTGCTGTTCGGTGCCATCGGCTGGGTGGACGATTACCGCAAAGTGATCGAGAAGAACTCCCGTGGGCTGCCAAGCCGCTGGAAGTATTTCTGGCAGTCGGTGTTCGGCCTGGGCGCAGCGATCTTCCTTTATATGACCGCTGCCACGCCGGTGGAAACCACGCTGATCCTGCCGATGCTCAAGGACTACAGCATTCCGCTGGGCGCCGGTTTCATCGTCCTGACCTATTTCGTGATCGTCGGTTCGAGCAACGCGGTCAACCTGACCGATGGCCTTGATGGCCTGGCGATCATGCCGACCGTGATGGTCGGTGGTGGCCTGGGCATTTTCTGCTATCTGTCGGGTAACGTGAAATTCGCCGAGTACCTGTTGATTCCTTATGTGCCGGGCGCGGGCGAGTTGATCGTGTTCTGCGGCGCATTGATCGGTGCGGGCCTGGGTTTCCTGTGGTTCAACACCTACCCGGCGCAAGTCTTCATGGGTGATGTCGGCGCACTGGCGTTGGGCGCAGCCCTGGGCACCATCGCGGTGATCGTCCGTCAGGAAATCGTCCTGTTCATCATGGGCGGTGTGTTCGTGATGGAAACCCTGTCAGTCGTCATTCAGGTCGCCTCTTTTAAACTGACCGGTCGCCGCGTATTCCGCATGGCGCCGATTCACCACCACTTTGAACTCAAGGGCTGGCCCGAGCCGCGCGTGATTGTCCGTTTCTGGATCATCACCGTGATTCTGGTGTTGGTCGGCCTTGCCACCCTGAAGCTGAGGTAGAAATTCGTGTCTCTGATCGCTTCTGACCACTTCCGCATCGTTGTCGGCCTCGGCAAGAGCGGCATGTCCCTGGTTCGCTTCCTGGCGAACCGGGGCGTGGCGTTTGCCGTGGCCGATACGCGGGAAAATCCACCGGAACTGGCCACGCTCAAGCGTGACTATCCGCACGTGGAAGTGCGTTGTGGCGAGCTGGACGTCGAATTCCTGTGCCGTGCCGACGAGCTCTACGTGAGCCCCGGTCTGGCGCTGGCGACCCCGGCCCTGCAGGCTGCCGCCGCCCGTGGCGTGAAACTGTCCGGTGACATCGAGCTGTTCGCGCGTAACGCGAAGGCGCCGATCGTGGCCATCAGCGGTTCCAACGCGAAGAGCACCGTGACCACGCTGGTCGGCGAGATGGCGGCAGCGGCCGGCAAACGTGTCGCCGTCGGTGGCAACCTCGGCACGCCGGCGCTGGACCTGCTCAGCGACGACATCGAGTTGTACGTGATGGAGTTGTCGAGTTTCCAGCTCGAAACCACCGATCAGCTCAACGCCGAAGTGGCGACCGTACTCAACATCAGCGAAGACCACATGGACCGCTACAGCGGTCTGCCGGCTTATCACCTGGCCAAGCACCGGATCTTCCGTGGCGCCAGGCAGTTCGTGGTCAACCGTCAGGACGCCCTGAGCCGTCCGCTGATGGGCGAGGGTCAGCCGTGCTGGACCTTCGGTTTGAGCAAACCCGATTTCAAGGCGTTCGGCATTCGTGAAGAAGACGGCGAAAAATACCTGGCCTTCGAATTCCAGAACCTGATGCCAGTGCGCGAGTTGAAAATTCGCGGCGCACATAACCAGTCCAATGCCCTGGCTTCCCTGGCGCTCGGCCATGCCGTCGGCTTGCCGTTCGATGCCATGCTCTCGGCTCTGCGCACGTTCGCCGGGCTTGAGCATCGCTGCCAGTGGGTCCGTGACCTGGATGGCGTGGGTTACTACAACGATTCCAAAGCCACCAACGTGGGTGCTGCATTGGCAGCTATCGAAGGCCTGGGCGCAGACATCGACGGCAAGGTCGTGCTGATCGCCGGTGGCGATGGCAAAGGAGCCGAGTTCAAGGACCTGCGCGATCCGGTGGCGGCCAATTGCCGTGCCGTGATCCTGATGGGTCGCGACTCCGACAAGATCGGCGAGGCCATTGGCGATGCAGTTCCGCTGATTCGTGCAAGCTCTTTGGTTGAAGCCGTTGCGCAATGCCGCGCCGCTGCCCAAGCGGGTGACGTGGTGTTGCTGTCGCCAGCCTGTGCCAGTTTCGACATGTTCAAGAACTACGAAGACCGTGGTCACCAGTTCGTCCAAGCTGTGGAGGAACTGGCATGAGCCTGCTGAACATCATCAAGCCTTACCCATCGCCACTGATCACCGGGCGCGGTATCGACCTTGATTTCCCGATGCTCGCCGGTTGCCTGGCGTTGCTCGGCCTGGGCCTGATCATGATTGCGTCGGCCTCCACCGAAGTGGCCGCCGTGCAGTCGGGCAGTGCCCTGTATTACATGATTCGCCACCTTATTTATGTGGTGCTTGGCCTGGGGGCCTGCATTGTCACGATGATGATCCCGATCGCCACGTGGCAACGCCTGGGCTGGTTGATGCTGCTGGGGGCATTCGGTTTGCTGGTGATGGTGATCATCCCGGGCATCGGCCGTGAAGTGAACGGTTCGATGCGCTGGATCGGCTTCAGTTTTTTCAACGTTCAGCCTTCCGAGATCGCCAAGGTGTTCGTGGTGATCTACCTCGCCGGTTATCTGGTGCGTCGTCAGAAAGAAGTGCGTGAAAGCTGGATGGGTTTCTTCAAGCCGTTCATCGTGCTGCTGCCCATGGCGGGCCTCTTGCTGATGGAGCCCGACTTCGGTGCCACCGTCGTGATGATGGGCGCTGCGGCGGCGATGCTGTTTTTGGGCGGGGTCGGGTTGTTCCGTTTCTCCCTGATGGTGGTGCTGGCCGTCGGGGCCGTGGTGCTGTTGATTCAGATGCAGCCTTATCGAATGGCGCGTCTGACCAACTTTGCCGACCCGTGGGCCGACCAGTTTGGCGCCGGTTACCAGCTGTCCCAAGCCTTGATCGCGTTCGGTCGTGGTGAATGGCTGGGCGTGGGCCTGGGCAACAGCGTGCAGAAACAGTTCTACCTGCCGGAAGCCCACACCGACTTCGTGTTCTCGGTATTGGCTGAAGAACTGGGTGCGGTCGGCTCGCTGTGCACCGTCGCATTGTTCGTCTTCGTGTGTATCCGCGGCATGTACATCGGCTTGTGGGCCGAGAAGGCCAAGCAGTTCTTCGCCGCCTATGTTGCCTATGGGTTGTCGTTCCTGTGGATTGGTCAGTTCCTGATCAACATCGGTGTGAACGTCGGTCTGCTGCCGACCAAAGGTCTGACGCTGCCGTTCCTCAGTTATGGCGGCAGTTCCTTGGTGATCTGCTGTGCCTGTCTCGGTTTGTTGCTGCGCATTGAGTGGGAGAGTCGAACCCATTTGGGCAGTGAAGAGATGGAGTTCCATGAGAGCGACTTCGCCGAGGAGCCGACCCATGGGCGCTAACGTATTGATCATGGCGGGCGGCACCGGTGGCCACGTGTTCCCGGCGCTGGCCTGTGCCCGTGAGTTTCAGGCGCGCGGCTACACCGTGCACTGGCTGGGTACGCCGCGCGGCATTGAAAACGATCTGGTTCCGGCGGCCGGCATTGAGTTGCACCGGATCAACGCCAGTGGTTTGCGAGGCAAGGGCAAACTGTCCCTGCTCAAGGCACCGTTCATGTTGCTCAAGTCGGTCTGGCAGGCGCGGGCGATCATCCGTCGGTTGCGGCCAGCCTGCGTGGTCGGTTTTGGTGGTTATGTGACCGGTCCTGGCGGTGTCGCGGCGAAACTGGCCGGTGTGCCAGTGATCGTTCACGAACAGAACGCCGTGGCCGGTACCGCCAATCGGTTGCTGGTGCCGTTGGCCGCCCGAGTCTGTGAAGCGTTCCCCGACACCTTTACCCTGTCGAACAGCCGTCGGACCACCGGTAATCCGGTGCGCACCGAGCTGTTCCTCGAAACATCGCGTCCAGCCCTGGCTGGGCGCAAGGCGCGTTTGCTGATCCTCGGCGGAAGCCTGGGCGCAGAACCGTTGAACAAGTTGCTGCCTGAAGCCCTGTCGCAAGTCGCTGCCGACCTGCGTCCGGACGTGTTCCATCAGGCCGGCAAAAACCACGATGAAGTGACTGCAGAGCGCTATCGCGCGGCTGGCGTCGAGGCGCAAGTGCAGCCTTTCATCAAAGACATGGCCCAAGCCTATGGCTGGGCCGACCTGGTGGTATGTCGCGCAGGCGCGCTGACCATCAGTGAACTGGCCGCCGCCGGTCTGCCCTCGATGCTGGTGCCTTTGCCCCACGCCATCGACGATCACCAGACCCGCAACGCCGATTATTTGGCCCGGGAAGGCGCTGCTTTCCTGATGCCGCAAAGAACGACTGGCGCAGCGGATCTTGCCGCTCGCCTGACAGAGGTCCTGATGCAACCGCAACGACTCGAAGAAATGGCTACTGCGGCACGCCGCCTGGCCAAACCCGATGCTACCCGTAACGTGGTCGATACCTGTTTGGAGGTGGCCCATGGTTGAGAATCAGAAAGCCATGCCGCAACCGGAGATGCGCCGCATCCGCCGCATCCACTTCGTCGGCATCGGCGGTGTGGGCATGTGCGGGATTGCTGAAGTGTTGTTGAACCTGGGCTATCAAGTGTCCGGCTCCGACCTCAAGGCTTCGCCGGTCACCGAGCGCCTGGAATCCTTTGGCGCCCAGATTTTCATTGGCCACCGTGCCGAGAACGCTGCCGCCGCCGACGTGCTGGTGGTGTCGAGCGCCGTGAACACGTCCAACCCGGAAGTCGCCACTGCACTGGAGCGCCGCATCCCGGTGGTCCCGCGTGCAGAAATGCTGGCTGAACTGATGCGCTACCGCCACGGCATCGCCGTCGCCGGTACCCACGGTAAAACCACCACCACCAGCCTGATCGCCTCGGTGTTCGCCGCCGGTGGCCTGGACCCGACGTTCGTTATCGGTGGTCGTCTGAATGCAGCGGGCACCAATGCCCAGCTTGGCACCAGCCGCTATCTGATCGCCGAAGCGGACGAAAGCGATGCCAGCTTCCTGCACTTGCAGCCGCTGGTAGCGGTGGTCACCAACATCGACGCCGATCATATGGCGACCTACGGCGGTGACTTCAACGTACTGAAGAAAACCTTCGTCGAGTTCCTGCACAACCTGCCGTTCTACGGTTTGGCGGTGGTGTGCCTGGACGATCCTGTGGTGCGTGAAATCCTCCCGCAGGTCAAACGTCCGACCGTTACCTACGGCTTCGGCGACGATTGCGACGTGCGCGCGATCAATGTTCGCCAGCAAGGCATGCAGACCTTCTTCACCGTGCTGCGTCCTGACCGCGAGCCGCTGGATGTCTCGGTGAACATGCCGGGCAACCACAACGTATTGAACGCACTGGCGACCATTTGCATCGCCAGCGACGAAGGCGTCAGCGATGAAGCCATCGTCCAGGGTCTGTCCGGGTTCCAGGGGGTCGGCCGACGCTTCCAGGTCTACGGCGAACTGCCGGTAGAAGGCGGCAACGTGATGCTGGTTGACGACTACGGTCACCACCCGACCGAAGTCGCGGCCGTGATCAAAGCCGTGCGCGGAGGCTGGCCGGAGCGCCGACTGGTGATGGTCTACCAGCCGCACCGCTACAGCCGTACGCGCGACCTGTACGACGATTTCGTCAATGTACTGGCCGATGCCAACGTGCTGTTGCTGATGGAAGTCTATCCGGCCGGCGAAGAGCCGATCCCGGGGGCCGACAGCCGCAAGCTGTGCAACAGCATCCGTCAGCGCGGTCAGCTGGACCCGATCTACATCGAGCGTGGTGTCGACCTCGCGCCAGTGGTCAAGCCACTGCTGCGTGCCGGCGACATCCTGCTGTGCCAGGGCGCCGGTGATATCGGTGGCCTCGCACCAAAACTGTTGAATAGTCCGTTGTTCGCCGGGGCCGTTGCGGCATCGGTCGAGGGGAAGTTGAAATGACTGCTGCTTACGCCAACCTCGTCTCCACTGTTGCACCGAAGGACTTCGGCCGTGTCGCCGTGTTGTTCGGTGGCAAGAGTGCCGAGCGCGAAGTCTCCCTGAAGTCGGGCAACGCGGTTCTCGAAGCGCTGCAAAGCGCGGGCGTGGACGCGTTCGGCCTCGACGTGGGCGATGACCTGTTGCAGCGTTTGCTCAACGAAAAAATCGACCGCGCCTTCGTCATCCTCCACGGTCGTGGCGGTGAAGACGGCAGCATGCAAGGCCTGCTCGAATGCCTGGGCATTCCGTACACCGGCAGCGGCATCCTGGCGTCGGCACTGGCCATGGACAAGCTGCGCACCAAGCAGGTCTGGCACAGCCTGGGCATTCCGACGCCGCGTCACGCCGTACTGAGTTCCGAGGCCGATTGTATTTCGGCGACCACGGAACTGGGCTTCCCTTTGATCGTCAAACCGGCCCATGAAGGTTCAAGTATCGGGATGGCCAAAGTGAATTCCGCGTCCGAATTGATCGACGCCTGGAAAGCGGCCAGTACCTACGATTCGCAAGTGTTGGTCGAGCAATGGATTCAAGGTCCGGAGTTCACCATCGCCACCCTGCGTGACCAGGTGTTGCCTCCAATCGCCCTGGGCACGACGCACAGTTTCTACGACTACGACGCCAAGTACATCGCCAACGATACCCAGTACCGGATTCCGTGCGGCCTGGACAGCGCCAAGGAAAAGGAACTCATGGACCTCACGGCGAAAGCCTGTGATGCGCTGGGTATCGCCGGTTGGGGCCGGGCGGACGTGATGCAGGACGCCGACGGGCAGTTCTGGTTTCTGGAAGTCAACACCGCACCGGGCATGACCGATCACAGCCTGGTGCCGATGGCGGCCCGTGCCGCCGGTCTGGATTTCCAGCAACTGGTCCTGGCCATTCTGGCAGCCAGTGTTGCCGGCAATGAAGAGCCAAGGGGTTAAGACCATGCATGGCGCTCAAATCAGACATCAGCCACCCGTACCCGGCCGCAAGCCGGTGCCGCGGGGTGCCAGCCGAATGGTGGCCAAAGAGCCGATGTCTGCGCGCCTGCCGAAAGCCAATTTTGGTTTTCTGAAAAGTCTGTTCTGGCCCGTGCTGCTGGTGGCATTGGGGTTCGGTACGTACGAAGGCGCGCAGCGTTTGTTGCCGTACGCCGACCGGCCGATCACCAAGATCAACGTACAGGGCGACTTGAGTTACATCAGCCAGCAAGCGGTGCAGCAACGGATTGCCCCATACGTGGCGTCGAGTTTCTTCACCATCGACCTGGCGAGCATGCGCACCGAGCTGGAACAGATGCCATGGATTGCCCACGCCGAAGTGCGCAGGGTGTGGCCGGATCAGGTGGTGATCCGCCTGGAGGAACAACTGCCGGTAGCCCGTTGGGGCGACGAGTCGCTGTTGAACAACCAGGGCCAGGCTTTCACACCGCGCGAGTTGGCGAACTACGAACACTTGCCACAGCTGTTTGGCCCACAACGGGCTCAACAGCAGGTGATGCAGCAATACCAGGTGCTGAGCCAGATGCTCAGACCGCTGGGCTTCTCGATTGCACGCCTGGAGTTGCGTGAACGAGGCAGCTGGTTCCTGACCACCGGCCCAGGCAGTGCGGGTCCCGGGATTGAACTGCTGCTGGGGCGCGGCAACCAGGTGGAAAAGATGCGCCGTTTCATTGCCATCTATGACAAGACGCTCAAAGAACAGATTACGAACATTGCGCGTATCGATCTGCGCTACGCCAACGGCCTTGCTGTTGGCTGGCGGGAACCCATAGCGCCGACGGCAGCCCAACCCGCTGTCGCGAAGAATTAAGAAGAGGCAGGACCCATGGCAAACGTGCAAAGCGGCAAAATGATCGTCGGTCTCGATATCGGCACCTCCAAGGTGGTGGCGCTGGTAGGCGAGGTTGCGGACGACGGCACGCTGGAAATCGTCGGGATCGGTACGCACCCGTCCCGTGGCCTGAAAAAAGGCGTGGTGGTGAACATCGAGTCCACCGTGCAATCGATCCAGCGCGCGATTGAAGAAGCGCAGCTGATGGCTGGTTGCCGCATTCACTCGGCATTTGTCGGCGTGGCCGGCAATCACATCCGCAGCCTGAACTCCCACGGCATCGTGGCGATTCGTGATCGCGAAGTCAGCTCCGCCGACCTTGAGCGCGTACTCGACGCCGCCCAGGCCGTGGCGATCCCGGCTGACCAGCGTGTGCTGCACACCCTGCCGCAGGATTATGTGATCGATAACCAGGAAGGTGTCCGCGAGCCACTGGGCATGTCCGGTGTGCGTCTGGAAGCCAAGGTTCACGTGGTCACCTGCGCCGTCAACGCCGCACAGAACATTGAAAAATGCGTGCGCCGCTGTGGCCTGGAAATCGACGACATCATTCTCGAGCAACTGGCTTCGGCCTATTCGGTCCTGACCGATGACGAGAAAGAACTGGGCGTGTGCCTGGTGGACATCGGCGGCGGCACCACCGACATCGCGATCTTCACCGAAGGCGCGATCCGCCACACCGCAGTGATCCCGATCGCGGGCGATCAGGTGACCAACGACATCGCCATGGCGTTGCGCACCCCGACCCAGTACGCCGAAGAAATCAAGATTCGCTACGCCTGCGCCCTGGCCAAACTGGCCGGCGCCGGTGAAACCATCAAGGTGCCAAGTGTTGGCGACCGTCCACCGCGCGAACTGTCCCGCCAGGCCCTGGCCGAAGTGGTCGAGCCGCGTTACGACGAGCTGTTCACGCTGATCCAGGCCGAGCTGCGCCGCAGCGGCTACGAAGACCTGATCCCGGCCGGCATCGTGCTGACCGGCGGTACCGCGAAGATGGAAGGCGCCACTGAACTGGCCGAGGAAATCTTCCACATGCCGGTGCGCCTGGGCGTGCCTCACGGCGTGAAGGGCCTGGATGACGTGGTCCGCAACCCGATTTATTCCACAGGCGTTGGCCTGTTGATGTACGGCCTGCAGAAGCAATCCGACGGCATTTCGTTCTCGGGCATCGGCAGCCGTGACAGCTACAGCAATGAAGAGCCCAAAGGCGCCTTGCTCGATCGCATCAAGAGCTGGGTGCAGGGCAACTTCTAAAGCATTACCGCAACACCGTTGTAGATACACGCAGTAGGCGAAAAAACTAGAGAACGTAAAGGAGAGGGAAAATGTTCGAACTCGTAGACAACATCCCCGCAAGCCCGGTCATTAAAGTTATCGGTGTTGGCGGTGGCGGCGGCAACGCCGTGAATCATATGGTCAAGAGCAACATTGAAGGCGTTGAGTTCATCTGCGCCAACACTGATGCCCAGGCGCTGAAAAGCATCAGCGCGCGGACCATCCTGCAACTGGGTACTGGCGTGACCAAAGGTCTGGGCGCCGGTGCCAACCCTGAAGTAGGTCGTCAGGCCGCTCTCGAAGACCGTGAGCGCATTGCCGAAGTCCTGCAGGGCACCAACATGGTGTTCATCACCACTGGCATGGGCGGCGGTACCGGTACCGGTGCTGCGCCGATCATTGCCGAAGTGGCCAAGGAAATGGGGATCCTCACCGTTGCGGTGGTGACCCGTCCGTTCCCTTTCGAAGGTCGCAAGCGCATGCAGCTGGCCGACGAAGGTATTCGCCTGCTGTCTGAAAGCGTCGACTCGTTGATCACTATCCCCAACGAGAAGCTGCTGACCATCCTCGGTAAAGACGCCAGCCTGTTGTCGGCTTTCGCCAAGGCTGACGATGTACTCGCCGGTGCCGTTCGCGGTATCTCCGACATCATCAAGCGTCCGGGCATGATCAACGTCGACTTCGCCGACGTGCGTACCGTGATGAGCGAAATGGGCATGGCGATGATGGGCACTGGCTGCGCCAGCGGTCCGAACCGTGCACGTGAAGCCACTGAAGCGGCCATTCGCAACCCGTTGCTCGAAGACGTGAACCTGCAAGGTGCACGCGGCATCCTGGTGAACATCACCGCCGGTCCTGACCTGTCCCTGGGTGAGTATTCCGACGTGGGTAGCATCATCGAAGCCTTCGCTTCCGAGCACGCCATGGTCAAGGTCGGTACCGTTATCGATCCGGACATGCGCGACGAGCTGCACGTGACTGTCGTTGCGACCGGTCTGGGCGCTAAAATCGAGAAGCCTGTGAAGGTTATCGACAATACCGTTCACACTTCGATGGCTTCGCAGCCACAACAACAAGCTCCTGTTCGTCAAGAAGCTCCAGCGGTGAACTACCGTGACCTCGACCGTCCGACCGTCATGCGCAACCAGGCTCAGGCCGGTGCTGCAGCTGCCGCGAAGATGAATCCGCAAGATGATCTGGACTACCTGGACATCCCGGCATTCCTGCGTCGTCAGGCCGATTGATGAAATGTATCAGGGCTATGAAGGTGATTGGTGTTCAGCAAAGGCGTGGTCTGCTATCATCGCCAGCCTTTGTTGATACCAGTTCGCAATTTGCGCTGAAGCGGCCCAAGCCATGATTAAACAACGCACACTGAAAAATATTATCCGTGCCACAGGTGTAGGTCTGCACTCCGGGGAGAAGGTCTACCTGACCCTCAAGCCTGCGCCTGTCGACACCGGCATCGTCTTTCGCCGTGCCGACCTCGATCCAGTGGTCGAGATACCGGCTCGTGCGGCTAACGTCGGCGAGACAACCATGTCGACGACGCTGGTCAACGGTGACGTGAAGGTGGATACGGTGGAGCACTTGCTCTCGGCCATGGCTGGCCTGGGCATCGATAACGCCTACGTCGAGCTCTCCGCGTCCGAAGTCCCGATCATGGATGGTAGCGCTGGACCCTTCGTATTTCTGATTCAGTCGGCTGGCCTGGAAGAACAGGACGCCGCCAAGAAGTTCATCCGCATCCTGCGTGAAGTGACTGTGGAAGATGGCGACAAGCGCGCCACTTTCGTCCCTTTCGAAGGTTTCAAAGTGAGCTTCGAGATCGATTTCGATCACCCGGTTTTCCGTGACCGCACACAAAGTGCAAGCGTGGATTTTTCCAGCACTTCGTTCGTAAAAGAAGTCAGCCGCGCCCGTACCTTTGGTTTCATGAGTGACATCGAGTACCTGCGCAAGCACAACCTCGCACTCGGCGGCAGCGTTGAAAACGCTATTGTGGTCGACGCGGATGGTGTACTGAACGAAGACGGCCTTCGCTATGAAGACGAATTCGTGAAGCACAAGATCCTCGATGCAATTGGTGACCTCTACCTGCTGGGCAATAGCCTGATTGGTGAGTTCAAGGGCTTCAAGTCCGGACATGCATTGAACAACCAGCTGCTGCGCAAGTTGATTGAGCAGACAGATGCTTGGGAAGTCGTGACTTTCGAAGACGCCAGCACTGCACCGATCTCTTACATGCGTCCTGTTGCGGCCGTGTAAGTAAAAAACCTCTCTAGTTTTTTAAAGGCTACCTTCGGGTGGCCTTTTTTTATGCCTCTGAGCTTAAAAGACCGCAGCCTTCGGCAGCTCCTACAGCGGAACGCATTCCAATGTAGGAGCTGCCGAAGGCTGCGATCTTTTGCTTTCAGAATCATCCAACCACCCGATTCCTCCCGCCTTCCTTGGCCTGATACAACGCCTTGTCCGCCGCGAACAGCAACTGTTCCAGACTGATGTCACTCGCGGTCGTCCATGTGCTGATACCAATGCTCACTGACATCGGCTGTTCATCGCCCGCCATCAACGGCAGTTGCTGTACTTGCTCGCGAATTTGCTCGGCGATCTGCCGCGCACCTTCGCTGTCGGTTTCTGCCAGTACCACCGAAAACTCCTCGCCGCCATAACGTGCCACCAGATCGGTCGGACGGTGGACGTTGGCCTTAATCACACCCGCCAGTGCACGCAGGGCCTGGTCACCGGCCTGGTGGCCATGGCGGTCGTTGAAGGCCTTGAAGTGGTCGGCGTCGATCATCAACACCGACAGCGGTTTGCCGGAACGTTGCGCCCGAAACCATTCATGGCGCAGGGTCTGATCGAGGGTTCGACGGTTGGCTACTCCGGTCAAGGCATCGGTCGCCGCCAACTGTGCCAGTTCCTGTTCGGCGTTGTAACGCAGGCGCAATTCGCGGCAGAGCAACCAGGTCAGCCACAGCAGCGCGATACACAAGACCCCGGTGGCGCCGCTGATCACCACGGCGGTGCGGTTCCAGGTGGCAAACACTTCGTCACTGGAAAGCGCAACGATGACCGTCAACGGCAAGTTGCCGACGCGGCTGAAGGTATAAAGCCGCGGCCGCTCATCGACGCTGGAGACGCCATCGAAGCTGCCACTACCCTCGCGCAGCATGCGCACTACGTTGGGCCGGCCGGCGAAGCTTTTGCCGATTGAGTTACCTTCCAGAAACGGCTTTTGCGCCAGCAGAACGCCGTCGTCGTTGATGATGGCCAGTGTGCTGTCCGTGCCGATGTCCAGGCTGTTGAACAATTGATCGAAGTAAGCCAGGCGCATCGAAGCCACCGCCACCCCCAGGAATTCACCCGTGGCCGAGGAAATGCGCCGGCTGAAACTGATTTGCCATTCATCACTGTAGGCGCAATCGCAGCGAGGTTTGAATGGCCGGCTGATGAACATGCCGCTGTCGCGGTTGAAGGCGTGGACGAGAAAGTAGTCGCGGTCGGCGAAGTTTCCGGGTTTGGGCGCGATCAATGACGAGTCGGCCAGCACCTCGCCGTGCTTGTCCAGCAACAGGATGTCGCCCTTGAAACGTGCGGTTGTCGAGCGGTCGAAGAGCACCAGATGGCGGATTTGCGCTGAAACCTGCTTGAGGTCGTCCCGTTGTGCCGCAGCGATCAAACCTTGCAGCGTCAGGTCATACAGCTCAACGGTGCGCAGCACATCAGCGTCGATCAGTTGCGCGACAGTGGTGGCGCCGCGGGTGGCGGCCTCCTGGGCATTGGCATGTTCGCGGATCAGCAGAAAGGTCACGATGCCGAGAATCGCGATCACCGTCAGGCTGCTGCCGAGGATGACCAGGATCTCGGGGCGCCCGGTGCGGCCGGAAGGATTGGGGGGGCGGCGTTCGGTCATGGGGCTGATGTCTGCTGGAATGACTGGGTAAGCGTAGTAACCCTAGCAGCCAGCGGCCATCGTTGCGGCGAATGCAATGAACAACGCGCAAACGACTTTGCTTTCAGACGAAAAAAAGCCGCTGATGGCAGCGGCTTTGAAGACAACTTTTCAAAGGGAAGAGCCGATGAAAAGTGTCGAGGGAAACGGGAGCGGTGCGCAGCAATCAGCTGTCCTTCAGGGCTTGAGCCTGGTTGCTGGATGCTTGCGGGGTCTGGATGGCCTCCTGGGTTTTGGCCGTCATTTCGATCTGCTGCTCTTCGAACGCAGCGGCACGTGCGCTGTTTTGCGCGACGAAGGCCTGCGACTCTTCAGCCATGGCGAACGGAGACAGGAACAAAGAGGACAAAACGAAAGCGCTGGCAATACCCATACTGTTGGACATCTTTAAAACCTTCTTGCTTGGCAAGTGCTGTTTGGTGCGGGCAAAGATAAGGATGTCGGGCGATGGGAAAAAGAGCGGATTCATGAAAGGACTGTTGCGTAAAGGGCAACAGTGGGCGATAGCGATACCTTGTAGCAGCTGGCGAAGCCTGCGTTCGACTGCGCAGCAGTCGCAAATACTGTCAGCGCGGTTTTCCTGACAAATCCTGGTGCCGGCTATCACGACTGCTGCGCAGCCGGACGCAGCCTTCGGCAGCTGCTACAGGGACCGGTGGGTTAAACGGGGATGTGGATACCGAAGGTATTCATGCCATGGTCACTGCGCACAAACACATCGCCGCCGTGCATCAGCGCAATTGCCTTGACGATCGCCAGCCCTAACCCGTGGTTGTTGCCGCTATTACTGCGTGAGGCGTCGACGCGGTAGAAGCGTTCGAACAGGCGCGGCAGATGTTCACTGGCAATCGGCGAGCCGGGGTTGGCAACACCGATGCTGACCTGATGCGCCTCGGCTTCGATCCGCACCTCAATCACCTGCCCGGGTTCGGTGTGCTGGACCGCGTTGCTCAACAGGTTGATCAACGCCCGGCGCAGATGGGCGATCTCGATGCGCACCAGGGCATCGCCGCTGACCTGAACCTCGACCCGGGCGTCCTCAAGAATGAAATCCAGATACTCCAGGGTCGTTGCCACTTCATCGGCCAGCGACGTCGACGTCAGCTTGGTCGCCTTGCTGCCCTGATCGGCGCTGGCGAGGAACAGCATGTCATTGATGATCGAGCGCAGCCGCTCAAGCTCTTCGAGGTTCGATTGCAGGACCTCGAAGTAATGTTCTGCCGAGCGACCACGGGTCAGTGCCACTTGGGTCTGGCCAATGAGATTGGTCAGCGGTGAACGCAGTTCATGGGCGACATCGGCGTTGAACGATTCCAGGCGCGAGTAGGCCTGTTCGACCCGCTCCAGTGTGGAATTGAACGCGTTGACGAACTGATCCAGCTCCGGCGGCAGCGGCGACAGGCGCAGTCGCCCTGAGCGCAACGGCGGCGCCAACCGCTGGGCTTCATGGGACAGTTTGATCAACGGTTTGAGGCCAATCCGTGCCACCCAATACCCCAGCGCCGAAGCCATCAGCACGCCGATAATCGCCAGTGCAATCAGGGCGATCAGCAGTTGATGTTGAGTCTGGTGAAAGGTCTCGGTGTCGATGCCGATCATGAAGCGCAGCGGCGGGCGCTGATCCTTGGCCGGGAACTGGCTGACCAGCACTTTTAGTGGGTAGGGCTGATCTGGCAGTTGCATGTCGCGCATGCCCAGCGCTCCTTCGGCAAAGGCGCGGATTTGTGGTGTCGGGTTGCCGTATTCATAGCGCGGATCGCCGCTGACGATCCAGAAACTGATGCGCTTGTCTTCTTCGCCGAGCAACTTGAGCTTGTTGTTGATCTTCACCCAATGCTCGGGTGTGCCGTAGCGGCCGACTGTGGATTCGAGCACGCTGTAACGCGCGTCCAGTTCGGCTTCGGGCAACAAGCCGAGCCCCTTGTCGACCTGTTGGTAGAGCGCCCAACCGATCAACAAAAACACCAACAGCGCCACCAGCGTGAACATCCCGCTCAGACGCAGTGCAATCGAGTTACTGGACACCACGGCTCTCCAGCACATAACCCATGCCGCGAATGGTGTGCAGCAGTTTCTCTTCGAACGGCCCGTCGAGCTTGGCCCGCAGGCGTTTGATCGCCACTTCGACGACGTTGGCGTCACTGTCGAAATTGATGTCCCAGACCATTTCGGCAATGGCGGTTTTCGAGAGGATTTCGCCCTGACGCCGGGCCAGCACGCTGAGCAGCGAAAACTCCTTGGCGGTCAGGTCCAGCCGTGTGCCGGCGCGGGTGGCCTTGCGGCTGATCAAATCTATCCACAGGTCGGCAATGCTCACTTGCACCGGTTCATGGCCACCGCTGCGACGGGTCAGCGCCTGCAGGCGCGCCACCAGCTCAAGGAAAGAAAACGGTTTGCCCAGGTAATCGTCGGCGCCATCGCGCAGGCCCTTGATGCGATCTTCCACACGCTCGCGGGCGGTGAGCATGATCACCGGGGTTTGCTTGCGCGCACGCAACGCGCGCAGCACGCCGAAGCCATCCAGGCCGGGCAACATCACGTCGAGGACGATCACCGCGTAGTCGCTTTCCAGCGACATGTGCAGGCCTTCCACGCCATCGCGGGCCAGGTCCACGGTGTAACCCTGTTCCGTCAGGCCGCGGTGCAAATAGTCCGCGGTTTTTTCTTCGTCTTCGATAATCAGAACGCGCATGACCCCGCCTCAGTCTGTGGTCGCCAGCGCCGGTGTGGGCGGAGGCGCTGGTGAGAGAGTGTGCCTATGAAATAAACGCTCCAACCATAAGTATATGACTGGCGTGGTGAACAGCGTCAGCGCCTGGCTCACCAGCAAGCCACCGACTACCGCGATCCCCAACGGCTGGCGCAGTTCGGCGCCGGTGCCGTAGCCGAGCATCAGCGGCAGGGCGCCGAGCAGGGCGGCGAGGGTGGTCATGATGATCGGCCGGAACCGCGTGATACAGGCCTTGAAGATCGCCTCTTCCGGCGACAACCCACCGTTGCGCTGCGCTTCGAGGGCAAAGTCGATCATCAGGATGCCGTTCTTTTTTACGATCCCGATCAGCAATACCAGTCCGATCAGCGCCATGATCGAAAAGTCCTGGCCGCAGATCCACAGCATGATCACCGCACCGAGGCCGGCCGATGGCAATGTCGAAATGATCGTCAGCGGATGCACGAAGCTCTCGTAGAGCACGCCGAGAATGATGTACACCGCCACCAGCGCCGCCAGGATCAGCCACGGCTGACTGGCCAGCGAACTCTGGAACGCCTGCGCCGCGCCCTGGAAATTACCGCTGATGGCCGCCGGCATGCCGATGTCGACCTTGGCCTGGTTGAGCATGATCACCGCATCGCCCAACGCCACGCCGGGCGCCAGGTTGAACGAGAGGTTGGCGGCGGGGAACATGCCGTCGTGGGCGATGGACAGCGGGCCGATGGTCGGCGCATCGAATTTGGCCAACGCCGACAACGGCACCATTTCACCGCTCAGGGGCGAGCGCAGGTAGAAATAGTTGAGGCTTTCGGCCTTGCCGCGTTGCTTGGTGTCCAGTTCCAGGATCACGTTGTACTGGTTGATCTGGGTCTGGAATTCGTTGATCTGCCGCTGACCAAACGCATCGTACAGCGCCTCGTCGACGTCGCTGGCGGTCAGGCCGAAGCGCGCCGCCGCGCTGCGGTCGATGCTGATGTGGGTGATGCTGCCGCCCAGCTGCAGGTCATTGGAAATGTCACGGAATGCCGGGTTGGCGCGCAGTTTTTCCGTCAGGCGCTGGGTCCAGGTGCTGAGGGTCGGACCGTCGTTGCTCTTGAGTACATATTGGTACTGCGCGCGGCTCGGGCCGGAGCTGAGGTTGATGTCTTGCCCGGCACGCAGGTACAAGACGATGCCCGGTACTTTCATCAGTTGCGGGCGGATCCGGTCGATGAACTGGCTGGCGGAGACGTCGCGGTCGCCGCGCTTTTTCAGGGTGATCCAGAATCGGCCGTTGGCGATGGTCTGGTTGCTGCCGGACACGCCGACCGAGTGCGAGAAGGTTTCGACAGCGGGGTCGGCGGCAACGATTTCGGCCATCGCCAAGTGTTTTTTCACCATGTCGCCGTAGGAAATGTCAGCCGCTGCTTCCGTGGTGCCGAGAACGAAGCCGGTGTCCTGGATCGGAAAGAAACCTTTGGGAATGAAGATGTACCCGGCGACGGCCAGGGCCAGCGACAACGCGAACACACCGATCATGGTTTTTTGATGGGCGAGGGCGCGGCGCAGGCCTTTTTCGTACCACGCCAACAGACGCTCGCCGAAGCCCGGTTTGGCGTGGGCGTTATGCACCGGTGCGCGCATGAATAGCGCGGCCAGGGTGGGCGCCAAGGTCAACGAGACCACCACCGAAATCATGATGGTCGAGGTGGCGGTCAGGGCGAACTCCTTGAACAATCGCCCGACCACGCCGCCCATGAACAGCAGCGGAATGAACGCCGCCACCAGCGAGAAGCTGATCGACACCACGGTAAAACCGATCTCGCCGGCGCCTTTGATCGCCGCTTCGCGCATGCCGTCGCCGGCCTCCAGGTGGCGGTGAATGTTCTCCACCACCACGATCGCATCGTCGACCACAAACCCCACGGCCACCACGATCGCCACCAGCGTCAGGTTGTTGAGGCTGAAGCCCATCACGTACATCAAGGCAAAACTGGCGATCAGCGACACGCCGAGCACCGCCGACACAATCAGCGTGGCCGACAGTTGACGCAGGAACAACGCCATCACCGCCACCACCAGCAGGACGGCGATCAGCAAGGTGATTTCCACTTCATGCAGCGACGCGCGGATGGTCTGGGTGCGGTCAATCAGTACCTTGACCTCCACCGAGGCCGGCAACATCGCTTCCAGCGCCGGCAACGCCGCCTGAATGCGATCCACGGTCTCAACGATGTTGGCGCCGGGCTGGCGGAAGATCACCAGGTTGACGCCCGGTTGCGAGCCCGCCCAGGCCTGCACGTAGGCATCTTCCGAACCGTTGACGACTTTGGCGACATCCTTGAGGTGAACCGGTGCGCCGTCCTTGTAGGAAACGATCAACTGGCTGTATTCGTCGGGGTGGAACAGTTGATCATTGGTCGAAAGCGTTGAAATGCTCGACTCGCCGTACAGCGCACCTTTGGCCAGGTTGAGGCTGGTTTGCTGGATCGCCAGACGGATGTCGGCCAGGGTCAAGCCGATGGCCGCCAGTTTGTCGGCCGAGACCTGGACGCGAATCGCCGGACGTTGCTGGCCGGTAATCGCCACCTGTCCAACACCGTCGACCTGACTGAGCTGACGGGACAACAGGGTTTCGGTGAGGTCGCTGAGTTCCGGGCCGGGCATCAGCGAGGAATTGACGCTGAGAATCAGCACCGGGCTGTCGGCCGGGTTGACCTTGCGCCAGGTCGGCAGGTTCGGCATGTCCTTGGGCAGCTTGCCGGCGGCGGTGTTGATCGCGGCCTGGACTTCCTGGGCAGCGGTGTCGATGCTCTTGTCGAGGGTGAATTGCAGGGTCAGGTTGGTCGAGCCGAGGGCGCTGCTCGATGTCATCTGGGTCACGCCGGGGATGGCGCTGAATTGCACTTCCAGAGGCGTGGCCACCGACGACGCCATGGTTTCCGGGCTGGCACCGGGCAGTTGTGCGGCGACCTGGATGGTCGGGAATTCTGCTTCCGGCAGCGGCGCGATGGGCAGGCGGGGGAAGGCGATTGCGCCCAGCAGCACCAAGGCAAAGGTCAGGAGAATGGTCGCCACCGGGTGATCGATGCACCAGGCTGAAACCGAACCGTGGCCCTTCATGGTGTCGGCTCCGATTGCACCACTTGCGGCGGGTCGGTCAGCACCTGCACCGTCGAGCCGGGTTTGAGTCGTGACTGCCCGTCGCTGACCAACTTATCCCCAGGCTGCACGCCTTTGATGATGTTCTGGCCGCTGTCCTGATAGACCATTTGCACCGGCACGGTTTCGACTTTGTCGCCATTGAGGCGATAGACGAAGTGTTGATCGAGGCCACGTTGTACGACGTTGGGCGGTACGACCAATGCATCTTTATCCAGCGCTGTCTGAATTTTTACCGTCACCAGCAGGCCCGGCCAGAGCTTTTGCCCGGGGTTGTTGAATTCAGCCTTGGCGCGGATGGTGCCGGTATTGGCATTAATCTGGTTGTCGATCAGGGTCAGATGGCCTTCGCCCAGCAGGTTGCCGGTTTCGCCGTCGGTGTCGGCCCCGATGTAGGCCTTTACCTGGGCGTGTTGCGGGTCGCTGATCAAGCCTTGCAGGGTGGGCAGCATTTGTTGCGGCAGGGAGAACTCGACGGCGATCGGGTCGATCTGGGTCACGGTGAACAAGCCCTGGGCGTCGGTCATGCGCAGGAAGTTGCCTTCATCCACTGTGCGAATGCCGACGCGGCCGGTGACCGGTGAGCGAATCTGCGTGTAGGACAGTTGCACCTGCGCGGCGTCGATTGAGGCCTGGTTACCTTGGGCGGTGGCTTTGAGTTGGTTGACCAGTGCTTGTTGTTGGTCGTAGGTCTGTTTAGAGACGCCGTCGTCGACGCTGAGTATTTTGTAGCGTTTGAGGTTGACCAGCGCCACTTGCAGTTGTGCCTGGCTTTCGCCCAGTTGTGCCCGGGCCTGGTCGAGGCTGGCGCGGATCGAGCGGCCATCGATGGTGGCCAGCAGGTCGTCTTTTTTCACCAGTTGGCCTTCCTTGACCATGATTTTGGTGAGGATGCCATCGATTTGCGGGCGGACCACGACGCTGTGCAATGAGAGCACCGAGCCGATGCCGCTGACGAAGCGCGGGACGTCTTTTTCGGCGACGCTGACTACGCGCACGGGGATGGCGGTGGAGGTGGTCAGTTTTGCCTTGGCGGGTTTGGTGGCGTACCACACGCCCAGCGCTGCCAGGATGATCAGGAGGGCGACAAGCAGGGCGGGTTTTTGCTGGATTCGCATGCGAGTGGGGCGCCAGGGCTGGTTTTTGGTTGAAGGGTATCACCCCTTATAAACCTGTTTGGGGGTCGGGAAGGTGACGGCTAACTGACGGCGCTGTCAGTTTGGGCCTTGGCGGCCTCTGGGCCGACCATGCGGGGGGTGATTGGGTACATATCCGTTGCTGCGGTCAGGGCGGCTTAGGGTTTCGCCCTTACGGCGAGTCCCTTTTGGCAAACGCCCCAAAAGGAACCAAAAGGTCTCGCCCCTTACGTACGGCCCCTCGCTAGGGCTCGGTGTTCCTTCGTTCCGGCATTCATCCGGGGGCATCGCCTCCGGTTGGCTTCGCTTCAACCTCCTCTCGATGTGTGCGGCTGCGCCGCACGGCGCTACGCGCCCACCCCCGGATAAACACCTCCACTCAGCCTGCCGAGGGGGCGGGTGGATCAAGATCAAAAGCGGCAGGCGAGCTAACGCTCGGCCTGTTGAGTGGTGAAAAGCTTAGGTGTACGCCGTTACCCTGTGGGAGCTGGCTTGCCAGCGATGGCGGCCTCATAGCCGATCAATCTCTGACAGGATTACCCATCCCCCTGTGGGAGCTGGCTTGCCAGCGATGGCTGCCTGCCGGCCTACCAATCTCTTGCAGACATACCCGGTTCGCTCCCACAGGTTTGCACATCAATTCGCCACCCGAACCCCTCCCAGACTCCCACTCAATTCATACGCCGCCAATTCCGCCTGATGCGCGGCCAACAACTCCGGCAACGAGCCGCGCAGATATTCCACCCAGGTCTTGATCTTCGCATCCAGGTACTGCCGCGAAGGGTAGATCGCGTACAGGTTGAGTTCCTGCGAGCGGTAGTTGGGCATGACGCGCACCAGCGTGCCGTCGCGCAGGCCGTCGATCGCTGCGTACAGCGGCAGGACGCCAACGCCCATGCCGCTGGTGATCGCGGTTTTCATCGCGTCGGCGGAGTTCACCAGGAACGGTGAGCTGTTGATGGTGACCATTTCCTGGCCATCAGGGCCGTCGAAGGCCCATTTTTCCAAGGGGATGACCGGGCTCACCAGGCGCAGGCAGGCGTGGTTGAGCAGGTCGCTGGGTTTTTGTGCGCAGCCGTTGGCTTTGACGTAGGCCGGGGAGGCGCAAACGATGCTGTAGGTGATGCCCAGGCGTTGGGAAACGAAGCCCGAGTCGGGCAGTTCGCTGGCCAGCACGATGGACACGTCGTAGCCCTCGTCGAGCAAGTCCGGCACGCGGTTGGCCATGGTCAGGTCGAAGGTCACGTCCGGGTGGGTCTTGCGATAGCGGGCGATGGCGTCGATTACGAAGTGCTGGCCGATGCCGGTCATGGTGTGCACTTTCAGTTGCCCGGCCGGGCGTGCGTGGGCGTCGCTGGCCTCGGCTTCGGCTTCTTCGACGTAAGCCAGGATCTGCTCGCAGCGCAGCAAATAGCGCTTGCCGGCTTCGGTCAGGGCGATGCGGCGGGTCGTTCGGTTGAGCAGGCGGGTTTGCAGGTGGGCTTCCAGGTTGGAGACCGCGCGCGAGACGTTGGCCGTGGTGGTGTCCAGTTGCACGGCGGCGGCGGTGAAGCTGCCGGCTTCGGCCACGTAACTGAAGGCGCGCATGTTTTGCAAAGTGTCCATGAGGTGCTCTCGGGTTCGATGGCAAATTGTGACACGAAGTTTCTGGGGCGGTGAGCCCTACAAACGGATTATCTCGTTAACGGTAACAAAGATTCACAGGAATCCCAGCTTATCGCCATCAAAGGCCCCCCATAGAATTGCGCCGATCCTTTGTAGGAGCTGCCGCAGGCTGCGATCTTTTGATCTTGCTTTTGAAAACAAAAATCAAAAGATCGCAGCCTGCGGCAGCTCCTACAGGGTATTCCCTCCATCTCAGGAATCTTCAGCAGTGCCGCGTCGCATCAGCAGAGCGCTTTCGCCGCTCAGTGTTTTGGCTTTAACCCTGGCAATCAGCGGCTGCATCGGAACCGGAGGTATTGCCCCACAGGGCAAGGCGCTGGAGGCCAATTCACTGGCCACCGACGAAGCCATCCAGAGCGCTGCTCAGGATGCGCGCTGGCCCACCGCACAATGGTGGCAGGCTTACGGCGATCCGCAACTGAACCACTGGATCGAACTCGCGCTGCAAGGCAGTCCGACCATGGCCATGGCCGCCGCACGGGTTCGGCAAGCGAAGTCGATGGCCGGTGTTGCCGAAGCGGCCGAGTCATTGCAGATCAACGGCGAGTCGACCCTCAAGCGGCACAACTGGCCCACTGATCAGTTCTACGGTCCCGGTGACTTGGCCAACAGCACCACCTGGGACAACAACGCTGCGCTGGGTTTCAGTTATGCCCTCGACCTGTGGGGCCGGGAGAGCAATGCCACCGAGCGTGCGGTAGACATGGCCCACATGACGGTCGCCGAGGCGCGTCAGGCCCAGCTCGAGTTGCAGAACAACATCGTGCGCGTCTATATCGAACTGTCGTTGCATTACGCACAGCGGGACATTGTCGAAGCGACGTTGAAGCAGCAAGAGCAAATTCTTGAGCTGGCGCAGAAGCGTTTGAACGGCGGCATCGGCACCCATTTCGAAGTCAGCCAGGCCGAAACGCCGCTGCCGGAAACCCATCGGCAGGTCGATGCGCTGGACGAAGAAATCGCCTTGAGCCGCAATCAATTGGCCGCGCTCGTCGGCAAAGGGCCGGGCGAAGGCGCGCAGTTGCAGCGCCCGACATTGTCATTGGCCGCCGCGCTGAAACTGCCGTCGTCGTTGCCGGCGCAATTGCTTGGCCAACGTCCGGACGTGGTCGCCAGCCGCTGGCAAGTGGCGGCGCAGGCGCGGGGCATCGATGTCGCCCATGCCGGTTTTTATCCGAACGTCGACCTCGTCGGCAGCCTCGGCTACATGGCCACCGGCGGCGGGGCGCAGGAGTTTTTGACCGGCAAGAAACTCAACTACAGCGTCGGCCCGGCGATTTCGTTGCCGATCTTCGATGGCGGGCGTTTGCGCGCGGAGCTGGGTGAAGCTTCGGCGGGGTATGACATCGCGGTGGCGCAC
Organism: Pseudomonas azerbaijanoccidentalis; assembly: GCF_019145495.1. GTDB lineage: Bacteria > Pseudomonadota > Gammaproteobacteria > Pseudomonadales > Pseudomonadaceae > Aquipseudomonas > Aquipseudomonas azerbaijanoccidentalis. Next base: position 11,138 of record NZ_JAHSTU010000013.1, on the reverse strand, counting down.
TACAACCAGACTCTGGTGAATGCGCTGAAAAACATCTCTGATCAGTTGATCCGCCGCGAGTCGATGGACAAGCAGCAGGCTTTCGCCGCCGAGTCGGTCGCCACCGCGCAGCAGACCTACGACATCGCGATGATCGCCTATCAACGCGGGCTCACCGACTACCTCAACGTGCTCAACGCGCAGACGTTGTTGTTCAAACAACAGCAGGTGCAACAGCAGGTTCAAGCGGCGCGATTGAGTGCTCATGCGGAATTGGTGACGGCGTTGGGCGGTGGGTTGGGGGCGGGCAACGATGTGCCGAAAGCCGAACAAACCCAGCCTCCGAAAACCCCGGTTCTGCTGAGGTGAATGTAATCCCTGTGGGAGCCAGCAGGCTGGCTCCCACAGGTTCCGGGTTTTTATCGAATTTTGATGAGCAGGATTGAATGACTCCCTTGCCCGCTCCCTTGCGCTGGCTGTATTCCCTGGAATGGCGCCGAGGGTTCTTTGACTGGGCGCGCAGTGATGGCGTGACCTGGGTGTACATTTTCAAAGTGCTGATCGCGGCGTTTCTCACGCTGTGGCTGGCCATGCGTCTGGAATTGCCGCAGCCGCGCACCGCAATGATCACCGTGTTCATCGTCATGCAGCCGCAAAGCGGCCATGTATTCGCTAAGAGTTTTTATCGTTTTCTCGGCACCCTGGCCGGGTCGACGGTGATGGTGGCGCTGATTGCCCTGTTTGCGCAGAACACTGAACTGTTTCTCGGTTCACTGGCGATTTGGGTCGGTATCTGCACGGCCGGCGCGGCGCGCTGCCGCAATTTTCGCGCCTATGGGTTTGTGCTCGCCGGCTACACCGCGGCGATGGTCGGGCTGCCTGCCTTGGCTCACCCGGATGGCGCATTCATGGCGGCGGTCTGGCGGGTGCTGGAAATTTCCCTGGGGATTCTCTGCTCGACCCTGATCAGCGCTGCGATCCTTCCGCAAACCGCCAGCGCCGCCATGCGCAACGCCCTGTATCAGCGCTTCGGGGTGTTTGCCTTGTTCGTCACAGACGGCTTGCGTGGCCGCAGTCAACGCGAGGCTTTTGAGGCCGGCAACGTGCGCTTCATTGCCGAGGCCGTCGGGCTCGAAGGGCTGCGCAGTGTCACTGTGTTCGAAGACCCGCACATGCGCCGACGCAATGGGCGATTGAGCCGCCTGAACAGCGAATTCATGGGCGTCACCACGCGTTTCAATGCGCTGCATCAACTGCTCGAGCGCTTGCACAGCAATGACACGGATCATGCCGTGGCGGCGATCAAACCGGGTTTGCAAGACCTTGCTGAATTACTCGACGGCTTCAGCGGGCGTGCGCTGACCAGCGCCGATGCGGCGCGTCTGGTCACGGCGCTGAGCGCCTACAAGGCCGGGTTGCCGGCGCGGGTGCGCAGCCTGCGGGCGATCTTTCAGGAGAGTGAACCGAGCGACGACGAACTGCTGGATTTCCACACGGCGTACGAACTGCTCTATCGCTTCGTCGATGATTTGCACAGTTATGCACAGACTCACGCTTCTCTGGCCGATCACAGTCACGAGCGGGAGCGCTGGGACGAGCCGTTCACCCCGCAGACCAACTGGCTGGTGTCGGCAGCGTCGGGCATTCGTGCTGCGTTCATCCTCGTGGTACTGGGCAGCTATTGGGTGGCCACGGCGTGGCCGAGCGGGGCGACCATGACCCTGATCGCCGCCGCCACTGTGGGCCTGTCCGCCGCTACGCCGAACCCCAAACGCATGGCGTTCCAGATGGCGTGTGGCACGTTGCTCGGCGCGGTGATCGGCTTCGTCGAGATGTTCTTCATCTTCCCGTGGATCGACGGTTTTCCGTTGCTGTGCGTAATGCTCGCGCCGGTCATCGTACTGGGCTCATTCCTGGCCTCGCGGCCACAATACGCCGGTGTCGGCCTGGGCTTGCTGATCTTCTTCAGCACCGGTTCGGTGCCCGACAACCTCACGGTCTACAACCCTTACACCTTCATCAACGACTACATCGCCATGGTGCTCGGCATGCTGGTGTGCGCGGCGGCTGGGGCGATCATTCTGCCGCCCAATAGCCGCTGGTTGTGGCGTCGACTGGAACAGGACCTGCGTGGCCAAGTGGTGTACGCGATCAGCGGCAAACTCAAAGGGTTGGCGTCGAGTTTCGAGAGCCGCACCCGCGATCTGGTGCACCAGGCCTACGGCTTCGCGGCGGGGCAGCCACAGGTGCAGCGCAACCTGCTGCGCTGGATGTTTGTGGTTCTGGAAGTCGGGCACGCGATCATCGAGTTGCGCAAGGAGCAGGCGGTTCTGCCGGTGCATCCGGCGTACGCCGAATCCCAGCCGTGGCGGCAGGCGATTCGCGTGATGGGGCGCTCACTGGTGCGACTGTTTCTGCAACCAAGTCACAGCAACCTTGAACGTGCACTGATTGCCGTCGACCACGCGATCAGCCGCGTGCAATCCACCGACGAGCCTTTCGCCCCGCACTTCGATACCTCGGCGTTGCGCCGGGTGAAGAGCTACCTGCACTTCATCCGCACGTCGCTGCTCGACCCGCAATCGCCGCTTGCCGCCCACACAACCGCCAAGCCTGAAGGACTTGAACATGCCTCGTGAAATCGCCTTCCACGGCGTGTACATGCCGACCATGACCCTGATGTTCCTGATTGCAGCGGTGGTGGCCTGGGCGCTGGACCGGTTCCTGTCCGGGTTCGACCTGTACCGTTTTTTCTGGCACCCGGCGTTGCTGCGCCTGAGTTTGTTTACCTGTCTGTTCGGCGCGATGGCGCTGACTGTCTACCACTGAGAATGCCCTGATGAAAAAGCTTTTCAGCCTGCTCGCAACCTTGCTGGTGCTGGCCCTTGCGATATGGATCGGCCGAACCCTGTGGGTGCATTACATGCAAACCCCGTGGACGCGCGACGGCCGGGTGCGTGCCGACATCATCAACGTCGCCGCCGACGTTACCGGCGAAGTGGTGAACGTGCCGGTGCGCGATAACCAGTTGGTGAAGAAAGGCGATTTGCTGATGCAGATCGACCCTGAGCACTACCGGCTCGCGGTCAAACAGGCGCAGTCGCTGGTGGCCTCGCGCAAGGCCGGTTGGGAGATGCGCAAGGTCAACGCTCATCGTCGTGCCGACATGGACAACCTGGTGATCTCCCGGGAAAACCGCGACGACGCGAGCAATCTTGCTGACTCGGCCCTGGCCGACTACCAACAGGCACAAGCACAACTGGAAGCCGCCGAACTCAACCTCAAACGCACCGAAGTGCGTGCGGCAGTGGACGGCTACGTGACCAACCTCAATGTGCATCGCGGCGATTACGCGCGCATCGGCGAAGCGAAAATGGCCGTGGTCGACATGAACTCGTTCTGGGTCTACGGCTTCTTCGAAGAAACCAAACTGCCCCACGTGCGTGTCGGTGATCAGGCTGATATGCAACTGATGAGCGGCGAAGTGCTCAAGGGGCATGTGGAAAGCATTTCACGCGGCATCTACGACCGCGACAACCCGGAAAGTCGCGAGCTGATCGCCGATGTGAACCCGACCTTCAACTGGGTACGCCTGGCGCAACGGGTGCCGGTGCGGATTCACATTGATGAAGTGCCGGAGGGGGTGCTGTTGGCGGCGGGGATTACTTGTACGGTGGTGGTGAAGCAAGCTCTGTAGCAGCTGCCGAGCTTGCGAGGCTGCGTTCGGCTGCGCAGCAGTCGCCGAAGTGTTTGTACAGGAAAATAGAGTTTTGCGAGGACTGCGTCCTCGAACGCAGCCTCGCGGGCTCGGCAGCTGCTACAAAGGGCGGGTTCACTCTTTGCAGAAGGTTTCCTGCAAATGCCGCCAGATCACGCGGCCATCCACCTGTTTTTCGAACACCACTGTAGAGCGGCGATCCGAATGCAGGCCGGTTGCATCGGTCTGTTGCTCGCGATAACTCACGGTCGCGCCGCCCTCGTGAAGCGCAATGCCACGCAACTCGCTGAGCTCGATGCGAAAGCCAAGCTTCTTGCCGCCCGCCAGCAGGAACAGTTCGCTCAGCGCTGCAAAATCCAGCACTCGGCCCAAGGGCGAGACCATGGAAAACTGTGGGGAGAAACGCGTCAGCAGTTGTTCGAGTTCAGCCGCGTCGCGTTCCTCGGCCAGCCATTGTTCGATGGCGACGTGGGCCTGGATCACTTCGTCGAAGTATTCGGTGTAGTCGGTCATGTTTGATTCCTTGAATTCTGTGGAGTCTGTTCTGGCGCCTTCGCGGGCAAGCCCGCTCCCACAGGGGAACGCATTTCAAATGTGGGAGCGGGCTTGCCCGCGAAGGCGTCGACTCGGTCTCAGAGGTGCCCACGCAACCCGAACCGCTTCATCAATCCCGATTCCAGCAACCCCTTGGGCAACAATCCGGCAAGCAACGGCAACGCGCGGCTGCCATTGCCCAGGCGGATCAGCCGTGGCGGTTTGGCCTGCTGCACCGCCTTGAGCAATCCGGCGGCAAATTCACTGGCCGGCGTCGGATTGTCCTGGGACGCCTTCGCCCGTGCACGAATGCCTTCGCGCAGCGGAAACCACGGCGATTGCTCGCTGATCAACTGCTCGGCTTCGTGTCCGGCATTCTTGGCAAAACTGGACGCGATGGCCCCCGGCTGAACCTCCATGACCCGCACGCCAAATGGCGCCAGTTCCATGCGCAAGGCATCGCTCAAGGCATGCACAGCGGCTTTTGAGGCGCAGTAAGCACCGGCGAACGGCGTGACCAACACACCGGACACACTGCCGATGTTGACCACCAGCCCTCTGGTTCGGCGCAGCACCGGAAACATCGCGCGAGTCACGCCAACGATGGCGAATACATTGGTTTCGAACTGGCGTTGGATAGCCGGAACACCGCCATCGAGCAGCGGCCCCATGGCGCCATATCCGGCGTTGTTGATCAGCACATCGAGGCCACCGCGTTCCTGATTGATGCGACTGCTCAGCTGCTCCAGAGCCACACCGTCATTGACGTCCAGTTGCACCGCAATAAAACCGGCGCTGGTCAGTGCGGCAACGTCTTCAGGCTTGCGCGCACTGGCCCAGACCTCGTAGCCGGCAGCCTTGAACGCATCGGCCAGGGCGCGGCCAATGCCGCTGGAACAACCGGTAATCAACGCAACGGGCATGGCGCATTCCTTGTGCAAAAAATGGGGAGAGGGCTCAGTCGGAAAAACTACCCTGCAATCGCTCGGCGCGAAACTCCAGGGTTTCCGGGCGGTAGCCAGGTCGCAGTGGCGGTAGCGGCAAACAGTCTTCCCAGTTGCCGCCGGCCTGCAATTCGCCGGGGCCACGATAGCGCGGGGCGGTGTACTGATTGTCGGCCAGATTGACCGTGTCGCCCGGCGCATAAGCGGCGACGCGCCAGCGCAGTTCGGTCAATGGTACGTCGTTGCCGTTGTTCATGGTCAATTGCAGTGGCCGGTCGGCAGGGCAGTGTTGCGGCGCGTAGCTGATGCGCAATTCCAGGCGTTGTAGCTGCTTGAGTTCGCGGTGGTCCATCCAGATCACCCAGGTGGCGACCATGCCCAGCCCCACGGCGGCCGCCATGGACACGGGCAGGGCTTTGGCTGGATAGCGCAGTAACAGGATCAGCCAGGTAATGACCAGCAGGATGCCGATGAACATGTCGCACCAACCTCGGGAATAGAGAGGACCATCCTACCGAAGCGTGGGTGGGGTTGGCGATGGGAAGAACAAAGTCAAAAGATCGCAGCCTTCGGCAGCTCCTACAGGGGAATACGGTTTCCTGTAGGAGCTGCCGAAGGCTGCGATCTTTTGCTCTTGCTTGAAAAAAAGCCCCCGGCCAACCCGCTGCGGATAGGGGACGCAACGAGCTGGGCGGGGGCTTAAGGCTTACAGAGGCTTACTGCGCGATGGTTTTCACCGACACGCCACGCTCGATCGGGGTCGAACGACCGTAGATGTCTTCAAACCGCTCGATATCGTCTTCACCCAGGTAGCTGCCCGATTGAACTTCGATGATCTCCAACGGAATCTTCCCCGGATTACGCAGGCGATGCACCGAGGCAATCGGAATGTAGGTCGACTGGTTCTCGGTCAGCAGGAACACGTTCTCGTCGCAGGTCACCTCAGCGGTGCCGCTGACCACGATCCAGTGCTCGGCGCGGTGGTGGTGCATTTGCAGCGACAGGCATGCGCCCGGTTTGACCGAGATGTGCTTGACCTGGAAACGGCCGCCCATGTCCACCGAGTCGTAGGAACCCCACGGACGATAGACTTCGCAGTGGTTCTGGGTTTCAGTGCGGCCCTGTTCGTTAAGGGTGTTGACCATCTGCTTCACGCCTTGGACCTTATCCTTGTGCGCGATCATCATGGCGTCCTTGGTTTCGACCACGACGATGTTTTCCAGGCCGATCACCGACACCAGTTTGCCGTTGCCGTGGATCATGCAGTTTTTGCTGTCCTGAATGACCACGTCGCCTTTGGTGACGTTGCCGTTGGCGTCTTTTTCATTCACTTCCCACAGCGACGACCAGCAACCGACATCGCTCCAGCCGGCGGTCAGTGGCACGACGCAGGCGCGTTGGGTTTTTTCCATCACCGAGTAGTCGATGGAATTGTCCGGGCAGCAGGCGAAAGTGGCTTCGTCGAAGGTGATGGTGTCGGGATCCTGCTGGCTGCGTTCGAGGGTCAGCAGGCAGGTGTCGTAGATGTCCGGGTCGTGCTTTTTCAGCTCTTCGAGGAAGCGGCTGGCGCGGAACAGGAACATGCCGCTGTTCCAGAAGTAACCACCGGATTGCACGTACTCGGTGGCGCGCTTCACGTCCGGTTTTTCGACAAAGTGCGAGACGCGACTGACGCCTTCGGGCAGCAGCGAATCGTTGGTCGATTTGATGTAGCCGTAGCCGGTTTCCGGTTTGGTGGCCGGCACGCCGAACAGCACCATTTCACCGTTTTCGGCGGCAACGGTGGCCAGGGCCAGGGCGCGTTGCAGGGCTTTCTGGTCTTCCAGGACGTGGTCGGCCGGCAGCACCAGCATCAGTTCATCGCGACCTTCATTGACCAGCATCATCGCGGTCAGGGCCACGGCCGGCGCAGTGTTGCGACCGAACGGTTCCATCAGGATGCGCTGGGTTTCGAGTTTGCGGGCGGCCAACTGCTCGTTGACGATGAAACGGTGGTCCTTGTTGCAGACCACGATCGGCGTGTCCATGCCTTCGAACACCAGGCGCTCCAGGGTTTGCTGGAACAGCGTGTGCTCGCCGGTCAGGGCCAGGAACTGTTTAGGAAACTGCTTACGCGAAAGCGGCCAAAGACGTGAGCCACTACCACCTGACAAGATCACCGGAATCATGTTGTTACTCCTTGAAAATCGTTTGGTTAGGCCTTTGTGGGAGCTAGCCTGCTAGCGATGGCATCACCTCGGTACAGCGTAAAACCGAGTGGCCTGCATCGCCGGCAGGCCGGCTCCCACAGAGAGCCGGGGCAGTTCGGGAAATTAATTAGCGCGTCGAGACCGGGCGTTTCACCCAGACCGGCGACAGGCTGCTGCCGTTACCGGTGACGTACAGCACGGCCGCTTCACCGCGTTCCAGGGCGACCGGTTTCACGTCGCCGACTTTCGTTGTGCCATCGTATAGCGCGAGGCTGACTTTCACCGGGTTGATTTCACGTTCGCCACGACCTTTAGGCGCAACGTTCGGTACCACATCGGTCTTGCCGTCGGCGGTTTTCAGGGTCAGCGGCTTGTCGCTGAGGTTCTGCACGCGCACCAGGGATTTCTGCTTGTTCTTGAACGGTGGTTCTTCGATCAGTTGCGGCGCGCCGCTGGCGTTGTTGACCAAGGTGTAATAGTGATCGCCGGCCAGTTTCACCGGCAGCGTCTGGCTGCCGACCTTGGCGCTGTAGTCGCCGCCCGGCATGAAGCTGAAGTCACTGCTCGACAGTGGCGCGACGTCGCTCAGGTTGGTGCTGCCGACGGTGGCGCTGACTTCGGCGTTGCTGGCGTTGTAGATACGAACGAAGGATGAGCCTTTCGGTGCGGTCGGGCCGTAGAGGGCGGCATCGCCCCCGGCGAAGGCCTGCATGGAAAGCGCGCTCATGCCGGCAACCAGTGCAAAGGTTTTGGCGAGACGACGAGGAGTTGTAGTGAAAGTCATGGTGTACCTCTCTTTCAGTTTTGCGCCCGGTCGGGCGTCTCGGATTTAGTGTTTGCGGCTACGTTTTGTTGGCGGGCGCCGGCTTGTTTAAGCTCTGCGACCCACTGCGGGTCGGCGTCGCCGATTTCGTTGTTCACAGGCAGATATCGTTCAGGAAACTCCCAGATCAGCACCTGTGGCGGGCTGTTCTTGAAAGCGTCGCTTTTGAGGTAGCTGAGCATCGGCAGAATCGGGCCGTGGCCATCTTCGGCGTAATTGACCACGTCGCTGTTCAGCGCTTGTTTCAGCGCACCGACGAAGTTCCAGTTCGGGTTGGCGCTGTAGCTGGTGCCGATCAGGGCCACCGGCACTTCGGTGTTGGCGAACAACGCGTCGTCACCGGCAGGTTGATCACCAGCGGCAACCGTATTGCGCTTCTGCAACGGTTCCTGCTTGGGCATCAGGTTTTCGAACAGCGGATCCAGTGGCAGGAACAGACGCAGGTCGCCCTTGTGGGTGATGGTTTCCGCAGGTTCGGTCACAAAGCGCTGTGGCTCGCCGCTCAGCGGGTACTTGTCGGCAATGGTCTTGGCCAAACGGTTGGCCGCGATCTCGGCACCTTGCGGCGTCCAGTGGGTGTCGGTGCGCAGGAACACTTGCTGGCCGTTCTGCTTGGCCTGTTGCAGCGGGCCGAGCAGGTCAGGGGCGAGGATGCGATCGGCAGCCAGACGCTTGTGGAAGTCCTGGTAAAGGTTGGCGTGAATGCTGGCCGGTTTCACTTCACCCAGATGCTCCGGATACAGGCGCACTTTGGCGGGCACCACGGCCATCACCAGTTTCACGCCTTTCTCTTTAAGGGTCTGGCGCACGCCTTCGACCAGCGCGTAGTTGCCTTGCAGGTTCAGCTCTTCGTTGACGGTCGGGTGGAATTCTTCGTCGCTGTACAACCACTGGTCACGACCGAGCACCACGCCCGGACGACCTTCGTTGAACAGTTTGAAATCCAGCGCGGCCCAGAGGTTGGTGCCCAGGCGCTTGATCGGGAATTCGTCGTCGTAGTGGGTTTCCACAGCCTTGGTCCAGCGGCCGTTGAGCACCGTCGCATCGGCGTTGGTGCTGAAGCCCATGAAGCTGCGAACCGACCACACGCCCAAGGCGAGCAGCGTCACCAGGAACAGGGCGATGTAGAAGATGCGTAATGAGCGGGTCATGGTCAGATCCCTCAGAACTGGAAGTAAAGGAACGGCGAGAAGCTTTGCGCCGAGAGTTTGAGAATCGAGGCGATGAACAGCAGCAGCACCAGGGCACGCATCACATAGCGCGACCAGTCAGCGGTCCAGTAGGCCGGTTGCACCTGGGCATCGACGCCGACGGTGTAGCCAGGCTGGTGGATGCTCGTCGGGTTATCGCCGGGTGCAGCTTTGATCAGGCCTGGTTCGGTCGCGGCCGGGCCGTCGTTGTCGACGTTCACCGCAGGCTTGGTCTTGGCGGGCGGCTGATTGCTGTAGAAGTCGCGGATGCCGAAGAACGCCAGGGTCATGTAAGCCACGATCAGCGTCGCCACTTGCAGGCCGGTGAGGTTGGCCTCGTTGAGTTCCGACAACGACCAGTCGCCGAAGCTGAACATCGCGCCGTACATGCGACCGGCAACGTGCAGGTTCTCGGCACGGAAAATCACCCAGCCCATGACAACGAGCAGGAAGGTCAGCGCCCAGCGGATCGGGTTGATGCTGCGCGGCGAGGTGTTCAGGCCCAGGGCCTTTTCAATCGCCAGCCACATGCCGTGCCACGCACCCCAGACGATGTAGGTGATGTTCGCGCCGTGCCACAGACCACCGAGCAGCATGGTCAGGAACAGGTTGCGATAGGTCATCAGCGTGCCTTTACGGTTACCGCCCAGCGTGATGTACAGATAGTCACGCAACCAGGTCGACAGGCTGATGTGCCAGCGGCGCCAGAACTCGGTGATCGACTGGCTGATGTACGGCTGCTTGAAGTTTTCCATGAAGCGGAAACCCATCATCAAGCCCAGGCCGATGGCCATGTCGCTGTAACCGGAGAAGTCGAAATACAACTGCGCGGTGTAGGCCAGCGCACCGAGCCAAGCATCGCCCGTGGTCGGGTTTTGCAGGGCGAAGCAATGGTCGGCCACCACCGCCAGGGTGTCGGCGATGAAGACCTTCTTGATGAAACCTTGCATGAACCGGGTGCAGCCCTCGGAGAATTTATCGAGGGTGTGGGTGCGGTTGTTGAACTGGTCGGCCAGGTCGCGGAAACGCAGCACGGGCCCGGCGATCAGGTGCGGGAAGATCGCCACGAACGCCGCGAAGTCGATCAGGTTGCGGGTCGCCGGCGTGTCACCACGGTAGACGTCGATGATGTAGCTGATGGACTCGAAGATGTAGAACGAGATACCGATCGGCAGCAGCACGTGGGTCAGGATGAACGGCTCAAGGCCCACCGACGTCATCATCGCGTTGATGCTGTCGACACCGAAGTTGGCGTACTTGAAGTAGCCGAGGATGCACAGGTCGACAGCCACGCCGAGCAGCAGCCAGCGCTGCGCCGGTTTGGTCCGCACGCCTGCGGCACCGACTTTCAGGCCGATCCAGTAGTTCCACAGTGTGACCGCAGCGAACAGCGCCAAAAAGTCCACACGCCACCAGGCGTAGAACACGTAGCTGGCAATCAGCAGCAGTAAATTGCGATAGCGTTGCCCGCTCAGGTAGTACAAGCCGAGAAAGATCGGCAAGAACAAAAACAGGAATACGTTGGACGAAAAAACCATCCCGATCTCTCCATGTTTGAACCAACAGTCAAGGGCCAACGGCCCCCCCAAACCCCCCCACAGAAAACCGGGGGGCTAACACACAAAACTCAAACCTGACACCGACCCTGTAGGAGCTGCCGAAGGCTGCGATCTTTTGATCTTGATCTTTGAAAGCAAGATCAATAGATCGCAGCCTTCGGCAGCTCCTACAGGGGATGCGTTGTTCTATGAACCCTTGCCC
>NZ_JAHSTU010000012.1 GCF_019145495.1 Pseudomonas azerbaijanoccidentalis | reverse complement strand
GGGAGCTATTGGTGTGAACACCACAGGTCCACTTGTGGGAGCTAGCCTGCTAGCGATTAGCGGCCGCCAAGACCGCTGCGTTTAGAGGTCCTGACACCGACAGACCGGCGATCCCGGCAAAGTCCCTGGCTTGAAGTACTCATTCGTTTGCACAAAGGTTTGGGATTACTAAGGCAAAAAAAACCCCGCTGATCCGCGGGGTTTTCTTTATCAGGCCGGTTGGGCTTGCAAGCTCACCGGTCGTAGCGGCAACAGCGGCGCATGCGGGTCAGCCTTGACCGACTTGCGCCACGCACCCAGCCAATCCGGATGACCTTCGTTCCAGACCTGCTCATGCAAGCGAGCCAGTGCCACCGGATCGCTCAACAGTTGCACACGCTCGTTGTTGGTCAGGCCCTCAGGACCAACCTTCATTGCATGGCGAACCCGCTCGATCCGCAGCCACTCAATCGGCTCGGCCTGATTGTGCCGGGAGGTCGCCAGCGAGCACGCCAGGGCGTTCTGCTGTGGGTCGACCACCGAACGCACGAAGCCGTCGTTCAAGGCGTGGTAACGGTTTTCGTGGGTGTACTGGTCGGTTGCCAGCAAGGCCTGTGGCGGATTGTATTCCTCAGGGATGAGGAACAGGCTCTCGTCGCGGGACTTAAGGCCCAGACCAACACGGCTGGAGATCACCGAGACCGGGATCGACAGCATCAGCGATCCGACGATTGGCACCAGCCACCACAGGAAGCTCGGGTTCAGCCAGATCACCAGCAAGGCCCAGAAGAAGCCCAGCAAGGTTTGCGGGCCGTGGCGCTTGACCGCTTCGCTCCATGGCGTGGAGTCGTCGTCACGTTGTGGCGAGTTCCAGGTCGCAGCCCAGCCGAGGAACGCGGCCAGCACGAAGCGGGTGTGGAAAATCATCCGCACCGGCGCCAGCAGCATGGAGAACAACATCTCCAGCAGCATCGACAAGGTCACCTTGAACTTGCCACCGAACTCTTTCGCGCCCTTGGCCCAGATCAGGATGATGCTCAACAGCTTCGGCAGGAACAGCAGCACGATGGTGGTCGAGAACAGCGCGATCGCCTTGTCCGGGTGCCATTGTGGCCACAGCGGGTAGAGCTGACGCGGTTCAAGGAAGTACTGCGGTTCCATCAGCGTATTGACCGCCAACAGCGCCGTCGACAACACCAGGAAGAAGAACCACAGCGGCGCCGACAGGTAAGACATCACGCCGGTCAGGAACACCGCGCGGTGTACCGGGTGCATACCCTTGACCAGGAACAGGCGGAAGTTCATCAGGTTGCCATGGCACCAGCGACGGTCACGCTTGAGTTCGTCCAGCAGGTTCGGCGGCAGTTCTTCGTAGCTGCCCGGCAAGTCATAGGCAATCCACACGCCCCAACCGGCACGGCGCATCAGCGCGGCTTCAACGAAGTCGTGGGACAGGATCGCACCGGCGAACGCGCCCTTACCCGGCAACGGCGCCAAGGCGCAGTGCTCGATGAACGGCTTCATGCGGATGATCGCGTTGTGGCCCCAGTAGTGCGATTCGCCCAGCTGCCAGAAGTGCAGGCCGGCGGTGAACAGCGGACCGTACACACGGGTGGCGAACTGCTGCATGCGCGCATACAGGGTGTCCATGCCCGACGCACGCGGCGCGGTCTGGATAATCCCGGCGTCCGGCGTGGCTTCCATCAAGCGCACCAGACTGGTCAGGCACTCGCCGCTCATCACGGAGTCGGCGTCGAGGACGACCATGTACTTGTAGTCACCGCCCCAACGACGGCAGAAGTCGTCGAGGTTGCCGCTTTTACGTTTTACGCGACGGCGGCGGCGGCGATAGAAGATCTTGCCGAAGCCACCGGCTTCCCGGCAGACGTCCAGCCAGGCTTGCTGTTCAGCGACGCAGATATCGGCGTCGTTACTGTCGCTGAGCACGAAGAAGTCAAAACGGTCCAGATCACCCGTGGCTGCAACCGACTCGAAGGTCGCCCGCAGACCGGCGAATACACGCGGCACGTCTTCGTTGCAGATCGGCATCACCAGCGCGGTGCGCGCATCTTTCGGAATCGGCTCGTTGCCGGCGCTTTTGCCGGAGATCCGGTACTTGTCGTGACCGGTGAGCAACTCAAGGAAGCCCATCAACGCCGTCCAGAAACCGGCCGACACCCAGCAGAACAGAATCCCGAACAGAATCAGGATGCTGGTTTGCAACGCGTATGGCAGCACTTGCGTGGCGGTTTGCAGCAGCGGTTGGTGCAGGACTTCTTCAAGGTCAACGAATGACCAGCCCTGGTACGGCATGATGCCTTTCATGTACCAGCCGGCGACGATGGTCTGGCCGAGCATCAGCACCAGCAGGATATAGCGACGGATCGACCCCACGGTGCGCCAGCGCGCGGCCGGCAGGACACGTTCGTCCTTCGGCGGCTTCGGCGGGTTGGTACGACCGGTCATCCGGCGCCAGCCGCGTACCAGGATGTTGGTACGCCACGGCTCCGGCACGACCTTGGTCCGGCGAATCGGCGGAGTAGCCTTGAGGCAAACCCGACCGCTGGCGTCGAGCGCCAGCATTTCGGCGTCCTGCAACTCTTCGGCGGTGCTCAGGGTCAGGCGCTTGCCCACCGAAGCCTGGGCGGCCTCGTTCGGGGCGTCGAACGTGGAGGACGACAGGCGTTCGTGCAGTTCGCTGAAGGACTTGCAGCCCGCGAGTTCCGCGCGCTGCTGGTCGGTCATCGGCAGATGCGCCAGATACTCGGAAAGAGTTTCTGGCTGTACTTGAGAATTACTCATCGGCAGGCAACTGATAGCTCCAGGTCTCGGTCAGGACTTCTTCAGTCGGCGCCGATTCCGGTGTGGCTGGGGCCGCGTCAGCAGCGGCAGGCTGCTTGGCGTCTGTATTGGCCTTGTCCTTGGCATCTGCAACCGGCTTGGCTTCGGCCTGCTTGGCGTCGGCTTGCTTGGCTTCCTTGTCTGTTTTCTCCTGCTGCTTGGCGGCGACTTTGTCGGCCTTGGCAACGGACGAGTTCGACGCCGGGAGCGCCGATTTGGTCAGGTCAGCCGTCACGACAGGCTGCGCCAGGGCAGCACGCATTTCGGTGGACTTGCTCGGGTCCTTGATCTTCATGCGCAAGGTCAGGCGCCAGCCTTTGGTTTCAGGGTTGTAACGCACGCTGTTTTCAACGATTTCGGCGTTATCACCCACGCTGACCTGGCTGCGAACATCCGCATCGGCCGGCAATGCCGCCAGCGACGGGCCTTCGAAGTCCACCAGGTACGCCACGCTACCGTCCGGCTGACGAATCAGGTTGGACTGTTTGACGTCACCGGTGGAACGCAAGGTCTGCTTGACCCAGGCGCTGTCCGGCGCGTGAATCGAAGCTTCGTCCATGGTCCAGTGCATACGATAAGCGACATCAAGCGGCTGGCCAGGTTCCGGCAGCTTTTCCGGGCTCCAGAACGCCACGATATTGTCGTTGGTTTCGTCAGCAGTCGGAATCTCTACCAGATCGACGGAGCCCTTGCCCCAGTCGCCCTTCGGTTCGATCCAGGCGCTCGGACGCTTGTCGTAGCGGTCGTCGAGGTCTTCGTAGTGGCTGAAGTCACGACCACGTTGCAGCAAGCCGAAACCACGCGGGTTTTCGACCGAGAAGTTGCTCACGGCCAGGTGTTTCGGGTTGTTCAGTGGGCGCCAGATCCACTCGCCGTTGCCGGCGTGGATCGACAGACCGCTGGAATCGTGCAGTTCACGACGATAGTTCAGCACTTTCGACGGCTGATTGGCGCCGAACAGGTACATGCTGGTCAGCGGTGCAACGCCGAGCTTGGTGACTTTGTCACGCAGGAACATCTGTGCCTTGACGTCGACAATGGTGTCGCTGCCCGGACGCAGGGTTAGGCGATAGGCACCGGTCGCGCGTGGCGAATCCAGCAGGGCGAAGATCACCAGGTGCTTGTCGCCCGGCTTCGGCTGTTGAATCCAGAACTCGCGGAAACGCGGGAACTCTTCACCGGACGGCAACGCGGTGTCGATTGCCATGCCACGGGCGGACAAACCGTAGACGTGACCCTTGCCGACAACGCGGAAGTAACTCGCGCCGAGCATGGTCATGATTTCGTCTTGCTTGTCAGCCTTGTTGATCGGGTACAGCACACGGAAACCGGCATAGCCGAGTTGTTCAGTGGCCTTAGGATCGAATTTGAGATCGCCGAAGTCGAAGCGACTTGGGTCGTATTTGATCTCTTCGACGGTGTTCGCCGTGATTTCGTTGATTTTCACCGGCGTGTCGAAATGCATGCCCTGGTGATAGAACGACAGCTTGAACGGGGTTTTCTGGTCCGCCCATTCGGCCTTTTCAGTCAGGAAACGAATTTTCTGATAGTCCGCGAATTTCATCTCGCGGAATTCGTTCGGCAGGTTACTGCGCGGCGCTTCGTACTTCTGCCCGGCCAGCTCTTTTGCCTTGACCGATACATCATCCAGATTGAATGCCCAAAGCTGGCCGGCGCTGAACAGGCAGAGCAGAGCAGAGCCCGCTACCAGAGCGCTACGTAACCGTTTGGCAGACAATTTTGGTGCGTTACAGGGACTAACAATCACGAGCAACCCTCGCCGAAAACAGATCAAAAAACCAACGGCCAGTTAAAGGGTCTGTACGGTTACCGGTACATAAAAACCGGTCCTGCAGACCACTCTTGCCAAGTTGGCGAGCATTGTTCCGACTCCGCTGGGGCAAAATGATTCCCCAATCGGATCCAGACAAGTCTCTACCTAAGTCAAAATGGACCAACGAACGCTGATCCCCGTAGCGCGCGATTATCTAGTAGGCCGCGTTACAACGCATCAGGGGTAACAAAGTATTTATCGGGAAAAACGCCTGTTTTCAGTCGAAATACGCTTAAAAAGATGTTTCAAGCGCTTTCAGGTCTGTAACAGGAAGGTTACCGGGCCGTCATTGACCAGGTGCACCTGCATATCCGCGCCGAATCTACCTGATGCCACAGTGCCATGCACCTGTTTCGCTTTGCCTAATAAATAGTCGAAAAGCTCCTCGCCCAGGGCCGGAGGGGCGGCGGTCGAGAAACTCGGGCGCAACCCGCTCTTGGTATCGGCGGCCAGGGTGAACTGTGAGACCAGCAGCAACCCGCCGCCCACGTCCGCCAAGGACAAATTCATCTTGCCCTCGGCGTCGCTGAACACTCGATAGTTAAGCAGCTTATTGAGAAGTTTGTCGGCGCTGGCCCGCGTGTCGTCGGGCTCGACAGCCACCAGCACCAGCAGACCCTGCTCGACCGCACCCACTACCTCGCCCGCGACCTCGACGCGCGCGCCACGCACGCGCTGCAGCAAACCCTTCATGCTTCGTCAGGGGCCAGATCGAGCAGGCGTCGCGCCATCTGATCGGCGGCACGCACCAAGGCGTCGGTGATGCCCGGCTCGGAAGCGGCGTGCCCGGCGTCGCGAATGACTTGCAGCTCGCTGTTCGGCCAGGCCTGGTGCAGTTCCCAAGCGTTGTCCAATGGACAGATCACGTCGTAGCGGCCATGGACAATCACGCCGGGCAAGTGCGCGATCTTGCCCATGTCGCGAATCAACTGGTTCGGCTCAAGGAAGGCGTTGTTGGTGAAGTAGTGGCATTCGATGCGGGCAATCGACAGCGCCCGTTGAGGTTCGGAGAAACGATCGACCACCAACGGGTTCGGACGCAGGGTCGCGGTCCGGCCTTCCCACAGCGACCAGGCTTTGGCCGCGTGCATCTGGGCAATCTGATCATTGCCGGTCAGGCGTTTGTGGAAAGCATTGAGCAGGTCGTCACGCTCGTCCAACGGGATCGGCGCCACGTAGTCCTGCCAGTAATCGGGGAACAGACGGCTGGCACCGGCCTGATAGAACCACTCGATTTCCTGGGGACGGCAGAGAAAAATCCCGCGCAGGATCAGACCGTGCACGCGCTCTGGATGGGTTTGCGCATAAGCCAGTGCCAGGGTCGAACCCCAGGAGCCACCGAACAGCACCCATTTGTCGATGCCCAGGTGTTTACGGATACGCTCAAGGTCGGCGACCAGATCCCAGGTGGTGTTGTTTTCCAGGCTCGCGTGGGGCGTGGAGCGGCCGCAACCGCGCTGGTCGAAGGTGACAATGCGATACAGGTTTGGATCGAAGTACCGACGGCTCTGGGCATCACACCCGGCGCCGGGGCCGCCGTGAATGAACACCACCGGCAAACCTTCCGGTGAACCGCTTTCGTCGACATACAGCGTGTGAGTCGCGTCGACGGCCAGATCGTGCCGGGCGTGGGGTTTGATCTGCGGGTACAAAGTCTGCATTGCGCGCTCCGTAAGGGGTCGAGGTCATCCCTGTGGGGACTTCTATTATTCTGCCGTTGGGCATCATAAACCCGATTTACGTCAATGAGCATGCCCTTGCAGGGTCAGAGTTTTTCCGCGAGATACCTGAGCAGCGTTTCGTACAACGCATCCACCTCGGCAGCCTGCCCCCGCGCTCGCAAACAACCGTGTATCAACCCTTCGCCGTAGTACAAGGTCGCCGTCACACCGGCGGCGTTCAGGCGCTCGGCGTAAAGCATGCCGTCATCGCGCAACGGATCGAATTGCGCCACGGCAATCCATGCCGGTGGCAGCCCACTGAAATCCGTGGCCAAGAGCGGCATCGCGTAAGCGCCCGGCTTTGCCGTGCCACGCAAGTACAATGCGTGGTAACAATCCAGATCACTGCTGCTGAGCAACGGTGCGTCAAAACATTCACTGCGCGACGCTAAACGGTGATCGCCACCCAGCCCCGGGTAGATCAGAACCTGCGCCGCCGGCAACGGCTCACCGGCATCGCGTAAGGCCAGGCACAGCGCAGCCGCAAGATTGCCGCCGGCGCTGTCACCCGCCACCAGCGTACGTCCTGGGTCCAGTTGAAAGGGCCCCGTGCGTAGCGCCCGCCAGACTTTCAGGCAATCGTCGAACGCCGCCGGAAACGGATGCTCGGGCGCCAGACGGTAATCGACGGCGATCACCATCACGCCCAGTGTCGAGGCCAATTCCGCGCAGATGAAATCATGGGAATCCAGATCCCCTACCACCCAGCCGCCGCCATGCAGGTAAACGATGCACGGAACAGCATCGGTAGACGATGAGACCGGCGGTTGGTATGACCGCACCGCCACTCCGGCCAATTCAAAATCGACGACATAAAGCCCGGCGGGACGTGGCGGAGTAAATGCCCGGCACATCTCGCTGTAGGCCTGGCGCAATCCATCCAGGCTGCTTTCGGTGCTGTTGAAGCTCAGGGTTTTGTCGACGAACGCCGAAAGTTGTTCGGATAAAGGATAGGTCGCCATCAGTTTTTCAGGCTCGCCTGAACCGTGGCCACGCCGTCCTTGCCATCGAAACTGCTGACACCGGCCAGCCAGCGCTGCAGATCTTGCGGATGGTCACGCAGCCATTTTTTCGCGACATCCTGAGGCGTCTGGCGCTCCATGATCGGCACCATCAACTGGCTTTCCTGGGCAGCGGTGAAGGTCAGGTTTTCCAGCAGACGATTGACGTTCGGGCAGCGCTGGGCGTAATCCGGCGCGGTCACGGTGGAGACTGTCGCAGCGCCTTCATTCGGACCATAAACGTCTTCGCTGCCGGTCAGATAGTCGATCTTCATGTTGATGTTCATCGGGTGCGGCGTCCAGCCGACGAACACCACGAACTCCTTGCGATTCACCGCGCGCTGAACGGCGGCAAGCATACCGGCTTCACCGGACTCGATCAGTTTGAAGTCCTTGAGGCCAAAATGATTGGTTTCGATCATGGTCTTGATCGTGGTGTTGGCGCCGCTGCCCGGCTCGATACCGTAAATCTTGCCGCCGAGCTGGTCTTTGAATCTGGCGATGTCGGCGAAGGTTTTCAGACCGGCCGCTGCCACATAGTCAGGAACGGCGAGCGTGGCCTGGGCGTCCGCCAGGCTTGGTTTGTCCATCACCTTGACCTGATTGGCCGCCACGAAGGGTGCGATGTTCTTGTCCATCGCCGGCTTCCAGTAACCGAGGAAGATGTCCAGGCGCTTGTCGCGGATGCCGGCGAAGATGATTTGCTGCACGGCGCTGGTTTGCTTGCTTTCGTAGCCGAGGCCGTTGAGCAACACATCGGCCATGCCGCTGGTGGCGATCACGTCGGTCCAGTTGACCACGCCCATGCGTACGGTTTTACAGGACGCGTCATCAGCGGCCATGGCGCCGGCGCTCAACAGAGCGGTACCGCAGAAGATTGAGAGACAGCGGGTGAACAGACCTTTGGGGCTTGTCATAGGGAGCATTCTCGTGCGGCAGCGGATTATTGTCGGCCGGTGTCTTTGTGCACCGTGGGCAGAACATTACGCAGCAGACGAGCGGTAAAAGCGAACTGTGGCGACTGAGATTTGCACAGAGGCGACAAAAAAGATCGCAGCCTTCGGCAGCTCCTACATGGCATTGCGAACACCTGTGGGAGCTGCCAAAGGCTGCGATCTTTTGATCTTCAGCGTTGGTGGTGTTTTTGACCCCAAGCCAACAACCCTTGCAGCAATTCCTTCAACACCACCCGCGTCGGCTCCGCCAGATCCGGCCGATAACGGAACGGCTCAAACTCTTCCATGTACGTGCACTGCCCCAGTTCCAGCTGCACCGCATGAATGTTTTCTGCCGGGTTACCGTAATGCCGGGTGATGTGGCCGCCCTTGAAGCGCCCGTTGAGCACATGGCTGTAGTCCGGATGCCCGGCACAGATCGCTTCCAGTTGCGTGGCAAGCAGTGGATCGCAACTGGCGCCGTTGAACGTGCCGAGGTTGAAGTCCGGCAGCTTGCCGTCGAACAGGTGCGGAATGATCGAGCGGATCGAGTGCGCATCGAACAGCAGCGCATAGCCGAACTCGGCTTTCAGGCGCGCCAGTTCGTTTTGCAAAGTGTTGTGATACGGCGTCCAGATCTGCTCAAGATAGGTTGCGCGTTCGTCTTTCGACGGCTCCAGCCCTTCGCGGAACAACGGTATGCCGTCGAACAGCGTGGCCGGGTACAGGCCGGTGGTCGCCCCCACGTACAAAGGCTTGTCGTCGGACGGCCGGTTAAGATCGATGACGAACCGCGAGTACTCGGCGGCCAGGGTGCTGGCGCCCAGTTCGGCGGCGAAGTCGTAAAGCTGCGGGATGTGCCAGTCGGTGTCCGGCAGGCTTTTCGCGTCGGGAATCAGCCCGGCTTCAACCGCAGGTGTCAGGCGCACACCGGCGTGAGGCATGCTGATCAGCAGCGGTACGCGGCCTTGTTTGAAATTCAGAACCTTATCCACAACTGCTCTCCTACAGACTCGTTTCGACGCCGTGGCGCACGACGCGTTTTTCCAGGTCGCCGCCCAACCAGTAACACAGGTCGGCCGGACGATCGATTTGCCAGGCGACGAAATCCGCCACCTTGCCGGCCTCCAGCGAACCGTGGGTGTCAGCCATGCCCAAGGCCGTGGCAGCGTGAATCGTCGCGCCGGCCAGGGTTTCTTCCGGGGTCATGCGGAAACAGGTGCACGCCATGTTCAGCATCAGGCGCAACGACAGCGCCGGCGAGGTGCCCGGGTTAAGGTCGCTGGCGATGGCAATTTTCACGCCGTGCTTGCGCAGGGCTTCCATCGGCGGCAATTGGGTTTCGCGCAGGAAGTAGAACGCGCCGGGCAACAGCACCGCGACCGTGCCGGATTTCGCCATGGCAATGGCGTCGTCCTCGGTCATGAATTCCAGGTGATCGGCGGACAGCGCGTGGTAACGCGCCGCGAGGCTGGAACCGTGCAGCGACGACAATTGCTCGGCGTGCAGCTTCACCGGCAAACCCAGTTCCTGAGCAGTAATGAAGACGCGCTCGACCTGCTCGGGCGAGAACGCCAGGTATTCGCAAAATGCATCCACCGCATCCACGAGTCCTTCGGCGGCCAGCGCTGGGAGCATGTCGGCGCAGATGTGATCGATGTAGTCGTCGGCGCGATCCTTGTATTCGGGTGGCAAGGCGTGAGCGGCCAGGCAAGTGGCGCGCACGCTGACTGGCAGTTCGGCACCGAGGCGGCGGGCCACGCGAAGCATCTTGCGTTCGTTGGCCAGGTCCAGACCGTAGCCGGACTTGATTTCGATGCTGGTGACGCCATCGCGCATCAGGCTTTTCAGACGTTTAGCGGCGCTGACGAACAGCTCGTCCTCACTTGCAGCACGGGTGGCACGTACGGTGCTGGCGATGCCACCCCCGGCAGCGGCAATTTCCGCGTAGCTGACGCCTTGCAGGCGCTGCTCGAATTCACCGCTGCGGTTACCGCCGAACACCGTGTGGGTGTGGCAGTCGATCAGGCCCGGCGTAACCCAGGCCCCGTTCAAATCGTTGACGGCCGGGTACTCGCCCGCCGGCAGTTCAGCGCGCGGGCCGATCCACTCGATGAGCGCACCGGACGTCACGATCGCCGCGTCCTCGATGATCGAGTAGACACCTTGCGCCATGGTTGCGACGTGGCAGTGTTGCCAGAGGGTTTTCATCCCTTAGTCTCCACAAAATTCAAAATCTGATCGCGCTCCCACAGGGTATGCATTCCTCTGTAGGAGCTGTCGAGTGCAACGAGGCTGCGATCTTTAAATGCAAGATCAAAAGATCGCAGCCTGCGGCAGCTCCTACAGGGGATCCATTAAAGGCTAGGCAGCAACTTGGCCGCGATCAGTTCGTTCAGGCAACGCGACGCCAACAACTCGCTGGCCGCATTGATGTCCGGTGCAAAGAACCGGTCCTTCTCATAAAACGGCACTTCTTTACGCAGAATGGCGCGAGCCTTTTCCAGCTTCGTCGACGTCTTCAGACCGTTGCGCAGGTCCAGGCCCTGCACCGCCGCCAGCCATTCCACCGCGAGAATCCCGCGTGTGTTCTCGGCCATTTCCCACAGACGCTTGCCCGCAGCCGGAGCCATCGACACATGGTCTTCCTGGTTGGCGGAGGTCGGCAGGCTGTCCACCGAATGCGGATGGGACAGGGCCTTGTTCTCGCTGGCCAGTGCGGCAGCGGTCACTTGGGCGATCATGAAGCCGGAGTTAACGCCTCCATTGGCCACCAGGAACGGCGGCAGTTGCGACATGTGTTTGTCCATCATCAGCGAGATACGGCGCTCGCTCAGGGAGCCGATTTCAGCGATGGCCAACGCCATGTTGTCTGCGGCCATGGCCACCGGCTCGGCGTGGAAGTTACCGCCGGAAATCACGTCGCCTTCAGCCGCGAAAACCAACGGGTTGTCGGAGACCGCGTTGGCCTCGACGGCCAGCACTTCGGCCGCCTGACGGAACTGGGTCAAGCACGCGCCCATGACTTGCGGCTGGCAGCGCAGGGAGTACGGGTCTTGCACCTTCTCACAGTTTTCATGGGAGTCAGAGACTTCGCTGCGCTCGCCCAGCAGATCGCGGTAAGCGGCAGCGGCGTCGATCTGGCCTTTCTGGCCACGGGCAGCGTGGATGCGCGCGTCAAACGGCGAGCGCGAGCCCAATACCGCTTCAACGGTCAGGCCACCGAGAGCCAGGGCGCCGGCGAACAAGTCTTCGCCTTCGAACAGACCACGCAGGGCAAACGCGGTGGATACTTGCGTGCCGTTAAGCAGCGCCAACCCTTCTTTCGCGGCCAGGGTCAGCGGGGTCAGACCGGCGACTTTCAGCGCTTCGGTGGCTTCCATCCACTCGCCTTTGTAACGCGCCTTGCCTTCGCCCAGCAGTACCAGCGACATGTGGGCCAGTGGCGCCAAGTCACCGGAAGCACCTACCGAACCTTTCAGTGGAATGTGCGGGTAAACCTCGGCGTTGATCAGGGTGATCAGCGCGTCGATCACCACCCGGCGGATGCCGGAGAAACCACGGCTCAGGCTGTTGACCTTGAGCACCATGATCAGCCGCACCAGGTCATCGCTGATCGGTTGACCGACACCGGCAGCGTGGGACAGCACCAGCGAGCGCTGCAGGTTTTCCAGGTCTTCGCTGGCGATGCGGGTCGAGGCCAGCAGGCCGAAACCGGTGTTAATGCCGTAAGCGGTGCGGTTCTCGGCGAGGATCTGTTCCACGCAGGCAACGCTGGCTTCGATCTGCGCCGAAGCGCTGTTGTCGAGGGTCAGTTTCACCGCTTGCTGATACACGTCACGCAGTTGAGCGAGGGTCAGTTGGCCGGGGATCAAATTAAGCGCAGTCACGTTCATTCTCCTTTTGAGAGTTTTTATTAACTAACCAGACGCTCCGGAGATGTCCGTTGTCCGTCGCTTCCCACCTTTTGGGGGGCTGGCGCCTTGGCACGCTGGCTTATGTAGAAATCAGTTCAGGTTCGGCAATGTCTTGTGCAGCAAATTTGCTTCTTTCAACACACCGGCAGCGGCGGCAATGTCCGGCGCCAGCCAGCGATCCTGATCGTAGGCCGGCACCCGCTCACGCAGCAGACGCCATGCGGCATCGGTGCCCGCGCCAAAACGTTGTTCTTTCAAGAATTCAAACGCCTGGGCCGCCAACAAGTATTCGATGGCGAGGATCTGCGTGCAGTTTTCCAGGGCGCGGTGCAGCTTCAGCGCGGCGTTGGTCCCCAGGCTCAGGTGGTCTTCCTGCAAGCCCGAAGTCACGTAGTTATCCAGCACAGCCGGTTGCGCCAGCTGACGGTTTTCCGCACACAGCGAAGCGGCGACGTATTGCACGATCATCATCCCGGAATTCACCCCGGGGTTGGCCACCAGAAATGCCGGCAGACCGCTGACGTGCGGGTTGATCAAACGGTCCAGGCGACGCTCGGCGATGGAGCCGATTTCCGCCATGGCGATGGCCAGCAGGTCCGCTGCCATGGCCACGGACTGGCCGTGCGGGTTGGCTTGGGAAACGACGCGGTAGTTGTCCGCGGTGCCCAACACCAATGGGTTATCGGTGGCGCTGTTGAGTTCGGTTTCGATCTGCTTGATCGCATGCACCAGCTGATCGCGCGCGGCGCCGTGCACCTGCGGGATCGAGCGGATGCTCAGGGCGTCCTGAGTGCGGATGCCTTTGCTCTGGGCGATCACTTCGCTGCCGTCGAGCAAGGCGCGCAGGTTGATGCCAACCTGCTGCATGCCAGGGTGCGGCTTGAGCGCGATGATCTCGGCGTCGAACGCGTCGATCTGCCCACGCTGGGCTTCGAAACTCATGGCGCCGATCACGTCGGCCCATTCCAGCAGGCGCGTGGCGTCGGCAATTGCCAGGCAGCTCAGGCCGGTCATGCACGGCGTGCCGTTGACCAGGCACAAGCCATCTTTGGCACCCAGCTTGACCGGTTGCAGACCTTCTTCGGCCAGCGCCTGTTGCGCGGAAACAACTTGCCCGCGATAGCTGACATTGCCGACGCCCAACAGCGCGATGCCGATGTGCGCCATGTGAGTCAGGTAGCCCACGGAACCCTGGGACGGTACTTGCGGGGTGATGCCACGGTTGAGCAGCGCCAGCAGTGCTTCGACCACCTGACGATGCAGGCCGGATTTGCCATGGCTGTAGTTGACGACGGCGGCGCACATGATCGAGCGCGTCTGCTCGTCGGGCAATGGCGCGCCTACGCCGCAGGCATGGCTGAGCAAGGTGTTGCGCGACAATTGGCTGAGTTGTTCATCCTGCAGCGAGACGTTGCACAGCGCGCCCAGGCCGGTGTTGATGCCGTAGGCACGTTCACCGCTGGTGACGATACGCTGGACGATGGCCTGAGCGTTTTCGATGCGCGCCCAGATCGGCGCCGACAGTTCGAGCTGTGCGCCATCGCGGGCCACGGCGACCACGTCCTGCCAGGTGACCTGCGCTTGGGTGATAACGATTTTTTCAGCCTGGGACATCTTTAACCTCATCTAAACAAAATCAAAAGATCGCAGCCTTCGGCAGCTCCTACATCGAGTACGGCTCGCTTCTGTAGGAGCTGCCGGAGGCTGCGATCTTTTGGAGCCTTAAACCACCGCCGCCCGACGCTGCACGAACCGGTCGACATATTCATCCGCCGGCGAATGCAGGATCTCTTTCGGTGTGCCGACCTGGATCAGGCGGCCATCCTTGAGGATCGCGATGCGGTTGCCGATGCGCACGGCCTCGTCGAGGTCGTGGGTGATGAAGACGATGGTCTTGTGCAGGGTCTTTTGCAGTTCCAGCAACTGGTCCTGCATCTCTGCGCGGATCAGCGGGTCGAGGGCGCTGAAGGCTTCGTCCATCAGGATGATGTCGGTATCAGCCGCCAGTGCGCGGGCCAGGCCGACACGCTGGCGCATGCCGCCCGACAGCTGGTGCGGGTATTTGTTTTCGTAGCCCTTGAGGCCCACGGTATTGATCCAGTGCAAGGCGCGTTCGCTGCACAGGGCTTTGCTTTCACCACGGACCTTGAGGCCGTAGGCGACGTTGTCCAGCACGCTCTTGTGCGGCAGCAGGCCGAAGCTCTGGAACACCATGCTGATCTTGCGGCGACGAAATTCGCGCAGGGCTTCCATGTCGTATTGCAGGATGTCCACACCGTCCACCAGGATCGCGCCGCTGGTCGGGTCGATCAAGCGATTGAAGTGGCGTACCAGCGTGGATTTGCCGGAACCCGACAGGCCCATGATCACGAAGATTTCGCCGCTGCCGATGCTCAACGACAGGTCGTTGACCCCAACCACGCAGCCGGTTTCGGACAACACCTGCTCCTTGGTCTTGCCCTGGCCGACCATGGCCAGCGCATCCTTGGAACGGTTGCCGAAAATCTTGAAGACGTTTTTGACTTCGATCTTGCTCACGGTTGCGTTGTTCATTTGCTCACCTCATGCCGTGGCCGACCGTACGCCTGTGTAATGCGGTCGATCACCACTGCCAGAATCACGATCGCCAGACCGGCTTCAAGGCCGCGTCCGACGTTGAGGGTCTGAATCCCCACCAGCACGTCTTCACCCAAGCCACGGGCACCGATCATCGAGGCAATCACCACCATCGACAGGGCCATCATGGTCGTCTGGTTGATACCCGCCATGATGCTCGGCAAGGCCAGCGGCAGTTGCACGCCGAACAGTTGCTGCCAGCGGTTGGCGCCGAAGGCGTTGATGGCTTCCATCACTTCGCCGTCGACCTGGCGAATGCCCAGATCGGTCAGGCGGATCAGCGGCGGCGCGGCGTAGATCACCGTGGCGAAAATCGCCGGGACCTTGCCCAGACCGAACAGCATTAGCACCGGGATCAGGTACACGAAGCTCGGCATGGTCTGCATGATGTCCAGCAGCGGCATCAGCACCGAACGCAGACGATTGCTGCGCGCCGAGAGGATGCCCAGCGGAATGCCGATCAGCACCGAAATGACCGTCGCCACCATCATCAGCGCCAGGGTCTGCATCAGTTTGTCCCAAAGGCCGACGGCGCCCACCAGGAACAACAGACCGACGATCACGGCGGTGGTCACCACCTTGCGGGTCGCGTGCCAGGCCACGCCGGCGACGATGGCCAGCATCAACCACCATGGCGCTGCGCGCAGCAGGCTTTCGAGATTGACGATGGCCCACAGTAGGGTGTCGGAAATGCTGCGGAAGACGTCGCCGTAGTTGGTCACCAGCGAATCGACCCAACCGTTGACCCAGTCGGCGATGGAAAAGGTAAAGCTTTCGGGAAACATAAGAGACTCTCAATCAAGGGTTTGCGATCAAGCGTCCGGCTGCCGCTGCCGACAGCCGGAGAAACTCAACCTACAAGGCCGCGTCGATTTTCTTGGCTGCGTCTTCGCTCACCCACGCGTGCCAGACTTCAGGATGTTCCTTCAGGAAGATCTTGGCCAGTTTTGGCGACTCGATGCGTTCCTTGCTCATGCGACCCAGGTTCTGATTCAGCAGGTCGATTGGCACGTTGACCTTTTCCAGCACCGCCACCAGTTCCGGGGCTTCTTCGTGGAAGGTCTTGGACAAGCCGACCTTGATGGTCACGGTCTTGTTCACGCCCGGCTTTTCTTCGAGTTTCACCGCGTCGATCTGGCCCATCAGCGGCGTTGGCGACCAGTAGTAGAACAGGATCGGCTCGCCACGCTTGTAGCTCGACAGCACAGCGGCATCCAGTGCCGGGCCGGTGCCCGGGCGGAAGTTGGTGTAGGTGCTTTCCAGGCCGTAGCTCTTGAGCATTTCGCTGTTGTCGAGCTCACAGGTCCAGCCGGCCGGGCAGTTGTAGAAGCGACCCTTGGCCGGCTCTTCCGCGTCTTTGAACACGGCGGAGTATTTGGCCAGGTCGGCGATGTTTTTCAGGTCCGGGGCCTTGGCTTCCAGCTTGCGCTTGGCGTCGCCTTCGATCACGTAGCGCGGCACGTACCAGCCTTCGATGGCGCCCACTACAGGTGCGCCAACGCCGACGACTTTGCCGGCCTTCTCGGCCTTGTTCCAGACTTCGCTGCGGCCAACCCACTCTTCGGCGAACACTTGAATGTCGTTGCTGCTGAGGGCGTTTTCCATGGTGATGGAGTTACCCGGCAGGCTGTCGGTCTTGCAGTCGTAGCCTTTCTCCAGCACGACTTGCATCACGTCGGTCAGGAGCATGGCGCTTTCCCAGTTCAGGCCAGCGAATTTCACCGGTTTACCCGACTCGCACCAACCCGCCGCCTGGGTGGCGCCGGCGCTGGCCAGCAGGCCCATGGAAAGCAATGTGGTCAGCAGGGTCTTGTTCGATTTCATTGTATTGACGCTCCTAATCATGAATTGGCTTACGGCAGTCAAGAGGCATCCAGCCCTATCCACGTCCACTCAGGCCTGCGCCGCAGCGCGACCAGCCCCGCTTGTTGTTGGTTGTTCAACGCTGACCTGCTCGACCGGCAGAATCAATTGATCGGGCACGCTGCCGTGCCATTTTTTTGCACACACGTAATACACGGCGGCGGGCAGCACCAGGCCGATGATCCAGGAAATATCCACATCACCCAGGGCCGCGACCATTGAGCCGGTATAGAACTTGGTGGAAATGAACGGCAACTGCACCAGCACACCGAAAACATAGACGCTGATACCGAGAAGGTTCCAACGACCGTAGCGACCATTCGGATCGGCCAGTGCCGGCACGTCATAGCGCTCGCGGGTGATGCAGTAGTAGTCCACCAGGTTGATCGCGCTCCATGGCGTGAAGAACGCCAGCAAGAACAGGATGAACGACTTGAACGCACCGAGGAACGAGTGCTGACCGAGCAACGCCATCAGGGTTGCAGCACCGACGATGGCCAGCACGAAGACCAGACGCTGCAAGCGCGTTACCTTCAGGTCACCACGAAAGCCGCTGATGATGGTCGCGATGCACATGAAGCTGCCGTAGGAGTTCAGTGTGGAGATGGTGACCTTGCCGAACGCGATGCTGAAGTACAGCAACGCAGCGGTGGCACCGGTACCGCCCAGGCCTACGATGTAGGCCACTTCGTGACCAGCGAATTGCCCGTTTGCCGAAGCGGCAGCGAACACGCCGAGGACCATCGCCACCTGCGCGCCAATCACCGAACCTGCGCCAGCGGCGAAAAAGGTTTTCACTGAAGAAACCTTGCTCGGCAGGTAACGCGAATAGTCAGCCACGTAGGGGCCGAAGGCGATCTGCCAGGAGGCCGCGAGCGACACCGCCAACAGGAAGCTGCTCCAGCTGAAGTGGCGGATTTGCAGGAGTGCGCCGACGTCGGTCTGGCTCATCAGGCGCCAGAACAGATAAACGAAGGCAATCACGCCAATGACGCTGGCGACACGGCCGATCCAGTGGATCACCCGATAACCGAGCACCGTGACCAGCACGATGACGCTGGCAAAAAGAAGGATCCCGACGCTGTCGCTGACGCCAAACAGCTGGCCCAGCGCCTGGCCGGAAAGTACCGTGCCCGTTGCGGTGAAACCGAGGTACATCAAGCACACGAGGACGATCGGGATGGCCGCGCCATACACACCGAACTGCACACGGCTGGAGATCATCTGCGGCAGGCCAAGCTTGGGACCTTGCGCGGCATGCAGCGCCATCACGCCGCCGCCGAGCAATTGCCCAATCAGCAAACCGATCAACGACCAGAACACATCACCGCCCAGCACCACGGCCAGGGCCCCGGTGACAATCGCGGTGATCTGCAGGTTGGCACCCATCCACAAGGTGAACTGGCTGAACAGACGACCGTGTCTCTCCGCTTCCGGGATGTAGTCGATCGAGCGCTTCTCGATCAACGGTTTGTTGCCTGCACGTTCGCTGTTAACAGCCATGGTTCAACCTCTGTGGATTGTTATTCTGGGTTGGTTTAATCCCCCGTAGGAGCTGTCGAGTGAAACGAGGCTGCGATCTTTTGCCTTTAAAGGATCAAGTTCAAAAGATCGCAGCCTTCGGCAGCTCCTACAGGGCAAGCATTACTTGCCAGTAATCATCGGCAGGTTCAGGCCTTGTTCCTTGGCGCAGTCAATCGCGATCTGGTAACCGGCATCGGCGTGACGCATAACGCCGGTTGCCGGGTCGTTGTGCAGAACGCGAGCGATACGCTCGGCCGCTTCGTCAGTACCGTCGCAGACAATCACCATGCCCGAATGCTGGGAGAAGCCCATGCCGACGCCGCCGCCGTGGTGCAGGGAAACCCAGGTCGCGCCGCTTGCGGTGTTCAGCAAAGCGTTGAGCAGTGGCCAGTCGGACACAGCGTCGGAACCGTCCTGCATCGATTCGGTTTCACGGTTCGGGCTGGCGACCGAACCGGAGTCCAGGTGGTCGCGACCGATAACGATCGGCGCCGACAGCTCACCGCTGCGGACCATTTCGTTGAATGCCAGGCCGAGCTTGGCGCGCAGGCCCAGGCCAACCCAGCAGATACGTGCCGGCAGACCCTGGAAGCTGATGCGCTCACGGGCCATGTCCAGCCAGTTGTGCAGGTGGGCGTCGTCCGGGATCAGCTCTTTGACCTTGGCGTCGGTTTTGTAGATGTCTTCGGCGTTGCCCGACAATGCAGCCCAACGGAACGGGCCGATGCCACGGCAGAACAGCGGACGGATGTAAGCCGGTACGAAGCCTGGGAAGTCGAATGCGTTTTCCACGCCTTCTTCCTGGGCCATCTGGCGGATGTTGTTGCCGTAGTCGAAGGTCGGCACACCCATTTTCTGGAAGTCCAGCATGGCTTTAACGTGCACAGCCATCGATTGCTTGGCGGCTTTGATGACAGCGGCTGGTTCAGTCTTGGCACGTTCGCGGTACTGGTCCCAGGTCCAACCGGCCGGCAGGTAGCCGTTGAGCGGATCGTGGGCGCTGGTCTGGTCGGTGACCATGTCCGGGCGCACGCCGCGCTTGACCAGTTCCGGGAGGATTTCAGCCGCGTTACCCAGCAGGGCGATGGAAATCGCTTTGCCTTCTTTGGTGTATTTGGCGATGCGAGCCAGCGCGTCGTCGAGGTCGGTCGCCTGCTCGTCGACATAGCGGCTTTTCAGGCGGAAATCGATGCTGACCTGCTGGCATTCAATGTTCAGCGAGCACGCGCCGGCCAGGGTTGCTGCCAGTGGTTGAGCGCCGCCCATACCGCCCAGGCCAGCGGTCAGTACCCACTTGCCTTTGAGGTCATCGTTGTAATGCTGGCGACCGGCTTCGACGAAGGTTTCGTAGGTGCCCTGGACGATGCCCTGGCTGCCGATGTAGATCCAGCTGCCCGCGGTCATCTGGCCGTACATGGCCAGGCCTTTGGCGTCGAGTTCGTTGAAGTGCTCCCAGCTCGCCCAGTGTGGAACCAGGTTGGAGTTGGCGATCAGTACGCGCGGGGCGTTGGTGTGAGTCTTGAACACGCCGACCGGCTTGCCGGATTGCACCAGCAGGGTCTCGTCGTCGTTCAGGTTGGTCAGGCTTTCAACGATCTTGTCGTAGCATTCCCAGTTACGTGCCGCACGACCGATACCACCGTAAACCACCAGTTCTTTAGGGTTCTCGGCGACTTCCGGGTCGAGGTTGTTCATCAGCATGCGCAGCGGCGCTTCGGTCAGCCAGCTCTTGGCGGTCAGCTTGTTACCGCGGGCAGCGCGGATTTCAACGTCACGAAATTTAGTCACGAAAAGAACTCCTCAGCAATCAATCCAAAACCAACCCAGGCAGTGGGCGAGCAAGCCGATGGGCATCAGTGCACACCGGCGAATCAGTGGACGACGGTTGAGTCTTCGTGACTCATACGCATACGTCTTTACTTGTACATACAAGCATATGCAATCAAGCGGCCAACTTGTTGGATGAGCATTCAAGAAAAATTCTGAAATGGCTGGAAAGCGCCTGAAACACGGGTTCTGGCGAAGATGAAATTTTTCGGGGGGATTTTCCGGGGAGAGTGCGCGCTGTTACTTGAGCGTGGTTTTGCGCCACGCTGGGGCGTTCGGTAACAAAGTGGTGCGCTTTGGGGAACGCTGAAAAGCAAAAGATCGCAGCCTCCAGCAGCGCCTACAGAATGTACGCATTCCAATGTAGGAGCTGCCGAAGGCTGCGATCTTTTAAGGATTTTGAATCAGCGTGCAGCCAGCTCAATCACACAGCAGGCGCCATTGACGGATACGTCCAGCAGACCGGTGTTACCGCCCAGTTGCAAACAATCATGCCGACCAAGCTGCGAAGCACTGTTACCGACCTTCACTTCCAATGCTTCGCTGACACTGAACACCAACACCGTGCCCGCCGAGCTGAAGAACCGCTGTTCACCACTTAGCCACTGCAACCGCGCACTGTATCGCTGCGGCGCGTAGATCAGGTTGAAATCGCGAATCGGGCCGCCCAGCAATGTGCAGGAAACCTTGCTCTCACCACTGAATGCATACGGATCGAGCGGTAACAGTGGGCGGGTGCTTTGACCATCCACGGTCAGCGTCATGCCGTCGCCCTGCAACACGGTGATCACCCGCTCATACCCGGCGAAGGTGGAGAAGCCGCCCGACTCACCAATGTCGGCAATCGACAGGCGCCAGCCAAACCCATCCAGACCGGTACCGGCATCGCGGGTGATTTCTTCGGTACTGCCGCCGCCGTTTTTCCATGGCATGCGTGGGTAATCGACGGCACGTAAAACGTTCAGACTGCTCATTTATGGAACCGACCTTCCAGACGATGACGGGAACCGGGGTGGATCAATCGAGCCGCCGTCACCGGCTGACGCCCGGACCAGGTGCGGCGACGGATCAGCAGGCACGGCTCGCCTTTTTCAATCTGCAGCAATTTGCACTCGGACGGCTCAGCCAGAATGGCCTCGACCACGTGTTCGCCTTCGGTCAGCGGCGCGACCTGGTTTAGGTAGGCGTAAGGCGTTTGCAGGGTGAAGTCCTGCTTGAGGTATTCCGGCGCCACCAACGCATTGACGAAACGGTCTTCGATTTGCACCGGAATGCCGTTTTCGAAATGTACGATCAACGAATGGAACACCTTCTGCCCTTCGCGCATGTCCAGGGCCAGGGCGCGCTCGGAACCGGCGGCCTCTTCTTCCAGGGTGATCACCTGGCAGGTGTGACGATGTCCACGGGACGCAATCTCGTCGGCGATGTTGTGCACTTCAAACAGGGCAGACTGGCTTTTCGGCTCGGCGACGAACGTGCCGACACCTTGCATGCGCACCAGCAGGCCATCGGCGGTCATCTCGCGCAGGGCGCGGTTGATGGTCATGCGGCTGAAGCCAAGCTGGCTGACCAGCTCGCTTTCCGACGGCACGCGATAGTGTGGCGGCCAGTTACCACTGTCGATTTGCTGGGTAATCATCTGTTTGACGCGGGCGTACAAGGGCGCCGGACTGTCGCCCATGTTCGCGGCCAACGGAGAAACTGGAGGCGGAGTCGGCACGGTTAATCCTTGGTCGTTTAGTGAATATCGCTAGCTTGCCGGAGTTTACCGGGCAGGCAAACGTCTGTATATGTATATACAAATAACACACGATGGGGTGCTGAACCATGTCCGCCTTCTTTGCCGAACGCGCGCTGCTGCCTAGTGGATGGGCCAACAATGTACGTCTTGAGGTCAGCGCCGACGGCGTCTTGACCCATATCCAGGCCGATTCCCATGCAGACGGCGCCGAGCGGTTGAGCGGTCCGCTACTGCCGGGCATGCCGAATCTGCACTCCCACGCCTTCCAGCGGGCCATGGCCGGGCTGGCGGAAGTGGCGGGCAATCCGAACGACAGTTTCTGGACCTGGCGCGATTTGATGTATCGCCTCGTCGGAAAAATCAGCCCGGAACAACTCGGCGTCATCGCCCGTCAGCTGTACATCGAAATGCTCAAGGCCGGTTACACCTCGGTGGCGGAATTTCATTACGTGCACCATGACCTCAATGGCCAGCCTTACACCGACCCGGCCGAACTGGCCCTGCGCATCAGCCAGGCCGCCAGTTCGGCCGGTATCGGTTTGACCCTGTTGCCGGTGCTCTACAGCCACGCAGGTTTCGGCGGCCAGACACCGAACGAAGGTCAGCGCCGCTTTATCAACAGCACCGAAAATTACCTCAAGCTGCAATCGCGGTTGCAACCCGTCCTGGCGCAACAAAAGGCGCAGTCGCTCGGGTTGTGTTTCCACTCGCTACGGGCGGTCACGCCCCAGCAGATCAGCGAAGTGCTGGCGGCCAGCGACAAACAGTGCCCGGTGCACATTCACATCGCCGAACAGCAGAAAGAAGTCGACGACTGCCTGAGCTGGAGCGGCCGACGTCCGTTGCAATGGCTGTACGAGAATGTCGAGGTCGATCAGCGCTGGTGCCTGGTCCACGCGACTCACGCCAACCCGGAAGAAGTCACGTCGATGGCCAAGAGCCGCGCCATTGCCGGCCTGTGCCTGACCACCGAAGCCAACCTGGGCGACGGGATTTTCCCGGCGGTGGATTTCCTCGCTCAGGGCGGGCGCATGGGCATCGGGTCCGATAGCCATGTGTCGTTGAGCGTGGTGGAAGAATTGCGTTGGCTGGAATACGGCCAGCGTCTGCGTGACCAGCGGCGCAACCGCTTGTATGGCGCGGATCAGCCGATGGTCGGGCGCACGCTGTTTGATGCCGCGCTCGATGGCGGCGCGCAGGCGTTGGGGCAGCCGATTGGTGCGTTGGAGGTTGGCAAGCGTGCGGATTGGCTGGTGCTGGACGGCAACGATCCGTATCTGGCAACGGCCAGTGGTGACGGGATTTTGAATCGCTGGCTGTTTGCCGGTGGCGATCGTCAGGTGCGCGATGTGCTGGTGAATGGGCAGTGGGTCGTACGAGATGGCCGACATGCTGATGAAGAAGAGAGCAACCGCGCCTTCACTCAAGTCCTGCGCGAACTTCTAGGTTAAAAGCAAAAGATCGCAGCCTTCGGCAGCTCCTGCAGAATCAGTTGATCCCTGTAGGAGCTGCCGAAGGCTGCGATCTTTTTTTGAGTCACACCGCTAGTTCGAGGTCTTGGCCATCTGCGTATCCGACGCCCGCCAGATCAGTCGCGTGGTGTCGTAACCCTGCTGACGCGCCTTGCTCAGCAGTTCTTCACGCACCACACCGTTCACGGTCGGCGTGCGCGACAGCAACCAAAGGTACTTGCGGCTTGGGTCGCCGACTATGGCTGTCTTGTAGTCATCGCTGACATACAGCACCCAGTATTCGCCCTTGGCAACACCCGGAATCAACCTCGAAAACCAGGTATCGAACTCGACCCACAATTTGTCGGTTTTGCCCGGCACCTGTGGATAGGCCGTGCCCTTGACCTCTTCCCATTGCCACTGCGCAGTCAGGCAGCGGTTCAACACCGCAACATTGCCATCGGGCAACAGCGTGTAATGGGCTTCGGATTGCGCGCAGTCGCGCTGGAAATACATCGGCAGACGGGCCAACTCGTACCAGGTGCCCTGGTAGCGCTTGAGGTTGACGCTGTTGGCAGTCTTGGGCGCCAACGGATCCTGGCCAGAAGTGGCACAGCCGGCCAATACCAGGCCGGCAAAAAGCATTATCAATAACCGCTTCATTGTTTTTCTCCCGTGGGCACGTCGCCCCGGTTTACTTCAGGCCTTGGCCGGAAAACATCAACACTTTGTCACCGGCGAACTGCACGCTGATAAAGCTGTTCTTGTCGCCCCAGGTGCAACTGGACATGCCGAGCGCGCCGGAGCAATCGGCGGGTTTGCCCAACAGGGTTTCAACCTCGGCCTTGGCCATGCCGGCCGAAAGCTTGGAGTAGTTTTCCTGATTGACCTTGCTGCACGCAGCCAACAACACGCAGAACGAAAGCAGGGCGATGGATCGCAGCGACATGTGAACTCCAGGGGCGATGGGGAATGGCATGACTGCCAAGCAGAACCTTAGAAGAGAAAACCCCAATCTGGTTCCCTGCCCGAGTGCCTATTTGTTGGGCCGCTCGTCTGCCCTTGCCCGGAAAATCAAGCACTTTGCATGGCTATTGAGTATTTCGTCGGATTTGCGCAAATCCGCCTAATCTTTGGTGCCGCCCAGTCGACACAAATGCAACGCAAAGCCACGTCCGTGGCCATTGCCCCCCTTTGTTGACCAGATTTTCTGCGGTAGCTCATCCAATGACCCGAAACATGAAGTTCAGCCACAAGATTTTGCTGGCTGCCGCCCTCGTGGTGGCCGTCGCATTCGCTTGTTTCATCCTGTTCAACGACTATCGCCAACGGCAAACCTTGCGCAGCAGCACAGACGCGTCGATGCAGGAACTCGGCAGCCTGACCACCAGCAACATCCAGACCTGGCTGGAAAGCCGCATGCAGTTGCTGCAATCGATGGCCCAGCAGGTCAGTGCCGATGGCAATGCGACCCCTAGCCTTAAACGCATCATCGATTTGCCCGCCTACACCGGCAACTTCCAGCTGAGCTACTTCGGTGGCGCCGACGGTGTGATGTTCTCGGTCCCGGCCGGCAACCGCGCGCCAGACTACGACCCACGCGCCCGGGGCTGGTACAAGGCGGCCAACAGTGCGCAACAGACCATCGTCACCGAACCGTACATCGCCGCTTCGTCCGGCAAACTGGTAATCACCGTGGCCACTCCGGTGCAGCGCCAAGGGCAAATGATCGGTGTCGCCGGTGCGGACATCGACCTGTCCAGCGTCAGTGCGATCATCAACTCACTGAATTTTGGCGGTCACGGCCATGCGTTCATTGTCGGTGCCGACGGCAAGATCCTGATCCACCCGGACAGCAAACTGGTACTCAAGAACCTGACCGAGGCTTATCCCAACGGTGCGCCAAAAGTCAGCCCGGGCATGAAAGAGGTCGAGATCGACGGCAAGCGCCAGTTCATCTCCTTTACTCACGTCAACGGTGTACCGTCGGCGGATTGGTACGTGGCACTGGTGCTCGACCAGGACACGGCGTTCTCGATGCTCAGTGAATTCCGCACCTCGGCAATCATCGCCATGGTGATTGCCGTGGTGATCATCATCGCGCTGCTGGGCATGCTGATCAGCCTGTTGATGCAGCCGTTGCTGACCATGGGCCGCGCCATGCACGACATCGCCGAAGGCGAAGGTGACCTGACCAAACGGCTGACCATTCACGGCCACGACGAGTTCGGCGCGCTGGGCCTGTCGTTCAACCGTTTCGTCGAACGCATTCACACCTCCATCATCGAAGTGTCCTCGGCCACCGGCCAGGTCAACGAAGTCGCCCTGCGGGTTGTAGCAGCCTCCAACTCGTCGATGTACAACTCCGACCAACAAGCCTCGCGCACCAGCAGCGTTGCCGCGGCGATCAACCAGCTCGGTGCCGCCGCCCAGGAAATCGCCCAGAACGCCGCCCTCGCCTCGCAGCACTCCAGCGATGCCCGCAGTCTGGCCGAAGACGGCCAGCAAGTGGTGGATAAAACCATCGCGGCGATGCAACAGCTGTCGGCCAAGATCAGCGATTCGTGCGGCAACATCGAGACGCTCAACAGCAACACGGTGAACATCGGGCAGATTCTGGAAGTGATCACCAGCATCTCTCAGCAAACCAACCTGCTGGCGCTCAACGCCGCCATCGAAGCTGCACGAGCGGGTGAAGCCGGGCGCGGTTTCGCGGTGGTTGCCGACGAAGTACGCAACCTCGCGCACCGCACGCAAGATTCCGCGCAGCAAGTGCAAACGATGATTGAAGAGTTGCAAGTCGGTGCGCGCGCAGCGGTGGGCATCATGACCGACAGCCAGCGCCAGAGCGAAAGCAGCGTCGGCATTGCCAACCAGGCCGGTGAACGCCTGGGCAGCGTGACCCAGCGCATCGGTGAGATCGACGGCATGAACCAGTCGGTGGCCACGGCCACTGAAGAGCAAACAGCCGTGGTGGAATCGATCAACGTCGACATCACCGAGATCAACACATTGAACCAGGAAGGTGTGGAGAACTTGCAGGCGACCTTGCGTGCGTGTGCGGATCTTGAACAGCAGGCGGCGCGGTTGAAGCAGTTGGTGGGTAGTTTCAGGATCTAAGGTGCTGCCACTGGCACAATCGCTAGCAGGCTAGCTCCCACAGGGGATTTGTGAACGCCACAGATCAAATGTGGGAGCCAGCCTGCTGGCGATGGCGGCATCAGCCGCCCCAAAAGACTAAAACCGTGAACCCGGTTTCGACAGAAACACCAATTCTTCAGCCGTAGACTCCCTGCCCAACACCGCATTGCGATGCGGAAACCGCCCGAATTGCGCGATCACTTTCTGATGCTTCTCGGCGTAATCCAGGTAATCGGCAAACAGCGCCCTATCCTCCTCCGGCTGTTGCGCCAGCAGGTCGATGTAACGCGAGATGCAT
The DNA here is from genome assembly GCF_019145495.1 of Pseudomonas azerbaijanoccidentalis. Classification (GTDB taxonomy): domain Bacteria; phylum Pseudomonadota; class Gammaproteobacteria; order Pseudomonadales; family Pseudomonadaceae; genus Aquipseudomonas; species Aquipseudomonas azerbaijanoccidentalis. The sequence goes on along the minus strand of NZ_JAHSTU010000012.1, from coordinate 135,440 downwards.
TCGTTCTGCACCGCCAGGTGCTCGCAATGCTCAAGCACCAGATAGATGAACACGCGCTGGATTGGCTGCAATTGCCGATCGAAATCCGCAGCAATGCCTTGCGCCACCAGCGCTTGCGCCCTGAGATCACCGGAAAAGGATTTGGGAGAATCGCGAAAGATCATTCGCGGGAGTTGATCGAGCAACAGCACCAGTGCCAGCCAACCTTCGGGGCGTTGCGCCCATTCGGTCAATCCGCCGGCCAGTGCCTGCTCGACCCAGTCCCCGAAACGCTCGCGCGCTTCGAGGTCCTGGCTGTCGCGCTTGCCGAACCACAACTTGCCCTTGTCAGCCGCGATTGCCCTGGAGGTTTCGGCTGTACCGAACCACCATTCGAGCAACGGCTGCCAGGGCGCGGTCATGGTTTATTCCTTGTGGTAAGCCGTGACGCGGGCCACTTCTTCTTTCGAACCGAGGAACACCGCCACGCGCTGGTGCAGGCCTTCCGGTTGAATGTCGAGGATACGCTGGTGACCGTCGGTGGACGCGCCGCCCGCTTGTTCCACCAGGAACGACATCGGGTTGGCTTCGTACATCAGGCGCAGTTTGCCCGGCTTCGACGGCTCACGGCTGTCGCGTGGGTACATGAACAGACCGCCACGGGTCAGGATGCGGTGCACGTCGGCGACCATCGCGGCAACCCAACGCATGTTGTAGTTCTTCTTCAGCGGACCTTCATCGCCTGCCAACAGCTCGCCGACGTAGCGCTGCACCGGAGCTTCCCAGTGACGCTGGTTGGAGGCGTTGATGGCAAATTCCTGGGTGGCTTCAGGAATGGTGATGTTTTCGTGGGTCAGGACGAAGCTGCCCATTTCACGGTCCAGGGTGAAGCCTTTGACGCCGTCGCCCAGGGTCAGGATCAGCATGGTCTGTGGACCGTAGATCGCGTAACCGGCGGCCACTTGCTGGGTGCCTGGCTGCAGGAAAGCCTTTTCATTCAAAGGTTCGTTCTGGCTCAGGTACTCGTTCGGGCAACGCAGTACCGAGAAGATCGTGCCGACCGGGGCGTTGATGTCGATGTTCGACGAACCGTCCAACGGGTCGAATACCAGCAGGTACGCGCCTTTCGGGTATTTGCCCGGGATCTGGTAGGCGTTGTCCATTTCTTCGGACGCCATGCCGGCCAGGTGACCGCCCCACTCGTTGGCTTCGAGCAGGATCTCGTTGGAGATCACGTCGAGCTTCTTCTGCACTTCGCCCTGAACGTTTTCAGTGCCCATGCTGCCCAGAACGCCGCCGAGGGCGCCTTTGGACACGGCGTGGTTGATTTCCTTGCAAGCACGCGCCACCACTTCGATCAGGAAGCGCAGATCGGCAGGAGTGTTGTTGCTACGGGTCTGCTCAATCAAATAGCGACTCAAGGTAACGCGGGACATGGAAGGCTCCGGAGGAATGGGGGGGGCTAAAAACCCGCGCAGTTTAACGCGAGTCGGGGCGCATTTCCTCCTATCAGACGTGATCGGCTGAAGAGAGTTCATGCGCGGGGTTCAGCGTAGTAGGAAATGGGCCGGATGTGGGGTGCCGATAAATGGCAGTTTCGATAATTCAGTGTCAGTTCCGACGTCATCGCTGGCAAGCCAGCTCCCACAGGGACGCCGCAGTACCTGTGGGAGCTGGCTTGCCAGCGATCGGGTGCGTAGCCACCGGACTTCAAGGTTTGACCGGCGGTTTGCGCAGCAGACTGAACGCCATCGCAGCCAAGAACAACACACTGAGCAGCAACACCGCCCACAGGCCGAATTTCTTCCAGTCGGTGCTCACCGCTACCGGTACGGCTGCCGTGGTCGAGGCCGTCACCACGCCGCCATCAACCGAAGCCTTGCCCAGCGTGGAGAGCTTCGCCGCGTTGTAATCCGGTATCAGTGTCGACAAAGGCAGGTTTGCCGCCTTCACCGTCGAGTTGCCCAGCGCCAGGGTATACGGCCCCGGCCCGCGTGCCAGGAACACCAGATGCGTTGCCCGTACGGCAAACTTCATGAAAGGTGCCTGCGCGCCCAAGCCACCGCCGCGCTCGTCCACGGTCAGTTTCAATTGCTGCACGGTTTGACCCGACAGCTGCAACTCGTTTTGCACCACGTCCTGACCACTCTGCGTCAGGCGATAAAGCAAACCACTGCTCAAAGGTTGCCACGGCAGGCTGCTTTCCCGGCGACCAGACAACGTGACCGGCGCCAGACTGTTGGGCTGGCTCAGTTCGACTTGCACCCGCTCAACGTTCACGCCCATTGGCAATTGCCAGGTGTATTCACCGGCCTTGACGCTGCTACCGGCCAACGCTTGCGACCAGACCAAAGGCAGAGGCAGGCTGCGGCTGCTTTGCAGTTGCGCCGACGTCAGGATCGGTGCTGATTGCGGTGTCTCCCAGAGCAACCGCAAGTAGCGCGCCGACTGCCCCGGCAATCCGACTTCATGTTGTTCGACCCGCTCATCGGCAAAGGTCAGCCGCGCGACCTGCCCTTCTCCCCACGCCTGCCAATGCTGCAAATCGTCGCTGGCCTCGATGGTAAAACGCTGGAAGCCGTCGCGCTCGCTGGTCCAGTCGAGAATCAATTGCTGCAACGGCGCCTTGATCGCACTGGCATCGAGCAGCCAGCCCCGCAATTCTTCCTCGCCCGCCTCCAACTGGCTGGAGGGTTGCACTTCGACCAGTGTGCCGTTGGCGGTCGACTGCACCCTCACGCTCGGCGCGTGTTCGGTGGCGTCTGCCGAGCTGTACAGCGGGAACCATTTGACGTCGGTCAGCGTGCGGCCGTCTTCCGCTGACGGAGTGGCCCGTGCCAGCGCATAGGCCTGTGGCTCGCCATCGGCGTTGAACACACGTACATCGCTCAGGTCGGTTTGCCGGGCATTCAGTTGCACGGCCAAGGGCAACTCAAGGCGATACCACGGACCTTCGCCACTGACAGCCAGCGGCACTTGCGTGGTGAAGTCCGCAAGTTTTTCCTGGGCACCGGCCGACAGTGCCATCCCCATGGCAACCACGCCCAACCAACTCAGGTTCAGCTTCTGACTCAAGACGACACTCCTCCGGTTTGCGGGGCCGGTTTCCCGGTATCCGCAGCAGCTTCAGCACGCTTGGGCGGCAACGGGGCAAAGTAGCCCACCACCAATAGCAGCACACCAACGCCGATAAACGACACGATCCGCGCCAGCCCGCCACGGTTACTCAATTCGACAAAGAACAGTTTCGCCACCACCACACCGATCAGCGCCGCGCCGATCAGCCAGACTTCGCGCCGATGACGCAAATGGCCGCCGATCATCAGGCTCAAGGCGATCAACGTCCACACGATCGACAGTCCGGCCTGCACCAGCATCGATTCGAGCAACACATCGAGCTCGAACGGCACACCGCCCCAATGGTGTGCCGCGCGCATCACCAGTGCAGTAAAGAACACGAACAGTGAGACGCCAGCGATCATTTGTGTGGCCTGGGTGGCGTAATCCTGGCGGACCTCCATTTGCGTCACCGCGCTGCGTGACCAGACGTAAACGCCGAACAACGCAAACAACAAACCCAGCTCCAACGGATTGATCAGCGGCACGTAGGGCAGCGGCTCGGCCATGCCGTCACTGAACGTGTTGGCCAGCCAGAACCAGCCCAGCATCAACAAGGCCAAAGGCGCGGCGGCATAGAGGCGGTACTCGCGGGAATAGTCCGAAACCGGCCATGGCCAGTTTCGCGGCGCGGCCATCAGCACCAGGTACAGGCTCGGCAAAATCGCCCAACCCAGCCAGCGCCACGCGTTGTAGTGCTCAGACAACAGCAACAGGCCATAACGCAACTCCAGGGCCAGCACCCCGATCAGCAGCCAGCAACCGAGCACATGGGCGGCACTCAGCGCCCACGCCGACAGCATCGGCGCCAAGCGGCGCAGTGAAATGAAGTGCACAGTGAACAGCGCCGCCCACGCCAGCCAACCGAAATTGGCGGCCGGGTGATAACGCGAGTGCCACGCAGCGAGCAAAATCAGGCCGGCAGCGGGCGTCAGTAAGGTGCAAAGCAGAGCCAGTGATGACCACTTCAGACGCAACGCCAGCACCGCCCACAGGGCAACGCTCAGCGCCGCGGCGGTCAGCAACAACGTTGCTTGCAGGGCCATCGGGGCAAAACGCAGCACTTCGCTGACCCACGCCAGCGCCCACCAACCCGCGCCCCACACCAGCAATGCCTGAGACAAGCGTTGCAGCGTCAGTTGATCAAACCCGGTGGCAGAGTGGCTGAACTGCAAGCGCCAGGCCCCGACCAACCCCGTCAAACCGAGTACCAGTGGCGTCCAGAAACCGCCATGGGCCAATGGACGTAATTCCTCGTTGAACAGCGGCGCGGCCACCAGGAACAACACACCGCCCAGCCACTGCACAGCCATCGCAGTGAACACAAAGCTGCGCGATGGCAGGCGCAGGCCGACAAACAACGTGAACAGCCCGGCCAATGCCCAACTGATCGTCGTGCCATGGGTGAAGAAAAACAGCGGCGCCAGCAGATAAAGGAACGACAGGCCAAGACAGGCCAACACCGGGGCGCCTTTGCGCTCCCACGGTGAAATCTGCTCGGGAAGTGCTCTGTGCAACTGGTAGAAACTGAACAACAACGCGACGCCGAGCAGCAACGCCCCTAACGGCGCACCGTCAAGCAGGCTGTTCTGGCCATCGCCCAGTTCGCTGAGAAACGTCAGTGCCGAGCCCAATTGCAGCAGCAGAGCAAATGCCCGGGCCAACGGTCGTTGCTGACGCAAGCCCAGCCAGAAAATCCCGGCGCCCTCCACCGCCCATGCCGCAGTCGTCCAGCGGGCGTCGAGCCCCAGTGGAATCGCCAGGCTGGTGAAGATCACGCCCAAGGCCAGACAAGTTTCCGCCAGCAGCAAAGTGCGCCCGACGAACAACAGGCGGGCCAGGCCCATGTAGAGGATGCCCAGCGCCAAGGCACTGAACGCAGCGGCGAATTCCAGGTGTTGCACCAACGCGAACTGCAAGCCGAAGCCCACTAGCGGCGGACCGAAAAGCAGTGTGCCGTCAACGTAGTCGCCCTTGCGCGCCGACCATTGCAGGAATGCATCGCGGTCACCATCGACGGGCGCATCGCCCATTTCCATTAACTTGCGCCGAGCGAACAGCAGACCGATGGCCAGGTACATCAGGAAGAACAGAATCAGAAACGGCTCGGTACTCCACAACAGCTCCGGCGTGTAAGTGCGAGCCCCCCAGGCGAAACCAATGCCGAACGTGCCGACGAAGCCGATCACGTTGAGCATTCGCCAGGCCTTGAACCAAGCGATAGCCAGGATGCCGGCGTTGAGCAAAGCGAAATAGCTGAACAACGCAACGTGGCTACCGCCACCGGTAGACGCCAGAATGGGGGCAGCAAAGCCTCCCAACGCCGCCGCGGCGGCCAGCCCGAGCGAATCCTGGGTAATGGCGAGAATCGCCGAGAACACCGTGACCGCCACCAGCAACCCAAATGCCGCCGAAGGGTCGAGCAGCGGATGCAAACGCATTGCTGCAAACACCGTCAGGTACAGCACCGCGACCCCGGCGCCCTGCAGCATCAAGGCGTAATTGTTGTTACGGCTTCGCAACCACCAACCCAGGCCAAGCAGCCCCAGCGCTGCCGCCGCCACACCGGCATAGCGCAACTCGATGGGCACCACGATGCCTTCAGTCGCATAGCGCAGCAGGAACGCCAGGCCAAGAAACAACAGCACCACGCCGACCCGCAACACGGTGTTGCCACCGAACAGCCAGGCACGGGCGCCATTGATGGCGCGTTCGATGAAGTTAGGGCCTTGGGAAGGCGCAGGTTGTTGAGGCTCGCGGGCGACTGGCTCCGGATTCCACGCATCGAACGATGGCGGATGACGGGCTTCGGTGGCGGCGACGGGTTCGAGTTCGGGGGGAAGCTCCCAAACCAGTTCGATCGGCTCGGCAGGGCTTTGTGCGACCACGCTGTCAGGGACGCTGATAACCGGTTCACTGACTTCAGGTGCCTTGACGCCCGACAGCTCCAGCACGGCCAGCCGTTGCTCGACGGCATGCAAGGTCACCTGCGCCTGCTCAAGCAAACGACGCTGCGAGTCGGCGTGCGAAGCCAAGCGGCCGACGCGAATGGCCTGGCCGATCGCCAGACCAAGCAACGCCCCCAGCAGCGCATCGCTGAATGACTCGTCGAGTATCCAGCCCAGCACCAGGCCAATCAGCATCAACATCCATTGCATGGTCGATATCCTTGAGCGCAATCCAGAAAGATTAGCGTAGCCACAGCCAAAAGATCGCAGCCTTCGGCAGCTCCTGCGAAAGCGCTTTAATACGCGTTCCTGTAGGAGCTGCCGAAGGCTGCGATCTTTTCCGGCGCGTCAGTATATCGATCCGACCGAAGACTTACTCCAAAGCCTTCCAGATATCCGTGGCGTACTCACGAATCGTCCGGTCTGACGAGAACCAGCCCATGCGCGAAGTATTCAACACTGCCGAACGCCACCACTCCTTGGAGTCGTGCCAATGGGCTTCGACGCGCATTTGCGCGCTCCAGTAGGAATCGAAATCGGCGCAGACCAGGAAGCGGTCGTAGTCCACCAGCGAATCGATCAGTCCGGTGTAACGCGACGGGTCATCCGGCGAGAACACCCCGCCACGAATCGCTTGCAGCACATCGTTCAGACGATGGGACGCGGCAATGTCCGGTACCGCGCTGAACTCATGGTTCTGCTTGCGCGCTTCAACCTGCTGCGCACTGAGACCAAAGATGAACATGTGCTCGGCACCGATGCGTTCGCACATTTCCACGTTGGCGCCGTCCAGCGTGCCGATGGTCAGCGCACCGTTGAGGCCGAATTTCATGTTGCTGGTGCCCGATGCTTCGAAACCGGCGGTGGAGATCTGCTCGGACAGGTCCGCCGCCGGAATAATGCTTTCCGCCAGGCTGACGTTGTAGTTGGGCAGGAACACCACTTTGAGCAAGCCGCGCACGGTCGGGTCGTTGTTCACCACCCGGGCGATGTCGTTGGTCAACTTGATGATCAGCTTGGCCTGGTGATAACTGGCCGCCGCTTTACCGGCGAAAATCTTCACCCGCGGCACCCAATCGATTTCCGGCTCGGCGCGGATCGCCTGGTACAACGCCACCGTGTGCATCAGGTTGAGTAACTGGCGTTTGTACTCGTGGATGCGTTTTACCTGCACATCGAACATCGCTGCCGGATTGACCGCCACGCCCAACCGCTCGTGAATCAGATACGCCAAAGCTTTCTTGCTGTGCAGACGCTGCTCGGCGAACGCCTTGCGAAACGCGGTCTTCTCGGCGAACGGCTCAAGGTCAAGCAAGCGTTCCTCGGGATTGTCCAACAGGTCCGGACCGAGGGCATCGACCAGCATCGAGGTCAGCTCAGAGTTGGCCTGGTAGAGCCAGCGGCGGAAGGTGATGCCGTTGGTCTTGTTGTTGATCCGCTCCGGATAGAGTTTGTGCAGCTCGGAGAACACCGTTTTGCGCATCAGTTGCGTGTGCAACCCGGACACGCCGTTGACGCTATGGGAACCCAGGAACGCCAGATTGCCCATGCGCACCCGGCGGCCGTTGTCTTCTTCGATCAACGAGACCGCGCGCAGCACGTCGAAATCATGAATGCCTTTGGCGCGCAGCGAATCGATGTGCTGGGCGTTGATCAGGTAAATGATCTGCATGTGCCGTGGCAACATGCGCTCCATCAAACCCACCGGCCAGGTTTCCAGCGCCTCGGGCAGCAAGGTGTGGTTGGTGTAGGAAAGCGTATCGACGGTTACCTGCCACGCGGCATCCCACGCGACATCGTAGACGTCGACCAATTGGCGCATCAGTTCGGCGACGGCAATCGATGGGTGAGTGTCATTGAGCTGGATCGCCGCATGATCACCCAGGGTCAGTACCGAGGTGTGCATGTTGCGATGGCGGCGCAGCAAATCCTGCAGGGATGCGGCGACGAAAAAATATTCCTGGCGCAGGCGCAGTTCCTGCCCGGCTTCGGTGCTGTCCGCTGGATAGAGCACGCGGGAGATACTCTCGGCCCGAGCCACTTCCGCCACTGCACCCAAGTGGTCACCGGCGTTGAAGCGTTCGAGGTGCAAATCTTCCATGGCCCGTGCACGCCACAGTCGCAGGGTGTTCACGCTCGCGCCTCGCCAGCCGACTACCGGCGTGTCGTAGGCAATCGCCCGCACGGTTTCCGCCGGATGCCAGACTTGCTTGGATTTGCCCGCCTCGTCGGTCACCGTCTCGACGCTACCGCCAAAGCCGATCGGATACACCACTTCCGGGCGTTCGAATTCCCACGGGTTACCGAAATCCAGCCAGTGTTCGGTTTGTTCCTGCTGCCAGCCATCGACAATCGCCTGACGGAACAAGCCGTGCTCATAACGAATGCCGTAGCCATGCCCGGCGATGCCCAGGGTCGACATGCTTTCCATGAAGCACGCCGCCAGACGTCCGAGGCCCCCGTTGCCCAGTGCCGCATCGGGTTCCAGCAGGCGGATGCGTTCGAGGTCGACGCCGAGTTCGGTCAGGGCTTCACGCGCGACGTCGAGCAAGCCGAGGTTGCTCAGGCTGTCGTACAGCAGCCGACCGATGAGAAATTCCAGGGAGAGGTAATAAACCCGCTTTTGTCCTTTGCGGTAAATCTGCCGCGTGTGGTCCATCCAGTGCTCGACCATGTGATCGCGCGCCGCCAGGGCAATGGCCTCGAACCAGTCGTGGTCGAAGGCGTGATCCGGGTCTTTGCCCACCGCGTAGGTGAGTTTGGTCAAGACGGCGTCGCGGAATGCGGCCACCTCTGCTTCGCGAACAAGTGGTTCTTGAGTCATCGATAGGACCTCGAGCGAGCTTTGAGTTGTCTGAGCCTAGACGGTCTGACAGGCGGTAGAGGCTCTGGTTCGGCAGTTTTTCCTGGAAGTGCGAATCGGGTCGGCAATACATTGTCGTCGGCCGGAATCAATGCAGGGGCCGTGCCGGATTAGCGGTTTGCCCGGCGACGAAGAAAAAATCTGGCGAAAGGTTGTTCAAAAATCCACCAGTCCCGGTATGATCGCGCGCCCTGATGCACACGCCTGGTAACAACCGATGATGAAGCCCAACCTGATCGCCGCCGCGGAGATCGACCGACTCGATACCTGGGCAAAATATTCTGCCCCGATGTGCGGTTCGTGCATGTCCAGCTGCTGCACCCTGCCGGTCGAGGTCAAGATCAAGGATCTGATCCGTATCGGTGTGGTCGATGAATTCGAGATGGGCGACCCGCCGAAGAACATCGCCAAACGCCTGCAAAAGGAAGGTTTGGTTGAGCGCTTCAATCAGAAGTCAGGCATCTTCACCCTCCAGCGCATGAGCAACAACGATTGCCTGTACCTGGATCGTAAGAGCCGTCTGTGCACTATTTATGAAAAGCGCCCGGATACTTGCCGCAACCACCCGAAAATCGGCCCACGGCCAGGGTATTGTGCGTACAAGCCGAAGGAAGTGGTGCGCGAGAGCAGCAGCCGCCGGACCTTAGAAAAGTTTTAAGCCTGAAAAGATCGCAGCCTTCGGCAGCTCCTACAGAAACGCGCACGACTGTGCTTTTGTAGGAGCTGCCGAAGGCTGCGATCTTTTTTATGGCTTCAGACAAACAAAAACGCCCCCGGCCTTTCGACCGGGGGCGTTTTCGTTAAGCCGGGCTAAATCTTATGCCTTGGCTTTCTTGGCAGCGCGGGTACGCTCGCTTTCGTCCAGGATCTTCTTGCGAAGACGGATGGACTTAGGAGTCACTTCGCACAGCTCGTCGTCCTGGATGAATTCCAGAGCCTGTTCCAGGGTGAAGCGAACAGGTGGAACCAGAGCGATGGTTTCGTCTTTACCCGAAGCACGCATGTTGTCGAGCTTCTTGCCCTTGGTAGGGTTAACGCCCAGGTCGTTGTCACGGCTGTTCAGACCAACGATCTGACCGTTGTAGATTTCCTGACCGTGTTCTACGAACAGCTTGCCACGCGCCTGCAGGGTTTCCAGGGAGTAGGTCAGAGCCTTGCCGGTTTCAACCGAAACCAGAACGCCGTTCTGACGGCCGGACATGTCGCCGGACTTCATCGCGTCGTAACGGTCGAAGATCGAGGTCAGGATGCCAGCACCGTTGGTCAGGGTCAGGAACTGGTTACGGAAACCGATCAGACCACGAGCAGGGATGTTGTATTCCAGACGTACACGGCCTTTGCCATCCGGCACCATGTTGGTCAGGTCGCCTTTACGCAGGCCCATCTCTTCCATCACCTTGCCTTGGGATTCTTCCGGCAGGTCGATGGTGACGTTTTCGAACGGTTCGTGCTTCACGCCGTCAACCAGACGGATGATCACTTCCGGACGGCCTACAGCCATTTCGAAGCCTTCGCGACGCATGGTTTCGATCAGTACCGAGAGGTGCAGTTCGCCACGGCCGGAAACCTTGAACTTGTCAGCCGAGTCGCCTTCTTCAACGCGCAGTGCAACGTTGTACAGCAGCTCTTTGTCCAGACGCTCCTTGATGTTACGGGAGGTCACGAACTTGCCTTCTTTACCGCAGAATGGCGAGTCGTTTACCTGGAAGGTCATGGAAACGGTTGGCTCGTCGACGGTCAACGGCTTCATCGCTTCAACGGTGTCCGGGTGGCACAGGGTGTCGGAGATGAACAGCGAGTCCATACCGCTGATGCACACGATGTCGCCTGCAGCAGCTTCTTCAACGTCTACACGGTGCAGACCGTGGTGACCCATCAGCTTCAGGATACGACCGTTACGCTTCTTGCCGTCGGCGCCGATAGCGACAACCGGAGTGTTCGGCTTGACGCGACCACGAGCGATACGGCCAACACCGATAACACCCAGGAAGCTGTTGTAGTCCAGTGCGGAGATTTGCATCTGGAACGGACCGTCACGGTCAACAGCCGGCGCTGGTACGTTGTCGACGATCGACTGGTACAGCGGGGTCATGTCTTCAGCCATTTCGGTGTGGTCCAGACCGGCAATACCGTTCAGGGCCGAGGCGTAGACGACTTTGAAGTCCAGCTGTTCTTCGGTGGCACCCAGGTTGTCGAACAGGTCGAAGATCTGGTCCAGAACCCAGTCCGGACGCGCGCCTGGACGGTCAACCTTGTTGATGCACACGATCGGACGCAGGCCGGCTTCGAAAGCCTTCTTGGTCACGAAACGGGTTTGCGGCATAGGGCCGTCTTGAGCGTCAACCAGCAGCAGAACGGAGTCAACCATCGACATTACGCGTTCAACTTCGCCGCCGAAGTCGGCGTGGCCCGGGGTGTCCACGATGTTGATGTGGTAGCCGTTCCAGTTGATGGCGGTGTTTTTCGCCAGAATGGTAATACCGCGCTCTTTTTCCTGGTCGTTGGAGTCCATCACGCGCTCGTCGTTGAGCTCGTTGCGCTCCAGGGTGCCGGATTGACGCAGGAGTTTGTCTACCAGGGTGGTTTTACCATGGTCAACGTGAGCAATGATGGCGATGTTGCGTAGATTTTCGATCACTTGTGTATCTCGATCAGAGGATTCGGTGCGCTGACAAGTCTTGGCAGCGATTTACAGTAGAGTCAGGCCTTGCCGTTACAGCTTGACGGCGGCGTCGGGGGGCCGGTGACGCAAGCCACAGGCAAACAGCCCCGGGCACTTAGCTCGGTCGATAAACGCGCACATTGGCATGCCCCTCACTGAGCAAATGGTGGGCATGCAGGCGACTCATCACGCCTTTGTCGCAATAAAGCAGGTACTGGCGAGTAGGGTCCAGTTCCTTGAAACGAGCGTTCAGTGCATAAAACGGCATCGTTTGTACCTCGATGCCAGCAAGGTCCAGCGGGTCGTCTTCAGCGGCATCCGGGTGACGGATGTCGATGACGATCTGACCAGCCAGCGCTTCGCCGACTTCTTCAATTTGCAAATCCTGGCCCAATTCGTCGATCACGCGATCGATCGGCACCAGTTTGGCGTTTTCGAGCGCACGCTCGAGTACCGCCATGTCGAATTCTTTCTCTTCATGCTCGACGCGATGGCGCTTGGCTGCGGTCTTCGGATTGACCGAAATGACGCCGCAGTATTCCGGCATGTGCCGGGCGAAATCGGCGGTGCCGATCTCGTTGGCCAGGTCGATGATGTCCTGCTTGTGGCTGGCGATGAGCGGACGCAAGACCAGTTTGTCGGTCACGCAGTCAATCACGTTCAGGTTCGGCAATGTCTGGCTCGACACCTGGGAGATCGCCTCACCGGTCACCAGCGCTTCAATGTGCAGTCGGTCAGCAATCTGCGAGGAAGCGCGCAACATCATACGCTTCAATACTACGCCCATATGACTGTTATCGACTTTGCCGAGAATTTCTCCCAGCACTTCCTCGAACGGCACACTGACAAATAACACGCGTTGGGAGCTGCCGTACTTCTTCCAGATGAAATGCGCGACTTCCATGACGCCCAGTTCGTGGGCACGTCCGCCCAGATTGAAGAAGCAGAAATGCGCCATCAGGCCGCGACGCATGATCTGGTAGGCCGCGACGGTGGAGTCGAAACCACCGGACATCAATACCAGCGTCTGCTCCAACGCACCCAGCGGATAACCGCCGATGCCGTTGTGCTGGCTGTGGATCACAAACAACCGTTGGTCGCGAACTTCGATGCGGACTTCGATTTCCGGCTTTTTCAGGTCAATCCCGGCGGCGCCACACTGACGGCGCAACTGGCTGCCGACATATTTTTCGATGTCTATGGAGCTAAATGGGTGCTTGCCGGCGCGTTTGCAACGCACCGAAAAAATCTTCCCGGCCAGCGCATCGCCGTAGTGCTGCTTGCACTTTTCAACGATGTCGTCGAAATCGCCCAGCGGGTATTCGTCGATTTGCAGGAAGTGCGCGATGCCCGGCATGCAGCTCAGGCGCTCGCCCATCTCCTTCAGGGCCTTGGGGTCGCTGACGCGGGTTTCCAGCTCGAGGTTGTCCCACACGCCGTTCACCACCACAACCGGGTCCAGATCGCGGAGCACGGCACGGATGTTCTTGGCCAATTGGCGGATGAAACGCATCCGTACCGGGCGGCTCTTGATGGTGATCTCGGGGAAGACTTTTACGATTAATTTCATGGAAACAGCGCGCGCAGGGCCTGCCGAAAAAGGGGGGCGCGGATTATAGCGGAAATTGCTCAAGGTTTAACCAGTTAATGTGCAGAAGGTTTTGCACGCACCAAAACAGGTCGTTTTTCGTTTTAAGCGCCACATTGTAGGGCGAGAATTTCCGCGTTTAAGCGCTTTACACCTTTATAAGCGAGAAATTGGGGCAAAAAACCCATGGTGGGGCACTGGCATGCAATTTGCTCCCTTGTGAGGCAGGTTGCCTTGGCAGAGTATTCGCGCCGGCATCACCCACATTCTAAGGGCATCCACTACTTAAGCCCGAAGCCACCCGGAGGACACTATGTCGAAGTCGGTTCAACTCATCAAAGATCATGACGTCAAGTGGATTGATCTGCGCTTCACGGACACCAAAGGCACTCAGCACCACGTGACCATGCCGGCTCGCGACGCGCTGGATGAAGACTTCTTCGAAGTCGGCAAGATGTTCGACGGTTCCTCCATCGCTGGCTGGAAAGGCATCGAAGCCTCCGACATGATCCTGCTGCCGGACGACAGCACTGCCGTACTGGACCCGTTCACTGAAGAGCCGACCCTGATTCTGGTCTGCGACATCATCGAACCTTCGAGCATGCAAGGCTACGACCGCGACCCACGCGCGATCGCCAAGCGCGCAGAGGAATACCTCAAATCCACCGCCATCGGCGACACTGTGTACGCAGGTCCGGAGCCAGAGTTCTTCATCTTCGACCAAGTGAAGTTCAAGTCCGACATCTCCGGCTCCATGTTCAAGATCTACTCTGAACAAGGCTCGTGGATGTCCGACCAGGATGTGGAAGGCGGCAACAAAGGCCACCGTCCAGGCGTCAAAGGCGGTTACTTCCCGGTTCCACCGTTCGACCACGACCACGAAATCCGTACCTCCATGTGCAACGCGCTGGAAGAAATGGGCCTGACCGTCGAAGTTCACCACCACGAAGTGGCAACTGCTGGCCAGAACGAAATCGGCGTCAAGTTCAACACCCTGGTGAAGAAAGCCGACGAAACCCAAACCCTGAAGTACGTTGTACACAACGTTGCTGACGCTTACGGCCGCACCGCGACCTTCATGCCGAAGCCACTGTACGGCGACAACGGCTCGGGCATGCACGTGCACATGTCCATCTGGAAAGACGGCAAGAACACCTTCGCAGGCGAAGGCTATGCCGGTCTGTCCGATACCGCTCTGTACTTCATCGGCGGCATCATCAAACACGGTAAGGCCCTGAACGGCTTCACCAACCCGGCTACCAACTCCTACAAGCGCCTGGTTCCAGGCTTCGAAGCTCCAGTGATGCTGGCCTACTCGGCCCGTAACCGTTCCGCTTCGATCCGTATTCCTTACGTGTCGAGCCCGAAAGGCCGCCGTATCGAAGCGCGCTTCCCGGATCCGGCTGCCAACCCATACCTGTGCTTCGCAGCACTGATGATGGCTGGCCTGGACGGTATCCAGAACAAGATCCACCCTGGCGACGCAGCCGACAAAAACCTGTACGACCTGCCGCCTGAAGAGGCGAAAGAGATCCCACAAGTTTGCGGCAGCCTGAAAGAAGCCCTGGAAGAGCTGGACAAGGGTCGTGCGTTCCTGACCAAAGGCGGCGTGTTCTCCGACGACTTCATCGACGCTTACATCGCTCTGAAAAGCGAAGAAGAAATCAAAGTACGCACCTTCGTACACCCACTGGAATACGAGCTGTACTACAGCTGCTAATCCGGTAGCGCCTGCGCATGCGGCGTGACAAAAAGAGGCCTCCTTCGGGAGGCCTTTTTTATGATCACAAATCAAAAGATCGCAGCCCTCGGCAGCTCCTACATTGTTATGCATCTGTGGGAGCTGCCGAAGGCTGCGATCTTTTGATCTTCTGTACCCAAATATGAACACGCTAGGCCAACCGCCGCCCCTGACCTATGCTGCAACCCTACGCTTTCGTTTCCGGTTGATTTTATGGGTCGTAGTTTTCTCTTTCTTCTGTTGCTGATCGCCCTGCCCGCCGCAGCGCAGATCTACAAGTACACGGACGCCAACGGCAACACCGCGTACAGCAATCAGCCTCCTGATGGGGTAACGGCTCAACCGGTCGACTTGCCACCACTCAACAGCGTCGAACCCCAGGCAGCTCCTGCACCATCTGCGCAAAACGCTGCGAGCGAACAGCCCCGCCAAGCCTACGAAGTACTGGAACTTACCGGCCTGCCCACCACCGAAGCCCTGCGCGCCAACAACGGCACCTTCACCGTCAACGTACTGATCAAACCGCGCCTGCAAGGCCCGCATCTGTTCAGGCTGTTGCTCGACGAGCAACCCTACGGCCAGCCCGTCAACGTCCCGATCCTGCAACTGGTGAACATCGACCGCGGCCTGCACAGCCTGGCAGTGCAGGTGATCGACGGCGAAACCGTGGTCCAGCAAAGCCCCAGCGTGACCTTTACCGTGCAACGAGTGCACACGCCTTGAAGGCCTGGCTGTTGATTGGCGTGTTGTTTGTGCTGCCTGCGTCGGCAGAGGTTTTTACCTACGTCGATGCACAGGGCAATCGGGTTTTCACCGACCAGCCAAAACCCGGCAACGCCAAGCGCGTGCCGCTGGCCACCAGCAATCGAATGTCCGCCGCACCGTCCGCGTCGCCCGGCACCGCAAAGAAATTCGAGCAAAAACCTCTGTTTCACTACGACCTGCTACGCGTTCTGGTACCGGAGCCTGATGCCACCGTGCGCAGCACCGCTGGCGAAATCATCGTCAGCATTACCAGTGAGCCAGGCCTGCAAAAGGGCCATAGTTACCGCTTGTTGCTAGACGGCAAACCTACGGCAGAGCCTGGCATCAGTCCGGTGTTCCCGCTGACCAACATCGATCGCGGCACCCACCAACTGTCTGTGGAAATCCTCGACGAACAAGGCCGCACCGTCGAACGCACCGCCAATCAGCCCTTCCACATGCAGCGCATGTCGCTGGCGCAAAAGCGCAAGGTCAAACCCTGCGCTCTCCCGGACTACGGTCAACGGCCGGAATGTCCACTTGCCGACAAACCGGCCGAAGAAAAAAATCCGTTCCTGCGGTTCTTCTAACGTCGCTCAGGTTTGCGCACTATATTGGTGCGAATGGTTGCACCGCCGCTAAATTCCAACCCATTTTGGTTCGAAACTACCCGTCCAGGCTGGCAGAGCGCCACGCAATCGAGCGTCAAACGCCCGTTTCAGGCGTTGAACGCTTCTTTTCGGAGCCTTGGTTTGGTTTTTGCATTTTCCTCGCGTCAGCGCTTTTTTCTTGCGCATGCTTTGCCCTAAAAGAGGTCCCGATGACCATTAGCGACGCACTCCACCGTTTGCTACTCGACAACCTCACCACCGCGACCATCCTGCTCGATGCCGAATTGCGCCTTGAGTACATGAACCCTGCGGCGGAAATGCTCCTGGCCATTAGCGGCCAGCGCAGCCATGGGCAGTTCATCAGCGAGTTGTTCACCGAATCCACCGAGGCGCTCAATTCCTTGCGACAAGCGGTCCAGCAAGCGCATCCGTTCACCAAGCGCGAAGCAATGCTCACCGCCCTCACCGGCCAGACCCTGACGGTCGATTACGCGGTCACGCCGATCCTGAGCAATGGCGACACGTTGCTGCTGCTCGAAGTGCACCCTCGCGATCGCTTGCTGCGAATCACCAAAGAAGAAGCCCAGCTGTCGAAGCAGGAAACCAGCAAGATGCTGGTGCGCGGCCTCGCCCACGAGATCAAGAATCCGCTGGGCGGCATTCGTGGCGCGGCGCAATTGCTGGCCCGTGAGCTGCCGGAAGAAAGCCTGCGCGATTACACCAACGTGATCATTGAAGAAGCCGACCGCCTGCGCAACCTGGTCGATCGCATGCTCGGTTCCAACAAGCTGCCATCGCTGGCCATGTGCAACGTCCATGAAGTGCTGGAGCGTGTTTGTCACCTGGTGGAGGCGGAAAGCCAGGGCTGCATTACTTTGGTGCGCGACTACGACCCAAGCATTCCCGACGTTCTGATCGATCGTGAACAAATGATCCAGGCCGTTCTGAACATCGTGCGCAACGCCATGCAGGCCATCAGCAGCCAGAACGAGCTGCGCCTGGGCCGCATCAGCCTGCGCACCCGCGCCATGCGCCAGTTCACCATCGGCCACGTGCGCCATCGCCTGGTGACCAAGATCGAAATCATCGACAACGGCCCCGGCATTCCTGCGGAACTTCAGGAAACCATTTTCTTCCCCATGGTCAGCGGACGCCCGGACGGTACCGGACTCGGCCTGGCCATTACCCAGAACATCATCAGCCAGCACCAGGGCCTGATCGAGTGTGACAGCCACCCCGGCCACACCACGTTCTCGATCTTTCTGCCACTGGAACAAGGAGCCACATCGACATGAGCCGTAGTGAAACCGTGTGGATCGTCGATGACGACCGTTCTATCCGTTGGGTCCTGGAAAAAGCCTTGCAACAGGAAGGCATGACCACGCAAAGCTTCGACAGCGCCGACGGCGTGATGAGCCGCCTGGCACGCCAGCAGCCAGACGTGATCATCTCCGACATTCGCATGCCCGGTGCCAGCGGCCTGGACCTTCTGGCGCGGATTCGCGAACAGCACCCACGGCTGCCGGTGATTATCATGACCGCGCACTCCGATCTGGACAGCGCTGTCGCGTCCTATCAGGGCGGCGCTTTCGAGTACCTGCCCAAGCCGTTCGACGTCGATGAAGCGGTTTCACTGGTCAAACGCGCCAACCAGCACGCCCAGGAGCAACAAGGCCTGGAAGTCGCCCCGACCCTGACCCGCACCCCGGAAATCATCGGCGAAGCGCCGGCGATGCAGGAAGTGTTTCGCGCCATCGGGCGTTTGAGCCATTCCAACATCACCGTGCTGATCAACGGCGAATCCGGTACCGGTAAAGAGCTGGTGGCCCACGCCCTGCACCGTCACAGCCCTCGTGCGGCGTCGCCGTTCATTGCGCTGAACATGGCGGCGATCCCCAAAGACCTGATGGAATCCGAACTGTTCGGCCACGAAAAAGGCGCGTTCACTGGCGCGGCCAACCTGCGTCGCGGGCGTTTCGAGCAAGCCGATGGCGGCACGCTGTTCCTCGATGAAATCGGCGACATGCCGGCCGACACCCAGACCCGCTTGCTGCGCGTTCTGGCTGATGGCGAGTTCTACCGCGTCGGCGGTCATGTGCCCGTCAAGGTGGACGTGCGGATCATCGCGGCGACTCACCAGAATCTGGAAACCCTGGTGCATGCCGGGAAATTCCGTGAAGACTTGTTCCACCGCCTCAATGTGATCCGCATTCACATCCCGCGCCTGTCGGATCGTCGAGAAGACATCCCGACTCTGGCCAAGCACTTCCTCAGCCGCGCCGCGCAGGAATTGGCCGTTGAGCCGAAGCTGCTGAAAAGCGAGACCGAGGAATACCTGAAAAACCTGCCATGGCCAGGCAACGTGCGTCAGCTGGAGAACACCTGCCGCTGGATCACGGTAATGGCTTCGGGCCGCGAAGTGCATATCGGTGACTTGCCACCTGAGTTGCTGAGCCTGCCGCAGGATTCGGCGCCGGTGACCAATTGGGAACAGGCGCTGCGTCAGTGGGCCGACCAGGCATTGGCTCGCGGTCAGTCGAGCCTGCTGGACAGTGCCGTTCCGGCCTTCGAGCGGATCATGATCGAAACCGCCCTCAAGCACACCGCCGGTCGCCGCCGCGATGCTGCCGTTTTGCTGGGTTGGGGGCGAAACACCCTGACTCGCAAGATCAAGGAATTGGGGATGAAGGTGGATGGCGGGGATGATGATGAGGGGGATGAGGGCTAAATCCGGCTTTCGAATTTAGTTGCTCACGAAAAGATCGCAGCCTTCGGCAGCTCCTACAGGCATACATAAAAGCCTGCAGGAGCTGCCGGACGCTGCGATCTTTTTTTGCTTGTGCACCGCCGCAATGCACGGTGAACCGCAATCGCGCACAAAAAACCATTCAAACCCCCGCTGGCATTCGTATTCGAACGCTTGGCGAAAAAACACGAAAGCCCCGTACTCCGGGGCCTTCAGCGTTTCATAACAGTTTTCTGTTTCATCTTGTTAATTCTGGCACGCCCCCTGCAATAGTCTCATCAGTGATTCAGATCACTACCCAGTTTCGGGGACCTTGGTACAGGCAGGCCGGGGATTCCCCTCTTTACACCGGGCTCACACCGCACAAGCGACGAGCCCACCCAGTTTTGGGGTCCTTGGTACAGGCAGGCCGGGGATTCCCTCTTTACACCGGGTTCACGACGCAATGCGCGAACCCTCCCGTTTTGGGGACCTTGGTACAGGCAGGCCGGGGATTCCCTCTTTTATTGCTCTCGGAGATGGATCTCCAACCGCCAGCGGTCATCGACCTCGCTACCGGCCCACTCACCCTGCAGGGGCCGGGCCGCCACCATCGTCAGCAACACCCCCCCATCACTCAATCGCACCCGCCAGTTCACGCTCTTGTCGTTCAGCTTGAGCTGACCCTGCTGTGCCTTGCCCTCCGCCTCGAACAACAACGCGACGCTGCCATCGACGATCTCGCCGTGGGTCTTGGGCTCGTTGTTGAACCACACCACCAAACCCTCGCTCGTCACGTCGATTTGCTGCAGCACGCTGGGGTCGGGCGTGGTCAGGCGACCGATCATCAGCCCCACCATCACCCCGACAATGGCCAGCGACATCATCACGCGCGGGAATAGTTTCGAACGAGAGTCGGCTTGCGGCGTAGAATGCCGCTCATCTTTACCTTCGGAGCCGTGCATGTTTCACGTCATCCTTTTCCAACCAGAAATTCCGCCGAATACCGGCAACGTTATCAGGCTGTGCGCCAACAGTGGCTGCCACCTGCATTTGATCGAACCGCTGGGCTTCGAGATGGACGACAAGCGCCTGCGCCGGGCCGGCCTCGATTACCACGAGTATGCCACCCTGCAACGCCATGCGGACCTTGCCAGCTGCCTGGAAAGCCTCGGTCACCCGCGGGTGTTCGCCTTCACCACCAAGGGTTCACGGCCCTTCCACGATGCCAGCTTCGTCCCGGGCGACGCGTTCCTGTTCGGCCCGGAAAGCCGGGGCTTGCCCGCCGAAGTGCTGGACGCCCTGCCCGCCGAACAACGCCTGCGCCTGCCAATGCGCGAAGGCTGTCGCAGCCTGAACCTGTCCAACACCGTCGCGGTCGCCGTTTACGAAGCCTGGCGCCAAAACGACTTCAAATAACACCGCCCGCTTTGTAGGAGCTGCCGAAGGCTGCGATCTTTTGATCTTAAAAACCAAAATCAAAAGATCGCAGCCTTCGGCAGCGCCTACTCGAAGGTTTCGTTTGCTCCATGAAAAAAGCGCCTTCAGAGGCGCTTTTTTCATGGAGCAAACAAAGTTTTTACTGAACGGTCGGCGTCTCGCCCGCCGCCTGCATGCGTTGCAGCTCTTGCGCGTACAGTGCGTCGAAGTTCACCGGAGCCAGCATCAGTGCCGGGAACGAGCCGCGGGTCACCAGGCTGTCCAGGGTTTCGCGAGCGTACGGGAACAGGATGTTCGGGCAGAACGCACCCAGGGTGTGGCTCATCGAAGCGTCGTCCAGGTTCTTGATCAGGAAGATACCGGCCTGTTGCACTTCGGCGATGAACGCCACTTCGTCACCGTTTTTCACGGTAACCGACAAGGTCAGCACGACTTCGTGGAAGTCAGATTCCAGAGCCTTTTGGCGGGTGTTCAGATCCAGACCGACACTCGGCTCCCACTGCTGGCGGAAGATCGCCGGGCTTTTTGGGGCCTCGAAGGACAAGTCACGTACGTAGATGCGCTGCAAGGAGAATTGCGGTGCGGTTTCTTCTTCGCTAGCTGCAGTGTTCTGTTGGTCAGTCATCTCAGATCCTTTCTGATCTTGGGCTTTTATAGGGTATGAAATCGAATTCAAGCCTTGAGCAGTGCGTCGAGCTTACCGGCGCGCTCCAGGGCAAACAAATCATCACAACCGCCAACGTGGGTGCTGCCGATCCAGATCTGCGGCACGGATGTACGTCCGGCCTTCTGAGCCATTGCGGCACGCACCTGCGGCTTGCCATCGACCTTGATCTCTTCGAAGGCCACGCCTTTGTTCTCGAGCAGGTACTTGGCTCGGGAGCAATAAGGGCAGTAATCGCTGGAGTAGACGACGACGTTGCTCATATCACTTCACCAGCGGCAGGTTGTCGGCTTTCCAGCTGGAAACACCACCGGACAGCTTGGCAGCGGTGAAGCCGGCCTTCATCAGCTCGCGAGCGTGGGTGCCGGCAGTCTGGCCCATGGCGTCGACCAGAATGATGGTCTTGGCCTTGTGCTTTTCCAACTCGCCGACGCGGGCGGTCAGTTTGTCGTGAGGAATGTTCAACGCGCCAACAATGTGACCGGCGGCAAAGTCTTTGGCTGGACGAATGTCGATCACCACGCCCGCATCTTTGTTGACCAGGCCGGTCAGTTCACCGGTGCTCAGGCTACGGCCGCCGCCCTGCATCTGATACGCGATCAGTGCGGCCAGCAGTACGACGAAGATACCGACGAGAATGTAGTGGTTAGTGGCAAATTCAATCAGGTGAGCAACCATCGAAGGAGGTTCCAGGGCGTTAAAATGTCGGCCAGTATACACAGCCACTATGGTGGGCCAAACCCCGTCCGGCGGTGACGTGGCCGGAACTTCGCTTTAAACTGCGACTCCCTTTTTCCATTACCCCTTTTACCTCAGCCACGAGTGGATTCCATGACTACCACGCCTAAACCTTTGGTCCTGATGATTCTCGACGGCTTCGGTCACAGCGAAAACCCCGAATCCAACGCCATCTTCGCTGCGAAGAAGCCCGTACTGGACCGTTTGTGGGCCACTGTGCCGAACGGCCTGATCTCGGGCAGCGGCATGGACGTCGGCCTGCCGGATGGGCAGATGGGCAACTCCGAAGTCGGCCACATGAACCTCGGCGCCGGCCGCGTGGTGTATCAGGATTTTACTCGCGTCACCAAGTCGATCCGCGACGGTGAGTTCTTCGAGAACCCGACCATCTGCGCCGCCGTCGATAAAGCCGTCGCTGCGGGCAAAGCCGTGCACTTCATGGGCCTGCTGTCCGATGGGGGCGTGCACAGCCACCAGGATCACCTGGTCGCCATGGCCGAACTGGCCTTCAAGCGCGGCGCCCAGAACATCTACCTGCACGCCTTTCTCGACGGCCGCGACACGCCGCCGAAAAGCGCTCAGTCGTCGATCGAACTGCTCGATGCCACGTTCCAGGCGCTGGGCAAAGGCCGTATCGCCAGCATTATTGGCCGTTACTTCGCCATGGACCGTGACAACCGTTGGGACCGCGTGTCCCAGGCTTACAACCTGATTGTCGACGGTAACGGCGAGTTCAATGCCGCCACCGCCCAGGAAGGCCTGCAAGCCGCCTACGAGCGTGGCGAGAGCGACGAATTCGTCAAAGCCACCTCGATCGGCGAACCGGTAAAAGTCGAAGACGGCGATGCCGTGGTGTTCATGAACTTCCGCGCCGACCGCGCTCGTGAGCTGACCCGCGTGTTCGTCGAAGACGATTTCAAGGAATTCGAACGCAGCCGCCAGCCAAAACTGGCCGGTTTCGTCATGCTGACCCAATACGCCGCGAGCATTCCTGCCCCATCGGCCTTCGCTGCCGGCAGCCTGGAAAACGTACTGGGTGATTACCTGGCGAAAAACGGCAAAACCCAGCTGCGCATCGCTGAAACCGAGAAGTACGCGCACGTGACCTTCTTCTTCTCCGGCGGTCGTGAAGAACCGTTCCCGGGCGAAGAGCGCATCCTGATCCCGTCGCCAAAAGTCGCAACGTATGACTTGCAGCCGGAAATGAGCGCGCCAGAAGTGACCGACCGCATCGTCGATGCCATCGAAAACCAGCGCTATGACGTGATCGTGGTCAACTACGCCAACGGCGACATGGTGGGTCACAGTGGCGTGTTTGAGGCGGCGGTGAAAGCCGTTGAATGCCTGGACCAGTGCGTCGGCCGTATCGTCGAAGCCCTGGAAAAAGTCGGCGGCGAAGCCCTGATCACCGCTGACCACGGCAACGTCGAGCAAATGTCCGACGAAACCACCGGCCAGGCGCACACCGCGCACACCACCGAACCGGTACCGTTCATTTATGTCGGCAAGCGCGACCTGAAGGTCCGCGAAGGCGGCGTGTTGGCGGACGTGGCGCCGACCATGCTCAAGCTCTTGGGCCTTGAGCAACCGAAGGAAATGACCGGGACTTCGATTCTGGTGTAATCCAGTCGTCCAAACACCGCAAAACCCTGTGGGAGCTGGCTTGCCAGCGATAGCAATCTGGCAGCCAACAGATATGTTGAATGTGCCGACGCAATCGCTGGCAAGCCAGCTCCCACAGTGGTTTATGGGGTTTTCGAAAAGGAATTCGTGCTGCTACTTGCTCCAGTTATCACACAGTCCCAATTGGGCATTTTTTTTGCTGCCCATGGCGGGCATACTAGGCCGTCCCTTTCCCTGGTGTCGCCCGCCTCTATGCTTCGCGTCCTGATAGCCCTTGCTCTGACTTGCCTGCTCCAACCGGCCTTCGCTGACGAGCGCGCGCAAACCCAACAACAGTTGGACGCTACGCGTCAGGACATTGCCGAGCTGAAAAAGCTGCTGGGCAAGCTGCAGGAAGAAAAATCCGGTGTGCAAAAGGATCTCAAGGGCACCGAGACCGAAATGGGCAAGCTCGAGAAGCAGGTCGATGCCCTGCAAAAAGAGCTGAAGAAAAGTGAATCCGAGCTGCAGCGGCTCGATGCGGAGAAAAAAAAACTCCAGAGCGCGCGCACTGAACAGCAGCGACTGATCGCCATCCAGGCCCGCGCGGCCTACCAGAACGGTCGCCAGGAATACCTCAAGCTGCTGCTCAACCAGCAGAATCCGGAAAAATTCGCCCGCACCCTCACCTATTACGACTACCTGAGCCAGGCCCGCATGGAGCAGTTGAAGAACTTCAACGAAACCCTGCGCCAACTGGCCAATGTCGAAAAAGACATCGGCTTGCAGCAGGCACAGTTGCTGGTTCAGAAAAGCAGCCTCGACACCCAGCGCGACGAACTCGACAAAGTCCGCCAGGAACGCCAGCAAGTCCTGGCCAAGCTCAATGACGACGTGAAGGCTCGCGACCAGAAACTGGCAGCCCGCGAGCAGGATCAGGCAGACCTGTCTAAAGTCCTTAAAACCATTGAAGAAACCTTGGCTCGCCAGGCCCGTGAGGCAGAAGAAGCGCGACAAAAAGCGCTGATCGCCCAGCAGGAAGCCGAAAAAAAGCGTTTACGTGAGGCCCAGGCTCAAGCAGACGAGACTGACGCCCCACGCAAACCGGTCAAATCTACACCTGGCGCGCTGGTATCAAGCGCCGGCGAAACCTTCGGCGGCGCATTTGCGTCAACCCGCGGCAAACTTCCTTGGCCTGTCGATGGTCGACTGTTGGCACGCTTCGGTGAAAGCCGTGGCGACGATGCACGGACCAAGTGGGACGGCGTAATGATTGGCGCGTCCGCCGGCAGCACCGTACATGCGGTGCATGGCGGTCGCGTAGTGTTCGCCGACTGGTTGCGCGGCGCCGGGCTGCTGGTGATCCTTGATCACGGCAACGGTTTTTTGAGTCTTTATGGTCACAACCAGACATTGCTCAAGTCTGCGGGTGACGTGGTAAAAGCCGGTGAGTCCATCTCCACTGTGGGTAGCAGTGGCGGCCAGGACACACCGGCATTGTATTTCGCGATTCGTCAGCAGGGTCACCCGAGTGATCCGGCACAATGGTGTCGCGCGCAAGGATAAGCGCGCTGCCTAATTCAGGAGTTCGTTCGACATGCTGCATTTGTCCCGCCTTACCTCGCTGGCCCTGACGATCGCCCTGGTGATCGGCGCGCCTCTGGCGTTTGCCGCTCAACCAGCCCCGGCGGTCGCGCCTGCGGGCACTGCTGCGACCACCAAGGCGCCATTGCCGCTGGAAGAGTTGCGCACCTTCGCCGAGGTTATGGATCGGATCAAAGCCGCTTATGTCGAACCGGTAGACGACAAGACCCTGCTGGAAAACGCGATCAAGGGCATGCTCAGCAACCTTGATCCGCACTCCGCCTACCTTGGGCCGGAAGATTTCGCCGAATTGCAGGAAAGCACCAGCGGCGAGTTCGGCGGTCTGGGGATTGAAGTTGGCGCCGAAGACGGCTTTATCAAAGTGGTCTCGCCCATCGATGACACGCCAGCTTCCAAGGCCGGCATCCAGGCGGGCGACTTCATCGTCAAGATCAACGGCCAGCCCACCCGCGGCCAGAGCATGACCGAAGCCGTGGACAAGATGCGCGGCAAGATCGGCGAAAAAATCACCCTGACCCTGGTGCGCGACGGCGGCACTCCGTTCGACGTGACCCTGGCCCGCGCCATCATTCAAGTGAAGAGCGTGAAGAGCCAGTTGCTGGAGTCCGGCTACGGTTACATCCGCATCACCCAGTTCCAGGTCAAGACCGGCGAAGAGGTCTCCAAGGCCCTGGCCAAGCTGCGCAAGGACAACGGCAAAAAGCTCAAAGGCATCATTCTCGACCTGCGCAACAACCCGGGCGGCGTGTTGCAGGCAGCGGTGGAAGTGGTCGACCACTTCATCACCAAGGGCCTGATCGTTTACACCAAAGGCCGGATCGCCAACTCCGAATTGCGCTTCTCCGCCACCGGCAAGGACGAAAGCGAAGCCGTGCCAATGGTTGTGCTGATCAACGGCGGCAGCGCCTCGGCCTCGGAGATTGTTGCCGGCGCCTTGCAGGATCAGAAGCGTGCGGTGGTCATGGGGACGCCAAGTTTCGGCAAAGGCTCGGTGCAAACCGTGCTACCGCTGAACAACGACCGCGCCCTGAAAATCACCACTGCGCTGTACTACACGCCTAATGGCCGCTCGATCCAGGCCCAGGGCATCGTGCCGGACATCGAAGTGCGCAAGGCGAAGATCACCAGCGAACAGGACAGCGAATACTTCAAGGAAGCTGACCTGCAAGGTCACTTGGGCAATGGCAATGGCGGCGCCGACAAGCCAAGCAGCTCCGGCGGCAAAGCCAAACCGATGCCACAGGACGACGATTACCAGCTGGCCCAGGCCCTGAGCCTGCTCAAAGGGCTGAGCATCACCTCCGGCCGCTGAGATGTTTCTGCGGCTAGCCTTGGGCCTGTTGTGCTGCCTGGTGGGTGTTGCTCACGCTTCCCCCGCCGCTGCGGCGCCACAAAAGGCCTATCTGAGTTTAATCATCGACGACCTAGGGCAGAGCCTGCCCCGGGATCGCCGCGTGCTGGCCCTGCCAGGTCCTGTGACCACGGCGATCATGCCGGACACACCCCACGCCACCGAATTCGCCCGCGAAGCCCATCGCGCCGGCAAAATCGTCATCCTGCATATGCCCATGGATCCGGCCACCGGGCCCTTTGCCTGGCATCCCGAGCTTCCCATCGAAGAGCTTGAGAAACGCCTGAACGCGGCGTTCAAAATGGTCCCCTACACTGCCGGCATCAACAACCACATGGGCAGCCGCATGACCGCGCAGCCCGCCGCCATGGCATGGTTGATGGCGGACTTGCAGCGTCGTCATAAATTCTTCGTCGACAGCCGCACCAGCGCGCAAACCGTGGCGGCGCAGCAGGCACAGAAGATTGATCTGGCGAGCGTGTCGCGCGATGTGTTCCTCGATGATGAGCGCACTGAAGCGGCGATCTTCACTCAGCTACAGACAGCCATCAGCCTGGCGCACAAACAGGGCTCGGCGGTGATGATCGGGCATCCATACCCGCAGACATTAGCGGTGCTTGAACGTGAATTGCCGAAACTGAAGGCTCAAGGGATTGAGTGGATTGATATCAAACAGATGATCAGCGTGCGCAGCAATCGGGCGACGGCGGCGCATGGCAAGGATGGGGTTTACCGATAAAAAGATCGCAGCCTCCGGCAGCTCCTACATTGGAATGGTGTGCATCCTGTAGGAGCTGCCGGAAGCCGCGATCTTTTAAAAGGCTCTAGAGATACTTCGCCATGATGTCATCCACCACGCCGTCTTTACGCAGCTGATCCAGCGCGGCTTGCAGCTTGGCCACCGTTTCATCCGGGACGGCTTTATTCAGCGCCAGGTAAAGCTCGGCGCTGTTGAACCGCAGCACAGTCTTGAGCCCGCTCACGCCTTCCTGGCGCGCCAGATAGCGCCCGGCCGGATCGCCCGTGGCCCACAGATCAATCTGGCCGTTGACCAGCTTCTTCGCGTTGTCCTGATCACGCAAAACCACCACCGGGTTCAAGCCTTGCCTGGCCAGCGTCGTGGCAATGGCGTCGCCCTTGTAGGCGCCGATCTTGTACTTTCGTGCGTCATCCAGGGTTTCGAGGGTGATTTTGCTGTCAGCCTTGGCCAGCATAATCCAGTCATCCGGACCAATCGGTCCGACCCACTTGAAGAGTCGCTCGCGGTCCGGCAAACGCGCCATCACAAACGCCCCGTAACCTGGGTTTTCCAGGGCGAGTTTGTAGACCCGCTCCCAAGGGAAGCGCAAGGTCAGGCTGTAGGTGATGTCGGCACGCTTGAAGATTTCGCGAACGATGTCGGTGGCGATGCCATCGATGTTCTCGCCCTGGGCGAAGTTCTTGCCGTTCTTCGCCATGTTGTACGGAGGGAAATTTTCCGTCAGCAACACCATGTCGGTGTCAGGTCTGTCGGCGGCATGCGCCGCACTGACGAACAACAGAGAAGCGCTGGCAAGGGCAAAAAGAAGACGTTTAAGCATGTCTGGCTACCGAAATCCATGGCGTCCCCAAGAGTGCCCTGAGCCCGCCATGATGTCCACTGGCCTGTATGGGTTTGTTTAGCGCATCACGATGCCGCGATGAGCCATATAAGCCTTGGCTTCCTGCACGGTGTATTCGCCGAAGTGGAAAATACTCGCCGCCAATACTGCACTGGCGTGGCCTTCGAGAATGCCGTCGGCCAAATGCTGCAGGTTGCCGACGCCGCCGGAAGCGATCACCGGAATGCCCAGCGCATCGCTGATGGCACGGGTCACGCCCAGGTCGAAGCCGTTTTTCATGCCGTCCTGATCCATGCTGGTCAGCAGGATTTCACCGGCACCCAGGCCTTCCATCTTCTTCGCCCACTCAACGGCGTCGAGGCCGGTCGGCTTGCGACCGCCATGGGTGAAGATTTCCCAGCGCGGGGTTTCGCCCGGACCGGAGACTTTCTTTGCATCGATGGCCACCACGATGCACTGCGAACCGAAATGCTGCGCGGCTTCGCCGACGAATTCCGGGTTGAACACCGCCGCGGTGTTGATCGACACCTTGTCCGCGCCAGCATTGAGCAGGTTGCGGATGTCTTGCACGGTGCGCACGCCACCGCCCACGGTCAACGGGATGAACACCTGGCTGGCCATGCGTTCAACGGTATGCAGCGTGGTGTCGCGTCCGTCGACGCTGGCGGTGATGTCGAGAAAGGTAATCTCGTCCGCGCCCTGCTCGTCATAACGACGGGCAATTTCCACCGGATCGCCGGCGTCGCGGATGTTTTCGAATTTCACACCTTTAACGACACGGCCGTTGTCCACGTCCAGGCAAGGGATGATGCGTTTGGCCAGCGCCATGGTCAGTCCTCAGCCTTTGTACGAATCGCAGAAAGCTTGCGCTTCAGCGACGTCGAGGGTGCCTTCGTAGATCGCCCGGCCAGTGATTGCGCCGATGATGCCTGGCGCCTTGGCGTCGAGCAGCGTCTTGATGTCACCCAGGTTGTGGATACCACCGGAAGCGATCACCGGGATCGATGTAGCCGCCGCCAGTGCCGCGGTAAACGGCACGTTGCAGCCCTGCATCATGCCGTCTTTGGCGATGTCGGTATAAACGATGGCAGACACGCCATCGGCTTCGAATTGCTTGGCCAGGTCGATCACCTGAATGGTGCTGATTTCAGCCCAGCCATCGGTCGCGACGAAACCGTCT
This sequence comes from Pseudomonas azerbaijanoccidentalis, assembly GCF_019145495.1. Taxonomy (GTDB): domain Bacteria; phylum Pseudomonadota; class Gammaproteobacteria; order Pseudomonadales; family Pseudomonadaceae; genus Aquipseudomonas; species Aquipseudomonas azerbaijanoccidentalis. Next base: position 106,281 of record NZ_JAHSTU010000012.1, on the reverse strand, counting down.
TTGGCGTCCAGACCAACGATCACCTTGCCCGGAAAAGCACGGCAGGCTTCAGCGACGAAGGCCGGATCTTTCACGGCTTTGGTGCCGATGATCACGTAGCTCACGCCAGCCTTCACGTAGTGCTCGATGGTTTCCAGGGAGCGGATGCCGCCACCGATCTGGATCGGCAGGTTCGGGTAGCGCTTGGCGATGGCCGTGACCACTTCGCCATTGACTGGCTGGCCTTCGAAGGCGCCGTTCAGGTCGACCAGATGCAGACGACGGCAACCGCCCTCCACCCACTTGGCAGCCATGCTCACCGGGTCATCGGAGAACACTGTGGAATCTTCCATGCGGCCCTGGCGCAGACGAACACAGGCACCGTCTTTAAGATCGATAGCGGGAATAATCAGCATCTGGCAAACCTTCAAATTTGAATGTTCAGCTTGGCTCGGAAATCAGTTTTTCTCGAGCGCCCACAGGTCGCTTTCGATGCTTTCGAACCTCTCTTTGAGGTGCGCCTGCACATCGAAAATCGCCCTGTTGTAATAGTGCGGAGCAATTTCACGGGTAAACAGCTCAAGAATTTCAGCCGCCTCGAACGAGCCGAGGTCGAGTTCAAAGCGGTCTTCCATGAAACGCTTGATCTTGTGATTGGCCTCGTTCTCCTGTTCAGGAGTGAGGGTCAGGATCGGCGGCTTTTTCTTGACGGCCATTTACCAGCGACCGTCCCACGCAGCGAAGTTCTGCAGCAATTGCAGGCCATGGGTATGGCTTTTCTCCGGGTGGAACTGCACGGCGAAACGCGAGCCATCGGCCAGCGCCGCGGCGAAATCGACCCCGTAATGACCGCCACCCACCACCTGACGCGCATTGGCGGCGGCGATGTAGTAGCTGTGCACGAAGTAGAAACGCGCCATGTCCGGAATGTCGTGCCACAGCGGGTGACTGACCTTCTGCTTCACTTCGTTCCAGCCCATGTGCGGGACTTTCAGGTGTTCGCCGTCTTCATGCAGGTCTTTGCCGAAGAACTTCACCGCGCCCGGGAACAGGCCGATGCAGTCAACGCCGTCGTTCTCTTCGCTGGTGTCGAGCAAGGCTTGCATGCCGACGCAAATACCGAGGAACGGACGATCCTGACTGACTTCACGCACCAGCGAGTCGAAACCGAGGCGACGAATTTCCGCCATGCAATCGCGAATCGCGCCGACGCCGGGGAAAACCACCCGGTCGGCTTCGCGAATCACGTTGGCATCGCTGGTGATCAAAACCTTGCCGGCACCGACGTGCTCGAGGGCCTTGGCCACCGAGTGCAGGTTGCCCATGCCGTAATCGATTACCGCGACTGTCTGCATTACAGAACGCCCTTGGTCGATGGCATTTGCCCGGCCATGCGGTCATCGAGCTCGACGGCCATGCGCAGGGCGCGGCCGAAAGCCTTGAAGACGGTCTCGATCTGGTGGTGGGTGTTGTGCCCACGCAGATTATCGATGTGCAGGGTGACGTTGGCGTGGTTGACGAAGCCCTGGAAGAACTCCTGGAACAGGTCAACGTCGAAACCGCCGACGGTGGCGCGGGTGTAGGGAACGTGCATCTGCAGGCCTGGGCGACCGGAGAAGTCGATCACCACGCGCGACAGCGCTTCATCGAGCGGCACGTAGGCGTGGCCGTAGCGACGGATGCCTTTCTTGTCGCCGATGGCTTTTGTGAATGCCTGCCCGAGGGTGATACCGACGTCTTCCACGGTGTGGTGGTCATCGATATGCAGGTCGCCCTTGCTGACAATATCCAGGTCGATCAGCCCGTGACGGGCGATCTGGTCCAGCATGTGCTCAAGAAAAGGAACACCGATATCGAATCGGGCCTTTCCGGTGCCATCAAGGTTGATCGAGGCTTTGATCTGGGTTTCCAGAGTGTCGCGCTCGACAGACGCCATACGTTCGGCCATCACCAGCTCCGCAAAATCATTGGGCGAAAAAGGCAACCATTATAGGGGCGCGGGCCGGAAACAGAAACACGGGAGGTGATATGACTGACGGAGTGAATCCGGGGTGTCGCGGGTAGACATGTGTATACAAGCTACCGGGGCACACCGCACAAACAAGTGTGGGAGCGAGCCTGCTCGCGAAAGCGGTAGATCAGCCAACAATTATGCCGACTGACACTCCGTCTTCGCGAACAGGCTCGCTCCCACAGTTTTCGCGTTTATGCAGCTAACACCTTAGTGAAACAGTACTGCCGTCTTCTGCAGAGTCACCCACACACCCCACGCCAACGGAATACCCACCGCCAGCCAGGCAGCAATTGCCAGAGGCTTGGTGCCCGGCGCCGCTTTCCACTCCAGCGAGGTGCTGGCGTCAGCGCCCTTGTCGTGACCCAGCGCCTGTTCGGCAGCCAGTTCTGCGTCGGTCATGAAGTACTTGTCGGCCACCGGACGCACCAGCAGGTTGCAGATGAAACCCAGCACCAGCAGGCCGGCGAGGATGTACAAGGTGATGTCGTAGGCCGCGGCACGTTCAACGCCGATGCTCAGCTGATACTCACGCAGGTAGTTCACCAGCACCGGACCCAACACGCCCGCCGCCGCCCATGCGGTCAGCAGACGGCCGTGGATCGCACCGACCATTTGCGTACCGAATAGATCCGCCAGGTAAGCCGGAACAGTCGCAAAACCACCGCCGTACATCGACAGGATGATGCAGAACGCCGCCACGAACAGCGCGACGTTGCCCAGGTGGCCGAGGTTCGGGATCAGCGCGTACAGCGCAAAGCCAAGGGCGAAGAACACGAAGTAGGTGTTTTTGCGTCCCAGATAGTCCGAGAACGAAGCCCAGAAGAAACGGCCACCGATGTTGAACAGGCTCAGCAGACCGGTGAAGCCGGCAGCGATCGCAGCGATCGAAGCCAGTTGCCCGGCATCCAGCTGACCAAATGGCAGGTCATTGCCCAACAATTTGCCGCCGAACACTTCCTGCAACAGCGGCGAAGCCATTCCCAGGATGCCGATACCGGCAGATACGTTCAGGCACAGCACCAGCCAAACGAGGCGGAATTGCGGGGTTTTCCACGCCACATTCACGTGTACGTGACGGTTGGTGATCATCGCGTTCGAGGCTTTTTTCGCAGGTGCGGTCCAGCCTTCAGGCTTCCAGCCGGTTGGCGGCACGCGGTAGGACAGTGCGCCACCGATCATGAACACGAAGTAGATCGCGGCCATGGCTACGAAGCTCTGCCATACGCCAACGCCTTCAGGCGAACCGAAGTGGCTCATCAAGGCTGTCGCCAACGGTGCACCAACCATCGCACCGCCACCGAAGCCCATGATCGCCATGCCGGTCGCCATGCCACGCTTGTCCGGGAACCACTTGATCAGGGTCGACACCGGCGAGATGTAACCCAGGCCCAGGCCGATACCGCCGATGACCCCGGAACCGATCCACATCAACCAGATCTGGTGCGTGTAGATGCCCAGCGCCGAAATCAACAGACCGCCACACCAGCACAGTGCCGATACAACGCCAGCCTTGCGTGGCCCGGCGTGCTCCAGCCAGCCGCCCCAGATGGCTGCCGAGCAACCCAGGAAGATGAAGAACAGGGTGTAGATCCAGCCGAGCATCGAGATCGGCCAGTCGCATTGCGAAGAAAAGACTTGAGCGATAAAGCTCATGTCCGGCGCACAGGCCATCGGTTTAGTGATGCCGAGCGCTTTGGACAACGGCAGCCAGAACACCGAGAAGCCGTAGGCCATGCCGATGCAGAGGTGGATGGCCAAAGCGGCCGGTGGTACCAGCCAACGGTTGAAACCGGGCTTGGCGATGATGCGCTCCTTAGACAGGAACGCTGGCTGGCCGGCAAAACCGTCCGCCGCGATACTCGTGGTCATTGTGTATCCCCCAATTATTAGTATGGTTCGCCAGACACTCTTCACCCCCAGCCTTTATGCGCACGCATGACTGTTTTCTAAGGCGAAGCTCCATTTTGGTGCGGCATCAAGTCGCAGAAGGACTGACGAACGGGCGAAGGTTACCATTTGCACGTGACAGAAAAACCAAACTGATATCACCTTTTTTACCGTTGTCTGTTCTCGTACCACTGAAGGATCCACCATGCCCATCGTTGTCGAGTCACTGAACCACGCCACTGAACAAGATCGGATGGATCTCCAGAAGATCTACCTTGACGCTCCACAGTGGCTGTTTGCACCGTTTGCAGGGGATGCGCAGCTGATTGAAGCCTGCCTGCAGGACGGCTCATTGATTGCAGGACGTTTCAACGATCGATTGTTGGGCGCGGCCCATCTGCAGCGCGGCGTGGAGATCTGGCATATGTCTCAATTGTGCGTCCGAAAAGTCACCCGACGTCGTGGGGTCGCGGAACGCCTGGTGCGGCAAGCGCAGACCATGGCTGCCCAGTCCGGCGCGTCCCTGCGCCTGTTAGCGCCCGCCGGTCACCTGGAGGCCCAGGCTTTGTCGGCAAAGCTGAACGTGCCGCTCGATGCCCTGTCCGACTGATCGCTGACCGGTCGTCTCTTTTGGAGCGCTATACTCCCCGGCTAAATTTTGAATTCGACTAACTACAAGGACTCGCCCATGAAAGCGTTCGGCAAAATCCTGGGTCTGGTACTTCTCGGGCTGTTGCTGATCATTGTGGCGCTGGGCTTTGCCCTGACGCACCTTTTCGATCCCAACGACTACAAAGACGAGATTCGCCAGATTGCCCGCGACAAGGCCCACATCGAGCTGACGCTCAATGGCGATATCGGCTGGAGCCTGTTCCCATGGCTTGGCCTGGAATTGCACGACGCCGGTGTCGCGACCCTGGCCAAGCCCACCGAGCCTTTCGCCGACTTGCAGATGCTTGGCCTGTCGGTCCGCGTGCTGCCGCTGCTGCGTCGTGAAGTGCAGATGAGCGACGTGCGCGTCGAAGGTCTCAACCTGCGCCTGACCCGCGACAAGGATGGCCACGGCAACTGGGAAGACATCGGCAAAGTGCCCAAGCCGGCAACCCCGGACACGCCACCAGCATCGTCCAGCGAGCCTGAGGCACCAACCACCGCTCAGGCAGAGAAACCGGCCCAGCCGATTCGCCTGGACATCGACAGCCTGACGGTCAACAACGCTCGCGTTGAATACAACGACGAAAAAACCGGCAAGCAGTTCAGCGCCGAAAGCATCCAGCTGAGCACCGGCCCGGTGCATGATTCCACCAACATTCCGGTCAAGCTCACTGCGTTCCTCGGCACCAACCAACCGGTTCTGCGGGTACGCAGCGAGCTCAGCGGCGAACTGCGTTTCGAACGCGCGTTGCAGCGGTACAAGCTTGAAGACATGAAACTGTCCGGTGAAATCGCCGGCGATCCGCTGCAAGGCAAGACCATGACCTTCGCCGCCCAAGGCCAATTGCTGCTCGACCGGGCCGCCAACGTCGCCGAGTGGACCGGGATCAAGATTTCCGCCAACCAATTGCGTGCGCTGGGTGAGTTGAAGGTCAATGACCTCGACAAAACCGCGCAGGTCAGCGGTGGCCTGTCGATTGCCCAGTTCGACCTGGCGAAGTTCGTCGACAGCATCGGCCAGAAACTCCCGGCCATGGCTGAAGGCAGCCTGAGTAAAGTTGAACTGGCGACGCGTCTCGCGGGAACGCCCTCGAGCCTTTCGCTGGACGACATCAACCTCAAAGTCGACGACAGCACGTTCACCGGCCGCATCGCCGTCGAGGATTTCGCCAAGCAATCTCTGCGCGCAAACCTCAAGGCAGACACGTTCAATGTCGACCGTTACCTGGCGCCGAAGTCGGCCGAGGCCAACAGCGCCAAGCAAGTACGTCAGGCTGAAGTCGCCAGTACCGAAGCCGATGCCATGGCCGGCGCCGGCAGCACGCCGCTGCCACAGTCGCCGACCAAAGAGGCGTGGAGCAGCGAGCGCCTGTTGCCAGTGGAACGCCTGAGCAAACTGGACGTGGACGCCGACCTCACCTTCGGCCAGTTGACCCTGGAAAAATTGCCAATTCACAATGCAGTGCTCAAGGCCAACGGCCAAGGTGGCATGCTGACACTGGCGAGCCTGCGCGGTGATTTGTACGAAGGTAACTTCGAAGCCAAGGGCACCCTCGATGTGCGTCAGCAGGCGCCTGTGCTGAACCTGCAGACGCAGATCAGCCGCGTGCCAGCGGAAAAAATCCTCGAGAGCCAGGGCAAAGAACCACCGGTCAAAGGTCTGGTCACGCTCAACAGCACCCTGACCGGCACGGGCAACAGCCAAAAAGCGCTGATCGAAACCCTTAACGGCAACGCCAGTTTCGTCATCAACAATGGCGTGTTGCTCAACGCCAACCTTGAGCAGCAGCTGTGCAAAGGCATCGCCACGCTCAACCGCAAAACCCTCAGCGGCGAGCCACGGGGCAAGGACACACCGTTCCAGGAGCTCAAGGGCAACCTCAATTTCCGTAACGGCGTGGCCAGCAATCCGGACCTGAAAGTGCGCATCCCGGGCATGACCGTCAACGGTGACGGCGATGTCGATCTGCGAGTGCTGGGTATGGATTACCGCGTAGGCATCGTTGTCGAAGGCGACACCAGCGCCATGCCGGACCCGGCCTGCCAGGTCGGCGACAAGTTTGTCGGTATCGAGTGGCCGCTGCGTTGCCGTGGTCCGCTGGAACTGGGCGCCAAGGCTTGCCGACTGGACAACGAACGCATGGGCCAGGTCGCGAGCAAACTGGCGGGCGAACGCATCGGCGAAAAAATCGACGAGAAGCTGGGCGATAAAGTCAGCCCGGAACTCAAAGACGCACTCAAGGGGCTGTTCAAGCGATGAGAGCCGAGCAGTTTTCAACGGCGGTGCTGGACTGGTTCGACCGCCACGGCCGGCACGATTTGCCCTGGCAGCAGGACATCAACCCGTATCGGGTGTGGGTCTCGGAAATCATGTTGCAGCAAACCCAGGTCAGCACCGTACTGAATTACTTCGACCGTTTCATGGCCTCGCTGCCGACGGTCGAAGCCTTGGCGTCTGCGCCGGAAGACGAAGTGCTGCACCTGTGGACCGGCCTGGGTTACTACACCCGCGCTCGCAATCTGCAGAAGACCGCGAAGATCGTCGTCGAGCAGTACGGCGGCGAATTTCCCCGGGATGTGGAAAAACTCACTGATCTGCCGGGCATCGGTCTGTCCACCGCTGGCGCCATTGCGAGCATCAGCATGGGCCTGCGCGCGCCGATTCTCGACGGCAACGTCAAACGCGTGCTGGCGCGCTTTACCGCGCAAGAGGGCTACCCCGGCGAGCCGAAGGTCGCCAAACAGCTCTGGGCAAACGCTGAGCGCTTTACGCCGCATGATCGGGTCAACGCCTACACCCAGGCGATGATGGACCTGGGCGCGACGCTCTGCACCCGCAGTAAACCCAGCTGTCTGCTGTGTCCGCTGGTGAAGGGGTGCGAAGCGCACATGCTCGGCCTGGAAACCCGCTACCCGATCCCCAAGCCGCGCAAAGCCATCCCGCAAAAACGCACGTTGATGCCGATGCTCGCCAACGGTGAAGGGGCGATTTTGCTTTACCGTCGCCCGTCAACGGGCCTGTGGGGCGGTTTGTGGAGCCTGCCGGAACTCGACGACCTCGACGACCTGCCACATCTGGCATCGCAGCACTCGCTGGAACTGGGCGCGCAGCAATCGCTTGCGAACCTGGTGCACACCTTCAGTCATTTCCAATTGTCCATCGAACCCTGGCTGGTTCAGGTCCAGGACGCCGGCCATCACGTGGCCGAGGCCGACTGGCTCTGGTATAACCTCGCCACCCCGCCGCGCCTGGGCCTTGCCGCCCCGGTCAAAACCTTGCTCGAACGCGCGGCCGCCGTATTGAACGCAGGAGAGTCGTCATGACCCGCACCATCATGTGCCGCAAGTACAAAGAAGAATTGCCAGCCCTGGAACGCGCTCCGTTCCCGGGCGCCAAAGGCCAGGACATTTTTGATCACGTCTCGGCCAAGGCCTGGGCCGACTGGCAAAAACACCAGACCCTGCTGATCAACGAAAAACGCCTGAACATGATGAACGCCGAAGATCGCAAATATCTTCAGGGCGAGATGGACAAGTTCTTTTCCGGCGAGGATTACGCCAAGGCCGAAGGCTACGTGCCGCCGTCCGAATAACCCCCCGATTTCGTAAGCGACGGAATTAATTTAAGAAATTTTAAAAAAGTCGTTGACGTAAATCCGAAAAACCCTTTTAATGCGCCCCGTTGCCCAGATAGCTCAGTCGGTAGAGCAGGGGATTGAAAATCCCCGTGTCGGCGGTTCGATTCCGTCTCTGGGCACCAAATACCGAAAACCCTGAATCGCAAGATTCAGGGTTTTTTTATGCCTGCGATTTGATAGCCATCAAAAAATCGGCCATTGCCACAGGCCATAAAAAACCTGGATCGCTGGATTCAGGTTTTTTGTTCGCGAGCCCTCCCTAGCTTTCGCCATTCCAATGGAAGACCAGGTTACGGGCCGCGCCGCTGCCGATATCCGCCACATCACGCCGCACCTCACCATTGCGTGTGGCGATGACGGTGTACTTGCCGGCCGGCAGTTGCACATACACCAACGGGCCGGCGTTATTCAGTTTCAGGACGGTCTGGCCTTGGGCTTTTTCAATGACCACGTCCACGTCCGGGATGTATTTGTTGTCCGCGCCGACAGCGAAGGTCATGTGCAGGTTGTAGCCCGTGGTTTGCTGGATGGCCTTTGCCTCATCCTCGCCAATCCCGCCGGACAGGTAAGTAATGCCGTTTTGTTCCTGCCGCTGAATCTGCACACCTGAGCTGCCGATAGGCTCAACGCTGGCAGCAGGTGCCATCGCAGAAAACATGAACGCGCCGACCGTGGCGATGGGCAATATCAGTGAATGGAAGTTCTTCATAGTGGCGACTCCCGGGCTCTACAGAACCCATTCGTTACCTGTGTTTTGATTTCTTGGCGAAGATACGAGTTTCAGAATGATTCAGTCTTGGGTTGAGTACGAAATGTACTACGAGAATCACTCCTCGGATCTGACCTGATATACGCCCGGTCCTGCGAGAGAAACCGGTATTTCCTGCCGACTTCTCAGTGTCGGCCGGCATCGTTGTCCCAGGCCGTTTGCGATTCTCTTCTGCGTGTTCAACGCCACGCGGAAGACTTCATGAGCGCTCTCAAACCCGGCGACACCCAAGACCCACAACTCGCTTCACTACTTGGCAATCTTGGCGAACCGATCCGCCAAGCACGTCAAAAAGTGTTGCGTGCGGTCGACACCCTTCAAGTGCAAACCTGCTGGCAGATCGGTCGGCATATTTTCGAGTTCGAGCAAGGAGGGGCTCGGCGCGCGGGTTACGGAAAACAATTGCTGTCGACCCTGGCAGAGGTGCTGACAGCGGAGTTTGGCAAAGGCTTTGACGCCTCCAACCTTCGCTACATGCGCCTGTTCTATCAAGCATTCCCAATTCGTGACGCACTGCGTCACGAATTGAGCTGGACCCACTACCGCCGTCTGCTTCGGGTCGACAACGATAGTGCTCGTCTCTGGTATATGAACGAATCAGCCACCCAAAACTGGTCAAGCCGCGCCCTGGAACGCCAGATCAACACGCTTTACTACGAACGCCTGCTGGCAAGCCGCGATCGCGGCAGCGTCAAGCAGGAGGCCGCTGCCAACATTCAGAACATGAAAGCCGGCCCTCGGGATTTCATCCGCGATCCGGTAGTGCTGGAGTTTCTTGGCTTGCCCAACGCGGGCAGACTTCAAGAAAGCGAAATAGAGCAGGCGCTGATCGAGCAGCTTCAGGGCTTCCTGCTGGAACTGGGCAAAGGATTTGCGTTCATCGCCCGCCAACAGCGCATCAGCACTGACAGTAAGGACTTCTACATCGATCTGGTGTTCTACAACTACCTGCTCAAGTGCTTTGTCATCTTCGATATCAAGCGCGGTGAGCTGACCCATCAGGATGTGGGGCAGATGGATATGTACGTGCGAATGTATGACGACCTCAAGCGCGCAGATGAAGACAGCCCCACCGTTGGCATCATTCTCTGCGCACAGAAAGATGAGTCCGTGGTGCGTTACTCGGTGCTGGAGGGCAATGAACAATTGTTTGCCAGCAAATATCAGCTGGTATTGCCGAGCGAGGAAGAGTTTCGCGCGGAACTGGATCGAGAGCGGGCAGTTCTGGAAGAGCGGCTCGATCAAAAGCCGTGATGGTTGCGGTGGATTGTTCATCGGCTGCGTGAAGACTATCGTTGGCAACTACCCGCAAAGGTCTGGCTCCGATGAATTTGCAGGAAACACCACTACTTGCTCCCGTACAAATCGAGCTTCCGTTAACCAGTGATGCGCTTGGCGAGCCCTTCAGGCAAACCGCTGCCGATGGCTTCGTCCTCGGCGGATTCGCCTGGCGGCATGCGGCTGCGGACTCCACTCGCCCGGTCGTCGTCATTAACGCCGCAACCTCGGTCCGCTGCCGACACTACTCGCGTTTCGCCGATTACCTGTTCGCTAACGGCTTCGATGTCATTACCTATGATTATCGAGGGATCGGCGAATCGCGTCCGGCGTCAATCAAAGGACTACAAGCCACTTGGACCGACTGGGGCGCCCTGGATTTCGAGGCGATGCTCCAACGTGCGCAGCAAGCGTTTCCCGGTCAGCCGATTGATGTGGTCGGTCACAGCTTTGGCGGCTGCGCAGCGGGCCTGGGAGCCTCCGGACAAATCATCCGACGCCTGGTGACGGTCGGCGCGCAATTCGCTTACTGGCGCGATTACGCGCCCGCCCATCGCTGGCGCATGTTTGGCAAGTGGCACGTGGTGATGCCTTTGCTGACGAAGATCTGTGGTTACTTTCCCGGCAAACGCCTTGGCTGGCTGGAAGACACGCCCGCCGGGGTGGTCCGTGACTGGAGCACGCCCACCGCCCGCTACGAAACGCGTCCCAGCGGTCGGATAATCAACGATCACCTGCCCTTCGCCAACGTCACCGCGAATACCCTGGCGATCAGCATCAGCGACGATCCCTACGGCACTATTGCGGCCATCGAACGCCTGCTCGCCTACTTCACCGGCAGCTCCAGGACACACCTGCGCATAACGCCCGAAGACATCGGCGAGACAGAAGTTGGTCATTTCGCCTTTTTTCGCAGCGCATACCAAGCCACACTATGGCCCATTGCATTGTCCTGGTTGCAGAACGGTGAGCTGCCCCCTGACACACCCGGGCGGACAATACCGCGCAGCCACCCCAATTAACGCATAACGGAACAACACCCATGGCCTCCGCCAACAAGCAGCAAAAACGCGCCTCCCGCGCCAAGGCCAAGGCCAAGCAGAACCGCAACCAACGCGCTGCCGCGCCGGTCGAGCTGGACCCGAACGATGACCGCATTGACTTTGAATCGGTTGATCTGACCGAGTTGTTCAAAGAAATGCTCGATGCGCAAAAGATCAGCCAACAAGCCATGTGCGCAGCCTTTCTTGAACACCCACTGCTTGCACTGGTGCTGGAGCAGGAGGGTGAAGAAACAGCGACGGACTTCATCATCGCGGCGCTGATCGAGTATCGCCAATGGTCTACCGAAGCGGATGAAGCCAGTGCTCTGGCGTGGATCGAATCCCCGGAGTTCCAGATTGACTACGTAACGGCGTCCGAAGTCATCGCAGCACAAAACCAACAGAAACCGAACTGAGTTCCCATGGCCTCCCTGAACAAGCAACAGAAACGCGCCAAACGCGCAAAAGCCAAAGCCAAGCAGATCAACATCCACGGCAGAAAGCCCGCCGAACTGGACGATGACCTTGGTCACCTTGCCGAGCCGATCCCGGAATACACCCTGGCAATGTTCAGCAAAATGCGCGACGCCGAAGCCGTCAGCCGCGGCGAAATGCTCTCGGTCCTGCTGACGAACCTGGCCTTCATCATCATCGACCATCCAGAACTGCTGGACATGGAGAACGCCGACGACGAAGGCATGGCCGCCACCCACCTGGCCGCCGACATGCTGATCGACTACCGCATGTGGGCCGACGGCATGGACCGCGAAACCGCCCAGGCCTGGCTCAGCGAGCCGCAATTCATCACCGACTTCGGCGATGCCCTGGACGTCTATAGCCGATCTCAGGCAGCGCCGGAAGAAAAAGCCGAGTAACCACTTGGCTTCGGCAAACAAAACGGCCGCTTGTCATCACTGACAGCGGCCGTTTTTATTTCAGCCAGAGTACTTAGCGCGCGACTGCCGCGACCAGTTTCTCATGGCGACGACGACGGGCCACCAGCAAGCCGGCAGCCACCACCATCAGGCTCAACAACCCTGTGGCGATGATTTCCACACGGTGGGCTTCCTGGAACAGCATGATGGTCAGGGCCGCAACGATGAAGACGATCACCGCGTAAGTCAGGCCCGGGAACAGCCACATGCTGAAGGCGATTTTTTCACCACGGGCAATGCGCTGCTTGCGCATACGCAGCTGCGAAAACGCGATCACCAGGTAAACCAGCAGTGCAATGGCGCCGGAACTGGCCAGCAGGAACTCGAACACCGCCGCAGGCGCCACGTAGTTGGCGAAGGTGGCAAGGAAGGCTGCACCGGTGGACAACATCACCGCCCAGTAAGGCGTGCCACTTTTATTGGTGCGCGTGGAAACCGCTGGCGCATCGCCGCGCTTGCCCAGGGAAAACAACATGCGCGACGACGTGTAGAGCGCCGAGTTCAGGCAGCTGGTTACCGCAACCAACACCACAATGTCGACGATCATCTTGGCGTTCGGGATGCCCATGCGGTCAAGCACAGTCTGGTAGGAACCAACGCTGGCCAGAATCGGGTCGTTCCAAGGCACCAGGGCCACGACGATGAAGATCGACACGAGGTAGAACAAGCCGATCCGCCAGATCACCGAGTTGGTGGCCTTGGAGATTTGCTTGCCCGGGTCTTTCGATTCAGCGGCCGCGATGGTCACGATCTCGGTGCCCATGAAGGAGAACATGGTGGTCAGGATTGCGCCCAACACGGCGCCCATGCCGTTTGGCAGGAAGCCTTGGGTGTCGAACAGGTGCGAAACACCGCTGACTTGACTGTTCGGCAGGAAACCGAAGATCGCCGCCAGGCCAAGAATGATAAAACCGATGATCGCCAATACTTTGATCAGGGCGAACCAGAACTCGAACTCACCGTAGTTCTTCACGCTGAACAGATTGGTCACGGTCAGCAGCATCGTGATGACCAGTGCGAAAGCCCAGATGTCCACACCCGGGAACCAGGCGTGCAGGATCGTCGCGGCGGCGTTGGCTTCCAGCGGGATCACCAGCACCCAGAACCACCAGTAGAGCCAGCCGATGGTGAAACCGGCCCAGTGACCGATTGCGCGGTCGGCGTAAGTGGAAAATGAACCGGTGTCCGGCGAAGCCACGGCCATTTCGCCGAGCATGCGCATCACCAACACCACCAGCATGCCGGCGGCGGCATACGCCAACAGAACAGCCGGACCTGCAGCAGCGATGGCGTGACCCGAGCCAACGAACAGGCCGGCGCCGATAACACCGGCAATCGACAGCATGGTCACGTGGCGCGGTTTGAGCCCCTGTTCGAGGCCATTAGAGCTTGGGGTACTGCTCATTAAAACTACCTTTGTAAGGAGAAGCGAATGCGTGCATCCCGTTTAGCGATCCTTCTCGTAAAAAGAAACCAACGGGGCGTTCCGGATTCTGCATGCAATAATTGCGCCAAAATGTTTCAAAACCCTCTGCAGCGGGGCTCTGCTCCTGACCGGACAGTCATCGCAAGTCATTGAGATTAATGGCAATTTGCCAGATCGTTACCCTGCGACCCACTTTAAGGACGAACCAAGGCACCCGAAACACACCCCAAAAATGCTCAACGCACAATAAAAGTGCGTTTGGCCGGTTAGCGCTTCCCACCCCCCGCCAAAGCTGGCAACATCGCGCCCTTTTTGCGACAGCCGCTGCGCTTTTTGTTTGAAAGCCAGGTTCAAACGGCTGTTCGGTTGTTGATGGGGCGACAGTCTGCTGTGCCGATGCGACAACCTGCCATATGCCACCCGTTTACTGCCCGTAGCGCTGTTGGCTGCCCTTGAAACGCTATGCTAGCTTGGCCGCCACGCCAGGAAGGCCGCCAACAGCAGGAGCGAAACACACAATGAGGAACGCACATGGCTGAGGCCACGCCCGCGCTTGAAATCCGCAACTTGCACAAACGCTACGGCTCGCTTGAGGTGCTCAAAGGTATCTCGCTGACCGCTCGCGACGGCGACGTGATCTCGATCCTCGGCTCCTCCGGCTCCGGCAAGTCCACGTTCCTGCGTTGCATCAACCTGCTGGAAAATCCGCATCAGGGGCAGATCCTGGTGGCCGGTGAAGAACTCAAGCTCAAGGCCGCGAAGAACGGCGAACTGGTTGCCGCCGATGGCAAACAGATCAACCGCCTGCGTAGCGAGATTGGTTTTGTGTTTCAAAACTTTAATCTGTGGCCGCACATGAGCGTGCTCGACAACATCATCGAAGCCCCGCGCCGGGTGCTCGGCCAGAGCAAGGCTGAAGCCATCGAAGTCGCCGAAGCCCTGTTGGCCAAGGTCGGCATCGCCGACAAGCGCCACGCCTACCCCGCGCAATTGTCCGGCGGCCAGCAACAACGCGCAGCCATCGCCCGCACGTTGGCCATGCAACCCAAGGTCATCCTGTTCGACGAGCCCACCTCCGCGCTTGACCCGGAAATGGTCCAGGAAGTACTTAATGTCATCCGCGCCCTGGCCGAAGAAGGCCGCACCATGCTGCTCGTGACCCACGAAATGGGCTTCGCCCGTCAGGTCTCCAGCGAGGTGGTGTTCCTCCACCAGGGCCTGGTAGAAGAGCAAGGATCGCCACAGCAGGTGTTTGAAAACCCGCTTTCGGCGCGCTGCAAACAATTCATGTCCAGCAACCGCTAACGGAGCTACCCGCATGCAGAACTACAAAAAGGTCTTCCTGGCTGCCGCCGTCACCCTGGCGTTCAGCGCCGGTGCCATGGCCGAAACCCTGAAGATGGGCATCGAAGCGGCTTACCCGCCGTTCAACAATAAAGATGCCAGTGGCAATGTCGTCGGCTTCGACAAAGAGATCGGCGATGCCTTGTGCGCCAAGATGAAAGTCGAGTGCACCGTCGTCACCTCCGACTGGGACGGCATCATCCCGGCCCTGAACGCCAAGAAGTTCGACTTCCTGATTTCCTCGATGTCGATCACCGACGAGCGCAAGCAAGCGGTAGATTTCACCGACCCGTACTACTCCAACAAGCTGCAATTCATCGCACCGAAAAGTGTCGACTTCAAAACCGACAAGGCTGCGCTGCAAGGCAAAGTGATCGGCGCACAACGTGCAACCCTCGCCGGTACCTGGCTTGAAGACAACATGGAAGGCGTTGAAGTCAAACTCTACGACACCCAGGAAAACGCCTACCTCGACCTGACTTCCGGTCGCCTGGACGGCATCCTCGCCGACAAATACGTCAACTACGAGTGGCTGAAAAGCGACGCCGGCAAATCCTATGAATTCAAAGGTGACCCGGTAGAAGAAAGCGACAAGATCGGTATCGCCGTGCGTAAAAACGATCCAATCCGCGAGAAGCTGAACGTCGCGCTGAAAGAAATCGTTGCTGACGGCACCTACAAGAAGATCAACGACAAGTACTTCCCGTTCAGCATCTATTGATCCTGACCTGCCGAACCGGCGCCCTCCTCTGAGGGCGCCGGTCCCCGGCATTGCCTGCCGCGATTTGAAAAGAAATCCATGATTATCGACCTCTACGGATTCGGCCCGGCGCTCGCCGCTGGCGCGCTGATGACTGTGAAACTGGCACTCTCGGCCCTGTGCCTGGGGCTGGTGCTCGGTTTGCTCGGCGCCTTGGCCAAGACTTCCCCGTACAAGCCGCTGCAATGGCTTGGCGGCACTTATTCGACCCTGGTTCGCGGCATCCCGGAATTGCTCTGGGTACTGTTGATCTACTTCGGCACGGTCAACCTGATGCGTGCCTTGGGCGAGTTCTTCGGCAACCCCGACCTTGAACTCAATGCTTTCGCCGCGGGTGTGATTGCGCTGGGACTGTGCTTCGGCGCCTACGCCACGGAAGTGTTTCGTGGAGCGATCCTCGCCATTCCCAAGGGCCATCGTGAGGCCGGCGTGGCCCTGGGCCTGTCGAAATGGCGCATCTTCACCAAGTTGATCATGCCGCAGATGTGGCGCATCGCCCTGCCCGGCCTGGGCAACCTGTTCATGATCCTGATGAAAGACACTGCGCTGGTATCGGTGATCGGCCTGGAAGAAATCATGCGTCATGCGCAAATCGGCGTGACCGTGTCCAAACAACCGTTCACGTTCTATATGGTCGCTGCGTTCATGTACCTGAGCTTGACGGTGCTGGCGATGACCGGCATGCACTTCCTGGAAAAACGCGCCGCTCGCGGCTTCGCGAGGAGCACACAATGAACTGGGAAGTCATCATCAAGTGGTTGCCGAAACTGGCCCAGGGCGCGACTCTGACGCTGGAGCTGGTCGCAATCGCCGTGATCGCCGGCCTGCTGCTGGCGATCCCGTTGGGTATCGCTCGCTCGTCGAAGCTTTGGTGGGTCCGCGCATTCCCCTACGGCTACATCTTCTTTTTCCGTGGTACGCCGTTGCTGGTTCAATTGTTCCTGGTCTACTACGGCCTCGCGCAGTTCGACGTGATCCGTAACAGCTCGATGTGGCCGTACCTGCGAGACCCGTTCTGGTGCGCCACGGCAACCATGACGTTGCACACCGCGGCCTACATCGCCGAGATACTGCGCGGCGCCATTCAGGCGATTCCTCCGGGCGAGATCGAAGCAGCGAGAGCCTTGGGCATGTCCAAACCCAAAGCGCTGTTCTACATCATCCTGCCGCGTGCCGCGCGCATCGGTCTGCCGGCGTACAGCAACGAAGTGATCCTGATGCTCAAGGCCAGCGCCCTGGCCAGCACCGTGACCCTGCTGGAGCTGACCGGCATGGCCCGCACCATCATTGCCCGGACCTACCTGCCTGTGGAGATCTTCTTCGCCGCCGGCATGTTCTATCTGGTGATGGCTTACGTGCTGGTGCGCGGCTTCAAGCTGCTGGAGCGCTGGTTGCGCGTCGATGCCTGCCAAGGGCGTTGAATCCCACGTGTTGACGGGCGAGGCCCTACTCGCCCGCTTCACGGCGCTGGATACTTTTCTTACAGAGCATCAGGCGCTGTGGAAGCCTCGACCGTTCACGCATCTTCATCTGCCGTGGGAAGCTTCCCACCCGGAACTGGCTGCCTGGCTACGCGGGCGGTCACTGAAAGATGCGGAAAACGCTCACAACCAACCTGCTCTTCTGGACGCCCCCGAGCCTTTCACCTCATTAGCGGCAATGTCCGTTGCACTGAGCGCCGTGGGTGAATTGCCAGCCCATGCGCTCCCAACGGCGGGCCATCGACTGAACGTCGACGTGCCTGGGCGCAAGTGGCATCAGATCGAAGCCTTCGCCAGTCGCTTGCAGTTTGCCGATGCACCCAGGCACTGGCTGGACTGGTGCTCCGGCAAAGGACACCTTGGGCGCCGGTTGTTGCAAACCGGCCAACAGCTGACCTGTGTGGAATACGACCCAGCGCTGGTTGCCAGCGGCCAGGCCCTCAGCCAGCGTCATCACCTGCATGCGCTACATGTTGAGCAAGATGTGCTCGCCGCCACCGCGGCTGCGCTGCTGAAAGCTGAACACACGCCCGTTGCCCTGCACGCCTGCGGTGATCTGCACGTACGGCTGATACGGCTGGCCAGTGCGGCAGGCTGCAAGCAGCTCGCCATCGCCCCCTGCTGCTACAACCGGATCAGCCTGGCCAATTACGCGCCGATGTCTACCGCCGCCCAAGGTTCAGGCCTGCGACTGTCGCTCGATGATCTCGCGTTGCCCATGAGCGAAACCGTCACTGCCGGCGCTCGCGTGCGACGGCAGCGCGATACATCCATGGCCCGGCGACTGGGCTTCGACCTGCTGCAACGCGAGCTGCGCGGCGTTGACGATTACCTGCCAACCCCGTCTTTGCCCAGTGCCTGGCTGGATAAACCCTTCGCCGATTACTGCCAGCATTTGGCCCAACTCAAAGAGTTATCCACAATCGCTACGCAAGATTGGTCAGCCCGCGAAGCCAGTGGCTGGCAACGCTTGGCGTATGTGCGCAATCTTGAGCTGCTCCGTGGACTTTTCCGACGCCCATTGGAGCTGTGGCTGGTGCTAGATCGGGCACTTTTCCTCACAGAGCAGGGATACACCATACGCCTCGGAACATTCTGTGAAAGCCCGCTTACGCCGCGCAATTTCCTATTCCTGGCAGAGTGCCCTTAAGCAACGCCAGCCTGTGGATAACTCTGTTGATGAAATTATCGTGGATCCAATATTTACAGCTGTTTCAGAGGTGAAACTAAAGTGTTCAGATTTTGAACAGGGGAATAAAGAACCTGAAAAACAGGGATTTGCGAATAGATGAGAACGAGTCCACAAATCTTCACCTAATCGCGTGCAACTCAAATTCCATTGTGCATAAGCATTCGATCAAAAGGACATAACCGCCAAATTCGGGGCGGCTTGGGCGGAATATGCGCAAGCTTTCACTCATTGAAGTGAAAACCAAGGCAACCGGGATCGTAGGCACCTTAGTGGCAACCAGCTAGTATCGGTGACCTCACAGGCAAATGATTCAGCAGAGGCCACGTTTTGAATCTCAATACCTTGATAGAGCATTGGCAGTCGGAAGTTTCCAACAAGAAAAAACGTGGCAGCCGCACCGGCCTTATCAGCAATATCCTCAAGCGTATTCGCAAGAACAATACGCTGCGCTACTTGTTCATGTTCCGTCTGGCCCAGTACTTCTATTCCGGTAACAGTTTTGCCCGCTGTTACGCCAAACGGCTGGAGCGCAAACTCAACCTCAAGTACGGCGTCGACATCAGTATCGATGCCCAGATCGGTCCAGGTTTTCGCATCGGGCACCTGCCCGGCGTGGTGATCACCGGCAGCGTCAAAATCGGCCGAAATTTTTTCATTCGCCAAAACACCACCATCGGCATCAAGACCCTGGGCTTGGACAGTTACGACCTGGTGATCGGTGACAATGTCAGCATCGGCGCCAACAGCTGCATCATCGCCGACACCCTGAACATCGGGGACAACGTCACGATCGGAGCCATGTCATTCGTCAACAAAGACATCTCTTCGGGGACGACGTTTTACAACCCGCGATGACCACCCGCCTGCGCCAGAAATCCGCAACAGAGGCCTGCGCAAAAATAGTCAGAATTCAGGGGTTTACAGAACCTGCCCAATCGCTATAATCGTCGCCCTGACACGCCGGTATAGCTCAGATGGTAGAGCAACTGACTTGTAATCAGTAGGTCCCGGGTTCGATTCCTGGTGCCGGCACCATACAAAACAAAGCCCTCGTAGAAATATGAGGGCTTTGTTGTTTCTGGCATCCAGGAATTCCCTGGATGCTTGCACATTGCTGCGATAAGTCCAACAAAGCCCTATCTCCATCGACAGACCAAGCTCTGCCCCCGCTCCTCCACCCGTTACAATTTCGCATTAGCGCAACATTGACGGGCTCTTACACCTACCTATAATGCACCCCAACACACCCGCCAAGCCTAGGTTGACCCAGTCAGCAAGCTCAAATCGTGCGGGTTTTTTTTGCCTGGAGAAAACTACATGAGGCCCTTCGACAAGCCGGCCCTCAGCGTAGAACAGCAATTGGAACTGCTAAAGCAACGCGGCCTGCAAGTCGCTAATGACGACCGCGCCATGCGTTTCCTCGAAGTGGTCACGCTGTTTCGCCTGAGCCCCTACATGCGCCCTTTTCAGGAGCCAAACCCTGAACACACCTTCAAGCCCGGCAGCACTCTGAAAGCAGTCGTCGACATCTACCGCTTCGATGGTTTGTTGCGACGCATCACCATGGATGCCATCGAACCTGTCGAAGTCGCCATCCGAGCGACTATCAGCAATCACATGTGCCCTAAATATGGGCCTGACTGGATAGCTGAGGCGTCAGTTTTCTCCTCGTCATATTCACATTCTGATTTATTACGCCCCCTGCGAGATCAACTGACCAAGGAACGGAACAAACTTGGACGTGAGATCGATCGTATAAAAAAGAGCCGTCAGGCTGATCAGGTCCAGCAGCAGCGGATTGAAAATCGCATGCGCGATAACTATTTTCGATTCTACGGGTCGACCTATGCCCATCCTGAGTTGCCGCCCGCCTGGGCTGTTCTGGAAGAACTTAGCCTTGGAACGGTATCGACCCTCTTCAATGCCATAGGAAAAAGCGTCGACAAAAAAGCGATCGCTAGCAGATTCAATCTCCCCTTCGAAGTATTGGCCTCCTGGCTCCACACCCTGACCTTCATTCGAAACTGCTGTGCCCACCACTCACGACTATGGAACCGAGAGCTCTCGATTCGACCATCCTTACCAAAGGAATGGATCATCCCAAATGCGCCAGACGACCGGCCCCAGCCAAAGCAGCGGCTATTTATCGTATTGACGATGCTGGCCTATCTAACCGACTTGATCAGTCCAGACAGCCAGTGGAAATTTCGTCTGGCCGAAATCATGGATCAGCGGGAACCGGGTTATTTGAAACTCATGGGATTTCCAGATGACTGGAAACGTCAACCGCAATGGTATTTGGAGTAAGGGAGGCCAGAAATCGTGGTTCTTTGCCATTGTGCCCGGCTAACCGTTAGGAGCGAACGCCACATGCCTGAAGCAAAAGGTGGCGCGTAAACCACAGATATCCAACGCAGGATAACTTCATCCAAAGCTGCAGAACTTCCTAAAATTCGAGCTTTGGCTCGAATTACTCACAGGTGAAGCAAAGATCGGGCAAGGGATGTCGTTGACAGCAACCCAGGTAGCCAGAACCTTTAAGGCTACGCCACACCGTGGTGCTTCTCCCAAAGTGCGATTAGCGTCCGGCGGTTCGCACGGTCACAGCGATGTGATGGATGCCTACTTTTACCAGTGTGCCCACTGTGGCAACTCATCCCCTTTTCATAGCTACCCTGCAGCAACCTATCCGCTTGGCCATTTCCTTGCTCCAACCTGCGCCCGTCTCTTTCTACCGGAAAGAGACGGGCGCTCCTACCGCTGCTGCAGCCCAACTCGTACAAGGCTTTGCGGCATTCCCCCTCGTGACAATCGGCGTGACAAACACCGAAGTCGCCAGCAACAGCGATGCAGATGATGGTGCCGCAGCCCACGGAACGGACTGCACCTGACTGACAGTCAGGCATGCCCCGGTTATCGCTTCACTGCCTTCACCCGACTCAAGATCTCGCGGCGCCGGTCTCGTCAGCCAGCGTAGCCTCCACCTGCCCACTTCTGCGGAAGTGTTCAGGAGGCCAGATCATGAGATGCCCAAGCTCCCGGTCGTAAAGAGCCGTCAGTCCCGCGTTAGTGGACAACCCTCACAGGTCGCAGGGGCCTTGATCCCTGATAACACTCAACATTCGTGGCGGGATGACGTGGGGTTGGTTTTAAAAGTTTGGCTTCGAGAGGAATGTGATCATGGCGTTGGTCGGTAGACGGGATAGGCGCAATTTTGGCTATGGTCGGCAGCTGAGCTATGCCGGGCCGCAGGCCCTGAAAGACCTGTTCGGTGGCGGGCACCACGGCACCGTGAAAGCGCACAGTGATAGGTGGCAAGCATTTGTGCGGTGGTGTCGGTC
Source organism: Pseudomonas azerbaijanoccidentalis (assembly GCF_019145495.1). Taxonomy (GTDB): domain Bacteria; phylum Pseudomonadota; class Gammaproteobacteria; order Pseudomonadales; family Pseudomonadaceae; genus Aquipseudomonas; species Aquipseudomonas azerbaijanoccidentalis. Next base: position 84,540 of record NZ_JAHSTU010000012.1, on the reverse strand, counting down.
GGAGGATGGCCCGGGATTTAATGACGCTCGGCAGATTGATCGGCAGACCTTGCTGGATTACGCGGAGCATCTGCGTCACCTGGTTGAGCGCAGCGATCTCGCCATTGCTACCGCACAAAATCGACTGTCCAGCGTCAACCGAACCATGGCTGCGCTTCGCGGTGATCAATATGTGAAAGTGCCAAGTCCGAGCACGGCCTTGAGAAAGCAGCGCACCGCCATCCGCACGACAACTCCACAAGGCCAGGATCGCGAACACGTGATGCGCATCGTCGATGCGTTTTGCGAACACCAACTCGCGCGCGCGGCGGCCATTGCGCAGTTGGCGCGAGCCACCGGCATGCGCCTGCGCGAGGCAATTTTGGCCGACCTTCCGCGCCTTAGGCGTGAGGCCGAACAACTCGGCAGGATCAATATTCAGGATGGCACCAAAGGTGGCCGTTCAGGTGCGTCGGCTCCTCGTTGGGTCAGGGTCGATGACCCGATTCGAGAATCGCTCGAGTATGCCGAGCGAGTATCACCAAACGGCAGCCGTAATTTGCTGGCATCGCATGAAAGCTACCGAGACTTCCTGAACAATGTCGTCCACTCCGCACGAGACATCCTGCATGCGCATAACATTAAAGGCTTCCATGAATTACGGGCCGCCTATGCATGCGAACGCTACGAACAAATAACTCAGCATCTCGCACCCATCAATGGCGGCAGCTGCTACAAACTCAACCGGCATCTCGATCAGGAAGCACGAACGCAAATCAGCTATGAACTCGGACACGGCCGTATCGACGTGGTATCGGCTTACATCGGCGGCCGGTCATGAGAAAGCCGTTCGATATGGGGCTGTTTCTGGCTGGTGTTTTGACCGGGTCGCATACCACCCGCCAGCGTCACCTTCGTCAAGCAAAGGTGATCCATGCGGCAATCTATGAACGCTGGCAAAGGGACAACCCAAGAACCTGGCAGCGAAAGCATCTTGCCTGGTTTTTGGATCACCATGTAAGCAAACGTGCAGATTCGACTCGCTATTACTATCTGCTGACTGTGCGCTTGCTCGCGTGTCGCTTGCAAAAGCCTTGGCTGTTCCGCTTACCCGTCGAGAATAAGCATCCCATCGCATCGTGAACCCCGGAAATTAATCCACCCATGGAATTACGGAAATCAAAATCACGCTCTTGCGTAAACACCAAGCGTGCAAAGCAAGGCTGGCTCATCCGAAGTTAAATTATGGCCTGCTTGAATCGAGAAGTAACCAGTTGTGGTAGAGACGCTCAGATCACTCCAGGTACAACTTCGAAAAGCCTAGCTGCAAAAACTAGGCTCGATGGGGTAATTCTATACTAAAGTGTTAGGCGTCGGACTGGGCTCGATCTTTATATTTTTTCAATGCCCGCCCCAAAGCACATAGAAGTCTAGTGATGAAACGACGTATTCCGCTCCATACTTCTGAAAAAACTTTTACTGCACGACGGCGCTGAGCAGGTGGACGACTATCCATTTCGACCACTTTAGTAGTGGCGTTTGCTATTTTACCCCCAAGAATCATCGATGCTGCTAAGAAGTAAAAAAGTCGATGGTGTTTAGCTTTCTTTACTTGGGCCGCCAAGGCAACCAGTTTAGTAATTTGTGGTTTTGAAGCAACGAGCGAAGGAACTATACACTCACTACCCAATGCCACACTGGAAAGCAAAGATACATTTTCAACCTGTACATTCGGCTTATCTGGAAATGCAGAGCAGTAGGTGCTTGGCACTCTTTCGCAGAAACGAGAAGAAGGCGAGCTTCTAGTCACGCCAGCGGCAATACTTACCACTGGGCATACTTTCTGATTATATTCAGCAATCTCTTTCCGAATTTGAATTATCTTTTCCGGTGATATATCTCGACCTGGACGCTTATAGATATCCGTACTGCTATCCGGACCAAACTCTTTGAAGTAAAATTCACCATTTACCGCTATTTCACCAAGTTCTTGCTGAACATAAACTGACCACTGACACGATGAACTTCCATTTAATCCATGAGCGTCACAGTAGCTTTCATAAGCTCTAACCTGACCCAGTAAATACTCGCTGGATTTTTGTACCTCAGCAGTAGCCTCTTTAAGCTGGGAGATATTTTCGTTGGCACCGTTATCTGCAACGAAAAAGACCGCTGCGACAATTGCCATTGAAAACCATAGATGGTCATAGCACTGCCGAAAACGGTCACCCAAACTAAAATTATCGTAAATAATAATTATAGTTGCCCAGCCGGCTAAAGCTCCCAATACCAGAATAGGAACTATGCCCAATTCACTACCTAGCGTACCCGCACCTTGAATAACAAACCGCCCTGGCAAATAGTTAATAGATGGAAAAAAACCTAAAACATTTAATAAGCCCGGTGCTATGGACAGTAAAAAAAATATAAAAACCCCTCTCTTGCCCCCTAGGGCATGAGCCGCCATAGCGACCCATGGGATCAAGAAAAATGTTAATAACATAAGTCCCCCCAATGGAATCATGACAGCTTCTGAAGGTGACCAGTAACTTTCAACCAACATCCCCGCATCGTCATACTTAACAAAATTGGAAGACGCCCAATTGAGCCCCTCCAAAGTTTGATAAATACTGTACGCCCCACCATAAAGAAAATCGAAGTATGGTCGAAAAAAAGCTGAAAAACTCAAAATCATATATATATATAAATCCTCATTAAAATCTACAGTTAGTAAATGGTTAACCATCAAAACAACTCTTACTATTCAAAGCAAAAAAATCAACAATCTTAACAAAAACACAAGACTTAGAAGCACAAGCGTCTCGACGCCCCCGAATCACTACACAAAGATCCGAGCCAAATGCACGCACCACTGCTATCAGCCGACCGAGATTTACCCGATATGGAGACTATAACCTCAACCATCCAATTGGTTTTATGGAATAGTTTATACACAAAGAAGATCAAAATAATTATTAGCGAAACCAACCTAACAACTTCTCCAACATTCCTTTTTGTGCTACGCGCGGTGCAGATCCAGAGTTCTGCATTTCTTTTTTCGGAAGAGCAACCAACTCCGCAGAGTTTGCATAAAACAAAGCTTTCGCTGCCTTGTCACGTCTTTGCTCTGCCTCGATCTTGGCTTTATCCCAAGGCTCAGCCTCTATTACCCGACTCCCCTTAACCACATAGTGCGATCTACAAGGTAGATTCCAGTTGCCTACCGATGGCCATAGTGAAATTGACTCGCCGTCATAGGTCAACTTCCAGTCCGTTGGAGTCAGAGGTGTCACCACTTCAAGGCCACAGCCGCAACAGCAACTGTGGACTACGGTACCGTACTCCATCGAAACGTACAGAATGCCAGGTTCTAATTCTCGCGGGACCCCTTTTACGAAGCAGGGGGTAAGTTGGTTATAACGCATCATTGCGTGTCCCCATTCAGCAGCATATTTCCGTCGGTTGTATAGGAACAGTGATGTTCATTTTCTAGGTCACGGTAAAAGCCAAGAAGTTTTTTCCATTTGATTACGGCAAGTGCCGCGTTCATCATGTTTAATTCGGCGACCTGAATGTTCGACGCGTACACGTTTTCCGCGCCCCCTCCCTCGAAAGACACTCGCTTGCGAATATGATCACGTTTGATCGGGGTGCTAGCCGTCACGCGGAGAATGCCGCCCAGCGAGCCATTGACCAGTTCGAGTCCCATTCCCACATCCACGAAGGGAACTCCCATCTCTTCCAACTTCTGCACCGCCAAACGCTTTGGCTCGCCCGCATCCATACAGAGGAAGGCGAAGGTGGCTCCGTTCAGAAGGTTGAGATGATCTGCATCCATCGGCACTGCATGCGGCTGGATATGACGGTGCATTTTCCCGTAGATGCCAGCTAAGTAATGAACTTTCTTCGGGACCTCGCGGAGAGTGTCAATTGACGGGGCTCCAGGGGCGCGAAAAGCGTTGTGTTGTAGGAAATCGTCGCCGTCAATGAGACGGATCTCGCTCACCGGTGTTTTCGCCACTTGGTCGAGCACATACGATCCTGTGCCACCAACACCGAGGATTACGATGCGCTGTCCTTCAAGCCGCGCGGTCAACGCCCCAATACCCACTCGGTCAGATGCAGTTTCCAGATAGTTAAATACACTGTCCTCTTCTTCGTCCGGATGTCTGAACACCCGCGGAGTAGCGCCAGGTTTAAGAATTGCCGCGTGGCCAGAAATAATCGTCGCGTACGTCGTCATCTTCTGATGGTAATCGCTGTAACCCTCAGGCCCGGGTTTGCTGGAGAACATGTGCTGAGCACTCAGTCCGTGCCCCAGATCTACCGCTGCGCTCTGATGGGCGATTGCTTGGATGGGTGCGCCCTGGGAAGTGCACGGGAAGTCACCGTCGAAGTGAATCGTGTGCGGTTCGGGCTTTTGGGTGACGTTCCCGGACATACAAAGGCTCGAGACGAGCGTGCCGATCTTCACTTCCCGCTGCGCGTTAACGTACGGTACTTCGCGCATGACCAAAAAGCCGCCCACGATCTGCACGTAGTACCCATCCTCGCGCAAGCGCTTAAGGTCGTTATTAAGACTGAATGGTGCGGCTGACATTGATCACGCTCCCGTTCTTTACTTCAACAAAGCCGCTTGCGGCCAATTCACCGCTGTGGGGCTTAGAAGCCACACCGCGGTACGTAATCGAATACACGATCTCAGCTGTCGGAGCCTCACCCGGGTAAGCGATAGCTACTAGCTGCTCGAAAGTTTGGTGACTGTCATTGACCTGGACTTCGCGGCCATTAACTACGATGTCGATTTTCGGCTTGCGCTTGGGAGCAGTCACAAAATGCTCCACCCCCGGAGCTGTAAGATCCACCGCCTCGTTCGGTTCAATCTCGCGATCGTCACCTCCGCGGATGACCATGAAGACGGCCTCGCCCTCACCGGGTTTCGCCAGTTCGTAAAGTGCGGCGCCTGAAATCGCGGGCTTGCCCCATGATATTTGGCTGTCGTTGACAGTCAGCTTGAAATCGCGATCGGTCTGGAATGCCACAAAGCGTTCAGCACCGCGACCGCGTAGATCGAAGGGTTCATCAAGGCGCAAGTCTTCAAAATCCCCTGTTTCCAGAATTGCAAACAGGCTGTAGTCGTCATATGCACGCAATCCAGCAGCGACAAGGATTTGGCGACCCAGTGGCACGGGGTCGTTGACTTCAATTGCGCGGAAGTTCAGGTTTTCTTGGGCGAACAGAATGCGATAGGCGTGAGCCGAATGCAGATCGCGGCCCTCGCGAATTGCCTCACCTAAATCGTCTACATCTATAATTTTATCGGTTTTCATTTGCTGACCTTTACGGTTCAGCCAGACCCAGTGTCCGGCTTTACCTAGTCATCGGTGTAACAAAAGCAAACCGGTAAATTAATTTAGAAATTTTTGTGAAGCTGCCCTGGAGGGATAGGACCGCAGACAAAAAAAGCAGGACAGGCGGGACACACCCGCGATGATGGCTCAGTACGAAACACGCCAGAGCGGATACTTTCAAGTGAGGCCGCAAGCTTGATACTCCCGCCTTCCAGCTGCTTGGGCGTGAAGATCAATGGGTGGACTGCTTGGTCAGAAAGATAGACATACTCTACCTTTGCGTCGGGATAGCTCTGTCGTGAGGCCAACAGGAATGCCGTAGCACCAATCCCCGTCAGGTCACTTTTTCTGGAATGCCCAGTCCGTATCCGCCGAAACGTCAAGTGTCCATCGGGCGCCACTAACACGTCATCAGGTAACACAACGATTTGCTCTCCTCCGACAGTTAAACTCATGCCAATTGGCCGTTGAGTAGTATGGCCCTGTCGGATAGAAGCGAAAAAGCTCATCATGCCTTTGGCCATCTCAAGATAGTCCCCCGCATACCCATGCTGTGCGAGGCCGGAGAAGGAGAAGGTCTGATCCAAATAGTTGGCGATAGATTCGGGGGATGAGTCGCTTCCTTGAATCAGAGACTGGACAGTGGTACGGACCGCATCGTGCATTTGCATGAATGGCGTTAAAGTACGCTTACCTCCAACTTGTAACACGTAGGTATAGAAGAAACGACGCTGGCACGAATGGTAGAGCGAGACCTCATAGTCGGCTAGGCTCAGACCCGCATTCATCACCAACTCAATTGCCCCGTCTTCAGGCGCTTCGGGTACTGACCGTGAAAGCATAGTTGCAGCTATCTCGACATCGGTACCCAGCCTACTAATGAACTTCGACAATGCTCTCTTATGGCCAATGGCGTTTCGAGCGGCGGCGTACATGAATATCCGATCTCTGGCTCTCGACAGTGCAACGTAGAAAAGGCACTCCTGTTCTTTTTCATGCTCCCTCCGATGCGGCTCTTCGGTATCGCCACCATCTCCTTCGATCATATTCAACGGAGGCGGACAACCGAGGGGAAGCATCGCCCGAGGTAGCGTACCGGTATTCAACCCAGGCAGGTGCACCACTGGAAACTCCAAGCCTTTGGCACCGTGGATCGTCATTAGCCGCACCGCGTCGATACTTTGCGCCGCACTAGGTAGTTGTCGAAGATCTCTATCGTCGCCCAGCCTTACCAGACGCCGAATACGATCCAATAACCGCGAAATCGGCAATCCCTTACCGGCGGGCTGTACCTTGACGAAATTCATCAGTTGCCACGTTGCGATACCTCGCGCCCGATCGACTGCTTTAGACGACTGCGCTAAGTTTGCCGCCATTCGGGTTCGGTCCAGTAACACTGTTGCGATAACATCCCAAGGCGATGCACTCCCATCAAAGCCTTCAAGTGCGGCGGCAACCTTGCCTAATCCCGATCTACTTTCTGCGGAAAGACTATCAAGCGCTCCTCCTAGCGATCGCCAACTTCCAGCATCTAAGTCGTAATCCCTCAAGTGGCCTATTACCGCAGCCACATCCCCCAAAGTCATCTCAAACTCAGGAAGACAGGCTGTCCGCACAAGTCCCATTGCCCGGCGGTCTACCAATAGTGAAACCAGAGACAGGAGGTCCTTGACCTCAGGCCGCTCAAATAGGCTCCCCAAAAAGAGGACCGGTATATCGAGCATCTCGAGCTTCTGCCCCATTTCGGAAAGTTTTTCGTTACCAGTGCACAAGACTGCTTGGTCTCGATAGCTGTAACCTTCGGCGAGCATTTCCGCGACAGCGTCGGCAATGGCTACTACCTGTTGATCACCCTGATCCACCTGACGCAGTTGCACGGGATGACCACACTTACCCCTATCGGATTCCAGCCCACTTGCGCCATCACCAACGGCCATACCAACCGCAAAATTTGAGAACGCTGTCACGACCTCGCTCACAGATCGATAGTTCATTTTCAACCGGCCGCGCTCGCCGCCCACAAAGTCCTCAACCCCGAACCTTTCCATGTTGAAACTAGAAGCACCACGGAAGCGGTAGATCGATTGCTTCGCATCTCCCACGACCCACAAATTTTCCCCGTTACCACACAGCGCCGACAATAGCCTTACACTGCTCCGATTAACGTCTTGGTACTCATCAACTAAAACATGGTCGTAAGTGCCTCGAACGAGGCTTCTCACCTCCATATTATTTTCTAGCAATTGAACCGGAAGACAAACCAGATCACCGAAGTCGATGGCGCGCACGTGATGCTTTAGTTGCTCATACACTTCATAGACCTTGGCAACTTCTAGCGCTTTCTCGGCCGCGAACAGGTCTTCGTCGCTGACCGCCGATGCAAGCATAGACTCGGCAAGGGTTTGGTAAGCCTCAACCCCTACAACCTCATCTTTGGCTCGAGAAATAGCCGAAAGGATATCAACGATGATGTTGGTGGGGTCGTAGATGTCTCGATAATGATTGAGCCGCAGTCTGGGAAACTCGATCTCCAGTAACTCGACCGCCTCTGTGCGATCAAGCAAACGGGGGTCTGCTGGAAGTCCACATTCCGTATGAAAGCGCCTGAGAAGGTCCAAGCCAAAGGCGTGAAAGGTACCCGTCCACATAGCAGCTGCGGCGGCCTCGTCTGCACGAGCGACACGTTCTGCGATCTCACCTGCTGCTTTATTCGAGAACGTCAGCACCAAGATGCGGCGCGGGTCAACGCCATCCGCTAGAAGCCTCTCAAGACGGGCGATTAGCGTTTTAGTCTTTCCTGTGCCCGGCCCTGCCTCCAGTATGTACGCGCTTCCCCTATGGTTCGCCGCAATCGCCTGCAACTCGTTGAGTTGCCGTTCTTGATGCCCGTCCGACATGGCTGCGATGACAGGAAGCAGCAGTGAGTCAAGCAACTGCTGAGCCACTACATCGAAGGGAGCGCCTAATCTTGTGGCGATTTCCGAAGCCGTCATACCGTCTTCTAGGTGCAATTTCCGGACTACGGACCTGGGCAATAAGAAGTCACGAGCAAAAAGATCCATCTGGACCTCTCTTCGCTGTCGCCTTCCGTAATCCACTACACGTTCGATGCCAATAGGCGACGCCTCGGAACTACGGGCAGGATCAATACCATACGGCGTAGAGTCTTCGGAGTCTTCGACGTCATCCCCAAGCTCTATGTGACCTATTTCGTGGGCAATGAGGAAAGCCATTTCAAACTCGCTATCACCCCGCTCATAGAGGATGAGGCTTTCATCGCGCACAAAAGTCGCCCTACCACCGTTGAGGACCGCTGCACCTTTACTCGTAGATTCAGCATCCAGATTGCGGCGCTTTACCTCAGCGAGTGCAAACGTGAGTGGTCTCCAAGGATCGTGGCCGGCAACTATCGCCTCGTAGTGCAAGATTTCGGCAGCCTTGCGGGCGATCTCTACACCGTCCATCTCAGACGTCGTCCGCTAATAGCAACTCGATTTGCTCATCCGACAAACCGGCATCGCGCAACAATTGCTCGAATGTCACGCGAACAGCCTCTGAAGGTTTACCGTCAGCCTTGTAACTTCTCGTCTGTGACTGCGTAGGCAAGGAAAGCGAGTCCTGTAAGTCCTGCACGCTGCGTCCCAGCAAACCAGCGAGTCTAGCCAGAAAGCGCGTTGGAATGGATGCGACAATTACGGCTCGCTCACGAAACGCAGTAATCACCTGTCGAGGCACATCAAGCGTATGAGCAACTTCTCGCAATTTTGACACCGACAAGTCAGCGAACAAGTCTGCTACGGCCTTGATCGGAGCGCTTTGGATACGAGACCACGCCGTATCAATTCGTATTTGGTCTTCAATCGACATCGGGCTTTCATCCTGAATGTCGAACCGAAAAATTTCCTGGGAGAGATCTACCAACTGTGGCGCGTATTCAGGGTATTCCTGCAGATACCGTCGCAGCGTCTGACCGTCAGCATCGTGCTCCATTGCGAACGATTCGAGCACTTGATCAAGTGATAGCTTGGGGAGATGAGCGGACATTATTTCTCTCCTCGGGTTATAAACATCCGTATCCGGGAAAAAGCCATGTCACGGTGGGTCCGAATGGTTTTCTCTGACTTCCCGAGCGACTTAGAGATGGTCGCCGTGTCAGGATCATTTGAGTCGATCTGAACTCCTTGGCGCAACATTTCGATAATCCTCTGCTGCAATGGTGGTAACTCATCCATCGCTGCATCCAAGCGAGAACGGTAAATATAATCGTCAAGAATCGTTGCGTCGAAGAGATCATAAGAACCTACGGCCTGCTGGACGTTGATATCGAGCTCTCCATTTTCTTCCTCAGCTCCGAGGTCAGTGTTGCGATTGTCTTCCTTCCAAGCCTTGTCCTGAGCATCAAGCTTCAACCGTGCAAGGCCACCATTGAAGTGAATTTCGAAAAAATCCAAGCGTTCTTCGTACCCGGCACGCTCTTGAAGCAGAAGAGTCACGAGCTTGTCGTAGACCTGTTCAAATACCTGGCTCCTGACAAGGGAGAGTGATCCATCCGGGTTTTCTACCCTTGGCATTGCCCGTCGTACTCTCTCGGCAAGCACCTTAAAAAGCTGCTCAAAAAGCACTTGGTCATTGGTCCGACAGCTTCTTCGCACAAAGTGCAAAACACATTCAGTGGGAACGTAGCCTGGTTCGCCTTTCGGTAGCCGCGTCCGACTCACGATATCCTTAGCCGGAATGCCGCCGAGTTCAACTAAAGCTCGCTCAATATCAGGAAACCGTGTGTACAGGCTTCCGTCAGGCTTCTGTTTGCGCAAAGGAACAATCAAAACAAACTCCCTTTAAATTTTGGTGCTCGCCGACGCAGCTCACCTCGCAGCTACGGCCATAAGCCTAGGATGTCACAATAACATCACCGCTTGACAGTCCTACCCCTTTTGCTAGGCGGCTCACTTAAGACAAACCAAAAGCGAGAGGACCTTCCTTATCTAGACGTAAAGGGTAGCTTTAGAGGTAGAAAAGAATTTTCATCTTCAGAAAAATCATTAATGGCAAATAGTTAGGTATCCATTCGACTCCTGGTGCCGCACCATACAAAACAAAGCCCTCGTAGAAATACGAGGGCTTTGTTGTTTCCGGGGCTAAATGATCCAGCGCTGTTCGCAACAAGCCTGAGTCATCCATGACTCAACAGGCTCCGCTTAACCCACCTTCAAGAAAACCCGAAATCAAAACCTCAACCTGAACACCGTTCGCCAGATGTTCTTGAGCAATGACCGTTGGTGTTTTCTCCAGTTGCCCTCCCACCATTCGTCCTCATTAATGGCAACCGTTTGGATATCACTGCCTGTTTGCGTCGCCGCGTGCTGGCGGAAAAGCATCGGGAACACGCAATGTTGTTTGATCTGTTGCTTGAACAGGACATCGACCGGCGTTCCGCTATACGGCGTGCCGGCTAAAACCTGGCAGCCTTCGCGCGAGATGATGTAAGCGTGCAACGCCACCACCTCACCACGGGCGATGAATGGAAACCAGGTCAGCCAGGTTCTCCCCATGCTGTAGCCCAAGTGCAGCGCTTGAAAGGCGTTGTTGCGAACAAATCGGTTCACCCATCGCACCTGAGTAGCGCGAAGCGTGTAGGGTTTCGCATCGTCTTCGAAGACCAGAATTCTCTGCCAACCTTCAGCCAATAGCATTTTGGCCAGCGCTTGATGCGACTCATAGCAACCCCGGACTGGATCATCACAGCGCTGCGCAATGAAGAATTCAATCGGGTTGGAAATGTTACGTGAGACGGTTTGCCGGAAAAGCTCACGTCGGTCTTTGCGCTCGCCCAATGAGATGCAGAACACGCGGTCGACATCGAAAGCGACCCTTGGCAGGTTGAGCGGCATCCCCCTGCGAATCTGAACGCGATGCACTTGAAATCCTTGAATGACTTTTCCATAGCCCCGCGCCACAGAAAAGAATCAATGATCTACAAGAGTTTGCCTCTCTGTATGTCAGACGCTTCCTTAAATAAACGTGATCACGCATTTGATCATCACAAACAAGCCCTTTTCCCCTCATCAAAAAAAGAAGCCCTCGTATTGCTACGAGGGCTTCTTTCATTGCGGTGTGCATAACCAGATCTTAGTGACCCGCACTTTGGCCGCCATCGACGTGGAGGATTTCGCCGGTGACAAACTTGGCGTTGTCCAGGTACACGACCGCTTGTGAAATATCATCGATCTCGCCCATATGCCCGACCGGATGCAGAGCGCCCAGTGCAGCATGGGTTTCTTCGCCGTGCATTGGGGTTTTGATGATGCCAGGGCTGACCGCATTCACCCGGATACCACGCTTGGCGTATTCGATAGCCAGGGATTTGGTCGCCGCGTTCAAGCCGCCCTTGGTCAGCGAAGCCAGTACCGAAGGCACGCCGTCGATCGCGTGGTCCACCAGACTGGTGGTGATGTTGACGATGTGGCCGCTGCCCTGTTTTTCCATCTCGTTGATGGCCAGTTGAGTGATGTAGAAGAAACCGTTGAGGTTCACCGACAGCACGTTGGCGTAATCTTCAGCGGTATACGCAGTGAATGGCTTGGCGACGAAGATGCCGGCGTTGTTGACCAGGGTGTCGATGCGGCCAAAACGGGCGATCGCTTCACGGATGACGCTTTGCGCGGTTTCCGGTTCGCCGATGTCGCCGGCCACGGTCAGGATGTCCGGATCGGTCGAAGGCTTGATCGAACGCGAGGTAGCGACAACCTGGTAGCCGAGTGCGCGGAAGGCCTTGACCATGCCATCGCCCAGACCTTGGGATGCACCGGTGATCACAACGACTTTTTTCGAATTGCTCATGATAAATACCTCTAACAAAAGTGGGGTTTGAAATTTGGTGAATCAGGCTTCGGCAGGTGCCTGGGCCATTTGTCTCAACATCTGTTCGTAGTACTCGACCGATTGCGAACCAGACACCAGGTGACGACCGTTCAGCACCATGGCCGGGACCGAATTGATGCCGTGCTGTTGGTAAAACGCCTCCAATTCACGCACCTCTTCGGCAAACGCACCCGACGCCAACACCTCACGCGCACGGGCCTCGTCCAACCCGGCTTCATCCGCCAGCCGCACCAGCGTCGGCTGATCGCTCGGGTTCTGGCCTTCGCTGAAGTAAGCGCGGAGCAGGATCTTCTTCAGCGCCACCTGACGCCCTTCCACCTGCGCCCAATACAGCAACCGGTGAGCGTCGAAGGTGTTGTAGAAGTGGGTGCGTTTCTCCAGGTCAAACTTGAAGCCGATGGCATTGCCGCGTTCAATCTGCATCGCTTTGCCATTGGCGACGTCCTGGGCGGTACGTCCGTATTTGCGCATCAAGTGCTCGACGGCTTTCTCGCCTTCGGCCGGCATGCCCGGGTTCAGTTCGAAAGGCTTGTAGGTCAGCTCAACCGATACCTCACCCGCGACGTTATCTATCGCCTGCTCCAGTGCCGTCGCCCCCAGTGCGCACCATGGGCACACTACGTCGGAGACGAAATCGACGGTGACCGACGGCGTCATGACTGCCCCTCTTCCGCCAGTTGCTTGCGGTATTGAGTGGTGGTGATCCCGGCGTAACCCCAGTTATCGGTGTCGACTTCCTCGATCACGATGTGGGTCAGGTCAGGGCGTTTGTTGAGCACGCGCTCCAGTGTTTCAGTGATCTCGGCAATCACCTGAGCTTTCTGCTCAGTGGTAACGCCATCGCGGGTGATGCGTACGCTTACGAAAGGCATGAGGGAAACTCCAGTGACCTTCCCGTCGGGATGATGGGAGAGGCGTTGGAGCTCAATGTAGGGAGTTAGCTGGAGGGGATAAAGGTGGGGACGGGAACTTCATTCGTTACGTGGCGTAATCAATTAACTTCATGACGCTTGAATTAACCGCCACTCCTTCTTCAACTGATAATCGCCACAAGAGCGCGAAACCGACTGCCCTCAGGTGGCAATAGTCGGCGTTAGGAACCCCGTTGGTGACCTGAAAATCAGCGTTCGGGTGAGACCTCTTTTCCCTTGCTTGAGAGTGGACAATATCTAGCAAGCGTCTCAAAAAAAGCAGCCTGCTTAGGCTGCGTTTTTTGTTAGAGGCTCTTCAGACAGCGTAATGTTTGAATTCGTTACTGTCGCGGATGAGTAACTGCATCAGTTTAGGATGAATAAAGGTGTGTTCAGCCAAAGCATGGATGGCGGCAATCTTGGCAGTCGTCCAGCGCGCAGTTTCTTCCAAGGCACTCAACATGAATAACAGGCATGGCTCCCAAGCCCGTTTGGCTGTCACTTCCAACAGGAGTCGGTAGTAATCTGCGCGCTGGGCGATGATGTAGCGACTGAGGTAAAGAATCGGCAAATTCAGCAGACCTTCCTGAATCAAAAACAGGGTATTGAGGACCCGCCCTGTGCGACCATTACCGTCGACAAACGGATGAATGGCTTCAAATTGATAGTGCCCGACGGCCATGCGCACGAGAGGGTCAAGATCGGTTTCGTTATGTAGAAAACGCCCCCAGTTTATTGTATGTTTTTTGAGCAGATGAAGACTTCACTCATGTCGCCAGTGTAGACATGACGCCTTAACGTGTCGCAATTTTTCAATTTTTGCGACACGTTTCTGGAACATGTCGCCGCCGACGACACGTTCTCAACACATGTTCCCAACATCGAGTTTCGGCGACATGAGCTTTTTTCAAAGTCAAAAAAAGCCCCGAACCAGTCGGGGCTTCTTTTTTGCTTAGCCTTGCATCAGGCCTTGTTACCCATCATCAGAAAATATTGATCGGGTAATCCACAAACACACGTACTTCGTTGCCGCTGACGTTGTACTCGCTCGACTTCTGCGACACGCGCAGGATTGAGCTGCGCAGTTTCACGCTGAGGTCTTTGGCCGGGCCGCTTTGTACGACGTATTTGAACTGGTTGAAGATTTCACGCTCGGTGCCGCCTTCGCTGGTGGAGGTGGTGATGTTGTCACCGCGCACGTAAGCGAAGTTGTAGCTCAGGCCTGGAACACCGAAGGTGCTGAAGTCCAGGCCGTAGCCCAGTTGCCAGCTGCGTTCGTCTTCGGCGTTGAAGTCGGACCAGTAGGAGTTCGCCAGGTAGATGGTGTTGCCACCGTCACCGACGCGGTGTTGGTCTTTCTGGTAGCCGCCGTAGGCATAGCCCAGGTTGCTGTCGCCGGTGCTGCGCTGGTGCGCGAGCGTGAAAGAGTGCGCGCCGGTGGCGAAGGTGGCTGCCAGGCTCCAGATCTTGTTGTCGTCGCCGGTGACGATGCTTTCGCCAGGTACGGTATTTTCGCGGACATAGGAACTGTCCAGCTTGGTACGGTAGCCGTTGAAGTCCAGGGTCAGGGACTGATCCTTATCGATCGGGAACACGTAGTTCGCGTTCACGTATTGCTTCTTCAGCACGTCTTCTACGTCGGAAGCGTACAAGGAAGCCTTGAATTGCTCGGTGAACTGGTAGCTACCGCCCAACACGTTGATCGACTTCAAGCCACCGCTGTCACGGCCTTCAGCGCTTTTGCGCGATTCGGCGGTGAAGCGACCGGCGTTCAATTCCAGGCCCTTGATCTCCTTGGAGGTGATCAATGTACCGGTGTAGCTTTCCGGCAGCAGACGCACGTTGTCGTAGCTCAATACCGGCAGCGCCGGCATCTGGTCGCCGTAGGTCAGGGTTGTGCTGGAAAGACGGAATTTGACCGCCGCACCGCCCTTGGACAAGTCGTCGGCAGGTTCGCCACTGGAACCACGCTTGAAGAAGTCGATGCCTTGAGCACCGCTGCGACCTTCATTGCGCTCCAGATTGAGTGCGTACAGACCGAACGCATCCACACCCACACCGACGGTGCCTTGGGTGAAACCGGACGAGAACGTACCGATGGCCGCTTGGCCCCACTCGGATTTGTCGTCGTTACCGTTCTTGTAGTCACGGTTCATGTAAGCATTGCGCAGCAGCACTTTGAGGCTGCTGTCTTCAACAAATCCCTTGGATTCGGCCTGGTCGTTAGCCATAGCCTGTGTAGCGCTCAAAATCCCCAGAGCGATCAGACTGATTCGCTTGTTCAACATTTTGTTTTCCTTATTACGGGTTGAAACGCGCTGTGTCGAACGGCTGAAACGGCACTATCGCGCTCTTTTTTCGTTCCGCAAACAAAAAGGCCCGCACACGAGTTCTCGTGGCGGGCCTTTTTCTTATTTTTTGGACATGGCGGTTTGCCACAGGCGTTGGGCCGAATCGTAGCTGCGCACTCGACCATGTGTCAATTTCATGAATCGTCTGTAATTAGGCGAAAATCATCTAAGAATATGCTTTGCGTGGCAGAAACAATCAACCGAACTGTGTTTCTCAACTCAATTTCGCAGGCTCGCCCCATTTACGATCCAGTGGCCATGAAAAACGCGAAAAAAAAGCGCCGCCTTCCCGGCAGCGCTTTTTCCTTATCAATCCGTTGTTTTTCTTCTTATCCTTCGATCACATCCCACAACGCATCCAGTTCCGCTTCGCTGAATAGACCAGCGGGGTAGCGCTCGATCATCGTCCGGCGCGGATCAGTTTCACTGATCGGACGCGTTCCATTGGACTTGAACCAGTGCGCCAGGATCTGGAGCGATTCGCCATTTACTGCCAGGGGATGCAACGCCCGCTCGCTCACAACGTTCACTTCGGCGTTCATTTCAGCGCTCTCTCCCGGTTTGTGAGCGGCTAACTTATCCAAGGTTTATGACAGAACATCGCAGTTCTCCCCTCCCTGTTATGCATCGGTGGAGATACAAGAGCTATGCCAATGTTTCCGAACTGTCGACAAGCGGATACAAAAAAGCCCGCAGTCCTTAAGGGCTGCGGGCTTGGGGCATGACATCACGCGAAAACGTTTGCCTTACCGATTTTGCATTCAACTCAAGCTGTTACAACTGCACTCACTCTTTGTGCGGTGCCGGCTGTTGCTGGGTAAGGCAGTGGATATTGCCGCCACCCAGTAACAGTTCGCGGCCCGGCACCATGACGACTTCGTGCTGTGGGAACAGGTTCTGCAAAATCTCTTTTGCTGGACCATCAAACGGGTCGTCGAAGCTCGGTGCAATGATGCCGCCGTTGACGATCAGGAAGTTCACATAGGAGCCGGCCAGACGCACCGACGGATTGCGTTCCTGGGAGCCATCCACCGGATCGACACCGGCGCATTCTTCCTCGGTCGCGTACAGCGGCCCCGGAATCGGCATTTTGTGCACCGTGAACGGGCGCCCTTTCGCGTCGGTGCTGCTTTGCAGCACTTTCATGGCCGCCTGGCAGCGGGGGTAGTTCGGGTCTTGCGGGTCGTCGGTCCAGGCCAACAGCACTTCACCCGGGCGCACGTAGCAGCAGAAGTTATCCACATGGCCATCGGTTTCGTCGTTGAACAAACCGTCCGGCAGCCAGATGATTTTATCCACAGACAAATTAGCGCTGAGCACCGCTTCGATGTCGGCGCGGTTCAGGTGCGGGTTACGGTTGCGGTTGAGCAGGCATTCTTCGGTGGTGATCAGCGTGCCTTCGCCGTCGACATGGATCGAACCACCTTCGAGCACGAAACCTTCGGTGCGATAGCGCGGGCTGCGTTCGATCTCGCAGATCTTGCCGCCCACCTGCGAATCGCGGTTCCACGGCGAATACAGGCCGCCGTCGAAGCCGCCCCAGGCGTTGAAATCCCAGTTCACGCCACGGACTTCGCCATTGTTATTGATAACGAACGTCGGACCGGTGTCGCGAACCCAGGCGTCGTCGCTGGACATCTCGACAACGCGAATATTCGGCACATCGAGGCGCGCACGGGCGTTTTCGTACTGGCCGGCGGAAACCGCGACGGTCACCGGTTCGAAACGAGCGATGGCCTTGGCCACCGCCACGTGCGCGGCTTGCGCCGGTTTGCCGCCCAGGCGCCAGTTGTCCGGGCGCTCTGGCCAGATCATCCAGGTCTGGGTTTGCGGTGCCCACTCGGCCGGCATGTAAAAGCCGTCTGCGCGAGGGGTGCTGTTCAAAGTGGTCATGGCAGTCAGGACTCCAGGGATCCGTCGAGGGTTTTGATAGCACCATACAGGTTCGGGCGACGATCGCGGAAGGAGCCCCAAGCGCTACGTGTGTGTTCGAGTTTGTCGAGGTCGAAGCTGTGCACGAGCACGCCCTCTTCGGTCTCGTTGAGTTCCTGCACTTTCTCGCCGAACTGGTTGGCGATAAACGACGAACCGTAGAAGGTAATGTCGTAACCGTCCTGCTCTTCGTTGCCGATGCGGTTGCTGGCGATCAGCGGCATCAGGTTGGCGCCGGCATGGCCCTGTTGCACGCGCTGCCAGTGGTCACGGGACGAAATGGTCTTGTCGTGCGGCTCGCTGCCGATGGCGGTCGGGTAGAACAGGATTTCCGCACCTTGCAGCGCCATGCTGCGCGCGGC
This sequence comes from Pseudomonas azerbaijanoccidentalis, assembly GCF_019145495.1. Classification (GTDB taxonomy): domain Bacteria; phylum Pseudomonadota; class Gammaproteobacteria; order Pseudomonadales; family Pseudomonadaceae; genus Aquipseudomonas; species Aquipseudomonas azerbaijanoccidentalis. Next base: position 66,772 of record NZ_JAHSTU010000012.1, on the reverse strand, counting down.
TTCAGGGAACCACTGGTCCCAACAGATACCCACGCCGATTTTCGCGTAACGGGTGTTCCACACCTTGAAACCGGTGTCGCCCGGGTTGAAGTAATACTTTTCGTGGTAGCCAGGGCCGTCCGGGATATGACTTTTACGATAAATCCCGAGGTTGCTGCCGTCGGCATCGATGATCGCAATGCTGTTGAAACGCGCGCGACCGGCCAACTCGTAGAAGCTGATCGGCAGCACCACTTGCAGTTCCTTGGCGACTTTCTGGAAATGCTTGATGGCGACGTTGTCTTCAACCGTCGTGGCCAGTTGCAGGTAATCGGGGTTCGGCTTCTGGCAGAAGTACGGCGCCTCGAACAGTTCCTGGATCAGGATGATCTGCGCGCCTTTGGCGGCGGCTTCACGGACCAGCCTTTCGGCCACTTCGATGTTGCCTTCAAGGTCCCAGGAACAGGCCATCTGAGTGGCGGCGACGGTAACGATACGGCTCATGGATCATCTCCGGGCAAGTGCTTTGACGGGCGAGCGTGGTTATCCACACCCTGGCAGTGGCGACTTTATAGCCGATAAAAATCGGCTTTCAAAGCGATATATATGCCTTTCGTCTAAATTTAAGCACTTAATCCCGATAACAATCGATTTATCACCCAAAAATGTAGGAGCTGCCGAAAGCTGCGATCTTTTGATCTTCAGCGCCATGAATGGCAAAGAAAAATCAAAAGATCGCAGCCTGCGGCAGCTCCTACAGGGGAGGATCAGAGGCCTTCGTCGAGCACCTTCGAAAGCATGTCGACGAAGAAATCCACGCTCTGGCGCGAGGTGACCATCGGCGGTTTGATCTTCAGCACGTTCAAGTAATCACCGGTCGGCTGCATGAAAATCCCCAACTCACGCAAGCGATCGCACAGCGCCGTGGTTTCTTCAGTGGCCGGCTCCAGGGTCTCGCGGTTGCGGATCAACTCAACGCCCAGATAGAAGCCCGAACCGTGGACCGCGCCGACTAACGGATGAATATCGATCAGCGCTTCCAGGCGCTCCTTGAAGTACCCGCCAACAACCTGGGCGTTCTCCCAGAGTTTTTCTTCTTCCATCACATCCAGCACTGCCATGCCGACCTGGCAACTCACCGGACTGCCGCCGGCCGACGAGAAGAAATAGCCTTCAGCCTCCAGCGCTTCGGCGATTTCGCGGCGAGTGATCACGGCGCCCAATGGCTGACCGTTGCCCATGCCCTTGGCCATGGTGATGATGTCCGGCACCACGCCCTGCTCTTCGAAACCCCAGAAGAAATGGCCCATGCGCCCGTAACCGACCTGTACTTCGTCGGCAATGCACACACCGCCCTGGGCGCGGACCATGGCATACACCTGCTTCAGGTAACCCGGCGGCAGCGAGATGCCGCCGGCATTGCCATACACCGGCTCACAGATGAAACCGGCCAGCTGGCGTTTTTGCTCGGCGATTTTTGCCAGGTTGTGTTCAACGCTGCGCACGTAGTCCGGCGCGCTGTCCGGCCCACGGAACTCACCGCGATAGGTGTTCGGCGCGGTCACCGGGTGCACCCAGTCCGGACGGCTGCTCAAGGCCTTGGGGTTGTCGGCAATCGACGTCGATACCGCGTCCGCGCCGACGGTCCAGCCGTGATAAGCCTCCAGCACGCTGAGCATGTCGCGTCCGCCGCTGTAAGCCCATGCCAGGCGGATCGCCAAGTCATTGGCCTCACTGCCGCTGTTGACCAGGAACACCCGGTCCATGGAGTCCGGCGCCAGTTTCAGCAAGCGCTCGGAGAACTCGGCAACCGCCGCATAGTTGAACCGTGAGTTGGTGTTGAGCAGCGACCACTGGCGACTGGTCACGGCGGCCATGCGCGGATGACCGTGCCCGAGCACCGCGACGTTGTTGAGCATGTCGAGGTAAGAGCGGCCCTGCATGTCGATCAAGTGGTTGCGCCAGCCACGCTCGATGCGCGGCGGATCGACGTAATAGTGTTTTTGCGTGCGGGCGAAACTGGCGTCACGGCGAGCCAGCAAGGTTTTTGAGTCGAGCTCTGCTTCAGCATCGCAGGCCAGCCCCAGTAACGCAGCCGGTGATGGGCACAACGCCTGCCAGGCAAGCGCGCGTGAAGGGGTACAAAACAGAGGTGCACTGAATGAAGCGCCTCGGCACAACTGCACAATCAGCGGTCCACCGACCGAGCCCAGCACCTGGCCTTTGACCAGCGCCGCACCGGCATGCAGTGACGGCGTGACGCCCCACAGCCGCACGCTCAGTTGCGGGCCGTCGAGTTGCAACACACCCGGCAACGGCTGATGAACCACGCCGGCAAACGGCGCCTCGACCGTGGTGCCGTCGGGCACACGCAACTCGACGTGCAGCGGGCACGTGTCCGGTTCGGCGGCGCTGTCCGGGCGCGTGCGCGACAGCCGATACTGCCCGTAGCGGCTGGCTGCCAGACCGTGCACGGCGCCAGCTTCGTCGAGCAAGCGCTGGTCGGTGCCTTCCTGCTCCCAGTTACCGGCCTCGAAGTGCGGGCTGAGGACACCCAGGTCAATCAGGGCAAACTCCCGTCCGACCAGGCTCGGCAGCAACGGCGCAAAGCCTTCGCTGGCAATATTCGGCAGGCCCTGGCCAACCGCCGTCAGGATGGCTGCTTCCATCAGCGCCAGCGGCACCGAGGTCGCTACGCGGAAAATTTCCCACTCATGGGCCAGGTTGTCGCGGCTGTAAGTGTTGCCCGGGTCGATGCTGACCTGCTGTTCACCGCTGAGCACCAGCACTGCGGCACGGGCGACGATCAGCGGCCACAGCGCCTGCAACTCTTCATGGGTCAGTGGATTGACCGCGTGATACGCCTGCACCGCCGGCAAGATACAAAACGGATCGCCTTCACCGTGATGCAACAGCGCAGCGCAGGTCACCGACAAATCAGTGATGCGCCAGGTGCGCACCAGGTCGCCGAAATCGATCACGCCTTGCAGCTGCCAATGACGTTGGGCGTCACGCTGCCACACCACGTTGTCGTCGGTGATGTCCATGTGAATGGCCTGCACCGGCAACTTGGCTTCCAAGGGCTGCAGATGCCGTTCGGCCTGATCGGCTGCTTCGGCAATCAGCCGACGCTGGTTTTCGTCCTGAATGACCGGCAGCAAATGCGCGATCAGCGCCTGTGCGTGGCGTGCATCCCATTGCAGCGTGCGCGCCAGCCCCGCATGGTCGAAATCCGCCAGTGCCAGGTCCATCTCGCCGCACAAGCGACCGAAACCGGCCACCACGGTGGGGTTGAAGTACTCAAGGTGTGTTAACGACTGACCTTCAATGTAATCCATCAGGCGCACATGCACCGCTTGGCCTGCGACTTCCAGGGAAAGCAGATCGGCACCGTTTTTCGCCGTGATCACCCGTGGCACGTGCACATCCGGGTGCTGTGCCAAATGTTTGAGTCCGGCATGCTGGGCTTGCAACTCCAACGCCGAATAATCGCCCCGACAGATTTTCAGGACAAAACGCCCCTGATCGCTGTCGACGCGGTAGTTGAGGTCCTGCTGACTGCCAAGCGCCTGCAACCTTGCGCTCAACCCGTAATGTTCCTCCAGCAGCTTTAGCGCTTGCTCCGCAGACACTTGCGGGCTGGGCAAACTGGCGCGATGAATCAGCGTGGCGAGCGGCATACAACGACCTCGGAAATTTTATCAGGCGCCTATATCGCCACTGCTTCGGGCGATACGCAACCCCCACCCCTCGCTTCGATCGGCCCCATGCGCAAGAATGTCGGGCATTACACCCACTGCTGGAGAAAGCCATGAAAGCCGTCACCACCGACCTGCCCGGGGTGCTGATCATCGAACCGACCGTCATGGGAGATGAACGTGGCTTTTTTTTCGAGAGTTTCAATACCCAGGCTTTCCAAGCAGCCACGGGAATGAGCCCGGTGTTCGTCCAGGACAATCATTCGCACTCAAAGAAAGGCGTGCTTCGGGGCCTGCATTACCAACTGCAAAACACTCAGGGCAAACTGGTGCGCGTCATCTCAGGCGAAATGCTCGACGTGGCGGTGGACATCCGCCGCAGTTCGCCGCACTTCGGCAAATGGGTCGCCGTGCACCTGTCCGCTGAAAACCGCCGTCAAATGTGGATACCAGAAGGCTTTGCTCATGGGTTTGTGGTGTTGAGTGAATGTGCCGAGTGCCTGTACAAGACCACCGACTATTACAACCCGACCGCCGAACGCAGCATCCGCTGGGACGATCCGGACCTGGCCATTGATTGGCATCTGGACAGCCCACCACAACTGTCGGCCAGGGATCAGAACGCTGTACTCTTCAAGGACGCCGACGTCTTTGCCTAGGCATAATGCGTCGATATCCACAGGCGCTCGATGCTCATGACTCCGACCCTCCCCCGCAGACCCCGTTGGCGCAGCCTGGCCCTGCTCGCACTGTGCCTGGCGCCGTTACTGTGGCCGCTTGAGCATTTGGCCGAACGCTACTACCGCAGCGAACTGGCCGGGCAGAACCGGCAGACGCTCGACCTCTACGTCGCCAACCTGCTGGGCACCTTGCATCGCTACGAAGTGTTGCCGCAGATTCTGGGTGATCTGCCGGCCCTGCGCGCCGTGCTCGGCGCTCCCGACGACAGCGTCACCCAAGGCAATGCCAACCGCCTGCTGAAAAACATCAGCGCCCAGACCGGCGCCGAAGTCATGTACCTGATGGACACCACGGGCAAGACGCTGGCGGCATCCAATTGGGACAAACACGACAGCTTCGTCGGGCGCAATTTTTCCTTCCGCCCGTACTTCAGCGAAGCCATGGCCGGGCGTCTGGGACGCTTCTTCGGGCTGGGCACCACGTCGGCCAAACGCGGTTACTTCTTCGCCGCTGCGGTGCGCAATGGCGAGAAAATCACTGGCGTGCTGGTGGTCAAGGTCGACCTCGACCACACCGAAAGCCTCTGGGGCAAAACCCCTGAGCAACTGCTGCTGACCGATCACAACGGCGTGGTCATCCTCACGTCGCGGCCCGAATGGCGCTTTCGCGCGACCCGAACCTTGAGCGATGAAGAGCGCAAGGCAATCATTGCGATCCAGCCCTACCCGACCCGTGATCCACGGCCGTTGAAACTCAATCCAAACGCCTGGCTGACCCAGACCCAACCGATCGCGGAAACCGGCTGGAACGTCAGCATCCTCGCCCCACGCACGCTGATCGACCGCCCGGTACGGACCGTGGTCGCCGTCGGTGGTGCCATGCTGTTGGTGGTGATGCTGTTGCTTGGCTTGATGATGCAGCGGCGTCGCCATTACCTGGAGCGAATCGCCTTCGAAGCCAAGGCGCGGCGTGAGCTGGAAGGCCGGGTGGCCGAGCGGACCAGCGACCTGGAAGGCCTAAACCGTCGACTCAAACAGGAAGTGCTGGAGCGCGAGCAGGCTCAGCAAGATCTGGTGCGCGCCCAGGATGATCTGGTGCAGGCCGGCAAGCTCTCGGCGTTGGGGACGATGTCGGCGAGCATCAGCCACGAACTCAATCAACCGCTGGCGGCCATTCGCAGTTATGCGGAAAACGCCGAAGTGTTGCTCGACCACCAACGCACCGACGATGCCCGCGGCAATCTCAAGTTGATCAGCGAACTGACCGGGCGCATGGCGTCGATCATCGCTCACCTGCGGGCCTTTGCCCGTCGCGATCGTCACGCGCCGGAAAGCGTCGCCCTGCAACCGGCACTGGACGACGCGCTGGCCTTACTGGCCAAGCGGCGGCGCAGCATGGAGGTCGAGTTGATCCGCGACCTGCCCGCCGCCGCATTGTGGGTCGAAGCCGGTGAAACCCGTCTGCGCCAGGTGCTCGGCAACCTGCTGGCCAACGCCCTCGACGCGCTCACCGAAAAAGGCCCGCCACGCAAACTCTGGCTGAGTGCCCAAACCACCGCCGATGGCGTCAACCTGTACATTCGCGACAACGGCCCCGGCTTTTGCATGGAAGCCCTTGGTCGCGCCAGCGAGCCCTTCTACACCACCAAGACTCGCACGCAGGGGCTTGGCTTGGGGCTGGCCATTTGCGAGACCCTGATGCGCGCCTTCGGCGGTGAACTGTCGTTCGCCAACCACAAGGAGGGCGGCGCACTGATTACCCTGAAGCTACGCGCAGGCGCACCGGGTGTGAGCCTGCAACCGTCCGAGGACCGAAGTGCATGACCATCGACAATCGCATTCAGGTCGTATTGATCGACGACGATCCCCACCTGCGCCAGGCCTTGAACCAGACCCTCGATCTGGCTGGCCTGAAAATTCTGCCGCTGGCCGAAGCCAAAGGCCTGGCCGGGCAGTTGGAGCGTGACTGGCCCGGTGTGGTGGTCAGCGACATTCGCATGCCGGGCATGGACGGTCTCGAACTGCTGACCGAACTGCACGCCCAGGACCCGGAGCTGCCGGTGCTGCTGATTACCGGTCACGGCGATGTGCCGCTGGCGGTGCAAGCCATGCGCGCCGGGGCCTATGACTTTCTGGAAAAACCCTTCGCCAGCGATGCCCTGCTCGACAGCGTGCGCCGCGCCCTGGCCCTGCGTCGACTGGTGCTGGATAACCGCAGCTTGCGTCTGGCCCTGAGTGACCGCAATGAACTGAGCACGCGACTGGTCGGGCAATCACCGTCGATGCTGCGCCTGCGCGAACAGATTGGCGCGTTGGCGGCGACCAAGGCCGACGTGCTGATCCTCGGCGAAACCGGTGCCGGCAAGGAAGTGGTGGCCCGGGCGCTGCATGATCTATCGAGTCGGCGGAACGGCCCCTTCGTGGCAATCAACGCCGGAGCGCTGGCCGAATCGGTGGTCGAAAGCGAACTGTTCGGCCATGAACCGGGCGCCTTCACCGGTGCGCAAAAACGCCGCATCGGTAAGTTCGAATTCGCCAACGGCGGCACGTTGTTCCTCGATGAAATCGAGAGCATGAGCCTGGATGTTCAGGTGAAATTGCTGCGTTTGCTGCAAGAACGTGTGGTCGAACGCCTGGGCGGCAATCAACTGATCCCGCTGGATATCCGCATCATCGCCGCCACCAAGGAAGACCTGCGCCAGTCTGCCGATCAGGGCCGTTTCCGTGCCGACTTGTACTACCGCCTGAACGTCGCGCCGCTGCGCATTCCACCGCTGCGCGAACGCGGCGAAGATGCGCTGGTGCTGTTCCAGCATTTTGCCGATGAGGCCAGCGGCCGCCACGGCTTGCCGCCCCACGAACTGCAACCGGGACAACGCGCGCTGCTGCTGCGCCACACCTGGCCCGGCAACGTGCGTGAACTGCAAAACGCGGCGGAGCGTTTCGCCCTCGGCCTGGAACTGGCACTGGATAACAACGAGGCGCAAGGCGCAGTCGGCACCGTGGTGGAACTGGTCAGCGGTGGCTTGAGCGAGCAAGTGGAAAACTTCGAGAAAACCCTGATTGCCGCCGAGCTGGCGCGCTCGCACAGTTCAGTGCGCAGCGTCGCCGAAGCCCTCGGCATTCCGCGCAAGACCTTGCACGACAAACTGCGCAAACACGGCCTGAGCTTCGCCGACAGCGGTGCCGCCAGCCACACCGACGACCTCGATTGAGCCTCGTCCAAATCAACTGCCAATAAGAGGCCCTGAATGAGCCGCGAAAGTCGTCAACTGGAATCCGTCCTCCACCACGACATCCCCCTCACCCGGGACATGGGCCTCAAGGTGATCGACTGGCACGATCAGCAACTGCGCCTGCACTTGCCGCTGGACGCCAACGTCAATCACAAAAGCACCATGTTCGGCGGCAGCCTGTATTGCGGCGCGGTGCTGGCCGGTTGGGGCTGGTTGCATTTGCGCCTGAAAGAAGAAGGCATCACCGACGGGCACATCGTGATTCAGGAAGGCCAGATCAGCTATCCGCTGCCGGTAACGGGCGATGCCAACGCGATCTGCCAGGCGCCGGATCCGGTGATCTGGAAGAAATTCCTGACCACGTTCCAGCGCTACAGCCGAGCGCGATTAACGCTGCATACTCGGGTCGTCAATGAGGGTCGTGATGAGGACGCAGTGCGGTTTACCGGGCAATATGTGTTGCACCGTTAACGCAAAAAATCGCAGCCTGCGGCAACTCCTACAGGGATCGGTGTAGGAGCTGCCGCAGGCTGCGATCTTTCAAGCTTAGCTTCGGGCCAAGGTCAACAACTGTTCCCGCCACGCGGCCTTGGCTGGCAGCGCCAAAAAGAACTCATTCAACAGCGATTCCCGCGCCGGATAACAGAACGGCGCACCGCTCAAATCCAGCACCTCACCGCCCGCGCCTTCGAGCACACCTTGCGCCGCCGCCGTGTCCCACTGCGAAGTCGGCGCCAGACGCGGATAGCAATCCGCCGCCCCTTCAGCCAGCAAACAAAACTTCAGCGAGCTGCCGATATTGGCCAGTTGCAGTTCGCCAAGGCTGGCACTCAAACCGGCCAACAAACGCTCCTGCTCCGGGCTGGAATGGCGGCGACTGGCAACCACGGTGAACGATTGACCGGGGGCCAGAACATCGCGCACCTGAATCGCCACCGGCGTTCCACCTTGATCGCCACGCCACGCGCCCATCCCGGCACCACCGACATAGAAGCGGCCGTTGGTCGGCATGGACACCACGCCGAATACCACTTGGCCGTTTTCGATCAGGGCGATATTGACGGTGAACTCCTCGCTGCCGCTAATGAACTCTTTGGTGCCGTCCAGCGGGTCTACCAGCCACCAGCGCTGCCATCCGGCACGCACGCTTTGCGGGATGTTGGCGTCTTCTTCAGAAAGCACCGGAATGCTTGGGTCCAGCGCCGTCAGCCCGGCCAGAATCAAGTGATGCGCGGCCAGGTCTGCCGCCGTGACGGGCGAGTCGTCGGACTTAGCCGTCACCGCTGTACCGGTACGCCAGAACGGCAGGATCGCTTCGCCGGCCTTCAAGGCCAGTTCAACCACGGGCGCCATCAAGGGATGCGGGAAATTCATGGCAGAAACACCCCTCGCTGGGTCAACAGATCACGGGCCAGATACAGCGCCGCCAAGGCACGGCCCTCGGTGAATTGCGGGTTTTGCGCCAGCGCCGACAACTCCCGCAGGTTGACCTTGCCCAGGCCCATCGGCTCGGGCTCGTCGCCCTCCAGACGTTCTTCGTAAAGGTCGGTGGCCAGCACCACCTGGATTTTCTGGCTCATGTAACCGGGCGACAGCGACAGCTCGGTTAAATGTTCCAATTGCCGCGCGCCAAAACCGGCCTCTTCCTTGAGTTCGCGCTCCGCCGCCGCCAGCACGTCTTCGCCCGGCTCAATCAAGCCTTTTGGCAGCGACAATTCGTACGCGTCGGTGCCACCGCAGTATTCCTCGACCAACACCGCGTGATCGGCATCGAGCATCGCCACGATCATCACTGCGCCATACCCTGCGCCCTTGCCGACCAATCGCTCATAAGTGCGTTCCACGCCATTGGAAAAGCGCAGTTTCAGCTCTTCAACGCAGAATAAACGGCTGGTGGCGACAATCTCGCGGGCGAGGATGGTGGGTTTCTGGCGCATAAAGAGGCTCCTTGGCGATAGCGGGTTACTATACCCGGCCTATCCTGATTGTTTACCTCGGATATCTTTTTTAGCGCTGGAGAAGTTTTTTATGTCCCTGCTGCCCTGGCGCGACATCGACACCGTTCTGCTGGATATGGATGGCACACTGCTGGACCTGCATTTCGATAACCACTTCTGGCTGGAGCATTTGCCCCAGCGGTATGCCGAATTGCACGGGGTCAGCCGGGCCATGGCCGAAATGGAGCTGCATCCATTGTTCGAACGCAACGCCGGTCAGTTGCAGTGGTACTGCCTGGATTTCTGGAGCGCCGAACTGAAGCTGTCGGTACGCGACCTGAAACAGGAAACCGCTCATCTGATCGCGCTGCGCCCGGACGCGGACACGTTCCTGGCGGCGATCAAACAGGCCGGCAAACGCGTGGTGCTCATCACCAACGCCCATCGGGATGCGCTGTCATTGAAACTGGAAAAAATCCAGCTGGCGCCATATTTCGAACGTTTGATCAGTTCCCACGACTACGGCTATCCCAAGGAAAACCCGCAGTTCTGGGACGCCTTGCAGGCAGACATCGGCTTCGACCCGACGCGCAGTCTGTTTATCGATGACACCTTGTCGATTTTGCGCAGCGCGCGGGACTTTGGTGTGGCGCATTTGCTGGCCGTGAAAGAACCGGACAGCCGCCAAGGGCCGAGGGATACAGCGGAGTTTGCGGCGGTTGATGATTATCGGGATTTGATTGCCGGCCTCTGATCACCGGTAGGAGCTGCCGCAGGCTGCGATCTTTTGATCTTGTTGATATCGAAATACCGAAGATCAAAAGATCGCAGCCTGCGGCAGCTCCTACAGGCCTCGCATTACTCGGGAATCCGCAATGTCTGCCCCGGATAGATCTTGTCCGGATGCGACAACATCGGTTTGTTGGCTTCGAAGATTTTATTGTACTGGTTGGCGCTGCCATACACGGCCAACGATATGGCGCTGAGCGTGTCGCCCTTCTTCACGACCACGAAACGCGCGGCCGCGGCTACTGGCCCGGTCACTGTGATCTGATCATCCACGCTGCCAACACCGGCAATATTACCCACGGCCAACAGGATTTTTTCCTTCTCTTCCTGGCTCGCCACCTCGCCGGTCACGGTCACTTTGTCGCCATCGACCGTCGCTTGTACATTCGGGTTACCCAAGCCGACTTTGCTGATGTGGTCCTTCAACTGCTCACTGGCATTAGCGTTGCCCGGCGTCAGCAAATCCAGCAGCTTTTCGCCCGCCTCTTTCACAAAACTCAAAAGACTCATGGTGCATTCTCCTTGGGATTGGGGTTCCAGACGCAAAAGCCTAGACCACCGCCGACAGTTGCGAATCCAACCCGACCAATGACCCCGCTTGCGATAGAATCCAAACCTTCCCGACCTCTGGAGCGACGATGGACATCAAGCAGCTGAAATTCCTCATCGCTCTGGATGAAACACGGCACTTCGGGCAAGCCGCCGCGCGCTGCCACATCACCCAACCGACGCTGTCCATGCGCCTGCGCAGCCTTGAAGAAGAACTCGACCTGCCCCTGGTCAATCGCGGGCAACGCTTCGAGGGTTTCACCGCGCCGGGCGAACGCGTACTGGCCTGGGCGCGTACCGTGCTGGCCGCCTACGACGGCCTGTACGCCGAGGCCGCAGCCTGTCGCGGCAATCTGGTCGGCACCCTGCGTTTGGGTGTGGTGCCGCTGTCGAGCTTCGATCCACTGCCGCTGCTGCAACGCTTGCACGCCGAACACCCGAACCTGCGCTTTGAATTATCGGCGCTCAGCTCGGAACAGATCCTCGAACAACTGGCCAATAATCGTCTGGATCTTGGGGTGTCCTATCTGGAGCGCCTGGACGGCGAACACTTCGACTCGCTGGCCTTCAGCGAAACCCGCATGGGCTTGCTCTACGATCAGCGTTTCTTCACTTTTGGCGATGCGCCATTGAGCTGGGAATCGTTGATCGAACTACCACTGGGCATGCTCACCAGCGGCATGCACTTTCGCCAGTCCATCGACCACAATTTCCACAGCCGTGGCCTCACTCCGCAACCGTTGTTGCAAACCGATGCCGTGCATCAACTGTTACAAGCTGTGCACGGCGGCCTGTGTTGCGCCGTGATGCCATTGGAGGGCGGTCTCGAAGGCCTCACCGAGCACTTGCGCCTGCAACCGATTGAAAACGCCCAGACGCTCGGCCGGCTGGGGTTGATCATGCGTCGTAGCGCACCGCGATCGGCGTTGGCCGAAGCGTGTTTTGCAATCTATCAACAATCGCTGATGGGCGCTTGATCGACGGCATCTATCGGTAGATCAGTAATAGCGATTAGACGCGACAACTTGCCGCGCCTAGTCTTAAAGCTGATCAATCCGTCGGTGATGCCATGAACGCCAAGCGCCCCTCCTGCGCGGCGCCCGCCCTTGAAACGCCCGCGCCCGCCGCCAGCCAGACGTACAGCTACAGCAACCTTGAACACTCGGAATCGGACAGCACCGCGCTGGCCGAGGAAGTGGCGTTGGCGATTGCCTACAACGGCATCAGCCAGGCGGTAATGCTGGTCACGCCCACTGACCTCGAAGACTTTATCGTTGGCTTCAGCCTGGGCAGCGGCATCATTCAAGACGCCACCGACATTTATGACCTGCAACTGAGCGGCTCCGGGTCGGCGCAATACGCGCAAGTGACCATCGCCAACCGCGCGTTCTGGAACCTCAAGCAACAGCGTCGGCAAATGGCCGGCACCAGCGGTTGCGGGCTCTGCGGCGTGGAGGCGGTGGAACAGGCCTTGCCAGACCTCAAGGTCTTGCCCGGCGCACCACTGCCACCGGCCGAATGGCTCGACGGTTTGCGCCAACGCATCGGCGCGTTCCAGCCGTTGGGCCAGTACAGCGGCGCGGTGCATGCGGCGGTGTTCATGAACGGCCAGGGCGAATTGCTACTGGGTCGTGAAGACATCGGCCGGCACAACGCCCTAGACAAACTGATCGGCGGCCTGGTCCGCCAAAACATTTCGACCGCAGGCGGATTGGCGATTGTCACCAGCCGTTGCAGCCTCGAACTGATCCAGAAAGTGTTACGCGCCGGCATCCAGACCCTGGTCAGCCTGTCGTCGCCCACAGGCCTTGCCGTGCAATGGGCCCGTCGTCACAACCTCAACCTCATCCATCTGCCCCAGAAAAATGCGCCACGGGTTTACAGCCCGGCTTTGGAGAACCAAGCGTGAGTCAACACCGTCAAGCCGACCAGACACCCGTTCCTCGTTACAAACCCTACAAAGGTCCGGCCGGTGGTTGGGGCGCACTGATCAGCGTCGCCCAAGCCTGGTTGACCAGTGACAACGCGCTGAAAAACCTGCGCATGATGCTCAAGACCAACAAGAACGGCGGTTTCGACTGCCCCGGTTGCGCCTGGGGCGACTCCAATGAAGCCGGCATGGTGGCGTTCTGCGAGAACGGCGCCAAAGCGGTGAACTGGGAGGCGACCAAACGGCGCGTGGATGGCAAATTCTTCGCCAAGCACAGCGTCACGGCCTTGCTGGAGCAGAGCGACTACTGGCTTGAATACCAAGGCCGCCTGACCGAGCCGTTGAGCTACAACGCCGAAACCGATCGTTACCAGCCCATCAGTTGGGACGATGCGTTTGCGCTGATCGCCAAACACCTCAAGCGCTTGTCGAGCCCGGATCAGGCCGAGTTCTATACCTCGGGGCGCGCCAGCAACGAAGCGGCGTATCTCTATCAGCTGTTCGTGCGCGCCTACGGCACCAACAACTTCCCCGACTGCTCGAACATGTGCCACGAGGCCAGCGGCGTCGCGTTGTCGCAAAGCGTTGGCGTCGGTAAAGGTACCGTGACCTTCGACGACTTCGAACACGCCGATGCGATTTTCGTCTGGGGCCAGAACCCCGGCACCAATCACCCGCGGATGCTTGAGCCGCTGCGTGAGGCAGTGAAGCGCGGCGCGCAGGTGGTGTGTATCAACCCATTGAAAGAACGCGGCCTGGAACGCTTCCAGCACCCGCAACACCCGATCGAAATGCTCACCAACAGCGACAAGCCAACCAACACCGCGTACTTCCGCCCGGCGCTGGGCGGCGACATGGCCGTGATGCGCGGCATGGCGAAGTTTCTGCTGCAATGGGAGCGCGATGCGCAAAAGGCCGGTGCACCGGCGGTGTTCGATCACGCGTTCCTCAATGAACACAGCGTGAACGTGCTGGATTACCTGGCCGTCATCGATGACACCGCGTGGGAGCAGATCGTCGAGCAATCGGGCCTGAGCCTGGTGGAAATCGAGCAAGCGGCGCGCATGTATCTTAAGGGCAAGAACGTCATCATGTGCTGGGCAATGGGCATCACCCAGCACCGCCATTCGGTGGCGACCATCCAGGAAATCGCCAACCTGATGTTGCTGCGCGGCAACATCGGCCGGCCGGGCGCGGGCCTGTGCCCGGTGCGTGGCCACAGCAACGTGCAAGGCGACCGGACCATGGGCATCAACGAACGTCCGCCAGTGGCGTTCCTTGATTCCCTGGAGCGGCGCTTCCAGTTCAAGGTCCCCCGTGAAAACGGCCACAACGTGGTCGAGGCGATCCACGCCATGGCCGAAGGTCGAGCGAAAGTGTTCGTCGCCCTGGGCGGCAACTTCGCCCAGGCCACTCCCGACAGCCCACGGACCTTCCAGGCCCTGAGCAACTGCGACCTGACCGTGCAGATCAGCACCAAGCTCAACCGCAGCCACCTGGCCCACGGTAAAGAGGCGCTGATCCTGCCATGCCTGGGCCGCACCGATATCGACCGCCAGGCCGAAGGTCCTCAAGCGGTAACGGTCGAAGATTCGTTCAGCATGGTCCATGCCTCCAACGGTCAATTGGAGCCGCTGTCGAACCAGATGCGTTCGGAGCCGGCGATTCTGGCCGGCATCGCGGCCGCCACACTGGGCAGCCATCCGGTGGACTGGAATTGGCTGGTGGCCGATTACCGGCGCATCCGCGACCTGATTGCCGACACCATCCCCAACTTCAAAGACTTCAACGAGAAGATCAAGAATCCGGGCGGCTTCTATCTGGGTAACAGTGCCGGTGCGCGCAAGTGGAACACCGCATCGGGCCGGGCCAATTTCAAGCCGAACATGTTGCCCAAGGATCTGGTCCACGAACGCACCCGCGCCACGGGTGTGCAACCGGACCTGATCATGCAATCAATGCGCTCCCACGATCAGTACAACACCACGATCTATGGCCTCAACGATCGTTATCGTGGCGTGAAGGGGCAGCGCGATGTGCTGTTCGTCAACGAAGCCGACATCATTCGCCTGGGCTTCAAGCCAGGGCAGAAGGCTGACATCGTTTCGCTGTGGGACGATGGCGTTGTACGTCGGGTGAAAGGCTTCACGCTGCTCGCGTTCGACATCCCGGCCGGGCAAGCGGCGGCATACTATCCGGAAGTGAACCCGCTGGTGCCGCTGGAAAGCACCGGGGATGGCAGCCATACGCCGACTTCGAAGTTCGTGGCGATCCGGCTGGAAGCGGCGAGTGAGTCGGGGTTGATCATGGCTAGATCGGCGTAAAAAAAAACAAAAGATCGCAGCCTGCGGCAGCTCCTACATCGATCCCTGTAGAAGCTGCCGTAGGCTGCGATCTTTTTGCAATGCCACTGCAACTTTCCAATCGCCCACAAAAAAGGCCGTTTTCAAATGAAAACAGCCTTTGCGAAGTAATAAAAGACCGGCGAAAAAACGTTAAGTTCCGCCCAAAAAACAGTAACTTGCACAATTGTATACAAGTCGTGTTATTCGTCGGATTTCGATTGTCACGACCATTCCAGAGCCTCAGGATCGCGCCGTCATCCCCTTGAGGTTCCTTTATGAAGTTCTCCTCGATTCTCTTGTTGTCCCTTGGCCTGGTCAGTGGCATCGCTTCTGCCGGCGGCACCACCGAAGCAGGTGTGGGCGGCGCATTGGGCGGGGTTTTGGGCTCGGTCGTCGGCCAATCGATTGGCGGCAATACAGGTTCCACCATCGGCGCAGCCTTGGGCGGCGCGGGTGGTAGCGCAGTTGGCGCAGACAAACGCAGCCGTGGCGAAGCCGCCATCGGTGGTGCGTTGGGCGCAGCAGGCGGTAACGTGGTTGGCCGCAGCGTGGGCGGCACCACTGGCAGCCTGATCGGCTCCGCAGCAGGCGGCGGCGCTGGTGGCGCGCTGGGTAACTACATGGGCAACAAGAGCGATGATGACGACGATGATCGTCATTCCCATCGCGGCCGTGATGATCGTCGCTACTACCGTGACGGCCACCCGGGTCGTGGTCACGCCTATGGCCATCGCAAGCACCACAAATACTACCGCCATCGCGACTGACCGCTAAGGTTTCGCTGGAAAGGTAAAAAAATCGCAGCCCTCGGGCTGCGATTTTTTTGCCTGCTTTTTACACCACCAAGCGCTGCAAAGCCTCGCGCAACCCGCTCGGGATTGACACTGGCAGATTGGAAGCGCGATCGACAAACACATGCACAAAGCGCCCCGCTGCACAGGCCTCGTCCTCTCCCTGCTTGAACACCGCCAACTCGTACTGCACCGAGCTGTTACCCAGCTTGCCGACGCGCAAACCGATCTCGATCCGGTCCGGAAAGGCGATGGAAGCAAAGTAATCACAGGCTGAGCTCACCACGAACCCAACCACTTCGCCGTCATGGATATCCAAACCACCGACCTCGATCAGGTAAGTGTTCACCGCCGTATCGAAAAAACTGTAGTAGGTCACGTTATTGACGTGACCGTAGGCGTCGTTGTCATGCCAACGGGTGGTGATGGGCTGGAAGTGCGGGTATTCGGTGCGATGGGGCATCAATGGGGTCCTTTCATGATTTCGAGTGAAGTTTACTTGTCAGCGAATCCCTTACCCACCGCCGCCAACTCGCCAATCAACCGCGCTGGACTCCAGTGATCGCCCTGGCGCGTCTCCAATGCCAACAAGCGCTGATGAATGTCCGCCAACCCCTGCTCATCCGCCCAGGCCATTGGCCCGCCCTTGTCCGCCGGGAAGCCATAACCATTGAGGTAGACCAGATCGATGTCGTGGGCCGAGCCGGCGATGCCTTCCTGAAGAATCTTCGCGCCTTCGTTGACCAACGCCAGCAGGCAGCGCTCCAGAATCTCCTCCTGGCTCACCTCTCGGCGATGGAACCCCAAGCCTTCGCTGACTTCCAGCACCAGCGCATCGACCTGCGGATCGTGCTCAGCCTGTCGACTGCCCGGCTCATAGTGGTAAAAACCGTTGCCGCTCTTCTGGCCGAAACGACCCAGTTCACACAGACGGTTATCCACCTGAACCTCTGGCGCATCCTGCCCCACACCCGACAATTGTCGGGAACGCCATTGCAGGTCGACGCCCACCACGTCGAACATGCGGAACGGCCCCATGGCGAAACCGAAACCTTGCAGCGCCGCATCCACCTGATAGGGGTACGCGCCTTCCAGCAGCATCTTGCGCGCCTCCAGCACATAGGTATTGAGCATGCGGTTGCCGATGAAACCATCGCAATTGCCAGCCACCACACTGACTTTGCCCATGCGCTTGCCCAGCGCCAAAGCGGCCTCAAGCACCGCCGGAGCCGTCTCGGCGCCACGGACGATTTCGAGCAGTTTCATGATGTGCGCCGGGCTGAAAAAGTGCAGGCCCAGGACTTGTTGCGGACGGCGTGTAACGGCAGCGATGGCGTCGATGTCCAGCGCTGAAGTGTTGCTCGCCAGAATCGCTTCCGGTTTGAGCAGGCCATCCAGCTCGCGGAAGATTGACTGCTTGAGTGCGAGGTTTTCGTAAACCGCTTCGATCACCAGGTCGACGTCACGGATGGCCTCGTAATTGGCGGCCGCCGAGACTCGGGCGATACGCGCATCGGCCTCGGCCTGATCAATACGCTCCTGGCGCACGCTGTGGGCGTAGGTGTCTGCCACAGTGACCAGCGCCTGCTCAAGCATCTGCGGATTGTTATCGACCCATTGCACCGCCACGCCGGCGTTGGCCAGGCACATGACAATGCCACGACCCATGGTGCCCGCGCCGATCACGGCTGCGCGCTGAATGTTGAACGGTGTCTGGCTCATATCTTGTTCTCTTGTTGGCGATCCAAAGACAGCCCTCACCATAGTCAGCCACCGCGCATTTTTGAAATTTATTCCTGTGATGAGCGACATTCAGCGCGTGGATGCACCCGGTGATCCCCTGTAGGAGCTGCCGAAGGCTGCGATCTTTTTGATCTTAAAAAGCAACGTCAAAAGATCGCAGCCTTCGGCAGCTCCTACAGGTTAAAGGTACGCTTCGGCCCACCCACGCACCTCGGCATACGGATAGTCCTCCAGCACCGCAAAACCTGGAATGGCCCGCGCCTTGAGCTTGGTGAACAACGGCACGGTGATCCCGCACAGAAACCGCGTTACCCGCTCAGCCGATGGCAAGCTGCCGGTGTGCTGCTCGTGCTTGTGGATAAACCCGCCACACAGCGCCTCAAAGTTTTTGTCCACAAGCGCCGGCAACTCCGGCGGTGTCGGGAGCCGTGCAACCTGCCCATGGCACACCGAGCAATGCCCACACTGCTGCGGGGCGTTGCTGTCGCCGAAATACTCGGCCAATCGAAAACCCAGGCAACGGTCGGTGGCAAACAAATCCAGCATCGCGTGAATTCGCGCGATTTCGGTTTGTTCGTGTTGAGTGAAACCGGCGTGGAGTTCAATGCTGAGTGCCTGAGCGTTGAAGTCCGTTTGCAGCACCGTGTAAACCTCGGTCATCAGCTTGCTTTCAAGCTCGACCCAGCCCTTCTCCTGGAAGTAATCCAGTGCCTTGACCACCCGGTTGCGCTCAGCCTGATACTGCTCGTACAGCGCGTCGAAATTCACCGTGGCCCAGCTCCGTGCCCGCTTGGAGGTCTGGATGATCGCTGCCACAAAATCCCTGCGCTCGCCTTCGAAACGGTCCAGCAATACCTCGGATTCCTCCAGGTATTTGAAACGGTACTCGGCGTAGTAGGCGTAGCGCGGAGCGATGATTCCACGCAGCTCCAATTGCACCAGCAAGGTCTTGAGCGGCAGCTGACGAATGTTGCTGTTATCCGCCAGTGGCCCCAGTAGAAATTCCCACTCCCCCTGTGGCGCGCAGGCCTGCAATTCGTCGAGCACATGGCGGATACCGTCGAGCTCAGGGGTATCGCCGAACACAAAGTTTTCCAGCACGTTGAGGCTGTCGCGGTTGGCTAGCACCAGACAATCGGACGGTTGACCATCACGCCCGGCGCGGCCGATTTCCTGGCTGTAGTTTTCGATGGATTTGGGCAAGTCGAAATGCACGACGTTGCGGATATTGCTCTTGTCGATGCCCATGCCGAAGGCGATGGTCGCGACGATGCAATTGGACTGTCCGCCCATGAAACGTTTTTGGATGCCGTCACGTTGATCGTGGGGCAAACCGGCGTGATAGGCCTCGGCCTGAATGCCGTTGCGTTGCAGATGTTCGGCTATGTGCTCGGCGGTTTTTTGCAGGGTGACGTAGACAATGCTGGGCTGGCCGGGTCGCTCGCTCATCCATTCGACCAGGCGCCGGCGTTTGTCCTGCCCGCGCACCGGCTCCACCCATAGATTGAGGTTCGGCCGGTAGAAACCGGTGGTCACCACGTCATCGGGAGCGATGGCGAATTTCGTCTGCATGTCGACGATGACCTTGGGCGTCGCGGTAGCCGTTAGCAGCAAGACTTGTGGGATGTTGAACTGGCGCTGGTAGTCCGGAAGCTTGAGGTAATCCGGGCGGAAGTTGTGGCCCCATTCCGAGATGCAGTGCGCTTCGTCCACCACCAGCAACGAGATCGGCACTTGCTGCAGGAAATTGCGGAACCGCTCGTTCTTCAGGCGCTCCACCGAGATCATCAAAATTTTCAACTCACCGGACTTGGCGCGCGCCATCACGTCGCTGGCGTCATCGCGGCTCTGAGCCGAATCGATACTGCCCGCTGCAATGCCATGGCGTTGCAGGAACGCCAATTGGTCCTGCATCAACGCCAGCAACGGCGAGACGACAAGCGTCAGGTGCGGCAGCAGTACGGCCGATAATTGATAGCACAGGGACTTGCCGGAACCGGTGGGAAAAATAGCCGCCGCCGAACGCCCCGCCAGCACGGCGCTGACGGTTTTCTCCTGACCGGGCCGAAACTGTGGATAACCGAAAACCTGTTCCAGGGTGTTGTGCATAAGCTGTCACTCCGTTGACTGCTGCGATGGGCAAAGCCTAGCCGGCGAATGCAGCGAGTCGAGAAAAGGTCGGGGCTAAAAACGATACGGGATGATACAGCGGATGGCATGTAAGACTTGAGGGATGTAGCGACCGTCAGATTGCTATCGCTAGCAGGCTAGCTCCCACACTGAATCTTCGGTGCCCACCAACCCCCTGTCGGAGCTAGCCTGCTAGCGATGGGTCCAGCACAGTCACCACAAAACCCGAAATAACCTACAGCATCTGAGGCACCGTCACCCACCCTGTAGTCCCTTTCCTCAAACCCCGACAAACCCCCTACAAATCCTGTCGACCTCAGCCGTCTTGTCGCACAACACCACGCGCTTCTATAGTCTGCGGCGCGGCTGAAAACAGTGTCTCGGCCTGCCGGGCACACTTGCCGATTTCGCACAGGACAACCCTCGATGAACAGCCCCGACCCACTGACCGACCGCTACCGCCCACTCAAAACCCGCTACAGCGAAACACCGGTCTTGGTCATCGACACCGAAGCCGACCCCTTCGAAATCCTCGACGCCGCCCGCCAACGCATCCGCGCCGCCAGCGACCTGCTCGAAACCCTCTATTGCCTGTGCTTCAAACAGGCCGACGCCAGCGACATCCCCAACATCGTCAGCGCCCTGTACCTGCTGACCCAGGATGGCAACGACCTGCTCGACATCGCCCGCCAACGCCTGCCGAAACTCACCGGCTAAGTCCCACCCCATTCCCTGTGGGAGCTGGCTTGCCAGCGATGAACGATAACGCGGTGCCATGTGGATAAGTCCGTCAGCAACGCCCTATCAAAGCTTCGGCAACGTCCTACAAAAGAAGACACCTTGTCGGCTATCGCCAACCGGTGACTCAAACCTATAGTCCGGACTGTCGCTGCCAAATCAGCGGCTCGGGCTTGGTCACCTGAATTAGATCTACGCACGCACCCGTTGTATGCTGCCGGCGCTTTTTTTGCGTCAGCATGCTTTATGGCGGCTGTGTTTGGGACGTCCTCGGACGTGCCGGGTAAGCGTGCGATCTCACCGGTTGACCAACCTGAACACAGTCGTCTCCCATCGCTTGGTCACGATGGCGACGAATCCTCCTGACGCATTCGAGATTACACATCATGAAATTCGCCATTGATCGCTACCGCCCACTTCAAACCAATCTCACCGACTCCACACCGTTAATCATCGACACACAGGCCAACCCCCAAGACATCCTCGAAGCCGCCCTCCAGCGCATCCGAGCGTCCAGCGATCTGCTCCGAACCCTGCACTGCCAAAGCTTCCTCGACGGCGACATCGAAGACATCCCGCACATCACCCACGCGCTCTACCTGCTGACCCAGGACGGCTGCGACCTGCTCAAAGTCGCCCAACAACGCATGCTCAACTGGAAAGCGCCAGTCTGACGCTATTCAGTCAACGCGCCGAAATGAAATTATTCCGACTGTTTCAACACTAAACAGCCGGAATAATGGCAGCTAGCATGCATTTCTTTGAGAAATCAGGGTCGATAAAATGGCGCACTCTCCAATTTCCCCGTCGCAGGGATCGCGTTGATGGTGACGATGCCTCAGTCGGCGCGAGCTACCTTGAGCTGGCCGAAGTGCTGATGGAACACGGCTCGCAAACCAATGCTGACCTTCGTGAGTTGTGGTCTCGGATTGTGGATCTGGAGCTTGCCCGGGAAGTGGCGGGGTATTTCCGGATCAATCGTGCGGATGCAGAAAGCATCATCGACAACTTCAAAGAAGTTGTCAGCCAATGGTCCACGCTAGCAGGGGCATTGGGCCTATCAAAACGCGAGCAGGACAATATGGCGCCTGCATTTCGATTAGCGGAGCCTATGCAATGAACCTCGCCCCCAACCTCCCCGACGACCCAACCCTCCATCAACTCATCCAGCTCCTGCACGAAGAACTCGGCTTCCCCGAGCGCAAAGCCATCAGCCTCAGCACCTCGATCAATTTCAACCTCGGCTGCAATGGCGCCGACGCACAACATCTGATCGAAACCCTCGAAGAACACTTCACCATCGATTTCGAAGATTTCGACAGCTATCGCTATTTCCAGCCCGACGGCTACGATGTGAATCTAAAGCGAAAAGCCAAGGGTCGCGGCGAGAAGGTGCCATTGACCCTCGGCATGCTCTACCGGGCCATCAAGGCCCAGCGCTGGGACACGGAGGAGCTGGAACGCCCGTAACGTACCCGGCGCATCACGATAAGGACATTGCGTGGACGTACTGATGGGCTTGTTGGCCGCCTTGCTGTGGGGCGGTACGGATTTTCTGGTGGGCTTGAATGCCCGCGCGGTGGGCGTAAAACGCGCCGTGTATTTTGGTCAGGCGCTGGGCTTTGCCATCATGAGCCTGCTGCTGATCGCCTTCCCCGTGTTCATTCTGCGGTCGATGGCCGCACCGCTTGATGTCTGGTTGATCGGCGTCGCTGCCGCCGTGCTGACCGTGTCTGGCGCGCTGGCCTTGTCCAAGGCCTTCGCCCTTGGTAAAGCCTCCATTGTGGCGCCGCTGGTGACGTCCTACGGCGTGGTAACCACATTACTGTCCTGGGCCGGCGGTGAGCAGATCAGCCTGCTTCAGTTGCTGTGTATCGCGCTGTGCGTACTGGGCGTGGTGCTCTCCAGCATTCATTCCGACCCAAAACTCCCGCACACCACCCAAAACAGCAGCTCCATTGCGTATGCGTTGCTGGCGGCGGTGTTCTACGGCACCAGTTTTTGGCTGCAAGGTCATTTTGTACTGCCAACCCTCGGGCCGGTGACCATGCTCTGGTTGGCGTATCTGGTGGGCCTTATCGTGCTGGTAGCGATGGTTCTGAGGATCGATGACGGTCTGAAAATCCCGCCGCTGAAAAACTGCCTCACATTGACGGGTGCCAGCCTGATGAACCTTGGTGGGTTTTCATCGTTCGCCTGGGGTGCGGTGGCCGGCTCGGTTTCGGTGGTGACGGTGATCAGCACGTTGTCAGGCGGAATTGCGGCGATCCTGGGGTATGTTTTTTTCAAGGAACGGCTGGGGAAAGTGCAGGTGCTAGGGGTCGTGCTGGTGTTGGTCGGGGCGTTTGTCTTGCACCTGAAAACCTGAAACGCAGTGCACAAAAAAGCCGCCCCAAAGGGCGGCTTTTTCATTGCATCAAACCAACACTTACAACTTAGGGCCCGCAGCCTTGATCGCGTCGCTCACTTCGAACTTCTTGAAGTTCTCGATGAACAGGCCGGCCAGTGCTTTGGCGGCTTCGTCGTAGGCGGCTTTGTCGGCCCAGGTGTTGCGTGGGTTCAGCAGGCCAGTATCAACGCCCGGTACGGCCACAGGCACGTCGAGGTTGATGGTGTCCAGGTGCTCGGTCTCGGTACCGATCAGCGCGCCGCTTTGGATCGCTGCGATCACCGCACGGGTGGTCGGGATGTTGAAGCGTTTGCCGACGCCGTAGCCACCGCCGGTCCAGCCGGTGTTGACCAGGTAGACCTTGGAGCCGAAACCGCGGATGCGCTTGATCAGCAGCTCTGCGTACTCACCAGCCGGACGCGGGAAGAACGGTGCGCCGAAGCAGGTGGAGAAGGTCGACTTGATGCCGGTGCCCGAACCCATTTCAGTCGAACCCACCAGAGCGGTGTAGCCGGACAGGAAGTGGTAGGCCGCTTGTTCTTCGTTGAGGATCGACACTGGCGGCAGCACACCGGTCAGGTCGCAGGTCAGGAAGATTACAGCGTTCGGCTCGCCACCGAGGTTCTTCTCGGAACGCTTGGCAACGTGCTCCAGCGGGTAAGCGGCGCGGCTGTTCTGGGTCAGGCTGACATCAGCGTAGTCGGCGTGCTTGGCGTCATCGATGACAACGTTTTCCAGGACTGCACCGTGCTTGATGGCTTTCCAGATAACCGGCTCGTTCTTCTCGGACAAGTCGATGCACTTGGCATAGCAACCGCCTTCGATGTTGAAGACAACGCCTTCGCCCCAGCCGTGCTCGTCGTCACCGATCAGGTAACGGCTTTCGTCGGCCGACAGGGTGGTTTTACCGGTGCCGGACAGACCGAAGAACAGGGTCACGTCGCCTTCTTCGCCGATGTTGGCAGCGCAGTGCATTGGCAGCACGTCAGCAGCCGGCAGCAGGAAGTTCTGCACCGAGAACATGGCTTTTTTCATCTCACCGGCGTAACGCATGCCGGCGATCAGCACTTTCTTCGCAGCGAAGTTGAGGATCACGCAACCGTCGGAGTTGGTGCCGTCACGCTCAGGCACGCATTCGAAGTTGGCAACGTTGAGCACTTGCCATTCATCACGGCCAGCCGGGTTGTACTGGGCCGGGTTGATGAACAGGCAACGACCGAACAGGTTCTGCCAGGCAGTCTGGGTGGTCATCTTCACGGCCAGGTAGTGCTCGGAAGCGGCACCTACATGCACGTGGGAAACGAAATGCTCTTGCGCGTTGTTGAACGCCTCAACGCGGTCCCACAGGGCATCGAACTTGTCGGCCGGGAACTTGCGGTTGATCGGGCCCCAGGCGATGGCGCCTGTGGTGCTCGGCTCATCAACGATGAAACGATCGACTGGCGAGCGGCCGGTACGGTGACCGGTACGAACAACCAGTGCGCCGGTATCGGCAAGCTCGCCTTCACCGCGGTTGAGGGCTTCTTTAACCAGATCATCAACACTCAGATCGGTGTACACGGCGTTATTGGCTTGCGTCATGAGGTTCCCCGTCGGCCAGTGGCCGAGTGCTCCAAACGTTTTTGTAGTAGAAAGTCGTGCACTACTACCGCGAAAAAAGTGGGCCGGATTATGCCAGAAAAGCCCAAAAAGAGTAGGCCCCTCCTGTCGTAACGGCGTTATTCCGGCACTAACCAGTGAATTTACCTGCGCTGAACCGTTTTAGTGACGGGTATCTGACGGCGTCTCGACACCCGCGCCGGCGAACAATTGAGTGACGTCGGCGGCGTCGAACAGGTACTGCTGGTTGCAGAACTGGCAGTCGATCTCGATTTTTCCACCGTGTTCGACCACCAGGTTTTGCGCGTCTTCCATACCCAAACTGACCAGTGCATTGGCCGAACGTTCGCGCGAACAACTGCAACGGAAACGCAGTTTCTGCACGTCGAACAGACGCACTTGCTCTTCGTGATAGAGACGATGAAGGACGGTTTCGTTGTCCAGGCCCAGCAATTCATCGGCAGTCAACGTCCCGCTCAGTGCGGTGAGGTGCTGCCAGCTGGCGGCGCGTTCTTCTTCGTCTTTCAAGCGGTCGGCGGGCAGTTGCTGCAGCAACAGGCCACGGGCACGACGGCCATCGGCGCAGAGTTTGATGCGCGTGCCGATCTGCTGGGACATGACGAAGTAGTTGGTGAAGCAATCGGACAGTGTTTCGCCGTCCAGATCCACCACGCCTTGGTAGCGCTGGCCTTGTTTCGGGTCGATGGTCAGGGTCAGCGAACCGTCAGGCATCAGGTCGGCCAGGGTGGCGTCAGGGGCAATCCGCTCTACCTCGTAACGGGCCAGGCCACGGATGTCGCGCTCGCTGGAGCACTCGATCATCAGCAACGGGATCGGGCCTTCGGAGCGGGCCTGAAGGATCAGCAACCCGTCGAACTTCAGGGTGCCGACCACCAACGCGGCGGCCGCCATCAGTTCGCCGAGCAGTTGTGCGACCGGTTCCGGATAGGCGTGCTTGGCCAGGACTTCGGCGTAGCTGAGCTCCAGCGAAACCATCTCGCCACGGGTGTCGCTGTCATCGAAGATGAAGCGTTGGGTGAAGTCGTTATCCGGTAGGTCGGTCATAAGTCTGGGTATCTGAAGTGGTGACTAGGTATGGCTTACAGGCCGGCGGCAGTGTGCGATTTACGACGAACGGCACATGCACGGCAGGCGAATTACCTCATATGGCTACGAACAGGCGCAATTACAAGTCTTTGCCTGGTTGATGCGATCGGCGGAGCGGGCAAATCATTCGTTGCTGCTGCCACGAAACTTGAACAGATCGCGCCGCTGTTTCTTGCTTGGCTTGCCATCGGTGCTCACGCCGAGGGCGCCTGCCTTGCGCTCTGCGGCAGCATTTTCGCGTTTGGCGATGCTGGCTTCGGTTTCGGTGTACAGGGTCTGCGCTTCCGGCGCGCCACGGCGCACGATCGACAACGCCTGGACCACCACGGTGCGCTCCTCGAAACCGGTGCGGAGCACGAACTCGTCGCCGATGCGTGGCTCTTTGCCAGGCTTGCAGCGCTCACCCCGGCAATGCACCTTGCCGCTTTCAATCGCCGCCTTGGCCAAGGCTCGGGTCTTGTAAAACCGCGCAGCCCACAACCATTTATCGAGGCGGACTTTGTCGTCCTCTTCGTTTTTTTGTGCCATGGGATTTCCTCGTTCTGAAATATTGGTGAACTGTACTACCGTTCTGTCGTACCAAGAATTACTCCGTCCCGGACTACAATGCTGACATTCCATAACCTCCTTGTGGGGCTGGAAATCCGGGCCGTAGATATCTGTCGCCTTTTAACCATTATTCTGCGTGAATACCGCGAATTCGGCCGCCTGCGGCCACCGTGGTTTCTACCGGTTGAGCAAATTTGAAGACATTTGACCATTTGACCGTTGTCGGTCTGCGCGAGTGGGTGGCGCTCCCGGATTTGGGAGTGGCCGGCCTTCGGGCAAAAATCGACACCGGTGCCAGTACCTCCAGCCTGCACGCCACCGACATCGAGACGTTCGAGCGCGACGGTGAGCAGTGGGTGCGTTTCACGGCGCACCTGGGCACGGTGGTGCAGTTGCGTCACCGCCGCTGCGAAGCGCCACTGGTGACAAAAAAAAGCATTAAAAGCTCTAACGGTCACGCGCAGGTGCGATACGTGATCAGCACCACCCTGGCCCTCGGTGATCGGGTCTGGCGGGTCGAGTTCACCCTCGCCTGCCGCAAGTCCATGCGTTATCGCCTGTTACTCGGTTCCAAAGCCTTGATCGACGGCCAGTTGGTGGTCAATCCAGGCATCAAGTACGTACAAGACAAGCCGGTGTTCCCGGTATCTACCTCCTCCACAGGTGTTGCATGAAGATCGCTGTGCTGTCGCGGAACCCGCGTCTGTATTCCACCCGTCGCCTGGTCGAAGCCGGTACCGAACGCGGCCATGAAATGGTGGTGGTCGATACCTTGCGCGCCTACATGAACATTGCCAGTCACAAGCCGCAGATCCACTACCGCGGCAAACCGCTGGAAGGTTTCGACGCCGTGATCCCACGGATCGGCGCCTCCGTTACTTTTTATGGCTGCGCGGTGCTGCGCCAGTTCGAAATGATGGGTGTTTTTCCGCTCAACGAGTCGGTGGCCATTGCCCGTTCGCGGGACAAGCTGCGCTCGCTGCAATTGCTGTCACGCCGGGGCATTGGTTTGCCGGTCACCGGGTTCGCTCACTCGCCGGACGACATTCCCGACCTCATCGAAATGGTCAACGGCGCTCCGCTGGTGATCAAGGTGCTGGAAGGCACCCAGGGCATCGGCGTGGTGCTGTGCGAAACCGCCACGGCGGCGGAATCGGTGATCGAGGCGTTCATGGGCCTCAAGCAGAACATCATGGTTCAGGAGTACATCAAGGAGGCCGGTGGCGCCGACATCCGCTGCTTCGTGGTGGGCGACAAGGTGATTGCAGCCATGAAACGCCAGGCCAAGCCCGGTGAGTTCCGTTCCAACCTGCATCGCGGCGGTAGCGCCAGCCTGATCAAGATCACACCGGAAGAACGCATGACTGCGTTGCGTGCGGCGAAGGTCATGGGCCTGTCGGTGGCGGGCGTGGATATCCTGCGCTCCAATCACGGGCCGCTGGTGATGGAAGTGAATTCGTCGCCGGGGCTGGAAGGCATCGAGACCACCACCGGGAAGAATGTGGCGGGGATCATCATTGAGCATCTTGAGAAGAATGGCGGGCCGAACATGACCCGGACCAAAGGCAAGGGTTAATGCAAAGATCGCAGCCTGCGGCAGCTCCTACAGTGTACGTATTCCCCTGTAGGAGCTGCCGCAGGCTGCGATCTTTTTAGCGGTTAAACCGCATCCCGCGGCAACATCAACCCCAACGGCAGGCGCACCCGCGCTTCCAATCCACCACCGGTACGGTTGCGCAGCTCGACATTGCCGCCATGCATCGAAGCAATCCGCTTCACGATCGCCAAGCCTAACCCGGTGCCCTTCCCGCCTCGGGCTCGGTCACCACGGGTGAACGGGTTGAAGATCGCTTCCAGCTCCGACGGATCAATCCCGGCACCACGGTCCATGACGCTCAGCACCACGTACGGTGCGCTCACATCCCCGGACACGTACGCCGCCACCTCCACGCCACTGCCGGCGTGATGCAGCGCATTGCCGATCAGGTTGTTCAGCAACCGCTTCATCGACACTCGGCGCAATGGGAACGGCTGGATTGGCTCCAGGCGCAAATGCACCTTCTCTTCGTTCTGGTTGTACGGTGCGGCGACTTCGCGGACCAAATCGCTCAAATCCACTTCTTCCACCGATTCATCGCGACCGTCGCGGATGAACGCCAGGAACTGGTCGAGAATCGCGTCCATGTCTTCGATATCGCGAACCATGTCATCGGTCAGGTCGTTGTGGTCGCCCATCAACTCCAACGACAGGCGCAAACGGGTCAACGGCGTACGCAAGTCATGGGAAACCCCGGCCAGCATCAGCTCACGTTCGCGCCCGGCCTGCTCAACGTCTTCGGCCATCTGGTTGAAGGCGCGATAAACCTCGGTCATTTCACTCGGCGTATCGCTGATCGGCAAACGCACACTGCGACCCTGGCCAAGTTGCCGGGCGGCGTAGACCAAACGTTTCAAAGGTTGGTTGAGCTGGCTGACGAAAATCCACGCCGATGCGGTGGACAGCAAACCAATGGCAAGGAACCAGCCCAGTACGTTCCAGATTTTCTGTCCGCGCAACGGGTGCGGATACAACGGCACTTTCAACCAGCCATCGCCCAGGCTTGGCGCCCGGACCCACAGTGCCGGCGGTGAATGCATGCGCAACCGGACTTCGGTGTCAGCACCCAATTCGGCCTGCATCTGCCGCTGATAGATCTCGCTGTAAGGCCAGTGCTGTTCGCCTTCCGGCACGCCCGCGCCCACCACACGGATCAGGGTGGCGGCTTCGGCAATCTTGTCGCGGTTGTTTTCATCGGCAGCCCAGTAG
Source organism: Pseudomonas azerbaijanoccidentalis (assembly GCF_019145495.1). GTDB lineage: Bacteria > Pseudomonadota > Gammaproteobacteria > Pseudomonadales > Pseudomonadaceae > Aquipseudomonas > Aquipseudomonas azerbaijanoccidentalis. The sequence goes on along the minus strand of NZ_JAHSTU010000012.1, from coordinate 37,777 downwards.
GCGCGCAACGTCAGGGCGACGCCGTGGCTGTATTGGCGGTCCACCAGCACGTCTTCGTTCATCAACAGATAAACCAGCGTCAGCGCCTTGGAGAACAGTACGACGATGAGCACCAGCCAAAGGGTGCGGGAGAAAAAGCTCTGGGGGAACCAAACCGGGGTTTTCATGGATAACCGTTACATACTTGCAGGAGCGAGCGATGCTCGCATATTGCGGATCGCGAGTCTGCGGGCAAGGCCATCTGACCTGACACCCGCACGACCCGCTCCTACAAATCGCCGATCACTTGGTGGCGGCGCCATCCGGAACGAACACGTAGCCCACGCCCCAGACAGTCTGGATGTAACGCGGCTTGGACGGATCGGGTTCGATCATCCGGCGCAGACGGGAGATCTGCACATCGATGGAACGCTCCAGGGCATCCCACTCGCGGCCACGGGCCAGGTTCATCAACTTATCGCGGGTCAGCGGTTGACGGGCGTTCATCACCAGGGCCTTGAGCACAGCGAACTCACCGGTGGTGAGCATGTGCACTTCTTCACCGCGCTTGAGTTCGCGGGTGGCCAGGGACAACTCGTAGTCACCGAAGGTCACGCTTTCGTCTTCGCTGCCCGGAGCGCCCGGCACCGGAGCCGACTGGCGACGAAGGACGGCTTTGACGCGGGCCATCAGCTCGTCGGGGTTGAACGGCTTGGCCAGGTAATCGTCGGCGCCCAGCTCCAGGCCCTTGATCCGGCTCAGCTCGTCGCCCTTGGCAGTGAGCATGATGATGGGAATCTGGTTGTTCGCGCCGCGCAAGCGACGGCAGGCGGTCAGGCCGTCTTCACCGGGCAGCATCAGGTCGAGGACGACCAGGTTGAACACTTCGCGTGCCAGCAGGCGATCCATTTGCTCGGTGTTCGGTACGGCGCGGGCGCGGTAGCCCTTGCTGACGAAAAAACGCTCCAACAGGCTACTAAGGCCTGGATCGTCGTCAACAATAAGAATTTTTTCGCCTTCAGCAATGTTTGCAGTGCTGCTCATTAGATGCTCCTTTGATCTCGGCGCGCATTATGGCGTAGCTGCCGTTATACGCACCGTGTGCATTGTTAGCAGATTTTTCCTTTACCGCCAGAAAACCAGCCACTGAAGCCGCAGCCCGCGATGCCCCCGAATGCCGGAACGCTGGTTATAATGCGCGGCCTTTTGTGTCAGGCAACATCAGACAGGTACTACAGACGGGCACCATTTTTTTCATGGCGCCGGCAGTAATTGTTCGATTTCACGGGTCAACGGGATACCTTTTGATCCAGGTAGCGGCGCAGCCCAGGCCGCTCAACCAGACTCGCCGAGGCCCTATCTCTGCGCCTGCGAGCCTGCTTTCACAATTTGTCAGGTGGTTTTATGGACAGCATCAACAGCCGCATCGCCGAGGAACTCGGTGTACGCCCACAACAGGTCGAAGCGGCCGTCGCGCTACTCGATGAAGGCTCTACCGTTCCCTTCATCGCCCGTTACCGGAAAGAAGTCACCGGCAGCCTCGATGACACCCAGCTGCGTCATCTGGAAGAGCGTCTACGCTACCTGCGAGAACTCGACGAACGGCGTATCAGCATCCTTGCCAGCATCGAAGAGCAAGGCAAGCTGACCCCGCAGCTCGAACGCGACATCAAGCTCGCCGACACCAAGACCCGCCTCGAAGACTTGTACCTGCCGTACAAGCAGAAGCGCCGCACCAAGGGTCAGATCGCCCTGGAAGCCGGCCTCGGCGAGTTGGCTGACGGCCTGTTCAACGACCCGACCCTGAGCCCGGAAGCCGAAGCCGCGCGTTTCATCGACGCGGAAAAAGGCGTGGCCGATGTGAAAGCCGCCCTCGAAGGCGCCAAGTACATCCTCATGGAGCGCTTCGCCGAAGACGCCGGCCTGCTGGACAAGCTGCGCAGCTACCTCAAGCAGGAAGCCACCCTCAGTGCCCGCGTGATCGCCGGCAAGGAAGAGGAAGGCGCCAAGTTCCGCGACTATTTCGAACACGACGAACCGCTGAAAAGCATGCCATCGCACCGCGCCCTGGCGATTTTCCGTGGCCGCAACGAAGGCATCCTCAGCTCCGCGCTGAAAGTCGGCGATGAGCTGCCGGGCACCATGCACCCTTGCGAAGGGATGATCGGCCAGCAATTCGGCATCCAGAACCAGAACCGCGCCGCCGACAAATGGCTGGGCGAAGTGGTGCGCTGGACCTGGAAGGTCAAGCTCTACACGCATCTGGAAACCGACCTGCTGGGCGAGCTGCGCGACGGCGCGGAAACCGAAGCGATCAACGTGTTCGCCCACAACTTGCACGACCTGCTGCTGTCGGCCCCGGCCGGCCCGCGTGCCACGCTGGGTCTCGACCCGGGCCTGCGCACGGGCTGCAAGGTGGCGGTGGTCGACTCCACCGGCAAGCTGCTGGATCACGCAACGGTTTACCCGCACGTGCCACACAACAAGTGGGACCAGACCATCGCGATCCTCGCCGCCCTGTGCGCCAAGCATTCGGTGGACCTGATCGCCATCGGCAACGGCACCGCCAGCCGTGAAACCGACAAGCTCGCCGCAGAGCTGATTAAAAAATACCCAGCCATGAAGATGACCAAGGTCATGGTGTCCGAGGCCGGCGCATCGGTTTACTCGGCCTCGGAACTGGCTTCCAAGGAATTCCCGGATCTGGACGTATCGATCCGTGGCGCCGTGTCGATTGCCCGTCGCCTGCAAGATCCATTGGCAGAACTGGTGAAGATCGACCCGAAATCCATCGGTGTCGGCCAGTACCAGCACGACGTGTCGCAACTGAAATTGGCCCGTGGCCTGGATGCGGTCGTCGAAGACTGCGTGAACGCCGTCGGTGTCGACGTGAACACCGCTTCCGTAGCGCTGCTGGCACGCATCTCCGGCCTCAACGCGACACTGGCGCAGAACATCGTCAGCCACCGCGACGAGCACGGCGCATTCAAAACCCGCGCTGCCTTGAAGAAAGTCGCACGCCTGGGCGAGAAAACTTTTGAACAAGCCGCGGGTTTCTTGCGCGTGATGAACGGCGAAAACCCGCTGGATTCGTCGGCGGTTCACCCGGAAGCCTATCCACTGGTGCAGCGCATTGCCGCTGAAACCGACCGTGATATCCGCTCGTTGATTGGCGATGCCTCGTTCCTCAAACGTCTGGATCCGAAGAAGTACACCGACGAAACCTTCGGTTTGCCAACGGTCACCGACATCCTGCAAGAGCTGGAAAAACCAGGCCGCGACCCGCGTCCCGAGTTCAAGACCGCCGAGTTCCAGGAAGGCGTCGAAGACCTCAAGGACCTGCAACTGGGGATGATCCTCGAAGGCGTGGTGACCAACGTGACCAACTTCGGCGCGTTCGTCGACATCGGCGTGCATCAGGACGGTTTGGTGCACATCTCTGCGCTTTCGGAGAAGTTCATCAAGGACCCACGCGAAGCGGTGAAGGCCGGTGACGTGGTGAAAGTGAAAGTCATGGAAGTCGACATCCCGCGTAAACGCGTGGGCCTGTCGATGCGCATGAGCGACACGCCGGGCGAAAAAATCGACGGTGCTCGCGGTGCACGTCCGGGTTCGGCGCCACGCCAGTCCCAGAACACCGCGCCGCGCAAGGAAACCACGGCGGCGGCCCCGGCCAATAACGCTATGGCTTCGCTGTTCGCCAACGCCAAGCAGTTGAAGAAGCGTTGATGGACGTCCCTGCCGGGTACACCGAAAGCGCTTTTTTCAAGCTGTTGGGCTGCCGCCTGCACAGCCTGGAAACCGGGGTGGCGCAAGTCGCCCTGGTGCTGGAGCCGGAACTGCGCAATCGCGCCGGCAAACTGCACGGCGGGGCCTTGTTCAGTCTGGTGGACATTGCCATGGGGCTGGCCTGTTCCAGCACCCACGGCTTTGACCAGCAGAGCGCGACCATCGAGTGCAAGATCAACTACATCCGCGCCGTCGCCGACGGTGAGGTGATGTGCACGGCACGGGTGATCCACCCGGGCCGCCGCACCCTGGTGGTTGAGGCCGACGTGGTGCAAGGCGACAAATTGGTCGCAAAAGCACAAGGCACGTTCGCTGTCCTGTAGCTAGTCGTCATCGATTTGAGTTAATTTCGGCGCAACGAACCCTGTAGGAGCTGCCGCAGGTTGCGATCTTTTGACTTTGTTTTTCAATAGCAAGATCAAAAGATCGCAGCCTGCGGCAGCTCCTACAGGTTATGTGTGCGGCTGACCGGTTAGAAAAACCAGGCGAAAACGCCAGTTTTAACTTCACCCTTGTAGACCGTCTTGCCCACCCCCATATTGGGGCGACTGACGCGTGAAGGAATCCAACTTGAGCGAACTTCTCAACCGCCGCCTGGCCCTGCTTGGCGAGCGCGCTAACCTCTCTCTGCTCGAACAGTGCCTTCACGGCATCGAACGTGAATGCCTGCGCGTGACCGATGAAGGTCGCCTGGCGCAAACGCCGCACCCGGAAGAATTAGGTTCCGCGCTGACCAATGAACAGATCACCACCGACTATTCCGAGTCGCTGCTGGAGTTCATCACCCCGGCCCTGCCCGATCCTGCCGATACGCTGGCGAGCCTGGACAGCATTCACCGCTTTGCCTACAGCAAACTCGGCAACGAGTACCTGTGGAGTCCGTCGATGCCGTGCCCGCTGCCGGCCGAGGAAGACATCCCGATTGCCTATTACGGCACCTCCAATATCGGGCAGCTCAAGTACGTGTACCGCAAGGGCCTGGCCCTGCGTTACGGCAAGACCATGCAGTGCATCGCCGGCATCCATTACAACTTTTCCCTGCCGGAAAAACTCTGGCCGCTGCTCAAGGAAGCCGAAGGTTTTGTCGGCAGCGACCGCGATTTCCAGTCGTCGTCCTACATCGCGCTGATCCGCAACTTCCGCCGCTACAGCTGGCTGCTGATGTACCTGTTCGGTGCTTCACCGGCACTGGACGCGGGCTTCCTGCGTGGTCGTTCGCACCAGTTGGAACAACTGGACCCGCAGACCCTGTACCTGCCTTACGCCACCAGCCTGCGCATGAGTGACCTGGGTTACCAGAGCAACGCCCAGGCCGGCCTGACGCCGTGCTACAACGATCTGACCAGCTACACCGACAGCCTGCGCAAAGCGGTGGCCACGCCGTACGCGCCTTACGTCGAAGTCGGCACGCACAAGGACGGTGAGTGGGTGCAGCTCAACACCAACATCCTGCAGATCGAAAACGAGTACTACTCCAACATTCGCCCGAAACGCGTGACCTACTCCGGTGAGCGGCCGATCCAGGCGCTGATGGCCCGTGGCATTCAGTACGTCGAAGTGCGTTGCCTGGACATCAACCCGTTCCTGCCAATGGGTATCGACCTCACCGAATCGCGTTTCCTCGACGCCTTCCTGCTGTTCTGCGCGCTCAACGACAGCCCTCTGCTGACCAACACCAGTTGCGGCAATGCCACGTCGAACTTCCTCAGTGTGGTCAAGGAAGGTCGTCGTCCTGGCCTGCAATTGCAGCGCAACGGGCAACCGGTTGAGCTGAAAGAGTGGGCCGCCGAGCTTCTGGAAAACATCGCGCCACTGGCTGCGCTGCTGGATCAGAGCCATGGCGGCGATGCCCACAGCAAGGCGCTGGATGCGCAACTGGCGAAGGTCCAGGACCCGTCCCTGACGCCATCGGCCCAGGTGTTGGCGGCGATGGCTGAGCACAAGGAGAGCTTCGCTCAGTTCTCTCTGCGCCAGAGCCAGGCCCACGCGGAGTTTTTCCGCCGCGAGCCGTTGCCGGCTGAGGATCAAGCGAGGTTTGAAGAGCGGGCGCGTTCCTCGCTGGCTGAACAGACTGAGCTCGAACAGAACGAAGTCGGCGATTTCGATGTGTTTGTCGGGTCGTATCAGGCGAGCATTCTGGCGATCAGTAATTAATCGTCGCCTCTGAAAAGATCGCAGCCTTCGGCAGTTCCCACAGGGGAATACATACTCCTGTAGGAGCTGCCGAAGGCTGCGATCTTTTGATCCTTTAGAATTTTCCGCTCATAAGCTCATTCGAAAAAGTTATTTATTTTCGAATTCTTAGATCATTTAGTCTCCTTTCACGCCGACTCTCGGTCGCCTGATAAGGAGCACCCCAATGAAACTGAATTTCCCTCTTCGCCTGCTGGCTGCCGCTTCTTTGGCCGCGGCGAGCATGTTTGCCCAGGCGGCCGACGTCACTGTCGCTTACCAGACCACCGTAGACCCGGCGAAAGTCGCCCAGGCCGACGGCGCTTATGAAAAAGCCACCAAGGCCGACATCAGCTGGCGCAAGTTCGATAACGGTGCCGACATCATCGCTGCCATCGCCTCCGGTGACGTGCAAATCGGTTACCTCGGTTCCAGCCCTCTGACCGCTGCCATCACCCGCAAAGTGCCGGTTGAAACGTTCCTGATCGCCACACAGATCGGCGCCGCCGAAGCTCTGGTTGCCCGGGACGGTTCCGGAATCAAGACCCCGCAAGACCTGATCGGTAAGAAAATCGCCGTGCCGTTTGTATCCACCGGCCACTACAGCCTGCTGGCGGCGCTGAAACACTGGAACATCGATCCGTCGAAAGTCACCGTCCTCAACCTCGCACCGCCAGCAATCATCGCTGCGTGGAAACGCGGCGACATCGACGCCACTTACGTTTGGGATCCAGCGTTGGGCGTTGCCAAGGAAAACGGCAAAGTGCTGATCACGTCCGGTGAACTGGCCAAGTTCGGTGCGCCAACCTTCGATGCCTGGATCGTGCGCAAAGACTTCGCCGAGAAGCATCCGGAAATCGTTACCGCGTTCGCCAAGGTCACCCTCGACGCCTACGCCGATTACCGCAAAGATCCAAAAGCCTGGCTCGCCAACCAAAGCAACGTCGACAAACTGGTGAAACTCTCCGGCGCCAAGGCCAGCGATATTCCGCTGCTGTTGCAAGGCAACGTCTACCCGCTGGCGGCTGACCAGGTCACCACCCTCGGCGCGCCGACCACCAAGGCCATCACCGACACCGCCACGTTCCTCAAGGAGCAGGGCAAAGTCGAAGCCGTACTGCCGGACTACGCGCCGTACGTCAGCGCCAAGTTCATCACCAACTGATCGGGAGTCAACGCGATGGCTTTGCTACAGCTGGAGCGCATCAGCGCACAGTACCCTGGCAGCCCGGAACCGGTGCTGGCGGATATTTCATTGAGCCTGGGGCCGCAGCAGTTGCTGGTCGCCCTCGGCCCGTCCGGCAGTGGCAAGACATCGCTGTTGAACCTGATTGCCGGCTTCGTCGAACCCAGCGCGGGGCGCATCACCCTCGACGGCGTGCCGGTCAAAGGCCCGAGCGCCGAACGTGGCGTGGTGTTCCAGGACGACGCTTTGCTGCCCTGGCAGGACGTGCTGGCCAACGTCGGTTTCGGTCTGGAACTGGCCGGCATTGCCCGGGAAAAACGTGAAATCCGCGCTCGGGAGATGCTTGCACTGGTTGACCTTTCAGGCTTTGAGAGCCGCCGCATCTGGCAACTTTCCGGTGGCCAGAAACAGCGCGTCGGACTGGCCCGTGCCCTCGCCGCCGATCCTCGTGTATTGCTCATGGATGAGCCCTTCGGCGCCCTCGACGCCTTTACCCGTGAACAGATGCAGGAACTGCTGTTGCAAGTCTGGCGACGTACCGCCAAACCCGTGTTCCTGATTACGCACGACATTGAAGAAGCCGTGTTCCTCGCCACCGACCTGATTCTGTTGGCGCCCAATCCTGGGCAAATCGTCGAACGCCTGAGCCTGGATTTCGGTCAGCGTTATGCTGCCGGCGAGTCGGCACGCTCGATCAAGTCCGACCCACGCTTTATCGAAACCCGCGAACACGTACTCGCCAAAGTGTTCTCCCAACGCAGCGCCGTCCAGCGCCAGGAGCACGCATGAGCAGCTACGAAATTCCCGCTGCGGCGGTAAAAACAAACACCCCTGTCATTGCAGCTCGTCGCAGCTTGAGCACGCGCTGGATCAGCCTGCTGACACTGGTCGCGCTGGTTGTCATCTGGTGGGCCGTGACAGCGACCGGTTTGATCGAGCCATTGTTCCTGCCGCCACCGGCCGCCGTGCTGCAAAAAGGCTGGCTGCTGGCGACCAGCGGCTACATGGATTCAACCCTGTGGCAGCACTTGGGTGCGAGCCTCAGCCGTATCGGTCTGGGTCTGGGCTTCGCGGTGTTGACGGCCGTGCCTGTCGGCATCGCCATCGGCCACAACCGTATCGCTCGCGGCATTCTCGATCCGCTGATTGAGTTCTATCGTCCGATTCCGCCGCTGGCTTATCTGCCGCTGATCGTGATCTGGTGCGGTATCGGCGAATTGTCGAAAGTGCTGCTGATCTACCTGGCGATTTTCGCCCCGATTGCCATCGCCACCGCCACCGGCGTGCGCACGGTCGACCCGGCCAAATTGCGCGCTGCGCAATCGCTGGGTGCGACGCGGGCGCAGTTGATTCGCCATGTGATTCTGCCGAGCGCCCTGCCGGACATTTTGACCGGTGTACGCATTGGTCTGGGCGTCGGTTGGTCGACGCTGGTCGCCGCCGAACTGATTGCCGCCACCAGCGGCCTGGGTTTCATGGTGCAGTCGGCGGCGCAGTTCCTGGTCACCGATGTGGTGGTGCTGGGGATTCTGGTGATCGCGCTGATCGCGTTCGCCATGGAAATGGGCCTGCGCAAACTGCAGCGCAAACTGGTGCCGTGGCACGGCCAGGCTCACTGAAGATCAATGTAGAGACAGACTGACTACGCCGACACCTCGGCGCCCCGGATTGAAGAGAACCACCATGAGCCACCTGACCATCGTCCCCCTCAGCTACGCCCTCGGCGCACAGATCAGCGGCGTCGACATCAGCCAGCCACTGAACCAGGAACAGCGCGATGCCATTGAGCAAGCACTGCTCAAGCATCAAGTGCTGTTCTTCCGCGACCAGCCGATCACCCCACAACAGCAAGCGCGTTTCGCGGCCAATTTCGGCGACCTGCACATTCACCCGATCTACCCGAATGTGCCGGAGCAACCGGAAGTACTGATCCTCGACACCGCCGTCACCGATGTGCGCGACAACGCGATCTGGCACACCGACGTGACCTTCCTGCCGACCCCGGCCATGGGCGCCGTGCTCAGCGCCAAGCTGTTGCCGGAGTTTGGTGGCGACACGCTGTGGGCCAGCGGCATCGCGGCGTATGAAGCCTTGTCGGAGCCGCTCAAAGCCTTGCTGGAAGGGCTGACCGCCACTCACGATTTCACCCGTTCATTTCCACTGGAGCGCTACGGCAACACGCCTGAAGCGCTGGCCCAATGGGAGGAAGCGCGGCGCAAAAATCCGCCGCTGTCACACCCTGTGATTCGCACACATCCGGTGAGCGGGCGTCGCTCGCTGTTCGTCAACGAAGGCTTCACTTCGAAGATCAATGAACTGTCGGAAACCGAGAGCGAAGCGATTCTGAAGTATCTGTTCGCCCACGCCACACGACCGGAATTCACCATTCGCTGGCGCTGGCAGAAAGACGACATCGCGTTCTGGGATAACCGCGTGACCCAGCATTACGCGGTAGATGATTACCGGCCCGCGCGGCGAGTGATGCAGCGGGCGACGGTTTTGGGGGATGTGCCGTTCTTTTAAGATCAAGAGATCGCAGCCTGCGGCAGCTCCTACATGGAAATGCGATCCCCTGTAGGAGCTGCCGCAGGCTGCGATCTTTTGCTTTTCGGGCTACTCCGCCGTCGAAGGTTTCTCCCAAAGATTGATCCCGCCCTCTTGGGCAAACCGGTCAACCTCTGCCAGTTCCTCTGCACTGAAGCTCAGATTCTTCAACGCCCCGACGTTCTCGATGATCTGCTCTGGCCGGCTCGCACCGATCAGTGCTGAAGTCACGCGCGGGTCGCGCAGGGTCCAGGCCAGCGCCAGTTGCGCAAGGCTTTGACCGCGACGCTTGGCAATCTCGTTGAGCGCACGCACATGAGCGATGTTGGCCTCGGACAAATGCGACGCCTGCAACGAACCACCGCCCGGACGATTAACCCGCGCATCCGCCGGCACACCGTTGAGGTACTTGTCGGTCAGCAAACCCTGCGCCAGAGGCGTAAACGCAATCACGCCCGTGCCCAGCTCATCGGTGGTGTCCAACAGGTCTTTTTCCACCCAGCGATTGAGCAGGTTGTACGCCGGTTGGTGAATCAACAACGGCACTTTCCACTCTTTCAGCAGCGCCGCGATTTCACGGGTTTTCACCCCGGAATAAGACGAGATGCCGATGTACAGCGCCTTGCCCTGCTGCACGGCCGTGGCCAATGCGCTGGCCGTTTCTTCCAGCGGCGTGTCCGGGTCGAAGCGGTGCGAATAGAAAATATCGACGTAGTCCACGCCCAGGCGTTGCAAGCTCTGATCAAGGCTGGCCAGCACGTACTTGCGCGAACCGCCGCCCTGACCGTAAGGGCCGGGCCACATGTCCCAACCGGCCTTGCTGGAAATGATCAGCTCATCGCGATACTGCTTGAAGTCTTCGCGCAGCAAACGACCGAAATTGATCTCGGCGCTGCCGTATGGTGGGCCGTAGTTGTTGGCCAGGTCGAAATGGTTGATGCCCAGGTCGAACGCCGTGCGCAATAACGCGCGCTGGGTGTCAATCGGCGTGCTGTCGCCGAAGTTGTGCCACAGGCCCAGCGACAGTGCCGGCAGCACCAGACCGCTGCGACCCACGCGGCGGTAAGGGATGGAGTCGTAGCGGTTTTCGGCAGCGGTGTAAGTCATCGAATCCTCTCTTGTCGGTCTTGAATCTGGTCTCGACTGCTTCGCCAGTCGCCCAGCATACGCGCAGACAAAAACCAGGAAACCCCGGATTCGACTAATTGCTGAAACGTTTCATATTTCTTTCTTCTAACCTTATGCCGACCATCCGCGCAGGCCAGGATCTTTTGAATTCATCGGGCCCCCGCGAACACCTCCCCCAACCAATCCACAAATACCCGGACCCGTGGCGACATGTGTCGGTTGTGCGGGTACAGCACAGAAACCGGCATGGACGGTGGTGGGGTTTTGATGAGGATTTCCTTGATCAGGCCCTGGGCGATTTGCGTTTCCATGCGGTAGTGCGGGCACTGGATCAGGCCGAGGCCGGCAATCGCCGAGGCGGCGTAAATTTCCGCGCCGAAGACTGAAACGGCACCGTCGATGGCCACTTCCCGGAGTTCGCCGTCCACCATGAACTCGAACGGGAACAACTTGGCAGTGGTTCGCGAAACGTAGTTCACCGCGCGATGGTTTTTCAGGTCGTCGAGGTTTTGCGGCTCGCCGTATTTGCGCAGATAGGCGGGGCTGGCGCAGGTGATCTGGCGCAGGTTGGCGACACGTTTACCGATCAGTGTGGAGTCGCTCAAGGTGCCGGCGCGCAACACGCAATCGATGCCTTCGCTGATGAGATCGACTTGCCGGTCGGCCTCGCTGATCGACAGCCCGATGTCCGGGTAGCGGGCCATGAATTGCGGCAAGGCCGGGATCACGTAGTGCCGGGCCAGGGTGCCATGCAAATCCACCCGCAAACGTCCCTTCGGCGCCACGCTGCGAAACGCCAGTTCGGCCTCTTCCAGTTCCGCCAGCAATTGCACACAACGCTGGTAATACGCCTCGCCATCCAGCGTCGGGCGCACCTTGCGCGTGCTGCGTTCCAGCAGGCGGGTGCCGAGCCAGGCTTCGAATTGATTGAGCGTGTGGGTCAGCGTGGCCCGTGGCAGGTTCAGGTCATCCGCGGCTTGGGTAAAACTGGCGCGCTCGTAGATGCGCACGAACACTTTCATCGCTTTGACTTGATCCACAGTAGGCGTCCAATTGTTGGCGATTTTTGAACAGTCAAGGCAACTCTGGTGCATTTATCGGCCTGAGTAAACCTGTGAAATTGGCTTCACCCCAACATCACAGGTACTTCGAAATGACTCACCAGACTCCGAAAGTTGCCCTCGTCACTGGCGCCTCCCGCGGCATCGGCGCGGTCATCGCCAAGCAACTCGCCAGCGAAGGTTTCGCCGTCGCCATCAACTACGCCAGCAGCGCCAGCGAAGCTTCGAAACTGGTGGTGGAACTGCGTCAGGCCGGGCATCAAGCCATAGCGATCAAGGCCGATGTGGCCAATGCAGACGACGTGCGGCGGATGTTCGACGAGGCCGAAACCCAGCTCGGCAAAATCGATGTGCTGGTGAATAACGCCGGCATTCTCAAGGTGCTGCCACTGGCGCAACACAGCGACGAGTTGTTCGATCAGACCTTCAACATTCATGCCCGTGGCACCTTCAACACCCTGCGCGAAGCCGCCACACGCTTGAACGACGGCGGGCGGATCATCAATTTTTCCAGCAGCACCGTCGGCCTGAACCTGCCGGGCTATGCGGTGTACATTGCCAGCAAAGCGGCGGTGGAATCGTTGACCCAGGTGTTCGCTAAGGAAATGCGCGGGCGCAACATCACCGTCAATGCGGTAGCGCCCGGGCCCGTGGCGACCGAGCTGTTTTTGCATGGCAAGAGTGAAGAGCAGATTCAGAGTTTTGCGAAGATGGCGCCGCTGGAGCGGCTGGGGCAGCCGGAGGATATTGCCCGTGTCGTGTCGTTTCTAGCCGGGCCGGATTCGGCCTGGGTCAATGGGCAGATTTTGCGGGTCAATGGCGGGTTGGTTTAACTGAGTTCACACTGAGACCGCAGTGATCTTAATCGCGAGCAGGCTCGCTCCCACAGGGATCGCGGTGATGTTGTAGGAGTGAGCCTGCTCGCGATGGCTGTTTCTAAAGCAATGCACATCTGAAGGGTGGGACTGTTCATGCACACGACGATCATCATCACCTTCGGCCTGATTCTCCTGGCGCTGATGCTCTACATTGGCGAGAAGATCGGCTTCAGCCGCCAGCTCCTGGCCTACAGCTTTATCGTGCTGTGGCTGGCGCTGACGCTGATTAACGGCGCGGTCGGTATCGTGCATGCCGGCCAGCCGCTAGGCACTGAACTGGTGGTGGGCAGCGCCGTCTTCGGAATCCCGGTGGCGGCGCTGGTGTTGTTCATGGTGATGACCACCGAAACGTGAAGCCCTCGATCACCGCACCAGATGCAAGAACTGCATGTGCCGTTCGTACTGATCGAGGATGTCGTTGATGATCTGCTCCTTGGTGTAGCCCACCAGATCGTAGTTCTGACTGCCCTCGCTCAAATGCACTTCGGCGCGGTAGTACCGACGGTTATTGAGTTCCTTGGAGCCCATGCCGCCCCGGGCAAACGACGGCGTGAAATAGCCGCGCATTTGCACCTGGTAGATAAACGGATGCTCATCGCCGTGACCGATTTCCAGGCTGACGCTGTCGTTGACCGGTTCTGGATGCGTCATGACCTTGAGGCCCTTCTCGATGAACACCGCCGAGACCTCTTCAATCGCCGGGCGCACCGTCGTATCGAGGAAGCGATACACCTCGTCCCGCGACGGGAAATGCACCGCCTGACTCAAGCGCTGACGCCAGCCACCGCGCCGTGAACCGGACACCGGCGCCAGGGAATGCAGCTGCGCGATTTGCTTTTGCGACTCCAGGTAAAACGCCTTGTGCAAGCCCCACATCATCAGCAGCAAAATCAGCGAGAACGGCAACGAGGTCAGGACCACCGCCGACTTCAACGCATCGATGCTGCCGGAGAACAGCAACGCACTGGTCACCAGCGCAGTCATCGCGCCCCAGAACACCCGCAGCCATTTCGGCCCGTCTTCATCCGGGTTGCCACCCTTGGCGGAAAGCGTCGACAGCACCACGGTGCCCGAATCGGCGGAAGTGACGAAGAACACAAAGCTGATGAACACCGTGACCGCGATGACGGTTTTGCTCCACGGGTAGGTTTCCAGCAGCAAGTAGAGGGTCATCGACGGATTGTCGATGGCCGACATGCCCAGCGCGCTCATGCCGTGGTTGAGCACTTGATCGATGGCGCTGTTGCCGAAGATCGACATCCACGCCAGGGTGAAACCCAACGGAATCAACAGCACGCCGAAGACAAATTCGCGAATGGTCCGGCCACGGGAAATCCGTGCGATGAACAGGCCCACGAACGGCGACCATGCGATCCACCAGGCCCAATAGAACACCGTCCAGCCGCCCAGCCAGTCGCTGGGTTTATCGTAGGCGTAGAGGTCGAAACTCTTCATCGGCAACGCGCCCAGATAATCACCGACGTTCTGGATCAACGTGTTGAGCAAATGCTGCGTGGGCCCGGCGAACAACACGAATAGCAGAAGCGCGCAGGCCAGCAACATGTTGATGTCGGACATCACCCGCACGCCCTTGTCGACGCCGGACACCGCGACGATGATCGCAGCGCCCATCATCAGCGTGATCAGGCCGACCTGAATCCACTGGGTGTGGGCAATGCCGAACAGGTAGTCCAGGCCGGAGTTGAGGTGCAACACACCGAAGCCCATGTCGGCACCGAGGCCGAACACCGTGGCGATGATGCCGAAGCCGTCCACAGCGTAACCGATAGGGCCGTTGATGCGTTTGCCAATCAACGGATACAGCGCCGAACGCAGGGCCAGCGGCAGGTTGTGTCGATACGCGAAGTAAGCGAGCGCCATGCCGACGAAAGCGAACACGCCCCAGCCGTGAAGACCCCAATGCAGAAAGAGAATCTGCATGGCCTGGCGCGCCGCCTCCGCCGTGCCCGCCTCGCCTTGCGGCGGCTGGAGCATGTGAGTCAGCGGTTCGGACACGCAGAAGAAGAACAACGTGATGCTGATCCCGGCGGCGAACAGCATGCCGGCCCAGGACAGGTAACTGAATTCGGGCTCGTCGTGGTCGGCACCGAGTTTGATCTTGCCGTAGCCCGATAACGCGGTGACCACCACGAAGACCAGATACAGGGTCATCGCCAACATGTAGTACCAGCCGACCGTGTTGGCCGCCCAGTTTTGTGCGGCCAGCAACCAGGCACCGGCCTGCTCGGGCATGGCAATGACCACGACACCGAACAACAGAATGAAACTCGCCGCAAAGTAGAACACTGGCGGGTTCATGCGGACGAGGCCGCTGGGAGGAAGGGATGATGCACTCATGAACGGTGCACCTCGAAGAGGTCAATCGTGGCTGTAGAAATCGGACTCAGCAAAGGCAAGCCTCCTGTTGTGAGCGGGCAGCGAACCACCGGTTTAACTTGAATGAACGTTCAAGTTAAACATGAATAGGGGGCTAAGGACTAATCGCAGGGCTGGGCGGTCGCTTTCTTACGCTAGCTCAAGGAGGGGTATAACGCGGCGGGAATTGGGGATTTCTGTAGGAGCTGCCGCAGGCTGCGATCTTTTGACTTTGGCTTTGGCTTTGCAGTGCCCTTGAAAAGATCGCAGCCTCGTTTCACTCGACAGCTCCTACAGCTCCTACAGTTGGCGCATCGGTTGATCTGGCCTTACTTCTGCGCCCCATCATCCAGCTGCAAATTCGCCTGGGTCAGGTTGCTGCCCGCCGGTACGCTGCGGGTCAGCCAGACGTTACCGCCGATGGTCGAACCCTGGCCGATGGTGATGCGCCCCAGGATGGTTGCACCGGCGTAAATCACCACGTCATCCTCGACGATCGGATGCCGCGCCTGGCCCTTCTGCAACTGACCATCTTCGTCCGCAGGGAAACGCTTGGCGCCCAGCGTCACGGCCTGATAAATCCGTACGCGCTCGCCGATGATCGCGGTCTCGCCGATCACCACACCCGTCCCGTGATCGATGAAGAAACTGCGGCCGATCTGCGCGCCCGGGTGGATGTCGATACCCGTCGCCGAGTGAGCGATTTCCGCACTGATCCGCGCCAGCAACGGCAAACCTGCGCGGTACAAATGGTGGGCCAGACGATGGTGAATCACTGCCAGAATTCCCGGGTAGCACAGCAGTACTTCATCGACACTGCGAGCCGCCGGGTCACCGTGATAGGCCGCCAGCACGTCGGTGTCCAACAGGCTGCGCAACCCGGGCAGGGCCAGGGCGAAATCCTGAATGATCTGAATGGTCTTGGCTTCGACCTCCGTATCGGCCTCGGCGCTGTGGCGGGCCGCATACCGCAGTTCGAGTCGCGCTTGTGCCAGCAAGGCATTCAGCGCGACATCCAGGGTGTGGCCGACGTAGAAGTCTTCACTCTCTTCGCGCAAGTCCACCGGCCCCAGACGCATCGGAAACAGCGCGCCGCACAGCGCTTCGAGAATGTCCGCCATGGCCGCCCGGGACGGTAACTCTCGGCCACCCTGCTCGCCGCTGACGCGGCCGTTTTGTGCACGCCACTGGTCACGTGCCGTGCGCAGCTGACTGACGATGGTCTGCAATTGCCAATGGCTGGAACGCTCACTCACGGTAAAAAACTCCTCACGGAGCGGCCGGACGGTCGGGCCGCGTCAACGGCGATTACTTTACGGCAACGGTCGTGGCGCAAATTAAGAACCAATTGTGCTGTGTTAAGCACTTTCAGCTATAAGTGATTGTCGGTTGCCCCGACAAATACGCGTGCCTATAGTCCTGACATCATTCACCGCCAGTACGGAACCATGTCCAATCAAGAGTTGATCAAACAACAGCTTGCCCGCTTTAACCGCCTCGACCTGCTTGGTCAGCCCACCTCCCTGGAAAAACTCGAACGGCTGTCGACCTGGCTTGGTCGCGATGTGTACGTCAAACGCGATGACCTTACGCCACTGGCAATGGGCGGCAACAAGCTGCGCAAACTCGAATACCTCGCTGCCGATGCCCTCGCCCAGGGTGCCGACACCTTGATCACGGCCGGTGCCTTGCAATCGAACCACGTGCGCCAGACAGCGGCCATTGCCGCCAAGCTCGGGCTCGGTTGCGTTGCCTTACTGGAAAACCCTTTGGGCACCGACGACGCCAACTATGTCGGCAACGGCAATCGGTTGTTGCTGGACTTGTTCGATACCAAGGTCGAACTCGTGGAGAATCTGGACAACGCAGACGAGCAGTTGGAAGCATTGGCCGCTCGCCTGCGCAACAATGGTAAAAAACCGTACCTGGTACCGATTGGTGGCTCCAACGCATTGGGCGCTTTGGGTTATGTCCGCGCAGGCCTGGAATTGGCCGAGCAGATCAAAGACACCGGCCTGAAGTTCGCCGCCGTGCTCCTGGCCTCAGGCAGCGCCGGAACCCACAGTGGTCTGGCACTGGCGTTGAGCGAAGCACTGCCGCAGTTGCCCGTCATTGGTGTGACGGTGTCGCGCAGCGATGAAGACCAGCGACCGAAGGTGCAAGGTCTGGCCGAACGCACCGCAGAATTGCTGGGCGTGAGCCTGCCCGAGAGCTTCAAGGTCGAATTGTGGGACGAATATTTCGCGCCGCGTTACGGCGAGCCGAATGCCGGGACGCTGGCGGCGGTAAAACTGCTGGCCAGTCAGGAAGGACTGCTGCTTGACCCGGTCTACACTGGCAAAGCCATGGCGGGGTTGCTGGACGGGATTGGACGCCAGCGCTTCGACGAGGGGCCGATCATTTTCCTGCACACCGGTGGGGCGCCGGCGTTGTTTGCCTACAAAGATTTCCTGTAAAGATCAAAAGATCGCAGCCTGCGGCAGCTCCTACTGGAGCTTGCCGATGCTTGTAGGAGCTGCCGCAGGCTGCGATCTTTTCAGAGCCTATTTCTTATTCGTAAATTGCATAACAAAAATAGAATTTATTATTTTCTAATCTAATAACGCCATCATATAGTCACGCCGCAGGCGAATTTGCAGCGAGACGCATACGCTGCTTTAGGGCAGGATATCGCAGTCGTCCAATTCCCGAATTTGCCAACTTTCCTAAAGCGTCTTCCATAAGAAAACACAGGGGCTTGTCATGAATTTTTCCGCACTACGTCGAAATCTGCTGGTGGGTTCGCTGGGCCTGGCACTGAGCGCCGGCCTGATCGGCCAAGCCGTTGCCGGTGAGCAACTGCAACAAATCAAGGACAAGGGCGTCATTAACGTCGGCCTGGAAGGCACCTACCCACCGTTCAGTTTCGTCGACGCCGACGGCAAACTGTCCGGCTTCGAAGTCGAGTTCTCCGAAGCGCTGGCCAAAGAGCTGGGTGTGAAGGTCAAACTGCAACCGACCAAATGGGACGGCATCCTCGCAGCGCTGGAATCCAAGCGTCTGGACGCCGTGATCAACCAGGTGACCATCTCCGAAGAGCGCAAGAAGAAGTATGACTTCTCCGAGCCGTACACCGTTTCCGGGATTCAGGCGCTGGTGCTGACCAAAAAAGCCGCCGAGCTGAACATCAAGTCCGCTGCCGATCTGGGTGGCAAGAAAGTCGGCGTGGGCCTGGGCACCAACTACGAACAGTGGGTCAAAGCCAACGTGCCGACCGCTGATGTGCGCACCTACGAAGATGATCCGACCAAGTTCCAGGACCTGCGTGTCGGCCGTATCGACGCCATCTTGATCGACCGTCTGGCCGCGCTGGAATACGCCAAGAAAGCCAAGGACACCACCGCTGCAGGTGAAGCGTTCTCCCGTCAGGAAGCCGGTATTGCATTGCGCAAAGGCGAGCCCGAACTGCTGGCTGCGGTGAACAAGGCGATCGACAAACTGCGCGCCGATGGCACCCTGAAAAAGCTCTCGGAAAAATACTTCAACGCTGACGTCACTCAATAATGGAAGAAGCTTTTCAACTCGCACTGGATTCCGCGCCCTTTTTGCTCAAGGGCGCGTACTACACGGTGATCTTGAGCCTGGGCGGGATGTTCTTCGGCCTGGTGATGGGCTTCGGCCTGGCGCTGATGCGCCTGTCGCGCTTCAAGCTGGTGAGCTGGATCGCCCGTATCTACGTGTCGTTCTTTCGCGGCACGCCGTTGCTGGTGCAACTGTTCGTGATCTATTACGGCTTGCCGCAATTGGGTCTGGAGCTTGATCCGCTGCCGGCCGCCCTGATCGGCTTCTCGCTGAACATGGCGGCCTATGCCTGTGAAATTCTGCGTGCCGCGATCAGCTCGATCGAACGCGGCCAATGGGAAGCGGCTGCCAGTATCGGCATGACCCGCGCACAGACCTTGCGTCGGGCCATCCTGCCGCAGGCGATGCGCACGGCATTGCCGCCGCTGGGCAACAGCTTTATTTCGCTGGTCAAGGACACCGCACTGGCGGCCACCATCCAGGTGCCGGAGCTGTTCCGTCAGGCGCAGTTGATCACCGCCCGCACCTTCGAAATTTTCACCATGTACCTTGCCGCCGCGCTGATCTACTGGGTTCTGGCCACGGTGCTTTCGCACCTGCAGAACAAGCTGGAAGAGCGGGTCAATCGGCACGATCAGGAGTCCTGACCCCATGATTGTCGTGGAAAAACTGACAAAGCAGTTCAAGGGTCAAGTCGTGCTCAACGGCATCGATCTGCAAGTGAAGGAAGGTGAGGTCGTGGCGATCATCGGGCCAAGCGGCTCGGGCAAGACCACGTTCCTGCGTTGCCTGAATTTTCTGGAAGAACCCACCAGCGGCCGGATCAAGGTCGGCGATATCGAGATCGATACCAGCCGCCCGTTGAACCAGCAGCAGGGCCTGGTGCGTAACCTGCGCCAGCACGTGGGCTTCGTGTTCCAGAACTTCAACCTGTTCCCCCATCGCACTGCCCTGGAAAACGTCATTGAAGGCCCGATCATCGTCAAGAAGATCCCGCCTGCTGATGCCATCGCCTTGGGCAAAAAACTGTTGGCCAAGGTTGGCCTGGCGGGCAAGGAAGACGCTTACCCGCGCCGTCTCTCGGGCGGCCAGCAACAGCGCGTGGCGATTGCCCGGGCGCTGGCGATGGAACCGGAAGTGATCCTGTTCGATGAACCGACCTCGGCGCTCGACCCGGAGCTGGTGGGCGAAGTGCTGGCGACGATCCGCGGCCTGGCCGAAGAGAATCGCACCATGGTCATCGTGACCCACGAAATGGCTTTCGCCCGTGACGTGGCCAACCGTGTGGTGTTTTTCGACAAGGGTGTGATCGTCGAACAAGGCGAAGCGAAGGCACTGTTTGCCAATCCGAAAGAAGAACGTACGAAACAGTTCCTCAGCAAGTTCCTGAACAACTCACACAACTAATACGCCCCCAGCGAAACCGTTAACTTCCACGGATGGAAGTTACACATCTCTTTACTGACTCCACCCCCCTAAAAAACGCTAGTTTATTTTCAGCCTACCAAGGCGGTATATATTTATATCTCGCAACAAACCTGCTCTGTCAATTCATCAGGATTACCCAATCAACTGTTGCTCTCCCACTTTTCACACCTTGAACATTCATCACCCGTATTCATGGGCATTTTCTACGCACGCGTAGCGTTTATTAACTTAAAAGCGTAGGAACTTTCTGAATCGAGTCATATTCCACCCCCAACTAACAAACGCCATTGACACTGATCCAGTCGAACTCTTATCTAGTCTCCAACACCTTCACCCCAACATCTAAATCAAAAAAAACTTATTGTTTTCACTCACACTTCACGGCTCTATTTTTCAGAAACGGATTTCGCTGCAATAACGTCAAGGAGACTCCATGAAAAGCACTTCGAACCCGCCCGTCCTCGCGGCCCCTACTCTGGCGCAATCCCACAAAAACGACATCAACATCACCTCGGCCGCGCACCTGCTGATCGACGTCCCGCCCTACCCCGACATGGACAACGGCGATCTGATCGAACTGTTCTGGGACAACTGCTACGTCGCCTCCCGAGTGCTGACGAACGATGAGGTGGGGCGCTCCGTTCAGTTGCGGGTACCGGAGAGCTTTATCGCCAATGGCTCTTCTCGTGTTCACTACCGCATCATGCAAATCGGTCAGGGGCCGGCGATATCGGCTGCCAGGCGCGTGCAGGTCAAGCTCGATTGCCCCGGTGGCCAGCCGTCTGACTTGTGCGGCGACGAAAATCAGGGCCTGGCGCCCGTGAGTCTTCCGGAAACGATTCGCCGCCAGGGTGTGAACCCCAACCAGATCAAGCGCGGGGTGCCGCTGACCATCGAGCCCTACCTGAACATGGCCGCCGACGACGAAATCACCCTGCGCTGGGGCGATGTGCGCATGGACCTGCCAACCCTGAAAGCTTGCGAGGTGGGCCAACCAATCCACGTCTGGGTGCCGCCGGCGGTCATCGTCGAGGCCGGCGAAGACCTGCGGCTGGAGGTGACTTATTGCATCCTTGATCGCGTGGGCAATAACTCACGCTGGGCGCCTGCACGCACGTTGAAGATCGGTTGTCGCAAAACACCCTGAACGATGAGTGCCTCCTGTAGCAGCGGGCGAAGCTTGCGTCTGTTGCTACACAAACAGTTGTTGCTCTGCGCACAGTAGCCCTTCTATATATATTCCTAAAAGTTAGTTCATTACTTATTTATAAACGCTTAGGGTATATGCACCGGACCACCGGACCTTCTTGTTTTCGTTCGCCGCACAACGGCGTTTCCATGAGATGTGAGGTAGGTATGGTCCGGAACACAATCACCCCAGTGCAGATCGCCAGGGCATTGCGTGCAGCCAAGGAGTGGCGCTGATGTCCAGTCTGGCAGATGCAATCGTTCAGAGTGATCTGGACATCGCCCCACTGTTGTTGCCCGCGCAAGTGCTGCGCAACGACGCACAAGCCATCAAGGCCGCTCATGAGCTGGCGCAAGCCGCCCGCCTGCAAGCGGCCAAACGCGACCAGCAGCGTAAGTTGCCGTGGTCGGAAATCGAACATTTTACCCGCAGCGGTCTGGGCAGCATTGCCGTCCCGCGCGAGTACGGTGGCCCTCAGGTTTCATTCGTTACCCTGGCCGAGGTGTTCGCGATCATTTCCGCGGCAGACCCGGCACTCGGGCAGATCCCGCAGAACCAGTTCGGCATCCTCAACCTGGTGCTGGGCAGTGCCACCGAAGCGCAGAAAAAACAGCTGTTCAAAAGCGTGCTCGATGGCTGGCGCATCGGTAATGCCGGACCGGAGCGCGGCACAAAAAACACGTTGGACCTCAAGGCGCGCATCACCGCCGATGGCGATGGTTTTGTGCTTAACGGGCAGAAGTTCTATTCCACCGGCGCGCTGTTCGCGCATTGGGTCGCGGTCAAAGCGCTCAATGACGACGGCAAACAGGTCCTGGCCTTCGTGCGTCGCGGAACGCCGGGGCTGCGCATCGTTGATGACTGGTCCGGCTTCGGTCAGCGCACCACCGCCAGCGGTACGATTTTGCTCAACAACGTGCGGGTCGATGCCGAGCTGGTGGTGGACAACTGGAAGATCAACGACAAGCCCAATACCCAAGGTGCGGTCTCGCAACTGATCCAGGCCGCCATCGACGCCGGTATCGCCCGGGGCGCGATCGACGATGCCATCGACTTCGTGAAAAAACGTGCCCGACCCTGGATCGATGCCAATGTCGAACGAGCCAGCGATGACCTCTACGTGATCGCCGATATCGGCAAGCTGAAGATTGAACTGCACGCCGCCGAAGCCCTGCTGCGCAAGGCCGGGCAGGTGCTCGATCAGGTCAGCGCCGCGCCGCTCACCGCCGAGTCCGCCGCCCGCGCTTCGATTGCGGTGGCCGAAGCCAAAGTGCTGACCACCGAAATCTCGCTGTTGGCCAGCGAAAAGCTCTTCGAGCTGGCCGGCAGCCGCGCCACCCTCGCCGAATTCAACCTGGATCGCCACTGGCGCAACGCCCGCGTGCACACCCTGCACGACCCGGTGCGCTGGAAGTATCACGCCGTGGGCGCCTACCACTTGAACGGCACCGTACCGGCTCGCCATTCCTGGATCTGACGACCAGACATCTGGAGAAATACATGACAAGTTCTCACCACGTCGCGGTCCTAACCAGCGATGAGCAAGCCCTGATTGTCGCCAGCGATCTGGCCGAAGATTTCAAACGCGACAGCGCCCTGCGCGATCGTGAACGCCGCTTGCCGCACCCTGAGCTGGAAGTGTTTTCCCGTTCGGGCCTGTGGGGCATCAGCGTGCCGAAAGAATACGGTGGCGCGGGCGTTTCCAACGTCACCCTGGCCAAGGTCATTGCCTTGATTGCGCAGGCCGACGGTTCGCTAGGGCAAATCCCGCAGAACCATTTTTATGCCTTGGAAGTGCTGCGAGTTAACGGCAGCCCCGAGCAAAAAAAACGCCTGTACGCCGAAGTGTTGGACGGCCAGCGTTTCGGCAATGCACTCGCCGAACTCGGTACAAAAACCGCCCATGACCGCGTCACCCGCCTGACTCGCGACGGCAGCGGTTATCGCATCAACGGTCGTAAGTTCTACGCCACGGGCGCGATTTACGCCCAGCGCATCCCGACCTCGGTAATCGATGAAAACGGCGTGCAGCAACTGGCATTCGTACCACGCACCAGCAAAGGCCTGACCGTCATCGACGACTGGAGCGGCTTCGGCCAGCGCACCACCGGCAGCGGTTCGGTGGTGTTCGAAGATGTCTTCGTCGCCGCCGAAGATGTGATCCCTTTCCAGAGCGCGTTCGAGCGCCCGACACCGGTTGGCCCGCTGGCGCAGATTCTCCACGCCGCCATCGACACCGGCATCGCCCGCGCCGCCTATGAAGATGCGCTGCATTTTGTGCGCACCAAGACCCGGCCGTGGATCGACGCGACCCATGAGAAAGCCATTGATGATCCGTTGACCCTCAAGAGCTTCGGCCACTTGAGCATTCGTCTGCACGCCGCCGAAGCGCTGCTCGAACGCGCCGGTGAGTTCCTCGACAAGGCCCAGGCTGACACCAACGCCGAGACCGTCGCGGCGGCCTCGATTGCCATCGCAGAGGCCCGCGCCATCAGCACCGAAATCTCCCTCGCGGCCGGCAGCACTCTGTTTGAACTGGCCGGCAGCCAGGCAACCCTGATCGAGCATGGCCTCGATCGCCATTGGCGCAACGCCCGCGTGCACACCCTGCACGACCCGGTGCGCTGGAAGTATCACGCGGTCGGCAACTACTACCTCAACGATGAAAATCCTCCGCTGCGGGGGACCATTTGATGAGCGTTGCGAAAAAGAAAATCCTGCTCAACGCGTTCAACATGAACTGCATCGGGCACATCAACCATGGTCTGTGGACGCATCCGCGTGACACATCGACCCAGTACAAAACCATCGAATACTGGACCGAGCTGGCACAGTTGCTTGAGCGTGGCCTGTTCGACGGGTTGTTCATCGCCGACATCGTTGGCGTTTACGACGTCTACCAGAACTCGGTGGACGTGCCGCTCAAAGAATCGATTCAACTGCCGGTCAACGATCCGCTATTGCTGGTTTCAGCCATGGCAGCGGTGACGAAAAACCTCGGTTTCGGTCTCACCGCCAACCTCACCTACGAACCGCCGTACCTGTTCGCCCGACGCATGTCGACGCTGGACCATCTGAGCCGTGGCCGGGTGGGCTGGAACATCGTCACCGGCTACCTCGACAGCGCCGCCAAAGCCATGGGTCTGAGCGAACAGGTCGAGCATGACCGTCGCTACGACCAGGCCGACGAGTACCTGGCAGTGCTCTACAAACTCTGGGAAGGCAGCTGGGAAAACGGTGCGGTGCTGAACGACCCGCAGCAGCGGATCTACGCGCAGCCGGAGAAAGTGCACAAGGTGGAGCACAAGGGCGAGTTCTATCAGGTCGAGGGTTATCACCTGTGTGAGCCATCGCCACAACGTACGCCGGTGCTGTTCCAGGCGGGTAGTTCGGATCGCGGCTTGCTGTTCGCCGGCCGGCATGCCGAGTGCGTATTCATCAGCGGCCAGACCAAGGCATCGACCAAGGTGCAAGTGGACAAGGTCCGCGCCAGTGCCGTTAACGCCGGACGCAATCCCGAGGACATCAAGGTGTTCATGGGCCTGAACGTGATCGTCGGCGCCACCGAAGAGCTGGCGTGGGCCAAGCACGCCGAATACCTGAGCTACGCCAGCGCCGAGGCCGGTGTGGCGCATTTCTCGGCCTCTACGGGGATCGATTTTTCCGAGTACGCCATCGACGAGCCGATTCAGTACGTGAAAAGCAACGCGATCCAGTCCGCCACCAAAAACCTGCAAAACAACGACTGGACCCGGCGCAAATTACTGGAACAACACGCCCTCGGCGGACGCTACATCACGGTGGTTGGCTCGCCGCAACAGGTGGCCGATGAGCTGGAGTCGTGGATCGCCGAGACCGGGCTGGATGGCTTCAACCTGACCCGAATCGTCACGCCGGAAAGCTATGTGGATTTCATCGATCTGGTGATTCCGGAGCTGCAACGGCGCGGGTCGTACAAGACTGCTTATGACGATGGCAGCTTGCGGCAAAAGCTGTTTCGCGACGGGGCGCATTTGCCTGCGCAACATACCGGTTCGGCTTACCGCCGCTAAAAGCATCGCTAGCAGGCTAGCTCCCACATTTGGAATGCATTCCCACTGTGGGAGCCAGCCTGCTGGCGATGAGGCCCGCCCGAACACCAAAAATCTTATGCACTGACTGGAAAAACCATTATGAAAAAGAACTACCTCTCTCACCCAGTCAAAGCACTGGCCCTGGCGCTCGGCCTCTTCAGTTCGGTAACCTTCGCCGCCGACGCGCCCCTGAAAATCGGCACCACCGCCGCCTTCGCCATCCCGCTGGAAGCGGCCGTCGAAGAAGCAGGGAAACAAGGCTTGAAAGTCGAACTGGTTGAATTCAGCGACTGGATCGCACCGAACGTCAGCCTCGCTTCCGGCGACATCGACGTGAACTACTTCCAGCACATTCCCTTCCTGGAAAACGCCAAGGCTGCCGCCGGTTTTGACCTGGTGCCGTTCGCACCGGGGATCATCAACAACGTTGGCCTCTACTCGAAGAAATACAAAAGCTTCGACGAACTGCCAGAAGGCGCCAGCGTCGCCATTGCCAACGACCCGATCAACAGCGGTCGTGGTTTGCAGCTGCTGGCCAAGTCCGGTTTGATCACTCTCAAACCCGGCGTCGGTTACAAAGCCACCGAAGAAGACATCATCGCCAACCCGAAGAAAATCAAGATTCTGCAGGTTGAAGCCGTGCAACTGGTACGCGCTTACGACGACGCCGATCTGGTTCAGGGCTACCCGGCCTACATTCGTCTGTCGAAGACCTTTGATGCCGGTTCCGCACTGCTGTTCGACGGCCTCGATCACAAGGAATACGTGATTCAGTTCGTGATCCAGCCGAAGAGCAAAACCGACCCGCGCCTGATCAAATTCGTCGATATTTATCAGCACTCGCCAGCCGTGCGCGCCGCACTGGATAAAGCCCACGGCAAGCTCTACCAAGCCGGTTGGGAGAGCTGAGCATGACTGCCGCGATTCAACGGCGACTGGAAACTCCAGAGCCCCAAAGCGCCGAGCGCACGCAGCTGTACCCCGAGCTGAATAACGCCCACGTGCGATTCGTCGGCCTGGGTAAAACCTACGATGGCAAACAAGGCCCGGTCGCCGCCCTGCACGGCATTGATCTGGCGATCCAGCGCGGTGAAGTGTTCGGCATCATCGGCCGCAGCGGCGCGGGTAAATCCTCGCTGATCCGCACCATCAACCGTCTGGAACAACCGACGTCGGGGCGGGTGCTGATCGATCAGGTCGACATCGGCGAGTTCGATGAGGACCGCCTGGTAGCGCTGCGGCGGCGCATCGGCATGATCTTTCAGCACTTCAACCTGATGTCGGCCAAAACCGTTTGGCAGAACGTTGAATTGCCGCTGAAAGTCGCCGGTGTGCCCAAGGAACAACGCGATCAGAAAGTCCGCGAACTGCTGGAACTGGTGGGCTTGCAAGCCAAGCACAAGGCCTATCCGGCGCAGCTGTCCGGTGGCCAGAAACAGCGTGTCGGCATTGCCCGCGCTCTGGTGCACGACCCGGCGATTCTGCTCTGCGACGAGGCCACGTCGGCGCTGGACCCGGAGACCACGCAATCGATCCTCGGCCTGTTGCGCGAGATCAATCAGCGCCTGGGCTTGACCATCATCCTGATCACCCACGAGATGGCGGTCATCCGCGAAATCTGCGATCGCGTCGTGGTCCTCGAACACGGTCGAATCGTCGAGCAAGGACCGGTGTGGGAAGTGTTCGGCAACCCGCAACACGAGGTCAGCAAGACCTTGCTCGCGCCGTTGCAGCACGCCCTTCCGCCGGAGCTGCAAAATCGTTTGCAGCCACAACCGCGGACCTCGGACGACGCAGTGGTGCTGCGCCTGCAATTCACCGGAACGGCCCAGGCCGAACCGGACCTGGCGGCGCTCTTCGGCGCCCTCGGTGGCCGCGTACGCTTGCTGCAAGGTGGCGTGGAGCGGATTCAGGGCCACGCGCTTGGACAACTGCTGCTGGCGGTGACGGGATCGTCGCTGAGTGCCGAAGATCTGCGGCAACGCGCCGGCAACTGGGCGCAACAAGCGGAGGTGCTGGGCTATGTGGTTTGATCGCCTGCTGCAGGGTTTTATCGACACGTTCTTGATGGTCGGCGTGTCGTCGTTGATTGCGCTGCTGGCGGGCATTCCGCTGGCGGTGATCCTGGTCACCAGCTCCAAGGGCGGCATCTACGAAGCCCCGGCACTGAACCGCGCATTGGGTGCGTTCGTGAACCTGTTCCGCTCGATCCCGTTCCTGATTCTGATGGTGGCGCTGATTCCGTTCACCCGCTTGATCGTCGGCACCACGTACGGTGTGTGGGCCGCCGTGGTGCCACTGACCATCGCGGCTACGCCGTTCTTTGCGCGTATTGCCGAAGTGAGTCTGCGCGAAGTCGACCACGGCTTGATCGAAGCCGCGCAAGCCATGGGTTGCCGCCGCGGGCATATCGTTTGGCATGTGCTGTTGCCGGAAGCGCTGCCGGGGATTGTCGGCGGGTTCACCATCACCTTGGTCACTATGATCAATTCGTCGGCCATGGCCGGGGCGATTGGTGCAGGTGGGCTGGGGGATATTGCTTACCGGTACGGCTATCAGCGTTTTGACAGCCAGATCATGTTGACGGTGATTGTGTTGCTGGTGGCGTTGGTGGCGGTGATTCAACTGGGCGGCGATCGGTTGGCGCGAGGACTGAACAAACGCTAGGCGAAGATCAAAAGATCGCAGCCTTCGGCAGCTCCTACATTGGCAATACGATCCCCTGTAGGAGCTGCCGAAGGCTGCGATCTTTTAAAGCGCGAAAGCGCTTATAGTTTGCGCATCTCCTTTTTTCTGCGCAGCCGACCATGAAACAAACCTCCGACGACCTCGAAAAAATCACCGCCACCACCCTCGGTCACTACAACTCGGTGGCCGAAGGCTTTCGCGAAGGCACCCGTGATCACGATGTCAGCCAGAACATCGACGCGCTGTTGCGGCACATTCAAGGGACGGCGCCGTTCGACATTCTCGATTTCGGCTGCGGGCCAGGTCGCGATCTGCAGACGTTCACCCGCATGGGCCACAAGGCCGTTGGCCTCGACGGTTCGGAAAAGTTTGCGCAGATGGCCCGTGACGACAGTGGTTGCGAAGTCTGGCAACAGGACTTCCTGAAACTCGATCTGCCAGCCGAGCGTTTCGACGGGATTTTCGCCAATGCCGTGCTGTTCCACATCCCGCGCCAGGAGTTGCCTCGGGTGTTGCAACAATTGCGCTCGGCGCTGAAACCGGGAGGCGTGTTGTTCAGTTCCAATCCCCGTGGCGAGAACCAGGAAGGCTGGAACGGACCGCGATATGGGGCGTATCACGACCTTCAGGCGTGGCAGCAGTTGTTGACCGAAGCGGGATTTGAGGAGCTCGAACATTACTACCGACCGGCGGGGCTGCCACGGGAGCAGCAGCCTTGGTTGGCGAGTGTCTGGCGTCGCATTGACTGAAAAAAATCAAAAAGATCGCAGCCTGCGGCAGCTCCTACATAGAGCCGGTTTTCACACCGTTTTTGTAGGAGCTGCCGCAGGCTGCGATCTTCTATTTTCCAGTCAGACCGCCTCTTTCTTCGGCTCGCGAATCTTGTACCAGGCCACATACAGCGCCGGCAAAAACAGCAGTGTCAGCAGCGTGGCGACAATGATCCCGCCAATCATCGCGTAAGCCATCGGCCCCCAGAACACTTCCCGGGCAATCGGGATCATGCCCAGGCTCGCCGCCGCGGCGGTCAGCAGGATCGGTCGCCGACGGTGTTCGGTGGCTTCCACCACGGCGTCCCATTGTGAAGACCCTTCGGCCACGAACGCGTCGATCTGGGTCACCAGAATCACCGAGTTGCGGATGATGATGCCGATCAGCGCCAGGATGCCGAGGATCGCGACGAAGCCCATCGGCGTTCCCGTCGGCACCAGCGCCAGCACCACGCCGATCAGGCCCAGCGGCGCGACGCTGGCCACCAGGAACATCTTCTGCACGCTGTGCAGTTGAATCATCAGGAAGGTGGCCATCAGGAACACCATCAACGGGATGACCTTGTTGATCGGCCCCTGGGCCTTGGCGCTCTCCTCCACCGTACCGCCCGTGGCGACCTTGTAGCCCGCCGGCAATGCTGCAGCGAATTGGTCGATGTCCGGCTTGAGCAGTTTCACCAGATCGGTGGGCTGAATTTCACCGATCACCGCCGTCTTGATGGTAATCGTCGGTTTACGATCGCGACGCCACACCAGCGGTTGCTCGAGTTCGTAGCGTACGGAGGCAAACGCAAGCAATGGAATCGAGGTGCCGCCCGGGGTGAGAATCTGCAGGTTCTGCAGGGTTTCCGGCGAACCCCGTTCGGCGTCTACGGCGCGACCCACCACGTTAATCAGGTAGATATCGTCGTCGACCTGAGTCACCGTCGAACCACTGACGATGCTGTTCATCAGGTTCGCCACGTCTTCGGACGACAAACCGAGTTGGCGGGCCTTGTCCTGGGCAATATCGATGCGCAGCACCTTGCCCGGCTCGTTCCAGTCGAAAATGATTTCGCCGATGTGCGGGTTCTTGTCCAACTGGCTGGCCAGATCGATGGCGTGCTTGCGCACCTGATCGATGTCCGGGCCGCTGACACGGTACTGGATCGGCCGGCCGACAGGCGGGCCCATTTCCAGCGCCTGGACGAAACTGCCGATACCGACGAAATCCTTGCGCAGACGTTCACGCAGGCGATCGCTGAGGGCTGCGCGGGTCTCGAAGTCTTTGGCGACGATCACCAGTTGCGCGTAGTAAGGGTTCTGCAGTTGCTGGTCGAGAGGCAGGTAAAAACGAATCGCCCCCTGGCCGACGTAAGTACTCCAGCGCACGATATCCGGGTCACCCTTGAGCGTCGCTTCGAGCTTGTCCACGGCCTTGCGGGTTTCATCGATCGAGGCGTTTTGCGGCAGGTTCAGGTCCACGAGGATTTCCGGGCGGTCCGAGGCCGGAAAGAACTGGTTCTGCACAAAGCGCATACCGACAACCGACAGCGCGAACAGCAGGATGGTGAGGCCAATCGCCCACCAGCGGTTGCGCATGCTCCACAACAGGCCGCTATTGAACGCCCGCCCCAGACGCCCGGGTTCGGCCGCATGCGGCTTCACATTGACGCTGAGGATGTGCACGCCGATGACCGGGGCGAACAGCACCGCCACCACCCACGAAACCAACATGGCCACGGCGATTACCGCAAACAGGGTGAAGGTGTATTCACCGGCCGAGCTGCCATTGAGGCCAATCGGCACGAAACCTGCGACTGTTACCAGCGTGCCTGTGAGCATCGGGAAAGCGGTCGAGGTATAGGCAAAGGTCGCCGCCTGCTCCTTGGTATCGCCCAACTCCAGACGTGAAACCATCATCTCGACCGTGATCATCGCGTCATCCACCAGCAGCCCCAGTGCGATGATCAACGCGCCGAGGGAAATCCGCTGCATGGTGATGCCGCTGTATTCCATGAACACGAACACCATCGCCAGCACCAGCGGAATCGAACACGCCACCACCAGGCCGGCGCGCACACCGAGGCTGATGAAGCTGACCACCAACACGATCACCACGGCTTCAAACAAGGCACTGGTGAATCCGCCAACAGCAGCTTCCACCACGACGGACTGATCGGAGACGTTGTGTACACCGACGCCCACTGGCAGGTTCGCAGTGAGCTCGCTGATACGTTGGTGTAGAGCCTTGCCGAACTCCTGGATGTTGCCGCCGGTTTGCATGGCAATGGCCAGGCCGATGGCCTGTTGGCCATTGAAACGGAATTCCGGGGTCGACGGGTCGACGTAGCCACGACGAATGTCGGCAATGTCGGCCAAGCGATAAAAGCGATCATTGAGTCGCAGATTGACGTTGGCCAGGTCCTTCTCGGAGATGAACTGCCCGGATGTGCGCACCGAGATTCGCTCGGGACCGGCTTCGATCACCCCTGCCGGCGTCACGGCGTTCTGCGCTTGCAGGCTCTGAACTACCTGTTGCTCATCGATGCCCAGCGCCGCCAGTTTGCGGGTCGAGAAATTCAGGTACAGGACTTCGTCCTGCTGCCCGACCATTTCGATCTTGCCCAATCCCGGCACGCCACGAATGTCGGCACGGGCCTGTTCGACGTAGTCGCGCAACTGGCGCAACGTCAGGCCGTCGGCGGTAAAGGCATAGATCGAACCGAACACATCACCGAATTCGTCGTTGAACGACGGTCCCTGGATGCCTTGGGGAAACGAGTAGCGAATGTCGCCGATTTTCTTGCGCACCTGGTACCAGATTTCCGGAATGTCCTTGGCCTTGGTGGTGTCGCGCAAGTAAACGTACACCGTGGACTCACCGGGGCGGGTGTAGCTTTTCACGTAGTCGAGCGAGTCGAGTTCTTCGAGTTTTTTCTCGATTCGGTCAGTGACCTGCTTGAGGGTTTCCTCCTGGGTCGCACCCGGCCAGCGGGTCTGGATCACCATGGTCTTGATAGTGAATGAAGGGTCTTCCTCGCGGCCCAGGTTCAAGTACGAGAACACGCCCATCAGCAACGCGACGAACATCAAATACCAGACAAACGACTGATGTTTGAGCGCCCATTCGGATAAGTTGAAACTCCCTTTCATTGTGGGCTGCCCTCATCTACTTTCACTTTCTGCCCCGGTTTGAGGCTGTTCACACCCGCGCTGACAATCCGCTCGCCGGTTTTCACGCCACTGGCCACGACCACCGTAGTGTCCGTACGGCTGACGATGCTGACATCGCGGGGAGATACGGTTTGTGACTGCGTATCGACGATCCAGATGCGCGGTTTGCCCTCAACCTCCTGCAATGCGCTCAGAGGCAGTTCGATTTGCGGCTTGATCGCCGAACTCAAGGTCACGCTGATCGCCGAGCCCAGACGAAACGCGGTGGGCGTTTCGCTCAGGGTCAGGCGCGCACGGCGGGTACGGGTGGCGCTTTCTGCCTGGGGTTCGATTTCACGGATGATGGCCGTGGTGTTGATTTCCGGGGTCAGTTGCAAGGCAACTTGGAACACCACGTCCTGGGGCAACTGATCGACCAGGGTGTCCGGCAGATCGATCACCGCTTCCTTGATGTCCGGTTGTGCCAGGGTGACCACTTGCTGGCCTGCAGTGACGACTTGCCCAGCCTCGGCCATCCACGCGGTGACCACCGCTTTGTGATCGGCGCGCAGTTCCACGTAGTTCAGTTGATCCTTGGCCTGGTTGACTGCCGCCTGGGCCTGGTCAAGGGAAGCCTGGGTGGTTTTCAGGTCAGTTTGTGCGGCATCGAGTTGCGCTTGGGAGCCTACGCCTTGATCGAACAGGCTCTGCTGTCGCCGCGCGGTGGCCTGGGCATTGATCAGATTCGCCCGGATACTCGCCAGATCGCCTTCTGCGGAACGCAACTGGTTTTTCTGATCGGTAGGATCCAGCGAGGCAAGCAAGGCGCCCTTTTCGACTTCCGCGCCGACATCGACGCTACGGCTGGCGATGCGTCCCGGCACACGGAAACCGACGTTGCTTTCATAACGGGCCTGGATGCTCCCCGCGAAGCGGCCGAGGTTTTGTTCACCCAGCGCTTCGACCTTGATCGACAACACCGGACGGACCGGTTCCGGTGCTGCTTCCTCTTTCGAACAGGCCACCAGCATCACACTGGCGAACACCAGTAACAGATGCTTCATGGTTGACTCTCCGCGGCCAATTCCTTGTAGGTGTTTTCAGCGATTTCCACGGCCACACCGGGGTGCAGCAACTGGCCGCCGGCAATGACGACTTTTTCGCCACCTTTGAGGCCATCGCTGATGATGACTTTACCGGTCAGGTAGCGGCCAACGGTGACGGTATGCAGCTGCGCCTTGCCTTCGCCGTCCACCAGCCACACGGCCGGGTCGCTGACTTTCTTGGTCAACGCCGACCATGGCAATTCCACCGCGGATTTACCCCGGGTATTGGCACTGGCACTCACCACCGAGCCCAGTTGCATGCCCGGTGGCAAGCTGTCGAGGGTGACTTTGACCTGTACGGTGCCGGTCTGCTCGGAGACCGCCGGGGTGATTTCCCGGACGGTGCCAGTGGTTTTGATCGCCGGATTGTCGAGCAGGCTGACCACGACGGCTTTGTCCGATGGCGGTTCGGCCAGCAGCGACTCATAGACATTGAACACCGCATCGCGCTCACCGTCCTGGGCCAGGCTGAAGATCGGCACCGTGGCCTGAACCACTTGCCCGACTTCTGCCTGGCGCTTAGTGATCACGCCCGGCGCATCGGAAATCAACGCGGTGTAACTCAGTTGTTCACGGGCATTGGCCAACTGCGCCTGGGCCGCCGCCAGCGAGCTTTGACTGCTGCGCAATGCAGCCTGGGCAGAGTCATACTCGCTTTGGCTGGTATAGCCCTTGGGCAACAGTTTTTGCTGACGCACGAATGATGCGGCGTTCTGTTTGACCTTGGCCTGTTCGGCGACGACTTGAGCCTGCGCCGAGTCGACATTGGTTTGCAGATCCTTGGGATCAAGCTTGGCAAGGACTTGCCGGGCAGAAATCCGGTCACCGACATCGACCGTACGCTGGATGATCTTTCCGCTCACGCGAAAAGACAGTTCGGTCTGCACCCGGGCCTGCACATCGCCGGTCAAGGTGATGTTGGCGGCATATTCGGCAGGTTTGACTTCTTGGACGAAAACCCGTGGCCGGGCCTTCTCAATCGGTGCTTGTTCATCACACGCGGTCAGCAAAGCCAGGAGGCTCAAGCCGATCGCGATTTTCATTCCAGGACCAGCCATGCAGACTCCTTTGCGTTATGCGAGCGCAATACGTCTGTCAGCTTAGAACAGGGTTTCAAACGCGCACACTGCGCGGCGTCAAATAAGCAACGAAATTGCGTGGTGTTCGCTGAAAAGATCGCAGCCTGATGCGGCGCCCGCAGGATCTGCCGCAGGCTGCGATCTTTTACCGGGTATTGACCAAAATCATCCCTGCCACTTGCCACCCTCGACAATCACGCTCTCAGGCTTGGTGTCATCGCTCAGCTCTTTACGCACATATTGGTCATACAGCTTGAGCAGATACTTCTCTTCCCCGAGCTTCGCCAACTCGGCATTCACCCAGTCACGCAGTTCGATGTTGCCCTTCTTCACCGCCGGCGCAATCGGCGCTTCAGCGCCCAGGGTCTGGCTCAGCACGCGGTAGCCAGGGTTTTGCTTGGCCCAGCTGAACAGCACCAGATTATCTTGCGCATAGGCATCGCCACGCCCATTGGCGAGCGCTTGCAGGGACTCGGAGTTCTTCTCGAACTTGAGCAGTTTCCAGTCCGGGTGATTCTTGGTCAGCCAGATGTCGGCCGTGGTGCCGGTGGTCACGATGGTGGTGCGGGTCGCCAGGTCATCAAGGTTTTTTACTTCGCTGTTTTGCGGCACCAGTGCCTGCACTGCGACCTTGAGGTTCGGGTTGGTGAATTCCACCGCTTCCTTGCGCTCCGGGGTCACGGTCATGTTGGCCAGGATCAGGTCGACCTTGTCGCTTTGCAGGAAGGGAATCCTACTGGCCGGTTCCACGGCGACAAACTCGACCTTGTTTTCATCCCCGAGCAAATCTTTGGCGAATTGCCGAGCGATATCGGTATCGAAACCGACGTAGCGCCCGGCCTCGTTGACGAAACCGAACGGCGGCTTGTCGGTGAAGACGCCCACGATCAACTTATCCCGTGCCTTGATTTTTTCCAGGTAGCCGGCCGGTGCAGCGCTTTCGCTGGCGACTTTGGGCTTGGGCGGTTCTTCGGTTTTGTTGCACCCGGCGAGCAACGCCAGGCCCAGCAGAGGCAGTAGCAAGAGTGAAGACTTGGCAGTTTTCATAGCAGTTCCAGTTCCTTTGTTTGAGTCGTTTTGGGTAGTGCGGCGACGTAGGAGAACTTCTCCAGGAACTGCTGCGCTCGTGCGGTTTGCGGGTTCGTAAAGAAAATCTCGGGAGGGTTTTGTTCGAGGATGCGCCCGGCATCCATAAACACGATGCGATCGGCCACGGCGCGGGCGAAGGCCATTTCGTGAGTGACGATCAACAGGGTCATGCCCTCGCGGGCCAGGCCCTGGATAACTTCCAGTACCTCCTTGACCATTTCCGGGTCAAGGGCAGCGGTGACTTCATCGAAGAGCATCACCTTGGGATTCATGCACAGCGAACGGACGATGGCGATGCGTTGTTGTTGGCCGCCAGAGAGCTGACGCGGGAAGGCATCTCGCTTGTCCGACAGGCCAACACGTTCAAGTAATGCCTCTGCCTGGGCTCGCGCTTCGTGGCGTTCTCGCTTCTGCACCTTGAGCGGACCTAGTAGCAGGTTGTCGAGCACGCTCATGTGCGGGAACAGGTGATAACTCTGGAACACCATGCCGATCTGCTGCCGCACTTCACGCCAGTCGGTGGTCTTTTCCAACAACTCTCGGCCGGTAAATTTCAGGCTGCCGCTGTGGGCGACTTCCAGGCCATTGAGGCAACGCAGCAAGGTGCTTTTGCCGCAGCCGCTGGGGCCGAGAATGACGATGACTTCGCCCGGCTTAACGCTCAGGTCGATCTCTTTGAGTACCTGATGCTCACCGAAAAACTTGTTGAAACCCTTGAACTCGATCAATGCGCTCATGCTTGCGTCCAGCGCCGTTCCAACACGCGCGAAGCGGCCGACAACGGGTAGCAAATGAAAAAGAAAAACAGGAACAGAGCGCCGTAGATCAGCACCGATTCATAGGTGCGTTCGATGATCTGCTGACCGACCTTGATCACGTCTACCACACCGATCAACACTGCCAGGGAACTGGTCTTGATGATGCGCGTGTAGACGTTGATGGTCGGCGGCGTCATGCGTTTCAACGCTTGCGGCAACAACACGTAACCGTAGAGTTGCGGGCCATTCAGGCCGATCGACAAACCGGCCTCACGCTGCCCCCGTGGCAACGAATGCAGCGCGCCACGAACCACTTCACCGACCTCGCTGGCACCCCATAGCGACAGCACCAACACGGCGCACCAGAAGCTCGGAATGCTCAGGCCAAAAAAGATCGGCAGCGCAAAGAACAACAGGTACAGCCAGACCAGCACCGGGATCGCCCGGAACAGCTCCAGGTACACCCGCAAGAATGCATTCAGCCACCGCACATTCAGCGTGGTCAGCACACCGTAGAGCAAACCGCCCAAGGTGCTGATGACGATGCTCAGAAAGGAAATCGACAGGGTTTGCGCAGCGCCTTTGCCCAGTTGCGGCAACGACACCCACAACAACTCAAGACCCGAACTGGCCATGTTGTAGCCTCCTTTCCAGGCGACTGAGCAGCAGCGACAGCGGCAAGAACAGCAGCACGCAAATCAGCGTCAGCACGGCGAGCATTTCGTAGGTTTTGTAATAGAGCGCGATGTAGCTCTTGGTGGTGTAGAGAATTTCCGGCACCGCCACTGCCGAGACCACGGTGGTTTCTTTGAGCAGGAATATGAAATTGGCAAACAGCGACGGCAAACTGAGGATGCCGGCCTGCGGCAGAATCACGAAACGCAGCAACTGTCCGTGGGACAGACCGATGGAGCGGCCGGATTCCAGTTGCGCCTCGGGCACCGCTTCCACGCCCGCACGCAGCACCTCGGTGAGGTACGCACCGCCCAGGAACGTCATGGTGATGATCGCGGCGGCAAAACCCGAGACCTTGATCCCGAGCGCGGGCAAGGCGAAGTAAACGAAGAACAGTTGAATCAACAGCGGCGTGTTGCGCGCCAGTTCAACGTAGAGCCCCACCAGCCTGCGCAGGTAAGGCGTACGAAATACCAGAATGGTCGCGTTGACGATGGCCACCAGCAATGAGGTGCCGATGGCGATAAATCCGACCTGCAGCGTAACGCCCACAGCCTTGAGAAACGCCGGTAGGGTGCTAAGGATAAAAGCGTAATCGAAGTTCATTGAACATCCTGGACGTCGCTCGGTAAGCGACGGTGGCGCAGTCCTTGGGACGTGGGTAACGGCCCAGCAAGCGCCAACTCTAAAGGCATAAGAACCAGAATTTAAATACCGTTAAAGCATATTGATATCACGCAAAAAACTACCCTGCGGCATTTGCCGAGGCGGCGTAAGACGTCTATTTTCCTTTGCGCCGTAGGAAGGATCTTTTTTTCGAATTGCCCCTCCAAGGACGGACCGCTTTTGGCCAGACTCCCCGGCCGATCACTCACAAGGAAGAGAAAATGGCAGACGTAAAAGTGCCCCCGCCGATGAATCCGCAGGACATCGTCAAATTGCTGGTGGCGTTGCGCAGGGCATTGAAGGCCAGGGTGGCGTGAAACCGTGAACAAAAAGATCGCAGCCTTCGGCAGCGCCTACAGAGTGATGAGTACACCTGTAGGAGCTGCCGGAGGCTGCGATCTTTTGCTTTTGCGGGGCAATAAAAAACGCCGACGCTGTATCAGCCGT
>NZ_JAHSTU010000011.1 GCF_019145495.1 Pseudomonas azerbaijanoccidentalis | reverse complement strand
TCAGAAGTTTTCAAAGTTTCCTCTGTAACTTCAACCACTTGCGCTTCCGATCTCTCGTCAGCGGGAGGCGAATTCTACAGCGTTACACGCTGCTGTCAACACCTCTTTTTCAACTTCCTTTTGGCTTCGATGAACTGAAGCAACCTGCTGCCGAAAACTGCGTAACTCGTTGTTTACCAAGGAGTTTTCCGTTTCGACTGCGCCGGAAGTGGGGCGAATTATAGACATCTGAGATCTGTCGTCAAGCATTGATTTGGTTTTTCTATCAGGACGAGCAAAATCACTGCTTATATATAGACGCGCCCACAGGGAATGCGCAGTATATTGCCCAACACAAGAATTGCGCTCCAGCTCCACCCCACTTTGGACGATGCCTCTCAATGAATGACCAACCTCGCAGCCTTGCCTCGACCTTGTTCTCGGTCGGCCTGCTAATAATAGCCATGGCATCGATCCAGTCCGGAGCCTCCCTGGCCAAAAGCATGTTCCCCATTGTGGGCGCTCAGGGAACCACCACCCTGCGGCTGGTCTTTGCCAGCGTAATCATGCTGCTCCTGCGCCCATGGCGCGCGAAGCTCACTGCAAAATCCTTGCGCACAGTCATCGTCTACGGCATGGCGTTGGGTGGCATGAACTTTCTCTTCTATATGTCCTTGCGCACGGTGCCGTTGGGAATTGCCGTGGCCCTCGAGTTCACCGGGCCGTTGGCGGTAGCCATTTATGCATCTCGCCGGGCGATTGACTTTCTATGGATCGCCCTCGCTGCCGTTGGCTTGCTATTGCTGATACCAACCGGGGCCACGACGGCGGGTATCGACCTCGTAGGTGCCGGATACGCATTGGGCGCTGGAGTTTGCTGGGCGCTATATATTCTGTTCGGCCAGAAGGCAGGTGCCGACAACGGCGTACAAACCGCCGCGCTGGGCGTGATGATTGCCGCGCTGTTCGTTGCACCTATCGGCATCGTTCATGCGGGCGCCGCGTTGCTGACGCCTTCACTGATCCCGATAGCCATCGGTGTCGCCATCCTGTCAACTGCCCTCCCCTACACCCTGGAGATGGTCGCCCTGACGCGCATGCCAGCCAGGACCTTCGGTACATTGATGAGCATTGAACCCGCAGTGGGCGCGCTATCCGGCTTGCTGTTCTTGCATGAATACCTGTCACTGTCACAGTGGATGGCTATCTTGTGCATCATTCTGGCTTCGGTCGGTGCCACCATGACCATGGGGAGTTCCGCCAAGCCTGCTGTTGCGGCGGATTGATGCAAGATTTGACGAGGCTCTGGTATTTGCCGCTCATTTAGGCCATGTTTAGGCCCGCAATCCAATGTCAGACATGGACTTTTCAAGACAGGGAAATCAGCACGCTTCATGCGAAAGCGAACACTGCCAGACCGGGCGTCAGATCCGGGAAGGCAATAAGGACAGCAATGAAACGAATTTTGATACTGATCGCCGTTCTTGCCATTGCGGGCTGCGCGGCGACATCGAAGACCCAGGTAAAGCACGGTAGAAAAGGGCTCCACATCAACTGTTCCGGGCTGTCGTCCTCTTGGGATCAGTGCTATGCCAGTGCCGCCAATTCGTGCGCGCCCAAGGGGTACAAGGTCATCGCCAAGTCAGGGGATGCCGTGGAGGAACCGGGTGACTATCCGTTTGGCCTCAACCCTGCCGGTTACACCAGCCGAAGCATGATCGTCATCTGCAAGTAGGTTGAAGCTGTTGTCAGGCTCTCGGGCCTGCGATTTGCCGTCCGATCTCATCGTAACTGGACTTCAGCACCTTATGCTGAAGCTCCGTAGTGGCGAGCATCCTCGCCACCACCAGCGCCCCGATGCATTGCGACAGAATGGCCCAAGCCAGGCTGTCACTTTCCAGCACCTGCGCCCAACTCTCCTGCAACTGACAAATCCAATGCTCCGCCTGCTGCCGAATCGTCACATCGGAACGGGCTATCTCCGCACCCAATGCCGGCAGTGCACAGCCCGTTTCCGGGTGTTCAACATGGGACATGCTCAGGTAATGCTTCAGGCACCGTTCAAGCTTGTCGCGATCCTGTTCAGCACCCAATCGTTCCAGACTTTGTCTCAGTTCTCGTTCGACAACCGAAGCGAACAACTCGTCCTTTGAGGAAAAGTGGCTGTAGAAAGCCCCACCGCTCAAACCGATTGCCTTCATCAAGCCGTCCACACCCACCGTCGAAAAACCGGACCTCTTGGCCAATACCGCACTGCTCTGCAGAAGCTTTTCTTTGGTTTCCAGCTTGTGATTGGCCGAGTAACGCATTGCCTTCCCCTCAGAGTTCATCGCCTTGACGCTCATCGAATCGTAGCATAACGTTCGTTTAGTTAACGATCGTTTACCAAAAGGATCTATCCATGAATAACAAGAAGGTCGTACTGGTCATTGGTGCTGGCGACGCCACTGGCGGCGCCATTGCCAAGCGTTTTGCCCAGGAAGGTTTCGTCGCCTGTGTCACCCGTCGCAGTGCGGACAAACTGCAACCTCTGGTTGATTCAATTCTCGCTGACGGTGGCCAGGCCCACGGCTTTGCCTGCGATGCGCGCAAGGAAGAAGAGGTGGTGGCACTGGTTGAGCAGATTGAAAACGATATTGGCCCCATCGAAGCGTTCGTTTTCAACATCGGCGCCAATGTGCCCTGCAGCATTCTCGAAGAAACCGCTCGCAAGTATTTCAAGATCTGGGAAATGGCCTGTTTTTCGGGGTTTCTCAATGCGCGTGAAGTGGCAATACGCATGGCCAAGCGACAGCGCGGCACGATCCTGTTCACCGGCGCCACCGCCGGCATGCGGGGCGCCGCAGGGTTTGCCGCATTTGCCGGCGCCAAGCACGGCATTCGTGCACTGGCGCAAAGCATGGCCCGGGAGCTGGGACCGATGAACATTCACGTTGCCCACATCATCGTTGATGGCGCGATCGATACCGACTTCATCCGCAACAGTTTTCCGGAAAAGTACGCCACCAAGGACCAGGACGGCATTCTCAACCCCGAGCACATTGCCGAGAACTATTGGTATCTGCACAGCCAGCCTCGCGACGCCTGGACCTTCGAACTGGACCTGCGCCCCTGGAACGAACGTTGGTAAGCCCTCCCCTATAACAACAAACAGAGCGCGACGACCATGAGCAAAACCGTGGAGTTCTACTTCGACCTGGGCAGCCCTGCCACCTACCTGGCCTACACCCAGTTACCAAAAATCTGCGAGCAAACCGATAGCCAGTTGATCTACATACCGATCCTGCTGGGTGGCGTATTCAAGGCGACTGGTAACGCCTCCCCGGCCACCATCCCGGCCAAAGGCCGATACATGTTTCAGGACCTCGACCGTTATGCCAGACGCTATGGCGTACCGCTGAAGTTCAATCCGCACTTCCCGATCAACACCCTGATGCTCATGCGCGCCGTCACCGGCATGCAGTTGCGCCATCCCCTACGTTTTGCCGCTTTTATCGATTGCCTGTTCAAAGCGCTTTGGGTTGATGCCCGCAGTCTCGATGAACCGGCAACCGTCGCAGCAGTACTGAGCCAAAACGGCTTCGACCCCAACGAAGTGCTGGCACCGACCGCCGACGAGGACGTTAAAGCCGCTCTCAAGGACAACACCGAAAAAGCAGTGCTGCGTGGTGTGTTCGGAGCCCCGAGCATGTTTGTCGATGACCAGTTGTTCTTCGGTCAGGACCGACTGGACTTCGTCCTCGAAGCCCTGCGTTAAATCTCGATGACCAACCGCCCTTGTGCTGCGCCCGACAACAGCAGCGCATGGGCGGCCTCGGCGGTTTGCAGGGTAAATTGATGCGGGTCGAGAATTGGCTTGAGCGAACCGGCCTCGATCAACCGTGCCGCGTCGCGCAGAATCGCCCCGTGATGATCACGCCCGTGCCCCGTCAGTAATGGCAGCAAAGTGAAGACGCCAGAATAGGTCGCCCCGCGAAACGACAGCGGCGCAAGACTGTGTTGCCCCCAGCCAAGGCAGCTCACCACATGCCCTTGATAAACCCGCGCCGCCTTGAATGACGCGTCCAGCACTTCACCACCCACCGTGTCATACACGATGTCGAAGCCCTCCCCGTCAGTGTATTTCGCTACATAGTCCTCAACTGAACACTCGCGGTGATCGATAAAAACCGCGCCCAATCCTTCGATGATTTCCTTGTGCCGCTTCGACCCCGTGGCAAACACCTCGGCACCGAACGCACGAGCGATTTGCACAGCAACATGCCCGACACCTCCGGCACCGCCATGAATCAGCACCTTTTGCCCCGCACGCACATGAGCCCGATCAACCAAACCTTCCCAAGCCGTGATCAGGATCAAGGGCAGCGCCGCAGCCTCGCGCATGCTCAGATTGCCAGGCTTGCCCGCCAGCAATCGCGCATCGACCACGGCGTACTCGGCCAGCGAACCTTGGGCACCGCCAATCCCCGTCGCCATGGCATAGACCTCATCCCCGAGCTTCCAACTACTTACCCCTTCGCCCACCGCCTCTACCGTACCCGCGAGATCCATACCCAATACCGCGGGCAACGGTTGGCGGGCGTGGGCCGCCTGGCCGGAGCGGATTTTTCCATCAAGGGGATTCACCCCGCTGGCGGCGATCCGGACCAACACCTGGCCAGCAGCCGGTTCAGGTCGTTCAATGGATGCCAAGCGTAGCGGCGCATCCGCCGAGTCAACAATCAGTGCGCGCATGTGCAGTGAGTCAGTCATTTCGCATACTCCCGTGAGATGTGGTTGTAGGACTTATCCTCACCCCATCCACCTATGCCGATAAGACGCTAGATCGCTATAGTGAATATGCCCTGACAGCATTAATGAGATGTCTCGTGGACAAATTAAACGCAATGGCGATTTTCGTCCGGGTGGTCGAGCGCGGCAGTTTTTCCGCCGTCGCCCGGGAATTGCAGACCAGCCAGCCAACCATCAGCAAAGTACTGCAGGCACTGGAAAGCGAGCTGGGTGGAAAACTGATTGCCCGCAGTACCCGAAAGTTATCGCTGACCGAAGAAGGCCAGCGCTACTTCGACCACTGCCGGCAAATTCTCGCGGCCGTGGACGCCGCCGAGCACAGCTTTCAATCCGGCCGGGAGACCATCGCGGGGCCACTGAGGATCGGTTCTTCAGTGAGTTTCGGGCGCTTGCAGATTGCGCCGCGTCTGCCGGCGTTTCTCGAGCGCTATCCAGACGTCCGGGTTGACCTGCAACTGAGTGATCACAACCAGGATCTGGTCAGCGAAGGCCTGGATGTCACGTTCAGGATCGGCGCGTTGAACGACAGCGGCCTGATAGCCCGTCACATCGGCAGCACTCACCGGATAACCGTCGCTGCGCCGCAGTACCTGGCACAACACGGCCAGCCGCAAACGCCGGACGATCTGCGCGAGCACAATTGCCTGCAGTTCAATTTGCTGAGCAGTCAGAATCTCTGGATTTACACCCATGGTGCTCGTCGTCATGAAGTACGAATCAAGGGCAATGCGCAGAGCAACAACTCCGAAGCGATTCGCGAGATGGTCTTGGGCGGATTGGGGGTGGCGCTGTCGCCGGTGTGGCTGTTCAGCGAGGACCTGAAAGCCGGGAGAGTGACAGCATTGCTGCAGGACTACAGCGCGCAGTCGCTGCCGATACATGCCGTGTCCCCGGCGAATCGTCGCCAATCCGCCAGGGTCAAAGCCTTTGTCGATTTCATGAGCCAGGCGCTGGAGTCAGCGCCTGAACTGCAAGCAATCAAATAGCTGCGGTGCGGGTATTCAACCACTCAAGGGCGGCGCCATCGAGCAACGGGCTCAAGCGCTCGCGCACTTCGGCGTGGTAGGCGTTGAACCACTGCTTTTCTTCTTCGCTCAGCAACGAAGTTTCCAGGCAACGCGTATCGATCGGGCACAGGGTCAGGGTTTCGAATTTCAGGAATTCACCGAATTCGCTGCTGCCCGCTTCGCGGTTCATCGCCAGGTTTTCGATGCGCACGCCCCAGCGACCCGGACGATACGTGCCCGGTTCAATCGAGGTGATCATGCCTGGCAGCATCGCGGTCTGCGGTGCTGGAGCCGCTTGATAGGCAATGACCTGCGGACCTTCGTGAACGTTGAGGAAGTAGCCGACGCCGTGACCGGTGCCATGCCCGTAATCAACGTTTTCGGCCCAGATCGGCGCGCGCGCAATGGCGTCCAGCAGCGGCGACAAAATGCCTTTCGGGAACTGCGCCCGGGACAAGGCGATCACGCCCTTGAGCACGCGGGTGCAATCGCGTTTCTGTTCGGCAGTCGGAGTTCCCACCGGCACCATCCGCGTGATGTCGGTGGTGCCGCCGAGGTACTGACCACCGGAGTCGATCAGCAATAGACCGTCACCTTCGATCACCGCGTGTTCTTCTTCGGTGGCGTGGTAATGCGGCATGGCGCCGTTGGCGTTGAAGGCGGCGATGGTATTGAAGCTCAGCGACACGTAGTCCGGACGACGCTCACGGGCAGCGGTGAGTTTTTCGTCGATGGTCAGTTCGGTGATGCGTTCGCGGCCCAGCGCCGAGTCCAGCCAAGTGAAGAATTCGCACAGCGCCGCGCCGTCCTGCTCCATGGCTTGGCGGATGTGGGCAGCGTCGGCCAGGCTTT
The DNA here is from genome assembly GCF_019145495.1 of Pseudomonas azerbaijanoccidentalis. Taxonomy (GTDB): domain Bacteria; phylum Pseudomonadota; class Gammaproteobacteria; order Pseudomonadales; family Pseudomonadaceae; genus Aquipseudomonas; species Aquipseudomonas azerbaijanoccidentalis. The sequence goes on along the minus strand of NZ_JAHSTU010000011.1, from coordinate 231,860 downwards.
TCTGCGACTTGGCGAGGGTCGTCGGGTTCAGGCCTTCGACCAGTGTGACGCCATCGCTGAGGTTATCCAGCAAACCTGCCGTCACGCGCGCCGGATCGACCAGCAGGCTGGCACCGTTCGGCACGGCGCGCAGAGCATCGGCCACTTCGCTGTAATCGCGCAGGGTTATGCCATCCTGCTCAAGGACCGCGCGCAGCTCGGCATCGACTTTGCTCAACGCCACAAACAGGGTGGCCTGTTGCTGACTGATCAAGGCAAAGGATACGAACACCGGGTTGAACGACACATCGCCGCCGCGCAGGTTGAACAGCCAGGCGATGTCATCGAGTGTGGCGATGAAATGCCAGTCGGCACCGCGTGCCTGCAGGGTTTCACGCAGCTTTGCGAGTTTTTCGCCGCGACTGACGGTGGCCTGCGGAGGCAGGTGCTGATAGATCGGCGCGTTCGGCAGTGTCGGGCGATCGCTCCAGACTTCGTTCAACAGGTCGATGTCGGTGCGCAGGCGTGCGCCGCGCTCTTCGAGTTTGCCACTCAGGGTACGCGCCGAAGCCACGGCCATTACCGCACCATCGACCGCGACCACGCCGCCTTCAGGGGTTTGCTCGGCGAGCCAGTCCAGAGGACTCGGTTGCCCCGGTTGCAGCTTGACCAGTTCAATGCCGCTGCCCTTGAGTTCCTTGGTCGCTTGTTCCCAATAGCGGCTGTCGGCCCAGACACCGGCGAAATCCGCAGTGACGATCAGCGTGCCGACCGAACCGTGGAAACCCGACAGCCATTGACGCCCTTGCCAGTAACCCGGCAGGTATTCGGACAGGTGCGGGTCGGCCGACGGCACCAGCAAGGCGTGAATGCCCTCCCGGCTCATCAGTTCGCGGGTTTGCGCCAGGCGCTGGGGCACCGATCCGGTGATCGAAAACTGCGTATTCATCGTGACTCCTGCTAACCACTCATCATTATTGTCATGTGCCGATAGGATCGGCGTTTACGGACCTGTCGCCCAGAAAGCCGGAGCACTGGCGCAAGCCGCTTTGATCAGTTGTACCGCTTGATCGATAACCTGCTCGGTGGTGAAGCGCCCCAGGCTCAAACGGATGGTGCGACTCGCCGCGCGTGCGTCATGCCCCAGCGCCAGCAGCACGTGGGACGGTGCATTGCTCGCCGAGTTACAAGCCGACGTTGCGGAAAATGCGATCGAGGCGCTGAGCGCCGCAGAACTGAACTCGCCCTCATTAAAAGTCAGGTTCAGCGTATGTGGAATGCGTTGGGTCGGGCTGCCGTTGAGGCGCACGCCCGGAATGCTCAGCAGCGGTTCGAGCAGGCGTTCGCGCAGTCGCGAGATCTTGTCTGCCTCATCCATAAACGCAGCCGCTGCCAACGCGAAGGCCGCGCCCATGGCGACAATCTGGTGCGTCGCCAGAGTGCCGGATCGCAAACCGCCTTCATGCCCGCCACCGTGAATCTGCGCCAACACGCGCTGTTGCGCGCGCGGGCCAACGTACAACGCGCCAATACCTTTGGGGCCGTAGAGCTTGTGCGCCGAAAACGACATCAAGTCGACCGGCCACTCGGCGAGATCGATTTTCACTTTGCCCGCGCCTTGGGCCGCGTCGACATGGAACAATGCACCGCGCTCGCGCACCACCAGGCCGATACCCGGGATGTCATTGACCGTGCCCAGTTCGTTGTTGACCAGCATCAGCGACACCAGGAAGGTGTCCTCGCGCATCGCGTCGCTGACGGCTTGCGCGGTGATCAGGCCTTCGGCGTCGGGCATCAGATACGTCACTTCGACGCCTGAATCCTGTAACTGCCGGGCCGTGTCGAGAATTGCCTTGTGTTCGATCTGACTGGTAATGATGTGGCCGCCAGCAACGCCACGCGCCTGGGCGACGCCCTTGAGGGCGAGGTTGTTCGATTCGGTGGCACCGGAGGTCCAGACGATTTGCTCAGCCTCGGCGCCGACCAGCTCGGCGACCTGACGTCGCGCCTGTTCAACCGATTGCCGGGCCTGCTGGCCGAAGGCGTGGGAGCTGGAGGCAGGGTTGCCAAAGTTGCCGTTGAAGCCCAGACACTCGACCATGACCTTGATGACTCGCTCATCCACCGGTGTGGTGGCGGCGTAGTCGAAATACAGCGGACGTATATTCATAAAAGACTCGCAGAGCGTGTTCCGGGATCAGGAGGCTCGTCACTGCAAACGGCGAAACGCAGCCTTATGAGCTGCGTGCGGTTTTCAGAACGTTACCAATACCTGATCGGATGCCGTTAAAGAAGTCCAACTTCATTTAAAAGTGCGTAGGAACGCTCCTGAAAAGTGAGCTTAACAGGCATCGGGCAACCGGTTGAAGCAATGCGTCAGCTAAAGCTTTCGAGCAAGATCGGATACAGCGACGCCACCAGCAATGCCGCCATGCCCCAGTTGAACAGGCGCAGCCAGCGGCGGTCCTTCAAAACGTTGCGCAACAGCGTGCCGCAAGCCGCCCAGACACCGACGCTCGGCAGGTTGATGAGGGCAAAAACCGCTGCAATGACGATCACATTGGTGAAGTAACCCTGCATCGGCGTGTAGGTGCTGATGGCGCCGATGGCCATGATCCAGGCCTTGGGATTGACCCACTGGAAAGCGGCGGCGCCGAGGTAACTGATCGGCTTGCCCTCTCCCTGTTCACTGTCCGATACCGGGCCGGAGTGCGCGATTTTCCACGCCAGGTACAACAAGTACGCCGCTCCGACGTAACGCAGCACGGTGTAGAGCACAGGGTAAGTCTGGAATACCGCGCCCAGCCCAAAACCGACCGCCACCACCAGCACGAAGAAGCCGCAGGTAATGCCAAGCATATGAGGGATGGTGCGGTTAAAGCCGAAGTTCACCCCCGATGCCAACAACATGGTGTTGTTCGGGCCGGGCGTGATCGAGGTAACGAGCGCAAACAGGGCGAAGCCCAGCAGCAGATCTAAAGAGAGTGTCATGGGTGGCAGTCCATCAGGGTCAGTCAGGTAATGACCCTATCGCACACCCTCAGCGAAACCCATGGACAGTTACGCGAAAGTTGGACCCGTACAGTTTCTGCTCAGCTCTGACGACCGTGCAGCTGTACAGCTCGCTCGGCGTTCATTTCGCCCTGTTTGTCGAAACCAAACGTCTTTTGCGGCTGGCCGAGCAATTCAGCTTTTTTCGCGTGGTACTCGTCGAAAGACAAGCCACGACGGTTCAACGCTTCCATCGCCAGTTCGCGAGTTTCTTCGGCGGTATAGGGCCGCAATTCAGGGGAAACGTGGCTGGCACATCCGGCAAGTACGGAGACCGCGAGCAGCAAGAAAGTGGCGAGTAGAGGTTTCATGTTCGGCGTCCTGGCATCTGGGTTCGGGGCAATGAACACAGGCTACTCGCGCCATTGGATCAGCAGAAATCAACACTCTCGATAGTCGCTATCGAGTTTTCCTAATGCCTGACTTATCTGCCACACATATTCGATAAAGATATATTAATATTAAATTAATGTCTTTTACGGAATAACAAACAGCCTTTATAACTCCTGCATCGCCTCAGGCACTGTTGCCCACGCAACTGTTCGCCAAGCAACAGACGATCAACAAACACCCCCTGAAAATCAACAGCGCGGATCGATCAATACGCTGCAAGCCCCGTAATCCAAGGCTTCGAGGGATTGGTACAGCTCTTGCTCAACCGGGTGACTACTCACTGCTCGCTGAGCAACTGTTTAAAAAGGAACTGATCATGACGCGTCCATTGAAAGTCGTTGCCGTTTCCGGCGGTACCTGGCGGCCATCCCGCACACTGGTACTGACCCAAGCGATTTTGGCGCAGCTGGCTGAGCAACTGCCCATCGAAAGCAAGCTGATCGAACTGGGCGATATTGCCCGGCCACTGGGCGCGGCGCTGTCCCGTCAAGAATTGAGCGCGGATATCGAAGCCGAACTGCAAGCCATCGAGAACGCCGACTTGCTAATCGTGGCCGCGCCGGTTTATCGCGGTTCCTATCCGGGCCTGCTCAAGCATTTGTTCGACCTGATCGATTTGAACGCGCTGATCAACACGCCAGTGCTGCTGGCCGCCACCGGTGGCAGCGAGCGTCATGCGTTGGTGCTCGATCACCAATTGCGGCCGCTGTTCAGTTTCTTCCAGGCCCTGACCTTGCCGATTGGGGTCTACGCCACCGAAGCCGATTTTTCCAATTACCAAATAACCAGTGAACTTCTAAAGGCCCGCATTCAACTGGCTGCAGAACGCGCCGCGCCGTTGTTCGGCGTGCACCCCAACAATCTGCTGAAAATCGCTTAAGGATTTGTTCATGGATGTTTTCTGGTTTCTGCCAACCCACGGCGACGGTCATTACCTGGGCACTACACAGGGCGCACGCCCGGTGACGCTCAATTACCTGAAACAGGTAGCCCAGGCCGCCGACAGCCTGGGTTATCACGGCGTGTTGATTCCTACCGGGCGTTCCTGCGAAGACTCGTGGGTGATCGCTTCGGCACTGGTGCCGTTGACCGAGCGCTTGCGTTATCTGGTGGCGATCCGCCCGGGGATTATTTCGCCGACCGTGTCGGCGCGCATGGCGGCGACGCTGGATCGCTTGTCCAACGGCCGCTTGCTGATCAACGTCGTGACGGGTGGCGATCCGGATGAAAACCGCGGCGACGGCAGCTTCCTCAATCACAGCGAACGCTACGAAGTCACCGACGAATTCCTGAAAATCTGGCGCCGTGTGTTGCAAGGTGAAGCGGTCGATTTCGAAGGCAAACACCTGAGGGTGCAAAACGCCAAGGCGTTGTACCCGCCAGTGCAAAAACCGTATCCACCGCTGTACTTCGGCGGTTCATCCGACGCCGCCCATGATTTGGCCGCCGAACAGGTGGATGTCTACCTGACCTGGGGCGAGCCACCGGCTGCCGTGGCGCAAAAAATCGCCGATGTGCGCGAGCGCGCGGCACGCAACGGACGCACGGTGAAGTTCGGGATTCGCCTGCACGTGATCGTGCGCGAAACCGCCGAAGAGGCCTGGAAAGCGGCAGACAAATTGATCGAACACATCAGCGACGAAACCATCACCGCTGCGCAGCAATCATTTTCACGTTTTGATTCTGAAGGCCAGCGGCGCATGGCGGCCCTGCATGACGGACGTCGCGACAATCTGGAAATTGCGCCCAACCTGTGGGCCGGCGTCGGCCTGGTGCGGGGCGGTGCCGGGACGGCGTTGGTGGGCGATCCACAGCAAGTGGCGGCGCGCATCAAGGAGTACGCGGACCTGGGGATCGAGAGTTTCATTTTCTCCGGTTATCCACATCTTGAAGAAGCCTATCGCTTCGCCGAACTGGTGTTCCCGTTGCTGCCCGAGCCGTATGCCAGCCTTGCCGGGCGCGGTGTCACCAATCTGACTGGGCCGTTTGGCGAAATGATTGCCAATGACGTGCTTCCGGCTCACGCCAAACCCTGATTCACCCTTGGTCCTGTAGGAGTTGCGTGAAGGCTGCGATTTTTTGGTTTTAAAGATCAAGATCAAAAGATCGCAGCCTTCGGCAGCTCCTACAGGGTCAGCTCAATAAGGAAAACCGCGTGACTGCCAAGCCGCTAAGCGCCCTGATATCCCCGCTGCAAACCGCCCGTCAATTGGCGGCGGAGTTTGCCTTGACTGCCGTCGAGCGCGACGAACGTGGTGGCACACCCAAGGCCGAGCGTGACGCCCTGCGCCACAGCGGCCTGCTCGCCTTGAGCATTCCCGCCCAGTTCGGTGGCCTTGGTGCCAGTTGGAGTGAAACCCTGACCGTGGTGCGCGAGTTCGCCAAGGTCGACAGTTCGATTGCCCACGTGTTCGGCTTCCATCACCTGATGCTCGCCACCGTGCGTCTGTTTGCCCGGTCCGAGCAATGGCAGCCGTGGTTTGAACAGACCGCGCGCAAGAACTGGTTCTGGGGCAACGCGCTCAATCCGCTGGACACCCGCACCGTGGTGAAAAACCTCGGTGGCTGGCGTGAGTTTTCCGGCAAGAAAAGTTTCTGCTCCGGTGCCAGCGATTCCGAAATGCTGATCGCCTCGGCGGTGGACGAAAGCGCCGGCGGCAAGCTGTTGATCGCCGCCATTCCCAGCGGCCGCAGCGGCATCACCCTGCACAATGACTGGAACAACATGGGCCAGCGCCAGACCGACAGCGGCAGCGCCACGTTCGAACGGGTGCGGGTCGAAGAGTCGGAACTGCTGCTCGATCCCGGTCCGTTGAGTACGCCGTTCGCCTGCCTGCGCCCGTTGATCGCCCAGCTCACGTTCACCCACATGTTCCTCGGCATCGCCGAAGGTGCCTTCGAGGAAGCGCGGCAATACACGCTGACCGAAACCCGGCCGTGGCATAAATCCACCGCTCAGGACGTGTCCCAGGATCCTTATGTGCTCGGCCATTACGGCGAATTCTGGGTGGCACTCGAAGGCGTTCGCCTGCTGGTGGAGCGTGCCGCCAGCCTGCTCGACAAGGCCTGGGCCAAAGGCCCGAACCTCAGCGCCGAAGAGCGCGGACACCTGGCCACCGCCATCGCCACAGCCAAAGTCGCGGCAACGCGCAATGGCCTGGAATTGTGCAGCCGCCTGTTTGAAGTGACCGGCGCGCGCTCGACCCACGCCTCACTGCGGCTGGACCGCCACTGGCGCAACCTGCGTACCCAGACACTGCACGACCCGGTGGATTACAAACTTCAAGAACTGGGTGACTGGGCGCTGAACAAGGCCCTGCCGATTCCGACTTTCTATTCATAACCTGCCCTACATGGAGCGTGCCTCATGCAACTGCTGACCTTACCGCCCTCGCCCGCTCTGGCCACGTCGATCCGCGCCACGGCCCAGGTGTTCGAAGACCCGAAATCCCAGGCCCTGCTCGCGCATCTGCAACAGGTCGCGCCGAGTGAAGCCAGTGTGCTGATCATTGGCGAAACCGGCACCGGCAAAGAATTGGTGGCGCGGCATATCCACAACCTCAGCGCCCGTCGTAACCGGCCGTTCGTGGCGGTGAACTGCGGTGCGTTCTCCGAGTCGCTGGTCGAGGCCGAGCTGTTCGGCCATGAGAAAGGCGCGTTCACCGGCGCGTTGAGTGCCAAGGCCGGCTGGTTTGAAGAGGCTGACGGCGGCACCTTGTTCCTCGATGAAATCGGCGATTTGCCGATGGCGATCCAGGTCAAGCTGCTGCGAGTCTTGCAGGAGCGCGAAGTGGTGCGCCTGGGTTCGCGCAAGAGCATTCCCATCGATGTGCGGGTGCTCGCGGCGACCAACGTACAACTGGAGAAAGCCATCAATGCCGGGCATTTTCGCGAAGACCTGTATTACCGGCTGGACGTGGTCAGCCTCGAACTGAGCCCGTTGCGCGACCGGCCCGGCGATATCCTGCCGCTGACCCGTCACTTCATCGACGCCTACAGTCAGCGCCTGGGTTACGGCAGCATCAACATCAGCAAAGAAGCCGAACTGAAACTGCGCAGTTACAGTTGGCCGGGCAACATCCGCGAACTGGAAAACGTCATTCACCACACCCTGTTGATTTGCCGCAACGGCGTAATCGAACGCGATGACCTGCGCCTGTCGAACATGCGTATCGAGCGTCAGGACGACCAGCACGTCCAGGCCGATGACTCCCCCGAGGCGCTGCTCGACCGGGCCTTTCAAAAACTGTTCGAGCAACAGGCCGGTGCGCTGCACGAGAAAGTCGAAGACACGTTGCTGCGCGCGGCTTACCGCTTCAGCCATTACAACCAGGTACACACCGCCGCGCTGCTGGGGTTGAGCCGTAATGTCACGCGCACACGCCTGATCAAGATCGGCGAACTGGCGGTGAACAAGCGCCGGCCAACGGAAAACGTCCAGGGCGGACGCCTGATGCAGCTGTCGATTTAACCCATCGAGCCTGACTCGAAATAGGTGGCGCGGCTATCGCTGGCAAGCCAGCTCCCACAGGATTGTGCGTTTTCCAAGACTCACACAAAACCTGTGGGAGCCTGGCTGCCAGCGATGGCGTCCTCAAGATCAATCCGGAATCAGAACCCCGGCGCAATCTGCCCTTTGTAGCGGGTCAAGATGAACTGGCGCACTTCATCGGAATTCAACGCCTTGGCCAGTTTCTGCAAACCCGGGTCGTTGATGTTGTCCGGCCGCGCGACCAGGAACTCGATGTACAGACTTTTGCCCTTCTCGACGATCAACGCACTGTTGGTGTCGATCCCGGCTTCCAGCGCGTAGTTGGCGAACACAAACGCCAGGTCGACCTGACTCACCGAGCGCGCCAGCAGCGCACCTTCCAGTTCACGGATTTTCAGGTGTTTCGGGTTTCCGACAATGTCACGCTGGGTTGCCAGGGTGTTGCTCGGGTCCCTGAGTTTGATCAGCCCGGCTTCGTGCAGTAGCACCAGCGCGCGACCGGTGTTCACCGGGTCGTTGGGGATCGACACCGTGGCGCCATCTTTCAACTCGGAGATGTTTTTGATCTTGGTCGAGTAGGCCCCGAACGGCTCGATGTGCACGCCGACTACCGGCACCAGATCGGTGTGGCGGGTCTTGTTGTAGTCATCGAGAAACGGCCGGTACTGGTAGTAATTGGCGTCGAGGTTCTTTAGCGCAAGCTGCTGGTTTGGCTGGATGAAGTCGGTGAACACCTTGATGTCCAGGTCCACGCCTTCCTTGGCCAGGGTCGGTTTGACGAATTCGAGGATTTCCGCGTGCGGCACCGGGGTGGCGCCAACGGTGAGTTTTTCATTGGCGTGAACGCTCAACGAAATCAGTGCAGCCAGAACGGCCAAAGTCTTTTTCATGGGTTGCTCCAAGGCAGATCAAATGGCCGTCGTGGGGCGGACGTGGGGCCGGAGTTTTTGGTTTTTTCGATTGAGTTTTCAGCGGTGGCTGTATCGTGCCACCAGTCGGTCGCCGCTCATTTGCAGGGCCTGGACCAGGATCAACAACAACACCACCGTCACCACCATCACGTCGGTCTGAAACCGCTGATAGCCGTAGCGGATCGCCAGGTCGCCCAGTCCGCCACCGCCGATCACCCCGGCCATCGCCGTGTAATCGACCAGCACAATCGCGGTCACCGTCACCGCCGCCAGCAATCCTCCCCGGGCTTCTGGCAACAAGGTGTAGCGGATGATTTGCCAGGTATTGGCGCCCATGGCCTGGGTCGCTTCCACCACACCGCGATCGACTTCACGCAACGCGGTTTCCACCAGCCGCGCGAAAAACGGCGTGCAACCCACCACCAGCGGTGGAATGGTGCCCGGCACACCGAGCGAGGTGCCCACCAGCAGCGTGGTCAGGGGAATCAGTACGATCAGCAAAATGATGAAAGGCAGCGAGCGCAGCATGTTCACCAGCACCGACAACACCCGGTAAACCCCGACGGCTTCATGCAACTGACGCTTGCCGGTGAGGAACAGCACCACCCCCAGCGGCAATCCCAGCAGCACGGTAAAACCGAGGGCCGCGCCGAGCATGCTCAGCGTGTCGAGGCAGGCCTGGCCGATATCAGCCCAATAAATATTCTTGAACCATTCGGCCATGATCACGACCAGTCATGACGCGGCGGTTTGACGCCGTTGAGCAGCCAGTTGCCGACTACGTGGTATTTCCAGCGCACCGGATCGTGGAGCGTGTGGACCCGAGCGTTGCGCCAGTGACGATCGAAGTTGTGCTTCCTCAACGTGGAGCGGGTGCCGCCGAGTTCGAACAGTTTGTTGGTCGCTTCGATGGCGATTTCGGTGGTCAGCACCTTGGCCTTCGCCACGGCGAGGGACGCGCGGGCGACGTTATCCTCATCAGGTGCCGGACGCGCCGCATCCAGTGCGCGACCGGCCCGTTCCAGCAACGCTTCGGCGGCTTCCAGTCGAATCTCCAGGCCACCGACCTGAATGATGGTCAGCGGGTCTTCACTGGCCTTTTCCACACCGGCATCGATCCACGGTCGGGCCGATTGCTGAACGAACGCAATGGTGTCGCGCAGGGCCGCGCGGGCAATGCCGGCGTCAATGGCGGCCGTGGTCAACTGCGCGAATGGGCCGGCCAGGGTCGGGCTTTCATAAGAGCGATACGTCGGGAACAGGTTGAACGCCGCAACGTGCAGATCTTCGGCCAGAACAGTGCCGCTGGACGTGGTGCGCTGACCAATGCTGTCCCAGTCGTCGACGATCACCAGCCCTTGGGTGCCGCGTTCGACAAAGGCCAACTGGCCCTTCTGCTCTTCATCCACCGCCAGCACGGCCAGCCAATGGGCATACAGCGAGCCAGTGCAGTAACCCTTGCGACCGTTGATCACATAGCCGTCGCCATAACGACGGAGGGTGGTCTGGATGTCCTGCACGTTCTTGCCGCTGGTCTCCGACAGGGCGTTGGCAAAACGGTGACCTTGCAAGGCCAGCTCAAAGAAATGCGCCTGTTGCTCCGGCGTGCCTTGCAGACGGATGTCTTCCAACAGGCAGTAGTGGTTTTGCGGGATTTGCCCCAAGGACGGGTCGGCCGCGGAAATGATCGCGATGACCTGCGCCAGCACCGCCGAAGAAACCTGTGCACCGCCGAACGCTTTGGGCACGGTGATGCCCCACAGGCCGCTGTTGGAAAACAGATCGACGATCTCGGCAGGCACGTGGCGCGTGCGGTCGCGTTCGGCGTCCTGCTCCAACAGGCTCGCGGCGACACGCTCGGCCACGAGCAAGGCTTCAGTTTCGTCAGCGATCCGGTGGGCGGCCGGCGGATTGATCGGATAAACGGCAGATTCGGACAAGGCAGGCATACAAGACTCTCGGTATCGGTAATACCTGAGGTATTGCAGCTTCTGTGCCTGACTGCGCGGGCCATTGTTTATGGGCGTTTGAGGCCGATTTCGAGGGACTCACGATAATAGATCCGGACAGTCTGCTGCTTCACTGTTGATGGCTGAACAGTGTTATCGATAGTCGAACGCCCTGTAGGAGCTGCCGAAGGCTGCGATCTTTTGTGAACTTGAAGATTGCTGAAGATCAAAATCAAAAGATCGCAGCCTTCGGCAGCTCCTACACTTATTGGTCCTGCTTGAAAGCAGTGAATTCCCAACAAGAACAGGGAGAACCATCATGAGCGTTAAACCGATTCCCGAGGGTTATCACAGCATCACGCCGTACCTGGGCATTGCAAAAGCCGCTGAAGCCATCGAGTTCTACAAGAAAGCCTTCGGTGCCATCGAAGTCATGCGTCTGTCCATGCCGGACGGCGGTATCGGTCACGCCGAGCTGCGCATTGGCGACTGCCCGATCATGCTCGGCACGCCTTGCGATCAAGGGCCGTTGAGCAATCCGGACAGCTCGCCTTCGGTGGGCCTGCATTTGTATGTGACCGATGTGGACAAGTCCTATCAACAGGCGATTGACGCCGGTGGCATTGCGGTGTCGGAGGTCAAGGATCAGTTTTATGGCGACCGTTCCGGGACGTTGAAGGACCCCTATGGACATCTGTGGTTTTTGGCGACGCGTAAAGAGGATCTGACTCAGGAGCAGATTGAGCAGCGGGCGAAGGAGATGTTTCAGCAGGGTTGAGATCTTCAGGGGTTGATAGACCGCCATCGCGAGCAGGCTCGCTTTTACAGTGATGGCGGTTTATCAGACACACTTCATGAACAATCCCACCACACTTCACGCCTTGCCCTCACGCCGCAACACTTTCAGGATGCAGCTAATCAGAACAAGGAGGCACTCATGTTTGCCGGATTCCTGAAAGACCAGCGCTGCGTCAACGGTGTGGACATTGCCTATCGCATCGGCGGCAGCGGTCCAGGCCTGTTGTTGCTGCACGGCCACCCGCAGACCCACGTCATCTGGCACAAGGTCGCCGAACAACTGGCCGAGCATTTCACCGTGATCGCCGCCGACCTGCGCGGTTACGGCGACAGCGCCAGACCGCCAGCCGATGAGCTGCACAGCCACTACTCCAAACGGGAAATGGCCAAGGACAGCGTCGAGTTGATGCAGGCCTTGGGGTTCGAACAGTTCTCGGTGCTGGCCCACGACCGTGGCGCTCGCGTCGCCCATCGCCTGGCCCTGGATCACCCGGGCGCCGTGCAGCGCATGGTGTTACTCGATATCGCCCCGACCCTGGCGATGTACACGCAAACCACTGAAGCCTTTGCCCGTGCGTACTGGCACTGGTTCTTCCTGATTCGCCCAGCACCGTTGCCGGAAACCCTGATCGAGGCCGACCCCGAAGCGTATCTGCGCAGCGTGATGGGCAGCCGCAGTGCCGGGCTCAAGCCATTCACCGAGCAAGCCTTCGGTGAATACCTGCGCTGCCTGCAATTGCCGGGCGCCGCCCGTGGCATCTGCGAAGATTATCGCGCCAGTGCCAGTATCGACCTGGAGCATGATCGTGCCGACATTGAGGCCGGTCATCAATTGGCGCTGCCGCTGCTGGTGCTATGGGGCGCGGAAGGCACGGTCGGACGGTGCTTCGAGCCGCTCAAGGAATGGCAAAAAGTAGCCTCCGATGTCCGTGGCAAGCCGTTGCCCGCCGGCCATTACATCGCCGAAGAAGCGCCCGAACAGCTGCTCACCGAAGTGCTCGACTTCCTGCGCTGAGCTTGGCCACCGCCCTGACCGCCATCAACCTCCCGCGCACGTCGCAATGACCCGCGCGGGATTGTCATGCCAGCAAAAAACCACAGGACGCGAAACACGAAACATTTTCTTTCATATCGCCCTTCGGGATTTCGGGTGCTCATCCGTCCTATATAGATGCAGTCCTGTCGCGTAGGCAAAAGCCACGACCGGGCCTTTCATGGACCTCATCGCTGCGAAGCCCGTAGTAGAGGCCTTTCATCGATACAAGACGCCCTAATCATGTCGAAGAAATCCCGTTCAAAACTTTGGTTTCTGGTCCATAGCTGGCTGGCGCTGCCGATCTGGTTTTTTGTCCTGATCGTCTGCGTCACCGGCACACTGGCCGTGGTGAGCCAGGAAATCGTCTGGCTGGCCAACCCGCAAATGCGCGCCAGCCAGCCTTCCGACGATGCGCCGCGGCTCAATTACGACCAAGTCGTCAGCGCGATCAAAAAGGCTGAGCCCGACCTCATCATCGACAGCATCAGCCGCCCCGATGAATCGCACTTTGCGCTGGACGTCAGTGTCACCTATCCCGACGGACGTGCGTTGACGGTTTACGTCAACCCGTACACCGGCGCCATTCAAGGCCCCGCTCCGCAATTCAACTTCCAGGCATTCACCCGCGCGCTGCATGGCTGGTGGCTGGTGCCGTTCACCAATGGCTACAGCTGGGGCTGGTACCTGGTGTCGTTCCTCAGCCTGCCGCTGCTGGCTTCGTTGATCACCGGGCTGGTGGTGTACAAGCGCTTCTGGAAAGGCTTTTTGCGCCCGACCCTGCGCATTCGTCACGGTGCTCGGATTTTCTGGGGCGATTTCCACCGTCTGAGCGGTATCTGGTCGATCTGGTTCATCGCGGTGATTTCCGTCACCAGCACCTGGTTTTTGATCGAAGCGTTCATGTTCGATAACCAGATTTCCATCTCCACCGCGCCGGTGGCGGCGGTGGTACCCCGTGAAAACGTGCCGCTCACCGCCGATGGTTCGGCGGCGCCGATGATCAGCCTCGAAGCGGCGATCCGCCAGGCCAAGGAGCGTATCCCCGGTCTTGACGAAAGTTTTGTCAGCATGCCGGCCAACGCCTACAGCTACCTGTCGGTGGGGGGGCGCAGCTGGTATCCGCTGATGTTCCAGACCGCCGATATCAACCCGTACACCGGTGATGTCGCCGCCACCCGCCTGCTGTCGGACCGCTCGGGCCTGGAGTTCGTGACCGAGTCCATGCGCCCGTTGCACACCGGTGATTTCGGCGGTCTCTGGATCAAGCTGATCTGGTTCTTCTTCGGCCTGCTGCTGAGCATGATGGTACTCAGCGGCCTGCTGATCTGGACCAAGCGCACCGCCCTGGCCACGGCCAATGCGCTCAAGCGCAACAACAAACGCCCACGCAACGAGGCAGTTGCGGCTGGCAGCCGTGAAAGCACGGAGGTCAGCCAATGAGCCTGTTCACTGCAGAAAAACCCGCGTCAAAACTGAGCCGTTTCTGGCACAAGTGGCGTTTCCACATCAACGTTCTGCTGTTGCTGGTGCCGCTGGGCTTCATGCCCAAGTATTTCGCCGACGCCGCGCTGTTCCGTGGCGACACGGGCCTCGGTGAGCGGGAAATCGGTGAAGTCCAGGTCGGCCCGTGGAGCCTGCGTCTGGCCGAGCTGCGCAATGAAGCCCCCCGCCCCGATGGCCCGGCCGGCCACATGAAAAGCTTCAACGCCGCGCTGTGCGACAGCTGTCGCGAGCAGGTCAAGGCGACTTACCTGCGCATCGGTAAACCCCGCAGCCTGCGCGCCGCCGGGGTGATTTTCTTCGGCACGCCGTACCGCATGGGCGCCATGTTGCCGATCCCGGAAAAAACCAAAGCCGACGCCGAACTGTGGATCACCATGGAAGGCTGGGACGGCTCCATGCATCAGGCATCCATTCCTCTGAGCCAGGCCTCCCCCGCCACTCTCGCCTGGCTGAGCACTCAAGGAGGCAAACCATGATCAACGTTATCCGCCCTCTCAGCGCCGCATTGCTATTGCTCGGCGCCGGTTTCAGCACCAGCGCCCTGGCCCACAACCCGATGTGCGAATGCAAGGCGATCGACGCCGAGCAGATCAAGTGCACGGGCGGTTTCTCCGACGGCAGCGGCGCACCGGGAGTGACCCTGGATGTGATCGGCTACGACGAAACCATTCTGGTGCCGGGCAAGCTCGGTGCCGACTCGACCCTGACCTTCAAGAAGCCCGGCGCCGAGTTTTATGTGTTGTTCGACGCAGGCCCTGGCCACGTGGTCGAAATCGACCAAGCGGACATCGAAACTCCATGAGCACGCCAACCACGCAAGTCGTCCGCCCGGCCGGTGCCGGTCATGAAACCCTCTACGTGTTGCTGTTGTGCCTGATCATTCTGGCGGTGGCCGGTTCGGTGGTCGCGTGGCGCGGCGAGTCTCAGGAAGTGAGCAGCGTCAACACTCATCAACTGGACGCCCGCCGCGACCTCAGCGCTTCCGAGCAAGGCATCTACGCCGATCTGCGCGTAACGCTGGACGAAATTCACTTGCTGCGCCAGGAACAGCAAACCCTGCCGACACCTGAAACCCTCGCCGATGAGGGTTTTGCGCCGTTCGCCCAGGACGCCAGCTCCGTCAGCCGTGGCGGCCATGCCTGGCAATTGCTCGACGCCAAGGCTTACTTCGGCCAGAGCCAGACCGCCAGCGTGGCCGGCTCGTTCCTGATGCGTTTGACCGCCGAAGATGATGCCCCGGACATCTGGCTCAACCGCGCCACCGATCTCAAGGCCCCTGCCGACCTCAGCGACGCCGCGCTCGAAAGCGCCGGCTGGCAGCAGATCGTCGCGCAATTCGATGCCGGCGTAACCCGCCAGCACCGGCACTGAACCCTCGCCTTCACCCGAGAGAAGACCGCTTTCCCATGCCAATTTCATCTCTACGTTCTGTTCTGCGCCTGACACTGGTCGGCCTGCTGGCCTGCCTGCTGACTCCCCTGGCCAGCGCCGACGAGGCCAAGCGCCTGCGCATCGGCATCACCCTGCACCCGTATTACAGCTATGTGGCCAACATCGTCGGCGACAAGGCCGAGGTGGTGCCGCTGATTCCGGCAGGCTTCAACCCTCACGCCTACGAGCCTCGGGCCGAAGACATCAAGCGCATCAGCGGGCTCGACGTGATCGTGCTCAACGGCGTGGGCCATGATGACTTTGCCGACCGCATGATCGCCGCCAGCGAAACCCCGAATGTGCCAGTGATCGAAGCCAACGAAAACGTACCGTTGCTGGCCGCCACCGGTGTTGCCGCACGCGGCGCCGGCAAAGTGGTGAACCCGCACACCTTCCTGTCGATCAGCGCATCGATTGCCCAGGTCAACAACATTGCCCGGGAGCTGGGCAAGCTCGACCCGACCAACGCCAAGACCTACACCGATAATGCCCGCGCCTACGGCAAACGCCTGCGCAAGATGCGCGCCGACGCCCTGGCCAAACTGACCCAGGCACCCAATGCCGAACTGCGGGTGGCCACGGTCCACGCCGCTTACGATTACCTGCTGCGCGAATTCGGCCTGGAAGTGACCGCCGTGGTCGAACCGGCCCATGGCATTGAACCGAGCCCGAGCCAGTTGAAAAAGACCATCGACCAACTGCGTGAACTGGACGTGAAAGTGATCTTCTCGGAGATGGATTTCCCGTCCACGTACGTCGACACCATCCAGCGTGAATCCGGGGTGAAGCTGTATCCGCTGTCGCACATTTCCTACGGCGAATACACCGCCGACAAGTACGAAAAGGAAATGACCGGCAACCTCAACACCGTGGTGCGGGCGATTCAGGAGTCGGGTAAATGACCTCGAAAGAAACGCTCATCGCCCAAGACGCCGAACACCCTGTGGGAGCCAGCCTGCTGGCGAAGGCGTCCGGTCAGTCGGCATCATCATTTAATGACAAAACGCAATCGCGAGCAGGCTCTCTCCTACAGGGTGCGGGGCCGACCCTGGATTTTTCGGAGGTCAGCCTGACGCTGGGTCGCACGACAATCCTCGACAAGGTCACCTTTCAGGTTCAACCCGGCAGCGTGCATGCACTGGTCGGCCCCAACGGTGGCGGCAAGAGTTCGCTGATCAAGACCTTGCTGGGGCAAATGCCGCATCAGGGCCGCCTGAGCCTGCAATGGCCGGGCGAACCGGGGACGATCGGCTACGTGCCGCAAGCCCTGGAATTCGACCGTGGTTTACCAATGACCGTCGACGATTTCATGGCCGCCATGTGCCAGCGACGTCCGGCATTTCTCGGCTTGAGCAAGCACTATGCGGCAGCGATTGGCGAGGCCCTGGAGCGGGTCGGCATGCAGGACAAACGCAAGCGGCGCATGGGCGCGCTGTCCGGGGGCGAGCGTCAGCGCGTGTTGTTGGCCCAAGGGTTGATTCCGGCGCCGCAATTGCTGGTGTTAGACGAACCGATGTCGGCGCTGGATGAAGCCGGGATTCAGGTGTTCGAGCGCTTGCTCGGCGACTGGCGCGCGGCGGGCATCACGGTGTTGTGGATCGAGCACGATCTGGAAGCCGTCGGGAGACTGGCCGATCACGTCACCGGCCTCAATCGCCGGGTGCTGTTCGACGCCACGCCGAAACTGGCGCTGACGCCGGATCGTCTGCTGACCCTGTTTTCGACCCATCCACGGAGCGCTGCCTGATGAGTTACGAAGCCTTTCGTTTGATGGTCCAAGGCTGGGCCTCGTCCGGGTACCTGCCTGAAGCGCTGGCCTATGGTTTTGTGGTCAACGCGCTGCTCGCCGGTTTGTTGATCGGCCCGGTGCTGGGCGGTCTGGGCACGTTGGTGGTGGTCAAGCGCTTTGCGTTTTTCTCCGAAGCGGTGGGCCACGCGGCGCTGACCGGCGTCGCCATCGGCATCCTGCTCGGCGAACCCTACACCGGGCCTTACGGCAGTCTGTTCGGTTACTGCCTGCTGTTCGGCATCCTGCTCAACTACCTGCGTAACCGTACTGGCCTGGCGCCGGACACCTTGATCGGCGTGTTCCTCTCGGTGTCGCTGGCGCTGGGCGCGAGTCTGCTGCTGATTCTGGCGGGCAAGATCAACGTGCACATTCTGGAAAACGTGCTGTTCGGTTCAGTACTGACCGTCAACGGCAATGACCTGCTGGTGCTGGCCATCGTCGGTTCGCTGGTGATGGCCCTGGCCCTGCCGTTGTACAACCGCATCATGCTTGCCAGTTTCAACCCACAACTGGCGGCAGTACGCGGCGTGGCCGTGAAGTCGCTGGATTACCTGTTCGTGATTCTGGTGACGCTGATTACCGTTGCCGCGGTGAAAGTCATCGGCGCGATCCTGGTCGGTGCGCTGCTGGTGATCCCGGCTGCGGCGGCACGCTTGCTCAGTCAATCGTTGAAGGGCTTTTTCTGGTGCTCGGTGCTGATCGCCACGGTCAGCACGCTGTGCGGGATTCTCGCGCCGATCGTCTTCGACCTGCCGATCCCGTCCGGTGCCGCGATCATTCTGGTGGCCGGTATCGCCTTCGCCCTGGCCGCCATCGCGCGCGGCGTTGTCCCCAGCCTGAAAGGGAACCTTGGATAAATGACTTTTTCTCTACGCCAATTGACCCTCGCGGTCGCCCTTTGCGGGCTGGCCACAACGTCCTTCGCCGCCGACAACGGCAAACCGCTACGCGTGCTGGCCTCGTTGCCGATCACCTACGGTTTGGGCGAAGTCCTGCTCAAAGGTACCGATGTCAAACTCGAGCGCGCCGCACCCGACAACCTACCCGGCAGCCGGCAGACCGCTTACTTCACCGGCCGTGGCGCTCCGGCACTGGCCAAACTGGCGACCGATGCCGACGCGGTGATTGGTCTGCGTTCGTTGTGGGCGGATGATCCGCTGTACCCGATTTCCCGACGCAGCAACATCCGCATCGTCGAAGTCGACGCCGCCCGCCCGGTGGACGGCGCGCTGCCTGGCATCGCCGTGCAGCCCGACAACAAGGTCGAGGGGTTGAACAGCCAGCCGTGGCTGGCGAGCAATAACATGGGACGCATGGCGGACGTGATGGCGGCGGATCTGGTGCGTCTGGCGCCTAACGCCAAGCCTGCGATCGAGGCCAACCTGGCGGCGCTGAAACAGCGTTTGCTCAAGCTCAGTGCTGACAGCGAGGCACGCCTGGCAGCCGCCGATAACCTCAGCGTGATGAGCCTGAGCGATCACTTCGGCTATCTGATTGGCGGTCTGAATCTTGAGCTGGTTGGTCAGGATGCAAGGCCGGATGCCGAGTGGACGCCTGAGGCGCTAAAGGCATTGGCTGCGACGCTGAAAGATAATGACGTGGCAGTGGTGTTGCACCATCGCCAGCCTTCGGACGCGCTTAAAGCGGTTATCAGCGAAGCCGGGAGTCGATTGGTGGTGTTGAGTGTCGACGCAGCTGATCCAGTGGCCGAACTGGAGGGGGATGTGGATTTGGTGATCAAGGGGTTGAGTGGTTGACCTCAGGCCCCTGTGGGAACCAGCCTGCTGGCGATAACGGTCTGACGCTGATCTGAATCCACGGATGTATCACGCTTCAATGTAGGAGGTGCCGAAGGCTCGGGCCGCGTTCGGACGATCTTTTGATCTTGCTTCCAAGAACAAATCAAAAGATCGCAGCCTCGTTGCACTCGACAGCTCCTACAGGGATCTTCGCTGACCAGCCACAAAAAACCCGCTGACCGTCACCAGTCCAGCGGGCTTTTTTTGCTCACATGCTTAGTGAGCGACGGCCTGCTCATCCATCTTCTGGCGCAAGCTCAGCGGACGCATGTCCGTCCAGGTTTCCTCGATGTACGCCAGGCATTCCTTTTTCAGCCCGCTTTTGCCCACGGTGCGCCAACCTTCCGGCACGGCCTTGTAGTCAGGCCAGATCGAGTATTGCTCTTCGTGGTTGACCACGACCTGAAAGAGGATGTCCTCGCGGTCGAATACTGATGTCATGCTGTTTCTCCATCACGGTAGGGAGGGCTGCACGCTGCGTGCAGCCGCTATGTAGAAGGAACGTTCCGGCGCCCGAAAAATTTAAAGCCCGGTGGATGCAGCGGCCAACGCCCGGCCGAAAATCTCGGCGACGCGGTCGATTTCTGCGGCGGTGATCACCAGTGGCGGCAGGAAGCGCACCACCGCGCCGTGGCGGCCACCCAGTTCCAGGATCAAGCCACGCTTGAGGCATTCGCGCTGCACCAGCGGCGCCAAACGCGCAAAGGCCGGCGGATGGCCCAGTGCGTCCAGCGCACCCGCTGGGTCCACCAGTTCGACACCGAGCATCAAGCCACGACCGCGAATGTCGCCCAGCTGCGGAAAGTCGCGCTGCAAGATGCGCAAGTGTTCGCTCAAGCGCTCGCCCATGGCGGCAGCGTGTTCGCACACCTTGTGCTCGACCAGATAACGCATCACCGCAGAACCCGCAGCCATGGCCATCTGATTGCCACGGAACGTGCCGGCATGGGCGCCCGGCAGCCAGGTGTCGAGCCAATCGCGGTAGACCACCACCGCCAGTGGCAGGCTACCGCCGATGGCCTTGGACATCACCACCACGTCTGGAATGATTCCGGCATGCTCGAAGGCAAACATCTTGCCGGTGCGGGCAAAACCGCTCTGGATCTCGTCGACGATCAGCGCCACGCCAGCCTTTTCGGTAATCCGGCGCAAACCGCGCAACCAGTCCAGATCAGCCGGGATCACCCCGCCCTCGCCCTGCACCACTTCGACGATCACGGCGGCCGGCAATTGCACGCCGGCCTCCGGATCATTCAACAGGGTTTCGAGGTAATTGAGGTTGGCCTTGATCCCCTGCGCACCGCCCAGCCCGAACGGGCAACGGTATTCGTACGGGTACGGCATGAACTGAACGCCATTGCTAAGCAAGGCGCCCAAGGGTTTTTTCGGCCCCAGGCTGCCCATCAGGCTCAGCGCCCCCTGGCTCATGCCGTGGTAACCGCCCTGGAACGACAGCACGGTGCTGCGACCGGTGGCCGTACGGACCAGTTTCAGCGCAGCTTCCACGGCGTCGGTGCCGGTCGGGCCGCAGAACTGGATCTTCGCTTCGGCCGCCAGCTCGGGAGGCAACAGCCCGAACAGGTCTTGAACAAACTGGTCCTTGACCGGCGTGGTCAGGTCCAGGGTGTGCAAGGGCAACTCGTCAGCCAGCACTTGCTGAATGGCCTCGATCACCACCGGATGGTTATGCCCCAACGCCAGGGTGCCGGCGCCGGCCAGGCAATCGATGAACGTGCGACCTTCGACGTCTTCGACATGGATGCCCTTGGCGCGTTTCAGTGCCAGGGGAATGCGTCGAGGGTAGCTACGGGCGTTGGACTCCTGCTGGCTCTGACGGGCCAGCAACGGCGATTCATTGAACTGATACAGCGTCTCGGTCGGGGCGACCCGGGCCGGCTGATCTTCGATAAGGCTGGTAGCGACTGACATCTCTCGACCCCTCAATAAGGTTTTCCTGTTCTGGAAACGCATCAGGGGCTCGGGGATTTAGACCTCAGGCAAGGCTTTGTGCATGGGGATGGCAGCGAGGCCCGCTACCGTCAACGTTTCGGCGTGCGTCTGGTAACCCAGTCGCCGATAAAAGGCTTCGCCGGTACGCGTGCTGTTGAGCCGTGCATGGCGCAACCCGTGACCCACCAACCAGCCTTCGAGATCGCGCACCAGCGCTTGACCGGCGCCACGACGAAACCACTCCGGCAGTACATAGCAGAACGCAACCTGGCCATCGTTCGAAGCCATCGCCACGCCGACCGGTTTGTCCTGCAACAGGGCGACATTGAGGTACAGGCGCTGATCCGTCAGCCAACGCTGGATGTGTTCGTGGGTTTGATTCTGAGTCCAGGCCGCAACGGTTTGTGGATGGTTGCGATGGTCAAGCGCGCAGCCGACGCGGATGGAACGCTCAATGATGCGGCTGATGATGCCGGCGTCTGCCGGGGTGGCGTTGCAGGTGTGTACGGATGCTTCCATGACGCGGTCACCTCAATCCATGAGTGTGAGGAACGATAGTCGTGGGAGGTCGGGGCGGCCAATGGAGAACAGTTACCATTGATGAGCGACATGGCTTCATGTAGGAGCTGCCGATGGCTGCGATCTTTTGATCTTAAAAACAAAATCAAAGATCGCAGCCTTCGGCAGCTCCTACAGGGGTTTGCGAGTCGGTCAGACCGGTTGCAACGGCATGGTCAGTTCAACCCTTAGCCCATCCTGTCGGCTGTCGAAATGCAGCGTGCAACCACAGCGCTGGACGATGGCCTGGACAATCGCCAGGCCGAGGCCGCAACCGGTGCTCTGGCCGTTGCGCCAGAAGCGTTGGGTCAGGTGTTGCAGGTCGTCTTCAGCAATCCCCGGCCCGTGGTCGCGAACCACAAATTGCACACGGTTGCCGGTGGTTTGCAGGCTCAACTCCACCTCGCCGTCACCGGGCGTGTGGCGCAAAGCGTTGTCCAGCAGGTTGCGCAGCGCGGCAATCGACAGCACCGCCGGCATTTGCACCGGCGCCGGGGAGACGCTGGCCGGCAGTTGGAATTTGATGCGCTGGCGATCACCGCCGGCAGCATCCTGAATCGCCAGTTTCGCCACTTGCTCGGCGCTGCATTGCACACCATCGTCGAACGACAAACTGCCCTCGACCCGGGCCAGCAACAACAATTGCTCAAGCGTACGGTGCAGGCGGTCTGCGCCCTCCTCCGCACGGGCCAGGGACTGGTCCCGGGCCGCGCCATCGGTCATGCGCGCCACTTGCAGGTGGGTCTTGATCGCGGTCAGCGGGCTGCGCAACTCGTGCGCTGCATCTCCGGTCAGCCGACGCTCGCGCTCAATGGTCTTGCCGATTCGCTGGAACAACTGGTTTTGCGTATCCAGCAACGGCTGCAATTCACTCGGCAACGGCTGCACCTGCAACGGCTCCAGAGAATCGGCACTGCGCCGCATCAAGGCATCGCGCATGCGATTGAGCGGCGCCAACCCCTGGCCGATGCCCAGCCATAGCAGGCACAGGCAACCGAGCAACGCCACACCCACTGGCACCGAAGCGGCCAGCAGGATCGACATGTTCAACGCCTCACGCTCGATCTGCCGATCCGCCGTGGTAATGCGCAGATCGCCTCGGGCCAGGGTGAAACTGCGCCACGGCGCGCCGTCGATCATCTGGTCGTGGAAGCCCATTTTCTCGGCCTCCAGCGTTTGCCCCGGATCGCTGTGACTGCGGGCGAGGATTTCGCCGCGCAACGAGCTGACCTGACACGCCATACCGCCGGGAATGTTCAGCTGCTCGGCACTGAAATGCGTGCCCTCGCCCTTGCTCGGCACCGGCGGCAATTGCTCCATCAGCCCGGCGACCATCCGCGCCGAAGCCACCAGACGCTGGTCGAGCGAGAACATCATCTGATTACGCAGGTCACTGAGCATCCAGGCCGCGGCCAGCGCCCAGATCAGCGCAAACGCGGCGCCGAGCGTCAGGCTCAGGCGTAAACGCAAACTCATCACTTCGATTGATCTCCGCCATCCGCCGGCCCCAGGCGATAACCCAGGCCGCGCACCGTTTCAACAATGCCTTTGCCCAGTTTGCTGCGCAGGTGATGGATATGGACGTTGAGGGCGTT
This sequence comes from Pseudomonas azerbaijanoccidentalis, assembly GCF_019145495.1. Taxonomy (GTDB): domain Bacteria; phylum Pseudomonadota; class Gammaproteobacteria; order Pseudomonadales; family Pseudomonadaceae; genus Aquipseudomonas; species Aquipseudomonas azerbaijanoccidentalis. Next base: position 208,626 of record NZ_JAHSTU010000011.1, on the reverse strand, counting down.
GCTTTCCAGTTCGTCATTGAAACCGTAGACGCTGTCTTTGAGCTGCTCGGTGGACAGCACCCGGCCACGGTTGTGCAGCAAGGCTTGCAACAGCGATTGTTCGCGACGCGAGAGGTCCACTGGCTGGCCGGCGAGCGTGGTTTCACGACTGCTCGGGTCGTAAGTCAGAGCCCCGTGCTCGATCAGGTTGACGCTGCGCCCGGCCACTCGTCGCAACAACGTGTGCAAACGTGCGGCAAGCTCGCGCAAGTCGAAAGGCTTGAGCAGGTAGTCGTCGGCACCGGCCTGCAGCCCATCGACACGGTCGGTGACCGAGTCCCGGGCGGTGAGGATCAGCACCGGCAGTTCCAGACCATTGTGGCGCAACTGCTGCAACAACTTGAGGCCGTCTTCGTCGGGCAAACCGAGGTCGAGCACCATGACGTCGAACTCCGCCACCTTGAGCATCGCCCGGGCCGCCGACGCGGCGGCCACGTGCTCCACGGTCAGGCCTTGTGCGGTCAGGCCGGCGACGATGCCGCTGGCGATCAACTCATCGTCTTCGCAAACCAGTACGTGCATGGGCGCTCCAAGAGTAAAAACCCGAGTCAAACACCTGTGGATTAAGGCGCAATTATGGCAAGGAGACAGACGGACGAACAGCGCCGAAAAGCCCCAGCACATCCGCCGCGCCCGAAAGCGCGTTTGCAGGAAAACGCAACGTCAATATTCCCAACTAGCTTAGAAACAAATAGCCAATAAAAACACCTACAAATCAAACAAGTAAAAACGCTAATCTCGCATCAACTTCGAAACCCGAAAACAGTACAACTCGAAGTAACTCACTAATTTAATTCTCTGAAAGGATTCAGTTCATGCCAGAACTTAAAAACTTCGTAGCCGTCGATTGGCGCTCCGGAAAAGACCGTTGCTATTTCTTTTTCAAGGACAGCAACACGTATACCCGATTTGATATGAGTGACAACAAAGTCCCGAATGGTTATCCAACCCTTGTCAATACCACCAGCTGGGGCAGCTTTCACTCCCATGTCAAGAACTTGCGTTTTGGTTTCACCACCACCGACCTCCTGAGTGAAAACCAATGGAGCGTCGACGACGACTACTTATGGCTTTTTTACTATGACAACTTCATCCCTATGGTATGTAAATACGACCAGGATGAAGACAAGGTAATACGGAGCTATCCTGTTGCGGATTCGGAATGGCGTAAAATCTTGCCGTACTTTGATCGTATTGTCGCAGGTACGTGGTGGCGTACATATGCTCCCGGAATAACGGGCAAGTTTCGATTCCTCCTGAGTGATGGTAACTCACTGATGCTCGACTGGAACTTACCACAACGCATGCCAAATTCTAATGAGGGCATACATACCTTGAAGTGGGAGGCCATTACCAACAAAACCTGGCCTGGACTTGAGCCCTATAAGGATCGAATCATTACAGCCGTACAAAATGATGGGACATTAGCCGACAGTCGCTACTACATCTTCCTGACTGGCAATCAATACATCCGTTACAACATCCAAGAGAACCGGGCAGAAACCGGCCCAGTCGATGTCAACGATGAAACATGGCCCGGGCTGTTGAGAGACTGACCCCTGAGCCGACGTCCGATGTCGATGACAAGTCATGGCATGGATTGCTGAAAAACTGACTTTGCAGCAAGGCCCGCTTGTTCCAAGTGGGTCTTACTGGATGCCTCGAGCGGTTAATCACGGGTTAATCGCCGCCCTCCACAGTGCCCCCACTTGTGAAGGGATAAGGCTTGCCCATGCGTCAATTGTTTGTATTTTTCGCTCTCCTGGTGTCAGGTCTGGTTCATGCGGGGACCAATCCATTCGAGACCAAACCCGAGTTTATGCCCGTCGACAAGGCGTTCGTTTTCACTTCCGAACGCCTGGAATCCGGTGAAACCCAGCTCTTCTGGCAGATTGCCGACGGTTATTACCTTTATCAGAAACGGCTGAAGTTCGACGGCCTGCCTGCCGATCAGCAGCCTGCGTTGCCGCCGGGCGAAGCTCACAGCGACGAGTTTTTCGGTGAACAGCAGGTTTATCGCCAAGGCCTTGAGTTGAAGATTCCGGCCGGCGCCAGTGGTCAGGTCAAGGTGAGTTATCAAGGCTGTGCCGATGCAGGGTTGTGTTATCCGCCGCAAACCCGGGTCGTGGACCTGGGCAACGCCAACGCCCTGAACACTACCAATGAAGCCCCGGATCAGGCCCTGGCCAGTAATCTGCAACAACGCGCACTGGGCTGGAGCCTGCTCGTATTCTTCGGCCTGGGTCTGCTGCTGGCCTTCACCCCGTGTTCATTGCCGATGCTGCCGATTCTGGCCGGGTTGATCGTTGGCAGCGGTGCTTCACCCAAGCGCGGTTTGGCCCTGGCCGGCAGCTATGTGGTGAGCATGGCGCTGGTGTATGCGGCGATGGGTGTGTTGGCGGCGTCGCTTGGGGCGAACCTGCAAGCCTGGTTGCAAAATCCTTGGTTGCTGGGCAGTTTCGCGGCGATTTTCGTGCTGTTGGCGTTGCCGATGTTCGGCTTTTTCGAGCTGCAATTGCCGGTGGCGGTGCGTGACCGCCTGGAAAACGTCTCGCGCAACCAACGTGGCGGCAGCCTGATCGGTGCGGGTCTGCTGGGCGCGCTCTCCGGCCTGTTGGTCGGGCCGTGCATGACCGCTCCGCTGGCGGGTGCCTTGCTCTACATTGCGCAGAGCGGCAATGCCTTGCACGGTGGCTTGATTCTGTTTGCCATGGGCATCGGCATCGGTGTGCCGCTGCTGTTGCTGGTGACCGTCGGTAATCGCTTCATGCCCAAGCCTGGCGCCTGGATGAATCTGGTCAAAGGCATTTTTGGCTTCCTGTTCCTCGCCACGGCGTTGCTGATGTTGCGCCCGGTGCTGGACCAAACCCTTTGGGTCGGTTTGTGCGGAGCGTTGCTGCTCGTTGCGGCCTACAGCGCCTGGAAGCAATCGGACGGTTTCGGTCGCGTGGCGCATCTGTTCGGCGCCACTTCGTTGTTGCTGGGCCTGTGGGGCAGTCTGCTGGTGGTCGGCGCGGCGGGCGGCAGTGATGACCTGTTCAAGCCGTTGCAGGTTTACCGCGCCTCGAACACAGCGGTTGCGGCTGTGCCGGTCGGTCATGACGCCTTCACCACCGTCAAGGATCCGCAAGCCCTGCAACGCGAGCTCGATGCAGCGCAGGCGCAGGGCCAGTGGGTGTTGCTGGATTACTACGCCGACTGGTGCGTGTCGTGCAAGGTCATGGAAAAGCAGGTGTTCGGTAAAGCCAAAGTGCTCGAAGCGTTGAGCGACGTGCGCTTGCTCCGACTCGACGTCACCGCCGACAATGCCGCCAGCCGCGAATTGCTGGGCCGTTACAAAGTGCCAGGACCACCGAGTTTGTTGTGGATCGGTGCCGACGGCGTTGAACGTCGCAGCCAGCGCATCACCGGCGAGGTCGATGCCGATACTTTCCTGCAACGCTGGACCACCACCCGAGATGCCCGTTAATGCTGACATTTACCCTCGGCACCTTTGCCATCGCCCTTAACCACCTGCTGCTGATCAGTGCATTGGCGCTGGCGACGTTTGTCGGCTGGCGGGTGGCCAAACGTGGTGGTGATAACCCCGAGTCGGTACTGTTCAGCCTGTTTCTGATCGGCATGCTCGCGGCACGAATCGCTTTTGTCGCGATGTACTGGACCCACTATCGCAACGATCCCTGGCAAATAATCGATCTGCGGGACGGCGGTTTCCTCGCTTGGCCCGGCGTGATTGCGCTGATGCTCGCCAGCGTTTACCGGGGCTGGCGTCGACCGGGGCTGCGCCGACCGCTGGGCTTTGGTGTGGCCAGCGGCCTGGCGTTCTGGTTGCTGGCAACGTTCTCCTTGAGCATTTATGAACAAGGCACGCGCCTGCCGGAAATCACCCTGCGCAATGCCGCCGGTGAAACCGTGCAACTGGCTGACTACAAGGGTGGTCCGCTGGTGATCAACTTGTGGGCCACCTGGTGTCCGCCATGTCGCCGGGAAATGCCGGTGCTGGAGAGCGCCCAACAACAACGCCCTGACCTGACCTTCCTGTTCGTCAATCAGGCCGAAAGCATGCAAAGCGTCGCGACGTTTCTGGAAACCCAGGGCCTGAGCCTGTCCAACGTACTGTTCGACGGCAGCGGTCGTTTGGGTCAGGCCGTCGGTTCCATGGCTTTGCCGACTACGCTGTTCTATAGCCCCGACGGTCGTTTACTGGGCAGCCATTTGGGCGAACTGTCACAAGCCAGCCTGGCCCGCGCCCTGGAAAATTTCGACAACGTACCTGCCACCTCTTCAAGGAAACTGCCATGCCCCGCCTCCGCCACCTGCTGACCCTGAGCCTGGGTGCCGCCCTGCTGCACCTGCCATCGGTGCAGGCCGAAGAGCTGCCCGAAGCGATCAAGAAGATTGAAGCCAAAGGCGCGAAGATTGTCGGTCAGTTCGATGCGCCGGATGGCTTGCGCGGGTATGCCGCGCAATACCAGAACCGTGGCATGGCGCTGTACCTGACGCCGGACGGCAAGCACGTGCTGCTGGGTAATCTGTACGACGCCGAAGGCAATGACCTGAGCAGCGCGCCGTTGCAAAAACTGGTGTATGCGCCGATGTCCAAGGAAGTCTGGGCCAAGATGGAAGCGAGCAACTGGATTGCCGACGGCAACAAGGATGCGCCGCGTATCGTCTACATGTTCAGCGACCCCAATTGCCCGTACTGCAACATGTTCTGGGAACAGGCGCGTCCATGGGTCAAGGCCGGCAAGGTGCAGTTGCGCCACATCATGGTCGGCATCATCCGCGAGGACAGCCCCGGCAAATCCGCTGCACTGCTCGCCGCCAAAGACCCGCAAAAGGCCCTGCAAGACCACGAAGCGGCCGGCAAGGGCAGCTCGCTCAAGGCCTTGAAGGAAGTGCCGCCGGCGATTCAGGCGAAATTGGCAGCCAACATGCAGTTGATGGAGGACCTGGAGCTGCAAGCTACCCCGGCGATTTTCTATATGGACAGCAAGGGTGAACTGCAACAGCAGCAAGGCGCGCCGTCGCCGGACAAGTTGGCGAAGATTCTCGGGCCGAAATAAACAAGATCAAAAGATCGCAGCCTGCGGCAGCTCCTACAGGGTTCACCCGATCCCGAAGGCTCGGGCTGCGTTCGGACGATCTTTTTCCCCGAACTACGCTGGATTGCGCTCAGCCAAAAATGCCAGCAACGCTTGAGTGACAAACCCCGGATTTTCCAGATTGGAAATATGCCCCGCCTCCGGCACCAGAACATACGGGCAACCAATCAACCCGGCCATTTCCTGCGTTTCACTCGGTGGCCGCGGTTTGTCCTGATCGCCGCACATCACCAGCGTGGTCGCGGCATTCAATTCCCCCAGACGCGGCAACAGATCATCACGACCAAAGGTAATCCGCCCCATCGGCACGATGCTTTCGCGCAAGCGCTCCGGTGGTAGTGCAGCCAGTTTGGCGCGGAAATCCTGATACAGCGCTGACTGTGGGTCGATGCCCGGTCGGAAGAAAATCGGCACCACGATATCGAGCAGTTGCGGCGCGATCACGCCGGTTTCTTCAATCATCTTGAACAGCGAAAAGTAGTACTGGCGGGTCGGTTCCGGTTCGACACCGACGTAGGTGTCCATCAGCACCAGCCCGTTGAGCCGTTGCGGCGCCGACAACGCCAGGCGCACGCCCCACATGCCACCGACCGACAGCCCGACCAATGTGACGCGGTCGATATCCAGATGATCGAGCAGCGCCAAGGCCTGGCGCGCCACATCGTCCAGCGACGTCGTACCTTCAGGCAACCGTCCGGACTCACCGTGGCCCCACAGGTCCAGGGCAATCACGCGATATTGCTGCGACAACGCGGCCATCTGCGGCGCCCACATCGCCTGGTCCCACAGGTAACTGCCGGCCAACAAGACGGCCGGGCCGCTGCCTTGGTCAATGTAGTGCAGGGGTTGTCCGTCAATCGTTACGAAGGGCATCGAATGTCTCCGCTGGTGAAAATGGAGCAGGAAGACTGAGCGGCTGACGCGTCGCAGTCAATCACACTAATGTATGCGTCTGTACAACCGCCATCGCTGGCAAGCCAGCTCCCACAGGGATCAATGTTGTTCACACTTTATGTGTCCACCACTGCATCTTGTGGGAGCTGGCTTGCCAGCGATGAGGCCAGCTCGGACGCTAGAGAATCAAAGCCCCTCCAGCTCCGCCATCAAGTCATTCAAGCGATCCACCTTCTCCTCGGTGATATCACTGGCCGCCAACCCGCCAATGTACCCGGCCAGTTCTTCCACCGTGCTGCACTCGAACATCGCCCGCAGCGGCACATCCCGTTGCAGGGTTTTCTGCACCCGCGAGGCAATCTGCGTGGCCAGCAGCGAATGCCCGCCCAGCTCGAAGAAGTTGTCGCGCACACCGACCTTCTCCACCTTCAGCACTTCGGCCCAGATGGCGGTCAGGGTCTGCTCCAGTTCGTTGCGTGGCGCTGCATAGTCCTGACTCTGCAACTGGCCGATCTCCAGCGCCGGCAGGGCCTTGCGGTCCAGTTTGCCGTTGGCGTTGAGCGGCATTGTGTCGAGCCATAGCCAGTGCAGCGGCACCATGTACTCCGGTAGTTCGGCACGCAGGCGTTGCTTGATGCGCTCCAGGCGTTCGGCTGGGTTGAGCGCTGAATCCGCTGCCACCAGGTAGCCGACCAGGTGTTTACCGTTCGCACCTTCCTGCACACCCACCGCCGCATCGCGAACTTCCGGTTGCTCATGCAGACGCGCTTCGATTTCACCCAGCTCGATGCGGTAACCGCGAATTTTCACCTGATGGTCGATGCGTCCGACGTATTCCAACACACCGTCGCTGCGACGCCGCGCCAGGTCACCGGTGCGATACAGACGATCGCCCGGTGCGCCAAACGGGTTGGGCACAAACACCTGGGCGGTGCGCAACGGATCGCTGACGTAACCGCGCCCGACCCCGGTACCGGCCACGCACAACTCGCCCACCGCACCCAGCGGCACCAGTTCCAGCGCGCCATCGAGCAGGTACAAACGGTTGTTGTCGGTCGGCGTACCAATCGGCAGATAGCTGCCGCGAGTAGACGCCATGTCGACGCGGAAGAACGCCACGTCATCCGAGCATTCCGCCGGACCATAGGCATTCACCAAGCCGATATCTGGATAACGCAGCAACCACTGGTGCGCCAGTTCCGGCGGCATCGCCTCCCCCGTCGGCAACATCCAGCGCAGGCCGTCGAGGCTCATGCGTTCCTGGGCGAGCATGCCCTGGATCAGCGACGGCACGCTTTCCAGCACGGTGATGCCCTGGCTCTGCACATGCGCCAACAAACCTTGCGGATCATGGGCGATGGTGTTCGGCACGATATCGACCCGCGCGCCGAACAACGGTGCGGCGAGGAACTGCCAGACCGAGATGTCGAAGCTTTGCGAAGCGGTCTGCGCGATCACGTCATCCTCGCTCAGGTTCAGGTACGGCACCTTGCTCAATTGGTTATTGAGCATGCCGCGCTGTTCGACCATCACCCCCTTGGGCAAGCCGGTGGAACCGGAGGTGTAGATCACGTAGGCAAGGTTGTCCGGGCCGCTGTAGATGCCCGGATTGAGCACCGAAACATCACTGGCCTGCACCTCTTCCCAGACCAACAGCTTGGGTCGATTGGCACAACCGAACGCCTCCAGCAACGCCACGGCTTGTTCATGACACGCCTCGGTGCAGACCAGCAACGGCGTACGGCTCAGATCAATGATGCGGCTCAGGCGCTGGCTTGGCAGGCCCGGGTCCAACGGCAGATAACCGGCCCCGGCCTTGAAGCTGCCGATGATCATGCCGAGCAAATCAAGATTACGTTCGGCCAACAACGCGACCGGTTGATCAAGCCCGACACCGGCAGCCATCAGCGCATGGCCGAGTCGGTTACTGCGCTGATTCAGTTCGGCGTAACTGTGTTGCTCAGCCAGACAACTGGCGGCGATGCGCTGCGGATGTTCGGCGACCTGTGCCTCGAACAAACTGACGTAGCTCTGCTCCAGCGGATAGTCATGCTCGCTCTGGTTGCAACCTTGGATCAGGAAATTCTGTTCCTCGGCACCCAGCAACGGCAAGTCAGCCATGTCACCGTGGAACCCTGCGACCAACGCCAGCAACAAACGCTTGAACTCACCGAGCATGCGCTCGACGGTGTTTTCATCGAAGTAACGCTGGTCGTACGACAGGTGCAAACCCAGGTCATCGCCCGGATAGCACACGGCCGTCAGCGGGAAGTTGGTGTGCGTGCGGCCCGAATCGGAGGTCGCGTTGAGGCTCTGCGCGTGGTCCAGCACCGAGGTTTCCACCGGGGCATTTTCGAACACGAACAGGCTGTCGAACAGCGGCTGGCCCTTCGGCAACTCGCTCTGCTCCTGGATATTCACCAGCGGCAGGTATTCGTACTCACGCAGTTGCATGTTGTTGTCGAGCAAGCCGCTGAGCCAGTGGCGCACGCTGCAACGCTGATCGTCTTGCGGCATTTTCACCCGCAGCGCGACGCTGTTGATGAACAATCCAACAGTGCGTTGCATCTGCGGCATGTCCACCGGACGCCCGGCCACCGTCACGCCAAACAACACGTCACGATCACCGCTCAAACGCCGCAGCACCAAGGCCCACGCGGCTTGGGCGAAAGTGTTGATGGTCAGCTGATGGGCCTGGGCCAGTTCACGCAGTTGCGCACCGTCGCGAGCGTCGAGTCGCGTATAGCGGTCGCCGACGATCATGCCGCCGCTGTCGCCCGCGTGCTCGCGCAGGAATGGACGGTCGCTCGGGATCGGCGTGGTCCGTTCGAAGCCTTGCAGGTTGGTTTTCCACCACTGTCGCGCTTCGGCCAGACTCTGGCGTTGCAGCCAGCCAATGTAGTCGCGATAACGCGGCGGCACGGCCAGTTGCGCGTCACGGCCTTCGCCGAGGGCGCTGTAGATTTCGAAGAAATCGTTCATCAACAGCGAACGGCACCAGGCATCGATGAGGATGTGGTGGTTGCTCATCATGAACCAGTAGCGCGCCGCACCCACGCGAATCAGGCGTAAATGGAACGGTGCATGATTGAGCAGATCGAACCCGGCTTCACGCTCGGTCTTGAGCAAGGTTTGCAGCTTCGGTTCCTGCTCGGCATCGGCGATACCGCTCCAGTCGAGGTACTCGATCGGCGTGCTGCCCGGCTTGTGGATAACCTGCAGCATGTCTTCGCCGACGTTCCAGCAGAACGATGCGCGCAAGGCTTCGTGGCGGGCGATCACCGCTTGCCAGGCCTGGGCGAAACGCTGCGGGTCGAGCTCACTGTTGATGCGATAGCGATCCTGCATGTAGTACAGGCCGGTGCCGGGTTCCAGCAAGGTGTGCAGGAGCATGCCTTCCTGCATCGGGGTCAGCGGGTAAACGTCCTCGATGATCGCAGGCGGAATCGGCAGCGCATCCAGTTGCGCCTGGTTGAGTCGGGCCAACGGGAAGTCCGAGGGCGTCAGGCCCACGGCATCGTCACGCACGCAATGGGCGATCAGGCTCTGCAACTCGCCAAGGTACGCGTCCGCCAGATCGTTGATGGTGTGTGGATCGTAGCGCTCGGCGCTGAAGGTCCAGCGCAGGACCAGTTCCCCGCCGTAGACCTGGCTGTCGACACTCAACTCATTAGGCAGCGGCGCATTGGCATCGTGGGCCGCGCCGATGGCTTCATCCAGCGGATGGAACAGGGCATCGGCAGCAAAACTCTGGTCGAACTGACCGAGGTAGTTGAAAGTAATCGGCGCCACCGGCAACTGGGCCATGCTCTGGCGACTCGGGTCATCGGCCAGATAACGCAGCACGCCATAGCCCAGACCTTTGTGCGGCACGGCGCGCAGTTGTTCCTTGATCGCCTTGATCGAAGCGCCCTGCCCGGCGGCTTCTTCAATGTTCGACGGGGTCAGGCGCAGCGGGTATGCGCTGGTGAACCAGCCGACGGTGCGGGTCAGGTCGATCTCGTCGAACAGCGCTTCACGGCCATGGCCTTCCAGTTGAATCAACACTGAGGCGTGACCGCTCCAGCGGCACAGCACGCGGGCCAATGCGGTCAGCAACAGATCGTTTACTTGAGTGCGATAAGCGCTCGGCGCCTGTTGCAGCAACTGCCGGGTACGCTCGCTGTCGAGGCGCACGCTGACGGTTTGCGCATGGCGATTGTGCCGACCGCCCTCGGGGCGATCACACGGCAAATCGACGCTCGGCCCGGCCAATTGCGCCTGCCACCAGCTCAGCTCTTCACGCAGGGATTCGCTGCCGGCATACGCTTGCAAGCGTGCCGCCCAGTCCTTGAAGGCGCTGGTTTTCGCCGGCAACTTCACCGACTGCTGCGCATCGAGTTGGCGATATACGGTTTGCAGATCGTCGAGCAGCACGCGCCAGGAAACGCCATCGACCACCAAGTGGTGAATCGCGATGAACAAGCGTTGCTGGCCCTCCGGACCATCGACCAGCAGCGCACGCATCAATGGTCCCTCTGCGAGGTCGAGGCTGCGCTGGGCATCGGCGAACAGCGCCGCGCACTTGTCCATCGACGCAACGCGCACCTGCCACAACACCGGCGCATCGGAAATCGCCTGATGTACGGCGTGCCATTGGCCCGCCACGTTACTGAAGCGCAGGCGCAATGCATCGTGTTGCTCGATCACCGCCAGCAGCGCTTGCTCCAGACGATGGGGTTCCAGCGGCGCAGTCGGTTGCAGCAACAGCGCCTGGTTCCAGTGTTGGCGTTGTGGAATCTCGGTGTCGAAGAACCAGTGCTGGATCGGCGTCAGTTGCGACTCACCGCTGAGCAAGCCTTGCTCGGCGGTGATCTGCTCGGTGCGGGTTGCCACGGTGGCGAGGGCCTGCACGGTCTGGTGCTGGAACAGGTCGCGTGGGCTGAAATGAATGCTTTGCTGCCGCGCACGGCTGACCACCTGGATCGACAGGATCGAGTCACCGCCCAGTTCGAAGAAGTTGTCGTTCAGACCCACCTGCTCGACGTTGAGCACTTCGCACCAGATCTGCGCCAGTGTGAGTTCAAGCTCGTTGCTCGGCGCCACGTACTGCTGACGATTCAGTTCTGGGTCCGGCGCCGGCAGTGCGCGGCGGTCGAGTTTGCCGTTGGCGGTCAGCGGCATGCTGGCCAGCAGGATCAGGTGCGTGGGCACCATGTAGTCCGGCAGTTGCGACTTCAGATGCGCCTTGAGGGCTTCGCGCAACTCAGCCTGTTGCGCTTCGCCAAGCGCTGCGACGTCGCTCACCAGATAGCCAACCAATTGTTTGCCGCTAGGTGCATCGAGCGCCAACACCACGGCCTCACGGATCGATTGGTGCTCCAGCAGACGGGTTTCAATTTCCCCGAGTTCGATGCGGAAACCACGGATTTTCACTTGATGGTCAATACGCCCGAGGTATTCCACCAGACCATCGGCGCGCTGTCGCACCAGGTCGCCAGTGCGGTAGATGCGTCCGCCCTTGTCCGAAAACGGATCGGCGACAAAGCGTTCCGCCGTCATCCCCGGACGCTGGTGATAACCCTGCGCCAGGCCCGCGCCACCGACGTACAACTCACCGGTCGCGCCTTGCGGAACCAGCGCCAGATCGGCGTCGAGAATGTACGCCACGCGATCGCCGATCACGCTGCCGATCGGCACGCTGCCCAGGCCTTCTTCCAACACTTCAGGCGCCAGACTGGCCAGCGGCATGACCACGGTTTCGGTCGGGCCGTAAGCGTTGAAGAACAGACTCGGTTTGAACGCTGCGCGAATCCGCGACAGGTGCTCACCAGTCAGCGCTTCGCCGCCGGTGATGATCATGCGCACCGGCAGAATCTCGTTTCGAGTCGCCAGCCATTGCGCCAACTGGCTGCCATAGCTCGGGGTGAAACCGAGGACGTTGATCTGATGGGTGCGGATCAGACCGCAAATTTCTTCGGCATCCCATTGGCCCTGCGCACGCAGCACCACTTGCGCACCGCTCAACAAAGGCACCAGCAAACGCTCGGTGGCGGCGTCAAAGTTGATTGAATAAAAATGCAGTTCGCAATCGTCCGGGCGCATGCCAAAGCGCTCGATCACAGCGCGGCAGTGCATGGCGATTTCGCCGTGGGACACCACCACGCCTTTCGGTTTACCGGTGGAACCCGAGGTGTAGATCAGGTACGCCTGATGTTGTGGCAGGCTGATAAACGGCAGCTCGGTGGCCGGGTAATTGGCCAGCGCGGCCGCGTCTTCTTCCACACACCAGCGGCCGACATTGGACGGCAATTCATCAAGGGCTTTGAACATTGCCGCGTCGCTCAAGAGCAAGCCAACGCCACTGTCTTCGATCATGTAATGCAAACGGTCGAGCGGGTACTCCGGGTCCAGCGGCACATAGGCGCCACCGGCCTTGAGGATGGCCAGCAAGCCGACGACCATTTCCAGCGAACGCTCAAGCGCCAGGCCCACGCGCACCTGCGGCCCGACACCGCGTTCGCGCAGCATCCACGCGAGGCGATTGGCGCGGCTGTCGAGTTCGGCATAGCTCAGGGTTTGCCCGGCGAAGGTCAGCGCCGGCGCATCGGGACGCGCCAGTGCCTGCTCGCTGAACAGGTGATGGATGCACTGGTCCAGACGATGCTCGCCCGGCTCCACGCCGAGGCTGTCGAGCAGGTTTATTTGTTCCTCGGCGGCCAGCAACGGCAGTTCACTGAGACGCTGTTGCGGATCGGCAATCAGTGCCTCCAGCAGGTTGCGCCAATGTGCGGCCATGCGCGCAATGCGCGGTTCGTCGAACAGATCGGTGCTGTAGGTCAGGCAGCAACCGAGGCGATGGTCGAGGTCGGTGACTTCCAGGTTGAGGTCGAACTTGGTCGCCCGGGCATCGTTGGCCAGGTACTCGACGGTCATGCCGGCCAGAGTTCGGCTCTGCTGAAACTCCCAGCGCTGCACATTGCACATCACCTGGAACAACGGGTTGTAAGCGGCACTGCGCGGTGGTTGCAAGGCTTCCACCAGGTGATCGAACGGCAGGTCCTGATGGGACTGGCCTTCGATGACCGTGTGGAGAACCTGCTCGAACAACTCGCCCACGGACATCTGCCCGTCGAGCTGGCAACGCAAGACCTGAGTGTTGAGGAATGCGCCGATCAACCCTTCGCTTTCCGGGCGAATCCGGTTGGCCACCGGCGCGCCGATGCGCAGGTCAGTCTGGCCGCTGTAGCGATACAAAAGCGTGGCCAGCGCGGCGGTCATGGTCATGAACAGGGTCAGGCCATTTTGCGCGTTGAAGGCACGGACCCGTGCCGCGAGGTCATCGCTCAAGTCGAAACGGTACAACTCGCCCTGATGGCTTTGCACCGGTGGGCGTGGACGATCGGCCGGCAACTCCAGCAACGGATGTTCGCGGCCCAGTTGCGCGGTCCAGTAGTCGAGTTGTCGCTGACGTTCGCCGGATTCCAGCCACTGACGCTGCCACACGCTGTAATCCAGGTATTGCACCGGCAGCGGCGCCAACGGCGATTCACGGTCATCAACGAAGGCTTCGTACAGCGCACTCAGTTCACGGGCGAAAATATCCATCGCCCAACCTTCGGTGACGATGTGGTGCAAGGTCAGCACGAAGTAGTGTTCCTGCTCGGCTGTCTTGACCAGACACGCACGCAACAGCGGCCCGGTTTCCAGATCGAACGGCTTGTGTGCTTCATCATCAGCCAGTTGCTGCACTTGCCACTCGCGGCCGTCGGCTCCCAGTGCGGTGAAGTCCTTCCAGTCCATGCGCACGCCGGTTTCGGCATGCACTTGTTGACGCGCCACGCCGTCGACACTCGGGAACGTGGTGCGCAGGGTTTCATGGCGCAGGATCAGCGCTTGCAATGCGGCTTCGAATCGCCCGACATCCAGCGCTCCGCGCAACCGCGCCATACCGCCGACGTTGTAGGCCGGGCTGTCCGGTTCCATCTGCCAGAGGAACCACATGCGCTGCTGGGAATAGGACAGGGGCACCGGTTGGCTGCGGTCGACTTTGTTGATCGGCGGTTGTTTGTTGGTGCTGCCGCTGGCCTGAATCAGGCGCACCTGTTCGGCAAACGCGCCCAGCTCACTGTTCTCGAACAGCGCTCGCAGCGGCAACTCGACGTCGCAGGCCTGACGGGTGCGGGAAATGATTTGCGTGGCCAGCAGCGAGTGGCCGCCCAGGGCAAAAAAATCGTCGTGCAGGCCGACTTGCGCCAGGCCCAGCACGTCGCGCCAGATGCCGGCGATCTGTTGCTCCAGTTCAGTCACGGGCTCGACGTGTTCGCGAACCTGCCACTGCGGTTCCGGCAAGGCGCGGCGGTCGAGTTTGCCACTCGGGCTGAGGGGCATTTCGTCCAGGCGCATCAGTTGTGCCGGGACCATGTATTCAGGCAGTTCAGCCGCCAAGGCGTTTTTCAGGCGTGCGGTTTGCGCGTCGATGGGTTCGGCGCAATCGCTGCTGGTGTAGTAACCGATCAGTTGTCCACCGGCCGACGTTTCGCGCACCAGCACCACGGCTTGGGCGACGCCTTCCTGGGCCAGCAGGCGCGCTTCGATTTCTTCCGGTTCGACACGGAAGCCACGCAGCTTGACCTGCTGATCGAGGCGCCCGAGGTATTCGATCACGCCATCGGCAGTCCAGCGCGCACGGTCGCCAGTGCGGTACAAACGCGCGCCCTGCTCGCCCAGGGGATCAACGACAAAACGTTCGGCGGTCAGGCCCGGACGGCCGAGATAGCCACGGGCCAGACCGATACCGCTGATGCACAACTCCCCCGGCACACCGGCCGGTACGGGGTTGAGATCGCTGTCGAGAACCCGGCAAATCACATTGCCCAATGGCCGGCCAATCGGCGAGCGCTCGCCATCGGCACGGCTGCAGTGCCAATGGGTGACGTTGATCGCGGTTTCAGTCGGGCCGTAGCGGTTGTGCAGTTGCGCCGCTGGCAGTTGCTCCAGCACGCGGTTGCGCAGTTCGGCGGGCAAGGCTTCGCCACCGGAGAACACCCGACGCAGGCTGGTGCATTCAGCCGAGAGCGGTTCGTCGATGAACAACGCAAGCAGCGGCGGCACGAAGTGCAACGTAGTCACGCCATATTGCTGCACCAATTGCGCGATGCGGTGCGGATCACGGTGTTCACCGGGGCCGGCAATCAGCAGGCGTGCGCCGGTAATCAGCGGCCAGAAGCATTCCCACACCGACACGTCGAAACTA
Organism: Pseudomonas azerbaijanoccidentalis; assembly: GCF_019145495.1. GTDB lineage: Bacteria > Pseudomonadota > Gammaproteobacteria > Pseudomonadales > Pseudomonadaceae > Aquipseudomonas > Aquipseudomonas azerbaijanoccidentalis. The sequence goes on along the minus strand of NZ_JAHSTU010000011.1, from coordinate 193,353 downwards.
ATCGGCGCCTTTTGCATCAGCACGTCAGTGTCGTTCAGGCGATAGGTGTTCTGCATCCATTGCAGGCGCTCGGCGAGGGCCGCGTGGGTGTTGCCGACCCCTTTCGGTTGCCCGGTGGAGCCGGAGGTGTAAATCACGTAGGCGAGGTTGTCGCCGTGCAGGTGCAAGCCCGGCGCATGGCTCGGCCAGTTTTCCAGATGCAAGGCGTCCATGGCGATCACGCAGACGCCTTCAGTCGCCGGCAGGCGCTCGAGCAAATGGGTTTGCGTCAGCAGCAAATCGACGCCGCTGTCGCTGAGCATGTAGGCCAGACGCTCGGCCGGGTAATCCGGATCGAGTGGCACGTAGGCGCCGCCGGCCTTGATGATCGCCAACAGGCCGATCAACAGTTGCGGCGAGCGCTCGCAGGCGATGGCCACACAGACGTCCGGCCCGACACCTTTGTCGCGCAGATAATGGGCCAGGCGATTGGCCTGGGTGTGCAGCTCGGCAAAGTCCATTTGGCCGCCGTCCCACAACAGCGCGGTGTGCTCCGGGGTGTGGCGCGCCTGTTCGTTGAGCAGTTCGGGCAGCCATTGGCTGGCTGGGGAGCACGGTGCAACGGACCAGTCGGCTTGCTGATCGTGTTCAGCGACGGTCAGCAGATGCAGGTCGCCGAGGGCGGTTTGCGGTTGCTCACAAATGGCGCGCAACAGGTTACTGAAATGTTCGGACAGCCGTTCGATGGTCGCCGTATCGAATAACTCGCTGGCGTAGTCGAAGGACAGGCTCAGGCGACCGTTACGGTCTTCTTCGCTGTGCAATTGCAAATCGAACTTGGCTTCGCGGCTGTGCCAAGGCAGCTCTTCGGCCAGCAACCCCGGCAGGCGTTTCAACGCACCGAGGTCCCGTTGCTGATGGTTGAACATGACCTGAAACAGGCCTTGTTCCCGGGTCTGGGGGAAGGCTTCGAGCAGTTGTTCGAACGGCAGGTCCTGATGCGCTTGGGCGCCTAACGCCGCATCACGGGTTTGCGCCAGCAACTGAGTGAACAGCTGCCGCGAATCCAGCTCGGCACGCAGCACCTGGGTGTTGATGAAGAAGCCGATCAGGCCCTGGGTTTCCAGGCGCGGGCGGTTGGCGTTGGGGACGCCGATGCGAATGTCACGCTGACCACTGTAGCGGTGCAGCAACGTCTGGAACGCTGCCAGCAACAGCATGAAGGAAGTCGATTCATGGGCCTGGGCGGTCTGGCGAATCGTCTCGCTGAGAGAGGCGTCCAGACGCACGGTGTGGCGCGCGGCGCTGTGCAGTTGTTGTGCCGGGCGCGGATGATCGGTGGCCAGGTTCAGGGTCGGATGTTCGTCGCCCAACTGGTTTCTCCAGTAGGCCAACTGACGTTCGCCCTCGCCTTGCGCCAGCCATTGGCGCTGCCAGCTGCCGTAGTCGGCGTACTGGATTGGCAGGGGCGCGAGCGTGGCTTGCTGCCCTTGGCAGGCCGCCGCGTATAACCGCGAGAATTCGTCGATCAACACGTTCAGCGACCAACCGTCGGCGATGATGTGGTGCATCGTCACCAACAGTTGATGCTCTTCGTCGTCAAGACGCACCAGCGTCACCCAGAACAGCGGCCCCTTCTCCAGATCGAACTGAGTCCGCGCTTCGTCCTCGCGAATTTGCTGTGCGCGGGCCTCACGCTCGGCGGCCGGCAGATCGCTGATGTCGATCAATTGCAAGTTGAACTCGGCAGCCGCTACCACCTGTTGCAGCGCCACGCCGTCACGTTCGAAGAACCGCGTGCGCAGGGATTCATGGCGCTCGATCAACTGTTGGAAACTGGCGCGCAAGGCGTCTTCATTCAGTTCGCCGCGCAAACGCAAGGCACCGGGAATGTTGTAGGCGCTGCTTTGCGGGTCGAGTTGCCAGGTGATCCACAGGCGGTTCTGCGCCAAAGACTGCGGCATCGGTTGATGGCGCGAGAGCACAGTGATCTCACCTTGGGCCAGGCCACCGTCCTGCTGCAGTCTGGCGACCGCATCTGCAAACGCGCCGAGGGTTGGCGCCTCGAACAGCAGCCGCAGATTCAGTTCCAGCGCCAGCTCTTCACGCAGACGCGCCACCACCTGAGTGGCCGCAATGGAGTTGCCGCCGAGCAGGAAGAAGTGATCGTCGGCGCCCACCTCGGTGAGCTGCAGTTGCTCGCACCAGATCCGCGCGATCTGGTTTTGCAGCGCCGAGCCGGATTCGGCATTGCCCATGCTTTCGCTGGTTGCCGACGGGAACACCGCGTAACTGTCGAGGCTGCCATCGGCCAGACGATTGCGGCACGCCGAGCGCTGCAATTTGCCGCTGGAAGTCTTGGGCAGTGCGCCCGGATTGAGCAGCACCACCACGCTCGGTGCTTGCTGACAAGCTTCGGCGACGGCTTGGCGAATGGCTTTGATCAGCGCTTCGGGCGGCAGGATTTTCTGCACGCTGCGGCTGATTTCCGCAGCGATGCCGATGCCTTCCTGACCGTCCACATTGACCGCGAACGCAGCGACGCGCCCTTTGCGCACCACCTCGACTTCACGCTCGACGGTCTGCTCGATGTCCTGTGGATAAAGGTTATGGCCGCGCACGATCAGCATGTCTTTCAGGCGCCCGGTGATGAACAGCTCACCGTTGCGCATAAAGCCCAGGTCACCGGTGCGCAGCCAGGTGCGGCCCGCGTGCTGGACGAAGGTCTTGGCGGACGCTTCGGGATTGCGCCAATAGCCAAGGGCAATGCTCGGGCCAGCCGCCCAGACTTCGCCGACGCTATCGTCGGCCAGTTCAGCGAGCGACGTCGGGTCGACGATCAGCACGGCATGCTCCGGCTGACTGATGCCGCAACTCATGATCGCGCTGCCCTCACCCGCCTCGGCGCGGTTTTGCGTCAGCGCTTGGTCATCCACGCGCAGATTGCCGATGCCCTGGCCGCGCGGCGTACCAGCGACGAACAATGTGGCTTCAGCCAAACCATAAGACGCCATGAAGCTGTCTTGCGTGAAACCGCAGGCGGCGAATTTCTCGGCGAAGCGTTCCAGGGTGTCGAGACGGATCGGCTCGGAGCCGGAATACGCCACGCGCCAGCCGCTCAGGTCGAGGCGTTCCAGCGCCGAATCACTGACCCGCTCGCTGCACAGGCGATAGGCAAAGTCCGGCCCGCCGCTGATGGTGCCACCGTATTCGCTGATCGCCTCCAGCCAGCGCAGCGGCCGTCCGAGGAAGTACGCCGGCGACATCAACACACACGGCACGCCGCTGAAAATCGGTTGCAACAAGCCACCGATCAGGCCCATGTCGTGATACAGCGGTAGCCAGCTGACGATCACGTCGTCCGGATTGAGGTCGATGCCGAAGCCGTGACGGATCAGCAGTTCATTGGCCACCAGATTACCGTGGCTGACTTGAACGCCTTTGGGCAATGCCGTGGAACCGGAGGTGTATTGCAGGAAGGCGATGTGATCGTCTTGCAGATCCGCCGCGACCCAACGCTCGGCCAATGCGTTGTCGAGGGTATCGACACACAACAGCGGCGGCGCCCCTTCGATTTGCAACAAGGCATCGCGCAGACCGGCGCTGGTCAGCAACAGCCGCGGCTGCGCATCGCTGATGATCGACAGCAAACGCTCCTGGTGATGACGTTTGGCCGACTCCGGCGGATAGGCCGGCACGGCAATCACACCGGCATACAGACAACCGAAGAACGCCGCGACGTAATCCGGGCCACTGGGAAACAGCAACACCGCGCGGTCGCCAAAATCAGCCTCGGCTTGCAACGCGCCGGCAATCGTTCGCGCGCGTTGGTCCAGCTCGCGATAGGTGAGCACCACAGACTGGTCCTGGGTTTCGGCGAGAAAACGCAAGGCCACTCGATCCGGCGTCAGGGCCGCGCGGCGCTGAAGGGCTTGGACCAGTGTGCTGGGGAGTTCGAACGCGTCGGTCATGAGGTTTCCTGCCTGAATTCGGCTTGCAAGTGGAATCGGTTTTCTGACGTCGCGCCCCATTCGAGGGCGCGCAGGGCGCGGTCTTCGCCGACCGTGCAAGGCATTGGCAATGCGGTTGTGTCCGGGGGCTGCAGCCCGGAGCCATTCACCAATGAGAACGGATGGCGTCTTGAAATAATTAGTCGCCAGGCTTGAGCGCCAGCCAGCCCGGGTGCCGCAAGGGGGTGAGTCAGCGTGTCGCAGTTCTCACTCTGCACCTTCAAGGAGCATTAGTTCTCTTTCTCAATTGACAATCATTATCATTCAACATAATTTGTCGCTCGATGTGTAGGGCGGCGCCGGACTTCTTGTCGTCCCACTAACCTTTTGGCAGCAGGGTGATTTCCATGACGGAACAAGTCTCCACAAGCAGGTGCGATTCGCCGCTACTTCAGGCATTCGTCGACAATCGACTGATTCTGGTCAAGATTGCAGCCCGCATCACCGGCTGCCGATCACGCGCTGAAGACGTGGTGCAGGACGCTTTCTTCCGGCTGCAATCCGCGCCGCAGATCACGTCTTCGTTCAAGGCTCAGCTGAGTTATCTGTTCCAGATCGTGCGCAACCTGGCGATTGATCACTACCGCAAGCAGGCACTGGAGCAGAAGTACTCCGGGCCGGAAGAGGAAGGCTTGAACGTGGTGATCCAGGGGGCTTCGCCAGAAACCTCGCACATCAATTTCTCGACCCTGGAAAACATCGCCGACGCGCTGACCGAGCTGCCGAGCCGAACCCGTTATGCCTTCGAGATGTACCGCTTGCACGGCGTGCCACAGAAAGACATCGCCAAGGAACTCGGGGTCTCGCCGACCCTGGTGAACTTCATGATTCGCGATGCGCTGGTGCACTGCCGCAAGGTGTCGGGCACTCGAGCGGACACCATGGCCCGCCGCTGAACCCTTGTCGTCAGTGTAAAAAGATCGCAGCCTTCGGCAGCTCCTTCAGGGATACGCAATCTCATGTAGGAGCTGCCGAAGGCTGCGATCTTTTCGGCTCACTGCCACATCAAGACAACTCGCACCGATCAAAAAACCGCTCACGCCCCAGCGCCATCAACGCGGCACGCTTGTGCGGGAAGTCGAACTCTTTCTCGCAGTGGAATCGCTGGCCTTGCATGTACCCGATCATCTTCGCGTTGTCGGCCCGCGGCTCGGCGACTACCCGTTGGGTGCGCGGATCGTCCAGAAACAGATAATGCACCAGCGCCGATAACCAGCTCGCCACCTTGTGCGGGCCACGGTGATTTTCTTCGCCCACCAGCATGTGGATGCCACGGTCATAATCGCCGGCGTCGTAGAACGGCGCGATGCGGTCTTCCTTGGCCCAATAGGCTTCGTAATAGGCAAACGGTTGATCGTCGAAACAGCCGATCAACGTCACGGTGTGGGGGTCGGCTTCGAGTTTGCTCAGGTACTCGCGATGCTGTTCGAGGCTGCCCTCTTCCTGCCAGAAACTCGCGACCCGCGCACTGTTCTGCCAGCGATTGAAACGCGCCAGGTCCAGCTCGATGTCCACCGTGCGCAGGGAAATCCACATCCCCAGGCGCGCATCAAACCGCCGGTAAACCTCGCCCTGCGGCTTGATCGGTCGCAACGGATGACGCTTGCCGCCACTGATGACCATTTGCTGCGGATAGCGGCTCGATGCCTGCGTCAGCCACGGCTGTGGCAACTGCCAGAACAGCGTGCGCTCGCAACGGTATTGACCGGCCGTTTGCGTGGGGATCAGCAAACCGCTGAGCAATGCCTCGGTCGGGGTTTCATCGAGTTGCCAGGTCAGGCGCTGGCAGGTCGCATCACGGGCGAACAGCCAGTAACCGGCAGCCCACAGAGCCGCGTCGTCGGGGCGAGCGCTGCCTTCCTCTGGTTGCACTTTCAGTTCAGGGTCACGACTGAGCGACAGCTGGATCAGCGATTGACCGTCAAGGCTGAGGCTCAGGCGGTTTTCGGTTTCATCGGCTACAAGACGACGGCCTGAAGGCAGCGTCAGGGCAGTCAGGTCATTCAGATTGGGCATGGGTCGGGCTCACGATAATCGTCGACAGTTCAACGATGTGACGTGAGCCGAAGCAAGAAATTTAGGCGGCGTCGATCAGGGCGTAGCCGGAACCGGCACGATCGCAATCTTGTACGGCTCGAAAATCTTCAGCATCTGGCCGTTGTCCCGCAAGCCCTGCAGCAATCTGCCGAACGCTTCGCCGCTGATCGGGGCCGCCGGGCGCAGGATGGCGTAGTGGTGATAAACCTGATCGATGCGATCGGACACCAGCAATTCATTGGCGACATTCAGATTGCGCAGAAAATAGTCGTTGAGGTACGAGCGCGTGACCAGCGCGATGTCAGCACGACCGCGCAACACCATCAACAGGTTGCTGTCATGGGAATAGGTCAGCGTGGCGTTGTAGTTTTTGATGAGGTATTGGGGCTCGGCATTGAAGTTGGCAAACTCGTAGTGGTAACCGCTGAACAGCGCCAGACGCTTGCCCTTCAGGTCGGCAAAATAGTCTTGCTGGCGAGTTGCGCGCCCTTCGAGCTGACGTTGCGCAACGAAAATTTCGGCGTCTTCCAGGCCCATGTCGACATCGGTGTGGGGAATGTCTTTCCAGCCCCAGGCGGGGTTTTCGAAGATCGCCATGTCGATCCGACCCTGCTTGAAGTCACCAAAGCGTCGTGGAATAGAGGTGGGCACCAACACGAATTGATAGTCGCTTTGCAGGGCGTTCAACGCCTCGACCAATTGCGGGAGCAGGCCGGTGTCGGCGCCGGATTCCGGGCGTACGGTGTACGGAGGGAAATGCGCGGCACCGATTCGCACCAGCTGCGCAGCCTGGGTCGGCAGCATCCATAACGCCACAAGCGCCGTCAGCAAAAGCCGCGAAGCTGTCCGAATTGGCGAAGACATCAAGACAAGCCACTCCCCAAAATACTGCATCAATGCATTCAAGCTAGGCGGTTTCGCCCAGTTAGCCAGTTTCCAGCCAACCAATAAACCAAATCATTTTTCCTCCAGCACCAGAATCAACGCCTCGTCGGCCAGTTGATCCAGGGTCATGCTGCCACCGGCACGAAACCAGGTGGTGGTCCAGGACAGCGCCCCGGTCAGAAAACGTCGGGTGATGAACACATCGCCGCGGATAAACCCGGCGCTCTTGGCTTCACCCAACACTTGCAGCCAGATGTCTTCATAGATGTCGCGCAGCGCCAGCACCTTGGCCTGGCCATCCTCGGACAGCGAGCGCCATTCGTAGACCAGCACCGCCATGGCTTCGCCACTGCCGCCCATGATCGACTGCAGTTCACACCGAATCAGCGCCAGCACGCGCTCACGCACACTGCCGGCCTCGGCAATGGCCGCACGCATCAATGCGGTGTTGTAGCGAATGGTCTCTTCCATCACCGCGCGCAGGATTTCATCCTTGCTTTTGAAGTGATGAAAAATGCTGCCCGACTGAATGCCCACGGCGCCGGCCAGGTCGCGCACGGTGGTGCGCTCGTAGCCTTTATTGCGAAACAGGTGGGCCGCCACTTGCAGCAACTTGCCACGGGCACTGTCCGGATCGGTCAACTGGCCGCTGTCGACCAATTCGCGCATGACCCTCAGGGCTTTTTGCTCATCCACCCGATCTCTCCTACAGTCGTGATCACCGCTAAAACAGCGGGGTTGCGCGGGCAATTTAAGCTGACGGCCACAACCAAGCAAGCGCTCGGGCAGAAGATATTTTCCGCCATTTACAAACCAAGCGCTTGCTTGGTAGTCTCGATTCACTCTGTGGGAGGTGGTTATGGAATTGACTGCGCCAGGAACAATTCGCATTGGGTGCGCCAGCGCCTTCTGGGGTGACACCTCGACCGCCGCCGCGCAACTGGTGGAAGGCGGGCGTCTGGACTATCTGGTTTTCGACTATCTGGCCGAAATTACCCTGTCGATCATGGCCGGCGCACGGATGAAGGATCCCCAGGCCGGCTATGCCAGCGACTTCATCGAAGTCCTCAGCCCCCTGCTCACGCAACTCGCCGAACAAAAAATCCGCGTCATCAGCAATGCTGGCGGGGTCAACCCGCAAGCCTGTGCCGCCGCCCTGCAAGCGGCCTGCGACAAGGCCGGCCTTTCCTTGAAGATCGCCGTACTGCTGGGCGATGACCTGCAACCGCAATTCAAATCATTGAGCACCCTGGGCATTCATGAAATGTTCAGCGGCACACCGTTGCCACCGATGTGCGTTTCGACCAACGCCTACCTCGGCGCGCCTGGCATCGTCGAGGCCTTGCGGCTAGGGGCGGACATCGTGATCACCGGGCGCGTGGTCGACAGCGCGGTGGTCAGCGCCGCGCTGGTGCATGAGTTCGGCTGGTCGTGGCACGACTACGATAAATTGGCCCAAGCGGCGCTGGCCGGGCACATCATCGAGTGCGGCGCCCAATGCACGGGTGGCAATTTCACCGACTGGCGCGACGTGCCCGACTACGAACACATCGGTTTTCCCATCGTCGAAGTCAGCGCCGACGGCCAGTTCATCGTCAGCAAACCCGATGGCTCCGGCGGCCTGATCACGCCCCTGACGGTGGGTGAACAGATGCTGTATGAAATCGGCGATCCGCGGGCGTATCTGCTGCCCGATGTGGTGTGCGATTTCACTCAGGTCAAACTGCATCAGCGGGGCAAAAACGCAGTCCAGGTGCATGGCGCAAAAGGGTTGCCGCCGACCGATCAGTACAAGGTCAGCGCGACCTACCCGGACGGCTTTCGCTGCACCGCCAGCTGCCTGATCGCCGGTATCGATGCGGTGGACAAGGCCCGGCGAGTCAGTGCAGCGATCATCAACAAGACCTCGGAAATTTTTACTCAGCGCGGCTGGCCCCCCTACAGTGACGTGAACATCGAACTGCTCGGCAGCGAGGCCACCTACGGTCCCCACGGTCAACGCCACGACACCCGTGAAGTGGTGATCAAGCTCGCGGTGCGCCACCCGAACAAACAGGCGTTGATCGTGTTCTCCCGGGAAATCGCCCAAGCCGCCACCGGCATGGCACCGGGGCTGACCGGAATTGTTGGCGGTCGACCCACGGTCTATCCGCTGATCCGGCTGTTCTCGTTCCTGATCGACAAAACCGCCTGCTCGCTGGAGATTGATCTCATGGGCCAGCGCCACCCGTGCGCCCTGCCCGCCCTGGATGTGCTCGACAGCGCGGCGTTGCCCGCACCCATTGCGCCACCGAAGCCCACGGGGCTGGCGGACGCCAGTGTTGCGCTGGTCAAACTGGCGGTGGCGCGCTCGGGCGATAAGGGTAATCACAGCAACATTGGCATCATGGCCCGCGATCCCGAGTACCTGCCGTGGATCGCTGAGGCGTTGACGCCGGAAGTGATGGTTGACTGGATGAGCCATGTCCTCGACCCGGTGCACGGTCGCGTCGAGCGTTGGTATTTGCCCGCCAGCCACAGCCTGAATTTTTTGCTGGAAAACGCCCTCGGCGGGGGCGGTGTCGCCAGCTTGCGGATCGATCCGCAAGGCAAGGCGTTCGCCCAGCAGCTGCTGGAAATCCAGATTCCGGTGCCGCAGCGCATCAAAGACCAGGTCAACTAGAGGAATGCCGTCATGGCCTACGATTCGATCTTCAGAACTGATCTGTTTGCCGGCCAGACCATCATCGTTACCGGTGGCGGCAGTGGCATCGGGCGCTGCACCGCACATGAGCTGGCGGCCCTCGGTGCCCATGTGATTCTGGTCGGGCGCAAGGCCGACAAGCTCAAAGCAGTTGCCAGCGAGATTATCGATGACGGCGGCAAAGCCGACTGGAGCACCTGCGACATTCGCGACGAAGAAGCGGTAACGCATCTGGTCAGCGAACTGATCCGCAAACACGGCCCGATTCACGGTCTGGTCAACAATGCCGGCGGCCAGTACCCGTCGCCGCTGGCCTCGATCAATCAGAAAGGATTCGAAACCGTGATGCGCACCAACCTGGTGGGCGGTTTCCTGATGGCCCGGGAAGTGTTCAACCAATCCATGAGCAAACACGGCGGCGCCATCGTCAACATGCTCGCCGACATGTGGGGCGGCATGCCGGGCATGGGCCACTCGGGGGCGGCGCGTTCGGGCATGGACAACCTGACCAAGACGGCGGCGTTCGAATGGGGTTATGCCGGGGTGCGGGTCAACGCGGTGGCGCCGGGCTGGATTGCCTCCAGCGGCATGGACACCTACGAAGGCGCGTTCAAAGCGGTGATTCCGACCTTGCGCGAACACGTGCCGCTCAAGCGTATCGGCACCGAATCGGAAGTCAGCGCGGCGATCGTTTTTTTGCTCAGCCCGGCTGCGGCGTTCGTCAGCGGCAGCACCTTGCGCATCGACGGCGCCGCCAGCCTTGGCGGTCGGGCATGGCCGATTCACAAGGCTACGAACAGTGAGTCGTATAACGGCTTTCACCGCGCCTACATTCCTGATGTCCTCAAGGATAAGGAATAACCCATGCCGGTGATTCAGTCGCAACTCGACCCCCACAGCGAGCAGTTCGCCCAGAACCATGCGGCGATGCTGAGCGCCATCGAGCAGGTCCGCACGCTCGAACAAAACCTGCTGAACAAGGCCGCAGAAGCCAAACCGAAATTCGACAAGCGCGGACAATTGCTGCCCCGTGAGCGACTCAATCTGCTGCTGGACCCCGGCGCGCCGTTTCTTGAGCTGGCGAGCCTGGCCGGCTACAAGCTGCACGATGACAAGGACGGCAGTTCCGCGGGTGGCGGCTTGATTGCCGGCATCGGCTACGTGTCCGGCGTGCGGGTGCTGGTGGTGGCCAACAACAGCGCGATCAAGGGCGGGACCATTTCCCCCAGCGGCTTGAAAAAATCCCTGCGCCTGCAACAGATCGCCATGGAAAACAAATTGCCGGTGATCACCCTGGCCGAAAGCGGCGGCGCCAACCTCAACTACGCGGCGGAGATTTTCGTCGAAGGTGCGCGCAGCTTCGCCAATCAGGCGCGGATGTCGGCCATGGGCCTGCCGCAAATCACCGTGGTACATGGCTCAGCCACGGCGGGCGGTGCCTATCAGCCAGGGCTGTCGGACTACGTGGTGGTGGTGCGCGGCAAGGCCAAACTGTTTCTCGCCGGGCCACCGCTGCTCAAAGCCGCGACCGGTGAAGTCGCGACCGACGAAGAACTGGGTGGCGCCGAGATGCACGCGCAAACGGCCGGCACCGCCGAATACCTGGCGGAAAACGATGCCGACGGAGTGCGTCAGGTGCGCGAAATCGTCGGCATGCTGCCCTGGAACGAACAACTGCAATGCCGGCCCGAACTGCGCTGGGCAGAGCCGCTCTACCCCATCGACGAATTGCTGGGGCTGATCCCGGACGACCCGAAAAAACCCTACGACGTGCGCGAAATCATCGCCCGCATCGCCGACGGCTCGAATTTCCTTGAATTCAAAGCCGAGTTCGATCAGCAGACCCTTTGCGGCCAACTGAAAATCCAGGGCCGCGCCTGCGGTTTCATCGGCAACAACGGCCCGATCACGCCCAAGGGTGCGAGCAAGGCCGCGCAGTTCATCCAGCTCTGCGACCAGAGCCAGACGCCGCTGCTGTTTTTCCACAACACCACAGGTTTCATGGTCGGCACCGAATCGGAGCAACAAGGCGTGATCAAACACGGCGCCAAAATGATTCAGGCCGTGGCCAATGCCCGGGTGCCGAAACTGACTATCGTCGTTGGTGGTTCCTACGGCGCCGGCAACTACGCGATGTGCGGGCGCGGCCTCGACCCGCGTTTCATTTTCGCCTGGCCCAACAGCCGCACCGCGGTGATGGGCGGCGCACAGGCAGGCAAAGTGCTGCGCATCGTCACCGAGGCCAAACAGGCCAAGGATGGCCTGGTGCCCGACCCGAAAATGCTCGACATGCTCGAACAGGTCACCGCGCAGAAACTCGACAGCCAGTCCACGGCGCTCTACGGCAGTGCCAACCTGTGGGACGACGGTTTGATCGACCCGCGCGATACCCGGACCTTGCTCGGTTACTTGCTGGACATCTGCCATGAGGCTGAAGTCCGGCCGCTGCAAACCAACAGTTTTGGTGTAGCCCGCTTCTAAGGGCGATCAGAGGAGAACAATAAAAATGATCTTCACCCAGGAACACGAAGCCCTGCGCCGCACCGTCCGCCAATTCGTCGAACACGAGATCAATCCTCACGTCGAGGAATGGGAAAAGGCCGGGCGCTTTCCGATCCACGAGATTTTCCGCAAGGCCGGCGACCTCGGTCTGCTGGGCATTTCCAAGCCGGAAAAATTCGGCGGCATGGGCCTCGACTACAGCTATTCGATTGTCGCTGCCGAAGAGTTCGGCACCATTCATTGCGGCGGCATTCCGATGTCCATCGGTGTGCAGACTGACATGTGCACCCCGGCCCTCGCCCGTTTCGGCTCCGATGAACTGCGTGACGAGTTCCTGCGCCCGGCCATCAGCGGCGAGCAGGTCGGCTGCATTGGCGTCTCTGAAGTTGGCGCCGGTTCCGATGTGGCCGGGTTGAAAACCACGGCGCGCAAGGACGGCGACGACTACGTGATCAACGGCAGCAAGATGTGGATCACCAACTCGCCGAGTGCTGATTTTATCTGCCTGCTGGCCAACACCTCGGACGATAAACCGCACATCAACAAGTCGCTGATCATGGTGCCGATGAACACGCCGGGCATCAGCCTCAGCTCGCACCTGGACAAGCTCGGCATGCGCAGTTCGGAAACCGCCCAGGTGTTCTTCGACAACGTGCGCGTACCGCAACGCAACCGCATCGGCCATGAAGGCGCGGGGTTCATGATGCAGATGCTGCAGTTCCAGGAGGAACGCCTGTTCGGTGCGGCGAACATGATCAAAGGCCTGGAGTACTGCGTCGACAGCACCATCGAATACTGCAAGGAACGCAAAACGTTCGGCAACGCGTTGATCGACAACCAGGTCATTCACTTTCGGCTGGCCGAACTGCAAACCGAAATCGAATGCCTCCGGGCGCTGGTGTATCAGGCCACCGAGCAATACATCAAAGGCCAGGACGTCACGCGCCTGGCGTCCATGGCCAAGCTCAAGGCCGGTCGATTGGGCCGCGAAGTCAGCGACAGTTGCCTGCAATATTGGGGCGGCATGGGCTTCATGTGGGACAACCCGGTAGCCCGCGCTTATCGCGATGTGCGGCTGGTATCGATTGGCGGTGGGGCCGACGAAATCATGCTGGGGATCATCTGCAAACTGATGGGCATTTTGCCGGGGAAAAAGAAATGAGCACGCTGCCGGTTTGCGAGACGTTGCTGCTGGAACTGCACAACGGCGTGCTGCACATCACCCTCAATCGCCCGCAAAGCCGCAACGCGATGAGCTTGCAGATGGTCGCCGAACTGCGCGCGGTGCTGGCGGCGATTCACCATGATCGTGCCATTCGGGCGCTGGTGATCGGCGGTGCCGGCGGGCATTTCTGCGCGGGCGGCGACATCAAGGACATGGCCAACGCCCGCGCTCAGGGTTCGAGCGCACACCGTGATTTGAACCGGGTGTTCGGTGCATTGCTGCAAGAGGTGCAACACGCGCCGCAAGTAGTGATCACGGTGCTGCAAGGGGCCGTGCTCGGCGGTGGCTTGGGCCTGGCCTGTGTCAGTGACATCGCCATGGCCGATCACTCGGCGCAATTCGGTCTGCCGGAAACCAGCCTTGGCCTGCTGCCGGCGCAGATCGCACCGTTCGTGGTGCAGCGCATCGGCCTGACCCAGACCCGGCGACTGGCACTGACAGCGGCGCGCTTCGACGGCACACAGGCGCGGCGCATGGGGCTGGTGCATTTTGTCGAACACGATCCGCAAGCGCTGGCCGAGCGTCTCGATGAAGTGTTGGACCATGTACTTTGCTGCGCACCGGAAGCCAATGCGGCGACCAAAAAACTGCTGCTGGCCAGTGCCGGGCAACCTTCGGATGAGTTGCTTGATCAAGCGGCGCAATGGTTCAGCGAAGCGGTGACTGGCGCTGAAGGGGTCGAGGGGACGATGGCCTTTGTGCAGAAGCGTAAACCGGGGTGGGCCTCTTAAAAGCATCGCTGGCAAGCCAGCTCCCACAGGGATTGCGATAAACCTGTGGGAGCTGGCTTGCCAGCGATGAGGCCATCAAATTCACCGCAATAACGCAGGGAACAGAACATGCCCGGATTCCACAAAATCCTCATCGCTAACCGCGGTGAAATCGCCTGCCGCATCCAGCGCACCGCCCAGGCGTTGGGCTACCGCACCGTCGCCGTGTACAGCGACGCCGATGCCGATGCCCTGCACGTGCAAATGGCCGACGAAGCCGTCAACATCGGCCCGGCCCCGGTGCAACAGTCATACCTGAACATTCCGGCAATCGTCGATGCCGCCCGGCGCACCGGCGCCGATGCGATCCATCCCGGTTACGGTTTCCTCTCGGAAAACGCCGGCTTCGCCCTCGCCTGCCAGCAAGCGGGCATCACCTTCATCGGCCCCAGCCCCGAAGCCATCGAATTGATGGGCAGCAAACGCCTGTCGAAAGTCGCCATGATCGACGCGGGTGTGCCCTGCATCAAGGGCTATCAGGGCGCCGAACAGGATGACGCGACCCTGAGCCGCGAAGCCGAACGCATCGGCTATCCATTGATGATCAAGGCCAGTGCCGGTGGCGGTGGGCGCGGCATGCGCCTGGTGCATGACGCCGAGAATTTACTTGAGCAGATCCGCACCGCGCGCTCGGAAGCGTTGAACGGGTTCGGCTGCGACGAACTGATTCTGGAACAGGCGTTGATCGAGCCACGGCATGTCGAAGTGCAGTTGTTCGGCGACCAGCACGGCAACCTGATCTACCTCGGTGAGCGAGACTGTTCGATTCAGCGTCGTCACCAGAAAGTCATCGAAGAGGCCCCTTGCCCGGTGATGACCAACGAGTTGCGCCAGGCCATGGGTGAAGCGGCACTCAAGGCCGGGCGGGCGGTGAATTACGTTGGCGCCGGCACCGTGGAATTCCTGCTCGATGCACGCGGGCAGTTTTACTTTCTGGAAATGAATACTCGCCTGCAAGTGGAGCACCCGGTGACGGAACTGATCACCGGCCTCGACCTGGTGGCCTGGCAACTGAACATCGCGGATGGCCAGACGTTGCCCTTGCGTCAGGAGCAAGTGCAGCTCACCGGTCATGCGCTGGAGGTGCGTTTGTATGCGGAAGATCCCGCGCAAGGCTTCCTGCCGCAAACCGGCAGAATCGCCGGGTGGGAACCCGCTTCGCAGGACGGGGTGCGGATCGACCACGGCTTGATCGAAGGTCAACACATCAGCCCCTTCTATGACCCGATGCTGGGCAAGATCATCGCGCATGGCGCGACTCGCGAAGAAGCCCGGCGCAAGTTGCTGCGGGCGGTGCAGGACAGCGTCCTGCTGGGCGTGCAAAGCAATCAGCGCTTACTCGCCAGCCTGTTGCAACACCCGGCCTTCATTCGCGGTGAATTCAGCACCGGATTCATCACAGAACATTTTGCCGAGCATCCGTGCCTGCGTGCGCATGCACCCAGCGCCGAGCAATTGGCGATCGCAACCGCCCTGCTTTATCAGGCCTCGGCTCAGGTGCACCCTGCCCCCTTGGCCGGGTGGCGTAACAACGCCAGTGTGCCGCTGCACTATCGCCTCGGACTGGACGATCAGGAATGGTCGGTGGTCCTGAACGCGGTGCCGGCTGAGGCGTACCGGATTGATGTCGGCGACCGCAGCCTTGAGTTGAAGGTTATCCACAGCGATGGACACTGGGCCACCCTGGAAATCGACGGCATCCGCCAGCGCCATGCCTACCGACAGGAACGCGGGCAACTGTGCCTGTTCACTCGCCCGGGCAGCCTGACGCTTGAAGACCGAACCCAGGCGTTGGTCAGCAGCCAGGCCAACGTCAGCACCGGCACCCTCAAGGCGCCGATGGATGGCGCAATTGTTGACGTGCTGGTCAGCGAAGGCAGCTCCGTGAGCAAAGGTCAGTTACTGGTGGTGCTGGAGGCCATGAAAATGGAGCATCCGCTGAAATCAGGCATCGACGGCGTGCTCAAACGCTTGCAGGTGCGGGTCGGTGATCAGGTGAAAAACCGTCAGATTCTGCTGGAGGTCGAATAAGCCGCTAGGCGGATCCGTCGGGTTTGGCTACGCTCAAAACCTATCAGGACGCGGATACCAGGAACCCTGCGATGCCTCATTGGCTGGTCATTGATCTGGAAGCCACCACCGACGAAGGTGGTTGGCCAATAACAGAGATGGAAATCATCGAAATCGGTGCCACCCTGGTGGATCGCAAGGGCCGGGAACTGGACCACTTCCAGCGGTTCGTCCGTCCCTTGCGGCGGCCGTTGCTGACACCGTTTTGCCGGGAACTGACGCACATCACCCAGGCCAACATCGATGCCGCGCAACCCCTTGGCGATGTTTGGCCATTGTTCGAACGCTGGTTGGGTCAACATCACAGCCGCCTTGAAGGCTGGGCCAGTTGGGGCGATTACGATCGCAAGCAACTGCTCCAGGAATGGCAGCGCCTGCAACTCGACAGCGTGCTGAGCCGGGTTCAGCACATGAATCTCAAGCAACGCTTTGCCAAGGCCCGGCGCCTGGAGCGCCCGCTGGGGCTTAATGGCGCCTTGCAACTGGCCGGTTTGCAGTTCAACGGCCAGCAGCACCGGGCGTTGGAAGATGCGCGCAATACCGCACGACTGTTACCACTGGTTCTGCCGCTTTAGACAGGTGACGCCAACAAAGGCCTTGTGCATACTGGCCGGCCCTTTTTAGCCCTTTCCGAGGAATCGCCCATGTTTAAAGTCAACGAGTACTTCGACGGCACCGTCAAGTCGATCGCCTTTGGCACCGCTGAAGGTCCGGCGACCATCGGCGTCATGGCACCGGGCGAATACGAATTCGGCACTGCCCAGCGTGAAATCATGCACGTGGTGTCCGGCGCCCTGACCGTCAAGCTGCCCGACAGCACCGACTGGGAAACCTTCGCCGCCGGCAGCCAGTTCAACGTGCCTGCCAACAGCAAGTTCCAGCTGAAAGTGGCCGTCGACACCGCTTACCTGTGCGAATACCGCGGCTAAACCCGCGGATTTTCACAGCACAAAAAAATGCCCGTGTTTTTGGACACGGGCATTTTTCATTGTGCGGGGCAATTATTCGAGGATTTCTACCGGCATCCCCACTTCCAGCCGACCGTTGCTGTCATTGACCAGGTTCTGGCCGAACATCGCACCGTCCTCAGTGGAGCGGTACTTCTGCAAGCTGGCAAAGGGTTCGCGATCGTGGCTACGTTCACCGGTTTGCGGGTCGATCGTGGTCAAAATGCAGCGTGAACACGACTTGACCACGCGGAACTCGACATCGCCGATGCGTATGCGTTTCCAGCCATCCTCGGCATACGCTTCACTGCCATCGATCACCAGGTTGGGTCGAAAGCGCAACATTTCCATTGGCCGACCGACTTTCTGCGAAATATCTTCGAGTGAAGCCTGGCCGATCAACAACAGCGGGAAGCCATCGGCGAAGGCAACCTGATCATCGTCCTTGCCGAAGCCCGATTGAGTAGTCCGCGCGCGGTCCAGTGGTACTTGCACCAGACGCGTAGGTTTGCCGATGAACGCACTGACCCAGGCGCCTGCCGCGTCACCAGCATCGGGCACACGCAAGGTGTCGCGCCAGATGGTCACTCCGCGCAGCTCGGCATCGTGGCCGGGTAATGCGATATCGATCGATGCGTGACCCGGCGCACTGAGCGTCAAACCGCCCTCGGCATTCCACAAAGCCGACAGCCGACTCATCTGCGCCACGGCGCGCTGGGTCAGGAAACGCCCACTGGCCTCGTCCACCAGCATCCAGCGTCGATCACCGTCCAGCCCCAGCTTGTCGAGATCAATCTGTTGCAGGATCTCGCCCTTGCCGGATTTCAACGGATAACGATAAAGCGCGCTCAAACGCAGCATGACCAGCTCCCTGTGGGCAAAAGCGTCACCCTATACGAGCTTGATCACTGAATCAAAGCTGAAGATGAGGGTGTGATCCTTGCAGGAGCAAGCTTGCTGGCGATGGCGTCCCCTGGATCGCTATCGCCGGCAAACCAGCGCCTGCAAATGGGTCATGTTCAGGCGGGTACCGCGTCGAGCATCAGGCGCTGGCGCACCACGTCGACGAGTTTGTCCGGCTGGAATTTGGAGAGGAAGTTATCGCAGCCGACCTTCTTGACCATCGAGTCGTTGAAGCTGCCGGACAGCGAGGTGTGCAGCACCACATACAGGCCACGCAAGCGTGGGTCGTTGCGGATTTCAGTGGTCAGGCGATAGCCGTCCATCTCCGGCATTTCCGCATCGGTGAAGACCATCAGCAACTTGTCGGTCATGTTCACGCCCGTATCGGCCCAGGCCTTGAGCATGTTCAGCGCCTTCAAGCCGTCGCTGGCGATGTGCATTTTCACGCCCAGCTGGCCCAGCGTGTCGCGCAACTGCGCCAGCGCTACATTGGAGTCATCCACCAGCAACACTTCACGACCCCGGGCGCGCTCCAGCACCGGATCTTCGAGTTTGTCGCGGGACACCTTGGCGTTGTACGGAACGATTTCGGCCAGGACTTTTTCCACGTCGATGATTTCAACCAATTGATCGTCGACCTTGCTGATGGCCGTCAGGTAATGCTGGCGACCGGCGCTGGTCGGTGGTGGCAGGATCGCCTCCCAGTTCATGTTGACGATGCGGTCCACGCCACCCACCAGGAATGCCTGCACCGAGCGGTTGTACTCCGTGACGATGATCGTGCTGCCGGGACCGGGCACCAACGGACGCATGCCAATCGCCTGGGACAGGTCGATCACTGGCAGGGTCTGGCCGCGCAGGTTGACCACACCGCACACAAACGGATGACGCTGAGGCATCAAGGTCAACTTCGGCAGTTGCAGGACTTCCTGCACTTTAAATACGTTGATGGCGAACAACTGCCGCCCGGCAAGCCGGAACATCAGAATTTCCAGGCGATTCTCACCCACCAATTGCGTACGTTGGTCTACTGTATCGAGAATGCCGGCCATCAATCACTCCTGGGCTTGTTCTGGTGAATTCACTGATAGAGGGTTATCGGCTGTTTTTGCCGGACCTTGACCCTCTGCAAAATGCCGCGCTCAAACATTGATGTCACATTAACATCATGCTTTACTGGCGCTGTCTTTTCATCTGCTACTTTCCTGCGCCGCGACAATCGTTTGCGCGTTAGGTTCCGCTGCGTAAGGGATTCCCCTAGCAACAATCAGGTGCAACCTGATATTCGCGATATCCAATAGCCATTAATGTGACGCCATTCTCATTGCATGAATGGAGTCAGGCTTTTGTGTGCGATCGCAGGTAAGTGGCCATCTACCCTTTCGGCTTATCCAGCCAGCCTTGCAGCCGGCCAGAACGCGATCTCACGACGAACCGCTAACGTCGAGACGACCATCGTCCTCGTCGACACACACGACATCCCCTCATTTGACATGACGTTGTGGAGATAAGCATGCCGAACAATCGCACAGAGTGGGCGAAGCGGGTCCCGGAGTTTCTCGTTGAAGCCGAAACACTGCTGGCTAAAACCGAGGAATGCCTGAGCCATCTGCAACTGATCAGCAATGACAAAGACGCCATCGACTGCATGCTCAGCACCCTGCTCAAGCTCGCCAGCAAGGCGGATGCGCTGGCGCTGGCCGCCGTTTCAGAGTTCTCGTTGCACATCCATGGCCTGCTCAACCATGCCCAACATCACATGGACCTGCACGACGAAGCCCTGGGCGCACTCAAAGACTGCCTGACGCTGATTGCCTGGCAGTTGGAGTTGATTGATCAGAAGACCGGCCAGCTCAGCCTCGACGAAAGCGAACAGACGACCCTGATCGAAGCCTTCGCCTTCCAGGTCGGTCAACAGCAGTTCCAGCCTCCGGTCAATTCCCGGCCGTTCACACTCGTTTCCTATATGGAGCGCCAGGCTTAAATTCGATGAGTTGAGCCGCGCTCCATCATTGACGGTCATGGTTGCGCATTAACTTGAGCGTGCTCAGGTCGTTATTGAACATTACATATCCATTAACGACACACTTGAACAATCAGCTATTTCTTTCAACATTTTTCCTGCCTGCCCGAACCAGGGTTTTACCTGGTGTTAACGGGGCAAACACCCGATGATCAAGGGTATCTGCGCAACGCAAGCGACCACACTTTTTCCATTGTGGAACTACCGTCCAGCATGCGTATTTCCTGACTCCATGGACATATATCACGAGCGCGACCAACGGTATGTTAGGTGCTATTATGCCGCCCATTAGTTGACGTCAATAAATGGCAATGTGATTGTCGCCGACTTCAGCGATCAAGTTTCAGGCTGGATTTCTCATTCAGAAAGTAAGCACCGTTGAAGCCGATGCACAACACTACAAAACAGAGATCCGTCAGCCAGGATGACCGGTCTGCCCGCAGCGAACCTCCATTGGCTCCATCCGCTATGTATGCCTGCCTCAAGTCGATCACCATGTGGCCACCCTCACGAGAAAACGCTCGCCGGTTCACGCTATTGCTGTGTGCCTGCTCGACGTTCGGCAGCCTGCTCATTTATGGCCTGTCCACTCACCTGCCCCTGGGCCTGTTGATTCTGGATGTCGCGGCCCTAGGCTGTGTCTGGGTGCAATATCGGCTGTCCCGCAAGTCGATCAAGTTTCAACCGCAGGAGCTGGCCGACCGCTTGCTGCAAGTCCAGGAAAACGAGCGTCACCGACTCAGCCGTGAACTGCATGACGACATCGGTCAGTTGCTCACCGCTGCGAAACTGCAAAGTGACTGGCTCAAGCGCCGCATGCCCGAAGAGCTTCAGGGACAATGTGCGGTCCTTTGCGACACGCTGGAAGAGACCCTCGCCAAAGTGCGCGACGTATCGGCCATTCTTAATCCCCGGCAATTGACCAGCCTGGGGCTTGAAGCCAGTCTGCGTGCGCACTTGCTCAAGACGCTGGCCAACTCCCCGGTGCACTGGAGCCTGGAGTGCCACCAGCGCCTGACCGGTATTCCGGAAGAAATGGCCGTCGCGGCCTTTCGGATTACCCAGGAAGCAACCACCAACATTCTGCGCCATGCCGAGGCCAAGAACCTGCTGGTCTGCCTCAAGCGATTGCCCCAGGGCCTGAGCCTGTTGATCAGTGACGATGGTCAGGGTTTCGCACCCGCCATTGATCCGGGTCGTGAGGGCCAACGCGGAATGGCCGGCATGTCGGAACGGATCACCCAATTAGGCGGAACGTTGACCGTTACCAGCGAACCGGGCAAAGGCACCCAAATCGAAGCTCTCTTCCCCTGGGCGCCCCGCGCGCTGGAACGGGCCAGTACGAATAAGGCTATGCATTGATTTGTAACTTACTTCTGGTGGATGACCACTCGCTGATCAGGGCTGGCGTGCGCGCCCTGGTGCTGGACCTTCCTGGCTATGCCGTCATTGGCGAGGCCAATGACGGCTCACAGTTGCTCGAAATGGTCGAGCACCTGTCCCCGGATATCGTGCTGCTGGATATTTCCATGAAGCAGACCGGTGGCCTTGAAGCCTTGCAGCAACTCAAACGGATCCGTCCGCAGAGCAAAGTGCTGATCCTGTCGATGCACACCGACCCGGCGCTGATCATGCAGGCGCTGGAATCCGGTGCCCACGGCTATCTGCTCAAGGACACCACTGCGACCGAGCTGGAGCACGCGCTGGAAGCCTTGCGTAACAATGAGCGCTACCTCAGCCCGGCCATCGCTCACACCGTGATCAACCAGGCGCTGACCCGAACCCAGAAAAACCCGGAGCCTGCGGACTCGCATAACCTGACGGCCCGCCAGCTGGAAATCCTGCGGTTGATCGTTCGCGGAAAATCCACCCGGGAAATTGCCAATGGCCTGGGCTTGAGCGTCAAGACCGTCGAAACCCACCGCTCGCAGATCATGAAACGCCTGCAGATTTATGATGTGGCAGGCCTGGTGCTGTTTGCCGTGCGCGAGCAGATCATCAGTCTGGACGACTGACCGCGTCATTTGCGCTCAACAGCGGTGAATCTTTCGGTAGATGCACACGCAGCGCCCCCGGTCGCGCCGAGAAGCGCAGACTGTCACCCTCCAGCGGTTCGCCATCGAGGTTGATGTACAAACCTTCAGCCACCTTGATCTCAACCCACGGAAGGCGGGCCCGCACGAACATGCTGTCGATGCCGAACCCATCGGCGAGCAAGTTTTTCAAGGTTTCCACTACTTCCTGGGGCGCCGGCAAGATGCTGATATCGAGCAAGCCATCATCCGCCAGGGCCTGCGGACATAGCACATGCCCACCGCCCGCCTGCCGGCCATTGCCGATGCCCAGCGCCAACAGCTCACCGCTCCAGTGAAAATCCGGACCCTGCAATTCGCCATAGGCGGCGTGAAGCTCGCTGAACCGTGACAGGCCAGTGAACAGATACGCCGCGCCACCGAGCACCTTTTTAAGATCCTCGGACGTATTGGCGGTGACCTGACTGCCAAATCCCCCGGTGGCCATGTTCAGAAACACCTGCCCGCCGACCTCTCCCAGATCAATGGCACTCGGCGCGACGTCCAAAAGGTCCAGGGCCTGAGCGGGCTCCAGTGGAACGCCGGCGGCGCGGGCAAAATCGTTGGCGGTGCCCAGCGGCATCAGCGCCAGGCTCGCCCGCGTCGAATGCGCAGCCATGGCCTCGGCAATATCGCGCAACGTGCCGTCACCCCCGCCCGCCACGATCTGCTGGTAGCCTGCGGCCAGCGCCTCATCCACCAGGCGCTGTGCGTCGCCTGCCTCCCAGGTCAGCCGAACAGCGAGCTCCCAGCCTTGTTCACGCTTGCTTTGAACGGCAGTGCGCACGTCCTCGTTGAGCGCCTGCTTGCCATGCAGAATCAACAGCGCCTTGCGTTCGCTCATGGTGTCACTCCCGGAATTGAATGGCGTACGAGAGATGTTGACCTCGCCACCCCACCTAAAAGTCGCTTGCGGCTGAATTTTTTCTGACTGCCGACCTTGCAGTCCTACACGTCGGGACTTTTCTTACAAAACCTGAGGAATCGGCTCAATTGACCCACAACCGTGATTGGTCCACTTTGGTGTCCACGGATTTTAATCATCAGCAGGACACACAAGGACGTGCCATGCAAAACCATGACATCAGAATGCCAGTGATGCCGGTCATACCGTTCGCTGAAAAACGCGCCAATCTTCAGGCTGATTTCGCAAGCAGCAAAAAAACCAAGGGAGAAGTTGATATGGAACCTCGCGTCGTTGAGATGGAGACACACCTCAAATACATTCGTAAGGACATGGAAGAAGTGCGCAGTGACGTCAAGTCCATCAAACACAGGCTCGCCTATTCTGCTGGTGGTACGGCCGTGGTGCTGGGGCTCCTGGGCTGGATCGCCAACAGCCGTTTCGATCAGCTCGTTACACTGCTTCTGGCTCATTAAGTCGGGCAGCCAAAAACGCAAAACCCGGTTTGATTAACCGGGCTTGCGAGACGTAGCCGCTGTAGGAATCAAACCAGTACTTCACTCAACGGAATGAAGCTGACGCTATCGCCTGCAACCAGCGTGCGACCTTCCATCACCTCAACCAGTCCATCAGCCCAGGCGGCACTGCGCAGCACGCCAGAACTCTGATTTTTGTAGATAATCGCCCGGCCGCTCTCAAGACGACCGCGCAAGTATTCGCGTCGGCTGCCGGCGATTGGCCAATCAAAACCAGCTTGCACTTGCACTTTCAGCGGCTCGACATCCTTGACGCCCAGACGCCGCAACAGATACGGCCTGGCCAGCAAAGCAAAGGTCACCAGGGTCGACGCAGGGTTACCCGGCAGGCCGATGACCGGAACGCCACGGAAATGCCCGAATGTCAGTGGCTTGCCCGGTTTGATGGCGAGCTTCCACAAACTCAACTCGCCTTCCTCCCGCAAGGCAATGCCCAGAAAATCAGCCTCACCCACCGATACGCCGCCGGTCGAGAGAATCAGATCGACATTTTTCAGCTCGCCGAGTCGCGCACGCGTGGTGACCAGATCGTCAGGAAGAATACCGGCGTCGATCACTTCGCAACCCAAGCGCTGCAACCAACTGCAGAGCAATACCCGGTTGCTGTTATAGATCTGCCCCGGGCCAAGCGCCTGTCCCGGCTCAATCAATTCATCGCCAGTGGACAGAACCGCAACGCGAATCTTGCGAACCACATCCAGTTCGGCGCAACCCAACGACGCGGCCAAACCTTGCTCGATGGGTCCCAGGCGCGTGCCCGCCGGCAAAATCAGTTCTCCGACCGTCGTTTCCTGCCCTTGGGGTCGAATGTTTTGCCCCAGGGTCATGGCTTCGGTAAACGCGACCCGCTCGTCTGCCTGGACTTGGGCATTTTCCTGCATTTCGACACAGTCAGCCCCGGCAGGCACGGGGGCCCCTGTGAAGATCCGTGCACAGGTCCCAGGCAGCAATGGGGCGGGGGCCTGACCGGCAAAAATCTTCTGGCTGACAACCAGCGGCTCGCCGGTCCAGTCAGCCATGCGCAAGGCATAGCCGTCCATGGCGCTGTTGGGCCACGGCGGGAGATCAAGTGTCGACAGCAGATCATCCGCCAGCACACGCCCTTGAACCTGAGCCAATGGCAAGCGCTCACGCTCCGGAATGCTTGTGGCGTCGGCCATCTCCAGCAAACGCGCCAGTGCTGTCTCGACCGGCATCAGACTGCCGGTCTTGCCCGGCTTACCCACGGGATTCACAAGCAGCAGCCTGTTTCAAATGGGTGACGAAGTTGCATGGGCGATGGCGAGAATCCAACTGCTCGCCAAGAATGCCATCCCAACCGGTACGCACCGCGTTGGTCGAACCTGGCAAGCAGCAGACCAGCGTGCCATTCGCCAGACCAGCCAAGGCGCGGGACTGGACTGTTGAGGTGCCGATGTCCGCGACGGAAATCTGCCGGAACAGTTCGCCGAAACCATCCACTTGTTTGTCGAGCAGGCAACTCACCGCTTCCGGGGTACTGTCGCGGCCGGTAAAACCTGTGCCGCCCGTAATCAGCACGACCTGCACGACATCGTCGGCAATCCAGTTGGCGACTTGCGCACGAATTTTGTAGAGATCATCTTTGAGCAGTACACGGGAAGCCAGGTTATGGCCGGCCGCCGTCAAACGGTCAACGAAGACTTGGCCTGAGGTATCGGTTTCCAGGGTACGGGTGTCGCTGACCGTCAAAACCGCAATGTTCAGCGGTGCGAAAGGTACATCAGCCTTGGCTTTCATAGGCTCGTCCAGTTGTAGGAGAATCAGCCCGGTGTTATATCACAGCGCCCCCTTTTTTCGCCGCCCCCATGGAGAACTGCCATGACGTCGATTTCACACTTGCCGCCCTGCTCCATTCTGCTCCTGGCAGGCGGGCGGGGCCAACGGATGGGCGGTCAGGATAAAGGGTTACTGGAGTGGCACGGCGAGCCGCTGATTGCGCATTTGCATCGCAAGACCCGCCCCCTGAGCGATGACCTGATCATTTCCTGCAATCGCAATCAGGAAAAGTACGCCGCCTACGCCGACCAGTTGGTGCATGACGATGAAGGTGACTTTCCAGGGCCTCTGGCCGGGATTCGTGCTGGCCTGAAAGCAGCGCGGCATACGCATCTGTTGGTATTGCCTTGTGACGTGCCACGCATCGATGCTGCCCTGCTTGCCAACATGCGCGAAACCGCCAGCCGGCATCCAGACAAACCCTTGATGTTGTGGCATGACGAGCACTGGGAACCGTTGCTATGCGTTATCCCTGTGGCACTTCGCGCGGACTTTGAGACTGCCTGGCACGAGGGTGAACGCAGCCCGGGGCGAGTGATGCGCAAGCTGGGCGCGATTGCCTTGCAGTGCCCCGACAATGACCCGCGTCTGGCCAACCTGAACACGCCGGAACTGTTAAGCACGCACAACACTGTGTCAGACTGACACTACCCAAGGAACTTGCAGGCGCTGTTTACGTCTCAAGCTCAGTAACCAAAAGAATTCATTTTCGGAGACACACCCATGACTCAACGGACCCTCGCCACTTTCATGCTCGCACTGGGCCTCGCTACCCTCGCCGGCTGCGCATCGCCTACAGTGATCACCTTGAATGACGGTCGCGAAATCCAGGCCGTCGACACGCCAAACTACGATGACGAATCGGGCTTCTACGAATTCGAACAGCTGGATGGCAAGCAGACCCGCATCAACAAGGATCAGGTTCGCACCGTCAAGGAGCTGTAATCCTAGAGGTATCGCCGGATACAAAAATGCCCCGATCAGTCGGGGCATTTTTTTTGTTTGCTGTTTAAGTACGAGAGGCTACGGATTCGGCTCGCTGTTCAGTTTATCCGCCCGAGTCAGCGCCTGCGTGGCCTCGGTGATGCACTTTTTGTCATCATTGGCTGCCCGGGCCGCTTCAGCACTTGCCTGCATCCGCTTGATTTCCATCGTGGTGTTTTCGGACGTCGCTGGCAGGCTGGTGACTTTGTCCTTGAGTTCCTGGAGCTTGATGGTGCAAAGATCGCTGTCCGCAGCAAAAGCGGGAGAGGCCAACATTGCAGCGCAAATGAACATTCCAGCAAAAACGGTACGTTTCATGAGTATCTCCTGGCTTGGAAAGTCTCGGCACTGCCTGGGAGACGCAATGGCGGTACCGAGATCATTGAACGCCACATTCGTGGTGCCTGTTCAAATGACTGTAAACCCGCGTGGAAATTCGATTTTTTCCGAACCGCGATCACCATTGCAGAGTGATTGCGCTCTCGAACTCTCGTTCCTTCCCGGTCACCGGATCGACAAACTTCAACCCTTGCGCCAGCAGTTTCAAAGGATTGGCGTAGTCGTCTTCCGCGTCCTTGATGACCTCGGGATAAAACGGGTCGTTGCAGATACTCGCGCCCAAGGCTGTCATGTGCACACGTAACTGATGCTTCTTGCCCGTCACGGGATAGAGGCCGTAACGCCACAGATCGCCATTTTTCTCCCTGACCTCCACTGCCGTCTCGGTGTTGCTGGCGCCCGGCCCCTCCTGCATGCGGAAGAATGGCTCGCCATCAATGAGTCGGCTTTTATGGATCAGCGGAAAATTCAGGTCAGGTAATGCCCTGGCAATGGCCTCGTAGCGCTTTTCAATCTGCCGGGTTGGAAACAGGGATTGATACGCCGAGCGACTTTGTGGGTTGGCGGAAAACAGCACCAGGCCAGCGGTATGCCGGTCAATGCGATGCAGCGGCACCAGGTGCGGATTATCCAGACGGCGGATCAGCCGTCTCAGCAATGTCTGCTCCACGTACTCACCGGCCGGTGTCACCGGGAGAAAATGTGGCTTATCTGCCACCACCAGATGTTCATCCGCATACAGAATCGTCTCCGTCACCAGGATAGGTTTTTCGTCCGGCACTTCGCGAAAATAGTGAATCCGCAAACCTTCCTTGTACGGCAGATCCAGGGCGATAGGTGCACCCTGCCCGTCGAGAACGCGGCCACGGGCAACTCTATCCAGCCATTGATCACGGCTGATGGCGCTGAAGTGTTCACACAGACAATCGAGTACGGTCTGCCACGGGCCTGGAGGCAAGTAGAGCGTGCTGGCCTGGCTGTGTGCGGCTGAAAAAGATGAAGTGGACATACGAACGTTCTAACCCTCTGTGCAGGGCGACATTATCCAACAGCAGCGGGGTCGAACCTAGCAGAGAATATTCAGGCCGGAATCTGCTTACTCGCCGCGGCCTCGGTGTACTCCTTGAGCCAGCGCAACACATCGACGGCTTCCCAGCGTGCTGGATCATACAGCGCATACAACAAGCCCTGATAACCGACGACGTCCAGTTGACGGTGATAGCCGGCGCGCTGAAACAAGGCTTCGATTTCAGCAAAGCAGGTATTGAAATGGACTTTGTTGAACGGTGTTTTCCCTTCCGTCACCAAACCGTCCAGACGCAATTCGAGGACTGCCTCGCTTACCACGTCCACCGACATCCGGTTAACGCTGCTTTTCAACTGCTCGACATTGACCACGATTCATCCCTCTCACGCCTGAACCTGCACGTTCGAACCGGGTAACCGGCGACCGCAAGGCTGCATTGCGAATAACTGTATGCGCATACAGTATCCGAATACGATCCTTTTAGCCAAGAGGATCCATCGTAAAGTTCGACAGGCGGGAACATCGTTGCCGTGAAAACCGTTACCGCAGGAATGCCACTACCTCATCGGCACTGAACGGCCAGCCCAGCTCGGCCCCTGTATCAACCCGTCGCAATACCGGGATGCGCAAGCTGTAGGCCTCGAACCAGGTTTCATCCTCAGCGATATCCACCAGTTCCACCAACAGGCCACGCTCGACAAACTCCATCAGCATGGCTTCGGCGACTTCACAGAGGTGACACCCCAAGGTGCCGAACAACTGACATTCAGGAAGCATGAGGGCTCAACCAAAAAAATTAAGTAATCATTCTAGGCCTGCCCTGAAAAACCGTCGAGCCATTGAGTTTCCTGGCCTATAGCCCGCGACCACGAGGATGGCTGCAAAACCCTGACGCACATCAGTCGCCTTCACCGGCATTTACCCGATGCTGATGTTCTGTTTGCCCTCTACGCTTGAAAAGCCCTGCCCGCCTCTGGAGCTCTCGTGTTCGCCAACCTGTTGATCATCCTCGCCTCCTCCCTAGTGGTCATTGCGCTGTTCCAGCGGCTGCGATTGCCGCCCGTGCTGGGTTACCTGTGCGTTGGGTTGATGATCGGACCGACCGCATTCAACTGGGTGAATGAAAGTGAAGAACTGCCGGACCTCGCCGAACTGGGGGTGGTTTTCCTGCTGTTTTCCCTGGGGCTGGAGTTTTCGCTATCGAAAATGCTCGCCCTGCGCCGGGTGGTGTTTGGTCTGGGTAGCCTGCAGGTGCTGGGCTCCGGGATTGTTCTGGGCGGTTTGCTGATGCTATTTGGGATGCCAGTCGCGCCCGCATTGTTGCTGGGTGCCGGATTATCGCTTTCGTCGACCGCGATCGTCAGCAAGGAGCTGGGCAGTCTCGGTGAGATTTTCAGCAGCCACGGCCAGAATGCGATCGCTGTGTTGCTGTTCCAGGACGTCGTGGCTGTACTGCTGTTGACCCTGGTGCCGGTGTTCGCCGGCAATAGCGAACAGGCCTGGTTTTGGGCGCTGCCGCTGACACTGGGCAAGACTGCCGCGTTGTTTTTCGGTCTGATGTTGGCCAGCCGTTGGCTTCTGCCGAGGCTGTTCCATGAGGTGGCCGCAGCGCGTTCCGCCGAACTGTTTGTGTTACTGGCTTTGGTGATCGTGCTGATGACAGCTTCACTGACGCACATGCTCGGCCTCTCCCCCGCGCTGGGGGCTTTCCTGGCCGGTATGCTGTTAGGCGAAAGTCATTACCGGCATCAGATCGAGGCCGATATACGCCCGTTCCGCGACATTCTGCTCGGCTTGTTTTTTGTCAGCATCGGCATGTTGATCGACGTGCAACTGTTTGCCAGCCATGGCGTGCTGATTCTGGCGATGACCCTGGGATTGCTGATGATCAAGGGTTGTGTGGTTGCGCTGCTGGTCAAGCGACGCGGCAGCGACAGTGAAACCGCGTGGCGCAGCGGCCTGGCACTGGCCCAGGGCGGCGAGTTCTGCTTTGCCCTGATGGCGCAGATGCAGCTAAACCAGTTGATGCCCGCCAGCCTCGGTGGGCTGCTGCTGGCTGCGACATTCTGTTCGATGCTGATGACGCCCTTACTGCTGCGAGCCGCGCCACACATTGCCATGCGCCTGCATCGCAAGCCCAACGAAGAGGCGAAGCTCGAAGAGATCAGCGCCCTCAATGCCAGACTGAGCAACCATGTGGTGATTTGCGGGTACGGCCGTGTCGGCCAAACCATCGGCCGTTTTCTCAGCCATGAGCAACAACCTTACATTGCTCTTGATAACGATCCGGTGCGCGTTCAGGAAGCAGCCGTCAATGAAAGCTGTGTGCATTACGGCGACTCACGCC
This sequence comes from Pseudomonas azerbaijanoccidentalis, assembly GCF_019145495.1. Taxonomy (GTDB): domain Bacteria; phylum Pseudomonadota; class Gammaproteobacteria; order Pseudomonadales; family Pseudomonadaceae; genus Aquipseudomonas; species Aquipseudomonas azerbaijanoccidentalis. Next base: position 163,313 of record NZ_JAHSTU010000011.1, on the reverse strand, counting down.
GAGGCGAACTGCTCGTCGCCGTTGGGCTTGAGCGCGCGAGACTGCTGGTGATCGCGGTGGACAATTCCGATATCGCTTTGCAGATCCTCAAAGAAGCACGCCGATACAACCTGGACGTGCCGATCCTGGTACGGACCCGCGACGACAGCCAATTGAGCGAACTGAAGGCCGCCGGCGCCAGCGAAGTGGTGCCGGAACTACTCGAGTCCAGCTTGATGCTGGCCTCTCATGCATTGATCCTGCTGGGCCTGCCCGGTCCGCACGTGCAAGACCGGGTCGATCAGGTGCGGCGTGATCGTTATCGCCTGCTGCACGGGTTTTATCCTGGAGCGGCGGACGATGAACGCTGAGTCAATCCTGACTGACAGCGCCGATCTTGTGCACCGACAAATCCGCGCCGTAATACTCTTCTTCCTGACTCAGGCGCAAACCGTGAAACGCCTTGATGGCGCCATACACCGCAAAGCCGCCGGCCAATGCCACGACCACGCCCAGCGCAGTACCGATCAACTGGCTGATCAGGCTCACGCCGCCCAAACCGCCCAGCGCGGTCTGGCCAAAGATCCCGCAGGCAATGCCACCCCACACACCACACAGGCCATGCAACGGCCAGACACCCAACACATCGTCGATATGCCATTTACCTTGCGCGGCGGTAAAGCACCAGACGAACAGCGCCCCGGCGATAGCGCCCGTCAACAGCGCGCCCACCGGATGCATCAAGTCGGAGCCTGCACAAATCGCCACCAATCCGGCCAATGGGCCGTTGTGCAAAAAGCCGGGGTCGTTACGGCCGACAATCAAGGCCGCCACCGTGCCCCCGACCATGGCCATCAACGAATTGACCGCCACCAGCCCGCTGACCCCTTGCAAGGTTTGCGCACTCATCACGTTGAAGCCGAACCAGCCGACAATGAGAATCCACGAGCCCAACGCCAGGAAGGGAATGCTCGATGGCGCGAACGCGACCAACCGCCCTTCGCGATACCGCCCATTGCGCGGTCCGAGCAACAACACCGCGGCCAGTGCCAGCCAGCCACCCATGGCATGGACCACTACGGAGCCGGCGAAGTCATGGAAACCGGCGCCAAAGCGCGCCAGCAACCAGGCTTGAAAACCAAAGTTGCCGTTCCAGATCATGCCTTCGAAGAAGGGGTAAATGAACGCCACAATCAGTGCGGTTGCGCACAGCTGCGGAACGAAGCGCGCACGCTCGGCGATGCCTCCGGAAATGATCGCCGGGATCGCCGCAGCGAAGGTCAGCAAAAAGAAAAATTTCACCAGACCGTAACCGTGATCGGCATTGATGACCGCCGCCGGTTGCATAAAGGTGACGCCGTAGGAAATCCAATAGCCTATAAAGAAGTAAGCCAGGGTTGAAATCGCGAAGTCGCTGAGGATTTTCGACAATGCGTTGACCTGGTTTTTTTGCCGGACCGTTCCGACTTCCAGGAAGGCAAAACCGGCGTGCATGGCCAGAACCATGACCGCGCCGATCAGAATGAATAAGGTATTGGAGCTATGGACCAGGCTGTCCACAGCACTTTGAATATTTTCCATGGATTTGGCAGACCTTAAGGCTGAAAAAAGCACCAAAGCAGTTCACGCGGGCAATCCATGCACCAAGTTGCGACCTCTTGAACCAAGCAGGTCGCTCCCGATGAACCGCTTTGGAGCACAGGGTTCGTCCAGGCCGATCGGAACCGGACAATGACGCGGGTTTCGATTGTTTGAGTTAAGGTTTTACGGAAATCATGCCCAGCAACAGCGCAACCGCGCAGGCTGGCGCACCACGACACAGCAAAAGTTGTACCAGTCATTTGTACTGAACCTTCGCGCAAGGCTCATACTCGAACGTTTCAGAAGCCACTTATGGAGATCACCAATGGCCAGCATCAAGGCAAAGACTGCTCAAGAAATCCTGATGAGCGATTTTCAGACACTGGTCAGCGACACCGAACGGTTGCTGGAACACACCGCGTCCCTGGCCGGTGATCAGGCTGACGAGTTGCGAGACCAGATCCACGACAGTCTGCTGCGTGCACGCGAAACCTTGAAACTGACCGAAGATTCCCTGCGCGAGCGCGGCAAGGCAGCCGTCACCGCGACAGAGGATTATGTCCAGGCCAACCCTTGGCAATCGGTCGGGATTGCGGCCGGTGTGGGTTTCCTGATTGGTCTGCTGGCGACGCGGCGCTGATATGGCGATCGGTGAATCCGGTTCGTCCGAGACTGGCCCAAACTCCTCACCGCGGCGTCTGGGTGCCGCCTTCCTTGGCTTGCTGCACAGTCATGTCGAACTGTTCGGCATCGAACTGCAGGAGCAAAAGGCGCGCACGGTAAGCCTGCTGCTGTTTGCAGGCTTGGCGTTGGTGTTTGCCTTGCTGTTGCTGGTGGGGCTGTCGACGCTGGTGCTGATCCTGTTCTGGGACACCTATCGCCTGGCGGCCATCATCGGGCTTTGCGTGTTCTATACACTCGCGGCAATCTTCTGCGGCATGCGCTTGAGAGCGGCGATTTTCGATGAATCCTCGCCCTTCCATGGCACCCTGGAAGAACTGGCCAATGATCGGGAGCGCCTGCTGCCATGAGCCTGCCTGAACTCCCAGCCAACAGTTCGCGCACCGAAATGCGCAAAGCGTTGATCCGCCTGCGCATGGAAATGCATCGCCAGGAAATTCGCCACGAGTCCGCGCAACTGCTGCAACCCCTGCAGCGTGTTCGCGGCATGACGCAAAACCTGCAAGACGGTTTCGGCATCAAGCATGCCCCGCTGTGGGGCGTGGCCGCCGTGACACTGCTCGGTTTTCTGACCGGCAAGGGTGCAAAACATGGCGGCGGCATCAGCAGCCTGACGCGCCTGGTCCGGCTCGGCACCACGCTGGGGCCTCTGATCAAGTTGATCATGCAGGGCTCCTCGCGCAAACACTAAACGGCCACTAGCTGGCTGCATTCTTGCAACAACCGCGGGATGAACCTCTTTATCGAGGGGTTCAATCCTGCGTGCCTACCCGGTACCCAGGCCAATCCCAAAAACAAGATCTACTAAGGAGGCCTTGTGATCGACGGGCAACCGCTCGCCTGCTTTCAGCCGTTCATCGATACCGCGACCGGCCGAATCGCCGGCGTCGAAGCACTGGGTCGTCTGCGTCAGGCCGACGGCCAACTGGCGTCCGTGGGACCGTTGTTCGCCGACCCCAGAAGCAACGCCGTCGCCCTTCGGCGTCTCGACCGCCAGTTGCGCGACAACGCTTTGAGCCGGTTGCATGAGGCGCCCTCCGACTGGTTTCTGAGCCTGAACATGTCGCCTCGCTGGATCAGTCGCCTGCGCCCGGAGCAACCGCTTCCGAGCCTCAAGCAACTGGACAGGCACGATGTCGACCCACGGCGAATAGTCTTCGAGATCACCGAACTGGGTGGTGATATCCAGCGCCTTGCGCAAGTAGTGGCGCGTTACCGGCAGGCTGGAGCGCGAATTGCCATCGATGATTTCGGTGCCGGTTACTCTCAACTCGACCGCGTTCTGGCGCTGCAACCGGACATCCTCAAACTCGACATGCGCCTGTTCCAGGCTGCTGCACTGGGCGGACCGAGCAGCGACGTGGTCAAGGCCCTGGCGCAAATGGCCGAGAAAACCGGTTGCTGGATTATTGCCGAGGGTGTGGAAACCGACGCTCAACTCAACTTTGCCCTCGAATGCGGATCACGCTACGTTCAGGGTTTTCTGTTCGCCGGGGCGCAAGAGCAATTCTTTGCCACCGAGGCCTTCGTCAAACAATTTGCGCAACTGCGTCAACGCTATGTTCAGCAGAAACTGACGGAACGCGGTCGGCTGATGGTCATGCGTCAACAACTCAGTGAACTGATGGCAATTCTGCAAAATTGGGCGCAGGCCCGCGCCCCTCTAAGCGCCTTGCCGCAACTGGATGCTTTCCCCTGGTTGTTACGCTTCTATCAATGCGATCGCCACGGTACGCAACTGACGCCGAACCTGGAGTGGCGCAACAACGGCTGGGTCGCCGACAACCGTTACCTGGGCCACAACTGGTCCTGGCGTCCCTACTTCTATCACTTGCTTGCAGAGGGTTGGGACGAGCGCCGACTGACCCTGTCCAACACCTATCGCGACGCCACCAGCAATCAGTACTGCCTGACGGCGGGACAGTTTTTCGACAATGGCGAACGCTTGCTACTTATCGATATCGATGCCGTCGGACTGTAGAACGGTTCACGCTACTTGCAGGTCGTGGTGCGAACCGGGAAGCTAGGCCATCAGTCACCTGACGGAGAGAACCAGCCTTGGATTGGCATACCCTGCTTACCCGCGAACGCTTTGGAAAACCGCTGCACAGCCCGCAAGAGCTCGGCCGCAGCCCTTTTCACAAAGACCATGACCGGATCATTTTCTCAGGCGCGTTCCGTCGCCTCGGACGCAAGACCCAAGTGCATCCGGTGTCCAGCAACGACCATATCCATACGCGCCTGACGCACTCGCTGGAAGTCAGTTGCGTCGGCCGATCGCTGGGTATGCGCGTCGGCGAAACGATCCGTAGCGCCCTGCCCGACTGGTGCGAACCCAGCGATCTGGGAATGGTGGTGCAATCGGCCTGCCTGGCTCATGACATCGGCAACCCGCCGTTCGGACATTCGGGTGAAGATGCGATTCGCCACTGGTTCCAGCAGGCTGCCGGCCGCGGCTGGCTGGATGCGATGAGCGAAGCCGAGCGCAATGACTTTCTCAATTTCGAGGGCAATGCCCAAGGCTTTCGGGTCCTGACTCAGCTGGAATACCACCAGTTCGACGGAGGCACGCGGCTGACCTATGCCACCCTCGGCACTTATCTGAAATACCCATGGACGGCCAAACATGCCGATTCGCTGGGTTACAAGAAACACAAGTTCGGTTGCTACCAGAGCGAACTGCCGCTGCTGGAACAGATCGCCCAGAAGCTCGGCCTGCCTCAACTGGAGGAACAACGCTGGGCACGCCACCCGCTGGTGTACCTGATGGAAGCGGCCGACGACATCTGCTATGCCTTGATCGATCTGGAAGACGGCCTGGAAATGGAGTTGCTGGAATACGCCGAAGTCGAGTCCCTTTTGCTGGACCTGGTGGGTGACGATCTGCCGGAAACCTATCGCCAGCTTGGCCCCAAGGATTCACGTCGACGCAAACTGGCGATCCTGCGCGGTAAAGCCATCGAGCACCTGACCAACGCCGCCGCCCGCGCCTTTGTCGAGCAGCAGGATTCATTGCTGGCCGGTACGCTGCCCGGGGATCTGGTGGAGCACATGCACGGCCCCGCCAAGCGTTGTGTCTTGAATGCCAAAGACATGGCGCGCAAAAAAATCTTCCAGGACAAACGCAAGACCCTCCACGAAATCGGCGCCTACACGACGCTCGAAATCTTGCTCAACGCGTTCTGCGGTGCCGCACTGGAGCAGCATAACGGTCGAACACCGTCGTTCAAGAGTCGGCGGATTCTCGATTTGCTGGGCAACAACGCGCCTGATCCCAACGGCCCTTTGCACACTTCGTTTCTTCGAATGATCGACTTCATCGCCGGCATGACCGACAGCTATGCCAGCGATATGGCGCTGGAAATGACCGGCCGCTCAAGCCACTGAGTGAAATCGGATGATCAGCCATTACGTCGCCTGTAATGGCCGATCAGCCCCGAAACACCCAAGTGCATTCAACGCCCGCTGAATATCCCTACAACGGATGTCGAGTGAACTGATCGATTGTCCGATGCTGACGCGAAACAATCACGATTACTTTGTTCTACAAAATAAGCGTGAATACCATGATCAAAGGCAATCTGCGCATCTTGCTGGTCGAAGACCATCCCTTTCAGCTCAGGGCAACTCAATACTTGCTGGAAAGTTTCGGCTTCACCCAATTGATCACAACCGATTGTGCCCAAGGCGCACTACGGGAAATGCTTCGCGCTGAACAACCGTTCGATCTTCTTTTGTGCGACCAGTGCCTGCCCGATATGGACGGGATTGATCTGGTAGAACTCGCCAGTCAATGTGGGATGATAAAAAAAGCTATTCTTCTAAGTAGTTTGACACCAGAAGAACTGGATGGAATTGAAAGCTCGGCAAACTCCCATAAACTTCCACTGCTCGGACATTTGATAAAACCTCTGAAACAAGCTGAATTCATACAACTATTGACCTCAACACCACGGCAAGTTTAGCCATAAAAAAACAAAACAATAAAACACCACTAACCGCACAATAAAAACGGCAACACGAAATAAACAACTTCCCCATTTCCTCATGAAAACCTAGTTGATGCGTAAGCCCATTCTTTATCGCTTGTAGGATTATTCCTATATTGCTGCTACAGCGACACCTGTTCGTACGTGACCTCAATTATCTGAGCTAAGGTGCGCGCTTTATTTGAGCTCGCATGGGATTTGATTATGAACTCCGTTTTTATCGTCGACGATCACCCTGTCATCCGACTTGCCGTTCGTATGCTGCTTGAACACGAAGGTTTTAAAGTCGTTGGTGAAACGGATAACGGGGTCGATGCCATGCAGATGGTTCGTGAGTGCATGCCTGACCTGGTGATTCTGGACATCAGTATTCCCAAACTCGACGGTCTGGAAGTGCTTGCCCGTTTCAACGCCATGAGCACCCCGCTGAAAACATTGGTATTAACTGCACAATGCCCGACACTTTTCGGTATTCGCTGTATGCAATCAGGTGCTTCCGGGTATGTTTGCAAACAGGAAGAACTCAGCGAACTGGTCAGCGCAATAAAAGCGGTATTGTCAGGTTACAACTATTTCCCAAGCGAAGCGTTGAACCCCGTACGGGGCGATGATGCACGTTGGGCCGAACTGGAATTGTTCAAGTCCGTCAACGACCGGGAACTGATGGTGTTGCAACTATTTGCACAGTGTCGCACCAACAAGGAAATTGCCAAAGGCATGTTCCTGAGCAACAAGACAGTCAGCACCTACAAAAAACGCCTGATGCAAAAGCTCAAAGCCAAATCCCTGGTCGAACTCATCGAAATGGCCAAACGCAACGCCTTGGTGTGAGAAATACGATGCCCTGTCGCTTGAAGGACTGCCTGATACTCCTGATCACAGGCCTGTGCCTGAGCACTTCATTGTTTGCGGCGCAGGGCGGTGAAACCTATGCCTTGCTGAGTCGCTCAACAGCCGGGCGCCTGGAACTCCAGCTGGATGCCTCACAACAACAATGGCTCAAGGACAAACGCGAACTGGTACTGGGTACGTCAGCTCCGGATTATCCGCCCTTCGACCTGACACTCAGCGGCTGTGACTATGAAGGTTTCACGGCCGATTACGCTGGCATCCTTGGCACCTCCACCGGTTTGCCTGTCCGGGTCCAGCGCTTCGCTTCCAGAGGGGCTGCCATCGAGGCACTGGAGAATGGCAAGGTTGACCTTCTCGGGACGGCCAACGGGTTTGAGGCACACAACACCGAAATTGCCCTGTCCGAACCCTATGCCGTGGATCAGCCGGTTCTGGTGACACGTGAAGGTGAAACACGGTCGTTGACCGATGGCCTCGCCGGCATGCGGTTGAGCATGGTCTATCACTACCTGCCACTGGAGGAAGTCAAAGCCCTGTACCCCAAGGCAATCATCACGTCCTATCCCTCCTACCAGAATGCAATCAACGCAGTAGCCTTCGACCAGGCCGACGTGTTTCTTGGCGATACCATTTCCACTCACTACATGATCAACAAGGGCTACCTCAACAATATCCGCATGGCCAACTTCGGCAAGCACGAAGCCCACGGCTTCAGTTTCGCGGTGAACAAAAATAATCCGCAATTGCTCGGCATCATCAACGCCATGCTGATGGCGATCCCTACTAGCGTTCGGGAAAACATCGCCAAGCGCTGGAGCGCCGGCAGCGACATTTTGCTCACCGATCACAAACTCGAACTCAGTTACAGCGAGGAACGCTGGCTCGCGCAACATCCTGTGGTAAGAGTGGTGGTCAATGAAGCGTTCGCGCCACTGACGTTCTTCGACAGCGCCGGCAACTTTCGGGGGGTGGCCGCGGATTTGCTGGAACTGATCCGTTTGCGCACCGGGCTGCGTTTTGAGGTCCAGCGCAGTCGCAGCGACAGCGAGATGATCCAGCGCATCAAAGACAACCAGGCCGACCTGATCGCCGCCCTGCTCCCCAGCGCGCAACGCGACGCCCTGCTCCACTTCAGCCGCCCGTACCTGCAAAATTCCTATGTCCTGCTGACGCGCCGGGCCGCGGACAGCCCGATCAATCTTGAGCAGCTTCAAGGCAAACGCCTGGCCATCGCCCAGGGTAATCCGCTGATGGAGTACCTGCGCAACGAGTTTCCGCAGATAAAACTCATAGAAACCGCCGATACATTCAGTGCCGTAGAGATGCTGGCCGAAGGGCTGGCCGAGGGTGCAGTCAACTCACTGGTGATTGCCAACTACTTCATTTCATCGCGGCTGTTCGAGCCTGCGCTGCAGATCAGTACCACCATCGGCACCGAGCAGGCCGCCTTTTCCCTGGCGACCGGCCGGGAGGCAAAGGAACTCAACGACATTCTCAACAAGGCATTGCTGAGCATCGCTCCGGAAGAGCTGGGCATCATCAACAGCCGCTGGCGGGGCTATTCTGAATCCACGCACAACACCTGGCGCACCTGGCATCGGCTGTTCTATCAAATCGTCATCGGCGCCGGGGTGTTGCTGATGATTTCCGTGGCCTGGAACGCTTACATGCGCCGCCAGATCAATCAACGCAAAGCGGCTGAGCGAGCGTTGAACGATCAGTTCGAATTCATGCGTTCACTGGTCAACGGCACACCTCACCCGATATACGTGCGCGACCGCGAGGGTGTGCTGCAAAGCTGCAATGACAGTTACCTGCAAGCCTTCAGTGCCCGCCGCGAAGACGTGATTGGCAAAAGCGTGATCCAGGGTTCGATGAGCAATGCATTCGAAGCGCGGGAGTACCAAGCGGATTACCAGCGCGTCGTGATCGAAGGCAAACCGCTGATCCTTGACCGCGCGCTGCACATCGGTGGTCGCCGATTGACCATCTACCATTGGATTCTTCCGTACCGGGACTCAAGCGGTGATGTGCAAGGCATCATTGGTGGCTGGATCGACATCAGCGAACGGCGCCAACTGTTCGACGACCTGCGTTGCGCAAAAGAACGCGCCGATGAAGCGAACCGGGCCAAGAGCACATTTCTGGCCACCATGAGCCACGAGATCCGCACGCCCATGAATGCGGTGATCGGCATGCTCGAATTGACGCTCAAGCGTATCGAACACAACCACCCGGATCGCCCGGCAATCGATGTGGCGTACCACTCGGCCAAAGACTTGCTGGAGTTGATCGGCGATATTCTCGACATCGCACGCATCGAATCCGGGCACCTGAGCCTGAGCCCGGAACGGGTCAACCCTGAAGAGATCGTGGCGTCGGTGGTCCGAATCTTTGATGGGCTTGCCCGGCAGAAAGACCTGGATCTGCTACTTCTGTTCGACCCGGTTGATCCGGCAATCGATGTTCTGCTCGATCCGCTGCGCTTCAAACAGGTGCTGTCCAACTTGGTCAGCAACGCCATCAAGTTCACCGAGCAAGGCCAGGTCAGGATTGTCGTTAGCCTGCAGCCAGACACCGAGCCCGACCAGGTGCACATGATGGTGCAGGTTGAAGACAGTGGCATAGGGATCAGTGAAGAGGATCAGCAGCGCCTGTTTGAACCATTCGCTCAGGCCGAAGCCACCGGGCAGTCAGGCAGAGGCGGTGCCGGGCTGGGACTGGTGATCAGCCGCAGCCTGTGCGAAAGGATGGGCGGCAGCCTGCAATTGAGCAGCCAGCCCGGGATCGGAACTCAAGTACGAATGTCGCTGCACCTGCCGACGCTGCCACGCGGGTCGCAGGTGGAAAAAACAGAAGCGCCGCTCGATACCGCCCGCGCCCCGTTGAATGTTCTTGTGGTCGACGATCACGCCGCCAACCGCCTGCTCATGTGCCAGCAGCTGGAGTTTCTGGGCCATCGTTTCTGTGTTGCGGCAGATGGCCAGGCTGGATTCGAGGCGTGGAAAACCGACACCTTCGATCTGGTGATTGCCGATTGCAACATGCCGGTCATGAACGGGTACGAGTTGACTCGCGCCATTCGCCGACACGAACTAGGCATGCAACTGAGCCCGTGCACCGTGCTGGGCTTTACCGCCAACGCACAACCCGAAGAAGTGCAGCGCTGCAAGCAGGCCGGGATGGATGATTGTCTGTTCAAACCCCTGACGCTGACCGCCCTGAGCCAATGGGTCAATGGTGTGGCGCCTGCTTTAACAGCACCGGCCTTCAGCCTGGAAGCATTGCACCAGTTAACCGGAGCAAACCCGATCCTGAATCAGCGTTTGCTGGCCGAGTTGCTTAACAGCAACCGTCTGGATCGTCAGGAATTACTGACGCTTTGCGGCTCAACCGATCCACAGTCATTTCTTGATATCGCCCATAAAATCAAAGGCGCCGCACGAATTGTCCAGGCTTGCCGACTGATCGACAGCTGCGAGGCGCTCGAAGCTGCATGCCGCGACACGTTCCAGCCCGAAAAAGTGGCTGATTGTTGCACCGCCCTGGAGCACGCCATGCTCGAACTGGACCAGGCATTGCTGGTGCAAATCGACAAAAAGGACCAAAGCAGAATGACAGAGGCTTAACTATGCTTGGACGCTCAGCAGTGTGTTAACCATCATGGAGTGACCCGCATGCCCAACCCACTGCGCTCGGATCAACGTCGGTTCCCGCTGCACGTGCATATCAGCGTGATGTTCACCTTGCTGCTGTTGCTGACCGGGGTGGTGCTGGGCATTTTCAACTATCGACAGACCACCCAGATCATCCTGTCGAGCAGTGAGAAGCTGTTCAATCGAATCGAACAGGATGTGCGTCTGGACCTGCACGCCACCTACGAACCGATTCGCCACCTGCTGAGCCTGCTGGTGCACACGCCCGCGGTCCAGGCGCCAGATCTGCAACAGCGTCTGGCATTGCTTCCCCCTTTCAGCCAGTCCCTCAAGGACAATCCCGACCTCGCCTCGCTGTACCTGGGTTATGGCAACGGTGATTTTTTCATGGTTCGGCCGTTGCGCACCGCGCCTCTGAAAACCCTGCTCAAAGCCCCGGATACAGCGGCTTATCAGGTATGGAGTATCGAGCGTGGCGCCAGCGGCCAGATTCATTCCCAATCGTTGTTTTTCGATCAGAACCTGATGTTGATCAGTCGCCACGACAATCCCGGCGATACTTACGATCCGCGCAGCCGCGCGTGGTTTTCCAGTGCGAGCCACGACAACGATCAGATCACCACCGAGCCCTACGTCTTTTTCTCCACCCACAATGTCGGCACCACGCTCGCTCGGCGCAGTGGCGCGAATGTGGTGATGGGCGCCGACCTGACCCTGGCCGCACTCAGTGCAACCCTGGCCAAGCATGTGGTGACGCCGGGCACCGACATCGTGCTGTTCGACGCCGAGGGCAATGCGATTGCCTATCCCGACAGCAGTCGCCTGATCATCGACGATCAGACCGCCCGCCTGATCAAGGCCGCCGACCTGAGCCCCAGTCTTGGCGCCCTGCTCGACAACCCGGCGCAGGGCAATCGCCTGGATGCCGCCGGCCGCCAGTGGATCGTGGCCCGCAGCAGCATGCAGGAAGGTGGCCCCCAAGGGCTGCAACTGGCGATGCTGGTGCCGGAAGATGAATTGCTCGCCGACGCTTACCGCATGCGCTGGCAGGGTGCGCTGATTACCCTGGCCATCTTGTTGCTGTGCGTTCCGCTTGGCTGGCTGACGTCGAGAATCCTGGTCAAGCCGCTGCGTGCATTGGTGCAAGAGGCCGACGCGATACGCAGTTTCGATTTCAACTTTCCGCTGTCCCGGCGCTCACCGGTGCTGGAGGTCGATCAACTGAGCGTATCGATGGCGCGTATGAAAGACACCCTGGCGAGCTTCTTCCAGATCACCGATAGCTTGAGCGCCGAAACGCGTTTCGCACCGCTGCTGGAGCGGGTGTTGTTTGAAACGGTAAAAATCGGCCAGGCCCAGGCCGGGCTGATTTACCTGCGCGAAGGTGACGGTGACCGCATGGAGCCCCATGGCCTGGTCATCAACGATGTTGCTCAGCCCCTGTCGTCGTTCGACATCCAGGCGCACGCGCTGCAAGGCGCGCAAAGCCCGGCATGGTTGCAGCAGCTGTCTGGCGCCGACAACGTGGTGACCAACCTCGGTTTCGAACAGGCAGGTGACCTGCAGAAAGTGCTGCTGGCGATGGCCTGCCCCCGAGTGCACCTGATCGGCATCCGCCTGCACAATCGGCATAACGAAACCGTCGGCTTGTTGGTGTTTTTGCTGGTCGATAGCGGCGATCGCAGTGATCTGGAAAAACTTCGTCCGGATCGCATCGCGTTTTTGCAGGCCGTGTCCGGCGCGGCCGCGGTGAGTATCGAAAGTCAGCGCCTGCAAGCCAAACAAAAGCAGTTGCTGGACGCGTTCATCAAACTGCTGGCCGGCGCGATTGACGCTAAAAGCCCTTATACCGGTGGGCATTGCCAGCGCGTACCGGCGTTGACGCTGATGCTCGCCCAGGCTGCTGCAGCCAGTCAGGACCCGGACTTCATCGGCTACAAACCCACGGATGATGAATGGGAGGCGCTGCACGTCGCCGCGTGGCTGCACGATTGCGGCAAGATCACTACCCCGGAATACGTCGTCGACAAAGCCACGAAACTGGAAACGCTGAACGACCGCATCCACGAGATCCGCACCCGAGTCGAAGTGCTCAAGCGCGATGTTTGGGTCCGTTACTGGCAGGCCATTGCCCAGGGTGGCGACGAGCAAATCCTGGCGCCACGGCGCGATACAGATCTGGCGGTGCTCGATGAAGACTTTGCGTTCATCGCTCGTTGCAATCTCGGTGGCGAAGCCATGGCCGAATCCGATCTGCAACACCTGCGCAGCATCGGCCAACGCACCTGGACTCGAACCCTGGATGACCGGCTGGGCGTTTCATGGGAGGAGAACCGGCGTCAGACCCGCACCCCGGCGGCGACGCTACCGGTCAGGGAAACGCTGCTGGCCGACAAACCCGAGCACCTGTTCGAACGCCCCGCCGCTGAATTGATTGCGCCGGACAACCCCTTGGGTTTCAAGCTCGACGTACCGACCTACAAGTACAACCGCGGCGAACTCTACAACCTGAGCATTACCCGCGGCACGCTGACGAACGAAGAGCGTTACATCATCAACCATCACATGGTGCAGACCATCCTGATGCTCAACCACCTGCCCTTCCCGGAACACCTGCGCAGCGTTCCGGAAATTGCCGGTGGTCATCACGAAAAAATGGACGGCACCGGTTACCCGAAACGTCTGAAACGCGAGGAGATGAGCCTGCCGGCGCGAATGATGGCGATTGCCGATATTTTCGAAGCCCTGACCGCGGCCGACCGGCCCTACAAGAAAGCCAAGTCCTTGAGCGAAGCGCTGGGCATCATGGCTTTCATGTGCCGCGACGCCCACATCGACCCGCCATTGTTCGCACTGTTCATCAACGCGCGCATCTATCTGCTTTACGCCGAGCGTTTCCTCGACCCGCAACAGATTGATGCGGTAGACCCGTCGGGCTTGCTGATCAAGGCGGGCCTCAAGGTGTGATCAGCAATCGGTCAGACGCAAGAAGATTGCCGCGAGCTGTTCGATTCCCGCCTGATCCTGCGCAGTGAAACGCGCCAGTTTCGGGCTGTCCAGATCAAGCACGCCGATCAGTCGGCCTTCCTTGACCAGGGGCACGACCAGTTCACTGTTTGATGCACTGTCACAGGCGATATGCCCTGGGAAAGCGTGCACATCTTCGACCAGTTGCGTCTGCAAAGTCGCGGCGGCGGCTCCGCAAACGCCACGGCCGAACGGAATGCGCACACAGGCGATCTGCCCCTGAAACGGCCCCAGCACCAGCTCTTCGTTGCGATTGAGATAAAAACCGGCCCAATTCAGATCATCAAGCTGATTGAACAGGAACGCCGAAAATTGCGCGGCGTTGGCGATGAAATCGCGCTCGTCAGCCAGCAGCGACTCCAGTTGCGCGTGCAGCATGCCGTAGCCTTCAAGGCCTTGGCCGCTCTGTTGTAAATCGATCATGCGTTGTGCTCCAACAGTTTCAGCCCGACCCAATAGCGGGCAAATTGATACGCGCAACGTCCGTTGCGATTGCCGCGCCCCGTGGCCCAACGCACGGCGAGGATGTCCAGCTCCTCGTCCCGTTGCCACTTGAGGCCGGCCTTGTCGGCCAGTTGACCGATCCAGTGTTCGACGACGTTGAGATAGTGCTCCTGGGTAAACGGATAAAACGACAGCCAAAGGCCGAAGCGGTCCGACAGCGCGATCTTGTCTTCCACCGCTTCGCTCGGGTGCAGTTCGCCATCGACGCGTTTCCAGTTTTCGTTATCGCTTTCTTTCTCCGGCACCAAGTGACGACGGTTCGAAGTGGCGTACAGCAAAACATTGTCCGGCGCTTGTTCGAGCGAACCGTCGAGCACGCTCTTGAGCACGCGGTAATCACCCTCGCCGGACTCGAACGACAAGTCATCGCAGAACAGCACAAAGCGTTGTGGCAATTTGGCGATCTGCTCCACCACGCGTGGCAAGTCCGCCAGGTGATCGCGTTCGATCTCGATCAGGCGCAAGCCGCCCTTGGCGTGCTCAGCCAGCAATGCCCGCACCAGCGACGATTTGCCGGTCCCGCGTGAACCCCAGAGCAAGGCGTGGTTAGCCGGCATGCCATCAAGGAATTGCCGGGTGTTGCGCCCCAGTTGTTCCAGTTGCCGGTCAACGCCGATCAGGTCGGACAGGCGCATGTCGAGGCTGACTTCCAGCGGCAACAGAAAACCGCTGCGGCCTTCGCGCTGCCAGCGCGCAGCCAGGCAATGGGTCCAGTCAATGGCTTGCCGAGGCGCTGGCAGCAACGGTTCGATTCGCGCCAGAACGGCATCGGCGCGTTCAAGAAAAGCATTCAATCGGGAGTCCACGTCTTTTCCTCGGGCACGTTCACAGTAATGATGGCGATACAGCGCCGACACATAGCGTTCGATGAGCGATTACACCTCTGTACAAGGGCTCGCGAGAACATCGGTATCCATGCATGATCGACTATGCTTGAGCAGCGAAGGGAAACGGAAGTGGTTCAACACCCCATGGATATCAAATTCACCAACCGGCTTTCTTACAAGCAAGCCCGGCTTACCGTGCTGGTCGGTTTCATTCTGGGCATGCTGCTCAGCCTGCTGCAAATAGGCATCGATTATGCCAGTGAAGACGCCTCCATCAACCGTGAAATACTGTCTTTGCTGGAAATCAGCCACAACCCCGCTTCGCGTATCGCCTACAACATCGACGCCGAGCTCGCTCAGGAGCTGACCCTGGGCCTGCTGCGTTCGCCGGCAGTCATCGGCGCCAGGCTGACCGACAACAACGGTAACGTGCTGGCCGACGTCAAGCGCCCCGGCCTGCAAAGCGGCTATCGCGTGATCAGCGACCTGCTGTTCGGCGCGGACCGGCAGTTCGAGGACCGCCTCTATCTGGATCACTTGCCCAACGAATCCCTCGGCACGTTGCAACTGGACGTCGACACCTACTCCTTCGGTTACCGGTTTCTGCGTCGCGCCGAAGTGACGTTGCTCAACGGCTTCGCCCGCAGCCTGATCCTCAGCGGCATATTGCTCACGCTGTTTTATGTCATGTTGACCAAACCCTTGGTGCGGATCATCCATGAACTCAGTGGCCGAGATTCGAGCAGCGGCGAACCCACGCCCCTGGAATGTCCGACAGGGCATGCCAACGATGAAATCGGCGTACTGGTGAAGGTCGCTAACCAACAATTTGAAAACGTCACCACCGAAATCCAGCAGCGACGCAATGCCGAAAACCGCCTGACCGATTATCTCAGCCAACTGGAAAACATCGTCTCGGCCCGCACCGCGGAGCTTAAGGCGATCAACGCCCGGCTCAGCCAATCCAATCAAGAACTGGAGCTGGCCCGCAGCACGGCGCTGGACATGGCCGAAGCGCGTTCGGTGTTTCTGGCCAACATGAGCCACGAAATCCGTACGCCACTCAATGGCCTGCTGGGCATGATCGCGCTATCGCTGGACGGGCCGTTGAACGCTGAACAGCAGCAACAGCTGTCCATTGCCCACGACTCGGGCAAAGTGCTGGTGGAACTGCTCAACGATATTCTCGACTTGTCGAAGTTCGATGCCGGCCAGCTTGAACTCGAACACATCCCGTTCGACCTTGGCGCGCTGGTGGAAGACACCGCCAACCTGCTGTCGCAAAACGCAGCTCCGAGTGTCGAGCTGACTTGCCTGATCGATCCGCACTTTCCGGCACTGGTGCTCGGCGATCCGACCCGCGTCCGGCAGATCGTCAGTAACCTGCTGTCCAACGCCCTTAAGTTCACCCGATTCGGGCGGGTCGACGTTCGCTTGTCGAGCCTCGGCGACGGGGTGAGAATCGAGGTCTGTGACACCGGCATCGGTATCCCCCAGGATGCCCAGGTAAAAATCTTCCAGCCGTTCACCCAAGCCGGCGCCGGGATTACCCGGCAGTTCGGTGGGACCGGGTTGGGACTGGCCCTGACCTACAACCTCTGCGAAGCGATGCAGGGGCGCCTGACCATCAGCTCGGAAGCGGGTTTCGGCAGCCAGTTTTGCGCCGAACTGCCCCTGCCCCGCCACACCCGCGCCCTGGTTCCCACACCAATGGGCGGCAAGGTCATCGCCATCACCGCTGCCAGCAGTGGTCTGGCGGAAATGCTCGGCAGCGTCTTGCCGAGTTGGGGGCTGGAGTATCAGCAACGCTCCATCGACGATCCCTTGCTCGGCTTGAATCCCGACGTGCTGATTACCGATTGCCCCGAATGCCTGTTCAACCTGCGCCCGACGCTCACCGCGCCGATTCTGCTGGTCACCGCTTACGGCAGTTTCATGCCCAGCGAACAAGCCAACGCCCTGGCCCCCTTGCAGCAACAAGCGCGGCCCCTGGCACGCAATGCGCTGCACCAGACCTTGCGACGTATCCTGCAACCGGAAATCAGCACCGTCAGCGACACACCCGTCGACCCCCTCAGCCCGCAGCGCCGCGCCCGCGTGCTGTTGGTCGAAGACAACCCGGTCAATCAGCTGGTGGCCAAAGGCATGCTGGGCAAGCTCGGTTGCGAGGTGACGGTCGCGGCTCACGGGGTTGAGGCGCTGGATCAACTGGAAAAAGATGAATTCGATCTGGTGTTGATGGACTGCAACATGCCGGTGATGGACGGCTATGAGGCCAGTCGGCAGATCCGTCGCAGCGGTCGCTGGCCGCAACTGCCGATTGTCGCCCTGACCGCCAACGCGATGTCTGAAGAACGCGAGCGCTGCCGCGCGGCGGGCATGAGCGACTACCTGGCCAAACCCTTCCGCCGCGAAGAACTGGCGGCGCTGCTGGACCTGTGGGTACCCGCTACGACAGTGCCTTGATCTGTCCCAACAAGTGGTCCAGGCCATCACGCAAGTCATTCAGGCGATTGAGGTCAACGCCGCTGTCGCACAACAACCGAGCCTTGAGCGGCCCGACTTGATCGCGCAAGGCCAGGCCAGCGGCCGACAAGCTCAAGTGCACCTCGCGCTCATCCCGCGCCGAGCGTTGGCGCTGAACCAGCTGCAGCTGCTCCAGTCGTTTGAGCAATGGCGTCAGCGTGCCGGAATCCAGCGCCAGACGTTCGCCCAATGCCTTGACGGTCGGCTGCTCCGGCGCTAACTCCTGCCACTCCCACAACACCAGCATGGCCAGGTATTGCGGGTAGGTCAGGCCCAATTGATCGAGCATTGGCTTGTAGGCGCGGATCACTGCGCGCGAAGCGGCGTACAGCTTGAAGCACAACTGACTGTCGAGATTCAGAGAATCGACTGACAGGCTGTTCATTTGAGCAGGGCTTCGATCTCGCGGCTCAGGTCCTGCGGCTTGGTAGCAGGGGCGAAGCGCTTGACCAACTGGCCGTCCTTGCCGATCAGGAATTTGGTGAAATTCCACTTGATGCCTTGGGAACCGAGCAGGCCCGGGGCACGTTTTTTCAACTGCACGAACAGCGGATGAGCACCCGCGCCATTGACTTCAATCTTTTTGAACAGCGGGAAGCTGACACCGAAGTTCAACTCGCAAAATTCGCTGATCGCGCCTTCGTTCCCTGGCTCCTGCTTGCCGAATTGATTGCAGGGAAAGCCCAGCACGACCAGGCCTTGATCCTTGTAGGTCTGCCACAGCTCTTCGAGGCCTTTGTACTGCGGGGTGAAACCGCATTTGCTGGCCGTATTGACCACCAACACGGCTTTGCCGGCGAAATCGGCCAGGGTCTTTTGCTCGCCCTTGATGGTGGTGCAAGGGATGCTCAGCAGATTGTCGCTCATGGTTCAGGTTTCCGATTGGAAGGACGAAGCACAAAAATAGCGAGCAATTGAATTGTGTGCAATTTAAATAATCATGACGCTGACCAACTGTAGGAGCTGCCGAAGGCTGCGATCTTTTGATTTTTTGAAATCAAGATCAAAAGATCGCAGCCTTCGGCAGCTCCTACGGGGCTCGCATTACGAGCGTGGCACCAGGTCCAGGCACACCGAGTTGATGCAATAGCGCAGGCCGGTGGGTGGCGGGCCATCCGGGAACACGTGGCCCAGATGCGCGTCGCATTTGGCGCAGACCACTTCGGTGCGGATCATGCCGTGGCTGACGTCACGAATTTCGGTCATGGCGCTGTCGCCGATCGGCGCATAGAAGCTTGGCCAGCCGCAGCCGGAATCGAATTTGGTTTTGGAATCGAACAACGGTTCGTTGCAGCAAATGCAGTGATAGATCCCGTCGACCTTGCTGTCGTTGTATTTGCCGGAGAACGGTCGTTCGGTGCCCTTGAGGCGGCACACGTTGTACTGCTCTGGATCGAGCATGGCCTTCCATTCTTCCAGGGTTTTTTCCAACTTTTCCATCATCACACCTCGGCGGCTGAAAAAGCCCGATCTGTACCTTTTCCACGGATCGGGCGGCACGTATGATTGCGCCTCGTCAAACGCCAGTCTGGCAGCCAGACCACGCGCATTCAAACAGATTTATGGGTGCTGCCTCTCAAGGCGTCAGGCCTGTGTGATTACGCAGGATTCCCAGTACGGTTGTTCATACGCCGCCTGGATCGTTCATTTTCGGGAACACATCGCCATGCAGGTCAGCAAATCGAACAAGCTCGCCAACGTCTGCTACGACATTCGCGGCCCAGTGCTCAAGCACGCCAAACGCCTGGAAGAGGAAGGCCATCGCATCCTCAAGCTGAACATCGGCAACCCGGCGCCTTTTGGTTTCGAAGCGCCGGATGAAATTCTCCAGGACGTGATCCGCAACCTGCCGACCGCCCAGGGTTATAGCGATTCCAAAGGCCTGTTCAGTGCGCGCAAGGCCGTGATGCAGTACTACCAGCAAAAGCAGGTGGAAGGCGTCGGCATTGAAGACATCTATCTGGGCAACGGCGTTTCCGAACTGATCGTGATGTCGATGCAGGCCCTGCTCAACAACGGCGACGAAGTGCTGGTGCCGGCGCCGGACTATCCGCTGTGGACTGCCGCCGTGAGCCTGTCGGGCGGCAACCCGGTGCATTACCTGTGCGACGAGCAAGCCAACTGGTGGCCGGACCTGGCCGACATCAAGGCCAAGATCACCCCGAACACCAAGGCCCTGGTGATCATCAACCCGAACAACCCGACCGGCGCGGTGTATTCGAAGGAAGTGTTGCTGGGCATGCTGGAACTGGCCCGCCAGCACAATCTGGTGGTGTTCTCTGACGAAATCTACGACAAAATCCTCTACGACGATGCCGTGCACATCTGCACCGCCTCCCTCGCACCGGATTTGCTGTGCCTGACCTTCAACGGTCTGTCCAAGTCCTATCGCGTGGCCGGTTTCCGTTCCGGCTGGATTGCCATTTCCGGCCCGAAACACCACGCGCAGAGCTACATCGAAGGCATCGACATGCTGGCCAACATGCGCCTGTGTGCCAACGTGCCGAGCCAGCACGCAATCCAGACCGCGCTGGGTGGCTATCAGAGCATCAATGACCTGGTGCTGCCGCCAGGCCGCTTGCTGGAACAGCGCAACCGCACCTGGGAACTGCTCAACGACATCCCGGGCGTCAGCTGCGTCAAGCCAATGGGCGCGCTGTATGCGTTCCCGCGCATCGACCCGAAAGTCTGCCCGATCCACAACGACGAAAAATTCGTCCTCGACCTGCTGCTTTCCGAGAAGCTGCTGGTAGTTCAAGGCACCGCCTTCAACTGGCCGTGGCCGGATCACTTCCGCGTCGTGACCCTGCCACGGGTCGATGACCTGGACATGGCCATCGGCCGCATCGGCAATTTCCTGAAATCCTATCGTCAGTAATCGGGCTGTTCACCGTGCGACGGCGCTTAAAGCGTCGCACGGTGATTCATTCAGCAACACATGTTTGCGCCCTGTCGAAAATTGCCCCCCTTACCTCTCACCAATACTACGCTGCCTGTCCGCACCCAACGCCGACGGGGGCAATGAGATCTGCCGACCTACAAACACTTCCTGCATCTACATCGGAAATGCCCTGCAAGCAGCTAAGCTTTTACCGTAGGACACAGTTTGAAATAGTCACCCGGTTGAATACCCCGGTGCAGCACCTTATATACCCCGCAGTACGCTACATCTTTAGCATAAGGAGATTTCTACAACCATGATGCGCATCCTGCTGTTTTTGGCCACTAACCTGGCGGTCGTGCTGATTGCCAGCATCACCCTGAGCCTTTTCGGCTTCAACGGGTTCATGGCGGCCAACGGGGTTGATCTCAACCTCAATCAGCTGCTGATTTTCTGTGCGGTCTTTGGTTTCGCCGGTTCGCTGTTCTCGCTGTTCATCTCCAAGTGGATGGCGAAGATGAGCACCAGCACCCAGATCATCACCCAGCCACGCACGCGTCACGAGCAATGGCTGCTGCAAACCGTCGAGCAACTGTCCCGCGAAGCCGGGATCAAGATGCCCGAAGTCGGGATCTTCCCGGCCTACGAGGCGAATGCGTTCGCCACCGGCTGGAACAAGAACGACGCACTGGTCGCGGTCAGTCAGGGCTTGCTCGAGCGTTTTTCGCCGGATGAAGTGAAAGCCGTTCTGGCCCACGAAATCGGCCACGTGGCCAATGGCGACATGGTCACCCTGGCGTTGATTCAGGGCGTGGTGAACACCTTCGTGATGTTCTTCGCCCGGATCATCGGCAACTTTGTCGACAAGGTGATCTTCAAGAATGAAGAGGGCCAAGGCATTGCCTACTACGTGGCAACCATCTTTGCCGAACTGGTCCTGGGCATTCTGGCCAGCTCCATCGTCATGTGGTTCTCGCGCAAACGCGAATTCCGCGCTGACGAAGCCGGTGCCAACCTGGCCGGCACTGCCGCGATGATCGGCGCCCTGCAGCGCCTGCGTGCGGAACAAGGCCTGCCGGTGCATATGCCTGACACCTTGAACGCCTTCGGCATCAACGGTGGCATCAAGCAAGGGTTCGCTCGCATGTTCATGAGCCACCCGCCGCTGGAAGAGCGTATCGACGCGCTGGCTCGTCGTCGGGGCTGATAGTTCTGCGGCAACAAAAAACGGGGCGATCTAATCGCCCCGTTTTTTTTGCCTTGAAGATTTTTAGCTTTTAACGGCCCATCAGGCGATAGACCCGCTCTTCAAGCCGAGTAACACCCGCCTCTATGAATTTCCCGCTCTCGCTCAAAATGTCCTGATCCTCCAGGATCTTCAGCGCCCACGAAGCCCCAAACAACCGCTGCACCTCATCATCGACCACGGCAAACGGCGGGCCAGACATTTGAGCCTGGTCGTAGTCCAGCGTAATCAGCAACCCCTGGAATTCCTTCGGCAGGATCCGCTTCAAATGGGCGGCATAGCGCTCGCGCATTTCCGGCGGCAGCGCAATCAGCGCGGCGCGGTCATAAAGTGCCGCGCAATCGGCAACATCGCCTGGGGTCAGTTCGAAAAAATCACCACACCACAGTTCAATGGAACCTGCGCGATAAACCTTGAACGGTCCCTGTTCGCTGACGGCCGGGTCAAAACCATGTTCGCTGAAAAACTCTTCAATGGCTTTTTCCGACAGTTCAACGCCCAGAACCTCGTGGTCTTGATGGGCGAGCCACAACAGATCAAGGCTCTTGCCGCACAACGGCACCAACACGCGTGCGCCTTCTTCAACGCTCAATCCTGGCCAGAATCGCTTCAGATACGGGTTCACTTGCGGCAAATGAAAGCCGATCTGATTCGACGCCCACTTCTTGTGCCAAAACTCCGGCTGCATAAATAACCCCGAAAATTCGATCAAAACACCCTAAAACTTATATTAGATTTAGATCAATGATCTGATTGAAGATGGCGCTATCTTAACCCTCAGGAGCTTATACATGTTCCCCAGCCTGTACATATCCCATGGCTCCCCGATGCTTGCCCTGGAACCCGGCGCCAGTGGGCCAGCCCTCGCGCGTCTGGCGGCTGAAATGGCCAAGCCCAAAGCTATCGTGATTGTTTCTGCACATTGGGAAAGCAACGAGCTGCTGGTCAGCGGTAATCCGCAACCTGACACCTGGCATGATTTCGGCGGTTTTCCCAAAGCCCTGTTCGAGGTGCAATACCCCGCGCCCGGCAATCCCCAGTTGGCCGCTGAAGTGGTGGAGCTGCTGAAGGCCAGCAACCTCCCCGCCCGCATCGACCCTGACCGCCCCTTCGACCATGGCGTCTGGGTGCCTTTGTCGTTGATGTACCCGCAGGCAGACATTCCGGTCGTGCAGGTTTCACTGCCAACCCGTGGCGGCCCTGCGTTGCAGACCCGTGTCGGTCATGCCTTGGCCAGCCTGCGCGAGCACGGTGTGCTGCTGATCGGCTCCGGCAGCATTACCCACAACCTGCGGGAGCTGGACTGGCATGCCGGCCCGGAAAGCGTCGAACCGTGGGCGCAGGCGTTCCGCGATTGGATGATCGAGAAACTGGCCACCGACGATGAAGCCGCTCTGCATGACTATCGCGCGCAGGCACCGAACGCCGTACGCAACCACCCCAGCGATGAGCACCTGTTGCCGCTGTACTTTGCCCGCAGCGCCGGAGGCGCATTCAGCGTTGCCCATAAAGGGTTCACCCTGGGTGCGCTGGGCATGGACATTTACCGATTCGGCTGAGTTGAAGATCAAAAGATCGCAGCCTGCGGCAGCTCCTACATGGAATCGCATTTCTCTGTAGGAGCTGCCGCAGGCTGCGATCTCTTTTTTACAGGCAAAAAAAATCCCCGAACCAGTCGGGGATTTTTTATGTTCGATCAATCAGCCCGAGAGCGGATCAATCTTCGCGATAGCGACGCAGCTTCAACTGCTTACCGGCAACGCGAGTGTCCTTCAGCTTGGTCAGCAACTTCTCCAGACCATCTTCCGGCAGCTCGACGAGGCTGAAGCTGTCACGCACCTGGATGCGACCGATCGCTTCACGCGCCAGGCCACCTTCGTTGAGGATGGCGCCCAGCAGGTTTTTGGCAGCGATACCGTCACGCGCACCCAGCGCGGTACGGCAACGAGCACGGCCTTCGCCCAGTGGCATCGGAGCACGACGCTCGCGGTCACCACGCTCAGGACGATCACCGGAACGCTCTGGACGATCGCCACGCGGTGCGTTGTTCGGCACCAGTGGACGCTCTTTCTCGATAGCGGCCAGGTTCAGCGCTTGACCGTTGGTAGCCTTGCGCAGCAGGGCTGCGGCCAGGGCACGCGGGCTGCAACCGATGTCGGCGGTCAGGCGATCGAGCAGATCACCGTGGGTCGATTCGGCATCAGCCACCAGCGGCGACAGGCTGTTGGTCAGTTTCTTGATGCGCGCATCCAGAACGGCTTGAGCGTCCGGCAGACGAACTTCAGCCACTTTCTGACCGGTTACACGCTCGATCACTTGCAGCATGCGGCGCTCACGTGGAGTCACCAGCAGCAGTGCACGACCTTCGCGACCGGCACGGCCGGTACGGCCGATACGGTGAACGTAGGACTCCGGGTCGTACGGCATGTCAACGTTGAATACGTGAGTGATGCGCGGAACGTCCAGGCCACGAGCAGCAACGTCGGTCGCCACAACGATGTCCAGACGGCCATCCTTGAGGGAGTCGATTACGCGCTCACGCTGGTTCTGGGCGATGTCACCGTTCAGCGCAGCGGCTTTGTAGCCTTTGGCTTCCAGGGCACTGGCCAGGTCCAGGGTCGCTTGCTTGGTGCGCACGAACATGATCAGGGCGTCGAAATCTTCCACTTCCAGCAAGCTGAGAACGGCCGAAGTCTTCTGGTCAGCGTGAACCAACAGGTGAGCCTGTTCGATCGCGGTAACGGTCTGGGTCTTGGTCTGGATCTTCACGTGTTGCGGATCGCGCAGGTGGCGTTCGGCAATGGCACGGATCGACTGCGGCAAGGTGGCCGAGAACAATACGGTCTGACGGGTGGCTGGCAGAGCCTTGAAGATAACTTCCAGGTCGTCCATGAAGCCCAGCTTGAGCATTTCGTCGGCTTCGTCGAGAACCAGATGGTTCACGGTCGCCAGTACTTTTTCGTCACGACGCAGGTGGTCGCACAGACGGCCCGGCGTGGCGACAACGATCTGTGCGCCATTACGGATTGCTTTCAATTGTGGGCCCATCGGCGCGCCGCCGTAGACAGCCACAACAGTTACGCCCGGCATTTGCTTGGCGTAGGTTTCGAAAGCGGTTGCAACTTGTAGCGCCAACTCACGAGTTGGTGCCAGGATCAGGGCTTGCGGTTCGCGCTTTGCAGGATCGATGCGATGCAGGATCGGCAGGGCGAACGCAGCGGTTTTACCCGTACCGGTTTGCGCCTGACCAATCATGTCGTGACCGGCCATGATGATCGGGATCGATTGCTGCTGAATAGCCGATGGCTCTTCGTAGCCAGTCGCGGTGACGGCTGCAAGAATATTCGGATTAAGATTAAAAGCGGCGAAGCCGCCGGTTTCCTGGGTCATGGGTCTGCCTCTAAGTGCATCCGCAAAGACCCATGCTCCAAAGCTGCGCGTGCCGTGTTGAGACTCAAGAGTCGCCCTGGCAGCTTTGTCGGCGGGGATTTGCGAAAACGAATGAATGAAAAGAATCGTCAAGGGAGAGTCCGCAGTACGGACGTGCAGCCGAAGCTGACTTCGGGGAATTGCTCTACCTAAACGCGGCCCGGCTAAAGGCCGGCGCGCACTATACCGGAATTTGCCGAAAAAGGGAGCTTTTTTTATCGCAAAACTCCCGCGTACGGCGTTCTGTCACAGGCTTTGCGGATAATCGTGCAAGCGTCTATTTTTCAAAGGCCCGGCCCTGCGGGTGATGGCGCTAAAACGGTTCATCTTGAAGACCCTGACCGCCGGTCTGACACCCCTTCCCGCCCGAGGAAATGCACCATGAAAGAGCTCGACACCCGCCGTGTGAGCCGTGAAAAGCGCGGTCATGTCCTGTTGATCGGCCTGGATCGGGTTGCCAAGCGCAATGCTTTCGACCTCGACCTGCTCAACGAGCTGAGCCTGGCCTATGGTGAGTTCGAAGCCGACAGCGACGCCCGTGTGGCCGTGGTCTTCGGCCATGGCGAGCATTTCACCGCCGGCCTGGATCTGGTCAATGCCAGTGCGGCGCTGACCGAAGGCTGGCAGGCCCCGCCCGGCGGTTGTGATCCGTGGGGTGTATTCGCCGGCCCCAGGGTCAGCAAGCCGGTGATTGTCGCTGCACAGGGTTATTGCCTGACCATCGGCATCGAGTTGATGCTGGCCGCCGATATCAACCTGTGCGCCAGCAATACCCGCTTCGCGCAAATGGAAGTGCAGCGCGGGATCTTCCCCTTCGGCGGCGCCACATTGCGCCTGCATCAGGTCGCCGGTTGGGGCAATGCGATGCGCTGGATGCTGACGGGCGACGAGTTCGATGCCCGGGATGCCCTGCACCTTGGGTTAGTGCAGGAAGTCATGGCCAGTGAAGATTTACTGCCACGGGCGATTGAGTTGGCTGAACGCATTGCCCGACAGGCACCGCTGGGCGTGCAGGCGACGCTGATGTCGGCGCGGCAGGCGCGTTACGAGGGGGAAACGGCAGCGGCGCAGGGTTTGCCGGCGCTGGTGAAGAAACTGTTGACCAGTGAGGATGCGCAGGAGGGGGTTAAGTCGCTGGTGGAGCGGCGGCCCGGGGTGTTCAAAGGCTGCTGAAATCCGTGTAGGAGCTGCCGAAGGCTGCGATCTTTTGATCTTAAAAAATCAAAAGATCGCAGCCTTCGGCAGCTCCTACAGATGCGGTTGTATTCCTTATGTCGCGGGGCGAATGCACTTGATCAATGTCTGCAACGAATACCCCAACCGCGGCGCCAACTCTTCAGCCCGAGCAACAAGGCCTTCCATATCCAGCTCTTGATCGAGATCCGAAGGCACAATCAGAATCACATTGCCCTCCTTTACCGGCAGTTCCCAGTAATGCCGATGATAGAGCCCGCGCAGCAATGCGGCACCCAACGGCTTGCCATCGTCGGTTGCCCACTGATTGATCACCAGCCAGCCACCGGGGTTAAGGCGTTTCTGGCAGTTTTCCAGGAAGGTCCAGGCCAGATGGCCGACACCCGGGCCGACGTCGGTATAAAGGTCGACGAAAATCAGATCCGCAGGCTCGGCGGTGTCGAGCAGCTCCAGCGCATCACCGACCCGAATGTACAACCGCGGATCGTCATCCAGTCCAAGGTATTCGATGGCCAGGCGCGGCACATCCGGGCGCAGCTCGATCGCTTCGACGTCTTCCAGCGGCAGAAACTTGAGGCAGGCCTGGGTCAACGTGCCGGCACCCAGGCCGAGAAATAGCGCGGATTCCGGTTGTTCATGGCACAACGCACCGATCAGCATCGCCCGGGTGTAGTCATACTCAAGCCAGCTCGGGTCAGCCGTGAACACGCAGCTTTGCTCGATGGCATCACCGAATTCGAGAAAACGGTAGTCGGCCACTTCAAGCACGCGAATCACGCCAAACTCGTCCTGCACCTCGGCGAGCAAATGCTCGACGCGCTCCTCAGTCATTTTGTCTCCTGATCGTCACCATGCCTGCAATAGAGGGAGCGGCAACGCAATAACACCGCGAACCCGCTGCGGCAAAGGCGCGATTGTCCGCGAAGCAACGGGAACAGGTCACGCACTAATTGCTGATAACATGGACGCCCGAGCGTAAAACACTAGAGATGACGATGAGCCAACCCTGGAGCCCTGACAGCTGGCGCGCCTTGCCGATCCAGCAGCAACCTCAATATCCCGATGCTGCGCATTTGCAGCAGGTCGAGCAAACGCTGGCCAGCTATCCGCCGCTGGTGTTTGCCGGTGAAGCCCGGGAATTGCGTCGTCAGTTTGCCGAAGTGACCCAGGGCCGCGCGTTTCTGTTGCAGGGCGGCGACTGCGCCGAAAGCTTCGCTGAGTTCTCCGCGGCGAAGATCCGTGACACCTTCAAAGTGTTGTTGCAAATGGCGATTGTCATGACCTTCGCCGCCGGTTGCCCGGTGGTCAAGGTCGGACGCATGGCCGGGCAATTCGCCAAGCCGCGTTCGGCCAACGATGAAACCATCAATGGCGTGACCCTGCCCGCCTACCGTGGCGACATCGTCAACGGTATCGGCTTCGACGAAAAAAGCCGCGTGCCGGACCCGGAACGCCTGCTGCAGTCATATCATCAGTCCACTGCCACCTTGAACCTGCTGCGCGCCTTCGCCCAGGGCGGGTTTGCCGACCTGCATCAGGTACACAAGTGGAACCTCGACTTCATTGCCAATTCGGCGCTGGCGGAAAAATACAGCCACCTGGCCGACCGCATCGATGAAACCCTGGCGTTCATGCGTGCCTGCGGAATGGACAGCTCGCCGCAACTGCGCGAAACCAGCTTCTTCACCGCCCACGAAGCGCTGTTGCTGAACTACGAAGAAGCCTTCGTGCGTCGCGACAGCCTGACCAATGATTATTACGACTGCTCGGCGCACATGCTGTGGATCGGCGACCGCACCCGTCAGCTCGACGGTGCGCATGTCGAATTCCTGCGCGGCGTGAACAACCCGATCGGTGTGAAAGTCGGCCCGAGCATGAACCCGGACGATCTGATCCGCCTGATCGACGTGCTCAACCCGGACAACGACCCCGGCCGTCTGAACCTGATTGCGCGGATGGGCGCGAACAAGGTCGGCGATCACTTGCCGCAGCTGATTCGCGCCGTGCAGCGTGAAGGCAAGCAAGTGCTGTGGAGCTCCGACCCGATGCACGGCAACACCATCAAGGCCAGCAGCGGCTACAAAACCCGCGACTTTGCGCAGATTCTGGGTGAGGTGAAGCAGTTCTTCCAGGTGCACGAAGCGGAAGGTTCGTATGCCGGTGGTATCCATATCGAAATGACCGGGCAAAACGTGACCGAGTGCATTGGCGGCGCGCGGCCGATCACCGAAGACGGCTTGTCGGATCGTTATCACACCCATTGCGACCCACGGATGAATGCCGATCAGTCGCTGGAACTGGCGTTTTTGATTGCTGAGACCCTTAAACAAGTTCGGCGGTAGACGATAACTGTAGGAGCTGCCGAAGGCTGCGATCTTTTGATCTGAAAAGCAAAAGATCGCAGCCTTCGGCAGCTCCGACATAGGCTGTGTTAAGAAATTTCAGATTGTGCCAATGCCACCCGCAACCGATCCGCACTCGCCCGCGGGCAGTTCAACTGAACCTGCGCCAACCCCAACCAATCCGCCATCCGCCGCAGATTCAACGCCAACGCCAGCATCCCCTCCTCGTCCAGCCCCGCTTCTTCCTCATGTACGGCATGCACCGCCAACCGACCCGCCGCTCTTTCAGCGCGCACATCAACCCGCGCGGCAATCCGTTCGTTGTGCAAAAACGGCAGAACGTAATAACCGTAGACTCGCTTGTCCTGCGGCGTGTAAATCTCCAGCCGATAGCGAAAATCGAACAGCCGCTCGGTGCGGCTGCGCTCCCAGACCAGCGAATCGAACGGTGAAAGCAGCGCACTGGACTCGACCTTGCGCGGCACCTTGGGCTCGGGCAGGCAATACGCCGGTTGCTTCCAGCCCTGCACTTCGCAGGTGAGCAACTCGCCCGCTTCAACCAACTCCGCCAGACGCGGACGACTGTCGGCGGGATTCAAGCGGAAGTAGTCGCGCAGGTCCTTCTCGGTGCCCACCCCCAGGGCTGTCGCGGCATGCAGCAGCAGGCCTCGCTGGGCCTCGGCTTCATCGATCAGCGGCTGCGCGAGGATCGCCGAAGGAATGACACGCTCCGGCAAGTCATACAATCGCTCGAACCCGCGCCGCCCCGCCACGGTCACTTCGCCGGCGGCGAACAACCATTCCAGCGCATGCTTTTCCGCGCTCCAGTCCCACCATGGGCCGGCACGCTCCTGACGCGTCGACAGGCTGCCGGCACCCAGCGCACCCAGTTCTTCAACCGAAGCCAATACCCGGCGAATCGTGTCTTGCTGCTCACGACCGAAACGCGCCAGCTGTTGATAAATGTCTTCACCGCGCGTGGCCCGTTGCATGCGCCAGCGCATCAGCGGGTACATCGACAACGGCAGCAATGAAGCCTCGTGGCCCCAGTATTCGAACAACGTGCGACGACGCCCCGAACTCCAGGCAGCCTGGTCGAGCAAGTCAGAAGAATAGGAACCCAGACGGGAAAACAGCGGAAGGTAGTGCGAGCGCACCACGGCGTTGACGGAATCGATTTGCAGGATGCCCAACCGCTCGATCATGCGGTTGAGGGCTGTTGCCTTGATCGTCGCTGGCGGCTGGCGCCCGTTGAACCCTTGGGCGGCCAGTGCCAGACGCCGAGCCTGTTTGAGGGTAAAGGACAACGTTGCGGGCATGAGCATCTCCTTGTCTGCTCGCAACCTACCTCACCGGTAAGTGGTTTGTGTAGCGTGGCAGTCATCATTTATGCATCGGGTCGTTCCAGAACGGCTTGATCGACTCGTGCTCGACGTCCGCCCGACTCATGCCGATGTCCTTCAGTGCTTCATCGCTCAAGCTTGCCAGCAGTTCGCGCTCGCGATGCAGCTCGTACCAGCGGCTGATCTTATGCAGCAGATCGGAAATCAGGTGAACCGAATGATGTTCTGCGCCTTGGAACTCATGTTGACCTTTCATCTTGTTGCCCTCCGTTTGGATGGCTCCAATATCGCGCCGGGTCTAAGATCAATCCAACAAATGTTTCTGATGGCAATCATCTCGGAGATTGATGTATGTCGAGTTACCCGACGATCGATACCGAAGTGCTGCGCACCTTTGTCGCGATTGCCGACCAGGGTGGCTTTACCCGCGCCGGCGAGCTGGTCCATCGCACCCAGTCGGCCGTCAGCATGCAGATGAAACGGCTGGAAGAGGATGTGTTGCAGCGCCAGTTGTTCCAACGCGACGGACGGCAGGTGCGCCTAACCGCTGAAGGCCAGGTGCTGCTCGGTTATGCCCGGCGCATCCTCAAATTGCACAGCGAAGTATTCAACACCCTGCGTGAGCCGGACATGATCGGCACAGTGCGCATCGGTACCCCGGACGACTACGTGATGCGTTTTCTGCCGGGTATTTTGCGCCGGTTTGCCCAGTCCTATCCACTGATCCAGATCGAGGTGCATTGCGAATCATCAAAACAATTGCTGATGCGTCAGGACCTGGACCTGTCCATCGTCACCCGCGAACCGGGCAGTGAAATTGGCCAGTTGTTGCGCAAGGAGCGATTCGTCTGGGCCGAGGCTCAATGCTACAGCGCCCACGAACAAACGCCGCTGCCGTTGGCGATGTTCAACAGTGATTGCTTCTGCCGTTTGTGGGCCTGCAATGCCCTCGACGCTCAGGGCCGGGACTATCGCGTGGCGTACAACAGCGACAGCCTGTCGGCGATCATGGCGGTGGTCAGTGCCGGCCTGGCAGTGACTGCGCAACTGGAAAGCCTGATCACCGCGGACATGCGCATCCTCGGTGAAGCCGAAGACCTGCCGCTGCTGCCCGAGGCCAGCATCATGCTCGTGCGCAACCTGCACAATCCGTCGCCGATCACCGAATGCCTGGCCGAACACATCGTCGAAGGCTTCAAACTTTAAAGGCGAGCATCACTGCACAGAGCACCAGAAAACCGCAGAATAACGCGCGCAGCAGGCGCTCGGGCATAGCGTGGGCGATCTTCACACCCCAACTGATGCTCATCAAGCCACCGATCGCCAGCGGTACGCCAACCATCCAGTCCACCTGATGATGCACGGCATAGGTCACC
Source organism: Pseudomonas azerbaijanoccidentalis (assembly GCF_019145495.1). Lineage (GTDB taxonomy): Bacteria > Pseudomonadota > Gammaproteobacteria > Pseudomonadales > Pseudomonadaceae > Aquipseudomonas > Aquipseudomonas azerbaijanoccidentalis. Next base: position 131,880 of record NZ_JAHSTU010000011.1, on the reverse strand, counting down.
AGCGTGACGCCTGTGCTTGGCAATGCCAGCGCCAGCGACAAGCCCTGCGCGACCACCTGAGTGGTGCCGAACAGACTGGTCAACACTGGCGTGGCCACCACAGCCCCGCCTACGCCAAACAAACCGCCCATGGTCCCGGATGCTGCACCGAGCACGCCCAGCCAAGGCCACGAGTAATTCATCTGCGCTGACGCCGGTGCAGTGGCGAAGAACATGCGCACCAGGTTGTAAGCCGATAGCGCGATCAGGAAGGCCACAAAGCCGATGCGCATGGTTTGCGCGTCGATGCCTACTGCCCAGATCGAACCGATCCAGGCAAAACAGAAACCCATTGAGGCCAACGGCAACGCATGGCGCACCTCAATCTTGTTGCGCTGGTGATAGCGCCACAGCGCCAGCATCACGTTCGGCACCACCATCACCAGCGCCGTACCTTGGGCGATCTGCTGATCGAGACCGCACAATACGCCGAGCAGTGGGATCGCGATCAAGCCACCACCAATGCCGAAAATTCCGCCGAGAGTGCCCAAAGCAGCGCCGAAGACCAGATACATCAAGAACTCAATCACAGGCGTTTTTCCTCACTCGTCAGGGAGTTCATCCTACGCAGTTGGTTCTGGCGGGGAAACGCACAGCAACGCACAATGGCTGTGCCAAATTCGCACAAGCGCTGGACAGTCATGAACCCCAATCAATTGACCGAACAACTCGGCCTGTTTCTGGATGTACTGGAAACCGGCAGTTTTTCTGCGGCCTCGCGCCGTCATCCCCTGACTCCATCGGCGGTGGCGCGACGCATTGATAGCCTGGAAAACGCCGTCGGAAGTCAGTTGTTCATTCGCAGCACCCACGCGGTCCGCGCGACACCGGCCGGGCTCGCGTTTGCCGAACGGGCGCGACGGATCGTCGCCGAATTGCGTCTGGCGCGGGCCGAAGCGGTGTCCCTGAGCAGTGCGCCGGAAGGCCTGATTCGAGTCGATGCACCAGCCGCATTCGGTCGCCGGCATCTGGCACCGGTCATTGCCGAATTCTTGAAGCTCTATCCGGGCCTTGATGTGCAATTGCACCTGATCGACAGCTTTGTCGACATGCAGGGCTTAAACCTTGGCAAGGTCGATCTGGTACTGCGCGCCGGGCAAATGGCCGACACCCGCCTGGTGGCCACGCCGTTGGCGAGCATGGTACGCATTGCCTGCGCCAGCCCAGACTATCTACAGCAACGCGGTGTGCCTAATGATCCGGCGCAATTGGCTGAGCACGACGGCCTCGACTGGGATGGTCTGGCGCCTCCGTTCGCTTGGCGTTTCGAACGCGCCGGCCAGATGCACTTGCACCGCCCCTCGCGCATTCGCATGAGCGCCAACAATGCCGAAGCGCTGGTTTGCGGCGCCCTGGCCGGGTTGGGTGTCGCGCATTTGCCGACATGGTTGGCCAGCGAATACCTGTTACGCGGGGAGCTGGTGCCGCTGTTCTGCGAGAGCGGCCTGCCCAAACCGGAAAGCGCCGGAATCTATGCCTTGCGCCTGCAGCAACAGCCCAATTCCCGCAGTCGCCTGCTGCTGGAATACCTGAAAACCCGCTTCGGCCCCATCCCGCCGTGGGATCTGGTGCTGCAAACCCATCTGGCGCACCACTAGTCCATAATTACCTGGCGCATTAAAGATTTGACCGCTAGATTCATGACGATCACTGATCGAAGGCTTTGAAATGACCACCGAGCGCAACACCCCGGACAACTGCGATGACCTGCTTCTGGATAACCAGGCCTGCTTCGCCTTGCACTCCACTTCGTTGATGATGACCAAGGTCTACAAACCCTTGCTGCAAGCGTTGGGCCTGACCTATCCGCAGTATCTGGCGATGATGGTGCTGTGGGAGCAGGACGGTTTGACCGTAGGCGAAATCAGCACTCGGTTGCTGACCGATCCCGGCTCGCTCACGCCGCTACTCAAGCGTCTGGAAGCCGAAGGTGTGCTCAGCCGTACCCGCAGCCGAGAAGACGAGCGAGTGGTGATCATTGAACTGACCGAAAAGGGCCGTGCGTTGCGCGATAAGGCTCGCGGTATTCCGCAATGCATCCTCGGCGCCAGCGGCATGACCCTGGAGCGCTTGCAAAAGCTTCAAGCGGAGCTGCAAGAGCTGCGCCGCCACCTGCAAGACAGCCTGATCTGAAGAACGCCATCAATTCCTGTGGGAGCGGGCTTGCCCGCTCCCACAATGACCACTCTGGTCTCTGAAATATTGCCCCCTCCCGAATCTTTTTTTAGCTTCTTCTCCCCCACCCCGCAGCTCTAAATCAAAGCTTCCATTCAAAATCGGTGCACCACAACGCCGTTGAATATCATTTTCTTCAAAAATTTATCTTGCGCGCTAAACATTAGCGCGATACATTCATCTCGCACTTACTTAGCGCGCAAACATTTAGCGCAAATCAATCAAACCCGAACGAGGCTTTCACCATGCAAACTCTCTACACCGCAATCGCAACTTCCACCGGTGGCCGTGACGGTCGTGCGATTTCCAGTGACAACATTCTCGACGTCAAACTCGCTACCCCCAAAGAACTCGGTGGTGCTGGCGGTGCAGCGACCAACCCTGAGCAACTGTTCGCAGCCGGCTACTCCGCTTGCTTCATCGGCGCCCTGAAGTTCGTGGCCAGCCAGACCAAGCGCAGCATCCCCAACGATGCGTCGATCACTGCCCACGTCGGCATTGGCCAGATCCCTGGTGGTTTCGGTCTGGACATCGACCTGCACATCAGCCTGCCAGGCCTTGAACAAGCCGACGCGCAATCTTTGGTCGATGCCGCCCACCAGGTCTGCCCGTACTCCAACGCCACCCGCGGCAACGTTGAAGTGCGCCTGCACGTCACCGTCTAACCACTGAACCACTCAGGCCCGAACAGGAAATGAACATGAACACCTTCAGCAAAGTCTTGACCGGTACCCTTCTCGCTCTGTCCATCAACAGCGCGTTCGCCGGTGATGTGGAACACAACACCCAGGCATTCCTCGATGTGTTGAATGCCGGCACCGGTAAATCGATGGAGCAAATGACGCCTGCCGAAGCCCGCGCCGTACTGGTGGGTGCGCAGGCCGGGGTCAAGCTGACGCTGCCGAAAGCCGATGTCAGCCAGAAGACCATTCAGGTCGACGGCCAACCGCTGAGCCTGACCATCGTCCGGCCGGCCGGGGTCAAGGGTGAGCTGCCGGTGTTCATGTTCTTCCACGGTGGCGGCTGGGTGCTGGGAGACTTCCCGACCCACGAACGACTGGTTCGTGATCTGGTGGTCGGTTCGGGTGCGGCAGCGGTTTTCGTCAACTACACGCCGTCACCCGAAGCGCACTACCCGGTGGCGATCAACCAGGCTTACGCCGCGACCAAATGGGTGGCCGAGCACGGTAAAGAGATCAACGTCGATGGCAAACGCCTGGCCGTGGCCGGTAACAGCGTCGGTGGCAACATGGCAGCTGTGGTTGCCCTGATGGCCAAAGACAAAGGCACACCGGCGATCAAGTTCCAGGTGCTGTTGTGGCCGGTGACTGATGCCAACTTCGAGACCGGTTCCTACAACCAGTATGCCGAAGGGCACTTCCTCACTAAAAACATGATGAAGTGGTTCTGGGACAACTACACCACCGACGCCAAACAGCGTAACGAGATCTATGCCTCACCGCTGCGGGCAACCCCTGCGCAACTCAAGGGGCTGCCACCGGCACTGGTACAAACGGCGGGTGCCGACGTACTGCGCGATGAAGGTGAAGCCTACGCCCGCAAACTCGATGAAGCCGGCGTTTCGGTGACCTCGGTTCGCTACAACGGCATGATCCACGATTACGGTTTGCTCAACGTGGTGAGCCAGGTGCCGGCGGTGCGTTCGGCGATGTTGCAGGCGTCGCAAGAGCTCAAGGAACACCTGAAATAACGCTAAGTGCAGAAGATCGCGGCCTCGTTCCACTCGACAGCTCCTACATGGGTTTTGCATTTCCCTGTAGGAGCTGTCGAGCGAAGCGAGGCTGCGATCTTTTAATGTTTCAGGCACAAAAAAACCCGACTCAATGGTCGGGCTTTTTCATTCCTGAAGCTGTGCTTATTTAGCACGGCCTTTGTAGGAACCGCCTTCGCGGGTATCGATCTCGATCATGTCGCCGATTTCGATGAAGTCAGCAACCGACAGTTCGGTACCGTTCTTCAGTTTGGCAGGCTTCATTACCTTGCCGGAAGTGTCACCGCGAGCGGAACCTTCGGTGTAGTCAACCTGACGCACGATGGTGGTCGGCAGCTCTACGGAAACCAGACGCTCTTCGAAGAAGATCGCTTCGCAAACATCGGTCATGCCTTCTTCAACGAAAGGCAGAACGGCTTCGATGTCTTCAGCGTTCAGCTCGTACATGGTGTAGTCGGTGGTGTCCATGAACGTGTAGGTGTCGCCGCTGATGAAGGACAGGGTCGCTTCTTTGCGGTCGAGGATTACGTCGTCCAGTTTGTCGTCGGCGCTGTAAACGATCTCGGTCTTGTAACCGGTCAGCAGGTTTTTCAGCTTGGTCTTCATGATCGCGCTGTTACGACCCGACTTGGTGAATTCAGCTTTCTGAACCAGCCAAGGATCGTTTTCGAGACGGATCACGGTACCGGGTTTCAGTTCTTTACCAGTTTTCATTGCGAATATCCGAATTTGGATGGGATTTACAAAAATCTAGGCCGCGTATCATATCCAATTTCCATAAAACTGTACCAGCGCCGTGGCAAGATCAGCCTGCAAGGCCTGTTCCAGACACCACGTCTGGGCGTGTTTTTCCAGCTCTGGCCAGTGTTTACGGGTGGAATGCCAGTGGTCGGTGATTTTTTCACCCGCGTTCCACGCGCGCCAAAGACCGCTGATCGCCTCGCGGGCAGGCTCCGATAGCCCCTTCACATACAGCGCAAGGAAGGCTTCAAGCTTGTCCAGGTGGACATCCTCTTCCTGCTGGTAGATGTGCCAAAGCAACGGCCGCGCCGCCCATTGCGCGCGGACAAAGGAGTCTTCGCCACGCACGGCGTTGAAATCACAGCACCACAGCAACTGGTCATACTGGTCCTGACGGACAAACGGCAGCACCTGCACCGTCACGGCCTCGCGCACATGCAGCGCGCCGGCTTTCAGATCGCTGACGCCGAGCCAGCGCTCGACATCCCCGAGAATCCGCCCCTCCGGCACCAGCACATGCGTGGGTGTCGAATCGCTGGCCAGCGCATCCAGCCAACTGGCCAGCCCGGTATTTTCGTAGGCGAACAACGAAATCAGCTGCGCAGCCGGTGCACGGTCGACGCCCAGACTTTGCAGGAAGGCGCGCTGGGCCTCGGGGTCTTGCTGAAACTGCTGGCGCCGTTCGAGCAATCCGCTTTCACGCAACAAGCCGCCCGTGCCTTTCTGGAACCCCGGAAAGAAGAAAAACTTTTGCACGTGCTTGAACTTCACCGACGGCAAACCGTGGCAGCCGATTACCCAATCCTCGGCACTCAGGTAATCGAGGTTCATCCACAGCGGCGGTTTTTCCCGTTCGGCCATGGCATCCATGTAGGCGCTCGGCAATTGGCAGGCGAACGCTGCGATCACCACATCAGCGGCTTCAGCAGGCTGCCAGTCGGCCGCCCAGTGACGCACTTCGACACCCTGTTGCCATTGCTGCGCAATATGGATGTCGATTTCCGGGCACATGCGCTCAAAAGCACGCAGATCATCGACCCACAAACGCACCGCCACCCCGTGCTCGGCCACCAGTTGCCGGGCCAGACGCCAGGTCACACCGATGTCGCCGTAGTTGTCGACCACGGTGCAAAAAATATCCCAGCGCCTGTTTTTTTTCATTTGAGGCATTTCAGGCATTCCAGGCTCCCGTTGGCAAAGGCAGCGATTGTCCGCATAAATTAGCCTGCGCAGAAGAGCCGACGACGATTAATCTTCGTGCGACAATCGCCACTCGCCCGCGACTACCGCCAGGAGGCAGCCATGCCCTACCGTCCCAATCCGCGACGCCCGTTGCCGATCCAGCTCAATGCCGTGCAACTGACCGGCAGTATCGCCCTCGGTTTGTGGCTGGGGTTTCTCGCCATTGCGCTGACCTGCTGGCTCGCATCGCGCCTGTTCTTCAGTGAGCAATTGGCCCCCGTGGCCCAGGCCGTGCAGCAACTGGCTGAACCTCCCGTGGTCGCGCAACCGGTGCCGGACATTCCGCCACAAAGCCCTCTGTTCGAACAATATGAAGAAAACCTGCGCAAGAACGAGCAGGCGCAACGCCTCGATCAGGCGCGCAGCAGTAACCGCAATCTGTCGAACGCCAAATGCCAGTTCTGGCTACAACAGGACAAGACGGCACCGAGCGAAAAAAGCCGCGCCAACGTCCTGCAATTCTGCGATTGATCATGAACAAACAGACTGTCCACCAACTGATTCTCGACAAGCTGCGAGTCGACCTCGACATCGCTGAACGGGCCGCGCAGACCGCTTACGAAACTGCGACCCACGAAGAAAACATCGCCGAAAACAAGTACGACACGCTGGGGCTCGAAGCGTCTTATCTGGCGGCAGGGCAAGCCAGGCGCGTGGAGGAAATTCGCCAGTCACTGACGCTTTGCCAGAACCTGGCACTGCGCCCTTATGACGAGCAACGCGGGATTGAAGTTGGCGCCCTGCTCGGTCTTGAGGACGAAAAGGGTCGCGAACAATGGCTGTTTCTGGCGCCTGATGCGGCGGGCCTGAAAGTCGATCTGGTGGGGCAGTTGATTACCGTCATCACCCCGCGCTCACCGCTGGGCAAAAGCCTGCTGGGCAAGTTCGAAGGTGATGAGGTGGAGATCCTGGTGGCGGGTGCTCGGCAACAGTTTGCTGTCACCGAGGTTGTTTAACCGGGCTTAGTGAACCGGCAGTTCAACGCCGTCGAACAGCTCTTCCAGCTCTTGCTTGTTGTGGCACTGGATGGCTTTGGCCATGACTTCGCGGGTCAGGTGCGGGGCGAACTTCTCAATGAAGTCGCACATGAAACCGCGCAGGAATGTGCCGCGACGGAAACCGATCTTGGTCACGCTGGATTCGAACAGTTCGCTGGCATCGAGCACCACCAGGTCGCTGTCGAGTTTGGTGTCGACGGCCATTTTCGCCACGATACCCACGCCCAGGCCCAGGCGAACGTAAGTCTTGATCACGTCGGCATCGGCGGCGGTGAACACCACTTTCGGGGTCAGGCCGCGATGGCTGAAAGCTTCGTCGAGTTTCGAACGGCCGGTGAAACCGAACACGTACGTCACGATCGGGTATTCAGCCAGGGCTTCGAGGGTCAGCTTCGACAGCTTGGTCAACGGGTGGCCCTGAGGCACGACCACGCAGCGGTTCCAGCGATAGCACGGCATCATCACCAGATCGCCGAACAGCTCCAGCGCTTCGGTGGCGATGGCGAAATCGACGGTGCCGTCGGCGGCCATTTCGGCGATCTGCATCGGCGAACCCTGGTGCATGTGCAGGGCAACGTCCGGGTACTGCTTGATGAAGTTGCTGATCACCGGCGGCAACGCATAACGCGCCTGGGTGTGGGTGGTGGCGATCGACAGGGTGCCTTTTTTCTCGTTGGAGAATTCCTGAGCGATCTGCTTGATGCTTTCCACCTTGCGCAGGATTTCGCCAGCGGTGGTGATGATGCGCTCACCGGCCGGAGTCACGCGGGTCAGGTGCTTGCCACTGCGGGCGAACACTTCGACGCCCAATTCGTCTTCCAGCAGGCGGATCTGTTTGCTGATGCCCGGTTGCGAGGTGTAAAGGCTTTGGGCTGTAGCGGAAACGTTGAGGTCGTGGTGCGCCACTTCCCAGATGTAGCGCAATTGTTGAAGCTTCATATGAATCCCTCAAAGCAGATAGACGCCACGGGCATCAGCGACGGTATATAACTATATTAATGGTTTGAAGAATAAATCTAGAACTTTTTTGTCGAAGTGCCAGTATTCGAGCTCTAGCGATCCCCTTGGCGACGACGTTGCACCAGCGGCACCAGATAAACCGGCACCTTGGCCAGTTGCAACACACGCGCTGCCGTGCGGCCCAACGGCGTTTCCGCGCCAGCACCATGGCTGTGACTACCTACGATCAACAAATCCACAGAGAGTTTCTGCGCCTGGTCGAGAATCACCTGCGACGGATCGCCCTGCAGCACCCGTACCGCCTGAATTCTCTTGAGGTCCAGTTCACCCTCGTCCCCCAGTTCCTCACGAAAGCTGTCCAGCACCCGTTGCTCGATACTGGCAATGACCGTATTCAGACCCTGGCTGTGAAACTCGTTCAACGCCTGCTCGTCGAGGTAACTCTGAAGCACCGATTCGGCAAACAGGCCCATGGGTTCCACCGCGTGCACCACATACAAGTCGGCATTGAATGTCCGAGCCAGTTCCAGGGCGTGCTGCATCACCACGGGGGCGTACAGGCCGAGGTCAGTGGCATACAGCATCGAACGAATCATATGACCTCCTCGAATGCCAACATGGCGGAGATTAATTCAGCTTAGCAGCGCCTTGGCGAGTACGACGTCTGACGTAACGCGTTGAACGGCGGGCTTAAACCTTTTGCTCGTTGCTTATGCCGTGGGGCACATGGCCGGTGGCGACGACTTCACGGGCCAATTCGCAATGGCCGGCCTGATCGTCGAAAAACACGTCGGCGGCAAAGGCTTCGAGAAACGCCGATTTGGTCAGGCCACCGAGGAACAGTGACTCATCCAGGCGAATATCCCATTCACGCAACGTACGGATCACCCGCTCATGGGCCGGTGCCGAACGTGCCGTCACCAGCGCCGTGCGGATCGGGCATGCACCATCCGGGAACTCGCGCTGCAACAGATTGAGGGCCGCGAGGAAACCTTTGAAGGGCCCGCCACGCAACGGCTCACGCGCCGCTTCGCGCTCACTGGCCTGGAACGCTTCCAGACCGCCGGCCTGATAGACGCGCTCCGACTCGTCGGAAAACAGCACAGCATCGCCGTCGAACGCGATGCGCAGTTCATCGCTGGCGGCACGGCTGGCGCCACCGGACAAAATGGTTGCGGCGGCAAAACCGGCGTCCAGCGCGCTGCGCACATCTTCGGCGTGGGTCGACAAAAACAGGTCGCAACCGAAAGCCTTGAGATACGGATAAGGACTGCGCCCACCGACAAATGCTGCGCGGGAGATCGCCAGCCCGTAATGATGGATCGAGTTGAACACCCGCAGACCGGTGTCGGCACTGTTGCGCGACACCAGGATCACCTCGACCCGGGCGCGGCCGAGGCTGGCGTTAAGGTTCAGGAGTTTCTGCACCAAAGGAAACGCATCACCGGGTTCGAGGATTTCGTCTTCGTGCTCGATCTGATATTGCCGATATGCCTCGACGCCACTCGACAGGTAGACCTTGTGACTTTCACTCAGGTCGAACAACGCTCGCGACGAAATCGCCAGCACCAGTTTGTCGTCAATTGCCTTTGGCATCCCCTTCCCCCCCTTGCCGAAACGACTCAAACGTTGCGCCGATCGATAAAACTCAAGCTGCGATACAGCGCTTCGATTCGCGGCAGTTCACATCCCGCCGCTTTTGCCGCAGCCAGCGGCCGGGCGTAAAGGGCTTGCAGCTCCAGCGGTCGCTTATGCAGAAAATCGTGGTACATGCTCGGCCAGTAATCCGGCATTTTCTCGGTCATCATGAACAGATGCTCAGCGTAGCCCGCCGGTACATCGTGACCACAGGCGATGGCGCCCTGCACCACTTCAGCCATCAGCGCCTTGATCATTTCACGGCTGTCGTCATCGGCCATCAACGGTGTAGTGCTCGCGCCGAGCAACACCGACAGACCGTTGTAAGGGATATTCCAGACCAGTTTTTGCCAGCGTGCCTGATGCAGGTTCGCCATGGCCTGGGAATCGATGCCGGCACTACGGAACAACCCGACGCCTTCCTCGACAATCGCTGCCCATGCCGACTCATCGGCAGAGCCACTGTGATAACCCACGTGCACCGCGCCAAGCGCCTGATGGGTGATGACGCCCGGCCCTTCGCGATGAACGCAGATGTAACAGAGGCCACCGAGCAAATGCAGCGAATCAGGAAGAAGCTCGCGCAGGCTGTCTTCGACATCCAGGCCGTTCTGCAACAACAAGACCTTGGCATTCGGCGCGGCGGCTTGCAGGATCGCCGGCGCCAGGTCGGCGTTACTGGTGGTCTTGGCGCCCACCAGCAGCCAGTCGCAAGGCGGCATGTCTTCGGCGCTCGAATAGGCCTGCACCGGATTCAATGTCAGCGCACCGTGCGGCGCACTCTGCACCTGCAACCCGCGCTCGGCTACCGCCGAAAACTCACTGCGCAACAGAAAGTGCACATCGAAACCGGCACGCGCCAGCATCACCCCGTAGAAACCACCGATTGCACCGGTTCCGATAATACCGACCGTCGGTTTGGCAACTGCCCCCATCATGGCAACTCCTCTGCTGTTCGACTCAGCGCCTGACGGATCGCTCGATTGAGTTCGGTCGCGGTCAGGCGCGAATGCAATGCCCCGAAGAACTCGCCGTCGCGCACCACAAACAGCGCCGGCAAGTGAAAGACCTGATAACGCTCGACCACCCCGCCGTTGTTCCCGGCATCGATCCAGCACAGTCGATCGACGGCCAGATCGAGTGCCGGCAATTGTTCGCGGGCAAACCGGCAACTGGAACAGCCGACGCTGGTGAAGATAACCAGCGACACGCCGTTCATCGTCAGCAGCCGTTGGTCGGCGTCGAAATCGGTCAGTTCCGATTCGACCACTATACTGGGGGAAACAATGTCAGATGGCCGACACAGGGAGTCCGTGTTCATGGGACGATTCATTCCTCATCCTGACGATGTGCCTGTGGAGTTAACGCTGCTCAAACCTGAGTGTATTTCGCGGCGCCAGCTGCACACTATCAGCCTCGGGGGCATGGCTTGCAATTATCACCGCGCATGGCGCCACGGTACGGCGCTGGAAGTGCGCATGCCGACACTGAACCCCGACATGCGCTTTCTGGGCTACGTGGCCTGGTGTCTGCGACGCAAGCGCGGCTATCTGGTGGGCATTGCCTTCGTTGACGAGCAAACGCTGTTCAGTGCCCGGATGGGCGAGCAGGTGTGCCAGATCGAACGCTATTGCCGCCAGCACGATGTCCACGATGACCTGCAGGAAGTTCAGGCGCTGGCCCTCGAATGGGTCCAGGAGCACGCCGACGAGTTCTCCAACGAAACGGTTCGCAAGGCATTTGCACTGCCTGTACTGGATTAAAGCACTGCCAGCCCATTGTCTAGCCACGGTGTAACGCGCTAAGGTTCGGCTCCCCGACGCGCTTAATTTGCTGTGCTCCGCCGCGCGGGTTCGCTGGCGGCCGGCACCCGTGACCTGACGAGTAAACGATGGCTGATTTACCGATCAACGACCTAAACGTCGCCTCCAACGAGACACTGATCACCCCCGATCAGCTCAAGCGCGATATTCCCCTGAGCGACGCTGCCTTGCGCACCGTGACCAAGGGCCGCGAAGTCATTCGCAACATTCTCGATGGCACCGACCACCGCCTGTTCGTCGTCATCGGGCCTTGCTCGATCCACGACATCAAGGCCGCGCACGAATACGCCGAGCGCCTGAAGGTTCTCGCCGCGGAAGTGTCCGATACCCTGTATCTGGTCATGCGCGTGTATTTCGAGAAACCACGCACCACCGTTGGCTGGAAAGGCTTGATCAACGATCCGTACCTGGACGACTCGTTCAAGATCCAGGATGGCCTGCACATCGGTCGTCAGCTGTTGCTGGACCTGGCTGAAAAAGGCCTGCCGACTGCCACCGAAGCCCTCGACCCGATCTCCCCGCAATATTTGCAGGACCTGATCAGCTGGTCGGCCATCGGCGCACGCACCACCGAGTCCCAGACTCACCGTGAAATGGCGTCCGGCCTGTCCTCCGCCGTTGGCTTCAAGAACGGCACCGATGGCGGCCTGACCGTGGCGATCAACGCCCTGCAATCGGTTTCCAGCCCGCACCGCTTCCTGGGGATCAACCAGGAAGGTGGCGTGTCGATCGTGACCACCAAGGGCAATGCCTACGGTCACGTCGTACTGCGCGGCGGCAACGGCAAGCCGAACTATGATTCGGTCAGCGTCGCGCTGTGCGAACAAGCGCTGAACAAGGCGAAAATCAAGCCGAACATCATGGTCGACTGCAGCCACGCCAACTCCAACAAAGACCCGGCCCTGCAACCGCTGGTGATGGAGAACGTCGCCAACCAGATCCTCGAAGGCAACCAGTCGATCATCGGCCTGATGGTCGAGAGTCACCTGAACTGGGGCTGCCAGGCGATCCCGAAAGACCTCGCCGACCTGCAATACGGCGTGTCGATCACTGATGCCTGCATCGACTGGACCGCTACTGAGAACACCTTGCGCAGCATGCATGCCAAGCTCAAGGAAGTGCTGCCGAAACGCGCTCGTACCTGATCGCGTTTTTCGCCAGACAAAAAAACGCCGGGCTCAACCCGGCGTTTTTTTTATGCGTTCGTTTTGTTGAAGGTCACTGACTCAGCTTGGCCGCATGCCGCTGGTGACGCTCCATGTAGCGCTCAACGTAGGAGCACGAAGGGATGACGGTGTAGCCCATCTCCTCGGCGTACTGCAGCGCGTGCTCGGTCAGTGCAGCCGCAATACCACGCCCACGCAGTGCGTTAGGCACGAACGTGCGGTAGATATCCAGGGTCTGTTTTCCTAGATCCATATAAGTCAGGTAGGCACGATGACCGTCCACATTGGTCTCGAACTGATGACCAGCCTGGTCATGGTGGATGGACAACGCCTCGCTCATCACTACTCCTCGCGGGTCTTGGATTCCGACCCCTACCTTACCGATGTTTTTCCGGCGAAGGAACATCTACGCCACCCCGTGCCTAATGGACACCGAGAAGAGCTACACCGATCTCGCGCAACCGAGCACGTACAAATAGTAGGCACCATTGGCAGAAATGCTCAAGGTACGCTCGTCATCATGCAGGTTGGCAGGTGCTGCTCCGGGTCACGCAGGACTGGCTCGACCGAAGATCCCCCAGGGTCGAAAGCCTGAACATTGCCGGATGTTGAGACTTAAGACGAGCGCCCGTTGTTAAAGTCACCTGAATAACCAGAAAGATATTGAGAGACGCCGCGCAAAATCCGAACAAAAGTGTAGACGAATCCATCTAGCCAGACTTTAGCCAAGACTGGAAAAAGAGCCGTGGGCGTCGGGAACTTTTCTTCTCCGGCTCGCTCAGCTCGGGCCTTCTAGCTGGATATTTTTTAAACAGTGCAGTTAAAAGTTGCTCGAAAAAGAATCAACGCCTACAATTTTTTTTGCTTCTTGCTTCACGTCAGTTTTACTTACTACAAGTTATGGGTAGTATGTACGCCGGCTATTTCCTCACTCTGAGGAGACAGCTACTTAATAGAAAGTCCTTGAAGGGGAACACGATGAACAACGTTCTGAAATTCTCTGCTCTGGCTCTGGCCGCAGTTCTGGCTACCGGTTGCAGCAGCGCATCGAAAGAAACCGAAGCACGTCTGACCGCTACTGAAGACGCAGCAGCTCGCTCCCAAGCTCGTGCAGACGAAGCTTACCGTAAAGCTGATGAAGCTCTGGCTGCTGCTCAAAAAGCACAACAGACTGCTGACGAAGCTAACGAGCGTGCTCTGCGCATGCTGGAAAAAGCTAGCCGCAAGTAATAGTCCTTCGGGATTGTTATCAAGCCGACCCATTTTTGGGTCGGCTTTTTTATTGCCCGGGATTTAATGCAGGCAATAAAAAACCCGTCGATGCGACCAGCACCGACGGGTTCCTTTCAAGCCTTACTGCAGTGGGTCGAGAGGCGCGCTCGATACCATCGGCGCAGCACCACTCGGTACGCCGATTTCCACCGGCAAGCCATCTTCGGCCGCAACCACATCACGCACTACATCCCAGTTCATGCGCAGGTTGTTGGTGATGTCTTCACGCTTGAGCATCGCGTTGATCACGGCAGTGTGCTTGTCGACCACGGACGGGTTGCCCTTGTCGTCCAGCGGCGTGTGGGCTTCCAGGTAGACCTTGCCGCCGCTCACGCCGAACTTGTAGGAATCGTTGATGATCCGCACCGACGTGCCGACTGGCACCATGCCCGCCATTTCCAGCACGTTGTTGTTGAACATGCGGAAGCAACCGTGGCTGGTGCGCATGCCGATGCCGAACTTCTTGTTCGAACCGTGGATAAGGTAGCCCGGCGTGCCCAAAGTGAACTTGAACGGCCCCAGCGGGTTGTCTGGACCGGCCGGCACCACGTTCGGCAGCGGATCACCGTCAGCGGCGTGCTCGGCCTTGATCGACGCTGGAGGCGTCCAGGTCGGGTTCGGCGTCTTGGCGGTGATGCTGGTGTGGGCGATCGGCGAGCCCCAGCCTTCACGACCGATACCCAGCGGGAAGGTGTAGACCACGTTCCTGCCTTTCGGGAAGTAATAGAGGCGGTATTCGGCCAGGTTGATCACGATGCCTTCACGCGGGCCGGGCGGCAGGATGAAACGGGTCGGCAGCACGATCTCGGTGCCGGCGCCCGGCAACCATGGGTCGACGCCCGGGTTGGCCGCGACCATTTCCGTGTAGCCCAGGTCGTAGGTGGTGCCAAGGTCAGCGAAGGTATCTTCGTACTTGGCCTTGATCACTTGTACCTGGCCGACAATGTCTTCCCCAGGCGGTGGTAGTGGCAGCTCCAATGCTGCAACGGGACCCGTCACACAGAGGGCGGCAAGTGTCAGGCAGCGGGTGACGGCAGGAAAGCGCGGCAACATCCGGAAAATCCTTCGCATGATCAACAGAGGGTATAAGAACGCGATTGTACACCGCTGTCTGTTATTTCGGGGAGATCGCCCGATTACAGGCGATACAAGGCAATTTTCTACTTGGGATCGGCACCCAGCCCCTGCAGCAGCTGTCGAGCGAAGCGAGGCTGCGAGCTTTTGATGGGGAGGCATCCGCGAAATGTTGGTCGGCTGTCAGGGCGTCATCGCCAGCAGGCTGGCTCCCACAGGGTTAGTGGTGTTTGCAGATTTTTTCGACGACCGAAATTACGGTGGGAGCCAGCCTGCTGGCGATGAGGGCGCCCCATTCAACATTGATGTTGGCTGTCAGGGCGCTATCGTCAGCAGACCTCGGGGAGATCGCCCGATTACAGGCGATGCAAGGCAATTTTCTGCTTGGGATCGGCACCCAGCCTCTGTAGCAGCTGTCGAGCGAAGCGAGACTGCGAGCTTTTGATTGGGGTTGCATACGCAAAATGTTGGTCGGCTGTCAGGGCGTCTTCGCCAGCAGGCTGGCTCCCACAGGGTTAGTGGTGTTTGCAGATATTTCGACGACCGAAATTACGGTGGGAGCCAGCCTGCTGGCGATGAGGGCGCCCCATTCAACATTGATGTTGGCTGTCAGGGCGCTATCGTCAGCAGACCTCGGGGAGATCGCCCGATTACAGGCGATGCAAGGCAATTTTCTGCTTGGGATCGGCACCCAGCCTCTGTAGCAGCTGTCGAGCGAAGCGAGGCTGCAGCTTTTGATGGGGAGGCATCCGCGAAATGTTGGTCGGCTGTCAGGGCGTCATCGCTGGCAAGCCAGCTCCCACAGAAGAGCAAAGCGGCGTACACAGAAGCTCTTCACCACTCCACAGGCTGAGTGGAGGCGTTTATCCGGGGGTGGGCGCGTAGCGCCGTGCGGCGAAACCGCACACATCGAGAGGAGGTTGAAGCGAAGCCAACCGTAGGCGATGCCCCCGGATGAATGCCGGAGCGAAGGAACACCGAGGTAAAAAGGCTAAAGCTCAAACCGCAATTCAGGCCAGATCGGCGAAGTCCCACGCTTCTGCGATTCCAGAATAGCCCGACACAACGAACACAACCGCTGATCCTGAAACACCCGCCGATCAACACTCGACCAACGCGGCTGCGCCGGCAACAGACTGCCGCACAAGGTCCGATCAGCCGAACCACCCAACTCCAACTGACGCGTCACAAGATGTACCCGCACTTCCTGGCAGGCGAACAGATCCAGCTGTTCGTCAGGCTCGATCAGTTGATAGGCAAATAGTGACCAGGCAGGACGCGGCATCGGGGGCTCCAAATCGGGGGCGCCACCTTAGCCGAAAGCCTGCCTATAGAAAAGTGTCATAACAGCGGTTTTAGAGTAGGCCAGACATTTTCCAGCAACTTGTCCTGAGCCCCGGCCGCCGGGTGTATGCCATCGGCCTGCATCAGGTCGGGATGACCACCCACGCCCTCGAGAAAAAACGGCACCAGCGGGATTTTCTTCTCGTCGGCCAGGCTGCTGTAAACATCGGCAAAAGCCTTGGTGTAACGCGCACCGTAATTGGGTGGTAATTGCATGCCGAGCAACAGCACCTTGGCGCCACTGGCACGGGAGCTGTCGATCATCGACGCAAGATTTTGTTGCAATTGCGTTGGCAGCAATCCGCGCAGTCCGTCATTGCCGCCCAACTCGAGGATCACCAACTCCGGTTTATGCTCTGCAAGCAGCGCCGGCAGCCGCGCCTGGCCACCGGCACTGGTGTCGCCGCTGATGGACGCATTGATCACTTTATCGTCAAAACCTTCGCGCTTGAGCCGCTGCTCAAGCAACGACACCCACCCCAGCCGGGTATCCAGCCCGAAACCAGCGCTGATACTATCGCCAACGATCAGGACAGTACCCGCCGCTGCGTTCTGGGCCATGCACATCAGGGCCAGGCCAGCACTCAAAAACCACACACGCATCGGATTCTCCATGGGCGCAAGCATTCTCACCGCGAAGAACCTCAGCAAAGTGGTTCCCAGCGCGGAAGGTGAACTGACTATCCTGCACGAACTCAGCCTGGAACTGAACAAGGGCGACAGCCTGGCCATCGTCGGCGCGTCCGGTTCCGGCAAATCCACCCTCCTCGGTTTGCTGGCCGGCCTCGACTTGCCCAGCAGCGGAGAAGTCACTCTCGCCGGCCAAGGCCTGAGCAACCTCGACGAAGACCAGCGCGCGCGCATTCGCGCCGAGCATGTCGGTTTTGTCTTCCAGTCATTCCAGTTACTCGACAGCCTCAACGCGCTGGAAAACGTCATGCTGCCGCTGGAGCTTGATGGCCGCAAGGATGCCCGTGGCCGTGCCACCGAGCTGCTGCAACGGGTCGGCCTGGGTCAACGCCTGACCCACTCGCCCCGCCAGCTCTCGGGTGGCGAGCAGCAGCGCGTGGCGATTGCCCGAGCGTTTGCCGCCGAGCCCGATGTGCTCTTCGCCGATGAGCCAACCGGCAACCTCGACAGTCACACCGGTGAGCGCATCAGCGACTTGCTGTTCGAGCTCAACAAAGAGCGCGGCACGACGCTGGTGCTGGTGACCCACGATGAACGCCTGGCACATCGCTGCCGGCGCCTGATCCGTCTTGAAGCCGGCCTGCTGGTCGCCCCTCTGGAGCCTTGATGGCACGTCTGCCGCTGTTGCGCCTGTTCAGCCTCGCCATCCGCCAACTGCTGCGCGACGCTCGCGCTGGTGAATTGCGCGTATTGTTTTTCGCGCTACTGGTGGCCGTGGCCGCGAGTACCGCCATCGGTTACTTCGGCGCCCGCCTGAACGGCGCCATGATGCTGCGCGCCACCGAATTCCTGGGGGCCGATCTGGTGCTGGAGGGCAGCTCACCGGCGCGCCCCGAGCAGATCCAGAGCGGCACCGAGCTTGGCCTTCAACATGCGCAGGTGGTGGAGTTCTCCAGCGTCATCGCCACCGACAACGGCATTCAGCTGTCCAGCATCAAGGCTGCCGACGACATCTACCCATTGCGCGGCGAACTGAAAAGCGCCCCAGCCCCCTTCGCCCCGGAAGAACCCGGTGGCGGCCCGAAACCCGGCGAAGCCTGGGTCGAGGCCCGGTTGCTGACGGCGCTGAATTTGAAGATCGGCGACAGCATCGATGTCGGCATGAAAACCCTGACACTGGCGCGAGTGTTGACCTACGAACCCGACCGCGCCGGCAATTTCTACAGTTTGACGCCACGAGTACTGATCAACCTCAGCGACCTCACCGCCACCGGCGTGGTGCAGCCCGGCAGCCGGGTCAGCTACCGCGAACTCTGGCGCGGCAACGCCGAAACCCTGGAAACCTATCGACAACTGATCAAACCGGGCCTCGCCGCCAACCAGCGCATTCAGGACGCGCGCGATGGCAACCGGCAAATCGGCGGCGCCCTGGGCAAGGCCGAGCGTTACCTGAACATGGCCAGTCTGGTCGCGGTGTTGTTGGCCGGGGTGGCGGTGGCGCTGTCGGCGACGCGCTTCGCCACACGCCGCTTCGATGCCAGTGCATTGTTGCGCTGCCTTGGTTTGTCCCGACGTGAAACCCTGGTCCTGTTCAGCCTGCAACTGACCGTGCTGGGCCTGCTCGCCAGCATCAGCGGTGCCGTCATTGGCTGGCTCGCGCAATTGGGGCTGTTCGCTTTGCTACATGACTTGTTGCCGACCGACGTACCGCCCGGTGGCCTGTTTCCGGCCATCGCCGGGATCGGCACAGGCCTGGTGGCGCTGGCCGGTTTTGCCTTGCCGCCACTGGCTGCATTGGGTCGCGTTCCACCGCTGCGCGTATTGCGGCGAGACATGCTGCCAATCCCCTCCAGCACCTGGATGGTCTACGGCGCTGCATTGGGCGCCCTCGGCCTGATCATGTGGCGCCTGAGCCTGGACCTGTTACTGACCTTCGCCCTGCTCGGCGGTGGCGTCATAGCTGCGCTGGTACTGGGTGGCTTGCTGTTGCTGCTGCTCAAAAGCCTGCGACGGATGCTTGCCCGCGCCTCCTTGCCGTGGCGACTGGGACTGGGTCAACTGCTGCGTCATCCCCTGGCGGCGGCGGGACAATCGCTGGCATTCGGCCTGATTTTGCTGTCGATGGCGCTGATCGCGCTGCTGCGCGGTGAGTTGCTGGACACCTGGCAAAACCAGTTGCCGAAAAACGCACCGAATTACTTTGCGCTGAACATTCTGCCGGGCGACAAACAGGCCTTCGCTGATCGCCTGATGGAGCTGTCGGCTCAATCGGCGCCGCTGTACCCGGTAGTGCCGGGACGCCTGATCAGCATCAACGGCGAAGCGGTGCAGCAGATTGTCACCAAAGAGTCCGCAGGCGATCGCGCCATCCAGCGTGACTTGAGCCTGACCTGGGCGGCGGACCTGCCCGCCGGCAACAAACTCACCGCCGGCAACTGGTGGCCCGAGCAGACGCCGGATGACATTCCCGGCGTCTCGGTGGAAGGCAAAGTCGCCGAAAGCCTGAAGCTCAAGTTGGGCGACCATCTGGTCTTCACCGTCGGCGGGGTCAATCGCGAGGCCAAGGTCACCAGTCTGCGGGAGATCAACTGGGATAACTTCCAGCCGAACTTCTTCATGATCTTCCAGCCCGGCACCTTGAAGGATCTACCGGCGACTTACCTGACCAGTTTTTATCTGGCCTCGGGTCATGACCAGCAGATCGTCGATCTGTCCCGGTCTTTCCCGGCCGTGACCATTCTGCAAGTCGAGGCACTGCTGGAGCAGTTGCGCAGCATCCTCGCCCAAGTCACTTTGGCGGTGGAGTACGTGTTGTTGTTCGTGCTGGCAGCAGGGATGGCGGTGTTGTTTTCCGGTCTGCAAGCGACACTCGACGAGCGCATTCGTCAGGGTGCTTTACTTCGAGCGCTGGGCGCGGAGCGGCAATTGCTGGTCAAGGCGCGGCGGATCGAGTTCGGATTGTTGGGTGCGGTCAGCGGTTTGCTTGCAGCGCTGGGCTCGGAAGTCGTGAGCCTGGTGTTGTATCGATATGCGTTCGATCTACCGTGGCATCCGCATCCGTGGCTGCTGGTTTTGCCACTGATCGGTGCGGTACTGATCGGCGGCGCCGGTGTATTCGGCACTCGCCGCGCCTTGAACGCCAGCCCGCTGACAGTTTTGCGCGAGGGTTGATAAACTCAAACGCTGTTCATCACAAGAAGTCGCCATGAGCCGTTACCGCCCTCCCCGCTCCGCCGGCACCGCGCTGATCACCCCCGAAGGTGAAGCGCGGATGCGCGCCGAGTTTCATGAGCTCTGGCACGTCCGGCGGCCGCAAGTCACGCAATCTGTCAGTGAGGCGGCGGCACAGGGCGATCGCTCGGAAAACGCCGAGTACACCTACGGCAAAAAAATGCTGCGCGAAATCGACAGCCGCGTGCGTTTTCTCACCAAGCGCCTGGAAGCGCTCAAGGTCGTCAGCGAAAAACCCAGCGACCCGAACAAAGTCTATTTCGGCGCTTGGGTCACGATCGAAGATGGGGATGGCAAAGAGTCACGCTACCGTATTGTCGGGCCGGATGAGCTGGACCTCAAACAAGGCCTGATCAGCATCGACTCACCACTGGCCCGCGCCTTGATCGGCAAGGCACTGGACGCAGAAGTTCGGGTCCAGACGCCGACCGGCGAACAATGCGTGTATATCGTGGCGATCGATTATCCGTAAGTCGCCGCTCAGCGACGGGTAATCAGCCCTTGCCGGGCGACACGGGTCAATTGCCGGATGACTTCAGGGGCGTCTTCGAGGCTCGGCGATTGAATCACTGCCAGATCAAAACTGTCGCTGGCGAAACGGGCCAGGGACTCGCCGTCTTCAACGAACTGGATCAGGAACGCAGCCGGACCGCCCGTACGACGTGGCCAGCCATCGAGATAACGCAAAAGCGTTGGCTGATGTTTACCGCCAAGCAGGATTTTTGGGTTGCGCTGGGTGAGATGTGCCGTGATCGGCGCGGGACGTACTACGGGGCTTAGTGCATTCATTGTGTCGTGTCTCTGCCTCAAAAGTCTGCATGGCAGGTGAGAGGCAACACCGAACCAGCGCTTTAGCGGTATTTCGAAGCCTGTTTCAAGCTTCTATCGGTAACTGAATGAGTCACCTGGCGCCCCGCAAGTAGCTGTTTAAATCGGCGCATGAGCAGCATCCTAGAGAAGCTGACCGGACAGTGTCAAGAATGACGCGCAACAAAAAAGGCCCGCACAATGCGGGCCTTTTCGTTGAGCCAGAGCGGTCAGCCGGCGATGGCGCGGTCTGCCGAGAGCTTGCCGGCGCCTTCGATCAGCACTGCGATGCTGCCACCGAGCAGTGCGAGGGCGAACTCATAACCGTTGTTGGCCATGAACAAACCGTTGCTGATGTGCACCGAGAAGATCGCCACCAGGGAAAGGAACGTCAGGCCCAACGCCGCCGGACGAGCCAGCAGGCCGATGATCAATGCCAGCCCGGCGAAGAACTCCGTGCCGCCTGCCAGCGTTGCCATCAGGTAGCCCGGCGCCAGGCCGATGCTTTCCATGTACTGCGCGGTGCCGGCCAGACCATAGCCACCGAATGCGCCGAACAGTTTCTGCGAGCCGTGGGCAGCGAAAATGATGCCGACGACAATACGCAGAACAGTCAGGCCGTAGCCAGCGCGGGTAAACAGTACCTTGTTGATCAGTGTGCTCATGCTGTGTCATCCATTGTTTGTGTGTGTTGGTTGGCCGCTATATTAATCAGTAAATTTCATGTTAAAAGCGCAAAAAATCCACCTTAACAATCAGTTTATTCGATCACTTACGAAGGGCAACTTTTTGCCCCTGGGGCTCCAACGACTCCCGCTCCCGATCGAACGCCAGGTAATACTTGTTCACGCTATTAACATAGCTGACAGGCCCCATTCCCACCTGCTCCATGGCAACGCGCTCAACCTGGAAAAACCACTGGTTGGGATTCAAGCCCCGCCGCCGCGCTTCGGCACGCATGCCCTGAACCCGCTCCGGCCCGATGTTGTAGGCCGCCAGCACGAACGCCATGCGCTCGCGCTCGTTGAGTTTGGGGCTGGCGAAGAACTTGCGACGAATCATCGCCAGGTATTTGGCCCCGGCCTGCACATTGGCATCCAGGTCCTGAATGTTGTTGACCCCTACCCGCTGGGCCGCGGAAGGCGTGATCTGCATCAGCCCCGTCGGTGCACCGCCACTGCGGGCCGTGGGTTTGAGGCCCGACTCCTTGAACGCCAGGGCCGCCAGATTCAGCCAGTCCATGCCTTGGGCATCGGCATGTTTTTGCAGTACCGGTCGAAGCTTTTCCAGACGCTGGCGGTCAGCCTTGGCCAGCGGATAGTGAACCTGATACAGGCGCCGATAGATGCGCAAGAACGCAGCATCCTGATCCGACGGCTTTTTGTAACCGGTGAGAAAGCGATCAATGCTGGCTCGCAGCATCGATGCGTCGCGACGCACGAACCAGAACTCTTCGCCCGGCTCGCTGATGAGCACTTGTCGATCGACGCGCAGTTTCGGCAGGATCTTGCCCCAGCGCTCGGCGATCGGTTGCTCGACGATGGTCAGGTGAAAGATCCCGCCCTGAACCATCTCCAACACGTCTTCGACCGCCAGACTGGGATCGACCCATTCGATGGTGACCGGTGGCAGTTTATGCAGAGCGAGCTTTTGGTTGATCTGACTGATCGCATCACCGGCGGCACTGCCGTTCGGTAACGCCAGGGTTTTACCCGAGAGCTGCTCGAGACGGGTGTAGCGACGCTCGCCTTTGATGCCCACCAGCACCAGCGGAATGTTGCTGGCAACCGGTTCGCTGCTGCTGACAGCGAACCCCGGTTGCAGGTCGAGCAATTCACCTGGTGCTACAAGATCACCCTCCCCACGCTGCAACGCGCCGAGCAGTTGATCCTTGGCTTTGGGGATGATCTTGAGGGTGATTTCCTGACCGTCACGGGCGTGACCGTTGAGGTATTGCTCAAAGGCGCGCAAGCGATGATATTCGACGCCGATGGCCTGGCCCTGGACTTCACCGGAACTGTTGCGGCTCTGGTTGACCAACACGCGCAGCACACGGCTGCTGCGGATTTCCGTCAGGTCGCGCACTTTGGCGGCCGGCACGGCTTGCAGCGGGCCAGGCAGACGCGCGACCGCCGACATCGGCAGCAGCAGCGAACAGCACAGCAGTAGCAAAACCGAGGGACGAATCATCCACTCTCCGGAAAGAATTCGGGTTGATCACATGAGCTGAAATCACGCGACAAAAACAGGGCGCCTGAGCGCTGGCAAAGTGCGAAAGACTGGCACAGTGATGGCACTCTGACCACCCTGCCCACTCCCGCGGAATCAAATGACAGCTATAACTCGTTGTAGTTCTTGGTTTTTCTTATAAATCTACAGCTCTGATATGCTTTCCGGCCTTTGGTCCGAGGTAGCACCATGCAACTCATCGATATCGGCGTCAACCTGACCAACCCCAGTTTTGCCGACAAACACCAGGCTGTACTCGACCGCGCCTATGCCGCTGGCGTGTGCCAATTGGTACTGACCGGCACCAATGTCGAGGGCAGTGAACAGGCGCTGGAACTGTGCCAGCAACTCGACGAAAGCGCCCAACGGCTGTTCGCCACGGCCGGCATTCACCCCCACGCGGCCAGTGACTGGAACGCCGACAGTGCCAGCCGCCTGCGCAGCCTGCTCAAGGAGCCTAATGTGGTCGCCGTGGGTGAATGCGGTCTGGATTTCAACCGAGATTTCTCGCCGCGTCCCCAACAGGAAAAAGTCCTGGAAGAACATCTGGCACTGGCCGTTGAACTGCAAATGCCGGTGTTTCTGCACGAGCGCGATGCCAGTCAGCGTCTGCTGGAAATCCTCCGTGACTACCGCGATCAACTGCCGGCTGCCGTGGTGCACTGCTTCACCGGGGAGAAGGCAGCGCTGTTCAGCTACCTCGACCTTGATTTGCACATCGGCATTACGGGCTGGATCTGCGATGAGCGCCGGGGCACGCACTTGCATCCGTTGGTCAAGGAAATCAAGCGCGGACGCCTGATGCTGGAGAGTGATGCCCCGTACCTGCTGCCGCGCAGTTTGCGGCCGAAGCCGAAGAATGGCCGCAATGAACCGGCTTATCTGACCGAGGTGTTGCGCGAAGTGGCGTTGCATCGCGGGGAGACCCAGGAGGATCTGGCGGCACACACGACCGCGTGCGCGCGAGCGTTCTATGGGTTGCCCTCTATTCCTGAGTGATCCTCATACAGGTCGTGATGCGGCTCATTGACCTGCATCAAGATTCGAATCCCTGCATAGCGGCACAATAATGGCACCTTGCCAATGCTGTTTCCGCTATCAGAGAAGACCTCCATGGGTGCCTGGCTTAGCAATATCTCGCTGAAGTACAAATTCTGGGCGGTGAACGCCGTCGCCTTCATCACCACCCTGTTGCTGGTGCTCTACGCCGTGCAACTCGAACAGCAGGCCCGCAACCATGCCGCGCAGGCATCGGCGCAGGCGCAGGCGCGATTGCTGGGGGCCTGGCCAGTCGGGCAGGCGCTGCCCAAAGCCGAGAACCTGCTGACGCTCAATCGCGGGCAAGCGCCGTCGTTCAATCAACAACCGCTGCCGGAATTGGCCGGGGCCAACGGTTGGGTCGAGATCAATGCCATGCCGTTGTTCGGCGACAACCTGCTGATCGGCGCCGAGGTGTTCACGCGCGCGGATGGCCAGCAGGTCGGTGTCGTGGCCCATGGGCCGAGCCTGAGCCAGGTGTTCGCAGAGCGTTTCGCCCATTACGCCGTGGCGGTGTTCGTGTTGATGCTGGCCATGCTCGGTGCGTCGCAGCTGTTGATCCGCTTCTTGCTCAGCCAGCTCAACACCTTGAAAGACGTGATGCTTCACGTGGAAAAAACCGGTGATCTGTCGGCCCGCGTTCCACTGGCCGGCCGCGATGAAGTCGGGCAGATGGCCAACGCCTTCAATGCCATGCAGGCCGGCTATCAACGGGTGGTCAACACCGTCGCCAGCACCGCGCAGCAACTCGATGATGGTGCCGCACGCCTGGCCTCAAGCATGAACGAGGTGCAGCACGGCATGCTTGGCCAGCAGAGTGAAACCGATCAGGCCGCCACCGCGATCAACGAAATGACCGCCACCGTCTACCACATCGCCCAACACGCCGGCGCCACCCGCGACCTCTCGCAATCGGCCGATAGCCTGGCCGGCAGTGGGCAAGCGGTGGTCATGCGTGTACAGAAGTCGATTGCCGGGCTGTCCACCGGGGTGCAGCAAACCGCCGAGATGATTCAGCGCCTCGCCGAGGACAGCCAGAAAATCAACGGCGTGGTCAATGTGATTCACAGCATCGCCGAGCAGACCAATCTCCTGGCGCTGAACGCTGCAATTGAAGCAGCCCGGGCCGGTGAAATGGGCCGCGGGTTTGCGGTGGTCGCCGATGAAGTACGCAACCTGGCCAAGCGCGTGCAGGCCTCGACGGATGAAATTACCGTGATGGTTTCAGCGTTGCAGGCTGGGACACGGGACGCCGTGGACTTCATGCAGGAAAGCTCGTTCAAGGCTGACGACTGCGTGCAACAGGCGCAGGAAGCCGGCGAAGCGTTGGCGCAAATCACCGGCGCGGTGGCGCAGATGCGTGAAAGCAACACGCAGATCGCCGTGGCGGCCGAGCAGCAGAGTCAGGTGGCAGAGGAAATGAACCGGGCGGTGGTAAGCATCCGCGATGTGACCGAGAACACCGTGCAACAGACCGTCAGTTCTGCGACGACCAGTCATGAACTGGCGGCGCTGGCCGCAGAGTTGAGCAAAGCTATCGGGCAGTTGAAACTTTAAAGAATAAAGATCGCAGCCTGCGGCAGCTCCTACAGGGATCGCTTACACCCGTAGGCTGCGATCTTTTTTGCCCATTACATCTATCGCCGCCATAGCCAACCTTGATTCGCCGCCCGCCCCGAGCGGGCCTATTCTTCAAGCATGTGTTCAACATGGATCGAGGATTAGCATCATGGGCAAACGTCATCCCAACCTTCCCGCCTGGCAATGGCGTGCCTACCCGAACAATCACCAGCACCCGACCAACCTGGTGCTGCACTTGATTGCCGTGCCGCTGTTCATCGTGGCGTTCCTGCTGATTGTTTCCGGGGTGTTCGGCCTGAACCTGGCCAACTTCGCCATTGGCATCATCGGCGTGATCGCGGCGCTCGGCCTGCAACGCCATGGCCACAGCCTGGAAGTACAAGCGTCGGAGCCGTTCAGCGATCGCAAAGACGCGGTCTCGCGTCTATTGGTCGAGCAATTCCTGACCTTTCCGCGGTTTTTCCTCAGTGGCGGTTGGTGGCGCGCCTGGCGGGAACGCCACCGTCGTCACTGATCAGGCAAACACGGTTACCGTTTGCCGGCTCAGGGCAATCAACCGGCCTTGCGCGTCCCACATTTTCGCGGCGGCGTGGCCGTAACCATTGGCGGCGTATTCGGTTTCGACCAAGTATTTGCACCAGTCCAGGGTGCTCAGTTCAAGCAACGGCTGCACAAACTCGATGGTCCAGGTCAGCGTGCTGCCCATTGCCGGTTTTTTCAGAAATGGCATTACGGCCGGCGGCCAGGCGTCCACCAGCGCAAGAATGTGCGACTCAGTGATCGGCTCCTCCTTCACGTCTCCACGCAAACGCACCCAGCCCCCCATTTGCCGCGATGTGCTGCCGCTGAACGGCAGCCCGCCGACGCTCCAGCGCATCGCCAGATGACGCATGAATTCCGGGATGCCACCCTCGATGAAAGGCAGCTCCTGGCAGTCGTCCCAATGCTTCATCTCGGGCGCCGGCTCGGCCGGCACCGCCACCTCCGAAGGACGCGAGGCGCCGAAGCTGCCCTGAATCAGCGTCACCACTTGCCCCTTCTGCAGGGCTCGCCCCAAGACCTGGCTGACAGCCTTGCCTTCGCGCAGTACGTCGACCTCAAAGCTGACCGGCACCTCGGGTTCGACCGGGCCAACGAAGGTGATCGCCAGCGAGCGCACCGGTCGATCCGCCGGCACCTTCGCGCGCATGGCTTCGTACTGCAAGGCAGCCACCAGGCCACCGAAACTGGCTCGCCCTTGCGCCCAGCCAGCGGGGATAGTCAGCTCCAACGGTTGGCGGCGGACGGCGTCGAGCAGGTCGCAAAAGCGCATGAAAACCTCAGAAGCAGGAAAAGGATGTAGGAATCTTAACCAGCCGGCAAAGGCTGTACAGCGCGCATTCCGGCCAAATTGACTGACAGATGGGACGGATAAGACCGGCCTTGACCCATCTGTAGCAGCTGCCGAAGGCTGCGTCCGGCTGCGCAGCGACCGTAGAATGGGCCACCACGGTTTTACAGGTACACCGAGGTCATCGATTTGACGACTGCTGCGCAGCCGAACGCAGCCTTCGGCAGCTGCTACAAAATCTCGTCGCGTGGTTTTCAGGATTCGAAGCAGTCAGCGCTGAGCTTGTCCAGCACACGGTCGGCACGCTGTTCGGCCTTGGCCATGGCGGTGTGCCAACCGGCGACACAGGGGCGCAAATCCGCTTCCTGCTCGGCAATGGCCAGCCACTGCAGGCAGTCATGCCAGTCGCCCAATGCGCCCTGAGCCGATTTCAATCGGGGCATGGCGGCTTTCGGCAGGCGATCCAGTTCGGGGTAAGCATCGATGCCATAGCGCACACGCTTGATCAGCAGGCGCAAGCGATGGCGGTCATGGGCGGGATCGTGCAGGGCTTCGTCGAGTTTTTTCCACTGTTTGCCCAGGCGCTTCTTGATGCGCTTGCCCAAACCCTGGAGCAAGTCCTGACGCTGGGCAGCACGCAAGAAACGCGGAAACGCATCGAGAATGACCAGTAATTGCGCCAGTTCGGTGCTGCTCGCCACGGCGGGATACGCCTCGGCCATCTGCGCTAAACGCCGTTGCGCAGCTTCAGGTTGATCATGCTCAAGCAGATACGCCGCCAACACTTCGCGATCACGCCAGGGCGTGGTCAGGTCGCCGACAGCGGACGCCGCCGTTTCCAGCTGCTCGACGCCTGGCAGTCCGCGCAAAGGCCGCAGCAGGCTGCGCAAACGGCGCACGGTGGTGCGCAGGTCGTGCAAGGCCTCGGGGTCGGTCCGGGCTGTCAGGCGCGCCTGACAGGCCAGCAAACGAACTTCCAGGCCCAACACGTGGGCCACTAATCGATCAACCAATGCCGACATCGCCTGCTCCCTGACTCGAACGTCCCCGTGGTTTTACATCATGCCTCAACGGCCAGCGCGTGACTCGCGAATATAAAAGCGCGCTTTCTCGGCCTTCTTGGTGCAACCTTCGAACCCTTCGAATTGTTGCTGGGTTTTGGCCGCGGTCAACAATGACAAGGCCTTGGAGTAGCTGACGGTCCCGGCGAAGCCCTCAGCCTTGGCCAGGTCCAGCTCGTGCCATGCGGCATCGATATTACTGCCGCAGCTGTCACGATAAGCAGTTTTACCGGCACAACCGGCGAGTGCCAGGGCAATCAATGGCACACAAATCCAGGCTTTCATCAAACACACCTCAGAGATAGGGAAAACAGTCATGCAGGTAGGACGGTCTGGCACGGGAAAAGTGCCGTCCATCGCCAGCGCAAACTATAGCGCTGGAGAGAATATCCATCTGCCGCCATGGAGTGTCGAAAAAACGACGCGTTCGCCGCCCCGAGCGACCTTGGCGATTGAAGCGCGCCCCTCGATGGGTGCATTGTTGAACCATTCAAACGAGGGCGATCAATGAAAAAGCGTGTCGCACTGGTGTTGGGCTCGGGTGGAGCCCGGGGTTATGCCCATATTGGCGTCATCCAGGAAATTGAACGGCGCGGTTACGATATCGCCTGTATCGCCGGTTGTTCCATGGGGGCAGTGGTGGGCGGGATCTATGCCGCCGGCAAGCTCGATGAGTACCGCGACTGGATCGAGAGTCTGGATTACCTCGATGTGTTGCGTCTGGTGGATGTCAGTTTTCGTCTGGGGGCGATCCGCGGGGAGAAAGTCTTCGGGCAGATTCGCAAGATTGTCGGCGAGATCAATATCGAAGACCTGCGCATCCCCTACACGGCGGTGGCCACGGACCTGACCAACCAGCAGGAGATCTGGTTCCAGGAAGGCTGTCTGCATCAGGCCATGCGCGCCTCCGCGGCCATTCCGAGCCTGTTCACCCCGGTGATGCAGGGCAATCGCATGCTGGTCGATGGCGGCATTCTCAACCCGCTGCCAATCGTGCCGGTGGTGTCCAGCCACTGCGATTTGATCATCGCGGTCAACCTCAACTCCACCAACCAGCGTCATTATCAATTACCGGTGATCGAGCGCCCCGCCGCGTTCAAAAGCCGTTTTAACAGCCTGCTGAATTCCCTCGGTTCGAAAATGCCGTTTCGGCGTAAACAGGCAGAACAATTGCTGTTGCTGGAGAAGGAGGCGTTGATGGCCGAAGCGGCCGATATCAACCCGTGGATCGAGTCCGCCGAACCCGAAGCCCAGCAACCGGCGGCTGCACCCGAGCGAGCCGGTGCGCCAAAGTCTGCGACCGGTTCGTTCATCATCGACAACGTCGGGCCAGCGTCTTTGCTGGACTTGATCAACCAGAGTTTCGAGGTCATGCAGACGTCGTTGGCGCAGTACAAGATTGCCGGGTATCCACCGGACATTTTGATCAACGTGCCAAAGCGGGTGTGCCGGTTTTTCGAATTTTACAAAGCGCCGGAATTGATCGCGCTGGGGCGGGAAATCGCGCGGGATACGCTGGACCGCTATGAGAGTGAGCGCGATTCCTGAGTTCTCGAGTGTATGTGAGGGCCCCATCGCGAGCAGGCTCGCTCCCACAGGGGTCTTCAGTGTTCAAAATATTGAGTTCACCACCAATTCACTGTGGGAGCGAGCCTGCTCGCGATAGGGCCGGAACAGGCGACACAAAACTACAGGCTGCCCTCACTCAACAACCGATACCCCACTCCCGCTTCGGTCACGATAAATCGAGGCTGGGTCGGGTCATCTGCCAGCTTCTGGCGCAAATGCCCGACCACAATCCGCAAGTAATGGCTGTCGTCGGTATGAGTCGGCCCCCAGATATCCTTGAGCAACTGCTGCTGGGTGATGACCCGCCCGGGATGGCGCGCCAGTTGCGCCAGCACGGCGTATTCCTTGCGGGTCAGCGCCACTTCGGTGCCATCGAGCAGCACCCGGCGATACGCCAGATCCACCGTCAACGGGCCGAACGTCAGTGCCGCTTGTTGGGCTTCGCCCGCCGGTGCCTGACGCAACAGCGCACGTATCCTGGCGAGGAACTCCTGGATGCCAAAGGGTTTGGTCACGTAATCGTTGGCGCCGCCATCCAGCGCTTCGACTTTTTGCCCCTCGCCAGCACGCACCGACAGCACCAGCACGGGCACCGTCGACCATTCGCGAAACTCGCGTAAAACCTGCTGGCCGTCCATGTCCGGCAAACCGAGGTCGAGCACCAGCAAATCCGGTTTGTTCAAAGCGGCCTGGGCCAGCCCTTCGGTGCCGGTGCCAGCCTCCAGCACTTTGTAGCCTTGGGAAGCGAGGCTGATGCGCAGGAATTTTCGAATCTGCGGTTCGTCGTCGATGACCAGGATGGTCGCGGTCTGGCTCATGAATTCACATCAACACAAATAAGTGGCAAGAGAGTAGCGCAAGCGTGTTCAGGCTTCACTTTCATACCCCGGCTGAGCCTGCAACGGCAAGTGCAAGGTGATGCAGGTGCCGCGCCCCTCAATGCCATCGGCCACGCTGATCCGTCCGCCATGGGCGCCCACCATGCCCTGACAGATCGCCAGGCCCAGACCGGTGCCCTGCCCGCCGCGATCCCCTCGTGCGGCGGTGTAGAACATGTCGAAAATTTTCGCTCGCTCCGCCTCCGGGATCCCCGGCCCTTCGTCACTGACCGAGAAAAACAGCTCTTTGTCGTCCGCCCCGGCGCGCAATTGCAAACGGCCGTGGGACGGTGAAAAGCGCGCGGCGTTTTCCAACACGTTGATCAGCGCTTGCTCGATCAGCGCGGCATGGACGTACAGCAACGGCAACTCTGGCGGGACTTCAATGCTCAGTTGCAGTGGCGCCAGCACCGCACGCAAGCGGCCGAGCGAACTGCCGACGATGTCAGCCGGCGACACCCAATCCCGCGCCAGCTTCAGGGCACCGTGGCCGAGGCGGGTCATGTCCAGCAGGTTTTGAATGTAGCGGTCGAGGCGTTCGGCTTCATCGCGGGTGCCTTCGAGCAACTCACGACGATCTTCCAGCGGGATCGCTTCGCCGAGCGCCAGCAGGCTGTCGATGCTGCCGCGCATGGAGGTCAGGGGCGTACGCAAATCGTGGGACACCGAGGCCAGCAAGGCACTGCGCAGTTGTTCGGTTTCGCCGTGCAGGCGCGCCGCTTCCAGATCATCGGCCAATTGCGCACGCGCCAGCGCCTGCGCCAGCGGTTGACTCAGCGCCGTCAACAATCGGCGGCGCTGGCCACTCAGGGTCTGGCCTTCTTTTGCGCACACGCCCAGCAACGCCAGCGGACCGTCCTCCACCGACAATGGCCACCACCACCAACGCCCGAACGGCAACGTGCCGGTGCCGGCGCCAGCGGGCTGATCGTGTTGCCAGGCCCAGTCGGCAGCGGCGCGCTCGGCTTCAGTGAACTCCAGCGGGCCGCCGGTTTCGACTTTCCAGCCGCTTGGACCGTCGCGATTGAGCAGGCACAACTGCAAATCACTCCAGCCATTGAGGTGTTGGGCGGCAGCGCTGACCACAGCCTGACGGTCAGTGGCGGCGGTCAGTTTGCGCGACAGGTCGAGCAGTTCGGTGGTTTCTTCCTGGGTATCGCGCAGCGCCTGCAATTGTCGCCGTTGCCGCGCCGCGAGGTTGCCGGTAAGCGCCGCCATCAACAGGAAAAACAACAAGGTCAGCACGTCTTCTTCGCGCTGGATGCTGAAGGAAAAATTCGGTGGAATGAACAAGAAGTCGTAGGTCAGAAACGACAGCGCCGCGCAGACCAACGCCGGGCCGAGGCTACTGCGCACCGCCACCAGCAGCACGGCGGCAAGGAACACCAGTGAGATGTTCGGCAGCGGCAAAACACTCGCGACGGCCCAAGCCAGGGCACTGGCCAACAGCGTGGCCACCACGGCCAGGGCATAGTCGAACCACACCAGCGCCTGCATCGAATGCTGGCGTGGCTGGTGCTGCTCATGATCGCTGTCGAGGACGTTGATTTCCAATCCACGCGCATTGCGCAACAAGCGCGCGGCCAACCCGCCACCGAACACGCGTCGGCGCAAACGTGGCCGCGACTGGCCGACCAACACCAGGCTGGCGCGGCGTTCAGCGGCATGCTGGATCAGGGTTTTCGCTACCTCGCCGGCGCGTAACAGCACCACTTCGCCGCCCAGGCGTTCAGCCAGCTGTTGGGCACTTTGCAAGCGCAGGCGCGATTGCTCGTCACGCAGGCTGCCGTTGTCTACATGCACCAGGCTCCACGGCAGATGCCGACGCTGGGCCACGCGGCTGGCGTGGCGCACCAAACGCTCGGCCTGGGCATCGCCATCGACACCGACCAACAAGCGACCGCGTACTGTCGGCGCGGCTTGCCCCATCTGGCGATAGCCCTGGGTCAGGTCGTTATCGACCTGCGCGGCAGCCGTTTGCATCGCCAGTTCGCGCAGTGCCGTCAGGTTGGTCTGGGTGAAGAACGCATCGATCGCAGCCCTCGCCTGCTCCGGCACATAGACCTTGCCGTCGCGCAGCCGCTCCAGCAATTCCCGTGGCGGCAAGTCGATCAGCAGCAGCTCGAAGGCTTCTTGCAGCACCCAGTCCGGAAGGGTTTCACGGACCTGTACACCCGTGATGCCGCGCACTTGGTCGTTGAGGCTTTCCAGGTGCTGGACGTTGACGGTGGTGAACACGTCGATGCCGGCAGCAAGCAATTCCTGAATGTCCTGCCAGCGCTTTTCGTGACGGCTGCCGGGCGCGTTGGTGTGCGCCAACTCGTCCACCAGCACCAGCTTCGGCTTGGCGGCGAGCAGACCATCGAGGTCCATTTCCTCAAGCATCACGCCACGGTATTCCGAGCGTACCAACGATTGCTGTGGCAAGCCGCCCAGCAGCGCTTCGGTTTCGGCCCGGCCGTGGGTTTCGACGACGCCGGCGATGACTTTCACGCCCTGGCGCAGTTGCGTGTGGGCTGCCTGGAGCATGGCGTAGGTTTTACCGACACCGGGCGCGGCGCCGAGGAATACCTTGAGCCGGCCACGGCCATCGCGGGGCAGGTCTGCTAACAGCGCGTCGGCGCGGCCGGAATCGCTCATTTGTCTTTGCCTTGTTCGACTTTGAATTTGGGGAGTTGCCTTGAAAGATCGCAGCCTGCGGCAGCTCCTACAGGGTATATGCCGTCCGATGTAGGAGCTGCCGCAGGCGGCGATCTTTTGATCTACAGCTTTTCCAGTGCCAGGTTCAACTCAAGCACATTCACCACCGGAGGCCCCACCAGCGGCTGCACGATGTGCGCATCCAACAGATTCTGCAGTGTCGCCACCGGCACATTCCGCGCAGCCGCAACACGCGCCAGTTGATAGGCAATCGCGGCCGGTGGCAAGTGTGGATCGAGGCCGCTGCCGGAGGTGGTGAGCATGGCCAGCGGCACGGGACCCTGGCCTGGCACCAGCTGCTTATTGGCCTCGTCGATCACGCGAGTGGCCAGGGCCGGGTTGCTCGGTGACAGGTTGCTGGCACCGCTCGACACCGTGGCAAAGGCACCCGCCGATGGCCGCGGATGGAACCAGGCGTCGCCGACGAAATCCTGGGCGATCAGTGACGAGCCGCGGACCTTGCCGTCGGCATCGTGCAGCAGGCTGCCGTTGGCCTGATCGGGGAACGCCACCTGGGCGACACCGGTGACCACCAGTGGGTAGGCAACACCGGTGATCAGGGTCATCAAGACCAGCAGGCTCAAGGCCGGACGTATCATTGTGGACATTTCAAAATCCTCGAATTCGTAAAGTGCTTAACCTGTTGCACCGTGGTGTATTCATCGTGAGCAGGCTCACTCCCACAGGGGAATGCAGTGCTCCTTGTGGGAGCGAGCCTGCTCGCGATGGCGGCTTATCTGACACACCGCCTGGTCAAACCAGATGCAACGCCGTCAACAGCATGTCGATGGCCTTGATGCCCACGAACGGCACCAGAATCCCGCCCAGCCCATAGATCAGCAGATTGCGCCGCAACAACGCCGCCGCACTGGCTGCGTGCACTCGCACACCGCGCAGCGCCAACGGAATCAGCACCACAATGATCAGCGCGTTGAACACGATGGCCGAGAGAATCGCGCTCTGCGGACTGCTCAAGTGCATGACGTTCAGCACGCCCAGTTGCGGGTAGATCGAGGCAAACAGCGCCGGCAAAATCGCGAAGTACTTGGCCACGTCGTTGGCGATGGAAAACGTGGTCAGCGCGCCGCGGGTCACCAGCAGTTCCTTGCCGATTTGCACCACGTCCAGCAACTTAGTCGGATCGCTGTCGAGGTCGACCATGTTCGCCGCTTCGCGGGCCGCTTGCGTGCCGTCGTTCATCGCCATACCGACGTCCGCCTGGGCCAGGGCCGGGGCGTCGTTGGCGCCGTCGCCGCACATGGCGACCAGGCGACCGTCGTTTTGCTCGTGACGGATGCGCGCCAGTTTTTTCTCCGGCGTGGCTTCGGCCAGCACGTCATCCACGCCGGCTTCAGCAGCAATCGCGGCAGCGGTCAGCGGGTTGTCGCCGGTGACCATGACCGTGCGAATCCCAAGCTTGCGCAGCTCAGCGAAACGTTCGCGGATGCCCGGTTTGACCACGTCCTTGAGGTGGATCGCCCCGAGCAATTTGCCGTCGGCGCAGACCAGCAACGGGGTACCGCCGCTTTGCGCGATCTTGTCGATTTCCCGCGACAGGGCCGGGGCCAGATCAGCGCGTTTCATCCCGACGAAGGTCAGCAGCGAATCAACCGCGCCTTTGCGGAAAACGCGGCCGTGATAATCGACACCGGACAAACGCGTCTCGGCACTGAACGGCACGGCGGTCAGCAATTCGGCAGCAGGTTCCGGTTGTGGCTGAGTGCCGCGCAGGAACTCGACGATGGATTTACCTTCCGCGGTGTCATCGGCCAGCGACGCGAACAACGCGCCTTCCGCCAGCTCCTGACTGCTCACGCCCGGGGCTGCCACCACCGCTGTGCAACGACGGTTGCCGAAGGTGATGGTGCCGGTCTTGTCCAGCAACAGCACATGCACGTCCCCCGCCGCTTCCACGGCGCGACCGGATTTGGCGATCACGTTCAGGCGCACCAGACGATCCATCCCGGCGATACCGATGGCCGACAGCAAGCCGCCGATGGTGGTCGGAATCAACGTGACCAACAGCGCCACCAGGAACACCAGCGGCAAGCTCCCGTTGGCGAAGTGGGCGAACGGTTGCAGGGTGACCACCACCAGCAGGAAGATCAGGGTCAGGCCGATCAGCAGGATGTCGAGCGCCACTTCGTTCGGGGTTTTCTGGCGTTTGGCGCCTTCAACCAGAGCGATCATGCGGTCCAGGGTCGACTCGCCAGGGTTAGCGGTGATTTTCACCAACAGCCAGTCAGACACCAGCCGTGTGTTGCCGGTGACGGCCGAGCGGTCGCCGCCGGACTCACGAATCACTGGCGCGGATTCACCCGTGATCGCCGCTTCGTTGACCGCCGCGATGCCTTCAATCACTTCGCCGTCGCCGGGAATCATTTCCCCCGCTTCGACGCGCACCACATCGCCCTTGCGCAGGCTGGCGGCGGGCACCACTTGAAAGCTGCCGTTGCTGGTTTTGCGCCGGGCGCTCAAGCCTTCGCTGCCGGCCTTGAGGCTGTCGGCGCGGGCCTTGCCGCGACCTTCGGCCAAGGCTTCGGCGAAGTTGGCGAACAACACGGTGAACCACAGCCACACGGCAATTTGCACGGCGACGAACGTCGGCACCGCCGTGTCGGGAATGAAGCACAGCACGGTGGTCAGAATCGCGGTCAGCTCGACCACCAGCATCACCGGCGCACGTTGCAATTGCCGCGGGTCGAGTTTGACGAAGGCTTGCACCAGCGCCGGGCGCCACAGGGCCGAGAACGCGGTTTTTGGTTGCTCCGGCGCCTTGGCGGCGGCGGGTTTGATTGCAGGCATATTCATGATGGATTCCTTAGAAGCCCATGCTCAAATGTTCAGCGATAGGACCCAGTGCCAAAGTCGGCAGGAAGGTCAAACCACCCACAAGCAAAATGGTCACGGTCAGCAGGGTCACGAACAGCGGGCCGTGGGTCGGGAAACTGTTCTGGCCGATCGGTGCGGTTTTCTTCATCGCCAGGCTGCCGGCCAATGCCAGAACCGGGAGGATGTAGCCGAAGCGACCGATCAACATGCCCAAGCCCAGCATCAGGTTGTGGAACGGAGTGTTGGCGCCGAAGCCACCAAACGCCGAGCCGTTGTTGGCACTGGCCGAGGTGTAGGCGTAAAGCAACTGGCTGAAACCGTGGGCGCCAGGGTTACTCACCGAGGCCACCGGGCCGGGCAGGCTCGCGGCTATCGCACCGAGCACCAGCACGCCGATCGGCATGACCATCAAGGTCACCACGAGCAATTGCACTTCCCTGGCCTGGAGTTTCTTGCCGAGGTATTCCGGCGTGCGGCCAATCATCAGGCCGGCGAGAAACACCGCGATCAGCACGTTGAGCAACATGCCGTAAAGCCCGGCGCCGACACCGCCGAAGATCACTTCACCGACCATCATGTTGACCAGCGCGACCATGCCGCTCAGCGGGTTGAGGCTGTCGTGCATGCCGTTGACCGAGCCGTTCGAAGCCGCGGTGGTGGTCACCGACCACAGCACGGTGGCGGTGGTGCCGAAGCGTGCTTCCTTGCCTTCCAGCGGCGCGGTCTGTTCAACGGCGGCGTTGTTCAGGGCCGGGGTCGGTTGGTACTCGGCCCACATAGAGGTCGCGCCGCCGATCAGGAACAGCGCCAGCATGCAGGCGATGATTGCGCGGCTCTGGCGCAGGTCTTTCACGTAATGGCCGAAGGTGAAGACCAGCGCGACGGGGATCAGAATGATCGAAGCCATCTCGAACAGGTTGCTCCACGCCGTCGGGTTCTCGAACGGATGCGCCGAGTTGACGCCGAAGAAACCACCGCCGTTGGTGCCCAGTTGTTTGATCGCAATCTGGCTGGCGGCTGGGCCGAGCGGGATCACTTGATCAACGCCCTGCATCGTCACCGCATTCACGTATTGCGCGAAGGTCTGCGGTACGCCTTGCCACACCAGGTACAGCGCCAGCAGCAGGCACAACGGCAGCAGGCCGTAGAGGGTGGCCCGGGTCATGTCGACCCAGAAGTTGCCGAGCGATGCAGTGGACTTGCGGCCGATGCCACGGCACAGCGCAACCAAAACCGCCAGGCCGGTGGCGGCGCTGACGAAGTTTTGCACGGTGAGGCCGACCATCTGGCTCAGATAGCTCAGCGAAGCTTCGCCGCTGTAGGCCTGCCAGTTAGTGTTGGTCATGAAACTGATGGCGGTGTTGAATGCCAGCGTCCACTCCTGGCCCGGAAGATTCTGCGGATTGAGCGGCAAGTGGTCTTGGAACAACAGGATCGCGAACAACAGCAAGAAGCCCGCGAGGTTGAACGCGAGCAAGGCCAGCGTGTACTTCTGCCAACTCTGTTCGGCATGCGGATCGACGCCCGCCACGCGATAGCATCCGCGCTCCACCGGGCCGAGGATCGGCGTCAACCAGGTGCGCTGGCCTTCCATGACCTTGTAGTAGAAGCGCCCGAGAAACGGCGCCGGGACCAACACCACCGCGAAAAACGCGAGGATCAGCCAATAGTCATAACTGTGCATAGCCGCTCCTAGTTCCGGTCCGCGCGCAACAGCGCAACCAACAGATAAATGAACAGCCCCACTGCCAACAGCAGTGACACCCCGTCCAGAACGCTCATGGAAGTTCTCCGTGTTACGGCGTATTGCCGCGTGTGGAGTCATTGTCGGGAGGGAGGGTGTAAAGGAACGAGACCGAGGGTGTTGGCGGGGCGTAAAGAATGCGTAAAGAGTGGGTTTATGGCTTTGTTACAGCGGTGTCCGGGCGGGCCTCAATCGCGAGCAGGCTCGCTCCCACAGAGGAATGCGTACGCCCGTGCACAGCAAAAACCTGTGGGAGCGAGCCTGCTCGCGATAGCGCCAGAACAGGCAACAACGCCCCCAACTGGCGCACAAAAAGCGCTAATCCAGCAGCGAACATCCCCGAAACGACACCTTTTTACGCTTTACGACTGCCATCACAACACTGGCACGCCCACTGCACACGCCCTCCCCCGAGCTTTCCAATCCGTTCAGGGAGCAACGCATGAACACACAACTCAAACCCACGCTGGGCACGTTGCACTTGTGGGGCATTGCGGTCGGGCTGGTGATTTCCGGGGAGTATTTCGGCTGGAGTTATGGCTGGGGCGTGGCCGGAACGCTGGGCTTTCTGGTGACCTCGTTCATGGTCGCCACCATGTACACCTGTTTCATCTTCAGTTTCACCGAGCTGACCACCGCCATTCCTCACGCGGGCGGACCGTTTGCCTACAGCCGTCGCGCGTTTGGCGAGAAAGGCGGATTGATCGCCGGGCTGGCCACCTTGATCGAATTTGTCTTCGCCCCGCCGGCCATCGCGTTGGCCATTGGCGCCTACCTTAATGTGCAATTTCCCGCCCTCGATCCGAAGCACGCGGCGGTCGGTGCCTACATCGTGTTCATGGGACTGAACATTCTTGGCGTGAAGCTGGCCGCGACCTTTGAGCTGGTGGTCTGCGTGCTGGCCGTGGCGGAATTGCTGGTGTTCATGGGCGTGGTCGCGCCAGCCTTCAGCTTCAGTAACTTTGCTCTCAACGGTTGGGCCGGCTCCGATGTGTTCGGCGCACCGGCGATTGCCGGGATGTTCGCGGCGATCCCGTTTGCGATCTGGTTCTTCCTCGCCATCGAAGGCGCGGCCATGGCTGCCGAAGAAGCCAAGGACCCGAAGCGCACCATTCCAAAGGCCTACATCAGCGGCATCCTGACCCTGGTGGTGTTGGCCATGGGCGTGATGTTCTTTGCCGGTGGCGTCGGTGACTGGCGCACCCTGTCGAATATCAACGACCCGCTACCGCAGGCAATGAAAACCGTGGTCGGGGAAAGCTCCGGCTGGCTGCACATGCTGGTGTGGATCGGCCTGTTCGGACTGGTCGCGAGCTTCCACGGAATCATCCTCGGCTACTCTCGGCAGTTCTTCGCCCTGGCCCGCGCGGGTTACCTGCCGGCCTCACTGGCCAAGCTGTCGCGCTTCCAAACGCCGCATCGGGCAATCATCGCTGGCGGCGTGATCGGCATTGCGGCCATCTACAGCGATGGCTTGATAAACCTGGGCGGCATGACGCTGACAGCGGCGATGATCACCATGGCCGTGTTCGGCGCCATCGTGATGTACATCATGAGCATGCTCAGCCTGTTCAAACTGCGTAAAACCGAACCGAACCTGGAGCGCACTTTCCGCGCACCCTGCTACCCACTGGTGCCGTTCATTGCACTGCTGCTGGCGGTGGTGTGCCTGGTGGCCATGGCCTGGTTCAACACGCTGATCGGCCTGATCTTCCTTGCCTTCATGGCGGTGGGTTTCGTGTACTTCATGCTCACGGCGCAACTGCGTGCCGACGCACCAGCGGATGCGATGCTGACCGGGTTATAAACGCAATCTCCTGTAGGAGCTGACGCAGGCTGCGATCTTTTGATCCCGATTTTTCAAGATCAAGAGATCGCAGCCTGCGGCAGCTCCTACAGCGACATGTGGGATTGGACCAAACAGGCATAGAATGAAACCACTGCGATGGAACTGCCGTGAACGCTCATCGCTCCAAAGTGGTATGCACGTCCGGTTGGCGAAACTCGCCAACCGACCTGCCCTCAAGGAGAGTCCTATGCCCTGGTATGCCTGGTTGATTCTGGTGGTAGCCATCGGCTCTATCGTTGGCGGTTTGATGATGCTGCGCGACACCGCCAACAAGGTTGAGCTGACCGATGAACAGCGCAAACGCGTCGCCGAACGCAATGCGGAAATGGACGCCAAGGAAGCGCAGGACCGCTAAATCAAGATCGCAACCTTCGGCAGCTCCTACACGCGTTACCCTGTAGGACCTGCCGAAGGCTGCGATCTTTTTGCTCTTGTTATTCCCAATCCGCCTTAGCGATATGCAAGCCATGCAGGCCCTTGTACGCCGCTCGCTCCGGCTGGCTCCAGCCTTCGAGCAACGCATCTTCCAGACGATAAATTTCCACTCCCAACGGGCGACAGACGCTCAACGGATCCTGCGCATCCGGCCCCCACATCGCCAGCGACAGATCGCCGCCCGGGCAGGTCGACAGTGCGCACAGCAGATCGATCTCGGCAAAGAACTCCAGATAATCACCCTTCTGCGCCGGGCAGGCCTTCATGAAGTACATGTCGTCGTGGTTCAGGCCCGTGCACTGGAAAATGTTCAGCACGTCGTGCACATCGAATTCGGTCAGGCCGTGGGGCAATACCGCACGGGTCAGGTTGGAGTGACAGTGATGATGGAAATCTTCGCCGGTGAGCATTTTATTCACATAGGGATCACAGCGCGTGCCGAGCAAATCGTGCAGGCGACCGCCGTGTTCGTCGATGCCATACCCGGCCAGGCTGTCATCGGTAATGGTTACCAGCGGTCGCAGAAACGGCAGGTTCGACCAGAGTCGGTCATGGGTGCTGACGTGTGCGCCTTGCAACTGCCGAGTGCGTGACGCCCACAAACGTTCGCGGGGATCGTTGGCATTCCAGACATTAAAGTCACCCACCTGCGGGCCAACCGGGGTGGTCACCCGGAACACATGCCCGGCCGACACCTTCCAGGCTCGACCGGTGCGGATCGGTACTTCGAAAGACTCGATCAGCGTGCGCCCATCCTTCGCATCGCGCACCCGCTCGTAAAACGCCTTGTCCACCTGCAAGGCTGAGCCTTTGCTGACTTGATAGGCCGCCGGATAGTCTTTGTACATGGCAAGAATCCTCGATCAGTGATGGGAAGATGGATTGAGCATTTGCAACAGTTGGTGTTCGGAATCGTCGAGATAGAGGCTCATCGCCTCCTCGGCGGCGTGTTTGTCACCCTCGATGAGCAACTCATGGATCTGCCGGTCGCGAATCAGCCACGGCGCCTGAAAACTCGACTCGTCTGGTGCGGTGCAAAACACCAGGCGCAGTTGCGCGACCACATTGGTGAAGAACTCATCAAAGAGTGGACTGCGCAGCAATCCGACGACGTGTTGATGAAACGCCAGACTGTGGGTGCCGACGGCGCGCCAATCCTCACGCTGCCGGGCCAGCTCGGTAGCCTCCAGGGCGTCGAGCATCCGGTCGGATTGATCATCCCGCAGCGGGCGACAGGTGTGGATGGCTTGCAGCTCCAGCGTACGCCGGACCCTGAACAGGTCGCGCACATCATCGACATCCAGTCGACGCACCATCACGCCCTTGTTGCGCACATAGCGGGTCAGCCCTTCCTGCCCCAACCGGTGCAAGGCTTCACGGATGGTGTTGCGCGAAGCGTTGTAGGCGGACACAAGATCGTTTTCAACCAGCGCCATACCGGGCATTAAACGGCCGCCGATGATGTCGGCGCGCAACTCCAACGTGATGTGATCGGCCAATGAAAGTCCGCTGTTCATACGCATCCGCCTCAGAATTGTTCAACAATCTTCAGCAAATGAGTAATCACTATTCGTGCCAGTACTTATGCGCGTTTGAACCAAGTTCGACGCATCTGCATGCTTTTTAGAAGTAGAAGTACAGTCACCATCCAATTTTCATTGGTTACTATGGGGGGCATTGATGTGGAGATATCAGATGCGTTACTCGCAGGACCATAAAGCCCAGACCCACCAACGCATCATCAAGGAAGCTTCGGAACGCTTTCGCCGTGACGGTATCGGCGCGACCGGCCTGCAACCTTTGATGAAGGCGCTGGGCTTGACTCACGGTGGCTTTTATTCGCACTTCAAGTCCAAGGACGAACTGGTGGAAAAAGCGCTGCAAGAGGCGGGAAAGCAGGTGGATGGGTTATGCGCCCAGATCTTCGCTGAAGAACGCCCGCTGGAAGCGTTCATCAATACTTATCTGTCCGAATGGCATCAGACTTCGCCCCACGAAGGGTGCCCGCTGCTGACCATGTCATCGGAACTCGGCATGCGCGGGCAGCCGAGTCCGACGTCTGACGTAGTACTCAATGCTCGCCTTAAACAGATTCAAGACTCGCTTGAAGGTGCAAACACCGTGGATCGCAGCATCGTCATCATGTCGACGCTGGTGGGCGCATTGCTGCTTTCACGCAGCGTCGAGAATACCGAGCTGGCCCAGCAGATTCTCGACGTCACGCGAACCCACTTGAACCAGTCCCAGACCTAACCGTTCCAGCGCTTGAACAACACGCTGGCATTCACCCCCCCGAAGCCGAAGCCGTTGGACAATGCGTACTCGATGGTCATCGGCCTGGCTTTACCGTGGACAATGTCCACACCTTGGGCAGCAGGGTCCGGGTTATCCAGATTAAGGGTCGCCGGCACGATCTGATCCCTGATGGCCAACAGCGTGAAGATCGCCTCAATCCCCCCGGCGGCACCCAGCAGATGCCCGGTAGCCGATTTGGTCGATGTCACCGCAATCTTGTTATCCGCGCCAAACAGCGACTTGATCGCCGCCAGCTCACCCAAGTCCCCGACCGGGGTTGAGGTGGCATGGGCATTCAGGTGCTGAACCTGTTCAGGCGCAATACCCGCCTGAGCCAAGGCCAGCGACATCGCACGACGCGCGCCACTGCCGTCTTCCGGCCCTGCGGTCAGGTGATAGGCGTCCGCGCTGGTGCCGTAACCGACCAGTTCAGCCAACGGTTGAGCGCCTCGGGCCAAG
This sequence comes from Pseudomonas azerbaijanoccidentalis, assembly GCF_019145495.1. Taxonomy (GTDB): domain Bacteria; phylum Pseudomonadota; class Gammaproteobacteria; order Pseudomonadales; family Pseudomonadaceae; genus Aquipseudomonas; species Aquipseudomonas azerbaijanoccidentalis. The sequence continues at coordinate 89,008 of NZ_JAHSTU010000011.1, read as the reverse complement.
GCATGCTCCAGCGACTCGATCACCAGCAAACCCGAACCCTCGCCCATGACAAAGCCATCGCGGCCACTGTCGAACGGCCGCGAGGCACGTTCCGGGGTGTCGTTGTAACCGCTGGACAAGGCACGCGCCGCCGCAAACCCGGCAAGGCTGACCCGGTCGATCGCGGCTTCAGCGCCGCCACACACGGCAATGTCCGCCTCGCCGGAACGAATCAATCGCGCCGCATCGCCGATGGCCTGGACCCCGGCGGCACACGCCGTTACCGGCGCACCCAGCGGGCCTTTGAAGCCGTGCTGAATCGACACGTGTCCCGCCGCCAGATTGACCAGAAATGATGGAATGGTGAACGGCGACAAACGCCGTGGGCCACGGCTATCTGTTGTGCGCACGGCATCGGCAATCGCGCCGAAACCACCCACACCCGAGCCGATAATGGTCGCCGTACGTTCCTGGGCGTCGGCAGTCTGCGCCTGCCAGCCGGCCTGCTCCAACGCCTGACGCGCCGCTTCCATGGCGAACATAATGAAACGGTCCATCTTCTTCTGCTCTTTGGGCGGTGTCGCCAGGTCCGGGTCGAACCCTGCTTCGGCATCGTCCGCGACGCTTGGCACCGCACCGCCAACCTTGGCCGGTAAATCGGCGACCACCTCATCCGGCAGGTTGCGCAGCCCGGAGCCCCCGGCCAACAGGCGCTGCCAAACCACTTCCACCCCGCTACCCAGCGGAGATACAAGGCCCATCCCTGTGACAACTACTCGACGATCACTCATACCGCAAATACCTCATGCCGATTGAAGGCGCTTCATTTGTAACGCGCAGCGGCCTGGCTCTTGGAAAGGTTAGGTGCCAATACATGACGTGCCGCAACGAATTTGTCCCAGTCACCCGCATCCGGCAGCGAAGGAATGGTGACCAGTTCGCCTTGATCCAGGCCCGACAACGCCGCGTCGACCATTTCACCCGCCTCCATGACCATCTCCGCCGGAATTTGCGTAGCATCGATACCGGAGCGCTCCCAGATTTCGGTACGCGTCACGCCGGGCAGCACAGCCTGAACCTTGACTCCGGTGCCATCCAGCTCAGCGTTCAAGGATTGAGTCAGGCTCAACACATAAGCCTTGCTGGCGCTGTAAGTTGCATTGAAACGCTCGGGGAACAACGCCACCACCGACGCAATATTGATGATCGTGCCGCGCCCGGCCTTGGCAAAACTGGCCGCCGCCGCCGAGGCCAAGCGAGTCACCGCCGTCACGTTGAGCTGAATCAGCTGCTCTAGCTGGTTCATATCCGCGTTGGCCAACAAACCGTCCGCCGCCACGCCAGCGTTGTTCAACAACAGGCTGATGCTGGAATCGCTACGCAGGCGCTGCTCAAGCTTGAGCACGTCGTCTTTCTGCGTCAGGTCCGCTTTCAGCACTTCGACTTGCACACCGTACTCATCCCGCAACTTGCTCGCCGCTTCCTCCAGCCGCTGCAGATCGCGAGCGACCAGCAACAGATCGAAACCACGCGCCGCCAGACGCCGCGCATAAACTGCGCCGATACCGGAAGACGCACCAGTGACGAGGGCCGTGCCTTGGGACTGAGTAGAAGTCATGACGATGCTCCAGGGAAATGCTTGAGGGGAAAGCCAAGCGCCTGAGGGTCAGAACGCTTCGACAGAAACGCATTTATTATAGACATAATTTAAATGACGTATGATAGCCATAATTTTAAAGTCACCGACAAAAGGCAAAACCTCGCAGCTGTGGCCAGAAAGCAAAAGGGCCGATCAATGACCGGCCCCTGGCGCTGACTTACAAGCTTAGTTCACCTCAAGCTTCTCGCGATTCTTATCCAGAATGGCTTTGCCAATTCCCTTCACTTCAAGCAGTTCGTCGATGGACGCAAATGGTCCATTGGTTTCCCGATACGCAACAATCGCCTTGGCCTTGGCTTCTCCCACGCCGGACAACTCTCGTTGCAAGGTGGGCGCATCGGCGGCGTTGAGATCGAGCTTGCCGGACTGTGCCGTCGCGGAAACCTCTTGCGCCAACGGCGCATCAATCATTGGCGGCGTGACGGCCGGCGCAGCAATGACGGCAACAGAGGCGCCGGTAAGGAGGGCAAAAACCAGAGAAGTGAAATAGCCGGTACGCATAAATGAAGCTCCATGACATCGATTGAGAAAGCAGCTTTTCCGAAGCTGCCTCCCAAACTTAGGCGATGACTGGAGCCTGTCAAAAATGTGTCCGTTACAGGATGTGAAACAATCAGGGTTCGAGGCGGCGCTGCTGGTAGATCCAGTCAACGATATCGCCATCGGGGGTGTAGCCGCTCACGGTGTCACGCAACAACTGGCGTACGCGGGAGTAATCGTCCTGTTCAACCGCATCCAGCAGCTCGGTCAAGCGTCCCTTGAGCACATCCCAAGGCAGATGATCTTCGCTGGCACTCATGATCATCGGGTGTTGAGTCGCCGACACGTTGTCGCCAATCAACAACTCCTCGTACAGCTTCTCGCCAGGACGCAAACCGGTGAACTCGATCGAGATGTCGCCCTGCAGGTTTTTCTCGGAGCGCACACTCAAACCGGAAAGATGAATCATCTTCTCCGCCAGTTCGACGATTTTCACTGGTTCGCCCATGTCGAGCACAAACACATCACCGCCCTGCCCCATGGAACCAGCCTGGATCACCAACTGCGCGGCCTCAGGAATGGTCATGAAATAACGGGTGATTTTCGGGTGCGTCACCGTCAACGGCCCACCCGATTTAATCTGGCTGTGGAACAACGGAATCACCGAACCGGACGACCCCAACACATTGCCAAACCGAACCATCGTGAAGCGCGTCTTGTTGACCCGCGACACATTGGCCTTGTCACCGAACAACACCGGCGCGATCTCGCGACTCAAGGCCTGAAGCGTCAACTCGGCCAGGCGCTTGGTACTGCCCATGACATTCGTCGGGCGAACCGCCTTGTCCGTGGAGATCAACACGAAATTGGCAACACCCGACTGCAACGCGGCCTGAGCTGTGTTGAGCGTGCCAATCACATTGTTCAGCACGCCTTCCGCAATGTTGTGCTCGACCATCGGCACATGCTTGTAGGCCGCCGCGTGATAGACGGTGTCCACCCCCCAGGTTTTCATCACATCCAGCAGTTTGTGCTGATGCCGAATCGAACCGAGAATCGGCAATAACTGAACGGGAACCGACTCCCGAGTCCCGCGCTGCTCCAGCTCCGACAGAATGCTGTAAAGGTTGAATTCGCTGTGATCAAACAGCAACAACGTGGTCGGCCCCAGGCTGAAGATCTGACGGCAAAGCTCTGCACCGATCGACCCTCCGGCACCGGTCACCATCACTGTCTTGCCTTTGATACACCGCTCCAGCAAATCCGGCTGTGCCGGCACCGAATCGCGACCAAGCAAGTCAGCGATATCGACTTCCTGAATGTCTTCAACCTTCACCCGGCCACTGGCGAGGTCGGTGAAGTTGGGAACACTTCGAATATGCAGCGGAAAACGCTCGAGAAAAGTGAGAATTTCGCGACGCCGTGCACGGGTCGAAGAAGGCAGCGCCAGAAGAATTTCCTTGGCGCCCGACTCATCGATCATCTGCTGAATGTGCTTGGGTTTATAAACCTGAAGACCCGCGATGACCCGATCCGCGATGCTTGGATCATCATCGATAAACGCGACAGGCCGCATGACCCGGCCCATGCGCAACGCGGCAACCAGTTGGTTACCGGCCACACCTGCGCCGTAGATGGCGACTTTGGTCAGGCCGTCATCGCGGTTGGTGAATGGCACATGCTGAGCACCAGCGAACCAGTCGCCCATGAAGTAATGGCGCATGCAGAGGCGCAGGCCCCCAATGATGACGAGGCTGAGCCACCAGTAGTTGAAGACGATGGAGCGAGGCACTACGGCTTCGTGGTTGCTGTACCAGTAAACGACGAGCGCCAGGATCAATGAAGAAAGACTGACAGCCTTGATGATGGCAATGAGCGCGTCATTGCCGAAATAGCGCATGACCGCACGATACATGCCGAAACGGATGAATAACGGGATAGCAACAAGCGGAGCGCTTATGAATAGCCAGAAATGCACCCTGAACGGGTTATACATGTCATCAATGCCCAATCGGACGATGAATGCCAACCACAGGGCCGCCCAGACCAGAATAATGTCTGTGGTCACCTGAATCAGTCGTTTGCGGCGCCTGGGAAGCGCAACAAGGCGTGCTCTGATTTTGTCCATAAACTCTTCAAACACCTCAGTTTTCTTCCTTCAACTGCCCCATCATGGTAGTGGAACCTTATAAGCGCTTCTCAACCACTTTTAAACCTAAATGACAGAACGGTTACTCAGTTTTTCACCGATGGTGCTTCAAGCTCACCCGCACGGAACCTGATAGCCAGCGCAACTAATGGAGCATAGGCCAGAATCAAACCCAAACTTGAATCTAGGCCGAATCGCACAACGCCCAATGCGATAGGCAACAGCCAAAGCAAATTGATCAATGCGACGACGCTTGTAACCTTTAAATGGCTGCCAAACCGACGAGAGGCATATTGATAGGCATGACTGCGGTGCGCTTCATAAATCTTGTCCCCCCTGAGCAAGCGACGGAATAAGGTGAACGTAGCATCGACAATGAACACGCCCAGCAGGATCAGCCAACCCCACAGCATATCGGCAGAGGCCCACGCAGCCTGAATTGAAAGTGCTCCAAGCACAATTCCGAGATAACCACTCCCGGCATCGCCCATGAATATTTTGGCTGGGGGAAAATTCCAAAAAAGGAAACCCGCCACCGCAGCAGCCAGCAACAAAGGGGCCCAAATTAAATCCGGATCCCCTGCGACCCAATACAACAGGCATGCCCCCAGGCAAACGCAAATCGCTTCGACGCTGGCGATACCGTCAATACCGTCCATGAAGTTATACAAATTGAGCAGCCATACCAAGTAAAACGCCGCCAGCACATTACCCAGCCATCCCAGATCAAGTGCTTGCCCGAAGAGCTCAACAGCAGGCAAGCCCCCCATCCAGAACAGCAACCAGATCGAAGCGGCGAAATGCCCCAATAAACGCCAACGCGCAGCGATGTGCCCGTGGTCATCCATAAATCCGATAATTGCAATCACGGCGCCGGCGCCGGCTATTGCCGCAAACACCGGAGAAGCCATCAACCCTGCAAACAAAAGCATGAACAGCGCCAATGTAAATGCCAGGACTATGGCCACGCCGCCGCCCCTAGGGGTGGGGACCGAGTGAGAACTGCGGGCGTTGGGTATATCCATCAGGCTTCGCGACAATGCGTAACGACGCAGTGCCCAAGTCAGGGAAAAAGACACGGCGACAATGACAGGGATAAACCAGCCATAACTCATGATTTACGGGAATCCAGAAAATGTTGCGCCGTCACGGCCAACGCTTGTTCAAGAGTGACCGGAGGTGTCCAGCCCAATAGTTGTCGGTTCTTGCTGATGTCGACCCGCAAGGACCCAAGAATACGATCGGCTAATGCTCGCCGACCCAACAATGTTGCCGCAGCACTCATTAGCCCGGCGGGAACAGGCAGTAAACGTGCTGGTTTGCCCAGGCATGTCCCCAGCTTGCGCAACAAGTCAGTGGTTGAAACGTCTTGCCCATCGCTGGCCAGAAACACCTGGTTGGCAGCAGCCGGATGATCGGAACAGGTCACGATCAAGTCAACCAAATTGTCCAGAGCAACGAGGCTTCGCTGATTGTGAATCGCGCCAAATGGCAACGGAACGCCACGATGCAGCCACCGCATCATGCTGAGAAAGTTAGCCTTGACGCCGGGGCCGTAGACAAGCACTGGGCGGATGATTACCACTTCCATCCCCGTGGCGGCGGCAAGCGTGGTCAACCCCTGCTCGGCTTCAAGCTTCGAGATGCCGTAAGGATCAATGGGGGAAGGTAAATCATCAGCATGGTATGCGGCACCGGGCTCAGTACCTTCACCATTGACTTTGATAGAGCTGATGAAAATGAATCGCTTCACACCGCATTTCGCAGCCTGACGAGCCAGGTTCAATGTCGCCTCGACATTGACTTCCCGAAATGCAGCCAACGGGTCGCGAGCCACTTCGTTCATGACATGAACGCGCGCGGCCGTGTGGACGACGACCTCAATACCGGTCAGGGCCGCCTGCCAATCGTTTGTGCCATTGAGATCGCCCATGGGCAGCGTACGCACGCCCATCGCCAGCGTTACAGATTGATCACGCAGCGGCGCAACTACGGAGCAATCGGAGAAGCGCGCCAACCGCACAATCAGCGCCCGCCCCAGAAAACCACTCCCGCCCGTCACCAGAAATGCTTTAGATCTCATGCTTGGCCCTTGGAAAAATAACGTCAATGCACGAGCACTGTGCTGCAAAAACTTTAAAGCAGAGAGCGGTAGATCTCGGCGTAGGATTTTGCCATCGAGTCAGATGAAAACACTGCTTCGAAGCGACGCTCAGCAGCCTCTCCCATCGCTGCCGCCAGATCGGGTTGATTCCAGAGCTGGGTCATTGCAGCCGCCAACGCGGCAGAGTCTCGAGGAGGGACCACCAGTCCGGTCTCCCCAGCGATGTTGATATACGTGGTGCCCGAGCCGATTTCACATGAGATCATCGGCTTGCCGTACATCGCGCCTTCCAGCAACGAAATGCCGAAAGACTCGGATCTGAGATGCGAAGGAAATACAAACGCGTAGCACAACGTCAACAGCGCAGCCTTGTCTTCGTCGGGCAACCCGCCGAGGAAATGTACATTGGTCAGGCCTAATTGGCTGGCTTGTTCCTTGAGTTCAACCTCTAGATGCCCACCGCCAAGGATCACGACAGGTAACTGGGTTGTTTTCGCTGCCTCAAGTAGATAGTCCAATCCCTTGTAGTAACGCAGTGCCCCCACGAACAAAAAGAAACGCTCACCCAAACGTTCGCGCCAGAACGCCAGCTTTTCAGGCGATGGCTTCGGGTAGGTCTGCCGATCCAAGCCGTAAGGCACTACTCGCACTTTGTTTTTGAAGTGAGTTAGCACCGGGCTGCTTTCGGCGTAGTTGGGCGATGAGGCCACCACACAATCGACGCTCGATAAAAAACGATTCATCAAGGGTTGATAGAGCTTCAGCAACGTCTTTTGCTTGACGATATCCGAGTGATAACTCACGACCGTTGGCTTTTTGATTCGGCTGTAAAAATGCACCAAATCCATGTAAGGCCAGGGAAAATGGTAATGAACAATGTCCGCTTTCTTCGCCAGTTCGGCAAAATCCTTGAACGCCGAGAGCGAGAAACCGGTGGAGGCAACGTGCAAATCGAGTTTGGATCGATGCGTCAGATGGTGCCCGACTTTTTCATTGCGTGCCGCGCCTCGCTCACTGAGATAAAGCACTTCGGATTCGAAGCCGTGACGAATTCCGCCCTCAGCAATCTGGAAAATGACCTGTTCGATGCCACCCATTGTTTCCGGGTAGTAGGTTTTGAAAAAGTGCAGAACCTTGATCATTGTCCTTTGACCACCTTCTGGTAAACCTGAAGAGTTTCCTGGGCGCAGCGCTCCCAAGAAAAACCGGCCGCATGCAGTAGGCCTTGCTCTACAGCACTGGCACGCCAAACGTCGTCTTCCAGGCCCCTGCGGATAAGATCAGTCAGAGTCTCGGTGTCTTTGGCATCGCACATCAAGGCTGCATCACCGGCGACTTCGGGCAATGAAGAGCTGTTCGAGCAGACCACCGGAACACCTGAACTCATGGCCTCCAGAACCGGCAACCCGAACCCCTCATAGAGGGAAGGAAAGGTGAACAGACGCGCCCCCGCGAACAACAAAGGAAGATCCTCACTGGGTACGAACCCCAGGTAAAAAGCCCAGCCTTCGCGTTTGGCACTTTCCAGGCGCTGGTGAATGCTTTCGTTTCGCCAGCCGTGATAGCCAGTCAACACCAACGGCCAACGCTTACGAACTTCAAGCGGAAGCCGGGAATAAGCATCGAGCAAAGTCTCGATGTTCTTGCGTGGCTCAATTGTCCCGACAAACAGGCTGTAACCGCCCACTTCCAGACCATGACGCGAAAGCGTGCTCCTCAATTCTTCTGTACTGCGAGGATGAAACTCGGCAGAACTGGCTAGCGGTACCGTGTGGATACGCTCGATTGGCCAGGAAAAGTAATCCGACAGTTCTTTACGCGTGTATTCGGAATCCGTGATCAATGCATCCGCTCTTACCAGTGTGGTTTTGAGCTCTTTCTGCAAATAGCGCACAAGCTGCGGCGCATGGCAGTGAGACCAGGTAAAAGGCGACAAATCATGGAAGGTTGCAACACTGCGGCCGGCAAAGGGCGGCAGATAATAATTAGGGCTGTGGTAAAGATAGTCACCATGGCCTTTCAACGCTTGCTTCCTGAGCAATGGCATAAGCAGTCGATAGGCCTCGACTGCCAGGAAGTTTTTTTGCACGGCACGTTTAAGGCCGTAACCGCTGCCCGATGCTTCAGCAGCGGTTGGCAGCGAAGGCAAAAACCGTCGACCTGCAAAAAATTGCAAGTCGGCGATTTCCGGACTCTGCTGCAGTCGCAGCGCCAATTCGTAGGTGTAACGACCGATACCGGTTAGCGGGAAGCGAACCGGTTCAACAGAGAGAATTAACTTCATTTATTCAGCCGTCAGCATCCAGCTCAATGTTTCGCCCAGGGAAGGTGTTGTCCAGCCAGGGACCAGTGCCCGCAATCTGGCATTGTCTCCGCATAGGGTTTTCACCTCATTGGCGCGAACAAAGGCAGGATTTACCTCAACTTCAATATCGTGCCCGGTAAATTCTTTGCACATCTCGATGACTTCACGCAGCGAATGGGTATGGCCTGAACTGACGTTGATCGTCTGTCCAAGCGGCTTGGCTTCGATTAACCCTCGATAAGCCCCCACCAATGCACGAACATCACTGAAATCGCGCCAGACATCGAGGTTACCCAATTCGATCTTCGGTGCCTTGCGACGGAAATGCGAAACAATTTTCGGCAATAGAAAATTATCTGCCTGCCCTACACCCGTGTAGTTGAAAGGACGAGTGATGACAATTGGCAAACGGTCTTGCCAAAGGCTGGCCATGTATTCCATGGCCAACTTGCTCACAGCGTAATCATTGGCCGGCGCCGGGAGGGTGGTCTCCGACAGTAGGCCACCCGAGGCGTTGCCATAGACATTGGCGCTACTGGCGATCAATACGCAATCCAGCGACTTGCCACTGGCAGCAACGGCTTCCAGCAGATTGCGTGTACCAATCAGGTTCACCTGATAGAACGCATCCGCTGCACCGTGACCGACAAATGCCAACGCCGCGAGATGCACAACAACATCCGGCTGAATCTTTGCCAGCAACGCGCGCAAACCCGGGCCGTCGGCCAGATCTACCTGATGATAATTTTGCTCATCGGAAGGTTGACTACCCAGCCCGACAACGTCGTAGCCCTGAGCCTGAAGTTCATCAGCCATGTAACGACCGGTGAAGCCTTGAATACCCGTAATCAGTGCGCGTTTGCCAGCAATGCTCATCAGAACGAAAATCCTTGCTCATTTCGACGCAGGTCAGCTTCGACCATCATGCGGCACAGCTCTTCCAGGGATGTTTTTGGTTCCCAACCGAGAACTTCCTTGGCCTTGGCAGGGTTGCCAATCAGCAGCTCCACTTCGGTCGGACGGTAGAATTTCGGATTGATGGTGATCAGCACTTTACCAGTCGCCGCATCAGTACCCTGCTCGTCTTCTGCAGTGCCTGCCCAGGAAATTGTGATACCCACTGCCTTGAACGCCATCGAAACGAAGTCGCGAACAGTTTCGGTGCGATTGGTCGCCAACACGAAAGTATCCGGCTCATCGGCCTGCAGCATGCGCCACATACCTTCGACGTACTCTTTGGCAAAACCCCAATCGCGCTTGGCGTCGAGATTGCCAAGTTCCATCTTGTCCATCAGGCCCAGTTTGATCTTGGCGACGGAGTCGGTGATTTTGCGGGTTACGAACTCACGACCACGCAGAGGGGACTCGTGGTTGAACAAGATACCGCTGGTGGCGAAAATCCCGTACGACTCACGATAGTTGATGGTCATCCAGTGAGCGTAGAGCTTGGCTACACCGTAAGGGCTGCGCGGGTAGAAAGGCGTGCTCTCGACCTGAGGAATAGCTTGTACCTTGCCGAACATCTCGGAGGTGGATGCCTGATAGAAACGAACCTTCGGGTTCACGATACGAATCGCTTCAAGCAGGTTTACCGCACCCAAACCGGTGATTTCCGCGGTAGTGATCGGCTGCTCAAACGATACGCCAACGAAGCTCTGCGCAGCGAGGTTATAGACCTCGGTGGCTTCAGTGGTTTGCAGCAGGCGGATGCTGGCCGACAGGTCGGTCAGATCGTACTCGACCAAATGCAGATTAGGGTTGGACTGAATGCCCAACTCTTCGATACGCCAGAAATTGACAGAACTGGTACGACGGTAAGTACCGTAAACGGTGTACCCCTTCTCCAGCAGCAGTTCCGCCAGGTAGGCGCCGTCTTGACCAGTGATGCCAGTTACGATTGCTTTCATTCGGATTACCAACCTCCTTTTTAATAAATGCCACTGAGGGCAATCACAGATGAGTCGAACCGAGCGAGATGGCCCTCGGCCACTCGCGCGTGAAAATTCGTTGATGAGTATACAATGGGTTACGGGGTGGCTCGACTGGAAGAAGATGCAATGGCAGGCTTTTTTGATCAACGTGCTTGCAACGACAAGCCGCCCGACACTCGAAAGCTGCTGCCGCATGGGCCTACCACCGCATACACTATAACGTCACCCGATCGCTGGGAGCGCCAAGCACTCCCGAACCCTAACTGACGTTAATTTCAAGGCATAACCGTAATTTTGGACAGTCCAACACCAATCTTCCTGTGATCATTGGATTCGCCTACATCTGCGGGCGAAATTGGCCTTTTTATATCGACATTAAGTTCAATAAAGTTATTGCTGCACTTGGACAATTGCGCTTGGACACTAACGTCAATTGGCTCCTTGATCACGCCCTTGAAAAGACTATCCCCACCTTGAGTAATATTTATCTCTTGGCTCCCATAGCTACGAAAGCTAAGAACCAAATTCAGCGTAGATCTTGATGAATAAAATTGCACACTATTACAAGGAAACGAAAGGGAAGCCTTTTTGCCGCTTGACCAAACCCCCCACGTCTCAAGATCGTACCAGCCGGAATACAGCAAGAAATTACCTGTTCCGGCGATCCCGATAGCATACTCTCCCGGAGCGACCCTGCGAACTACATCGAGGTAATCTGCATCACTCAGACGGACAAAATGATCAGAACTTTCATTTGCGAAAGTGTTTACCAAGGTCCGCAACTTCAGTTGATCGATATGGCAGTATGGAGGGATGGTTATGAGTTGACGATCTTGCCCAGAAAAAACCAAGAGTTTTCGACAGTCTGGCCCCAACACACCAAGGGGATTGAAGCTATTAATTCCCTCACCATAACCGGAATAGCGCTCGGCAAAAACCTCTGCTGGTGGTGTGTAAAAAGAAGGCAGCTTGGTTTGAATCGCATTGGAAAACCAAGTTGGACTGGAATATTGCTCCGTGCCCTTCGGGTTATTTTTTGAAACACTCATTAAACCAATTAACGCTATTGGAACCAACAGCACCGCAGCGAGAACTTTTTTCCCAAGTAACTTTTGCACAACGTAGTACACAATTGGAAACCAGATCGGCAAATACCAAAGCGAATATCTAGCTAAGCCTGGCGTCGCTCCTGAATTGAGGTTTGTTGTAGACGAGTGCGCATAAAAATTCACCAACAAAAAAATCGCGCAAAATATATAGAACATAATATTGGACTGAGCAACTCTCTGCTCAGACGAAAAAAGCCGTAGCAACATAGCAGCCACTGTCAAAACTACGCCGAGCGGCCAATTAGGAAGCAAACCAAGATCAGGATCCAGAATCCAGATGTAGAAGGTTGACAAATTTCCGCCAAGCGAGGCCCCACCGGCTAGCAATTGCGGTGTAAGCACACCAAAACGCAGAAAATAATAAACAGGATGCGCCAGTACCGCTAACGCAGTCGCCACCACCAAGCATACCTCTATCAAGGTAAACTTTTTGGCCCTAAAAAGAACAAAGTGATATGCAAATGGAACAAATGCGACAAGCGCAAAACTTGGATTTTGAGTAGACGCCATTGCCAAACAAAAGGCAGCCAATAAATATCGACTGGAAAAAACAAACATTACCCCCATTAATGTGAAGCAGTAGGTAAATAATTCAGTATGAACCTTATCAAAAAACCATAGCATTGGTGAAAACAGTGTCATGAGCAAAAACACTGCAATTCCACTCTTACCATAGAGCCGGTAAGAGACCATCGAAGTCACAGCCAACAGTATAAAATGCAACCCAAGAAACGCTGAATGCGGCTCGAGCCCAACTCCAAACACTCCCACAACTTTGGCCACAAAGAAGGCCAAAAAACTATAAAACCAAAAGTGATTAAAGTCCGCTGTCACACCTAATCTTAGCGCTGGAAATGAATTAGCCAACGAGTCACTCGGTATGACGCCGATAATGGTATTCGACAGATACAATTTTTGATAAGCATCAAATGAGACAGCGCTCATCCACGGCCTCAAAGTCTCCAACCACGCCAAGTACATAGCGTAATATTCTGATCCGTCACCGACACGTTGCGGGGGTAAACGCCACAGAAAAACAAACACAAAAAACAAACACAACACTATCCAGACATAAGCGGAGATACCGTGTTCTGGCCTTACAGGGTTCGCTTTTATTGAAGCACGCATAAACTACCTTGTTAATAATTGTCAGTCACGGCAAATATCGAAATCTTCTTAACCCACTAAAAATTCGACACTCCGACAGCTCTATAATATAGAACCATCGAAGTGGCATGAAGCTCTACCTAAAGCTTCTCAGCAACCAAACGTCCCTCACGAATCGCGTAGTTAGTCCCGCGGTCCTCGGGGTAAATTTGAGCCATGGTCGAAATCAAGGCATTTTCAAATGGAGTCGATGCATCTGGCACATACTGAGAGTAATCACGCTCCGTCACTGGCTGAGCATACTCTGACCGCCAAACTTTGAAATCCACAACCCAGTCTTTCTCGAAATTCGGAAACATGCGCTTGAGGTGACTTAGGGCAAACTCGAGATATTGCTCATCACTGTAGCCCCACACCGGATCTTCGGTGGCAAGATAACGTGACAAGTAGGCAATATGAGTACCCTTATAGTTTTCCGGAGTATCAAAGTTAGTATGTTCAATGACACCAACAAAAGGAAAACCCGGATCGTTGACGTTCAACCAGTACGTATCGGACAAACTGTGCTTAAGACGGAGCACCAGACACATATTTCCAAGGTATTTAACTCGGCGCAATTTCTTGAGCCACTGCTCCTCGGCAACCCCTGTAAACATATCAGCAATCAAAGGGAACGAAGGCGTAAAGAGAAACTTATTCCCCTCTACAGAACCTTTGTCAGTTGTTACTGCAGTGATCCGTTTGCCTTCTGTTACCAAACCTTGCACAGCAGAATTGAATGTAACCTCACCACCATGCGCACGAATACCAGCCACGAGTGCTTCAGCGAGGCGCCCGAAGCCCCCCTTGAAATAGGCCAGTTCTTCTCCGCCTTTGTCATTACGAGTACTACCACGCAGAACGAGCTTCTTCCACATCCATACTGCGTTGACTGCTTCAGCATACACCGAAAACTTGGAGTTAATTAGTGGTTCCCATACCACCTTGTATACTGACTTACCGCACATACCCTCCAACCACTCTCGGATACTTAGGTGCTCAATGGTTTTCCAATCTTTGATCTTGCGAACCTGAAATACCAAAAGACCCAAGCGAATACGGTCAATGAATGAAAGAGCCTTAAACCGAAGCAGATCCAATGGAGTGGAAAGTTTCCACATGCGACCATTAAAGTACATACCGGTACGAGTCGGAAGCAGAATCACGTCGCCTTCGAGACCAAGTTCCTTCACCAACTCAGGGACAAACACATCATTATTGAACCAATGATGGTAGAATTTTTCGACACGAACGCCGTCATCAAACTCGAAGATCCCTGCGAGCCCGCCTGGGGTAGAGTCCGCTTCAATAACTTGTACGCGCTTACCTTGCTTAGCCAGCACGTATGCCGCCGTCAAGCCGGTGAATCCGGCCCCCACAATTACTACATCATAGTTATTCATTTATTTTTACCAGAATGAGATGAGTCTGGGTCATTTGCGCGCAGCCTTAAATAGCGCCGGCCTTGACCAGATCGCCAGAGCCCCAACGATCGTAGTCGGAACCCATAAAGCCAGATGTACAATGACGGCATAGCTGCCCGCTTGAGCCGAAGTGCCACCAATCAACGTCACGGCTGTAAAAGCGGCGAGATGGAAGGGCCCTACATATCCAGGTGAAGAAGGCGCCAGCGTCGAAAGCGTAGTGATCGCCATCACCAACAGAGCCATCAACGGATTAACATCCAAACCCAGCCCTTTCAATGCGAAATAAAAAAGCCCGGATTCGCCTGCCCACACCAACATCGATAACAGCAACATCAGCCCAAGCACACGAGGACGCGACATAACATCAAAGCTTTCGAACAAGCCCGCTATCGCCAGAAAGACGCCGGAAAGTTTTTTCGGTTCCCTTTCATTACTTCCCCCCCACAACTTAAACAACCGAGCGAAGCTTGAAGAGAAGAAAAAACCAATTGCTAGGGTCACACCCCCAAGCACTGCGAGAATCAAGGCGGTTTGACGGAGAGCCGGCGGGATGTCGATCGACTGAATCGCCAGAACGCCTACGGCGAGGCAGGTCAGAAGCGTCACAAGGTCGATAAGACGCTCAACAACGAGACTGGTAGTGGCCGCAGTCTTAGTCACACCCATCGCACTAGGGAACACCAGGGCACGAATGACATCACCCAAGCGAAAAGGCAAAACGTTATTCAGCGCGATTGCGCCCAAAAAAGGCTCCGCACAATTCTTGAATCCTACCGGTGCGCCTTCCGCTGACAGCATGATCGACCAGCGTAAGATGCGAACTGCATATCCAAAACCTAGCGATGCAACACCCAAAATCAGGTAATGCCAATGGAAGTGCGCCAAGGCGTCCATTACTTCGGATACGTTGACAAGACGAAGGATTGCCCCCAGACACAGGACAGTGATCCCCCCCCCAATCAAATGCTTGATCCAGCGTTTTTCCTTCACAGGCGTGGCTTGTGTCATAGGTACCGTCAGATCCGCCAAGGGGCTTTATTGTTCGCCCACAGGGCCTCGAGTTCACGCTTGTCACGCAAGGTATCGCACGGTTGCCAGAACCCGCTGTGGTGGAACGCTGAAAGTTGACCATCCTTAGCCAGATTGGTTAACGGCTCGCGTTCCCAAGACGTGCTGTCATCTTCTATATAATTGATGACTTCAGGCTCCAAAACAAAAAACCCCCCATTGATCCAGCCAATTTCATCGCTCGGCTTTTCTTCAAAACTCGACACACCATTCTGCGCGTCAATATTAAGCACGCCAAATCGACCTGGGGGCTGAACCGCGGCAACGGTAGCCAGCTTCCCATGCTGGCGATGGAATTCGATCTCTGCGCTGATATTAATATCAGACAATCCGTCTCCATAAGTCAGACAGAATGTTTCGTTATTCAGATACGGGGCGACACGCTTCAAGCGGCCGCCTGTCATGGTCTCAGCTCCAGTGTCAACCAAAGTAATTCGCCAATCTTCAGCCTGACTGTTCAGGATCTGATGATCACCATTACCCAAGTCGATGGTCATGTCGGACATATGACGGTAGTAGTTAAAGAAAAACTCTTTTATCACATAACCTTTGTAACCGAGGCAAATGACAAAGTCTTTGATCCCATGATTCGCATAGGAACGCATAATATGCCACAGCAATGGCTTACCACCGATCTCAACCATAGGTTTTGGTTTGGTATCCGACTCTTCTGCAATCCGAGTCCCAAGCCCACCGGCCAAAAGTACTGCCTTCATAAACACTCCTTTATAGTTTGAGATCAGCAGGATCAAAATTTAAGCTTTTCTGTATAACAGCAACAGGATCAGCACGTAAAACCAAATAAATGCGCAACAAATACTCACCGATAATTCCGAGCAAAAAAGAATTCAGCCCGATTCCGAATAACACAAGAATATGAATACTTGCCAACCCCTGAGGAAGCTCAGGATGAGTGAAGCGCAAGAGCATATAATACAAAGCTCCCAGCACGCTGCCTGCCAGAATCATCACACCAACGAACGACGCGGTACGCAACGGCACGGTGGAGTGATTCAAGACAGCAGTTAACCCGAGCCTGATTAACCGAGAGATATTAAACTTGCTTTCGCCCGCCACTCGGGCATCTCGATCGTAAGTTATGCCTGTTTGATTAAAACCAATACCGGCAATCATTCCTCGTAGGTATGGGTTTGCAGTTTTGGTTTTCAACAAAACGTTAATCACTTTACGGTCGACCAACCGGAAATCACCAACATCACGCGGGATCGGATGTTCACTCACCTTGTCGATCGCCCAATAGCCTAGTCGCCGAAATGTATTCAGCAGCCAACTTTCGGGACGTTTCCTACGAACACCATAGACAACTTCATGCCCCTGCTGCCAGCGCTCAAAAAACTCCTCCAACATTTCAGGCGGATCTTGTAAATCTGCGTCAATTTGCATCACCGCGTCACCTTTGGTGTGCATATAATTCGCTAGAATTGACCGCTGAAACCCATAATTGCGAGAAAAACGAATAGCCTTTACCCGCGGGTCGTTTTTTGATAATTCCGCCAGCATGCCCCAGGTATTGTCATCCGAATGATTATCCGAAAACACAAATTCAAGGTCACACCGATCCTTCATTTTTAGTGCCAGCGAATCTAAACGACGATATAACGCTTCGATATTTCCAGACTCATTGAGAACCGGGATAGATATAGATATCAGCGGCCGTTCATTTGCCATTTAATATTTTCCCTTTCAAAGCACTGATCTTAGCTTTCAACCAGCGTATTTATATATTCGACAACACCCGCCACCGCGTCGCGAAACATTACGCCTTCGAGCACTGAGGACCTTGTAAACACTTGAGTAAAGTTCTCTTGCTGCGGCTCAGGTAGCGCCCCTAACTGCAAGAGATGACCCTTACCTGCCGACTCAAAGACTGCTTCGGCTAAAGCCTTTAAGGTAACAGGCTGACCATGACTCAGCTCCACCACACCTGTACTTGAATAATCCACTAGCGCCCTGACAGCTGCGGCATCATCAGAAACGTGGTGGTACTCACGTAACTGTCGCCCCAACGTCATTGCAAAAGGCTTGTCATCACGCAACGATGCCATTATCAGCCCCAAAAACATAAAGGGACTGGGTTCCCCGCCTCCATATAGGGTGTGGATGCGTATATGCAGTGCTGGTGTCAGTTCGCCGCTCATCTCAGAGACGAAACGGCTCAACGCGAGCTTACTCTGTACGTAAGAGTTTGCAGTCAGCATCCCCTCCATCGCGGTTCCGAAAGTCACAGCCCGAATACCCATTGGAGATACTGCCTGAATAATGTTTCTAGGCAGCCGAAAATTGACGTTATGCAACGTCTCAGAGGCAAGAGTTGAGTCTAGTAAACCAGAGCAAATGTATACTACGGCTCCGGGCTGAGCGTACCGTTGAAAGTAGGCTGTAATATCGTATAAAGAATCGCTCGCCCCCCATTGTTGGTAAACCGCCCTTTCAACGCAAACGACTTCGTCCGCTTTGTATTCCTCACGAAGTGCCTGCCCTAATCGCCCCCGGCCACCAACAATGAAGATCATTCCTGAATGCCCGATCGCCAGGCGCTGATTTGCGCAAGCGTAATTGCGCGAGCTTGACCAGGATTGGAATAAAATTCCCGATACCAAGAAGCTGTTTTCTCTACCACTTGCACCGTATCCCATACAGGGATCCAGTTCAGTTGGTTCCTGGCAATGGAGCTATCCAACGCCAGTGCACCCGCTTCAGGTAGAGGACTATCCATGAACTCCAGGTTCGGGCGTTTCCAGTTCGCACTCATCAATTCCAGTACATCTCTGACGGAGTGCTGCTTCAGTTCCTGAGGACCAAGATTCCATGCCTTGGCGACACGTTCAGGGCTATTTGAAGAAAGCCCCGCCAAAATGACCAGATAGCCATGCACCAAAGCCAAAACGTGCTGCCATGGTCGTGTAGCATCTGGATAGCGAAGGGTCATTGCTTGATTGTCGATTACCGCACGCACGAAGTCGGGGATCAAACGATCTTCGGACCAGTCGCCTCCACCGATAATATTTCCACCACGGGCAGTAGCGATTGCAGGCCCCTGCCCGGAGGAAGCAGGGTAAGAAGCTGCGTAACTCTGAATGACCATTTCTGCCGCGGCCTTGGAAGCGCTATAAGGGTCTTTGCCACCCAAGGGATCGTTTTCCCGATATGGCCACGCCCATTCGTTATTCTTGTAAACCTTGTCCGTAGTTACGCATAGCACACCACGAACACTTTTCACTTGGCGGGCGGCTTCGAGTACGTGAGCGGTACCCTGAGCGTTGACCAAAAAAGTCTCCAATGGCTCGCGATAAGACCGACGAACAAGGGGCTGGGCAGCCAAATGCAGTATTAAGTCCGGCTGAAAGGATTCGACTGCGCCCTTCAGCTTGTCAAAATCGCAGATATCCCCCAGCGTACTAATCATTTCACTCTCAAGATCTGCCTCTGAAAACAGCGACGGAGTCGTCTCAGGAGCAAGCGAATATCCCGCTACGGTCGCGCCGATAGACTTCAGCCAAAGACACGCCCATCCTCCGGTGAAGCCGGTGTGGCCGGTAACCAGCACCTTCTTACCGACTAGACTCTCTTCAAATTTGAACCTGGATGTCATTTTTCTTACGCCGTATTGATTTTTAGCATCTTGGTTCCCGCGCCTTTCTTGGCAAGGGATATCGAGCGATTCTTTCGGCCCGCAAGAATACCCTGATCCGCCACTCTTGTGGAGGTGCGGATTGAATGATCATCCTGAATCCATCGTATTCGATCGATGAATTACGCTAGACCGACCGCCAGAAGCGCTTCGTATCCAACGTAGCATCACTAGCGAGTGGCTCTACCACAGCAATGCCACATAGGTTGGACCGAAGAGCTGTGTGGTAACCGCCCAGTAGATGGTGCAGTCACTGATGAACTCTACCCCCGTCAACCTTGGTGGATTCGACCCGCATGTAGATTTGTGCGATGGAGCTATCTTCTTGTGCGCGCCACGGACCACCAGTCACTTCGCCTGATGAACGGTGTCACCGCGATCTTTACCGGACTGTTGTCGACCGGGAGAAAAGGTCCACCAAGTTACGCTCCAGCCGGCTCCAGCGGTTCGTCAGATAATGCATTTCTTATCCACAGTCCCTCGCACAGCGAACTGCGCCTGAACTTTCTGCAGCCGGCTTTTCAGTTGGAACAGAGTTGCCAGGTTCTTTTTCTGACAGCCGGTAATACGTTGGCTCCTCGCCGTTTATTGAGTTTGCGCCCAATGCCGTAAAGCTTGTTAACCCCTGTAAGAGCGACATCTGGCCTCGCGATCTTGCCCTTGAGCTTTACTTTCGGCACATCAACAACTTTGCGCCGCTCACGCACTATGCCTGTCAAGCACCCCAATGCCTAATTGCAAATCCAAAGCGATAAATCATCTCCGGATTGTTCAATTGTTAACTCAGGCTACTCTCACGATTACCCTCCGCCGAGATGCGACTGACGGAAATGGCGAAACTCCGACACAACCTAGAAGATGTTTCGCCGCCAAAGACTCGTGCAGTTTAAGCTGCCTTGAATCGCGTAATTTTTAGTTTACTGGCTCCGTATTGGGTCGCAACTCCCGACAAATGATAGTTTTTTTGATAGAAGACGCTTCCCTGGAATTTCAATTACTCTATAAGTCACAGAAGAGATAAGCACCACCACACCAAGAAAGGCGATCACAAACCATGTCGACTCATAAGGAAATTTGTAGCTTGCAACCGTACTGATTAGCAAGGTCGCAAGTAGTATTGGAAAATGCACAAGGTAAATGGAATAGGACCATTCTCCTAGCGTTACAAGCACCTTAGCGTTCAGAATGCTTTTGATCGCTCTACTACTGATTGCAGATAGCACTATTATTGGAAAAAGTGTAAAGGCGACGTGTTCTGGTCGAACCAACCCTACTCTAGCGTAGACCATGAACAAGACAAGCAAGGTAACGGCAATCATGAAAACAAAATCGGCAAAAAATGAATTTGTAATGGATTTTAGAATTTTTGTATTTGATAGCTTGTAAGTCGCCACCCCAATGAAAAATCCAGCAGTTGTTCGCATTATATCTGCGTTTATCACTCCAAATAGACGCTCATTAACCAGCAAACCATTCTTAGTAATAACGAATGCCGCGATCAAAAAGCATGCCACCATCCCAATAACAGAAACCTTCTTCCCCATCGCGATCAAAGCAAAAAAAACGAAATTGATAATCATCTCAGTGGAAATAGACCACGCTGGCGAATTCCACGAAAAACCAATCTCTAAACTCGATCTATTTAGCAAAAACAAATTTAGCGCAAAGTGATAAACATCATTATTCAAGAATAGATAGTCAAGAGGCCCAAGCAAGTGGATTAGCGTTAGTTGTAACGGTATAACTGATAACAAGGTTATAAGGTGCAATGGGTAAATTCTAGCAATCCGTTGAAATATATTTTTGAGGAAAGTGGTACCGCGCTCATTATTCCAGTATGCGCGAGCAATTACAAAACCAGATAGAACAAAGAAAAAATCCACAAGCAGCAAGCCGGTATTATAAAATGGTGCGAACAACCAATTCATAGGCCTTACTTGCCACATTGCAGTGTAATGCCAAAGAACAACTCCAATTGCGGCAATTCCGCGCAGGCTGTCAAGTTCAAAAAGTCGCTCGCGCGCAGACGTAGTCATTGTTGTTTCCCTATCAGATTGGCGATTGTAGTCGATTCGAAAACATTTCGGCTAGATGCTTTACAAGCTAGCGCGAAGAATCCATGTGGATCAGCAACAGTTGCTGCAAATTCTCCCTAATACCGGCAAAATAATCGACGCTCTTGCTCCTGTACTCAACGCTACGCAGCACTACCAAATCGTTGGATCTACGCGCATAGCGGCGCTCATCACCCAGATAGGCCATAAGCCATGGTCGACTGGTCTGCGTCCGTGAAATTTGGGCCGACCACAGTTCAGGCTAAATACGAGGACAGGGCAAACCACGGCAATACCGTTACAATTGACAGCCTCAAGTACCGTCGGCACGATCTGATCCTGATCACCGGCCGAGTAATTTATGCAACGAAGGGCGAAGCGCTGGGCCTGGACCCGACTAATCAGCCGGCGCCGCTGGAACAGCCGCGGTAGGCTTGCCTATCAGCGACATTGTTCTGGGCAACGAAGAGGCTGAACACGATGGTCGATGGGGTGCTCAATGGCCAGTCGGATAGACTGAAACTACGAGCGAAGGCCTCGACGGTGCTCGAGAGATTTGGCAGGCGTGGCGCATGGATTTGGCATTGGCGCTGGTCACCCCCGCTGATGATCGGCAGTGGGGCGACAGCCAAACAAGTTCAGAACCGGAGTTAACCCAAACAGCTCGTCAAGCAGGCTACAGCATCGACTTAGACACTATCAGCACAGCGACGGCAACACAGCAACGCACTGGAGCCGACAAGCGGCTCGCGCTCGAGCAGCACCCGTATCTTAGCGAGCAACCCCATCACGAGACTTTGACCCTAAAAAAGGTCAGGCTCGCCTGCGCGATCGCCTTACCACTACTGATCTTTGGCTGCCAGTGCCACTCGACTTCTCGGATTCTGTCAGTGCCCGCACAGTGCCAGCCATTACTGCAGCATGGCTCATGTAGGAACGCGTACCCGACTTGACCCTGCACATACTCAACAAAGTGTTGCCATCACTGATGCCAGCGAACAAGCATTGATCGCCTTCGCAGTTGCCAGGCCTATCTAGAGAGGTGACTCACCGATGAGCTAATTCCCTACAAGCTTTTCTGAAGACTCCGCTTTGAGGCTGTCCATCCAAATACAACCGCAAAATGCACTATGCTTTGTGAGTGTCTTGGCGGAAAAAACTAAAATCTGTCCCGCTAGTCGAGTCAACTGTGCGATTTCGTCAATCACTTGAGCAACCTCGTTGGAGCAGGCTAGGCCGAGAATCGATGAGAGATCTGAGGGGTGTTCAATTTAATACGCAGCAAACTTTGCGAGTCATCTGGTCCCCTCAATATTGCGCTGGCTTTCCCTCATGCAGCTGACGTAATATTTACGCAGGAAGCTGGTGACCACACCGAAGTCAATCAAAATTTCATTTCCGATTACCACATCGACTAGCTCGGTCCTGTAGTGTCGTACGGAAAAAATGGCGGAAGTCGAACCAGTCTTCTATTGCAGTGGTTGGTAGGGTTTGCCTTCGCCAGTAATTTATCATGGCGCTCCACATAATGAGTCACAAATAACGATGCTTTTTACGACGCCTATTTTCCTGTTTTTTTTCCTGCCGCTCTTTTTTGTTGCGTACTGGGCGGTTCCCACGTATGCAAAGAACGTAGTTGCTCTCGCGGGAAGTATTATGTTCTTCGCTTGGGGAGAGCCGCTGTTTGTATTTGTTCTATTGTTCACGACGTATCTTGACTATCGAGTTTCTCTGATTATCGAGCCATCGCGAGGTTTGCCCGAGAAACAGAGGCGCGCGGTATTGATAGGCGGGCTGCTTGTAAATGTCGGTATACTTTTGTGGAGCAAGTATACAGGATTCTTTTTAATCGATGTTGTTGGACCGATTGCAAGAGTTTTTGGTTATAGCGTAGGAGATCCGCACATTGGATTAATCCTTGGCATTTCGTTTATCACGTTTCATAAGGTTAGCTTCCTGGTCGACAGCTATAAAGGAAGGGCCGTTCCTCCGCGAAATTTTCTGGACTGTGCTCTCTATATTTTTCTGTTCCCGCAACTCATAGCTGGTCCGATTATCCGGTATCACGACATTGGGGAGCAGATCCATAGCCGAAAAAATACGGTAAACAATGTCGTCGCGGGAATGATGCGGTTTTCAATTGGGCTCGCCAAGAAGACGCTTTTAGCAGATCCCATCGGCGGAATTGCAGACAAAATTTTCGGATTCAATGCAACATCGTTGCCTGTGGAACATGTATGGCTTGGCATTGCAGCATATACCTTGCAGATTTACTTCGATTTCTCGGGGTATTCTGACATGGCAATCGGGCTTGCAAGGATGATGGGATTCCATTTTCCTGAGAATTTCAACCGACCATATATTGCGCGTTCAGTCGGCGAGTTCTGGCAAAGATGGCATATTTCTTTGTCGAGCTGGATGCGGATCTATCTTTATATCCCCCTTGGTGGTAACCGTGCAACGCCAGGAAGGGTGTTCCTGAATTTGTGGATCGTATTTCTAATCTCCGGATTTTGGCACGGAGCAAGCTGGAACTTTATCGTCTGGGGCGCATATTACGGTCTTTTTTTGAGTATAGAGCGACTAGTTTCGCTATCCCATCCAACGGTAAAATTCCCAAATGCTATAGCACAAGCCTATACCATAATAGTTGTAATGTGCGGATGGGTTCTCTTCCGGTCTCCAGACTTAAGCTACGCACTCAACTATCTAGGGGTAATGTTCGGAGCGATTACGCCAGTGCGTGATCCCACTGTACCCGACTTGGCTTTCTTTCTTACAAAGCTAAACGCGGCAACAATGATTCTAGCTACAGCGCTGGCAGTGTTGCCTGACGTATCGCCACGACGCTTTGCAACATGGAGAAAGTCGTATCTACCTACGAATGATACTGTGAGCGGCTCGTTGATTCTGATCCAGTTTTCGACGACCGCTGCTCTCATCATCGTTTGTTC
Source organism: Pseudomonas azerbaijanoccidentalis (assembly GCF_019145495.1). Lineage (GTDB taxonomy): Bacteria > Pseudomonadota > Gammaproteobacteria > Pseudomonadales > Pseudomonadaceae > Aquipseudomonas > Aquipseudomonas azerbaijanoccidentalis. The sequence continues at coordinate 64,990 of NZ_JAHSTU010000011.1, read as the reverse complement.
CATGGCTATGCTAAGTTCAGGGTATGCCCCCTTTTTATATTTCAGGTTCTGACATGCGGACGATAAAAATTCTTCATGCATTATGTGCAGTTTCGCTAGTAGGAATCATTTCGATCCCGGCCATTCAGCTCATTGTTCCGTTTGTTGAAGAGAAACCTCTGATAGGGTGGGTTCCACACGGAGAGCCACAACCGGAACTCACTATAAAGTCAATTCTGGATGGTAGATTCCAGCGCTGGGCCTCGACTTACCTGGCTGATCACGCTGGTTTCCGACCAACAATGGTTAGAACATATAACGAGGCCATCTACCAGCTCACAGAAGAGGCACCCAATATTGGAGTGTTTAAGAGCAATGGTCGTTTGTTCACAAGTGATCAAATACTGAATATCAGCAAGGTCTACAGGGATGAAGAAAATTATAGAAGAGCGTCTCAAGACGACGCCGCTCGAATGCGAGCAATCCAAGACGATCTAGCATCTAAAGGTAAATATTTCGTCGTTTTATTGGCAGCTAGTAAACCCTCCATTTACATAGATTCAGTGCCACGCAGATTTCTCCCAGACGGATTGCCTGATAATTTTAGTGTGAACGGTAGCATGGCAGATGAACTTCGAAAGGCAGGAGTCAATGTCATCGATAGTACCGTCACAATGCGTCAATTGCGCAACGAGGGAATCCCGACACATTCGGATAGTGGCGTACACTGGAACTACTTTAGCGGTTGCGTGATAGCTTCGGAGATCATGCGAGAGGCAGAAAAACATGTATACGGCGGAGTAACCCAGATTGGTTGCGGCACTCCGACGTTTTCTAAGCCTGAAGGGGCTGATGATGATGCACTACTGTTGATGAATATCTGGTCGGATGGAGGTGTCAAGACGGCTACGCCAAAACCTAAACTCAGCCTTTACGGAGATACGAAACGTCTACCTAAAATCGTTTTCGTGGGCGATAGTTTTTCATGGCAAATCATTGCCGCGATGTCCTACTCAAGTGCATACAGTGAGTTAGTCTATTCGGGTTATTTGCGGAGTAGATACGCCATAAAATCGGGTACAGGCGAGCATCTTTCATCCGAAGGTGAGGACGTGCCGCAGACAAAAATCATCCACCAAGTGGCACGCGACATTGATCAGAGCGATATAGTGGTACTTGAACAAGTCGACTATGTGCGAACACCTCCAGAGCGCCCCCGTGAAAATGACTGGTTCGGCTTTATGCATCATATGACGCCGCAACTCCTTAGCACTGGCCCCACTCAATCCACTGTAACCAACTAAGTATTATCCACGTTCAGACCAATCACAGCATATGGTTACCTAAGAAACTTTGGTACAGCCGAGTGGGGAGTGGGTCTGAATTTTGCGGCGCGATTCCTCTGCGATGGCAGAGGCGTAGAAGGAAATTAGTTTTGGTAGGAGCGATTGGCGAAACGCTAATGAGGATAGAGAGCAACCACTGTAGGAATATATAACGCCAAATTATTGATTCTTATAGGGTGACGCGATGGTTTTTTACGTCCTGCAAGCCGTATCATCTTCCTTGTTTATTAACTAATTGTGTTCGTTTCCGGGCAACCCTGACATGGTGGGGGTCATTGATTCGAGTACACTCGCGTCTACGAATCAAAACCTGCTCTGCTGGGCGGCCTTGAGGGATCACCGCAAACGCTGACCCCTTTAACAATACCCTCGCATACCTAACTAAATTTTGACTATTACCTCAGCGGAGGTGCGCGAGTGAGGCTCAAACACGCTGAATCCAGATCTCAAAAAAAAAAAACCGAACCCAACTGTCTCTTAATCTCCTTCGCTGCTCAACTACGCGTTTTTACGTTTAGTATTAGCTCGCATAGTTCTAGTATTCCGGACATGAATACAGATCTGAGAGTCAAGCGAGTTTTTTACGCGTACCTCCTTATTTGGAGAGTAAAACCCCTTTAAGCTGCTCAGCACTCTGCTTCCACGTTAGCCATGGCATATCAACCGAATCAATGGTGGAGCCGTGACGATAGTCCTGCAACCACTGAGTAATTGCGTCGGCCAGGTTCTGTGCACTGTCACCTTCGAAGTACGCCGCATGCTCTCCGGCAACCTCGCGAAATACCGGCAAGGCTCGCGCCAGAATTGGCAGCCTATGCTGCGCAGCTTCAATCAGTGGTAATCCGAAGCCTTCACCTTTCGAAGCGGCCAGCAAGCAGGACGATTCTGCGTAGACTTTTTCCAGGTATTCATCGCTGATACCTTCGAGCCAAAACAGCCGTTTGTTCAATTGCGGGTGGCTGCGCAAACGCGCGCACAAATCACCAACCATCCAGCCCTCTTTACCCACAATGACCAGGTTTACCTGCTCGCCCTGGGTCCATAGCAGATCGAAAGCTGCAAGGGTTTGGGCGTGCCCTTTGCGTGGTTCAACGGTACCCACCGACAGGAAACTCGGTACGCTACGCAGGCATTCAAGCACCCCATTTGCGCTTTTCTCCAAACCGTCCGACGGCTTTGAAGCGGCCAAGTCAGCACCGAGGTGGAACCAACTCGTCTGCAAAGGAGGGCGAGACGAACGTGGTGCGCCATGGGCGGCAACCCAAGCCTGCAAATCAGCAGCCACCGAGGCAGAAATGCATAGCGCTGCATCGGCCTTTGAGATCTCGTATAGCCAATCCGCATGCTCAGCCTTGGTGCCCGCAGGAAAGTGCTCCTCGAACAGGATCGGGATCAGGTCATAAACGACGAAAGTAGTCTTCACACCTTGCTCGCGCATTCGGGTAAATACCCCGCGCTTGCCCGCCTCAACAACAAATGTACCGGAAAAATCCAGGCCCAGGAATTGTTCGCCTGGCTGCATATCCACAGGCTCGTCGACTAAAAATTCGCTAGGGCAACCCATCAACGTGAGCATAAAGTTTCGCGCATAGCGCCAATGCCAGCCTCCTGCGCTATCGCTCAGGTAAACCGGTTCAAACAGATAACCGGCCGGTGGTGATTCAATCAGCGCCAGCAGCAACGCCCTGACCACACGCTGAATGCCGGTTCGTAAGTCGACCCGGACCATGGCGGAGACATCAACATATATGCGATCAAAGCCAAGGCTCGGTGGCTGGTTGAGTGCAATTGCTTTGGACAACGCGACAATGTTCACGCTCTCGCTATAATCCGAGACCACATGCCCTACCGCCGACATAAACGCCTTGTAACGGTTGTGGTCGAGATAATGGGCTTCAATGTCTTCGAAATAGCGCTGGGCACAAGACGCAGGTGCATGAGTGCTTTGCACGTAAGTGGCGGCTTCATTGCCGAGGCTCGCGCGAGCCGAGGGATCGTTGCGCAATTGCTCCAGGGCTTGGGTGAGTTGCGAATCGCTGAAATCATCCGCCAGCTTGATTAACACGTTATCTGGCAACTCGGCCATGGAACCATTGGCGTTGACGACAGTGGCCAGACCGTAATTCAGACAATCAAGCACTGCCGCTGATGTCTCTCCACGCGACAGTTCACGCAATTGCACGCCAACGTCTGCAGCGGCGAGGTACAGCTCATAAGTGCGTGCGTCGGTCCAACCGACAATGCTCACGCTTGAAGGCTGCTCACGCTTATTGAGCTGCTGCTCAATGTCATTGCCATAGTCTGACGCATCATTCTGGCCTACGAAGAACAACTTGCAGTTGCGATCCTCGCGCAGCAACGTGGAGTCTTCCCACGCGGCCAACAGTCGATGATTAAGCTTGGTCTTACCCATAAAGCCGAAGCTACAGACCACGAAGTCGTCTTTTTTCAAGCCCAAGACTGCACGGGCGTGCTCGCGATCCGGCTTTCCTGCGGGCACACGCAGAAGTGGGATCACCGAACAGCGCGCCCTTTCGCCATACCATTGATGCGCCAAAGACTCTGAGTGCTTCGAATGCACGATCACTCCGAGTGCCTGATTAATAACCCCTAGGCTGCCGGGATACTTGGCCAGCGTGCCATGTACACCGTCCCGATGGAAATCAGCCACCGCTTTGTATCCGTGCCCCTCATACAGCTGTTTGATCCAGATATCGGGTTTTATCCCATAAACCTGGCAATACCACTGAACGTCACTCAGATAGAAGTCGTGCAAGACCACAACACCCGGGATCTTGTCGAGTAAGTCGAACATAAAGGCGTGCATTGGGTTATTGCCAAAGTGGTAAATAACCCGTTGATAGCGAATGGCGTTCTGGCGGAACCATTCCACTGAGCGCAACTGGCAGTTCGCAAGAATCCAAGGATCATCGACCTGAGGATGGTCGGTCACCACGTCGATGTCGTAATAACGACTTAACTCGGGCAACAAGTCTGCGCTGTACCCGGCAATCCCGCTTTTTTGAGGCGGCAGAGGCGACACATACGCCAACTTCTGACGCAAACCATGGCTGCTGACATCCTCCCGTTGCAGGGAGCCCCGCGTCAACAAGGCCATGACAGCCGCGGCGTCCTCGTGCAATGAAGCATCTTCGAAACCGGCCGTAGGATTCGTCGATAGAGCACTGACTTGAACGGCAGGCAACCCTAGCGCCTGGCTGACATACTCAGGATCCAGAGGCGGCATGACCAACACCCTCTCTGCACGCCGAATCTGCTGGACTTGCTGCGCCTGATACAAGCCTCGCGGAGTTACATCGCCAACATGGGAGTGACCCAAAGACTCCAATACCACCGCAATGCGAATGGACTGCGCCAACACACCAACAGTCAAAATCAACTCATTGCCAGCACTATCCAATACATCGGATAGCAATACCAAATCGGGCTTGAGATCGGCCAGAAATGCTTCTCGAATCAACTCCGCGGCTTTCGCCCGACCTTCGTTAGCAGAATCAAGCCGATTTACCGGGCCAGGCGCCGACCACACAAGAATATTGTTCAACGGCAAAACGCCATGAAACTGTGCGCGAATCTCTTCGATGGTCCCATCAAACAGCCCGCTCAGGGCCAAGAAAACCTCATGTTCGTCTGACTGCCGGGCTAACGTGCAAGCCAATTGGGTGATGTAGCACGACGATTCGCCCCGACTGAGCCGGGCCTGAGCACCCTGCATATCAATAACAATACGCATCAGCGGTGATCCTTCTGTTCGATAGTCTTTTCCAGATCGTAATAGACTTGACGAGCGCCCGCCGACAGGCCCTCCAAGTGCTGCGGTAATGAACTGTTCGCCGGGCCGAAGTGAGTGGCCATAAGCCCACGGGTTTGGGCGAAGCGCTTGAGGGGCTCATACAAACGGGGATATCGCTTAAGGACTGCGTTGAGCTGCCGACGCAAACCCGGACGCCCAAGGGTATGGCGCAGCCCAACAACAACGATTCGACGGGCCCCGCCTTTGATTAAACGCTTAAAGCGACTTCCCACCCAGCGCACGGACCTGACGCACCACCGCAAAGGTGCAGTAACGCGCCAGGAAGTGCTGCTCATCAACGCTTGAATGCGGCTTTGATCGGTGCAACTTTGTAGCCAGAGCTCATGAGCCTGGGCTAACGCCTCATCGCGCAGCTGACGAGTTTGCTGCAACTCTTGTATGCGGTGGCTTTCGACCATCACCCGCAAACGTTGCTCCATGCTTTGCTCATAACGCTCCGCCAGGCTTTCCAGGCTCAATCCGTAATTACGATCAAAGCAAGAGTCGAAAACCGCCATCTGCTCGTCCAACGCCGTCTTCTGCGCAATGATTGCGTAATCCGGGCTGACTCCGCTAAAGACTTCCATCAAGGTAAGTTGCGGTACGTCATGCAGCGCCGCCGGCTCTTGAAGACGGACTAACTTGGATCGCGCAAAGCCCGTAAACTCGGTCAAAAAGCTGAGTAACGAATGCGGTATAGGCTTTTCATGCGTCGGGTCAAGGTAGAAAAAGTTAGTGCCAACTAACAAGTTTTCCGGGTTCGGCGTCTCCATAATCAGCAGCCCCGCCGGCTTGAGCACCCTCAACGCCTCACTGACCAATTGCTGCAAACAGGAGAACGGTATGTGTTCAACCAGATGGAACGCCGATACCACAACCTGGCTCTCATCTTCCAGTGCGCTCAACGCCGTCAATGCGTCACCGTACTCAGCAGGCAAATCAAGAGCCTGACATGCCTGCAGCATGCCCTCGTCGAGGTCTACACCGCGCGCCAGAAAACCTTGCGACAGGATCAACTCCAGCCACTCGCCACGGCCACAGCCCAGATCAAACGCAGGGCACTGCGGGTACAATGTCTTGAGCGGGTTGATAAAAGGCAGGTAGGCCTCTTGACGCTTCCTGATCAACTCGCGGCTGCCGCGATGGAGATCTTCAAACGCCCGGTAAAAATTCGCATTCATCTGTTTTTTTCCACTGTAGGCGGCAACCAGGCAAGCCCGACAAATTCCGATTTGGAGACGTTGACCACGTTGAATACCAACGCCAGGTCCTGCCACTCAAAGTTACAAGCAATGTGGTTTTCGGTGGTGTGCAGCGCAACAGCCACCGAATACGATCCCACTCCCAAGTTAGCCTCAAAGTCGAAGCTGTATTGCATGGTTTGCCCTGCCGCCAAACTCTCGAGTTTGCAGCCCAAGTGGTGCGTGTTAGTACCAAAGACCGTTTGGCCCAAGCGGTCCTTGAGCATATAGCCGGTGACCAATTCGGGAATGTCACTGTTGACCTGCACATCAATTCTCAGGCTGACACTTTCGCCAACTTGTACGTACTCGATCGGCTCTCCCTGACTATTGTGCAAGCTCACCGAACGTACGCTTGCTTCACCCGAACCGGAGCGGGTTTGTACGCTGCCATCTTCGCGCTGGATGACAGAAACCGTGGCGTTTTCCTTGGCCGCGATAATAGCGTTGTAGTAATCCATCACCTCTTCCGGCGCGCCATCCTTGATTACTGAGCCATGTTCGAGAAGGATCGCGCGACTGCATAACGACTGAATTGAACCCCGGTCGTGGGACACGATTAACAACGTCGTCCCCAAGCGCTGAAATTCACGAATACGCTCAAAGCTCTTGTGCTGGAAATAACTGTCACCCACAGCCAAGGCTTCATCGACGATCAGAATGTCTGGACGAAACGCTGTTGCCACGGCAAATGCCACGCGCATCTGCATACCGCTCGAATACGTGCGTACGGTTTGGTCGAAGTACTCGCCAATCTCTGCAAATGCTTCGATCTCTGGCATGGCCTGGCTTATTTGCTGAGTGCTGAAGCCCATCAAACCGGCGGCGTGATACACATTCTGGCGACCGGTCAAATCAGGGGTAAAACCCATGCCCAACTCCAGAATGGCTGCGATGCGGCCCTTAACCTGAACGCGTCCCTCAGTGGGCTGCAAGGTTCCGGTAATCATCTTCAGTAACGTGGATTTTCCCGCGCCGTTCTGACCAACAATACCGATGGCTTCTCCCCGCCCGATGGAAAAGTTGATGTGCTTGAGTACCCAATGCTCCTCACTAGGTTTGATATTCAGCCCAAACCAACGGCCAATTCGCTGAAATTCAGAGGCATAGACACGATAAGCCTTGCCCAGATCACTTACAGTCAAAAGGCTCATAACACATCCACCATTTCCGGCGCAGCACGGCGGAACATAAACAGCCCCAACAACAGTAATCCCAGGGCGATAACAGTGGTCACTGCAATTTGCTGGATATCGGGAGTTTTGGCGTATACCAGAATGTCATGGTATGCACTAACGATCGCAAACATGGGATTCAATTCCATGTAGCCCCTGAATTGTTCAGGAATAATGTTGACCGGGTAAACCACGGGCGTGAACCAGAACCAGACCTGAAGCAGGATCGGTACCACTTGGCCTACGTCTCGAATGAAGACGTTCAATACGCCTAGGATCAAGCCTATGCCGACAGCTAAAGCCGTTACTGAAAGCGTCAACGGTATTAGCCAGAGCATTTGAAGGTGCGGCCATTGCCCCAGCAAAGCAAAGACCACCAACAGCGCGACAAACAGCAAAAAATAGTTAAGCAGGCTCGATCCCACGACAATCACAGGCAAAGTAATGCGTGGAAAACGCATTTTTTTCATGAGATTGCCTTGATCGATGAACAAGGTCAGGCAGCGCCCGATAATCTCCGCAAACACGCTCCACGCCAACATCCCAGCCATCAAATAAAGGGCGTATGCGTATTTATTGTCGATACCGGGCAGTCTTGCTGCCAGCACGTTGGAGAGCACCAGTGCATAGATGGCGACTTGAGCCAGTGGATTGATGATCATCCACAAACCGCCTAAACGGCTACGAGCAAAACGGGCAATAAATTCATTATGGATAGATGAAATAACGAAGCCGCGGTAATCCCAAAGGCTTTTGAACAACTCCAACATTCCTTACTCCTGATAAAAGTGAAGCCAGCTGTCTTCACTCTTTGCGATTCCGAATCGTGCGATTAACAGCCGGGGATAGAAGCGTTTCAGGCCTCTACCGCTCCACACCCCATCATCATGCGCAAGGCACTTACTGCTGGATCAATCCGGCAATTTCCGCCACATAGCGCACAACCAGTTCTTCGCTCGCACGACTCTCCACATTCAATCGCAGCAAAGGCTCCGTATTGGATCCTCGCAGACTGAAGCGCCAATCGCCAAACTCAAGACCGATTCCGTCTGTTTCATCAATTTTCGGGTTGCTCGGCAGGAAGTGCTCGAGCACCTTTTGCAAGGTTTCATTCACATCGCTCACACGATAGTTAATCTCGCCACTGCAGGGGAACGCTTCGATCCGCTTCGACACCAGTTGAGCAAGCGTTTCGCCAGTTTCGGAAATCAACGCCGATACCAACAACCACGGAATCATCCCGCTGTCGCAATACGCAAAGTCACGGAAGTAGTGGTGAGCGCTCATTTCCCCGCCATAAACCGCGTCTTCCTCACGCATGCGCTCCTTGATGAAGGCGTGCCCGGTTTTGCTTTGAACGGCGATACCTCCCGCCTGCTCAACCTGTTCAATGGTATTCCAGGTCAATCGCGGATCGTGAATGATCTTGCTGCCCGGATGCTGCTTGAGCAGCATTTCAGCCAACAGGCCGACGAGGTAGTAGCCCTCGATAAATCGACCATCAGCATCGAAGAAGAAACAGCGATCAAAATCCCCATCCCAAGCCAGGCCAATGTCGCATTGATTAGCCAGTAATGCCTGACGAGTCAGTTCACGATTTTCCGGGAGCAACGGGTTCGGCACACCGTTCGGGAAGTTACCGTCTGGCTCTTCATTGATGAACACCCACTGCAGCGGCAGTCGCGCAGTGAGTGCTTTCAGTACCGGGCCTGCCGCGCCGTTGCCCGGGTCGGCGAGGATCTTGAGAGGTTTTAACTTGCTTACATCAACGTAAGTGAGCAAATGATCGATGTAGGCTGTCTTGTCGACGGCCTGGCGAACGCTGCCTTTTGTCGCCGAGATACTTCCCAGTTCACCCATGTCGACACGCTGGCGAATGGCGTCCAGGCCAGTGTCGCCACTGATGGGGCGGGACTGCGCCTTCACCAACTTCATGCCGTTGTACCCTTTCGGGTTGTGGCTAGCAGTGATCATCACGCCGCCGTCAACTTTGTAGTGACTGGTGGCGAAGTAGACCTCCTCGGTGCCGCAAAGCCCGATATCAATCACATCGGCACCGGCCTCTGTGATTCCGCGCATCAGTGCAATCGCAAGAGGAGGGCTTTCGAGTCTCATGTCCTGCCCGACAACGAAGGTTTTCCCCTGCAGTTCAATCACAAGTGCCCGACCTATGCGATAGGCGATGTCTTCGTTGAGCTGCGAGGGGACCTGACCACGGATGTCATAGGCCTTGAAGCATTGGGTGACGATAGGAGGATGCATGCTACTCACTAACTGAAATGTCCGTTGCCGCCCTTGGGCGGCAACGGAAAGAATGGATCACCAGGGCCTGATGCCACCGGCGCACAAACCTCGCCAAGCGGGAGGTTTGCATCTGGTTCAGTGTCGTTACTGGTCGACGCGACCGTAGTTGTCTTCGAACCGAACGATATCGTCTTCACCCAGATAATCACCGCTCTGTACTTCGATCAGCACCAGATCGATCACACCCGGGTTTTTCAGGCGATGCTTGTGGCCCGCACGGATGAACGTTGATTCATTGGTGTTGAGCATCAGCTCTTGCTGATCATTGACCACTAGCGCCATGCCGCTGACAACGATCCAATGTTCGCTGCGATGGTGATGCATTTGCAGCGAAAGGGATGCACCCGGTTTAACCACAATGCGCTTGATCTTGAAGCGCTCGCCATTTTCCAGCGTCGTGTAGGTACCCCATGGACGATGCACAGTCCGATGGAGCAAGTGCACGGTGTGGCTGCAAGCCTTGAGCTGATTAACGATATGTTTGACGTCTTGAGCGTGGTCTTTGTGGGCAATCATCACCGCGTCAGGGGTGTCGATGACCAGCAAGTCCTCAACGCCAACCAGCGCCGTCAATCGACCTTCGCTATTGACGTAGTTGTTACGAGAACCGTGAGAAAGCACCTCGCCTTCGAAACGGTTGCCGTTTTCGTCAGGTTGCGTCAGTTCGCTTACAGCATTCCAGGAACCAATATCGCTCCAGCCAATATCACAAGGAACAGTAGCAACTTTGGACGAACGTTCCATCAATGCGTAATCAATTGAGATATCTGGAACTTCAGCGAATGCCTCAGCATCAAGCGCCAGGCAACGGTATTTGCTGGAGGAAGTAAGTCGGGATATTTCGATCGTCTTGCTGACCGCTGCAACTACATCAGGCGCATGCTGGCGAAGTTCTTCTAGGACAGTCCCTACCCGGAAGCAAAACATTCCGGAATTCCAGAAGTAATTGCCGGCACTGACATAGCTTTGCGCAGTGGCCAAATCTGGTTTTTCGACGAAGCGCGCGACTTTCAAACCGCCCTTAAGCGGCGCATCTTTTTGAGCTTCGATGTACCCAAACCCTGTCTCAGGGTAGGTCGGCTGAATGCCAAAGGTGACTAACCAGCCCTCGGAGGCGAGCGTCATGGCGCTGGCGACGGCAGCGGAAAAAGCCTGCTCGTCCTGGATCAGGTGGTCTGCAGCCAGCACCAGCATTTGCGCGTCAGCGCCATGCGTGGCCTCAAGCTGAAGCGCAGCGGCGGCAACGGCGGCAGCCGTGTTGCGGCCGAATGGCTCAAGGATGAAACCCTGGGCATGCTTCGCTTTGTTGACAGCACCATATTCATCTTCAGTTTTGAACAAGAGTTCACGGTTGGTCACCGTAAGAATCTCCACAACCCCTTCCAGGCGCGAAGCGCGAAGAAAGGTTTTCTGGATCAGATTCTGACCATCTGGCAGCTCCATGAATGGCTTTGGATGAGCTTCTCGAGAAACAGGCCACAACCGGCTGCCCACTCCACCAGACAAAATTACGGGAATCAGTTCCATGCTCTAAATCCTTAATCCCCTCCTCTGGCAGATGAAACCAGTAAGCGGGGCTCAGTTATGTTTCCAGTCATCCCTGCATCGCAATCAACGCGACAGAGTGACAGCTCAACGTTGATCCAAACCTTTCATCCCTACCCGCATTCGCATCCCTGATGTTTCTGCTTGCCCTCCATCCGTTGGAGGCCGCTCTCGGCAAGCAAGCTCTTCTGTCAAAAATCAGGTCAATTGAGATTCAAATGCAGGGCCAAATAAGGTTGGATAATTCTGCCGGCCATTCTACAGCGAGTGCCGGGAATTAATAACTCATGCGCCGACGGGAGACAAAAAAATCCATTAGAAAACAAATAAATGCTTCAAAGTTGAGCCATCAAAATAACATCAACCATCCGTACCGATCAAATCTCATATCCCGGCACCTTCAGAAGTTTTTGCAAGTAGTCACCATATGCGGTCTTTTCAAGCCGATTAGCTTGAACTGCCAGCTGCTCAGTACAAATCCATCCATTGTTGTATGCAATCTCCTCCAGACATGCCAGCTTCAACCCTTGGCGCTTTTCGATGGTATGCACAAAATGGCTGGCTTCGAGTAGCGAATCCGGAGTCCCGGTATCCAGCCAGGCGAAACCGCGCCCCAACACTTCCACCCTGAGTGACTTCTGCTTCAGATACGCGAGATTTACGTCGGTGATTTCAAGCTCGCCACGCGCGGAAGGCTTGAGGGCTTTTGCGATTTCGACCACACGATTATCGTAGAAGTACAAACCGGTCACCGCGAAACTGGATTTTGGTTTGACAGGTTTTTCTTCGATGCTCAGTGCCTGCCCTTGCGCATCGAACTCCACCACACCGAAACGCTCCGGATCTGATACATGGTAGCCGAAGATCGTAGCGCCGCAGTCTTGGTTGGCAGCCGCACGCAAACTGTCGGAGAAGTGGTGACCATAGAAAATGTTGTCACCCAGAATCAGGCAGCAAGGATCGCTGCCGATGAAGTCCTCACCGATAATGAACGCTTGAGCCAATCCATCCGGACTGGGCTGCTCTGCGTATGTCAGTTTGACCCCATACAGACTTCCGTCACCCAACAGCTTGCGGAAGCTCGGCAGATCGTCCGGCGTGCAGATGATCAGAATATCGCGAATGCCTGCGAGCATCAGCACTGACAATGGATAGAAGATCATTGGCTTATCGTAGATAGGCAGCATTTGCTTGGACACACCTAAGGTCAGCGGGTGCAGACGCGTGCCCGTGCCCCCGGCGAGAAGGATGCCTTTACGATTGATGGTGGTCATTTGTTCAAGATTTCCGAGAGCATTCGGCTCACACCACTTTGCCATTCCGGCAAGTGTAGAGAAAAAGTGTCACGCAGCTTTTGAGTATTCAAACGTGAGTTGAGCGGACGGCGTGCAAGTGTGGGATAGGCGCACGTCTCGATTGGATTGATCGACCTGACCGCCAGTTGCTCCCCGCTTGCTTGAGCAAAGTCGATGACATGCCGAGCATAACCGCACCACGACACCTCTCCAGCGGCCGCCAGATGATATAGGCCCGACAGCTCCGGGCACCGAAGAGCCTGCTGGAGAGACAGCGCAGTAATGTCGGCAATGAGGTCCGCGCCGGTAGGGGCACCGACCTGGTCATTGACGATGTTCAAGGTCTCACGCTCTCTGGCCAGCCTCAGCATACTTGTTGCGAAGTTGTTGCCACGAGCACCGTAAACCCAGCTGGTACGGTAAATCAGGTAATTGCACCCGCTCGCAATGATCGCCTGCTCCCCCGCGAGCTTGCTGGCACCGTAATGATTCAACGGCGCCACAGCATCCGACTCACTCCACGGCACTGAACCTTGACCATCGAAGACGTAATCGGAAGAGTAGTGAATTAGCCACGCGCCAAGATTAACCGCTTCTTCTGCCATCATCCGGCATGCCAGGCCGTTCACCTGATTTGCCAGTTCAAACTCGGATTCAGCCTTATCGACGGCGGTGTAAGCCGCTGCATTGACGATAATGTCAGGTTTGACTTGCCGAATCGTTGCTCGCAACCCGACGAGATCTGTCAGATCACCGCACAGCTCGCCCACTGTCCCGCGATCAAGAGCAATCACCCGACCCAACGGCGCGAGCGAGCGCTGCAGTTCCCAGCCCACTTGGCCGCTTTTCCCTAACAGAAGAATTTTCATGAGTTTGATCGATCTGTGTAGTTTTGATCGATCCACTGCTGGTAACTGCCACTCTTCACATGCGCAACCCACTCCGGGTTGTCGAGATACCATTCAACCGTCTTGCGAAGGCCTGTCTCGAAGGTTTCCCTTGGCACCCAACCCAGCTCATGCTGGATTTTATCGGCATCGATTGCGTAGCGCAGATCATGGCCGGGGCGGTCTTCAACGTGAGCAATCAAACTGGAGTGCGGCCGATAAAGGGAGTCCGGGCAAAGTTCGTCGAGCAATGCACAAACGGCCCGCACTACTTCAATATTCTGTTTTTCGTTGTGGCCACCAATGTTGTACGCCTGACCCACAACACCTTCAGTGATGACTTGATAAAGCGCACGGGCATGATCTTCTACATACAGCCAGTCACGGATCTGTTTGCCATCGCCATACACCGGCAAGGGCTTTCCCTCCAGCGCGTTGAGAATGACCAGCGGGATCAGTTTCTCAGGGAAGTGGTAAGGGCCGTAATTATTTGAACAATTGGTGATCAGTGTCGGCAGCCCATAGGTACGCGTCCAAGCCCGAACCAGATGATCGGAACCTGCTTTACTCGCCGAATACGGAGAACTTGGCTGGTAAGGGGTAGATTCGGTGAACGACGCGGCACCGATTTCGAGATCCCCGAACACTTCATCCGTCGAGATATGATGAAAACGGAAGCCTGCCCTGCGCCCCTCATCCATCGTTACCCAATAGTGTCGCGCAGCTTCCAGCAAGGTATAGGTGCCGACGATATTGGTCTGAATGAAATCGGCAGGCCCGGAGATGGAGCGATCGACATGCGACTCTGCAGCAAGATGCATGATGGCATCCGGCTGGTACTGCTGGAGAATGCGATCGATCTGCCCTCGATCACAGATATCAGCCCGCTCAAACGCATATCGGGGGTCTAGGCTGACTTCGGCCAGGGATTCGAGATTACCGGCGTAAGTCAACTTGTCGACGTTGACCACAGAGTCGCTAGTGTTGGAGATGATATGTCGAATGACTGACGAACCAATAAAGCCCGCGCCGCCAGTGACTAGAATTTTCACGCGCTTCATACCCTTGAGTGACTGGCAGAGTCATCGGCCAACGTGGTCTTTGAAAAGGCCAGCGCAAACCGAAAGCACCTGGTGCCACAGCTAAGCAGCCATTAAGGCTTCATGTTGGCTCGACTAACGGATATGAACAAGCAGCGTTGTGAATTCAGGACATCTATCAAACGAGTCGTCTACGCGAGGCTCGGGTTACGCGCCCCAGCAACCAGCTGATAATCGGACCAATCACCATACCAATCAGCAGCGCCAGGACCATGACCAACGAAACCGGTAACTGCGGCCCCGCCCATCCCAGGAACAGCAAAGAAACTGATTGCTGATTCTCAAGCACGAACGCCAGGATCGCCAGCACCAGCAGCAGGATGAATACCGCGAGCAAAATACGCTTGAGGTTACGCATCAGCAGTTCCTTGAATCGCAGAGACTGTCAAAGGCCTTCTTCCTCTTCCTCGTTCACGCGATCGCGCAGCTCTTTACCTGGCTTGAAATGCGGAACGAATTTACCGTCAAGACTGACGGACTGACCTGTCTTCGGATTGCGGCCTACCCGCGGTGCGCGGTAATGCAAGGAGAAGCTGCCAAAACCACGGATCTCGATGCGATCACCGGTGGCCAGACATTGGGACATTTGCTCAAGCATGGTCTTGATGGCCAGCTCCACATCTTTTGATGAGAGCAGCCCTTGATGGGTGACAATTCGTTCGATCAACTCCGACTTCGTCATATTTTTCCCTTCTTTTTCAAGCAGCTAGGAAAATCGCTCCAGAGGTTTTAGCATGCCCGCATGGATTTGAACAGCCCGAGTTTTGACATCTTTTCACGCATCACACCATGTCAGCTCCACCACCAATCGCTGCCTCACCTGCAAATCACCAGCATGGTTCGTGTCAGATAGCCCGCGGGATTGAAGCCGAACGGGAATTCGTCCTCTTCCTTTGCATCATCCGATCTGGCAACGACTTTATAGCCTGCGCCCTTACACTCCTTCGCTGCGCGCTTGTGACACTTCTCCCAACCCGAGCCCAGTCCAGAGCAATCAACCTCAATGCCGCTGACCCCACGTACCGCATGGGTCTTGGCATTAGTGGCACAACCCGCCAGTGTCAGTAATGCTATTGCGAGAATGAGCTTGTTCATTCACTTCCTTATGCCAGGCACCATGCCCTAGCGTCGTTCGCTTCAGGCTTAGACTAGCTGCAAATAAGCGATTGATCCTGTTAAACAAATGGACAGTTGCGACGAGGTGTTGGTTTCTTGATTCGGGTCGAGCTTCGTTAACACTGCAAAAGATCGCAGCCTTCGGCAGCTCCTACGATGGCCAGGGTCAAATTTTAGGCACAAAAAAGGGCGACCGAAGTCGCCCTTTTCTTACAGAAAGTCAGAACTTAGTTCTGTTTTTCCGCTTGTGCAGCACGCAGCAGGTCACCCAGGGTGGTTGCTACTGGAGCGTCACCAGCTACTGGCTTGTCGCGCAGGCTCTGGATGGCTTCTTTCTCGTCTTCAACGTCTTTCGACTTGATCGAGAGCTGGATTACGCGGCTCTTGCGATCAACGCTGATGATCTTGGCTTCTACTTCTTCGCCTTCTTTCAGAACGTTGCGCGCGTCTTCAACGCGGTCACGGCTGATTTCGGAGGCTTTCAGAGTCGCTTCGATATCGTCGGCCAGAGTGATGATGGCGCCTTTAGCGTCAACTTCTTTCACGATGCCCTTAACGATTGCGCCTTTGTCGTTCTCTTGAACGTACTCGGAGAACGGATCGCTTTCCAGCTGCTTGATACCCAGGGAGATGCGCTCGCGCTCTGGGTCAACCGACAGGATAACGGTGTCCAGCTCGTCGCCCTTCTTGAAACGGCGTACGGCTTCTTCGCCCACTTCGTTCCAGGAGATGTCGGACAGGTGAACCAGACCGTCGATGCCGCCGTCCAGACCAATGAAGATACCGAAATCGGTGATCGACTTGATGGTGCCGGAGATTTTATCGCCCTTGTTGAACTGGCCAGAGAAATCTTCCCATGGGTTAGATTTGCACTGCTTGATGCCCAGGGAGATACGACGACGCTCTTCGTCGATGTCCAGAACCATAACTTCCACTTCGTCGCCGACTTGTACGACTTTCGAAGGGTGGATGTTCTTGTTGGTCCAGTCCATTTCGGAAACGTGTACCAGACCTTCAACGCCTTCTTCCAGCTCAGCGAAGCAGCCGTAGTCGGTCAGGTTGGTTACACGAGCGGTAACGCGAGTGCTTTCTGGGTAACGGGCTTTGATAGCAACCCATGGATCTTCGCCCAGTTGCTTCAGGCCCAGGGAAACACGATTGCGCTCGCGATCGTACTTCAGAACCTTGACATCGATCTCGTCGCCAACGTTGACGATTTCGGAAGGATGCTTGATACGCTTCCAAGCCATGTCGGTAATGTGCAGCAGGCCATCGACGCCACCCAGATCGACGAATGCGCCGTAATCGGTGAGGTTTTTGACGATACCTTTGACTTGTTGGCCTTCCTGCAAGGATTCCAGCAGAGCTTCGCGCTCGGCGGAGTTCTCGGCTTCCAGGACGCTACGACGGGAAACGACAACGTTGTTGCGCTTCTGGTCCAGCTTGATGACCTTGAATTCCAGCTCTTTGCCTTCCAGGTGCGTGGTGTCGCGCACTGGACGGACGTCAACCAGAGAACCTGGCAGGAACGCACGGATGCCGTTAACGTCGACAGTGAAGCCGCCTTTAACCTTACCGTTGATAACGCCCTTGACCACTTCTTCGGCTGCGAAGGCTGCTTCCAGAACAATCCAGCATTCAGCGCGCTTGGCTTTTTCACGGGACAGCTTGGTTTCACCAAAGCCGTCTTCAACCGAGTCCAGAGCAACGTGAACTTCGTCACCGACGTTGATAGTCAGGTCGCCAGCGTCGTTGTAGAACTGCTCAAGCGGGATGAGTGCTTCAGACTTCAGGCCAGCGTGAACGGTTACCCAGCGAGCTTGGTAATCGATATCAACGATAACACCGGTGATGATGGAGCCTGCCTGAAGGTTCAGGGTTTTTAGGCTTTCTTCAAAGAGTTCCGCAAAGCTTTCGCTCATTTTAATTCCTGTTGATGAGGGCGAAGAATACGCCCATCTCCACACCCCAGACGGTGTGGGTTAGTTTCATTTAAAAGAAGCGTCGCAGAACTATGACTGGTCCCCTGCGGCCTTCTTGGTCACCCGGCAATATCGCGAATGGCGATCTCGCTCATGATGCGTTGCAGCACCTGATCGATGGATAATTCCGTGGAATCCAGCTGTATGGCGTCAGCCGCCGGCTTGAGCGGGGCTACCGCTCGCTGGGTGTCACGCTCATCGCGTGCACGTATCTCATCTAGCAGACTCGACAGACTAACACCATCGACTTTGCCCTTCAACTGCAAGTATCGACGGCGCGCACGCTCCTCGGCACTGGCGGTCAGAAAAATCTTCAGCGGCGCGTCTGGAAAAACCACCGTGCCCATGTCGCGACCATCGGCCACCAGGCCCGGCGCTTCCTGAAATGCGCGTTGGCGTTGCAGCAGCGCCTCGCGTACGGCGGGCAATGCAGCCACCTGGGAGGCACCCGAGCCGACGCTTTCCGTACGGATCACATCGCTGACTTCGTCGCCTTCCAGAATGATGCGTTGCAGCTGACCCTCGGTCGCCGCGATGAACTGAACATCCAGATGAGCGGCAAGTTTTTTCAGCAGCTCTTCATTGGTCAGGTCAACGCCATGGTTATGCGCAGCAAATGCCAGCAAGCGATAAAGCGCACCGGAATCCAGCAGGTTCCAGCCCAGACGCTTGGCCAGAATCCCGGCTACCGTGCCTTTGCCGGAGCCGCTAGGCCCATCGATGGTGATGACCGGTGCAATGTTGATCACGACTGAGCCTCTTGGGCAACGCGGATA
Source organism: Pseudomonas azerbaijanoccidentalis (assembly GCF_019145495.1). GTDB lineage: Bacteria > Pseudomonadota > Gammaproteobacteria > Pseudomonadales > Pseudomonadaceae > Aquipseudomonas > Aquipseudomonas azerbaijanoccidentalis. The sequence goes on along the minus strand of NZ_JAHSTU010000011.1, from coordinate 46,430 downwards.
CCGACCTGTGCGCACAACGCCAGGAAGTTCGGGAACGACGTCGCGACGTTGGCGCAATCATGGATGCGGATCGGCGCAGTCGCACGAAGCGAAGCAACGCTGAATGCCATGGCAATCCGGTGGTCGCCGTGACCATGCACTTCGCCGCCGCCAATCTGGCCGCCGTCGATAATGATGCCGTCCGGGGTCGGTTCACATTTGACGCCCAGCGCCAGCAGACCATCGGCCATGACCTGGATACGGTCCGACTCCTTGACCCGCAACTCTTCGGCGCCGGTCAGCACGGTGCGCCCTTCAGCGCAGGCCGCCGCCACGAACAACACCGGGAATTCGTCAATTGCCAACGGCACCAACGCTTCCGGAATCTCGATACCCTTGAGTTTAGCTGCACGTACGCGCAGGTCAGCGACTGGCTCGCCGCCCACTTCACGCTGGTTTTCCAGGGTGATGTCGGCGCCCATCAGACGCAGGATGTCGATGACACCGGTACGGGTCGGGTTGATGCCGACGTGCTCGAGCACCAGCTCCGAACCTTCAGCGATCGAAGCCGCCACCAGGAAGAATGCCGACGACGAGATATCGCCCGGCACTTCAATGTGGGTTGCCGACAGTTTGTTGCCAGACTCAACCGATGCGGTCGCACCGTTGACCGTTACCGGGTAGCCGAAGCCGCGCAGCATGCGCTCGGTGTGGTCGCGGGTTGGCGCAGGCTCGGTGACGGTGGTCTTGCCTTCGGCGTACAGACCCGCCAGTAGCAGGCAGGATTTAACCTGGGCACTGGCCATCGGCATGGTGTAAGTCAGGCCTTTGAGCTTGTGGCCACCCCGGATGACCATCGGCGGACGACCTTCGGCGGCGGTTTCGATCACAGCCCCCATTTCACGCAGTGGATTGGCCACGCGATTCATCGGGCGCTTGGACAGCGAAGCGTCACCGGTCAGGGTGCTGTCGAAGTCTTGCGCGGCCAGCAGGCCGGACAGCAGGCGCATCGAAGTACCGGAGTTGCCCAGATAGATCGGGCCCGGCGCTGGCTTCAGGCCATGCAGGCCGACACCGTGAATGGTCACGCGACCGTGGTGCGGGCCTTCAATGACCACGCCCATGTCACGGAACGCCTGCAAGGTCGCCAGGGCGTCTTCGCCCTCGAGGAAGCCCTCGACTTCGGTGACACCTTCGGCCAGGGAGCCGAGCATGATCGAACGGTGGGAAATCGATTTGTCACCTGGTACGCGAATCCGACCGGACAGGCGGCCACCAGGTTGAGCCAGGAAAATCAGATCGTTGGAATTCATAGCGTCCACATAGGCCCGACGGGCCAGGATTTTACTGAAATGCTCGCGAGCAACCCGGGCGCGAGTGAAAACGCCCAATAATTGGTGCCCATCCCCTGCATCGACCGCGTCGCGCAAGGCGTCGAGGTCGCTGCGAAATGTATCGAGTGTGCGCAGGACAGCTTCGCGGTTGGCGAGGAAGATGTCGTGCCACATGACCGGGTCGCTTCCGGCGATTCTTGTGAAATCGCGGAAACCGCCCGCAGCGTAACGGAAGATCTCAAGATTTTCATTGCGCTTGGCCAACGAATCGACCAAACCGAATGCCAACAGGTGCGGAAGGTGGCTGGTTGCCGCCAACACTTCGTCGTGACGCTCGACCTGCATGTGCTCGACATCGGCACCCAATTCGCGCCACAGGCGATCGACCACGGCCAGGGCCTGCGGATCGGTCTGCTCCAGCGGCGTCAGGATTACTTTGTGACGACGGAACAACTCGGCGTTGGAGGCCTCTACCCCGCTCTGCTCGGAACCGGCAATCGGGTGCCCCGGCACGAAACGCGATGGCATGCCGCCAAAGGCTTCGGTCGCAGCACGCACCACATTGCCTTTGGCACTACCGACGTCAGTCAGTACGGCCTGCCCCAAGTCCATGCCCGCCAAACGGCCAAGCATTTTTTCCATGGCGAGGATCGGCACAGCCAGCTGGATCACGTCGGCGCCCTGACAAGCAACCGCCAGGTCTTCTTCGCAGCGATCCACCACACCCAATTCCACCGCCAGCTTGCGCGACTGCGGGTCGAGATCGACCCCGACCACTTCGCGGCACAAGCCACTTTCGCGCAAACCCTTGGCAAACGAACCACCGATCAATCCCAGACCGACCACCACCAGGCGCCCGATCATAGGTTCAGCAGATTGCAGTGCAGTGACATCAACCACGAGCCAGAACCTTGGTCAGCGCCTCAAGGAAGCGGCTGTTCTCTGCCGGCAGACCGATGGTCACGCGCAGGTGGTTCGGCATGCCGTAGTTGGCCACCGGACGCACGATCACGCCTTCACGCAGCAAGCCCTGGAACACCGGAGCCGCGACCTGACCGAGATCGACGCAGATAAAGTTGCCTTTGGACGGAATCCAGCTCAGCCCCAGTTCGCGGAAACCCGCTTCCAGTTGCTGCATGCCCGCCTCGTTCAGGCTACGGCTTTCAGCCAGGTATTCTTCGTCTTTCAACGCGGCGCAAGCAGCGGCCAGGGCCAGGCTGTTGACGTTGAACGGCTGACGCACGCGGTTCAGCACATCGGCCACTACCGCGGTGGACAAGCCATAACCGACGCGCAGCGAGGCCAGGCCGTAGGCCTTGGAGAATGTACGCGAGACCAGCAGGTTCGGATAAGCCGCGAGGAAATCCAGACCATCCGGCAGATCGCTGCCTTCGGCGTACTCGATGTAAGCCTCGTCCAGCACAACCAGCACGTGCTCGGGAACGTCCTGCAGGAACTCGTCCAGCGCTTCGGCGCCGAACCAGGTGCCAGTCGGGTTGTTCGGGTTGGCGATGAACACCACGCGGGTGTTGGCATCGATGGCTGCCAACATGGCTGGCAGGTCATGTCCCCAATCCTTGGCCGGAACGACCTTGGCCTGGGCGCCGACCGCCTGAGTCGCGATCGGATAGACCGCGAAGGCGTGCTCGCTGAACACAGCGTTCAGGCCCGGCGCCAGATAAGCACGCGCCACCAGCTCGAGAATGTCGTTGGAGCCATTACCCAGCGTCACTTGATTCAACTCGACACGGCATTGCTCGGCCAACAGGCTCTTGAGTGCAAAACCATTGCCGTCCGGATAACGGGTCAGCTCGGCCAACGCGTCGCGGATGGCCGCCAGTGCTTTAGGACTGGCGCCCAGCGGGTTTTCGTTGCTCGCCAGTTTGACGATGCTGGCCGGATCGAGATCCAGCTCACGCGCCAGTTCGTCCACGGGTTTGCCCGGAACGTAAGGCGAAAGTTGTTGCACGCCCGGCTGTGCCAGAGCGAGGAAATTGCCACTCATTGCTACCGCCCCTTAGAGAACTGCTTTCGGGTAGGAACCCAGCACTTTGAGTGCCACTGCTTCCTGACTGATCTTTTCCAATACACCTTTGACCAGCGGGTCACGGTGGTGGCCGACGAAGTCGATAAAGAACACGTAGGTCCATTTACCGCTGCGCGACGGACGCGTCTCGATGCGCGTCAGATCGATGCCGTTGTCGTGGAACGGCACTAGCAACTCGTGCAGCGCGCCCGGCTTGTTGCTCATGGAAACGATGATCGAGGTCTTGTCGTCGCCAGTCGGCGGGACTTCCTGATTACCGATCATGAGGAAGCGCGTGGAGTTGTCCGGACGGTCCTCGATTTTCTCGGCCAAGCGGGTCAGCCCATACAGGCCGGCCGCCATGTCACCGGCAATCGCCGCCGAGTTCCACTCACCCTTGACCCGCTTGGCCGCCTCGGCGTTGCTGGACACCGCCACGCGCTCGACATTCGGGTAATGGGCGTCCAGCCACTTGCGGCACTGGGCCAGCGACTGAGCGTGTGAGTAAATGCGGCTGATGCTGTCGGTCTTGGTGTTTTCACCGACCAACAGGTGATGGTGGATCCGCAGCTCGACTTCGCCACAGATCACCATGTCGTGCTCAAGGAAGCTGTCGAGGGTGTGGTTGACCGCGCCCTCGGTGGAGTTTTCCACCGGGACCACGCCAAAATTCACCGCACCGGCCGCCACTTCACGGAACACTTCGTCGATCGCCGCCATCGGCTTGCTGATCACGGCGTGGCCGAAGTGCTTCATGGCGGCAGCCTGGGTGAAGGTGCCTTCAGGGCCGAGATAAGCCACTTTCAGCGGCTGCTCCAGCGCCAGGCACGAAGACATGATTTCGCGGAACAGCCGCGCCATTTCTTCGTTGCCCAGCGGCCCCTGGTTACGCTCCATCACACGCTTGAGCACTTGAGCTTCGCGCTCAGGACGATAGAACACCGGCACTTCGCCTTCGGCCAGCGAGGCCATCTTTACTCGCGCGACTTCCTGGGCGCAGCGCGCACGCTCACTGATCAGCTCCATGACTTTAGTGTCCAGAGCATCAATGCGAACGCGCAGTGCCTTGAGTTCTTGCTCAGACATTAGCCGTGTTCCTTCTCGAACTCTGCCATGTACGAAACCAGTGCGTTGACCGCAACGATATCGACGGCGTTATAGATGGAGGCGCGCATGCCGCCCACGGAACGGTGACCCTTGAGGTTCAGCAGGCCACGCTCGTCGGCACCGGCCAGGAACGGCTTGTCCAGGCGATCGTCAGCCAGGCGGAATGGCACGTTCATCCACGAGCGGTCGGACTTGTTGATCGGGTTGCTGTACAGGCCGCTGGCGTCGATGAAGTCGTACAGCGTGCGCTGCTTCACTTCATTGAGCTTGCCGATGGCTTCGACACCGCCCTGCTCTTTCAGCCATTCAAACACCAGGCCGGACAGGTACCAGGCGAGGGTCGGCGGCGTGTTGTACATCGAGCCGTTGTCGGCCGCGACTTTGTAGTTGAGCATGGTCGGGCACAGCGAGCGGGCGCGACCCAACAGGTCTTCGCGCACGATGTTGACCACGATGCCGCTCGGGCCGATGTTTTTCTGCGCGCCGGCGTAGATCATGCCGAAGCGCGAAACATCCACCGGGCGCGACAGGATGTCCGAGGACATGTCGGCCACCAGCGGCACATCGCCGGTTTCAGGAATCCACTGGAATTCCAGGCCGCCGATGGTTTCGTTCGGCGCGTAGTGAACGTAGGCCGCGTCTTTCGACAGTTTCCATTCGTTCTGGCCGGGAATGGCGAAATAGTCGTAAGGCTTGGCGGTCGCGGCAACGTTGACGTGACCGTAGCGCGAAGCTTCTTCGATCGCTTTCTGCGACCAGATACCGGTGTCGATATAGTCGGCCGAGCCATTTTCCGGCAACAGGTTCAGAGGAATCTGGGCAAATTGCTGGCTGGCGCCGCCTTGCAGAAACAGCACTTTGTAGTTCGAAGGGATATTGAGCAGATCACGCAGATCCTGCTCGGCCTTGGTGGCGATGGACACGAACTCATCGCTGCGATGGCTCATTTCCATGACCGACAGGCCCTTGCCGTGCCAATCGAGGAGTTCACCCTGGGCGCGCTTCAGGACAGCTTCGGGAAGCGCCGCAGGACCGGCACAGAAGTTATAGGCTCTCTTGCTCACATCCAATCTCGCTCTGATCTGGTGGTATCACGCAATAAATCTGAAAACACTGAAACCCTGTAGGAGCTGACGAGTAAAACGAGGCTGCGATCTTTTGATCTTGCTTTTGCATTGCGCGGGCAGCATGCAAAGATCGCAGCCTCGTTTCACTCGTCAGCTCCTACAGGTCCTACAGGTCCTACCGGTCGTACATTCAAACAGGAGAAACAAGAAGGGGGCGAATTTTCATCCGCCCCCTGTTTGTCCACTTACTCTTGTGGCTCTTCGTCTGCGGCGGCGTCGAGTTGCTGGTCTTCGGCAGCGTCGTCGATTACGACGTCACTGACAAACCCTTCACCCTCTTCACCTTCCAGCTCTTCACCCTCGACTTCCGACGGCTCCTGAACCCGTTCAAGACCGACCAGTGTTTCGTCATTGGCCAGTTTGATCAGGGTGACGCCCTGGGTGTTACGACCCAGACTGGAGACTTCGTCGACGCGGGTACGCACCAGCGTGCCCTGGTCGGAGATCAGCATGATTTCCTCGCCGTCGAGTACCTGCACCGCACCGACCAAACGGCCGTTACGTTCGTTGCTGACCATGGCGATCACGCCCTGACCGCCACGCTTGTACTCAGGGAACTCGGTGATCGCGGTGCGCTTGCCGTAGCCACGCGCCGAAGCAGTGAGGATCTGGCTGCCTTCTTCCGGGATCAGCATGGAAATCAGCTTCTGGCCTTCCGGCAGACGCATGCCGCGCACACCGCGGGCAGTACGGCCCATGGCGCGAACGTCGGATTCCTTGAAGCGCGTTACTTTGCCGCCGTCGGAGAACAGCATGACTTCACGCTCGCCATCGGTGATGGCCGCGGAAATCAACACGTCGCCTTCATCCAGTTCCAGCGCGATCAGACCGACGCTGCGCTGACGGCTGAAGGATTCCAGCGGAGTCTTCTTCACGGTGCCGTTGGCGGTGGCCATGAAGATGTAATGACCTTCGGTGTATTCCTCGACCGGCAGCATGGTGGTGATGTATTCACCGTCATCCAGCGGCAGCAGGTTGACCAGCGGACGACCACGGGCGGCACGGGACGCTTCAGGGATTTCGTAGGTTTTCAGCCAGTACACCTTGCCCTTGCTGGAGAACAGCAGCAGCGTGGTGTGGCTGTTGGCAACCAGCAGGTGAGCGATGTAGTCCTCATCCTTGACGCCGGTTGCCGACTTGCCTTTACCGCCACGACGCTGGGCCTGGTACGCAGCCAATGGCTGGGTCTTGGCGTAGCCACCGTGGGAAATGGTCACGACGCGCTCTTCTTCCGGGATCATGTCACCCAGGGTCAGGTCGAGACGGGCATCGAGGATCTCGGTGCGACGCACGTCGCCGTATTCGGCGCGGATCACTTCCAGTTCTTCGCGGATCACTTCCATCAGGCGCGTGGCGCTGTTGAGGATGCGGATCAGCTCGCCGATCTGGTTGAGGATCTCTTGATACTCGGCCAGCAGCTTTTCGTGTTCCAGACCGGTGAGGCGGTGCAGACGCAGTTCCAGAATGGCTTGCGCCTGTTCCGGCGACAGGAAGTACTTGCCGTCACGCAGGCCGTATTGCGGATCAAGGTTTTCCGGACGGCACGAATCGGCACCGGCACGTTCAACCATCGCCACCACCGCCGAGGATTCCCAAGGGGTGCTGATCAGCGCTTCCTTGGCTTCCGACGGCGTTGGCGAGGCCTTGATCAGGGCGATGACCGGGTCGATGTTCGACAGGGCAACCGCTTGACCTTCAAGGATGTGACCACGCTCACGCGCTTTACGCAGTTCGAACACGGTACGACGGGTAACCACTTCGCGGCGGTGACGAACGAAGGCTTCCAGCAGGTCCTTGAGGTTCAGGATCCGTGGACGGCCGTCGATCAGCGCGACGATGTTGATACCGAACACCGCTTGCAGCTGGGTCTGGGCGTAGAGGTTGTTGAGGATCACCTCAGGCACTTCGCCACGACGCAGCTCGATCACGACACGCATACCGTCCTTGTCGGACTCGTCGCGCAGTTCGGTGATGCCTTCCAGCTTCTTCTCTTTGACCAGCTCGGCGATCTTCTCGATCAGACGCGCCTTGTTCAGCTGGTAAGGAAGTTCGGTGATGACGATCTGCTGACGGCCACCGACCTTGTCGATGTCTTCGATCATCGAGCGGGCGCGCATGTAAATACGGCCGCGACCGGTGCGGTAGGCTTCGATGATGCCGGCGCGACCGTTAATGATCGCAGCGGTCGGGAAGTCCGGACCCGGGATGTATTGCATCAGCTCGTCGACAGTCAGTTCTGGATTGTCGATGAGCGCCAGGCAACCGTCGATGACTTCACCGAGGTTGTGCGGCGGGATGTTGGTCGCCATGCCCACGGCGATACCGCTGGAGCCGTTGACCAGCAGATTGGGAATACGGGTCGGCATGACCGCCGGGATCATTTCGGTGCCGTCGTAGTTCGGCACCCAGTCCACGGTTTCTTTGTGCAGGTCAGCCAGCAGCTCGTGCGCCAGCTTGGTCATGCGCACTTCGGTGTATCGCATGGCCGCGGCGTTGTCGCCGTCCACCGAACCGAAGTTGCCCTGGCCGTCTACCAGCAGGTAGCGCAGGGAGAATGGCTGCGCCATCCGAACGATGGTGTCGTACACCGCGGTATCACCGTGCGGGTGATACTTACCGATCACGTCACCGACAACACGGGCAGATTTCTTGTACGGCTTGTTGAAGTCGTTGCCCAGCTCGCTCATCGCGAACAGCACACGCCGGTGCACGGGCTTCAAGCCATCGCGCGCATCCGGCAGTGCCCGCCCGACAATTACGCTCATCGCGTAGTCGAGGTAGGACTGCTTCAGCTCGTCTTCGATATTGACCGGGAGGATTTCTTTGGCCAGTTCGCCCATGAGAAGCCTGATTCCTTTTTCTGGTGAAACTTCGTCACATCCATATGGGACCAACGAAGCTCGCCGCTGCAGGCTGAGTGCCATGCACCGACTTACGACAAATCAACGAGTTATGCCATGGATCTGCGCAGTAAAGGTCGCCCCGCGGGGCAACCTTGGAAACCGCCGGATGTTATCACAAGAGCCGCCACGCACCTATCCCCCTGATGCGCATGGAGCATAGTTAGTTGACCGGTGACAGGCTTGAGGGGGACGAGAGAGGCTTAGAGCTGCTGCGAATGCAGAATCTGGGGCCGGATTACGGATGTTTATTGACTTTCAGACCCTCATCGCCAGCAGGCTGGCTCCCACATTGATCCGTGTCGATCACAAATCCTGTGGGAGCCAGCCTGCTGGCGATGGCGTCCTTTCGAACGCCACGGCTAATCAATGCAGGCGCTTGCGGCACATCAACTGCGCCATCTTTGCGGTATCCGGGCGCTCGACGATGCCTTTCTCGGTGACAATTGCATCGATCAGGTCTGCCGGGGTCACGTCGAACACCGGGTTGAACGCATCGACATCCGCCCCGACCCGCTTGCCGCCGACTTCGAGCAATTCGCGACCGTCACGCTCTTCAATCGGAATATCGTCGCCACTGGCCAGGTGCATGTCGATGGTCGAACTCGGCGCAACGACCATGAAACGCACGCCGTGGTGCATGGCGTTGACCGCCAGTTGGTAGGTGCCGATTTTGTTCGCGACGTCGCCGTTGGCGGTGATCCGGTCCGCGCCGACGATCACCCAGGTGATGCCTTTGGTTTTCATGATGTGGGCGGCAGCGGAGTCAGCATTGAGGGTCACCGGAATGCCTTCGTTGGCCAGCTCCCACGCCGTCAGCCGCGAGCCTTGCAGCCATGGACGGGTTTCGTCGGCATACACGCGCTCGACCATGCCTTCGATGAAAGCACCGCGAATGACCCCCAGCGCCGTACCGAAGCCGCCAGTGGCCAGTGCGCCGGTATTGCAGTGGGTCAGGATCGCCTGGGCATTACCCTGGTGCTTGCGGATCAGGTCCACGCCCAGTTGCGCCATGGTCAGGTTGGCTTCGCGATCACTCTCATGAATGGCGATGGCCTCGGCTTCGAGAGCAACCAACGGGTCAGCATTTTCTTTCAGACGATCAAGCCGGTCGTGCATGCGACCCAGCGCCCAGAACAGGTTGACGGCGGTTGGCCGTGAGTCGGCCAGAAGTGCGAAATCCTCTTCCAGCGCCGCGTACCAGTCACCGCCCTCGGCAATCCGGGTGCGGGCCGCCAGCACGATGCCGTAGGCCGCACTGATGCCAATGGCCGGTGCGCCGCGTACCACCATCGAACGTATCGCCTCGGCCACGCCAGCCGCGCTGGTGTAGGCAATCCAGGTTTCCTCGAACGGCAAAATACGCTGATCCAGCAGATAGAGAGCGCCATCACGCCAATCGATGGCCTTCACTTTCTCCGCAGCCAACAGTCGATCGCGCATCCCACACCCCGCACTCATGAACAAAAGCCGCCGATTATAGCGATCCCCCCGCGAAGACGCTCGGGTATACTTCGCCATCCTTTACAAAAGCACTGGAACCGACCCTCGATGCCGAACACTGCCGCTGCGCTCGACCTGTTATTGCTGCCGACCTGGCTGGTACCCGTCGAACCTGCCGGCGTTGTCCTCAAGGATCACGGCCTGGGCATCCGCGACGGGCGTATCGTGTTTATCGGCCCGCGAGCTGCAGCACTGAAGCTTAACGCAAGCGAAGTCCGCGAATTGCCGGACATGTTACTCAGCCCCGGCCTGATCAACGCCCATGGGCATGCGGCAATGACCCTGTTCCGCGGCCTGGCCGATGACCTGCCGTTGATGACCTGGCTGGAAAACCACATCTGGCCGGCCGAAGCCAAGTGGGTCGACGAAGCCTTTGTACGCGATGGCACCGACCTGGCGATCGCCGAACAGATTAAAGGTGGCATCACCTGTTTCTCTGACATGTACTTCTTCCCCAAGGTTGCGAGCGAGCGCGTACACAACAGCGGTATCCGTGCACAAATCGCGATCCCGATCCTCGATTTCCCGATCCCCGGCGCCAACACCGCAGACGAAGGCATCCGTCAGGGCATCGAACTGTTTGGCGATCTCAAGCACCACGACCGCATCAAAATCACCTTCGGCCCCCATGCACCCTACACCGTGGGCGATGAAAACCTGGAAAAAATCCGCGTGATCGCCGAAGAACTCGATGCGTCGATCCATATGCATGTGCATGAAACCGCGTTCGAAGTGCAGCAGGCCGTCGAACAGCGTGGCGAGCGTCCGCTGGCCCGCCTAGCGCGCCTGGGCATGCTGGGGCCGCGCTTCCAGGCCGTTCACATGACCCAGATCAGCGAAGAAGACCTGGCGCTGCTGGTAGAAAGCAACACCCATGTGATTCATTGCCCGGAGTCGAACCTGAAACTGGCCAGCGGCTTTTGCCCGGTGGAGCGTTTGTGGCAGGCCGGGGTCAATGTTGCGGTGGGCACCGACGGCGCCGCCAGCAACAATGATCTGGACCTGCTCGGCGAAACCCGCACCGCTGCATTGCTGGCCAAAGCTGTCGCCGGCTCGGCCACCGCGCTGGACGCCCATCGTGCCCTGCGCATGGCCACCCTCAACGGCGCGCGCGCCTTGGGGATCGAGACCCAGACCGGGTCCCTTGAGCTGGGCAAAGCGGCGGACATCGTTGCGTTCGATCTTTCGGGCCTTGCCCAGCAGCCGGTCTACGACCCGGTTTCGCAGCTTATATATGCCACCGGCCGGGACTGCGTGAAACATGTATGGGTCGCCGGCAAGCAACTGCTCGACGACCGTCGCCTGACGCGCCTGGATGAACAGCAACTGGCCGCCACGGCCAAGGCCTGGGGCCAGCGCATCAGCGGCCGTACCGAATCGTAAGCCCCCCGGACTGAAAACCGGGGCAACAGGATTTTTCAAGTTTTAGAGGACTTAAACCATGAGCAACGTCGACTACGCCGAAATCGCCAAATTCGAAGCCCTGGCCCATCGCTGGTGGGACCGCGAAAGCGAATTCAAACCCCTGCACGACATCAACCCGCTGCGGGTCAACTGGATTGACGAACGCGTCAGCCTGGCCGGCAAAAAAGTCCTCGACGTCGGCTGCGGCGGCGGCATCCTCAGCGAAGCGATGGCTCAACGCGGCGCGACCGTGATGGGCATCGACATGGGCGAAGCCCCGTTGGCCGTCGCACAATTGCATCAACTGGAATCCGGCGTAAGCGTCGAGTACCGGCAGATCACCGCCGAAGCCCTGGCCGAAGAAATGCCGGAGCAGTTCGACGTGGTCACCTGCCTTGAGATGCTCGAACACGTCCCGGATCCGTCTTCGGTGATCCGCGCCTGCTTCCGCATGGTCAAGCCTGGCGGCCAGGTGTTTTTCTCCACCATCAACCGCAACCCGAAGGCGTACATGTTCGCCATCGTCGGCGCCGAATACATCATGAAGTTGCTGCCGCGCGGCACCCACGACTTCAAGAAATTCATCCGCCCTTCCGAGCTCGGTGCCTGGAGCCGCATGGCCGGCCTGACCGTCAAGGACATCATCGGCCTGACGTACAACCCGCTGACCAAGCACTACAAACTGGCGGCCGACGTGGACGTCAACTACATGATCCAGACCCTGCGCGAGGAGTAAGCCGATGCGTATCAGAGCAGTTCTTTTCGACATGGACGGCACGCTGCTCGACACCGCGCCGGACTTCATTGCGATCTGCCAGGCGATGCGTGCCGACCGTGGCCTGCCACCGATCAACGACAAACACATCCGCGACGAGATCTCCGGCGGCGCCAAGGCAATGGTTGCAGTGACCTTTTCCATGGACCCGGAATCACCGGGTTTCGAGGAGCTGCGCCTGGAGTTTCTGGAGCGCTATCTGGTCGGTTGCGCGGTGCACAGCAAACTGTTCGACGGCATGGGCGAGTTGTTGGCGGACATCGAGAAGGCCAACCTGATCTGGGGCGTGGTCACCAACAAGCCGCTGCGTTTTGCCGAGCCGATCATGCAGCAGTTGGGGCTGGCCGAGCGTTCGGCGCTGCTGATCTGCCCGGACCATGTGAAGAACAGCAAGCCTGATCCAGAGCCGCTGATCCTTGCCTGCAAAATGCTTGACCTGGACCCGGCCAGCGTATTGTTCGTGGGCGATGACCTGCGCGATATCGAATCGGGGCGCGATGCGGGGACCAAGACTGCCGCCGTGACCTTCGGCTACATCCACCCGGATGATAATCCGCGGCATTGGGGGGCGGATGTGGTGGTTGATCATCCGCTGGAGTTGCGCAAGGTGCTTGATAGCGCGCTTTGCAGCTGCTGATTAAAGTCAAAAAATCGCAGCCTTCGGCAACTCCTACAGGAAACCGCAATCGGCGTGGGAGCTGCCGCAGGCTGCGATCTTTTCCAGCCTTTTAATGGATTGAGGTTTTTATGTTTGATTACTCCGCCCGCCCCGACTTGCTCAAGGATCGGGTCATTCTGGTCACCGGCGCTGGTCGTGGCATTGGCGCTGCCGCGGCAAAAACCTACGCTGCCCACGGCGCCACCGTGCTGTTGCTGGGCAAGACCGAAGCCAACCTGACGCAGGTCTACGACGAAATCGAAGCCGCGGGGCACCCGCAACCGGCCGTGATCCCGTTCAATCTGGAAACCGCCCTGCCCCATCAATACGATGAGCTGGCCGCGATGATTGAAACCGAATTCGGCCACCTCGACGGCCTGCTGCACAACGCGTCGATCATTGGGCCGCGCACGCCGATCGAACAGCTGTCGGGCGAGAACTTCATGCGTGTCATGCAAGTCAACGTCAACGCGATGTTCATGCTCACCAGTACGCTGCTGCCACTGCTCAAGTTGTCCCAGGATGCCTCGGTGGTGTTCACCTCCAGCAGTGTCGGGCGCAAGGGCCGCGCGTACTGGGGCGCTTACGGGGTTTCCAAGTTTGCCACCGAAGGCTTGATGCAAACCCTGGCGGACGAAGTCGACACCGTGGCGCCCGTACGCTCCAACAGCATCAACCCGGGTGCCACCCGCACCAGCATGCGCGCCCAGGCTTATCCGGGTGAAAACCCGCTGAACAATCCGACGCCCGAAGAGATCATGCCGGTCTACCTGTACCTGATGGGTCCGGACAGCACGGGCATCAACGGGCAGGCTTTCAACGCCCAGTAATGCCGTACGTCGCTTTTGTGCCGCGCCGACTTCCCGTCGCGGCACTCAAGGCGCAGTGAAATACCAGTCAAACTAATGTCGCAGAGTTTGACCCCGCCGCCAAAATAACTACCAATTATTTGATTTATAACGCTTTTACCAAACTCTTCGAAAATGGCACGACTTTCGCTCTGCAGTTCTTCATACAAACCAAGTGAACGCGAACCGGGCGGAGCGGGAGTCGACAGTCTCCTAATCTTGTACAAAGCAGATTAAACTTGTACGAAATGTCCTACGGGACTGACGGACCAGTACGACGCGCAGCCCAAAGCCGCTCTCACCCAGCTTGTAAGACAGTCTTACTGCTCAAGGGCGCACGCCATATGAAATCACCTTCCCAGACCAGCGCAATTGACTTTGATAGCGCCAAATTGCAACGCCTGGGCTTTGGTCAGCAGCAACCCTCTCCGGAAAGGCCCATCAGCCTGTCCAAACTGCGCCAGCAATTGAGCATGCAGCTGCAAACCAGTCTTGAACCCCAACGTATTCTTGGCTTGTTCTTCCGCGAGATTCAGCGCCTGGTCCCGCTGGATGCCTTGAGCTACGAGCACAAGAGCAGCGACCTGCGCCTGGAGTTCGGCCTGCGCGGCCACCACTCAATCAGTTACAGCCTCAGCCACGAGGGTGAACACCTGGGTGAGTTGGTGTTTCGTCGCAACCAGCGTTTCAGCGAGCAAGAACAAGGCAACCTTGAGTCGTTGCTGGCGGCGCTGCTGTACCCGATGCGCAATACCCTGCTGTACCGCGCCGCCACCCAAAGTGCCCTGCGCGATCCGTTGACCGACACCGGCAACCGCATCGCGATGGATCAAACGCTGCAACGGGAAATCGAGCTGTCACGGCGTCACCTGCAACCGTTGTCGTTGCTGATGCTGGACATCGACCATTTCAAGCTGATCAACGATACCCATGGCCACAGCGCCGGCGATGACGTGCTCAAAGCCGTGGCCACGTCGATCAAACGTCAGCTGCGCAATGTCGACATGGTGTTTCGTTTTGGCGGTGAAGAGTTTTTGATCTTGTTGTCGAACACCAGCCGCGAGGCTGCGGCCCTGGTCGGTGAGCGCCTGCGGTTTGCTGCGCAGACCGAGGAATACCTTGCCGATGGACGCTCGATCGAGCTGACGGTCAGCCTCGGTTGCTCGACCCTGCTGCCGGGCGAGTCTGCCGAGAGTTTGCTGCGACGCGCCGATAATGCGCTGTATGTGGCCAAGCGCGAGGGGCGGAACCGGTTGGCGATGGCGGGCTGATTTTCATCCCGCAACCCAAAACAATGTGGGAGCGAGCTTGCTCGCGATGAGGGTGTGTCAGTCGATGATGATGTCGAATGACGCAACGCTATCGCGAGCAGGCTCGCTCCCACAGTTTTTATTGCGTGACCGTTAAATCAGCTTTCAGCCAGTTCCAGTCGCTCACGGGCTACGGGGACTTTCTCCGCCAGTTCAAGCTGCATGCAGCGCTCCAGGAACAGGTACATGTAGTCGTAGCTTTTGCACACCGCCTGACGCAGTTCCACTTGCAGCGCTTTGCTCGGGTTCATGCCGGCCAGGGTGCAGATGATTTCCAGCGCTTCCCACGGGTGGGCATCGTCGTACTGGGCATGCATCTTCAGCCACTTCATTGCACGCTTGCGCTCTTCCTCAGGGAACGAGGCAGCGTACACGCCATTGGAACAAACCAGCGCCGACCATTCGCCGGTCGCGCCTTCAATGGCGTAGTTGGTGGCAGCAATGGCGACGATCAGCGAATCCGCTGAACTGGTATGCCAGCACCAATGACTCAGCGCATGAAGTTCAGGGGGAACCTGTTGCGCCTGCAGATCTTCCAGGCTGACGCCGTGCGCACGGCTCCAGTTCAGCCAGTAATCGGCGTGGTTCAATTCGACACGAATGTTGCGCATCAGCCAGCGCCGCGCCATGTCCTCACCGGGGTGGCGGGCAAAACGGGTCTTGGTGAGGTTTTGTGCCATGTATAACGCGAACTGTTCGACCACCGGCCAGCCACCTATCAGGTACTGACGCATGGTTTTTGCGCTGAGTTTGTTGTCTCGCATGCGCTGATACAGTTCGTGTTCGACAACCCGGCGCTTACTCTCGCTGCAGTCCTGAATCAGGCGCTGGGCCCAGGCAGGATAACTTGCAGCTTCCATGAGTGGTCCGGTTCTGTTGAATGTGTCGATCACTGTCGAGCTCCTTTTGATTGTGATTATTAGATCAGCGAGAGATTTCAACGGAATGTGCCAGGGGCCTTGAACAACAAAGGCTGAGGCCTGGCAGGACGACTTTGGAGGCTATCGCAGGTAAACAGTTGCGGGCGTTCAATGACATACCCTTGAGCATAATCCACCCCGATCTCCAGCAATGCCTGCTCGATCTGAGGCGTTTCGACAAACTCGGCAATCGTACGCTTACCCATGACATGGCCGATGTGATTGATCACCTCGACCATGGCGCGGTTAATCGGGTCGTCCAGCATATCCTTTACAAAACTCCCGTCGATCTTCAGGAAGTCTACAGGCAAATGTTTCAGGTACGCGAATGAGGACATCCCGGCGCAAAAGTCGTCCAGGGAAAACAGGCAGCCTAAGCCTTTGAGTTCATTAATGAATCTGATTGCGCTGCCGAGATTGGAAATCGCGCTGGTTTCTGTGATTTCAAAACAAATCATTTCAGCTGGAATTGAATACGTAACGAATTGTTCGCGCAAGAAGTCGAGAAATGCCTCATCGCCAATGGTCGTGCCTGACAGATTGATCGCACACATGGCCAGCGGCCCGTGATGGCGCTCGGCGCGGCATTGGGCAATGATCTTGAACACGTTCTGCACGACCCAACGATCGATCGTACTCATCAGGCCATAACGTTCGGCCGCCGGGATAAAACTGTCGGGCAGGATCATGCGCCCGGCTTCATCGTGCAAGCGCAGCAGAATTTCGATGTGTCCGCCGCCCAAGTCGATGCCCAGTGGCGCGATTTCCTGCGCGTACAGACAGAAGCGGTCTTCTTCCAGAGCCATGTGCAGGCGCTGCACCCAGGCCATTTCGCCGAAGCGCAGGGACAGTTCCGAATCGTCGGGATGATAGACCTGCA
Organism: Pseudomonas azerbaijanoccidentalis; assembly: GCF_019145495.1. GTDB lineage: Bacteria > Pseudomonadota > Gammaproteobacteria > Pseudomonadales > Pseudomonadaceae > Aquipseudomonas > Aquipseudomonas azerbaijanoccidentalis. Next base: position 29,659 of record NZ_JAHSTU010000011.1, on the reverse strand, counting down.
CCCGATTGCGGCCCTTCTCCTTGGCCATGTAGCACGCCATGTCGGCAGCACGCAGCGAAGCTTCGAGGGTGGTCGGATTCTGCGCAACATGCACCAGGCCGATACTCACAGTGGTCACGAATGGCCGGCCCTTCCAGACAAAGTGCAGGTTCTGCACGGTCTGGCGCAACGTCTCGGCAATTTTTTCGGCAGCCTCAAGCCCGCAGTTTTCCAGGAGGATACCGAACTCGTCGCCACCCAGTCGGGCCAGGGTATCGCCTTCGCGAAGCCCCGATTGCAGCAGCGCGCAGATATGCCGCAGCAATTCATCGCCCGCGGCGTGACCGCAGGTATCGTTGACCAGTTTGAACTGGTCCAGATCGAGAAACATCAGGGCATGCCGCCCCGACTGCCGCGTCAGGTTGTGCAGCGCCTGCTCCAGGCGATACTCGAACTCGCGGCGGTTGGCGAGGCCGGTCAAGGCGTCATGGGTGGCCTGCCAGGACAGGTTGGCAATGTATTGCCGCTCCTGGGTCATGTCGTGCAAGACCAGCACCGTGCCGCTAACCTTGCCGGCGTTGCTGATGGGCGCGCCCACCAGCGTGACGGAAACCGTACTGCCATCGAGGCGTTGAATCAGTTTTGAATGTTCGCTGCCACCGCTGAGCTGCCCGCTGAGGATGCGCTCAATCAAGGTAAACCCATCGGCTTGCGCGTTTTCATCCAGCAGATTGAACAACGCGGCGAGCGGCAAGCCCGTTGCCTGCTCGGCTTTCCAGTGAGTCAACGCCTCGGCGGCGGGATTCATGTAGGCGATGGCGCCATCCACATCCGTCGTAATGACCCCGTCGCCAATCGATTGCAGGGTGATCTGCGCCCGGTCTTTTTCCAGCTGCAGGGCATTGGCAAACTCATGGCGTTGCTTGAGCAACTTATGGGTGCGCATCAGCGCCAACGCGATCAAGCCAAGCGCCGTGGCGAGGTTGGTCAGCAGCAGGAGACGAAGAATGACCCGCGACCCCTCGCCCAACGCATCACTGAACGCTTTGGCCGCCGGGGTCACCTCATCATTGATCGCGAAAATCTGCTCTTTCCAGCGCAGGATATCCGCCTCGGAAGCCGGGTTCGCGGTGATGTGCTGGTGCATGTCCCGCGCAACGTCATCGAGTTTGACCAGATACGCGTCACCCACCGTCCACAGGTCGATGGCTTTTTCCAGGTAACTGAAGTGGCGGAAATTGAGGTACAGCCAGATCAGGCTGGACACGTCGTCCGGGTGGTTGCCGCCCTTGAGAATCGCCAGGCGCGCCGCTTCGATGTCGGGCGGCTGCTGATCCAGTGCCACGCGCAGTTCATGCCCGCCCTGGGGTACGGAAATGGCGTGCTGGTATTTGCGAAAAATCGCTTCATCGCCGCTGTCCGCATAGAGGTTGAGATAATAAATGGCGTCTTTCTGGCCCTTGGACCAGAGGCTTTCGCCGGCAACATAGCCGCGAACCGCCGACAGCACATAAAGGCTAACGCCACCCAACAAGGCTTGAAACAGCACAACGGCAATAAATGGCCAGACGATGCCCAACAACCGTGGCGTTCCGAGAGTCCGCGTTTGATTCATGAGGTCCCTTGCATTAGCACTGCTTGATCGTCATCCGGACGAAATCGCTCCAGCTAGACTAGGTCGCGATTGCGTTCCCGGCAAGCGCCGAGCCTCGCCCGAGAGGGGCTGGCCGGCCATTGGCGCCGGTGACGATGTTCTTGTTGTGGGGCTTCAAATACGCTTCAAACAGCGTTCATTCACTTGGCCTCAAGGCTTACATTTGTTGCAAATGACCATACAACTTGGCGTATAAGCCACCGTCGGCGATCAACTGTTGGTGATCGCCATCTTCGGCAATCTGCCCACCGTCGAATACCAGCACACGGTCAGCCTGTTTCACCGCCGAAAGCCGGTGGGCGATGATCAACGTGGTCCGATTGCTGAGGAATCGCGCCAGTGCCTGATGCAGGTTGTATTCGGTAGCGGCGTCCAGCGCGGAGGTGGCCTCGTCGAGGATGACCACTTTCGGTTCAGCCAGGACCATCCGCGCAATCGCCAGACGCTGGCGCTGCCCGCCGGACAACCGCACGCCGGAACGCCCGACGATGCTGTCCAGGCCATTGGGCAAATCGCGGATGGTGGCGTGCAACTGGGCGATTTCCAGCGCCTGCCAGCAAGCCTCGTCGCTGCGGTCGCGGCCCATGGTCAAGTTGGCGCGTACGGTGTCATTGAACAATGCCGGATGCTGAAGAACCACCGCGACATTTTCCCGCACCGTTTCCAGCCCGATCTCTTGCTGGGTCGAGCCGCCAAAACGAATGGTCCCGGCCAGCGGCGTGTACAAGCCCAACAGCAGTTGCACCAACGTGCTCTTGCCGCCCCCGCTGGCGCCGACGATGGCGACCTTCTCTCCGGGGGCGATGGACAGGTCCATCTGGTTCAACACCAATTCGTCGCCATAACCGAAACTCAAACCCTGAACTTCGATGCCCACGGTCTCGCGGCCGGCGAACGGATCGACGCCATTGGGGTATTGCGGCTCATCGGCGCGCGAGAGCAATTCATTGATTCGCGACAGCGCACCGCCCGCCGCGTAATAGGCGTATTGCAGGTTCAGCAGTTGTTCGACCGGGCCAATCATGAACCACAGGTAGCTGAATACCGCGAGCATCTGGCCGATGGACAGGTCGGAGAACAGCACGGTGAGCATGGCGGCGGCGCGGAAAATATCGATGCCGAACTGGAACAGCAAACCGCTGGCACGGTTCGAAGCATCGGTTTTCCACTGCGAGTTGACCGCGTAATCGCGAACTTCCCTGGCGCGCAGCCCCAAACGACCGAGGAAAAACCCTTGGCGGTTGCCGGCCCGCACTTCCTGGATGGCATCGAGGGTTTCAGTCAACGCCTGGGTGAACCGCGAAGTGCTGTCGTTCTCGAGCTTTTTCAGGTGTTTGACCCGTTTGCCCAACTGCACCGTGGCGTAGATCACCAGCGGGTTGAACAGCAAAATCAGCAGCGCCAGTTTCCAATGCATCCACATCAGAATCCCGGCGGTGCCGACCAGGGTCAGCATGGCCACGAGGAAACGGCTGAGGGTTTCTCCGACGAATTTGTCCAGCGTGTCCAGGTCGGTGACCAAGTGCGTGGTCACCGTGCCGCTGCCCAGGCTTTCGTATTCCCCCAGCGAGATGCGCTTGAGGCGTTCGATCAGGCGGATGCGAATGCGGTAGACGATGTCTTTGGCCAGTGCGGCGAACAATCGCGCCTGAAGCACGTTGAACAGCAACGCCGCGCAACGCAGGGCCAGGGTCACTACCAGCATCAGGCCGATGTAACCCGCCGCTTTTTGCCAAACCTCAGGCAGCGCAAGGTTCATGATTTTCAGCGCAGCATCGCCGTGCCCCAACAGCACTTCGTCCACCAGCAACGGCAATAGCAACGGGATCGGAACGCTGCACAGCGTCGCCAATACGGCCACACCGTTGGCGATCCACAGGGATTTCTTGTGATGGAGGGCCAGGCGACGGATTTCCGCCCAGCTCAAGCGGTCGACACGTTTAGCGGTTGCGGCTTCGTCAGGCAGGTCATGCACAGGCAGCGCGCTCCAGCCAGCGGCCGAGCAGCGGGGACAACTCGCTCAACGGCTGATAGCCATTGGTCAGCAACGCCAATTGGCCGTTTCGCTCAGCCAGCAAGGTTGGGAAACCGGCAATACCCAGGTCCTGGACCCAGGTGAAATCAGCAGCGGTCGCGGCGTGCGTATCGGCACGGTCGAACGCGGCGGCGAATTCGATACGTGGCAAGCCGGCCTGTTCTGCCAACTCCACCAGGACGCTGGCGCGGGTGACATCACGACCTTCGGCATAAAACGCCTGCTGAATCAGCCCGAGCAGCTTCCACGCACAATCGGGCGCCAGGTTGCGCGCCGTCACCAGTGCCCGACAGGCGGGTTCGGTGTCGTAGACAAAACCGTCAGGCAACGCGCCTTCGCGCTTGAACGGCTGGCCGGTGGTCTCGGTGACTGCCTGCCAGTGTTCAAGGATGTAGCGCCGGGTGGTCGGTTCCAGCGCCGAACCACTGCCGGTGCGCAAACCGCCCACCACCAGATGCACGTCCACACCGGCGGCGGCCGCCTGCTCTACCAATGCGTTTGCGACCGGAGCAAAGCCCCAGCACCAGGAACACATAGGGTCCATCACATAGAGCAGGCGCGCAGACATGGTTCAGGCCTCGGAGGATGCTTGCTTGTAGTTGTAACCGATTGGGTGGGGCATGTTGCGTGCCTTGGCCAGTTCGATCTGCTTTTGCCGATCGATGGCACTGCGGCGGGTTTTCTCGCTCAGTTTGTCCCAGCAATGCGGGCAACTGATACCGGCCACGTAGTGCTCGGAAGCGCGATCTTCAACGCTGACCGGTGTGCGGCAGGCATGACATTGATCGTAGTCGCCTTCGCTCAGGTCGTGGCGAACGGTCACGCGGTTATCGAACACAAAACAGTCGCCCTGCCACTTGGTTTCTTCCTGTGGCACCTCTTCGAGGTACTTCAGGATGCCGCCCTTGAGGTGATAGACCTCACCGTAGCCTTCGCTGAGCATGTAGCTCGAGGCCTTCTCGCAACGAATGCCGCCGGTGCAGAACATCGCGACTTTCTTGTGCACGGCCGGGTCGAAGTTGGCTTTGATGTAATCGGGGAATTCGCGAAAACTGGTGGTTTTCGGGTCGATGGCGCCTTCGAAGGTGCCGATCGAAACTTCGTAATCGTTACGGGTATCGATGAGCAGCACTTCCGGATCGCTGATCAACGCGTTCCAGTCCTGCGGATCAACGTAAGTGCCGACCTTTTTGTTCGGGTCCACACCATCGACGCCGAGGGTGACGATTTCTTTCTTGAGTTTGACTTTGGTGCGGTAGAACGGCTGTTCGTCGCAGTACGACTCTTTGTGGTCGATGTCGTCCATGCGCGGATCGTTCTTCAGCCAGGCCATCAGCCCGTCAATGCCTTCGCGGCTGCCGGACACGGTGCCGTTGATGCCTTCTTCGGCGATCAGCAGCGTGCCTTTGATGCCGTTATCGACCATCGCTTGCAGCAGGGGCTCGCGCAGGGCAACGTAATCTTCCAGGGTGACGAACTTATACAGTGCCGCCACGACAATCTGTTGTGTCATGGGTAAATCTCCAGGTGGCTACCCTCGTAAGGGGTGAACCGGATGCGAAAAAAAACGCGCCGGGTAAGCGGCGCGTTGGGCATTCTAACAAAAAAGATCGCAGCCTGCGGCAGCGCCTACATGGGAATGCGTATTCCTGTAGGCGCTGGCGCAGGCTGCGATCTTTTGAGCTTAATGCTTACTGCCGCCAGCACAGGTTGGCGAGGCCGGGGCCGCGTCGATCTGTGCCCATTCTTCGGGCGTGTAGGTATGCAGCGCCAACGCATGAAACTCGCCCATCAGCTCGCCGAGCGTGCCGTAGACTTTCTGGTGGCGCTTGACCCGGTTCAGGCCTTCGAACTGCTCACTGACGACCACGGCCTTGAAGTGCGTCTGTAACCCGCGGCTGTGCATGTGGCTTTCATCCAGCACCTGAAGGTGCTGGGGCTGAAGCAGGCCCAGCGTCGATTCGATGCGTTGTTGCATGGTCATACCGAACTCCGCTTAAGGCTTTTTCTTGGCTGGCGCGGCGGCGCCTTTCGGCTCCAGCTCGGCAGTCATGTCAGCCAGCAGTTTGTTGACCACAGGCACCGCGCTTTCCAGCTTGGCCTGGGTCATCTGGGCCGATTGCTGGGTCAGCTGCGGCATTTTTTCCAGGACTTTCTTGCCCAGTGGCGACTGGTAGAACGCAACCAGGTCCTTGAGCTCGGATTCAGTGAAGTTGGTGGTGTAGAGCTTGACCATGTCCGGCTTCAGCTTGTTCCAGCCAATGGCTTGGTCCAGCGCGGCGTTGGCCTTGGCCTGGTAGGTTTCCAGTACGGCTTTTTTCGATTCCGGGGCTTTGGTTTGCTGGAAGCGCTGGGCGAACATCTGCTGAACCTGCATGTACACCGGAGTGCCCAATTTGTCAGCATGCGCCAGGGTCAGGAAAGCCTCGGCACTGGCGTTGTGGCTGGCGGTATCGGCAAAAACCTGGCCGCTGGCACAAACCAATGCAACCGCGGTACAGATGGCACGAAGACGAGTCATCGAGTTTCCTTTTCTAGCAGGCGAGGTAAAACCCCAAGGACGACCATTCTGCGCCTAAAAAAGTGTGTCACTCAACCCCAACCCTTGTCGCGCCTGATTTAGAGGGCTTCAATGGGCAGAATCGAGACTGATGGAACCCCGGCCGGCGATCACGGCCTAAACTGCGCAAACAGACCTACAGGAGTGTGACCGATGAGCCGTATTGAAACCGACAGCCTGGGCCAGGTTGAAGTCCCGGAAGAAGCCTACTGGGGCGCTCAGACGCAACGCTCGCTGGTCAACTTTGCCATCGGCAACGAACGCATGCCGCTGGCGGTGCTGCACGGCCTGGCGCTGATCAAGAAAGCGGCGGCACGAGTCAACGACCGCAACGGCGATCTGCCGGCCGACATCGCCCGGCTGATCGAACAGGCGGCGGATGAAGTGCTCGACGGTCAGCACGACGATCAGTTTCCGCTGGTGGTTTGGCAAACCGGCAGTGGCACCCAGAGCAACATGAACGTCAACGAAGTGATTGCCGGGCGTGCCAATGAACTGGCCGGCAACCCGCGTGGCGGCAAGTCGCCGGTGCACCCCAACGATCACGTCAACCGCTCCCAGAGTTCCAACGACTGCTTCCCCACCGCCATGCACATCGCCACCGTGCAAGCCGTGCAGCATCAGTTGCTGCCGGCAATCAGTGAACTGTCGGGCGGACTGGCCGAGTTGTCGGCGCGTCACATGAAGCTGGTCAAGACCGGCCGCACGCACATGATGGACGCCACGCCGATCACCTTCGGCCAGGAGGTTTCAGCCTTCATAGCGCAACTCGATTACGCCGAGCGGGCCATTCGCAGCGCCCTGCCAGCGGTGTGTGAGCTGGCGCAGGGCGGTACCGCGGTCGGCACCGGGCTGAATTCACCCCACGGTTTCGGTGAAGCCATCGCCGCCGAACTGGCCGCGCTTTCCGGCCTGCCGTTCATTACCGCGCCGAACAAGTTCGCGGCATTGGCCGGGCACGAGCCGCTGACGACGTTGTCCGGCGCCCTGAAAACCCTCGCCGTGACCCTGATGAAAATCGCCAACGACTTGCGTCTACTGGGGTCAGGGCCACGTGCCGGCTTCGCCGAAGTGAAACTGCCTGCCAACGAACCCGGCAGTTCGATCATGCCCGGCAAGGTCAACCCGACCCAGTGCGAGGCGCTGTCGATGCTTGCCTGCCAAGTGTTGGGTAACGACGTCGCCATCGGCTTCGCTGCGAGCCAGGGCCATTTGCAGCTGAACGTGTTCAAACCGGTGATCATTCACAATCTGCTGCAATCGATCCGCCTGCTGGGCGACGGTTGCAGCAACTTCCAACAGCACTGCATCGCCGGCCTGGAACCGGATGCCGGGAAAATGGCTGAGCATCTGGAGCAAGGCTTGATGCTGGTGACGGCGCTGAACCCGCACATCGGTTATGACAAATCGGCGGAGATTGCCAAGAAGGCCTACGCCGAAGGGCTGACCTTGCGTGAGGCTGCTCTTCAGTTGGGATATCTGACTGATGAAGAGTTTGATGAATGGGTGCGGCCGGAGAATATGCTGGAGGCTGGGGCAAAGGGCTGAGATTTGTAGTCAAGCAAAAAGATCGCAGCCTTCGGCAGCTCCTACGGGACACGCGTATTCCTGTAGGAGCTGCCGCAGGCTGCGATCCTTTGATCTTCAAGCCATCCGCAACTTCCGCGCCTTCAACCCGGCAATCAACGAAGGCCCCAACGCCACCAGCGCCGACCCCAACACCACCAATATCGCCCCGCCATACCCCAGGCCATTGATGGTCTCGGCATGTACATATTCCGGCCACCACCAGGCGGCCAAGGCAACGGCGCCGAATGTCACCAACGGCGTGATCGCCAGCGTTGCACTCACCCGCGACGCTTCCCAATGCGCCAGCGCTTCGGCAAACGCGCCATAGGCAATCAAGGTGTTCATGCAGCACGCCAGCAGCAACCAGCCTTGCAACGGGTTCAATTGCAGCGCTTCGAGCGGATGCACCCACGGCGTCAGCAATAATCCGCAGAACAGGTAGATCACCATCATCACCTGCAACGAATTCCACACCGTCAGCAGTTGCTTCTGGCCCAAGGCATAGAAGGTCCAGACCGTGGACGCCAACAACACCAGCAGGACGCCGGCGGTGTAATCGCTCAATGACGTCAGCAACTCGGCCAGGCGCTGATTGAAAAACAGGACGAAACCGATCAGCAGCACCAGCAAGCCAATGCCCTGCCCCAGGCTGAAACGCTCCTTGAACACAAACACACTGGCGATCAACAGCATGATCGGCCCCATCTGCACCACCAGTTGCGCGGTGCCGGGGCTGAGCAGGTTCAGGCCCATCAAATAAAGCACGTAGTTGCCCACCAGGCCGAGCACCGCCATCAGCACCAGCCAGCCGCCTCGCGGGCCGAGCACTTTGCGACTCGGCAGGCGCTTGGTGGCCGCCAGATAGATGAACAGACAACTGCCGGACACCATCAGGCGAAACCAGGTCACCGTCACCGGGTCCATCACCATCAGGACTTGTTTGAGTTTGATGGGCAGGATTCCCCACAGCAGCGCGGTCAGCAAGGCCAGGAAAAGTCCGTAAACCCAGCGACCCGATGAAATGTGCATGCAAACCCCGCAACCCGATGACTTGAACCGCCATTCTAGGCGCACCCGCGTGAAGCACACAGGGACAGTTGGCCTCTGGCCGCGAATGAAACTGTGCAGGTCGCAACGTTAAATTGGCGATGTGCCGTCGATCGGATCGCCGGGCGCCGCAAGTGGTTCTTGCATAAGCTGATTGGATCCACATCAGGAATGTTTCAGGAGACCGCCATGTACGGCATGCGTGCCCAGGATAACGCCCCCGCCCTGCACTTTCGCAGCGACCGGTTATGTCGGGTGAACGGGGAGTTGTATTTCAGCACCCGGGAAAACACCCTGGAGGGGCCGTTTGAGAGTGCCGAGGCAGCGGCGCGGGAGGTTCAGGCTTACATTGAGCGGATGCAGAATTTGAGCAATTGTCCTTAAATCGCGGCGCCTGCATCGCGGGCAAGCCCGCTCCCACAGGTTTTGTGGCGTATACAAAATTTGTGATCGCCGCTAAACACTGTGGGAGCGGGCTTGCCCGCGATAGCTATTGAACAGTCGCTAAAAATCCTGGGCAGTTACCGCACCGCCTCAAACAAGCCGGTAGCCCCCATCCCGCCTCCCACACACATCGTCACGATGCCGTAGCGCAGGTTACGCCGCTGCAACTCACGCACGATGTGCCCGACCTGACGCGAACCGGTCATGCCGAACGGGTGACCGATGGAGATAGAACCGCCGTTGACGTTGTATTTTTCGTTGTCGATTTCCAGTCGATTGCGCGCGTACAGGCACTGCGAAGCGAAGGCCTCGTTGAGTTCCCAGAGATCAATGTCGCCCACCTGCAAGCCCTTGGCCTTGAGCAGTTTCGGCACTGAAAACACCGGGCCGATACCCATTTCATCCGGTTCGCAGCCCGCCACGGTAAAACCACGGAAGAACGCTTTCGGCTTCAAGCCCAGTGCCAGGGCTTTTTCCAGGCTCATCACTAATGTCATGGAAGCGCCGTCGGACAATTGCGACGAGTTACCCGCCGTCACCGAGCCATCCTCGGCGAACACCGGATTCAGGCCGGCCAGACTTTGCAGCGTGGTGTCCGGGCGGTTGCAGTCATCGCGATCGACGATGCCGTCGAGGATCTGCACCTGACCAGTGGCTTTGTCCTCAACGCGGTATTTCACCGACATCGGTACGATTTCATCATCGAACAAACCGGCGGCCTGCGCTTGTGCAGTACGCTGCTGACTTTGCAGGGCGTACAGATCCTGTTCTTCGCGGCTGACGTTGTAACGGCGCGCGACGACTTCAGCGGTCTGGCCCATCGGGAAATAGATGCCCGGCACCTGCTCCTTGAGCAGCGGGTTGATCAGGTTGTCGGTGTTGACGCTTTTCATGGTCAGGCTGATCGACTCGACGCCACCGGCGACGATGATGTCGCTGCAACCCGAAGCGATCTGGTTGGCAGCGATGGCGATGGCCTGCAAGCCTGATGAGCAAAAACGGTTGAGGGTCATGCCGGCCGTGCCGATGCCCAGGCGCGACAGCACGGCAACGTTGCGACCGATGTTGTAGCCCTGCGCGCCTTCATTGGAGCCGGCGCCGACGATGCAATCCTCAACACTGGCCGGGTCGATGCCGGTGCGCGCCAACAGAGCGTTGACGCAGTGCGCCGCCATGTCGTCCGGACGGGTCTGGTTGAACTTGCCGCGAAAGGATTTGGCCAGGCCGGTCCGTACGCTGTCGACGATCACCACTTCACGCATGGCATACCTCATTGTTGTTATCGGTTGAGAGTGGTCCGAGCATAAGCCCACCCAATTACCGACTGCGACAATCATTCACCCCGCGTATGCGCAACCATCGACTCACTTCTTGTCCTTGTTATCCTTCTTCGCGTGTTTGTCGGACTTTTCAAACGCTTCTTCCAGCGCGTGATTGATCGTGCGCAAGACCTTGACCCGCGCCCAGCGCTTGTCATTGGCTTCGATCAGCGTCCACGGCGAGATCTCTGTGCTGGTGCGGTCGACCATGTCGCCGACGGCAGCGCGATAGTCATCCCACTTTTCGCGATTGCGCCAATCATCCTCGGTGATTTTGAAACGCTTGAAGGGGATTTCTTCGCGCTCCTGAAAACGCTCCAATTGCGTCTGCTTGTCGATGGCCAGCCAGAACTTGACCACGACCACCCCGGCATCGCTGACCTGCTCTTCGAAATCGTTGATTTCACTGTAGGCGCGCAGCCAGTCCGCCGGGCTGCAAAAGCCTTCGATGCGCTCCACCAGCACCCGGCCATACCAGGAGCGATCGAACACGGTGAACTTGCCCCGCATCGGCAGGTGTCGCCAGAAGCGCCAAAGATACGGCTGCGCCCGCTCTTCTTCGGTGGGCGCGGCAATCGGCACGATGTTGTACTGGCGCGGGTCGAGCGCGGCGGCCACGCGCCGAATAGCACCGCCCTTGCCTGCCGCGTCATTGCCCTCGAACACCGCCACCAGCGCGTGCCGGCGCATGCGTTTGTCGCGCATAAGCCCGGACAGCCGCGCCTGTTCGGTCACCAACTGTTCTTCGTAATCGTTTTTGCTCAGGTTCAGTGTCAGGTCCAGACTGTCGAGCAGGTTCACTTGGTCGACGCTGGGGAATACCGGCGCGGCGCTGACTTTTTCCGGATGGATCTTGGGCCGCTTCAAGGCACCGTTCAGACTGTCGAGCAGAATCTTTCCGACCACCAGGCTGCGATAGCGTGCGTCCATTCCGGCGACCACATGCCACGGCGCGTAGTCTCGACTGGTGCGACGCAAGACCCGCTCACCGAACTTGACGAAGCGGTCGTAGGTTTCCGATTGCTGCCAGTCCAGCGGGCTGATGCGCCAGCTGTGCAAGGGGTCGTCGGCCAGCGCCTTGAGCCGCGCCTTCATCTGTTTCTTGGAGAGGTGAAACCAGAATTTGACGATCAGCGCGCCTTCATCGCAAAGCATCTTTTCCAGGCGTTCGGCAGCGTTGATCGCTTGATCGAGACGCGGGTCCTTGAACTCGCCATGGACCCGGCCCTGGAGCATCTGGCTGTACCAGTTGCCGAAAAAAATCCCCATGCGCCCCTTGGCCGGCAGCATCCGCCAATAACGCCAGGCCGGAGGTCGCGCCAGTTCTTCGTCGGTTTGCTGATCGAACGTGCGGACCTCGATCAGACGCGGGTCCATCCACTCGTTGAGCAACTTGACCGTCTCGCCTTTGCCGGCGCCTTCGATGCCGTTGATCAGGATGATCACCGGAAAGCGGCTTTGCTGTCGCAACTCGAATTGCGCTTCAAGCAAGGCTTCGCGCAGGGCCGGAACTTCGGCGTCGTAGGTTTCTTTGTCGATGGCGTGATCGATTTCAGCGGATTCGAACATGAACGGCTCCCTTCCAGATGTGAGCAAGACTAGCGGATGGACTCGTTTTGCGTGGCAGAAATCCCTGCCGCTTCCTGTAGCAGCTGCCGAAGGCTGCGTTCGGCCGCGCAGCGGTCGCATGGATTTATTCAGGCAAAACGTGATGTCAGGATTGGCGACCGCTTCGAAGTCGAACGCAGCCTTCGGCAGCTGCTAAAGATTCAGCGAACCGATCAATGTAGACCTTGCCATGGATCAAGCACCTCGCCCTCAATCGGCTAGAATGGCGGTCTTGCCGTTGCCGAGCCTGCCATGAAACCTGTAATGCCCCACGCCCAGCTCGACTGGGACGACCAGGGTCGTCCGTATTCGCGAGTGTTCGACGATGTGTATTTCTCCGATAAGTCGGGGCTGGACGAAACCCGTTATGTGTTCATCGAACAGAACCGTTTGGCCGAACGTTTTGCTGCGCTGCCACAGCACGGGCGGCTGGTCATCGGCGAGACGGGTTTCGGAACAGGGCTGAATTTTCTGTGTGCCTGGCAGGTGTTCGAGCAACATGCGCCGGCCAATGCGCGGCTGCACTTTGTCAGCGTCGAAAAATACCCCCTGAGCCCGCCCGACCTGCAACGCGCCCTCGCGTTGTGGCCGGAACTCAAAGTGTTTGCCGATCAACTGCTGGCGCAATACGTGGCGATCCATCAAGGTTTTCAACGCCTGACGCTGGCCAACGGTCGGGTCACCCTGACCTTGATGATCGGTGATGCGCTGGAGCAACTGCCGCAACTGGACGCGCAAATCGACGCCTGGTTTCTCGACGGTTTTGCCCCGGCGAAAAACCCTGATATGTGGACCGCCGAGCTGTTCGTCGAACTGGCACGACTGACCGCTCCCGGCTCGACCATCAGCACGTTCACCAGCACCGGTTGGGTGCGGCGTCTGCTGAATGCCGCCGGCTTCAAAATGAAACGCACCCCGGGCATCGGCCACAAATGGGAAATCCTGCGCGGTGAGTTCCTCGGCTGGCCGGCAGAGGTGACCGCCCCCGTGCCCGTGAAACCTTGGTTCGCCCGCCCTGCTCCGCTGACCGGTGAACGCCGGGCACTGGTGATCGGTGCCGGGCTCGCCGGTTGTGCCAGCGCGGCCAGCCTCGCCGCGCGTGGCTGGCAAGTGACGGTGCTGGAACGCCACGCCGACCTGGCCCAGGAAGCGTCCGGCAACCCGCAAGGCGTGCTGTACCTGAAGTTATCGGCCCACGGCACCGCGCTGTCGCAAATGATCGTCAGCGGTTTCGGCTACACCCGCCGCCAGCTCGAACACTTGCAACGCGGCACCGATTGGGACGATTGCGGCGTGCTGCAACTGGCGTTCAACGCCAAGGAAGCCGAACGGCAACAGCAATTGGCCGACGCCTTTCCCGAAGATCTGCTGCAACTGCTGGATCAACCCCACGCGCAAAAACTGGCGGGCATCGGGCTGGCCAGCGGTGGGCTGTACTATCCCGAGGGCGGCTGGGTTCATCCGCCGGCGTTGTGCCAATGGCAAGCCGCGCACCCCGGCATTCAACTCAAGATTCATCACGATGCCCTGGAACTGCGCAAGGTCGAGGGGCAGTGGCAAGCCTGGGACAGCGAGCGCCTGCTCGCCAGCGCACCGGTGGTGGTATTGGCCGGTGCCGCCGAGATCCAGCGTTTTCCCGAAAGCGCAGGACTACCGCTCAAACGCATTCGCGGGCAAATCACCCGCCTGATGCAAACCCCGCAAAGCCAGGCGTTGAGCACGGTGGTCTGCGCCGAAGGCTACGTCGCCCCCGCGCGACTCGGCGAACACACCCTGGGCGCGAGTTTCGATTTCAAAAGCGACGACCTGACCCCGACCACCGCCGAACACGTGGGCAACCTGGCCATGCTCGAAGAGATTTCCCACGATCTGGTCACCCGTTTGCACGCCGACACACTGGCCCCGGAAAGTCTCCAGGGTCGCGCCGCGTTTCGCTGCACCAGCCCCGATTACTTGCCCATCGTCGGACCATTGGCCGATAGCCAGGCATTCAATGACGCTTATGCAGTACTGAGCAAAGACGCCCGACAGGTGCCGGACATCGAATGCCCGTGGCTCGCCGGTTTGTACGTCAACAGTGGCCACGGTTCACGCGGCTTGATCACCGCGCCGCTGTCCGGAGAGTTGCTCGCCGGGTGGCTGGACAACGAGCCCCTGCCCTTGCCCAGAAGCGTGGCGGAAGCCTGCCACCCGAACCGGTTTTCACTGCGCAACCTGATCCGCCGCACCCACGCCTGACTCGCTCCTACAGGCTGGGTGACCGGCGCCCAACCGGGAGTGCTCCCGTTCTTTATAACTTATCGGTCTAAAACTCCGGGGATTGAGCCGGGTCAGTTTCTGAGTACCGGCCGTTTTGGCCCGGTAACGATTGACCCTCCCCAACGGAAAAACCGGTAAGGAATTTATGTGCGGATTAGCTGGCGAGTTACGTTTTGATCATCAACCTGCCGACCTCGCGGCGGTTGAACGAATCACCCATCACTTGGCACCACGCGGCCCCGATGCTTGGGGTTTTCATAGCCAAGGGCCGATTGCCCTGGGCCACAGACGCCTGAAAATCATGGACCTGTCGGATGGCTCGGCGCAGCCGATGATCGACAACCAACTGGGCTTGTCCCTGGCCTTCAACGGCGCCATCTATAACTACCCGGAATTGCGCACCGAACTCGAAGCGCTCGGTTATGCCTTCTATTCCGGCGGCGACACCGAAGTGTTGCTCAAAGGCTTTCACGCCTGGGGTGAAGCGCTGCTGCCGAAACTCAACGGCATGTTTGCCTTTGCCATTTGGGAGCGTGATGCCCAGCGCCTGTTCATTGCCCGGGATCGCCTAGGCGTGAAACCGCTGTACCTGTCCCGCACCGGCCAACGCCTGCGCTTTGCCTCGGCGCTGCCGGCGCTGCTCAAGGGTGGCGACATCAATCCGATACTCGATCCGGTGGCGCTCAATCATTATTTGAATTTCCACGCCGTGGTCCCCGCGCCGCGCACCTTGCTGGCCGGCATCGAAAAGCTGCCGCCTGCGACCTGGATGCGCATCGAAGCGGATGGCCGCACCGAGCAGAAAACCTGGTGGACCCTGCCCTACGGCCCCCGCGCCGACGAGCTGAACCTGACCCTTGAAGACTGGCGCGACCGTGTGCTCGACAGCACTCGCGAGGCCGTCGCGATTCGCCAACGCGCAGCGGTCGATGTCGGCGTGCTGCTTTCCGGCGGCGTCGATTCGAGCATGCTGGTGGGTCTGTTGCGGGAAGTCGGCGTAGAAAACCTGTCGACGTTTTCCATTGGTTTCCAGGATGCCGGTGGCGAGCGCGGTGACGAGTTCCAGTATTCGGACCTGATCGCCCAACACTACGGCACGCAGCATCATCAATTGCGCATCGACGAAAAAGAGATCATCGAACAACTGCCTGCCGCGTTCCGTGCGATGAGCGAGCCGATGGTCAGCCACGATTGCATCGCCTTCTACCTGTTGTCTCGGGAAGTGGCCAAGCATTGCAAAGTGGTGCAAAGCGGCCAAGGCGCCGACGAGTTGTTCGCCGGCTATCACTGGTATCCGCAGGTGGACGGCGCCAGCGATCCATACGCTGCCTATCGTGAAGCGTTTTTCGACCGCAGCTACGACGACTATGCCGCCACCGTGCAGCCGAAATGGCTGACGGCGAACGATGCTGCCGGTGACTTCGTGAAGGAACACTTCGCACAACCGGGTGCCGATGCGGCGGTGGACAAAGCCCTGCGTCTGGACAGCACGGTGATGCTGGTGGACGACCCGGTCAAACGCGTCGACAACATGACCATGGCCTGGGGCCTGGAAGCGCGTACGCCGTTTCTTGACTATCGCCTGGTGGAATTGTCGGCCCGGGTGCCGGGCAAATTCAAACTGCCGGACGGTGGCAAACAGGTGCTCAAGGAAGCGGCGCGGCTGGTGATCCCGAGTGAAGTGATCGACCGCAAGAAAGGCTACTTCCCGGTGCCTGGCCTCAAGCATTTGCAGGGCGACACGCTGAACTGGGTGCGCGAGTTGTTGCTTGACCCCAGCCAGGATCGAGGCCTGTTCAACCCGGCCATGCTCGACCGTTTACTGACTGACCCGCAAGGACAACTGACCCCGCTGCGCGGCTCCAAGCTGTGGCAATTGGCGGCCCTGAACCTGTGGCTCAGTGAACAAGGAATCTAATCGATGAAACCTCACGCCACGGCTTTCAGCCAACGCTTGTTGCGCGGCCAGGCGCCCTCCTACGAACGCTTGCAGGCGCGTCTGGCCGAAGACGGCAGCGCGCTGGGCGGCGAGCCGATTGCCGTGCATTGCGGCTGGGGCCGATTGCTGATCGGCCATACCTTTGCCGATCCGGCCAGCCTCGCCAAAGAGCTGCTCAACGAGCAACCCGGTGAACGCGACATTGCGCTGTACGTCGCCGCGCCCCAGCAAGTGTTGGGGCTGGAACCGACCCAGTTGTTTCTCGACCCGTCCGACACTTTGCGCCTGTGGTTCAGTGATTACCGCCAGGCCACCCGGGTGTTTCGCGGGTTCCGCATCCGCCGCGCCCAGAGCGACGCCGACTGGAGTGCGATCAATCAGCTGTACCAGGCACGCGGCATGTTGCCGATCGATGCCACCTTGCTGACTCCGCGACACGTGGGCGGCCCGGTGTACTGGCTGGCTGAAGACGAGGACAGCGGCGCGGTGATCGGCAGCGTCATGGGCCTCAATCATCACAAGGCCTTCAATGATCCGGAAAACGGCAGCAGCCTGTGGTGTTTGGCGGTCGACCCGCACTGTTCACGACCGGGCGTCGGTGAAGTCCTGGTGCGGCATTTGATCGAACACTTCATGAGCCGCGGCCTGAGTTACCTCGACCTGTCCGTGTTGCACGACAACCGTCAGGCGAAAAACCTCTACGCGAAACTCGGTTTTCGCAACCTGTCGACATTCGCCATCAAGCGCAAGAACGGCATCAACCAGCCGCTGTTTCTAGGGCCGGGTCCCGAAGCCGAGTTCAATCCCTACGCGCGAATCATTGTCGAAGAAGCGCACCGCCGGGGCATCGATGTGCACGTCGATAACGCTGAGGCCGGGATGTTCACTCTTAGCCATGGCGGACGCCGGGTGCGCTGCCGCGAATCCCTCAGTGATCTGACCAGCGCAATCAGCATGACGTTGTGCCAGGACAAAAGCCTGACCCACAAAGTACTGAAAGCCGCTGGCCTGAATCTTCCGGCACAGCAACTGGCGGGGAATGCCGACGACAATCTGGCGTTCCTCGACGAGCATCAGCGGGTGGTGGTCAAACCGCTGGACGGTGAACAAGGTCAGGGCGTGGCGGTTGATTTGCAGACCATCGAAGACGTCCAGCAAGCCATCGAAGCTGCCCGCCGGTTCGACAGTCGCGTATTGCTGGAAAGCTTCCATGAAGGTCTCGATTTGCGAATTCTGGTGATCGGCTTTGAAGTGGTTGCCGCGGCCATTCGCAAACCGGCTGAAGTGGTAGGCGATGGTCAGCATTCCATCGGCGCGCTGATTGAAGCCCAGAGTCGACGCCGCCAGGCTGCCACCGACGGTGAAAGCAAAATCCCGCTGGATCATGAAACCCAGCGCACCTTGCATGCCGCCGGTTACGACTACAGCAGCATCCTGCCGGTGGGCGAGCACCTTTTCGTTCGGCGTACAGCGAATCTGCATACCGGCGGAGTTCTCGAAGACGTTACCGCGATCCTGCATCCGACCTTGCTGGATGCCGCGGTGCGGGCAGCGCGGGCACTGGACATTCCAGTGGTCGGCCTCGATCTGATGGTGACCGCCGCCGATCAACCGGAGTACGTGTTTATCGAAGCCAACGAACGCGCCGGGTTGGCCAACCATGAGCCGCAACCAACGGCTGAGCGCTTTGTGGATTTGTTGTTTCCGCATAGTCAGCCGGCAGTTTCCTAGTGATGTAGCGCCTGATCGGCAAGCCCGCTCCTACAGGGTGACGCGTTCCAATGTAGGAGCGAGCCTGCTCGCGATGGCGGCTCGACAGACGACAACGTTCTCACTCATCGAAACCATCGATGCTCTTCACTCATCAGGAGTTTCCATGACCATCAAATACCCAGAACCCGACCTCGCTTATCTGCAAAAAGTCCTGCTGGAAATGCTCGCCATTCCCAGCCCGACCGGGTTCACCGACACCATCGTGCGCTACGTCGCCGAACGCCTGGAAGAGCTGGGCATACCCTTCGAAATGACCCGTCGCGGCACCATCCGCGCCACCCTCAAGGGCAAGAAGAACAGCCCTGACCGCGCTGTTTCCGCGCACCTCGACACCATCGGCGCTGCCGTGCGCGCCATCAAGGACAACGGCCGCCTGACCCTTGCCCCCGTGGGCTGTTGGTCCAGCCGTTTCGCCGAGGGCAGCCGGGTCAGTTTGTTCACCGACAACGGCGTAATTCGCGGTAGCGTGCTGCCGTTGATGGCCTCCGGGCACGCCTTCAACACCGCTGTGGATGAAATGCCGATCAGCTGGGATCACATCGAACTGCGTCTGGATGCCTACTGCGCGACCCGCGCGGATTGCGATTCACTGGGCATCAGCGTCGGCGATTTCGTCGCCTTCGACCCGCTGCCCGAATTCACTGAAAGCGGCCACATCAGTGCCCGCCACCTCGACGACAAGGCCGGGGTCGCGGCGCTGCTGGCGGCGTTGAAAGCCATCGTCGACAGTGGCGAAGAATTGCTGATCGACTGTCATCCGCTGTTCACCATTACCGAAGAAACCGGCAGTGGCGCGGCCGCGGCTTTGCCGTGGGACGTCAGCGAATTTGTCGGCATCGACATCGCGCCGGTCGCCCCGGGCCAGCACTCCAGCGAGCACGCGGTGAGCATCGCGATGCAGGACTCGGGCGGGCCGTACGACTATCACTTGTCGCGACACCTGCTGCGCCTGGCCAGCGATAACGACTTGCCCGTGCGCCGCGATCTGTTCCGCTATTACTTCAGCGATGCGCACTCGGCGGTGACTGCCGGTCATGACATCCGCACCGCCCTGCTCGCCTTCGGTTGCGACGCGACCCATGGCTATGAACGCACCCACATCGACAGCCTCGCCGCCCTGAGCCGCCTGCTCGGTGCCTACATCCTCAGCCCGCCGGTCTTCGCCAGCGACGCGCAACCCGCCACAGGTTCACTGGACCGGTTCAGTCACCAGATCGAACACGACACCCAGATGGAAAGCGACACGCGGGTGCCATCGGTGGATAGCCTGGTGGGGCAGCGTAACGACAGCTAGGCCACAACAGGCATGTAGGAGCTGCCGAAGGCTGCGATCTTTTGATTTTCGGCATCAGTAGCGCTGCTGAAAATCAAAAGATCGCAGCCTTCGACAGCTCCTACTGGTGGTGCGGGCATATCCGCCGTAGCATCGCCGCATTGTTCACCCGAGGTGCCTATGCTCATCCCCCACGACCAACTTGAAGTCGACACCCTCACCCGCCTGATCGAGGATTTCGTGACCCGCGACGGCACTGACAATGGCGATGACACGCCACTGGAAACCCGTGTTCTGCGGGTGCGCCAGGCACTGACCAAAGGCCAGGCCCTGATCGTCTTCGACCCGGAAAGCGAGCAGTGCCAATTGATGCTCAAGCACGATGTGCCCAAGCATCTATTCGACTGATTTTTTCTGCCGGGGCAGCTTGCGCTTGATGCGGTCGTAAATCTCCGAACGGTGCACACTCACATCTTGCGGCGCCTCGACGCCGAAACGCACGTTGTTGCCGTTGACGGCGACGACGCGTATGGAAATGTTGTCACCGATGGAAATCAATTCGCCCACTACGCGACTGAGTACAAGCATGGCCTTCGTCCTTTCAGGGTTACCGAACCTTGAAGATGCCCGGCGCAGGCCGGGCCTTCAAGGCAGCAGCGGCAATCCAGACTGAACTTACAGCCACGAGCCCACGTACTGACGGAAACGTCTGACAGAACCCCTAAAAGTAGCGCCAGCCTTTCAGGACGCGGAAAACCGCGGGCCGAACAAAATGATGCTGGCGCCGATCACGCACAACGCCACGCCGAGCCAGTCCGAACCCAGCGGACGAATCCGCTCGACCACCGCCAGCCAGCCAATCGAGGCAACGATGTAGATGCCACCGTAGGCGGCATAGGCGCGACCGGCGTAGGTCGACTCGACGCGCGTCAGCAACAGTGCAAACAAAGTCAGGCTGAGCAGTGCCGGTAGGATCCACCAGGCGCTTTTACCCTGGCGCAGCCACATCCAGAAGGCGAAGCAACCGGCGATTTCAAACAGCGCGGCAAGGAAGAACCACAGGTAGTTGAGCATGGGAACGTCTCGTCAGAGTGGCCGATGGCGGCCACCCTAACGATGCCGTCGCTCGCGGGCAAGTTCAGCCTGCGGATTGTTTGGCCTTGGCGCGCATCTTGTCGGCCATGATCGTCATTTCGTTGTAGAGCAATTGCGGGTTCTTCTGTTTCAACGCCCAGGCCATGCGGCCCTGCTCGTGGGGCAGGATCATGAATTCCCCCGCTGCGACCTGCTGATAGATGTAGTCGGCAATGTCCGCGGCGCTGATCGGCGAACTTTCCAGTAACTTGCCAACCTGGGCTTTCATCGCCGGGGTCGGGCCACGGAAAGAATCCAGCAAGTTGGTCTGGAAGAACGACGGGCATACCACATGCACGCCAACTTCCTGTTGCGCCAGTTCGATCAACAGGCTTTCGGACAACGCCACCACGCCGGCCTTGGCCACGTTGTAGTTGCTCATGGCTGGGCCTTGCATCAGCGCAGCCATTGAGGCGATGTTGATGATCTTGCCTTTGCTTTTTTCCAGCAGCGGCAGGAACGCCTTGCAGCCCTTGACCACCCCCATCAGGTTGATCGCGATCTGCCAGTCCCAGTCTTCCAGGGACAGTTCGCTGAAGAACCCGCCCGACGCTACGCCTGCGTTATTGACGATGACATCGATGCCACCGAGTTTGACTTCGCACGCTTGGGCGAACGCGGTCAATTGGCTGTAATCGCGGACGTCGCAACGCTGAGTGAAACCGTCGCCGCCGGCGTCACGCACCAGTTTCAGGGTTTCCTGCAGGCCGGGCTCGCTGACGTCCGACAAGGCCAGTTGCCAGCCTTCACGCGCCCAGCGCAGCGCGATTTCGCGACCCAGGCCCGAGCCTGCGCCAGTGATCATCATGCGATTTTGCATAGCAAACAGCCTTGTGGTTCCGGGGAAGATGCGTCGAGTGTAGCGAAGGATATTGCGCGACCCACGCTCCATCAGATTGCTGAATGGCCCGAGCAAACCGCCGGAACGGCTGAGTCAACTAATACGACATGATTTGGAATGGGCTCTGCTTCAAAAAACATCAAAAAAACTTGGAATTTTCTTTCAAGCGCGAAGGTCGGAAATGTTAAGCAGCTCGAATTAATGACATTCCCGCTGACTGATAACGGCAAAGTCATTCCTGAACTCTTACAGCAAGGAAACAGACATGGGCACAATTCTTCTCATCATTCTGATCTTGTTACTGATCGGTGGCTTACCGGTCTTCCCGCACTCCAGAAGTTGGGGTTATGGCCCGTCCGGTATTATTGGCGTGGTGTTGGTGGTGATACTGATTCTGTTGTTACTCGGCAAAATATGACGGTTTAAAAAGCAAAAAAAAGAGGCCCTTTTCAAGGGCCTCTTTTTTATTGCATCACAGCTTAGTCCGGCTTGCCATCGACCACACCGGCGGTGTTATCGATCAGGCTCTTGGTCGCTGTTTGCAGGAACGCTTCCAGCTTGGTTTTCAGTTCGGCAGTGCGCGGTGCATCCGGTACAACCTCGGCATGCGGCTTGGCGCCCAGTTCGTACTGATACATCTTCGGTGCCATGTCCTTGTCCCGTGGCAGGACCAGGATCTGATCAGCCGTGACGATGGCCGTGGTCTGTTCGCTGCCCGAAGGCTTGATCACACCAAAACCGGTATCGCCTTCAGGCAGGTTGAGCAGGTCACGCCCCCAGCACTGATGACGCACTTCACCACCGAGACGCCCCATGATGGTCGGTACGATGTCGATCTGCGTACCCACGGTGTGGTTCAGCGTGCCGAATTTTTCCTGGATGCCGGGTGCGATCAGCAGCATCGGCACGTTGAAACGACCCAGGTCCATTTCGGTGATCTGCCGCTCGTTGCCGAAACCGTGGTCGCCGACGACCACAAACAGGGTTTCCTTGAAGTACGGCTCCTTGCGGGCCTTCTCGAAGAACTGGCCCAACGCCCAGTCCGCGTAACGCATGGCGGTCAAGTGTTCGTTCAGGCTGCCACGATCGGTCACACGCTCGACCGGCAATGGCGTCGGCAAGGCGTAAGGGGTGTGGTTGGACAGGGTTTGCAACAAGGCATAGAACGGTTTCTTGTCCTTGCCGTCACGGGCCTTCAGTTCAACCAGACCACGGTCGAACATATCCTGGTCGGACACGCCCCACGTCGGATCGGAGAACACCGGGTTGACGAAGTCGTTACGCCCGATGAAGTTGGTCATGCCCTGGTTGCTGAAGAAACCGGACTGGTTGTCCCAGGCGAAGTCACCGTTGTAGACGTACACGTCGTCGTAGTCACGGGCGCTGAGCAACTGCGGCAGGCCGGACAACTTGTGGCTGCCTTCCGGGGTCTGCATCAGGTATTCGAAACCTGGCAGGTTGGGGAAGCACGCCATGGTGGCGAACATACCCTGGTGGGTGTGGGTGCCATTGGAGAAGAAACGGTCGAACAACAGGCCTTCCTTCGACAGTTTGTCGAGGTACGGCGTGATGTTGCCAGGGGCGCCCAACGCACCAACCGAGTGACCGGCCATGCTTTCCATCAGGATCACAACGACGTTCTTGATCGGCAGGGTCTTGTCAGCGGGTGGCGTGTAGTCACGACGTACGGCGGCGGTTTCGCCATCCACCAGTTTGTCGTCCTTCATGACCAACATGTCGCGCACGGTCTGCTGGGCCATTGGCTGTGGCAGCGTGGCTTTCCAGATGTTGTCGCGATCTTCGGACATCCGGCTTTTCGCCGCGGCTACCAGAGAAAGCGTACCGTTCAGGCCCAGTTGGTTGGCGAAGTTGGAATCGGTGGTGTAGACATCACCCCAACGCATTGGCGGGCCCTGGCGCAAGGTGCCACGAGCGGCGACCACACAAATCAGCAGGCAGACCACAAAGACCATGATGCGTGCGTACCACGGTGCAACCTGGCGGGTACTGATGCTGCCGCCGCTGAACGGACCACGAGGACGGGTCGCGCGGTCTGCGCCCTTGAACGCCAGGCTCAGGAGCCAGGTGCCAACGGCCCAGGCCAGCAGGTAGCGGACCACCGGAAAACCGTACCAGAGCATGCTCATCACGGTTTTCGGATCTTCTTTCACGTACTGGAACACCAGTCCGTTGAGGCGCTGGTGGAATTCACGGTAGAAGTCCATCTCCATCAGGCCCAGGAACAACGCGATGCTGGACGCAATGGTCAGCCAAAGGCGAAAGAACCCGCGCGCGGCCATGGCCCGGGCGCTGAACAGTGCCAGGATCAACGGGATGCTGAGGTAGACCACCAGACGCAGGTCGAAACGCAAGCCGTTGGCGAACGCTTCGATAAAGGTCGAGGCCGGTGTATCGAGGATCATTTCGCGGTTGTAGACCAGCAGCGCAAGGCGCAGCGCGGAAAACATCACCATCATCACCAAGGCACACAGCAGCGTGTAGGCCAGATGCGATTTGACGGTCGGTTGCAGCAGGCGACTCGAAGCTCGCTGCTGACTCAGGGCGTCCGGGATTGCCATGTCGTTTTAGGACCCATTGGAAGTTGAAGTTTCAAGATACAGCTGCGCCTTGCCCTCTATTGGCCAGTACTCGGCCCCGGGGTTTGCGCGGTGCGCAAATGTTGCACGATCAACGGCGGCATTGCCATTGATTACTGTTCTGCGATGTCGGCGCGGGCGAATTGTCTTGGAGGCATTGTGAAAATTTTGTGCAACGCATATCTGGAAACACAATAAAGGCTGCGGATCAGAAGATCGCAGCCTTCGGCAGCTCCTACGTTGAATTCATTTTCTCGTAGGCGCTGCGGAGTTCAACGAGGTTGCGAACTTTTCCACCAGGCAGGGAGTGGAAACGCAGCAGATCGGGGACGATATGCCCAGCGCTTACTTCTCGGCCCGAGCCTTCAGCTCTTTCAGGGTGTTGAACGGCGCATCCACCACAAACTTATTGGCAACCATCGAAGGAATACTGCCACCCGGTTCGGTGTGAACCTGATAAGTCACTTCAATCTGATCACCCTTGGGGACGAACTTCCAGAAGCCATCCACCTTGGTAACCCGCACAAAGCCCTTTTCTTCGGGAATGTACTTGGGCACGCCTTCAAGTTTGCGGGTCAGGCTGCCATCGGCGCCTTCAACGGTGGTGATGTGCAGCACCGAGTCGCGCGGGGTAACCGGCCATGGCGTATTGAATTGGGTGTAAGTCCAGCTCTGGTCACCTTCATGCTTGAGCAACTTCTGGCTCTTGCATTCGTGAATCCAGGTGCAGGCGCCGGCTACGTCCTCCTGCAGCGCGCGCAGTTTGGCCATGGTGGTTTTCATCAGGGTGACACCCTGGTAGGCCTTGTAGTCGGAACCCGGCACTTCACTCAGGGAAACCTTGATGCCGTCTTCGTTCTTGGCGACTTTCCAGTCTTCGGCCTGTGCAACCGAAGTGGCCAATACAGCCGTCAAACCACACAGCACAGCGATACGATGCAGCGAACCCATAATGTTATTCCTTATTGTTTAAGTTCCGTTCGTTGACACATTACGCCGCCGTCATTTGCTCCCACCAGCCAATCAGCCTGATGGCCTCTTCACTGCTGCTGCCACACACCTCAACGTCAGCCTCGAATGCCGAACACACCGCCGGGCGCTCCGGTTGGCCGAAAATATTGCACAGGTTTTCGGGGGACAGTTGCAGGCAGCGTTCACCCGCGGCTTTGCCCTGGGGCATTCCGGGTATCGGGGAACTGATGGAAGGGGCAATGCAACAAGCGCCACAGCCCTCACGGCATTTCATGACGACAAGTACCTCACGACGAGCAATGTATTAAAGGACGGGGCACAGAGTAACCGCTAAAACAGTTGTTTTAAATTACCGTGCAACGGGTTTTTACTGGCAAACAGGTGTGACCGGGCAGTCTCCGACAAGGTGTCTGCCAAGCGGGTTGCGAATGGGGTCGACTTATCGCTTGAACTCAAACTCCAGCGCCGCACCTTCGACTTCGTGGCGCTCTTCATTGCGTAGCTGTAGCTGCATTTCGTTACTGATCAAGCGACCGTTGAGCTGGAACTGACTGCTTTTGTCACCGAACATTTGCGGCAACACGGGTTCGCGCTTGGGCAAAGGCACCGTGCCGACCGGATCGAGCTCTTCAACCATATCCTTGGGCAGGCTCAAATCCAGGTTGGCGGAAGGCAGTTGGGTTTTCGCCACTTCACTGGCCGGTTTCGATTTGGAGGCGATGGGCTGACGCTTCTTTACTGCGGCGGGTTTCTTTTTAACCGGCACAGTTTGTTTGGTGGCTGCTTTTTTTTTCGAAGGGGTGCTTGCCGCCGGTTTGTCCTGAGCGGAAGCGGCCATGACCAATGCCGGCTGAGCGCTGAATAACAGACAGATAAACAGCCAGGCGGCAGGAAAAATCGGTTTCATGGACCCAACGGTGCAAACGGCAGAGGCGCCTATGCTCGCCTGTTGCAACCAACAAGACAAGCCCGCTCAGTATCGCCATATTACCCGTTACAGCCCTCCAGCCATCTCCTGACAGAGCTGGGTCGCGAGCATGCCGAGCGTCATCAATGCGCGCTCCGCTTCGCGGTTCCACGGGATGCCGCAGTTGAGCCGGATACAATGGTTGAACTGTTCGGTGTTACTGAAAATCAGCCCCGGCGCGATACTGATGCCCTGCTGCAACGCCCGCACATGCAATTCCTGGGTGTTGACCCGCCCAGGCAGGCTCACCCACAAAATGAAACCGCCCGTCAGCCGTGTCATCTGTGTGCCTTCGGGGAAGTACTGCTGCACAGCGAGCTGGAAGGCGCTGAGGTTCTTGCGGTACTCCTGACGGATGTAACGCAAATGTCGGTCATAACCGCCATTTTCCAGATAAGCGGCAATGCCCATTTGCGTGACGCTGCAAGCCGAATGCGTACTGAATGTCTGTAGCCGCTGAATTTCCTGCTGATACTTACCGGCGATCATCCAGCCAATGCGAACGCCCGGCGACAGTGTCTTGGAGAAACTCGAACAGTAGATGACCCGATCCAGCCGGTCGTAGGCCTTGAGGGATTTGGTGCGCCCCTGCTCGAACATTAACTCGCCGTAGATATCATCCTCGACAATCTGAATGTCGAAGTCCGATGCCAGGCGAAGCAGTTGCTTCTGCCGCTCTTCGGGCATGGTGCCGCCCAATGGATTACTCAGGCGAGTGGTCAACACCAGCGCCTTGATCGACCATTGGTTGGCCGCCAGTTGCAGGGCTTCCAGGCTCATGCCAGTGGACGGGTCGCTAGGAATTTCGATGACTTTGAGGCCCAGCAGGTCGGCCAGTTGCAACAAACCGTAGTAAGTCGGCGATTCGGCGGCGATCAGGTCACCGGGCCGGGTCAGCACCCGCAGCGACATCTGCAAGGCATCGACACAACCGTGGGTAATGACCACTTCCGAAGGGTCGACCACCACACCGGCATCGCGCATGCGGATCGCCACTTGTCGGCGCAGCGGTTCGAAACCGGGGCTGAACATGTAGCTGAATGCACGCGGGCTGTGGAAACGGGTGACTTTGGCCAACTGCTGATGCAGTGCCCGTACCGGCAGATAGTCGACGCTCGGTACAGCCGCGCCCAATGGGAAAACACCTTCACGACGGGACTCGACCAAGACCTGCTGGATAATGCTGCTGCGCGTGACCAGGCCAGGGCGTTCGACCCGAGCGATGTCCGGCGTTGGCGCAGTCAGTGCCGGGGTCTGGTGCACGTAGTAGCCGGACTGTGGCCGGGCACGGATCAGGCCCTGATCTTCAAGGTTGGCATACGCCTGCAAAACCGTGGCATGGCTGACATTGAGCTGCGAACTCATCTTGCGCACCGAAGGCACGCGCTCGCCCGGTTGATAGACACCACGACGGATGTCCTCAGCCAGTTGTTGAGCAATACGTTGGTACAGCAAGAGATTGGTCATGACGCAGCACTCGATATCACGGGCATTTTATTCTTGTGTGAAACAATACCGGAACAGTTTAGAAGTGTACTGGGACAGTTGCCACAATAGTCGACAGTACAGTGCAGTGTCAGCAAAAACTGTACTGTTTTGTGCGGTAATCTGCAGGCATAAAAAAACCCGGCGCTGTCGGGCAGGCCGGGCTTTCCAGAGACGCAACCCTTAGCGGGCTGCGCCGAGCTGGCCTTTTTCATCGGAGAAAACAATTTCTACCCGACGGTTCTGCGCCCTGCCCCGTTCGGAGGCGTTTGCATCGACCGGGTATTCATCGCCGTACCCTTCGACTTGAATACGCTTGTCTTCGATGCCCAAATCCATCAACACATCCGCCACTGACTGCGCACGGTCACGGGACAGCTTGAGGTTTTCCTGCTTGCCGCCCGTACTGTCGGCATAGCCTTCGATTCGCACGACACGCTTGGGATTGAGCTGCAGGAACTGCACGATTTTCAACACCACGCGGTTAGCCGAGTTTTTCAGCTCCGCTTCGCCGGTATCGAACAGCACATCGCCCAAGGTCATCACCAGACCGCGATCAGTTTGCGTGGTTGCCAGGGCCACGATCTGCTCTTCGAGCCATTTACCCTGCTGCTGCACACTGAGCAGTTTGGATTCGCGCAAGGCCAGTTGCAGGCGCTGACGCTCCAGTTCGAGCTTGGCTGCGCGCTCTTCGTTGAGCACCTGATTGGTGTGCTCCCGAGCGATTTCGCTGTAGCGCTGGCTCAGATAGGCGTAATGCAGCACGTCCGAACCACTGCCCCAGTAGGTGGACAAACGATCGGCACGGGCGAGCGATTCACCGGCGCGAATCACATCCTTCGGAGCGATGCGCAGCACATTGGCGTCTTCCTTGACCTTCTGGAAGTCGGTACCAGCCTGCTGCAACGCCGCTTCGCTGTGCTGACCGGCGCAACCATAGAGGCTCGCGCAACCGGCCAGGATCAAACCGCCGAGTACTTTGGACTTGAGGCTCATTGGGCATCTCCCAACTGCTTGCGCAGACGAGCGATGCGGGTGTTGAGGACGTTCAACTGTTCCTCACTCTTGAGGGTCAAGACCCGGGCTTCAGCCAGACGCGCATCCAGCTCTGCTTGCTCGGAGCGCATGCGCGCATTTTTGTATGACTGATCAGCCATGCTGCCCTGGGCGCGTTTGAACTTGTCTTCGGCCAGTTTCATTTCCGGCACTTCGTCGGCGGTCGCACCAACAGCCTTGGCTTGTAAGAGTGCCTGTTCGGTGAGGCGCATTTGTTCATTCGGCGCCGGATCGGCTGCACAACCCGCCAGAGCCAGAACGGCCAGGGCAGCGAAAAGAGGTCGAATACTCACTAAAAATCCCTACTGTTTTGGGGCACTGACAGGTTGTTTCTGCCGTTGAGAGAGTTGAGCGTTCCAACGCTCGATATTGCTCAGCAGCACAGCCTCCGTCAGTCCGGACGCGGGCAATTCTGTCATCTTTTTGGCCAGCTGTCCGCGCAACCAGGGATCGTTGCATGCCGAGTTGTGGGAAACCGCCAGAAACAGCCCTGGACTGTCGACCGGTTGCGCACGGGCAATCAAGTCGTTGGTCATGCCCAATGTCTGCGCCATCGCCATGCCGGAGTAGCGTCCGGCGAGGACAAATTCCACCTCACCCAACAGCAATTTCTGAAAGGCCTGGGTCAGGTTGGGCGTACGGGTGAGGGTCAATTGCTGCTCGGCCAATGTGCCAAATCCCGAAGTTACTCGAGACTTTTCCGACATCGCGCCGGGGTGGCCGTGCAAATCCTGCACATTGTTGTAGACCAGCGGCGAGTCTTTACGGGTCCAGACCAGGTAATCGTTTTCCAGCAACGGAGGGTGAATGTAATCCAGAGACTCCAGTTCACTGACCGTCAAACTGGCGTCGGCCAGCATGTCCATGCGGCCGCTGCGCACTTCGTCCAGTGCCTGCGAGCGTTTGCCGGCATAAAGCAGTTCGACCTTGATGCCCAACTCCCCCGCCACTTGCTGCAACAAATCGGCACTGGCGCCGATCAGGTGTTTGGGATTTTGCGGGTCTTGCCACAGATACGGCGGTGCATCGGGGCTACCGGTCACTACAAGACGCTCGCACTTGCCTGCGGCGGCGCAAAGCCCCGGCAACAGCGTCAACCCCAGCAAACTCCACACAACACGCAAATCCATGGCGATACGCTCCACTTG
>NZ_JAHSTU010000010.1 GCF_019145495.1 Pseudomonas azerbaijanoccidentalis | reverse complement strand
TCCGCAGGAAAATCTGTCTACCTGGGTTTCTATGCAATTGCTCGGAGCGTGGCTATCATGCGGGCCTCATTGTGAGGCGAGACTTGCATGCTGACGTTGTTAAAGCTTCTTAAAGATGGCCGATTCCATTCGGGCCAAGCGCTTGGTGCTGCCCTTGGCGTCACCCGTAGCGCTGTGTGGAAACAGCTTCAGCATTTGGAGGCTGATCTAGGACTGTCCATTCATAAAGTTCGAGGTCGTGGCTATCAATTAGCGGCGCCATTGACCCTGCTTGATCCTGCTGAAGTCGGACGCTTTTCGCCTGCTTGTGAATGGCCTGTTCTGGTCTTCGATTCTATTGATTCCACCAATGCCGAAGCGCTGCGTGCGATAGAGCGGAACCAGATTGCGCCTTTTCTGGTGCTCGCCGAGCGGCAGACGGCGGGTCGTGGTCGGCGAGGGCGAAAGTGGGCCAGTCCGTTTGCGGAGAACGTTTACTTCAGCCTGGTGTTGCGCATTGAGGGTGGGATGCGCCAGTTGGAGGGGTTAAGCCTTGTCGTTGGGCTCGCTGTCATGCAGACGCTGCGTGAGTTAGGTATTTCCGGGGCGGGTTTGAAATGGCCGAACGACGTGTTGGTGGGGCAAAAGAAGATCGCCGGAATTCTGCTTGAGTTAGTAGGCGATCCGGCTGACGTCTGTCACGTAGTGCTGGGTGTTGGAATAAATGTAAACATGCAGATGACGGATGAAGTCGATCAGCAATGGACATCCATGCGCCTGGAGTCTGGCAAGGCATTTGATCGCAATCACCTGGTGGCAACGCTTGGGATAATGCTGCAGAAGTATCTCGCTCGTCATCAGTCTGAAGGCTTTTCCACTATCCAGGCTGAGTGGGAGCAAAATCACCTGTGGCAGGGGCGTGCGGTGTCATTGATTGCGGGTGTGAATCAGATTGATGGTGAGGTGCTGGGTATCGACAGTCAGGGTGCCTTGCGCTTGAAGGTGGGTGGTGTGGAAAAGGTCTTTAGTGGTGGTGAGCTGAGTCTGAGGTTGCGCAATGATTCTTGAGCTCGACTGCGGAAATAGTTTTATCAAGTGGCGTGTGCTCGAGCCGAATGCCCGGCTGGTGTTGGGTGGCGGGGTCGTGGATTCGGACCTGGCTTTACTCGCAGATTTGCAAGTAATCGAGGGGCTGGCTCTCAAGCATTGTCGGTTGGTCAGCGTAAGGACCTCTGAGGAGACCGGGGTGCTGATATCGCTACTCAAGGAGTCCTTCGAGGTATCAGTCGTTTGTGCCACGCCTGCGCGAGAAATGTCCGGTGTACGAAATGGCTATGAGGAGTTCGAGAAGCTAGGGCTTGATCGCTGGCTCGCGCTGCTTGGGGGATTTCACCTCGCGGGCGGCGCGTGCCTTGTATTGGATTTCGGTACTGCAGTCACGGCCGACTTCGTTGCGGTAGACGGAGAGCATCTCGGTGGGTTTATCTGTCCTGGCATGCCGTTGATGCGAAATCAGCTGCGCACCCATACCCGTAAAATTCGCTACGGCGATCTGGCAGCTGAACGTGCACTGGAGCACCTCGATCCTGGGCGTACAACAGTTGAAGCTGTCGAGCGCGGCTGCCTATTGATGCTTCGGGGGTTTGTGCTGACGCAGCTTGAATTGGCTCGGGGTCATTGGGGGGAAGACTTCGAGGTCTTCCTTACGGGTGGGGACGCAGGATTGGTCTCCGAAATCGTGCCTCAGGCCAAGGTCGTCCCTGATCTGGTGTTTGTCGGTTTGGCTATGGCGTGCCCTTTGGCTTGAGGTTCTTATGCGTTGGTTGTTTCTGCTGCTGCTTGTTCTCAATGTGTTTTATTACATATGGCATCAACAAGAGGCTCCGCTGCGTGCTAAAGATGTAACGCCTTTGAGTTTGTACCGAGGCTCGCAGCAGGATATTCGCCTGCTTAGCGAAACCGAGATCGCGTCAAAAGATAAAGAAAAGGCGGTCAAGAGTGATCCTGGCTGTCTTTATTTGGGTGGTTTCTCTCGTGAGGAGGCTGCTCAGGGTCTTGAGCGCAGGTTGACGGGCATGGAGGTCGGGTTTCAGGTGTTACCTCGGAGTGCCGCGCAATCCACCGGTTATTGGCTGCGAGTGGCCCCGGAGAGCCGGCGCTGGCTGGATGATCTCCAGCTGATAAACCTTTCTAAAGAATTCAATGAGTTAAAACATAAAATAATGCCTTGCGAGGGGGTTGCACCCATCGAATAGTTTGCATAGAATGGCGCCCGCTCCACAGCGAACACCGGGAACGGTTAGCGATGTGAGGCGAGGTCAGCGCAGCTAAGCTCAGGTTTTTAATGAGAAAAATGCTTGACAGAAGGCTGGCATGATGTAGAATGCCGGCTCGCTTAGGAGGGGTTCCCGAGCGGCCAAAGGGATCAGACTGTAAATCTGACGTCTACGACTTCGAAGGTTCGAATCCTTCCCCCTCCACCATTTTAGCGAGAGCTGTAAGCCTCGCGGGTATAGTTTAGTGGTAGAACCTCAGCCTTCCAAGCTGATGATGCGGGTTCGATTCCCGCTACCCGCTCCAAGTTTACAGGTTTTGCACAGTGTTACGCTCTTGTAGCTCAGTTGGTAGAGCACACCCTTGGTAAGGGTGAGGTCAGCGGTTCAAATCCGCTCAAGAGCTCCATATAACAAGGCAGATATGAAAATATCTGCCTTTGTTTTAAGGGCTTCAGATTGCAGTTGGTCGTGCCGCAAGGGCGATCAGGTCGTTAGTGCCGGAGTTGCAGCCTGGGCCTCAGAGTAAAATGTTGTAAAGTCTTCTTCAGGCCGGCATAATGGTCGGCCTGATTTTGTTTTAGGTCAGTAGCTCAATTGGCAGAGCGACGGTCTCCAAAACCGTAGGTTGGGGGTTCGATTCCCTCCTGACCTGCCAGATTCACTCGGTGTGTCTGGCTTTCTTTTCACAGGATCTTCATAGATGACTCCTAAAGCTGAAGCTCAAGGCTCTCGCTTCGATCTGCTCAAGTGGCTAGTGGTAGTCGCTTTGGTGGTTGTTGGCGTTGTTGGTAATCAGTATTACTCTGCTTCGCCGATCCTGTACCGCGTACTCGCATTGCTTGTGATTGCTGCTGTAGCTGCCTTTGTAGGCCTGCAGACAGTTAAGGGCAAGTCTTTCTTCGTACTGGTTAAGGAAGCGCGCACCGAGATTCGTAAAGTCGTATGGCCAACTCGCCAAGAAACCACGCAGACCACATTGATTGTAGTGGCTGTTGTTCTGGTTATGGCGTTGCTGTTGTGGGGTCTTGATTCCCTGCTCGGCTGGCTTGTCTCCTTGATTGTCGGCTAAGGGTGTCCCGTGGCTAAGCGTTGGTATGTTGTGCATGCTTACTCGGGTTACGAGAAGCATGTCATGCGTTCGTTGATCGAGCGCGTAAAGCTGGCTGGCATGGAAGATGGCTTCGGCGAGATTCTGGTTCCCACTGAAGAAGTGGTTGAAATGCGTAACGGCCAGAAGCGCAAAAGCGAACGCAAGTTCTTCCCTGGCTATGTGCTTGTCCAGATGGATATGAACGAGGGTACTTGGCACTTGGTCAAGGATACTCCTCGCGTGATGGGTTTCATCGGTGGTACCGCTGATAAACCTGCGCCGATTACTGATAAAGAAGCAGAAGCGATTCTGCGTCGCGTCGCTGACGGTAGCGATAAGCCTAAGCCGAAGACGTTGTTCGAGCCGGGCGAGTCGGTGCGTGTTAACGATGGTCCGTTTGCCGATTTCACCGGTACGGTCGAAGAAGTTAACTACGAAAAGAGCCGGATCCAGGTCGCAGTGCTCATTTTCGGACGCTCTACTCCGGTAGAGTTGGAGTTCAGTCAGGTCGAAAAGGTCTAGCTGAGCAAGCATCCCAACCCCGCAGCCTTAAGCTGTGGGGTTTTGTCGTCACTGGGATAAACGCGCAAGTAACCGGGGAGCCTTTCGAGGCGTTTGAACCCGTAATTGGAGTGCCTCATGGCCAAGAAGATTACCGCTTACATCAAGCTGCAAGTGAAGGCCGCTCAGGCTAACCCAAGCCCACCTGTTGGTCCTGCTCTGGGTCAGCACGGCGTGAACATCATGGAATTCTGCAAGGCTTTCAACGCCCGTACTCAGGGTCTTGAGCCAGGTCTGCCGACTCCAGTGATCATCACTGTCTACAGCGACCGTAGCTTCACTTTCGAAACCAAATCCACCCCTGCTTCGGTTCTGCTGAAGAAGGCGGCCGGTCTGACCAGCGGTTCCGCTCGTCCGAACACCGTTAAGGTTGGCACTGTAACTCGTGCTCAGCTGGAAGAGATCGCGAAAACCAAGAACGCGGATCTGACTGCAGCTGATATGGAAGCAGCCGTGCGTACCATCGCCGGTTCTGCTCGTAGCATGGGCCTTAACGTGGAGGGTGTGTAATGGCTAAGCTGACCAAGCGTCAAAAGGCTATCGCCGGCAAAATCGAAGCAGGCAAGTCCTACAACTTTGTAGACGCTGCTGCCCTGCTGGCTGAGCTGTCGACTGTCAAGTTCAGCGAGTCGTTCGACGTTGCTGTGAACCTGGGTGTTGACCCGCGTAAATCCGACCAGGTTGTTCGTAGCGCTACTGTGCTGCCACACGGCACTGGCAAGACCGTTCGCGTTGCTGTGTTCACCCAGGGTCCAGCTGCTGAAGCCGCTCTGGCTGCCGGCGCTGACCGTGTAGGCATGGACGACCTGGCTGCCGAAATGAAAGGCGGCGACCTGAACTATGACGTAGTTATCGCATCCCCGGATGCAATGCGCGTTGTAGGTCAGTTGGGTCAGATCCTCGGTCCACGTGGCCTGATGCCTAACCCTAAAGTCGGCACCGTAACTCCAGACGTAGCTACCGCGGTTAAAAACGCCAAGGCTGGTCAGGTTCGTTATCGCACCGACAAAAACGGCATCATCCACACTTCCGTTGGCAAGATCGGCTTCGACGCCGTCAAGCTGAAGGAAAACGTTGAAGCCCTGATCGCTGATCTGAAGCGTATCAAGCCAGCTTCCTCGAAAGGCATCTACGTTAAGCGCGTTACCCTGAGCACCACTATGGGCCCAGGTCTGGTCATCGACCAAAGCTCGCTCGACGCGTAAGACACAAATTGGCGCAAGCGATTGCGCCAATTGAAAAAATTGGGGTCCCTGCCTGGCGGGGGCTATCCAAGACCGTAGGCGACGCAAGTCTTAAACCACAAGCCTACGCAGATGGTGCTCCCGGTTCCTTACCGAATCAGACACCAAAACGACATCCGGTTTCGACCAGATGAAACGGTAACAAGCAGGAGTTAAACCCGTGGCAATTAAACTCGAAGACAAGAAGGCCATCGTCGCTGAAGTCAACGAGGCTGCCAAAGTCGCTCTGTCCGCTGTCGTGGCTGATGCCCGTGGCGTAACAGTAGGCGCGATGACCGGACTCCGTAAAGAGGCTCGTGAAGCTGGCGTTTATGTACGTGTTGTACGTAACACCCTGCTCAAGCGCGCTGTTGCTGACACTGAATTCAGTGTCCTCAACGACGTGTTCACTGGCCCTACCCTGATTGCATTCTCCAAAGAACATCCTGGCGCTGCTGCCCGGATCTTCAAAGAGTTCGCAAAGGGTCAGGACAAGTTCGAGATCAAGGCAGCTGCGTTCGAGGGCAAGTTCCTCGCAGCTAACCAAATCGACGTACTGGCAACTCTGCCGACCCGTGACGAAGCAATTTCTCAGCTGATGAGCGTGATTCAAGGCGCTACCAGCAAATTGGCTCGTACTCTGGCGGCAATTCGCGACCAGAAAGAAGCTGCTGCAGCCTAAGGCTCGTCAACTTCTCGCGTTTTTTGTTTTTTTCGATGGTCGCGTAGGCCGTCCCCAATATCAGGAATTAGATTCATGTCTATCTCTCAGAACGATATCCTTGAAGCAGTTGGCAACATGTCCGTAATGGAAGTTGTTGAGCTGATCAAAGCTTTCGAAGAAAAATTCGGCGTTACCGCTGCTGCTGCATCGGCTGGTCCAGCTGCTGCTGCCGCCGTTGTTGAAGAGCAAACTGAATTCAACGTCATGCTGACCGAAGCTGGCGAGAAGAAAGTTAACGTGATCAAGGCAGTTCGTGAACTGACCGGTCTGGGCCTGAAAGAAGCCAAGGCTGTAGTTGACGGCGCTCCTGCCATGGTTCTGGAAGCTGTTGCCAAAGACGCAGCTGACAAAGCCAAAGCAGCTCTGGAAGAAGCAGGCGCTAAAGTCGAGCTGAAGTAAGCATCGACTTTGCTCCTCCAGCCCGAGCGTTAAGCGACAGGCTGATGGCTGGTGGCTCTTGCCACCGGCCTTTTTCCGTTATTGGCAGCCGACTGGGTCGGTGCTGATACCGTGCTGTAACCACCCGATGCGGTGGCGCAAACCATGGGGTTTGCACGATTTTCTGGCTGCTCCCGTCGGGAGGGGCCAAACAAGCAGGTGACCAAGCTGGGGAACGCTGATGGCTTACTCATATACTGAGAAAAAACGTATCCGCAAGGACTTTAGCAAGTTGCCGGACGTCATGGATGTGCCGTACCTCCTGGCCATCCAGCTGGATTCGTATCGTGAATTCTTGCAAGCGGGAGCGACTAAAGATCAGTTCCGCGACGTGGGCCTGCATGCGGCCTTCAAATCCGTTTTCCCGATCATCAGCTACTCCGGCAATGCTGCGCTGGAGTACGTCGGATATCGTCTGGGCGAACCGGCATTTGATGTCAAAGAATGCGTATTGCGCGGTGTAACTTACGCCGTACCTTTGCGGGTAAAAGTGCGCCTGATCATTTTCGACAAAGAATCGTCGAACAAAGCGATCAAGGACATCAAAGAGCAAGAAGTCTACATGGGTGAAATCCCCCTGATGACTGAGAACGGTACCTTCGTAATTAACGGTACCGAGCGTGTAATCGTTTCCCAGCTGCACCGTTCCCCGGGCGTGTTCTTCGACCACGACCGTGGCAAGACGCACAGCTCCGGTAAACTGCTGTACTCCGCGCGCATCATTCCTTACCGCGGTTCGTGGCTGGACTTCGAGTTCGACCCGAAAGACTGCGTATTCGTGCGTATCGACCGTCGTCGCAAGCTGCCTGCATCGGTACTGCTGCGCGCGCTCGGCTATACCACCGAGGAAGTGCTGGACGCGTTCTACACCACCAACGTATTCCATGTGAAAGGCGAGAACCTCAGCCTGGAACTGGTACCTCAGCGTCTGCGTGGTGAAATCGCGGTTCTGGATATCCAGGACGACAAAGGCAAGGTTATTGTCGAGCAGGGTCGTCGTATCACCGCTCGCCACATTAACCAGCTGGAAAAAGCCGGGATCAAAGAGCTGGAAGTGCCGCTGGACTACGTCCTGGGTCGCACTACCGCCAAGGTCATCGTGCATCCGGCAACCGGCGAAATCCTGGCAGAGTGCAACACCGAACTGAACACCGAGATCCTGGCGAAAATCGCCAAGGCCGGCGTCGTTCGCATCGAAACTCTGTACACCAACGACATCGATTGCGGTCCGTTCGTTTCCGACACTCTGAAGATCGACTCCACCAGCAACCAATTGGAAGCGCTGGTCGAAATCTATCGCATGATGCGTCCTGGCGAGCCGCCAACCAAAGACGCAGCCGAAACCCTGTTCAACAACCTGTTCTTCAGCCCTGAGCGCTATGACCTGTCTGCGGTCGGCCGGATGAAGTTCAACCGTCGTATCGGTCGTACCGAGATCGAAGGTTCGGGCGTGCTGTGCAAGGAAGACATCGTCGCGGTACTGAAGACTTTGGTCGACATCCGTAACGGTAAAGGCATCGTCGATGACATCGACCACTTGGGTAACCGTCGTGTTCGCTGCGTAGGCGAAATGGCCGAGAACCAGTTCCGCGTTGGCCTGGTGCGTGTTGAGCGTGCGGTCAAAGAGCGTCTGTCGATGGCGGAAAGCGAAGGCCTGATGCCGCAAGACCTGATCAACGCCAAGCCAGTGGCTGCGGCGGTGAAGGAGTTCTTCGGTTCCAGCCAGCTTTCCCAGTTCATGGACCAGAACAACCCGCTGTCCGAGATCACCCACAAGCGTCGTGTCTCTGCACTCGGCCCTGGCGGTTTGACTCGTGAGCGTGCTGGCTTTGAAGTCCGTGACGTACACCCGACTCACTACGGTCGTGTATGCCCGATTGAAACGCCGGAAGGTCCGAACATCGGTCTGATCAACTCCCTGGCTGCCTATGCGCGCACCAACCAGTACGGCTTCCTCGAGAGCCCGTACCGTGTGGTGAAAGACGCTCTGGTCACCGACGAGATCGTTTTCCTGTCCGCCATCGAAGAAGCTGATCACGTGATCGCTCAGGCTTCGGCCACGATGAACGACAAGAAAGTCCTGATCGACGAGCTGGTAGCTGTTCGTCACTTGAACGAATTCACCGTTAAGGCGCCGGAAGACGTCACCTTGATGGACGTATCGCCGAAGCAGGTAGTTTCGGTTGCTGCGTCGCTGATTCCGTTCCTCGAGCACGACGACGCCAACCGTGCGTTGATGGGTTCGAACATGCAGCGTCAAGCTGTACCAACCCTGCGCGCTGACAAGCCGCTGGTAGGTACTGGCATGGAGCGTAACGTAGCCCGTGACTCCGGCGTTTGCGTCGTGGCTCGTCGTGGCGGCGTGATCGATTCCGTCGACGCCAGCCGAATCGTGGTTCGTGTTGCTGATGATGAAGTTGAAACCGGTGAAGCCGGTGTCGACATCTACAACCTGACCAAGTACACCCGCTCCAACCAGAACACCTGCATCAACCAGCGTCCGCTGGTGCGTAAAGGTGATCGGGTTCAGCGCAGTGACATCATGGCCGACGGCCCGTCCACCGACATGGGTGAACTGGCACTGGGCCAGAACATGCGCATCGCGTTCATGGCATGGAACGGCTTCAACTTCGAAGACTCCATCTGCCTGTCCGAGCGTGTTGTTCAAGAAGACCGTTTCACCACGATCCACATCCAGGAACTGACCTGTGTGGCACGTGACACCAAGCTTGGCCCAGAGGAAATCACTGCCGACATCCCTAACGTGGGTGAAGCGGCACTGAACAAGCTGGACGAAGCCGGTATCGTTTACGTAGGTGCTGAAGTAGGCGCAGGCGACATCCTGGTGGGCAAGGTCACTCCGAAAGGCGAGACCCAGCTGACTCCGGAAGAAAAACTGCTGCGTGCAATCTTCGGTGAAAAAGCCAGCGACGTTAAAGACACCTCCCTGCGTGTACCTACCGGTACCAAAGGTACTGTCATCGACGTACAGGTCTTCACCCGCGATGGCGTTGAGCGTGATGCTCGTGCACTGTCGATCGAGAAGTCCCAGCTGGACGAGATCCGCAAGGACCTGAACGAAGAGTTCCGTATCGTTGAAGGTGCTACTTTCGAACGTCTGCGTTCCGCTCTGGTCGGCCACAAAGCCGAAGGCGGCGCCGGTCTGAAGAAAGGCCAGGACATCACCGACGAAGTTCTCGACGGTCTTGAGCACGGCCAGTGGTTCAAACTGCGCATGGCTGAAGATGCTCTGAACGAGCAGCTCGAGAAGGCTCAGGCCTACATCGTTGATCGTCGCCGCTTGCTGGACGACAAGTTCGAAGACAAGAAGCGCAAACTGCAGCAGGGCGATGACCTGGCTCCAGGCGTGCTGAAAATCGTCAAGGTTTACCTGGCAATCCGTCGCCGCATCCAGCCGGGCGACAAGATGGCCGGTCGTCACGGTAACAAAGGTGTGGTCTCCGTGATCATGCCGGTTGAAGACATGCCGCACGATGCCAATGGCACCCCGGTCGACGTCGTCCTCAACCCGTTGGGCGTACCTTCGCGTATGAACGTCGGTCAGATCCTTGAAACCCACCTGGGCCTCGCGGCCAAAGGCCTGGGCGAGAAGATCAACCGCATGGTTGAAGAGCAGCGTAAAGTTGCCGAGCTGCGTAAATTCCTGCACGAGATCTACAACGAGATCGGCGGTCGTCAGGAAAGCCTCGATGACTTCTCAGACCAGGAAATCCTGGATCTGGCTCAAAACCTGCGTGGCGGCGTTCCGATGGCCACTCCAGTGTTCGACGGCGCCAAGGAAAGCGAAATCAAGGCCATGCTGAAGCTGGCAGACC
Organism: Pseudomonas azerbaijanoccidentalis; assembly: GCF_019145495.1. Classification (GTDB taxonomy): domain Bacteria; phylum Pseudomonadota; class Gammaproteobacteria; order Pseudomonadales; family Pseudomonadaceae; genus Aquipseudomonas; species Aquipseudomonas azerbaijanoccidentalis. The sequence continues at coordinate 282,515 of NZ_JAHSTU010000010.1, read as the reverse complement.
TGCCAGAAAGCGGCCAGATGCAGCTGACCGACGGCCGTACCGGCAACAAGTTCGAGCGCCCGGTTACCGTTGGCTACATGTACATGCTGAAGCTGAACCACTTGGTAGACGACAAGATGCACGCTCGTTCTACCGGTTCGTACAGCCTGGTTACCCAGCAGCCGCTGGGTGGTAAGGCGCAGTTCGGTGGTCAGCGTTTCGGGGAGATGGAGGTCTGGGCACTGGAAGCATACGGTGCTGCTTACACTCTGCAAGAAATGCTCACAGTGAAGTCGGACGATGTGAACGGCCGTACCAAGATGTACAAAAACATCGTGGATGGCGATCACCGTATGGAGCCGGGCATGCCCGAGTCCTTCAACGTGTTGATCAAGGAAATTCGTTCCCTCGGCATCGATATCGATCTGGAAACCGAATAACACGTGACGCGAATCGAGAGCGGGGCAGGATTGCCCGCTCTCTGCTCCGCCAGGAGGAAAGGCCTTGAAAGACCTACTGAATTTGCTGAAAAACCAGGGTCAAGTCGAAGAGTTCGACGCCATCCGTATCGGATTGGCATCGCCTGAGATGATCCGTTCGTGGTCGTTCGGTGAAGTTAAAAAGCCGGAAACCATCAACTACCGTACGTTCAAACCTGAGCGTGACGGCCTGTTCTGCGCCAAGATCTTTGGCCCGGTAAAGGATTACGAGTGCCTGTGCGGTAAGTACAAGCGCTTGAAGCATCGTGGCGTAATCTGCGAGAAGTGCGGCGTTGAAGTTGCACTGGCAAAAGTTCGTCGTGAGCGCATGGCGCACATCGAGCTGGCCTCGCCTGTTGCCCACATCTGGTTCCTGAAATCGCTGCCGTCCCGTATCGGCTTGCTGATGGACATGACCCTGCGTGATATCGAGCGCGTTCTCTACTTCGAGAGCTATGTCGTTATCGATCCAGGCATGACCACCCTTGAAAAAGGTCAGCTGCTGAACGACGAGCAGTACTTCGAAGCGCTGGAAGAGTTCGGCGACGATTTCGATGCCCGTATGGGTGCCGAAGCTGTCCGTGAACTGCTGCACGCTATCGACCTGGAACACGAGATTGGTCGCCTGCGTGAAGAAATTCCGCAAACCAACTCCGAAACCAAAATCAAGAAGCTGTCCAAGCGTCTGAAGTTGATGGAAGCCTTCCAGGGTTCCGGCAACCTTCCAGAATGGATGGTGCTGACCGTTCTGCCGGTTCTGCCGCCAGATCTGCGTCCACTGGTCCCGCTGGATGGCGGTCGCTTCGCGACTTCCGACCTCAACGATCTGTATCGTCGAGTGATCAACCGTAACAACCGTTTGAAGCGCCTGCTGGATCTGTCCGCTCCGGACATCATCGTGCGCAACGAAAAGCGTATGTTGCAGGAAGCTGTCGACGCACTGCTCGATAACGGTCGTCGTGGCCGCGCTATCACCGGTTCCAACAAGCGTCCTCTGAAATCCCTGGCTGACATGATCAAGGGTAAGCAGGGTCGTTTCCGTCAGAACTTGCTCGGTAAGCGTGTTGACTACTCCGGTCGTTCGGTAATTACCGTAGGCCCGACCCTGCGTCTGCACCAGTGCGGTCTGCCGAAGAAGATGGCTCTCGAGCTGTTCAAGCCGTTCATTTTCGGCAAGCTGGAAATGCGTGGTCTCGCGACCACCATCAAAGCTGCCAAGAAGATGGTCGAGCGCGAGCTGCCAGAGGTTTGGGACGTTCTCGCTGAAGTGATTCGCGAACACCCGGTTCTTCTCAACCGTGCACCGACCCTTCACCGTCTGGGCATCCAGGCGTTTGAACCGGTACTGATCGAAGGTAAGGCTATCCAGCTGCACCCTCTGGTCTGCGCCGCGTACAACGCCGACTTCGACGGCGACCAAATGGCCGTGCACGTACCGCTGACGCTGGAAGCCCAGCTCGAAGCGCGTGCGTTGATGATGTCGACCAACAACATTCTGTCGCCAGCCAACGGTGAGCCAATCATCGTTCCGTCGCAGGACGTTGTATTGGGTCTGTACTACATGACTCGTGAAGCGATCAACGCCAAGGGCGAAGGTCGTGTGTTTGCGGATCTGCAGGAAGTTGACCGTGTGTTCCGTGCCGGCGAAGCCGCACTGCACGCCAAGGTCAAAGTGCGGATCAACGAAACCGTCAACGACCGTGATGGCGGCAGCGTGAGCAACACCCGTATCGTCGACACCACTGTCGGCCGTGCGCTGTTGTTCCAGGTTGTGCCAAAAGGTCTGTCGTACGACGTCGTCAACCTGCCGATGAAGAAAAAGGCGATCTCCAAGCTGATCAACCAGTGCTACCGCGTGGTTGGTTTGAAAGAGACCGTGATCTTCGCTGACCAGTTGATGTACACCGGTTTTGCTTATTCGACCATTTCCGGCGTTTCCATCGGTGTTAACGACTTCGTTATCCCGGATGAAAAAGCCCGCATCATCAATGCTGCTACTGATGAAGTGAAAGAGATCGAAAGCCAGTACGCCTCCGGCCTGGTAACCCAGGGCGAGAAGTACAACAAAGTAATCGACCTTTGGTCCAAGGCGAACGACGAAGTTTCCAAGGCGATGATGGCCAACCTCTCGAAAGAGAAAGTCATCGACCGTCATGGCGTCGAAGTCGACCAAGAGTCTTTCAACTCGATGTACATGATGGCCGACTCGGGTGCACGGGGTTCTGCTGCGCAGATCCGTCAGCTCGCCGGTATGCGTGGCCTGATGGCCAAGCCGGACGGCTCCATCATTGAAACGCCGATTACTGCGAACTTCCGTGAAGGTTTGAGCGTACTTCAGTACTTCATCTCCACTCACGGTGCTCGTAAAGGTCTGGCGGATACCGCGTTGAAAACGGCTAACTCCGGTTACCTGACTCGTCGTCTGGTTGACGTTGCACAAGATCTGGTTGTAACCGAGATCGATTGCGGCACCGAGCACGGCCTGCTGATGACTCCGCACATTGAAGGCGGTGACGTTGTAGAGCCGCTGGGTGAGCGCGTATTGGGTCGTGTTATCGCCCGTGACGTATTCAAGCCAGGTACCGAGGACGTCATCGTTCCTGCCGGCACTCTGGTAGACGAGAAGTGGGTCGAGTTCATCGAGCTGAATAGCATCGACGAAGTGATCGTGCGTTCGCCGATCAGCTGCGAAACCCGCTACGGCATCTGCGCCAAATGCTACGGCCGTGACTTGGCTCGTGGTCACCAGGTGAACATCGGTGAAGCGGTTGGCGTTATCGCTGCCCAGTCCATCGGTGAGCCGGGTACCCAGCTGACGATGCGTACGTTCCACATCGGTGGTGCGGCAAGCCGGACCTCCGCTGCTGACAGCGTTCAGGTGAAGAATGGCGGTACCGTCCGTCTGCACAACCTGAAGCACGTTGAGCGAGTGGATGGTCACCTGGTGGCTGTGTCCCGTTCCGGTGAGCTGGCCATCGCTGATGACTTCGGTCGTGAGCGTGAGCGTTACAAGCTGCCATACGGTGCCGTGATTTCGGTTAAAGAAGGTGACAAGGTCGACGCTGGCGCAATCGTGGCCAAGTGGGATCCGCACACTCACCCGATCGTTACCGAAATGAAAGGTACCGTGACCTACGTGGGCATGGAAGAAGGCATCACGATCAAGCGTCAGACTGACGAATTGACCGGTATGACCAACATTGAAGTACTCGACGCCAAAGATCGTCCAGCTGCGGGTAAAGACATCCGTCCTGCCGTGAAGATGGTCGACGACAACGGCAAGGATCTGTTGCTGCCAGGCACTGACGTTATCGCTCAGTACTTCCTGCCAGCCAACGCCCTGGTCGGTGTTGCGGACGGTGCGAAGATTGCGATCGGTGATGTTATCGCTCGTATTCCGCAAGAAACTTCGAAGACCCGTGACATCACCGGTGGTCTGCCGCGTGTTGCCGACTTGTTCGAAGCTCGTCGTCCGAAAGAAGCGTCGATTTTGGCTGAAGTCAGTGGCACCATCGCGTTCGGTAAAGAGACCAAAGGCAAGCGCCGTCTGGTTATCACCCCGAACGACGGTAGCGATCCGTATGAAGAGCTGATTCCGAAGTGGCGTCACCTGAACGTCTTCGAAGGCGAACAAGTGAACCGCGGCGAAGTTATCTCCGACGGTCCAAGCGATCCACACGACATCCTGCGTCTGCTGGGTGTGAGTGCGCTGGCCAAGTACATCGTTAACGAGATCCAGGACGTTTACCGTCTGCAAGGCGTGAAGATCAACGATAAGCACATCGAGACCATCCTGCGTCAGATGCTGCGTAAAGTTGAAATCGCTGAATCCGGCGATTCCAGTTTCATCAAGGGCGACCAGATGGAATTGACTCACGTTCTGGTAGAGAACGAGCGTTTGAGCGGCGAAGACAAATTTGTCTCCAAGTTCACTCGCGTTCTGCTGGGTATCACCAAGGCGTCGTTGTCCACCGAATCGTTCATCTCGGCGGCTTCCTTCCAGGAAACCACCCGTGTACTGACCGAAGCGGCGGTAACCGGCAAGCGCGACTACCTGCGCGGCCTGAAAGAAAACGTGGTCGTGGGTCGTCTGATCCCGGCTGGTACCGGCCTGGCTTATCACAGCGAGCGTAAGCGTCGTCGTGACGCCGACAAGCCGTTGCGCGTAAGCGCCAGTGAAGTGGAAGCTGCACTGACCGAAGCGCTGAACTCTAGCGGTAACTGAGTTCTGCGATAAATGAGCGTAAGGCCCTGGCAGCTCCGTTCATCGAATCAAGACAATTTGTCGAGGTTGGATGAACGGGGAGGTCGGGGCCTTGCCTTGACTGGGGACAAGATCCTCTTTAGACTCTTGTACCCCTAAATTTGGCAGGGATTCATTCCTGCCATTTTGCTTTTCTTGCAAGACAATAGCGTCGCAAGACAACAGTGGAGCTAGTAGATGGCAACTATCAACCAGCTGGTACGTCAGCCGCGTAAGCGTATCGTCGAGAAATCCGACGTGCCTGCGCTGCAGAACTGCCCGCAACGTCGTGGCGTGTGCACCCGTGTGTATACCACTACGCCGAAAAAACCTAACTCGGCACTGCGTAAAGTATGCCGTGTGCGTCTGACCAACGGTTTCGAGGTTTCCTCGTACATCGGTGGTGAAGGCCACAACCTGCAAGAGCACAGCGTGGTACTGATCCGCGGCGGTCGTGTAAAAGACTTGCCAGGTGTTCGTTACCACACCGTACGCGGTTCTTTGGATACTTCCGGCGTTAAAGGTCGTAACCAGGGTCGTTCGAAGTACGGTACCAAGAAGCCTAAGTAGTAGCGGCTTTTTGTAAGAACTGATTTTCTATTTTTCTGAGTCGATAAGAGTAAGGTCGGAGGCGTCCCTTCAAGGGCACCGATTCCGAGCGAACCTGAAGACCGTTTGAGGGCTTATCCATGCCAAGAAGACGCGTAGCAGCCAAGCGCGAAGTGCTTGACGATCCAAAATACGGAAGCCAAATCCTGGCGAAGTTCATGAACCACGTAATGGAAAGCGGCAAGAAAGCCGTTGCCGAGCGTATCGTTTATGGCGCGCTGGAAAAGGTTAAAGAACGCAAGAACAGCGACCCCCTGGAAATCTTCGAGAAAGCTCTCGACGCCATCGCTCCGCTGGTCGAAGTAAAGTCGCGCCGTGTAGGCGGTGCTACTTACCAGGTTCCGGTTGAAGTTCGTCCGTCCCGTCGTAACGCTCTGGCAATGCGCTGGTTGGTAGACTTCGCCCGTAAGCGCGGCGAGAAGTCTATGGCTCTGCGTTTGGCTGGCGAACTGTTGGACGCCGCCGAAGGTAAAGGTGCTGCAGTTAAGAAGCGTGAAGACGTGCACCGTATGGCTGAAGCTAACAAAGCTTTCTCGCACTACCGCTTCTAATTTTAGCGTCACTAATTTTGCGAGGGCTTTATGGCTCGTACTACACCGATTAATCGCTACCGTAACATTGGTATCGTTGCTCACGTGGATGCTGGTAAAACCACCACCACCGAGCGCGTCCTTTTTTACACTGGCAAAAGTCACAAGATGGGCGAGGTGCATGACGGCGCCGCGACCACAGACTGGATGGTTCAGGAGCAGGAGCGTGGTATTACCATTACTTCTGCTGCTATTACCGCCTTCTGGCAGGGTTCTGCGAAGCAGCACAAGGACCAATACCGCTTCAACGTCATCGATACCCCGGGTCACGTAGACTTCACTATTGAAGTTGAGCGTTCCCTGCGTGTACTCGACGGCGCTGTCGTTGTGTTCTGTGGTACTTCCGGTGTTGAGCCTCAGTCCGAAACCGTATGGCGTCAAGCCAACAAATACGGTGTTCCACGTATCGTTTACGTGAACAAAATGGACCGTGCCGGCGCGAACTTCCTGCGCGTGATCGCTCAGATCAAGCAGCGCCTGGGTCACACCCCGGTGCCTATCCAGTTGGCTATCGGTTCCGAAGACAACTTCCAGGGTCAGATCGATCTGATGACCATGGAAGCGGTTTACTGGAATGATGCTGACAAAGGCATGACTCCGCGTCGCGAAGCTATCCCTGCTGAATTGCAGGAGCTGGCTGAAGAGTGGCGCAGCAACATGGTTGAGGCTGCGGCTGAAGCCAGCGAAGAGCTGATGAACAAGTACCTCGAGGGTGAAGAGCTCACCATCGAGGAAATCAAGGCCGCTCTGCGTCAGCGTACTATCGCTGGTGAGATCGTTCTGGCTGTTTGCGGTTCTTCCTTCAAGAACAAGGGTGTTCCCCTGGTTCTCGACGCCGTTATCGACTACCTGCCGGCTCCTGTCGACATTCCTGCTATCAAGGGTTCCAACCCTGATAACGAGGAAGAAGAGATGGAGCGTCATGCAGACGACAACGAGCCGTTCTCGGCTTTGGCGTTCAAGATCGCTACCGACCCATTCGTGGGTACTTTGACCTTCGTCCGCGTTTACTCGGGCGTGTTGGCATCCGGCGACGGCGTGATCAACTCGGTTAAAGGCAAGAAAGAGCGCGTGGGTCGTATGGTGCAAATGCACGCAAACGCCCGTGAAGAAATCAAGGAAGTACGCGCTGGTGACATCGCGGCCTTGATCGGCATGAAGGACGTCACCACTGGTGAAACTTTGTGCAACGCTGACAAGCCAATCATCCTGGTTCGCATGGACTTCCCGGAGCCGGTTATTTCGGTTGCCGTTGAGCCTAAGACCAAGGATGACCAGGAAAAAATGGGTATCGCTCTGGGCAAACTTGCTCAGGAAGACCCGTCTTTCCGCGTCAAAACTGATGAAGAGACTGGTCAAACGATCATCTCTGGCATGGGCGAGCTGCACCTGGACATCCTGGTTGACCGGATGCGCCGTGAGTTCAACGTCGAAGCCAACATCGGTAAGCCTCAGGTTTCGTATCGTGAGCGCATCACGAAGAATTGCGAAATCGAAGGCAAGTTCGTTCGTCAGTCCGGCGGTCGTGGCCAGTTCGGCCATTGCTGGATCCGTTTTGCTCCTGCTGACGAAGGTCAGGAAGGTCTGCAATTCGTGAACGAAGTAGTGGGTGGTGTGGTTCCTAAGGAATACATCCCGGCTATCCAGAAGGGTATCGAAGAGCAGATGAAGAACGGCGTAGTTGCCGGCTATCCGCTGATCGGCCTGAAGGCTACCGTGTTTGATGGTTCTTACCACGACGTCGACTCGAACGAGATGGCGTTTAAGGTGGCTGCTTCCATGGCGACCAAGCAACTGGCCCAGAAGGGCGGTGGTGAGTTGCTTGAGCCGATCATGGCGGTAGAGGTTGTTACGCCTGAAGACTATATGGGTGACGTGATGGGCGACCTTAACCGTCGTCGCGGCATGATTCTGGGTATGGAAGACACGGTTTCCGGTAAGGTGATTCGTGCTGAAGTTCCGTTGGGCGAGATGTTCGGTTATGCGACCGACGTTCGTTCGATGTCCCAGGGTCGCGCAAGCTACTCTATGGAATTCAAAAAATACAATACGGCTCCGTCGCACATCGTCGAAACCGTTACCAAAAAACAAGGCTGATTCAGTCCTTTAGGCAAGGAGTTAATTGTCGTGGCTAAAGAAAAATTTGATCGTTCCCTACCGCACGTCAACGTTGGCACCATCGGTCACGTTGACCACGGTAAAACCACTCTGACCGCAGCTCTGACTCGCGTTTGCTCCGAAGTTTTCGGTTCGGCAATCGTTGATTTCGATAAAATCGACAGCGCTCCAGAAGAAAAAGCTCGTGGTATCACCATCAACACCGCGCACGTCGAGTACAACTCGAAGATCCGTCACTACGCTCACGTTGACTGCCCAGGTCACGCTGACTATGTGAAGAACATGATCACCGGTGCTGCCCAGATGGACGGCGCGATCCTGGTTTGCTCGGCCGCTGATGGTCCGATGCCACAAACCCGTGAGCACATCCTGCTGTCCCGTCAGGTAGGCGTTCCGTACATCGTGGTTTTCCTGAACAAGGCTGACCTGGTAGACGACGCAGAGCTGCTGGAACTGGTTGAGATGGAAGTTCGCGACCTGCTGTCCACCTACGACTTCCCGGGCGATGACACTCCAATCATCATCGGTTCGGCTCGTATGGCGCTGGAAGGCAAAGACGACAACGAAATGGGCACCACTGCCGTTCGTAAACTGGTTGAAACTCTGGACAGCTACATCCCAGAGCCAGAGCGTGCTATCGACAAGCCATTCCTGATGCCAATCGAAGACGTATTCTCGATCTCGGGTCGTGGTACTGTTGTGACTGGTCGTATCGAGCGCGGTATCGTTCGCGTTCAAGATGCACTGGAAATCGTTGGTCTGCGTGACACCACCACCACCACCTGCACCGGTGTTGAGATGTTCCGCAAGCTGCTCGACGAAGGTCGTGCTGGCGAGAACTGCGGCGTTCTGCTGCGTGGCACCAAGCGTGACGACGTTGAGCGTGGTCAGGTTCTGGTTAAGCCGGGTTCGGTTAAGCCGCACACCAAGTTCACCGCAGAAGTTTACGTTCTGAGCAAGGAAGAAGGCGGCCGTCACACTCCGTTCTTCAAAGGCTACCGTCCACAGTTCTACTTCCGTACTACTGACGTGACCGGTAACTGCGAGCTGCCAGAAGGCGTTGAAATGGTAATGCCAGGTGACAACATTCAGATGACTGTTACCCTGATCAAAACCATCGCAATGGAAGACGGTCTGCGCTTCGCTATCCGTGAAGGCGGCCGTACCGTTGGTGCTGGCGTAGTAGCTAAAATCATCGAGTAAGCTCTTTTTTGAGTTAGCTTGATGCTTTGAAAAGCCCCCGCTCAGCGGGGGCTTTTTTATTGGGTTGACACCTATCTGGGGCGTCTATAGAATTGCGCCTCCTTTTAACGGGCGTATTGCGCCCGGTGGGAATAGCAGCCGGAGTCTGAAATCCAATGCAAAATCAGCAAATCCGTATCAGGTTGAAGGCTTTCGACCATCGCCTGATCGACCAATCAACCCAGGAAATCGTGGAAACCGCGAAACGTACTGGTGCTCAAGTGCGTGGTCCAATTCCACTGCCTACCCGTAAAGAGCGGTTCACCGTTCTGGTCTCCCCGCACGTCAACAAAGACGCGCGTGACCAGTACGAGATCCGTACTCATAAGCGCGTACTGGACATCGTCCAGCCAACGGATAAAACCGTTGATGCTCTTATGAAGCTTGATCTTGCGGCCGGTGTGGAAGTGCAGATCAGCCTCGGCTAAGACTCGGTCTTAGTCGTGTAACGCTCTGAAATGGGCGGCCATAGCGGGTGAAAGCCCCGTACACTCATGAGGTTTACAACATGACTATTGGTGTAGTCGGTCGTAAATGCGGTATGACCCGTATTTTCACCGAAGAAGGTGTCTCCATTCCGGTCACGGTCATTGAGATCGAGCCGAATCGCGTCACCCAGTTCAAAACTGAAGAGACCGATGGCTATCGTGCAGTGCAAGTCACTGTCGGCGAGCGTCGTGCTTCGCGTGTAACAGCAGCTCAGGCTGGCCACTTCGCTAAAGCGAACGTTGCCGCTGGTCGTACCGTAATGGAATTCCGCCTTGAAGAAGGCGAGTACCAGGCCGGCGATCTGATCAACGCTGAAATCTTCGCCGCTGGTCAGCTGGTTGATGTAACCGGTCAGTCCAAAGGTAAAGGCTTCCAGGGTACGATCAAGCGTTGGAATTTCCGCGGGCAAGATAACACCCACGGTAACTCCGTATCCCACCGCGTTCCAGGCTCTATCGGCCAGTGCCAGACTCCTGGTCGTGTATTCAAGGGCAAAAAAATGTCCGGTCATATGGGCGCTGAGCGCGTGACCGTGCAGTCCCTCGAAGTAGTGCGCGTGGACGCTGAACGCAATCTGTTGTTGGTCAAGGGCGCTGTTCCTGGCGCTACTGGCGGCAACTTGGTTGTACGTCCAGCAGCCAAGGCTCGCGGTTAAGGGGAAGCTGACATGCAATTAAATGTAAATGACGCTCAAGCGATCGAAGTTTCCGAACTGACATTTGGCGGCGAATTCAACGAGACGCTGGTTCACCAAGCAGTCGTGGCCTACATGGCCGGCGGCCGTCAAGGTAGCAAGCAGCAAAAGACCCGTTCCGACGTTCGTGGTGGCGGTAAGCGCCCATGGCGTCAGAAAGGTACTGGCCGTGCTCGTGCCGGTACTATCCGTAGCCCAATCTGGCGTGGCGGCGGTACCACTTTCGCAGCTCGTCCTCAGGATCACTCCCAGAAGCTGAACAAGAAGATGTATCGCGCAGCAATGCGTTCCATCCTTGCTGAGCTGGTGCGTACTGATCGTCTGGTCGTGGTTCAGGATTTCGCCGTTGAAACGCCGAAAACCAAAGACCTGCTGGGCAAACTGAACAACATGAGCCTGACCGACGTTCTGATCGTGTCGGACGCTGTTGATCAGAACCTGTACCTGGCTGCTCGTAACCTGCCACACGTAGATGTACGTGACGTGCAAGGTTCCGATCCAGTTAGTCTGATCGCATACGACAAGGTGTTGATCACCGTGTCGGCCGTGAAGAAATTCGAGGAGCTGCTGGGATGAACCAGGAACGCGTATTTAAAGTTCTGCTTGGCCCGCACGTTTCCGAGAAGGCTACGGTTCTGGCAGACAAGAAAGGCCAGTTCGTTTTCAAGGTTGCTACTGATGCAACCAAGCTGGAAATCAAGAAGGCCGTCGAAAGCCTGTTCAGCGTGAAAGTAGAGCGTGTTACTACCCTGAATGTTCTGGGTAAGAGCAAGCGCACTGCTCGCGGTCTGGGCAAGCGTAATGACTGGAAGAAGGCAGTTATCTCCCTTCAGCCAGGCCAAGATCTCGATTTCAGCAGCAGTGCTGAGTAAGGAAGGGGTGCATCATGGCAATCGTTAAATGCAAACCGACTTCCCCTGGCCGCCGTTTTGTGGTCAAGGTGGTCAACCAGGAGCTGCATAAAGGCGCTCCTCACGCACCGCTGCTCGAGAAGAAGTCGAAGACTGGTGGTCGTAACAACAATGGCCGTATTACCACTCGTCACATCGGTGGTGGTCATAAGCAGCATTACCGTATGGTCGATTTCCGTCGCAACGACAAAGATGGCATCGTCGCCACTGTCGAGCGTATCGAATACGATCCAAACCGTACTGCTCACATCGCACTGCTCTGCTACGCAGACGGCGAGCGCCGCTACATCATCGCCCCTAAAGGCGTGAGTGCTGGCGACACGCTGATCGCAGGTGCCCTGGCTCCAATCAAGCCAGGCAACGCTCTGCAACTGCGCAACATTCCAGTCGGTTCTACCGTACACGGCATCGAATTGAAGCCAGGTAAAGGCGCTCAGATCGCTCGTTCCGCTGGTGCTTCGGCTCAGCTGATCGCTCGTGAAGGTGTCTACGTGACCCTGCGTCTGCGTTCTGGTGAGATGCGTAAAGTGCTGGCTGAGTGCCGCGCGACCCTGGGCGAAGTCTCGAACTCCGAGCACAGCCTGCGTTCGCTGGGTAAAGCTGGTGCCAAACGCTGGCGTGGCGTTCGCCCAACCGTTCGTGGTGTTGCCATGAACCCGGTTGACCACCCACATGGTGGTGGTGAAGGTCGTACCTCTGGTGGTCGTCATCCGGTATCGCCATGGGGCTTCCCGACTAAGGGCGCGAAGACTCGTGGTAATAAGCGTACCGACAAAATGATCGTCCGTCGTCGCAAGTAAATAGAGGGATACGACAGTGCCACGTTCTCTGAAAAAAGGTCCTTTTATCGATCTTCACCTACTGAAGAAGATCGAAGTGGCGGCGGAAAAGAACGATCGCAAACCAGTTAAAACCTGGTCGCGTCGTTCGATGATCCTGCCACAAATGGTCGGTCTGACCATCGCAGTACACAACGGTCGTCAACACGTCCCAGTTCTCGTTAACGAAGACATGGTCGGCCACAAACTGGGCGAGTTCGCCGGTACCCGCACTTATCGTGGGCACGTGGCAGACAAGAAAGCCAAGCGTTAAGGGGTTAGGAAATGGAAGTAGCCGCTAAGTTGTCGGGCGCTCGAATCTCCGCCCAGAAAGCCCGCTTGGTCGCCGACCAGATCCGCGGGAAGAAGGTGGGCGAAGCGCTCAACCTGTTGGCTTTCAGCAGTAAGAAAGCCGCCGAGATCATGAAGAAAGTGCTGGAGTCGGCCGTAGCCAACGCCGAGCATAACGAAGGCGCAGACGTTGATGACCTGAAGGTCAGCACCGTTTTCGTCAACGAAGGGCGTTCGCTGAAGCGCATCATGCCACGTGCCAAAGGCCGTGCTGATCGCATCGTCAAGCGGTCTTGCCATATCACTGTCAAGGTTGCTGACAAGTAACGGAGTCGAAGAGATGGGTCAGAAAGTACATCCCATTGGCATTCGCCTGGGAATCGTCAAGGAGCACACCTCCGTCTGGTACGCAGACGGTCGGACTTATGCGGACTACTTGTTCGCTGATCTGAAGGTGCGTGAGTATCTCCAAGACAAACTAAAAAGCGCGTCCGTAAGCCGTATCGATATCCATCGTCCGGCCCAAACTGCACGTATCACCATCCACACCGCTCGTCCAGGTATCGTTATCGGGAAGAAAGGTGAAGATGTTGAGAAACTGCGTCAGGACCTGACCAAGCAAATGGGTGTGCCTGTGCACATCAATATCGAAGAGATCCGCAAGCCGGAACTCGACGGTATGCTGGTTGCGCAGAGCGTAGCTCAGCAGCTGGAGCGTCGCGTAATGTTCCGTCGCGCTATGAAGCGCGCTGTACAGAACGCCATGCGCATTGGTGCCAAAGGCATCAAAATCCAAGTGAGCGGTCGTCTCGGCGGTGCTGAAATCGCACGTACTGAATGGTATCGCGAAGGTCGTGTGCCACTGCACACCCTGCGTGCCGACATCGACTATGCCAACTACGAAGCTCACACCACTTACGGTGTGATCGGTGTAAAGGTTTGGATCTTCAAAGGCGAAGTAATTGGTGGTCGCCAAGAAGAACTGAAACCACAAGCACCAGCGCCTCGTAAAAAAGCTGCTAAGTAAGGGGTACGCCAAATGTTGCAACCAAAGCGTACGAAGTTCCGCAAGCAAATGACTGGTCACAACCGTGGCCTGGCATTGCGCGGTAGCAAAGTCAGCTTCGGCGAGTTCGCGCTGAAGTCTGTAGCTCGTGGTCGTCTCACCGCTCGTCAGATCGAGTCAGCGCGTCGTGCTCTGACCCGTCACGTAAAACGTGGCGGCAAGATCTGGATCCGTGTATTCCCGGACAAGCCGATCTCCAAGAAGCCTCTCGAAGTGCGGATGGGTAAAGGTAAGGGTAACGTGGAATACTGGGTTGCCCAGATTCAGCCAGGCAAAGTCCTGTATGAAATCGAGGGTGTTTCTGAAGAGCTGGCGCGTGAGGCTTTCGCCCTGGCTGCTGCAAAGCTGCCGCTCGCCACCTCCTTTGTTAAACGGACGGTGATGTGATGAAAGCGAATGAACTTCGTGAAAAATCCGCAGAGCAGCTGAACGAGCAACTGCTCGGCCTGCTGCGCGACCAGTTCAATCTGCGTATGCAGAAAGCAACTGGCCAGTTGGGGCAGTCTCATCTGCTCTCGCAAGTTAAGCGTGACATCGCTCGCGTGAAGACTGTGCTCAACCAGCAGGCAGGTAAGTAATCATGGCTGAAGCCGAAAAAACTGTCCGTACGCTGACTGGCCGTGTTGTCAGCGACAAGATGGACAAAACCATCACCGTTCTGATCGAGCGTCGCGTTAAGCACCCGATCTACGGTAAATACGTTAAGCGTTCGACTAAGCTGCACGCGCACGACGAAACCAATCAGTGCCACATCGGCGACAAAGTCACTATTCGTGAAACTCGTCCTTTGGCCAAGACCAAGTCTTGGGCGCTGGTTGATGTTCTCGAACGCGCTGTGGAAGTCTAAGGACTAGGGGTCGGAGAAATTATATGATTCAGACTCAATCCATGCTCGATGTGGCCGATAACAGCGGCGCTCGCCGTGTTATGTGCATCAAGGTGCTGGGTGGCTCCCATCGTCGTTACGCTGGTATCGGTGACATCATCAAAGTTACCGTCAAGGAAGCAATTCCTCGCGGTAAAGTGAAAAAAGGCCAAGTGATGACTGCTGTTGTAGTCCGCACTCGTCACGGTGTACGCCGTGCTGATGGCTCCATTATCCGCTTTGATGGCAACGCTGCTGTTCTTCTGAACAACAAGCAAGAGCCGATCGGCACCCGTATCTTTGGGCCAGTGACCCGTGAACTTCGTACTGAGAAGTTCATGAAGATCGTCTCGCTCGCCCCAGAAGTGCTGTAAGGAGATCCGACATGCAAAAGATTCGTCGTGACGACGAGATCATCGTGATCGCCGGCAAAGACAAAGGTAAGCGCGGTAAGGTGCTTAAGGTTCTCGCTAACAACCGTCTGGTTATTGGTGGTCTGAACCTGGTCAAGCGTCATACCAAGCCTAACCCGATGTCGGGCGTGCAGGGCGGTATCGTCGAGAAAGAAGCTCCGCTGGATGCTTCTAACGTCGCCATTTTCAACGGCGAAACCAACAAGGCTGACCGCGTTGGTTTCAAAGTAGAAGACGGCAAGAAAATTCGTGTCTTCAAGTCGACCCAAAAAGCGGTTGATGCTTGAACACTGCTAGGTAGATGAGACCATGGCACGACTAAAAGAGATTTACCGGAAGGAAATTGCTCCGAAACTTAAGGAAGAACTTAAGCTTTCGAACGTGATGGAAGTTCCGCGCGTTACCAAAATCACCCTGAACATGGGTCTGGGCGAAGCGATCGGCGACAAAAAAGTCATCGAGCACGCTGTTGCTGACCTGGAAAAGATCACCGGCCAGAAAGTCGTTGTGACCTACGCTCGCAAATCCATCGCTGGCTTTAAAGTCCGTGAAGGTTGGCCGATCGGCGTCAAAGTGACCCTGCGCCGTGAGCGTATGTACGAGTTCCTGGATCGTCTGCTGTCGATCTCCCTGCCTCGGGTTCGCGACTTCCGCGGCCTGAATGCCAAGTCCTTCGATGGTCGTGGTAACTACAGCATGGGCGTAAAAGAGCAGATCATCTTCCCGGAAATCGACTACGACAAGATCGATGCTCTCCGCGGTCTGGACATCACCCTGACCACCACTGCCAAGAACGATGATGAAGGCCGCGCTCTGCTGCGTGCGTTCAAATTCCCGTTCCGCAACTGATTGGAGTAGGACCATGGCCAAGATGAGCATGAAAAACCGCGAGCTGAAGCGTCAGCTCACGGTTGCCAAGTACGCCAAGAAGCGTGCAGCACTGAAAGCAATCATCGTTGATCTGAACGCAAGTCCAGAAGCACGTTGGGAAGCTACAGTTGCCCTGCAGAAGCAGCCACGTGACGCAAGCGCTTCGCGCATGCGTAACCGCTGCCGCCTGACTGGTCGTCCACACGGCGTTTACCGCAAGTTCGGCCTCGGCCGTAACAAACTGCGTGAAGCGGCAATGCGTGGTGACGTACCAGGTCTGGTTAAAGCCAGCTGGTAAGTACTGTCAAAGTCTCGGTGCTCGGGTTCGCAAGATCCTGACCACCGGTGGCCTTGAATCTGAATCAAGCCCCTTTTGGGGCTTGATTCATTTCTGGGGTGTGTCTAGAATACCCGGCTCGCCTGAGCCCGTGTTTTATACGCTCGGAGATTCTCGGCGACACGTAGTAGCCGCAAGGCTAATTTTTCTGTATTAGGAGCGTCTAGCCCATGAGTATGCAGGACCCGTTAGCGGACATGCTAACTCGAATCCGTAATGCCCAGATGGCTGAAAAGTCCGTCGTAAGCATGCCATCTTCTACTTTGAAGGTAGCTGTTGCCAAAGTCCTGAAGGACGAAGGTTACATTGCGGGTTATCAGATCAGCAGCGAAATCAAACCACTGCTGTCTATCGAGCTGAAATATTTCGAAGGCCGTCCGGTTATCGAAGAAGTGAAGCGCGTTAGCCGTCCAGGCCTGCGTCAGTACAAGTCCGTCGAAGATCTGCCGAAAGTTCGTGGCGGTCTCGGTGTGTCTATCGTCTCCACCAACAAGGGTGTGATGACTGATCGTGCTGCGCGCGCTGCCGGTGTCGGCGGCGAAGTTCTTTGCACTGTGTTCTAAGGGGGGATAAGCATGTCTCGCGTCGCTAAGAACCCCGTTAAGCTGCCAGCCGGTGTCGAAGTAAAATTCGCAGGCCAACAGCTTTCGGTGAAGGGTGCCAAGGGCACTCTCGAACTGAACATCCATTCGTCCGTTGAGATCGTTGAAGAAGCCGGTGAGCTGCGTTTCGCTGCTCGCAATGGCGATCAACAGACTCGCGCAATGGCTGGTACCACTCGTGCGTTGGTAAACAACATGGTCCAAGGCGTAAGCCAAGGCTTCGAGCGCAAGCTCCAGCTGGTCGGTGTTGGTTACAAAGCGCAAGCTAAAGGCACAGTGCTGAACCTGGCTCTTGGCTTCTCGCACCCAGTGGATTACGAACTGCCGGAAGGCATCACCGCTGAGACTCCTAGCCAGACCGATATCCTGATCAAGGGCATCGACAAGCAGCTGGTAGGTCAAGTGGCCGCCGAGATCCGCGACTTCCGTCCACCAGAGCCGTACAAAGGCAAAGGTGTGCGCTACGCGGACGAAGTCGTCCGTCGTAAAGAAGCCAAGAAGAAGTAGGGCATAGCAAATGACCGACAAAAAAGTTACTCGACTGCGTCGCGCTCGCAAAGCACGCCTGAAAATGCACGAACTCGAAGTCGTGCGTCTCTGCGTGTTCCGCTCTTCGCAGCACATCTACGCCCAGGTCATTTCGGCCGACGGCAACAAAGTCCTGGCATCTGCCTCGACTTTGGATAAAGAACTGCGTGATGGCGCCACTGGCAACATCGACGCGGCCACTAAGGTTGGCCAGCTGGTCGCTACGCGTGCTAAGGCCGCTGGCGTCTCGCAGGTGGCTTTCGACCGCTCTGGCTTCAAGTACCACGGCCGCGTTAAAGCGCTGGCTGATGCTGCTCGTGAAGCTGGGCTGGAGTTCTAAGTTATGTCAAATAACGACCAAAAGCGCGACGAAGGCTACATCGAGAAGCTGGTTCAAGTTAACCGCGTAGCCAAAACCGTTAAAGGCGGCCGTATCTTCACCTTCACCGCGTTGACCGTGGTTGGTGATGGTAAGGGCCGTGTTGGCTTCGGCCGTGGCAAGTCGCGTGAAGTGCCTGCTGCGATCCAGAAGGCAATGGAAGCTGCTCGCCGC
Organism: Pseudomonas azerbaijanoccidentalis; assembly: GCF_019145495.1. Lineage (GTDB taxonomy): Bacteria > Pseudomonadota > Gammaproteobacteria > Pseudomonadales > Pseudomonadaceae > Aquipseudomonas > Aquipseudomonas azerbaijanoccidentalis. Next base: position 264,818 of record NZ_JAHSTU010000010.1, on the reverse strand, counting down.
AACATGATCCAGGTTGATCTGAACGGCACCACTCTGCAGTACGCAATGAAGTCCGCACACGGCGCTTCGAAGGTGTACATGCAGCCTGCTTCTGAAGGTACCGGTATCATCGCTGGCGGCGCTATGCGTGCTGTCCTCGAAGTTGCTGGCGTTCAGAACGTTCTGGCCAAGTGCTACGGCTCGACTAACCCGGTAAACGTGGTTCACGCCACTTTCAAGGGTTTGAAAGCAATGCAGTCTCCTGAATCCATTGCCGCCAAGCGTGGCAAAAGCGTCAAGGAGATCTTCTGATCATGGCTACCGTAAAAGTAACGCTGATCAAAAGCATGACCGGCCGCATCCCTAACCACAAACTGTGCGTTAAGGGTCTGGGTCTGCGTCGCATCGGTCACACTGTAGAAGTCCAGGATACTCCCGAGAATCGCGGGATGATCAACAAGGCTTACTACATGCTGCGTGTCGAGGGTTAATCGATGAAACTCAATGATCTGAGTCCAGCGCCGGGTTCCCGTCGCGAAAAGCATCGTCCGGGCCGTGGTATCGGTAGTGGTTTGGGTAAGACTGGTGGCCGTGGCCACAAAGGTCAAACCTCCCGCTCCGGTGGCACCATTGCTCCAGGCTTTGAAGGCGGTCAACAGCCGCTGCATCGTCGCCTGCCGAAGTTCGGTTTCGTTTCCCTGAAAGCCATGGACCGCGCAGAAGTGCGTCTGTCCGAGCTGGCTAAAGTGGAAGGCGACATCGTCACCGTGCAGTCCCTGAAAGATGCCAACGTGATCAACGTCAACGTACAGCGTGTGAAAATCATGCTGTCCGGTGAAGTGACTCGCGCTGTCACTATCGGCAAGGGAATCGGCGCCACCAAAGGTGCGCGTGCGGCTATCGAAGCAGCTGGCGGCAAGTTCGAGGAATAAATGGCTAAGCAAGGTGCTCTCTCTGCGCTCGGCAAAGGCGGTATGTCTGAACTCTGGGCTCGTCTGCGTTTTCTGTTCCTGGCGATTATCGTCTACCGAATAGGCGCACACATCCCGGTTCCAGGTATCAACCCGGACCGACTCGCGGACCTGTTTCGACAGAATGAGGGGACCATTCTTAGCTTGTTCAACATGTTTTCCGGCGGCGCGCTGGAGCGGATGAGCATCTTTGCACTGGGGATCATGCCGTACATTTCGGCATCGATCATCATGCAGTTGATGACAGCCGTCAGCCCGCAGCTGGAGCAGTTGAAGAAGGAAGGTGAAGCTGGCCGTCGCAAGATCAGCCAGTACACCCGCTACGGCACTGTCGTCCTCGCTCTCGTCCAGGCTATTGGCATGTCCATTGGTCTGGCGGGGCAGGGCGTTGCGTTCACTGGTGACTTTGGCTTCCATTTCGTCGCGGTATCCACTTTTGTGGCTGGTGCGATGTTCATGATGTGGCTGGGTGAGCAGATTACTGAGCGTGGTGTTGGCAACGGTATCTCGATGTTGATTTTTTCGGGTATCGTCGCCGGTCTTCCGAGAGCGATCGGGCAGTCTTTCGAGTCTGCACGTCAGGGTGATATCAACATCTTCGCCCTGGTTGCCATCGGTTTGCTGGCAGTAGCGATTATCGGTTTCGTGGTGTTCATTGAGCGTGGTCAGCGTCGTATTGCTGTTCACTACGCCAAGCGTCAGCAAGGCCGTAAGGTGTTTGCTGCGCAGACTAGCCACTTGCCGCTGAAGGTGAACATGGCCGGCGTTATTCCGGCTATTTTCGCGAGCAGCATTTTGCTGTTCCCGGCTTCGTTGGGTGCCTGGTTCGGTCAGTCTGAAGGTATGGGCTGGTTGCAGGACATCTCGCAGTCGATCGCTCCTGGTCAGCCGTTGAATATTCTGCTGTTTAGTGCAGGGATTATTTTCTTCTGCTTCTTCTATACGGCGTTGATGTTCAATCCGAAAGACGTAGCGGAAAACCTGAAGAAGTCCGGTGCCTTTATTCCGGGCATCCGTCCTGGTGAGCAGTCTGCGCGCTACATTGATGGCGTTCTGACTCGCTTGACCATGTTCGGTGCTCTTTACATGACGGCCGTGTGCCTGTTGCCCCAGTTCCTGGTGGTTGCAGCCAACGTTCCGTTCTACCTTGGCGGGACCTCGTTGCTGATCGTCGTCGTGGTTGTGATGGACTTCATGTCCCAAGTACAATCGCACCTCGTTTCGCACCAGTACGAATCCCTGATGAAGAAAGCCAACCTGAAGGGTTACGGCAGCGGCATGTTGCGCTGAGTACCCATAAGGTTCGAGGAGTTGGTGATGAAAGTTCGTGCATCGGTGAAAAAGCTGTGCCGTAACTGCAAGATTATTCGCCGCGAAGGTGTTGTTCGAGTAATTTGCAGCGCGGAACCGCGTCACAAACAGCGCCAAGGCTGAGTGTGATTGTGCTTCAAGCCCGGTAGCTAGTGCGCTACCGGGTTGATTATTTGTTATTACAGCGATATTATCTCGCGCCCTATTTCTTGGCTTCCGGGGCGTAGGTAGCTGTCAATTGGAGTCCCACTGAATGGCCCGTATTGCAGGCGTTAACATTCCAGATAACAAGCATACTGTTATCTCGCTGACCTACATCTATGGTGTTGGTCGCACTACTGCACAGAAAATTTGTGCAGAGACTGGGGTAAACCCAGCAGCAAAGATCAAAGATCTGAGCGACGAGCAAATTGAACAGCTGCGTGGCGAAGTGGCGAAGTTCACCACTGAAGGTGACCTGCGTCGCGAAATCAACATGAAAATCAAGCGCTTGATGGACCTCGGTTGCTATCGCGGTCTGCGTCATCGTCGTGGTCTTCCAGTACGCGGTCAGCGTACCAAGACCAACGCGCGTACCCGTAAAGGTCCGCGTAAGCCGATCCGCAAGTAATCGCCCCAGCGAATCGACAGGAATTTAATCATGGCAAAACCTGCTGCTCGTCCTCGTAAAAAAGTTAAAAAGACAGTGGTTGATGGCATCGCCCACATCCATGCATCTTTTAACAACACCATCGTGACCATTACCGACCGTCAAGGTAACGCTCTTTCCTGGGCTACCTCCGGTGGTTCGGGTTTCCGCGGTTCCCGCAAGTCCACCCCGTTTGCTGCTCAAGTAGCTGCTGAACGTGCTGGTCAAGCTGCGCTGGAATACGGCCTGAAAAACCTCGACGTTAACGTCAAAGGTCCAGGTCCAGGTCGTGAATCCGCAGTCCGCGCTTTGAACGGCTGTGGCTACAAGATCGCCAGCATCACCGACGTGACGCCAATCCCGCACAACGGGTGCCGTCCGCCGAAGAAGCGCCGCGTGTAATCCAGGAGATTGTAAAGAATGGCTCGTTACATTGGTCCAAAATGCAAACTCGCTCGTCGCGAAGGCACCGATCTCTTCCTGAAGAGCGGCGTGCGCGCGATCGAATCGAAGTGCAACATTGAAGCAGCACCTGGTATCCACGGCCAACGCCGCGGTCGCCAGTCCGACTACGGCACCCAACTGCGTGAAAAGCAGAAGGTCCGTCGTATCTACGGCGTTCTCGAGCGTCAATTCAGCGGCTACTACAAAGAAGCTGCTGGCAAGAAAGGTGCAACCGGTGAAAACCTGCTGCAACTGCTCGAATGCCGTCTGGACAACGTTGTATACCGTATGGGCTTTGGTTCGACTCGTGCCGAATCCCGTCAGCTGGTATCGCACAAGTCGATCAGCGTAAACGGTCAGACCGTTAACGTTCCGTCCTACCAGGTTCGTGCTGGTGACGTGGTCGCTGTTCGCGAGAAAGCAAAAAACCAACTTCGCATTGTCCAAGCTCTCGATCTGTGTGCCCAACGTGGCCGCGTAGAATGGGTAGAAGTAGACACTGAGAAGAAGTCGGGCGTTTTCAAGAACGTTCCAGCTCGCAGTGATCTGTCCGCCGACATCAACGAAAGCCTGATTGTCGAGCTCTACTCCAAGTAAGGGCTAGAAAATAGGTGCATCCATGCAGATTTCGGTAAATGAGTTCCTGACACCCCGCCACATTGATGTGCAGGTTGTCAGTCCAACCCGCGCCAAGATCACTCTCGAGCCTCTCGAGCGTGGTTTTGGCCACACCCTGGGCAACGCGCTGCGCCGCATCCTGTTGTCCTCAATGCCTGGCTGTGCAGTTGTCGAGGCCGAGATTGACGGTGTGCTCCACGAGTACAGCGCCATCGAAGGTGTACAGGAAGACGTAATTGAAATCCTGTTGAACCTTAAAGGTCTGGCTATCAAGCTGCACGGCCGTGACGAAGTTACGCTGACCTTGTCGAAGAAGGGTTCGGGGGTGGTTACCGCTGCCGATATTCAGCTGGATCATGATGTCGAGATCGTTAACCCCGATCACGTAATCGCTAACCTGGCGTCTAACGGCGCCCTGAACATGAAGCTCGTAGTAGCTCGTGGTCGTGGTTATGAACCAGCCGACTCGCGTCAGAGCGATGAAGACGAAAGCCGCAGCATCGGTCGCTTGCAGCTTGACTCTTCGTTCAGCCCGGTTCGCCGTATCGCTTACGTGGTGGAAAACGCCCGTGTCGAGCAGCGTACTAACCTGGACAAGCTGGTTATTGATCTGGAAACCAACGGTACTCTGGACCCGGAAGAGGCTATCCGTCGTGCTGCAACCATCCTGCAACAGCAGTTGGCTGCGTTCGTCGACCTCAAAGGTGACAGTGAGCCAGTGGTTATCGAGCAGGAAGACGAGATCGATCCGATCCTGCTTCGCCCGGTTGACGATCTGGAACTGACTGTACGTTCGGCTAACTGCCTTAAGGCGGAAAACATTTACTACATCGGCGACCTGATTCAGCGTACCGAAGTAGAACTGTTGAAGACTCCGAACCTGGGCAAGAAATCCTTGACTGAAATCAAGGACGTTCTGGCCTCCCGCGGTCTGTCCCTCGGCATGCGCCTCGACAACTGGCCGCCTGCAAGTCTTAAGAAGGACGACAAGGCGACTGCCTGATCGTCGTAATCACCGAACGTAGTGTTTGGTAAGGAATGAACCATGCGTCATCGTAAAAGTGGTCGTCACCTCAGCCGCACCAGCTCGCACCGCAAGGCCATGTTCCAAAACATGGCGGTGTCGCTGTTCGAGCACGAGCTGATCAAAACTACTCTGCCAAAAGCTAAAGAACTGCGCCGCGTTGCTGAGCCGCTGATCACTTTGGCTAAGACAGACAGTGTTGCTAACCGTCGTCTGGCTTTCGACCGTACTCGTTCGAAAGCTATCGTTGGTAAGCTCTTCAACGACCTGGGCAAGCGTTACGCTACCCGTGAGGGTGGCTACCTGCGCATCCTCAAGTGCGGTTTCCGCGCTGGCGACAACGCGCCTATGGCGTACGTCGAGTTGGTTGATCGTGCTACTGCTGGCGAAGCTGTATCCGCCGAGTAAGACGTCAGTCTGAAACAAAGGACCGGGCCTAGTGCCCGGTTTTTTGTGTCTGTTCGAAAAGTGATGAAGCAAAGGTTTGATTAGGTTTTTTCTATCGATTGGCATCAGTCAATGAATTAGAAGATGTCATCTCGATCATCAATACTTCCTTTCAGCCGCTTAGCCGGCAGTTCAAGACTGACAAAGGAAGAGATCGCATGAGCCAAAATAAAACGCTTACCACCGCCGGTGGCGCTCCTGTCGCCGATAACCAGAATTCCCGTTCCGCTGGCCCTCGTGGCCCGCTGCTGCTCGACGACTTCCACCTGATCGAGAAGCTCGCCCACTTCAACCGCGAAAACATTCCAGAGCGCCGCGTTCACGCGAAAGGCTCGGGCGCGTACGGTACGTTCACGGTGACGCGCGATATCACTCAGTACACCAGCGCCAAGCTGTTCGAGGCTGTTGGCAAGCAGACTCCGACGTTTCTGCGTTTCTCCACCGTGGGTGGTGAGCGTGGTTCGGCTGACACTGAGCGAGACCCACGCGGCTTCGCCCTGAAGTTCTACACCGAAGAAGGTAATTGGGACATTGTTGGCAACAATACGCCTGTGTTCTTCATTCGTGATCCGCTGAAATTCCCGGACTTTATCCACACTCAAAAACGTCTGCCGCAGAGCAATCTCAAAAGCGCTCAGGCGATGTGGGATTTCTGGTCGCATTCTCCAGAGGCGCTGCACCAGGTCACCATCCTGTTTTCGGATCGCGGCATCCCCGATGGTTACCGTCACATGCACGGCTTCGGTAGCCACACCTATAGCCTCATCAGTGCCGGCGGTGAGCGTCATTGGGTGAAGTGGCACTACAAGACCCAGCAGGGCATCAAGAACCTGGCACCGGCCGATGCCGCGCGTCTGGCGGGGACTGATCCGGATTACGCTCAGCGTGACCTGTTTGAGGCTATCGAGCGCGGCGACTTCCCGAAATGGCGTGTGTGCATCCAGATCATGACGGAAGATCAGGCTGCCGCTCATTATGAAAACCCGTTTGATGTCACCAAAACCTGGTCGCAGAAAGAGTTTCCGCTGATCGAAGTCGGCGAGCTGGAGCTCAATCGCAACCCGCTCAATTATTTTGCTGAAGTGGAGCAAGCGGCTTTCGGCCCTAGCAACATGGTGCCGGGTGTTGGCCTGTCGCCGGATCGCATGCTGCAAGGTCGTGTATTCGCCTATGCGGATGCGCATCGCTACCGTGTCGGCACCAATCATCAGCAGTTGCCGGTGAATGCACCGCGCAGTCCGGTAAACACCTACCAGCGCGATGGCTCGATGGCTTTTGGTAGCAATGGCGGTGCAGCTCCGAACTACGAGCCAAACAGCTACGTTGAGTCGCCTAAACAGGCGCCTCGTTATGCGGAGCCCGCGTTGGCACTGAGCGGCGCTGCCGATCGTTACGATCACCGTGAGGACACCGACTACTACAGCCACGCCGGTGCTCTGTTCCGTCTGATGAGCGATGAACAGAAGAACTTGTTGGTCAGCAACATTGCTGGAGCCATGGCAGGTGTGTCGAGTGACGTGGTTGATCGTCAGTTGCAGCATTTCTTCAAGGCCGATCCGGCGTATGGAGAAGCAATCGCAAAGCGGCTCAACGTACAGCTTAACGAAGTCTAAATGAGAAGCAGAACCGCCCTTATTTGGGCGGTTTTTGCGTTATTTCAGCTGCTTTTCTCAGAATATCTTCGCTTTTATTGCGTCTGGCGAGTGACGTTATGGGCGGGTTGGTTCAAACTACAGACTTTAAAGCAGGGAGATGTAGGGCGATGCAAGGCCACCCAGACGTTATCGATTACCTCAACACGTTGCTGACCGGCGAATTGGCCGCGCGTGATCAATATTTCGTCCATTCGCGGATGTATGAGGACTGGGGTTTCACCAAGCTCTACGAACGTATCAACCACGAGATGGAAGAAGAAGCAGGGCACGCCGATGCTTTGATGCGTCGGATCCTGATGCTTGAAGGCACACCGCGCATGCGTCCCGACGATCTGGATGTCGGCACCACCGTACCGGAGATGCTCGAAGCGGATCTGCGTCTTGAGTACAAAGTCCGTGCGGCATTGTGCAAAGGCATTGAACTCTGCGAGCAGCACAACGACTACGTCAGCCGTGAAATTCTACGTGTTCAGCTCAATGACACTGAAGAAGATCATACCTACTGGCTGGAGAAGCAGTTGGGCCTGATCAAGCTGATCGGTCTTGAGAACTACCTGCAATCTCACACCTGATTGCAGCAGATACAAAAAAGCCCCTGTCACTGATGAAGTGACAGGGGCTTTTTCATGGAGCCGGTTAAGCCCGATCCCGCTCCAACAGCGGTTTCAGGTAATAACCCGTATGAGACTGCTTCATCTCGGCGACTTCTTCCGGTGTCCCAACTGCAATGATCTGGCCGCCCTTGGAACCGCCCTCCGGCCCCAGATCGACCAGCCAGTCGGCGGTCTTGATCACGTCCAGGTTGTGTTCGATCACTACCACGGTGTTGCCGTGGTCACGCAGGCGATGCAACACGTCCAGCAGTTGCTGGATGTCCGCGAAGTGCAGGCCGGTGGTCGGCTCGTCGAGGATGTACAGGGTCTTGCCGGTATCGCGCTTGGAGAGCTCGCGGGAGAGTTTGACCCGCTGTGCCTCACCACCGGACAGGGTGGTCGCCGATTGTCCCAGCTTGATGTACGACAACCCGACGTCCATCAACGTTTGCAGCTTGCGCGCCAGAGCCGGAACCGCGTCGAAGAACTCACGTGCTTCCTCGATGGTCATCTCAAGGGTTTCATGGATGCTCTTGCCCTTGTATTTGATTTCAAGGGTTTCACGGTTGTAGCGCTTGCTCTTGCACACATCGCAAGGCACATAGATGTCGGGCAGAAAGTGCATTTCTACCTTGATCAAGCCATCGCCCTGGCAGGCTTCGCAGCGGCCGCCCTTGACGTTGAACGAGAAACGCCCCGGGCCATAACCCCGTGAACGTGATTCCGGCACGCCGGCGAACAGTTCGCGAATCGGTGTGAACAAGCCGGTGTAGGTTGCCGGGTTGGAGCGCGGCGTACGGCCAATCGGGCTCTGGTCGATGTCGACGACCTTGTCCAGATGCTCCAGGCCCTTGATGCTGTCATGAGCGGCGGCTTCCAGCGTTGTCGCGCCATTCAGAGCGGTAGCGCTTAACGGGAAGAGCGTGTTGTTGATCAGCGTTGACTTACCCGAGCCGGACACGCCGGTGACGCAGGTCAGCAGGCCGATCGGAATTTCCAGATCGACATTGCGCAGGTTGTTGCCACGTGCGCCCTTGAGCGACAACGACAGCTTCTTGTTGCGCGGTGTGCGTTTGGCGGGCACTTCGATTTTCACCCGGCCCGACAGGTACTTGCCGGTCAGGGAGTCAGGGTGAGCCATGACTTCGGCCGGCGTACCTTCGGCAACGATATGGCCGCCATGGACGCCTGCGCCCGGGCCGATATCCACCACGTAGTCGGCCAGACGGATCGCATCTTCGTCGTGCTCGACGACGATTACTGTGTTGCCGATATCACGCAGGTGCTTGAGGGTACCGAGCAAACGGTCGTTGTCGCGCTGATGCAGACCGATCGAGGGTTCGTCGAGGATGTACAGGACGCCTACCAGGCCGGCGCCAATCTGGCTCGCCAGACGAATACGCTGAGCTTCGCCACCGGACAGGGTGTCGGCACTGCGGTCCAGCGACAGGTAGTCGAGACCGACGTTGACCAGGAACTGCAGGCGTTCGCGGATTTCCTTGAGAATCTTGTCAGCGATTTCCCCGCGACGGCCGGTCAGTTTCAGCCCGCCGAAATAATCGCAGGCATCGCCGATCGGCAAATTGGTGACCGCCGGCAAGGTTTTCTCACCGACCCATACATGCCGCGCTTCACGACGCAAACGGGTGCCGCGGCAGTCCGGGCACGACTGGGTACTGAGGAACTTGGCCAGTTCTTCGCGCACCGATGCCGATTCGGTTTCGCGGTAGCGGCGCTCCAGGTTCGGCACGATGCCTTCGAACGGATGCGAACGTTTGACGATGTCGCCACGGTCGTTCAGGTATTTGAAATCGACGTTTTGCGAGCCGCTGCCGTGCAGGATGAATTTCTGCTGATCGGCTGGCAGTTCGTTGAACGGTACTTCCAGGCTGAATTTGTAGTGGGATGCCAGCGACCCGAGCATCTGGAAGTAATAGACGTTGCGCCGGTCCCAGCCGCGAATCGCACCTTCGGCAAGCGTTAGCTCGCCATTGACGAGGCGCTTGATGTCGAAGAATTGCTTCACGCCCAGGCCATCGCAGGTCGGGCAAGCGCCGGCCGGGTTGTTGAAGGAAAACAGTTTCGGTTCGAGTTCGCTGATGGCGTGACCGCAAATCGGGCAGGCGAAGCGTGCGGAGAAGATCATCTCTTCGCCGGGCTCGTCGTCCATTGGTGCCACCAGGGCAATGCCGTCCGCTAGCTTCAGTGCGGTCTCGAAGGATTCGGCCAGACGCTGTTGGAGGTCGGCGCGGACCTTGAAGCGGTCGACCACGACATCAATAGTGTGCTTCTTCTGTTTGTCGAGCTTGGGCGCTTCGTCCAGCTCATACAGCTTGCCGTTGATCCGGGCACGCACAAAGCCCTGGGCGCGCAGCTCTTCAAAGACCGACAGGTGTTCGCCTTTGCGCTCGCGGATCACCGGGGCCAGCAGCATCAGCTTGCTGCCCTCCGGTTGGGCCAGGACCAGATCGACCATCTGGCTGACGGTCTGCGCTTCCAGCGGAATGTCGTGGTCCGGGCAGCGCGGAATGCCCACGCGTGCATAAAGCAGGCGTAGGTAGTCGTAGATTTCGGTAATGGTGCCGACGGTCGAACGCGGGTTGTGCGAGGTCGACTTCTGTTCGATGGAGATCGCCGGCGACAAGCCTTCAATGGTGTCGACGTCGGGTTTTTCCATCATCGACAGGAACTGGCGGGCATAGGCCGACAGCGACTCGACGTAGCGGCGCTGACCTTCGGCGTACAAGGTGTCGAAAGCCAGGGACGACTTGCCGGAGCCCGAGAGGCCGGTGATGACGATCAGCTTGTCCCGTGGCAGGGTCAGGTCGATATTCTTCAGGTTGTGGGTTCGAGCCCCACGAATCAGGATCTTGTCCAAAGTGGCCTCGCTTGGCGGGCGTCGAAAACGTAGGAGTATACGGCCAAATACTGGATGGATGCACACTATCGAATGATGTCATTGCAGGCTTACATGAAAGCTCTGTCATCTACACGCGGCAAAGCGTCGCGATATACCCCGCCAATCGATGGGACTGGTAGAATCGCCGCCGGTTCACATGAGGTTTTTCCATGCACGATCCCCACAGCGAACGCATGAGTGGCAGCGAGACCCGCGCGGCGAGCGGTCTGGCCTTGGTGTTCGCGTTCCGTATGCTTGGCATGTTCATGGTGTTGCCGGTACTGGCGACCTACGGCATGGACCTGGCAGGCGCGACCCCGGCCCTGATCGGGCTGGCGATTGGCGCTTATGGCCTGACCCAGGCGATTTTCCAGATACCGTTTGGTTTCATTTCCGACCGCATCGGCCGCCGCCCGGTGATTTACTTGGGGTTGATCGTGTTCGCCCTCGGCAGCGTGCTGGCGGCCAATGCCGATTCGATCTGGGGCGTGATCGCCGGTCGCATCCTGCAGGGTGCGGGGGCGATTTCCGCCGCCGTCATGGCATTGCTGTCAGATTTGACCCGCGAGCAGCACAGGACCAAGGCCATGGCCATGATCGGCATGACCATCGGCCTGTCGTTTGCCGTCGCGATGGTGGTCGGGCCGTTGCTGACCCGCGCTTTCGGTCTGTCCGGGCTGTTCCTCGCCACGGGCGGCATGGCGCTGTTCGGCATTGTCATTGTGATGTTCATGGTGCCTCGCTCCACCGGGCCATTGCAGCACCGCGAATCCGGTGTGGCGCGCCAGGCGCTGATTCCGACGCTGAAACATCCGGACCTGCTGCGCCTGGACCTGGGCATTTTCGTCTTGCACGCGATGTTGATGTCGAGCTTCGTTGCTTTGCCGTTGGCGCTGGTCGAAAAAGCCGGGCTGCCCAAGGAGCAGCACTGGTGGGTGTACCTGACCGCGCTGCTGATTTCGTTCTTCGCCATGATTCCGTTCATCATCTACGGCGAGAAGCGACGCAAAATGAAACGAGTTTTGCTCGGCGCCGTCGTGACGCTGATGCTCACTGAGCTATTCTTCTGGCAGTTCGGCGATAGCTTGCGGGCTCTGGTGATCGGTACGGTGGTGTTCTTTACCGCGTTCAATCTGCTGGAAGCTTCGTTGCCATCGTTGATCAGCAAGGTTTCACCGGCAGGCGGCAAAGGCACGGCGATGGGGGTTTACTCCACCAGTCAATTCCTTGGCTCGGCACTCGGCGGGATCCTCGGCGGCTGGTTGTTCCAGCATGGCGGTTTGTCGGTTGTGTTCCTCGGTTGCGCCGGGCTGGCTGCACTTTGGCTGGTTTTTGCTGTTACCATGCGTGAACCTCCCTACGTGACAAGCCTGCGCTTGCCGTTGTCGCCCGAGGCGATCCGCGAAGCGGGTCTGGTCGAGCGCCTGAAGGCCGTCGTAGGGGTAACAGATGCAGTGATAGTCGCTGATGAAGCGGCCATTTACATCAAATTGGACACCGAACTATTGGATCGCACCACCCTTGAGAGCCTGGTGAACAACCCGGCCGGGGCAGCGTGCGTAGCCTAGGAGAACGTAATGGCCCGTGGGGTTAACAAAGTCATATTGGTCGGCACTTGCGGCCAGGATCCTGAAGTTCGTTACCTGCCGAATGGCAACGCCGTGACCAACCTGAGTCTGGCGACCAGCGAACAGTGGACCGACAAGCAAACCGGTCAGAAAGTCGAAAAAACCGAATGGCACCGTGTGTCGATGTTCGGCAAAGTCGCAGAAATCGCTGGCGAGTACCTGCGTAAAGGTTCGCAGGTCTACATCGAAGGCAAACTGCAGACTCGCGAGTGGGAAAAAGACGGTATCAAGCGTTACACCACTGAAATCGTGGTCGACATGCAAGGCACCATGCAACTGCTGGGTGGCCGTCCTCAGGGCGACCAGCAAGGCCAGGGTGGCGGTAACAACTACCAGCAATCCGCTCCGCGCCAGCAGGCTCCGCGTCCGCAGCAGTCGGCTCCGCAACAGCGTTCGGCTCCGGCTCCACAGCAGGCCGCACCGCAGCCAGCTCCGGATTTCGACAGCTTTGATGACGATATCCCGTTCTGATTCTTGTCACCAAGAATAGAACCTGAAAAAGCCCGGCCTCCGTATGGAAGTCGGGCTTTTTGCTTTTTCAGCGGGGCAATCTTGTTGAGGTCAGGCCCGATCAACCCCTGACGTGCGGTGTTACTCTGCTACGTGTCCAGACCTTGTGCCGAGTTGCCCTATGGATCGCCTGTCTACGTTGCTGTCACAGTTCGGCGTGCGTGCAAACCTGTTTTACAGCGGCAAGCTGTGCGGGATGTCCACCTATGATGGCGCAGACCTGCGCGGGCATATTCACCTGTTGCAGGCCGGCACGGTCGGCTTGAAGGGACCCGGCAAAAGTAGCGTGCTGCTTACTCGCCCGAGCCTGATTTTTCTACCGCGCCCCAGCCGCCATCAACTCATCGCTAACGAGCATGAGGGCGCTCAGTTGTTATGTGCAACGATGCTGTTCGATGGCGGTATCAGCAATCCGATCTGTGCGTCGCTTCCCGAGCTGCTGGTGTTGCCTCTGGAGGAGCTTCCGTTGCTGGCGGACACCTTGAGATGGCTGTTCAGTGAAGCCTCGGGTGGGCATTGCGGCAGGGAGGCGGTGCTTGATCGCTTGTTCGAGCTGTTGATCATCCTGCTGTTTCGGCACTTGCTCGACCATCAGCAGTTGAGCACCGGCATGATGGCTGGACTGGCCGATTTGCGCCTGGCGCGCTCGCTGATACAGATGCATAACCAGCCTCAACGACTCTGGTCCGTGGCCGAGTTGGCGAACGAGTCCAACATGTCGCGCGCTGCGTATGCGGCGCATTTCCGTTCCGTCCTGGGACAAACGCCGTTGGATTATCTGTTGAGCTGGCGGATCAGTCTGGCGCAGAAGCGCCTTCGGGAAGGGCGGCCGATTACGCTGATTGCCGATGAGGTGGGCTATGAAAGTCCGTCAGCGCTGGCCCGGGCGTTTCGCCGCAAGACCGGCTGCAGCCCACGGGACTGGATGAAGTCTCTGACCATTGAGGGCGCCACATTTTCTGAGGCTGATGACCTGAACGCAGCGAACTGATTCAGGCCATCGGCGGATGAAGTTTTCAGCTCAAGTCGTTTCCAGTTTGGTCAGCGAATGGCCTGCCACGAACAGGGAGGCGGCTAGCAAACCGATGTCCTTGAGCAGGAACTGGCCTGGTGCGACTGTAATGGCCGGGAAACCAAGGCCGGGTTCAATCACGCCGGGTGTCGAGAACATGAAGCTAAGCGTAGTGAAAAACAGTCCGGCTGACAGAACCCCGCCGATCAGGGAAAGCTTTGGCGACAGCAGGCGACCGGCAATCAATACACCGATCGAAACCTCCAGAACGCCAAGCAAACTGGAAAACAGGTCCACGCTGAAAAGGTTGTAGACCCAACCGAGGAAGGGACTATTGCTGACCAGTGGTACCAGCCCCTGGGCTTCGTAGTGGGTGAACTTCATCCCGCCGAACCAGAAGTAGATAACGGCGAGGGCGACATAGATGCCGTAGGTCCCGATCGCCATGGTGGTGAGGCCCAGGGATGTTTTTTTCGTCAGGCTGTCAGTGCTGATGTTCATGCTGTTCATGGTTCAGGCTTCCAGTGAGATGTCTCGAAAGTGGCGTTGAGCAAAGCAATCTCCCCATCGACGCGTTGGGAGTGAGGCCATTGTTGGCTTTGGCATGACTTTCCTGGGTTCTGGCGGTCTTGCGTTCGGTGCAGATCGTCCAGACTCACGGGCAATAAAAAACCCATGGCATGGGCGCCATGGGTTTTTATATTTTTGCTGCGTATCAGCTTTTGGCGAACACCTTCATGCCTGTGTTGGCCTTTTCCGTCGAATGGCGCGGCGGGCGCTTAACGGGCGAGGAATTCGTCAGTGGACACCACGTCGGCGTAGGCAAAGCCCAGCGCGGACATGAACGCGGCATGTACGTGGGCCGCCGGGACGGTGGTGCCGTTGAACTCCAGGTCGCGGGAGGCACAGGCGTCATGAATTACAATGACGCTGTAGCCCAGATCATTGGCCGCACGGGTGATGCCGTCGACGCACATGTGGCTCATGCTGCCGACCACCACCAGTTCCTTGACGCCTTGCTCGTCGAGGATGGACTGCAGTTCGGTTTCGCGGAACGAATTGACGAAGTGCTTGAGTACGACCGGCTCATTGGCCTGGTTGAGGACTTTAGGGTGAAGCTTGGCGCCTTCGGAGTTCGGGGTGAAAAACGGTGCGTCCTCGGAGGTGAATTCGTGGCGGATGTGCACCACCGAATCACCGGCTTCGCGAAAGGCCTTGAGCAGGCGAACGGCGTTGTCGGCGGCGGCATCGGCCCCGACCAGCGGCCACTTGCCTTGAGGGAAGTAGTCGTTTTGGATATCGACTACGATGAGTGCTTGCTTGGCCATGACTGTTTCCTCGAAGTGCGGTTTGGGTGTGGAATGAAGTATTGGCTTTTGCAGGGCATTCGAGGATTGGCCGCACCGACAATTGAAGGGGGAAAACTGACAATGGACGCACAAAAGGCAATCGCCGAGCTGGGTGTGCTGATCTATCCCGGCGCGCAGATGGCGGCGGTGCATGGGTTGACGGACCTGTTCGGGGTGGCCAACCGGATTGCCGCGGAGCATCAGGCCGCGCATTTGCCGTTGTTGCGCGTCAGCCATTGGCAGGTCGAGGGCGATCAGGCACCGGTGCGGATCTACGACAGCCATCCCGGCCCCGAGCGTGCGTTAGTGGCGGTGATGATTCCGCCGTCGATTGCCGGGTTCTCCGAAGGGCAGGCGCCGCAGGGGCTGATTGACTGGATTCGTCAGCAGCACGCCAGCGGCGCCACCTTGGGCGGTGTCTGTGTGGGTTCGATTCTGCTGGCGGAAAGCGGTCTGCTCGATGGTCGCAGCGCGACGACCCACTGGACCTCGGCCAAGACCTTTGCCGAGCGTTACCCGGCCATCAAGCTCAAGGCCGATACACCGATTGTCGACGACGGCGACCTGATCACCACGGCCGGGCTGATGGCCTGGTCCGAGCTGGGGTTGCGTCTGGTGGATCGCCTGCTGGGGCCGAGCATTGCCACCGGCACCGCGCGTTTTCTGGTGGTCGAGCACAGCGACAGCGCGAGCGAGTGCGGCAGCAACTTCGCGCCGATCCTCAGTCATGGCGACGGCTCGATTCTCAAGGTCCAGCACTGGCTGCAAAGCACCGGGGCCACTGACGTTTCTCTGCCGGCAATGGCCGAGCGGGCAGGGCTGGAGGAACGAACCTTCCTGCGTCGGTTTCGCACGGCCACCGGGCTCAAGCCCACGGAGTACTGCCAACATTTGCGCGTGGGCAAGGCCCGGGAAATGCTCGAGTTCACCAATGGCACCATTGATCACATTGCATGGACGGTGGGCTATCAGGACCCGGGGGCATTCCGTTCGACGTTCAAGAAAATCACCGGTCTGGCGCCGAGTGATTACCGGACGCGATTCGGCGTGACGCCGGTGGCGGCGAGCCGATAACTGCCGCTCCTGCAGTTGAACTTCCCAATGCTTGAAATCGTGCAAATTGCAGGGCATGCCGTAGAGGTCGTGCAGAATGAAGCTGGCGTCCTGCTATCACCAACGCTGCAACCGTTTGATTGGAAAAACGTTTTTCAGCAAGCACCGTTGGCCTGATCTCTGCACCTCTCCAGCTACATTCATCTAGCGCCGATTGAAGGGGGATGCATGACCCCGGCAAACTGCAAGAAACTGGTGGTCGCTCATTCGGTGCACGCTGATGCGCCGCAGCACGAAGTTGAAACCAACCGCGCGTTGGCTCGCTGGCTGGCGCAAATACTCGGGCTCAAGTTCGGCGGCAGTTACGACCCGCAAGAGCATGGCGGTCGCGATCTCTACCTGCTGCCAACCCAGACGCTCGTCGGCGCCGCGGCCGCTCGGCAATTGGGTGTCAAAGGTCCGGAAGATTTGTGGGGCGGCTATGTCGAGCATGATTTCATCTGCACCAAAGCCATAACTCACGGCTTGTTGAGCTATCAGGCCCACGCGCCGCAAGGCTGGGCGCCGTTGTTTTCCGAGCGGGTGCGCAGTGTCGTGCTCGACGGCCTCAGCGTGTTCTCGTTCGAAGATGCACGACCGGCGGCGGAGCATCTGCTCTACGCCGGGCCGATTCGTCTCAAGCCTATCCATGCGTGCGCCGGACGCGGGCAGGAAGTGATCAAAAGCCTCGATCAGTTCGATGAAATCCTCGCCCGCCCAGAAGCCAAAGACTTGTTCAGCGAGGGCGTGGTGCTGGAGCAGGACCTGGATAAGGTCGTCACCCACAGCGTCGGTCAGAGTTTCATCGGCAATAAAGTGCTGAGTTACTGCGGTGATCAATACTTGACCGAAGACGCCCACGGCGAGGCTGTGTACGGCGGGTCCAATCTGCTGGTGGTGCAGGGCGGCTATGATGATTTGCTGAAACTGGATTTGGCGGATGATGTGCAACTGGCGATCCATCAAGCGCAGGTCTTCGACAGTGCCGCCGATGAAGCCTACCCCGGGTTCTATGCCTCGCGGCGCAATTACGACATCGCCCAAGGGCTGGCCAGCGACGGCAGACAGCGTAGCGGCGTGCTCGAACAGTCCTGGCGCATGGGCGGCGCCAGCAGCGCTGAAGTGGCAGCGTTGCAGGCGTTTCTCAACGACCCGGGAATGCGCGCGATCCGCGTGTCCTCGGTGGAAACCTACATTGATCAGCCGCTGCCCGTGGACGCCATCGAGGTGTACCGGGGGCCGGCGCAAAACAGTGATTTTCTACTCAAGTACGTAACGGTCAAATCCTATGACGGCTAGAAGCGAAAGCATTCAAATCGACATCGACGATGAACAGATGAGCGGGACGTTCCTCAGTCCCAAATCGAAAGTCCCCGGCGTGTTGTTTGTACACGGCTGGGGCGGTAGTCAGGAACGGGACCTGGAACGGGCCAAAGGTATCGCAGGCCTGGGTTGTGTGTGCCTGACGTTCGACCTGCGCGGACACACGGGTGGCACCGGCATTCCGCTGTCACGGGTGACTCGCGAAGACAACCTGCGTGACCTGTTGGCGGCCTACGACCGGTTGCTGGCGCACCCGGCGCTCGACACATCGGCGATTGCCGTGGTGGGCACCAGTTATGGTGGTTACCTGGCGTCGATCCTGACCTCTCTGCGCCCCGTGCGCTGGCTGGCGTTGCGGGTGCCGGCGCTGTATCGCGACGATAAATGGCACACGCCCAAACGCGATCTGGACAAGCTCGACCTGCGTGATTACCGCAGCACGCTGGTGCGCGCCGACAGCAATCGAGCCTTGCACGCCTGTTCGGAATTTACCGGGGATGTGTTGTTGGTTGAGTCGGAGACCGATGACTACGTGCCGCACGCAACCATTATGAGTTACCGCGCGGCATGCCAGCAGACACACTCGTTGACGCACCGGATCATCGACGGTGCCGATCATGCGTTGAGTGACCCGGTTTCACAGCAGGCTTACACCTCGATCCTTGTGGACTGGATCACGGAAATGGTGGTGGGTGAACGGTTGAGCATTATTCAGTCCAAGTGATTTTGGGTGTACTTGCGGGCGCCATCGCGGGCAAGCCCGCTCCCACAGGTTCCGAGTCGTTCACAAAATGGGTGATCGCCCAAAACTCTGTGGGAGCGGGCTTGCCCGCGATGGCGTCAGGTCAAACACCACAAATCACTTGGGCTTCTTCGAAATCCGCAGCGACTTCGCCTTGGCCTCCACCACCAGATACATCACCAACGTAATCAAAAGCGGCAACAAGAAATAAATCGCTCGATACGCCAGCAACCCCGCCACCAAACTGCCCCGCGACGCCTCGTGTTGCAGCAGCGCGACGAACACCGCTTCCAGCACACCGAGCCCGGCCGGGATGTGCGTGATGACCCCGGCAATGGCACTGATCAGCAACACGCCGAGCACCAGCGGATAGTCGAGTTTGCTCGGCAGCAAGGTGAAAATCACCGCGGCCATCAGCGACCAGTTCAATGCGCCGAGGCACAGTTGCAGGATTGCCATGCGCAGCGACGGCAAGTTGATTTCCACCCCGCGAATCGACCACTCGCGACGGCTGGAAAAGCGGCAGGCCGCGAGATACCCAGCGCTCACCAACAGCAACAACACACCCACCGCCTGCAACGCACCGCTGCTCAATTTCCAGCCGGGCGGCATCCGCACCAGTCCGCTGCTGAACACCACGCCGGCAATCAGCATGTAGCCGAACCAGTTGGTCGCCAGGCTCAGGCCGAGAATTTTCGCGATGTTGCTTTTGCTCACCCCCAGCCGCGAATACAGGCGATAACGCATGGCAATGCCACCGACCCAGGCACTGAGGTTGAGGTTGAACGCGTAGCTGATGATCCCCACCGGCAGGATCTGTTTCCACGTCAGGTCCTGGCGGATGTAAGTGCGGCCGATCAAGTCGAAACAGGCATACACCAGAAAACTCACCAAGGTCAGGCCGGACGCAATGATCAGCGTGCGCACCTTGAAATCGGCGAGGGTTTCGAGCACTTCGGCCCATTCGATGCGCTGCGCAAACATAGTCAGCAGGACGATCAGCGCCAGAAAAAACAGCAAGGTCAGCGGTCTTTTCCAGCGACCGAAACGCGACTTGGCCGGGTGCTCGGTGTGGGGCGTTGAGTGCGTATCAGCGTGGCTCATGGTGATCGCTCCCGGGCGCCGGTGTGAAGGGTTTCAGGTGTGGCTTGTGCGCCGGTAACCAACCGGCCCACGCCGGGAAATGCCGTAGAAAGTGGAACACCAGAAACCCCACGGTCATGTGCCAGACCCGCCCGCGAGGCGCTTTGTCCACCGACATGACTTTGCAATGGTTGTCGCTCAACTCTTCGAGCCGTTCGGCCAGATCACGGTTGAAGGCCCGGTCACGGATCAACACGTTGGCTTCCAGGTTCATCGACAGGCTCAGCGGGTCGAGGTTGCTGGAACCCACGGTGCTCCAGTCTTCGTCCACCAGCGCGACTTTGCCGTGCAGCGGCCGGTCGCAATATTCGTAGATTTGCACCCCGGACTTGAGCAGGTAGTCGTAGGTCATTCGCGCAGCGAGTTTGGCCACCATCATGTCCGGTTGTCCCTGCAGAATCAGGCGAACGTCCACGCCCCGGCGGGCAGCGTTGCGGATCTCGCGCAGTAATCGATAGCCCGGGAAAAAGTAAGCGTTGGCGATGTAAACGCGTCGTTGTGCCGTGCGCAGCACCTGGCGGTAAACCTCTTCGATGTCGGTGGGATGCTCGGCGTTGTCGCGGTACACCAGGCGCACTTGTCCATCGTGATCGCTGATCATCAGTTCCGAGCGACGCTGCCGACGCCGCTGCCACCAGTATTTGGCGCGGGCCGGGCGGCCGCATTGCAGCAGGGCGAAGTGATGGATGTCGGCGACGGCGGGGCCTTGCACCTCGACGGAGTAATCCTGTTTGGCCTCGGGGCCGAAGTCCGCCAGATGGTCGGCGGAAAAATTGATTCCACCGATGAACGCGACGTTGCCATCCACCACCACGATCTTGCGGTGCAGGCGACGGAACCAGTTGGTGCGAATGCCCAATCGTTTGGGTGCCGGGTCGAACATCTGCAAATGCACGCCGGCACCGCTCAGGGCGTTGAGAAAACCGGTGCTCAGCTCACCGCAACCGAAGCCGTCGAGGCTGACGGTTGTGCGCACCCCGCGCTGTGCGGCTTCGATCAGGATCTGCTGCAGCTCGTTGCCGACTTTGTCTTCGAAAACGATGAAGGTTTCCAGAAGGATTTCACTCTTGGCCTGGCGCAAGGCTTCGAAAACCCGGGGGAAATATGCCTCACCATTTTCCAGCAGTTCGACCCTGTTATTGCCGTGCCAGCCATACTCGACATCGACGACTGCCGGCTCGTGGATCGGCGGCGGTGTGGAGACTTGGTCCACGCTGGTTTTTTCCATCGAAGAGGTGCTCATAGCTCGATCTCCACCGACAGCGGGGCGTGGTCGGAAAGGTGTGACCAGGGACGGGTGGTCAGCACTTGCGGTTGGCTGGCCTTGAGGTTGCGCACGTAGATGCGGTCCAGGCGCAGGGCTGGCAGGCGCGCCGGAAAACTGCGTGCCGGTTTGCCGTGATGCTGGGCGAACACCTCGTGAAGCCCGCAGGGTTTGAGCAGGGCATCGGCGCGCTGGCGCCAATCATTGAAATCGCCGGCGACGATCACCGGCGCGTCACTGGGCAGTTCCGCCAGGCGCCGGGCGAGCAATTTGAGTTGTTCATTGCGGTGGGTTTCACGCAGGCCAAGGTGCACGCAGATCGCGTGTACCTCTGGACCTTCGCCGGGCAGTCGAAGGACACAATGCAGAATGCCGCGATTCTCATGGCCGCTGATGGACACGTCGAGGTTGTCATGGCGAACGATCTGGAATTTCGACAACAGCGCGTTGCCGTGATCGCCTGCCGGATAAACCGCATTGCGTCCGTAGGCGAACTGCGGCCACAGGGTGTCGGCAAGAAACTCGTACTGCGGCATCGCCGGCCAATTGCTGTAGCGCTTGGGATGCTGTTCGTGCGTGCCGTGGACTTCCTGCAAAAACACCACGTCGGCGGACACACTGCGCACCGCTTCACGCAGTTCCGGCAAGATGAATCGACGGTTCAGCGCCGTGAAACCCTTGTGGGTGTTGACCGTGAGCACCGTAAAACGGTGCGCGGAGGTGTTGACTTGCGCTTGCTCGTCCGTCACGCCGATAGGCTCGGAAATGCTCATGGCAGCACCCCTTCGGCAGCGGGTTCGCCGGGGGTGGTGAGCAAATGTTGGTCGAGGTCGAAGCGCTCCAGCAGTCGACGCGCATCGAAGGGCGCGCGGACTTTGATGTCATTGTCGAAATAACAAAATACCTCGCGGGATTTGCGCGCCCTGGGCTTTTGTCGCGGCGCGATCAAATGGGGGTCAGCCGGTTGCCGGCCGTGATGCCAGGCCTCGATCCGATCGCCCCAACGCTTTAGCGCCTGTGGGGTGTAGCCGCTGGCGTAGAGTTCTTCGGCGCCGTGCAGGCGCAGGTAAACGAAGTCACTGGTGATGTCTTCGCGATACGGCCATTTACCGGCGGTGTCGGCGATGACCAATGCAGCGTTATAGCGCTTGAGCAGGCGAACAAAGACCGGGTCGATGAAGCTCTCGTGACGGATTTCCACGGCGTGGCGCACCGGCTTCTTTGCGTGGGCCTTCATGCTGGCCGGGCCGCTCAGGTGTGAGTCGTGCTGGTGGGCGAGCGCGGCGGCTTGTTCGGTGTTGTGCGGCAACTGGTCGAGAAAGGTTTCGAACAGCTCGGCATCGAATTTGAAGTTGGGTGGAAATTGCCAGAGGATCGGGCCAAGCTTTTCCTTGAGCTCCAGCACCCCGGAGGCAAAGAAATTGGCCAGGGGTTTATGAATGTCCCGCAGACGCTTGATGTGGGTTATGAAACGCGGGGCTTTGACGCTGAAGATAAAGTGCGGCGGGGTCTCGGCATACCAGCGGGCGTACCGGTCAGGCCGCTGCAGGGCGTAGAACGATCCATTGATTTCGATGCTGTTGACCGCCCGCGACGCGAATTGCAGCTCGCGCTTTTGGGGCAACCGCTTTGGGTAGAAATCCCCCCGCCAGGGCGTGTAACGCCAACCTGAAATTCCGATGTGAATCGCCGCCATGTCGCCTCCCGTCTGAGTGCCCCATTCTTTTGCTGACTGCGGGGCGGCGACGAAAGTTTCGGTGGGGCTACGGACGGTAGGCACCAGTAATTCAAATGTGGGAGCTAGCCTGCTAGCGATAGCGGTCTGTCAGACACATCAATGTTGGCTGATCTATCGCCATCGCTAGCAGGCTAGCTCCCACAGGGGGTTATCAGTGACCGGCGACGACGCGGGTCGAGCTCTCGGCATACACCGGGCCGAGGCGATCCAGGCGTCCACTCCATGCCGTCAATGCCAGCGCCACCAGCACCACCAGCCCGCCAATCCACGCGGTATGGATCAAGCCCATGTGCGCGACGATCAAACCACCGCCCCACGCCCCACCTGCGATGCCGAGGTTGAAGGCGGCGATGTTCAGGCCCGACGCAACGTCCACCGCATGCGGGGTGTGATGTTCGGCCTGACGCACCACATACACCTGCAACCCCGGCACGTTGCCGAACGCCACGGCGCCCCAGACCAGCACGGTGGCCAGTGCCAGCCATGGATTACTGGCGGTGAACGTCAGCACGAACAGCACGGCGGCGAGCAGGGCGAAGATGATTTTCAAGGCGCTGATCGGGCCGCGTTTGTCGGCCAGTTTGCCGCCCCAGATGTTGCCCACCGCCACCGAGAGGCCGTACACCAGCAAGACAAGGCTGACGGTGCTGGCGCTGAAACCTGCGATGTCCTGAAGGATCGGCGCGAGGAAGGTGAAGGCAATGAACGAACCGCCGTAACCAACCGCCGTCATGGCGTACACCAGCAGCAGACGTGGTTGCTTGAGCACCTGTAATTGCTGCACCAGTGAAGCCGGTTTGCTGTGGGCGATATTTTTCGGCACGTAGAGCAGGCTGCCGATGAACGCGATCACACCCAATGCCGAGACGGCAAGGAAGGTTTCACGCCAGCCGAAATGCTGGCCGATGAATGTGCCCAGCGGTACGCCGGTCACCAGCGCCACGGTCAAGCCGGTGAACATGATGGCGATGGCGCTGGCGGCTTTTTCCTTGGGCACTAGACTGGTGGCGATGGTTGAACCGATCGAGAAAAACACCCCGTGGGCCAGGCCGGTCACGATCCGTGCGAGTATCAGCGACTCGTAGCCCGGCGCTTTCCACGCCAGCAGATTGCCGAGGGTGAACAACACCATCAGCGACAGCAGCAACAATTTGCGCGGCACTTTGCCGGTCAGGGCGGTCAGCACCGGGGCGCCAACGGCGACGCCCAGTGCGTAGAGGCTGACCAGCAGGCCGGCCGATGGCAGGCTGACCCCGAGGTCGGCGCCGATGGTAGGTAGCAGGCCAACGATGACGAACTCGGTCGTCCCGATGGCGAAGGCGCTGAGGGTCAGCGCGAGCAAGGCAATGGGCATGGCTGCAACTCCGGTGGGTTGATGTGATGGAGCGCAGTGTCGGGGTTTGGGTTGTGCGGAAAAATACAGGGAAGAGCATTTGATATTTGTCTTGAACGCAAAGATCGCCGGGCAGTTGCAGGCCATCGCCGAACTAGTCCGCCGTTTCTCGATCAGTTCCTTACAGTCTTATCCAAAGGAGCGGATGCCTTGATCAAGCTCAAGACCGCGATGTTGCTCGGCGCGTTGCTGTTTCTGGGCAGCGAGGAACTGGAGGCGGCGGCTATTCCGGGCCTGCCTGCCAGTACCACTGCCGCGACGCCACCGGCCCATCCTCAACCGCTGGTACAGGGCGGTTTACTGGGAGCCATCAGCTCCAGCATTGACGAGGTGCAAAACAAACTCGATCTCAATGAAAACCTGGTCGACGCCTGGCGCCTGCGCGCGGATCGTGCGGCGGATGAGGTGGATCAGTTGGTCAATCGCCCGTCCGCTCGTTCGAGCTGGAGCGTGACCGGGGATTTCCTGTTGCTGACCTTTGTCTGGGCCGCTGTTTTTGGCTCGCTGTGGTTGCTCGGCAAATGGTCCGCCCAACGTCTGTGTGAACATCGGCTGCTGCTCACTCGCGAGCGTGGCCAGGCCTTGTTGGGTTACGTGTTGCCCTACAGCATTGCGGCGTTGGTCAGCCTGCCACTGACGATTTATGCCAGCCAGTTTCTACCAGTGTCGGCGGGGCGGGCGCTCGCGTTGTGCTTTGCCTATGCCACCAGTAGCGGTGTGTTCGCCGCCTCGTTGGTGATGTCGTTGGTGGTATTGTTCAACACCGGCCACAAGCGCCGGGCCGTACAAATCATTCGTCAGCACAGCCCGCGTCCGTTGTTTGGAATCGGTTTTCTTGTCGCGCTGAGTGACGCCCTGACCAGCCCGCAGATCTCACATCAATTGGGCAACAACCTCACCAGCAGCATTGCGGTATTTACCGGTCTGGCGGCGTCGATTTCCTTTGGCCTGCTGGTGATCCGCATGCGTCGTCCGGTCGCTCAGTTGATCCGGATCCTGCCACTGGCGCAGCGTCGGAAACAGCCGGCCTTGCGTGAAACTTTGCGGATATTTTCCGGGCTCTGGTATTGGCCGATACTGTTGATGGTGCTGGTCTCGATCATCAATCTGATCAGCGTCAGTGCAGACAATCAGCAGGTCCTGCGCAGTGCGCTGTTCACCACGGTGCTGCTGATTGCCACGGTGTTTCTGAGTACTACGCTGCATCACTTGTTTAAGTCGCGCAGTGAAGCGGACCTGCGCCGCAACAGTGCCTACAAAGAGCGTTTTCTCAACCTGTCCCATGCCTTGTTGCGCATTGCCATGGCCATCGTGTTCATCGACATCCTTGGGCGCATCTGGGGCGTGTCGTTGTTCGATTTCGCGGTGAGCAACGCGGTCGGTCGAGCGATCAGTGATTCGCTGAGTCACATCGGCCTGATCTTCCTGATCACCTGGATGGTCTGGGTGGTGCTCGACACGGCGATCCAGGAAGCGCTGAAACCACCGGCCACAAAACGCTCGGCGCGTCAGCCGAGTACGCGGGTCAAAACCATCCTGCCGTTGCTGCGCAATGCGATCAAAATCATTCTGGTGGTGATTTGCGCAATCACCACCATGGCCAACCTGGGGATCAACGTCGCGCCATTCCTGGCCGGTGCCGGGGTCATCGGTCTGGCCATCGGTTTTGGCTCCCAGCAACTGGTGCAGGACGTGATCACCGGGCTGTTCATCATCATCGAAGACACCCTGTCCATCGGCGACTGGGTGGTGCTCGATTCCGGGCACGCCGGCACGGTCGAAGGCCTGACCATTCGCACCCTGCGCCTGCGCGACGGCAAGGGTTTTGTGCACTCGGTGCCGTTCGGCCAGATCAAAGCGGTGACCAACCAATCGCGGCAGTTTGCCTATGCGTTTTTCTCGGTGCAGTTCACCTACGACACCGATGTCGACAAGGCCATCGAACTGATCCGCGAGGCCGGGCACTCGATCAGCGACGATCCGTTCCTGCGGTACAACTTGCAGGGGCCATTGGACGTGTTCGGTGTCGACAAGATGGACCTCAATGGCGTGGTGCTGACGGCGCAGTTCCGTACCGTGTCCGGGGGGCAGTACGCGGTGAGTCGAGCGTTCAACCAGCGTTTGAAAAAGCTTGTGGATAACAGTCCGTGGGTACACTTCGCGCAGACTTATCCACAGCAGGTTTTGATGCCGCGGCATTCAGAGCCACCGCAGGAGGGAGCGGCGGAGCCGGAGCATTCGGCGGTGTTGATGCCGGAGCGGCCGCGGCCTCAATAGCTCAGTTGGCAGTGTTGGCCCCTTCGCGGGCAAGCCCGCTCCTACAGGGGATGTGTGAATGCCACGGATTTACTGTGGGGGCGAGCCTGCTCGCGATAGGGCCGGCCCAGACAACATCAATGCCGGATCAGCTTGTGACTGATCTCGGCACTGACCGACTGTTCCAGCTCCCCCCAAAAAACCTGCTTACCCGCCATCTCCGCCGCCACCGGCAACCCATCCCGATACACCAATCGGTTACTCGCCAGCGCCGGGACTTTCGCGCCGGGCAACAGCGTGCCAGCCAGGTTCAGCGGATCAACCCCGCACACCGCAATCAAGCTCCCGTCATGGGGCCGGCGTCGAACTTCGCGCAGCAGCGGAATCGCCTCAGGCAACGCAAATTGCTCGCCCGCCAACCCACTGACAAATCGCCCGCCGCGAATCTTCCCGCGTGCTTCCAGACGATGAAACGTTCGCAGCAATTCCCGCCAGCTCGGCAACCAATCCGCCTCACGCTCAAGCATTCGCCAGAACACCACGCCGTAGCGACGCAACAAGGTCATGGCGATGTGTTCCAAGGTCTCGGCCGGTGTCGCTGCAGGACGCAGGTTATCCACAACCGGCACTGCACTTGCGCGCCTCAGCAGTGCCCAACGCCCAGCGTCATCCATGCCGCCGACAAACGCTCCGCGCCCGCGACGGCTGCTACGGTTCTGGCGCTTGCTGGCCGGGGTGATCAGCGCGCGAAGGCCGGCAAAGCTATCGGCGTTTACCAGCCCGGCGCCGACCAATTCCTGCAGGGCGATTTCCAGTTCCGAGCGCAGCAGATGAGCCTCGTGAATCAGCTCATCGAAAAACAGTGCACCGTGCTGGCTGAGTGCAGCGTGAACCTTTTGGGTTTTCGGTGACAGTTCGCTGACCGGCGTTTGCTCAGTCAACTCGCTCCACAGCCCGACCCGATTGCGCGGCAACAACACGATCGGCGTGCTACGCAGGGCCGTGCCGGCGGTTTTGTTGTGCGTCGTGAGTCGGGTCCACGCCAGTTTGCCGTTGCGGCACAACTCATCGAGCCAGGTCGATGAATAGTCCTTGATGCGGGCCGGCAGGATGTCGCTGTCCCAGGCGGATGCAGCGGCGGGGTAGCCTTCGAACTGCGCGATGATTGCCGGCAGCACCGCATTGCCCTGGCCTCGGGTAGCGCTGGACAAATGCTGCCAGTCGAACAGGAACCGCATGAAATCCTGCAACGCCACCGGCTCGATTTCCCGTCGCAGACGCTTGACCGTGTAGCGGTGAATCCGCGCCAGCAGATGCCGTTCGCACCACTCTTCTACTGGGCAGCCCGGGGTAAAACGACCACGCAGCACGTAGCCTTCGTGCTCCAGTTGCGCCAGGGCCTGGGCGACTTGAGTCGGCGGTAATTCGAGCGGGTCTGCAATCGCTTGCAGCGGCAACGGACCGAAAGCGCTGAGCCGGGCTCGAATCATTTCCAGCACGGCTTCGTCCACTGTCCAAGGCTCGTCAAAACCCGGCAGCGCTGGCAGATTCGGTTGCCATTCGCCCTGTGGATAAATGGCGTGCAGGCAGCTCAGCCGTTCCCGGGCCAGCCACAGGGCTTGATTGATTTGGCAGGCGCGGCCGTTGTCGGCCAGGCTTTTCAGCCATTCAAGCCAGTGCGGGTTGGCGCGGGCCTCGGCGTCGGTGATGCACGCCAGACTCATCAATGTCTCGTGCATTTCATCGACATTGCCGGGCGCCGGCCAGGCTTCTTCGCGCACCGCGGCAATCGCCTCGGCATCCAGCGCGCCGAGGTCGTCGGTAGATTGCGGATCGCTCCAGCGTCGGTTGAGCACTGCTTGTGTGCGGCGTTCCTCCAGAGGGGCATCGTCGAGAAAGGTATAGGGGCGGGCACTGAGAATTTCCGCGGCCAGCGGTGAGGGCGCCGGTAAGTCGCGGCTGATCAAGCGCACGTCGCCGCTTTCCATGCGCCGCAGCAATGTCAGCCAGCCTTCGCAGTCCATGGCTTCGTGCAGGCAATCGTCGAGGGTTTGTTCCACCAGCGGATGGTCGGGAATTTCCCGCTCGCCGGCGAGGTTTTCCACGCAGGCGATCTGGTCGGGAAACACGCTGGCGATCAGGTCTTCGCTTTTCATTCGCTGGATTTGTGGCGCCACTTTACGTCCGCCGCTGTAGCGCGGCAGGCCCAGGGCGACCCCGGCATTCCAGCGCCAGCGCACGCCGAATAGCGGCGCATCGAGCACCGCTTGAATCAGGAGGTGCTCGGCGCTGTTGCTGTGCAGGTAACGCCAAACGTCGTCCAGTTCAAAGCTGTGGCTGGTGGACAGCGACAGGACGATGGCATCTTCGCTGGCGGCGGCCTGCAGTTCGAAGTTGAAGGTGCGGCAGAAACGTTTGCGCAGGGCCAGGCCCCAGGCGCGGTTAATGCGGCTGCCGAACGGGCTGTGAATGATCAATTGCGTGCCGCCGGACTCGTCGAAAAAGCGCTCCATCAGCAGCGTATCTTGCGACGGCAGGGCGCCGAGGGTCTGGCGCGCCCGGGCGAGGTATTCGACCAATTGCTCAGCGCTGGCCAGGTTCAGGCCAAGGGTGTTCGTCAGCCAGTCGAGACTCGGTTGCAAATTGCCCGGCGTGGCACTCAGCAACTCATCGAGATGCGCTTGCAGGCGCGCCACGGCCACCGACAATTCGGCACTGCGTCCCGGCGCCTCGCCGAGCCAGAACGGAATGGTCGGCGGCTGGCCCTGGGCATCTTCGACCCGCACCTTGCCAGTTTCCACGCGCAGGATTCGATAGGAGGTGTTGCCCAACTGAAAGACATCCCCGGCGATGCTTTCCACGGCGAAGTCTTCGTTGACGCTGCCGATGTTCAGCCCTTGGGGTTCGAGCAGCACGCTGTAGTCGGCGTTGTCCGGGATGGTGCCGCCGCTGGTCACGGCCGTCAGTTTTGCGCCACGTCGGCCGCGCAGGCTACGAGTCACCGCGTCGCGGTGCAGGTAAGCGCTGCGGATGCCCTGACGGCCGTTGTAGCCTTCGGCAAGCATGTGCAGCAGTGCCTGATAGTGTTTGTCGTCGAGTTCGGCGTAGGGCGAGGCGCGCCGCAGCATCTCCAGCAACGCCTGCTCCTGCCATTCCTGGCAGCTGACTTCGGCGATGATCTGTTGCGCCAGAACGTCCAGCGGTGCCACGGGGATCAATAACGTATCGAGTTCGCCCCGGCGCACGCAGTCCAGCAATGCGGCGCATTCGATCAGGTCGTCGCGAGTGGTGGCGAACAAACGCCCCTTGGGCGTGCCGCCCACCTGGTGTCCGGAGCGGCCAACGCGTTGCAAAAAACCGGAAATCGAACGCGGCGAGGCGATCTGGCACACCAGATCGACATCGCCAATGTCGATGCCCAACTCCAGTGACGCCGTGGCGATCAGCACTTGCAACTCGCCGCGCTTGAGCCGCTGCTCGGCGTCGAGGCGAAACTCCTTGGCCAGGCTGCCGTGGTGGGCGGCCACGGCGTTCTTGCCCAAACGTTCGCTCAGGTGCCGGCTCAGGCGTTCGGCCAGGCGCCGGGTGTTGACGAAAATCAGTGTGGTGCGGTGTTCCCGGGCGAGGACGGCGAGACGGTCGTAGACCAACTCCCAGACATCATTGGCCATCACCGCCGAGAGCGGCACGGGCGGCACTTCGATGCCCAAATCCCGTGGGCGGGCGTGGCCGATGTCTACGATTTCACAGGGGCGGTCCCGGCCCACGAGGAAGCGCGAGACGGCGTCGATGGGTTTTTGCGTGGCCGACAGGCCGATGCGCACCAGCGGTTCGGCACACAGCGCCTGCAAGCGTTCGAGGCTCAGGGCCAGGTGACTGCCGCGTTTGCTGGCGGCCATGGCGTGGATCTCGTCGACGATCACCGTGCGCGTGCTGCCAAGCATTTGCCGGCCGGAGTCGGAGCCGAGCAGCACATAAAGTGACTCGGGGGTGGTGACCAGTATGTGCGGCGCGGTTTTGCGCATCGCCGCGCGGTCTTTTTGCGGCGTATCGCCGGTGCGCACTGCCGTGGTGATCTGCAGTTCGGGCAGGCCCATCAGGCGCAGCTGTTCAGTGATGCCCGCCAGCGGATTTTGCAGGTTGATGCGGATGTCATTGGACAAAGCCTTGAGCGGCGAGACATAGACCACCAAGGTTTCGTTCGGCAGCCCGTCGGCGCTTTCGAGGCCGCGATGCACCAAGTCGTCGATCACCGCGAGGAACGCGGTGAGGGTTTTGCCGGAGCCGGTGGGCGCGGCGATCAAGGTCGAGCGCCGCCGGCGGATCAACGGCCACGCCCGGGCCTGAGCGGCGGTGACCGCGGGGAACGTGTGGCTGAACCAGGCACTGACGGCGGGGTGGAAGCCGTCCAGGGCACTGTCTGCGGAGATGGGCAGGTTCATGCAGTGATTTATGCGGCCAAGGCGACCCGTTTGCAAGCCGTACACCGACGTGTAGCAGCTGCCGAAGGCTGCGTTCGCCTGCGCAGCAGGCGTAAAATCAGGACTCGCAGAGTCGTCTGCAACATCGGGCAGACCGGAAGGCGACCGATTCGCGCTCGAACGCCGCCTTCGACAGCTGCTACAGGTGCAGGGTGTAGTTTATAAGTGACGGTTGCGCACTAAACCCGCAAAATGCAACGATTCCGGCAACTATCAACGACATCGCCTGCCAGCGGTGTCGATCAAGCCATCGTTCCAATCAGACTGGGCCTGCTGACTCTATGCGAATGCGCCTTATGTTACTGGGCGGCGGAAATGCCCTTGGGCAGGCGCTGATTCGCCTCGGTGCGGAGGAAGACATCGGTTTCCTCGCCCCCCGCCCACCGCAAGACGGCTGGGATGCCGCGAGCCTGACGCAACTGCTCGACGACACCCGCCCGGACGCGTTGATCAACCTCGCCTACTACTTCGACTGGTTCCAGGCGGAGGCGGTCAGCGAACAGCGTCTGGCCGGGCAAGAGCGCGCGGTCGAGCGCCTGGCCGAATTGTGCCAGCACCACAACATCGTGCTGGTACAGCCTTCGAGCTATCGCGTGTTCGATGGTTCGCGTGCTACCGCCTACAGCGAAAAAGACGAACCGGTGCCGCTGGGCCTGCGTGGTCAGGCTTTGTGGCGAATCGAACAAAGCGTACGCGCCACCTGCCCGCAGCACGTGCTGCTGCGCTTTGGCTGGCTTCTCGACGACAGCCCTGACGGCAGCCTTGGACGTTTCCTCGGCCGGGCCGAGCAGCCTGATGAGTTGTTACTGGCCGACGACCGCCGAGGCAATCCGACACCGGTGGACGATGCGGCCCGGGTGATTATTTCAGTGCTCAAGCAACTCGACTGCGCCGCGCCGCTGTGGGGCACCTACCACTACGCCGGGCACGAAGCGACTACGCCGCTGGCGCTGGGGCAGGCGATTCTCACCGAAGCGCGGGCCTTGCATCCGCTGGCTATCGAAGCACCGACCGCCCAGGCCCACGCCGCGCGCCCGGACGCCGCTGAAGAGCCGCAACACGCGGTGCTGGCCTGCAAGAAAATCCTTCACACCTTCGGGATCAAGCCACGCGCCTGGCGTGCGGCACTTCCCGGCCTACTGGACAGGTTCTATCGCCATGGCTGACAGCCCCGTTCTGATCACCGGCGGTGCCGGTTTCATTGGTTCGCACCTGACCGACGCCTTGCTTGCCAAGGGCCATTCGGTGCGGATCCTCGATGACTTGTCCACAGGCAAGCGCAGCAATTTGCCGCTGGATAATCCCAAGGTCGAACTGATCGTTGGCGACGTTGCCGACGCCGCGTTGGTCGCCCGTGCGATGGCCGGTTGCAGCGCCGTGGCGCACCTGGCCGCCGTGGCGTCGGTGCAGGCCTCGGTGGACAATCCGGTAAAGACCCACCAGAGCAATTTCATCGGTTCGCTGAATGTCTGCGAAGCCATGCGTCAGGCAGGCGTCAAACGGGTTGTGTTTGCCTCCAGTGCGGCGGTGTACGGCAACAATGGCGAGGGCGAGTCGATCGATGAAGACACGCCGAAGGCGCCGTTGACCCCGTATGCATCGGACAAGTTGGCGAGCGAGCATTACTTCGATTTCTACCGACGCGAGCATGCGCTGGAACCGGTGATTTTCCGCTTCTTCAATATCTTCGGCCCGCGCCAGGATCCGTCCTCGCCGTACTCCGGGGTGATCAGTATTTTCAGCGAGCGTGCGCAAAAAGGCTTGCCGATCACCGTGTTTGGCGACGGTGAGCAAACCCGCGATTTTCTCTACGTGGAAGACCTGGTCAAATTGCTGGTGCAAGCCATCGAACAACCGCAGGCTGCCGTCGGCGCGGTCAACGTTGGCTGGAATCAGGCGACCAGCCTCAAGCAATTGCTGGCGGCACTTGAAAGTGTGGTCGGTGAGTTGCCGCCCGTGAGTTACGCCCCGGCACGCTCCGGTGACATTCGTCATTCACGGGCGAACAACGGGCGATTGCTGGAGCGCTTCAAAGCACCTGAGCAAACACCGATGAGTGTTGGCCTGGCGCGGTTGCTGGGACAATAGAAAAAGGCGCCTGTACAGGCGCCTTTTTTGTTGCTGATCGTTCCCGTGCAGGGCGTGGAACGACCCATTCACCACCACGTGAATCCTTAGAACTTGTAACCCAGACCGACCATGTAGATGAACGGGTCGACGTCCACGTTCACCCGTGCGCGTGTACCCGGTGCAACGGCGTCATTTTCAACAGTGGCGCGGGTATCGATGTCGATGTAGCGCACTTGGGCGTTGATCATCACGCTGTCGGTCAGCATGTAGTCGGCGCCAACCTGCCAGGCCATGCCCCAGGAATTCTTCGCCTTGAAGTTGCTGAAACCGGCGGCACTGGCTTCGCTGCCGACGTGCTCGTCGTAGATCCAGGTGTAGTTGATGCCCGCGCCCACATACGGTTGGAAAGCAGACTTGCCGTCGAGTGGGTAGTACACCACGCTCAAGGTTGGCGGCAGGTGTTTGAGCGAACCGAGTTTGCCGTTGGCAGCGCTCAACGCAGTGTTCTTGAGTTTCACGTCATGCTCGAACGGCGTGGCCGCGAGCAGTTCGATACCCCAGTTGCTGGTGAGCATGTAGGCGAAGTTGAGGCCCAGTTGCGTGTCGCTGCTCATGGTCGCCT
The DNA here is from genome assembly GCF_019145495.1 of Pseudomonas azerbaijanoccidentalis. Classification (GTDB taxonomy): domain Bacteria; phylum Pseudomonadota; class Gammaproteobacteria; order Pseudomonadales; family Pseudomonadaceae; genus Aquipseudomonas; species Aquipseudomonas azerbaijanoccidentalis. The sequence goes on along the minus strand of NZ_JAHSTU010000010.1, from coordinate 231,626 downwards.
TGCCACCCAGGTCCGCACCGCTCAAAGGGCCTTGATCGACCTTGACGCTGGAGCTGTCGGCTTTCGGGTTAACGGTGATCGCGCCGGCACGAAGGATGATGTCGCCCGCCTCGTGGGCGTGGGCAAGCGGGGCTGCGAGTGCGAGGGCAACCAGCGAGGCACCGAGCAAGGACTTGTTCATGGGGGCTCCAAAGGACGTTAAAAATTTTCGATGTCCAATGGTAAGCCGGCTAACTATTCGGTCTTTTGACGCAGCTCAATGAAGTCGCAATAGACTTGAAAGATCGCAGCCTTCGGCCGCTCCTACAGAATCGGGTTAACACGCGGTCAATGTAGGAACTGCCGAAGGCTGCGATCTTTTGATCCTGGCCGGATTCACTCCGGTAATTCATACACATAAATCTTGTCCGCCTCCATCTGATAGCCCGCATCCGCCAACTCGCTGGTGGACGGTTTGACCTGCATCGGCCCTTCGATCCAGTACGGCTGATACAACTCATCGAGCTTCACGCCGACCTCGCTTTTGACATGCACGATCTGGTTCGACGGCGGAGGCGGCACGTGGATGCAGGCGCCGAAATATGGCACCAGCAAAAAGTCCGTGGTGCGACCGTCTTCACTCACTTCCAGCGGCACGATGTAGCCCGGCAGGCGAATGTTCTGTCCATCGAGCGCTTTGACCACAGGGGCATTGGGCATGTCCTGCTTGGCCGCTGGCGCCGACTCGGCGGACAGTGCATCGCTCATCTTCGACATGTCGTGCAGCGGCGTCATGTTCGGCACTTCCGGCGCTGCGTCCGGGGGAATCATTTCCGACCAGGTCAGCTCTTTCGGCTCGGCGGCCCATAGCGGCAGGGCGACCAGCATCAACAGCGCAAAGACAGCGCGGGGCATTTTCAAAGTCCTCATAAACGGATCGACAGGCCATCGGCCAAGGATTGGCGATAAGCGCGCCAGGCCGGCACGCTGCCCATCAGCAGCGCGGCGATCAGAATGCCACCGAGCAGCGTCCATTCATATTCGCTTGGCCAGGCCAACGGCAGAAACAGCCCATAATTGGCTTGCACGTAACCTTGGGCCGCGGCGATGCACACGTACAGCAAGGCCACGCCGGCGATCACGCCGGACAGCGCCAGGGCAAACGCTTCCAGCACCAGCAATGTCGCTACATGCCACGGTCGTGCGCCCACCGAACGCAGGATCGCCATCTCGCGGCGGCGTTCGTTGAGGCTGGTGAGAATGGCTGTGAGCATGCCAATCAAACCGGTCAGCACCACGAACAACGAGACCACGAACAAAGCTTTTTCAGCGGTGCTCATCAAGCTCCACAGCTCTTGCAGCGCCACTCCGGGCAGGATCGCCAACATCGGTTCGCCACGGAATTCGTTGATCTCGCGTTGCACGGCGAAAGTCGAAATCTTGCTGTTGAGGCCAAGCATGAACGCGGTGATGGCTTGCGGCGTCAGGTCCATGTTGCGTGCCTGATCGGCGCTGATTCGACCGTTGCCCCGGGCCGGCACACCGTTGTGCCAGTCGACGTGAATCGCCTCCATGCCACCGAGGCTGATGTGCAGCGTGCGGTCCACTGGTGTGCCGGTGCGCTTGAGAATGCCAACCACGGTGAAGGGTTTGTCGTCGTGCTTGACCAGGCTGATCGCCGCCACGCCGTGGGCCAGTACCAGCTTGTCGCCGAGCTTGTAATGCAGCGCATCGGCGACTTCGGCACCGAGCACCACTTCGAACGGATCGGTGGCGAAGGCCCGGCCATCGGCAATTTCCAGGTGTTGCTGGCGCCCGTACTGGTAATGCTCGAAGTAAGCCTCGGTCGTGCCCATTACCCGATAGCCGCGGTGGGAATCGCCGAGGGACATCGGGATCGCCCACTTCACTTTCGGGTTGTTGGCAAAGTGTTCGAAGCTGTCCCAGCGGATATTGTTGGTGGCGTTGCCGATGCGGAACACCGAGTACAACAACAGGTTGACCGAGCCTGAGCGCGCGCCGACGATCAGGTCGGTGCCGCTGATGGTGCTGGCGAAACTGGCCTTGGCTTCGGTGCGCACCCGCTCCACGGCCAGCAACAGACACACCGACAGGGCGATGGCGAACGCGGTGAGGATCGCGGTGAAGCGGCGGTTAGCCAGGCTGGCCATGGCTAGACGAAACAAATACATCTCAGACCTCGGACGGGGTGGCGGCGCGATTGAGTTCGGCCAGCGACAGGTTGCGATCGAACAGCGGGGCCAGGCTCTGGTCATGGCTGACGAACAACAGGCTCGACCCGGCTTCGCGGCACTCGGCGAACAGCAGGCGAATGAAGTTTTCCCGAGCGTCGTAATCGAGGGCCGAGGTCGGTTCGTCAGCGATCACCAGCTCTGGCTGACCGATCAACGCGCGTGCGGCGGCGACCCGTTGCTGTTGGCCGATGGACAGCGAATCGGCACGTCGACCAAGGATGTTTTCATCCTTGAGGCCCAAGTGGGCGAGCAGGGTGGCGGCGGCTTTATCAACACTGCCGTGACGCTGTTTCGCCCGGGCTGCACGCAGTTTCGAGAAGTGGCAGGGCAGTTCGACGTTCTCGCGCACCGACAGAAACGGCAGCAAATTGAACTGCTGAAAGATGTAGCCGGTGTGGTCGACGCGAAAGTGATCGCGGGCACCGGCCGAGAGTTCGGTCAGCTCCTGGCCGAGCAGGCGAATGCTGCCGCGATCAGGTTTTTGCACGCCGCCGAGCAGGCCCAACAAGGTGGTCTTGCCGCTGCCGCTGGGGCCCTTGAGGAACAGGGTTTCACCCGGTTCCAGGCGAAACGCAGGGATGTCCAGCAGCGGCGGATGGCCGGGCCAACTGAAGCTTAGGTCGGACAGTTCGATGAGTGCTTGGGTCATTTAACCGATTTCATAAATGATGAGGACCTGTGTAGGGGCTGCTGCAGGCTGCGATCTTTTGATCCTGCTTCTGAAAGATCAAAAGATCGCAGCCTGCGGCAGCTCCTACAAGGGATCTGAGGTGGATCAGAATTTCAGCGCAGCAGCCTTGGCCGTCACTTCAACCCCTTGCTGCCCGTTCGGGCTGATCAGTTGTACCTGAATTTTCTGGGTTGCCGGGAAGGTATTGAAAATGTTGGCCAGGTCCAGGGTCTTCAGCGCCGCGGGAGTGGCGCAGGTGAACTGGTAGTGGGCGTGGATTTCGCTGTGATCGTGATGATGCTCGTCCTTGGCGTCTTCATCGTCGGCTGCCGGCGCATCGCCGAACAACGGGCTTTCCAGTTCCTGGTTTTCCACGACGCAATCGGCGGCTTTGGGCAGGTTGAACAGCACCAGTGGTTTCTCCAGCTGAGCACGAACGGCGGCGACTTTGGCTTTGTCGGCATCGGAGTTCGCCGCGTGTTCGAAGCCCACCAGGTTCATCGCCGGGCTTTCCAGTTCCAGCTCCAGGGTCTGGCCATCCAGCGCCGCGTTGAGTCGCCCGACACCGTGCTCATGGGCGCCAAGGCTGCCGTGTTCATGGTCGTGATCGTGGTCATGCTCGTCAGCCGCGTGGGCGACAGCCAGTGGCAACAAGGCAAACGGCAAAGCGAGCAACAGACGACGCATGGCGAGTCTCCGAAAGGTTAAATGAAGATTTTGTTATGTAATCTTATAACGTAAGTGTGGAGAGTTTGACTGGCTGCTTGGCGTTGCACAAGTCCCATGGGAGCATGCAAGCGAAGAAATGTGCGGGAGCAGACTTATGTTGCGAATTCGCGGAAGCATCGGTGACTGGCCGGTGGATTTGACGCTGGAGATGGATGACGCCGACTGGGCCAGGCTCGGCGCGCAGTTGCAGGTAGAGAAGAGCGAAGTCAGTGCGCCAGCGTCGAAACCGGTGAGCCAGGATGATTCGCTGTGGCAGATCGCCAGGGATTTGCTGCGCAAGGCCGGGCAATTGAGCGGGCCAGATCTGCTGGATCAACTGGAAGGCCTGACCGGTAGCGCGGCGGCGGGCAAGCGGCTGCTGGTGCGGCTGCGCCATAGCCCGGACGTGAAAGTGGAAAGCGGTGGGGATACGCCGATCTATCGCTGGATTGCGTAAACAGCAAAAGATCGCAGCCTGCGGCAGCTCCTACAGGGTGAATACATAGCCTGTGTCGGAGCTGCCGAAGGCTGCGATCTTTTGATCTATTTAGTAAAGAGCAGCAAACAGCTTGCGGCGGTAGGTACTCACTAGCGGATGGTCGTTGCCCAGCAGTTCGAACACTTGCAGCAAGGTCTTGTGCGGCAGGCCTTCGCTGTAGCTGCGGTTACGGATAAACAGTTTGAGCAGAGCATCCAGTGCCGTGTCGTACTGCTGGCGGGCCAATTGCTGAATCGCCAATTGATAAACCGCTTCGTCGTCCTGCGGGTCTTTCGCCAGCCGTGCCTTCAGGTCGGCAGCGTCCGGCAGGTCCCGGGCCAATCCAAGAAACTTGATTTGCGCCTTGGCACCGGCCAGGGCGGCCTTGTGCTCATCGCTCTTGACCGAATCGAGCACGGCCTGTGCGTCGCCCAGTTCACCGCGCTCGGTGAGGCAGCGCGCATAAAGAATCAGCGCTTTGGCGTTGGTGTTGTCTTCACCCAGGATCACTTTGAGTTGCGCTTCGGCATCGGCAAAGCGGCTGTCGTCAAACAATGCCTGAGCCTGTTCGAACGGATCGGCAGCGGCCGGTGGCGGCATTTGCACATGGGGTTCGAGCAGGGCGCGAACGGCCGATTCCGGTTGCGCACCAGCAAAGCCGTCGACCGGCTGGCCGTCCTTGAACAGCACCACGGTCGGCAGGCTGCGAATACCGAAGCGGGCGACGATGTCTTGCTCGATGTCGCAGTTGACCTTGGCCAGCAGCAACTCGCCCTGATAGCTCTCGGCGATGGTTTGCAGCATCGGCATCAGCACTTTGCAGGGCGCGCACCACTCGGCCCAGAAATCCACCAGCACCGGTTTGTGGAAAGAGTTCTCGATCACCGACTGGTCGAAATCGGCAGTCGTGGCATCGAAGATGTACGGCGTTTCTTGACTCATGATGGATCTCGTAAAAGCGTGAATAGATGCACTATAAGGTGTGGCGCGAAAGATCGCAGCCTTCGGCAGCTCCTACGGCTAAACCGTATTCCTCTGTAGGAGCTGCAGAAGGCTGCGATCTTTTTCGACTTCAAGCCCGACGCGCGTGATACAGACTCACATGCCGAAACTCTTCGGGCTCGGCCAGATCCGGCAGGGTCATGGCTTCGAGCATTTCGATGCGCCTGTACAGCGGATGACGAAAGTCCCGTACGCGGGAATCCGCCACCAGCGCTTCGCGGCCGCGACTGAGAAACGCGTCGAGCAGCGGCAGGTTCGCCCGGTCGTACAACACGTCCGCCACCAGGATCAGATCGAAGCGATCAGCCTCGGCGAAAAAATCTGTCGAGTAATTGAGCTGTACGTCATTGAGTTCGGCATTCGCCCGACAGGCGGCAATCGCCAGCGGGTCGAGGTCGCAGGCCACCACTTCCAGTGCCCCGGCCTTCACCGCCGCTATCCCTGCCACGCCGGAGCCGGCGCCAAAATCCAGAATCCGTTTGCCTTCGACCCAATGCCGGTTTTCAGCCAGGTAGCGGGCCACGGCCAAACCGCTGGCCCAGCAGAAACTCCAGTACGGTGGCTCATGCAGGATGCGCCGGGTTTCTTCGGGGCTGAAGGCACGGTCCATGTTGTCGCCGTCGATCAGCCACAACTTCAGGTCAGTCCCCGGCAGATGACAGGCGACCAATTGAGCATCACCCAGCAACTCACCCAACGCCTGTTGCAGGTCGAGCGGTGCACTCATGGGGCTTTGACGAACTGCAACTGGCCCAGCGCCTGGGTCGTCGGCTGGCTGATCACTTGCGACGGCAGGTGCAGGATCAACTGGCCGGACTGACTCGCGCGGCCACGCAATTCAACGCGAGCACCGGCCGGGAACGATTCCGGATTGAAACGCAGGTGGAACGGCAGCACCTGGTTGTTGCCGATCAGGCTGGAGCTGGCGAGCAATTGCTGGGGGCGGTCTTTGTCGTCGATCACCAGCAGCGCGATTTCGACTTCAGCACCGGCCGGCACGCCTTGCAAGGTGCCACTCAATTCGCGCTGATACGCCGGCAGCGGCCCGAGTTCGGCGGCTTCCTTGGCTTTTTTCTGCGCCTGTTGCGGCGCAGGGCCCGGTGTAGGCGGCTGGGGCTGGGGTGCATCGCTGCTGCAAGCCACCAACAGGCTGAAAAGGCTGAGCAAAACGAGCGGACGTAACGGCATTGGCAGCTCCGGAAAGATGAAATCCATGGATCAATTGATCATCCCGTCTGTATACCGTAAACCCTATGGCTTGTCTTGCCACCGGGATGCGCTACCATGGCCCTCCCTTTTTTTGTTGCCTGCCACCATGCACTGTCCCTTCTGCGGTGCCAACGACACCAAGGTCATCGACTCGCGTCTGGTCGCCGAGGGCGAACAGGTGCGCCGCCGGCGTGAATGCCTGGCCTGCGGCGAGCGTTTCACGACGTTCGAGACGGCTGAACTGGTGTTGCCGCGCCTGATCAAAACCGACGGCAGTCGCCAGCCGTTCGACGAAGAAAAACTCCGCGCCGGCATGCAGCGCGCGCTGGAAAAGCGCCCGGTGAGTGTCGAACGCCTCGAATCGTCGCTGGTGCACATCAAACATAAACTGCGCGCCACCGGCGAACGCGAGGTCAAGTCCCTCGTGGTCGGCGAACTGGTGATGGCCGAGCTGCAAAAGCTCGACGAAGTCGCCTATATCCGTTTCGCCTCGGTGTATCGCCGCTTCCAGGACCTTAACGAGTTCCGCGAAGAGATCGATCGCCTGGCCCGTGAGCCGGTGAAAGAATGAGCACATCTGCCGAGCAGGCCATCCTCGACGCTCATTTCATGGCTCGCGCCCTGGAACTGGCGCGCAAAGGTCATTACACAACGCACCCCAATCCACGGGTTGGCTGCGTCATCGTGCAGGCCGGGCAAATTGTCGGCGAAGGCTGGCACGAGCGCGCCGGTGAACCTCACGCTGAAGTCCACGCCCTGCGCGCGGCCGGTGAGCAGGCGCGTGGCGCCACCGCCTACGTGACGCTTGAACCTTGCAGCCACCACGGCCGCACGCCGCCCTGCGCCGATGCGCTGGTGAATGCCGGTGTGGCGCGGGTGGTCGCGGCGATGCAGGACCCGAACCCGGAAGTCGCCGGTCGTGGGCTGCAACGTCTGGAGCAAGCGGGCATTGCCACTGAAAGTGGCGTGCTGGAAAGCGAAGCGCGCAAACTCAATCAAGGCTTCCTCAAACGCATGGAACACGGCTTGCCGTTCGTACGGGTCAAGTTGGCGATGAGCCTGGACGGGCGCACGGCGATGGAAAGCGGCGAAAGCCAATGGATCACCGGCCCGGCGGCACGTTCGGCGGTACAACGCCTGCGTGCCCAGGCCAGCGTAGTGCTGACCGGTGCCGATACGGTGCTGGCAGACAACGCCCGGTTAACCGTCCGCGCCGATGAGCTCGGCCTGGATGCTGAGCAAACGGCACTGGCCATGAGCCGTCCGCCGCTGCGTGTGCTGGTCGACGGTCGCTTGCGGGTGCCGCTGGATGCACCTTTTTTCAAGGCTGGCCCGGCGCTGGTCGCCACCTGTGTGGCCGTGGAAGAGCAATACGCCAACGGCCCGGAATGCCTGATCGTGCCGGGTTACGATGGGCAGGTTGATCTTCGTCAGTTGCTGGTCGAACTCGCCAACCGCGACGTCAATGAAGTCTTGGTCGAGGCCGGTCCGCGGCTGGCGGGTGCCTTTGCCCAGCTCGGGCTGGTGGACGAGTTCCAGATTTTCATCGCCGGCAAGTTCATGGGCTCTTCGGCGCGGCCGTTGCTGGATTGGCCGCTCGCGCAAATGAAGGATGCGCCCGAGCTTAAAATCACCGAAATTCGCGCGGTTGGCGATGACTGGCGGGTCACTGCCATTCCTTCGCCAGCAGCCAGCGTATAATTCCCGGCCATCGCTATAGCGCTGGCTTTGTTCTCGAGGAGAACCTCATGTTTACCGGCATCATCGAATCCATCGGCAGTATTCGTGCATTGACCCCAAAGGGCGGTGATGTGCGGGTTCACGTCGAAACCGGCAAGCTCGACCTGAGCGACGTCAAACTGGGCGACAGCATTGCGGTGAACGGCGTGTGCCTGACCGCCGTTGAATTGCCGGGCAACGGCTTTGCGGCGGACGTCAGCCGCGAAACCCTCGATTGCACCGCCATGAACGATTTGAAAAGCGGCAGCCCGGTCAATCTGGAAAAAGCCCTGACCCCGACCACTCGCCTCGGCGGGCATCTGGTCAGCGGTCACGTCGACGGCGTGGGCGAAGTGGTTGCCCGTACCGAGAACGCGCGTGCCGTGGAATTCCGTATCCGCGCACCGAAAGACCTGGCCAAGTACATCGCCCATAAAGGCTCGATCACCGTCGACGGCACCAGCCTGACCGTGAACGCAGTCGATGGTGCCGAGTTCCTGTTGACCATCATTCCGCACACCCTGAGCGAAACCATCATGGCGTCGTATCAGCCGGGTCGCCGGGTGAACCTGGAAGTGGACTTGCTGGCCCGTTACCTGGAGCGCCTGCTGTTGGGTGACAAAGCCGCAGAGCCAACCTCCGGTAACATCACCGAAAGCTTTCTGGCCGCCAACGGCTATCTCAAATCCTGACTGAAGGGGGTGCCTTGTGGCGCTCAATAGCATCGAAGAACTGGTTGAAGACATCCGCCAAGGCAAGATGGTCATCCTCATGGATGACGAAGACCGCGAGAACGAAGGCGACCTGATCATGGCCGCCGAGTGCTGCAAGCCCGAGCACATCAACTTCATGGCCAAGCACGCCCGTGGCCTGATCTGCATGCCGATGAGCCGCGAGCGCTGCGAGCTGCTCAAGCTGCCGTTGATGGCGCCGCGCAACGGTTCCGGTTTCGGCACCAAGTTCACCGTCTCGATCGAAGCGGCCACCGGCGTCACCACCGGCATCTCCGCGGCCGACCGTGCGCGTACCGTGCAGGCTGCCGCCGCCCGTGATGCCAAGGCCGAAGACATCGTCAGCCCGGGCCACATTTTCCCGCTGATGGCCCAGGCCGGCGGTACGCTGGCTCGCGCCGGCCACACCGAAGCAGCCTGCGACCTGGCGCGGATGGCCGGTTTCGAGCCGAGCGGCGTGATCTGCGAAGTGATGAACGACGACGGCACCATGTCCCGTCGCGCCGAGCTGGAAGCGTTTGCCGCTGAACACGACATCAAGATCGGCACCATCGCCGACCTGATTCACTACCGGATGATCCACGAACGTACCGTTCAGCGGATTGCCGAGCAGCCACTGGACAGCGAACTGGGCCAATTCAACCTGGTGACCTATCGTGATTCCGTGGAAGGCGACGTGCACATGGCACTGACCCTGGGCAATGTCTGCGCCGAAGAACCGACCTTGGTTCGCGTGCACAACATGGACCCGCTGCGCGACCTGTTGATGGTCAAGCAACCGGGGCGCTGGAGCCTGCGCGCCGCGATGGCTGCGGTTGCCGAGGCTGGCAGCGGCGTGGTGCTGTTGCTCGGTCACCCGCTCGATGGCGACGTGTTGCTGGCGCACATCCGCGAAACCGCCGACCACGCGGCCGTGAAAAAACCGACCACCTACAGCATTGTCGGTGCCGGTTCGCAGATCCTGCGTGACCTGGGCGTACGTAAAATGCGCCTGATGTCGGCGCCGATGAAATTTAATGCGATATCCGGTTTCGATCTGGAAGTTGTAGAATACGTGCCCTCCGAATAATGACCGGTTGTTGCCGGCCCTGAATTCGCGGTTCAAATATCACTGAGGGACGCGTACGAGACGCGTCCCGGCTCTTTAAGAGATCTAACGAATGACCCTGAAGACCATCGAAGGTACCTTCATCGCCCCTAAAGGCCGCTACGCTTTGGTAGTGGGCCGTTTCAACAGCTTCGTCGTTGAAAGCCTGGTCAGCGGTGCAGTTGATGCCCTGGTTCGCCACGGCGTGAGCGAAAGCGACATCACCATCATCCGCGCACCTGGCGCCTTCGAAATCCCGCTGGTTGCGCAGAAAGTCGCTCAGAAAGGCGAGTTCGCAGCAATCATCGCCCTGGGCGCGGTCATTCGTGGCGGTACTCCGCACTTCGAATATGTGGCTGGCGAGTGCACCAAGGGCCTGGCCCAGGTGTCCATGGAGTTCGGCGTACCGGTCGCTTTCGGCGTCCTGACCGTTGATTCCATCGAGCAAGCCATTGAACGTTCCGGCACCAAGGCCGGTAACAAAGGTGCTGAAGCTGCCTTGTCCGCTCTGGAAATGGTCAGCCTGCTGGCGCAGTTGGAGGCCAAGTGATTAGCGACGAAAGCGATCGTTTCAACCCGCGCGATCCAAAGCCTGCGGATGCCGGCAAGCCATCGAAAAGCGTCAAGCGTCGCGAAGCCCGTCAGCTCGCGACCCAGGCGTTGTACCAATGGCACATGGCCAAGCAGTCGCTGAACGAGATCGAAGCGCAGTTCCGGGTCGATAACGATTTCACCGATGTCGATGGCGCCTACTTCCGCGAGATCCTGCACGGGGTTCCGCAGTTCAAGACCGAAATCGACACGGCACTCACGCCATGCCTGGACTTGACCATCGAAGAGCTGGACCCGGTTGAGCTGGCGGTTCTGCGCCTGTCGACCTGGGAACTGCTCAAGCGCGTCGACGTGCCGTACCGCGTTGTGATCAACGAAGGTATCGAACTGGCCAAGGTCTTCGGTTCCACCGACGGCCACAAGTTCGTCAACGGTGTGCTCGACAAGCTGGCCCCGCGTCTGCGTGAAGCTGAAGTGAAGGCGTTCAAGCGCTAATTAGCGCTTGGATCTGCGATGGGTGAGTTTGAGCTGATCCGCAACTTTTTCGCCGCCGCGCCTTGTGCGCAGGGCGGCGAAGGCGTTGCCCTCGGGATTGGCGATGACTGCGCCTTGCTGGCTGTTCCCCAGGGGGAACAGTTGGCGGTTTCTACCGATACGCTGGTGGCCGGTGTGCATTTTGCCGACCCCTGCGATCCGTTTCTGCTCGGTCAGCGTTCGCTGGCCGTTGCGGTCAGCGATCTGGCCGCCATGGGCGCCACTCCGGTCGCCTTCACCCTTGCCCTGACCTTGCCGACGGTGACCGCCGATTGGCTGCAAGCCTATGCCCGTGGTTTGAACCAGATGGCGCAAAGCTGCGGCGTCGCGCTGGTGGGCGGCGACACCACGCGCGGTCCGTTGAGCCTGACCATGACCGTGTTCGGCCGTGTGCCGTCCGGCCAGGCGTTGACCCGCAGCGGTGCGCAGTCGGGCGACCTGCTGTGTGTCGGTGGCGAGTTGGGTAATGCGGCGGGTGCGTTGCCGCTGGTGCTCGGTCAGCGAACGGCACCTGCGTCCATCGCCGACCCGTTGCTCGCGCACTACTGGTCGCCGCAACCTCAGCTTGGGCTGGGCCAGGCACTGCGTGGCAAAGCCACGTCGGCGATGGACATTTCCGATGGCCTGCTCGCGGATTGCGGCCATATCGCCCTCGCGTCAAAAGTCGGCCTGCTGGTTGAGCGCGACCTGCTGCCGCTGTCGCCAGCGCTGGTGGCATTCCTTGGCCCTTCGGATGCGCAAAGTGCGGCGCTGAGCGGTGGCGACGATTACGTGCTGGCGTTCACTTTACCGTCCGTCGAGCTACCAGCGCTGCTGGCCGATGGCTGGCCAATCCATGTGATTGGCCGAGTCGTGAACGGGCAGGGCGTGATGCTGCTCAATGCCGATGGACAAGACATCACCCCGCAAACCCGGGGTTACCAACATTTTCGGGAGTCACCGTGACAGATCATCCCAAACAGGTCCCGGCGGAATTCGTACCGCCGTCGGTCTGGCGCAATCCGTGGCATTTCCTGGCGTTCGGCTTCGGCTCGGGCACCTTGCCAAAGGCTCCGGGCACGTGGGGGTCGTTAGTTGCGCTACCCTTTATTCCGTTGTGGCAGATGTTGCCCGACTGGGGGTATTGGTTGATGCTGGGCATCACCATGCTGTTCGGCTTCTGGCTGTGCGGCAAAGTGGCCGATGATTTGCGTGTGCACGACCATGAAGGCATCGTCTGGGACGAAATGGTCGGGATGTGGATAACCCTGTGGCTGGTGCCCGAAGGATGGCAGTGGCTGTTGGCAGGGTTCTTGGTGTTCCGCTTCTTCGATATTCTCAAGCCGTGGCCGATTCGTTGGATCGACCGGCACGTGCACGGTGGTGTCGGGATCATGCTCGATGATGTATTGGCCGGGGTCTTTGCCTGGCTGGCGATGCAGGGACTGGTGTGGATTTTCGCCTAAGGGGTTAAGTGGGAGAACTAGGGATGGCTCGGCGCGGGTTGATGGTGATGGTGTTCGCCTTGTTTTGCTCATTCGTCCAGGCGGGTGAGGCCGGGACGGCGCCATCGGTGATTCATTTGGCCAGCGAAGATTGGGAAGACTACACCGCCGCCGACGGCCACGGCCTCGGCTGGGACGTGCTGCGCAAGGTCTTTGAGCCCGCAGGCGTCAAGCTCGACATCCGCACCGAACCTTACGTGCGCTCGATGGGCCTGGCCGAGCGCGGTGAAATCGACGCCTGTGTCGGCTCCTATCGTGATGAATCGCAATCGCTGCTGTATCCACGCTGGAATTTCGACACCGATCACATCTATGCCCTGGGGCTGGCCAGCAGTCCGGTGCCGACCCTGGAAACCCTGGGTAACTATCGACTGGCGTGGGTACGCGGCTACGACTACCAGGATTACTTGCCCAATGTTCGCCGTTATAACGAAGTGCTGCGGCGTACGGGCATTGTCTCGATGCTGACTCAAAATCGTGCCGATTTTTACATCGACGCACTGACTGAAGTCGATGACGTCCTCAATCGGGCCAAAGATCCATCGCAGTTGCGCCGCACGCATATTGCCGAACTGCCGCTGTATCTGTGTTTCGCCAAGACCGACAAAGCCCGCACGCTGATGGCGTTGTTCGACCAGCGAATGGAGGTGTTGGTGAAAAGCGGCGAGCTCAAGCCGATTTTCGAACGCTGGAAGCAGCCGTATCCGTTTGACATGGAATGAAGCCGGACTTTGTAGCCGCTGGCGAAGCCTGCGTTTGGCGACGTAGTCGTCGTAAATCCATGCGCTGTGGAGCATCAGGTTGACCGATTCGTCAGTATTTACGACTGCTGCGCCGCCGAACGCAGGCTTCGCCAGCTGCTACCAGTACAGTGCAGACTGGCGTTGGGCCGCCTGATATCAAACTTTTTGATAGTTATCGCCGATAATTCAGCCTAAGCGCCCGTCGGAAGCTGCTGTTACAATGCCGGCCTGCGAATTTTCAGTCTCTATAGATCAGGAGCACACCGGTGCCTGTCGTTTTTGTCGCCGCTTCCAAGCTGCCAACGCCTTTTGCGCAATTCACCATGCACGGCTTTCTCGACGAAGCTACGGGCCGCGAGCACGTTGTGCTGAGCCTGGGTGAGATCGCCGACGGTGCCCCGGTACTCGGCCGGTTGCACTCCGAATGCCTGACTGGCGACGCCTTGTTCAGCCAGCGTTGCGACTGCGGTTCGCAACTTGAGGCCGCGCTGCAAGCCATCGCCCGTGAAGGCCGTGGCGTGTTGCTGTACTTGCGTCAGGAAGGCCGTGGCATTGGCCTGCTGAACAAAATCCGCGCCTACGAATTGCAGGACGGCGGTGCCGACACCGTTGAAGCCAACGAACGCCTGGGCTTTGCTGCCGACCAGCGTGACTACGCCATGTGCCTGCCGATGCTGGAGCACCTGGGCGTCAAGTCTCTGCGCCTGATGACCAACAACCCTCGCAAGGTCAAAGCCATGACCGACATGGGCATTGTGGTTGCCGAGCGCGTGCCGCTGCACACCGGCCACAACCCGCACAACAAACTCTACCTGGCTACCAAGGCCAGCAAACTCGACCACATGATGGGCAATGAACATCAGGGCGAGGTAGACCGGGCGTGACCCGCGGTCAGGTGCGGCGGCGACTGTCCGTCAGCTGGTGGCAATACCTGGCGCTGGCCTTGTTGCCGCTGTTCGTGATCAACGGTGTGTTCGGCCAGACCGAAGCTATCTTGCCGGTGCTGGCGATGCCGTTGTTCATTGCCGGGGTCGCCTCGATGTTTGTCAGCCTGAAGTTTTTCGGCGGTTACAAACACGCGTTGATCGCCACCCAGAAAGCCCTCGATACCCCTGAAGAACCCGCCGCGTGGATCAGCCTGGCAGCCAAGCGCCGCACGGCATTTCTCGCCGCCGGCCTGCCGGCGTGGATTGGTGCGCTGGCCGTGTTCGTCGGCCTCGAAGCGGTGCCGCTGATGTTGCTGGCGCTGTCGACCACCGTGCTGTTCTATCTCTACCGTATTCCGCGTCAACTCGGTTGATGCGCGCGGCGTGGCTGGCGGGTTTGCTGTTGGCCTTCGTAGGCTCGGCAACCGCCGTCGAGCGAGTGGTCAGCCTCGCACCTTCTCTGACTGAAATCGTTGTCGAATTGGGTTCGGCCGATCTGCTGGTAGGCGTGCTGGATGCTGGAGAGCGCCCGGCCGAACTTGTCAGCTTGCCTTCCGTTGGGCGCTACGGTCAGTTGGACATGGAGCGATTGCTCAGCCTGCAGCCCGATTTGCTGCTGCTCTGGCCCGGCAGCGTCGGCCCGGCCCAGCGTGAACAACTCAAGCGCTTGAACATCCCGACCTACGTCGCCGAACCGCACAATTTCGAACAGCTCACCACACAGATCGAGGGGATTGCCGCGCAGTTGGGTCGGCCGGAGCGGGGTGTTTCATTGGCCTCGGATTTACGCCGTCGACTGGCTGAACTGCGTCAGCGCTATCGGCGGGATACACCTTTGAGCGTGTTCTACCAAGTCTGGGATAAACCGCTATACACCGTGGGCGGCGAGCAAATCATCAGTGACGCGCTGGAGGTTTGCGGAGCCAAAAACGTGTTCGCCGATCTGAAGTTGCCGGCACCGCAGGTCAGCGTGGAAGGCGTGTTACAGCGTAATCCCGAGGTCATTCTGGCCAGTGATCAGGCGCAGCTCGATGCGTGGAAAGCCTGGCCGCAGGTAGCGGCGGTGAAGCAACAGCAATTGCGTTTAGTGACGGACAAGGGCCTTGAGCGACCGAGTGGGCAAATGGTCGAGGCGACGGCCAAGCTTTGCCAGTTGATTGCGCCCGAGCGCTGAGACTGCAAACGCTTCTTCTGAAGGCGCTGCCGAAGGCTGCGATCTTTTGACCTTGCTTTTGACCGGTCCGACGACGCCGAAAATCAAGATCAAAGGATCGCAGCCTTCGGCAGCTCCTACGGGTGATTTCATTGGGCTTGCGGCGTCCACGTCACCCCAAACATCCACGCCCGACCTTCTTCGCGATACCCATACTGACTGCCTTCATGGCTGTACAGCGCTCGGCTGTAACCCTTGTCCAGCAGGTTATCGACCTTCAGCTCAAGCTTGATCTCGCGGTTGAGCGCCCAACTGCTGCGCAACCCCAGCAACGCATAACCCCCTAACGGCTGTTGATTGTTAAGGTCGTCATAACTGCTGCTGACCGCTTGCCAACTGGCGCCAAGGCCCAGCCGGTCGAACTGGCGGTCGAGGTCCAGGCTTAGCGTGCGGCGGGCGCGACGGGCCAGGGTGTGGCCGGTTTCGCGGTCCCGTGGGTCGATGATCGCCACACCGAGGTTGCTCTGCCAGCCGAACAGTTCCTGCTTCAGCGCAGCTTCGAAGCCGTTGATCCGCGCCGACGCAACGTTTTCCGGGCGCGAGTTGCTGCCGAAAATGATCGCGTCTTCGAGGTCTGTGCGGTACAGCGACGCTTCCAGCCGACTGCTGTCGGTGAGTTGGCTGCGCCACTGCAGTTCATAGCTTTTCGAGGTTTCCGGCTTCAGGTCAGGGTTGCTGAAATCCGGGTAATACAGGTCGTTGAAGGTCGGTGCGCGGAAGCCTTCGCTGTAGGTCAGCAGCACATCGTTGTTCGGGTTCAGAGGCACGGTGATGGTACCGCTCCAGCTGTTCTGCCCGCCGAACTGCTGGTTCTGGTCACGACGCAGGCCAAGCTCGGTGGAAAAGGTGTCGGCCTGAAAACGGTGCTGGATAAACGCCGCACGGTTCCAGCGGCTGTCTTCGTCAAACGCGGTGCTGCTGTTGACCCGGTCTTCGTACCAGTCACCGCCGAGAATCAGGCTGTTGCGTTCGTTGAGAGTCAGGTCGTTCTGCCAGTTCAGCGAGTCGCGGTAGGTGTTGAAAACGCTGCGTTCATCGCTGAGCTTGTCGAAGGTTTTCTCGCGGTTTTCGCTGTGGCCGAATTCGATGCGGGTTTTCCACACATCATTGACTCGCGCGTCGACGTAGCTGCTGACGCTGCTTACATCGAATTCGTTGTAGGGCTGTTCTTGCACTGACTCGAAGGTATTCAGGTCGAAGCGGCCGAACGGATTGTCGTATTCACTTTTACCGCGGTTATCCAGCACGTTGGCGCCGATTTCGATGTCATCGCTCAGGGCGTGGCTGAGGCTCAGGCTGAATGATTTGTTGCGGTACGCGTCGTGATCACCGTCGCTGGGATACGATGCATGAGTGCGATCGATGCCGGCGGTTTCATCGAGGCTGGCGCGAGATTGAAGCGGGTCTGCTCATCGCCGCCAGCCAAATTGAGGCTGCGCTCCCATGTCTGGTTGCTGCCGAAGCCAACATGCACCTGCGGGCGCAACCCCGGCTCGCTGCCACGTCGAGTGAAGATCTGGATCACTCCGCCGATCGCGTCGCTGCCGTAAATCACCGAGCGGGAGCCGCGCAGTACTTCCACGCGCTCGACCTGTTCGATGTTGATGTGTTGCAGATTGCTGTCGCCGGAGGTCGAGTTGCCAATGCGTTGGCCGTCCACCAGCACCAGGCTTTGTGCCGACTGTGTGCCGCGGATGTAAACCCCCGGCAGACTGCCGCGCCCGCCGGTTTGCGCGATTTGCACCCCCGGCACGCGACGCAGTAAATCAGTGACGCTGTCGGGTTGCAGGCGGTCGATGTCTTCGCGGGTGAACACGGTGTTGGCAGCGCTGCTGTCATTGCGCGCTTCGACCTGGCGATTGGCGCTGATCAGCACGTCGGGCAGCTTAAGGGCCTGGTCGCGTTCAAAGGTGTCGGCCAGCAGTGGGCCGGACGGCAGAAGGGTTAGCGTCAAGGCGAGGAGGGAGAGTTTCATGGAGGATCCGGTATTTCAGATGCGACACAACTCCCTGTAGGAGCTACCGAAGGCTGCGATCTTTTGATTTTGATTTTTCGGATTTGGAGCTGCCGAAGTTCAAGATCAACAGATCGCAGCCTTCGGCAGCTCCTACACAGGGTGTTGCGTTCAGATATTGAGCAGTTGCAGACGCTCGCGAATCGAAGCTTCGATGCCTGCCTCGTCCAGCCCACACTCAGCCAGCATCTGCGCAGGCTTGGCGTGTTCGACATAGACGTCCGGCAAGCCCAGGTGCAGCATCGACTTGAGGATGTTTTCGCGGGCGAGGAACTCGCTGACTGCGCCGCCGGCGCCGCCCATGATCGCGTTCTCTTCGATGGTCACCAGCAGCTCATGGCTGGCGGCGATTTCACGAACGAGTGCTTCATCCAGCGGTTTGACGAAGCGCATGTCGACCACGGTTGCATCGAGTTTCTCGGCGACTTTCAGCGCCTCGGCCAGTTGCACGCCGAACACCAGCAGGGCGACTTTGCTGCCCTGACGACGAATCACACCCTTGCCGATTTCAATCGGTTCGAGGTCTTTCTCGATGGTCGCGTTCGGGCCATTGCCGCGTGGGTAACGCACGGCCGCCGGGCCTTCGTAAAGGTGACCGGTGGTGAGCATTTTGCGCAGCTCGTTTTCGTCGCTCGGGGTCATCACCAGCATGCCGGGGATGCAGCGCAGGAACGACAGATCGAAGCTGCCGGCGTGGGTCGGGCCATCTTCGCCCACAAGACCTGCGCGGTCGATGGCGAACAGCACGTCGAGGTTCTGCACGGCGACGTCATGCACCAACTGGTCGTAGCCGCGTTGCAGGAACGTCGAGTAGATCGCCACCACCGGTTTCGCGCCTTCGCAGGCCATACCGGCAGCGAGGGTCACGGCGTGTTGTTCGGCAATAGCCACGTCGAAATAGCGCAGCGGGAAACGCTCGCTGAAGGCTACGAGGTCCGAGCCTTCTTTCATCGCCGGGGTGATCCCGACCAGGCGCGGGTCAGCCGCCGCCATGTCGCACAGCCATTCGCCGAACACACCGGAATACTTCGGCCCGCTGGCCTTTTTCGGCGCAGCGGCCGGAGCGTCCAGCGGTTCGAGTTTGGTGATGGCGTGGTAACCGATCGGGTCGACTTCCGCCGGGGCGAAGCCTTTGCCTTTCTTGGTGACGATGTGCAGGAACTGCGGGCCTTTCAGATCGCGCATGTTGCGAAGGGTGGCGATCAGGGTCGGCAGGTCGTGGCCATCGATCGGGCCAATGTAGTTCCAGCCCAATTCTTCGAACAGCGTGCCGGGCACCAGCATGCCTTTGGCATATTCTTCGGTGCGACGGGCAATTTCCCAGGCGCCGGGCAGGCGCGACAGCACTTTCTTGCTGCCTTCGCGCATGCTGGCGTAGGTGCGGCTGGAAAGAATCTTCGCCAGATAGTTCGACAAACCGCCGACGTTGCGCGAGATCGACATGTCGTTGTCGTTGAGGATCACCAGCATGTTGGCGTCCACTTCCGGCGCGTGGTTCAGCGCTTCGAACGCCATACCTGCCGTCAGGGCACCGTCGCCGATCACGGCGATGGCCTTGCGATCACTGTTTTGCAGACGCGCGGCAATGGCCATGCCCAACGCGGCACTGATCGAGGTGCTGGAGTGACCAACGCCAAAGGTGTCGTACTCGCTCTCGGAGCGGCGCGGGAAGGCGGCAATGCCGTCCTTCTGGCGCAAAGTGCCCATGCGCTCACGACGACCGGTGAGGATCTTGTGCGGATAAGCCTGATGACCGACGTCCCACACCAGCCGGTCGTCCGGGGTGTCGAAAACGTAATGCAACGCGATGGTCAGCTCGATCACGCCCAGGCCGGCACCGAAATGCCCACCGGTCTGGCCGACCGTGTAGAGCAATTCCAGGCGCAACTCATCGGCCAGGGTTTCCAGCTCGGCTTCGCCTAACCGGCGCAGGCCGTCCGGCGTATTCGCGCGGTCGAGCAGGGGCGTGGTCGGGCGCTTGCGGGGAATCTCATGAAACGTCGTGGGCATCAGGCGAATCGTTATAGGTATAAAAGATGCGGCAGTTTACCTGATGCATCGCCCCCTGCCCACGCGTTGAGCTTTTTTGGCGGATACGCCGTCAGTTGCGGCGCTCAACGATATACCGGGCCAGGTCGCGCAACGGCTCGGCCGCCGCGTCAAACGGTCGCAGCGCGTGCAAGGCCAGATCGCGCAGTTCCAGCGCATAGGCCTTGGCCGCGTCGAGGCCGAGCAGGGCCGGGTAGGTAGGCTTGTCGCGAGCAATGTCGGCGCCCTGGCGTTTGCCGAGGGTTTCGGTATCGCTTTCGACGTCAAGAATGTCGTCCTGGACCTGGAACGCCAGGCCGATGGCCTGTGCATAAGTCTGCAAGGATTTCAGTTCGTCTCTCTCGGCACGGCCGCTGGCCAGGGCGCCGAGCTTGACGCTGGCTTCAATCAGCGCGCCGGTCTTGTGCCGATGCATGTACTCCAGCGCTTTCTGATCGAGTTTCAGGCCGACGGAGCCGAGGTCTATGGCTTGACCGCCGACCATGCCCGCCGGGCCTGCGGCTTGCGCCAATGCGCTGACCATTTGCAGGCGAATCTCCGCGTCCACATGGCTCAGGCGCGGGTCGAGCAGGGCGCTGAAGGCCAGGCTCTGCAATCCGTCGCCGGCGAGGATCGCGCAGGCTTCATCGAATTTCTTGTGGGTGGTCGGCTGGCCGCGACGCAGGTCGTCATCGTCCATGGCCGGCAAATCGTCATGGACCAGTGAGTAAGCGTGGATCAATTCCACCGCGCAGGCCGCGCCGTTGGCTTGCTCCGCCTTGCCACCCAGTGCTTCGCAGGCCGCGTAGGCCAACAATGGACGCACGCGCTTGCCGCCGTTCATCACGCTGTAGCGCATGGCCTCATACAACCGCGCCAGTTCAGGGCTCGGCGCAGTGAACAGAGTTTCCAACGCCGCATTGACCCGGGCCTGGCTGGTCGCCGAATACGCTGCAATCATTCTGGCTGGTCCGCGTCGAAGGGTTCCTCGGCCAACTCGCCATCACGCTCAAGCAGCACCTGAACCTTTTGCTCGGCTTGGGCCAGCGCTGCCTGGCAATCGCGGGTCAGACCGATGCCTTGTTCGAAAGCGGTCAGCGAATCTTCCAGCGACAATTCGCCATTCTCCAGACGCTCGACCAGCGTTTGCAGGTCGGCGAGGGATTGTTCGAAATCCAGTGCAGCTTTTTTGCGGGCCATGGCGGCGATTTCCGGTTGACGTTAAACCGGCGCGACACTAGCAGATAGGGGGTTTATGGGCAAACTCACCGGCGACGTACACTCCTGTAGGAGCTGCCGAAGGCTGCGATCTCTTGATCTTTGTTTCAAGGAAGCAGATCAAAGGATCGCAGCCTTCGGCAGCTCCTACAGTGGCGAGCCATTCGGATAATTGATCTGGTATCGAGTACTGCGCCCACCACCTGGCAGTCGTTTCACACAGCCTTTTTCCAGCAATTCAGCGAGATGACGAGTCGCTGTGGCTTTGGACACCTTCGCCACAGCTTGATACTGCGCCGCGCTGACCCCGTGCTCAAATCCACGCTCCCCACCATCAAGTAAACGATTCAGTACCTTGGTCTGCTCGGTCGATAGTCCGGCTTCCCGGTGCGCCTGCCAGAATCGCGCTTTGGTTAGTACGAACTCGATCCGTGCCATTGCCTGCTGCAGGCTGCGCAGCAAGGTTTGCAGAAACCAATCCAGCCATTGCGTGATGTCCAGAGCGGCTTTCTGGCTGCTTTCGAGTACGCGGTAATAGCCCAACCGATCGTCGAGGATGCTCGCGGACATGGCGTAGAAGCGAATCGCTTGGGCCTCTCCCTGAGCCAACGCAAGATCGGTGATGGTGCGCGTCAGGCGTCCGTTGCCATCATCGAAGGGGTGCAGCGTAACGAACCAGAAATGCGCGATACCCGCGCGTAGCAGGGGATCGAGTCCTGTCGCATTGCGACTGTTCTCGAACCAGGTGAGAAAGGTAACGAGTTGTCGCTCAAGGCCCTGACGAGGCGGCGCTTCGAAGTGCACGGTCGGCCTGTCGAGACGGCCGGAGACCACTTGCATCGGCTCTTCGCCACGCAAAGCACCAACACGGATGCTTCGCGCAGCGAGATCGGAATTTTGTTCTGGGAACAGCCACTCATGCCAGTCCAGTAATCGGTCAAGCGTCAGCGGGGCGGCAAAATGCTGCGTGGCATCGAGCATCAGTTGCGCGAGGCCTTCGCTGCGTTGGCTGACGTTGTCTGCCTCGTTGAGTTCCAGCCCCAATCGCCGAGCCAATGAAGAGCGAACCGAACTGACATTCAGCTGTTCACCTTCGATCGCGGACGAAGTGACGATGTTTTGCAATAACGCATCCAGTTCACTTTGCGCGCTCAGCGAACTGCCCACGGAACGGGCCATACCCATTAATCGCCCTTGCGCTTGGATGCACTCGCGCAGCAAGGGTGCCAAGTGCTCGGCATTCCAGGTGAAGTCCGGCCAGTCAGGCTGCTGCCATATCCATTGAGGTGTCATGAACGGAATGCTCTTAAGGGTTGAGCCGATTGGAAAGGCTATTCGGCTCATTTAGTGAGCCGAATATGACGCTTATTCGGCTCACCGTCCACCACGCGTCGCGAAACTCTACGCACTTTGAGACACCCGCGATTGTTAAAAAACACCCAACTGGCTAACCTTCGCGCCATCGACGACCCAACCGTCACGGGTCTTTCAGACGAAACGCAGTATTCCCATCTGTAACGCGCCGAGGATCAGGCGCAAGGTTTCGTCATGCATGGCAGGAGGCGTCACATGCGCTCAATTCTTTTGCTGCTGATCGGGCTGGCCTGCGCCTCGGCTCTGGCTGCACCGAGTGCCGAGCTTTCGGAGCCGGTGGGTGGCTGGCGCTTTAACGGTTTGCTCGACCGCACCGAAAATCCGCAAGTGGCCTATCCCACGCCACCCATCGACCGTGGCGTGCAGCGTAATCGCACGATGATCGAAGGCCAACTCAAGGCCATCGGCACCCAGCGCGGTCCTCACACGCTGGCGGTCAACGGCAATCCCTTGAATCTGTACACCGACGACCAGGGGCGTTTTGCCCGGCCATACGCGTTCGGTGCTGGTTCCAACAGCGTCGAAGTGCGCAGCGTCGAAGGCCAGTCGCTCAAGCGCGTTCAGTTCTATGAAGCCAATAACCTGCGCACGCCCGCGCGGATTCGCGTGGTGTTGGGTTGGGATGATCCCAAGGCCGAACTCGATCTGCACATCATCACGCCTGACGGCCAGCACGCCTTCTGGGCGCATTCGGCGTTGACCAATGGCGGCGGCCTGGACCCGGACGGTGTGGATGGTCCCGGCCCGGAAATGTTCACCATGACCGCGCCGCTGCATGGCACCTATCTGGTTTACGTCAACTATTGGGGCAACTTCGGCAGCGGCGGCTATAACTTCGATGAGGCCGGTAACCAGAACGAGGTGATCACTTCTCAGATCAACCTGGTGCTCAACGAAAACACCGTCGACGAAAAACGCGAGACCTTCATCGTGCCCCTGCGGGCCATCGGTGACCTGCTGCTGGTCAAGACTTTCAACTATTAAGCATCCCGCACCACGGATGACATCGGGTTTTGTGAACATGAGCGATAACACTGTTTCTGCGGCCGCCGAATCACCGAGCGTCAAGCCGTCCCGGCGTTGGCCGGTCATCGTGGGCGGGCTGTGCCTGGTCGTGGGCGTGGCCGCCGGCATGGGCTGGCTGATGAAAAAAAGCACAGCGCCGGCACCGCAACTGGCGGCGGAAAAGCTCGGCATGAGCCGCCCCGATGGCTTGCTGGAAACCCACTCCTTGAGCCAATTGCCCAAGGACTTGTTGGCAGTGCCGTTCCTCAAGGAAACCCTGACCGAAGATTTCGTCTTCTATTACGAAACCCACGCCGATCGCCTCGGTTTGATCGGCAGCTTGCGCCGGATCATTTACGAGCATGACCTGAAGTTGCAGGACACGCTGATCGAGCAGCTCTTCGATCAACCGGCGGATGTCGCGCTGTGGCGCGGAGCGGATGGGCGGCTCAAGGATTTCCTGCTGGTGATGGATCGCGGTGGCCTGGCCAAGGTGCTGGAACCACTGGCGAAAGTGGCACTGGACGATTCTCAGTTGAGTAAAATCGCGGACGTGAAAGTCGGCGGCGATGACGTCGCGCTTTATCAGCTCACCTACAACGCCAGCAAGGCGCTGGTGTTCGCCTCCCACGGCGACAAACTGGTGGTGCTGTCGAACCCCAGCAAACTTTACGACCCTGAAAGTGGGGTAGCACAGGAAACTGGCAGCGTTTCAACGCGGTCCATCGCAGCCTTGCTCAACGGCGAAAAACTGTTCCCTGAAGCCTTCGGTCTGCAGCCCCGTGCTCCCGAGGTAAAGCAACGCCTGTCGGTCAACGCCAGTGTGCTGGCCATGGGGTATCAGCGCTTCATTCCGAACTTCGCCGGCCTGCGTTTCGACATGGACGATAAAGGCTGGCACAGCTTCCTCGCCATGGATGAACTGGAGAACCAGCCGGACTTCGATTTCAAACCGGTCTGGCAAGCCATGCCGATGGGTGCCAGCGCTTGCGTAGCCCTGCCGCTGGCCGCCGAACAGCAGAAACCATTACTGGTAAAACTCGGTGCCGAAGAGCGCGCGGCTCAAGCATTGACCGAGCGGATGGCCGGTGCGGCGGGGCTTTGCTGGTATGCCGATTCGCGGCTGTACACGCCGCTGCTGGTGGCCAGCCTCAAGGACGACGACAGCGCCAGCCTCGATGGTGATTTGGGCCAGTTGTTCGGTTCGATGGTCGGTGCTTACGAGGGCAATGTCGACGAGCACGCATTTCCGGTGGTGGAGAAGCAGCAAGACAACAGCCATCAATGGCGACGCCAGGTCAGCTCCAACTTTGGCCCCTACAAAGCCAGGGACGCCGAGAATCCGGATGCAATCAGCGGCAAGGCGTTCATGCGCGTCAGCCTCGCGCGGCATGGTTCGACGCTGGTGTTTTCCCTCGACGACAAACTCGTGGACAAGGCCCTTGGCACCCTTGATAAACGCTTCCCGCCGATGGCCGATGTGGTGCCAAAAGATCTGTTGATGCCGGTGTATTTCGGCCCGGATTCCATGGCGCAACTGATGCAACAGGAAACCCTCGACAGCCTGCCCCAAGACATGGAACCGGTGTTTTACAACGCCGCGCAAACCTACCTGATCCCGAAACTGCGCAAGCTCGGCGGCTACGGCAAGTACGCCCTGACCTTGCCTGAAGGCAGCGAGCCCGACGGCCACTGGCAGTGGCTGCCGCTGGAGTGGAAAGCCCTGTGAACGGATTGATCCGCAGCTTGGGATTGCTCGCGTTGCTGTTGAGCGCAGGCGCCCAGGCCGTCGAAGCGCCGGCGCTGGATGTGCAGCAATCCCAGGTGTTCCGCGCCTGGTTTGTGCGCATCGCCCAGGAGCAATTGAGCCAAGGCCCGAGCCCGCGTTGGTATCAGCAGGACTGCGCCGGGCTGGTGCGTTTTGCCGCCAACGAAGCGCTGAAAGTCCACGACGAAAAATGGCTGCGCAGCAATGGCCTGTCCAATCGTTACCTGCCGCCGGAGTCGCAACTGAGCGACGCCCAGCGCGGTCTCGCCCAGCAATGGCAACAGGGTGGCGGCAAGGTCGGGCCGTACGTCAACGCGATCAAGTTGATCCAGTTCAACAGTCATCTGGTCGGCCGCGATGTTTCACAGGCCCGGCCCGGCGACCTGATGTTTTTCGATCAGGGCGACGACCAGCACCTGATGATCTGGATGGGCCGCTACATCGCCTATCACACCGGCAGCACCACCCCCACCGATAACGGCATGCGTTCGGCAAGCCTGCAACAACTCATGACATGGAAGGACACCCGATGGATACCCGATGCAGCCAACCCCAACTTCATCGGCGTCTATCGACTGAATTTTCTCTCCCAATGACCGGTGCCCGCATGCTGCGATCTCTGTCTCTGTGGTTGCTATTGCTGCTGCCATTCTCGGTGGTCAACGCCGAAGACACCGTCGAACCCAGCGGCTACACGCCGGTCTCGGGGGAAAGTTTTTTCCTGTTGGCCGACAGCAGTTTCGCCAGCGATGAACCGGCGGTGGTACGCCTCGAAGCGCCGGGTCGTGACTACCGTCGCTTCCGCATGGAGCCTTACGGCGGTGCCGACATTCGCGTGTATCGCATCGACAAGCCGCTGGACTTTCTCAAACGTCAGAAGAACCTGCACCGCGTGGTCAGCGACGGCCAGTTCAAGGGCGAAGGGTTGTCCAACACGCTCGCGTACCTGTGGGACAACTGGTATCGAAAATCCCGTCGAGTGATGCAGCGGGCGTTCTCTTATGAGTCGCGCAAACAAGTTACCGAAGAGGTGCCGGAACTGAAAATGGGCAACGCGATGGCCGCGCCCACGCCCTACGATGCGCAGCCGCAATTTGCCTTGATTCCGGGCCTGCCGGTGGTCAGCCAGTTCCGCTATCCGCTGTGGCAGGCCAAGCCGATTCAGCCGCCGGAAGGCGTGAACCTGGCGGGCTCTTCCAGCGAGTTCGTCAGTGTCGCGCCGGGTAACGTGTACATCCCGTTGGGCAACTTGAAACCGGGGCTGTATCTGGTGGAAGCGCTGATCGGCAAGTACCGCGCGACGACCATGGTGTTTGTCTCCAACACCGTGGCGGTGAGCAAGATTGCCGGTGATGAATTGCTGGTCTGGGCCGCGCGCAAACACGAAGGCAGTTCGGTACCAAAGGTCAATGTGCTGTGGACCGACGGCCTCGGTGTGATGAGCAGCGGCGCCACCGATGCCGATGGTTTGCTGCGCCTGAAACACGTCAGTCCCGAGCGTTCGTTCGTGATTGGCGAGGACGAAGAGGGCGGAGTTTTCGTCTCGGAAAACTTCTACTACGACAGCGAAATCTACGACACCAAACTCTATGCGTTCACCGACCGGCCGCTGTATCGGCCGGGGGATTGGGTGTCGCTGAAAATCGTCGGCCGCGAATTCAAGAATGCCCGGGATTCCGTGCAGCCAAGCGCTGCCGACGTCACCGTGACGGTGCTGGACGCAACCGGCACGGCGCTGCAAAACCTGGACTTGAAACTCGATTCCAAGGCCGGCACCCAAGGCCGTTTCCAGTTGCCGGACAACGCCGTGGCCGGTGGCTATGAGTTGCGTTTCAGCTACAAGGATCAGGCCTATAGCAGTGCCTTTCGCGTGGCTGAATACATCAAGCCACACTTTGAAATTTCCCTGAACCTGGCCAAGCAGGATTACCGCACCGCAGAGCCGGTCAAGGGCAGTCTGGTGCTGCTGTACCCGGATGGTAAACCGGTGACCAACGCCAAATTGAGCCTGAGCCTGCGTGCCCAGCAACTGTCGATGGTCGACAACGAACTGCAATACCTCGGGCAATTTCCGGTGGAGCTGACCAGCACCGAACTGACCACCGACGCCAAGGGCAACGCCACCCTCGATCTGCCGGCCGCCGACAAACCGAGCCGCTACATGCTCACCGTGTTCGCCAGCGACGGCGCGGCGTATCGGGTCAAGACCACCAAGGAAATCCTCATCGATCGCGGCGCCGCGAATTTCCGCTTGGGTGCGCCGCAGCGTTTCAGCGCGGTGGGCGACAAGGTTGCGTTCAGCTACGTCAACGAAAGCGAGCAAAGTGCAGCCGTCACGCCAAGCAGTTACGGCTGGGTACGGCTGGAAGATCAGAGCGCCGGCGAAGGCAAACTCGCGGCAGCCGACAAAGGCTTCACCCTGGCCTTCGACCGCCCAGGCACCTACAACCTGACACTCAGGGATGCCCATGGCCGTACCCTAGGCGCGACGGGGCATTCAGTCACTGGCGAAGGCGTCAAAGCCGTACCGGGCACCGTCGAAATTGTCCTCGATAAACCGGAGTACAAGGCCGGTGATGAAGCGCTGGCGCTCATCACGTTCCCCGAGCCGATCAACGATGCGCTGCTGTCGCTGGAGCGTGACAAGGTCGAAGCCACCGCGCTGCTTTCGAAGGGCGGCGAGTGGTTGAAGATGGAAAAGCTCAGCGACACCCAGTACCGCGCACGCATTCCGGTGAAAGACAGCTTTGCCCCAAACCTGACGTTCTCGGTGCTCTACACCAAGGGCGGTCAGTACAGCTTCCAGAACGCAGGCATCAAAGTGATTACGCCGCAAATCGACGTGGCCATCGCGACGGATAAAGAAACTTATCAGCCGGGCGAAACGGTCTCGGTGGACCTGACCACGCAGTTCGCCGGCAAACCAGTTTCCGCGCACCTGACGGTCAGTGTGGTCGACGAAATGGTCTATGCCCTGCAACCGGAAGTGGCTCCCACCATCGACCAGTTTTTTTATCACCCCCGTCGCAACAACGTGCGCACCAGCGCCAGCCTGTCGTTCATCAGCTACGACGTCGCTCTGCCCGGCAGCCCCGGTGCGCCGGGCAAAACCAACCGCAGCGAGCGCGGGGTGAAAGTGCTGGAGCGGCCGCGTCGCGAAGACGTCGACACCGCAGCCTGGCAACCGGAGTTGCTCACCGATGCCGACGGCAAAATCCGTTTCACCTTCAAGATGCCCGACTCGCTGACACGCTGGCGCATCACCGCGCGGGCGATCGCCGATGACGGTCAGGTCGGGCAGAAGAAGCAGTTTGTGCGCTCGGAAAAACCGCTGTACCTGAAGTGGAGCGGGCCCAGCAAATTCCGCACGGGCGACAAGCCGGATCTCGGTGTGTTTGCCTTCAGTCAGGCGCAAAACCCGGTCAAGGCTGAGCTGGTGATGCATTACTCAGGCAGCGAGCAGCGCATCCCCGTCACGCTTAATAGCGGCATCAATTACATCCCGCTGCCGGCGTTCGCCTTGACCAACGGTGAGTGGACCGCCGAACTGGTGCAGGACGGCAAAACCGCGGATACCTTGGCCGTCCGCCTGACCGCGACCGGCGAAGGTTGGCAGGTCACGCAAAGCCAAAGCCTGGATGTTGCCAGCGGTGATACGCCGCTGGCTTTGCCGGCCGACGCCACCGACATTCGCCTGAGTCTGGATGACAGTCCGCAAGCGCTGTTCCGCTCGGCGCTCGATGATTTGCTGAGTTATCCGTACGGCGGCGTCGAGCAAACGGCCAGTCGCTTGCTGCCACTGAGCATCGCTTACCCGGTTCTGTCGTCGAATCCGCAAATCCGCGATCGCTTGCGCCTGATCATGCAGAACAGCCGTTTGCGTCTGGTACAAATGGCCGGGCCCTCGGCGAGTTTCACCTGGTGGGGCATGGACGGTGAGCCGGATGCGTTCCTCACGGCTTACGCCTACTTCGCCGATTGGCACGCCAGCCAGGTGCTGGAATTGAGCCTGCCACCGGAGCATTGGCAGCGGGTGCTGGAGGTTTATGCCAAGCAGGCGAACAACACGCCGCTGTTGCAGCGGGCGCTGATTTTGTCGTTTGCCAAGCAGATGCAATTGCCGGTCAACACCTTGCTCAGCGGTTTGATGGATGAGCTGGCGCAAGCCGGCGAGGGCCATGCCGCTAACCTGATGGAGGACGGCGAAGACAGCATCGTCATGAGCGACCCGGATTCGGCGTTGGGCCTGGCGGCGGCGCGCGTATTGACTGCCTCGCTGGCCAAGCAATCGAAGGTCGCTCTGCCGGAGGCGCTCAACCGGCAAGTGGCCGATGCGCAGCAGCGAGTGGCGGTGAGTTCCCAGCCATTTGCCGAGGCGTTGAACTTGTCGTTGCAACCGTTCGATCAGGCTCGGGCGCAAGCGTTGCTGCAACGCCTGTTGCCGCAGCAATCAACCCTCGAACGCGCACTGGCGCTGACCTGGCTGCAACGCAGCATCGAACAGGCTTCGCCGACCATCGCGCTGGCGCCGGGAGAGGGCTGGAAGAAACAATACGGTGTCACAGGGGAAATGTATTGGACGTGGCAGGGCGCAACGCCGGTGCCGAGCGTGTTGTCGCTGTCCGGCGTTCAGGAGCGGCCGATGCGTGCGGCATTGAGCTTCCAGACGCAGCAAGCGGCAGTCGACCCCATGGCGGTGACGATTACCCGTCGCCTGTCGCGATTGGTGCCGGGAGAAGAAGCCTTCACCTTCAAACTGGAAGCGGTCGGCAACGCATCTCTGTCCAGCGACAGCCTGTATCTGGACGAAGTGATCCTCACCAGCAAAGCCGCGAAGCCGCTGCGCTACGGCCTGCTCGAAGTGCCGCTGCCACCGGGTGCCGATGTCGAGCGCACTACCTGGGGCATCAAGCTGCAAGGCAAAGCCGGCACTGAACCGACGGCACTCGAGAAAGCACGTTTCGAACCGGGACAACTGGCCTATGCCGTGCCCGTCGATGCGCTGAGCGGCGAATTGCGTTTGCGACATTTGGTGCGCTTCTCACAGAAAGGCCAGTTCAATCTGCCGGCGGCACGCTTCACTCAGGTGTACGCCCCGCAGCATCAGGCCCAGGAAAAGAAACCGGCACTCGGTCAGGTCACGGTCCACTGACATGTTCCGGCCTCTGGTCTGCTGGCTGCTGTGTTTGATCCCTGCGCTGACGCTGGCGCAGGACGAACCGTTGCGCCTGGCCTTCAAGGACGAATTGTTGTCTTTGAATCGGTCGCAGTTGATGTCTCGCGAACCGTTGTCGGAGTCGTTGCAGACACCGTTGGGCAGTGTGTGGAAGCTCTTTGTCTACGGCTGGCTGGTGGATACCGGCGCCCGTGAGCCGGCGTATGTGTGTCGCGGGCAGTCGAAAGAGGAAGTCTATTGTTGCACCACCGGCGGCAAAATCGAGCGAGATCAGGCGTTGGTGAAATCCTGCGGTTTGTATTTCGAGCCAGCACGATTGGGGATCGACGCGGTTGAGTGGCGGAGTTATTGGCAGGCTCGGCAGGCACCTCCATGGTTAGTGGATTTGGCTACTTTGCAGCCCTCGACCCGTGTTTCGGTGGTTGAGTTGCTCCGCGCGCTGGCCGTGATGCCGGCGCAGGTGCAGGCGCGGCGAGTGCTGCTTGATGTGGTGCTGAGCGCGGCTGACGGCAATGTTGTCGGTGAGCTGGGCAGCCGCTTGCGGGTAAAAACCTGGAGCTGGCTGGGCGATCAAGACCCCACATCACGTCAGGGTGGTTTCGCGGGCTGGACAGCGGACGGCACGCCGATCTGGGCCGGCGGGCGTGGGACCAGTCAGCGCGTGCTGCGCGATTTTGCGCAGGCATTGGCGACGGTGGTGCCTGCGTCCTGGCCTGCGGAAACCGGGAAGTGTGTGGAGGTCGAGTTGTTCTCTCGCTACCCGCTTCGGCGCGTAATGTCGGATGATCGTACGCAGTCTTCCGGGCCGCTTCAGGGCGATTTGCGTGTTGAGTTCGTCAATGGCAACCAGCTCGATATCCACAGTGACGGCGAACTGTTCCTGATCAATGAAAAACTCGTCGCCCGGCTGGATCGCGAGGAATACGTCGCGCGGGTGCTTCAACGCGAAGCCACCCCCGAACCGGTCGAAGCCGCCAAAGCCCTGGCCGTCGCCATCCGCACTTACCTGCTGCAAAACGCCACGCGTAACGGTGAATGCCTGAGCATCGACGACAGCAGCCAGCGTCAACGAGTCGCCCCACGACCGGCCACCACCGAAGCGCGCAACATCGCTGCGTGGACCAGCGACCTGGTACTGGCTGGCAGCGCCGTCACCTACCATTCCGACCAGCCCGGTCCGGACAAATTGTCCTGGCAACACGCCGTCGAGCAGGCCCACGCCGGCCAGCGTTACGACGCGATCCTGTTGCACGCCTACCCGCGCGCCAGCCTCAGCCGATGGGACAACCCCGTAGCTTCCTGCGATGCACTGCCCGCCGCGCAAGACTGGCTGCAAAAACAGCGACGCGGCTGGCGGCCTCGTCTGGAGGGCGAAGTGGGCTACAACGAAGTCAGTACCTTTGCCGTCTGCCGCCTGAGTTTTGGTCGCCCGTTTGTCGACCGCGAACGCCAGCGCATCTACGTGCGCGGCGTGCTCTCGCTGCAAGACCGCCTCGACCTGACCCACGAATACTTGCACCTGGCCTTTGAAGCACACCCCAACGGCCAGGATGAAACCTACATCGAAGGGCTCGCCCGCCACCTTTTGCTGGAATAGACCATGACACTTCGTTATTCACAGGTCTTGCTGTTGCTCTGTTCGCTGTCGGCGTTGCCGCAGGCAATGGCGCAAGGCATCAAACTCGACACGCCCAACGGCGGCTGGCGAACCGGTGCGCCTGAAGGCGAAGGCGAGAGCTTCCGCCAGACCGTCAACTATCCTGCATCCTCGGTCAACACGCCCGCCGGGCAGGCCAACACCGCGCGTATCAGCGGCCAGATCAACGCCACGCCCAAGTCCGCCGAGCCTGGTCGCCTGATCGTCAACGGCGTCAGCATGCCCCTGAAAATCGACCCGGAAGGCCGCTTCGACCGACCCTTCTCATTTCCCAACGGCAGCAACAGCGTCGAAGTGCGCAGCCCTGACGGACAGCAACGCCACCGTACTCAATTCCTCAATGCCAGCGGCGGCGCAACCCCGGCCAAGCTCCGCGTACTGCTGGCGTGGGACAGCGATGGCACCGACCTCGACCTGCACCTGATCACCCCCGACGGCGCCCACATCTGGTATGGCGACCGCGCCGTAGCCAACGGCGCCGCACTCGACGTCGACGTCACCACCGGCTACGGCCCGGAAATCTTCGCCATGCCCGCACCGATCAAAGGGCAATACCTGGTGTATGTGAACTACTTCGGCGGTGGTTATCGCAGCGATGAAGAAGGGCAGGAAGACGCGGTGCAACCACTGACCACGGCGCAGGTGACGGTGATTACCGAGGAAGGCACGCCGAGCGAGAAGATGGAGACGTTTCTGGTGCCGATGCGGGCGGTGGGGGAGTTGACGTTGGTGAAGGGGTTTAGTTATCCGTGAGGGTAATTCCTTGACCAGTTTCCAGCAGGCATTAAAAAGCCGGCTTGTGGCCGGCTTCTCGGGGACTGGCTTGGATCATTTTTGGTAAACCGCGCCAGCCTTCAAAACGTACACCCGGATCTTGCGTCCGGCTGTGGGACTCGGCTAGAAAATCATCTGCTTTGTCGGTGCGATCTGGGCCGCGTGGCGGGTCGATGCGCAAATGTGGGGCGCAGCATACTGATTATTTGGGGAAATTCCCAGCATGGAGTGCGCTGCAGAGCTATCGCACGGGTGTGTAGCAGCTGCCGAAGGCTGCGTCCGGCTGCGCAGCAGTCGCAAACCCGCCAACTGCGGTCTACCTGAAGCACCGCGGTGAGTGATTTTACGACTGCTGCGCAGCCGGACGCAGGCTTCGCCAGCTGCTACAAAACGCCGGGTATTACAGGAACGGCACTTCCGGCCTGCGTTTGTTCAGGGTTGACCACCAGAACACCCATCCCAGCACTCTGATGTTTTGCTCTTCGATTTGCGCGGCCCTGAGGATCTCGTCCGGGTATTCGGCGTTGTTGTGGCTGCGCATGCGCAGTGCGTTGCCGGGAACTCGGTGCAGGTATTTGATACGTAGCATGCCGTCATGCTCGATCGCATAAATTTCGCCATCGACGATTTGCGTCAGTCCTTGGTCGATGGCGACGACGGAGCCGTCTTCAATTTTTTCGGCCATGCTATTGCCGATCATGCGAGCGCAGATTGCATCCGCGTGGTTGATTTCCAGAGAATCGAGGTCGGTGCGTGGCATTCGGATGGATTGGCCGGGGTCTTTGATGACGTGGGTTTTTTTGTCGCCCGGGGTGATCGGCGTTTCTTTGTAAAAGGGCAGGTCGACATCCAGTGGCTCGATAACCCGATAGGTGCCGCGGATTGCCTGGGCATCCAGCACGTTGCCGGACTCGTCGAGCAAGCGCAGTTCTTTCGCGTCTCGGGGGCCTTCGCCGGTTTTCAGCCAGGTGGTATTGACGGAAAGCTTTTTGGCGACCTCTTCCATGCGGTAGTGTGGCACTCCGCGGGTATACCAGTTATGGACATTTTGTGGTTTCGAAATCTTCAGGAATTCGGCGAATCCCGTCGTCGTGATGTTCGCCTCATTGAGGAGCATTTTGAATCGTGAACCGCAGGCTTTGTTCTTTTTCATAAACGCGAGTCTACCGGCGCGGCGTCGGGCTTTGGTTCAACGAGATGTTCAAATTTGGCGAGAAATTTACGACTGGATGTAAGACGCATTTGGACAAAATTAAACAGGAAAAAACCGTAACGGTTCTAGCTAAACTCAGGGTTTAGCCTGGCTCGATTAGCACCCATAAAAAAACCCCGGATCTACCGGGGTTCTTCTTCAAGCCTGAATCTCGCAGCCGCGCTT
This sequence comes from Pseudomonas azerbaijanoccidentalis, assembly GCF_019145495.1. Classification (GTDB taxonomy): domain Bacteria; phylum Pseudomonadota; class Gammaproteobacteria; order Pseudomonadales; family Pseudomonadaceae; genus Aquipseudomonas; species Aquipseudomonas azerbaijanoccidentalis. The sequence continues at coordinate 197,944 of NZ_JAHSTU010000010.1, read as the reverse complement.
AGCCTTTGTAAGCAGCAACCGACTTGGTGATCGCTTCGCGAGCGGCGTCTGCGCCGGCCCAGCCTTCGATCTTCACCCATTTGCCTTTTTCGAGATCTTTGTAGTTCGCAAAGAAGTGCTCGATCTGCTGGATCAGCAGCGGTGGCAGGTCGGTGTATTCCTTCACGTCGACGTACAGCTGGGACAGCTTGTCGTGTGGCACTGCGATGACTTTGGCATCGCCGCCGCCGTCGTCGGTCATGTTCAGGATGCCGACTGGACGCGCGCGGATCACCGAGCCTGGAGCAACCGGGTAAGGGGTCACAACCAGCACGTCGAGGGGATCACCGTCGTCAGCCAGGGTGTTCGGGATGTAACCGTAGTTGGCCGGGTAGAACATTGGGGTGGCCATGAAACGGTCAACGAACAGGCAATCGCTGTCTTTGTCGATTTCGTATTTGATCGGCGCGTGGTTGGCCGGAATCTCGATCGCGACGTAGATGTCGTTCGGCAGGTCTTTGCCAGCCGGAATCTTGCTGTAGCTCATTGGGCGTTGCCCCCGTTAGTTGACCAAAAACACTTGGCCGGATTGACCAAAAAGTGGCGGCGATTATAGGCATATTCCTACGCCGACGCCATGGATCAGAGGTCGTGTAGACCTTAGTCGTGTGGCTGATAGACCGGATCGTGCGCCTGAAGTTGCTTCAGTCTTCCGAGCGGGTCCTGACGATAGAAAAGCTTCAACTGCTCGTACACCTGCGGATAGGCCTCGTGTAGCAAATCCGGGGCGCTGAAGAAGTACTCGCTGGTGACGGCAAAGAACTCGGCAGGGTTTTCGGCGGCATACGGGTCGATTGCGGTCTCGGCGTCCGGATTGCGCTCCAGTTGCTGGTCGAGGTCGTCGTAGGCGTCCTGCATGACACTGGCCCAGTCGCTGACCCGCATGTCGGCATGCAGCGGAGGCAGGCCGTTGGCGTCGCCATTGAGCATGTCGAGTTTGTGCGCCAGCTCGTGAATGACCAGGTTGTAGCCTTCCCAGCCACCACTGGCCATCACCCCCGGCCACGCAAGGATGATCGGCCCTTGCTGCCAGGCTTCGCCGCTGTGTTCGCCGTCCCATTCGTGTTCGACGCCGCTGGCGTCACGATGACGCTGGGGGCTGAGGAAGTCGTCGGGGTAGAGGACAATCTCATGAAACCCCTGATACCAGTTCAAGTCGCCCAGATTGAGCAGCGGCAATTGCGCCTGGGCGGCGAGCAGCAGGCGTTGTTCCTGATGCAGCTCGACACCGGGCAGGGCGGTCAGGTGTTTGTCTTCGAGGAACAGTACACAGGCTTCACGCAGCCATTGGTCTTGTGCGGAGTTGATGCCGTCAAGAAAGCTCAGGTGATGGCGCACCCGCTGCCACATGTCGTCGGCAATCGGATGCTTGGCCAGGATGCGCCGGCGACGCCAAGCGCTCAGGGACCACATCGAGAATCAGCGCGGGTGAGCTTTGGACGCCGTGTTGCCGAAGCGACTGCGCACCACTCCAATGATCATTGGGACCAGCGACAACAGGATGATGCCGACCACCAACAACGACAGGTTCGACTTGATGAACGGTACGTTGCCGAAGAAGTAACCGAGGGTGACCAGGCCGCCGACCCACAGAATCGTGCCCAATACGCTGAAGCCGAAGAAGCGCGGGTAAGGCATTCTTGCGACGCCGGCGACGAACGGTGCGAAGGTGCGGATGATGGGTAGGAAGCGCGCCAGGGTCACGGTTTTACCGCCGTGCTTTTCATAGAAGTCGTGGGTTTGCTGCAGATAGTCGCGGCGGAAGATTTTAGAATTCGGATTGCTGAACAAGCGTTCGCCGGCCGTTCGTCCGATCACGTAGTTGGTGCTGTCGCCCAGTATCGCCGCCAGCATCAGCAGGCCGCCCAGCAGCACCGGGTCCATGCCGCCACCCGCAGCCACCGCGCCAGCGATGAACAACAGCGAATCACCCGGCAGGAATGGCATGACCACCAGGCCGGTTTCACAAAAGATCACCAGAAACAGAATGGCGTAAATCCATGGCCCGTAATTGGTTACCAGCAAATCGAGGTAAACATCGAGATGCAGGATAAGGTCGAGCGGGTTGAAATCCATGGAAAGCACCTTTGGTAGCGGTCCGAGTCTGCGGGCCATGTGCGGATGACTTCGCGAAAGCCTACAGACGGGTGTAGTTTTTCTTACAAGCCGGAAAGGTCGGCATTATACGAGTTGAGGGGTGAAAAGCGCGTCGAGATTGTAGCGGGGCATGTCGATAGAACGTGTGTAAGTCTGGTGACAATTAATAACCCTCCAACAGGCGCCATGAAGCCTTGAGTGTGAGGGCGCAACGAAAATTCCATCGAACAGATTGACGGCTGCCTGGCAGGGCGGACGAACGGGGCGGGTCTGCTCGTTGCAGAGACCTGCCCCCCACTGAAGCATCTTTACAGTTCGTCGCTGATTGGCAATACGTAGTTCTTGAACTCGGTGTCTTCCTTGAATCCGATCGATTCGTAGGTTTTCTGCGCCACTTCGTTGTTGCTGCTGGTAGACACACGCATGCGCACGGCATTGGTTTCCTTGGCCATCTTCTTCGCGGTGCGAATCAGATTGTCGGCAACCAACTGGCGGCGTGCGTCTTCGGCGACGTAAATGTCGTTGAGGATCCACACGCGTTTTAGCGATAGCGAAGAGAAGCTCGGGTACAACTGACAGAAACCCATCAGTTTGTTGTTGTCATCATCGGACAGGGCCAGGTAAATCACCGACTCTTTACGACGAAGGCGTTTTTCGAGGAACGCCCGGGACGAGTCCGGATACGGCAGGGAACCATAAAACTCGCGATATTTGACGAACAACGGGGTCAGCAGGTCCAGGTGTTCGAGGGTCGCTTGAATAATCCGCATGGTAGGTCTCGTCTTCAAGTGGCTGTCTTGCGTGCTTGGACGGCAACGGGAAACCCTGCCAGCCGTGAGTCGATCCTGCCTGAAACTGGAACGAAAGTGCAATGCGGAAGCGGTTCAGGCATCCGGCGGACTCAGTAGGAAGTTTCCTTTCATGTCCGCACCGGCGACTGACTCCAGCGTCTGAACCTGCGCCTCGTCCTTCAGATTGACCCCGGATAATTGTCGTCGGCAGGCTTCGCGCATCAAATACAGCAAACGGTGTGCCGCCATGCCGTAGCTCAAACCTTCAAGGCGTACATTGGAGATGCAGTTGCGATAGGCGTCTGTCAGGCCGACCTTGGGATTGTAAGTAAAATATAATCCGAGGCTGTCTGGAGAGCTCAGCCCTGGGCGCTCGCCGATCAGAATGACCGTCATTTTGGCGCCCAGCAGCTCGCCCACTTCGTCGGCGACGGCAACGCGACCCTGTTCCATCAGGATCACCGGCGCCACGGTCCAGTTTTCAGCGCGAACCTGTTCTTCCAGTCGCGCCAGAAATGGCAGGGTATGGCGATGAACGGCCAGTGCCGACAAACCATCAGCCACCACGATGACCAGATCGACTCCACCGGGATGGGCAGAGGCGTATTCGCGTAAAACCTGTGCCGATTCATCACTCAGCTTTCGCCCCAGATCGGGGCGTTGCAAGTAACTGTTCCGGTCGATGGCCGCACTATGCAGCAAAAGGCTCTCATGCCCGCGCTCGCTCAGCTGTGAGCGCAGTGCACGATGATCAAACGGTAAATGCACCGCATCCCGCGCCTGGGCATGGGCGTATTGAAAGTCCAGCTGCGCGCGGGTCGGCATGCTGGTGCCGGTGCGACCAAGCGCAATGCGCGCCGGAGTCAGGCGTCGCAGTTCCAGCCATGGGTTGTGTGGGTCGTAGGGTGGTTTTTCCATGTCAACAATCATCCCAATTGCGCCAGAGCCTGGCGGAAGGCTGGCGGCAGGCTATTGCCGAAGAGAACCCGGCCGTCCGCCTGGGTAAAGATGCCCATTTTTGCCAGCCACTGTTCGAACTCCGGCGCGGGTTTGAGCCCCAGGGTCTGCCGAGCATAGAGCGCGTCATGGAACGACGTGGTCTGGTAATTGAGCATGATGTCGTCGGAACCGGGAATGCCCATGATGAAGTTGATCCCGGCCACGCCCAGCAGGGTCAGCAAGGTGTCCATGTCATCCTGGTCAGCCTCGGCGTGGTTGGTGTAACAGATGTCGCAACCCATCGGCACGCCCAGCAACTTGCCGCAGAAGTGGTCCTCAAGGCCGGCGCGGATGATTTGCTTGCCGTTGTAGAGGTATTCCGGGCCGATGAAGCCTACGACGGTGTTCACCAGAAACGGGTTGAAATGTCGCGCTACTGCGTAGGCTCGGGTTTCGCAGGTCTGTTGATCGACGCCGTGGTGGGCGGTGGCTGACAGGGCGCTGCCTTGGCCGGTTTCGAAATACATCAGGTTTTTCCCGAGCGTGCCGCGGTTGAGGCTCAACCCGGCGTCGTAACCTTCCTTCAGTACATTCAGATTGATGCCGAAGCTCGCGTTGGCGGCCTCGGTTCCGGCGATCGATTGAAACACCAGGTCCAGCGGTACGCCGCGATTGACCGCTTCGATGGACGTGGTGACATGAGTCAGCACGCAGGCTTGTGTCGGAATTTCGTAGCGCTGGATGATGGCATCGAGCATTTCCAGCATCGCGCAGATCGAGGCGATGCTGTCGGTGGCTGGATTGATGCCGATCATGGCGTCGCCGTTACCGTGCAGCAGACCGTCGAGAATACTCGCGGCGATACCGGCCGGTTCGTCGGTGGGGTGGTTGGGTTGCAGGCGTGTGGACAGCCGGCCGCGCAGGCCCAGGGTGCCGCGAAATTGCGTGACCACGCGAATTTTCTGCGCCACCAGCACCAGATCCTGCACGCGCATGATCTTCGACACGGCCGCTGCCATTTCCGGCGTCAGTCCAGGGGCGAGGGCACGCAGGACCGGTTCGTCGGCGGCATCGCTGAGCAACCAGTCGCGAAACCCGCCAACGGTGAGGTGGCTGACGACGGCGAAGGCATGTTTGTCGTGGGTATCGACGATCAGGCGGGTGACTTCATCGTCCTCGTAGGGGATCAGGACTTCCTGCAAAAAGTGGCTCAGCGGAATGTCGGCCAACGCCATTTGCGCGGCGACGCGCTCGCCATCGTTGAGGGCGGCAACACCGGCCAGAAAATCCCCGGACCGCGCCGGACTGGCCTTGGCCATCACTTCCTTGAGGCTGTCAAAGCGATAGGTCTGGGCGCCGACGGAATGGGCATATACGGCCATGGGGCGGAGTCCTCCTGATTATAAATAGCTCAAATTAACCACCAATCCCTGTAGGAGCTGTCGAGTGCAACGAGGCTGCGATCTTTAAAGGCAAGATCAAAAGATCGCAGCCTCGTTGCACTCGACAGCTCCTACAGGGGGGGTGCACTTCAATAACTCAGGCGTCGATGCAATTCATATACCTTCGAGCATAGCGTCCGCCGGTGCTTCCGAACGTTGCCGGGCGGTCAGCTGGAAGTACAGGTAACCGGCGGCCATGAAACCGAGGAACACCAGGCCGATCAGCGTGTTGAACCAGGCCATCGCCACCAGACACACCACCGCCAGAAACAGCGCGATCCCCGGCACGATCGGATAGCCCGGCGCGCGGAAGGTGCGCTCCAGGTTCGGCTCGGTTTTACGCAGCTTGAACAGGCTCAGCATACTGATGATGTACATCACGATGGCACCGAATACCGACATGGTGATCATCGCTGCCGTCAGGGTCATGCCTTGCAGGTTGACCAGGCCGTCGCTGTAGATCGCGGCAATGCCGATCACGCCGCCCGCGAGAATGGCCCGGTGCGGAGTCTGGAAGCGCGAGAGTTTGGCCAGGCTGCGCGGAAGGTAACCGGCGCGGGCCAGGGCGAAGAACTGGCGCGAGTAACCAAGGATGATGCCGTGGAAGCTCGCCACAAGGCCGAACAGGCCGATCCACACGAGCATGTGCATCCACGTCGAATTGTTGCCCACCACGGCTTTCATCGCTTGGGGCAGCGGATCGTTGATGTTCGACAGCTGACGCCAGTCGCCGACACCGCCGGCCATCACCATCACGCCGATGGCCAGGAACACCAGGGTCAGAATGCCGCTGACATAGGCCCTGGGAATCGTGCGTTTCGGGTCCTTGGCTTCTTCGGCCGCCATAGCGGCGCCCTCGATGGCGAGAAAGAACCAGATGGCGAAAGGAATGGCGGCGAAAATGCCGGGAATCGAAGCGATCGTGAACTCATTGGCACCGGACCAGCCGTTGAGCACAAAGTTGCTGAAGCTGAAGCCCGGCGCAACTACGCCCATGAACACCAGCAATTCGGCAACGGCCAGCACGGTGACCACCAATTCAAAAGTGGCTGCGATGCTGACGCCGAGAATGTTCAGGCCCATGAACACGAAATAGGCGCCCACTGCCGCGAGTTTCGGGTCCAGTTCCGGATACTGCACGTTGAGGTACGCGCCAATGGCCATGGCGATCGCCGGTGGCGCAAAGACAAATTCGATCAGGGTGGCGATGCCGGCGATCAACCCGCCTTTTTCGCCGAAGGCCCGGCGGCTGTAGGCAAACGGCCCGCCTGCATGGGGAATCGCGGTGGTCAATTCGGTAAAGCTGAAGATGAAGCAGGTGTACATCGTCGCCACCATCAACGCGGTGACGAGGAAACCCAGCGTGCCTGCGGTGCCCCAGCCGTAACTCCAGCCGAAGTACTCGCCGGAAATCACCAGGCCGACGGCAATGCCCCACAAGTGCAGGGTGCCGAGTGTGGGTTTGAGCTGTGTGGAAGAAATAGTCATAAGTCCTCTCTAATTTTTATTGTTCAATCTTTTGGACTTTCGGGTACGACGGGTTGAGTGCAAATCCTGAATGACGGGTACGCAAGGCCCGTGCCAGAGCGGCCAGATATTGGGAGTGGGTCGTTTAGGATGCCATCGCCAGCAAGCCGGCTCCCGTAGGAGCTGGCGAAGCCTGCGATTTTTTCAATCAGGCGATGGGAGCGACCGACAAGCAGAGATCTAAAGATCGCAGCCTGTGGCAGCTCCTACATCTCCCGGTTTTTAGAAGAAGCCCAGCGGATTGATGTCGTAGCTCACCAGCAGGTTTTTGGTCTGCTGATAGTGGTCGAGCATCATCTTGTGAGTTTCACGGCCGACGCCGGACTTTTTGTAACCGCCGAACGCGGCGTGCGCCGGGTACAGGTGGTAGCAGTTGGTCCACACGCGACCCGCCTTGATGGCGCGGCCCATGCGATAGGCGCGGTTGATGTCGCGAGTCCAGAGGCCAGCGCCCAGGCCGAACTCGGTGTCGTTGGCGATGGCCAGGGCTTCGGCTTCGTCCTTGAAGGTGGTGATGCTCACCACCGGGCCAAAGATTTCTTCCTGGAACACGCGCATTTTGTTGGTGCCCTTGAGCAGCGTCGGCTGGATGTAGTACCCGCTTGCCAGGTTGCCCTCGAGTTTTTCCACCTTGCCGCCGGTCAGCAGCTCGGCGCCTTCGCCCTTGGCGATTTCCAGGTACGAAAGGATTTTGTCGAATTGCTGCTCGGACGCCTGGGCGCCGACCATGGTGTCGGTGTCCAGCGGGTCGCCACGTTTGATTTGCAGGACTTTCTTCATGACGACCGCCATGAACTCGTCGTAGATCGACTCTTGCACCAGTGCGCGGGACGGGCAGGTGCAGACTTCGCCCTGGTTGAAGAACGCCAGCACCAAGCCTTCAGCGGCTTTTTCGATGAACGAAGGCTCAGCCTTCATGATGTCTTCGAAGAAGATGTTCGGCGATTTGCCACCCAGCTCCACGGTAGACGGAATGATGTTTTCGGCGGCGCATTTCATGATGTGCGAGCCAACCGGGGTCGAGCCGGTGAAGGCAATTTTGGCGATGCGCTTGCTGGTGGCCAGGGCCTCGCCAGCTTCGCGACCGAAGCCTTGCACGATGTTCAGCACGCCTGGTGGGAGCAGGTCGCCGATCAGCTCGACCAGCACGGTGATGCCCAGCGGGGTTTGCTCGGCAGGCTTGAGTACCACGCAGTTGCCGGCGGCGAGTGCCGGAGCCAGTTTCCACGCGGCCATCAAAATCGGGAAGTTCCACGGGATGATTTGCCCGACCACGCCCAGCGGTTCATGGATGTGATAGGCCACGGTGTTGCCGTCGATTTCGGCAGCGCTGCCTTCTTGAGCGCGGATGCAACCGGCGAAGTAGCGGAAGTGGTCGGCGGCCAGCGGGATGTCGGCGTTGAGGGTTTCACGCACGGCTTTGCCGTTGTCCCAGGATTCGGTGATCGCCAGCAGTTCCAGGTTCTGTTCGATGCGGTCGGCGATTTTCAGCAGCACCAGCGAGCGCGCCTGGGCGGACGTGGCGCCCCACGCGTCGGCAGCAGCGTGGGCAGCGTCCAGGGCCTTGTCGATGTCTTCGGCCGTGGAGCGGGGGAATTCGGCAATCGGTTGGCCATTCACTGGCGAGGTATTGGTGAAGTACTGACCTTTGACAGGCGCGACGAACTCGCCGCCGATGTAGTTACCGTATTTGGCTTTGAACGAAACGATAGCGCCTTCAGTACCGGGGTGAGCGTAACGCATGATGGTTTCTCCTTGGTTCTTGTGCTTATAAGGAAGACGCGCATGGGCGCTTGCTATAAGCGTAGAGCAAAGGTCGGGCCACTGCCCTGCAGCTCAGGCAAATCAAGGCCTTGCGTGTTTTTTCTCGGACGGGCGGGTAGCAGGCGTGACGCTTTCGGTACAGCCCTGGTGACACTTTGTACCGCTTATGGCACAGCGTGTGACTGATCGGTCTTGCCAGCATTGCAATGCACGCTAGGCTGGAGGATGCTCGGGATCATCCGCCCTGTCGCAGCTGCCGAAGGCTGCGTTCGAGGGCGAAGCGCTCGCATCGGTTTGGTCAGAAATACGAGACGTGAGTTTTACGACCGCTTCGCGGCCGGACGCAGCCTTCGGCAGCTGCTACACGGAGGCGAGCCAGACCCTGCGGGGAGAATAATAAGAAATGCACGACAACCATTTGAGTCGCCATGCCCAGCAAGTCTTGACCGTGACACAAGGTAAGACCCACCTGCACGGTCCGGGCAGCGATCCGTCCATCGCCCGTTCCTGGCTGCGCTGCCTTGAGGACTATCACCTCGACCCGGCCTTGACCATGGCGCCGACGGTGCTCGAACATGGCCGCGTCCTTGAAAGCCGCGAGCGCCTGCAGCAAGTGCTGCACATTGCCGGCAACGAAATGACCAGCCTGCATCAACAACTGTCCGGCGCCGGGCATGCGGTGTTGTTGACCGATGCGCGCGGGGTGATCCTCAACTGTGTCACCGCCCCCACCGAACGCAAGATCTTCGAGCGCGCCGGCCTGTGGCTCGGCGCTGACTGGAGCGAGGCCTGCGAAGGCACCAACGGCATCGGCACGTGCCTGGTGGAGCGGCAATCGCTGACCATTCATCAGGACGAACACTTCCGTGGCCGTCACACCGGCCTGACCTGTTCGGCAAGCCCGGTGTTCGATCCCCATGGCGAATTGCTCGCCGTGCTCGACGTGTCCTCGGCCCGGCACGATGTGTCGCGTCAAAGCCAGTTCCACACCATGGCGTTGGTCAATCTTTCGGCAAAGATGATCGAAAGCTGTTATTTCCTGCGCTGTTTCGACAACCAGTGGTTGCTGCGTTTTCATTTGCAGGCCGAGTCCGTTGGGTTGTTCAGTGAAGGCCTGCTGGCGTTTGACGGTGAGGGGCGGATCAGCGCGGTCAACCAGAGTGCGCTGAACCTGCTGGGACAGGTGCGCGGCGGCTTGCTGGGCAAACCGGTGGAAGCGTTTTTCGACTGCTCGCTGAATGAACTGCTTGGGCGGGCGAGCCTCAATGCCAGCGCCAGTTGGCCGCTGCGCACCCGTGACGGGCGCAGATTGTTCGCCGTGTTGCGGGGCGAGTCGCGCCGCGTACCTGCGCCGTTGGTGCCAAGCCCTGTGAGCGAGGACCGGGCTGCGTTGTCCGGTATCTGCCTGGGCGACAGCGGTTTGCAGACGGATTTCCGCAAGGCCTTGCGCGTCTATGAGCGGGACGTGCCGTTGCTGATCAATGGTGAAACCGGCTCGGGCAAAGAAGCTTTTGCCAAAGCCGTGCATCAAGCCAGTCAACGCGCAGAAAAAGCCTTCGTGGCCCTCAACTGCGCGGCCATCCCGGAAAGCTTGATCGAGAGCGAACTCTTCGGTTATCGCGGCGGCAGTTTCACCGGGGCGCGCAAGGAAGGCATGCGCGGCAAGTTGCAGCAGGCCGATGGCGGCACGTTGTTTCTCGATGAAATCGGCGACATGCCCCTTGCCCTGCAAACACGGTTGTTGCGGGTGCTGGAAGACCGGCAGGTGGTGCCGATTGGCGGCGAGCCGGAATCGGTTAACGTGCGGATCATCAGCGCCACCCACCGTAATCTGCTGGATCGAGTGCAGGACGGCAGCTTCCGCGAGGACTTGTATTACCGGCTCAATGGGCTGGAAGTCGCGCTGCCAGCATTACGCGAACGCAGTGACAAAGAACAGTTGCTCGACTTTTTGCTGGCCGAAGAAGCGCGCGGCGAAACGGTGTTGATTGATGGCGCGGCGCGGGAAGCTTTGCTGGGCTTTGCCTGGCCGGGCAACGTGCGGCAGTTGCGCAATGTGTTGCGCACGTTGGCGGCGTTGTGTGACGGCGGGCGAGTCGGACTGGAGGATTTGCCGGCGATGATTCGTTCGTCGCGACCGGCGGCGGTGCAGGCGATTGAAGAGCCGTCCGAACATCCGCTGGAGGATGCCGAACGGCTGGCGTTGCTCAATGCGCTGGAGCAGACGCGATGGCACATGACGCATACGGCCGAGCAGTTGGGGGTTAGCCGCAATACCCTTTATCGCAAGCTGCGCAAACACGGTATCGCCCGGTGACCGCGTCGCGGCCATCGCTAGCAGGCTAGCTCCCACAGGGTAATGGGCTGAATCAACAGTTTGGGAGTGCACTCAAATCTACTGTGGGCGCTAGCCTGCTAGCGATGGCGCCGGTATGGGCGAAACAAAGGTGCGAATTTCCCCTCCCTACGCTAACCTGCGGCCATGTTTTACGAGGTCGACTATGCACATTCATATTCTTGGTATCTGCGGCACTTTCATGGGTTCGATGGCGGTACTGGCCAAAGAACTGGGCCATCACGTGACGGGCTCCGATGCCAACGTCTACCCGCCGATGAGTACGCAGCTTGAGGCTCAAGGCATCGAGCTGACCCAAGGCTACGATCCGGCGCAACTCGACCCGGCCCCCGACCTGGTGGTGATCGGCAACGCCATGTCCCGTGGCAATCCGGCCGTCGAGTACGTGCTGAACAAAGGCCTGCCGTACGTTTCCGGTCCGCAATGGCTGGCCGATCACGTGCTGCAAGGTCGCTGGGTGCTGGCTGTCGCCGGTACGCACGGCAAAACCACCACCAGCAGCATGCTCGCCTGGGTGCTGGAGCACGCGGGCATGAGCCCGGGTTTCCTGATCGGTGGTGTGCCGCAGAACTTCTCGGTCTCGGCGCGGCTGGGCGATACGCCGTTCTTCGTCATTGAAGCCGACGAATACGACAGCGCGTTCTTCGACAAGCGTTCCAAGTTCGTTCACTACCGTCCGCGCACGGCGATCCTGAACAACCTGGAATTCGACCACGCCGATATTTTCCCGGACCTGCCGGCCATCGAGCGCCAGTTCCACCATTTGGTGCGGACCATCCCGAGCGAAGGTCTGGTGATCCATCCGACCACTGAACCGGCCTTGCAGCGCGTCATCGAGATGGGCTGCTGGACCCCGGTGCAAACCACCGGTGCCGGCGGGCAGTGGCAGGTCAAGTTGCTGAGTGAGGACGGTTCGGCCTTTGAAGTGATGTTCGAAGGTGTTTCCCAAGGCGTGGTCGAGTGGGACATGACCGGCCAGCACAACGTCGCCAACGCGCTGGCCACCTTGGCCGCCGCGCGTCACGTCGGTGTAGTGCCGTCCATGGGCATCGCTGCGTTGAGTGTGTTCAAAAGCGTCAAGCGCCGGATGGAAAAAGTCGCGGAAGTTCGCGGCATCACCATTTACGACGACTTCGCTCACCACCCGACGGCCATCGCCACCACCCTCGACGGCTTGCGCAAACGGATTGGCGACGCACCGTTGATCGCGATCATCGAACCGCGCTCCAACTCCATGAAGCTCGGCGCGCACCGTGACGGCTTGCCGGAAAGCGTGGTCGATGCTGATCAGGTGATTTGGTACGCGCCGGCCAACCTCGGCTGGGATCTGGCAGGCACGGCAGCGCTGTGCACCGTGCCTTCGATTGTCAGCGACACGCTGGAAGGCATCATCGAGCGCGTGAAGAGCCAGGCGCAGCCAGGCACTCACGTGGTGATCATGAGCAACGGCGGCTTCGGCGGCCTGCACGGCAAGCTCGCCGAGGCCCTGAAATGAACAACGGTCCGGACCGCATCACGCTGGCGATGACCGGCGCTTCCGGCGCCCAGTACGGCTTGCGCCTGCTGGACTGCCTGGTGCGCGAAGACCGCGAAGTGCATTTCCTGATTTCCAAGGCTGCGCAACTGGTGATGGCCACCGAAACCGACGTCACGTTGCCAGCCAAGCCGCAAATGATGCAGGCCTTCCTCACCGAATACACCGGTGCTGCTGCCGGGCAGATTCGCGTCTATGGCAAGGAAGACTGGATGTCGCCGGTGGCCTCGGGCTCTGGCGCACCGGCGGCAATGGTGGTGGTGCCGTGCTCGACGGGCACCTTGTCGGCTATCGCCACCGGCGCCTGCAATAACCTGATTGAGCGGGCGGCCGACGTCACGCTCAAGGAGCGTCGGCAACTGATTCTGGTGCCCCGTGAAGCGCCGTATTCGAGCATTCATCTGGAGCACATGCTCAAGTTGTCGAACATGGGCGTGACGATATTGCCGGCGTCGCCGGGCTTTTATCATCAGCCGCAAACCATCGACGACTTGATCGACTTCGTCGTCGCGCGGATTCTCAACCTGCTGAACATTCCCCAGGACATGCTGCCGCGTTGGGGCGAGCACCATCTGACCAGCGATGAATAAGCTGCTGGTGATTTTGCTGGCCTTGCAGTTGGCCGGGTGCGCCACGGCGCGCACGCTGGATGCGGCCAAGCCTGGGGCGCCGGTGGTGTACGCCGGGACGCGGCTGGATTTGTATGCGATGAATGGCGGTTGTTGCGCGATGGATCGTTTCGGGGCGCAAGCGCCGAGTTATCCGGGTGTCGATCTGCCGGCCAGTGCGTTGCTCGACACGCTGCTGTTGCCGTTGTCGTTGCTGACGGTGATCGGCGTGAGTTTTCAGGCGACGGGTGGGTTGTAAAAAAGCAAAAGATCGCAGCCTTCGGCAGCTCCTACAGGAGATGGTATTCCCATGTAGGAGCTGCCGAAGGCTGCGATCTTTTGATCTTATTTACCCAATTTCCTCAACTCATCCGACTCGACAATCCTGACCCCATCCTGTTCCTCTAGCGCCAGACGCCACATCGCACGCGCCAGTTGGCAGGCTTCGATGCCGTGGTATTTGCCCGGGATCAACCGCGACAAAGGGCCGGCGATTTTTTCGCCCAAGCGTGGCTCAGTGCGTTCGCCCAGCAACACTGAAGGGCGGCAAATGGTCAGCTGCGGCCAGTCCTGCGCCCGCAATGCGTGCTCCATCTCGCCTTTGACCTTGTTGTAGAAAATCGAGGATCGGCGATCGGCCCCCAGTGCACTGATCACGATCAGGTGCCGCGCACCCATCTCCCGAGCGCGCTTGGCGAAGGCCACGACCATGTCCAGATCCACCGCGCGAAACGCCTGCTCCGAGCCCGCCTGTTTGATGGTGGTGCCCAGGCAGCAGTAGGCGATGTCGACACGGCCGTTCAGCTGCGGCAGAAACACCGCCGGGTCGCCGACCGGGTTTTCAAGATGGGGATGCTTGGCCAAAGGCCGGCGTGAGGGCGCCAATACCCGGCTAATCGTAGGCTCGTTAAGCAGGCGATCAAGAAGGTGCTCACCGGTCAAACCGGTGGCTCCGGCAAGCAGCACATGCTGAGGCGTCAAGTACATAGTGTTTCTCCCTTGATACTGTTCAGCTTAGTTGTTCTTTGCGTCCTTGTTGTCAATGGAGACACTTTGTAGCGCTTTTCGTGCCTGTTGTTTACGCAAAAGCTGCCAATGCGAGAGTACGGTTTTCGGTGCCCAGATCTGTGGCTCGGAGGCTTCGAAATTGTCGGCCAGCTCCCGCTCGGCGACGGTGGCCTTGGCCAGTTTGAAGGCTTGCTCCAGGTCATCGGTCTGGTTCAGCGCCTGGGCGAACAAGGCATCACCGAAGTAGGTGAAGTTGGCCTCTTCGGAGCAGCCGAACGAAACGCGGTCGGCCCGTGAGGCGGTCATGATCAGCGTGCGCTCATCTTTGAGGGCGGGGATGAACCCGCCGGAATAGCAGGACGAAATCACAATGATCTTGTCGCGATTTTTCAGCGGGGCGAGGACGGCCGCCAGTTCATCGGCCGGCAGATCGGCCAGCTCCATGCGTGGCTGGTCGAGCACCAGTTCGTGTTCGCTGGTGCCGTGGCTGGTCAGGTAGATGAACACCAGATCTTCGGGACCGCTGCGTTCGGCCAGGGTCAATGCGGCGCGGCGCAGATTCTCCCGGGTGGCCATCGGCCGATCGCCGAGGTGGTCGCGATGGTTGACCAGGCGAATCTGGCCAAAGGCGCCGAAGCGACTGGTGAGCATGTTGGCGACGTAGTCGGACTCGCGCAGGAACACACTCTGTTTGCCATCGCCGCCGAGGGTCAGGGTGTACAGCTCAACCGCTGGCGTCGAGGCCGGTACGTTGCTCAAGGCTTCATCGAGCAGGCGACCTTGGGCCAGCAGGCCGAGTTCGAGGGTGTCGGGCAGCAACTTGCCATCGGCATCGCGCACGCGCTGGCCATTGACCCACGTACCGCTGAGCACTGAGCCATCGGTCAGCACCAGGGTGCCGCGACCCTGATAGCTGTCGCTGTCGAACTGGCCTGTGTAGAAACTGCCATCGGCCAGATTCAGGCGGCCCTGACCGCTGAAGCGCCAATCGCTGAAGTGGCCGATGTAATGGCTGCCGTCTGCGCCGATCAATTCGCCTTTGCCGTTGAGCGAGCCTTCCTTGAATTGGCCGAGCCAGACGTCGCCATCGGCGTTTTCGTAGCGCCCTTTGCCGTGCAGTTGATTGTTTTTGAAACCGCCGACGTAGATATCGCCGTCGGCGCTGTTGAATGTTCCCTTGCCTTCGAGCTGACCGTCGACGAAATGCCCGCTGAACTGGTTGCCGCTGGCGTCACCCCGCTGGCCTTCACCGTTGGGTTTGCCGTGGGCGAACTGGCCTTGGTAGGCGCTGCCGTCTTCGAGTTCAAGGCGACCGAGCCCGGAAAATTGATCGGACTTGAATTCGCCGCGGTAGGTCATGCCGTTTTCTTTGAGGGTGCCTTCGCCGTCGCGACGGCCGAGTTTGAAACCGCCGTTGTAACTGCTGCCATTGGTGGTCAGGGTGCCTTGACCGTCGAACAGCCCCTGATTGAATTGGCCGCGAAAGACCTCGCCATTGCTGCCGTGCCATTCACCCTGGCCGTGCCATTGGCCTTTGTCGAACTGACCGGCGTACCAGCTGCCGTTCGGGTAGTCGATCCGGCCCTGGCCTTGCAATAACCCATCGACCATGTCGCCACGATAGCGTCCGCCGTCCGGCAGGCGGGCGTCAGGGGGCAGCAGCGATTCGCCGTCACCGCAAGCGGTGAGCATCAGGGTCAAGGCAATGAGTGCAAGTGAGCGCATAGCGGGTTCCGGGCAATTAGGCGACCGAGTATGCCGCAGCTATGTGTCCATATACAGCCGATAGAAAAGCTGGGAGCGCGAAACAGCGTGAGCTGCTTCGCATCCGGGAAGGTTTACACGAAGCAGAGTGACAACGGTTCGGCGATATACGCCGGTTTGTCCGAGCCTTCGATTTCCAGGGTGGCGGTGGCCTTGAGCAGCCATTGGCCGGGTTTTTTCTCGGTGACTTCGGTCAGGTCGACCTTGAGGCGCACTTTGGAATTGACCTTGACCGGCTGAATGAAGCGCACGCTGTCCAGGCCATAGTTGACCACCATTTTCAGGCCTTCAGGCAGGACGAGAATGTCTTCCATCAGTTTTGGAATCAGCGACAGCGACAGGAAACCGTGGGCAATGGTGCTGCCAAATGGCGTTTGCGCGGCTTTGACCGGGTCGACATGGATGAACTGATAATCCCCTGTGGCTTCGGCGAACAGGTTGATACGCTCCTGATCGATAGTGAGCCATTCGGAACGTCCAAGTTCCTTGCCGACATAATCATTGAGCTCTGCAACTGGAACATAGGGCATTGAGACTCTCCTTGGGTTCATCGGTTTTATAGTTGTGATTGGCTGGAGATTTGACCTCCCGGATTACCACTTTAGATCAACATGGCAAATTGCTCCGGTCAACCGACCATGCTTTTGGCGAATGCCGATGTATACGGCAGGCATGCTTATAATGCCCGGGCCAATGCGGGTGATGGATGAGCGGGAGATGAAAGATGTTGTTACGTGGCCTGACCTGGCTGGTGCTGTTCCAATTGCTCGGCACTGCGATCAACCATTTGTTTTTGCCATTCCTGCCGGGGCCGATCATCGGCCTGCTGTTGTTGCTGGTGTTCCTGATCAGCCGCGGTCAGGTGGGTGAGCCGCTGAACCTGGCGGCCAGCAGTCTGTTGCGCTACCTGCCCTTGTTGCTGGTGCCGCCGGCCGTGGGCGTGATGGTGTATGCCGCGGACATTGCCGCGGACTTCTGGGCCATTGTGGGCGCGCTGTTTTTGTCGCTGCTGCTGTCGATGGCCTTTGCGGGTGTGCTGATGCAGCGTCTGGTCAAACGCCACGTTCATCCTGAGGACGGCCAATGATCTTCGACTGGCACGGCGCCTGGGCGTCGGTAATTCATCATCCGCTGTTCGGCATCGGCATCACCCTCGGTGCCTATCAGCTTGTGCTGGCGGCGTACGAGAAAACCCGCTGGATCTTTTTGCAACCGGTGCTGGTCTCCATGTTGCTGGTAATCGGTGTGTTGGTGGGCTGCGGCCTGACCTATGCCGAGTACCGCAAGAGCACCGAGATCCTCAGCATCCTGCTCGGTCCGGCGACAGTCGCGCTGGCGGTGCCGCTTTACCTCAATCTGCGGCGGATTCGGCAGTTGTTCTGGCCGATTTTTACTACGCTGGTGATAGGCGGAGTGCTCGCCACGGTTCTGGGCGTGCTGCTGGGGTGGTGGTTTGGTGCCGAGCACATGATCCTGATGACCATGGCGCCGAAGTCGGTCACCTCGCCGATTGCCATGCTGGTGGCCGAGCAGATTGGTGGTGTCGCGGCGTTGGCAGCGGTGTTCGTGTTGATCACCGGTGTGATCGGCGCGATCTTTGGCCCGAGTCTGCTGACCCGTCTCGGTGTCCACAGCCCTGAAGCCCGGGGCATGGCGCTGGGCATGACCGCCCATGCGGTCGGCACGGCGGTGGCAATGCAGGAAAGTGAAGAATGTGGCGCCTTCGCGGCGCTGGCGATGAGTTTGATGGGCGTGGCCACGGCGGTGTTGCTGCCGTTGGCGGTGTCGATGGTGGTGTAAAGGAAATGTCTATGAACCTGCCGCTTTTCCCGCTGAACACAGTGCTGTTTCCCGGTTGCATCCTCGACTTGCAGATTTTCGAGGCGCGCTACCTGGACATGATCGGACGCTGCATGAAACAGGGCGGCGGCTTCGGTGTGGTGTGCATTCTTGATGGCGAAGAAGTCGGTATCGCCCCGGCTGGGTACGCATTGGTGGGCTGTGAAGCGCTGATCACTGATTTCAAGACCCAGGATAATGGTCTGCTGGGGATTCGGGTTCAGGGCGCTCGGCGCTTCAACGTAGTGAGTACCGAGTTGCAGCGTGACCAGTTGATTCTGGCTGAGGTCGAATGGTTGGACGAGGAACCAGAACAGCCGCTACAAGACGAAGACGACGATCTGGTGGCATTGCTCAAGGCTTTGGCGGAACACCCGATGGTCGAAGCGCTGAACATGGGCACCGAAGCCACCGGCCAACAGTCGCTGGCCAATCAGTTGGCTTACCTGTTGCCCTTCGCCGAACTGGACAAGATCGACCTGCTGCAACTTGATGATCCGCAACAACGGTTGGATGCGATACAAGCGTTGCTGGATGAGTTGCAGGGCGAGTTGTTTGCCTGAGCAGTATTTGGCAAACATTCGGCAGGTTCGCCAGCATTGCGTGTCGATGCTGACTCCTCTAGGTTGAGGTTGCTCATATGAAGTGGGCCATTTCAATGTCTAAAAGGATTTAATGCCATGACCATCTACTTACACGAACGCTCCGCTTGGGAAGCCGCTGCGGTGGGTTACCTGCTCAAGCAGGCCAGCCTCGGTCAGTCTTTTGAAGACACCGCTGCAACAGCGTGCCAATTGGCAGATGCACTGATTCTGGAAAAGCGTAAGCGTCAGTGGAGCTCCAACTAAGTTCAAATAACAAAAACCCCAACGTTCAGTTGGGGTTTTTGTTTGGCATCGGAACCGAGCTGCGCAGCGCTTAATAGGCATACCGCAACATCGTGTGCGGTAAATGCCGCAATACGAAGAACCCGAACAGCGCCACCAGGGACGGTAAAATCAGCCACCAGATTTTCGGCGGCATGGGGTTGAGCGGTGCCTTGCGCTGACTCAGCCACAGGCTGGCCGCGCAGACGCACGACGCCAGCATTGCGCCGGCCAGGACATCGGTCGGCCAATGGGCGCCCAAGTACACCCGCGACAAGGCAATCGCCATCGCCGGCAAGCACGCCACCAGCAACCAGGTCAGGCGCATCCGTGGCGGTTGCCCGCGACCGGCCAGCACGGCAAGGGTGAGGAACAGTGCAAATGAGCCGGAGGCATGCCCGCTGGGCATGCTGTAGCTGGTCAGCGGGTCGCTCAACACTTCCGGACGCACGCGGGCGAAGAAATTTTTCGTGGCCGTGTTGGCCAGTGCGGTAAAGAGCAGTGTGCCAATGGCGAAGGCTGCCGGACGCCATTGCCGGGTGATCAGCAACAGCGCGACCAGCAAGCTGCTGAACAGCAGCATGTTGCGGAACTCGCCGATCAGCGTGAGGATCACGGCCACTTCATCCAGCGCGGGCTTGCGATGTTCCTGCACCAGCGTCATCACACCTTGATCCAGTGCGGTCAGGTGCGGATAGCCGATGAACAGTCCACCGAGAATCAGCAAGCTCATCGCACTAATGAACACCGTGGCGTTGCGGTGTCGGCGCAGGCTGCTGGTCGCACTCAAGCCGACCATCACCGCAATGCTGCCGGCCACGATCCCGGCCTGCGGCCAGAAGCCTTCGGGCAGTGGCAAGCGGATAGCTGCACCCGTGGCCCAGCCCGGCAACAAGTACGCTACCGACCATCCCGCACCCGCCAACAGGCTGACGGCGAAGAACCGTGGGAAGGGCATGTCGAACATGCCGGCCACCATGGGCAGCATAGGGCGCAATGGGCCGATAAAGCGTCCGACCAGCAGGCTGGCGATGCCGTAGCGCTGGAAGTACGACTCGGCGCCGGCGATCCATTCCGGGTGATGGCGCAAACCCGGCAGACGCCGGATGTTCTGATGGAAGTGGCGGCCGAGAAAGTACGACACCACGTCCCCCAGCACCCCGGCGACGAAGCCCAGCAACAGCGTTTCGCTCAGTGACAGCGCGCCACTGCCGGCCAGCACGGCGACGGCGAACAGCAAAACCGTGCCGGGCACGATCAGGCCGGCAATCGCCAGGCATTCGACAAAGGCCACGATGAACACCGCCGCCGCCAGCCATTGCGGGTTGACCGTCAACCAACCGGTCACGCTATCGAGCCATTGGCCCATAAAAACCACTCCACTTTTTCATTGGTGACCCCGGTAGGAGCTGCCGCAGGCTGCGATCTCTTGATCTTTGAAAGGCAAAAGATCGCAGCCTGCGGCAGCTCCTACCGGGGTTTTGTTCACAGCAAAATGTAATCGCGACCTTCGACCTGCCCCCGTCGAAGCGGGTTCCGCGTGCAATGAGCCGCGTACGCCGCATCGACAAAGCGATACATCAAGTGTTCATCGCGCCCATGGGGGATGCCCAGGCGCGTGGTCTGGATGATGTGGGCGGGTGTCTGGCCGACGTCTTCCACCAACAACACCTCATGGTCGAAACGCTTGGCGTCCCACACCGGCACCTTCAAACCCAGAGATTTACACAGCAACGTCTGGCCGGCGCAGAGTTTTTGCGACGGGCGAGGGCGGCCCTGGGCGTCTGGATTATTCAGCAGCATCTGCGCCAGGCTCGACGGCCCGCTGACTTCGTCCACCCACGGATAGGCCGATTTGATCAGCACCGCATTACCCGGGCCTTGTGCGCTGAAGTTCAAGGAGTCGCCGCCGCGGGCGTAATACATATAGATGTGTCCGCCATCCAGAAACAAAGCCTTACGTTTTTCTGTGTAACCGAGGGAGGCGTGGCTGCCTTTTTCGGCGCAGTAATAGGCTTCAGTCTCGATGATGCGGGCGCTGAGCCACAGATCGCCCACCCGATGACGAATCACTTTGCCCAGCAGATCCTTCGCCAGAATTTGCGCATCGCGGTCGAAAAACGCGTCCGCAAGACCCGTGGGCAGGCTCGTGGCAGACGTTCGGGCAGTCAGATTGGACATGATGAACGATGTTTATCAGGGCTGATTGAGTCGTGATGATAACAATTTGCAGCTTAATCCCGGCTGAACGTCGGCAAATTGCCTTCCATTTCGACCATCCGCCCGTCACCGCTGTTAGTCGGGAGGCACGACAGCTATAATCTGCCGCTTTACTCTTTACCAAGACCTTAGAAAAGACCACGCCCAGACCATGACTGAGTCCGTTCTTGACTACATGACCCGCTTGGGTCGCGCCGCCCGCGAAGCTTCGCGCGTGATTGGCCGCGCCAGCACTGCGCAGAAAAACCGCGCCCTGCAGGCTGCCGCCAACGCGTTGGACGCCGCCCGCGCCGAGCTGACCGCAGCCAATGAACAGGACCTGGCCGCCGGTCGCGCCAATGGTCTGGAGCCGGCGCTGCTTGAGCGTCTGGCGCTGACCCCGGCGCGTATCGACGGCATGATCGTTGGTTTGCGCCAAGTGGCTGCGCTGCCGGACCCGGTTGGCGCGATCCGTGACATGAGTTTCCGTCCGTCGGGCATTCAGGTCGGCAAGATGCGCGTGCCCTTGGGCGTGATCGGGATCATCTACGAGTCCCGTCCGAACGTGACCATCGATGCCGCGAGCCTGTGCCTGAAGTCCGGTAACGCGACCATCCTGCGTGGCGGCTCCGAGGCGATTCACTCCAATCGGGCCATCGCGGCCTGTATTCAACGCGGTCTGGCCGAGGCTGATCTGCCGGCGGCCGTTGTGCAAGTGGTCGAAACCACCGACCGTGCCGCCGTTGGCGCGCTGATTACCATGCCTGAATACGTCGATGTCATCGTGCCGCGCGGCGGCCGTGGCCTGATCGAGCGCGTCAGCCGTGACGCCCGCGTGCCGGTGATCAAGCACCTGGACGGCATCTGCCACGTATACGTGAGTGAGCACGCCGACCTGGCGAAAGCCCAGCGCATCGCGTTCAACGCCAAGACTTATCGTTATGGCATCTGCGGTGCCATGGAAACCTTGCTGGTCGATCAAACCGTTGCCAAAGATTTCCTGCCGTCGATGGCCGCTCAGTTCCGCGAAAAAGGCGTTGAGCTGCGCGGCTGCGAGCGTACCCGGGCAATTATCGATGCGGTACCGGCCAGCGAAGAAGACTGGAGCACCGAGTACCTGGATGCCATTTTGTCGATCCGCGTGGTCGACGGGCTGGGCGAGGCCATCGAGCACATCAACCATTACGGCTCGCACCACACCGATTCGATTGTCAGCGAACACCAGGGCGACACCCGGCGTTTCGTGGCTGAAGTCGATTCGTCGTCGGTGATGATCAACACCCCGACCTGCTTCGCCGATGGCTTTGAATACGGATTGGGTGCGGAGATCGGCATTTCTACTGATAAGCTGCACGCCCGCGGCCCGGTCGGCCTCGAAGGTCTGACCTGCGAGAAGTACATCGTGGTCGGTGATGGCCAGTTGCGCGGACAGGAGCCGGTCTGACTTGGGCGACCTCGACCCGTCAGCCCCGTTGACTGCCAGCGAGCCCGTACCTCGGCGCATTGGTGTACTGGGCGGAACCTTCGATCCGGTGCACATCGGCCATTTGCGTGGTGCGCTGGAAGTCGCCGAAACCCTGGCGCTCGATGAGCTGCGCCTGACACCCAGTGCCAGGCCGCCTCATCGGGATACGCCGCAGGTTTCGGCGCAAGACCGTCTGGCGATGGTCGAGTGCGCGGTGGCCGGTGTGGCGCCGTTGGTGGTGGACGCCCGCGAATTGCAGCGGGACAAACCGTCCTACACCATTGATACCCTGGAACTGATGCGCGCCGAACTGGCCGTGTCCGACCAGGTTTTTCTGCTTTTGGGCTGGGACGCTTTTTGCGGCCTGCCCACTTGGCACCGCTGGGAAGAGTTGCTCCAGCATTGCCATATCCTGGTGTTGCAACGCCCGGATGCCGACAGCGAACCGCCGGATGCCTTGCGCAACCTGCTGGCAGCGCGCTCGGTGAGCGACCCGCTGGCCCTCAAAGGGCCGAGCGGACAGATTGCATTCGTCTGGCAGACACCGCTCGCGGTATCCGCCACCCAGATCCGTCAACTGCTGGCCAGCGGTAAGTCGGTACGTTTCCTGGTGCCCGACGCGGTCCTGGCCTACATCGATGCGCACGGTCTCTACCGTGCGTCGAACTGAATAGGAGTGCTTCAAGGCACGTGGCAACAACGTGTACCGAAGCCCCGAACATACGAGCAAAACGAGTTTTATATGACGAGCAACAACGAAAGCAAAGTAAAACGCAAAGGCACGTTCAAGAGTGCTCCGCTGCCTGAGAAAGTCCTCGCTGCCGAGCCGCCTAAAGGTGACGAGCTGGTCAAGATCGCCGTAGCCGCTCTGGAAGACGTCAAGGCCCAGGACGTTCTGGTCATCGACGTTCGCGACAAGCAGAGCATCACCGACTTCATGATCATCGCGACCGGTACCTCCAACCGCCAGATCGGCGCGATGCTGGACAAAGTTCGCGAAGCCGTCAAAGCCCTGGGCATCAAGCCTCTGGGTGAAGAAGGCAAGGGCGACAGCGACTGGGTGTTGCTGGACATGGACGACGTGATCGTTCACATGATGACTTCCAACGCCCGTCAGTTCTACGACCTGGAGCGCCTGTGGAAAGGTGCCGAGCAGAGCCGTGCCGCCGACGGCAAACACCACAGCCCTGAAGTTGGTCACGAGCATTTCAACAAGCTCAACAAAGACCAGGAATAAGGAACGGCTGTGCGACTGCGACTGATCGCCGTCGGTTCTCGCATGCCCAAGTGGGTGGAAGAAGGCTGGCACGAATATGCCAAGCGTCTTCCGTCCGAGCTGGCGCTGGAACTGGTGGAAATTCCGCTCAACACCCGCGGCAAGAACGCCGACGTGGCGCGCTTTATCCGTCAGGAAGGCGAAGCCATGCTGGCCAAGGTCGGGCCGAACGAGCGTGTCGTCACCCTCGAAGTTCACGGCAAGCCCTGGAGTACCGAGCAACTGGCGGTCGAACTCGATCGCTGGCGGCTGGACTCGCGCACCGTCAACTTCATGGTCGGCGGCCCCGAGGGGCTGGCGCCGGAAGTCTGTGCCCGTGCCGATCAGCGTTGGTCGCTCTCGCCGTTGACGTTGCCGCACCCGTTGGTGCGAATCCTGATCGGCGAACAGCTGTATCGTGCCTGGACAGTCCTGTCCGGCCACCCTTACCACAAGTAGTTCTGCCCTCATGCCTCAGCCGATCCGCATCAAGGACCACGAAAAAGACGCCCGTCTGGTGCGTGGCCGCGTCGTGTTCGGGGCAATTGCGGTGGTGGCGCTGATCGGCGTGCTGATCGCGCGTTTGTATTTCCTGCAGGTGATCCAGTACGAGTATCACTCGACCCTGTCGGAAAACAACCGCGTCCATGTGCAGCCGATTCCGCCGACCCGTGGCTTGATTTTCGACCGTAACGGCGTGGTGATCGCCGACAACCGGCCGAGTTTCAGCCTGAGCATGACTCGCGAACGGTCCGGCGATTGGCAGCAAGTGCTCGACGTCATCGTTGAAGTGCTGGAGATGACGCCCGAGGACCGGGTGATTTTCGAGAAGCGCATGCGTCAGGGGCGCCGGCCGTTCGAGCCGGTGCCGATCCTGTTTGAGCTGACCGAAGAACAGATCGCCCGGATCGCCGTTAACCAGTTCCGCCTGCCAGGTGTGGAAGTGGTTGCGCAGCTGGTTCGCCACTATCCGCAGGGCGCGCATTTCGCGCACTCGGTGGGTTACATGGGGCGGATCAACGAGAAAGAGCTCAAGACCCTCGATCCGGTCAATTACAGCGGCACCCACCACATCGGCAAAACCGGTAT
This sequence comes from Pseudomonas azerbaijanoccidentalis, assembly GCF_019145495.1. Taxonomy (GTDB): domain Bacteria; phylum Pseudomonadota; class Gammaproteobacteria; order Pseudomonadales; family Pseudomonadaceae; genus Aquipseudomonas; species Aquipseudomonas azerbaijanoccidentalis. The sequence continues at coordinate 173,362 of NZ_JAHSTU010000010.1, read as the reverse complement.
CGAGCGTTTCTACGAGCCCGAACTGCACGGCCAGGTGGGTTACGAGGAAGTGGAAACCAACGCTCGCGGCCGCGTTTTGCGGGTGCTCAAGCGTACCGATCCGATTCCCGGCAAGGACATCGTTCTGAGCCTGGACATCAAATTGCAGGAAGCCGCCGAAGCCGCACTCGGCGGGCGTCGCGGCGCTGTCGTGGCATTGGACCCGAAAACCGGTGAAGTGCTGGCGATGGTCAGCCAGCCGAGTTTCGATCCGAACCTGTTCGTCACTGGGATCAGCTTCAAGGCTTATTCCGAGCTGCGCGATTCCATCGACCGACCGCTGTTCAACCGCGTGCTGCGCGGCCTGTATCCGCCGGGTTCGACGATCAAGCCGGCGGTGGCGATTGCCGGTCTGGACGCGGGCGTGGTGACAGCTTCGTCCCGGGTGTTCGACCCGGGCTACTACATGCTGCCCAACTACGATCACAAGTATCGCAACTGGAACCGTACCGGCGACGGCTTCGTCGACCTCGATACGGCGATCATGCGGTCCAACGACACCTACTTCTATGACCTGGCGCATAAGCTGGGGATCGATCGGCTGTCGGCCTACATGACCAAGTTCGGCATCGGCCAGAAGGTTTCCCTGGATATGTTCGAAGAGTCGCCAGGCCTGATGCCGACGCGAGAGTGGAAGCGTGCAACACGTCGTCAGGCGTGGTTCCCGGGGGAGACGCTGATTCTCGGGATCGGTCAGGGCTACATGCAGTCGACGCCGTTGCAACTGGCCCAGGCCACTGCGCTGGTGGCCAACAAAGGGATCTGGAACCGTCCGCACCTGGCCAAGACCATCGAAGGCGAGAAGCCGGTGGATCATAACCCGATGCCGGACATCATCCTGCGCGACCCGGCGGACTGGACCCGAGTGAACCATGGCATGCAGCAGGTTATGCACGGTGCCCGAGGGACTGCACGCAAGGCCTCGATTGGTGCGCAATACCGCATTGCCGGCAAAAGTGGTACGGCTCAGGTGGTCGCGATCAAGCAGGGCGAGAAATACGACCGCTCCAAGGTTCAGGAACGCCATCGCGACCACGCTTTGTTCGTTGGCTTCGCACCGGCCGACGATCCGAAAATCGTGGTCTCGGTGATGGTCGAGAACGGTGAGTCGGGCTCTGGCGTGGCTGCACCGGTCGTACGTCAGATCATGGATGCGTGGCTGTTGGATCAGGACGGCCACCTCAAAGCCGAGTACGCCAACCCTATCAGTGCAGAGGCTACTGCCCGTGATGAATAATTTTGATCGCATGCTCTCCAGCGAGGATGTGATGCGGCGTCGCGCGACGCTGTTGCAACGCCTGCACATCGACGGACCGCTGCTGATTCTGCTGCTGACGCTCGCCGCTGGCAGCCTGTTCGTGCTGTATTCGGCCAGTGGCAAGAGCTGGGATCTGCTGGCCAAACAAGCCACTTCGTTCGGTATTGGCCTGGTGTCGATGATCGTCATCGCCCAGTTCGAACCCCGTTTCATGGCCCGTTGGGTACCGGTCGGGTATGTGATCGGCGTGCTGTTGTTGATAGTGGTGGATGTGATGGGCCACAACGCCATGGGCGCCACGCGCTGGATCAACATCCCCGGTGTCATCCGCTTCCAGCCATCGGAGTTCATGAAGATCCTGATGCCGGCGACTATCGCCTGGTATCTGTCCAAACGCACGCTGCCGCCGCAACTCAAACATGTGGGCATCAGTCTGCTGTTGATCGGTGTTCCGTTCATATTGATCGTGCGCCAACCGGACCTCGGCACGTCACTATTGATTCTGGCCGGTGGCGCCTTCGTGCTGTTCATGGGGGGGCTGCGCTGGCGCTGGATCCTCAGCGTGCTCGCCGCCGCTGTGCCGGTGTCTGTCGCCATGTGGTACTTCGTCATGCACGATTACCAAAAGCAGCGAGTCCTGACGTTCCTCGATCCGGAGAGCGACCCGCTGGGCACAGGCTGGAACATCATTCAGTCGAAGGCCGCCATCGGTTCCGGCGGCGTGTTCGGCAAGGGCTGGCTCCTGGGGACCCAGTCGCACCTGGACTTCCTCCCGGAAAGCCACACCGACTTCATTATTGCGGTGATGGGTGAAGAGTTCGGCCTGGTGGGCATTTGCGCCCTGTTGCTGATCTATCTGCTGTTGATCGGGCGCGGGCTGGTGATTACCGCCCAGGCCCAGACATTGTTTGGCAAATTGCTGGCCGGCGCGTTGACCATGACGTTTTTTGTTTATGTTTTCGTCAATATCGGTATGGTCAGCGGCTTGTTGCCGGTGGTGGGGGTGCCGTTGCCGTTCATTAGCTACGGAGGAACTTCGCTGGTGACGCTGCTGTCAGCGTTTGGGGTTTTGATGTCGATCCATACCCATCGTAAGTGGATCGCGCAGGTTTGAATAAGGTGAAGAGTTCAATGCAAGTAATGCGTGGCTGGGCGACTCGATATGCGCCGTGGGTCGGCCTGGTAAGCATCCTTGGCACTGCGCAGGACGCGTTGGCCGGCGATTACGAAGGCTCACCGCAAGTGGCCGAGTTCGTTGGTGAAATGACCCGCGACTACGGTTTCGCCGGTGAACAGTTGATGGGCGTGTTCCGCGAAGCCGAGCGCAAACAGTCGATCCTGGACGCCATTTCGAAACCCGCCGAGCGGGTCAAACAGTGGAACGAATACCGCCCGATGTTCATCACCGATGCGCGCATTGCCCGCGGTGTGGACTTCTGGCGTCAGCACGAAGCAGTGCTGGCCCGAGCGGAACAGGAATACGGCGTACCGGCCCAGGTAATTGTCTCGATCATCGGCGTTGAGACCTTTTTCGGCCGCAATACCGGCAATTTTCGGGTAATCGATGCCTTGTCGACCCTGGGTTTCGACTATCCTCCCCGTGCCGAATTTTTCCGCAAGGAATTGCGTGAGTTCCTGCTGCTGGCCCGTGAAGAACAGGTCGACCCGTTGACCCTCAAAGGCTCTTACGCCGGGGCGATGGGGCTGCCGCAGTTCATGCCCAGCAGCTTTCGCGCCTATGCGGTGGATTTCGACGGCGACGGCCACATCAATATCTGGAACAACCCGGACGATGCCATCGGTAGCGTCGCCAGCTACTTCAAGCGTCATGGCTGGGTCGCCGGCGAACCGGTGGTCAGTCGTGCCGATGTGCGGGGCGATCAGGTGGATGAAGGTTTGACCACCGGCATCGAGCCGACTAAAACCGTTGGAGAGTTGCGGGCCTTGGGCTGGTCAAGTCATGATGCGCTGCGCGATGATATGCCGGTTACCGCCTTCCGACTGGAAGGCGACAATGGCCCCGAGTACTGGATGGGCCTGAAGAATTTTTATGCGATCACGCGTTATAACCGCAGCGTGATGTACGCCATGGCCGTACATCAACTGTCTGAACAGCTGGTCCAAGCACGGGGCGTCAAGTAATGCGGGCATGGCCTATGAATAAACCCCTGAAGCTGATGGCATTTGCCGCGCTGGCAGTGCTGGTCGCCAGTTGTTCGACCAGCCGCACTCCGGCGCAGAAGTCTTCCACTGCCGTGCGCTCGACGCCGGGGCTGGACATCAACCGCGCTCACAAGGATGGCGCGCCGTGGTGGGACGTCGATGTGTCGCGCATCCCGGACGCCACGCCGACCCTGCACACCGGCCCGTACAAGGCCGCCCCGTACTCGGTACTGGGCAAAACCTACTTTCCGCTGCAAGAGTCCAAGACCTACGTGCAATCGGGCACGGCGTCCTGGTACGGCACCAAGTTCCATGGTCAGAACACCGCCAACGGCGAAGTCTATGACCTGTATGGCATGAGTGCCGCACACAAGACCTTACCGCTGCCGAGTTACGTTCGGGTGACCAACCTGGACAACAACAAGACCGTGATCCTGCGGGTCAACGATCGTGGGCCGTTCTACTCGGACCGCATCATCGATTTGTCATACGCCGCCGCCAAGAAGCTCGGCTATGCCGAAACCGGTACCGCGCGGGTCAAGGTCGAAGGCATCGATCCGCAGCAATGGTGGGCCGCCAAAGGCCGTCCGGCGCCTTTAATGCTCAACGAGCCGCAAGTCGCGCAGAATAGCGCGCCGGTTATTACGGCTTCGGCCGGCACCGTCGAACAATGGACACCTCCGCCGCAGCAACACGCCGCCGCCGTCGTCCCTGTTCAACTTGCCGACGCAAAAAAAAACGCTTCTGCACCAGCGTCTGGCCAGTATCTGCAGGTGGGCGCGTTCGCCAACCCGGACGCTGCCGAACTTCTGAGGTCGAAGCTCAGCGGGATGGTGAGCGCTCCGGTGTTCATCAGCTCGATCGTGCGCAATCAGCAGACCCTGCATCGGGTGCGCCTGGGGCCGATCGGTTCGCCGGGTGAAATCCAGCAGGTGCAGAACAGTGTGCGGCTGGCCAATCTCGGTTCGCCAAGCGTTGTGACTGAGTAATACGTAAGACTTGATTGACGGTTCATCTGCGGTTTTGGGGGGTGAACCAGGTTGTTGGCTCGTTGAAGAACAAAAGCCCGGCAAAGGGTGGCTGGAGTGAGCAACTGAACACGCGATAACCCGTTAGAAGGTTATTTGATTAGTTTTGCCTTCGGGCAGTTTCCATTAGCGATTTCGAGAGACGGATGAACATCACCACCTTTGCCAAACGCCTGTTCCTGCTAGTCCCGCTGCTCCTCTCGCCAGCCGCTTTCGCGGTCGAGATGATGCCGTCGCCACCACAATTGGCCGCCAAGGCCTACGTGCTCATGGACGCCAGCAGCGGCAACGTGCTGGTCGAAAACAATGGTGACCAGCGTCTGCCGCCTGCCAGCCTGACCAAGCTGATGACCGCGTACATTGCGACGCTGGAAATCCGTCGTGGCCAGATCGGCGAAAACGATCCGGTTACCGTCAGCGAAAACGCCTGGCGTACCGGTGGTTCGCGGATGTTCATCAAGGTTGGTTCGCAGGTGACTGTCAGCGACCTGCTGCACGGCATCATCATTCAGTCGGGCAACGACGCCAGTGTTGCGCTCTCCGAGCACATCGCCGGCAGCGAAGACGCCTTCGCCGACATGATGAACAAAACCGTTGGCGACCTGGGCATGACCAACAGCCACTTCATGAACCCGACCGGCCTGCCGAACCCAGAGCACTATTCGTCGGCGCACGACATGGCTGTGCTGGCTCGCGCGATCATCCACGAAGACCCGGCTCACTATGCGATCTACTCGCAGAAAGAGTTCTTCTGGAACGGCATCAAGCAACCGAACCGCAACCTGCTGCTGTGGCGTGACAAGACCGTCGACGGTCTGAAAACCGGTCACACCGACGAAGCGGGCTACTGCATGGTGTCCTCGGCCGTGCGTGATGGCATGCGTCTGATCGCCGTGGTGTTCGGCACTAACAGCGAAGTGGCTCGCGCCGCCGAGACCCAGAAGCTGCTGACCTACGGTTTCCGTTTCTTCGAAACCCAGACCTTCTATCAGAAAGGCGCCGAGCTGGCTCAGGCCCCTGTCTGGAAAGGCTCCACCAATCAAGTCAAGGCCGGCCTGGCGCAAGACCTGACCATGACCCTGCCTAAAGGCCAGCTGAAAAAGCTTGCTGCCAGCATGACCATGAACCCGCAACTGGTTGCGCCAATCGCCAAGGGCGACGTGATCGGTAAAGTCGAAGTCAAACTGGACGACAAGGTGGTGCACAGCGCCGACCTGATCGCTCTGGACGGCGTCGAAGAGGGTGGTATCTTCCGTCGCATGTGGGATAGCATCCGTCTATTCTTCTACGGCTTGTTCAACTGATAGTGTGCACCTGCAAAGCCCCGCGCTGATCCGGCGCGGGGCTTTGCCGTCGCCACGGCTTACGCTTACGAGGCCGTTACGCCATGACCGATACCGAAGTAAAGGCGCCTAAGATCGAATTCCCTGCCACCGATTACCCGGTTAAGGTGATCAGCGACACGGGTGTGGGCAACAAGGACAAGATCATCGACATCGTCCGCAAGCACGCCAAGATCAACGATGAGCGTGTGGACGAGCGTCAAAGCAGCAACGGCAAATACACCACTATTCAGTTGCACATCGTCGCGACCGACCAGGACCAGCTGTACAACATCAACAGCGAACTGCGGGCCACCGGTTTCGTGCACATGGTGCTGTGATGTCCGGCACGCTGGGCTTTCGCGAGCTCGGCCAGATGGCTTACGAGCCGGTCTGGCATGCCATGCAACGCTTCACCAATGAACGCGGCAGCGATGCACCCGATGAGATCTGGCTGGTCGAACACCCGCCAGTCTTCACCCAGGGTCAGGCCGGCAAGGCCGAGCACTTGTTGCTGCCGGGAGATATCCCGGTGGTGCAAGTCGACCGAGGCGGGCAGGTCACGTATCACGGCCCCGGGCAATTGGTGGCTTACCTGCTGCTGGATGTGCGCAAGCTGGGTTTCGGTGTACGCGACCTGGTCAGCCGCATGGAGTCATGCCTGATCGAGCTGCTCGCCAGCTACGGCGTGACGGCGGCAGCCAAGCCGGATGCACCGGGCGTGTATGTAAACGGTGCGAAAATCGCTTCCCTGGGTCTGCGGATCCGCCACGGTTGTTCCTTTCATGGCCTGGCCCTGAACGTGGACATGAACCTGGAACCGTTTCGACGGATTAATCCCTGCGGCTACGCCGGGCTGGCGATGACCCAGCTGAGCGATCACGCAGGATCGATTGAATTTGCCGAGGTAAGTGCCCGGCTGCGCGCGCAGCTCGTCAAACACCTCGACTATGCTGAGCAGACGACCCTAACGGGCGGAATCGACTGATATGACTACTGATGCAGTGCAAACCATGATCCCGACGCAGGATGTCACCGAGCGTCCGGCCCCGCGTGCCAAGGTTGAAGCCGGCGTAAAGCTGCGCGGCGCCGAAAAGGTTGCACGCATTCCGGTCAAGATCATTCCGACCACTGAGCTGCCGAAAAAGCCTGACTGGATTCGTGTGCGCATCCCGGTGTCCCCGGAAGTCGACCGCATCAAGGCGTTGTTGCGCAAACACAAGCTGCACAGCGTGTGCGAAGAAGCCTCCTGCCCGAACCTGGGCGAGTGCTTCTCAGGGGGCACCGCGACCTTCATGATCATGGGCGACATCTGCACCCGTCGCTGCCCGTTCTGCGACGTGGGTCACGGTCGTCCGAAGCCACTGGACGTCAACGAGCCGGAAAGCCTGGCCATCGCCATCGCCGACCTGAAACTCAAGTACGTGGTGATTACTTCGGTAGACCGCGACGACCTGCGTGACGGCGGTGCCCAGCACTTCGCCGACTGCATTCGTGAAATCCGCAAGCTGTCGCCGAACGTGCAGCTGGAGACGCTGGTTCCGGACTACCGTGGCCGCATGGACATCGCGCTGCAAATTACCGCCGCCGAGCCGCCGGATGTGTTCAACCACAACCTTGAAACCGTGCCGCGCCTGTACAAGGCTGCGCGTCCGGGATCCGACTATCAGTGGTCGCTGACCCTGCTGCAACGCTTCAAGCAGATGATGCCGCACATTCCGACCAAATCCGGCCTGATGCTGGGCCTGGGTGAAACCGACGAAGAAGTCATCGAAGTCATGAAGCGCATGCGCGAGCACGACATCGACATGCTGACCCTGGGCCAGTACCTGCAGCCGTCCCGCAGCCACTTGCCGGTACAGCGCTTCGTGCACCCGGACACCTTCGCCTGGTTCGCCGAAGAAGGTTACAAAATGGGCTTCAAGAACGTCGCTTCCGGTCCGCTGGTTCGCTCTTCGTACCACGCTGACGAGCAGGCAAAACTGGTCAAGGCCGAGCTGATGTCGTCCTGATCCGTCCCTAGTAATAGAAAACGCCCGCAGACTTCTGTCTCGCGGGCGTTTTTTTGCCTTGCCCACAGCGCTTGCCGCCTTTTCCTGCAACCTGCGGGGCGACAATGCCTCTTCTGTTTGTCCCCGTTCCTGACTACTGTGTGCTCAAGTGTTCACGCAGGGAGATTCATGGATGACCGTACGACCGACCCACACCCTTTGTCCTCACACCCCGGTTCCGGCCTTGCCGTCGCAAGGGGTGATCGGTGTCATTGCGCCTGCCGGGCCGGCACCGCTGGACACGGATAAAGCTGTGCAATGGATGCGCGCCAGAGGCTATACGCTCAAAGTGTTTCCTGGCGTCTACGAGAGGGACGGTTACCTGGCCGGCAGCGATGACGTGCGCCTCGATGACTTGCATGCAGCGTTCGCTGACAACGAGGTCGATGCCATCATTTGCCTGCGCGGTGGCTATGGCACGCCGAGGTTGCTCGATCGCATCGATTTCGAATTGCTGCGCAACAACGCCAAGCCGTTTATCGGCTACAGCGACATCACCGCGCTTCACCTGGCGATCAGTCGCTACGCAGGCTTTGTGACGTTCCATGGCCCGCTACTCAATGCCGATCTGCTGGGTGACAGGCAAAAGCCCACCGAGCCTTCTTTTTTCAACATGCTGCGCGGGCAGGTGAAGGCAGGGAGCGTATTAGCGCATCCGGTGGCATACCCCTTGACCACGATTGAACCCGGCATTGCCCATGGGCGGCTGCTGGGGGGCAATCTGTCGATGATCGCCGCGACCATGGGCACGCCCTACCAAATGGATGCGGAGGGCGTCATTTTGTTCATCGAGGACATCAATGAGCCGCTGTATCGCATCGACCGTCTACTGACTCACCTGCGGCTGGCGGGCACGCTCAGCAAGCTACGCGGAGTACTGGTGGGCGATGTGGCGGGTGTCGAGGTGCCGGCGCTGGAGCGGTTGCTCAAGCAGACATTCGAGTCTTTGCGGATCCCGGTGTTGTCCGGGTGGCGTAGCGGGCATTGCGATCCGAACCTTACGCTGCCGATGGGGGCGTTGGTGCGGCTGGATGCGGGGAACAAAGAGTTGGTGTTGGAGCAGGATGTGGTGATCAGGAAGTCATAAATATTACGAAAAGATCGCAGCCTGCGGCAGCTCCTACAGGTGTACACAAACCTTGTAGGAGCTGCCGAAGGCTGCGATCTTTTGCTTTTAGCGGTTACGCAAACCTTCCAGCAGCTTATGCGTCGGATAGCCATCCGCCGGCCAGCCAAACGACTGCTGCGCACTGCGGATCGCCTTGCGCGTATTCGCGCCGATGATGCCGTCCGCAGTGCCCGCGTCATAGTTCTGGGCGCTCAGCAGGTTTTGCAATTCGATCCGTTCGGTACGGCTCAGCGGCAAATCATCCTTTGGCCAAGAGCCACTGATCAGCCCCCCGCCACTAAAGCGCTCGGACAACAGGCTCACACCCAAGGCATAGGACGATGAGTTGTTGTACTTGAGAATCGCGCGGAAGTTGTCCAGTACCAGGAAGGCGGGGCCACGGTAGCCGGCCGGTAGCAGCAGTGCTGCGGACAAGTGCTCGGAACCTGCTGGCACTTGGCGGCCGTTGGGCAGGGTGACGCCCAGTTGCTGCCATTCGGCGACGCTCTTGCGAATTGTGCCGTCGGCCAGTACGTAGTTGAAAGTGCCTGGCAGTTGCACTTCAAAGCCCCATGGCTGGCCTTTCTGCCATCCGGAGCTTTGCAGGTAGTGCGCGGTCGAGGCCAGGGCATCAGTGGCGCTGCCCCAGATGTCGCGACGCCCGTCGCCATCGAAGTCAACGGCGTGGGTGTTGTAGGTCGTCGGGATGAATTGGGTCTGGCCCATGGCACCGGCCCAGGAGCCGAGCATTTTCTCGGGCTCGATATCACCCTGTTGCAGAATTTGCAGCGCAGCAATCAATTGCGCGTGGGCGAATCCCGGGCGACGGCCTTCATAGGCCAGGGTCGCCAGCGAATTGATCACAGACTTGCTGCCCTGGAACTGGCCGAAGTTACTTTCCATGCCCCACACCGCAACAAGGGCCTGACGATCAACGCCATAGCGCTGCTCGATGCTTTGCAGGATGTCGACGTATTGGTCGACCAGCGCCTGACCTTTACGAACCCGCAGTGGCGACAGGGCGCCATCGAGGTATTCCCACACTGGTTTGGCGAACTCCGGTTGGCTGCGGTCGGCGCGAATCACGCTGGCGTCGAAGCTGACATTGGCAAAGGCACGGTCGAACAAATCGGCGCGAATACCGGCGGCCAGAGCATCCTTGCGGAAACCCGCCTGCCATTCGGCGAAGGTCTGGGTTGGCTGGATGTCGAGGTTTTCACCGTTGGGAACCACAGGCGGAAGAACCGCAGGGGCGGTGGCGACAGGCAGGGTTTTCAATGGCTGGGCGTCGGCGGCGGTGGGTTTTTCCGCGCAGGCGACTAGCAAAACGAGGCTGGAGGCAGCAATCAATTGGCGCAGGTGCCAACGACGGGAAAGACAAAGGGGCATGCACGGGTCCAGGGAAAACGGATCAAGTGCAGACCTTAACATGTTGAGCGGATGCATGCCTTTCAGGCCGCCAGAAAGTAAGAAGCCTCCCAGTTGTCAGACTGGAAGGCTTCGCGGCGGTAGCTGCCTTTGCCCTTGCCGGCTCGTTCCTGACGGCTGCGGAACAGGGGCTGGGCGATGATGGATTTGGCCTTGTTGGGGCCGTGTTTGGACGGCTTTTTGCTCATGATCGGATCTCTCGATTGAGTGGGTTTTGCGGGGGCAATAATCTGCCGAAGTCGGGGTTATGTCTATAGGGCGGATGGATACGGGTTTTGTAGGAAGGAAGATCAAAAGATCGCGGCCTGCGGCAGCTCCTACATGAGAGCGCGATTCCATGTAGGAGCTGCCGCAGGCTGCGATCTTTGAATTTACTCGGCAGGCAACGACAATCTCTGACCCGCCATCAACAACGTCAATCGACTCAAGCTCATCCACGGCGAACCCGCGGCCTGGCCTTTGATTTGGGCATCAATGCGCTGTGCTTCGAGTAGCAATTGCGCCCAACGTTGCGCCGAGTAGCGTTGCAGCGCTTTGCTCATCAGCGGTTTACGCTTGTCCCAAACCGGTGGCTTGGCCTGGCTGAAAGCCTTGTCCAGCGGCGTGCCTTGGCTGTATTGCAACGAAATATTGGCCAGCAGGCGCAGTTCGCGAGCCAGGGCCCAAAGAATCACCGGTGGCTCGACGCCTTCACCGCGCAGGCCTTCCAGCATGCGCAGGGCGTGGGCGGCTTCACCGTTGAGAATCGCGTCGGTCAAGCCGAAGACATCGAATCGCGCACTGTCGGCCACCGCAGCCTGCACGGTTTCGACGGTGATTTGACCGCCTTCGGCCATCAGCTTGAGCTTTTCGATTTCCTGGGCAGCCGCCAGCAAGTTGCCTTCGACTCGTGCGGCAATCAGTTCGACGGCGTCCTGGCTGGCGGACAGCCCGGCCTGGGACAAGCGCTGGCGGATCCAGCTAGGCAACTGGCTGACATCCACCGGCCAGATTTGCACGAACTGGGTCTGGGGGCCTTCAACCAGCGCTTTGCCCCACTTGGTTTTCTGCGCGCTGCCGTCGAGTTTGGGCAGGCTGATCAGCAACACCGTGTCTTCGGCCGGACGTGAACAGTATTCAATGAGCGCGGCGGCACCTTTGTCACCGGGTTTGCCGGAGGGCAGGCGCAGTTCCAGCAGACGTTTTTCGGCGAACAGCGACATGCTGGCGCCGGCTTGCAGCAGCGTGCCCCAGTCGAAACTGGCGTCGGCGGCAAAGACCTGGCGTTCATCGAAGCCCTGTTGACGGGCGGCGGCACGGATAGCGTCGGCGGCTTCCTGGCACAGCAAGGGGTCGTCGCCACTGATGACGTAGACCGGCGCGAGGGCGCTTTGCAGGTGCTTACCGAGTTGGGCGGGAGCGAGTTTCATAGGCGGCGGCAAACGGGGCGCCTGAGCGCCCCGTAAGTCTTATTGCTGCGGCAGTTCGATTGGCGACTGACGCGGGGTTTCCGCTTCAGCCTTCTGCGCCGCTTCCAGTGCCGCGGCTTCTGCCTTGGCCTTCGCATCAGCGGTTTGCTGCAACTGGTCCAGCTGGGCCGGCGTCAGTTGCTGCAAGCGCAGCATCATGCGCTGAACCAGCTCACGACGGGTTTCCTTGCGAGCGTCGGTGGCTTCCTGGTCAGAACCCACCAGGTTGTTGCCGTCGTGGATAAAGATTTTCTGCACTTCAAGCTTGTCGCTCATCAGTGGCAGGTTGCCTTGGCCGAGAATGTCGTAGTTGAGCACCGTGGTGACCTGGTACTCGCCAGTACGGCCCGCGCCTGCATAGCTGAGGATGCGCTGGGTTTCCTGTTCGTTGGCCAGGAACAGCTTGTAAGGTGCGCCGGTGTAGACCTTGACGCCGCTGCTTTCCAGAACCTGGCGCAGTTGAGTCACGGTTTCGCCGTAAGCGTTACGGGCGCTCAGGTCGAGTTCCTTGATCGCCAGTTCGGTGGTGCCGGTGCCGCGCAGCTGGAAACCGCAGGCGCTCAACAGGACCGCCAGGCCCATCACCAGCAAGTTGCGTTTGATCATTGTGTTGCTCCCCTTGAAACCATGTGGACCGATCTTGCGGCCCGAAAGGTTTTACTCGGCGCCAGGCCTGACCTGACGCCTGATCCAATTAGCTGGCGACGATGTTGACCAGTTTCCCGGGCACCACGATCACTTTACGAATGGTCAGACCGTCAACGAAGCGCAGTACGTTTTCGTTGGCGCGTGCGGCCGCCTCGACTTCTTCGCGCGTTGCACTGGCCGGCATTTCGATCTGGCCGCGCAGCTTGCCGTTGACCTGGATGACCAGCGTCAGGCTGTCCTGCACCAGAGCGTTGTCGTCCTGCACCGGCCAACCGGCGTCGATCACCGCATCGGCGTGGCCCAGTTGGTTCCACAGCTCGTGGCTGATGTGCGGCGTGATCGGAGCCAGGAGCAAGGTCACGGTTTCGAGACCTTCGTGAATCAGTGCGCGATCCTGTTCAGTGGCTTGCGCGGCTTTTTCCAGCACGTTCATCAGCGTCATCACTTGCGCGATGGCGGTGTTGAATTTGTGGTTCTGGCCGACGTCCTGGCTGGCCTGCTTGATGGCCAGGTGGATCGAGCGACGAACGGCTTTCTGCTCGTCATTCAGGCTGGCAACGTCCAGTTTGCCCGGCAGGCCCTGGGTGACGTGGGCTTGCGCCAGACGCCAGACGCGCTTGAGGAAGCGGTGCGAACCTTCGACGCCGGAGTCAGACCATTCCGCGCTCATGTCCGGTGGCGATGCGAACATCATGAACAGGCGGCAGGTGTCTGCGCCGAACTGGTCGATCATCGACTGTGGGTCGACGCCGTTGTTCTTCGACTTGGCCATCTTCTCGGTGCCACCGATTTCCACCGGCAAACCGTCGGATTTCAGTTTGGCGCTGATGACCTTGGCTTTGCTGTCACGCTCAAGCTCGACATCCGCCGGGTTGAACCAGGTGTAGGCACCGTTGGCTTCGCGACGATAGTAGGTTTCAGCGATCACCATGCCTTGGGTCAGCAGGTTCTTGAACGGCTCGTTGGAGCTCACCAGGCCTTCGTCGCGCATCAGCTTGTGGAAGAAGCGCGCATAGAGCAGGTGAAGAATCGCGTGTTCGATACCGCCGATGTATTGATCCACCGGCAGCCAGTGGTCGGCCGCCGATTTTTCCACCAGGCCACCTTCAAAGTGCGGCGAGGCGTAACGGGCGTAGTACCACGAAGACTCCACAAAAGTGTCCATGGTGTCGGTTTCACGCTTGGCAGGCTGGCCGCATTTCGGGCAGCTGCACTCATAGAATTCGGGCATGCGCGCCAGTGGCGAACCGGCGCCGTCCGGTACGACATCTTCCGGCAGCACGACGGGCAGTTGATCTTCCGGCACCGGTACGTCACCGCAGGTTTTGCAGTGGATGATCGGGATCGGGCAGCCCCAGTAGCGCTGACGGCTGATGCCCCAGTCGCGCAGGCGGAACTGGGTGCGCGAGGCGCCCAGCTGTTTCTTGATCAGGGCAACTTCCATGGCGTCGAAGGCGCCAGCGAAATCGAGGCCGTCGAACTCGCCGGAGTTGATCAGCGTGCCATGCTCGCCGTAGGCGTCTTGCCACGGCGCCGGGTTGGTGTCGCCTGCGCTTGTGCGCACCACCGATTTGACCGGCAGGTTGTACTTTTGGGCAAATTCGAAGTCACGTTCGTCGTGAGCCGGAACTGCCATGACCGCGCCGTCGCCGTAGTGCATCAGGACGTAGTTGGCGACCCATACCGGCAGTTTTTCACCCGTCAGCGGGTGCTCCACGAACAGGCCGGTCGGCAGGCCTTTTTTCTCCTGGGTGGCAACGTCGGCTTCAGCCACGCTGCCGCCCTTGCATTCAGCGATGAACGCTTGCAGCTCAGGATTATTCTGTGCGGCCAGGGTAGCCAGGTGGTGCTCGGCGGCCACGGCAACGTAGGTTGCGCCCATCAGGGTGTCCGGACGGGTGGTGAAGACTTTCAGCGCGCCGGTTTCGCCGATGGAGTCGACGTTGTACGGGAACTGCACTTCCATGCCGCGGGACTTGCCGATCCAGTTGCGCTGCATGGTCTTGACCTGTTCAGGCCAGCCCGGCAGGTCGTCGAGACTCTCCAGCAGCTCATCCGCGTAGGCGGTGATCTTGAAGTAGTACATCGGGATTTCGCGCTTTTCGATCAGCGCGCCGGAGCGCCAGCCGCGACCGTCGATCACCTGTTCGTTGGCCAGGACGGTCTGGTCGACCGGGTCCCAGTTCACGGTGCCGCTTTTTTTGTAGATCACGCCTTTTTCGAACAGGCGGGTGAACAGCCATTGTTCCCAGCGGTAGTAATCCGGCTTGCAGGTGGTCACTTCGCGCGACCAGTCCACTGCCAGGCCCAGGCTGCGCAACTGGGATTTCATGTAGGCGATGTTTTCGTAGGTCCACTTGGCGGGCGCTACGTTGTTCTTCATCGCGGCGTTTTCCGCCGGCATGCCGAAAGCGTCCCAACCCATCGGTTGCAGAACGTTCTTGCCTTGCATGCGCTGGTAGCGGGAGATCACGTCGCCGATGGTGTAGTTGCGCACGTGCCCCATGTGTAGCTTGCCGCTGGGGTAAGGGAACATCGACAGGCAGTAGTAAGTCTCCTTGCCTGGCTGTTCACTGACTTCAAAGGACTTTTGCTCGTCCCAGAACGACTGGGCGGCGGCTTCGATTTCACGGGGCTGATATTGTTCGTGCATGGCTACTTTTTGAACTGAATAGGGGTGGCCTAATCCTCTTCAATGCGACGCTGGACGGTGAGTGCGCCAATTCGGCGTTTCCGTACCCAGGCGAGCTGGAAGTGGAGTTACAGGAAGCGCCGTAGCATACATGACCGCGCTCTATCGAGGGAAACCCTGATTGCTGCCGCGCGTCATGCGAAAAACGCTGCGAGGGCCGTTGGTCGCGGCGCTCAGCCGGTTTGTCCATGGAAGCTAAGCTCTAACTGGGGAGTAGGTCTTATCTTCCAATGAGGTGAGGGATGGTTGAGTCACAGCGAAAAGCTACAAAACCGGAGTTGTACGAAAGACTGATTGATCGTCTTGGAATGGCCCTGGAAGCGGCAAAAACCGCTGGCCGGTTGCGTGATGAACGTCCGCTGGAGCTGGAATTGCGTGGTTTGAGCCCCGCTGAATTTGCTTTGGTGAAGGCGTATCTGGATCGCAGCGAGCGTGAGACACACGGATGCTTGTCCGAGGCAGTGAAGCAACTCGACGCACCACGCTCAGCCAAGATTATCTGGCTCAAGGACAAAGTACCCGGCAGAGACGCGGTAAAGGTCCGGTCTCTGCAGTTCAAGTAAGGCATCGAGCCATGCTCCAGGGTTTTTTGAAGCATAGTCCTTCCATATTTATTGTCGCACTGCATCAACCCACTTAGGCTTCGGGCATCTTTAAGGAGATGCTCGATGCCTTTTCGTTATTTTGTGAAACACCTTCTGATGCCTCCCGGCATTCTTATCCTGTTGCTGGTGCTCGCCTGGTGGTGGCGCCGGTCGAGGCCTCGACTTGCCGCTGTGTGCTTTACTCTGGGGCTCGGCGGGTTCTGGCTGATGAGCTTGCCGATGGTGGTGCAATGGGGGGCCGGGCTGCTTGAGCGCGAACCACCGTTGACCCGCGACCAGTGGTCGACTTTGGGCCAACACGCGGATGCAATCGTGGTGTTGGGATCGGGGCGCGAGCGGGGTGATGTGGCTTGGGATTCCGACCAGCCTACGGGTGTCGGCCTCGAGCGCCAACGCTATGCGGCACATCTGGCCAAGGCATCCGGTTTGCCGGTGTTAACCAGCGGAGGGTTGCATTACGGTACGCCGCCCAGCGAGGCGCAGCTCATGGCTGATTCCATGCGTGACGATTTCGGCGTGACCGTGCGCTGGCAGGAAGGGCAGAGTCGTACTACTTGGGAAAACGCACAAATGTCGGCACAGATGCTGTTGCCTGAAGGCATCAAGCGTGTGGTTGTCGTGACCCATGCGTCACACATGCCGCGGGCGGTCTGGAGTTTCAGGAAGGCTGGGTTTGAGGTGGTGCCCGCGCCGGTTGGCTTTCTGGGCGTAGACAATGCCGAGCCCTTGGGCGGCTGGATGCCCGAGTTCAAGGCGATATGGCGCAGCGGGCAGTTGCTGAACGAAGCAGTCGGGCAGGTAGGGTATTCGTTGTTCTATCGTTGAACGTCAAAAAGATCGCAGCCTGCGGCAGCTCCTACATGGATATTTGTGAATCCCGTAGGAGCTGCCGCAGGCTGCGATCTTTTTTCTTAAACGGTCTTGGCCATCCGGCTGGCAATCAGCGCCCAGCCAAACAACAACACGCACACAATGATCAGCGGCCATGAACGCCATTGCAGGTAAGGCGTCAGGTTGTGCATCGGCACGACTTCGCCATACAGGATGCCGCGTTCGAACTGCGGAATCTGTTCGGTGATCTGGCCAAACGGGTTGATCAGTCCGGTAACGCCGTTGTTGGTGGCGCGGATCATCCAGCGGCCGGCCTCCAGTGCCCGCATCTGTGCCATCTGCAAATGTTGCAGCGGACCGATGGAGGTGCCGAACCAGGTGTCGTTGCTGATCGTCAGCAACAGGTCGCTTTGGGCGGCCAGGCCCGCGGCGAATTCCGGGTACACCACTTCATAGCAGATGAACGGCGCGATCTGGTAACCCTTGGCTTGCAGCATTGGCTGATCGGCCGGGCCCCGGGCAAAGTCGGACATCGGCAGGTCGAAGAATGCGATCAGTCCACGCAGTACATCCTGCAGCGGCACGTATTCGCCGAACGGCACCAGTTTCTGCTTGAGGTAGGTGCCGTCGCCTTCGCCGACCACGGTAATGCCATTGAAAAAGCGCTTTTCCTGATGGACCACTTCGCGGATCGGTACGCCGGTGATCAGGGCCGAATCCCGTTCTGCGGCGAATTTTCCCATCATGTCCAGATAGCCCTGGGCAGATTCCTTGAGCACCGGTACGGCGGTTTCCGGCCAGATCAGCAGGTCAACGCGCTTGGAGCTCAGGCTCATGTCGCGGTATAGCGCGAGCTGCGCATTCAGCTGCGCCGGGTCCCATTTCATGCTTTGTTCAATGTTGCCCTGGATCGCCGCGACGCTCAGTGGCGCACCTGCCGGGGTGGTCCAGGCGTGATGTTTCAGCGCCATGCCAGCTATCCACGGGGCGACCAGCAGCACTGCGCCGATCACGATGAAGCCTTTACGTCCGGCGCGGATCAGGCGCACGCCGTTGTAGATCAAGGCAGCGGTCAGGGCCAGGGTGAAAGAAATCAGCCACATCCCGCCGACCGGGGCAAGGCCGGTCAACGGGCCGTCGAGTTGGCTGTAGCCGGAATAAAGCCAGGGGAAACCGGTCAGGAACCAACCGCGGAAAGCCTCTTGGCCGACCCACAGCGCTGCAAACGCCAAGGCGTCCGCCAGCGGAGCCTCGTTACGCCGCAGCCAGCGCGCCCAAAGCCAGGCCGGCAGGGCAAAGAACCAGGCAATCGCCGCCGTGAAGATCAGCATCAGGAAACCGGCCAATAGCACCGATGCGCCACCGAAGTGGTGAATGCTGTAATAGATCCAGCTGGTGCCGGCGCCGAACAGACCGAAGCCGAAGCACCAGCCACGGCCCAGGGCCTGGCGTGGTGTCAGTTCACGCAGCCCGGCATAGAAAAGCCCGACCGCCAGCAATGCCAGCGGCCAGATATCGAACGGCGCCAACGCCAGGGTGGTGATTGCACCGGCCGCCACGGCCAGCAGGTTACCGGGCCAGCCGGGGCGGGTTGTCCAGCGCATTTCAATCCTTAAATGTTTACCGGGCGATAGGCGTCAAACGTAGCAAATGAATACGACGGCTGTCGGCATTCAGGATGCGGAAACGATAGGCGCCGATTTCAGTGATTTCGTTGCGTTTTGGCAAGTGCCCGAATGCGCTCATCACCAGACCGCCGACAGTGTCGAATTCATCGTCGGAGAATTCACTGTCGAAGAACTCGTTGAAGTTCTCGATCGGCGTCAGGGCCTTGATCAGGAAGTCACCGCTGGGCAGTGGCTTGATGTAGCTGTCTTCTTC
The DNA here is from genome assembly GCF_019145495.1 of Pseudomonas azerbaijanoccidentalis. Classification (GTDB taxonomy): domain Bacteria; phylum Pseudomonadota; class Gammaproteobacteria; order Pseudomonadales; family Pseudomonadaceae; genus Aquipseudomonas; species Aquipseudomonas azerbaijanoccidentalis. The sequence continues at coordinate 154,860 of NZ_JAHSTU010000010.1, read as the reverse complement.
GACGTCGTGTTCGTCTTCGATGTCGCCGACGATCTGCTCCAGCACGTCTTCAATCGTCACCAGGCCCGCCACGCCCCCGTATTCGTCGATGACGATGGCCATGTGGTTATGGTTGGCGCGGAATTCGCGCAGCAACACGTTCAGGCGTTTGGACTCCGGCACGAAGGTGGCCGGGCGCAGCAAATCCTTGATGTTGAAGCTGTCGCCGTTTTCCTTGAGGATCAACGGCAGCAAGTCCTTGGCCAGCAATACGCCCATCACGTCATCGTGGCTTTCGCCGATGACCGGGTAGCGCGAGTGGGCCGAGTCGACCACGGCCGGCAGGAACTCGCGAGGTGTCTGGGTCGCCTTGATGCTGATCATCTGCGAGCGCGGGACCATGATGTCCCGTACTTGCAGGTCCGCAACCTGGATGGCGCCTTCGACGATGGCCAGCGCTTCGCTGTCCAACAGTTTGTTCTGATGTGCGTCGCGCAGCAGCTCCAGCAGCTCCTGGCGGTTTTTCGGCTCGTGGGCAAAAGCCTGGGTGAGCTTACCCAGCCATGACTTCTGCCCGTTGCTCGATCGATCTTCGCTCATAGCGATTACTCTGAATCCTTTGTTGTTTCGGTAGGGGATGTATCTGCTTCGTCGTCCGCGTACGGATCCGGAAAGCCCAGTTCAGCAAGCAACGTTCGTTCCAGTGCTTCCATTTCTTCGGCTTCGTCGTCATCTATATGATCGTAACCAAGCAGATGCAAGCAGCCGTGAATCACCAGATGGGCCCAATGAGCCTTGAGTTCCTTGCCTTGCTCGGCGGCTTCGCGTTCAACCACGGCCACGCAGATCACCAGATCGCCCAGCAATGGAATGTCGAGAAACTCGTCCGGCACGTCCGCCGGAAACGACAGGACGTTGGTGGCGTAATCTTTTTGCCGCCAGGTGTGATTCAGCTCGCGGCCTTCGGCTTCGTCGACCAGGCGTATGGTCATTTCCGAATCCGCTGTGCGCTGGCGCAGGGCCAGTTCGCACCATTGGCGGAACTCGGCTTCGCTGGGGGCGCTGGCTTCGGTGGCGATTTGCAGGTCAAGCTCAAGCATCGCGGCGACTTTCCTTGGCGGCTGCATCGTCGGCCGCTTTGGTTTCGAAGCGCTCATAGGCTTCGACAATCCGCTGAACCAGTGGATGGCGCACAACGTCCTTGGGCTGGAAGTGGGTGAAGCTGATGCCCGGTACATCCTTGAGCACTTCAATCACATGATGCAGACCGGACTTGGTGCCGCGCGGCAGGTCGACCTGGGTGATGTCGCCGGTGATGACTGCCGTGGAGCCGAAACCGATCCGGGTCAGGAACATTTTCATCTGTTCGACGGTGGTGTTCTGGCTTTCGTCGAGAATGATGAAGCTGTTGTTCAGCGTACGACCGCGCATGTAAGCCAGCGGAGCAACTTCGATGACCTGGCGTTCGATCAGCTTGGCCACGTATTCGAAGCCGAGCATTTCGTACAGCGCGTCGTAGAGCGGGCGCAGGTACGGGTCGATCTTCTGTGACAAGTCGCCGGGCAGGAAGCCGAGTTTTTCACCGGCCTCAACCGCCGGACGCACCAGCAGGATGCGACGGATCTGCTCACGTTCCAACGCGTCCACCGCACAGGCGACGGCCAGGTAAGTCTTGCCGGTACCGGCAGGGCCGATGCCGAAATTGATGTCGTTGCCGAGGATTTCCTTCACGTAGCGCAGCTGATTCAAGCCGCGAGGGCGAATCATGCCTTTTTTGGTGCGCAGGGCGACGGAGGCTTCGGCGGGCGAGTGGTTGTCCAATTCTTCGACGGCGGATTCCTGCAGGAACAGGTGAACCATGTCCGGCGACAGCTCGGTACCCTTGGTTTCCCGGTACAGGCGGCGCAGAAGGTTTTCCGCGGAGGTGGTGTGTTTGGGCTCGCCGATCAGCTCGAACTGGTTTCCGCGGTTGCGGATCTCGATGGTCAGGCGCTGTTCGATCAGACGCAGATGCTCGTCGAATTGCCCGCACAGATTGGCGAAGCGGCGAGCTTCAAAAGGCTCGAGGATGAAACGATGTGGTTCTATAGGAGCGTTCAAGGTCGTATTTAGCCGCCCTGGGGCAATAGTGATGAATCAAGGATAGCGCCAGTGGCGCGGGTGCGAAAGCTCTTAAATGGATCAACCCATTCTCAAGAACAATGCATTTCACTGTGGGAGCTGGCTTGCCAGCGATGGCGATGTAACTGGCGACATCATTGTCGGGCTTGCTGGCCCTATCGCTGGCAAGCCAGCTCCCACAGGGATCGGTGTTACTGGATCAGCGAGCCCCGCAGCGAGTGCGGCTGCGCGGCATCGATGTGCACATCCGCGAACTGCCCGATCAAGGTCGGATTGTCGCAGCGGAAGTTGACGATCCGGTTATTCTCGGTCCGGCCTTGCAGCTCGCCGGGGTCCTTTTTCGAATAATCGGTTACCAGAATGCGCTGGATCGAACCGACCATTTGTCGGCTGATCTCGAAACCCTGCTGATTCAAGCGATGTTGCAGGGCGTTCAGGCGTTCTTTTTTCAATGCTTCCGGCGTGTCATCGGCCAGATCGGCGGCCGGTGTGCCTGGGCGCTGGCTGTAGACGAACGAGTAGGAAAAGTCGAAACCCACGTCCTGAATCAGCTTCATGGTTTGTTCGAAGTCTTTCTCTGTCTCGCCGGGGAAGCCGACGATGAAGTCCGAACTGATGCAGATCCCCGGCACGGCGGCACGCAATTTGCGCAGTTTGGATTTGTATTCCAGGGCCGTGTGGTTACGCTTCATCGCCGCGAGGATGCGGTCCGAGCCCGATTGCACCGGCAGGTGCAGGTGCTTGACCAGTTCCGGAACGTCGGCGTGGGCCTGGATCAGGCTGTCGGAGAATTCCAGCGGGTGCGACGTGGTGTAGCGGATGCGGTCGATGCCATCGACCGCGGCGACCACGCGGATCAGCTCGGCCAGATCGGCCAGGCGTCCGTCGTGGGTCGTGCCGCGATAACCGTTGACGTTCTGCCCCAGCAGCGTCACTTCACGCACACCGTTTTCGGCCAGGTGAATGATCTCGGCGATCACGTCGTCGAACGGCCGGCTGACTTCCTCACCACGGGTGTAGGGCACCACGCAGAACGTGCAGTACTTGCTGCAACCTTCCATCACCGACACGTAGGCGCTCGGGCCATCGATGCGAGGCTCGGGCAAGTGGTCGAATTTTTCGATTTCCGGGAACGAGACGTCGACTTGCGGCAGCTTGGTGATGCGCGCGGCGTCGATCATTTCCGGCAGGCGGTGCAGGGTTTGCGGGCCGAACACCACGTCGACATAGGGTGCGCGATCACGGATGGCCGCGCCTTCCTGGCTGGCCACGCAACCGCCAACGGCGATCACCATGTCCGGGTTGGCCAGTTTCAGTTCGCGCCAGCGGCCGAGCTGCGAGTAGACGCGGTCCTGGGCACGTTCGCGGATCGAGCAGGTGTTGAGCAGGATCACGTCGGCGTCTTCAGCGCGTGCGGTGACTTCCAGGGCCTGGTGTTCGCCCAGCAGATCGACCATGCGCGAGCTGTCGTACTCGTTCATCTGGCAACCGTGGGTTTCGATGTAAAGCTTCTTGGCCATGGAAAGAGTCATCACGTGATTCAAAGAACCGCGCATTATAGGGAACATGTACCCAGGTTCCTACCGCTGTGCGTCCGATGGCTATGCTATAGTTCGCGCCCTCATTTTTATCCCCGATGTGTTGCTCGCCCACCATGACCAAACGTGAAGCTCCAATCTACAAGGTGATTTTCCTCAACCAGGGCCAGGTGTTCGAAATGTACGCCAAGCAGATCTATCAAAGTGATCTGTGGGGCTTTCTGGAAGTGGAAGAGTTCGTCTTTGGCGAGCGCACGCAAGTGGTCGTCGATCCGAGCGAAGAAAAGCTCAAGGCTCAGTTCGAAGGCGTGGTGCGCAGCTTTGTGCCGATGCATTCGATTGTGCGCATCGATGAAGTAGAGCGCCTGGGCACACCGAAAATCAGCGAAGCCCGCGGCGCGGTCGGCAATGTCATGCCGTTTCCGATGCCGATGCCTGAGAAGTAGGCCTCAAGACCGAGTCGCCCCCTTCGCGAGCAAGCCCGCTCCCACAATGGATCTCCAGTGAACACATTGTTTGTGTACGGCAGAGATTGGATGTGGGAGCGGGTTTGCTCGCGAAGGGGCCAGACAGATCAATACAGAAATCAGGGAAGTGGCGCGAAAGGCGTACGCCCGTCGGCGCTTTGCAATTCCATCAGATATTTACGGAAGATTTGCCCCAGCACCTGGGTGGCGACTTCGAGTTCTTCGCGAGGCATCTTTTCGGTGACTTCGTCAGCGGTGTCCAGCGCCTCTTCAGCACCATTGACCGCGGCCATTTTCAGCAGGATGTACGCCTGAACGTTATTGGCCGGTACGCCTTCGCCATGGAAGAACATGCTGCCGAGTTTGAATTGCGCCTGGGCGTGACCTTGCAGTGAGGCCTTCTCGAAGTAGCTCAGGGCTTGATTGAGGTCACGCGGCGCATTTTTACCTTCGTAATAGAACTCACCCAACTCGTATTGCGCTTGCGCATCCCCTTCATCCGACGCCTTTTGGCAGGCAGCGAGTGCCTGTGCCAGGTCTTGCGGCTGGGTATTGAGGGTGCAGCGACCCATCGCTGGGATTAACAACGAGTTACCGCCTGCTTGTGCGAGCGCGAGCAGGGGCTGAAGGAGCAACAGGCAGCCCAGTGAAAGGGCGCGGCCGGTGCGGTTCATGGGAATCGACTTACCTCTGAAGGGCGCGCGGACCCATCGAGGGGATCCAATAAGCGCGCATTATGAAATAAGCAGGGCCAACCTTACAAAGTCTTTACTCGTTTTTCTGCTGCGCGGGAAATTTATCGCCCACTTTGCGGGGGATTATTAGCAGATGAGCAGGAAAAAGGGCAGGAGCACAGGGAAAAGCTGACGCCGGCGTTGGCCGGCGTCAGTACAACAGCGTTACTTCAGTGCGGCAAATGCGCGCTCGGCTGCATCCAGGGTCAGCTTCAGTTCGGCTTCGCCGTGGGCGATCGAAGTAAAGCCGGCTTCGAAGGCGCTCGGCGCCAGATACACGCCACCTTCCAGCATCAGATGGAAGAAGCGGCCGAACAGGGCGGCGTCGCTGGCCATCACGTCTTCGAAGGTCACGATGTCGTCGGCGCCGCTGAAATACAGACCGAACATGCCACCGGCCTGGGTGGTCACGAACGGAATGCCCGCGGCATCGGCGCGCACTTGCAGGCCATCGAGCAAGCGAGTGGTGTAGTCGGTCAGTTCGGCGTGGAAGCCAGGGCGGCTGATCAAGCGCAGCGTGGTGAGGCCTGCGGCCATCGCCAGTGGGTTACCCGACAGCGTGCCAGCCTGGTAAACCGGGCCGAGCGGCGCAATGCGCGACATGATTTCACGTTTGCCGCCGAAGCAACCGACCGGCATGCCGCCGCCAATGATCTTGCCGAAAGTGGTCAGGTCCGGCGTTACGCCGTAGTAAGCCTGGGCGCCGCCGAGGGCAACGCGGAAACCAGTCATCACTTCGTCGAAAATCAGCACCACGCCGTGCTTGTCGCACAGGGTCCGCAGGCCTTCGAGGAACCCCGGTGCCGGAGGCACGCAGTTCATGTTGCCGGCCACGGGCTCGACGATGATGCAAGCCACGTCCTGGCCGACTTCGGCGAGCATGGCTTCAACGGCGTCGATGTCGTTGAACGGCAGGGTCAGGGTGTGTTTGGCGAACGCTGCCGGCACGCCAGCAGAGCTCGGAACGCCCTGGGTCAGGGCGCCGGAACCGGCCTTGACCAGCAGGCTGTCGGAGTGACCGTGGTAACAGCCTTCGAACTTGATGATGCTGTCGCGACCGGTGAAACCACGGGCCAGACGAATCGCGCTCATGGTCGCTTCGGTGCCGGAGCTGACCATGCGCACCATTTCCATCGACGGCACGAGGGAGCAAACCAGGTCGGCCATCTGGGTTTCCATTTCGGTCGGCGCGCCGTAGGACAGACCGTGTTCCAGCTGTTTGCGAACCGCGTCCAGCACGTCCGGGTGGCTGTGGCCGAGGATCATCGGACCCCAGGAACCGACGTAATCCACATAACGCTTGTCGTCTTCGTCGGTGACGTAGGCGCCTTCGGCGTGTTTGAAGAACAGCGGCGTGCCGCCGACACTCTTGAACGCGCGAACTGGCGAGTTCACGCCGCCGGGAATGTGTTTCTGGGCATTGGCAAACAGGGTTTCGGAACGAGACATGATCGGGCTCTCAAATCAGATTTTCAGTAATTCGTTGAAGGCGCGGGCGCGGCGGGTCACTTCTGCCGTGCTCTCGGCGCCGAACAGGCCATGCACCACCGCCAGCAGATCGACCCCGTGGGCCACCAGCGGCGCGGCGTTGTCCAGGGTGATGCCGCCGATCGCGCAGATCGGCAGGTGCAGTTGCTTGCGGGCCTGGTCGAGCAGATCGAGGCTGCAGGTCGGTGCGCCGGGTTTGGTGCTGGAATTGAAGAAGCGGCCGAAGGCGACGTAACTGGCGCCTTCTTTTGTGGCTTGCTCAGCCAGCTCGATTTGCGCGTGACAGGTCGAGCCGATGATCGCTTTGGAGCCGAGCAGGGCGCGGGTCGGCGATAGCGGGCCATCGGTCTGGCCAAGATGCACGCCAACGTTCAGGCGCGCGGCGAGCTCGGCGTCGTCATTGATGATCAGCTGTGTCTTGTAGCGATCGCACAGGTTGCGCAAGGCCTCGGCTTCACGCAGGCGGCGGGCCTCGTCGTTGCTCTTGTCGCGGTATTGCAGCAGGGTGACGCCGCCTTCCAGCGCCGCCTCCACGTACGAAAGAAATTTACCGGCCAGCAGCTGGCTGTCGGTAATGGCGTACAGGCCACGTAGTTTCATCGGGCTAGCCTCACTGCATTGCTAAAGAGTTACGAACAGAAATCCAGCGGCAGGCGGCGCGGCACGAATTGGCCTTTGCCCAGCTGCTCGGCATCACGCAGCGTGCGCCATGTGTAGTTAAGCGCGGTCTGCACGGCACTGGCGAGGTTTTCGCCTTGCGCCAGACGACCGGCCAGGGCGCTGGCCAAGGTGCAACCGGAACCGTGATAGCTGCCCGGTAAACGCTGGCAGGTATAGGTTTCGCGCAGGCCGTCACGGCTATACAGGCGATTGTGGATTTCGGTTTCGTCGCCATGACCGCCGGTGATCAGCAAGTGTTTGACGAACGGCAGCAGTTTTTCAGCGCACTCGTCCGCGGTGCCTTCTGGCAGTTCGGCGAGGATGCGGGCTTCGGGGAGGTTAGGAGTGGCGATGATCGACAGCGGCAGCAGGCGTTCGCGCATGGCGTAGCCGACTTCGTCCTTGCCCAGGCGTCCGCCGCCGCCGGCGCGCAGCACCGGGTCGCAGACCACTGGAAGGTGCGGGTTTGCCGAAAGCAGTTCGACCACGGTGTCGACCATTTCCAGGGAACCGAGCATGCCCAGTTTGACGGCCGCCACTTCGGAGTCGTTGAGCACGGCATTGGCCTGGGCCAACACCCACTCACGGTCGAGGACGCGGAAGTCAGTGACATTGACGGTGTCTTGCACGGTCAGGGCGGTGACGGCCGGAGCCGCATGGCAACCCTGAGCAAGCAAGGCTTCGATATCTGCCTGCAAGCCGGCGCCACCACTTGGGTCGTGGCCGGAGAGACAGAGGACAACGGGGCGAGAGCTGTAGATATTCATGGTGCGCGAGCTTACCACCAGTCGACCAGCGAGTCATGACGCGCCCGCGTAGCAACCGCAAACCTCACATACGTGTAGCAGCTGCCGAGCCTGCGAGGCTGCGTCCGGCTGCAAAGCAGCCGTAAAACCCGCCGCCCCGGTGCATCTGGCACACCGCAGATTATGGTTTGGCGACTGCTGTGCAACCGGACACAGGCTTCGCCAGCCGCTACAGGGGCGATGTGTTCGATCGGCGATTTTCGGCATGAAGCAGATGCCACAGCTCTAGCTCAATAATCTTCGCTGGAACGCCCGTTCTAGAGCCTTTGTAGGAAAAATTTCTGTAGTGCTCAATGGCCATCAACGGCTATGCTAGAGTGGATCCAAACAAATAACAGGTAACACCGGTTTTACGTCTACTCAAAAGGAATGGGGGGCTTCCTGACAGAACCGGACAGGCCACGCTGGGGCATAAATGCGCTATTTGCTGATGTTGCTATTGTGTTTGCCCCTTTTGGCGAACGCCGTCGAATTCGATGAGTTCACTCAAAGCCTTCCGCTGGGCCGGTCCCTGCAGGTGTTTGAAGACGTGGGTGGTCAGGCGAGTATCAGCCAGGTGCGCGCTCAAGCGGCAGCCGGTCACTTCCAGCCTCATGACAAAGCCACGCTCAATGCCGGGTATTCGCACTCGGTGTTCTGGCTGAAAATCGACCTGCAGTACCGCCCGACCAACCCTTCGGCGCAACGCACCTGGTTGCTGGAACTGGCGTATCCGCCGCTCGATCATCTTGACCTCTACTTGCCCGATGCTGCCGGCGACTATCAGTTGATCCGCCAGACAGGCGATGCCTTGCCGTTCGCCACTCGTGAAGTGCGCCAGAACAACTACCTGTTCAATCTGGATTTCACCCCCGATCAGAAGCAAACCGTGTACCTGCGCCTGCAAAGCCAAGGCTCGATCCAGGCGCCGGTGACGTTGTGGTCGAGCACGGCTTACCTCGAAGAACAACCCGTACGGCTTTATGTGCTGGGGCTGATCTACGGTGTGTTGCTGGGCATGCTGGTCTACAACCTGTTCATCTACCTCAGCGTGCGCGACACCAGTTACCTCTATTACATTTTCTACATCGCTTCGTTCGGCCTGTATCAGCTGTCGGTGAACGGCGCGGCGGTGCAGTATTTCTGGCCATCCAACCCTTGGTGGGCAAACGCTGCGACGCCGTTTTTCATTGGCTGCGCCGGGTTGTTCGGCAGTCAGTTCGCCCGCAGTTTCCTGCAGACGGCAACCCACAGTCGCTGGCTTGATCGCCTGCTGCTGGCGTTGGTGGCGTTCAGTGCGCTGGTGGTCGGTCTGTCATTGATGACCAGTTATGCCTTGGCCCTGCGTTTGGCGACAGCCCTGGCGTTGACTTTCACCGTGGTGATCTTCGCCGCAGGGATTTTTGCCTGGCTGCGCGGGTTGCGGGTGGCGCGGTACTTCATCATTGCCTGGTCGGCTTTTTTGCTCGGCGGCATCGTCAACACCCTGATGGTGCTGGGCTATCTGCCGAACGTGTTCCTGACCATGTATTCCAGCCAGATCGGCTCGGCCATCGAAGTGGCGTTGCTGTCACTGGCGCTGGCCGATCGCATCAACGCCATGCGCGAACAACAGGCGCAAACCCTGTTCGATGCGGGGCAGAAGCTTGAGGTGCTCAACCAGCAACTGGCCCACAGCAACAAGCTCAAGGACGAATTCCTCGCGACCTTGACCCATGAGTTGCGCACGCCGATGAACGGCGTGATCGGTTCGCTGGAGTTGATGCAAACCGTCGAGATGGACCCTGAGCTGGAGCAATATCAGCAAACCGCTTCCGGCTCGGCGCGGGAGATGATGCGCATGGTCAACGGCATTCTCACGTTGACCGAGTTGCAGGCCGGCAAGCTCAAGGCGTCGCCGTCGACCTTCAGCTTGCGCGGTGTGGTTGAGGCGTTGCGCGTGCAGTTCGATGGCAATGCGTTGAGCAAGTCGCTGGACTTCAAAGTCGATGTGGCGCCCGGTGTGCCGGATCGTTTGCACGGTGACAGCGCCAAGCTGGCGCAATGCCTGGAATGTCTGCTGGATAACGCGATCAAGTTCACCCGGGTCGGCGGGCTGGCATTGCGGGTATCGGGGAAAACGGTCAAGCCTGACCGGTTGGCGCTGTCGTTTGCGGTGATCGACACCGGTATCGGTTTCACCGATCTGGGCGAAGCGACGATGTATCAGCGCTTCTTCCAGCTCGACGGATCGATGACCCGTGAATACGGTGGCCTGGGGGTTGGCCTGGCGATCTGTCGGCAACTGGTCGAATTGCTCGGCGGGCGCCTGACTCACCGTTCGGAACCGGGGCGAGGCAGTCGTTTCCAGCTCGACGTCGAGTTTGAAGTGCCAGCGCCGGAACTGCCGACCACGCCTTTCATGACCCGCGACTTTTCCCGTCTGCGCTTGCCGCAGGACTGCACGGTGCTGCTGGTCGATGACAACAACGTCAATCAGCTGGTGATGCGCGGCATGTTGCTCAAGCTCGGGTTCCGGGTGCGCACCGCAGACAGCGGCAGCGCTGCGCTCGATTTCCTGCAACGTGAAAGCGTTGACGCCGTGTTGCTCGATTGTGAATTGCAGCCGAAGGACGGCGTCTCCATCTGCTGCCAGATTCGCGCGTTGCCGGGCGGCTCGCAATTGCCGGTGTTCATGATTGCCCAAACGGTGGATCGCGAGCGTTGCCCGACCGGCGCGTTGATCGACTACCTGAGCAAACCGGTGAAATTCGAAGACTTGGAGGTGGCGCTCTACCGTCGGGTGCTCTGTTCACAACAGGGCGAAAGCGCCGACAGTTAGGCGGGTATGACACTTTTTTCAGCCGAGGGGCGGTGCTTAACTGAATCCCTTGGCTGACCAAAGGAGCCCTGTCATGAACCTGCATCAGTTCGCCGAAACCCACGAAGTCACCAATCAGCCGCCGTCACTGGACGGCGCCAACCTGTATCGCATCGACCTGCCTTTGCAGGAGTGGTCGCGGCGTTTCGGGGCCGGTTGGGCCGAGTCGCGGATCGACGCCTATGGCGCACTGGCCGGCGGGCCGTTGATGGAAGCGGGGTTCCTGGCCAATCAGAACAAACCGGTATTCAGCAGCCACGATCGATTTGGGCACCGCATCGATCTGGTGGAATTTCACCCGGCTTATCACGAACTGATGCGCACGGCGGTCGAGCATGGCTTGACCTCCTTGCCCTGGGCGCATCCGCAGTCCGGCGCCCACGTGGCCCGCGCCTCCATGACTTACCTGCACAGTCAGGCCGAAGCCGGCAGCGGCTGCCCGCTGACCATGACCTTCGCCAGTGTCCCGGCGATGCGCCTGCAACCGGATCTGGCGGAACAATGGCTGCCGAAAATTCTCGCCACTGAATATGACCCGCGCAATGTCGGCATGGCCCATAAGGCAGGTGTCACCATCGGCATGGCCATGACCGAGAAACAGGGCGGCACCGATGTTCGCGCCAACACCACCAAGGCGTATCCGGTGGGGGCCAGCGGTCCGGGCCAGGCCTATGAGCTGGTGGGCCACAAGTGGTTCTGCTCGGCGCCAATGTGCGATGCCTTCCTGACCCTGGCGCAAACCGATAAAGGCCTGACCTGTTTCCTGCTGCCGCGCCATCGCCCGGACGATACGCGCAATCAGTTCTACATCCAGCGCTTGAAAAACAAGCTCGGCAACTGTTCCAACGCCTCCAGCGAAGTGGAGTTCCGTGGCGCGCTGGCGTGGATGGTCGGCGAAGAAGGGCGGGGCGTTCCGACGATCATCGAAATGGTTGCAATGACCCGCTTCGATTGCATGGTCGGTTCCAGTTCGCTGATGCGTCAGGCGCTGACCCAGGCCAGCCATCACTGCGCTCACCGTTCGGTTGGCGGCAAGCTGTTGAGCGAACAGCCGTTGATGCAGAACGTGTTGGCGGATCTGGCGCTGGAAAGCGAAGCGGCGCTGGCGTTGAGTTTGCGCATGGGCCGCGCGCTGGATCATCTGGACGATTCCCAGGAAGCCAAATTCGCCCGGCTGGTGACAGCGGTGGGCAAGTACTGGATCTGCAAGCGCGCGCCGGCCATGATCAACGAAGCCGCCGAATGCATGGGCGGTGCCGGTTATGTCGAAGACAGCATCCTGCCGCGCCTCTACCGCGAGGCGCCGGTCAACTCGACCTGGGAAGGTTCCGGCAACGTGCAATGCCTTGACGTATTGCGAGCGCTGTCGAAAGAGCCGGGCGTGCTGGATGCGCTGTTCAGCGAATTGGGCGACGGGCATGGCGACAAACGCCTGGCTACGCACATCCAACAATTGCAGGCGGCCTTCAAGGACACCACTGACATTCAGTATCGCGCCCGTCAGTTGACCGAGGACATCGCGCTGGGGTTGCAGGCCAAGCTGTTGCTGGAGGCGGGGAATTCGGTGGTCAGTGATGCGTTCATTGCCAGTCGACTGGATGGCGGCGGCCGAGTGTACGGCGCATTGCCACGCGGGCTGGATGTGGAAGCGATTGTCGCTCGTTCGACTCCACAAGGCTTCTGATCGGTCAGAAGATCGCAGCCTGCGGCAGCTCCTACGGGTGCACGACGAGCCCTTGTAGGAGCTGCCGCAGGCTGCGATCTTTTTTGGCTGTTCCCGTGAAGCTTTGATGCAGGCAAGATGAAGGTCTGCAAGTCAGAACACAGGATGCTGATCGTGACCGAAGCTTTTATTGTCGTTCAAACCGCCGAGCAAGCCGTGGATCGGCTTGCGCTCTTGCACAATCGTGCAACCACCGCGCTCAACCAGGCGCTCAAGCGCTACCTCAAGGATCGAGTCGAGCCGGACGCCGAGCAGCGTGCTCTGTTTCGTTATCCCGAATTGCGCCTGACCTACCATTGCCAGGGCGAAGTCCCGCAGACCACCCGCGCCTACGCCAAGGTTCAGTTGCCAGGCACCTACAGCGTCACCGTCACCCATCCGGCGGCTTTTCGAAAATACCTGCTGGAACAGCTCGTGCCGTTGATGCACGACTTCACCGTGACCGTGGAAGTCGGTGTCAGCCAGCAAAACATTCCTTATCCGTACGTGGTTGAGCAGGGCGATGAGCTGGCCGGGTCCGGCGTGACCGCTGCCGTGTTGGCGCGCGTATTCCCGAGTACCGACCTGTCGGCTGCCACCGACGGCATCGCCGATGGCTTGTACGATTGGGAAAATACCGATCCGCTGCCGCTGGCCTTGTTCGACGCGGCGCGGGTGGATTTTTCCCTGCGCCGACTGGTGCATTACACCGGCAGCGACTGGCGCCATGTGCAGCCGTGGATTCTGCTGACCAACTACCACCGTTACGTCGACCAGTTCATCGTCCATGGCCTGGAGCAGTTGCGCAGTGATCCGCGTTTCGTACGCATGGTGCTGCCGGGCAACGTGATCATCGAAAAGAGCATGGACCACGGTGAAGCCTCGGCCATCGCCGCTGGCGTGGTCTGGCACCGTTACCAGATGCCGGCCTATCACCTGATCGCCACCGACGGTCACGGCGTAACGCTGGTGAACATTGGCGTCGGCCCGTCCAACGCCAAGAACATTACCGACCACTTGGCCGTGCTGCGTCCACATTGCTGGCTGATGATCGGCCACTGCGGAGGCTTGCGTCAGTCGCAGACGATTGGCGACTACGTGCTGGCCCACGCTTACATGCGTCGCGACGGGATTCTCGATCGCGTGGTGCCGCCGAACATTCCGATCCCGGCTTTGGCTGAGGTGCAGATGGCCTTGCAACAGGCGGCGGCGAATATCACCGGCGAGAAGGGCGATGAGCTGAAGAAACGCCTGCGCACCGGCACCGTGTTGACTTACGACGACCGTAACTGGGAGCTGCGCTGGGCTCAGGAACGGCCGTTGATCAACCTGTCCCGCGCCGTGGCCGTGGACATGGAAAGCGGCACCATCGCCGCTCAGGGTTATCGCTTGCGGGTGCCTTACGGCACGTTGCTCTGCGTCTCGGACAAACCGCTGCACAGCGAGATCAAGTTGCCGGGTTCGGCCAACGCGTTTTATGAGCGTGCGGTCAGCCAGCACTTGAAGATCGGTATCGAGGCAGTGGATCTGCTGCGTACCGAGCTCAACTCGCTGCACTCGCGCAAACTGCGTAGCTTCGACGAGCCGCCGTTCCGCTAACGGTTGTCATGGTCATTTGGCGGTTGGGGCACTAGCATTAGCAGCCCTGATCGCTAGATGTTCTCTTCGCCATGTCCCGTCCTCCACGTCCCGTTTCCCGCCGCCCTGGCGCGAAACCAGCCCCCTCAGCCGCGCGCCGTGTTGCCAAGGCGCCACCGGCCGAGCCCAAGCTGATCTTGTTCAACAAGCCGTTCGATGTGCTGACGCAATTCAGCGACGGCGACGGGCGTGCGACGCTCAAGGATTACATCGAGATTCCGGGGATTTACCCGGCCGGACGGCTGGATCGCGACAGCGAAGGTTTGCTGCTGTTGACCAACGACGGTCAGCTTCAGGCACGCATCGCCGACCCCAAGCACAAACTGGCCAAGACTTATTGGGTGCAGGTAGAAGGCGCGCCGAGTGCCGAGCAGCTTCAGCGTTTGCGTGAGGGCGTGGAGTTGAACGATGGCATGACCCTGCCCGCTGAGGCGCGGCACCTGGATGAGCCTGAACTGTGGCCACGCAACCCGCCGGTACGCTTTCGCAAAAGCGTGCCAACCAGTTGGCTGGAATTGATCATTCGCGAAGGGCGCAACCGTCAGGTGCGGCGCATGACCGCGGCGGTCGGCTTGCCGACGTTGCGGCTGGTGCGGGTGCGGATCGGTGACTGGACCATCGAAGGGCTCGATCAGGGTCAGTGGAAAGAAGTGCCGGCGCGCTTATAAAGAGCCGGATTCGATCAGGCCGATCACTACGCTCTTGATCACGAACGCCGCCACGCCAAGGCCCAGCACGAAAAACAGAATGAACGAGCCGAAACGCCCGGCCTTGGACTTCTTCGCCAGATCCCAGACGATGAAACCCATGAAAATGATCAGGATGCTGACCAGCCCGGTCATCATCCACTCTTCGAAAACTGCAGGATCCATCGAACTTCTCCAGCGCGGGCGAGGCTAAAAGGGCGCGGGGAGTATACGCCTCGCAGGTTGCGCGAAGTATTGACCTGCGGCGGTGTGTCGCAGCTATTCGTCGCTCGGTGACAACTCAATGGCTCTTGTAGGAGCTGTTGTAGGAGCTGTCGAGTGAAACGAGGCTGCGATCTTTAAGGAACAAGATCAAAAGATCGCAGCCTCGTTTCACTCGTCAGCTCCTACAGGCAAACGGTCAGCTGCGTAGGTGAGTCAACGGCAACTCAGTGCTATTGAGCACCTGGTTCAGCACAAAACTCGAGCGCACACTGGTCACGCCTTCAATCCGGGTCAAATGCCCCAGTAGCAGCTTCTGATAGTGATCCATGTCCGGCACCACCACCTTGAGCTGGTAGTCCGCATCCATCCCGGTCACCAGGCTGCATTCGAGCACCTGCGGCAAGGTGCGGATGGCTTGCTCGAAATTCTCGAAACGCTCCGGCGTGTGCCGGTCCATGCCGATCAGCACATACGCCGTCAGGCTCAGGCCGAGCATCTTGCGGTCGAGCAGGGCGACCTGGCGGGAGATATAGCCGTCGTCTTCCAGTTGCTTGACCCGACGGGAGCAGGGTGAGGGTGACAGGCCGATGCGTTCGGCCAGCTCCTGATTGGAGATGCGCGCATCGCGCTGCAATTCAGCCAAAATGCTCAGGTCGTAACGGTCGAGTTTGCTCATCAAACGGTCCCTTGTCGTATCTATTGCGGCAGATTATCTATCCAGGGTTAAAAATTGCGCAAGTGATGTTTATTTCAGCAATCTTCGCAATCCTCTGCCGGCGCCGCAGGCCTATTCTTATCACCAGAATCACTGCTCGGACAAACAGTCCAGTGCGGCTCGCCCAATCAGGCCAGCCGCGGCCGCCACCCCCCACCGGGGATGCGCAGGCCCCCGAGCTACACACTGTCCAGAAGACGGCGTGAGGTGAGCCGATGCCACAATCATCGAGCACGGACGAAGTTCTCAAGGGGAGGCCGACGGGTCTCCCCTTTTTCTTGCCAAAATTTGGCGTTCGCCACTCAATAAATAAGTTTCGCGACTGATAACCTGTTGCAGAACCGGCCTGTGCATTTCCAGTCTTACGTACAAGCCCTAACCCGCAGTGAGGAAAAGCATGAAGTCGTGCATCTGGCGTTTGGCCGGTGTTGGTTTGCTGTGTTTCAGTGTCACTGCGCAATCGCTGGCCGATGAGCCGCAGAACCGTGGCCCCGATGGTGGCCAGCATGGCGACGGCAGTCGTCAGGGCAACAATAATCAGGGGCACGGCGGTAACAATCAGCCGCGCCCGCAGAACGGCCAGCAACAGAATCAGCCGCGTCCGCAGAATAACGACATCATTCGTGGCGACAACAGCCGCCAGTTCGAGCACAACGGCCAAGGCCAGAACAATAGCCAATCGCAGAACCGTCCACCGCCAGACTACAACAGTCGCGTGCGCTCGCCGCCTCCACCACCGCAACTGCCTGCCAATGACCTGCCGATTCAACCTCGGCCCGACACCGTGCAGCAAACCCAAGAGCCGCGCCGTGGTTACTATCAGGACCAACCGCGGCGTAATGACCCCAATCAGCACTGGAATGGCTACATCGGCGCACCGTCCAATGGCAACAACCAGTGGCAGGGTCGTCCGAGCGGTCGCGGCAACGGCTGGGGGCCTGGCCCGCAGTACCGGCCGGGACATGTGATCGACCGCTTCCCGGACCGTGATTATCGCGTGCCTTATGGTGGTCGCGATTATTTTTACTCCGGCGGCTACTGGTATCGCCCGCAAGGCCCGCGTTACGTGGTCGTACAGCCGCCACGCGGGATTCGCATCCAGTATTTGCCCGATTACGCCCGTGAAGTCTGGATCGGCGGTTCGCTGTTGTTCCTGGCTGCGGGGTCGTACTACGCCTATCAGGAAAGCACACAGGATTACGTGGTGGTCGAGCCGCCCGGACAGCCGCTGGCCTCCGGGAATGGTATCGATGTTGAAGCCTACCCGGCCAACGGCCAGTCGCCGGAGCAGGTCAATCAGGATGGCTACGATTGCTATCGCTGGGCGGTTGAGCAGAGTGGTTTCGACCCGCGTGTCGACACCTATCAACCGGACCCGACCGTGGTGCAAACCTACCGGCAAGCCCAGGGCGGTTGCCTGAGCAGTCGCGGTTATCGTGTGACGTTCTGAGCCCTGGCGGCTTTCACCACTTCCTGCGGGTCGGCGTGCACCAGCACTTCGGCTCGCGGGTAGGCCGCGTGAATCGCATCGGCGGCTTGATCGCTGATGCCGTGGGCGACTGACAAGGTCAGCTCTCCCGGCAATTCCAGATGCAATTGCACAAACCACTGGTTGCCGGAAATCCGCGTGCGCAAGTCGTGCGCACCCAATACCCCCGGCACGCTGCAAGCCAGTTCGAGCATGTGCTGGCTGACATCCGGCGGCAGTTCTTCATCCATCAACACCGCAAAACTTTCCCGGGCAATCGTCACTGCGCTCCAGAGAATGTACGCGGCAATCCCCAGGCCGAACCAGGCATCGACCTGATGCCAGCCAAAACCCGCCAACACCAATGCGACCAGAATGCTGCCGTTGAGCAGCATGTCCGAGCGGTAGTGCAGCGAATCGGCGCGCACAGCGTTGGAGCCGGTGGCCTTGACCACCCGATGCTGCAACATCAGCAGCGCCAGGGTCAGGCCCAGCGAGAACACAATCACACCAATGCTGATCCATGGCGCGCCCACCGGTTCCGGGTGCTTGAGCCGGTCATACGCCTGCAACGCAATCAGCACCGCACTGCCACCGATGAACAACGCCTGCGCCATGCCGGCCAGCGACTCGGCCTTGCCATGCCCGTAGCGATGATCGTCGTCGGCCGGGCGCAAGGCGTAGTGCACAGCGAGCAAGTTGAGCAACGAAGTGACGCCGTCGAGTGTCGAGTCGGTCAATCCGGCGAGCATGCTCACCGATCCACTCAACCACCAGGCGATGGCTTTGGCGATGATCAGCGTGCAGGCCACCGCCACCGAGGCACGGGTTGCCAGCCGCAGCAGCCGGGCGTGTTCGGAGCTGGAGATCATGAGTGCGGCTATTCCTTCAAGTGCACCGTTTACGCGGCGGGTTGCAGGCCAAGCAGGGCCAGTTGCTGAGTGCTTCCCTTGTGCTGGATCAGGCGTGGATCGTCCAGCGGCAGGCTGCGGCCCGTTTCACGTTCCAGAATAGTCTGCAACTTGAGGTTATCGACCTTGCCGTCGGCGCCGATGGCCTCCTTGAGTTTTTCCGGGGCGACCTGGGCGGTCTCGCCCGGTGCGTAGTAAATCGCGCCAGTGGCGAAGTCCACCGCAAACGCGATCAGGCCGGGAACGATGTAGAACAGCAGCCCCACGGCATCGAGCACGGCAATCGCCGGGTCAATCTTGCCGTCGATCTGGCCACGACGGTCCGGGTAGAAAATCGAACCGCAGGCGGTCAGTTGTGTCAGCAAAGTTGCAACCAGAACACCGCCAATCAGGCGAAAGGGAACGCGCATATGAAATCTCCTGAGTAATCTCAAAACGAAGCTTCGTCGATATGAATTAGGACCGCGACGAATGCCAGGCAGTTCGCCGTTATACTCGCCGCTCTGTTTGGGAGCCAGCATGATTTCTTTGCCGATCGATGAAGTTTTACCCGCCCTGCGTGAAGCCCTCGCTACACGTCACGAAGCTGTGTTGGTGTGCGATTAGGCAAACTGATTTGAGTTGTAACATGATAGTTGTACGGTAACATTTGCGCTGTTACTGTGCGTTAATCGTGTTGCTTGGTGCTGAGATGAGAACTAGCCGGCAAGAGATTCAAAATTATTTCCAGTTGATTTTCGGGGTAAAGCCCGAGATTAAGCGTTGGGCGAAATCCAAGGGTTTGCCTTTTTATCTCCTGGATGAGTACGCCTTCGACGTAGTGACACTGCATGGGTGTCAATGCTTGGTGTTACTCGCTCATGAACCCTTCGAAAATGCAGCGAAGATTCGCAAGCACATCGATATTCTGAAAAAAATCGTAGATCCCCCGATTCTCTATGCGACCGGTGCACTCCAATCATTTGAGCGCAAGCGCCTTATTGAGGCCGGTGTCCAGTTCGTTGTTCCTGGCAACCAATTGTTCGCACCGCAGCTCGGGCTTGATCTGCGTGAGTTCTATCGCAGCAGGCAGGCAGAAAAAACTGTCTTGAGCCCGGCTAGCCAGGCTGTGCTCATCGCAACCCTCAATCGAGGTTGGGAGGAGAATGATACCTTCCGGGGGACCGATCTGGTCGACGCAGACCTCTACTCCAAAATGACGATATCCAGGGCGATGAAAGAGCTTCATTCGTTCGGATTGATAGAGCCGGTATCCAGTAGCAAATCAATACTTTGGCGTTTCGTTGCTGCTCCTAAAGCCATATGGGAGAAATCCCTGCCGGTTCTGCAAAGCCCGGTGAAGCGGGTGGTGTATGCAGATTGGCAACCCGTGGCGCAAAGAGTCGCAGGATTGTCTGCGCTCAGCAGGCTCTCCTTGCTGGGCGAGCCGTCAATACCCGTTATTGCGTTCACCAAAGAAAGTTGGGATTTGGAAGTCGCTCGCTCCGGTCGCGCGGAAGTTGACCCATTCGACAAACCGGTCGTTGAGGTCGAGATCTGGAGTTATTCCCCTGATCACATTACAGGGCAAACCCGGATTCCGATGTCACCAGAAAGCGTCGATCCTCTGTCTCTCTATCTGAGCCTGAGGAACAACGTCGACGACCGGGTTCAACTGAGCCTTGATGAAATGATGGAGAAGATCGAATGGTAAAAGGATTGGATACCTTCCGCGAAGCCTTTGCCGGCCATGCGGACCGATATGTGCTCATCGGCGGCGTTGCAGCCAGTCTTACTCTTGAGGAGGCGGGCATTGAGTTCCGATCAACGCGAGATCTGGACATCGTGCTCATCATCGAAGCGTTGGATGAAGTGTTCTGTGCTGAGTTCTGGGAGTTCATCAAGCGCGGAGGTTATAACGAGCGACAGGAGCTTGATGGTCCGTCAAAGCGGTACAGGTTCGGCAAGCCTTCTGATGAACGTTACCCGGTTCTTCTTGAATTGTTCTCAAGGGCACCCGACGGTTTAACGCTGCCAGAAAATGCTGATCTGACCCCGGTTCCAATCGATGGAGAGATTTCCGATTTATCGGCCATTTTGCTCGACGATGCTTACTACAGCTTCATCGTCGCAGGTCGCAATCATACGAACGATCTCGCCTACATCGGCGTTGACCGGCTTATTCCGCTCAAGGCGCAGGCATGGACCAATCTCAGTCATCCGGATTGCGTGGAGGAGGGGGCGGGCCGCAAAAGCAATAAACACTTGAAGGACGTTTTGCTTCTGTCTCGTCTTCTTTCGGCGGAATCAGATGTTGATCTGCCGGAAAGCATCGCAAACGACTTGCGAAGCTTTCTCGACGTTATGCCCTCTCTGAACGTCGATATGAAAGCCGTTGGGCTGCGTGGTGTCACTATCACTGAAGTCGCAGAGCGCATACGTTCAGCATTCAAGGTATAGGGCTGTTCGTCGCTATACTGCGCGGCTTGTTTGGGAGCCAGCATGATTTCTTTGCCGATCGATGAAGTTTTACCCGCCCTGCGTGAAGCCCTCGCTACGCGCCACGAATCCGTGCTCGAAGCGCCGCCCGGTGCCGGTAAAACCACCCGCGTGCCGTTGGCCCTGCTCAATGAGCCTTGGCTGGCCGGGCAGACCATTCTGATGCTCGAACCGCGGCGCTTGGCGGCGCGGGCGGCGGCGGAGCGGTTGGCCAGTGAGCTGGGTGAGAAGGTTGGCGAAACCGTGGGTTATCGCATTCGGCTCGACAGCAAGGTGGGCCCCAATACTCGTATCGAAGTGGTCACCGAAGGCATTCTGACCCGGCGCTTGCAGGACGACCCGGCGCTGGACGGCGTGGGGTTGCTGATCTTCGATGAATTTCACGAACGCAGTCTCGACGCTGATCTGGCGTTGGCCCTGAGCCTGAACGGTCGGGAGCTGTTCCGTGACGACCAGCCGCTGAAAATCCTCTTGATGTCGGCAACGCTCGAAGGCGAACGTCTGGCGGGGCTGCTGGACGATGCGCCGATCCTGCGTAGCGAAGGGCGCATGTACCCGGTGGCGATGCGCTGGGGTCGACCGTTTCAGTCCGGTGAATTCATCGAGGCACGGCTGGTGCAAACCATCCTTGAAGCCCTGAACGACGAAACCGGCAGTGTGCTGGTGTTCCTGCCGGGGCAAGCGGAAATCCGTCGTGTGCATCAGCAATTGGCCGATGCGTTGGGCGACAACTCGCAGGTTTTGCTCTGCCCGTTGCACGGTGAACTGGACCTCGCCGCGCAACGTGCGGCGATCGATCCTGCGCCACCGGGCAAGCGCAAAGTCGTGCTGGCCACCAACATCGCCGAGACCAGCCTGACAATCGATGGCGTGCGCGTGGTGATCGATGCCGGGTTGGCGCGTGTGCCGCGTTTCGACCCCGGCAGCGGCATGACCCGCCTCGATACCCAGCGCATTTCCAGGGCCAGCGCCACGCAGCGCGCGGGTCGGGCCGGGCGACTGGAGCCGGGCGTGTGTTATCGCTTGTGGTCGCAGGATCAGCACGAGCAACTGGCGGCTTATGGCAGCGCGGAAATTCTTTCGGCGGATCTGGCCGGGTTGGCCTTGCAACTTGGTCGTTGGGGCGTGACGCCCGGGCAGTTGGTGTGGCTCGATGTACCGCCCGCCGCCGCGTATGCACAGGCGCAGGATTTGCTCGAACGCTTGGGCGCGCTGGAGGGCGAAGCGCTGACCCGTCACGGTCAGGCCATGGCCGAATTGCCGGCGCATCCGCGCATCGGCCATTTGTTGTTGCGCGGTCAGGCGCTGGGGTTGGCGGACATGGCTTGCGATGTCGCGGCTTTACTCGGCGAGCGCGATATCTTGCGCGGCGCTGGCGCGGATCTGCACAGTCGGCTGGTGTTGTTGTCCGGCGAAGAACGGGCCGCTCGCGGCGCGCAGGGTGGGGTGCAACGAGCCCGGCAACTGGCGCGGCAGTATCGCGGTTATCTGCGGGGCAAGGCGTCGGAGCCGGTCAGCGATCCCGATCATCCGCGCTGGCTCGGCGCGTTGCTGGCGCTGGCCTATCCGGATCGCGTCGCTCAGCAACGTCGTGCTGGCGGCGCCGAGTATCGCTTGGCCAACGGTCGCGCCGCGTTGTTCGCCGAAGCGGACAGTTTGATGAAGCAGTCGTGGCTGGTGATCGCTGATCTCGGCAGTCGCCAGGGGCAACGCGAAGAGCGGATTTATCTGGCGGCGGATTTTGATCCGGCGCTGTTCGATTCAGTGTTGGCGGAGCAGGTGCGCTGCGTCGATCAACTGGATTGGGACGAACGCGAAGGCGTGCTGCGTGCCGAGCGCCAACGCAAGGTCGGCGAGCTGATCCTCAGCCGTGAACCGCTGACCGGGCTCGATGAAACCGCCCGCAGCCAGGCGCTGGTCAACCTGGTGCGACGCAAAGGCCTGGAGCTGTTGCCGTGGACGCCGGAGCTGCGCCAATGGCAGGCGCGGGTGGCGTTGTTGCGTCAGCTGGATATGGCCGGCAAGGGCGAAAGCGAATGGCCGGACGTCAGCGACGCTGCGCTGCTCAAAAGTCTTGAGCACTGGCTGATGCCGTATCTGGGCAAAGTCTCGCGGCTCAGCCACTTCGCCAATCTCGACCTGTCGAGCATCGTCCACAACCTGCTGCCGTGGCCGCTGCCGCAGCGGCTCGACGAGTTGGCGCCGCATCATTTGAGCGTGCCGTCGGGCTCGTCGATTCGTCTGGATTACAGCGAGCAGCCGCCGATTCTTGCGGTGCGTTTGCAGGAGTTGTTCGGCCTGGCGGAAACCCCGCGCATCGCCGGTGGCCGGCAAGTGGTCAAGCTGCACCTGCTGTCCCCGGCGCGACGCCCGGTGCAGGTGACTCAGGATTTGGCGAACTTCTGGCGCAGCACCTACGCCGAAGTGAAAAAGGATTTGAAGGGGCGGTATCCGAAACATTATTGGCCGGATGATCCGTTGGTGGCCGAAGCAACCGCACGAATCAAGCCACGCAAATAAACCCACCGCAATCCGTAGCAGCTGGCGAAGCCTGCGTCCGGCTGCGCAGCAGTCGTAAACCCAGCCAACGCGGCCTAACAAACCTGTGCCGCCGATAGGCTTTCACCTTCAATTTAACGCGAGCATCAGTTGGTTAAGCATCGACGGAGAGCCCGTGTTTAAAGGCGTTTAAGGATACTTCCTGCAAGCTACAAGACCTTGCGCCGTTGCCTACGGGTACGCCAGAATCCGCCGGCTTGTGCGCTTTGGAGGCCATCGGTAACTTGATTCGTGTCACTGCTCATCAGTGATCGGGTTTAGTCGCCCGCCTAAGGAATACGGTCGCACGAGCGTCATCAGTCAGGTATCGCCTGCACTTTATGGCAGCTGTGCGCATGGCGTCCTCGGACGCGCCGGATTTTTGTGTTTCCTTGCCGGTCGACTAACTTGCGCACCGCTGCCACCCTTTCGTTTAGTCGCGAGACGGTTGCAGCCCTACTTCAGAAGGGACGCAATTATGTTCAAGGTAACTCCAAATCCGCCGGACACCGATCCGGCATCCCCATACGAACCCGATTCCAAAAAACTCAACGAGGCCGCCGAACGCGCCCTCAACTTTCACTTTCCCTCGACCGCCGACATCAAAGCCACGCCGCGTACTGTCAGCACGCTGTTTACCGTCGACCCGCAGGCCTCCACCGAAACCCTTGCGGTTTATCTGGTCGAAACCCTGGCCTCAATCGACGTCATGGTCCATCAATTGGTCGATCACCTGGACGGCGAATCGCGCAATGCCCTGCTAGGGATTTCCAACAGCGTGATGCTGGCGGAGATCACAGCCAATCGGGTGCTGGATCAGATTGATCCGCCTGAGTAGCAGGTCGGGCCTGACCAGTTTTTTCCTTCCCCAAAGCCACAAAAAACCTGCTTTCTCCCTTTCCAGTGCATGCACAGAATGCAGTTGCGCGTGCATTGGAATTTTAAGGAGTGAGTCATGACGTTCTCGATTATCGGACGCTGCCCTGAAACCGGGCAGCTCGGTATTGCCATCAGTTCTTCGAGCATTGCGGTCGGTGCGCGTTGCCCTTGGGCACGGGCGGGGGTGGGTGCGGTTTCTACGCAGAACATTACGCTGCCGGCGCTAGGCCCGCAGATTCTGGACTTGTTGGAACATCAGCATCTGGAGCCCGACGCGGCGCTGGACAAGGCGCTCACGTCCAACGGCTGGAGCCAATACCGACAGGTCACGGTGATCGATGCGTCAGGGCGGATTGCGCTGTTCAGCGGCAAAGAGTCGTTGGGCGTGCATAACGCGGTGAAGGGCGAGCAGTGTGTCGCGGCGGGTAATTTGCTCAGCGACGTGCGGGTCATCGAGGCGATGGTCGCGGCGTTCGAGGCTGAGCCGGGTCAGTTGGCCGACCGTTTGCTGGCGGCCATGCACGCGGCGATGGCGGCCGGTGGTGAGGCCGGTCCGGTGCATTCCGCTGCGCTGAAAGTGGTGGGTGATCACACCTGGCCGATCATCGACTTGCGGGTGGACTGGGCCGAGGAAGACCCCATCGGGCAGCTGGATGGCCTCTGGCAAGCCTATCGACCACAAATGCAGGACTACCTGACGCGCGCACTCAACCCGACGACAGCGCCGAGCTACGGAGTGCCGGGGGATGAGTGAGGCGTCCAGTCGCGCGCTGCTGGAACGCCTGATTGGTTTCGCCACGGTCAGCCGCGATTCCAACCTCGAACTGATTCGTTTCATCGAGGCGTATCTGGCCGGGCATGGCGTTCAGAGCGAGCTGTTCTTCAACGAAGAAGGAACCAAGGCCAATCTGTTCGCGACTATCGGCCCGCTCATTTCCGGTGGCGTGGTGCTTTCCGGGCACACCGATGTGGTGCCGGTTGATGGGCAGGCGTGGACGGTCGATCCGTTCCAGATGACGGAAAAGGAAGGGCGCCTTTACGGCCGTGGCACGGCGGACATGAAAGGCTTCATCGCCTCGGTGCTCGCGGCGGTGCCAACTTTCGTGCAGCGTCCGCTTTTGACCCCGGTGCACCTGGCCTTTTCCTACGATGAAGAAATCGGCTGCCTGGGTGTCAGGCCGATGCTGGCCGAGCTGGAGAAACGACCATTCAAGCCTCGGCTGTGCCTGATCGGCGAACCGACAGAACTCAAGCCTGTGCTCGGCCACAAAGGCAAACTCGCGATGCGCTGCGAAGTGCGCGGTGCGGCGTGCCATTCGGCGTATGCGCCGTATGGGGTGAACGCGATTGAATATGCGGCACAGCTGATTGGCCGGCTCGGCGTGATCGGTGAGCAGTTGGCGCATCCTGATCACCACGACTCGCGTTTTGACCCGCCGTTTTCAACGGTGCAAACGGGTGTGATCAAAGGTGGCCGGGCGTTGAATATTGTTCCGGCCGAATGTGAGTTCGATTTCGAGGTCAGGGCATTGCCGGACTTCGATGCACAGGTCGTGGCGGATCAGTTGCAGGCCTACGCTCAGGAAAACCTGTTGCCCAAGATGCGCGCGGTGCAGGTGGATACCGACATTCGTCTGCGGCCGCTGAGTGCTTATCCCGGATTGGCGACACCGCCCGAGAGTGAGGCGGCGCGGCTGCTGGCTCTGTTGAGTAATTCTTCAGAGTTTGGGACGGTCGCGTTTGGCACCGAGGGTGGGCTGTTTGATCAGGCCGGGATTCCCACGGTGGTGTGTGGTCCGGGCAGCATGGATCAGGGGCATAAGCCTGATGAGTTTGTTTCGTTGGAGCAGTTGAGTGGTTGCGACGCGATGCTGGTGCGATTGGCTGATTATTTGTGTGGTGCTGGATAAAAAGATCGCAGCCTTCGGCAGCTCCTACAGGAGATGCGTTGCACGGTTGTTTGGGGTGGCTGGCGTCGTGGGTTAAAAGATCGCAGCCTTCGGCAGCTCCTACATTGGAATGCGTTTCCTTGTAGGAGCTGCCGAAGGCTGCGATCTTTTGATTTTGATTCAGGGCGCGACTTTCTGGCTCAGTTGTTCGCGGCAAAAATCCACGAACAATTGCGCAGGCTTGGTCAGTTGGCTGCGTTTCAAATGGGCCGACGCCAAGCCGGACAGGGTGACCGGCTCTTTGATGTTCACCGAGATCACTTTCTTGCCATCGTAAGTGCATTCCGAGTGCGGGCGGGTGACCAGGATCGAGAAGCCGAATCCCTGACCGACCATGCCGCGCACCATCTCGATCGAAGGCGAGCTGAACACGATGTTGGGCGTCAGATCCAGTTCATGGAACAGGCTCACGAAGTAAGTACGGCTCGGCTGCACATCGAGCAGAATCATCGGCTCGCTGCACAAGTCCCGCAGCGATACTTCTTTCTGGTCGGCAAAGCGGTGCCCTTCAGGCAACAACACATAAGGCTTTTGCGGTGGCATCAGCGGCGTGGTCTGGATGGTGCCATCCAACCCGTGGTCGTAGAGGAACGCCACGTCGAAAGTGCCGGCGGTCAAGCCTTGCACCAGCTCTTGCTGCTCACCATCGCGAATACGAATGTCCACGCCCGGATAAAGCTTGCGAAAGCCTGCGATCAGTTGTGGCAGGTACAACGGGGCAACGGTCTCGAAGCAGCCGATGTCGATCTGCCCCGACACCGTGTCGTTGTCGGCCAGCGCGTTCTGCTCAAACTCCCTGGCCATGCGCAGCAGCTCTTGCGCCTTGTGATAGAAGCGCGTGCCGGTGGGCGTCAGCGAAACGCCCTGGGCGTGGTGGCGGATGAACAACTGGACGTTGAACGACTCTTCCAGACTCTTGATCGCCGTGGAAACCGAGGGCTGCGCGATGTACAGCTGTCGCGAGGCTTCAGCGACGCTACCGGCCTCTACCGTTGTGACGAAATACTTGAGTTGCCGCAATGTATAGGAAGCCACACGCACCTCGTTCTGCTTTGTTTTGCGCTGCAAGACCGGATGGCCGCCGCACAGATGGTTGACTGAACCTTACCCTATGCGGGTTCTGGACTGGGGCAGCGCTTACCCAGTTTTTTCTTATACCCCGAGCACATTTTTAATAATTTTCCTCTGCGTACGGTTGCCGCACTATCTCTCCAACCTCTGATAACAACCCCGACCACCCAGGCGGTCGTAAAGGGAGCGTAGCGTGTTCGACCTCGACTATTGGCAGCAACGAGCTGCCCGGCAAACCTTCTCAGACAAAGCCTTGATCGATGGCCGACAGGTGGCTGCGTCCTCGGGCGCAACATTCGACTCGATCAACCCGGCGACCAATCAGTTGCTTGCCCGTGTCGCCGCGTGTGGCGAAGTGGAAGTGGAACTGGCCGTGCGCAGTGCGCGTCGCGCGTTCAACGAAGGCCCTTGGGCGCGGATGGCGCCAGTCGAGCGCAAGCGGGTGATGCTGCGTCTGTCTGAGCTGGTGCTGGCGCACCGTGAAGAGCTCGCGCTGCTCGATTCGCTGAACATGGGAAAGCCAGTGATGGATGCCTACAACATCGACGTCCCCGGCGCGGCCCATGTGTTCGCTTGGTACGGCGAGTCGCTGGACAAGCTTTACGATCAGGTCGCGCCGACGGCGTCTTCGGCGCTGGCAACCATCACCCGTGAAGCGCTGGGCGTGGTCGCGGCCGTGGTGCCATGGAATTTCCCGCTCGACATGGCAGCGTGGAAACTGGCCCCGGCCCTGGCGGCCGGCAATAGCGTGGTGCTCAAACCCGCCGAGCAATCACCGTTCTCGGCCCTGCGTCTGGCCGAGTTGGCGCTGGAAGCCGGTTTGCCGCCGGGTGTGCTGAACGTACTTCCGGGGTTGGGCGAGTCTGCTGGCAAGGCGCTGGGCCTGCATCCGGATGTCGATTGCCTGGTGTTTACCGGCTCGACTCAGGTGGGCAAATACTTCATGCAGTACGCCGCGCAGTCGAACCTCAAGCAGGTCTGGCTTGAATGCGGCGGCAAGAGCCCGAGCCTGGTGTTCGACGATTGCCGTGATCTGGATCTGGCCGCAGAGAAAGCGGCGTTCGGCATCTTCTTCAATCAGGGCGAGGTCTGCTCGGCGAACTCACGGCTGTATGTGCAAAGTTCGATCAAGGAAGAATTTATCGAGCGTCTGTTGGAGAAAACCAAAGCCTGGATGCCCGGCGATCCACTGAATCCTGTGAGCGCTGCTGGCGCCATTGTCGATTCGGCGCAGGCATCGCGGGTGATGAGTTTTATCGAGCGCGCCCACGAAGACGGCGCCCGACTGCTCGCCGGCGGCCGTCGCTTGAGCTTCAACGGTTCCGACAACTTTATCGAGCCAACCATTTTTGCCGACGTCGATCATGACTCGCACCTGTCGCGCGAAGAAGTGTTCGGCCCGGTTCTGGCGATCTCCACGTTTGACACCGAAGAGCAAGCGGTGCGGCTGGCCAACGACAGCATCTATGGGCTGGCCGCCTCGGTGTGGAGCGACGATCTGAATCGTGCGCACCGGGTTGCACGGGCGCTGAAGGCCGGCACTGTTTCGGTGAACACCGTGGACGCCCTCGATGTCAGCGTGCCGTTCGGCGGTGGCAAACAATCGGGTTTCGGCCGGGACTTGTCGTTGCACTCGTTCGATAAATACACCCAGTTGAAAACCACCTGGTTTCAATTGCGTTAAGCGTCTGCTGAACAATTAACCGCCTGCCGATGGTGTGCGGTTTGAAGAATAAAAAGATGTCACCACGCGGAGAGTCTTCCGTGAACTTGCGGCTGCGTGGCCGTGACTGCCTCAGTAACTAACCACAATTAAAAAGTGAGGGAGCTTTCATGTTCAGATATTCGTCTTCGAGCGTTGTAACAGCATTTTTGGTATTCACGGTGCCCGTTGTTGCGCACTCCGAAAGTCTCACGGTTATTTCGTTCGGCGGTGCGACCAAGGCCGCGCAAGAAGGGGCTTATTTCAAACCCTTTGAACAAAGTGGTGCCGGCAAAGTTGTAGTCGGCGAGTACAGCGGCGAACTGTCCAAAGTCAAAGCCATGGTCGATGTCGGCCAGGTCAGCTGGGACGTCGTCGAAGTGGAAAGCCCTGAGCTTTTGCGTGGCTGCGAAGAAGGGCTGTTCGAGCGCCTGGACCCGGCGCTGATCGGCGACTCAAAAAACTATCTGGCTGGCGCGGTCAGCGAGTGCGGCGTGGCCAGTTACGTGTGGTCGATGGTGCTCGCCTATAACTCGAACAAGGTGGCTGCGGCCCCGACCTCCTGGGCGGATATGTGGAACCTGCAGCAATTCCCCGGCAAGCGCGGCCTGCGCAAGGGCGCCAAGTACACGCTGGAAGTGGCGCTGCTCGCCGACGGGGTCAAGCAGGATGACCTGTACAAAGTGCTGGGCACCAAGGAAGGCGTGGACCGGGCGTTTAACAAGCTCGACCAGATCAAGCCGTCGATCCAGTGGTGGGAAGCCGGAGCGCAGCCTCCGCAATGGCTCGCAGCAGGCGACGTGGTGATGTCGGCGGCCTACAACGGCCGGATTGCCGTGGCGCAAAAGGAAGGCTCGAAACTGGCCATCTCCTGGAACGGTCACCTCTACGATCCTGATCACTGGGCGATTGTTCGCGGCAGTCCGAACAAGGCGCTGGCCGAGCGTTTCATCGTGTTCGCCAGTCAGCCGAGCGGGCAGAAATCCTTCTCCACGCAGATCCCTTACGGCCCGATTCGCAAGGATGTGCTGGCGCAACTTCCGGCCGACACGCTTGCCCAGTTGCCCACGGCTCAAGCCAATTTGTCTGAGGGCCAACTGGTGGATGCGACGTTCTGGGTCGATCACGGCGAAGAACTCGAGGAACGTTTCAACGCCTGGGCGGCCCGCTAAGCCGCTGCTGTCGTCAATCGCCACTCACGGATGAGTGGCGATGTTTATC
Organism: Pseudomonas azerbaijanoccidentalis; assembly: GCF_019145495.1. Lineage (GTDB taxonomy): Bacteria > Pseudomonadota > Gammaproteobacteria > Pseudomonadales > Pseudomonadaceae > Aquipseudomonas > Aquipseudomonas azerbaijanoccidentalis. Next base: position 125,045 of record NZ_JAHSTU010000010.1, on the reverse strand, counting down.
CCTGCCTTCCACGTGAAGGCGATCAACAACAAGAAAACACGGGGAGTTTGTCATGAGTTCAAGTACAACCGCGTCCATCCAGGCGCCGTCCGGCGGTTTGCGCCGGGTCCTGGGGCTGGGTTCATTGCTGGCCGTTGCGGTGGGCGTCGTGGTATCGCAGGGCGTGATGGTGCTGATGCTGCAAGGGGCGGGCATTGCCGGTTTCGGGTTTATCATTCCGTTGGCCATCGCTTATGTATTGGCAATCACCTACGCCTGGTCGTTTTCCGAATTGGCCTTGATGATCCCGAAGGCGGGCAGTCTCAGCAGTTACACCGAAGTGGCAATCGGGCATTTCCCGGCGATTCTGGCGACCTTCTCGGGCTACATGGTGGTGGCGATGTTTGCGCTCTCCGCCGAGCTGCTCCTGTTGGATCTGGTGATCAGCAAGGTCTATCCGGATGTCATTCCGCACATGGTGGTGGCCTACGGCGTGCTGGGGCTGTTCACCGTGCTGAACCTGTTCGGCATTGATGTCTTCGCCAAGCTGCAGAACGTGCTGGCGCTGGTGATGGTGGTGATCCTCATCGCCATGGGCCTGGCTTCGCTGACTAACGGTCAGGCCAGCTTGCAACTGCCGCTGGATCAGGGCTGGAACCCGTTGGAGTTCGGTGCAATTACCTTGGCTGCGATGGCGGTCTGGGGTTTTGTCGGGGCCGAATTCGTCTGCCCGTTGGTGGAAGAAACCCGCAATCCGGAGCGCAATATTCCACGCTCGATGACCATTGGTTTGACGGTGATTTTCGGCGTGATCGCGCTGTATTGCTTTGGCGCGCTGCTGTGCATTCCCCGTGAGCAACTGGCTAGCGATGCGCTGCCTCACTACCTTGTCGCCACCACCGTTTTCGGTGAAGCAGGCAAGCTGTTCCTGGTGGTCGCGGCCATTACCGCGACTTGCAGCACCGTGAATTCGTCGCTGGCCGCACTGCCGCGCATGCTCTACGGCATGGCGCAAAACGGCCAGGCGTTCCCGCAGTTCAAGAAACTCACAGAACGCGGTCGCACGCCATGGGTGGCGGTGCTGTTCGTTGCCGCGATCACCGGCCTGCCGATCCTCATTCTGGGGCACGACGCGGCGGCGATCAGCTTGCTGCTTCTGGCTGCCGCCTTGGCGTGGCTGCTGGCCTACATCATCGTACACATCGATGTGATTGCCTTGCGCCGCCGCTATCCCCATCTGGCACGCCCATTCCGCTCACCGTTTTATCCATGGCCGCAAGTCATCGGCATTGCCGGCATGCTGTTTGCGATCTACCACGTGTCGCCAACACCGGAGATGACCGCGAGTATTTTTGCTTGCGCTGGCGTGGTACTGGGCGTGATATCGATCATTGCCGTGGTGTGGATCAAGTTCGTGATGCGCAAACCGCTGTTTACGCCGGAGCCGCTCATTCAACAAGAATCACAGGGTACCGATGAGCCGAAGATGGCACCGATCGCTACCGTGTCCGGGAACTGAACCTTTATTCAATTCAGGAGAATAAAAAATGACAACCGATTACAAACCGCAGCGCGAAACCAAGGATTATCAAGCGGCCGATGCCGCCCACCACATTCACGCATTCCTTGATCAGAAGGCGTTGAACGAAGAGGGGCCGCGCGTGATCGTCGGTGGCGAGCGCCTGCACCTGTGGGACAACGACGGCAATCGTTACCTCGATGGCATGTCCGGTTTGTGGTGCACCAACCTCGGTTACGGGCGCAAGGATCTGGCCGCGGCGGCGACCCGTCAGCTGGAGCAATTGCCGTACTACAACATGTTCTTCCACACCACTCACCCGGCGGTGGTCGAGCTCTCCGAGCTGCTGTTCAGTCTCCTGCCCAAGCACTACAGCCACGCGATCTACACCAACTCCGGCTCTGAGGCCAACGAGGTGTTGATCCGTACCGTGCGCCGCTACTGGCAGGTGCTCGGCAAGCCGCAGAAGAAGATCATGATCGGTCGCTGGAACGGTTATCACGGCTCCACCCTGGCCGCCAGCGCCATGGGCGGGATGAAGTTCATGCACGAAATGGGCGGTGTGATTCCTGACGTCGCGCACATCGATGAACCGTACTGGTTTGGTCATGAAGGTGATCTGACGCCCGCCGAGTTCGGCCTGCGCGCCGCTCAGCAACTGGAAACCAAGATTCTCGAACTGGGCGCGGAAAACGTCGCCGCGTTCATCGCCGAACCGTTCCAGGGCGCGGGCGGCATGATCTTCCCGCCAGAGAGCTACTGGCCGGAAATCCAGCGCATCTGCCGCAAGTACGACGTGCTGCTGTGTGCGGACGAGGTGATCGGTGGCTTCGGGCGGACCGGTGAATGGTTTGCCCACCAGCACTTTGATTTCGAGCCGGACACCTTGTCCATCGCCAAGGGCCTGACCTCGGGTTACATCCCGATGGGCGGCCTGATTCTGAGTCGGCGCATGGCTGAGGTGCTGGTGGAGCAGGGCGGCGTGTTCGCCCACGGCCTGACCTATTCCGGTCACCCGGTGGCGGCTGCGGTGGCTATCGCGAACCTTACGGCGTTGCGCGATGAGGGTGTGGTCACGCAAGTGAAAAGCGACACCGGCCCGTACCTGCAACAGTGCCTGCGCGAGGTCTTCGGCAATCACCCGCTGGTGGGTGAGATCCAGGGTGTCGGCCTGGTGGCTGCGTTGCAGTTTGCCGAGGACAAGGCAACTCGCAAGCGTTTCGCCAATGAAGGCGACATTGCCTGGCGCTGCCGCACGATTGGTTTTGAGGAAGGCGTGATCATTCGCTCGACGCTGGGCCGCATGATCATGGCGCCGGCATTGATCGCCACGCGTGCTGAAATCGATGAGCTGGTTGGCAAAACCAAGATTGCGGTTGATAGAACTGCCAAAGAAATTGGCGTGCTCTAAATAAGTATCGGGCTCGCCTCCATTAACTGTGGGAGCGAGCCTGCTCGCGATGGTCGTTAACGATTATGCGTATTGCCTGAATAAACGCGGGGCTTTCAAGTTCTTCGCGAGCCGGCTCGCTCCTACAGGGTTTGTATTTATTCAGTGAAGTTCGAAGTTAGTTGTGGGTTAGTTTTTTCATGGGCAACAACGACAAAAATCATATTTTCGCTATTGGCATTCGCTAAGCACAATAAACCTACCCCGCCAGCAAAGTTATCTACGCGGTATTCAATTATTACAACAGCTGATCTGTCGCGACTTGCCGCGCCATAGTCGCCTCTCTGAAGGACACAAGCATGAATGATAAAAAGATCGAAATAGATACGCTTGTTGTCGGTGCCGGCCAGGCTGGCGTCGCCATGAGCGAACACTTGAGCAAACTCGGTGTGCCGCATCTGGTGCTGGAGCGCAACCGCATCGCTGAAGCGTGGCGCACCGGGCGCTGGGATTCACTGGTGGCGAACGGCCCGGTCTGGCACGACCGCTTCCCCGGCCTGGCCTTCGAAGACCTGGCGCCCGATGCCTTCGCCTCAAAAGACCAAGTGGCCGCTTACTTCGAAGCCTATGCCGAGAAATTCGAAGCGCCGATTCGTACCGGTGTCGAAGTCAAAAAAGTCGTACGCAACAGTGATCGTCCGGGCTTCACCATCGAGACCTCCGAGGGCGTGATTCAGGCCAATCGAGTAGTGGCAGCGACCGGTCCTTTCCAGCGCCCGGTCATCCCGCCGATTGCGCCGAAAGACAGCACCATCACACAGATTCACTCGGCCCAGTATTTCAATCCACAGCAGCTGCCTGAGGGCGGTGTGCTGGTGGTCGGGGCAGGTTCTTCCGGTGTGCAGATCGCCGATGAATTGCAGCGCGCCGGCAGGCAAGTCTATTTGTCGGTCGGCCAACATGACCGCCCGCCTCGCGCCTATCGCAACCGTGATTTCTGCTGGTGGCTGGGCGTGCTGGGGCTGTGGGATCTGGAAACCATGGAACCTGGGCGCGAGCACGTCACCATTGCCGTGAGCGGTGCGCGTGGCGGACAGACCGTGGATTTCCGGGTACTGGCCCAGCAAGGCGTGACGCTGGTGGGGCTGACCCAATCGTTCAACGACGGTGTGGTGACGTTCCAGCAGGATCTGGCGCGCAACATCGCGGCGGGCGACGCGAATTACCTGTCGCTGTTGGACGCCGCGGATGCCTACATCGCCCGCAATGGACTCGACCTGCCAGAGGAGCCCGAAGCCCGCTTCATGCTTCACGATCCCGAGTGCGTCACCCACCCGATTCTCGAACTGGATCTGGCCGAGGCAGGCATCACTTCGATCATTTGGGCCACCGGCTACGCCGTCGATTACAGCTGGCTGCAAGTCGACACCTTTGACGAGAAGGGCAAGCCGCGTCATCAGCGCGGGGTCTCGAACGAGCCGGGCATCTACTTCGTGGGCCTGCCGTGGTTGTCGCGTCGTGGTTCGAGTTTCATCTGGGGCGTCTGGCACGACGCCAAGCATGTCGCTGGCCACATTGCTACGCAGCGCCAATACCTCGAATACCGCGACCCGTCGCAGCGTTAAGAATCGATCGAGGGAATGGTCCTGTGGCCATTCCCGATCCACACCTTCACTCAAGTTTCAGGGAGTCAGTTGATGCCTACTCACACGCGCATTCGCATGTTCAATACCAAGGACACGTATCCCAACCAGTCGCTGGACAATGATCTGTGCCAGGCCGTCCGGGCCGGCAACACGGTGTACGTGCGCGGCCAGATCGGCACTGATTTCGAGGGCAATCTGGTGGGCCTTGGCGACCCGGGTGCCCAAGCGGAACAGGCGATGAAAAACGTCAAGCAGCTGCTGGAAGAGGCGGGGAGCGATCTTTCCCATATCGTCAAAACCACCACGTACATCATCGACCCGCGTTACCGTGAGCCGGTTTATCAGGTCGTGGGCAAGTGGTTGAAAGGCGTGTTCCCGATTTCGACGGGGCTGGTGATTTCCGGGTTGGGTCAACCGCAATGGTTGATGGAGATCGATGTGATCGCGGTGATTCCGGATGACTGGAAAAAAGACTGACCTGTAGGAGCTGTCTCGCGAAGCGAGGCTGCGATCTTTTGACTTTGATTTTTAAGATCAAGATCAAAAGATCGCAGCCTCGTTGCACGAGACAGCTCCTACGGGTTTTGTGTTCGGCGGGTTATGGCGTGGCGGGCAGCAGGAAGCGCGCTATCACCGGCAAATGATCGGAGATGCGCAACGTGTCGTCCTGTCTGACCGTTGCCTCGACCCGCTTGATACGCGGGCTGTAAAACAGGTAGTCGACGGTCCGGTCCGGGCCGCTCAGGCTCGGATCGTTCGGGTAATGGGTCAGCCAGCGGGCACGGTCGATCCCGCTGGCTTCGTTGTTGTTGGGGATCATCGGGTACTTGTCCCACAGCACATGCAGCGCGCTGTCGGCGGAGTAGGGGGTGCGTTGCTCGTTGGGCAGGCGTTGGTATTGCCCCAACGGCAACAGGTTGAAGTCACCGCCGATCAGCCAGGGCGTGCCGCGGCTTTCGAGCTTGTCGAGGACCCTGGCCACCGCCGACACCTGCGCCTGCAAGGTTTCGTCGGGTTGTGTGGCGCGGTCCAGATGAGTATTGAGGATTGCGACCTGACCGCCATCGCTGACTGGCAGGTAGCTGACCAGCATCGCGTTTTTCGGCTGGAACTGGCGGCTGATCAAGTTGGCCGGCACTACCGGCAATTGCAGACGCTGGGCATGGTCGATCTGGTAGCGGCTCAGCGTTGCCAGTTGCCGGCCGACGCTGCCGAAGATGTGCGGATCAGGGACGAAGTCGGCCTTCCAGTCGAAGGCGCTGGTGCTGCACGGATACAGGTCGGCGAGCCGTTCTTGCAGCAGTTTGAGCTGGTGCTGGTAGTCGCTGGCCTTGGCGCCGTCATCAAGTTCCTGCAACAGCACCACATCCGGCTGCTCGTCGCGAATCACCCGCGCCACTTCATCAAGGCTGAAGGCCATGTCTTCCGGTGTGGGCTTTTCATCGGTGCCGTTGGCCAGGTCATTCCAGAACACATAGCGCTTGCCCGCCAGGTACTGGACGTTCCAGGTCATCACCTTCAGTGCCTGGCCAGAAGCCAGGGTCGGCGCCTGGGTGCTGCAACTGACCGGCAGCACTTCGCGGGCCTCGGGGCGCCAGGTCAGGCTGTAGATCATCACGCCCGCCAGGCCGACGAGCATCAACAATCCCAGCAAGGTGTAGCGCAGCAGTCGGGTCATGGCTCGGCTTATAGCGTTACGGAAGTTGATCCCGAGCATACCCGAGCGTCAACGATGGCGGTACCGCACGTGTAGCAGCTGGCGAAGCCTGCGTTCGGCTGCGAAGCAGTCGCGAAATCAGAGCGCACGGTGTATCAGGAAAACTGTGCAGGCGGGTTTACGACGGCTGCGCAGCCGAACGCAGGCTTCGCCAGCTGCTACAGGAGTCGTGAGTCAGAGGGGGCCGTCGATTTTTTCCGGCACATCGCTGATCAGCATGAACAAGCGGAACAGCACCACGCTGGTGAACAGTTGCAGGAAGCTGTGGGCGCTGTCGATCAGCAGCGAGATCACCGGGTTCTGCGGTTCGGGATACACCGCCAGCGTTGCGCCCTTGAGCAGCCACAACGGCCCCATCACGCACAGGATGCACGCCAGGATGCGCAGGAAATGGCCACGGGTCAGGCGCAGGCTTTCCTTCATCGCTTGCAGCGGCGCCAGGCCACGCAGCACCAGCAGATACTCGCCGAATGCCAGGGTCACCATCAGCCAGATACCCGGCAGGAAATACAGCGACAGGCCCAGCAGGATCAGCAACGTGTTGAGCGCAGTCAGTAGGGCGAAGCGCGGCCACAGGTAGGCTGACCTCGACAGCAGATCGCGGTTGCTCGGCGATTCGCCACGGCTACGGGCATCGAGAAACAGGATGAGCGCGGCGGTGTACAGCGGATAGATCAGCAGGCCGACGATCACGCTGATGCCGGGGAAACTGTCCGGCTCGGTGGAGTGGTCGACCACTTGTTGCAACAGGGCCTCAACGATCACCAGTGGCAGGCACAGCTGCACGATCTGGCCCAGATTGCGCTTGAAGAAATACAGGGAGTCACGCAGTACATCGAACGGATTCATCAGTCGGTATCGCAGGTTGAAAGCAGTGGCCCACTTTAACCGATGAAACCCTTCGGGACGCAAACGTAAACGTTCGGTAAAGGGCATTGAAACATCTTGTTTCAGCCTCCATTAAGGTCGGGTCGCTTATCCTCAATGGACAAGGGCAACGATTTCCCCGGCAATCTACGAGGTCGCCATGAACAGCGAAGAACAAACCCTGATCGATGGACTGTATTCCCGGCTGCAACAGGCCGAAACGGACGCAGCCCCGCGCGACGCCCAGGCTGAGGCGCGGATCAAGGAACACCTGGCTCGCCAACCGGCGGCAGGTTATTTCATGACCCAGGCGATTCTGGTGCAAGAGGCGGCGATCAAGAGCCTCGACGAACAGAACAAGCAACTGACCGCGCAAGTCCAGCAATTGCAGGCCGAACTGCAACAGGCCAAGGCGCAAACGGCCGCGCCGGCACCGAGCAGCGGTGGCTTTTTGTCGAGCATTTTCGGTGGCGGCAATCGTGATCCGCAGCCCGCACCCGTGCCAAGTGCACCGGTATCGAGTGGTGGTGGCTGGCGTGAGCCGGCGCGTCCGGGCTTCAACTCGCAGCCTGTGCAGCAGAACTTTCCTCAACAGGGTTATGCCCCGCAGCCACAAGCACCCGCAGCGGCCGGCAGCAGCTTCCTCGGCGGCGCGCTGAAAACGGCCGCGGGTGTGGCGGGTGGCGTGATGCTGGCGCAAGGCATCAGCAGCCTGTTTCATCACAACCAGCAACCCGAAGAAATCGTCGAAGTCATCAAGGAAGAACCGGCCCAGGTCAATGACCAGAGCAACAGCGGATGGGGCGACGACCAGCGCATGGCCGGCAACGATTCCTATGGCAATGACCAGGGCGGCTTCAGTGACGCCGACTACAGCGATGACAGTTCATCGTTCTTTGGCGGCGACGACGACTCCTTCGTCTGACACGCCATTCGTCCGGAGCGCTACGGCGCCTCCGGCCGATTATTCGCGGAACCCTCCTTTTGGCTGGCATACTGGGCGACTTTTCGGGCCTGGTGCCTGATCCTGCCTGCGCCCAAGGGGATGTGCGGTGAAAAAGATCGCTGTGTTCGCCGATGTCCAGAACCTTTATTACACCGTGCGCCAGGCTTACGGTTGCCACTTCAACTATGCCGCGCTGTGGGCCGAGATCAGCAAGCAGGGGCAAATCGTCGAGGCCTATGCCTACGCCATCGACCGTGGTGACAGCAAGCAACAGCAGTTCCAGCAAATCCTGCGCAACCTCGGTTTCACCGTGAAGCTCAAGCCTTATATCCAGCGCAGCGACGGCTCGGCCAAGGGCGACTGGGACGTGGGCATCACCCTCGATATCATGGACGCCGCCGACCACGTCGACGAAATCGTGCTGGCCTCCGGCGACGGTGATTTCGACATGCTGCTCGAACGCATCATCAGCAAACACGGGGTGCAAGCGGTGGCCTACGGCGTACCGGGCCTGACCGCCAATTCGCTGATCCGCGCCGCCAGCCGCTACGTGCCGATCGAAGGCGCGTTGCTGCTCAAGAATTGATTTTTACGGAGTTGAACCAGGTTTGGAACGCATTGCAGTCATCGACTTTGAAACCACCGGGATCTCCCCGAGCAGCAGTTGCCGGGCCACGGAAATCGCCGTGGTCATCCTCGAACAAGGGCGCATCGTCGAGCGTTACCAGAGCCTGATGAATGCCGGCGTACGTGTGCCGGCCTTCATCGAACAACTCACCGGCATCAGCAACGCCATGCTGCGCACCGCGCCTTCGGCCGAGCAGGTGATGAACGAAGTCAACGAATTCGTCGGCACCACGCCGTTGCTGGCGCACAACGCCGCGTTCGACCAGAAGTTCTGGGACTTCGAGCTCGGACGAATCAAACGCACCCGCTTGCAGAACTTTGCCTGCTCGTTGCTGCTGGCCCGACGTCTGATGCCCGCCGCACCGAACCACAAACTCGGCACCCTCACCACCTTCGCCAACCTGCCGCACACCGGCAAGGCTCACCGGGCGATGGCCGATGCCGAGATGGCGGCCAACCTGACGGCGCACCTGGCCGAAGAGTTGCGCCACAAGCACGGCTTGCGCGAACTCTCCCATGACTTGTTGTGCAAATTGCAGAAAGTGCCGGCGGCCAAAGTCACCGAGCACCTCCAGCGCTATCGCGGGTTCTGAATTCACCATACATCCCCTGTAGGAGCTGCCGAGAGAAACGAGGCTGCGATCTTTTGACTTTGATTTTAAAGATCAAGATCAAGAGATCGCAGCCTCGTTTCTCTCGGCAGCTCCTACAGTCCAACAGTCCTACAGAAAGCTATTTGGCATTGCCTTCGATGTGCCCCAACGGCACCCGCTTTTCGATGGCGCTGGACAACACAATCGACGTCTTGCTGAACCCGAACGTCGCAATCCGGTTGATTAACTCTTCCAGCTCCGGCATCGAACCCACCGCCGCTTGCATGATCACGCACGGATCGCCCGTTACCCGGTGGCACTCGGTCAGTTGCGGGATTTTGATCAGGTCGTCGTAGGCTTTCTGGTTGCCGTGCTGGTTCAGGCGCAGTTCGATCACGCACTGGATCGGCAGGCCGAGCTTGGCCATATCAACTTTCGCCTGGTAGCCGGTGATCACGCCGCTGGCTTCGAGTTTGGCCACGCGCTCTGCCACGGCCGGGGCCGACAGGTTGACCTTGCGCGCGAGGTCGGCGTAGGACGCGCGACCGTTTTCCAGCAGGGCGCTGAGCAGCATGCGGTCGTATTTGTCCATGGTGGCGACTCCTGAAAATGACTGACTTTCGAAAGCACGGTTTATCGCAACAATCTCCGTGTTTTGAAAAGTGTACCGGCGCTATAAACACGTTTTGTAACTTATTTTCCACCCTTAGCCTTTCTAGAATAGCCGTTCACTTGTCTTGCCTGCGAGCTGCTCCCCATGCCTGGCCTCCGTCGCTTTCCCTTACCGTTGATCGCTGCCTTTTTCGCGTTGTACGTGATTTGGGGCTCGACGTATCTGGTGATCCGTATCGGCGTCGAGTACTGGCCGCCGCTGCTGCTAGCGGGCATTCGTTTCGTGATCGCCGGGACGCTGATGTACGCCTTCCTGCGTTGGCGCGGGGCGCCGGCGCCGACCTGGGCGCAATGGAAAGCCGCGGGGATCATCGGGATTCTGTTGCTGGCGTGCGGTAACGGCGCGGTCAGCGTGGCCGAGCACACGGGCGTGGCTTCCGGAGTGGCGGCGTTGGCGGTGGCGACGGTGCCGTTGTTTACCTTGCTCTGCGGATATTTCTGGGGCGCGCGTAATACCCGTCTCGAATGGGCCGGGATTGTGCTCGGGCTGATCGGCATCGCCATGCTCAACCTCGGCTCCAACCTGCAGTCGAGCCCGTTGGGTGCGGCGTTGCTGATTTTTGCCGCAGCGACCTGGGCGTTCGGTTCGGTATGGAGCAAGCACCTGCCGTTGCCGCAAGGCGCGATGGCCAGTGCCGTGGAAATGCTGGTGGGCGGCGTGGTGTTGCTGATCGCCAGCGCGGTCAGTGGTGAACACCTGGAGAAAATGCCGCCGATTGAAGGCTGGGCCGCATTGGCATACCTGACCGTGTTCGGTTCGATCATCGCCTTCAACGCCTACATGTACCTGCTCAAACACGTGCGTCCGGCGGCGGCGACCAGTTATGCCTACGTCAACCCGGCGGTGGCGGTGTTGCTGGGGATCGTGTTCGTCGGCGAGACCATTGGTATTGAAGAAGCGCTGGCGATGGCGGTGATCATCAGCGCCGTGGTGCTGATTGGCCTGCCGCAGTGGCGCCGTGCACCAGCGCTGCCGACGGTGAAGGTGGTGCCGACAGAATCCCGTGTGAATTAGGGTAAACTGCGCGGCATTGCACACTTGTTCCGCACAACCGCGCTGAATTTTCCTACGGTATTCCCATGACTTTCGCCACCCTTGGCCTGATCGAACCCTTGCTGCGCTCCCTCGAGACGCTCGGCTACCAGACTCCGACGCCGGTTCAGGCGCAAGCCATTCCAGCGGTGCTGGCCGGTCGCGACCTGATGGCCGCCGCCCAGACCGGCACCGGCAAGACCGCCGGTTTCGCCTTGCCGCTGCTGCAATTGCTGGCCATGGAAGGGCCGAAAGTCACCGCCAACTCGGTGCGCGCACTGATCCTGGTGCCGACCCGCGAACTGGCCGAGCAGGTTCACGAAGCCGTGCGCCAGTACGCCGAAAACCTGCCATTGCGCACTTACGCGGTGTACGGCGGCGTCAGCATCAACCCGCAAATGATGAAGCTGCGCAGCGGCGTCGACCTGTTGGTGGCGACCCCGGGCCGTTTGCTCGACCTGTTCCGCCAGAACGCGCTGAAGTTCAATCAGCTGCAAACCCTGGTGCTGGACGAAGCTGACCGTATGCTCGATCTGGGCTTTTCCGAGGAGCTGGCGAACATTTACCGCGCGCTTCCTAAGAAACGTCAGACGCTGTTGTTCTCCGCGACTTTCTCCGATGACATCCGTCTGCTGGCCGGGCAGATGCTCAACGACCCGCTGACCGTGGAAGTGAGCCCTCGCAACGTTGCCGCCAACACCGTCAAGCAGTGGATCGTCACTGTCGACAAGAAGCGCAAGCCGGAACTGTTCGTGCACCTGATGCGCAAGGGCAAGTGGAAGCAAGTGCTGGTGTTCGCCAAGACCCGCAACGGCGTGGACGCGCTGGTAGAAAAACTCCAGGGCCTGGGCATCAACGCCGACGGCATCCACGGCGACAAGCCGCAGGCAACCCGTCAACGCGCACTGGACCGTTTCAAAGCCAGTGAAGTGCAGATTCTGGTCGCCACTGACGTCGCGGCCCGTGGCCTGGACATTGAAGACTTGCCGTTGGTGGTCAACTTCGACCTGCCAATCGTCGCCGAGGATTACATCCACCGCATCGGTCGTACCGGCCGTGCGGGTTCGACCGGCGAGGCGATTTCCCTGGTGTGCGCTGATGAAGTGAATCTGCTGTCGGCCATCGAAATGTTGACCCGCCAAACCTTGAAGCGTCAGAGCGAGCCGGACTTCGAACCCGAGCACCGCGTGCCGGACACCGATGCCAGTGGCCAGGTCGTCAAGAAACCGAAAAAACCGAAGAAGCCGAAGGCGTCCGGTGGTGGCGGTGGCAAGCGCAACCTGGGTAAGTGGGTGGACAGCGGGGAAGCTGCGCCAGTGGAGCCTTCGATCAAGCCTGTGCGAAAAGTGCCGGTGTTCAACACTGGGCCGCGTAAGCGTAAGCCTTGATTACACGCGGCGTCTGATTGGCCGTCATCGCCAGCAGGCTGGCTCCCACAGTTTTTTGTGAACGACACAAATTCCGTGTGGGAGCCAGCCTGCTGGCGATGGGGGCTGCGCGGTCGTCAGCCCTTGCGCAGCAACCACTGCACCATCCCCAACCCCGCCGCGCGCCCACTGGCGAAACACGCGGTCAGCAGATAGCCGCCCGTCGGCGCTTCCCAGTCCAGCATTTCTCCTGCGCAGAACACACCCGGTAGTTGCTTGAGCATCAAGCGCTCATCCATCGCCTCGAATAACACACCGCCCGCGCTGCTGATGGCTTCGTCCAATGGACGGGCTTTTACCAGTGTCAGGGGCAACGCTTTGATCGCTTTGGCCAGCAGAGCCGGATCGGTGAAGGTGTCGGCAGTGGTCAATTCCCGCAGTAGCGCCGCTTTCACGCCATCGATGCCCAACTGGCTGTGCAGATGCTTGGCCATGGAGCGCGAACCCCGAGGTTTGCTCAATGCAGCCTGAACTTTATTCACAGGCCGGCCCGGCAATAGATCGATATGAATCGTGGCCGAACCGTGCCGGTTGATCGCCTCGCGAATCGATGCCGACAGCGCATAAATCAAACTGCCTTCGATGCCGGTGGCGGTGATCACGCATTCGCCCAGTCGGGGCACGTCGTCGTTGAGGCCGATGGCGATATTTTTAAGCGGTGCACCGGCGAATTTGCTGACCATCAAATCGCTCCAGGCCTGCACTTCGAAGCCGCAATTGCTCGGCTGCAATGGCGCAAGACCTACACCGCGTTGCTCCAGTGGCAGCATCCACGCGCCGTCCGAGCCAAGGCGCGACCAACTGCCGCCGCCGAGGGCTAACAGAGTGGCATCGGCGTGAACGTTCTTTTCGCCATCGGGAGTGGCGATGCGCAAATCACCTTGGTCATTCCAGCCGAGCCAGCGGTGGCGGGTGTGGATAACTACGCCGCTGTCACGCAGGCGTTTGAGCCATGCGCGCAGCAGCGGTGCGGCTTTCATGTCGGTCGGAAAAACCCGGCCGGAACTGCCGATGAAAGTTTCGATGCCCAATTCATGAATCCATTGGCATAACGCATCGGCGTTGAAAGCGCGCAGCAGCGGGGCGATTTGCGGTGCCCGTTCGGCGTAGCGCGAGAGGAACGCGGGGTAGGCTTCGGAGTGGGTGATGTTCATGCCGCCGACGCCGGCGAGCAGAAATTTGCGACCTACTGAGGGCATGCCGTCGTACAGATCGACCTTGATCCCGGCCTGGCTCAGCACTTCCGCGGCCATCAGGCCAGCGGGGCCGCCGCCGATGATGGCGACTTGGGGGGGGAGGGAAGTGCTGGGCTGAGTCATGGTAGAAGCTGCGGTGTGGCGGATTTGGCGCGCATTCTAGCAGTACACGATTACTGTGGGAGCGGGCTTGCCCGCGATAGCGGACGGTCAGTCAACAAAGATGTAGATGTGCCGGCCTCATCGCGGGCAAGCCCGCTCCCACAGGGTTCCGTGGTGTTTGCCAGTGCTGGTTAAAAAATAATCAGTGGTCTGTAGCCTATACGCCGCGTGGGCTGTAGTCCCTTTCACTCAGGTTATCCACAGGCGGCTCCACAGGCATTGTGGGTAAAGCATCCACAGGTCAGTGACAACCTGATGACTGCCAGACCCGTTGCGCGCTGTGATGGAGGATGCCGTGACGCCGGGCCAAGGCATGACGGTCCTTGCTGTAGCCGCCCCCGATCACCCCGACCACCGGGATGTCACGCCCCAGGCAATGGCGCATCACGCTTTCATCGCGGGCGGCGACGCCTTCGTCTGTCAGCTTCAAGTAACCGAGGGCGTCGTCCTTGTGCACATCAACCCCGGCGTCGTACAGCACCAGGTCCGGTTGATAAAGCGGCAGCAAGTAGTTGAGCGCATCGTCCACCACCTTCAGATAATCGGCGTCACCCATGCCATTGGGCAGCGGAATGTCCCAGTCGCTTTCGGCCTTGCGTGCAGGAAAATTCTTTTCGCAATGCAGGGAAACGGTGATGGCTTCCGGGGTGTTGTGCAGAATCCGTGCAGTCCCGTCGCCCTGATGCACGTCGCAATCGAAGATCAGCACCCGATTCACACGACCGCTTTGCAACATGTATTGGCTGATCACCGCCAGGTCGTTGAAGATGCAGAACCCGGCCGGGTAGTCGTAATGCGCGTGGTGCGTGCCGCCAGCCAGATGGCAGGCCAGGCCATGTTCCAGCGCTTGCTCGGCCGCCAGCAGCGAACCACCAACCGCCCGTACCGTGCGTCGGGCCAAGGCTTCGCTCCAAGGCAGGCCGAGGCGCCGTTGATCCTCGCGGGACAACTCGCCGCTCATGTAGCGTTCGATATACGAAGGGTCATGGGCGAGGGCGAGAATCTCTGCGGGGCACAGTTCCGGTCGCAGCAAATCAGCATCACGGGTCAGTCCGCTGTCCACCAGGTGATCGCGCAACAGTCGAAACTTGTCCATCGGAAAGCGATGATCCACCGGAAACTCGGGACTGTAGTCTTCGTGATAAATCAGCGGCAGCGGCATGGTGATTTCGGATAGGAATGAGAGACGGATCCTACCAGCGTTGTAGACTTGCAGCATGGAAATGGGGGAGGGGCACGATGGAGCCGATACTCGAACTGGCGAGCGCGCGACTGCTGTTGCGGCAATGGCGTGATGAAGATTTGCCGGAATTTGCTGCGATGTGCGCTGATCCGCAGGTCATGCGTTACTTTCCGGCGCCGTTGAGTCGACTGGAAAGTGCTTCATTGATCGGGCGAGTCCGTGGTCATTTTGCCGAGCATGGTTTTGGTCTGTGGGCGCTGGAGCGCAAGGACACCGGCCAGTTCATCGGTTTTACCGGACTTGGCGTGGTCGGTTTTGAAGCGCCTTTCACCCCCGCCATCGAGATCGGCTGGCGCCTGGCGCGGGAACACTGGGGCTTGGGCTACGCCAGTGAAGCGGCGTGGACCGCTCTGCGGTGCGGGTTTGACCGCTTACTGCTGAACGAAGTCGTGTCGTTCACGGCCGACAGCAACTTGCCGTCGCAGAAAGTCATGCAGGCGATTGGCATGCAGCACGATCCGGCCGATGACTTCAATCACCCGAAGCTCGCCGTCGATCACCCCCTGCGTCACCACGTGTTGTACCGCATCAGCCGTGAACAATGGCTGCAAACCTTGCATGGATAACCTGCCACGGACGTTTACAATGGCCCACATGTTGGCCCGGGCCAGAAACTGAATCGACCGCCGCAGCCAAGACTGCGCGGTATTGCGTTGTGTGAGGAGAGTCTGAATGAGCCAAGTGTTGGATGATCTGGTCGACCTGCTGAGCCTGGAACCTATCGAAGAAAACCTGTTCCGTGGCCGCAGCCAGGACCTGGGATTTCGCCAACTGTTCGGTGGCCAGGTGCTCGGCCAGTCGCTGTCGGCGGCCAGTCAGACGGTGGAAGAAGCTCGCCATGTGCATTCGATGCACGGTTACTTTCTGCGCCCGGGCGACGCCAAATTACCGGTGGTGTATTCCGTTGACCGCGTGCGTGACGGCGGCAGTTTCAGCACGCGTCGAGTGACCGCGATCCAGAAGGGCCACCCGATCTTCACATGCAGCGCCTCGTTCCAGTACGACGAAGAGGGTTTCCAGCACCAGAGCGAAATGCCGCAAGTGGTCGGCCCTGAGAACCTGCCGTCGGAGCTGGAAATCACGCAACAGCGTGCGCACCTGATCCCCGAGCACATGCGTGAAAAACTGCTGTGCCCGAAGCCGATCGAGTTCCGTCCGATTACCGAGAAAGACCCCTATAACCCGCTGCCGTCCGACCCGATCAAGTACGTCTGGTTTCGCGCCGACGGTGCCTTGATCGACTCCCCGGCGCTGCATAAATACTTGCTGGCATACGCCTCGGATTTCGGTCTGCTCGTCACCTCGATGCAACCCCATGGCAAAACGGTCTGGCACAAGGACATGCAGGTCGCCAGCCTCGACCACGCGCTGTGGTTCCACCAGGATCTGCGTGCCGATGACTGGTTGCTCTACGCGATGGACAGCCCGTGGGCCGGCAATTCGCGCGGGTTCAATCGTGGCAGCGTGTTCAACCGCGCCGGGCAACTGGTGGCCTCGGTCACGCAGGAAGGCCTGATCCGTCATCGCAAGGATTGGGCATGAGCCTCACCGACGTGCGCCATTGGGTGTTCGACATGGACGGCACCCTGACCGTCGCCGTGCATGACTTTGCGGCGATTCGCGTGGCCTTGGCGATCCCGGCTGAAGACGACATCCTGACTCACCTCGCCGCATTGCCCGCCGATGAAGCCGCCGCCAAACATGCGTGGTTGCTGGAGCATGAGCGGGATCTGGCGCTGGGCTCGAAACCGGCACCGGGCGCCGTCGAGCTGGTGCGTGAGCTGGCCGGGCGCGGTTATCGTCTGGGCATTCTCACGCGCAATGCCCGCGAGCTGGCGCATGTCACGCTGGAGGCGATTGGCTTGGCCGACTGCTTCGCGGTGGAGGATGTGCTGGGCCGCGATGAAGCACCGCCAAAGCCGCATCCCGGCGGTTTGTTGAAGCTGTCCGAGGCCTGGAATGTGCCGCCCCGCGAGATGGTGATGGTCGGTGATTACCGCTTTGATCTGGATTGCGGACGGGCCGCGGGCGCGCGGACGGTATTGGTGAACCTGCCGGATAATCCGTGGCCGGAGCTGACGGATTGGCATGCGGCGGATTGTGTCGAGTTGCAGCGGATGCTCTCGGTTTGATTTATTAAGGTCAAAAGATCGCAGCCTTCGGCAGCTCCTACAGGGGAATCGAGTACACCTTGTAGGAGCTGCCGAAGGCTGCGATCTTTTTGCGGTTACTGAAACAACGCCTTCTGCCCTTCCGGCGAGGTAAACATCCCATCGCCGTTATGCCCAACCCCGGGCACTTCAATCAGCTGCTGCTTCAACCCTTGCGGTTTCAGGCGCTTCAGGTAATCGAAGTAAAAACGCCCCCGCGCCAGTCGATACGGCCCCTGGGCCTTGGCCTCACAACTTTTATCCAGCGCCGGATGATTCGGGTCGATGTCCTGCTGCCCCAACAGATAAACGACTTCACGCTTGAGGTACTTTTCCTGCAATTGCGCAGCGGTTTGTCCTTCAGCGTAGGCGGGTAAGTCGGTCAGCCCATACTTCCAGCGGTTGAAGTTCGGACAGGCCGCGTGGTTGAACGCCACAGGCCGGCGTTCATCGAAATACGCATAGGAAGACGGGTTGGCAATCACATAGCGCAGTTGCACGCCGGCGGCATCCAAAGCCGGTTGGTCGTGACCGAGCAATGCGTAGCGTTGAACCACCTGAGCGCCACCGGAGTGGCCGGCGATGACGATTTGCTTCACATCGGGAAACTGCTGACGATCGCCCACTCGGGCGATGATTTCGTCCAGCGCCTCGTAGGAACTCAGGCGAAATGGTGCGGTGGATTCGCCGCCCGCCATCCACTCATTGCCTTGCCAGCGCAGAACGGTGTCCGCCACCGGATGCACGGCGACATCGGTTTCATTGAGAAACTGCGGCGCGATCACCAGGGTCGTTGCGCTTTGTCCGGCCAGCTCGGCCGCGTGTACACCGCTTTGCAGGTAGGTTTGCGCATTGCGCAAGCGACCATGAACGATGATCAACACGCGCTCGATTTTTGCCGGAGCAGGGCTGATGCCCACGGCAATTTCACCCGACTTCAACAACAGGCGCCCGGGGCTGAGTTCTTTGACCCCATGCTCGGCAGCCTGGGACGTGACGCAAGTGAACAGCAAAACCAACAACCACTTCTTCATTTACAGATTTTTCGCCGCAAAGGTATCGCACTGGCCAACCTGGCCCTGGGCGAATCCGGTTTTGAACCAGCGCACCCGTTGCGCTGACGTACCATGGGTAAACGAGTCCGGCACTACGCGGCCCTGACCCTGTTGCTGCAAGCGATCGTCGCCGATGGCATTGGCAGCGTTCAACGCTTCTTCGATGTCGCCCGGCTCCAGCCAGTTCAACCGTTGCTGCGCACTGTTGGCCCAGACCCCGGCCAGGCAATCCGCTTGAAGTTCCTGGCGCACCAGCAAGCCGCCGTCGCCTTCCATCTGCCGGCCTTGCTGGCGGGCTGTCTGAATTTTCGCGGAAACACCGAGCAAGGTCTGCACGTGATGTCCGACTTCGTGCGCGATCACGTAGGCCTGGGCGAAGTCGCCCGCGGCGGAAAAACGTTGGGACATCTCCTGGAAAAACGCCATGTCCAGGTAGACCTTCTGGTCGGCCGGGCAATAGAACGGACCGGTCGCCGATGTCGCCATGCCGCAGGCCGAGTTCACCCGATTGCTGAACAGCACCAGCGTCGGATCTTTGTACTGCCGGCCGCCCTGCTGGAAAATCTGCCGCCAGGTGTCTTCGGTGTCGCCAAGGATCGAGCGGACGAATTCGGCGCCTTCATCATTGGCCGGTGGCGCCTTGCGGGTCTGCGTTGTGGCCGGTGCGGATTGGTCCATCTGACCGGTCAATTGCCCGAGGATTTGCATCGGGTCCTGGCCGGTGATCCAGCCGATCCCGACGATCAATAGGATCGCTGTCAGGCTCAGACCTTTGCCGCCGCCAAAGCGCATCCCGCCGCCACTGCCGCCGACATCATCACCACGGGCATCGACGACGTTGTCGCTGCGTCGGCCTTTTTTCCATAGCATGTGGGAATCCTCTGGTTGTCTGTGCGATGAGTGTTGCTGCCAAGTGGGAGGGGCGCCAGTCCGGTCGTCCGTCTTTTGACACGCACGCGGCTGTTCCCGGCAATCCATGGCGGCTGCCGAGAACGATTCAGGCTTGTATTGAACGCGGATAACCCTTCGAATTCCGTCAGACGACGGGTTTTTCTCCAGAGGGCGATCGCCGGTCCCGCGGGTTAGGCGTCGAACGGATCCCACGCCGGCGCGAAGTCCGGGCTGACCTGGCGCTCGCGTTTGGACAGGCTGGCGATCAAGGCGCGATCCTGGTCATCCAGTTCCACATTGAGTGCAGCGAGATTGGCCAGTTGATTAGCCTCGCTGCTGGCCTTGGGAATCGCTGCCACGTTCGGTTGATCAAGCAACCATTTGAGCGCGACCTGAGTGGGCAAAACCCCGTGTTTCGCAGCGATCTGCTGGATCTGCGGGACCGCCGACACTTTGTTCCTCGCCAGCGGCGTATAGGCTGTTAACGCCAAGTCGTGTTGGCGGGCGTAATCGAGCAGGGCGTTTTGTCCGAGCAGAACGTGGTATTCAACCTGAATGGCTGACAGCGGTGCACCCAGCTCTTCGACGACTTTGCGCAACAGCGGCAGAGGAAAATTCGCCACGCCGATGTTGCGTGCCAGGCCTTGTTCCTTGAACGACACCAACGTTTCAATCGTGCGCGGCAGGTCCCAATCGGTGCTGGGCCAGTGGAGCAGGAACAGGTCGACGTAATCCGAACGCAAGGCTTTGAGGCTGCGGTCCATGGAAAGGCGCATCGCATCGGGTTGCAGTTGGTCCCACCAGACTTTGGTGGTGATGTGGATCTGCTCGCGTGGTGTCGGATTGTTCACCAACGCTTGCCCGACGGCGTCCTCGTTGTTGTAGCCCGCTGCCGTGTCGATGTGTCGATAGCCGAGCGCCAGGGCTTGTTCTACGGCGCGGGTGCATTCCTCACCGAGCATCGGCCAGGTACCGAGGCCGAGCTTCGGCATGTTCAAACCCTGCGGATTAACGATGTGCTGCATGGTCGATCTCCTTTTCATAAGCAGTGACGCCGGCGATGTGGCGTGCGGCGATGTAGCCGAAGGTCAGCGCCGGGCCGATGTTGATACCGCCAGCGGGGTAGTGGCCACCCATGATGCTGGCCATGTCACCTCCCGCGGCATACAGCCCGGCAATGGCTTGACCGTCGCCGTCCAGGACCTGGGCATGCGGGTTGACCTTGAGCCCGGCGAACGTGCCGAAGCAGCCGGGCTGGACCTTCACGGCGTAAAACGGACCCTGTTCAATCGGTGCAACACACGGGTTGGGCTGCTGCAACGCATCGCCTTGTTTACGGTTGTAAGGCGTTGCGCCCCGACCGAACTGCGGATCTTCGCCGTTGCGAGCATGAAGGTTGTAGTTCGACACGGTGGTGCGCAATCCGGTCGAGTCGATGCCGCAGACCGACGCCAATTCTTCAAGGGTGTTTCCGGTTTTCAGATAGCCGCTGCGGATAAAGGATGACAGCGGCACAGGAAACGGCCGTGACATACCCAGGCCATAACGCCGTTGAAAGCGATGGTTGCAGATCAGCCAAGAGGCGACCTCTTCGCCTTGCGGCGCGGCGGCGACCATGGCCGTGACGTAGTCGTAGTAGCCGTTGGCTTCGTTGACGAAGCGCTGGCCGTTGCTCAATACGCCAATGATCCCGGGTTTGCCGCGCTCGATGATGTGGGGGAAATGGCCAACGCTGCCGTCGCTGTGTTGCACCTGCGAAACCGGTGCCCAGGCCACGGCCGAGGCCAGGTCGGCCTGTACGTTCGCGCCAACGCTTTCGCCCAGGCGCAGACCATCGCCATCCACGCCGAGCGGCGGTAAGGCCAGATGCTCATGCCCCGTTGGCGTGCGCGGAAACAACGCTTTGCGCCGTTCGATATCATTGGCGAAACCACCCGCCGCCAGCACCACAGCCTTACGCGCATGGATGCGTACCGAGCCTTTGCGGGTGCTGATCACCGCGCCGCGCACTTGATGGTTTTCGTGCAGCAATTGCGTCACCGGGGCCGACTCCCAAAGCAATACACCGAGGTCCTCGGCAGACTTGGCCAGCCGCGCCACCAAGGCCACACCATTGACCAGTTGCATGGCGCGGCCGTGCACGGCGAGGTCGAGCAAGTGGCGGCTGAAACGCCGGGTGACGTGCCAGGCTGCGGGCAGCGAACGAGTCAGGTTGAGGAACGCGGTGAGGTCTGCGCCGGCCATGATCGGCATGCCCATGAAGGACGTTTCCCGCATGGTTTTGCGTAAACGCTTGAGCAGTTTGCCGACGTTTCTTGCGTCGTACGGGGCGGCGATCACCGAGCGCCCGCCAGTGCCTGCGCCCGGCGTATCGCCATGAATGTCGGCAATCGCGTTGCCGTCGGCAAACTGCAGCGAGGTGTATTGTTCAAAGAACGCGACCATGTGCGGCGCGGCTTGGAGAAACGCATCAATCATCGCTGGATCGTACTGCTCACCCAATTCGTGTTTCAAATAGGTGCGCGGTTGCTCGATGTCTTCGACGATGCCGGCACGTCGCGCCAAAGGATTGCACGGTACCCAGGCCCAGCCACCGGACCAGGCCGTGGCGCCGCCGAACACCGGGTCCTTCTCCACCACAATCACCTTCAGCCCATGCCAGGCGGCGGTCACGGCAGCGGACAGTCCGGCCGCACCTGAGCCGACGATCAACACATCGCAGTCGACGTCTGGAAGCAAGTGCGAATCGGCAGGCATGGTAGGGACTCCGGTGTTGTTTTGGAATTTGATTCCAGAAAATATAAGATGCTGTCCTGAGCGGGCAAGTGAACATTGGCTAAAGCGGGCGGTTATCGGACATGCGGTTCCAGATTTCGCATTCCCTCACTTGTCTTCTAGAATCGACAAAATTTTGCGTGGATACCCCCATGGCCGGCAGTCAGATCGAACGTGTTTTCAGTGTGCTCGAAAGCCTCACCAGCGACCCGCGCGGCTTGCCGATGCAGACGTTGGCGGAGCAGCTGGATATCCCCAAAAGCGCAACCCACCGTTTGCTCGCCGAGCTGATCCGGCTGGGGTATGTGCGGCAGAATCCGGAGAATTTGCGCTATCACTTGTCGACCAAACTAGTGGCGATGGGCTTCCGATATTTGTCGAGCAGTGGCGCCGATATCGTGCAACCGGTGCTTGATCGGTTGGCTCAGGAAACCGGTGAGTTGGTCCGTTTGGGCGTCATCGAGGGCGAGCGACAAACCTGGATCGCCAAGTCCCAGGGCGCCCGCGCCGGCCTGCGTTACGACCCGGACATGGGGCGTGACGCCCCGCTGTTCTACACCGCGTCGGGCCATGCCTGGCTGGCGTGCATGAGCGATGCTGAAGCCTTGTCGCTGATCGAGCGCCAGGCTGCGGAGGTCCCGGAACACGTAGGGCCGAATGCACCACGTTCCAACATTGAATTGCTTGAGCGTTTGCGCATGGCGCGGGAGCAGGGTTATGCCTGTGTCGAAGAAAGTTCGGCGGTGGGCACCTCGGCGATTGCGGCGGTGGTGCGTCATCCGGGGGATGGGCGGGTAATCGGCGTGCTCAGCATCGCCGGGCCCAGTGCGCGGATGCCGGGGGCGCGACTGCATGAGTTGGCGCCACTGCTGCTGGCGTTTACCGCAGAGTTGGGCGCAGCGAGCCTGGCGTCGGAGTTGTTTGTCTGAGGCCTGCGTAGATTCCCTGTAGGAGCGAGCCTGCTCGCACCCACAGTTTTTAAAGCTGTGCGCTATTCGAACACTTTCAATCTCGGTCCATGTAAGATTGTGGAACTCGGTTCTAAATTAATGGAAGTCATTCTTCCAACAAGAACCACAAGAGGACCGCATTTTGAATTCACCCCTTCGAATCGCGCTGATTGGCGCCGGCAACATGGGCCAGCAGCATTACCAGCATCTGAAAACCCTGACTGAAGCGACCCTCTGTGCGGTGGCCGACCCCGGATCGCAAGCGGCCGCGCTCGCCGCCGAATGGGGGTAGGGTATTTCGCTGATCACCATCAGATGCTGGAGCAGGCGAAGCCGGATGCGGTCATCGTTGCCAACCCGAACACCTTGCACGTCAGCACCGCGCTCGATTGCCTGGCGGTCGGCGTCCCGGTGCTGTTGGAAAAACCGGTGGGCGTGCACCTCGATGAGGCCAAAGCATTGGTGGCGGCTTCGAAGGCGAGCGGCGTACCGGTGCTGGTCGGTCATCATCGGCGCCACAATCCGCTGATTGCCCGGGCTCACGAACTCGTCCGCAATGGCGCCCTCGGTCGGCTGACGACAGTGACGGCGCTCTGGCAGTTGCGCAAACCCGACAGTTACTTCGAAACCGCCTGGCGCCGTGAACCGGGTGCCGGCATGTTGTTGACCAACCTGATCCACGACCTCGATTTGCTACGGCATTTGTGCGGTGAAGTGCGCCAGGTCCAGGCCATTACCAACAACGCCGTGCGCGGGTTTGCCAACGAGGATTGTGCAGCGGTGTTGCTGCAATTCGATAACGGCGCACTGGGCAGCCTGACCGGCTCCGATGCGGTGGCGGCGCCCTGGAGTTGGGAGCTGGATTCGGGGGAGAACCCCGTGTATCCGCGTCAGGCCGATCAGCCGTGTTATTTGCTGGCCGGAACCGGTGGGGCGCTGAGCATCCCGCAACTCAAACGCTGGCACTACAACGAGGTCGATGGCGGCTGGCATCAACCGTTGCAGACGACGGAGGAAACATTCAGCGCCGATGAAGCCCTGCGTTTGCAGTTGCAGCATTTCGTGTGCGTTGCGCGTCGAGAGGTCGAGCCGCTGGTGAGTGCTGCCGATGCTGCCCGAACGCTGGCGCTGATCGAAGCCATTCGCGAAGCCGCCGAAACCGGCCGTGCCTGCGCACCGTCGTTGATTGAGGATTGAACATGAGCGAACGAATCTTTTCCCTCGCCAGTCTGACCGTGCTGGAGCTGTCTCCGCCAGAGATGGTCGAGGTCGCTGCGCGGGCCGGTTACAGCCATGTCGGTTTGCGGCTGGTGCCGGCGACAGCGGAGGAACATCATTTTGCCTTGGTGACCGATGCCGATTTACGCCGTCAGACCCTGGCGCGCCTGCGGGATACGGGCATCCGTGTGCTGGATGTTGAAATCCTGCGTTTGAAACCGGAGACCGATGTGGCCAGCTTCGAGAAAATTCTGGCGGTCGGCGCCGAATTCGGTGCCAGTGAGTTGCTGGTGGCCGGTAACGATTCCGACGAGCAACGGCTAACGGAAAATTTCGCCCGGCTATGTGATCTGGCGGCACCTTACGGATTGCATCCGCATCTGGAGTTCATGCCCTGGACCGATGCGCGTGATCTGCAACAAGCGGTGCGTATCGTCGAGAACGCCGGGCGCGAAAATGGTGCGGTGTTGGTGGACGCATTTCACTTCGATCGTTCCGGTTCACGCCTGGAAGATCTGGCCAGCGTTGCCCCTTCACGGTTACGGTATGCCCAGTTGTGCGACGTTGCCGGACCGCGACCGGCGGACATGGCCGAGATTTTGCGTCAGGCGCGTAACGAGCGACGTTTTCCAGGTGATGGCGATTGTGACCTGCCAGGGTTGTTGCGCTGTTTGCCGGCTAACATTCCATTGAGCCTGGAAATTCCCACGGTGCAGTTGCTGGAGCAGGGTGTGAGCGGACTGGACCGGGCACAGATGGCGTTGGATAAAACCCGTGAATTGTTGGCGCGGATGTAAGCGGGGCTGCGCACCTATCGCGGGCAAGCCCGCTCCCTCAGGTTCTAGGCTGACTTGGCGGAGCGTGGCTGGCCGGTGATGTTTTTGACTTTAAGTAAGGAAACCCAATGACCGTCAGCACCCCGCTTTCCGGCGTCAATCAGCCCTTCAAGGGGATCTTGCTGATCATTGTCGCAACCTTCCTGTTTTCCAGTCACGACGCCTTCTCCAAATACCTCTCCGGGTTCTATCCGATCGTCATGGTGGTCTGGGCGCGGTACGTGGTGCACACGTTGCTGATGGCCGGGATTTTTCTGCCGCAATCCGGGCTGCGGGTTTTACGCACGAAGCGACCGCTGCTGCAATTGATTCGCGCACTGTGCCTGCTGGGCACCAGTTTGTTTTTCACCACCGGGTTGATGTACATCCCGCTGGCTGAGGCCACCTCGGTGAACTTCCTGGCACCGGTGCTGGTGACGGCACTGTCGGTGCCGTTACTGGGCGAGCGGGTTACACGCGGGCAATGGCTGGCGGTGATTTGCGGTTTTGTCGGCGTGCTGATCATCGTTCACCCCGGCGGTGATTTGTTTACCCCGGCGGTGTTGTTGCCCTTCTGCTCGGCACTGTTTTTCTGTTTCTACCAATTACTCACGCGCAAGCTCGCCGAGATCGACAGCCCGACCACCAGCAACTTCTTTGCGGGGTTGTGCAACACGTTGGTGATGAGTGCCATGGTGCCGTTCTTCTGGCAAACCCCGAGCGTTGCGCACGGCGCGATGATGCTGGCGCTGGGCGCCTGCGGGATGACGGCGCACCTGTTTTTGACCCAGGCTTTCCGCCTCGCTGCACCGGCATTACTGGCACCGTTCAGCTATTGCCAGATCATCTTTGCCGGCCTGTTGGGCTGGCTGCTGTTCTCCCACACGCCGACGCTGACCACGGTGATCGGCATTGCCGTGATCTGCTGCAGCGGCTTGGCGGCCGCGTGGCAGCAAAGCCGTAAATAGAAGGTCACCGAAAACAACTGTGGGAGCCAGCCTGCTGGCGATGGCGGTAGGTCAGGCAACATCAATGTTGAATGACAGTTCGCTATCGCCAGCAGGCTGGCTCCCACAGAGTTAATGCGCCGAGGTTTAGTCGGTGACGGTCGGGATCTTGCGCGGTGCCATGAAGTACATCCAGATCAGTGCGATGAAGTACATCGCCGGAATCAGGGTGAACAGCACGGTGTAGTTGTTGTTGGTGACGGTCAGGATGTGGCCGACCAGTTGGGTCATGAACATCCCGCCAATCGCCGCACACATGCCGCCGAAACCGAACACCGTGCTCATCATGTGCTTGGGCGTGTAGTCCATCACCAGGCTCCAGATGTTGGCGGTCCAGGCCTGGTGCGCGCCGATAGCCAGGGAGATGGCGGCCACCGCGACCCACAGATTGCTGGAACCGGCCGCCATGATCACGCCGATGATGCAGCAGGCGAACAGGAACATGGACATCAACCGCGCCTTGATCGGATTCACGCCGCGGCCGATCAGGAACGAGGAGAGGATGCCGCCGCCAACACTGCCGAAGTCGGCGGTGAGGTAGATGATGATCAGCGGAATGCCCATCTGGGTCACGTTGATGCCCAGGTTGTATTGCTGATTGAGGAACGGCGGCAGCCAGTACAGGTAGAACCAGAACACCGGCGCGGTGATCGAGTAGGCGAGGGCGAAGGCCCAGGTGCCACGCATGCGCAGGATTTTCGAGAACGGTACGCGGGTTTGTTCCGGTTCGACTTCGTTCTGGATGTAGTCCAGTTCCGACTGTTTAACGCTCGGGTGATCTTCCGGGTTGAAATACTTCAGGCCCCAGAATAACAGCCAGATACCGCCCAGTGCCGACATGCACAGGAACGCGGCTTGCCAGCCCCAGACGTGCAGGATCAATGGCAGCAGCATTGGGGTGAACATCGCACCGACGTTGGTGCCGGCGTTGAAAATGCCGGTCGCCACCGCACGCTCACCCGCCGGGAACCACAGACGCGTGGTTTTCACGCAGGCCGGGTAGTTGGCGGCTTCGGTCAGGCCGAGGATGAATCGGCAAACCATAAAACCGACCGCCGAAGTGGCCAGACCGTGGGCACCGGTTGCCAGGCTCCAGAGCAGCACGGCGCAGAAGAACACGCGCTTGACGCCGACCCGGTCAATCAAACGGCCTTGCAGCACGAAGCCGATGGCGTAACCGACCTGGAACCAGAAGTTGATGTTGGCGTAATCCATCGCCGTCCAGCTCATTTCCTTGGCAAGGATGGGCTGCATGACGCCAAGGGCGGCGCGGTCGATGTAGTTCAAAGTGGTTGCGAAGAACACCAGCGCCAGCATGCCCCAACGGGTCTTGCCGACGGCCATGGCGCCGCGGATTTTGTCGCCGATACCGCCGGCGGTGACACTCACGGCCGGAGCCATGCGAGAGCTTTGGGAAGGAATCATGTGTACCACCCGTTTTTGAATTTGTTATGTGGTGTTCTGGGTCGTCGAACAGTTGTTAATCACTACGACCGGTGGTTCTTGGCAGGACGCAATGTGATGACGATGTTGCGCAGTGAGCAAAAAATCGTCAATTCGCGAAAGGCCATTGTGTTCGATAATCGCACGCAAAACTAACCGGGTAGTACACTTTAAATTGCTGTGTGGAATTCCACGGCCAATAATTCACTCAAAGCTAAACGCATTCTCCGTAGGAGCTGCCGAAGGCTGCGATCTTTTGATCTTGAAAAACGAAATCAAAAGATCGCAGCCTTCGACAGCTCCTGCACAGAGCCAGCGTGCGATGTCCCTAACAAGATTGCCTCCACCACCGGGAGTCGAAACATGCAGCGTTCCATTGCCACCGTTTCCTTGAGCGGTACCCTGCCGGAAAAACTCGAAGCCATTGCCGCTGCCGGTTTTGACGGTGTCGAGATTTTCGAGAACGACCTTCTCTACTACGACGGTAGCCCGCGGGAAATTAAACAGATGTGCGCCGATCTCGGGATCGCCATCACCCTGTTTCAACCGTTCCGCGACTTCGAAGGCTGCCGCCGCGACCGCCTGTCGCGCAATCTGGAGCGGGCCGAACGCAAGTTCGACCTGATGCAGGAGCTGGGCACGGATCTGGTGCTGGTGTGCAGTAACGCCTCGGTCGATTCCGTGGGTGATGAACAGATTTTAGTCGATGATTTGCGGTTGCTGGCCGAACACGCCGGCGCCCGTGGCCTGCGTATCGGTTACGAAGCGCTGGCCTGGGGCCGGCATGTGAACACCTGGCAACAGGTGTGGAACATTGTTCGTCAGGCGGATCATCCAAACCTCGGCGTGTTGCTCGACAGCTTCCATACGCTGTCGCTCAAGGGCGACCCGAGCGCGATTGCCGAGATTCCCGGCGACAAGATTTTCTTCGTGCAAATGGCCGACGCACCGATCCTGGCCATGGACGTGCTGGAGTGGAGCCGGCATTTCCGCTGCTTCCCCGGTCAGGGTGAGTTCGATCTGCCGGGCTTCCTCGCGCCGATCATCAAGAGCGGCTACACCGGGCCGCTGTCGCTGGAAATCTTCAACGACGGGTTCCGTGCCGCACCGCCACGGGCCAACGCCGCTGACGGTTTGCGCTCGTTGCTGTATCTCGAAGAGAAGACCCGCGAGCGTCTGGCCCAGGAAGCGAAATCCGTCGCCAATACCGAGATTCTGTTCGAGACGCCGAAGGCCAGCGAATACAACGGTATCGAGTTTCTTGAGTTCGCCGTTGACGAAAGCCTCGGTGCCAAGCTTTCCCATTGGCTGGAGCGCCTGGGCTTCGTCAAGGCGGGCCAGCATCGCTCCAAGAGCGTCAGCTTGCTGCGCCAGGGCGATATCAATTTGATCCTCAACTCTGAACCGTATTCGTTCGCTCACAGTTTCTTCGAGGCGCACGGTCCGTCGTTGTGCGCCACCGCCGTGCGGGTCAAGGACAGCGCCAGTGCACTGGCCCGGGCCGTGGCTTACAAAGGCCAGCCCTATCGCGGGCTTGTCGGCCCGAACGAACTGGAACTCGCCGCCGTGCGCGCGCCGGATGGCAGCCTGATTTACTTGGTGGACCAGGAGGCCGACGTCTACGGCACCGACTTCAATCTGCTGGCGGATGCGCCGGTCAGCGGCGGCCTCAAGCGTATCGACCACATGGCCATGGCCTTGCCGGCCGACAGCCTCGACAGTTGGGTGCTGTTCTACAAGAGCCTGCTTGATTTCGAGGCAGATGATGAAGTGGTGCTGCCGGATCCTTACGGCCTGGTAAAGAGCCGCGCATTGCGCAGCCGCGACAGTTCGATCCGCTTGCCGCTGAACATTTCCGAGAACCGCAACACCGCGATCTCACATGCGCTGTCGAGTTATCGCGGCTCCGGTGTGCATCACATCGCGTTTGATTGCGACGACATCTTTGCCCAGGTCAGCCGCGCCAAAGAGGCGGGCGTGCCGCTGCTGGATATCCCGCTCAACTATTACGATGACCTGGCGGCACGTTTCGATTTCGACGACGAGTTCCTCAGTGAGCTGGCCTACTACAACGTGCTGTACGACCGTGATCCCCAGGGCGGCGAACTGTTTCACGTGTACACCGAGCCGTTCGAGGGGCGGTTCTTTTTCGAGATCATTCAGCGCAAGAACGGCTATGCCGGTTACGGCGCGGCCAACGTGGCGGTGCGGTTGGCGGCCATGGCCAAATCCCGAAGCGGTGCCGTACGTCAGGCAAAGTTGTAGGAAAATCGTAAACACGCCGACAAACCGCAGCCGCACGGCTTCCTTCACCGTGCGGCGCGGCTCATAATCGCCAGCCTGTGCAGTGATGGCCGTGAGCCCGCAATGACAATAACTTCAGAACTCTCCGTAGCGCCCGAGCCACCAACGGCCGAGCCGCGCAAGAGTCGCAAGAACAACCCGGAAAAAACCCGCGAGAACATCCTTCAGGAAGCGATTGTCGAGTTCGTTCAGCAGGGGCTTTCCGGCGCCCGCGTCGATGCGATCGCCGAGCGCATCCATACCTCCAAGCGCATGATCTATTACTACTTCGGCAGTAAGGAACAGCTCTACGTCGAGGTTCTGGAAAAGCTCTACGGCGACATCCGCAACACGGAAAACCGCCTGCACCTGGCGGAACTGGAACCGGTGGAGGCGATTCGGCGACTGGTGGAATTCACCTTCGACCACCATGATCGCAACGTCGATTTCGTGCGTATTGTCAGCATCGAGAACATTCACAACGCCGAGTATGTGAAGCGCTCCGATGCGATCAAGGCGATGAACAACACCATCCTCGATTCACTGGGCGAGATTCTGCGTCGTGGCGCCGAGCAGGGGGTGTTCCGTCGCGGACTTGATCCGTTGGATGTGCATTTGTTGATCAGTTCGTTCTGCTTCTACCGCGTCTCGAACCGCCACACGTTTGGTGAGATTTTTCAGATTGATCTGCCGGATGAAAGCATCAAGCAGCGTCATCGGGAGATGATTTGCGAGTCGGTATTGCGTTACTTGCAGGCCTGAAAAAGATCGCAGCCTGCGGCAGCTCCTACGGGATCGCATTGATCCGTAGGAGCTGCCGCAGGCTGCGATCTTTTGCTTTTCAACCATTCAAGCTTTGAAAATGCGCCAGCATTCGCTGGGCATCCGGCGCTATGCCGCTGAACAGTTCAAACGCCTTCACCGCCTGAAACACCGCCATGTTACCGCCATCCAGCGTTCGGCAGCCCAGCGCGCGGGCGTTGCGAAGCAGTTCGGTTTCCAGCGGGAAATACACAATCTCCGCCACCCACAGTTCAGCCCGAAGCAATTCGACCGGCACCGGCATGCCGGGCAGTTTTTTCATGCCCATCGGCGTGGTGTTCACCAGACCGTCAGCCTCGGCCAGGGTCAGCGCCAGATCATGCCCGGCCACTGCACGAGCGCTGCCGAAATGTTGGTTGAGGTTGTCGGCCAGGCTCTGGGCGCGGCTGAGTTCTACGTCGAATATGCTCAGTTGTTGAACGCCTTCACTCAACAACGCGTGGGCCACCGCTGCACCGGCACCGCCGGCACCCATCTGCACGACGCGCTGAACGGCAACGCCATTGAGGCCCCGGCGAAAACCTTCGGCAAAACCCAGGCAATCGGTGTTATGGCCGATACGCTTGCCGTCCTTGAGGACTACGGTGTTTACCGCACCGATGCCACGGGCTTCTGGCGACAATTCGTCGAGCAGCGGGATGATCGCCTGCTTGCACGGGAAGGTGATGTTCAACCCGGTGAAGTTCATGCGCTCGGCGGCCATTAACAGGTCGGGCAGGGCAGTGCTGTCGAGTTGTAACTGATCGAGGTCGATCAGGCGATAGAGGTAACGCAAGCCCTGGGCATCGCCTTCATGCTCGTGCAATGCCGGGGTGCGGGAAGCCTGGATGCCGGCGCCGATCAGTCCGGCCAATACCGCTGGGTTCTGGCTCACAATGCTCACCCTTTCAGACGTTGGCTGAAGTGCTCAAGCGCCAGGCGATAGCCATGGCTGCCGAAACCGGCCATCACCGCGGTGGCAATGGCTGACACAAAGGAATGGTGACGGAACGCTTCACGGGCGTGGACGTTGGACAGGTGAACTTCGATCACCGGCAGCTCGCTGGCGACCAGAGCGTCGCGGATCGCGACCGACGTGTGAGTCCAGGCGGCCGGGTTGATCACGATCCCGGCGCAACGACCCCGGGCGGCGTGAATCCAGTCGAGCAATTCGCCTTCATGGTTGGTCTGGCGAAATTCCACCGCCAAGCCGAACTCTTCGGCGGCGCGGCCACACAACGCCGAAATATCCGCCAGGGTTTCATGGCCGTAGGTGGCCGGTTCGCGGGTGCCGAGCAGGTTCAGATTCGGGCCGTTGAGCACCAGAATGATGGGGGTCATCAAAGTATCTCCACTTATTATTTTTAGCATGGCCGTAGGTTTCGGCCTGTGGAGATAAATTGTACTAGATGGTTACTTTGGTCAATTGAAGAGCCGGTTCGTGGGCGTTTTGTGTGCGGTGATCGGACAGAAAAGAGATCGCAGCCTGCGGCAGCGCCTACATTTGAAACGCGTTCCCCTGTAGGAGCTGCCGCAGGCTGCGATCTTTTAACGAGGCAAATGCTCAACCAAAAAATCAATGAACGCCCGCAATCGCAGAGGCATATGCCGACTCTGCGGATACAACAACGTAAACGGCCGTGAACGCCCGCCATAAGGCTTGAGCACTTGCACCAACGAACCCTCGGCCAGTTCTTTTTCGACGATGAAGCGATAGGTCTGGAATAGACCGGCGCCATGTTTGGCCAGAGTCACGCCACCCAGCACATCGTCGGAACACACGAAGTTGCCCTCGGCCAGAATCTCGCGCTGCACGCCGTTGTCATTGAACAACCACGCAATGCGCCTGCCGCTGCTGGGCAGTTCGTACTGAATGCATTCGTGTTGTGGCAAGTCGTCGAGGGTTTGCGGTGTGCCAGCACGCTTGAGGTAATCGGGGCTGGCGATCATCACCAGTTCGGCGTCCTCCAGCGGCCGGGCGATCAGGCCGGAATCCGGAATGGCGCGCACGCGAATGACCAGGTCATAACCTTCACCCACGAAATCAATGTTGCGATTGCTGATGTGCGACTCGACCTTCACATCCGGGAACCGCGCGCGAAAGGCCGGCAGCAGCGGCAGGATGCGATGGTGGGCGTAGGTGGTGGGGATGCTGATGCGCAGCGTCCCCGACGGCACCTGCTGCTGGCCCATGACCTCGCGCTGGGCTTCGACCAGTTGCGCCAACGCCTGGCGGCATTCTTCGTAATAGCGCCGACCGCTGTCGGTCAGCTTGACGCTGCGCGTGGTGCGCGCAAACAGCCGCACGCCCAGACGCTCCTCCATGCGCGACACCGAACGGCTCACCGCCGCCGGCGTGACGCCCGCTACCAATGCCGCCGCCGTGAAACTGCCAGCCTCGGCGGCCAGGCAAAACAGCTCGATGCTGCCCAGTTGAAGATCGTCGAATTGTCGTTGCATGATTGATTACACCGAGGATCAAATGAAGTGTTCGGGTCAGTATTTCTCAAATGTCCGCGCACAGATACAGTCGCTTCAACGTATGTAACCTTTCTCAACCAGCGAGCAGGAGAAGCAACATGCCTTTCGTCAGCGTACGCATCACCCGTGACGGCGTTACCCGGGAGCAGAAAGCCCAAGTCATCGCCGAAATCACCGAGACCCTGCAACGCGTGCTCGGCAAGCCGCCAGAGCTGACCCATATCGTGATCGAAGAAATCGACACCGATAACTGGGGATACAAGGGCATTACCACGACTGAGTTCCGAAAAAACCAGCCGGGTTGATTGGCATTGAAAACAAAAAAACCGTCATCAAGACGGTTTTTTTGTTTACGGCATGAGCGCTCACCGCCGGGTCAGCAAAACCCCGGATTCCATGTGATGGGTCCACGGGAACTGGTCGAACATCGCGCATTGGGTAATGCGGTGGGTGTCGTGCAATTGGGCGATGTTGGCCGCCAGGGTTTCCGGGTTGCAGGAGATGTACAGGATATTGTCGAAGCGGCGGGTCAGCTCGCAGGTGTCCGGGTCCATGCCGGCGCGCGGCGGATCGACGAAGACGCTGCCGAATTCGTAGCTCTTGAGGTCGATGCCGTGCAGGCGACGGAACGGCCGCACTTCGTTGAGGGCTTCGGTCAGCTCTTCGGCGGACAAACGCACCAGGGTGACGTTACCCACGGCGTTTTCGCTGAGGTTGCTCAAGGCTGCGTTGACCGAGGTCTTGCTGATTTCGGTGGCCAGCACTTTACGCACGCGGGTGGCGAGCGGCAGGGTGAAGTTGCCGTTGCCGCAATATAGCTCCAGCAGGTCGTCGCTGCGATCACCGAGCGCGTCGTACGCCCAGTTGAGCATCTTCTGGTTCACCGTGCCGTTGGGCTGGGTGAAGGCGCCTTCAGGCTGGCGATAGCTGAAGGTGCGGCCGCCGACCTCCAGCTTCTCGACCACGTAATCGTGACCGATGACTTCGCGCTTGCCTTTAGAACGGCCGATGATGCTGACGTTCAGATCCGCCGCCAGTTTCGACGCCGCTGCGTGCCAGTGCTCGTCCAGCGGACGGTGGTAGCACAGGGTGATCATCGCATCGCCCGCCAGGGTGGTCAGGAACTCTACCTGGAACAGCTTGTGGCTCAGGGGCGCACTGGCTTGCCACGCGGCCTTGAGCTTGGGCATCAGTTCATTGATGCGCAGGCTGGCGATCGGGAACTCTTCGATCAGGATCGGCGTGCGTTTGTCTTCCTGGGAAAACATCGCGTAGTGACGCTCGCCGGCTTCGCGCCACAGGCGGAATTCGGCACGCAGGCGGAAGTTTTTCAGTGGCGAATCGAAAACGGCCGGCTCCGGTGCATCGAACGGGGCCAGCAGGTCACGCAAACGCGTGACCTTGTCTTCGAGCTGAACGGCGTAGGCCTGGGAATCAAAAGTCATGCGTTGAACCAACCCAGCTTGATCACGAACAGAATCGACAGGATCACCAGCGCCGGGTTCAGCTCACGGCCGCGACCGGACATCAGTTTGATGGCGGTCCAGGCAATGAAACCGAAGGCGATGCCATTGGCGATGGAGTAGGTGAACGGCATGGCCAGCGCGGTGATCACCACCGGCGCGGCGACGGTAATGTCGTCCCAGTCTATTTCGGCGAGGCCGGATGTCATCAGCACGGCGACGAACAGCAGTGCCGGTGCGGTGGCGAAGGCCGGAACGCTGGCGGCCAGTGGCGAGAAGAACAGCGCCAGCAGGAACAGGAACGCGACGACAACGGCGGTCAGGCCGGTGCGGCCCCCGGCACTCACGCCGGCGGCGGATTCGATATAACTGGTGGTGGTCGAGGTGCCCAGCAGGGAGCCGGCCATTGCCGCCGTACTGTCGGCGATCAGGGCGCGGCCCATTTTCGGCATATGACCGTCCTTGCCCATCAGTCCGGCACGCTTGGCAACGCCGATCAGGGTGCCGGAGTTGTCGAACAGGTCGACGAACAGGAAGGCAAAGATCACGCTGACCAGACCGATGTCCAGCGCGCCCTTGATGTCCAGTTGCAGGAAGGTCGGGGCCAGCGATGGTGGCATCGACATCACGCCGCCGAACGGGGTGAAGCCCAGAGCGATGGAAGCGATGGTCACCACCAGAATGCCGATCAGCACCGCACCGCGTACAGCGAGCGCTTCAAGGGCAACGATCAGGGCAAAACCGAGGGTCGCGAGGATCGGCGCCGGTTGTTTCAGGTCACCGAGACCGACCATGGTCGCCGGGTTGCTGACCACGATGCCGGCGTTGTGCAGGGCGATCAGCGCCAGGAACAGGCCGATACCGGCAGCAATCGCCGAGCGCAGCGGCAGCGGGATGCTGTTGATGATCCATTCACGGATGCGGAAGATCGACAGCAGGAAGAAGCACACCGCCGAGATGAACACCGCCCCCAGCGCCACTTGCCAGGTGTGGCCCATGTGCAAGACCACGGTGTAGGTGAAGAAGGCGTTCAGGCCCATGCCCGGCGCGAGCGCGATCGGGTAGTTGGCGATCAGGCCCATGACCGTGGAGCCGATAGCGGCTGCCAGGCAGGTGGCGACGAACACCGCACCCTTGTCCATGCCGGTCTCGCCGAGGATGCTCGGGTTGACGAACAGAATGTAGGCCATGGCCAAGAAAGTCGTGACGCCCGCCAGAATCTCGGTCCGCACGTTGGTGTTGTGTGCCTTGAGTTGAAACAGCCTTTCCAGCATGTCTGCTCCCCGTGGCGCGCCCGGCGCCGTGAATGTATCGACCTCAACAGCAAAGCACAGACCGCTGAACGCGCCTGGGAAATTACTGTGGGCCGGAAAAAGCCGCGCATCATACCAGCCGCTTACGGTTATGGCTGCTTATGGCGGTGATCGTCGTCGATGTTTTGCGTTTTGTTCAAACCGGCCATACTGCGCGCTGGTTTTTTGCGGTGGACAGGTCTTGTATGAAAAAGCATCTGATGGGCATTTTCGCCGTGTTGATGGCGTTGTTCGGGGCGCAAACCGCGGTGGCTGCTACGGCGGCGCCGTTGACGCAGTTGAAAGTGCTCAAGGTCGCCTCGCCTTCCTGTGGCGTTGAAGACATCGCCGAGGGCCAAGCGCAGACCCGTTGTAATCACAGCGGCCCGAACATCACCATTTATGTCCTGGAAGTGGGTTATGGCCGTGAACCCCATGTCGGTCTGGACGGTTTCGACGTCAATGGCACCCGCACGCCGGTTTGCGCGTTCAAAAATGGCAACCTGACAACCTGCGGCCCCGGGGAAAAGACCGTCGGCTATGTGTACATCTTCAATCTGGCCGGCAAGCAGGAAGGCACCTTCACCTTCAGCAACACGTCCATCAACGCGCCGGGCAACACGATGTCGACGCAGCTTTACATCAAGTAGCGTTTACATCAGGTAACGACGTGTGCTCGAACAAGCGTCAGGAAAGCTGACTACGCTTGAAGAACTCTCCTGTGGATTGTTCCCATGACCTTTCG
The DNA here is from genome assembly GCF_019145495.1 of Pseudomonas azerbaijanoccidentalis. GTDB lineage: Bacteria > Pseudomonadota > Gammaproteobacteria > Pseudomonadales > Pseudomonadaceae > Aquipseudomonas > Aquipseudomonas azerbaijanoccidentalis. The sequence goes on along the minus strand of NZ_JAHSTU010000010.1, from coordinate 88,659 downwards.
AGCTTTGATTACCCTCGCCGAGGGCACTGACGACTTGCAAACCGTGACCCTGATCGATGTCCTGCGCCGTGCCAAGGTTGAAGTGGTGGTGGCCAGCATCGAAGGTCGACGCATGCTCACCTGTGCCCGTGGTACACGCCTGACCTCTGACGCCATGCTGGTGGACTTACTGGCCCAACCCTTTGACCTGATCGTTCTGCCGGGAGGCGCCGTTGGGACGCAGCACCTGGCCGCCCATCAACCGTTGCAACAGCTGATCAAAGACCAGGCCGCGGCCGGTCGGTTGTTCGCGGGTATCGCCGAAGCGCCTGCCGTCGCGCTGCAAGCCTTTGGTGTCCTGCGCCAACGGCGCATGACTTGCCTGCCTTCGGCCAGTCATCAGCTGTCGGGCTGTAACTTTGTCGATCAACCGGTGGTGGTCGATGGCAACTGCGTCACCGCCCAGGGTTCAGGTGCAGCATTGGCGTTCGCCCTGACCCTGGTGGAGCAACTTTGCGGTAAAGCCACACGGGTGACGGTGGCCGCGGAGTTATTGGTTTAGCTGATCAGACCTTCGTTTCTTCTGCGGGTACATGCATGCGGTCGCGATTAGCCAGGGTCGGGAACAGTTTGATCCAGGTCCCGGTCACCACCAGCGTACCGATACCCCCCATGACCACCGCCGGCACGGTGCCGAACCAATGGGCGGTCAGGCCGGATTCGAATTCGCCCAACTGGTTTGAAGCGCCGATGAACAGGCCATTCACCGCGCTCACCCGGCCGCGCATTTCGTCGGGGGTTTCCAGTTGCACGAACGAGGCGCGGATCACCATGCTGATCATGTCGGCCGCGCCCAGTACCACCAGCACCGCCAGCGAGAACCAGAATGAGGTCGACAGGCCGAAGGCAATGGTCGCCACGCCAAACACGCCCACGGCAGTGAACATCACTCGCCCGACATTGCGCTCCACGGCAAACCGCGCGAGGAACAGCGACATCAGCAGCGCGCCCACCGCCGGCGCCGAGCGCAGCAGGCCGAGTCCCCACGGGCCGGTCAGCAGAATGTCCTTGGCGAACACCGGCAGCAGCGCCGTTGCGCCGCCCAGCAACACCGCGAACAGATCCAAGGAAATTGCCCCGAGAATATCCGGACGACTGCGAATGAAGCGGATCCCCGCGAGCAGCGAATCCAGTGTGGCTTTGCCCTTGTTCAGCGGCGTTTGCCGGGCGGGCAAATTGAGCATCAACCCACAGGCGATGATGTACAGGACCACCGTCGGGCCGTAGACCCACACGCTGCCAAACGCATAGAGCAAACCGCCGAGCGCCGGGGCGACGATGGTTGCCGACTGCTGCGCCGACTGCGCGGCGGCGACCGCCCTTGGAAACAGGGCGCTGGGCACGATGCTCGGAAGCAACGCCTGGGTGGTCGGCATCTCGAAGGAACGGGCGGCACCGAGCAGGAAGGCAAGGATGAAGATCATCTCGCGGGTGACATGGTCTGTCGCGCTGCCAATCGCCAGTGACAGGGCGATCAGCGCTTGCAGGGACTGGCAGATGGCCGCGACTTTGCGGCGGTCATAGCGGTCGGCGACATGCCCGGTGTGCAGCATGAACAGCACACGCGGCGCGAACTCCACCAACCCGACCAGGCCCAGATCGAGCACGTTGCCGGTCAATTGGTAGAGATTCCAGCCAATGGCCACGGTGAGCATCTGAAAACCGCTGGCGGTAAAAACCCGTGCCAGCCAGAACGCGAGGAAAGGACGGTGGTGACGTAACAGCAAGGGCTCTTGGCTGGGCATCTGCGGCAAATCTGGAGGAGGTGAAGGGCGAGGTTATCACCAACCTGTAACAGGAAGTTGCCATGACGAAAAATTTAGTTAGCTAGATACCGATCGAGAGTCGTACCCCTTGTAGCAGTTGCCGAAGGCTGCGTTCGGCTGCGAAGCAGTCGCAAATCCAGGCGACTCAGGTTACCCGAACAGCATGAGAGCACGACTGCTGCGCAGCCGAACGCAGCCTTCGGCAGCTGCTACAGGTCTTTGAGGATCCGTGAGGCAACTTGTCACGCGGCAAAAGACCACGCGGTTCATCCCCGAAATTGGGACTACTCTTTCAACGTTGCTTGATCCAGATCAAAACCCTCACAAGGGAGTTGATCCGGCGGCCAGTTGGCCAGACGCCCTGCGTTGTGAGGCGCGAAAAAAAAGAACAAATAGAGATTCGCCACACTCCATATCCGTGGGGGCCGTGGGTGCAGGCTTTCAGCCCGCAGCCGTACTACCTGACAGAGGAAGACTTATGTTCGGTTTAGAGGCACTTGATCTCGCCCGAATTCAGTTCGCGTTCACCATCTCGTTTCACATCCTGTTTCCGGCCATCACCATCGGCCTGGCGAGTTACCTGGCGGTACTCGAGGGTTTGTGGCTCAAAACCCATAACGACACCTATCGCGACCTCTACCATTTCTGGTCGAAGATCTTTGCCGTCAACTTCGGCATGGGGGTGGTTTCCGGGCTGGTCATGGCCTATCAGTTCGGCACCAACTGGAGCCGATTCTCGGACTTCGCCGGGGCGGTCACCGGCCCGTTGCTGACGTACGAAGTGCTCACGGCATTCTTCCTCGAAGCCGGGTTCCTGGGCGTCATGCTGTTCGGCTGGAACAAGGTCGGACGCGGCCTGCACTTCTTCGCCACGGTCATGGTGGCCATCGGCACGCTGATATCGACGTTCTGGATTCTTGCCTCCAACAGCTGGATGCAAACGCCGCAGGGCTTCGAAATCATCAACGGTCAGGTGATTCCCACCGACTGGCTGGCCGTAATCTTCAACCCCTCGTTCCCCTATCGCTTGATGCACATGGCCACGGCGGCGTTTGTTGCCACGGCGTTCTTCGTCGGCTCCTCGGCGGCCTGGCATTTGCTGCGCGGCAAGGACAACCCGGCGATCCGCACCATGCTCTCGATGGCGATGTGGATGGCGCTGATCGTGGCGCCAATCCAGGCGGTCATCGGCGATTTCCACGGCCTCAACACGCTTGAGCATCAGCCGGCGAAAATCGCCGCGATCGAAGGCCACTGGGAAAACAAAGGAGACGAAGCGACGCCGCTGATCCTGTTCGGCTGGCCAGACATGAAGGAAGAACGCACCAAGTTTGCGGTCGAGATCCCTTATCTGGGCAGCCTGATCCTGACTCACTCGCTGGACAAACAGGTGCCGGCGCTCAAGGAGTTCCCGCCCGAAGACCGGCCGAATTCGACCATCGTGTTCTGGTCGTTCCGGATCATGGTGGGCCTGGGCTTCCTGATGATCTTCACCGGTTTGTGGAGCCTGTGGCTGCGCAAGCGCGACAAGCTGTATACCTCGCGGCCGTTCCTGTACCTGGCGTTGTGGATGGGGCCGTCCGGCCTGATCGCAATTCTCGCTGGCTGGTTCACCACTGAAATCGGTCGCCAGCCGTGGGTGGTCTACGGCCTGATGCGCACGGCGGATGCGTCGTCCAACCATAGCTTCATGCAGATGAGCATCACCCTGATCCTGTTTGTCGTGGTGTATTTCGCGCTGTTTGGTGCAGGGCTTGGCTACATGATGCGCCTGGTGCGCAAAGGGCCGAAGATCGACGAAGGCAAGGAAACCAACGACGGTGGCCCTGGCCAGAAACGTACGCCGGCCCGTCCGCTGTCCGCCGCCGACGACGAGCACACCGATGCCGACCACACCGTGACCAAGGAGATTTGAATCATGGGTATTGATCTTCCGCTGATCTGGGCCGTGATCATCATCTTCGGCATCATGATGTACGTGGTCATGGACGGCTTCGATCTGGGGATCGGGATTCTCTTCCCGTTCATTCCCGGCAAGACCGACCGTGACGTGATGATGAACACCGTGGCGCCGGTCTGGGACGGCAACGAAACCTGGCTGGTATTGGGCGGTGCGGCGTTGTTCGGCGCGTTCCCGCTGGCGTATTCGGTGGTGCTCTCGGCGCTGTACCTGCCGCTGATTTTCATGCTGATCGGGCTGATTTTTCGCGGCGTGGCGTTCGAGTTCCGCTTCAAGGCCAAGGACGACAAGCGACACTTGTGGGACAAGGCCTTCATTGGTGGTTCGGTTGCAGCAACGTTCTTCCAGGGCGTTGCTTTGGGGGCGTTCATCGATGGCTTACCGGTGGTCAACCGACAGTTCGCTGGTGGTTCACTGGACTGGCTGACGCCGTTCACCCTGTTCTGCGGTGCCGCGTTGGTGGTGGCTTATGCGTTGCTCGGCTGCACCTGGCTGATCATGAAGACCGAAGGCAAGTTGCAGGAACAGATGCATGATCTGGCGCGACCGCTGGCGTTCGTGTTGTTGGCGGTGATCGGTATCGTCAGTATCTGGACTCCGCTGGCCCATGCGGAAATCGCCGCACGCTGGTTCACCTTGCCGAACCTGTTCTGGTTCCTGCCGGTGCCGATTCTGGTGCTGGTGACGCTGTACGGTCTGATTCGCGCAGTGGCGCGCAATGCCAACTACACGCCGTTCCTGCTGACGCTGGTGTTGATCTTCCTCGGCTACAGCGGTCTGGGGATCAGCCTGTGGCCGAACATCGTGCCGCCGTCGATTTCGATCTGGGACGCTGCCGCACCACCGCAGAGCCAGGGCTTCATGCTGGTGGGCACGCTGTTCATCATCCCGTTCATCCTGGGCTACACCTTCTGGAGCTACTACGTGTTCCGCGGCAAGGTCACCCACGAAGACGGTTATCACTAGGCCTCAACACCACGAACCTGTGGGAGCGAGCCTGCTCGCGATGGCGTCCTCACAGACGCCATCGAGCTTTGACGGAGAATTGAGTCATGTCTGGCAAACATTCCCTGCACGACATCAAAGAGGCCGAAAAAAAACCGCTGTGGCAGCGGCTTGGCTGGCTGGCCCTGATCTGGGTTGGCAGTGTCGGTGCACTGTTCATCGTGGCCAGCCTGATGCGGATGTTCATGAACGCCGCCGGCCTGACCACTCACTGACATCCCATACCGTCGTCTTCGGACGCGGATTCATAACCCTCCGACCGGAGGGTTTTTTTTGACCGTTATTTGCGCGCTTTGAGAATCACGAACTTCGGCGTGGCCGCCACTTGCTCGACGCCGCGGAACAACCGCGCAAGCTTGCTGTGATAACCCAGGTGACGGTTGCCGACGATATACAACGCTCCCCCCACCACCAACGCTTCGCGGGCTTGCTGGAACATCCGCCAGGCCAGGAAGTCGCCGACTACTTGTTGCTGATGAAACGGTGGATTGCACAGCACTACATCCAGCGACTGGGCTTCCTGCCCGGCCAAACCGTCCCCGGCACGCACAATCACATCGCGCGCACCCAAGGCGGCCTGCCAGTTCTCGGCTGCCGACTGAACGGCCATGAACGACTCGTCCACCAAGGTGTAATGGGCGTCAGGGTTTTGCAGCGCACTGGCAATCGCCAGTACACCGTTACCGCAACCGAGGTCGGCCACGCGCGCCGTGCCGAGGTTTTTCGGCAAGTGCGGCAGAAATGCCCGTGTGCCGATGTCCAGGCCTTCACGACAGAAGACGTTGGCGTGGTTGAGCAATTCGATGGCCGGTTCGTCAAGGCGATAGCGCGTCGGGTAGGGTGACGTGGCAGCCGTTTTGTCTTCAGCTGTGGCAACCAAAAGCCGGGCCTTCTTCACCGCCAGCGATGCCTGTACCGGGCCGATGTAGCGCTCCAGCAAATCACCGGCCGCGCGCGGCAAATGTTTGATCATTGCGCCCGCGACTACCTGGGCACCGGGGGCGAGTTGGCCCTGCAGGCGGATCAACTGCTCCTCCAGCAATGCCAGGGTCTTCGGCACCCGGATCAACACCCGGTCGAATGGCCCCACAACGACTTCACTGGCGGGCACATGCTGTACTGCATCAAACCCCTGGCCATTGCGGGCCAGATTCTTTTCCAGCCCTTGCAAGGCCAGGAACGAATCACCGCTGCTGAGCACCTTGACCTTGCCAGCGAGGCTGGCTGCCAACGCGCCGAAACTGTCGTTCAGCACCAAAACCCGAGTGTCGATCGAGGGCTGTTGTTCGGCCAGATGGTTAAGCAGGTATTCGTCTGCCGCATCGAAGGCTTGCAGCGGTTCATTCTGCTGTTCGGGCTGGCGGATCAGGTCGAGGCTGGCGAAAGGCGTTTCGAGCAAAGGCATGGGGCGGGGCTCTGGGTAATCAACGGGTATCCGCACCCGGGGCATCTTGGCGGGCGGGGCCTTCCGAGTGGAATACGGCGTGGAAAACTTACACGTCATCACTCAGGATGGGACCGCGAATGGTACGTTTTTTTGTATCGGATTACTCGCAGGTTTCGCATCAGCGCATCGCAGTGCTGTTCATATAGCCGGCCTTGACAGCAGCAATGACGGCCGACACCTTGTTGTTGACCCCTAGTTTGCGGATGGCTTCCTGCACATGGAAATTGATGGTGCGAGCACTGAGGTTGAGAATCCTGGCGCTTTCGTAGGCGGTCTTGCCATCCGCCGCCAGCTTCAACACGTCGACTTCCCGGGGCGTTAAATGCACCGTCGACGTCTTTTGCGCGAGTTTGGGCATCGTCTGAAGCATCAATTGATGCAGATGATTGCCAATGAACACTGAGAAACCGAGGTTTTCGTACAGCTCCCACGAGCTGACCGGACAGTGGCTCCTGGCCAGGCTCAAAATGCTGCGCAAACCGGTATCGTCATCATGGACAGCTTGTGACCAGCCGTGCTGCAGGCCTTGTTGCTCCAGCGCATCCCATAGCCATGGCGTGTTGTTAAACAGGTCCTCACTCCACAGAACAGGAAGCATTGATTGATTGCAGTGAGCCACTATTGGATCAATTGCGCTGAACTTCTTTTTTTCATATTCGCTGTTCCAGTCGGCTGGGAAATTGTTAAAGCGCACGTCGTGAAAATATTCATTTTTTGTCGGACAACTTGTTGAAAATGCAAAAAATTTAAATCCGATATTTTTCGCAAAACTCAGGGAGGCCTTGTAGGCACTCTCTATGTCCTTGGTATTGGATAGTTGTATGAGTTGTAGCTCCTTCCACCGTTCCATCATTCGCTCCATGTGTAAGTGTTACTCGGGGGCGCTTGGATCCAAAAGGATGGCGCGAGTTGGAGTGTAGGACGATTCCTATAGTTCGCTGAGATTTTTTTGCTTTGCCAATGTTCTTTTAAACATATGTCTGGTTCTTAAACTTTGACCAAGGGGTAGAGTGTTTTGCATGTTGGGGTTAATACTATTTATCCAAAACTAACCAGATATTTAATGTGAGTAAAGAGTGTCATGAATAAGAATGAGCATTAATTCGGCTGCTCAAAGGCACCACAAATCATCGGTGTTTCTGCCGCTCACTTTGCGAGACACTGGGGCTGTTTGTTGAATGGAGTGCTCTATGACCGCCAGCGAAGAGAAATTTACCCGCCAGGCCTTGCTCGACGTCCAGCCATTGACCCCGAACCTGTTCACGCTGCGGGCTACGAGGGACGTCAGCTATCGTTTCCGTGCAGGGCAGTTTGCCCGCCTGGGCGTGACCAAAGCCGATGGCAGCACCGTCTGGCGCGCCTATTCCATGGTGTCTTCACCCCATGACGAGTTTCTAGAGTTCTTTTCCATCGTCGTGCCGGGGGGCGAGTTCACCAGCGAACTGAGCCGACTCGGTGTTGGCGATACCTTGCTGGTCGACCGTCAGGCCTTTGGTTACCTGACGCTTGACCGTTTCGTCGACGGACGGGATCTGTGGCTGTTGTCTACTGGCACCGGCATTGCGCCGTTTCTCTCGATCCTGCAGGACTTTGAAGTCTGGGAGAAATTCGAGCGAATCATCCTGGTCTACAGCGTGCGCGAATCCGCTGAGCTGGCGTATCAGGAGCTGATTGCGGGGCTGGCACAGCGCGAGTATCTGAAGGAATTCGCACACAAGCTGCAACTTATCAACACGGTGACGCGAGAACGGCATCCTGGCGCGCTGAACGGTCGGATCACCACGCTGATTGAAAATGGCGAGCTGGAGCGCGCCGCCGGCGTAGCACTGACCCCAGAGCATTCGCGGGTCATGCTCTGTGGTAACCCGCAAATGATTGATGACACTCGCAAATTGCTTAAGCAGCGAGACATGCATTTGAGTCTCAGCCGCCGTCCCGGTCAGGTCGCCGTCGAGAATTTCTGGTAAAAAAAAACGGCGCCTCAGGGGGCGCCGTTTTCGAGCAATCATTCATTCAAGGCTGTCTGTTCTGAGCTTTGAGCAGGTCACGAATCTCGCCCAGCAACTCTTCTTCCTTGGTCGGAACCGGCGGCAGGGTAGGAGCGACCGCTTCTTCACGCTTGAGACGGTTGATGGCCTTGACGCCCATGAAGATCGCGAAGGCGACAATGACGAAGTCGATCAGTGTCTGAATGAATTTGCCGTACGCCAGCACTACGGCCGGCGCCTCGCCCTGAGCGGCCTTGAGGGTAATGGCCAGGTCACTGAAGTCCACGCCGCCGATCAGCAGGCCGATGGGAGGCATGATCACATCGCCCACGAACGACGTCACGATCTTGCCGAAAGCAGCGCCGATGATGATACCGACGGCCATGTCGATCACATTGCCTTTGACCGCGAAGGCCTTGAACTCGTTAAGCACGCCCATAGGTTATTTCCTTGTTACAGATGAGGTTGGTGAACGCAGTGTAAATCAGTCAAGTGCATCCTGCCCGAAACAACTGCTTACGATGCTTGCCTGCAATCGACCGGACGCGTGCCAAAAAGTTTAGCGCTCAACCCCGTCATCAGGCGGTTTCGCCCATCTGGATCCGGGTTTCTGAGCTGATGTTGAGGAGTGATAATGATGGGGGGAAGAGGGCGGGCACCCACATAGAGATGCAGTAAGCTTCACTGTAAAACTTCGAACTGATGGCCTTGAGCGGTTTAACCCGGATATAGGTTGTCGGGCACTTCGTTCGGTTGATTTTAGGAAGGGCAGCTATTTAATATTATCCATGGCTGATGTGCGGTTATATGCACCAAAGTTGTTAAGTAGAGTGACAGATGTTTTTTGAATTCTTGTACGCTGATATTTGAGATCGTTAATTTTTGTATAAGTTTTGTTGCCTGTTCTTTGGGCGTACTGGAGTTTCTTGTGCAGAATTTGTATAGCTTTTTTGAGTTGCAGTAGAGGCATTTTGCCTTGTTCGACAATAAGTTCGTCCGTCGATTTTTTCAGTTAATAGTTGTGATTTTGCTCGTCACGAAAATTGAGAACAGATCGATACAATTCCCCATCCGTTCCGACAACCGCATGGCGCTGATTGCTCTCACCTGAGCTATCATCGGGATTTTGCCGGGAGTTCAGATGGCCAAGGCCAAGCGCATGTACGGCTGCACCGAGTGCGGCTCAACCTTCCCGAAATGGGCCGGCCAGTGCGGCGAATGCGGTGCCTGGAACACCCTGACTGAAACCATGGTGGAAAGCGGCGGGGCAGCGGCGCCCAGCGGGCGCACGGGGTGGACCGGCCAGCAGGCGCAGATCAAGACCCTGGCCGAAGTCAGCGTTGAGGAGATTCCACGTTTCTCCACCGCGTCCAGCGAGCTCGACCGGGTGTTGGGCGGCGGCCTCGTCGATGGTTCGGTGGTGCTGATCGGCGGTGACCCCGGTATCGGCAAATCGACCATCCTGTTGCAAACCCTGTGCAATCTCGCCAAAAGCATGCCGGCCCTGTACGTCACGGGGGAAGAATCCCAGCAGCAAGTGGCCATGCGTGCACGTCGCCTGGGGTTGCCGCAGGATCAGCTGCGGGTCATGACCGAAACCTGCATTGAAACCATCATCGCCACGGCGCGTCTTGAAAAACCCAAGGTCATGGTGATCGACTCGATCCAGACGATCTTCACCGAGCAACTGCAATCTGCACCGGGCGGCGTCTCGCAGGTGCGCGAAAGCGCGGCATTGTTGGTGCGTTACGCCAAACAGAGCGGGACGGCGATTTTCCTGGTGGGTCATGTCACCAAGGAAGGCGCGCTGGCCGGTCCACGCGTGCTGGAGCACATGGTGGACACCGTGTTGTATTTCGAAGGCGAGTCCGATGGCCGTTTGCGTTTGCTGCGGGCGGTGAAAAACCGTTTCGGTGCGGTTAACGAACTCGGCGTGTTCGGCATGACCGACAAGGGTCTGAAAGAAGTCTCCAACCCATCGGCGATTTTTCTGACCCGTGCGCAGGAAGAAGTCCCGGGCAGTGTGGTCATGGCAACGTGGGAAGGCACCCGCCCGATGCTGGTGGAAGTCCAGGCGCTGGTGGATGACAGCCATTTGGCCAACCCTCGACGCGTAACCCTGGGGCTCGATCAAAACCGGTTGGCGATGTTGTTGGCGGTGCTGCACCGACACGGCGGCATTCCGACCCACGATCAGGATGTGTTCCTCAACGTGGTCGGCGGCGTGAAAGTGCTGGAAACGGCTTCCGACCTGGCGCTCATGGCCGCCGTCATGTCCAGTTTGCGCAATCGGCCACTGCCCCACGATTTGCTGGTGTTCGGCGAAGTCGGCTTGTCCGGCGAAGTGCGCCCGGTACCCAGCGGTCAGGAACGTCTGAAGGAAGCGGCCAAGCACGGTTTCAAACGGGCCATCGTGCCGAAGGGCAATGCGCCGAAGGAATCGCCAGCGGGATTGCAGATTATTGCCGTGACGCGTCTGGAACAGGCGCTCGACGCGCTCTTCGAGTAAACGCCAGACCTATAGGAGCTGCCGCAGGCTGCGATCTTTTGATTTAAATGGATACGACCGGCACCCGAAATCAAAGATCGCAGCCTGCGGCAGCTCCTACATCGCTTGTTCAGACCTCGATCAGTGCGCCCAACTCCCGCTCCAGTTCCTGCGGATCAGCCAGGTTCAACTCGATCAACCGTCGCAACCGCTGGATCGACTCCAGGCTGATGTGGCGGCAGACAAACCCTAACTGGCCGTTTTCTTCATGGGCCAGTTGCACATCCATTTCGATATCGACGTCATCGCTCAGGTGGATGTCTACGAAAAATTCCTGTCCGGCATCACCCAGCCAAGGCTCGGGACGCTCGATCAATAGCCCCTTGAGCGAGAGGTCGATCAGCTTCACCGGCCAGATGTATTCACCCTGGCTCAGCTCGGTTCGGGCATCGAACGCAATACGTTTGAAGCGACGGCGATTGGCGGGGTGCTCGCTCATGGCGCAATCCTCTGGATGTTCGCTGACTATAGACCCGCATCATTGAAATCTGCCAGCCAGGACGGCTCTAGACCAACGTTGGGGTATGGCCTTTACCGTCAGGAGAGCTAAACTCGGTGTGGCTGTCTTTCTTGTCCACTCTGGCTGGAATAATAAAATGAAAAATAATAATAGCCCGCTACGCCATCTACCCTGGCTGGTGCTGGCAATCGTAGGGGCGTGCGCCCTGGGTGTAGTGGCACTGCGCCGAGGTGAGGCAATCAATGCCTTGTGGATTGTGGTCGCGGCTGTGGCCATCTATCTGGTTGCGTATCGTTACTACAGTCTGTTCATCGCCAACAATGTGATGCAGCTCGACCCGCGACGGGCCACCCCCGCCGTGCTTAACAATGACGGTCTGGACTATGTGCCGACCAACAAACACATCCTCTTCGGTCACCACTTCGCGGCCATTGCCGGCGCGGGGCCGCTGGTCGGTCCGGTGTTGGCGGCGCAGATGGGGTATCTGCCTGGCACGCTGTGGCTGATCGCGGGTGTGGTGTTGGCGGGTGCCGTTCAGGACTTCATGGTCCTGTTCATGTCCACCCGCCGCAACGGTCGCTCCCTGGGCGACATGGTCCGTGAAGAAATGGGCCGCATCCCCGGCACCATCGCGCTGTTCGGCTGCTTCCTGATCATGATCATCATCCTCGCGGTGCTGGCGTTGATCGTGGTGAAGGCTCTGGCTGAAAGCCCGTGGGGCATCTTCACGGTGATGGCGACCATCCCGATCGCAATGTTCATGGGCATCTACATGCGCTACATCCGCCCGGGTCGCATTGGCGAAATCTCCGTGGTCGGCGTATTGCTGCTGCTGGGTTCGATCTGGCTCGGCGGGCAAATTGCTGCCGATCCGGTGTGGGCCAAGGCGTTCACTTTCAATGGCGTTCAGATTACGTGGATGCTGGTCGGTTACGGTTTTGTGGCCGCCTCGTTACCGGTTTGGCTGATCCTGGCACCCCGTGACTACCTCTCCACGTTCCTGAAAATCGGTACCATCGTCGCCCTGGCCATCGGGATTCTGGTGACCATGCCCGAGCTGAAAATGCCGGCACTGACCCAATTCGTCGACGGCACGGGCCCGGTGTGGAAGGGCGGTCTGTTCCCGTTCCTGTTCATCACCATCGCCTGTGGCGCGGTATCGGGTTTCCACGCGCTGATTTCCTCCGGCACCACGCCGAAGCTGCTGGATAACGAGGTCAACGCCCGTTACATCGGTTACGGCGGCATGTTGATGGAGTCGTTCGTGGCGATCATGGCCATGGTCGCCGCTTCGGTGATCGAGCCTGGCGTTTACTTCGCCATGAACAGTCCGGCTGCCGTGGTCGGCGGTGATGTGGTGGCTGTGGCACAAACCGTCAGCAGCTGGGGCTTTGCAATTACCCCGGAAGCCCTGCAGGCGGTGGCCAAGGACATCGGTGAAACCACCATCCTCGCCCGTGCCGGCGGCGCGCCGACCTTGGCGGTCGGTATTGCGCAGATTCTGCACAGTGTCCTGCCGGGTGAAAACACCATGGCGTTCTGGTACCACTTCGCGATCCTGTTCGAAGCGCTGTTCATCCTGACCGCGGTAGACGCCGGTACTCGTGCCGGTCGCTTCATGCTGCAGGACTTGCTCGGCTCGTTCGTGCCGGCGCTGAAACGTACCGAATCCTGGACCGCCAACCTGATTGCCACCGCCGGTTGCGTGGCGATGTGGGGCTGGTTGCTGTATCAGGGCGTGGTCGATCCGTTGGGTGGCATCAACACCTTGTGGCCGCTGTTCGGTATCTCCAACCAGATGCTGGCCGGTATCGCGCTGATGCTCGGCACCGTCGTGCTGATCAAAATGAAACGCCAGCGCTACGTCTGGGTGACCATGCTGCCAGCCGTTTGGCTGCTGATCTGCACCACCACGGCCGGCTTCATTAAGCTGTTCGACGCCAACCCGGCGATTGGCTTCCTGGCCCTGGCGAGAAAATACAGCGATGCACTGGCCAATGGTCAGATCCTCGCCCCGGCCAAGGACATCAATCAGATGCAACACGTGATTTTCAACGCCTACACCAACGCAACGCTGACCGCGCTGTTCCTGTTCGTGGTGTTCAGTATCCTGTTCTATGCGCTCAAGGTCGGCATTGCCGCCTGGGGTAAAAAAGAACGTACGGATAAAGAATCGCCGTTCCAGGCCCAGCCGGACGCGTAATCGAGGATTTGCAGCATGTTCAATGACCTGAGTCGCCTCGGTAAATACCTCGGTCAGGCCGCGCGCCTGATGGTCGGCATGCCCGACTACGACAACTACGTCGAGCACATGCAAACCAAGCACCCGGACAAACCGGTGATGAGCTACGAGATGTTCTTCCGCGAACGTCAGGAAGCCCGTTACGGTGGCAAGGGTGGGCCGAAGTGCTGTTGATCCGGTTGTCGGATTAACAGCAAAACCTGTGGGAGCGAGCCTGCTCGCGATGGCGGCTGAACATTCAACGTCACTGTTGATTGACAGTCCGTCATCGCTAGCAGGCTAGCTCCCACATTTATTTTGTGTTGATACTTTAATTTTGTGAGACAGGAGATCCAGTTTGTCCTCTCCCATCCCGGTAACAATCCTCAGCGGCTTTCTCGGCGCCGGTAAAACCACTCTGCTGCGGCACCTGCTCAAAGCCGAGCACGGCCTGAAAGTCGCCGTGATCGAGAACGAATTCAGCGACGCCGGTATCGACACCCAACTGCTGGGCGACGAACCGGTCCAAGTGATGACGCTGTCCAACGGCTGCGTCTGCTGCACCATCCACACCGACCTGACCAAGGCCTTGTACCTGCTGCTCGAACGCCTGGACAGCGGCGACATCGCCTTCGATCGTCTGGTGATCGAATGCACCGGCCTGGCTGATCCTGCGCCGGTCGCGCAGACCTTCTTCATCGATGAAGAGCTGCGCGAGCGCTATATCCTCGACGGCATCATCACGCTGGTCGACGCGTCGCACGCCGAGACCCACCTGACCCAGACCATCGCCCAGGCGCAGATCGGGTTCGCCGACCGTTTGCTGGTGAGCAAACGTGATCTGGTGGACGAACCCACCTTCACCGCGTTGAGCGAGCGCCTGACCCGCATCAATCGACGCGCACCGATCCGCGTGGTCGACCACGGCCAGATCGATCTGGCCGAACTGCTCGATGTGCGTGGTTTCAACCTCAACGCTGACCTCGGAGGCGGTGTGAGTTTGCGCCCGGTGAGCCAGGCCCCTTCCATCGACCGCATTTCCAGCTTGGTGCTGCGCACTGACAAGCCGCTGGATATCGACAAGCTCAGCGAGTTCATGAACGAGCTGCTGGAAGAGCACGGTAAACAACTGCTGCGCTACAAAGGTGTCCTGAGCATCGTGGGTGAACCACGGCGCATGGTGTTCCAGGGGGTGTTGAAGCTTTACGGTTTCGACTGGGATACCGAGTGGACCGATGACGAAGTGCGTGAAAGCGTGATCGTGTTTATCGCCGATGATTTGCCGGAAGAGAAAATCCGTGAAGGGTTCGCCCGAGTTGCGGCCGAGTGAAATGTTAAATATTGAGACGCACGGCATTCATCAAATAGGTGTGGATGGATGTCGGGCGATAGTTGGAAGGGTTTTGTTACTTTTCAGTAGTGAGCATTTAGTGGGTGCTCGAATTGGTATCTGTGCTAAACGATTGCAGTATGTTTTTGTTTGATTGACTTTGGTTGTTGGTGCTGTAGAGGCGGGGTTAAATGGCGTTACATTAAGTTTGCTTTTCAGATGCGTCGGTTTTTGTTTTCTGGTGTTAGTTTTGTCAGGTGCCACTTAGGGCGCCTCGCAATTTTATATCTGGAGACATATATGAAAGATCAAGTTATGGACATGTCGGGTGATTTCGCCAGCGAGTTCGAAGCCTACGTCAAGGCAGGTGTCAACAAGATGGCTGGCCTTGAAGTGATGGCGACAACTGCAATCACTTGCGAAAGCCTGGGCTGCACGTTCGGCTGCTAAGCCTCTCGTAACATGTGGCGGGTCTCCCGACCCGCCATGCTGGTTAAGGTGGCAGAGCATGCTGGCTGATATTCTGACGTTTCAAGAGCGTGAAGCATCGGGTGCAGGTCGTGACGTCGATGTCGATGCTCTGTGCAGTACCCTGCATATGTTGCATAAGGATGATCGTGCCGTTACGCGCTATTTCGGGTTGGGTAAATCCGACTTGATTCATTGGTTTGGAAAGCAGTCCAAGCGAGAAAGTAAATACTCGACACTGGAAGAGTTTGAAAGAAAGATTCATCTTGTTGGTTCATTGGCTAAGGCTGGTAACAATAGCAGCGCACGCCGTGAAACCTTTGAAGGTTTTTATGAGGCCTTGCTTGGTTACTTTGAGTGTGTGTTTAAAAGTGACGCTAGATACGTAGAGGCTAGCAATCATTTTGATGCCGGATCGTTGCTTTCAAGTCTCAGGCCCTATGTTTTAACCAGTATCAAACGTCTGTCTGAAAAGTCACTTGTACATTGTCTCAATACACGAATATCAGAGGGCGTGGAAACTGACCTGGAAAGCTTCGAGCATTACTTGAGTGCCGGCGCAACAGGTCCGATCCTGGAGGCCTATCCGGTACTGGCCGACTTGCTGATTCGACATTTGGAAGGTACATCGGCTTACCTGTACAAAATCATCTTCCATTTTGCTGACGATGTTGATGTGCTGATGCAGGTGTTCGATCTGCCAGACCGTCGAATCGACTCGATCGAACTCGGATTAGGCGATCCTCACGCTGACGGCGAAACGGTTTGCGCCGTCCGGATCGCAGGTACATCGCTGGTCTATAAGCCGAGAAGTAATCGGGAAGCGCAGCTCTATAGTTCGCTTCTGATGCTGTTGCACCAGAAAACCGCGGACGAGTGTTTCTCTGCAAAAACGCCATCAATGGTGAGCAGTGACGATCACTGCTGGATCGAAAAAATCGACAATCACGCCTGCGAAAACAACGCCGAACTCACCTTGTTCTATCGACGGATGGGGGCGCAGATCGCGCTTGTTCACGCGTTGAACGGCATCGACTTCCACTACGAAAATATCATCGCCTGTGGGAGCAGCCCTGTTCTCATCGACCTTGAGTGCCTGTTGACCGCCTCGATGATCGACCTGCAGGGCGATCTGCCCAGCACCGGTGCGTTGTTCAAAACCCTGAAGTTCAACAGCCAGTCAGTGTTTTCGACGGGTTTTGTTCCCTACTCACCCGATTCTGAAAATGATTTCAGTGGCCTGACGGCTCAGAAACAGTTCACCAGCACGGCAAGGCAGTTGATCCGCGAGCAAGGTTTCTATCATTTGAAGCGGATCAAGGTCGACAAAACGCCGCTCATCAAACACCTGCCGATTTTCGAGGGAGCGCAGTATTCACTGGGTACCTATCAAGACGCGTTTCTTGAGGGTTTTGGATTTGCCTACGATGAGGTCATGACACATCAGGCAGCAATACTGGAGCTGATTAATCAGCACGCCGCGCGGTTGAAAACACGTGTGTTGATCAAGAATACCCAGCGCTATATCGATTTCATCGAGCTGACGCTGCACCCACGTTTCACGCAGTGCATGCTTCAACGGCAATTGCTGCTGGCGACGTTGTGGTCTGAATCCAACGAATCACTCATCAAAAAAAATGTGGCCAGCCATGAGTTGATCGATCTTGAGCGCGCCAACATCCCCAGTTTCACCATGCCGATCGCTTCGAGCGATCTGTTCAATGCTCATGGTGCTTTTGTCGCCTCAATCGAGATCGACAGTCCCCTGGAGAGTTGCCGGCGAAAATTGAGCTCGCTTTCCCCAAGCAACAAAACATTCCAGTTGCTCATCTTGAAGGAGTGTCTGTTTCCTTCGGGCAATGGAGCCTCGCCCATGAATAGACGGCATGTCAGTACCGACATCCCCAACGTGCAGGCGACGCAGTATCTGGCAGGCGCTTTGAAAGTGGCAGACGCCATCGAGCGGTTGAGAATCGATGGCGCAGAAGGGGATGTGGCGTGGACTTTCCTCAACTCCCATCCGACCACCCGGCGCAGTTATCTCTCGCCGATGACCAATAGTCTGTACAGCGGGATGGGCGGTCTGGCGGTTTTTTACATGAGTCTGTACCGAGTCAGTGGCCAGACTGAGCACCTGGTCAGGGCGGATCAAATCGTCGACTCGATGGCCAGATCCCGCGAGCATTTTGACAGTGACATGGCGGTCAGTGCGTATTTCGGTCTGGCGTCGTATCTCTATGTGCTGGTCAATCACCAACAGGTGACGGGCCGGGATATTCACGCAGCGACGATTGATGAGTTGCTACTCAAACTCGAGGATTTTCCACAACAAGGAGACGAGTTCGACTTCCTCAACGGTTGGTGCGGGACCGTCACGTTGTTGGTGAACCTCTATCAGCTCCAGCCGCGACAACGGCTGATCCCATTGATCGAAAGGTACGCCGCAGCCATTCGGGCGGAACTGGTGAAAGAAGACGGGCGGTTTTTGCGCAAGGCCAGCGTAACACCGCTACTCACTGGATTCTCCCATGGGATTTCCGGCGTTCTCCAGGCGCTGGCCAAGGTTTACGAGGTGACAAAAGACACGTCGTTGATTGCGTTAACGATTGACCTGCTGGAAGACGAAAACCGTCAGAAGGGCCAGGGAGGTTGGCTCGACCTGCGTGAGCCGTCCATTCCCTCGCACATGACTAAGTGGTGTCACGGCGATGCCGGGATTCTGATTTCCAGGCTGCAACTCATGCACGCGCTGAAAGATGTGTTCGATGCCGAGCATCTGGCGATGGTGGAGGGTGATATTCGTTGGTGCGAAAGCAATATCTGGCGCCATGGCCTCGGTTCCGGTTACAGCTTGTGCCACGGAGATTTCGGCAATCTGCTGTGTCTGCTGGCGCTTTATCGCAGCACGGGAAACAACCTGGGTATTGAGCGGAGCCTGCAAGAATTGTCCGGGGTAGCCGAGAGTCTCTTCAACGAAGATTTCATGGGGCAAGACAGCGTGCCTGTACTCGGGATGATGCTGGGTTTGGCGGGTGTCGGTCAGGCACTGTTGTGTGCGGTCAATCCAACAGTGCCTGATGTCCTGACGTTGACCTTCATGCAGTCGAACCCAGCAACCGTTGCTCAAGATCAGCCAGGTGCTGTGTCACCAGCCGAACCGCTGCGTTGACGTCGGCCCGCTCCACGGCCTCGACAATAGCGGCATGCGCATGCTCGATGTGATCGTAGGCAGTCTGTTGTTCGCATTGGGCGATTGCCAGTGACGTCATGGGAACCAGGCTGCCTAAAAAGTGCGCCAGTGGTGCGTTTCCCGCCATGTCGGCCAGTTGCAGGTGAAACTCACCAGACAGGCGGATCGCCGCTCCGTGCTGGCCACGAGCCTGCTTTTGCCGGTAATTGTCGATCAGAGCACGCAGCGCTTTGACTGCAGCCGGGCGTGGTTGCTGGCAGGCGAGCTGGATGAGCGTGGTTTCAGTGAGACGGCGCGCGTGGAGTATTTGGCGAGTTTGTTCGGGGGCCGGTGCCGCGATTTGTGGACGATGATTCGGGCGCAAAATAACGATCTGTTCATGGGACAGGCGTGTCAGCACCCGGCGTACATGGCTGCGGCTGGCGCTGAACATTTGTCCCAGGCTTTCTTCGGTGAAGCGACTGGACGCAGAAATACGCTGCTCAAGAATTGCATCGAATACCCGTGGATAGAGGTCGTCCACCAGGGACTTGTCGTGACGAGCACGGCAAAAGGGCAGGGCCGCCGGTGTTTCACGACTGTATTGCACCAAGGCTAAGCTATTCATGGCCTGTCTCCGCTTTGCAAATGTTCAACTGCCGAAATTGTCTTCCGGGATGTTCAACTCGATGCCCATCCGCTGGCCTTCCCGAAGAATGTGTCGACGCATCTCGGCGCTGGCCTGGGCGCTGTTTTTGTTGCGGATCGCCCGCACCACGGCTTCGTTTTCTTCAAGGCGTTCGGCCAGGTGCTCCGGGGAGTTGCGCAACACTTCGGCGCTCTGCTTGAGGGCGTTGCTGGTCTGCTGCACCACGCTCTGGAAAATCGGATTGGATGTCAGCGTGAACAACTCTTCGTGGAAGGCGATGTAGGCGTTCACGCCGGCCTCACTGTCATTGGCTTCCAGGGCTTCGCGCATGTCCATCAGGGTCAGGCGCAATTGCCCGACTTCCTTGCTGCTGATGGACTGCGCCACCAGGCCAACGATGAACGGCTCCAGGGTGTAGCGCAGTTGCAGCACGTCTTCCAGGCTGGCGGCGGCCACGGCGCTGTCATGCGACTGGCTGTCAGCGAGATGCGCTTCGAGCACCACGACGCCTTTGCCCGGCATCGAGCGCACCAGGCCGAGGGTTTCCAGCACGGTCACCGCTTCACGCAGGCTCGGACGGCTGATGCCCAGTTGTTCGGCCAACTCACGCTGCCCCGGCAGCATTTCCCCGGAGCGCCACTGACCACGGGCCAGTGCGGCCCGAAGCTTTTCCACGACTGAATTTACAACGGTCGACGAGGTAATCACTGTTCGCTCCATGAGCATCTGTAGCGTTTGTTGGCCGTGCCTGCCCGGGAGCAGGCACGGCGGCTATTCAAAATTCCTGCTGGTGCGCCGGTGCCACCGGTTTTCTCGGCTGGAAGGTATAACCCACCTGACCGGAAAGCACCTTGTTGGCGCGCTGCACGTCGATGTCTTTTTCCCAGCGGGCAATGGCGACGGTCGCGACGCAGTTGCCGATCAGGTTGGTCAATGCCCGGCCGATGCCCATGAACCAGTCCACGGCCAACACCAGCACCAGGCCCACCACCGGGATCGCCGGAATCGCCGTCAGCGTCGCGGCCAGAATCACCAGCGCCGAGCCGGGGATACCGTGCGCGCCTTTGGAGGTGATCAACGACACCAACAGAATCGTCAGCAGGTCGGTCATTGCCAGCGGCGTGCCGGTGGCATTGGCGATGAACACGATGGCCAGGGTCAGGTAGATCGAGAAACCGTCGAGGTTGAACGAGTAACCGGTAGGAATCACCAGCCCGACCGTCGAACTGCCGATGCCCAGGTGTTCAAGCTTGCGCATGATTTGAGGCAGCACAGCGTCGGATGACGCAGTGCCCATGACGATCAGCAACTCTTCGCGCAGGTACTTGAGCAACGGCCACATCTTCAGGCCGGAGAGGCGCATGACCAGACCAAGAATCAGCGTCACGAAGGCGATGCAGGTCAGGTAAAACAGACCGACGAGGCTGCCCAGGTGTTGCAGCGAGTCCAGGCCATACTTGCTGGTGGTGAAGGCGATTGCACCGAACACACCGATCGGCGCCAGGCGCACGATCATGCCCATGATGCGGAAGATCACGTGGCTGAGTTCATTGATCAGCCGCGAAATACCCGACGCCGCCTCGCCCACCAGATTCAAGGCGCTGCCGAACAGTACCGAAAACAGCAGGACTTGCAGGATGTTGTTGTCAGCAAAGGCACCGATCACCGACGTCGGAATCAGGTCCATCAGGAACTGCGTGGTGGTGTGCATGTGCTGGCCGCGCTGGGCGATGTCGCCCATGTCGGCGGCGGAAAGTTGCTCCAGATGGATGTTTGCGCCGCTGCCGATTCCCGTGCTGAAGGCGAAGACCAGACCGATCACCAGGGCAATGGTGGTGAGAATTTCAAAATAGATCACTGATTTGAGGCCGATGCGGCCGACCTTCTTCAAGTCGCCGGCACCGCTGATGCCGCTGACCACTACGCAGAACACAATCAGGCCGATGAGCATTTTGATCAGCTTGATGAAACCGTCACCGAGCGGTTTGAGCTGAGCGGAGTATTCGGGAAGGGTCAGCCCACAGACGATGCCGAGCACCAGTCCGAGAACCACTTGGAGGAAGATTGAACGCGAGCACCATCTGAGCATGGGAGGAATCCTGGTCGGTGTCCTGGCTGCCGTGTGCGGAGCACATCAGATTCAGGACTTAATTATTGTGGTCTTACCGGTATGTCCAGTGCAGGCGCAGTCTACGCTCGGTTTTTTCCCGATTACAAGCGCAAATCCAAAAATTGGCATGACCGGTCTGACCAGTGGTGCGGTGGCGTTCTGTTTCGGAAAAATGCGAATGGACGAAAGCCCGACCACGTGTGGCCGGGCTTTGGGTTTTGCCTGATCAATAAGGCGTCGCCCAGTGCGTCCGATTTAGAAGTGAAGTTGGGATGTTTATTGAAAGGGTGAATAAATTATTAATGATCAGCTCGTGTTTAGTTGTTGTCAGATCTCGTCCGGGTCACTGAGGAAAGAGGCGTTTCGCTCGTTAATGCGCAACTTGAATACCAACCCTTGATCGTCAACTTCGGCCATGTAGCTGTAAGGCGCGCCTCGACGACGAATACCACCGATTTGCTTTGAGTGGCGAGTCTTCAACCGGACCCGCTGAAGATCATTGCCCATATTTTCAAGAGTGATGATCCGGTTTTCCAGACTCAGTAGGTTGAACGATGAAGTGTCACTGCCAGCAGGAAGAAATGCACCAAGAACCCCGGCAAAGTCCTTGCTCACGCAATGGCCCGTGTAGGTGGCATGGGAGCGGATGTAAAGGTGGTAGTAGTCATCGGTGCATCGGAAGTAAATCGTCAGTGGCGCCGCATCCTGAACGTCCTGGAGCGCGCGACGGCCCAACAGGTGAGAGTCGTCCCGTGGTGTAGGAGCGCCCGTGTAGAACCCGCCGGAATACAGTGTTTCGTTGCGCATGGCGGGGGCGCCATGCAGTTCGCCTAGAAAATCTACGTGCTGATTGTCCAGTTCCAAAGTTGCTATAAAAGACTTCTGTCTATTGGTAGCCATTAATTCGTCCTTGAATTGTATAAGTTAACAAGTGTTCGTTGGTTAGATGTGTGGTTGGTGTATTCGAAAGATAACAGTAACAGTGAAGTTTCTTTATGGGCGGGATTTTTTAGGCGGCTATTGTTTCAGGCTTTTAGAGGCGAACGCTTCGCCATGACATTAGCGCAGACGAAAAAAAACCGGCCAATCACTTGGCCGGTTTTTGTTGTTGCGGTTAGCGGGCTGATTAAGCGCCGTACACCGGCAGCTTCTTGCAGACAGCTTTTACTTTTTCACGAACAGCGTCGATCACCGCTTCGTTGTTCAGGTCAGCCAGGATGTCGCAGATCCAGCCGGCCAGTTCCTTGCACTCTGCTTCCTTGAAGCCGCGAGTGGTCACAGCCGGGGTACCGAAGCGCAGGCCGGAGGTGACGAACGGGGAGCGTGGGTCGTTTGGCACGGAGTTCTTGTTCACGGTGATGAACGCTTTGCCCAGAGCGGCGTCAGCATCTTTACCGGAGATTTCCTGCTTGATCAGCGACAGCAGGAACAGGTGGTTTTCAGTACCGCCGGAAACCACGTCGAAACCGCGCTCGATGAATACGCTGGCCATGGCCTGGGCGTTTTTCACCACTTGTTGCTGGTAAACCTTGAACTCAGGCTGCAGTGCTTCCTTGAAGCAGATTGCCTTGGCGGCGATCACGTGTTCCAGCGGGCCACCCTGGGCGCCCGGGAATACCGCGGAGTTCAGCTTCTTCTCGATGTCGGCGTTGGCGCGAGCCAGGATCAGGCCGCCACGTGGACCGCGCAGGGTCTTGTGGGTGGTGGTGGTCACGACGTCAGCGAAAGGGACCGGGTTCGGGTAGACACCAGCGGCGACCAGACCGGCCACGTGGGCCATGTCGACGAACAGGTAAGCGCCCACTTTGTCGGCGATGGCGCGGAAGCGTGGGAAGTCCAGAATCTGCGAGTAGGCAGAGAAACCGGCCACGATCATTTTCGGCTTGTGCTCAACAGCCAGGCGCTCGACTTCGTCGTAGTCGATCAGGCCGTTGCCGTCGATGCCGTACTGAACGGCGTTGTACAGCTTGCCGGAGGACGAAACGCTGGCACCGTGGGTCAGGTGACCGCCGTGGGCCAGGCTCATGCCCAGGATGGTGTCACCGGCCGACAGCAGGGCCAGGTAGACAGCGGCGTTGGCCTGGGAACCCGCGTGCGGTTGAACGTTGGCGTAATCGGCGCCGAACAGCTCTTTGGCGCGGTCGATGGCCAGTTGCTCAACGATGTCGACGTACTCGCAACCACCGTAGTAGCGCTTGCCCGGGTAGCCTTCGGCGTACTTGTTGGTCAGTACCGAGCCTTGAGCTTCCATCACCGCAGGGCTGGTGTAGTTTTCCGAAGCGATCAGCTCAATGTGCTCTTCCTGGCGCTGAGCTTCTTGCTCCATGGCGGCAAAGAGATCGGCGTCGTACTTGGCAATAGTCAAATCACGGCTGAACATGGCGGTCCTCAAGGATCGGGGGCAGAAAAGGGGGGCATTCTAACCCAATGGGTTTTGGAAGGCATATGAAACGACATCATGTCGCAGACAAGTGGTGCTCATGACCCCAAAGTCAAAAAATCGCAGCCTTCGGCAGCTCCTACAGGGAAACGCATTCCAAATGTAGGAGCCGCCGAAGGCTGCGATCTTTTCAGGCTCAACACTGAGTCTCAGTCGAACATGAACAGCGCATCATTGCTGAACTGCACTTCAAACTGCCCGGCCGGCATCGGGCGCCCGAACAGGTAGCCTTGCACCTCGTCGCACCCGTGTTCCCGGAGGAAGTCCAGCTGCTCATGGGTTTCCACACCCTCGGCGATCACCGCCAGGTTGAGGCTGTGGGCCATGGCGATGATTGCGCGGGCGATCTGTGCATCCTGCTCACCGGATGGCAGGCCATCGACGAACGTGCGGTCGATTTTCAGCACGTCGATCGGGAACTGCTTGAGGTAGTTGAGCGATGAGTAGCCCGTGCCGAAGTCGTCGACCGCAATGCTCAGGCCAAGGTTTTTCAAGCCGTCGAGGATCTGCATCGCCTCGCTGACTTCGCGCATCAGGATACTTTCGGTCAACTCCAGCTCCAGGCACGCCGGCGGCAGGCCGGTTTCCTTGAGGATGGTGGCGATCCGCGTACCGAGTTGACCGTCGGAGAATTGCCGCGCCGAAATGTTCACCGACACTTTGGGAACACGCACTTTGGCCTGATGCCAGGTCTTGAGTTGGCGGCAGGCCTCGCTGATCACCCAATCGCCCACATCCACCACCAGGCCAAGCTCTTCGAGCACCGGTATGAAATCTCCCGGCGGTACCAGGCCACGGCGCGGATGACGCCAGCGCAGCAGGGCTTCGGCGCCAGTCAAACGTTTGCCATCACCGCTGAATTGCGGCTGGTAATACAGCACGAATTCGTTCTGTTCCAGGGCGTGGCGCAAGTCGCTTTCCAGTTCCAGGCGCTCCAGGGCGCTGGCGTTCATGTCCGCCTGATAGAACTGGAAGTTGTTCTTGCCGCGCTCCTTGGCGTGGTACATCGCGGTGTCGGCGTTCTTCATCAACTGGCTGAGTTCGTTGCCGTCTTGCGGGCTCAGCGCGATGCCGATGCTGGCCGTGACAAAGAATTCGCGGCCTTCGAGCACGAACGGTTTCACCAGGCTGGCAAGAATCTGTTCAGCCACGTGAATGGCCCGGTTCAAGGCAATTTCGCGGTTGGCACGCGGTTGCAGCAGCAAGGTGAACTCGTCGCCGCCCATGCGCGCCACGGTGTCGTCATCGTCGACGCAGCCGAGCAGGCGTGTGGCCATTTCCTTGAGCATGCGGTCGCCGGCGGCGTGGCCCAGGGAGTCGTTGATCGGTTTGAAGCGGTCGAGGTCGAGGAACATCAACACCACCCAGGACTTCTGTCGTTCAGCCGCTTGCAACGCCGTGTGCAAACGATCCTGGAACAGCGTGCGGTTGGGCAGGTGCGTCAGTGCGTCGTAATAGGCGAGGCGATGAATCCGCTGCTCGCTGGCCTTGCGCTCGCTGATGTCGCTGAAGAAGCATACGTAGCTGGCGAGGTCGCCTTCGTCGTCCAGCACCGCCGTGATACCGACCCACGCCGGGTAGTGCTCGCCGTTGCGCCGGCGCAGCCAGACTTCGCCTTCCCAGGTGCTGTGCTGGTTGAGTTGCTTGAGCACATAACGCAGGTGGGCTTCTTGCTGTTCGTCGACGGTCAGCATGTTCGGCAACTGGTCGAGCACTTGCTCCACGGCATAACCGCTGACACGGCTGAAGGCTTCGTTGGCCTGGACGATGTAGCCGGCCGGATCGGTGATCAGGATCGCCGAGGTCGAATGTTCGAATACCGTGGCGGCCATGCGCAGGTCTTTTTCGGCACGACGCTGCTGGCTGATGTCGCGCCCGACGCCGAGCACGCCTTCGAAGGCGCCGTGTTCGTCCCAGACCAGCACCAGACGCAATTCAATCGGAATCTTGCGGCCATCGGCCCGCAGGCAGTCAAACAGGAACAACTGGGTTTGCACCTGGCTGCGCAACAGCGCCAGTTGTTCGGGGTGATC
This sequence comes from Pseudomonas azerbaijanoccidentalis, assembly GCF_019145495.1. Classification (GTDB taxonomy): domain Bacteria; phylum Pseudomonadota; class Gammaproteobacteria; order Pseudomonadales; family Pseudomonadaceae; genus Aquipseudomonas; species Aquipseudomonas azerbaijanoccidentalis. The sequence goes on along the minus strand of NZ_JAHSTU010000010.1, from coordinate 63,026 downwards.
CAGCGCCTTGCTGACCCGGTCCATCAGGCTGTAGATGCCGGCCAGTTGCTGCGGGTTGGCGATGGTCGATTGCCAGCCGTTCTGGAAAATCCACTCGGCGTCGTAGCCGAGCACGGCTTGCACCGACGGGCTGACGTAGTTGAGGGTCATGCGGCTGTCGGTGGAAAAGATCACATCGCTGATGCTTTCGGCGAGCATCCGGTAGCGCTGCTCGCTGTCGCGCAGGGATTCGCTGGCTTCGATCTGTTCAGTGACGTCCTTGGCCACGCCGATGATGCGGGTCACCTGATCATGCTTGTCCCGCGCCAGTGCCTGTTCGCGAATGTCGAAGCGCCGCCACTCACCGTCGCGGTGACGGAAACGTAATTGGCATTGCATCAGTTGGCTGTAACCGCCCTGACGCTGGCTCTGGCGAGAGCGGTGGTAATAATCGGCATCGTCCGGGTGCAGCAGGATTTCCCAGAAATACTCGCCCATCTGCTGCAGTTCGGCGCGGTTGTAACCCAGGGTCTGGCCCAGATGGTGGTTGCTGAAGATCATTCGCTGGCTGATCACGTCCTGCACGTACAAATGATCGGGAACGGTGCGCACCACGTCAGACCAGAAGCCTTCGCGCTCCAGCAGTGACAGCTCAATGAGCTTGCGGCTGGTGATATCAGTGATGCTGAGGATCACGGCTTTGTAGTCGGCCGGGTCTTCCGGCAGGCGCAACACCAGCCACAGGTGTTGCTCGCGGCCGGTGGCGTCCTGCAGTTTGATTTCCAGTTCCAGCTGCTTTTGCTGATTGAGTACCGCTTCAAGCACCTGATTGCCGATGGCGCTACCGTCCAGCGGGTTGCCGTCTATCAGCAGGTCCCAGGCCTGTTGGGACGTGTTGACATTGAGCAGTTGCAGCGCGACCTGGTTCACCTCGGTAATGCGCAGCTCCTGGAGCAATTGCCGACGCTGTTCCGGATCCGCAAGCCATGCATGCAGCTGCTCGTTGCTGTGCAGTTGCGCCTTGTCGAAGACGTTCTTGAGGCTGCCCATGTCGAGCACGCACAGCGCAACGCCGGTACCCTCGAAAATCTCCTGATAGCGGCGACGTCCTTCATGCAGCTGGCGCTGACGGCGACGCATGTTGAGCAGAACGATGAACGGCAGCATGGAGAAGGCCAGTCCCAACAGGCATTTGCCGATGAAGGCCGGTAACAGTTCTTCGAGCACGCGCTGGCGATCGAACAAACCACGCAGTTGCCAGTCGCTGCTGCTCAGGGGAACGGTCAACACGCTGTTGCTCACATCGTCCTGGGTCAGCGTGCCCGGATTGACCAGCGGCAACGACTCATCACGGCTGATGATCTGGTGATTGAAGCGGTTTTCCACCAGCCACAGCGGCCGGTCGCCGGCTTCATTGAGTTTGGTCAGGGACGTCAAGAATGTCGGCTTCAGGCGCAAGGCCCAGTAGCCGCGGGTGCTGCCGCTGGCTTGATGCAGCAGCAGGTGCACCACTGAGCCATCGATGGCATTGCTGAAGTAATGAGGCTGGGCACGACTGCGCCGGACCAGCTCGGCCAGGAAGTCGGCATCTTCGCTTTTGCTGGCGCTGTCGTTGAGGATTCTGCCCGAGGGGCTGAGCAAGGCCAGGCTCATCAGGTCGGGTAACGACTTTTGCAGTTTGCGCAGCAACTCCTGCTGTTCGTCGGCCGATTGCGGCTGTTCGACGATCGGCAGCAGGTTAAGGGCGATTTGCGCGTTGAGCGCCATGTTCAGGCTGACTTGCGCCGCGAGGTCTGCGGTGTAGTCGATGGTGTACTGGCGCTGGCTTTTCTGGGTTTCGCGCAACTGATCCAGCAGTTGCCAGAACATCAGGGCGAGCAGCATCAGCACCAGTGTCGCCAGTGCGCCTTTGAGGGTGCCGCGCAGGGGCGAACCGGGCGCCGCAGTGGGTGCGCTGGTGGTCAGGGACGGAGGGACGTTGGACAAACTGTAATCCTGCGGTTTGGCTGGACTGGCGCGACGTGCACTATAAGCCGGACGCCCGAAGGGCGGCTAGCATGCCTTGAGTTGTGGCGAAGTGCCAGCCCCGCTCGGCTGGACTGCCTCTCGTCATTCAGGTAGCTTTGCCGGTTACGCGGGAGCGTTCCAGCTCCTAGAATCAGGCTTTTCCAGCGCGCACCTGTTGATGCATTTCAATCGGACGACGCGCACAGCCTGTGCCGGGCATCGCCTGCGCCTTGTTCATTCATCAGTCACTGACCCTAGGTTCTCCATGGCTCAATACGTATTCACCATGCATCGGCTGGGTAAAGTTGTTCCGCCGAAGCGGGAAATCCTGAAAAACATCTCCCTTTCGTTCTTCCCCGGCGCCAAGATCGGCGTACTTGGTCTTAACGGTTCGGGTAAATCCACGCTGCTGAAAATCATGGCCGGCGTCGACACCGAGTTCGAAGGCGAAGCCCGCCCGATGCCGGAGCTGAACATCGGTTATCTGCCGCAAGAACCGCAACTTGATCCGACCAAGACCGTGCGTGAAGTGGTCGAGGAAGCGGTCAGCGTGATCAAAAACGCCCAGGCACGCCTGGACGAGGTCTACGCGGCCTACGCTGAAGAAGACGCCGACTTCGACAAACTGGCAGCCGAACAGGCCAAGCTTGAAGCGATCCTGCAAGCCAGCGACGGCCACAACCTTGATCGCCAACTGGAAGTTGCCGCCGACGCACTGCGCCTGCCGGCGTGGGACGCCAAGGTCGAATTCCTCTCCGGTGGTGAAAAGCGTCGCGTGGCCCTGTGCCGTCTGCTGCTGTCCGCGCCGGACATGCTGCTGCTCGACGAACCAACCAACCACCTGGACGCCGATTCCGTCGCCTGGCTGGAGCACTTCCTGCACGACTTCCCGGGCACCGTGGTAGCGATCACGCACGACCGTTACTTCCTGGACAACGTTGCAGGCTGGATCCTGGAACTCGACCGCGGCGCGGGCATTCCTTACGAGGGCAACTATTCGGGTTGGCTGGAAGCCAAGTCCGATCGTCTGGCTGCCGAATCCAAGCAGCAGTCGGCTCACGAAAAAGCCATGAAGGAAGAACTGGAGTGGGTGCGCAAAGGCGCCAAGGCCCGCCAGTCGAAATCCAAGGCTCGTCTGCAACGCTTCGAAGAAATGCAATCGCAGGAATTCCAGAAGCGCAGCGAAACCAACGAGATCTACATCCCGGCCGGTCCGCGCCTGGGCGACAAGGTCATCGAATTCAAGAACGTCACCAAGGGCTATGGCGATCGCGTACTGATCGACAACCTGTCGTTCTCCATGCCCAAAGGCGCCATCGTCGGCGTAATCGGTGGTAACGGTGCCGGTAAGTCGACCCTGTTCCGCATGCTGATGGGCAAAGAACAACCGGATTCGGGCAGCATCGAAGTCGGCGAAACCGTGCAACTGGCTTGCGTGGATCAAAGCCGCGAAGACCTGGACGGCAGCAAGACGGTGTTCCAGCAGATCTCCGACGGTTCCGACCAGATCCGCATCGGCAACTATGAGATCCCGTCGCGTACCTACGTCGGTCGCTTCAACTTCAAGGGCGGCGATCAGCAGAAGTTCGTCAAGGACCTGTCCGGTGGTGAGCGCGGTCGCTTGCACCTGGCCCTGACCCTGAAAGAGGGCGGCAACGTCCTGCTGCTCGACGAACCGTCCAACGACCTTGACGTTGAAACCCTGCGTTCCCTGGAAGAAGCCCTGCTGGACTTCCCGGGCGCCGCCATTGTGATCTCTCACGATCGGTGGTTCCTGGACCGCGTCGCGACCCACATCCTGGCGTACGAAGACGACTCGCAAGCAGTGTTCTTCGAAGGCAACTACACCGAGTACGAAGCCGATCGCAAGAAACGCCTCGGCGAAGCAGCTGCCCAGCCGCATCGCGTACGGCACAAGAAACTGGCCTGATTCGGGTTGGTTGCATAAAAGAGCGGAGCCTTCGGGCTCCGTTTTTTTTTGCCCGGTTTTCTCAGGAGTACCGGGTTGAATTCATCGCTGGCAAGCCAGCTCCCACAGGATTTGTGCCATGCCCTGAACCCCTAATCATCACAGTCACTGTGGGAGCTGGCTTGCCAGCGATGACGGTTTAACTGTTGGTGCATGACTTGGATTCGATCTCCCTATTCAGGTGCAAAACAGCCCAAAAAACGGCCTGATTTATATCCTGTGCACCATTTAATTTCACAAATGCGACATTCTGCTCTGTTCTTGTGCGCGATCCGTTTGTTACAGTCCGGCCCAATCTCTCCCAACGACAATAAATTTGCCGAGACTTTTCCATGATCGAATCCGTCGAATCCTTCCTTGCGCGCCTGAAAAAACGCGATCCGGATCAACCCGAATTTCACCAGGCCGTCGAAGAAGTCCTGCGCAGTCTGTGGCCCTTTCTCGAAGCCAATCCGCATTACCTGACCTCGGGCATTCTGGAGCGCATCTGTGAGCCGGAGCGGGCGGTGGTGTTTCGGGTTTCCTGGGTTGATGATCATGGCAAGGTGCAGGTCAATCGCGGCTTCCGCATCCAGATGAACAGCGCCATCGGTCCGTACAAAGGCGGGTTGCGCTTCCATCCTTCGGTGAACCTGGGCGTGCTCAAATTCCTCGCCTTCGAGCAGACCTTCAAGAACTCGCTGACATCGTTGCCGATGGGCGGTGGCAAGGGCGGTTCCGACTTCGACCCTAAAGGCAAAAGTGATGCGGAAGTCATGCGCTTCTGCCAGGCCTTCATGAGCGAGTTGTATCGCCACATCGGCGCCGACGTTGACGTGCCGGCCGGTGATATCGGTGTTGGCGCCCGCGAGATCGGTTTCCTGTTCGGCCAGTACAAGCGCCTGAGCAACCAGTTCACCAGCGTGCTGACCGGCAAAGGTCCAAGCTATGGTGGCAGCCTGATTCGCCCGGAAGCCACCGGTTTCGGCTGCGTGTATTTCGCCGAGGAAATGCTCAAGCGTCGCGGTGAAACCGTCGAAGGCAAGCGCGTGGCGATCTCCGGTTCCGGCAACGTCGCGCAATACGCCGCGCGCAAGGTCATGGATCTGGGCGGCAAAGTGATTTCGCTGTCGGACTCCGAAGGCACGCTGTACTGCGAAAGCGGTTTGACCGAGGCGCAATGGCAAGCGGTGCTGGAGTTGAAGAACGTACAACGCGGGCGCATCAGCGAATTGGCCGCGCGTTTCGGCCTGGAGTTCCGCGCCGGTCAGCATCCGTGGGGGCTGAGCTGTGACATCGCGCTGCCCTGCGCGACCCAGAATGAACTGGATGCCGAGGCCGCGCGTACCTTGCTGCGCAACGGCTGCATCTGTGTGGCCGAAGGCGCGAACATGCCGACCACGCTGGAAGCGGTGGACCTGTTTATCGAAGCGGGCATTCTGTTTGCGCCGGGCAAAGCGTCCAACGCCGGTGGCGTGGCCGTGAGCGGGCTGGAGATGTCGCAGAACGCGATGCGCCTGTTGTGGACCGGCGGTGAAGTGGACAGCAAGCTGCACGCGATCATGCAGTCGATCCACCACGCCTGTGTGCATTACGGCGAAGAGAACGGTCAGGTGAACTACGTTAAAGGCGCGAACATCGCCGGTTTCGTCAAAGTCGCCGACGCCATGCTCGCCCAGGGTGTGGTTTAAGCCGGCTCGATGCGGATGATCTCGATCATCTGATCCCCAGCCGGGCGTTGCCACAGCACCTCGTCACCGAGTTGCGCCCCGAGCAACGCCCGGCCCAGCGGTGATCCCCAGTTGATCAGGCCGGCCGGTGCGTCGGCCTGATCTTCACCGACCAATTGCACGGTCAACTCGGTGTCCTGTTCATCGGCAAACGTCACTCGACTGCCGATCTGCACCTTTTCCGTTGAGTTGGTGGGCGGTACAAGTTGAGCGCTTTGCAGGCGCTGACTGAAGTATCTCAAGTCGCGTTGCAGGTCAGCCTCACGCTGCTTGTTCGCCAAGTCTCCCTGTGCGCTCAGCTCTCCCAGCAGGTTTTGCAGTTCGGCGACCTTCGCCTGCAATTGGGCGAGGCCCGTGGGCGTGACGTAATTGGGCTGCGTGCTGACCTGCCTTTCGACCGGCTGATCGACTTGCGCGGCGGCGTTATCTTCGTTGACGAAAGCACGGCTCATGGTTTTCTCCCGGTATAGGGTTTGGTCCATGGTTGCAGGCGTTTAGTTGCGTTGAATGTCTGGGAGCGACCTAGGGCGAGTGATAGGCCCAGGCGGCGTCCTGATCCTTTTGCCGGACGCCGACAACACCCACACAACACCATTTCAGACTCCCGGACCGTTCAACGGCCTATTAGGGAAAGTCTAGAAGCGGGTTCGTCAGCGGGATGTGAAAGGGAGATCAAAAGATCGCAGCCTGCGGCAGCTCCTACATTGGAATGCGGTCCCCTGTAGGAGCTGCCGAAGGCTGCGATCTTTTAATAGTGATACCACTTCACTTCAAGCATCACTTCATTCTCCGGTGTCGCCCAATGGCTGAATTCGCGCTGGGCGCTCAGGCGTAAACCGAGGTTGCGCGACAATTCCCACTGCTGATTCAGACTCACGCTACGGCGCACTTCGCCATTGGTGAAGAAATCGCCTTTTGCCTCCAGGCTTAAATTGCCCAGCGGGTTTTTCCACAGTAATCCTGTGTTGAAACCCGCCGCGGGAGAAATGAATTCGGCGAAGTCGTTGTTGTGCTCAACCCGCACGGTGCCCAAGGCAAAGCCGAGCAGGTCATCGGCCAATTGCCAGGTGCCGCCGCCGCCACCATTGACGTGGCTGACGAGGTTTTCGTCGTCATGTTTGCCCGGTACCCGCTCCAAGCCACCGGTGACCTGCCACGACAGCGGTTGCAGCAGCTCGTTGCGTGGGGTCAGGGAGCGAATGGTCGCCAGGTCCAGTTGCTGAACCTGCCAGTCATTGCCTTCGTACTGACGCAGTTTCAGTTGCAGGATTTCGATCTGCGCGCCGAGGGGGAAGCTTTCGGAGTTGTCGTTAAGGTCGTGGTAGGCCATGCGCAAACCGTACTCGCCAAACGCGCGGTCGCCTCGGGTGCCGACACCAACCTGCCAGGTGCGGGATTCGTGGCCATCCTCAGGCAAGCCGGGTTGCGGGATGTCGAGGTCCGGTGCCGGGTTCTGGTTGATCGCCCGCAGCAGTTCGAAGCTGCGCTGCGCCCGCTCCGGGTCACGCTCCTGACCGTTGGCGCGATAGCGCTCAAGGCGATAGGCCGCATCGATGATCAGCGCTTGGCGGTCGCGAGGTAGCGTTTTGAATTCCGGTGTTTGCAGTTGTTTCTGATCGGCGCTGACTTGCAGAACCCATTGCTGCTCTTCGGGATTCAACGGCTCGGCGCGGCTCAGCAATTCCCGTTCGCGGGACGGGCGATACTCGATCGACTCCACCAGGCCTGCGTCTTTCACCGCTTTGACGGTGTCGGTAGGTATCGCGGTCAGCGGGAATTGTTCGGTCAGGCGCAGGCTCGGGCGGGCCACTTGCAGCAATTCCAGCAGGCGATACGAGCAGTTTTCGTCGAAGAAGAAATAATCGAATTTGATCTGCTTCAGTTCCCAGACATGCTCAACCATGCGTGCGGTTTCTTGCTGGGTTAGGTTCAGTCGGTATTCCCACAAGTCGCGGTTTTCGAGGCTGCGGTACTCCGAGAGTTTTTCCTGATAGGGCACCAGGGCGAACAGCCCCGGATAACCGCCCATCAAGCCTTTCCAGGCGTAGAGGATGCTGTTGTCCGAGCCTTCGATGTACGCGCCGAAATTGATCGCGTAACTGAGCAGCGAAGTCTTGTCGCTTTGCACATCCGCCTGATCGATACGCAGCAGGGTGTGGCCGAACATCGACGATGGACTGTTGAGGTAGGCCGCGGGGAAAATCATCACCGCGCTGTGGGGCGAGACATCCTTGAACCACTGCTTGAACTCGGCGCAGTCCAGCGTCGGCAGATCTGTCAGGTTGAACTGCGTTTTAAGCCAGCGGGTGCGCGCCGGATAAACACATTGGGCGTGCTGCTCGCCAGCGCTGGCCGGCGCGTAAAGCGCTTGCACGGTGGCCGCCAGTTCACGGTCCGGGTGTTCGTTGCCATCGGCGGCGAGGAAGAACTTTGGATCGCTGACATAGCTGCGCCAGCCGCCGAGTTTGGCGGTTTCGTAATGACCCAGGGAAATCCAGAAAGGGTCGTTGGCCAGTTGCTGCAAACGTTGATTGTCGATAAGTGGCGCGGCGGACAGCGGGGCGCAGACACAGAGCGCCAGCCAGGCAAGGCGTTTGAGCATAGTGGCAACTTAAACAGGAAAAAAATAAAGACCCGGCGCGGTTGATGCCGCTCATTTGCAGGCGCTGTCGAGTGAAACGAGGCTGCGATCTTTACAGACAAGATCAAAAGATCGCAGCCTCGTTTCACTCGACAGCGCCCACAGTTGATTGGCATTACCCAACAAGGGCAGGTCCAAAAAACAAAACCCGCTTCCCAAAGAGAAGCGGGCGTGTCGAGCTTAAGCCTGAGTGGCGTACTTGGCCAGACGAGGATCGCTCTTCAGGACGGCCAGGGTGTTGGTATGCACGTCTTCTGCAGTCACATCAGCCTTGCTGAAGATCTGCTGGAAGTGCTCGTGAGTGACGGCGGCGAAGTGCGCACGGTCTTCCGGCGCCACGCCCAGTACCACGGCGTAAGTGGTCAGCGCTTCGCCCTGACCCTTGGCCATGTCTTCGGACAGCTCGTTCATCATGCCATTCATGGCAAACCAGGATTTGCCGCCATACGTCAGCGACGCGTTGGTCGAGCAACCGTTGGTGCCGGAGGTCATACCGAAGGTTGCGTTGCCGGAAGTGCCGTTGGTGGTGGATGCCAGGAAGTGAGCCGGGGTGCCACGCTGACCTTCGAACAGCATGTTGCCCCAACCGCAATCCGGACCGCCTGGCGCCTGAGCCATGGCGTTGATGGATACAGCGGTGAAGAGAGTACCGAGAAGAATCCGTTTCATAGCTTTGTTCTCTTTATGTGCATACCAATGGACAAGGGATCTGGCCCGTTCCGGTGCCAGTGGGCCGGTTATTAGTCCAGCCGCGCAGGTTGGAGTTTAGGCACGATCACGCAGTTCCGTGATTTTTTGCAAAACATTCGTTGAAAACAGTGATTTGACGCACGCCCGCGGCGGCGCAATGACTTGTCTATGCTTTGGCCTTAGGCGCTCCTTGCCAGTCAGGCACAGGCAGCGCCAGAATGCCGCTATCTGCCCCGCCTGATGTAAGGAAGCCCGATGCCTGATCCTGTTGCTGCCAGCTTGCGTCTAGCGCCCGAAGCGCTGACCCGTCCGTTTTCCGCTGAACAGTTCAGCTTCTCTACCACCAATGATCTGGAGCCCTTTCGCGGTGTGCTTGGCCAGGAACGTGCGGTCGAAGCCTTGCAGTTCGGTGTGGCCATGCCACGCCCCGGTTACAACGTATTTGTCATGGGCGAACCTGGCACTGGCCGGTTCTCGTTCGTCAAACGCTACCTCAAAGCCGAAGGCAAACGCCTGCAGACCCCGGCGGACTGGGTCTACGTCAATAACTTCGATGAGCCGCGCGAGCCGCGTGCACTGGAACTGCCGTCGGGTACCGCCGGTAATTTCATTGGTGATATCAACGGTTTGATCGACAACCTGCTGGCAACTTTCCCCGCCGTTTTCGAGCACCCGTCCTATCAGCAGAAAAAAAGCGCCATCGACCGCGCCTTCAATCAGCGCTACGACAAGGCTCTGGACATCATCGAGCGTCTGGCACTGGACAAGGAGGTTGCGTTGTACCGCGATGCGAGCAACATCGCGTTCACCCCGATGCTTGAAGGCAAGGCGCTGGACGAAGCGGAGTTCGCGCAATTGCCGGAAGCCGAGCGCGAGCGTTTCCACGAGGACATTTCGGCCCTGGAAGAGCGCTTGAACGAAGAGCTCGCCAGCCTGCCGCAGTGGAAGCGCGAATCGAGCAATCAACTGCGTCAGCTCAACGAAGAAACCATCACCCTGGCCTTGCAGCCGCTGCTGTCGCCGTTGTCGGAGAAGTACGCCGAGAACGCGGCGGTGTGCGGGTATCTGCAAGCGATGCAGGTGTATCTGCTCAAGACTGTGGTCGAGCAATTGGTGGACGACAGCAAGACTGACGCCGTCGCCCGCAAACTGCTGGAAGAGCAATACGCACCGAGCCTGGTGGTCGGCCATTCGGCGAGTGGCGGTGCGCCCGTGGTGTTTGAGCCGCACCCGACCTACGAAAACCTGTTCGGCCGCATCGAATACAGCACCGATCAAGGCGCGCTGTACACCACCTACCGTCAACTGCGGCCGGGTGCATTGCACCGCGCCAACGGTGGTTTCCTGATCCTCGAAGCGGAAAAAATGCTCAGCGAGCCGTTCGTGTGGGACGCGCTGAAACGCGCCCTGCAATCGCGCAAGCTGAAAATGGAATCGCCGCTGGGCGAGATGGGCCGCTTCGCCACCGTCACGTTGAATCCGCAGCACATTCCGTTGCAGGTCAAAGTCGTCATCATCGGTGCCCGTTCGCTCTATTACACGCTGCAGGACCTCGATCCGGACTTCCAGGAGATGTTCCGCGTCCTGGTGGATTTCGACGAAGACATCCCGATGGTCGACGAGAGCCTGGAGCAATTCGCCCAGTTGCTCAAAACCCGTACATCCGAGGAAGGCATGGCGCCGCTGACCGCTGATGCGGTGGCACGCCTGGCGACCTACAGTGCGCGTCTGGCCGAGCATCAGGGACGGTTGTCCGCGCGTATCGGTGATCTGTTCCAACTGGTCAGCGAGGCGGATTTCATCCGTCACCTGGCGGGCGATGAAATGACCGACGCCGGGCACATCGAGCGTGCACTCAAGGCCAAGGCCACCCGCACCGGCCGGGTGTCGGCGAGGATTCTCGATGACATGCTGGCCGGGATCATCCTGATCGATACCGACGGCGCGGCAGTCGGCAAGTGCAACGGTTTGACGGTGCTGGAAGTCGGCGATTCGGCCTTCGGCGTGCCGGCGCGGATTTCCGCCACGGTGTACCCGGGCGGCAGCGGCATCGTCGACATCGAGCGCGAGGTCAACCTCGGACAGCCGATCCACTCCAAAGGCGTAATGATCCTCACCGGGTATCTGGGCAGCCGTTACGCCCAGGAATTCCCGTTGGCGATTTCCGCGAGTATCGCCCTGGAGCAGTCCTACGGATATGTGGATGGCGACAGTGCGTCACTCGGTGAGGCGTGCACGCTGATTTCAGCCTTGTCGAAAACCCCGCTCAAGCAATGCTTTGCGATCACCGGATCGATCAACCAGTTCGGTGAAGTGCAGGCAGTCGGAGGGGTGAACGAGAAAATCGAGGGCTTCTTCCGTCTGTGCGAAGCCCGCGGGTTGACGGGCGAGCAGGGCGCGATCATTCCTCAGGCCAACGTCGCCACGCTAATGCTCGACGAGAAAGTGCTGGCGGCGGTGCGTGCGGGACAATTCCACGTTTACGCGGTACGTCAGGCCGATGAGGCGCTGAGCCTGTTGGTCGGCGAGCCTGCTGGCGAGCCGGACGAGAATGGCGAGTTCCCTGAAGGCAGCGTCAACGCACGGGTGGTGGAGCGCCTGCGGGTCATTGCGGAAATGATCAGTGAAGAAGATCTGAAAGAAGCCGAGAAGGAAATGGCGGTCGAGGCGTTGGTGGAGGCCAAGCCGGCTTGATTTAATCCGGCTCATCCATCCCCTGTGGGAGCGAGCCTGCTAGCGAAATCGGTCTGACATTCAACATTTATGTTGTCTGGGTCTCCGTCATTGCGAGCAGGCTCGCTCCCACATTTCTATCCGGGTTTACCCGCGAAAACGCCATCACTCTGGCGCCAATATTCACACTATGACCATTCGGCGCCTACTGGTGTCGATTGGCCTGTCTCCCGTACTTTTCTTCTATTCTCTGCTCAAGGACAAGGACAGTAATCACTGGATCGAAACAGCCTTCGCGATGGGGGCTGAATATCGGATCGACCGAGGGTCGCCGCCATGTCGCGCAACCTCTGCCTCACTCGTCAATGCCTGGGTCTTGTGACCCGTATCGAATGCGCCATCAAGCCGTTGGCCGGGGATACGGGGATGTGGACCTTGCTCTTCGCCGCCGGAATGGCTGGCGAACAACCCTCAGCCATCAAAGCCCAAGGCCCGTTCCATGGTCCTTTCGCCGCTGAAACCATCCTCGACACGATTGTTGAAAGCCTGACGCTGCACGGCTATGAGCTGGCCAACGACCCGCAAATCTGGTGCCTGCATCTGCAAGCCCAGCTGCGGGAAATCAATGGTGGCCGTTGCCGTAACGTCGGTGGCTTCGAGTTTCGCCCCGAACATTGACCCGCTCTATTGGGGCAGTTTGGTCAGATCGGCCTTGTCGAGCTTGACCTCGAAACCGTAGGGCACGGTGGCGAGGTCAGTTCGCTGGTAGGTTTCCAGGCGCGTCGGTTGCCCGTAGAAGTAATGCACGGCAAACAGCGCCGGGCCGTCGGCGCTCGCAACGTGATTGACCGCGAGAATTTCCTTGAGGTAATTGCCGCTGTCGTCCTTGGCGAAGAAGCGCCAGTCCTGTTCGGGAAACAGCTTCAGGTCCACCACCAACGTGTTGCCTTTGAGCTCAAGCCCTTTGGGCAATTGATGGGCATCGAGGGCCTTTTTATCGATTGTCGCCAGAAACAACGGTATGGAGCCGACCACATAAGCTGGTGTTTGCGGAAACAGGTTCAGGTCGTAGGTGATGCTGCCGCGCAAGGGATCGACCTCATACGCCTGCGGTGGTAATTCAATGGGTTCGTCACGTTTGCCGCGGCTGTCCTCGGTGAAGAAACTGACCGGACTTTCGCCGGGATTGAATGACGTCCCCAGCAGCTCATCATTGAAGCTTCGCAGGTGATTGAACTCGATGCGCGCGGCACTGGGATCCTCGACCGATTGCGTGATGTTCACACCTTTTTTCAGCTGTTCCTCCGTCAACGCCGCGCCCTTGAGCCAGGTCGGCGCCTGATCGTCATACACCACCACCGGCAGGTTCAGCGGCTGAATGGTTTTCTCCGTGGTGTTGCGGTCGAAGCGGCGCACCGGCAGGTTCAAGTCCTTGCGGGTGACCGAGGCGGTCGAGAAATCCAGCAGGCTGACTTCGAGGGTTTCGATGGGGCCGTTGAAATACACTTTCGAGTAACGGTGGCTTTGTTGTTTCTCGAAGTTGCGTTGCTCGTCATCGAGCTGCTTTTCCAGCGCCTCGCTCCAACCCTTCTGCTGCTGCATCTTCGCCAATTGCTTTTGGTAAAAGCTGATTTGCGCGGCGGTTTCGTTGATTGACCCCGAACGCGAGAGAAATTGTCCGGTAGCGTCCCGGGCCTGGACGATCAACGGATTGAGCGGGGTTTCCCCGATCTCCGGGGCTTGCGGCGCGCTGTTGCTGAACTCGACTTCAGCGTAGTTGGTGCCCAGTTTGATCAGGGTAACGCTGAGGTTGTCATTGGTGCGGGTCTGGCCCTCGTCTTTTTTGGTCAGGTCGAAGCTGTAGAGGCGACGTGGCGCAATGACCTCCACCGTGCCTTGCAGGCTCACCGGTTGTGGCTGGTTCTTGATGTCGGCGTCGAGCCCTTCGATGAACGGGTAGGCCACGGTCAGGTCATCCGGGTTGGTCAGGTTTGAGCTCGACGGGCTCAACTGAATGCCGGGATCGGTTTCCGACCATTCCGGCTGGAAGGCAATCACGCGTTTGTTGCTCAAAGTAACCGACCGCCATTCCAGGCAATGGGGAAAGAGGAAGGCCGCCGGAATGCTGAAGTTGAAGGGGAACACCGGTTGCAGGTCAGTCAAGTAGTCGGAACTGGAGTCCTTGTGCAGCACGAATAAGCCGTTGATGTAAGTGTCGACCAGCGCTTGCGGGGTGGGGTAGTGCTTGAGCACGGCGAGGACATCTTCACCGTATTCGGTTTCTACCGGTTTGCTGTCGAGCTTGAGTTGCGCGCGTTCGAGTAACAACAGCGAACCACCGAGTTCGGCCACGGCATTCTTGAGTTTTGGGTCCTCGATCGTATCCAGCGTTTTTTCAAACTGCGCGGTCTTTTCCTCGAGGCTGACCTGGCGTTTTTCTTCACTGGGTGAGCACGCGCTCAGCAGCAAAGCCAGGCAAACTCCGGCACTCGTCAGGGGTAATCGCACATCCATTTCCAGTCTTCCTGTCCGATGTCACGGCAATGTCAATGGTTTGGACACTAGCAGAAAAACTTTGACATACACGCGCAGGTGGCGGATTTCCGGACGGTTTCTGCGTGTAACAGGCGGCTGTTATACTCACGGCCATTTTCAGACCACCTGTGAGATTCAATGGAACGCTTTATCGAAAACGCAATGTATGCCTCCCGCTGGCTGCTGGCGCCGATCTACTTCGGCTTGTCACTTGGGCTGTTGGCGCTGGCGCTGAAATTCTTCCAGGAAGTCTTCCACGTCATTCCCAATGTTTTTTCGATGGCTGAATCGGACCTGATATTGGTCCTGCTGTCGCTGATCGACATGGCGCTGGTGGGCGGCTTGCTGGTGATGGTGATGATTTCCGGTTACGAAAACTTCGTATCGCAACTGGATATCGACGACAGCAAGGAAAAGCTCAACTGGCTGGGGACCATGGACTCTTCGTCGCTGAAGATGAAAGTGGCCGCGTCCATCGTGGCGATTTCGTCCATCCATCTGCTGCGCATCTTTATGGACGCGAAAAATGTCGATCCCGAGCATTTGAAGTGGTACGTGATCATCCACATGACTTTCGTGGTGTCCGCGTTCGCCATGGGTTACCTGGATAAATTGACCAAACACTGATCCCCCGCTGCTGATCGTTTTAGCTGCCGCCCGTCTGTTGCAAAACAGACGGGCGGCGTCGTTTGTGGCTTGTGCTTTGAGGCGCCGAGGCATATCCCTGTAGGGGTCTTGGCTTGCCAATGCGTGAGGTGCGTTTCATGAACCTGCAAGAGTTGAATGCGTATGCCGTCGCCGGGAAGGTCGACGAGCTGAACCTGATCTCGATGGAGGGCGGCATCTATCTGCTGGAGGCGCGGATGCATGGCGCGGCGTATCCCTTGAGTGATACCCACGGACACATGATGCATCTGCGATCGGTGGAGCATGCGCGTGATGTGCTGCGATCCTTTCCCAAGTTGAACTTCAATCTGGTGCACACCCTGGTGCATGACGAAATGTGCGGGCTCGGTGGCATTGAGGAAAGCCTGAAGGTGCCGATCGAGCTGCGTTCCTCACGACAGGGCTGACGCCTCTGATCAACGCTGTGCCATCTGTGCTAGTCTGCTGGCCCTTTTGGTTCCGGGCGCTCCGGGACGCGCTGTGCGAGCACGGCAAGTTCCTGGGCCGTCCGCACAGCGGAGCAGTGTCATGTCCGAAGTAAATCTGTCCACCGACGAAACCCGCGTCAGCTACGGTATTGGCCGTCAGCTGGGCGACCAACTGCGCGACAACCCGCCACCGGGCGTTAGCCTGGACGCAATCCTGGCAGGCCTGACCGACGCATTCGCCGGTCTGCCAAGCCGTGTTGGCCAGGAAGAAATGTCCGCCAGCTTCAAAGTGATCCGTGAAATCATGCAAGCCGAAGCTGCAGCCAAGGCTGAAGCGGCCGCTGGCGAAGGCCTGGCCTTCCTGGCTGAAAACGCCAAGCGTGACGGCATCACCACCCTGGCTTCCGGCCTGCAGTTCGAAGTACTGACTGCCGGTGAAGGCGCCAAGCCATCCCGTGAAGACACCGTGCGTACTCACTACCACGGCACCCTGATCGACGGCACTGTGTTCGACAGCTCCTACGAGCGTGGCCAGCCTGCAGAATTCCCGGTTGGCGGCGTGATCGCTGGCTGGACCGAAGCCCTGCAACTGATGAATGCCGGCAGCAAATGGCGCCTGTACGTGCCGAGCGAACTGGCTTACGGCGCTCAAGGCGTTGGCAGCATTCCGCCGCACAGCGTCCTGGTGTTCGACGTCGAACTGCTCGACGTTCTGTAATCCCCGGTCTGTCTGCATGACAGGCTGATGTGGGAGCCAGTCTGCTGGCGATAGGGGCCACCGGTTTTTTCGTCAAGACCGCGTTGTTGCCATCGCCAGCAGGCTGGCTCCCACAGTTATTTGGGTGCCGCTCATATTTCGAGCTTGTGAGTCAGTTCATGCGATGGGCGCAATGCCCGGGCATAGCAGAACAGAAACAGGTTACGCACCACTTCCTTGAGCACCACCGGTTCGCTGGAGTTCAGGCCATTGAGGTCCAGGTCACCCTGATCCTGTAGCTCGCTCAGCGCTTCTTCTTCCAGTACGGCACAGACTTCCCCGGTTTCCCGATGCAGGATCCTGAGGTAAGGGTGCGGGCGGTCCAGCCAGGCATCGATTAAGTAAGTCATGAGTTCTCATCTCCATTGATTGGTTTCAATGAGAATAATTCCTATTCAATAAATAGCAAGGACCTATTGGCGGTTTGGGCTTTTTTCCGGGTAAAGATTGCGTAAGGTCAAAACGGCTGGCCTTTAGCTATTGCGAGGATTTGCTGGGTGAAGCGGGGGAGGGCGAAGCACCATCCCACGCTTGGCGCGGGATGGAGTACAGCAGTATCAGACTTTTCTGACGAACTCGGATTTGAGTTTCATCGGGCCGATGCCGTCGATCTTGCAGTCGATGTCGTGATCGCCATCGCACAGGCGAATGTTCTTCACCTTGGTGCCGACCTTGACCACCAGCGATGTGCCTTTGACCTTGAGGTCTTTGATCACGGTGATGGTGTCGCCGTCCTGCAGGACGTTGCCGACCGAATCCTTTTTCACCGCGTCATCGGACACCGCTTCGGCTTCGCCGCTGGCGGACCATTCGTGCGCGCACTCAGGGCAAATCAGCTGGGCGCCGTCTTCGTAGGTGTATTCGGAATTGCATTTCGGGCAGGGTGGCAACGTGCTCACTAAGGCTCCTTGGATTCAGGGTCGCTAAAAAGCGCACATTGTATAGGGTTTTTCAGCTGCGGGGAGCTGATAGCAAAAGATCGCCGCCTTCGGCAGCTCCTACAAAATGTATGTAGGAGCTGCCGAAGGCGGCGATCTTCTGATCTTGCTTTAGCGATCAGTGGGTACGCGCGACCGAAAACTCGCTCAATTCAACCAGCGCATCGCGATACTCGCTCGGTGGCAGCGCGTCGAGGCACTTGATCGCACGGGCCACGTAGTCGCGGGCCAGTTGTGCGGTGTATTCCAGTGAACCCGAGGCTTCCACGGCTTCGCGGATGCTTTCCAGGTCTTCGATACCGCCTTTCTGGATCGCCTTGCGCACCAGGGCAGCCTGTTCCGGCGTGCCTTCGCGCATGGTGTAGATCAGCGGCAGGGTCGGCTTGCCTTCGGCCAGATCGTCACCGACGTTCTTGCCCAGGGTCTCGGCGTCGCCTTTGTAATCCAGCAGGTCGTCGACCAATTGGAAAGCCACGCCCAGGTGATCGCCGAACATGCGCAGTGCTTCGCTCTGTTCAGGCGTTGCACCGGCCAGTGCCGCGGCGCTATGGGTCGAGGCTTCGAAGAGCATCGCGGTTTTGCCGCGGATGACTTCCATGTAGGTTTCTTCGGTGGTGCTGGCGTCGCGGACTTTCGATAGCTGCAACACTTCGCCTTCGGCGATGATGCGCGTGGCTTGCGAAAGGATTTTCATCACGGGCATGGAGCCCAGTTCGACCATCATTTCGAAAGAACGCGAATACAGGAAGTCGCCCACCAGCACGCTCGGGGCGTTGCCCCACATGGCGTTGGCGGTCGAACGGCCACGGCGCATGCCGGACATGTCGACCACGTCGTCATGCAGCAGGGTGGCGGTGTGCAGGAATTCGATGGTCGCGGCCAACAGTCGCAGGTCATCGCCTTCACGTCCCAGTGCTTTGCCAGACAGCAGCACCAATAAAGGACGCAGGCGTTTACCGCCAGCCGAGGTAATGTAATCGCCGATTTTCGATACCAGCGGCACTCGGGAAGTCAGCTGCTTCTTGATGATGCCGTCGACGGCGCTAAAATCGTCCGCCACCGCGCGGTAGAAAGCTTGGGGTTGCATCAGCGACAGTCGCTCCAGAAGGGTTGCGCGGCATGCTAGGACCCACGTCCGGGCCTGTCAAGGCGCGATGGACGGCCCCTTGCAAGGCGCTCGTCCCTTGCGTACAATCGCGCACCCTGAACTTCCTGGGCAGCACCTGCCTTACGCAATTGCAAGCGGGCCTTCCAGCCCTATGCAGCCATGCCAGCCAATACCTCTTCTTATAAAGAGCTGGGTGAGCAGGATTATCGGAGAAATACCATGTCTTATGCAGTAATCGTTACTGGCGGCAAGCAGTACAAAGTCGCCCCAGGTGAATACCTGAAGATCGAAAAACTGGAAATCGCTACCGGCGAATCCGTTACCTTTGATCGCGTTCTGTTGGTTGCCAACGGCGACGACGTGAATATCGGTGCTCCAGTTGTTGCTGGCGCTACCGTTGTGGCTGAAGTGATCTCCCAAGGTCGTCACGATAAAGTCCGCATCATCAAGTTCCGTCGTCGTAAGCACCACATGAAGCGTATGGGCCACCGCCAGTGGTACACCGAGATCAAAATCACCGGTATTCAGGCTTAATTTCAGCCTAATTCCTCACTAGGAGAATTGAACTCATGGCACACAAAAAAGCTGGTGGTAGTACCCGTAACGGTCGCGACTCAGAAGCCAAACGCCTTGGCGTGAAGATGTATGGCGGCCAGGCTATCAAAGCAGGCAACATCATCGTGCGTCAGCGCGGCACCCAATTCCACGCTGGCTACGGCGTTGGCATGGGTAAAGATCACACCCTCTTCGCTAAAGTCGAAGGCGTGATCAAGTTCGAAGTAAAAGGCGCCTTCGGTCGTCGTTACGTGAGCGTAATCGCCGCTTAATTGCGCGATCGCTGGAAAAGCCCTGTCTCGCGACGGGGCTTTTTCGTTTGTGGGGTGAGTCTCTTGCAAAACTGTTTGTATGGGCTGTCGGCGCGCTGGATTGTGCGGTCGTTGATTGAGGTCGCTGCGCTCATTTTTGCAAGAGTCTTATGTCTTAGTGTTTATCGGCTCGTCCGTATGGCGAGAGGCGTTGTGTTATGAAGTTTGTTGATGAAGTATCGATTCGAGTAAAGGCAGGCGACGGCGGTAACGGTTGCATGAGTTTCCGTCGCGAAAAATTCATCGAAAATGGTGGTCCGAACGGTGGTGATGGCGGTGACGGCGGCTCGGTCTACATGATCGCCGACGAAAACCTCAACACCCTGGTGGATTACCGTTACACCCGGCACTTCGATGCCGAGCGTGGTTCCAACGGCGGCAGCACCGACTGCACCGGCAAGAAGGGTGAGGAGTTGGTCCTGCGTGTGCCGGTGGGTACCACGGTGATCGACTCGGCTACCCAGGAAGTGATCGGCGACCTGACCAAGGCTGGCCAGAAGCTGCTGGTGGCTCACGGTGGCTGGCACGGTCTGGGCAACACCCGTTTCAAATCCAGTACCAACCGTGCGCCACGCCAGACCACGCCAGGCAAGCCGGGCGAGCAGCGTGACCTTAAACTGGAAATGAAAGTGCTGGCGGACGTCGGTCTGCTGGGCTTGCCGAACGCCGGTAAAAGTACCTTTATCCGTTCGGTATCGGCCGCCAAGCCGAAAGTCGCCGATTACCCGTTCACCACTCTGGTGCCAAACCTGGGTGTGGTCAGCGTTGATCGCTGGAAGAGCTTCGTGGTCGCGGACATTCCGGGTCTGATCGAGGGTGCTTCCGATGGCGCGGGCCTGGGCATTCGCTTCCTCAAGCACTTGTCGCGTACCCGTTTGCTGCTGCACCTCGTCGACATGGCGCCACTGGATGACACCAGTGCACCGGACGCCGCTGAAGTCATCGTCAACGAGCTGACCAAGTTCAGCCCGTCCCTGGCTGAGCGTGATCGCTGGTTGATCCTGAACAAGTGCGACCAGATCCTCGACGAAGAGCACGATGCTCGCGTCAAGGAAATCGTTGATCGTCTGGAATGGACCGGTCCGGTCTACGTGATCTCGGCCATCGCCAAGCAGAACACCGAGCGTCTGTGCCACGACATCATGCGTTACCTGGAAGATCGTGCCGATCGTCTGGCTAACGACCCTGCGTACAAGGAAGAGCTGGCCGATCTCGATCAGCGCATCGAAGATGAAGCCCGTGCCCAGTTGCAGGCGCTGGACGATCAGCGTGCCCTGCGTCGCAGCGGCGTGAAGTCGGTCCACGACATTGGCGATGATGATTGGGACGAAGAAGATGTGGATGACGAAGACGGTCCGGAAATCATTTACGTGCGTGACTGATTCGTTGCGATAAACTTAAGCGCCGCTCAATTGAGCGGCGTTTTAGTATCTGGAAATCGATCGTTGGTCACGAATAATCACGAATAACGTCACGGGCAGTGCCAGGTCGCGCTGTCCTCAAGCTAAGGTTGAAGATGATGCGGAGCAAGGTGACAGGTGCGCAGCGTTGGGTCGTGAAGATCGGCAGCGCTTTGCTGACGGCGGACGGCAAAGGCCTGGATCGCGCGGCAATGGGTGTCTGGGTGGAGCAGATGGTGGCCCTGCATGAGGCGGGTGTCGAGCTGGTGCTGGTGTCCTCCGGGGCGGTGGCGGCCGGTATGAGCCGTCTGGGCTGGACCTCGCGACCCAGTGCGATGCACGAGCTTCAGGCTGCTGCTGCAATCGGTCAGATGGGGCTCGTGCAGGCCTGGGAGTCGAGTTTTGCCGAGCATGGCCGGCACACGGCGCAAATCCTCCTGACCCACGACGACTTGTCTGATCGCAAGCGCTACCTGAATGCTCGCAGCACCTTGCGTGCGCTGGTTGAGCTGAAGGTTATCCCGGTGATCAACGAGAACGACACCGTGGTCACCGACGAAATCCGTTTCGGCGACAACGACACCCTCGCGGCACTGGTGGCCAACCTGGTCGAAGCTGATTTGCTGGTGATCCTGACGGATCGCGACGGTATGTTCGATGCTGATCCGCGCAACAATCCGGATGCTCAACTGATTTACGAGGCGCGTGCCGACGATCCGGCGCTCGATGCGGTGGCGGGCGGCACTGGCGGTGCGCTGGGGCGTGGCGGCATGCAGACCAAGTTGCGCGCAGCGAGGTTGGCGGCACGTTCCGGTGCTCATACCATCATCGTTGGTGGGCGACTTGAGCGTGTGCTTGATCGCCTCAAGGCGGGCGAGCGCATCGGCACCTTGCTGTCGCCAGAGCGCGGCATGCTGGCGGCGCGCAAGCAGTGGCTGGCCGGACATCTGCAAACTCGTGGCACGCTGGTATTGGATGCCGGTGCGGTGACGGCGTTGTCCCAGGGCAACAAAAGCTTGCTGCCGGTTGGGGTCAAGTTGGTGCAGGGTAGCTTCCGTCGCGGCGAGATGGTGGTTTGCGTGGCGCCGGATGGTCGTGAGATTGCCCGAGGCCTGGCCAACTACAGTGCCCTGGAAGCGCAAAAAATCATCGGTCAGTCGTCTGAGGCGATTGTCGGTCTGTTGGGTTACATGGCGGAGCCGGAACTGGTTCACCGCGATAACCTGATCCTGGTCTGAAGGAATACCTGAATGCGCGTGGCAAAAGGATTATTGGGGGTGCTGCTGGCGATGCCGCTGCTGGCTTCGGCTGAAGAAATTGGCCAGGTTTCGACGGTGTTCAAATTTGTTGGCCCGAACGACCGCATCGTGGTCGAGGCGTTTGATGATCCCAAGGTTGAAGGCGTGACCTGCTACCTGTCGCGCGCCAAGACTGGCGGCGTGAAAGGTGGGCTGGGGCTGGCTGAAGACCGTGCCGAGGCCTCGATTGCCTGTCGTCAGGTGGGGCCGATCAGCTTCAAGGGTGAGCTCAAGGATGGCGACGAGGTGTTCAAGGAGCGCACGTCGCTGGTGTTCAAGACCATGCAGGTGGTGCGTTTCCTCGACAAGAAGCGCAATACGCTGGTGTATCTGGTGTACAGCGATCGCTTGATCGAGGGTAGCCCGCAGAATGCTGTGACGGCGATTCCGATCTTGCCGTGGGCGCACGTCCAATAACCTGACGCAATTCAAACTGTGGGAGCGAGTCTGCTAGCGATGACGGAGTAACATTCAGTAGCTGTGTTGGCTGGATGTCCGCTATCGCGAGCAGGCTCGCTCCCACAGTTTTTTTTGCGTTCACCAAATCGCAGGCAATAAAAAACCGACCCTGAGGTCGGTTTTTTAATGAACGAGTCGTTTAGGCAGCAACGGCAACGTTCAGGGCCTTAACGTGGCCATTCAAACGGCTCTTATGGCGAGCAGCCTTGTTCTTGTGGATGATGCCTTTATCGGCCATACGGTCGATAACTGGCACAGCCAGAACGTATGCAGCTTGAGCTTTTTCAGCGTCTTTTGCGTCGATGGCCTTAACTACATTCTTGATGTAGGTACGAACCATGGAACGCAGGCTGGCGTTGTGGCTGCGACGCTTCTCAGCCTGTTTTGCACGTTTTTTGGCGGAAGGTGAGTTGGCCACCGTCGAGCTCCTCGAAAGACTTTTTAGGAAATAGCAAACAAAATAGGCCGCGAATCATGCCGATGAGTTGAAGTCTTGTCAAGGGCGCTTGAAACGTTCCGCTAAGTGGTAGGGGTACCGCGACGGGATATTTCTTTCCGGCGTGTGACCTGTAAACTCGCGAGCTTTGGCTCTGTGCTGTTGCGGCGCAGAGTATCGCATAAGTGGGCGCTTTATTCGCCTGCTGTTTATCGACAGGCACAAACTCTTTCAATGAATCTGCTCAAATCGTTGGCCGCCGTCAGCTCTATCACGATGCTTTCCCGGATTCTGGGGTTTGTTCGTGACACCCTCATTGCACGCACATTTGGCGCGGGAATGGCGACCGACGCCTTCTTTATCGCCTTCAAGTTGCCGAACTTATTGCGCCGGATTTTCGCCGAGGGGGCATTTTCCCAGGCCTTCGTGCCGATTCTTGCCGAATACAAAAGCCAGCAGGGTGAAGAGGCGACACGCACCTTCATTGCTTATGTCTCAGGCCTGCTGACGCTGGTGCTGGCGCTGGTCACCGCGTTGGGCATGCTTGCCGCGCCGTGGGTCATTTGGGTCACGGCACCGGGATTCACCGATACCCCGGAAAAATTCGAGCTCACCACCGATCTACTGCGGGTGACCTTTCCTTACATATTGCTGATTTCCCTTTCGTCGCTGGCAGGCGCGATTCTTAATACCTGGAACCGTTTTTCGGTCCCGGCGTTCGTGCCGACGCTGCTCAACGTGAGCATGATTATTTTTGCGCTGTTCCTGACGCCGTACTTCGACCCACCCGTAATGGCGCTCGGCTGGGCGGTTCTGGTGGGTGGCCTGGCTCAGTTGCTCTATCAGCTGCCGCACCTGAAGAAGATCGGCATGTTGGTGCTGCCGCGCCTGAATCTGCGCGACTCCGGGGTCTGGCGGGTCATGAAGCAGATGCTGCCGGCGATCCTCGGGGTCTCGGTGAGCCAGATCTCGCTGATCATCAACACCATATTCGCTTCGTTCCTGGTCGCAGGCTCAGTGTCCTGGATGTATTACGCCGACCGTTTGATGGAATTGCCATCAGGCGTGCTGGGTGTAGCGTTGGGCACGATTCTGCTGCCGACCCTGGCCAAGACATACGCCAGCAAGGATCGCCACGAATACTCGCGAATTCTCGATTGGGGCCTGCGACTGTGCTTCGTGCTGGTATTGCCTTGCGCCCTGGCACTGGGGATTCTGGCTGAACCGCTGACGGTTTCGTTGTTCCAGTATGGGCAGTTTGATGCCCACGATGCGGCCATGACCCAGCGCGCGCTGATCGCCTATTCCGTCGGGTTGCTCGGAATTATTGTGATTAAAGTGCTAGCGCCTGGCTTTTATGCGCAACAAAACATTCGCACACCGGTAAAAATCGCAATTTTCACGTTGGTCGTCACCCAGTTGTTCAACCTGTTGCTGATCGGCCCGCTGGCGCACGCCGGTCTGGCGCTCGCTATCAGCGCCGGCGCCTGCCTCAATGCGGGCCTGCTCTTCTATCAACTGCGCAAACAGCAGATGTACCAACCGCAACCGGGCTGGGCGAAATTCGGTTTCAAACTGGTGGTTGCGGTGGCGGTGATGTCGGGCGTGTTGCTGGCCGGCATGCATTTCATGCCAGCCTGGGGCGAGGGGCAGATGCTTGAGCGTTTCCTGCGGCTGGGCGCCTTGGTGGTTGCCGGTGTGGTGGCGTATTTCGGCATGTTAATGTTGATGGGCTTCCGCCTGCGTGATTTCAATCGCAAGGCGTTGGGCTGAGGTTAAACCCTCCATCAATACGGGCGAGCCGGCATTTTTGTCGGCTCGATTACTTTGGGATACGGTGTTGCCTGTCGTCGGCCGCCGGGTGTGGTTATAATCGACCACTTTATGAGCAAGAAGCGCGTTATGCAGCTGGTTCGAGGCCTCCACAATCTGCGCCCTCAGCATCGGGGCTGTGTCGCCACTATTGGCAACTTTGACGGTGTACACCGTGGTCACCAGGCTATCCTGGCGCGACTGCGTGAGCGTGCGCTGGAGTTGGGCGTGCCCAGCTGCGTGGTGATTTTCGAGCCGCAGCCGCGCGAATTCTTCGCTCCGGACACCGCGCCGGCCCGTCTGGCCCGCTTGCGCGACAAGCTGCAACTGCTGGCAGACGAAGGCGTCGACCGGGTTTTGTGCCTGGCCTTCAACCAGCGCCTGAGCAAACTCAGCGCCAGTGAGTTCGTCGATACCATCCTGGTCGATGGGCTTGGCGTGCAGCACCTTGAAGTCGGTGATGACTTCCGTTTCGGCTGTGACCGGGTAGGGGACTTCGATTTCCTGCAGCAGGCTGGCGTGATGCAGGGTTTCACCGTCGAAGCGGCACAGACTGTCGAGCTCGATGGCATTCGCGTCAGTAGCACCCAGGTGCGTAATGCCCTGGCGGCTGCCGATTTCGTCCTCGCCGAACGTTTGCTCGGCCGCCCGTACCGGATCGCCGGTCGCGTGTTGCACGGTCAGAAACTGGCGCGTCAGCTGGGCACGCCCACTGCCAACATTCAACTCAAGCGCCGTCGCGTTCCGCTCACCGGTGTTTACCTGGTCAGCGTCGATCTCGACGGCAAGACCTGGCCGGGCGTTGCCAATATCGGCGTGCGGCCTACGGTCCAAGGGGATGGCAAAGCCCACCTCGAAGTCCATCTTTTAGATTTTGCCGGCGATCTGTATGACCGGCGTATGACGGTGGTTTTCCACCAAAAGCTGCGTGAAGAGCAGCGTTTCGCCTCTCTGGAGGCGCTTAAGACGGCGATCAATGCGGATGTCGCCGCCGCCCGTGCCCTGTCGCACCTAGCGCCAATCGCTAATGAAGAGCCTTAAATGACCGACTATAAAGCCACGCTAAACCTTCCGGACACCGCCTTCCCAATGAAGGCCGGCCTGCCACAGCGCGAACCGCAGATTCTGCAGCGCTGGGACAGTATTGGCCTGTACGGAAAGTTGCGCGAGATTGGCAAGGATCGTCCGAAGTTCGTCCTGCACGACGGCCCTCCGTACGCCAACGGCACGATCCATATCGGTCACGCACTGAACAAGATTCTCAAGGACATGATCATTCGTTCGAAGACCCTGTCGGGCTTCGACGCGCCTTATGTTCCGGGCTGGGACTGCCACGGCCTGCCGATCGAGCACAAAGTCGAAGTGACCCACGGCAAGAACCTGGGCGCGGACAAGACCCGCGAACTGTGCCGGGCCTACGCCACCGAGCAGATCGAAGGCCAGAAGTCCGAATTCATCCGTCTGGGTGTGTTGGGCGACTTCGCCAATCCGTACAAGACCATGGATTTCAAGAACGAGGCCGGTGAAATCCGCGCCTTGGCCGAAATCGTCAAGGGCGGCTTCGTGTTCAAGGGCCTGAAGCCTGTGAACTGGTGCTTTGACTGCGGTTCGGCCCTGGCTGAGGCGGAAGTCGAGTACGAAAACAAGAAGTCCTCGACCATCGACGTGGCGTTCCCGATTGCCGACGAAGCCAAACTGGCTGCCGCTTTCGGTCTGCCATCGCTGGCCAAGCCCGCTTCGATCGTGATCTGGACCACCACCCCGTGGACCATCCCGGCCAACCAGGCGCTGAACGTTCACCCGGAGTTCAACTACGCCCTGGTCGACGTCGGCGACAAGCTGCTGGTGCTGGCCGAAGAACTGGTCGAGTCGTGCCTGGCGCGCTACTCGCTGGAAGGCTCGGTCATCGCGACCACCACCGGTAAAGAACTCGAACTGATCAACTTCCGTCACCCGTTCTACGACCGTCTGTCGCCGGTTTACCTGGCCGACTACGTTGAGCTGGGCGCGGGTACTGGCGTGGTTCACTCCGCACCGGCCTACGGCGTGGACGACTTCGTGACCTGCAAGAAATACGGCATGGTTAACGACGACATCCTCAACCCGGTGCAAAGCAACGGCGTCTACGTGCCGTCGCTGGAGTTCTTCGGCGGCCAGTTCATCTGGAAAGCCAACCCGGCCATCGTTGAAAAACTGACCGAAGCCGGTGCGCTGCTGCACACCACCGTCATCGAACACAGCTACATGCACTGCTGGCGCCACAAGACCCCGCTGATCTACCGCGCCACCGCGCAGTGGTTCATCGGCATGGACAAGCAGCCGACCACTGGCGACACCCTGCGTGTGCGCTCGCTCAAAGCCATCGAAGAGACTCAGTTCGTTCCGGCCTGGGGCCAGGCGCGCCTGCATTCGATGATCGCCAACCGTCCTGACTGGTGCATTTCCCGTCAGCGCAACTGGGGCGTGCCAATCCCGTTCTTCCTGAACAAGGAAAGCGGCGAGCTGCACCCACGCACCGTCGAGCTGATGGAAATCGTTGCCAAGCGCGTTGAAGGCGAGGGCATCGAAGCCTGGTTCAAACTCGACGCCGCCGAACTGCTGGGCGATGAAGCTCCGCTGTACGACAAGATCAGTGACACCCTCGACGTCTGGTTCGACTCGGGCACCACGCACTGGCACGTCCTGCGCGGTTCGCACCCGATGGGCCACGAAACCGGTCCACGTGCCGACCTGTACCTCGAAGGCTCGGACCAACACCGTGGCTGGTTCCACTCGTCGCTGCTGACCGGTTGCGCCATCGACAACCACGCGCCGTACCGCGAACTGCTGACCCATGGCTTCACCGTCGACGAGTCCGGCCGCAAAATGTCCAAGTCCCTGGGCAACGTGATCGCGCCACAGAAAGTCAACGACACCCTGGGCGCCGACATCATGCGTCTGTGGGTCGCTTCGACCGACTATTCGGGTGAAATGGCGGTTTCCGAGCAGATCCTGCAACGCAGTGCGGACGCCTACCGGCGTATTCGTAACACCGCGCGTTTCCTGCTTTCCAACCTGACCGGGTTCAATCCGGCCACCGACCTGCTGCCGGCCGAAGAAATGCTGGCGCTGGACCGTTGGGCCGTGGACCGTACCCTGCTGCTGCAGCGCGAGCTGCAAGAGCACTACGGCGAATACCGCTTCTGGAACGTGTACTCGAAGATCCACAACTTCTGCGTGCAGGAGTTGGGTGGTTTCTACCTCGACATCATCAAGGACCGCCAGTACACCACCGGCGCCGACAGCAAGGCCCGTCGTTCGTGCCAGACCGCGCTGTTCCACATCTCTGAAGCGCTGGTGCGCTGGATCGCACCGATCCTGGCCTTTACCGCCGACGAACTGTGGCAGTACCTGCCGGGCGAGCGTAACGAGTCCGTCATGCTCAACACCTGGTACGAAGGTCTGACCGAGCTGCCGGAAGGCTTCGAGCTGGGTCGCGCCTACTGGGATCGCATCATGGAAGTGAAGGTCGCGGTCAACAAAGAGATGGAAATCCAGCGCGCGGCCAAGGCCGTCGGTGGCAACCTGCAAGCCGAGGTGACGCTGTTCGCCGAAGACGCCCTGAGCGCCGACCTGGCCAAGCTGAGCAACGAGCTGCGCTTTGTGCTGATCACGTCGACCGCCAGCGTTGCGCCGTTCGTACAGGCGCCGGCTGATGCCGTGGTCACCGAAGTCAGCGGCCTGAAGCTGAAGATCGTCAAGTCGGCCTTCGCCAAGTGCGCCCGTTGCTGGCACTGCCGTGAAGACGTCGGCGTGAACCCTGAGCATCCGGAAATCTGCGGTCGTTGCGTCGACAATATCAGCGGCGCTGGTGAGGTTCGTCACTATGCCTAATGCCATTGGCCGTTTCGGACGGCTGGGCTGGCTCTGGTTGAGCTTGCTGGTTCTGGTCATCGACCAGGCCAGCAAGTTCTACTTCGAAGGCAAGCTCGAGATGTATCAGCAGATCGTGGTGATCCCCGACTACTTCAGCTGGACGTTGGCCTACAACACCGGCGCGGCATTCAGCTTCCTGGCTGACAGCTCCGGCTGGCAGCGCTGGTTGTTTGCCCTGATTGCCATTGTGGTCAGCGCGGTGCTGGTGGTCTGGCTCAAGCGTCTGGGTCGCAACGAAACCTGGCTGGCCGTAGCGCTGGCACTGGTGCTCGGTGGCGCGCTGGGCAACTTGTATGACCGCATTGCCCTGGGCCATGTGATCGATTTCATTCTGGTGCACTGGCAGAACCGCCATCACTTCCCGGCGTTCAATTTTGCCGACAGCGCAATCACTGTAGGCGCTGTCATGCTGGCACTGGATATGTTCAAAAGTAAAAAAACCGGAGAAGCCGTTCATGACTGAACAGGTATTGGCTGAGCAACGCATTGGCCAGAACACGGAAGTCACTTTGCATTTCGCATTGCGCCTGGAGAACGGCGACACAGTGGACAGCACCTTCGATAAAGCCCCGGCGACCTTCAAGGTCGGTGATGGCAACCTGTTGCCAGGTTTCGAAGCAGCGCTGTTCGGTTTCAAGGCCGGCGACAAGCGTACTCTGAGCATCGAGCCGGAAAACGCTTTCGGCCAGCCAAACCCGCAAAACGTGCAGATCATCCCGCGCTCTCAATTCCAGGACATGGACCTGTCGCCGGGTTTGCTGGTGATCTTCAACGATGCGGCCAATACTGAATTGCCGGGTGTGGTGAAAGAGTTTGATGACGCGCAGGTGACCATCGACTTCAACCATCCGCTGGCAGGCAAGACGCTGACCTTTGACGTGGAAATCATTTCCGTCAAAGCGCTGTAACTGATCGTACGCGGTCAAAAATGTAGGAGCGAGCCTGCTCGCGATGAGTACTGACACTCAACACATGTGTTGACTGACACTCCGCCATCGCGAGCAGGCTCGCTCCTACAGTGTTTTTTATTGTTTTCGCGCGCAAGACACGAGGCTCAGCATGCAAATCAAACTCGCCAACCCCCGTGGCTTCTGCGCCGGCGTGGACCGGGCGATCGAAATCGTCAACCGCGCCCTGGAAGTCTTCGGGCCGCCGATCTATGTGCGCCATGAAGTGGTCCACAACAAATTCGTCGTCGAAGACCTGCGCAACCGTGGCGCGATCTTTGTCGAGGAACTGGATCAGGTGCCGGACGACGTGATCGTGATCTTCAGCGCCCACGGCGTTTCCCAGGCGGTGCGCACCGAAGCTGCCGGCCGTGGCCTGAAAGTGTTCGACGCCACGTGCCCGCTGGTGACCAAAGTGCACATCGAAGTCGCACGTTATAGCCGCGACGGTCGTGAATGCATCCTCATCGGCCACGCTGGTCACCCGGAAGTCGAAGGCACCATGGGCCAGTACGATGCCAGCAATGGTGGTGCGATCTACCTCGTCGAAGACGAAAAAGATGTCGCCGAGTTGCAAGTGCACAACCCCGAAAAACTGGCATTCGTCACCCAGACGACCTTGTCCATGGACGACACCAGCCGCGTCATTGACGCCCTGCGTACGCGCTTCCCGGCCATCGGCGGTCCACGCAAGGACGACATCTGCTACGCCACTCAAAACCGCCAGGACGCGGTCAAGCAACTGGCTGACGAGTGCGATGTGGTGTTGGTGGTCGGCAGTCCGAACAGCTCCAATTCCAATCGCTTGCGTGAACTCGCCGAGCGCATGGCGACTCCGGCTTATCTGATTGATGGCGCCGAAGACCTGCAGAAGAGTTGGTTCGACGGTGTCGAGCGTATCGGCATCACCGCAGGTGCCTCTGCACCGGAAGTGCTGGTGCGTGGCGTGATCGAGCAGTTGCAGGCCTGGGGCGCTACCGGTGCCGATGAACTGGCTGGTCGTGAGGAGAACATCACATTCTCCATGCCTAAAGAACTGCGCGTGCGTTCCCTGCTTTAAGTTTTTTCCCCTCTGCGCACAGCGCCTGCTCAGCCTTTTCGTTGCGCAGGCTGACGCGACCGGTCGGGGCCAGCACCACCTGGTACTGGCTCACCGGTTCGCGAGCGGCGCACACATGTAATGTCCCTGCCTGAAATGCCCCCCTGGCGAACTGTGGCTCACCCAGACTGCTGAAGCGCACGAATGTGCTGACAGGTCGGTTACCGACAATCGGCACCTGCGCGCCGCTCTGGCGTTCGAACAGCAGCGGGTTGCTGGCGTCTTTCTGGCCTTTGCCACTGACATCCAGAATGATCCGCCACCCTCGGCCCCAGTCGCCATCGATGGCGTGGATCATCACGCTCTGATGGCGCGCAATGGCCTCGGTTCTGGCCGTGCGGATGCCACTGTAAAGCGACTGTGCCGCCAGCTCGCGATGGTTCGATTCCGTGACCGCTGCGAATGCCGGGCTGACCAAATGCAGAACAATCCCGACAATCGTCAGTCCCATAAGCAGTTCAATCAGGCTGAAACCTTGCTGACGCATGACGTCTCCCTCCCTGGAATGGATTGGCCTGTGCGATCCGTGCACAGGTGAAGGCAAAACAACCGCGCAGGGCGGTCGAATGTTCTAGCGTGTAACTGCAGGTATAGCCGACGGCAACGGAGGGCACTGATGGAACATCGTTCAAAAGGTTTCACGCTGGTCGAGTTGTTGATTGCGTTGGGGATCTTTCTGGTGCTTATCACGTTGGCCGTCCCGGCGTTCACCCGCTCAACGCAAACGACGAGGGCCGACACCGAAATCGGCGACCTGCAACGCAGTCTTAATTTCGCCCGGCTGGAGGCCATCGATCGGGGCGTGACGACACGGCTTCGGCCCACAGCGGGCGGCAGCGTCTGGACCGGGGAGTTAGCGGTGTATGACAGTACTGGCACTTCGGCCAATGTATTGCGGGTTGTTCCGGCGATGGGCAGCGGAGCGACTCTGACGCTAACCTCAGGAGTGACCGCCATTGATTTCAACAATCTGGGCGGGCTGGCGTCATCGTCCACGGCGGTGGTGATCAGTTATGAATTGGGGGCGCAAAGCAGGACGCTGAATGTGTGTTTGAACGGACGAATTCTATTGGGTGGAAGTTGCGGATGAGGCCATGGAGCAAGCCTGCACAGGACGGCATGACGTTGATCGAAGTTCTGGTGGCATTGGTGATACTGAGCGTTGGGTTGTTGGGCGCGGCGGCCTTTCAATTGAATGCGCTCAAATACACCGACAGTGCGCGCATGACTAGCCAGGCCAGCTTTATCGCCTATGACATGATGGACCGCATCCGCGCCAACTCGGCTGCCGATTACACCGTGACGCCGCCGACATCCGGCAACCTCAACGTAGCCCGGGACCAGGACCTCTACGACTTCACCAGCAATATCGTCAATTTCGGTGGTCCCACTGCCACGGGCAGCATTGCGCTCAATCAGCGGGTGTACACCATCACCATCACTTGGGACGATTCCCGGGCGGCCAACAGCGCCAATTCGCGTCGCAGCTTCGTCCTTACCAGCCGTGCCACCGTCGACCCGGTATCGACGCCATGAACCGCCGGCAAAGAGGCTTCGGCCTGATCGAGTTACTGATCGCCCTGGCCTTGAGCCTGGTGGTGGTGCTGGGCGTTGTGCAGGTTTTCATTGCGTCGAAAAACACCTACATCAGCCAGAGCGCCGCCGCTGCGATGCAGGAAGACGCGCGTTTCGTGCTGAGCAAAATGATTCAGGAAATCCGCATGGTCGGGATGTTCGGTTGTCTGGGAACGATTACCGACGCCAGTTCGGCAGGTGAATTCAACGGGGCTCAAATTACCCCCATCAGTTGGGATAACGCCAATCTCAAGCTGACCCTGGTGACGGCGGACGTCGGCAGCAGTGGCGGGACGCCGACCTGGACGGTGATATCGGATTGTCGAAACACTGCGACGGCCTATAGCGACTCGCGCACGCCGGCGTCGGGGCAACTGGCATTCCCGATCCGGCGGTTGATCTACAGCTTGAAGAACGGCCAGTTGACGATGGGTGTCGGCAGAGGCACACCGGCCCAGCAGGTGCTGGTGGATAACGTCAGCGCCTTCAATGTGAGTTTCGGCCTCGCCAGCTCCGCTGCCGATTCGTCAGCCTCCAGTTACAGCAGCAACCCGTCTGACCCCGCGCGCATTCGTAGCGTGCGATTGAGCCTGACTCTCACCGACCCTAAAAACCGGGTCAGCAATCAAACCTTCAACGTGGTTGCCGCGCTGCGCAACCGCTTGCCATGAGGGGAGGGCCGATGAGTTTTTCTGTACTCACTTTTCGCGGCCAGCGTGGCATGGCGTTGCTGGTCAGCCTGGTGTTTCTTTTGCTGCTGACGCTGATTGGCCTTTCATCGATGCAGAACGCCACGCTGCAGGAAAAAATGGCCGGCAGTGTGAGTTTGCGCAATCAATCGTTCCAGAGCGCCGAGGCGGCGTTGCGTGTCGGTGAAAGCGCAGTGCAACTCGATAGCTACGCCTTGGCTGTCTGCAACGGCACCAGTCAGTGCGCGCCGCCGGCTGAGTCTGCCACCGTCAAGGCCGCCGGTTTCAATTCCACCTCGGGCGTGACCTGGATCGCTTCGGGCAATGGCTTTTATGGGGTGCAGAACATTGGCACCACCCTCACGGCCGTGAACGTGCCGAGCAATACATCGGCAACGTTGTACCGGGTGACCGCCGTGGGCATCGCGGGTAGTTCGCGCAGTGTGGTGGAGAGTATTTATGCGAAGTACTGATGGGTG
This sequence comes from Pseudomonas azerbaijanoccidentalis, assembly GCF_019145495.1. GTDB lineage: Bacteria > Pseudomonadota > Gammaproteobacteria > Pseudomonadales > Pseudomonadaceae > Aquipseudomonas > Aquipseudomonas azerbaijanoccidentalis. The sequence continues at coordinate 29,951 of NZ_JAHSTU010000010.1, read as the reverse complement.
CACCGGGCTGTGGCGAATACTGTGTGGCGTTGCTCTGGGGTTGTATCTGGCAGCACCGGTCTATGCCTTCACGCCGTCGGATTCGCCGCTATTGAGCGCGGCAGCCGTGGCGCCGAACGTGATGCTGATGATCGATGATTCGGGGAGTATGAATAACATCATTTGGGCGCCGGGATTCGATCCGACGGTCAACCGCGCGCAGATCGCGATGTGCAATTCCAACCTGTCATGTATCGGTGGTCAGAATCTCGATATGAGTGATGCCAACATCGCCCTGTCGAGCCTGAACCGTGGCGGTTGCTCGACCAACGGCAATTGGTACGGTTTCTATCGCGGCTTTCTCGGGCTGACACCGATCTGCCTGAAACTGCCCGACCCCGTGGGCAATGAGAACACCCGCTACACGGCGAACTATCTGGCGTATCTGTTGGGGCTGGCCAACGGTTCCAGCCGCGATTTCACCACGGGCGCCAATGCAATCCCCGATGACTATCGCATCAGTGTCGCGCAGGATGTCTCGAAAAATCTGGTCACCAGCAATCGCTCGTTGCGCATCGGACTTGCGACATTCAATCCCCCTGTCGGCAATAACCCGGGCAACGGCGGTTACATTGCGCGGGCGGTCAGTGATCTGTCGGTGGACGCCAACTACAACGCGCTGATTTCTTCGATCAATGGTCTGAGCGCAGTCGCCAACACGCCATTGGCGGAAACCTACTACGAAGTGACCCGATACATGCGCGGCATAGCGCCGTACTACAACTCGACGCCTGCCACCTATACCAGTCCGATCCAGTATCGCTGTCAGAAAAACTACGGCGTGGTGATCACTGACGGCTTGCCCACCTACGACCGAACCTTCCCCACCAATGACCCACTTGGCGGCACTCGCCTGCCGAACTGGGACGGCAACAGCGCCAACGACGGCGACAACCCCGGCGGTGATGGGGAGGGTGACACCCTTTATCTGGATGACATCGCCAAATTCGCCTTCGACATCGACATGCGATCCACCGGGACGGATCTGGCCGGCAAAAGCTGGAACGCCACTGATTTCCCCAAACAGAACATGAACACCTACACCGTCGGCTTTACCGCCGCGAATCAGATGTTGTCGGACGCCGCCAATTACGGTCAGGGCAAGTACTACCAGGCGACGGACAGCACCGGCTTGAATGCTGCGCTATCTAACGCTCTGAGTGATATCACCTCGAAGGCTGGTTCCGGCGGCAGCGGCGTTGCCAGTGGTTCGAATTACACCAGCGGCAGCAGCTATTTCCAGACCAGTTACGACCCCAAGGACTGGCGCGGCACGATCAAGTCATACGGCTACACCGCCAACGGCGCGATCAATACCAATGCGGTGTTGTGGACCACTGACACAGCCATCGTGCCTGGCGCCACGGCGCCGACCTATCAATCCTGGAACAGCCAAAACAACACGGCCGTGACGTTGGCTTATGCCAATTTTTCCACAGCCCAGCAAACCACCCTCAATCAGGGTCTGCCCACAGGCATCACCGGTAGTGATCTGGTGGAGTGGAGCAAGGGCACCAACAAGACCGGGCTGAAGGTTCGCAGTGTGCTGCTGGGGGACATCATCAACTCACCGTTGGCCCTGGCATCCCCGATAGAAAAAACCGCTTCCGATTTGGCGGGTGACACCACCTACAGCACTTACCTGGCCACAAAAGCCGCCAACATGAATGCCAGTCTGGTGGTCAATGCCAACGACGGTTTCGTCAATGTCATCAACGCTGCCAACGGCGCTCGACGCTACGCCTACATGCCGTCGAGTGTGTTGCCGTCGTTGCGCTACATCGCCGACACCGCGTACATCAACGGCGTCAGCCACAAGTTTCTGGTGGATGGGCAGGTGGGCGTGTTCGATGCCCAGCTCAACAGTGCCTGGAAAACCCTCGCGCTGGGCGGCACCGGAGCAGGGGGGCGGACCTTCTACGCGTTGCAACTGTTCGATGCTTCGGCCGGTAATGTGACCAAGGCGTTGTGGGAAATCAGTGCGCCTGCCACTGCCAGCACGGCAAACGCTTTCAATGATCTGGGTTATGCCTATGCCCGTCCGGAAGTGGCACGCTTGGCTGATGGTCGATGGGCCGCGTTCATTTCCAATGGCTACGGCAGCAACTCTGGCGTGGCGGCGTTGTATGTGGTGGATATTCGCGATGGTTCGCTGATCAAGAAAATCGTTGTCGACAGCACTGAAACCACCAACGGTTTGTCTTCGGTAAAGCTCAAGGTCAACTCGCAGAACGTGGTGCAAGCCGCGTATGGCGGTGACTTGAAGGGGCGGCTGTGGAAATTTGATCTGAGCGGCACCACCGCGGATAGTTGGGGCGTGGCGTTTTCCGGCAAACCGTTGTTCACCACTGCTGGCGGCGCAACCCAGCCCATTACGGCGCAGCCATTGCTGGCCGATAACTCGCTGGGTGGCAAAGTGGTTTTTTTCGGTACCGGCAAGTTCAACGAAGCGGCGGATAAGACGAACAAGGATTTGCAGGCGTTCTACGCGGTGTGGGACGCGAACGGGGGTTCCGGGCAGATCACCACGTCAAGCCTTCAAGCCCAGGCTATAACCGGTGTGTTCTCCGGTAGCTCAGGCCAATTCATCACCACGAGCCAGAACGAGGTGACTTATCCGGCGGAAAAGGGTTGGTATCTGCCGTTGGTGTACAACAACGTGCTGACTGGGGAGCGGGTGATCAATTCAGCTCGACAGGTATTCGAGCGGATTGTTTTCACTACGGCGAGTGTAGACACTACCGACCCTTGTTCTAGCTTCGGTACCGGCAAGCTGATCGAGCTCGATGCTTTCAGCGGTAAGATGCTCAACTATGCGGTACTTGATACTAACAATGATCAACTGGTCGATAGTACTGACTCAATTTCCAGCGGGGTAATCTCTACCGACGGTTCCCTAACGGTAAACAACGTCTCTGCAGACGGAAAGACTAAGGATGTAGGCAAAACCAGCGGAACGCCTATTACCTTGTTTGAGAAGGGCGGTGGCGGCAGCCGTCGCATCATGTGGCGACAAATACAGTAAGTGAGAGTTGAGGCATGCACAGATCCAACCGTGGTTTTACCCTGATCGAAATCATGATCGTGATTGCGATCATCGGGATTGTCATGACCATCGCGGCACCGAGCTTCACCGAGTACCTGAAGAAGGGCCGCCGTGCCGAAGTGGCCGGTCTGCTGTCCGAGCAGGCGCAGATTCTCGAGCGATTCTATTCGCAAAAAAATGTCTACACCGGTGTTGCAGGGCTTAGCCCCGGCAATGATTACTACACCATAACGTCGACCCTGACCGACCAGACCTTCCTGCTGACGGCGGTGCGCAAGACCGGCACTTCCATGGCAACGGACAAGTGCGGTGATTTCACGATTACCAATACCGGCGTGCGCAGCATGGTCAACGCCACGGCAGGCCTGACCACCAAGGATTGCTGGGGTCGCTGAGTGTTCTCTTCGGGCGCTTTTTGCGTCCTCTGTCTATTTATCGGTTGGATCAGAATATGAACAGGCAACAGCAAGTGGTGATTGTCGGTGGCGGGGTCATCGGCCTGCTGACGGCATTCAATCTCGCGTCCGAAGTGCAGAACGTTGTGCTGCTGGACCGTTCGAACGTCGGTCAGGAATCGTCCTGGGCGGGTGGCGGTATTGTTTCGCCGCTCTATCCGTGGCGTTACAACCCGGCAGTCACCGCACTGGCTCATTGGTCCCAGGATTTTTATCCACAGCTGGGTGAGCGCCTGTTTGCTGCCACCGGTGTCGATCCCGAAGTGCATGTCACCGGCCTGTACTGGCTCGATCTGGATGACGAAGCCGAGGCGTTGGCCTGGGCGTTGCGGGAGAACCGCCCGCTTCGGGCTGTGGATATCTCGGCGGCGCACGATGCGGTGCCGGTGCTGGGCGGTGGTTTTTCCCGGGCCATCTACATGGCTGATGTCGCCAATGTACGCAATCCACGTCTGGTGAAATCGCTGAAGGCTGCTTTGCAGGCACTGCCGAACGTGACGATTCATGAGCAGTGTGAGGTCAGCGGGTTCATTCGCGAAGGCGAGAAGATTGTCGGTGTGCAGACTTCCACGGGCGCGATCAAAGGTGATCAAGTGGTCCTGACGGCTGGCGCCTGGAGCGGCGACTTGCTCAAGAGCCTCGATCTCACGCTGCCGGTCGAACCGGTGAAAGGGCAGATGATTCTTTACAAATGCGCGGCGGATTTTTTGCCGAGCATGGTGTTGGCCAAAGGGCGATACGCCATTCCCCGACGCGACGGGCACATTCTGATTGGCAGCACGCTGGAGTACGAAGGCTACGACAAGACGCCAACCGAGCCGGCGCTGGAGAGCCTCAAGGCTTCGGCGGTGGAATTGATTCCGGCGTTGGCGGATGCCGAAGTGGTCGGGCATTGGGCCGGTTTGCGGCCGGGGTCGCCGGAAGGCATTCCCTTCATTGGCCGAGTGCCAGGGTTTGATGGGTTGTGGCTCAACTGCGGACATTTCCGCAATGGGCTGGTGCTGGCACCGGCGTCGTGTCAGTTGTTTGCCGATGTGATGTTGGGACGTGATCCGATCATTGATCCGGCACCGTATGCGCCGACGGGGCGCATCTGAGGCAAAAGATCGCAGCCTTCGGCAGCTCCTACGTAGGGCGAGTTACCCTGTAGGAGCTGCCGAAGGCTGCGATCTTTAAAGGCTTCAATCCAACCCGAATTTCTTCAGCCGATAACGCATCGACCTGAACGAAAGATTCAACCGCTGAGCCGCCGCCGTGCGGTTCCAGCGGGTTTCTTCCAGCGCCTGAAGAATCAGCTGACGCTCGACGTTTTCCAGATACGCTTCAAGATTGTCGATTTGCGTCAAATCCGGCAACCCACCCTCAGGCGTGCAATTACCTTCGGCCAATCGCAGGTCGCCGGCTTCAATCTGTTTGTTTTCGCAAAGGGTGTGAGCCCGCTCAAGCATGTTCACCAGTTCCCGGACGTTGCCGGGGAAACGGTAGCTTTTAAGCGCTTCCAGTGCTTGCGGGTGCAGTTTGGCCACCGGCTGACCGGTATCGGCTGCCAAACGCTTGAGCACGTGGCTGGCCAACGGCTCGATGTCGTCACGGCGTTCGCGCAGGGGCGGTACGCGCAACTCGATCACGTTCAAGCGGTAATAAAGATCCTGGCGAAAGCGCTCCGCGGCGACTTCGGCGCCAAGGTCCTTGTGGGTGGCGCACAGAACGCGCACATCGACCACTTCTTCCTGCTGTCCGCCAACGCTGCGCACGGCTTTTTCCTGAATCGCCCGCAGCAGTTTGACCTGCATCGGCAGCGGCAGGTCAGCCACCTCGTCGAGAAACAGCGTACCGCCGTGAGCGGCCTGGAACAGCCCGGGTTTGTCTTCGATGGCACCGCTGAAGCTGCCTTTGCGATGACCGAAAAACTCGCTTTCCATCAGCTCCGATGGAATCGCCCCGCAATTGACCGGAACAAATGCCTGCTTGGCGCGCGGACCGCGATCATGGATCAGCCGGGCCACCAATTCCTTGCCGCTTCCGGACTCGCCACTGATGTACACCGGCGCCTGGCTGCGCGCCAGTTTGTCGATCTGCTTGCGCAAATTGCGCATCGGCAATGAATCGCCCAGCAAGCGTCGATCAATGGCGATGCCAGGGGCGGGCAGGAGCAGGGCGCTGGTGACCAGTTCACGCAGGCGGCTGAGATCCACCGGTTTGGAGAGGAAGTCGAAAGCGCCGGCCTTGAGCGCGTTGATTGCCGTGTCAACGTTGCCATAAGCGGTGATCATCGCCACCGGAATCTGTGGGTAACGTTGCTGGATGTGCTGCACCAGTTCCAGGCCGGTGCCGTCCGGAAGGCGCATGTCGGTCAGACACAGATCGAACGCTTCGCGCTTGAGCAGGGCCAGGGCCTCGCTCGCATTACGCGCACTGTAAGTGTCGAGTTTCATCCGTCCCAGGGTGATTTCCAGGAGTTCGCGGATGTCCGGTTCGTCGTCGACAATCAGGACTTTTTGCCGTGGGCTCATATTCAACTTTGTTTCCGTCCGTGAGCAAAGGTGATGCGAAAGCAGCCGCCGCCTTGGCGTGGTTTGAAGTCTAGGCGGGCCTGATTGCTTTCGCACAGCTCACGGGACAGATACAGCCCAAGGCCTGTGCCTTGGTGACTGGTGGTGAAGAAAGGTTCGAACAGTTGCGCCTGATGATCAGGTGTCACGCCGGCACCATCATCCAGCACTTCGAGGATCGGCAACTGGCTGCCGGGTTCGATGAACAACTCCAGCCAGACTTGCGCCAGGTCGTGGTTTTGCGCGCTGTGGCGCCAGGCGTTGCGCACGAGGTTGTCGATGATCTGGTGCAGCTGGTTCGGGTCCATCAGCGTCTTGAAGTCACCGGGGCCAATGTTCAGGTGGATCTGCTGGCGCTCGGTCGCGGCCTCGCGGATTTCAGTGACGAACTGTTGCAGCCACGGCTTCAGGTCGAGGCGCTGTGCCACGGTTTGCTGGCGGCGGGACAATTGCAGGACGTTTTCGATTACCCGATTCATTCGCTGAGAGTGGTCTTGAATAATCTGGGTCAGACGTTGATCCGCGCTATTGAGTTCCTCAGATTCTCGCAATAGCTGTGCGGCATGACTGATGGCGCCCAACGGATTGCGGATTTCATGGGCGATGCCGGCGGTCAGGCGGCCGAGGGCGGCCAGTTTCAGTTGTTGCGCTTGCTGGGCGATTTGCGCGAGATCTTCGAGAAAAACCAGGGTCTGGTGCTGCGGACTCGGGTCCAGGGCGATGAAGCTAGGCTGCAGCTCCATGCCGCTGCTGGCGATTTTCAGGCTTTGGGGGCGCAGTGTCGGGTTGTTGAGCCACAGGTGCAGGCGCTCGACCAGCGGTGGGAAGTGGTCGTCGATCAGTTGCCCTTCAAGGTTTTCGCAGCCCAGCAGGGCCAAGGCACTGTGGTTGGCCAATTGCACGCGACGCTGATCGTCGAGTACCAGGATGCCGGTGCGCATGCGTTGCAGGATAAGCGCATTGAGCGCTTCGAGGCCGACGACTTCGCTGGCCTTCTGCTCCGCCAGCGATTCGCTGACTTCCAGGCGTCTGGTCAGGCCTTGCACCAGCAGCGCGGCGGCAAAGCACAGGGCACCCAACGTGCCGACCTGCAAATAATCGTTGGGGCTGGCGGTATGGCTGAAACTCAACAGGAAGCTTGAAGCGACGATGCCGAGCGCCCCAACGGCGGCGATCAGCAGGCCGATTCGCCCACGCAATAAGGTGTTGCTGATGGCCACCGAGACGATCAGCAAGTTGCCAATCGCACTGGCCACGCCGCCAGCGGCATAGAACAGGCCGCAAAGCAGCAGGACATCGACCAGCGCCAGGCTAAACAGCTGCGCCGGGCGGCGGGTGTTCTCGAGAAAGACCACCAGCAGGATGTTCAGCACCAGATACAACCAGCTGCCACTGCGCAGCAGCTCGTCATTGGCCGAGGTCAGCAACCGGTTGTCCATGTTGCTGGAGATCAGCAACACCAGAGTGATGCCGACGCTTAAACGGTAAAGATGATAAAGGCGCAGCAGTCGCTGGGCCTGTTTGCCGCCGTGACTGGACGTCTCAGCGATCACTGGAGCCGGGGCCTTGCTCAAGGTGAGCCTGGCTGCAATACCACTGTTGTTGAAGGTTCAGCGCGCGGTCGCGAGGCAGGTGCACGCCGCAATGGGCGCAACGGACCATCGGCGCCGCTTCCAGCTCGGCAGTGGACTTGGGCGATGAAACCTGGCGCTTGTATTTGCGCCAGAACCACACGGCGGCGGCAATCACGGCGATCCAGAATAATAAACGAAGCATGATGAGCTGCTTTTTGACGGATGAAACGGCAGTTTAGCCAAGGTCATGACAGGCGCACAGTGCATTCGCTCATCACAAAAAATTGGCAATAAAAAGGGAGGCTCGAAAGTCTCCCTTTTTGTACCGCCGGTCGTATCAGTCGAACACGCCGAAGGTCATGTAGCTGAACCACGAACGGTCTTCGTTGTTGCCTTCCGCTTCGTGTTCCTCTTCCTCGATCACTTCGCCGTTTGCATCTTTAGGCTTGAGTTCGCTCGGAATGGCGTCTTTGGCGTCCTGGAACTGCTTCTGCACGTCCTGGTTGGCGCGGGTTTCTCCCGGCGGCAGCGGCGGACGGGATTCGATCAGGCCCAGGGTGGCCTTGCTCAACCACGAACGGTTGTCGGCTTCGGCAACCGATGGCACGAACTGACCGTCAACCAGCGTCGGGTGGTTCGGGTAGTTCAGCTTCAGGGTTTCGAGACTGGTGGCTGCCAGGTCGTCCAGGTGCAGACGCTGGTAGGACTCGGTCATCACCGCCAGGCCGTCACCGACCGAAGGGGTTTCCTGGAAGTTTTCCACGACGTAGCGGCCACGGTTGGCAGCAGCGACATATGCCTGACGGGTCAGGTAGTAGTCGGCAACATGGATCTCGTAGGCCGCCAGCAGGTTGCGCAGGTAGATCATGCGCTGCTTGGCGTCAGGCGCGTAGCGGCTGTTCGGGAAGCGGCTGGTGAGCTGGGCGAACTCGTTATAGGAGTCGCGCGCGGCACCCGGGTCACGCTTGGTCATGTCCAGCGGCAGGAAGCGCGACAGCAGACCCACGTCCTGGTCGAAAGACGTCAGGCCCTTGAGGTAATACGCGTAATCGACATTCGGGTGCTGTGGATGCAGACGAATAAAACGCTCCGCAGCGGCTTTTGCTGCCTCGGGTTCAGCGTTCTTGTAGTTGGCGTAGATGAGCTCGAGTTGAGCCTGATCAGCATAACGACCGAACGGATAACGCGATTCCAGAGCCTTCAGCTTGGCGGTAGCGCTGGTGTAGCTGTTGTTGTCCAGGTCGGCCTGAGCCTGTTGGTACAACTCGACTTCACTCAGGTTTTCGTCTACGACTTCCTTCGATGAGCAAGCAGCGGTCAATGCGAGGATGGCGATCAGCAGCAGGTGTTTCACTTGCATGGCGGCTTGCGTCCCTATGACGGCCGCTGTCTTGGGCGTGGCCGTCCTGTTATGATGAGCGCCCCGTTGAATAGCCTCGGGGCAAAAGACGCCGTATTTAACCACAAGCGCGCAGCCGAAACCAAAGGCTGTGCCGACGCCTAGTCTGAGCATGTCCGATAAAATTGAACTTCGCGCAGAGGTGCCGTCCGAATTGGGCGGCCAACGCCTCGATCAAGTCGCCGCACAATTATTCGCTGAGCACTCGCGCTCGCGCCTTTCCGCCTGGATCAAAGACGGCCGCCTGACTGTGGATGGGGCGGTTATCCGCCCGCGAGACATCGTTCACGGTGGCGCCATTCTTGAACTCACTGCCGAGCAGGAAGCTCAGGGCGAATGGGTCGCTCAAGACATTGCCCTGGACATCGTCTACGAAGACGACGAAATCCTGGTGATCAACAAGCCTGCGGGCCTGGTGGTGCACCCGGCTGCCGGTCACGCCGACGGTACGTTGCTCAACGCCTTGCTGCACCACGTGCCGGACATCATCAATGTGCCCCGCGCCGGTATCGTGCACCGTCTGGACAAGGACACCACCGGTCTGATGGTGGTGGCCAAGACCATTCAGGCGCAGACGCAGCTGGTTACACAGTTGCAGAGCCGCAGTGTCAGCCGCATCTATGAATGCATCGTGATTGGTGTGGTAACCGCTGGTGGCAAAATCAACGCCCCGATCGGTCGTCACGGCCAGCAGCGCCAGCGCATGGCTGTAATGGAAGGGGGCAAGCAAGCCGTCAGTCATTACCGCGTGCTCGAACGCTTCCGCTCCCACACTCACGTGCGGGTGAAGCTGGAAACCGGTCGTACGCACCAGATTCGCGTGCACATGGCGCACATCAACTTCCCGTTGGTCGGAGATCCTGCCTACGGTGGTCGTTTCCGAATCCCGCCGGCAGCCAACCCGACCATGGTCGAGTCGCTGAAAAACTTCCCGCGTCAGGCACTGCATGCGCGGTTCCTGGAGCTGGATCACCCGACGACCGGTCAACGCATGAGCTGGGAATCGCCGCTTCCGGAAGATTTCGTCTGGTTGCTGACCCTGCTCAAGCAAGATCGCGAGGCGTTCATCGGATGAGTGACTGGCTGATTCCTGACTGGCCCGCGCCGGCCGGGGTCAAAGCCTGCGTCACCACTCGTGCGGGCGGCGTCAGTCTGGCGCCGTTCGACAGCCTCAACCTCGGCGATCACGTCGACGACAGCCCTGAAGCCGTCGCCGAAAACCGCCGTCGTCTCACCGATCATTTCGCCATTCAACCGGCCTGGCTGCAGCAGGTCCACGGCATTGCCGTGGCCCATGCCGACCCGAGCCGGGTAGATAGGGCCGATGCCAGTTGGACCTCAACGCCGGGCATAGCCTGTGCGGCGATGACTGCCGATTGCCTGCCCGCGCTGTTTTGCGACCGCGCCGGCACCCGTGTCGCGGCAGCTCATGCCGGTTGGCGCGGGTTGGCGGCAGGCGTGCTTGAAGCCACCCTCGACAGTCTGGCGGTGCCAGCTGCTGAAGTTTTGGTCTGGCTCGGTCCGGCCATTGGTCCGCAAGCCTTTGAAGTCGGCCCTGAAGTGCGCGAAACCTTCGTGCAGCAGTTGCCGCAAGCGGCTGAAGCCTTCGTGCCAAGCGCCAATGCCGGCAAGTTCATGGCCGACATCTATAAGCTGGCGCGATTGCGTCTGGCGGCTCGCGGTGTTACCGCTGTCTATGGCGGTGGTTTCTGCACCGTGACCGATCCGCGCTTCTTTTCTTACCGGCGCAGCCCTCGCACTGGTCGATTTGCTTCCTTGATCTGGCTCGAACGCTAGACTTTCCTGACCTGCATCAACGTCACGACGCTTGAAACTCCCAGAATTGACCACATCTATTGTGGTATCTGGCAGGTTTCTTCATTCAGGATGTTTTATAGGTCCGGCCTGCTCAAAAGGAAGGTGACCCATGCGTATAGACCGTTTAACCAGCAAATTGCAGTTAGCGTTGTCCGATGCCCAATCTTTGGCTGTCGGCCTCGATCATCCGGCCATCGAACCGGCGCACTTGATGCAGGCCTTGCTCGAACAGCAGGGCGGCTCGATCAAGCCCCTGCTGATGCAGGTGGGCTTCGACGTCAACAGCTTGCGTAAAGAGCTGACCAAAGAACTCGACCAGCTCCCGAAAATCCAGAACCCGACTGGCGACGTCAACATGTCGCAGGATCTGGCGCGGCTGCTGAACCAGGCTGACCGTCTGGCCCAGCAGAAAGGCGACCAGTTCATCTCCAGCGAGTTGGTGTTGCTTGCCGCCATGGACGAGAACAGCAAGCTCGGCAAGCTGTTGCTCGGTCAGGGCGTGAGCAAGAAAGCCCTGGAAAACGCGATCAACAACCTGCGTGGTGGCGAGGCCGTCAACGACCCGAACCACGAGGAAGCGCGCCAGGCGCTGGATAAATACACCGTCGACCTGACCAAGCGCGCCGAAGACGGCAAGCTCGATCCGGTGATCGGCCGTGACGACGAAATTCGCCGCACCATCCAGGTGCTGCAACGCCGCACCAAGAATAACCCGGTGCTGATTGGTGAGCCTGGCGTGGGTAAAACCGCGATCGCCGAAGGTTTGGCCCAGCGCATCATCAACGGCGAAGTGCCGGATGGCCTCAAGGGCAAGCGCCTGTTGTCCCTGGACATGGGGGCGTTGATTGCCGGTGCCAAGTATCGCGGTGAGTTCGAAGAGCGCCTGAAGTCCCTGCTTAATGAGCTGTCGAAGCAGGAAGGGCAGATCATTCTGTTCATCGACGAGCTGCACACCATGGTCGGCGCCGGTAAAGGCGAAGGCTCAATGGATGCGGGCAACATGCTCAAACCCGCCCTGGCTCGCGGTGAGCTGCATTGTGTCGGTGCCACTACGCTCAACGAGTACCGCCAATATATAGAGAAGGATGCGGCCCTTGAGCGTCGCTTCCAGAAAGTGCTGGTGGATGAGCCGAGCGAAGAGGACACGATTGCCATTCTGCGTGGCCTGAAAGAGCGCTACGAGGTTCACCACAAGGTGGCGATCACCGACGGCGCGATCATCGCGGCGGCCAAACTCAGCCATCGCTACATCACAGACCGACAGTTGCCGGACAAGGCCATCGACCTGATCGACGAGGCCGCCAGCCGCATCCGCATGGAGATCGACTCCAAGCCGGAAGTGCTGGACCGTCTGGAGCGTCGCCTGATTCAGCTGAAGGTGGAATCCCAGGCGCTGAAGAAAGAAAGCGACGATGCGGCGAAGAAGCGTCTGGAAAAATTGCAGGAAGAAATCGCTCGGCATGAGCGTGAGTACTCGGATCTCGAAGAAATCTGGAACTCGGAAAAAGCCGAAGTCCAGGGTTCTGCGCAGATCCAGCAGAAAATTGAACAGTCCCGTCAGGAACTGGAAACCGCTCGCCGTAAAGGCGACTTGAACCGCATGGCTGAATTGCAGTACGGGGTGATCCCGGACCTGGAACGCAGCCTGCAAATGGTCGACCAGCACGGCAAACCGGAAAACCAGTTGCTGCGCAGCAAGGTGACTGAAGAAGAGATCGCCGAAGTCGTTTCGAAGTGGACCGGTATCCCGGTATCGAAAATGCTCGAAGGCGAGCGCGAAAAACTGATGAAGATGGAAAGCCTGTTGCACAAACGTGTGATTGGCCAGGAAGAGGCAGTGGTCGCGGTTTCCAATGCGGTACGGCGTTCCCGCGCCGGGTTGTCCGACCCGAACCGGCCGAGCGGCTCGTTCATGTTCCTCGGCCCGACCGGTGTCGGTAAAACCGAGCTGTGCAAAGCGTTGGCCGAATTCCTCTTCGATACTGAAGAGGCGATGGTGCGGATCGATATGTCCGAGTTCATGGAGAAACATTCCGTGGCTCGCTTGATCGGTGCGCCACCAGGATATGTCGGTTATGAAGAGGGCGGTTACCTGACCGAGGCGGTGCGTCGCAAGCCTTACTCGGTGATCCTGATGGACGAGGTCGAGAAGGCGCACCCGGATGTGTTCAACATCTTGCTGCAAGTGCTCGAAGACGGTCGCCTGACCGACAGCCATGGCCGCACCGTGGACTTCAAGAACACGGTGATTGTCATGACCTCCAACCTGGGGTCGGTGCAGATCCAGGAACTGGTCGGTGATCGTGAAGCGCAACGTGCGGCGGTCATGGATGCGATTTCCACGCACTTCCGTCCGGAGTTCATCAACCGGGTGGACGAAGTGGTGATCTTCGAGCCTTTGGCGCGGGATCAGATCGCCGGCATCACCGAGATCCAGTTGGGTCGTCTGCGTAGCCGTCTGACCGAGCGGGAGCTGAAGCTGGAACTCAGCCCTGAAGCCATGGATAAGCTGATCGCGGTCGGTTACGACCCGGTATACGGTGCTCGGCCGCTGAAACGGGCGATCCAGCGCTGGATCGAAAACCCGCTGGCGCAGCTGATTCTGTCGGGACGATTCATGCCTGGGGACACTGCCCATGGGGTGGTGGAGAACGACGAAATCGTCTTCGTCTGATCCTGAGCGGCAGCAAAAATCAAAAGGCCTCGCATTGCGAGGCCTTTTTTTCGTTAGGCTGTTGAACTCAAAGGAAAAGGCTTGTAAAGTGCGCCCCGCAGTCAGTCACCCGCTAGGGTTTCCGCTCCCCAAGCAGGAATCCAAAATAAGTTGCAAATCATTAACTTGAAAGCAATTTAGGGGGTTGACAGAGGTGCTGAAGATTGTAGAATAGCGCGCCTCAGACACACGAACGCAGCGATGCGAACGGGTCGAAGAGAACGCAGTAAAGCTTCACCGTTGTAAATTGAAATATGTAGTTCCGTGATAGCTCAGTCGGTAGAGCAAATGACTGTTAATCATTGGGTCCCAGGTTCGAGTCCTGGTCACGGAGCCAATTTCAAACCGGGGTATAGCGCAGTCCGGTAGCGCGCCTGCTTTGGGAGCAGGATGTCAGGAGTTCGAATCCCCTTACCCCGACCATTTTTGGGTCGTTAGCTCAGTTGGTAGAGCAGTTGGCTTTTAACCAATTGGTCGTAGGTTCGAATCCCACACGACCCACCATTTTTGAAACCAGTTAACGCTGGAATCGAATCTTAAGATCAGAGGCCAAAAGCGCTGATCGAAGAAGGCGACTTTTGAAAGGTCGCCTTTTTTTTACCGGGGTATAGCGCAGTCCGGTAGCGCGCCTGCTTTGGGAGCAGGATGTCAGGAGTTCGAATCCCCTTACCCCGACCATATTAAAAATCCTCGTATCGAAAGATACGGGGATTTTTTTTGCCTTGGAAAAAGTGCACTCATCTCTTTAGTCATCGTACAACTTGCCGATAACGAGCTACAGGAGCACCGACAGGGCCTCCACTCCAGCCAACAAAAATAAAGGCGCTCGTTATGTTTCTTCGTCAGTTGAATATTGCCCCCCGTGCAGCCTTGGGCTTTGCCTTGATCGCGGTGCTTGTGGCGTTGCTCGGGATTTTTGCCCTGGGGCAAATGTCGAGCATTCGCGAGAGCGAAGTGGCAGTGGAGAAACAATGGCTGCCGAGCATTCGTGGCGGTGACGAGATCCGCGAAATCATGCTGCGCATTCGTACCATTTCCCTGCGCATGGCCCTGGACCAAGACCCGAAGAACATCGCCCAATACCGCAGCCAGATGGACACGCGGGACAAAGAGCTGAGCGAGAAAATCGCCGCGTACGACCAGCTCGTCACCACCGCCGAAGGCCAGGCGTTGTATGAGCAGTTCAAAAAAACCTTCACGGCCTACCGCGCCGGCATTGCGCAATCGTTCACCCTCGCTGAACAGGGGCGCCGCGACGAATTGACCAAATTGTTGCTGATCGACATGAAAACCGTGGTCGACGGTTCCGGTAAACAACTCAGTGACCTGGCGCAGTTGTTTACCCAGCAAGTGGCGGCAGAAAGCGAAAAGTCCAAAGTGCATTACGAAACATCACGCACCATCGTCAGTTTGTTCATCGCCCTTGCCGCGTTGGCGACCGTTGGCCTGGCGATGCTGCTCACCCGCAGCATCGTGCGCCCTTTGAGTGCCGCGGTGACGGCCGCCGAGCATGTGGCACAGGGCGATCTGACCCGTCCGATCGAAACCCATGGCAACGATGAAGTCAGCCGCTTGCTCAAGGCATTGGCCGCCATGCAACAGAATCTGCGGGAAACTTTGCAAGGGATCAGCGGTTCGGCCACGCAACTGGCGACCGCCGCCGATGAGTTGAACGCCGTGACGCTCGACAGCAATCAGGGCGTGCAGCAGCAAAATAACGAAATTGAACAGGCCGCCACGGCGGTCAATGAAATGACCAGTGCGGTGGAAGAGGTCGCACGCAATGCCGTGTCCACCTCCGAGGCCACGCGTCAGTCCAGCGAGTCAGCGCATCAGGGGCAAGAACGGGTCAGCGAAACGGCCAGTGCCATCAGCTCGTTGGCCAATGATGTGCGCAGTACCGGTGAGCTGGTGCAGTCACTGGCCAACCAATCTCAGGACATCGGCAAGGTGCTGGACGTGATTCGTGCCATTGCCGAGCAAACCAATCTGCTGGCACTCAACGCGGCGATTGAAGCGGCGCGTGCCGGGGAGAGTGGTCGAGGCTTTGCCGTGGTGGCCGATGAAGTGCGGGCCTTGGCCTATCGCACCCAGCAATCGACCCAGGAGATCGAGCAAATGGTGCAAGGCATGCGCACCGGGTCAAGCCAGGCGCTTGAGGCGATGAACGCCAGCGCTTCTCGGGCGGCCAGCACGCTGGTATTGGCGGAGCGGGCAGGCGAGGCTTTGCACACGATCACGGCATCGGTGCATCAGATTCACGAGCGTAATCTGGTGATCGCCAGTGCAGCAGAAGAACAGGCGCAAGTCGCCCGCGAGGTTGATCGCAATCTGGTGAACATTCGCGATTTGTCAGTGCGCTCCGCCGCGGGAGCGAATCAGACCAGCGCATCGAGCCATGAGTTGTCGCAACTGGCCAATGCGTTGCAGGGGATGGTGGGGCGCTTTCGGGTATAGCTGATTCAGATAGAAAATGTGGGAGCTAGCCTGCTAGCGATGGCGGTATAACAGCCAGCATTGATGTTGACTGTTTCGACGCTATCGCCAGCAGGCTAGCTCCCACAGGTTTTTTATCAGTGCAGTTTGAGGCGCGGCTCGGTGCCTCGGCCGATCTTGCTGCCCAGCATCAGCATCGCCGTGCGGAACGGTCCGTACAGCGCCATCTGGTGCATGCGGTACAGCGACACGTAGAACATCCGCGCCAGCCAGCCTTCGAGCATCACGCTGCCGGTGAGGTTGCCCATCAAGTTACCCACAGCGGAAAAACGCGACAGCGAAATCAAAGAGCCGTAGTCGGTGTATTTGTACTCCGGCAGCGCCTTGCCTTCGATGCGCAATTTCAGCGATTTGGCCAGCAACGAGGCTTGTTGATGCGCAGCCTGTGCGCGCGGCGGCACGTTGCGGTCAGTGCCGGGCTGCGGGCATGCGGCGCAGTCACCGAAGGCGAAAATGTTTTCGTCGCGGGTGGTTTGCAGGGTCGGCAACACTTGCAGTTGATTGATGCGGTTGGTTTCCAGGCCGTCGATGTCCTTGAGGAAACCCGGTGCACGAATCCCCGCGGCCCAGACTTTCAGGCTGGCGTTGATCACTTTGCCGTCCACGGTAATCAGGCTGTCGGCGGTCACTTCGCTGACAGCGGCATTGGTCATCACGTTGACCCCGAGTTTCTCCAGGGTTTTATGCACAGGCCCGCCGATGCGTTCCGGTAGCGCGGGTAATACCCTTGGCCCGGCTTCGATCAAGGTGATGTGCATGTTTTCCGGCTTGATCCGGTCCAGGCCGTAGGCCGCCAGTTCATGGGCGGCGTTGTGCAGTTCGGCGGCCAGTTCGACCCCCGTGGCACCAGCGCCGACGATGGCCACGCTGATCTGCTCGACCTTGTCGGTCTGCCCGGCATGGGCGCGCAGGTAGTGGTTGAGCAGTTGCTGGTGGAAGCGTTCGGCCTGTTTGCGGGTATCGAGGAACAGGCAATGCTGCGCCGCGCCCTGGGTGCCGAAATCGTTGGTGGTGCTGCCGACGGAAATCACCAGCGAGTCATAAGGCACTTCGCGGGCGGGTACCAGCTCCAGACCGGCTTCGTCATAAGTGGCCGCGAGCTGGATTTTCTTGCTCGCGCGATCAAGCCCGCTCATGCGTCCCAGCTGGAACTCGAAGTGGTTCCATTTGGCCTGGGCCACATAGTTGAGTTCGTCTTCGGAAGAGTTCAGCGACCCGGCCGCCACTTCGTGCAACAGCGGTTTCCAGATGTGGGTCAGGTTCGCGTCGACCAGCATCACGCTGGCTGTGCCGCGCTTGCCCAGAGTCTTACCCAGGCGGGTAGCCAACTCCAGACCGCCGGCGCCGCCGCCGACAATAACAATACGATGGGACATGGGGATAACTCGCAAGGCTAAAGGAAATCGGTGCAATTACCCGAGCGAGCGCAAGGCAGCTCATAGCGTCAGGTAACTGATAAGTCGGCTCAACAGGCCCAGACCAATGGTCACTGCCAGTACCAGCACAAGGAGCATCCACGGCCGGAAAGGTCGGCGCTCGACTTGGTGCTGGGACAGTTGCAGGTACTCTTCGACATGCTTCTGGTCGTCGGGGTTCAGGCGGCTGGTCATATCGGGCCTCGTCAGGGGTAGACGTTGCTAAATGTGATGAAGCTACAACGGGCGTTATCCCGCGATGAACGGAGCATAGCCGCTCTCGGTCAGTGGCAAGACGCTCAGGGTATCGTCCAGGCGAATGATTCCACTTTGTAACACCCGGGCTGTGATTCCGCCATGTCCACGCACGGCTTGAAAGGTCCCCGGCCCAAGGTTGTTCTCCAGACGCGCGCAAGGCTGGCACCAACCGGTGGTTTCGAAAATCGCCTGGCCGATGCGAAAGCGCCGGCCCTTGAGGCTGAACAGGTTGATGCCACTGATAACGAGATTGCGCCGCAGCTCTTCAGGCTTGATCGGCTGATCGTCCGGGCGGCCCATCAGCGAATGGATCACCGCCAGGTGTTCCCACTGAATCAGCGTCACCTGCCGCGCGTTGCGTACGCCGGGCCGGGCGCGGTCACCGGTCAAACCGGCTTCAAGCCGCGCTTCCACGGCGTCCAGTTCGATCATCGGCGCGTGACGCTCCGGGCGCACGCCAATCCAGCGAACGCGGCCGGTTTGCGGTACATGGGCAATCAATTCCTGCAATGGACTCACAGGCTGATCCCGACATCGAAAACAATGCTGCGTCCCAGGTTGCTGCGCAGGAAGTCCGGTGCATCCGGGTGAGCGAACAGCACGCGGGCGAAGGTCGGGCCAACCAGAGACAACGAACGCCAGCCCTGGCGCAAGTATTCGGTGGGCGGCGGGAAGTGGCTGTTGAGGTCCAGCACTTCGCGCTTGAGGCTGGCGAAAGCGATGATGTCCAGTTCGCCCAGGTCCATGCCGCGCTCTTTGTAGTTGTGCGCCTTTTTGCGCAAGGTCGGTGCCAAACGGAGCAAGAACTCGTTGGCGGGGATGCGTCGCGGCTTGGCTTCGCGCCGTACCAGTTGGCTCAGCGAGAACGCGCTGCGTCGGCGTTGCAATTCGTCTCGCCATTCATCATTGAGGCGCCGGCCCTCGTCGAGCACGAAGAACACCTCGAAACTGGCGTCGCGAAACAGCACGTCCGGCGGCTCCCCGGCCGGGGCGAATTCGTCGGCGCGATAAGGAATGTTCAGCCCTTGCAGCAGGCGTTGGCAGACCCAACGCTCACGCTCCCATTTGCGGGCATTGGACAGGAACGCGTTGGCTTGCTCGGCCGCGATGGTCAGCAGGCGTAAGTAATCTGAGTCATCCATAGGCCCAAGCTTAGCGTTCAATTGCGATCACAAAGAAGACAGTTTATCGGAGAGGGCCAATTCCCTCCGTTCCCATGCCCGTTCAGGGCCCTGCACAAAACGGATAGAGGTCTGCGCATTGCGGATATTGACCCGCGCCGGGTGGCTCTACCCTCGGCTGTACGGACGTAAGCCGTGATACCCACGCTCAAAAAAACAACAACAAGAGATAAATGCCATGCGCAAGATCGACGTACATGAGGTTATCGACAACGCTCGTTTCAACCGCTTTCACTGGATGGTGCTGTTCTGGTGTGCCTTGATCATCATCTTCGACGGTTACGATCTGGTGATCTACGGCGTGGTCTTGCCGATGTTGATGAAGGAGTGGGGGCTCAGCCCCCTGCAAGCCGGTGCATTGGGCAGTTATGCACTGTTCGGCATGATGTTCGGCGCGCTGTTCTTCGGGCCGCTGTCGGACAGGATCGGCCGCAAGAAAGCCATCACCATTTGCGTGATGCTCTTCAGCGGTTTCACCGTGCTCAACGGTTTCGCCCGCAACCCCACCGAGTTCGGGTTGTGTCGCTTCATTGCCGGGCTCGGCATTGGCGGCGTGATGCCTAACGTCGTGGCGCTGATGAACGAATACGCGCCGAAAAAAATCCGCAGCACGCTGGTGGCGATCATGTTCAGCGGTTACTCGGTGGGCGGCATGTTGTCCGCCGGGCTGGGCATTGTGCTGATCCCGAGTTTCGGCTGGCAGTCGGTGTTTTACGTGGCGGTCCTGCCACTGTTGCTGTTGCCGCTGATCATGTACTTCTTGCCCGAATCGGTGGGCTTCATGTTGCGTCAGGGGCGCGATGAAGAGGCGCGCAACATTCTCCAGCGCATCGACCCGGCCTACGTCGCGCAAACCGCCGATCAGTTGCACATGGCCGAAGTGAAAGGCACGGGCACCCCGGTGTTGCAGTTGTTCCGTGAAGGCCGTGCGCTGCGCACGCTGATGTTGTGGCTGGCGTTTTTCTGCTGCCTGCTGATGGTGTACGCGCTGAGTTCCTGGTTGCCGAAACTGATGGCCAACGCCGGTTACAGCCTCGGTTCGAGCCTGTCGTTCCTGCTGGTGTTGAACTTCGGGGCGATCTTCGGCGCGGTCGGCGGCGGGGTGTTGGGCGACAAGCTCAATCTGCCGAAAGTGCTGGCGGTGTTTTTCGCGATGGCGGCGGTGTCGATCACGCTGTTGGGTTTCAACAGTCCGATGCCGGTGTTGTACCTGCTGATCGCCATTGCTGGCGCCACTACCATTGGCTCGCAGATTCTGTTGTACGCCTGTGCCGCGCAGTTCTACTCCATGACCATTCGTTCGACCGGTCTTGGCTGGGCCTCGGGCATCGGGCGCAACGGGGCCATCGTCGGTCCGTTGCTGGGCGGTGCCTTGCTCGGGATCAGCCTGCCGCTGCAACTGAACTTCATGGCGTTTGCCTTGCCCGGTGCGGTGGCGGCCCTGGCCATGACCGTGTTCGCCATCAGCAGCCGGCGTAGCGCCTCCAGCGTCAGCCCGGCGCTGTCAGCGACTGGTGCCTGAACCATGAAAGGGTTCTTCCAGGACTTCTCGCTGTCAGCCGCCGTGGCTGGATTCATCGCCACGGTGATTTCCTATGCCGGCCCGCTGGTGATTATTTTTCAGGCGGCGGAGGCGGCGCATCTTTCGCGGGAAGTGCTGTCGTCCTGGATCTGGGCGATCTCCATTGGCAGCGCTGTGTTGGGCATCGGTTTGAGCCTGCGCTACCGCGTTCCGGTGATCATCGCCTGGTCGGCGCCGGGCTCGGCGTTGCTGGTGGCTCTATTGCCGGACATCTCCATGGCAGAGGCCGTGGGGGCTTATATGGTCAGCAGCCTGATCATTTTCGTGGTCGGCATTTCGGGGGCTTTCGACCGGATCATCAGCAAGCTACCCGGCGCCATCGCTGCGGCGATGCTGGCGGGGATCCTGTTCAGTTTCGGCACCGGGTTGTTCGTGTCGATGCAGCACAAGCCGCTGCTGGTGTTGGCGATGTTTGCCACGTACCTGATCTGCAAGCGGGTGATGCCGCGTTACGCGGTGATGATGGTGTTGCTGACGGGGTGTTCGATAGCCGCGTTCACCGGTGATCTGCACCGTGAAGCGCTGGTGATCGGCCTGGCCACACCGGTGTGGATCACGCCTGAGTTCAGCCTGGCCGCGATCCTGAACATCGCCTTGCCGCTGGTGATGGTGGCGCTGACCGGTCAGTTCGTGCCCGGTATGGCGGTGCTGCGCGCCAGCGGTTACTCGACACCCGCGAGCCCGATCATTGCCAGCAGCGCGCTGGCCACGGCGTTGCTGGCGCCGTTCGGCTGCCACGGGCTGAATCTGGCGGCGATCACTGCCGCGATCTGTACCGGTCGCGAATCCCATGAAGATCCACGCAAACGCTACGTCGCCGGGGTTGTCGGCGGGGTGTGCTACCTGTTGTTCGGGATCTTCGGCGCCACCCTGGTTTCGCTGTTTTCGGCGTTTCCCAAAGAGCTGATCGCAGCACTGGCCGGGTTGGCATTGTTCGCTGCCATTGCCGGTGCGTTAACCGGTGCGATGGCGGTGCCGAACGATCGTGAAGCCGCGTTGGTGACCTTCCTGGTCACGGCGTCGGGCATGTCGTTGTTCGGTTTGTCCGCCGCGTTCTGGGGGCTGATTTTCGGCATGGTCACCCATGTGCTGTTAAACGCCCGCCGGCCTGTTCCCCTTCGCAAATCCACTGCAACTGACGTTGTTCAACCTGTCGATCAATAACAATAAGAGAAAGACAATGAAGCAGAATCTCCCAACAACCGGTTCGTTGTTGTCCCTGGCTGTCGTCTCGAGTTTTTCCGCGAGCGCGATCGCCGCGGAAAAAGGCTTTATCGAAGACACCACCGCGACCTTGCAGGCGCGCAATTATTACTTCAGTCGCGACTTTTCCGACATCGTCGGTGCCAACCAGCAATCGAAGGCTGAAGAGTGGGCGCAAGGCTTCATTCTCAACGTGAAGTCCGGTTACACCCAGGGCACCGTCGGGTTTGGTGTGGACGTCATCGGCTTGCTCGGCCTCAAGCTCGACAGCGCCCCGGACCGGACCAATACGGGCTTGTTGCCGGTGCAGGACGACGGCCGCGCGCCGAACAATTACAGCCGTCTGGAAGGCGCGCTGAAAATGCGCTACTCGAAAACCGAGCTGAAGGTCGGCGAGTTGCAGCCCAATCTGCCGGTGTTGGCCTTCAGCGATATTCGCCTTTTACCGCCGAGTTATCAGGGCGCAAGCATCACCTCGAACGAGATCAATGGCCTGACCTTGCAGGGTGGTCACTTGAGCTCCACTAGCCTGCGCAACGAAGCCGGTGACGAAAAAATGCAAGCAATGCTCGGCCATGTGCCGCAGCGCCAGGTCAGCAGTGACGGTTTCAATTTTGCCGGCGCTGATTATGCCTTCAACGACAAGCGTAGCTCGGTCAGCGCCTGGTTCGGGCAACTGGAAGATATCTACAACCAGCGCTTTTTGGGTTTAAAGCACAGTGAGCCGATGGGCGACTGGGTCCTTGGCGCCAACCTCGGTTACTACGACTCGCGCGAGGACGGCAAAAAACTGCTGGGTAACATCGACAACCAGGCGTTCTTCTCGTTGCTGTCAGCCAAGCGTGGCGGCCATACGTTCTACGTTGGCTATCAGGGCATGTTCGGTGACAGCGCATTCCCACGGGTGTTTGCCAACATCTCGCCACTGGGCAACGAGGTGCCGACCTACGAGTTCGCCTACACCGATGAGCGTTCCTGGCAGGCGCGCTATGACTACGATTTTGCGGCGCTCGGCGTACCGGGGCTGACCAGCACTGTGCGCTACATCAGCGGCAACAATGTCGATACTGGCAAGGGCTATGAAGGCAAGGATCGCGAGCGCGACCTGGACATCGGCTATGTGCTGCAGAGTGGCAGCCTAAAGGGTTTGGGTATTCGCGTGCGCAATGCCATGGCGCGTTCCAACTACCGCAGTGACATCGACGAGAATCGGCTGATCCTCAGTTACACCTGGACCTTGCTATGAGCCATTGATCACAGGTTGCTGGTGCAATCACCCATGACGTTGTAAGTCACGCGGTGGGCCTGGCCCTGATGATCGATGTATTCCATGGTCGCCGGTACAACCCCGCACGCGTTCGCGGTGTCCGACACCGAAACCACTTTGGCGATGTCCAGAGGCTGCGCGGGGTTGTATTCGACGGCGGCAGGTTCGTTGCCTGCGGCCATGGCCGAGGTGGCGATGACGGTCAGTAACAGGCTGATCAGGGTTTTCATGTTGGCGGCTCCGTGTCGGTTTTGATACTTGAATTTTAGTCTTTGCCACCCACGGATAAAGGGGCGAACGGCAGATGCAGCCTTACATGAAACGTAACAATCGCCCGCCGCGCGCGAGGCCGGTACTGAGCGATCCATGGCATTGGGCCTGAAGTCGAAGGGCGGGCGAGCAGCGGTGTAGACTGAGTGCCTGTTGTTCTTCACCTGGGAGGCGCGCGTTGCCATGATCGGTGCCGAGTTGCTGTCATCGCAAACCCTTGCGGTCGGCTGGCTGATCTATGTGCCGGTGTTGATCTGGGCGATCTGTCGTGCGCCATGGGTTGAACTGTTCACCGACAGCCGTCGCCAGCATTTGCTGTTCGGGACGGTGTTCGCGTTGTTTCTGTTGTGGCTCGTACGACGGGATTTCGATACCGGCGTGTCTTATCACTTCATCGGCATGACCGCCGTGACGTTGCTGCTGGACTGGCCGCTGGCGCTGGTCGGCGGGCTGGTGGCGCAAATGGGGTTGGTGCTGCTCGGGCGTCAGGACCTCGCCGCTGTCGGGGTCAACGGCGCATTGCTGATTGCATTGCCGGTGCTGGTGACCGAGTGCTGTGCGATCCTCGTCGAGCGCGCGCAGCCGCGTAATCCCTTTGTGTATATCTTCGTGTCGGGTTTCTTTGCCGCCGCGCTGTCGGCGTTGCTGTGCCTGCTGCTGGCGCTGTGGTTGCTGTGGTTCGACGAGCGCTTCGCCATGCCGTACTGGCTGGAAGATTTTGTCGGTTACCTGTGGCTGATCATTTTTCCGGAGGCGTTCATCAACGGCATGATCGTCAGTGCGCTGGTGGTGTTTAGCCCGGAATGGCTGGAGACCTTCAACCGCACGCGCTATTTGTCGGCGCCGTGGAAGGACGACGATCCCAAGCCTTGATGGCCTTAAGGCCCGGGATCGTCGATGCGATGGCTCAGTGGCGCGGATCGAAGTCGCCGCTGAACAGCTCGTCTTCGGCATCCGGCGCTACCGGGATCTTGTGCTCTTCCGACGCCCAGGCGCCGAGGTCGATCAGTTTGCATCGGTCCGAGCAGAACGGCCGGAATTTACTCTCGGCACTCCACTCGACAGGGGCGCCGCAGGTCGGGCATTCAACGGTTGGGATCTGGCTCATGACTGGCCTCCACGCAATGTCAGGTAAAAGTGATGCAGGCGTTCGACCTCGCTGTGCAGCCAGCCGAGGTCGCGGTCATTGACCACCACATCGTCGGCATGGCTGATGCGATCCTGACGGCTGGACTGGGCCTTGAGAATCGCCTGGACCTGCTGTTCGCTGGTCTGGTCGCGCTGCAAGGTACGTTCGATCTGTAGTTGTTCAGGGGCATCGATGACCAGCACCCGCTGGGTCATCGTGTACTGGCCGGATTCGATCAGCAACGGTGAAACCAGGATCGCATACGGTGATTTTGCCAGCGCCAGGTGATGGGCAATCTCCTCGCCGATCAGCGGATGCAGCAAGGCTTCCAGCCAGCGGCGTTCATCCGGCACTTCGAAGATCAGTGTGCGCAACGCAGCGCGATCCAGTTGCCCGTCCGCCTGCAATACGCCAGGGCCGAAGTGTTCGGCAATCTTTGCCAGCGCCGGCCGGCCCGGCTCCACCACCCAGCGTGCGGCGTGATCGGCATCGACCGCGTGCACACCCAGATCGATGAAATGCTGGGCAGCCGCGCTTTTGCCGCTGCCGATGCCGCCGGTCAGGCCGAGAATCCAGGGTTTTTCCACAGGGGTATTCATTTCAAACCGACAAACTGCCAATAGAAGTCGGTTATTTGACCACCCCAGAGCAAGGCAATCCAGCCGGCAATTGCCAGATAGGGGCCGAAGGGGATCGGCGTCGATGTTTTGGCGTTGCGCAAGCGCAGGCAAATCACACCAATCACCGCCCCCACCAAGGATGACAAGAGGATCGTCAGGGGCAGAATCTGCCAGCTGCCCCAGGCACCAAACATCGCCAACAATTTGAAATCACCATGACCCATGCCGTCCTTGCCGGTGATCAGCTTGAACAACCAGAACACCGACCACAGCGTCATGTAGCCGGCCACGGCGCCCCACACCGCGTCCGGTAACGGCACGAACAGACCGAGACTGTTGACGATCAGCCCCAGCCACAACAAGGGCAGCACCAGCACATCCGGCAGCAGTTGGTGCTCGGCGTCGATCAAGCTCATGGCCAATAGGCCCCAGCTCAGGAGCAATGTCATGCACGCTTGCCAGCCGAAGCCGAAATGCCAGGCAATGAAAGCCGACCCCAGGCCGCAGGCCAGTTCGACCAGCGGATAACGCTTGCTGATCGGTGCTGCGCAGCCTGAACAGCGGCCGCGCAGGAACAGAAAACTGAGCACCGGAATATTTTCCCACGGGCGTATTCGGTGGCTGCAATGGGGGCATTGGGAGTGGGGTAGAAACAGATTGAAGGTCGGCAGCGTTGATTCGTCGGGCTGCCCGAGGATCTCGTGGGCCTGCACACGCCATTCACGCTCGAGCATTTTCGGCAGGCGCCAGACCAGCACGTTTAGGAAGCTGCCGACCAGCAAGCCGATCACCCCGGCGATCACAACGAACGCCAGCGGGTACTGAATCAGTATTTCGTTCAAGGGCATGTCAGATCGCTGAGCCGAGTTGGAAGATGGGCAGGTACATGGCAACCACCAATCCGCCGACGATAACACCCAGCACCACCATGATGAACGGTTCCATCAGGCTGGTCAGGTTATCGACCATGTTGTCGACCTCGTCCTCGTAGAATCCGGCGACCTTGTCGAGCATGTCATCCAGCGCGCCGGACTCTTCGCCAATGGCGGTCATCTGAGTCGCCATGTTCGGGAAAATGCCGGATGTGCGCATGGAAAAATTCAGCTGCATGCCCGTCGACACGTCTTGCTTGATGCGCAGCACGGCCCGTTTGAACACGATGTTGCCGGTGGCGCCGGCCACTGACTCCAGGGCTTCCACCAACGGCACGCCGGCCGCGAAGGTGGTCGACAAGGTACGGGCAAATCGGGCCACGGCGGACTTGTACATCAAGGTGCCCACCAGCGGCAGCTTCAGCAGCCAGGCGTCCGTGCGGTCGCGAAAACCCTGTGAGGTCCTGAAGGCGTGGCGCACCCCGAAAATTGCCACGAGCAGCAAGCCGAGCATGAGCCACCACCAGTCCTGCATGAACCGCGAAAGGCCAATCACCATCACCGTGAACGCGGGCAGTTCGGCGCCAAACCCTTCGAACACCGACTGAAACTGTGGCACCACTTTGACCAGTAGGATCCCGGTTACAATCATCGCGACGAACACCACTACCAGCGGATACGTCATGGCTTTCTTGATCTTGGCCTTGAGGCTTTCGCTCTTTTCCTTGTAGGTCGCCACCCGCTCCAGCAGCGTATCCAGCGCTCCGGCCTGCTCACCGGCGTCCACCAGGTTGCAGTAGAGCTCATCGAAATATTGCGGTTTTTTGCGCAGGGCGGCGGCGAAGCTGTTGCCTGCCGCGACTTCCTGTTTCACCTCGTCCACCAGCTTGCGCATCGCGGGGTTGTCGAAGCCTTCGCCGATGATGTCGAACGATTGCAGGAGCGGCACGCCCGCTTTCATCATCGTCGCCATTTGCCGGGTGAACAGGGCGATATCGTGGGCTTTGATGCGTTTGCCCATGTCGAAAATCGACGTGGTTTTCCTGCGCACCTTGCCGGGGTTGATGCCTTGCTTGCGCAGTTGTGCCTTGACCAGCGCGGGGTTCTGCCCACTCAACTCGCCGCTGATTTTCGTGCCTTTGCGGTCTGTGCCTTCCCAGGCATACACGCTGATTTTCGCTGCCTTGACTGCCATGTTCAGTCCTTGGTGACCCGGTTGATTTCTTCCAGGCTGGTGATGCCCTGCATGGCTTTGAGCAGCCCTGAGGTGCGCAGGTCGTTAAAGCCGTCCTTACGCATCTGGTCGTCGATTTGCAGTGCGTTGCCTTCAGCCATGATCAGCCGTTGCAGGTCCGCCGTGTTCCTCACCACTTCATAAATCCCCACTCGCCCTTTGTAACCGCTGTTGCAGTGATCGCAACCGACCGGTCCATAGATCGTGAAGGTGCCGATGCGTTCCTCGGGAAAACCTTCCTTGAGCAACGTTTCGCGGGGAATCTCCACCGGCACGCGGCAATGGCTGCACAGTTTGCGCGCCAATCGCTGTGCGATGATCAGGCTGACGGAGGTGGCGATATTGAAACCCTGGATGCCCATGTTGTGCAGGCGGGTCAGGGTTTGCGCGGCACTGTTGGTGTGCAGGGTCGACAGCACCAGATGCCCGGTCTGCGCCGCCTTGATGGCGATTTCGGCGGTTTCGAGGTCGCGGATTTCACCGACCATGATCACGTCCGGGTCCTGACGCAGGAATGATCGAAGCGCCTGGGCGAAATCCATGCCCTGCTTGGGATTGACGTTGACCTGGTTGATACCCTCCATGTTGATTTCTACCGGGTCTTCGGCGGTCGAAATATTGATGTCCACGGTATTGAGGATGTTTAGCCCGGTGTACAGCGAAACCGTTTTGCCCGAGCCGGTAGGGCCGGTCACCAGAATCATGCCTTGCGGCTGTTTCAGCGCTGCCATGTACAGGTCTTTCTGGTCGGGCTCGTAACCGAGGGCATCGATGCCCATTTGCGCGCTGGTCGGATCGAGAATCCGGATCACCACTTTCTCGCCCCACAGGGTCGGCAGGGTGTTGACCCGGAAGTCGATGGATTTGCTTTTGGACAGGCGCATCTTGATTCGGCCATCCTGAGGCTTGCGGCGTTCGGAGATGTCGAGGCTGGCCATGACTTTCAGTCGCGCTGCAATGCGGTTGGCCAATTGGATCGGCGGTTTGGCAACCTCATGCAGCACGCCGTCGGTGCGCATTCGCACGCGGTAGTTTTTTTCGTACGGTTCGAAATGCACATCCGAAGAGCCGCCTCTGATCGCGTCGAGCAGCATCTTGTGGACGAAGCGCACCACCGGCGCGTCATCGGCTTCCTGACCGACGATGGCGTCATGGCGCTTGTCATCGGTGGTCTCGATGTCCAGGCCGTCGAGGTCAACGTCGGCCATGTCTTCCAGGCCTGTGCCATGGCTGTCGAAGAACTTCTCGATGGCGTCGCTGAGTTTGTCGTCCTCGACCAGAATCGCTTCGGTCGTCAGCCCGGTGCTGAACTGGATGTCGTTGATGGCTTGGTGGTTGGTCGGATCGGAAACCCCTACGAACAACTTGTTGCCACGGCGCCAAAGGGGCAGGGCGTGATGCTGACGGACAAGCTTCTCGCTGACCAGGCCCTTGGGCTGGCTGTCCTTGTCCAGGGCGTGTAAGTCCATCAGGGCCATGCCGAAGTGTTCCGAGGCGATTTCGGCGACCTGGCGGCTTTTGACCAGTTTGTTCTGCACCAGGTAACTGACCAGGGACATACGGTTGCGTTGGGCTTGTTGATACGCCTGTTGCGCGCTTTTGTCAGTGAGCAGCTCGGCCAGGATCAACTGCTTGGCCAGACCGCTGAGAGCGATGTCGTTCATTGGGATACCGGACGCAGACAATTCAAGACTTATAGCCTAGTCAAGCAAGGGAACCAAACCAGCGGCGGTGAGGTGACAAAAAGTGTCAGATAGTGCGGATCCTGGGAGTAGGAAACGTCTTGCGGGCAGGCTAATCCCTCGCGAACAGGGTGCGTGGGGCTTGGCATGGGCTGTGCTGCGACAGGTTCAGATCATGAGATTTCGACTCATGCACGGAGGCTGTCTATGAAGACTCAAAAAGGTTTTACCCTGATCGAGCTGCTGATCGTGGTGGCGATCATCGGCATTCTCGCGACGTTTGCCATTCCGGCTTACTCCAAGTACCAGGCGCGGGCCAAGGTCACGGCGGGGCTGGCGGAAATTTCGGCGTTGAAGGTTTCGTTTGAAGACCTCATGAATTCCGGCACCGCAGAGCCAACCACTCTGACCGGAGCAGGAACGACCACGCAAAATTGCGCAATTGCCGTCACGGGCACCGTAGCGTCCGGGGCTGGCACCATTGTCTGCACCTTGCAAAAAGCGCCAGCGCCTGTAGCCGGCAAGACAATCACCCTTTCCCGCAGTGCAACGGCAGGTTGGTCATGCGCGACCGGCGTAACCGCCGAATACGCTCCGCCCGGCTGTACGGCGGCCGCCAGCTGATCAACCAGTTGCGACATACAAAGGTGCCCCGTCGAGAGAACGGGGCATTTTTTTGGCCCTCTCCATGTTCATGCATGGACTCTATCCACCCCTGCCGAGCATCACTACATCCAGGCAAAATACGGTGTACGTCAAGCAACACTCATTGAGTACGTAAGACGGTTCCTAGGACTGTTCTGATTTACATTTTGAACATTAAATCTGTTTTTTAACTCGGCCCCAGCATCTACGCACCCACACGCCTTTCATCCGCTAAAAAACCATACAGTGCCACCACATCGCCACGATTGTGCCGTTGAATTTGCGCCCGCTAACGTCCACGCCACCATGTTCAGTCAGCGATCATCACCTCGGGGCGTAACAAGTGGATCTGGAGGATGGTTGAGCCGTCTCGTATCAACGAATTGCATCGACACGGATGCCAACTTGAAAAAACCGAGAATCAAGTACGCCGATGACACGTCGGTCATGAGCCGGCTGGAGCAATACGAACCGACTATTGAAGTCTCTCAGTAAAAGGAC
>NZ_JAHSTU010000001.1 GCF_019145495.1 Pseudomonas azerbaijanoccidentalis | reverse complement strand
GGCGCCGTTCGGGCCCTTCGCGCTTACATGTGGAATGAGAACATACTGCTTGATAGTGGGTTCATCATCGAAGGCGTTGTACGGCAAGACTGGGCGACCCAGATGCAACGCTGTCGCCCCGCAGTCCAACTTTATGCGATAGCTGTCCGAGGATTCCCATATCCCAAAGCGCTCGTGTATTTTCATCAGCCTAATGATCGCGGGTATCAGCACTTGGGATTTCTTCGCCATCATGGGGGCAATCCGAAGGAGCTTTTTATCTCGGTGGCTGATTTCCTCTAGCGGTACTGGCTCGAGGTCCGTCGGCGTGAACTCTACGAACTCCCACTCAAGTAGGCCTTCTTTCTCTTGGGCCGCTAATACCTGCAGACGCTCCGGTTCCATGTACAACTGTTCCGGTCGTAATGGGATCGAGTCTGTCTCCCGTGTTGCCCGGCCGGCGCTGGTGACAGGTTTAATTGAATCGATCGCCGTTCTCCAATCGCAGCCTGGCTGTGTCCAGATCGGGATTGCGTCAGGGAATGCCACACCTGACGTGCTGCTCTCCGGTTTTCCGAAGTAATAGCTAACGTACGGAAGGACGCCGAAGAAAGTTTTCGTTATTCTCCTGGGCGCGGGGTGGGGGCCTTCAACGAGTCGATACTCCAGGACGAGATCAAGGTCGCCGCACGTCAGTGCGCCGCGGGCGTATGAGCCGACGACCCATAGCGAAGTGATCTCGACCTGGGACGTTGCTGCTTTGTTGAAGAAATCTTTATGAGCGATTGTGCGGGTGGATGCTTCATCCAGCCTCTGGCAGATCCGCTCCAGCTTCTTGGTGAAGAACTCGCGGGGATAGCGCTTTTCGAGTGCGGCCATGCTCTCAACTCTTCAGGAGGAGAAGAGATTGACCGTATCACTCTGGGTAGCTAATTCACCATTAGCAATGGGTACAGCGATACGAATGCCCTGCCAGTACAGAAGTTCAGGGAGCCCTACACAAGTCTGTCGTCCTTCGAATTGTTCATCGCCGAGATGATCTCGATATGCCGCATCTTCGCATCGTCCCAAGCATTCAGCGCCACCTGTTTGGCTGATGCCGCTTCGTGAGCTGTATCTGCCGCCTGGCTCTCAAGGTTAACGACAATGGCATCCAAGTTGTCTACTTTGTCGTTTAGCTTCTGCAGCAGCTTCCGGATAGTTACGGCCTCGAAGAAAGCCGCCGCAGCAAAGATAAGGGTAACGAGATAGCGATAATCAAAGTCCATTTGTCGTCTCTCAGACTGAGTAGAAAAACACTCGCTCGGAACACAGTAGACAGTATCGCTACGGATGCCTGCCTTACCTTGAACATCCGGGATTGCCTAGGGGGATGGAATACGAAATCATATCTCTCCTGGTTCCCCGCCGACCGCAGGATTAGCCAGCAACTCTAAGAGGGCTTTGCCGAAGCTGACAGATGAAAAAAGCTCTCCGAATGACGCCGTTAAGTCCTCGCCAGAGTAACAGGTCTGTTTTTCGCCTTCATAACTAATAGTGCATGGAAATCCATTAACATGCTGTTTCCAAGCTGCAATTTTCTTACGCTCACGACCATCTCCTTCGCGGTGTTTTGCGACAAGAAAAATTGTATTGTAAGAAAGGTACTCGGGTGTGTTGTTATTCATTGACTCTTGAAATTTGCTAAGGGAGTCGAATAAGTTGCTAACAGTTCCTCGTTCGATGGAAATGGTCGCTAATGGATACATTTCCAACGAGGAATTAACTTTTTGAAATGCATCGTTAACATCTCTAGTTGCTTGGTCAGCAGCTGTGGCTTTTGCAAGTCCTTGATTTACGGCTTCAAGAAAGTCCATTATGCAATCCTTCTTATGTGGCTGAGTACTGGGTAATGGTCAGATATTTCGCTCCAAGCGAGGTCGACATCCTGAATGGGGATGTCATTTACTATTTCTGCCCCCTTATCTACAAACTCCCAATTTGGTTTCAGAAACGCTGATGAGAAAAGGATTTGATCAAACGTTTTCCAGTGTGTCATGTTGCCATCGTCTTGGTAGTAACAGCTACCTGAAGACTTAGGGTGGTGCTCAATCTCATCCATCGTACCTAAACAACTCCAAAACGGGTTGAAGAGACTTCGCGGTTTTCTTATGACGAAAGCTGCGTCTCTGCTAGCCGAAAGGTGATCCTGGATTGGTTTGTCGAAGGGCTCATCATTGAAGTCTCCCAGCACCACGATTAATGAGTTAGCGTTGACGGCTAAAATTTCGTCTATGTTTGCTCTTAATGTCGCGCCAAGCTTTATTCTTTGAGGGCTCTCGTGTGGATAGCTTTTTCTGCTCTGCCAATGGCAGAGTATTATTGAAAGTGGAACTTCGTCGTTGAGAATAAATTTTGCTGATATTCCAGCTTTCAATTTTTTGTCGGTTACACTATCCCAGGTGTTTAATGATTCCCCGAAGCTGGTAATGCTTAGTTTTTTTGAGTTGTATACAAGGCAGAAGTCTTCGATTGAGTTGCCGTGTTTTTTGTATAAATTAACTAGTTGTAGATCTGGGTTTTCAAGGCTTTGAATTATGCCGTTGATGTAATCTATATCTTGTTCGTTTACTTCGCAGATTCCAAGTACATCAACTTTTCTGATATCGAGAAGAGTTATTATGGATATGACAAATCCTAAATTAGGTTCTTTTTTCTTGGCTTTTGTAGATGGCGGCGATAGTCCGCAGTTCCACCATGCGAATTTCAAATCCATTGGCTGCTCTCTAGCATTTAATTCCACGAGGGCACATTACGGGTGAACTTGCATGTTGTCTACTGGGGGGCGAGCCTCTAGGGCCTGGGTGCTCGAGAGCCATTACAGTCTGCGGGTAGTTTTTACAGGCAGTGAAAGGTCGTAGGGACTTGCTTCAAAGGAATTTTCTATATCAATTTTTACTGATGGGTATTTCCCCGTCTTCATCAATCGCTTCAATTCGATCTAGCAACCCAGGCTCATCTGCTTCTATCAAATTGCGCGTTTCTGGATCGCTAGCCCGTGCCCTCAGGCCGGCCATGGTTAATTTGCGGATTAATTCTTCAGTAGTGATGCCAAGGGAAGAAGCTGTCGTGTCCAGAAACTTTGCCTCTTCAGCGGAAAATTCTATCTCTATCTCGTGAGTGGATTTTCGCAGCTCAGGCATCAGATCGTACGCATCTAGTTTGAGAACACGCCCCAATTTAAGGGCGCCACCTAGACGGGGTTTAGATCGACCTGCTTCATACCGGACGATTTGAGGCAGGCTGATGCCACTCTGTTCTGAGAGGTCTTTCTGGGTTAACCCCGCTTCAGATCGAGCCCATAGGAGGCGTTCTGAGAAAGTTCTGGAGTCGGTCATCAGGGATAGCTGCCTTTCAGTCACTAGGTTTCATATCACTATACCAGACACGAAATGATCTCCTATGATCGGTATTGACATGTGATCATAAGAGGTATCAAATGATCATAAATGATCACCTGAAGAAGAGCCGGGAGGTTAAAAATGAAGCAAACGAAGACACCGCTGGTTATTCGTCTACCAGTGCAAGTCAGAGAGTGGTTGGACGCGAAATCAGAGGATAACGGGAGGTCAACGAACGGAGAGGTGGTTTTCCGGTTGAGGAAAATGATGGAGCAGGAACTGTTGTATGAAAAACAACAGGCATGAAAAAGCCCCAAGCGCGCCAACGCTTGAGGCCATGAAGCAGAACGTCAATCTTCTAGGAAAAACGTCAT
This sequence comes from Pseudomonas azerbaijanoccidentalis, assembly GCF_019145495.1. Taxonomy (GTDB): domain Bacteria; phylum Pseudomonadota; class Gammaproteobacteria; order Pseudomonadales; family Pseudomonadaceae; genus Aquipseudomonas; species Aquipseudomonas azerbaijanoccidentalis. The sequence goes on along the minus strand of NZ_JAHSTU010000001.1, from coordinate 1,483,723 downwards.
GGATAAGCATACCGCAGTAAACGGAAAACTCAATGCTGGTGCTATCTGTATGCCGGTCACGGTTGAGTTGTCTTTCACGATCTGCAACCCGGACCAAGATCACTTGCTGGCTGTTCGGCCTGGAATTCCAGTAACCGATGCCCTTGAGGAGGCGTCCTGCATTCTTAGTGAGTTGAAATCCTCACTGGAGGCAGCGGCTATGGGAGTCGATGGAATCACACCTAATCAGGCATGGCTACTGTTCCGGGCTGCGAATACGGCGAAGGTTATTGTCGATTCGACGCATGCAGGCTTGGAGAGAGCGCAATGATTTCCTCTAGTCAGCACCGGCAGGCTGGCGTCGCGACACATTTTCAGATTCAACAGAATGTGTCGCGCACTATGTCGTCCATTGAGATCTCCGAATTGGTCGGGTCGCGTCACGATAGCGTGAAGCGGACCATTGAACGCTTGGCAGAGCGCGGCGCCATCCAACTCCCACCATTGGTGGTAGTTAAAAATCATCTGCGACAGGTCATCGAGCAGTTCCAGGTTTGCAAGCGCGATAGCTTCGTCGTGGTCGCCCAGCTCAGCCCTGAGTTTACGGCTCGCCTGGTTGATCGCTGGCAGGAGTTGGAAGAGCAAATTGCTAAGCCGGCCTTCGACTACGCAGCAGCACTGAGCGATCCCCGAACTCTCCTGGCGCTGCTCACCGAAAACGTGACGAAGGTCGTTGCGTTGGAGGCGGACAACACTGAACTGACCAAAGAGAACCATCTGCTGGAAGTGAAGGTTGAGCAGGATGCGCCGAAGGTGGCCTTCCACGACATGGTCGCGGTGTCCCACAAGACCTACAACGCTGCGCAGGCCGCAAAGGTCATCGGCACAGGCCGTACTCGGTTACTCCAGTTCCTACGGCAGAAGGGCTGGGTGACGAGGAACAACGAGCCCTACCAGGCGAAGATCGAGGCGGGCCTGCTTGATGTGAAGCTGGGTACCTTTGAACATCCAATCGACGGCACGATCCCGACGTGCTCGACGCTGATCACCGGCAAGGGGCTGACCAAGCTTCAAGCAATGTGGCAGAGCAGGGATGAGGACTTGCTGAAATAGTAGAGGAGAGAGCCCGGCCTAGTGCCGGGCTTGTGTTATCTGGAGTTCAGGACTTTTCGGAATTAGTTTTTTCGAGCAGGCCGGCGATGCCTTCCAGCAGCACCAGGTCCGATTCCTTGAGCTTGCCCTTAGCCGCGGCTCTGGCCAGCTTATCGATGATGGCTACCGCTCTCGGCGAGGCGGTTCCTAGCATCGCTTGGTAAGCAGGGGACGGTTCACGAACGATCTCATGACGGGTGAACTCACCCTCGATGACGTTCGAACCGTAGTTACCCGGGTTGACCAGAACGCCAGGCGCCAAGCCGATCTTCTGTTCAAGGTTGAGCGCGGCTTTCTCGCCTAGGCCTCGATGCCCATTGAGGATCTGGGACAAATAGGACGCGTCCAGATCGTGCTGGTCGGCGAAATCTTTCTGACTGAGTTGGCCGATTACACGCCGCAGCGCTTCGACCCGAAGAGTTTTCATATCCATAGGCGAATAGTGGTCTCGATTTAGCAATTGGTAAATTACATATAGCTATTGCGGTATGAATTAGCAAAGTGTAATCTGGAGCTCTTTCGGAGATCACCATGACCCTACTCGACCTCATTCGCTCCTTGGAGCCGACCCAGCTGGATGCTCTAGCCGAGCGAAGTGGCACCAGCGTCGGCAACCTCAAACAGATTGCGTACGGGTATCGCCTGGCTGGTCCTGGACTCGCCATCAATCTTGATCGCGAGTCGGGGAGGGCGGTGACGTGTGAAGAACTGCGCCCTGATATCGACTGGGCTTATCTGCGCAATTCACCTACCAGCTCCGAGCAATCTGCCGCCTGATCCGACGAGCAAATTTTCGCTCACTGACAGGATGTGCTGCCACGACAACCGCCAAGAGGTTTCCCGAATGGAACAAGTACATCGCGCAATTCATGAAGCAGTGCTTGATGCGGGGCCAAAGCAATTGGCTCACCTGATGGGCATGAGCCACACCGCGCTGCTCAATCGCAGCAATCCGAATGACGACTCACATCGACTGAACCTGGAGCAGTTCCTACAGATTCTGGTGCACAGCAAAAATCCTGAGCCACTGCAGCTGTTGGCAAGTGCCTTGGGGTACGAGTTGGTTCCGCAGGTTAAGCCCGAGGGGGTCAGCCTGATTCAAGCGCTCGTCCACTTGGCTGCCGAGTCCGGCGATGTGTCTCGCGCCGTTCACGACGCCATAGCCGACGGACATGTCTCGCAGATCGAGAAGGCGGGCATCCAGAAGGAAATCGGCCATGTGAGGCAGAGTTTGCTGATTTTGGAGGAGTCGGTGAAGGCGGCGTAAAGACGCTGACAGCGCAGGACTTGCATATTTTCAATCGGGTGGATGATGAAAATCGCCCGGCCCAGAAAGCAACAAACCCGGCGGGAACCGGGCTTATTAAATCGTCCTGTGCAACCAGGACAACACATCTCGTAGAGGTATTTATCATGGCACACGTAAACCGTAGTGAACAAGCTCAACGACTGATGGTGATCAACTACCCGCTGATTCGTACGCGGGACGACCTGAGTTTTACAGCTCGTGACGTTCAGGGGCGCATGGTCAATTGGCCCCGGAACAACCCTGGCGTCGCTGCTGACTGGGAAAAGGGCATGTATTTCTTCGATCAAGAAGTCAGCGCATTGGCGGCGTTTGACGAAACCGAAGCGTTCCATGCGATTCAGTTCGCAATCATGGGTATGGGCGGTCGTTACACGAACCTTGAAATTGGTTTTGCTGAGCGAGTTGCTGCAGCTGCAGTGGTGGGCTTGCACGCAATGCGAGACGGTGCATCTGAATTTGTTCCTGTCGATCGGGAGGACAGCTAATGCGTCCATCACTCACTGCACAAGTCCGTGTCGCTAATGACGCGAACTCCATGCATTCGGCAGGTTATTTCGTCGATGCCATTGGCCGCCTGTTTCAAGACCTTGCTGGTGAAGCGCCGGACGAGGTCGAGAAAGTTCTCAATGGCTACACGCTTGGCGGGATCGCTGCCGGACTCCGCCTTGTCGGCACCGATTTGATGTCTCGCGGTGAGAGTCTGACTGCATTTATCGAGAGAGTAGATAGTGAGGAGGCTGCTAAATGAGAACTCTACCGGTAACGCCTCAGCAGACCTCCAGTGCATGCAAAATCGCAGGCCCTTGGCCTTCTTATGCCAGCTTCCGGAAGCTCCCTGAGCGCGAGCGCTGGGTGCTTTACGGCAGCGCTAAGGCATATAGGCAGGCTCTGGAGGATCAAGGGTTCGTCATGGCCGAGTCTTACGACGCTTTCATCAAGCGCGTCACTGACGAGATGGAGCTCTGACGTATGAGCATTCAGTCAATGGTCTGGGCTCTTGAGCAGCGTCTGGTAGATGAGTCCACTGCACGCCACGTTCTCCTTTGCCTAGCCAACTATGCCGACAAGAACGGTAAAGGGGCATTTCCCTCTACGAACAGCTTGAGCGATGACACTGGCTTGGCCGTGAGAACGGTCAAGTACAAGCTCGAGGCGCTTGAAGCACTAGGAGCGATTCGCCGCGGGAATCAAGCGATCGCAGCGGCCTATATCGACAGGCACGATCGTCGTCCAGTGGTCTACGACATGGCCGTTGAGCGGGGTGCACCTGATGCACCCCGTGATGAACGGGGTGCAAATGAAGACGTAACGGGGTGCAACTCACAACAGAACGACGTGCAAATGACGACAGAACGGGGTGCACCACGTGCACCCAATCCTTCATCTATCCGTCAACTACCCGTTAATAAACCAAAAGAAGGCGCAGGGAAGCCTGCTGGTGCGCAGTCGAAGGAAAAATTGAGCAAGTTTGATCCTCTCACAGCCAAGCCGGAGAACGCATCGACCGAGTCCTGGGTTGGGTTCTGCGAAATGCGTAAATCCAAGCGCAAGGATCTGACCGAGCGCGCCTGTCAGTTGATCGCCAAGAAGCTGGCTAACCACCCCGATCCTGATGCGGTCCTGGATAACTCCACCACCAATTCGTGGAGCGACATCTACCCAGATTCGGTACTGACTGGCGCTAGCGCAAAGACCGGGAAAGCATCGGCCTATCACGGCCTGCCGAACCATACGCAAGAGATGTATCCGGAGGTGCAGAGTGGCGCGAATTTCTAATTTTTGCAGACAGCCTCGTGTCCGCTTTTTTGATCTCGAATGTCCGTTGCATGGATCGGTGAACAGTTCCGAGACGGAGCAGTTCGACGGCTCAGTGTTGCCACGTGGTTGCAAGCATTGCCACTGGGAGGCTCTGCACACGGCTGCGAAATCAACTGAGGCGTACGCCTTGGCGAAGGGTAGGAAGAAGGCTGAAGACCTGAACCAGCTACTCGTAGGCTCTGGTATCTCCCCACGTTTCAGCGGGTGCACATTCGACACTTACAGGACCGTCGACGGGGGGGCAGCTATGGGTAAAGCCCTAGTTGCCTGCAAGCACTATGTTGCCCAATTCACCGACAACTACGCTGCCGGCCGTTCACTTGTTCTTTCCGGCAATGTCGGTAACGGCAAGACCCATCTCGCTTGCGCGATGGTCCAGTCGATCATCCGTGAGCATGGGGCTCAAGCGGTAATTGCCACGGCAGCTGAGATCATCCGGGTCTTCAAAAGCACTATGGATCGCAGCGCCGAGTATTCGGAAAGAGATGTCCTCGAAGAACTTTCCAGCTTTGATCTGTTGGTGATTGATGAGGTCGGCGCTCAAAGTGGTAGCGCGTATGAGCTGGGAGTTCTTCATGAAGTGATCGATCGACGCTACCAGTTCGTACTGCCGACGGTAGTTGTCTCCAATCTGGTCACTGAGGATCTCGCTCGCTACATCGGGGATCGCGCACTGGATCGCTTGCGGCAAGCTGGTGGGCAAGCTATCGGTTTCAACTGGGCATCTGCACGAGGTGCAGTATGAGCAACTATCGCGAGTTATTCAGCGACGAAGCCGAACATGCCTTGCTGGGTTCCCTTCTGTTGGACGGTGATCTGTTCGACTCGATCACCACGAGTGTTGAGCCGGCTGACTTTCACGACCCAGAGAACGCCGCGCTGTTTCAGGTAATGATCGACCTGCATGGCACGGGCGCCCCAATTGACCCGGTGACGCTTCACGACTTCCGTCCATATTTGCCAAGCGGGAATATCACCCTGGCTTATGCGGGGGAGCTGGCGAAGAACACGCCCAGTTCCGCCAACTGGAAGGCCTACGCTAGCACCGTCCGAGAGCGGGCGGTGTTGCGCCGTCTAGTGGATGCTGCGGACGTCGTGCGCGACTCGGCAAACGAGAATAGGCCCGTGGCGGAGATCATCGCCAGCGCCCAGCAGGCCATGGCGGACTTGCGCGACCTTGACACAGACGAGCCTGACTACAAGCGCATGGACGAGGTGGTGGCCCGCAACATCGACATCATCGACGCCAAGTTCAGCGGGGTAGTGCAGTCCGGACTGTCCACGGGGTTGGTGGAACTGGACAAGATGATCCGCGGACTGCGCAAAAAGACCGTGACCGTCATGGCCGGCCTACCCGGCAGCGGCAAGACAACGCTCGGCTTGCAGATCGCCCAGCACATAGCCTGCTCGGGCGCCGGTGTTGGAATGGTGTTCTCCCTGGAGATGCCAGAGGAGGAACTGGGTAATCGCGCACTGGCGTCCATTGGTGGGGTGGATCTACGTAGGCTCGACGACGGACAGCTTCAGGACGATGACTGGCCACGGCTCACTTCGGCGGTGAGCAAGCTGATGGACGCCCCGCTTTACGTCACCGACAAGTCGGGTCTCACGGTCGCGCGGATCCGAAGCATCTGCCGTCAGGTTCAACGCGCCCATGGGCTCGACGTAGTGGTGATCGACTACATCGGGCTGATCGGTTCAGACAGTAAGGCGTTCAATCGCACCGCGGAGCTTGGCAAGATCTCAACCGGGATCGTCAACATCGCCAAGGAGCTCAACGTGCCGGTGATCCTGCTGGCCCAACTCAACCGGGACTCGACCAAGCGCCCGGGCAAGAAGCCGATCGCCTCCGACCTGCGCGACTCTGGACAGATCGAGGCAGACGCCCATTGCATCATCCTGGTTCACCGCGACAACGACTCAGAAGAAGGGCAGAACGGCGTCACCGAACTGATCATGCCCAAGTGTAGGCACGCACCGGTAGGCTCCTGCCTTGTCCAGCAGCAAGGCCAGTTCGCCCGCTTCGTCAACTTCGCCGGCCGCGAACTATCAAACGAAGAGGTCGAGATGAATCGCCCCTTCGTCAGCAAGTACAGGGGGAAAGCACAATGAACGATCAAAGCGCTACACCGATCCCGCGTAAAAGCATGAGTGAACTGGAGCGGATGTTTTTGAAAGTCGCCGGTGAAGAATTTGCCAATATGAAGATCGGCGGCGCTGCAGCTTTGGCGTGCCTCCTGGACATGGTTGCCAGCTGGCACGGGAGCCGAGCAGAGATCGGGTTCCACGACTTCGGCCAGCGTTGGTTGATTGAGGGTAATGCGAAGAGCAAGCCTGTCGATCGCTTGCTGCGTGACCTATTCGGCCTGAGTGATCCAGACCCGAGGAAAGCCGCATGAAAAAGCGAACGTACATCGGTAAAGCCTTGGGGGATACCGAGTGGTTGTTGGAACAGTGGGGCTTTTGGCGGATGGATGGGATGGGCGTACCGAGGTATGTGTCGCCTCTCTACGCGCTGATTCGCGACAACACGCAGTGCCATGGAGAAGTGAAGGAGTACTCAGTGACCGATGACCTGGCGCTGGTGTTGGATGGAGCTGTCGCTCGACTAACGAAGCGGGATCAGCAGATGGGAAATTTCATCTGGCTTTACTTCGGCGCTAAATGGCCGGCACTGAGGATCGCCCGGGAAAATGACATGGGTGAGGCGAAGGCTCGGGAGGTTATAAAGGCCGGAATCGCTTGGATTGATTCTGCTCTGGAGACGATTCGAGAGGCTGCGTAAAAAAATCTTTCCACGCGGATAACGACCTGTTTTCATGGCACGGTGTTCAGCTGTTTCTGCGCGACACCACAGTGAAAGCCCGGCCATTGCGTCGGGCTTTTGCGTTACTGGCTGTATGATTCTCGCTTTCACTCAAAAGGAAGTAGAGATGAGCACCACTTACGCGCTAACCCTGGTTGCAGCGACAGCCATCAAAGACGACGTTGGTCTGTTGGCCGGACATAAAAATCTGTGGCAAGTCGATTACCAAGGAAAGCTTGTCGCTTACTGTGCAGACAAGAGCCTTGCTGATCGAATTGCACAAGAGGACATGTATCGTCCAACAATTGGCGGGACAGGCAATTTGTTTGCCTATCCTTCGACCGATGCGCCGGTAGCTCTGTGTATTGGCACGGTCAACGCAGCACTGAACAAGTAGACCACGTACTGCTTATCAAGCCTCGCCACAGTGCGGGGCTTTTTTATGTCCGCCGTCCTAGGACAAAGGACAGGAGCTAGCACGAATGACCCTCACTGTCGACGCCAGGCTGATCGAGATCGCTCAGTGTCTCGCAGCCACGGCATCGCAGTGCAAGGAAAGCGGGATGCCTAAGCTCGCTGAGACATTCGCCAAGGCTGCTGCTGACCTCCTGGCACAAAGCATCAAGAACACCGAAACACTCCACTAGCAGATTTCCCCTGATACCGCTCCCCGGCGGTCTTGGCGCCTCACACGGCGCCTTTTTTATTCCTTGGAGTCACACCATGGCCGAACCTGCGAGCACTACTGCTGCCGGGATGCTACTGGCCAAGTACGGCATTATCATCGCGGGCTTTGCTGGTGCGATCCTCTCGCTGACCTTCCTGCAGGGCTTGACCCGCAAGCAGGCGTTCTGGGCCTTCTTCACTGGCTTCAGCTCAGCGATCTTTTGTACACCGCTCGCCATCAGCTTCTTCAAGCTGGAACCAGGCGGTGAAACTCAGTACGGCGTCGCATTCCTGATTGGCCTCCTGGCCATGAACATCATTCCCCTGTTGAAGAAAGTAATGCCGGGAGTGTTTGGCGTCACAGGAGGTCAATGATGCAAACCATCCTGCAGGTCGTCGACGCATTCCTTTGTGTGCTGGTAGTGATTGCCGCTGCCGAGTATCTGCGCCGCGTGCGCCCCATGGACGAGCCACTGCTTAGCATCTCGTTCTATCTGGTGGCCATTGCCGCGTTCGGCAGCTTCATCATGAACATCAAAGGTCACCCGGTCAGCCCATTTACGATGGTGATGCACGCCGCGGTGATTCTTTACGCAATCGCCAAGCGCGGTCACATCTGCAGGTGAATCCATGTCCCGCAAGGTTTACCTCACTGCCTATCACCCATGGTGGTTCCGCCTGTACGTGGTAGGGGTTTACACCTTTGCCTACCTGACAGGGCTTGAAGTCGACGACGACAAGCTGCATGCCCATGGAAGAAGGGCGACCCGGTACCGCGAGATCGAGCCGCACGAAGATCAAAGAAGCGAGGCTGAATAACATGGGGATGTGTGATCCAGATGGATACAGGAATCAGCAGGAGCAGATGAAGGCTGCCGCTGATGCTGCGCTCGCCGCGCAGTACCGCCAATGCGGAAAAGAACCGCCCGATCATTGTAAGCCGCCATTCATTGAGGGCGAGTTTGAGGTCATTGAAGAGCCCAAGAAACTGAACGTATCTTCAGCGTTCTTTGGCATGGGTGACCCGGCAATGGATAAATTGCTCGGCAGACCAGAATGACTGAGAAGACAACGCCAGACTGGGAGCGCATTGAGCAGCTCTACCGGGCTGGCCTGCTCTCGCTGAGAGAGATCGCCATCGCATGCCCTGGTGCAAACCATGTGGCCATTGCGCGGCGTGCCAAGAAGTTTGGATGGGTCCAAGACTTATCGGCCAAGATCAAGGCGAAGGCTGAAGACATTGTAACAAGGCAGGCTGTAACAGAAAGTGAAACAGCTGAGCGTGCTGTTACAGATCTCGCAGTCATCGATGCCAACGCGCAGGCGATCGCCAACGTCCGCTTGGCGCATCGCACTGATATTCGCCGCTCGCGTCGGTTGGCCAACAAGCTGCTTGACGAGCTTGACTGCCTGACCGACAACCGCGACCTGTTCGAACAGCTGGGCGAGTTGCTGCATGAGCCTGATGATAAGGGCATCGACAGGCGCAACGATCTGTACAGCAAAGTCATTAGCCTGCCTGGGCGCTCCAAAACCATGAAGGAACTTAGCGATACGCTGAAGACGCTGGTTACGTTGGAGCGCCAAGCGTATGACCTTGAAAGTGCGCCTGAAGACGAGACCATTGGCAAGATCACTCGAATTATCGTCAAGCCGCAATGAGAAACCTTAGCCTGCCAACGGCCGCAGTATTCGAGCCGCTGCTGGAGCCTGCCCGGTATAAAGCTGCGTGGGGAGGCCGAGGCTCAGGCAAGTCACACTTCTTCGCAGAACACCTCATTGAAGACTGCATGGCGGCGCCAGGTGAAAGCGGTGAGGGGATGCGAGGCGTCTGTATCCGTGAGATCCAGAAGGACTTGAGCCAGTCATCCAAGGCGCTGCTTGAGTCGAAGCTGAACGCTCACAGGATCACTCAGGCGGATGGCTTCAAAGTTTACAGCGACGTCATCTCTACTCCGGGCGATGGGCTAATCATCTTCAAGGGCATGAACGACTACACGGCGGATTCCGTGAAGTCCCTTGAGGGGTTTAAGCGTGCGTGGTGGGAAGAGGCTCAGACGGCTACTCAGCGGTCTTTGGACCTGCTAAGGCCAACGATCCGTGCGCCGGGCTCTCAGCTTTGGTTTGGCTGGAACCCGCGGCACAAGAAAGACCCGGTGGACAAAATGTTCCGGGGGCTCGAGCTGCCGACTGGCGCAGTGGTGGTCAAAGCGAACTGGCGCGACAACCCATGGTTCACCGCCGAGCTGGAGCAAGAGCGCCTGGACTGTCTCCGCTTGCAGCCTGAGAAGTACGACCACATTTGGGAAGGGGGCTACGAGCAAGTGCATGAAGGTGCATATTTTGCGCAGGCCCTGACCAAGGCGAAGGCAGAGAACCGAATCGGCCGAGTTGCTGCTGATCCGCTGATGACCATCCGTTTGTTCGCTGACATCGGCGGCACTGGTGCAAAGGCCGACAACTTCGTGTTCTGGGCTGCCCAGTTCATCGGCAGAGAGATACGCGTCCTCGACCACTACGAGCAGCAGGGTCAGCCACTTGAGGCGCACCTGAACTGGCTCAGGTCGAAAGGCTACTCACCGGACAAGGCGCAGATCTGGTTGCCGCACGACGGCGACACGCAGGACAAAGTGCATGACGTGTCGTACCGCTCGGCCTTCGAGGCTGCCGGCTACATCGTCACAGTCATCCCGAACCAGGGCAAAGGCGCTGCGATGCTTCGTGTAGAGGCTGGTCGCCGCCTGTTCCCGGCCATGTGGTTCGACGAGACGCCAACCCAGGCTGGTCGCGAGGCCCTTGGCTGGTATCACGAAAAACGAGACGAAATCCGCGGCATTGGCCTGGGTCCTGCGCATGACTGGGCCAGCCACAGCTCAGACGCGTTCGGCCTAATGTGCATCGCCTACGAGCAGCCGTCCGCTACGGCGCCGGCCCCAATCAAATACCGAAACCGAGTGATCGCATGACCAAGATGACCGACGCCGAACTGGTTTCCTATCTCAGCGATGAGGCGCGCCAAGCTCACCTGTTCAACGATGGGGAGCTGCAAGAAGAGCGCGTCATGGCTATGCGTGCGTACACCCGCGAGCCATATGGCAATGAGGAGGAGGGCCGTTCTGCTGTCGTCGCCTCTGACGTGTTCGATGCGGTCGAGGGCATGCTGCCGGACCTGATCGAGGTGTTCACCAGCTCAGAAAAGGCGGTGGTCTTTGAGCCAGTCGGCCCCGAGGATGAAGAAGGCGCCGAGCAGGTCACCAACGCCTGCAACTACGTGTTCTACAAGCAAAACAACGGCTTCCTGATCCTCTACACCGCGCTCAAGGATGCATTGCTGCTCAAGACTGGCGCCGTTAAGTGGTTCCACGAGAAGAAGCGCGTCCCGACGTTCACACGTTACAACGGCGTCGACGAGATGCAGATCGCGCTGTTCCTGCAGGACAATCCTGAGGCCGAGATCGTCGAGCAGGAAGAGGCTGAGCTGTCCGAGGAGGAGGCCCAGCAGTTCCAGCAGATGGCCACTGAACAGTTCCAGATGACTGGCGCCATGCCACCGGTGCCGCGCCGCTTCAACGTGAAGGTCAAGACGATTCAGGAGAAGGGCTATTGCTGCGTTGTGGCGATCCCTCCTGAAGAGCTGCAGGTTTCGCGCCGGCACGACTCGCCTCTGCTGAAGGACTGCCCTTACGTCTGCCACGTCACTCGCCGTAGCGTGTCTGAGCTGCGTGAGATGGGCTACGACGTAGAAGCGTCCGAGGTCAGGGCTGCGACCTACGAGAACGTGACCGACTACCGTGAGAACAACGGTGGCCGCTTCGATGACTGGGAAGACGAAGACCCGGTAGACCAGACCATGGTCCGTGGCTACCTGCGCGACGAGTACGTGCTGGTCGACTACGACGGTGATGGCATCGCAGAGCGCCGCAACATCGTGCGCCTTGGTGACCGCATCCTGAAGAACCAAGAGTGCAGCCATGTGCCGATCGCGGCCTGGACGCCGTACATCATGACGCACGCCTTCAACGGCATGTCCGTGGCGGATCTGGTTGAAGATTTCCAGCGCATTCACACCACGATCATGCGTCAGCAGCTCGACAACCTGTACTTGGCCAACAACCAGGAAACCATCGTCACGATGGACTCCCAAGGCAACCCGCAGGCCGATATCGATAGCCTGCTTAACCGTCGCCCTGGCGGAATCATCATGGAGAAGCAGCCAGGCGCTGTGCGTCCATACACCGAGCGCTGGCAGGGCATCGAAGCTATGCCGATGCTTGAGCAGCTGCAGGGCGAGAAGGAAAACCGCACCGGCTGGACGCGATACAGCCAGGGCCTTGATGGCGATAGTCTGAACAAGACTGCCACCGGGGCCCAGATGATCATGAACGCCAGCCAGAAGCGTATGAAGCTGATGGCCCGCATCGCCGCCGAGTGCCTGGTTGCGCCGATGTTCCAGGGCATCTTCAAGGTGCTGACGGACAACGGCATGGAGAAGCTGAGCTACCGCCTCAATGGCAAGTATGTGCAGGCTGACCCGCAAGAGTGGCGCGATCAGTACGACATGACGATCAACGTCGGCATCGGCACTGGTGATGTGCAGCAGCAGAACCTGTTCCTGCAGCAGATTGCTCAGACTCAGGCCATGGTGGCTCAGTCGCCATTCGCCAAGGCGCTGATGAGCCCTGACAAGTTCTACAACGTGCAGGCGCGACTGGCCGAGAACGCCGGCTTCAAGAATCCAGAAGAGTTCTGGGTCGATCCATCCACCGCTCCGCAAGAAGCTGAGCAGCCGCCACCGCCAGACCCCAAGGTGGTGCTTGAGCAGGAGAAGCTCAAGAACGAGCAGATGAAGACCCAGGCCGAGATGGTGCAGAAGTCCCAAGAGGCCGATAAGGATCGTCAATTCAAGGCATCCGAGGCCGAAAAGGACCGCCAGTTCAAGCTGGAGATGGAGCTTCTTCGCCTCGATCACGCCGCCGCACACGCCCATCGCGACGAGGAATACCCGAATGGCCAGTGATGCCGACATGGCTAGCCTGCAGCCAGGCTCTGGTATTGGGGCGGTAATTCGACAACTTCTCGCCGGGCATCCAGCCCAAGCGGTAACGCCAGCTCCAGGGATATATGACTATGGCTATGGTCAGCGCTGGGTTGAGCCTGGATCTGGGGAAGTGCCGGCGCCGAAGGGCATGGGGTGGCTTGGGCCCATGCGGAATCATGATGGCGTGAGTACGGAAATTAGCGTAACGGACGACGAGGGGCGCACTTTCCCGTCGATGGTCCCGGGGATGACCCAGAAAGAGTTCGGGTTGCTGGGATCTGGACGAGTGCCAGACCTACTGTATTCCAAAGCCGCCGACCATGCTGAGGCTCAGAGGAAAATCGGACGTGGCCCCTACTTCGATAACAACTTCCAGACAAATTGGCAGCCCGGTGACAAGCTCCCGGGCCCATATCGCGGGAGCTACGAACAGTGAGCAATGACGCGGATCTACTTGACCAGCAAGGCCGTGGACAGGTTGCACTTCAGCTGCTGGAAAACGAGCTGTTGAAAGAAGCGCTGGACGCCATCGATCGCGAAGTCATGGAGCAGTGGATTGGCTGCCCGGCACGCGACAAGGAGGGCAAAGAAGCGCTCTGGCAGCTCATCAAGACCAGCCGCAAGTTCCGCGAGGTCCTGACTGGCTACATCGACACCGGCAAGCTGGCCGCGCACAAGCTCAAGCAGTACGAAGAGCAGGGCCGGATTGCCAAGCTGTTCCGCCAATAACAACGAATTCAACTACAGCCCGCCTTGAGCGGGCTTTTTTATGCCCGTCACACGGGCGAACTGGAGTGAGTGATGGACACCAACCAAGAAAGTGGAGTGTCGCTGGATGACGTATCCGAGCTTCTGGATGAGGCGCCCGAGCAGGTCGAAGAAGGCGAAGTAGCCGAGGCCGAAGAACTCCCCGAAGAGGGTGAGCAATCCGAAGCCACGGAAGAAGACGACGGCGAACTGGTCGAGATCGAGGGCAAGGCCTATCGGGTTCCCAAGGAACTCAAGGGCATGGTTCTCATGCACAAGGATTACACCCAGAAAACCCAAGAGGTAGCCGATCAGCGTCGGGCTGTTGAGGAGCGCGCGCACGCTCTTGAGCAGCGCGAGCAGGTGTTGGGCGCCTCCTTTGAGAAGGCTGTCGAGTTCCGCCAAGTGCAGGATCGGCTAGCCCAATTCGAGGCTCTGGACTGGAACGCGTTGGTTGATGCGGACCCGGCACAGGCCCAAAAGCTGACCATTGCCTATCAACAGCTTCAGCGCGAAGCGCAAACCAAGTTCTCAGAACTGCAGCAGACCCAAGCCCAGGCGCAGCACCTGACGGAGCAACAACGTCAGCAAATGCTCACCGAGGCTCAACAGGATCTGCACGCACGCCTGCCGGGCTTTGGGCCGCAGACCGCTCAGCAGATTCGCAAAGCAGCTGAAGAGCATTACGGCATCAAGCCCGAGGAGCTGAATGGCCTCGTAGATGCCCGCCACGTCCACATCCTGCATGACGCCATGAAGTGGCGGGAGCTTCAGGCCAAACAGCCTCAAGCCATGCGGAAAGTCGCTGAGGCAGCCCCGGCAATCAAGCCGCAGGCAGCCCCACAAAAGCCCCGAACCAATCAAGCCGCCTTCGACCGCCTGAAAAAGAATGGCCGTGTCGAGGATTTGGCTGCTTTGCTCTGAGGAGAGTAAGCCATGACCCAACCTACCAATACCTTTGACTCCTACGACGCCATCGGTAACCGCGAAGACCTGCAAGACAAGATCTACATGGTCTCGCCAGAGAAAACCCCGATCGTCTCCGCCATCGGCCGCTTCAAGGCTACCCAGCGCCTGCACGAATGGCAGCGCGACAACCTGGCTACTCCTAACAAGGACAACGCCGTAATCGAAGGTGATGATCGCACCGGCACGTCGCTGACCCCGACTGATCGTGTGGCCAACACCGTGCAGCTGTTCGACAAGACGGCTGTGGTGTCCAGCACCCAGGAAAAAACCAAGTCTGCCGGCCGCTCCAGCGAGATGAAGTATCAGGTCTCCAAGTGCATGGTCGAACTGAAGCGCGACCTGGAAGCAATGGTTCTCTCGAACAACCCGGCCGTTCAGGGCAACAGCACCACCGCGCGCAAGTCGGCCGGTCTGGGCGTGTTGCTGTACTCCAACACCAGCCACGGCGCCGGTGGCTCGACCACTGCCCACACTTCGGGCCTGGCCACTGTTGCACCGGTCGCAGGTACTGCCCGCGCCTTCGCTGAGGCCCAGCTGAAGACCGTGATGCAGAGCATTTACACCAACAGCGGTGAAATGCCGACCATCATCAGCATGACGCCAAGCCACAAGGGTGGGTTCTCCGCGTTCACTGGTATCGCGCTCAACCGCGTCAACCTGAAGAAAGGCGGTCAGGCCACCATCGTTGGCGGTGCTGACGTGTACGTGTCGGACTTCGGCGAATTGACCGTGGTTCCTAACTACATCCAGGCCACCGCCAACAGCGGCACTGTGTTCATTCTGAACCCGGAATACGCGGGCATTGCGTACCTGGGTGGCTTCAAGTCGGATGCGCTGGCGAAAACCGGTCACACCGAGAAGGAGCTGGTCTCGGTCGAGGCGGCGCTGGTTGTCACCTCCGAGAAAGCGCACGGCAAGATCGCTGACCTGACTCCATAATCACTCGATGATGAGGCCCGCCCTGGGCAACTGGGGCGGGTTTTTTAATGCCTAAATTTTCCGAATACGACCCACAAACCGGCGTTAAGACAACCGTTCACGACCTCGGCGACAAGATCGTGTTCGAGAAGTCGTATGACGCCGAGCCATTCCTCGAGCGCGCAAAAGAGATGCGCGCAGAAACAGAGGGCGAGAGCTGGGGCGAGATGCGGCACATCGGCTTCATCCCCAATGCCGTACTGGGAACCATGATGCGCCAAGACGGTGGCATTGACCAAAAGCGCCTGGTCGCATGGCTCAAAGCCAATCCAATGATGGCCACCTTCAGCAAGGCACTCAAATGAATTACGCCGATATCAGCGAGAGGGTTGCAGACTGGATCAACCGCGGCGACCTGTCACCGCGCATTCCAGACTTCATCGAATTGGCAGAAGAGCGCATGAATCGCGCGTTGCGCGTGCGTCAGATGGAGTCATCGCTTGTCGCAACGGCGATCACGGATAATCTGATTACGCCCGCGGCTGATGTCATCGATGTAAAAGCCCTCTGGGTGCCGAACTATGAGCGCACGCCGCTCAAGCCTCAAGGACTTGAGTCAGTCATCGCAGGCGGCTATCAAGGCACGCCGACCATGTACGCATGGGATGGTGCGGATCTGCGGTTCGATGGCGCTGGTAGCGTGCAGGGCGTGCTGTATGTGCGCATCCCTGCCTTGGCCACAGCCGCCACGAACTGGGTCAGCGAAGGCCCGTGGAGCCTGTACCTGTGGGGTGCACTGATGGAGGCGGCATTGTTCGTCAAGAATGCCGCTGACGCGGCGACCTGGGAGGGTCGGTTCCTTCAGGTGATCGACGAACTGCGTGGCAATGACCAGCGCCGTTCTGGTCCTATGGCTGCGAGGGCGCGGTGATGATTCCACTGCTCGGTTTTGCGCCAGATGCGGACCTGACAACGCCTGGCATACTCACGTCGTGCTCTAACCTGATCCCCTATCAGAACGGCATGGAAGGAGCTCCAGAGCCTGCAACTCCTGCATCAACGCCTGTCTTGGTGGCAGCCTGCAATGGTGCAGCCGTGGTGACCAAGCTGGACGATACGCGGCGAATTATCGCCGGAACAAGAACCAAACTTTACGAGCTGTCCGCCGGTGCCTGGGTCGATATCGGCCGAGTTGCTGCCTACACAGGCGGTGTGGATACTCGTTGGTCTATCACTCAGTTCGGTGACGCGACACTCTGTTCGAACCGCTCAGACGTAATCCAGCGCTCAACAGGCGCCTCGTTTGCGGACGTGGCCACAGCGCCAAAGGCTGAAGTTCTGTTCACGGTTGGCGCTTTTGTAATGGCGCTGAACACCAATGACGGCTCGGAAAAGCCTGATGGCTGGCATTGCTGCGCCGCATTCGATGACACGTCGTGGACGCCAAACCTGGCGACGCAGGCCACCTCGGGGCGGCTAGTTGCTACTGCGGGCAGGCTCACTGCCGGGATGCGCCTTGGTGAGTACGCCATCGCCTACAAAGCTCGTTCGATCTACCTTGGCCAGTATGTTGGCGCCCCGACAGTGTGGAACTGGATGCAGGTCCCTGGCGGCGAGGCTGGCTGTATCGGCAAAGAAGCCATCTGCGACATTGGCGGTGCGCACTTCTTTGTCGGTGATGACAACCTGTGGATCTTCGACGGCACCCGCCCAGTTCCAGTCGCTGATGGCTATGTGCGGCAGTATTTCTTCGACAACTCAAGTCCTTCTTATCGCTACCGGACTATCTGCGTGTTTGATCGGCAGAAGAACCTTGTGTGGGTGTTTTATCCATCGCTTGGCGCCACAACGCCAGATTCGGCGCTTGTCTATCACATCACCGCCAAGAAGTGGGGAGTCGCCAACCGTAGCATCGAGGCGGCCCTTAATTACGTCGCCAATGGCGTAACCATTGATGGGCTTTCTGCTATCTCGCCAACGATCGATGGGCTGGTCTCGTACTCGTTCGATTCGCAGTTCTGGCTGGCCGGCGGAAAATCTCTGTCGATTTTCAATACCTCGCACCAGCTCCAAGCGATGACCGGAACGTCTGTGTCCAGTTCGATGACAACTGGCGATGTAGGCGACGATGACGCTGTTACCGCGCTCAACAAAATCCGCATGCGGTATGCCATGGCCCCCACTTCCGCGTCAGTGCAGACCTTTATCCAAATGAATTCCGGCGTTGGCTTTACGTCAGCCGCTGCGGGCGCCGTACTTGATGGGAAATTTGACCTCCGGCAGTCAGCGCGGTGGCATCGGGCATCATTTAGCTTCACTGGGCCGGTAAGGGTGACGCACATGGATGCTGACCTTCAGTCGGCAGGAGGTCGCTGATGAAGCTCAGAACAACCCCTACGGTCGCGACAACTGATCCAGTCCTGCAGCGTGAACTGCGCGAGCATGCCACTCAGGTCAACCTGATCTCCGAGGGCAGGATCGCCGGGTTCTACGCTGCGGCAACCGCCGCACCCACTACCGGTCCGTGGATGCAGGGGGATTCGATGATGAACTCGGCGCCCGTAGAGGCTGGTACAGCAGGTTCAAAGTACGTAATCGAGGGCTGGACCTGCGTTGCATCCGGCACGCCTGGCACTTGGGTGCAGCGCCGCTTCCTGACGGGTAACTGATGAACAAACTGATCGTGGTTCCCACAACGCACATCGATGTGGCCTGGAAAGAAGGCGCGCATAACTTGGGTATCGCTTGCGCCACCTCTGGCGGAGAGATCACAGGTGACCAGCTGAAGATGATGCTCAGTCGTGGCGAGCGAACGCTTGTCAGGCTCGATCACGACACGAATATCGTCGGCTGGGCTGTCGTTGGGGTAGAGCAGCTACCGAACTTCCGCGTCATGTACGTCTATGAGCTGTACGCCCCGCATGGCCATTTTGATGAATTCTTTGATGAGCTTGGCAGCATGGCCAAGTCTTTTGGCTGCCTGCGCCTTCGTTGCGCCGCAGCTCCAGCCCAAGCACGCCTTTATCGACAGCGCTGTGGTTTTGCGCCTGTCTACCAAGTCCTGGAGGTCGAACTGTGAATATTGATGACTTGCACGAACAGATCAACGCAGAGTTCGGCGGCCCGGCCATGGGGGCTCTGCCGGCCTTCGTCGGCGACGTGATTCGCCCGCATAAGGGCGGTGGGTCGAGTAGCTCTACAACTCAATCCATCCCGGAAGAATTGAAGCCGCTCGCCACGGCATACAGCAACAAAGCTATGGATTTGGCAAACCAAGGCTATCAGGGCTATGGCGGCCAGCAGGTTGCCTCTCCGAACTGGTATCAAAACGCAGCCACCGACATCATCAAAAATCGCGTGATGTATGGCGATCCGCTGATGGATCAAGCCAACAGCACGATGCAAAACGCGCTGGCCTCAGGCAACGCGGCGACAGCCAATCCAGCTGGTTATGCCAGCAACGGTGGAGCCAACCAATACGCCGGCTCCAACCCGTATCTGCAACAAAATATCGATGCGGCCATGGGCGACATCACCCGCAACTACAACGATGCGGTAGCGCCAGGACTGACTACGCAAATGGTTAGCTCTGGCTCGTTTGGCAATACCGGAGCCCAGGCCAGCACGCAAAACGCACTCAATGACCTGACCAAGAATCTTGGCAACACCGCTTCTGGCATGCGCATGCAGGACTACACCACGCAGCAAGGTTTGGCTGAAAGCCAGATCAACAGAAACATGCAGACCAGCCAGTTCAATTCGAGCATGGGCAATGACTACGCATCGCGTAACGATCAGATGAAAGGGCAGATGCTTAATCTGGCACCGACCTATGGCAACCAGGCGTTCACGAATGCAGCCCAACTGACGAACGCCGGCAACGCATACCAAGACAACCAGCAGCAACAGCTTGATGCTCTGTATCAGAACTGGACCGACCAGCAAAACGACCCATACAAGAAACTCGCCGCGATGTCGGGAGTGTTCGGCTCAGGGCTGGGTAATACCGCAACCACCAAACAGTCCGGGGGTGGCAAATGAGCTTCCTGGGAGATGTTGGCAGCTTTGAAATGTTCAACCTTGGCGCCATGGGCAACCAAGTAAAGGACAACCCGGCTCGCCTGTTCTATGGATCTGCTGACCCATTTTCCACCAGCATGTGGAACAAGGTGCTTGGCACCAATGACAAACCGCTGGTTGACCAGTGGGGCGGTGCCGCGCCGCAACGTTATGAAGAAGCCCAGGAGGCCGGCATTAATACCGGTCCTGGCAAGTCCATGCACACGGTGGCCAAGGCCATTGCTTCGATGTTTGCAGGTGGTGCGGGTGCTGGTGCTATGGGTGGCCTGCTTGGTGGGTCGGCCGGTGCCGCGGGAGGTGCTGCGAGTACAGCCGGGACAGCTGGGGCGGCAGGTGCCGGCGCTGGAGCCGGGGCGGGTGCTGGTGCATCTGCGGCTGGTTACGGCATCGGTCAGCCTTTAGTCACTGGCGGTATGGGCAATGCAGCCTATGCAGGCGGCGTCCAATCCCCTGGCCTGCTGAGCTCCATGGGGACCAGCCTGTCAAACTTCAGCACGGCTGCCAAACCCTACATGGACGCCGCAAGCACCGGGCAAAAGGTTTACGGTCTGCTGAATCAGGGGCAGGGCCAACAACAGGCATCAGGGCCAGCACCACGACAGCCAGACGGCGGGATGCAAACGCTCACCCAGCTTGCGCAAGGCCAGCCCAACCCATTGATCGCCCAGCGTCAGCAGTACGCGCAGCAACGCCGCGCGCAGAGAGGGTATTGAAATGCCTGACATGAATGGACTTCTTGACTTTGTACAAACACCGGCTGGCCAGGGGCTGCTCGCGGCTGCGTTTGGTGCGGCGGCAACTGCTGGACGTGGCGGCCCGGTCAATACCTTGGGCGCGGCCGGCCTGTCAGGTATCGCCGGGTATTCTGCGGCCAGTGCCAACGCGCTGAAACAGCAGAAGGCTCAGATGCTCCAGCAGCAGCGACAAGCAATCCCGACCCTGTATGGGAAGGGCGCCGATGGTGGAGACACCTTCGACTGGAAGTCGGCGGCGGCGCTTGGTCTTGCCCCCGATGAAATCGCAAAGTTTGCCCAGTTGCCCCGGGCCGGGATGAGCAAGGTGGCGCGCACCGTAGACATCCCGAGCGCTGACGGCGGCAAGCAGACCATGCAGTACGATGAATACGGCCAACCAGTGGGCCAGGCCATCGACTCATACGTCGCGCCGCAGCTGGTCGACACGGGTGCAGCCAAGCAGTTCGCCATTCCGAAGGCCGGGCAGAGCTTTGCCATGGGTATGTCGCCGGGCGAGAGCGCGGCCAATGCCCGTGGATGGGCCGGCATTGTGAACCAGCATCAGCAGAATGCCACGATGCAGGATGCCAACAATGTCCAGCGGGAGGCTGGTCGCATTCAAATTATTACCGGCCCTGACGGAAACAGCTACCGAGTCGACAAAGGCACAGGCCAAGTCTCGCCCATAGTTACGCAAACCGGTACGCCGTTTCAGGACGGCGCGTCCTCCAGGCTCACGGAGTTTGAAGGCAAGAGTACGCTGTATCTGAGTCAAATGACCGGGGCAGAAAACGTTCTTGATAAACTCGCCAGGGCGGCTACCCCTGCGCGCGTAGCACTCGCTCGTAGTCCTTACACCAATGCACTTGCTAGTGGGGAAGCCCAGCAAATCGCCCAGGCACAAGAGCAATGGGCCGAGGGTTTTTTACGCGCCAAGACGGGCGCGGCTTCAACGCCTTCTGAAAAAGCTGAAAACCTCCGAACCTTTTTTCCAGTGGTAGGCGACAGCGATGCGGTGATCGCGCAAAAGAAGCGCGCTCGCGAGCAAGCGGTCATAGACATGCGAATTCCTGCAGGTCGTGGTGCAGAGCAAGCCGCGCAGCGGACCGCGCAACCTCAGGCGCCTATGGCTGCGCCACAAGCGGGCGCATTCGCTGACCCAGACAAAGAAGCCCGTTACCAAGAGTTCAAACGGCGTCAGGGGCAATAAAACATGACCGAACAGGAAGAATTCGAATTCCGTATGCGCCTGGAGCAGGAACAAGCTGTGCAGTCCTCTGGAGAGCCTCCGGCCCAAACGGCTCAATTTCAACCGCAGATTGCAGAACATCCTCAGGCCGCGCTCGCGCCACCTGACCGCCTAAAAGAGCGTAATTGGCTGGAGCGCGGAACGCTGGGGGCTGGCAAGGCTGTTGCTGATTTGATGGAAGGTATCGGCCTTGGCGGTGTTCTTTGGCCTCGCGGGTGGCAGCGCGCCCCTGGCGCAGACGATGATTTGATGTCTGACCCGGCCGGGATCGGCGGAAACATCGGTGGGCAAATTGGGCTGGCCTATCTTGGCGGCCGCGGCTTGCAGGCTGGCGGTAAAGCTATCCAGGCAGCGAGTACTGCTCGCACGATCCCTGCGCTTAAAACGGTGGGCGGGTTGCTGGAGACCGCCGGCAATGCCGTCATTAATCCTGCGAACTACAAACAGGCTGCCGGAGCAGGTGCGGCATTTGGCGCGCTATCCCAGCCAGGTGACATTCTTGACCGTAGCGCTAATTCGCTGACTGGCGCAGTTGGTGGTAGCGCCGGGCTTGCTGTTGGTCGTGGCGTAGGTAAAGTGGCGGGCGGTGTCAAAGCCCTAATAACACCAGATGCACCCATCGAGATGGAAGTTTCGGCCAAGCTTTCCCAGAAAGGTATCGACTTTAGTTCTTTGCCGCAGGCTGTGAAGGATCAGGTCATCAATATCGGCAAGAAGTCCATGGAAGACGTGGAAAACCTTGACGCTACCCAGCTTGGGCGCATGGCAGACTTCAATGCGCTAGGGATTAAGCCTACGAAAGGCTGGCTGAATCGTGATCCTAAACAATGGTGGCAAGAGAACACGCTGAACACCGTTGACGATCAGATGCAAAAACGCTTCGTGGATGCAAACCGGTCGCTTCTGTACGGGGTGCGCAAAGGCACCGGTGATGCAACGGATTATCAGCGCGGGCAGGTCCTGCAAAAATCCGTTAGTGACTATGACGCAGGGCTAAAATCCAAGGCAGACAGCCTGTACCAAGCTGCACGCAATACTGCCGGCCGCGACATCCCGCTCGACCCGCACAAGTTCGTCAATGACGCATCCGTAGAGCTTGATCAGCAGATGCTTGGCTCGAAACTACCAGCCGACACCCTGTCCTGGTTCCAGAAGGCTACTGGCGGCAAGGAACCGTTCGACATGGGTACGGCTATGCAGCGCCTGCAAGCGCTGAATGGTCGAATTTACAGTACGAATGACAGGGCAGAAGCCGTAGCGCTTGGGATCGTAAAGAAACACTTGATTAACGCGATCGATGCCGGCGAGTCAGCGCCTTTCAACACAGCCCCCGGCATGCGCAGCCCGGCATCTACTTCTGGGGCCTCCAGCCAGCCGTTCACCGCGGCGCAAATCGGCGGCCACCCAAGACCTCCCGGTGCTACGCGGGCCGCCAGTGAAGGCGCAATGGTGCCTTTCCAAGGTGGCGTTGGCCCTGCAACTGGAGTCGCAGAGCAGGCAGGCGAGCAAACAGCGCCGGGTATCGCGGAGGCATTCCGCGCCGCACGTTCCGCCGCTGCTGACAGATTTAGGTTCCAGGAAGCCAGCCCTCTTATCGAGAAGATCCTGAAGGGCTACTACGCGCCGGAGGATCTGCCGGATATCGTCGGGAAAATGAAGGTCGATCAGCTCAAGGGTCTTTCACAACTTGAGCGGGACCGCGGCGTACCCATCATGAGTTCCCTGCGTGATGCTGCCCAAACCTACATCCGTGATTCTGCTACGACGCAAGGGGAGACTGGAGGCTCCTTCACCATTAATGGCATGCGCAAGGCGCTCGACAAAATCGGACCGGAAAAGGGTAGGGAGCTGTTCGGGAAGGCAGGCTGGGCTGACTATCAGCGCATCCTCCGAACCGGCGGCAGCATTATGAATCCGCCAATGAAGCCTGCTGGCTCTACCACCGCATCGAATGCGCTGCGGTTCATCCAGGCGATGCCAAATATTCCAGGCCTGAATGGATTACTCAACATGACAGTCACTGCTGCCGGCAAGGCCAAGCAGATGTCCGATGTGGGCTCAGCGCTGAACCCTCCGCTGAATATCGTTGTTCCGCGAACTCCACAACCAAG
This sequence comes from Pseudomonas azerbaijanoccidentalis, assembly GCF_019145495.1. GTDB lineage: Bacteria > Pseudomonadota > Gammaproteobacteria > Pseudomonadales > Pseudomonadaceae > Aquipseudomonas > Aquipseudomonas azerbaijanoccidentalis. The sequence goes on along the minus strand of NZ_JAHSTU010000001.1, from coordinate 1,460,147 downwards.
CCTGTTACCGCTGATCACGGCACCAGGCCTGCTTGGAATCACGGAGCAGTAACGACTTAGTCCTCGTCGGGATTGATCAGAACGAACTTCCTGATCCTGCTGCCCTTAGGTAGGTGTTTTTTTGCCAGGAACGTCAACCAGTCTTCAAGTCTGACCAACAGTTGCACGCCGATGAAAACGGCGGAAAGCTGAAGTATTTTCAATAAGTGCTCGTCCACCACCAAAACCTCCAGGGTGTAACGCCCTCACTCAACAAGAGCCCGCCTTGAGCGGGCTTTTTTATTGGGATGAAAAAACATGCCTATCCCTTCTTCAATCAATGACCTTTCGACCACTGCTGGCAGTAACAGCCCGGCTGGCTCCGAATCTCCATCATTGATCGACGACTACCTGCGCACCTATGCATCTTACATCGCCTTGTTGCGCGATGGGGCGCAAAGCAATTCATTCAATTTTGCTGCGGGCGGAGGTTCGGCCAACGCGATAACGGCTACTTACTCGCCAGCGATCACCGTGCTCAGCGACAGCACTGTGCTTCTGGTTAAGGCTGCTGCGCCGAACACTGGCGCTACGACCTTCAGCCCGAACGGCCTGACTGCAAAACCAGTGGTAAGTCTCGCACATACTGCGCTGCTTGGCGGTGAGATCGTTGCAAATGGCGAGATCTGCCTGCAGTACAACTCAAGTGTTGGCGGCGGTTCCTGGATCCTGGTTTATAGCAGCGGCGGCGCGCTTGCCGTCCAGCAACAACAGACTACCTCCAAAAATCTTTTCTTGAACCCGGTTGGCGCCGTCAACCAGCGAGGATACGTATCTGGCACCGCGACGATTGCGGCCAATCAGTTCACCATTGATAGAATGAAGGTCGTTGTTTCTGGGCAGAACCTGACTTTTACGGCGAGTGGGATTGGATTCATCATGACTGCGCCCGCTGGTGGCGTTGAACAGGTTCTTGAGGGGAGCACGATCGAGGGCGGGGTTTACACGCTGTCATGGACTGGCACTGCAACGGCCGCAGTAAATGGTGCTGCAGTCACAAATCGAGGCCAAACCGCCTCTTTAACTGCCGGCTCAAATGTGACTATCAGATTCACAGGCGGCACATTCACGGCAGTCCAGTTTGAGCTTGGCTTAATCGCCACTCCTATCGAAAAGCGTATCTACGCAAATGAACTGTTTCTCTGCCGAAGATACGCAAGACAACATCAGCTCAATGCTTTTGGTTATGTGCAATCAGGTTTTGGTGCTCAAGATATTACCCTGAGCCTGGAACCGCCTATGCGGGCGACACCAACCATTACGATTATTTCGCCGATTACCATCTTCGATGGTACTAACGGCGGCCGCACGATCACCGGAGTAACCGCCAATAACAGTGTCGATTCTGCAATAAAGTTTCAGCCGGTGATTGCTGGTGGAGCATTCCCAACTGCAAGCTTCCCGCTGATTACCTACGGTGGCTCAGTTCTAATTTCAGCAGACATTTAGGAGTTTGCTCATGTACAAGCTTTCAGGGTCAGACTCCGTTATCAGGCTGATTGATGGGGCGTGCATCCCATTCGATGACGGGAATATTGAATATCAGGAATATTGTGCCTGGTTGGAACTGGGGAACACCCCAGAGCCACAATTTTCAGAAGCAGAGCTGGCGGCAATGCAGTTGGCTAAAGACGCCGAAACAGAAAACCTCTGGCGCGCAACCGAGTTGGTTGTGATTTCCCGTCAACTGGAGGCAATTGAAGAAGGTGAGGCAGATGAGTCGCCGCCGGACCTTCTGCCAGGCACCAAAAAGCAATGGCTGAAGTACCGAGGCCAAGTGAGTAACTGGAAAGATGGCGCAGACTTCTTCCCTGCTCTTTCACACCGTCCGGTTCGTCCTGTGTGACGCCGAGGGAGAGTTATGCCAATCACCGCGCAGCAACTGCTGAAGATTCTCCCGAACGCCGGCAAACAAGCCGGCGGTTTTGTCTCTGGAGTTTGAGAAATGCGCACATCACAAAACGGCATCGCCGTGTTGAAGTATTTCGAGTCATGCTCGCTCAGTGCCTATCCAGATCCAGCCACCGGCGGTGCGCCTTGGACAATAGGCTGGGGGCATACCGGGCCGGAAGTGGTGCGTGGACTCGTCTGGACCCAGGCCAAGGCCGATGCCCAGCTGCTGGCCGATCTGGCTGAGCGGGAGATGTCCGTATCGTGTGCGGTCATCTCCAGTATCAATCAGGGCCAGTTCGATGCGCTGGTGGCGTTCGTCTACAACCTAGGGCATGGCAATTTCGAAGGATCGACGCTGCTGAGGCTGGTGAATGCTGGCGACATGGATGAAGCCATCGAGCAATTCCCGCGTTGGAACCGTGCGAACGGAAAACCGATGCGTGGCCTGACACGCCGGCGCGCGGCCGAAGCTGCGTTGTTTGCTGGCAAGACTGCCACCCAGGCCATTGCCATTGGAGTGGCTGCAGCATGAACACCATCCTGCTCAGGATCCTCCCTTATATAACTGCGCTTGCTCTGATGGGCGCTGCGCTGTTCGGCGCCTATCACCACGGTGTGTCGGTCACTGAAAGTCGCTGGCAGGCAGAGTGGAATGCCAGAGACGCCAGAGACGCACAGGCCCGGACAGATAACGAAGCCGCTGAGCGCGCCAAAGAGCAAGCCCGCCAACTCTCCATCAACAAGGCGATCCAAGATGGTCAACGCACGATCGATCAACTCACTGCTGATGCTGCAGCTGCTCGCGCTTCTGCTGACAGCCTGCGCGGGGCAGCCGACGCCCTTGCCGCTCGACTCGCAGCCAGTCAAGCCAGCGGCCATTCCTGTACTGCCGCCACAAGCGCGGCAGCTACCCGCGCCGCAATGGTGCTTGCCGACGTGCTCAAGCGCGCTGACCAGCGAGCGGGCGACCTGGCTGAAGGCGCTGACCAAGCCCGAGCCCGGGGATTAACCTGCGAAGCGGCATATGGAGCTATCACAAAATGACAACTATCCTGCAGATTCAGCTGCAAAGTGTCTAATTCGATGGAACTCTGTAGCTACTTGGGATTGTTCATTTGTTCATGGAGAAAATCGCGACATGAAGTACGTCAAATATTTTTTTGTCGTCATTAGCGTTGCAAGCCTGTCGAGCTGCACTGCTGATATGGTTTCTTCTCCAAACTCTGGGTCTGCCTACGCCCCTGTAAACGAAAGCTCGAGATCAGGGATTGTGAAGTACTTGAACGACGGAGCGGAGTATGTTCGCAAGCAGCGCCGCGAGGATGCCTATAAGAAGATGCATGACGCTTGCAACGGCCAATACAAAATAGATGCTGAGGGTGCAAACGCGGAGGGAGGGTCAGTCATACATTCAGGCCCCAGCAGTTTCTGGATGCAATCAAACTACTGGTACATTCAGTTTTCATGTGTCTGACGTCATCAAGTCATTAGCCCTAATGATTTAAGGAGGAAGGCACACTCGACTGCTGCAGCGCATGCTCAACGAATTGTTGCCATCACCGACGCTGGACACCAATGAAAAATCGTGCTGTCGGCATGTCTGGCAAGCGTGTGGAGCGTTTATACAGATATACTGTAAGCGGTCTATTCCGGTAATCGTAGGCCGCTCATTACCCACGACTACCGCATAATAAAATCTGATCTCACTCAGAGACAATGCCCAACTCGCAACTAACCATTTTTATAAAAGGATGAGTGGACTTTTGCTGAAACTGCCAATGTGATTTGGCTGGATCTCTTAAGTCGTAATCGCTAAGAAGATATAAACCGGGATATTCACCGACGGTAGTATGGAAATATTCGCTGAAGGAGGAGCCGCAACCGTTGCAGTCTCGAGTGTCCTTAAGTTGTTCCAAAAGGGTTGCCAGCTTCTTTTGGTCGTTTTTTATTTCCGCGTCAAGCTCCCACTGAAAATCAGTCCATGGGCCGCCGTTAATATTGTCTTTAACGGTAACAGTCTTTGGACATATCGCAGCATTAGCGGGTTTTTTGTACTGTTGATCTGGCTTGTTTGGTTCGGGCTTACAGATTTTGCATAGATGCATATTGGCTTTCATCCAATTTTCAAAAGCGATTGCATACTGTGTTTGGCTCCTTGCCAAGCACTCAACGACATCTGCTTCTTTTTCTGCATCTACCTTTGCCTCATGTCCTAGGGGAAGGTTACTGGCTTCGCTTCGATTTTGTCTGACTGTTTCACTCCAATTAACATTTGGAGAAAGCATCGTGTGGATGTCAAAACCACGATTTGAACGCATAACTCCATCCAAGTAGTAGTTATTTCGGAAGGTGCCATCCTTAACCTCTTTGAAGGCTCCTTCTCCTACAGAAACCTTGTACAGCCCGGGGGCGGTACAAGGTCCGCCAGTTGCTACGATGTAGCCGTTCTGTAAACGAAAATCTAAGCCGTCTGCTGTTCCGATTGCGCCGTTACTTTTATTTGCCTTCGCTGTATTCGGCCCACCGGCCGAAAAATTTGACTCCAGCTTCGCAAGGGCTTCCTCTCCGATGGTTCTATCATCAAAAAATCTAACCACCCCAGTCAGTCCAGAGTTATTGGCTTTTTTTAATAATCCACTTTTTATGGCTGTTTGATATAATAAATCGCAATCCGCTGACAGTTTGCAAGCCTTAATTGTTATTACTTGCCCTTGTCTTTGTGCTTGAACTATAGAGTTGCTGTCCAGGAAGTACTGGGAGGATGCCCATTCTCCATCGTAGTACTCTTGTATCAGCTTTAAAGTACCACTGGCACCTGTCAGGCTCATTACGCCAATTCCGTCCACCGCGCCATCTCGGCACTTGCCAGACCAAGATGCGGAGCTGATAGATGCAAATTTTTCAAGATTTACCTTGCAACCCTCGTTAGTTATATGTGGGACGGATGTCGCGCCGAAAACAATCGGGCTTGCTATCCATAAAAAAGCAGTCAATAGGATTTTCATAAACCGCTCCCCGAGGAAGTTACATCGGTGAGTGTAGACGCGTTTTTCGCTAGGTTTGACCGGACGGGGTTGCGCATGCTCATGCGGATCGGTCGGCGCTATCGAAGGTTTTCGCTCAGTCACTCCGGCGTCATCATCACCGCCAGAGTGATCTTAATGAATTCCTCGTTGCGGTCGATCGCTTCCAGGGCACCGCGGACGTTTTCGGCAACCTCGGTTGCACCGCGTTGCTCGACCCAGTTGGATAGCTCCATGATGGCGGCTTCAAGGGCGAGCTGGTTTTCGTTGAGCTTGAGCAGTAGAGAAGGGAGCAAGTCTGAGTTTGGCATGGATTACTCCGTGAAATAGGAAAGCGTAGCAGGCACAAGGGTAGGGTGGGGTTCGGCAGAACGCCGGAGATTGGAAATGCTAGGGGTCGAGGGATTTCCGAGTGACAAAGTCACTCGACGTTAAACGCTGTTGGGCATCGTTGCAGCGAGCGCCCGGTCAGGAGTCATGGTTTCAGCGGGTTGTAGCCCCATCTGCTTGCATGGGGTGCTAGGGGTCGAGTGTTCGAATCACTCCGTCCCGACCATATTTTCTGATTAAATTCAGGCACTTAAGCCGATCAGCTAGATCGGCTTTTTTGTGTCTGCGCAAAACCCGCGCAAAACTGGCGTAAAACCACATATTCAGAAATCCGTGCGCGTCTGTGCGGTAATCAATGCTAGGTCGCTAACCCGTGCGACCACCATGCAGCTCCTTTCAATACCATCGCGACCAGGTCATTGCCGTCTGACCGACTGAACGCTCAACGTACCCGAGTTTGCGGTTCTGCTCGCCGGCACCTGGCCTTTTCGGATGTAGTTACGGAACGCTTTAGGGCAGGGAGGTCCGCCATTCTCGCCCCAGCGCCGGGCGGCAGAAGGTGGTGATTGGGCAAGCCGTTCGTCGGAGCTGGCGCACGATCAGCACATTGAAAAGTCGATGAAGAAGCCCAAAAAATAAAACAGGTTTTTTATGCGACCACTAATCCTCGATTTGCCGAATGGGCGTGAGCTCGCAAATGAACTTGATTTTGCAATCGAACAGATGATGTCCATCCCAGTAGGACTGATTGGTGGCGCTCAGTGGCTCGCGGCATCCACCAGGCAGCAGCAAGCCTTCCAAAAATGGCGCGAGTATCTTCAGCTCATGGCTGATGGGCGGGTAGTTGTCGATACTCTGAAAGTCGCCTAAGTCTCTGACGCCTTGTAGTTTTAATGTAAGCTCCAGTTCCGTGGCGGCCTTCAGTCCAGGTGATCAAGGATCTTCACCAGCAACAGACGGCAGTTCTTCACATCTCCACCAGCCTTCTGCCAACCATCGGCGTCGAACGCTACCTGCTCAGCCTGGCCGGCTGAAGCCATTCCATACTTCAAGGGCGGGAGTCAGGCGGATGCCGAAGTCGTAGAGCTCGGACTCCCCCCCAAGATTTGAACATCAATGGTAAGCCGCTATCGATGAAGATGAATTCAGAGAAATGCAGGCATCTCTACTCCTCAAGAATCTTCATAAAAATCAGCTCCGGATCACCAGGATCAAGATTCTCCACTACACCGCTAGATTGGTATCCAAGCTGCGAGAGCAATTCCCGCATGGGTGTGTTGGACATGTTGGTCGAAGTAAAGATCTTTTTGGCAGAGGAACAATGCTCTAAGTGAGCAACGATCTTCCTGCCTATCCCGCATCGTCTGTGTGCATTCGAGACGACCACGAGCGGAACAAACCACTCACCGAAAAAACTTTTATCCAGGCATCCGTAGCCGACAGGGGCAGCGAGATCGTCCGCATCACAAGCAACCCAGCATTCACTTTTGCTAATAGCTCTTGCAATTTGCCTCCGACGACCATGGTCGTTTTCCGCCAAAGAATCCACGCGCACCAGCCATTTAAAGTCGCTGAGGACAGCCTGTCTAATTTGCCAACTCATGATCGCAATCCCTACGGTCAAATCCAGAGTTTAATTCATCATCGTTGCCATGAATGCCATTGCGCCGGGAGCTTACCTGCTGCCGTTCCCACCGTTCGCCAACAGGGTTTGTGGTGTAATGAGATACGTTCTTAACGAGTGGGTGCTATGGAAAAGGCGTTTCGAAATCCGTTGTTCTTAACCGGGCTGCCGCTGGTGATCTGCGGCATCGCTATCACCGCGCCAGGTCTCTGGATTCCCGGTTTGGCATTGATGGTTGCTGGCTGGGCGAAGGGAAACAAGCGATCTTGACTTCGTCGCCGCCACCTCTTGTACGCCTGCCAGAGCCTGTTGAGGGCGGGGTGCTGTCAAAGTGATATTAAATTGAGTAAAAAGTCTGAATTTATTGGATCCAATCAGCTAGAATCTGATGACCCGCCTGACTCTGGCTCTTTACCAGGCACGGATTGCTAGGCCAGAGTTGGGCGGGCTCCTAGGTCCTGCTTTCACCCCGGCTTTCTTATCGCCCACCGCTTGTCCAATACCGGGCACTCGACCGTGGTGTGACGCTCTCACGTTTATGCACCGATCAACTGTGCACGAGAAGGGAGAGCCACCATGGAAATTGACGAGAGCGCACCCGGCAACAAATCACAACAACGCGAAACACGTACAACGGACAACGAAACGGGTCATGACTCGGGCTGGAACGATTACGAAGTTCCACTTCCGCCCGACGATGAATCTCCCGTCGATGAAGATATGGCTGACGCACAGACGACTCACTCTGAAGCCGGGAGGAATGGGCACGTCGATGATCCTGATGCCGACCCACAGATGAACGAACAGGATGAAGACGAAAGGGAGCAGCGCAGCGTGCCGGCGAGTGATCCTGAATCCGGTGCCTGACAAGTTAGAAGCATTCCGATTGCCCGCTCAAGCGGGCTTCTTTATGCCTCAAATTCACCTGTAGCCAAGGCATCCCTCCGGGCCGGGTGGACGTCGATAGCCGGATTGTGTGATGTACGGAAGCAACAGCGACAACCCGCACAACCTGCACGCCAATGTTCCAGGGTGGCATGGGAATGGATCTGCGTTGCAAAGCACCACGCAGCCAACAGGTTTACTGGTAACAAAACCCAGACTATTTATGATCCAGTAACCACCTTTAATCGTGGAAGCAGCACGCCACACTTTCACCAAGTTAAAGCCCGGCATTTAGCCGGGCTTTTCTAGACTGCAAAACACCTTCAATCACTCCCGCCTCAAGGCCGCCAAATCCCCACATCCTTCGCATCCACCGATTTAGGCAACAGACCCGCGGCAAAAAAAGCATCGGCGATTTTCTGTTGCTCACCCAACTCATCGCTTTTCACCGGCTGCACCTTGTAGCTGCGATGGCTGTTGGCGGTCTCGACCGTTTCCAGGCCAAGGTTGCCCCACAATGGGCTCAACACCTGGGCGGCGTCACGGGGATTGGTTTTTACCCAGTGGCCGGTTTTTTCCAGTTGGTCGTAAACCACTTTGAGTACTTGCGGGTGGGCCTTGGCGTAGTTGGTGCTGGTCAGGTAGTAGCGTTTGTAGCTGGCCAGGCCGGCGCCGTCGGCCAGGGTGCGGGTGGGCAGTTGCTGTTGGGCGCTGGTGAGGAAGGGTTCCCAGGTTACCCAGGCGTCGACTTTGTTGTTTTCGAACGCGGCGCGGCCATCGGCGGGTGACAGGTAGGCCGGTTGGATGTCCGAAAACGCCAGGCCGGCTTTGGTCAGGGCGGCGATCAGCAGGTAGTGGCTGCCGGCGGCTTTGGTGACGGCGACTTTTTTACCTTTTAGATCGGCCAATTGATGCAGGGACGAGTCCTTGTGCACGACGATGGCCTGGGCTGACGGCGAGGGGGCTTCCTGGGCGAAGTAGGTGAGTTTGGCCTGCGCCGCTTGGGCGAAAATCGGCACGGTGTCGGCGACGTCGGCGCTGATGTCGACATTGCCGACGTTCAGCGCCTCCAGCAGCGGCAGGCCGCTAGGAAACTCATGCCAGCTTACGTCGATGTTCTGTTCGGCGAGGGTTTTATCCAGAGTGCCCTGGGTCTTCAGCAGGGTGATGAGGGTCGACGATTTTTGGTAACCGATCCGCAGCGTTTCCCGAGCCTGGGACGGCAATGCAAAAGACAGGGCCAAGGCCACGACCAGTCCGGTCAGCAGTGGACGACGGAATTTCGCTTGAGCATCGTTGATGGGTTTTGACATGGCACGCTCGCTATTCGGCAAGAAAGAAGGGCTATCTGCAATCAAGCATATGGTTCTAAAAAACAATTTATAAATAATTTATTGGCATTAGCTTAGTGGCTTCTGCACGGGCCTCAGAACGCATACTGCAAGCGCGTGTAGTAGTAGCCGCCGGTGAAACCGAAGGGCGAGTAACTGCCCCAGTTATCGCCGAACGAAGAGTTGGGCACGCCGATGTGATCGGGGTATTTGTCGAACAGATTCTGGGCGCCAACGGCGACGGTCAGTTGTTTGGTCAGGGCGTAGGCCACGTCGAGGTCGGTGATCCATTTCGCGGAATAGTCGCGGTCGAGGCTCGGGTCGGCGGAGCTGTTGACCTCGGTGTAGGTGCCGTAACGGGTCAGCCGCAAGTTGACGTCGAAGTCGTGAATCGCCCAGTCGGCGGAGAAAATCGCCTTGCTGCTGGGGGAGGTCTTGGTGATCAGCGCGCGAGCCTGGCGTCCCATCAACTGGTAGCCGCTATTGAGGGCCGTGAGTTGCGCCGGGGTTTCGTTGACGCTGAGAATTTGCGTGTGGTTGTAGTTCAGCGCGGCGGTCCATCGCACCGTGCCGAAACTGTTCAGGTTCTGCCGATAGTTACCCACCACATCGACCCCGGAGGTGCGCGTGCTGGCGCCGTTGGTGAAGTACTGCGCGCCGGCGGTGGCGGGTACGCCGATGCTCTCGAGCAGGGACGCAACACCCGGACCCTGGAAGCGTTCGCTGAGTACCAGGCGATCGCGCAGGTTGATCACGTAGCCGTCCACGGTCAGGCTCAGGTCTTCGCTGGGTGTCAGGGCGAATCCGAGGCTGAAGTTGGTCGAGCGTTCCGGCTTCAAGGACTCGGCCCCGAGGGCCTGTGCGCCCGCCGAATCCACCGGCAGAATCACGTAGTTGTAGGACTGGTAGACGCCATTGATGGTGTCGAAACCGGTCGAGCGTGCGGTGAAGACTTCGTTGGCCAGTGACGGCGCTCGGAAGCCGTTGCTGATGGTGCCGCGCACCGAAAACACCGGGTTGAACTCATAGCGGGTGCTGAGCTTGCCGCTGCGCGTGCTGCCCACGCCTTCGTTGTAGTGCTCGTATCGCGCAGCGACGCCCAGGTACCACTGTTCAACGGGGTAGAAGCCCAGGTCGATGTAAGTGGCGACGTTGTTGCGGCTGACTTTTTGCTCGTCGTCAGGGGTGATGCCGTTGGTGACCTGCGCGCCGGGATCAGGCCGTTCTCCGGCGCGGGGATGGCCGACGGGGAACACGTAGCCGCCATCGATGTAAGAAGCTTCGGAGCCGGCGCGCGTCTCGTAGCCATCGCGTCGATGCTCGAAACCGAAGGCGACATCCAGTGGCTTGGCCAAGCCGATGTCGTAGCTGTTTTTCAGGTCGACGTTGCTGGTCCATTGATCGGCGATGTAGATGCCCGAGGTAAATTTGTTCGGCGTGTTTTCCCCCAGTGACGGGTTCTGGTTGTCGTAGGTGCGTTGCTTGGCGTAGTTGCGGCCATAGGTGCTGCTCAGGTCCCAGGCCCAACCGCCGATACCGATGTCGTCGCCGCGGGCGCCGAAGGCTGACTGGAAGTCGGTCTCGTTGACCAGCCAGTAAGGGCTGTAGCCGTCGGGGAAACCGTTGGGGCCAGTGGTGATGGTGTTGCGCCCGTTGGGCAGGCGGAAGTTCTGGCCGTCGTTGTTTTCGCGGGTGGCCAGGGTCGAGAACGAGTAGAGCGTGACGGCGTCGTTCAGCGGCAGGTCGAGGTTGTAGGCGACATCCGCCAACTGGCTGCGCGGCAGGCCATAGCCTTTGTAGGTGTGATGGCTGGCTGTGGCCTCGCGCGGGTCGGGTGAGCCGTCCGATTGTGGATAGTAATGCGAGCTGTAGCCGTTGCTGCCGGCCTTGTTGTCACGCTCCTGATATCGGGTGTCGAGCGAGACGTTGAGCACGCCGGCCTCGCCGACTTCAAAACCGTAATTGAGCGCCTCCGTGGCGGTGCCGCGCTTGCCGTCGTAGTTCTGGCCCAGCGTGGTGTCGGAACTGCCGCCAGTGGTTTGCTTGAGGATGATGTTGATCACCCCGGAGATCGCATCCGATCCGTATTGCGCGGCAGCGCCGTCGCGCAGCACTTCGATGTGATCGATGGAGGCCACCGGGATCAGGTCGAGGTCGCTGGGCGCTGCGCCACTGTTGATGCCGTTGATGTTCAGCGTCGCGCTGGTATGGCGGCGCTTGCCGTTGACCAGCACCAGCACGTGGGAGGCGGTCAGGCCGCGCAGGGTCGCCGAACGCACCACGCCGCTGGCATCCCAACCCGCCCGGTCTGGCAGATTGAACGACGGAATGAATTTACTCAGCGCTTCCAACAGGCTCGGTTTGCCGACCGCGCGCAGTTGGTCGCCAGTCACCACGTCAATCGGCGTCGGGCTGGTGGTGACGGTGCGTTGTTCGGCGCCACGGTTGCCGGTGACGACTACGGTATTGAGGGTCGGCGAACTGGTTTCAGCGGCCTCCAGGCTGAACGAGACGAGGCCGCAGGCAATGGACAACGGGACTAACAAGGGACGATAGGGCGGCGCCGTTCGGCGCGCTGGGCAGTTGAGCATGAACGTGAAACTCCTGAATGGCGGGTGAATTCCGTGTCACTTCTTGCGAGCGGCGACGGCCTCGATTTCAACCAGGCCGCCAGGCAGCGGCAGGGCCACCACCTGAATGGCGGTGCGTGCCGGTTTGTTCGGCTGCGCGCTGCTGCCGAAGAACGGCGTATAGCCTTCCTGCAGTCCGGCAAAATCCAGCTTGCCGCCCTTGGCCGGGTCACCCACCAGGAACACCCGCAGTTGAATCACATCGCCGAGCCCCAGGCCCTGGCTCTCCAAGACGCCTTTGAGTTTGTTGATGATCGAGGTGGTCTGGGTCGCGGTATCGCCGTAGGCGGCAAAGGAATCCTTCGACGCTTTCGGGTCGTGCAGGTCGGCCAAAAGACCACTGACGAACAGCAGTTCAGTTTGTGCCGGTACCGACACCGCCAGCGAGATCGGGAAATTCGAGTTGGGCAAGGCGACGCGTTTGATCTCGTCGGCGTGGCTGGCGAGGGCGGTGGCGGTCATGAGCAGTCCTGTCAGCAATGTGATGGTTTTCATCGTTCAGTCCTTTTATTGAATGGGTCAGGCGGCAACGCCCGGTTGGTTGCGTTCGGCATGTCGGCCGATCAACGAAACGATGCGCCGGGCTGAGTCGGCGGCGCTGTTCTGCCAGATGCCGACACCGCCATGGGCCAGGGCATCGCTGGCCAGATAGGTGCGGCCTTGGGGTTCATTGAGAATCTGGTAGGCGCTTTCGCCGACCTCGTCGTTGACGATCCACGGACCTTTGCTGAACGGCACCTTGGCCCAGTTGATGGCCACCGGTTTTTGCAGCTTGCTGCTGTGTCCGGGGTGCAGCAGCTCCACGGCTTGGCGGGAGGAGGCGAACTGTTCGGCGAGGGATTTCCTGCTGAAGGCCTGGGCCGATTCGCTGGTGTTGTAAGCCGCCACCAGAATGCCTTGGGCGCTGTTGAGACGATCGCTGGGATACCACAGGCCTTTGACTTCATGGTCGAGGTAAGAGAGGCCGCCGTAGATGTTGAAATCGGTTTCCCAGAATCGTGGCGACTGCCAGGCCACCTTGTTCGCCTGATCGCTTTGCGCGGTGAGGATCGCTTGTTTGAACGGCTGGCTGAAGTTGCTCGGCAGCTTGGCCAGCAACGGCAGCGGCACCGTGACGATGGCGTAATCGGCGTTCAGGGTTTGCGTGGCGCCGGTCTTGCGATCGCGGTAGGTAATGCGGCTGCCAAGTTCTGCGGTCTGGATATCGCTGACCTCGGCATTGAAGCGCACCGCGTCTTTGACCTTGTCATAGAACGCATAGGGAATGCGGTCCATGCCACCGACCGGCTGGAACATGGTCGAGGAAAACTCCGGAATTTCATCGAACACCAACGCGCCCCAAAGTTTGGGGTTGAGCAGGGTTTGCAGTTCCAGCGGGGCGCGGGTGATGCCGGTCTGATCACCGGCACCGGGCACTCGTGTATAACCCGAACGTACCGAACCCTTGTATTTGAAATCGGCATTGAGGTCGCCATAGACCTTGAGGAAACTCAACAGCGCCTGACGGTCGTCGGCGGTCAAATCCTGATCCAGGGCTTTGCGGCTGACGGTCCGTGCCAGCAGTTCGGACAGTTGTCCGCGGGTGTCATTGACGGCCTGGCGCAACTGGAACGCCGGTTGTTTCGGGTCCGGCAAAGCCAGAGCGTTGCGGCTGCTGTTGACCAGCACTTGCAGCTCTACACCCAACTCACGGCAGTAGCCGAGGATGGTCTGGTGGTGGCTGGGAATGCGTGCGGGGCCGGCGTTGAAAAACTGTCCGTCATCAAAGTCGACGGTCTGGCTGACACCGTCGTCGAAGTCGATTTTGCTGCCCCGACGCAATGTCCAGTTGCGTCCACCGACCCGCTCCCGGGCTTCAAGAATGGTCACGGTGAAACCGGCCTTGCGCAGCTCATAGGCGCTGACCAGGCCGGAAATCCCGGCACCGACAATCACCACATGTTTGCCTTTGCCACTGCTGCCCAGTTGCAACGGATTGAACGTCGACGCCACGGCCTGAGGCGTCAGCCCCAGCGCACCGAGGGCGCTGACAGTGGCGGAATAGCCACCGACGGCGGCAATGCGGGAAATCAGTTCCCTGCGAGTGAAAGCCATAGTGATGCTCCTTAGATCTTGCTTTGTAGATTCCCTGTAGGAGCTGCCGCAGGCTGCGATCTTTTGATCTTGATCTTGAAAGGCAACATCAAAAGATCGCAGCCTGCGGCAGCTCCTACAGGGGGGATTTGGGAATCAGAGGTCGTAGCGCACGGACAGCAAGAGGGTTCGCGGATCGTTGATCGCGTAGTAACGGGCGCCACTGGAGGGCACGTAGCCGACCGATTGCGGGTAGGCGCGATCGAGCAGGTTTTTCACCGACAGCGTGGTGGTCCAGTGGCCGTCGCCGGAGATGTAGCGGGTGTTGGCGTTCCAGAAGGTCTGCTTGGGGATCTCCTGGATGTCATCGTTCAGTGCGTTGGCGTAGGACTTGGTCTGGAACTGCGCGTCTGTGCCGACCAGCCAGTCGCCGGGCAAACCGGCCGCAATGGTGTAGTTGAGGCCGACACTGGCGTTCCATTTCGGCGAGAACACCAACTGTTTGCCGTTGGCATCGACGCCGGCACCGCTGGCATTTTCGAAGTCGTCGTACTGGCTTTGCAGATAGCCGATGTTGGCGGTCAGTTGCAGGTCGCGGGTCAGCGCGGTCAAGGTTTCCAGCTCGACGCCGTAGGTGTGCGCCTGGCCGACATTAGTCCGCAGGCTCACACCCAGCGCCGGGTCATAGGCGTTGGTTTGCAGGTCGTCGTAGTCGTTGTAGAACAGCGCCAGGTTGGCGCGCAGGCGACGGTCGAAGAAGTCACCCTTGAAGCCGGTTTCCCAAGTGGTCACGTCTTCCGGCGAGAACGCCTGTTCCGCCGCTGCCTGCGTCGGTGCGCGGTTGTCATAGCCGCCAGCCTTGAACCCTTTGGCCACGTAAGCGTACTGGTTGAGGTTCGGCGTCCAGGCGTATTCGAAGCCGATTTTCGGGCTGGTGGATTGCCACGACTTGCTCGAATCGGCGCTGAAGTTGGTGCCGGTGATCTGCCGGTCGGTGGTGATGGCGTAGTTGGTGTAATCGAAGTTCTTGTGCTCGCGGGTGAACCGCAGCCCCGCGATCAGCGACAGCTTTGGCGTGACCTTGTAACTGCCCTGGCCATACAGGGCGTAGCTTTCGGTGTTGGTCGTGCTGTATTGGCCCTGGCCAATGACCCGGTTGCGCGCCACGGAGTAGGTGAGGTTGTCGCGGTCGGCATCGAAGGTTTCGCGGTACAGGTACAGGCCGGTGCTGAAACTGAAATCGTCGTAGTCGCCATTGAGTTGCAGTTCCTGGGTGGCGTAATCCTGCTTGTAGAGAATCAGGTTGTTCTGGATCAGTGCCGCCTGACCCGAGTTGTCATAGTTCACCGGCTGATGGAACGCCGAATAGGCGGTCACCGATTTGATGTTCAGGTGATCGTCGATGGCGTAGATGGCGCGCAGCACCGAGCTGCCTTGGTCCAGGCGGTTTTTCGGATTGAGGCTGCTGTAGCTTTTGAACTTGTCGAAGCGGCCATTGGCGTCGAACGGCGTGTAGCTGGTGGTGTCACCACGGTCGAAGGTGCCGGCCAGGGTCAGTTGCACATCCCAGGGCGAGTCATCCGGGTTGTAGCGCAGCTTGCCGCGGTAAGACTGGATGTCGATGTTGTTCACGTCCGAGCCGCGTGTCGGGTCGGAGACGGTGCCGTCACGGGTCAGGCGGATTGCCGAGAAGCTGCCGAACAACGCGTTGTCCACCAGTGGCCCGCTGATCAGCAGGCGGCCGTTCTGCGCGTTGTAATCACCGGCGCCGAGTTCGAAGAAGCCACGGGTTTCCTGAGTCGGATCGCGGGTGATCACGCGGATCGCCCCGGCGCTGCTGTTGCGTCCATACAGCGTGCCTTGTGGGCCCCGCAGCACTTCGACGCGCTCGACGTCGTTGAAGTCGAGCATCGAAGAAATGGCCCGCGGGATGTACAGGTCATCGGCGTAGACCGCGACGGCTGATTCCTGGATCGGGTCGGTTTCACCGATGCCGCGAATCCCGTAGGTCTGCGCGCTGTAGGAGATCGACTGGCGGCTGAGGGTCAGGTTCGGCACCTGCCCGGAGAGATCGCGGATGCTTTTGATCTGCTTGTCTTCGAGGGCTTTTTCATCGAAAGCGGAAATCGCCAGCGGGGTTTTTTGTAGGTCTTCGCTGTGGTGTTCGGCGGTGACGGTGACGACGGGGAGGGCACCATCCTTGGTGTTTTCTTCGGCGTGGGCCGACAAGCCGAACAGTGCCAGCGACACGGCCAGCGTCAGACGGTTTGAACGGAAAGTGCTGTGCATGGTGATCCCCAGGTACTGTGTTGGCGTTGTCGGTTTTTTTCGGCAAAGCGTTGCCGGGGCCAGGGTTTTAGAGCCGTGGCGGCGGTGGCTTGAGCCGGTTTCTGGTTTGGGTTCAGCGGTGACCGTGGAGTGGTGTCGGCCGGAAAATCTGTCGTTCCGTGGGCCTCCACCTGGTCAGGGGTCGGTGATGGCTGTAACAATATTTACATAAGTAGCGGCTGTAAAAGTCCGATTAGTTATAAGTTAATTATAAAAAAACGGCATTAAGTTAAAAAAACTAAATGCGCAAAGCTGATGTTATTTTTTTGCGGGTACGCATAACCCATGTGGGAGCTAGCCTGCTAGCGATTGCGGTCTGTCAGGCAACATATATGTTGAAACTGAAGGCCTCATCGCTAGCAGGCTAGCTCCCACAGGGGGGTTATATGGGGGGGGAGGATCAATACCCGTGTTGCACGTTCGCTTGATTTTCCAGCGTCAGACCATTGAGGAAACGTTCGAGGTTGGCCAGGAAGCTGTCGGCGATCTCGTGGCGGCTGTTGCTGGAGATAGCCGAGGTATGGGGCGACAGGCGCACCCGCGGATGGCTGTAGAGGGGATGGCCGTCCGGCAAGGGTTCGGGTTCGGTGACGTCCAGCGAAGCCAGGCCGATGCGCCCGCTGTCCAGCGCCTCCAGCAACGCCCCATGGTCAAGCAACCCGCCCCGGGCGATGTTGATCAGGTGCAGCCCCGGCTTGGCGCTGGCGAGCACTGCACTGTCGACGATATGCCGAGTGGCCTCGGTCAACGGTGCGGCCAGCACCAGATGATCGGCGCGCGCAAACAACTCATGGATATCTCGCGCCGCTTCCACCCCTTCAACCTCGAACGGCGTTTGGCTCTGACGCAGCGCCACTACATTGATGCCCAACGCATGCGCCTTGGTCGCCAGGCTGCGGCCAATCGCACCAAAACCGAGTATCCCCAGCGTGGTGCCCTTGAGCGGTGTCAGCGCCGTGAAATTCCATTGCGCGTCATGCACCCAAATGTCCGGCAGATGCTTGGCTGCGGCGAAGATCGCGGCCAAGGCGAACTCGGCGATATTTTCCGCTGCGCTGCCCCGCGAGGTGCTCACGGGTGGACCGTTGAACAACCATTGCGGGTAGAAGTCGATGCCCGAAGACACCACTTGAATCCATTGCAGCCCATAGGGCCAGCCCGGTGGCGGTGTATCCGGTGCCTGATAGCCGCGCACATTGATGGGCCGCGCGAGCAGGACGCTGACTTCCCCCGGCAGGTCGCTCGGCACACCGGCCGGTACGCCAATGACGCGGGCCTCGGGATGGGTTTGACTGAGGCGTTGGCGGATTACTTCGTTGAAGTCTTCATCCAGTTGGCTGGCGATGACAAGCTGGCTCATGGGCGTTCCTTGATCTGGCGCTGGGCGAATACGGCTTTGCCGACGCCTTGCAGGATGGCGTCGTTTTGCGGGGTGTGGACACGGCTGCACAACACGTCGCGGTAATGCCGTTGCAGCGGATTGCTTCGTGACAGCCCCGGGTTGCCGGACGCTTCGATGGCCAGCTCGACGGCGCGAATCGCGTTGCCGGTCACCAGATACTTAAGTTGCGCCGCGTTGCTGGCCGGGGTGTGGCCCTCGGCGGCGGCGTCGAGCAGGCTGCGGTTGGCAAACAGCAACGTGTCGATGTGGCCGACGGTTTCCTGAAAGCGCGGTAGGGTCGACAGCGGGGCGCCGAGGTTGGACGGCGCGCGGGTTTCCAGCCACTGCACCAGCCAGTCGCGGGCGGCTTGGGCAACGCCGTCGTAGACCGAGGACAGCAACACCGACATCCATAGAAAACCATCGCCATCGAGTTCGGCTTGCGGCGCGCTCCAACGGCTGACGCTGACCGCGTGATCCAGCGGCACAAGCACGTTGTCGAACACCACTTCATGGCTGCACGTGGCGCGCATGCCGAGATGGTCCCAGTCCTCGATGATGCTGATGCCCGGCGTGTCCTTGTGCACCAGCCAGGCACCGACCAGCGGGTCCTCGTCGCTGCTGCGCGCCCAGACGCTGAACCAGCTCAGGCCATGGCTGCCGGTGGAGTAGATTTTGCGGCCGCTGATCCGCCAGCCAGCCGACGTGCGTCTCGCCACCGTCGCGGGCAGACCGCCGCGAGCCGGGGTGCCGAGATCAGGTTCGACGCGCAACGCGTTGATCAGTGCGCCATGCTCGACGGCGTCCCGCGCCACCTGCACGCGCAACGCTTCGGGCCAGTTGCGGTTGTCTTGCAGGCGCGAGTGTTGCAGGTACTGCATCACCAGAATCAACGCCGTCGAAGGCTCACCTTTGGCGATTGCGCCGATAGCCTTGCGCGCCTGTGCCAGGCTAGCGCCGCCACCGCCGAACGCTTTGGGCACGGTCAACGCAAGCAGACCGTGCTCCTGCAACAGCTTGAAGTTGTCATGGGGAAAGTCGCCGCTCTCGTCATAAATGTGCGCGGTCGCGGACAGCTGTTCGCTGATGCCTTCAAGCAACGCCTCGAAGTTGGCCACTTCGACCGAGCGCAGCAGGGGCGGGTGTTGGGATGAAAGACTCATGGTGATTTCACTCGATCAAAAAAGATGAGAGCCGCAAGTGAGCGCAGCACAATCCCTGTAGGAGCTGCCGAAGGCTGCGATCTTTTAAAAACAACATCAAAAGATCGCAGCCTTCGGCAGCTCCTACAGGGTCAGGGTTCGGCCTGACTCATAGCGGCAGCAACGGAAAGTTTTTGTCCCACAGCGGGCTGACATCGAGCCGTTCACTCAACACACCGGCGTCGAAAAACAGGTCCGCCACTTCCTGTTGCGAGGCGATGGCCTGGTCGTTCACTTCGATGATTCTCGAGGACTGGCTGCGGTTGTTGTACATGTCGAGGAACACGCTTTTGTCGACGCCCAGCAACTGCGCGGATTTGGCGGCCCAGGGTTCGGGGTTGTTGTTGATCCATTCCAGCGTGCGCGCCTGGCGTTGCAGGTAGTCCTGAATGGCCTGCTTGCGCAGCGGGTCTTCCAGCGCAGCGGGGCGCGCCGCGATCAGGTAGTTGCCGGACAAATAACCCAGCGCGGTTTTCAGCACGCGCGCACCACTGCGGAATTTCGCCAGCTGAATGAACACGCCGTAGATCACCCAGGCATCGAGTTGCCCGCTCTGGAAAGCGCTGAAGCCGTCCTGAGGCGTGAGCGCCACTGCGGTGATGTCCTTCATGGTCAGGCCCTGTTCCTTCAAGGCCTTGATCAGAAAGTAGTGCGAGGTGGTGGAGCGCACGTAACCCACCCGTTTGCCGCGCAATTGCCCGACCGATTCGATCTTCGAGTCCTTGGGAATCAGGAACACTTGATTGTTCACGTCGCCTTGCAGCACCGCGACCAGCTTCGGTTGACGGTGACTCTGGATCGAAAAGATCGGCGGGATTTCACTCATCCCGCCCACGTCCAGACTGCCCGAGGCCAGCGCTTCGACGATCAGGTTGCCGCCGGCGAATTCCGCATACTCGACCTTGTAAGGCGTATTGGCGGTACCGGCGTCTTCGGTGAAGTACGAGTCCTGGCCGCGGTATGTGGCGACGCCCAGGGTCAGGTCCGAAAGGCTGTTGGCTTTGGCGAATGCACGGGACGTCAGCCCGAGTGAGGACAGCCCCAGCGCACCAATGGCAATCGAGCTGGCCGTCAGAAAGCCGCGACGATTGAACTGTCCCTGTGTGATCTTTTTCGTCATGGTCAGGCTCTTGTCAGATGGCGATTTGCACGGGTGTTTGTCCGAGCAAGTGTTCAACCGCACGCAGTATCGGCGCGGCTTCGGTGCGCACCAGCCAGTCCGGGCTGACCTCGGCGAAGGCCACGCTGCCGTCCCGGGCGATGACCACGACGGTCGGTTGCGGCAACTCCCAGGTGCCGGTGCCGGTGGTTTCCCCGATGCTGTTGCCCTTGGCCAACGCGGCGTTGCGCGAAGCCTCGTCGAAGCTGTAGAGAATCCCCAGGCGTCGCCCCAGTTGATTGTCCGGGTCGCTGGCCACTTGCAGCTCAAGGTTGTGGCGGGTCTTTATTTCCACCAGGCGCTCCGGCACTTGCGGGCTGACCGCCACCAGCGGCACACCCAATGCGCGCAGTGGCGCATAGAGCTGACGCTGGTAATAAGGCAGCGCTATGTTGCAGGCCGGGCAACCGGCGAAGCGGAAGAAAATCAGCACCGCCGGTCCCTTGGCCAGCAACTGGTCACGGCTCAGGCTGCCGCCTTCGACCTTCAACAAAGTGAAGGGCTCAAGTGTGTCGCCAGCCCTGACGAAGTCTTCGGTCCTGGCCTCGTTCACCAGGCGTTGGCGCTGGTCGATATTGATCTGCAGGGCCGCGGGTTCCCAGGTCGCCACACGTTGAGCGTGCAAATCCGCCAGCAGGTGATTGAGTGATTCGCTCATGCCAGTGCCTCGCTTTCTTCCCGGACTTCGGTGGTTTGTGCGTGACGGTTGGCAGGCACTGGCAGGCCGAAGTTATCGCGCAAAGTGCTGCCGCTGTATTCGTCGCGGAACAGGCCGCGTTGCTGCAGAACCGGCACCACCAGTTCGGTGAAATATTGCAGACCATCGGGCAGCAGCGAGTTGATGATGAAACCGTCTGCCGCACCTTGCTCGAACCATTTCTGAAGGGCATCGGCGACTTGCTCGGGCGTGCCGACAAAGTCGCGGCGCGGCCTTGAGAAACGCAACGCCACTTCACGCAAGCTCAGGCCTTCGTCCTTGGCCAGTTGCTTGATCCGGTCCGATCCGCCTTTCTGGCTGTTCGAGCCCAAATCGCCCAACTCGGGGAACGGCTCATCCAGTGGGTATTGGCTGAAGTCATGGTCGTTGAATGGACGGCCGAGGGCGACGATGGCGTCCTCGATGGTCACCAACTCCACGGCTTGCTGGTAACGGCTTTGCACTTCAGCTTCGTCGCGGCCGACGATCGGACGGATGCCCGGCAGGATCGACAGTTGCAGCGGGTCGCGGCCGAAGTCGGCAGCGCGTTTTTTCAGGTCCTGATAGTAGGCGCGCGCATCGTCGAAACCTTCGGGGCTGACGAAAATCGCATCGGAGTTTTCCGACGCAAAATTGCGCCCGGCCTCAGAGGTGCCGGCCTGGAAAATCACGGGCTGGCCTTGCTGCGAACGGGAGATGTTGAGCGGACCTTTCACCGAGAAGAACTCGCCCTTGTGCTCCAGTGCATGCAGTTTGCCAGGGGTAAAGAACTCGCCGCTTTGCTTGTCATAGGCGAAGGCATCGTCTTCCCAGGAGTCCCACAGGCCCTTGACCACATTCACGTGCTCTTTGGCGATGCGGTAGCGCACGGCGTGGGGCGGATGTTCGGTCTTGCCGAAGTTGTCGGCAGTGCCGCTCAGCCACGATGTCACCACGTTCCAGCCGGCGCGCCCGCCGCTGATGTGGTCCAGCGAAGCGAACTGGCGGGCGACCTGGAACGGTTCGGTGTAGCTGACGGTGACGGTCGCCACCAGGCCGATGTTGTGGGTCGTGGCGGCCAATGCCGAAAGAATGGTCAGTGGCTCGAAGCGGTTGAGGTAATGCGGGCTGGACTTCGCGTGGATGTGCAGGCTGTCGGCGATAAACACGAAATCGAACTTGGCGGCCTCGGCCAGATGCGCCTGCTGCTGGTAGAAACCAAAGTTCACGCTGGCGTTAGGCTGAGCCTGCGGGTGGCGCCATTCGCCCCATCCGTGACCGACGCCATGGACCATTGCACCGAGTTTCAGTTGGCGTTGTTTGCTCATGGTGTTTCTCCTTTATCCGTCGCAGCGTTAGCGGGATGCCTGATTGAGTGGGGCACGCTTGGCGTTGAAGCTCTTGTCGAAGCCTTGGGAGACGTCGATGTGTTTGTTGAGAATGCCTTCTTGCTGGTAGATGTCGGCGGTGGTTTGCAGGCCGCCGATGACCTGGTCGTCAATCTGCACCGGTTGCATGTGCGTGCCCTTGGCCACGGCGATGTGCACGTCCAGCGGCAGGCCGGTGACGCGCGCCTGGGCGGCGGCATATTCCTCGGGATGGGCGTTGGTCCAGCGATAGGCGCGATCGACCCGGGCGATGAAGTCGTCGAGTTGCTGGCGCTTGTTGGCGATGGCCTGGCTGGTGGCGGCGAAGTACAGATGATTGGTCAGCAGTTTTTCGCCGCTGACCAGCACCTTGGCCTGGTTCTGGGTGGTGGAAATGGTGGTGTAGGGGTCCCAGGTCGACCAGGCGTCCGCGCTGCCGTTGTCCAGCAGGATTCGCGATTCGCTCGGCAGCAGGTAGATGAACTGCACGTCCTGGGTGCTCAGACCGGCACTGCGCAGGGCTTTGATCGCCAGGAAATGGCCGATGGAACCGCGGGTGGTGACGATGCGTTTGCCCTTCAGGTCGCTGGCGTTGTTCAGCGGTGAATCCTTGGGCGCGAGGATGGCGGTGGTGTAGCGACCCTCGGCATGCACAATGCTGACGACCTTGATCGGCGCACCGGCGCCGAGGGCGAACACGTAAGGCGCATCGCCCAGCGCACCGATGTCCACGGCGCCGGCATTCAGCGCTTCACCGAGAGGGGCGGCGGCGGGGAACTCGGAAAACTGGATGTCGTAAGGCACGTTCTTCAGTTCGCCGGACACCTCCAACAGTACTTTGATCGTGGATTTCTGATTGGCAACCAGCAGCGGTTGCAGGTCGGCGGCGTGGCTGGATGCGGCGAAGCCGAGGGTGCAAAAGAGGCTCAACAACAGGGATTTTGCTGACATGGGGTAACTCCAGGCGAAAGTTGTTGCGCTTCGTGTGGCCTCCGCCTGGAGAAGGGGTCGGTCTAGGTTTGAAGTTATCTCTATAAGAATCGTCTGTGAAATTCTTTATGGTTATATGCTAATTATGAAGTTAGCTGATTATCATGGTGATGATTATTAAATAAATGCATTTAATGTCACTTCGCTACCGTAACACCCTTTGGCAGCTGTTACGGTCTGCACGCCTGATTGGTTGTCAGAAGTTGTAAGCCAGCCGTGTGTAGTAATAGGCGCCGCCAAAACCAAACGGCGAGAACTGCCCGTACTTGTAGCCGCCGCCCCAGTCCTGAATGCCGTTTTTGTCCGGGTACACGTTGAACACGTTGTTCGCGCCCAATGCCACGGTCAGGTGCTTGGTCAGCTCGTAGGCGGCATCCAGGTCGGTGATCCACTTGGCGCTGAACTTGCGGTCGTTCGCCGGATTGTTATCGCCCTCGATGTAACTGCCGAAGCGGGTGAGCGCCAGGTTGAGGTTGTAGTCGGTGACTTTCCAGTTGGCGGCCAGGATCAGTTTCGATTGCGGCGTGGCGACGGTCAGATCCTTTTGCAGGCGTCGGTCGAACAGTTGCAGGTTCGAGCCGCTGAGTTGCGGTGGGCTGTCCTGCAGCTTGTCGATTTTGGTCTGGTTCCAGTTGTAGGCGGCGCTCCAGCGAACCTGGCCGTACTCATCCAGTTGCTGGCGATACTCGTTGATGATGTCGATGCCGCGGGTACGGGTGTCGACCGCGTTGGTGTAGTACTGGGCGAACAGACCGGGCGACAAGCCGTTGGCAGCGAGAATCTGCGACACCGCCGGGCCGCCCAGCAGACTGGTGGAAACGATGCGGTCGCGGATGTCGATCTGATAGAGGTCGGTGGTCAGCCGATAGTTCGGCGTGGGCTCGTAGGTGAAGCCGACGCTGTAGTTCAGGGACTTTTCCGGTTTGAGTTTTTCCGCGCCCAGAGCCTGGGCCTCGGGCGTGTCGACCGGCAGCACCTTGACCGGCACCGAAACCTGCTGACCATTGACGACGCCGCCCGAAGTGAAGGTCGACGAGGCATAAATGGTTTGAGCCAGCGATGGCGCTCGGAAGCCGTTATTGATTGTGCCGCGCAGGGCAAAGGCGTCGGTAAAGGCATAGCGCGTCGAGAACTTGCCGCTCCAGGTGCTGCCGATGTCCTGGGTGTAGCGCTCGTAGCGCGCCGCCGTACCGACATACCATTTGTCCGTCACGTCCAGGCCCAGGTCGACATAACTGGCGACGTTGCTGCGACTGATTTCGCCGGCGTCCGCCGGGCTGGTGCCGTTGTAGGAGGCGAGGCCGGGTAACGGGGTTCTGCCGGCAAACGGTCCGCTGGGAATGACGTAGTTGCCGGGGGTATAGGAGGCATAGTCGCCAGGTTCGATCTGGTATTTCTCCCAGCGGTATTCGAAGCCGAACGCCGTTTGCAGCGGATTTTTCAGGCCAATGTCGAAGCCGCGGTTGAAGTCGAGATTGTTGGTCCACTGATCGAAGATCTGCGAGGCCAGATGGAACGAGGTGGGGCTGGTCGGCCCCCAGGACGGGTTGAGCGTGTTGCTGGCATTGAGTGTCGAGTCGTCTTCGCCCCAGGTGGAACTGGCGTCATAGCTCCAGCCACCGACCTCGCCCTTGAAACCGCCCGCGATCTGAAAGTCTTTGGTGCGATTGCGACGTTGGGCGTGGACGCCGTCGGGGTAGGGAGTATCGGGGTCGCCCGCCAGGGAATAGATATCGTTGGGTCGATAGTTGCCGGTGACCTTGGTGGTTTCCATGTAGCTGGCGGTGGAAAACGAGTAGAAGCGCAAATCGTCGTGCAAGGGCAATTCGAGGTTGTAGCTGACGTTGGTGACCTGCTCGCGTCCCAAGCCATAACTGGGGTTCCAGCCGTGACGGTTGACGGTCTGGTCGCGGCTGTCGGGAAACCCCGGCGATGAATACAGGTTGCCGGTGGCACTGCCGCTGAGGTCGAACGGCTCTTGCTCCTTGCTGTCGAGCGCCAGGTTGGCGAAACCGTCGTTCGGCAGCGCCAGGCCGTAGTTGATGGTCTGGTGCACCGTGTCGCCGTCGCCGCTGTCATAGCGCCCGAACGACGTTTCGGCACTGCCGCCGCTGTCATTTTCCTTGAGGATGATGTTGATCACCCCGGCAATGGCGTCCGAGCCGTATTGCGCGGAGGCACCGTCGCGCAGCACTTCAATATGGTCGATTGCCGAGACCGGAATCAGGTCCAGGTTGACCGGCACGGCGGCGGTGCCGATGCGCGCGAGGTTGTTGATCAACGCCGTGTTGTGCCGGCGCTTGCCGTTCACCAACACCAGCACTTGATCACCCGACAGACCGCGCATGGTCACGCCGCGAACCGACCACGACGTACCACCGCCGTTGATCGCCGGCAGGTTGAACGAGGGCAGCAAACGGGCGAGCAGTTCCTTGAGGCCGACCTTGCCGCTGGCTTGCAGTTGCTCGGCGCTGATTACATCGATGGGCGAGGGGCTGTCGGTGATGGTGCGCTGCTGATTGCCGCGGTTACCGGTCACCACCACGGTGTTGAGGGTCTTGTCCGGCTCACTGCTCTCGGCATGAGCCTGAATGCTCGCTGCCAGCAAACTCAAGGCAGCAGCGGCGTAATAGTCGTATTTCACTCGGGGGCTGGATGAACGCATGACACCAATTCCTGGAAGATTGCCTGTTCAGCCTCCACCTGGAGAGGGGTCGGATGTGGGGGGGTAACACAGCCCCGTAGCAACTGCCGAGCGTGCGAGGCTGCGTCCGGCTACGCAGCAGTCGTAAATTCAGGCGACGCGGTGTGTCAGAAACACAACGTTCCGGGATCGACGACTGCTTCGCAGCCGGACGCAGCCTCGCAGGCTCGGCAGCTGCTACGGGTGGGGGTTAGATCACGAAGAAGCCGTGGGTGCCGTCGCGGGCCAACTGGTCGACCAGTCCGAACTCCCAATCGAGGTAGGCCTGCATCGCTTCGCGCGGGTTGTCGGTGCCTTCATAAGGACGGCGATAGCGATCGATGCGTGGCGAAGCGAGGCGGGTTTCGCCTTCCTCAAGAGGCTGTTGCGCGGCGATCCAGCTGGCCGTGCCGCCCTTGAGCAGGAACACCGCTTTACCGGTCAACGCCTCGACCTCGGCGACTGCCAGTCGAGCCAGTTGACTGCTGCCGCAGGTCAGCACATAGCGCTCCGCTGGCGGCACCTTGGCCAACGCTTCACGCAGTTGCCCGCGCAAGGCCCACCATGCACCGGGGATGTGGCGCTTGACGTAGTTGGCGCTGCTGGTGAAATCCAGCACGGCGATGTCGTCATGGCTCAACCATTGCGACAGTGTCTCGGGGCTGATTTCTTCGGCCTGGCGTGGCGCGGGAACGGGCGCCTGCCATGCACCTATTTCGCGGAAGTGCGCAGGTTGCACGTCATCGAGCACGTGCACCTCCCACCCCAGTTGTGCGAGCCAGGACGCCGACATGTTGGCCCGCACACCGTCGTCATCGACCAACACCAGACGGGCGCCGCGCACACTGGCGAAGTGATCGGTTTCCTGGACCAATTGGCCGCCGGGTGTCGAGCGGGCGTGGGGCAGGTGGCCGGCTTCAAATTCTTCCGGGGTACGTACGTCGAACAGGTAAGTGCTGCGGGTCGGTTCCTGTTGCCAGCGCTGCAAATCCGCCAGTGTGGCGCGACCCACCAGCGCTTTGTCGGCGACGCGACGGGCATCGCGTGCGGCAATTTGCCGATGCTCTTCGCTGGTTGGCGCGAAGCGGCGCGACTGGCCGTGCTGCAGTTTTTGACCGGCGAGAGTCCAGCCGATGGTGCCGTTGCGCAAAGCCGAAACCGGGTTGGCGATGCCGGAGTTGATCAACGATTGCGTGCCGATAATGCTGCGCGTGCGGCCCGCGCAATTGACGATGATGCGCGTGGCCGGGTCCGGTGCCAGCTCGCGGGCGCGCAACACCAGTTCGGCCCCCGGTACGCTGATGCCGGTGGGAATGCTCATGGTCTGGTACTCATCGAAACGCCGGGCATCGAGCACCACCACGTCGGCTTCGCTGTCGAGCAATGCCTGGACTTCCTCCGCCGCAAGCGACGGTGTGTGGCGCTGGCTTTCCACCAGTTCACCAAAAGCTTTGCTCGGCACGTTGACGTCAATGAACAGTTCGCCACCGGCGCGGCGCCAACCGTCCAGTCCGCCTTCGAGCAGGCTGACATGGGTGTAGCCCAAATCTTGCAGACGTTGCACGGCGATGCTCGCCAGACCTTCGCCATTGTCGTAGACGGTCACTTGGGTATCGGGCCTTGGAATCCGCGAGTACACCTCAAGCTCAAGTTTCGACAAGGGAATGTTGGCGGCGAACAGCGGGTGCGATTCAGCGAAGGGCGCTTCCTCGCGCACATCCACCAGCGCCAGTTCTTCACGGTTCAGCAGGGCCTGACGAATGTCGGCGTAGGAGCGGGTGAGTGCAGTGCTCATAGGGCTTGGCTCTCTTTGGACAGATCCCAAATGTTGGGGAGAAGGGCGTTGGAGTAACCGGAGATGAACAGCTTTTCGCTGCCGTCGGGCTGATACACCGCGCGGCGCACAGCCCCGATGTTGGCGCCGTAGACATGAATGCTGATCGAGACCTGATCATCGAAAGCGTTGCTGACCTGGTGGATGTCACCGATTTTCGGTGACACCGCTTCGACCTGACCCGGCCGCAGTTGTACCCGGCCACCGTCGGCGATCAAGGCGCCGTCGCGGTTGCGCTGGAACCCTTGCGAGTACTCCGCGCCGCGCAACATGCCGATCAACCCCCATACCCGATGGTCATGGATCGGTGTGCTTTGCCCCGGCCCCCAGACAAAACTGACGATGCTGAACCGCTGCCGTGAATCGGCATGCAGCAGGTATTGCTGATAGCGCTCCGGGTCGGGGCGGGCAAAGTCTTCGGGCAGCCAGTCGTCATGGCTGACCAGTTGACCGAGTAGCTTGCCGCCACGATGCAACAGGTCACCCTCGCGAGGGTGGCTGTCGATCAGTTCCGCCAAGGCGCCTATGAATGCTCTGAGTCTCTCCGGGTGTCGGGCCTGGGTCATGGCGATTCCATCGTTCGTTGTGAATGTTGACCCTTTGATTTAAGCATAATGTTTTATATCAATATGCGATTGTTTAATGATTAGGTTATAGCTGAAAGGAATTTATAACCCTATCGCATAGCGCCAGACGCTATTGATCGAAGGGCCGGCGTGGGCCGGGCTATCCTTCTTTGGGCAATAGAACTATGCTTTTCAGACATCTTATTGACTGTTCTCTATGTGCGGGCCAAATGAAAATTGATGATATCGACGCCTTCGTCGAAGTGATTCGTTGCCAGTCCATCAGCCATGCCGCCGAGTCGCTGCAATTGACTCAGCCGGCCATCACGCGGCGCGTGCAGAACTTTGAGCAGGCGTTGGGTGTGGAATTGTTCGATCGCAACACCAAACCGCTCAAGCCCACGCTGATCGGTACGCGGGTGTATGAGCAGTGCCGGGTGATCCTGCGGGAAATGGATGCACTGCGCGAACTGGTGGCCACTGATGCGCCGCCCACCGGGCTTTTACGCCTGGGTGTTCCGCAAACCATTGGCGATGTGGTGCTGCTCGATGCGCTCAAGCACCTGCGCGTCGAATACCCCGAGCTGCGGGCACAAGTAGCCACGGGGTGGGGCAGCCAACTGGTGAGCAAGATCGAGCGCGGAGAGCTGGACGCGACGGCGGCATTGTTCCCGGCCGGGAAGATTTTCCCGGACAACATTGTCGGTGAGTCGATCGGCAAGATGGAGCTGGTGGTGGTGTGCGCCAAGGCGCAACTGCCCAAGCGACCGTGCAAGCTCGCCGACATTTATCAGCATGGCTGGATTCTCAACCCCGACGGCTGCGGCTTCCGCGCCGGGCTGCAACGAACCTTGTCGGACCAGGGCCTGGCCTTGAGGGTTAATCTGGAAACCTTCGGCACCGAACTGCAACTGGGGCTGGTCGCCGATGGCCTGGGTCTGGGGCTGGTGCCACGGCCGTTGCTGGAGCGCAGCGCGCATTTCGATCAGTTGGCGGTGATGCCGCTCAAGGATTTCAAACCGGTGATGGACCTGTGGCTGATCTATCCGCACTTCCTTGGCAACCTGCAAGGACCGGTCGATGCCTTTGGCAAACTGGTTGCCGGATCGTTGCACAAGATCAAGAGTGCAGCGTGACGCCCTGGTGGATAATAAAAAAAAATAATAATTAGCTTAGATTAAAATGTGCTTTTTATTATTTTTTGCCTTCCCCTAGGCTTGCTGGAAGTCCTTAAGGCCATCCAGGAAGTTTTGCCATGAGTAGCGTCAGTCCGTTATCCAGCATTTCGAAAAATGTACGTCAACGCGTCACTCCCGAAGAGTGGGAAGTGCGTGTCAAACTGGCCGCCGCCTATCGCTTGGCGGCCTTGTTCAAGTGGACCGACCACATCTACACGCATTTTTCGGCACGGGTGCCGGGGCCGGACGAGCATTTCCTGATCAATGCCTTCGGTCTGTTGTTCGATGAAATCAGCGCCTCGAACCTGGTCAAGGTCGACATCGACGGCAGCATTGTCGATGACCCCACCGGGCTCGGCATCAACCCTGCCGGTTATGTGATTCACAGCGCGATTCACGCGGCACGTCCCGACCTGCAAGCCGTCCTGCATACCCATACCCGCGACGGCATTGCCGTGTCCGCACAGCGCGACGGGTTGTTGCCAATTTCCCAGCATTCGATTGGTTTCTCCGGGCGCGTGGCTTATCACGGCTACGAGGGCGTAGCGCTGGACCTCGACGAGCGCGAGCGTCTGGTGGCGGATCTCGGTGATAAAAGTGTGTTGATCCTGCGCAATCACGGCTTGCTCACGGCGGGCGTCAGTGTCGAGCATGCGTTTCAACAGCTGCATGGCCTGGAGCGGGCGTGCAACATTCAGATCGCAGCGCAGGCTGCCGGTAACGTTGAACTGATTTTCCCGCCGGCCGAAGTCGTGGCCAAAGTCGAGAAACAGGCCGAAGTGTTCAAGAGTGGCACCGGACCGGGCGTGGCACGGCACTGGGATGCGTTGATTCGTCAGCTGGAACGTAGCGATACGTCTTACAAGGAATAGCTGGAGGCTAGATCAAAAAGATCGCAGCCTGCGGCAGCTCCTACAGGTTTTGAGTACACCCGGGAATTCCCGGGTGTCCACGTCTCTGTAGGAGCTGCCGCAGGCTGCGATCTTTGTGGTTATGACGTCAGGATCAGGCGACTTTTTCCGCCGCTTGCCGCTCACGCTCGGCCACCAGTTTGCGGGTCAGCGGGATCAGGCGTTTGCCGTAGTCGATGGCGTCTTCAAGCGGGTCGAAGCCGCGGATGAGGAAGGTGGTGATGCCCAGGTCGTAGTAGTCGAGCAACGCTTCTGCCACTTGTTCCGGCGTGCCGACCAGTGAGGTCGAGTTGCCTTGTGCGCCCAGCAAGCCGGCGATGCCGGTCCATAGGCGCTTGTCCAGGCGCGAGCCTTGGGCGGCAGCGGCCAGCAGGCGGCGTGAGCCTTCGTTCGGTGGTTCGCGGCGCACGAAACCGCTCTGCTCGGCCAGTGCGGTGGCCTGTTGCAGGATACGCTCGGCACGTTCCCAGGCCAGGTCTTCGGTGTCCGCCAGAATCGGGCGTAACGACAAACTGAAGCGAATCTTGCGGCCATGTTTGGCGGCTTCAGCGCGGACCTGCTTCACCACATCGCGTACTTGTTCGTAGGTTTCGCCCCACAGCGCGTACACGTCCGCATGCTTGCCCGCGACCTCGATGGCCGCCTTCGATGAACCGCCAAAGTACAAGGGAATGTGCGGTTGTTGCGGCGACTTCACCGAAGAGTGCGCACCCTCGACCTGGTAATACTTGCCCTCATAGTCGAACGGCTTTTCGCTGGTCCATTCCTGACGCAGCACGTCGAGGTATTCGTCGGTGCGCGCATAGCGCTCGTCCTTGCCTATGAAGCTGCCATCGGCGCGCAGTTCACGATCATCGCCGCCGGTGATGATGTGCACGGCGGTGCGCCCGCCATTCAAAACGTCGAGGGTGGTGAACTGGCGTGCAGCCAGGGTCGGCGCGGCAAAACCCGGGCGGTGGGCA
This sequence comes from Pseudomonas azerbaijanoccidentalis, assembly GCF_019145495.1. Taxonomy (GTDB): domain Bacteria; phylum Pseudomonadota; class Gammaproteobacteria; order Pseudomonadales; family Pseudomonadaceae; genus Aquipseudomonas; species Aquipseudomonas azerbaijanoccidentalis. Next base: position 1,429,082 of record NZ_JAHSTU010000001.1, on the reverse strand, counting down.
ATCAGAAACTTGAGGTTTTTGGTCACGCTGGCAGCCTGCGAGGCAATCAGTGTGCTGTCCGGGCTGTTGGAGTGGAAGGCGATCAAGGCCCGATCAAACCCGGCCTCGTCGTGTGCGCGGGCCACTGTTTCCACGTAGTCAGGCTGCAGAACAGGGCCGCTGCGCGGATGGATTTCCGAAGAATGGTGACCGCCGATGTAGCCGATGAATTCAATACTCATGGGAGTTCCTTGTCGTTGGATAAGCATGGTTCAAGCCTCCACCTGGCATTGGGGTCGGTCTGTAGGGCCAAAAATAGGCGTAGCGGTCGGGGCTGTGAAATGCCGTTTGGTTCTAAGTTAATTATTAAAATAAAGAATTAAGATAATTGGTCTGAATAAAAAATATGCATTTTAAGGGGTGCCTTCCCTGTAGCCCGCGGCAGGAAAGGACCAAGCCTATTTATTATGCAAACAATTTATCAGGCGCACCCGATATCTGATTTTTAATCATATTAGGTTATTCCTAAAAAGAATTTCACTGAGGTTTTTTATGCGAATAGCATGAAAACCGAAGCTGACGCATGGCATTTCTGGCCATGTTCTTTATGAGGAAGGAAGCCTGATGACTGAAAAGACCTTCGATCCATCGAGCGCCAGCAGCTCGTTTTCCGTCAACAAGGCTGCTCGCCACACGGGTGAGCTACAGGGCGCGTCGAGGCTGTTGCCCAATTGGGTGCGCAACTGGCGGACGCCTGAAGTGTTGCTGCGTTTGCTCAGCCCGATCGCGCTGTTGTTGTTATGGGAACTGGCGTCGCAAGCCGGTCTGATTCCGCAACGTGTCATTGCGGCGCCTTCGCAGATTGGCGGCACGCTCTGGGCGATGATCGCCTCTGGCGAACTGGGCAAGCATTTGCTGGTGTCACTGCAACGGGCGCTGGTGGGCCTGAGTATCGGCGTCAGCATTGGTGTGGTTGCGGCGCTGATCAGCGGGCTGTCCAAGCGCGGCGAGGTGATACTCGATTCACCGCTGCAAATGCTGCGCACCATTCCTTCGCTGGCGCTGGTGCCGCTGTTCATCCTCTGGTTCGGCATCGGCGAATTCACCAAGATTGCGCTGATCGTGACCGGCACGACTTTCCCGGTGTACCTGAACCTGTTCGCCGGCATCCGCAACATCGACCCTAAACTGATCGAAGCCGCCAACACCCTGGGGCTCAATCGTCGCGAACTGATCTGGCACGTGATTCTGCCGGGCTCCTTGCCTTCCTTCTTTGTCGGCCTGCGTTATTCGCTGGGGATTTCCTGGCTGGCGCTGGTGTTCGTCGAACAAATCAACACCACCGCCGGCATCGGCTTCCTGGCCAGTGATGCGCGGGACTTCATGCGCACCGACGTGATCGTGATCTGCCTGCTGATTTACAGCGTCCTCGGTCTGTTGATCGATGGTCTGATCCGTACGCTGGAACGTTTTGCCCTGGCCTGGCGCCCATCTTTTGTGAGGAATTGATATGTCGAGCATCGATCTTTTGAACACGACCAAACCCGCACATTCGCCAGCGCCGGTACAACTGCGCAACGTCGTGCGCCAGTTCGGCGAGCAGCGGGTCATCGACGGCCTGGACCTGGATATTGCCCCCGGCGAATTTGTCGCGTTGCTGGGCGCCAGCGGTTCGGGCAAGACCACGCTGCTGCGTAGCCTGGCCGGGCTCGACAGTATCGACAGTGGTCAGTTGTTGGTACCGAAGGCGAGGGCGGCGGTGTTTCAAGAGCCGCGTCTGATGCCTTGGAAACGCGCCTGGAAAAACGTGATTCTCGGCCTGCACATCCCGGACGCCAAAGCTCGCGCAGTGCAGGCGTTAACGGAAGTGGGGCTGGCGCATCGGCTCGAAGCCTATCCCGCCACGCTTTCTGGCGGGGAAGCGCAACGCGTGGCGCTGGCCCGAGGTCTGGTCCGCGAACCGAAACTGCTGTTGCTGGATGAACCGTTCGCCGCACTCGATGCGTTGACCCGCATTCGCATGCATCGGCTGATCATCGAATTGTGGCGCAAACACACGCCGGCAGTGTTGCTGGTGACCCATGACGTCGATGAAGCCATCCTGCTGGCCGACCGGGTCATCGTGCTGGCCAACGGCAAGATCGCCGATCAATTGACCATCGATCTGCCCCGCGCCCGAGACACCGGTCAGGAAGGTTTCCAGGCCATCCGCGCGCGGCTGCTGAGCCTGTTGGGTGTTGAAGTGGATACCGCTGCGGCCGCTGAGCGCCGGGCACCGAATGCATCGATCCGGCGTTTCGCCCATGGCTGATTACGCTTTGATCCAGGGAGGGTCCGCCATGTCGCTTCGCGTTTGGAAACCTGCTGCGGTGTTGCTCTCGGGCATCGCGCTGCTGCTCAGCGGTTGCGGTGAAACGGTCGACAACAAAGCGGCTTCCACCGCGCAGTCCGACCTGTCCGGCGTGACGCTGGTGCTGGGCGATCAGGCCAAAGGCTTGCGCACGGTGGTTGAGGCAGCGAATGCGCTGGAGGGTATCGACTACAAGATCGAGTGGGCGAATTTCCAGGGCGCGGCGCCATTGTTCGAAGCCTTGCGCGCCGGCGCCGTCGACCTTGCGCCCGCCGGTGATACGCCGGTGCTAGCGGCTGCCACCGGCGGCACACCGTTGCGCATCGTTGCCGTGCGGCGCAGCCAATCCAGAGGCATTGCGATTCTGGTGCCCGCTGATTCGCCCATCCATGACGTGGCGGACCTCACAGGCCGCAACGTGGTGGTGTCGTCGGCCCGCGGCAGCATTTCCCAGTACCTGCTGATTCGCGCATTGGCCAATGCCGGGGTCGACGAGAAAGACGTCAACGTTGGTTTCGTCCTGCCGACCGACGCACTGGCGGCCTTCAATGCCGGCAAGATCGAAGCCTGGGCCACGTTCGGTATCTATCAGGCGTTTGCCGAGCAGCAGGGCGCACGGGTGTTGATCAGCGGCGAGGGCATCAACACCGGGCTGACGTTTATTACCGCTTCGGACGAAGCGCTCACTGACCCGCTCAAGCGCAAGGCGCTCAGCGACGTGTTGCAGCGTTTCGCCAAGGCGTTCGAGTGGTCCAGGCAAAACCCTGACGAGTACGCGCGGGTGTTTGCCAAGGTCAACGACATACCGCTGGACGTCTCGCAACGCCTGCGCAGTTGGGGCGACGAATCGCTGCTGCCGCTCGAACAGCGGGATGTCCAGGCCTTGCAGCAAGTCGATGATCTGTTCGTGGCCAAGAACATCTTTCCCCATCGCGTCGACGTGGAAGAGCTCACGGACACCGAGGTGTTTTCCGCAACGCCGTTGACCGTGACGCAGTCCGGCGCCGCGCGATAGTCCGGGTTGCGGCGTGCGTTCAATCTGAAGCCTTACAGGAGTCTAACAATGGGCAATGTCCAGAGCGCCACCCGTGCCCTAGAGGTGTTCCAACGCCCGCTACCCGGTGGCGAACTGCTCGACATCGGTCGGGTGTTCCGCGAACCCCTGGGGTTGTCGCGGCTGCACAGCACACCCCAGCGCGTGTTGAGCCGTCGTGAAGTGGTTTTGTTGGGGGTGTTCGCGCTGGTGTTGCATGGCGCGGTGATTGTCTGGGTCAACCAGGCACCGACGCCGCCACTGCCCGTGGTACCGCCGGAGATTCCGCCGATGACCATCGAGTTTTCGCAACCGGCACCACCCGTGGTGGTCCCGCCACCGCCGGAGCCGATCCCGCAGCCGGTGGTCGAACCACCACCGCCGGTGGAGGATGAGCTGGCCGTGAAACCACCACCGCCCAAACCGGTTCCCAAGCCCAAGCCGGTGGTCAAGCCTGTGCCCAAACCCGTGGCAAAACCGGTGGAACAGCCACCGGCACCGCCTGCACCGCCACAACCGGTTGCCGCGCCAGCTGCACCCGCGCCGCCTGCGCCAAAACCGGTGACGCCGGCCTCGGCCAGCGCCGCTTACTTGAAGAACCCGGCACCGGAATACCCGTCGCTGGCAATGCGTCGCGGCTGGGAAGGCACGGTGTTGTTGCGGGTGCATGTATTGGCCAGCGGCAAACCGGGGGAAATCCAGATCCAGAAAAGCAGTGGCCGCGATCAACTTGATGACGCGGCGCTGGCAGCGGTCAAGCGCTGGAGTTTCGTACCGGCCAAGCAGGGCGATGTCGCCCAGGACGGCTGGGTCAGCGTGCCGATCGATTTCAAAATCAAATAACTGAACCCTACTGAAAGACATCGCGGGCTACCTGACACAAGGCGCATCGCTACAACCGATCCAATGCCTTGCTGGAGAGCCTGACCATGAACCTGATTGCATCCCCGTTTGAATCCATCGAACACGCCGTCATCTGGCTGTTGATCCTCTTTTCCGTCGCGACCTGGGGCCTGGCCTTGCTCAAGGGCGTGCAGTTCACTCGCTTGAAGACGCAAGACCGCAAGTTCCATAAACAATTCTGGGCCGCTTCCAGCCTCGATTCCGCCGCCGAACTTGCCCATAACCAGCCCGGTGCGGCGGCCCGCGTGGCGCTGGCCGGTTATGCGGCGATTCAGGTCAGCGAGCAGCACGGCAGCGACAGTCAGAGCACCGACCTGAGCCAGTCGATCAACCATCAAGACCGTCTCGAACGCGCCCTGCGCCAGCAGATTGTCCGTGAGCGGCGTTCCTTGGAAACCGGTTTGGCGATCCTCGCCAGTATCGGCAGCACGTCACCTTTCATCGGCCTGTTCGGGACAGTGTGGGGCATCATGTCGGCGCTTAAGGGAATCAGTGCGGCGGGCTCGGCGAGCCTGGAAACCGTGGCCGGGCCGATCGGTGCAGCCCTGGTCGCTACGGGTGTCGGCATCGCCGTCGCGGTGCCGGCAGTACTGGTTTACAACTACTTCCTGCGTCGCCTGAAACTGACCGCCGCCGATCTGGATGACTTTGCCCACGACTTTTACAGCCTGGCGCAGAAGCATTCGTTCCGTGTGCTGTTGCACCCGGTGTTGAGCAAGTCCGGCGCGACCGTCGCCGGCCAGAAAATCAAGGAGGCGTCCTGATATGGCCTTCTCAACCCAAGACAGCGATGAAGTACTCAGCGAAATCAACGTCACGCCGCTGGTGGACGTCATGTTGGTGCTGCTGGTGGTGTTCATCGTCACTGCGCCGCTGCTGACCAACGCCATACCGATCAACCTGCCAAAAACCGAAGCGGTGGCACCGGTGGAACAAAAAGATCCGCTGGTGGTGAGCATCGACGACAAGGGCAAAGTGTTCATCAACAAGGACGAGATCCAGCCTGACTTGCTGGAAACCAACCTCAAGGCAGCCAAGACCAAAGACGCTGAAGTGCGCGTGCAGTTGCAGGCGGATAACGGGGTTAACTACGGTGAAGTGGCGCGGGCGATGGCGTCGATTGAGCGGGCGGGGATTACCAAATTGTCGGTGATTACGGCGAAGTGAGGGGGCCCCGGGTTCTGGTAAAACAGCGGCGCGCAAGCCAGCCAAGCGCCGCTGTTATGAAATGATCACGCGTTAAGCCCTCTCTGAACAGAAGGCTCGTCCTCGGTCCCAAAGGACTCTCGGGTTAAATCAGATACCCAGCCGCCTGCCCAAGGTTGTTGTCCTGTGCGCCAGCCACCAGGTGCAGCGGAATAACCGGCTGTTGGTGTTCCAGTGACGGGATTTCAAAACTACCCACGATCTGAAGCTGTCGCTCGCCCAACCCGGTCGCCTCCAACTCTTTTGCCTTGGCCATTCTCGCGTGGTTCGCTGCGATTTCATTGAGAGTTGACACGTTACATCTCCGGTGACTGACCAAGCGTTTCGCTGGAGTCCTTAAGCATTAGTTTGAGGTGCTGCCGTGTCAGAATTATGTCATTCCGGGCAGCGACGCTCCGCCTGTGCAAGCCGTAAGCCAGACACGGGTATGAATGGCGCCCCGTGATTTGCTTTGCGACGAAAGGTTGTGCAACGCCTGTGGCCCGGCTATATCCGGCCACTACCGCGGCGGCCGCAACGGTAATGTTGACGGTAGCAGACGGCCGGTGAGTTGCCAGAAAGCCCAACCTTTCAGATTGGGCTGTTTCAGCATTGGAACATCGTCGAACAGGAAGGCTGTGTTATTGGTCTTTTTCGCAGTTGACCATCCATGCCACACCAAACTTGTCGACCAGCATGCCGAAGCGAGCCGCCCAGAACGTGGCCTCCAATGGCATCTCGACTTTGCCACCCTCGGCCAGCGCGTTAAACACTCGATCGGCTTCGGCGACGCTGTCGACATTCAACGAAATTGAGCAGCCGCTCATGCCTGGGGTCGGACGGTCTGGGGTGGTGTCCGAGGCCATCAGCATTTGATCGCCAACTTTCAGGCAGGTGTGGATGATCAGGTGGTGGTGTTCTTTGGGCACATGCTCGGCGGCAGGCGTTTCGCCGAAACTCATCATTGCTTCGAGTTTGCCTTGCAGAGCTTGCGCGTAGAAGGTGAACGCGGCTTTGCAGTCGCCGTTGAAGATAAGGTAGGGATTGATTTTCATGGTTCTGCTCCCGGTCAATGGAGGTGCACATCGGATCTGACATCGTTTGGCGCGATGAATTCTGATGGGGCTGACCGGGGACAGCAAAGCGCTAAAACGCGGCGGCTGCCTGAATATTGTTAGATGATTTTTCGATAGTTCGGGCGATGCTTATGGCTTCGCCTGTGCGACGGGGCGCCAGTAAGCGCTCGATGGCGCCACTCACCAGGTTCTCCAGCAACTCATTGTGTTCTTGCTCGTCCAGTGCGTGGGTGGTCAGCCAACTGGGCGCGCTGTTGAGCAGCGAGGCAATGGCATGCCCGGCGGCCAGTTGTCCTGATTCACTGAAGCGCGAACGGGCGCCGAGCACCACCAACAAGGTGCGCTCGTACTGCTCGCGCAGTTGCTGAACCCGTGCCTGCTGCTCTTCATTGAGGCAGCCGCTGTCGCGCTCGACCAAGCGAAAATGCCAGGGCATGTCGCGGTGCAGATTGAGGTGGGCGCGGATCACGTGGTTGAGTCGGTCCCGTTTCGCCGGGGCCTTTTGTTTGATGCGTCCCAGCGTTGCCAGCAACTCTTCGTAGAACTCTTCGATCAGGTCCAGCAGCAGGTGCTGTTTGCTCGGGTAATGGTGATACAACGAGCCCGGGGACAGCCCCAGGCACGTCGCGAGCTCGCGCATGCCGACCTGGCCGAAACCCTTGCAGGCGAACAGCTCCAGCACCTTGTCCCGATATTCGGCGAAACGCGAGCAACGCTCAGGCATAGGCATGGAAGCCGCGCCCCGTTTTGCGTCCCAGGTAACCGGCGGCGACCATTTCCTTGAGCAGTGGCGCCGGGCGATATTTGCTGTCGTTAAAGCCTTCGTAGAACGCTTCCATGATTGCCAGCAGGGTGTCGAGGCCGATCAGGTCGGCCAGGGCCAGCGGGCCGATCGGCTGGTTGCAGCCAAGGCGCATGCCGGCGTCGATGTCTTCGGCGCTGGCCAGGCCTTCCTGAAACACCAGAATCGCTTCGTTGATCATCGGCACCAAAATCCGGTTGACCACAAACCCCGGGCGGTTGCCGGCGGTGATCGCGGTTTTGCCCAGGGTGGTTGCCATGTCCAGCGCCAGGGCGTGGGTGGCGTCGCTGGTCTGCAGGCCGCGAATGACTTCGATCAGGCCCATCACCGGTACCGGGTTGAAGAAGTGCAGGCCGATGAAGCGCTCAGGCTGGCTGACACTGGCAGCGAGTTGGGTGATCGACAGCGACGAAGTGTTGGAGGCGATCACGCACTCGGCGCTGACCTGCGCGGCAATCTGTTGCAGCACCCGCAGTTTCAGGTCGAGATTCTCGGTGGCGGCTTCGATGACCAACTGCGCGTTGTGCAGGCTGCTGTAATCGGTGCTGGTGCGGATCTTGTCGAGGGCGGCGTTCTTTTGCTCGGCGGTCAGGGTTTCCTTGGCGATCTGCCGGTCAAGGTTTTTGCCGACCGTGGCGATGGCTTTTTGCAACGCGCTTTCAGAGATGTCGAGCAAGGTCACGTTGAACCCGGCGAGGGCGCAGACTTGCGCGATGCCGTTGCCCATGGTGCCGGCGCCGATCACGCCAATGTTTTGCAGATTCATGTTGCCATCCTTCCGATAAACCCTGCGATACCTTGGCCGCCGTGGCGGCCGAAAGCGTACTATTGCCGCGAGTCTAGAACCGGCAGGGCGGTTGTCCTATGCCGAAACTGTTCAACGGGGCTGATGTTTTTTGCCATTTCGGGTGATCGGGAGAGAAGCGTTCACATGCGGGAAAAGGATTCAGTGGCCGCCTACTTCGTGCAGGCAATGATCCATGGGCTGAGGGACGATCCGCAGCGCGTGCGTTCCGTGCTGGAACAGGCTGGCGTCGATCCGGCCGTGATGCAGCAGCCGTCGGCGCGGGTGCCGGCCAGTGCCTTCGCGGCGTTGTGGCTGATCCAGATCCGTGAGCTGAACGACGAGTTCTTCGGCCTCGACTCCCATGGCATGCCGCCCGGTGCGTTTGCGCTGATTTGCCGGGCATTGATTCAAGAGCCCGACCTGCACAAGGCCATGCGCCAGTGCCTGGCCAACTTCGCCCTGTTCTTGCGCGACTTTCGCGGCACGCTGACCGTGCGCGGCAAACGGGCGGTGATCAGTCTGGACACGCAATCGCACGACGACGATGCCAGTCGCTTCGGCGAAGAAACCTTCCTGGTACTGATGATCAGTTTGCTCTGTTGGCTGGGCGGCCGGCGCATCCCCATCGACCGTGCGGACTTTCGTCATGAACGCCTGTCACTGAGCGATGACCGGTTACTCTGGGGGCCCAACCTGACCTTCGGTGCCGAGCGCACCGAAATCGAATTCGCCAGCCACTACCTGCGTTTACCGGTGGTCCAGGACCTGGCTTCGCTGAAAGTATTCTTGCGCACCGCGCCGCAATGGCTGGTGATCCGTTTTCGCAATCAGCATGGCCTGGCGTCGCAAGTGCATCAACGCTTGCGCAACAGCCATTACAGCGCATGGCCGACGCTGCAGGCCTTTGCCCTGGAGCAACACCTGAGCCCCAGCACCTTTCGCCGGAAACTGGAACGTGAGGGCTGTTCTTACCAAGAGATCAAGGACGAAGTGCGACGGGGCGTGGCGTTCGAGCAACTGCGTGAAAGCCGAGCGAGTATCAGTGACATTGCCGAACAATTGGGGTTTCAGGAGCCAAGTGCGTTTCACCGGGCGTTCAAGAAATGGACGGGGGAGAGTCCGGGCCGGTATCGGGCGCGTTTTCAAAGCGGCGAAGCGAATTTTCTGACAGAGGCTTCTGATTCGTTGGGCGACTGATGTTTTTGCCGGTGTCGGCCTGTACATTCGAGGCCTGCTCTCGCTGCCAAAAACTGCTGAAACAAGGATTTTGTGTTCATGGAACTGGAACCGGTCGACGTCACCCACGGCGAAACAAAAGTTGAACCCACCACACAACTCTCACGACACCGCTATGCCCAATTGAGCCAAGGCTTGTTATGGCTCAATGAGCGAGCCTGGCCGTTGGGCGGCAGTGTTTTGCTGATTGCCGGGATTTACTTGTTCCAGTACATCCAGGTCGAAAAAATACCCTTGAGCATCACGTCTTCGGCCGTGGTGGCGGCACTGCCGGCGATGTTCGCCATGCTGGTGTTCGTGATCGCGATGCTGGGGGCGTTGATCGTCATGCCGGCGTTCATTCTCTTTCACCGCTTGAATGATGCCGGCGAGCGGCTGAGTGACCACTTGAGTTTTGATCGGGGCAAGTCCGCACTGTCGCCTCTGCATCGACGCCTGATAATGCATTGGTTATATGGGGTGTTGCTGCTGGGGCTTTTCGTCTGGTTGATCGGTGCGCTCGCGTCCTATGGCTACAACAGTGGCGGGTGGATTCTCGGGCTGGTGGTGTTGGGAATCGCCACGTTGCTGGGGCATGCCTGGATGATCACGCGGGTCTGGAAAACCAGGGTTTCCTTAGAGTTCTGGTTTGCCTGTGTGATGTCGGCATTCATTCAATGGGTCGCGATCCTCAATGTCACGGTGGTGGTTGCCCGTAGCGTCAGCGAGTACGTCGAAGATGTCTGGCTGTTTATCCCGTTCATGTTTCTTGAGCTGGTGTTGCTGTGGTTGATCCAGCTGGGCGGTGCTTATTTTGTTGTGGTTGTGCGTCGCCATGAGCACCCGGTCGCACATTCGGCGCTGGTGGCGATGGTGGTCATCTTTGTTGTGGGGCTCATCCCGCAGACGAGTGCCAAATTGGCCGGCGTGACCTTGCAGTTGCCATCCTCCGGTGCGCGCAATTGCACGGTCATGACCTGGGCACCCAGCACCCAGCTACTGGACGCGATCAAGGACCCGGGCAATCCCGGCAGCAGTATCCGCCTGCGTCTACTGGCCGAAGCGGATGGTATGTACATCGTTCGTCCCTGGCGAGCTGAAGCCAAGGCCGTGCAGTTCGTACCCCGCAGCAGTGTGACGGGTATCGATGAGTGTGCGCCGGAACCTCAGGAATCCTGAGCGCTGCGTGCCACGGTCGGTCCGGCCATTTGCGATGGCTTGGCTTTCATCAAGCCATCGAGCGCCTGACGATACTGGGAACCGCCCAGGCTCATGCTGTTGTTGTGCGTACCGCCGGGGATCAGCAACAGGCGTTTGGGCTGGTTGGCCGCATTGAACAGTTGCTGGCTGAACCGCGATGGCATGAACTGATCGGCCAGGCCGTGGACGACCAACAGAGGCATGTCGATGTCGACGATCTTGTCGATGGAGTCGAACTTCTGCGACAGCAGCCAGCGTACCGGCAGCCAGTTCACCGGCAGATTGTTGCCGGCCACTTCCGCCACGGCATCGCCCAGGGAGGTGAAAGTGGACTCGATCACCAGACCACGCACCGGTACCGGGTCATGGTTTTTTTGGGCTTGGGCGGCCAGGTCTGCCGCAAGATCGATGGCGACCGCGCCGCCGAGCGAGTGGCCGTAGATCAAGCGCTTGTTGGCATCGGGTTGCATGAGCGTGAAGCGCTCCCAAGCGGCCCGGGCATCTTCGTAGACGCTGGCTTCCGAGGGCAGGTCGCCTTTGCTTTGGCCAAACCCGCGGTAGTCGATGGCCAGCACCGAGTAACCCATGGCGCGCAACTGCTCGATACGGAACGCCTGGCCGGTGAGGTTCCAGCGCACACCGTGCAGGTAAAGAATCGACGGTGCATCACGCCGAGCCGCCGGCCACCACCAGGCATGCAGGTTTTGTCCGGCCTTGAAGCTGGCGGGTTTGATGTCGATTTCCTGGACGTCCTGCGGCAAGCCGCGGTACCAGCCGGCGGTGCCCGGCTCGATACGAAACAGCAACTCACGCTCCTTGTATTGGAGCGCGCCGCAACCCACGGGCAGGCCGACGACCAGCGCGGCCATGCACAGCAGCGGCAGCCAGCGTCGGCGCAAACGTGTGAGGAGGGCAGTGGGCATCGGTTGTTTCACCAGCACGGACATGAAGTTCGCGTTTTAGCAGATGTGTGACGGCGAGGGGAACAATTTCGACCTGTGGGGGTGGCGCTTGCTTGCGATGGCGGTGTATCAGTCGACGCTGCTGTTGAATGTGCTTCCGTCATCGCGAGCAGGCTCGCTCCCACAGGGGAGTTGCGTAGGTCAATTGCTGCGGGTCAGTCCACCCGCAACACGATCTTGCCGATGTGATCGCCGCCCTCCATGCGTGCATGGGCTCGGGCTGCCTCGGTCAGGGGATAAACCTCGTCGATCATCGGCAGGCAACGAGTGGCCGCCAGCACCGGCCACACGTGTTCACGCAGTTGTTGAGCGATCTCGGCTTTTTCTTCCCGGGTGCGTGAGCGCAAGAGCGAGCCGGTGACCGAAGCGCGTTTGGCCATGATCGCCAGCAGGTCGATGTCCTTGGCCACGGCGCCACCGAGGAAACCCAGCATCACCAACCGACCTTCAAAGGCAAGGGCTTTGACGTTATTGTTGAGGTATGAACCGCCCATGATGTCGAGCACCACGTTCACGCCTTGGCCTGCGGTTTGTTCGAGAATCGCCTGGGCAAAATCCTGCTCGCGATAATTGATTGCCGTGGCGCCCAACTCGCGAATCACCGCACACTTTTCTTCGCTGCCCGCCGTGGCGAACGCCTCGATGCCGAACTCGCGGCAGAGCATCAACGCGGTGGTGCCGATGCCGCTGGTGCCGCCATGAATCAACACCCGTTGACCCTTGCGCGCGCCACCCATCTCGAACAGGTTGGCCCACACGGTGAAGAAAGTTTCCGGGATCGCTGCAGCCTGTACCCAATCCAGACCATCGGGAATCGGCAGGGCCTGACTGGCCGGCACGACACAATACTGCGCGTAACCGCCGCCGTTGGTCAGAGCGCACACGTTGTCGCCGATCACGAAGTCGCTGACACCTGCGCCCACCCCGACCACTTCACCGGCCACTTCCAGGCCAGGGATCGGGTTCATGCCCGGTTTCATCGGGTACTGGCCGGCGCGTTGAAGCACGTCGGGGCGATTGACCCCGGCGGCGTGGACGCGAATCAGCACTTCGCCGGCGCCGGCCGTGGGAACAGGCACCTGATGCGGTTGCAGGACTTCGGGGCCACCGGGCTCGTCAATTTCAATCTGAGTCATGGTTTGGGGAAGAGACATGTTGGATACCTTTGGGGATGAGGAGTGATTTTTCATGCGGTGGTGGGTCGGGTGCAGGCATGTTCATTGGGTTGGGCCAGCAGGCGCATCGCCAGTTCCAGCAACAGCGCGACAACAATCGCCCCGGCCGCGATCACGAACATCAACTCGTGGTGCCCGCCACTGGCATTGAACAATGCCGAATAAGCAAACCCGGCGATTGCCTGGAACGTGGCAAAGGAAACGGTGGCTCGGCTCCAGGCGATCTGCTGTTGACGGTGCTCGGGGATCAGCTCATGAACCCGTGCCAATGCCAGGGGCACGATGCCCGGCGGAAAGGAACCGATGATCACGGCCAGCAATGCCAGGGCGGTGAATGAACTGGACATCGACAACAGGCCGACCGCGATTGCCTGCACCCCCAGCACCAGACGAATGCCACGCTTGGCCCCGAGGTGATCCGCCAAAAAACCATAACTGACCGGGCCGATAATGGCGCCAATGCCATACATCACCCAAATCAGCGCCCCGAGGTGTTGCCCGGCGCCGAGCCCGCGAGTCACGTAGTCCACCAGAAACATCATCGCCGGCACCAGGCCCGTCGCCATGAACGCGTATTGGGCAAACAGCAGATACACACCGGGAGGGGTGGCGGCCTTGACCGGCGGAGCCGCTGTTTCAGGTACTGCAGTCGACGGCCAGCCGAACCAGCTTGCCGCCGTCAAAATCAGCGCCAACAGACCGAGGCCGAGCCAGGTTTGCTGTAACCCCAGGCTCAGCAGAGGCGGAACAATGGTCCCCGAGCCGGCAATGCCCAACCCGAGGCCGAGAAAAATTGCGCCACTGGCCAAGCCTTTGCGCGAGGCCGGTACGTGGGGCAGCACGGTGGCTGCGACCAACACCATGATCGCTCCTCCGGCAATGCCGGACAGCAAGCGCCAGCCGAAGAACCAACTGACCGATAGCGGAAAGGCACACGCGAAAAACGACATCGTCACCGCGAGCATCATCAATCGCAGTGCGGTTTTGTTCGATGTAGCACGGGCGAGCGGGCGACCCGTCAGCGCACCAACCAGATAGCCCACCAGGTTGGCGGCGCCGAGGTACACCACGTCGCTGGCGGAAAACCAGTGGGCCTGGATCAATGAAGGAATCAGCGGCGTGTAGGCAAAACGCGCCAGGCCAATACTGACCAGACTGGCGCAGAGACCGGCAAAGATTGGCAGCCAGATGCCTTGGCGTGAGGTGGGCGTGGGGCTGAGCATGGGAGCTCTCCTGATGGTTTCTCAATGGCCCCCAGCTTATCCAGATTGGCTGTTGCGATAATGCAGCGATTTCGCGCTATTGTGATGCGTAAATGCATCACGGGGAGAACCCTATGAATTGGGATGACGCACGGGTGTTTCTGGCGGTGTGCCGCGAATCGACACTCAGGGGCGCGGCGCGGGTGCTTGGGGTGGATCAGGCCACCGTCGGACGACGGATCACGTCGCTGGAAAAATCCTTGAGCGCGACGCTGTTTCTGCGCACCTCCGAGGGGTACGCGCTGACGGCTGTCGGTGAAGCAGCATTGAAAGCCGTGGAGAAGATGGAAACCTCGGCGCTGGAGCTTGAGCGGCGCATTCAAGGCCTGGATGATCGGTTGACCGGGACTGTCCGGGTCACCACCACGGACTCGCTGGCCATCGATTTTTTGATCCCGGCCATCGCACGCCTGCATCAACAGCACCCCGATGTGCGGGTGCAACTGGACGCCTCGACGCAAATCCTCAGTCTGGCCAAGCGCGAGGCCGATATCGCCGTGCGCAATACCCGGCCGGAAAACCCCGACCTGATCGCCCGACGGATCGCCCGTTGGCCATTGGGTTTGTTCGCTTCGCAAGCTTACGTCGACGCGCATGGCATCCCGGAGCCGGGGATGGCGTTCGAGGGGCATGACCTGGTGGTGTATCAGCCGTATGTGCAGGCCGGGAAGGACATAACGCTGGTGGGCGAACCGATTGGACGCGGGCGGATTGTCTCCAGCCTGAGTTCAAGTTTGCTGGTGCGACGGTCCATCGCTGCGGGCATCGGGATTGGCGAGACTCCGGTGCACATGGGCGAGCTGGACGGGTTGGTCAGGCTGTGGCCGGAGCGTACGAAGCCGGTGCCCTATGACATCTGGCTGGTGACCCATGCCGATTTGCGCCATACCGCCAGGGTGCGGGTGGTGATTGACGAGATTGTGGCGGGGTTTTCCGGGACCGGTGAGTGAAAAGATCGCAGCCTCGCTTTGGCTCGACAGCTCCTACAGAGATTGCGAACACCTGTAGGAGCTGTCGAGCCAAAGCGAGGCTGCGATCTTTCGGTTACGGCATTTCAGGCAGCTCTTGCGGGCGCAGGTCGAACACCAGTACTTCGGCATCCACGCCGTTGCTCAAGGTCAGCAGCTGTTCTTTGCGAACCCGCACGCCGTCGCCTGCCTGCAATGGCATGCCGTTGAGTTCGACACTGCCGCGCGCCACATGCACGTAGGCGTAGCGATCTGCCGGCAGTTCCAGGGTGACGCTTTCCTTGCCATCGATCAGTGCGGCGTACACCCGTGCATCCTGACGCACTTTCAACGAACCCTTGGCGCCGTCGGGGGAGATGATCAGTTGCAGGCGACCGCGTTTTTTCTGCGTGCTGAAGTGCTCCTGCTGATAGCGCGGTTTGGCACCGCTGACTTCAGGCACGATCCAGATTTGCAGAAAGTGCACGGGCCGCGAGTCCGAGTGGTTGTATTCACTGTGGGCCACGCCGCTGCCGGCGCTCATCAACTGCACGTCACCCGGGCGAATCACTGAGCCGGTGCCGAGGGTGTCCTTGTGTTCCAGCGCACCTTCGAGCACATAGGAAAAAATCTCCATGTCGCGGTGGGGGTGCTGGCCAAAGCCTTTGCCGGCGGCCACACGGTCGTCGTTGATCACCAGCAGGTCGGAAAAACCCTGCTCTTTGGGGTTGCGATAGTTGGCGAAGGAAAAGGTGTGGAACGACTTCAACCAGCCATGGTTGGCCATGCCACGATCAGAAGCTTTGCGAAGGGTCAGCATGATGGAATCTCCTGCGGGGACGTTGATTCGTCCGAGTGAGGAGAAGGTTAATGGTTACTGGTTGGTGCAATAAGTAGATGAAAATTGAAATACTGTCTCCTTCAAGTTGACAGTATTGGGTGGGATGAATTGCCGGGGTTTGAGGCATACTTCGTCATAATTCACGACACGTGACCTGAAGGAGCGAGCGGGCTCGCTTCTAAAAGGGGACGGTGTCAGTCAGGACTTTTTTACTTTCAGTGATGTGCAACCCATGAAAACCGTGGCAATGGTGCTGTTCCCCGACTTCCTCCTGCTCGATATGGCCGGGCCAATGGAGGTGTTTTCCATCGCCAATCGTTATCTGAAACCTGACGATCATTATGTGCTGTCGACCATCGGTACCGAGCCCGGCGCGTTGCGCGCATCCAACGGAGTCAGCGTGCAAGCCGATCTGACTATCGATCAGGCTTGCGACGGCTATGACTTGTTGCTGGTGCCCGGCGGCCCCGGTGCGTACAACGAAAGACATCCGCCGTTGCTCGACTGGCTCAAGCACAACGTTGGCCGTTCGGCCAGTTACGGTTCGATCTGCACGGGCGCGTTTGTCCTCGGGCATGCGGGGTTGCTCGACGGTTATCGCGTGACCACGCACTGGCATTACACCGAACGGCTGATCAAGGCGTTCCCGTCGGCCAGCGTCGAAACCGACCAGATTTTTATCCAGGACCGCGACCTGATCACTTCCGGTGGCGTCACCGCCGGTATTGACCTTGCGCTGTCGGTGGTCGCTCGGGACCATGGCAAAAAAGTCGCGCAGGATGTGGCCAAGGTGCTGCTGGTGGTCATGAAACGCCAAGGTGGACAGGCGCAGTTCAGCCCGTTGATGGCCGCCGTGGCGCCCCACGAAACAGCGATCACCCGGGTGCAGAACCACGTGCTGGAGCACCTCGATGAAGCGTACAGCATTGAACGCATGGCCAGTCTGGCGGCCATGAGTCCGCGTCACTTCGCCAGGGTTTTCGCCCGGGAAGTGAACATGACGCCCATGGAATTTCTGCAAAGTGCACGCATCGATTGCGCCCGCAATCTGCTGGAAACCACTGAGCTGCCGCTCAAGACCGTGGCTTTCAAAAGCGGCTTCGGCAGCGTGCGGCACATGCGTTTTCTGTTCGGTGAGAAACTCGGCCTGACCCCGATTCAGTACCGCGAACAGTTCAGCTAGCGCTCTTGGCTGTCATGGGCACCGTTATGGCCGTGACGCTCCCCCCGTGGCGGTTGTACCGTAACCGAGGCCTGCCAAGATAACCGTGAACTCATTGCAAGGAAGGTACGGAGCCTGGACGGACTCCCGTGCCGAGCAGGCTCCCGGCGGGTGAAGCATGAACAGCCTTAAAGATTTGCACAGCGACACGGTGCTGCGCTTCGGCCCCTACACGTTCCACCTCAACCAGCGACTGGTCCTGCACGGTGATCAGCCGCTACGTTTGGGCGGCCGGGCCCTGGATATCCTGCAGGTGCTGGTCGAGCACGCAGGTTCGGTGGTCAGCAAAGACGAGCTGATCGCTCAAGTCTGGCCGAGGTCGGTGGTCGAGGACATCAACCTGCGCGTGCACATCGCCGCGTTGCGTCGGGCCTT
This sequence comes from Pseudomonas azerbaijanoccidentalis, assembly GCF_019145495.1. GTDB lineage: Bacteria > Pseudomonadota > Gammaproteobacteria > Pseudomonadales > Pseudomonadaceae > Aquipseudomonas > Aquipseudomonas azerbaijanoccidentalis. The sequence continues at coordinate 1,411,768 of NZ_JAHSTU010000001.1, read as the reverse complement.
TCGTGACGAGCACAACGGTGATGGCTACATCGCCACCATTCCCCAGCGTGGCTACAGTTTTGTCGCCTCGGTGCAACAAGCCTCGCAGGCCGTGCCGGTGCCGATCGAAACCGCGCATCAACCTCGACATAATTTGCCGGCACGGCTGACCCCGGTCATCGGGCGTGATGCGATGGTCGGCAGTCTGGTGCGACAGTTGCCGGTGCGGCGCTTCATGACCCTGGTCGGGCCGTGTGGCATCGGCAAGACCACCGTTGCCTTGCGCGTCGCCGAGCTGTTGTTGCAGCACTATCGCGATGGCGTGTGGCTGGTGGATCTGGCAATGATCGACGACCCGGCGCAGGTGGTTGATCACCTGACGCGCACCCTCGGTTTGGGCGTCGGCACCACCCTGCAAGCGCTGGAGCAATGGCACGCGCTGTTGATCCTCGACAACTGCGAACACTTGCAGGAAAGCTGTCGGACGCTGATCGAAACCCTGCTGACCTCGGCACCGCGCCTGTCACTGTTGGTCACCAGCCGCGAGCCGCTGTTGGCCTCCGGGGAAACGCTCATGCCTTTGCCGCCACTGGTGGTGCCACCCGCTTCGGCGTTGCGCAGTGTCGAGGAGTTCATGGGCTACTCGGCAGTGCAATTGTTTGTCAGCCGTGCCCGGGCTCGCCAGCAGGGTTTTGCCCTGCGCGAACAGGATCTCAAGGCCGTTCGGGAAATCTGTCGGCGGCTCGATGGCTTGCCGCTGGCGCTTGAATTGGCGGCGGCGCAGATCGATGCGCTGGCGCTGGTGGGAGTGCAGGCGCAACTGGACAACTGTTTTCAGCTGCTGACCCAGGGGCGTCGTACCGCCGTGCCCCGGCACCAGACCCTCAAGGCTGCCCTCGACTGGAGTTACGAACGCCTGAGCCCGCAGGAACAAACCGTGTTGCAGCGGCTGGCGGTGTTCAAGTCGGCGTTCAACCTGGAGGCGGCCAAGGGCGTGATCAGTTGCGCCACGTTGCAATCCGCGAACCTGACCTGCGTGATGGAAAGCCTGGTGCAAAAGTCGCTGTTGTCACTGGAACTGGTCAATGGCGCGAGTCGTTACCGCTTCCTTAATACCACCCGCAGCTATGCCCTGGAAAAACTCGAACACAGCGGCGCATTGCGTACGTACGAAATGCGCTATGCCGGATACATCAGCCACGCGCGGTCCTCAGACCGGCACGTGGCTTTGTAGCTCGTCGAGCAAGCGCCGTACGGCTTTCAAGTCAGGCGTGGCGTGACCTTCGGTGAAGCACTGATAGATCGGCGCCAATAATGTGTGAGCTTGACGGTAGCGACCCTGACGCTGCCAAAGCCGCGCCAGCGAGGTGGCGCTGCGCAGTTCCCAGGCCAGGGCGCCTTGGGATTTCGCCACGTTTATCGCTTTGATCAGCACGGTTTCTGCCGTGCTGTTTTTGGCCGGGCAATCGGCTGCCAGCAGCGCCTCGGCGCGGGCTCGCAGAATCTCCGCCGTGCTCCAGCCTGCGGCGCCGCTGTCGGCGCGTTGCAACAGGTCGTCGTCGACGCGCGCGGTGTCGAGGGTGACCATGATTTCCTTGATCAGGCCGACCGCCGCGCGGGGCGATGGCGTCGCCTCTGCGCTGTCGATGATTTGTGCATAGTGTTGCGCCCAGGAGTAGAACAGCAGCACCGAGTGTTTTTGCGCCTGTTCCAGCAGCAGGTGCAACAAGTCGCGTGCAGTGCGGGTGTTGCCGTTGTAGTGGGCGATCAGGCAGCCCGAGAGGGCCAGCGTGTAGCAGATCGAGGTGCCATGGTTGATCTGCAACGCAATGTCCAAGGCCTGCCGCGCCGTGCGCCAGGCCTGTTCCGGATGCCCCTGCAACCAGAGGATGCGTGCCAGGATGGTCAGGGCGGCGACGCTCTGATCGTATTGCACGCCAAAGCCATGGGTGAACCGGTTGAGATGGCCACTCTGGGCCATGCGCTGGATCACGTCCTCGGCATTCACCCGCGCCTGTTGCTGATCCCCGACAAAATGCAGGGCCAGCACCCGCAGGCGATGGGTGCTCAGCGACAGCACCGGATCGCCGTCGAGGCCCAGTCGATCGAATTGCTGGCTCTGTACCCACGCCATTTGATAGTTGCCACAACTGAGGTTGACCGCCAGATGGCCGGAGACGGCGCGCAACTCGCCGACGACGTCGTTGCACTGTCTGGCCAGGGAGCGGGCGGTGACGAAGGCGCCAACGGTTTCCGCGCTGCCACCCTGAGCGTGATAACAGGCACTGCCGAGGGCCAGCTTCAGGGCCATTTTCAGCGGCAGGCAAGGTTCGGCCGCCGCGTCGAGCAAGGCCAGGGCCTTGCGCACGTAACCGCCGTGTTCCTTGAGCAGCGACAGTTCTTGCCAAAGCGGCGTGGAGGCGGCGGTCAGGCGGATCGCCAGCGCCTCGGGCCCCCGAGCATTCAGGCCCCAATCGAGTGCTGCGCGGATGTCTTCCAGACCCCGGGCATAACGCTCGATCCACAACGTGGTGGGGATGAGTTCCCAGTCGGTCTGTGCCTGTTGCATCAGGGCCAGACAGCGTTCTGCGTGGCGCTCCCGGGTGCCGGGCAACTCGTGGGCCTGCTCGAGTTTTTCCAGCGCATAGCTGCGAGTGGTGTCGAGCAGGCGGTAGAACACCTCTTCGTCGCCGACGTCCACACTCAGCAGGGACTTGGCCACCAGTTGCGTGATCGACCCAAACACCTCGCACGGCTCGATGTGTTCACCGACGATCACCGCTGCTGCCGATGAAAGGGTGAAACCGCCACGGAACACACCCAAGCGGCGCAAGCAGGTTTGTTCGCAGGTGTTGAGCAGGGCAAAGCTCCAGTCCAGCGTGGCGTGCAGCGTCTGGTGCCGGGCAAGCGTCGCCTGGCTGCTGTGGGTCAGCAGGCGAAAACTGTCTTGCAGTTGTGTGAACAACCCTTCGAGGCCAAGGCTGGCGACTTGCGCAGCCGCCAGTTCCAGGGCCAGTGGAATACCGTCGAGGCGGCGGCAGATGTCGATCACCAACGGCAACTCGGCATCGCTCAGTTCGAAGCTGTCATGGCTGGCCATGGCGCGCTCGACGAATAACTGCAGCGCGGAAAAGCTCAGGGCCTGGGCGCGGTCCAGCACGGCAATGGGAGGAGGGCAGTCCAGCGACTCCAGGCGCTGGACGAACTCGCCCTCCGCTCGCAGGCTCTCGCGGCTGGTCGCCAGAATGTGAACCTGCGGTGCGCCGCGCAGCAGGTTTTCGCTGAGCAGCGCCACCGCATCGATCAGGTGTTCGCAGTTGTCGATCACCAGCAACATTTGCCGCTCGCGCAGGAAGCTCGCGAGGCTGCTCATCGGTTCGCCATCGTGCAGAGACAGGTCGAGCAGCGTTGCCAGGTGGCCGGTAATCAGCCGCGGGTCATTGACCGGAGCCAGATCGAGCAGACGAATGCCGTCGCGGTAACGCCCGATCAATTGTTCGGCGACACGCAGGGCCACGGTGGTCTTGCCGATGCCGCCGGGGCCGACCAGGGTGATGAAACGCTGGCGGGGCAGATGCATCACCAGGCTGTCGACCAACGCCTGGCGGCCGATCAGGCGGGTGCGGCGCAAGGGCAGGTTATGGCCGTGTGAGGCCTTGGCAGGATTGGCCGGGTGTTGCTCGACATGCTCCAGCGAATAAGGCGCAACAAAGCTGTAGCCGCGCTGGGCCACGGTGACGATGTAGCGCTGCCCGGCCTGGCCGTCGCCGAGGGCTTTGCGCAGGGCGGCCATGTGGACGCGCAGGTTGATTTCTTCGACCACGCTGTTGGGCCAGACTTCGGCCATCAGTTGCTGTTTGCTGACCACGTTCCCGGCGTGCTTCAACAGGATCAGCAGGATGTCCATGGCCCGTCGGCCCAGGCGCAGGGGCTGGTCGGCCTCCATTACCAGGCGCTGTTCGGGGTAGATCCTGTAGGGGCCGAAATGCACAGCCTGTTCTAGGGAAAGGGTCAACGCTCACTCCTGCTGCATCCGTCTAGATCGCGGTTTCGAGCATATTCCTCAAGTTTTTTCATCTGTGCAATGCGCTGGCAGGATGACTGCCGGGTGTTCGCTGCGACTGCGGGTTTCCAGCATAGTCGGCAGGTTCCGTGTTTGTTGAGCGAAGCGTCGGAAGGTAGCTGGTAATGACTTTTAGTCGGCCATGGAGAATTAACATCTTTTAACTCGTCGTGCACGCGGCCTGCACCCAACACTCTGCAGTAGGAGCTGCCGCAGGCTGCGATCTTTTAGGTGCAAATATCAAAGATCGCAGCCTACGGCAGCTCCTACAAGGAAGTAACACGTCTGGAGGCAGCGGCATGAGCAAGGTGGTGGTGGTTTATCACAGTGGCTACGGGCATACCCGGGTCATGGCCGAAGCCGTGGTCCAAGGTGTGCAACGCCACCCCGGCAGCACCTGCCGGTTGATCGCCGTCGAAGACGTTGACCAGCATTGGGATTGCCTGCACCACGCCGACGCGATCATCTTCGGCGCCCCGACCTACATGGGCAGCGCCTCGGCGGCCTTCAAGGGCTTCATGGAAGCCACCGCCTCGTTCTACCTGGCGCAACCCTGGCGTGACAAGCTCGCGGCCGGGTTCACCAACTCCGGCTGCCTGTGCGGCGACAAACTCAACACCCTGCTGCAAATGGCTGTGTTTGCCGCGCAACATTCGATGATCTGGGTCGGCCTTGATCTGCTGCCCGCACGCTCAGCCGTCGGCGCGTTCGACGGGCAGCTCAATCGCCTGGGCAGCTCGCTGGGTGCCATGGCCCAGTCGAACGTCGAGCAATCCCCCGAGCTGGCGCCGCCTGCCGAGGACCGCTGCACGGCTGCGCATCTGGGTGAGCGGGTGGCGCGACTGGCCGCGCGCATGGGGAGAGTCATCGATTGACCCGGATCAAGAGCGCAGTGATCGCGCGCCAGCAAAATCGTTGAAAGGTTCTACGCTGAATGTCTGCCCCGGTGCGCCTACGGCGTGACCCATGGGTTGATGCACCCCGACGCGGGCGTAGATCCGCGGCGGTTTTCGCTCCTGATGAGCAGCAGTCCATTGAGAATCCATCCATGAAAAAGCTGACCAACGCCACCGGCGCCCCGGTAGCCGATAACCTCAATATCCAGACCGCCGGGCCTCGCGGGCCGGCGCTCCTGCAAGACATCTGGTTGCTGGAAAAACTTGCTCACTTTGACCGCGAACTGATCCCCGAGCGGCGCATGCACGCCAAGGGTGCGGGTGCCTATGGCACCTTCACTGTAACCAATGACATCACTCGTTACACAAAAGCCAATATTTTCAGCTCAGTGGGCAAGCAGACCCCGCTGTTCGTGCGTTTTTCCTCGGTGGCCGGTGAACGCGGCGCCGCCGATGCCGAACGCGACATTCGTGGTTTCGCGGTGAAGTTCTATACCGATGAAGGCAACTGGGACATCGTCGGCAACAACACCCCGGTGTTTTTCTTCCGTGATCCGCTGCGTTTTTCCGACCTTAACCATGTGGTCAAACGCGACCCGCGCACCGGCCTGCGCAATGCCACCAGCAATTGGGATTTCTGGACCCTGCTGCCCGAAGCGTTGCACCAGGTGACGATCGTCATGAGCGATCGCGGCATTCCCACCAGTTTCCGCCACATGCATGGCTTCGGCAGCCATACCTTCAGCCTGATCGACCGCGACAACCAGCGGGTGTGGGTGAAGTTTCATTTCGTTTGCCAGCAGGGCATCGAAAACCTCTCGGATGCCGAGGCCGCGGTGGTGGTCGGCAACGACCGGGAAAGCAATCTGCGGGATTTGTACGAGAGCATCGAGCAAGGCCATTTCCCGCAATGGAAACTGTGCATTCAGGTGATGGAAGAAGCACAGGCCAACACGTATCGGCACAACCCGTTCGACCTGACCAAAGTCTGGCCCCATGGTGAATTTCCGCTGATCGAAGTTGGCACCATGGAGCTCAATCGCAACGCCGAGAACCACTTCGCTGAAATCGAACAAGCGGCATTTTCCCCGGCCAACGTGGTGCCCGGCGTCAGCTTCTCGCCAGACCGCATGCTTCAGGCGCGGCTGTTTTCCTACGGTGACGCACAGCGCTATCGCCTCGGGGTGAACTTCAATCACATCCCGGTCAATGCACCGCGCTGCCCGCATCACAGCTACCACCGCGACGGTGCCATGCGCACCGACGGCAACCTTGGCGGCACAGCCAGCTATTTCCCGAACAGCGTCGGCGAATGGGAAGATTCCAAAGAGTTGTCCGAACCGCCGCTGCCGCTGGAAGGCTTTGCCCAGCATTATGACCATCGGCTTGAAGAGGATCATTACGAGCAGCCGGGCAACCTGTTCCGTTTGCTCGATCCGGCGCGTCAGCAACTGCTTTTCGAAAACACCGCCCGGGCCATGAACGGCGTGCCACAAATGATTCGCCAGCGCCACATCGACAACTGCACCAAGGCTGATCCGGCCTATGGTCGCGGCGTGGCCGAGGCGTTGGAACGATTGGTGCCGTTGGGCTGAGGCAGCGCTCGATCCCTTGTGGGAGCGAGCCTGCTCGCGATGGCGGACTGGCAGGCGACATTGATGTCGAATGTGCCGGCGCCATCGCGGGCAGGCTCGCTTCCACAAGGGTTTTTTGTATCCCGCATGACCCGGCAGCGCCAGGCAAACGGGTTGATCCCTTCGCTGCGGGTGAACATGTGGCAGAAGTGCGCTTGATCACAGAACCCGCATTCGAGGCTGATTTGCGTAAGGCTCAGGTCCGTGTGCTGGATCAGCAATTTGGCGCGGGCGATGCGTTGCTGGCGAATCCACTCCTGAGGCGAGAAGCCGGTGCTGCACTTGAAGGCGCGGGAGAAGTGACTGCGTGACAAGGCACAGGCGTCGGCCAGTTCGGTGACCTCGAGGGTTTCGCCGAGGCGTTCGAGGATCAATTGTTTCACCAGCCGTTCGCGCTGGAGGCTCAGGCCTCCGGCGTTTTTTTTCAGTGCCTGTGTGACGGTCGCGCGGGCGGCGTTTTGCTGGAAGTGAGCCATGGCGAATGTCCGAGTCGGTAGGCCTCATTCTTGGGTCCGGGGGCTCTGGCTTGCGAGTTAAACGTTGTTAATTCCTTCTGCAGTACGGGAAGTCTTGAGTAAAGTCAGACACAATCGGCACACTCGCGCCTGACTGCATTCACAAGGAACCCGTGCATGAACCGTAACGATCTGCGCCGCGTCGACATGAACCTGTTGGTGATTTTCGAAGCGCTGATGTTCGAAAAGAACCTGACCCGCGTTGCCGAAAAACTGTTCATGGGCCAACCGGCGGTGAGTGCGGCGCTCGGTCGCCTGCGTGATCTGTTCGACGATCCGTTGCTGCTGCGCAACGGCCGCGCCATGGAACCAACGGCGCGGGCCCTGTCGATTCTCAAGGAGTTGCAACCGGCGATGGACGTGATTTCCGGAGCGGTCAGCCGCGCCAAGGAGTTCGATCCGACGACCAGTTGCGATGTGTTTCGCATCGGGCTGTCGGACGATGCCGAGTTCGGCTTGTTTCCACCGTTGCTGCGCCAGTTGCAGGAAGAAGCACCGGGTATTGTCGTGGTGGTGCGCCGGGCCAATTACCTGTTGATGCCGGCGTTGCTGGCGTCCGGGGAAATATCGGTTGGCGTCAGCTACACCACCGAACTGCCGGCCAATGCCAAGCGCAAGAAGTTGCGTGACATTCCCTGCAAGGTGCTGCGCGGCGATGATCGGCCCGGGCCTTTGACGCTGGACGAGTACTGCGCACGGCCCCATGCGATGGTGTCGTTTTCGGGGGACCTGAGTGGCAACATCGACCTGGATCTGGCCAAGGTCGGGCGGTGCCGCAAAGTGGTGCTCGGCGTGCCGCAGTTCAGTGGCTTGCGGGCCTTGCTCGCCGGAACCGAAATGATTGCCACAGTGCCCGATTATGCCGCCTGTGCACTGGTCGAAGGCTGCGGCCTGCGCGCGGAAGACCCACCGTTCGAGATCGAGGCGGCGCAGTTGTCGATGGCCTGGAGCGGGGTGCACGACAATGACCCGGCAGAGCGCTGGCTGCGTTCGCGCATCAGTCAGTTCATGTCGGTGTCACTGGATATCCCGGAACCCGCCTGAATCTGATCTACATGCACCCATAAAAAAACCGCGACCCTCCCCCGAGGGCCGCGGTTACTCACGCTGCGCGATTATTGCTGCAACACTGTTGCCTGGTTGGCTGTACCAAACTGCTGCACGTTGGCGTTCTGGTAGTTGCCGCTCTGATCCACACTGGCAATGTTGCCAGTGCCGCCCTGGGTGACGGAGGCCACGTTCATGGTGTCAGCCTGTTTGACCGTGATCATGTTGTCGTCGCCATACAGCTGCGTGGTGAATGCCTGGTTGCCCAGACCCTCCTGGTTGAACTCGGTGCTGTTCCCGGAGCCGTTGCTGCTGCCCTGGGCCAGGTTGGTGGTGCCGCGTTGATCGGAGATCAGGATGTTGTCGCTGCCGTTCTGATCGAAGTACAACTCGTTGAACGAGTTGGTCTGGCTGACCGTGGTTTTGTTGCCGGTCCCGGTCTGGTTGGTGGTCATGATGTGGCCGATGCCATCCTGGGTGAAGCTGGCGACGTTGCCATTGCCGGCCTGGTTGACGGTGGCGCGCTGATTGCTGCCGAACTGGCCACCCAGCTGCGGACCTTTCCAGTCACTGGCGTAGACCTTGTTGTCGTTACCCACCGAGTTGGCGTTGAGCACATGGCCGTCGCCGCCCTGGGTGGTGAAGTGCACGTTGCCGGTGCCCTGTTGATAGAGCGCCACGGTTGAGCCCAGGGACTCGAATTGGTCGGCGTAAATGGCGTTGAGATCGCCCACTTGCAGCACGGTGGCCACGTTGTCCTGGCCGAAGCTCTGATCGACGATGGTTTCGTTGGTCTGCCCGTACTGGTTGATGGTCGCCTGAGCGTTGATCTGGGTGTCTTGCCAGACTTCAGTGCCGTTGCCGTCGCCATATTGGTTGATGGTCAGCGTGCCGCCTTCGCCGTAGCGCTGGTCGCCATAGGCATAGTTGGTGCTGCCGGCCTGGTTGATGTTGATCTGGCCGTTCATATGGCCGATCTGTTCGGCAGTTGCGTAGTTGGTGGTGCCGTACTGGATGATCACGGCGTTGTTGGCCGTGCCCAGCTGGATCTGTTCGATGTTGGCCTCGTTGCCGTCGCCGAATTGGTAGGTCTGGCCTGAGGTGTTTTCCTGGCTGTCCTGATAGACGAACGAGAAGTTGCCATTGCCTTGCTGTTGTTGCAGCGCTTCGCCGCCGCCGACCCCGATCGACTGGCTGGCGTGGGCGGTGTTGAAGGTGCCGGTCTGGGTCTGGGTGATGGTGCTGTTATTTTCGAACAGTTGCTCGGCGTAACCGGCGTTGTAGTCACCGATCTGGGTCTGGGTAATGGTGCTGGTCGCCGTGTCTTGGACGGCGGCCGCATCGTTGCCCGAGCCAAGTTGCTGCTGGGTGGCGGTGCTGAACGGAGCGCTTTTCTGTTTCACATCGGCGATGTTGGCGGTACCGAACTGGTTTTGGGTGGACACGCTGTCATCGGCCATTGCCTGGGCACTGACAATGACCAGGATGGCGGCTGTGAGGGGCGTCAGTTTGAACATGATGAAACCTCCAAGTGGTGCAGTGCTTTAGCGATATTGAGTGACCGATACGCTCATGCCATTGCCAGCCTGGGTGACAGCGCTTTGCTGACCCGTACCTGCCTGGACGATGTTGGCGTCGTTGTTATTGCCGTTCTGGGTAATCTGCGCACGGTTGTGGCTGCCGGTCTGGGTAATCGACGCGGCGTTGCCGGAACCTTGCTGGTTGATCAAAGCCATCAGGTCGCTGCCTTGTTGCAGGATGTAGGCTTCCTGATTACTGCCGGACTGCACGATCTGGCCGAGCAGCGATTGGCCGTTCTGTTGCAGCAGCGCAACGTTGGCCTGGCCGTTCTGGTCGATCAAAGCCTGCTGGCCCACAGGGGGTGGCAGCTCGCCGAGATCGGCGCCGGGCGCCAGGTCGTCGTTCTCCATCAAGTCGTCGGCGCGCACACCCGCGCTGCTGCAAAGCAGAAGCAGGCAGAGCAGGGCGGCGGTCGGCGTTTTCATCGCATTGTCCTTTTGGTTGAGGGCTTGCCCCACCAGCCGACTCGGCCGGTGGGGCGAGCGCTTACTGCACGGTGACGTTGACGGTCCGCACAGAGCCCGGGGTTGAACGGATGGTCGCCGTCGGGTTGACCGATGGGGCGATCGCGTTGGTGACGTTCAAGGTCCAGCGTCCGGTAATCGCCACGGTGGCGGTGCCCAGGGTGACCAGACCGGTCGGCGTGGTGACCTGGACGGTCACGGTGTTGCCGAGGATCGCCGAGGACGTACCGGTGAAGTTCCAGGTAAAGCGGTTGCCGGCACGTGCGGTGACGCTGGCAGCCGTTACGTTGAAGGCTTCAAGTACCACGGCTGGCGAGACTTGCACCGTGACGGTGACCGGTGCCGACAGGGCGCCGAGGCTATCCCGTGCGACATAGGTAAAGGTCGTGGTGAAAGGCGCGAGGATCACCGCCGGAGGCGTGTAGGTCACCGTTGTGCCATTGGTGGTGGTCGTGCCGCGACCGGCCGGTGGCGGCGCCACGCTGGCGATTACCAGTGGTCCGTTGCCGTCTGGATCGCTGTCGTTGGCCAACACGTTGATGTTGACTGCGGCGGTGCCTTGGGTCGCGACGCTGTCAGCCACACCCACCGGCACCTGGTTAGGCGGCGGATTCACGGTGACCGTTACGGTCGCCGCTGTGGTGGAGGCCAGGCCTTTGGCGTCTTGAGCCTTGTAGGTGAAGGTCGCGGTCAACGGAGCAGTGACCACCGCTGGCGGGGTATAGACCACCGTCGAAGTGCTGCTCAGTGCCACGGAGCCGCCGCCGACCGCTGGGGTCAACGCCGCAATGCTCAGTGGCGTGTTGTTGTCCGGATCGTTGTCGTTGGCCACCAGGTTGAGGGTGACGGGCACACCGGCAGTGGTGGTGCCACTGTCGGCGACTGCGACTGGCGCCTGATTCTCACCGGTGTCCGGTGCGGTGCCGACCACGACGACCGGCTCGGTATCGCTGCCGCCCGAGGCCGATTTGATCGTCACGGTGGCCGGTGGCTGCGTCAGGTCGGCAACGGTCAGGCGTTGCAGGGTGCCAGACTTGGTCAACCGTCCGTAACCTTGGGCAACCATGTCCGGCACCACTACTTCGTCAGACGAGGTGGCTTCGATGAGCAGGCTATGGGTGGTCCAGTTGTAGCGAGCGGTTTGCACTTTCACCACGTCAGAGACTTTGCTCGAAACCGCGGTTGGCCGGGTGGTATTCGTCGGGTCGGTCGCAGTGACCACCACCACGGGCGGTACGGTGCTGCCGGTCAGGCGATGGCCGAAGAACTGGCCGGTGTTGTCGCCGAGCATGCCGGTCAGGCATGGCGACTGCGGTGGTCCGGGAACCAGGGCCACGGTTTCGCGGAAGCACAGGCTCGAGGTGTTCGCCGATTTGCCGAACACTTCGACCCGGGTACCGCTAGCGACACGGCGGTAAGTGGCACGGCCGATTTCCACCGGGGTTTGTGCGCGGCTGTCGAGGACTTTGCCGGACACCGTGAAGAGGGTGGTCTGGATGGTCCCCGGCGGGCCTTGGACACGCAGGAAGTTAGTGTTGTTGGGACTTCCGGTCACCGCTTCGGACAGATTCGGATCACCCACGAACGTCTCAATGGCACCGGTGTCCGGGTTCACTTCGGTGTAAGGACCGTTAACACTGCGCAGGAAAGGCCCGACCTCGCCATTGAGTGCACCGCTGAAGTTGCCTGGTGCACCAATGCCGATGTCGCGGGTGATGTTGATCGCCCGACGACCCGGGGTGGTGACGTTGACCGTCTCCACACCGTACGGGTGGGTAATGGTGTAGGTGCCTGCAACCGGTACGTTTATCCGCAGACGAATCCGCGCGAAGCTGGCCTGGTCGCCGTCGATCGGGTCTTCGGCAGTGAATGCCGCTTCAATCCCGGCCACATAGGCGTCTACGCCATAGCCACCGACATCGTTGATGCTGGTTTCGGCGAGGTACCAGAACGTTTCCGGCGGCCAGTTATCCGGGAACACCATTGGCAGGGTGTCGTCGTAAAACCCGGGCTCCGGATTCAGGATGCACATGTAGGCTGGCGCGCCAGGAGCACCAGGTGACCGCGAACTGGTCGCCCGCGACTGGCACAGTTCCAGCGACAGCGAATTGTTGTCCTGATACCACATGGGGAATTTCCCCGTGGCATAGGTGTAAGGGCCGGGGTCGACGGCAGCGAGTTGCGCGAATGCACTGCCGGACAACGATAAAGTCAGTCCCAGGGCGTTGAGCGCCAGGCGTGGCAATTTGTTCATGATGCCTCCTGATGAGGATCTGGGCATATGTGCGTTCATTGCACGACGACCACTTCTTCGGTATCGCTGCCGCCATTGGATGACGTCACTCGAACCTTGGCCGGTGGAATCGGCGAGATGCCGGTCGACAGCGATTTCACCGCCCCTTCGCCGCTGAGCGCACCGATGGCGACTCCGGTTCCGGTGGTGACGGTCAGGACCGGTGGCGATGTTTCATCGCTGGTCGAGGCCACGACAGTGATCTGCCCGCTGCTCAGGCTGTACTGCGCCTGTGAGATCACCACCAGGTCGGTCAACGGCATGGAGATGGAGGTAGGGGTGCTGGTAGGGATGGCCAGGTGGTTGTCGGCGGTTACCGCAAGGGTGCTCGGCAACGTCGGGTTGGTGGCGGACTGGGCGTACCAGTGGCCGGTGGTGTTTGCCTCGGTCAGGTTCAACACCGGGCTGTTGCTGTCCAGCGTCACGGTAGCGGGTGGCGGTGGGGCCAACACGAAGACGTCCTGTTGCGCGACCGGTGCGCTGGCGCCGGCTTTGCGCGAGTAGGTGCTGCGCTCGGCGATGATCGGGGTAGGGCGGACCACCGTCGACAACTTGCCGGAAATGGTCATGACGTTGGTGCGTATATCCAGGCCGTTAGGGCCTTCAATACGGATGTAGTTGGTGTTGAAGGGGCTGCCGGTGAAAGCCTCGGCCAGGTTTGGATCACCGATGAATTGATCGGCTGCACCCGTGACCGGGTTAATCTCGGTGTAGGGGCCGTTGACGCTGCGCAGGAAAGGGCCGATGTCACTTTTGAGCGCGCCATCGTAGGTTTTCGGCGTGCCGATTCCGATGTCGCGAGTCATGTTGATCGCGCGGCGTCCAGCGGCAGGTACGTCAAAGATGTCGACGCCATAGGGGTGAGTGATGGTGTAGACCCCGGCGGTGGGTACGTCGACCCGAATACGGATACGGCCAAAACTGACTTGGTCACCTTCTTTCACTTCTTCTGCGCCGAAGGCTGCTTCGACGGCACTGACAAACGTCAAGTCGATGCCTCGGGCGGCGTCTACGAGAGAACCCTCACCCGTGAACCAGAACGTTTCATCGGGAAAGTTGCTCGGAAAAACGATGGGTTGTGTGTCGTCGAAAACCCCGGGAGCCGGATTCAAAACACACATGTAGGAAGGCGCGCCGGGGGCGCCTGGTACCCTGGAACTGACAGCCTTTGACAGGCACAAGTCGAGGGTTCGACCGTGGCTATCTTGATACCAGGCGGCGAAACCGCCCGTGGTTGGCTGATACGGACCAGGATCTACAGCAAACAGCGCAGCCTGGGCGGCGCCTTGGGCCAGAGCACTTACGATCAGGGCGATCGTGGTTTTGGACAGTAAAGGGTGCATGTGTAATCCCTCTATCAGAGTACCTGCCCCTTGGATATGGGTCAGTTGAGAGGGCTTCGGCAACTCCCATGCCAACCGCCGAAAACGGCTGTGAGAGGCCCGGTCCACAGGCGTTCGCCCGACGATGGGGCTGCGTTCCCCCGATTGTGGGAACGGGCCTCTTTCCCCAGGATTGGGGGTAGATGGGGGCAGCGGGGCAAGCCAAAACGCGTAGCAGCTGGCGAAGCCTGCGTTCGGCTGCGAAGCAGTCGCAAAACCTGTGCGCGCGGTTTTACTGATCCACCGTGTTAGCTGATTTCACGACTGCTGCGCAGCCGAACGCAGGCTTCGCCAGCTGCTACAAAGATTGGGGGAAACACTCCCGGAAACGGGCAAACTGCCAGCAGTGGGCTATAAACCCTATAGGGCTTTTCCGGGAACAACGTCCATGACCACGCTTGCCAAAACCCTGGCCTCCGACAAGGCCGACATCCGCCTGAGCACGCGCAAACAGCCGTTCAACCTGCTGCGCTGGTTTTCGCTCATCAGCATGGCGGTGATCGGTACGGTGGCGGTGGCGTTGGGCTCGGTGTCGACCCGGTTCGTGATTACCGAGAGCGTGCAGCGCGATGCGTTGCTGACCTCACAATTCATCCAGGCGATCGCCGCCGCTGAAGTTCGACACGTTTCGATCCCCAATGTGCGGACCATGGGTGAGCTGCTCGATCCGCGCAAAGACCGGGATTTCCCCGACGTCGATCCGCTGGCCCGGGCCAATGCACGGGGTGAGTTTCTCGATCACATCGAACATTTGCCGGACGTGATCCTGGCCAACATCTATGCCCCCGACCGGATGATCATCTGGTCGACCAACCCGGCCCTGATGGGCACCACGATTCATGTCGATGAAGATCTGGATCAGGCCTTCGCCTCGAAAATGCCCGTGTCGGCCAGTTACCACGATGTCGACAAAGCCCGCATGGAGCAGAAGTTCGTCATACCGCCGGAATACATCTTCATCGAAAATTACATTCCGCTGTTCGACGCCGAGGGCAACAACGTCACGGCGATGGTCGAGATCTACAAGGAACCCAAGGACCTGATCAATCGCATGGAACGCGGTTTGGTGTTGATCTGGCTAGCCACCGCATTGGGCGGCGGGCTGATTTACCTGGGGTTGTACTGGATCGTACGGCGAGCGGCGATTTTGCTGGCGACGCAGCAGAAACAACTGATCACCAACGAAACGTTCGTGGCGTTGGGCGAGATGTCTTCGGCGGTGGCCCACAGCCTGCGCAACCCGTTGGCGACCATTCGCTCAAGCGCCGAACTGGCTCTGGAGTTCGACAGCGGCCCGGCGCACAAGAACATCAACGACATCATCGGCCAGGTTGATCGCATGTCGAAGTGGGTCCGGGAATTGCTGCAATCGCTACGGCCGCTCAACGACGAAGCCGAACCGGTCAACCTGGTCGCCGTGCTGCACGACAGCCTCAACGCGTTCGAACAGCAGATCGCCAAGGGCCGGGTCACGGTGGTATTTACCCCTAAAGAGACGCCGATGGTCTTGAGTCAATACGTGCAGCTGACGCAGATTCTCAACAGCTTGCTGGCCAATGCGCTGGAGGCTATGGACGTTGGCGGTACGTTGACGATCGATCTCGACCCCAGCGATTCCCAGCGCGTGAGTGTCACGATCAGCGACACCGGCAAAGGCATGACCGAAGAACAACGGCGCATGGCCTTCCGACCATTTTTCACCACCAAGCAAGGTGGCCTCGGTGTCGGGCTGGTACTGGTCAAGCGGATCATGGAGCGTTTTGGCGGCTCGGTGGCGCTCGATAGTCGTGAAGGCGAGGGCACCAGCGTGCGACTGGTGTTCAAGTTAATCCCTTGAAAATGGGGAATGGCTTTCCCCGTTTGCGGGTGACATTCCCCAGTCGTTTTTCCGGTCGTGATCAATTGATATCGATAAACCATTGTTTTGTCGACTATTAGCGCTTTTGTATAAAACAGTTACAAAGATGGCGGGCTCCTTGCAATCCTCCCATCACCCTTCCTGTATTCGAGGCGGTTGGTGATGGTCACAAACCCGGTTTCGACTCGCTCACGCGCCTTGGGCATGCACCTGGTGCTGGTATTGTCGGTCTGTTTACTGGCCAGCCAGTTGCTGGTCACAAAACCGGCGCCACCGTCACCCGTACCGGCGAAAGAAACCACCGTCGCCGATACCGCCACACCGTGGGGCGCCGACTATTTCCCCAACACCTTGCTGACCGACCAGGACGGACGCCAGGTGCGTTTTTTCGATGACCTGATCAAGGGCAAAGTGGTGGTCATCAACTTCATCTTCACCTCGTGCAGCGACTCTTGCCCATTGGAGACCGCACGCCTGCGCCAGGTGCAAAAGCTGCTCGGCGACCGGGTCGGCAAAGACGTTTTTTTCTACTCCATCAGCATTGATCCCTTGAGCGATACCCCCGCGGTGCTCAAGGGTTATGCGCAACGCTTTCAGGTCGGGCCGGGCTGGCAATTCCTCACCGGGGAATTCGCCGACGTCACCGAGCTGCGGCAAAAGCTCGGGTTGTTCATCGAGGGCGTCGACAACGGCCGCAGCAAGGACCACAACCTGAGCCTGATCGTCGGCAACCAGTCGACCGGGCGCTGGATGAAAGCGTCGCCGTTCGAAAATCCGTGGATTCTGGCCGATCAGTTGGCCAATACCTTGCAGAACTGGAAGCAACCGAGCGTCGAACAGAGTTACGCCAATGCTCCTGAAATCCGTCCGCCGAGCAATGGCGAGGAATTGTTTCGGACCCGCTGCGCGTCGTGCCACAGCCTGGGGCCGCTGGACGGTCAGGGCATCGGCTTGCGCAGCATCGGCCCGGACCTGATCGGTGTGACCCGTCAGCGCGATCCTGCCTGGCTCAGTCGCTGGATCCGCGAGCCGGACCGCATGCTGGCGGAAAAGGACCCGATTGCAATGGAGTTGTTCGAGCGCTTCGACAAGATTCCGATGCCCAACCTGCGCATGGATGAAAACTCCGCGCAGTCGATCATCACCTTTTTGCAGGAGGAATCCGATCGCCAACACCCACCGGCGGGCGCGTTGGCGGCCGGTAACGAAGAGCCCGAACACCACCACGCCATCGCCGCGCCGGAGAAGGCCCAGGTGCAATAGTGGCGAAATAGCTTCATTGCTCAGGCATTGCGATCAATGCCACCTACACTGATTCGAAACACAGCAGAAAAGGCTTGTAGACCCGCGACCAGGACAGTCCCATGCAGACACTGGAAGAACAAAAAACAGCAGTGCCGACGACACCGGCCGCCGTAGAAGGCAAGGATTGGCGTCCGCCTTTCAATCTGGTCCGCTGGTTTTCCCTGGCGAGCTTTTTCATCATCGCCGCGGTGGCTTTGGGGCTCGGTTATATCTCCACACGCTTCGTGGTCGAAGAGAGCATCGAGCGCGATTCGATGTTGACCGCGCAATTTGTCCAGGCCATCGGTGAAGCCGAAGTTCGTCATGCAGCGATCACGCCGACCCGAACCATGGCGGAAATGCTCGACCCCCGGGCTGACAACGCCTATCCCGATGTCGATCCTGCTGCCCGCGCCTCTTCGCGGATCGAGTTTCTCGATCACGTGGAGCATCTGCCGGACATTCTGCTGGCCACGGTGTATGCGCTGGACCGCACGGTGGTGTGGTCGACCAACCCGGAACTGATCGGCGTGCGCATCGAGGATGATGATGAGCTGGACGAGTCCTTCGAGATGAAAGAAGCGGTGTCCACCAGCTATCACGAAATCGATGAGGAGCGTCCCGAGCAGCGCCTGCTGCGTGAGCCTCAATACCTGTTCATCGAAAACTACATCCCGATGTTCAACGCCGACAAAAGCAAAGTGATCGCCATGGTCGAGATCTACAAGGAGCCGACGGATCTGGTTGAACGCATCCAGCGTGGCTTCAAGGCGATCTGGTTAACAACCTTGCTCGGCGGGGCGGTCATTTACCTGGGCCTGTTCTGGATCGTGCGCCGGGCGGCGATGCTCTTGCAGAGCCAGCAAAAGCAACTGGTGGCCAATGAAACCTTTGTCGCCTTGGGGGAGATGTCTTCGGCGGTCGCCCACAGCCTGCGCAATCCTCTGGCGAACATTCGGTCGAGTGCCGAACTGGCCCAGGAAATTGCCAGCCAGACGGCGCAGAAAAACATCGGCGACATCATCAACCAGGTCGACCGCATGTCGCGCTGGGTCCGTGAATTGCTGGTGTCGTTGCGACCGGTCAACGATGACTTCGAGAATGTGGATCTGGTCCTGGCCATCGACGACACCCTGAGTGCGTTCGAGCCGCAAATCAAACGCTCGAATGTCGAGGTGCGATTCATCCCCACGACAGTCCCTGCGGTCGTCAGCCAACAGGTGCTGCTCACGCAAATTCTCAATAGCCTGTTTGCCAACGCCCTGGAAGCCATGCCCAAGGGGGGCGTGTTGAGCATCGACATCGACCAGCCGACGGCCGATGAGGTGTGCATGATTCTCAATGACACCGGCAAGGGCATGAGCAAACAGCAGCAGCAAATGGTCTTCAAGCCATTTTTCACCACCAAACAAGGGGGGCTGGGCGTGGGCCTGGCCCTGGTCAAAAGAATAATGGAGCGTTTCGATGGCTCGGTCGAACTGACCAGCCAGGAGCAGGAAGGAACCCGCGTTTGTCTCAATTTCAAAGTGGCAACGGGAGGGGAATATGGAACACAGCATACTGCTGGTCGAGGATGATGAACTCCTCGCCGAGAATATTCAGACCTACCTGGAGCGCAAGGACTTCGAGGTTACAGTCTGCCACTCGGCCGAAGACGCACTGGAGCAATTGAAGACCTTCGCACCGGATGTCGTGCTCACCGACAATTCGTTGCCGGGCATGAGTGGTCACGACCTGATCCAGAAGCTGCGCATCAGCGCGCCGGATCTGAAAGTGATCATGATGACCGGCTACGGCAATGTCGAAGACGCGGTGGTGGCGATGAAAGAGGGCGCGTTCCATTACGTCACCAAACCGGTGGCGCTGCCCGAACTCAAGTTGTTGCTGGACAAGGCCCTGGCCACCGATCGGATGGAGCGCACGCTGTCGTTCTATCAGGAGCGCGAGGCTCAGAAATCCGGGGTGCAGGCGCTGATTGGCGACTCAGCGCCCATGGCTTACCTCAAAGGCACCATCGCCCAGTTGCTCGACGCCGAGCGGCGCATGGCCAACAGCGATTTGCCGCCGGTACTGGTAGAAGGGGAAACCGGGACCGGCAAGGAACTGGTGGCTCGGGCACTGCATTTTGACGGCCCGCGCAGCAAAGGCCCGTTCATTGAATTCAACTGCGCCTCGATCCCGTCCAACCTGGTGGAGTCCGAGCTGTTCGGCCACGAGAAGGGCGCCTTTACCGACGCCAAGGATCGTCGATTGGGCCTGGTGGAAGCGGCCGATGGCGGGACACTGTTCCTCGATGAAATCGGTGAGATGGACCTGATTCTGCAGGCCAAGCTGCTGAAGCTGCTGGAAGACCGGACCATCCGCCGTGTCGGCTCGGTGAAGGAGCGCAAAGTCGATCTGCGGGTGATCAGCGCCACCAACTGCAACCTGGAGCAAATGGTTCAGCAGGGCAAATTCCGCCGCGATCTGTTTTTCCGCCTGCGCATCATTTCCATCAAGGTGCCGCGCCTGTATGCCCGTGGCGAAGACATCCTGCTGCTGGCCCGACACTTTCTGGCGGCCCATGGCAAACGCTACGGCAAGCCGAACCTGCATTTCAGCGATCAGGCCGAAGAGCTGCTGCTCAATTACACCTGGCCGGGCAACGTGCGCGAACTGCGCAACATGCTGGAGCAAACGGTGTTGCTGGCACAAAGCGACACCATTGCTGCACATCAGCTCAATGTCTGCATGAGCCTGGTGGACGAGCCGCCGATGTTTCAGCATGAGATGCCACCCAGCGAACCACGCCCGACCTACAACGGCACCGAGTCGATGAACCTGCCGGAAGTGGAGCGCGACATGGTGCGCAAGATGCTCGACAAGACCGACTGGAACGTCACCAAGTCCGCACGGCTGCTGGGCCTGAGCCGCGACATGCTGCGTTACCGGATCGAAAAACTCGGCCTTGCGCGTCCGGACAAGCGGCAGTGGTAGAGGCGCAGTTTCAAGCTTCAAGCGGCAAGCAAGAGCGGCCTTGTTACAAGGCCGGGCCTGGAGCGCTCAGGCAGGCCAGCATGCACGTGGGGTCGATGACCTCCTGGTTCACATAGACGCCGCGCACCTCATCGTAGGTGCGGATGAACACGCGCACGGTGGCATCGGCTACCGTCGGCAACTGCGAGTCGGAAAACACGTGCTCGCTGGACACCGGAATAAATGTCTGGGGTGAAGCCGGGATGTACGCGCCCGGTGGCACCGTGCTCAGCGAAGGTGGCGCAGGGTGGGCGAAGGGTTGGTCAGCCCCGTAATAGTGGAATTCACTGCTCGACTGGTCGGTTTGCATCAAGCTGTCGTCCGCCTGCGCAACGCTGGCGGCGGTCAGGCAAAGGGCAAGCAATAGCGAGTGTTCGGTTTTGTTCATGGCAGCACCTGCGAAATCGGTTTTCCCGCTTTTCCCCAAGGTCATTAACTATAGCGCTACTTGGCGCAATGCGATTTGCCGCCGGGTTTCGAGTGCGTCTGCTGCGCAGCCTCGCTGCGCTCGACAGCTGCTACGGGTTGGCGCAGTGCTGTAGCAGCTGGCGAAGCCTGCGTTCGAGGACGCAGTCCGCGTGGTTTTTGCGGTGCAATGGGAGAGCGAGCTGCTACAGTGCGGGCAGTTGAATCTGATCTGGAGCGCGCAATGGAAATGCCGACAAACGAACAAGCCATCGCCAGCAACCGCGATGCCTGGAATGACTCCGCCCGCCATCACAAAGACTCTGCCGAGTGGCAAGAACATTGGGCCGCCGTGACCCATGCGGATTTCTCCTGCCTCGATGACACCCTGACCGAAGTGCTGAGCCAGGTCGGAATCGACGGCAAGGACGTGGTGCAATTGTGCTGCAATAATGGCCGCGAAAGCCTCTCCCTGTTTGCCCTGGGGGCGCGGCATGTGGTGGGCGTCGATCAGTCCGCCGCGTTTCTCGATCAGGCGCGCGAGCTGGCGTCACGTTCGCCCCATGCGCCGCAGTTCATCGAATCCGACATTCATCATTTGCCGCCGACATTGCAGGAGCGCTTCGACGTGGCCCTGATCACCATCGGCGTGTTGAACTGGATGCCGGACATCGCTGAGTTCTTCCGCCATGTGGCGCAAACGCTCAAGCCAGGGGGCGCATTGGTGGTGTACGAAACCCATCCGTTCCTGGAAATGTTCGACCCCGATTCAGCCGATCCCTATGCCCTGAGTTCCTCGTACTTTCGCCGCGAACCGTTCGTGCAGAACGAACCGATCGTCTATGAAGGCAAAGTCGAACAGCAGGCGGCCCCGTCCTACTGGTTCGTCCACTCCCTGGGCGATATTTTCAGCGGTGCCATCGCGGCCGGGCTGCAGATCAACCACTTCAAGGAGTACCCGCATTCCAACCGCGAGGAACTCTATGACCGCTATCAGCAGCAGGATGCGCAATTGCCGATGTGTTTTACATGGGTGGCGGTGAAACGCTGAGTGATTTATTGGTGCAACTGACGCCATCGCGAGCATGCTCGCTCTCACAGGGATTTGCATTCCCAATGTAGGAGCGAGCCTGCTCGCGAATAGAGCGACTCGGTATTCCGGTCGACCTCCGGGTCAAACCTGAGCCGCCGCCGTCACCACTGGCCTTCCTGGTTTGCGCAGTGGGTCCAGGCGTGAGCCGCTGTAGCGGGTTTCGCGGAAGAAGCGCCAGCGGCCGAAGAGACCGTAGACGTGGGTGACCCGGCCCTGTTCGTGATAGCCCATGCGGATGTGCAGCTTCAGGGCAGGGATGTTGTGGGTTTCGCACACGTCCACCACCTTGTTGCAGCCTTGCGCCGCCATGGCTTCCCACAGCGCGACCTGTACGTCCACCGACAGGCTGCTGCCGAAGTAGGCGCGGATCATTTCGCCGCCAAACTCGAAGAACTCACCCGGTTTGACCGGAAACCAGCAACCGTAATAGTGGCGGTCGTGGTAGTCCCGTGTACTGCCCCAGATGAAGCCAATGGCATCGCCTTGTTCGTCCAGGTACATGTGCCCGGTGTGACCTTCGGCGGCGAGTTCGGCCATGGTTTGCACGCGGTCACCGAAGTGTTTGGTAAACGCGACGGCGTTTTCCGGGGTGATGGTTACCTGACGCACGCCGGAGTAGGGGCGCAACTTGTGCGGTGGGACAGGGCTGACCAGATCGCGCTCCATCCACAACAACTCCCAATGGAAAAACACATAGCGTTTCCACAGTGTGCTGAACGTGCGGCTCAAGCCTTTTTGTTTGATTCGTTCGCGGAGTTTGTCGATCAGGCTCATGAAGCCCTCCTTGGCCGGGATTGGCCGTGCGTTGGGTGGTATTGATGGGTATAGATCACCATGGCAATTGCATGGCACGTCCTTTGACAGCAATTTGTTTCAATTTGTGTTTCAGTATTGACACAGTTTTTCCGGCGTCAAAAAGCCGCGCTCCGGTACTTCCGAAGGCGCTTGGAACAGGCAAAAAACGAGGTGGCCACGCTTACTCCATCACGGTTTGCACCCGCCTGCCGACGCTGTTGCCGGCCTCGCTGTAGGCAACTCTTGGCACTCCCGGCAACCGTTTTTCCAGCAGCGCGCTCAGCGACTCGCCCTGTTCCAGATAGGCATCGCCAAAATCGGCGCCGAGCTGGTTGGGGTGGGCGACGATCTCCAGTAAACCGTCGCTGGGTGGTGCGGCGTCACGCAAATCCACCGGGGTACAGACGTAGTCGGCGGTGGCGCCGGCCAGGCTGTTCAAACGGTGGTTGAGCAATTGTTTGAACAGGCGTTTGGGCAGGCTGAGGTTTTGCCCCAGGTTGCGCGCCAGCCGCACAGGCACGCCTTGCCGGGCTGCGAAACGCGCGACGATTTCGCCGATCGGCCAGATGTTGTGCACGTGTTGATGGGAGTCCAGATGGCTGGGGCGCACGCCGTTATCCAGGCAATGTTGCCATTGCGCTTCGAGCTCTTCCTCGACCGCCAGGCGATCCTGGCGCCCCAGCCACAGACGCGTGCGCGACAGGTTGAGGTCGAACACCCCGGCACTGTCACAGAAAGTCCGGCGCGCGAGAATGCGCCTGCTCAAGGGGCGGCCGTAGGTCAGGTTGAAGTGCAGGCCGATGCGCCCGGCCAGCAAGGGATGCTGGGCCAGGACACACGCCGCTTCGAAGGCCGGCATGTTGGCCATGGCGGTGGCGGAACTGATGACCCCGGCCTGGAACGCGCCGAGAATCACAGCGTTTTCGCAGGCGCTGAGGCCGAAGTCGTCAGCGTTGACTATGACTTGCTGTGGCATGTTCGCCCTCCATGAGTTTGTCGGTGGATGCAGGCGCCTTGGGTACGGGGGCCGCAACGGGGGCAGGGGCAGGTGAGTTGACCGCCGCCGCACGCTTGGCCCGCCATTGCTGCATCACGGGTTTTAGCTGTTGCCAGAGGCGCAGGGCCAGGCCTAGAGCCAGGCCGCTCGGGCGCCAGGAGTAGAAGCTCCAGCGCCAGTGTTCCATGTGTCCGGTCATGCGTTCATGCAATTGATGGCTGGAGTTTTCCAGGCTGACCCGCGAGGCATCGATCCAGCGCCAGTTGTCGTCCAGTCCCCAGCGAATCCACTCTTCAAGCAGCACCCGACCGCTTCCCAGATCGGCGTATTGCGGCAGGAACGCGAGGTTGTAATCGTACAGCCGTCCCTGTTCCAGCAAGCCGAGGCGATAGCTGATGCAGCGTCCGTCCAGCTCCAGTATCACCACGCGCACCAGGCCTTGAGCGGCGAGTGCGGTGAAGGCCTTGTCCATCCATTGGCGGTGACGTTCATCGGCAAATATGCCCACGCCTTCATCGCCTTTCCAGCTCACCGCTTCGACCTCGGCGATGGCCTTGAGCAACGGCCCCATGGTCGTTGCATCGGGGGTGATACGGCGGATCTCGGCGCCACACGCGGCTATACGCTTGCGCGCCCGACGCAGTTTGTAGCGCGGATCGCCGGAGACTTCCTGGCGATCCGCATCGGTGATCAGGTGCACCGGCGCGCGACAACTGAGACGGCGCTCGGCGGTAGAACTGCGCGCCCGCCACGACGTCAACGCACTGTCCTCACCGGCCAGTTCATTGAGTTGCAGCACAGCATGAGGCAGCTGACGGCGAACCTCGGCCAAGGCCTGGCGCATGCCTTCGGCATCCACGCACGCGAGCAGCGCGAGCCGATCGGCGAGGGGATAACCCAAGTGATGCAACACCCGAAACGGCAACCCGCCGAACCGCTCGACGGACGCCACCAGAGGTAGACACAGGACCAGCTCATCAGCTTGCCAGCCGAGCAGAACGTGCAAGCGTTCGCCGGCCGTCAGTGCCTGTTGCGACGCCGCCATCCAGGCCAGTGCGTTGAACGGCGTGTGGTCCATCACTCGCAGACGCAGCGCTTCGTACGCCGCTGCGGGAAAATCAGCGGCGCACAGCGAAATACGCCATTCAAATCGCACGGTCATAGGCTCAGGCCACCGAAGCTGTCGCAGGTGAACGTTCCGGTTTGCGCAGGGCATCCAGGCGCGAACCGGTGTAGCGGCTTTCACGGTAAAAGCGCCAACGGCCAAACAGTTCATACACGTTCATGATGCGTCCCTGTTCGTTGTATCCGGTGCGAATGTGCAGTTTCAGGGCCGGGATGTTGTGCCACTCGCACACATCCACCACCTTGTTGCAGCCCTGGGCATACATGGCTTTCCACAGCTCGGTTTGCAGGTCCATCGACAGTGACGTGCCCCAATAACCGCGGGTCAATTCGCCGCCAAACTCAAAAAACTCGCCTTCTTTCACCGGGAACCAGCACCCGTAATAGTGGCGGTCGTGGTAGTCGCGGGCGGCGCCCCAGATGAACGCCACCGCGTCGCCTTTGTCGTCCAGGTGCATATGCCCGGTGTGCCCCTCCCGGGCCAGTTCGGCCATGGTTTCCACCCGATCACCGAAGTAGCGGGTGAACGCCACGGCGTTTTCCGGGGTGATGCTGACCACTTGCAGCGGCGGGTAGGACTTGAGTTTGTGCGGTGCGATGGGGCTGACCAGGTCGCGCTCCATCCACAGCAGTTCCTGGTGGGAAAACACGTAGTGTTTCCACGCTTTTTTCAGGGTGGCCCGCAGGCCTTTCTGTTTGATGTGTTGGCTGAGCTTCTGCAATGCACTCATGTTATTGGCTCCTGACGGGTTGACCCGCAAGTGGAGTAAACCAACGCGCGGCAGATTGCCTGCGCGGCCAAGCAATAGAGCGGCGGTCATGATGCGTTCCAGCTCAGGGCGAACAGGGTTTGCCCTGGCAGCTCGAAACTCACGCGACCGTTGGTGCAGTTGAACGGTGCGTCGCGGCTGCGGTTGTCCGCGCCGAAGTAACGCAATGAACCTTTGGCCAGCGGGCAGGCTGCGCCATTGAGGCTGACATGCTGCAAACGCGAGCCTTTGTTGACCCCCAACAGGCTGCGCTTGAGATCGTCGGCCATGGCCAGCACGTCGACTTCGAACGCATCGTTTTGCAACTGCATCACGTGGGGCAGCCAGTGCTGCCGGATGAATTGCTGGGCGAGCCCCACGGGTTTGAGTTCGAAACGGTCTTCGCCGAGCACGCGCAACATGCCCTTGGGGTACTCGGGCTCGTCGGCGGCCTGGAACCAGTTGAGCATGTCCAGCAAACCGTCCTGGGAGGCGTTGATCACCACCGAGGCCCACCACAACGAGGTGAAGTGGGTTTCCTGATCGTAGGGGCTCAGGCTCGAACCGCTGGACAGGTTGGTCTGGTCCAGCAACAAGGCCTTGCGGGGCCGGCCGTTGGCGTCGAGCCCGACGAGGTCGGCGGCACGGCGCACGCTGTCGCGATAGACCCGGGTGGCCAACAGATCGCGGACCATCCATTCGTGCCAGGCCAGGGCGTCGATCTGGTCGCCGGATTCCTTCAGCAGGCGTTTGGCCCAATCGATGCCACGCTTGTCGGCGGCGTTGTCGGCGAACGGGCCGTTGATCAACCGGGAGCTGGCCGGCATGGCGATGCGCACACCGGCCTTGGCGTTGTCGGGGTTGCTGCGCACCTGCCGGGCCATGCTGGTGAAAATGCTTTGGTAGCTGGCGTAGTCCGGGTAATTGAGGTTCGGCTCGTCGGCAAAACCGATGTAATGGGTGCCCTTGTCACCGAGCGCACGGGTGGAGGCGAGCCAGGCATCGAGACCGGCGTTGCTCAGGGTATCGGCGCGCAAGTCCGCCTGGCGCTGGCTGCCGGCGAGCAGGGTGATGTCCTGGGTGATGCCGAAGCGATCCTGATACAACTGGCGGAACGCATCTTCGTAACGCGGTTGTTTTGCCGTGATGTCGACAAAACTGTAATAGGCACCGGCCTGCGGTTTGATCGCGTCGAGCACCGCATAACTGGACGGCGGCGGCAACACGTAGGGCAGGGCGATGCCGAGTTTCGGTGTGTTGCCGGCCACGCCTTTGTGCAAAGTCAGCCGCGTTTCACCCTCGTCTTCGCGCAAGGGTTTGAGTTGCTGCGGGTTCTGCGCGAACAGGTTGGCCGTGCCGTCGAGCCAGAACGCCGCTTTACCGCTGCCTTGCAGACGCAGGCGCCAGACTTGATCGATATCGGCCACGGGCAGCGCGACCTGATCGAACTGCCAGTAGGCACGGTACGGCTTGAGTGCCATCGACAACAGTTTACCGTCGCCGACACGCTGCGCTTGCAGGGCGCCGACACCACCGTGGAACTTGCCCGCCAGCACCGCGTGCTCGCCCGCCGCCACCTTGAAAAACAGTTCGTCACCGTCACGGGTTTCGGCGCTGAAATGCACCTTGGCCGGGGCGAACAGTGCCACCGTGCGTTCGTCGTGTTCGACCTTGTAGCGGCGAAAGCTGTAGCCGGGAATTTCCAGTCGATAGCTGCTGGCGCCCGGCAACAGCGGCCAGCTCTGGGTCCCCCGGGTTTCGCTGGCGGCAATCAGACGCTCGGCCGCCAATCGGCCCTTGCCGTCGACCAGGTACAGGTGTTCTTCGTTGGCATCCGCTTGCCACGCCGGCACCCAGCGCACCGTCACGTTGTCGGGGCGGTCCGCTTGCAGGTACAGGCTGCCGTCGCGAATGTCGGCCCAGCGCATCGGCCCGGCATAGGCGTCGAGCGACAGACCCAGGCTCACTGCCAGCGCGAAATGTTTCATGCCGATTTCCGTTGCAGGATGTGCAGCATCGGCATCACGTCGCTGGGCAGGATGATCAGGGTTTGCCACAGCGGCACGTGGCTCAGGCGGCAATACATCACCAGCAACGCGACGGTCACCGCCAGGTAGGCAATGGACGACGCGGCGGCGGCGCCGACGATGCCGTAGGCGGGGATCAGCAACAGGTTCAACGCCAGGTTGAGCAGGGCGCCGAGGCCCATCATCAGCGAAATCGAACCGGGACGATCCTTGCCCAGCAGATCCAGGCGCAGAATGCTCGCGTAGCACAGGCCGAGCAGCCCCGGCAGCAGCGCCAGCAAGGCGGGATAGGCCGGCTGATAGGCGATGCCGAACAGGGTGACGATCAGCCACTCGCCGATCAGCGCCATGGTCAGGCACGCGCCGAGCATCACCGTGGCCGTCAGGCGCAGGGCCAGTGGCGTGACCTTTTCGATGCCTTCTTCCTGTTGCAGCAAGCGTTTCATCAGTGGCGTGGTCACCGCTTCAGGCACGATCAACAGCAATTCGGCGGCGGCACTGGCCATCGCGTAATGACCCAGCGCGGTGCTGCCGAGCAGGGCGCCGATGAACAGATAATCGGAGCGCAGGATCACTTGCTGGAACAGCAAATCGGGATGGCTACGGGCGCTGAAACGCAGCAGCTCGTTCTGGCTGGCGCGGTCCCATTGCAGGCTCAGCGGTTGATTGCGCTTGAGCCAGACCCAGCCGACCAGCACCACCAGGCTGATGCCCGCCAGCCAGCTGATCAGCGCCGCTTCGAGGGCGGCGCTTTTCCACATCCAGAACAACGCGAGAAACAGCAACAGCGGCGCCAGCGATTCGATCAGGCGCAAGGCGTTGAACGCCATTACGCCGCCCGAAGCGTTGTGCAGTGTCAGCAGCCCGCTCTTGAGCACGGTCAGCGGCACCGCCAGCAGCAACAGCCAGGCGAGCAGGCCGAGTTGCGTAGTGATGTCCAGTTCGCTGCCGAACTCTCGGTTCAGCGCCACCACCAGCAAGGTCAGCAAACCGGCGAGCAAACAACCAAAGACCAACACCTGGCTGAGCAACAATCCCATCGGCCGTTGTTTGGCCGCCTGGTAACCCACCGCCGAATTCAGCCCGCCACTGGTGGCGGCGCTGATCAGGTCCGGCAGGGTGCTGAGCAGCGCGAACAGGCCGCGTTCGCTCGGCCCGAGAATCCGCGCCAGCAACACGTTGCGCAGCAAGCGCAGGGCGATCATTGCCAGTTTGGTCCCCATGCTCAGGGCAAGGTGTTTGAGGTAATGGCTGCGACTCATGGGCGGGCCCCACGGTAGATGCGCCAGGACAACAAATCCGGATTGCGTGCGGTGCGCTGGCTGACGCCAAAACGCGGCAGGGCCAGCGGGTCGTTGGCGCCGCGATAGATCCCGGTGCCGGTGCCCAGGGCAAACGGGAAATCATGGTCGGCCACGTGTTGCCGCACGCGCTCGTCGTTGTCGCCATTGGGGTAGCAGTAGACCGGCAGCGGCCGGTTGCAACCGTTCAACAGTGCCTGGCGGCTGCGGCTGAGTTCTTCGTCCAGGGTTTGATCATCCAGGCCGGTGAGGATCGCGTGACTGGCGCCATGGGGGCCGAAACGGATCAGGCCGCTGGCCTCCAGCGAGCGTACCTGATGCCAGTCCAGCGCTTGCGGCAATGACTCTTGCGGGCACGCGTCGGTCAGGTGATTGAGGTCCTGGGGCGAAAGGGTTTTCAGCGCTTGCAGAAAGTGCAGCAGGGCCAGGCTGCGGCGTTGTGCATCCGGGTCGTCGCACAACACCGGCAACGGACGCCCCAACTGCTGCAAACATTCGATCAAATGTGCGCGGGCCTTTTCGCCGTGGCTGTTCCACAGGGTTTCACCAATGCTTTCCCACCAGAAACGCTGGCGGCTGCCGATGAAATCGGTGGACAGGAAAATGCTCGCCGGCACCTGATATTTCTGCAACAGCGGGTAGGCATTCACCGCGTTGTCGCGCCAGCCGTCATCGAAGGTCAACGCCACTTTCGGCCGCTCGGACCTGAGGCTGCCCGGTTGCAGGATGTCCATCAACGGCACGCAATCGAAATGCTTTTTCAACCAGCCCAGCAGGTGTTCAAAGGCCTTAGGCCCGACGCACAGTTCATTGCGGTGAGGCAGGTTGGCGGCGTTGTCGTCGGCCAGCACCCGATGCAGCATCAGGATCACTCCGGCGCCATGCAGTTGCTGGCGGCCCACCGAGGAATTGAGGTACAGCCAGCCGCTGGTGCGTTTGAGTAATTGCTTGATCGCCATGGCGCGTGCCTCTCAACGATTTTGCTCGGGGTTCCATTGCGCATAACGCTGACCGCGCAGGAATTGCCACAGACCGATACTCATTCCGGCGAGAGTCACCAGGAGGAACGCGGCGAGGCGAAAGGGTTTGGGCAAGCGGTGCTGCGAGTCGAGCAAACCGGCGATGGCTGCCGTGTATCCGAGCAATTGCGCGATCAGGCTCAGGCGATAAAAACCATGGTCGTCCCACAGCCAGAAGTTGCTGAGCAGCAGCGGCAACAACAGGATCGGCGCCAGACGACGGATCAGCTTGTGGCTGATCAAGGCAATCGCATACAGGCCATGCTTCAGCGGATTGAGCAGTTCGCGGCGCTGGGCCAGGCTCTGCAAACCGCCCACGGTGACCCGCTGGCGACGGCGAAATTGCTTGTCGGCCTCATCGACGCCAGTGTCGATCACCCGGGCTTCGGGCACGTAGATGATTCGCTTGAACGCCACCGGCGCGCAGGTGCTGATAAAGAAATCGTCGTTGACCTCCGCCGGCACGTTCTGGAACAACTCGCGGCGCAAGGCGAGCAGGGCGCCGTCGGCGGACACCATGCACCCGGTGCGGTTTTCCACGTAGCGCAGCCAGCCTTCGTAGTGCCGATAAAGACTGTCGCCGATGCTCAGGCCCTTGCCGGTCACGGGGATCAGCATGTGCCCGGCACAAGCGCCCACTTGAGGGTCGGCCAGCGGTGCGAGCAAATGCCCCAGGGTGTCCTGGGACCATTGGTTGTCGGCATCGGTGAATACCAGAATCTCGCCCGTGCTCAGTGCGGCGCCGGCATTCAACGTCGCCGCCTTGCCCTGACGCGGCAGGTCGAGCACGGTGATGCGCGGATCGATGACCTTGCGCGCGCACGCCACGGTGTCATCGGTGGAACCGTCGCTCGCCAGAATGATTTGCAGCGTGCGCGCTTGATAATCCTGGGCCAGCACGGTGCGCAGTTTTTCTTCGATGTGCCGCGCCTCGTTGTGCGCGGCAATTACAATGCTCACGTCCATCGGCGCCGCCGGACCGTGCCGGCGCGCGGCAAAGAACGGCGCGAGCAAGGTCAGTAACAACGGGTAGCCGAGGTAGGCGTAGACCGGTAATAACAGGCACAACCAGAAAATGAGTTCAGCCACGGGCGGGCCTCCTGGCATTCCAATGACACAGACTGAGAATGAAAGCGGCGCCAGCCAGGTGCAGGCGCACCCAATGCAGGCCCCAAAGTTGTACGGTCAGGCACGGGTTACGGTGCTTGGCGGTCTGGCGCACGCTCAATACCAGCGCCGGGACAGTGGTCAGCAGCACCATGAGCAGCGCATGGTGAGGAAAGCCGTTGAACAGCGCAGAAATCGCCATGAGGTCCAGCAGCCAGGCACACAGTGACAGCAGTGGAAAGCGCAGCAGGCGCAGGCTCATGCCATGGGTGCGCAACAGTTGCAGGTGGCTGCCCTGACGCCACATTTCCTTGCCCATCCACTCGCGCCAGTTCATTTCGTAACCCCAGTGCAGGGCGATGTTTTCGTTGATCGACATCAGCCGTGCACCGTTGGCGCTCTGGCGCAGTGTGAAATCCTTGTCCTCACCGGTGCGCAGGGTTTCGTTGAAACCGCCGACCTTGTCGAACCATGCGCGGCGCATCAGCAGGTTGGCGCTGGGCAGCCAGTCCACGGTCTGCACCGTATGACGGGAGGGGCGCAAGGTGCGTCGTTGCCAAGCGGTGGCGTACCACGGCGCTTGGGCCGGGGTGTGCAAGTCCAGGCCGAACACGTCGGCAACGCCGGCGTCCTCCAGCTTCAACAGATGAGTGAGCCAGTCTTCGGGCATTTCAATATCGGCGTCGATGAAGGCCAGCCATTCACCGGTGGCGATCTCGGCGCCACGGTTGCGCAGGGCACCGATCAGCACGCCGGGAACGACCAGCACCTGCGCGCCGAATTGCCGGGCAATCTGTGGCCCCTGGTCGCTGGAGCCGTTGTCGACCACGATCAACTCGCATTCCATGCCGGCGGCATCGGCGGCGTGTTGTGCCGCGAGCAAGGTCCGGGCGATGTGCCGGGCTTCGTTGTACATCGGGATGACGATACTGACGCGGCTCATGCCTTGGCCTCCGGGATTGGACTTTCTTCGGCTTTCAAACGCAGGACGCTGGTCAGGGCGAGCATGATCCACACGTACTTTTGGTTCGGGGCACTGAGGAACATCAAGAACAGCGTCAGCGACAGGAAACTCATGCCCAGGTGCGTCATCATGTCAGCCTGCTGCCAGTTGCGGCGCTGCATCCAGGCGCGGCGGGCGCGCATCATGTTGTACAAGCCGAGGGCGAGCATGCCGACAAACAACAGGCCGGCGGGAATCCCCAGTTCACTGAAGATCTCCAGGTAGGTGTTGTGAGCGCGGCGGTACAGGTCACCGATTTTGCGGTTGGCGGAAAACGCCTTGGCGTAACCGGTGGTGGCGTAGTGCAACGGGAAGGTCCCTGGGCCGGTGCCCAGCAGCGGGTTTTCGCGGATCATGCCGCTACCGACGACGATGTACGACGCGCGACGGCCGAGGGATTCGTCCTGCGCCTTGGCGCCGGAGCTCAGGATGCTCAAGGACTGGATGCGCGCGACGTAACCGGGGGGCATCGCGTAGATGGCCAAGGGAATGATGATGGCCAGCCCGAGCATGGCAAAGCCCAGGTGACGCGGGCGAATGCGTGTCAGGTGGGCGCGGTAGTGCCAGGCGCCAATGATCAGGCTGAGAAACAACACCACCAGCCCTGAGCGGGACTCGGTCTTGGTCATGCCGCCCAGCAGCAAGATGAAGCAACCCAGCCAGAACAGGCGATGCAGCAGGTTCGGCGAGCGGATCACCAGCAGCAATGCCAACGGCACGGCAAACGCGATCAGCATGGCAAAGGCGTTCGGGTCTTCCAGCAGCCCGGCGGCGCGGCCCTGGTCCTGGTATTTGCTGGAAAACATCGCCAGCGCGCAGGTCAGGGTGACGCTGAGGGTGACCAGTTTGGCGAACAGGTCCAGGTTCATTTCACGGCCGATCAACAGCGTGATCACAAACAGGATCAGGCCGACGCTCAGCTCCCGCAGATGCCCCAGCGACATGCCCAGGTCATCGGTGTTGAGCATGCTCAGCAGGTAGAGCGCCATGAAGCCGATCAGGAAACGCCAGATGTTGCTGCGCAGGCGGTCCGAGGGAATCTGGTGCATCGCCAGTTGCAGCATCAGGATCAGCGCCAGTGACGCACCGATCAGCTTGGTGCCCGACAGCGCGTTGTCCTTGAAGAACCCTTCGAGCGGCACCAGCGCGGCGATGCCCAACAGGCCCCACGCCGGTTTGCGGTACAGCACGGCGACTCCCACCAGGCCCAACACCGCTCCCGGCGCCAGAAATGGATAAGGGCTGGCCAGCAATGCAAGGCAGGCCAGACCGAGAAAACTGACGATCGAGAGCGGAAAAATCACGCGCGTGCCTCCCGTGCAGTACGGATATAAAGCTGCGACCAGCGTTCGGCCAGGGCCTTGAGGTCGTAGCGATCCAGTTGTGTGCGTCGTGCGTTGTCGATCAGGTGGTGCGCCAGCGCCGGTTCACGCAGCAGGGTGCCAATCTGCCGGGCGAGGGCGTCGCTGTCGGCGGGTGTCGCCAGCAGGCCGTTGTGCCGGTCTTCCAGCACATCGGGAATCCCGCCGACGCCAAACGCCACCACCGGCACCCCGGCCTGCATGGCTTCGAGCAGAATCATCGGCGTACCCTCTGTGCGCGAGCTGATCACCAGCGCATCGAGTTGCCGCCACCACGCACGCATGTCGGTCTGATACCCCGGCAATGTGATGCGAGCCTGCAAACCGGCCTCATTGATTCGCGCCAACAGGCTGTCCCGTTCCGGGCCGTCGCCGAGCATCACGGCGTCCAGTTGCGGGTACTGCTGACACAACGGAATCAATGCGTCGAGAAACAGGTCCGGGCCTTTTTCACTGCTCAAGCGCCCGACGTAACCGGCCAGCCAGCGTTGCCGTTGGGCGTTGTGCGGTTGCAGATCGTTGGCGGCCGGCAGGCCGTTGGGGATCACTTGCAGTTTCTCCGCACAGACGCTGGCCTGACGGTGCAGCGCGGCAATGCTTTCGGCGACACAGACCACGCGATTGACCGACGCGGTGCGGCACAGTTGCAGGCTCAGCCAGGTGTAGAACTTCTGCTTGCGACTGCGCGGGGTGAAACCGTGCTGCGTGATCACCAGCGGCAGGCGCAACAAGCTCGCGCCCACCCAGCCGAACAACAAACCCTTGAAGTTGTGCGTGTTGATCAGCGGCCGCTCGGCCCGTCGCTCACGCAAATGCGCGAGCAACGCCCCAAGACCGGTGCAACCGCGACAGTCGACCCCCGCCTCGCGAAACCGTGCGAGCAATTCGTACGGTGCATCGAGAAACAACACCTGATGTTGCCCCGGTGTCGCCAGGCAGTGGTCGAGCAACATCCGCTCGGCCCCATAGAAGCCGCCACTGCTGAGCAAATGAATGATCGGCAGTGAAGGGCTGCTGTGCCCGGACGACAGGGGCGCGTTCAATTGCGCACCCAATGGACGAAGCTCGGCACGCTCCAGTTCTTGTGCGGGTTGCTGGGCTCGACGTTTTGATCGTTGATCACCAACAGCACCGGCAAGCCCAGTTCGTGGGTGATTTGCGCTGGGTGCTTGAAGCGGTGATCGAAGAACTCACGCACGTAGACGAAGGCAATCGCCAGCAACAGCCCGGTGAACAAGCCGAACGGAATGATCAGCAGCGGTTTGGGGAACGCCGCCTCGGTCGGTTCGAACGGTGGGCTCAGCACCCGGGCGTTGGACAGGTCGTTGTCCAGCGAACGGGCCGTGCTGCTTTCGGCAAAGCGCTGGGCGTAGGTGGAGAACGCCGCGTGCAAGGCGTCGATCTCGGTGTCCACCTGGCGCAGCTTGCTCTGGGTTTCCTGCAACTGGTGGATGCGGTTCTTGAACTCGGCAATGCGCGCGGTTTTCTGGTCGATCACCGAGCTGACAATCGCCAGGTCATTGGTGCGTTCCTGAATCCGGTTGCTCACCACTTTGAGGAACTGCTGACGGGTGCGGGCGATTTGCTCGCGGGTCAGCAGCATCGGTTCACTGCTTGGCTGGAAGATGGCGAGGTCGTTCATGTAGCGGCTGACTTGTGTGGTCAGCGCTTCACCCATCTGTTTGATCTCGCGGTCTTCGAAGGCAACGTTATCCACGGTGGTGGTGAAGGTGTAGGGGAAGGTGTAGTCGTTGAGCTTGGAATTGCTGGCGGCGGCCAGGCTGGTTTTCAGGTAATCGAGCCAGCGCTGGCTTTGCAGCAAGCGGTCGCGGTACAGGTTGAGCGCTTGCTCCTCGGTGTTGATCGCGTTCAGGCGGAAGGTAATCTCTTCCTTGGGATCGGATGCACCGATAGCGCCCAGCAGATCCTGCCGATTGTTTTCCAGTCCATCGAGGCGCACCTGATACTGCATCTTCTTGGTTTCGTAGAAGCTCTGCGGCAAGTCGATCGATTGCAGCGCCTGACGGCTGACCAGGTAGTTTTGCAGCAGCGCCGCGACAAACTTGGTGCCCTGGGAAGGATCAGGAAAGCTGTAGATGATCGAGATCACGTTGGAGCCCGGCAGGGTTTCAATCTTCAGGCTGTCCATGGCCTGTTGGGTCAGGGCGTCGAGCGTGGTGTCGCGTACTGGATCGGTTTCCATGCCCAGCGCCGATTTCATCGGGTTGATCACGTGCTCACGCAGTGGGGTGCTGACGTAGTTCTTGAACGGTTGCGCCAGCAGTTTGTTGAGCATGCCGGGAGGCGGGGTGTATTCACCCTTGTCCCGCAGCTCGCTGATGGTCTGCCGAATCAGCGCCGGTGAGCGCAGGATGTTGCTCTCGGTTTCCATGTCGGCCAGCGACGGTGGAATGAACTGCGCGTTCTCCTGATTCAGCGACGTGGTGGCGTCACCCTGCGAGAGTTTTTTCGACTGCACGATCACCTGGGCGGTGATATCGAAGCTCTGTTTGAGCACCAACGGCAGTACCAGTGCGATCACTGCAAAGACCAGGAATACACGCTTCACCAATTGTTTGTTGGCGAAGAAGATCCTGAAGAACTCGTGCAGGTAGTTTTCCTTTGGATTCATGTCGGGTCACCTGAGAGTAAGTTAGTCGTCACTGTCTTTGTTATCGACGCGGTAGCCGAAGCTGAAGCCCACACCCTGGAACAGCACCACATCCGCCAGTTGCCGCGCGAGCTCACCGGCGCTGGCCAGTTTGGTCTTGGGCACATAGAGCATGTCGTCCGGCTGCAGGTAGGCGATCTGCGAGGCATCGCCGGCCAGGGCTTTTTCCACGTCGTAGCGACGGGCTTCAACCTGATTGCCGTTGCGGCGCATGATCACGACGGAGTCCAGGCGCGCCTTGACGTTGGAACCACGGGCCAGCGTCAGGGCTTCGAGCACCGAGACCGGACGGCGGATCGGGTAGGAACCCGGCTGGCCGACTTCACCGAGCACGTAGATCTCGTTACCCGCGGTGGACTTGAGCAGCACGTCGACGGTCATTCGCCCCGGCAGTTGTGCGTACTTTTTGTTGAGGAAAGCTTCCAGCTGGTTGACGGTCATGCCTTGCAGCGGCACGGCGCCGATCTCCGGAAAACTGGCGTAGCCGTCGGTGCCCACGGTGATCTCCCGGCTCATGCCGGTGGCCGGGTGGTTCAGCGCGCTTTTGAGGTTTTGCTCGTTGGTCAGCGGGCTGATGATTTGCACGGTCAGCTGATTACGGTTGGGCTGGAACAGTTGTTTGCGCTGATAGGCACGCTGGATTTCCTGGCGCGCTTCCTCGCTGGTCAGCCCGGCGATTTTCACCGAAGTGTTGGCGCCCGGCAGTTCGATGGTGCCGTCGGGCAGCACCAACTGGTTGCCGTTGAGCTGGCTGGCGGCGGTGAAGTTCAGGCCGATCTGGTCACCGGACTGTACGCGGTAGGCGTCCGAGCCACTGGTGCTGATGTGGAAGATCACGTCCAGCACATCCTGGGGCCGCAAGGTCTGTTCGATCTTGGGCATGTCGGTGGCCTGGGCGTTGGCGGGTGAGGCCGTGAGGATATTCACCGGCATGTTCTGGGTTTCGGAAGTGCTGGTGCAACCTGCAAGCGGCAGCAACAGCAGGACAAGCATCTTGGCGTTCATGGCGTCATCCTTTTTGCGTTGGCTTACAGGTTTTTGTACAGCCACTTGGGCATGTAGTACTTGCGCCGGTTGAACACGCTGCCAACCAGTTTCGCCCCGGCCTGGGTGAGGCGCTGAACCGCCGCCTGCGCCACTTCCCAGCGCGTGTCTTCAGAGCGCACGACCATGATCACGCCGTCCACCTGAGTGCTGATGACCAGCGTGTCGGCGGCCGAATACACCGCGTCACCGTCGATCACCACGAAGCGGTACTGACTGCCGAGCTGATCGAGCAACGGGCTCAGGCGCTCCGGCGTCAGGTGTTCAGTGCCCCGCGAGAAGCGCCCGAACGGCAAGACGTGGAAGGGCAGGCTCGACACATTCACCACGCAGTCCTGCAACAGCGGCGGGCTCTGCTCGTTGAAGAGCAGGTCGCGAAAACCGCGCTCCTTGCTCAGCCCCAGTTGCTGGGTGAGGTTGGTCGAGGACTGGCTGGCGTCGACCAGCAGCACTAGGCCGCTGCTCATTTGCGCCAGTTGGCTGGCCAGCGCCAGGGCACTGGTGGTGGTGCCTGCGCCGGGGTTGGCCGCGGTCAGAAACAGGATGCGCAGATCCTGATCGAGCACGGCGGATGTCAGGTTGGACTCGCTCGGGTTGGCGATGCTGAGGCTTTTTGCAGTTGAACCGTCCATTAGCTTGCTCCGTGGCCGCTGAATACTTTGAAGGGGGTTTTCAACAGGATCTTCAGATCAAGCAGCAGGCTCTGCTCGGCGATATAGCTGAGGTCCAACTCAACGCGCTGGTCGAAGTCGATATTGCTGCGCCCGGAGATCTGCCATAGACCGGTCATGCCGGGGTAGATACTCAGGCGAGCGAGATGATTGTCCTTGTAGCGGTAGGCGTTGAACGACGTTGGCCGTGGGCCTACCAGTCGCATGTCGCCAGTTACCACATTGATCAGGTTGGGTAGTTCGTCGAGGCTGGTGCGCCGCAGGAAACCACCGATGCCGGTGATGCGCGGGTCCTTGTCGATCTTGAAGTCGATGGCGTCGGCACCGTGTTTGTTCAGGTGCCGCAGCGACTCCTTGA
Organism: Pseudomonas azerbaijanoccidentalis; assembly: GCF_019145495.1. Taxonomy (GTDB): domain Bacteria; phylum Pseudomonadota; class Gammaproteobacteria; order Pseudomonadales; family Pseudomonadaceae; genus Aquipseudomonas; species Aquipseudomonas azerbaijanoccidentalis. The sequence goes on along the minus strand of NZ_JAHSTU010000001.1, from coordinate 1,374,031 downwards.
GCTCCTCGGCGTTGGCCACCATGGTGCGGAATTTGTACATGCCGAACATCCGGCCGCGATAGCCGGTGCGTTTCTGCACGAACATCACCGGGCCCTGGCTGGTGAGCTTGATGGCCAGTGCCAACACCAGCAGGACTGGCGAGATCAACAGCAAAATCACCAGCGCACCGAAACAGGCGAACACCCGGTTGGTGCGTGACAACGTCCATGGCCGGCCACCGTCACGGCCCGTCACCCAGCCGCGACCCTGCATGTGAATGGCCGCATCGAGACGCATTCGGTGTTCGGGGTCCAGGCGCTTGTCACGGCGCAGGTGTTGGATGGGTACACCTTTTTCATGTCCAGTCATTGAGCAGTCCTCCGCTGGAATTCAGCCGCGAGCGGCGCGTGGGCGATAGGCAGTGGGTAGTAGTCACGAAACCAGGCGATGAACCGCCCGAGTCCTTCATCCAGCTCGATACGGGGCTGGAAACCGGTGGCGCGGGCCAGGTCGCTGGCGTCGGCGCAGGTGTTCAGCACATCGCCGGGTTGCAGTGGAAGCAACTCGACCCGGGCTTTTTGCCCCAGGTGTTTTTCCAGCAAGGCCAGGTAATCCTTGAGCTCTACCGGGTGCTGGCCGCCGATGTTGTAGATCCGCCAAGGCGCCATGCTGCTGGCCGGGTCCGGTTGTTCACGGTCCCACTCAGCGTTGGCTTGTGGCGCGCGGTCGATCAGCCGGGCGATGCTTTCGATGATGTCGTCGATGTAGGTGAAGTCGCGCTGATGCTCGCCGTAGTTGAACAGCTTCAACGGTTGGCCCTCGGCAATCGCCCGGGCGAACTGGATCGGCGACATGTCCGGCCGGCCCCAAGGGCCGTACACGGTAAAAAAACGCAGGCCAGTGCAAGGAATGCCGAACAGGTGGCTGTAGCTGTGGGCCATCAGTTCGTTGGCTTTCTTGGTCGCGGCGTACAGCGACAGCGGGTGATTGACGCCGTCCTGCACCGAGTACGGCGTGTGCTGGTTGGCGCCGTACACCGAACTGGAAGAGGCGTAGATCAAATGCTCGACCGGGTGCCGGCGGCAGCTTTCGAGAATGTTGAGGAAACCATTGAGATTGCTGTCGAGGTAGGCCCGGGGATTGTCCAGGGAGTAGCGCACGCCCGCCTGGGCCGCGAGGTGAATCACCACTTCGGGTTGTTCTTGGGCAAACAGTGTCTCGATGGCCGGAGCATCGGCCAGGTCAACCGTTGAAAGCTGGAAATGGCCGACCTGCTCCTGCACCCATTGCACGCGATCGTGCTTGAGTTGCGGGTCGTAGTAATCGTTGAAATTATCCAGCCCGAACACCTGATGCCCGTCGCGCAACAGCCGCAACACACAATGGGCACCAATGAATCCGGCCGCTCCGGTCACGAGAATCTTCATGGGCGTGGCGCCTCGGGTACGACGTGACGCAAGCCGATGCCGCTGTAGTGCAGGCCGGCCGCCGCGACGTGTTCCGGGTTGTAGAGGTTGCGCCCGTCGATGATCACCCGCGAACGCAGCTTGCTCGCCAGCAGGTCGAAGTCGACCACGCGGAAGTTTTTCCATTCGGTGCAGATCACCAGTGCGTCGGCATCTTCGAGGGTGTCGTCGCGGGTGGCGCACAGGTGCAGGTCATTGCGATAGCCATAAATACGCCGGCATTCGGACATGGCTTCCGGGTCATAGGCCTGCACGCTGGCGCCTTCGGCCCACAGGGCATCCATCAGATAGCGGCTGGGCGCTTCGCGCATGTCATCGGTGTTGGGCTTGAAGGCCAGACCCCAGATCGCGATGGACTTGCCGGCCAGCCCTTGCGGGAACTGCGCCTTGAGTTTGCTGAACAGGATGTGGCGCTGGCTGTCGTTGACGTCGGTGACGCTGCGCAACAGGCGCAGGGGCATGCCGTTGTGTTCGGCGGTGTGCAGCAGGGCGCGCAGATCCTTGGGGAAGCACGAACCGCCGAAGCCGCAACCGGGATAGATGAAGTGGTAGCCGATGCGCGGGTCCGAACCGATGCCTTTGCGCACCGCTTCGATGTCGGCACCCAGCAATTCGGTAAGGTTGGCCAGTTCGTTCATGAAACTGATGCGGGTGGCGAGCATCGCATTCGCGGCGTACTTGGTCAGCTCGGCACTGCGGTTGTCCATGAACATGAGCTTTTCATGGTTGCGGCAGAAGGGCGCGTACAACTCGCTCATCTGGTTGCGGGCTTCGTCATCGTCGGTGCCGACTATGATCCGGTCCGGGCGCATGCAGTCGGCCAGGGCGCTGCCTTCCTTGAGAAATTCGGGGTTGGACACCACCCGCACCTTCAGCGCGCCCTTGTCCCTGCGTTGCAGTTCCTTGAGAGCGGAGGCGGCGACCTGGTCAGCGGTGCCGACCGGCACTGTAGACTTGATGATCAGGGTGCGATCAGCCTCCATGTAACTGGCGATCTGCCGGGCCACATTCAGCACGTGAGTCAGGTCGGCGGAGCCGTCTTCATCAGCAGGCGTGCCGACGGCGATGAAAATCAGCTCGGCGTGTTCGACCGCGTCGCTGGCCTGGGTGGAGAAGAGCAAACGACCGGCCTTGATGTTTTCTTCCAGCGTGCCGGAAAGTCCCGGTTCACTGATCGGCGGTACGGCCTGTTGAAGTTGCTTGATCTTATTGGGATCAATGTCGACACATAAGACACGATGTCCGACATCGGCCAGTGCCGCTGCTTGTATAAGGCCAACATAGCCCGTACCAAATACGCTCACGTCCATATTGGCGTGCCTCGTAAGTTCGCTGGAAAGATCAGAAATGAGACTGTCAAAAGGGGTATAGCCCAGCCTTGGAAAACCGTGTCAGCAAAATGACATGTTAAAAGTGTAAGACACCCCCGGTTTTGGGGGGCCAATTGCCATCAAAGGCTTGCCGCAGTTGGGTTTACCGTGATTTTAAGCAGCATGAACAATTTTCAGGAAAGCGATAAACGGTCGTAAGGCTTGAAATACAAGGCTTGTAGGCACTTGAGTGTGTCAGATTTGAGACGATTATTTTTTGACGCTTTCGTCTCGTTTGCGTCATTTCTTGCGCTTTGATGGCAAGGTGCTAGTGTCAAAAAATGGCCGACTACTTATTGACCCTCGCCGTGAAAGAGTTTGGGAATGTCTATGATTCGATATATCAAAGAAATATTAATTGCTGTCTATTTGATTACCCATTACGACTATTACTTTGGGCGTATCAGTGCGATCGGAATAACCTTTCCGTTAGTTTTATTTGTCGGAATGTTCGTCGTATTGACAGTTGCACTGTTGATGTCGGCCCACATTCGCCAAACATTTATTAGACATTTATTTGCATTGGCGATATTTGGCTCGGCCGTGTTTTTTGATGTGTATTCAAAAGTCACCGCCGATTACCTGACCTACAGCAGCTTCGTCTCGCTGGTGTACTCGGGGGGCTTCATCCAGGAAGCGATCATCCAGTACCGCGATGCAATCATCAGCGGCGTGCTCGGCGGTTTGCCGCTGCTGCTAGGTGTCGGCCTCAAGCCACGGCGACGCTTTCCCGTGTCCGGCCCGGTATTGGTGGCGGCGCCGCTGCTGGGTGTGTTGCTCCTGAGTGCGGTGCTGTTCGTGCGCGCGGGTGAGGGCGCACGTGGCCTGCCGCAGATGTACACGCCACTGGCCTATCTGAACCTGTTCGCCTACGAATCCCTGCATAACACCGTTGGCCCGCGCGAACCGGTGAGCCTGACGCGCGTCGATCAAGCGGTGAGCCACGACATTGTGCTGATCATCGACGAAAGCATCTCCGGCAATTACCTCGACATCAACGCGCCGTTCGGCGTGCACAGCAACCTGAAAGAGCCGCGCCCCGGGGTCGACATCTTCAACTACGGCTACGCCGCTTCAATCGCCAATTGCAGCGCCGACACCAACATCACCTTGCGTTACGGCGGTACTCGCGGCGATTACATGCGCATCAACAGCACGCTGCCGTCGATCTGGCAGTACGCGAAAAAGGCGGGCCTGCGCACGGTCTACATTGACGCGCAACGTACCGGCGGCAATCTGCAGAACCTGATGAACGACACCGAGAAAAAGGACATCGACGAGTTCGTGCAATTCGACCAGACCAGCGTGCGCGACCGCGACATGGCCGCAGCGGCGAAACTGATCGAACTGCTCAACGACGACAAGGCGCAATTGGTGGTGATCAACAAGGTCGGCGCACACTTTCCCGTGCATGACAAATACCCGGACGCCTTCATGGCTTACCGACCGACGCTGCCGCGGGGGCAATTCGTCGAAGTGGCCGACACCGGCAAGCGCGATGGTTTCAACGGCCAGCCCGATGACTGGGTGTTGTACCGCAATGCCTACAAAAACACCTTGCTGTGGAATGTCGGGGAGTTTTTCTCGCGGGTGTTCGCCCAGGCTAATTTGAACAACGCGCTGCTGATCTACACCTCCGATCACGGACAGGACTTGCATGAGCGCGGCAACCCTGGCCTGAACACCCATTGCGGTGGCGACCCGGTGGAGGAAGAAGGTCTGGTGCCTTTGGTGGTGATCCAGGGCAGCGGTTTGAAAACCCTAGACTGGCAGGCGCAGCTGGTCGGCAACAAGGATCGCTCCAGCCACTACAACATCTTCCCGACCTTGCTGCAGTTGATGGGCTACGACCTGGCGGGAGTGGAGGCGGTGTATGGCAAACCGTTGAACGTGGCCACAGGTGATGATTTCACCTTCAACTATCGGTTCAATGCGCGGCTGGGCGCCAAGCCCGAGTGGAAACACATCGACCTCAACAGCATTGTGACACCGGAGCAGGCGGGGTCCAGTGTGGCAGTGGGGCAGTGAGGTTTTGGTAGCCTGGTCTGGCCCTATCGCGAGCAGGCTCGCTGCCACATGTGAAATGCATTTCAATGTGGCAGCGAGCCTGCTCGCGATGGCGTCGGTCCAATCAACTCAAGTTCAGAGCCTGCCCACACCGCGCCCGATACACCCCCGGCGCACAGCCCAACCACCGCAAACACGCCCGGTTGAAACTCTGCACATCGCTGTAACCCAGTCGGTCGGAAATCTCCACCAACTCCAGATCCACCGCCTGCAAATAGTCTTCGGCACGGCAGCGGCGATACTCATCCAGCACCTCTGAAAAACTCCAGCCCAACGCCTTCAAACGACGCGCTGCGGTGCGCTCGATCAAATGCTGGGCGGTGCAGAACTGCTGCCAGTTGGCGTTGGCGAGGTCGGCGATCAGGTGATCACTGACCTGTTCCAGCAAGGTCGGCTCGCTGTTGTGGCGGGTTTGCTCCAGCAGTTCGATCAGGGTCTGCTCCAGTTCATGATTGCCGGGCGTCAGCGCCGTGACGAACAGTTGCGGGTCGAGGCGGATCGCATGCTGTGGCGCCCCCCAGCGTACTGGCACCCGCAGTGCTTGCTCGTGCTGTCCAGGGTTGTGCGTGCAGGCAGATGCCAGGTCGACGCCGAGGATCGGATCACGTCCGAGGCCGCTGGCCAGAAACTTGCGCCGCAGCATGCTGCACAGGCTGATGAGGATGTAATCAGCGGTCGGCGCGCCGGCCCTGACGCTGCCACGGTCGAGCAATTGCAGCTGCACATCGTGCTCGCCGCGCACAATGCGCGCTTCAAAGTGGCCGTTGAAAAATGGGAAAAAACGTACGAAATACTGGCACGCGCTGTCCAGTGACGCGGCCACGTCGAACAAATACGTCAGGCCATTGGTGGCCGTGGAAACAAAGCGCCGACCTGCCGCCAGACCGATCAACGGATCGCCGGTCTGCTCCAGCGCAAACGCCCAGAAACGCCGCGACAGAAAGAGCGGCACGCGCATGAACGGCGTGCGCAATTCGAACAGGCTGCGGCGGAACAACGCTTCGATACGCTCCCGGGCAACCCCGCGCGCCAGCAGTTCTTCGATGGCTGGCAGCAAGGTCGGGGCGTAGAACGCATTGGGCAAAGGTTGATTGTCCGATGCCTGATCGCTTTTTGTCATGTAGGGCTCACGGCGTCTGGCGAAACACTGGTTAGGCTGCTCGACGTTAAGCGATTTGCCGGAGCAAGACCATGCTTGATTTACGCCAGCTCGACCTGAACCTGCTGCTCGCCTTCGATGCGATCTACCAGCAGCGCAGTGTCACCCGCGCCGCTGAAGTGATGTGCCTGTCGCAACCGGCCATGAGCAATGCGCTGCGCCGTCTGCGCGAGTTGTGCGGTGATCCGCTGTTCATCAAAAGTCGCCTGGGCGTGACCCCGACGCTGGTCGCCCATCGCCTGGCTGATTACGTGCGCGCTGCACTGGAGTCCTTGCGCGATGGCTTGCGGATGATTCCCGCCGCACGGCAAAACAATCCGCTGTTGCGCGTCAGTTGCCTGGACTGCCTGCAACCGGTGTTGCTCGATGCCTTGCTTGAATCGCCCCATGCCGACTGGCAGGTCCGCTACTTCCAGCCTCGGCGACGCGACGCCTTGCAGGAACTGGCGAGTGGCAAACTGGACATCCTGATCGACCTCGACCAGCCCCTGGCCGGTTTGGCCGGCCTGCACAAACAAGTGCTCCCGGCCGATCACTACGTGTTTGCCTATGGCGCCGCGTTGAAGGAGCCGCCGCGCACGCTGGAGGCCTACCTGCAACAACCGCAGATCCAGATCTCCAGCCGCCGCGACGGGCTCAGCCCTGTGGATCTTCAACTCGGCCTGAAGGGATTGCGCCGTACTTTGGCGGTGAGCACCCAAAGCACCCTGGCGGCGAAATTGATGGCCGACCGGCAACCGTTCGGCATGAGCCTGCCGAGCCGCGTAGCCACAGTGTTGGGCTTGCATCAGGTGCCATTGCCACTGGATGAGCCGGTGCAGCTGAAACTGGCGCTGTACATCGAGGCCCGCTATCGCTTCGAACGCAGCCGCGAAGAGGCGATGCATTGTTTGCTGCGCGCATTGGGCGAACCTCGCACCACGCAAGCATTGGCACGCCGCGCCTAAACTTGCCATTAAAAGCACTTTGTAGGCGCTGCCGCAGGCTGTGATCTTTTGATCTTGTTTCAAAGGCAAAATCGCAGCCTGCGGCAGCTCCTACAGGGGGCGTGGCATTCCTGCCAATAAATATTCGTCGACCCGCACAATCGCCTCCACCATCGCCAACGCCGCCGGTGTCAGGGAATAACCGACGCGGCTGACAATGCCATAGTGCAGCAGCAATCCGGGGTCGTCGCTGGGGATATCGTCAAAACTAAGCAGCTGTATCAGCCCCTGTTCGACCTGTTCGGCCAGGGCTTCCATGGTGGCGATGCCCACTGCGTCGGAGCGCCTCACCACGCGGCAGATGGCATCGAACTGGGCGCATTCGACACTGGGGTTGAAGTCCGGCTCGCCCTGAGCATCGGCGAGGATCTTGCGAATCATCGGCGGAATGCGTGTGCCCACCACGGCGTAGTCGAGCAGGGCGCGCAAGGACAGGTTTTCACGCTGGGCCAAGGGGTGATCGACACGGCAGAAAAAGCGCCCGCGTCGAGGGCGCAACAGCTGCACCAGGTATTGCGGATCACCAGTGAAATGGCGCGCGTCGGCCACCAGGAATTCGATCTGTTGCTCACGCAACCACAGCGCCAGTTGTTCCCAGTCGCCCTGATGGAAACTGATGCGGATTGCCGGATGGGCCTGGATGAATTGCGCCAAGGCTTCGGGCACCAGCAGTTGTGCCGGATAAGGGCCGCAACCGAAACGCAGTTCGCCGCCGGTGAGGCCGTTGTATTGAGTGATTTCGTTGTGCAGTGCCTGACTGCCGGCGAGCAGGCGCCGGGCATGTTGCAGCACCAGTTCGCCCTGACCGGTCAGACGGAATTCACGACTGCTGCGCTCCACCAGCAGGCAATCGAGATCCCGTTCCAGGGTCTGGATGCTTCGGCTAAAGGCCGGCTGGCTGAGATTGATCGCCTCGGCAGCTCGGCCAAAACTGCGGTAATCGGCCAGTGCGACGAGGTGGCGAAGCTGTCGTAGGTCCATCATGCGTCTCCTGCATTCGGCGGATACTTTTAATGCATTGGATCGATATCACAGGGGCTGGCATAAGTACACGCCTGTCTTCTCGTCGTAGCTTGCCATGACCAGCCAACCGTTCATCTCCAGCGCCTTCACCCGCACCATTCTCAGCCACGCCCAGCAGTCGGGTTTGTGTCGCGATCAATTGCTTGAACGCGCCGGCATTTGCCTGTCGTGGCTGGACGGGCAGGGGCTGCACGTTCCGGCGCACCTGGTCGAACAGTTGTGGAGTGAGTGCGAGCGACAGGGTGCGGGCGCAACGTTTGGCTGTGAACTGGTCAACGGCATGGCGACTACCAGCCTGCAAGGCTTGAACATTTTGCTGGACTCCGCCGCGACCCTTCGCGCCAGTCTGGCGTGTTTCACCGAGTACCTGCCCCGTGTGACCAATTACGTGCAGGCGCATCTGGAAGAGGTCGATGGCCAGGCCCGCCTGCACTTGCGCGGGGTTTATCAGGCACCGCATTTTTTCGGTCTGGATGCGGCGACATTGAGCCTGGTACGCAACATCGCCCGACGGCTGGGGCGGGCGCCGGGTGAGGTGTTTGTCGGGGTGACGTTGACGCCGGAGCAGGCGGCTGGCGAGTGGTTGCGCAGTGTCGGCATCAAGGTGTCGCGCGGTCCGCATCCGTGCCTGTTGATGGCGCTGGACACTCTTGATGAGCCGTTGCTGGGGGCTAATCCGTTTTTGCATCAGAGCATGTTGCGGCATTGGCAGGTTGAAGCTGCGCAGCATGTTCGCAGTGACAGTCTGGAGTTGGCGCGGCATTGGTTGACGGCGGGGGATCAGCCGATCGAGCGGATTGCCGAGCGGCTTGGGTATCGGCAGCCGAGTAATTTTATTCGGGCGTTTCGTAAGCACTTTGGGATTACGCCGAAGCAGTTTCGGTTGGGGCTGTAATTGACCGTTACCGCAGCAACGGATATGTACGCTACCAAAAAGCTGCAACCCAGAACCCCAGGATGATTGCTTTTTGTCAGTCATCGCTTGCGTGTCATCAAAGCGCCTCAGGCACCGTGACCAGGCTGAGCAAACCTGACCGGAGCCTAATAATGATAAAAAAACGCTCGGCCACCGCCACAGTCCGCCAACGACTGCATCGGCCTGGCCACACCCGCCCGCAACCTCTTGCGCTGGCGATCATTGCCGTATTGACGGGACCCGCCTGTGCGACCACGTTCGACATCAACGAAGACTGGAGCCTGTCGACCAAAACTACATTGAGCCTGGGCAGTAGCTGGTCGACCCAAGGCCCCGACAAAAGCCTGATGACCCGCGCCAACGCCTTTCAGGCGCAAGGCGTGCAGGCCAATGGCACCAGTGTCAGTGCCGACGATAACCGGCTGAATTTCGAGAAGGGCGATCCCATCTCGCAGGTGTTCAAGGGCCTCACGGATTTCAGTCTCGATGGCCAGGGCCAGGGCGCGTTCATACGCTTCAAATACTGGTACGACCACGCCTATGAAACCCGTCAGGGGCGGTTCAAGGATTTCGATGATTCAGGCTGGGACGACCTGTCCAAGTTCAAGGGTTTCGAGATGCTCGACGCTTACGTCTGGAAAGACTTCCAGATCGCCGAGCACCCCTTGAGCGTGAAAGTCGGCAACCAGGTGTTGTCCTGGGGCGAGTCGCTGCTGATCCAGAACGGCATCAACGTCATCAACCCACTGGACGTCTCGGCGTTCAACCGCCCGGGCGTGGAGATCAAGGAAGGGCAGTTGCCGGTGGAGATGGTCTCCTTCAGCTTCGGCCTGACGGACACCACCAACCTCGAAGGCTTCTACCAGTACAACTGGCGGCCCAGTGTGCTGGATGGTTGCGGCACGTTTTTCGCCAGCAGCGATGCGATCCAGAAGGGCTGTGGGCCGTTGTACCTGAGCCAGGTGTTGACCGATCAACAGATGCAGGCCAGCGGTTTGTATGCCCCTTCGCGGGGTAACGAATCGCCGTCCGACAACGGTCAGTTCGGCTTTGCCTTGCGCCAGATGATCCCGGCGCTGAACGATGCCGAAGCGGCGATTTATTTCATCAACTACCACTCGCGCCTGCCGTATTTCACCCTCGATGCGAAGAACACCGCCGTGCGCGGTACGTTCCCCGGCGGTGTTCAGCCGCCGACGTATGCCGCGGCATTTCCCGAAGATATTCGCCTGTACGGCATCAGCCTCAACGGTGTCGAGCCCAACACCGGAATCTCGCTGGCCGGTGAGGTGAGCTACCGGCCGAACATGCCGTTGGCGATCAACGCGCCGGACATCAACGTCGCGGTGATTACCGGGGCGGCGGGCAGTTCCTGGGTGCAGTTGCCGACCGGTTTCAACATCAACCGTGGCGACCGTTACGACGGGTGGGAGCGCAAAGGTGTCTGGCAGGCGACGGCATCGGCGACGCAAGCCATCGACAACGTGTTGGGGGCTACGCGCCTGAGCCTGTTCGGCGAGGCCGGTGTGGTGCACATCGACGATCTGGGCGACGAGCGCTTGGGCCGCAACGCCGCGTTCGGTCGCAGCTCGACGCGCAACGGCACGCCGTGCAACACCGTGGCGTCGGGTGTGACCAATCAATACTGCACCGACAAGGGGTTCGCCACCGATTGGTCGTGGGGTTATCGCCTGCGCGCCAGCCTGGAATACAGCGATGTGCTGCCGGGTATCAACCTGATCCCGGCGCTCAACTGGCGGCATGACGTCGAGGGTTATTCCTACGATCCGCAAGGGCCGTTCCAGGAAGGTCAGCAAGCCATGGGCGTCAGCCTGACCGGCACCTACATGAACGATTACAGCGTGGAACTGGCCTACAACGCCTTCTTCGGTTCCAACGACTACAGCACCCTCGACGACCGCGACTTCGCATCCGTCAGCTTCAAGGCAGACTTCTAAGGAGAACCATTATGCGTATGCAATTGTGCGTGCTGGCCCTGGCCTGCACCGTGGGCCTGGCTCAGGCCAAAGGCACCGACTCGGCGGCCCTGGGCAAAACACTGACACCCATGGGATCGGAAATGGCGGCCAATGCCGACGGCACTATTCCGGCCTGGACCGGAGGCCTTGCCGCCAACGCCGGTACAGTCGACAGCAAGGGCGGTTACAGCGATCCGTATGCCGCCGAAAAACCGTTGTTCACCATCACGGCGAAGAACGTCGCGCAGTACGAGAAATTTCTCAGCCCGGGTCAAGTCGCCTTGTTCAAGCGTTTCCCGGACAGCTACAAGATGAACATCTACCCCAGCCACCGCAGCGCCAACCTGCCCAAGGAAGTGCTCACGGCCAGCCGAGACAACGTCGCCAAGACCAGCATGGCCGACGGCGGCAACGGCTTGCACGACTATGCGCGGGGTATTCCGTTTCCGCTGCCCACCGAAGGCCTTGAGGTGATGTGGAACCACATGACCCGTTATCGCGGCGGCAGTTACGAGCGCATCAGCAGCGCCGCGCTGGTGCGTGAAAACGGCGCCACCAGTTATGTGCGCAACCAGTCGCTGATCAACTTCGCCGACACCGTCGGCGGCCTGGAGGCAGGTTCCAACGTGTTGTTCATGTTCAAGAGCCGTGTACTGGAACCGGCGCGTTTGTCCGGTGAAGCAGTGCTGGTGCATGAGCCGATCGACCAGGTCGCCGAGCCGCGTTCGGCGTGGCAATACCTGCCGGGCCAGCGTCGGGTGCGTCGTGCACCGATGATCGCCTATGACAACAGCGCCCGTTATAGCAATGGCTTGATCACTGCCGACAACATCGACGGCTACAACGGTGCGCCGGACCGTTTCGACTGGAAACTGGTGGGCAAGCAAGAGCTGTACATCCCGTACAACAGCTACAAGATCGGCAGCCGCGACATCAAGTACGACGAGGTGATCAAGCCCAACCATGTCAACCAGGATCTGGCCCGTTACGAGAAGCATCGGGTGTGGGTGGTCGAAGCCACGCTCAAGCCGGATGCCCGTCACATCTACGCCAAGCGTCGGTTCTATGTCGATGAGGACAGTTGGCAGATCGCCCAGTCGGACCAGTACGACAGCCGCGGTGAACTGTGGCGCAGCGGTGAACTGCATGCGATTCAGCAGTACGACCACGGCTTCACCTACACCGTGCTGGAAACCTCCTATGACCTGATTTCCGGACGCTACTACGCCGGTGGCCTGGCCAACGAAGAGACCGAACCGATGCGCGTCGGCTTCGCCGCCAAGACCGATGACTACACCCCGTCGGACCTGCGGCGCTGGGCGAAGTAACCCAGTCATTACTGACACATCACTCCCTGTAGGAGCTGCCGCAGGCTGCGATCTTTTGATCTTGATCTTGAAAAATCAAAGTCAAAAGATCGCAGCCTGCGGCAGCTCCTACAAAGGAATGCGGTTTCACATTGGTTAGGAGATCAACCGTGCGCTACTGGATATCCGCTCTGGCCCTGGGCGCAAGCCTGGGCTCCGCTCACGCGGCAACCCTCGATCAGCAGCAGGCCAAGGCGCTGGCGCAAGAGGCTTATGTATTTGCCTACGCCACCGTCGAGCACGACAAAGTGCTCAGCGCCATCGCCGCGAAGCTGCCGTTCAACCGTCTCTACAGCGAGCCGCGTTTGCTCGGCCCGCAAGACAACAAAGTGGTGTCGCCGAACAACGACACGTTCTATTCCCGGGCCTTGCTCGACCTGCGTGCTGAACCACAAGTGCTGCAAGTGCCGGTGGTGAAAGGGCGCTACTACAGCTTTCAATTGGTCGACATGCGCACCGACAACCTCGACTACATCGGCACCCGCGCCACTGGCGATCAGGCCGGGCGCTACTTGATCGTCGGGCCGGACTGGAAGGGTAAAGTGCCCAGCGGTTTCAACGCGGTGATTCGTTCACCCAGTCGCCTGGTGTTTTTGCTCGGGCGCACCGAGGTCAAGGGTGAGGCGGATCAGAAAGACGCCGCGCAGTTGATGTCCGGCTATGTCCTGCAATCGCTGTCCAGCGTCACCGGTTCTGTGGCGCCCGCCGCGCTGCAACCGTTGCAACTGCCGACCTACCAGGACACTAAACAGGGTCCGGCGCAGGCGCTGTTCAGCACCTTCAACGCGCTGGCGCCATTGCATCAATGGAGTACCCGCGAACAGAAAAAACTTGAGCGCTTTGCGGCCATCGGCGTGGCGCCCGGCGCGGTATTCCAGGCGCCGGCAGACCTGAGCGAAGCCATCACCCAAGGTGCCGAAGCCGGGCGAGAGCAGGTGCGCACGGCGTCCAGCCAGATCTCGGTGGAGCAACAAGGCTGGCTGCGTTCACCGACCAATGTCGGTAAATTCGGCGACGACGACCTGACGCGCGCCGCAGTGGCCTGGCGCTACATCTACGCCAACGACCCGGTGGAAGCGGTTTACCCGATGGCGCTGCACGATGCCCAAGGGCAGTTGCTGGATGGCCGGCACGCCTATCGATTGCATTTCGCGGCCGGGCAATTGCCGCCGGTGAGCGCGTTTTGGTCGCTGACGCTGTATGACGGCAAGACGCAATTGCTCGCTGCCAATCCGATCCAGCGTTACGCCCTGGGTGATCGCAGCCCAGGTTTGCAGTACGACGCCGATGGTGGCCTGACCCTGATTCTGCAACCCGACGCCCCCGCGCAGCACAGCAACTGGCTGCCAACGCCTGAAGGTCCTTTCAACTTGCTGTTGCGCCTGTACCTGCCCAAGGGCGGGGTGCTCGATGGCAGTTATCGTTTGCCCACCATCGCGAGGGTCGAACCATGAACATGAATGTCAGCCGCCGCCATGTACTGGGTGGCATGGGCGTATTGGGCGGTGGCCTGATGCTGCCGCGTTGGTTGCTGGCCGCCGGTGCCGATGACCTGCGAGCGATTGCCCGGGATGCGTGGATCTACGCCTACCCGATGCTCATGCATTATCAGACCATGGAAAAACAGGCGCTCGATCCGGCCGCGCCGGCGTATGTCGGTGGCTTCAATCGCTTTCGTCACTACAGCGAGTTGTATACGCCGAACAACCGCGAAATCGTCACGCCCAACAACGACACGCCGTACTCCTGGGCCTGGCTCGACCTGCGCAGCGAGCCGCAGGTGCTCAGCGTGCCGGCGGTCGATGCCGATCGCTACTACGTGCATCAACTGGTCGATCAATACACCCACAACTTTGCCTACGTCGGCGTGCTGAGCACTGGCCGTGAAGCGGGGGATTACCTGATCGTCGGGCCGGGCTGGCAAGGTGCGACGCCGAACGGAATCAAGGCAGTGCTGCGCAGTGAAACCGAGATCGTCATGGTCCTGGGCCGTACCGGCCTGAAAAACGCCGAGGACTTGCCCGCCGTGCGTGCGTTGCAGCAGCAATACCGTTTGCGCGCCTTGCATGAGTATATCGGCAGCGCGCCGCCGCTTGCCGCGCCGGCGATTGCCTGGCAAGCGTGGGACAGCAAGACCGGTTTGGGGCCAAGGTTTATTGCCGCGTTGAATCAGATCCTCTCACTGTGCCCGACGCATCCATCGGAGCAGACCTTGCGCGAACGCTTCGCCCGGATCGGCATCGTGCCCGGTCAAGCATTCGATGTGGCAGCGATGTCTGCGGAAGTGCGGGGGGCTTTGCTCGCCGGGATTGCAGATGCGCAGCTACAACTGCAAACGGCAGTGACTCAAACGCGCACCACGCTGGGGCTGTTCGGTACTCGCGAAGCCTTGCACGGCAATTACCTCAACCGAGCCGTGGCGGCGAACATCGGCATCTATGGCAACAGCGTCGAGGAGGCGTTCTACACCGGCGCCCGGCTCGACAATCAGGGCCAACCGCTGCAAGGCGGGCGCGGTTATCGGCTGCGTTTTGCACCGGGGCAACTGCCACCGGCGACTGAGTTCTGGTCGCTGACCCTGTATGACTTGCCGGATCGGCAACTGGTCGCCAACTCGATTGACCGTTATTGCTTGAGTAGCCGCGATGCGTTGCAGGCGGATGCAGACGGCGGCTTGACGCTGGTGATGCAGCCGTCCGCACCGCAAACATCGAACAACTGGTTGCCGACGCCGGCCAGTGGCGCGTTTACCGTGATCCTGCGGTTGTACGGACCCAAGCAAGAGGTGATCGAGCAGCGTTGGCGGATGCCGGTGGTTGAACAAGTCTAGAAACAAAAGATCGCAGCCTGCGGCAGCTCCTGCAGGGAAAAGCATTCCAATGTAGGAGCTGCCGCAGGCTGCGATCTTTTGATCTGGCTTAAGGCGTAACGATATTGAACTGCGGCGCAAACGTATCAAGGCTGCTCATCAATTCGCCAAGCTTCTTGCCATTGCCTTGCAGCTTGACCAAGCCTTTCTGGATCGCCGTCGGGAAGTCCAGTTGCTTGAGGCTGATCTGCTCCAGGGTGGCCTTGCTCATGCTCACACCGGCGTCGGCCTGCGGGCTGAGGCCGGCTCGGTGGGTCAGTACGCCGTTGCGCAACGTCAGGGTGAAATCCTTGTTCGGGTCTTCGAAGGTCCAGTTCAACGTCATGTCGTGGCCCACGGCTTTTTCGCTGTCCAGGCGAATGGCGAGGAAATCGAAGAACATCTCCGGACTCATCGCTCGCACCATGTCCGCCGACACCGAAGTGCCGGCATGGGGCGGTACGCCGTTGCGCAGTTCCATGGCACCGGTCAGGTACATGTTGCGCCAGGTCGCGTTTTCGCTTTGATAACCCATTTGTTCCAGTGTTTCGGCCTGGGCTTTGCGCGCCTCGCTGTTGTCCGGATCACTGAACAGCAACTGATTACCCAGTTGTGCGGCCCAGCGGTAATCACCCTTGGCCATCGCAGCGCGCATTTTCTCCAATACCGCGGCGCCGCCGCCCATGGCCTCGACGCTGCGTTTGGCGGTTTCCACCGGTGGCAACGGGTTGAGGTTGGCCGGGTTGCCGTCATAAAACCCCAGATAGCGCTGATACACCGCGCGCACGTTGAAACTCAGCGAACCGTAGTAACCCCGGGTGTACCACTTCTGGTCGAGGCTGCCCGGCAGTTTCTTGATGGCGTCGGCGACTTCCAGCGGCGTCATGCCTTGGTTGAGCAGGTGCAGGGTACGGTCGTTGAGGAAGGCGTACATGTCGCGCTGGTCAGCCAGGAACGTGCGGATGCGTTCACCGCCCCAGGTCGGCCAGTTGTGCTGGGCGAACAGCACGTCGCTCTTGTCGCCGTAACGCGCCAGGCTGCTGTCCAGGTACTGCGACCAGGCCTTGGCGTCACGCACTTGCGCGCCACGCGGGGTGAGGATGTTATGCATCATCTGCGTGGCGTTTTCCGCCATGCACAAGGCACGCAGCTGCGGCAGGTACAGGTTCATTTCCGCTGGCGCTTCGGTGCCCGGCGTGAGCTGGAATTCCACGTCGAGGCCGGCGATGGTGCGGGTCTCCAGCTCCTTGTCGATCAGGTCGGTGGGCGGGATCAGCGTGACCGTGCCGCCACTCGGCGAGCTCTTGCCCAGGCCTGCGTCGACCTGGCCGTGATCACCACGAGGCAACAGGCTACCGAACTGGTACTGCGCCCGGCGGCTCATGGCGTTGCCGGCGAACACGTTTTCACTCATCACGTGTTCCATGAAACCGACGGGGGCGAACACCTTGACCTTGCCGGCCTTGACGTCGGCCTCGTCGATCACTCCGCGCACACCGCCGAAGTGATCGACGTGGGTGTGGCTGTAGATCACCGCCACCACCGGTTTGCGTGGGCGATTCTGGTAGTAAAGCTCCAGCGCCACCTTGGCGGTTTCGGTCATGGTCAGAGGGTCGATGATGATCAGTCCGTCGTCACCTTCGATGATGGTCATGTTGGCCAGATCGAGTCCGCGTACCTGATAGAGCCGTGGGCTGACTTCGAACAATCCGGCATGGGTGCTGAGTTGCGCCAGGCGCCAGAGGCTCGGGTTGACCGAGTCGGGGGCCTGGTCCTTGGCGAGAAAGTCATAGGCTTGCACGTCCCAAATGACCTTGCCGGCGGCGTCCTTGACCTGGCCCTTGAACGGCGCGATCAGGCCCTTGCTGACCGACTCGTAATCGGTGCGGTCGCTGAAGGGCAGTTGTTGCAACACCGCCGCGTTGTTGGCGGCGGTTAGCGCGCTGGCGGCGACCGGTGCATCGGCGGCAACCACCGATTGCGTCAGGCAGGCGGTGATGAGGCAGGCGAGCAGGCCACGAGGGCTCAAAGTGAAACGAGGCATGGAGTCTCCGCTTTTTATCATTATGGTTAGACCAGCCTCGAGGGTAGGGCGTCGCCGGGGAGTGGCGGTTATCGTCAACGGACAAAAACCATGCAGGCCCGCTATCCTTGGCCCACGCTTATCGAACGGGTTCTGCCATGCTCGAAGTCCACGGTGTCTTCAAAAGCTTCGCCACACCGCAAGGCCCGTTGCCGGTGCTGCAGGGTGTGGACCTGACCTTGAAACCCGGCAGCAGCCTGGCGCTGATGGGCGAGTCGGGCAGTGGCAAAAGCACCTTGCTGCACCTGATCGCCGGGCTGGACAAGGTCGACCGTGGCACGATTCGCAGTGGCGAACATAGGCTGGAACAGATGAACGAAGGGCAACTGGCGAGCTGGCGACGCACTGAGATCGGCCTGGTGTTCCAGCAGTTCAACCTGATCGGCAGCTTGCGGGTGGAGGACAACCTGGCGTTTCAGGCGCGTCTGGCCGGCCGTCATGACCCGCGCTGGCAAGCGCATCTGGTGCAGCGCCTGGGGCTGGGCGAATTGCTCAAGCGCTATCCGGAACAACTCTCCGGCGGCCAGCAGCAGCGGGTTGCGCTGGGGCGGGCGCTGGCCTCGCAGCCGAAACTGTTGCTGGCTGACGAACCCACCGGCAGCCTGGATGAAACCACCAGCGCCGAGGTGTTGAGGTTATTGCTGGAACTGCTCGATGACAGCGCCACGACCTTGTTGATGGTCACCCACAGTCCCGGCGTTGCGGCGCAACTGGCAGAAAAAGTGGTGCTGCACGGTGGTCGTCTGGCCGGTGTGGACGGGCGCTGAAGTGCGCATCTTCGGCGAAACCCTGCGAGCGCTGCTCAGCCACTGGCGACAGCACCCGGTGCAGTTTTTCAGCGTGCTGACCGGGCTGTGGTTGGCCACCAGCCTGTTGACCGGTGTGCAGGCGCTGAACAGCCAGGCCCGCGACAGTTACGCCCGCGCCAGCCAGTTGATCGGCGGTGAACCGCAGGCCAGCCTGAGTGCAACCGCAGGCGGCACCTTTCCTCAGCAATGGTTTGTCGATTTGCGACGAGCAGGTTGGCCGGTATCACCGGTGGTGCAGGGGCGAGTGACACTCAAGGGCCATGAGGCGCAGCGTCTGCAACTGATGGGCATCGAGCCGGTGTCGCTGCCGACCGGTTCGCCAGTGGCGGGGCAGGCGTTGGCGATCGAACAGGTTGTCGAGTTTTTCACGCCTCCGGGTCGTACCTGGATTTCACCGTCGACCTTGCAGGTATTGGGCTTGCGCGAAGGCGAGCAGCCTTCGAGCGTCAACGGCATGCGCTTGCCACCCTTGCAGGTGCAAGCCGATATGGCCCCCGGGGTGCTGCTGGTGGACATCGGGTTTGCCCAGCAGATTCTCGGCTTGCCGGATCAGCTGTCGCGCTTGCTGTTACCCAAGGATTTCACGGCGCCGTTGCCCGACGCTTTCAAGGGCACGTTGCAACTCACCAGCAGCGGTGAAGAAAACAATCTGGCGCGCCTCACCGAAAGCTTTCATCTGAACCTCACGGCATTGGGCTTTCTGTCGTTCGTGGTCGGGTTGTTTATCGTGCATGCCGCCATCGGTCTGGCGCTGGAGCAGCGCCGCGGTTTGCTGCGGACAATGCGCGCCTGCGGGGTCAGTGCGCGCATGTTGATTACCTGTCTGGCGGTCGAACTGGGCGGACTGGCGTTGATCGGCGGACTGGCCGGGGTCGTCAGCGGCTACCTGTTGGCCGGGGTGCTGCTGCCGGATGTCGCCGCCAGCCTGCGCGGGCTGTATGGCGCCGAAGTGGCGGGGCAGTTGAGCCTCAGTCCGCGGTGGTGGTTCAGCGGTATCGGCTTGAGCCTGCTGGGCGCTTTGCTCGCCGGGGCCAATAGTCTGTGGCGGGCGTCGCGCTTGCCGTTGCTGGCGCTGGCCGACCCACAGGCGTGGCATCAGGCGCATGCCCGCTGGCTGCGGCGCCAGGGCTGGATCGCGGCGCTGGCTTTGGTGGTCGCTGGGTTGGCGTTGATGTTGGGTGACAGCCTGATCAGCGGATTTGTCCTGATGGCAACGCTGTTGGTCGGGGCGGCACTGGCGCTGCCGGTGGTGCTCAACGCGCTGCTCAACCTGCTGCTGCAACGCAGCCGTTCGGTGCTCGGCCAGTGGTTTCTCGCCGATTGTCGCCAGCAATTACCGGCCCTGAGCCTGGCGTTGATGGCGCTGTTACTGGCACTGGCGGCGAACATCGGCGCCGGCAGCATGACCGCCGGTTTTCGCCAGACGTTCAGCGACTGGCTCGAACAACGGCTGACCGCCGAGCTTTACCTCAACCCGCAAAACCCCGCGCAGGCCCGGGAGCTGTATAGCTGGTTGCAACAGCAACCGCAGCTGACGGCGGTGTTGCCCAACTGGCAAGTACCGATTCAATTGCAAGGCTGGCCGGCGGATGTGTTCGGGGTGATCGATCACCCGACCTATCGTCAGCACTGGCCGCTGCTGGAAGCCTTGGGCGATAACCCCTGGGTGCATTTGGCGACGGATGATGCCGTGATGCTCAGCGAACAACTGGCCCGGCGTTTGAAAGTCGGGTTGGGCGATCACTTGCCGATGACGACGCCCAATGGCCGGTGGTCGCCGCGTATCGTCGGGATTTACGCCGACTACGGCAATCCCAAGGGACATGTGCTGGTCAACTTCAAGCATCTGCTGCGCGGCTGGCCGCAACTGACGCCCAATCGATTCAACCTGCGTATCGAGCCGGCGTTGATCGCGCCTTTTGTGCAAACACTGCAAGCACGCTTCGCGCTGGAAGACAGCCGCATCGTCGATCAGGCCCGGCTCAAGGGCTGGTCCACGCAAGTCTTCGAACGCACCTTCGCCGCCACCGCCGCGCTCAACAGCCTGACCTTGTGTGTGGCCGGCGTGGCCTTGTTCATCAGCCTGCTGACCCAGAGCCAGAGCCGCCTCGGCCAACTGGCGCCGCTCTGGGCGCTGGGCGTGACGCGACGGCAATTGATGCTGCTCAATCTCGGGCAGACTTGGTTGCTGGCGGTGCTGACACTCGTGCTGGCGTTGCCGCTGGGCATTGCGTTGGCCTGGTGCCTGGACACGGTGATCAACGTTCAGGCGTTCGGCTGGCGCCTGCCGCTGCGAGTATTTCCGTTGCAGTTGTTGCAGTTGATGGGGCTGGCATTGCTGGCGACGATGCTGGCGTCGGCCTGGCCGTTGTATTCGTTGTATCGCACGCAACCGGCGGACTTGCTGAGGACGTTTGCCCATGAGGATTAAGCTCACCGTGTGCCTGTTGGCATTGACGTTGGGCGGTTGCGATCAACCGGCGCCAACGGAAAAAGGCTTCGCCGGGCTGGGCAACCAAGCGACCGCCTTCACGCCGGTAGTGCCTGGCCGGGCATTCAGCTTTCCGGCGGATCACGGCCCCCACGACGGTTTTCGCATCGAGTGGTGGTACGTCACCGCCAACCTCAAGGACGAGCAGGGTCAGGAATTCGGCGCGCAGTGGACGTTGTTTCGCAGCGCCTTGAACGCCACCCCTGAAGTGCCTGGGTGGGAGAACCAGACCATCTGGCTCGGGCATGCGGCCGTGACGTCGGCGACGATGCATCACGCCGCAGAACGTTATGCCCGGGGTGGCATCGGGCAGGCGGGTGTCAGCCTGACGCCGTTCAATGCGTGGATCGATGATTGGCGTTTCAGCAGTCAGGCGACGGCTGAAAACCCGTTGGCCGACCTGCAACTCATCGCGCGCGACAAAGCTTTCAGTTATCAATTGCGGCTGACCTCAACGCGTCCGCTGGTGCTGCAAGGTGACAAGGGGTTCAGCCAGAAATCCGAGCAAGGCCAGGCCTCGTACTACTACAGCCAGCCGTTTTTCAAGGCCAGCGGCACCTTGGAAATCGATGGCAAGCCGCATCAGGTTAGCGGTCCCGCCTGGCTCGACCGCGAGTGGAGCAGCCAGCCCCTGACCGCCAACCAGACCGGTTGGGACTGGTTTTCCCTGCACCTGGACAGTGGCGAGCAAGTGATGCTCTATCGCATGCGGCAAAAGGACGGGGAGCCCTATCTGACCGGCACCTGGATTGACGCCCAAGGCCAGACACAGTTGCTGCACGCCCGCGACATCCGCCTCACACCCCAGGACACCGCCAACGTTGCCGGACGCCGGATGCCGGTGCGCTGGTCGATCCAGATCCCCGACAAACACCTCGACATCGTCATCAACGCCCTCAATCCCGAGGCCTGGATGGATTTGCGCATCCCTTATTGGGAAGGCCCTGTGCGGTTGAGCGGCAGTCATGCCGGGCAGGGTTATCTGGAGATGACCGGGTATTGAGTCGGAACTCTCGGTGAAGCGCAGGCCTCCTAATCAATAAGCCCTTTGACTGGAGCCTGCCATGCGCGAAGACCTCACACCGCCTGATCTTGACGACTGGCAGCGCCTGTTTGAAGACCAGGCTTACTGGCAACAATCGCCTGATGCTCATTACATGGATTTGCAGCGCCTGGCTGACGACTTGTTGGGGCAGGGCGCCATTGACCTTCAACAGTGGCAGGACTTGCGGGCCCGGGCGGAGCAATCACACAAAGACTCACCGGCCATCAACGTCGCCCGGGAAGTTGACGACCCTGAAGCTTGAGGACATCGGCCATGAAACCGACACCGGATACAGAAAACCCCGACGAGCCGCGGCCACCGGGAGAAACCGAGTGCGACAACGATGCTTTGCGTCCCACCGACCCCTCGCGGCGCAAGGAAAGCGGCAAGGGCACGGCCAGCGGTGAGTCCACGGCGCAAGAAACTGCCAAGCGCATTCCAGATTAGCGTCGCACTCTCAGAACAGCGTCTATGCTCATCGCACGCGGCGTTGAACGTGGGTTCAACGCCGTTTGTCGCCAATGATCACAGGGAATGTTCTGCCTATGAAACGCCACGCACTGACCAAAGCCATCACCCTTGCCACCTTGCTCTCTGCCACCAGCCTGAGCGCCATGGCCGCGGACATCCCGCTGTCTGCCGTTGTGGAAGCGGATCAAGTCACCACCAAGGTCGTTTCTGTCGATGCCGCCAACCATCAAGTCGTCCTTGAAGGGCCGGAAGGCAATCAGGTGCATGTGCAACTGACTGATAAAGCCAAAAACCTCGGCAAGCTGAAAGCCGGCGATCTGGTCGACATCAAAGTGACCCGAGCGGTCGCGGCTTACCTCGACACCGATATCGACAAGGGCCTGCCAGGCAGCACCGAACGTACCGGTGAAGTCCGAGCGGCACCGGGCAGCGACAATCCGGGTGGTGAAGCCTACCGTCAGGTACAGGTGCAGTTGAAAATCACCGGTATCGACGCGAAGAACAATCGGGTGACCTTCGAAAACCCTAAAGGCCAGTCCAAAACAGTCGATGTGGTTAAACCGGAAGTTCAAGCCAAATTGAAGGACCTGAAAGTCGGCCAAAGCGTATATGTGACTTATACCGATATTCTGACAGTGACCAGCAAAAGCGGAAGTTGAGTAGCTGCTCTAATAGTTGATTGTTCCCGTACAACTTTTTGTATAGGAATAATCACTGATTTGAGCTGTGTGGTGAGTTTTAAGTGACGGACCGATTAATATTTGATTCGACATTTAATAAATATGTATCACTAAATTTCATATTTATAGTCGCCCACAACTTCATCGACTTGCATTAAAATACGCCCCGTTCGCCCAGTGTTATGGCTCTTTACCAGTGCATGGATTGCCGAGGCCATTGCACTGGGCGAACTCTCGCCTCTGGCAAGTCCCGGCATGTTCATACCCCATTAAAAAATCGACCAGTCACAACTGGCCGATATTTTCAGCACCTTGGAAAAACTACCCTGCGACTGGCGCACGCCAGTCATCGGAACCCGAAGTGCCTGATACTTCGTGAGTCCAGGTTATTTTTCTGTAAGTAAAGTGCACATCCTGCAAATGCGTGAAGTGTGAATTCGCAGGGTCCTGGCAGTTGTGCATGTAGTCCTTGATGTCGACGATGATCGCATCTTCAAGTTGGGTGGTGTAGTAATGCTCCTGAGTGCCTTGCGCCGAGGTGCGATACCACTTGATTTCGATGGCGGTCATCCGCTCGCCGGAAGTCAGCGCGGCCAATAGCAATGGCGAAGCTTTGTCGAACACCTTGGTGATGACCACGGGTTTGTGAATACGTTGGCCCGTTGGCTGGCCTGATTGCGGATCACGCGGGATGGTCAGTTCGTGGCTGAAGCCTTGAATCATGACTTGATCCTCGTGGCCTTCCTGATAGGTGTTGCCCACAGAATCGGCGGTGAAGGCGCCGGCAGTAATCAGACCCTGTTTCTCGCCAGTCACGGACATATACGCGGGTGTAGCCATGGATGCTCTCCTTGCTAGAGTTGAGTGAGGCTCCCGAAAGGCACGATCGCCTGGTGGGGCCTCACGGTTAACAAGGTTTGTGCCATAAAGCCCAATGTCCTTTGGCACCTGGGTTTGAGTCGATTCAGGGAACGTTCATACGCAAAAAAACCTCCAAATCTGCGCAGAAAGTTGCGCGACACCGGGCGGATTGTGGCGCACCGTGTCCAATCGCCTGACAGATCGAATGATCCCGCTCGCGACATGACCCGACGCAAGGATAAGTACGCAACCTTTTGCGCATCACGGCTATAAGCCACCACTGTAATCCCGAGACGGAGTGACGACATGAAAATCCTGATGGTTTTAACGTCCCACGATCAATTGGGTAACACCGGCAAGAAAACCGGATTCTGGCTGGAAGAGTTCGCGGCCCCGTATTACGCCTTCAAGGATGCCGGCGCTCAACTGACGCTGGCCTCGCCCAAGGGCGGCCAACCGCCGCTGGACCCGAAAAGCGATGAGCCGGATGCGCAGACTGAAGCCACCGAGCGTTTTCGCAAAGATTCGGTCGCGCAATCGGCATTGGCGTCGACAGTGCTGCTGAGCTCGGTAAAGGCTGATGATTACGATGCGATTTTCTATCCCGGCGGCCACGGCCCGCTCTGGGACCTGGCCGAAGACAAGCACTCGATTGCCCTGATCGAAGCGTTCTACAACGCTGGAAAACCGGTGGCGGCCGTTTGTCATGCCCCGGGCGTTCTGCGGCATGCAAAAAGTGCGGACGGCCAGCCGTTGGTCAAGGGCAAGCAGGTGACGGGGTTCACCAACAGTGAAGAAGACGCTGTGCAGTTGACTGATGTGGTGCCGTTTCTGGTGGAGGACGAGCTCAAGGCCAAGGGCGGGATATTTTCCAAAGGGTCGGATTGGGCAAGCTATGTGCGCACTGACGGCCTGTTGTTGACCGGGCAGAACCCGGCATCATCGCAGGCGACGGCTGAAGCCCTGTTGGCGAAACTGAAATAGCAGATCAAAAGATCGCAGCCTGCGGCAGCTCCTACACGGAATGCGTTACCTGTAGGACCTGCCGAAGGCTGCGATCTTTTTTAGCGGTCAATTACTCAGTGCGGCAAAACACTGCTCGATCGAGCGCCGCTGCGTCTCGGCATACAACCCCAGTTCATCAATGGTCGGGCGCCCCAGCGCCTTCTCGAACGCTTGCTGGTTGGAGTGCACGCCATAGTGGGTTTGCGCAGCGTCCCCCAGGTTTGACTGAAAAATCCCCGCCGCACTGACCGGCAGAAAATCTTCGTACACCAACGGTTCAACCCGCAGAAAACCAGCGCTGACCAGGTCTTCCAGTGGCAAGGTTTTCAGCTCGGCTGCGGCGAGGCCTTTTTCCGTGACGAAATAGCGAAAGTACGCCAGTTCCTGACGGCGCATGCCTTCATAGGTGTCAGGAAATTCGCTGAAGTGTTGCGCCATCAACGCGTTGTAACGTTCGGCGTTGGCTTCGTTGGGGAAGTCCTTGAGTTCGTCCCGTGCCGCATTGAGCAAGCGGTCATACAGCGCTCGGCCTTTGGGGGTCAGGGCAGCACCGCGTTGCTCGATTTCGCCGAAACGCGCGCTGTGGCTGCCGCGAGTCTCGCCTTGGTCGGTGAACGCCACCGGCTCGTCGAGCGCCTTGAAACTGGTCTGGCGCAGCAGGATCGGGCAATCGCGGCGTGGTGGACCTTCGATCACCGCTTTGGGGGTGATGCCGTGGGCGGGCATTTGCGCCTGAACGATGTCGATGTCCAGGGTGCGCGGCGTCAGGTGATTGATGTGCGGGCCTTTGAAGGCCACCACGTCGGCAATCAGGCGATGCTGAGCACTGAGTTTCTGATACTGGCCGGCGGTGACGGTGGCGCTGTGGTGCCAGCGGAATGTTTCCAGCGCCTGCGCGACGAATGTTGCCGCTTCTTGTTCGGTGAGGCCGCCCTGGGATTCCGCGCGTTCGATCAAGGTGAGCGCGGTTGGGGTGAAGATGGAGCGCTTGTCCAGCACTGACTGGGCGAAGGCTCGCAGCTCCAGGTCTTCGATTAGCTCCAGACGCAACAGCGAGGTGAAAACGCGGAACGGGCTGACCTGCAGCGCCGTTTCATGCACCGCACGAAACGCCGTGGAATGCACCGGCACACCGGCTGGGGTCAGGTCGTAATAACCCACCGGCTGCATGCCCATCACCGCGAACAGACGGGCCAGGGTCGCCAGTTCAGCAGCGGTGCCGACGCGGATTGCGCCGTGGCGCTCCAGGTCCAGTCGCTCGATTTCACCGGTGCTGTTGAGCTGACGAGCCACCTGCGGATCGCTGTCGAGCACGTGGCGGTTGGTTTTTTCCACCAACTCCATCAACGCGCCGTAAAGCGGCACTTCCTCGCGGTACATGTCGGACATCGCTTTGGAGAAGCGTTGGCGGATCAGGTCAGGGCTGACGAAGTTCGGGTGGTTCATAAACAGAATTCCTGGCGCGGTGACGAGAAGGATGGGAGAAAAGATCGCAGCCTTGGGCGTCGCCGACAAACGAAGTTTCTGACGAACTTCATTCTGCAATGGACTGCAACGCGACCGCGACCCGTACTCGCCCCGTAGCAGCTGCTACAGGCCTTGGTGTGGCGTTAATGCAGTCGTTGGTCCTGTGGGCTTTCCGAGCGCAGCGATGCCAAAAACTCCCGATACAGGTGAGCTGAACCGGCGGGCGCCTCGACCATCGGCATGTGGCCGATGCCTTCCCAGATTTCCACCCGCAGATCGGCGATGCCTTTGCTCCAGATCGCCACGCTGCTGACATCGATCAAGCGGTCCTTGCGCCCCCACAGCAACAGCGCCGGGGCTTTGATCGACGGGAGCCGGGGCTCCATTGGCGGGCTGGCGCGGAAGTCGTTGAAGATTTCTTCCAGTTCGTCGCGTGCCTGTTCATAGCGATGGGCGATGGCGTCCAGCACTACCTTCGGTACCCACGGTGGATCAGCCATGGTCATGGCATAGAAGTATTTGAATTCTTCCCGAGAGTTAATCAGGAACGGGTTGTGGCCTTTGGCCAAATGACGTTCCAGATCACTGGGTTCGGGCGCGGTGACGCCCGCTGGATCAATCAGGGCCACCGAGACGACGCGCTCCGGGTACGTGGCCGCCATCCAGGCCGCCAGATAGCCGCCCATGGAGTTGCCGATGACATGGACCTTCTCCACCCCGCAAACATCCAGCAACTGGATCATGCGCTTGGCTTGCAGCGGAATGTCATAGCCACCCCCGGCCTTGAAGCCGGTTTCGCCATGGCCAGCGATGTCCGGGATGATGACCCGATAATTGCCCACAAAATAGCGGGCGAAGCGCAGCCAGATGTTTTTGTCAGCGCTGTAGCCATGGAGCATCAGCACGTTGCTGGAGGCTTCGTAGGGGCCGCCTTGCCAGGTCGAGACGGTCATTTCGGCGATGGGCACAACGATCTTGTGCAGCTTGTACAACTTGGCTTCGGCGGCCGTGCTCAAGTCATAAATCCAATAGCCGATGGCCGGGTAACTCAACCAGCTCCAGGCAGCGAAAACCGCGATAGCGACAACCAATAGAAGCATCAGGCGCCTTCCTTCTGACGGATCAGGACAATATGTGGTCGGCCGGTTTCAGGGTTCGGGTCAAACGGTGGAAGCTGAAACTGAACCCCGGAAACATGGCAATCACATGACCGCTCTTGCTTTGATACCAACTGTGGCAGCCTCCCGACTTCCACACCGTACGTTCCATTTCTCTATGGATCATTTCAGTGTAGGTACGTTCTGCCTCGGGGCGAACCTCAATGCTGCGCAAACCTCGTGCTTTTAACGTGCGAATACAGTCGAGGATGTAGTTCATCTGCGATTCGATGATGAACAGCGCCGACGTGTGACCGATGCCGGTGTTCGGGCCGGTGACGATAAACAGGTTGGGAAAGTCCGGCAGGGCGGTACCGAGGTAGGCGCGGGGATATTCGGCCCAGACATTTCGCAGTTGCGTGCCGTTCTTGCCGGTGACCGGGTAGGAAATGACGCCGTCGGTGGCGTCATAACCGGTGGACCAGACAATCAGGTCAAGGTCGAGGTGCTGGCCATCCTGCATGACGATGCCGGTCGCATCGATGTGCGCAATCCCCTGTTCGCGGCTGTGCAACGTCACGTTGTTGCGCGCCAGCGCCGGGTACAGGGTGCTCGACAAAATCACCCGTTTGCAGCCGATGGTGTAGTCCGGCGTCAGTTTCCGCCGAAGATCGCTGTCGGGGACCTGGCGTTTGAGAAAGCGCAGTGCCTGTTGCTGGACCATGCGCACTGCCGGCTTCGAGTACTTGAAGGCAATCACCCGGGTTTCGAATTGCCAGTAGATCATCCAGCGCAGCAGCTTGTAGGCGGGTTTGAACCCGAGTAACCAACGCTGGAAACGTCCGAATGTGCGGTCCGCCCGAGGCAACACCCAATGCGGCGTACGCTGGAACACATGCAGGTGCCCGACATCCGGGGCTATCGCCGGAATCACCTGGGCCGCGCTGGCGCCACTGCCGACAATGGCCACACGTTTTCGCCGGTAATCGTAGGAATGGTCCCAATTGTTGGTGTGAAAGGTTTTGCCTTGAAAGCGTTCCTGCCCTTCGAAGTGCGGGATGACCGGCTGGCTCAGCGGCCCGGTGGCGTTGATCAGGAACTGCGCGTGGAACGTGCCCTTGGCGGCGGTGTGCACTGCCCAGCGTTTGCCGGCCTCGTCCCATTCGACGCGTTCGACATTGGCCTGCAGCTCCACCCGGTCGCGCAGACCAAAGTGCTCCATCACATAGCCGGTGTAGCGATGCAGCTCGGCTTGCGCGGCGAACATCTGCGTCCAGCGATAAGGGGCAAAGGACAGCGAATACAGCGGCGAGGGCACGTCGACCGCTGCGCCGGGGTAGGTATTCTGGCACCAGGTGCCCCCGAAGAAGTCCCGCCGCTCCAGCAGGCGAAAGTCGGTAATGCCGGCCTTGAGCAAATTGACGGCGGCGCACTGGCCACCAAAACCGCTGCCGATAATCAGCACCTGAAAAGTCTGCATGGAATCCCACTTGGTTTTGCCCCGACACACTATATGTAGCAGCTGCCGAAGGCTGCGTTCGGCTGCGTAGCAGTCGCAGACCCGCCGTATGCGGTTTATCTGACAAAACCCGCGTTTTGATTACGACGGCTGCACAGCCGAACGCAGCCTTCGGCAGCTGCTACAGAGCGCATTGAAGCCTGACTATCGCCCCTGTTCAGCCCGCCCGCCGGTGATGGCTATTTAACGTTGCCCTGTTAGACTCCAAAGAAACCCGCATCCCCGCTGTTATCAGGTTTCGCTCCGTGCGGCAGAGGTCCCAATGGGAAAGATGGGAGGAAAAGGATTTTCACTGGCCAGGAGGCTCTACACATCGCGCACCCTCGGCCTCGCCCTGGGTTTGTTATGCGTGAGTGTGGCGATGTACCCACTGAACCCGGCGCCCTGGGTGTGGGGCCTCATGCTGTTCAATGGCCTGCTCTGGCCCCACCTGGCCTTTCAGTGGGCGCGACGCGCTAAGCGTCCCTATCACGCCGAACACCGCAATCTGCTGATCGACGCCTTCCTCGGTGGGTTCTGGGTGGTCGCCATGCAGTTCAATCCTCTACCCAGCGCCACCACGATTTCGATGATGGCGATGAATAATGTCGCCATCGGCGGTATGCGTTTTCTGCTGGCAGGGACTGCCGCACAAATACTTGGGGTCGGCGTCGGCTGGCTGATTTTCAGGCCCTTTTTTATTCCTGAAACCAGCCAGATCCAGCTTTATGCCTGTTTGCCGCTGATGTGTTTTTATCCGTTGGCGCTGGGCTGGATCTGCTATCGCCAGGCCTATACGCTCGGGCGGCAAAAGCGCGAATTACTGGCCCTGAGCCGCACAGACAGCCTGACGGGGCTGCTCAATCATGGCGCCTGGAAAGACCAACTGGAAGTCGAGTTCCAGCGCTGTCAGCGCCAGCAGCAGGGCGGGGCGATTGCCCTGATCGACATCGACCACTTCAAGAGCATCAACGACACTTACGGCCACGTCGCGGGTGACATCGTGTTGCGGCAGCTAAGCAAAATGCTCAAGCAGAACCTGCGGGCCACCGATGTCGCCGGGCGTTACGGGGGGGATGAGTTTTGCGTGATCCTGCCGGACCTGCCGCTCAACAGCGCGGCGGCGGCCATGGAAGCCCTGCGGGATCGTTTCGCCACGTTGGGTTACGAACAGAACCCGGCGTTGAAAGTCAGCCTGAGCATTGGTCTTGCGGCGTTCAACCCACGTCACACCGACGC
This sequence comes from Pseudomonas azerbaijanoccidentalis, assembly GCF_019145495.1. Lineage (GTDB taxonomy): Bacteria > Pseudomonadota > Gammaproteobacteria > Pseudomonadales > Pseudomonadaceae > Aquipseudomonas > Aquipseudomonas azerbaijanoccidentalis. The sequence goes on along the minus strand of NZ_JAHSTU010000001.1, from coordinate 1,344,124 downwards.
CACCCTGTGGCTCAATGATGCGGATCAGGCTTTGTATGGGGCCAAGAGCACCGGGCGCAATCGGGTGATTTGCAGTGACGAACGGCCACGGCAAGAGTTGCTGGGCTCGGTTTGATCATTCACCGCCGATCCAGTTAACAAGCGAGCCTGCTCGCGATGGCATCCAGGCCGTCGCTGCAGGACTAACCATTGCCGATCATTCCTTGACGCTCATGAACTCCTCGGCCCAGCGGATGTACTCTTCTGGCTGGGTGTAGGTGTGAGTCAGTTCGGTCGCGCTCAGGTCGGAGGCCTGGGTGAAGATCTGGCGCTGTTCGCGCAGGCTGTCGTAGGTCGCCTTGATGGCGGCGAAGTAGGCGCCGTGGCCATCGATGGTCACGCGCACGCCGAGTTCGGCCAGGCGTTTGTCGTCGCGCAACAGCGGGTTGCCGTAGGTCACCAGCATCAGCGGCACGCTCAGGTGTTCGGCGATTTGCTCAAGATGGTCGAAATCCTTCACCCCCACCATGCAAATGCCATCGGCACCGGCGCGCTGGTATTGCTGGGTGCGGCTGATGATTTCCTGAACTGGCAGAATCCCCGCGTGGGTGCGGGCGATGATGGCCATTTCCGAATCGCAGCGCGCTTCCAGTGCCGCGCGGATCTTGCCGACGCCTTCGGCGACGGTGATCAGGTCGGTGGATTTGCGGCCGAATTGCGCGGGCAGCAAGGTGTCTTCAATGGTCAGGGCGGCGATGCCGGCACGTTCCAGTTCGACGATGGTACGCATTACGTTCAACGCGTTGCCGTAGCCATGGTCGGCGTCGGCAATGACTGGTAACTGGGCGACACGACCGATGCGGGTCGCCTGTTCGGCGAACTCACTGAGGGTGATCAAGGCAAAGTCGGGCGCGCCCAACACTTGCAGCGAGGCCACCGAACCGCCGAGGATTCCTACCTCAAACCCCAGGTCGGCAGCGATGCGTGCCGACATCGGATCGAAGACCGATGCCGTGTGATAGCAGGTGTTGGAGGCGAACAGTTGGCGAAAATTGCGGCGCAAATCTTGATGAGACAGCCTGGACATATGAGTTCCACCAATGGAAATGGAAGGGCTTGAGCAAAATTGTCAACGCCGAAGATGTAAAAGGCTATCACGGTGGCGGGTCGAGAATGATGACGAATTTGCCGTGTTTGCTGCCTTTTGGTGTAGGCCATTGGTTGATTCACAAAAAAAAGCCGCAGATCCGGTCAGATCTGCAGCCTTGATGGTGCGTTTAGCTTAAGCGCTTTCAGACCTCAGCGGTTTCGTTCCAGAATTGCTTGATTTCGTGAATGTTTCCCACGTTGTAACGAGGCATGAAACTGGTGCACGAAGCCTCGCTCGTGGTTTTGACTGGCATGCTGATCACGTTGGCTCCAGCACGCAGGAGTGGGGCGTCGTTCCAGTGGTTTGTTGGCTTAATCATGGTTTTTCCTCTTTTTTTTATTGGGGCAGTGAATCACTGCCTGGTTTTAGCAAAGACAGCGTTTTTTCATAAAAAGCTGTTTCTTGCGTGGCAATGCCGGGATAAGTCGGCACAAAGTTCTCATCGAAGCACCAGGATGTTTCAGTCGCACCCCAGCGCGGAGGATGTATGAGCAGGCTCAGCGAGGCGGACATTGTTTTCGGGGGGAGTTGTTTGTGTACTTCATGAAGCGGGAGCATGTGTATAACTTTGCCAGGTCCAAGTTTGAATGATCTCTCTTCACTCAATGGTGGAATTACGCCGGCCTTGATCGGTGTGGGGTCCAGTATTTTGCGTGTGACAGTTGTGTAGCCATCGCCACAATATCCCACTGCGTAGAGCTCAAAGTCATGGCTATGATTCAAATCATAAATGAATGTTTCACGTTCATCTTGTAAAGATGCTGGTGACCAGAATCCCAAGCGGATGGTAAATAAGTCGCAGGTATGCAACACAAAGGCATAAGCGCTATAAAGGCTGTTTTTACTACTGAATCCATCTCGCTGAATGGTGTTATAAAGATGTTCGCTCAGTAAAGTCTGGTTGGTCGCCAGTTGACACAGGTCGTCGATAATTTTCTGATTGTCATGCTGAAAATCGTAGGTTTCGATGCGTTGAATGAATGTCTTGAGCCTCATGCCGCTGCACCTTGCTGATCAAGCAGATAGTTCAGGCGAGTGTGTTGCAGTTTTCTCAGTAGCGGCACATGGCGTTGCGCGGCAATCGGGTCGACATTCTGAATCACCTGAAACGCCTTCCACGCCACGGCAGGGTGGTAGTGGTATATCAACTCTTCGGCGACTTTTGCGGCCTGGGGATCGTCTACGGCTTCTAGCAATTCGAGGCTGACCAGATAGCGTGCGGCGCTGTCGTCATGGGGGAACCAGGCGATTTTGCGCAACGAGTGTCGATCAAACACATCAATGTCTTTACCTCTGTCGGGGAGGTTGATGCTGCCGACGAATGCCTGATGACCGACTCCCTCCGGGTTGGTATCAAACAAATTCATTGCCCCGTCGATGAACAGCGGGTTGTCGCTATCGACCGTAATCTTCTGTGCGGGGATCAATTGGTCTAACTGCCGCTCATACAACTGCACGGGAAATGATTGGTGGTTGATGGCGAACAGGAAGCTTTTGCCTGGAACGCTATATAGCAGTGGTGATGCACGAGCGCTGTCCGGTGCCTTGAGGCTGATATTTCCATGTTCATTGCAGTGCAGTACCAATGTTCCGGTGTGCAGGTTGGTCACCTTCATGATGGTTGCACTTTGAGACGCTCGATCCGGGTTTGCGGTATTTTTTTGAAGGGTCTCGATCAATCGGTGGATGTTTAAAGTTGTGTCGAGTTTTTTTAGGGTGGCCATTAGTTGTGCAGGCACAAACTCGCTACTTAAAAGCGTCTCGATCATGATGGACTCTTGTTGTCAGGTGCTTTTCTACGGGTTTGTGTGGGTGTTGAATGGGTGAGCTTACATTGATTGCAGGTGCTTCTTTATTTCGTGAATGTTCGCAATGTTCAAGCGTGGTGTTGTTGCCCAGCAATTTGATGTGCGGTTTGTTTGTATGGGCGTGGTGATGATGTTTGCTGCGGCGCGTAGAACAGGCACGCTGGACCAGTTGTGATTTGCTTTGTTCATGATCCCTATACTCAAAGTGGGTGTGGTTTGAGTATGGAGTTGGGTGGCTAGCCGGGCAACTTGCTTGTTGTTAGCTGATGTTGTTAGTTGTTATCGAATGTTTTTTTTCGGCTATGCCGCCACCGCCTGCTGCTGTTGATTGAGCAGTGGCACGGCGCGAACCGAATCACCGGGTTGCAATTGCAGGCGTTTGGCGGTGGCGCGATCAACCACGAGGCTGTGACCCGACTGGCGAGCCTGGGCAGCAGTCACCCGGCAGTTTTCCAGCCGACGATTGTGGATCAACCATACGGGGGCCTGGTCGTCCGGGGCGCCAATGACCAAATCCAGCAACTGGCTGTCGCGCACGGTGCGGATGTCGGACGTCGGGGCTTCGATGACCGGCCCTGCGTCGAAAATGTCGACATAGCCCTTGTGGGCAAAACCTTCGGCGCTGAGGATTTTCAGGGCTGCTTCGCTGTTCGCATGCGGTTTGCCGATCACGGCTTGAGCCTGTTCGGTGAGCAGACAGGTGTAGATGGGTTGGCGTGGCATCAGCTCGGCGATGAACGACTTGTTACCCAGCCCCGACAGATGATCGGCGTGGCTGAAATCCATCTTGAAAAAGTGTCGGCCCACGCTGTCCCAGAATGGCGAGCAGCCTTGCTCGTCAGCACTGCCGCGCAGCTCGGCGATGAGCTTGTCGCCGAACAGGTGCGGAAACTCTGCGACAAACAGCAAGCGACTCAGAGAGAGCAATCGACCTTGACCGCCCAGACGCTGATCGGGGCGCAGAAACAGCGTGCAGAGTCCCGATTGACCGGTCATTTCATTGCTCAGGAACAAGGTCGTCATGTGTCGCTGGATGCCCAGGTCCTGGGACGAACTGACCGTCAAGCCGACGCGGTAGTTGTACCAGGGCTCCCGCAAGCCCACGGCGCCCGCCACGGCACTCACGCCCACCACTTGCTGGTCATCGTCTTCGAGCACGAACAGGTAATCGGCATCGGCGCGTTCGACCTGTTCGGCGAAGGTTCTTTTCGCCCAGCGCAAGCGGTGGTTAAGCCGTTCCTCTTCGGCCGGCAAAGCGCTCAGCCCGCGACCCGCTTGGCGCACCAGCGCGAGCAAGGCGGGCAGGTCGGTCACCTGCACCGGTCGAACAATCATGAGGCCGCTCCTGCTTCGCACGTGTACGGGTGTGGTTGTCGGGCACCGCGTGCAACGACGCTCACAGGGCAATCAACCGAACGTGACGGCCTTCGGTGACCTTCAGGGCTGCACACATTCCGGCGTCAAGGGTCACCGGTTGCCCGGGGGTGTAGTCGAGTTCTGCAACGATCGCGCGAAAATTCTCCAGCGAATCATTGCTGACCAGATAACGCCCACGGGCGTCGATGGATACGCCGGGGCTGGCCTCGGTGGTATGGCTCTGGGCGATGGAGCGTATGTTGCCGGTACGGGCATACAAGGTCGGACCGCCATCGAAGAGGTCGACGTAGCTGTTGGTTTCGAATCCTTCGCGCTCAAGGATATCGAAGGCGTCCTGGCCATCCGGGTGGATCCGGCCGATGCAGTCCTGCGCAGCCTGGGGCAGCATGGGCACGTAGATCGGGTATTGCGGCATCAATTCGGCAAGAAACGTGCGGCTTTCCAGCCCACACAATCGCTCGGCTTCGACGTAGGGCAGGTCGAAAAAGTGTTTGCCCACGGCATCCCAGAAGGGCGAATGGCCCTCATCGCTGCTGTAGCCGACGATTTCGGTGATCACGGTGTCGGAAAAGCGCAGGGCATGGGCAGCAATGAACAACAATCGCGCTCGCGACAACAGTTCGGAAGCGGCGGTTCGCACCCATGCGGCATCGATGTGGAAACCGCGCAGCAGCGTGTGGCCACTCAGATCGTGGCACAGCGACAAGGCCGGCACGTCGTGCTCGATGTTCAGTTCCCGCGAGGCACTGTTGAAGTGGCGATTGCGCAGGCTGTAGAACGGTTCGTTGAACCCGGCAGTGGCCAGGATTTCCGAACAGCCCACCAGAGACCGGTTGGTCAGGTCCTCCAGTACGAAGAAGTAATTCTCCGGCCCGGGGCTCTGAACGTCTTGCTCGAACGACGTACACGAATCGAGGATTTTGTCGCGCAAGCGCTCGCTGTCGTCCGGCAAGGACGTAACGCCCACCAGGCTTTCGTGAGCGAGGCGCTGCAACTGGGGCAGGTCGGTTAACTGCACTGGACGCAAGACCAGCATGGATGCACTCCTGTCTCAATGGGCTGGGTGCCGGGCACCCAACCTGACAATCACTGTCGGTTTTCCACGCGTTTCATCGGCGGTAGCCTCGCAGGGCGTCGCTCTTTTTTTCAGTCGTTACCGGGTATGACCACACGCACTACGTGCTCGCCTCAGTCAGTGCAAAAGGGCTCGTTGTGGTGTGTACGTCTTGGCGCTTGTACGGATCTGGGTGCAGACCGGAATCGATGATCGGGTCTTTCAATAAAGGCATCCGGGCTCCTGCTGGATGTGGGCTATCGGTAATCCGTTGAAAGCAGTATTTATTTAAGCCGCACTACATGTCTAGTTAATTTTCGTGTGCGATTTCAACGTTCAGTAGCGGCGCTGGATTGTGGTGCATCAGGGCTACGGGGAAGTCCATTCGTCTTGTAGGCCATGGCCTATAAAACGGTCAGATATGGCTGATCCTGTTCCATGAAAAGCCCCCCGACGGCGGTTCTTGCGGCACAATTGCTTAAGAACTGGCGGTCAAACGCCGTTTATCCTTTCTACCGACAGAGAAACCCTCCGTGCAGGCGACTCGTTTGACCTTGATCTGCCACGCTCGAACCGTCGCACAGAAACTTGCGCGATTTCCTACAGATGAGCCGGTGGAAATGGATTGGCAATCGGCGCGGGGATCGCGCAGCAGTCAATTCAAGGGCACACCCAGGCTTTTATGCGGCCCGGAGTCGCGCACCCGACAAACCGCCGAATTGTTCGGCAGCACCGTGGACGTCGTCAGCGCGCTGAGGGATTGCGATTTTGGGCGTTGGTGCGGCGAAAGAATCAATGACGTGCAAACCGGCGAGCCGGAGTTGCTTGAGCGCTGGATTACCGACCCGCAGACAGCGCCGCACGGCGGCGAGTCGGTGGCGCAAGTCTGCGAACGCACCGCCGCGTGGCTGGTGACGCTGCAAGGCACCCCCGGCCATGTCATCGCCGTGACCCATCCGTTTGTCATTCGCGCCGCGCTGACCCATGTGCTGCAAAGCCCGGCATTCAACTTGATCGATGTCGCACCGTTGTCGGCTATCGAGTTGCAGTTCAATGGTTGCTGGCGCTTGCGCTTGCCGGGCACTGATATCGAAGGGGTGGCTTGATGAAGAAAATACTGGTCATCGGCATTGGCGCCGGCAACCCCGATTACATCACGATGCAGGCGGTGAAGGCGTTGAACCGGGTTGACGTGTTTTTCCTCATGGACAAGGGCCAGAGCAAGGACAAGCTAATCGACCTGCGCCGCGAAATTTGCGAACGCTACATCAGCGATCACGATTATCGCTTTGTCGAAGCCCAAAGCCCGGAACGCGAGCGTGGCGATGTGGACTACACGTCCAGCGTCGATGAGTTGAACCTGGCCAAGCAGCGAACCTTCGAGCTTTTGATCAATGAGCAAATGACTGACGGCCAATGCGGCGGTTTCCTCGTCTGGGGTGACCCGGCGTTGTACGACAGCACCGTGCGAATCCTGCAGGCCATGCTCGACACGGGTGCCTGTGCTTTCGAGTTCGAGGTCATCCCCGGCATCACCAGCGTTCAGGCGCTGGCGGCGCAGCACAAGGTGCCGCTCAATCAAATCGGCCGCTCGGTTGAAATCACCACGGGGCGGCGACTGGCAGCCGGGCAGGTGAGCGATGCCGACAGCCTGGTGGTGATGCTGGATGCGCAGGATGCCTACCGGCAGGTGGCCGATCAGGACACAGAGATTTATTGGGGCGCCTACCTCGGGACGCCGGATGAGATCCTGATCAGCGGCAAGCTCAAGGATGTGGCGGACGAGATCGAGCGGGTACGCAAGGCTGCCCGGCTGGTCAATGGCTGGATCATGGACACCTATTTGCTGCGCAAGCCCTGAACCCTGGCTGACCTGTTCGCACCCCTGCGATACCGAACGGTCAGCCCCAGCGTTTTCCGGCGTGGCAAAAAGAGCACGTACATCCAATTTTTTTCTTCGCGCTCCCGGCACCATTCAAGTGTTATCCCACTTGATTCGCCGGAGCCCTTCGTTATGCCTGAAATCCAGTCCCGGAGCACACCAACGCCTGGGTTCGACGAAGTTGTCACCTTGGTCGTCAAGCATCGGGTCAAGCCCGGTTTCGAGGTGCCGTACGAAGCCTGGCTGCGCAACATCGTCAAAGTGGCCGGGCAGAACGTCGGGCACTTGGGGGTGGATGTGGTGCGTGGCAAAAACGCAGGCCTCGACACCTATACCTGTGTGCTGCGCTTTTGCTCCACCGAAGCGATGCAAACCTGGCTCGATTCGCCGCAACGCCAAGCGCTGGTCGAAGAAGCCGTGCCGATGCTCGCGGATGGCGACCAGACCGAAGTCAATCCGGTCAACGAATTCTGGTTCACGCCGCAGGGTGAAACCGCTGCGCCTGCGCCGCGCTGGAAGCAGGCGGTTGTCACGCTGCTGGTGATTTTCCCGCACACGCTGCTGGTGCCACTGCTGTGGGGGCCGCTGTTGCAGCTCAACGCCTTCCTTTCCAGTTACGTGGTCGCCACGTTCCTGATCACCCTGACTATCGTGTTGTCAGTGGTGTACATCTTTATGCCGCTGGCCACGCGTTTGTTCGCGCCGTGGCTGGAAGCCGGTCAGCCCACTTCCCCTTTACGTTAAGGAACTGCGATGAACGCCGATCTGATTTTGTTCAATGGCCAATTTCATACTGTCGACCGCGAGAATCCGCTCGCCAGCGCGGTGGCGATTCGCGAGGGGCGGTTCGTTGCCGTTGGCAGTGACGCCGAAGCCATGGCGCTGCGCGGATCGGGCACGCAAGTGATCGACCTCAAGGGCCGATGCGTGATTCCCGGTCTCAACGACTCGCACTTGCACCTGATCCGTGGCGGCTTGAACTACAACCTTGAGCTGCGCTGGGAAGGTGTGCCCTCGCTGGCCGATGCCCTGCGCATGCTCAAAGAGCAAGCCGATCGTACACCGACGCCGCAATGGGTGCGGGTGGTGGGCGGCTGGAACGAGTTCCAGTTCGCCGAAAAACGCATGCCGACCCTGGAAGAGCTCAATCAGGCCGCACCCGATACGCCGGTGTTTGTCCTGCATTTGTATGACCGTGCCTTGCTCAACCGCGCCGCACTGCGGGTGGCCGGTTATACCCGCGACACGCCGAATCCGCCGGGTGGCGAAATTGTCCGTGACGCCAACGGCAACCCCACCGGCATGCTGGTGGCGCGGCCCAACGCAATGATTCTCTACTCGACCCTGGCCAAGGGGCCGAAGTTGCCGCTGGAGTATCAGGTCAACTCGACGCGACAGTTCATGCGCGAACTCAATCGCCTGGGCCTGACCAGCGCGATCGATGCCGGGGGTGGTTTCCAGAATTATCCGGACGACTATCAGGTGATCGAGCAGTTGGCCAAGGATGAGCAACTGACCGTGCGCATCGCCTACAACCTGTTCACCCAGAAACCCAAGGAAGAGCTGACCGACTTCACCAACTGGACCAGCAGCGTAAAGTTGCATCAGGGCGACGACTACCTGCGTCACAACGGCGCCGGGGAAATGCTGGTGTTCTCGGCGGCGGACTTCGAAGACTTCCTGGAGCCGCGCCCGGACTTGCCGCAAAGCATGGAGGACGAACTGGAGCCGGTGGTGCGCCACCTCGTCGAACAACGCTGGCCATTCCGTTTGCACGCCACTTACAACGAATCGATCAGCCGCATGCTCGACGTGTTCGAGAAGGTCAACCGCGACATCCCGTTCAACGGTTTGCCATGGTTTTTCGACCACGCCGAAACCATTACACCGCAGAACATCGAGCGGGTGAGGGCGCTGGGCGGTGGTATTGCGATCCAGGATCGCATGGCGTTCCAGGGCGAATATTTTGTCGAGCGTTATGGTGCGAAAGCCGCTGAAGCGACACCGCCGATCAAGCGCATGCTTGCCGAGGGCGTGCCGGTGGGTGCCGGTACGGATGCCACGCGGGTGTCGAGCTACAACCCGTGGACTTCGTTGTACTGGATGGTCAGCGGCCGCACCGTCGGCGGCCTGGAATTGCACGCCGAAGGTTTGTCGCGGCAAACCGCGCTGGAACTGTTTACCCACGGCAGCGCCTGGTTCTCGTCCGAGCAGGGCAAGAAAGGCCAGATCAAGGTCGGGCAACTGGCCGACGTCGCGGCATTGAGCGCGGACTTTTTCAGCGTCGATGAAGAAGCAATCAAGTGGATTGAGTCGGTGTTGACCGTTGTCGGCGGCAAGGTCGTTTACGCCGCAGGCGATTTCGAAAAACTCGGGCCGGCCAGTGTGCCGGTGCTGCCGGACTGGTCGCCGGTGGTGAAAGTGCCAGGTCACTGGCGTCCGAGTTCGCCCCTGCAAGCGCAGGTTCACCAGTGCAGCGGCCCGTGTGCGGTGCATTCCCACAGCCATGAGCGGGCGCGTCTGTCGAATGCGCCGGTCAGCGATTTCGCCGGTTTCTGGGGCGCCTTTGGCTGCTCGTGCTTTGCCTTCTGACACTCTTGAAAAACGCCGGTCGTTATGGCCGGCGCTGTAAGCGACATTCATAAACCAAGGAGTTTTTCCATGAGCAACGTTCCGTACAAACGCCTGAACAAAGACGATGCCGTTGTGCTGCTGGTCGACCACCAGACCGGTCTGATCTCGCTGGTGCAGGATTTCTCGCCCAACGAATTCAAGAACAACGTGCTGGCCCTGGGCGACATTGCCAAGTTCTTCAACCTGCCGACCATCCTCACCACCAGTTTCGACAGCGGCCCGAACGGTCCGATTGTGCCGGAACTCAAGGCGCAGTTCCCCGATGCACCGTTCATTGCCCGTCCTGGCCAGATTAACGCCTGGGACAATGCTGACTTCGTCAAGGCAGTGAAGGCCACCGGCCGCAAGCAACTGATCATCGCCGGTGTGGTGACCGACGTGTGCGTGGCGTTCCCGACGTTGTCCGCGCTGGCTGAAGGCTTTGACGTGTTCGTGGTGACTGACGCTTCCGGGACCTTCAACACCACCGTGCAGCAAGCGGCGTGGGCACGCATGTCGGCGGCCGGTGCACAGCTGCTGAACTGGTTCTCCGTGGCCTGCGAGCTGCAAGGCGACTGGCGCAACGACATGGAAGGCCTGGCCAACCTGCTTTCCGAACGCATCCCGAACTACCGCAACCTGATCAACAGCTACACCACTTTCACCGCCAAGTAAGTGATCGGCTGTCGGCTTCGGCCGACAACCTTAAAGGTCGCAGCCTGCGGCAGCTCCTACAGGGAAACGCATTCCAATGTAGGACCTGCCGCAGGCTGCGATCTTTTGCTTTCCAGGTTGATGGGATGCTGAAAAGGGTAAAAACCGCTATAACGCATTTGACCGTCAACCAGGGCGTGACAATGAACCCGTTCGAAGACATGCGTATTTTTTGCCAGGTGATGGATTCCGGCAGTTTCACGGCTGCCGCCGATCAACTGGGATTGTCCAAGCAATTCGTCAGCCGTCGCCTGATGCAATTGGAAGATCGCCTGGGCGTGCGCCTGCTCAATCGATCAACCCGGCGGTTGGACATCACGCCTCTGGGACAGAGTTATTACGAATCGGCTTTGCGTCTGCTGGCTGAAGTCGAACAAGTGGAGCAGGGCATCGCCGGGCAGACCACCGAACCGCGTGGCACTCTTCGCGTCAGTGCGCCGCTGTCGTTTGCATTGGCCCATCTGGGGTGTCTGTTGCCGGTGTTTTTACAGCGCTACCGGGAGGTCACGGTGGAAGTCGATTTGAGCGATCGCCCGGTGGATTTGCTCGGCGAGGGCTACGACCTGGCATTGCGCATCGGCACCCTTGAAGACTCGACGTTGATCGCTCGCCGCATTGCATCCATCGACCGCGTGTATTGCGCCAGCCCGGCTTACCTCGCCGAACGCGGCACGCCGCTCAAGCCTGAGGATTTGTACCAGCATGATTGCCTGCCTTACGGCCATGGTCGTCAGGTGCAGTGGCGATTCGCGGGGCAGGGCAAGCCGCTGAACGTGAATGTCACCGGGCGGATGCGGGTCAATAACGGCGAGTTGCTCAAGGACGCGGCGATTGCCGGAATGGGGATTACTTACTTGCCAACGTTTATCGTCGGGGCGGCGTTGAAGGATGGGCGGCTGGTGCCGGTGCTGGAAGCGTTTCAGCCGGAACCGCTGACGTTATCGGCGGTGTACCCGCAACATCGCCAGTCTTCGCGACCGGTACAGGCGTTGATCGAGTTTTTGCGTGAGCGGCTGGATCGGGTTTAGGCGGCCCGGTGCAAGTTTACACATTCAACTGTAGGAGCGAGCCTGCTCGCGATAGCGGTGGGTCAGGCACAGAGATTTTGAATGTGCTGACGCCATCGCGAGCAGGCTCGCTCCTACAGGGTTGAGTGCAAGTCAGTTAACGCGTTTGTCGTCGCCCACTTCACCCGCCGCATGCAGGCCGCGATCGTCGCCCACTTCCCCGGACCGGTGAACACCGTGGTCATCGCCGATTTCGCCTGAGCGATGGACGCCATTGTCATCGCCAGAGCGGTGAACGCCGTTGTCATCCCCTGAGCGATGAACCCCGTTGTCGTCGCCCGAACGATGGACGCCGTGATCATCACCCGGTTCGGAATGGGTGCTGCTGCGTCCTGAGTTTGAGGCTGTGTTGCCGGAATGATCGCTGCTGTGACCACTGGCGCTACTGCCACTGTGACCACTGCCGCTATTGCCGCTATTGCCGCCGTGACCACTGCCGCTGCCACCGCTGCCGCCGCCATTGCCACCACCACCGTTTCCGCCACCACCACCGCCGTGACCGCCGCCATTGCCGCCACCACCACCGCCACCGCTTCCGCCGCCACCACCACCACCATGGCCACCACCGCCACCGCCACCGCCACCGCCACCACCACCGTGGCCACCGCCGCCACCTCCACTACCCCCATCTCTTGCCTGAGCGGTTGACCCCCCCGACAGGCTGTCCGGAATCAGTACGGTAGACGCCGACAAAACCGCGCCAATAGCTACTGCCAGTAAAAGCTTGTTGATGTGCATGTCGTTCTCCGTCTTCTTGTTCAGGTTGGAACGTGAATGAACATTGCAACGTGCTGCCATATTCAGACGGTGAACACGCCAAGGCAGCGATTTATTCGGTCGGCACGTCGATTAACCGAGCACGTGCCGCCAGACCGCGGTCCAGAGGGGTTAGTGGATGCTGGAGGCCAGCTCGAAAATCGGGATGTACATCAGGATCACGATCACCCCGATCAACAAACCGATGAACGTCATCAGCAACGGTTCGAACAGCCGTACGAACCATTCGATCCAGCGGCTGATTTCCTCGTCGTAGAAGTCGGCGCTGCGCTCCATCATCTGCCCGAGGTTGCCGGACTGTTCACCGGCGCGCAGCAGGCGCAGGGACACCGGGGTCACGAGGTGATTGAGTTCCAGCGCAGCCGACAAGGATTGCCCCTCGCGCACTCGCTCGCAGGCTTGATCCAGGCGCGTTCGCGAGGCGACGGTGAGCAGGTTGCGGACCATGCCCATGGCGGTGACGAGCGGTATGCCGCCTTGTAGCAGAATTCCCAGTGAGCGGTAGAAACGTGCCAGCTCATACATGAAGATGCGCTGGTGCACTGCCGGGAGTTTTTCAATCAGCCGATCCAGCCCACGACGAAAGGACGGCTGTCGCTGGAGCAGGGCCAGGGCAACGACGAGGGCCATGAAGGCGCCGAAGAATTCGCCCTGATGCGCGTGCAGGAACATGCCGCTGGTCATCAGCACCTGCGACAACCATGGCAGGTTCGACCCCAGCCCTTCGAACACCAGGCTGAAGCGCGGCACCACGTACCCCATCAAGAACAAGACCACGCCACCGCCCACCACCAGCAACAGCATGGGGTAGATCGAGGCGCTGACGATCTTCTGGCGAACCTCGTCCATCCGCTGGCGATAGCTGACGTAACGGCCCAGGGCTTCGCCCACTGCACCGGTTTTCTCGCTGGACTGCACCAGCGCCACATAGAGGGGAGGAAACACCGCCGACAACTGGCCCAGGGCCTGGGAGAACGATTTGCCTTCGTACAGCAGGCGCACCAGTTCGCTCAGGGTTTTGCGGGCCTGTGGCGCGGATTCTTTTTCCGCCAGGCTTTCCAGCGCGTCGATCAACGGCAGGCCGGCATTGAGTAGCGTGGTCAGCTCCTGGCTGAACAACACCAGGTTGAAGGTTTCGCGCTGTTTGAGGCGCAGTGCCCGCCAGTGCCGCTCGGCGTGCAGGCTGACTACCCGCAGGCCCTGGTCTTCGGCGATGCGCCGGGCTTCGCTGTGCCCCGGTGCTTCAACGGTCATTGAAACCACACCGGCCTTGCCAACCGCTTTGAGATGAAAACGCATGGTCGCCATGTCCGTCACTGCCAACTGGTGACTTCGGCGTTTTCGCCTTCGCCGCCGGGTTGGCCATCCTTACCCATCGACAACAGGTCGTACTCGCCGTTTTCACCGGGGTAGCGGTAGGTGTAGTTACGGCCCCACGGGTCCTGCGGCAATTTCTTCTGCAAGTACGGACCGGTCCAGTGGGTTTCGTCGCTGGGCGCGGTGACCAGTGCCTGCAAGCCCTGTTCGGTCGAGGGGTAGTGGCCGGTCTCCAGGCGATACAGGTCCAGGGCTTTGCCCAGGCCTTCTATTTGCGCCTTGGCCACTTTCACTTCGGAACGGCCCAGTTGAGCGAAATACTTCGGCGCGACGATGCCGGCCAACAGCCCGAGCACCACCAGCACCACCAACAGTTCAAGCAATGTGAACCCGCGCTGGGTACGCGGGGCGAAGCGCAGACACTGTTTCATGATGACCTCACACAGTCGGCAGAAGGGTCGCATCAAGGGCTTATGCAATTGCCATGCAAAGGTCTGCATCAGGTTTGGCGTGCGTCTGCAACCCCCGTCGTACGGGCTTCCGCGCTTTCGGCACAGTGCTTGCGTATGGCTGATAAACGACCGGCCATTGGGGCATTACCCCCATTTTTCGGGGCCGGGCAGGGGAGACAGAACGATGAAGACTCTCACCACAGGAATGCTCGGTTTGATGCTGCTGGCCGGCGCTGTTCAGGCTGATGTGTTCGTTTCCGTGGACGCCAAGGGCAACTTTGTCCTGTCCAACGTCCACCGCCCCGGTCGCCAGTATGAGCGGGTGATTCGCGAGGCCGAGGCCGCGGTCGTCAGCCTCGATCAGCAACCGCAAATGATCGCCGCCCGGCCCTATGCCGAACTGGTGGCGGCGGCCGCCACGGACAACCAGCTGCCGGCGGCGTTGTTGCACGCGGTGATCCAGGCCGAGTCCAGCTACAACGCCAGCGCGGTATCGCCCAAGGGTGCCGGCGGACTGATGCAGTTGATGCCCGACACCGCCCGCGAAATGGGGGTCAAGGACGTCTACGACCCCAAGGCCAACATCCAGGGCGGCGCCCGCTACCTCAAACGCCTGATGACCCTCTTCGACAACGACATCGCCCTTGCCGTGGCGGCCTATAACGCCGGGCCGCAAGCGGTGCTCAGCCGTGGCGGAGTGATCCCGCCGTTCGCCGAAACCCAGCGTTATGTACCCAGCGTTTTGCGCCAATACCGGCGCTTGCAGGGACTGGCGGCGGATGCCCCGCTGTGATCGAAAACCCTGGGGCGGGTTTCCCCAACATTGGGGCATGGTGGCCCCAGGGAAAAAGTGGGGAATAAGTGGGGGATTTCCCCCGACGTGTGAAGTGCTAATCGCAAAGTATTGAAAAACCACTGAATTTTTTATGGCATGCAGATTGCTCAAGGGGTTTTGTCGAGAATTATTCCCTGTGAGCACCCACAGTGAGGCCCGTGATCATGACTGGCATTTACCACGCTCCACAAATACTCCCCTGGCTGCTATTGGCCGCTTCGATGCTCGGCATCGAGTTCGCTGAAGCCGCTGCGCGATGTGAACGCAATCTGGTGGCGAACGTCGTGGCGCTGGACCAGCCGCTGATGTTCAACCGCCTCGGTGCGCAGAACGTCAACGGCATGATGTTCGCCCTGCGTCGTGACGTGGTCGATGAGCGTCAGGTTTCTCTGGACCAGGGTGGCGCTGCGGTACCGGGCAAAGTGTCCCTGCGGCCCGACAAGCGCCCGCGTCCGCTGGTGCTGCGCGTGGCTGCCGGTGACTGCCTGACCATCAATTTGCAAAACCTGCTGGCCTACCAGCCCAACCCCGGCTCCCACAGCGAGGGCGGCGAGGAGCCGGAAGGTGAAGAGGAAGAAGGCATCGAAATCGGTGGCGCGGCGACCCAGTTCAAGGCCGACGAGCAAGTGGCTGACCGTCACGTTGGCTTCCAGGTCAACGGCATGCAAGCGGTCAACAGCATCGATGACATTTCGTCCTACACCGGGCGCAACGCAAACACCCTGGTAGCGCCCGGCGCCAGCCGTTCCTACACGCTGTACGCCGAACGCGAAGGAGCGTTCACGGTAAGCAGTCGTGGCGCGACATTCGGTGGCGAGGGCGCGGCCGGCAACAATGCCAACGGTCTGTTCGGCCAGGTAGCGGTCATGCCCAAGGGCGGTCGCAACTACCGCAACACTATTACCGAAGAAGAAATGCGTCTGGCCAGTACCGGGCGCACGCCAGCCGGTCAGCCGATCGTCGATTACCAGGCGCGCTATCCGCAACGCGAGCCGTGGATTCGCGAAGGCAAGGCCGGTAAACCGATCATCAACATGGTCGACGGCAATGAAATCATTTCCAGTGAAGCCGATGCCATCGTCATGGGCAGCAACGCCGACGGCAGTTTCCCCGCGTCAACCTATCCGCTGGAAGCCCTGGGCAAACGCAACCCGGCGATCCCCAACCGGCTGGAGCCGTTCCGCGATTTCTCCGCGCAGTTCCAGGATGAAACCGCAGTGACCCAAGCGTTCCCCGCTTATTTCGCCGACCCGGTCATGGCCCATGTGCTGGAGCCGACCCGCGACTCGTTCATGATCAACTATGGCGCCGGTGGCATGGGCGCCGAGGTCCTGGCCAACCGCTTGGGCGTGGGGCCGATGCACGATTGCCTGTCGTGCGCCTATGAAGAGTTCTTCCTCAGTGCCCACACTGTCGGCGACGTCGCGATGCTGGTGGACGTACCGGCCAACGCCGGGCTGGAAGGCATCACCCCCGGCCAGACGCCGAACGCTGATCAGGTCGGGGTCAAGGCGACTACCGCGCTGTACCCGTCGGAGCCTTCGAACGTGGCCCACAGCTACATCGGCGACTTCGTCAAATTCCGCAACACGCACAACGGCTACGAGCACCATATTTTCCACCTGCACGGCCATCAGTGGCTGTTCAACCCCAACGACGACAACTCCGACTACGTCGATGCCCAAGGCATCGGGCCGGGCGCCGGGTACACCTATGAAATCGCCAACGGCGGGTCGGGCAACCGTAACCGGGTCGCGGGCGATGCGATTTATCACTGCCACTTCTACCCGCACTTTGCCCAGGGCATGTGGGCCATGTGGCGGGTGCATGACGTGTTTGAAGAGGGCACCAAACTCGAAGTCTCGCAACAAGGCGCCGACGGCTTCCACAGCGAACCGTATGCCTTGCGCAGCGGCAAACCGGCGGCGGACGCACGGGCCTTGCCCGATGGCGAAATCGTTGCCGGCACGCCGATTCCGGCAGTGGTCCCGTTGCCAGGTAAAGCCATGCCGCCGATGCCAGGCAAAGTCGCGGTCGTGCCGAAAATCGGCGAAACCCTGGTGGCTGCCAACGACGACGATGACGATGAAGAAGGCGACGATGATGGCGAACATCACGGTGGCAGCGGCGTGACCGGGGCTATTGGCTCGCTGGCGCTGATCGACCGCAGCGAAGCCAACCGCAACGCCGATGGCACCTTGAAAAACCCTGGCTATCCATTCTGGATCGGCGGCATGGAAAGTTCGGTCGGCCAACGCCCACCGACCCCACCGCTGGACATGCTTGATGCCGCCACCGCTCAATCCTTGAAGGCCAGTGGCAAAGCCCTGTGGGCCAACCTCGATCCGAACCAGTCCGGTGGCTGGGACGGCGGCTTGCCGCGTCATGCCCTGGGCGGTGTGTCCGACGGGGGCGAAGCCGAGACCATCACCACGTCGCTGGACTTCTCCAAGACTGTGACCCGTGCCAAACCGATCTACATGCCCGAAGAGGGCACCGAAGTCGAACAGGCGGCCATGGCCTTCCACGCGAAAAAAGATCACCCAAGCTACGCCGTGCTGCCGGGCAACCAGATCGTGGCGCGCAACTTCCGCACCAACGGCGCCTTGCCGGTGGCCGGTGCGCCGTACTACGAACCGTGCATGGATGACCGGCAAAAACGCCTGACCAGCAGTGCTGGCACCGGTGAGTTCATCAGTGGCGAGCGCCTCGACGGTATGTCGTATCTCGGCGCTTCGACGTTCACCGCGGACCGTCCTCGGGTCTACAAAGCGGCGAACATTCAGTTCGACGCGGTGTACAACAAGGTCGGCTACCACTTCCCGCAAGCGCGCATCCTGGCGTTGTGGGAAGACGCCTGGCCGGTGATCACCAAACAGCGTCCGCCAGAGCCTCTGGTGATGCGCATGAACACCTTCGATTGCGTGCAGTACCAGCAAACCAACCTGGTGCCGGCCACCTACGAGATGGACGACTACCAAGTGCGCACGCCGACCGACGTGATCGGCCAGCACATTCACTTGCCGAAGTGGGACCTGGTGTCCGCCGATGGTTCGTCCAACGGCTGGAACTACGAGGACGGCGTACTTTCCCCTGGTGCCGTGCAAGAGCGCATCCACGCCATTCGCGAGTTCAACCAATGCGAAGGCACCGACCCGCGTGACGGCACGCCGGCCTGCCCGAAAGCCAAGAATCACCCGTTCTTCGGTCAATACGGCCGGGCTGACTGGGTGGGCGCACGCACGGCCATGCAGCGCTGGTTCGTCGATCCGGTGGTGAACACCTATGGCGTCGACCGCGGCCTGGGCACCATCTTTACCCACGACCACCTCGGCCCATCGACGCACCAACAGATTGGCCTGTACGCCACTGTCCTGGCTGAACCGGCCGGTTCCACCTGGTTCCACGCTGAAACCGGCGAGCCTCTGTACAGTGGCGCGCGGCAGGACGGCGGGCCGACCTCGTGGCAAGCGGTGATTTCTACCGGTGACCTGGATGGCGACGGCAAGAACGACAGCTTCCGTGAGTTCTTCCTCGAATACAGCGACTTCCAGCACGCCTATGAAGCCGGTGTGTACGTCGGCGCCGGCCCGAATGGCGTGCCGAACCCACAAGCGTTCCCGGCCACGGCCGACAGCTTCCGCTACGCCATCAACCCACCGGTACGCGACAACACCAGCGAGTTGCTCGAAGCGGTAGTCGAGTTGCGTGGCGGCGTGATGCCGGGTTGCCCGAGCCGGCCTTGCCCACAAGCCATCTCGGTGGATGACCCAGGCATGTTCGTCGTCAACTATCGCAACGAACCGCTGGCCCTGCGGGTGTACGACCCGAACAAGGTCGGCCCGGACGGCAAGCGCGGCATGCAGGCCGATGGCCTGGGCGGCGACCTGGCGTATGCCATGCAAAGCCGTACCGACCGTGCGATCCCGGCGATGAACCTGGCGCCAAACCTGATCACTGCGGCCACCGGCCCAACCGGCGGCACCACGCAGTTCCCGCCGCACATCAACAAGGGCGGCGCCGAACCTGGCGATCCGTTCACACCGATGCTGCGTACTTACACCGGCGACAACGTCAGGCTGCGGGTGCATGCCGGCGGCCACGAAGAGGAGCACAACGTCACCCTGCACGGCGTGAAGTGGCTGCAAAGCGGCTCCGGCTTCGGCAACAGCTCCAACTCCGGCTGGCGCGCGTCGCAGATGGTCGGGATCTCCGAGCAAATGGGCTTCAATGCGCCGGTGTCGATGATCTCCAGCGCGGCGGCGACCACCGGTGATTATCTGTACACCATGGACGCGTCCATCGAGGGTTACTGGAACGGGATCTGGGGCGTGATGCGCAACTACACTGCGCAACGCAATGATCTGTTCGCGGTGCCGAACAACCCGAAACCGACCGGCATGCGCAACACCGTGGCGTTCGACGGGATTTGCCCACGGATTGGCGCCAACCCCAATGGCATCGGCACCCGGCCAACCGTGCAACGCAATTATGAAGTGGTCGCGGCACTGGCCAACGACATCCTCAGCAATCCGCTGGGCCTGTCCATCGCGGACCCGGCGGGTCTCGGCCAGCATGTCGGCGGGCCGCTGAAACCGGCGGGCGGCACTCTGGTGCTGAACTCGCGGCCGGTGAGCATTCCGCAGGTCACGGTGATCGATCCGGAAGATGGCGAGACCTTCACCATCGGCGGGCAAAGCGGGCCGCTGCACGACCCTACCGCCATCCTGTATGTGCGCAAGGGCGACCTCGACCCGATCACCGGCAAGTTGAAACCCGGTGTGCCTGTCGAACCGCTGATCCTGCGCGCAGCGGCCGGTGATTGCATCAACATCACCCTGGAAAACCGTCTGCCAAGCGTGATGCCGGACCTGGCCCAGACTGCGATCCTGCAAGGCCTGGCCAAGCGTGACCGCAACGACGGCCAAGGCTCGACCACGTTCAACAACAACCTGCTGCGGCCATCGAGCCATGTCGGCCTGCACGCGCAACTGTTGGCGTATGACATCACCAAATCCGACGGTGCCAACGTTGGCGCCAACCCGATCCAGACCGTGCCACCGCGCGTCGGCAACACTGGCGCGTACCCGACCCGTACCTATCAGTACTACGCCGGACACCTGGAGCGTGAAGGCAAACCGATCACTCAACTGGGGCGCAATGTCGACAACATCAACGCCACGGCGGTGGAGTTCGGCGGCTTGAACTTCACCCCGGCGGACGTGATCAAGCAACCGCAAAAAGGCTTGGGCGGTGCGATGAGTGTCCTGCCGATCGGTTCCACCTGGGTTGAAGATGCCAAACGCGCGTCGGCCACAGTGACCGCGTTGGGCCAGACCACTTACCGTGATTTCGCGATGGTCTGGCAGCGCGCCTTGAACACCCGTTGGGCTAACGGGCGGCCGGTGGAAGGCATTGCCTCGGAAGGCAACGGCGTACCGAACGATCCGAAGGACAACGCCAGCATGGCGATCAACTACAAGATCGAACCGATGTGGTTCCGCTTCGGCCTGGCCCCGGATGCACCGTTCGGCCACGCCGGCAGCCCTGGCACCTACGGCGACGTGCCGAACGCGCACATGGCCTACAGCAATGCCCTGGTCGGCGGCGATCCGCAAACACCGGTGTTCTACGTCAAACCGGGGCAACCGTTCCGCACGCACATCCTGATGCCGTCCGGCGGCAGTCGAGGTTCGACTTTCCAGCTTGACGGTCACGTCTGGTCGGTCAACCCGTTCGTGTCGGAGAAGAGCGATGTGGGCGGGTACCCGATGGGCACACCGGGGATCGGTTCAGTGAAGTTCGGCTACAACCCGATGTCGATGTACATCGGCGCCCGGGAGAGCGTGTTGCCGGCGGCTCACTTCAGCTTCATGCACCCGAGCGCCGGGGGCAGCAATGCAATCGCAGGGGACTACCTGTACCGCGACAACGCGTCCTTCGGTAATACCGCCGGGTTGTGGGGGCTGTTGCGGGTGACCAACGAGCCGGAGCCGGCGCCCGCGCCTGCGCCGTAGGCATGGAAACAACGCAGCACCTGTGGGAGCGGGCTTGCCCGCGATGACGGAGTGTCAGGCACATCAATGGTGAATGTGCCGGCCTCTTCGCGGGCAAGCCCGCTCCCACATTAGGGCAGTGAGGCAGACACAGATCTGAAGGGGAGTTTTGCCATGAACAGGACCATCACGTTCGCCAGTTGTGCGCTGGTTGTTGCCGGGGCGCTGATCTGGCTCGGGGTATCGCGTACCACGCCGCCGACCTTGCTCAGCGAAGTGGCGTTGCCCGACACCTGGACCGGCCAGACGCTTGAGCGTGACGGCGTAGCGGTCGCGCTGCAGTTGCGGCCGCTGGCCGATGATGGCGTGCTGCGCGAAGGTGAGTTCGCCGACGTGCAGTTCCGGGTCACCGACAAGGCCTCCGGCCAGCCACTTTCCGGTGTCGCCCCCGGCGCCTGGCTGGACCCGGAAGCCGTGGCTGCCGACCTGGCCCAGGGCCGTGACAAGAGCTGCAAATCCCGGGTCGGGGTGTTCCTCAAGTCGAGCATCGGCGCACGGCCGTTGCTGGACCTCAATAGCTACTTCCTGCTGGTCATGAACCGCGATGCGAGCATTTCGGTGGTGGACCCGTCGGTGTCGGTGGGCGGCATCACCAGCACCATGGCACGCATCGACATCAAACAGGCACCGATGGATTGGGTGACCCCACGCGATAACAAACGGGTGTTTGTCTCGATGCCCGGCGCGGGCGAAGTGGCGGTGATCGACAGCGAACAATTCAAAGTCATCGATTCGGTCGCGGCGGGCAGCAACCCGGTGCGCGTGGTCTTGCAGCCGGACGAACGCCTGCTGTGGGTGGGCAATAATGCCTCGTCAGCCGAGCAATCGGGGGTCACGGTGATCGACACCGGTAGCCTGAAAACTCTCAAACACCTGGCCACCGGCAGCGGCCATCACGAAATCGCCTTCAGCAAGGACAGCCGTTTTGCCTTCGTGACCAACCGCGACGACGGCACCGTGAGCATCATCGATATCGCCAGCCTGACCATCAGCAAACAGCTCAAGACCGGTTCGCACCCGTTGTCGGTGGTGTACTCGTCGCTGTCCGGCGCTGCCTATGTGGCCGATGGCAAGGACGGCACGGTGACCGTGGTCGACGCCAGCAGCCAGTCGGTGCGCCGGGTGATCAAGATGAAACAGGGACTTGGCCCGATGGGGTTCAGCGCCGATGGCCGTTTCGGCGTCGTGCTCAACACCCTGGAGAACCAGGCTTCGGTGATCGACGCAGCCAACGACTCGCTGATACACGAACTGGACGTGGCTGCCGAACCCTATCAAGTGGTGTTCACCAAGGCTTACGCCTACATCCGTGGGCTGGCCTCGCCCAAGGTGACGATGATCAACCTGGCTTCCCTGGGCGAAGGCCGCAAGCCGATCACCCAGGGTTTCGAAGCCGGACCCAAACCGCCACGGCTGGCCGGTGACCTGCCGCTGGCGTCGAGCCTGGCGGTGTCGCGGGACGACAATGCGGTGTTCGTGGTCAACCCGACCGACAACACCACGTACTTCTACGCCGAGGGCATGAACGCGCCGATGTCCGGCTACCCCAATCGCGGGCAAGTGGCGCGGGCGGCGATGGTCATTGATCGCAGCCTGCGCGAAGTCGAGCCGGGGGTGTACAGCGCGCGGATCCAGTTGCCATCGGCCGGGCGTTTCGACGTGGCGTTCCTGCTCAATCAGCCGAACATCATCCATTGCTTCAGCACAGTGGTGCAGGCCAATCCATCGATTGACCAGCCGCTGGGCGCGGCGAAAGTGGAGTTCCTGCTGGACAAGACCACCGCCGCCCTGGGCAGCCCGTACACCGTGCGTTTCCGCATCGTGCAGGGCAAGCAGAAGGTCGAGCGCAGCGGCGTCAAGGATGTTCAGGTGCGCTACTTCCTGGCGCCATCCTCTCGGCCTCAGATCGTCGCGGCGCTGGACGTCGGCAACGGGATTTATGAAGCACCGGTGACCCTCGACCAGAAGGGCGCCTGGTACCTGCACGTACGTGCCGCGTCGCTGGGCGCGGAATTCGGCGACCAGACTTTTGCCAGCGTCCGGGTGCTGCCCGGCGCCGCTCATTGAAGAGGGTATCGACATGAACCGATTTGCACATCGTGGACTGCTGACGCTTTGCCTGTTGGCGGTCGGTATCGGCCAGGCACTGGCTCACTCGGCCGATGAACACGCCGGCCACACACCGGCCAAAAGCGCCAGTTCGGAAAGCGCCCAGGTCAAGTTCGCCGACGTGGCGCTGGTGGACCAGAACGGCAAGACCGTGCGCCTGGAGAAAGACCTGATCAGCAACAAGATCGTGGTCATGAGCTTCATCTACACCAGCTGCACCACGGTGTGCCCGGTGGTGTCGTCGATCATGGGCAAGGTGCAGAAACAGCTCGGGGCGCGGGTCGGCACCGAGGTGCAACTGGTGTCGATCAGCATCGACCCACAGCGCGACGACGCCAAGCGCCTGAATGACTACGCGCGCACGTTCCAGAAAGGGCCGGGCTGGAGCTGGCTGACGGGCTCACCACAGTCGGTCAACGAAACGCTCAAGGGACTGGGCTCGTTCAGCGGCGACTTCAAGAATCACCAGCCGTTGATCCTGGTGGGTGACGGCAACAGTCGCCACTGGACCCGCTACTACGGTTTCACCGACCCGACGGTGTTGAGTCGTGAAGTCGAGAAACTCAGCGGCGAGCGCAACGCCCACGCCAAGCACACCGCCATTGCCATGGAGCACCAGCCATGAAAGCGCTCGCCTTGATCTTCCTGACCATGTGTTTTTGCCTGATCAGTTTTCTGGCGTTTTCCCATGAAGGGCATGAGCAGGCTGCACCGGCCGGAGCGACGGCGCCGGCAGTGGCTGCCGCACAACCGGCTACGGGAACCCGCGATGCGAAAACCTGGTTCACCGACACGCCGTTGCAGGACCAGAACGGCAACACCCTGCGTTTCTACAGCGACGCCCTGCAAAACCGCGTGGTGCTGCTCAATGTGATTTTCACCAGTTGCACCGATGCCTGCCCGTTGATCACCCAAAAGCTCAAAGAAGTACGTGAAGCGCTGGGCGACAAGGCGGACGGCGTCACCTTCATCTCCCTTACCAGTGATCCGCTGCGAGACACACCGGCGGTACTCAAGGCTTACACCTTGAAGCAGGGCGTCGATGAGCCCCACTGGCTTTTTCTTACCGGCGACAAAGCGCAAATGGACCTGGTACTGGGACGCATCGGTCAGATCATCCCGAGCCCCGAGCAGCACTCCACACAGTTGATCGTGGGTGATGTGGCCAACAAACGCTGGAGTAAAATCCGTCCTGATGCCCCGGCCGCGGCCATTGCCCAGCGCTTGCAGTTGCTGACAATGCCTGTGGCTGGCCGTTGAGTCCGCGCCATGAAAAACGCCCTCATCCTCGGCCTGCTCATTCTCGGTGGCATCAGCTGCGCCGCCCATGCATTGCCGCTGAGCCCCAGCGAAAGTGCGGGCAAGCGGTTGTACCGCGAGGGCGTGTCGGCGAGCGGTGAGCCGATCATGGCCCGGGTCGGGGCGTCAGGCATGTTGCTGCCGGCCAGCAGCCTGCCGTGCGCCAATTGTCATGGCAGCGATGGCCTGGGGCGACCCGAAGGCGGGGTACGGCCGCCGGACCTGAGCTGGTCGCGGCTGACCAGCACCTATGGCCAGCAGCACATCAATGGGCGCGCTTACCCTGCGTATACCGAAGGCACCTTGGCCAGAGCGATCCAGGAAGGGCGCGATCCTGGCAATAATCGGCTCGACCCGGCGATGCCGCGGTTCGTGCTGTCGATGAATGATCAGCGCAACCTCACAGCGTACCTCAAGCGTCTGGCCGATGAACGTGATCCGGGGCTGAACCCCGACAGCCTGCACCTGGGCACGCTGTTGCCGAGCACCGGGGCCCTGAGCGAGGAAGGCGCGACGGTCGCGGCAGTGTTGCGGGGCAGTGTCGCGCGGATCAACGAAACGGGCGGGATACACGGCCGGCAGTTGCGCCTGACCATTCTCGATCCCGGGCCTGACCGTGCCAGCGCCGAGCAGGCGTTGGACCAATTGATCGATCAGGAACAGGTCTTCGCCCTGATTGCACCGCTGGCGCCAGCGCTGGATAACGAGTTGGCACCGCGTCTGGAACATGCCGGTGTGCCGCTGATAGGACCGCTGTCACTGCAAGGCACGGCCCAGCTCAGCCGGCAGATTTTCGAACCGCTGCCGGGACTGCGTGAACAGATGATCGCTTTGGCTAATTACGCCGCCACCAGTTTGCGCGTGCTGCAAGGGCCGACGCTGATCGCCTACCCGGACGAACCCGGCCAGCGCCTGGCAGCGGAAAAACTCGCGCAATACCTGCAAGACAACGCCTGGCAAAAAGTACGCCTGCAACCTTACGAATCGGCGCAGGACGAGCTGCCCTTGGGCTCGCGTTCGGTGTTTTACCTGGGCAGCAGCGGTGGTTTCAGCCGGTTGGCCGAGCGTCTGCAAATGGCGGGGCAGGTGCCTTATCTGTTTGCCGCGTCGAATCAGGTAGCGGGTGATCTGTTGCAGGTGCCCAGCGGATTTTCCCGACGGGTGTTTCTCGCCTATCCGTTCGTGCCCAGCGATTGGACGATTGCTGGACGCTTGGCGCTGACCCAGTTGCGCGAGCGTCAGAAGCTCGGTGGCGAGCACGCGGTTCTGCAGGTCGGCGCACTCAGTTCGCTGATGCTGCTCAGCGAAGGCATGAAGCAGGCGGGGCGGGATGCCAGTCGCGAGAAATTGATCACCGCTCTGGAGGGCCTGCATGACTTCGACACCGGCCTGACCCCACTGATCAGCTTCGGACCGGGGCGCCGGCTCGGCCTGAGCGGCGCGCACATTGTCACCGTGGATCTGCCCGATCAGCGTTTTTATCTGGTTGCCCCGTACAAACCCATTGCCGCCATGCCCTGACCGGAGGCCCACCATGAGACTCAAGACTGTGCTGGTTCTGTTGATGTTGTGGGTTCCGGCTGCGTTTTGCAGCAATGGCCCGGCCGTGGCACGGGTCAATGGCGAGGAAATTTCCCAGCTACGCCTGGAGCGCTATTTCGTCGAGTACCTGGAAGATCAGGGCCGCGCGGTCGGCAGCATCCGCAATCCGAAGGCGTACAAGCAATTACGCAAGGCCGCGCTGGACGCCTTGATCGACAAAGAATTGCTTTGGCAGGAGGCGGTCAAGCGCGGCGTGGTTATCAGCGATGCCACGGTGCAAAGCCAGGTCGACCAAACGCGTCAGGCCTTCGGCGGTGCCGACGTGTTTGCCCGGCGCCTGGAGGATGCCGGTTTCGATGAAGCGGCCTACATCGAATACACCCGCCGCGACCTGGCGGCCCAGCAGATGTTTGCCGAGCTGACCAGAATCAGCGAGCCGGACGAAAAAGAAGTGCAGGCGTTTTTCCAGGCGCATCGCGCCGAAATGAACCGGCCCGAGCAAGTCCAGGCCAGGCATATCCTGATCAAAGTGCCTCAGGGTGCGGATGCTTCCACTGTTTCATCCGCGAGACTACGCTTGGAGGCAATGGGTAAACGTATCGCTGCAGGCGAAGATTTTGCCAGTGTGGCCCAGACCGGCTCCGAAGACGCTTCGGCCAGTGACGGCGGTGATCTGGGCTATTTCCCGCGCGGGCGCATGCTGCCTGAGTTCGAGGCCGCAGCATTTGCCCTGGCGCCAGGATCGGTCAGTGAGCCGGTGCGTACAGCGGTGGGATGGCATTTGATTTACGTACAGAACCGAATGGAGGCCGCCGATGTCACACAAGAGCAAGGACTTGACATGGTTCGGGCTTACCTTGCCCGACAGAAACAGGTCCAGGCTCGTCTACAGGCGCTGGCACAGCTGCGTTCCAGCAATCGAATCGAACGGGTTGACGACGATTGAGCATTCCCCAACAGTGGGGAAAAGCATCAATGCACATCCGTTCGCTTTTCCCCGCTTTTGGGGGGTGGGGCATGTGGGCGAAAGGGCATTGCGTTTAAATTCAAGGACATGAATACATAAAATTACCGGCGCTCAGCCTGGCATGAAGTGTGCGTTAGACCTATCAAGGCGCACACTCCACCAGGCTCGGTATTCGGACCTGCGGTTTCAAGGAGTCCACCTTGTTAAACAAAGTACTGGTTGTTGACGACGAACAACTTCTTGCAGAAAACCTCCAGGGTTACCTGCAGGCGCAAGAGTTGGACGTCCGGATTGCTCACGACGGTGCACAGGGAATCGCTGAAGCTAACGATTTCGCACCCGATGTGATGGTGTTCGATTACCGCTTGCCCGATATGGAAGGCTTTGAGGTGCTCGATGCCGTCCGCCAGAACAGGAACTGTCATTTTGTGCTGATCACCGGGCACCCCACCGCAGAAGTTTGCGAACGGGCGCACCAACTGGGAGTCAGCCACATCCTGTTCAAACCGTTTCCATTGGCGGAATTGGCCCGGGCAGTGCTGGACCTTCTAGGCAGGGAGCGCGAACCCAGAGCAGGTGCGAGCATTTCCGAAGGATTCGTCGAACGACGCCAGAGCAGGACCGAAAGTTTCCCGCTGCAGTTGTACGACGGTAGTTGGGTGCTTGCGGATCGCCGACGAGGTTCATCGGTCTCCACAGCGCCAGACGACGAACAATTGCTCACCGGGGAGTAGTGGCGCGACAAGACGTTCCGGCCCCCGCCGAAATAGCTCGCCGCGCCGACAGGGCTCAAAGCCCCGGGCGTTGGAGAGCAAGCCATGGACCGTCTATCACTTGTCGTCGATGCTGCGCCGCTGGACTGTGTACCGACCCGGTTTACCAGTGAGCAATTGGCCCAGGCGCGGGCACTGGCCGCCACTTCCGGCGAACGCATGCTGGATGCTCTGGGGGAACTGTCTGAACTGGCCCCGATGCCCTTCATCCACTGCCTCGGCGCCACCTTGCACTACCCGGTGCTCGACACCGACAGCCTGTTTCAATCCACCCCTGTTTTCGATCGGGTCACCCTGGCCCAATGCCTCAAGCGCGAATTCACCCTGCTGCGTCACGAAGACGCGATCATCGGTGTGTTTGCCGACCCCTTCGACACCGCACGGCTGGCCTGGATCGACGATTGCCTGCACGGCGCGGCGTTGTACCTGGTGCATGCCGACGACCTGAAAGCCTACCTGGCGCGTCACGAAGAGAGCTTCCACGCGGTCGAATCGCTCAACGCCCAGAGCGACGCCGGCGCCGAAATCGATAACCTGCAAAGTCTGTCCCTGACCAGCATCAGCGAAGACTCCAGCGTGGTCGTCAAACTGGTCAACTCGACCCTGTATGACGCGCTGAAAATGCACGCCAGCGATATCCACCTGGGCACCACCGGCAGCGGTCTGGTGATCAAATACCGCATCGACGGCGTGCTGAACAACATCAGCAAGATCCAGGGCAACGAGTTCGCTGAACAGGTGATTTCCCGGGTGAAAGTCATGGCCGAACTGGACATCGGCGAAAAACGCGTGCCCCAGGACGGTCGCTTCAAAATCGGTATCAGTGGCCGGCAGATCGACTTCCGGGTGTCGATCATGCCGAGCATTTTTGGTGAAGACGCGGTACTGCGGGTCCTCGACAAACAGGACCTGGCCGACAAGGTCTGCGGCGTGCAGCTGCAGGCCCTGGGCTTCGAAGAAGAAACCCTGCGCCAACTGCGCCGCCTCGCCGCCGAACCCTACGGCATGGTGCTGGTGACCGGCCCTACCGGTAGCGGCAAGACCACCACGCTGTACGCGATGATCACCGAGATCAACCACGGCGTGGACAAGATCATCACCATCGAAGATCCGGTCGAGTACCAGCTGCCGGGCGTGCTGCAAATTCCGGTCAACGAAAAGAAAGGCCTGACCTTCGCCCGGGGCCTGCGCTCGATCCTGCGTCACGACCCGGACAAGATCATGGTGGGTGAAATCCGCGACCCGGACACCGCGCAGATCGCCGTGCAATCGGCCCTCACCGGGCACCTGGTGTTCACCACCATTCACGCCAACAACGTGTTCGACGTGATCGGCCGTTTCACCCAGATGGAAATCGACCCCTACAGCCTGGTCTCGGCACTCAACGCAGTGTTGGCGCAACGCTTGATCCGCCTGGTGTGCGGCAGTTGCAGCACACCGTACAGCCCGAGCGAAGAAGAACTGGAAATCTCGGGGCTCGATCCGCAGCAGGTCGCTCACTACCAGTTCGTCCACGGCAAAGGTTGCGGTCACTGCCGCGGCACCGGGTATCGCGGGCGCAGTGCAATCGCCGAACTGCTGCACCTGGACGACGAACTGCGGCAAATGATCGTCGAGCGCCAACCCATTTCGAAAATCAAGGCGCATGCCTGCAAACGTGGCTTGCGCCTGTTGCGCGAGTCTGCCCTGGAACTGGTGCAACAAGGCCGGACCACTCTCGAGGAGATCAATCGTGTCACATTTATCTCGTGAGCGTTATGTCGCCGTACTCGGCGCCAGCGGTGTCGGCCTCGGCCAACGCAAGGGCAGCGAAACCCTGTGGCTGGGCAGCGTCGGCTTCATCGATGAAGGTTTCCACGCCTGGGCTGTTGCCCTGGAAACCCTCGACCGTCTGCTGGGTGAACACACCCGCGCCGGTGCGGAATTGACCGTGGTGGTTTCCGGGCACTTCAGCCGTTTTTGCCTGGTGCCCTGGAGCGATCAGATCAGCAGCCCCGATGAGCTGCGCGGGTTTGCCCAGCTGTGCTTCGAAGACCTCTACGGTGCGATGAACCAACCCTGGAGCCTGGTGCTCTCGGCTGAGCCGGCCGGTTACGACCGCATCGCGACCGCGCTGCCACAAGACTTGCTCGACCGTCTGCGCACGCTGGTCAGTGGTCGTGGCCTGCGTCTGCGCTCGGTGCAGCCGTACCTGATGGCGGCGTTCAATCACTTCGACAAAAGCTTCGACGCCGGCGACTTCCTGTTCGTCGTCGCCGAGCCAGTGCGCAGTGTGCTGCTGCTGGCACGCGAAGGCCGCTGGACGTCGGTGCGTTCGGTGGGCAGCAGCGACAGCGATGCGGCACTCACCGCACTGATCGGCCGTGAGAGCCAATTGCAGGCTTCCAGCAGTGAACGGCCACTGAACGTTTACCTGCACGCACCGGCCCGCATCGACTCGCACCCTGAAGTGCCCGGTGTGCACCTGCGCACCCTTGAAGAGGACCGGACTGCCGTACGCGATTGCCTGTACGTCATGTCCCGGGCGGTGGCCTGACATGCGCCCGCTGATGCTCGACTTTCAACCGCGCCGCCGCTCGAGCCCTCTGGGCTGGAGCCTGCTGGCCGGGGGCGTGCTGCTGGCGCTGAGCTGCATGCTGATCCAGCAACATTTGAGCGGGGAGGCCGAGCAACAGCAAGGTCACCTGCAAACCGCGCAACGTGTGCTCACCGGCGATACCGGCACCAAGGTCAGCCTGACCCCGGCCGAAACCCGCGAGCAAGCGCAGAACCTGGCCGAGATGCGCAAGGTGTCGCAACAGCTGCGCCGCCCTTGGGAACGCCTGTTCGCCACGCTCGAATCCATGCCCCGCGACAACATTGCCTTGCTGGCCCTGACCCCGGACGCCCGTAAAGGCCAGGTGCGGATCAGCGCTGAGGCACGCGACCTGGACGCGATGCTCGACTTCCACCGTCGTCTGGAAGCCAGCGACGAGTTGTCCGACGTGTCGCTGCTCAGCCACGAAATCGTCGCCAACGTGCCGGAACAACCGGTCCGCTTCAACCTGTCGGCTACCTGGGAGATCGGCGATGCAAATCCCTAGATTGATCGTCCACGAATACCTGCAAAGCCTGGGCGTGCCCGGCCTGGCGGGGCTGGTCATGCTGGTGGTTGCGCTGACCTGGGGTCTGGGCGGTTTGCTGCCGGACTGGCAGTCACTCCAGGACCTGAGTCAGCAGACCCGCGAAGCCAGCGAATACCTGGCCAAGGTCGAGGAGGGCAGCGTCGCTGCACCGGTGGTGCCGCAGCGTCAGCTTGATGATTTCCGCAGCAAATTGCCGACCCAGCCACAGGCCACCGTCGCCATCGACAAGATCTACGCGCTGGCCGCCCAGGAACGCATCACCCTGTCCCGTGGCGAATACTCGCTGGGCATTGATCCGAAGACACACCTGGCGCGCTATCAGATTCTGCTGCCGGTGCGGGGCAGCTACCCGCAACTGCGGCGCTTCATGCACGCCTTGCTCCGCCAGTTGCCGGCGGTGGTGGTCGAGGACCTGGAACTGCAGCGCAAAAAGATCGCCGACACCGACCTCAACGGCCGGATCCGCATGACCCTTTACCTGTCGAGGTCATGATGAACAGCAAACGAGTAGTGGGTTGGGTGGCTTTCTTCGGTGTGGCAGCGGCGCTGACCTGGTTGCCCGAATATTTCAAGCAGGCCGACGACGCTGACGTCGACGTGGCTGCCGTCGCCACGCCTGCCAAAGGCAAGACCTCGTCGGCCGCCAAAGCCGCCGCCGCGTCAGCACCGATCAAGGACCTGAGCCCGGCCGGCGACCTGTTTGCCGCCCGTAGTTGGAAGGCGGCGCCAACACTGGCCAGTGTCACCGAACAAGCCGTCAACGTTGCGCCGGTCGTGCAGGCCCCCACTGCACCGCCGATGCCTTTCCAGTTCATTGGCCGGATGGATGATCGCACCGACCTGCAAGTGTTTTTGCAGAACGGCGAAAAGATCTACGTCGTGCGCAAGGGGGATGTGATCGACGAAACATGGAAGATCGAGGGGATTTCCGATCTGGAACTGAGCCTGGTCTATTTGCCTCTGCATTTGTCCCAGACCTTGTCTGTGGGGAGCGCGCAATGAACAAATCCCGTTTGCTGATGAGCCTTTGCCTCTGTGCAGGGCTGGCCGCGTGCAGCTCGGCGCAGGTTGCCAAGGAAGAGGCTTCTGATCTGATCGAGCAGGGTCAGTATGAAGCCGGCCTGGCGCGGATCGAGGAAGGATTGCGCGAAAACCCTCGCGACACCGAACTGCACATCGCGCTCAACAGTGCCCGCGCCCGCGCCATCACCGCGCTGTTGACCCAGGCCGACATGGATCGCACGCAACGTGACTTTGCTTCAGCACGCATGGGGTACGGCCGGGTGCTGACCATCGAGCCGAACAACCGTCGCGCCCAGGACGCCATGCGTCAGCTCGAACACATGCGCAGCCTCGATGAAAAACTCGAACTGGCCCGTGGCGACTTGCGTCGCGGCGACATCTACGGTGCCGAGCGTCAGGTGCGGCAGATCCTCGAACTGGACCCCAACAACGAAGGCGCTCTGGAACTGCAAGGCAACGTCCGACTGGTGCAGAGCCGCAACGTGGTGGCGTATCCGCAACTGCGCACCCGCCTCGATAAGCCGGTGACCCTGGAGTTTCGCGACGCCAACCTGAAAACCATTTTCGAAGTGCTGTCTCAGGTTGCCGGTTTGAATTTCATCTTCGACAAAGACCTGCGCCCGGACATGAAAGCCACGATCTTCGTGCGTGACGTTCGCATCGAAGACGCCGTGGAGCTGCTGCTGCAACAGAACCAGCTGCACCAGAAAGTGGTGAACGAAAACACCTTGCTGATCTACCCGGACTCGCCGCAAAAACTCAAGGATTACCAGGAACTGGTCATGCGCACCTTCTACCTGACCAGCATCGACGCCAACACCGCGCTGAACATGATCAAGACCATGCTCAAGACCCGCGATGTGTTCGTCGATGAACGCCTAAACACCCTGACCATGCGCGACACCGGTGACGCGATTCGCATGGCCGAGAAACTCCTGCAATCGCAGGATCAGTCCAACCCCGAAGTGGTGCTGGAAGTGGAGGTCATGGAAGTCGCCACCCAGCGGATTCTCGACCTCGGCCTGCAATGGCCCAACACCTTCGGCGTGGTCAACAGCGACGGGTCGGCGGTGACCATCCTCGATCAGCTCAAAGGCATCAACTCCAGCCGCATCACCATCTCGCCATCGCCACAAGCCAAGATCAACGCCCAGGACAAGGACATCAACACCTTGGCCAGCCCGGTGATCCGCGTGAGCAACCGTGAGCAGGCGCGCATCCACATCGGCCAACGCGTACCGATCATCAGCGCCACGTCGGTGCCTTCGACCCAAGGGCCGGTGATCACCGAAAGCGTGACTTACCTCGATGTCGGTTTGAAACTGGAAGTCCAGCCTACCGTGCACCTGAACAACGAAGTGGCGATCAAAGTGGCGCTGGAAGTGAGTAACGCCACGCCGCTGGAGCCGACCCGCCAGGGCACGATTCCGGTCCAGGTCGATACCCGTAACGCGCAGACCACGCTGCGCCTGCATGACGGTGAAACCCAGATCCTCGCCGGCCTGATGCGCAACGACCACGGCAGCACCGGCAACAAGATTCCTGGCTTGGGTGACATTCCTGGCCTGGGCCGGTTGTTCGGCAGCAACAAGGACGACGTCAGCAAATCCGAGCTGGTGCTGTCGATCACCCCGCGGATCGTGCGCAACTTGCCGTACCAGAGCCCGTCGGACATGGAGTTCCCTACCGGCACTGAAACCAGCATGCACATCCAGGCGCCAGACCGTTCGAAGGTCGGCGTTGAAGAGGTACGGACCCATGGCATGAGCGCCCCGATCGCTACCACCGTTACCGTCGGGAAGCCTTGATCATGAACGCCTCGCAACGCGGTTTTACCTTGATCGAAGTCGTAGTGACGCTGGCCCTGATCGGCCTGCTGGCCGGCATGGCCGCGCCGCTGACCGAGACCGTGGTGCGCCGGGGTAAAGAGCAGGAACTGCGTACGGCGCTGTACCAGATCCGCGATGCCATCGATGCCTACAAGCGTGCATTCGACGCCGGCTACATCGAGAAATCGCTGAACAGCAGCGGCTACCCGCCGAACCTGCAAGTACTGGTCGAAGGCGTACGGGATGTGCGCAGCGCCAAAGGGGCCAAGTTCTATTTCCTGCGGCGCGTGCCCCACGACCCGCTGGCGCCGGTCAAGCGTGACGATGAAGGCGGCTGGGGTGTGCGCTCCTACGACAGCACGGCGCAAAACCCGCGTGAAGGCGAGGACATCTTCGATGTGTACTCCAAGGCCCGGGGCAAAGGGCTCAACGGCATCGCGTACCGGGAGTGGTGAGCATATGCGTCGGGAAAAGGGTTTTACCCTACTGGAACTGATGGTGGTCATGGCAATCATCGCGACGCTGATGACCATCGCCTTGCCACGCTATTTCAACAGTCTGGAGGCCTCGAAAGAGACCACCTTGCGCCAGAGCCTGTCGGCCATGCGCGAAGCCCTGGATCACTACTACGGCGACACCGGGCGCTATCCGGACTCCATCGAGCAACTGGTCGAGCAGCGTTACCTGCGCAACCCGCCGACTGACCCGATTACCGAACGCAAAGACGCCTGGGTCATGGTTGCACCGCCTGATGGCGTGGCCGGCGGCGTCGCCGATATCAAGAGCGGTGCCACAGGGAGGGCGCGTGATGGCAGCCTTTATTCCGAGTGGTAAGCCTGCTTCAGAAGACGGCTTCACCTACCTGGGTGTGCTGTTTCTGATCATGGTGATGGGCATGGGCCTGGCCAGTGCCGGCGAGTTGTGGTCCACCGCTTCGCGGCGTGATCGTGAACGTCAGTTGCTCTGGGTCGGCACCCAGTACGCTCAGGCGCTGCGCAGCTATTACCGCAGTTCGCCAGGCCTGGCCCAGTACCCGAAAGAACTCGCCGACTTGTTGCAGGACGAGCGTTTTCCCAACGCCAAACACCACATCCGCCAGCTGTACCCGGACCCGATTGGCGGCGGCGAATGGTTCCTGATGCGCGGCTTCGACGGACGCATCACCGGCATCAGCAGCCCGGCCACGGACAAGCCGCTCAAGCAGGCGGACTTTCCCACGCAATGGTCGGATTTCAACGGCATGGCCAGTTACAAGGACTGGCAGTTCGTGGCCGAGAAAGCCTTTATCGACGGCGCATCCGGCCCGGCCAAGGGTCAGTCGCAACAGCCACAGGCGTTGCAGCCATGAACAGATATTGCCTGGCATTGATTCTGGTGTTGAGCACCTCTGCAGCCTCAGCGGGCGAAGAGGAAGAAATGCTCGGCTTCATCATCGACGACACGATCTCGCACATCGGTCACGACTTTTACTACTCGTTCAGTGAACGCCTGCGCGCCACCAGCCCGATGGATTTCAACCTGGTGGTTCGCGAACGACCTTCGGCTCGCTGGGGCAGCCTGGTGACCGTGGAATTTCAACAACGTTTGGTTTATCGGCGCTTCCTGCCGCCGAACACCGTGGAGCTCAAGGACGAGGCTTATGACGCCGCCGACTGGGTACGCGGGCAGATTGTCCAGCGCAAGCTGGAAGCCTTGTTGCAGGACACCACGGACCTTGAGAGGGACGAACTATGAAAACGAAAACGTTCTTGCAGCGCACCGGTTTGTGCTTGCTCGGCCTCGGCAGTTACGGCCTGGTCCAGGCCACGGAGCTGGTGTACACGCCGATCAATCCATCGTTTGGCGGCAACCCGTTGAACGG
Organism: Pseudomonas azerbaijanoccidentalis; assembly: GCF_019145495.1. Taxonomy (GTDB): domain Bacteria; phylum Pseudomonadota; class Gammaproteobacteria; order Pseudomonadales; family Pseudomonadaceae; genus Aquipseudomonas; species Aquipseudomonas azerbaijanoccidentalis. Next base: position 1,308,515 of record NZ_JAHSTU010000001.1, on the reverse strand, counting down.
CACCTGGCTGCTCAACAACGCCCAGGCGCAAAACGATTATGACGACCCGGACCTGAAGGACCGCGCCGCCCTGACCGGCACCTCGGCCCTGGAACGCTTCAGCAGCCAGTTGCAATCGCGATTGCTGGGGCAACTGCTGGACAACATCTCCACCGGCAACACCGGGAGCCTGTCCACAGACGCTTTTATCGTCAACGTCCTCGACGATTCGGGGCAACTGACGATTGAAGTGACTGACCGAGCGACCGGTGAAATTTCGGAAATCAAGGTTAATGGCCTGGCCCCTTGACGGGGAATTGGGCGGATGGGGAGCAACGGACATGAAAAAGATAATTTTGCTAGGGATGCTGTTGGCAGCGCTTCAAGGCTGCAGCCTGCGTGAGCCGATCGGTGCCGAGCAGGACACCGAAACCCCGACCCTGACACCCCGGGCGTCGACCTACTACGACTTGATCAACATGCCACGGCCCAAAGGCCGGTTGATGGCGGTGGTGTACGGTTTCCGTGACCAGACCGGACAGTACAAACCGACCCCCGCCAGCTCGTTTTCCACCAGCGTCACCCAAGGTGCGGCGAGCATGCTGATGGACGCCATGCAGGCCAGCGGATGGTTCGTGGTGCTGGAGCGTGAAGGGCTGCAAAACCTGCTGACCGAACGCAAGATCATCCGCGCGTCGCAAAAGAAACCGAACACGCCGGTGAACATCCAGGCTGAACTGCCACCGCTGCAAGCGGCGAACATGATGCTCGAAGGCGGGATCATCGCCTACGACACCAACGTCAAGAGCGGCGGGGAAGGGGCACGCTACCTGGGTATCGACATCTCCCGCGAATATCGGGTGGACCAGGTCACCGTGAACCTGCGGGCGGTGGACGTGCGTAGCGGCCAGATACTCGCCAACGTGATGACCAGCAAAACCATCTACTCCGTGGGCCGCAGTGCAGGGGTGTTCAAGTTCATCGAGTTCAAGAAACTGCTCGAGGCCGAGGTCGGCTACACCACCAACGAGCCCGCGCAATTGTGTGTACTGTCGGCGATCGAATCGGCGGTGGGGCATCTGCTGGCGCAGGGGATCGAGCGGCGCTTATGGCAGATCGCCGGGGACAACTCCCAGCCGCCGCAGAACGAGACGCTGGAACGCTACCTGAGCCAGAACAAAGTGACCCCTGAAGGCGAAGGTTCTGACCAGTAAACCGAGGCCCGGACAAGCTGCTCCCCTGTAGGAGCAAGCGTGCTCGCGATGGCGGCCCGAAGGCCGCCTCAGGAAATGGCCCTTGTCTCCCGGCCAAACCGCTCCCGATACACCGACGGTGGCACTCCGACCACACTGCGGAACGCCACCCGAAAGCTTTCCACCGAGCGATAACCACAGCGCAGGGCAACCTGCTCGGTGTTTTGATCGGTACTCTCCAGCAACTCGCGGGCCCGGCCCAGGCGTTCGTGTTGCAGCCACGTCTTGGGAGACTGGCCGCTGGCCTCAGTGAAGCGCCGCAGAAATGTGCGTTCGCTCATGGCGGCTTCGCTGGCCAGGTCGCGCACCTCCAGCGGTTCATGCAAACGCTCGCGCGCCCACTGCATGACGCGGGACAGATCGCTGCGTGGGGTAGGGCTGACCGGCGTCGGAATGAACTGCGCCTGACCACCGGTGCGTTGCGGCGACATCACCAGCCGTCGAGCGACCGAGTTGGCCACTTGGGTGCCGAAGTCCCGCGCCACCAGATGCAGGCAAGCGTCGATGCCGGCCGCACTGCCGGCGGAGGTGATCAACTGGCCTGAGTCGACATACAGCACATCCGGGTCCACCAGAATATTTGGAAAGCGTTCCGCCAATTCGCGGGTGTAGCGCCAGTGCGTGGTAGCGCTGCGACCGTCGAGCAAACCGGTGGCGGCCAGCACAAACACACCCGAGCAAATCGACAGCAAGCGCGCGCCCCGGGCGTGAGCCTGACGCAGGGCGGCGAGTAGAGCTTCGGGCACTGCAGCGCTGCGGTCACGCCAACCGGGAATGATGATGGTCCGCGCCTGCTCCAGCAGTTCCAGGCCGCCATCGGCCAGCACTTGAATGCCGCCCATGGCGCGCATCGGTCCTGGATCGACAGCGGCGATCCGATGGCTGTACCAAGGGAATTCGAACTCCGGGCGCGCGAGGCCGAAAATCTCCACGGCGATGCCGAATTCGAATGTGCACAGGCCGTCATAGGCCAGAATCGCGACCAATCCAGGGGTAGGCTGCATTTGGCGGAAAGTTCCCGGTGAGTGTCTTGTGCGCCACTTTAGCCGTAAGTCGCGGGCGGATAAAGTCTGTTCACACCCAATGACACTCTGGAGCACCACCCATGACCAGCCTGGTTCGCGAAATTCCTGCCGCCCCTTCAGCCATTGCCCTGATGCACTTCAGCAATCGCCTGACATTCGAAACCGATTGTTCCGACGTTCATGGCAGCCAAGCCGCTGGCGAAGTGGATTTTATTTTGGTGGATGTGCGCGGTCCGCTGGCGTTCGAGCGCGGGCACGTACCGGGTGCGATCAACATTCCGGGGCGACTGCTCAACGCTGAGGGCTTGGCGGCTTACCCGAAAAACAGTTTGTTCGTGGTCTATTGTGCGGGGCCGCACTGCAACGGCGCGAACAAGGCCGCGGTGAAACTGGCGGCGCTGGGCTACCCGGTCAAGGAAATGATTGGCGGCGTCACCGGCTGGCTGGATGAAGGGTTCGCGCTCAATGTGGCAACGTCGCGCCCGGTGAGCAACGTAATCGGTTGCGAGTGCTGATCTCTTAAATAGTCATCCAGCGGCACCGCAACATCCTGGCCTTTTTCTGTATTTATTTGTCGCTTCGGAATAATTGACGTGGCTGAAGCCACCATAGACTGCCGGCCACTTCGGTCCTCGTCAGCCACAAGCTGCGACCGAATGCTGCCAATCGAAGCTGCCAATAAAAGCCTCCGCACACAGGAGTTATAAATGAAGAAGCTAGTGATGTTCGGTGCCCTGGCACTGTCGATGTTGTCCCTGACCGCCGTGGCCGAAGACGCCAAACCGATCCGCATCGGTATCGAAGCCGGTTACCCGCCATTCTCGATGAAAACCGCTGACGGCAAGCTCACCGGCTTCGACGTCGACATCGGCGACGCGCTGTGCGAGCAGATGAAAGTGAAGTGTATCTGGGTCGAGCAAGAGTTCGACGGCCTGATCCCGGCGCTGAAGGTCAAGAAAATCGACGCAATCCTGTCGTCCATGACCATCACTGACGACCGCAAGAAGAACGTCGATTTCACCATCAAGTACTACCACACCCCGGCGCGCTTCGTGATGAAGGCCGGCACTGACATCAAAGACCCGCTGACCGAACTCAAAGGCAAGAAAGTCGGTGTGCTGCGCGCCAGTACCCACGACCGCTTCGCCACTGAAGTGCTGGTGCCGGCCGGTATTGAACTGGTGCGCTACGGCTCCCAGCAGGAAGCCAACCTGGACATGGTCTCGGGCCGTGTTGACGCATTGCTGGCTGACTCGGTCAACCTGGACGACGGTTTCCTGAAGACCGACGCCGGTAAAGGTTTCGCCTTCGTAGGTCCGACCTATGAAGACGCCAAGTACTTCGGCGGCGGCGCCGGTATCGCTGTGCGCAAAGGCGATAAAGAGCTGGCGGACAAGTTCAACACCGCCATCACTGAAATCCGCGCCAACGGCAAGTACAAGCAAGTGCAGGACAAGTACTTCGACTTTGACGTTTACGGCCATTAATACGCCGTAGGTGTAGGAGCTGCCGCAGGCTGCGATCTTTTAAACCTGTTAGAAGATCGCAGCCTCGTTGCACTCGACAGCTCCTACGCAAACTCTGGAGTTTTGCCATGCAACGCATCGACCATCCACTGCCCTGGAGCCACCTCGGTAGCGAGCGCACTCTCAGCGTGTTTCGTTATGGCGCGGGTACTCGCAAGGTTTATATCCAGGCCAGCCTGCACGCCGACGAATTGCCGGGCATGCGCACCGCCTGGGAGCTGAAAAAGCGCCTGGCCGAACTCGAAAGCCAGGGGCAACTGCAAGGCGTGATCGAACTGGTGCCGGTGGCCAACCCCATCGGGCTCGATCAGCACCTGCAAGGCAGTCACATGGGCCGCTTTGAACTGGGCAGCGGCAAGAACTTCAACCGCTCGTTCGTTGAACTCAGCACGCCCGTGGCGCAGTTGATCGGTGATCGTCTGGGCAGCGATGCCGAAGCGAACATCGCGCTGATCCGCCAGACCATGGGCCAGGTGCTCGATGATTTGCCGGCTCCGGCCTCACAGCTCGAAGCCATGCATCGTCTGTTGCTGCGCCATGCCTGCGACGCTGACATCACCCTCGACCTGCATTGCGATTTCGAGGCGGCGATTCACATTTATGCGCTGCCGCAGCATTGGCCGCAGTGGCGATCCCTGGCCGCGCGTTTGCGGGCGGGCGTGGCGTTGCTGTGCGAGGATTCCGGCGGCAGTTCATTCGACGAGTCCTGCTCTTCGCCGTGGTTGCGCCTGGCCAGAGCATTCCCCGAGGCAGCGATTCCGCCGGCCAACCTGGCTACCACCCTGGAGCTCGGCAGCATGGGCGACACCCGGGTTGATCAGGCACAAGCCAATTGCGAGGCGATCCTGGGCTTTCTCGCCGAACAGGGGTTTATCCTGGGGCAGTGGCCGAAGGCGCCGGATGAATGCTGCGAGGGCATGCCGTTCGAAGGCACTCAATACCTGTTCGCACCGCATCACGGCGTGGTGAGTTTCCTGCGTGAGGCGGGTGAGTGGGTGGAGAAGGGCGATGCCCTGTTTGAGGTGGTTGACCCGTTGAGCGACAAGGTCACGACGGTGTGCGCGGGCACCAGCGGCGTGCTGTTCGCGATTGATCGTGGGCGATACACGCAGCCTGGGACCTGGCAGGCGAAAGTGGCGGGACGCGAGCCGATTCGGGTGGGTAAATTGATCAACGATTGAGCTGGATGTTCGTTGGCATCGCAAAAGGCCCCATCGCCAGCAGGCTGGCTCCCACATTTGCAATGCAGTCCCCGGTGGGCGCCAGCCTGCTGGCGATGACGGTTTTAGCCACACCCGAGATGCTTCGGCCCGCTTCACAGTGTTAGGCTCTTCCCCGAATCCTGCGCACTGTGAAGGAAGGCTTATGTTGAAGATTCTCGCTCTGCTCACGCTGCTGGCATCCGCCGCTGTACACGCTCAAACCCCGCTGCAAACCGATCTGCCCCTCAAATATCTGGAGCAGGCCACCGCCGATTCTCGCGATCAACCTTTGGTGATTTTCCTCCACGGTTACGGCAGTAACGAGCAGGATCTGTTCGGCATCAAGGATGAATTGCCCAAGCCATACACCTATCTGTCGGTGCGGGCGCCGATGGTGATGCAAGAGGGCAGTTATCAATGGTTTCGCAAGAAAGGCGAAGGCGCCTACAACGGCGAGACTGACGACTTGAAGTCCAGCGGCCAGTTGCTGCTGGATTTCGTCGTTCAGGCCGCGAAGAAATATCACACCGAACCGGACAAGGTGTACCTGGTGGGGTTCAGCCAGGGCGCGATCATGTCCTACGAAGTTGCCCTGCGCCATCCTGAGGCCGTGGGCGGAATTGCCGCGTTGAGCGGGCGAATTCTGCCGGTGCTGCAGGCTGAATTGAAACCGGATGAAAAACGCCAGTCACTGGCGATTTTCATCGGTCATGGCACCGCAGACAAACGCCTGCCTCTGAGCGACGGCACCGAAGCCAACAGCCTGTTGCAAAGCGTGTCACTGGAGCCCGAATTTCACGCCTATCAGGGCGTTGGCCACAGCATCAGCGCCGAAGAAATGCAGGACTTGAACGCCTGGTTGCAGCGGCTCAACCCTTGATACTCACTTGCCGCTGACGATCTGCTTGATCAGCGTTTCGTGGGCGGCCATGTCACCGGGGCGGGAAATGACCTGAACCACCGTCATGCGCCCGCCGGACGCGGCCATCAGTGTGGTGTTGAGGGTCTGGCCGCCGCCCTGGGTGGCGGTGCTGTCGACCTGGCGCAGGCCCAAGCCGGTACTTTTCAGGGTCAGGCTTTTTTCACTGAGTTTGTTGTAATCCGCCAGCGCCTTGCGTTGTGCCGAGTCAAAATCGGCCGCCGTGCCGTCAAGAAATTCGCCGTCGTTGTCCTTGACCTTCACCCCTTCCGGCAAATTGTTTTCTGCGGCGATCACCACTGTCTTGGTGGCTTCGTTGGCGTACATGGTGCCGCTTGCGCCGGTAGGGCTGGTTGGCAGCGGATTGGCGACGAAACCCTTGGGCAGGGTGAACGTGAACTTGCCGCCCAGCATCGAAACCTTTTGGGTCTGCGCCGCTTCCTTGGCCGGCGCCTTCGCCGCCTGCGCACTCATGGCCCCCAGGCTGGCAGCCGCTGCCAACAACAGGACAACGGCTTTTTTACTCAACAGTGACATTCGAAATCTCCAGGGATGGTCGCGCGGTGGGGGGCGATCATCCCACGGAGGTTGTGAGGCGTTCCAGTGCGGGGTAACGGACGGTCATCAATGCTTCGGTGTCACGGGTATTTCTGCTTGGCGTGCAAAACGGTCAGGATCTCAACATGATCTACCACTTGGTAGACCACCAGGTAGTTCGGGTGGACAACCATTTCCCGGGTGCCGGGCAATCGGCCGGACCTGAAACTGTGGGGCATTTCAGATAGACCTTTAGTGGAAGTCACAATCGTGCTGTGCAGGGAAGCGGCGGCTATGGGGTTGAATTGCTCAATGTAATCGATGATGTCGGTCAAGGCGTCGAGAGCCGGAAGCTTCCACTTAACGAGCCGCACGGCGAGCTTTGCGCTTGACTTCCAACATTTGCTCAACCTGAGCCATGGCTTCATCGTGTGCAACGCTGGGGCGCGGATCGTCGAGCGATGCCTGTACCTTGGCACGGTACCAGCGGTCATAGCTGGCCGCTTGTTCTTCAGTGTCGAATTCTGAATCGATGGGGGACAGTTGGGCGCTCATAGTGATCTCCATGATCAATGCGTAGCAGTCTAATGATTATGCGGTTCATTGTCGTCGCGGTCGGGATGAAGTACACCCCCGATTAGCGCCGGTTGTTCACTTCACGGATCAAATGCTAAACCCCCGGCTTCCGACGGCCAACCCGAAAAACATGTGGGAGATTTCTTGGTTTTTGATTATTTCGCCACTCCTTGTGGGACCTCATCAAGGCAATAGCTCTGCAGTGACCGCTGGTCACCGCAGAGGGGACAGCCACCATCAAACCTCCCGCCGCACCGGATAACGCTCAATCACATCCAGAAACTCGATCCGCCGATCGCTGGCCAACAACTCGGGCAGCAGTTTTTCGTATGCCTGGCGATACGGTTTGCTCAGGTGACGAGCGATGAAGTCTTCTTTGCTGCAATTCCAGGTTTCGTAAAGCACCAGGGTGTTCGGTTCGTCCTGCAGTTGGTGTACCCAGGTGTTGACGAAGTCCGGCTCGGCTGACATCTGGTGCACGACTTCAAGCAAGCGTTCTCTGGTTTCGGCGAATCGTTCCGGCTTGGCCGGCAGGTAAACGATAAACGCGATTTGATCACTCATTTCATCACCCTCGAATGCCGGAAGTGCTGGATTACGCCTGGTTCTGCGGGAACAGGCTGCGACGGGTTTCTTCGTCGAATTCCGCTTTCAGGACCAGTTTCTCTTTAAGGCCGAGCGCGCGTTGGGCGGCCGGGCGGGCGCTGATTTCGTCGAACAGGCGCTTGACGTTCGGGTACGCGGCCAGGCCGTTTTCACCGAGGATGTACGGCGCGTAGTTGGCCCAGCCCCAGAGCGCCATGTCGGCGATGCTGTAAGTGTCGCCGGCCAGGTACTGATGGTCGGCCAGACGCTGGTCGAGGACGCGGTAGTGGCGTTCGACTTCCTTGAAGTAGCGGTTTTTTGCGTAGGGCAGGTCTTCCGGAGCGTGGTGCAGGAAGTGCACGGCCTGGCCGGAAAACGGCGACAGACCGGTGGCGATAAACATCAGCCAGGACAACAGTTCGGCATTCCCGGCGACGCTGGTCGGCATAAAGCGCTGATGCTTTTGCGCGAGGTGCAACAGGATTGCCTGGGAATCGAAAACCGTGGCGTCGCCATCCATCAGCGCGGGCACTTTGGCGTTCGGGTTGATGGCCAGGAATTCTGGCTGATGCTGTTCGCCCTTGAAGGTATCGACGCCAATCAGTTCGTACGGCGTTTGCAGTTCTTCGAGCAGCAGGGCGACTTTCATCGGGTTTGGCGAAGGGTGGAAAAAAAATTTCATGGTGTAGGCCTCAGTGGTCAGGGGTTTGAACTGAGGCTGATGTTGGGCGAAACCCGTTCGATTGACGTACGGGATTGTTGTCCTACTCGTTCGAAATTGTTGAAGGTGTTGTAGTCCGTGCCGGTTTTGCCAACAGGCGTTTGGTCACCCCGAGCATGGCCACTGAGACAGCGACGCCGAGAACGAATCCGGTGAGGCCCAGGCTGGGCAGGGTCAGCGTTACCACCAGGCAGAACGCCGAAAACGAATACATGCCGGTGGCCGTCGCCCGCAGCAGGGCGGCAGTAAATGCCGGGCCACGGGTTTGCTGGGAGAACACCGCCATCACGCTGCCCAGCACCGGGAACACGGCGAGCAGACCGCTCCAGCGATCGCCGACGGTACTGGCGAGCCAGGTCACCGCGAGGGTGAGCAGGGCGCCGGCCAGCATGCGCAGCAGCAGTTTGTCGGACTTCGGGGCCGGGCCAGCAAGGATCGGCTTCACCGACGGGAACAGGTAGGGCGCGGCCAAAAGCGCTGTCGCGGCGGCGAGCACGGATAGCAGCAGCGAGGGTGGAATCAGCGACAGCACCACGGCGATCACGGCCCACACCAGCAACGAAACCATCAATGCCAGTGGCCATCCCGACCGTTGGCAGACCTGCGCATAGGTCACGCAAAAGGCAATCATGGCGAACATCGCCGACAAGGCGGCCATGGCCGACTGGGCGGCAAACGCCTCGCCTTGTTCAATGGCGAGGAAAAACAGAATCGGCCCGACCACCACCGGCAACCCCGACAACCAACCCGCCACGCTTGGCCCCCAGCGTTTGCCGGCCAGGGAAATCAGCAGCAGGAAACCAGGAATCACCAGCAGTTTAAGGATCAACACGCGCACATCTCCCTCAGTGTGAGGTAGCAACGGTAACATTTCAGGCAGTAGATTGCGCTGCAGGTTCAGTGATTTTGTATACAAAAATAAAAGCATTGAAAATTGTACGAACTCGACTTTTACGCATAGGTTTCAGTAAGGCCTTGCTCGATGAGATTGAACTCAGCATGAACCGCCAACGCTCAGCATTGCGCCATGTCCTGTGGCTTCTGGTATTGCTCGGTGGTCAGACACTGGCCGGTTGGCAGGAGACTCTGCCCGGTGCGCAGATCATCGGCACCGGTGAATTCCGCAAGTTCGGCTTCGACGTCTACAGCGCCCGGCTCTGGAGTACCTCGCGTCCATTGGCCAGCGGCCAGCCGTTCGCTCTTGAATTGATCTACCAGCGCTCGATTTCCCGTGAGAATCTGGTGCAGGCCAGCGTCAGGGAGATAAAGCGTCTGTCCGGCAGTTCGGTGAGCGACGAACAACTGGCCGCATGGAAAGCGCAGATGCAGCAGTCGTTCGTCGATGTGCAGGCCGGAACACGGCTGACCGGGGTCTATTTGCCAGGGCAGGGGGCGCGCTTCTATATCGGCCAGCAGTTGCTGCGTGAAGTGGACGACCTGCAGTTTGCCGAGGCGTTTTTCGCCATCTGGCTCGATCCGCGCACCAGCAATCCCGAGTTGCGCCAGCAGTTGCTGGGCATCGCCCCGTAAAGTTTGCGATGATCACCCGGCGTCCCTGCGCCCTCCCACCTGTTGATGGATCATCGTGTGAAATTCAGTTTGCCCAAAGTCGGCACAGCGCCGTTCTGCCCGCCGGAAGTCGCCGGCTCCGTTGCCGTAGACCCCGGTGCCTCGTTCTTCAAACGCGTCCTGCGCTTTGCCGGCCCGGGGCTGTTGGTCTCCATCGGCTACATGGACCCGGGCAACTGGGCGACCGCCATCGAGGCCGGCTCCCGGTTCGGCTACAACCTGTTGTTCGTGGTGTTGCTGGCGAGCCTGGCGGGGATGGTGGTGCAGTGCCTGTGTTCGCGGTTGGGCATTGCCACCGGACGTGACCTGGCGCAATTGTCTCGGGAGCGCTACAGCAAGTGGACGGCGCGCACGCAGTGGGTGTTGGCGGAAATCTCGATCATCGCCACCGACCTGGCCGAAGTGCTCGGCTGTGCCCTGGCTTTCCATTTGCTGCTGGGGTGTTCGCTGACCTTCGGCATCGCCCTCACGGCGTTCGACACCTTGCTGGTGCTGGCCCTGCAGAACCGCGGTTTTCGCCGTTTGGAAGCGATCATGCTGGTGCTGGTGGCGACCATCGGCGCGTGTTTCTTCGTCGAATTGCTGCTCATCAAACCGTACTGGCCGGAGGTTGCCCAAGGCTTCAAACCGTCACTGGCGGCAATCAGTGATGCCGCACCGCTCTATCTGGCTATCGGTATTCTCGGCGCCACGGTGATGCCGCATAACCTGTACCTGCACACATCGATTGTGCAGACCCGGATGATCGGCAAGGACCTGGCCAGCAAGCAGGACGCGGTGAAACTGGCGCGCATCGACACCATCGGCTCCCTGGCGCTGGCACTGCTGGTCAATGCGGCGATCCTGATTCTCGCGGCAGCGGCGTTTCACAAGACCGGGCACACCGATGTGGTGGACATTCAAGACGCCTATCACTTGCTGGATCCGCTGGTGGGTGGGGCGTTGGCCAGTGTGTTGTTCGGCGTTGCGCTGTTGGCGTCGGGGCAGAGTTCGACCTTCACCGGCACCATCGCCGGCCAGGTGATCATGGAGGGTTTCCTCAACCTGCGCCTGCCGTGCTGGCAACGGCGTTTGATTACACGCGGGCTGGCACTGATCCCGGCGTTCATCGGCGTCTGGCTGATGGGCGACGATGCAATCGGCAAGTTGCTGGTGTTGAGTCAGGTGGTGTTGAGTTTGCAGTTGCCGTTTGCGCTGTATCCATTGATACGCATGACCAATGATCAAAAACTCATGGGGCCGTTTGTGAATCGGTTGCCGACGCGGGTGCTGGCGTGGGGGTTGTTCGTGGTGATCAGTGGGGCGAATAGCTGGTTGATCTTGCAGCTTTTTGAGTGACTGTACCGGCCTCATCGCGAGCAGGCTCGCTCCTACAGTTAACCGCGTTCCCCTGTGGGAGCGAGCTTGCTCGCGTTGAACGATTACGCGGTCTTTGTTTCAAACGCCGCCACCACAAAATCAATGAACACCCGGGTCTTGGCTGGCATCAGCGTCCGGCTCGGGTAGTACAGCGAAATAGCCCCCGCATCGGCCTGCCAATCCGGTAACAGGCGCACCAGTTCACCGCGCTGAATATTCGGCTGCACATCGGACAGCACCAGTAACGTCACCCCCAATCCCAAGACCGCTGCCTCGCGCATGGCAGCGGGATCGTTCAGGACGATGCTTTCGTTCATGCTCGCCGGCACCTCATTGCCTGCACCATCACGCATGAGCCATTGCCGAATTCGCCCGGTGCGGCTGCCGCGCATCACGATGCCGATGTGCCGGGCCAGGTCTGCGGGGCTGGCGGGCAGGGTGCGCTGCGCCAGATAGGCCGGTGAAGCAACCGCCACCACTTCAGCGGGTGCCAGGGTTCGCGAGATGACCCCGGGCGTCAGTTCGAAACCGCCGCCAATGGCGGCGTCATAACCCTCGGCGATCAAATCCACGGCGCGATTTTCGAAGTGCCATTCCGGGCGGATCAGCGGGTAGCGGGCCAGGAACGCCGGCAGCAGCGGCAGGATATGGCCGATGCCGAAGGTCGGCGCCAGGCTGACCTTGAGCACACCTGCCGGCTCACCCTGATCGGTAGTGACCGCGTTGATCGCTGTTTGCAGCGCTTCCAGATTGCCACCGATGTTGGCCAGGAAGCTTTCACCGGCCTCGGTAAGGGATAGCTTGCGGGTCGAACGCTGGAACAGGCGCACGCCGATGTTGCGTTCCAGTATCGCCACGTTGCGGCTGACGGCAGCGGGGGTCAGCGCGAGCAAGCGGGCGGCTGCGGAAAAGCTCCCGGTTTCGGCGCTGCGCACAAAGGATTCGAGGTTGGCGAGGGTTTCCATGGCAACACACCTGCTACTGATGCTTGAAAATCATTCAAGGCATTACCGGCTAATAACGCACTAATGGCAAGCGCAGTATTCACTCCATCCCCAACCCACGGAGTGAAATTCCATGACGAACCGACTTCCACTTGAAGGCAAAACCGCACTGGTCACCGGCGGTTCCCGCTCCATCGGCGCGGCGATTGCCAAGCGCCTGGCCGCCGACGGAGCCAATGTTGTGCTGACCTTCAGTGCATCCCCGGGCAAAGCCTTTGAGGTGGTTCAGGCCATTGAAGCCGCGGGCGGCCGTGCCCTGGCGATTGCCGCCGATGCCGGTGATCCGGCCGCCGTGCGTGCAGCCGTCACCCGCACCGTCGAGGCGTTCGGCAGCCTGGATATTTTGGTCAACAACGCCGGCATCGCCCTCGGCGGGCCGATCCAGGACATCAGCTTCGAAGACTACCAGCGCATGATCGCGGTCAACGTGACCGGGGTATTTGTCGCTACCCAGGAAGCGGCGCGGATCATGAAGACGGGCGGTCGGATCATCCACATCGGTTCGTCGATGACCCATTACGCGGCGTTTCCCACCGCATCGCTGTACACCTTGACCAAGGGCGCTATCGCCGGATTCAACCGTAGCCTCGCCCGTGATCTCGGTCCGCTGGGCATCACCGTCAATACCGTTCACCCCGGCCCGACCGACACCGACATGAACCCGGACGGCGGCCCGGTCAGCGAAATCGTCGGCCCGGGCATCGCCATTGGCCGCTATGGCAAACCGGAAGACATCGCCAGCGTCGTGGCTTTCCTGGCCAGCCCGGAAGCGGCGTTCGTCACCGCCGCAGACATCATTGCCGATGGCGGTTTCACCGCCTGATCACCTTCCTGAGAGGACAAAACCATGAGCAGAATTGGAATTATTGGTGCCGGTGCAATCGGTGCAGCCTTCGCCCGGTCACTGTCGCGTCAAGGCATTGAAGTGGTCATCGCCAACAGTCGCGGGCCAGAAACACTGGCTTCATTGGTGGCTGAACTCGGGCCAACGGCTCGTGCCGGCACTCGCGAAGAAGCCGCCGCCCAGCCCATCGTGCTGGTCGCGGTGAACTGGTCGAAACTGCCGATGGCACTGGCCGGTCTGCCGGATTTCGCCGGACGGACCGTGATCGATGCGAACAATCCGATCGAGGCACCGCTGTTCAAGGCCGTGGATTTGCAGGGCCGGGTGTCCAGCGAAGTCTTTGCCGAATGGGTGCCGGGCGCGCGGGTGGTGAAGGCGTTCAATCATCTTCAGGCGCATCTGGTCGATGGCGACCCAGCGGCGGAAGGTGGTCGCAGAGTGCTGTTTTTCTCGGGCGATTCGGCACAGGCCAAGGTTGGAGTGGCGGCGCTGATCGAGCGTCTTGGCTTCTTCGGCGTCGACCTTGGCAGCTTGAGTGTCGGCGGGCGGCTGGTGCAGTTTCCGGGCGGACCGCTGCCAGCACTGAATCTGGTGAAATTTGCCTGAGTGCCAGACAAAAAGAACCCGGTGCGACGTGAGTCGCACCGGGTGTTTGCCAAACCGCGCGGTTATTCGTGGGTCCCCGCGCAATCTGTTGAACGCGTTTACGCTCGTTCGAGCGCCAGGGCCACGCCTTGACCACCACCGATGCACAGGGTGGCGAGACCTTTCTTGGCATCACGCTTGAGCATTTCATGCAGCAGGGTCACCAGCACGCGGCAGCCCGAGGCACCGATCGGGTGGCCGAGGGCGATTGCGCCACCGTTGACGTTGACCTTGTTCAAGTCCCATTCCAGGTCCTTGGCCACGGCCAGCGATTGTGCGGCGAAGGCTTCGTTGGCTTCGATCAGGTCCAGTTGGCCAATGTTCCAGCCAGCCTTGTCCAGGCAACGACGAGTCGCTGACACCGGGCCGATGCCCATGATCGCCGGGTCGACGCCCGCGTTGGCGTAGGCCGCGATTTTCGCCAATACCGGCAGGCCCAAAGCCTTGGCTTTTTCGGCGCTCATCAGGATCACGGCGGCGGCACCGTCGTTCAGCGACGAAGCGTTACCGGCCGTCACCGAGCCATCTTTCTTGAAAGCGGCCTTGAGCTTGCCCAGGGATTCGGCGGTAGTGCCGGCCCGTGGCTGCTCGTCGGTGGCGAAGGACAATGGATCGCCTTTGCGCTGCGGGATCAGGATCGGGGTGATTTCATCGACGAAGCGCCCGGCTTCGATGGCCGCCACGGCTTTCTGCTGCGAGGCCGCGGCGAACGCGTCCTGCTGCTCCCGGCTCAGGCTGTACTTCTCGGCCAGGTTCTCGGCAGTGATGCCCATGTGGTAATCGTTGAACGCATCCCACAGGCCATCGCTGATCATGGTGTCGACGATTTGTGCGTGACCCATGCGCAGGCCAGTGCGGGCACCGGGCATGACGTAATTGGACAGGCTCATGTTTTCCTGGCCACCGGCGATGATCACGTCGGCGTCGCCGCAACGGATCGCCTGGGCGCCCAGGTGCAGGGCCTTGAGGCCCGAACCGCAGACCTTGTTCAGGGTCATGGCCGGCACGGCGAAGGGCAAGCCGGCCTTGATCGAGGCCTGGCGCGCAGGGTTTTGCCCGGCGCCGGCAGTCAGCACCTGGCCCATGATCACTTCATCGACTTCAGCGGGGTCGAGGCCGGTTTGCGCCAGCAACTGACGGATCACCGCAGCGCCGAGGTCGACGGCGGACACATTGGCCAGGGAACCCTGGAAAGTGCCGATCGCGGTGCGCGTGGCGGCAACAATGACGACTTCTTGCATGGAATGATTCCTCACTGGGCAGCGAACTGCATTTCCGGCACGTGGTCGGGCACGATCAGTTTACCGGCGGTCTTGGCGACGATCTCTTCAACGCTGACGCCCGGTGCACGCTCCTTGAGAATGAACGCGCCGTTTTCGATTTCCAGGTAGGCCAGGTCGGTCAATACGCGCTTGATGCACCCGGCGCCGGTCAGCGGCAGGCTGCATTGCGACAACAGCTTGGACTCACCGTCCTTGGACGCGTGGGTCATGATCACGATGATGTTGTCGGCGCCAGCCACCAGGTCCATCGCACCGCCCATGCCCTTGACGAGTTTGCCGGGGATCATCCACGAGGCGATGTTGCCTTGCACGTCCACTTCGAACGCGCCCAGCACGGTCAGGTCGACATGACCGCCGCGGATCATCGCGAAGGACTCGGCGGAGGAGAAAATCGACGCGCCGGTCCGTGCGGTCACGGTTTGCTTGCCGGCGTTGATCATGTCGGCATCGATGGTTTCTTCAGTTGGAAAAGGACCCATGCCGAGCAAGCCGTTTTCCGATTGCAGCATGACTTCCATGCCTTCGGGGATGTAGTTGGCAACCAGGGTCGGAATGCCGATGCCCAGGTTCACGTAGAAGCCGTCCTGCATTTCGCGGGCGACGCGTTGAGCCATTTGTTCGCGGGAAAGTGCCATTGTTGTTATTCCTTCATTCGGTCCGGGGGCAGGGGATTACTTACGTACGGTGCGCTGTTCGATGCGCTTCTCGAACGTGCCGCAGATGATCCGGTCGACGTAGATGCCAGGGGTGTGGATCTGCGCCGGGTCCAGCTCGCCGGGTTCGACGATTTCTTCGACTTCGACCACCGTGATCTTGCCGGCGGTAGCGGCCAGCGGGTTGAAGTTCTGAGCGGTGTGGCGATAGATCACGTTACCGAAATGGTCGGCTTTCCAGCCTTTGACGATGGCGAAGTCGCCGGTGATGGATTCTTCCATCAGGTACTTGCGGCCATTGAATTCGCGTACTTCCTTGCCTTCGGCAACCGGGGTGCCGACGCCGGTGGCGGTGAAGAAGGCCGGGATGCCGGCGCCGCCTGCGCGCATTTTTTCGGCGAGGGTGCCTTGCGGGGTCAGGGTGACTTCGATTTCGCCTTTGAGCAGTTGCTCTTCGAACAACTTGTTTTCGCCGACGTAGGAGGCCACGACCTTGCTGATCTGGCGGTCGGTGAGCAGTACGCCCAGGCCGAAACCGTCGACGCCGCAGTTGTTGGAAACGACGGTGAGGTCGCGAGTGCCTTTGCGCTTGATCTCGGCGATCAGGTTTTCCGGAATGCCGCACAGGCCGAAGCCGCCAGCGATCACGGTCATGCCGTCTTCAAGACCTGCCAGAGCTTCCTCGTAGGAACTCACGCGCTTGTCGAAACCTGCCATATGCACCTCTTTTATTCTTTGTGGGCGGCTGGCTAGCCGTATGGGATGAGTGTCACGCCGCGAGATTCATTTGTTAAGTTGATTTTTAATGTTGATTGATAGATAAAACTCAATAGTTCGTAGGCGCTGCCGAAGGTTGCGATCTGTTGATTTGGATATTCAACGATTCGAGACCGGCCAAAACAAGATCAAAAGATCGCAGCCTTCGGCAGCTCCTACAAGACCTCGGAGAGACCAAACATGACCGTCAAGCAGATCCGCGCCTTTCTGGCCGTGGCCCAGAGCCTGAGTTTTGCCGTGGCTTGCGAGCGCCTGCACCTGTCGCAATCGGCGTTGAGCCTGACCATCAAGGCGCTGGAGGAGGGGCTGGGCGGGCGTCTCTTCACGCGCAACACGCGCAACGTGGCGTTGACGGCCGAGGGCGAATCCCTGGTGCCGCTGGCCCGCCGCTTGATTGCCGATTGGGACAATGCCGAGGATGAACTGCGCCAGCGTTTCACCCTGCAACGCGGTCGCGTGACGTTGGCCGCCATGCCTTCATTTGCCGGCAACCTGCTGCCACCGATCCTCAAGACATTCCGCGCCCGGTATCCGAAAGTCAATGTCACGGTCAACGACGTGATCAACGAGCAGGTGCTGGAAATGGTCCGCGACCGCCAGGTGGAACTGGGCGTGGCGTTCGAGCCGACCCAGAGTTCGTCGCTGCAATTCACGCCGCTGTACATCGACCGTTTCGTCGCGGTGGTGCCCCATGATTCGCCGCTGGTCGAGCTGGACGAAATCGATTGGCAGACCTTGCTCAAGGAACCGTTCATCACCTTGCAGCGGCCTTCTACCGTGCGGGTGATGCTGGAGGAACACTTGCAGGCGAGGGGCATGAAACTGCCGGTGGAGTTCGAGAGCCATCAACTGGCGACGGTCGGGCGAATGGTCGCCAGCGGGTTGGGGGTGAGCGCGGTGCCGGCGTTGTGTGCCGGGCAGATGCGTGAGCTGGGTGCGCGTTGCATCACGTTGCGTGATCCGATTGTGGAGCGGGCGCTTGGAGTTTTGACGTTACCGGGGGGCGAGCTGTCGGCGGCGGCGCAGGCGTTGTTTGATGTGTTGAAAGAAGAAAACCTGGGCCAGCGAGTGGCTATGAGCTGATCACAATTGCCCTGTAGGAGCTGCCGCAGGCTGCGATCTTTTGACTTAATAAAAGCAAGATCAAAAGATCGCAGCCTACGGCAGCTCCTACGGTGTGTGGTTTTGTCAGTGGTTTAGGCGTTGGGCCAACAAGGGCAGCAGCTGTTCGCACGACCCCTCGATCTTCAAGTCCAGAATCTCATCCGCCCGGGTCTTGCCCAGGTTGATCGCAATCAGCGGTTTGCCCTGATCCACCACCGCGCGGCACAAGCGAAACGCCGAGTACGCCATCAGCGACGAACCGACCACCAGCAACCCCGCTGCCTTTTCCACCGCGGCCATCGCTTTGGCGGCAGTGGCCTGCGCGACGTTCTCCCCGAAAAACACCACGTCCGGCTTCATGCGCTCCCCGGCGCAGTGCGGGCAGTGCGGCACTTGAAAGCGCGCTTCGAAGGCCGGGTCGAGCAGGGTGTCGCCGTCCGGTGCCTGCACCGCGTCTACGCCTGCGAGGTACGGGTTCTGGGTTTCCATCAGGTGCTGGATCGAGTCCCGCTCGCTGCGCTGGCCGCAGTCCAGGCACAGCACCCGGTGCAGGCTGCCGTGCAGTTCAATCACATCGTGGCTGCCGGCCTGGTCGTGCAGGGTGTCGACGTTTTGCGTGATCAGCTCGCAGATCTGCCGGGTGCTCTGCAAACGGGCCAATGTCTCATGGGCCACATTGGGCTGCGCCTGACGCACCCGCGGCCAGCCGAGCATCGCCCGCGCCCAGTAGCGCCTTCGGGATTCGGGAGCGGAGAGAAACTCCTGATACATCATCGGTTGGCGGCCACGGCGCACGCCCTGATTGTCGCGATAGTCTGGAATGCCCGATGGTGTGCTGATACCGGCACCGGTCAGGACCGCGAACGGCTCGTCGGCCATCAGGTGCTGGAGGCGATCGAGTTGTTCGTGGATCTGGTGGTCGAGCATCTTCAACACTCCGGGGGCCACGGACGAACGCATGTAGGAGCTGCCGCAGGCTGCGATCTTTTGATCTTGCTTTTTAACATCAAAATCAAAAGATCGCAGCCTGCGGCAGCTCCTACAGGGTGCGGGCGGGTTACTTGCGTGCTTCAAGGATCAGGTTGAACGGCGTTTCCGTGGCCCGGCGGAAACTTGAGAACCCGGCCTCGGTGAACACCTTGCGCAACCGCGCTTCACCGGCCTGGGCGCCGAGGCCCAGGCCGACTTCCTGGGACAGCGAGTTGGGGGTGCAGATGAAGGTCGAGGCGGCGTAGAACAACCGGCCGACCGGGGTGATGTTGTCATCCAGCGAGTCATTGGCAAACGGTTCCACCAGCAACACCGTGCCATCCGGTTTCAGCGATTCGTAGGCATGTTTCGCCGCGCCCACCGGGTCGCCCATGTCGTGCAGGCAGTCGAAATAGCAGACCAGGTCATAGTCGTCGCCGGGGTAGCTTTTGGCGGTGCCCTGGAAGAACCGTGCGCGGCTGGACACACCCCCTTCTTCGGCACGCTGGGTGGCCACGGTGACCGAGGGCGCGTGGTAGTCGAAACCGACGAACCGCGAATTTGGAAATGCCTGAGCCATGATTACCGTCGACGCGCCATGGCCGCAGCCGATGTCGGCGACTTTGGCGCCTTCCTCCAGTTTGGTCATCACCCCGTTGAGGGCCGGTAACCATTCGGCGATCAGGTGCGCCTTGTAGCCGGGCCGGAAGAACCGTTCAGTACCGCTGAACATGCACGGATGGTGATCGCCCCACGGTAGGGCGCCATCGCCGCGCATGGCTTTGACCAGTTTGTCCTTGTCATGAAAGAACGACGCGACCACGCCGATACCGCCGGCGATATAGACCGGTGAATCTTCGATGGCCAGGGCCAGGGCCTGTTCTTCGGGCAGGCGGAATTGGCCGTCGCTGTGTTCCATGTAACCGGAGGCGGCGTGGGCGCTGAGCCATTCGCGCACCAGTCGGGGGTTGCAGCCGGTCTTGTCGGCGAGTGCTTCAGGGCTGATCGGCTGGCTGTCGGCCATGGCCCGGTACAGGCCGAGCTCCTCGCCGAGGATGACGTTGGCAAGCATCGCCGCGCCGCCCATGTCATTCACCAGTTTGCCCATGAAGTCATTGAGTCTGGCCTCGTCCATCACGTGTGCTCCTTCAGAAGGATCACGGTCCGGAGGCGTTGTTCATCCGGGCGGTGGTCGTGGGAATGAACAGGACGCTGAGCAGGTCCTGTGTGCATTAAGTCTAGTTCCCGGGCCGTACAGAGTGGCCTGGAGCGACGAAAGCCCCTGTGGCTGACACTTGCCCCCTTGGGAGCGGGCTTGCCCGCGATGACGATGGGTCAGCCTACATTTCCATCGCTGAAAGGACGCTATCGCGGGCAAGCCCGCTCCCACAGGGTTTTGCAGTGACCACCGGTTTTGCATGTATCCCACTGTATCTAACAGGTCTCCCGATACAGTCCCGCTCAATTGCGGCGCACAGCCGAACACAGACCAGATACAAACCTGCGCTGAACTGTGCAAGCCACTTTCCCTGGCCGCATTCACCGGCGGCCATTTGCACTGACTCTGTTCCGCGCCTGATGCGGACAAGGGGACCACAATGACAACGCTTGTGCCTGAATCCAATCTCGACGCCACGCCGGTCAATCGCCTGCGGGTCGACCGCTACACCAACGGCATCATCGGCCCGAGCCAGCCGATGCTGGGTCCGCTGGCCGACGGTGGCACCCTGATCACCGGCACGCCGCCGGGTTGCTGGGGGCCGATGATCACGCCGGCCTTCGAAGGCGGCCACGAAGTCACGCAACCGGTGGCCATCGCCGGTGCGGAAATCGGCGATGCCGTGGCGATCAAGATCAAGAGCATGCGCGTTACCTCGCTGGCCACTTCGTCCGGGGTCATGAGCTTCGTCGAAGGGCGCTACAACGGCGATCCGTTCGTCGCCAAGTTCTGCTCCAAGTGCGGCACCGAACATCCGCCCAGCCATGTCGAAGGCATCGGCGAAGACGCCATTCGCTGCAATAACTGCAACGCTGAGGTCAGTGCATTTCGCTTCAGCCACGGTTACGTGATTGTGTTCGATGCGCAGAACCAGGTCAGCCTGACGGTCAACCAGGACATCGCCAATCAACTGGCCGGCAATGCCTCCGAAATGTCGGCGCTTCCGGAATTCGCCGCACAGCACTCGATCCTGTCGCTGGCCCGCGCCGACATCCCCGGCGTCGCCGCGCACATGCGCCCGTTCCTCGGCAACATCGGCACCATGCCATCGCGGGACATTCCCGATTCGCACAACTGCGCCGATTTCGGCCAGTACCTGATCAACGCACCGCACCGTTTCGGCATGAGCCGCGAAGAACTGCACGCGGCCAAGACCGACGGCCACATGGACACCAACTCGATCCGCGAAGGCTGCGTGTTGATTTGCCCGGTGAAAGTGCCAGGCGCCGGGGTGTACATGGGCGACATGCATGCCCAGCAGGGCAACGGCGAAATTGCCGGGCACGCCACCGATTGCTCCGGGGAAACCGAAGTGGTGGTGCAAGTGGTGAAAAACCTCACGCTGGAAGGGCCGATCCTCCTGCAAAACCTTGATGACCTGCCACCGATGGCCCGGCCGATGAGCGCCGAACAGCGGGCCAAAGTCCGGGAGCTAGGCGAGCGGTGGGGCCAGCACGAGATTGAGCAGAGTGGCCCGATCACCTTCATCGGCAGCGGCGAAAACCTCAACCTCGCGGTGGAAAACGGCTTGCAGCGTGCGGCCTCCGTCACCGGCCTGCCGTATGACGAAGTGCTCAACCGCGCCACCATCACCGGTTCGATCGATATCAGCCGCCTGCCGGGCACCATCCGCGTGACGTTCCTGTGCCCGATGCATGTGCTCGATCGCATGGGCATCGGCCATCTGGTACGCGAGAAATACGCCCTGGTGTAAGGCCGGGCAGCGGGTCTGTACCAGAGTGAGTACAGACCCGCTGCCGATACAAGTCCTGCTGTTTTCAGTCGGCCCGCAACACAGGCCCGATACATCGCCCCGGTTAACTGTGCTTACGTCCTGACAACCTTGAGATCGACATCATGCAAACCTCCACTTCAGACAAAGTCAGCGCCGGGCTCGGCTTGCGTCGCGGTTTAATGAAAGACCTGCAAGCAGCCCCGGCCGGCCATTTCGATTTTCTCGAAGTCGCACCGGAAAACTGGATCGGCATCGGCGGCGCCCATGGCGCGGCGTTGCGAGGCCTGGCCGAGCGTTATCCGTTGTCCTGCCACGGCTTGTCACTGTCGCTGGGCGGGCCGTCGCCGCTGGATGTCGGATTTCTGCAGGAGGTGCGGGTTTTCCTCGATCACTACAACGTGCCGCTGTACAGCGAACACCTCAGTTATTGCAGCGATGACGGTCATCTCTATGACCTGTTGCCGCTGCCCTTCACCGAAGAAGCGGTGCATCACGTTGCCGCGCGCATTCGTCAGGCCCAGGACATTCTCGGCCGGCGCCTGGCCGTGGAAAACGTCTCGTACTACGCCGCACCGCAGCAGGACATGGACGAGGTGACGTTCACCAACGCCGTGCTGCGCGAGGCCGATTGTGACCTGCTGCTGGACGTCAACAACGTGTACGTCAACTCGATCAACCATGGCTTCGACCCACGCACGTTTCTGGCGGGCATCGATGCGGATCGCGTGGTGGCGATGCACATCGCCGGGCACTTCGATGAGTCCGACACTTTGAAAATCGACACTCACGGCGCCTCGGTCAAACCGGCGGTGTGGTCGTTGCTCGCTCAGGCCTACGCCCGGTTCGGCGCCCAGCCGACCTTGCTGGAGCGCGATTTCAACTTCCCGGCGTTTTCCGAACTGGTTGCAGAATTGCAGACCATCCGCCGCTTGCAGGGCGAGGAGGTGAACCGTGGTTAAGCGCTCGCTGCTCGAACAGCAAAACAGCATGGGCCTGTACCTGCGCGACCCCGACCAGTGCGCACCACCGCCCGAGATGGATCCGGCACGGGCGCAGGTGTATCGCGACCTGGTGTTTGCCAATCTGTCGGCGTTGATCAGCGGCACTTTTCCGGTGCTGGTGAAGGTTCTGGGTGACCAACAGTGGCGGGCGCTGGTGCGGATTTTCTTGCGCGACTACCGCGCCCACACGCCAAAATTCGGTGAGATCGCTGAGGAGTTTGTCGAGTTTCTCGCCTCCGAACCTGCGGCGTTGGCTGACGGCAAATGGCCGCCGTTCATGGTGGAACTGGCGCATTACGAATGGGTGGAAATGGCCCTGCAACAATCCGAAGCCGAGCCTTTGCCAACGGATCATGCCGAGTTGTTGCTGGAACGTCCGTTAAGGGTTTCGCCGCTGGCCTGGCCGTTGGCGTATGCCTGGCCGGTGCAATTGTTGGGGGCCGATTATCAACCGGACGCGGCACCGGACCAGCCGACGCTATTACTGGTGCGTAGGGACCTGGATTTCAGCGTGAAGTTTTCCGGGTTGAGCCCGTTGGCGTTTCGGTTGTTGCAGCGCATCGATGAGCTTCCCGGGCTGGATGGGCAAGCGCAGTTGCAAGCACTGGCCCAAGAGGCGGGAATGACCGGTTCAGTCGAGTTCTTCGATAACGGTTTGGCGTTGTTGCAGCAGTTGCATGATCAAGGTGTGGTGGGCATGGCTCATTGACGGAACGCACTTCCCTTGTAGGAGCAGCATCTATATCGGCTGATAGTCGGCTAATCGCGAGCAGGCTCGCTCCTACAGGGCGTGTGGGTGTCGGTGGAATATGGGTACATCCGTCCCAAATGTCTCGCCTGTGAAACAACGCTAACTCTTTGAAAATTATTTGCTAAATCCCCGCAATAAACCTCAAGCCTGGCCGATACAACCTTCAGGCGCAGACAAATTGATTCCAACAATGGCGCCGGCCTGAAGGGTGGTGCGCCAATGCCCGCCTTTCAGAAAAAACGGCAAGGATGCTCGCAGCCACACCACCCGAGTATCGTCCTATGTCATTGCGTAATCTGAACATCGCGCCTCGAGCTTTCCTGGGTTTTGCCTTCATTGCCTTGCTGGTCATCGTGCTGGGTGTGTTCGCCGTGAACCGCATGTCCGTTATCCGCCAGGCCTCCATCGACATGGGAACCACACAACTGCCCAGCGTCGGGTTTCTCGGCAATATGACCGAAAACGTCCTGCGCATGCGCATTCTGTCGTTTCGGGTACTGGTCAACCGTGATCCCGCAGCCTTGCAGGAAGCCCAGACGCGTATCGGTGTGTTGGTCGACAAGCTGCGCAGTGCGCAAGCCAGTTATGCCGCGCTGCCGGCCGGCACCGAAGAAGCGCAGTTGTATAAAACATTCGAGACCACGCTGGAAAACTACATGCAGGCGCAGAACCAGATGATGGAACTGTCGCGGCAGAACAAACTCGATGAAATGCGCTCGCTGATCAACACGCGGATCAAGGACGGCACCGATCAGATGGGCGAGCAACTGAACAAGCTGGTGGCGCTCAATAACGCCGATGCCAAGGCTGCCTCGACCGCTGCGGGTGACAACTACGACAGCGCCATCACCGGCATCATCTTGGTCGCCGTGATCGCGGCATTACTGACCGTGCTGTTGGCCTGGTTGCTGACCCGCAGCATCGTCACCCCGTTGAACCGCGCCGTGCGGGCCGCGCAGACCATCGCCGAAGGCAATCTGAGCAAAACCATCGAGGTCGATGGCAAGGATGAACCGGCGCGGTTGCTCGGAGCCTTGGCGTCCATGCAGGCCAGTCTGCGCAAGACCATCGAACAGATCGCCGGCTCTGCCACCCAATTGGGCACCGCCGCCGAAGAGCTCAGTGCAGTGACGCAGGACGCGTCCCGTGGCCTGCAACAACAGAACAACGAAATTGAACAGGCCGCCACTGCCGTCAACGAAATGACCGCCGCCGTGGAAGAAGTGGCACGCAATGCCGTGTCGACTTCCGAAGCCTCGAACGAGTCGACCCAGGCGGCCCGCGAGGGGCGTGACCGGGTAGTGCAAACTGTCGATGCGATCCAGACCATGACTCACGATGTGCACAACACGTCGCTGATGATCGAAGGCCTGGCGGCGCAGGGACGTGACATCGGCAAGGTGTTGGACGTGATTCGCGCCATCGCCGAGCAAACCAACCTGTTGGCGCTGAACGCAGCCATCGAAGCGGCCCGTGCCGGTGAAGCAGGGCGCGGTTTTGCCGTGGTGGCGGACGAGGTGCGGGCGCTGGCCCATCGCACGGCGCAATCGACCCAGGAAATCGAGAAGATGGTCGCCGGCATCCAGAACGGCACCGGTGAAGCGGTGGCGTCGATGCAACAAAGCAATCAACGCACCCAAAGCACCCTGGAAATGGCCCGCGCCGCCGGTGTGGCGCTGGAGCAGATCACCCAGTCGATCCATTTGATCAACGAGCGAAACCTGGTGATCGCCAGTGCCTCGGAAGAACAGGCGCAAGTGTCCCGCGAAGTCGATCGCAACCTGGTGAACATTCGCGATCTGGCCACGCAGTCCGCCGCGGGCGCCAACCAGACCAGCACCGCCACCCATGAGCTGTCACGTCTGGCAGTGGATCTGAACGCACTGGTGGCGCGGTTCGTCGTTTAAGCGATGCGTGTAGGCCCGGCCGGTTTCAGGTCCATGACTTGAGCCAGCCTGGCGGGCTTGGATGAGTGGCGTAGAAATGACGCATCTGCGTCAGATCGCGCTCAAACCAATCGTTGACCCAGCGGTTGTATTGCACGTGTGCGGAGTATTGGATCGAAGGTTGTTGCAGGCAGTCGAACACGGCTTGCGCAGCCTGCATGCCGCTCATCAACGCCTTGAGTACCCCGTGGGACGCGGCCGGGTCGAGCAGGCTCGCCGCATCACCCACCATGAAATAGCCAGCACCGGCCGCTTCGGTGCAGAGGCGCCAGGTCACGTCGGCGCCCAGCACCAAGTCTGACTGAGGCAAGCCGCGCAAAGCTTCAGGCACGGTTCGAGCGGTGGACGTGCCTTCGCTGAAACACAGGCGAGTCCAGTGCAGTCGGTGATTCTCGACTTGTGCCACCCACGTCCAGCCATCGGCATCCGCCTGCAGGTGCGGAGCGTGCGCATAAGCCTCAAGGTTGCCAAAGAGATAACCGTACCGAGCCACCAGCAGCGGCGAACAACGCCGGACCGTCAACTGGTGCTGGCGGCTCAACCAGCCCGCGACGCCGCTGGCATCGATCACATAGGCGCTCAACATCGGGCCTTTGTCGGTTTCCACGCCAACTACCCGGCGGTCGTGAGTGAGCAGGTGTTGCGCGTGACACGGCTGCATGACGCTGACGCCAAGCGCTGCGGCCTGCTGCAACAACGCGCTGTCCAGTGAGCTTCTGGCGATCTGGAATCCCTGCCACGGGCCGGCGTCGTCACCGCCAAATCCAATGAAGCGTGAGGGGCCGTCCCAATGCACCCATTGACCGGAAAAGCGTACCGCACCTGACGCACATAAATGCGCAACGCCGAGCTGCTCCAGCAACGGTTCGATGGCCGGATGCAGGCTTTCGCCAGGACGAAACCGCGGAAATCTCTGGCGCTCCACCAGTGCCACGCGCAAGCCGCGCTGCGCACAACTGATCGCCGCTGCAGAGCCCGCCGGGCCGCCGCCGATCACCAGTGCATCAAAGGGCTTCAAGCGCGATCTGCCAAGGCAATTGCCCATATCTGATCAGCATCGCCTGTTCACTGATCAGCAGTGTTACCTGGCGTTCGATGTCCACGTAGCGCAGTTTGAAATCATTCTGTGGCGTCCAGTCGGCTCCGCGTTTGTACACGTGAAAACGATGGGTCCAGCCAGCGAGCGTCAGCCCCGACTCTTGCTCGGCGGTTGCGAGTTCGGCATCCGGTCGATGTATCAGGCGAAAGGACAACAACGGCCAGTCTTTACGCAATACAGGGTCAGAGCCTGCCTCGAGCACGTTGTACACACGGCGCATCGAACGCACTCGGTCCTGATATTGCCGCTGGGTGATGCGCCCGGTCAGATGCAAGGAAAAACGCCCATCGAGGGCCACCCGGGTGTAGTCGGTGTATTCGTAGGCGCGGTAGCGAGCGATCATGCGGCCTTCGTGCGCTATCAGTTGTGGCCCTTGTTGATTGTCCCAGGCCGTTGCTCCGTGTTGTCCGATTTCTTCATCGGTCAGCGGGATGATGCTGTGCAGGTTAGATCGCGGCTCAAAGGTCCGGGCAGAGTCCGGCGCCACACCTGGCCAGTAAGAACCCAGCGCCGCGCAAATGCGCACGTCTTCGGTAAACGGGCTGGCCATCTGGTAGCCGGACAGGGAAAAAGGTCCGCTCCCGAAGGGCGGATACCGACCGACTTCCCAGCCGGGGCCAAAGATCCCGGCGGCGGCGTCCGGTAACGAAGAAGGGCGGTCAACGACGGGGTGGTTTTTTGAGGGCGATGACTTGGATTTGGCCCGGTGCGGCAACCCCACAATGGCCGTCACTCCAAGGTCGTTTGCCGAAAATGGCTGTTGCTTCAAGCTCAGATTTGCGCAGTAGCGAACGTTCGACAACGCCTCCAGTCGGGCATGCCAGATGTTCGGATCAGGTTCCGTACTTGCCCAGCGCAAGAGTTGTCGCTGGTTGCACAGCGGAAAGAAATCCGGGGCGCCAATCACCGAGTATGCCGCTATCGAAGGCAACAACTTCTGCAAGGCCGGGCAGCGTGCGCGGACCCAGCCGTCGGCCGTATTGTCGTGATAGTGCAGGGCGCGATAACCGCCTTGTTTGACCAGTTCAGCCACTCCCTCTCGATCATTCAGATCCTCGAAGCGACCTTCCTCATCCAGTGTGTGTCGGCCGTGCACCATGCCGCCGGTGCCCCTCGGCATCCAGAAGGACAAAGGCTGGCCCTCAAGGCTGGCCGCTTCCACCAGTTTCGGTGTGGCGTTGGGCAGC
Organism: Pseudomonas azerbaijanoccidentalis; assembly: GCF_019145495.1. Taxonomy (GTDB): domain Bacteria; phylum Pseudomonadota; class Gammaproteobacteria; order Pseudomonadales; family Pseudomonadaceae; genus Aquipseudomonas; species Aquipseudomonas azerbaijanoccidentalis. Next base: position 1,281,047 of record NZ_JAHSTU010000001.1, on the reverse strand, counting down.
AGCAGGCCCAGCCCCATGTCCTGCGGGGTGGCCCAGTGCGCAAGATTGTCGGTGACGACAAAGGGCGGCTGACTGATCTGTGGCTCCTGCCAACCGGTTCCGGTGTAACTGCGGTGGATGTGGCGCAATTTTTCGTTGATTTGATGGTTGTCCAGATCGAGTGTCAGGTTCAACCCGACCAGGCACTGCGAGCCGTTGAACAATTTGTGCATCGGCACCCAGAAATCCAGTTCTGCATCCCCTGGCTGCGCGTCCATCGGCCCAAAGCGTTTGGGATCGCCCTTGAGTTGCATGGCGATGTAGGCGCTGTACCGCACCGGCATGACCCGAATACCGTAGGGGTCGTCGTCGACAAAAGGCAGAAAGCTACGCAGTGGCGCGTCGTAGCGGCAGGGAGCTGTGCCTACCCGAGCGATGCCAGTGCGCGAGAAGCACAGGTCGGCGTGTTCGCTGTGCACGGTTTGGGCGGCGTTGCGGTATTCACTGGCAAACACCACCACAGCCATGGGGTTGTCACCAGCCTGCTTGCGCAGGCGCTGAAGCGAGGAACGGTTGGTGGCATAAACAAAATTGAGCACGGTTTCGATTTCGGCCGGCGTGGGGAACAGGCGCAACGGTTGCCCGGTCTGGTCGTGGGTTACTTCGGGTGAGGCCAGCGCGTGATAGAGCAAGCTATACGCCGGTTGGCCCGGTTCAATCGCGCGGTTGCCGGTGCTGGCGAAATCCTCGAATCCTCGCAGGCTGCGGTCGATGTTCAGCGGTTTGATCAGCTCGGTGCCAAGTGGTACTGCCGTGATGTCCAGGCCATGGGCCAATAGCAGTGAGTGCCAGCCGCCGGGGGCCAACCGTGCGCAGAGCTTGGTAACCTGTTGGAGCAGCTCCATGGCGGTTTTCCGTCATCCTGAAGAGTGGCCTATCCCACAGGATGTCGGGGGTTCCAGCTACTGTCAGATATGCCAGTAGTGACGAACGGTCGGCGCTTCAATCCTTTACTGCGCGCAAAAGAAGTACCGCGTCAGGTGAAAGAAGATCGGCGCGGCGAAGCAGATCGAATCCTGTCCCTGTCGCGGGGTTTCACTAAGCGCATATGCAATCAGCGGCTTTACCGGTTTTTCATCACTCAACCCGTAGCAGCTGGCGCAGCCTGCGTTCGACTGCGAAGCAGTCGTAAATTCAGGCGTCGCGGTGTGTCAGGCAGATCCCGTGCGCAGGTTTCACGCCTGCTGCGTCCGAACGCGGCCCGAACCGAACGCAGGCTTCGCCAGCTGCTACAAGCGTGGTCGGGTAATCATGTTTTCTTCAGGATGAGTTCGGCGCACAAACCTCCGCCTTCGCGGTTGCTCAACGTCAGCGATCCCCCGATCGCCAACGCCAGCTGCTGCGCGATTGCCAACCCCAGCCCGGTGCCGCCGGTGCTGCGGTTGCGCGAGTTCTCCACGCGGTAGAACGGTTCCATGACCTGGGCCAGTTCCGCTTCGGCAATGCCCGGGCCGCGGTCCATGACTTTGACCGAGACGCTGCCATCGGTTTTCTTTGCTACCTGCAACTCGGCGGCGCCGGCGAATTTAAGGGCGTTGTCGGTCAGGTTCACCAGCACCCGGCGCAAGGCGTGGGGGCGGGTGTCGATGACCGTGGTGCTCTTGCCGTTCAACTGCACGTCCTTGCCCACGTCCTGATAGTCGAACACCAGGCTGTCGAGGAATGAATCCAGATCGGTGCGGCGACTTTCTTCGGTGGCGCCATGGACGCTGCGGGCATAGGCCACGCCTTCGCGCACCAGGTGTTCCATTTCGCCAAGGTCGTTCCACAGTTTGTCTTTTTCGATGCAGTCTTCCATGAACTCGGCGCGCAATTTCATCCGGGTGATCGGCGTTTGCAGGTCATGGGAAATCGCCGCCAGCAGTTGCATGCGCTCTTTGAGGTAGGCAGCGATGCGTGCTTGCATGGCGTTGAAGGCCTTGGCGGCGTGGGCCACTTCGGTCGGGCCTTTTTCGTCCAGCAGCACCGGGTGGGTGTTGGGGTCGAGGGTGTCCACGGCTTCGGCGAGGCGGGTGAGGGGGCGGATGGCGATGCGCACCGCCAGCCAGGTGCAGGCGATCATCAACGCCAGTTGCCCGAACAGGACGATGGGCAACCACGGTGACAGTGGCACCATCGAAGGCCGCACGTCGATGGTCAGCGGGCTGCCGTCGGACAGTTTCAGGTGCACCTGAAAGTGCTTTCTCGGCCCCGGAATGTCGGTGAACGTCATCGGGTAATCCTTGCCGATGGCGTCCTTGATCGAAGCCATCGCGATGGGCGCTTCGGGCATGTCCGTGTCCATGGGCTTGCCGCTGGCGCCTTCACTCAACAGGTAGCCGTAATTGTTGCGCTGCAATTGACGCAGCCAGCCCATGCGCTCATCGGCCGGCAAGCGGTCGAGGATGGCGATGGAGGTCGAGACATCGGTTTCCAGGTTGCCGAGCATGGTGTTTTTCGCGCTTTCGTAGCGCTCGTAATACTGCGCACCGAAGGACAGCGCCTGAGCGAGGATCAGACCGATCAGGAAGATCAGCGACAGCCGTGAGGCCAGGGTGCGGGGCCAGCGTAGCGACAGGTTCATGCTGGCGCACCGACGATTTCCACCGGCAGCGAGAACACATAGCCCTCGCTGCGCACGGTCTTGATGTAGGCCGGTTCACGGGCATCGTCCAGCAGGCGCTGGCGCAGGCGGCTGACCAACAGGTCGATGGAACGGTCGAACAAATCGGCGTCACGGCCCTGGGTCAGGTTGAGCAACTGATCGCGGTTGAGCACCCGCTGCGGATGATCGAGAAACACCCGCAGCAGGCGGTATTCAGCGCCGCTGAGGGCGACCATGGTGCCGTCACCGTCGAGCAGATGGCGGGCGGACGTGTCCAGCTTCCAGCGCCCGAAGGCCAGCAGCCGGCTGCTTTCGGTGACCACCAGGTTGGGCGGCAGCATCCGCGTGCGGCGCAACACGGCGTTGATTCGCGCCAGCAATTCGCGGGCGGCGAACGGTTTGACCAGGTAATCGTCAGCGCCCATTTCCAGGCCGATGATGCGGTCGGTTTCATCGTTGCGTGCGGTGAGCATCAATACCGGCGTTGCCTTGTGTTTGCCCGAGCGCAGTTCGCGGCAAAGCATCAGGCCATCGTCCCCCGGCATCATGATGTCCAGCACGATCAGGTCCACCGGCGTGGATTCGAGGAAGGTGCGCATCTGCCGGCCATCGGCGACGACGGTGGTGCGCAGACCGTTCTTCTTCAGGTAGTTGCCGACCAGTTCGCGGATTTCGCGGTCATCGTCAACGATGAGAATGTGATCGACGTGTTCCATGGGGCTTGCCTCTATCAATGGGGGATGTCGCACAGTCTACCGAGCCTTTTCCTGCTCGCCCGCAGGGGTTTGTATTGCAGTGTATCTGGCTTGTGGGTGGATACACACGGAGGTAAAAAAGCGAATTTTCCGGGGTTTTGTATCGCTCTGTATCCCGGGCCGGCTCAGATACGTACCGATTTACACGGGCTTGTTCCCGACACATACGAGATACCTCGCGAGTTTTAAATAGGTTCCATCGAGGCAAGCCCAGCTGCCTCTACCCAACGAACAACTACCTATTGAAACCTTGAGGAAAACACCATGAACACCAAAGCCATCTACGCCGCTTGCCTGTTTGCCGCCCTGAACATCTGCACCTTGTCGGCCCGTGCCGAATCCGATGTCAGCGCCAAGCCCTACACCTACGGTACCCAACTGGACATCAAGAAAGTGGTGTCGCTGAAACAGGACGCCACGCCTTCCTGCGGCGTGGTGGATGCCCAACTGACCTACCTCGACTCCCAGAGCAAAACCCAGGTCCTGGACTACCGCAAGCTTTCCGATAGCTGCAACTCGGACAACTGATAACCACCGAACCCCTGTTGGAGCGAGCAGGCTCGCTCTAACAGGAGATGTATGTCGCCCTCAAAATCTAAACAGGTGATCCCATGTTTCTCATCGCTTTTCTGGGCGGCATATTGACCGTCCTCAGCCCGTGCATCCTGCCGGTTGTGCCGTTCCTGTTCGCCGGTGCCGACCGTACACGTTCATCGATCCTGCTGACCCTCGGCGGCATGGCCGTGACCTTTGCCCTGGTCGCCAGCCTGGCGGTGGTCAGCAGCGAGTGGGTGATTCAAGCCAGCAACGCCGGGCGTCATGTGGCGTTGATCGTGATGGTGTTGTTCGCCTTGTCGCTGATTTCCGCCCGGGTCGGCGACTGGCTGGCGCGTCCGTTCGTGTTGCTGGGCAATCGCCTGGACCCCAACAGCCGCAAAGCCTCCGGCCCGCTGAAGTCGCTGATGATCGGCGTCGCCACCGGCTTGCTGTGGGCGCCGTGCGCCGGGCCGATCCTTGGCGTCATCCTGACCAGCGCCATGTTGCAGGGCGCAAACGCCGGGACCAGCCTGTTGCTGGTGGCTTATGGGGCGGGCAGTGCGTTGTCGCTGGGTATCCTGATCTTTGCCGGTCGCGGCCTGGTCAATCGCTTGAAACCCTCGATTCCGGTGACGGGCTGGTTGCGTCGTGGCGCCGGTGTCGCGGTGTTGGCAGGTGCGGCGGTGATCTCCACCGGTGCCGACAGTGTGTTGCTCGCCGGCACATCGTCGCAAGGTGTCAGCAGCGTCGAAAAAGGCGTGCTGGAAACGGTGCCGAAGGTCGTCGACTACTTCGTCAGCAAGGTCAAGGCCGAGTCCATGGACAACGCCCAGGGCGCCATGCCTTCGCTGGACGGTGCCGTGCAATGGTTGAATTCGCCGGCCCTGACCAACGAATCGCTCAAGGGTAAAGTGGTGCTGGTGGACTTCTGGACCTTCGACTGCATCAACTGCAAGCACACGCTGCCGTACGTGAAGGACTGGGCGAAGAAATACGAGAAGGACGGCCTGGTGGTAATCGGCGTGCACACCCCTGAGTACGGTTTCGAACGCATCATCGACAACGTCAAGGACAAGGTGAAGGAATACGGCATCACCTACCCGGTGGCGATCGACAACAATTACGCAATCTGGCGCAACTTCGACAACCAGTACTGGCCTGCGCATTACCTGATCGACGCCAAAGGCCAGGTGCGTTTCACCCACTTTGGTGAAGGCCAGTACGACACTCAGGAAAAGATGATCCAGCAGTTGCTGGAAGAGGCCAAGGCCGCTGCTCCGGCAGCTTGAAGTCAAAAGATCGCAGCCTGCGGCAGCTCCTACAGGTGGAACGCGTTTCCCGTAGGACCTGTCGCAGGCTGCGATCTTTTTGAGGTATCAATGGCTCACTTCACCGTGGGCCATTGAACGATTCTCCTGACTGCGCCGCCACGCCGCTGGCGGCGCTCCGTACTCGCGACGAAAAGCACGGCTGAACGCCGTGTCAGTCTGGTAACCGACTTCCTCGGCGATGCGCATCAACGAACTGTTGCTGCTGCGTAACAGGTTGGCCGCCAGCAACATGCGCCATTGCGTCAGGTACTGCATCGGCGACACGCCCACCAATTGCTGAAAACGCTCTGCCAGAACCGATCGAGAGGTGCCGGCAGTGCGAGCCAGCTCTTCCAGGGTCCAGGTATGACAGGGCTTTTTGTGCAAGGCATTGAGGGCGGAGCCGACGATCCGGTCGCTCACACCCGCCAACCATCCGGTGCGGCCCTTGCCGTGTTCGTGCATGTGCAGGCGCAGCACTTCAATGAACAACACTTCGGCCAGCTTGGCCAAAACCCCTTCACCGCCAGGCCTTGGCGAACGGGCTTCGGCCAAGGCATAGCGCACCGAGGATTCCAGCCAGATCCCGGCATTCGAACCGCGCACATTGACCCGCACCACCGGTGGCAGTCCGGTCAACAACATCCCCGCCAATCGCGTATCGCACGCCAGATAACCGCACACCAGACGCGTCACCGCACCGCCACCGCCATAGCTTAATTGCCTGGGCCTGCGGGCCAGCACCTTGTCCAGTCGTCCGCCGCTGGCCGGGGGCAATCCGGGTTGGGAGCTCATGCAATGGGCATGGCCCTGGGGGAAAACCACGACATCGCCAGCACTCAGCAGCAGGGGCGGATCGTCCCCCAGTTCGACGTAACACTCGCCCTCGGTGATCAGATGAAAGATCACCACCCGCTCGGCATTTGGCTCCAGAAACGGTGCGGCCGTGTCGGCACTTGGCGATTGATAGCACCAAGGCGCGGTGAACCTGGCATTGATGAAAATCGCGCCGACCAGGCGGACGACGCGCAGGGTCTGTGACAGGGCATCCATGGTGGGTTTCCCGTGCGGACGAATGTTCTCGATTGTGAGCCTGTCGCAGCCGTGCGTGAAACCGCCGGACGATCGGGCAGGGTTGGCCGACGATCGGGCAGGACGGCGGCAGCCGGCAGCGCGATAGTGGCTGCACAGGGTCTGCCGACCCTGTCTTCAATAACAAGAATGAGAGGTTGCCATGCCTAAGTTCGTTATAGAACGCGAGATACCAGGTGCTGGAACACTGTCAGAAAGGGATTTGAAAGCCGCTTCGCAAAAGTCCTGCCGGACCTTGCGCGATTTGCCGCAAGTGCAGTGGCTGCAGAGTTATGTCACCGGTGACAAGCTCTATTGCGTGTACATCGCGCCGAATGAAGAACAGATCCAGGAGCATGCCCGGCTGAGTGGTTTCCCGGCCAATCGTGTTTCCCAGGTCATGAACATCATCGATCCCACCACGGCGGAATAACCCCCGTCGGACACTGAGCAGTGCTCCAACCAGAGATTGTCTCCATGAGTACACCCATTGATCTTACTGCCTTGAAAAACCGTCAAATGGCCGCTTGGGCCAGCGGTGACTACGCCGTAATCGGCACCACCCTGCAAATTGTCGGCGAGCAACTGGCCGAAGCCTGTGACCTGCTGTGCGACGAGCAAGTGCTGGACGTCGCGGCCGGCAATGGCAACGCGACACTGGCGGCGGCGCGTCGCGGTTGCCGGGTCATCTCCACTGACTACGTGGCCGCCTTGCTCGAACGCGGCGAAGATCGCGCCAGGGCGGAACGCCTGAACGTGACGTTCCAGGTGGCCGATGCCGAAGCGTTGCCATTCGACGATGCCAGTTTCGATGCCGTGCTATCGACCTTCGGCGTGATGTTTACCCCGGATCAGGCCAAAGCGGCCGCGGAGCTGGCGCGGGTTTGTCGGCCCGGTGGCCGGATTGGCCTGGCCAACTGGACGCCTGAAGGTTTCGTCGGCCAGATGTTCAAGACCCTCGGCCGACATTTACCGCCACCCCCCGGCGCGCAACCGCCTTCGCAGTGGGGCACTGAAGCCTGGCTGCACACGCACTTCGATGAACGCAATTTCCTGGTGCAGGTGACGCGCAAGACCTTCAATTTCCGCTATCGCAGCGCCGCGCATTTCATCGACACCTTCCGCGCGTGGTACGGCCCGGTGCACAAGGCGTTCGCGGCACTGCCACCGGAAAGCGGTTTGGCCCTGGAAAATGACCTGGCAGATCTGATCAACCGTTCTAACCGGGCGGGGGACAAGTCACTGGTGGTGCCGAGTGAATACCTGGAGGTGGTGATCACCCGGCGCTAAAACACAGCTTCCCTGTAGGAGCGAGCCTGCTCGCGATAGCGGTCTTTCAATTCAAATGAAGTGACTGACACATCGCCATCGCGAACAGGCTCACTGCTACAGGGGGGTGTAGGTGATTGATGTTCAATGCCGCGATCCATCGAACCACTCCAGCGCCGTACGCCACAAGCAGATCCCCAGGAAGTACGCCGACATCAGTAGCCACAAGCCCATCACCAGCGGGTTGATCACCGGGTGGTTGATCACCAGCGACAAGCTGCACAGCAACCATATTGCAGTCACGGCGATGTTGATCGGCATGAAGCGGCGCACGCGGAACGGGTGCAGGAACTTCATCCGGGTCAACGTCAGCAGGGCCAGGCCGATGACGGTGAGGAAGGTGATCCACGGTGACGGGGCGATGATGTACAGGCACAGGGCGACCACGTTCCACGCGGCGGGAAAACCCTGGAAGTAGTTGTCTTTGCTTTTCATGTTGACGTTGCAGAAACAGAACAGCGACGACACCAGGATCAGCGACACAGTCAGCAACAGTGTGTAGTCCGGCAGCGGAATGTAGCGATAGATGAACAGGGCCGGGATGAACACATACGTCAGATAGTCGATCACCAGATCGAGAATCGAACCGTCGAAACTGGGCAGCACCGACTGCACATTGACCTTGCGCGCCAGCGCGCCATCCAGACCGTCGACGATCAGGGCCACGCCGAGCCACAGCAGGCAATTGGTCGGCTGGTTATCGAGCAGGGCCAGCGTGGCGAGAAAAGCGGTGACCACGCCAGTGGCGGTGAATCCATGGGCTCCCCATGCTTTGAGTCTGGCGATGTGTAGGGTCGATATCACGGGGGCGTTCTCCAGAAAGTGAAGCAAGCCAGTCATTGCCTTCATTGAGCGGGCGGCGGCAAACCGGGTCGGGTTGCAGGTATCGACCGGGTTTGCGCGAATAAGGTTCACCACCTATGAATCTTAGCCAAGGCGCCAGAAAACACCTTGGGCAAGTCTGCGCCTTGACGACCGGGCGTCAGCCAAACGGTGGTGGCGCATTTACCGGCGAGGTCTATCGTTGCCTGACGGATCACTCCCTTCGTTGAGGACGTCGTCATGAACACCAGCGATCTGCTCGAACAATTACTGCGGGCCGGCCAAGGCTCGATGTCGCGACAGGGCGGCGCCGGGGCTTCGGCTCCGGGCGGCCTCGGCGATCTGGGCGGATTGCTCGGAGGCCTGTTGGGTGGAGGGGCCAGCAGCGGCGGGGCCGGAGCCGGTGGAATGGGCGGGCTGGGTGGCTTGCTGGGCGGCTTGCTCGGTGGAGGGTCGCCGATGGGCGGTGCGCCGCAATCGCGTTCTGGCGGCGGTACCAACTACGCGGCGCTCGCGTCTCTGGGCATGATGGCATTCCAGGCCTATCAAGCCTGGCAACGCAGTCAGGCCACCCAGCAGCAACAAGCGCCGCAACAGGCGATGCGCACGGTGGACATGCTCGCCGGGCCGGAAGTCGAAGAGCACAGCCATGCGATCCTGCGTGCATTGATTGCGGCGGCCAAGGCCGATGGCCGGATTGATGAGGCCGAGAAACACATGATCAGCACTGAAATCGGTAAGCACACCGATGATCCCGATTTGCAGCAATGGCTGGACGACGAAGTGGCCAAGCCGTTGAACCCCAATGAAGTGGCTCAGTCGGCTACCGACCCTGGCATAGCGGCGGAAATGTACCTGGCCAGCGTGATGCTGGTGGATGATCAGCAAGATGCTGAGCGCAATTATTTGGATGAACTGGCTGCGGCTTTACAGATAGATCCGGATTTGCAGGTGCATCTGGAACAGCAGGCCAAGGGCGGGGTTGTGTAGGAGCTGCCGCAGGCTGCGATCTTTTGATCTTCAGCAATTTTCAAACGCAAAAAATCAAAAGATCGCAGCCTGCGGCAGCTCCTACAGAGATCAGTCGATTTCATGGAGGGTGTTGGGGATCAGGTGCTCGGCGGTCTGGGCAATATTCCCTCAACCCCAGACCCGATGCGGCATTCAGGCCCGTTTGTCCGGGCACTTTGAACGCCGATGGAATTTTTGCCCCGGGCGTTCGCTCTGCTGAGTGAAGGGACACGCTGATTCAGCGCCCTGCAGCGATCCGCAGGTGAGCCATGAACAAAAACCTCGACGACTACAACCGCATGCGCGATTTTTCGGCGACGTCGGAACCGGCTGCCGTCAAACGCACGGGTAGAAAAAACGCCAAAAACCACGCGCTGCAGTTCTGCATTCAGAAGCACGACGCCTCGCGCCTGCATTACGACTTTCGCCTGGAACTGGACGGCGCGCTCAAAAGCTGGGCGGTGCCCAAGGGTCCGTCGCTGGACCCCAAGGTCAAGCGCCTGGCAGTGCACGTCGAAGACCATCCGCTGGACTACGCCACGTTCGAGGGCAGCATTCCCGAAGGGCACTATGGCGCGGGTGATGTGATTGTTTGGGACCGCGGTGTGTGGATTCCTCAGGATGATCCGGCGAAGGCTTACGCCAAGGGCCGTCTCAAGTTCGAGTTGCAAGGCGAGAAGCTCGAAGGCCTGTGGAACCTGGTGCGCACGCACATGCCGGGCAAGCAGGAGCAATGGTTCCTGATCAAGCATCAGGATGGCGCGGCGCGCCCCGAAAGTGACTACGACGTGGTCAGCGCCGAACCCGACAGCGTGCTCAGCGAACGCACCATTGTCGGCAAGGCGCCCGAGGCCGGCAAACCCAAACCCATCAAGAAACTGGCGGCTGCGGCGCGCAAGCCAGCGTCAGCGCCACTCACCGGCGCCCGCAAGGCCAAACTGCCCGACACGTTAAAACCCGAACTGGCGACCCTGGTGGAAAAGGCCCCCGACGGGCCGTGGAGTTATGAGGTCAAGTTCGACGGTTACCGGATCATGGCGCGCATCGACCACGATGAGGTCAGACTCTTCACCCGCAACGGCCACGACTGGACCCACAAGCTACCTGAACAAGCCAAGGCCTTGGCCGGCATGGGCCTGGAATCGGCATGGCTCGATGGCGAAATGGTCGTGGCCGACGAGCAGGGCGTGCCGGACTTTCAGGCGCTGCAGAATGCTTTCGAGGCCGGGCGCAGCGCCGGCATCCTTTATTACCTGTTCGACATGCCCTACCTCAACGGCGTGGACCTGCGCGAGGTGCCGGTCGAAGAACGCAGGGCCGCACTCGCGACGGTGCTCAATGCCAGCAAAAATCCGCTGCTGCGTTTCTCCGACGCGTTCGGCGAAGACCCGCAAGCGTTGCTCAACAGCGCTTGCCAGATGCGCATGGAAGGCCTGATCGGCAAACGCCTCGGGTCGCCTTATGTCTCCCGGCGCAGCAGCGACTGGATCAAACTCAAGTGCAAGCATCGCCAGGAATTCGTGATTGTCGGCTTCACCGACCCCAAAGGCTCGCGTAATGCCTTCGGTGCCCTGTTGCTGGGGCTGCACGACCGTGACAGTGGCGAACTGCGTTATGCCGGCAAGGTTGGCACCGGATTCACTGAAGCGACGCTCAACAGCATTCATCAACAGCTCAAGCCCTTGCAGGTGAAAAAGGTGCCTGTGGTCAACCCGCCTACGGGTGTCGAACTCAAGGGTGTGCACTGGCTCAAGCCTGAACTGTTGGCCGAAGTGGCCTTCGCTGAAATGACCAAGGACGGTTCGGTCCGTCACGCGGTGTTCCATGGTCTGCGTGACGACAAACCCGCCCAAGACATCACTGAGGAGCGTGCGACTGCCGTGAAAACTGCCTCCGCGAAAAAAACCGCTGCCAAGCCATCTGCCGCGTCCAGGAAAAAAGCTGAGCCGGCACCCTCACAGATCGGTCTGGATGAGGGCAAGGTGCGCATCACCCACCCCGATCGGGTCATCGATGCCAGCAGCGGCACCACCAAAGTGCAACTGGCGCAGTATTACGCCAGCGTCGCCGAGTGGATTTTGCCGCAGCTCAAGGATCGCCCGGTGGCGCTGGTGCGCGCGCCGGACGGGATTGCCGGTGAACTGTTTTTCCAGAAGAACGCCGAGCGCCTGGCCATTCCGGGCATTACCACACTGGATCAAAAACTCACGGGCCAGCCGATGATGGTCATCAACAACGCCGAGGCGCTGATCGGTGCGGTGCAGATGAGCACTGTGGAATTGCACACCTGGAATGCCACGTCAGACAACCTCGACAAGCCCGACCGTTTCGTCCTCGACCTCGATCCGGACCCGGCATTGCCGTGGAAGCGCATGGTCGAGGCGACGCAGCTCACCCTTTCAATACTCGATGAACTGGGGCTTAAGGCGTTTCTCAAGACCAGCGGCGGCAAGGGCATTCACCTGGTGGTGCCGCTGACCCGCAAGCTGGGTTGGGATGAGGTCAAGGACTTCAGCCACGCCATCGTCAGCCATATGGCCAAATTATTACCGGAGCGCTTTTCCGCGGTATCAGGGCCGAAGAATCGGGTAGGGCGCATCTTCATCGATTACCTGCGCAACGGTCTGGGTGCGACCACCATTTGCGCCTACGCCGCGCGCACCCGTGAAGGGTTGCCGGTGTCGGTGCCGATTTTTCGTGAGGAGGTTGAAACGCTCAAGGGCGGCAACCAGTGGAATATTCACAATGTTCATGAACGGCTGGCGGAGGTGGGGGACGAGCCTTGGGCAGACCTGAAGAAAACCCGGCAGACGATCACGGCCGAGATGCGACGGCGGGTGGGGATGAAGAAAACGTGATTTTGTAGGAGCTGCCGCAGGCTGCGATCTTCTGATCTTGCTTTTTAAAATCAGAAGATCGCAGCCTGCGGCAGCTCCTACAGAGCACAGATGTTATTTGATGAATGCCTGGAAGTCGGAACCCAGTTTGTCGATCGCTGCCTTGAAGTCTTGGGCCGTGATTTTCTGTTTGTCATTTTCCAGCGTGGTACCGAAGACCTTGCGCACCACTTTGGCTACGGTCTGGTTGTTTTTGGCGTCGATGAACTCGGCCTCGATATACAACTCGGTGTTTTCGTCCCTGATGCCGGTGGCGGCGGAAACACCGCCCACGACCGCTGCGATAGGCACCACTTCATACCAGTGCATGCCTTCCGGCGAAGCGCTTACCCCGGTGATCGCGGCACGCATGACCAGGGTTTTGGCGCCGGCCGGGGCAGCGCTCGGGCTTGAAACGACCCGGTACTTTTGCCCCAGCGTGGATTTGGCTTTGTTGGACATGTAGTTCTGAATGTCAGTCAGCGTCTGCTGGTTGACCCGCTCGTTGGGCTTGGGCGCCGGATACATTTCCAGACGGGTAAACGCCACGGTGTCATAGGCATGCGGGTTCCACGACGGGCTTACCCAACGCATGGCCGTGCCGCCGCTGGGCGTTTCGACTTCCTGCAGGTTGTTGTAGTTGGACAGGTAGCCGGAGTACTGCTCTTTCTCGGTGACTTTCGAGGTGCAACCACCGAGCAGAAGCCCGGACAGTGCGACGCCGATCAGCAATTTTCTGGACAGGTTCATAGTGCGGTGTGCTCCTTGAGTAAAGTCGTTTTTTTATCGCAAAAATCAGAAACGCCAGGTCATGTTGCCGGTCACTGTTTGAATCCAGGCATTGTCGAACTGTCCGGAAATTCGGCTGCCTGTCAGGGATTTTGTCTGGTCCACGGACATGTCGCCCATCCAGATCATCGCCCAACTGACGTTGACGTCGGTGTCCTTGTTGAGCGCATAAGTGGCCCCGGTCGCCAGGCGCCAGGATTCAGCCATGGGGATGGTCACGCTGCGATCGCCATCCGACACAGCGCTGCTGTCGTAAGCCATGCCGACGTTCCACAGCAGTTGCGGGGTGGCCTGGTACTGCGCACCGAGCGAGAGGTGCCAGGTGTCCTTGAAGTTGGCATCGACCGTTGTCGATCGGGCGTCGGCGGCCGAGGTATCGATTTGCGCGGCGATCTCGCCGAATTCTGACCAGTCTTGCCAATTAACGGACGCGAGCAGCGCCCACCGCGGGTCCAGCTGCTGGAACAGGCTCAAGGTGAGTGTTTGGGGGACGGTCATGTCCAGTTCGGTCTTGGCGCCGTCCAGTCGGCGTAGCAAGGGCCCGTCACCCTTGATGTCGAGGCCGTCCTCGAACTCCAGATCGACTTTGCTGGTATAGGTCAGGCCGATGCGGGTGCCGGGTTGCGGGGCATAGATCACCCCCACATTGGCACCGAATCCCCAGTCGTTGTCCTTGTATTTGTACTGCCCGTCACTGCGGTCGGTGAAGCCGAACGGCGAGCGATCGATGGCCGTTTGTGCTTGCAGCATGCCGTACATCGCTCTGACGCCAACGCCCACTGACCATTGATCATTGAAGCGATACGCCACGCTGGGCACCATCGACAAACCGAGCAGGCTGGAATTCTGGGCGAAGTAGCGCCCGGACCAATCGTTGTCGTAGTTGACGGCCAGGCCAAAGTCGCCGTACTGGCCAAAGCCGACGCTCCAGTGATCGTCCAGTTCATGGCTGACGAAAAAGCTGGCGCCGGGCATTGGATCGAGCGAGGCGCCACTGCCGGTACCGGGCACATTGGTGTCGTCGTCGCGATTGAATTTGAGGTTGCCGTAAAGCACCTGCAAGCCGCCAGTGATTTGCGTGCCCGGCAGATAACTCATGCCCGCCGGATTGCTGGCAATGGTCGACGGTCCTTGTGCCCTGGCGGCGGCACCGGCGTTGGCCAGGCCGACGTTATCGGTGCCGACTTCGTACAGCATGATGCCGCCGGCCAAAGCGTTCTGGCAGCACAAGGTAAGTAATGTAAAGGTGGGAAGGGTCGTTGTTCTCAGTGGTCTTTTGACACCCATAAAGCATTCCCCTGGCGATGCTTCCAATGCATTGAGCTCTCCGCGAAAAGAGTAGGTTTTAATTGGGAAATCGCCAGTATTAATTGCCCATGATGGCGATCGCTGCATGACGCCGGCGGGCTTCTAGCAATAAGTCACGCTCAGAAGCGGAGCATCACGCATCGCGCAACAGGTCATTGGCGTTAAGGACTTCGTAGGCGATCTCCGGGCGTTTTTCCATGGCGCGGCGGATGGCGGCCGGGATGGCTGCGCGGGTCTTTCTGCACAGCCCCGGCAGGTCGCCGACGTGGATGCCGATGCCGCGCATGGTTCGCACTTCATTGAAGCTTGGGACGATGTCGACGCGGATGCCCAGTTGCTCGAGCATTCGGCGTTGCAGGTGCTCTAGGTCCTGGAGGCTGGAAAGGTTTTCCAGGCGCTCGATCAGGCGCTTTTCTTCCGTGCGCGTCAGGAACAGGATGCGCACGTCCGCGCCCGGTGTTTCAAGCAACGGGTCACGCCCGCAATCGCAGGCGCCGGGTGGGCAGGGTTGGCGGATCGGAGCAGAGGTGGTCATGGGGTTCAATCATAGAGCGCTGTGATTGAGTTTGCCCATAGGGATTGAACGGATCGAGCATTTGCAGGAGATCCCCTGTGGGAGCTAGCCTGCTGGCGATGGTGGATCAGCCACATTGATGTCGACTGACACTCCATCGCTAGCAGGCTAGCTCCCACATGGGGTTGTTGCAGACCTATTACTTGAGTACCAACATCCGATAGACCCCGTTCTCGGCCTCAATCCCGTGGGTGTCATGGGTGAAGCCGGGGAAGGATTTGTCGAAGGTTTCCAGCGCCTTGAGATAGGCCAGCAACGGCCCGTCCGCAGGGCCGGCGTTTTCGCCCGGCATCAGCAGTGGAATACCCGGTGGATACGGCACGATGCCGGTGGCGGCGATGCGTCCGGCGGCTTCCTCCAGGGTGACCAGTTCGATGTCGTTGCGCACCAGTTTCTCGTACGCCTCCACCGGGCTGAAGACCGCTTGCGGCAAGGTGCCGAATGCATTGGCCATAGCCGAGGTGGTCTTGTGTTGCTTCATGGCGGCGAAGATTTCGTCGGCCAGGTCTTTGAGGCCCATGCCGGCGTAACGGGTCTGGTTGCCGGCCAGCAGGTCCGGCAGGCACAGCTCCAGTTCGACGTTGTCGTCATAGTCGCGCTTGAAGTCGAGGAGGGCGTTGACCAGTGTGCCCCACTTGCCTTTGGTAATGCCGATGGAGAACAGGAACAGGATGGTGAAGTCGGTGGTTTTCTCGACGACGATGCCCTGGCGCCCAAGGTATGCAGTCAACACGCACGCCGGGATGCCGGTCGGGAGCAGGTTGCCGTCGTCGCCCATGCCAGGGCTGAGCACCGAGACCTTGATCGGGTCCAGCATGCAGTAGCCTTCTTCGATGTCGCCGAAACCGTGCCACACCTCGTTCGGGTGCAGGACCCAGCAGTTCGGTTCGGTTTTGAGCAGCACCGGGTCGACTTCATGGAACGGCACCGTGGCATTACCGACTTGCACGGTCGGCGGCTGCCAGCAGGTGAAGAACCAGTCGTTCTTGCTCAGCATCTCGTTGTGCATGCGCGAGATGACCTGCCGGAAAGACACGGCTTCCTCGATGGATTCGTTGGTGAGGATCTGCCCGCTGGGCGCTTCCATCATCGCCGAACTGACATCGCAGGAGGCCATGATCGCGTAGTTGGGCGAGGTCGAGGCGTGCATCATGTACGACTCGTTGAAACGCCCGTGCTCGATCGGGTTACGGCCGTTGCGCACGTGAATCATCGAGGCCTGGGACAGCGCCGCGAGCAGCTTGTGGGTTGATTGGGTGGCGAACACGGTGGGCTTCGAATCATCGTGATCGTCGGGGCTGCCGTGCATGGCGTGGCGGTCGCGGTACAGCGGGTTGAAGCGCGCGTATCCGTACCAGGCCTCGTCGAAGTGCAGGCGGTCGACACTCTGGCCCAGCAGCTCTTCAACGCGCGTGACGTTGTAGGTCAGGCCGTCGTAGGTCGAGTTGGTAATGATCGCGTGCACCGGCGTCGGGTCGATGCCGTCCTTGACCATCGGGTTGTTGGCGATGGCCGCTTTCACGCCTTCGGCGCTCAGGGTCTGCGGGAGGATCGGACCGATGATGCCGTAGCGGTTGCGGGTCGGCACCAGGTAGGTCGGCAGCGCCCCGGAGAGGGTCATCGCATGTTCGGCGGACTTGTGGCAGTTACGGTCGCACAGGGCAATCTGGTTGCGCGTGACGCTGGCCATCAGGATCACGCGGTTGGACATCGACGAACCGTTGGTTACGTAGTAGGTGCGGTGGGCGCCGAACACCTTGGCGGCATACCGCTCGCCCTGGCCGATGGGGCCGCTGTGATCGAGCAGCGAACCGAGCTCACCGACGGAAATCGACAGGTCGGAACGCAACAGGTTTTCCCCGAAGAACTCGTAGAACGCCCGGCCTGCGGTGCTTTTCAGAAACGCGGTGCCACCGGCATGACCCGGCGTGTGCCAAGAGTACTCATAGGACCTTGCGAACTTCACCAGCGCGCCGAACATCGGCGGCAGGGCGGCCTGACGATAGCGCTCGATGGCCGCCAAAATGCGTCCGCTGAGGAAACGGCTGGTGTCTTCCGGCAGCCAGATGAAGTCATCGGCGTGCTGCATGACCACCAGCGGAATGTTCGACGCGGTGCTGCGGTCACTGATCAGGAACACCGGCACGCGAGTGTTGCGTTCACGCAGGCTGACCAGCAGTTTGATGCATTCTTCGTGGTCCTCGCTGTCGTCCATTTCCCAGCTCAGCAGCACGCATTGAATGGCCGGGTCCGAACGCAGGATCGAGGTGGCGTCGCTCAAGGATTCGGAGGCCAGCACATGGATCGCTCGCTCTTCCACGTCGTTGACCAGTTGTTGCAGGGCGCGGCCGAAGACGGTGCGTTTGTCCGGCGGGCTGCTGACCAGCAGGGTCAGCATGCCGAGCGAGTGTCGATATTCCGTCATGATTGAGTCTCCAGTGCGACAGATTTCAGATTGTTGACCGGTACCGGTTCAGCGGTGAGGTGCTGCGCACTCACGGTCTGTGTCGGTACGCTGTTGTTGAGCGCTTCAAGACGAATCAGGCGGTTGTTGACGAAACCGAACAGCGTGTAGCCGAAGATGGTCGCCACGCCGCCGAGCATCAGTGCCTGTTCACCGGAGCTGTACAGCGCCAGGTAGCTGTAGGCCGCCGCGACCCAGGCGATGATGTTGGTGGCCAGGGCCTTGCTCGCAGGAACGTTGGAGACCTTTTGCATGGTCATCAACGCGGCCATCGACAGGATGTACGGCACCAGGTTGGTGACCACTGCGAGGTTGACCAGGGTGTCGAACTGTTTGCTCAGGTCGGGACTGATGGTGAGCAGTGCCAGCGCAGTCTGCGCCGCCAAGAGCACCAGCATGCCGACAATCGGCGTGCCCGCCTTGTTGGCCTTGGCGAAGATCGACAGGAAGTAACCGGTGTCGGCCGAGCTTTTGTACACCTGAGCGATGGTGAACTGCCAGCCGAGCAACGAGCCGATGCAGGCGAGCACCATCGCGGCCATCACGATGTCGCCGATCAGCGGGGTGAACATTTTGGCGAACACCAGGCCAAACGGCGCCGTGGATGAAACCAGCTCCGCGTTGCCGACGATGCCGAAGATGACGTTGGTGGAGACGATGTAGATCACCGCCGCCCCCAGCGTGCCGCCAAGGACCGCAATCGGCACGTTCTTCTCGGGGTTTTCCACCGCATCGGTGTTGGCGCAAGCCGACTCCAGGCCGAGGAACGCCCACAGGGTGATCGCCACCGAGGCACCGGCCGCTTCGAACCAGGACTTGTCGTGAGGGTTCCAGCCAGCGGCGTAGATGCTGCTGTCGAACCAGAACCAGCCCACGGTCGACACCAGCACCACGGGGGCGATCACACCCCAGACGGTGATAGCGCCGATCCGGCCAGTGATCCGCGCACCGCCGAAGTTGGCGAAGGTGGTGAGCCACAACAGCGCGATGGTCGCCAGGCCCACTTGCAGTGAGTCGAGCTTGATGTTGAACAGCACCTGGATGTAACCCACGGCGGTGATGCTGATCGCCACGTTGGCAATCAACAGTGACAGGCCATAGGTGTAGTTGGTGATGTAGTTACCGGCCTTGCCGAAGGTGTATTCGGCATAACCGCCCATGCCGCCGGTCTTTCGACTGAGCATCCCGCAACGCGCAAAGGCATAGGCCAAGGCGAGTGAGCCGGTGGCTGTCACCAGCCAGGAAAGTATGGAAATGGCGCCCACTTCCGCCAGTTTTGTAGGGAGTAACACGATGCCTGAGCCCAACATGTTGACGGCGGTCAACATTGTCAGTTGCCCCACACTCATTTTTTTTGCGACTGACATTCCGTTGCCTCATTAGTTGGCGGAGAGAGTCTTAGCTATAGCAAAGGATTGAAATGTCGCAAGAAAATGACTTTTGTTTAATGACGCAGATCAGTTTGTTGACGGAAGGCAATATGCTGGCCCCCACGGCTGTTGATTGTCGCCAGAATCGCCGTATTTTCAGGCGGTTAGGGTGGCTTTTACATGCGGAATGTGTGGATCGGGCTGATCTCGCTCAGCGTTGCGGGCCTTGCAGTTTCTGCCCAGGCCAAGGAACTGAAGTCCGGTGATACTTATATGTGCAGTTGGGGGGCGGGAACGGCTGCCAGAGCGCAGGAACTCAAGTTGTCCGGGGTTTCGCTGTATGCCGCGCGGCAGAAACTCCAGACTTATAAGTTCGCTAAATCGTGGATGCGGATGATGGCGATGGGCATTACTGAACAAACTTATGACAGCCCGACACGGATGAAGCCGGCGGCGGTCCGACAGAGTTTTTATGATGATTGTGTGAAGTACAAGTTGGCGCGCAAATAGGGGTAAATCACGACTTCGCAGGCGCTGCCGAAGGCTGCGACCGGTTGATCTTGTTCTAGAAAAACAAAATCAAAAGATCGCAGCCTCGTTGCACTCGACAGCGCCTACAGTCGAGTCGCGTCGGTTGTCAGGCAACCACGCGATAACACGGCACATACGCGGCGCCACCGGGCAACTTCATCCGGTGCTGGGCGACGAAGGCTTTGAGCAGTTGGTCCAGCGGCTGCATGATCGCCGCGTCACCGCGGATCTGGTACGGACCGTGTTCCTCGATCAGGCGGATGCCCTTGTCCTTGACGTTGCCGGCGACGATGCCAGAGAACGCGCGGCGCAGGTTGGCGGCCAGCTCGTGGGCCGGCAGGTCGCGGCTCAGTTTGAGGTTGGCCATGTTTTCGTGGGTCGGGTCGAATGGGCGCTGGAAGCCCTCGTCGATTTTCAGCAACCAGTTGAAGTGGAACGCGTCGTTGCGCTCGCGGCGGAACTGTTTCACCGCTTTGAGACCCGCGGTCATTTGCCGGGCGACTTCGGCCGGGTCGTCGATGATGATCTGGTAATGCTGCTTGGCGGCTTCACCCAGCGTGGCGCCGACGAAGGCGTCGAGTTGCTCCAGATACGGCGCGGCATGTTTAGGGCCGGTGAGGATGACCGGGAAGGGCAGGCCTTCGTTGTCCGGGTGCATCAGGATGCCGAGCAGGTACAGGAACTCTTCGGCCGTACCGGCGCCGCCCGGGAAAATGATGATGCCGTGGCCAACGCGCACGAAGGCTTCCAGGCGCTTCTCGATGTCCGGCAGGATCACCAGTTCGTTGACGATCGGGTTCGGCGCTTCGGCAGCGATGATGCCGGGTTCGGTCAGGCCCAGATATCGGCCGCCGTGGATGCGCTGCTTGGCGTGGGCGATGGTGGCGCCTTTCATCGGGCCTTTCATCACGCCGGGGCCGCAACCGGTGCACACGTCGAGGCTGCGCAGGCCCAGTTCGTGGCCGACTTTCTTGGTGTATTTGTATTCTTCGGTGTTGATCGAGTGGCCACCCCAGCACACCACGATCTTCGGCTCGACGCCGGGGCGCAGGGTGCGGGCGTTGCGCAGCAGGTGGAACACGTAGTCGCTGATACCCTGGGAGGTGCTCAGGTCGATGCGTTGGCTGTCGAGTTCGTTTTCGGTATAGACAATGTCGCGCAGGGCGCTGAACAGCATTTCGCGGGTGCTGGCGATCATTTCGCCGTCGACGAAAGCGTCGGCCGGGGCGTTCAGCAGTTCCAGGCGCACGCCGCGGTCTTGTTGGTGAATGCGGATTTCGAAGTCCTTGTAGGCTTCGAGGATGGTCTTGGCGTTATCGACATGGGCGCCGGTGTTGAGGATGGCCAGGGCGCATTGGCGGAAGATGTTGTAGGTGCTGCCGGATCCGGCTTCGCTCAGTTGCTGGACTTCCCGCTGGGAGAGTGTTTCCAGGCTGCCTTTCGGGCTGACCGAAGCGTTGATTACTTGTCGTTGGGTCATTCAATGATCCTTAAAACGATGTCATTCCTACAAAAACAACGAATGGCATCCGAATAGTGTGTATCCATGAAAGAAGATGGCACGAACTGCGCGGTCTCGCCATGTCCCCGTTTGACGATGAAAAGATGAAAAGGAGCCCCAGCATAGCTAAGTCCTTCGCAGAGGCGATAATGGCCCGCAGTCTTTTTCGACTCGGATTGTTTTTTACCACTGAAGCCAAGGAACCCCGACGCAATGTTCGAAATCCAGCCAATGGACGCGCAAACCTACCGGCAGCAGACGCGGCGCAGCACGCTGATCATTGCGCTGACTTTCGTGGCGCTGGCGATGGTGCTCTCCACGGCGGCTGTGGCCATGTTCGGCGAGCCTGGCGGCGACAACCTGCGGTTCAACATCGGCGGTGTGTTCGCCGCGGTGTTGCTGATGGCGGCCCTGATGCGCAAAGTGTTCTGGACCCAGGAATGGATGGCGCCCGCGGTCTATAGTTGGCAGCTCAAGCGCAGCCTGATGAGCGTCACCAATGTGATGCACCACGTCACTGCGGCGGTAGAGGCGGGAGATCCGACGGCGATGAAGCTGCTACGGTTCTATCATCTGGGGTTGAACCAGATGCATCAACTGGACGGTAATTCCAGCGATCATGGGCAACTGGCCCGGGAAATGGAGCAGCACAAGGTGCGAATGGAGGCACTGGGCCTGGACACCGAACAGACACAACTGGACCCGGTGTGGCTGGAGGCGGTGAAGCGCTGATCCTGTTCCGCTGCTTACCTTGTAGCAGCAGGCTTCGCCAACTGCTACGGATTGTTGTCATGGCTTGACTGACTGACAGGAAGCCTGTTTTTTGTAAGCTTCAAGGAGCGAGCTTCATGGGCCATCCATCCATTTACGACCGAATCGAAAAAAGCCGCCCCGGCGTGGCCCGGCTCAAGATCCGCTCTGCGGTAACGCTGATGGTCGCGGTGTGCCTGTCGATGGCGGTGATTGTCATCTGGGAAGCCTGGAGTTCGCGCCAATATCATCTGCATGACAAGGAAGTGGCGATGTCCAACCTTGCGCAGACATTGGCCTCGCAAGCGCAGGCGTCGATCAAACAGGCGGATACCTTGCTGTTTACCCTGGTCGACCGCCTGGAAAACGAGGGCATCGACGAAGGCCGGATCAATCGCTTGCAGCGCCTGCTCAGTGCCCAGCGTAGTGAACTGAGCCAGATTCACGGGCTGTTCGTGTATGACGAAACCGGGCAGTGGATTGCCAATTCAAACGGCGCCGAAGTGGGCGTCGCCAACAATTCCGACCGTGAGTACTTCATCTTTCACCGCGATCACCCTGATCGCGGTCCGCACATCGGGCCATCGATCAAAAGCCGCTCCAGCGGCGAATGGATCATGACTGTGTCGCGACGGATCAATCACCCCGACGGCAGCTTTGCCGGCGTTGCGCTGGCGACAATCTATCTCAGCCACTTCCTGCAGCTCTACGACAGCATCGACATCGGCAACAACGGTGTGATCAACCTGATTGCCGACGATGCCCGCATTGTCGTCCGTCGGCCGTTCCATGAAGCGGACATCGGCAGCAGTTTGGCCAAGAGCCCGTTGTTCACCCAACTGCTGCCCACCAGTAGTTCGGGAACAGCCAGACTCAAATCGATCATCGACGGCGTTGAGCGTGTTACGGGCTATCGACGGGTCGAAGGTTATCCGCTGGTGGTTTTTGCCGCGCTGAACCAGGACGAAGTGTTGGCCAGCTGGCGCAAGGAGTCGTTACTCAGTGCGGCCATCGTCTCGTTGCTGCTGGGATTTCTGGGTGTACTGGGTTATCGCCTGATCAAGTTGATGCAGCAGCAGAACCGCATTCAAGTGGAATTGCTCGGTGCCCAGGACAAACTGCTGGAGGTCAATCGCAACCTGGAGCTGCTGGCGCTGGAAGACGCGCTCACCGGGTTGGCCAACCGGCGTCAGTTCGATCTGTTTATCCAGGCCGAAGCGGGACGTGCCCGGCGCAACATGACCGGTCTGGCGCTGTTGATGATCGATGTCGACTATTTCAAAGCGTTCAACGATCGCTACGGTCACCTGGCTGGCGACGATTGCTTGCGCAAGATCGGCGCGATCATCGTCGACAACATCAAGCGTCCCGGTGATCTGGCTTCACGTTTTGGCGGGGAAGAGTTTGCCGTGGTGCTGCCCGCTACCGATTACGTGGGGGCATTTCTGCTGGCGGAGAAAATCCGTAACGCGGTACTTGCCAGCGGCCTGCAGCACAGTGAAAGTCCCGAAGGCGTGGTGACGGTGAGCGTCGGCGTCTGCGGTTACGACCCGGCTTCGCAGTTTGCTACCGACGACTTGATCGGGGCGGCCGACAAGGCGTTGTACGTGGCCAAGGCCAGCGGTCGCAACATGAGCGTGATCGCCAACTGAAGTTCAGACAAAACGGTCACTGCCCTGCACCAGTTTGCTGGACAGGTACGATTGCTTGAGCTTTTCCAGCCACCAGCCCAAGGCTCGGCCATCGTGATCACCGCGCCAGCCGGCATACAGAATGTTCGGTTCACGCGGGTCGGCCATCTGTTTTTCAACCAGCGTACCGTTTTTCAGCAACGAGCCGACGCGATGCCTTGGCAGCCAGCCCACGCCCAATCCATCGCATTGCGCGAGGATTTTTGCGCGCATGGTCGGCACCGCCAACACCGCTTGCCCACCGGAAACGCCATACGTGCTGCCCTCGGTGGCGCGGGAGGAATCGGCCACGACAATCGCCCGGTGCTGCGCCACCACGGCACGGGAGAGCGGTTCCGCGGCCTTGGCCAGCGCGTGCTTGGGCGAGACGGCGAAGACCCATTCCATTTCGCCCAGTTGCATCCAGCGCAGGGACGGGATCGGCGGGGGTTCGTTGGTGGCGCCGATGATCAGATCCGCGCGACCTTCTCGCAGGGCTTCCCAGACACCCCTGAGCACTTCCTGGGTGATGCGCAACGGAACCCCGGAGCCCAGGGCATCGAATTCGTGAATCACCGGGATCAGCGTTTCGAACTCCAGCAGTTCGTCGGTGACGATCCACAAGCGGCTCTCCCAGCCATTGGCCACTTGCTGCACCCGTTTGGTCAGGCGCGAGACGTCCTGCATCAACCGCGCTGCTTCGTTGACCAGCAGTTCGCCCGCCGGGGTCAGTTGCAGGCGGTAGCGGCGACGGTCAAATAACAGGGCATCGAAACGCTCCTCCAGTTGCCGCGCGGCATAAGACACGGTCGACGGCGCCTTGCCCAGTGCGGCCGCGGCCCGCGACAGGCTGCCGGTTTCGCGGATGGCTTGCAGCAGCGTCAGGTCTTCAGTCGACAGCATGTTCAAGTTCCTTGAGGGGTAGATCAAAAGATCGCAGCCTTCGGCAGCTCCTACGGTGATCGAGTCTAGGAGTTGACGAAGGCTGCGATCTTTTCAGGCTGACCACTGTTTGATCAATCGAAGATAGACCAGCCCGTTGACCAACAACACCAGAGCGCCCAGCCACAGTTGAATGGCCGGGGTCAGGCCGGCCGGGTAAATCACCGGCCACACATAATGTTCGATGAAGCCGGCGCCATAACCGCTTTGTCCGGCGGCGTGGCGCATCAGGTTTTCCCAGCGTGTCAACGGGCAGGGCAGGTGAAAAAGCTCCACCGCCATACCCCACGCGGCGGCGGGCAGGTGCCACCAAATCAGGTGGCGCCATTTGAGCACCAGCAACCCGCCGAACAAAACGAAGACAATGAACGCCAGATGAAACAGCACCAGCCCATCGGCGGCGATTCGGTAGAACATGTTGACTCCCGCAGGCGTCAGGCGATCGCACCATGGTACTCGGGCGGATGGCCGCCACCCTATCGATTGTTCAACGCCGCCAGCACAACCTTCAACCGCGCCACCATGGCCTCGCTGCTGCGTTGCATCGGGGCGCGCAGTTCATCGCCGATCAAGCCTTGGAGGGCCAGGGCGGTTTTCACCGGGGCGGGATTGGGCTCGATGAACAGGCTTTGAATCAGCGGCAGCAGTTCGAAAAATGTTGCGCGGCCTTGCGCTAATTGGTGGTCTCGCAGCTGTTGGAACAACGTCACGAAGCGCTCGGGATGCACATGGGCCGACGCCGCAATCGCGCCTTTGGCGCCCAGGCACAAGGCACTGAAAATCTGGTTGTCTTCACCACACAGCACATCGACATGCCCCGAAGCGATCAGCGCCAGCGTGTTGGTCAGGTTGCCGCCGCAGTCCTTGATCGCGACGATGCGCTCATGGGCAACGATGTTGAGCAGGGTCGCCTGTTCGAAGGTCGCGCCGGTGCGATAGGGAATGTCATAGAGAATCAGGGGTACGCTGGACGCATCGGCAACGGTCTTGAAAAACCCTTCAAGCCCGGCCTGGGACGGGCGAATGTAATACGGCGCCGGAACCAGCAAGCCCGCGACCGGGCGTTTGAGAATTTCACTCTGAAATTGCAGCAGTTCGGTCAGGTTGTTGCCGGCCAGGCCCATGACAACGCGATGGGGGGGCACTTGCTCCAGCACGGCATCGAGTACCGCCAGTTGTTCGTGCTTGCCCATGGCCGCCGGCTCTCCGGTGGTGCCGCAGACAATCACGCCGTCGACGCCTTTTTCCAGCAAATGGTTGACCAGCCGCCGCAACCCGACGAAATCGATGGCGCCATTGTGGAACGGTGTGACGAGTGGAACCCAGATACCTTGAAACGATGACATGCACTTTCTCCTGATGGTTGACCGAATTCGTCACCGTCAGGAGCGTGGAAGGAGAGTAAGCAAGGGGAGGGTGGTCCGTCGCGCTCAATGTCCTGTCAGCTCATCTGACGGGACAGCGCGCCCCGGTCACATGAGCGACTGTTTCTTCGATTTGAGGGCGTTCGCAACGCAACCTTGCGCCTTGGCAATCAAGCCAATGACGGAAGAGTCGAGATTGAAGGTTGCGGACATCTTTGCTTACACCCTAAGTGAGGCGCCCAGTTTTAAAAGTCGGCGCGCTGTTTGTCAATCGCGAAAATCGCTGATCTGCGCGCGCGCGCGTCCGTTGTGCTTGGCCTGATACAGCAACTTGTCGACCTGTTCGACGAATTCCAGAGCCGTATTGTGCAACGACGCGTGGGTGACGCCGACACCCAGGCTCACGCTCAACAACGGTGAAACGGCGGAAAACGCGTGGGTGATCCGCTGCTGGCGAATCAGGTGAAGGCATTTGTGCGCCACCAGCCCGGCCGATTCGGCATCGGTGTCGGGCAACAGCCAGACGAACTCTTCACCGCCGATGCGGGCAATGAAGTCCCGAGGGCGGTTGGCGGCCTTCGACAGCGTGCGGGCCACCTCGCGCAGGCATTCGTCGCCCTTGATGTGGCCGTAGTGGTCGTTGTACTGCTTGAAGTAGTCGATATCCAGAATGATCAGCGACAACGGCGAGCCGGTGCGTTGCGCGGTGCTCCATTCGCGTTCCAGCACGGTGTCGAACATTCGCCGGTTGGCGATGCCGGTCAGGCCGTCCTGGAAGGAATACTCTTCGAGTTGCTTTTGCAGGCGCAGCAGGTGTTCTTCGGTTTTCTTGCGCTCGCTGATGTCGAACATGAACCCCACCAGCGCTTCGACTTCACCGTCCTTGCGCACCACGTGCACCACATCGCGGATCCACACGTAATCGCCGCTGAGGGTCAACGCGCGGTAGTCCGCCTCATGGTCCACGCCGGCCCGCGACTGAGAGACGCAGAAGCCCACCACGTAATCGCGATCATCCGGGTGCATGCGTTCGACCCAGTCGTTGACGCCGACCCAGCTGTCCTGCTTCCAGCCCAGCAGGCTCTCGATCTGCGGGCCAATGTAGCTGAACGTCATGGTTTTCCAGTCGATGCGCCAAGGAATCGCCTTGGTCGATTCAAGCAGGGTTTTGTAGACATCGCTGTCGGTATCGACTGAACTCATGGGGCTGCACCGGGTGGGAAAAAATGCAGCGCCATCATGTTGCTACTACCGGGCCTGCGCAAGCGGTCAGCCGATGAGCGGCAATGTGCGCAAGATTGTTCAAGCCATTGGCGGCGACTGCTGGCACAGTCTGGCGACTTTCTTTGGTTGTAGAGTGTTATGTCCAATTCACACTTGCCGCGCAGTGCGTTTCTTCGCGGTGCCGCAGCGATCATGCCGTTGTCTTTGGCCACCGCGCCTTGGGGCTTGCTGGCCGGTTCCATGGCCATCGAGGCCAATCTCACACCCCTGCAAGGCCAGGGTTTGTCGAGCATCGTATTTGCCGGCGCCGCGCAACTGGTGGCCATCGGCATGCTGAAGGGCGGTGCCGGGATTTTTTCAATCCTGTTGACCACGCTGTTGCTGACTTCCCAGCATTTGCTCTATGGAATGAGCATGCGTTCGGTCATTTCGCCGTTGCCGGGTCGCTGGCGGGTCGGGTTGGGGTTTCTGCTGACCGACGAGTTGTTTGCCTTGACCAGCCAGCACGACAAACAACAATTTGATCGCTGGTATGCGCTGGGCGTCGGTCTGACGTTTTACATCGCGTGGAACCTCTTCACCCTGGCCGGCATCGTGCTGGGCAGCAGTATTCCCGGTCTTGAACACATTGGGCTGGATTTCTCCATCGCGGCCACGTTCATTGCGTTGATCACCCCGGTGGTGCGCAACGTGCCGACGGTGGTCTGTGTCGCGGTTTCGTTGTTCTGCTCGGTGCTGTTCAGCTACTGGCAATGGGGCTCGGCGCTGGTGTTGTCGGGTCTGGCGGGGATGACCGCCGGCTTTATCTGCAACAAATTCCAGGGAGCGCGCACATGATGGTCTGGGCAGTGATTATCGGCATGGGCGTGTTGGTGTTTCTCAATCGCTACGTGTTCCTCGAACCTCGGCTGCCGGTACGCCTGAGCAGCAACGCGCGGCAGTTTCTCGGTTTCGCCGTGCCGGGGATGTTGACGGCGATTTGCGGGCCGATTGTGTTCATGCCGGACAAGCAATTGAACCTGCAATGGCACAACCCGTACCTGATCAGCTCGCTGGTGGCGGTTGGCCTGGTCCTTTATACCCGCAACACGTTGCTCAGCATGTTGTTGAGCATGGGCTTCTTCTTTTTGCTGCGCTGGTGGCTGTGAGCCGGGCACGGGAATCTGTTCTACGCTTAAAACGGATGGCTGATCCCTTCAGGAAGAGAGGTGAACATGGCAAACGACCCCACGCGTGCGGAACCGGAAGACGACAAGGATGAACCGACTGAAGAAGAGCTGGAGCAGCAGAGAAAAGCGGAGAAGACCTGGAAGCACGACGACAGCCGCGAGCTGTCGGATCGCGATATTGAGCGTCCGTTGAAACCCTGACCGGGTTCCAGACACGACAAAGCCCCGTTTTTTAGCGGGGCTTTGTCATGTCTGCGGACCGTTACCTGGATTATTCCAGAGTGATCGGGAAGTCCGGATGAGCGGCTCGAAAACCCAATGTCTTGTCGATCCAGGCGTTCAGCTCGTTGACCATTACCGGCGGTTTGCCAGGGTAGTTTTCGAGGGTTGAAACCAGGACTTCATTGATATTGGGGATAGAACGCAAGTTACGGGTCTGTATGTATTGCCCGATGAAACAGTCGAGTTGATAGTGCTCTGTCTTTGTAAGATAAACGCACGCCAGACTCACGACTTGATCATTTGTAAAATCGTCGCGCAATTTAGTTCTCTGCAAGGCTTGGTGTATGGGATTTCCTGAATTATTGACTCTTTGGTCAACTGGTGAGGCAACTGGAAATACGGCGCGAATACTAGCGTTAGCGACATAAAATGTATGCAATGCGACTGAGTGGTCAGACCAGCGGTTAACGCTTCAACGCAAGCGTTAAATGATTGAAACAGTGGTTGTAAAGTTAGTAACTTAATATTTCAGGCAATGCTGTTAATTATGTCTGTATCACTGTCGTTATTGACAGTTTCAGTTCACTTCAACAATTAATTCCGGCCCTTGGTGTCGGGTATTGCCAACCGCTTTGCCGACCTTGTGCCAGTTGAAGGCGTCGCTGTTTTCACCTTGCAAAAGTACCATTTGCTCGGCGCGCTCCCTGGGCGTGGCCGGGTCCAGCCATTCCCGTGCCAGTTCCGCCGAAAACACCACGGGGCGACGGTCATGAATGTCCAGCATGCCGCCGGCGCTGTCGGCAGTGATGATGACAAAACCGTCGTCTTCCCTGGGCGCGGCATTGCCTGTCGGAAACTGGCCGATCGCGGCACAGAACACCGGCCCTTGGTCACGACGTCGAATCAGCCAGGGTTGCCGCGTACCGTCCCCGGCATCGACCCATTCAAACCAGTTGTCGACCGGGCAGATCGCGCGGTGGGGCCAGATCGCCCGGAAAAACGGCCCGTGGGCCACTTTCTCGACCCGGGCATTGATCGGTGCGGCGCGATCCTTGGCCCAGTGCGGGCGCCAGCCCCAGCGCTGAGAGTCGGCATGCAAGCCGTCCTCCTCTAGATGCAACAGCGCCAGTTGTGTGGTCGGCGCGGCGTTGTAACGCGCCAAAGGCTGATCCCCGACGTGATTGATCAGCGCATCGGGAATGCTCAGCGCCGCCACAAAGTCGTGGATGCCCCGGTATTGCGACAAGCGTCCGCACATCGACTGAATCCTCCGCTCGGGATTTTCAGTCTAGTTGCCTCAAATCACATGCGCCCGTTGCAACTCGGTCAACGACAACGCTTTCAGTTGCGCCAGCAGCGGGTCGCGCCGATCACGGGGATGCGCCAGTTGCACCGCCAGTTCCTGACGAATACTGCTGGGGCGATTGTCCATCACCAGCACGCGATCACTGAGGTACAACGCCTCGTCGACATCGTGGGTCACCAGCAGCAGGGCGATGGCGTGGCGTTCGGCCAGTTGCAGCAGCAGGTCCTGGAGTTTCATCCGGGTAAACGCATCCACCGCGCTGAAGGGTTCGTCGAGCAGCAACACTTGCGGTCGCGAATAGAGCCCGCGGGCGATCGCCACACGCTGCGCCATGCCACCGGAAAGTGCCTTGGGCAACGCCTGGGCAAAACCATCGAGGCCGACTTCCTTGATCAATTGCGCGACCCAGGCTTTGTCGTAATGCTTGTCGGCGCTGAAGCCGATGTTTTGCTCGACCGTCAGCCAAGGCATCAGCCGCGGTTCCTGAAACACGAAAGCCACTTCACCGGCGCTGCTGCGCAGCGTGCCCTGGAAGTCTTTTTCCAGCCCGGCGACGATCCGCAGCAAAGTACTTTTGCCGCAACCGCTGGGGCCGAGCAGGCTGACGGCTTCCCGGGCCTTCAACTGTAAATGGACGTTGTTGAGAACGGTCGTCGCGGCGAAGGATTTGCGCTCGACGTGGATATCCAGCAAGTGTCCGGTCATGGCTCAACCCTCCGCGCTTTGGCCGTTGAACGTATCGCGCCAGGCCAGGAAGCGTTTTTCCAGGCTGGCAAGCAGGCCGTCGCTGAGTTTGCCCAGCAGCGCCAAAACGATGATCGCTGCCAGCACGATGTCCGGGCGTGACGTCTCGCGACCGTCGCTGAGCAGATAACCCAGGCCTTTGGTGGCAGCGATCAGCTCGGCAGCCACCAGAAACATCCAGGCCAGGCTCAAGCCGCTGCGCAAACCGGTGAACAGGCCGGGCAGGGCGGCGGGCAGCAGAATCCGCTGCACCAGGCGACGACGGCTGAAACCGTACATTTGCCCGACCTCTACCAGTTTGCGGTCGATGTTGCGGATGGCCGCGACGCCGTTGAGGTACACCGGGAAAAACGCGCCAATGGCGATCAGGACGATTTTCGAGGTCTCGTCGATGCCCAGCCACAACAGTAACAAAGGCACCCAGGCCAGGCTCGGGATCGAGCGCAGGCCGGCGAACGTCGGTTCCAGCCAGGCTTCGGCTTCACGGCTCAACCCCACCCACGCGGCAAACACCAGGGCCAGGCTTGCGCCGATGACGAACCCCAGCAATACGCGCAACAGACTGGCGCCAATGTGTTTCCACAGCGCACCTTCGGCCAGCTCCTTGAGGGTCAGGGCGATTTCGCTGGGAGCAGGCATTTGGTAGGACGGCAGCCAGCCGATGCGCACGACGAACTCCAGCATCAGCAGGATCAGCACCGGTAGCGCCAGAGCCTTGAGGCGCAGGCGCCAGACCGTGTTCAGGCGACGCGGCACCGATAAAGCCAGAGGCGCGGGGAGGGTTTTGCTTTTACTGGTCATGAGGTTCTCCAGTCACGACAAGATCAAAAGATCGCAGCCTGCGGCAGCTCCTACAGGGACCCAATGGAGGCGCTGCCGCAGGCTGCGATCTTTTGCTGTTACTGACGAGCGACGGTTTCCTTGAAACCGGTGTCGATCAATTGATCAATGACCTGATCGACGTTCACACCACGACGTACCAGTTCCTCGGAAACCAGAATCGGTGCGGCGGCTTTTGAGGCGATCACATCCTTGGCGGTCAACTGCGGGCTGCTCAGGTCGGTACGTGACAGTTGCAGCTTGGCCACTTCCAGTGGCAATCCGGATTCGGTGGCGAGCAGTTTGGCCAGTTCTTCAGGATTTTTTACCGCCCATTCCCGGGCCTGTTCGTAGGCTTTCAGTACGGTGTCGATGGTTTGCGGATGTTCCTTGGCGTAGCTGTCCGTGACGCTGACCACGCCATAGCTGTTGAAACCGGTGTTGCGGTACAGCAGGCGCGAACCGGCCTGGACCTGGCTGGCGGCCATGTGCGGATCGAGACCGGCCCACGCGTCGACGTCTCCTTTTTCCAGCGCCGTGCGACCGTCCGGGTGCTGCAAATGCACCAGCTCCACATCGTCTTTGCTCAGACCGGCCTGTTGCAGGCTGCGCAGGGTGAACAGGTACGGATCGGTGCCTTTGGTGGCGGCGATTTTCTTGCCCTTGAGGTCGGCCACGGTTTTGTACGGTGAATCTTTGCGCACCACCAACGCCGTCCATTCAGCGCGGCTATAAACGTAAACCGATTTGATCGGGCTGCCGTTGGCGCGGCTCAAAACCGCCGCGAGGCTGGCGGACGAGGCGAAGTCGACACCGCCGCTGTTGAGGTATTCCAGCGAACGGTTGCTGCCCTGGCTCAGCACCCAGCCGACTTTGGTCTGGGGCAGGGCCTTTTCCAGAAAACCGAAATGCTTGAGCACCAGGCTGACCGGTGAGTAATAGGCGTAATCCAGGTGCACTTCGGCCGGCGGCGCTTCCGCCGCTTGGGCGACGGATTGCAAGCTCAGGGCCAGGGCGCACGCGCCGAGCAGGGACTTGATCAATGGAAAACGGAAGGCGGGTTTCATGGGGCGGCTCCGGGCAAGGCGGCGAGATTCTTATGTCCAAAAAATTATTTTTCACAGCTGCTTCCTGCATAAAAGGAATATTGCAGGCTCTGTGCCATGTTCGCGGATGCAGCGGTTTTCAAGGCTTACAGGGCGATTCAAGCGACACAGGGCTGCACCGCAGAACACAGTCTGTTGAGTCACTGTTGGTGGGCGAACACTTGGTCGGGCGAGTCATGAGCTTATGCATAAATCGAATTTCAACTGCTTCTTGTAAGAGCGTTATGGTCTATCGCATTCGCCTTCAAGGAGTCCCTGATGAACCTGTCCCGATTCGTGCGCGGTCTGTTGACCAGCGCTTTGTTTACCGCGCCTTTGGCCTACGCTGCCGAGCCTGTCGTCCTGCATGTCGGGGACCAGAACTACTACAACATTCGCGCCTCGGTGGAAGCCTCGGGGGTGTTGAAAGACGCGCCGTACACCGTCGACTGGAAACATTTCCAGGCCGCCGCTCCATTGGCCGAGGCGCTTAACACCGGCGCGCTGGACCTGGGCTTTCTCGGTGATTCGGGCTTTCTGTTTCTGGCGGCCAAGCAGGCACCGGTCAAGTTGATCGGCGTGTCGCGGCAGAACCCCGACACCATCGCCTTGCTGGTGCCCAAGGACTCGCCGGTGAAAACCATTGCGGACCTCAAAGGCAAGAAAGTCGCCTATTGGCCCGGTGCCTGGAGCCAGCAGCTGACCTTGCGCGCCCTGGAAAAAGCCGACCTGCCGGAAGACTACGTCGACTTCATCAAGCTGATGCCAATCGATGCCGCTGCGGCATTGCCCCAGGGCAGCATTGATGCGTTTCCCGTGTGGGAACCGTACATTTCCCAGCAAATCCTGTTCTCCGGCGCGCGGCCCATTCTCACCGCCAAGAACCTGATGCCGGGCCTGAGTGCCATTGCCGCATCGACGCCATCGATCGACAGCAAGCGTGAAGCCATTGCCGACTTTCTCGGTCGCCTGAAAAAAGCCCGGGCCTGGGTCGATAACAACACTGACGAATACGCCGACCTGTGGGCGAAGAAGGCCAATCTCGACCAGAACGTATCCCGCCACTGGCTGCGCCAGGCGCACATGACGGTCGGCCCGGTCGATGCGCAGGCTGCCAAGGATTTGCAGAGCACCGCGGACTTCCTGTTCAAGGTCAAGGCTCTGCCGGCGGAACTGGCCACCGCGCCGATCATCGATGGCTCATTCCAGCAGGCGCTGGCGCAGTAAACGAGCCTCGGAACCAAACACTGTGTACCCTTATCCAACCTCGGCTCGCAGCACTCTGCGGGCCGAAGAAGGATGAACGGGCGAAGTAATTTTGCCGTTTGACGTGTTGACCGAAACGGTCCGGCCCAAGGCAAAAAATGAAACAGATGTTCAAGGTTCTATCGGTGTTGGCCATGGCGGCCGGTCTGCTGGGCTGCATCGCTGCCCCCATCGAAATGACGCCGCAGACCGAACAACGGCTGCGCGCGCAACCGCCAATCCGCTTTCTGCTGACATTCGATGACGGTCCCAGTGCGTCGAGTTTCTGGAATCCCACCGAAACGGTGCTCGACAGCCTGGCGGTGAATCCGCTGCAACCGGATATCAAAGCCGTGTTCTTCGTGCAGACCCGCGCCACTCGGGCTGGCAACAGTGAGATTGGCCGCGCGGTCATGCACCGCGAGCGCGATGCCGGGCACATTCTGGCCTTTCATACGGCCACGCCTTCACACACCAACCACCGTTCTCTGGACGCGCAAGCACTGCAGCAAGCGCTCACCGATGGCAGTGCCGATATCGCCGCGATCAGCGGTGCGCCGCCAACCCTGGTGCGTCCGCCATTCTGGAGCTACGACAAGCGCACCTTCGCCGCCTATCAACAGCATGGCTTGCACGTCTTGCTGACCGACCTGAGCGCCAATGACGGCAAGATCTGGGGCTTCAATGCCAGCCCGCGCCGTCGCTCGCACATGCTGCGTTCGATGTCTGAAGTGCGCGAGCGCATCGCCCGGGGTGAACTGCCAGTGGTGGACGGGGTGATTCCGGTGGTGGTGACCTTCCACGACCTCAATCGCTACACCGCCCGGCATACCCGCGAGTACCTGCAAATCCTGCTCGACAGTGCGCAGGCCACGGGGGTGAAGACCGCAGACCAGCCGTTTTACATCGACACCGCCGAACTGCAACGGGCGGCGATGGCGCGCACGTTGCGTGACAGTTCGCAGCCTGTTGAGCTGCCGGGCGTGTGGAACTGGATCTGGAAGGACAATCCTCACTGAACAATCTGCTCAAAGTGAGAAGTATTTAACATTGTTTGCTGGCGCAAACTCTGAAAAGCCGATCTATGCTGAAACGGATCCAAACCGATCAACTGTCGCCGGAGGCGTCAGCCATGCTTCCCATTTCGGTTCTTTGCAACATCGTCGAGTCTGGTTTTGAGCCCTTGTCCTGCGAGTGCACGGAAACCTTGGGGTTGCTGCGCATTGAAGTTTTTGAACCTGTTTCCGGGGACGTCAAGTTGTTGCTCGACGGTGTTTCGACCGAGCAACTGACCAGCGTGCGCGCCATCTCCGACCTGATCGGCGAATTGCGCACCGAGATGAGTGCCGGTCGCCGGGCGTTTGCCGGCTGAAACGTCCCAGTTAAATGTGGTTTAGCCCTGCGGCAGCAGCTCATCGATCATCCGCAAACAATGGTTCAAACCCGGTGATACATCACCCACCCGCCGACTGAGAATGATCGGCGAGGTCGCGTTGTCTTCCAGTAAGGGCGTGAAGCCTATGTCGTCGCGGTGCAGCAGTTGCACCGAGGCCGGCACCAGCGTGACCCCAATTCCGGCCCCGACTAGCCCGATCGCCGTTTGTAGTTCGTTGGTCCATTGCGCCACGTGAATGCTCACCCCATAGGATTCGAACAGTGCGATGACGTGGTCGGCATAGCTCGGTCGCGGATTGCCGGGGTACAGCACAAAGGGTTCTTTGGCTAGATCGCGCAGGCTGATGGGGCCAGCGAGCAGCGGGTGGCCGGCGGGCAGGGCGGCAACCAGGCGGTCCTCGGTCAATACGGTCTGGATGATGGCCGGATCGTCGATGCGGATACGCCCGAAGCCGATATCGATGCGCCCGGCCTTCAGCGCCTGCACCTGTTGCAGGGTGGTCATTTCCGACAACCCCAACTCCAGCTCCAACGGCTCGCCACTGCGCAGCCGACGGATCAGCTCCGGCAGCACGCCGTACAACGTCGACGGCGCAAAGCCGATGCCCAGCCAGGTCTTTTCTCCCAGCCCGATGCGTCGCGTGTTGTCGCAAATCTTGTTCAGTTGTTCGAGCAGGGCGGTGGAGTGTTCATGGAAGAACCGCCCGGCGTCGGTCAACTTCAGCGGCCGCCCGCGCTCCAGCAGGATCACCCCGAGTTCATCCTCCAATTGTTGGATTTGACGGCTCAAGGGCGGTTGCGCGATGTGCAGCAACTCGGCGGCGCGGGTGAAGTTAAGGGTTTGCGCCAAAACCTGGAAATAACGCAGGTGCCGCAGTTCCATGGAGCCTCCAGAAGTCAGTCGATTGCATACCTTAAAGGTATCAAGTCAGACCAATTCTATATTGGCATCGAGAAAAAAGCCGTACGAGAATCGATTCAAGAACTCCAAGAACCTGACGGGTATTGAAATGCTAGCTACCGCCATTGAGTCGATCGAGACGATCATCGTCGACCTGCCGACCATCCGCCCGCACAAGCTGGCGATGCACACCATGCAGAACCAGACCCTGGTGATCATTCGTGTGCGGTGCGCCGACGGCATCGAAGGCATCGGTGAATCCACCACCATCGGTGGCCTGGCCTACGGCAACGAAAGCCCGGACAGCATCAAGACCAACATCGACAAGCACTTCGCGCCCCTGTTGATCGGCCAGGACAGCGGCAACGTGAATGCCGCCATGTTGCGCCTTGATCGCAGCATCCGTGGCAACACCTTCGCCAAATCCGGTATCGAAACCGCGCTGCTCGACGCTCAGGGCAAACGCCTGGGCCTGCCGGTCAGCGAACTGCTCGGTGGCCGCGTGCGTGATGCGCTGCCGGTGGCCTGGACGCTGGCCAGTGGCGATACCGAAAAAGACATCGCCGAAGCGGAAAAAATGCTCGACCTGCGTCGCCACCGCATCTTCAAACTGAAGATCGGCGCCGGCGAGGTCAACCGCGATCTGGCCCACGTCATCGCCATCAAGAAAGCCCTCGGCGACCGCGCCAGCGTGCGGGTCGACGTCAATCAGGCCTGGGACGAAGCCGTCGCGCTGCGTGCCTGCCGGATTCTCGGGACCAATGGCATCGACCTGATCGAACAACCCATCTCACGCAACAACCGCGCCGGTATGGCCCGCCTGAACGCCATGAGCCCGGCGCCGATCATGGCCGACGAATCCATTGAATGTGTAGAAGATGCGTTCAACCTGGCCCGCGAAGGCGCGGCTTCGGTGTTCGCCCTGAAAATCGCCAAGAACGGCGGCCCGCGCGCCGTATTGCGCACCGCCTCCATCGCCGAAGCAGCCGGTATTGCCCTGTACGGCGGCACCATGCTCGAAGGCGGCCTGGGCAGCATGGCATCGGCTCACGCCTTCGTCACCCTGAATAAACTGGCATGGGACACTGAGCTGTTCGGCCCGTTGCTGCTGACCGAAGACATTCTCAGCGAGCCGCTGGTTTATCGCGATTTCGAACTGCATGTGCCGAACACTCCGGGTCTGGGCCTGAGCCTGGATGAAGAACGCCTGGCGTTTTTCCGCCGTGACAAAACATCCACCGCCATTCATCAAGCCTGAGGAGAGCATTATGCTGTTCCACGTAAAAATGACCGTGAACCTGCCGGTCGACATGAATCCCGAAGCGGCGGCCAAATTGAAGGCTGACGAAAAAGCCCTGGCGCTGCGCCTGCAAGATCAAGGCAAGTGGCGTCACCTGTGGCGAATAGCCGGACACTACGCCAACTACAGCGTGTTCGATGTCGACAGCGTCCAGGAATTGCATGACCTGTTGATGCAACTGCCATTGTTCCCGTACATGGCCATCGAAATCGACGCGATGTGCCGGCATCCTTCTTCCATCCGTGACGACGACCGCTGAGCCCAGCCTGTTCAGCGCGCTAGCCTAATAATTACAAGATGAGGAACCCACCAAAATGAACGTCAAGATTTCCCACACTGCCGAAGTCCAGAAGTTTCTCGAAGAGGCCAGCGGCCTGCATAACGACGCCGGCAATCCACGGACCAAGGCGCTGATCTACCGCATCCTGCGTGACTCGGTGAACCTCATCGAAGACCTCGCCGTGACCCCCGAAGAGTTCTGGAAAGCGGTCAACTACCTAAACGTGCTGGGCGCGCGTCAGGAAGCGGGTCTGGTGGTGGCCGGTCTGGGCCTGGAACATTACCTTGACCTGCTGATGGACGCCGAAGACGAACAGGCAGGCAAATCCGGTGGCACCCCGCGCACCATCGAAGGCCCGCTGTACGTGGCCGGCGCGCCGCTGTCGCAAGGCGAAGCGCGTCTGGACGACGGCGTCGATCCGGGTGTGACCCTGTTCATGCAAGGTCGCGTGTTCAACACCGCTGGCGAACCTCTGGCCGGCGCCGTGGTAGACGTGTGGCACGCCAACACGGGCGGCACCTATTCGTACTTCGACCCGACCCAATCGGAATTCAACCTGCGTCGCCGCATCGTCACCGACGCCGAAGGCCGCTACCGTTTCCGCAGCATCGTGCCGTCGGGCTATGGCTGCCCACCGGACGGTCCGACCCAGCAACTGCTCGACCAATTGGGCCGTCATGGCCAGCGTCCAGCGCACGTGCACTTCTTCATTTCCGCGCCGGATCATCGCCACCTGACCACCCAGATCAACCTGGATGGCGAGAAGTACCTGCATGACGACTTCGCCTACGCTACCCGCGACGAGCTGATCGCCAAGATCACCTTCAGCGATGACCAGCAGCGCGCAGCGGCTCACGGTGTGAGCGGTCGTTTTGCCGAGATCGATTTCGATTTCACCCTGCAATCGTCTGCACAGCCTGAAGAGCAGGAGCGTCACGAGCGGGTTCGCGCCCTGGAAGACTGATAACCGCGCTCCACTGTAGGAGCTGTCGAGTGCAACGAGGCTGCGATCTTTCAAAATCAAAAGATGGCAGCCTGCGGCAGCTCCTACAGGGGATTGACGTTGTTCGATGACCCCCACAGGTCAGTGCATTGATACACCGCTGCAAGGACTGCCTTAGAATGACCCGACGCAATCCATAACAACAATGAGAGTGACCCGATGATGCAAGCTCAACTGTTGAGTCAGCGCAGCAGAGTATTCGACCATGCCGACCCTTACGCGGTGTCGGGCTACGTCAATCAGCATGTCGGTAACCACTGCATTCTCATGCCCCGAGCCGGCAGCCCGCTGGCCAGTCTCGATCATCGCAAGTTCGCCAGTCTCGATTTGTGTCGCATCAGCTACGGTGCCAGTGTGCGCGTGACGTCCGGTTCGCTGGACAGCATTTATCACCTGCAAGTGCTGTTGCGCGGCAATTGCCTGTGGCGTGGCCACGGCCAGGAACATTACTTCGCCCCGGGCGAATTGCTGTTGATCAATCCCGACGATCCGGTGGACCTGACGTACTCCGACGATTGCGAAAAATTCATCCTCAAAGTCCCGACCCGTTTGTTTGAATCGGTCTGCGATGAGCAGCGCTGGCGCTATCCGGGGCAGGGCGTGCGGTTTCTGGAAAACCGTTATCAGCTCAATGAACTGGAAGGTTTCGTCAACCTGTTGGCAATGATTTGCCAGGAGGCCGAATCCACCGAGCAGATTCCCAGGGTGCAGGAGCATTACACGCAGATCATCGTCAGCAAGATGCTCAGCCTGATGAAAACCAATGTCTGCCGCCTCGAACTGGGCTCGCAGACCGCCACCTTCGAGGCGATTGCCGATTACATCGCCAATAACCTCAAGCAAGACATCGACAGCGAAGAACTGGCGCGCCAGGCACACATGAGCCTGCGCTCGCTGTATGGGCTGTTCGAGCGCAATGCCGGCGTTACACCGAAAAACTACCTGCGCCAAAAACGCCTGGAGCGTATCAACGCCTGCCTGAGCGATCCGACCTGCAACGTGCGAAATGTCACGGAAGTGGCGATGGACTACGGCTTCCTGCACCTGGGGCGGTTCTCCGACAGCTACCGCAAGCAGTTCGGTGAATTGCCGTCCGATACCCTCAAGCGCCGTCACTGAATCAATATCCCCCGTAGGAGCTGCCGTAGGCTGCGATCTTTTGATCTTGTCTAAAAAGCAAATCAAAAGATCGCAGCCTTCGGCAGCTCCTACATGAGTGCGTATTTCATAACAGAGTCGCCGCCAATAGCGATCTGTGAGCCCTGCACAAAACGGATAAAGGTCTGCACCCCGCGGATAGTCCATCCCATCGCCCCGTCCTAGCATGACCCCTGCCTGAACAATAACAATGGAGGCGGCGGCCATGACCCTGCGACCCGAATACGTGCATTCCCTGCTTGAAGACGATCCCGAGCAGGGCCTCTATCGCTGCAAACGCGAGATGTTCACCGACCCCCGGTTGTTCGATCTGGAGATGGAACACATCTTCGAGGGCAACTGGCTGTACCTGGCCCACGAAAGCCAGATCCCCAAC
This sequence comes from Pseudomonas azerbaijanoccidentalis, assembly GCF_019145495.1. Lineage (GTDB taxonomy): Bacteria > Pseudomonadota > Gammaproteobacteria > Pseudomonadales > Pseudomonadaceae > Aquipseudomonas > Aquipseudomonas azerbaijanoccidentalis. The sequence goes on along the minus strand of NZ_JAHSTU010000001.1, from coordinate 1,241,223 downwards.
ATCAACGATTTCTACACCACCACCATGGGGCGCCAGTCGATTTTCATCGCGCGCAACAAGGACGGTGTGCTCAACGCTTTTATCAATGCCTGCAGCCACCGCGGCGCGACCCTGTGCCGGCACAAGTCCGGTAACAAGAGCTCCTACACCTGCCCGTTCCACGGCTGGACGTTCAACAACTCCGGCAAGTTGCTCAAGGTCAAGGACCCGGCCAACGCCGGTTACCCATCGAGTTTCAATTGCGAAGGCTCCCACGACCTGACCAAAGTCGCGCGTTTCGAGTCCTACCGCGGTTTTCTGTTCGGCAGCCTGAAAGCCGATGTCTTGCCACTGGTCGAACACCTGGGCGAGTCGGCGAAGATCATCGACATGATCGTCGACCAGTCCGCCGATGGCCTGGAAGTGCTGCGCGGTTCTTCGAGCTACATCTACGAAGGCAACTGGAAACTCACCGCCGAAAACGGTGCCGACGGTTACCACGTCAGCTCCGTGCACTGGAACTACGCGGCCACCCAGAATCAGCGCAAGCAGCGCGAAGCGGGTGACGCCAACCCGACCATGAGCGCCGGCAGCTGGGCCAAGCAGGGCGGTGGTTTCTATTCTTTCGACAAGGGCCACATGCTGCTCTGGACCCGTTGGTCCAACCCTGAGGACCGCCCGCTGTACGAGCGTCGCGATGAGCTGGCGCAAGACTTCGGCAAGGCGCGCGCCGATTGGATGATCGAGAACTCGCGCAACCTGTGCCTGTACCCGAACGTGTACCTGATGGACCAGTTCAGCTCGCAAATCCGCATCGCCCGGCCGATCTCGGTCAACCGCACCGAAATCACCATCTACTGCATCGCCCCCAAAGGCGAGAGCGACCACGCGCGGTCAAGCCGGATTCGCCAGTACGAAGACTTCTTCAACGTCAGCGGCATGGCCACACCGGACGACCTGGAAGAGTTCCGCTCTTGCCAAACCAGCTATCAGGGCAGCGTCACGACGTGGAATGACATGTCCCGCGGCGCTGAACACTGGATCGAAGGCGCCGACGATGCGGCCAAGGAAATTGACCTGCACCCGCTGCTCAGCGGCGTGCGCACCGAAGACGAAGGCCTGTTCGTGCTGCAACACAAGTATTGGCAGCAGACCATGCTCAAGGCGCTGGCGGCCGAGCAGTCGAAGCTGATCGCCGTGGAGGACGTGCAATGACCATTTCCTATGAAGCGGTGCGCGATTTCCTCTATCGCGAAGCGCGCTACCTCGATGACCGTCAGTGGGATGAATGGCTGGAACTGTACGCCCCCGACGCGACGTACTGGATGCCGTCCTGGGACGACAACGATGAGTTGACCGAAGACCCGCAGCGGGAAATCTCGCTGATCTGGTACGGCAACCGCACCGGCCTTGAAGACCGCATCTTTCGCATCAAGACCGAGCGTTCCAGCGCCAGCGTGCCGGACACCCGAACCTCCCACAACATCAGCAACATCGAACTGCTGGAACAAGCCGACGGACTGTGCAAGCTGCGATTCAACTGGCACACCTTGAGCTTTCGCTACAAGACCGTCGACAGCTATTTCGGCAGCAGTTTCTACACCCTCGACGTGCGTGGTGAAAACCCGCTGATCAAGGCCAAGAAAGTGATCCTGAAGAACGACTATGTTCGCCAGGTCATCGATGTTTACCACTTGTGAGACTGCCGTCATGACCCATTCCATTGCGTTCAATTTCGAAGACGGCGTCACTCGTTTCATCGACGCCAACGTGGGCGAAACCGTGGCCGATGCCGCGTACCGCCAGGGCATCAACATTCCGCTGGACTGCCGCGACGGCGCTTGCGGCACCTGCAAGTGCTTTGCCGAAGCCGGCCGTTATGATCTGGGCGAGGAATACATCGAAGATGCCCTCAGCCCGGAAGAGGCCGAGCAAGGGTTCGTCCTGACTTGCCAGATGCGCGCCCAGAGCGATTGCGTGGTGCGCGTGCCGACCTCTTCGGAAGTCTGCCGTACCCGCCAGGCCAGCTACGACGCGACCATCAGCGCCGTGCGCCAGTTGTCCGACAGCACCATTGCGCTGTCGATCAAGGGCGAGGCGTTGAGCAAACTGGCGTTCCTGCCGGGGCAGTACGTGAACCTTGGTATTCCCGGCAGCGAGCAGACCCGCGCCTATTCGTTCAGCTCGTTGCAGCGCGACGGCGAGGTCAGCTTTCTGATCCGCAACGTACCGGGCGGGCTGATGAGCAGTTTTCTCACCGGCATGGCCAAGGCGGGCGACAGCATGAGCCTGGCCGGTCCTCTGGGCAGTTTCTACCTGCGCGATATCCGCCGTCCGTTGCTGTTGCTGGCCGGCGGCACCGGGTTGGCGCCGTTCACCGCGATGCTGGAGAAAATCGCCGAGCAGGGCAGTGATCATCCGCTGCATTTGATCTACGGCGTGACCCACGATTTCGACCTGGTGGAACTCGATCGCCTGGAAGCCTTCGCCGCGCGCATCCCGAATTTCACCTACAGCGCCTGCGTCGCCAGCCCGGACAGCCAGCACCCGCTCAAGGGCTACGTGACCCAGCACATCGAGCCCAAGCACCTGAACGATGGTGACGTCGACGTCTACCTGTGCGGCCCGCCGCCCATGGTCGAAGCGGTCAGCCAGTTCATTCGCGAAAAAGGTATCGCGCCCGCGAACTTCTACTACGAAAAGTTCGCCGCCAGCGCGGCATAACCATTCCCTGCGGCTACGCCCCGCCATGTAGGAGCTGTCGAGTGCAACGAGGCTGCGATCTTTGAAGAACAAAATCAAAGGATCGCAGCCTCGTTGCACTCGACAGCTCCTACAGAAGAGTGGCGTCGCGCAGTCGATCTTGAGGTGTCCATGAACAGATTCCATGAAAAAGTCGCGCTGATCACCGGCGCCGCGCAGGGCATCGGTCGGCGTGTTGCCGAGCGTATGGCGGCAGAAGGGGCGAAGCTGATTCTGGTCGATCGTTCCGAACTGGTGTTCGAGTTGCAGCAGCAATTGGCGCCGGACTGCCAGGTGCTGGCGCTAACCGCCGACCTTGAGCAGTACGAAGAGTGCAACCGCGTGATGCAGACCGCCGTCGAGCGTTTCGGGCGCCTGGATGTGCTGATCAACAATGTCGGCGGGACGATCTGGGCCAAACCTTTCGAGCATTACGAAGCTTCGCAGATCGAAGCCGAAGTCCGTCGCTCGCTGTTCCCGACGTTGTGGTGCTGCCACGCCGCACTGCCGTTCATGCTGGAGCAGGGCAGTGGCGCCATCGTCAACGTTTCTTCAATCGCCACCCGCAGCGTCAACCGGGTGCCCTACGGCGCGGCGAAGGGCGGCGTGAATGCACTGACCGCGTGCCTGGCGTTCGAAACTGCCGGGCGCGGGGTTCGGGTCAATGCCACTGCGCCGGGTGGCACCGAAGCGCCGCCGCGCCGAGTGCCACGCAACACCGACGAGCAAAGCCCGCAGGAGAAAGTCTGGTATCAGCAAATCGTCGACCAGACACTCGACAGCAGCTTGATGAAACGCTACGGGACGCTGGATGAACAGGCCGGAGCCATTCTGTTTCTGGCCAGCGATGAGGCGTCGTACATCACCGGCATGATCATGCCCGTGGGCGGCGGCGATCAGGGTTGAATGCGCTACAGGCGACGCTGAAACGCTTTGACGATTCTCAGCGTAGCGTCGCTGGTGTTGAGGTTCTGTACGGCATCCAGCGGGAACCAAATGCAATCGAAGATTTCATTCAAGGGCCTGGCGGCGTGGTAGTCCGGTACCGAGGCCTCGAAGACATGGTGCCGCGTACTGCCTGTTTCCAATTCCATCAGGTACAGCATGTCGTCGGCGCCTAATCCGGTTTCTTCCTGCAGTTCTCGCAGTGCGGCAGCCGCCGTGGTTTCCCCGGGCTCGACTTTTCCACCAGGCAGCGTCCAGCGACATCTTGGCTTGCGTACCAGCAAAATGTGTCGGTCCTGCTCGCAAATGACGGTTGCGCGTACTTTCATGGGTTCTTCGATCAATCGCTGTCATCAAATGGTAACAAAACTGCAATATTCAGGCCGATACTCTTTCATGAGCGCTTGGCTGTTTTGAGCAGCGCGACGGCAGGAAAGTGCCATCTTCTGCTGAACAGCCCACACGACGTCTGGTCGTCATTTTGCCGAAGGGTGGGTGTAAGGTAGGTGCGTTAGCCTTGGATATCGTTGCCGAAATGGAGGTGACCATGAGTGTTCCGATGTTGAACAAAATGCACATGAACGGTTATGACGTACTCAGCGTGAACAACGGCCCATGGCGGGTTTGCACCAAAGGTGACCGGCTTGGGTCCTTTGGTAGCCGAGAGGAAGCACTGGCGTTTGCAGCGTCCCTTCCCGGCTATCGGTCGAAGTCGAGCAGGCAAGTGAACAACCAGTAAGCGGATCAAGCGTACGCAAAAGCCCCGGCATGCCGGGGCTTTTTATTGTGTCGGAAGGTGAGGGTGCGGGCAGCTAACCCGCCTTGTTACGAGTGATGACCTTGGCTTTGACCTCTTCGGCATAGCCCGCCAACCGCTGTTCATCGCCCTGGAACAGGTCGCACAGGCGCTTGACGGCTTCGGCATCGACATCATTGCCGCTCAGGCGCAACTGTTCCCCAATACGCAAAAGTTCTACTGCCGACCAGCGCAGATCCGATGCAAGTCCTTGCAGGTCGCGCCGAAGCGCTTGTTCGCTTTCGTTAAGCCACATGATGTTCTCCTGTCACGCGCTGCTACGAAATTTTAGACCCTTTAGCGCGTTGGGACGTTGTGTTCGTCTGGTTCTTCGCAGCTTCCTTTGGTCGGGAAATTTGCGTGATCGGCAAAATTCGCTGTCGTAGTGACGTAGCGAATTTCCTCAGGTGCGCAGGGCAGGCTACATTTCATGTTTTCAGGATAAGGATGCTTTATGCAGAGTCGGTTGTGGTTGGGGGGTGTGGTCTTGGCGTTGTTGGGGGGCTGTTCGTTACCGGCGTCGGTGGTGCCCGGTGAACCGAATGTCAGCAAGTACAGTGAAAAAACACCCAAGGACTTTGCTGCGTGCGTATTGCCGGTCTGGAAAAAAGAGGTTTCCAACACCAGTCAGTCGTCGATTTCCAATGGCTACCGGATCACCGCGCCGAGCATCATTACGGCCGACGAGGTGCTGGACATTGTTAAATCGAAGGACGGCAGCCGGGTGTCGTTGTACCAGGGGCCACCCTGGGCGAAATCAGGCGCACTGCGCGAAGCAGTGCGTGATTGCATCTAGGCTTCAACTGGAGATGTCAGTCACCTGGATGAGTTGATCGTCGCCTGCCTGGGCACTCGCTGTGCCTTTCTTTTCCCGGCGCTCATTCATCCAGTGGTCGACCTGCGCATTGAACTCGGCCGGGGCTTTACGCCCAACTTTTCTGGCGATATCCAGAATGGTTTGCTGGGCGAGGGCCTCTTCCATGCGCTTTTGCGCCGTCATCATTGCGCCATGCACTGAGCAATGCCCGTCTAGCGCCCAATCGGGAGCTTCACCCTCGAACAACGCGCAGCGGCCGCGGATTTCCCGGCATTCGAAAATGGCTTTGCGCCCGTCGATGGCGTTGACGATATCCAGCAGTGTGATCTCGTCAGCAGGCCGCGCCAACTTGAAGCCACCTCGCACGCCCTCAGTGGCGACCACCAGTTTTGCCTTGGCCAGTTTGGTGAAGATTTTTGCCAGATAGTCCAGAGGCACGCCTTGCAGTTCCGCAAGGTCGCGCACGCTCGCTTCACGGGTGTCGCCGCAATTGCCCACCAGGAAAATCAGGCAGTGGATGCCGTACTCGACACCTGCGCTGTAAAGAGACATCTCGATCTCCGACTAATGTTGTCGCAAATATTAACAGCTGATGACCGACCATTCAACGCGCCGATCCTCTTTTGAATTTTTCCGATAAATCCACTGAAGCTCAGGATTTAAGCGGGGTTGCCCGGTGTATCGATTTGATTGATTGCAAGCATTTGAAAATATCTGTTGCGGCTTTTAACTCGGACTAATAGAGTCGCCGTTGTCAGGTCGGGAGCCAAGCGCTGCGTTCACGAGGACGAGCCCACCAATCCCCTGATCATTCAACGAATTTCAATGCCTCTCTGGAGCGACAAATGAAACAGCACATTTTGGTAATCGGCGCAGGTTTCGGTGGCATGTGGACCGCTTTGAGCGCCACGCGACTGTTCGACATCCACGGTCACAACGACTTTGAAGTAACCGTGCTGGCTCCCCAGGCCGAGCTGCGTGTGCGTCCACGCTTTTACGAACCGAACGCCCATCAACTGGCCGCTCCGATTGGCGAGCTGTTCGATGCGGTCGGCGTGAAGTTCATAAAGGGCGCCGCCGACACCATCGACGTAGCGCAAAAGCGTGTGGGCTACATCGACGCCGCCGGTGAAAAACAGGTTTGCATCTACGACAAACTCGTTCTGGCCACCGGCAGCCGTTTGGCGTTGCCAGGCACCCCGGGCGTGGCTGAGCATGCGTTCGATGTTGATCAGATCGAACAGGCCGTGCGCCTGGAAAACCACCTCAAGTCCCTGGCTGACCAGCCTGAAAGCCAGGCACGTAACACCGTGGTGGTAGCCGGCGGCGGTTTCACCGGCATCGAAACGGCGACTGAAATGCCCACGCGTCTGCGTGCCATTCTGGGCGACAAGGCGGACCTCAACGTGATCATCGTTGACCGCGGCAGTAAGGTCGGCGGCTCCATGGGCCCGCAAATCGCAGAGAAAATCGCTGAAGCCAGTATTGAAACCGGGGTGAAATGGCACCTGAATGCCTCGGTTGTCGCGGTCGATGAAAACGGTGTGACCTTGTCCGATGGCCAGCGCATCGACGCCAAAACCGTCGTCTGGACCACTGGCGTGCGTGCCAGCTCGCTGACCGAGCAGATCCCGGCCGAACGCGACAACCTGGGCCGCCTGCACGTCGATGCACACCTGAAAGTCATCGGCCAGGACGACATCTACGCCACCGGCGACGTTGCCTACGCGGCCAGCGATGACATCGGCAACCATGCGTTGATGACCTGTCAGCACGCCATTGTGCTGGGGCGACATGCCGGCAATAACGTGGCGGCGCAGATCCTGGGCGTGTTCCCGACGCCGTACAGCCAGCCAAAGTACGTGACCTGTCTGGATCTGGGCGCGTGGGGCGCGGTTTACACCGAGGGTTGGGATCGTCAGGTCAAACTGACCGGGCAGGAAGGCAAGGAGCTCAAGACCCAGATCAACACGGTCTGGATCTACCCGCCGGTGGCGGATCGTGCAGTGGCGTGGGCAGCAGCGGATCCGTTGATTCCGATTGCCTGATGTTGATTGCTTGAACTGAATCCTGCCCGGTCTTTCTGGGCGGGATTTTTGTTTTTGGGCCTGGGTTAAGGTTCGTGATCTGGTCTTTGTCAGTTCAGCCCCCTGTTTTGCTGGCGACGTCTATATTGAAAGGCCGGGTCCGACGCCGTACTCCGGCTTAACAGACGACCCATTTTTCTGATTCACCTGACATTGCATGAACCTCAATTCAATCAGGAGATCATCATGACCCAGCTCGACAAAGTTCTGTACACCGCCAAAACCCACACCACTGGCGGTCGCGATGGCGCCTCGCGCAGTTCCGACGGCATTCTGGACGTAAAACTGTCATCGCCGGGCGCCGGCGGCGGGGGCACCAATCCGGAGCAACTGTTCGCCGCCGGGTGGTCAGCCTGTTTCATCGGTGCCATGCAGGTCGCCGCCAAGGAAATGAAAGTGGCACTGCCCAAGGATGTCGCCGTCGATACCGAAGTCGACCTGGGTACCAATGAAGGCGGTTACCTGCTCCAGGCGCGCTTGAATGTAAGCCTGCCAGGGCTGGACCGGGAAACCGCACAGAAAATCGTCGAAACCGGGCACCAGTACTGCCCGTATTCGAAAGCCACGCGCAACAACATCAACGCCGTGGTCAAGCTCGTTTGAGCTGAAATAAAAAAGGTCTTGGCGACAGATTTCAGGGAGCAGCATCGCCAAGACCTGAAAAAGGTCAGGCTACGGGCGTGCCCAGCCACTTCGTCACGGTAGGTGCCTGCCACCGTTCAAGCGCATCAATCAGCGCCACCGGGTCGGTATCGAACAGCACCATTTGGCTGTGTTCGGTTTTCATGAAACCTTCATTCACGGCATGTTCGAGCACGTTGCGCACCGGCTCGAAGAAGCCGCCGATGTTCAGGCAGGCAACCCCTTTGTGGTGATCACCCAATTGGATCAGCGTCGCCACTTCAAACAACTCTTCAAAAGTCCCCAGCCCACCAGGCAAGGCAATGAATGCGTCGGCGCAGTCGCTCATGCGTGCCTTGCGGCTGCGCATGTCGGGTGTCACTTCATGCCGGGTCAGCCCTGGGTGCAGATGCCCGAGGTCGCACAACCGACGGGTGATGATGCCCACGGCTTCACCGCCCTCGGCGAGCACGGTATCGGCCATCACGCCCATCAATCCTTTATCTGTACCGCCATAGACCAGACGCAAGCCACGCCTGGCGATCTCCCGGCCCAGGGCCCGGGCGCCTTCGACGTAGTCAGGCTTGAAGCCATAGTTGGAACCGCAGAACACGGCAACGCTGCGCAGGGGAGTAGAAATGTTCATCGAATGATTCCTGTTAGGCGAGTTCAGGCGGGAGTTGGTACATGGCCGGCAAAATACAGCGCGGTTTCGCGCTCGGTTTTTGCCCGGATGCCATCGACAACCTCTGGCTTTTGCCCGGTGCCTTCCACCGAGAAAAACCTCACGTCGAGCAAACCGATGCCCGCCAGTACGGCCTGCAGCCAGGGCCGCAGAAAGTCCGGTTGCTGAGCATTGACGCCGGTGAAGGTGCCGCCCGAAGCAATGGCGATAAACACCGGCCGGTCGCGCAGGGTGCCCACCTTGCCTTCAGCGGTGATGCGAAAGGTTCGGTCAGCCTGAACCACATGGTCGAGCCAGGCCTTCAGCGCCGAAGGCACCATCAGGTTATGCATGGGCGTGGCGATCACCACGCAGTCAGCGTTTTCCAGTTCGCGGATCAACTGCTCGGATTGCAGCAAGGCGCCTTTGGCGGCTACTGGACGTGTTGGATCACGCCGTTTGCTCACGGCTTCGGCATAGTCGGCATCGATATGCGCCAGCCCCGTGACACCGCGCTCGGTGATCATGAAGTCGCTGCCGGGATGTCTGTCGATCAGTTGATTGATGAGGGTTTGCGAGAGTCGATAACTCTCGGACGATGTCCCTCGCGGGCTGCAAATCACGCGGAGTATTTTCATGGGACCCTTTGACGTTTGTGGTGACAAGGGCCTCATGATGTGGCTGCTTGGACCAGTCACAAAGAGCCAAGAACTGCCTTCGCGTGTGGGCCATGTATGGTGTTTCAGAGCAGCGCGAGAATTTGTTTTCCAAGGTGTTCGGCACGGGGTTGCGAGTCGATATTGGCGAAGCCGAGCATCAGCCCGCAATGGCTTTCAGGGCCGATGCAACATTCGCTCAAGGCTTCGGCATAGATCCCCGCCTGCAGTAGGCGCTCGACCAGCGCCCGGTCTGATTGTGGGCGGATCAATCGCAGGATCAGGTGCATGCCTCCGGGTTGGGTATCGATGTGAATGTGCTCGCTCAGGACGGAGTTCAGTCCTCTGACGGCGGCCTTACGGCGTTCGCCGTAGAGTTTGCGCATGCGCTGGATATGCCGGGCGAAATGACCCTCGGTGACAAACGTCGCAACGATGGCCTGGGTCAGTTCCGGGACGCCGCCGAGAAAGGTCTGGCTGACGTGTTCGAAGCGCTCGACCTGCGCTGGCGGCACCACCAGATAGGCAACGCGGATACCGGGAAACAGCACTTTGCTGAACGTGCCGGCGTAGAGCACGCGACCTTCGCGATCCAGGCTTTTGAGCGCGGGCAGTGGGCGGCTGATGTAACGATACTCGCCGTCGTAATCGTCTTCGATGATCCATGCGTGTTCGCGACTTGCCCACTCCAGCAGTTGCAGGCGTCGCGGCAATGACAGCGACATACACAACGGGCTCTGATGGGCGGGCGTAACTACGGCGGCACGAGCGCCAGCTGAATCGCTGACGCCTTGCGCCACTTGCATGCCGTCCTGATCCACCGCAACGGGTTGCACCCCGATCTGCAAATATTCGAGTAATTGACGGGTAGGGCGGTAGCCGGGGTTTTCAACCAGGACGCGGTCGCCCGGTTGCAGCAAGGCGTGGGCGATCAGCGTCAGCGTGTTGCGGTAGCCCGAGGTGACGAACACCTGCGCAGGCTGGCAATGGATGCCGCGCGCCACTTGCAGGTAGCTGGCAATCGCATTGCGCAGGGATTCCAGGCCATGGGCCGATGGGTTGGCCATGTCCGCAATGCCCGTGGCGCGCACGCAGCGAGCGCCGATCTGCGCCCAGATCTTGCGCGGAAACTCATCCAGCGCCGGCAGGGCCATCTGAAAGGGCAGTACCGGCGCCTTGTGCCGGACCGAGGCTCCCGCGGGCGGACTCACCGCACGGTCGTCATGGGCATTGAGGGGCCTGACATTCAGTCCTGCCGCCACCACCGTGCCGGCCTGGCCACGCGACTGGATGTAACCTTCAGCCGTGAGTAATGAATAGGCGTTATCGACCGTACCCCGGGCCAGCCCCAGCTCTTTGGCCAGCGCCCGCGCCGCAGGAATGCGCTCGCCCGGTGCGAGTGCGCCGTCGCTGATTGCTTCGCGGAACCGCCAATAGATTTGCCGATAGATCGGTTCCCGAGAAGTGGGGTCGAGGGGTGAAAAGCTCTTGGCGGGTTGGCTCATGGTCAGGCTCTGAAGGCAACAGTGTTGCCGACTTAAACAGGAATCGTACAAGTGCTATGACCTGCTTCAAAGGTCCATGAATCGTTTGGGCGACTGGGCCATGAAGACTGCCATATGGCCCATTTCACTCACCGGAACATGGCCCTTTGAGCATAGGCCAAGCCGTCGCACGATGCAGTCCTCCAAACAGCCAAATCGAGGACTCATCATGACTCAACGTATCAACTACTCCAGTGCTTCCCCTGAAGGTTACAAGGCTTTCGGCAACGTCTACGGCTACGTGCAAAAGAGCGGCCTGCCCACCGAACTGATCGATCTGGTTTACCTGCGGGTTTCGCAAATCAATGGCTGCGCGTTCTGCATCGACATGCATTCTCGCGATCTGCGTAATCTCAATGTTGCCGCCGAAAAACTGGCGCTGTTGGCCGTGTGGCGCGATGCCGGGGATCACTTCATCCCACGTGAGCGCACAGCGTTGGCTTGGGCCGAAAGTGTCACTCAAGTCGCCGAAACCGGTGTTCCCGAGAACGTCTATGCAGCCGCTGCCGCTGAGTTCAGCGACAAGGAACTGACAGACCTCACCTACGCCATCAGCTTGATGAACGCCTTCAACCGACTCGGTGTGGCATTCCGCTCGAAACCGGCCGCCGCCAAAGCCTGATCGGTTCCATCGCTCGCCAGGCATCCAGCCCGGCGAGCCCTTTAGAGGAGCGATGACACATGGCTTGGGCATTACTCGGTATCGCAGGCATCCTGGAAATCGCTTTCGCTTTTTACATGAAGGGTTCCGAAGGTTTCACGCGACTGGTCCCTGGCGTATTGACCGTTATCACCGGCCTGTCGAGCGTCTTCCTGCTTTCACTGTCGCTGCGCACGCTGCCGGTAGGCACGGCTTATGCGGTATGGACCGGTATCGGCGCGGCGGGCACGGCGATTGTCGGCATGGCGCTGCTGGGGGATTCAACAGCGCCGATGCGGTTGCTGTGCATCGGGGTGATTCTGGCGGGCGTTATCGGGCTCAAAGTGGTGTCGGGCAATTGAGCCCATGCCTCAGCCTTCCTCGACATTGTCGATGTGCTTGAACCGCTCGATCAGAAAATCGATCAGGCTGCGCACCCGCGCCGATAAGTGCAGTTGTTGCGGGTACACCGCATACACGTCGGCCCGGGTGGGCGTCTGGTCTTCCAGTACCAGGCGCAAGCGGCCGCTGCGCACATAGCGGGCGATGTCCCATTCGGCCCGCAGCAAGATGCCATGCCCGTCCAGCGCCCAGTTCAGCGCCACCTCTCCGTCATTGCAACCCAAAGCACCATGCACCTTGATGTTGTCCGTGTGCCCGCCATTGGTGAAGCTCCAGACACCATAGGGCGACTCGTTCTGCCGGATGAAAATGCAGTTGTGGTTTTGCAGGTCAGCCAGTTTCTGTGGCGTGCCGTGTTTGTCCAGGTACAGCGGCGAAGCACACAGCAAGCGGCGGTTGGAGGCGATTTTGCGGGCATGAAACGCGGCGTCCGGCAGGGTGCCGAAACGAATGCCCAAGTCGAAGCCGTGGGTGGCCAGGTCCAGCGGGTGGTCGCTGATCTCCAGTTGTATTTCCACCTCCGGGTATTGAGCGTAGAAAGCAGCGAGGGCAGGGCCGATATGCCGACGACCAAAGCCGAGCGATGCGTTGACCCGAATCAAGCCCTTGGGCGTGGCGCGGCTGCTGCTGACCAACTGCTCAAGCTCATTGATCTGGGTAAGGATGCGCGCAGCCTGGGAGAAATACAGTTCGCCTTCGGAGGTCAGGCTCATCGAGCGCGTAGTGCGATTGACCAGGCGGATACCCAAGCGAGCCTCCAGCGCCGTCAGGCGTTTGCTCACCGCCGGCGGCGTGATACCCAGTTCCCGCGCTGTCGCCGCGAGGCTGCCTTTGTTGGCCAACAGATAGAAAAACGACAAATCCAGAGTCTGGCTCATTCGTAACTCAAAGTTATTTATGTAGTGATTTTGAGGAACTCACACCTATTTGTTCACTACATATACTCCGCTCACACCCCGCCTGAACAGCGGGAACAACAAGAAATCGACAAGAGTGGAGACAACAATGAGCGCATACAAAATTGCTGCAGTGCCCGGTGACGGCATCGGCGTGGAAGTGATCGCCGCAGGCGTCGAGGTGCTGCAAGCCCTGTCGAAAAAGTCCGGCTTCAATCTGGACTTCAAGCACTTCGACTGGAACTCCGACAACTACCTGAAAAACGGTTACTACATTCCCGAAGGTGGGCTTGAAGAGCTGAAAACCTTCGACGCGATCTTCTTCGGCGCGGTCGGTGCGCTCAACGTGCCGGATCACATCTCCCTGTGGGGCCTGCGCCTGCCGATCTGCCAGGGCTTCGATCAGTACGCCAACGTGCGTCCGGCCCGTGTCTTGCCGGGGGTGAAAAGTCCGCTGCATAACGGCGACCAGATCGACTGGGTGGTGGTGCGGGAAAACTCCGAAGGCGAATATTCGGGCAACGGTGGTCGTGTGCACCGGGGCCTGCCGGAAGAGGTCGCCACGGAAGTGTCGGTGTTCACCCGGGCCGGGGTCGAACGCATTCACCGTTTCGCTTTCGAACTGGCGCAAAGCCGTCCGCGCAAGCACCTGACCATGGTCACCAAGTCCAACGCCCAGCGCCACGGCATGGTGCTGTGGGACGAGATTTTCTACGAAGTGGCCAAGGATTTTCCGGACGTGAAAATCGACAAGGAACTGGTCGACGCCGTGACCACGCGCATGGTGCTCAAACCCTCGACGCTGGACGTGATCGTCGCCACCAACCTGCATGCCGACATCCTGTCCGACCTCGCGGCCGCGCTGTCCGGCAGCCTCGGCATTGCACCGACCGCCAACCTCAACCCATCGCGTAAATTCCCGTCGATGTTCGAACCGATCCACGGCTCGGCCTTCGATATCACCGGCAAAGGCGTGGCCAACCCGATCGCCACCTTCTGGACCGCTGCGATGATGCTCGAACACCTGGGTGAAGCCGCGGCGGCCAAGCACTTGATGTCGGCCATCGAAGCGGTGACCGAAAGCGGTTTGCACACCCCGGACCTCGGCGGTAACGCCACCACCCGGCAGATCACCGATGCGGTCATCGCACTGATCAACCGCTGATTTTTTCCGACGATTCAAGCTGCGGCATAACGCCAAGGGGCAGGTCCGTGGACCTGACCCCTGGGCATTTCCTGACAACAATAAAAATCAGGGCCCTGTCATGAAAAGAATATTTGGCAAACTCTACGTACAAGTGCTCATCGCGGTGATCCTCGGCGCCATCGTCGGGGTGTTCGTTCCCGAAACCGGCGCAGCGCTCAAGCCCTTGGGCGACGCCTTCATCAAACTGATCAAAATGCTCCTCGCACCGGTGATTTTCCTGACGGTGGTCACGGGCATTGCGCGCATGGAAAACATGAAGGAACTGGGGCGCGTGGGCTTTCGCGCGCTGCTGTATTTCGAGGTGGTGTCGACATTGGCGCTGGTGGTCGGCCTGGTCGTGGTGGACGTGTTCAAACCCGGCGCGGGGATGAACATCGATGTCGCGACGCTGGACACTTCCAGCCTGGCGACCTACACCACGGCGGTGAAACATGCCTCGTTCATGGACTTCGTCATGAACATCATTCCCGACACCATTGTCGATGCCTTCGCCAAGGGCAACGTCCTGCAGATCCTGCTGTTTTCGATCCTGCTCGGTATTGCCCTGGCCCATGTCGGACCGCGCGGCAAAGTCTTTGTCGATACGCTGGACAGCCTGATGCAGGGCATGTTCCGCATCGTCAACATGGTCATGCGCCTGGCACCGATTGGCGCTTTCGGCGCCATTGCGTTCACCATCGGCAAATACGGTTTCGGCTCGCTGTTCTCCCTCGGTAAGCTGATGGCCTGCGTGTATCTGACCTGCGCGGTGTTCGTGATCTTTGTCCTTGGCCCGATCTGCCGCTACAGCGGTTTCAGCTTGTGGAAGTTTCTCAAGTTCATCAAGGAAGAACTGTTCACCGTGCTGGGCACCAGCTCGTCGGAATCGGTGCTGCCGCAGATGATTTCCAAAATGGAGAAGGCCGGCGTGTCGAAACCGGTGGCGGGGATGATCATTCCCTCCGGCCTGACCTTCAACCCGGACGGGCAGGCGATCTACTACACCATCGCCGCGATTTTCATTGCCCAGGCGACCAACACGCCGCTGACCCTGACCGACCAATTGATTGTGCTGGCGGTGCTGATGTTCACCTCCAAGGGCTCGGCGGGTGTCACCGGTTCCGGCTTCATCATTCTGGCGGCAACGCTGTCGTCCCTCGGCACCATACCGGTGGCGGGCATGGTCCTGCTGCTGGGCGTTGATCGCTTCATGTCGGAAGCGCGGGCGATCACCAACACCATCGGCAACGGCGTCGGCACCATGGCGATTGCCAAGTGGGTGGGCGCGCTGGATACGGTGAAAATGCACAAGGCGCTGAATGGTGAGGTTGTTGAGGAAAAGCCTGAGGTGGCACAGGTCGATGTTGTGTTTACAGCGTCATCGGTGAAGGCGACTCCGTTGTTGACCAACCTGTAGGAGCTGCCGAAGGCTGCGATCTTTTGATCTTGCTATAAAAATCCAAGTCAAAAGATCGCAGCCTCGTTGCACTCGGCAGCTCCTACAAGAGAGTGTGAGAGTCAAGACTATAGCGATGGATCCATTGAGCTATTAACGGCGCTGTCCAGCGTCTATGGCAGGGGCTAATATGCCGCGATAAAACCACAATAACGACGTGATCGGCCTTGTATGAAAATCCACCCGTTACCGCCACTCAATAGTCTGGTCGCGTTTGAAGCGGCGGCGCGCCATTTGAGTTTTACCCTGGCAGCGCAAGAGTTGAACGTGACGCAAGGTGCAATCAGCCGGCAGGTTCGGTTGCTTGAAGATTATCTGGGCAAGGTCTTGTTCGAGCGTACCACCCGCACCATTCACCTGAGCCCGGCCGCCAGTCAATACTATGAAACGGTGCGTGCTGCATTGCTGCAAGTGGCACAGGCCACGGGGGAAATTCGCCACTGGCAGGGCGCCGAACAGGTAACCGTCGCGACCAGTACCGCCATGGCTTCGCTGTGGCTGCTGCCGAAGGTGGCCGAGTTTCAACGGGAGAACGAAGAGATCGATCTGCGCATTATCGCCCACGATCAGGTCAAGGATTTCTCTCGCCTGGATTGCGATCTGGCGTTGTATTACTGCCGGACACCGCCCAGAGACATGCAGGTCACACCCTTGTTTTCCGAGGAGGTGTTCCCGGTGTGCAGCCCCACTTACCTCGCCAAACACCCGGCACTGAACAAACCGGTGGACCTCGCAGCCTGCACCTGGCTGTTCCTTGACGACCCGCAACGCGACTGGATCGGCTGGGCCGATTGGTTCCAGAGCCAGGGGCTGAAAAACGTCGAGCCCAAACGCCGAATCAACATCAATAGTTACTCGATGCTGATCCAGTCGGCGATCGGCGGTCAAGGCATTGCGCTGGCTTGGTCCAACCTTGTCGACGATCACCTGCAAACCGGTGCGCTGGTTCGACCGCTGGATACCGTGCTGAGAACCGATGCCAAGTTTTGCCTGCTCGAACCTCTTTCCCGCGGTGGCATGCGCCAGAGCGTAAAACGCTTCCGTAGCTGGTTGATGAATCAACTGCCCGCCGCGCCCGATCAAAGTTAAAACCCGACAGATCCAGGTAGCCGCTGGCGAAGCCCGCGGCTACAGGTTGGTGTGTCTGTATTTATGATCAAAAGTCATTAATCCCTGCCGAAATATCGTTTGTCGAGACACTCCCCGTTTTCCCAAACTTGCTGCCAGCGGACCCCGGGCCAATGAGCCCGCCGATCATCCAAACCGTGCCCAGCAGGGGAAAACAATAATGAGCAGCATCCAGCAAATTCCTGTGCATCATCTCGAAACTGTCCTCAATCCGATCCACGAAGCCACCGGCCTGAGCAACGAGTTCTATACCGAGCAACGCTACTTCGAACTGGAACGCGATCAGGTCATGGGTAAAACCTGGGCCTGCGTCGGTTTCGCCAGCGATCTGGGCAAGGCCGGTTCGGTCAAGCCAATCGATTTCATGGGCCTGCCGTTGCTGTTGATGCGCAACCGCGAAGGCCTGGTGCAAGTGTTCCACAACGTGTGCAGCCACCGTGGCATGAAGCTGGTCGAAGAGGCCGGTGAAGTGCAGGGCGTCATTCGCTGCCCTTACCACTCCTGGACTTACGACCTCAACGGTGGTCTGCGTGGCACGCCGCACGTCGGCGGTATCGATCAGCACAAAGATGAGCGTTTCGCCTGTGAAAAACATGGCTTGAAGGCCATCCGCAGCGCGATCTGGATGGACATGGTGTTCATCAACCTGTCCGGCGATGCGCAACCGCTCGAAGACATGCTGGCGCCGTTGACCCAACGCTGGACCCAGTTCCTTGGCGAAGACGGTATGAGCCTGATGCGCCGTCGTCCGGGCCATGACGCGACCACGCTGGACATCAACTGCAACTGGAAACTGGCCGTCGAAAACTACTGCGAGGCCTACCACTTGCCGTGGGTGCACCCGAGCCTGAACTCGTACTCGCGTCTGGAAGATCACTACAACATCATTTTTGGCGAGCATTTCGCCGGTCAGGGCAGCTACGCCTACAACCTGTCGGACGTCGCCGGTACGCACCTGCCGAAATTCCCGGGCTGGCCGCTGGACCGCTTGCGCAACGCCGAATACGTCGCGTTTTTTCCGAACGTTCTGCTCGGCATCCAGGCTGACCATGCCTTTGCCATGCAGCTGGAGCCGGTCGCGCCGGGCCGCACCATCGAGCACCTGCGCCTGTTCTATGTCGGTGATGAAGCCGCGAGCAGCGATGAATACAGCGCTTGCCGCGATGCGATTCTGGAGTCCTGGAAAGTGGTGTTCGCCGAAGACATCAGCTCGGTCGAAGGCATGCAGAAGGGCCGTCACTCCCCGGGCTACAAGGGCGGCGCGTTCTCTCCGGAAATGGACATCCCGACGCACTTCTTCCACCAGTGGGCTGCGCGTCAACTGCTCGCCACCACGCCGTCCGCCTGAGGAGGTCCCATGTATCCGATAGCCTCCCACTGGCTCAATTACATCGACGGGCAATGGATCGACAGCGTCCAGCGCCTGACGGTGAGCAACCCCGGTACCGGCGAACAGCTGGCGACCATCGCCCAGGCCACCGTGGCTGACGCCGAGCGTGCGTTGCTCGCGGCCCGTCGTTGCGCTGACAGCGGCGAGTTGACCCGCGAGCGTCCGGCGCAGCGCGTCACCTGGTTGTTGCGCATTGCCGAAGAAATTCGCGCCGTGGCGGAAGAAGGCGCCTGGGTGCTGTGCCAGGAAAACGGCAAGCGCCTGAGCGATGCCAAGGACGAATTCATCGAGGCGGCGCGTTACTTCGAGTACTACGCCGGTATGGCGGACAAGATCGAGGGCACCTCGATCCCGTTGGGCAACGGCTACATCGACTTCACCCTGTACGACCCAATGGGGGTTTCGGCGCAGATCGTGCCGTGGAATTTCCCGGTGTCGATCTGCGCCCGTTCGCTGGCGCCGGCACTGGCGGCCGGCAACGCGGTGGTGATCAAGTCCCCCGAGCTTTCGCCGTTGGGCATGTGCGTGCTGATCCGTGCCATCGCCAAGGCTGGTCTGCCAGACGGCGCGGTCAACCTGATTTGCGGTCGTGGTCGCGAAGTCGGTTCACATTTGGTCAGCCATCGGGGTGTCGATCAGATTGTGTTTACCGGTTCAGTGCCAACCGGCCAGTCGATTTTGCGCGATGCCGCGCAGCATGCGATTCCGAGTGTGATGGAACTGGGCGGCAAGTCGGCCGCCATCGCTTTCGCCGATGCCGATCGCGAGCAACTGTTGGCCAGTGTTCAGTCGGGCATCTTTTTCAATGCCGGCCAGGTTTGCTCGGCGATGTCGCGGTTGCTGGTGCAACGCGAGATTTATGAAGAAGTGGTCGAGGCGGTGGTCGCCATGGCCGAAGGCCTCAGCGTTGGTCTGGGGCACGACAATGCCGACCTCACGCCGGTCGTCAGCGCCGGGCAACTGGCGGGCATCGAAGCCTTGTGCCGGCGAGCCATCGAAGACGGCGCCGTAGCAGTCACTGGCGGCGAAGCCTTCGCTGACCGTGCCGGGCACTTCATGCGCCCGACGGTGTTCCGCGACGTCACCGCCGACATGTGCATCGCCCAGGAAGAGGTGTTCGGGCCGGTGTTGGCCATCATGGCCTTCGACACCGAAGAAGAGGCCATCGCGATTGCCAATGGCACCGAGTTCGGCCTGGTGGCCGGGGTGTTTACCCAGGACATCAGCCGCGCCATGCGCTGCACCCGTCGCCTGAAATCGGGCCAGGTGTTCGTCAACGAATGGTACGCCGGTGGCATCGAAACGCCGTTTGGCGGCGTCGGGTTGTCGGGCTTCGGTCGGGAGAAGGGCCAGGAAGCCTTGTACAGCTACGTGCGCACCAAAAACATAGCGATCCGGATTGCTGGGGAGTGAACACCATGTTCAAGACTTGGCTTTGCATCGTTTGCGGCCTGATTTACGACGAAGCGCTGGGTTGGCCTGAGGATGGCATCCTCGCCGGCACACGCTGGGAAGATGTGCCCGAAGACTGGGTCTGCCCGGAATGTCATGTCGGCAAGGCTGATTTCGAAATGCTCGACATCAGTGAGTACACGCAGGCGGTTACCGCCGTCAGCACGCCGCCGGTAGCGGTAGCGGCGCCTGTCGTTGCTACGGCACCGCGCCAGCCGATCGTCATCATCGGCAGCGGTTATGCCGGTTATGGCCTGGCCCAGGCATTGCGCAAGGCAGACCCCAAGGTCGATATCCGCGTGCTGACGCAAGAATCCGGTCACCTGTATTCGAAGCCTGCGCTGTCCATCGGACTGTCCCAGGGCAAAAGCGCTGAGGCGTTGTCCGGCGAATCGCCGCTGGCCATCGAGCAGCGTCTGAACATCCGCGTGTATCCGCACTGCAAAGTGTTGGGCATCGACAGTTCGGCACGACGCTTGCGCACCAGTTTCGGTGAAATGGAATACGGCCAGTTGGTGCTTGCCAGCGGTGCACAACCGATTCGCTTGCCGATTCAGGGCGACACTTCAGCGTTGATCAGCGTCAACAACCTGCAGGATTACCACGGCTTTCGTGAGCGCCTGACCGGTGTGCGGCGCGTGGCTATTTTGGGGGACGGCCTGATTGGTTGCGAGTTCGCCAATGACCTGGCCCACAACGGTTTTGACGTCAATGTCATCGGTCTGGGCCGCTGGCCAATGGAGCGTCTGCTGCCGGTTGAGGCCGGGCACGTACTGCAAAATGCGCTCAGCGATCTGGGGGTGAAGTGGCATCTGCAAAACACCCTGGAGGCCATCGAAGCCAACGCACAGGGTTATCACTTGAAACTTGCCAATGGCCAAGCCATCGAGGCCGATCTGGTGTTGTCCGCTGTGGGTCTTCGCCCTGACCTGAGCCTGGCAGAAAGCGCCGGCGCAGCGGTTGGGCGGGGCATTCAAGTGAATGCCCAGATGCAGACCAGCGTACCGGGGATTTTTGCCTTGGGTGACTGCATCGAAATCGATGGGCAACTGCTGCCTTACCTGGCGCCGATCAATCAAGGGATTGCAGCGCTGGCCAAGACACTGCTCGGCCAGCCGACGCCGGTCGATTATCCGTTGATGCCGGTGACGGTGAAGACGCCGGCCGCACCGCTGTGTCTGTTGGCGCCTGCAGTAGCCAGTGAAGGTGAATGGCGCTGCACGCCGACCGATGATGGCTTGAGCGCCGGGTTCTACGACGCGTCGGGTCGGCTCAATGGCTTTGTCTTGCTTGGTCGCCAAGCGCAAACGCAACGCAGCGTGTTGCTGCAGTCCTGTCAGCATTCCCAGCAGGCGGTTGCCTGAGGCCCGAATCATGAAAAACACCATTAACCTTCCATTCGATGACACGAGTTGCGGCTGGTACTCAGCGCTGCCTGCGCAACCGGCTTGCAAGCGTCTGTCGGGCGAACAGCGTGCAGACTACGCCGTGATTGGCGCGGGCTTCGCTGGACTGGCCGCTGCCCGTCGCCTGGCCGAACATCATCCGCAGGCCCGTATCCTGCTGGTGGACGCGCAACGGGTGGCCCACGGTGCCTCGGGGCGCAATTCCGGTTTTGTGATTGACCTGCCGCACAAGTTCGCCCTGGAGCACCCGGACCCCGCGCACAAACAACGCCTGTTGTCGCTCAACCGTACCGCGATTTCGCAGCTGCAAGGGCTCGTGCAAAACCATGGCATCGATTGCCAGTGGTCCCATGCCGGCAAGTATCAAGGTGCCGTTGGCGCCCGTGGCGAGGCTTATCTTGATCATTTCGAACGCCTGATGAGCGACCTCGGCGAACCGTTCCGCCGGGCCGATTCCGCCGAGCTGACGAAAGTATTGGGCACCGGTCATTACAGCGGCGCGATTTACACCCCCGGCTGCTACCTGATGCAACCGGCAGCGCTGGTCACCGGCCTGGCTCGTACCTTGCCGGACAACATCGAACTGTTGGAAGAATCCCCCATCCAGCGTCTGGAGCGTGATGGTCGTGGCGGCTGGATTCTGCACGGCACGGCGGGACTGATCCGCACACCGCAACTGCTGTTGGGAACCAGCATCTTCACTCAGGAGTTCGGCTACCTGCGCAATCGCCTGTTGCCGGTGATGACGTTCGCCAGCTGGACTCGTCCGCTGACCGATGCGGAACTGGCCACTTACGGCGGCCAACTGGACTGGGGCTTGACCCCGGCGGACCATGCCGGCACGACCGTGCGCATGACTCAGGATCGTCGGCTGATCATCCGCAACACCTACAAACACGTGCCCAAATACGGTCGCAGCACCAGCGATGGCATGCGTTCGAAAGTGCGCGATTCGCACCGCAAGGCATTCCTGGCGCGCTTTCCGCAATTGGCCGACGTGCCTTTCAGCCATACGTGGGGCGGTGTTTATGCGATCTCGCGCAACTTCACCAATTTCTTCGGTGAGCTGGAACCTGGCGTGCACGCGTCAGCCTGCGACAACGGCGTGGGGGCGGCCTGGGGCACGATTTCCGGGACGATGCTGGCCGATCTCGCTGTCGGTGCCGAGTCGGCGCAGTTGAATGATATTCGCGCCGTGACCGGCATGCCGTCGCTCAATCCGCCGGAGCCGTTCCTCGGCCTGGGCGTGCGCTCGCGCATTCATCTGGCGGCGTGGAACAGTCGGAGCGAGCTATGAACCACGCGGAAAAAAGCAAAAGCCGGGTGCTGCGCATTGATCATCAAGACCTGGACTTTACCTTCCGTGGCGGTCCGCCCGGCGCCGCTTATGTAGCGCGAGCCCTCAGCAACGAAGTCTCGCCGAACATCGGTGTGGGCTTCGCCCGCTGGGAAGGTGCGCAGGTGGCCTGGACGGTGCTCTACGACGAAGTGATTTTCGTGATCGAGGGCTGCTTCGAACTGCAGGTCGGCGACGAGCCTTTCCACGTCACGCCCGGGCAGTTGCTGTGGATTCCCGAAGGCACCGAACTGGTTTATGGCGGGCATGCGTTGTTCGGGTATGTGGTGCACCCGGGCAACTGGAAGCAGCTTCACGGCTTGGCTTGAGCCGTATTATCCGGGGATCGCACGGTGATAAGACTGACAAAAACCTTCGGCGCCCTCTACCTGGCCAGCTTGTTGATGCAGTTGGGATCGACCTTGCTGATGACCTACCTGGCGCTGCGCCTGAATGCGATGGGCGCGACCGAAACGGCTGGCGGTGCGTTGATGGCCGCCAACGCGCTGGGGATGGTGCTGGGTGGCTGGGTCGGGCGCAGCCTGATCACACAGGTCGGCCACATTCGAACCTATGCGGCTTGTGCCGGAACGATTGCGGCGGCGGTGCTGGCGCATGAGTTCAGCACCTCCTTGCCGTTCTGGCTGGTGCTGCGGGGGCTGGTCGGGTTGGCAATGATGTGCCAATTGATGGTGTTGGAAAGCTGGCTCAATGACCAGGCCAAAACTGAACAGCGCGGCAGTGTATTGGCGTTGTACATGGTCGCCAGTTACGTCGGCATGATGCTCGGGCAACTGGCCTTGAGCCTTGATGAGGGCTTGGGGATCCGTGCGTTGCTGGCGGTGGCGATGGTGTTCGCGCTGTGTTCGGTGCCGGTGGCACTCACCCGCAGCGCCCATCCGACGGCGGTGCCGTCGGCCTCGATTGATTTGCGGTTGTTCCTGCGGCGCATTCCTCAGTCGCTGGTGACGATTCTGGTGTCGGGCATGATCAACGGCAGCTTCTACGGCCTGGCCTCGATCTATGCGAGCAAGCAGGGGCTGGGCACGGCGCAGGTCGGCCAGTTCATGGCGTTGACCATCGGCGCCGGGCTGTTGGCGCAGTTACCGCTGGGCTGGCTCTCGGAACGATTGCCCCGCGCGAGTCTGATCCGCGCCGTGGCGGTGTTGCTGGTGCTCATCAGCCTGCCGCTGGGTTTCTATCAAGCGCCTTCGTTCATGACCTTGCTGTGGTTCGGTGCAGGCATCGGCTTTTTGCAGTTCTGTCTGTACCCGCTCGGCGTGGCGTTGGCCAACGACAATATGGAGCCGCAACTGCGCGTATCGCTGTCGGGCATGTTGTTGATCACCTTCGGTGTCGGCGCGTGCTTCGGTCCGCTGATCGCGGGTGTGTTGATGGAGCACTTCGGCACGTCGAGTTTTTACCTGTTCTATGCGGGCAGTGCAGCGTTGCTCGCGCTGTGCGTGGGCCAGGCGAAAGTCACGGGCAAGCACCTGCAAAAGGATGCGCCACTGCAACACCCCTCGACTCCCAACGGCATCGCCAGCTCCAGTCTGGCGTCGGTGGTCGAGCCTGTCAGTGAGTGCGTGGACGGGCGTTGAGCGAAGGAGGGCGGAACGGATTTATTGATGCGTTTTTCTCATGAGTCGGTGATTAAAAATGGTTTGAACGATGGTCAGGTATCAATCATCTTGGCGATGCTGCCAAAACCGAGATAGACCGGAATTAAACTGCAGATAAACAGCGCGCTGGCATCAGTTGATATCAGGCGATAAGCATCTTGCGGAATACTCTCTAAAACCCTTAAACAAAAACAAAAGGGGAAAACAATGCGTGCGCAATCAGGCATGTTAAAAGGCTTGAACCCGAATGTGACAGTCGCTTCGATATTAGCGGTGATCTCATTTGTTCTATTTTGTGCATTTAAAGATGAGCAGGCAGCCAAGGCCTTCGAAATGGCTTCGGTGTTTATCCTGCATAATTTCAAGTGGTATTACCTCACCCTGATCAGTGGTGTACTCGGTCTGCTGCTTTATATCTCCGTCAGCCGTTTCGGCAATCTCAAACTGGGCACCGAACATGACCGGCCCGAGTTCAGCTTCGCCTCGTGGATCGCCATGCTGTTCAGCGCCGGGATGGGCATCGGACTGATCTTCTGGTCCGTCGCCGAACCCATGCTGCACTATGCCGACAACCCGTTTTCCAAGGGCCTGACGGACGAATCGGCGACTCTGGCGATGCGCATCACCCTGTTCCACTGGGGCCTGCACCCGTGGGCGATTTTCTCCATGATTGGCCTGAGCCTGGCGTATTTCGCCTACCGTAAAGGCTTGCCGCTGGCCCTCCGTTCGTTGCTGTACCCGTTGATTGGCGACCGCATCTACGGCTGGATAGGTCATGTCGTAGACATCATGGGCGTGGTTATTACCGCGTTCGGTGTTTCGCAATCTTTGGGGCTGGGCGTCGTTCAAATCAATACCGGGTTGCATCAGGTATTCGGTATTCCGGTAAGTGTCGGATTGCAATTATCCATTATTCTGTTTGTCAGTATTATTGCCTGTATTTCGCTACTGGCCGGGTTGTCCAAGGGCATGAAGCGTATCTCCACGCTTAATATGTATCTGTCCTTCATTTTGATGTTGGCGGTGCTTGCAATTGGCCCGACTCGCTACATTCTGAACCTCATGTTTGAGTCCACCGGCGACTATGTGCAAAACATTGTCGGTCTGAGCTTTTGGATGGACACGCAAAAAGACAGCGAATGGCAAAACTGGTGGACCGCGTTCTACTGGCCGTGGTGGATGACCTGGGGGCCTTTCGTCGGCCTGTTCATTGCGCGAATTTCCAAAGGCCGGACCATCCGTGAGCTGGTGATCGGCGCGCTGCTGGTGCCAACCATGGTGACCATTCTGTGGATGTCGGTGTTCGGTGGTGCGGCGTTGAAAAACGAACAGCAGGACCGTCAGGCGTATCAGGCGACTGTCGCCAGTCAGGTTGTTGCACAGGAGCAGCCGAAGTTCGAAGGCGGCACGGTGCTGCTCGCCACCAAAAAAGAAACCACGGCGGCCATGTTCACGCTGGTTCAGTCACTTGATGGCCCTACTGTTGGCGCCATACTCTCGATACTGGTGTGCGTATTGCTGGGCGTGCACTTTGTTACCACGGCAGATGCCGGAACCCAGGTGTTGTGTACCTTGTGTGCCCTGGGCAGCACCAATCCGCCCAACTGGATCAGGTTGCTGTGGTGCATTCTAGAAGGGGCGATTGCTGCGGGGTTGCTGCTGGCGGGTGGACTCAAGGCCATCCAGATGGCGAGTATCGCGGCAGGGTTGCCGATTGCGATGTTGCTGCTGGTGATGTCGTACACCTTGATTCACAGCTTGCGCAAAGAGATGCCTAGTCTGCCGGCCTGGGCACCCACGGCGGGTGTTTTGCCGGAAGTTGAGCGTCGTGAATCAGAGTCGGCTGTGGTGCGTGTGGGTTCGTTGGCTGCTGCGCAGGCGTAAGGCGCGGCATCGTTGCAAATCCCTGTGGGAGCGAGCCTGCTCGCGATGGCGGCGTGTCAGGCAACCGGAATGCTGGATGTGCCGGCCTCATCGCTAGCAGGCTAGCTCCCACAGTTTTATCGGGTGTCGCCGAAACTGCGCAGATGCGGTTATTCAGACCCTACGCGTTATCGATTGCGCCCTGCATTCCCCCTCATTCTGTTCACAGTGTTTGTCCGGCTCTGCGCTGTTTGGCGCCGGGGTAAACACCTAGCATCGTCTCTACGGAATGGGCCCACGCCATGGGTTCACAACGTACAAGCAAACCCACTTGAACGAGACGGTGAACCTCATGAACATCTCAAAAATCGCGATTTTCCTTGCACTCAGTTGTATCGGCGCGCAGGGCTTTGCCGAAGAAAGCCACGCCAAAGTGTCGAGAGACCAGCCACCGGTTGAGACCTACACCTACGGTTCGAAACTGGACGTGAAAAAGGTCATTTCCGTGACCGATGTTCCGCCAGAATGTGGCCCGGTATCGGCGCAAATGACTTATGAAGATTCCCAAGGTCAACGGCATGTCCTGCAGTATCAGGTCATGGGCACCGGATGCTCGAACGGTTGAGTACTGTGATGACGGTGGAGGGTCGACACTCCATCCGGCCAGGGCGGGTTCTTTCAGTTGTTTTTGGCGCGTATTGACGAGCGCGCAATTTTGTCATCGGTCGCCAGCAACCCGGGCAGGTAGTCTTTGAGAAACTCCACCCAGGTTTTTATTTTTGCATCGACGAATTTTCGTGAAGGGTAGATCGCAAACAGGTTCAACTCTTCGAAGTGATAGTCCGGCAGGACCCGCACCAGGGTGCCTGCCTTGAGGCCGGCCACGGCAGACGCAATGGGCTGAATGCCAATGCCCATGCCACGGGTGATGGCGACGGTCATGGCGTCGGCGGTGTTGACGTGAAACAGCGACACCGGTGTATTCACGGTTTCCACGCCTTCTGGCCCCTCGAAAACCCAGTGCTCGGCCGGCATCACCGTGTTGACGATTCTCAGGCAATCATGCGCACCCAGCGAACCCGGCGTGTCGGGCATTCCGCGTTTCTCCAGGTACTGCGGCGAGGCACAGAGGATGCTGTAAGTGATGCCCAGCCGCTGCGCAACGAAGCCTGAATCCGGCAGGTCCCGCGCCAACACAATCGACATGTCGTAGCCTTCTTCCAGCAAATCCGGCAGCCGATTGGTCAGGGTCAAATCAAACAACACCGAGGGATGTGTCTCGCGGTATTTGGCGATGGCGTCGATCACGTAGTGATTGCCAATGGCCGACAGAGCATGAATCTTCAAGCGGCCCACGGGTGTGACCTGTGCGGTGCCGGCTTCCTCTTCTGCCTCGCGCAGCTCTTCCAGAATCTTCTCGCAGCGTTGCAAATAGCGTGTGCCGGCCTCGGTCAGGGCCAGGCGTCGGGTCGTGCGGTTGATCAGGCGTGTTTGCAACCGGGCCTCCAGGCTGGAGACCGCTTTGGAAACGTTGGTCGTGGTGGTGTCCAGCAACTGGGCCGCTGCGGTAAAGCTACCGGTTTGGGCAACCGCCGAAAAGAAGCGCATGGTCTGGAAAACATCCATCGTCTTTACCTCTGGGATCAAGCGAAATCAGCGACAACACATACTTTGTAGCAGCTGGCAAAGCCTGCGTTCGGCTGCGAAGCAGTCGTGAGATCCATGCGCGCGATCTACCTGACAGAGCGCAACATCTGAACTCACGACTGCTGCGCAGCCCAACGCAGGCTGCGCCAGCTGCTACAAAAATGTATGACGTCAGGACTTGCGCGGGATGAATCCGGGCACACCCGTCTCTACCACCGAGTTGAAGCGTATCCGCGTTGTGATCTCTTCGCGAATTTCTACCATGGCCCTGTGGGGCAGGGTGGTGATGTCGAAGTTTTCGCGGATATGTCTCGGTGTCGCCGAGGTGGTCAGGAACGCTACACCGCGTTGCACAGCCCAGGCCAGTAAGACTTGGGCCGGAGTGCGCTGCAAATGCCGGGCGATGCCGGTAATCACCTCGTCTTCCAGCACGTTCGGTTCCATGCCATGGCCGAGCGGAGCAAAGGCGAGGACGACAATTCCATGCTGTTGGCAAAACTCCAGCAACTCCCATTCCGGCAGGTAAGGGTGGGATTCGACTTGCACCACGGCAGGCTTGATCCGCGCCTCGGCGACGATTTCATTCAACGCTTCGAGGGTGATATCGGACAAGCCGATAGCGCCGCAACGGCCGTCATCCACCAGTTGCTCAAGCGCCCGCCAGGTGTCGATCAGCTTCACGTCGCCGTCGTAGAGGACATGCCCGAACGCGTCCCGTGGGTCTTGATCGTCACCCGCTTTGAAGGCGAAAGGCGTGTGGATCAGGTAGCAATCGATGTAGTCCACCTGGAGCCGACGGCAACTGGCTTCGAACGCCGGCAACACGCGCTCGGGGCGGTGGTTGGTGTTCCACAGCTTGGTGGTGATGAACAGATCTTCACGGCGCGCCTTGCCCGCGTCGATGAACGCTTTGAAGGCCACGCCAACACTTTCTTCATTGCGATACCGCTCGGCGCAATCGAAATGACGGAACCCGGTTTCCAGTGCGTGGGTGATCGCCTCGGTGGTGACGCTGAGGTCTTTGAACAGGGTGCCGAAGCCGACGGCAGGCATCTTGCCCGTACCGTGATTCAGCGCAAATTTTGTATCGCGAAGTTCATCGTGAAACGCTTCGTAGGACATGTCATTACTCCAAATATCGAGGCCGCAGCCTCTACTGATACGCACGTTGTGGGGCTTGGCGACTGGCAACCCGTTGCTCGAAGACGCCAACCGAGTTGCCGCCGAGGGCTACAAACAGCTGCACGGTGTCGAGGTACTGCGCGGTCTTCACGCGGATATGGCCCAGCAGCGACTGTTCATAGGCGCGCTCGGCTTCCAGCACCTGGAGGATGCTGTTTTCACCTTGGGCGTAGGCTTGCCGGTTCAACCGCAGGCTGGTTTCGGCCGCTTGCAGAGCCTCTTCCTGGGCGCGGAATTCTTCGGCGTCATGGTTGATGGCTTGCAGCGTGTCCGCGACCTGGCCGAACGAACTGATGACGGTCTGCTGATAGCCGGCGAGCGTCGCGTTGTAGCCTTCGACGGCGGCCAGCTGCTCAGCCTTGAGCGTTCCGCCATTGAAGATCGGCCCGGCGATGCCCGCCGCGAAGCCCCAGAGCGCGGCCCCTCCATTGCCTGACGCGGCCTGGGCCAACGAGGCGGACAACGTCACCCGTGGATAAAGATTGGCGGTCGCCACGCCAACGGCGGCGCTGGCGATGTGCAGCTCGGCCTCGGCCTGGCGCACGTCCGGCCGGTCGTGGGCCATTTCCGAGGGCAGACTCACCGGCACGTTCGACGGCAAAGCGAATTCGTCAAGGTGGAAGTCCGGCGCGATCCAGTCAGCCGGGCCCTTGCCGGTCAGAATCGACAGCGCATGGCGGGCCGCGTCACGTTGCTGGGCCAATGGCGGCAGCAGCGTGCGGTCTTGGGCAAGCCGCGTCTCGGCTAGCGAAACATCAATCTGCGTGGTCGTGCCGTTGATCAGCGCCGCGCGCACCAGTTCGAGGTTCTTGGTGTCGTTGGCCAGCAGTTTCTCCACGGCCAGGATTTGCGCATTGGCCGATGCGATCAACAACGACTGGCTGGCAACCTCGCCGGTCAGGGTCAGATACGCCGCTTCGAAGCGATGCTTTTGCAGATCGGTGAACGCTTGCTGTTGTTCGACCAGACGTTTGTTGCCGCCGAACACATCCAGGTCGAAACCGACCCGTGGCCCGATGGCGTAGAAGTTGGAGATCGAAGGCTCCTTGGCGTTGTGCACCCGTTGGCGACCCGCCGTCGCGCCGAAGTCGACCTGCGGGTACAGCGCACCTTGCGCCGCCGCTACGGATTGCGACGCCTGGCGAATGGTTGCATCGGCAGCGACCAGCTCAAGGTTGCCGTCGATGGCCCGGCGCACCACCTGGTCCAGCTTGGGTGAGCGGAAAGCCGACCACCATTGCCCGCTGACTTTCTGGCCGAGCGCGATGCGCTGCTGACCGCCGAGATGTTGTTCGGCCTGTTGATCGTAATGCTGTGACGGGCTCGCTTCAGGTGTTTTGAAGTCAGGGCCGACGGTGCAGGCCGAGAGAAAAACCAGCGCCGACAGTGCCGTGAGTTTCGGTTGGAACAGATGACTGGATTTCATTGGGCACACTCCACGAAAACTAGTTGGCCGCAGCAGGTTTGCGAAGAAAGAGAATCAGCGGGCTGACCACCAGCATTGCCACCATCAGGATCTTGAATTGGTCGACAACGGCGATGAACGCAGCCTGGTGGGTGATCAGGTGGTTGAGCCCTTCAAGCGCCGGCAGTGGCAACGACGCGGTACCGAAATGCGCGGCGGCGCTATAGGGCGTCACGTTGTTGCCAAGCGCCAGATGCATCGCCTGCGTATTGTTGAAGAAGAAAACCTGCACGATCGCCACACCAATGGTGCTGCCGTACACCCGCGAAAGATTGAACAGACCGGTGCCTTCCGGACGCAGCGCAGGGTCAAGGGTGCTGAACGCCACCTTGGTCAGCGACGGCATCAACATGCCGATGCCGATCCCCTGGATCGCGCCGGTGACTGCAACGGGCGACCAGTCCATCAACGGCGAATAGCCGAGCATCAACCAATTGGCGTAAATCACCGCGCCCGCACCCGCCGCCACGAACCACCGACGGTCGAAACGCTCCGGCACACGCCCCATCAACAGGAACGCGCCAACCAGCCCGATACCGCGCGGGATGGTCAAGGCACCGGTGGTGTCAGGCGGGTAGCCGAGGATTTCATCGAGCATCGGCGAGGTCAGCGCCATGGTCGACAGCAGCACGAAACCGACGGCGAAAAAGATGATCGTCGACAGCACGAAATTGCGATCGCCGAACAGACGCTTGTTGAGGAAGTGCACCTGTCTGGTCAGCCTGTGCATCATGAACAAGTACAGGCCCAGCGCACTGGCGAGCGCCTCGATCCAGATTTCCGGCGAGTCGAACCAGTCCAGGCGTTCGCCGCGGTCGAGCAGCATTTGCAGGCTGATCAACGCCAGCGTGAAAGTGCCGAAACCGAAGAAATCGAACGCCGGCGCCTTCGCGGCTTTTTTCTCCGCCAGCAGCAGTGCCACGACCAGGAAGATGTACGCCGACAACGGCAGGCTGATGTAGAAGATCGGACGCCAGTCGTAATGCTCGGCGATCCAGCCACCGATGCTCGGGCCGCTGACAATGCCCACGAGGACGATGGCGGTCCAGGTCGCGCCAAACTTCATGCGTTTCTCGGGGGCCAATGTCTCCATGGCAATCGCCATCGACAACGGCGCCAACACGCCACTGGCCAGGCCCTGGATGATGCGAGCGCCGATGAATTCCAGCGGCGTGCTGGACACCGTGGCCAGCAGCAAGCCGAGGACGAAGAAAGCCAGGGCAGCCTGATACACGAACTTCAAACCGAAACGCGCGGCCAGCCACTGCGCAACGGGCATGGTGATCGCACTCGCCGCAAGGTACGCGGTGAAAATCCAGCCCGCCTGGTCGTCGGTCATCGACAGGCTGCCTTGAATCAGCCGCAGTACCGCGTTTGGCAACGGCAGGTTTGCCGACTGCATGTAAGTCGCGAGCAGAACGGCCAACCTGAGCGAGCGCGCACTGCTTGCATTCGGGGTTGTATCTGCATGGGCGTTCATTAGAAGTTACCTGCCGTCAGCAACGATTTGAGTGGTTGCCACCATGGCGTGCTGTATCCGGTGTCGACCTTGACCGTGGCACTGGTGCCCGAAAACAGCGGCAGGGCAGGGTCGGCGTCATCCAGTTCGAGGCGAACCGGTACCCGCTGAACAACCTTCACCCAGTTGCCGGTGGCGTTTTCCGGCGGCAGCAGGGCGAAGTCCGAACCGGCACCGGGGCTCATGCTGGTGACGTGGGCCTTGAACACGCGGTCCGGGTAGGTGTCGATGCGGATGGTTGCTTCCTGGCCGGGGCGCATGTGCGTCACCTGGGTTTCACGGAAGTTGGCCTCGACCCAGATCTCGTGATCGGAAATCAACGCAAAGGCCGGTGCGCCGTTGTTCAGGTAGTTGCCCACCTGCAAGTCATCGACCTTGGCAACGATGCCGTCAGCCGGCGCATAAACCGTGGCGTACGCGAGGTACAACTGCGCTTCGTCCAGATGCGCCTTGGCCTCGCGAACGCTCGGATGGCTGTCGGCTTCGATGTTCGGGTTGCCGTTCAAGGCCACAACGGTGCTGGCGATCTGTTGCTCGATCGAGGCGATGCGCTGCCGTGACACTTTGAGGTCGGTTTCCGAGCGTTCATAAAGCGAGCGGGAAACGAACTCGGTCGCCACCAGCGCTTTCTTGCGGGCAAATTCCTTCTGATCGAAACCCGCCGATTCTTTGGCCGATTGCAGTTCCGCTTGTTGCTGGCGATAGCTGGCCTTGAGGCCATCGATGCGCAACCGCGCGACGCTCAGTTGTGCTTCGGCACGATTGATCGCGATCTGCAACGGCTTGGGATCGATGCGAAACAGCACCTGGCCCTTGGTCACCTTCTGATTGTCTTCAACGGCGATTTCGACAACCTGTCCGGAAATCCGTGCGTTGATCGAGGCCTTGGCCACCCGGGCATAGGCGTTATCGGTGGTGACGAAAGGCACGCCGGCCATGTAGTGGGTGTAGCCAATGGCGGCGAAGAGTGCAGGCACCCCAACCATCAGCCAGGGCCGGAGTTTTTCCTTCAAGGGTTTCTTGATGGGCGATTGGGCCTCAAAGGCCTGCGAAGCGGGGATATCGATTTGTGTCGTCATGATCGAAAGCACCTTTAACCGGGAATTCGGGCCTGGCGTCATCGCCTGGCACCGACATGAATAAATGCTGTTGGAAAGCAAACCCGCAGGCGGTTGGGAGGATCACTCCGCCGCCTCTGTTTCGTCGTTGCAACACCCGGTTCGAGCTTCGCGTGAACAAACATGGATCAAGGAATTTGTGGTTCCTTATTTTTGTGCGATGGTGTAAAAATATCCCCACATTCACCTTCCTGCAAGGATTTTGTACGACATGGCACAAAATAAACTGACAGAGGGTAAAGGCCGCGGCCGGCCCCGTGCGTATGACCCGCAGACAGCGCTGCAACAAGCACTCGGGGTTTTCTGGAGCACCGGCTATTCGGGCGCGTCCCTGGACAGCATCGCCACGGCGGCGGGAATGAATCGCCCGAGCCTCTATGCAGCCTTCGGTGACAAACATTCCCTGTACATCAAGGCGCTGGAGCAGTACTGGGAAGTGGCCTCGGCCGAGATGCAGGGCGCGCTGACAGACCCAGGCCTGACGCTGCGTGAAGCGCTGATGCGTTTCTACGAAGGGCAGTTGTCGATCTACTTCTCGGGCGAAGGCCAGCCACGCGGCTGCTTCGCGATCGGCACGGCGACTACCGAAGCGGTTGAGGACCCGGAAATTCGCGGGGTTCTTTCGGATCGGCTCAGCCGCCTCGACGCCGATCTGGAAGCGCGCCTGCGAACGGCCATCGAATCCGGCGAATTGAAAGGCGATGTCGACGTGGCGGCGTTGGCGGTACTGGCGTCATCGCTGCTGCACAGCATTTCGATTCGAGCGCGGGCGGGTAAGTCCCGCAGCGAACTGACCGAGTTGGCGCGCAATGCGGTGAGCGTGATCTGCGGTGAGTGAGGGGCTTGAAGACTTATTGGCCGAGGGATTGGCGGTGGTGTTTTGCGGGATCAACCCCGGCATGACCGCTGCCGCCCAAGGGCATCACTTTGCGGGCCGGGGCAATCGCTTCTGGCGCACGCTGCATCTGGCTGGGTTTACCCCCGGGCTAGTGCCGCCGGAAAGCGATCGGACGATTCTTCAATATCAGTGCGGCTTGACGGCGGTGGTCGACCGACCGACGGCGCGGGCAGATCAGCTGTCGAAGCAAGAGTTCACCGCAGCGGCGGCGGCTTTCGAACAGAAAATCGCTCGTTATGCACCGCGCTATGTGGCGTTTCTCGGGAAAGCGGCGTACTCGGCGCTATCCGGTCAGCGCAACGTGGAGTGGGGACTTCAGGATAGGACTATCGGCAATGCCGCCGTGTGGATCTTGCCCAACCCCAGTGGACGAAACCTGGCGTTCAACCTGGAGCAATTGGTGGTTGCCTACCAGCAACTCAGGCGGACTGCTTTCGAGTCGCCTCAGTAGTTCATCCCGTCATCAATCGCGATGCCTTGCGCACGCATGGCCTTGATCAGCTCGCCTCGGGTGCCCGGCAGGTTGAGCATGGTTTTGGCGCGCAATGCCGCGACTTCTTCTGCGCTGTAAGGCTGATAGTCCGCCGGCATGCTCTGGCCGGCCATGCCGTCTTCGCGCATCAGCCAGTTGAGCAAGTCTGCCAGTTGCGCGTTGTTCAACGCCGACTGCGACATGCCTGGCACCCGCACCAGGAATTCGCGGCCACCGGGGACTTTCAGGAAGTTGCCGACAAAGCCTTTCATCCGCGGCGTGTCGTTGGCGGCGGAACCGCTGCCGTCGCCCAAGTGGCAGCCCGCGCATTGCAATTGGTAATTCACGCCAACGCTGTAATTGGCCTCGGCGATGGGCTTTTGCAGTTCTTCGTTGCCCGGCGCATGGCGCTGGCCAGGGTTTGGGATGGCCCGGGCATGGACGAGCGGGGTGGTCATGAGGCAGGCCAGGCCGAAGATGAGCAACTTACGCATGACAACCCCTTCTTGTTTGTTGTGCCCTGAAAAGATCGCAGCCTGCGGCAGCTCCTACAGGAGTACGCGGACAATGTAGGAGCTGCCGTAGGCTGCGATCTTGTAAAAAAACCGCCGGTGCACAGGCAACCGGCGGCAAAGCGCGTGTCAGACCGCCACGCCGCGGATGATCGAAACGGTGCAGTGGTAGATGTGCGATTTGGCGGCCAGGCACCAGTTCACATCGTTGTTGTTGAACGGGCGGTAGGCCGGTTCTTCACTGTCGTTGCGGGTGCAGGCGCACTGGGCGCAGCTTTGCTTACCGCAGCAGTCGTTATACGAAATGATGTAGTCCTTGCCGTCGGCCGGGTTGCGGCAGGTGCCGATCCAGGTCACTTGCGAGGCTTCGGTGCCCGGTGGGCAGGACGTCACCGAACCACCGCAGCAGCTGCACAGAAAGCCGTCGATGGAACAGTAACGCCAGTAGTCGCAGCTGTTCGGATCACCGGGGTCGCCCGCCTTCGGGTCAGTGGCGGCCAGCGCCTTGCTGGTGCGATCCAGTGGCAACAGCAGCGGCAGGGCGGCACCGGCCACCATCAGCGAGCCCATGCGCGACAGCAGTTTGCGGCGCGAGGTGGTGTCGGCAACACGGCGCGTCGAGCGCTCGAACAACAGATCCAGCAGTTTCATAAACGTCTCCCTGCCTTATCAGTGGCTATGGCCGTGGCTGTGGTCATGATCGTGAGGCTGAGCATTGAGGTACTGCTGCAGCGTGGCGTGCTTCAAGTGCTCGACTTCGAACAGGCTGTCCAGGTGCTCGCGAGAGTTGACCAGGCCTTTGGCGCGCAGGGTGCCGGCCTTGTCGATCAGCGCGGCGTACGGCAGCTTGCCGATCTGGTAGGTCATGCCCACTTCCGGACCGACCACGTAGGTCGCGTCTTCCAGTTTGTGTTCGCGGATCAGTGCTTGCTGGGCGTCCATGTCGCCATCGCTGACAAACACCACGTCGAGAGTCCCGGCCTGTTCCTTGGCGATGGATTTGATCGCCGGCAGCAAGGATTTGCAGATCGGGCAGGTCGGCGAGAGGAAGAACAGCAGTTGCGATTTCTCGCCGGCATAACCGAAGTTCACCGGGCGACCGTTACGGTCGGCGGCGGTGATTTGCGGTGCGGCTTCGTTGACGGCCACGCCTTTGTCGACCATCAGCGCGCCGGCCGGGGCCAGGCGACCGTGCAGCACACCAATCTGACGAACCAGGCCCATGACGACGAACGCCACGGCCACCAGCAGTACCCAGAGCAGAACGTTGGAAACGATCAAGCCTTCCATTTTGATTACCTACCAATCAATTTGAGCAGAAGAGGGGAGTTCGCCATCAGGCCTGCGGCCGCGGCGTAGATGAGCAGCGCAACAGCGGCGGCGGCCACGGTCACAAAGCCATCGAACACAGTCATGTCACGCACCACCGGCGCCACGCTCGCCAGCAGCGCTACCGCCACCAGCACGCTGTTGCGCAGCAGCAGGACCGGGCGCAGCGGTTGCGCCTGGTCCGGGCCGGCACAGCCGCAGTCGATGTCACGACGACCGCGCCACAGGTTGATGCCGATAGCCGCCGCGTACAGCGCCAGCAGGCTGGCCGCACTCAACGCCGCCCAGCCGCGGCTGAGCGGAACCAGCAGCGCGAAAGCAATGGCGAGTTCCAGCAGCGGAATCAACCGAGCGCTCGGGCGCACCAGTGCAGCGGGCAGCAATTGGTAGTCCGCCAGCTGTTTGGCGAAGCGTGCCGGCGCCCGCACCTTGTGCGTTGCGGCACTGGCCAGCAGCGCCGAAACGGCGAGCGCGCTGGCTATGATGAAGATCGGATCTGATTGCATGGCCGAACCTCGTTTAGTAGCTCATGACCTGAGTCGCGGTTTTGGCGACCTTGGCCATGCTGCCGGTGTGCTTGTTGGTCTTGAGGTCGAAAATCTGCAAGCCACCTTCAACATCGGTGCCCAGCAACAGCGGCTTGTCGTCGCCGGTTGCCTGCATGCTCCACACCGGTGCCGGGGCTTCCAGGGTGGCGATTTTCTTCATGGTCTTGAGGTCATAGGCCCAGATGAAGGTGCTTGGGTCTTCCCACTTCATCGGTTCATGAGCGTCGTGCATCAGCACGTACAAGCGGTTCAGCTTGGGTGCGACGGCCATCAACTGCCAGCCACCCGGCGCCCAGCCGGCCTTCTTTTCCTCGTCGGTGGTCAGCGACCAGCTCGGCAGGATTTTCGGCGTGTCGCCGGAGAAGTCCACGCCGCGCACGGTGCCGGTGGTGGTGGTGAAGTAGTAGGTGTCGCCGACGTTGACCGCACGCTCGACCAGTTTCTCGGCGTTCGGGTCAAAGAACGGCGTGCGGTTGCGAGCGGTTTCCTGTCCCTGATCGTTCAGTGTCACCACTTGCAGGCTGCCGTCGCCGCACAGCGAGGCGAAGCGACGTTTGCCGACCGGGTAGTTGAGCACGCAGCCAGGGATCGCGATCTCGGTCGCAACGGCTTTGCTCTGGGTATCGACCACGGTCACCGAGGTCGACGGGGTGAAGTTGTAGACGTAGACGAAGCGGTCATCGCCGCTGGTCTTCAGGCCGTAGCGCTGGGTCAGCGATTCGGCGCGCTTGTTCGGGATCAGCACTTCCCAGGCCGGCGACAGGGTCGAGGTGTCCCAAGCGGTCAGCACGTCGGTACGGGTGCCACGGGTGCCACGGGAATACCAGATGTCGGCGCTGTAGAGCAGCTTGCCGTCATGGCTCAGGGCCGAAGGCGCGGCGAAACCGGTCGGCACCATGCCCAACACGCGCTTCTGATCCGGGTCGACCACGGTGACGCGGCCGGCGACGAAGCTTTCGAATTCGACATCGACGACGAACGCGCGGTGCGGTTCAGCGGGGAAGGCCAGGGTGGTCTGGCCGATGCCGGTGTCGGCCGGCAGGTCCGCACGGGCACTGTTCAAGCCGAGTACAAGCAGGCTCAGGCCTAGCGCTGACTGTACGGAGATCCTGTTTGTTCGCATAAGGGGAACTTCCTGAATTGTTGGTAACGCGGATCGCGGGTGAGTGGGCAGATTCTGACCATCGAATAGTGCCTCGCCCGGCAAATCGGGGAATTGCGCTGTCTGCCAAGTGTTTGTGTATCTGTGCCAGTGATGGCCAAAGATCAAAAGATCGCAGCCTGCGGCAGCTCCTACAGGGTTCGTATTTCTCCTGTAGGAGCTGCCGCAGGCTGCGATCTTTTGCTTTTAGAGGGAGGAAGCGAGGGGGAGGGAGAAGCTGAAAACAGCGCCGCAAGGCTCCTGGTTTTGCGCCCAGATATCGCCGCGATGACGGCCGATGATGTTCTTGCACAGCGCCAGGCCGATGCCGTTGCCGCTGACCTTGGACGAGAAGAAACCGTCGAACAGCTTTTCTTGCGCCTGGGCCTGGATGCCGCGCCCGCTGTCTTCAATGCGCACCAGCGCCACGCCGTTGTCGGCGCGGGCATGGATGCGCAGCAATCGGCGCTCGATGGGCAGGTCGGCCATTTCTTCAATGGCGTTGAACGCCAGATTGAGGATCACCTGGCCGATCAACACTTTCTCGCAGCTCACCCGCAGCGGCTCGGCCGAGGTGACGATTTCCACGCGTACCAGACTCGGATCGGCGCGCAAACTGATGAAGTAGCGGGTCTCGCGCAGCAACTCGTTAAGGTCGACCAGCTCTTCGCTTTGCTCAAGCTTGACCACGTAATCGCGCACGCTCTTGATGATCACCGAAGCGTGCTCGATTTGCCGCACGGCGCTCTGCAAACCCCAGGTGACGCCGGGGTCGGCATCGGCCACGTTGCCCAGACGAATCACCGTGCCTTCAATGAAATTACGCGTCGCGGCCAGTGGCTGGCTCAACTCGTGGGCGATGGCCACGGCCATTTCTCCCATGGCGTTGTAACGCGCCAGGTATTCCAGTTTCTGCTCGCTGACCCGCCGCGCCTCTTCAGCCTGCACCTGCTCGGTGACATCGCGGAACAACAGCAGATGACCGACCAGATCGTCCTCAATCTCGATGTAGCGGCAAGTCGCGTCATGCCAGCGCCACTCGCCGTCGCACCGCTGCACTTTGTAGTGAACGCTGAACGGCGCGTGTTCCGGCGTTTCGTTGGCGAGCTGTTGCAACAGCCGCTGGCGTGAAGCGTCGTCGCACCAGCCGAGAAAATTCTTGCCCATCAACTGATGCACTTCGCTATCGAGCAAGTGCGCACCGGAGTCGCTGATAAAACGGATATCACCGTCTGGCCCCAGCACAGCCACCCCTTCGGCCAGATCCTGCATGAAGGCCTTGAGCCGGCTCTCGAAGCGCTTGAGATCGCGTTTGACCTTGTCTTCTTTGGAGATGTCGCGGAACTGCACCATCAGCACATCGCGACCGTCCAGGTGCACCAGCGTCGCCACCGCTTCGGAAAGAATCTCCACGCCTTGCTTGGAGCGATAGCACCACTCGATGGCGCGCTGGCCTGTGCGCGCGGCGCCTTCGAGCCAGCGCAAGCCCACCGAGCGCCGGTATTTCGGGGCGTCGCGGGTCATGTCCGGCGCCTTGAGCGGCGTCAGTTCTTCCAGGGTAAAGCCCAGCGCGGCCAGGGCGGCGGCGTTGGCCCAGAGAATTTCCTTGGTGTGCGCGTCGTGAAGAATGATGCACAGCGGCATGGCTTCGATCAGCGCATAAAAGTCGTTCGGTTTCGGCAAGTACATCGCGCAGCCCTTGGTGGCAGTGAGTTCCGACCGGTGGAGCCGGAAGTATGGCGTTTTATACCCGCTCGCGCATGGGGATGCGCTCAGAGGTATGGGGTATCGGCCTAGGGGTTTTCTTTAGTCGGGGGGCTGCACGCACCAATAGTTGCGCCGGGGTGCGGTTTTTACACTGGACCGCAATGCAAGGGTGACCACCACACCCTGTAGGCGCTGCCGAAGGCTGCGATCTTTCGATTCTTGAACATCAACATCAAAAGATCGCAGCCTTCGGCAGCTCCTACAGGTAACGGTGAGGCCCCACTAACAATAAGCAAAACGGAGAAAGCCCATGCTGCGTTCAGCGGTTGCGCAACAAGACGCTCTGATCGGTGTTGACGAGAACGTCGTCGATAGCCAGGCCTTTGCGCAGGTACTGGATGAAGTGCGCCAGCGTCGTGAAGAATTCGACGCGGTCTCTCATGTGCCACGGGACATGATCGAGCGTTTCAAACAAGTGGGCATCTACCGTGCCGCCACGCCGAAATGCTTCGGCGGTGATGCGCTGGCGCCAGCGCTGTTCCTGCAAATGATCGAACGCATCTCCGAAGCCGATGGCTCGGCGGGCTGGGTGGCCAGCTTCGGCAGCGCCGGTGTTTACCTGGCGGCTTTGCCACGCGAAACCCTGGCGGAACTCTACGCCGACAGCCCCGACCTGGTGTTCGCCGGCGGCTTGTTCCCGTTGCAACCGGCCGAAGCCGTGGAAGGCGGCTACCAAGTCAACGGCACCTGGAAATTCGCCAGCGGCTGCAAAGGCGCAGACCTGTTGGGCGTGGGCATCGGCGCCGCTGGCGGCAAGCCGCGCACTGCGGTATTTCGCCCGGAGCAAGTCGACATCGTCGAGAACTGGGATGTAGTCGGCCTCAAAGGCACCGGCAGCCATGACCTGCGTGTGACCGATAAGCGCGTTGACGAACGCTGGACCTTCATCCGTGGCGGTGCCTCGACCATCGACGAACCGCTGTTCCGCTATCCGTCGATTGCCTACGCCGCGCAAGTGCTGGCAGTGGTCAACCTCGGTCTGGCCCGTGCGGCCCTCGACGAAATCAGCCGCATGGCGGGTGGTTCGGGCATCACCGGCGCACCGAAACTGTCCGACCGCGCTTACGTGCGCATCGAAATCGCCAAGGCCGAAGCCAAGCTCGCCGCCGCACGCGGATTTTTCTACAACGCCACCGAACAGGTGTGGAACTCGATCATCAAAGGCAACCCGGTCACGCCGGAGCAGACCAGCCTGTTGCGCCTGTCGGCGATCCACGTTTCCCAGGCCGGTGCCGAAGTGGTGCAAAGCGCCTACAGCCTCGCCGGCACCACCGCCATTTACCTGCGCCATCCGCTGCAACGCTACCTGCGCGACTCGATGGTAGTGACCCAACACGCCTTCCTCAGCGAAGGCCTGTACGACGGCGCCGGCTCGGTGTTCCTCGGCGTCCCGCCGTTCCCGGGCTACATCTGAATTTCCATCCATTTTTCAAAGGATCAACAGCATGTCCCAAGCTACCCAGGAACCATTGCGCGTCGTCTTCTGCATCGGCATCACCCAGAACTTTTTCGACCTGCCGACCGGTGAAGGCCTGAGCGTCTGGAAGGGCTTCAGCCAGATGATGGGTGACCTCGGCGCCATGCCCGGCATCACCGTGCTCGGCGCGATGGACGACGACCGTTTGATGGTCGGCCCGTCCACCACCTCGCCGTGGACCGTCTACATCATGGCCGACGTCGACTGCCACCAGTCGGTGATCGACGCCTGCAACCTGTTCCGCACCACGCCGGTTGGCCAGTACAGCCTGTGGCGCTACGCCAAGATCGAAGCGCGCATCGGTCGTCCGCTGACCATTCCTGATGCGGCCAAGGTGTAAGCCATGAACGAAGCCTTGCTGCAGCGTCTGGCGACGCTCGAAGGGGAAAGTGCAGTGCGCCGCCTGATGGCGCGCTACATGGACCTGTGCGATGTGCCGCGGGCGGCGATTCATCTGAGCCAGTTGGCGCAATTGTTCACCGAAGATGCGATCTGGGAAGGCCTCGGCACCAAGACCGCAAAAACCTTCGGCCAGCATCAGGGGCGTGAGGCCATCGCGGCGTTCGTCGGTGGTTACCTGCCGCCGTCTGACCACTTCCAGCTCAACCTGCATTACCTCACCAGCGAGTCGATCGTGGTCGACGGCAGGGCGGCGCAAGGGCAGTGGATCATGCAGCAGATTTCCACCTACGCCGATGGCCGTAATGAGCTGTTCGGCACGCGCCTGAACATTGATTTCCGCTGCGTGGACGGCGTCTGGCAAATCGCGCATTTCCGCACGCAACGCTTGTTCAATACGGAGCTGAATGCATGAGTACGTTCATCAGCGAATTCCTCCTCGGCGGCAACGGCAAACGCGTCGCCATCAAGGACTCCATCGACATCACCGGTCACCCGACACGTTCGGGCAGCCGCGCGTTTGCCGATGCACCGGCGGCGACCAAAAACGCCGAAGTGGTCGACGCGATCCTGGGCGCGGGCTGGCAGATTGTCGGCAAGACCAACCTGCATGAACTGGCGTTCGGCGTCACCGGCATCAACGACTGGACCGGCACACCGATCAACCCGCAAGCGCCGGATCGCGTGCCTGGCGGCTCGTCCAGCGGTTCGGCTTCGGCGGTCGCGGCGGGTTTGGCCGACATCTCCATTGGCACCGACACCGGTGGTTCGGTGCGAGTACCGGCAGCGTGCTGCGGGGTGGCCGGACTCAAACCGACTTACGGTCGCGTCAGCCGCGTCGGTGCGCATCCTCTGGAATCCAGCCTCGATTGCGTCGGCCCATTCGCCCGCTCCATGGATGACTTGATTGCCGCGATGCAGGTGATCTGCCCGGGCTTTGAAATGCAGGGCCTGCCGGGCGCCGGGGCAAAAGTCGCCTTCCTTGACGTGGGCTGCGATCCGCACCTGCAAGCCTGCCTGGGGGCCGCCGCCGACCGTGCCGGATGGCGCCGCGGCAACCTGCACCTGAGCGAATTCGAAGCAGCGTTCGCCGCCGGCCTGACCGTGATCAATTTTGAAAACTGGGCCGCGTTCGGTCACCTCACCGGCAAAGGCCTGATCGGCGCCGATGTGGAGACTCGTCTGCTGGCGGCCAGCCGCACCACCCGTGAAGAACTGGCCCAGGCCGAAGCCGTGCGCACGGCGTTCACCCAACAAGTGGACGCGGCGTTGGAAGATTTTTCCGTATTGCTGCTGCCGACGCTGCCGACCTTGCCGCCGACCCTCAGCGAAGCCCGCGCAGGCAGCAAAGCCGTGGCCGGCATGACCCCGCTGGTTCGGCCTTTCAACCTCAGCGGCCACCCGGCCCTGACGGTGCCGGTGGAACTCGATTGCGGCGGGCTGAAAGTCGGTCTGCAGATCGTCGGTCGCAAAGGTCAGGACGAACTGGTCTGCGCCTTTGGTGCGCAGCTGCAAGCCTCAACCAATCAATCATAAAAAGAAGCCATGAGGAGAACCGCATGAGCACTCATGAATATCCGCTGATCGCGACGTCGAAAAGCCCCGAAGAGCTGGTCCAGCACGACCGCGTTGACGTCTCGCTGTACAACGACCCGGCGCTGTTCGAAGCCGAACTGGACAAGATTTTCTACCGCACCTGGGTGTGGGTTGCCCACGAAAGCGAAGTGCGCAACAGCGGCGACTTCAAAACCGCCATGATCGGCCGTCGCCCGGTGATCGTCGTGCGCGACAAGAAGAACAACATCAATGTGTTGGAAAACCGGTGCCGCCACCGTGGTGCGACCGTGTGCGAGAAGCACAAGGGCAACGCTACGGGTTTCACCTGCCCGTACCACAGCTGGTCGTATGGCCTGGACGGCAAATTGCGTGCGCTGCCGTATCCGGATGGCTACGAAGGCATCCTGGAAAAATCCGAATTGCCGCTGACCAGCCTGCGCGTCGAAAGCTACGCCGGCATGGTGTTCGCCAGCTACAACGACGAGATCGAGCCGCTGGAAGACTTCCTCGGCGGGGCCAAGCACTGGATGGACCTGTTCATGAAGCAGGGCGCCG
Organism: Pseudomonas azerbaijanoccidentalis; assembly: GCF_019145495.1. Lineage (GTDB taxonomy): Bacteria > Pseudomonadota > Gammaproteobacteria > Pseudomonadales > Pseudomonadaceae > Aquipseudomonas > Aquipseudomonas azerbaijanoccidentalis. Next base: position 1,198,009 of record NZ_JAHSTU010000001.1, on the reverse strand, counting down.
GCTACCCGATCAAGACCCAGGGCGAACACAAGTTCAGCTTCAAGGGCAACTGGAAGATCCAGCTGGAAAACACCACCGACGGTTACCACTTCCCGATCGTGCACAAGTCGTTCATGTCGTCGGTCGATGAAGAAACCTCCGAAATGCTCTCGTTCATGACCGACGAACAAGCCGTGACCCATTCGCTGGGCAACGGCCACAGCGTGATGGTCATGGTGCCGGAGCACGTCGACCTTGATCACGACGACGGCACCGAGCAGTTGCAGGAACGCTTTGCTCACGTCACCGAAGAACTGTCGAAAACCATGCCGGCCGATCAGGTCCGTCGCATCGTGCGCTCGCTGCACGGCGCCGGTTTCAACCTGAACCTGTTCCCGAACGTGGCGATGTCGATGTCGTTCTTCCGCGTGCTGCGCCCGGTGTCGGTCACCGAAACCGAGATCCGTCACGTCGCCCTCGGCATGGACGGCGGCCCGGAAATCGCCAACCGCGAACGCATGCGCATCCACGAACACTTCCAGGGCCCGTTCGGTTTCGGCAGCCCAGACGATGCCGAGGCCTGGGACCGCGTGCAGCGCGGCTCGTACGCCGGCGTCGATGCGCCAATCCTGGTCAACCGCGGCCTGAACCGCGAAATCACCGCTGAAAACGGCGACAAGGTCAGCCACGCCACCGACGAAGGCGGCATGCGCGGTGCCTACGACATGTGGAAAAGGATGATGAGCCAATGAGCAATCAAGACACCCTGAACGGTTTTTCCGGCCCGTTGGCCCAGGCCATCGAATTCATCTGGCGCGAAGCCGAACTGCTCGATCACAAGAACTACGCCGAATGGGCGACCTTGTGGAGCGAAAGCGGCAAGTACATCGTGCCGATCGACCCGGACACCGAAGATTTCGAAGCAACGCTCAACTACGCCTACGACGATGCACGCATGCGTGATTTGCGTATCGAACGCCTGACCGCCGGCTACTCGCCGTCTGCGGTGGACGCGGCGAAAACCATTCGCACGGTTTCGCGTTTCCGCCTGGTGGAAGCGGCCGGTGACATCGTCGAAGTGAACTCGGCGCAGTTGCTGTACGCCTACAAGCGCGGCGTGCACACGCCGTTCGTGGCCGACCTGAACCACCGCATTCGCTTCACCGATGGTGTGCCGAGCCTGGAGCGCAAAGTGGTGCGCCTGATCAACTCCACCGACAGCCTGAGCGCGCTCGGCTTCCTTTTGTGAGGGCAACATCATGAGTCGAGTAGCCCTTGTAACGGGTGCCTCGCGCGGGCTGGGCGAGTGCATCGCCCGTCGTCTGCATGCCGCGGGATACCGCGTCGGTCTGGCGGATGTGCGCCTCGATGGCGTGCAACGTTTGGCTTTGGAACTCGATAGCAGCGGCGCCAGCGCCATGGCCATCGAGCTCGACGTGCGCAGCAAAGCGGCGTTCCAGCTTGCCCGTGATCTGCTTGCCGAGCGCTGGGGCGGCACCGACATTCTGGTGAACAACGCCGGTGTGTCGAAAGTCGCGGCGTTGATGGACATCACGCCGGAAGAGTTCGACGAGTCGATGGCGATCAACCTGCGCGGCACTTTCGTGGCGTGCCAGGTGTTCGGCGCGCACTTTGCCGAACGTGGCTTCGGCCGAATCGTCAACATCGCGTCCCTGGCCGGGCAGAACGGCGGCACCGCCACCGGCGCGCATTACGCGGCGGCCAAGGGTGGCGTGGCGACACTGACCAAGGTTTTCGCCCGTGAACTGGCGCCTCAGGGCGTGACGGTCAACAGCATTTCGCCGGGCCCGCTGGACTTGCCGATAGTGCGTGAAAGTGTGGCCCCGGAGCGTCTGGAACAGATCCTCAAGATGATCCCGGCCGGCACCCTCGGAGACCCTGCGTTCATCGCCGACAGCGTGTTGCTGCTGATCGCCGATAACGCGACCTCCGTGACGGGCGCGTGCCTGGACGTCAATGGCGGCTTGTTCATGCGCTGATTCAAAGGCCGGAAAATGACCCTGTAGGAGCTGCCGCAGGCTGCGATCTTTTGATCTTGTTTTTAAGGTCAAGATCAAAAGATCGCAGCCTGCGGCAGCTCCTACAAGTGATGTGTTAAACGAAAAATAAGTATTCAGGTGATGCAATGATGAAGGTGAAGATCGAAAGGATCGTCGACGAAGCGCTGGATATCCGTTCCTTTCGCCTCGTGCGCAGTGACGGCCAGCCGCTCGACACCTATGAACCGGGTGCCCACGTCGACCTCACCGGGCCGACCGGCGTAACCCGCCAGTATTCGCTGTGCAGCCCGCCGCAGGATCGCCGCGCCTACCTGGTGGCAGTGAAGAAAGAAGCGCAGTCGCGTGGCGGCTCGCTGGCGCTGCACGAGCAAGTGGAAGAGGGCATGGAGCTGGAAATGGGTGCGCCGCGCAACCTGTTCCGTCTCGATGAAAGCGCCAGCGAACATGTGCTGTTCGCCGCGGGCATTGGCGTCACGCCACTGCTGAGCATGGCCTACAAGCTGGCGGAAAGCGGCCAGCCGTATCGCCTGCATTACTTCGCGCGCTCGGCCCAATACGCGGCGTTTACCGAGCTGTTGGCCAACACCTTTGCCGACCATGTTGAGTTCCACTACGGCATCGAGCCGGCGGACCTGGACGGCGCATTAAGTGCGTGCCTGGAGCGCGCCAATCCGGCGGCCCACGTCTACACCTGCGGCCCGGCACCGTTCATGAACAAAGTGGTGGAAGTGGCTGCGCGCAGTCGCTCCGATGATTCGATTCACCTTGAACACTTCGCCGCAGACCCGGCCGCCAACAGCGCCCCCGCCGGCACCTTCGAAGTGGAACTGGCCAGCTCCGGCGTGGTGCTGCAAGTGCCGGCCAACACCAGCCTGGTCGACGTGTTGCAGGCCCACGGTTGCGACATCGACACCGAGTGCCGCGAAGGCATCTGCGGCACCTGCATCGTCGAAGTGCTTGACGGCGTGCCGGAGCACCGTGACAACTGCCTTTCCAACAAGGAAAAGGCTTCCAACAAGCAGATTTGCGCCTGTGTTTCCCGGGCACTTTCCGCTCGTCTGGTATTGGACATCTAAGCGCTTTCTTCACTGGAAAGCTGACGCCGGAGCCTGTTGAATGGCGCCCGGCGACCATCGAGGGAGGCGATGGCTGGAAGACGAAACTTTTTTACCGAACCGCTCGACGAAGCGGTCGGCAATAACAACAAAAACACGTGAGGCTTTGCGGACATGATTACAGCATCGACGGTGCGCAACGAGGCGTTCGAAAGTTGGTTGAGCCAGGTGAACCAGGCCTGTGGGCGTTTCGATGCCCGGGCACTGGACTCCGATTTCTATGGCGAACTGGCGGAATTTCGCAGCGGTGCGATCAACCTGAGTGTGGTCGACATGGCGCACGTGCATTTGTATCGCACCAGCAAGGACGTCAGCACCAGCAGCGACGGCCACTATTACGCGGTGTTCCAGCTGCGTGGCAGCTCGCATCTGGAGCAGGGCGACAACCGCGCACAACTGGGTTGTGGAGACATCGCCTTGATCGACGCCAGCCGTCCGAGCGACATGATCTACAACGATGATTGCCGACAGTTGTCGTTGATTCTGCCGCGTCAGGTGGTCGAGCGTGGCTCGCATTTCAATGCGGTCAATTGCGCCACCCGCATCGCCGCCAGCAGCCCTTTGGCGTCGATGGCCAACAAGCTGGTGCTGGAGACGCGCCAGCAGGAAGGCCTGGACATGCAGGAAAGCGAGGCCGTGCTCGATGCGCTGGCCAGCCTGTTGCTGCCGGGCATCAGCGCCCAGGACAGTGGCGGCGATTCCCACGAGCGGCAATTTCGCAAGATCATCGCTTTCATCGACCAGCACATCAGTGACGAAGCGCTTTGCCCCGAGCTGATCGCACGGGAGGTGGGGGTGTCGGTGCGAGGGCTGTACCGGATGTTCTCCAAGCGCGGGCTGGTGGTGGCGCAATACATCAAGCATCGCCGGCTGGACTTCTGCGCGGAAAACCTGCGCCGCGCCGATGTCGAGCAGAAGCTCTCGGCGTTGTGTTATGCGTGGGGATTCTCGGATTCCAGCTACTTCTCGTCGGCGTTCAAATCACGCTTTGGCGTGTCGCCGGGTGCTTATCGCAAGCGGTATAGCCAGGTCTGACACCGCGTTATCGTTCATCGCGGGCAAGCCCGCTCCCACAGTGATTGTTGTCGTACGCAAGTGTTGCGTACATCCGAGATCCCTGTGGGAGCGGGCTTGCCCGCGATGGCGGCCTCATGACCGCCACAAATCCCTCAATGCCGCACCGGCTCATCCACCGGCAAATGCAGCACCTCGCGCACCAGCATGGCGATGCTGCTCACGCCCATCTTTTCCTTGATCTTGGTGCGATGCACGTCAACGGTCTTCACGCTGATGTTCAGCTCCCGGGCGATCACCTTGCTGGCCTTGCCATCGATCACCAGCATCAACACTTCACGCTCGCGGGTGGTCAGCAGTGCGAGTTTGCCTTGCAGGTTCTGACGCTGCTGCTGGTCCGCCTGGGCGTGCACGGCGGTCTTCAGCGCGGCCTGGATGCGGTCGATCATCTGCTGCGGGTTGTAGGGCTTCTCGACGAAATCCAGCGCACCGTTCTTCATTGCCGTGACCGACATCGGGATGTCGCCATGGGCCGAGACGAAAATGGTCGGCAAGGTGCTGCCGCGCTGGTTGAGGATTTCCTGCAACTGGAAACCGCTGGTCTCCGGCATGCGCACGTCGAGCACCAGGCAGGCGGGCTGCTTGGGGTCGTATTGGCTCAGGAACTCTTCGGCGCCGGCAAAGCACTGCGCCTGCACACTGACGGACTCCAGCAGCCACGCCAGCGAAGTGCGCAGGTCCTTGTCGTCGTCAACGATGTAAACAATCGGTTTGCGGGTTTCCATCAGGGCTGCCACGAAAGTCTTCTAATTATTGTTTTCGCACGCGAACGTACGGCACACAGCGGCTCATCTTTGTGAGGCCAGTGTGCAGAATACCCACTGTGGCCGGCCCTTGCGATAAAGAAACCACCTAGTCGACTAGCGGAAACCCAACCTCACCATGGGGATCGTCAGAATGGTTGCGCCGTAGCCGCAGCCTTAGTCTTGTTCCATCACCTACGGGCCGCACGATGGCGGTCCTCCTGAAGGAAGGGGCATCGACATGGCCGACTTGAGCCAGCAGCAAATCGACTTTCGCAACGCCATGGCGCAGCTGCCGGCTGCGGTGAACATTATCACCACCAACGGCCCTGGCGGTCGCTGCGGCATCACCGCCAGCGCTGTGTGCTCGGTCACCGACTCGCCGCCCACCGTGCTGGTGTGCGTCAACCGCAACAGCGCGACCCACGATGTGTTCCGCACTAACGGCCACCTGTGCGTCAACGTGCTGTGTGGCGAGCAGGAAGAGCTGGCGCGCCACTTCGCCGGCATGACCAAGGTGCCGATGGAAGAGCGCTTTGCCTGGGACCTGTGGGACGACGGCGCTGCTGATGTGCCGGTGTTGCGCGATGCGCTGGTTCAGCTGGAAGGGCGGATCAGCGAGTGCAAGGAAGTGGGTTCGCATTCGGTGATGTTCGTGGAGTTGACGAAGGTCGGCGTACGCGAGCCGCGTGACAGTCTGGTGTATTTCAACCGCTTGTTTCATCGCGTTGAGCATGCCAGCGCGGCTTGATTGAGACCGCGTCATCGTTCATCGCGGGCAAGCCCGCTCCCACAGGAACAGCGTCGTACTTAAATGCTCTGTTCGCTGGAGATCTCTGTGGGAGCGGGTTTGCCCGCGATGGCGATGTATCAGACTTGCAGATACGCCCGAGCCAACTCACAAGCCCGCTCAATCAACATCGGCGCCATCTCAATCGCCGTCGGTGTGCCTTGGCGGGTGTGAATCCAGCCCAGGTACGTGGTACCGCGCAGCATCAGGAACAGCGCCAAGGTCTTGCGATCGGCCTCTGTCAGCGGTTTGACCGCGTGGTAGCCGTCAAGCAGCGCCGCTTTGATCTGCTCATATCGCGGGTCATCCAGGCAGAAGTACAATGCCGTGGCCAGCTCGAACATGTGCCAGCCAAACCCGGCGTCATCGAAGTCGATCAGGCGTAGCTGTGGGCCTTCGACCAGCAGGTTCTCAGGCACCAGATCGGCGTGAATCATGCCGAAGTTGCCCAAATGCCGACCGTACTGGCGCAAGTCCTTGCGCGCCGTACGCCGGGCCTGCTGCAGTAAATCCCGCTGCGCATCGCTGAGCTGCGCAAGCTCCCAGAAGCGCCCCCAGAACGGATTGGCACCGATCAAGCCTTCTTCATCCCAGGCATGCCGGACAAATTCGTCCGGCTGCTGCCAGTCCGCCGAATGCAGATGAATACGCGCGGCAATCGCACCGGCTTCGTTGAATAGAAATTCGATTTCGGTATCGGCCTGCACCCCGGCTTCGGAAGTGCCTGCGGTGGCGCCGGGCAGCCAGGCGAGCATGTCGATGTGTCGCGCCTCGCCGATGGCCTGGTGGGTGACTTCGATCAGGTGACGCTCATTCTGCGCACGGATGATTTGCGGCACGGTGATACCCGCACTGGCCAGCGCCTCCATCCATTGCAACTCGGAACGCAGCGCGGCTTCGCAGTGATAGCCGTTGCGATGGATGCGCAGGGCGACGCGCTGGCCATCGTGACGGCGAGCCGAGAACACCGCGTTCTCGCGGAATTTCACCAGTTCTATCTCGGCGAACTCGCCGTCCCACTGTTGCAGGGCATGGCGCGCCAGTTCGTGCAGACGGCTGACTTGCTGATCGTGGGGGAGGGTGTGGAATTCATTCATGTCAGGGCCTCAAATGGCGCTCAGGGCGTGGTCCAGGGTGTCGACGAACAAGTCCGCGTGATCGCGGCTGAACACCAGCGGCGGGCGTAACTTGAGAATGTTGTCGCCGGCGCCGATCTTGCTGATCAGCACGCCGTTCTCGCGCATGTCGTTGACCACCTTGCGCGCCTCCAGCCCGGCCGGTTCCTTGCTGGCGTGGTCGCGCACCAGTTCCATGGCGAAGAACAGACCCTTGCCGCGCACATCGCCGATGATCGAGTGCTTGGCGGCCAACGCTTGCAGGCGTTGCTGCACATAAGCGCCGACGCGCTTCGCGTTGCTCAGCAGTTGCTGTTGCTCAATCACATCGAGCACCGCCATACCGACCGCCGCCGCCACGGGCGAGCCGCCGAACGTGTTGAAGTACATGGCGTGGCGCCCGAACGATTCGACCAAGGCCTTGTGGGTGATCAACCCGGCCAGCGGATAGCCGTTACCCATCGGTTTGCCAAGGGTGACGATGTCCGGCACTACGCCGTGGGCCTGATGACCCCACAGGTGATCGCCGGTGCGCCCGAAACCCGATTGCACTTCGTCAGCGATGAACAAACCGCCCGCCGCACGGATCAGCGCCGCAGCCTTGTTGACGAAACTGGCCGGCACCCGCGGCAACCCTTCGTTGGCGAACAGGGTGTCGATCAGCAGCGCAGCCGGGCGAATGCCCTGGGCCTGCATCGAGGCAATCGCCGCCGCGATGTTCGCCGCGTATTCCTCGGCCAGTTGCAGCTCAGTGGTGCCGGCCGGTGCGTGGTACAGGCAGGGAATCGGCACCGCACGGGCATGGGCGGCGAAGGGTTCCGGCGAGGGCAGGGCGGTGGTGACCTCGGCCAGCGACGCCGAATTGCCGTGGTAGTTGTAGTCGCTGACGATGATGCCGGTGCCGCCGCTGGCGAACCGCGCCAGGCGCAGCGCCAGCTCATTGGCCTCGCTGCCGGTGCAGGTGAACATCGCGGTGTCCAGCGGCTCGGCGAAGGTGGCGGTCAGACGTTCGGCGTAACGCACCACTTGCTCATCAAGGTAGCGGGTGTGGATGTTCAGCGTGGTGGCCTGGCGGTGCATGGCGTCGGTCACGTGGGGGTTGCAGTGACCGACGCAGGGCACGTTGTTGTAGACGTCGAGGTAGCGCCGGCCATCGACATCGAACAGCCAGACGCCTTCGCCGCGCACCAGGTGCAGCGGTTTGTCGTAGAACAGCGGCGAAGCACTGCCGAGTACGCGATGGCGGCGTTGCAGAAGAGTGTCTTCAGGCATGGTCTGGAACCTCGATAACGCTGCGGCGAGTGCGCAGCAGGTAATTGAAAATGCACAGGGTGAAGGTCACCGCGAGGGCGATCAGCATCAGCATGTCGAGTTGGAAGCAGGCGGCGATCACCACCAGGGTCAGGGCCAGGCCGAGCCAGGCCACCAGTTTTCCGCCGATCAAAGTGAACGGGCGTGGCAAGTCAGGCTGGCTGTTTTTGATGCGCAGGTAGGCGCCGAAAATGAACAGGTAACAAACGTTGAGCAGCAGCACGACCGCGAGCATTACGGTGGCCGGGTCTATTGCCGACAGCGGCAGGCCGATCACGCCGATCAGCAACAGCGCCGGATAAGGCGTGCCGCGTTTGCCGGTCTTGCCCAGCCATTGTGGGAACAGACCATCGCGGGCCATGGCGAACAGTTGCCGCGACGCTGCGTAGACCAGTGAAAAGAATGTCGCGATCAGGCCGAACACGCCGCCGCAGCCAATCACCTTGGCCAGCCACGAGCCTTCACCGAACGCGCTATTGCTGGACATCGCCGCGTACAGCGGATCACCCGCCGAGCCCACCAGCTCGACACCGCCGGCGCCCGGTGCGCACACCAGCACGACCAAAGCAGTCACCAGTAACGTACCGATGGCCGCGAGAATGCCGCGGGGCATGGTGCGACCGGGGTTGGCAGCTTCTTCCGCCGCCGAGCCGGTTTGCTCGACGGTGATGAACAGCCAAATGGCGAACGGCACGCAGGCGAAGATGCCGCCGAGACTGACCGGCGTTGTGACATTGGCTGGCAATGTCAGCAGGTTGGCCAGTTCAACATGCGGCGCCATGGCCACGCCGAAGGTCAGCAGCGCGACGACAGCGATCACGCCAGCAATGAACGTCAGCCCCATGGCCTCACCGACACCGCGCAGATGAATGCCGATGATCACCACGAACAGGGCGATCTTCACCGGCCAGCCTCCGAAGCCGAAAATCGATTCGGTGTAGGCGCAAATGAATGTCGCCGCCGCACCGGTGCCGATGGCTAGTGCCAGCGCACAAGCCACGCCAACCAGATAACCCACAAACGGCCCGAAGGCACTTTGCGCATAAACAAACACACCGCCAGCGCTGGGCAGGGCCGTGGACAGTTCCGCCACGCACAACGCCAGGCCACCGCAGAGCAGGGCCATCAACAGCGTGGCGATCAGCATGTTCAACCAGCCACCGGCCGCCAACCCGAAGTTCCAGCCGGAAAACTGCCCGGCCACCACCAACGCAATTCCGAGGCCGGCGATTTTTGGCCAGCCCAACGCACTTTTCTTAAGCACAAAAGTCTCCCGCGACCCGAAGGCCGATTTATTGTTTTAGTGAGAAATGGAAGGGTTCAGCGTTGCTTTGCCGCCCACTGGAGGCGGCTGTTTCGATACTACGCCGGGGGGGTTGAGCGGCATGTTTGCGTGCATGCCATGTGGTTGGTTGTGGGTGCCAGATTCGACACGGGCCATGTGGGTGCCAGCCTGCTAGCGATGGCGGCATGTCAGACACCATTGATGTAGGCAGCTATCGATACGTGGGAGTTACGTTTACTTCTGGGCTGAGGAAGTCAATGTGATAACCAGAAGATCCATCCCCGATAGCAAGGTGAACTCCACGGATGCCTTCGTTTAATTGAGAGTTGGTTTTGTAATTAATGCTCGTCGCGATGTTCTCGTTCACGCCGATGGCGAATTCTGTCAATTTTAGGCCTCGATGGCCCGCAGCCAGATCAAGTAATTTCACATGCTCATCATTATTTGTTTTTAATGATGTAATGACGTTGTTCGTAACGGAAAGCGTGGCCCCATTTTCAGATATCAGATCGCTTAACCATCTTAAAGCAATTTTCAATCCTGATGGCAGGGTTGGATTGGGTTTTCTGAGGACTGTGAGTATGCCGGAAATTTCCAAGGTTCCATGAAAGGAAAATGGACTTGGGGTTTTTGGATTCATGTGGGCGTAATGAACTTCGAAAAATTCCGCTACAGACTGGATAAAGTTTTCCTCAATATCTTCCGAAATCAACGCATAGGGCTGTGCGTGTGAAAAAATCTCTATCTGCGCATTGGCACCATTTCCAGTCATAGCAAATGAGTCGTTTGAATTCAGCCTGCTCAACACACGCCTCTGTGCGATTAATGCCTGCTCAAAGTCACTCTTCAATAGAAGGTCCAAGCTATAAAGGGCGCTATCCAGTGTTGGATCGAATACCTGTGTTGCGCAAAAAACACACTTCTTGCTTTCTGTGTTATTTGCTAGCTCAAACACCCGTTTTGCTGCGTCATTGGAAAAAGAGAAAACAATGCTGTGTTTCGGTAACTTATTAATGTGGGATATGTTGGCGGTCTTGAATCCTAGTTTTGAACATTCCTGCAGGAATGATTGAGAGTCGGCGATTATCGCAGGCTGATCTACACCAAAGAGTGTTTTTGTCATTGTTGATATGGACATGAATACCTCCCTGTTTAGTCGATGGGCGGCAAGATCTCCCTTGGCGCCCATTTACATCATTTATCCTTCAAAGTGAGCCCATGCCAGTGGAGCCCAGCCAAAGTTTTCCGGACCGGAAGTGATGCGGTTGAGTTTTTCTTTTGTTGTGATTTCGTTAGTCATTTGATCATCCTTTTTCAATTTTTTGGTTATGTGCTCCTCGGTGAATTTGAGGCGCGGAATAATTAATACAGATTTTTTTGAGGTCTTGAACTATTTATTTTTAGTTTTTTAGAATTAATAATGCTTTTAATCGCTCATGTGCGCTAGGGCAGGTTATTTGTGTAAGGCATATCTGTAGTCTCCTTCTGAAATCTGGTTGTTTCGTTGAGTTTTGGTTGTCGGCGACGAATAGAACTCGTTAGGTTGATTTTTGGGGCCGATTTTTAGACGGTCTCAACCATCAACTGTTTTTAGGGGCCTATTCAGTGCAGGAAACCAAAAAGTATCTGACACAAACATCCATACAAAAAGCCATGTTGCTGACCGATTTAACAGAACCAGCGGCACCCGATCACGCCGTCCGTTTATTACTCACTGGCATCCTTCAGGGATTGGTTGATCAGGGTTGGCCGCCAGCCCAAGTTCAGACTGGAGCGAGAATTGTCTCGGCGGAGGAAAACTACGGATTGCTGGGTTACGACCCATCCGAAATCACTCTTGGAAGTGCGCACACCCGATGGGTTGATGCATGCTCTTTGCTGCGTACGCAAACCACTAGTCATATTCCGGCGGCACTTCAGCGAGCGGCCAAAATACGACAGTCAGGGCAGACCATATTATTAGCCGCCCCTGGCATCACATTCCGTCGCGATACCCGGGACCGCTGGCATTGTGCGGAACCGCATCAGATGGATATTTGGGTTCTCGGTGATCCTGAGTTGGCGACTCATGAGCACTTGTTGCGACTGGTAAACGATGTTCTTCACGCTTGCGTGCCAGACAAAACCTGGATCTACAGCGACAGCCCGCATCACTACACCGAGGGCGGGATCGAAGTGAATGTGCTGAATGATGGTTTTCCAGTGGAGGTCCTGGAGTGCGGTCGAATTGCCAAATCCTTATTGGAACGGTTGGAGATTGATCCTTTGCTTCATGGAGGTCTGGCCTTGGGAATGGGCCTGGATCGCCTGACCATGCTGCGCAAAGGTATCCCGGATATTCGTTTGTTGCGTGACCAGAACGAACGAGTGAGGGCGCAAATGCATGATTTGAATCCGTGGAACGCCGTCTCACGTTTGCCTTCGATTGCTCGCGACATTTCGTTAGCTGTGACACCGGGACAAAGCGAAGAAATATTGACCGAAAAAATGTTGCAGGCTGCTGGCGATTGTTCTGACTGGATCGAAGAGATGAACATCAAGGGGCGTTGGCAAATTTCTGATCTACCGCCACAGGCAATTGATCGTCTGGGGATGTTGCCTGGGCAGGAGAATGTGCTGCTGCGCGTTGTACTGCGTGATTGTTCGCGCTCAATCACCGCGGCCGAGGCAAATAGTTTGTACTCAAAAATACAGGCGGCGTTACACGAGGGTGCTCCGGGGGCGGGTTACAAGATGGATCTTTCCTCTGTTTAACAGTTGAGGTAGCCAGTGCCGGCCCCATCGCGGGCAAGCCCGCTCCCACAGGTTTTAGCGGTGACTGCAAAATTTGCGTACACCACACATCACTGTGGGAGCGGGCTTGCCCGCGAAGACGGAGTGTCAGATAACACAAACGTTAGATCCGAAAACTCCCCACCAACTGATTCAACCGCCCGGCCTGCTGCTCCAGTTCGGTACACGCGCGCAACGTCGCTTGCAGGTTTTCCACGCCTTGCTGGTTCAGGGTGTTGATCTGGGTGATGTCGACGTTCAAGGCTTCGACCACGGCGGTCTGTTCCTCGGTGGCGGCGGCGACGGACTGGTTGACGTTGTCGATCTCGCCGATCCGTTGGGTGACGCTGCCCAGGCGGGTGCCGGCGAGGTTGGCGATGGTGACGCTTTCTTCGCTGTGCTGCTGGCTTTCGGTCATGGTGATGACCGAGTCGCGGGCGCCGACTTGCAGCTCTTCGATCATCTGCTGGATCTCCAGCGCCGAGGCCTGGGTGCGTCCGGCGAGGCTGCGAACTTCGTCGGCGACCACGGCAAAACCGCGTCCCGCTTCACCGGCGCGGGCCGCTTCGATCGCGGCGTTGAGCGCCAGCAAGTTGGTCTGCTGCGAGATGCCCTTGATCACTTCGAGGATCTGCCCGATGTTCACGGTCTTGTCGTTGAGCACTTCGATGTTGGCGCACGAAGCACTGATCTTGCCCGACAGCTCATTCATCACCTCGATCGTGCGTTGCACCACCTGGCGTCCGTCTTCGGCCTGTTGCCGTGCCGCGGAAGCCTGATGCGAGGCATCGGAGGCGTTGTGCGCGATCTCCTGCGCTGCGGCGCCCAACTGGTTGATCGCGGCGGCCACGCTGTTGGTGCGGCTGGACTGATCGTCGAAGTTGCTCAACGACGAATTGGATGCATCGAGCACCCGGCGCGCACCTTCGTTGACGCCGAGGGCCGCGGACGACACTTCGCGAATCGAGTGGTGGATGCGCTCCACGAAACGGTTGAACGCGGTGGCCAGCTGACCGATTTCATCGCGCGACTGCACTTGCAGGCGTCGGGTCAGGTCGCCTTCACCGAGTGAGATGTCCTCCATGACTCGCGTCAGCACTTGCAACGGTCGAGTGATGCGCTGGGCGGTGTACCAGATCAACAGCAGGCCGAGCAGGGCAGAACCACCCCCCAGCAACAACTCCAGCGCCGTACTTTGCACGCCTTGGGCGTCCAGCTCCTTTTGCAGGGTGGTCACGGGCGCCAGTAACACGTCCTGCGGCACGCCGACCAACACGCCCCACGGCGCGGCGCCGGCAATCGGTGGCAGCGGTTCGAGGACCTTGATCTGTTGCGGGTCGACAAACACTTTTGGCTGGCCCTGACGCAAGGCGTCCATCACCTCGGTATTGTCCATCGGTTGGCCGAGACGGTTGATGTCCTGGCTATCGGCGGAGATCACACCCCGGGGGCTGACGATGCTGATCTGGCCGTGGCCGTCGAACAGTTCCAGCGCACTGGCTTCGCTGTTCTTTTGCAGCGCGGCGAGGTTGATGTCGAGGCCGACCACGGCGATGACTTTGCCGTTCTCCAGCAAAGGGAAGGCCACGCTGGTCACCAGTTTGCGGCTTCCGGATGCTTCGTCGAAGTACGGTTCCAGCACGCAAGCCTGACGGGTGTCGCGGGCGCAGGTGTAGAAGGCGTTGTACGGTGCGCCGCTCGGGCCGGGCTCGGTGTTGGCGAGCAGGCCCTCGTCGCCGATCACCGCTTGCAGCTCGCCGGGTTTGCTCTGCACCCAGTAGAGGGAGAAGCGTCCTGTTTCGTTGCTGCCCAGATCCGCTTTGTCGGCGAAACCGGCGTCGGCACCGTCTAGGGCGTCGGGTTCAAAAATGACGTAAAGCCCGAGCAGGTCGGGCTTGTCGATCAGGGCCTGGTGAAGCTGGGTACTCAGCTCCTGGCGCAGTTGTTGGCGGGACAGATGGCCCTGATGCTGAAGTTGCCTGAGGTAAAGCAAATACCGCGACAGCCCCTGGCCGAACTCATGGGTTTGCATGAAGGTGCGTTGCACCTGCATGGCCTGCACTTTGCCCAGCGCCTGCATGTGTTCCTTGGCGGCATCGGCGAGCATGTCGCCACTGGCCGTCGCCACTTGCTGGCTGCTTTTATGGGTTTGATAGAGCGACAACCCCATCAACAGACCCACCACCAACAGCAGGCAGAGGCCGGCGAGCAGGGCGATTTTGCTCTGGATCGTGAGGAATCTTTTCTGCATTGGAAATACCTTTTTCCTTGGAAAGCAATTGCACTGCTGTCACGAACTCGTAGGAGCTGCCGCAGGCTGCGATCTTTTGACTTTTAAAAACAGGATCAAAAGATCGCAGCCTGCGGCAGCTCCTACAGGTCGTGTGCGACCGCCGGCGAGTTTAGAAAGTCGTGGCGAATATCAGTTGGCTGTAGAGGTTTTTGTCGTTGTTGCCCAACTGCGTACCACCCTGGTCGGCGCTCTTGTCTGGCTGGAACAGACCCACCAGCGGCATCACCGTGATGTGGTCGTTGAGGTGCCATTCGGCGTACAGGTCGATTTCGTGACCATCGGTGTTGCCCAGGTCACGGTCGATGGTGTCGAAGTTGAAGTACATCGCGCCGACGGTCAGGTTCTCCAGCGGTGTAACGGTGAATTTGAGTTGCTGGATGCGCGAGTTGCTGTTGAACGGGCCGGCATAGTTACCCGCCACTTCACCCTGGAACCAGGTGCCGAAACCGCGGCTGAAACCGTAGAACAACGTGTCGTAGCCTTCCGAGAAACGGCTGTAGCGGTAACCGGCATACGGCGTCCATGGCGCGTCGGAGAAAGTCCAGCCGGCTTCCAGGTACCAGGCGTCTTCGGTGGCGGTGTGCGGTTTGTCCTGCTTGGCGTATTCGCCGGAGAGGAACAAGTCTTTGACCCCGGCGTTGCCGGTCGCGCGCAGGCTGTAGGTTTTCATGCCGTCGCGTTCGAGTTGCGCGGGGGAGGCGTATTGTTCGTCGATGTCTTTGGTGTCGATGTAGGTCAAGCCGACGGTGCCGACCTCAGACACGTGCTCCAGGGTGCCGACGTACATTTCGGTCATGGCTTGGGCGCGGTTGTTGGACTTGAGCCACATCAGGTCGCCGCGCCAGCCTTCCTTGCCACCGATGCGCAACACGGCGGTTTCGTCGAAAGCCTTGCGCGCGGCCAGCCAGTAGGCGCCGCCACGGTTGAACTCACCATCGGCCAGGCCTTTGCCCAGGTTCAGGGCATCGCCGTTGATCAGGAAACCGTCGCCGACCATGATGTTCTGGCGACCGAACGACAGGTCGATGCCATCGGCGCCCAGCGCCGGGAACAGGTCGGACGAGCGCCAGCCGAGGTAGGCGTCTTCGAACTTGGTGGTGCGTTCTGAACCGTCACTGAAGCCGGCCGCATCGCCGTCACCCCAGGTGCCGGAACTGAGCATGTTTGCCGCGCCATACGCCGTGCCGACACCGGCCAGGCCCTGGTCGAAACTCAGGCCGTACTTGATGTAGCCCTCGCGCCACGACGACGAACCTTCATCGAGACGACCCGACAGGGCGTAGTTTTCCTGACTGTGGAAAACGCCGAAAACCGCTTCCAGCGTAGCGTTCAGGTGACTGTCGTCATCGGCGTAGAGTTCATAGGCTCCAGCCTGGCCGGCGCTGATCATCAGCGCGAGAGTCGAAAGGCGAAGCAAGGGGGACTTGAGCATGGTGTGGCATCCGTTCTTGTTCTTGAGCGCAGGTTTGCGGTCTGCCCGGATACTAAGTCGCGCCCTTTTTTCAGCCTTTTGCCTGTTTGCCAATTAGTTGGTCGTGCGTGCCAGATTGGTCGGTTTGGCAGAAGCGCCAACATAACTGGCACGCAGGGCAAATCCTGCGCGTCAGCGACCGCCGACAATCCAGCTCAACCTGCCGGAGCACCGTTGCCCCGGCGCTTTCAGTGTTGGCGTTCGTCTGTTGGCGGGCGCGTGGATTTTCAAGGTCGTTTCTTATGTTCACCTCCCTGCGTTTGCCCCTCATTGGTTTGCTCTCATTGACCCTGGCCCAGGCCGCACTGGCTGCCGATTGCGCACCGGTACAAAGCCGGGGCGCCGAAGTGTTCGCCAATGAATGCGGGGTCTGCCATGCGGTGAGCAAAGGCACGACCGGCATGATGGGGCCGAACCTGGCCGGTGTGGTCGGGCGCAAATCCGGCTCGCTGGAAGGCTTCAACTATTCCCAGGCCATGCGCAGCAAGAACATCGACTGGCAAGCCGAGAACATCGAACAACTCATCACCCAACCCCAGGCTTATGTGCCTGGCACCTACATGCCCTACATGGGGCTGGCCTCGGCAGACGATCGCCAGGCGGTCGTTTGCTACCTCAAAGAACAACACTAATCAGCCGGATTTGCCGCCTGAACAATTCGTCTTAACGAAAGGTGATTTATGAGCAACGTTGAAATTCTGCCGCAGGTCGCTGCATTCCTCGACCGTCGTCACGGTTGCTACATCGACGGGCAATGGGTGTTTGCCGAAGGCGAACGCATTGCCGTGGTCAACCCGGCCACCGGGCAGACCCTGTGCGAAACCCTGGACGCGCCGCTGGAAATCGTCGAGCGTGCCGTGCAGTCATCGCACAAGGCGTTCAAGTCCGGCGTCTGGTCGAGCCTGCGTCCGGCCGACCGAGAACGCATCCTGCTGAATTTCACCCGCCTGGTGGAAGAGCACGCTGAAGAACTCGCGCAACTGGAAACCCTGAGCCAGGGCAAGTCGATCAACATGGCCCGCGCGCTGGATTTGAACGCCACCGTGGAGTTCATGCGCTACATGTCCGGCTGGGCGACCAAGATCGAAGGCCAGACCTTCGATGTGTCGATCCCGCTGCCACCGGGTGCCAAGTTCACTGCATTCACCAAGCGTGAGCCGGTGGGTGTGGTCGTCGGCATCGTGCCGTGGAACTTCCCGCTGCTGATTGCCGCCTGGAAATTGATGCCGGCGCTGGCCACCGGTTGCACCGTTATCATCAAACCGGCGATGGAAACCCCGTTGACCGCCATGCGTCTGGCTGAGCTGGCCCTCGAAGCCGGGATTCCGGCCGGCGTGTTCAACGTCGTCACCGGTGGCGGTGCCTCGGTGGGTGGCGTGCTGACTTCGCACCCGCTGGTGAGCAAAGTGTCGTTCACCGGCTCCACCGCCGTGGGCAAAAGCGTCGGCGTGGCGTGCATGGAAAACATGACGCGTTTCTCCCTGGAACTGGGCGGCAAAAACCCGATGATCGTGCTCGCCGATGCCGACATCGAAAAAGCCGTGCAGGGCGCGATTCTCGGCGGTCTGCTGAACAACGGCCAGGTGTGCGCAGCGGCCTCGCGTTTCTACGTGCATCGCTCGATTCACGACCAGTTCGTCGAAGCCCTGGCTGCAGCGGTCTCGTCGATGCCGATTGGCGACGGCATGAACTGTGATGCCGCGATCAACCCGCTGGTATCGCGCAAGCAACAGCAAAGCGTGCTCAAGCACATTGAACTGGCGCGCAAGGAAGGTGCGCGCGTGGTCACGGGTGGCGAGTTGATCGAAGGCGACGGTTTCTTTGTGCAACCGACCATCCTGGCCGACATCGACCACAGCATGGCCGTGGCCCGCGAAGAGGTGTTCGGTCCGGTGCTGGGTGTAATGCCGTTCGACGATGAAGACGCGGTCATCGCGCTGGCCAACGACAACCGCTACGGCCTGGCTGCCAGCCTGTGGACCAACGATCTGGGCAAAGCCATGAATCTGGTGCCACGCATCGAAGCCGGCACGGTGTGGGTCAACGCCCACGTGCTGCTCGACCCGGCCATGCCATTTGGCGGGGTCAAGCAATCCGGTATGGGCCGTGAGTTCGGTCGCGCTGTGATCGAGGCTTACACCGAGCTCAAATCGGTGTGCATCGCGCATTGATGTTCTACTTGTCGGAGCTGCCGAAGGTTGCGATCTTTTTATTTTGGTTTTTCGAAACCAGATCAAAAGATCGCAGCCTCGTTTCACTCGACAGCTCCTACAGGGTGGTTGGCGTCACGCCGCAGGGGGTTTTGCCAGTTCAATCCCGGCGGTGCTCAGCTGCTTGAGAATCTCAAACAGCAGCTCACTCTTGATCGCGAGCACCATGCGCGGGCTGCTGACATAACCGGTCACGGTGAGGGTAATGCCTTCAGGCTTGAGCTGGCTGAAGCGCACCACCGGCGCCGGTTTCTCCAGAATCGCCTCGTGCTCGACGTAAGTGTTGTACAGCAGGCTGCGCACCTGCTCCGGGTCGATGTCCAGCGGGAACATCAGTTCGAGCGTCGCCACCCCTTGGGCACTGCCGCCCAGGGTGACGTTGCGCAAATTCTGCGAGATCAACTGCGAGTTAGGCACGATAACGATGGAGCGGTCGGCCAGCTGAATTTCGGTGGCGCGTACGTTGATGCGGCGGATGTCGCCCTCGACGCCGCTGATGCTGATCAGATCGCCGACCTTCACCGGGCGCTCGGTCAACAGGATGATGCCCGAGACGAAGTTCTTGACGATCTCCTGCAAGCCGAAGCCGATGCCCACCGACAGTGCGCTGACGATCCAGGCCAGGTTGGTCCATTTCACGCCGAGCGAAGACAGCATCAACAGCAACACCAAGGCGTAGCCGATGTTGGAGAACAAGGTGCTGAGCGAGGCACACATGCCGGGGTCCATTTCGGTTTTCGGCAGGAACTCATTGTCCAGCCAGCGGCGCAGTGAACGGATCAGGTAGACGCCGATGATCAATGCCAGCAAGGCTTGCAACAGGTTGGCAGGGACGATGTTCAGTTTGCGCAGGCCATCACCGCCGAGGATGGCCAGAATGTTGGTGGCCAGTTGGCTTAGCGTCGAACCGACCCCACCCACCAGCAAGGTGATCAGCGCGATCAGCAGCAGGGCGGCGCGACCGGCGCCGGAGAGGATGATCGAAATCTGCTCCAGGCGTGTATCGCCAATGCCCAGCAGCTGCTTGATGGCTTTACCTGTGGAATATCGCGGCGAAAACAGGAACTCGCAGCCGTCCCTGAGCAGTTGGATCAGCAAGTAGAAGCCGGCAAAGATGATGAAAAACCAGACCAACTCATACGTGATGAAGCGCGAGAGCGACACATAGCCGATCATCAAGGCCAGGAACGAAACCACAATCGCAATGCTGGCAACGGCATAGATCACCCCGGCCAGCGTTCGACCTCCTTCGGGGGCCGTGCCGGCCATGACCATCGCCCGGCGGGTTTTGCTGACACGCACCAGCAACGTCGCGATCAATGCCGAAATGACCAATGCAACAAAGCCCCTGACAGAAATCACCATCTGCGTGCTCATGCCGGTGGCATTGGTCATTTGCGCCAGCGACACCAGCACCAGCAGCGCACCGGCCAAGCGCAGGGGATAGGGCTTGAGCACCAGCGCGAGGGGGTCGGCGAAGGCCGGCAGCCGCCAGGAAGGGTGTTCGGTGGACAGTAGCGCGCGGCTCAGGCCGGTGATCATCACGCAGGTGTAGACGATCTTTTCAAAGTCCTGAGAAAACCCCATCAGCTGCGGCGTCAATGGCAGCTCTCGAGTGACGGTAAAAAACAGCAATTGCAGGGCAATCCACGCCGACAAGATCGTCGCTATGACCGAAGCCAGCGCCAGGGCGCTGCGTCGCAGGCGACCTTCGGGCATTCGGTGAATGCACAACCAGGTCAGTCCGCGTTCGGCCACCCGGCGACCGAATATCCAGAAGGCCACGGCCACGGCAAGCAACAGGCTGGTCAACAGACGCTCGCCCGGCCGCCACGCGGCGGCCAGCGTCGCGCCGATCTCCTGGATGAATGCGCGAAATTTCTGCCGGTCGTCCGCCGGCGGGTTGAACAACGGTGCCCAGAACCAGGGGTTGAGGACGCTGCGGGTTTGCTGGGTTACTTCGGTTTCCAGCAGGCTGCGGCGGATGGCGGCAATCTGGATCAACAGTTCGGCGGCGCTGGTCTTGAGGGTTGCCAGGGTTTTCAGGCGGGCGTCGACGCGGATTTTTTGTTCGGTCAGGGCTATCCGTTGCGCGGCGATTTCAGATTTTTCGAGCCCGGCATCGGCCAGCGGCGTGGGTCCCAACACGCCCAACTGCGCCTGCAACTGTGCCTGCTCGGGCATGACCAGCGCTGTCAGCCGATCAATTTCCCGGATGAGGGCCTGGACCAGATCCTGCGGGGCTTCCAGCTGGCTGTAATTGCTGGCCAGTGACACCTGCTGTTTGAGCGTGCTGAGTTGCCCCATCAACGCGTCCAGATCGCCCTCTGACACGCTGGTGGGCGCGGGCGTGCCAGAGGCGGAAGAGGGATCCAGAGCTTGCGCCGCCGACAGCATCCCGGCGTTCGGTCCGAACAATAAAGCGATGAGAATCACGAAGCTCAAAGCATTGCGCATCGGCTTGCTCGACTGGTTGTGTGTCATTCAGCCTATGAGGTTAGGTCATGACTCACACAATCGAAGGTTTATTGGTCGGATGCACAACGGCAAGATCAAAAGATCGCAGCCTGCGGCAGCTCCTACAGGAGATCACCGCGGGCTTCGATCTTTTGAATGTTTGTCTACTCGCCTACCCGCCGTGCCGGGAAAAACAGCTCGAAGCAGGTCACGCCATCGGTGCTCGTGACGCTGTACCCGCCATTGTGCAGTTGCATGATCGTCGCCACGATCGACAGCCCCAGGCCATTGGATTGCGCCGAGCGTTCGCGGGATTCATCGACACGGTAGAAACGTTCGAACAACCGTGGCAGGTGTTCAGCGGGGATCGTCTGGCCACGGTTACGCACCTGCAAGTGAATGCCGTCGGCGGTCGGCGTGGCGCAGATCGACAGTTCGGAGTCCGCCGCGCCGTACTTGATGGCATTGGCGCAGAGGTTGGCCAGGGCGCGACGCAGCAGCATCGGCTCGGCCCAGATCACGCCGCTGCCTTGGGCGTTGATGTGGATACCGACATCCGCCGCGAGCCCTTCAAAGTAGTCGGCCATGCGTTCCATTTCATCGGCCGCGTCCAGCTCCTGGCGCTGGCGCAGGGCGCTGGCCGGGTCGGTGCGGGCCAAGAACAGCATGTTGTCGAGCATGCGCGCCAGCCTTTCCAGTTCCTCGACATTGGAGGCGAGCAACTGTTGATAGGCTTCGATGCTGCGGTTTTGCTGCAAGGCGACCTGGGTTTCGCCCAGCAGATTGTTGATCGGTGTGCGCAGCTCATGGGCCATGTCGGTGGACACCTGGCCCAGTTGCACGAAACCTTTACCGAGGCGGTCGAGCATGGCATTGAAGGCCTCGATCATCGGCAGCAACTCCAGCGGTGCGCCCTGGCTGTCGAGGCGTTCGCCGAGGTTGCCGACGCCGATACCGTGGGCATGCCGGGCCACGCGGCGCAAAGGCAACAGACCGCGTTGCACCAGGATGTAACCGGACAGCGCCAGCAGAATCGCCGCCAGGCTGGCGAACAGGTAGACATTGAAGCGGTAGCTGGCGAGCACCGCCGTGCGTTCGGTCATCAGGCGCCCGGTCACCACTTGCAGGGTGCCTTGATCGCCAGAGTCGATAGTCGCCGCCAGTGCCGAAAAGGGCACGCCGTTCACGTTGGGCAAATGCTGCACATCGCTCAGGCTCAACGGATGGTCGATAGCCATGGGGGCCAACGCGGGCATGTTCAGATTGCCCGGATTGACCACCAGCAATGGCGGTCGCCCGGGCGCACTGATGCTTAACAGCGCCTCGTGGTTACCGAGCATGTTCTGAAACAGCGCAGGCTTGGTGCGAATCAGCTCAAGGGTATTGCTGTCGTTAAGAAATGTGCGCAATTGATCGATGCGGTTGATCAATGCCGCGTCATCGCGGCGGATCAATTCGCGTTCCAGATCGCGGTACAACGCCACGCCCAGAGCCGTCAGCGAGACAAACGCGAGGAACGCAAACACCAGCGCCAGGCGCAGCGTCAGGGAGTGGCGCAGCTTCGACAGGCCATTCATGGCTGTGTATCGAAGCGGTAACCGATACCGCGCACGCTGTGGATCAACTTCAGCCGGAACGGGTCGTCGATCTTCAATCGCAAACGCCGCACGGCGACGTCCACCACGTTGGTGTCACTGTCGAAATTCATGTCCCAGACCCGTGAGGCGATCATCGAGCGTGACAGCACTTCACCCTGATGCGTGGCGAACAGGTGCAGCAGGGCGAACTCTTTGTTGGTCAGGGTGATGCGCGTGCCGGCACGGGTGACGCGGCGCTTGAGCACGTCGATCTGCAAGTCTTCGATGTGCAACTGTTCTTCTTCGCGGGTGGGGCCGCGCCGGGTCAGGGTGCGCAGGCGGGCGACCAGTTCGGCAAAGGAAAACGGCTTGATCAGGTAATCGTCGGCGCCCAATTCCAGGCCCTTGATGCGGTCGGCGATGTCATCGCGGGCGGTGAGGAACAGCACCGGGGTGTCGGCTTCTTTGCGCAGGCGGCGCAGGACTTCCCAGCCGTCCATTTTCGGCATCATCACGTCGAGTACGATCACATCGAAATCGTGCTCCAGGGCCAGGTGCAAGCCATCAACGCCATCGCGAGCCAGGCTCACGGTGTAACCGAGTTCCTGCAGGCCGTTGAGCAGGTAATTACCAGCCTTGGGTTCATCTTCGACGACAAGAATGTTCATGGGCTCTGCCTGGTTTGAAGTCAGCTGAATTCAGCGCCGCGCGGGCGGGCTACAGCGGCATACCGGTGCCGCCAGTGTAGCCCGTTCATCTGCCGGTACGCAGGGATGACGATCAATGCTCATTGGTGCAACCGCTGCCCTGGACCAGGTAATCCAGCTCATGCTGGCGACCTTGATGGTCGAGGTAGCTCAGTTGCGCGGGGATTATGCCGCACGCTTGGGAAATGTCGGTACTGCCGGTGACTTTGGCGACGTCGAGGTGGACGAAGGCTGCGTCTTTGTCGTGGATCACGGGCGCGGTGCTTTGGGTATCGGCAAAAGCCGAGCCGGTGGCGAGGAGGGCGGCGAAACCGAGGATGTACATTTTCATGATAGTGCTCTCTTTTCAGGTTTGAGGTGGCTGTCGGCGAGTGAGCCTGGCAGTGAGTTCAGGTTAACCAGGCGATCCGAACAGCCAACCAACAGAACAATGACAAAGTTGTAATAAACGGCGTCGGGTTACGGCTGGCGACCGGCGGCAGCGAGGATCAAGTCAGCGATTTCCTTGGAGTGGGAGACCAGCGACAAGTGGCTCGACGGCAGTTCGATGGTGGTGGCGTCCATGCGCTTGGCGAGGAAGCGTTCCAGGTCCGGGTTGATGGTCTGGTCCTGGCTGGACACGGCGTACCACGACGGCTTGGTGTGCCAGGCGGCGGCGGTGGTGCGCTCGCCGAACAGGGTTTTGGCGATGGGTTGCTGCTCCGCGAACAACTGCATGGCTTTGTCGTGAGGTACATCGCTGGCGAAGTATTTGAGGAAGGCGTCTTGCTTGAGGCTGACAAATCCGTCGTGTTCTTCAGTGCCGGCACGCACGGGCATGGTCGGGTATTTGGCCGACAGCGCGACGAAATCTTCCCCGGCATCCGGCGCCCGGGCTGCCACGTACACCAAGGAGCTGACTTTCGGATTGACCCCGGCCTCGCTGACCACGGTGCCGGCGTAGGAGTGGCCGACGAGCACGGTCGGGCCGTCTTGTTGATCGAGCACACGCTGGGTGGCGGCGACGTCATCGGCCACCGATGTCAGCGGGTTCTGCACGGCGGTGACGTGCAAGCCAGCCGCCTGCAAACGGGAAATCACGTCCGACCAACTCGAGCCGTCGGCCCAGGAACCGTGCACCAGCACGACGTTGTTGGCTTTGACCGGAGCGGTGGTGGCGGCCATGGCGGAACCGGTGCCCAGGACGAACAGGCTGGCGGCGATCAGGCAGAGTTTGCTCAATGGATTCATGGTATCGACCCTTGTCATCATCAGTGGAAAGCGCGTCACCCGGTGCGGGTGACTGACGACTCCACTGTATGAATCGAGGGTGCTGGCTACGCTGACAACTCAATGACAAGTTTGTAATGCAAACCACACCTACCTTCTTGACCACACCGCTGCGTAGCAGACGCTTCCCGATTCACCGAAGAACGCAGGCTTCGCCAGCTGCTACAGGATCCGCGTCCGCTGCGTAGCAGCTGTCAAGCCCCAGCGAGGCTGCGTTCGGCTGCGTAGCAGGCGCTTTTCGAGGCATCGCAAAAGCCACAGGAAGCGCTTTGCAGGTTCAGGTGTAGGCCAGCAATCGGCCGCAGAGGATCACGCTGACCCACAGCGCAATGGAAAACACCGCCTGCAGTTTGGCCACGCTCGGTGCCGGGTTGGCTGTATCCCACGCTGTAACGGAGCGGTACACGCCAACGTGAAACAACACCGCGTTGAGACCTGCCGTAGCAATCAGGCACAGTTTGAGGATGAAAATATCGTTGGACGCGAAGTCGTGCGGATGGGCCGAAAACATCATCAGCCCGGCCGGGACAACCAACAGCAAGGCCGCCAGCGACCATGGCAGTAGATGTCGGGCGAGGGCGGTCACCGCAATAGTGCGCGACACCCCGAGCACCCGCAGGTCAAACATCACCACCGAGCCGACCAGGATCGCAAAACCGAGAATGTGCACCACCTCAACCAGCGGGTACAGCCACAAATCACCGCGCATGGCCGATCCCAGCGACGAATCATTCAGCCAGTCCATCCACCCCTGCTCGGTTGGCATTAGCGTAACTCGGTGGTTTTTTCGCCAATCGTGATGCGTTCGGCACGCAACTCATCAGGTTTATTGCGGTTCTGATAACCGACCACGGTGGCTTGAGTGCCTACCGCGAGCATGTCCTTCGACAATCCGCGATTTTCCATACGTGAAGGCGGCGCGAGGACCACGTTCCAGGTCTTGTCTGCGGTCTTGAGGTTCACGAAGCCGTGGGGATGGGAATAACCGGCTTCTTCGATGGTGCCGCTCAGTTGCAAGGGTTTGCTGGCGTCGTACTCGCTCCAGCCGTGATGAGCGAAGGCCGCCGAGGCGACCAGCGCCAATGACGCGCCGATGCCCTTGAGCATAATGTTCATGGCAGGGTTCTCCTGTTACAGAGCGTTTTGGGTCGATGTTTTCAGAATAGACGGCGCATTCAGGAGGGCGGCAACGCCCGGGCCAAAAGTATGTATCCGTCTGTGACGTGCCCGCCGCAAGGCTTTGATTGAAAGAACTTCAATAAACGCAGGCATGTCCTACGCTTAGGCGCAGGCCAATGTGCATCGGACAGGTTTCATCCCCTGATCGACGCGCCGATGGCACCCATAAAAACAATGCCAAAGGGAGAATCACCATGTCCGCTTTGTTTCGTCGCGTCAGTCATTGCCTGGCTGTGGGCCTTGTCGCTGCCGCACTCACCACCCCCGCGCTGGCGCTGGACACCGTTAAATTCATGGCCCCCGGTTCCGTGGGCGGCGGCTATGACCAGACGGCCCGTGTGTTGGGCAAGGCCTTGATCGAGGCCAATGTCGCCAAGTCCGTCACCTTTGAAAACAAGGGCGGCGCGGGCGGTACGCTGGGTCTGGCGCAGTTCGCCAACAGCACCAAAGGCGACCCGAATGCGCTACTGGTGGTCGGTGCGATCATGGTCGCGGGCATTGAGCAGAACAAACCGCAAATCAGCTTGAAGGATGTGACACCGATCGCCCGGCTTTTCACCGAATACAACGTGATTGCGGTGCGCAAGGAATCGCCTTACAAGACCCTCGACGACCTGATCAAGGACTTCAAGGCCAAGCCCTCCAGCGTCACTTGGGGCGGCGGTTCCAAAGGTTCGATTGACCACATCGGCATCGCTGAACTGGCTGGCAAGCTGGATGTACCGGTCAACAAGGTGAACTACATCGCCACTGGCGGTGGCGGCGAAATCGTTGCCCAGACCCTGGGCGGCCAGATCAAAGTGCTGACCGGTGGCTACGCCGAACTCGGCCAATACATCAAGAACGGCCAGATCCGCGTCCTCGCCATCGGCGCGCCCGAGCGCGTTCCGGAGATCGACGCGCCCACCCTCAAGGAAAGCGGCTACGACGTGGTGATCGGCAACTGGCGGGGTGTCTACGGTGCGGCGAATCTCACGCCCGAGCAGCGTAAAGAAGTGACCGACGCCGTGCTGGCCGCCAGCAAAAGCAAAGTCTGGCAGGACAACATTCGGATCAATGCCTGGACCGAAAGCGTGCTGACCGGTGACGAGTTCGGCAAATTCGTCGACGAAGAGCACGTGCGGTTGCGCGCGATGCTGGTCAAGGTCGGGTTGCTCTGAGATGGCCGGGGCGCGCGCAGTCGTGCCGGTGCAATTGGCGATCGGCATTGGCCTGATCGCCCTCAGCGCCGTGTTGGCGGTGGGCGCCTTTCGGTTTCCACCGGAAATGGGCTTCGTGATTCTGCCGGCATATGTCTATCCGTATGTGGTGGCGGGGTTTCTCTGTGCGGTGGGCGTGCTGCTGAGTTATCAGGCGTTCACGGGCGGTTTTCGTGAACTCGACAGCGTCAATGGCCGCGTTGTCGGCGGAAGAACCGGTGCGGCCTGGGTGACCGGCGGGTTGGTGGGCGTGGCGTTGCTGATCAACCTGATCGGCTTCGTGCTGGCCGCCGGGTTGCTGTTTGCCTGCTCGGCACGGGGCTTTGGCAGCCGTCATCCGCTGCGCGATCTGGCGATCGGCATTGCCTTGACCTTGCCGATTTACTGGCTGTTCAACGCAGGGCTGGGAGTTTCCCTGCCGCCGCTGGTCAACGCCTGGATTTGACCGAAGGAGATCGACCGCGTGGACATTCTTGCAAGCCTGGCAATGGGGTTTTCGGCAGCACTGACGCCGATCAATCTGATGTGGGGTTTCATCGGCTGCTTGCTCGGCACCGCCATTGGCGTTTTGCCGGGTATCGGGCCGGCGCTGACGGTGGCCTTGCTGCTGCCGATCACCGCCAAGGTCGACCCTACCGGCGCGCTGATCATGTTCGCCGGGATCTATTACGGCGCGCAGTTCGGCGGCTCGACGACTTCGATTTTGCTCAACACGCCCGGTGAATCGTCATCCATGGTCACCGCGCTGGAAGGCAACCTCATGGCCCGCAACGGGCGGGCAGGGCCGGCCTTGGCAACGGCGGCCATCGGTTCATTCGTGGCCGGCACCATTGCGACGATTTTGCTGACGTTGTTCGCGCCGGTGGTGGCCAGGCTGGCGCTGAATTTCGGCCCGGCCGAGTACTTCGCAATTCTGGTGTTGTCATTCACCACCGTATCGGCGGTGCTCGGCGCATCGATGCTGCGCGGCTTTGCTTCGCTGGGGATCGGCCTGACCATCGGCATGATCGGCCTCGACTCCACCTCGGGCATTGCGCGCTACACCCTGGGCGTGCCGGAACTGGTGGACGGCATCGAAGTGGTGCTGGTGGCGGTCGGCTTGTTTGCGGTGGGCGAGGCGCTGTACAGCTTGCTTTATCAAACCGAACAGGCTGAAGGGCGGCATCGCCTGACGTCGTTGTGGATGACCCGCGCCGACTGGAAGCGCTCGGTACCCGCCTGGCTACGCGGCACGCTGATTGGCTTCCCGTTTGGCTCGATTCCGGCCGGTGGCGCGGAGATTCCGACGTTCCTGTCCTACTCCACCGAACGCAAGCTCAGCAAATACCCGAAAGAGTTTTCCGCCAACAAAGGCCAGGGCGCCATCGAAGGCGTAGCTGGCCCGGAAGCGGCCAACAACGCCAGCGCGACGGGCTCGCTGGTGCCGTTGCTGACCCTGGGTATTCCTACGTCCGCCACGGCGGCGATTCTGTTGGCGGCGTTTCAGAACTACAACCTGCAACCGGGGCCGATGCTCTTTGAAACCTCCGCCGACCTGGTCTGGACGCTGGTGGCATCGCTGTACATCGGCAATGTGATCCTGCTGGTGTTGAACCTGCCGCTGGTGGGGTTGTGGGTCAAGCTGCTGCAAATTCCCCGGCCCTACCTGAACGCCGGGATCCTGGTGTTCGCCACCATCGGTGTCTATGGCATGCGCCATTCTTCATTCGACTTGTTGCTGATGTTGGCCATCGGCTGGGCCGGAGTGCTGATGCGCCGCTTCGATTTTCCAGTGGCACCGGTGATTGTCGGCATGCTCCTTGGGCCGATGGCGGAGAAGCAACTGCGCAATGCGTTGTCCATCAGCGAGGGCGACTGGACGATATTTTTAACGCAACCGATCTCGGCGTTTTTCCTGGCCCTGACCTTGTTGGTGCTGCTGGTGCCATACCTGCTGCACAAGCGCGGGATCAAGTTGCACGAAGACGATTGACTCAGCAGGCCTGCGCGGTAAACCACTGCATGACCGCTCCGCACGCTGGATGCGCGGTGGCTGAGGGTTGCAGGCAAAGCGAATAAATCCCGCGAGTCTTCAACGGCTCGCCGAACGGGATAATAAGCACGCCCCGGTCAATCGATTCGCCCGCCAGGGTCATGTCGGTCATCGCCACACCCAAGCCCCGTGCCGCGGCATCGAGGGCAAGTTCGTCGAGGTTGAACGGGATGTGCCGGAAGTCCTCCAGCGACTTGCCGCCATTGGCCATCAACCAATACCGCCAGTCATTCTTGTCGCTTGAACGGTGCAACAACGCAAAGCCCGCAAGGTCCTCCTGCGAAGTCAGCGCCAGCGTTGGCGCGCACACCGGCACCAACGCTTCCTCGAACAACGTCAGGCAATCTGCAGCGCCCGACGGTTCGGGCAAGTAAAGGATGTAGGCGTCGCTGTCGCTGGCGGGCTCGACGATTTCCGTGGCAACGGTCTCGATTGCCAGCGACACCTCCGGATGATGGCGGTAGAAATCACTCAGCTTGGGCAGCAACCAACGCACTGCCAATGACACGTGCATGCGAATGCGGAACGGACGTTTTTGCGGTGCGATTCGGTCCTCAAGGGTTTTAAGCTGCTCAAGGATTTGCCGCGCACTGGCCAGCACCTGCTCACCCTCCGGGGTCAATCGCAGGCTGCGACTGGTCCTGACGAACATTGGCACACCGAAATGACTTTCCAGTTGCTGAATTTTCCGGCTGACAGCACTTTGGGTCAGGCACAGCGTTTGCGCAGCCTGGGTGAAACTGCCCGAATCAGCGACCTCGACCAATGCCTGCAAGCCTTGCAGTGACGGAATGTGGCGAATGTTATCCATGCGTTTACGGAATACCTGGATGATTTAATAACGTTGGTTGTGGTTGTGAAGTCCCTTTAGATTCTAGTCATAGCGGCCGTCATCTCAAACAGCTCATGCAAAAACTGCATGCAGTTCTGCCAGGCGGTTCGCAGGACTACCGTCAATGAGGTGAGGCATGGAAAACGTATGTGGCTGGATTGCGCAAGCCGGGGATTCGCCGCTGCGCGACTCGCTCATAGGCACGCAACACGCCGACTGGCTCGTCATCGGCGCCGGTATCACCGGCTTGTGCGCGGCGCATTCACTGGCTGAAATGCATCCTCAGGCGCGCATCGTTGTGGTCGACAGACAACGCGCCGCGCAAGGGGCGTCGGCGCGCAATTCGGGCTTCGTGGTGGCCCACGAACACCCGGCCGTGACTGAGCTGCAAGGCAACGCGGGATTTGCCGACTTTCAAGTGGACACCACGATTTCCCGCGCCGCCAGCGACGAAGTGTGCACGCGCATTGCCCGGCATGGCATCAACTGCGATTTCCGCGAGTCGGGCTATTTCTTCGCGGTCAGCGACCCGCGCAAGTTGACCCATATCGAAGCCAAGTTGCAGACGCTGCGCGCCGTCGGCGCCGATGCGCAATTTCTGCAAGGTGAACAGCTGATCAAAAAACTGGGCACCCGGCACTACCAGGCCGGCATCTGGTGCGGCAATGGCAACGCATTACTGCAACCGGCGAAGTACGTGAAGGGTTTACTCGATGCGTTGCCGGAAACAGTGACGCTGTTTGAGAACACCGAGATCAACGGGCTGCAACGCCTGGGCGGCGGACGGGTTCGCGCCAACGGGGTCAACGGCTGCATCGAGGCGAAACAGGTTTTGGTCTGCCTGAACGCTTTCATTCCTCGCTCGGGCATCAGCGACAGTGGAACGTTCCCCATGGAGCTGAGTGCCAGCCTCACCCGGCCGCTGAGCGATGAGGAATTTACAGCCATCGGTGCCGTCGAGCCCTGGGGCGTGCTGTCCACCCGGCCATTGGGCGCCACGGTGCGCCTGACGCCGGACCGACGGGTGATGATCCGCAATACCGCGGAATATCGCAGCCGGGATTTGTCCCTCGTGGAACTGGCGATTCGTCGCCAACACCACGTGCTGGGTTTGCAACGGCGTTTCCCCATGCTCGGCGAGCGGGACATCCAATACACCTGGACCGGGCACCTCAGCGCCTCGCGTTCCGGGCAACCGTACTTTGCCAAGGTCGAGGAGGGCGTGTTTGCCGTGGCCGGATGCAATGGCTCTGGTGTGGCGCGCGGCACGCTGTGGGGCCGGTTGCTCGCGGAAATGGCCTCGGGTACCGGCTCGCCGCTGCTGCAATCGGTCATCCAGCGCGCCCAGCCCGGTTGGCTGCCGCCAAAACCGTTGCTCGACATCGGTGCCATGCTGCGTATGCGCGTCGAGACCGCACGAGCCAGAACGGAAATCTAGAACCCAGCCTTTCACACACAACAAAAGCACTTCAACACGAAGGTGATCGAACATGCGCGTCAAAACACTTTCCCTGGCGGCTTTGCTCTCGACGTTTTGTGCAGCCGCGTACGCTGACGAAACCGTGAACATTTCCAACTGGAACGGCTACATCGCCGATGACACCCTGACAAATTTCACCAAGGAAACCGGGATCAAGGCGACCTACGACATCCACGACAGTAACGAGGTGCTGGAGTCGAAATTGATGACCGGCAACACCGGTTATGACGTGGTCAGCCCGTCGAACCATTTTCTGTCGCGGCTGATCAAGGCCGGCGCGATCCAGAAACTCGACAAGAGCCAATTGCCGGGATGGAAGAACCTCGACCTGGTGCTGATGCAAAAACTTGAAGTCAACGATCCGGGCAACCAATACGGCTATCCGTACATGTGGGGCACGGCGGGCATCGGCTACAACGTCGAGAAGATCAAGGCGATTTTCGGCAACACCGACGTCACCCGTTCCTGGAGCCTGTTTTTCGATGAGGCCAATATCAAGAAGCTCAGCGAATGCGGTGTGGCGATCATCGATAACCCGACACAAGTGCTGCCCATCACCCTCAATTATCTGGGGCTACCACCGCACAGTCACGAGCCTGCGGATTACAAGAAAGCCGAACAGGCGTTGCTGAAAATCCGCCCGTACGTTCAGTACTTCCACGCCTCCAAGTACATCAGCGATCTGGCCAACGGCAATGTCTGCGCGGTGATCGGTTTCAACGGCGACATCGTCCAGGCAGCGGCCAGCGCCAGGGAGGCGAAAAACGGGATCGACATTGCGTATTCGATTCCGGATGAAGGCTCCACGTTGTGGTTTGACATGGTGGTGATGCCCAAGAGCGCACCGCATGAAAAGAACGGCTACACCTACATGAATTACCTGCTGCAACCGCAGGTGATTGCGAACATCAGCAACAGCATTCATTACGCCAATCCCAACAGCGCAGCGGATGCCGATGTGGTGCCCGCGGTGAAGCAAGACCTGGCGATCTACCCGCCCAAAGCGGTCATGGACAAGCTGTTCACCGTGGAAGATTTGCCCGCCTCCATCGCCCGGTTGACCACACGCCTGTGGACCAAACTGAAAACCAATACCTGATTGGCGCAGGTCCTGTGCAGGAGTGAGTCTGCTCGCGCGGCGGTGTGTCAGGTGCATTGATGTTGAATGTGCTGACGTCATCGCGAGCAAGCTTGCTCGCGATGGCGCAGGCTGTGTTCAAGCCAGCATCGACATCAATCCGCCCTGGCGATCCAGCTTGGCCAGGTCATCAAACCCGCCGATGTGCGCGTCGCCGATGAAGATCTGCGGCACGCTGCGACGGCCGCTGCGTTCCATCATCTCTTCAAGCTTGCCCGCCTCACGCTGGATGTTGATCTCATGCATCGTCACGCCTTTGCTGGCCAACAGTGATTTGGCGCTGCGGCAGTAAGGGCAGGTGTCGGTGGTGTAAAGGGTCACGGTGTTCATGCGCGTAGTCTCCGCAGCGGGGTTGATCAGGCGTCGATGGCCGGGAAGTCGATATCGGTCAACGCGACGTTGTTCAGGTAATTGGTCAGTGTCTGCGAGGCCACGTGGGCGATCACTTCGACGATCTTCGTGTCATCGATCCCGGCAGCGCGGGCGGCGGCGATCTGCTCGCTGCTCAAGTGGCCACGGCTTTCAGTGATCTGCTGCGCGAGCAGGGCATAGGCATTGAGTTGGCCTTCGCGGGCACTGAGGATTTGCTCACTGGAAAGCCCGGCCTTGCCGGCGAACAGCGTGTGCGCCGCCAAGCAGTAATCGCAGCCATTTACCTGTGAAGTGGCAAGGAAGATCGCTTCCTTCTGTGTAGCACTGAGGGAGGTCTTGCTCAGTGCCGTCGAGTTTTGCAGGTACGAGGCCAGCACGGCGGGCGCTTGGGCCAACACCCGGAAAACGTTGGGCAGGAAGCCAATTTTCTTCTGCACACCTTCCAGCAGTGAGCGGGTGGCGTCGGTGGCGAGTTCGAGGCTGACAGGGGTAATGCGGGTCATGGTGATACTCCGAGTTTTGCAGCGCGACAGGCGCTGGGTACGGAGTTCATGCTAGTGATTCGCGCTGGTCAATTGGATGCAAATCGTCGACGATATGCGACCCATCGTCCAGAACTGCTCTCGGGAGCCTCCATGGATCGCTTGTCCACTTTGCTCAGCCACTTCGGCGTCAACGCCGGCACTTTCCACAGCGGTGCGTTTTGCGGCACCACGGCGTTCGATGGCAGCCAAACGTGCGGTCACCTGCATCTGCTGCAGGGCGGTGAGTTGTCCCTGAAACTGGCAGATGAACGCGAACTGCACCTCAGCGAACCAACGCTGATCTTTTTCCCGCGACCCTACCGTCACCGCTTGTTTGCCCCTGAAACCTTCGGCACTCAGTTGGTATGCGCGTCGCTGGATTTCGACGGCGGGGCCGGCAATGCTTTGGCTACAGCGCTGCCGGACTTCATGGTGCTGAAACTGGATGAAATCCCCACCATGGCCAACACGCTGCAATGGTTGTTCGACGAGGCCTTCGCGGGTACCTGCGGTCGTGAAGCGGTGATGGATCGGCTGTTCGAGCTGGTGGTGATCCTGTTGTTGCGCCACATCCTCAGCAGTCGCCATCAACAGCCGGGCATGATGGCCGGCCTCGCCGATCCACGGCTGTCGCGCTCCTTGAACCTCATGCACGAAGCGCCGGGCAAGCCCTGGAGCGTGGCCGAATTATCGGCGGCGGCCAACATGTCGCGGGCCAGCTTCGCCGAGCATTTCAAACGCGTGGTCGGCCAGGCCCCGGTGGATTATCTGGTGAGCTGGCGCATCAGCCTGGCGCAGAAACGCTTGCGCGAGGGCAAGCCCATCGCCCTGATCGCCGAAGAGGTCGGCTATGAAAGCCCTTCGGCACTGGCCCGGGCGTTTCGCCGCAAAACCGGGGTCAGCCCGCGAGAGTGGAGGGGATGATCCGGTGCGGCTCACATCGTGTCTTTCAGTGGCTTAGCACTGCGTGGACTTACACCGCCAAGGTGCTGGAACTGATGCCACCACCGGCGATCAGCCAGGTGGCTACGCTGAATGTTGAAACAGAGGCGAGTAAACCGGTGAAGGAAAACGCGCCGGCCGACATGGCGCTGTAATGGGAAAGCCCGCTGGACGATGATGGTCAGCGGGCTTTTTTACGCGCGTGAATGCGGCAGGTGGTGAAAGGGCGGTTAACGGCCCAAAACAGCCGGTCATTCTGGAAGCGACGGTGAGCATGAATGGGATTTCAAGCCAGGCTGAAAATGCTCGCTTCTCCAGTCTGTACATCGTACGCAACTAATGCCTCTTGAAAGGCGTTGGCGCTGCAAACGAGTTCACCGTGATTGTTCCAGATGGCAGAACAACCTGCTGCTACAAAGTCGTCGGCGCTGCCTATACAGTTCGCCATCATCACCGTCATGGAATGCTTTTTAGCAATCATCGGATAATGACTGTTTGCCGATGTAATACCTCTCTCAGATTTGGCCACGCTTGCCAAATACACCTGAGCGCCTGACTCTGCGGCTTGTGCGGCGTGGCTTGGTTGCAGTGACTCGTAGCAAATGGCGGGTGCAAGGACAAAATTTGCCTGACTCAGCACAAGCTTCTCGGTTCCCGGAGTGAAAAAAGGTAATTCGTCGAAATGCAGATGCTGTTTTGAATAGCTCGTGCGCTCCAGGCCGGGCTGGAAGGTGATCATGCTGATCTCGGTGCCTTTGGTTCCCTTTGTTGGCGCGCCAACAGCGATGGTCATCCCATATAGGTCGCTTAACCTCTGGAACTCGTCAAAACGGCCGTCACTCGGATGCACCGCCAAGACCTCAGCCAGCCTCGGTTCGTAACCGGTGAGGGAAAGCTCGGGAAAAAGCACGAGATCGGCGCCTTGGCTTGCAGCCTGGTGGATGACATCAATGTGTCTGGTGATGTTTTTCTCATATTCCCCGGGTACAGGGAGGATCTGCGCAGCGATTAGCTTCATTTCCCGTCTCGCTTCCATGTGTAGGGTTAGCTTCGAAAGTGACTGAACGGGTGCTCAGCCTCTGCTTAGAAGTCAACGCATGCTGCACGAACGTTGGCAGTTTGAAAAGTGCGTACGGAGGAGTTTGCACGAGCGCCAATGGCCGCTCCTGGCCGACTGCAACCTGTCGCGAAGGCTATAGACACCCTTCAAACCTCTGTCTCTTCCTCCAAAACCATCCCGGTTCTCCCACTCTCCTTGAGCCACAACCCAAAGTCGCGCATCACGCTGACGACAGGTCTGAGTCGATCGCCGTCTTCGGTCAGTTGGTATTCCACTTTCACAGGGACGGTCGGGTAAACCGTGCGTTTCACCAGGCCGATTTCTTCAAGGGCCCGCAAGTCGAGGGTCAGCATGCGTTGTGAGATACCGGGGACGTCGCGTCGCAGTTCGTTGAAACGCTTGGGGCCGTCGAGAAGGTAGGACACCAGCAGCAGGCGCCAGCGTCCACCGAGCAGGCGCATGGCTTCTTCTACGGAGCAGCCCGTCACATTCTTTTTCATGGCGTTTCCCCGGGTTGTCGCAGGTATATTTTATGTACCTAGATGATAAAAAAGTGCCTTCTTCCATTTATATACCACGCCCCTAAGATGGCCGCTCAGCACTTTTCAGACGGAAGTGATGTAGCCGACCTACTTAGGAGATCGCGTGTGAAGCTTTACTACATCCCTGGCAGTTGCTCTCTTTCGCCGCATATCGTGATCAATG
This sequence comes from Pseudomonas azerbaijanoccidentalis, assembly GCF_019145495.1. Taxonomy (GTDB): domain Bacteria; phylum Pseudomonadota; class Gammaproteobacteria; order Pseudomonadales; family Pseudomonadaceae; genus Aquipseudomonas; species Aquipseudomonas azerbaijanoccidentalis. Next base: position 1,162,357 of record NZ_JAHSTU010000001.1, on the reverse strand, counting down.
AATTGGGCCTTGATGTGGCGTTGTGCAAAGTCGAACACCGCTCGCACACTGTTGATGGCGCCGCCGATTACTACGATGCTGGGCGATACGTTCACGGTCGCCGATGCCTACTTGTTTGCACTGACGGGGTGGGGGCAGGCGGATTGGTTGAAGTCTTACTACAAGGCCGACATTTACTTCGACGAACTGAGAAACCTTCAGGCCTGGTACGGCCGGGTCCTTCAGCGTCCAGCGGTTCAACAGGCGCTACAGGCTGAAGGACTGACGTGATGTTGGCAACTTCAATTGGCATTTCCCATCACGTAACTCGTTGACTTACTTCAGCAGCGAAAGGGACTTGAGCAGGTCTTCAAGACCTTCAGGTACCAAAGGCGAGGCGGGGCTGAAGTTTGTGGTGTCGCACCATTTCGCCTGAAAGGCTGCCCCGTCGCTTTCATGGCCTTGTATCTCGTTTCTTTCGTAAACACGCGCGTCGTCGAACGTCGCGTCATAGACCTGGACGATTTCGTGCCCCGGCTTACCGGCGTGGGTGAAGAGGCTTTCCAATGTGCCCAGCAAGCGAATGCCATGAATCGATAAACCAAGTTCTTCCTGTACTTCCCTGGCAATGGCGTCAGCGCTTCGCTCGCCAAATTCGATACCGCCGCCAAGGGGACGATAGAGCGTGCGTTGTTCTTGTTCCGTATCCTGGAACTGATTGACCAGAATCTTTCCACGATGATGAAAAATACAGAGGGCGAGGGGACGGATGCGATGTTCGGACAACGGTTAAATTCCTTTTATGAAGCGGTTTGCGAAAGTTTGAGGCTGAGATCAACCATTGAAAGTCATCTACCGAAAGCGACCGATTAAGGCACAGTCATTTCACTTCGGTCCCGGGAACGAACAGTTTACCGGGATCATCCACCTGTTTCGGGTCAACCAAGGCTCGGCAAACGCAATGTGAGAACTGTTCTTTTAGCGTGTCGGGGTCGTTCCAGGCAATTTGCGAGGCTTTCAGATGTTGTGCCTCGGGCGCTTTGTAGCAGACACAATTATCGAGGCGGGTGATGCCGTCGTTGTTGCTTTGACAAGCCGTGGTCAGCAAAGAGATCGCGATGAGCATTGCACAGCGTTTCATGGGTGCGCTCCGAGACTGTAGTGTCGTTGATGCTTAAGCTAAGCATGGTTTTCGGATTTCATCTTGCGCAGTAGTGGTCGTAAAATCCCGTGGCCAGTTGGCCACCGAGGGCGAAAGTGTTCAGGGCGCGCTTGCGCAACACGTTGATCGTCCCGCCCGGTTCGCCGGCCCCTTGATACAGGCCCTACGGGCCGCGCAGCACTTCGACGCGATCGTACATCTCGAGGTCAAATACGGTGGGCATGGTTTTACGACTGCTGCGCAGCCGAACGCAGGCTGCGCCAGCTGCTACAGGGTGTTGGGGCCGCTGGAAATGGGTTCCAGGCGGGGCCAGCTTTGCAAAAACATTTGAACCGTTCATGCAAAGTATCTTTTGTAGCCGCTGGCGAAGCCTGCGTTCGGCTGCGCAGCAGTCGTGAATCAAAGCAGCAAGGGCAACATTGCGTTGCCCTTGTTTATCGGGAATGGCTCTGGGAATGGGCCACCCCGGCGTTGACCGCCGAGGTAGCCCGGCCGCTATCTCACTTCAGATCAAATCGATCCAGGTTCATCACTTTGGTCCACGCCGCCACGAAGTCCTTGACCAATTTCTCCTGCCCGCCAGCGCTGGCATAGACTTCAGCCAAGGCCCGCAGTTGAGAGTTGGACCCGAAGAGTAGGTCGACGCGGGTCGCCGTCCACTTCTGTTGCCCGCTCTTGCGGTCGCGCCCGGTGAATTCTTCATTGGCCTCGGACACGGGTTTCCATTCCACGCCCATGTCCAGCAGGTGAGTGAAGAAGTCGTTGGTCAGCGCTTCCGGCCGGCTGGTGAAGACGCCGTGGGCGGTTTTGCCGACGTTGGTGTTGAGCACGCGCATGCCGCCGATCAGTGCGGTCATCTCCGGTGCGGTGAGGGTCAGCAATTGTGCCTTGTCGATCAGCAGTTTTTCCGCCGGGACGGTGTAGCGGCCCTTGAGGTAATTGCGGAAGCCGTCGGCAATGGGCTCAAGGAAGCCAAACGATTCGACATCGGTCTGCTCCTGGCTGGCGTCCATACGTCCAGGCGTGAACGGCACCGTGACGGTTTGCCCGGCATTTTTCGCAGCCTGCTCGACACCGGCGCAACCGGCCAGCACGATCAGGTCGGCCAGCGAGATCTTCTTGCCGCTCGCATTGAACTCCTGCTGGATACCTTCGAGTTTGCCCAGCACGTTGCCCAGTTGCTCCGGCTGGTTGGCTTGCCAGAATTTCTGTGGCGCCAGACGCAGGCGCCCACCGTTGGCACCGCCGCGTTTGTCGGAACCGCGGAAGGTCGAGGCCGCCGCCCAGGCGGTAGAGACCAGTTGCGAAACCGTCAGCCCCGAGGCCAGCAGTTTGCTCTTCAGTGCCGCGACATCGCTGTCGTTGACCAACGCATGGTCGAGCGGTGGGATCGGGTCTTGCCAGAGCAATTCTTCGCTGGGCATTTCCGGGCCGAGGTAACGTGACAGTGGCCCCATGTCGCGGTGGATCAGTTTGAACCAGGCACGGGCGAAGGCGTCTGCCAACTGGTCCGGATTCTCCAGGAAACGCCGCGAAATCGGCTCGTAGATCGGGTCGAAGCGCAGCGCCAGGTCGGTGGTCAGCATGGTCGGGTCGCGACGTTTTGACGGGTCGTGGGCATCCGGGATGATGCCGGCGCCGGCGCCGTTTTTGGGCTTCCACTGATGCGCGCCTGCCGGACTTTTGGTCAGTTCCCACTCGAAGCCGAACACGTTCTCCAGGAAGTTGTTGCTCCATTGGGTCGGGGTCGTGGTCCAGGTCACTTCCAGGCCGCTGGTGATGGTGTCGGGGCCTTTACCTGTACCGAATTTGTTGCGCCAGCCAAGACCTTGCTCTTCAAGACCGGCCGCTTCGGGCTCGGCCCCGACATTGTCTGCCGGGCCTGCACCGTGGGTTTTACCGAAGGCGTGGCCACCGGCAATCAGCGCCACGGTTTCTTCATCGTTCATCGCCATGCGGCCGAAGGTTTCGCGAATGTCCAAACCGGCCGCGACTGGGTCCGGATTGGCTTCGGGGCCTTCCGGGTTCACATAGATCAGGCCCATTTGCACGGCGGCCAGCGGGTTTTCCAGATTGCGGCCAGGCTCGACTCGGGTGTCTTCGTTTTCCCCTGGCTCGGCCACGAGCGGGCCTTCGCCAGGTTTCTGCATGGGTTCATCGTTTTTGCCGTAACGGGTGTCGCCGGCCAGCCATTTGCTTTCCGAACCCCAATACACGTCCTCGTCCGGTTCCCAGACGTCCGCACGGCCACCGGAAAAGCCGAAGGTCTTGAAGCCCATGGACTCCAGCGCAACGTTGCCGGTAAGCACGATCAGATCGGCCCAGGAAATGTTGCGGCCGTATTTTTGCTTGATCGGCCACAGCAGCCGGCGGGCCTTGTCGAGGCTGACGTTGTCTGGCCAGCTGTTGAGCGGGGCGAAGCGTTGCTGGCCGGAACCGGCGCCGCCACGGCCATCACCGGTGCGATAGGTGCCGGCGGCGTGCCAGGCCATGCGCACGAAGAGCGGGCCATAGTGGCCGAAGTCGGCGGGCCACCAGTCTTGCGAGTCGGTCATCAGCGCCGTCAGGTCTCGTTTGACGGCCGCAAAGTCCAGCTGCTTGAACGCTTCGGCGTAGTTGAAGCCCTCGTCCATGGGGTCGGACAGGGACGAGTGCTGGTGAAGGATCTTCAGATTCAGTTGGTTGGGCCACCAGTCGCGGTTGGTTGTGCCACCGCCAGCGGCCTGATGAAACGGGCATTTCGATTCAGTTGCCATGTGTGAGCTACCCTCGGTCGTGTCATTCAGCTGTCCGCCCCGGTTCGTGGTCGGACAGCGGTGATTGAAATCAATGACTCAGGCTTCTGGCCCTGCATTTCGATCCTCAGATCGTTGTGGCCATGCGGGTATTCTGAACGCTGGCAACGCAATTGCCGACAGGATGACCCACGGTATGCCCAGTCAGTTGCTGACTCGTTCTTATCTCGTTATCAGGTCTAGGCCGGCCAGATGGCACCGGCGTTTGATAATGCTAGTCGCCCCTTGGGAAGTCAGCTAATAGCCGCAGTATTGGCAGCCGATAGGCGAAATCTTTCAGGGGCCGGATGCGCTGCAAAAGCCGTCAGGCCTTGACCCAGCGTTGACGGCTCCAGCTGCTCAACGTATCGACAGCGAATACCAGTAATAGCATGGCCAGGATGACCGTGCTGGCTTGCGCCTCCTGAAACAGGCTGAGGCTGACGTACAGCATCTGTCCCAGACCACCGGCACCGACAAAACCGAGCACGCTGGCCATGCGGATGTTGTTTTCCCAGCGGTACAGGATGTAGGCCACCAGTTGCGGCCACAGGTTGGGCAGCGTGCCGTAGCAGAATGCCCACACCGCGTTGCCCCCTTGCAGGCGGATGGCGTCGGCGGGTTGCGGCGGGGTGTTTTCCAGCGCTTCGGCGAACAGCCGACCGAGTACGCCGGTGGTATGCAGGGCCAGGGCCAGGGTGCCGGCGTTGGGGCCGAGCCCAGCGGCCAGCACCATCAACGCGGCCCACACCAACTCCGGCACCGCGCGCAGGGCGTTGAGCACCAAGCGCGAGGCGCTCTGCAATGGCCAGCCGAATCGTCCCGCCGCCGGCAACGCCAGCACCAGGCCGAACACCGCCGCGAGCAGCGTGCCCAGCGCCGACATGGCGATGGTTTCCAGTGCGCCGTGAACGATGGCCTGCAGGTGATTGGCGCTCAGGTCAGGGCTGAGGAAACGCTGGGCATACGCCGTCATGCGCTCGAAGTTGCCCGTCGCGCCCAACTCGGCAAGGTCGATGCCCAGGTAAATGAAGGAAGCGATGACTGCCACACCGATGCCCAGCAACAGCGCCACGTTGATCAGGCGATTCATGCCAGCCTCCAGCGCAGCAGGCGGCTGAGTTGATCGGCGAACAGCACCAGCACCAGGAACGTCAGCAACAGGCTGGCCACTTCACCCCCGGCAAACATGCGCAACGACAGGTCCATCTGCTGGCCGAGGCCCCCGGCACCGACAAACCCCATCACCACCGAGGCGCGGATCGCGCATTCCCAGCGGTACACCGTGTACGACGTCAATTCTGACGCGACATTGGGCAAGATGCCGTAAGCGAACGCAGCCAGGCGGCCACTGCCGGCTTGCAGCAGGGCGTGGGCCGGGCGCTGGTCCACCGACTCGTAAATTTCCGCGTAGACCTTGCCCAGCATGCCGCTGTAAGTAATGGCGATGGCCAACACCCCGGCGGTGGGGCCGAGGCCGACGGCGCGCACGAACAGCAGCGCCCAGACGATCTCCGGCACACTGCGCAGGAAGATCAGCACACCACGCACCGGCCAGCGCAGCCATCGTCCCCAATAGCCCGGATGACCGGCACGGGACGCCGCCGACAGCGACAATGCGCGGCTGGCCAGCAAACTGGCGGGCACCGCCAGCAACAGCGCCAGGGCCATGCCCGCCGTGGCGATGGCCAGGGTTTGCAGGGTGGCTTGCAGCAGTAATGGCAGGAATTCTTCGCCATGGGCCGGCGGCCAGAACGCGGCGACAAAACGGCCCATTTCGCTTTGGCTGTCGCTGGCCACCAGCACACTCAAATCCAGCTCACTGAAACGGATGCCCGGCCACAGCAAGGCGATGGCCAACAGGGTCAGCAACAGGCGCGGGCGGGTGGCGGGGTCTCGGGTATCGCGCTTCAGCATCGGGGAATCTGCACAACCAGAGGTGCCGGTGGGATCGGCGGGGAAAGCAATTGTTCGTTGGCGTAGAGCCGGTCGAGCAGTTCGCGGTCAACCGCGCTGGCCGGCAGATCGAACAGAATCTGCCCGTCGCGCAGGCCGATGATGCGAGAAAAATGCGCCAGCGCCAGTTCCACCGCATGCAGGCTGGCGACCAGCGTGACGTTGCGCTCGCGGGCATGGCGACACAGCACTGAAAGGGTGTGCTCGGCCAACACCGGGTCCATCGCCGACACCGGTTCATCGGCCAGCAATACTTCGGGCGCCTGATACAACACGCGGGCAATGCCCACGCGCTGTAGTTGGCCGCCAGACAGTTGCTGGCACTGTGCGAACAACTTGTCGCCCAAATCCAGCCGGGCCAGCGCCGCGCGTGCGCCGGCAATGTCCTGCGGATGCAGCAGGTTCATCAGGCTTTTGCCCAGGCCCCACTGGCCAATCTTGCCGGCCAGCACCGCCGTGACCACCCGTTGCCGCGGTGGCAGCGGCGGCGACTGGTGCACCAGGCCGATGCGTGCACGCAAACGCTGGCGCTGACGGGCAGACAGCTGCCAAGCATGCTCACCCAAGACCTGCAATTCACCGCTGCTCGGTTGCAGTGCGGTGCCCAGCAGGTTGAGCAGGCTCGATTTACCTGCACCGGACGGGCCGATGATGGCGACCTGTTCGCTGGCGCCGATGTGCAGGTCCACGCCATGCAGCGCGTGGACCCCATTGTTGTGGGTCAGGTTGACCCGCGTCAGTTGCAGTGTCATTTGAGCAGGTCGGCAGCGCGCGCGGCTTCCTCGATGCCCTTGTAGTTTTCAGGGTTGGTTTCGATGAAGCGGCTGGCGGCCTGCAAGTCGAGGATTTCCTTGTCAGCCGGTTTGGCCGGGTCGAGGGCCAGGAAAGCTGCCTTGATTTTTGCGGCCAGCGCCGGGTCGAGGGTGCCGCGCACGGTCCAGTTGTAATCGAAATAGGCCGGTGTGGTGGCAAACACTTTGACCTTGTTGGTGTCGACCTTGCCGGCCGCCACCAGTTTTTCCCAGACGCTGGCGTTGAGCACACCGGCATCGACTTTGCCGGCCTGGACCCAGGCAACCGTGGCGTCATGAGCGCCGGAATAGCCGACGCGGCTGAAATAGCTTTCCGGCTTGATGCCGTCCTTGAGCATGAAGTAACGCGGCATCAGGCTGCCGGACGTGGAAGACACCGAGCCGAAGGCAAAGGTCTTGCCCTTGAGGTCGGCGAGGGATTTGACCGCCGGGTCTGCGGTGATGAATTTACTGGTGAACTGGGCGTCCTGCTCACGCTGGACCAACGGAATGGCATTGCCGGTTTTCAGGCGCGCCTGCACAAACGTGAAGCCGCCGAGCCAGGCCAGGTCGATGCGGTCGGTGGCCAGCGCCTCGACCACCGCCGGGTAGTCACTGACGGGCACGAACTCGACTTTCATGCCCAACTGTTGTTCCAGGTAGGCGCCCAAGGGCTTGAACTTGCGCAGCAGTTCGGTGGGGGCTTCGTCAGGAATCGCGCTGACTTTCAGGGTGTCGGCGGCCTGCGCCAGCAAAGTACTGATGGACAGGGTCAAGCCGACGGCCAATGCCAGGGTACGCTTGAGCATGAAAGTTCTCCGTTTCATTCACTACAAAAAGAGGCGATGCGCCCCGCATGGGCGGTGGGTGGCATCGCGCAGTGAGAGGGTAGCCGAAACGGAGCGACAGCATGAACTCCTGCATTGCCGATGAAGGCGGTTTACAGGCGCTGATCAGACAGTCTGGCGGCTCGAGGCAGCCGCCAGACGCCGTCAGTAAACATCGCGCAGATAACGTTTTTGCTCGCTCATCTGCCGCCAGTAATCGGCGGCGGACTCCGCACCAAGGCCGCCATGCTGTTGCGCGACTTGCCGCAAGGCCTGATCGACGTCCTTGGCCATGTGGCTGGCATCCCCGCAGATGTACACCTGCGCGCCTTCCTGCAACCAGCGCCACAGTTCGGCGCCTTGTTCGCGAATGCGATCCTGCACGTAGATTTTCTGCGCCTGATCGCGGGAAAACGCCAGGCTCAACCGGGTCAGCAGGCCATCGCTGTGCATGCCCTGCAATTCATCCTGATAGTAGAAATCGGTCGCGGCATGTTGTTCGCCGAAGAACAGCCAGTTGCGGCCCTGATCACCCCGCGCCCGGCGCTCTTGCAGGAACGCGCGGAAAGGCGCCACGCCGGTGCCGGGGCCTATCATGATCATCGGCACATCGCCATCGGTCGGTGCGCGGAAGTGTTTCGCCGGCTGGACGAAAACCGGCACATCGCCGTTCTGCGCCCGGTCGGCCAGAAACGTCGAGGACACGCCCTTGCGTTTGCCGTAGCGCACGGCGGCGACGGTCAGGTGCACTTCCTGCGGATGGGCCTTGGGGCTGGACGCGATGGAATACAGGCGCGGTTGCAGACGCTTGAGGGTGCCCAGCAGTTCGCTCGCCGAACAGTCGACCGGAAATGCTTGCAGCACGTCCGCCAGTTGCCGGCCCCACAGCCAGTCTTTCAGTTCAGCCTTGCGATCGCTGCCCAGCAGTTGTTTCAGCGTCGGGTTGCCACTGCGCTCGGCAATGAATGCCAGGGTGTCTGGGCTGGGACGGGCGATTTCATAATGTTCGGTCAGCGCCTGGTGCAAAGGCACGTCGCCGAATTTGCCGAGGTTGACGGCGGCGTCGGCATTCAGCCGCGTCAGTTCGAGCAGTTCGCCGACCAGTTCAGGGCAGTTGCGCGGTATCACCCCCAGCGCATCCCCGGCCTCATAGCGGAGGCTGCTCTGCGCCAGGTCCAGGGAAAACATGCGGGTTTCTTTGTTGCTGCTCTGGCGGTTGAGATGAAGGTTGGTCAGCAAGCGTGACGCGTGCGGTTGGGTTTTGCCGGAGGCCTCGAGCGGGCTGGAAGGCGTGCTTTCAGCTGCCTCGACAACGGTCGATGGTTTCAGGATGGCGTGCAGCTGCGCGAGCCAGGTATCGGCTCGTTCTTCGAATTCGGTGTCGCAATCGACCCGCTCCAGCAGGCGAGTGGCGCCCAGCTCATGCAGGCGTTGATCGAGGTGCTTGCCGTGCTGGCAGAACTGGTCGTAGTTCGGATCGCCCAAGGCCAAAACGGCAAAGCGCAGCGACTCCAGACGCGTCGGGGCGGTGCTCAAGGTGTGCCAGAAACCCTCGCCATTGTCCGGTGGGTCACCATCACCGAAGGTGCTGCTGATCAGCGCCAGGTTGTGGGTGCTGGCCAGTTTGTTCGCGGGGAAGTCAGCCATCGCGCTCAACTCGACAGCCACTCCATCGCTACGCAGGCGCGCAGCAAAACGCTCGGCCAGCGCTTCGGCGTTGCCGGTTTGCGAGGCCCATAACAGGGTGAGTGCAGGCGAGCCGTCTGCGGAATCCGGCGCTGTGAGCGAGGGATTGGCGGCCGGTTCGACGCGGCTGAACAAACCGCCCAGCAGGCCGTCCAGCCATAACCGGGTTTCAGCGGCGAGGGGCGCGTTAGGCGGCATGACCGGTACGCCACTGGCCTGGCGGCCGGCAGTGGATTGCAGGCCACTGAGAAAACCGGCGAGGTACGTGCGTTCGTGATCGTTGAGCGGCGGGGAGGGCAGGCTACGGATGCCCGCGAGATCGGCAAAGGTCTCGATGCTCGACATGGCGAGTTCCTCGGAGTGGGTGCAAGCGGGGAGTGGGGCGGCGGCAGGCGCTGGCGATTGCAAAAACTGATGGTTGATCAGCTCGACCCGTTGCAGGGCGACCGCGCAAAACTTGAATTCAGGCTGCTGCGAGATCGGATCGACGGCGTCGCTGGTGACCGCGTTGATGGCGAGGTTTTCGCCAAACACGTCGTTCCAGTGAAAAGGGGCAAAACAGTTGCCCTGACGCACGCGCTCAGTGACGACCGCCGGCAATACCGCGCGTCCCCGCAGCGAACGCACTTCGACCGGGTCTTTGTCGCTGATGCCCAGGCGGCGGGCGTCCTCGGGGTGAACCTCGATGAACGGGCCGGGGTTGAGTTTGTTCAGGGTGTCGACCTTGCCGGTCTTGGTCAGGGTGTGCCACTGGTGTTGCAGGCGACCGGTGTTGAGCACGAACGGAAAGGATTCATCGGGCATTTCAGCGGGCGGCATATGCGGGCGGGGGAGGAAGATGCCCTTGCCGTGCGCGGTCGGGAACACGATGGCCGGTTGGCTGCCGTCGGCCTCGACCTTGAGTGCCTGGCTCACGCCATCATTGAGGTAGCGAACCGGGTTGCGCACCTCTGCGCTGGCGGACGCGCAAGGCCATTGCAGCGGTTGCTCACGCAGGCGGGCATGGCTGGCGCCACGAATGTCGTAACCGGTCTGCGGGTTCCAGGCGCGTTTGATCTCTTCGAACACCTCATCAGCGTTGCGGTAGCTGAAGGCCTCGGCGAAGCCCATTTCGCACGCGACCCTGGCGATGATCTGCCAGTCGGGCAGCGTTTCTCCCGGTGCATCCACGGCTTTTTGCATCAGCGTCAGGTTGCGCTCGGAGTTGATCATCACTCCTTCGGCCTCGGCCCAGAGTGCGCCCGGCAGGAGGATATCGGCGTAACGGTTGGTCTCGGTGTCGAGAAAGGCGTCCTGGGTGATCACCAGTTCAGCGGCCTGCAACGCTTCGATGACGGTCTGTCGATTCGGCGCCGACGCCACCGGGTTGGTGCAGATGATCCAGCACGCCTTGATCTGGCCGGCGCGCATTTGTTCGAACATCGCCACGGTGCCGGCACCGCCGGAGCGCGGCAGGCTGTCGTGGGGGATGTCCCACAAGTCCTCGATGAAGGCGCGATCCGCCTCGACCAGCACCGAACGCTGGCCGGGCAGGCCTGGGCCCATGTAACCCATCTCGCGGCCGCCCATGGCATTCGGCTGGCCGGTCAGAGAAAACGGCCCGCTGCCCGGACGGCAGATGGCGCCGGTGGCCAGGTGCAGGTTGCACAGGGCATTGGTGTTCCAGGTGCCGTGGGTGCTTTGATTCAGGCCCATGGTCCAGCAGCTCATCCACTCGGCGGCCTCGCCGATCCATTGCGCGGCCTGACGGATGTCCGCTTCGGGCAGGCCGGTGATTTGCGCGACGGTGGCGGGCGGGTAGTCCTCCAGGAAACCGGGCATGGCTTCCCAGCCTTGGGTGAAGGCGGCGATGAAGGCCGGGTCGGTGTGGCCGTTTTTCACCAGCAGGTGCAGCAGGCCATTGAGCAAGGCCAGGTCGGTGCCGGGTTTGATCGGCAGAAACAGGTCGGCCTTGTCGGCCGTAGCGCTGCGCCGGGGATCGACCACGATCAGTTTCGCCCCGGCCTTGACCCGGTCCATCATTCGTAAAAACAGGATCGGGTGACAGTCGGCCATGTTGGCGCCGATCACCAGGAACAGGTTCGACCGGTCGAAGTCCTGGTAAGAACCCGGTGGCCCGTCGGCACCGAGGGACAGTTTGTAGCCGCTGCTGGCGCTGGCCATGCACAGGCGCGAGTTGGATTCGATGTTGGCGGTGCGCACAAAGCCCTTGGCCAGTTTGTTGATCAGGTACTGGGCCTCAAGCGACATCTGCCCCGACACGTAGAACGACAACGCATCGGGACCGTGGTTATCAAGGATGTTGCGCAGGCGGGCCGCCGTTTCACTGATGGCCGAGTCCATCGCCATCCGCACCGGATCGCGGCTGCGTTCCTGGCGCAGGTAGGCATTTTCCATGCGGCCCGAGTCGGCAATCGCCTTGCCGCATGTCGTGCCCTTGGTGCATAGCCGGCCGAAATTGGCCGGATGGGTTTTATCCCCCGTGACCTTGACGACCCGGTTGCCCTCGACCTGCATGACGATGCCGCAGCCCACGCCACAATAGGGGCACACGCTGCGCACGGTTTTGTTTGCCATCCTCGTCCCTCGAATCTCTGCCGGCAGCTGACCGGTCCAGAAACGCAAAAGGCGCCATGCGGCCCTCCGTCGTTAAACGGGGGCTACACGGCGCCTTTGTCGTATAGGTGCAATCAGCGTTGACTGCGATTCAGGTACTTAGCAAACAGCGCGCCACAATGGTTGGGGCCGCGCCGGGTCGGGGGTTCAGGGCAGGAAGGGCTGTTGAGTACGCGCGCTGCATGCACTTTTATATGGCGATGCACGCAGCGGTGCACCAGCCCAAGGCGAACGCGTCAATCAGCCCTCATGCCGGAATGACAGACGCAAGCGCTCGATGATCGGGTCGACGCCAGGGCCCTGGATGCTCGGTGGCTCCGGGCTTTCGCCAAACTCGCGCCAGATGAACAGCGTCAGCTCGGCGCCGTCGGTCAGCGTGTGAGCGTTGGCCCCCGCGCCGAAATTTTTCAGCAGCCTGTAGCGTTCATCCTGCCAGAACAGTTCTTCGACCCAGTGGTACACCGGAATGCAGTGAAAATGGATGGGGAAGCCTGGGTCGTGGCCGAAACGACTGATGTAGAGCCATTTGGGCTGCAACTGCGTTTGCAGGATTCGCTGCACCTTGCCCATCAGGCCACCGAGTTCGGCGAGCGCCGCTTCGGGCAATTCGGCCAGGGAGCTGGCATTGTGTCGCGTCCCCAGCACCAGATAGCCAGGGAGCTTCGACGACATGTGGTGATTAACGATCCAGTGTGCCGTTTCATGGATGATGAAGTGTGGAGCTATGTCCATGGATGAGTGTCCGTTGTCGAAGCAGGCAGTAAAAACCAAGGTCGTGGAAACGCATGAGTAGCAGCGCAAGGTGTCGCTTTGCAATCCCTTGGCCGTTTTCGTACATCTCCACTTCAGCAAGACTCTGCGTCACACGAACTTGCATCCGCTATAACCGATTTTAGTTCCGGCTGTTCAAAGTGCGACAGGCTTTTTTTGCAAACAACAGCCTGTCGTGATGCCAGCGGCGGTGAAGGTTTCGGGGGGCAGGAATTTAGGGTTAAAACCTTGTCCTGACCACCAGACCAGGGTGTGAAGTTTTAACACCAAGGTATAAAGATCGGCGTAACGTGCCGATATAGAATGACGCCGCCCGATGTGCCCGCACTCGTGCCTCGTCCACAAGGAAGAATCAATGAACGTCACGTCGTCCTCTTCGTCATCCAGTGCCTTGATCGCTGCCTATACCACTGCCGACAATAACAAGGCGAGCGATGCCAAGGGCAGCGTGGCGGACAGCAGCCAGGCGTCGGACCCAACGCAAAATGATGATGCGGTGAGCTTTTCCAGCACGGCCACCGATTACAGCGATGCGATTGCCAGCAACGCGCCGTACTTTCCGGTGCGTGCGGGGATGAACGCCGATGCGCTGATACTCGGTGTGGCCAAGCCTGGAGCGATTTCCAGTTCCAAGGACAAAACCTTTGCCGACGTCGCCCTCGATGCACGCAAGCGCATGGATGAAAAATATGCGCTGATGAAGGACAGCGGCAAGCCCTACGACAACAGCATGGCCGACCGCAATGCGTTGATGGGCGATCTGGACCGGCGTTCGTTGTACGCCGTTGCCACCAACGAAGGCGGGAAGTTCACCAAGGAAGAGCAAACCGCCGCGCAGGACGTCATGCGCCAGCAGGCTCAGCTCGCCACCGGCTACTACGTCGGGCCGGAAGATCAGAAGAAAAACTGGCGGGATCCATTCGCCAATGACCCGGTCGGGCGGGCCAAGGCTGCGCTGAGCTTCATGGACAACATGAGCCCTGAGGAAAAAGCCACGCCGCAATGGCTGTCCCAGCGCAACACGCTGCAAACCGCACTGGACCAGGCCACCGCCGCCGACCCGGTGGAGCTGGCGAAGAAAAAGCAGCTGTATTTCCCGATCCTTGCAGAGATTCTGCAGAACGGCACCAGCTGGTTCGACAAGAAAGATTCGGACGAGAAGAACGCCAGTGACGCGCTGGACAAGCTCAAGGCCATCGTCCAGTCGACTAAGTGACGTAAGCCCGGCGCGGCTGATCGAGCGCCGGTTTCCCGCCCCTCAGCCCGGCATCGTCGGGCTGTCGTTTTCCAGGTTGCTCAGCAACCATTCGTTGAAGCTGCGCGCATTGGTTTCGCTGTCGCGATGGGTCAGCATGGCCCAGTTCGGCCCGCGAATGGTTTGCTCCACCAACGGCTGCAACAAACCATTGGCGCGCGCCTGCCGACTCAATAACTGGCTGACCAGGGCGATGCCCAAGCCTGCGCAAGCGGCGTCCAGCAGCAGGCCGGGATCGGAGAAGTTCAAACCCTGATCCCGCTGGCCGACGTCGATCCCGGCCTCGACCGCCCAGTGGCTCCAATCCATCTCCCGTTCGCCATGCAGCGTGCTGCGCTGTTCCTGTGGTTGCGCCAGCAGGTTCGGGTGGCAGGCCGGGTAGAGGCGGTCAGCGTGCAGCACCTTGAAACTGCATTCGGCCTGGGAACTGATGTCATCGCGCACGGCGATGTCGATGGTCTGGGTGGTCATGTCCGGCACCTCATCGGTGCTGAAAATCCACAGGTCGACGTCTGGATGCCGGCGTCGAAAATCCCCCAGACGTGGCAGCAACCAGTGCCGGGCAAACGCCGGGGTGGTGTTGAGCACCAATTGATTGGGCTTCTGATACTGCCCCAACCGTCGAATGCCTACCGCCAGTTGCTGCAACAGCGCCTGGGTGGTGCTGAGCAGGTCGTGACCGGCATCGGTCAGGCTGACGCTGCGCCCACTGCGAAAAAACAGCGGCTGTTCAAGGTACGCCTCAAGGCTGCGGATCTGTTGGCTGATGGCCGACTGCGTGAGGTGCAACTCTTCGGCAGCCTTGTGAAAACTCCCCAGCCGTGCAGCGGCTTCGAAGCCTCGAAGCGTGCTCAGTGGCGGCCAGTGTTTGAGCATATCGATAAGTTCCTCTAATCAGTTTTCTACAAAATCCATCGTTTGTTTGCCTGTTTTTACAGCCGTAGCATGCATGCCAAGACCGCCGAAGCAGTTTTCATTGAACACAATGGCTTAACTATAAGGCCGATTTAACCTGGAGAGCATCATGCAGTACAACAACTCTAAAAACAGCGAATGGATGATGCCCGCGGAGTGGGTCCGGCACGCGGCGACCTGGATGGTCTGGCCGCACAACCAGGCGTTGTGGGAATCCGGCTGGCGAGTAACCCTGCCGGACGTGCAGGCGGACTTTGCCCGCGTGGCCAACGCCATCGCTCGTTTCGAACCGGTGAAAATGGTTGTTGATCCGTCGGCTGTAGCCTCTGCCAAGGCGTTGTGCGGGCCGAACATCGAACTGATCGAGTTGGCGGTGAACGACAGTTGGTGCCGCGACTCCGGCCCGACCTTTGTCTGCCATCCGCAGCAAGGTCTGGCGGGGGTCAGCTGGCGCTTCAATGCGTGGGGCGGCAAGTCGGCCCATGAGCTGGACGAGGGCCTGGCGCGTCGCGCACTCAATCACCTCGGCCTGCCGTGCTTCGGCACACCGCTGAGCAACGAAGGCGGGGCCATTCACGTCGATGGCGAAGGCACGCTGATCACCACCGAATCGGTGTTGCTCAACCCCAATCGCAATCCCGGTATGAGCAAGGCCGAGATGGAGGAAATGTTTGCGCAGTTACTGGGCGTGAAGAAAACCATCTGGCTGCCGGGCGATCGCGACTACGTCACCGGCGACATGACCGACGGCCATGTTGATGGCGTCTGCGCATTTGCCCGTCCCGGCGTATTGCTGCTCGACGCGACCCACGACACCCAATCGGTGTACGCCGAAGTGGCCCGTGAAAACCGCCGAGCCTTGGAACTGGCAACAGATGCACAAGGGCGTCAATTCCAACTGATCGAGTTGTATGAAGCCAGCGACGCCGTGGACACCGAGGCCGAAGTGTTCTGCGCTTCGTACACCAATTTCTACATCGCCAACGGCGCAATCATCATGCCGGCCTACGGCATTGATGCCGATCACGTCGCCGCCGAAACGCTCGCCCAGGCGTTCCCCGGACGTGAAGTGGTGCCGGTGCGAATCAATCATCTGGCCCATGGCGGTGGCGGTGTGCATTGCATCACCCAGCAACAGCCTGCCTGGCCGGTGGAGGGTTGATGCAATGACACTCCTGACCATCGCCACCACCCAGATGCCGTGCACCTGGGACCTGAAAAACAACCTCGATCAAGCCGAACAACTGGTTCGCGAGGCCGCGGCCAAGGGTGCCCAGGTCATCCTGCTGCAAGAGCTGTTTGCCACGCCGTATTTCTGCATCGAGCAAAACCATAAACACCTGGCCCTGGCCGAGGAGTTTTGCGACAGCCCGGTCCTCAAGCGTTTCGCTGCGCTGGCCAAAGAGTTGGGCGTGGTGCTGCCGCTGAGCTGGTTCGAGAAGGCCGGCAATGCGTTCTTCAATTCTTTGAGCGTGGCCGATGCCGACGGGCAGTTGCTCGGTGTGTACCGCAAAACCCATATCCCCAACGCCATCGGTTATCAGGAGAAGGAATATTTCAGCCCCGGCGACACCGGTTTCCGCGTTTGGGACACCGCGTTCGGGCGCATCGGTGCCGGGATCTGCTGGGACCAGTGGTTCCCCGAGACAGCGCGTTGCCTGGCGCTGATGGGCGCGGAAGTCCTGCTGTACCCCACGGCAATCGGCTCTGAACCGGGCTGCGCGAGCCTCGATTCCCGCGACCATTGGCAAATGACCATGCGCGGCCACGCGGCGGCCAACATCCTGCCGGTGGTGGCGTCCAACCGCGTCGGCCGGGAAGCCGCGACCACTGACCCTACTTTGCAGATGAGCTTTTACGGCTCGTCTTTTATCTGCAATCACAAGGGCAAATTGCTCGCCGAGGCCGACCGCGACAGCACCGGCGTGCTTGTGCACAGCCTCGACCTGGCGGCCATGCGCGAAGAGCGCCTGAGCTGGGGCATCTACCGCGACCGCCGTCCGGAAATGTACGGGGCGCTGTTGAGTCAGGACGGTCGCCACATCAACGCTCGCTGGAACACCCAAGGAGTTTGATATGCAGGTTTCCCACAAACGCTTGCTCACCGCTTTGGGTTTCTCATTGTGCTGCGTTCTACCATCGCTGCACGCCGAGGAGAAAACCCTGCGGCTGTACAACTGGGCCGACTATTTTGCTGAAGACACCCTGAGCCGTTTCACCGCCGAAACCGGGATCAAGGTGATCTACGACGTGATGGATGGCAGCGAAACCCTGGAAGCCAAGATGCTCGCGGGTGGCAGCGGCTATGACCTGATTTTCCCCGGCGATACCGTGGCCGAGCGGCTGGTGCGCGCCGGCAGCCTGATGCCGCTGGACCGTTCGAAACTCACCGAGCTGGCCGATATCGAGCCCGGCCTGCAGAAGCTGCGCAAGCAATACGAGCATTCCAGCCAGGCCACGGTTCCGTACACCTGGGGCACCATCGGCCTGACCTACAACGCCGAGCAGGTCAAACAACGCGTGCCGGACGCTCCGGTCAACAGCCTCGACATGCTGTTCAAACCGGAACTGGCGGCGAAGTTTGCCGATTGCGGGATCTCGATGATCGACTCGCCGGACGAAGTGCTGGCGGTGGTGCTCAACTACCTCGGTCGCGAGCCGCGCAGCGCCAAGCCTGAAGACCTGAAGGCGGCGAGCGAGTTGCTGATGAAATTGCGACCGTACATTCGCAAATTCCAGTCGCAACCGGTGACCGATCTGGTCAATGGCAACCTGTGTCTGTCCCTCGGCTACAGCGGTGACATGACCCAGGCGCAGCGCACGGCGGATTCGGCCGGCAAGAAAACCACGTTCCAGTACCGCATCCCCCGTGAAGGCACCACGGTGTGGATGGACACCATGGCGATCCCGGTCGATGCCAAACACCCGGAATACGCCTACGCGTTCATCAACTTCGTCATGCGCCCGCAAAACATGGCCGCCATCAGTAATTTCACCGGTTACCCGACCTCCAACGCCAAGGCGCGGGCCGATGTCGATGCCGCGATGCGCGACAACCCCGACATCTATATCGATGAAGCCACCTATGCTCGATTGATCCCGGGCAAGGACATTCCCCAGGCCGACATGCGTGCCCGCATGCGCACCTGGACCAAGTTCAAGACGGCCACAAGCCAATGATCGCAGGCCGGCACACCCACGCCGGCCTTTGCCCACCCTTCAGGAAACAGACACATGCCCACGCGTCGCGAATTCATCAAACAAGTATCGGTTGCCGCCGGCATGACAGCCGCTTTCATGGGCCTTGGCCTGAGCCCCGCGCAAGTGCTTGCAGCAGGCGAGGGCCGTTGGTACATGCCGGATGAAGGCGACAAGCATCAACAGGCGTTCATCGCGTTTGGCGCCCAGGACGCCATCTGGGAAGACTTCACCGTCGACGTTCAAGCGGCACTGGGCCTGATCGCGCGGACCATCGCCGGTTATGAACCCGTCACCGTGTTCTGTCGCGACAGCGAACGGGATCTGGCCGAAGAACATTGCGGTACGAAGAACGTCACCTACGTCATCACCGAACTCGACGACATCTGGATGCGCGACATCGGCGCCAATTTCGTCATCGATGACAAGGGTGGCCTCGGCGCGGTGGATTTCAACTTCAACGGCTGGGGCAACAAGCAGCGCCACAGCAAGGACGCGCAGGTGGCCGCGCTGGTGGCCGAAACCGAAGAAGCACGTTACTTGCGCAGCGAGCTGGTGGGTGAGGGCGGTGGCATCGAGGTCGATGGCCACGGCACCGGGATCATGACCGAAAGCAGCTGGATCAATAAAAATCGCAACCCCGACTGGACCAAAGCCGAGGTCGAACAGGCGCTGAAGGAGCGCCTGGGTTTGCGCAAAATCATCTGGTTGCCCGGCATCAAGGGCAAGGACATCACTGACGCCCACGTCGATTTTTATGCCCGCTTCGTCAAGCCGGGCGTGGTGATCGCCAACCTCGACAATGACCCGCAGTCCTACGACTACAAGGTCACCCGTGTTCACCTGGAGATCCTGAAAAACGCCACGGACGCCGATGGCCGGCCGTTGCAGGTGCATACCGTGTCGCCACCGCTCAAGCCGCGGCAGAGCAAGTTCAGCCGTAACAACCCGGATTTCGCCGCGGGCTATATCAACTACTTCGTGATCAACGGCGCCATCATCGCGCCAGAGTTTGGTGACAAGGCCGCCGACCGCAAAGCCTTCGATCTGCTGTCGGGGCTTTATCCTGACCGGGAAGTGGTGCAGCTGAATATCGACGCGATCTCTGCCGGTGGCGGCGGTATTCACTGCGTGACCAGCCATCAGCCGAAGGTTTGATCAAATTGAAGCGCTGATTTGTCCTTTAGGCGACATGTACTGGCTTATTAGCGTTAGTCGGTAATTCGCCGCAGGCGTACAGTCGAGATCACGTTCCTGGCCAACCCGGATGATCCCGATGACTCGCCCGCGCTTTTTACCCGACAACTTCACCCTGACCCTGATCGGGGTGGTCATTCTCGCCAGTTTGCTGCCGGCCAGCGGTCAAGTCGCCGTTGGCTTCGGTTGGCTGACCAACATTGCCATTGCCCTGCTGTTTTTCCTGCACGGGGCCAAGCTGTCGCGCGAATCGATCATTGCCGGCGCCGGCCACTGGCGCCTGCATTTGCTGGTGTTCGGCCTGACCTTTGTCCTGTTCCCGTTGCTGGGTCTGGCGCTCAAGCCGTTCCTGTCGCCGTTGATTGGCGACAACCTCTACATGGGCATGCTCTACCTCTGCGCATTGCCCGCCACGGTGCAGTCGGCGATTGCCTTTACGTCGTTGGCGCGAGGGAATATTCCGGCGGCGATTTGCAGCGCGGCGGCGTCGAGCCTGTTCGGGATCTTTCTCACGCCGTTGCTGGTGACGTTGTTGCTGGACGTGCACGGCGATGGCGGCTCGACAGTCGATGCCATCCTGAAAATCAGCGTGCAACTGTTGCTGCCGTTCGTGGCCGGGCAGATCGCCCGTCGCTGGATCGGCGCGTGGGTGGCGCGCAACAAGAGCTGGCTGAAGTTCGTGGACCAGGGTTCGATTTTGCTGGTGGTGTATGGCGCGTTCAGTGAAGCGGTGATCGAAGGCATCTGGCATCAGATTCCGTTGCGGGATCTGGCCGGTTTGGTGGTGGCCTGCTGCGTGCTGTTGGGGCTGGTACTGGTGGCCTCTACCGTGCTCGGCAAGGTCTGTGGCTTCAGTCAGGAAGACCGCATCACCATTCTCTTTTGTGGCTCGAAGAAAAGCCTGGCCACCGGCGTGCCCATGGCGCAGGTGCTGTTCGCCGGCAGCACCATTGGTGTGCTGATCCTGCCCTTGATGCTGTTCCATCAGATCCAGTTGATGGTCTGCGCGGTACTCGCCCAGCGCTACGCCAATCGCCCGGAATCGGTGCCCGAGCTGATGGGGCAAGTCGATCCTTGATGGCGTCCAGCTAACTCATCGGTTAGCCGGACGCTCACGGGCCGGTCAGTGCGAATGCCGGGGCTCGCCACCGCTGCGGGCGATCACTCGCAAGTGCAGGGTGGCCGGTTCCAGGCAGCCGCCGGTGGACAGTTGCCCGACCAGCTGCCGGTAGAGTTCCTGCCACGGGGTTTGTGAGGCCGGGATGTTCGGCGTCCATGCGGCGCGACGGCGTTCCATTTCAGCTTCATCGACCAACAGGTTGACCGACCTGGCGTTGAGGTCCACACGCAGGCGGTCGTTGGTTTTGAGCAGCGCCAGGCCACCCCCCACGGCGGCTTCCGGGGACATGTTGAGAATCGACGGGCTGGCCGAGGTGCCGCTTTGGCGACCGTCGCCCAGGCAGGGCAGGGAGTCGATGCCCTGCTTGATCAGCGCCGCCGGCGGGGCCATGTTCACCACTTCGGCACTGCCGGGATAACCCACGGTGCCGGCGCCACGAATCACCAGGATGCAGCGCTCGTCGATATCCAGTGCCGGATCGTCGATGCGGGCGTGGTAGTCCTCCGGACCTTCGAACACGATGGCGCGCGCTTCGAAGCTGTTTTCCGCGCCAGGTTCGGACAGGTACGTCTTGCGAAACGCTTCGCCCACCACCGACATTTTCATGATCGCGCTATCGAAGAAGTTACCGCTCAGCACAATGAAACCGGCACGGTGCTTGAGCGGGGTTTCGAACGGGTAGATTACGTCGGCGTTGCTGGTCAGCGTGCTGCTGACGATCTCGCCGATGGTTTTGCCGCTGACCGTGGCGCAGTCTTCGTGCAGGCGCCCGGCCTTTTGCAGTTCGTGCATGACCGCCGGCACACCGCCCGCGCGGTGGAAGCCTTCGCCCAGGTACTTGCCCGCCGGCATGCAGT
The DNA here is from genome assembly GCF_019145495.1 of Pseudomonas azerbaijanoccidentalis. GTDB lineage: Bacteria > Pseudomonadota > Gammaproteobacteria > Pseudomonadales > Pseudomonadaceae > Aquipseudomonas > Aquipseudomonas azerbaijanoccidentalis. The sequence continues at coordinate 1,141,253 of NZ_JAHSTU010000001.1, read as the reverse complement.
TGACCAGCAGCGGCACGTCTTCGCCGATGCGTTGCCAGTCGTCGAGGCTCAGTTCGACGCCCATGTGCCGGGCGATGGCGATCAAGTGCGGCGGGCAGTTGCTCGATGCGCCCAATGCCGAGGCCACGGCGATGGCGTTCTCGAATGCTTCGCGGGTCATGATTTGCGACGGGCGTACGTCCTGCATCACCAGATCGCAGATGCGCTTGCCTGTGGCGTAGGCCATTTGCCCACGTTCACGGTACGGCGCCGGAATGCTCGCGCAACCGGGCAACGACATGCCCAGGGCTTCGGCCAGTGCGTTCATCGACAATGCCGTGCCCATGGTGTTGCAGTGGCCCACAGAAGGCGACGCTGCCGTGGTCATTTCCATGAAGCCTTCGTAGTCGATTTCCCCGGCAGCCATCAGGTTGCGCGCATGCCACAGCACGGTCCCGGAACCGATCAGCTCACCTTTGTGGTGGCCGTCGAGCATCGGCCCTCCAGACAGGACGATGGAAGGCAGGTCGGTGGTCGCCGCGGCCATCAGGCAGGCGGGGGTAGTTTTGTCACAACCGGTGGTGAGCACCACGCCGTCGAGCGGGTAGCCGTGCAGGATCTCTACCAGTCCCAGATACGCCAGGTTGCGGTCGAGTGCGGCGGTCGGACGGCGCGACTGCTCGGCAATCGGGTGCACCGGGAACTCCATGGGAATGCCCCCGGCATCGCGGATGCCGGCCTTGACCCGTTGCGCCAGTTCCAGGTGATGGCGGTTGCACGGGGTCAGGTCGCTGCCGGTCTGGGCGATGCCGATGATCGGACGGCCCGATTGCAGTTCTTCACGGGTCATCCCGTAGTTCATGTAGCGTTCGACGTACAGGGCAGTCATGTCCGCGTGGGCAGGGTCGTTGAACCACTGCTCGCTGCGCAGGCGGCGCTTTGGGGTGTCACTCATGATTCAGGTCTCTCTTGTAATTGGATGAATCGACAATCTGTTGCGGCTTCAGCGGGCGAGCAGTCCCCGAGACGCGAGGTTGCGCAGCAACGCGCTGACGCCAAAGGTCCACGGCGTGGCCTCGCAGCTGTGGGTCACCTGGTTGTGCAGGCTGCCCAGCAACGGGCTGCTGATGCTGACCCGGTCACCCAGTTTGTGGGTGAATCCGCTGCCGACATGATCGCGATCTTCGGTGGGGGCGAACAGGGTACCGAGAAACAGCAGAAAACCATCGGGATATTGGTGATTGGCATTCAACGTCTGGCCGGCCAGGTCCTGCGGGTCTCGGCTGATCTGGCTCATGGAGCTGGAGCCGTGCATGCGGTAACCGTCTTCGCCCTGTACCTGCAGATCGACCACGCAGGCCCGCACATCATCGAGGCTGAATTGCTCGTCGAACAGGCGAATGAACGGCCCGATCGAGCAGGACGCATTGTTGTCCTTGGCCTTGCTCAGCAGCAGCGCGCTACGGCCTTCGAAATCCCGCAGGTTGACGTCGTTGCCCAGCGTTGCGCCATGGATCTGCCCACGGCTGTTCACCGCCAGCACCACTTCCGGCTCCGGGTTGTTCCACTGCGAACCTGGGTGAATGCCGATCCGGTTGCCGCTGCCGACGGCGGCGAGCACCGGGGCCTTGGTGAAAATTTCTGCGTCCGGGCCGATGCCGACTTCCAGGTATTGCGACCACATGCCTTGCTCAATCAGCAGGGCTTTCAAACGCATGGCCTGCTCGGAGCCCGGAACGATCGAGCGCAGGTTGTCGCCGATCACGGCGTGCACGGTGGCTCGCACGGCTTCGGCTTTTGCCGCGTCACCGCCGGCCTGCTCTTCGATCACGCGCTCGATCATGCTGGCGGCAAAGGTGACACCGGCGGCTTTGATCACTTGCAGATCCAGCGGAGGCAGCAAGTGCGGTTTTGACGGATCGGCATCGGGACCGGTGTTGGCCAGCAGTTCTTCGAGGCTGGCAATGAACGTCCCCGGTGTCTGCCGCACGGCTGCCAGCGGTGCGTCTGATTCCAGCAAGTCACTGAGTGTCGCGAAACGATCCGACAGGTCGAACACGCCATCGGCGCGCAGGACAATCGGCGAAGGCCCGGCGATCGTGCCCGGAACCCAGGCGCGACCGATCAAAGTACCGGCCACGCCATCGACCGGCAGTGTGTTTTCGGGAGTAAGCATTAGCGACATGGCGAATCTTCCTGGTTCGTAAAGCCTTCACGCTAGGGCGGGCAGTCGATAAACTCCAATGAGATATATTCAGTATTCGATAACGCCAGGTTATTACCTCGTCGAGGAACGCACATGTCAGAACTGTCCTTTTCCAGCTTCTGCGGTTGGCTCAAATTCAGGCATTTGCTGCTGATCGACACGTTGGGGCGCACACGCAACATGCATTTGGCGGCCCAACAGATGAACCTGAGCCAGCCGGCCATCAGCAAGATGCTCAAGGAAATCGAAAGCCTGTTGGGCTTTGCCCTGTTCGAGCGCCAGCCACGGAGCATGCCGCCCACGGCGCTGGGCGAACATGTGCTGCGCTATGCGCAGATTGCCTTGAACGATGCGCGCTCGTTCGTCGAGCAAATCAGCAGCCTGCGCGAAGGCGGGCATGGTCATCTCAAGGTCGGCGGAATTTTCGCGGCGACCGCGGTCGCCTTGCCCGAAGCCATTTTGCAGATCAAGCAGCGCTCGCCACTGCTGTCGATCGAAGTGGTGGAGCAAACCAGTAATCACCTGATGGAAATGCTCGAAGAGAAGAAGCTCGACCTGGCTGTTGCACGCTTCACCGATCAGAGCCAGCAGCAACGCTATGACTTTCAGCCGCTGGCGCCCGAACCGTTCTGCATCGTGGTCAACAATCGCCATCCATTGGCCGACGCCGGCCCGACGTCGTTGCAGCAGCTGGTGGACCTGCCGTGGATTCTCTACCCGGTCGGTACGCCGATTCGCGCACGCATGGAACTGGCCTTTGCCGAAGCCGGGGTCGGGATGCCGCGCAACACCGTCGACACCATTTCCATGCAGACCTTCCTTCAGGTTTTGCAGCGCGGGCCCATGATCGGCATGTTGCCCAATGCGATGGTCCATCCGCTGCTCGACAGCGGTCAGCTGAAAACCCTCGACACGCCGTTGCACCTGGTTCCACAGGATTACGGCATCCTCACCCGCAAAGGCGAGCCGTTGGTTGGCGCGGCGCTGGAGTTTGCCGAAATTCTCAAGGAGAACGCGCGATTGGCCCGTGATTCGGCCAGTTGAAACGCGCAAAACCCTTGGTGCATTTCGATAACGATCCGTTATCGGTTAATCCAAAAATGCCATTGGGAAAGAATCGGTTCACGACAGTAGAGTATCGACCAGCTTCCAATCAGGGTCAGGAGACTGTCATGCCCGAACTGTCCGGACACAATTTCATCGCCGGTGGCCGCAGCGCCGTCGGCTCGGTGATGCTGCACAGCGTTGACGCGACTACCGGTCAAGCACTGCCGACCGCATTCATACAAGCCACGGCCGAAGAAGTGGACGCGGCCGCCCAAGCAGCCCATCAGGCCTACCCGATCTACCGCCATTTGGCTGCCGAGCGTCGAGCGCAATTCCTTGAGGCCATCGCGGCCGAACTGGATGCACTGGGCGAAGATTTCATCAGCCTGGTTTGCCAGGAAACCGCATTGCCGGCGGCGCGTATTCAGGGTGAAAGAGCCCGTACCAGCGGTCAGATGCGCTTGTTTGCGCAGACCTTGCGTCGCGGTGATTTCTACGGTGCCCGCATTGATCTGCCGATGCCTGAACGCAAGCCATTGCCTCGCGGCGATCTGCGCCAGTGTCAACTGGGTGTCGGGCCGGTGGCGGTGTTCGGTGCCAGCAATTTTCCCTTGGCGTTCTCCACGGCCGGTGGTGACACCGCCGCCGCATTGGCGGCCGGTTGCCCAGTGGTGTTCAAGGCGCACAGCGGGCACATGGCGACGGCCGAACGAGTGGCCGAAGCGATCATCCGCGCCGCTGAAAAAACCGCGATGCCTGCGGGCGTGTTCAATATGATTTTCGGTGCCGGCGTCGGTGAAGCACTGGTCAAGCATCCGTTGATTCAGGCGGTGGGTTTCACCGGGTCGCTAAAAGGGGGACGGGCGCTGTGTGACATGGCCGCCGCGCGCCCACAACCGATTCCGGTGTTCGCCGAAATGAGCAGCATCAACCCGGTACTGGTGTTGCCGCAGGCCTTGCAGGTGCGTGGCGAACGCATTGCCGCTGAGTTGGCAGCTTCGGTGGTGATGGGTGCGGGTCAGTTCTGCACCAACCCCGGTTTGGTCATTGGTATTCGCTCACCGGCGTTCACTGCATTTGTGCAGACGCTCAGTACCTTGATGGCCGATCAACCGGCGCAAACCATGCTCAATGCTGGCGGCCTGCGCAGCTATGAGCAGGGTTGCGATTCCTTGCTGGCGCATCCGCAGATCACGCATCTGGCGGGGCAGGCGCAACAGGGGCATCAGGCGCAGGCGCAATTGTTCAAGGCCGATGTCAGCCTGTTGTTGACCGGCAATGAGCTGTTGCAGGAAGAAATCTTTGGCCCGGCCACCGTGGTGGTTGAGGTGGCAGATCGCGCCGAGTTGCTGGCGGCGTTGCAGGGCTTGCGCGGGCAACTGACCGCCACCCTGCTGGGCGAAGCGGCCGAGCTGGAACAGGCCGCGGACCTGGTGGCGGTGCTGGAGCAAAAGGTTGGCCGCGTGTTGATCAACGGCTACCCCACCGGCGTGGAAGTGTGTGACGCGATGGTCCACGGCGGTCCCTGGCCGGCAACGTCCGATGCCCGTGGCACCTCGGTGGGCACCCTGGCCATCGAGCGCTTTTTGCGCCCGGTGTGCTACCAGAATTTCCCCGATGCCTTGCTCCCCGAGGCCCTGAAGAACAGCAACCCACTGGGGCTGACGCGCCTGGTTAACGGAGAAAAAACCGCCCAGGCACTCTAGCCATCGCTTTACCGCCGGGCGAACTGCTCGCTCGGCGTGACCCATTCGATAAAAACAATCAGGCATGTCCACATGCCCAGGGGTTACCTCCATGCAAACGATATCCGAGCATTTGCCCGCGCAGGCGCAAGCCAGCCAACTCGATTTTGAAGACCGGACCTACCGCAAAGTCATCTGGCGCATCCTGCCTGTCCTGCTGCTGTGCTACATGGCGGCGTACCTGGACCGCGTCAACATCGGCTTTGCCAAGCTCGACATGCTCAACGAGCTGCAATTCAGCAACACCATCTATGCCTTGGGCGCGAGCATGTTTTTCTGGGGCTACTTCCTGTTCGAAGTGCCGAGCAACCTGTTGCTGCATCGCTTCGGCGCACGATTCTGGATTGCCCGGATCATGTTGAGCTGGGCGGTGATCTCCATGGCCGTGGCCTACACCGTTCCGTTGGCGGGCTTCTTCCACATCGAATCGAGCACGATGTTCTACACGTTGCGCTTCTTGCTGGGCATCTGTGAAGCCGGCTTCTTTCCGGGCGTGATTCTTTACCTCAACTACTGGTTTCCAACCCACCGCCAAAGCCGGGTGATGTCCGGGTTCTTGATGGCCATGCCAATCAGCCTGACCCTGGGCGGTATCCTGTCCGGCTGGTTGATGAACAGCATGCAAGGCGTGCACGGCATGTCCGGTTGGCAGTGGATGCTGATCATCGAGGGCATCCCTTCGATCATCATGGCGTTCGTGGTGATCGTCTGCCTGGCCGACAACATCGACAAGGCCAAGTGGCTGTCGGCGGCGGAAAAAGCCATGCTCAAGGCCAATCTGCAAACCGACAACCAAGGCAAGGCTTCACGCCTGAGCGAAGTGTTCTTCAACCCCCGCGTGTGGCTGCTGGTGCTTATCCTGCTGACCTTCAACACCGGCTTCTATGGCCTGGCGTTCTGGATGCCGTCGATTATCAAGAGCACCGGCATCACCAACAGCCTGCACATCGGTTTCCTGACGGCCATTCCTTACGCAGTGGCGGTGGTGGCGATGTTGCTCAATGCCCGTCACTCCAACCGCACCGGCGAGCGTCGGCTGCATGCGGCGATTCCGGCCTTCATCGGCGGCGTGGGGCTGATGCTCAGTGCGTTCTTCGCCGACAACCTGGTGCTTTCGGTGCTGTTTCTCAGCGTTGCCGCCTCGGGGATACTCAGCCTGATGCCGATTTTCTGGACCTTGCCAGGCACCGTGCTGTCGGGTGTCGCGGCGGCTGCCGGGATCGGCATGATCAACGCCATCGGCAATCTGTCCGGGTTCACCGGATCGATGATCACCGCCGTCGCGGAAAACCTCACCGGCAATATCAATAACGGCACTTACGTTTTGGCAGCCTGCCTGTTTGTCAGCGGCGGACTGATCCTGATGATCCCCGCGGCGATGCTCGGCAGAACGCCGAAAACCGCCGCCACCAACGCCAAGCTGGAGACTGCATGAACCTGCAGAACAAACGGGTACTGGTCACGGCGGCCGGCCAGGGTATCGGGCTGGCCAGTGCCATGGCGTTTGCCGAGGCGGGCGCCGAGGTGTATGCCAGTGACATCGACATTCACGCACTGGCGGGCATCGAAGGCATCAACGCGATTACCCTGGACGTGACGTCGACCAGTGCCATCAGCGACGCCTGTGAGCGCATCGGTGCGCTGGATGTATTGTTCAACTGCGCCGGCTACGTGCACAGCGGCAATATTCTTGAGTGTGACGAAGCGGCCTGGGCGCGTTCGATGGACATCAATGCCACCGCCATGTACCGCATGATCCGCGCGTTTCTGCCGGGCATGCTGGCGCGGGGCGGCGGCTCGATCATCAACATGTCGTCGGTGGTTTCCAGCGTCAAGGGCGTGCCCAACCGGTTCGCCTATGCTGCCAGCAAGGCGGCGGTGATCGGTCTGACCAAAGCGGTCGCGGCCGATTTCATCGGCCAGGGCATTCGCTGCAACGCGATCTGCCCCGGCACCGTGGAGTCACCGTCGCTGCGCCAACGCATCGCTGCCCAAGCCGCACAACAGGGCGTCGATGAAGCGCAGGTCTACCAGCAATTCCTCGATCGCCAGCCCATGGGCCGGATCGGCACGGCGCAAGAAATCGCCCGGTTGGCTGTGTACCTGGGCAGCGATGCTTCGTCGTACACCACCGGCGGTGTGCACGTGATCGATGGCGGCATGAGCATCTGAAATCCGCGTTCGTATTTTTGGTTTAAGCAGGAGAGCCCCATGAAACTGTTGCGATATGGCGAAAAAGGTTCGGAAAAGCCCGGCCTGCTGGACGCCGACAATCAGCTGCGTGACCTTTCGGCCCACGTCACGGATATCGCCGGGCAGGCCCTGACCCCGGCCGGCCTGGCGGCACTGGCCGCGATTGATCCCGCCAGCCTGCCGATCGTACCGGGCCAGCCACGGATTGGCGCGTGCGTCGGACAGGTCGGAAAATTCATCTGCATCGGTTTGAACTACGCCGACCACGCCGCCGAGTCGGGCATGGAAGTGCCGAAAGAGCCGATCATCTTCAACAAATGGACCAGCGCCATTTGCGGCCCGAACGACAACATCGAGATCCCTCGCGGTGCGCGCAAAACCGACTGGGAAGTGGAACTCGGCGTGGTCATCGGCAAGGGCGGGCGCTACATCGACGAAGCCAATGCGATGGAGCATGTCGCCGGCTATTGCGTGATCAATGACGTGTCAGAGCGTGAGTGGCAGTTGGAGCGCGGCGGCACTTGGGACAAGGGCAAGGGCTTCGACACCTTCGGCCCCCTCGGCCCGTGGCTGGTGACCCGCGATGAAGTGTCCGATCCGCATGCGCTGGACCTGTGGCTGGACGTTGACGGGCATCGTTACCAGAAGGGCAACACACGAACGCTGATCTTCAATGTGCCGCAGCTGATTGCCTACCTCAGCCGTTGCATGAGCCTGCAACCGGGCGATGTGATTTCCACCGGTACGCCGCCCGGCGTCGGGCTTGGGATCAAACCCGACCCGGTCTTCCTGCGCCCGGGGCAAACCATTCGTTTGGGCATTACCGGTCTTGGCGAGCAGCGTCAAACCACTGTGCAAGCGGATTGATGAGCACGCCATTGCCCCGGCAACATCCGGGGCAATGGCTAAGCACGGCGAGGTTTTTTACGGGGCGGCTCAGGCTTGTGCCGTGCTCACTGCAGCGTTAACCGTGGATTGGCGGCGCACGGTTTGATACAGCACGCTGGACACCAGGAACCCGAGAATCGCCAGCACGCTCATCAGGCTGAAGACGTAGTTGTAACCTTGTTGGCCGGGGAAGTGATCGAGGATTGAACCGTAGATCACATAGGCGAACATGCCCGGCGCATAACCGATCAGGCAACCAATGCCGAACGCCGAGCCAGTGATGTGCTGCGGGATGCCGACTTCGCCCATGGGTGCCCAGAACACGCCGCGCATGGAAAACACGATCAGCGCGAACGACAGGGTGGCGGCCATGCCTGCGTAGATGAAGTCCGGGCTTTTCGGGATCAGCATGATCACGCCCATCAGCGGCAGCAGGGCCAGAAATGCCCACTTCAGGTAACGACTGGTGCTCTTGAATTGCTTGTCGGCAATGAAGCCACCGGCGGGGCCACCGAGAATCTTCAGGAAATACTGGTTGATGATGCCGTAGGCACCCACCAGCGCCACGGGCAATCCGTACATTTCCTTGAGGTAGGGGATGAAGTAGGTCAGGCCGCAATACACGATGTAGACCATGAACACGTTAAGGCTGACCAGCCAGATGCCCGGGACCTTGACCGCTTCCAGCAGGTTCGACAAACCGTTCTTCGGTTTGGCGGTCGATTGCGTGGCGCCGCCCTTGAGCAGGAACCAGGTCAGCGTGCCGGCGAGAATGTCGATCACCGAGTAGAACAGAATCGCCGATTTCAGACCGGACTCGCCGGAGCCCATGGCGATGAACACGCCCAGTGCGGAAAAAGCCACCACCGTATCGATCACGCCACGCCCACCCTCCAGCAGGCCGAACAACCGACCCTGTTCCTGATCGTCACCCAGATTGCGAATGGCTTTGAGCAACGAAGGCCAGAAGATGCAATCGGCGCACACCGCCAGCAGGCTGAACACGATCAACAAATTGCTGAACGGTGGGAAGGTCGCGAGATAGAGGCCCAGGCAGCCGGTGCCGAGCAAGCCGATGGGGATCAGTTTGCGTGTGTCGAAACGGTCCGCGAGCATCCCGCCGACGACGAACAGCGCGGTGGCGATGATTGCGTTGGCGCTCAGCAGCACACCGATTTCAGTGTGGCTCAAGCCCATGAATTCCTGCATGGGCACGTAGAACGCGTCCTTGAGGTTCGCCAGTTTGTAGATGGTGCCGCCACCGAGAATGAGGATCAGGAATCTGAGCCATTTGGCCTTGTTTTGGATTGTCATTGTTGTTCTCCACGTCAAGTTCAGGCGTTGCTGCGGTTGTCCAGGGTCAGTTCGGCGAGGGTGCGAAACTCGGCCAGCAGGCCGCGGACATAGGCGACCTGGTTGTTGGCCCAGCGGTGTTCGTCCGCCAGCATGCGTTCCAGCGAGTAACCGCCCGGCAGCGGTGTGTCGCTCATTTCCCGGTAGGCAATGAAGGGGTCGGCCGCTTCGTCTGTCTGACGGAACGCCGGCGCCACGTAGTGGTTTTCCTGCTCAAGGATGAAAGCGATCACTTGTGGCGTGGACTCGCCCAGCATCAGCAGTTCGAACAGCATCCGGGCATTGGGCAGGTCGTCTTCGTCACTGCCTTGCAGCACGCCGTAGTGGCCGAAACCGTTTTGCTCGGGGACCACTCGCACGCCCTTGAGGTGGGTCTGGCGGATGTGCGGCGCCAGTGTTTGCAGCGCCTGCAAGGGCTGCTCGCAGGCATTGATCATGTTGCCGAAGTCGAACAAGGCGTGCAGGCGAGGGTGGTTGAGGCGGGTCAACAGATCTGCGATCTCGCCGCTCTTGAGCTCTTCATGCTGTTCGAAGTCGAAGTACAGATCGTGTTCGTCGGCCTGCTGCGCGAGGTAGTGCAGGTCGGTCTCGATGATGTCCATGACCCGCGACAACATGCCTTCGTAGCGCGAGTAGACGCGGATGTTGCGCACGCCCAACGCCTTGGCAATGCTGATCACCTGATCGACATCTTTTTTGCGTGTGCTGCTGATTTCCAGATGCACGTCCAGTTCCAGCGCTTTGGCCTTGGCCGCGAACGCCTGAAGCTGCGCGGCGGTCATTTGGCTGAGGCTGTTTTCCTCACCGTCGAGCAAGTGCAGGCTCAGCCCCTGAAGCTCGTGGCGATAGGCGAAATCGAGCATGTCGGCGGGCGTGACACGGCCATGGGTCAGGTTGGTCAGCAGGGGATAGGCATGGGCAAACAAGCGCAATTGCTGGAGGCGCGCCAGCAGCTGGCGGGCCAGTGCCTGGGTCAGCACGGGAGGCGCTTCGGCCCCGGTCGCCTTGTGGCTGAGCAAGGCGTTGAATCGTTCCTGGATCTTATTGTTCATTCGAGTGATTCCTGGTTCAGACGCCGGGTCTCCCGGCGCAGCCTTTATCGCGCCAGTCAGGAACTCTCGATAGATCCATTACTATTTAATTGATAAGACCACTTTGCTCATTTGGCGGGGCCGAATAGGCACCAATGCTGATCAGCGCCTGAGCCAGCGCTTCGACGCGTTCCCGGGCCTTGTCCGCCGGCGTGCCGGCAAAACCGATCAACAGCGCCGGGGGCAGGTAGTTCTGCAGGCAGTAGTCGCTCAGGGCGTAGGTGTGGATGTTGTGCCGGGCCAGCTCCTTGGCGAGGGTGTCGGCGTCCAGTTCGGCGGGCAGCCAGGCAATCAGGTGCATGCCGGCTTCAACCGGGGTGATGCTGAAAAAATCCCCCAGTTGCTCATGCAATTGCTCGACCAGCGCTTGCTGGCGCGCCTGATACAGCGCACGCATGCGGCGGATATGTCCGAGGAAATGGCCCTCACTCATGAAGTCGGCGGTCACCGCTTGCAAGAGGGTTGGCGGGCTGCGATCCATGACCGCTCGCAGGGTGCAAAAAGGTTCGATCAAGGCGTGGGGCAGGATCACATAGCCCAGGCGCAGGGAGGGAAACAGGACCTTGCTGAACGTGCCGACGTAAATCACCCGAGCGCGTTGGTCCATGGCGTACAGCGCCGGCAAAGGGCGGCCGCTGTAGCGAAACTCGCTGTCGCAATCATCCTCGATGATCCAGCTCTGGTATTGCGCGGCCCAATCGATGAGCGCCTGACGCCGCGCGTAGCTCATGGTCACGCCCAAGGGATGCTGGCGAGAAGGGGTGGTGAACACCAGCCGCGCATCAGGGCATTCAGCCAGGCCCTGGACGATGTCGATCCCCTGATCGTCGATACGCAACGGCACCACCTGCGCGCCCTGGGCCTGGAGCGCGATGCGCGCGGCGATGTGTCCGGGGTCTTCCATCCACACGCTGTCCTGCGGATTGAGCAGCAACATGCCGAGCAGGTTGAAGGCTTGCTGTGCGCCGGAAACAATCACCACTTGCTCGGCCGTGCAGTCGATACCGCGGGCATCGAAGACGTATTCGGCAATCGCCGTGCGCAAGGCCAGCAACCCTTGCAGTTCGCCGTAACCGAGCATGGCCTTGGTCGGCTTGTGCAGGTGACGGCTCATCAGGCGCTTCCAGATGTGCTGCGGGAAGGCGTCGTACGTGCTGTGGCTGGGCAGGAACGAGGTCGGGCTCGCCGGATCCCAGTCGGCATAGGACACCCCACTAAAATGCTTGCTGCGCAGCGATAGCATCGACTGGCTCAGGTCCGATAGCCGAGGCGGCTGGCGCTGTTGTTCGTCGTCGACACCGCCGCGGCTTTCCCACTCATTGCCCACGTAAGTCCCGGCGCCGGTGCGCGACGCCAGAAAGCCTTCGGCGATCAACTGGTCGAACGCATTCAGGATGGTGATCCGCGACAGCGCAAGCTCGGTGCTCAGTGTTCGGGTCGACGGCAGGCGCACGCCCCCTTGCAGGCGCCCGGACAGTATCTGTTTGCGGATCTGCAGGTAGAGCTGACGGTAAAGGGGAATCGAGCTGGCACGGTCCAGTTCTATGCCCGACAACAGCAGGCCGGCAGGGGATTTCATGACAGGCTCGCATGGAGGGAGTGAGGTGATGAGCGCAAGGGTATCCAGAGGCAATGGATAAGTCACTCTGTTGACATGGCGGATGGGCGAACAAAAAACATGCGGTAAACTGCGCGTGCAAAAGGCATCGCTGCGATGTACCGCGGCGGCGCCCCTTTACCTCATCAAGCAAGAGAGTCCCATGGCCAACCAAGACATCACGTTCACACCCGATCCTGACGCAGACTCCATTTCTTCCGACGTCGCCGGTTTCGGCGGCATGCTGGTTTCGACCCAGATCCCGACCCGCGCCGACGGTAGCCTGGAACTTGGCGATATCACCCTGCAAAGCGAATGCACCTTGCAGGCGCTCAAAGTGGCGCTTGAACGTGCCGGCAGCTCCATGGACCGCGTGTTGCACCTGACCATCTACCTCACCGACATGGCCGACCGCGCCGCATTCAACGAAGTCTACAAGCGCTTCTTCGCCAAGCCATGGCCCGTACGCGCCGCTGTTGGCGTGGCTGCATTGGCGGTGGAAGGCATGCGCGTGGAAGTCACCGCGATGGCGGCCAAGGCCTGACCGCAGCAACACACAAAACCTGTGGGAGCGGGCTTGCTCGCGAAGGGGCCATTTGATCCAGCATCATCATTGGCCAGAGATATCGCCATCGCGGGCAAGCCCGCTCCCACAGGGATTGGGGCCAGTCAGGCCAAAGCGAACGCCACCCGGCAGCCTACGGATGCCCGTCAGGCGATTCGCCGCTACAATGCACGCCTCGACCGTGACAGCCTGACTAAAAAAATATTATGTCCCTGCCCAAACATCATCTGGAATTGCTCAGCCCCGCCCGCGACGTAGCCATCGCCCGCGAGGCCATTCTGCATGGCGCCGATGCCATCTACATCGGCGGCCCGAGCTTCGGCGCCCGCCACAACGCCTGCAACGAAGTGAGCGAGATCGCCGAACTGGTGGAATTCGCCCGTCGCTATCACGCGCGGGTGTTCACCACCATCAACACCATCCTGCACGACAACGAGCTGGAGCCGGCCCGCAAGCTGATCCACCAGTTGTACGACGCCGGTGTCGACGCGCTGATCGTCCAGGACCTGGGCGTGATGGAGCTGGATATCCCGCCGATCGAGCTGCACGCCAGTACCCAGACCGACATCCGCACCCTGGCGCGGGCGAAGTTCCTCGATCAGGCCGGTTTTTCGCAACTGGTGCTGGCCCGCGAACTGAACCTGCAGGAAATCCGCGCCATTGCCGACGAAACCGACGCGGCCATCGAGTTTTTCATTCACGGTGCCTTGTGCGTGGCGTTCTCCGGGCAGTGCAACATCTCCCACGCGCAGACCGGTCGCAGTGCCAACCGTGGCGACTGCTCCCAGGCCTGCCGTTTGCCGTACACCCTCAAAGATGAAAAGGGTGGCGTGATCGCTTACGAAAAGCACCTGCTGTCGATGAAAGACAACAACCAGAGTGCCAACATCCGCGCACTGGTCGAGGCTGGCGTGCGCTCGTTCAAGATCGAGGGCCGCTACAAGGACATGGGTTATGTGAAGAACATCACGGCCTATTACCGCCAACGCCTCGACGCCGTGCTCGAAGAACGTCCGGATCTGGCCCGTGCCTCCAGCGGCCGCACCGCGCATTTCTTCCTGCCCGACCCGGAAAAAACCTTCCACCGTGGCAGCACCGATTACTTCGTCACCGACCGCAAGATCGACATCGGCGCCTTCGACTCGCCGACCTTCACCGGTTTGCCGGTGGGCGTGGTCGAGAAAGTCGCCAAACGCGACATGCTGGTCGTGACGCACGAGCCGCTGTCCAACGGTGACGGCCTCAACGTGCTGGTCAAGCGTGAAGTGGTGGGTTTCCGCGCCAACATCGCCGAAGCCAAAGGCGAATTCGAGGAAGACGGCGAGAAGCGTTATCGCTATCGCGTCGAGCCCAACGAAATGCCGGAAGGCATGTACAAGTTGCGCCCCAACCATCCGCTCAATCGCAACCTCGATCACAACTGGCAGCAGGCGTTGCAAAAGACTTCTGCCGAGCGTCGTGTGGCCCTGCGTTGGGTCGCGCGCCTGCGGGAAGAGCAGCTTGAATTGACGGCGACCAGTGAAGAGGGTGTCAGCGCCAGCGTCACGTTGAATGGTCCGTTCGGCGCAGCCAACAAACCGGAACAGGCGCTGGAGCAATTGCAGGATCTGCTCGGCCAGTTGGGGACCACGCAGTACCATGCCATCGACATCAAGCTCGATGCGCCGCAGGCGTACTTCATCCCTAACTCGCAGCTCAAGGCCTTGCGCCGTGAGGTGATCGAAGTTTTGACCGCAGCACGGATCGCCGCCCACCCGCGTGGCGGTCGCAAAGCCGAAACCACGCCACCCCCGGTGTACCCTGAGTCGCACCTGTCGTTCCTGGCCAACGTCTACAACCAGAAGGCCCGCGACTTCTATCACCGTCACGGGGTCAAGCTGATCGACGCGGCGTACGAGGCGCACGAGGAGGCGGGCGAGGTGCCGGTGATGATCACCAAGCATTGCCTGCGTTTCTCCTTCAACCTGTGCCCCAAACAGGCCAAAGGCGTGACCGGCGTGCGCACCAAGGTGGCGCCGATGCAACTGATTCACGGCGATGAAGTGCTGACGCTGAAGTTCGACTGCAAGCCTTGTGAAATGCACATCATCGGCAAGATGAAGGGGCACATCCTTGGCTTGCCACAACCGGGCAGCGTTCAGCCGGTGGTGGGTTACATCAGCCCCGACGACCTGCTGAAAACCATCCCGCGCGCGCCGCACTAAGCGCTGAAGTGCCTTGTGATGGGAGCCTGCTATCGATGGCGTTGACTGAATCGACGCTATCGCGAGCAGGCTTGCTCCTGCACGGGCTATCAACGGTTAGCTTGCAGAGGTTTCCGGGAGCCTGGCGATGACCTTGATCTCGAACGCAAACCCATAGAGCCAGGTAACGCCGACGGCGGTCAACGTCGGATGCGGTGCCTGGCCCCAGAACTCCGGCACCACCTTCCAGATCCTCTCGAACGTCGATTGAGGATCGACCATGAAGACGGTGACGTCCACCACATCATCGAAACTGCTGCCGGCAGCGCTGAGAATCGCGTTCAGGTTGTTGAACGCTTGCCGGACCTGAGCCTCAAGATCTTCCTCGGGCGAGCCATCCTCGTTACTGCCTACTTGCCCCGACACAAACAAAAAGCCATTGGAGCGGATCGCCGGCGAGTAGCGATTGCGCTCGTAAAGTGCCTGGCGTCCCACTGGAAAAACAACATCACGCTGACTCATGACAACCTCCTTCGATTAACGATAGAGGGACTCTACGGGCCGGCACTTGCCCGATAAACGCGCAACTGCAACTATCACTGTTTGGGAATCCCAAATAATCCCACAGCAATTCGGGGCAGGTATGGACCGTTTCGATGCAATGCAGGCGTTTGCCCGGGTGGTGGAGGCGGGCAGCTTCACCAAGGCTGCCGAGACCTTGCACATGAGCAAAACCAGCGTCACACAACTGGTGCAGCAGCTAGAGGCGCGCTTGCGGGTCAAATTGCTCAACCGTACGACCCGCAAGGTCAACGTCACCGCCGACGGCGCCGTTTACTATGAGCGTGTGGTGCGGCTGCTGGCCGATCTGGACGATGCCGAAACCAGCCTGTCGAGTGCCTCGACTGCGCCCCGGGGACGGCTGCGGGTGGATGTGCCCAGTCCGCTGGCGAGCATGATCCTGGTCCCGGCGATGCCGGAATTTCACGCCCGATACCCGGATATCCAGATCGACATGGGCGTCAGCGATCGCATCGTCGATCTGATCGACGAGCACGTCGATTGCGTGGTGCGCGGTGGCGAGCTGACCGACCAATCGTTGATGGCCCGGCGGGTGGGCGACCTGCAACTGGGTGTGTTTGCGGCGCCGAGCTATCTGCAACGTCTCGGCACGCCTGTGCACCCACGGGATCTTGAAGACTCCGAACATCGCATTGTCGGTTTTTTGTGGGCGCGCACCGGCAAAGCCGTGCCCTACGCTTTGCGTAACCACAACGAAAGTCTTGAGATCAAAGGGCGCTACGTGTTGGCGGTCGACGATGGCAACGCCTACATCGCTGCGGGCCTGGCCGGAATGGGCGTTCTGTGGTTGCCCGAATACATGTCCAAGCCCTATTTAGCACGCGGTGAACTGGTGCCACTGTTCGAAGGCTGGCAGCTCGACCCGATGCCGCTTTACGTGGCGTTCCCGCCGAACCGGCACATCAGCCGCAAGGTCCGTGTATTCATCGACTGGGTCGCTGAACTGATGGCCCGGCACGCGCCGGTTCAAAGCGCAAAGTAGACGGGCATGGCCATCGGCGTGCGATTGATTTGCATGAGGATGAGGGGGGTGAGCACCGCAAAGCGAAAGTGAAAAGCGAGGTGAATTCTGCGGGCGCACCGCGCCTGTAGGAGCTGCCGAAGGCTGCGATCTTGTTGATCCTGGTCTTGAAAAACCAAATCAAGAGATCGCAGCCTCGTTTCACTCGACAGCTCCTACAGGGGAAATGTTTTCGCTGCATTAGCCGCGTTTCGGCAGCGTCCAGTTCGGCCGAATGAAGTGGCAGGTGTAGCCATTGGGCAGGCGTTCGAGATAATCCTGATGTTCAGGCTCCGCTTCCCAGAACGGGCCGGCGGGTTCGATTTCGGTGACCACTTTGCCGGGCCAGAGGTCGGAGGCGTCAACATCGGCCACGGTGTCTTCAGCGACGCGCTTTTGCTCTTCGCTGAGGTAATAAATGGCCGAACGATAGCTGGTGCCCACGTCATTGCCCTGGCGATTCTGGGTGCTCGGGTCGTGGATCTGGAAGAAAAACTCGAGAATCTGCCGATAGCTGATCTGCGCCGGGTCGAAGACGATTTCGATCGCCTCGGCGTGGGTGCCGTGGTTGCGGTAAGTCGCATTGGGCACATCGCCGCCGGAGTAACCGACCCGCGTGGAGATCACGCCCGGTTTGCGTCGCAGCAGATCCTGCATGCCCCAGAAGCAGCCGCCAGCCAGAATGGCGGTTTCGGTGTTCGTTGTCATGGTGCGCACCTCCCATCAGACAACGGCCTCGTGGGGGAGGCCGTCAGACCCTCATTGCATTTTGCTGTGATCCATCTTGCTGTGATCCATGTTGCCGTGGTCCATCGTGTCGAGTGCACGCGCCGGGGCCTCGACCTTGATCGTTTCTTTCTCGCCCTTGGCGTTTTCCACGGTCAGGGTCAGCGGCACTTTGTCGCCTTCCTTGATTTGCGCGCTCAGGTTCATGAGCATGATGTGATAGCCATGGGGATCAAAGTTCACCGCTTTGCCGGCGGGCAGATCAACGGACTGGACCTGCTGCATGCTCATCACATCGTCTTTCATGCTCGACTGGTGAATCTGCACCAGCTTCGCCACCGGCGACTCAACGCTCAGCAGTTTGCTGTCGGTGTCTGCCTTGAGCGTCATGAAGGCGCCGCTCGAAGGCTGGCCGGCAACGGTCGCGCGGACCCAGGCGTCGTTGACCTGGGTTTGCGCCGATACCTGCCATGCCATGCCAATCAGGGACAGGCCCAGGGCCAATTGTTTAAAACGTGAAGCGCAGATCGAAGTCATCAGCAGACCTCCATGACGGTGAGCAAATCTTCTGCACACTCTTGAGCGGTAAGGGACGCGGACAGGCCAAGGCGCAGGTTGCCTCGGGAGTCGAACACGAAACTGGTCGCGGTATGCGAAAGGGTATAGGTGTCGCCGCTCGGGACCTTTTCGAAGAATACGCCGAACTCCTTGGCGGTGGCGGCGGTTTCTTCCAGGGTGCCGTACAGGGCTTCGAAACTCGGGTCGAAGGCCTTGACGTATTTGTCGAGCAGTTCAGGTGTATCGCGCTCGGGGTCCAGGGTGATGAAAACCACTTGCAGGCGCTCGCCATCGCGGCCCATGAGTTTTTTCGCCTGAGCGGCGCGGGCCAGCGTGGTCGGGCAGACGGCCGGGCACTGGGTGAAACCGAAGAAGATCATCGGCATCAGGCCCTGGTAGCTGCCCAGCATCCGGGTTTCGCCGTCAGTATCCTTGAGCTTGAAGGAACGGCCCATGATCTTGTCGCTCAGGTCCTTGCCGTACTTGAACGACAGCTTGCTGCTGTCGTCGCAGCCGGCAAGCAGGCCAAGGCTCAGCAAACTCATGCCTTGCAGGACCGTGCGACGGGAATACAACGTACTCATGAAAAAAAGCATCCTGTGTAGCGACAGATGGAACACAGTGCCTGACGGATCAGACGAAAAAAAGCGCAGGGATGTTAACAAACTGTTGCCCGTTGGCGCTTAATCGATGGCCGACCGGTCATGCGCCAAAAGGTCGCGGCCCTTCGATTACAGGAAAATACAATGCCTTGGCGCCTCGACACATTGCAGATACAAACATGGGGTTTGATAGGGGTGTCCAATACCTCAAAGAGAGTCTCGCCATGTTCCGTAAACTGCAGCAAGCCGTGCGTTTCTTGAGCCAGAGCGGGCGTTTGATGGTTGGCGTTCCGGATTACGATAACTACGTCGCACAGATGGCCATCAACCAGCCGGGCGAACCGGTGATGAGCTATGAGGCGTTTTTTCGGGAGCGTCAGGAAGCGCGGTTTGGGCGTGGGAAATGTAATACGCGGTGTTGCTGAACCTTCGACTGCCCAAAATCCCTGTGGGAGCCAGCCTGCTGGCGATGACGGACTGACCGCGACATCAATGCTGGCTGATACACCGCTATCGCCAGCAGGGCTAGCTCCCACAGGTTCTGTGTCTTGCTCAATAACCCCTGTGGGAGCCAGCCTGCTGGCGATGACGGACTGACCGCGACATCAATGCTGGCTGATACACCGCTATCGCCAGCAGGGCTAGCTCCCACAGGTTCTGTATCTTGCTCAATAACCCCTGTGGGAGCCAGCCTGCTGGCGATGACGGACTGACCGCGACATCGATGTTGGCTGAACACCGCTATCGCCAGCAGGGCTAGCTCCCACAGGTTCTGTGTCTTGCTCAATAACCCCTGTGGGAGCCAGCCTGCTGGCGATGACGGTCTGACCGCGACATCAATGCTGGCTGATACACCGCTATCGCCAGCAGGGCTAGGTCCCACAGGTTCTGTGTCTTGCTCAATAACCCCTGTGGGAGCCAGCCTGCTGGCGATGACGGACTGACCGCGACATCAATGCTGGCTGATACACCGCTATCGCCAGCAGGCTGGCTCCCACAGATTTTTGCGCACTTTTAAAGCGCGATGATCGACAACGTGCACCAGTGAGAAGCGGTTCCCTGATCCATTCCCGCCTGCGACATCAACCGCTGACAAGCCCGCTCACTTAGCCAAAAGCCTTGCCCACAAGGCTCTGCACGCATGTTTCCAGTCTCCGCGCTCGACTGGCACAAACACTGCATTAACCCCCTCAGCGCCATCTGAAAAAGATGGACCGCCCACTCGGTCAACGACGATCGATCAACCGCACAGGTCGTGGGCAATATCGGTGGATCAGGCATGGCCGTCTGGTTTCAACACCGCAAAAGAACAGGCAAAGACGCCTGGAACCGCAAGGTTTCAGGCGTTTTTTTTTGCTTTTTGAACCGTGATGGGCTTTGGGCAGGGTCGTTTATGAATTCCAATGTAGCCGCGTTGAACAAGCATCAAACGCTGATCGTGATCGGCAATGGCATGGTCGGGCATCACTGTGTCGAGCAATTGATCGAGCGCGGCGCCCTTGAGCGCTATCGCTTGCACGTTTTCAGCGAAGAGCCGATGCGCGCTTACGACCGTGTGCATTTGTCCGAATACTTTTCCGGCCGCGATGCCGAGTCGCTGGCGCTGAGTGACGCGTCGCTGTACCAGACGCCGGGCGTCACGCTGCACTTGGGCGTGCCGGTGCTGGAGATCGATCGCGAGCGTCGCCAGGTGATCACTTCGCAAGGTTGCTTCACTTACGACAAACTGGTCCTGGCCACCGGTTCCTACCCGTTTGTACCGCCGATCGAAGGCGCCGAAGGCGATTCACGGCTAGTGTACCGAACCCTCGAAGACCTTGATGCGATTCGTGCCGCAGCGGCCAATGCCAAACGCGGTGTGGTGGTCGGCGGTGGACTGCTCGGCCTCGAAGCGGCCAATGCCCTGAAAAGCCTGGGCCTTGAAGCGCACGTGGTGGAATTCGCGCCGCGCCTGATGCCAGTGCAACTGGATGACCTCGGTGGGTTGGCGCTGAAAGCGCAGATTGAACGGCTGGGCGTCGGTGTGCATCTGTCCCGCGCTACACAGTCGATCAGTGCCGGTGAGCAGTACCGCTACCGGATGAATTTCGCCAACGACGAATTCCTTGAAACCGACCTGATCGTGTTCTCTGCCGGTATCCGCGCGCAAGATGCACTGGCCCGCCAATGCGCGCTGGAGATCGGCCCGCGCGGTGGCGTGGTGATCGACGACACCTGCCTGAGTTGCGACCCGAACATCTACGCTATCGGCGAATGCGCATCGTGGAACGGCAGCCTCTTCGGCCTGGTCGCTCCGGGCTACCAAATGGCGCGTAGCGTGGCGGCACGGTTGTGCGATGACGCCGCCGAACCGTTCCAGGGCGCCGACATGTCGACCAAGCTCAAGCTGCTGGGTGTCGACGTCGGCTCCATCGGCGATGCCCACGCCAACACGCCGGGCGCACGCAGCTATCAGTTCATCGACGAAACCACCGCCAGCTACCGGCGCCTGGTAGTCGACGCCAGCGGCAAGCACGTACTCGGCGCGGTACTGATCGGCGACAACAGCTATTACGACACGCTGCTGCAATACATGCAGAACGCGATTGCCTTGCCGTCCGAGCCGGCCGCGCTGATTCTACCGTCTTCCGAAGGCGCGCCGACCCTCGGCCCGGGCGCCTTGCCGGAAGCGGCGACCATCTGCTCCTGCCACAACGTGACCAAGGGCGCGATTTGCTCAGCCATCGACGGAGGCTGCACCGACCTCGGCCTGCTCAAGTCGCAGACCAAGGCCTGCACCGGTTGCGGTGGTTGCGCCGGGTTGCTCAAGCAAGTCTTTGAACATGAGCTGATCGCCCGTGGGGTCAGCGTCGACAAGAGCCTGTGCGAACACTTCGCCTACACCCGCCAGGAACTGTATGCGCTGGTTCGGGTAGAAGGGGTGATCACCTTCGAAGAACTGCTGGCCAAACATGGCAAGGGACACACCGGTTGCGACGTGTGCAAACCGGCGGTGGGCTCGATCCTGGCGTCGTGCTGGAACCAGCCGATCATGGACCCGTCGCTGGTGCCGTTGCAGGACACCAACGACACGTTCATGGCCAACATGCAGAAAAACGGCACGTACTCCGTGGTCCCGCGCATTCCGGGTGGCGAAATCACCGCCGACAAACTGATCGCCATTGGTGTGGTGGCGAAGAAATACGACCTCTACACCAAGATCACCGGCGGCCAGCGCATCGACCTGTTCGGCGCGCAGTTGCATGAGTTGCCGGACATCTGGGCCGAGTTGATCGAAGCCGGTTTCGAAACCGGGCATGCCTACGGCAAATCGACCCGCACGGTGAAGTCCTGCGTCGGAAGCACCTGGTGCCGTTACGGCGTGCAGGACAGCGTGCAAATGGCCCTGACCATCGAAGACCGCTACAAGGGCCTGCGTTCGCCGCACAAGCTAAAATTCGCGGTGTCCGGATGCACCCGTGAATGCGCCGAAGCACAAAGCAAAGACGTGGGCGTAATCGCCACCGAGAAAGGCTGGAACCTCTACATCGCCGGCAACGGTGGCATGCGTCCACGGCATGCCGAGTTGTTCGCCACCGATCTGGACGATGCGACCCTGATCCGTTACATCGACCGCTTCCTGATGTTCTACATCCGCACCGCCGACAAGTTGCAGCGCACCTCGGTGTGGCGCGAAAGCCTGGAGGGCGGTCTGGACTACCTCAAGGACGTGATCATCCACGACAGCCTGGGCCTGGGTGCCGAACTTGAATCGCAAATGCAACTGGTGGTCAACCGCTACGAATGTGAATGGGCCAACGCCCTCAAAGACCCGGAAAAACTGAAGCGCTTCCGCACCTTCGTCAACGATAAACGCCCGGACCCGGACATCCATTTCGTCCAGGAGCGCGGTCAGCGGCGCCCGATCATGGCCGCCGAGCTCAACCTTATCCCTGTCACCGAGGAGAGTGTCTGATGAATCAGTCCAATACCCAACGCGCTGCACCTTTGGAAAATATCGACGTTTGGCAATCGGTGTGCAGCCAGCAGGATCTGGTGAACGATTCCGGGGTGGTGGTGTGGCTGGACGGCGCGCAGGTGGCGCTGTTCTACCTGCCGGGCGCAGAGGGCAAAAACCTCTTCGCCATCGACAACCATGACCCGCAATCCGGGGCCAACGTCATCGGCCGCGGCCTGATCGGCAGCATCAAGGGCGACCTGGTGGTGGCATCCCCCATCTACAAACAGCATTTCCGCCTTGAGGACGGCAGTTGCCTGGAATACCCGCAGCAGCGCTTGCGAACTTGGCCGGTACGGTTGAACGAAGGGCAGGTGGAAGTCGGGGTGGCCTGAGGAGGGAGCATGTAGCAGCTGGCGCAGCCTGCGTCCGGCTGCGCAGCAGTCGTAAAACCTGCGTATGCGGTTTACCAAACAGACCGCAATGCCTGAATTTGCGACTGCTGCGTCCGAACGCGGCCCGAACCGGACGCAGGCTGCGCCAGCTGCTACAGATTTTGTCAGAACTTGAAGGCTTGTCGTCCTACCAGTAACCATTTCCCATTCTGTTTCTGCCAGATCTGGAAGTTCTCGATCTCGGTCGGAACCACTTCCGTGCCCTTCAAGGCCTGAGCGGAAAAGTGATGGCGGACCAACGCGACATCGCCGGAAACGGTGATGGTCTGGTTCTGCATCTCAAGGGTCTTGAACGCGCTTTTGCCGGTTTCGATGTCGGCGATGAATTCCTTCTTGTTCTGAATCTTGCCGCTGGAATGCCCGTAGGTCAGGTTATCGGCGGTCAAGGTCTGAAGCTGCGTGATGTTTTTGTGCAGCATGGCGTCGGTCAGATGATCAACGGCTTGCGCTACATCCTTGTCTGCGGCAGCGGGGGCGGCAGCGACATAGCCGCTGAACAGGCACAGAAAACCGACCAGCAATGTTGTTTTTTTCATGGGTGTTTCCTTGTTGTTGTAGGGGCTGACTGACACTCGAACATTAATTCATCAGTCATCGTACAACCTAGCATGCTGCCAAGGAAAAAAGCGAACTTGCGCCACGGGTTTTTCTCGAAGTTAAAGGTTCGTCACTGTTTTGAGACCAAGTGCCGGATTTCGAGGATTCAATGCCATGCCGACCAAGGCACACCCGCGATACGAATTGACGCTGTTTTTGTTCTTGCTGGCCATCGTGGCCGTACTGGGTTTTTCGCCCCGCAGCCGGGTCGACTGGGCGCTGGAGAACCTGCTGGTGCTGTTACTGGTGGGGACACTGCTAGCGGTTTATCGGCAGTTTCGTTTGTCGGCCGCATCACTCACCCTGGTTTTCGTCTTCTTGTGCGTCCACGAACTCGGCTCGCACTTCACCTATTCCCTGGTGCCTTACGATCGCTGGTGTTCAGCCATGACCGGGTTCAGTTTCAACAAAACCTTTGGCCTGCACCGTAACCATTACGACCGTCTGGTGCACCTGAGCTACGGCCTGTTGTTGGTCTATCCCATCCGTGAAGTGCTGCTGCGGCTCACGCCCTTGCGCGGTTTCTGGCTGTTTTTCGTGACCCTGAACATCATGCTGTCCACGTCGGCGGTTTACGAATTGGTGGAATGGGTGGGGGGTGCTTACTTGGGGGACGACACCTCGCAAGCGTTTGTCGGAGCGCAAAACGACCCATGGGATTCGCAAAAGGACATGGCGCTCGCCGTTCTGGGGGGGGTCATCAGTTTGCTGGTGGTGTCCCTGCATAGCGCCGTGCGCCAACCCCTGATGCCTACCGCATGTCGTAAAAAATGGAATCAGCGGGGTTAGCCTTCAATTCTCACGCGGATCAGTCGATAGCCTTTTCAGCAATCAGACTTTAGTCGATCAACGGGCGTGCGAAGAGAGGAACCACAGAGTGTCCATAAAACTGCGTTTACTGTTGTTGATCGGTACCGGTGTGCTCACGGCGTTGATCATGGGGTTGGTCAGTTACCTGGGTAATGGCCAGATGGCGCAAGCGGTGCAGGACAATGACGTCGGCATGAGCGCGCTGCGCAATCACCTTGAAGCCGACATGATGCACGACGCCCTGCGCGCCGATGTGCTTTCGGCGATGCTGGTGGGATTGGGCAAAAGCACCAGTAGTCAGGCCGAGGTGCGCAATTCCCTGGAGGAGCACACCGGGCATTTTCGCGAGATGCTCGGGGAGAATCTCAAGCTGCCGGTCAATGACACCTTGAAAACCGCGCTGAGCCAGATCAAGCCCAGCCTCGACACGTACATCAGTGCCGCCGAGCGCATTGTCAGCCTGGCACTGGAAAACCCCGACGCTGCGCAAAAGGAACTGGGCGCCTTCAACAATGCCTTCAGCCAACTGGAAGACCAGATGGCCGCCCTCAGCGAGCTGATCGAAAGCAACACGCAACAGACCAGCCAAGGCACCGCGCACGCCATCAGCAACGCCAACCTGACCGTCGGCGGTGTGCTGATTGCCAGCCTGTTGTTGCTGCTGGCACTGGGTCGCTCGGCAATCGTGAGCATCATGGGGCCACTGCAGACTGCCAGCCGCATCGCCGACAGCATCGCCCATGGCAACCTGAGCGAACCGATTGTCGAGACGCAGCGCAACGACGAAGCCAGCCGATTGATTCGTAGCCTGGCCACCATGCAGCGTGATCTGCGCGGCATGATCGAAGTGGTGCGCAGCAACGCCCATGGCGTCAGCGGCATGAGCGTGCAACTGAGCAACGGTTGTCACGAAGTCGCCGGCAGCAGTCAGCAGCAAAGCGCCGCTGCCAGCACCATGGCCGCTGCCGCCAGTGAAATGACCGCGAGCATCGAGGAAATCACTCGGCACGCCGAGCGCGCGCTGGACATGGCCAATCAGGCCGAAGCCTTGGCCAAGGACGGTGGGCGGGTGATCCATCAAGTGGTCAACGACATGGATGGCATCGCCCGTTCGGCGCAGCAGTCGGCGCAGGTGATTCGTACGCTGGACAAGGAATCCGAAGGGATTTTCAGCATCATCCAGGTGATCAAGGGCATCGCCGATCAAACCAACCTGCTAGCGCTCAACGCCGCCATCGAAGCGGCCCGCGCCGGCGAGCAGGGCCGTGGTTTTGCCGTGGTCGCCGATGAGGTGCGCAGCCTGGCCGGGCGCACCAGCGCCTCGACCCAGGAAATCGCCACCATGGTCGCGCGCATCCAGCAAAGCACCCGCGAAGCGGTGGTCAGCATGGAGGAGGGCGTGGCCCAGGTCGACAAAGGCATGGCCGTGACCGCCGACGTCGAGCGCGCCATCCGCGAAATCCTTGAAGCCACGCTGAACACCACGCAACTGGTCAACGACATCAGCCGCACCATCGGCGAACAAAGCCTGGCCAGCAACGAAATCGCCCATCAGGTGGAGATGATTGCCGGCATGTCCGAAGGCAACAGCAAAGTGATCGGGCAGACGGCGTCGACGACAGATGAGTTGTCGAGTCTGGCGGGGCAGTTGTCGCAGTCAGTGGATCGGTTCCGCCTGTAAGGCATTATTTCGTCTGATCTATCGCCATCGCGAGCAGGCTCGCTCCCACATTGGAATGCATTTCAACTGTGGGAGCGAGCCTGCTCGCGATGGCGTCCTCAGTAACCCCAGAAATCTCGAAGCCTGCCACCTGCGCGATGATTTGGTGCGCCCTAAAAACGACTACAAATGTTTTTATATGCTTAAAAAAACATTGCAATGCAGCCTTCATGCTGTGAATATGTCCGTGCGAATTTAAAAAAACATAATCGCATGCGGCACTGACCAAGGTCAGGCCATAACAAAAACGACATAAACACAGGCTTGAAGCCGGCTCTGCCCCTGGCCGGACTTTTCAGCGAAGGAGAACCTCTCCCGTGAATCGCTTACTGAACAGATCTCTTTGCGTCACCCTGCAAGCGCTCGGTGTTGTCGCGCTCGGTGCCGTCATTGCACAGGCCCAGGCCGATACCACCTTGCGTGTTGGCCTGAATGCCGACATCCGCAGCACCGAGCCCGGCGTCAACCGCGACGAAAACACCGATACCGTCATCCTGCACATTGTTGAAGGCCTGGTGGCCCATCGTGAGGACGCCACGGTCGGCCCGCTGCTGGCCAAGGAGGTTCAGGTTTCCGACGATGGTTTGACCTACACCTTCAAACTGCGCGAAGGGGTGCGCTTTCAGAACGGCGCGACGCTGACCGCCGCCGACGTCAAATGGACGTGGTCGCACTACCTCAACCCGCAAACACAGTGGCGCTGCCTGGCGGAGTTCGATGGTCGCGGCGGGGCGAAGATCACCGGCATCACCACACCTGATCCGCTGACCGTGGTGTTCCAGCTCGATCAGCCTAGCGGTTTGTTCCTGGCGTCCATGGCCCGTCCCGATTGCGGCGGGGGCGGTATCTTGCACCCGGATTCGGTGGCGGCGGACGGACGCTGGAAGGCACCGATCGGCACCGGCCCGTTCACCCTTGCCGACTGGAAGCCCGGCCAATTTGTACAGTTGGCTCGCTTCAAGGATTACAGCGCCCGTGACGATGCCGGGCCGGATGGTTTTACCGGCAAGAAGCAGGCACTGGTCGATAACGTGCGCTTCATGATCATCCCCGATGCGGCTTCGGCCAAGGCAGCCTTGCTGTCGAACAACATCGACCTGCTACCGGACGTCACCGCCAGCGATGCCCAGGAGCTCAAGGCGTTGCCGGGGATTCAAGTGTCGGTCAGCCCGATCATGGCGATCTGCGGCTTGTTGTTCCAGACCAACGACCCGCTGCTCAAGGACGTGCGCATCCGCCAGGCCATCGCCCATTCGCTGGATTACGGGCAAATGGTCACGGCCCTGTCCAATGGCTTGTCCGAACCGAACAACTCGGCGATCCCGCAAACCAGTGCGTTCTACGATGCCACGGCAAAACAGGGATACAAGTACGACCCGCAGGAGGCGCAACGCTTGCTGAAAGAGGCGGGCTATCACGGCCAGCCGATCAAGATGATCGTCAACAAACGCTATCAGCAAATGTTCGACATGGGCGTGTTGAGCCAGGCCATGGCCCAGGCCACCGGGCTGAATATCGAAATGGAAACCCTGGAGTGGGGCACCCAACTGGAGCGCTACCAAAGCGGCAACTACCAGATGATGTCGTTCTCCTATTCCTCTCGGCTGGACCCGGCACTGGGCTTCGATTCGCTGATGGGCGACAAAACCAAGGAACCGCGTAAAGTCTGGGATAACCCCCAAGCCCAGGCATTGCTGCGTGAGGCGGTGCGCGAGCGTGACACGGGTAAACGACAAGCGTTGTTCGACCAATTGCACCGGATGATGATCCAGGACACGCCCATGGTGATCATCTACAACGGCACCATTATCGGTGGGTTGCGTGACAGCGTACGCGGCTACCACTCCTGGCCGGTGGCCAAGCCGCGACTGTGGGGCGTCAGCCTCGCGGCCAAGTAACGCGGAGTCTGATCATGTTGCGTTTTATCCTGCAAAAACTCGGGATGGCGATACCGACGCTGTTGCTGATTTCGGTGATGGTGTTCGCGTTGATTCGCCTGATTCCCGGTGACCCGGCGCTGTTGATGCTCGGCGACATGGCCGACCCGCAAAGCCTGGCCGACATGCGGAGCAATCTGGGGCTGGATCACTCGTTGGTGACCCAGTTCCTGATCTGGTTCAAGGCTGTCCTTAGCGGTGACCTGGGCTTTTCCATCAGCACCAAACAGGCAGTGTTGCCGCTGATTCTGGAGCGTTTCAGTGTCAGTGCGATCATCGTGTTGGTGGCGGTTTTGCTGGCCACGCTGATTGCTGTGCCGGTAGGGCTGGTGGCTGCGTGGAAACAGAACAGCGCGCTGGATCTGGGGCTGGTGACCACCGCCACATTGCTGCTGTCGATCCCCAGCTTCTGGCTCGGTTTGCTGCTGCTTCACGCGTTCGGCATCAAGCTCGGCTGGCTGCCGGTGGTGGGTTACGTCAGCTTCGCCCAGGCCCCGTGGCAAGCCATGAGTTTTCTGGTGCTGCCGGTCATCACCCTGACCCTGGTCGAGCTGGGAGCGATTACCCGAATGGCCCGTGCCAGCACCATTGAAGTGTTGCGCCTGGAATACATCGCCCATGCCCGCGCCAAGGGTTTATCCGAACGCGCGGTGTTGTGGCGGCATGCCTTGCCCAACGCGTTTGCGCCGACCTGGACCCTGGTCGGGCTGATCCTCGGCAACCTGCTGGGCGGCATCGCGGTACTGGAAACCGTGTTCACCCTGCCGGGCATCGGCCGGCTGATGGTGGATGCGATTTTCGCCCGTGACTATCCGGTGCTGCAGGGCTGCCTGCTGCTGATCACCTTCATCTATGTGCTGGTCAACCTTTGTGTGGATCTGCTCTACCCACTGTTCGATCCAAGGGTGAAGTTATGAGTTCGAATATCCCTGTGGCGCCTTTCGTCGGTGCTGCGAGCCCACCCGCCAAGCGCCGTCGTGCCTGGCCAGCGGCCAATGCGCTGGTTGGTGGCGGGTTGTTGATTGTGTTGATTGGCCTGGCGTTGCTGGGACTGGTGTGGACACCGTTCGACCCGCTGCGAATCGATCTGCTGTCGCGCTTGCAAGGCCCTTCAGCCCTGCATTGGCTGGGCACCGACGAATTCGGTCGCGATGTGTTCAGCCGGCTGTTGATCGGTGCCCGCACCAGCCTGTGGATCAGTCTGTTGACGGTCAGTGTCGCGGTGGTCGCCGGTACGCTGATCGGCATGCTCGCCGGTTACCTGCGCGGCTGGACCGATCGTGTGCTGATGATGTTCAACGATGCGTTGCTGGCGTTTCCGGGCATCCTGATGGCACTGGGCATCATGGCGATCATCGGTGCCAGCAAATACGGCATCGTCCTGGCACTGGGCATTGCCTACACGCCGTCGGTGGTGCGGGTGGTGCGTGGCACGGTGCTGTCGTTGCGCGAGCTGGAATACATCGAGGCGTCGCGGGTGATTGGCAACTCGGAGCTGTACACCATGCTGCGGCATATCGCGCCCAACTGTCTGGCGCCGCTGTGTGTGCTGGCGACCAGCATGTTCGGTTGGGCATTGCTGTCGGAAAGTGCTCTGAGCTTCCTTGGCCTGGGCGTGCCACCGCCCGCGGCGACCTGGGGCAACATGCTTGCCAGCAGCCGTCCGTACATCGCTTCGGCGCCCTGGCTGGGGATTTTTCCGGGGCTGTTCATCTGCCTGGCGCTGTTGGCTATCAATCTGTTTGGCGATGCACTGCGTGATCGTCTCGACCCGCGGATGAGGAAATGAGCATGTCAGCCACCAATGTTTTGTTGAACGTGGAAAACCTGAAGATCCGCGTGGGTGAGCATGGGCCGTTGGCCGTCGACGACTTGAGCTTCAGCGTTGCACCGGGCGAAATCGTGGCACTGGTCGGTGAATCCGGCAGCGGCAAGACCATGGCCGCACGGGCAGCGATCGGCCTACTGCCGATGCCGATGCAGGTCTGCGGCGGGCGCCTGGATTTCCAGGGCCGCGATCTGGTGACCCTCGACACCGCCGGGCTGCGGGCCATCCGTGGCGCGAGCATCGGCATGGTGTTTCAGGAACCGATGGTTTCGCTCAATCCAGCGTTGAAAATCGGCCAGCAAATGAGCGAAGCGTTGCAACTGCACACCGACCTGAATGCCGGGCAGATCCGCGAACGCTGCCTGACCATGTTGCGGCGCATCGGCATCAAGGATGCCGAGGGTTGCCTGGAAGCCTATCCGCACCAATTCTCCGGCGGCATGCGCCAACGGATCATGCTGGCCTCGGTGATGTTGCTGCGCCCGGCCCTGTTGATTGCCGACGAGCCGACCACCGCACTCGATTGCCTGGCTCAACTGGATGTGATCGAGCTGATGCTGGAGCTGACCCGCGAGCAGGGCACGGCGATTCTGTTCATCAGCCATGACCTGTCTCTGGTGGCGCGCTATGCCCACAAAGTGGTGGTGATGCGCCACGGCCAGTCGGTGGAGCAGGGCACGATCAACGACATTCTGCTGGCCCCCAAGGCCGAGTACACCCGCCAGTTGCTGGAGGCGTTGCCACGGCGCGGCGAACTGGCGGCGTTGCCGGCTAGCAATGGCCCGTTGGTGGAGGTCGATCAGGTGTGCATCGAGCATCCGGGACCACCCTCGTTCTGGGGCAAGCGCCAGTACAAACGGGTGGTGCATTCGGCCAGCCTCGCCATTGCACCGGGAGAAACCCTGGCGCTGGTGGGCGGTAGTGGCTCGGGCAAAACCACCCTTGGCCGTTCGCTGGTAGGTTTGATCAAACCCTGTGCCGGGGCGATTCGCTTCAAAGGTGTGGACATTCTCAAGGCTGCCAACCGCACCCACCGTCTGCAATGCCAGATGATATTCCAGGACCCGTATTCGTCGCTCAATCCGCGGATGAAAATCGGCGAGATTCTGGCCGAACCGCTGCGTCATGAGCCCGGGATGAATGCCGCCCAGCGCAGCGAACGGGTCGCGCAGACGTTGCGAGATGTGGGCCTTGGCGAGCAGTTTGTCGAGCGCTTTCCTCATCAATTGTCCGGTGGCCAGCGCCAGCGAGTCGCCATTGGCCGAGCGTTGGTGCGACACCCGCAACTGGTGATCGCCGACGAGCCGATATCCGCTTTGGACATGACCATCCAGAAGCAGATTCTGGAGTTGTTCGAGCGCTTGCAAGCGCAGTACGGCTTTGCCTGCCTGTTCATTTCCCATGACCTGGCAGCTGTGGAGCGCATCGCTCACCGGGTAGCAGTCATGCACCAAGGCGAAGTGGTGGAAGTCGGCGCTCGCGAGCAGGTCTTTGACCATCCGCAGCACCCCTACACGCGCCAGTTGCTGGCGGCGGCCAGCCCACTGGAAAAACTCGCTGACGGTGGTTATCGAATACGACCGGCCAGCGTTTGATTTAACACCCTGATTGCACCCCGCGCGCCAGTCCCGAAACCGGCGCGAAGGGGGAAGTCATGTCCGAAAAACAATAAGACCAACTCACTCACGACGACTGCCAGGAGCCAAGCAATGAGCAACAACAGCAATCTGAACCTGATCATGACCGGTGTCAGCCTGATGGGCGGGGGCCTGCTGAGCGCACCGGCCCAGGCCGATTTCATCAAGGACAGCAAGGCCGATCTGGAGCTGAAGAACTACTACTTCAACCGCGATTACCGTGAGGATGCCGGGCAATCCAAGCGCGAAGAATGGGCGCAGGGTTTCATCCTCAACCTGAAGTCGGGTTTCACCGAAGGCACGGTCGGTTTTGGCGTGGACGCGGTGGGCATGCTCGGCTTGAAACTCGACTCCAGCCCCGACCGCTCCGGCTCTGGTTTGCTGTCGCGGGACAACGAGGCCGAGCCGGGCAAACCGAGCTACGCGAAACGCGCGCACGACGAATATTCCAAGCTGGGCGTGACCGGAAAAATGCGTATCGCCAAAAGCGAGTTGCGCACGGGTTATCTGCTGCCCGACCTGCCAACCCTGCAACCGAACACCAGCCGACTGTTCCCGCAGAGCTTCCGTGGCACTCAAGTGACATCGGCGGACATCAAGGACCTGACCTTGATCGGCGGCCAGATCGACCGGACCAAGCAGCGTGAGTCAACCGACTACGAAGAGATGGGCCTGACGAGCCAGAGCGGCGCTTACAAAAGCTCGGCCAAAAGTGACGAGTTCAACTTTGTCGGCGGCGATTACAAACTCAATCCGAACCTGACGCTGACCTACCACTTTGCACAGCTGGAAGACATCTATCAGCAGCATTACGTCGGCCTGAAAAACAGCTTTGCCCTAGGTGGCGGCACGCTGAAAACCGACATCCGCTACTTCGACGCGGACAAGGCAGGCGCAGGTCTGGCGGGCAAGGTCGACAACCGTGCGCTGAGTACGCGAATGGCTTACAGCTACAAGGGCCACAGCCTGGGTGGCGGTTATCAGGAACAGTACGGCGACACGCCTTTTACCTATGTGGACGGAACCAACACTTATCTGTTTTCCGAGTACCAACTGAGCAACTTCTCCCAGACCAACGAGCGGGTCTGGCACGCGCGCTACGACTTTGACTTTGCCGTGCTGGGGGTTCCGGGGCTGACGTTTTCCACGCGCTGGGCCAAGGGCGATCAGGCTGAAGTCCTGGGTTTTGCTGGCGAGGGGCGTGAGTGGGAGCGGGATATCGACCTGGGCTATGTGTTTCAGTCCGGGGCGCTCAAGGGTGTTTCGTTGCGCTGGCGTAATGGCTTGAGCAAGGCCAACTACCTGCGGGACATGAACGAAAACCGTGTGATCGTCGGTTATACCGTGGCGCTTTGGTGATGAGCAGGGTGTGTACGCTAAACAACTGTGGGAGCCAGCCTGCTGGCGATGGCGGTGTGTCAGCCAACCTGATTTCACGGATGTCTTTCGTCAAATGCGGGAGCTGCCAAAGGCTGCGATCTTTTGATCTTGCTTTCAAGATCGCAGCCTCGTTGCACTCGACGGCTCCTACAGGGGCATGTCCAGCCTTG
This sequence comes from Pseudomonas azerbaijanoccidentalis, assembly GCF_019145495.1. Taxonomy (GTDB): domain Bacteria; phylum Pseudomonadota; class Gammaproteobacteria; order Pseudomonadales; family Pseudomonadaceae; genus Aquipseudomonas; species Aquipseudomonas azerbaijanoccidentalis. The sequence goes on along the minus strand of NZ_JAHSTU010000001.1, from coordinate 1,108,467 downwards.
GCTGGCCATATTCAACAGGTATCAGGCCTTATTGCGAGCAACACCCATCTTGCTGGCGACTTCCAAATGCCGGTGGAGCAAGGTCGAAGCCCATTCGTTATCGCCTTGCTCCAGCGCATCAAGAATTGCCAGGTGCTCACGGCAGGACACTTTCACCCGCTCGACATTGCTCGCCGAATGAAACTCGGTCAGCCGACGCAAACGGTTCTGCTGCTGGATCGCCTGAAGGATGTAGGTATTGCCGGACGCTGCGGCGAGCAGTTCATGGAACTCGGCGTTGCATTCGAAAAAGCGCTGGCCGTCGACCTGGCCTTCGAGCAATTCGAGTTGCCGTTCCCGGCAGCGCCGGAACTGTTCGGCATTGATTTTGAACGTGGGCTCCAGCAGCCCGGCGGGCTCGACCAGCATGCGAAAACGGTAACTCTCGAAGCGCGTCTGCGGGCTGCTCAGGGTGGGCAGGAACATCCAGCCATGCCCGTGTTTGCGCTGCATGACGCCTTCATCGGAAAGCCGCAGCAGGCAGCGGCGCAGCACGCTTTTACCGGCACCGTACCTTCGCAACAAATCACTTTCGGAGATCTGGTCGGGCAAGACCTGGTTCAGCCGGTCGTCGATCAGCCGGGTGTAAAGCTCGTCCTCTTCGTTATGCAGCTCATCGAACTGTTCGGCCAGGCCCGCAGAGGTTTGCAGCGGTACGCGAAAGCCTTGCTGGGGCAACGGTTCGATCAGTTGCTGTTCGGCCAGGTACGAAAGGGCGCTGCGGATCGGCGAGCGCGACACGCCCAGCCGTTGGCTCAGTTCCACCTCCTTGAGGTGGGTACCGGGTTGCAGGTCGCCGGACTGAATGGCGGAAAGGATCTGGCCGGCGACTTTGGTCTGCAGCGAGGTGAGTTGAGCCATGGCGCGTTGTCGTTCCTGTGACAGGGGAGGCAAGGATACCCGAAAAGGCCGGAAAGCTTTGGAGCGGCCTGAAACTGAATTATAGGGGCTGCAAATACATTTATGCAGCGACCAGTAAAACCAAGTCTGTATTATTTGAAATATAAAAACATTGCCAAGCAGAGAAACGGCAATTTTGAGGACGTTAGTCATGACCTATGTACCCCTGCCCAGAGCCTTGCCCCATGAACGAGGCGTCGACCCTCAAGGCATCGTTGACTTCCTCTCGGCGGTGGACAGCGCCGGACTTGAACTGCACAGCTTCATGCTTTATCGCCAGGGCGCGGTGGTGGCAGAAGCATTCTGGCGGCCGTACTCGGCGCGGCGCCGGCATGTGCAGCACTCGGCGACGAAGAGTTGGACCGCCACGGCCGTGGGGCTGCTGGTCGATGACGGACGCCTGAATCTCGATGACAAAGTGGTCAGTTTTTTCCCCGAGCTGTGCCCGGTCGAGATCAGCGAAAACCTTGCCGCCATGACCGTGGAAGACTTGCTGACCATGCGCACCGGCCACCCGCGGGGCATTTCCGGCGGCGACTGGCGCAACCTTAAAACCAGCTGGGTCGAAGCTTTTTTACACGAGCCAGTGACGGTGCCGCCGGGTAAAGACTTCATCTACAGCAGCGCTTCAAGCTTTATGCTGTCGGCGATTGTCACCCGGGTCAGCGGGCAAACCCTGCACGCCTTGCTGCAAGAGCGGGTGCTGGATTACCTCGGCATGGACGGCCTGGAATGGGACCTGGCACCCGGTGGTTTCAACTCCGGCGGTAATGGCTTGAGTTGCACCACGGAAGACTCCCTGAAGTTCGGTGTGTTGCACCTGAACCGGGGTCAGTGGCAGGGGCGGCAGTTGCTGAGCCCGCAGTGGATTGCCGATGCCACGCGCAATCAGGTGGACGATGTGTGGATGGGGGAGTTCGACGGCAAGCAGTACCTGCCGCGCAGCAAAGACAGCCACACCGAATCGCGTCAGGAAGGCTACGGCTATCAATGGTGGATGACCGAACACGGCGGTTACTACGCGTCCGGTGTCTTCGGTCAGTACTGCATGGTGCTGCCGGACCAGGACACGGTGATCGCTTTCACCTGCGGTCTGCGTTTGGGCGAGAAACGTCTGAAAGCAGCGATCTGGGAGCACCTGTTCCCGGCACTGGGACGTGAGGCCTCGGAGCCGCACACCATCCAAACGCAACTCGTCGGCCTGATCGACGCCCTGCGCCTGCCGACCCTGCAAGGCCTGAGCGAGTCGCCGCACGCCGCTGCCCTGCAAGGCCGTTTCGCCGTGGCGCCAAACGAGGACGGCGTGCTGGAACTGGGCTTCGACTTTCACGATGACTACTGCGATTTCACCCTGATCGACCACCGTGGGCGACACAGTTTACGTGTTGGCCTGCATCAGCCCATTGAGTCGCAGACCAGCCTCACCGGCAATTATCTGCATCACCAATACCAACCGGAGCAGACCCCGGTCATTGCCCACGCTCGCTGGAGCGCGCAAGGCGAGTTGCGCATGGATTGGCGCTTTGTCGAAACGACTTTTGGCGACCACGTTTGCTGTCGTCTGGAAGAGGGCCGCTTGCTGTTTGATCGTGGCGTCAACACCAACGCCGGATCGATGCAACGCCCAACCCTGACCGGCACCCGGATCTGATCCCTGCCAGTTTCCTCGCAGGTGAACACGCTTTGCGTAGCAGCTGGCGCAGCCTGCGTTCGGCTGCGAAGCAGTCGTAAAACCTGAGTGCTTGATCTTCCTGAAGCACCGCGTCGGCTGACTCCACGACTGCTGCGCAGCCGAACGCAGGCTGCGCCAGCGGCTACAGATCACCGTTACCTTATTGTTTGGAGCAAAAAAATGAACCCGATGTCGACTTCCGCGCTGTGGGCGCCTTTTACCCCAATGCGCCAATTCAATCGTCAGCCGATGCTGTTCGAAAGCGCTGAGGGCATGCATTACACCACCACCGAGGGGCACCGGGTGCTGGATGCCATGGCCGGACTCTGGTGCGTCAACGCCGGCCACGGTCAGGCACGGATTGTCGAGGCGATTCGTGAAGCAGCAGGGCGGCTGGACTTCGTGTCCTCGTTCAAGATGAGCCATCCGGCGGCGCTGAGCATGGCCGACCAATTGGCAGCGATTGCCCCGGCGGGGCTCGACAAGGTGTTCTTCACCAACTCGGGATCAGAGGCGGTCGACACCGCGCTGAAGATCGCCCGCGCCTACCATCAGGCCCGAGGCGACAGCCGTCGGACCAAGCTGATCGGCCGTGCCAAGGGCTATCACGGTATGGGCTTCGGTGGGTTGTCGGTGTCGGGTATCGGTCGGCAGAAACGCGACTTCGGGCCACTGCTCGGCGATGTTGCGCACCTGCCGCTGCCCTATGATGCCGGTCTGCGCTTCAGCAACGGTCAACCGCAACAGGGCGCCCACTACGCCGACGCGTTGTTGCAATTGCTGGAGGTGCACGACCCGGCGACAGTGGCGGCGGTCATCGTTGAACCGGTGACCGGCTCCGGTGGCGTCTATGCGCCGCCCGTGGGTTACTTGCAGAGGCTGCGCGAGATTTGCGACCGCCATGGCGTGCTGCTGATTTTCGATGAAGTGATTACCGGTTTCGGACGCCTTGGCCACTCGTTCGCCGCCCAGGCATTCGGGGTGACGCCGGACCTGATGACCCTCGCCAAGGGTTTGACCAATGGCGCCGTACCCATGGGCGCCGTGCTGGTCAGCGGTTCGGTGTATGACGCATTCATGGCGGGCCCCGAGCAAGCCATCGAGCTGATGCACGGTTACACCTATTCGGCGCATCCGCTGGCGTGCGCGGCAGGGCTGGCGACTCTGGCGGTGCATGAAGAATTGGGCATCAATGCCCATGTCCGGCAAGTCGCCCCGGTCTGGCAAAGTGCTGCGTTGGCGTTGCGCGAGCAAACATCGGTGCAGGACATTCGGGCCATCGGCCTGTTGTGCGCCGTCGAGCTCAAATCCCGCGAAAATGCGCCAGGCGCTCGCGCCGCTGAAGTCGCGCAACGCTGCTTCGACGCCGGCCTGCTGGTACGAGCTTCAGGCGAAAACATTGTGCTGTCGCCACCGCTGATCATTAGCGAGGAGCAAATCGCGCTGATTTTCGACACCTTGCAGCGCGTGCTCGATCAAGTCGCCTGAGGAGACCCGATGAATTACCTGGACTTCTACATTGATGGCGAGTGGGTCAAGCCTTTGGGGGGTGAATCGCTGGAGGTGATCGACCCGTCCACCGAGCGCGCCATCGGTGCGATCACGCTGGGCACCCGTGCTGACCTCGACCGCGCCGTGGCGGCGGCCCGCCATGCGTTTACGTCTTACGCGCAATGGTCGCGCGAAGACCGCCTGGAGCTGCTGGCCGCGATCATCGAGGGTTACCGTCAGCAAAGCGAAGCGTTGGTCGAACGGGTGCATCGGGAGATGGGCGCGCCATTGTCACTGGCGCGCAGTGCCCATGTGCCGGCGGGTCTCGGGCATCTGCAACGGGCCTTCGACGTGCTGCGCAGTTATGAGTTTGACCGACTCCACGGAACGACGCTGATCAGCCGCGAGCCGATTGGCGTCTGCGGGCTGATCACGCCCTGGAACTGGCCGCTGAACCAACTGACCTGCAAACTCGCTGCGGCATTGGCGGCGGGGTGCACCATGGTGCTCAAGCCCAGTGAGAAGGCGCCGTTGTCGGCGATGTTGCTGGCTGACATTCTTCACCAGGCCGGCGTACCCAAGGGCGTGTTCAATCTGGTCAATGGCGATGGTCCGACCATCGGCGACGGCATCGCCCGGCATCCTGAAATCGATATGGTTTCGTTCACCGGATCCACCGCTGCTGGTATTGCCGTGGCCAAGTCCGCCGCCGATACGGTCAAGCGGGTTTCGCAGGAGTTGGGTGGCAAGTCGGCCAATCTGATTCTCGCCGACGCCGATATCGACGCGGCGGTGCGCCATGGCGTCAGCAGCTGTTTTCGCAACAGCGGACAGTCCTGCAACGCGCCAACCCGCCTGTTGATTCCTCGAGCAATGCAAGCGCAGGCCATCGAGATCGCGCAGTCCGTCGCCGGGCAAATCTGTTTCGATGACAGCCAGCCCGCCAATGCCATGGGGCCGCTGGCGAATGCCGCGCAGTTCGAGCGAGTGCAGGCGTTGATCGGTGAAGCCATCGATCAAGGTGCGCGGGCAGTGTGTGGCGGCGTCGGCCGTCCCGACGGTGTGACTCAGGGCTATTTCGTCCGGCCGACGGTGTTCGCCGACGTCCATCCGGACATGCCGATCGCCCGGGAAGAAGTGTTCGGACCGGTATTGGTGATCATCCCCTATGACACGGAAGACCAAGCCGTGGCGATCGCCAACGACAGCCCTTACGGCCTTTCGGGTTATGTCACGGCAGGTACGCTGGAGCGCGCCCGAGTCGTAGCGCGGCGCTTGCGTACGGGCATGGTTCATCTCAACGGCAGCAAGGCCGATAACGGCGCACCGTTTGGTGGCTACAAACAGTCGGGCAACGGCCGTGAATGGGGTGTGTACGGGTTGGAGGATTACCTCGAGGTGAAGTCGATGTTCGGGTATCAGCCGAATGTTTAGGTGACTGTGCAGCCCTCATCGCGAGCAGGCTCGCTCCCACAGTTAATCTTCAGCGAACACAAAATCTGTGGTCGCCGCAGATCCCTTGTGGGAGCGAGCCTGCTCGCGATAGCGTCAGAGCAGGCAACATAGAACTACCGGTCAAAGATACTTATCGGTAACTGCCCCCTCCGAAGCGCTCGAAACCGTTTTCGCATACTTGGCCAACACCCCGCGCTTGTACTTCGATTCCGGCCGCACCCAGCGCGATTTGCGCTCGGCCAGCTCTGCATCGGACACATCGACCGTAATCTGCCGGGTTTCGGCGTCGATGGTGATCTTGTCGCCATTTTCGATCAGCGCAATCGGCCCGCCTTCGAAGGCCTCCGGCGTGATATGCCCCACCACGAAACCGTGGGAGCCACCGGAAAAGCGCCCATCAGTGATCAACGCCACATCCTTGCCCAACCCTTTGCCCATCACCGCCGACGTCGGTGAAAGCATCTCGCGCATGCCCGGCCCGCCCTTGGGGCCTTCGTAGCGGATCACGATCACTTCACCGGGTTTTACTTCGCCGTTGAGAATGCCCGCCAGCGCACCTTCCTCACCGTGATAAACCCGCGCCGTGCCTTCAAAACGCAGGCCTTCCTTGCCGGTGATCTTGGCCACCGCGCCGGTGGGCGAGAGGTTGCCGTGCAGCACCACCAGGTGCGAATCCTTTTTGACCGGCCGGTCGAAGGGCAGGATCACGTCCTGGCCTTCGGGGTAGTCGGGCACGCTTTCGAGGTTTTCGGCGAGGGTCTTGCCAGTGACCGTCATGACGTCGCCATGCAGCATGCCCGCCGCCAACATGCGCTTCATCAAGGGCTGAATGCCGCCGATGGCCACCAACTCGCTCATCATGTACTTGCCGCTGGGGCGCAGGTCGGCCACCACCGGGGAAATCTTGCCCAGCTCGATGAAATCGTCCAGGGTCAACTCGACATCCACCGCATTGGCCATGGCCAACAGATGCAACACCGCGTTGGTCGAGCCGGCGAGGGCGATCACCACGCGGATGGCGTTTTCGAAGGCTTTGCGGGTCATGATGTCCCGCGGTTTCAGATCGAGCTTGAGCAGCTCCATGACCTGCTGGCCGGCGCGATAACTGTCCGAGGCCTTGTCGCCGCCGACGGCATCCTGGGAGCTTGAGCCCGGCAGGCTCATGCCCAACGCTTCGATGGCCGAGGCCATGGTGTTGGCGGTGTACATGCCGCCGCAGGAACCGGGGCCGGGGATCGCCACTTCTTCGATCTGTTTGACCTGGATTTCGCTGATGTCACCACGGGCATGCTGACCGACGGCCTCAAACACGGAAATGATGTCGGTGTGGCCGGCGCCGGGGCGGATGGTGCCGCCATAGACGAAGATCGACGGTCGATTGAGCCGCGCCATGCCGATCAGGCAGCCCGGCATGTTTTTGTCGCAACCGCCCACGGTCACCAAACCGTCGAAGCCTTCGCAACCGACCACGACCTCGATGGAGTCGGCAATCACCTCGCGGGACACCAGCGAATACTTCATACCTTCAGTGCCGTTGGCGATGCCGTCGGAGATGGTGATGGTGTTGAAAATCACGCCTTTGGCACCCGCCGCGTTCGCACCTTTTTCCACTTCCAGCGCCAACTTGTCGATGTGCATGTTGCAAGGCGTCACCATCGCCCAGGTCGAGGCAATACCGATCTGCGGCTTGTTGAAGTCGTCATCGGTAAAACCCACCGCACGCAGCATGGCGCGCGCCGGGGCGGCCTCGACGCCGTCGATCACTTGAGAAGAGTATTTGCGCAGATAGTCTTTATCGCTCATGACAATGCACCCATTGAGGCAAACAGGATCAGTATAGAGCTCCCACCGCGCCTATCCGGACTAACGAGTCGGGAACAGACGCGCGGGTTAGCCATGTCGTGATATTCTTGGCGCAACTTGGTTTGACCTATTCAGTTTGCCTGTCCACGAGACAGGCGAACAGAATCACTGTCGCTCAAGCAGCTGAAGCCAAAAAAGATAAGAAGTCAGTTCAGTAGGGACATATAACTGGGGTCGATGCAGTCATGTCGGCCTTGTGTGCCCACCCTGTAATCCTGCTGTGCCGCACCCATGATCTGCCGTGAAACATGGGCCGTGTGCGCGAGGATGGAAGGGCGGATGGCGTTTTATCATAGGTGCTACAGATGTTTAAAAAAGTGAACACAGCCCTGCTGGGGTTGGCGTTGTCGTTGGGGATGACGACGGCCCAGGCCGAAGAGGCCAAGAAAGTCGATGTGCTGCTGATTGGCGGCGGCATCATGAGCGCGACCCTGGGTGTGTGGCTCAATGAGCTGGAACCCGGCACCTCGATGGAAATGATCGAGCGTCTCGACGGCGTCGCCCTGGAAAGCTCCAACGGCTGGAACAACGCCGGTACCGGTCACTCCGCCCTGGCCGAGTTGAACTACACGCCGGAAGACGACAAGGGCAATGTCTCGATCCCTAAAGCCGTCGAAATCAACGAAGCCTTCCAGATTTCCCGTCAGTTCTGGGCCTGGCAGGTTCAGCAAGGCGTGCTGAAGAACCCGCGTTCGTTCATCAACTCCACGCCGCACATGAGCTTTGTGTGGGGCGATGACAACATCAAGTTCCTGAAAAAGCGCTACGAAGCCCTGCAAGCGAGCCCGCTGTTCGCCGGCATGCAGTATTCCGAAGACCCGGCTGTGATCAAGAAGTGGGTTCCGCTGATGATGGAAGGGCGTGACCCGAACCAGAAAATCGCGGCCACCTGGAGCCCGATCGGTACCGACGTGAACTTCGGCGAGATCACCCGCCAGTTCGTCGCGCACCTGCAAACCACGCCGAAATTCGACTTGAAGCTGTCCAGCGAAGTGCAGGACATCACCAAGAATGAAGACGGCACCTGGCGCGTCAGCTACAAAAACCTGAAAGACGGCAGCAAATCCGAAACCGACGCCAAGTTCGTGTTCATCGGCGCTGGTGGCGGTGCCCTGCACTTGCTGCAGAAGTCCGGCATTCCTGAAGCCAAGGAATACGCAGGCTTCCCGGTAGGCGGCTCGTTCCTCGTGACCGAAAACCCGACCATTGCCGAGCAACACCTGGCCAAGGCCTACGGTAAAGCTTCGGTGGGTGCACCGCCGATGTCGGTTCCACACCTGGACACCCGCGTGCTGGACGGCAAGCGCGTGATCCTGTTTGGCCCATTCGCGACCTTCAGCACCAAGTTCCTGAAAGAAGGTTCGTACCTGGACCTGCTGACCACCACGACCACCCACAACGTGTGGCCGATGACCAAGGTAGGCATCAAGGAATACCCGCTGGTCGAGTACCTCGCTGGTCAACTGATGCTGTCTGACGAAGACCGCCTCAATGCCCTGAAAGAATACTTCCCGAACGCCAAGGCTGAAGACTGGCGTCTGTGGCAAGCGGGCCAGCGCGTGCAGATCATCAAGCGTGACGAAGCCGCCGGTGGCGTGCTGAAACTGGGCACCGAAATCGTCGCTTCGCAAGACGGCAGCATCGCCGGCCTGCTGGGTGCCTCCCCAGGCGCTTCGACCGCTGCGCCGATCATGCTGACCGTGCTGCAGAAAGTCTTCAAGGACAAGGTCGCCACCCCGGCCTGGCAGGAAAAACTGCACCAGATCGTGCCAAGCTACGGCACCCAGCTGAACGGTAATCCTGAAAAGGTTGCGCAGGAATGGGCCTACACCGCCAAGGTGCTGGAACTGACTCCGCCACCGGCGATTGGTCAGGCAACTGCACCGGTGACTGCGCCAGCTGAAGCGCCGAAAGCACCGAAGGAAAATGCTGCGACTGATATGGCTTTGTAAAAGGATGCCGTGCCGGTGACGGTGAGGTGTTTAATTACTTGGCTTGAGATGAAAAATCCGCTGAACCAGTAATGGTTAGCGGGTTTTTTTATGGTTTTTTTAAAGTGGAAACACCACGCAGTTTGAGCGCCTTCTCTACACGACGTGTCTACGGTAAACATTGAGCGCAATCAGGGCAAAAAAGAAAAACGAGTTCGAGCCCCATGACAAAATCAGGATTAGCTTCAACTTTCTTGGGAAATTATGGACTTCAGTGACATCGACCAAACCTTTTTTTGCGATCAGCTTCGGCATTAGAAGGATATAGCTAATTACCCCATTGCTAGTGGCTTTTCCCAAAAGCCCCATATGAGAGAATAATTTTTTATTATCTTTTACGAGTCGGCTGTTTGGTAACAGCCTTTCGGCTTTATCTGTATAGATATGTACCATCAAAAATATCCAAACCGTTGTCAGGATAAATGGCACGAAAAGGATGAGTGATATCAGACTGAGTTGTTCTTGGCTCATTGAGCCATGTTTCCATACAGATATTCACCAATGCTCTCACCCTCGGATCCACCTAACGATCCTCCTGACACACCCCCCACGGCACCCCCCAACACAGTACATACCAATGCCCCTGATCCGCCGCTAGCGATTCCCAAAGCGAGCATGCATCCAAGCGTTCCGACGCGCGAACCTAAAAAACCACCAACTGCACCCCCCGCCAATCCTGAAACCAACGAAGACCCCTCGACATACTTCGCCTTAGTACACTCATCCTCCCGCCCCAACGCACACGCTTGCCGGATATCCAGCCCAGCGGAAGCAACGTCAAGAGCGACGCCGATATAAACCCCTCGCTTGATCAGCTTTGCCGCCTTTGCCACGCCACTGACCTTCTGTGCATACCCGGCAATCTCACCCGTACTCATGTAACGCTTGGTCGAAATTCCCAGCATCCGTTTTATCGACCCTTGATAACGAAGCCCGGAACCATAGGACGCTACATTGCCAAGTTGATTTTCCAGCTTGCTGAACAACAGGGCGCGCTCACTGTAAAACCTGTCCCGGGCCGCTATTGATCCGCTGCGCAGATAGTCCTTATGGGCTTGTTCGATTTCCTCCAGAGTGGTCTTGATTGCGGCCAAGTGCTTGCTCCAGCCGTCACTGACGGCGCCTGCGCCGATAGCGCCGTGAGCAAGCATGCCCTGGAGTAGTTCGAAGTTATCGAGAAAGAAGTCGTCCGCATCGACCTGATTCGTCAGCAGGCCGATATGGATGTCTCGTGCCCTGGCCATCAAGTAGGCCTCTTCGCTGGTACTGAGTGGCGTAGACACGTCACCGATGATCACTAACTCGCCCGCCAGCACCACCGAATTGCTGATATGGCTATTGAGTGCATCGAACTTGCTGTTGGCGATACCGTTCAGGCCCAGTTGAGCTTTGAGGGACGCGTAGGTTTGGGATTGTGTATTGATGAACGCCAGAGGCTGTGCCATGTCAGCCTCACGAATAGCGCTTGTTGTTGATGCGATCCCAGCCGCCCGCGATGTTGCCGCCACCGGCACCGTCACTGCGTTTTTGCTGGGTATAGACCGTCTTGATGCGGCCATAATCCAGTTGCACGATTTCAACGGGAATGCCGGAAGCAGCGTTTTGCATGTAGTCGGCGATGATCACTTCTTCGAGAACGATCTCGAAATACTTGAGTTTGTCGCCGCCTGCACGGCTAAGAACCAGAGTGACTTCTTTCAAATGCTCACCAGCGCAACTGGCTTCCATCAACTTGCAGCTGGACTTGTCGAGTACTTTGGTAAAAGTGAAGGTGCTCAGCGTCGTTCGCCCTGCAGTTGCGCCACCCGCAGAACTGGCGGTGGCGGAAGTACTTTGTTGAGTGCCAAAGTTGTAGCTGTTGACTTCGATCCAGTTACGATACTGCTCGTCCAGGGCTTCTCCCGGAATACCTTCGATTTTGATGTAAGCGTCAAATGCCATACGACCGCTCCTTGGCAATGAGATTGTTGATCCATGTTTGTGCAGGTGCGAATGTACGGCGGTCGACGCCAGCAATGGCGCATAAAGACGTTTCCGAATAACAGAATCAGATGCGTCTGATTCTGTTTTGGCAGTCGGATGTAGGAACCTTCCTCACGAGCAGGTTCGCTCCGCAGTAATGCGCATCTGATCCGTATTTTTTTGTGTTTTCTGCCTCTGTAATGCACTCAGTTTGCGCTCCACAATAGCGACGAGTGCCGCGCCTTGGTCGCGGTGCACCGCAAACTCAGAATGCAGGAGGCCTTATGGGCAAGATGGCGATTTTCCTCGGTGGTTTTTTGCTGGTGACTATTTTGATCGGCGTGCTCGCGACAATTTCGCCGGTGTGACGTGGTCGTGCCCACGCCATCGACGTAGCGGCTGACGGTGCAGATGTTTACGATGGGCGACCACAGGGATCGAGGGTTGCAAAATGACATTGACGGGTGATGAATTGGTCAGGATCGCCATGACCAATCCGCTGAACGCTGAAATCAGCAGACGGCTGCCCGCATTGGGTCTGAGCCAGTGCATGCTCACTGCCGGATGCCTGTTTCAGGCGGTGTGGAATTGTCAATCAGAACAGTCGCCGGGTTGGGGTGTGAAGGATTACGACGTGTTTTACTTCGACGATGATCTGTCTTGGGAGGCTGAGAACGAAGTCATCCAGGCAGCTCAACGGTTGTTTCAGGATCTCGAGGCCAACATCGAAATCAAGAATCAGGCCCGCGTTCATCTTTGGTACAACCAGCGATTTGGCGGGGCCTATCCTCAGCTTCAATCGGCCAAAGACGGGATTGATCGCTACCTGATTGCGGGTACCTGCATCGGTCTGAATATCGTCACCGGCGAGCTCTATGCGCCAAACGGACTGGCCGATACCCAGTCAGGACTGCTGCGTATCAACCCAAAGAATCCCAAGCCGGCGCTGTTCGAACAGAAGGCCAAAAGTTATCAGGCGCGCTGGCCCTGGCTGAAGATTATCGAGCCGCACCCTTTATGAACGCTGTTGGCCGTGGTTATTTCGCTGTGGCCGTCTGTTTGATATCCCCGCAAAAAATATCGACGTTGCCATCGGTCGCTGCGGTTCGCACCACGATGTAGTGCTCGCTGGACATCAAGTCATGCAAGGGCACCGGTACGCTTCTTGAAAAGGTCCAGCCGCGTATGGGTTGGCGCTCGGTGTTGACCTTGTCGTTCATGGCATAGGCGACGGGGCCGGGTTGCTGGCAACTGCCTTTGTTGATGAAACTGTAGAGCCGCAATGGCAGGGAAGCGCCGGTGGGGGCGCCGCTGATGAAGAAGCTCAAACCGGTTTGTTTGTCCCAGTCGGACAGCGTGACGTTGCCGATCTGGCCGACATTCTGCCGAGTGGCATCGAGGTTCACGAACACGCTTTGTTTTGACGATGTGGCGCAGCCGAACAGGCTGGTGATGACCAGCAGCGCCGCCAGAGAATGTCTGAGTTTCATTGCCAAACTCCTGTGTTGAACAACTGCAAAGAGAGATTAGCGGGTATAGCTCATTAATCACTTTCTGGCGGGCAACGGCATTTAAAACAATCCGCTGTGCACCACGTCGTTGTGCACAGAGCTTGCAGATATTTTTCAGCCTGCGCCTCGCCCTGCAAAGGCGAGTGCTACGCTTCTATCCATCTTCGGCTCGATCCATTTCGTTGAGCAAAGGAGTGGACATGCCTCCCCGCAAAAGCAAGCCTGCCAAGGCGTCTGCCGGTAACCCTGTGGTCTCGATGGATGAGCCGGTCTTCCGCTCGCGCAAGGAACGCTTGAGTGCCGGTGAACGATTGAGCCAGAGCCTGCCGCACGCGCTGCACGCCGAATGGACCCCCCCGCGCAAACACCGCGACCCGATTGAGCTGCTGGAAAAATCCAACCGCTATCGGCTGGCCAATCTGGTGCCGGTACGTTACGGGCGCATGATGCGCAGCCCGTTCACGTTTTTGCGCGGCTCTGCGGGGTTGATGGCCCATGACCTGGCAACCACGCCGATCACTGGCATCAACGTGCAGGCCTGTGGTGATTGCCACCTGTTGAACTTCGGCCTGTTCGCGACGCCCGAGCGCAACCTGATTTTTGACATCAATGATTTTGACGAAACGCTTCCAGGCCCCTGGGAGTGGGATGTGAAGCGCCTGGCGATCAGTTTTGTCGTGGCGGCAGGGGATAACCGGCTCGGCAAAAAGGCCTCGATAACGGCTGCGATGGAGTGCGTGCGTGCTTACCGTGAGCGCCTGCGCAAGCTGTCGAAACTGAGCCCGCTGGAAGTCTGGTATGACCGTCTAGATGCCCAGGCGATCATCGACATGGCGCCCACGGCCGAGGTGAAGAAGTTTCGCGAGCAGGTGGTGGCCAAGGCCAAAGTACGGGTCGGCGATTATCTGTACCCCAAGATCAGCAGCGAGGTGGCGGGGCGCAGGCGCCTGATCGATCAGCCGCCGATTCTTTATCATGTCGATGAAAAAAACTTCCTGGAGCGGGCACGGGAGGCGCTGCAGGGTTATCGCCTGTCGTTGCCCCATGAACGTCGTGTGCTGTTTGATCGTTATCGCCTCGAAGACATTGCGGTCAAAGCGGTGGGGATCGGTAGTGTCGGCACGTATTGTTTTGTCGGGCTGTTTTTCTCCGCCGAAAACCATCCGCTGCTCCTGCAATTCAAGGAGGCCTGTCCCTCGGTGTTGGCGCCTTATGCAGGCAAGAGCGATTACGACAATCAGGGCGAGCGGGTGGTCACCGGACAGCGCTTGATGCAGTCCTCAAGCGATATTTTTCTGGGCTGGACACGCGGCCAGAACGGTCGGGACTTCTTTGTGAGGCAGTTGCGCGACATGAAAATGTCGGCGCCCATCGAGGGCATAACCGCGGCGCGCCTGAAGCGGTACGCGCATTGGTGCGGTCAGACCCTGGCCCGCGCCCACGCGAAATCCGGGGACGCCGCGCTCATCAGCGGCTACCTGGGGAAATCGGACTCCTTCGACCAGGCCATCGGCCAATTTGCCATGGCCTATGCCGACCAGAACGCCAAGGACTATGCCGCGCTGCTCGCCGCCGAACGATCCGGGCGGATCACAGCGCTCATAGAAGAAGAGTGATGAAGCCCGGCGCTGCACTTAGCGACCGTGAGCGGCGTCCGCCAGTTGGCCGGTATCGACCCGAACGAAAACCGAGTCGCCGACCGCCGTCAACACATCCCCGGCAAACACTTCGCAGATGACGCGGGTTTTGCGCCCGACTTCGCCTTCGACTTTCGCCCGCAACGTCAGCGGCACGCCCATGGGCGTCGGCTTGATGAATTTGATGCCCAGATTGCCGGTCACGCAGTTGATGCGTGGCAGGCTGGCGACTTCGCGGTTTTCTGCGCGGTAGTGGTAGGCCATCGCTGCCCAGTTGGAATGGCAGTCGACCAGCATCGCGATCAACCCGCCGTAGACCAGATCCGGCCAGCCGCAGTATTTGGCATCCGGGACGTGTTCGGCGACGACATGCACGCCGTCTTCATGCCAGTAACTTTTGATGTGCAAACCGTGAGGGTTGCTGCCACCGCAGCCATAACAAACGCCGTCGGGTGCCGCGGTGTCTTGCAGGGAAGTGTCTGGGTTGGACATGTGTTGTGTATCCGAAAAAAATCCATCGAAGTTTATTGCGGCGCATCAGGCGCCATCGAAGTTGCAGATGCCGGTATCTCGCTCGGTTCGCGCTAAATTCGTGCCAGTGCCTGTGCGAGGTCCGCGCGCAGGTCTTCTATGTCTTCTACCCCCACCGACAGCCGCACCAACGCATCACCGATGCCCAGTTGTGCGCGGGTTTCCACGGGGATGGTGGCGTGGGTCATGATTGCCGGGTGTTCGATCAGGCTTTCGACGCCGCCCAGGCTCTCGGCCAGGGCGAAGATCTGCACGTTTTCGAGAAAGCGTTTTGAGCCTGCCAGGTCGGTGTTGAGGTCGACCGATATCATCCCGCCGAAGCCACGCATTTGCTGGCGCGCCAGTTCATGTTGTGGGTGCGAGGGCAGGCCAGGGTAATAGACACGCGCCACTTGCGGTTGCTGCTCCAGCCATTGCGCCAACTCCAGCGCGTTGCTGCAGTGGCGCTCCATGCGCAGCGCCAGGGTCTTGACCCCGCGCAACGTGAGAAACGCATCAAACGGCCCGGCGATGGCGCCCACGGCGTTTTGCAGAAAGCCCAGGCGTTCGGCCAGCTCGGCATTCTGGCCAACAACAGCGATGCCGCCGATTACATCCGAGTGACCGTTCAGGTACTTGGTGGTCGAGTGCAGCACGATGTCGAATCCCAGCTCCAGTGGGCGCTGTATCCACGGGCTGGCAAAAGTATTGTCGGCCACGCAGATGATGCCCCGGTCGCGGCAGGTGCGGGCGATGGCGGCCAGGTCGGTCAGGCGTAGCAGCGGATTGCTCGGCGTTTCGACCATGACCATGCGGGTGTCGTCCTGCAACGCGGCTTCGAAGGCTGCGAGGTCGGTCAGGTCGACAAAGCTGAAGCGGTGCCCGGCGCTGCGCTGGCGCACCTTGTCGAACAGACGGAAAGTCCCGCCGTACAAATCATTGCCAGAGACAATGTGCGAACCCGCATCAAGCAGTTCCAGCACCGTTGAAATGGTCGCCAGCCCGGAGGCGAAGGCGAACGCCTGGGTTCCACCTTCGAGATCCGCCACGCAGCGTTCCAGTGCCCAGCGGGTCGGGTTGTGCGAGCGTCCGTAGTCGAGGCCTTTGTGCACGCCGGGGCTTTGTTGCAAGTAAGTGGAGTTGGCGTAGATCGGCGGCATCAGCGCGCCGGTGGAAGGGTCCGGCGCTTGCCCGGCGTGAATCACGCGGGTGGCAAAACCACGGGCGGCGCCCGTTTTATCGTGCTGACTCATGCAAGGGATCTCCGTAAATGATTGAGCAAGTCGAACCGGGTAATCAGACCGTGAAAGCCTGAAGCGTCGGCGATGATCGCCACCAGCCCGCGGTCGAGTTCCGCCTGCAATTCAACGAGGCTGGCGGCGGGTGGCAGGGTTTGCAGTTTGTCGGTCATGGCGCCGGAGACGGTTTGGCGAAAGTGCGAAGCGTCCTGGTGCACACGCAGCAGAATGTCGGATTCGTCGATCACCCCGACCAGTCGCTGACCATCGACCAACACCGGCAATTGGGAAACATCCGCCAGACGCATGCGCTGGAACGCGGTCAGCAGGGTGTCGTCGGGGCCGACGCTGATCACACGGCCGTCCTCGAAGCGCCGCGCAATCACGTCGCGTAAATCGCCGTAGCGTTTACTTTGCAGCAAGCCTTGATCGCTCATCCATTGGTCGTTGTAGACCTTCGAGAGGTAGCGGGTGCCGGTATCGCAGACAAAGCTGACCACGCGTTTTGGCTCGGTCTGCTCGCGGCAGTAACGCAACGCTGCAGCCAGCAGAGTGCCGGTCGATGACCCGCCGAGAATCCCTTCGGCGCGCAGTAACTGGCGGGCGTGATCGAAGCTTTCCTCGTCGCTGATGGAGTAAGCGTGGCGCACGCTGGAAAGGTCGGCAATCGACGGAATGAAGTCTTCGCCAATGCCTTCCACCGCCCACGAGCCGGGTGTGCCGAGGGTGCCTCTGCGGCTGTATTCGGCCATCACCGAACCGACCGGGTCGGCCAGTACCATTTCCAGCTCCGGCTGCACGCGTTTGAAGAAGCGCGTAAGGCCGGTGAGTGTGCCGGCCGAGCCGACACCCACGACGATGGCATCGACATCATGCTGAGTCTGCGCCCAGATCTCCGGTGCGGTGCTGCATTCGTGGGCGAGGGGGTTAGCCGGGTTGTTGAATTGGTCGGCAAAAAAAGCGTCGGGAATGTCCTTCGCCAAACGGCCGGCAACGTCCTGGTAATACTCCGGATGACCTTTGCCGACATCGGACCGTGTGATGTGCACTTCGGCGCCCATGGCCTTGAGGTGCAGGACTTTCTCGGTGGACATTTTGTCCGGAACTACCAGCACCACCCGGTAACCCTTGGCGCGGCCGACCAGCGCCAGGCCCAGGCCGGTGTTGCCGGCAGTCGCTTCGACGATGGTGCCTCCGGGTCGCAGGCGGCCATCGCGCTCCGCGGCGTCGATCATCGCCAGACCGATACGGTCCTTGATCGACCCGCCGGGGTTCTGTGATTCAAGCTTGAGGAACAGGGTGCACGGGCCGGTATCGAATCGGCTGACACGCACCAGTGGCGTGTTGCCGATCAGTTCGAGTACCGCGGGACGGGAATCATTAGGCATGTGGTCACCTCGCTGCGCAAAGGCGCTTTGGATGAACAGAATTGGCGGCGGGTCATGGCGCCGATCGTCGATATTGTTGTGTCTGGACCATAGGCCGGGATCGGCCCATCCGCAACCGTTCGTGGCCAGTCGGTCGTGTTGCCGGGCAGGTCATGGTTGATGTTTTCAGAGTCGGTTTGGCTGAGTCAGAACTGACCCTTTGTGCCCCCGACATTGGGCAATGCCCTGAATCTGGTGACCTGTTTGGGGGCGGGAATCGACTGGAAGTGGGGGGTAGACGTAGTTAAAAGAAATAGATAAAGCCTCAAAGGGTGACGGTAATCATCACCAGATTCACTTCCTGCATGAGTTGCGTAATCGTCATCAGGCCGGTGGCCTGCATCGCCGCCATCAGCATGGCCGGCTGCGGCGTCAGGGAAAGCGTGGCCAGCAGCTGTATATCCGGCGCGACCTTTTCGATCAGGCCAATCGCCGCAAAGGTTGCACCCGTCACCCAAGTGGCCGCCGCTGCTGCGCAGATCGTCGCCAGAATGATCGCTGCGGCGATCAGGGCAGTGATGAACACCGCCATCGTTGTTTGTCCTGCCATGAACACCCCCGCCGATTTGTGAATGCGCGAAGGTGCCAAAGCAAGGGGCGGGCCAATCGGTGGCAGGTGTTCAGCGAAACCGTTCCGGTATCGCTTCGGCATATGGATAGAAAGCAAACCAGGGTTTGGCTTGTTCGATCACCCGCTCAACCGAGGGCCGCTGCATCAGCCTGTCGAAATACCCACGCAAATGGCCGTGGTCATCCGGCAATGGCAGGAGGGTGCTGGCGTAAAACAACGCCGGTGCTGCGGCGCAGTCGGCCATGCTGAACGTCTGGTTCGCCACCCAGTTTCGGCAGGCCAACTGGCGGTCGAGCATGCCGTACGCGGTCGTCAGCGTATTGTGTTCTGCGGTCATGTCACCGTGGGTTTCATGCAGCCGGTCGGCGACAATCCGCTGTAATGGCCCTTGCACGTACTGGTCAAAAAACCGGTCCCACAGCCGCACCTGCAACGCCGTCTCCCAATCACTGGGCAGCAGGCAGTGCTCGCCTGCATAAAACCGGTCCAGGTACTCGATGATCACACTCGACTCCGGCAACCCGTGGGGATGCTTCTGGTCAACGATCACTGGGAACTTGCACAGTGGCCAAAGCGCTTTCAATTCCTCTCGGTCTTTTTCGCTGGAAAGGTCGATGAGCCTGGACTCGAATTCGATGCCGTACTCGTAGAGCGCGACCAGCACTTTGTGGCAGAACGACGAAAGCGGATGGTAGTAGAGCGTCAGGGACATTGTTCATCTCCTCGGCACAAGGGGTGACCTGCAGTATCGACCATTGCCCGGCGTGTCGCGAATGAATGGAATGAACGGAGAAAATCGATGAAAACCCGCAGTGTGGATTTTCAAATACGGCGTTCACCCATGCCTCTGTACGACAACCCTTATCCCTCCACGAAAACTACTTTCACCTCGTTTGATAATTGCGCCTCGAAATGTTTTAAGAGTTTCACGATTCATTCGACGTGACCCTTTCGAGTGGCGCTGGCCACTCTGACTTCCAACCCGCCGCTTCGACTTACCGATGCTGATGGTTCTCCATCGGGCGGGTGAGTTTGCGCGCTCGTGACGGGGTGAACCGTCGCGTCCGAATGGGCGGCGAACCTAAAAAAACAAGAAAACATTCTGGAGCACCGTATGTTCAAACGAGCAATTCCCACCGCCATTCTGCTGGCCGCCGGCTCCATGAGCGCCGAGGCCGCAGACGGCGCCCATGGCTTTCTGGAAGACAGCAAAGCCACGCTTTCGATGCGCACGCTGTACTTCAACAGCGACAACCGCGACGGCGCGGCAGACCCGTCTAAAACCGAAGAGACCGCACAGGGTTTTGTACTGCGCTATGAGTCCGGATTTACCCAGGGCACCGTCGGTTTTGGCCTGGACGCCCAAGCGTTGCTCGGCGTGACGCTGGACAGCGGACGCGGGCGCCACGTCGGAAGCGGCATGATCCCCAGCGATGGCGACGACGCTGCCGACAGCTGGAGCAGCTTCGGCCCGACCGCGAAAATGCGCATTGCCAAAACCGAGCTGCGCTACGGCACGCTGTTACCGAAGTTGCCGATCCTGATTTCCAACGATGCGCGTGTGCTGCCGCAGTCGTTCACCGGTACGCAGGTCACGTCGAAAGACATCGACGGCTTGACCCTGACCGGTGGTTTGCTGGAGCAGGCAGTCGGACGGGCCTCGACTGACCGTACGGGGTTGTCGGTGGCGGGCGCCACCCGGGACAGCAACAAGTTCTACTTTGCCGGTGGCGACTACGAAATCACCAAAACTTTGAAGGCGCAGTATTACTTTGCGCAGCTGGAAGACTTCTACAACCAGAACTTTGTCGGCCTGACGCATTTGCTGCCGATCGACAGCGCCAGTTCGATCACCACCGATTTGCGCTACTTCCGCACCACGTCGAGCGGTGCCAACAGTTCCGCCGCGGGCCGGGCGCAAGGTTATCGCGCGTCGGGTTACACCGAAGACAACAACGGTGAAATCGACAACAGCACCTGGGCGGCGATGATCACTTATGCCAATGGTGGCCACGCGGTCACGCTGGGGCATCAACGGGTGGGTGATGGGAGTAACTTCGTCCAGCCCAACCAGGGCAGCCTGCCGGACAAAGGGGCCGGTGGCGGCAGCGTCTACCTGCCCACCGACCGCATGATCCAGAGCTTTACCCGCGCGGGCGAGCAGACCCACTTCGGCCAATACACCTACGACTTCGCCGCGCTGGGTGTACCGGGGCTGAAGGCATCGATCGTGTACCTGAAGGGCACGGACATCAAAGTGCAGAACGGCAGCGATCAGTCCGAGTGGGAACGCGACATGACACTCGACTACGTGGTCCAGTCGGGCACGTTCAAAAACGTCGGTTTCTCACTGCGCAACGGCCAGTCGAACACCGACGCGGGGCGTGATGTGGATCAGAGCCGCTTCATCATCAACTACTCGATCCCGTTGTTGTAATCCACACCGCCATCGCTAGCCTGCTAGCGATGAGGCCAGCACTCCCGATATCGATGCTGGCTGACACACCGCCATCGCTAGCAGGCTAGCTCCCACATTGGATTTGAGCGGAGCCACAAACGCCGTGACCACCGCAAAACCCTGTGGGAGCTAGCCTGCTAGCGATGAGGTCAGCACTCCCGACATCGATACTGGCTGACACACCGCCATCGCTAGCAGGCTAGCTCCCACAATGGATTTGTGCGGAGCCACAAACGCCGTGACCACCGCAAAACTTGTGGGAGCTAGCTTGCTAGCGATGAGGTCAGCACTCCCGATATCGATGCTGGCTGACATACCGCCATCGCTAGCAGGCTAGCTCCCACATTGGATTTGTGCGGAGCCACAAACGCCGTGACCACCGCAAAACCCTGTGGGAGCTAGCCTGCTAGCGATGAGGTCAGCACTCCCGACATCGATACTGGCTGACACACCGCCATCGCTAGCAGGCTAGCTCCCACATTGGATTTGTGCGGAGCCACAAACGCCGTGACCACCGCAAAACTTGTGGGAGCTAGCCTGCTAGCGATGAGGTCAGCACTCCCGACATCGATGCTGGCTGACACACCGCCATCGCCATCAGGCTAGCTCCCACATTGGATTTGTGCGGAGCCACAAACGCTGTGACCACCGCAAAACTTGTGGGAGCTAGCCTGCTAGCGATGAGGTCAGCACTCCCGACATCGATACTGGCTGACACACCGCCATCGCTAGCAGGCTAGCTCCCACATTGGATTTGTGCGGAGCCACAAACGCTGTGACCACCGCAAAACTTGTGGGAGCTAGCCTGCTAGCGATGAGGTCAGCACTCCCGACATCGATGCTGGCTGACACACCGCCATCGCTAGCAGGCTAGCTCCCACATTGGATTTGTGCGGAGCCACAAATGCTGTGACCACCACAAAACCCTGTGGGAGCTAGCCTGCTAGCGATGAGGTCAGCACTCCCGACATCGATGCTGGCTGACACACCGCCATCGCTAGCAGGCTAGCTCCCACATTGGATTTGAGCGGAGCCACAAACGCCGTGACCACCACAAAACTTGTGGGAGATAGCCTGCTAGCGATGAGGCCAGCACTCCCGACATCGATGCTGGCTGACACACCGCCATCGCTAGCAGGCTAGCTCCCCCATTGGATTTGAGCGGAGCCACAAACGCCGTGACCACCGCAAAACTTGTGGGAGCTAGCCTGCTAGCGATGAGGCCAGCACTCCCGACATCGATGCTGGCTGACACACCGCCATCGCTAGCAGGCTAGGTCCCACATTGGATTTGTGTGGAGCCACAAACGCC
Source organism: Pseudomonas azerbaijanoccidentalis (assembly GCF_019145495.1). Classification (GTDB taxonomy): domain Bacteria; phylum Pseudomonadota; class Gammaproteobacteria; order Pseudomonadales; family Pseudomonadaceae; genus Aquipseudomonas; species Aquipseudomonas azerbaijanoccidentalis. The sequence goes on along the minus strand of NZ_JAHSTU010000001.1, from coordinate 1,086,430 downwards.
GTGACCACCGCAAAACTTGTGGGAGCTAGCCTGCTAGCGATGAGGCCATCCCATCCAACATCAATGTCGGCGGACGGTCACCGCAATCACTTGCCAGCCAAAGATGGCGTGCGCGGCGGAATCAATCGCTTGCTGCCGGTTGCCTCAAACGCCGAAGCAAAACGCAGCAACGCCGAGTCGTCATAGGCGCGGCCGGCGAAGGTCAGCCCGACGGGCATGCCGATATCCGCCATGATGCCCATGGGCACGGTGACTGTCGGCACGCCCAGGTGACGGATGGCGAGGTTGCCGTTGGCCACCCAAACCCCGTTGCTCCAGGCGATGTCGGCAGACGCCGGATTGACGTCGGCGTCCGCCGGGCCTACATCTGCGACCGTCGGGAACAGCACCGCGTCCAGGCCCAGGCGATCCATCCAGTCTTCCAGATCAAGCTTGCGCGTCTGTTCAAGCCCACGCAGACCATCGGGCACGGTGCTGATCTGGTCCCACGGCGTGATACCGCGCTCGGCCATCTTCACGTACTCGTCCATGCCGGCGGCCAGGTCGCCCTCACGGTTGGGCAAGGTGCCCGGGTCGTGCGGGAAAATCTTCGGTCCATCGACATCGACCAGGCGGTTCAACTTCGGATCGCCGTTGGCTTGCAGGAAGTCATCGAACGCCCACGCCGTCAGGTCCCACAATTCGTGGTGCAGGAACTCCTTGGACACGATCCCGCGATTGAACACCGTCGGTGCTCCGGGACGATCACCCTCGCAATTGGACACCAGCGGGAAATCGACTTCGATCACTTCGGCGCCAGCGGCTTCGAGGGCCGAACGTGCTTGTTTCCAAAGATCGATCACCGAGGCACGAGTGTTGATGCGTTGACCGGTCGGGCCACCGATGCCCGGTGCCTCTGACGTGCCCGTGTCCGCGTCGGCGTTGATGTACATGCGCGGCACGCCAAGGCGTTTACCCGCCAGGGCATCGGGTTTCACCGCCAGCTCCAAATAAGAAGCGGGGCGCACCGACGCAACACTCGGAATCGGCACCCAGGGTTGCAGGCGCCACAGATCGCCACGGGTATCGGGGTCGTCCGCCACCACCACGTCGAGCACTTCGAGCAGGTCGGCCATGGTCCTGGCAAACGGCACGACCACGTCCATGGTCGGCGTCAACGGCCAGTTGCCGCGCACCGAGATCACTCCGCGCGAAGGCGTATAGGCGCACAAGCCATTGTTCGACGCCGGACCACGACCGCTCGACCAGGTTTCTTCCGCCAAACCGAACGCCGCGAAACTCGCCGCGGTTGCCGTACCCGCCCCATTGGACGAACCGGAGGCGAACGGGGCCGTGAGGTAATCGGCGTTGTACGGACTTTCGGCGCGTCCGTAGACCCCGCGTTGCATACCGCCGTTGGCCATGGGCGGCATGTTGGTCTTGCCCAGGCAGATTGCACCGGCAGCGCGCAGTCGCTCGACGGTGAACGCATCGCGATAAGCGATCAGATCCTTGAACGCGGGGCTGCCCGAAGCGGCGGTCAGCCCTTTGACCAGGTAACTGTCCTTGGCCGTATAAGGAATGCCATCGAGCGGCCCCAGCGCCTGGCCTTTGGCCCGACGGGCATCGCTGGCCTGGGCTTCCTGGAGTGCATCCGGGTTGCGTACCACCACGGCATTGAGCGCGGTCGAAGTGTCGGCGCCGTCGTAGGCGTCGATCCGCGCGAGGTAAGCCTGGACCAGCTCGACCGACGTGGTCTGGCCGGATTCGAGCGCAGCGCGCAGTTGGGCAATGGAAACTTCGGTGACTTCAATCATGCGGTTACCACCGGCTCTCTCAAAAATGAATGTCATGACGGATCGGGTTGCAGCCTTGCGCGACGGGATCCGGATTTCAACCTTGGCCGCGTATTTTGCACTAAGCCGGGGCAGGGCGCCGCCATTGCTCATCCATCCGGACACGGATAATGGCCATTTCGATCCCCTTTTGGCCGATCACACGCTGTGAACCGTCTAGGCTGTCAGCAAGAATCGAAGCCGGATTGCTGATTCGCCAGCACCGACCGAATCCAAAACCAGATCTTTGCTTCCTTGCCCCTGGCCGTTTCCAGGGCCACTGCCGTGTACAGACACTAAAAAAACCAACGAGCTGACATTGGGGAACTGATCCATGGACATTATGAAACGCATTCTGGGCGCCACGGTTTGTGGGCTGACGCTGCTGGCCAGCGCCGTTCACGCCGAACAGCGCGAGCTGAGGGTATACAACTGGGCGGACTACATCCTGCCGTCCGTGCCCAAGGACTTCGCCGCACAAACCGGGATCAAAGTGACCTGGGATACGTTCGACACCAACGAGTCCCTGGAAGCCAAGCTGCTGACCGGTAACTCGGGATACGATTTGGTGGTGCCTTCGAATCAGTTCATCGAAACCCAGATCAAGGCCGGCGTGTTCCAGAAACTCGACAAGTCCAAGTTGCCCAACTGGAAGCACCAGGACCCGGCACTGCTCAAGTTGCTGGACAAGAATGACCCTGGCAATCAATACGGCGTGCCTTATATGTACGGCACCGTGTTGATCGGCTTCAACCCGGCGAAGGTCAAGGCCGCGCTGGGCGAGAATGCCCCGGTGGACAGCTGGGACCTGGTGTTCAAGCCCGAGAATATGGAAAAGCTCAAGTCCTGCGGCGTAGCGATGCTCGACTCGCCTTCGGAAATCCTGCCGCTGGCCCTGCATTATTTGGGACTGGACCCCAACAGCCAGAACCCCGATGACTACGAAAAAGCCAAGGCGTTGATGCTGAAGATTCGGCCGTACGTCACCTACTTCAACTCCGCCAAGTACATGACCGACATCGCCAACGGTGATATCTGCGTGGCCATCGGTTACTCCGGCAGCTTCTACCAGTTCGGCAATCGCGCCAAAGAAGCGGGCAATGGCGTGGTCGTCGACTGGCGTTTGCCGAAGGAAGGCGCGCCGATCTGGTTCGACACGTTCGCCATTCCAAAAAGCGCGAAGAACGTCGAAGAGGCCCACGAATTCCTCAACACGCTGCTGGAGCCGAAAGTCATCGCACCGATCAGCGACTTCCTCGGTTACCCGAATGCCAACAAGGATTCGCTGCCGCTGATCAACAAGGAAATCACCGGCAACCCGAACCTGACGCCAACCAGCGAAGCGCTGAAAACCCTATACGTCGTGCAGCCGTTGCCGCAGAAGCTTGAGCGGGTGCGTACGCGTGCGTGGACGGCGATCAAGTCGGATAAATAAAGTCTAGGCCCAGAAAATCCCCTGTAGGAGCGAGCCTGCTCGCGATAGCGGTCTGTCATTCAACATCATCATTGAATTTCAGGTCCTCATCGCGAGCAGGCTCGCTCTTACAGGGAGTGATTTGTGTTTAGTCTCAAAACTCCGGGGTGTATTTCACGCTGAACATCACGTTACGCGGATCACCGAAGTTGTTGTTGCCGTCGAGCTGGTTGTATCCCGCCGTGTAGTAGTGCTTGTCGAACAGATTGTTGGCGTTCAGTGCCAGGCCGATTTCCGGCGTGAGCTGGTAGCCGACGCGGGCATTCCACACGGTGTAACCCGGTACGTCGAAGGTGTGCTCGTAACCCAGCGTATGGCTTTGGGTGGTGAAGCCCAGGCCGGTGCTGACACGGCGCCAGTCGCCGCTGAACTGATAGTCGCTCCAGACCCGCAACATGTGCTTGGGCGTCCAGGTGCTGAAGACTTTGCCTTCGTTGACCGGGTCATCCAGGTACTTGGTGGTGTTGTAGGTGTAGCCGGCAAACAGCTGCAGGCCGGTGAGTACTTCGCCGCTGATTTCGGCCTCGATCCCCTGGCTGCGAACCTTGCCTGAGGCCGTCGAGCAATACCAACCGTCGCAGGCGAAACCCGAAGCCAGGTCGTTGAGTGCACGGTTCTCCTGGTCGTAACGGAACACGGCCAGGGACGTGTTGACCCGACCCTCCATCAGCTCGCCCTTGAGGCCGATCTCGTAGTTGCTGCCGATCACCGGTTTGAGCATCGAACCGCCGGCGTCGCGCACGGTTTGCGGTTCGAACACATCGGTGTAGCTGGCATACACCGCCCACTCACGGGTCAAGTCGTAGACGATCCCGGCGTAGGGCGTAACTTCTCCGGTTTCGTTGGCGGTGCTTTCCGGATTGGCGGTGGCAACGTCGCTGAACGCGGCCTGGGTCCATGACTTGTAACTGTAGTCGTACCAGCTTACCCGCGAGCCGAGCACCAGAGTCAACGGCTCGATCGGCTTGACTCGCCAACTGCCGTACAGGCCTTTTTGGCGGATGTCGTATTTGCTCGGCGTACCGCGACCACCGGCGGTATTGATCAAGCCGTCGTAGCTGATTTCCGGGCGGTTGTGATTGATGCCGAAGAGGGTGTCGGTGCTGTCATTGAAGGTTCGGGCGAAGCGGTCGTCCGAAGTGTATTTGGAATAGTTACCGCCCAGCATCACTTCATGCTGCATAGACAAGGCGTCGAAGTGGCCGACAAGGTTCATGTCCAGGCCGAGCTTGGTCGAATCGAAATCTGTCACGAAGTCGGCGTATTGCACGCCGCTGCCATCGGCTTCGAGGCCATCGCCGGCACTTTGCACGCGCTGGTTTTTCGCCTGATTGTCTTCGGTCATGCGCACGGCGCCGACCTTGAACGCCCAGTCGTCGTTGAAGCGGTGTTCGAGATCGGCATAGACCGTGGTGACATCGATGTCCGAATGGTTCCAGCGCGCGCCGGTGTAGGTTGAGCGTGATATATCGACCGGTGCGCCGCCGGCATAGCGCGGCAGACCGCGGATCATCGGGCGCGACTCGCCCTTGGATTGGCTGACCGCCAGGCCCAGGGTCGTGTCCTCACGCAGATCGATGTCCAGCGCCCCGTACAACGAGTGGGTCTTGCTCCACTCGTAATCGATGAAGGAGTCGCTCTGGTCTTCGTCGGCCACGATGCGCCCGCGCACGGTGCCTGTCTGGTTCAGTGGGCCGCCGGCATCCAGTTGCAGGCCGTAGTGATCCCACGAACCTGCCTTGCCGGTGACGGTCACGGTCGGTGCATTCTGGCCGCGTTTACGTACCAGATTGATGGCGCCGCCCGGGCTGCCGGTGCCTTGCAGCAATCCGGAGGCGCCGCGCAGGACTTCCATGCGATCGAAGAAAATCAGATCCTGTGTCGCCCAGTTACCCAGCGCATAGGTGTTACGCGGGATCGGCACGCCGTCGTACTGCCAGTCATCGATCTGGAAACCGCGGGAGGTCAGGATCAAGCCTTTGCCGACGCCTTGTACGCCGACCAGTCCGGTGGTCTGGTTGGCCGCATCTTTGAGATCGACCAGGTTCTGGTCATCCATCTGTTTGCGGGTCATCACCGTGACCGACTGCGGAATCTCCTTGAGGGTGTGGGTGCCCTTGCCGATGGTCACCGCTTTTGCCGCGTAGGAGCCCGAGCCTTCGGTGGTGGCTTCGGCGCTGTTCTCGACGATGTTGGTCACGCCCAGTTGCAGGGTGGCATTGCTGTCTGCGGCCGGCTCGACGCTGAAGTTGCCTTGCCCGGTCACTCGCAACTGCAGGCCGCTGCCCGTTAGCGCCTGTTGCATCGCTTCTTCAGGCGATAACTGGCCGACGACCGCCGGCGCCCGTTTGCCCTGCACCAGCGAAGGCTCCAGAGAAATGATGTGACCGCTTTGGCTGGCGATGGCATTCAACGTGCTGGCGAGTGGGCCGGCGGGCAAATTGAACGGCAGGGTTTGAGCCTGCGCCAGGGCGGGGCTCGCCAGGGTTGCCAGGGCAATGGTTAGCGACAGAGTGTGGGACCACGGGTTGAGCACAGCATTCTCCTGAAACGTTTGGAAGTGTCAGGAGATAGGTGGGGCGAGAAATGAAAACCGGACACAAATAAGAGTGATTTTCAAAAATAATTATTGTCGGGCTGATTTTGCACGGATCAAGGTCAGCCAGGGGCTGTAGTGATCGACGCGAATCGGCAGGGTTTCAGCCAGCGCACTGAGGGTGCGCTCGGGGTCGTTGAGCGGGAATACGCCCTGGACTCGCAAGCCCCGAACCTCGGGGGCGACACGCACAAAGCCACGGCTGTAGGGGCGCAGGGCGTCCACGACTTTTTCCAGTGGGTCATCGAGGACGTTGAGTCGCCCGCTGAGCCAGTCGGCACGATGTCGCTGATCACTGGTCAATGGCTCAATGTGTTCGGCGTAGAGCAGGGCGGCTTGACCCTCCTGCAAATCAAGCTCGCTGCCCGCGAAGAGGCTCGCCCGCACGGAGTGTTCCAGCACCACCACGCGAGTGGCCTGTTGCTCCTGGGCCACGAGGAAACGGGTACCCAGGGCACGCACTTCGCCTTGGGCAGTGCGCACGCGCAAAGGGCGGTGCGGGTCGGCGGCCACCTGGATGATCAGTTCGCCGCGGCGCAGGATCACCAGCCTTTGCTGATCGTCGAACTGCAGATCCACCGCACTGTCGGCATTCAGGCTCAGGCGGCTGCCATCGGCCAGATTGAATTGCTCGCGCTGCCCGCGACCGGTGTGCAGATCGGCCATCAGCGAGTCACCCAGTGGGCTGCGCGCGCCAAGCCACAAACCGCCCCCGAGCAGACCCAAACCTGCAATCACCCGCAGCGCATCACGCCGCGAACTTTGAGGTTGCAGCAGCAATTGACGGGCGTGTTCGGTCTGGCCGGGCACACGTCGATCCAGCGCACGCACCGTGTTGAACGAGCCGCCAAGACGCTCATGCAACCTGGCCCAGGCCTGCGCGTGTGCGGGGTCCATGTTCAGCCATGCGTTGAAACGCTCCTGCAACGCGGCGCTCGGCGTATCGGCGCGCAGCCGCACCATCCAGTCGATGGCTTGTTCGCTGACAGGGTCCAGGCGCGGCTTGCTCATGACATTTGCTCGCTCAGGTAACACTGGCGCAAGGCCTGTTTCATGTAGCGGCTGACCGTGCGCTCCGACAATTCGAGTTTGCGCGCGATGGCCACATAACTCATGCCGTCCAGTTGGCTGTAGAGGAACGTTGCCTTCACCACCATCGGCAAACCATCCAGCGCCTTGTCGATGGCCACCAGCGCTTCGATCAGCTGTAATTGTTCTTCCGGGGAGGGCGCCAACAATTCTGGCAAGCCAGACAGGCGTTCCAGGTAGGCCAGTTCCAACTTGCGCCGACGGTGTCGATCGAAGATCAATCGGCGTGCAATGGTCGACAAATAGGCGCGAGGCTGTTCGATGCTGTCAGGGTCGACTCGCGCCACCAGCAATTGGCAGAACGTATCGGCGGCGGTGTCCTCGGCGTCCGCATGATTGCGCAGCCGTCGCTGAATATGCTGCAGCAGCCAACGGTGGTGATCGCTGAAAAAGTAACTCAGCTTGCTGGGCGAAGGAGGTTGCACCGGATTCATTTCCAGATGTTAGTGAGAGTCGTTCTCAATACTACCTGCGGGATGACTGGTACTGCAATCTCTGGTTACGCTTGTTGCTGCGGGAAAGGCTTTTCATGTGATCCTTGTTTATCAAGGCGTTAATTTCAGTGGGCGCAGTTTCAGCTTGGCAAACTGTGACTGACCCACCATTTTCCGCCTGACCGCACTGGCGGACCCATAGGTCGTCTACTAGCCTCCCCACGCTTGTGACGGGACGTACGTCCCGGCTGCCGGCATTGCACTCTGGACGTGTGATCTGCCAAAGGACTGCCTATGTCGATACTTGCCCCGTAACACTCCAAACCACCACCCAGCGACCAAGCCTCGTCTGCACATGCAACCTTTGCCTGTGGCGAATCGGGCGGCCCTTTGTCGTGCTTGAAATATTGCTGCATCTGGAACAAGTCTGGATCTCGCGCCACGTGGTCGAGCAACGCAGTTGTGCTCCGTAGTCCATATCGAGCGGGTACTGACTCATGACCCTCGCCGGCTTGCCCGGCACTATCGGAGAGACAATTGTGAACGAATCACTCGATCCAAAAAACCTGTCGCCACTGGCTGCACCTGTGGGCGCTGTTTCCCGCCAGGACCAACCTGACCTGAAAAATGCCAGCGCGTGGGGCAACCCCTTCAAAATCAAGATCAGCTTGCCGGGCAAGGACATCGGCGGCCAGTGGTTGTGTCGCAACAATGGCGATGCGATGGCTTATGAGAACTACTGTGTACCCGGGTCGAGGGCGGCGGTTCTCAAGCCGTACACTCATAGCGACGGCAAGATCTATTTACAGGATGAACAGGGCGACTGGGTCTCTTACGAGAGCCTCTGGAACCTGCTCTACATGTCGTACTGGAACTACGCCGTCGCCTGGAAAATAGAAGGCAACCGCTTGGTTCGTGATTCGGACGGTGCCGTCCTGACCTGGTTTTACAACGATCGTTGGCCACTGGCTGATCGCAAGAACTGGTTGTCTGCCAGTGCTCCATCCGTCGATGCGTTGACCGTGGAGAAGGTTGATGCCTGAGCCTTTCGCTGAATAAGGCTCACAACGCAGTGCACTAAAAAGCCCCGAGTCGTTAAGACTCGGGGCTTGTTTTTTCACGCTTGGGTAACTGTTTTCAACGATTGGATGGTTCTCGACTCCGGGCGGCGACTGGACGCGTCACACTTGATGGTGCGGCGACCTTGCGGTACGTCAGCAGCACAATGCCGGTGACGACAATCACGCCCCCCACCACCTGACCGGCACTGAGCATCTGGTCCAGCACCACCCAGCCCATCAGCAGCGTGGCCAGTGGTTCGATGTTCATCACCGGGGCGTTGCGTGGCATGTCCAGGCGCGGCACGGAAATGAACAGCACAATGAACCCTGTGCCGTAGAGCACCACCAGCGTCGCCAGCGCCAGCCAGCCGGTGCTGCTCGCCGGCAGGTTCAAGCCGCCGGGCACTGCGCCGCTCATGCCCGCCAGATTGATACTGCTGAACACGATGAAGATCGTCAGCAGACTGCGCACCGAACCGCGCACCTCGGATAGCTTGTGATCGGTGATCCACAATGCGCAGGCAAACACGCTGGCGGCGCAAAAGGCCAGGGCCACGCCCAGCCACCATTGCGGGCCGACACTGGCGCTGTCGGCGAGACGCCCGGGCACGTCCAGCACAAACACCAGGCCCAGCAGAATCAGGCCCATCAGCGAAGCCGTACGCGCGGTGGGGCGTGCGCCACCCAACGCCCAGGTGAGCAGCGCCAGCAGGATCGGAAAGACGTTGGCCACCAACAACGCCAACGCTACGGGCACTCGGGCAACGGCCGAATACAAGCACAGGCTCTGGGTGGCAATCAGCAACCCCAACAGCAGTTGCCAACGCCATGCCCCCGACGGCAAACGCAAGCTCTGGCGTTGCCAAAGTACCAGCGCGGCCAACACCAGCAATGTCCCGCCCGAGCGCATCAGAATCGCCAGCAACACCCCGGCGCCGTCATCAAAGGCCACCCGCGCCGCGACATGGTTACCGGCGAAGGCGCAACCCATGCACAACAAAATCAACACGGCTAAATGGCGGGGAAAGGGCAACGGCGTTTCTGGCCGGGCTGTCGGGCGGGTCATGGCAGGCTCTCGAATCAAGTGCGCCACTGCGAAGAGTGGGCGGGTGTTTTTATTATGTTGTCGTACAACTTGATGGAAGGTTGTACCGCATTCGATTCGACGGGACAAGGCTGATGTGTGCTTAAAACCTCTGTTCTGGCGATGCGCAAAGCATTCGTTGTATTCGTGTTGTGATGAATAAAACCAAAGAGATCGTATGACTTGGTATCAATGCCGGCCCAGCCTTAGCAGCTCTTGCTGAACAAAATCGGCAAACAGTTTGATCCTGATCGGCGTCAGCGCGCCAAAGGCATGCAGCGAATGTATCGCCAGCATCGGCAGCGGGCGGTCGGCCAATAGTTGGATCAACGCCCCGGAATCCAGGTCTTGCTTCACCGTGCATTTCATCAGGTAGGCGACCCCCATGTCGCCCAGCGCGCCGGCACGCAAACCGAAACCCGAGTCCAGTCCGATGCGTCCTCGGGGCACCAGGGTTTCACCATCGGCAAAGACAATGGGCAGGGTTCTTCCCTTCAGTTGATAGCGTACGAAGGGCAGGTCGCGCAGCTCTTCGACGGTGCCCGGGTTACCCCATTCGCGCAGGAACGCCGGGGAGGCCACCAGTGCCATGTCGAGGCGGGCGAGTGTGCGGCTTTTCAAGTCACTGTCAGTGAGCGTGCCCGCACGGAAAATCACGTCGTAACCCTCGCGAATCACGTCAACGTGGTGATCGAGCAAGGTCAGGTCCAGCTCCACGTCGGGGTGATCGGTGAGGAATACCGAATGGATTCTCGGCATCAGCAAGCGCCCGAGATCGCTGGGCATGCTGACCCGCAGATGACCGCGCGCGCCGCCGGTGTGACGCAGCGCGTCGGCCGAATCATCGATGGCTTGCAACAGCGGCGCTACACGCTCGAAAAATGCCTGCCCCTCGGGCGTCAGGCTGAGCATCCGTGTGGAGCGGCGGAACAGCTTGGCATTGAGCTCTGTTTCCAGTCGGCTGATGCTTTTGGAAATGGCCGACGGCGTGGTCCCGGCGTTGCGCGCGGCGGCACTGAACGACCCGGCTTCCACTGCGCGGACGAAGGCAATCAGGCTGGCCGACTGGTTCAACAGGCTGGGCATCTTGTGACTCCGAAGCACAATAGATGTGCCTTTTTCTGGACTGGTTGGCGCTGGACGAGCGACATGATACTGCGCTCCTTCTACAAGCGGAGTCAGCAGATGCAACGTCTTAAAGGAAAGGTCGCGGTGATTACCGGCGGCAACAGCGGCATTGGTCTGGCCTCGGCGTGCCTATTCGCCAAAGAGGGGGCGCAGGTGATTATCACGGCACGTCGGCAAGAGGTGCTGGACGAAGCCGTCCGCCAGATCGGTCACGGCGCCATTGGTATCAAGGGCGATGTCGCCAGCCTTGAGCACCATGCCGAGGTAGCCGAGCAAGTCATGGCGCGCTTCGGTGCGCTGGATATCTACATGGCCAATGCCGGAGTCATCACTCTGACGCCTTCCCATAAGGTCACGCCGGAGGAGTTCGACGCGCAATTCAACATCAATACCCGTGGTGTGTTCTTCGGTGTGCAATCGATCGCGCCGTTGTTGCGCGACGGCGCCAGCATCATTTTGACCAGCTCCCTGGCAGCCACAAAAGTACTCGACGGGCATGCGGTGTACGCCGGCTCCAAAGCGGCCATCGCCGCGTTTGCACGCCATTGGGCGCTGGAGCTTCGCGCCCGGCGCATACGTGTGAACGTGTTGAGTCCGGGGCCGGTCGATACGGCGATCATCGGCAAGCTGGGCGTTTCGGAAGAAGACCGTCCAGGCTTTGAGCAAATGATGGCGGACATGATTCCTGCCGGTCGACTAGGCATGGCCGAAGAACTCGCGCAAGCGGCGTTGTACCTGGCGTCCAGCGACAGTTCGTTCGTCAACGGCGTCGAATTGCACGTTGACGGCGGCATGTCGCTGGTCTGAGGCTGGCGTTAGAACGTGCAGGCGGCGTCGGTCAACAACACCCGGCCGAACTGCGCATTGGCGTCCAGTGGCGTGATGGCCAGCAGTTGGTCCAGGCGGATCTCCTGTTGGCCGTTTGCCGTTTCCACGCGCAGGAACTCTTCCTTATCGGCGGAAGTACGCGTGTCCAGCGCCTTCGCCTCCAGGCGCGTGCCGTCCTTCAACTCGACATCCAGTCGATAACCGCGCATGCAGGCGACCTCCAGATAGTCGTACAAGTCGCAGTTCATGGGCTGATACGTGTTCATCGCATTACTCCTGGCAACCTTGCAGTTTGAGGATGAAATAGCCTTGCTCACTGATGGCCGCCGCCACTTGCGGATTGCTCGGTTCGACGTGGCAGAACAGGCAGCGGTCCTGGGCGATATCTTCGTCCTGAACGCCCTGTTGTTCAAGGAAGCGGCGCGCGTACGACTTTGCCAACTCAGGGTCGTTGTTCTCGATCAAGACATCGAAATGCAGGTAACGGCCATCTTTGGTGCGCACGTGGGTATCGAAGACTTTGATGCTCATCATTTGCCCTCCTTGAGTTTCCAGGTGCCCGGCAACGACAGGTCACCCGAGGCAATGTCATAGACGCTGCTGACACACAGCAACGGATTGTGCAGGTCGGCATTGACCTTCAGTGCCGCCGTGACGCCGTCGTAGTTGAAGCTTTCAGGGAAGCCCACTGCCGCCAGCGGCACGCGGATCTTCGCGGCGTTTTTCTCGACGCTCAGGTCGTAGCCGGGAGAATCGATGTAAATCGGTGCGCCCGGCCAGGTGGCCGGCAATTTCGGTTTGGCATCCTTGGGAATATCCCGAACCTTCAAGCCGCCGGGTCCGCAGTTTTCGTCCTTGGTCAGCACCACCCAATGGGAATGCCAGAGACCGCCGTCGTTGTCTTTCTTGCCGTCCTTGTTTTCGTCCAGTTGCGGGGTGTCATCGAAGTCCGGGTGCGATGTCAGCGCCAGCGCAAGGATGCCGGACTTCTCTTCAAAGCCCACAGCCGAACTGTCGAGACTGGTCGGCCAGACGTAGCTGAACACCTCGGCACCGGCGAATGAACCCTTGGCGGTCGGCACACGACTGCCGGCCTTGCCGTCGACCAATTGTTCGAACACCAGATTGTTGCCTTCCTTGAAGACGCGGGTATTGACCAGGTCGAACGCGGCGTCGGTTTTACCTTTTGCGCTCTGAATACCCTGCGCGTCATGGGCCAGGGCCTGGGTAGCGATCAAGGCGCCGAGGGTGAGTGCCAGTGCGGTTTTCATACGAACCTCCCTTACAAAAATGGATTGACTGTTTCGGATCGACACTACAAAGCCTACGACAAGCCGATATTTTGTCAATAAGGTTTTTATCCGATACTATTTATCAACGCTTTTGATGAAGGATTTGCCCTGTGCTTTTTGATCTGCTGGAAAGGTTGTCGAGCCTGACCCGTGTCTGGTTTCGCGAGCACCCGATGTTGGCGGACCTGCAGCCGATTCAGCTCAGTGCCCTGATGTACCTTGGCCGTTGCAATCGCTACTCCGACACCCCGTTGGCGGTGACCGAGTACCTGGGGCTGACCAAGGGCACTGTGTCGCAATCGCTCAAGGCCCTCGAGAGCAAAGGGCTGCTGACCAAACAGCCAGATGCCCGGGACAAGCGCAGCGTGCATCTGGTACTCACGGCACCCGCCCAAGCGCTGCTCGATGCGGTGCTGCCGCCATCGTTTCTGGTCAATGCCGCCCAGCGCATGGGCGCGCGTGCTGAAGACCTGCAAGGCTTGCTGCTGGAGCTGTTGCGCAACATTCAGCAAGGCGAAAACGTCCCGGGTTTTGGGCTGTGCCGCACCTGCCGCTTTCATCAGACCGTGGCGGGCGGGGCGTTTTGCGGGTTGACTCAGGAACCTCTGCAATCCGGGGAAGTGGAGCTGATTTGTCGGGAGCATCAGATTCCCTGAGATAGACTCAAGAGGATTATCCGACGAGGGAGTACACCCATGGCAGGTCTGCGATGGACTCGCTGATCACCGCCGCCGCCCAGGCGCTGGCAGCGGGGGATCCGCTTGGCGCGCTGGACCGGGTTGCGTTGCGTGACGATGCACCAGCGTTGGCGCTGCGTGGAGTCGCCATGGCGCAACTGGGTGACCTGGTGCGTGCCAAGGCGTTGGTGCGTCGGGCGGCTCGGGCGTTTGGGCCGCAAGAGACGCTGGCCCGCGCACGTTGCCTCGTCGCCGAAGCCGAGATCGCGCTGGCCTCTCGGGACCTCGGCTGGCCGGTAAAAGCACTCGATGCGGCGCGGGTCACGCTGGAGCGTCAAGGTGATTGGGTAAATGCCGCCCATGCTCGGTATCTGCAAATCCGTCGTCTGTTGCTGATCGGGCAACTGGATGAGGCGCAGGAACAACTCGCGCAACTCGACCCGTCACCGTTGCCGCCGTCATTGCGCGCGACCCATGAGCTGGTAGCGGCGGGGATCGCCATGCGCCACTTGCATTCGCAAGCTGCCCGGGCTGCGCTTGCCCGGGCCGAACTCGCCGCGCAGCAATCGGCGATACCCGCGCTGGTAGCGGAAGTCGAAAACGCGTTGCGGATGCTCAACAGTCCCGCCGCACATTCGATCAGCGATGGAGAGTCGCGGTCCTTGTTGCTCGACGACGTGCAGGCCTTGCTTGACTCGACGTCGCTGGTGGTCGATGCCTGTCGTTATACGGTGCGCGGCGCCGGCATGTCGGTTTCGCTGGCGAAGCGGCCGGTCTTGTTCAGCCTCGTACGGACACTGGCCGAAGCCTGGCCGGCCGATGTGCCCCGGGAAACCCTGGTTGCCCGGGCTTTTCGCCTGAAGCTCAGTGATGAATCCCATCGTGCGCGGTTGCGGGTCGAAATCGGCCGATTGCGCGCCGCGCTGAAACCCTTGGCCAACGTGGTCGCCACCCCGCGCGGGTTTGCCTTGGTCACGCAGGTTTGCCCCGACGTTGTGCTGCTCAGGCCACCGGTCGAAGAAAAACATGCAGCGGTTTTCGCGTTGCTCGTCGACGGTGAAGCCTGGTCGAGTTCGGCGCTTGCCCTGGTGCTGGGCAGCAGCCAGCGCAGCGTGCAACGGGTGCTCGAAACACTGGCTGCACAGGGCAAGGTGCAGTCGTTCGGGCAAGGGCGGTCGCGGCGCTGGATGACGCCGCCGGTGCCCGGTTTCGCGACGACCTTGTTACTCCCGGTTCCACTGCCCGGTGGCTAGGATGAACGCCACCAAGCCCTTTCGAGGAATACCGAGATGAAACAGTCAGCCGCTGAAATCCTCCGTGAATATGGCCCTTTCAAGGGGGTCGACGATGTGCACGGCGTTACCTGGGACGGTAAAAACGTCTGGTTTGCCACCACCGGCAAACTCCTCGCCCTGGACCCTTCGAGCGGCGCAACGGTGCGTACGCTGGATGTCGCCGCCCACGCCGGCACCGCATTCGATGGCAAACACTTGTTCCAGATCGCCGAGGACCGCATCCAGAAAATCGATCCGCAAACCGGGCGCGTAATCTCCACTATTCCAGCTCCCGGCGGAGGTAACGACTCGGGGATGACATGGGCAGAGGGCTCGTTGTGGGTGGGGCAGTACCGCGAGCGCAAGATTCACCAGATCGACCCGGAGAACGGCAAGATCCTGCGCACCCTCGAATCGAACCGTTTTGTCACGGGCGTAACCTTCGTCGAGGGCGCGCTTTGGCATGGCACCTGGGAAGGCGACGAGAGCGAGCTGCGGCGCATCGACGCAAAAACCGGCGAGGTGCTGGAGAGCCTGAAGATGCCGGACGGCGTCGGTGTGTCGGGCCTTGAGTCGGACGGCGGTGAGCGGTTTTTCTGCGGCGGTGGCGGCAGCGGGCGGGTGAGGGCGGTGCGTCGCCCGTGATGAAGGCTTGATAAAACAAGCAATGGTGTTAGCGAGGTCACGCAACACCATTGCTCTACAGGGATATCAGTCGTTGATGCTCACACAAAAATCCCCAACAACACCGTCGCCAAAATTACCGTCGAAGCCCCACCAATTCGCGTTGAAATCTGCGCAAACGGCATCAACGACATCCGGTTCGATGCCGACAGGATCGCCACGTCGCCGGTACCGCCCAAACCGCTGTGGCAGCAGGTGACGATGGCCGATTCGATTGGGTACATCTTCATCAGGTTGCCGATAAAAAAACCGGCGACGGTCATCGACACCACGACCGATACACAGACCAGCACATAGCCCACCGAGAACACCTTCACGACGCTGTCCAGCGGCACATAGAGCATGCCCAGGCCGATCATTACCGGCCAGATAAATGCCGAGGACACCAGTTTGTAAAAAGTGTGGGTGCCTTTCTCGAGTTTTTCCGGCAGGACGCGCAGGTACTTAAACAGCACAGCGGCGAGGATCATCATCACCGGGCCGGGGATGCCGACGACCTTTTCCAGCAAGCCGCCGAGGACGAAGAACGCGCAGATCACCATCACGCCGGCGCCCATGACGCGGAAGTCGACGGTGCTGTTTGTGTCTTCCTTGACCTGGAATTTGTCGTTCTCGACCTTGGCGCGAATGAGTGAACCTTCGCCATTGATGTGCGGGCGTTTCAGTGCCAGGCGAGCGAGGAAACCGGCGCAGATGATTGCGACGATGTTACCGACCACCGCGGCGGGGGCCAGTTGTGCGACGTAGATGTCCGGTGTGCCGCCCAGGATTGCCGAGTACGCCAGGGACAACGGCAGAATCCCCTCGCCAATCCCGCCGCCAATGATCGGCACAATGATGAAAAAGAAGGTGTGGTAGACGCTGTAACCGACCAGTTTGCCGACGATCAGCCCGCTGGCAACGGCAACCAGCGTGCCCACGAGCAGCGGGATGAACATGCGCAACATGCCTTGCACCAGGATGAAACGGCTCATCCCCAGGATGCTGCCCACCACCAGGCTGGCAATCACGAAGTGGAGGAAGTTAGCCTCTTTCATCAGCATCTTGGTGGCGTCGATCGTCGCCGGGCCGAAGAAGCCGTAGAACACCAGCACCGAGGGCAGCATCAGGCACAAGATCGCGCCGCCGCCGATTTCTTTGAGGATCGGCAGGCGTGAACCCAACTGGCCGAAAAACACGCCCATGGTCATGATCACGGCGAGCCCGCCGATCATGTTTTTGGGCAGGAAACCCAAATGGGCGGAGAGGTAGACGATCACTGCGATGCCAATGAATATCGGCAGTGGAACAACGCCGATCTCATAGGTGCGCAGGCGTTGCAGGAGCCCGCCAACGGGGGCGTCATCGATTTTCAGGGGCTGCTCATAAGACTTGCTCATGTCGCTATTTCCTCATGTTTGTTTTTATCGAGGATTTCAGGAACTACGGCTAACCGGGTCGGGTTGCCACTCGGTAGATCGATGGTATCCTTCGCAAATAGCGTGATAAACAGCACAAGTATGAGGCGTATGAACACGAATCGTGATCAGTTTCCCCTGCCTGAAGACCTCAAGGTTTTCCTCACGGTGGTGCGCAAAAATGGCTTTGCCAGCGCCGCTGAAGAGCTCGGTTTTTCACCGGCTTACATCAGTAAGCGCATTTCGGTGCTGGAGACCACGCTGTCAACGCGGCTGCTGCACCGCACCACGCGGCGCATCGCGCTGACGGATGACGGCGAGCGGGTGCGGGTCTGGGCCGAGAAATTGCTGGGTGACTTCGATGATTTTGTCGGCGAAATCTCCCAGGCACGGCAGCAGCCCATGGGCTCTTTGCACATTTGCAGCAGCTTCGGTTTTGGCCGCAACCACGTGGCACCAGCGATCTGCAAGCTGTCGCAGACGTACCCCAAACTCGAAATCCGTCTGGACGTGTTTGATCGCGTGGTCGATATCGTCGGTGAAGGTTTCGACCTGGAGATTCGTGTGGGCGACGATCTGCCGGGGCAGCACCTGGGCCGTAAACTGGTGAGCAATCGTCGGGTGCTGTGCGCCACGCCGGAGTACCTCGCGCAACGTGGTACGCCTCAATCATTGGATGACTTGAAAAACCATGATTGCCTGGTGCTGAAGGAGCGCAACAACGCTTTCGGTGTGTGGAACGTGAGCAAGGATGGCCAGGAAGAGTCGGTGCGGGTCAGCGGGCCGTTGTCGTCGAACAGTGGCGAGATCGTGCTGGAGTGGGCCTTGAGTGGCGGCGGGATTTTGCTGCGTTCGATGTGGGATGTGAAACCGATGCTCGAACAAGGACGGCTGGTGCAAGTGCTGCACGACTACACCCAGAGCGCCAACGTCTGGGCGGTCTACCCCACGCGGCTCAGCCAGTCGGCGAAGTTGCGTGTGTGTGTCGAGTTTCTGGAAGCGTACTTTCGCGATCTTTCGGTTGATTGAAGTCTTGCCGAATTCCCCGTAGGAGCTGCCGAAGGCTGCGATCTTTTGATCTTGTTACTTAAGGACAAAGTCAAAAGATCCCAGCCTTCGGCAGCTCCTACGGGTGAATCATTTTTCCGTCAGCCCAACCAGGGGTTTTCTGCCAGGTGTCGCGCCTCAAACTGACGAATCTGCTCGGCACGTTGCAGCGTTGTGCCGATCGCATCAAGCCCCAGCAACAGTGATTGCTTGCGCAACTGATCGATCTCGAAGCCGATCACGCTGCCGTCCGCCAAGGCTATGGTTTGCTCGGGCAGATTGACGCTGATTTGCGCTGTTGCCCTGTGGCTGACAACAGCGGCCACTTGCTTGAGTTGAGCCTCTGACAGTTGAATCGCCAACACCCCGTTGCGCTGGCAATTGTCGTAGAAAATCCCGGCGAAACTGGTGCCGATCAGCGCCCTGATGCCCACTTGCTTGAGGCCCCAGACCGCGTGCTCGCGACTCGATCCACAACCAAAATTCGGCCCGACGACCAGGAACGCAGCGTCGTTCCAGGCCGCTTGGTTGAGGATGAAGTCGGGGTTGGGCTCGCCCGATTCCAGAAACCGCAAATCAAAGAACAATCCGCGATCCAACCCTTGGCGATCGATGCCCTTGAGAAACTGTTTGGGCATGATCACATCGGTGTCGATGTTGGACGCCAGCAGCGGCGCGGCACTGCCGCTGATCGTAGTGAAAGGTTGCATGTTCAAGCCTCCAGCGCGAATGAGCGCACGTCGGTCAGATGCCCGGTAATCGCCGCGGCGGCGACCATGGCCGGACTCATCAAATGGGTGCGCGCACCGGCCCCTTGGCGGCCTTCAAAGTTGCGATTGGTGCTGGATGCGCAGCGGTCGCCAGGGGCGAGCACATCGTCGTTCATCGCCAGGCACATCGAGCAACCCGACTGGCGCCATTCAAAACCCGCGTCGAGGAAGATCTGTGCAAGGCCTTCATCCTCGGCCTGGTTTCGTACCAGCGTCGAACCGGGAACGATCATCGCCCGCACGTGAGCCGCCACACGCTTGCCACGCACCACGCGGGCAACATCGCGCAAGTCTTCGATACGCGCGTTGGTGCAGGACCCGATAAACGCATGGCTGATCACTACATCGCTCAACGGCATGCCAGGCGTCAGGCCCATGTAGTCGAGGGCGCGTTGCATGCCCTGGCGCAAAATGAGGTCCGGCTGGGTGGCGGGGTCGGGCACATGGCTGCCCACCGGGGCGGCCTGATCGGGGCTGGTGCCCCAGGTGACCATGGGTTCGAGCGTGGCGACATCGAGCACCACTTCACGATCAAACACGGCACCTTCATCGCTGTGCAGCGCACGCCATTTGGCGACGGCCTGGGCCCATAGCTCGCCCTTGGGCGCGCGCGGTTTGTCTTGCAGGTATGCGAAGACCTTGTCATCGGGCGCCATGAACGCACCCCGCGCGCCGGCCTCGACGGCCATGTTGCAAATGGTCATGCGCGCTTCGACGCTGAGGGCGCTGATGGCCGGGCCGGTGAATTCGATCGCGTAACCGGTGGCACCCGAGGCGCCGATGTTTTCGATCAGCGCCATGATGATGTCCTTGGACGTGACCCCGGCGCCCAATGCGCCATTAACGGTCACGCGCAGGGTTTTCAGGCGTTTGTAGACCAGGGTCTGCGAGGCCAGCAAGTGTTCGATTTCAGAGGTGCCGATGCCAAAACCGAAGGCGCCCAATGCACCATAAGTCGTGGTGTGGCTGTCACCGGCGGCCACCACCATGCCCGGCAGGATGAAACCTTGTTCGGGCGCCACGACGTGTTCGATGCCCTGACGCTTGTCCAGTACATCGAACAGCTCGATCCCGAAGTCACGGCAGTTTTCTTCGAAGTAAGACACCTGACGCGCGCCACCGGCATCGGGCATCGTCGCGATACGGTTGGGCGCGGTGGGATTGACGTGGTCAACCACTGCCAGTGTCGCACCCGGGCGCCAGACAGCGCGACCGGCTTCGCGCATACCGCTGAAGGCCTGCGGGCTGGTGTACTCGTTGGCAACCTGACGGTCGATGTACAACAGCACATGACCCTGGTCGTCGAGTGAGCAAACAGTGTGGCTGTCAATGTGCTTTTGGTAGAGCGTTTTCGGGCTGGTCATGGGTGGGCTCTTATTCTGGCTTGTACGAGATCACGGCTAACGCGTACTGACAGAATATTGATTGCAGATTCTGCATCAATAGTGCTTGAGTGAAGCCACTGCGTATGAATCGTGAATAATCGGGCTTTTGATTCATCACGACCCATTGAGGCTCGACCATCTCAACATCCCTGCTTGATCGCGCGATTCAACTGGCGTAAACAATGCACGCACAGAGCAGGGCGCAGGCGTGCGTTTCAGGTTTTTGCGAACAGGAGTTACAGATATCAGGGCGCTAAATCACAGGTTCGTCAGCACGACGAAGCGAGGCGAGCGTTGGTAGAACGACGTCAGTTCAGCGGTGCCATGAAGGGTAAAAACCTTCGCTACCTCAATGAGCATGAAGGCCAATCAATCCAGGCCACGGCAGGTTTTCTGCTGCTGGAGCATTTTTCATTGCCGGCGTTTACTCAGGCACTTGATACGATTGTCACCGCCAATTTGCTGCGGCCGGAGCTCTTTTCCACCAAGACCTTCGGTTTGACCGAAGGCGAAGTCGTCAGCGATTTGGGATTGGTCATCCGACCGGATGCCTGTCTTGCCCAAACCGAAATTCAAGCACTGGATTTATTGGTCATCTGTGGCGGCTACCGTACTGCTCTCAAGGCCGATGATGCGCTGGTCGGACTTTTACACGCGGCAGCCGAATCAGGCGTCAAGCTCGCGGGGATATGGAACGGCGCCTGGTTTCTCGGGCGAGCCGGTTTGCTGGACGGCTATCGCTGTGCCGTTCACCCGGAGCATCGTCCCGCGTTGGCAGAAATTGCCAAGCTGGCCCAGGTCACCAGTGAAGCCTTCGTGGTCGATCGTGATCGTCTGACGGCGTCGAGCCCGAACGGTGCGTTTTACATGGCACTGGAGTGGATCAAGGGCTTGCACGACAAGTCGCTGACTGACGGCATCGAAGACATTCTGGCGTTTGAGGCTTCGCGGTATCGACGTATTAAACCCACGCTTAACGTATCGGTCTGTGGGCCGCTGCGCGAGGTGGTCAACCTGATGGATGCCAACCTCGAAGAGCCGTTGGAGATGGAGGCGCTGTGTCTTTATGCCGGCCGGTCCCGTCGTCAGATCGAGCGCTTGTTCAAGGAGCAATTGGGCACCACGCCTCAGCGTTACTACATGGACTTGCGAATCACCGAGGCGCGTCGACTGCTGCAACACACCACGTTGACCATTGTGGAAGTTTCGGTGGCCTGTGGTTTTGTCTCGCCCAGCCACTTCAGCAAGTGCTACAGCGCCTATTTCGGCTATCGGCCGTCCAAGGAAATCAGGCTGGTCAAGTAACTGCGATACCGATCACTGCGCCCCAAACAGCATCGTCCAGTAAACCCCTTCATCACTGCGTGCCTCGGTCGCATAACCGGCACCCACCTGGGTGAACATCGGGTTCATCAGGTTGGCGCAGTGCCCGGGGCTGGCCAGCCAACCGGCCATGGCCTTGTTGGGTGAGCCTTGGCCGGCGGCGATGTTTTCGCCGATCTGCCGGCCACGGTACCCGGCGGCGCGCGCTCGGTCGGCGGGGGTGTCGCCATCGGGATCGCGGTGGGCGAAGTAGTTGCCGTAGGCCATCGCTTTACTGTGTCCTTGCGCGGCTGCGCCGAGGCTGGCATTCCAGGCCAACGGGCGTGCGGCGGCGAAGCGCTGGCGACCGCACATTCGCGGCTTGGCCCGGGCGGCGTTCACCTGCGCGAGCAATGCCTTGCTGACGGAGCGCGGGTCGCCCATTTGGTTGTCCAGTACCGGACGCGCCAGTACCACTTGCCATTCACCACGACTGCGACTGACGCCAATGTCGGCGTATTGGTTATCGAGCAGGGCGGTGCAGTGGTCATCCTGCAACAGTTCAAAAGCCTCTTCGGCATCCTGCGCTCCGACGACCCGGATGGATCGCACGGTCACCGCCTGGTAACCGGACGCCTTCAAGCGATCGCGCAAACCGCCGCCGTAACCCACCGGTAATGCCAGGTTCGACTTCAGGGTCAGTGGCGTCAAACGCTGGGCCGGACGACGCCCGCAGTCTTGCGGATGGGCACGGTAATCGTTGATGGCGTCCACCAGTTGTCGCTCCGCGCCGGCGTGGGCGGGGGAGGCGAGCAAGGGTAGATAAGTAAGCAGACACAGCGACGTGAAACGCAAGGCGAAGGCGGTTTGGCGCATGGTGCGGACAGCTCTGAAGAGATGACAACGATAGGGAGGAAGGTTGAACGCCGATCTAAGACTGGGCTTGTGAAATTAGGTTCAAGCGCGGGGCGGGGAATTCGAATGGCGCCTGCAGTCGTCCGACGAACGTGTGAGGGGTTGCAGGATGGATGTCCGCTAAAGATCTGATGCTGTCTGGTATTGATCTTATGATTGCGCCGAAATGCCGCTAGTATCGGCCCGTGAAAAACACTCGGTGAAGGTTTTGGCTGCGTCGGTAAAAGACGCCCGGCCAGAGCGGAGTCATGCCTGAAAAACCACCGGGGCAATTAATTACTCCCAATAAAAATAAAAGAGAGTCCCCATGCGATATTGCGCCCTGAACCCTTCAACCGCTGTTTCGACGTCGTTAACGCTGCTTGCATTGAGTGGTTCACTCACGTGCCTGCCCGCTGTTGCGGAAGGCATTTTTGAAGATGCCCACGTCAACGCCAACTTGCGAAACTACTACATCAACCGCAACTTTACCGAGAGCGCTTACCCGCAAGCCAAGGCCGAAGAATGGACGCAAAGTGTGATCCTCGACGCCCGGTCCGGATTTACCTCGGGCACCGTCGGTTTTGGTCTGGATGCGTTGGGGCTGTACTCGCAAAAGCTCGATGGCGGTAAAGGCACGACCAACACCCAATTGCTGCCCGTCCATGATGATGGCCGGCCAGCGGACGATTTCGGGCGCCTGGCCGTGGCGGCGAAAGTGCGCTTTGCCAAAACCCAGGCGAAGATCGGTGAGTGGGTCGTTGCGTTGCCGGTGATTCGCTCCGATGACGGCCGCTCGTTGCCACAAACGTTTCGCGGCGCGCAACTCACTTCAAAAGACCTGGATGATTTCACGTTCTACGGTGGTCAGTTTCGCGGCAACAGCCCACGCAATGACGCGAGCATGGAACGCATGTCGATGTTCAATCGCCCGGGCGTGACCTCTGATCGTTTCAACTTTTCCGGCGTGGAATACGCGTTCAACAACAGTCAAAGCCAAGTGGGCGCGTGGTATGCGCAACTGGAAGATATTTACCACCAACGCTATTTCAACTTCACCCATAGCCAGAAAGCGGGGGATTGGGTGTTAGGGGCGAACCTGGGATTCTTCAGCGGCGAGGACGATGGCAAAAAACTTGCCGGTGAACTGGATAACAAAACGTATTCGGCGTTGTTGTCCGCGAAGTATCAGGGCAGCACCTTTTATCTCGGGCTGCAAAAGGTCGACGGAGACAACTGGATGCGCCTGAACGGCACGAGCGGGGCGACGCTGGCCAACGACAGCTTCAGCAACAGTTACGATTTTGCCGACGAACGCTCCTGGCAACTGCGCCACGACTTTGATTTTGTCGCCCTGGGTGTGCCGGGCCTGACCCTGATGAACCGCTACATCAGCGGCGCCAATGTGCACTCCGGCGGTGTGACCGATGGCAAGGAATGGGGGCGCGAGTCCGAGCTGACTTATGTCCTGCAAAGCGGTGCGTTGAAGAACCTGTCGTTGCGTTGGCGCAACTCGGTGATCAAGCGTGACTTCAGCCTTGCCGACTTCAACGAAAACCGGTTGATCGTCAGTTATCCGCTGTCGATTTTCTAAACTGGCGCATTTCCCTGTAGGCGCGAGCAGGCTCGCTCCTACAGGGGGTGCATTTAGCCCTGGCGATACTCTTTCGTGGTTTTGCCGGTCCAGCGCTTGAACGCTCGGCGGAAATTCGTAGGCTCCGAAAAGCCCAGCAGCAGGGCGATGTCGTCGGTGCTCATGATGGTTGTCTTCAGGTACTCCATGGCGAGCGAGCAACGTACGTCATCGGTAATGGCCACGAAGGAAGTGTCTTCTTCCTGAAGCTTTCGGCGCAGGCTGCGCGTGGTCATGTGCAGCTTCTCCGCCACGCGTTCCATGCTCGGAAACTCGCCGGGCGTCTGCATCATCATCTGGTACACCTCCCCGGAAATTCCCGACGACACCTTGGCCTGGCCGATCAACCGGTCGCAGGTCTCTTGCAGCACCGTCGCGGTCAGGCGATGGGCGAGGTGCGGTTTTTGATCGAGGATCGAGCTGTCGTAGTGCAGCTCGCATTGCTCGTGATCGAAAATGCACGGGCAGCCCAGGTACTGCTCGTAGAGCGCTGCATGGGCCGGGGCGGGGTAAGAAAAACAGGCTTTGGTTGGCGGGCAGCTTTTGCCGAAAACATCCTGCAGATGGGTGACGTGCTGGGTGTATTGCTGCTCGATCAAAAACTGTTTGATCTCCCGCGAAGGGCTCGGGTCGGATGCATCCGGGAACGTCCACACGGCTTCGTCCGCGTACTCCTGCCATTCGATGGTCAGCGTGGGAGTGGCCAGCGAGTGGTACTTCACGCCCAGCCGGAAGTAGTCGCGCAGTGAAAGGCACGACATCAACGCATAGCCGTACATGCCATAAGCCGACAGGTGCAGGCGCGAGCCGGTCTTGAATGGCGTGGCCGGGTCGCTGGACAGCGACAGCGCATTGCCGCACACCGTCGCGTATTGGCGCACCGAGGTCAGCGCCGTGGCGTCGTAGATCTTGTCTTCTTCTACGCCGCTGCCTTTCAAACTGTCGGCGGGCGCGATGCCCTGTTCGCTGAGCACTTCCACCAGCGCGGCGATCTTGTAGGGGGCGTAGATACGCTCATTGAACAACGGCATTTTCGGTGGCATTGGAGACTCCAGTCGTTGTCCCTTAGAGATTCATTGCTGTCCGGTAATGATCTTACCGACGCGCCGAAAATTCAATAAGCTGGGTCCCACAAGCAGCAGCTGCGAATTCAACACGTCTTCATCGCCCCTGCAAAGCCCAATAACAATACAGGTCACCGCCATGAGTCAGCCGAGCCGCAAAGTCATCATTTCCTGCGCGATCACAGGTGCGACGCACACGCCTTCGATGTCCGAATACCTGCCGCTGACACCGGCCGACATCGAGCAGCAATCCATTGAAGCAGCCGAGGCCGGCGC
Organism: Pseudomonas azerbaijanoccidentalis; assembly: GCF_019145495.1. Taxonomy (GTDB): domain Bacteria; phylum Pseudomonadota; class Gammaproteobacteria; order Pseudomonadales; family Pseudomonadaceae; genus Aquipseudomonas; species Aquipseudomonas azerbaijanoccidentalis. The sequence continues at coordinate 1,061,227 of NZ_JAHSTU010000001.1, read as the reverse complement.
TGCGATCCTGCACCTGCATGCACGCGATCCTCTGGACGGCCGGCCAACGCCGGACCCGGCAGTGTTCAGCCAGTTCGTGCCTGCTATCGCCCGGGCCACCGATGCGATCATCAACATCACCACCGGTGGCAGCACGCGCATGACCCTGGCCCAGCGACTTGCGTACCCGCTGATCGCCAAGCCGGAATTGTGCTCGCTGAACATGGGCTCGATGAACTTTTCGATCCACCCGATCGCCGGTAAAATTTCCAGCTGGCGCCATGATTGGGAAAAGGATCACATCGAAGGCATGGAAGACGTGGTGTTCAAGAACACCTTCAAGGACATCAAGGCAATCATGCTGGAACTGGGCGAGTACGGCACCCGCTTCGAGTTTGAATGCTACGACGTCGGCCATCTCTACAACCTGGCTTATTTCGTCGAACAAGGCCTGGTCAAACCGCCGCTGTTCATCCAGTCGTGCTTCGGCATCCTCGGTGGCCTCGGCGCCGATCCGGAAAACCTGACGATCATGCGTGCCACCGCCGACCGCTTGTTCGGTCGTCAGAACTATGAATTTTCCATCCTGGGCGCGGGCCGGCATCAGCTGTCGTTCGTGACCATGGGCGCGATCATGGGCGGCAACGTGCGTGTCGGCCTGGAAGACAGCATCTACCTCGCCAAAGGCGTCAAGGCCAAGACTAACGCCGAGCAGGTGCGCAAGATCCGCCACATCCTCGAAGAGCTGTCCTATGAAATCGCCACGCCCGACGAAGCCCGGCAGATGCTCGGCCTGAAGGGCAAGCACAACGTTCATCTGTAAGTGTTCTGCCAGAACCCAAAAAAATAACAAAAAGAGGTTTCACCATGACGATCATGCTCAGTACCGCTGAGACCCATTGGCTCGCCACCCGGCGTGCCATGGCGCGACTCATACCCTTGATGTGCGCCATCTACTTCATGTCTTACCTGGACCGCACCAACGTTGCGCTGGCCAAAGCGGCGTTGAACGCCGACCTGGGCATCAGCGCCGCGGCCTATGGGCTGGGCGCGGGGATTTTCTTTCTGGGCTATGCGTTGCTGGAGGTGCCCAGCAACCTGCTGGCCCACCGCATCGGGCCGCGGCGCTGGATCGCGCGGATCGCCGTGACCTGGGGCACCTTGTCGTCGGCCATGATGTTCGTCCAGGGCGAATGGTCCTTCTATCTGCTGCGGGTGCTGTTGGGCATTGCCGAGGCCGGGCTGTTTCCTGCATTGATGTACATGGTCACGCTGTGGTTTGCGCCAAAGGACCGCGCCATCGCCATCGGCTGGATCTACATTGCACCGGCGCTGGCGCTGGTCATCGGCAACCCCATCGGTGGGGCGTTGATGAAGATGGACGGCATCGGCGGGTTGCACGGTTGGCAATGGATGTTTTTGCTTGAAGGTCTGCCGAGCATCATTGTCGGGGTGATCCTGTGGTTCAAACTGCCGGAGCGCCCGCGTGATGCCCGCTGGTTGACCAAGGCCGAGGCCGATTCGCTGGAAGCCCACGCGCTGCTGCCGGGGCATGCCAATTCCCATGAGTACTCGGGCCACTGGGTCAAGGCGCTGAAACGCCCGACGACCATCCTGATCGGCCTGATCTACTTCCTCAATCAGGTCGCATTCGTGGGGCTGGTGTTCTTCACGCCGTCGATCATCCAGCAGATGCAGATCACCTCGCCGCTGACCGTTGGCTTGCTGTCCAGCAGCGTCGGTATCGGTTTTCTCGCCGGGGTCTTGGTGTTGCCGCGCATTCACCGCAAAATCGCCCGGGACTGCTATTGCCTGGCGCTGTTCACCTGCGGCCTGATCGCCAGCTCCGTGGCCTTCACGCTGATCGATGATGCGTCTGCGCGCATTGCGCTGTTCACCGCCACGGCCTTCTTCGCCGGTGGGGTTCTGCCGATCTACTGGGCCATCGCCATGAAGCGTTTGCAGGGTATTCAGGCCGCTGCGGGATTGGCGTTCATAAACACCATCGGTTTGCTCGGCGGCTTCGGCGGACCTTACCTGTTCGGCCTGGCGGAAAAGGCTACCGGTTTGAGCTCATCGGGTTTCTACGTGATTGTGGGCGCCGCGATTCTGGGCCTGTTGCTGGTGCCGTTGCTGGCCAAGGCGATCGATGCCGAGCCGACTCCGCGGGTGGCGCAGCCGGTGACTGAATAAGAGGAAAACGTTATGAAGATTGTTGATTTACTGACCCCGCCAACCGGGCTCAAAGTGATCATTACCGGGGGCGCTGCGGGCATCGGCGCCGTCATCGCCAAGGCGTTTCATGAAGTCGGTGCGCAGGTCTATATCTGCGACATCAACGCCAGCGCCGTTGACCGCATGAAACTCGAATACCCCGGTATGCAGGGCGGCGTGGTGGATGTCGGTATCAAGCAGCACGTCGACCGCATCATGGATGAGGCGATTTCCCTGCTGGGCGGCCTCGACATCCTGGTCAACAACGCCGGCATCGCAGGGCCTACCGGCAATATCGAAGAGCTGGATGCGGACGCGTGGGAGCAGACGATTTCCACCAACCTCAACAGCCAATACTACTTCCTGAGCAAAGCGGTGCCGTACCTGAAGCAGTCCGGGCAAAACCCGCACATCATTGCCATGTCGTCGGTGGCTGGGCGATTGGGCTATCCGTTCCGCACGCCTTATGCTTCGACCAAATGGGCCATCGTCGGGTTGATGAAGTCACTGGCCAATGAACTGGGGCCGCACAATATCCGGGTCAACGCGATCCTGCCGGGTGTGGTGGCGGGGGAGCGCATGGACCGGGTTATCGATGCGCGAGCCCAAGCGCTGGACATCAGCTTCGAATCGATGCGCGAGCAGTATCTGGAGAAAATCTCATTGCGCCGGATGGTGACCATGGAAGATGTCGCCGCCATGGCATTGTTTCTGTCGTCACGTGCGGCGGTGAACGTCACCGGGCAAGCGATCAGCGTCGACGGGAACGTTGAGTACCTCTGAGTCACCTTCTTGCCCCGGCGTTTCGCTAGCACCGTCCGGGGCAGTATTTTCTGCCCCCCGATACGCGCCCCAACCCTCACGCACCGCCCGCCGAATCCCTTCCAGCAACATGGCAAACGCCGGGTTGTCGTTGTTCTCGCGCCAGATCAGATGCAACTCGCTCTGCACCCCTTCGCCCAGATCGATATCGCGAAACACCACGTTCTTGAACACCACACTGGTCGCGCAGCGCGGCACCAGCGCCAGGCCCATGGCGGCGTTGACCAGCGCGAGAATGGTCAGCGACGAACCCAGCCATTGCACGTAGTCCGGTGCCACGCGGGCCGAGCGCAGCATGCCGGTGAGCAATTCGTTGAACGGCGGGTAGGCCGCGTGGGAATACATCAAAAACGGTTGGGCATCGAGGTCCTGGACCGACACGCTGGCAGCAGTGGCCAGGGCATGGGTGCTGGGCACCGCTAACACAAACGGTTCGCGCACCAGGCATTCGGTGGCATAGCCAGGCTCCAGCAAGGGCGCGCGAGCGATGCCCAGATCAATGCGGCGGGCGCGCAGGGCTTCGTGCTGCTGGTAGGTGTTCATCTCCGACAAGTCGATCTTGACGTGGGGCTGCGTCAGCCGCGCTTCGGCAATGACTTTGGGCAGAAACTCGTACACCGCGCTGCCGACGAAACTGATATTGACCGAACCAATGTCGCCCTCGGCAAATCGCCGGGCGGTGACGGCGGCTTGTTGGGCGCGTTCCAGCAAGTTCTGCGCTTCGATGAAGAATGCGCGGCCGGCAGCGGTGAGGGCAACGCTGCGGGTGCTGCGGGTGAACAGCTCGACGCCGAGGTGATGTTCGAGCAATTGAATCTGCCGACTGAGCGGTGGCTGAGTCATGTTCAGCCGTTCAGCGGCGCGGCGGAAATTCAGTTCAGTGGCGACGGTGGTGAAGCAGCGCAGTTGGGTCAGTTCGAACATTGATCTAATCCAGGTATCAATCGAATGCCAAGTTAGATTAGACGGGATCAATGTCGGCGTCCATGATCGGCCCACGCCTCAAGCAATCCCTATAAAAACAAATGATCGGGAGTCGCCCCTTGAAAACCCTGCAGAGTCCACCCGACCCGAATGTGCTGGCCCGCGCCGCGGCGAAAGTGAAACGCCATGTGCTGCCGCTGTTCGTGGTGATGTTCATCGTCAACTACATCGACAGGGTCAACATCGGTTTCGTCCGTAGCCACATGGAAACCGACTTGGGCATCGGCGCTGCCGCTTATGGCCTGGGTGCCGGGCTGTTCTTCGTCGGTTACGCGATCTTCGAAGTGCCGTCCAACATGCTGCTGCAACGCTACGGCGCACGGGCCTGGCTCACCCGAATCATGTTTACCTGGGGCGCGGCTGCCATGGCCATGGCCTTCGTGCGCGGTGAAACCAGCTTCTATGTATTGCGTTTCATCCTCGGCGCTGCCGAAGCGGGCTTTTTCCCGGGCATCATTTACTACTTCACCCAGTGGCTGCCATCGACCGAACGTGGCAAGGCCATGGCGATTTTCCTCAGCGGCTCGGCCATCGCCTCGGTGATCTCCGGCCCGGTGTCCGGCGCGTTGCTGCACATCAACGGCTTGAGCCTGCACGGCTGGCAGTGGATGTTCCTGATTGAAGGCTTTGCGTCGATCGTGCTCTGTGGTTTTGTCTGGTTCTGGTTGCAGTCTCATCCCCGTGAAGCGAAGTGGCTGAGCGATGAAGAAAAGACGGCGCTGACCACTGCCATCGCACTGGAACAACAGGCTCGCGAAGCCACGCAAACCGTCAAGCCGTCGATGTTCAAGTTGCTGGCAGACAAACAAATCGCACTGTGCTGCTTCATCTATTTTTCCATCGCCCTGACTATTTACGGCGCCACGTTCTGGCTGCCGAGCATGATCAAGAAAATGGGCAACCTCGGTGATTTCCAGGTCGGCCTGTTCAATTCGATACCGTGGATCATCTCGATTGTCGCGATGTACGGCTTTGCCGCCATGGCCAGCAAGTGGAAGTACCAGCAGGCATGGGTCGCGGTGACCCTGGTGATCGCGTCCTTCGGCATGTTCATGTCCACCACCGGCGGGCCGGTGTTTGCCTTCGTCGCCATCTGTTTTGCCGCCATCGGTTTCAAGGCTGCCTCGGCGTTGTTCTGGCCGATCCCGCAAGGCTATCTGGATGCACGGATCGCCGCGGCGGTGATCGCCTTGATCAACTCCATCGGCAACCTCGGCGGGTTCGTCGCGCCCACCGCGTTCGGTTTCCTGGAGCAGACCACCGGCTCCATCGAAGGTGGCCTGTACGGTCTGGCCGCGACATCGCTGGTGGCCGCGGTGGTGATCTTCTTCGCCCGCACCGCCCCTCGTGGCGACAGCCTTCGTGCATTGGCCGGCGCCTTGCCAGAAGGCACCCGTGCAAAAAAGCCAGTCAGTCATCAAGCCCTCAAATCTGATCCAACGGGAGCAGCCTCTTGAAAATCAAACGCGTCACCGTCACCCCCATTGCCTTCCGTGATCCGCCATTGCTCAACGCCAGCGGCATTCACGAACCCTTCGCGCTGCGCTCGATCATCGAAGTTGAAAGCGACAATGGCTATATCGGCCTGGGTGAGAGTTATGGCGACGCCCCGGCACTGGCGATCCAGCAACAACTGCAAAGCCAGCTGATCGGTCTCGACCCGTTCAACCTCAATCAACTGCGCGCTATCGTTCAGGCGACGGTGGCGGCGAACAAACCGGCGAGCCTGGCCGGGGCGGAACTGGCCCCCGGCTCCCACGCGAGCAAAGCGGTGAGCAACGCTTACTCGGCGTTCGAAGTGGCGTTCCTCGATTTGCAGGCGCACTCGTTGAACGTGCCGTTGGTGGACTTACTGGGCGGGGCGATACGCGACGAGATTCCGTTCAGCGCTTACCTGTTCTTCAAGTACGCCCAGCACGTCGATTCACCTTACAAGCCGGACAGTTGGGGCGAGGCGTTGAACGAGGAGCAGATCGTCGCCCAGGCACGGCGAATGATCGAGGCCTACGGTTTCAAGAGCATCAAGCTCAAGGCCGGCACCTTGCCGCCGGAGCATGAAGTGTCGTGCATCAAGGCGCTGAAAAAAGCCTTCCCCGGCTACCCGCTGCGCATCGATCCGAACGGCAACTGGTCGCTGGAAACCTCGATTCGCATGGCTGAACTGCTGGGTGACGACTTGCAGTATTACGAAGACCCGACGCCGGGCCTCGAAGGCATGGCCGAGTTGCACAAACGCACCGGGCTGCCGCTGGCGACCAACATGGTGGTCACCGACTTCGACGAGTTCCGCCGCAGCGTGGCGCAGAACAGCGTGCAGATCGTGCTCGCCGACCACCATTACTGGGGCGGCCTGCGCGACACCCAGGCGCTGGCGAAAATGTGCCAGACCTTTGGCCTTGGCGTGTCGATGCATTCAAACTCACACTTGGGCATCAGCCTGATGGCCATGGCCCATGTCGCCGCCTCGGTGCCAAACCTCGATTACGCCTGCGACACCCACTACCCATGGCAGGAACCGGACGAAGAGGTGATCAAGGGCGGCAAGCTGCCGATCGTCGATGGCTGCGTGAAGATCACCCGGGCACCGGGCCTGGGCCTGGAACTGGATCACGATCAATTGGGCAAACTGCATGACCAATACCTGACGTGCGGCATTCGCCAGCGCGATGACGTGAAGCAGATGCAGCGTTACAAGCCGGAGTGGAAAGCGGTTAAACCGAGATTCTGATTGCGTGTAGTCCTTTGGTCCGGGAAGCGTGGTCGCGCTTGCCCGGACTTTTTTTGTCGCTACAACCCATCTCCCAACGCCTTGAAGTATTCAGGGCTGTCGCTGATCGAATTGTGCCCCGTGCTCTTGATGACCTGCATCGATGCCACGCCTTGGGCGAAATGGCGGTAGAGCCGCTGCGTGCTGGCACCCGGAATAACTTCGTCGTGTTCGGCAGCGATCAGCCGTGTCGGCACCGTGATGTGCGAGGCGTAGCGCCAGGATTCGAACTTGTCCTGCAACAACCACTGCACCGGAAACCAGCGGAACTGCCGGGCGGCGAGTTCTTCGAGGCTGTTGTAAGGCGTGATCAATAACAGCCTGCTGGCCGGACGCGCACTGGCCAGGCGCACCGCGACCCCCGAACCCAGGCTGCGGCCGACCACGACGATCTGCGGATGCTCAGCGTAGACCTTGTCGAACAACGCCATGGCATCGCGGGCAATCGCTTCCTCGGACGGTGAACCGCTGCTGCCGCCATAGCCTCGGTAATGCATGAAGAACAGCGCATGGTCGGGGAAGGCCTTGGCGAAATCCGGCAGGCTGCGTGAGACGTCCTCGGCATTGCCCCCAAAATAAATCAGCGCCTTGGGACCGTTATGCGCACGAACGGAAACCATCACCTGGGCATCATCGACCGTTAATGTGAGCAACGCTTCGCTTGAGCCCGCGGGTTGTGGGTAATAAATCAGCGCACGCTGAAAAACGAACAGCGCCGCGCAGAGCGTCAGGTAGACCGCAGCGAGGATGACGACGAGTAACACCAGGGTTCGGGACATTCGTCTAACGTTAGTGGGCGGCATTGACGGCTCCGGGGTGCTGTCAGAGTGTAGCTGGCGGTGAAGGAGGGCACCGATGCCGATCGGTCTCAAGTGGCTCAATGTATTGCCTTCGGAAAGAGCGGCCCTGGCTCTGGGTTTTGCTTTTCACTTCTGCGTGCTCGCCAGCTATTACCTGGTGCGACCGTTGCGCGATGCGCTGGGGCTTGAGGGCGGTGCCGATAAGTTGCAGTGGTTGTTCACCGCCACGTTCGTGGTGATGCTGCTGATGGTGCCGGTGTTCGGTGCGCTGGCGTCACGTCTGCCGGCCACGCGTTTCGTGCCGCTGATCTACCGCGTGATCGCCGCGTCGATGCTGGTCTTCGGCCTGTTGATTGCTAACCACGTGGCGCCGGTGATGGTCGGACGGGTGTTCTTTGTCTGGATCAGTATCTACAACCTGTTCATTGTCTCGATTTTCTGGAGTGTGCTGGTCGACCGCTTTTCCAGTGAGCAGGGGCGGCGACTGTTCGGCTGCATCGCGGCCGGTGGCACCCTCGGCACTTTTATCGGGCCGTTGCTGGCGGCAACCATGGCCACGCGGCTGGGTCCGGTGGCATTGACCGTCGCGGCGGCGCTGCTGCTGGAAATCGCCGTGCGTTGTTATCGAGCGCTGCTGACGCGCACCCAGTCGCAGTCCGGCCAGTTATTACTCGACGAACGGCGCATGGGCGGCGGCATCCTCGCCGGGATCACCCTGATCCTGCGCTCTCCGTACCTGTTGGGGCTGGTGCTGTTCATGCTGCTGCACACCAGCGCCGCCACCTTGTTGTATTTCGAGCAGGGACGGATCGTCGCTGGCAGCTACGCTGATACAGGCAGCCGGACGCAATTCTTCGCTGTGGTCGATCTGATCGTGTCGGCACTGACCCTGACGCTGCAACTGCTGCTGACGGCGCCTTTGATCCGTTTTGTCGGCATCGGCGGAGCCCTGATCGCCATGCCGCTGGCGACCATCGTCGCCTTCGCCGCCATGGCGCTGGCCCCGGTGCCGACCACCGTGGCGCTGGCCCAGGGGCTGCGCCGCGCGGTGGAATTCGCCATTGTTCGGCCAGCGCGGGAAGTGCTGTGGACGGTGGTCAGCCGCGAGGAAAAGTACAAGGCCAAGAACGTGATCGAGACCTTGGTCTATCGCGGTGGCGATGCCGCCAGTGGCTGGCTGTCCGCCGGTTTGACCGCGCTGGGTGCGGGATTCGGCCTGGTGGCGCTGGTGATTGTGCCGTTCGCCGGGTTGTGGGGCGGATTATGTCTGTGGCTGGCGCGGCGTCAGGCGCAACAAGTCGAAACCTGATTGGCGGGCGAGGGACGATTTATGAGCCATCCTGTGGGGTACACCCGTAGAGAAATACTTACGCTGGCTGCCGGTGTTTCGGCGGTCTTCACGTTCGGTCCGACCGGCGCACAAACCCCGCCGTCGACGGGAACAGGAGGCAAGACCATGCAGACCCGCGTCATTCCTTCCAGCAGCAACGAGTCGTTGCCCATCGTCGGCCTGGGCACCTATCGCGGTTTTGATGTAGCCCCGAACGATCCGGCCTACAAGCAACTGCCTGCGGTGCTGCATGCCCTGTTCGAGAAGGGCGGGACGCTGATCGACAGCTCGCCGATGTACGGCCGCGCCGAACAGACCACCGGTGAGCTGCTGTCGATCCACGAGCCGCGCTCGCCTGCGTTCCTGGCGACCAAGGTGTGGACTAGGGGCCGCGAAGAAGGCATCGCGCAGATGGAAGAGTCCTTCAAGCTGCTGCAGACCGACCGTATCGACCTGATGCAGATCCACAACCTGCTGGACTGGCAAACCCATTTGCCGACTCTGCGAAAGTGGAAGGAAGAGGGGCGAATTCGATACATCGGCATCACCCATTACACGCCATCGGCCTACGAAGAAGTGGAAGCGGTGCTCAAGGCCGAGCAACTGGACTTCCTGCAGATCAACTATGCGCTGGATGATCGCGGGGTCGAAAAACGCATCCTGCCGCTGTGTCGCGAACGCGGGGTGGCGGTGATCTGCAACCGGCCATTCGGTGGCGGGGGCCTGCTCGGTCGGTTGAAAGACAAACCGCTGCCCGGTTGGGCCGCGCAAGTCGGGGTCAAGAGCTGGCCACAGCTGGCGCTCAAGTACCTGTTGTCGCATTCGGCGGTGACCTGCGTCATTCCCGGCACCGGCAACCCGCGCTACATGGCGGAAAACGCCGGCGCCGGCTTTGGCCCGATGCTCACCGATGCGCAACGGCATCAGTTGATCGCCCTGGTGGATTGAAGCCTGGGTACGCGCCGTCAGCGACGACGGCGTTCCTGACTACACTGAGTGAGCTCACCCAACATCTCCCATAAACAAGACGGCTCGTCTTTGGGCCGTAAGGCCGGGCCTATGCAAGACAACCGCGAACAGTTGCGTACACGGGTGCTCGATCCGGTCGATCGGGTCACCGAGGTGATTTTTGGCCTGCTCATGGCCATGACGTTCACTGGCACCATCAGCGTGGCGACCGCCAATCAGGAAGATGAACGCACGATGATGATTGCCGCGCTCGGCTGCAACCTGGCCTGGGGACTGGCAGACGCGGTGATGTATCTGTTGCGCACGGTGATTGAGCGCACGCGCAATCGCACATTGTTCGCCGGGTTACGCGGGAACGCTGACGCCCAAACCGGTCAGGCGCTGATTGCCGACGCGTTGCCACCGCGCATCGCCATGGCCGCCGGCAGTGAAGGCCTGGAAGTGTTGCGCCAGCGACTGGTCGCTTCACCGGCCACGCCACTGCACCCGTTTCTGGGGCTGGATGATTTCAAGGGCGCGTTGGGTGTTTTCCTGTTGGTGGTGCTCTCGACCTTTCCGCTGGTGGTGCCATTCCTGCTGCTTGAACAGACGGGGCTGGCGGTGCGTTTGTCCAACCTGGTCGGGCTGGTGGTGTTGTTCCTGGCCGGCTGGATCCTGGCGCGATATGCCGGCGCCAAGCCGTGGCAGGGCGGGGTTGCGATGGCTGTTGTCGGCGCGGCGCTGATCGCGGCGATCATCGCGCTCGGCGGTTGATCGGCGGTTTTCATGACCGTGGCACGCGGTTTCAGCCTGTCATCATTCGTCTCCTATACTCAGTTGCCCGAATGCTGTTGCGAGTGCACTGACAGCATTCCTGACCCTCACTTTAAGGAGATCGATCATGACTATCCGCATTGGCGATGAGGCACCGGATTTCACCGCCGACAGTACTGAAGGGACTATTCGCTTTCATGAATGGATCGGCGACAAATGGGCCATCCTGTTCTCGCACCCGAAGGATTTCACCCCGGTGTGCACCACCGAGCTGGGCGAGGTGGCGCGACTGAAACCGGAGTTCGACAAGCGCAATACCAAAGTCATCGGGCTGAGCATCGACCCGGTCAGCGACCACCACGCGTGGCTCGGTGACATCGAAGAAACCCAGGGCCACGCCGTCAACTATCCCATGATCGGTGATGACGATCTGGTGGTCGCCAAGCTCTACGACATGATTCACCCCAATGCCAGCGGCGGCAAACGCACCGCCGTAGACAACGCCACCGTGCGCTCGGTGTTCATCGTCGGCCCGGACAAGAAGGTCAAGGCCATGTTGATCTACCCGATGAGTGCCGGGCGTAACTTCGATGAAGTGCTGCGGCTGCTCGACTCCTTGCAACTGAATGCCAAGCACACCGTTGCCACGCCGGTGAACTGGCGCCCGGGTGACGACGTGATCATTCCGACGTCGGTGTCCGATGAGGACGCGAAGAAGAAGTATCCGGACGGGTTCAAGACCCACAAACCGTATTTGCGCACCGTGGCACAACCGAAGTAACCACTTTGTAGCAGCTGGCTGCGCCAGCTGCTGCAGAACCAGCTCAAACCAGATACTTGCGAAACCATTCAATCGTACGATCCCACGCCAGCTTCGCCGCCGCTTCGTCATAGCGCGGGGTGGAGTCGTTGTGAAAGCCATGGTTGGCGCCGGGGTAGATGTGCGCCTCATAGGTTTTGCCGCCAGCCTTCAACGCCTGCTCGTAAGCCGGCCAGCCTTCATTGATCCGCGTATCCAGTTCTCCATAGTGCAACATCACCGGCGCCTTGATGCGCGGCACATCCTTGGCTTCGGGCTGACGACCGTAAAACGACACGGCCGCGCCCAGTTCCGGGTAAGCCACCGCCGCCGCATTGGTCACCCCACCGCCATAGCAGAACCCGGTGATACCGACTTTGCCGCTGCCGGCGTCATGTTTCATCATCCATTCAACAGCGGCGAAAAAGTCATTCATGAGTTTTTCCGGGTCGACTTTTTCCTGAAGCGCACGGCCCTTGTCGTCATTGCCCGGATAGCCGCCCACCGAGCTCAGGCCATCCGGGGCGAGGGCGATGAAACCGGCCTTGGCCACGCGCCGGGCGACGTCTTCGATGTAAGGGTTGAGCCCACGGTTCTCATGCACGACCACCACGCCAGCCACTTTGCCGGCGGCTTTCGCCGGGCGCACCAGATAGCCGCGCACTTGCCCGTGGCCCTTGGGGGACGGGTAGGTGATGTATTCGGCGATGATGTCCGGGTCGGTGAACTCGACTTGCTCGGCGAGGGCGTAGTTCGGGCTCAGGGAGGCGAGCAGCGCACTGGCGGTCAAGCCGCCCAGGGTGAACAGCGCGGCGCGGTCGAGAAACTCGCGCCGGTTGATCAGGCCATGGGCGTAGTAGTCGTAGAGTTCCAGCAACTCTGGCGCAAAGTCTTTCGCAGTGAGGCGGGTCATCGGTGTGCTTCCTCTTTTAGCGGCTTGATTGAACACGGTCCCCTTGGGGAACGGGTCGCCCACATAAACCGGACTAATATCCTGATGCCATGCGCATCGTCATTGTAGGTGCTGCCGCAGGCTGCGATCTTTTTCAGGCGCCAAGGACAGGAGCAAGATCAACAGATCGCAGCCTGCGACAGCTCCTACAGACACTGCGCCCCGACTTTCGCCACCTGCGCATCCTGCTCGGCCTTGACGCCGGACACACCGACCGCGCCGATCACCTGGCCGTCAACGATGATTGGTACGCCACCTTCCAGCGAAGTCAGGAGCGGCGCCGACAGGAAAGCCGTACGGCCACCGTTGACCATTTCTTCATAACCTTTGGATTCGCGCCGGCCGAGCGCCGAGGTACGGGCCTTTTCGGTGGCGATGTACGCGCTGATCGGCGAAGCCCCGTCGAGACGTTCGAGGGCCAGGGGATGACCGCCGTCATCGACCACCACGATGGTCACCGGCCACTGGTTGGCCTGGGCTTCGGTGCGCGCCGCAGTGAGAATCCGGCTGACTTCGGCCTGGCTCAGGATGGCTTTGCTGTTCATGGGCAATCTCCGGGGCGTTATTGGGACAGGGCGGCTTCGACCAGTTCGATCCAGTGCCGGACCGGTGTCCGGCCCGCGCCGTCGAGGTGTGACTGGCAGCCGATATTGGCCGTGACAATGACTTCGGGGTAGCCGCTTTCCAGGGCGTTCATCTTGTTGTCGCGCAGTTGTCGGGACAGTTCCGGCTGGGTCAGTGAATAGGTGCCTGCCGAACCACAGCATAGATGCCCGTCGGGCACCGTCGTCAGGTTGAAACCCAGGCGCATCAGCAGCGCTTCGACGGCACCACCGAGTTTTTGCGCGTGCTGCAAGGTGCAAGGGCAATGGAAGGCCACGCGTCGGGCGTTATGGATGCCGAGCTGTTCCAGCGGCTCATCGCGCAGCACTTCGACCAGGTCCCGGGCCAGTGCACTGACCGTTTTGGCCTTCTCGGCGTAAGCCGGGTCGCGCTCGAGCAAATGCCCGTAGTCCTTGATGAAGGCGCCGCAACCGCTGGCGGTTTGCACGATGGCTTCGGCGCCGTTTTCAATACTGGGCCACCAGGCGTCGATGTTGTGCCGGGCGCGATCCAGTCCGGCCGCCTGGGCGTCGAGGTGATAATCCACGGCCCCGCAACAACCGGCGCCGCTGACCGGCGTGACACTGATGCCCAACCGGTCGAGCACGCGCGCGGCAGCAACGTTGGTATTGGGTGACAACCCCGGTTGCACGCACCCTTCGAGCATCAACACGTGGCGGGCGTGGTGGGGGGTGGGGCGTTTTTTATCCACCGGTTTACTGCGCGGTAATTTACTTTGCAGCGTGCCGGGCAGCAGCGCGCGGAACATCTGGCCACTGTTGACCAGGGTTTTGAACAGGTTCGGATGCGGCACCAGTGCGCGCAGCCCCTCGCGCAACAGACGCTGGCCGATCGGGCGCGGCACTGCCGCATCGACCACGGCCCGGCCGATGTCCAGCAGGTTGTGATAATCGACCCCGGACGGGCAGGTGGTTTCGCAATTGCGGCACGACAGGCAGCGGTCCAGGTGTTGCTGGGTTTTCTGCGTGACTTCGTTGCCTTCGAGCACTTGTTTGATCAGATAAATGCGCCCACGCGGGCCATCCAGTTCATCGCCCAGCAACTGATAGGTCGGGCAGGTGGCGTTGCAGAAGCCGCAGTGCACACAGGTGCGCAGGATGCTGTCGGCTTCTTCGGCACGGGGCAGTCGGCGGGCGCTTTCACTCAGGGTGGTCTGCATGGTTCAAAGCTCCGCGTACAGGCGTCCAGGGTTGAAAATGCCTCGGGGATCGAGTTGCTGCTTGAGGTTGTGGTGAAAGCGCATCAGCCCATCGGGCAGCGGCTGGAATGGACTGTCGGTGAGACCGTGGCTGTAGCAGGTCACGTGGCCGCCGACTTCTTCGACAACCTGGCGGATGAACGACGCTTCAGCGTCAGACTTGAGCCAACGCTGTGCGCCGCCCCAGTCGATGAGCTGCTTGCCGGGCAGTGACAGGCGCGGGGTATTGTTGGGCAAGGACAACCGCCACAGCGGCTGGTCTTCGTCGAAAAAACTCAAGCGCTGTTCATTGAGGTCCGCCCAGTAAGCGGCCTCAAGCAGCTCACCGCCCAAACGATCGTGAGCGGCCGCCACCGAGCCTTCACCACCCTCAAGCCGCAAGTGCAAGCGCTCGCCGTCATGGCACGCGGCGCTGATCGGCAGCGGTTGCTGGCCCCATTCGGCCAGGCGCAGCAGCGCGCGTTCGGCGCTCATGTCCAGGCTGATGCTCAAGGCCTGGCGAGGTTTGGGCAGAACCTTGAGCGAGACTTCGGTGACCAGCCCCAAGGTGCCGTAACTGCCGGCCATCAGCCGCGACAGGTCGTAACCGGCGACGTTCTTCATCACTTCGCCACCGAAGCGCAGATGCTTGCCATGCCCGGTGATCACCCGTGTGCCAAGGACGAAATCGCGCACCGAGCCGGACCACGGCCGACGCGGCCCCGAAAGCCCACAGGCAATCATGCCGCCGACGGTGGCGTCATCGCCGAAGGCCGGCGGCTCACACGGCAGCATCTGCTGGGCAGCGTCCAGCACCTGTTTGAGTTCGGCCAAGGGCGTACCGCAGCGCACGGTGATCACCAACTCAGTCGGGTCATAAGTGACGATGCCCCGGTGTGAACGGGTGTCGAGTATTTCGCCGGCGGTCATGCGCCCCAGAAACGCTTTGCTGTTGGCGCCCTGAATGCGCAGCGGCGTGGCGTTTTCCAACGCCTGATTGACTTGTTCCAGCAGCAGCGCGCTGTCGTCCATATCGACTGATCCGTGCATCAGAAACGCTCCAGGTCAGGGAAGGGCAATTGCCCGGCATGCACGTGCATCGCGCCGAATTCGGCGCAGCGGTGCAGCGTCGGGATGTTCTTGCCGGGGTTAAGCAATCCGCTGGGGTCGAACGCGGCTTTGATCGCGTGAAACAGGGTCAACTCATCGCTGTTGAATTGCGCGCACATCTGATTGATCTTCTCGCGACCGACGCCGTGTTCACCGGTGATGCTGCCGCCGACCTTCACGCACAACTCCAGAATCTTGCCGCCCAAGGCTTCGGCGCGGTCCAGTTCGCCGGGCTGATTGGCATCGAACAGGATCAACGGGTGCATGTTGCCATCGCCAGCATGGAACACGTTGGCGACGCGCAAACTGTATTCGGCCGAGAGTTCGGCGATGGCCTTGAGCACGCCGGGCAATTCGCGGCGCGGGATGGTGCCGTCCATGCAGTAATAGTCCGGTGACAGGCGACCGACCGCCGGAAACGCATTTTTGCGACCGGCCCAGAAGCGCACACGTTCGGCCTCGTCCTTGGCCAGGCGCACTTCGGTGGCACCGGCCTGTTCCAGTACCTGGCGCACGCGGTCGCAGTCGGCATGCACGTCAGCCTCAACGCCGTCGAGTTCGCACAGCAAAATGGCCTCGGCTTCCACCGGATACCCGGCGTGAATGAAGTCTTCGGCGGCGCGGATCGCCAGGTTATCCATCATCTCCAGACCACCGGGAATGATCCCGGCCGCAATAATGTCGCCGACGGCGCGGCCAGCCTTTTCCACGGAATCGAACGCTGCCAGCAGGACCTTGGCGGACTGCGGCTTGGGCAGCAATTTGACCGTGACTTCGGTGATGACCCCGAGCATGCCTTCGGACCCGGTGAACAGGGCCAGCAGGTCAAGGCCGGGGGAGTCGAGGGCGTCGGAGCCCAGTATCAGGTGTTCGCCCTCGACGGTGAGGATGTCGACCTTGAGCAGGTTATGCACGGTCAGCCCGTATTTCAGGCAATGCACGCCGCCGGCATTTTCCGCGACGTTACCGCCAATGGAGCAGGCGATTTGCGAGGATGGGTCGGGTGCATAGTACAAACCGTAGGGTGCGGCGGCCTGGGAGATCGCCAGGTTGCGCACCCCGGGCTGAACCCGAGCGGTGCGGGCGGCGGGGTCGATGTGGAGGATCTGGTTGAAGCGCGCCATCACCAGCAACACGCCTTTTTCCAGTGGCAGTGCACCACCGGACAAACCGGTCCCGGCCCCCCGGGCCACTACCGCTACCCGGCGCGCGTGGCACAGGCGCAACACCCCCTGAACCTGCGCGATGTCACGTGGCAGCACCACCAGCATCGGCGTGGTGCGGTAAGCCGAAAGCCCGTCGCACTCGTAGGGTTTGAGTTGCTCCTGTTGATGCAGGATTTCCAGCTCGGGCATCTGCGCTTGCAGGGCCAGCAATAACGCGTTTTTGTCGACGTCGGGCAAGACACCGTCAACGCGCTCATCGTAAAGAATGTTCATCGACGCTCGACCCTCGTTTTGTAGTTATGTGAGGTCTGTTTTCGGTCCAGTGTTTTAATAATTGGCCCGTCGGGTTCCGCTGTCCATGGGTTCTTTGTCTGCCAGCGGGTCAATTCATTCAAAAAAACCGGTCCCCTGTAGGAGCGAGCCTGCTCCTACAGTTGAATGTCTTGTGTGAAAAAAGCCCGGGAGGCGAACCTCCCGGGCACGGATTGAGCTTTAGCGCAGGAAACTCCTTATCTGTCGATTCAATGTCCGCCCACCACCATATGGCTGAACGGCGCCACATATGCTTGCAACGTCACCAGCCCGCCGACCAGGATCGCCAGAATGATCGAGTGGAAGAACACATAACGCAGGATTTCCCCTTCGTGGCCGTACCAGCGGGTAGCGGTAGACGCGACCACAATCGACTGCGCATCGACCATTTTGCCCATCACCCCACCGGAACTGTTGGCGGCGGCCATCAACACCGGGCTCAGGCCCAGTTGCTCGGCGGTCACCCGCTGCAAGCCGCCGAACAGCACGTTGGAGGCGGTATCAGACCCCGTCAGCGCCACACCGAGCCAACCGAGTAACGTGCCGAACATCGGGTAGAAAATCCCCGTCGCGGCGAAAGCCAGGCCCATGGTGGCGTCCAGCCCGGAATAGCGCGTGAGGAAGCCCAAAGCGAGCATCGCCGTGATGGTGATCAACGAATAGCGCACCACCCACAGCGTTCGCAGGTACTGGCTGATCAGTTGCGGGATGGAATACCCCATCAGCAAGCCACCGACAATCGCGGCCAGCAAGATGCCGCTGCCGGTGGAGGTGAACCAGGTGAATTTGTAGACCGCCTCTTCGACTTTAGGCGCTGGCACCACCGGTGGCACTTTCTCGATTTGCTGGTGGATGCTGGTGAAGGTCAGGATCGGCGCGAACACCGGGTTGGCTTCGCGCATGGGTTTGCCCTGCGGGTCGAGCTTGGCCGAGTTGGTGGCCGGATCGATCGCCGGGCGGGTGTCGAACATGTTCTTGAAGCCCTGGGTGCCCCAAGCGAACACAAACACGGTGAGGATGATCCACGGCATCCACGCCCGCATCACGGCTTTTTTCGTGTCGCTGGAAAAAGCCGCCGTCGGTTCAATTTTGGATTCGTGTTCCGCATCGATTTTCGAGTTGTCGACCCGGCCGGTGAGCGCGGCGGAGGTGTGCACCGTCGCCGGTTTCCAAACCTTGAGGAAACCGGTCAGGCAGGCCATGGAAATCAGCGCGGCGATCACGTCCACCAGCATCGGTCCGTGATAGTTGGACACGAGGAATTGCGGAATGGCGAAACTGACCCCGGCCACCAGAATCGCCGGCCAGATTTCCAGCATCTTGCGCCATCCGGCAAAAGCCCAGATCAACCAGAACGGCACGATCACCGAGAAGAACGGCAGTTGCCGACCGACCATCATCGACAGCTCCATTTCATCCAGCCCGGTGACCTTGGCCAGGGTAATGATCGGCGTGCCCAACGCGCCGAATGCCACCGGTGCGGTGTTGGCGATCAGCGCCAGGCCCGAGGCGGCCAATGGCGAAAAGCCCAGGCCAATAAGGATCGCACCGGTCACTGCCACTGGCGTACCAAACCCGGCCGCGCCCTCAAAGAACGCGCCGAAGCAGAACGCAATCAACAGCAATTGCAGGCGTCGGTCGTCGGTGATCCGCGCCAGGGAATCCTGAAGCACTTTGAACGAACCGTTCTCGGTGGTCAGACGGTGCAGGAAGATGATGTTGAGTACGATCCAGCCAATCGGTAGCAACCCGTTGGCCGCGCCGTATAAAGCAGCCGATCCGGCCATGCCGGCGGGCATGCCGAACGCGAAAATGGCGATCACCAGCGCCGAGGCCAGGGCGAGCAGTGCCGCCAGGTGTGCCTTGACATGGAAAAACGCGAGGGCTGCCAGCATCACCACCACCGGCACGGCGGCCATGAGGGTGGACAGTACCGGGTTATTGAACGGATCGTAGATTTGCTGCCAAACCATGTTCCACCTCTGCTTTTTATTGTTCGATGCGCAGACCCCGGAGGGGCGGTGGCTTCTAGTATAGGTGGCATTTCGCCGCTGTCAGGCGAAGTGTTCAGCGCCGTGATTCAGCGCAATTCAGGGGCTGAGCTAGCATTGCCTGTAAGGTCGAAAACCTGCCACGGGAGGAAAATCGCAATGACTGAGCGCCATCTGGAACACAAGGAAACGCTATCGAACGGATGCAGCATCAAGGTCAAGGCCGAGATATTGAAGGACGGTTCGTTGGGCATGTTCATTGGGGTTTACCGGCCGGATGGCACCGCTATCGACGAAAACCACGACCCCAAACCGCACATGCTCGATATGGAAGCGGCGATGGACTGGGGCGTCGATATCGCCAAAGGGATCGGCAACAGCCAGCGAACGTTGTGAGGTTCGGCAGGCATAGCATTTTTGAGTCCTGCGAGGTTTTTTGAAGAAGGAAATCGGTCTAAAAACAGCGTCGCACACCGCGAGTGTTTTGCTACTCTGAAGGTGTAGGTGAAAACGCAGACTGATGCGCAAGCGGATAGCGAGGACGCGTGGGGCGCGCTCCGAAGGGTACACGGTTAGAAAGATCTCCGCGCTGAGATCCAGCCCTTATGCCGTGTGAAGCAGGACAGTGCATATTGCTGTTT
Organism: Pseudomonas azerbaijanoccidentalis; assembly: GCF_019145495.1. GTDB lineage: Bacteria > Pseudomonadota > Gammaproteobacteria > Pseudomonadales > Pseudomonadaceae > Aquipseudomonas > Aquipseudomonas azerbaijanoccidentalis. The sequence goes on along the minus strand of NZ_JAHSTU010000001.1, from coordinate 1,041,837 downwards.
CTGTGGGAGTCCTGATAAACCTCGTAAGCCAGAGACCAGCGCTGGCCACCTACTTGGCTCTCGAAGCCTGCTTGTGCCGCTGTGAACATACAGCTCGCCAAGATCAAATGCCCCGAATCTCCGGGGCATTTGTTTATCTGTCACTTTTGTTTGCGCCTGTCCCACCCGGCGCCATCCCTCACACCAGATTGATCGTCACGTCGATGTTGCCACGGGTCGCTTTGGAATACGGGCAGGTCTGATGGGCTGCGTCCACCAGTGTGCGCGCCAATGTTGGCTCAACACCGGGCAGGCTGACGTTCAACCGCGCCTGCAGAAAGAAGGCGTTGTCGGTCTTGCCCAGATCAATCTCGGTCGCGACGCTGACGTCGCTCGGCAGGCTCACTTTCAATGCCGCCGCAGCCTTGCCCAGCGCACCGATGAAACAGGCCGACCAGCCGGCGCCCAACAGCTGCTCGGGATTGGTTCCGCTACCGGAAGAGCCCGGTGGGGAGAGCTTGACGTCCAGACGCCCGTCGTCACTGCGCGACTCGCCCTGCCGACCGCCAGTGGTAACAGTCTTGCCGGTGTACAGCACGGTATCGATGTGATTGATCATGAAGTGATTCCTGCAAAGGTTGAACTGCGACCCGAGCACTTTTTCACTTTCATGTACACCGTATGTGTCCTGAACCCCGCCGTTGTGTATCGCTGTGTAGCCTCCCTGGCGCCCAATACAGACCGATACAAAAAACAACCGAGAATGTATTTTGTCAGGCTGCTAACGCATGACCCCCGGTCATGCGTTAGCGCACGTCGCGTTATTGTCGGGCTTGCGCCGACCGCGGGTTGTGCGCGATTTGCTTCGGCCCGGCCAAGGCCCAGGCGATCAACCCCAACAGTGGCACAAACACGATCACCACCATCCACACCCCTCGGGTGCTTGCCTTGCCTTCGCTCTTGCGCAACCGATTGATCGCCCACAATTCAATGAGTAGCAGTACTGCCGCGAGTACGATCCACGTTGGTTCAAAATGCATGTTTCACCTCCTGATGGTCTTTCAGTTAGGTGAACGTGCGGCGGCAGGGTTCATTAAATTTGCGCAACGCTACGGCAGATCGTGTCCTTTCGATCGCCGTAGCGAGGGGCTGGAAGCCGTTTAGAAATCCACCGTCGCCGACAATTTCAGCGTGCGTGGCTCACCCTGCGTCAGGTAGTTGTTGGCGGTTGAAGCCGACGACCAGTACGCCTTGTTTGCCACGTTTTCGACGTTGGCACGCAAGGTGATGTATTTGTCGTCGGCCTTGAAGCCGTAGCGGGCACCGAGGTCTACGCGGGTCCAGGCCGGGATGCTCAAGGAGTTGGCCGCGTTCACGTATTCACCGCCGGTGCGCAGCATGCGTCCGCTGAGCGCGGCGCCTTGAATGCCCGGCACGTCCCAGTCGGCGCCCAGGTTGTACTGGAAGCGCGGCACGCCGGCGGCGCGGTTGCCGTCGTTCAGGCCGTTGGAGGTTTTCTTCTGTTCGGTGTCCATCCAGGTTGCCCCGGCCAGCACGCGCAGGCCGTCGAGCGGTTCGCCAAACACGTTCAGTTCCACACCTTTGTTCACTTGCTCGCCGTCCACGCTGAAGGTCGGCAAGCGGTTGCCGGTGACGGTCGAGGTCGAGCTGTTCGGCATCTCGATGCGGTACACACCGAGGGTCGCGCCGAAGCTGTTCCAGTCGAGTTTTACCCCGGCCTCGGTTTGCTTGCTGCGGTTGGGTGCGAACACTTCGTTGGGGTTGGTAACGCCGGTGGATGGCGAGGTCGGGCCTTGCTGCAGGCCTTCGATACGGTTGGCGTAGAACGACACGTGTTCCCACGGCTTGATCACCAGGCCGTAGACCGGCGTGGTGATCGACTCTTCGTAATTCGCTGTGCGCGCGCCGCTGGTGGTGTTCCATGCGTCGACTTCGATGGTCTGGCGACGCACGCCGAGGGTCAGCAGGATGCGGTCGTCGATAAAGCCCAGGGTGTCGGACACGGCCGCACTTTTGACCCGGTTCTTGCCAACAATGCGCGGGTCGTGGATATCGCTGCCGAAGTAGGTGTTGGTCGGACGGGGCACCTGCACCGGGTTGTACAGATTGCCGTTGACGCGGTTGGCCACCAGGATCGCCTCGAAGGCCGAACGCTGCTCACCCCAGGTGCCGGACAGTCCAAAGTTCATCTGATGCGTGATCGGGCCGGTGTTGAAATGGCCGTTCAAACCGGCGATGGCGCTTTTGTTGTCTTCGTCGTGGGGCGAGTAGAGAAACCCGACTTTGCCGCTGCCGTCGTTGCCGACATACAGCGACGAGTACTGGCCGTTTTCCCGGGTGTGCTTGGCGCCGCCGCCGGCGTAAGCGGTCCAGTTGTCGTTGAGGTCGTACTCGCCGTTGACCATGCCGTAGGTGTCTTCAAGCTCCGACCAGGTCCAGTCCTGGGCGTAGTTGTCCTTGGCCGAAGGCGCGTGCGGGACTTTGGTCCCGGTCGGGTAGACCACCGAGCGACCGTTGTTGATGCGTTGTTTCTGATAGCCCAGGTCGGTGGAGAGGCGCAGGCGCTCACCGCGATAGTCCAGGCCCACGGCGATCAACTGTGAGTGTTCGCTTTCATCATCCACGGCAGTATCGCCGCCATGTTGCGCGAGGTTGACCCGCGCACCGAAACGGTTGTCTTCGCCGAAGCGCTGGCCGAGGTCGATATGCCCGCCGACCTGGCTGTCGCTGGCGTAATCGAGGGTTGCGCTGCGGGTCGGGGTGTCCTGGGCGCGCTTGGGCACCAGGTTGACGCTGCCGCCGATACCGCTTCCCCCCGGCGCAACACCGTTGATGAAGGCGTTCGGGCCTTTGAACAACTCGACTCGTTCCAGCGCTTCGGTGGTGATGATCTGCCGGGGCAGTACGCCGTACAGGCCATTGAACGATATGTCGTCCGTGGTCAGCGGCAGGCCACGAATGGTGAACACCTGGGAGAAGTTACCGAAGCCGGCCGACTGACGCACCGAGGCGTCGTTGAGCAATACATCACCCACGGTTCGCGCCTGCTGATCCTCAATGGTCTTGGCGGTGAAACTGACCACACTGAACGGTACATCGTTGATATCGCGATTGCCCAGCACACCCAGTCGCGCCGAGCGGGCAACCTGGCCGCCGGCATAGGTGTCGGCTTCAGACGCCACACCGCTGACGGTGGTGGCCCCCAGTTCCAGCGCAGCGCCGCTATTGAATGGCGGTGCCACGGTGTAGCTGTCCGCTCCGGTGTTGATCAGCGAAAAACCGCTGCCTTGCAACAACCGGTCGAAACCGGACTGCACCGTGTAGCTGCCTTGCAGGCCCTGACTGGTTTGGTCTTTGAGCAAATCGGCATCGAATGACAGCAACACACCCGACTGCGCCGCAAACTGCGCCAGCACACTGGACAGCGAACCCGCGCCAATGGCGTAGGTGCGCGAGGCGCTTTGTGTGGCATCGGTAGCCCAGGCACTGTGAGCGGGGGCCACGACGGACAGGGCGATGGCCAGGCTCAACACATTCATGGCGCTGCGGGGTTTGGAGCGGTTCGGGAGCGATCGGGATGTCATTCGGCAATGCCTGTGGGTGCAAAGGAAAAATGAGAATTCCCTTACACACCGAACGACCACGAAAAAGGTATCAGCGAAAAGTGAAAATAATCTCGGCCTCGTTCGCGGGCCTGTGTATCCGAACGTATCTCCTTAGCCGACAGCTACGTGCGAATACAAAAACAGCGCAGCGTGACACGTGCGCGATACACGACGGAGGCGTAATGGGGCTGCCACACAACGGCGCCCCGCGCACTGTTTACCCTGCGCTCATTGGAGAATTGCGATGTCCCGAAATAACAAAACCAACGCCACCCGCCTGCTCGGCGTCGCCATCGTCACCGCCGCACTCAGCGCTTTCGCTGGCGTGTCCCAGGCCCAGGAGACCAAAGCGGCCGCCGACGCTGGCCAAGCGCCCGCCAAGAGTTGGCAAACCGGTCTCAAGCGTACCGATCTGGTACGTCGCGACCTTGGAATAGAAGGGCAGGAAGTGATCCAGGTGCTCGTCGATTTCGATCCGGGCGTCGCATCGCCGAAACACTCCCACCCGGGTGTCGAAGTCGCCCACGTGATTTCAGGGACATTCGAGTACGAGCTCGAAGGCCAGCCGAACGTCACGCTCAAGGCCGGTGACTCCCTGTACATTCCAGCCGGCACCGCCCACGTCGCGAAAAACGTCGGCACGGTCAAGGCTTCGGAACTGGCGACTTACATCGTCAAGAAAGACACGCCGTTGTTGAAAATCGAACAGTAAGCACAAGGGCCGGTTTAACGCTGATCACGCTCCGTGATCAGCGTCCGGCTGCCGACCGCAATCAGGCACGCCAAACCCATCAGCCCCAACGCGACGGTGAAAGTCATGCGCAGGCCACGGGCAATCGCCTCAGGCTGCGCATCGGGGATGTCGACCGTCGCCGAGGTCATGGCGAATACCGCGCCCATCAGCGAAGCCCCGGTGATCAGCCCCAGATTACGTGACAGGTTGAGCAAACCGGAGACCACCCCCCGTTGCTCCGGCTGAACGCCGGCCATGACCGCTGTGTTGTTGGCGGTCTGGAACAGCGCGTAGCCCAACGTGAGCACCACCATCGGCGCGATGTAACCGGCAATGCCCAGGCTGCTCGGCAGCACCGACAACAGGAAGCAGCCGCTGGCAATGGTGATCAGACCGACCAGCGTCATGCGCCGCGCGCCGAAACGATCGGCAATCCGTCCGGCCGGTACGCCGGTCAACGCGGCCACCAAAGGCCCGACCGACAACACCAGCCCGACTCCGATGGCGTTCAATCCAAGCGTCTGCGCCAAATAAAACGGCCCGACCACCAAGGTTGTCATCAATACTGAAGTCACCAACAGGCTCATGATCAGGCTGCTAATGAGCTGTGCATCGCGGAACATCGCCAGGCGAATCAACGGCGCCGCAACGCGCCGTTCCACCGACACAAACAGACCAACGCCCACGCACGCCGCCAGCAACAATGCGAGGTTCAATGCGCCAAAATGACCACGGCCCAAGGTCATGGCCAGTGTGTAGGCACCCAGCGTGAGGGCCAGCAACAGGGTGCCCAGCGGATCGAACGCGGTCCGCTTGGCTGGCTGCCGATCAATCGGCAAAGAGCGCACGGCCAGCAGCCAGGTCAGCAAGCCCAAGGGAGCGCTGATCAGGAACATTGCCTGCCACCCGAAGCCACCGATCAGCAGACCACCCAATGACGGCCCCAACGCTGTGCCGATGGCCGACATGGTGCCAAGCAGGCCCATGGCGCTGCCGGTCTTCTCCTTGTTGACCGTTTCACTGACGAAGGCCAACGTCAGCGCCATCATGATCGCAGCACCAAGCCCTTGCAGCGCACGGGCAGCAATCAGCCCTTCAAGGCTCGGGGCCAGGCCGCACAGGGTCGAGGCCAGCGTGAACACGCCGATGCCGGACAACAGCAAACGCCTACGTCCGAAGAGGTCGCCGAGACGGCCGACGCTGACGATCAGCGTCGTGATGGCCAGCAGGTAGGCGAGCACGATCCACTGCACCTGCTGAAAAGACGCGTTGAACACTTGGGCCAAGGTCGGTAAGCCGACATTGGCGATGCTGGTGCCCAGGGACGACAGCAGCATCGACAGCGACAGGCTGGCCAGTGCCCAGCGGGTTGAGCGTGTGCGGCGTCCGCTGGCTGTAACGGCTGATGGGGAATCCATGCTCGAACCTCTTTGCTCGCCGCTCCCGATTGGAGCTATCGCAAATCTACGCAGGCTCCTAACATGGAGGAAGACGCACCGAACGCACTTGATACGTGCAGCAAACGCCATCTCACTCAAGCCCGAGGTTTGCATGTCCACTCCCGATTTCAACTTGTTGGTGACCCTGGACGTGCTGCTCGCAGAGGGCAGTGTGGCGCGCGCGGCCAAGCGCTTGCGCCTGAGCCCTTCGGCAATGAGCCGTGCGCTGGCGCGACTGCGGGAAACCACGGGTGATCCGTTGCTGGTCAGGGCCGGCCGGGCACTGGTGCCCACACCCCGGGCACTGGAATTGCGCGAGCGGGTCAGTCAGCTGGTGCTGGAGACACAAGCGGTACTGCGCCCGGCCGAACAGCCGGACTTGGCACAGGTGACGCGGACCTTCACCTTGCGCACCAGCGAAGGCTTTGTCGAAAACTTTGGCGCCGAGCTGATTGCCCGAGTCGCCGCACAGGCGCCGGGTGTACGCCTGCGCTTCATGCACAAGCCGGACAAGGACAGCACCGCGCTGCGCGAAGGAACGGTGGATCTGGAAACCGGCGTGGTTGGCAAAGCCACCGGGCCAGAATTGCGCACCCAAGGGTTGTTCCGTGACCGTTTGATCGGCGTGGTGCGCGCTGGTCATCCACTGACTGAAAGCCCGATGACTCCCGAACGCTATGCCGCCGGCAAGCACATCAGTGTGTCTCGGCGGGGTGTCGAATTCGGACCCATCGACGAAGCCCTGCAACCACTCGACCTGCAGCGGCACATCGCGACCATCGTGGCGGGTTTTTCGACGGCGCTGGCACTGGCGCGATCCTCCGATTTGATCGCCAGCGTACCGGAACGACACACCACCAACCTGCGAACCGGGATGTACAGCTTTGCGCTACCTGTATCCCTGGCGGAATTTACCGTCGCCATGCTTTGGCATCCTCGGCTGGATGCTGATCCCGTGCATCGCTGGTTACGCAGCTGCCTTAGAGACGTGTGTGTTTAAACGCGTCCCACGATAATCAAATGGAGAGGATTGCTGAGAGGGAAGTTAGTGTCTTTGTATTGAAACACTTCCTGTTTCATTCATGTAACGCATGCTGGCGACTCCGTTGAAGTGGGTAATATGAATTAAATATTTTGTTATAAGGAGCTGGTTAAGTTCCGCTGGTGAAAATGATTAGGGTGGAATGAGTTGCCTTTGTAAATGAAAGTGAATTGCAGATGCTGATTAAGCGCTGCACGGTAATGTAGCTGGCCAATAGGCAGTATTCATAATATTTTAATATGATGCAGCGTTAGTTATGTAACTTATTGATAATACGATAGTAAATTATTAGTTGTATTGCTATCTATTTGTATTGAAAAGCGCTTGAGAAATTTGAACGGCCCGTCGAACTATTGTCATTCGCACTGTCAAAAAATAACTTCACAAATAACCACACGCTTTTTCGGATGCAATGCTAGTGTGGGTGGCTTCCCATTAACCGCACTGGTCTTTCTGTAGAGGACGTGCGTCATGCCTACTCCAAAACCGCGGATTGCGATACTCGGTAATAGAGTTCCAGGTTTGAACATTCCAGAACTCGAACACTTTACCGATCTTGGCAGTCTGTTGGCTGCCGTTGCATTTGATGTCGTCCTGTTGGACATGCCCGCCGCTTATGCGGCCAAAGTACTTCGCAAGCTGCGCTCCATCGAACCCTACCGCTACACGCTTATCTACTGTTGCCGCGATCAGGATGGCTGGTGCGAAGCATTGGGTGACGGCGCGTACCCGATTGAATCCAGCGAGATCAAAACCCAGTGGGCCAGTTGGCAGGAACGCTTCCGGCTCTTCCGACAAGGGTCGGGTCAGGAGCGTTTCGAGAGCCGTGTGCTGACCTGGCTGTGGCTGCGTGATAACGCTCAGGTGTATGCCCTGCGGGACCCTGAAGTGCCCCAGCATTATCGCTATCCCTTGCTGGACGCCCTGGCGGACAACGAACCGGTCAACTCGTTTGTCTGGCTCAGCCTGATGGTGCAGCAGGACTGGCTGGAGGAGGGCGTACTGGTCGACCGCGTCCGGCTGTGCTCGGACTGTGGTTCGGGCCGGCTCAATTACATTGACGTGTGTGCCGAATGTCATGCCCTGGACATCTCGCGGCAACCGTCATTGCATTGCTTCACCTGCGGTCATGTCGGCCCTCAGGAATCATTTCTCAAGGACGCGGTGCTGTTGTGTCCCAACTGCCTGAACCGCTTGCGCCACATTGGCAGTGATTACGACCGGCCGATGGAGAACTACCGCTGCCGCTCCTGCCAGGCCTTTTTTGTCGATGCCGAAGTGCAGGCGCGTTGCCTGGACTGCGGGCTGTCGCACTCGCCCGACAAACTGCGGGTACGCGAGGTCAGGGATTTTCGCCTGGCCGAGGCCGGGCGCTTTCGCTGCCGACAGGAGTTCAGCGAGCGTTCGGCGCGACACTTCGGGCGGCTCAACCTGCTGGGCGGCAAGGATTTCTTTGAACTGCTGAACTGGCAGATCCAGATCGTACGACGCTATTCGCTGCCGGCTTTTTCACTGATCGGCCTGCGCTTCGTCAACTTGGCTGGCACGTTGACCCGTCTGGGCGAACAGCGCGGTCACGCCTTCGTCGACAGTGTCGCCGAACGGCTGCAAGAGTCGGTCAGGGAAACGGACCGCTGCTCTCGCAGCACTGAAGAGTACTTCTGGATCATGTTGCCGCACACCGACGAAAAGGGTCTGGAGAGCGTAAAGCAGCGCTTGGGTCGGGTCGCCGAGCTGTTTTCAGCGCCGGAGATCAGCGACGTTTCCCTGCGGGTCGTCAGCATCACCGCCCCCAAGGACCTGATCGACCAGGAAGACGCTGAACTGTTGGTGGCGCGTCTGGCCGGCGAACTGGGGGACGCGCCATGAGCCCGTTCATGGAGCAACTGTACAGCTTGATCAGTGCGTTCATGGGAACGGACGGATTGAGCCGATTGTTCTACATGCTGTTTCCGCTGTTCCTGATTTTCGAATTGCCGCTGATGGTCCTGGTGATGCTCGGGGTACTGCGCTGGTTCACCCGGCGACGCACCCGCGTACCAAAGACCAGTGTCTATTGCCCCCGGGTTTCTTGCATCATCACCTGCTACAGCGAAGGCATGGACGTGCAGACCACGCTGCTGAGTCTGTGCGAGCAGACGTACCCTGGCCACATCGAGATGATTCCGGTGGTCGACGGCGCCACGGTCAATCAACCGACGCTTAGCGCCGTACGCGGTTTCATCGTCGACCCGCAGCTGTATCCCAGGCGCCATTTGCGCCCGATCGCCAAATGGCAGCGGGGCGGGCGCGTGTCGTCGTTGAACGCCGGGTTGTCGCTTGCCAGCGGTGAAATCGTGATGGCGCTCGATGGCGATACGTCCTTCGACAACAACATGGTCAGCTCCATCGTGCGCCATTTCGAAGACCCATCGGTGCCGGCGGTGGCCGGTAGCCTGCGGGTGCGCAACGTCTGGGCGTCCTGGGTCACGGCAATGCAGGCGCTGGAATATCTGCTGTCGATCCACATGTCGAAAATCGGCCTGTCGGAATGGAACCTGGTCAACAACGTCTCGGGTGCCTTTGGCGCATTTCGCCGCAGTTTCCTGGTGAAAATCGGTGGCTGGAATACCCATACCGCCGAGGACCTGGACCTGACGCTGCGGATCAAAAGCTACTTCAAGCGCCATGACCTGCGAATACCTTTCGAGCCAGAAGCAATCGGCCACACCGACGCACCAAAGACGCTGCGCGATTTCCTCATGCAGCGCCTGCGCTGGGATGGCGATCTGTTTTTTCTCTACATCAGAAAGCACAACCGCAACATCGACCCTAAATTGTTGGGTTGGCGTACCTTCGTGATGATCCTCCTGACCGGCTTCTTTTTTCAGCTGGTGCTGCCGTTCCTGATCTTCAGCTACACCTTGACGGCGTTGTTCGTGCTGCCGGGCAAGACGCTGCTGTTTCTGTTCGTGCTGGTTTACCTGCTGTACCTGCTGATCACCGCGGTGCTGTTTTTCGCCATGTTGGTGATGGTCTCGGACCGGCCGCGGAAGGACGCGGTACTGGGGCTGCTGGTGCCGGTTTTCCCGCTGTTCATGCTCATCCTGCGGTGCTGGAGCGCGGTGGCGATGCTCAATGAGATATTTCGTCGCGGGCATGAAGAGAGTTCGATGGCGCCGTGGTGGGTGCTTAAACGCGCCACGAGGTTTTGACATGCGATCGATATTGCTGGCCTTGGCACTACTGGCAGCTCAGCCCATGACGCTGCAGGCAAAGCCGCCGAGCAACTGGTCCCAGGCGAGTTACGTCTGGGACAGTGAAGCGCTGCTCGATCCCGGGCATCGGGCGGCTGAGCTTGCCGCCCTGCGCAAAGCGGGGATGGACAAGATCTACCTGGGCCTCAAGGCCGCCCAGATCAAAGACCTTGGCACCACGCGCCAACGGCTGGAGCAATTACTGGAGCAGGCGAGCGGCGAAGGGGTGCAGGTCAGCCTGCTGCTCGGCGATCCGGAGTGGATCAAGCCGGAGGGGCGCGACCAGCTCAGCGATTTACTGGGCAAACTCAAAGGCCTTCCCTTCGTCAGCCTGCACCTGGACCTGGAGGTCGAGCAACTCGGCGTACCGGTACCCGATCAACGGTTGAAGGACTGGCTCGACACTCTGCGCCTGGCTTCTCGGGAAAGCCCGTGGCCTGTCGAGATTTCCAGCCATCCACGCTGGTTTGTCGATGCAAAACCCGGCCAGACCTGTGTGCCGTGCGGCCTTCCCGAGGCGGGCGTGCGCCAGGTCAGCCTGATGATTTATACCCGCAACCCGAAAAACAGTGCCCAAAGAGCAGAGCAGATCGCCAAACGCTGGCCCGATCTGCAATTTCGCCTCGCGCAAAGCACGGAGCCGCAATTGGATGCCACGGAAAGCTGGTCCGGCGCGTCAACCGAACAGTTGCAACGCCAGAGCAGCGCCTGGCGTGAACAACTGCAACCCCAAGGGATTGCCGGCATCGACTGGCAAGCCTGGCGAGACTTTCCAAAGCGGTGATTCGTCATGAAGATACGTTTCGATAGTCGCAAAGAACTGAATCCGACTCAGGAACAAGGTTTGACTGTGCTCTATGCGCCGGGCAAACGCATGGCGTTCCGGGTGCGCTGGTACCTGATCCTGTTGTTGGTGGCGAGCCCCTTGATCTGGCTGGGCGGCAAGCTGGTTTACGGCATGTTGATAATCGATGCACCGGCGCAACTGCGTCTGCCGATTCTTGAAGTGCGAGCGCGGGATGCCGGGCGGGTCGAGCAATTGTTCGTCAAGGCTGGCGAGCAGGTGCGGATCGACCAGCCGCTGGCCAACCTCGACAACCCCGAATGGCGTGCCCGGCTGGCGCAGCTCGCGGCGATCCCACCGGACGAGACGCGCTTGAGCAATACCAAGCTGGGAGGCCGCGAACGTCAATTGCTCAGGACCCGAATCGCCCGGGCGGAGGATCGCGTGCAGGTACTGGAAGATCTGGTGATACGCGGCGCGGTTTCCCGGGGTGAAGTGTTGGCCGCGCAGTCTGAACTCGACAGTTTCAGGGCCGATTTGCTGGCGTTTGAACGCCGCGAACAACAGGCCAATCAGTTGCCGGTGGGCGATGAACGTGAGAAGGCACAGCGCATTGCCGAGCAAAAATGGTTACAGACCCGCCTGGCTGCGCTGCCGGTGACTGCCGCGCAAAGCGGACGAGTGGCAGAAGTGTTGGTCAACCCCGGTGAAAACGTCGGCGCCGGCACCCTGTTGATGCGCATCGAGCAACTGGAAGATCCGCTGCTGTGGATTTACCTGGAACCACTGAACATCAGTTACGCCGCCATTGGCCAGCCATTGCGCGTGCGCATGCCCGATGGCGAGTGGCTGACGGCCCACGTCGTCCAGGCCGTGGACAGCGCCGGCCGTACGCCAACGGTGTTGCGCGGGCCTTTCGCTGCTAGCGAAATGGGCTTGCAAGTGGCCGCGCGGTTTGACCGGCCGCTGTCGCCACGCTGGAGAATTGATCAACTGCCGTTGAACGTGCGCTTTCCCACCGACTGGCAACAAATGCTCACGGACGGCCGTGAACTCATCAATGAATTGGGCGATTTCATCGCCATGGACCGGCCCGCCACTGCCGTGCAAGCGAGAGAATAAGTCATGACTGAGCGAATTCCACTGACACGTGGGGCGGGTTTCCTTGCTTAAAAGTATTGATTACGACGCGCGCCAGCGGCGACTTCGGTCGCCAGCAGATGCTCGGCCAGCACATCGTTGAGAAAGCGGAACTGATCGTTTAGGCCGACCACTTCATTGTTGAAGTGGTTACCGGCCGCAGGAATCAGCAGCGCTTCGAATTTTTCGTCGAACACCAGGGTCAACACCTTACGAGACTCATATTGCTGCGAGTAGTAGTTGTTGCCGAACACCGGGAAGCTCACGGCCAGGGTGACTTCGTTGATCATGACGTGCGCTCCTCGGAGAGAAGGAACCAGGCAAAAACGCTCAAGGTGAAGGCCGTCAGGGCCAGACAGGTCAGGAGATGAATCAGCATGGTTCGACCCTCCGCTACAGGGTTTCGTGTTGGGTTGAAAGTGATCCTACGCTGACGGTTGCGGGGCGGAAGGCATTCGTGGCGATGGTGAATATCGATGGCAGTGATGGTCGGTTTTTTGGGTGTTTTCACGGGCCTCATCGCTGGCAAGCCAGCTCCCACAATGGACCGGGTTGGCCAATAAACTGTGGGAGCGGGCTTGCCCGCGATGGCGGCATCAGCGGCAACATCAACGCTGGGTCGGTAGAGACTGCCACCTATACTCAAAACAGGGGCTTCTGCGCGCCGGGCATCTGGTTCGGCGCAGACTTTAGGGAACCGCGATCTTGAACCGGCGTTCGCTGATCGTCGTCGTGCTGCTGATGCTGGCGGGATGCGCCACGGCCCCGCGTGCGCCGGTGGAAGTGCCGCAGGTCATGGTTTCACCCAGTACCTGGCAACAAGTCGATCAGGAAATTGTCAGCGCGTCGCAGTCGGCCACCGAACAAACCAAAATCTACGCCCGTGGCGCCATGGATTATTGGCGTACGCGGGTCTATCAGTTGACTGAAGAAAATTTCATCCCGTGGTTCAGCAGCTATTGGACCCAGGAATGGCTGTCGATGAAGGTCAGTTGGTACACCATCAGTGCCAAGGGCGAGCAGGACACGTCGGAAAAACGCCTGGCCGCCTATCTGCTGGAGCAATACCAGGAAAGGGTCCTGGCACCGGTAGCGGTTGAGATCGATCCCGACGCAATTCTCAGCCTGGCATCGGCCTTCTATGTGGACATTCTGAAGGAGGCACTGCAGAAAATTTCCCAACGCCACGGTGTACCCATCGCGCAACTTAACGGCCGAATCCAGAAAATCCCGGCGATTGCCCTTGGCCCTCCGTCGGCGCGAAATGCTTCGCTGTACACGATCGTCCACGCAGAGCCGCTGAATTCATTGCCCGCCTACGCGGCATTGGTCGATAAAGTGCACAAGGCCGGTGGCGAAAAAGGGGTCGACTCGACCGACACCGCCATGGCACCGGTGGCCAGGCGTGCGAGCCAGCGCATGGAAGCCGAAATGGCTCCGCGTGGGGCGGCGAGTGCCGTGGCGGCAGCGGCGGGCAAACTTGCTGGGGGATTGATTACCGTGGGCGTGGCGGGCATTCGTGCCCTGATTCAGGCCGCTGACCGCCCGGACAGCGAAGCGCTGATCCGCAGTAGCCTGGGTAACACGTTCGACAAGGCCTGGACCAAACTCGTGCAGAACCCGACCAGCGGCGTAATGGCGGGCACCTTGTACATGGCGGGGCAGATCGAGGGGAGTTTGGCGCAGAGTGCGCAACCGCCGGTCGGCGTCAGCGGAGGCGCTGTCGATTGGAGCCCGACCGAATCGACTAACCAGCAGATCAACCCATGAAACAAGGAGAAGACTCATGTCTTATGTCGATGGCTTTGTTGCCGCTGTACCCACCGCCAACCGCGAAAAATTCAAGAAGCACGCCGAGATCGCCGCTGCCATTTTCATCGAGAATGGCGCGCTCAGCCTCGCCGAGTGCTGGGGCGACGATGTCCCCGACGGCAAGGTGACCTCGCTGCCCATGGCGGTGAAACTCAAAGAGGACGAAACCGTGGTGTTTTCCTGGATTGTCTGGCCGGACAAGCCTACCCGCGATGCCGGGATGGCGAAGCTGATGACCGATCCGAGGGTCCAGCCAGACGTCAACCCAATGCCGTTCGATGGTCAAAGGATGATTTTCGGCGGTTTTGAAATGATCGTGAAAGCCTGAATCGAAAGTGCAGGATCATTCCGCCGCCGGGGTGATCCTGCAACTCTTGCGATTGCGGATTTCGTTGTCCGTCGGCCGCTCGCGGATGAACTCGAAACGCGGTTCGCCCTCGCTGTAATGCACCAGCCAGCCCCATTCCAGCTCGAATTCGTCCTGCCCGGGCTTGGGTGGCATGGCCCACCAGGGTTCTTTGCTGAGGATCTGTCGCATGGCAGCCTCCGGTTGATTCGCTTGCTTGAACTATAACGTGCCTGTCGCCAGGCGCCAGAAACGGGCGTGCCGGTTGTACACTCAAACGATTCCCGTAAGAGAGCGACGGCATGACTGACGAATCCCGTGAACCGTTCAAACGGCTGTTCTTTGCCCTGGACTGCGCACCGGCGCAACGCAAGGCCATTGCCCAATGGCGCAGCGCTTTGCAGCTGAGGAGCGGACGCCCGGTGCCGGCGGAGAATTTTCATCTGACCCTGAAGTTCCTGGGCTCGGTCGCCATAGCGCAGATTGCTGATATCTGTGATGCGGCTGGGTCTGTGCGCACGTCGGGCGAGCGGTTGACCGTGGTGCTGGATCGGCTGGATGTGTGGCGCAGGGCAGGGGCCTTGGTGTTGGCGCCGGAACAGGCACCGCCGGCGTTGTTGCGGTTGGTGTATGACCTGGAACAGGCCGTGCTGCCGTTTGCGCTGGAGGATGCACCGCGGGAATTTCGCCCACACCTGACCCTGGCCCGGGACTATCACGCGCCGGTCCCGGAATCCGCCACGCCGCCGGAATTCTTCCTGCGCGCCGATCGTTTCATCCTGTTCGAATCGCACAAGGGCCGCTATCGGGCGCTGGCCGATTGGCCGCTGGGCGGTGAGTAAGCACCAACAAAAAAGGCGCCCGAGGGCGCCAAACTTCACCTTAACCGAGGAGCCAGGTGAGTGATGCAGCGGTGGTAAGGCGCTGCATGAATGAAAAATTTTTAAGTTCTCCTGTAGGAGCTGCCGAAGGCTGCGATCTTTGATCTTGATTTTGAAGAATAAAGTCAAAAGATCGCAGCCTGCGGCAGCTCCTACAAATGCGGCGTTGTGTGTAATCAGTTACTTACCGAGCTTCACCTTGGTCCAGCCCCGGGTCATGATCCGTTGCACGGCAATCGGCTGGTCAGGAATCGCATACAGCGTGGCCATCACCGCTGCTGGCGGGTACGAACCCGGGTCGTTGCGGATCGCTTCGTCCACCAGCGGCGTCGCTGCGGCGTTGGCGTTGCTGTAGCCGATGCTGTTGGTGATCTCGGCGATGATGTCAGGGCGCATCAGGAAGTTCATGAACAGATAGGCCTCCTCGACGTTCGCCGCATCACGCGGGATGGCGACCATGTCGTAGAAGCTGCCGGCGCCTTCTTTCGGGATGCTGTAGTCGATCTTCACCGTGTCGCCGGCTTCCTCGGCGCGGGCCTTGGCTTGCAGTACGTCGCCGGAGTAACCGACGGCCACGCAGATGTTGCCGTTGGCCAGGTCGGAGATGTACTTCGACGAATGGAAGTACGACACCGACGGGCGAATCTTCATGAACAGCGCTTCGGCCTCGGCGATATGCGCCTTGTCCTGATCGTTCACCGGGTAGCCCAGGTAGTGCAGGGCGGCCGGGATCATTTCGGTCGGCGAATCGAGGAAACTGATACCGCAGGCTTTGAGTTTTTCCGCGTTTTCCGGTTTGAACAGCAAGTCCCAGGAATTGGTCGGTGCATTGGCGCCGAGCACTTCCCTGACCTTGGCCGGGTTGAAACCGATGCCGATCGAGCCCCACATGTACGGGAAAGCGTGGGCGTTATCCGGGTCACTGGCAGAGGCGTTTTTCAGCAGCACCGGATTGAGATTCTTCCAGTTCGGCAGCTTCGACTTGTCCAGCTCCTGATAGACGCCGGCCTTGACTTGCTTGGCCAGGAAACTGTTGGACGGCACGACGATGTCGTAGCCGGACTTGCCCGCCAGCAGGCGTGCTTCAAGGGTTTCGTTGCTGTCAAAGACATCGTAGGTCACGCGGATGCCGGTCTCGTCTTCGAACTTCTTGACGGTGTCCGGGGCAATGTAATCCGACCAGTTGTAGACGCGCAGAACCTTGTCATTGGCCTGGGCGCCCGAGGCGATCGCGCCCAATAAGGACAGTGTCAGCAGAGTCCTGCCAAACATTTTCATCGGTACAACTCCATTCTTTTTTATTCAAATACGCAAAAAAAAATTTCAATCAACCTGTAGGAGCTGTCGAGTGAAACGAGGCTGCGATCTTTTGATTTTTGGAAGCAAGATCAAAAGATCGCAGCCTGCGGCAGCTCCTGCATTTAAGCGGTGGCTTCCAGCATTTGCTTTTTAGGTTGTTGCCACGATTCGCTGGCGGTCTGGTCCATCGCCTCCTGGATCGCGCGTTTACGGCTGGCTTCGGCGCGGCGGCTGAAGTACCAAACCATGAAGGTCACGATCGACACGGCCAACAGGATCAGGCTGGCCACGGCGTTGATCTCGGGTTTCACGCCCAGACGTACCGCCGAGAACACTTCCATCGGCAGGGTCGTGGAGCCCGGGCCGGACACGAAGCTCGCCAACACCAGGTCATCCAGCGACAGGGCGAACGACATCATGCCGCCCGCTGCCAGTGACGGCGCGATCATCGGAATGGTGATCAGGAAAAACACCTTGAACGGTTTGGCACCGAGGTCCATGGCCGCTTCTTCGATGGACAGGTCCAGCTCGCGAAGGCGGGCGGAGACTACCACCGCTACATACGCGGCACAAAACGTGGTGTGGGCGATCCAGATCGTGACGATGCCACGCTCCATCGGCCAACCGATCATCTGCGCCATGGCGACGAACAGCAGCAACAACGACAGACCGGTGATCACTTCAGGCATCACCAGCGGCGCGGTCACCAGGCCGCCGAACAGCGTGCGCCCCTTGAAGCGGGTCACGCGGGTCAGCACGAATGCGGCCAACGTACCCAGTGCCACGGCGGCAATCGCGGTGTAGCAGGCGATTTCCAGCGAGCGCACCACCGAGCCCATCAGTTGCGAGTTGTCGAGCAGGCCGGCGTACCACTTGAACGACCAGCCACCCCACACCGTCACCAGTTTGGAGGCGTTGAACGAGTAGATCACCAGAATCAGCATCGGCAGGTAGATAAACGACAGGCCGAGCACCAGCATCAATTTTGAGAACCCGAAACGCTTCATCCCCGTGCCTCCATCTCTTTGGCCTGACTGCGGTTGAACAGCAGAATCGGCACAATCAGGATCAACAGCATGACCACCGCCAGAGCAGATGCCACCGGCCAGTCACGGTTATTGAAAAATTCTTGCCACAGCACGCGACCGATCATCAGGGTCTCCGGGCCGCCCAGCAGCTCCGGAATCACGAACTCGCCGACCACCGGAATGAACACCAGCATGCAACCGGCGATGATGCCGTTCTTGGCCAGTGGCACGGTGATTTTCCAGAAGCTGTTGAAGGTGCTCGAACCCAGGTCCGATGCGGCTTCCAGCAGGCTCTGATCGTGCTTCACCAGGTTGGCGTACAGCGGCAGAATCATGAACGGCAGATACGCATACACCACCCCGATATACACGGCGGTATTGGTATTGAGGATTTCGATCGGGTGCGAGGTCAGGCCGGTCCACATCAGGAAACCGTTGAGCAAACCGTTGTTGCTGAGGATGCCCATCCACGCGTAGACGCGGATCAGGATCGCGGTCCAGGTCGGCATCATGATCAACAGCATCAGGACGTTTTGCGCTTCCTTGCTCGCCTTGGTAATGGCGTAGGCCATCGGGAAGCCGATCACCAGGCAGGCCAGCGTGCTGAACAGCGCAACCTTCAACGAACCGAGGTAAGCCGAGAGGTACAACTCGTCTTCACCCAGCAAGGTGTAGTTGCCGATGTTGAGCATCAGTTCGAACTTCTGCTCGGCGTAGGTGTAGATCTCCGAGTAGGGCGGAATGGCCAGCGCGGCTTCCGAGAAGCTGATCTTCATCACCAGGAAAAACGGCAACATGAAGAACAGGCACAGCCACACGAACGGAATGCCGATGACCAGTTTTCGCCCACTGGGCACCAGGCGCAGGAATTGCTGATTGAAGGTTCTCATGCGCGCAGTACCACGCCGCTGTCGTCTTCCCACCACACGTAGACCTGATCGTCCCAGGTCGGACGCGCGCCACGGCGTTCGGCGTTGGCCATGAACGACTGCACGACTTTGCCGCCAGGCAACTCGACGTAGAACACCGAATGGCCGCCGAGGTAAGCGATGTCATGCACCTTGCCGCTGGACCAGTTGTAGCGGGCGTCGGGCTTGGTGGTGCTGACCAGCAGTTTTTCCGGGCGGATGGCGTAGGTGATCGACTTGTCCTGCACCGACGTGCTGACGCCATGACCGACGTAGATTTTCTGCTCCAGATCCGGGCTGTGAATGATTGCGTGGCCTTCCAGGTCTTCTACCACGGTGCCGTCGAAGGCGTTCACGTTGCCAATGAATTCGCAGACCATGCGGCTGACCGGTGCTTCATAAATGTCGACCGGGCTGCCGATCTGGGCGATCCAGCCCAGGTGCATGATCGCGATGCGCTGGGCCATGGTCATGGCCTCTTCCTGGTCGTGGGTCACCATCACGCAGGTCACACCCACGCGCTCGATGATTTCCACCAGCTCCAGTTGCATCTGCGAGCGCAGTTTCTTGTCCAGTGCGCCCATCGGTTCGTCGAGTAACAATAGCTTCGGACGCTTGGCCAGGGAGCGGGCCAAAGCGACGCGCTGACGCTGACCGCCGGACAACTGGTGCGGCTTGCGCTTGGCGTACTGGGTCATGTGCACCAGTCGTAGCATTTCTTCCACGCGGGCGTCGATTTCAGCGGCAGGCAAACGGTCCTGCTTGAGGCCGAAGGCGATGTTCTGTGCCACGGTCATGTGCGGGAACAGGGCGTACGACTGGAACATCATGTTGATGGGCCGCTCGTAGGGCGGCATGTCGGTGATGTCGACACCGTCGAGCAGGATCCGGCCTTCAGTCGGGCGTTCGAAGCCGGCGAGCATGCGCAGCAGCGTCGATTTACCGGAACCGGAACCACCGAGCAGGGCAAAGATCTCGCCCTGATGGATTTCCAGGGACACATCGTCCACAGCGGTGGTTTCGTCGAACTTCTTGGTGACGCGGTCGACTTTCACCAACACCTTTTTCGGTGCCTGGTGACCTTCAAGAGCCTTCCTGTAGATGCTGGAGGCGTTTGCCATGTGAAACTCCCAACAGGTTTCAGTCGTCGGGCCAACGCGGCCTGACTTAATAGTTGATTGCAAACCCTGTCGGTTGCGGTCCCTTGTAGGAGCTGCCGAAGGCTGCGATCTTTTGATCTTGATGTTGAAGAGCAAAATCAAGAGATCGCAGCCTTCGGCAGCTCCTACAGGGAATACCCCATACCGATCGGGTTTATTCGGCGCCGCCATCCTGGCTGCCTGGTCGTACTTGTTGTTATCGCAGTGTGTTGTTGTCGTGAAAGACGGGCGCGCAAAAGCACACCCGTCTGGCTCACGGGGGCAGTAAATCGGGTGTTTGTGGTTTGGGTCAGCGCAAATTACGCAGCGCCGCCCGTTGCCGGCACGCCTCGCCAAACGCCTGGAAAATTCTCAAGTAAGGAGGGTTATCCAATACCTGCCATTCCGGGTGCCATTGCACACCGAGGGCGAACGCCTGGCTGTGTTCGACCGAGACTGCTTCGATCAAGCCATCGGGCGCGAGGGCCTCGGCGCGCAGGCCGGGAGCCAGTCGGTCGATGCCTTGGCTGTGAATCGAGTTGACCTGGAACACCGCAGGCAGATCCAGCGCTTCGAACACGCCACCGGGCTGCACGTTCACCGCATGGGCCGGTGCGTATTGCACGGCCAGGTCCGGATGGTTGGCTTCGCGATGATCGAGCATGCCAGGAAGCTCATGCACCTTTTGATGCAGGCTGCCACCGAACGCCACGTTCATCTCTTGAAAGCCGCGGCAGATACCGAGCACTGGAACGCCCGCTGCAATAGCAGCACGAATCAGGGGAAGGGTGGTGGCGTCCCGCGCCGGATCGTGATCCGTGCCGGGGGCGCTGGCCGGGCCCTGATAGTGGAAGGGTTCCACATTCGATGGCGAGCCGGTCAGCAACAGACCGTCGAGCTGCGGCAGCAGGTCCTCGATTTCGGTCAGTTCGGCTAAAGAAGGAATAACGACGGGCAGCCCCAGCGCCGCAACGCTGACAGCGCGCAAATACTTGTCGCCGCTGACATGGTAGGGGTGCAGGCCAATCTGTTTGACGCACGCAGTAACGCCGATCAATGGCTTGAATGCCATTTTTATCACCTCGAAGTTTGACACTTGAACGAGCTTTTCCGGAGCTTAGCCTTGTTGATTTTAATTAACAACTCCCATGTAAAAAATTCTAAACGCCGTATGTCCGATCTTCAGGATTTACCGGTGTTTCGGGGTTGGTTTGGCACACTCGTGCCGCTGAGAGGCCCGAAAATAAACGTTGAAAGGCTGAGTGTTCGCTATTGACTTCACTTTGCCTTTCGGATTGACTGAGCTCGTGAAAGGGCGGTGAACATAATAATTAACAGTAAAAAATAGGTGCATCATGTCGGTCCCTCTGCGTACCGTTCAACTCAACGAAGCAAACGCATTCCTTAAGAAATATCCTGAGGTTTTGTACGTCGACCTTCTGATTGCGGATATGAACGGTGTGGTGCGCGGTAAGCGCATCGAACGCACCAGTCTTCATAAGGTTTACGAGAAAGGCATCAACCTGCCGGCGTCCCTGTTTGCTCTGGACATCAATGGTTCCACGGTGGAAAGCACCGGCCTGGGTCTGGACATCGGCGATGCCGACCGGATCTGCTACCCGATCCCCGGCACCCTGAGCATCGAGCCTTGGCAGAAACGCCCAACCGCGCAACTGCTGATGACCATGCACGAAATCGAAGGCCAGCCGTTCTTCGCCGACCCGCGTGAAGTTTTGGCCAACATCGTGCGCAAGTTCGATGACCTGGGCCTGACCATCTGCGCCGCGTTCGAACTCGAGTTCTACCTGATCGATCAGGACAACGTGAACGGCCGTCCGCAGTCGCCACGCTCGCCAGTGTCCGGCAAGCGTCCGATGTCGACCCAGGTGTACCTGATCGACGACCTCGACGAATACGTCGACTGCCTGCAAGACATCCTTGAAGGCGCGAAAGAGCAAGGCATCCCGGCTGACGCCATCGTCAAGGAAAGTGCTCCGGCGCAATTCGAAGTCAACCTGCACCACGTGGCCGACCCTATAAAGGCGTGCGACTACGCCGTCCTGCTCAAGCGTCTGGTGAAGAACATCGCCTACGACCACGAGATGGACACCACCTTCATGGCCAAGCCGTATCCGGGCCAGGCGGGCAACGGTCTGCACGTGCACATTTCGATTCTCGACAAAGAAGGCAACAACATCTTTGCCAGCGAGGATCCCGAGCAGAACGCCGCGCTGCGACACGCGATCGGCGGTGTGCTCGAGACCCTGCCGGCGCAGATGGCTTTCCTCTGCCCGAACGTCAACTCGTACCGTCGTTTCGGCGCGCAGTTCTACGTACCGAACTCGCCGAGCTGGGGCATCGACAACCGCACCGTGGCCGTTCGTGTACCCACCGGCTCGCCAGATTCGGTGCGCATCGAACACCGCGTAGCGGGCGCCGATGCCAACCCGTACCTGTTGATGGCGTCGGTTCTGGCCGGTGTGCACCACGGCCTGACCAACAAGATCGAGCCGGGCGCTCCGGTCGAAGGCAACAGCTACGAGCAGAACGAGCAGAGCCTGCCGAACAACCTGCGCGATGCACTGCGCGAGCTGGACGACAGCGAAGTCATGGCCAAATACATCGACCCGATGTACATCGACGTGTTCGTGGCGTGCAAGGAAAGCGAGTTGGCCGAGTTCGAGAACTCCATCTCTGACCTTGAGTACAACTGGTACTTGCACACCGTTTGATGGGCAGCTACCCGCCACACCCTTGATGGCGGGTGACTACCCTGTAGGAGCTGCCGAAGGCTGCGATCTTTTGATCTTGAAAGCAAAAGTCAAAAGATCGCAGCCTTCGGCAGCTCCTACAGGGATCGGGTTTCAAGTTTTTGATTGAGGGCATTCAGCCCGACGATCACCTATTCCCCTGCGTCGAGTCACAACCATGACAAACACTCGCAGCGATTGGGAGCAACGCTTCCAGTCCCTAACCATCGAAGGTCGCGCGTTCATCGACGGCCAATACTGCGCCGCCGCCGATGGCGCGACGTTCGAATGCCTGAGCCCGGTTGACGGTCGCTTCCTGGCGAACGTCGCCAGCACCGACGCAGCCGACGCCAACGCGGCAGTCGCCGTCGCGCGCCGCGCCTTCGAATCCGGCGTGTGGGCCAACAAGGCCCCGGCCGAGCGCAAGCGCATCCTGATCCGTTTCGCCGACCTGATCCTGGCCAACCAGGAAGAACTGGCGCTGCTTGAAACCCTCGACATGGGCAAGCCGATCAGCGACTCCATGGGCATCGACATTCCGGCGACCGCCAATGCGATCCGCTGGACCGCCGAAGCCATCGACAAGATCTACGACGAAGTCGCCGCCACGCCCGACGATCAGCTTGGCCTGGTGACGCGCGAAGCGGCCGGTGTCGTGGCCGCCATCGTGCCGTGGAACTTTCCGTTGATCATGGCCAGCTGGAAATTCGCCCCGGCCCTTGCCATGGGTAATTCGTTCATTCTCAAACCGTCGGAAAAATCGCCGCTGACCGCGATCCGCATCGCGCAACTGGCGCTGGATGCCGGCATCCCCAAAGGCGTGTTCAACGTGCTGCCGGGCTACGGCCACACCGTCGGCAAGGCGCTGGCGTTGCACATGGACGTCGACGTGTTGGCCTTCACCGGTTCTACGGCGATTGCCAAGCAACTGATGATCTACGCCGGGCAAAGCAACATGAAACGCGTCTGGGCTGAAGCCGGTGGCAAGAGCGCCAACGTGGTGTTCGCCGATGCGCCGGACCTGCGCGCCGCCGCGCAAGCCGCGGCCGGTGCCATTGCCTTCAACCAGGGCGAAGTCTGCACTGCCGGCTCGCGTTTGCTGGTGGAACGCTCGATTCGCGAGCAATTCATTCCGTTGTTGGTAGAAGCCCTGCAAGCGTGGAAGCCAGGGCATGCGCTCGATCCGGCGACCACGGTCGGTGCGGTCGTCGACCAGCGGCAACTGGACAACGTGCTGCGTTACATCGGCATCGGTAAAGAGCAGGGCGCTCAGTTGATCGCCGGTGGCAGTCGTACCCTCGAAGACACCGGTGGCCAGTACGTGGAGCCGACGATTTTCGACGGCGTGACCAATGCCATGACCATCGCCCAGGAAGAAATCTTCGGCCCGGTGCTGTCGGTCATCACCTTCGACAGCGAGCAAGAAGCGCTGCAAATCGCCAACGACAGCATCTATGGCCTGGCCGCCGGCGTGTGGACCAGCAACTTGAGCAAGGCGCACACCTTCGCCCGTGGCCTGCGCGCGGGCAGCATCTGGGTCAACCAGTACGACGGTGGCGACATGACCGCACCGTTTGGCGGGTTCAAGCAGTCGGGTAACGGTCGGGACAAATCGCTGCACGCGTTCGACAAGTACACCGAACTCAAAGCGACCTGGATCAAGCTCTAACAACAATAAAGCGACGGTCGCCTGCACTCTGCGGCGGCCATCGGAGAAACGTATGAAACAGAATTCTTCAACCCAACAGCATGTAAACAGCTACTACGCCGCCACCCGCAACTTCACCGGTGATTTCCCGGTACTGGAAGGCGCGGTGGATTGTGATGTCTGCGTGATCGGCGCCGGTTACACCGGCCTGTCGTCGGCGCTGTTCCTTGCCGAAGCGGGCTACAGCGTCACCGTGCTCGAAGCGGCCAAAGTCGGTTTCGGTGCGAGCGGGCGCAACGGTGGCCAATTGGTCAACTCCTACAGCCGCGACGTCGACGTGATCGAAGAGCGCTATGGCGACAAGACCGCCGAAGTCCTCGGCAGCATGATTTTCGAAGGCGCCGACATCATCCGTCAGCGCATACAGCACTACGACATCCAGTGCGACTATCGCCCGGGTGGCATCTTTGCCGCGATGAACAAAAAGCAGCTCAAAGGCCTGGCCGAGCAGAAGAAGAGCTGGGAACGCTACGGCAACAAGAATCTGAGAATGCTCGGCGAAGCCGACATCAAGCGCGAAGTCGGTTCCGATGCCTATGTCGGCGGCCTGCTGGACATGCAAGGCGGCCACATTCATCCGCTGAACCTGGCCCTCGGTGAGGCTTCGGCGATCATCGGCCTGGGCGGCAAGATCTACGAGCAATCGGCGGCGGTGGAAATTACTTACGGCGAGCCGATCACCGTGCGCACGGCCAAAGGCCTGGTGAAAGCCAAGTACCTGCTGATCGCCGGCAACGCCTACCTGCCGCAAGGCCTCGACAACCGCGTGACCAGCAAGAGCATGCCGTGCGGTTCACAGATCGTCGTTACCGAGCCGTTGTCGGAGCAGCAAGCGCGCAGCCTGATCAAAAACAACTACTGCGTCGAAGACTGCAACTACCTGCTCGACTACTACCGCCTGACCGCCGACAACCGCCTGCTGTACGGTGGCGGCGTGGTCTACGGTGCGCGTGAACCGGACGACATCGAGCAACTGATCCGCCCGAAAATCCTCAAGACCTTCCCGCAACTCAAGGACGTGAAGATCGACTACCGCTGGACCGGCAATTTCCTGCTGACCATGTCGCGCATGCCGCAATTCGGCCGTATCGAGAAAAACGCCTATTACATGCAGGGCTACAGTGGCCACGGCGTCACCTGCTCGCACCTGGCCGGCAAACTGATCTCGGAAATGATCCGCGGCGATGCCGAGCGTTTCGACGCGTTCGCCTCGTTGCCACACATGCCGATGATCGGTGGGCGCACCTTTTCGGCACCGTTGACCGCCCTCGGCGCCGTGTACTACTCGCTGCGCGACCGTTTCGGCATCTAAGCGTTACCTCTCCGGCGGCCACCCCCAACAGGTGCCGCCGGTTTTTTACCTGAATCACCACGTTCCGCTTGTAGGAGCTGCCGAAGGCTGCGATCTTTTGAACTTGTTTTTTTAGATCAAGATCAAAAGATCGCAGCCTTCGGCAGCTCCTACAGCAACACCCACAAACGTGATTTAATAGCCGCCTTTCACGTTTCCGGGATCGGAAAACGGCGTGATCCGCGCCTGCTCTCCACCCCCATTACCCTTAAGTACCAAGCACATAAGGCTGTCATGGACACGGGCTCACGACTCAAATTAGTACGCGAAAGCTACAAACTGTCCCAGCGCGAGCTGGCCCGGCGTAGCGGCGTCACCAATGCCACCATTTCCCTGATCGAACAGAATCGGGTCAGTCCTTCCGTCAGCTCCCTGAAAAAGCTGCTCGAAGGCATCCCCATGTCCCTGGCCGACTTCTTCACCTTCGACCAGCCGCCCCGCGAACACCAATACGTCTTCCGCGCCAGCGAACAACCCGACCTGGGCCGCCACGGCCTGCGCTTGCTGCTGATCGGCGCTTCCGTCCCAAGCCGGCAAATGCGCCTGCTGCGCGAGCAATACGCGCCGGGCGCCAGTTCCGGCGAAGAACCGATCGTGCATTCCGAAGGCGAGGAGTGCGGGCTGGTGACGCGCGGCACCGTTGAATTGACCGTCGATGGGCAGATCAGCGTGTTGAATGCCGGGGACGGTTACTACTTCCCGACGACGCTGCCGCATCGCTTCCGCAATATCGGCGCGGATGAGGCGGAAATCATCAGTGCCAACACGCCGGCGAACTTCTGATCAAATTATCCTACTGATCTAGAAACAATCCGGGTAAGGGCATCGCTCGACGCCCTTTGGGATGTATGTTAATTATTGGTCGTACGTAACAGCAGCAGGTCGGAGCCAGACATGTCTCGTAGAAGAGAGAAGCAGCCAAAGACTGAGGCGCAAATAGTCGCTCAGGAATCGATGATTCCTTCGATTGCAGCGAAGGCTTTTCGCGATGCCTACAACGTTGCGCTTTCGAAGGGCGAGTCCGTGCTTGTGGTTCGCGCTGGCCAGTTGGTGAAAGTCTCAAATACCGAGTCTGTCGTTCTGCGCTCAGTAGAAGAGTACGGGAGCATCAAGTCCGGTACTCGAATAAAGGTCAAGAAAACGCTGAAAGCCGAACTCATTCCTCAGGTACAAGCTTGAGTACACCAAGGGTCAGGATTTTCGCCGGGCCAAATGGCAGTGGAAAGAGCACATTTAACTCTAAAGTTCCCGCTCATTTACTCGTCAATTACATCAATCCTGATTTGATCGAGTCAGGTATTCGCGAAACAGGGAGCTTCGATTTTTCACTATTCAAGCTTCAGGCGCATGTGGGGCTTGTAATAACATTTTTGCGTGCCAGTGCGTTCCTTTCCAAATTCCCTGAGTCCTTGGCCAAAATCGATGATCTGAGCATCGAAGGCGACTTCCTGTTATTCCCATCACGGCAGATTGATTCGTACATAGCATCGGTACTATCAGATTTCATCCGCGTCTCACTTATCAAAGAACTTGCCAGTTTTACGTTCGAAACCGTTATGTCAGATGTCAGCAAAGTCGACTTACTACGGCAAGCACGGATGGCAGGATATCGGGTGTATGTGTATTACGTGGCTACTGCCGATGCCGAAATCAATGTAGCGCGGGTTGCCTATCGAGCCTCGATAGGTGGGCACGATGTGCCTTCAGACAAAATTCGATCGCGCTACAAGCGATCGTTGGAGAATTTGTCAGATGCAATATTGGTATCGAACCGCGCTTATATCTTTGATAACTCTCAAGACGGCGACTCCAGCTTCGCTCAAATTGCCGAGATAACCGAGGGAGAAGACATTGCTATCGTGTCTGATACCCAGCCTGCATGGTTCATGCATTACGTACTCGAAAAGCTCACCTGATTCATTACTGCGTAAGAAAACCCCGAATCGCCTCAATCGTCTGTGTTGGCGCCTCCTCCATCAACCAGTGTCCAGCCCCCGGAATCACAACTTCCTTCACGTTGTCCGCTGCATTGCGCATCACAATCGCTTCATTGGCACCAAAGGACTTTTCCCCGCCGATTGCCAGCACCGGCATGCTCAGTTTTTTGCTCATGGTTGGCTCGTTGTCCTTGGCGTCCTGACGGATGCTGCGGAACTGGGCGAAGGCGGCGTGCATGTTGCCGGGGCGAGCGTAGAGTTTGGCGTAGTGCTGGCGGGTCTCTTCATCGACCTTGGCGGGATTGCCGGCGAATTCGTTCCAGAAGCGGTCCAGGTAGATGCGCTCGCGTCCGGCCACCAGCCGTTCCATGTCCGGCCCGCCGAAGTCGAAGTGCCAGAGCATGGGCGAGCGAACGATGTCATTCCACGGCGTGATGCCCGGCACCGGTGCGTCCATCACCACCAGGCGATCGGTCAATTGCGGATAACGCGAGGCGTAGGCGAAAGCGACCATGGTGCCGATGTCGTGACCGACCACCACCGAATGTTCGATGCCCAACGCAGCCAAAACCCCACGAATATCACCAGCCTGGGTTTTCTTGTCGTAGCCACCCTCGGGAATCGACGACAACCCCATGCCGCGCAAGTCCGGCACCACTACGGTGTGATCGCGCGCCAGGTCCGCCGCCAGCGGCGCCCACATATCGCCGGTATCACCGAAGCCATGCAACAGCACCACCGCCGGGCCTTTGCCACCGACCCGCACGTGCATCGTTACGCCATCGACGGGGATGTCCTGAAGGCGGAAGGCTTCGGGGAATGGCATGACGGCGGCATTTACCGGCAGGTTCAGAGCGAGCAGCGTAAGTGTGGTGAGCAGGGTGCGGATCATTGCGCTGTTTCCGGACAGAGTCTTGGAAGAGCTGAGCGTAGCCGTTTTTGCGGCGGTTGAAGGAATGGAACCAACTTCCTCAAGAACGTCTAAATTTCAGGGAATACTCCCAGCACGAAGGAACGACACATGATCAGGTCTCGATCGTTGATTGCAGCAGTGACAAGCGTGGCGATGGTTTGCGGTTCGATGACGGCGCTGGCCGACCCTGGTAACGGCAAAGGGCAGGGCAACGGCAAGGGCAACTCGCAAAACGTCCAGGACCATGGCAACCAAGGTGGACAAGGCAACAAAGGTAAAAAGTCTGGCGGCAGCGATTGGGACAATGGCCCGAGCATCAATCGCTCAAGCGTCATTGGCATTGTTGATGGCTATCGCGATTACTGGAGCCCCGGCCCCGCATTGCCACCGGGCATCCAAAAAAACCTTGCCCGCGGCAAGCCGCTGCCGCCAGGCATCGCCAAGAAACTTGATGGTCGACTGGCTGGCCGATTGCCCCATTACGATGGATACGAGTGGCAGCAAGTCGGCACCGATTTGATCCTCGTTGCACTGGCCACCGGGCTCATTTACGAGATTCTTGATGGTGCATTTGATTGACGTTCGCATGTGGGCTCGACGGTATGGGTGATAGTCAATCCGTCCGTCGAGCCACGTTGAACTGAAAGGGGGTAATCGCGTCATACAGCAAGCGATATCAACCCCCCACGGAAGCAATCATGCTTTTAAAAAACAAGAGTCTCGTAGCTGTCATGTCCTGCGCCTTGATGTTGGCAGCGGCCCCTTTACTTCCTGCTGACCTGTCCCTCATCAACTCAGCTGCCGCGAAAG
This sequence comes from Pseudomonas azerbaijanoccidentalis, assembly GCF_019145495.1. GTDB lineage: Bacteria > Pseudomonadota > Gammaproteobacteria > Pseudomonadales > Pseudomonadaceae > Aquipseudomonas > Aquipseudomonas azerbaijanoccidentalis. The sequence goes on along the minus strand of NZ_JAHSTU010000001.1, from coordinate 1,012,976 downwards.
AAGGTGGTGGTGGTGGTGGTGGTGGTGGTGGTGGTGGTGGTGGTCACGGCGGTGGCAATGGCGGTGGCAATGGTGGCGGCCACGCTGGTGGTAATGGCGGCGGTCGCAGCGGGTCTGATCACGCCGGCAACGCCAGCAGCAGCGGCCACGGCAAGGGCTTGGCCAGCGATCACGCCGGCAAAGCGACTCGCAATCACGGGATCAGCGGCAACCGCTACGGCAGTGAGCGCAATGACGACAATGGTCATGGCACCACGACCTCCGGCATTGCCCATTCCAAAGACACTCGCGGCATCAGCAAGGCACGAGCGATTTCGGCTTCGACGCCGGGCGACCACAACACCAAAGGGCTGAGCAACGCCGGGCCTTCGGGCGTGAAAAAAGCGCATTAAGCAAGCTGTTGAAGCGAGCCGTTTCAACCGCAGCGAAAACCCGCAGAAATGCGGGTTTTTTTCGTCTGGTGTTTGGTTAATGGGCTTTGGGCAACCCAAGCTCCCTCGCAACAAAGGGAAATTTCCTTCACTCTTTACAGATCAAAAATCAATCGGCGGCTCGCAATTGTCGAACTTTCTGCGCCAGCTGAGTGCGGGCCGCATCCAGCGTCTCGGCATTGGTTTTGATGGACAATGCCGTCTTGTCCTTGCGGCCGAGAAAGTAACTGATCCGCTCGGCATTGGCGCCGGAGGGGTGCGGTAAACCGCTCAGTACCTGTTCCGGACGCAGTAAACCACGCCCAACCAGATACTCGAACACCTCGCCGACTTTAGGGCCAAGCGGTACATAAACGCAGAGCGAGGGCAGCAGGCGAATCTCTTCGCTCAGGTGGTTTTCGATCTGATGACGCAGACTGTCCCGGCTCAACAGTCCAGGGTTGCCGCTGTAGTTGTCGCCGTTGAGAAACACGGGATAGCGCAGCGCCGAGGTGTAATGCACCCAGTGTCGATGTGAATCGAACAGTTGCTCGCAGCTGTCGATACCCAGATAAGTCTGCACACCAATATGATCGAGCATGGCGATCAGGTTGGGCCGCATAGGCCCCGAGAAACTCGCGGTTTCCTTGGCGGCCTGTTTGGCGGTTGCCACCGACGCGCCGTTCAGCAACTGTCGGCGGGCTTCCTTGAGTGCATTCATGGCCTGCTGCAAGCCGGGGGTGATGCCGCAGATGACAATGCGCGCCTGCTCATTGATGTGGTCGAAAGGGGCGTAAAAAGTCTGCAGGTTGCCTTCACGGGATAAAAGCAGGTCTTCATGCAGCGGCGCGCCCGCCAGGTTAAACGTCGCGTCGGCCATCAGGTGCCGATAATTCTCGAACAGACTCAAATTGCACTCTCCTTGAAGGGGGTTGCGTTGCTCGCGTTAACGTTAGCGGATTTATCCTGACGCGATGCTTGAGTGCGCGCTCATAGCTACCATTCATTTGGTCGATAATCATCATTAAAGAATGCAAGTTCTGTTTTTCTGTCATCAGAGGAGGATAGCGTTATACCGATCTCGCCTTTGAAGGAATCAGTGCGATGAGAATTTCGACCTTGCTGGCTTTTGTTGCCGTGTTCAGCGGCAGCGTTGCTGTTTCCGTTCCGGCCGTTGCGGCTGATCCCTCCTGCCACTTCCTGCCGATGGGTGACAGCGCTGCCAGTTTGCAGCAGGCGAAAACCGTGGCGGTGCTGTACAGCGAAAACACCCTCAATACCCAGGAATACCTTGAGCGTTACCACGCCGTGGCGGTGAACGGGGCGAAAAATCCCCAGCTGGATTCACGAATCAGCCAGGCGTTCGTCGACAGCTCCGATCCGCAGCGGGCCATCAACTGGTTGATGGCGTCGTTGCAGAAAGAGTTCGCGTCGGTGACGGTCTACGACACCCTTGATGCAGCGGTGCAGGCGCATCCGGATGTGGTGGTGATGCTCGACACTTACAGCCGTCTGGTTTCCAAGCGCAACAGCCAGGTTGAAGCGCGGTTCATGGCCAAATTCTACGATGCGAACCTGCAGTACATCGGCCAGGCTAAAGGCTCTCGGGTCCAGCAGATGCCGTCGGTGTGGGTGCATGGCAAGGCCGCGCCGCAGATTGCAGCACAGATCGACAAGCAGACCGAGTTGCAGGTAAATGCGCTGAAGCAGTTCGATACGTCCTTGAAAGCGCTGGTAACGGCGGGTAGTGCGGGGCATGTCGCCAGCAATTGATGCACGCATGGGGCGCAACCTGCGGCAGCGCCCATACGGTGCCTAACGGTTTCAGGCCTTGATCACATAGCCGTAAGCGCGAATGCGCCCGGCGTCTTCCTTCAGGTACACGCCTTGCAGCTCCGGAGTGAATCCGGGCAGGGCGTTAATGCCTTCTTCCAGCGCGAGGAAGTACTTCAACACCGCGCCACCCCAGATTTCGCCAGGCACCACGCAAAGCACTCCCGGAGGATAGGGCAGCGCACCTTCGGCGGCGATGCGACCATCGGCGTCGGCCAGGGCCACCAGTTCGACGTTGCCGCGGATGTATTCGAACTGCGCCTGCTGCGGGTTCATGGCTTTTTTCGGGAAGTGCTCTTTGCGGAACATCGCCTTCTGCAATTGCTGGACGTTGTGGCTGCGGTAGAGGTCGTGCATTTCCTGGCAGAGCTGGCGAATGGTGTAGTTGCGATACCGTTCCTGATGCTGCGCATAGATGGCCGGCAACACCCGGCTCATCGGCGCGTCATCGCTGATGAAGCGTTCGAAGCGGGCGATCTGCGAGGCGAGGTGGGTCATTTTCGCCCAGTCTTCGGCGGGGGTGAGCAGGAACAGGATCGAGTTGAGGTCGCACTTCTCCGGCACGATGCCGTTCTCGCGCAGGAAGTTCGCGAGGATGCCGGCGTGAATGCCAAAGTCGGTGTAGCTGCCATCCACCGGATCAATGCCCGGCGTGGTGAACAGCAACTTGCACGGGTCGATGAAGTATTGCTTGTCGGCGTAGCCGCTGAAGGCGTGCCAGCGGTCCTTGGGGTGGAATTCGAAGAAGCGCACGTCGGCGGCAATGTCTTCGGTGGGGTAATCCTCCCACTGGCGCCCGTCGACGGTATCCGGCACGAAGGGGCGGACCATGGTGCAGGCTTCCAGGATCAACTTGCGCGCATCGATGCCGAACTTCACGCAGTCTTCCCACAGGCGCAGGCCGCTGCGCCCGGAGTGGATGCGCGCGTTCACGTCCAGCGAAGCGAACAGCGGGTAAAACGGGCTGGTCGAGGCCTGGGCCATGAACGCGTTGTTCAGTCGGTGATGGTTGCAGTAACGGGCCTGGCCCTTGATGTGGCGATCTTTCTTGTGGACCTGCGAGGCTTGGGAAAAACCGGCCTGCTGCTTGTGCACCGATTGGGTGACGAAGATGCCCGGGTCGTTTTCGTTGAGGTCCAGCAGCAGCGGCGAGCAGTCTTTCATCATCGGGATGAACTGCTCGTAACCCACCCAAGCCGAGTCGAACAGGATGTAGTCGCACAGTTTGCCGATGCGATCGACCACTTGCCGGGCGTTGTAGACGGTGCCGTCATAGGTACCCAGTTGAATGATCGCCAGTCGGAATGGCCGTGGCAGTTGCGCCTTGTCGGGCGCGACTTCGCTGATTAACTCACGCAGGTAGTCTTCTTCGAAGCAATGGGCGTCGATGCCGCCGATGAACCCGTAAGGGTTACGCGCGGTTTCCAGGTAAACCGGCGTGGCACCGGCCTGGATCAACGCGCCCTGGTGGTTGGATTTATGGTTGTTGCGGTCGAACAACACCAGGTCGCCGGGGGTGAGCAGGGCGTTGGTCACGACTTTGTTCGAGGCCGAGGTGCCGTTGAGCACGAAGTAAGTCTTGTCGGCGTTGAACACCTTGGCCGCGTGTTTTTGCGCCAGTAGGGCCGGGCCTTCGTGGATCAGCAGGTCGCCGAGTTTGACGTCGGCGTTGCACATGTCGGCGCGAAACAGGGTCTCGCCGAAGAAGTCGAAAAACTGTCGGCCCGCCGGATGCTTGCGGAAAAACTGACCGCCCTGGTGACCGGGGCAGGCGAAAGTGGCGTTGGCTGATTCGGTGTAGTGCTTGAGTGAGTCGAAGAACGGCGGCAGCAGGGTTTCTTCATAGGCCTTGGCCGCTGTTTCCAATTGATGACCATGGTATTGGGCGTTATTACTGGAAGGGTCAAAAATGCCGTTGACCTGCAGCAGCACATCTTCCAGATGCTTGTAGACATCACGGGCGCGGGTGCCGGTGCCGGGGGCGGTCACCAGGAAAATCGGGATATCGAAACCGGTGCGTTGCAGGGCTGCCAGGGCGCCGGCCATCACATCCTCGACCGAGAACACCGCAACGGCGACGTCGGTATAGTCGGTCAGTTTGAACGGGATCACTTCACGGGACGTCTGGAAACACTCCAGTACGCCTTCGCTGGCGGCTATCTTCAGTGCTTTCATGCGGAAAATCTCCAGGTGGACATCCATTTGTCCACCGCTTTGCAAGAGACCCACTGTTTTGAGGCGCCTTCAAGCGCCCAGATTCAAAACAGGCGAACACTGTTTATAGATCATCTTCGACCATTGTCGGGGTTTTTACCGGTTTGCATTGATCTGTGCCAACAGATGCTTCATTGCTTCGGATTCAACTGCGCCTTCGTCGCTGCCTTCAAGAAACACCGCGCAACTGGCGGCATTGCCAGCGTGAACACTGCGATAGACTGCGATCACGCTGCCGGGGCCGGCGCCAGTATGCCCGCTGAGCAGCAAACCGCTCGCCACGCCACCTTGCATCAGCCCCAGCGCATAGCCGGGCGAGGTCCATGGGCGCCCTGCAATCGGTCCGCCAAGGACGTGAGCCGTTTGCATGTCCTGCAACAGTGGCTGGGGCAAAAACGCGCCGCTCAATAGTCGGTCCAGGCACAGGGCTGCGTGATCGAGTGGGCCGACCAGCAAGCCGTGATAGACCCAGCCGGGGTCATAACTGACGGCGGCGCCCATGCTCACGCCGTGCAAATCGGCGCGGTTTTTGGCCAGGCGTACATGGGGCAAATCGAGCGGGTCGAACACCCGCTGTGCCAGTGCCTGTTCAAGCGACAGGCCTGTGAGGCGCTCAATCAGGCGCGCGACCTGCAAGTAGCCAACGTTGGAATAACGCCAGCCTTCACCCGGTGCGTAGCGCAGGCGGTTGGCGTCCAGGCGCTGGAGCATTTCATCAGCCGACCAGGGCGCTTCATTGCGGGCGACGGCGGCGTGGTAATCGGCGAGTTCGGAGTAGTCCGCCAACCCGGCCTCGTGCCGCAGCAGTTGGCGCAGCGTGAACGGGCCTTCGGCTAATACGTCATCGAGACGAATCAGCCCGTCTCGCACCAGTGACAGCGCGGTCGCCGCCAGCACGGTTTTCGTGAAGCTCCACCAGGGCACCGGCGGCTGCGGATCTTGGGGGGTGAGCAGGGTGCCATTGGATACTAGGGAAAAAAGCATGCGTCGACTCTGGTGCGTGGGCGGGCCTGTCGTTGATCAGGTGTGTACCAGTGCAATGGTAAACGAGACCACGATCATGCAGGCGAAAGCAAAATTCAGGTTCATGAAGTGTTCATCCGAAACGGGAGAGATCGGCGCCATTTTGAACAGGGCGCCGATAAATAAAAAATTCGGCTTCATGATTTGAAAGATCGAAACAATTGATACCTGACTTGCTGGTTTGTGTTTGTTGTCTGGCTTGGCTAACAGCGATCACCGCATCGCCCATGACGGCGATCACGCTGTCTGAATTCAAAGGCATCAAGGTGATTCTGGCGGGCGGTCAGCTCAACCGAGCGATGATGCCAGTCCAAACAACATCAATGCATCAGCGTAATCGCTCCAGCATCTGGTAGTACCACATGCCCGCCGCAAGCATCGGGTTGCCCAGCAAATCACCCATCGGCACACGAATGTGCTGGCAGGCGGCGAAGGTGTCGAAATGCTCAAGCTGCCCGGTAATAGCGCGGCCCATGATTTCGCCCATGATGTGCGTGGTCGCGATGCCGTGACCCGAGTAGCCCTGGCAATACCAGACGTTGTCCGACAGCTTGCCCAGCTGCGGGATACGGTTGATCACGATGCCCATCGCGCAGCTCCACTGGTAATCGATGGCCACGCCTTTTAGCGCCGGGAATGTCTGCTCGATGCACGGGCGCAGTTCGGCGGCGATGTCGCGGGAATCCTTGCCGCTATAGTTAGCGCCTCCGCCGAACAGCAAGCGACCGTCGGCCGTCAGGCGGTAGTAGTCGAGCACGAAACGGCAGTCATACACGGCCAGGTCCTCAGGGTTGATCTGTTTGGCCAGATCCCCCAGCGGCGCGGTGGTGACGATGCCGCCCATGGCCGGGAAAATCTTGCCCTTGAGCTTGCCCGGTTCCAGTTTGTGATAGACGTCGCCGGCCAACAGCACCTGATTGGCGTCGATACGGCCGTGGGCCGTGCGCACCCCGGGCGTGTCGCCATGGATGATTTCCAGCACTTCGCTGTTTTCGAAGATCAGTGCCCCCAGGCTTTCTGCTGCCCGCGCCTCACCGATACACAGGTTCAGCGGGTGCAAATGCATGTTGCGGGTGTTCTTGATCGCACCGTGATAGAGGTCGCTTTGCAGCAAGTCGCGCACCTGGCTTCGGTCGAGCAGGCTGACTTCGTCGCCCATGCCGCGACGCACCGCTTCGTCGTAATCCTTGCGCAAACCGTCCATGTGGCTCGGCTTGTACGCGGCATGCAAATGCCCGTGCTTGAGGTCGCAGGCGATGCCGTACTTCTCGACCCGCTGCTGGATGATCTGGTGCCCGCGCCAGCGCAGGTGCCAGATGAAATCGTCGACGTCTTCGCCAATCGTACGGCGCATCTGTTTGCGCATCGCTTCATCGCCCGACAGGCTGCCGGTGACCTGGCCACCGTTACGCCCGGTCGCGCCCCAGCCGATCTTGTGGCTTTCGACGATGGCGACTTTCAGGCCTTTTTCCGCCAGCTCGACGGCGGTGGCGACGCCGGTAAAGCCGCCACCGATGATCACCACGTCGACGCGGTGCTGGCCTTGCAGTGTCGGGTAATCGGTGTCCTGGTTGAGGGTGGCGGTGTAGTAGGAATTGCAGCGTTGTTGGGTCATGTCAGTGTCCGGGCAAAAAGGATAGTGAAACGCATGGTCCCTGTGGGAGCGGGCTTGCCCGCGATGAGGCCATGTCAGTCAACATTAGAGGTGAATGACACATCGCTATCGCGGGCAAGCCCGCTCCCACAGGAACTGCAGGTAATCGACTGAAAGGGTTACGCCTCAGTCAAATACCAACGCCAGTCCTGTTCACCCACTTCCGCCATGAACTGCCGATACTCGGCACGCTTGACCGCCAGGTACACCCCCAGAAATTCCTGCCCCAATGCATCTCGCGCCCACACCGAGTTTTCCAGTGCCGTCAGCGAGGTCAGCCAGTCGGTGGGCAGCAATTGTGTGGCTTGTGCGTAGCCGTTGCCTTCCACAGGCTCGCCCGGATCGAGGTTTTCGCTGATGCCGCGATGAATGCCCGCGAGGATCGCCGCTGCCGCCAGATACGGGTTGGCGTCGGCGCCACAGATGCGGTGCTCGATGTGCCGGCTGTTGGCCGGGCCGCCCGGAACGCGCAGGCTTACGGTACGGTTGTCGACGCCCCAGGTCGGGGCCAGCGGCGCATAGCTGTTGGCCTGGAAACGCCGGTAGGAGTTGGCGTTGGGGCAAAACAGCAGCAATGAATCGAGCAACGAGGCGAGCATGCCGCCGATGGCTGTGCGCAACAATGGCGTGCCGGCCGGGTCTTCGGAGGCAAACAGGTTGCGGCCCTCGGCATCGGCGATGCTGACGTGCATGTGCATGCCGGTGCCCGCCAGATGATCGAACGGCTTGGCCATGAACGTTGCCTGCATACCGTGCTTGTGGGCCACGGCTTTGACCAGGCGTTTGTAGCGCACCGCCTGATCCATCGCCTGTAAGGCATCGCCGTGTTCCAGGGTAATTTCCACTTGGCCCGGCGCGTATTCGGAGATCGCCGTGCGCGCCGGAATGCCGTGGAGTTTGCACGCGGCGTACAGGTCGGCGAGGAACGGTTCAATCTGTTCCAGCTCGCGCAAGCCATACACTTGTGTGTGTCGCGGTCGACCACCGTCAGCGTCCAGCGCCGGTTGCGGGCGGCCCTGGTGATCGCGCTTGGCATCGAGCAAATAGAACTCCAGCTCGCAGGCCATTACCGGGTGATAACCCTCAGCCTTCAGACGGTCAATCACGCTGATCAGCAGGTGACGCGGGTCGGCGATGCTGGCGGGCATGCCTTCTTGCGGGTGCATGCTGACTTGAACCGCCGCCGTTGGAATCTGCCGCCATGGCAAGCGCACCAGGCTGCCTTCGAGCGGGTAGGCGCGGCAGTCGATATCGCCCACGTCCCAGACCAGCCCGGAGTTCTCGACATCATCGCCCTGCAAGGTCAGGCCGAGGATGGTGCTGGGCAGTGGACGACCGCTTTCATACACCGCCAGCAGTTCTTCGCGGTGCAACAGTTTGCCACGCGGCACGCCGTTGGCATCGAGAATGAACAGCTCGATCATGTCGATATCGGGGTTGTTCGTCAGAAAAGTCTGGGCGTCTTCAAGGGCTGCGAATTTCATGGTTCGTCACTCACGTTGGCGTCCTGCGGACGCACGGATTCAGGCCTCGGCACGACGACGGATACAAAGACCCGGGGCATGCAGGCAAAGGATTGGCGAGGGAGAGGGCTCGACGCGTGGGGGACGCGCTTAGACGAGCAGGGTGCTATCCGGCGGACGTGCGGAGTGACGGAGTTTGGAACGGCTCAGGGCCATGGGCAGGTTGACAATGCGGTTCATAACGGATGTTTCCAGCATTGGAAATCGTCGGTGGCAGGCGTGACCTGCCATCGGGCGTGTCTGGATACTAGGGGGGAAAGTGGCGCCTGTAAACGTCTGATTCATCGCAGCAGATGCACACCCAGTCCGATCACCCCGCAGCCGATCAAGACTTCGATCACGCCGCGCTTGAATCGCAGCAACGCGATGGCCGCTGCCATCGCGATCAGCGCCGAAGGCCAATCGAGGTGGCCACTGAAGCCGTTCGGCCAGAGTACGTGGTAGGCAAAAAAGCACGCCAGATTGAGAATCACCCCAACTACCGCCGCCGTGATCGCGGTCAACGGCGCGGTGAATTTCAGTTCGTTATGCGTCGACTCCACCAGCGGCCCGCCGGCGAGGATGAACAAAAACGAAGGCAGAAACGTAAACCAGGTCACCAGCGTTGCAGCGACGGCACCGGCGACAAATGCCTGATCCGGACCAAATACCTGAAGCACGTAGCCGCCGATGAACCCGACGAACGCCACCACCATGATCAGCGGGCCGGGCGTGGTTTCACCCAGTGCCAGGCCGTCGATCATCTGAGTCGGCGTCAACCATCCGTAATGACCGACCACGCCCTGATACACATACGGCAATACGGCGTAGGCGCCGCCGAAAGTCAGCAGCGCCGCTTTGGTGAAGAACCAGCTCATCTGCGTGAGCGTGCCGTCCCAGCCGAACAACACGGTCAGCGTGGCCATCGGCAGGGTCCACAAAATCGCACCGATCACCGCCAGCCGCAGCAGCTTCAGGGCGTTGAAACGAGCGTGATCAGGCGGCGGCGTGTCATCGTCGATCACGGCCGGACCGAAGGATTTTTGCGCAGCGCTGTGGCCACCGGTCCTGAATTTTTCCGGGGCCAGCCGCCCGCCAAAATAGCCGATCACCGCAGCGCCCAGCACGATCAGTGGAAACGGCAGGTTCAACACAAAAATCGCCACGAATGAAGCGGCGGCGATGCCCCACAGCCAGCCGTTCTTCAACGCCCGCGAGCCGATGCGGTGGGCAGCTTGCACCACGATCGCCGTCACCGCGGGCTTGATGCCGTAAAACAGGCCGGCTACCACCGGCACTTCACCAAAGGCGATGTACACCCACGACAACGCAATCAGGATGAACAGCGAAGGCAGCACAAACAGCACACCGGCAATCACGCCACCCCAGGTGCGGTGCATCAACCAGCCGATGTAGGTCGCCAGTTGCTGAGCCTCGGGACCGGGCAGCAACATGCAGTAGTTCAGCGCGTGCAGGAAGCGTCGTTCGGAGATCCAGCGTCGGCGCTCCACCAACTCCTGGTGCATGATCGAAATCTGTCCCGCTGGCCCGCCGAAACTGATGAAGCCGAGCTTGAGCCAAAAGCGCAAAGCCTCGCGCAGGCTGATCGGCTCGGGCGGGCGGTGTTCCGGTTCGGGTGAAACGCTCAAGCCTGTGCTCCTTGTGCCGATGCGCATTGAGCCGATGACAGTAGCCATCCTTAAGCGATTTGAATAGCTGGCGCGCGGTGTTTCCCTGCGAGCGATAAACGATAACGCAGTCTACTTGCCCGCCACCCGCCACAAATACCACGCCGCCACCGTCCGATAAGGGCTCCACGCCAAGCCGATTTCAATCATCTGTTTGCGCGTTGGTTGCACCTCCAGCCCCTTGAGCTTTCGATAACCCTCACGTACGCCAAAGTCATCGGCCGGCAGGATGTCTGGGCGTTCCAGGCTGTAGATCAACAGCATTTCAACGGTCCAGCGACCCACGCCGCGCAGGGTGATCAAGCGCTCGATCAACGCCTCATCGTCCATGGCCAGGGCCGTGGCGTAATCCGGCACCACGCCGTCCAGTGTGGCTTGGGCGATGCCTTGGATGGTCGCGATCTTGCTGGCGGAAAAGCCGCAACTGCGCATCCGTTCAAAATCAGTGGCGACCAATTGTTCCGGCCGAGGAAATGCCTGGCCGGGAAACAACGCCAGCAAGCGCCCGACAATCGCATCACCGGCCTTGGCGTGCAGTTGTTGATAAGCAATCGCCCGCACCAGCGACTCGTAAGGATCGCGCGCAGCGTGCGCTTGATGCAGACACGGGCCGACGGCGCTGACATGGCGTTGCCAGTCGTCATCAATGGCGGCGAGGAACCGGGTAGCAGGCAAGTAGGGATCGGGCATCAAACATCCTTGGGCGCTGACGAAAACAGCGAGCGTTCAGAAAGCCAATGGCCGGGTGATCTGCGCGGCGGCGTTTTCCAGCCTGAGCAGGAACGCCTTGCGCGGTTGTCCTCCACCATAGCCCGTCAGCGAGCCGTCCGCACCGATCACCCGATGGCAAGGCACGACAATCGACAGTCGATTGTGCCCGTTGGCCAGGCCCACTGCGCGACTGGCACCGGGCTTGCCCAGCTTCGCCGCAATCGCACCGTACGTGGTGGTTTCGCCGTAGGGGATGGCCGCCAGTTCTGCCCAGACTAACCGGGTGAATTCGCTGCCCGGCAGGTGCAGTGCAACGTTGAATTGCGTCAGCTGCCCGGCGAAATATTGCGCCAGTTCCTGTTCGATTTGCTGCAGATGCCCATTGTGTCCAGGCGCCACGGCGTAGCCATAATGGTTTTGCAGTTCTTCAACTTCCCGGGTCAGTGCCGGGCGGTCGAGAAACTCCAGCAGCACCAGGCCTCGCCGTTCGGCCATGGCGATCATCGGCCCCAGCGGAGTGGTCAGGCGTGTGAACAGCAAGGGCTCGCTGTTGGCGGCGCGGCCCGGGGTGATGTGAAACGACTTTTGAAAAGCATCGCGAAAGCCGCTCAGGGATTCGTAACCCGAATCGAACGCCGCATTGTCGATGGAGTCGCCTTGTTTGATCCCGCCCAGCGCCATGCCCAGTCGCCGAGTGCGCAACCAGGCATGAAAGGTCATGCCGAAGTGCTGTTTGAACCATCGGCGCAGTTTCAGCGGTTCGATGCCTTCGGCCAACAATTGAGCGTCGGTCCAACGCTGCTCGGGATCGGCCTCTACGGACTTGAGCAACGTCTGCACCCAGTCCGGGGCGATGGCGGCGGCGTCCAGCGGCTTACACCGCAGGCAGGCGCGGTAGCCCGCCGACAGGCATTCATCGGCGTGGGCAAAGAATTCGACGTTCTGCGGTTTCGGCTTGCGCGCCGTGCAACTGGGGCGACAGAAAATCCCGGTGGTCTTGACCGCAGTAAAGAACACCCCCTCGTAGGCGGTGTCGCGTTCGAGCATGGCGCGGACCATCTCGGCGTGGGGCGGAAGTAGCGTGCTTTGTAGGTTCATGGGTTGAGCTTAAGGCGCGGGGCGGAAGGTCTCCACCGGAAAATCGACAGAGAATTCCGCACATACGTCACTGTTTCAGATCGAGCGTTGATTGACCCGCTTCGACAACTCTTCGGCGCTCTCTTTGCGCTCGGAATAACGGTCCACCAAAAACGCCTCGCGGCCGCGCACCAGCCGGGTGAACTTGACCAATTCTTCCATCACATCGACAACGCGGTCGTAGTACGAAGACGGTTTCATCCGACCGGCCTCATCGAATTCCATGAAGGCTTTGGGGACCGAGGATTGATTGGGGATGGTCAGCATGCGCATCCAGCGCCCGAGCACACGCAGTTGGTTGACGGTGTTGAACGATTGCGAGCCGCCGCAGACTTGCATCACGGCCAGCGTCTTGCCCTGGGTCGGGCGCACCGCACCCAGGGTCAGGGGAATCCAGTCGATCTGCGACTTGAACACCGCCGACATCGAGCCGTGACGTTCCGGCGAGCACCAGACCTGGCCTTCCGACCAGAGCACCAGATCAAGCAGTTCCCGGACCTTTGGGTGATCGCCAGGCGCATCATCGGGCAGCGGCAAACCGGATGGTTCGAAGATCATCGTTTCGGCGCCCAGCAAGCGCAAAATCCGAGCCGCTTCTTCGGTCAGCAGCCGGCTGAAAGAGCGTTCGCGGGTGGAGCCGTACAGCAGCAGAATGCGCGGCTTGTGGCCGTCTTCGTCGTTGGGCGGCAGGAGTTCGAGGTCGAGGTTCGGCAAGTCTTCGTTCATGACAGGGCTCCAATGCGGTCAAGGGCCGCTTTGAGGTCGGCGTCCGACAGGCTGTTGAGGTCAAGGGCGAAGAACGCAGCAAAGCGCCGCTTGATGATCTCGACCGTCTCGGCGAAAGCAGCCTTGATTTCTTCATCGGTGCCCTGGACGTCCGACGGGTCGCCCAGCCCCCAGTGGCTTTTGAGTGCCGGACCGAAATAGACCGGGCAGGTCTCACCAGCGGCTTTATCGCAAACCGTGATCACGATGTCGGGCGGGGTATCGGCGAAGGCAGACGAGTCCTTGCTGTACAAACCTTCGGTCGGAATGCCGAGGTCGTGCAGCGTCCGTACGGCCTGGGCGTTGAGCCGGCCGCTGGGGAAACTGCCGGAACTGACCGCTTCAAACCCGGCCGGGGCCAGGTGATTGAACAGCGCTTCGCTCAATACGCTGCGACAGCTGTTGGCCGTGCACATGAAGAGGATTTTTTTCGGGGCGGGGAGAGGGCTCATCTTTAGCTCATCATTGCTATCAAGATATATGGATATCCGAATATACGTATGCTGGCGAAAAAAGCCAAGGCTGTCTGTCTGCTCTCTCCCTCAGGCGCTCCTTACGCGCGCCGCGCCATCAGCAGCACCGCAGCGGCGCTCGACAACAGGCCCGCGCAGCAGCGATTGAACATCCGCTTGCCCGACGGCTTGGCGAACCAGCGGCGCATGTGCAGACCCATGTAGGCGTAGGCCGCGATGGCGATCCATTCGAGCATCAGGAACAACGCACCCAGTACAGCGAATTGCGGCGTGATGGCGCGAGTGGCGTCGACAAACTGTGGCAGGAACGCGGTGAAGATCAGGATGGCTTTCGGATTACCGGCCGCCACCAGAAATTCCTGCCGGGCCAGTGCCAGCATGCCTACGGGGGCACCGGTCACTACGTTGTCTACACCTGGGTCTGCTCGCCACAGTTGCCAGGCGAGGTAGAACAGGTACGCCGCGCCGAGGATCTTGATGCCATAGAACAACAGCTCCGAGGTCTGCAACACCACCGCCAGGCCCGCCGAGGCAAGGGCGATCATTGCGGCGAAAGCCAGCAAGCGGCCGACCCCGGCCAGGCACGCGGTGCGGTAGCCATAACGGGTCGAGTTGCTGACCGACAGCAGGTTGTTCGGGCCAGGCGCCATGTTCAGGGCAAAGCAGGCCGGCAGAAAGAGGGTGAGGGTGGCGAGGTCCATGGGCAGACTCCTGTGACGAGAACCGTATTTTTATCACGGCTGCCACAGCGCCAGACCCATACAGTCAGCGGGAGAAATCACCGTACATGGTGCCCGGTACTGTCCTTGTGAGCCCGGCGGTCTCGTACTATCGTCAATCAGCCGACGTTAGTCCGCGCGGCCCAGTCCTCAGACAAGGGTAGTGCACATGAAACAGTTACTTGGGTACTTCACCAAACGGGTGATCGCTGGACTGCTGGTCATCATCCCGATCTACCTGGCCATCCTGGTGTTGCTCAAGGGCATGAAGTCCCTCGGACAACTGGTGCGGCCCTTCACCAACATCCTTCCTGACTGGCTGCCTGCCGAGCAGCTGTTATCGCTGATCCTGGTGCTGTTGATCTGCTTTGTGATCGGCGCGGCTCTGCGCACGCGGTTGGGGCAATCGGCCCGCGAGCGCGTCGAGAAGGGCCTGTTCGAGAGGATTCCCGGTTACGGTCTGTTCCGCAGCCTGACACAACAAGTGGCAGGAGACAGCCGGCAAACGGTTTGGAAGCCGGCACTGGTCGAGATCGAAGATGCGCTGGTTCCGGCCTTCATCATTGAGGTGTTCGAAGACGGTCGCTACACCATTTTCGTGCCCTCGGTGCCGACGCCGTTGGCCGGTGCGGTGTACATCCTCGAAGCGAGCCGCGTGCATCCGCTGGATGTGTCTTTCACCGACGCTTTCAAAGTGATCTCGAAATGGGGCTCCGGTGCCAAGGACCTGGTGGCGGCGATGGAGAACGCTAAGCCCCGACTCGATCCGGCCGTGACGACGCACAAGGTCGACTCCATACCTTGAGCGTCACTTGGCGAATTTTTTCGCCCCGGCGACACACAGGATCACCGCGACCGTGACGCCGAGCATGCCGATGCTGACGTGCTCGTGCAGCAGGGTGGCCGCCAGTGCCAGGCCAAAGAACGGTTGCAACAGTTGCAGTTGGCCTACAGCGGCAATGCCGCCCTGGGCGAGCCCGCGATACCAGAAAACGAAACCGATCAGCATGCTGAACAGCGACACGTAAGCCAGGCTGAACCAGGCCGGCGTGCTGATCCCGCTGAACGACGCCGGCAACCGCCACCAGCTCAGTGCTGCCATGACCGGCAGTGCCAGCACCAGCGCCCACGAAATCACCTGCCAACCGCCCAGCGTGCGCGACAACTTTGCCCCTTCGGCATAACCGAGACCGCACGCCAGGATCGCCAACAGCATCAAAATGTCGCCTTGTGGCGAGGCGCTCAGGCCCTGCGATGCGGCAAAGCCGACCACCAGCAGGCTGCCCAGTACCGAGAAAAACCAGAACACCGGGCGCGGGCGTTCACCGCCGCGCAGCACGCCGAACACCGCGGTGGCCAGCGGTAGCAGGCCGACAAATACGATGGAATGCGCCGATGTCACGTATTGCAATGCCAGCGCAGTCAGTAGCGGAAAACCCACCACCACGCCCAACGCCACGATGATCAGTGGCACGAGTTGATGGCGTGCCGGGCGTTTTTCCTTGAATAACAGCAACAGGCACAGCGCCAGAATCGCGGCGAGTGTGGCCCGGGCCACCGTGAGAAACACCGGATCGAACTCCAGCACCGCCACCCGTGTCGCAGGTAGCGAGCCGCTGAAAATCACAACGCCGATCAAGCCATTGATCCAGCCGCTGGCACTGTTTTCCAGCGTGCGGTTTTGCAGGTTTGAGGTCCGTTCCATGTGGCTCACGCTCATTGTTTGATTGCACGAAATTCATGGTAGGGTTGCTCATCGATACAATCAAAAAATTGTCATGGATACATCGCGACATGCCTCGATCCCGCTATAAAACCTTGGTTGATACCTTTGCCGCCGACATTCGCTCGGG
This sequence comes from Pseudomonas azerbaijanoccidentalis, assembly GCF_019145495.1. Taxonomy (GTDB): domain Bacteria; phylum Pseudomonadota; class Gammaproteobacteria; order Pseudomonadales; family Pseudomonadaceae; genus Aquipseudomonas; species Aquipseudomonas azerbaijanoccidentalis. Next base: position 996,994 of record NZ_JAHSTU010000001.1, on the reverse strand, counting down.
GCGTTTGCCGCCGGGTACGCGGCTGCCCACCCACCGACAGCTCGCCACTGAGCAAGGCCTGGCGCTGGTCACGGCGAGCCGGGTGTACGCCGAGCTTGAGGGCATGGGTCTGGTCAGCGGTGAAACCGGGCGCGGGACTTTTGTCCGGGAAACGTCGCTGCCACCGGGTCAGGGCATTTCGCAGTCGGTGGTGGCGGCGGGGATGATCGACCTGAACTTCAACTATCCGTCGCTGCCCGGCCAGGCCGACCTGTTGCGCACAGCGCTGCGGCAACTGGCGTTGTCCGGTGACCTGGAATCGCTGTTGCGCTACCAGCCCCACGCCGGGCGCCTGCATGAGCGGGCCTCGGTTGCGCGCCACCTGGGCGAGCGCGGCCTGAATGTGCCAGCGGAGCAAGTATTGATCGTCAGCGGTGCCCAACACGGGCTGGCCGTGGTGATGATGACGCTGCTCAAGCCCGGCGACGTGATCGCAGCTGACGCGTTGACCTATCCGGGGTTCAAGACGCTCGCCGAAACCCTGCACCTGGAAGTCTTGCCTATTCCTGTCACCGACAAAGGGCCTGATTTGTCTGCCTTGGACAAACTGTGCCGCAGTCGTCCGGTGCGTGCGGTGTACGCGATGCCGACGTTGCATAACCCGCTGGGTTGGGTGATGGATGCCGATCAACGCGAGCGCTTGGTGGCCATCGCCCGGCAACATGATCTGACGATCATCGAAGACGCGGCCTACGCGTTTCTGGCCGACAACGCACCGCCCCCTGTGGCTGAGATGGCACCGGAAAGAACGGTGTACGTGAGCGGTTTGTCGAAGAACATCGCCACCGGGCTGCGGGTCGGTTTCATCGCGGCACCGGCCCACTGGATCGCCGGTTTTGAACGCACCGTCATGGCGACAACCTGGAACACCCCGGGCGTGATGACGGCGATCGCCACGAACTGGCTCGACGACGGCACCGTTTACACACTCGAAGCACAAAAGCGTGCGGATGCGCAGGCCCGGCAAGCCTTGGCGCGCGAGGTGCTGGCGGGGCTGAAGACCGTCAGTCATCCATCTTCATATTTCATTTGGCTGCCCTTGGCGGAAGACGCCCGCGCCGATCAGATCGCCATGGCGTTGATGCGTGAACAGGTCTCGGTATCGCCCGCCGAGCCCTTCGCGATCACCACACACGTGCCCCACGCCATTCGCCTGGCATTGGGCTCAGTGGACATGGAGTCCCTGCGCCAAGCCTTGGTGAAGGTGAAGCGGGTAGTGGGCTATTACGCCTAGCGGACGCTCACGGGGGCAGTTTTCTTCAATACGTGCACCGTCGGGCTCTTTACCTTGGGGCCTGGTTCAATTGACTGAGAGTAGGTGTGCGATGAGTTTGATCATGTCCATGGCCGCGTTTGCGCTGGCCGCTTCGATCACCCCGGGGCCGGTGAATATCGTGGCCTTGAGTTCCGGGGCGCGGTTCGGCTTCAAGGCCAGCCAGCGCCATGTGGCAGGGGCGACTCTGGGGTTCGTGTTGTTGCTGGTGTTGATGGGCTTGGGGCTGCACGAGTTGTTGCAGCTGTGGCCCGCCATGACTCAGGTGGTGCAGTGGGCCGGCGTGGCGTTCCTGTTGTACATGGCCTTTAAACTGGCCGCTGACAACGGGCAACTGGAGGCGAAGGATTCAGCGCGCGCACCGTCGATGCTGTACGGCGCCGTCATGCAATGGCTCAACCCCAAGGCCTGGCTGGCCTGCGTGGCCGGCATGGGCGCGTTTGTCGCCGATGGCGAGGCGCGCCTGGTGTGGCAGTTTGCGGCGGTTTATCTGGTGATCTGCTATGTGTCGGTCGGCTGCTGGGCCTACGCCGGGACGTTCCTGCGCGGGTACCTGAACAACCCGGCGGGCATGCGTTGGTTCAACCGGGGCATGGCGTTGTTGCTGGCGGTGAGTGCGGTGTATCTGCTGTTGCCGTGATCAACCGCGATACTGCCCCGGCGTCGCGGCCAGATGCTGTTTGAACGCGCGTTGAAAATGCGCCTGATCGGCAAACCCCGCCTCCAGTGCGACATCGGCAATCAGCTTGCCGTTGCGCAATTGGTCGCGGGCAAACTGGATGCGCCGGTTGACCAGAAAGGCGTGGGGCGTCATGCCGTAATGCTGCTTGAACGCGCGAATCAGATAAGACGGTGACAACTGCGCCGCTTCGCAAATGTCTTCGAGCTTGAGCATTTGCGTGCAGTGTTCGCGGATGAATTCGGCGGCGCGTTCCAGTTTGGAATTGGGTTCGCGCAGGGGCTGTGCGGCAGGGTTGAGCCGCAGCTGCACCTCGGTGAAAAACTCCACCGCGGCGCTCTGTTTGCGCAGTACGTCCTGTAGCGGATCGACCAGTACTTCATACAACTGCGCCAAACCCGCAAACAGCTCGGTGTCAGCGGTATGGGTGATCGCAAAGCGACGAAACGCCAGGTCATCGCTGAACCCGAGCTGATGCTGCAAGTCGGCCAGCCACGCGGTCTCGACATACAGCATCAGGTACGACCAGGGCTGGTCGTCGATCGGGTTGCAGGCGTGGACATCACCGGGATTCATCAGCACCACCGTTCCGGCACTGACCTCGAACTGCGATTGCTCATGGACATAGGTGCTGCGCCCGGCAGTGATCGCACCGATGGAAAAGTGCTCGTGGGAATGCCGGGTGTAGCAGACCTCGCGCCCATCCGCGATAGCGCGGGCTTCGATGAAGGGCAGGGCATCATCGCGCCAGAAACGCGGGGCCTTGTCGGTGTCCTTGGGCTTGCTGAGCTTCATGGTCAATCCTCGGCAGATCAGCCTCGGAGTGTATTAGCTCTCGCCGTTAAAGGCTCGTTGCAACGCGGCGATATCGAGTTTTTTCATCTGCATCATGGCCGCCATGGCGCGTTGGGATTTGCTCGTGTCCGGGTCTTTGAGCATCTCCATCATCGCCACCGGCACGATCTGCCATGACACACCGTATTTGTCCTTCAACCAGCCGCATTGCTGGGCCTCGACCGGCCCACCAGCGGACAGCCGTCCCCAGAAATGGTCGACTTCCTCTTGCGTCTGGCAATTGACCTGAAACGAGATCGCTTCGTTGAACTTGAAGTTCGGGCCACCGTTGAGGCCGGTGAACGTCTGTCCATCGAGTTCGAAACTGACCGTCAGCACCGAGCCTTCCGCATGACCGTGGATCTCTTGCCCGGCCTTGCCGTAGTGAGTGATGGCGGTGATTTTCGCGTGATCGAAGATCGCACAATAGAACTTCGCTGCTTCTTCCGCCTGCCCATCGAACCACAGGCACGGCGTGATTTTTTGAACGTGAAGCATGGCGGGTCTCCTTGGCAGTTTTTTGCAGGCTGGACTATCAGCGTAGCCAGCCTCGGCTTGCCTGGCTGTGCCGTAGATCGCCCGGTGCGCTGGAGAAATCAGCATGAAGTAGTCAGTAAGACATCCATATTTGTCATAAAGACTATTTTTGGTTGATGTCGATTTGACCTGATGGGCTTCAAGGCACTGATTTACAAGGGCTGAGAAACTGGCACGGGACTTGATACACCTTACGTACAACTGAACTGCTACAGGAGTACGGAAAATGTTCCATTTCTTCAGCAATCCTCAGAACGTTCTGCACCTCTCCAGCCGTGTACTCGGCGTGGGCCTGGCGATGCTGCTGGCCGGCATCTACGGCGCCTATCTCTACGAAGGTCATCTGTCGATTCTGGCGCTGGTGTCGCTGCACGCCATGACCATTGTCGGGCCAACCTTGCTGAAAATCGGCTACGTCATGCGCCTGCTGTCCCAGCACCGCTTGCACAAGCCTGTGGCGCGGGCACTGGCCTGATGCGCAACCTGGCGGCTGCACCGGTTTTCAGCCTTGGCTTTCGCCCATTCTTTCTCGCCGGTGCGGCGTTCGCAGCGCTGGCGGTGGCGATCTGGGCCTTGTGGTTATACGGCCGATTACCGGGTGCGCAACCGGTGGGCGGCATGCTGGCCTGGCATCGCCATGAAATGCCGTTCGGGTTCGCCGTGGCGATCATCGCCGGGTTCCTGCTCACGGCGGTGCCGAACTGGACGGGGCGCCCGGGGCTCAACGGTTGGCCTTTGATCGGGCTGGTGCTGGTGTGGTTTTTCGCACGTCTTGCCTGGGCGCTGCCGGTTTCGCCTGTTGTGTTGCTGCTTTTGCAATTGCCATTTTTGCCGTTGCTGGCATGGGTGCTGGGACGTGATCTGGTGGCTGCCGGCAAGCGCGACAATTATCCGGTGTTGTTGATGGTCTCGTTACTGGCCGGGTGTCAGGTGATGACGCTTTGGGGGCTGTGGACCGACGATGTGGGTCTGCAACGACGCGGTGTGTTGGCGGCGTTGTGGCTGGTCGGTGGGCTGATGAGTTTGATTGGCGGGCGAGTGATTCCGTTCTTTATTCAGCGGGGTTTGAATCGGCCGGCTACACCGGCTGCCAATCCGTGGCCGACCCGGGTTTTGCTGGTGGGTGGTTTGTTTGTCGCGCTGACTTTTGCCCTTGGCTGGCAGGAGGTGCCGAGTTTTTGGCTGGCGGCGGTGTTTGGGTTGATGGGTGTTTTACAGCTGTTTCGCTTGTGGCGCTGGCATGATCGGGGGCTGTGGCATGTGCCGTTGTTGTGGTCGCTGTATCTGGCGTATGTCTGGCTGGTGGTGGCGGTTTTTGCCATGGCGTTGTGGCATTTGGGCTGGATGCCGCTGCAGAGTCTGGCCACTCATTCGTTGGCGGTGGGTGGTGTGGGTGGGTTGATTCTGGCGATGATTGCGCGGGTGAGTCTGGGGCATACCGGGCGCGCTTTGATGCCTTCGAAAGTGATTGTTGCGGGGTTTGTTCTGGTGTTGTTCGCGGGTCTGTTGCGTGTGGCGCTGGTGCCGTTTTCGGGGTTGGGGCTGGGGCTTTCGGCGGTGCTTTGGTGTTTGGGGTTTGGGGTGTTTTTGTTGCGGTATACCGGGGTTTTGTTTCGGTCGAGGGTTTGAGCTGTTGAGGACATATCCGTTGCTGCGGTAACGGCTGCTTATGGTTTCGCCCTTACGTACGGCCCCTCGCTTAGGCTCGGGGTGAAGAGCTCAGGTGTACGCCGCTTTGCTCTTCTGTGGGAGCCAGCCTGCTGGCGATGGCGCCCCAGCAGCCAACCTGATTCCGCGGATGTCCCCGCTCAAAAACTCGCACCCTCGCTTCGCTCCACAGCGGCTACAGGTAAATGGCTACGAGCCAGCTGTGTAAACCCTCCACCGATGACCGGTGGTCGATACACCCCGGCCCTGCGAGCAATTTGCGCTTAGCTGTATGGATACCCCGAGGCGCGCGTAGGTTGCAGATCACCACAGCGACGCCCCTTCAGAACACCGTGAGTCTGAGGATCTTCGCAATGCTGACCCTGAATATAAACGGCAAGGATCAGGAGCTGGATGTCCCCGCGGACATGCCGCTGCTCTGGGTCTTGCGTGATGTTGCGCACCTGACTGGGACCAAGTTTGGTTGTGGCATGGCCCAGTGCGGTGCCTGCACGGTGCACGTCGATGGCGCGCCGCTGCGTTCGTGCATTACCCCGGCCACGGCCGTGGCCCACGGGCAAAAAATCCTGACCATCGAGGGCCTGTCCCTCGACGGTTCGCACCCGGTGCAACAAGCCTGGGCCGAACTTGATGTGGTGCAGTGCGGTTACTGCCAGTCCGGACAGATCATGTCGGCCGCGGCGTTGCTGGCGAAGATCCCGAAGCCGACGGATACCGACATTGATCAAGCGCTGTCGGGCAATATCTGCCGCTGCGGCACCTATCCGAGAATTCGCGCCGCGGTCAAACGCGCCGCCGAGTTGGGTTGAGGTGGTCATGAACAGTCTCAATCCGTTATCGCGTCGCGGTTTCCTCAAAGGCACTGCCGTGTTGGGCGGTGGGTTGGTGGTGGCGTTTGTCATCCCCGGTGCCCATCGGTTTGCCGCGGCAGCGGAGAATCAGGGCAACGTGTTCGCGCCCAATGCGTTCCTGCGTATTGGCAATGACAACACCGTCACAGTGTTGCTCGGTCATTCGGAAATGGGCCAGGGCATCTGGACCGGCCTGACCATGTTGATCGCCGAAGAGCTGGATGCCGACTGGTCGAAAATCAAAGTCGAGCATTCACCGGCCTCGGCCGCCGATTACGGCATGGCCGGGTTTGGCGGGATGCAGATCACCGGTGGTTCGACCTCGACCTGGATGGAGTTCGACCGCTATCGCCAGGCCGGCGCGGCGGCGCGGTTGATGTTGATAGAGGCAGCAGCCAAACGTTTTAACGTGGCGCCTTCGCAGGTTCGTACCGAGTCCGGCGTGGTAATTGCCGGTGCCCAGCGCGCCACGTACGGCGAGTTGGCCGATGACGCCGGCAAGCTGCCGGTGCCGGACCCTGCGTCAATCAAACTCAAGGAAGCCAAGGACTGGACGATCATCGGCAAGCCCACCAAGCGCCTGGACACACCGGAGAAGATCACCGGTCGGGCGAAGTTCGGCATGGACGTGCAGTTCGACGGTTTGATGACCGCCATGGTCGCCCGTTCGCCGGTCTTCGGCGGTAAGGTCAAATCCTTCGAAGGTGCTGAGGCGCTGGCCATCCCCGGTGTGCACAAAGTGCTGCAGGTGCCAACCGGTGTGGCAGTGATCGCTGATCATTACTGGGCGGCGAAACTGGGCCGTGATGCGCTGCACGTCGAGTGGGACCTGGGGCCCAACGCCGGGCTCGACAGTCAGAAACTGCTGGAGAGTTTCCGCAAACTCGCCGCCACCCCGGGCCTGCCGGCCAGCAAGGCAGGGGACACCAGTGCCGCATTGGCCAAGGCTGTGAAGAAACTCGATGTCGAGTACAGCGTGCCTTACCTGGCCCATGCGCCGATGGAGCCGCTCAACTGCACCGTGAACATCACCCAGGACAAATGCGAGATCTGGACCGGCACGCAGTTCCAGACCCTGGACCAGTTGATTGCCGGGAAAATCACCGGGCTCAAGCCCGAGCAGGTGGAAATCCATACCGAATTCCTCGGTGGCGGTTTCGGTCGGCGGGCCAACCCGACATCGGACTTTGTTGCCGAAGCGGTGTACGTCGCCAAAGCGGCGGGCGGACCGGTCAAAACCGTGTGGGCGCGGGAGGATGACATCCGTGGCGGTTATTACCGCTCGGCGTTCTTGCATCAGGCGCAGGTTGGTCTGGGCGCCGATGGCCTGCCGGTGGCGTGGAAACACGTAATGGTCGGGCAGTCGATCATGGCCGGCACGTCGCTCGAAGCGACCATGGTCAAGGACGGCATCGATAAAACGTCCGTCGAAGGTGTGGCGGACAGTCCTTATCTGGAGGGAATGGCCAATCATCAAGTTGACCTGCACTCGCCGCAAACCGGCATCAGCGTGTTGTGGTTGCGTTCAGTGGGGCACAGCCACACGGCGTTCGTCATGGAGTCGTTGATTGACGAGTTGGCCAGCGCAGCGGGGAAAGACCCGGTGGAGTACCGACGAACGCTGCTCAAAGAGCATCCGCGGCACTTGGGCGTCTTGAACCTGGCCGTGGAAAAAGCCAACTGGAAAGCGCCACTGGCGGACGGCCATGCCTTGGGCGTGGCGGTGCACGAATCATTCGGCAGTTATGTGGCGCAGGTGGCGGAGGTGTCCCAGGACAACCTCGCGATTCGCGTGCATCGCGTGGTGTGTGCGGTGGATTGCGGGATCGCGGTCAACCCGCAGAGCATCGCCGCGCAAATGGAGTCATGCATCGCCTTCGGGTTGGGCTTTACCTTGCACAGTCACCTGACGTTCAAGGACGGCCAGGTGGTGCAATCCAACTATCACGACTATCAAGTGCTGCGCCTCAACGAGATGCCGGTGGTCGAAGTGCACATCGTGCCCAGCAGCGATAAACCCGGTGGCATCGGCGAAGCCGGTGTACCGCCCACGGCCCCGGCGGTGGCCAACGCGGTGTTCGCCTTGACCGGCCAGCGCCTGCGGGAGCTGCCGTTGCAATTGTCGGGGGTGTGAAATGAGACGTCATCATTGGGTGTTGGGTTCGCTGACCCTGTTCTGCCTGTTTATCTACACAACGGAGCTGTTTGCCGAAGACAAGGAGGCCCTGAAGGCGTTCGACACCGTGCGACAGGTGTTCCAGAGCCCCCGGTGCCAGAATTGCCATATTCCCGGTGACTCGCCGTTGCAATTCGATGCCGGTACACCCCACGCGATGAACGTGGTGCGGGGGATGGACGGCAAAGGGGCGGCCGGTTTGCCCTGCGCCAGTTGCCACGCCGAAGCCAATCCGCCGGCCAGTTACGGTCCCAAGGCTCCACCGGGAGCGCCGCATTGGAGCCTGCCGCCGGCAGCACACAAAATGGCCTGGATCGGCCTGCCTCCCGACAAACTGTGCGCCATGATCAAGGACCGCGGGAGCAATGGTGACCGTGATTTCGCCGCGCTGATCAAGCACGTCAGCGAAGACAAACTGGTGTTGTGGGGCTGGAATCCGGGCGGTAATCGCGCGCCGGTACCGGTGGCGCACGATGTTTTTGTCACGCAATTCAAGCTCTGGGCGGATGCCGGTGGGCCGTGCCCGGTAACGGGAAGCTGACCAACGGCCCGTAAACAGGGAGTCAAACCCGCTTTGGAGGGCTCTAAAGAACATACCCACCAATGGAGTATGTGATGCTGATTTCAGGCAAGCCGCACAAGAAAAGCGTCTGCGCAGACCCTTTGCGCACGCCCGCACAGGAGCGCGAACTGTTGCGCGACCTGGCCCGCCAGGCTGAGCAGGCGCTGACGGGCGTGCAGATGGCAAGCATGGATGAGTTGACGTTGTTGTCCAATCGCCACGGCTTCTTGGCGTTGGCCCAAATGGCCCTGGAGGCCTGCGCGCAACTGGAACGGCCAGCGACGCTGCTGTTCTTCAACCTCGATGATTTCAAACGCATCAACTACCTGTTCGGGCGTGCCGAGGGCGACGATGCCCTGAAAACCTTCGCGGATGTGCTGCGCATCGGCTTCCGCGAAAGTGATGTGATCGGGCGACTGGAAGGTGCGACTTTTGTGGCCTTGCTCACAGGTTCCGGCAGCGTGGATCTCACGGCGATCAAGGCGCGGTTTGAAGAAATGCTCGATGAGCGCAATGCCACGCTGCACCGGGGCTATGACATCAGGTTCAGCATTGGGCAGATTGAATACGATCCCACGGTGCATGGCTCGTTCGAGGAGCTTTTGGCCGAGGCGGAAAAGGTCTTGGGCCGCGGAGTGTGCTGAATTGACTGCCCCATCGCCAGCACGATGGCTATCAGCTCAGCACGAACTCCACCGGTTCCAGTTGAGGCGGCAATTCTGTCGTGCCCATCGCAGCCAGTACATCGCGTTCGATGTTGCGCACGATAGCGTCGGTGGGGAGGTCGTTTTCGTCGCGGCCGAACGGGTCTTCCAGTTCATCGGCAATCGCGTCCAGGCCGAAAAAGGTGTAGCTGACAATCGCCGTGAAAATCGGTGTCAGCCAGCCCAGCGGTTCGGCCATGGCGAACGGCAGCAGGATGCAGAACAGGTAAATGGTCCGGTGTAACAGCAGGGTGTAGGGGAATGGCAGCGGGGTGTTCTTGATCCGTTCACACACGGCCTGGGCATGGGTCAGGCTGGTCAAATGATTGGCCATGAGCGTGTAGCGCCAGTCGTTGATCGCCCCGGATTCGTTGAGTGCCGAGCACTGTTGGCCGACCTGCATCAGTATCTGTCCGCTGATGTCCGTGGTGTCGTTCCTGGGCATCGGTTGCAGCCAGTCGCCACTGGCGGCCAGTTCGTTTTCCTGGCGCAGGCGCGCGTTGAGGGCATGGGCGAAGCCGCAGAGGTTGCTCAAAATCGGGTGTCGCTGCGCCGTGTCTTTGATCACCAGGGTTTCGCGGATCATCGAGCGGGTTGCCACGATCACATCGCCCCACGCTTTGCGCGCTTCATACCAGCGGTCATAACAGGCGTTGTTGCGAAAGCTCATGAAAATCGACAACGACAAACCCAACAGGGTGAAGGGCGTGGCACTGACCTTGGAAAAATACATGGGGTGCAGGGTTTCGATGAGCACGATGGCCGAGGCGAGCAGCGTCACCATCAGGCTGCGCCGGGCGATGCGTTTGGCGATGGAACCCTTGAGCGAAGTCAGCACGCCGATCAGGTTTGGCTTGGGTCTCACAATCATGAGGTTCAGCCGCCAGTCATGTTCATGAAGCGAACCACCTGCACATCATCGTTCACTTCGAAGTTGTGTCGATAGGGTTTGAGTTTCATCGCCTCGATGATGGCTTTCTCCAGGCGTTCTGGCTGCCCGGGATGGCTACGCAATACGGCCTTCAGGTCAACCGAATTTTCATTGCCCAGGCACAGCAGCAATCGACCTTCGACCGTCAACCGCACCCGATTGCAGGTGCCGCAGAAGTTATGGCTGTGGGGCGAAATGAACCCCAGGCGAATCTGCGGCGCTTCGGCCAGCCGCCAGTAACGCGACGGCCCTTGGGTCGACTCGGCGGAGTCAATCAGAGTGTAGCGTTCGGCGATCTTTTCACGGACCTGGGCGCTGGAATAAAACGATTCGGCGCGGCTGTGTTCATCGATGGTGCCCAGTGGCATCTCTTCAATGAAGGAAATGTCGAGGTTGCGGTCAATGGCGAAGCTCACCAGATCATTGATCTCGTGATCATTGCGGCCCTTCATCACCACGCAGTTGAGTTTGGTGTTGCGAAAACCGGCCTGGTTGGCGGCGTCGATGCCCTTGATCACCTGCGCCAGGTCACCGGTGCGGGTCAGTTCGCGAAAGCGCTGCGGGTCGAGGCAGTCGAGGCTGATGTTGAGGCGGTTGACCCCGGCGTCGAACAAGGGCTGTGCCAGTTTGGCCAACTGCGAACCATTGGTGGTCATGCACAGCTCGCGCAAGCCGGGCAGGGCAGCGATCTTTTCGCACAGTTGCACCACGCCCGGACGAATAAGGGGCTCGCCCCCGGTCAGGCGGATTTTGCGGGTGCCCAGCGCGACGAAGCTTTCGGCCAGTTGATAAATTTCTTCCAGGGTCAGCACCCGTTGGCGCGGCAGAAACTGCATGTCCTCGGCCATGCAATACACGCAACGGAAATCGCAGCGGTCGGTGACCGACATCCGCAGGTAGTCCACGCGGCGGGAGAACCCATCGATCAAGACTCGTTCTGACATGACATCCTCGCGTGGCGTCTCGTGTGGCGTACTCCGCGATTAACGGCTTTGTGCGCAGACTAAGAGCATCCGGCAGGGACGTCCAATCAGTATCAGTAACCGCTTGATCGAGCGGATCTATGATGGGGTCTACTGCGCACCAAACATCGCCGTCCAGTAGATGCCCGCATCACTCTTCGGATCATTGGCATACGCCGCGCCCAGCTCATTGAATTGCGGGTTCATCAGGTTGGCGCAGTGGCCTGGGCTGGCCAGCCAGCCATCGACGACCTTGCGCACAGTGTCTTGCCCGGCAGCGATGTTTTCGCCGATTTGCTGAAAGTTATAGCCCGCCAGCTCGGCGCGGTCACCCGGTGTGCGACCGTCGCGGTCCTTGTGGTCGAAGAAGTTGTTGTTGGCCATCGAGCGCGAATGGGCTTCGGCGGCGCTGCCCAGCGTGGCGTTCCAGGCCAGTGGCGTGGTGGCGTTGAATGATTGAGTGCCGCACTGGCGTGGCTTGGTGCGTGCGGCGTTCAGCTCGGTCAGCAGTTTCTGGCCTTCGGCTTGCCAGTCGCCCAGGCGTGCGCTCAACAGGGGCCGTGCCACGACAATGCGCCACTCACGGTCCTGTCGGCTCACCCCGACATCGACAAATTGCGGGTCGAGCACGATCTGGCAAAAACTTTCCTGAATCGCTTTCATCGCCGATGCCGCGTCGCGCGGCCCGGAGAGGCTGATCGCCTGCACGTTCTTCATGGGGTAACCGGCGCCGGCCATGGCTTGTTGCAGGTTGCCGATGCTGGCGCCAGACAGCGCCAAACGCGGATCGGCTGCCAAGGGTGGCAGCTCCGATGAAACCTGGCCGGCGCAACGTTGCAACTGGCTGCGATAGACGTTGATCGACTCGATCAACTGCGACTCTTCGCTCGCCACGGCGCTGGCGGCCAACAGCAGGCCCAATGACACACCGGCAAAGCGCATAGCGGATGGTAGCAAACGCATGGAAATCTCCCTTGAGCTGACTGCGCCCATGATGCGCGAAGTTACCTTGTCACAGGCAACGGATTTTCCCGAAAGTTGTGGCACAAGTGCAATCATTTCACTACTACACTCAAGCGAACTGCCAACTGAGTAGTGCCCAACCATGCGCCATCACTGGATAGCAACCTGCCTCGCCCTGATAGTGCTCGCCGGTCCGGCACTCGCCGCCGATCAACAGCAAACCCAAAAAGTCGCCGAAGACAAGGCCGAGGTACTTGAGCAGAAGGCTGCCGACAACAGCAGTCCGGCACCGGTCCCTAAGTCTGAAGCTATCACCCAGCCCGAAGTGCAGGCCGTGGACCCGGCGGGCAAGGCGCCGCTGGACGACGCCATTACCTGTCTCGCCCGGTCGATCTACTGGGAGGCCAAAGGCAAGGACGCTGCCGATATGGAAGCAGTGGCCAACGTGGTCATGAACCGCCTCGGTCATGGAGGTTTTCCCGATACGGTATGCGGTGTGGTCAAGCAGGGTTCGGAAACCAAAAGCTGCCAGTTTTCCTGGTGGTGTGACGGGCGCGCCGACTCGGTTCAGGAGGAAGTGCCTTACGCGCTGGCCAAGGAAATCGCGCGCAAGGCGCTGAACAAGCAACTGCCGGATCGCACCAAAGGCGCGTTGTATTTCCATGACCGCACGGTTAAACCGAATTGGGCGAAGGAGTACACCAACACGGCGAACATCGGTTTGTTCAAGTTTTACAAGCCTCAAGGCGGGGATGCGAAGTAGTCGCTTTCAAGGGGGAACACCGTTCGCAATGCATCTGGACCACCGAAACTGAAACATTTCTGTTCTACAAGCGTTCTGACCAAACAACGCGTTAGAAACGTCATGAGTGGAACAGAACATGGAACAGGCGTGGTTATCGAGCAGCAACACCGCACCGACCGGTGCGTCCGCACGGGGCTGTGGGACTCCATGAGCCAGGACATTTTTGTATCCGTGCTGATTCCAGCAAAAAACGAAGCGACCAACCTCAAGCCATTGCTGGAGGAAATTCGCGTGGCGCTGGCCAACGAGGCCTACGAGATCATCGTCGTCGACGATGGCAGTACCGATGCCACCCTGCACGAACTGCGGCAGATCAAGCACAACGGCTTGGACGCCTTGCGCATCCTGCACCATGAGCGTTCGCTGGGGCAGAGCACGTCGCTCTACCACGCGGCCCGCGAAGCGCGCGGTCAATGGTTGGCCACCCTCGATGGCGACGGGCAGAACGACCCGGCGGACATCCCTGGAATGCTGGCACTGGTACGCGGCTAACCGGGCAGGGTCGACGTGCAATTGGTCGCCGGGCACCGGGTCAACCGTCGCGACACCGCCAGCAAACGCTGGGCGTCGCGTTTCGCCAATGGCCTGCGCAGCCGTTTGCTCAAGGACGCCACGCCGGACACCGGTTGCGGCTTGAAACTGGTCGAGCGCGCAGCCTTTCTGCGCCTGCCGTATTTCGACCACATGCACCGCTACATTCCAGCCCTGATCCAGCGGCACAACGGACGCATGATCGTTCACCCGGTCAACCACCGTCCGCGCACTACCGGCGTTTCCAAGTACGGCAACCTTGACCGTGCCCTGGTTGGCATTCTCGATCTGGTGGGGGTGTGGTGGCTGATCCGGCGCACGCGCCTCAACACCCATGCGCAGGAGATCGAAGGATGATGCTGACCCGTGAAGCCCTGTGGCTGATGGTCGGTTTTGCCGGCCAAATTGCCTTCACCGGTCGCTTTGTCTTGCAGTGGCTGTACAGCGAATACAAAAAACGCAGCGTGATCCCGACTAGCTTCTGGTACCTGAGCATCGTCGGCAGCACGTTGTTGTTCGCGTATGCGATCTATCGCCAGGACCCGGTGTTCATCGTCGGTCAAGCGTTCGGCTCTATCGTCTACCTGCGCAATTTGCAATTGATCAAAAGAAGCAAAGACCTCAAGGAATAAGTCATGCGCAGAACGCTGCCACCCCGGGTCGAGTGCCTGGGCCTGATGCTCTTTGCCCTGTTGTTGATCGGCGCGGGTCTGGGGCTGCGTCAGGCGCAGAACGTGGATGAAGAACGTTTCCTCGGCGTGGCGCTGGAAATGTTGCACAACGGCTCGTGGCTGATCCCTCACCGGGCCGGGGAAATCTACGGTGACAAACCGCCGATCTTCATGTGGACGGTGGCGTTCTTCGTCTGGCTGACCGGCAAACCGAACATCGCGCTGTATATTCCGGGGCTGTTTTCGGCGGTAACGGTGACGGCAATGGTCTACGACCTTGGCCGTCGCTTGTGGAGCCAACGCATCGGGCGCATCGCCGCGTTGCTGTACCTGGCGACTTATCAGACCTACAGCATCCTGCGCACCGGGCAGATCGACAGCTTCCTGATTCTATTCACCACCCTCGGCCTGTACGGGTTGGCGCGGCATCTGCTGCTCGGGCCGGCCTGGCGCTGGTTCTATGTGGGATGCGCGGCGATGGGCATCGGCGTGATCACCAAAGGCGTGGGATTTCTGCCGGCGCTGATGCTGATTCCCTACGCGTATGCCGTTCGCCAAGGCTGGCCTGGCGTGGTGGCGATGCCGGGTGAGGCACGCAAATGGCTGCTTGGATGTGTGCTGATGCTGGCCGCTATTGCCATCTGGTTACTGCCTTTGGCCGTGTCCATTGTGCTCAACGGCAGCACTGAAGAAATTGCCTATGCGCGGGAAATCCTCCTGCGCCAGACCGCAGGCCGCTACGCCGCCGCGTGGCACCACCGTGAGCCATTCTGGTATTTCTTCACCAACGTCATTCCGCAATATTGGCTGCCGCTGGTGTTGGTGCTGCCATGGCTGGTGCCCGCGTGGCGTCGTCAGTTGCAAAAGCGCGACGGTCGGGTGCTGGTGTTGCTGGGTTGGGTGACATTGGTCGTGCTGTTTTTCTGTATCAGCAGCGGCAAACGCAAACTGTACATTTACCCGGCGCTGCCCGCGCTGGTGTTGGTGGCCGCGCCGTTGGTACCGTGGCTGCTGCAACGCTGGTTCCGCCAGCGTCCGCGTTTTCGAAAAGTGTTCCCGGCGCTGGTTGCGACCTGGTTTGTGCTGTGGTTCGCCCGGGGCTTTGTCGAACCGATCAGGGACGGTACCAACCCCAATGAGACGATCATGGCGCAGGCCAACACCCTGACCCATGGCGCCGACCTGGTACTGGTCAACTGGAGCGAGGGGCACTGGCTGTTTGCCCGCCAGCCGATCGTGCATTTCGGCATGCTCGATTCGACGGTGGAGCGAGCGGCGCAATGGCTGCGAGAGCATCCCAAGGATTACGCATTGGTGCCGGATGAGGTGCTGAGTCGCTGCTTCAAGCCTGAGGCTGCGCGGGAACTGGGGGAGAACTCCAGAGCCTTGTGGTCGATTGTCGGAGTGGAGGCGGATAACGGGCAGTGTCATCCGGGGCCGGCGTCCACGGTCTATCGATTCAACGGGGCGTCCTTTGCTGTGCATTAATCAGGGCTTCAAGGTTCCATTCTGGTGCCTTGCGTATATCGGCAGGAATGCTTCCGATTCCGCAAACTGCGCATATACCTATTCAGAATCAACGAGATAAACGCAAAGCCTGCGTGCCACAACTGACGTGGCACGCACATTGCTCAGTCCCTCCCGCACCTTTTCGGGTGCGATAGATCCGGGACGACCCGGAGGCCTCACGGCTTTGTGGGATCTGGACGACCAGGTGACATTTTGACTAATCATCAGGAGGTTACTAATGGTGCCCATGCCTCGAATCACCCCGCATTCAGCCTTCAAGACGCTGCCCCTCGTGGACATTCGCGGGCTGTTTTCGACGACCCCGGCTGATCGGGCCGAAGCTGCTGCCGCCCTGGGAGATGCCGCCTCGCAAGCGGGCTTTCTTTACGTGACCGGGCACGGCATCGATCCGCAGGTTATCAATGGTCTCAAGCAGCGAGCGGCGGAGTACTTTGCGCAGCCGCTCGAACAGAAAATGCAGGACTACATCGGGCATTCGAGCAATCACAGCGGTTACGTGCCCGAGGGCGAGGAGCAGTTCGTCGAGGGCAGCATCGACCACAAAGAAGCGTTCGATGTCGGTT
The DNA here is from genome assembly GCF_019145495.1 of Pseudomonas azerbaijanoccidentalis. GTDB lineage: Bacteria > Pseudomonadota > Gammaproteobacteria > Pseudomonadales > Pseudomonadaceae > Aquipseudomonas > Aquipseudomonas azerbaijanoccidentalis. The sequence continues at coordinate 980,715 of NZ_JAHSTU010000001.1, read as the reverse complement.
TCGATTACCCGTCGTCCCAGGGACGTCGGCCGATGCTGGGCGCCAATCGCTGGCCGGCGTTGCCGGGGTTCAAACAGGACGTCAAGGCTTACTACGACGCGGTGTTCAACCTCAGCCTCACGCTTTTTCGCGGTTTCGCATTGGCATTGGGGTTGCCGGAAAATGCCATCAGCCAATACGTCAAACAGCCACCGAGCCAGCTGCGGTTGATTCACTATCCCTTCTCGCCGCAGGCACCGACAGATCGTCCCGGCATTGGTGCGCACACGGATTATGAGTGCTTCACGATTCTGTTGCCGACGGCTCCGGGCCTGGAAGTCCTCAACGGGGCAGGGCAGTGGATCGACGTGCCGTTGGTGGACGGAGCATTTGTCATCAACATTGGCGACATGCTGGAAGTACTGAGTAATGGCCGGTACGTAGCGACTTCCCACCGGGTTCGTAAAGTCGCCGAGGAGCGTTTTTCGTTCCCGATGTTCTGTGCCTGTGATTACGACACGATCATTGAACCTATCGCTCAGCTGGTCGACGCGGCAACGCCTGGCCGTTATGGTCCGCTCGTTTGTGGCGACCATCTCTACGCGCAAACCTTGCAGACATTCCGCTACCTCAAGCAGCGGCTGGCCAGTGGTGAACTGAGCTTGCCGGACGGCGCCAAGGGCCTGTCTTCTTTCGGTCGCGCCGCCCACGCGATGGAGGTTTGACATGCACCTCTCAGAACTTGTCGCCCGCTTCGCGCAACAGCCTGCCCACGGCGTTCCAGACTGGATGCTGGGTTTCTACAAGCGCCAGGCGATCAGCTTCGCCGACGGTCTGACCGATACCCAGACCCACGTCTGCTGGTTCCAAAGCCGCAACTTCACCCTCGATTTGCGTCTGCCGCTCGAACAACATCAAGTGCCGGCCAAGCCGCTGGCTGCCTGTAGTGTTGAAGAGTTGCAGCAACTGGCCAATTACGAAGGTTGGGAAGCCTTGTGTGCCTGGGAAGGCAACACCCTCAGTTGGCATACCGATACATCCTTTCAGGTGCATAACCGTTGGCCCGAGCCCGGTGTGTTGAAGCGCATCGGCAACTGCATGATCGAGTTCGCGCCCAGTGGTGCATACGTCGAAGACTGGCGGCTGCAGTCGTCTGCGCCGGGTGCATTGATCGGTTTGCGTCTGCTGGAGGACCGGGAGTTGGAGAGCGGCATCGTGCGCCACCGCGGTGGTGGCCTGATTGTCTGCGGTGATTATGCCGCGATGGTGCTTGGGCGGGCGCAGCCGCTGCAGAGTGAGCCGAAGGGCGCGATGCTGCGGGATATGATCGCGCGCCTGGGGGATGATCCGCAATGGCTGAACCGCGCATTCAACTTTGAAACCTCGGTCGCCCGGGGCTCTTTGGCCGATGGCTACCCGGTAACCCTTTCGACCTGCGCTGCACGCGTCAGCCAGCCGCTGCTGCCACTGGATGGTTTCGATCGTCTGGAAGATGGCGTCCACGTCAGCCAACGGCTGCGGATCGATGGCATTGACCGCGAGCGGATATTCGCCATCGATACGTTGGAACCCCTTGTCCATTTTGCGCAAGCCACCGGGTTCAACGGTGATGCTGCGCAATGGTATGAGCGCGAAGCCCCGACATTGAGCCGTTACACCCGGCCAGTCGTTTGAACCCAACGCGTCACCCCATTCATAACCCGTGAGGTTTCCATGAAGGCATTCTCGTGCGTTTTTTACCGTTTCACTGCTGTGTTGCTGGCATTGGCCTGTCTGGCTTTCGGCGCGTCGGCCGCTGAGAAAAAGCAGGAGTTCAAGGTTGCCTGGTCGATCTATTCCGGCTGGATGCCGTGGGGCTATGCCAGCGAACACGGGATCATCGACAAGTGGGCAAAAAAGTACGGGATCAAAATCGAACTGGTTCAGCTCAATGACTACATCGAGTCGATCAACCAGTACGCCGCGGGCGCATTCGATGCCTGCGGTATGACCAACATGGATGCGTTGACCATTCCGAGCGCGAACGGCGTGGATACCACCGGCTTGATCCTTGGGGATTACTCCAACGGCAACGATGCCATCATCCTCAAGCACGGCAAGACCTTCGCCGATATAAAAGGGCAGCAAGTCAATCTGGTGGAGCTGTCGGTGTCCGACTACCTGATGTCCAGGGCTCTGGATATTCATGGTCTAAGCCAGCGCGACATCAAGATCATGAACACCTCCGACGCTGATGCGGTGGCTTCTTTCTCCACCACTGGCGTTACCGCAGCCGCGCTGTGGAACCCACAGTTGAGCATGGTGATGAAGCAGTCACCCACGGCGACTCAAGTCTTCACGTCCAAAGAGATTCCGGGGGAAATCATCGACATGATGGCGGTCAACACCGAGACGCTGGCGGCCAATCCTGAGTTGGGCAAGGCGCTGGTGGGCGCATGGTTCGAGACCTTGCAATTGATGTCCGGCGACAACGAAAAGGCGCTCGCCGCGCGCACTTCAATGGCCGAGCGCTCGGGTACTGACCTGAAGGGTTACGAAGATCAACTCACGCAGACCATGCTCTTCTACACGCCCGCCACAGCCTTTGAGTTTGCCAATTCCGACGCTATTCGCCAGACCATGGACAAGGTTCGCACGTTCTCTTTCGCCAAGGGCTTGCTCGGTCAGGCAGCTACCAGTGCTGACGCAGTGGGCATGCAGTTCGCCGATGGTTCGACCCTGGGTGACACGAACAACATCAAGCTGCGATTCGATACGCGATTTGTGAACATGGCGGTGGCCGGACAGCTCTGACTGGGCATCGGCCAAGAAGGTAAAAAAAGGGGACTTCATGCAAGTCCCCTTTTGTCGATCAGGTGATTCTTAACTGTGGCTACGACGCCAGAAGAACCGCGCCAACAACGTATCAAGGCTGAACTTGCCAGGCCCCGTGAACACCAGTGGAACCAGCGCGGCAAGATAAATCAGCGGCAGTTTGAAGTTACCGTAGCCTTTGTTGGTGATCGAGTAACCCTGGGCCAGTTCGCTCAAGCTCGACCAGTCGGCCGGCCAGTGCACGGCGGCGGTCGCGACAATGGTGACCACGATCAGGCTGATGGCCGAAAATCGTGTGGCCAAACCGACCAGCAAGGCGAGGGCGCAGATCAATTCAGCCCACATCGACAGCTCCCAATTCAGCGTGGCCGGCAGGTGGTTGAACGGGAAAAGGAAGCGGTCCTGAATGTCGGCAAACCAGTTTTCGCCGTTGAATTTCTCCAGGCCTGACTCGAAAAACTCCCAGGCCAGGAACACCCGCAGCGTCAGAGGCGCGAGCCAGTTGCCGGCGCGGTCAAGGTTCAGGTGCAGGCCTTTGACGGCCGATGAAATCGAAGTGCTCATGGACTGTGGTCTCCTTCAAGTCAGGGGTATCGGGCGACGGTGTGCCCGTTTAGCGACCAGTGAATTTCATCAGGCGGGTGTATCTGCGATGTGTCTCGTGCGCCCGGAATTGAAGGCCGGTTGTGTCAGGGGCGGGGCTGTACACACTGTGATACGTAGCAATCTGAAGACGCGGCATAACCCTGTGGGAGCGAGCCTGCTCGCGATTGCGATCTGACAGCCAATATTGATTTGACTGATCTGGCCTCATCGCGAGCGGGCTCACTCCTACAGGGGGCGGGGGAGTGGCGGATGACGCTCGGGGACTTTTGCTATACATTTTCTGCCCGCCCATTGCATGGTGTAACTGCTTCATGTCTCTTGCGCTCGAACGTCTAGTCGCTGGCACGCCGATCCCTTTTGCCGGTAACCGTGTCACTGTGGTCAGCCCCGAACTGGCGGCACGCTTTCAACCCGGAGACCACCTGCTGGTGGAGCAGGTCAGCGGTGAACTGCTGCTGATCCCGGTGGCTGACCAGCAAGCGGCCGCCGTGGCCATCGAGCGTGCAGAAGCAGCGTTTGGCGCGATGTCGGCGGTGTCGGATCAGGCGATCAGCCACTTCTTCGATCTGTTCGCCCAACGCCTGGAAACTGCGGATTGCTGGGCCTTGATCGAAGCGGCCAACCAGGCCGATATCGAGCGGGCCAAGGCCCGTGGTCGTTCGACCACGCGTTTGCTGGCCGATGAACGCATGCGCCGCGACATGATTGCCGGCCTGCGCGCCTGGCGCGATGCCTCGGCTACGCGTGGCAAAGTGATCAGCTGCGTCGAGCACGACGGCTGGAAGGTCGAGCAAGTGGTGTCGCCGCTGGGCATCGTTGCGTTTGTGTTCGAAGGCCGGCCGAATGTTTTCGCGGATGCCGCGGGTGTGTTGCGCACCGGTAATACGGCGGTACTGCGTATTGGCAGCGATGCGTTGGGCACTGCCCAGGCCATTGTTACCCATGCGCTGAATCCGGCGCTCGCCGATGCCGGGTTGCCGAGTGGCGCTGTGTCGCTGGTGGAAAGCGTCAACCATGCCGCCGGTTGGGCGATGTTCGCCGACCGGCGCCTATCGCTGGCCGTGGCCCGTGGTTCGGGTCGCGCCGTCAGCCAGCTGGGCAGCATCGCGCAACAGGCCGGCACCGCCGTCAGCCTGCACGGCACCGGTGGCGCCTGGCTGATCGCGGATACCGACGCCGATGCCACCCGTTTCGCCCGCGTGGTGCGCAATTCCCTCGACCGCAAAGTCTGTAACACCCTGAATGTCTGCCTGATCCAACGTGACCGTGCCGGCGAACTGGTGCCGCTGTTTCTCGATGCCTTGCAACAGGCTGGCAAGGCACGTGGTCAGGGCTGCAAATTGCACATCGTCGAAGGCAGCGAGTCGTTCCTGCCTGCCGATTGGCAGAACGCGACCGTCGAAGTCTACCGCGCCGAAGGCTACCAGACCGAAGCACTGGCCGAACCGCTGCCCGAGGATCAACTGGGTCGCGAGTGGGAGTGGGAAGAAACCCCGGAAGTCAGCCTGAAAATTGTCGACGACCTGGACAGCGCGATTGCCTTGTTCAATCGCTACAGCCCGCAGTTCACTGTGTCGCTGATCAGCGACGATGCCGCGACGCAAGAGCGCTTCTACAACGCCGTCAACGCGCCTTTTGTTGGCAACGGCATCACCCGTTGGGTCGATGGCCAGTACGCACTCAACAAGCCGGAACTGGGTTTGTCGAACTGGGAGAGCGGGCGCCTGTTTGCGCGCAGTGCGATTCTCTCGGGCGACGGCGTGTTCACCATTCGCAGCCGCATGACCCAGATTGATCTGGGCGTCAAACGCTAAGACCTTCTTTGCGCGGCCGCCCATGACGGGTGGTCGCCGAACTGTTTCAGGAAAAGAAACAGTCGATTGCGTTTTCTGAGCCTTCTTTTGCCCGCCAACAAAGCCCAGCATGCGTTGCACTGTATCAATCATGCTTGCGATGGAGGATGTGCCCAATGAAACGTGTCCTGATGTTGTTGGCCAACGGCGTTGAACCGTTGGAAATGGCGGCTTTTACCGACGTACTCGGTTGGGCCAACCTGATCGGTGACCAGCCTGTGGAGTTGATTCATGCGGGTCTTCGGCCAACGATCACTACGACCTTCGGCCTGTCGCTCAATCCTGCGCATCTGCTGGAGGAACTCGATCTGGACAGCTTCGATGCACTGGCGATTCCCGGCGGTTTTGAGCCGTCAGGGTTTTACGAAGAAGCCTTGAGTGAACCGTTCCTGGCGGCCATCCGTCACTTTGCCGAGGCCGATAAACCGCTGGCCAGTGTCTGCGTGTCTTCGATTTGCCTGGGTGTGGCCGGTGTCCTGCAAGGCAAGCGCGCGACGACGTACCATCAGGAAGGCGGCAAACGCAAAACCCAGTTGCTGGAAACCGGTGCTTTTTTTGTCGATCGCCCCGTGGTGGTCGACGGTCGCCTGATTACGTCCAGCGGACCCGGCACCGCGACCGAAGTCGCGTTTGTGTTGCTGGAGCAATTGACCGGCATCCGCAACGCTGCACAGGTCCGTCAGAAAATGCGCTTCCCGACCCCGTCCCGCGAATGGTTCGAGACGCCTCAGGTGCCTTGATCCGCCGCTCCAGCCTTCTTTACGCGGCATCGACCGCTTGGCCAAACACGGCGCAAGTGGTCGGGTGCTCGACCAGTGATACGAAATTGCGGCTGCTGCCATCCAGTGCATCGATCGAACCGGTTTCGATGTCGTACACCCAGCCGTGCAAATTCAACAGGCCTTTTTCCTGAGCCAGCCGCACGCTCGGGTGAGTCTGAATATTCGCCAGCTGCGCGATCACATTCTCACGCACCATTGAGCTGACTTTCGCTGCTTCGTTGGCGTGGTGTCGTGATTCGTTGATGACCTTCGCCGACTCGGCGTGTTGCAACCAGCCGCTGACGGCGGGCAGGTGATCCATGCACGTGCACTTGGCGACAGCGGTCATGGCGCCGCAATCCGAATGGCCGCAGATTACGATATCGGTGACGCCGAGCACGGCAACGGCGTACTCGACGGTGGCCGACACACCACCCGGATGGGGGCTGTAGGAAGGGACGATGTTGCCGGCGTTGCGGATCACGAACAGTTCGCCGGGTTCTTGTTGCGTCAGTAGTTCGGGCACTACACGGCTGTCGGAGCAGGTGATGAACAAGGTGCCCGGGTGCTGCGTGGTGGCCAGGTGTTTGAACAGGTCGGTGCGTTGCGGAAAGGCTTCTTTCTGGAACTTCAAAAAACCTTCGATGAGCGATTTCATGGAGACTTCCTCATAGTTGAGTCTGTAGCAGCTGCCGAGCCCGCGAGGCTGCGTCCGGCTGCGAAGCAGTCGCAAGGATTGGCGAGGACTGCGTCCTCGAACGTAGCCTCGCGGGCTCGGCAGCTGCTACCCGTAGCGTCGAATTAGAACGGGCGCAGGGGCAGGAACTTGCCGTCGAGGGTGATCACGGCGCGCGAGCCGCCTTCCGGGTCTTCGACTTTCTTCATGTCGAGTTTGAAGTTGATCGCGCTGATGATGCCGTCGCCGAACTGCTCATGAACCAGGGCTTTCAAGGTGGTGCCGTAGATCTGAATCATCTCGTAGAAGCGGTAGATGGTTGGGTCCGTCGGGATACCCGAAAGGCTGCCACGCAGCGGGATGATTTGCAGGCGAGCGACAGCGTCGGCGTTCAGATCGAGTTTTTCACCGATCACTTCGGCTGCATTTTGCGGCAGCGGGTGTTGGCCGAGCAGGGCGGCGGTGACGTAGGCAAGGCCCAGGCCGGTGCCGTCAGTCAGGTCTTGCCAAGACAGGTTTTTGCGCGCCTTGGCGTCAAGAATTTCGGTGGTCAGGGCCAGGCTTGGATCGTTGTAGGCGTGGGACTGTTGCATGGTGGTTCTCCTGTCACAGGGATGATTGCTTGGGTGTGAAGCCATCTTCTGTTGATCCATCCATAGCGTCCAAGACCGATATACAATGCTTCGCATAAGCTCAGCCTATAGAAGGTGTTTTCCATGCTGCTGCGCCATTTGCGTTATTTGCTGGCCGTCGCCGATCACGGCGGTTTCACCCGGGCGGCCGAAGCCTTGCACGTGTCCCAGCCGACGCTTTCGCAACAAATCCGGCAACTGGAAGAGACCCTTGGGGTCAGCCTGTTCGATCGCACGTCGCGCACGGTCAAGCCGACCGACGCGGGCCAGGCCTACATCGAATGCGCTCGGCGGGTGCTGGTGGAGCTGGAGGCGGGCAAGCGGGCGCTGCATGACGTGAAGGATTTGTCCCGGGGCACTTTGCGCCTGGCCATGACCCCGACGTTCATGGCGTATCTGGTGGGGCCGTTGGTGCGCGATTACGTGGCGCGGTATCCGAACATCCACCTGGAGGTATTCGAGCTGTCGATGGACGACATCGAAACCGGGTTGATGGATGATTCGCTGGACATCGCGATCGCGTTCGATCAGGTGAGAAACGCCGACATCGAATCGGTTCAGGCGTTTTCAGAGTCCTTGGGGTTGATGGTTGGCCGCGCCCATCCGTTGTACGAAAGCCAGGACACATTGACCATTGAACAGGTGGCGCAACTGCAGTTTGCTCTCTTGACCCCGGAGTTCTTCACCCGCACCTGTATTGACGCGTATTTCACTCAGGTGCAGATCACGCCGAAGGTGGCCATCGAGGTGAACTCGGTCAATACGTTGCTGGAGGTCATCCGCCACACCGCCGTAGCGACGATCCTCCCGGAGCCGATCGCCAGCGGTGACCGTGCATTGCGTAAAGTCCTGTGGGCGGGGCAGGTGCCGCAACGCGCAGCCGCGCTGCTTCGGCGCAAGAACAACTACCACAGTGCGGCGTCGTTGGCGTTTATGGATCTGGTGTTAGGGACCGGTCTTTCATAAGCACCACAAACCCACTCACCCCTGCAGTGGTTATCTAACTGACATAAAAAAGGGCCTGCTCTTATTGGGAGCAGGCCCTTTTTATTTGTAAGCCGTTGGTGGCTTATTTGAATTAGTAGAACCGATCAATCACCCGAACTTCGTTCTTGTTCTGCATCGAGTCCCAAGCCTGTTTTAGCGTTTGCAGAACATTGCCGATGAAGTCCTTGTCGGCCGCGGCTTTCTTGCCGACATAGCCGTGGCCGCGACGGTACATCTTCAATCGGGCCAGCAGGTTCTGGTTGTTCTGATCGAACTCCGCTTCATGGGCATGTGGCGACAGGCAGTCGATGTGCACCTGACCCGACTTGCTGATCCACAGGATATGGCTGTCGTGGCTGTCTTTTTGCGCCGCGAACATACGAGCCAGTTCTTCGATAGTAGGTTGATTGTTCAGATTCATGATAAAGCCCCCTTGACCATTTGGTGATCTTTCAAAGTTGATTCGCTAATACAAGTAGCCCATCGGTTAGTTGATCCCTGGCACCGAAACCAGGACGTCAGCAGTCATCCGTCGAAAGTGACGGGGGTCCTGCGTCTGTTGCATGTAGTCGTGTTGAATAACTGCTACGCAATAGCGTCACAACGAAGAGAAGCGGCGATAACCTTTGGCCCCTGCCGACGTTTTGAGGGTCGGCCACAAGCATCATGAGGATGGATCGCCAGCGCTTCTCGTCCTTGTACTGGACGTTCAGGCCAGGTCAGCTTCTTCAATCTGCCTTGTGGGCAGCGTGTATCCGGTAAAAACAGCTCGGCGGTCAGACGAGCTTGCTCAAGCGTGTTGCGTGTACTCCCGATCGGGGAGACGTCTGCATCATGCAAGGCCAAATCGTGCTCGTCAACGGTTTTGTAGTGATTATTTTCAAGCACTACATATTGTCGGACAAAGCCGCGGGGAATTAAAAAAAGCAGGACCAAGGTGCCAGTCAAGAGAGCGGCGGGGGCGTCTCGAAGCGGTAAAAGGTGCAGGGATAACCTTCTATCATCAGGGAATGCCGAGTGAATCGGCCTGTGCTGAGCTCAGGCATCACCGCGTGCCAGAACAACCGCGCGGGCGGGTTGGCCTCGATGTGGAAAATCTGCCATTGACCGGGAAACCGGCTCAAGAGGGTGGACACGACAAACTTCGCGACACCCTGGCCACGGAAGCGCCGACTGACGAACAAATAGCCGAGGTTGTAGTGGGCGCCAGGCAGATGGACGTCGTCATCCACGCTCACGAAACCGGCCAGTTCGCCGTCAACCCGGATCAAAAAAGGCCGCGTCGCAGGTTTTCGCCAATAGTTCGGAAGGGGCCGCAGGTGGAATAAACCGTACTCGCCCAGAGTCAGTGGCAACCATTCGCTGAAATCGTAGGTGTAGAACTGCATCAGGTTTTCAATGGTTGCCTGATCGTCACGATGGGCGGCGTGCAGTTCTATCGAGGTCATGGCCGCGGGCTCCTGATGTCCGTCAATCAAGGATAGTCCCGCGTGCGCACAATCCCCGTAGGAGCTGCCGCAGGCTGCGATCTTTTGGTTTTCAAAGCAAGATCAAAAGATCGCAGCCTGCGGCAGCTCCTACAGGTTTTGCGTTGTTGGCGGATTAAGCCTTGCTCGCTGGTTTCGCCGGGCGTTTGCTGGCAGTTGCCGCTTTGCGCTTGGTGGGCTTGCGCTTGTTTTTCCAGGGCGTGGCACCGCGCCCGGCAGGACTTGCCGGGCCACTGATGGTGAGGTTCAGGCCGGAGCATCGGCTGACCTGCTTGCTCATCCAGGCGGCCTGTTTGGTGACGAACTCTTCGAGGCTCATTTCCCCGCTCTGCACCATGTCCAGCGCTTGTTCCCAAATGGCCGTGGTGCCCGGGTCGGCAATGGCGCGCGGGACGGCATCGATCAGACTGAAAGCGGCCGGAGTAGCGGAAAGTGCCTTGCCGTTCTTCACTAAATAACCACGGTCAAGCAAACCCTGGATGATCGACGCGCGGGTCGCTTCGGTGCCGATGCCGGTGGTGTCTTTGAGCTTCTGCTTGAGCAGTGGGTCTTCCACCAGTTTTGCGACGTTTTTCATCGCCTTGATCAAGTCGCCTTCAGTGAACGGTTTGGGTGGTTGTGTCCAGAGATCCTTGAGCTGCACTTTGGCCACTGCGCAATCAATGCCTTCGCGCAGGTTGGGCAAGGTTTGCGGTGCCGGCGCTTCTCGACCCTTGGCCGGGGCAAGGGCCTCGGGCAGGGCGCGTTTCCAGCCGGGTTCGACAATCTGTTTGCCCACCGCGCGCAGGGCTTCACCGGCGCAGTCGAAGTCGGCCTGGGTTCGGTCGTATTCGTGGTTGGGCAGAAATTGCGCGAGATACCGTGCCCGGATCAGCGTATAGACCGCACGGTGCTTGCCGGTCAGGCGTTCGAGGTTTTTTGCCGCAGCGGTGGGGATGATGCCGTGGTGCGCACTGACCTTGGCATCGTTCCAGGCCCGTGAACGCCGATGGGGCTCCAGGTGATCGCGCAAGGCTTCCAGCGCCGGATCGGCTTGCCTCAGCGCAGCGAGAATGGCGGGCGCTTCGCTGTGTTGGCTGACGGGCAAATAGCCGCAGTCGCTGCGCGGGTAGGTGATGACTTTGTGGGTTTCGTAAAGCGCCTGGGCAATATCGAGGGTTTCCTGGGCACCGAGCCCGAGCTTCTTCGAGCAGACTTCCTGCAAGGTGCCCAAATCGAAAGGCAGAGGTGCTACTTCGCGCATGCGCTCGGTGCGTAGCTTGATCACCCTGGCGCTTGCTGCGCCCATCATGGCTGTGGCGGCCTGCTGGGCCAGCGCCTGATTCAGGCAGCGATCCTGATCGTCGCACACCTCGGACGCCGCTCGCCATTGCGCGGTGAACGGGGTGCCGTCGTGCAACAACTGCACGTCGATGGCCCAATAGGCGACCGGTACGAAGTCGGCAATGCTGCGGTCGCGATCCACTACCAGGCGCAGGGTCGGGGTTTGCACCCGGCCGACCGGTAACACGCCCTGATACCCGGACTGGCGCCCGAGCAGCGTGAACAGACGGCTCATGTTCATGCCGATCAGCCAGTCGGCCCGGCTGCGACCCAGCGCCGAGTGGTACAGGCTGAAGGTTTCCGCCCCCGGTTTGAGCGACGCGAGCGCCTTGCGGATCGAGGCGTCGTCCAGCGCCGATAGCCATAAGCGCTGGATCGGGCCGCGATACCGACAATGCTCCACCAGTTCCCGGGCGATCATTTCACCCTCACGGTCGGCGTCGGTGGCAATGACCAGCTCCGAGGCTTCGCCGAGCAGGCGTTTGACCGCTTTGTACTGACTCGCGGTACGCGGCTTGACGGTCATTTTCCATTTGTCCGGAATGATCGGCAGGTCGGCCAGTACCCAGCGCTTGTAGCGTGCGTCGTAGGCATCCGGCGGCGCGGTTTCCAGCAGGTGGCCGATGCACCAGGTCACCGTGACGTCCGTACCCAGCCAGCAGCCGTCGCCACGACGCCTGGCGCCGAGTACGGCCGCGATGTCTTTGGCCTGGGAAGGTTTTTCACAGAGGTACAGCCGCATAACCACCATCGTCGATCAGTGTCCGGGGAGGTGCACAGAATGGCCGGTGATGCGCGCCGGAGCAATCATTATCTGTATGGATGTACAGCCTTGGTGTTGCACGTGATTTCTCTGCCCGGGGAATCCGTTCGGCTGTGAGACCGTCATGGCAGCGAAACTTGCGTTATACCTGATGAATCGTGGTCTCAGATTGTAGGCTGCCGTGCAGCCCATCGCGGGCAAGCCACGGTCCTGCAATTGCTCTGTGGCACCCTTGTCCTTGCAGATTCATCACCGTCATGAGGAACGTATTCCATGAAAAGCTCAGGTCCCAGCCCTGTCATCACCATCGCCGAGCAGCCCGGTTGCCTGTTGGTGAAATTTCACGGGATCCAGGTCGCGGCATCCTCCCGCGCGCTGGTGTTGCTTGAGGCCAATTATCCGCCGGTGTACTACGTGCCCCGCGAAGACATCGACGAGAAATACTACGCCCGCACCGATCACACCAGTTATTGCCCGTACAAAGGCGATGCCAGTTACTTCAGCCTGCAAGTGCCGGGGCATGAAGGTGCGAACGCGGTGTGGAGTTACGAGGACCCCAAGGTGTCGGTGGACCAGATTCGCGGATATCTCGCGTTTTATCCGGATCAGGTGAAGTTCGAGGTCGTAGAACTCGATGAGTGATTGACGTTTTACAAACAATGAAGAACCCACGATTCAGCAGTTTATCCCGTTGTGGGCAAAATCCAGAATGTACGTCAACTTAATAGGAGACTCTGGATTTGCTCATGACGGCTCCCTCACGCCACGGCGCTTGCCACGCATGCGCGCAACCTAAAACCCGCAGGAGATCGGACCTGACAGGTGGGCAAGTTGATTTTTACTGCCACGTTGGCGCTGTTCACCTTTTGCGTGATCCAGGCGCCGGAAAACGATTAGAACAGTCCGTAGGCGCTCGTGTTGCTGGTGCGCTCGGCGTTGTCACCGTGGGGTTTGATGGACGCCTTTCGATAAGCGTCATGCCGAAGGAACGCGACTAGGTTCGACAGATCATGCTTCACTCTAAGTGGAAGTACTCTTCGAAAGCCATTTATCTTGGCGCCAACTATCAAGGCATTGTGTTGCCATTATTTTTGTGAGCGCTGGACGTACCTTTGAGGGTGCTTTTTCAGATAAGTGTATGAAATGAGCCTTTTTTGAAATTTATTATTTTGATTGAAGGTGTAGGGTGTGGCTGATTTTAACGTTTATAAAATTGAGGTTAAGTGAGATCAATGCAAGTTGCACAGTCAATCACGGTTCAAGTGGTAGGCCCAAGTTTAGAGGGCTGTCGTGGAGAAAATGCACCTTTAGGTCTAATCGATTTAATTGGACTTTCCAATGCTGCTGGAAGTATGACGGTGCTCGTAGCCACTGAGAGTACAATAACGCGCGCTGTTGAATTGGGTTTTAAGGATCGTGTGCTTGTTTGTGAGAACGAGAAGAATAGAGCAAAGCAGTGTGTTGTAAATGCTTTGCAGCACACGCTCGATCATTCAAGGCAGTTTTTGGATGCTTTCGTACAAGGTAAAGCGGTTGCTGTTCTGGAACAGGTCAAAGGAGGTTCTCTTCGAGAAGATGGTGAAGATATTTCTCCGCAAGTGTTGAGTAAGGTTCTTGCAGAAGTTGGTGCAAGTATTGTCCTTCCAGCTAATAAGATGCTAGGAGCATCAATGGCTGCTCGTGAAGCGCCGCGAACACAGACGGAATGTTTAATAGATTGGATATCTCTTTTACGAAGTGAGGGCGAGAAAGGTGGAGGTGTGGTTTTTGGCGAGCTATTAAAAAAAGCGCAAGATTTATGGATGAGCGGAGATGTGAGTATTCAGTCTGTCAGTTTTCTTTTGCAAAACGCAATTGAGTTTGCGGAGCAAGCATCATTGGAGAGTCTTTACGTAAAGGCTGTTGCTCTTGAAGGTCAAGTCGCAAAAGCTGCGGAACTTTGGGCGATAATACCGAAAGCCTCTGGCGAACTGCTCGATGGAGGGCATCCATATGCTCGCTTCCACGACAACCCTTACGGTCGGATTTTTGATTCTACAATGGTCGAATGCTTCATAAGTAATCCGCCCGTTGAAGTAAAATCAACAACGCATGCTCTTGGACTGGAACTGGCCAGGCACCTCATGGCTTTTGAAGAGGGGGACATATTGCTCGTTGCAAAGGAGCTTCAAACTCGCGCTAGGGATGATCAAAGATTCTGGGGCGAACTAAAGCCAGCGTTAGGTGGGTTTTTGAAAGCTGAAGATCAAAGTGACTTGTTTGCATCATTAAATGCATTGTTGGAGTCTCCACCTGTGGATGGTGTTGATGTCATTTTGATTCAGTATCTTTTAGTGAAAGTTGGTAATTCCATGCAGGTTCGAGATGAAAATTTGAACACACCTTCTGACCTAATGGCTCCTTGGATGGTTACGGCGTCAAGTAACTACAAAAAAATAATCGTGCCAGCGGTCAATCGGTTAAAAAATTCAGGGCCTACCCTTGCTTATACCATTCCCACAGCTGGGACTACTCAGGCTCATCAACCACCAGCTTTAGCCAACGATTGGATGGTTCCATCCAGCCGCCCTGCGATGAGTTATCGACCTGATTTTACTAACATAAGTCCGGAAACATTAACCGCTCTTGAATCTGGTTTGCCTTATGTTGGAGGCGTGTCGGGCTCGGCGGGCGTTATTTTGCATTGGGCGTCCTATGTGAATGACAAGCAAAGCCTGGGTTTGGATATGCGCCATGTCTTGATGGGGGCGTTGATGTTCTTAAATTATGATGGGGGTCATGGGGTTCATGAGGTGCTATGGACGGCTAATCAATTGGATGCGTCGCTTAAATTGAAGTTTGATTTGCAGTCGCAGGGAGAAGTTGAAAATTTCAAAGGTGGCTATAACCAATTGGAAAGGTTATATGAAAATAGTTCATACTGTGCGGAGGTGCAGAAGGCGATAACTAGAGGTTGGGAGAAAACTATCAGCTATTTTCGTGATAATAGTTTCTATGCGGATATTGAGAATGCTTAATAATAATTTCGGATGCTTGAATGCTTTCATAAAGATTGGGGTTGCTGCTATGCGATGTGCTGAGTGTTGTCCGGGGTTACAAGGTGAAGTGAGGGGGAGGCAGATGTGAGTCTACCTCCAATCATGAAAGCCGACTTTTAAGCATGTATAGCATTGGCGTTGACAGCTTGCACCAGCGTCGATTCATCGATCTGACCAATCGACGTCACCCCGGTCAACGTCATCGCCACGCGCATTTCCCTGGCGAAAATACCCAGCATGTTTTCCACCCCGCGCTGACCATCGGCCGCCAGTGCGTAAGCCATCGAACGCCCCAGCAAAACGCCTTTGGCACCGAGTGCCAGCATGCGCACAACGTCCAGCCCCGAACGGATGCCCGAATCGACCAGCACCGTCAGGTCATCGCCGATGGCCTGCTTGATGGGCGGCAATGCCTTGGTGGTCGAAAGCACGCCGTCCAGCTGCCGGCCTCCATGGTTCGACACGACAATGCCGTCGGCGCCGAAGCTCACGGCGTCCTTGGCATCCTGCGGATCGAGAATGCCTTTGATGATCATCGGACCTTTCCAGAAATCGCGAATCCATTCCAGATCGCTCCAGCTGATCGACGGGTCGAAATTGTTGGCCAGCCAGCCCATGTAGTCTTCGAGCGTCACAGCTTTGCCGAGGTATTTGGAGATGTTCCCCAGATCATGCGGGCGGCCCATGAGGCCGACGTTGAACGCCCAGTCGGGCCGAGTCATGGCCTGGAGCATGCGTCGCGATGACGCAAAGGGCCCGGACATACCCGAATGCGCATCACGGTAGCGGGCGCCGGGGGTGGGCATGTCGACAGTAAATACCAGGTTCTTCACCCCGGCAGCCTTTGCCCGCTCCAAGGCATTGCGCATGAAGCCGCGGTCCTTCAAGACGTACAGCTGAAACCAGATGGCTTGCTCGCTCTGCGCCACGACTTCTTCGATCGAACAGACCGAGACCGTGGACAGGCACAGGGGAATGCCCTTGTTTTGCGCCGCCTTCACCGCCTGCACTTCACCGCGGCGGGCGAACATGCCTGTCAGACCCACGGGCGCGAGGACGATCGGCATGGAAAGCGGTTGATCGAAGAGGGTGGTTTCAAGGCTCAGTGTTTCGACGTTTTTCAGGATGCGTTGGCGCAGGCTGATGCCGGTCAGGTCGGCGCTGTTGGCGCGCAGGGTGTGCTCTGCATAGGCGCCGCCATCAATGTAATCGAATAAAAAGCGTGGGAGTTTGCGACGTGCTGCCTCGCGATAATCGGATGCAGAGGAAATGATCATGCCGGTGCCTCGGTCGGGTGAGTGCTGTTGAGCCTTTGGATCAGATTAACCAAAACGCCCCGCTTGTGCGGGGCGTTTTTTTAGGGTGGCTGTCAGTTCTTGTCCAGATCCACGTTGCGCGTCTCACGCAGACAAATCATCCCAACCACCAGGCTCACCCCGGTGATCAGCACCGGATACCACAGCCCGTAGAAGATGTCCCCGGTGTACACCACCAGGGCAAACGACACGGTCGGCAGGAACCCGCCGAACCAGCCGTTGCCGATGTGGTAGGGCAGCGACATCGAGGTGTAGCGGATGCGGGTCGGGAACAGTTCGACCATCAATGCCGCCAACGGGCCGTAGCACATGGCCGAGATGATGATCAGCGCAACGATCAATGCCACGATCATCGGTTTGTTGATCTGCTGCATGTCAGCCTGTTGCGGGTAGCCGGCGAGGGTCACCGCGCCACGCAGGGCTGCCTCGTCGAAGCCGTCGATTTTCACGTCACCGACGCTGACTTGCACACCGCTGCCAGCCGGGGCCGCGGCGCTCTGGTAAGGCAGGCCTTGCTTGACCAGGAAGGTCTTGACCTTGTCGCACGGGCTGTCAAATTTCGCCTTGCCCACCGGGTCGAACTGGAAGGTGCAGGTGGCCGGGTCGGCCAGTACGGTGATCGGCGCCTGACGACTGGCCAGGTCGATGGCCGGGTTAGCGTAGTGGGCCAGGGTCTTGAAGATCGGGAAGTACAGCACCGTGGCCAGCAACAGGCCGAGCATCAGTATGGGTTTACGCCCGACCTTGTCCGACAGCCAGCCGAAGAAAATGAAGAATGGCGCGCCGATGGTCACGCTGACGATCAGCAGGCCGTTGGCCACGGCCGGGTCCATTTTCAGGAACTGGGTGAGGAAGAACAGTACGTAGAACTGCGCCGCATAGAAGGTCACGGCTTGCCCGGCGTTGATGCTGAACAGGGCGATCAGCACGACCTTGAGGTTTTCCCATTTGCCGAATGAATCACGGATCGGCGATTTGCAGAGCTTGCCTTCTTCCTTCATTTTCACGAAGGCCGGCGATTCGTGAAGGCTCAGGCGAATCCAGGTCGAAATGCCCAGCAGAATGATCGAAAACAGGAACGGAATGCGCCAGCCCCAGACTTCGAACTGATCACCCGTGAAGTAGCGGCAACCGAGCACCACCAGTAGCGACAACAACAGGCCGAGGGTAGCGGTGGATTGAATCCAGCTGGTATGGAAACCGCGTTTGCCAATGGGCGCGTGCTCTGCCACGTAAGTCGCGGCGCCGCCGTATTCACCGCCCAGGGCCAGCCCCTGGAGCATGCGCAACACGACGAGGATGATTGGCGCGGCGATGCCGATGCTGGCGTAGGTCGGCAGCTAGCCGACACAGAAGGTCGCCAGGCCCATGAGGACGATGGTTGCGAGGAAGGTGTATTTGCGTCCGATCATGTCCCCCAACCGACCGAACACCAAGGCACCGAACGGTCTGACGATGAACCCGGCGGCGAAGGCCATCAGGGCGAAAATGAACGCTGTGGTGTCGTTGACCCCGGCAAAAAACTGCTTGCTGATCACCGCCGCGAGGGCGCCATAAAGGAAAAAGTCATACCACTCGAACACCGTGCCGAGCGACGAGGCGAAGATGACTTTCTGGGTTTCCTGGCTGGTGCCGGCGCTGCGCACGGCTTCCAGGGGTTGAGCGTGTTCTGACATATCGGTATCCCTCACAGTGATTGTTTTTGTTGTTCCACTGATGTTGCGTATTCCTTGCAGGGGTGATGTTCGATGTCCGTGAAGCTAGTGATGTCCTTGTGTGAGCGGGCTTGCCCGCGATAGCGGTGGATCAGCCAGCATGAATGTTGAATGTCATACCGTCATCGCGGGCAAGCCCGCTCCCACAGGGTTGGTGTTTACAGCTATGTTGAGGATCAGCTGCGCCGCTTTCTCCGCAATCATCAGCGTAGGCGAACAGGTATTGCCCGAGGTGATGCGCGGCATGATCGAGGCGTCGGCGATGCGCAAACCGGGGATGCCGTGCACGCGCAGCTCGGCGTCGACCACGGCGTCGGCGTCATTGCCCATGCGGCACGTGCCGACCGGATGGAAAATCGTCGTGCCAATTCGCGCGGCGGCTTCGTGCAGTTGTTCTTCGTTTTGCAGGCGGTCACCGGGCAGGTATTCAACCGGTTTGAACGCCTTCAGGGCCGGGGCGGCGACGATGCGCCGGGTCAGGCGAATCGCATCGGCGGCGACCCGCAAATCTTCCGGGTGGCTCAGGTAATTAGGCTGTATCAGCGGCGCTTCCTGCGGGTTCACAGAGCGGATTTCCACCCGGCCACGGCTTTGCGGACGCAAGTCACACACCGACGCGGTGAACGCCGGGAACGGGTGTAGCGGTTCACCAAAACGCTCAAGCGACAGCGGTTGCACGTGGTATTCAAGGTTGGCCGAGGTCTGCTCCGGACCTGAGCGGGCGAACGCGCCGAGTTGGCTTGGCGCCATCGATAACGGGCCACTGCGGTCATACAGGTAACGCAGGCCCATGCCCATCTTGCCCCACAGGCTGCCGGCGATCTGATTGAGCGTGCGGGCGTTTTCCAGTTTGTAGATCAGCCGTAGTTGCAAGTGGTCCTGCAGATTGCCGCCGACGCCGGACAGCTCATGGGCGACGCCGATGCCCAGGCGTTGCAGCAGCGGGCGAGGGCCGATGCCGGAGCGTTGCAGAATGCTCGGTGAGCCCACGGAACCCGCGCACAGGACGATCTCCTTGCGTGCCTTGAACGTCTTCGCCTGGTTTTGCCAGCGGGCACTGACCGCTGATGCGCGGCCGTTTTCCAGTAATACGCGGTCGACTTCGACGCCGGTTAATACGGTCAGGTTGGGGCGGTTGCGGACCGGCTTGAGGAAGGCTTTCGCCGCGTTCCAGCGAATCCCGGCCTTTTGATTGACCTGGAAGTAACCGCAGCCTTCGTTGTCGCCCTGGTTGAAGTCATCGATGCTGGCGATGCCGCTTTGCTCGGCGGCGCTGCGGAAGGCATCGAGAATCGGCCATGACAAGCGCTGGCGTTCGACTCGCCAGTCGCCGCTGGCACCGTGAAACTCAGAGTCACCGGCAAAGTGGTTTTCGCTTTTCTTGAACAGCGGCAGCACGTCCTGCCAGCGCCACCCGGGATTGCCGTCGGCCGCCCAACCATCGTAATCGCCGGCCTGGCCGCGCATGTAGATCATGCCGTTGATGGACGAGCAGCCGCCCAGCACTTTGCCGCGCGGGTAACTCAGGGCGCGGCCTTGCAGGCCCGGTTGCGCTTCGGTCTTGAAGCACCAGTCGGTGCGCGGGTTGCCGATGCAGAACAGGTAACCCACAGGGATGTGAATCCATGCATAGTTGTCGCGACCACCGGCTTCGAGCAGCAGCACCCGGTGCTGCGGGTTGGCTGACAGCCGATTGGCCAGCAAACACCCGGCAGGTCCGGCCCCGACCACGATGTAATCGTATTCATCAAGGGAAGACTTCATCCCTGACCTCGTCTTGTTGTTCTTGTTGTCGGTCATCCTAGTTGTTAGCTTTCGTCAAAAGAATGTTAGTTTTTGCGCAGCGGCTGTGCGTTTTTAAACAACGACGACCTAAGGATGGACGATGTTCGACTGGAATGACCTACGGTTTTTTCTCGAGTTGCAGCGCAGCGGGCGTTTGCTCACCGCTGCCCGGCGTCTGAACACCACCCACGCCACCGTGGCGCGGCACATCGAGGCCATCGAAAAAAGTCTCGGTACTGCGTTGTTCGTGCAGCATGCCCAAGGTTATGAACTGACCCCGTCGGGCGAAGCGCTGCTCAAGCATGCCGAAGCGATGGAAAATGTCGCGCTGCTGGCCGAGGAAGAAATCACCCAGTCCACGGCGCCGCTTGGGAAAATCCGCGTGGGGGTCACCGAAGGGTTGGGCATCATGTTCCTGTCTTCGCGGATGAACGGCCTGTTCGAGCGCTATCCGGGGCTGGAAGTGGAGCTGGTGGCGGTGCCGCGGTTTGTCAGCATTCTCAACCGCGAGGCGGAGATCAGCATCCATCTCGAACGCCCATCGGCCGACATGCTGGTCACGCGAAAACTCACGGATTATCGCCTGGCGCTGTACGCCAGCCAGGACTACCTCGACCGCTCGCCAGCGCTGGGTAGCCGCGA
Source organism: Pseudomonas azerbaijanoccidentalis (assembly GCF_019145495.1). Lineage (GTDB taxonomy): Bacteria > Pseudomonadota > Gammaproteobacteria > Pseudomonadales > Pseudomonadaceae > Aquipseudomonas > Aquipseudomonas azerbaijanoccidentalis. Next base: position 960,338 of record NZ_JAHSTU010000001.1, on the reverse strand, counting down.
AGACCTGGGGCGACACGCGTGGATTGGCTACGTCGACGACTTGCTGTTCAGCCAGGAACTGATGTTCCTCAACAGCTTCTGCCGCAACCCGCAGGTGGTCTTTCACAGCACCAGCGTTATCGCCCAGCAACAGGCGGCACGCGCAGGTTTGGGCATTGCCGTTTTACCGTGCTACATGGCGAGCGATGATCCCGGATTGGTGCCGCTGTTTCCCGATGAAAGCATTTTGCGCAGTTACTGGATCAGCACCCGCCGCGAGTTGCACAAGTCCGTGCGGTTGCGGGTGATGTGGGACTACGTGGTGGAGTTGTGTGAGCGCGAACAAGAATTGCTGCTCGGGCAGAACCCCGTGTAGGCGCTGCCGCAGGCTGCGATCTTTTGATCTTGTTCTTAAAAAAACGGAGTCAAAAGATCGCAGCCTGCGGCAGCTCCTATGGGAGGGGTTGTTCAGGGGAGAATTTCGAAGGCTGTGCTGGCCAGTTTTTCGCCGTTAACCATGATGTGCACGGCGTGGCGACCGGCGTAATGCCGGCGTGTGGTCAGCTCCTTGATGTGCTGGCCACGGCTCAGACGTTCCGTGCCATTACCGGGCAGCGTCAGGGCCTTGAGCTTGAACACCTTGGCCGAGGTGCTGCCGTTGGCTTTCACGTAGTCGATGGCGTAGTCGATCACCAGTCGCTGGCTGTCCGCGACCGTGGATTTGACGGCAAAGGACAGGGTGATTTTTTCCCCAAGGCCAATCGCTGGTGGGTTGATTTGCACATCGATGATCTCGACTTCAGGCTTGCCACCCGCGCCGATGATGGCCAACGCCCGCAGGTTGCCCTGTTTGATCAAGCTGCGCAGTGCATGTTTGGCGATCCATGCGGTGTGTGTGTTGTCCAGCGACCAGCCTTCGATCAGGTCCAGCACCCATTCGGGATGGTCCTTGGTGATGTCGTTGAGGTGGTTGGCCACCGACTTGCGCACGTAAAGGCTGCCGTCCGCCTTGAGGTTGTCGAGGATGTTCGAGGCCAGACGCGGGTCGGCCTGAACCTGTTCCAGGCGAAACGACCACGGCAGGCGTGGCCGGCAACCTTCGCTGGCCAGGCGCCGGACATGCTCGTTGTCGTCCAGTGACCAGTCGTGCATCAGCTTCAACGAGCGTTCGAGATCGCTGCGCAGGAAGTGGCGAATGGCAAATTCAGAAGAGCCGAAGGCTGTGAAGTACTTGAGCGCGTCCATCGACACATCGAAGCGATCCGCGCCGTAAGCCGCCACATACTGCGGCAGGCACATGCTGACGAAGCCGCTGTTAAGGCGCGGGGCGAGAGCGCGCAACAGTTCAAGCGATGCTTCGTAACCCAGTGGCAACACCGCATGCAGGCATTCGCTGACGCGGGCCATGCGTTGCATCACCGACAGATCCGCCAGGCCGGTCTTGGCCAGTTTGAGGAAGGCTTCGGCATCGAACGCGGGATAGACCGCCGTCATTTCGGTGGCGATGTGCAGGAGGCGTTCGGCGTTGAAGATTTCCTTGAGGGCGGGGGCGGATTGTTCGGCTGCCATTGGGGGTCCTTTAAGTTCGTTATTGATCCGATACGCCGCGTTATCGTTCATCGCGGGCAAGCCCGCTCCCACAGGAGATGTGTGAGCGACACACAATCAATGTGGGAGCGAGCTTGCTCGCGATGACTTTCTTACAGACTACTCAATTTTTTTCCGCCTGCTCTTCCAGCTGATCCGACTCAAACAACCTCGCCAGTTCCGCCCGTGCTTCCTGTGCCGTCTGCTTGACCTTCACCGCGTCGTCGTAAATTGCGTGCTGGGCTTCGAGCACCTGTTCGTCGTGATGCTTGAAACGCTGGATCCGCGCGTCGGCCTGGGCCGGGGTCAAGCCCAGGCCGATCAGCGTTTGTCGGCTCATTTCCAGGCTGGAATAGAAGGTCTCACGCACCGCGTGGGCCCCCACATCCACCAGCCGGTGTACGTGTTGACGGTTACGTGCGCGGGCGATGATTTTGATGTGCGGATAAAGCTTGTGCACCAGTTCGGCAGTCTTGATGTTGGTGTCGGGATCGTCGGTGGCGATGACAAAGAACTCGGCTTCCCCGACCTTGGCTGCGCTGAGGATTTCCGGGCGCATCGGGTCGCCGTAAAACACCGGTACGCCACCGAAGCTGCGCGACAGCTCGATGGTTTCCACCGAAGTGTCGAGGGCCACGAACTTGATGTTCTGCGCCCGCAGGATACGCGCCACAATCTGGCCCATCCGGCCCATGCCGGCGATCACTACGCGGGGTTCATCGGCGTCGATTTCGCGAAACTTCTCTGGCACGACTACCGGTTGCACTTTGGGGCTCACCATACGCGCACATACCAACAGCAACAGAGGCGTCAGCGCCATGGACAGGGTGATCGCCAGCACCAGCAAATCGTACAGCCGCGGGTCGAACAGCCCATGGTCACGGCCGATCTTGAACACCACAAAGGCAAACTCACCGCCGGCGGCGAGCACAATGCCGAGGCGAATCGCGCTGACCTTGTTCAAGGCACCGGCCAGGCGACCAACGATAAAGAGCAGCGGCAACTTCACGGCGATCAGCAAGACCGTCAGACCCAGCACCACGATGGGCTCGCGCAGCAACAGGCCGAGGTTCGCGCCCATGCCCACGCTCATGAAGAACAGTCCCAGCAGCAGTCCCTTGAATGGTTCGATCTGCGATTCCAGCTCATGGCGGTATTCCGAGTCCGCCAGCAGCAGGCCGGCCAGAAAGGCGCCGAGGGCCATGGAAATGCCCGCCAGATCCATCAACCACGCAGTGCCCATCACCACCAGCAAAGCCGTTGCGGTGGACACTTCCGGCAGGCCGCTTTTGGTCACTATGCGGAACACCGGGCGCAGCAGGTAGCGCCCGCCGATCACCACAATGGCAATGCTGACCAGCACACGCAGGCCCTGATTGACATCGTCGGCGGCAGTGGTGTTTTGATCACTGCCGGCCAGCAGCGGCACCATGGCAATCAACGGGATCGCGGCAATGTCCTGGAACAACAGAATCGCAAAGGCCAGGCGCCCGTGGGGGCTGGTCAGTTCCTTGCGCTCCGCCAGGCTCTGCAAGCCGAACGCGGTGGACGACAGGGCCAGGCCCAGGCCGAGCACGATCGCACTGTTCAACGGTTGCCCGAACACATACAGCGCCAGCACGCCGAGCACTGTACCCGTCAGCAGCACCTGCGCCAGACCGACGCCGAACACCGACTTGCGCATCACCCACAAGCGCCGCGGCGACAACTCAAGGCCAATGACAAACAGCAGCAGGACCACGCCGAGTTCCGAGATGTGAGCAACGCTCTCCGGGTTGGTGACAAATCCCAGCACGGATGGGCCGATCATCACCCCCGCAAACAGATAACCCAGCACCGCGCCCAATTGCAGGCGCTTGGCGAGGGGAACGGTGAGCACGGCCGCGAGCAGAAATACGACTGCGGCTTGCAACAGACTGCCTTCATGGGGCATGGCGAAAACTCCATCAACTCGGTACGGCGGGGGGCGACAAGGATAAAGGCTCGGCCCGGTCGCGTCAGCATAGCGCTTGAACTTAGTTGTTACATTTTGCATTAATTGGTTACATTTATAGAATAAGCGGATCAATCTGATCCGAGCGCCGAGTTCGCCCCATGGCCATCAATTTCGACCTTAACGATCTGCAAGCCTTCCGCGCCGTGGTCGAGCAAGGCAGCTTTCGCAAGGCTGCCGACACGGTACGCATCTCCCAGCCCGCCCTGAGCCGGCGCATTGAAAAACTCGAGGATGCCCTTGGTGTCCGGTTGTTCGAGCGCACCACCCGCAAGGTCAGCCTGACGCAGGCCGGGCGCGGCTTCATGCCGAGCGTCGAGCGCTTGCTGGACGATCTCGACGTGGCGTTGCTGGGCATCAGCGAAGTGGCCTCGACGCGGCTGGGCCATGTCACCGTGGCTTGCGTACCGTCGGCAGCGTATTACTTCATGCCGAGGGTCATCGCGCATTACCACCGGCAGTTTCCGCGGATCAAGGTCAAAGTGCTCGACTCCAGTGCCCATGAGGTGCTGAGTGCGGTGGTCAATGGCGAAGCGGATTTCGGCCTGAGTTTCATGGGCACGCTGGAGGCCGAAGTGGATTTTGAGCCGTTGGTGCAGGAAGGTTACGTGGTCGCTTGCCGGCGCGATCATCCATTGGCGAGCCGCAAAAGCGTGACGTGGGACGAGTTCTATCAGCAGGATTACATTTCGCTGGACAAGACCTCGGGTAACCGGTTTTTGCTCGATCAGGCGTTGACCGGCGTGGTGCCGCAGCGCCCAAGCATCTGCGAAACCCGGCATGTGACGACCATGATCGGTCTTGTTGAGGCGGGGCTCGGGGTGGCGGCGGTGCCGTTGATGGCGATGCCGGCAGCGGACCACCCGATTCTGACGCGGGTGCCGCTGACCGATCCGCAGGTAATGCGCAGCGTTGGCTTGATCAAACGCCGGGGTCGCACCCTGACCCCGGCAGCCCTTGAACTGGAACGGCTGGTGGTGGAAATGAAAGTTCAGCCACCCACGGTCAGCGGCTGACCGAATCCAGGCCGGTGGCTTTGACGTCCGCTTGCGCCTGGGCCGATGCCATGTACGCCAGCAATGCCTTGGCCTGCGCCGGGTGTTTCGCGCCGACCGGGATGCCGGCGGCGAAACGGGTCACCGACTGCACCGATTCCGGAATCTTCGCGACAAAACTTACCCCTGGCACCGGCAGCAGTTCGCTGACCTGCTGGAAGCCCAACTGATAGTCGCCGGTGGCAATCACCGAACCCACAGGGATTTTCGGCACCATCGTCGACTTGGCTTTAAGCTGGTCTTCGATCCCCAGCCGCTTGAACAACTGCTGCTCGATGTACACGCCACTGGCGCTGTCGGAATACGCCACGGAGCGGGCGTCGAGCAGGGTCTTTTTCAGGCTGTCGACCGAGCTGATATCCGGCTTCGGCGCCCCTTCGCGCACCACCAGGCCAATACGTGAATCCGCCAGTTCGACCCGCGATGCCGGGTCGACCTTGCCTTGCTTGATCAACTCGTCGAGCGCATAGCCAACCATGATCACCACGTCGGCTTGTTCACCGCGAGCCAGGCGATTGGGGATCGCCTCCGGGGCTTTGCCCATGGATGGGCCGAGGGCGGTGTCGAGGGTGTTGCCGGTGGAAGCGGCGAATTTCGGGCCGAGGATCTTGTACGCGGCGGTGAAACCACCGGACGTCATCACGCGTATCTCTTCGGCTTGGGCGGCGGTGCTCAAGGCGAGGCTGACGAGCAAGCCCAGTGCAGCAACGTTGAATAGCTTTTTCATGGCGTTTCTCTAATCAGGCAGGTTCACGAAAGGACAGGTTGCAGGCGACCGCTGGCGCGGCGGTAGAGGTACAGCGTCGCGCACAACGCACAGAGCGCGGCGAAACTCATCCAGTAGCCGGGCGCGGCTTTGTCGCCGCTGTACTGGATCAGGAACGTCGACATCGCCGGGGTGAATCCGCCAAACACGGCCGTGGCCAGGCTGTAGGCCAAAGAGAAACCCGCGACCCGCACTTCAACCGGCATGATTTCCGTCAGCGCCGGAATCATCGCGCCGTTGTATAGGCCATAAATGAACGAAAGCCACAGCAGCACCAGCAGCATGTTGATGAAGCTCGGTGCCTGCACCAGGTACGACAGCGCTGGATAGGTCGTGGCCAGCGCCAGCAGGGCCATGGCGATCAGCACCGGACGACGACCGACGCGGTCGGAGAGGGCGCCGCCAATCGGTAGCCAGAAGAAATTCGACACGCCCACCAGCAGGGTGACTAACAACGCATCGGACGTGCTCAGGTGCAGCACGGTTTTGCCGAAGGTCGGCGCGTACACCGTGATCAGGTAAAACGCCGTGGTGGTCAGGGCAACCATCATCATCCCGGCAAACACGATCACCCAGTTCTGCGCCAGTGTGCGGAACACCTCGCCCATGCTCGGGCGGGTTTTGCGGGCGGCGAACTCTTCGGTCTCTTCCAGGTTACGGCGCAGGAAGAAAATGAACGGCACGATCATGCAACCGACGAAAAACGGAATCCGCCAGCCCCAGTCGGCAATCTCCGACGGCGCCAGCCATTGGTTCAAGCCATAGCCCAACGCTGCCGCGACGATGATCGCCACTTGCTGGCTGGCTGACTGCCAACTAGTGAAAAAGCCTTTGTTGCCCGGCGTGGCGATCTCCGAGAGGTAGACCGAGACACCGCCCATTTCCGCACCGGCTGAAAACCCTTGCAGCAACCGGCCAATCAGCACCAGCGCCGGGGCGAACAGGCCGATGGTTTCGTACCCGGGCACCAGCACAATCAGAATCGTGCCGCTGGCCATGATTGATAGGGTGACGATCAGCCCTTTGCGCCGACCCACATCATCGATGTATGCACCCAGCACCACGGCGCCCAGCGGACGCATCAGGAAACCGGCGCCGAACACGGCGAATGTCATCATCAACGAGGCGAACTCGCTGCTGGCCGGGAAGAAAACCGCAGCGATCTGTGTGGCGTAGAAGCCGAAAAGGAAGAAGTCGAACTGTTCGAGGAAGTTACCCGAGGTGACCCGGAAAATAGCGCTGGCGCGAGAACGTCCGCGCGGGATTGAGGCTGTCATCGATAAATACTCCACCGCTTTTATGACGTGCGCTGCCTGGTCGCGGCGCACGGTTCTTATTGGGGCGAATGGTGGAGCAGGGGGATCGATATGTTAATTGCATAGTTGGCATGTATTGATGCGTGAGGCGGATCAATGCTTTGTGATGGGGGATCATTCGACCCGGCTATGAGCTGATATCTACCACCCAAACAGTACTGGTTATTCCCACTGCGCTTGGCTGCATACATCGCCAGGTCCGCGATGTGGATCAAGCGGTCCATACATGATCGGGGAACACCGCGATCAGAGGCGGCAATGGTTGCCATCCGCGGAAAAATCTGGGAAAACGGCGCCCATCAAGCCGTTGGGCGAATGAGCATACGAGTGAATTTAATGAATGACGAGTTGCAGGTAATCGAACTTCAGGCGGGTGAAGGTAAAGCTGCCGTCAAAGGCGCATTGATCACCACCCAATACCGTGGCTGGCTGGAAGATGGCACTGAGTTCGACTCTTCCTACAGTCGCGGCAAGGCTTTTCAGTGTGTGATTGGCACTGGTCGGGTGATCAAGGGTTGGGACCAGGGCCTCATGGGGATGCAGGTTGGCGGTAAGCGCAAATTAATGGTGCCGGCGCACTTGGCCTATGGCGAACGCACGATGGGCAAGATCCCGCCGAATTCGAACCTGATTTTTGAAATCGAGCTGCTGGAAGTACTGACGCGGGATGATTGAACCGGGCACGGAAGTCACTCGTAGCAGCTGCCGAAGGCTGCGTTCGGCTGCGCAGCAGTCGTAAAGCCAGAGCTCGCGGATTAACACCCACGCCGGATCTATGACTGCTTCGCAGCCGAACGCAGCCTTCGGCAGCTGCTACTTTGGGCGGTTGTGATGTAGGGGGGGGTTACAGCAGCTGTCCCGTATCCCAAAGGTGTACCAGCTCTCCCGGCGCCTGATCTTCCGGGACTTTGAGCACCATCTGGTCTTCCTGCTCGCCCAGCCGGTAATTCACCTCTATTTGATAAAAGCGCTGGTCGCCACGCCCGGACACGCTGCTGTCCAGCGTCAGGCAACCCTCCAGTACCGAGCAAATGCGCGTGCGCTGGCTGATGTCGCATTGCGCGAATTCAATTTCCCGTGGGCGGCTCAAGGCGTGAATCGGCGCGAAACCGCCCTGGCGGGAGAGGCGAACGCGGGCGTCGTCGCCCAATGTTGGCAGGGTCTTCATAGGGTCTCCGTGATGTCGATGCCTGTTTGAGCCCAGCCTTGGCGTACGGCCTCGACTTCTCGCGTTCCGAAGCGTTGGCCAGCATGGTCGACGGTCAGTCGGGCGAACGCATCGAAACTGGCGTCCGGGGCCAGGCGTTTGTCGCACAGGGCGTCGTACCAGATTACTCCGGCTTTCTTCCAGGCGAACCCGCCAAGTGCTCTGGCCGCCAGATAAAATGCGCGATTGGGAATGCCAGAGTTGATGTGCACGCCGCCATTGTCCTCCTGAGTGATGACGAATTTACGCATGTGATCCGGTTGCGGATCCTTGCCCAGCAGCGGGTCGTCGTAGGCCGTGCCCGGATGGGACATCGAGCGCAGGCCCCGACCCTTGACCTTCGCGGTCAGCAAGTCAGCCCCGATCAGCCAGTCCGCCTGCTCGACGGTGTGGCCCAGGACGAACTGTTTGGTGAGGATGCCGAACACATCCGACAGCGACTCGTTCAAGGCACCGGACTGGTTGGCGTAGATCAGCCCGGCTGTGCTTTCGGTGACGCCATGGGCGAGTTCATGGGCGACCACATCGAGCGAGCGGGTGAAGCGCTGGAAGATTTCCCCATCGCCGTCGCCGAAGACCATTTGCGCACCATTCCAAAAGGCGTTTTCGTAGCCTTGGCCGTAATGCACGCTGCCGACCAGGGCAAATCCCTTGTTATCAATCGAGTCGCGACCCAGGACTTTCCAGAAGAAATCATAACTGGCACCCAGCGCGTCGTAGGCTTCATCGACGGCGGCATCGCCGGTGGCCGGCTGGCCTTCCAGCCGCACCGGCATACCCGGCAACAGCATTTTGTTCTGCGCGTCGTGCAGGCTGCGCTGGACCACGCCCGGCTTTCCGGGCGACGGCAGAATCGCCCGCTCCGGTGGCCGCGATGGCGGCCCGGGATTGGGCAGCAGGTTTTGCACGTGCTGCAGGGTGATCATCGCCGCCGTGCGCTGCGGCTCCGAACCGTGGGCAATGATGCGGTTGAGAATGTAGGGCGGGATGAAACTGCGCAGTGCTCGAGGGTCGGTCATCAGTGCATCCCTGGCGTGATTGCGGTCGATACTGATGTGATCCGGGCACCGCGCCTTCGGTTCCGTGGCGGGCAGTAACGAGTGTGATGCGCTTGGCAATCAGCAACGTTTATCAGGCTGTCGGCAGATCCTTGAAGAGTGGCACCCGGCCGTTGAGGGAAGGACGGTACCGCCATTCCAAGTGATCCAGCACAGGATTTACCGCCAGTATTTGCCTGACTGAAGCGATCGCGATACTCAAGGCCAGCGCCTGTCCTGGACATTGATGGGAGCCTGCGCCGAACGTGAAGCTGCGGCGGTCCGGGCGCTCGACTGTGAAGGTGTCAGGATCGTCATTGAGCTGCGGATCGCGATTGGCCGACGCTAGAAGCACCAGGATCACATCACCAGGATCAAGGCTCACACCTTCGATTTCGCAAGGCGCGGCAACAAAGCGACGGGTGTTCTGCACCGAGGGGTCGAACCGTTGAACCTCCGCGATCAGGTCACCGAGAGGAAGCGTATCGCGCCGTAGCGACGGGTTTTGCATGAGCGCCAGAATAACGTTGCCGATCAATCCGGCGGTGGCGTCGTAAGTTTGGGAGAACAGGCCGATCAGGTTGGCAACCAGCAATTCAGACGGTGCAGATGCCGAGGCAAAGCGCTGGCGGATGCCGGCAAGCAGGGGGCTTGGGTCGGCCTGTTCATCCAGCAATTCGATAAAGTAACCGCTCAGTTGCTCGGCGGCAGCATGGGCGCAGGCCAGTTGTGCTGGAGTGCTGAGCGGTGACAGGCAGGCGACGAAGTCGGCAATCAACTCGGCCATGATGCGGCCCTGTGCTGGGGAAAAACCCAGCAGTGCCGCCACCACACAGACCGGGCCGCGGAACATGGCGGCCTGTATCCCCTCAGCACCCGGGGTGATCAAGCGCGCGGCAACCAAGGTCTCGACTTCCTGCGCGTCGATCATTTGCAGCCCGGGTGCTATCGCCGAGCGGGGGCAGCGTTGCCGCTCGCCTTCGTTCATCCGCATCAATTGGCCAAACACCTTGCCGGCGAAACCTTCGGCAATGGCCTTGGGCACGGGTTCGGTCGCTGGCCGCACGTGGCAGTCAGGATGCGCCAGCACCGCGGCCACCGCGCGGGCGCTGCTGGCGACCCACAGTCTCAGGCCCTCGTGAAAAACCAGCCCGCCTTCGGCGCGCAGTTGTGCGTAGTAGGGATACGGATCGGTATGGGTTGCAGCGATGATCGGGTCCATGGTCACAGCCTTTTGTTGTTGGAAAGTATTGCTACTATCTCCAGTCCAAACTGCTGTTGATTCGTCCGGGAGCGAAGTATGAACGCAGAACAGCACGACATCGGTGTGTCGCAGGTGGCGGCGGCCATCGCGGAACCGGCGCGGACCAAAATCCTCTGCTCCTTGATGGACGGCCACGCCCGCACCAGCACCGAATTGGCGGCGATTGCCGAAGTCAGCGCCTCTACTGCCAGCGCCCACTTAGCCAAACTCAAGGAGCTGGCGCTGGTCCGCCTGCACGTTCAGGGCCGTCATCGCTACTACAGCCTGGCGGACAGACGTGTGGCCCAGGCCCTGGAAGCGTTGATGGTGATCGGCCAAAACACCGCGCCGAGCTTCCAGACGCGGACCCCGGATCGCCTGCAATTCGCCCGCACCTGCTACGATCACATGGCCGGCACGCTGGCGGTACTGCTGCATGACCGGATGATCGAGGCGGGATGGTTGCTGGAGGTAGACGAACAGGTCTACCGCTTGAGCGATAGCGGCGAAAAGTTGTTTGAAGGATTGGGTATTGAAGTGAGGGATCTGGCCGCAGTGCGCCGTCGCTTTGCCTGCCCGTGCCTGGACTGGAGCATGCGCCGACCCCATTTGGGCGGAGCGTTGGGCGCGGCTTTATTACAAACGGTGATCAAGCGTAAATGGCTGACCCAGGATCTGGACAGTCGGGCTCTGGCGCTGACCACCCTGGGTCGCAAGGAGATCAGCGCACGCTTTGGGTTGAAGGTGCCGGTGTCAGGCGATCATTCGGAAATAAACTCCAAAGAACATCATGTAAGTGTTTCTATCTATTGATATTTAAAGAATTATTATTTGATTGTGTAGCCGCTGTCGACTACCCAGTCCTGGCCGATGACATTGCGCGCACCGTTGCTGAGTTGAAACACAATCACGTCGGCGACGGCGCCAGCTTCCAGGAATTGACCGCCGGACAGCCGGAGATTGACCGCGTTGGCCACATCGTTGAGCTCTTCGTTTTTCAGTCCCAGAGTGCCCCAGATCGGCGTGGCGGTCGGACCCGGTGACACGGTGTTGATGCGAATGCCCTGGGGCGCCAGTTCGACCGCCAGGGTGCGGGCGTGGTGGATCAGCGCCGCTTTCGAGGCGATGTAAGCGGCCAGGCCTGGAAACGTCACTTGCGCCAGGAAGGTACCAATGAACACCACCGAGGCAGTTGCCGCCAGTTGCCCGCGCAGGCAGGCCAGCGTATTCAGTGCACCGGCACCGTTGACTGCCCATTGCCGGTCGAACGCCGCCAGATCGAGCCCCTCGGCCAGTTCTGCAATGCCAGCGTTCGGCACCAGATAACTCACCGGTCCCATGCTCGCAGCCTGTTTGGCCAGCCGCGCCAGATCGTCGGGTTGGGTCACATCACCCGCTACCCACGAAAGCTGTGTCGTGAAGCGTTCTGCCAATTCACCAAGGCCACCGATCTGGCGTGACATTGCCAATACGCGTGCACCCTGTACCAACAACCGTTCGGTGACGGCCAGGCCGATGCCCGAACTGGCACCGGTGACGACGGCGAGACGATCCTGAAACGTAGTGTTCATTAAGGAGTTCCTTTTTGGTCAGTGAGCTTTTCGCAGGTCATGTACCAAAAAGCGGGCCAATGTGAAGAGGCTTGCAGCGTGGGCACTTCAGCTAGGGTGTGGTTATTTTGACTAGATAGGTTTGTTGTCATTAAGACGTTTTTTGGTCTTTTTGACTGGATGGTAAATTCAGAATTTACAATGGCTTACGGCGTGCTTTGAATCCGTGATCTGTTTAAAAGAAATGAAACTGGGTCTGTTTTTTGCCGCAGATTTTCAGTAGCGTCGGTGCAACTCACCTTTCAATCAAGCATTCCTGACAGGAACACCATGGCGTCTTTCAATGAATTCCGGGAGATGGTTCAACAGCTGGATGCTGCTTACCGACACTGGACCGGCGTACGATTGCCTGCGCCGGACTCGCTGAGCGAAGACCAGCGGCTGGCCTGGCTGCATAGCCACGCACCTTATGCTTTGCTGGCCCACGGCACTGAGGCCGATCCGCTGTTTTACTACGCCAACGAGCAGGCCCTCGCCAGTTTCAAATACCCGCGCGATCAGTTCATCGGCATGCCTTCGCGGTTCAGTGCTTCACCGCTGGACCGGGAAATGCGCCAGACCCTTCTGGAGCAAGTCACGGCCAAGGGCATTGCCCACGGCTACAGCGGTTATCGGGTAGACCGCGCGGGGCAAGCGTTCATGATTCATCAAGGCAGTGTCTGGACGTTGCTGGACGAAGCGGGTGTTCGTTGTGGTCAGGCGGCGCTGTTCTGGCCAGACCCGGAGCGCCTGGGGCAACTCGACTAGGTTCGTCTGTCGATCAGGCAAAAAAAATCGCCGCTTTCGAGTACCGAAAGCGGCGATTTTTATTGGGCGAGGGCGTCAGGTCAAACCTTGACGATCCAGCCCGCTGGCGCTTCGATGTCGCCGGTTTGCACGCCGGTCAGCTCTTTGTAGAGCTTCTGGGTGATCGGGCCGACTTCGGTTTCACTGTGGAACACGTGCAGGTGGTCGTTGTAGCTGATGCCGCCGATTGGCGTGATTACGGCAGCAGTGCCGCAAGCGCCGGCTTCCTTGAAGTCTGCCAGTTTGTCGATCAGCACGTCGCCTTCAACCACTTCCAGGCCCAGACGGGTCTTGGCCAGTTCGATCAGCGACAGGCGGGTGATACCCGGCAGGACCGATGGCGAGTTCGGGGTGACGAACTTGTTGTCGTGGGTGATCCCGAAGAAGTTGGCCGAACCGACTTCCTCGATCTTGGTGTGGGTCATCGGATCCAGGTAGATGGCGTCGGCGAAGTTGGCTTTCTTGGCCTTGGAGCCCGGCATCAGGCTGGCGGCGTAGTTGCCACCGACCTTGGCGGCACCGGTGCCTTGTGGCGCGGCGCGGTCGTAGCTGGAGATCTGGAAGTTGTGCGGGGTCAGGCCGCCCTTGAAGTAGGCGCCGACCGGAATGCAGAAGATCGAGAAGATGAACTCGGGCGCGGTGCGCACGCCGATGTTGTCACCCACGCCGATCACGAACGGGCGCAGGTACAGCGCGCCGCCGGTGCCGTAAGGCGGGATGAAGCGCTCGTTGGCGCGAACCACTTCTTTACAGGCTTCGATGAACTGCTCGGTGTCGACCAGCGGCATCAGCAGGCGTGCACAGCTGCGCTGCATGCGCAGGGCGTTCTGGTCCGGGCGGAACAGGTTGATCGAGCCGTCCTTGCAACGATAGGCCTTCATGCCTTCGAAGCACTGCTGGCCATAGTGAAGGGCCGTGGAGCCTTCGCTGATGTGCAGCACGTTATCTTCGGTCAGGGTGCCTTTGTCCCACTCGCCATTGCGGAAATACGACAAATAGCGCTTGTCGGTCTTGATGTAGTCAAAACCCAGCTTGTCCCAATTGATGCTTTCGTTACCCATGACACCCTCTATCACTGAACAACCGTCGAAACGGTTCAAGGCTTCTGACGTTTTTTGGATGGGGACAACAATACTTCATTCCGGGCCCATTTCGCAGCCCGGACTATCGGATGACAGACAGATAAAATCGCATTGGCCTCAAGAAATCGCTAGCAGGCTAGCTCCCACAGGAGAACGCATTCCAAATGTGGGAGCCAGCCTGCTGGCGATGGGGCCATCCCTGCCACCCTCAATTACAGGTGCAGTGCATGCCCCAACGCCCGCAACGCCGCTTCCTGCACCGCTTCGCCCAGGGTCGGGTGCGCATGGATGGTGCCGCCGATGTCTTCCAGCCGCGCGCCCATTTCCAGGCTTTGCGCGAACGCCGTGGACAGTTCCGACACACCTACGCCCACCGCCTGCCAACCGACAATCACATGATTGTCTCGACGGGCGACCACGCGCACGAAGCCGCTTTTCGATTCCAGGGTCATCGCCCGGCCATTGGCGGCGAACGGGAAGCTGGAAACGATGCAGTCCCAACCTGCAGCCTTTGCTTCGTCCGGGGTCTTGCCGACCACCACCAGTTCCGGGTCGGTGAAGCACACGGCGGCGATGGCGGTAGGGTTGAACTCGCGGGACTTGCCGCTGATCAGCTCGGCGACCATCTCGCCTTGCGCCATGGCCCGGTGCGCGAGCATCGGTTCGCCGCTCAGGTCGCCGATGGCGTACACGTTGCGCATGCTGGTCTGGCAGCGGTTGTCGATCTTGATCGACGAGCCGTTCATGTCCAGGTTCAGCGCTTCGAGGTTCCAGCCCTGAGTATTCGGTTTACGGCCCACGGCCACCAGTACCTGGTCAGTTTCCAGGTTCAAGGTGTCGCCGCTCGGTTCTAAAACTTGCAAGGTATTGTTCGAAGAATCAAAGCCTTGCACGCTATGTTTCAAGTAAAGCTTCACGCCGAGTTTTTTCAGTTCGTCGTGTACCGGTTGCGTCAGTTCGGCGTCGTAAGCCGGCAGGATTCGATCCTGAGCCTCCACCACGCTGACCTCGGCACCGAGCTTGCGATAGGCGATACCCAGCTCCAGGCCGATGTAACCACCACCGACCACGATCAAGCGCTTGGGCACGGTGGTTGGCGCCAGGGCTTCGGTGGAGGATATGATCGGTCCGCCAATCGGCAGCATCGGCAGGTTGACGCTTTTCGAACCGGTGGCCAGCACCAGGTGCTCGCACTGGATGCGCGTGTCGCCAACGTCAACAGTTTTACCGTCGACGACCTTGGCCCAGCCTTGAACGACCTGAACCTTGTTCTTTTTCAGCAGCGCAGCAACACCCGTGGTCAGGCGATCGACGATGCCGTCCTTCCACTCGACGCTCTTGGTGATGTCGAGGGTCGGTGCCGAAACGCTGATACCCAGAGCCGAATGCTGGCTGTGGTGTTGCGTTTGGTGAAACTGCTCGGCAACGTGAATCAACGCCTTGGACGGGATACAGCCGATATTCAGGCAAGTGCCACCCAACGATTGGCCTTCCACCAGAATGGTCGGGATGCCTAACTGGCCGGCGCGGATCGCCGTCACATAACCGCCAGGGCCGCCGCCGATGATCAGCAGCGTGGTGTTCAGAGTTTGCATCACTTACTCCACAAACAAGGTAGCGGGTTGTTCGAGCAAGCCACGAATGGCCTGGATGAAAAGCGCCGCGTCCATGCCGTCGACCACGCGGTGATCGAAGGAGCTGGAGAGGTTCATCATCTTGCGGATCACGACCTGGCCTTTGATCACCATTGGCCGTTCGACGATCTTGTTGACGCCGACAATCGCCACTTCCGGCAGGTTCAGCACCGGCGTGCTGACGATGCCGCCCAACGCACCAAGGCTGGTCAGGGTGATCGTTGAGCCGGACAGTTCATCGCGGCTGGCCTTACCGTTACGGGCAGCCGTGGCCAATCGGGCGATTTCGCTCGCGCTGTCCCACAGGCTGCGGGCTTCGGCGTGACGGACCACCGGCACCATCAAACCGATGTCGGCCTGGGTGGCGATGCCCACATGCACCGCGCCGAGGCGGGTGATGACCTGGGCTTCGTCGTCGTAACGGGCATTGATCTGCGGGAAGTCGCGCAGGGCGACGACCATGGCGCGGACCAGGAATGGCAACAACGTCAGCTTGCCGCGGGTCGCACCGTGTTTTTCGTTGAGGTGCGCGCGCAGTTCTTCCACGGCGGTGACGTCGATTTCTTCGACGTAACTGAAGTGGGCAGCGCGCTGGGTGGCGTCCTGCATGCGCTGGGCGATCTTGCGGCGCATGCCGATCACCGGAATTTGTTCTTCGTCAGTGCGCTGGGTGTAAGCGCTGCTGATCGACGATGCATTGGACTGACCCTGCGCCAGGTAGTCGTCGAGGTCTTCATGCAGCACGCGACCGGCCGGGCCGGTGCCACGCACCAGGCGCAGTTGAATGCCCAAGTCCAGCGCATGCTTGCGCACGGCCGGCGAGGCCAACGGACGCTCATCGGCTTCGCGAGCGACCATCGGACCTTGGCAAACGGCGGCTTTCGGCGCTGCGGCAGCGACCGGTTTGCTTGCCACCACAGGTTCAACTTTCGGCGCAGCTACTGGCGCTTCTTTAACGGGTGCCGGTTGAGCCGACTCCTTAACGTTGCCCGCACCTTCGACTTCAATGCTGATCAGCACACTGCCGACCGCCATGACTTCGCCCGGTTGACCGCCGAGGGCGATGACCTTGCCATGCACCGGCGACGGGATATCGACCATCGCCTTGTCGGTCATCACATCGGCCAGCACCTGATCTTCGACGACCATGTCGCCAACTTTGACGTGCCACACCGACAATTCAACTTCTGCAATGCCTTCGCCAATGTCCGGCATTTTAATAACGTGCGTGCCCATTCAGACCTCCATGACCCGTTTCAAAGCCGCGCCCACTCGGGACGGACCAGGGAAATACGCCCACTCTTGCGCGTGCGGGTAGGGGGTGTCCCAGCCGGTGACGCGTTCGATTGGCGCTTCCAGGTGGTGGAAGCAATGCTCTTGCACCAGCGACACCAGTTCGGCGCCGAAACCGCAGGTGCGGGTGGCTTCATGGACCACCACGCAGCGGCCGGTTTTCTTCACCGACTTGACGATGGTTTCCAGGTCCAGCGGCCACAGACTGCGCAGGTCGATGACTTCGGCGTCGATGCCGGTTTCTTCAGCGGCCACTTGCGAGACGTACACGGTGGTGCCGTAAGTCAGGATGGTCACGTCTTTGCCCGGACGGGTGATGGCAGCGACGTCCAGCGGCACGGTGTAGTAGCCATCCGGCACTTGCGCGGCCGGGTGTTTCGACCACGGGGTTACCGGGCGGTCGTGATGGCCGTCGAACGGGCCGTTGTACAGGCGTTTCGGCTCCAGGAAGATCACCGGGTCATCGTTTTCAATGGAGGCAATCAACAGGCCCTTGGCGTCGTAGGGGTTGGATGGCATCACGGTGCGCAGCCCGCACACCTGGGTGAACATCGCCTCGATGCTCTGGCTGTGGGTCTGGCCGCCGTAGATGCCGCCGCCGCAAGGCATGCGCAGGGTCATCGGCGCGGTGAACTCGCCGGCCGAGCGATAACGCAGGCGGGCGGCTTCGGAAATGATCTGGTCGGAGGCTGGGTACACATAGTCGGCGAACTGGATCTCGGCCACCGGACGCAAGCCATAGGCGCCCATGCCCACGGCAACGCCGACGATGCCGCTTTCGGAGATCGGTGCGTCGAACACCCGCGAGGTGCCGTACTTGTTCTGCAGGCCTTCGGTGCAGCGGAACACGCCGCCGAAGTAACCGACGTCCTGGCCGAATACCACGACGTTGTCGTCACGCTCAAGCATCACATCCATGGCCGAGCGCAGGGCCTGGATCATGGTCATGGTGGTCGTGGTCATGGCGGTTTCCAGCTCGATATTGTTGTTGTGATCGTTCATGTCAGATCCCCAACTCTTGACGCTGGCGCTTCAAGTGCTCCGGCATCTCTTTGTAGACGTCTTCGAACATGGTCGCGGCGCTTGGAATCTGGCCGCCGGCGAGGGTGCCGTATTGTTCGGCTTCTTTTTGCGCGGCGATCACTTCGGCTTCCAGTTCGGCGCTGACGGCGGCGTGTTCCTCTTCGGACCACTGGCCGATCTTGATCAGGTGTTGCTTGAGGCGTGCGATCGGATCACCCAACGGGAAGTGGCTCCAGTCATCGGCCGGACGGTATTTGGACGGGTCATCGGAGGTCGAGTGCGGACCGGCGCGGTAGGTGACCCATTCGATCATGGTCGGACCGAGATTGCGGCGGGCGCGTTCGGCGGCCCAGGCAGAAGCAGCGTAGACCGCGAAGAAATCGTTGCCGTCGACCCGCAGGGAGGCAATGCCGCAACCAACGCCGCGACCGGCGAAGGTGGTGGCTTCGCCACCGGCAATCGCCTGGAAAGTGGAGATCGCCCATTGGTTGTTGACCACGTTGAGGATCACCGGCGCGCGGTAGACGTGGGCGAAGGTCAGGGCGGTGTGGAAGTCCGACTCAGCGGTGGCGCCGTCGCCGATCCACGCCGAGGCGATTTTGGTGTCGCCCTTGATCGCCGAGGCCATGCCCCAGCCCACGGCTTGCACGAACTGGGTGGCGAGGTTGCCGGAGATGGTGAAGAAACCGGACTCTTTGACCGAGTACATGATCGGCAACTGGCGTCCCTTGAGCGGATCGCGCTCGTTGGACAGCAGTTGGCAGATCAGGTCCACCAGCGGCACTTCGCGGGCCATCAGGATGCTTTGCTGGCGGTAGGTGGGGAAGCACATGTCGTCGATGTTCAAGGCAAGGGCCTGGGCGCTGCCAATGGCTTCTTCGCCGAGGCTCTGCATGTAGAACGACATTTTCTTCTGGCGCTGGGCGACCACCATGCGGTTGTCGTAGATGCGCGTCTTGAGCATGGCGCGCATGCCTTTTCGCAGAATTTCCGTGGGTACGCCTTCGGCCCACGGACCCAAGGCGTTGCCCTGGTCGTCGAGCACGCGAATCAGGCCGCGGGCCAGGTCTGCCGTGTCGGCCGGTTCTACGTCGATTGGGGGTTTGCGCACCATGCCGGCATCGGTCAGATGCAGGTAGGAGAAGTCGGTTTTGCAACCGGGACGGCCCGAGGGTTCAGGGACGTGCAGGCGCAGCGGTTCGTACGCTTGGGTCATGGCTTCTACGCTCGATCTTGTGAATTTCTTGTAGTGAGCTGACAGATTTCGTTCGGTAGAAGAAATCTTGTCCTACAACAATCATAGGCCCGGCCAAGAAGAATATTTCTCTCTGTTTCATTGCGCTCACGACCATTTGCAGATAAAAAATCTGCATAAACATAAAAAACAGGTGGTTTTGTCTCATGCGTAAACTCGACCGTACCGATATCGGCATTCTCAACAGCCTTCAGGAGAACGCGCGCATCACCAATGCCGACCTCGCACGCTCGGTCAACCTGTCGCCGACGCCGTGCTTCAACCGGGTCAAGGCGATGGAAGAACTGGGCCTGATTCGCGAGCAGGTGACGCTGCTGGACGCTGATCTGCTGGGGCTGCATGTGAACGTGTTCATCCACGTCAGCCTGGAGAAGCAGGTGGAGGAGGCGTTGCAGCATTTCGAAGAGGCGATCTCCGACCGTCCGGAGGTGATGGAGTGCTACCTGATGGCCGGCGATCCGGATTACCTGATCCGCGTTCTGGTGCCGACCATCCAGTCGCTGGAACGCTTCATGATGGACTTTCTGACCAAGGTGCCGGGGGTGGCGAACATTCGTTCGAGCTTTGCCCTCAAGCAAGTGCGCTATAAGACGGCGCTGCCGTTGCCGGCGAATGGATTGACGCTGGGTAATTGAAGATCAAAAGATCGCAGGCTTCGCCAGCTCCTACATGGATCACGTACAACCGCGATATCGCATGTATACCCGGAGCCTGTAGGCGCTGCCGCAGGCTGCGATCTTTTGCTCTTAAAATTTGTTAAGCGGGATTTTCAGGTAGGTCACGCCATTGTCCTCAGCCGGCGGCAGATTCCCCGCCCGCACATTGACCTGGATCGCCGGCAGCATCAGTGTCGGCATGCCCAACCCCTCATCACGCCGGGTGCGCATGGCCACGAAGGTGGCTTCGTCGATGCCGTCGTGCACGTGGATGTTGTTTTTTCGCTGGTCGCCAACCGTGGTCATGCACTGCGGGGCGCGGCCTTCGGGCGGGTAATCGTGGCAGACGTACAGGCGCACGCTGGCGGGGAAGGCCAGCAGTTTGTGGATCGAGGCGAACATCTGGTTGGCGTTGCCGCCGGGGAAGTCGCAGCGTGCGGTGCCGACGTCCGGCATGAACATTGTGTCGCCGACCAGAATCACATCGTTGCCGATCAGGTACGCCATGTCGGCCGGGGTATGGCCGGGCACATGTAACGCCGTGGCCTTGAGGTTGCCGATGCGGAAAGATTCGTCGGGGGCGAACAGGTGATCGAATTGCGAGCCATCAATGCAGAACTCCGGCTCAAGGTTGAACAGCGCCTTGAACGCGTTTTGCACCTTGCAGATCGATTGGCCAATGGCGATCTTGCCACCCAGCTCCCGGCGCAGGTAAGGCGCGGCGGAGAGGTGATCGGCATGGGCGTGGGTTTCCAGCAGCCACTGCACCTGCAAGCGGTGCTCGCGCACGAATGCGATGATCCGGTCGGCCTGCACAGTGGTGGTTCGCCCGGCGGCGGGATTGTAGTCGAGTACCGGGTCGACGATCGCGCATTGCCCGCCATCCGCTTCGTAGATCACGTAGCTGTAGGTGGACGAGGCATCATCGAAAAAGGCTTCAATCAGGGCAGGCATGGTGGCTGTTTCTTCGTGAACAAGCCCTGAGGTTAGTTTCATTTTCCCTGCGCTGACCAGCCCCGCGTCAATTCTGTTAACGAAAAAACCGGGCGGGCTCTATCCTGTCACTCTATCGATACCGGGCGTTCCCGGCCTTTGTCATGGATTACGAGCGTTTTATGTTGCTGGCGAGTTTTTTTGGTGTGGTCATGGGACTGGTACTGGGTTTGACCGGGGCGGGTGGCGGCATTCTGGCCGTGCCGGCGTTGGTGCTCGGCCTTGGCTGGAGCATGACCACGGCGGCGCCCGTTGCATTGTTTGCGGTGGGCAGTGCGGCGGCGGTGGGTGCCATCGACGGTCTGCGTCATGGCCTGGTGCGCTATCGCGCGGCGTTGTTGATTGCGGCACTCGGCGCGGTGTTTTCGCCCGTGGGCATCTATTTCGCCCATCAGTTGCCGGAAAAAATCCTGATGATCCTGTTCAGCCTGCTGATGGTCATGGTGGCCTGGCGCATGCTGCGTCGTGAGCGCAAGGACGACGGCCCAAGCGATCACGGCCACGCCAATTGGGGCCAGAAGAACTGCATGCTCGATCAACAGACCGGACGCTTTTCCTGGACCGCCAAATGCACCGCGACCTTGGCCGCGCTCGGCGCGGTGACCGGTGTGGTATCGGGCTTGCTGGGCGTGGGTGGCGGGTTTCTGATCGTGCCGGCCTTCAAGCAACTGACTGACGTGCAGATGCGCGGGATCGTGGCCACGTCGTTGATGGTGATCAGCCTGATTTCGGCCATCGGCGTGATCGGCGCGTTCCATGCCGGGGTGCGCATCGATGGCTTGGGCATTGCCTTCATTGTCTCCAGCATTGTCGGCATGGTCATCGGCCGCAGGCTCTGCGCCCAGGTGCCGGCGCGGGCGTTGCAAGTGGGGTTCGCCAGCATCTGTCTGGTAATCGCCCTCTACATGCTTGCGCGCGCCTTATAACGCTCGATATTGCAGGCTGAAAGCCAGTTCAGCGGTTTGCCCTTGCTCCAGCAAACGCAACCCCGGACGGCCGGGCAGGTGATGCGCGTTGACCGGGTGGCTGACCGGTTCGATGCAGAAAAACTTCAGGCCAACCGGGCAGTAGAGCAGGTAGTAATCGCTGCCGGTGGCTTGGCACTCCAGCTCGTAACCGAGGTCCGGTTGCTGGATCAGGCAATGGCCATCCCATTCGCAGAAGCCGTTATCGACCAGTGTTTCGGGGAGCGGCTTGAGTGCCTGGAAATCCCAGTCGGCGGGCAGGCTGTCGAGTTGAGTTGGCAGTTTGCTGCTGTCGCACAACCAGACCTGACGGGCCGGCGCGCGCAAGCGGGTGTTGGCGGTGCGCGGCAGATACGGATGCAATCCCAGACCATGCCAGGCGGCTTGCTCCGCCTGATGCGTCACGCTCAGTTCGATGCTCAGTTTGCCTTCGCTCAGATGGAAGCGTTGGCGGGCGCAGTAAGCAAAAGGGCAGGCGCTGTCGAGTTGCAGCACCACTTCATGCGCTGTTGAAGACACCACCTGCCAGGGTTGCTGCCAGGCGCTGCCATGAATCGGCAGGGGATCGGTGAGGCTGTTGGGGTGCAGGGCCAGCCAGCCATCGGGGCAGTCGAAACCGCCCTGGGCAATCCGGTTGGACCACGGCACCAACGGGAAGCAACCGAGCTTGCCCGGCAACCCGGTGTTGAGTGCTTGGGCATCGGCGTGGCGCAACAGCGGCTGGCCGGTGCTGCGCACGGTCCAGTTGACGATACTGCCACCCAGTTCCGGGGCGAGGGTGAGGCGGGTGAATTCGTCTTCGAGTTCGAGAAGGATCATGGTTTATCGTTCTGCGTTGAATAGTTGAAAAGATCGCAGCCTGCGGCAGCTCCTACAGCGAAACGCACTGACCTGTAGGAGTTGCCGAAGGCTGCGATCTTTTTAAGGGATTACAACACCAAATGCGGCAACCACAGCGACAGCGCAGGAATGTAAGTCACGGCCATCAGCACCAGGAACAGCACGCCGTAGAACGGCAGCAGGGCTTTCACGGTTTTTTCGATACTGACTTTACCCACGGCCGACCCCACAAAGAGTACCGCGCCCACCGGCGGCGTTATCAATCCGATCCCCAGGTTCACCAGCATGATCATGCCGAACTGCACCGGGTCCACGCCAATGCCCAGAATCACCGGCATCAAAATCGGCGTGAGGATCAGGATCAGCGGCGCCATGTCCATCACCGTGCCGAGCAACAGCAGCATGACGTTGATGCACATCAGGATCACGTAACGGTTGTCCGACAGCGTCAGGAACATCGTGGTGATCTTCGCCGGAATCTGCATCAGGGTCATGATGTAGCCGAAGCTGGCGGCGAAACCGATCAGGATCATCACAATCGAGATCGTGCGCACCGTGCGGTGCATCAGTTTCGGTAGCTCGCTCCACTTGTAGTCGCGGTAGATGAACATGGTCACGAAGAACGACCACAACACCGCAATCGCCGCAGACTCGGTGGCGGTGAAAATACCCGAAAGAATACCGCCGAGAATGATGACCATCGCCATCAGGCCCCACAGTGCTTCGCCGCAGATCTTCAGCGCTTCGCGCATCGGAATGACTTCGCCTTTAGGGTAGTCACGCTTCTTGGCGAAGATCAGGCACAGCACCATCAGGCACACGCTCATCAACAGGCCCGGCACCACGCCGGCCATGAACAACGAGGCAATCGACACCGTGCCGCCAGCCGCCAGCGAGTAGAGCACCGAGTTGTGGCTTGGCGGGGTCAGCAGGGCTTGTACCGAGCCGCTGACCGTCACGGCGGTGGCGAAATCACGCGGATAACCGCGACGCTCCATCTCGGGAATCAGTACCGAACCGACCGAAGCGGTATCCGCCACCGAAGAACCGGAGATCGCACCGAAGAACGTCGAGGCCATGATGTTGACCAGCGACAGACCGCCACGCACGAAACCCACCAGCACCCCGGCAAACGCCACCAGGCGCCGGGACATCCCGCCCTCGGCCATGATCGCACCGGCCAGCACGAAAAACGGAATCGCCAGCAGGGAGAATTTGTTCACGCCCCCGGCCACTTGAATCATCAGCGCCTGGAACGGAATGTCGATCCAGAACGCGCCGATCAGCGCAGAAAGGCCCAGCGCGTAGGCGACCGGCATGCCGATCAGGATCAACGCGATAAAGCTGCCCAACAGAATAAAAGCGTCCATTCAGGCAGCCCCTTCATTTTCTTCAACGACGTCGAAACGCACGACCCGGCGGTTGCTTTGGTCACCGAGCAAGAGTTTTTCCAGGACAAAAATCAGCGTCAGCACGCCGCCCACCGGAATCGGCATGTAGGTGATGCCCACGCGCAAGGTGGGTAGGGAGCTCATGAATTGGTTCCAGGTGGACAGGCACAGCTTGGTGCCCCAAATCGCCATGAACAGGCAGATGGTCGCCATCAGCAATTGCGAGAACACACTCATGGCTTTGCGCAGATTCGGCTGCATGCGGTCGGTGAGCATCGCCACCGCCATGTGCGAACCGGAACGATAGCTGGCAGCGGCGCCGATGAAGGTGAAGACCATCATCAACATAATCGCCGTGGGCTCAGGCCAACTGGAGCCGGTGCCGAGCACATAACGGGCAAACACACCCCAGGGGATGATCAGCGCAATGGTCAGCACGGAGAGCCCGGCGACCCAGATACAGGTCATGTAGAGCTTGTCATTGAAACGTAGCAGCAGATTCTTCATCGGGTTCCACCGTAACCGGGCGCACACGGACGTACAGCTGCGTCAGTGGCGCCGGGCCTTTCTTGAATGCAGGGAGAGTTACTGAACGGCTTCGATGCGCTTGATCAGGTCGGCGTAAGGGGCGCCGTACTTCTGGCGGACCGAGGCGGTTGCCTCATAGAAAGGTTTCTTGTCGACGGTGATGAACTCCACACCAGCGGCCTTGAGTTTCTCTTCGCTGCTGGCCGATTTCGCATCCCACAGGGTGCGTTCCTGGGCCTGGGCAGCCTTGGCGGCTTTTTTCACCAGGGTTTGCTGGTCGGGGGTGAGTTTTTCCCAGGTGATTTTCGACATCACGATCGGCTCGGGCAGGATCAGGTGGCCGGTCAGGCTGTAGAACTTGGCGTTCTGGTAGTGGTTGTGTTCGAGCAGGGTCGGCGGGTTGTTTTCCGCGCCATCGATCACGCCGGTCTGCAAGGCACTGAAGATCTCGCCGGTGTCCATCGCGATGCCATTGCCACCCATGGCGTTGATGGTTTCGATGAACATCGGGTTGCCTTGTACGCGAATCTTCATGCCCTTGAGGTCTTCCAGGCTGCGCACCGGTTTCTTGGTGTAGATGTTGCGCGTGCCGCCATCCATCCAGGCCAGGGCGACCAGGTTGAATTCGGAATTGGTGATCTTGTCGAGAATCTCGTCGCCGACTTCACCGTCGATGACTTTGCGCATGTGTGCCTGGTCGCGGAACACGAACGGCATGTTGAACACGTTCACGTCGGGCACCACCGGGCCGACGATGCCGAGGCTGACACGGGCCATCTGGATGGCGCCGACCTGAGCCTGTTCGACCACTTCCTTTTCCGAGCCGAGCACACCACCGGCGAACATCTTGAAGGTCAGTTTGCCGTCGCTGTCGGCCACCAGGGTTTTACCCAGTTGCTCTTCAGCCACCACGGTCGGATAACCGGCGGGATGGATGTCAGCGAATTTAATTTCCAGCGCATGGGCGGCGCTGCTGAGGGAGAAGGCGAAAGGGAGTGCAGCGGCGAGCAAGGTGCGTTTGAAGTCCATGGGGGTGTCTCCAGTTTTGTTGTTTTTTTTATTCAAGGCACAGCGATGCAGCAGACGCGTTCAGCTTTTGAAACCGGTTTGCGAGGGGGTGAAAAGGGGTTCGGGCAAGCCTTTGACGCCGGGGTCGAGGGCGAAAACGCCCCCGGCCAGAGACTGTGGGTCATGGTCGTCACCGGGGCGGATCGAGGTCACGTACAGCGTGTCCAGTCGACTGCCGCCGAAGGCGCACATGGTCGGTTTTTTCACCGGGACGGTGAGTGAGCGGTCGAGCCGACCGTCAGGGGTGAAGCGATGAATCAACCCGGCGTCGTTGGCGCATATCCAGTAGCAGCCGTCGGCATCCACGGCCGCACCGTCGGGACGCCCGCAGAAGTGATTCATGTCGACGAACACGCGACGGTTGGACGGCGTGCCGCTGGCGATGTCGTAGTCGAAGGCCCAGATTAATTGCACGTTGGGGTGCGAGTCGGACAAGTACATGGTCTTGCCGTCCGGGCTGAAACCCAGGCCATTGGGCACGATGAAACCGTTCAGTTGCGCTTCGACCGGCCCGCGTTGCCCGGCGCTGTAACGATAGAGCGTGCCTTCGGCAGCATTGGCGCCCATGTTGAGCACCATGCTGCCGGCCCAGAAACGCCCCTGACGGTCACAGCGACCATCGTTGAGGCGCATGTCAGGGCGAGCATGATCGACGTTGGCCAGCAGCTCGCTGTCGAGGCTGCCATCCTCATGGGCCTTCAGATGGAAGAACCCGCTCTCCATGCCGGCCACCCAGCCACCGTCGGGATGGCGGACGATGCAGGCGAGCATTTCCGGGGTTTTCCAGGCGTGGACATGCCCGGTATCGGCGCTCCAGCGTTGCAGGCCACCGGCGGGAATATCGACCCAGTACAGGGCATTTTCCTCGGCGACCCAGACCGGACTTTCACCGACCGCATTGCGGGCATCGACAATCAATTCGGCTTGCATGGCAACTCATTCCCTTGGGTTTTTGTTGTGGGGATCAAGTGGTAAACGTTGTGGCTTCAGTCGCCGAACGGGCCGGCTGCGCAAAAAGCGCCACCTTGATAAACCCGCGCCGGGTCGTCGGCGGCCGGCAACGGTTGCGCTTCGACCTTTTCGCGGAACACTTCAGAGGTGTCCTTTGGGGCGTAGCCGAGGTTGGCGGCGTAGCGGTTGTCCCACCAGATGTCCTTGTTGTCGGACATGCCGTAGACCACGGTGTGGCCGACATTCGGGGTGTACAGCGCACGTTCGAGCAATTGGGTCAGGTCGCCGAAGCTCAGCCAAGTGCTCATCATCCGGCGGTTCTGCGGCTCGGGGAACGACGAGCCGATGCGCACGCTGACGGTCTCGATGCCGTAGCGATCGAAGTAGAACGTGGCCATGTCTTCGCCATAGGACTTGGACAAGCCGTAGTAGCTGTCGGGACGATGCGGCGAGTGGGCGTCGATGACTTCGTCTTGCTTGTAGAAGCCGATGACGTGGTTGGAGCTGGCGAAGATCACGCGCTTGACGCCATGCCGGCGTGCCGCTTCGTAGATGTGGAACACGCCGCAGATGTTGGCGCCGAGGATCTGCTCGAACGAATGCTCGGTGGACACACCGCCAAAGTGCAGGATGGCGTCCACGCCTTCGACCAGTTGATGCACGGCTTGCTTGTCCGCGAGGTCGCAGGGCACGACTTCTTCGCGGTCATCAATGGCCGGGGCGATGTCGGCGATGTCCGACAGGCGAATGACGTTGGCATACGGGCGCAGGCTTTCGCGCAAGACTTTGCCCAGGCCACCGGCGGCGCCGGTCAGCAGCAGGCGATTGAAAGGCGTGTGGGTGGTTGCAGTGGTCGTCATGGGAATCCCTGGACAAGCGGTAATTGTTGTTGAATTGTTGTATGTTGTCGTACGACTAAGCGAAGTATCGTTAGGCTTTCCGGTTCTTGTCAACGCGACTTTGGTGGAAATTGACGGAGGGTACCCTCCGTCACGCAACTTGTAGCAGCTGGCGCAGCCTGCGTTCGGCTGCGAAGCAGTCGTCAAACCAGAACTCGCGGTGCATCAGCGAATCCCTGCTCGCCGGGTTTACGACTGCTGCGCAGCCGAACGCAGGCTGCGCCAGCTGCTACAGAGTTAAGGGCGCGCCGATCTGGCTTTTACAGCAACGAAATCGGATAGCTGATAAACAACCGGTTTTCGTCGAACTCGTTGGTGCTGAAGTTTTTGCGAATGCTCGCGTTGCGCCATTTGACGTTGAGGTTTTTCAGCGGACCGCTCTGCACCGTGTAGGCCAGTTCCGATTCACGACCCCATTCCTTGCCATCAGTGATGGTCCCGGTGTGCACGTTGTCACCGCTGATGTAGCGGTTCATCAACGTCAGGCCGGGAACGCCCAGTGCGACGAAATTGTAGTCGTGACGCACCTGCCAGGATTTTTCCTTGGCGTTGTCGTAGCTGGAGTTGTAGCTGTCGTTGGCCAGGGTGCCGCCGCTGGTGCCGTTGACGCGCATCCACACATCGTCGCCGCTGAGTTTCTGCAAGCCGACGTAGAACGTGTTGCCACCGTATTTGGCCGAGAGCAGGGCGAACGCAGTTTTGTTGTCCAGGTCACCGGCCAGCGCGCTGCCGTCTTCCTTGCCGATGAAGTAGCCAAGGTTGGCGCCGAGGGTCCAGTCGCCGATGGGCTGGCTGTGGCTCAGGTTGAAATACTGTTGTTGATAGATGTCGCTGAGCTCGGCATACCACACGCCGACCTGGGTGCGCTTTTCATTGAACGCATATTCGCCCCCGCCGAAGTTGAAACGGTCCGAACTGAAGGCGGCTGATTTGCCGTTCATGAACATGTCTTCCATGCTCGCATCGTTACGCGGGCTGTTCTGGCGGAACTGGCCTCCGTAAAGCGTCAGGCCGCTGATTTCGGTGGAGGTTATCTGGCCGCCCTGGAAGGTTTGCGGCAGCGAGCGACCGTCATCGGAGCGCAGGATCGGCAGCACCGGCATCCACTCGCCGACTTTCAATTCGGTTTTCGAAATCTTGCCTTTGAGCGCGACACCCAGGCGCCCGAAGTTGTCAGCGGGGCGGCCGTCACTGTGGATCGGCAGCAGTTGCGTACCGCCGGTGCCTTTACCGCCGTCGAGTTTTTGCGAGTACATGCCCAACACGTCGATACCGAAACCGACTGGCCCTTGGGTGAAACCGGACTTGGCATCGAGGATGAAGTTCTGCGTCCACTCTTCAGCCTTGCCTTGCGGATAGGCAGGGTTGGTGTAGTTGCGATTGAAGTAGGCGTTACGCAGGTTCAGCGTGGCTTTGGCGTCATCGGTAAAGCCTTCGGCCTGGCTGGTCATGGGCAGGGCGAGAGCCAGGCTGCCGCAACCGATCAGGCTGAGGGTGTGGCGACGGGCGAAGGTTGGGCGTGAACTGCGGATGGACGAATTGCGGGCGAGCTTGCTCACTGTGACGCTCCCTTTCATTTTTGTTTTTATTGTTTGTCATACGTCGTCGTACAACATTGCCGGCGATTATTTACAGGCCAATTCAATGTTGTCAATCGGAAGTTATACGATGACTTGCCGGGGAGGTGCAGGCATGAAATGTTTGGTTTGACCCAGTCGCCCCGAGCTAGAGCGGGTGCTAGTCTTGTTTAACGCTGTTGTCGGGGAGCCCTTATGGGCAATCACAAGATCGAGATTCGTCGCAGTAATGTTGAAAAAATCCTGCTGGGGGCCGAAAAAGTGTTCGCCGAGAAAGGCTTCGGCAGCACCGCCATGGCCGATATCGCCGCCGAAGTGCAATTGCCGCGCTCCAACCTGCATTACTACTTCAGCACCAAGACCGAGCTGTACAGTGCGGTGCTGTTCGATCTGCTGGAAGTGTGGAAACAGGACGCGCTGTGCTTCGAGATGTTCGACGATCCGCGTGTCGTACTCAGCAGCTACATCCGCGCAAAGATGAACCACTCGCGCAGTCGGCCTTACGGTTCGAAAGTCTGGGCCAACGAGATCATCCACGGCGCGCCAACATTGGGCGTGGCGCTGGATGCGAGCCTGTATGACTGGGCCAAGATGAAAGAAGCGAAAATCCGCCAATGGGTGGACGACAAACGCATCCTGGCGGTGGAGCCTTCGAGCCTTCTGTACATGATCTGGGCGTCGACCCAGCACTACGCCGACTTCGATCACCAGGTGAACATCCTCAATGACCATCAGCCGCTGTCGGACATGCAGTTCGAGCGGGCGATACAGACGGTGACCAGCGTGATTTTGCGCGGGATAGGGTTGGAACCGTAAAAGATCGCAGCCTTCGGCAGCTCCTACAGAGACACGCGTTCCCTGTAGGCGCTGCCGAAGGCTGCGATCTTTTGATCTTAACAATCAAACGGCGACGTGGTACGGATTCCTCGGGTCATGATTCCAGTCCAGAAACGGCTTGCCGGTTTCCACGGGCACCATCTCGATGCAGTCCTGCACGGGGCAGGTGATCTGGCACAGGTTGCAACCCACACATTCCTCATCGATCACTTCATAACTGTGCGTACCGTCGGCCTTTTTCAGGCTGGCTACGGCCTGGTGCGAGGTGTCTTCGCAAGCGATGTGGCAACGACCACAACCGATACAGGCCTCTTGGTCGATTTTGGCGATCACCTGATAGTTGATGTCCAGGTACTTCCAGTCGGTGGTGTTGCCCACCGCACGCCCGGAAAACTGCGCAATGCTGGTGTAGCCCTGACTGTCCATCCACCGCGACAGGCCGTCCTTCATTTCTTCGACAATCCGGAAACCGTGGAGCATCGCCGCCGTGCACACCTGCACCGAACCGCAGCCCAAGGCAATGAACTCTGCGGCATCGCGCCAGTTGCCGATGCCGCCAATGCCACTGATGGGCAGGCCGTGGGTCTGCGGGTCGCGGGCAATTTCGGCGACCATGTTCAAGGCAATCGGCTTGACCGCCGAACCGCAATAACCGCCGTGAGTGCTTTGGCTGCCGACGATTGGGTTGGCGACCATGCGCTCCAGATTGACGCTGGTGATCGAGTTGATGGTGTTGATCAACGACACCGCATCGGCGCCGCCTCGATGCGCGGCACGGGCCGCGACTCGGATATCGGTGATGTTGGGCGTGAGTTTGACGATCACCGGCAGCGAGCAATACGTTTTGCACCAGCGGGTGACCTGCTCGACGTACTCCGGCACCTGGCCGACCGCCGCACCCATGCCGCGTTCCGGCATGCCGTGGGGGCAACCGAAGTTCAATTCGATACCGTCGGCACCGGTGGCTTCCACCAAAGGCAGGATGTGTTTCCAGGATTCTTCGACGCAAGGCACCATCAGCGACACGATCAACGCACGATCCGGCCAGTCCTTTTTCACCTGCGTGATCTCGCGCAGGTTGATCTCCAGCGAGCGGTCGGTGATCAGTTCGATGTTGTTAAATCCGAGCACCTCTCTGTTCGCTCCGAAGTGCGCCGAGTAGCGTGACGAAACGTTCACCGCCGCCGGGTCTTCACCCAGGGTTTTCCAGACCACGCCGCCCCAGCCCGCTTCGAAAGCTCGGACCACGTTGTAGGCCTTGTCGGTCGGCGGCGCGGAGGCCAGCCAGAACGGGTTGGGGGATTTGATGCCAGCGAAGACAATCGACAGATCGGCCATTTACGCAGCCTCCACGTTGAGCATCAGTTGAGTGTGCATGGCCTCGGCGGCCCGCTTGCCGTGCTGCACGGCTTGCACGGTCAGGTCCTGATCGAGGCTGGTGCAGTCACCGCCGGCATACACGCCGGGAATGCTGGTGCGCAGGTTTTCATCCACGGCGATCCGTTCACCCTGACGCTTGAGTTCACGGGCCAGCGGGTCGGCGAGGGCGCTGCCATCGAAGGCCTGGCCGATGGCTTTGAAAATCGCGTCGGCGGCCAGCTCGAAGGTTTCACCGGTGGTTTGCAGACGACCTTCAACCAGATGCGTGCGTGAGAAACGCATGCCGCGCACCTGCCCTTGGTCATCGAGTAAAACTTCTTCCGGCTGCGCCCAAGTCAACAGGCGCACCTGATTGGCTTTGGCGATGTCTTGTTCGTGATGCGTCGCGCCCATGTCCTCGACGCCACGGCGGTACACCAGATTGACGTCGCGAGCACCGAGGCGGGCCATTTGCACGGCCATGTCGATGGCGGTGTTGCCTGCGCCGAGCACGATGCAATGCTCAGCCAGCGGCAGTTGCGTCAGGTCGTCGGCCTGGCGCAATTCGCGAATGTAGTCGGTGGCGGCCAGAATTCCCGGCGCGTCCTCGTGGACCAGGCCCAGTTGCTTGCTCGCCGCCAGACCGAGGCCGAGGAACACGGCATCGAATTGCTGATGCAGTTCGCTGAGGGTCAGGTTTTCCCCGAGTTTGTGCCCATGGCGGATTTCGATTCCGCCGATCTGCAGCAGAAAGTCGAGTTCCTTCTGTGCGTAATCGTCGACCAGTTTGTACTTGGCGATCCCGTATTCGTTGAGCCCGCCGGCCTTTTCCCGAGCCTCGAAAATCACCACGTCGTGGCCATGCATGGCACTGCGGTGGGCGCAGGACAGCCCGGCCGGCCCGGCACCGACCACGGCGATGCGTTTGCCGGTAGCGGCGGCGCGGGGGAACGGGTGTTCGCTGAAGTGCGCGTTGTCCACGGCGAAGCGCTGCAGCAGGCCGATCAACACCGGCGCGCATTCGTGGGCGTTGTTGCGTACGCAGGCTTGCTGGCAAAGGATCTCCGTTGGGCAAACCCGGGCGCAACTGCCGCCGAGGATATTGGCCGAGAGGATTTTCTGCGCCGCACCTTGCACGTTGTCCTGGTAGATGTTGCGAATGAACGAGGGAATGTCGATCTCGCTCGGGCAAGCGTTCACGCAGGGCGCGTCGTAGCAATACAGACAACGCGAAGCCTCAAGGTGCGCCTGGCGATCGTTGAGCGGCGGCGCCAGGTCGGTGAAATGGCCGGCGAGGGCGGCTGCATTCTCGTAGGGATGGGGGAGGTGGGTCAGGGTCTTGATCACGGTTTTGGCCTCACGGTAATTTGAGGTGCTGCCTCTGCTACTCGATCCCCTGTAGGAGCTGCCGAAGGCTGCGATCTTTTGACTTTGTTTTTTAAGATCAAGATCAAAAGATCGCAGCCTTCGGCAGCTCCTACGCTGGGGTGCGTTTTCCTGTGGCGCTATCCGCGTTTCACAGCAGTCGGCTGATTCAACTCAGCCCGCTTGCTCAACAAATCAAACACCGCCGGATACGCCGGCCGTTCGATGTAGCGTCCGGCACCACGCTCGGCCCGTAAATCGCCATCGGCCCAGACCACACGGCCCTGGCTGATGGTGTGGCTCGGTACACCGCGCACGGTCTTGCCTTCGAAAATGTTGAAGTCGACTTGCTGGTGATGGGTCGCGGCGGAAATCGTGCGGGTGCCTTGCGGATCCCACAGCACCAGGTCGGCATCGGCGCCGACGCGGATTGCCCCTTTGCGCGGGTAAAGGTTGAAGATCTTCGCGGTGTTGGTGGACGTCAGTGCGACGAACTGCTGCATCGAAAAACGCCCGGTGTTCACGCCTTCGTCCCACAGCACGGCCATGCGGTCTTCAATACCGGCCGTGCCGTTGGGGATTTTGCTGAAGTCGTCCTTGCCGGCGGCTTTTTGCTCGGCGCAGAAGCAGCAATGGTCGGTGGCGGTGGTGTGCAGGTTGCCGGCTTGCAGGCCATGCCACAGCGCCTCTTGATGACCGCGCGGGCGGAACGGCGGGCTCATCACGTAACCGGCGGCGGTCTGCCAGTCCGGGTGCTGATAGACGCTGTCGTCGAGTAGCAAGTGCCCGGCCAGCACTTCACCGTAGACCGGTTGCCCCTTGGCGCGGGCATAGGTGATTTCGTCGAGGGCTTCCTTGGTCGAGACATGCACCAAGTACAGCGGCGTACCGAGGGTTTCAGCAATGCGGATCGCCCGGCTCGCGGCCTCGCCTTCAACCTGGGAGGGGCGCGACAACGGATGTGCCTCCGGCCCGGTCATGCCTTGGGCCATCAGTTTACGTTGCAGGTGGTAAACCAACTCGCCGTTTTCAGCGTGTACGGTGGGCACGGCGCCCAGTTCCAGACAGCGCTCGAAACTCGCCACCAAGGTGTCATCGGCGGCCATGATCGCGTTCTTGTAGGCCATGAAATGCTTGAAGCTGTTAACCCCGTGGTGGCTCACCAGCTCGGCCATCTCTTCGCGAACCTGCTCGCTCCACCAGGTGATCGCCACATGAAAGCCGTAGTCCGACGCCGATTTCTCGGCCCAGCCACGCCACTGATGAAACGCCTCCATCAACGACTGCTGTGGGTTGGGAATCACAAAGTCGATGATCGACGTGGTGCCACCGGCCAGTCCGGCCGCCGTGCCACTGAAGAAATCTTCGCTGGCCACGGTGCCCATGAAGGGCAGTTGCATATGAGTGTGCGGATCGATGCCTCCGGGCATTAGATACTGGCCACTGCCGTCGAGTATTTCGGCACCTGCGGGAATGTCCAGGTTTTCGCCAATGGCCTTGATTACGCCGTCTGCGCAATACACATCGGCACGATAACTTTCATCATGGGTAATAACGGTAGCGCCACGGATCAACAGAGACATTCCGAGTTCCTCGCAGGCAATGACCGGCTGATACCGGTTCTAGGTGTTTTATATAAAGCGAGTGCCAACAGGGTTATTCCTGTCAGCACTGTCAGGATTAAACGCTAGCCGCAGTTGATGGAATCAGCAAGAATATTTTTTATAAGCTTATTGCTGTTTTAACTGATTGATAATTAACAATTAAAATTACAAATCACCAAAATGGTGAGGCCTCTCACCATTTTGACGCACTTGACAGGATCGAAATATGGTCAAGATTTCTTATGTGAAATCAGCTGTTTGAGTGGGTCTATGATTGATGCGCAACTTTGAAAAATAAATTCAACGCACCAGATTGAGTCCTGACTGTTCGGACAACTTGCTCGGCATTCGGCCTGAGTGTCACGGCAAACAGTCAAGTCAGATAATAAAACTGATAAACATCAGTTAGTTGCAAAGTGTTTATGGAACTGCCCGATGCGCAAGCGGGGCACTCGGCACGTTTATTGATTCCGCCAGTCCCTGATGAGCAACAATAATCAAAAGAACAGTGGAGCGGCCATGCAACAGATCAGATCGCAAGTGACCGAGCGCGACGGCTTGTTTGAGCTTGAAGCCGGCAGCGATGTCCTCGACAGTCCCCGTTATAACCACGACATTGCGCCCACCAAGGTGCGCGAACGAACCTGGAACAAATGGCACATCACCGCGCTGTGGGTCGGCATGGCGATTTGCGTACCGACCTACACCCTCGGCGGCGTGTTGACCGCCTACTTCGGCCTGAGCGTGGGTGAAGCGCTGCTGGCGATTCTGTTTGCCAACATCATTGTCCTGATCCCGCTGACGTTGAATGCCTTCCCCGGCACCAAGTACGGCATTCCGTTTCCGGTGTTGCTGCGCTCGTCCTTCGGTATCCTCGGTTCCAACATCCCGTGCCTGATCCGTGCGCTGGTGGCGTGTGGATGGTTCGGCATTCAAACGATGTTCGGTGGCCTGGCGATTCATCTGTTTCTGGGCTCGGTGTTCGAGGGCTGGAAATCCCTGGGCGGCACCGGTGAAGTGATTGGCTTCATGGTGTTCTGGGCGCTGAACCTGTGGGTGGTGATTCGCGGCGCCGAGTCCATCAAGTGGCTGGAAACCCTTTCCGCGCCGCTGCTGGTGGCGGTAGGTGTAGGCCTGCTGGTGTGGGCGATGCCGAACGTGTCGATGACTGAACTGCTGGCGATCCCGGCCAAGCGTCCGGAAGGCGCGGGCGTGGCCAGTTACTTCGCTGCCGGGCTGACGGCGATGGTCGGGTTTTGGGCGACACTGTCGCTGAATATTCCGGACTTCAGCCGCTAC
The DNA here is from genome assembly GCF_019145495.1 of Pseudomonas azerbaijanoccidentalis. Taxonomy (GTDB): domain Bacteria; phylum Pseudomonadota; class Gammaproteobacteria; order Pseudomonadales; family Pseudomonadaceae; genus Aquipseudomonas; species Aquipseudomonas azerbaijanoccidentalis. Next base: position 925,140 of record NZ_JAHSTU010000001.1, on the reverse strand, counting down.
GCGAAAAGCCAGAAGGATCAGATCGTCGGGCAGATCATTGGCCTGCCGCTGACCATGTTCCTGTTCGCGTCCCTGGGTGTGGTGATGACCGCCGCTTCCGTGAAACTCGTGGGCGTGACGGTGTCCGATCCGGTGACGCTGATCGGCCATATCCAGAGCCCGATGTGGGTCGCACTGGCGATGGCACTGATCATCATCGCCACGCTGTCAACCAACACCGCGGCCAATATCGTTTCGCCGACAAACGATTTCCAGAACATTGCGCCCAAGGTGATCAACCGCACCAATGCCGTATTGCTCACCGGATTCGTCGGCTTGGCGTTAATGGCCCATGAGCTGTTGAAAAAGCTTGGCCTGATCGTCTCGGACATCAGTCTGGAAACCGTCTACTCCAATTGGTTGCTCGGCTATTCCAGCCTGCTCGGGCCGATCGCCGGCATCATGGTGGTGGATTATTTCCTGATCAAGAAACAGCAATTGGACCTGGCGGGTCTGTATCGCGACGACGTGTACCCGGCGTGGAACTGGAGTGGGTTCATCGCTTTCGGGGTGCCGGTGGTGCTGACGTTGTTGTCGCTGGGCAGCGACGCATTCAGCTGGTTCTACAGCTATGGCTGGTTTACCGGCTCGGCGCTGGGCGGGTTGATTTATTACGGGTTGAGTGTGATGCGGCCCAGCCCTTCAATTGCGAAATCGGCGGTGTGAACACTGGCCTCATCGCTGGCAGGCCAGCTCCCACAGGTTTCTCAAGCGTTCACAAAACCTGTGGGAGCGGGCTTGCCCGCGATGAGGGTCTCAAAATCACCGACAAATTGCCTGAAGAAATCCATAAGAACAGCCTGAGGAGATCATCATGAACGCGGCCGTAGACGTTCTGCAGTCCACCCATCAGCACATCAATCGCGATCGCTTGTGGCAGTCGCTCATGGAGCTGGCCAAGCTCGGCGCCACGGTCAAGGGCGGGGTCTGTCGCCTGGCCCTGACTGATCTCGACCGCCAGGCTCGGGACATCTTCGTCAAATGGTGCGAAGAGGCGGGCTGCACCGTCAGCGTCGACGCCGTCGGCAACATCTTCGCCCGCCGCCCGGGGCGTAACCCGAATCTGCCCCCGGTGATGACCGGCAGCCACATCGACACCCAACCCACCGGCGGCAAGTTCGACGGCTGTTTCGGCGTGCTGGCGGGCGTTGAAGTGCTGCGCACGTTGAACGATCTGAAGATAGAGACCGAGGCGCCGCTGGAGGTGGTGGTCTGGACAAACGAAGAAGGCTCGCGTTTTGCCCCGTGCATGATGGGCTCCGGCGTTTTTGCAGAAAAGTTCACCCTTGAAGAAACCCTGGCCAAGGTCGATGCCGAAGGCGTGACGGTGGGGGAGGCACTGAATGCCATTGGCTACGCCGGCCCGCGCAAAGTCAGCGGGCACAAGGTCGGCGCCTACTTTGAAGCGCACATCGAGCAAGGCCCGATCCTCGAAGACGAACACAAAACCATCGGCATCGTGATGGGTGCCCTCGGGCAAAAATGGTTCGACCTGAAACTGCGCGGCGTCGAAGCCCACGCCGGCCCGACCCCGATGCACCTGCGCAAAGATGCCTTGGTCGGCGCGGCGGTGATCGTCGGCGCGGTCAATCGCGCAGCCCTCGGCCATCAACCCCACGCCTGCGGCACCGTCGGCTGCCTGCAAGCCTATCCCGGCTCGCGCAATGTCATTCCCGGCGAAGTGCGCATGACTCTGGACTTCCGGCACCTGGAACCGGCGCGGCTGGACTCGATGATTGCCGAAGTACGCGAAGTTATCGCAACCACTTGTGAAGAACATGGCCTGAGCTTCGAACTGACGCCCACCGCAGACTTCCCACCGCTGTATTTCGACCAAGGCTGCGTCGAAGCCGTGCGTGGCGCCGCCCAAGGTTTGGGCCTGTCGCACATGGACATCGTCAGCGGCGCAGGCCATGACGCCATTTTCCTCGCCGAACTCGGCCCGGCCGGGATGATCTTCGTGCCGTGCGAAGGCGGCATCAGCCACAACGAAATCGAAAATGCCGCCCCGGACGACCTCGCTGCCGGATGCGCAGTGCTGTTGCGCGCGATGCTGGCGGCTTCTGCGGCCGTGGCGAAGGGCGAGTTGGCGGCTTGAGCCCGCAAAAGATCGCAGCCTGCGGCAGCTCCTACAGGAGATCTTTGTAGGAGCTGCCGCAGGCTGCGATCTTTTCAGCATCCCAGAAACATCGCGAAAAATCTTCAACGAGCGTGACGACATCCACCCGCTATCTTCCATCTGTCGATACGTTTTTTGGAGGGCAACGGAATGCCTATCGCTGCAAATGGATGTCGCCTGCGTAAAGCCCGTTTTTCAGAAACTGGGCGAATTTACCTTCTGACCACTGTGGTGAATCAACGGGAGCCTGTGTTTGCTGACTGGCGGTTGGGACGGCTTTTGGTGGATCAGCTGCGCTCTACTGAAAACGCTTCGCTCGTTGACTCTTTGGCTTGGGTGGTGATGCCAGATCACTTGCATTGGTTGATCGAACTGAAACACGGCACGTTGGCCGAGCTCATGTGCCGAATCAAATCAAGAAGCAGTCGATCCGTGAACCTTGTACGTCAGCGCGAAAGCAGGTTATGGCAACGCGGCTACTACGATCGAGCACTACGCAAAGAGGAAGACGTCAAGGACGCTGCCCGCTACATCGTTATGAATCCTTTGCGCGCTGGGCTGGTGAAACGGATAGGTGATTATCCGTTGTGGGATGCCATCTGGGTTTGAAGAGCAAAGTCAGAAGATCGCAGCCTGCGGCAGCTCCTACAGGAGATCTTTGTAGGAGCTGCCGCAGGCTGCGATCTTTTGACTTTGATCTTCAAATCATCGTTGCAACATCGAGGTTTTCACTCACCACCAGATCCGCCTGATGAATCGGCTTGACCCGATGCCTGAGCATCCCGCCCTGGCGCTGGTTCAGCACGGCGGTCATCTCTGCGAGTATCGCCAGCGCCACGCTTTCAGGGGCATCGCCACCCAGGTCCAGACCCATCGGGTAGTGCAGGGCCGAAGGGCTGCGGCCGATGTCTGTCAGCAAGCGTTCGGTGCGTTCCTTGGGGCCGAGCTGGCCGAGGTAGGCGGGCGCGGCTTGCTGCGCTTGAGCGAGCCAATGGCGGTCCTGGCGATAGCTGTGGGTCATGACGGCCACGGCGGCGCCGTCGATCAGCGGGTGCAGATCGAACGGGTTGTCGAGGTTGGCGAAGATCACGGCATCGGCCTGGGGAAATCGTTCGGGGCGGGCGAAGTGGCTGCGGCTGTCGATGACCGTCACATGCCAGTTCAACAGTTTGGCCATGCGCACCAGCGGCTGTGCGTCATGCCCGGCGCCGAAGATCACCAATCGTGGCGGTGGCGCGATGTATTCGAAGAACACTTCGATTTCGCCACGGGCGTCGGTGTAGAGCCGGATCGATGACTTTTTCTGCAGCAGGGTCTTGTACAGGTCGTGGCCGATGGCGTTGTTCAATTGTGGGTTGCGCAGGGCATGCTCGGAGTTTGACAACCATCGATCACCGACCCGCGCCGAAGCGTTGCGTGAAGTGGCAATGACCGTGGCCATGGCGGCGGGTTGCTGGTGGTCGCGGACTCGGCGCAGGAGGTCGATGGCCGGCGACGGGGTTTTCGCGCGCAGGCGTTCGAGCAGCACGAATACCGTGCCATTGCAGCCCAAACCAAAGGTCAGGGCGCTTTGTTCATCGTCCTCGTCTTCGGTGGCGCCGGTGCTGTAGCGACGCACCACGGGTTCGCCGGAATCGGTCAGCCACCAGGCTTTTTTTGCCAGGTCCTGTTCCAGGCAACCGCCGCTGACGGTGCCGACGGTACGGCCGTGCAGCGGAATGAGCATGCGCGCACCGGGCCGGCGATAGGCCGAACCTTCGACCTTGACCACGGTAGTGAGGATGGTTTCTTCGCCGGTTTGGGCGGCGGTGTCGATGGCGTGAAGCAGGTCGTTGAGGCCGGACATGGCATCTCTTCCTGAAAATGAAGGCGATCCCGTAGGAGCTGCCGCAGGCTGCGATCTTTTGACCTTGATCTTAAAAAGCAAGATCAAAAGATCGCAGCCTGCGGCAGCTCCTACAGGGGGATTTGTGTGGGCTGCGGGTCAGTCGTCTACATTCATCAACTGCCGCACCCCATCCCACGCTTCGGCGCGCATCTGCTGCACATCCAGCCCCGGAATCACGCCGTCATCGACCACCACCCGGCCACCGACCAGGCTGTACTTCACCGCAATCGGTTCACCTGCCACCACCGGTGCGACGGCGATGTCGTGGAAGCCGAAGAAACGCGGATGATCCAGGCCATAAATCACCAGGTCCGCCGCCTGACCGATTTCCAGCGTACCGACCGAACCCAACCCCAGCACCTGCGCACCACCGGCCGTGCCCCAATGAATGACATCTTCGGCGGTGGTCGCCGAGGCACCTTGCTCGGCACGGTGGATCAGCCACGCCGTGTTGGCTTCACCGACCATGCTTCCGGATTCGTTGGACGCAACGCCGTCGACGCCCAGCGAGATCGGCACGCCCGCCTCGAACATCTGCGGGATTGGCGCTACGCCGCTCCCCAAACGCGCATTGCTCACCGGACAGTGCGACACGCCGGTGCCGGTTTGCGCGAGCATGCGGATTTCACCGGGCTGCATGTGCACCGCGTGGGCGAACCACACATCCGGGCCGAGCCATTCGTGTTCGGCGACGAATTCCACCGGCAGGCAGTTGTATTTCTCGCGGCAGAAATTCACGTAGTTCTGCGTCTCGGACAGGTGCGTGTGCAAGCGCAAACCGAGTCCACGGGCGGTGTGCGCCAGTTCGCGCAACAGCGTTGGCGGCAGCGAGAAAGTCGGCGTGGTTGGCGCCACTACCACCCGGCGCATCGCATCCGGGGTGTCCTGGTGATACAGCGATTTCAGGCGTTCAATATCGCCGACCATTTGATCCAGGGTTTCCGGTTGCAGCGCGGTTTTCGAGAACCCCGGATGGGCGCTGGCCGATTCCAGCGCACCGCCGCGGCACAGCACAAAACGCAGGCCGAATTCATCGGCCATGTCGAACAGCAGGTCACCGGTCTCGGTGGTGCCATTGGCGTGGTACAGGTAATGGTGATCGGCGCAGGTGGTCACCCCCGACAGCAGCAGTTCGGCCATGCCCAGCCGCGCGGCGATCCGCGCCAGTTGCGGAGTGAAGCGGTTCAGACGCGGGTAGGGCACGCTGGCCAGCCAGCCTTGCAGGTCCTGGTTCAAACCTTCAGGCACGGCCTTGAGCAGGTTCTGGAACAGGTGATGGTGGGTGTTGATCCAGCCCGGATACACCACCGAGTGACGCGCATCGATCACCCGTTCGCCGGGCTGCGCTTCAAGGTTGGCCGCCATTTCGGCGATGCGCCCGTTGACGATACGGATGTCCACGGCGCCCGCCCGGGCACGCGGGCCGCGCAGGCCGGTCATCACCGCGACCGGGTTTTTGATCAGGATGTTTTGAAGTTGAGTCATGGGCGGCTCCAGTCAGAGGCTGTGGGTAGCGGATTTGCTGGCGGCGGCATCAGGCACGCTGACACCGTTGAGGGCGGCGTTGAGCAACACCGACACCAGGCAGGCGATGACCACGCTGCTGTGCAGGAACGGCTGCGACCACTCGGGTAATTGCTTGAACAAGGCCGGGGCCAACACCGGCACCAGGGCCGCGGCGATGGTGAAACCGACGATCAGCACGTTGTAGCGATTGCGCTCGTAGTCGACCTTGGCCAGGGTCTGGATCCCCGCTGCGGCGACCACACCGAACATCGCGATCCCGGCACCGCCGAGGGCAGCGGTCGGCATCGAGGCAATGATCGCGCCGGCCTTGGGCACCAGCGCCACCGAACACATCAGCAAGCCGCTGACGGCCACCACCCATCGGCTACGCACACCGGTGAGGATCACCAGCCCGACGTTTTCCATGAAGGCAATGAACGGAAACGCGGCGAACATTCCGGCAATGGTGCTGGCCAGGCCATTGGCGCGCAGGCCGTTGATCACTTGTTTGTCTTCCACCGGTTTGTCGACGATGTCACCGATGGCCACGAACAGGCCCATGGACTCGACCATCTGCACGATCATCACCACCACCATGGTCGCGATGGGAATCAGGCTGAAGGTCGGCAAACCGAAATAGAACGGGTAGGGCACCGTCAGCCACGGCGATTCCTGCACGCTGTGAAAACTGCCCATGCCCATCCCGTAGGCCAGCGCCGCACCGACGAGCATGCCCACCAGCACCGCCATGTTGCGCAGCATCGGGCTGCCATAACGGTTGACCAGCAGAATGGTCAGCAATACCACCGCCGCCACCGCAAGGTACGTCGGGGCGCCGAAATCCGCGGCATGACGCCCGCCGCCGACCCATTCATAGGCAATCGGAAACAGCTGCAAACCGATCACCGTGACGATGCAGCCAGTGACCACCGGCGGAAAGAACCGCCGCAAACGCCCCACGAACGGCGCGGCGAGCATGGTGAATATCCCCGCGCCGATCACTGCCCCGCAGACACCGGCAAAGCCGACCTCCGGGTTGCTGCCGATGGCGATCACCGGACCCACGCTGCTGAAGGCCACGCCCTGAAGAATCGGCAAGCGCACACCGAATTTCCAAAAGCCGACGGTTTGCAGCAGGGTGGCGATGCCGGAGCAGAACAGCGTGGTGCTGATCAACACCACCGTGTCGGCCTGGGACATCTTCAAGGCACTGGCGACAATCAACGGCACGGCGATGGCGCCGATGTACGAGACGGCCATGTGTTGCAGGCCGAGGGTGAGCATTTGTCGCACCGATAACACCTGGTCGACGGGATGGAGGGTGACGATGGGTTTTGAAGGGGTAGTGGCTGACGACATGGGGAAACACCTCTTGCTGTTGTTATTCGGTAGAGAGGGGTATTCGTTCTGATGCCGATCGCAAGAACACCGTTAATCTCTGTGGGAGCTGGCAAGCCAGCTCCCACAGGTTTTGCGTCGTTCTTTCTGGCTAGCATCAGTCATTCATGTGCCCGGAACCGCCATCCACCGGCTCCGATGCCTTTTTTCAGCCTGCCAGGCAGGCGGCAAAGCCCTGGTTCAAGGCCGCGCGGTCCAGGTCGCGGCCAATGAACACAATCTTGCTCGAACGCGGTTCGTTGCCCCACAAGGTCGAGGCGCGGAACTCGACGAGGCTGTGCACGCCTTGCAGGACATAGCGTTGGTCCTGATCGGCGACCGCCAGCACGCCTTTCATGCGGTACAGGGTGTCGGCCTGCTCGGTGCGCAGTTTGGTGATCCAGCGGTGAAAGTCGCCCAGGTTGACCGCACCGTCCACGGCGATGCCCACCGACGACACGCTGGGGTCGTGGTCATGATCCAGATCGTCATGCTCGTGATGATGCTCATCGGCGTGATGGTCGTGCTCGGCGCCGATTTCCATGAGTTTTTGCGTGGACTCGAAGGCGCCGATGCCGAGGATTTTCGACAGGTCGATTTCGGCGTAGCTGGAGGTCACCAGATCGGCCGTGGCGTTCAAGCCGCGGATCTTTTCGCTCAGGGACGCCACTTCGGCGGCGCTGACCAAGTCAACCTTGTTGATCACGATGCGGTCGGCGCAGACGATCTGATCCACCGCCTGGTTGTCCACGCCGTCGAGTTGCAGGTCTTCCAGGTGCTGGGCGATATGCTTGGCGTCGACCATGGTGACGATGGCGTCCAGCTCCACTTCATCGGCAATCGGATCATTGATGAAAAAGCTCTGGGCCACCGGGTACGGGTCGGCCAGGCCACTGGTTTCGATCAGGATGTGATCAAGCCGCACGGGGCGCGCCACCAGTTCACGGACGATGCGCACCAGGTCTTCGCGCACTTCGGCGGTGCAGCACACGCAGCCGTTGACCATTTCGTAGATTTCTTCGGTTTCGGAACTGAGCACCAGGTCGCCATCGATGCCGACTTCGCCGAACTCGTTTTCGATCACGGCGATTTTCCGGCCGTGGTTTTCCTTGAGGATGTAGTTGAGCAGGGTGGTTTTACCGGCGCCGAGAAAACCCGTGAGGATGGTCACCGGGATTTTGGTGTTCGGGGTTGGGGCGTTGAATGGCGTGTTCATGTGATGCTCCTTACTGTGTTTTGTCGGAGTGCGATCAACTGTGGGAGCTAGCCTGCTAGCGATGGCGGTGTGTCATTCAACGGTATGGCGACTGGTCCACCGTAATCGCTAGCAGGCTCGCTCCCACAGGGTTTTGGGGGTTCTTGCCAGCGCGTTGCCGTCCCGGCATCGAGGCCGAACAGGTCGAGGACACGGCCGAGGCTGTGATCGACCATTTGCGCAAGGTTTTGCGGGCGGGCATAAAAGGCTGGCACGGGCGGGGCGATGATCCCGCCCATCTCGGTGACAGCGGTCATGTTGCGCAGGTGGGCGAGGGTCAGCGGCGTTTCGCGGGCCATCAACACCAGTGTGCGACGCTCCTTGAGGGTGACGTCGGCGGCGCGGCCGATCAGCCCCGATGAGGTGCCGGTGGCGATCTCCGCCAGGGTGCGCATGGAGCACGGCGCGACAACCATGCCCAAGCAGCGGAACGAACCACTGGCGATCCCGGCGGCCACGTCGTCGGCGCGGTGGTAATGGCTGGCCAGCGCCGTGACGTCGGCCAGCTTGTAGTCGGTTTCGTGGGCCATGGTCAGCAGCGCGGCGCGGCTGATGATCAGGTGGCTTTCAATGTTCAGTTCGGCGAGCAATTCCAGCAGGCGCACGCCATAGATGAACCCCGACGCACCGCTGATACCGACCACCATGCGCTGGCGGTTCATGACGCGTAACCCTTGAGCAGATCGCGCGCACGTTCGAGCACATCCTGATCCAGCTGCGCCTTGATCCCGTCGAAACCCGAACCGCGCGTGGCGTCCAGGCCCATGCGCGAAGTGGTGCCGTTGACCGAGGACGACGGGTCCAATGGACTGCCGGGCAAGCCGTCGATGACGAAGATGTCCTGGTGCGGCTGGAAATGCGTGGCCAACGCCCACAGCACCTGGCTGTCGTCGCTGATGTCGATATCGCTGTCCACCGCGATCACGGTTTTCAGGTACGGGTCCCAGCCGAGCAGGGCGAGCATGATCTGCCGCGCCTCGCCGTCACGGCTCTGGTCCAGGGCCACGTAGCAATGAAAGTGCGTGCCGGAATTGGGGTAGTGCACGGCAGTGACAGCGGGGAAGCGGGCCTTGAGTTTTTCGCTCATCTCCGCTTCCCGAGGCAGCCGCGCCAGGGTCAGGTGTTCGGCGTAGCGTCCGCCAACCACGTCCACCAGCCAGGCGTCCTTGCGCCGCATCAAAGTGTCGACCCGCAGCACATTGTTGGTCGATCGATCCGAGGAGTAACCGCTGAACTCTCCGAACGGACCTTCCTCGGCATAGGCCGCCGGGTCGATGGCGCCTTCCAGGACAAACTCCGCATAGGCCGGCACGCCGATGCCATAACGCGGAGTTTTCACCAGCTCCAGCGGCGCACCGAACAATCCGCCCGCCACCGCTCGCTCATCGCTGCCGAACGGCAAACGCGCGGCCGCCGCCAACATGAACAGCGGGTGCGCGCCCACCACCATGGCCACGCGCAACTCTTCGCCGCGTTCGCGGGCGGTTTGCAGCATGCGCCACAGGTGACCGCGTGAGTGCAGGCTGGTGGCGAGGGTCTGCCGGGCATGGCGCATCGAGCGGTGATAACTCATGTTGGCGATGCCGGTGACCGGGTCTTCGGCAATGATGATCGCGTTGGTGATATACGGACCGCGGTCACTGTCGAAGTGCTTGAGCATCGGCAGCAGTGCCAGGTCCACGGCTTCGCCTTCGTAGATTTCATCCAGCACCGGGCCGGTTTCCACGTAGCGCGGGGCGATGGGATGGTTGGCGCGTTTTTGGAATGTCTCGTGCAGTTGCGCCGGGGCAACGCCGAACATTCGGGCGATGCGGGTGCGAGAGGCGAACAGGTTGGTGGCCACCGGTGCACCGAAGTTGCCGACTTTTTCGCAGATCAGCAATGGATCGCGGCCCTGGTTGGCCAGCGCGTCGACCAGGGCGGTGACGTCCTGATCGGCAGAAAGGGATTGCCGGACGGTGAGCACATCGTCCGGGTATTGCCGACGATAGGCGTCGATGAAGTCGTGAAAATCCTGAGTATCGCCGAGCGTGGAGAGGGTCATGGTTTCACCTCGAGGAAAGCGATGCTGTGCGTTCAAGTAACGCTTGAAGCTAGCGAGAACCCTGTGGGAGCTAGCCTGCTAGCGATTGCGGTGTGTCAATCAGCGGTGTTGGTGACTGATCTACCGCTTTCGCTAGCAGGCTAGCTCCCACATTGGTTTTTGTGTGTGCCTACAAATAGGTCGTGGTCAGACGAATGTCCGCCTCGATCAGGTCCTTGGGCGGCGGTGTCGGTTCGATGCCGCACAACCGGGCGATGTTGTTGCCCAGGTAATCCTCAAGGTGATCCTCATCGATGCCCAACCCTTGCGGCGCCGGCGAGCACAACACTTCCAGTTCACGCAGCCACATGCCCGGTTCGTTCGGCGGCGAGTCGGTGCCGAACACGATCTTGTTGCGCGGCAGGTCCTTGGCGAACTCGACGATCCGCGACTGGAAGCACCAGCCGGATTCGCAGTACACATTCGGCGTGTCCATGGCCATCCAGAACGCTTCGAACGAGTAGTTGCCACCGGTCTGGATGCCAAAGTGACCGATGATGAAATTGACCATCGGGAACTCGCGGATGATCGGGTAGAACATCGTCGGGATGGTGTACGGGCCGTCGCCGGTGTGGATCAGCACCACGATGTTGTACTTGGCGCAGACTTTCATCGCCGGGCGCAGCCAGTCCAGCGCCCGGTCCGGGCGATAGCCGTGCATGTTGGCGTGCAGCTTGAGCATCTTGAAGCCGTATTCCTTGATGTGGAATTCGAGCTCCGCCGCACCGTTTTCCGGTCCCCAGCGCGGGTTGAAGTTGAAGTTGCCGATGAAACGGTCCGGGTATTTCACGCAGAGTTCGGCGACGTAGGACATGTAGTCACGCACGCCCTCACGGCCCCGGCGGTTGCCGTCGCGATAACCGGTATTGCCCGGTGGCGGCTGGATGAAACCCATGTCGATGCGGCGCGGTTTGCCGTTGATCATGTATGGGCCGTCCATCAGCTTGAGCATGCGCTCGCCGGTGAACGGTTCGCCGGTGTGGCGCCAGGCCTCGTCGACCAGGTTGGTGGGGTGCAGATGGGTATCGATAATCATCGGTTCAGCTCCTGGCCAGTTGCGTGGTGACGGGGCGCTTGAGCTGCGCCTCTGCTTCGCAAACCGTGCGTGGCGGTGGGGTCGGTTCGAGGCCGATCATCCGGGCGGTGTTGTTGCCCAGGTACTCTTCGAGGGTGTCCTCGTCGAGGTTCAGGCCCTGTGGCGGCTCGTGGCACAACACTTCGAGCAGGCGCAGCCACATGCCCGGTTCGTTCGGCGGGGTGTCGGTGCCGAACAGGATCTTGTGGGTCGGCAGGACCTTGGCGAATTCGACGATTCGCGATTGCAGGCACCAGCCCGATTCGCAATAGACGTTGGGCAGCTCCATCGCCCATTGCATCGGTTCGAACACATAGACGCCACCGGTCTGCACGCCGAAGTGGGCCATGATGAAATCGACGTTGGGGAACTCCTTGATCATCGGCACCCATTCCGACGGGATGCTATAAGGCCCGTCGCCGGTGTGCAGCTTGACCGGGATGCCCAGCTCGGCGCATTTCTCGAAGGCCGGGCGCACCCAGTCCAGGGCGCGGTCGGGACGGTAGGCATGCATGTTGGCCTGCATCTGGACCATCTTGAAGCCGTGTTCCTTGACGTAGAGCTCGATCGCCTCGACGCCGTTTTCCACGCCGCAGCGCGGGTTGTAGACGAAGCAGCCGATGAAGCGGTCCGGGTAGGTCTGGACCATTTTCAGCGTGTAGGCCATGTAGGCGTCGATGGACTCACGACCGGTCAGGTCGCCGTCGGTCCAGGTGTAGATGGTGTTGCCCTGCGGTGGCTGGATGAAGGCTTTGTCGATGCGGCGAGGCTTGCCGTTGACCATGTACGGGCCATCCATCATCTCCAGCAGACGCTCGCCGGTGAACGGGTCACCGTCATGCCTCCAGGCGAGGTCCACCAGATCGGTGGGATAGCAGCTGATATCGATGATCATTGAAGTCGATCTCCTGATAGCGGGGAAGGGAACCTTGCGGTTCACAGCAGCCACGTCCCGGGCAATCGGCCATTTCTATGCGCAAACAATCACGCATTCCCTCGCCTGGTCGCATCCGGCTCGGGACGCTGGCTGCTTGGGGGGAAGTATTGGAAGAGGGTGTGAGGTTCGTACAATATTAATTGGGCGAGGGGTTGATACGTGTTCGATATGGGGATGGCAGAATTAAAAGATCGCAGCCTTCGGCAGCTCCTACAGGAGATGAGTGTAGGAGCTGCCGAAGGCTGCGATCTTTTGACCCTAAAGCAATGTGTTTTCAGCCAACTGCTTGACCGCCTCAACTACCGGCGCCACCCGCTCACCATGCCCCGGTGGCCACACCGCATACAGGTTGTAATGCGCCGCAATCTGCGCCTCGTTCAACGCCACCAACCGCCCGCTACGTAGCGCATCCGCGGCCAGCAAGCCACGGACCAATCCTGCGCCCACCCCGGCCTCGGCAGCCGCTATCAGGTTCGCCGCGTTATCAAACACCACCCGCGCCGGGGGTTCGGTGGGCTCCATGCCCGCCGCATCCAGCCATGGAATCCACGAGCGCCGCGTGTAACCCAGCAGCGGCAATTCAAGGATCTGCGCCGGGCTCAGTGGCAACTGCAAACCATAGCGCTCCAGCAGTTCAGGCGAAGCCACGGCCATCACCCGATCCCCGCAGATCTGCGTCATCTCGCAATCTTCCCAATCGCCATAACCGTAGCGCAACGCCAGGTCCACGCGTTCGAACGAACTGCGGTCCGAGCGCGGCATCGACAGCAATACCACCTCATGATCGGGCAACAGATCCAGCAGTTGCGGCAAGCGCGGGTTGAGCCAGCTCTGGGCCAGTTCACTGTCGACATCCAGGGTCAGGCGTTGCGCCACGCTGCGGTTTTTCACCGAAGACAGCGCCCGGTCGATCTGTGCCAAACCGTCCGACAGCACACTGGCGAACAACTGCCCGGCATCGGTCAGGTTACTGCCACCGCCTTCACGCACGAACAATGGCTGGCCGATAAAGTCTTCAAGGGCGCGGATTTGCTGGCTGATGGCGCTGTGGGTGAGGTCCAGTTTGCGCGCCGCGCTGGAGAAGCTGCCGCTGCGCGCCGCCTGGATGAATGCGCTCATGGACTGCACCGACGGGTATCGCTTGTACATGCTGTTAGTCCTACTTACACAGGATGGCAGAAATCGTCGCTGGCCCTGTTTTCACAAGGCTTCCAATAATCCGGTCACCAGGCCTGCACAAAGACGGGCCGCTCTCTTGGAGCCTGACAATGATCGAATTCACGGTAAACGGCGAACGACACGAGCTGGTAGAGACATCGCCCTCCATGCCCTTGTTATGGGTATTGCGTGACCACTTGAAACTCACCGGCACCAAGTTCGGTTGCGGCATGGGCCTGTGCGGCGCCTGCACCGTGCACCTGGACGGCGTCGCGGTGCGTTCCTGCCAGCTCCCGGTCGCAGCAGCGGCGGGGCACAGCATCACCACCATCGAAGGCTTGTCAGCCACTGAACAGCATCCGCTGCAACTGGCGTGGGTTGCCGAAGATGTCCCGCAATGCGGCTACTGTCAATCCGGCCAGATCATGTCCGCCGCCGCGCTGCTCAACACCGGCGCGGCAGTCACCGACGATTCGATTCGCAATGCCATGTCCGGCAACCTGTGCCGTTGCGGCACTTACGGACGCATCAACAAAGCGATCAAACGCGCGGCGTCTGCGCCGAAGGAGGCGTGATGACGATCTCGACGATGGATCTTTCGCGACGTGGATTTCTCAAGCACAGCGCGACGGTTGCTTCCGGCCTGGCCATTGCGTTTTACCTGCCTTCAGGCCTGGCCGCGACTGACCCGAAAGCGCCGGCGCCGGCCGGTGAGTTCGAACCCAATGCCTGGGTGCGGATCCTGCCCGACGGCACGGTAAAACTGGTGGTGCACAAGCACGACTCTGGCACCGGAACGCACACGGCATTGGCCGCTTGCGTGGCCGAGGAACTGGACGTCAACCCGATGACCGTGCAGGTGATCTCGCCGGAAGATCCGTTTTTCGAGACCTACATTCACCCGATCTGGAAAGTCTTCTCCACCGGCGGCAGCACCAGCGTTTCGCTGGAATACGACCGCCTGCGCATGGCCGGTGCCACGGCCCGGGCACTGCTGATCTCGGCAGCCGCCAAACAGTGGAAAGTCAGCCCTGACACGTGCAGCACTGTAGAAGGGCGCGTGGTGCATGGCGCCAGTCAGCGCAGCCTCGGTTACGGCGAATTGGTGGGCGTCGCCGCGCATTTGCCGGCACCGGCCAAGGTCACCCTCAAGGACCCGGCGCAGTTCAAATACATCGGCAAACTGCGGCATAAACGCGATGCCCAGGCCAAGGTCTGCGGCCGCTTCAAATACAGCATCGACGTGGTGCTGCCGGACATGTTGGTGGCGGTCATTCAACGCACGCCCGTGGTGGGGGCGAAAGTGTTGTCGGTGGATGCGGTGGCGGCTTTGCAAGTGCCCGGCGTACGCCGGGTGATTGCGGTTCCGGGGCGGCCGGACGTGCTCGGCGGCAACCTGGAAGGCGTCGCCGTGCTAGCCGATAACTACTGGGCTGCACAGCAGGGCCGGGCGCTACTGAAGGTGCAGTGGAGTGCTTCGCCCCTGGCCGGCTTCGACAGCGACGAACTGGCCAAGGCCCAAGCGGCAGCGTTGGACGACAAAGGTGCGCAGCGAGTGTCCGCGATGGCGGCGGGCAATGTGAACGCACAATGGCCAGGCGCCGCGAAGCAGCTCGAAGCCGACTACCGCATGCCCTACAAAGTGCAGAATCCGCTGGAACCGATTTGCATCACTGCACAGGTCAAGGACAACGCCATCACCTACTGGGGCGGGGTGCAGGTGCCGTCTTCGGCGCTGGAGGCGGCACAAACCGTGTGCAAGATCGCCAAGGCCAACGTCACCATCAACGAAATGGTGTCGGGCGGCAGCTTCGGTGCGCGGGAGGCCAAGTACTGGCTGTTCGAAGTCGCCTATCTGGCGCAAAAAGCCAAAGTACCGGTGAAGCTGATGAACAGCCGCGAAGACGAAATGCGTTCACTGTTCATGCACCCGGCTACGCTGCACCGCGCTAAAGGTGCGCTGGATGCCCAAGGCCGGTTGACCGCATTGCAACTCAACGCGGTGTCGCCGGCCTCACCGGAGCAATGGGAGCCAGGCTACTTCGAGCGCCCGGACAAGATGGATTACAGCACCACCGAAGCCATTACCGCGTGGGACTTCGCCTATCGGCCGGCGAACCTGGACCTGGTCTGGGTCAAGCATGAGAGCGACGTGCCCAGCGGCTGGTATCGCTCGGTGAGCTTCATCCCCAACGTGTTCGCCGTGGAGAGCTTCATGGATGAACTGGCCCATGGCGCGGGGCAAGACCCATTGGCCTTTCGCCTGGCCAGCATGCACGACCGGCCACGCCATGTCGCGGTGCTGAAAAGTGCCGCTGAACGCGCCGGTTGGGGCCAGCCGATGCCGGAAGGCACGGCGCTGGGGATCGCCACCAACCAGGGTTACACCAGCTTCATCGCGGTGGTTGCACGCCTGTCGAAAAAGGACGGCGTGATCAAGGTCGACAAGCTCACCTGCGTGGTCGATTGCGGCCTTGCGGTGTCGCCCGGTGGTGTCGAAGAGCAGATCTATGGAGGCTTGATGTGGGGACTTGGCCACGCCTTGTTCGATCGAATGGACATCAAACAGGGCAGGGTGGTGCAGAGCAATTTCCACGATTATCGGGTGCCTCGCATGTCGGACATGCCGGCAGTGGACATTTTGATTGTCGATGGTGAACCGTCCAAGCCGGGTGGCGTCGGCGAACTGGGCAGCCCTTCGGTGGCACCCGCCATCGCCAACGCGCTGTTCAGCCTGACCGGGGTGCGTCAGCGCTCAACACCGCTGAACCTGGGATAACGGGCATGGACTTGCGTTTGCTGAGGTACTTCATGGCGCTGGCCGAGGAGCTGCATTTCGGTCGCGCTGCCACCCGGCTGCACATCTGCCAGCCACCTTTGAGCCAGCAGATTCGTCTGCTGGAGGAGGAGCTGGGCACGCCGTTGTTCGAGCGCAGCCATCACCGGGTCGAGTTGACCGCCGCCGGGCAAATGCTCAAGGAGCAGGCGCCGCTGGTGTTCGAGCAACTCAACCGCGCGCTGGACCTGACGCGTCAGACCGGGCGTGGCCAGTTGGGCGAGCTGGAAATCGGCATGATCAGTTCGGTGATGGTGGGGGTGTTGCCGCGGGCCTTGCACCTGTTTCGCGAGCGCTATCCGCAGGTCAACTGGCGCTTGCACGAAATGACCCCGGCGGCGCAGGTCAAGGCGTTGAAGGAGAAACGCATCGATGCGTGTGTGTTTCGAGTCGGTTATGACGATCCGCAGCTGCGTAACGAACTGCTGATCTACGAACCGATCCGCGTGGTGATGCCGGTCGACCATCCGCTGGCCACCCGTGAAACCCTGGCGCCGGCGGATCTGGCGCAGGAGCCCTTCGTGGCCCTGGAATTGAAGCAATCGCGGTTCGCCGATTTTCTGTTCCAGTGCTGCATCCAGGCCGGGTTCACCCCGCAGATCCGCCAGCAGGTGATCGAGGTGCAAACCCTGCTGAGTCTGGTGCGCGCCGGGTTCGGCGTGGCGTTGTTGCCGGCGTCGATCGAGCAGCTGGCGCCGGCCGGGCTGGTGTTTCGCCGCCTGACCCCAGCGCTGCCGGAGGTGCCGCTGTACGCCACCTACCGCGCGGACGACGACTCGCCTGTGCTCAAATTGTTTCTCGATACGTTGCGTGAACTGGTCCTCCAAGACCGCTACACCGCCTCCCTGTAGGAGCTGCCGCAGGCTGCGATCTTTTGATCTTGACCTTGAAAAACATGATCAAAAGATCGCAGCCTGCGGCAGCTCCTACAGGGGGGCGTGAGTAGTCTGCACGATCATCGGCTCCTGCGGTCGTACTCTTCACAGGGTCTCAACACTTGTGGAGCGACAATGAGCCAGGACGTCCTGACCACCGAAACCAATCGCCGCCAATTGCAGCAGATCATTGCCGGGCTGTCCGACGGGGTCATCTTGCTCGACCCCGACCAGACCATTCTTTGGGCCAATGAGGCGGCGCTGGCCATGCACGGCGTCGAGCGCGTCAGCGACCTCGGTGCCGATGCCAAGGCTTACGCCAAGCGTTTTGCCCTGCGTTATCGCAACAACCATGTGGTGCCGGCCGACAGCTATCCCATCAACCGCGTTGCGCGAGGCGAGACCTTCAGCGATGTCTTGGTAGACGTCAGCCTTGCGCAGGACGAAGAACAGCGCAGCTGGGTTCATCGCGTGCGCAGCCTGGTACTGGCCGACAGTCGTGGCGAGCCCGAGTCGCTGGTGCTGATCATGGACGACGTCACCGATTGGGCCAGCGCCGAGCAGCGCTTTGAAAAGACTTTCTCTGCCAACCCTGCGCCGGCGGTGATCTGTCGTCTCAGTGATTTGCGCTACATCAAGGTCAATCCCGGCTTCCTCGAAATGACCGGTTTTGCCCGCGACCAGGTGATCGGCACGTCCACCTACGAGCTGGACGTCCTGGAGCAGGCCGAAAACAAGGAGTTGGCCAAACAACGCTTGCGCGAAGGCGCCACCATTCCGCAAATGCAGGCCGAATTGCGCATGGCCGACGGCGCCGGCAAGCAGGTGATCGTCGCCGGCCAGCCCCTTGAGCTCAACGATGAGCCGTGCATGTTGTTTTCTTTCGTCGACATGGAGCCACGGCACAAGGCGGAAGTCGCCTTGCGCCAGAGTGAAGAGCGGTTTGCCAAAGCCTTTCGCCTGTCCCCGGTGCCGATTCTGCTGTGCGGTGCGGGGGATCAGATCGTGCTGGACGTCAACGAAGCGTTCCTCACCACCCTCGGTTACCCCAGTGAAGAGGTCTTGGGCGAGAGCATCGCGCACCTCGATTTTTTCGACGACAAGACTACGCGTACGCGCCTGTTTGCGGCCTTGGAGAAAACCGGAAGCCTGGATCGCATCGATGTTCGCGTGCGCCGCAAAGACACCGAACTGATTGATTGCGCAGTCTCGGCAGACACGGTGAACATTCAGGACAGCCCGTGCTATCTGCTGGTATTGATGGACATCACCGAGCGCAAACGCACCGAGCTGGAATTGGTCTCGGCCATCGAAGAGGTAATGAAAGATGCTTCGTGGTTCAGTCGCACGCTGATCGAAAAGCTGGCTAACGTGAAAAGCGTCAATTCACCGCGATTGCCCAGTGTTTCCTTCACCGATCTGACGGCCCGGGAGCGTGATGTGCTGGGTCTGATCTGCGAGGGCCTGGCCGACAAGGAAATCGCCGCACGCTTGAAACTGGCACCCAATACCGTGCGTAACCACGTGGCAACGGTCTATTCCAAACTGGATGTGCACAGCCGCAGCGAGGCAATTGTCTGGGCCCGCGAGCGTGGTTTATTTGCAGGCGCATGGCGAAACAAGGGGCAACGTTAAGGTGCAAATGCACTAAGGCACTGGGTGCAATTTAAGGTGTTGGCCCGGGGCAGCGGCTTTTAGGCTGGAGGTGTCGGGCAGGTGTCAAAGGACTGCCTGCCTGCCTCCTTCGAAACCGCTAAAGGAACGGCCAGATGAACCTGCAACACCACGGATTACAGCGCCAGGGTCAATCGCAATGATTACGCTGGCCCAGTTGCGGACGCTGATCGAGCACAGTTTTTCTCCGCTCGCCTGTGAGTGCAGCATCACCGGTGACCATTCGTTGACAGTCAAACTCTACCACCCGGTTTCGGGGCGGGTGGACCTGGTGGTGAGTGGCTTGAACATGGCGACGCTGCAATCGGCCGAAGCCGCAGCGGCCCTGATCGAGGAACTGCGCTATGAATTGCAGAGTAATACCCTGCATCGACCCGATCCGGTGATGTAAGAACTGCCAAGGTTTTCATGGCGTTGGTCACTGATTGGGCTATAAGTGATACGCGAACAATTTTTTTGTGACAGGTCCGCGGATTTTGCGCGCGGGTTCCGTTGTCACAAAAAGGTGTCGATCACTTATCGCGGGTCAACCTATGAAAAATCTTGGGAAACGCGTTTGTACACCTCTGTCGCTGGCATTTTGCGCAGCGATCCTCAGTGGTTGCGCCAGTCCGCCACCACCTCCACCCGTCACACCACCCCCTCCGCCAGAACGCACTTGCCAGACCTTGGATAAAACCGACGTCATGGGCGATGTGCGTGGCGAAAACGGCGAGGTGACACGCGTCACCACTACTACTCGCTGTATTACCCAGTAAGCCCGGGTCGCCTGATGCTTTCCCGTAGGAGCTGCCGCAGGCTGCGATCTTTTGATCTCAATCTTGAAAAATCAAAAGATCGCAGCCTGCGTCAGCGCCTACAGGAATTGTGGTAGATCAGGACAGGAAGCCGCCATCCACGTTGAGCGAAACGCCGGTGGTGTAGCTGGAGGCGTCGCTGGCCAGGTACAACACTGCGCCGGCCATTTCGCTCGGGTCGGCCACGCGTTTCAACGGGATTTGCTGCAACGCGGTGTTCAGGATCGCCTCGTTCTTCACCAGCGCCGAAGCGAACTTGGTGTCGGTCAGGCCCGGCAGCAACGCGTTGCAGCGGATGCCGAATTGTGCGCATTCCTTGGCGAACACCTTGGTCATGTTGATGACCGCAGCCTTGGTCACCGAATAAATGCCCTGGAAGATCCCCGGCGAAACGCCGTTGATCGACGCGACGTTGATGATGCTGCCGCCACCGTTTTCGCGCATCAGCTTGCCGGCTTCAACCGACATGAAGAAGTAGCCGCGAATGTTCACGTCGACGGTTTTCTGGAAGGCGCTGAGGTCGGTGTCCAGTACGTTGCAGAACTGCGGGTTAGTGGCGGCGTTGTTGACCAGGATGTCCAGGCGACCGAACTGTTCCTTGATCCCGGCGAAGACCTGGCTGATCTGCTCCATTTCACCGATGTGGCAGGCCACGGCGGTGGCTTTGCCGCCGGCGGCGATGATCGCGTCGGCCACGTGCTGGCAACCGTCAAGCTTGCGGCTGGAGACGATCACGTGGGCGCCTTGCTGGGCCAGTAGTTTGGCGATGGCCTCGCCGATGCCACGGCTGGCCCCGGAGACGAATGCGATCTTGCCGTCGAGGTCGAACAACTGAGTCTTGGACATGGGATTCCCTTGTAATGAAGTCTTGTTATGGGGCCAGATGCTGAATCAGAGGCTGGATTTATTGATGACCTGCAGGCTCATCTGCTCGAGCAGTTTGTTCATGTGAATGAACTGCGCGAAGCGTTTGTCCTGGGTCTGGCCATGGAAGAATCGGTAGTAAATCTGCTGCACGATGCCGGCCAGGCGGAACAGGCCGTAGGTGTAGTAGAAATCGAAATTGTCGATCTGGATGCCCGAACGCTGGGCGTAGTAGTCGACGAATTCGCGGCGGGTCAGCATGCCCGGCGCGTGGCTCGGCTGACGGCGCATCATCTGCACCGGCGCCGGGTCACCGGCTTCGATCCAGTAGGCGAGGGTGTTGCCCAGGTCCATCAGCGGGTCGCCGAGGGTGGTCAGTTCCCAGTCGAGCACGCCGATGATCTGCATCGGGTTGTTCGGGTCGAGGATGACGTTGTCGAAGCGGTAATCGTTGTGGACGATGCTGGACGTCGGATGATCGGCCGGCATCTTGTCATTGAGCCAGGCCTTGACCACTTCCCAAAGCGGCGCATCGGGCGTCAGGGCTTTTTCGTAGCGCTCGCTCCAGCCTTTGATCTGCCGCGCCACATAACCTTCAGGCTTGCCGAGGTCGCCCAGGCCATAAGCGTTGTAGTCGACCTGATGCAGTTCGACGAACTTGTCGATGAAACTCTTGCACAGGGCTTCGGTTTTCGCTGAGTCGAGCCCCAGTTCCGGCGGCAGTTCCGAGCGCAGGATGATGCCGTTGACCCGCTCCATCACATAGAACTCGGCGCCGATCACCGATTCGTCGGTGCAGTGCACATAGGCTTTCGGGCAGTACGGAAAACCGTCGCGCAATTGATTGAGAATGCGAAATTCGCGGCCCATGTCATGGGCGGATTTGGCTTTGTGGCCGAACGGCGGCCGACGCAGGACGAACTCCTGCTCGGGGTATTCCAGCAAATAGGTCAGGTTCGACGCGCCGCCCGGGAACTGGCTGATTTGTGGCAAGCCGCTCAAGCCCGGAATGTGGGCCTTGAGGTATGGATCGATGAGGCTGGCATCGAGTTCTTCGCCGGTACGGATACGGGTGGACTGGTCAGTAAGCGCCATGCTTATCCCTTCTGCTTATTTTGGAGGCCAGACATCATTGGCTAATCTAATGGTGCGCCTTTGGAGCCACAAGCACGACGCGGTCTTATAGGTTAGCGTGTTGCCGGATAATCAGTGATCCTGATGTGTCAGCGCGGGCATCGGATCGGCCTCCATGACGCCCGGAGCATCCTTGCTCACAGGCGGGACGCGGGTCAGAACGACTTGCTGACGCTCGCTACCACTGTCGCACTGCAAACGTCATCGAAGCCCCAGTTGCTGGCGCATTGGCTCTTCGACAGGTCGGTGTCGATATAGCTCAGGCCCAGCATCAGGCCGGCCAGTTCGTGGGTCAACTTGACCTCCCATTCACGGTACGAATCTTCGGCCTCGCCCGAGCTTGAGTAGAGGTACGGGTCCTTGAAGTCCATGTTGCCGTAACGCAGCTTCAGGCCGGTGTCATAGGGCAATTGGGTTTCATAGCCGACATAGGTGTAGAGCGAGTTCTGCTTGCTGTCGATGCCTGGCGCATCATCGGAATAATAGGCCGCCAGTTGCACCCCGTAGACGCTGAGAATGCCGTAGACCTCACTCTGATTGAACTGGCTCTCCTTCGGGTACGAATATTTGAGATAGCCAAGGTCAAGGCTGACGTCATCGGTGGCTTGCCACAGCCAGCCGGCGTAGTAGTCGACTTCCTGACGGGTTTTCAGGCCCCCACCAAAATCGACGTTGGAACTCCACGCGCCCAGGTACAGGCCACTGCTGTGGGCCAGGGTGACAGCGCCTTGAATGGCCGGGTCGTTCTGGGTCTGCGAGATGCCGCGGGTGCGGTAGTCGCTGGCCAGGGTTGCGTCCAGCAACAGTGAGAAATCATCGTTCAAGGTAATGGCCTGGCTGCTCAAGGGCAGCAAAGACAAAGAACCGAGGGCGAACAGGGTGAAGGCTTTCATGAGAGACGTCCCGATATTGTGATTGTTATGGGCAGATGCGAGGCAAGGCTGCGCCGGGCCTCGTGCTTAAAGCACGAGGTCGGGCAGCGCGGTAATTGCGGTTTTTATTAGAGAGTCGGTGCGTAGACCTGACGGCCGGCGAACCAGGTTTGCAGCACTTGGGTGTCGTGCAGGGCTTTTTCATCGACGCTGAACACGTCGCGGTCCACAACGATGAAATCGGCCTGTTTGCCGGCGCTCAACGAACCGATGGTTTTATCCAGGCCAATCGTGCGCGCCGCGTTGAGGGTGTAGGCGTAGAACATGGTTTCGCGGTCGATGCGTTCATCGGCGTTGAGCACGCCCAGCGGGCCGACCCGCGTCATGGCCTGGGCCATGGCGTTGAACGGGTTCGGTGACGACACCGGCCAGTCGCTGGCACCGGCGATGGTCGCGCCCTGTTTGAGCAGCGAGTGCGCCGGGTATTGGTACCGGAACGCCAGGGCACTGACGTAAGGCTTGATCATGTCGGTGGTGTAGTCGTCGGCAGCGGCCCAGAGCAATTGCATTGAGGCGATGACGTTGAGCGGCTTGAACCGGGCAAACTCTTTCGGGTTGACCATTTGCAGGTGAGTGACGGAGTGCGTCACGCCGCTCTGGCGGTCTTTGCGCGCCTGCTCGATGCCGTTCAATGATTCACGCACGGCACGGTCACCGATGGCGTGGATGTGCACCAGCCAGCCGCGTTGGTCGATGGCACTGACCAGTTCACCGAAATGCTTGGGATCGATCAGCAGTTCGCCCTGTTTGTGCGAGTTGCTGTAAGGGTCGATCATCGCCGCGCTCTGCGCCGGGTACTCGATCACGCCGTCGGCGAAGATCTTGATGCCGGGCAGCGTCAGGTTGGGAATGCCCTGAAATTGCTGGCGGACCTTGTCCAGCGTGTCGAGATCGGCCGGTACGCTTTTCGAATTGGCCACCAGTAATGCGGCGATGTGGGCAGTCATGCCGCCGCTTTCCGCCAATGCCTTGTACACCGGCAGCACCCCGACGGTTTTCTCCGTGGGCTTGAGGGCGAAGATTGGCTCGCCGGGGGCGGCGTTGGCGGCCGGGTCCATCCATGCGGTGATACCCACACTGTTGTTGTAGCTCACGGCGGTTTGCGCTGCTTCGAGCATGTCGGCGGCACTCGGCGACGGCATTTTCGACGCGACCCGATCCCAGCCCGCATCGACCAGAAACCCGTTGGGCGTGCCGTCCTTGAGCTTGCCAATGGTGCCGTCTTCAGCCGCCGGCAACGACTTGATCAGCGCGGCATCGATGCCGGCGCGCTTGAGCATCACATCATTGGCCCAGGCCGTGTGATGGTCGCTGCCGGTGAAGACCACGGGCACCTTGGCCCATTCGCCGCTGTTGAATTTCTTGCCCAGCGCTTCGGCCTGCGCCCAGTACGCCGAGCTCATGCCGGCGATGCTCAGCACATCGCCGTGCCGCGCCTTGCCGTCGTCACGCCAGGCACGCAGGCGTTTTTCCAGCTCGTCGAGGTCCACGACCTCATCTTCCATATTGGCCGATACCATCTCCAGTCCACCGAAAATCGCGTGGGAGTGGGTATCGATCAGACCTGGCATCAGGGTCTTGCCGCCCAGGTCGATGACCTTTGTTCCTGATTCGATCAACGCTTTTATTTGTGCATCGCTGCCCACTTGCAGCACTTTGCCGTCCTGAATGGCCAGCGCCTGAACCTGGGGCTGATTGCGGTCGGCGGTGAAAATCTTGCCGTTAACCAACACTAGGTCAGTCGCTGCCATGGCTTCCAACGAGGCAAAACTCACAGCGGCCATCAATAGGTTCGGGATGAATCTTTTCATTGAATGTTTCCTTGTTATTGCGTCTGATGGCCAGATTAGTGGGTTGCGGCGCGCGGCAGAACGCCTCGCTCACGAAAAACGTTTTTGCCTGAATGGAAAAAGTATGGACAAGCTGGGTGCACTGAAAATGTTCGTGGTCACGGCGCAACTGGGCAGTTTCAGTCGCGCAGCCGAACAGTTAGGCAAGACTCCATCGGCACTGACCAAAGCGGTGAACCACCTGGAGGCGGAGTTGGGCGCCCGGTTGTTCGAGCGCAGCACTCGGCGGATTTTGCTCACCGAATCCGGGCGGCTCTATCTGGAAACTGCGCGGCAGGTGTTGCAGCGCCTGGATGAGGCGGGCGAGGAAATCGAGCAGTTGCAGCATGGCTTGCGTGGCAGCCTGAAAATCACCGCACCGCTGGCGTACGGGCAGGCTTTTCTGGACCAAGTCTGCGGTGGGTTTCTTGAGCAATACCCGCAGATCAACCTGCAAGTGGACCTGTGCGACGAGTTCGTCAATTTGCTGGAGAGCGGCTACGACCTGGCGTTGCGCGAAGGCCATGACGACTTGCCGGGGTTGATCGCCCGCGTGGTCGGCAGCAACCGCTTGGCGCTGTGCGGCAGCCCGGCGTACCTGGCGCGCAAGGGGCTGCCGGTTACGCCGCAAACCCTCGATGACCACGAATGGCTGCTGTACCGCCATCCGTTGCTCAGCCGCGAATTCTGGTGGGTCGAGCGTGACGGGCAGCGCCTGAGCCTGCCACAACCGTTGGCGCCACGTCTGCGCAGCGACAATTACGACTTGCTGCTGGCCAATGCCCTGGCCGGACGCGGCCTGCTGCATACGCCGTTGTGGAGTGCCGCGCCGTACATCGCTGACGGGCGACTGGTGCGGGTCATGGCCGACTACGATATCGACCCGGACAGCTTTGGTCCGCACATTCTGGCGGTGTACCCGAGCCATCGGCGGGCGACGGCCAAAGTGCTGGCGTTTATCGATTACATCGCGGGGTTTCTGGCGTCTCGTGGGTTGAGCAGTGACTGACCGGATTTTCACTCCCCTGTAGGAGCTGTCGAGTGAAACGAGGCTGCGATCTCTTGATCTTGTCTTTAAAAAGCAAAGTCAAAAGATCGCAGCCTCGTTTCACTCGACAGCTCCTACACAAGTCCTTGCCAGGAAAATGCCAAAAGAGTACAAATGTACTCCATGACGACTCTGACTCCCCGCCGTACCGCCATCCTGACTTTTATTCGCGAGCGCATCGCCGAACACGGTCAGTCTCCGAGCCTCGCTGAAATCAGCGAGGCGTTCGGCTTCGCCTCCCGCAGCGTGGCGCGCAAGCATGTGCTGGCGCTCACCGAAGCCGGGTTTATCGAGGTCAACCCGCATCAGGCCCGGGGCATTCGCCTGCTCGGGCAACCGCCACGCCCCGAGTTACTGGACATACCGGTCCTCGGCCGGGTAGCGGCGGGTGCGCCGATCGGGGCCGATGCCGAAATCCACAATCGCCTGCTGCTCGATCCGTCGATCTTCTCGCGGGTGCCGGACTACATGCTGCGGGTGCGCGGTGATTCGATGATCGAGGACGGCATTCTCGACGGTGATCTGGTGGGCGTGCACCGCAACCCCGAAGCGCTCAACGGCCAGATCGTCGTGGCGCGCCTCGACGGCGAAGTCACCATCAAGCGCTTCGAGCGGGTCGGCGACACCGTGCGCCTGCTGCCGCGCAACCCGGCTTATCAGCCGATCATCGTCGAAGCCGACCGGGACCTGGCGATCGAAGGCGTGTTCTGCGGCCTGGTGAGGCAAGGCTGATGGGCGCCGTCGTTGCGTTGGATACGCTGTTCAATGGCGGCCAGGTCTGGAAAGGCCGGCCTGCGCCACCGGCGGTCAGCCCGCAACCCACCGGGCATGCTGTGCTGGACGCGGCGCTGCCCACGGGCGGCTGGCCCGAGGCGGCGCTGACCGAAATCCTGCTGACCGGGCAGGGCGTCGGTGAGTTGCAACTGGTATGGCCGGCGCTGGCGCGGTTGTCGGCGGCAGGCGAACGTATCGTGCTGGTGGCGCCGCCTTACGTGCCCTATCCCCAAGCCTGGCAGAGCGCCGGGGTCGATCTGCGCCAGTTGTCGATTATCCAGGCCAGCGAGCGCGATGCGCTGTGGGCCGCGGAACAATGCCTGCGTTCGGGCAGTTGCGGCGCGGTGCTGTGCTGGCCGCACAAGGCCGATGATCGCGCCTTGCGTCGTTTGCAGGTGGCGGCGGAAACCGGCCAGACCCTGGCGTTTGCCTATCGCTCGCTCAGTGAAGCGGTCAACCCTTCGCCCGCGGCACTGCGCATCGCCATCGATGCCAAACCGGCGCAGCTGCGCGTGCTCAAGTGCCGGGGCGGGTTGGCCCGTTCGGCGCCGATTGCCTTCGCCGTGGGGCATTGAGGTTGCCATGCGCTGGGTTTGCATTCTTTTCCCGCAATTGGCGCTGGACGCCGTACTGCGTCAGCGCGCCGACCCCGACGAGCCGCTTGCGCTGCTGACCGGCCCGGCCCAGCGGCGGATGCTGCAAGCGGTCAACGGCCCGGCGCGCGCTTTGGGCCTGCGCCCCGGCCAGTCCATGAGTGCCGCGCAAGCGCTGAGCAAGGGCTTTGCCACCGCCGAGTACGACGTGGCCGACATCGAGCACTGGCAGCAGTTTCTGGCGGCCTGGGCCTATCGGTTCAGTTCCCAGGTGAGCGTGCATTACCCGCGGGCATTGGTGTTTGAAATCGAATCGAGCCTGGGTCTGTTCGGCGACTGGCCACAATTGGAAGCGCGCCTGCGCACGGAGCTGGGCGAACTGGGCTTTCGGCACCGCATCGTCGCGGCGCCCAACCCGGCGGCGGCGCGAATGCTGGCCAACGCCTACGACGGTCTGGTGGTGCCCGATGACCAAGCCTTGCAGTATCACCTCGGTCAAATGCCCATCGACCGCATTGGCCTGGAGGCTTGCGTCGCCACGGCACTGTCGCGCATGGGGCTGCGCATCCTGAGTCAGGTGCAGGCCTTGCCCCGGCACAGCCTGGCCCGGCGTTTCGAGGCCCAAGTGCTCAGGCATCTGGACACCTTGTCGGGTTTGCGGCGGCTGGCGCTGGCGTTCTATCTGCCGCCGGATCGCTTCGATGTGCGCATCGAACTCAATTTCGATGTGCAATCCCATCAGGCCTTGCTGTTTCCCTTGCGTCGGTTGACCGGTGATCTCTCTGCGTTCCTTTGTGGCCGGGACAGCGGCGTGCAGCGTTTTGACCTGCACCTGGAGCATGCCGGTTTAGCGGACACGATCATCAAGGTCGGCCTGCTCAGCGCCGAGCGCGATCCGGCGATGCTGTTCGAGCTGGCCCGGGGGCGGCTGGAACAGGTTCAAGTCGCGGCACCGGTGCGCGGTTTTCGCCTGCGCGCTGAAGATTTGCCGGCCTTCGTGCCCCAGTATCAAGAACTGTTCGACGATCGTCCGCAGCAGTCCTTGCCCTGGGAGCAACTGCGCGAACGCCTGCGTGCGCGGCTGGGGGATGACGCGGTGCATGGCCTGCGCTTTCAAGCCGATCACCGTCCCGAGTGCGCCTGGCAGGCTAGAGCCGACAGCCAGCCCTGTGCCGGGTTGGCGACCGTGCAGCGCCCGGGTTGGCTGCTGACCGAACCGCAAACAGTGCACGAAGGGTCGACCCGCATCCTTATGGGACCGGAGCGGATCGAGTCCGGTTGGTGGGACGGCGATGACGTGCGGCGTGATTATTACCTCATCGAAACCCGGACCGGCCAGCAGGGCTGGGCCTATCGTGTGGTGGGCGAGGATGGCCCGTTGTGGCTGCAAGGCTGGTTCGCATGAGTGCCGGCTATGCCGAGCTGCACTGCCTGTCGAACTTCAGTTTCCAGCGCGGTGCCTCCAGTGCCCTTGAGCTGTTTCAACGGGCGAAAAAACAGGGTTACCAGGCTCTGGCAATCACCGACGAGTGCACGTTGGCCGGCATCGTCCGCGCCTGGCAAGCCGCGAAATCCGTGGAGCTGCCGCTGATCATCGGCAGCGAGATTCGCATTGAGAACGGCCCGAAACTGGTGCTGCTGGCGGAGAACCTTGAGGGGTATCAGGCGCTGTGCCGATTGATCACCCGCGCCCGGCGACGTACGCAGAAAGGCCAGTACCGGCTATTGCGTGAGGATTTCAGCGAACCCTTGCCGGGACTGTTGGCGTTGTGGGTGCCGGACACGGTCAATGACGTCGAGCAGGGCCGCTGGTTGCAACAGGTCTTCGCCGAACGCCTGTGGCTGGCGGTGCAGTTGCATCGTTGCCAGGACGATAGCCGGCGCCTCGGCGATCTGCTGGCCCTGGCCCGGGAACTGGGGATTGCGGCGGTGGCCAGCGGCGATGTGCACATGCACGCGCGCGGACGGCGGGCCTTGCAGGACACCATGACCGCGATCCGTCATCACCTGCCGGTGGCCGACGCCGGGTTGCGCCTGCACCCCAACGGTGAGCGGCATCTGCGCAGCCTCGACGTCCTGTCCAGCCTGTATCCGCCAGCGTTGCTCGACGAAACGCTGGTCATTGCCCGGCGTTGCACGTTCGACCTCGGCCAATTGCGTTATCAATATCCACGGGAGCTGGTGCCTGATGGGCATTCGGCCGCGTCGTGGCTGCGTGATCTGACAGACAAGGGCATCGCGTGGCGCTGGCCAAAAGGTCCGAAAGGCGAGGTGCTGGCGCAGATCGACAAGGAACTGGAGCTGATCGCCGAGCTGGGCTACGAAAGCTATTTCCTGACGGTCCATGACATCGTTCGTTTCGCCCGTGAGCAGCAGATTCTGTGTCAGGGGCGCGGTTCTGCCGCCAACTCGGCGGTGTGCTTTGCCCTGGGCATCACCGAAATCGACCCGGATCGCACCACGTTGTTGTTCGAGCGTTTTCTTTCCAAAGAACGCAACGAACCGCCAGACATCGACGTCGATTTCGAGCACGAGCGGCGCGAAGAAGTCTTGCAGTACGTGTTCCAGCGTTATGGCCGCGCCCGTGCTGCGCTGACGGCGGTGGTCAGCACCTATCACGCGGCGGGGGCGGTGCGCGACGTGGCCAAGGCGCTGGGTTTACCACCGGACCAGATTAACGCCCTGGCCGATTGCTGCGGGCACTGGAGCGACGAAACCCCACCCGTGGAGCGCTTGCTTGAGGGTGGCTTTGACCCCGAGAGCCCGGTGTTGCGACGGGTGCTGAGCCTGACGGGGCAACTGATCGGTTTCCCTCGGCACCTGTCACAGCACCCTGGCGGCTTCGTGATTTCCGAGCAGCCGCTGGACAGCCTGGTGCCCGTAGAAAATGCGGCCATGGCCGAGCGCACCATCATCCAGTGGGACAAGGATGACCTCGACGCGGTGGGCCTGCTCAAGGTCGACATTCTTGCGTTGGGCATGCTCAGCGCTATTCGCCGCTGCTTCGATCTTTTGCGTCGTCACCGAAACCTCGACCTGAGCCTGGCGACGATCCCGTCCGAAGATGCGGCCACCTACGAAATGATCGGTCGCGCCGACACCATCGGCGTGTTCCAGATCGAGTCGCGGGCACAGATGTCGATGCTGCCGAGGCTGCGGCCCAAGACCTTTTACGATCTGGTGATCGAGGTGGCGATCGTGCGGCCCGGGCCGATCCAGGGCGGTATGGTGCACCCGTACCTGCGTCGGCGAAACAAGGAAGAGCCGGAGGTTTATCCGTCACCGGAACTGGAGGTTGTGCTCAAGCGCACCCTCGGCGTGCCGCTGTTTCAGGAGCAAGTGATGCAGATCGCGATTGTCGCTGCCGACTACAGTCCCGGCGAGGCCGACCAGTTACGCCGCTCCATGGCCGCCTGGAAACGCCATGGCGGGCTCGAACCGCACAAGGAGCGGCTGGCGGCGGGGATGAACAAAAACGGTTACACCGCAGAATTCGCCGCGCAGATTTTCGAGCAGATCAAGGGCTTCGGCAGTTATGGTTTTCCCGAGTCCCACGCCGCCAGTTTTGCATTGCTGACCTATGCCAGTTGCTGGCTGAAATGCCACGAGCCGGCGGCGTTTGCCTGTGCGTTGATCAACAGTTGGCCCATGGGTTTCTACAGCCCCGACCAGATTCTGCAGGACGCACGCCGCCATCACTTGCAGATTCGCCCAGTGGACGTGCGGGCCAGCGACTGGGATTGCAGCCTGGAGCCGGTGACCGGCGCGCAACCGGCGATTCGCATGGGGATGCGGATGATCAAGGGCTTTCGCGAGGACGATGCCCGGCGTATAGAAACAGCGCGGTCCAGAGGTGCGTTTGCCGACATCGCCGACCTCGGTGAACGGGCGCGACTCGATGCTCGCGCCCAAGAACAGTTGGCGGATGCCGGTGCGTTGCGCGGGCTGGCCGGTGATCGTCATCGGGCACGCTGGGAGGTGGCAGGGGTGCAGAAACAGCTCGGCTTGTTCGCCGGGCTGCCAAGTCAGGAGGAGGGCGCCATCGTGCTGCCAAAACCCACTGTCGGTGAGGACCTGCGGGCCGATTACAACAGCGTCGGCACCACCCTCGGCCCGCATCCGCTGGCGTTATTGCGCGCTGAGTTGAAAGCCCGGCGCTGCCGCAGTTCGAAAGAGTTACTGGAGGTCGAACACGGTCGACCGGTCAGCGTCGCGGGGTTGGTGACCGGCCGCCAACGCCCTTCCACCGCTAGCGGTGTGACCTTCGTCACCCTGGAAGACGAGTTCGGCAATGTCAACGTGGTGGTCTGGCGCGACCTGGCCGATCGGCAGCGGCAGGTGCTGGTCGGCTCGCAATTGCTCAAGGTGGATGGGCGCTGGGAGAAAGAGGGCGAAGTTCGGCATTTGATCGCCGGGCGCTTGAGCGACTTGAGTCCGCTGCTCGATGGCATCAGCGTGCGTAGCCGCGATTTTCACTAACGCCACGCATCCCCCTGTAGGAGCTGCCGAAGGCTGCGATCTTTTGGCTGCCTTGAGATACCGAAGATCACGATCAAAAGATCGCAGCCTTCGGCAGCTCCTACAGAGATCACGTACGTTTTATTTGGCAATCGGCCAAAACCGCTCGCCACCGCCCGGCGCCTCCGTCCAGGCCTGCAACGACCGCGTCGGCAAATCGAAATAGTCCCGCGTGCGCGCATAACCATGGCCACCCATGCGGCCAATCGCATCGAGCCCCAGTTGATCGATGTACAGGGTTTTCGGGTCGATCAGCTCATCGCGCACATGGGCCATCAGCACTTCACCGAAGATGATCTCCCGCGATTGGCCGATGTTCAGCGCCATCATCCGTCGGCACTCCAGCGCTACCGGCGCTTCGCCGATGCGTGGGCATTTGACCGTGGTGCCGGGGATGGCTGTAAGGCCGGCAGCGGTCAGCTCGTCGAAGCCGGGCGCGAAAGGCACCGCGCAGACGTTCATGGCTTCCACCAGCGCATCGCTGACGATGTTCACGGTGAATTCCTGATTGAGCTGGATATTGCGCGTGGTGTCCTTGGGGCTTTGGTCACCATAGTTTTCCACGCCCAGGGCGAGGATCGGTGGATCGGCCGACAGCGCATTGAAGAAACTGAACGGTGCGGCATTGATCCGGCCTTCGCCATCGATGGTGGTGACCAACGCAATCGGGCGCGGCACCACGCTGCCAATCAGAATCTTGTATTTGTCCCGAGGGCTCAGTTGGCTGAAATCGAAGCTTTGCATAGGAAAAAATCTCTAAAGGAGAGGGTCAATGGCGCACAGTGGCGCCTGTGCACTGAATTCGTCGGCGAACGGGATGGCCGGTTGGAAAAGACTTTTCCAGTCCGGTTGGCCGAAAGCCCGGTCGGCATGGCTGCGCATGAGTTTTTCGAACTGTTGTTGGGCCTGGCGTTGCAGGGCGGGGTAGTCGATGCCTTGCACCTGACCTTCGTGCATCACGCAGCGACCATCGATGTAGCTGGCGATGCAATCGTCGCCGCGACCGGCCAGAAGCAGGTTTTTCAGCGGATCGAACAGCGGCCCCAGATGCATCCCGCGCAGGGTGAAGACGGTGATATCGGCTTTGGCCCCCGGCGCCAGACGCCCAAGGTCATCACGGCCCAGTGCCTTGGCGCCGCCGAGGGTCGCGGCGTTGTACATATCCAGTGTGCTGGTCAGCGCATTACCGCCTTCCATCAGCCGCGCGATGTTCAAGCCTTGACGCATGTTGTCCAGCAAGTCCGCCGGCCAGGTATCAGTCCCCAACGCGAAGTTGATGCCCTTGGCCTTATAGCGGCCAAACGAATTCAACGCCTCGCCGTCCCGGGCAAACACCACCGGGCAATGCACCAGGCTGGCACCGCCATCCACCACGCGTTGCAGGTCGTTATCACCACGGGTGTAGATGCCATGCGGCAACAGACTGCGTGGGTTCAAAAGCCCAAGCTGCTGCAACCAGCCCAGTGGCGAGGTGCCGCGCAGTTGTTCGACCATGGCCACTTCGCCGAGGCCCTGACAGCAATGCAGACGCATTGGCGCGTTCAATTCCCGGCTCAATGCAGCGGTGCGTTGCAGCAGCGTGGGTGTGCAGGTCTGGATGCGGTCGGGCAGCAACGCGCCGCGAATCAGGTCATTGTGAGAGCCGTCGAAATCCCGGAAAAACCGTTCGGCGGCATCAAGCCCGGTCATACCCCGGGCTTCGTCCCAGTGGTGGGCCAGGGTGCCGTCGGCCTGCCAGTAACTCATGCCGCTCATGTAGCAAGGGCCGAGGTAGGTGCGCAGCCCCAGTTCAGCTGCCACATCGGCGACCGCCGCAAACTCATCGTAGGTTTCGGCCCACTCGCGGTAATACATCGAAGTGATCGGCATGGCCGTGGTGATGCCGTTGCGGATCAACTGCGTGAAGGCGTAGCGGTATTTGAAGACCTCTTCCTCGGGGCTGTAGCTTTCCCGCGACCCACGCGCCAGATACTCCGCCGACCACATCCGGCCCATGTCGCGCTCGTCGCCGTTGTCCAGGGTCAGCACCGTGGAGTCGAGATCGCCGAGGGCATCCAGATCAATGAAACCGGGGCCGATCAACGCGTTGCCGTAGTCAATCCACTGATCCACCGGCCCCGCATAACCGCGCCCGACGAACTCAATGCGTGAACCGGCGAAGACTACTTCGCCGTCGCGCCACAAAACATGCTGCGCACCGTCGAAGCCGACCACGCAACTGGCTCGCAAGCCGATGCGCTTCACAAACGGCTGTCCAGCAAACGTCCACCGTCCGCAACCAAGCGCCCGGCGCGATACACCTGACGTAGCGGCCGCGAAACCACCGCTTCACCCAACGTTTGTACGGGCATCAGCAGGAAGTCCGCCGCTTGGCCGATCTGCAGCCGATTAGCTTCGCTCCCCAAGGCCTGGGCGCCATTGACCGTCGCCGCCTCGAACGCCGCCGCGAGTTCTTCGTCCTTGTTCAAATCGAAACGAAATGCCAGCAACATTGCGCGTTCGAGCATGTCGCCATTGCCCATGGGCGACCAGGCATCACGGATGCCGTCGGACCCCAGGCACACATTCACCCCGGCTTCGCGCAAGGCCAGAAACGGCGGCACCGCGCAATCGGCGGGGGCGGAACTCATCAGCGAGATGCCCTGTGCGGCCAGGCGTTCGGCCACCGGTTTGACCTGACTCCACGGCAGCATGCCCAAGCAATACGCGTGGCTGATCATCACTCGGCCCTGGCGGTTGAAACGCTCGGTGTAGTCGGCGATCAACGCGATCTGCCACAGGCCCAGCTCGCCCTTGTCGTGCAGGTGAATGTCGACGCCACGGTCGAACTCGCTGGCCAGTTTGAAAACGAAATCCAGTTGCGCGATGGGGTCGTTGTCGATGCCGCAAGGGTCGAGGCCACCGACGTTTTCCACGCCAAGGGCCATGGCCTCGCGCATCAGTTCGGCAGTGCCGGGGCGGCTGATCAGGCCGGTTTGCGGGAACACCACCAGTTGCAGGTCGATCAGGTCACGGTAGTTTTCGCGCAGTTGCTGCATGGCCTCGACGTGACGCAAGCCGAATTCCGGGTCGATGTCGACGTGGCAGCGCATGGTTAGCGAACCGCGGGCGATGCAGTTTTCCAGCAGCGCGCCGGCCCGTTGTGCGATGGGGCTGGTGACTTCGCGCAGGATGCGCCGTTCGTTGGCGATGTAGTCCTTGAGGGTCGGACCTGCGCTGTTCGGGCGCCAGGGTTGGCCCCAGAGGGTTTTGTCCAGGTGCACGTGGCTTTCTACCAACGCGGGGGTGAGCAGTTGGTTCTTGCCGTCGATGTCGGTGGCCAGCAGCTCATCGGTCGACGCCGGGCGACGTTGGCTGAACCGGCCGTTTTCGATCAACAAGTCTTCGGCGGGGGCGCCGAAGGGGCGCACGTTGCGCAGCCAGCGGGGTTGGTTCATTGCGTACCTCAAATTCAGTGGTGTCTTGGAGGCCTCATCGCTGGCAAGCCAGCTCCCACAGTGATTTGTGTTGATCACAAAATTTGTGAACACCCGCAAACCCTGTGGGAGCTGGCTTGCCAGCGATGGCCGCGACTCGGTCTCGGATCAGCCCTTGAGCTTCGCCCAAATCCGGTCCTGCAACTCCCGCGCCTTGTTGCTGCATTCCTTCTCGGGGCGCAGGCGTGAGGCGAATTCGTCGGGCATGTTGATCGCATCCATCACTCGCCATTTGGCATCGATCAGCTTGTCGCTCTGGATGCCGTTGTCGTAGGCGATGGCGTTGGACACGGCGGCAGCGTTTTCCGGTTTCATCATCCAGTCGATGAAGATCTTGGCGTTGCCGGGGTGGGGTGCGCTTTTCGGTACGGCGAAGTTGTCCTGGAACATCGCCAGGCCTTCTTTCGGGTATACGTATTTAATGGTGCTCTTCTGCAAGGTGGCCCGCGCTGTAGAGCCGTTCCAGTTCTGCATCATGATCACTTCACCAGAGGCCATGCGGTCGACGGTGTTGTCCGAGCTGTACATCTTCAGGAACGGTTTCTGTTTTTGCAGCAGTTCGAGAATGCGCTTGGCGTCCTGCGGGTTTTCGCTGCACTCATCGACGTTCAGGTAGTGGCTGGCGGCATTGATCACGCTGCTGGAGGTGTCGAGGGCGGCGAGTTGGCCTTGTAGTTCCTTGCGCGGTTCGAAGAACTCTTTCCACGAGTCGTCCAGTTTGCCGCCAGGCACCCGGGCGCTGTCATAGGAGAACCCGGTGGTGCCCCACAGGTAAGGTGCCGAGAACTTGCGGCCCGGATCAAAGCTCGGGTCACGGAACGCCGGTTTGACGTACTGGAAGTTGGGCAGGGCAGAAGCGTCGATTTCCAGCAGCAGGTCCTGGTTGATCAGGGTGCGCATGATCGATTGCGACGGCACGATCACGTCATATGCCGCGCCACCGGCCTGCAACTTGGCCAGCAGGGTTTCATTGCTGTCGTAGCCGTCCATGGTGACCTTGATGCCGGTCTCCTTTTCAAACTTGGCCAGCAGCTCGACCGGGTAGTAGTCGGTCCAGTTGTAGAAGAACAGTTCCTTGGGCTCGGCAGCGTGGGCAGAGAACGCGGTGAAGCAACTCATGGCCAGACCGGCAACGGCGAAACGCATGGTTTTTTTCATCAGAGAACGCTCCAGACTCATTGTTGTTTGCCGCGCTGTCCCAGCCAGAAGGCCAGCACCACCAGCACGATGGAAATCACCAGCATCAGGGTCGAGATCGCATTGATCTCCGGCGTCACGCCGGCCTTGATCGCCGAGAAGATGTACACCGGCAGGGTTGTGGAACCCGGTCCGGCGACAAAAAAGGTCATGATGAAATCGTCGAGGCTGACCACAAACGCCAGCACCGAACCGGACAACACCGCCGGCCACAGCAACGGCAGCGTGACGCGGCGGAACACCTGCCACGGGTTGGCGTACAAATCGTTCGCCGCTTCCAGCAGGCTCTTGTCCAGGTCATTGAGCCGCGCGCGGATTGGCAGGTAAGCGAAGGGAATGCAGAAGCCGATGTGCGCGACGATCACGGTCAGCAAACCGAGCTTGATCCCCAGCGCCATGAACAGCAGCAGGGTGGCCACGGCGGTGACGATTTCCGGCAGGATCAGCGGCAGATTTATCCCGCCCTCGACCATTTTCTGGCCGTAGAACGGCCGGTAAGTCGCCAGTGCCGCGAGCAAGGCAATCGCGGTGGCGCAGACCGTGGCGATGCTGGCGACGATGATCGAGTTCAGCGCCGCTGTCTGGATCGACGGGTTGGCCAGGATGCGTCCGTACCAGTCGAACGAGAACTCGGTCCACACCGTTGCCGAGCGGTTGGCGTTGAAGCTGTAGGCGATCAACACGAAGATCGGCAAGTACAGATAGGCCAGCATCAACAGGCTGATTTCACGGGTCAGCGGCAGTTTCTTCAGGTGCAGGGCAATCATGCTTGGGCTCCTGGGCGTTGGGTCTTGGCGGCATTGCGGCTATAGAGGGCGTAGAGCACCAGCGACACCAACATGATTCCCAGCAACAGGAACGACAGCGAACTGCCCAGCGGCCAGTTGCGCGCGGTGCCGAACTGCTGTTGGATCAGGTTGCCGATCATCAAGGTCTTGCCGCCGCCGAGAATCGCCGGAGTGATGAACGCACCGAGGCTTGGCACGAACACCAACAGCGCACCGGCAATCACTCCTGGCATCGACAGCGGCAGGATGATCCGGCGCAACGCGTGCCAGCGGTTGGCCCCCAAGTCGTAGGCGGCTTCCACCAGGCGCCAGTCGAGTTTTTCCAGGGTCGAGTAGATCGGCAAAATCATGAACGGCAGGAAGCTGTAGACCAGCCCGACGCTGACCGCGAAGTCGTTGTAGAGCAGGGTGATGCCACCGGCCTGGGGCAGCAGCGCGTTGAGGCTCTGGGCGACCCAGCCGTGTTCGCGCAGGATGATCAGCCACGCGTAGTTGCGGATCAGCAGGTTGGTCCAGAACGGGATGGTGATCAGCAAAACCATCAGGTTGCGCCGGCGCGGTGTGAGGCTCGACATCCACAATGCCACCGGAAAACCGAACAGGAAGCACAGGACCGTGGTGCCACCGGCCTGGAACACTGATCGCAGCAGCGCTTGGGCGTAGACCCAGTTCAGCTCCAGTTCGCCGTCAAAACCTTCCTGGAAAAACAGCTGCACGTAGCTTTGCAATTGCCAGTCGGCCTGCCAGTCGACGCCGCCATAGACGTTGCGCGGCAGCAGGCTGATGTAGCCCATGATGCCCAGCGGAATGGCGATCAGGGCCAGCAGGGTCAAAACCACCGGACTGAGCAGCAGCGCGCGGTTGAGGGCTGGGGAAGTGCTGCTGACGCTCATCTCAGGCCTCCATCAACAGGCAGGCGTGGGGCGGCAGGTTGACCGCGACGCGATCACCGACCACCCGGCCGTGGTTCAGGCCTTCGTTGTTCTCGCGCAGCATGACCTTGATGTCGTTATTCAAACGGCATTGGTAGAGCGTGGCCGTGCCGACATACAGCACTGCTTCGATCACGCCGCGCAGGTGATGCGGTTGCGTTGGATCGACAAGCTGAGAACGCTCCGGACGAAACGCCAGTTGCACCCGCGAACCGTCGAAGCCTTGGGCCGGGCAGGGGATTTCCACCGGCATGCCGTTGGGCACGAACAGGTTTTCGTTTTGCTGGCCACGCTTGAGGTGACCGGGCAAAAAATTGATATCGCCGATAAATTGCGCGACGAACTGATGCTGCGGACGCTCGTAGATTTCATTGGGCGTGCCGATCTGCAGGATCTTCCCGGCCGACATCACAGCGATGCGATCGGACAGGGTCAGGGCTTCTTCCTGATCGTGGGTGACGAAAATGAAGGTGATCCCGGCTTCTTTCTGCACGCGCTTGAGTTCGACCTGCATCTCCTTGCGCAGCTTGAGATCCAGCGCCGACAGCGGTTCGTCCAGCAACAACACTTTGGGTTTCGGCGCCAAGGCCCGGGCCAGAGCGACCCGTTGCTGTTGGCCACCGGACAGTTCGGCCGGTTTACGCTTGGCCAGGTGTTGCATTTGCACCAATGCCAGCATCTCGTCGACGCGCTGCGGGATCAGTTTGCGATCAAGGCCCTGCATCTCGAGGCCGAAGGCGATATTCTGCGCAACACTCATGTGCGGAAACAGCGCGTAACTCTGGAACACCGTGTTGACCCGACGCTTGAACGGCGGCAGGTCGTTGACCGGTTCGCCGGCAAGGCGAATCTCGCCTTCGCTGACATGCTCGAAGCCGGCGATGGTGCGCAACAGGGTGGTTTTGCCACAGCCGGAAGGACCGAGCAGGGTGAAGAATTCGTTGTCGGCGATGTCCACCGAGACGTTGTCCAGCGCTGGAGCCAGCCCCGGATCGTCGGAATACCGTTTGGAGACGTTACGCACTTCGATTGCAACTGGATGACCCATAATGGTGCATTCCTCTAATTATTGTATGCAAAATCTGGATGCAATTTAGAAATACCCGGATTAATCTGCCTGTGCAAGCCCCTTTTTCAATGGCTGTTCATTCGCCAGGGTTGGTTGCACTGGGCATAAGGAGTTGATGAATGACGGAAAAGAAACTGGAAACCACGGTAGACCGCGTCTACCAAGGGGTTTACGAGGCGATCAGCAAGCGTTCGCTACGTCCGGGTATGAAGCTCGGCGAAGCTTCACTGGCCGAGTTGTTCAATGTCAGCCGCACGTCTGTTCGTGCCGCGCTCAAGCAGTTGGAAGCCGATGGATTGGTCACCACCGAGCCCAACAAAGGTGCGTCGGTGTCGTTGCCGAGTGACGAAGAGATCCGTTCTCTGTTCGAAACCCGGCGTTTGATCGAGATTGGCATCGTCAGTGAGCTGTGCCGTCGTCGCGATACCGCCGTGACCCAGGACTTGCGTGATCACTTGCTGCTGGAAGATGAAGCGCATCAAAGCGGCGATCACGAACGGCTGATCCATCTGCTCGGCGAGTTTCACATCAAACTCGCCCGCAGCCTGAACAACCCGGTGTTGCTGGACTGGTTCCAGAAACTGATCTCCCGTGCCTCGCTGTACGCCGCGGCGCTGGATGACGACAGCCATGAGGCTTGTCGAGATGACGAGCACCTACGGCTGATCGAATACATTGAGGCGGGCAACCAGAGTGCGGCCATCGAGCTGACCTGCATGCACCTCAATGGCATCGAGAAGGCGATCCTCGATGTGGCGGCCACCCTCAAAAGCAGTTACAACCCGCTCAAGCATTTGATAGAGGTGTAGGCTCCCGGAAGCCTGTAGCAGCTGCCGAGCCCGCGAGGCCGCGTTCGGCTGCGAAGCAGTCGCAAAAACTGACAACCCGGTGCGTCAGGAAAACCCCGCTTGCCGAATCTACGACTGCTGCGCAGCCGAACGCAGCCTCGCGGGCTCGGCAGCTGCTACAAAAGCCTTGAAATCTGCTCGGCAAGAATCAGCTATACCTCTATGAAACGAATGGCGTGCACGATGCTCGAAACAAACGGGTGCAATAACCGGGGCGTAAAGTCAGCCGATGCAGTTTCTAGAAGATAGCCATGGGTGCTCCGGCTGGAGCGGCGAAATGGCCGAGCGCATTCGTGCGTTCGACTGGAGCGGGACCGAGTTGGGGCCGATCGACAACTGGACCAGGAGCCTGAGCAGTACGGTGCAGTTGATGCTCGCTTCACCGTTGCCGATGGTGATGCTCTGGGGCCGGCCCGGTTACATGATCTATAACGACGCCTACTCGGAGTTTGCCGGCGGGCGTCATCCTTATCTGTTGGGAGCCCCGGTGGAGCTGGGTTGGCCGGAAGTGGCCGAATTCAATCGGCACGTGGTCGATACCTGCCTGGCGGGCGGCACCCTGTCTTTTCGCAACAAGGAACTGGTGTTGCTGCGCGACGGTGTTCCGGAAGACGTCTGGCTGGACCTCTACTACAGCCCGGTTGCCAACGACGACGGTTACCCCGCCGGCGTCATGGCGATGGTGGTCGAAACCACTGAATTCATGATTTCCGAGCGTCTGCGCCAAGCGGCGGAAAACGCCTATCGCGCCGATAACGAGCGGGTGCGCCTGGCGCTGAATGCTGGGGCCTTACTCGGCTCTTTCGTCTGGGACATCAAGTCCAACGTATTGAGTGGCGATGAACGCTTCGCCCGCACCTTTTCCTATCCCGCCGGGCAAAGCCTGCAAAATCTGCCGCAGGATATGGCCGAAGCGCGTATCCACCCCGACGACCGTCCCTGGGTTCAGGAGCAAGTCCAACGATCGATGCAGACCGGTTCAGCGTTCAACGCCGAGTATCGGGTGTTGCGCCCCGACGGCAGTTATCTGTGGGTGTTGGCCAGCGGCTGTTGCGAGTTCGATGAGCAGGATGAGCCGTTGCGTTTCCCCGGTGTGCTGATCGACATCCATGAACGCAAAATCGCCGAAGAATCCTTGCTCAAGTTCACCCGCAACCTGGAGCAGCGCGTCGCGGATGAAGTTGAAGCGCGGCTGG
Source organism: Pseudomonas azerbaijanoccidentalis (assembly GCF_019145495.1). Taxonomy (GTDB): domain Bacteria; phylum Pseudomonadota; class Gammaproteobacteria; order Pseudomonadales; family Pseudomonadaceae; genus Aquipseudomonas; species Aquipseudomonas azerbaijanoccidentalis. The sequence goes on along the minus strand of NZ_JAHSTU010000001.1, from coordinate 884,323 downwards.
CGGCGGAAGAACAATTGCGTCAGTCGCAAAAGCTCGAAGCCATTGGCGGCCTCACCGGTGGCGTGGCCCACGACTTCAATAACCTGCTGCAGGTGATTGCCGGCAACCTGCATCTGCTGGCCCGGCACGAACCGGACAACGCTAATGTGCAACGGCGGGTCAGCGCTTCGATTGCCGCTGTCGAGCGCGGCGCGAAGCTGTCTTCGCAATTGCTGGCGTTTGCCCGTCGTCAGCCACTGTCTCCGGCGATCTGCACGCCCCAGCAGATTTTCGACGGTCTTAGTGAACTGTTGCAGCGTGCGCTGGGGGAAACCTTGCAGGTCCACATGACGACGCCTGCCGAGTCCTGGCGGATTTTCGTCGACCGCAATCAGTTGGAAAACGCCATCCTCAACCTGGCAATCAACGCCCGCGACGCGATGAAGGGCGAGGGCACTATCGAGCTGAACGCCGACAACATCAGCCTCGACCGTGGGTTCTGCGCAGGTAAAGGCATTGTGGCTGGCGACTACGTGCGGGTTTGTGTGGCCGATACGGGCGGCGGCATGGCGCCGCAGGTGCTCGCGCAGGCCTTCGAACCGTTTTTCACCACCAAGCCCGACGGGCAGGGCACGGGGCTGGGGTTGAGCATGGTGTTCGGTTTCGTCAAGCAGAGTGGCGGCCATATCGAGATGTCCAGCGTCGTCGGCCAGGGCACCCGTGTAGCGCTATATTTCCCACGCAGTTTGCGTTCGATGGACGATGAAACCCTCGCGCCGGACGTGCAGCAGCAGGGCGGTCACGAACGGGTGCTGGTGGTGGAGGACAATGACGCGGTGCGCGCTTCGACAGTAGAGCTGTTGCGCGAAGAGGGCTATGAGGTGCTGATCGCTGCCAACGCCGACGTCGCCATGCAGATGTTGTTGGAAGGGGTGGCGGTAGACTTGATTTTCACGGATGTGGTCATGCCCGGCCTGATCAAGAGTTCGGACTTGGCCGCCTGGGCCAAGGTGCAAGATCCGCCGGTGGCCGTGCTGTTCACCTCGGGGCATACCCGTGACATTATTTCGCGCAATCACCAGCTTAGCCCCGACACCCATTTGCTGAGCAAACCTTATAGCCCGGATGCGCTGACCCGAATGGTGCGCACCGTGCTCAATGGGTAAACACACATCCTGTGCAGGAGCTGCCGCAGGCTGCGGTCATTTGATCTTGATCAACAACCATTTCAAGACCGCCAAAAGATCGCAGCCTGCGGCAGCTCCTACAGTCACGTCTATCCATCACCTTTTGAACAAGGCTGCATGATGACCTCCAACCCTCCCTCCGACATGGTCAGGGTGCGTGGCGCCCGGGAACACAACCTCAAGAATGTCGACGTCGATATTCCCCGCGACGCCCTGGTGGTGTTCACCGGGGTGTCCGGTTCGGGCAAATCGTCACTGGCGTTTTCGACGCTGTACGCCGAAGCGCAACGCCGCTATTTCGAGTCGGTGGCGCCTTACGCGCGGCGGCTCATCGATCAGGTGGGCGTGCCGGACGTGGATTCCATCGAAGGCCTGCCGCCCGCCGTCGCCTTGCAACAACAACGGGGCACGCCGAGCACGCGCTCTTCGGTGGGCAGCGTCACGACCCTGTCGAGCCTGATCCGCATGCTGTATTCGCGTGCCGGCAGTTACCCGCCGGGGCAACCGATGCTGTATGCCGAAGACTTTTCACCCAATACCCCGCAAGGTGCTTGTCCTGAATGTCACGGCTTGGGGCGGGTGTATGAAGTCACCGAAGCGCTGATGGTCCCGGACCCGAGCCTGACCATCCGCCAGCGTGCCGTAGCTTCCTGGCCCTTGGCGTGGCAGGGCCAGAACCTGCGGGACATCCTGGTGACCATGGGCTACGACGTTGATATTCCGTGGCGCAAGCTACCCAAAAAGCAGCGCGACTGGATTCTCTTCACCGAAGAAACCCCGACCGTGCCGGTGTATGCCGGGCTTACGCCGGAAGAAACCCGGGTCGCTCTCAAGCGCAAAATGGAGCCAAGTTATCAGGGCACCTTCACTGGCGCGCGGCGCTACATCCTGCACACCTTCACTCACTCGCAAAGTGCGTTGATGAAGAAGCGTGTTTCGCAATTCATGCTCGGCAGCCCTTGCCCTTTGTGCGACGGCAAACGGCTTAAGCGCGAGGCGTTGTCGGTGACGTTCGCCGGTTACGACATCGGCGAACTGTCGCAGATGCCGTTGCTGCAAGTGGCCGAAGTGCTCAAACCCGTAGCAGCCCGGCATTACCTTGAAGAAGGTGATGAAGCGGGCGAAGTGCTGACCCACGACCAGACCCGCGAGGCCCGTGAACAGCGCGTGGCCCACGGCGCCAGCGGCCACGCCAATGCTCCGGATGTACGCCACACGCCGAACCTGTCGGTGGAGAAGCGTCTGGCCGCACAACGGATCGCCCAGGATTTGCTGGAGCGGGTCAGCACCCTGACCGACCTGGGTCTGGGTTACCTGGCGCTGGAGCGCAGCACGCCGACGCTGTCGTCGGGTGAGTTGCAGCGTTTGCGCCTGGCGACGCAACTGGGTTCGCAGCTGTTTGGTGTGATCTACGTGCTGGACGAACCTTCTGCCGGTTTGCACCCCGCCGATGGCGAAGCGTTGTTCGAAGCCTTGCAACGTTTGAAGGCGGCGGGCAATACCTTGTTTGTGGTCGAACACGATCTGGAGACCATGCGCCGCGCTGACTGGTTGATCGATGTCGGCCCGGCAGCGGGCGAGCACGGCGGGCGGGTGCTGTACAGCGGCACGCCGGCCGGGTTGGCTGATGTGGCCGACTCGCAAACCCGCGCCTATCTGTTTGCCGAGAGCGTCAGCCAGTCGCGGGTCAGCCGCAAGGCCAGCGACTGGTTGCGGCTGGAAGGCATCACTCGCAATAACCTGAACAACCTCAGTGTCGAGTTTCCCTTGGGTTGTTTCACCGCGGTGACCGGTGTTTCGGGTTCGGGCAAATCCAGCCTCGTCAGCCAGGCGTTGCTGGAGTTGGTCGGCGCACATCTGGGGCGTCCGGCCGTCGAGAACGAGCCGCAAGAATTGAGTCTGGAAGACGATGCGCCGCAAACCAGCGGCGGTCAGGTCACGGCAGGGCTGGCGTCGATCAAACGGCTGGTGCAAGTCGATCAGAAACCCATTGGCCGCACGCCGCGCTCAAATCTTGCGACTTATACCGGGCTGTTCGACAACGTGCGCAAGCTCTACGCCGCCACACCCGAGGCCCAAGCGGCGGGGTACGACGCCGGGCAGTTTTCTTTCAACGTCGCCAAGGGCCGTTGCCCGACCTGCGAGGGCGAAGGTTTTGTCAGCGTTGAATTGCTGTTCATGCCCAGCGTCTACGCGCCATGCCCGACTTGCCACGGTGCCCGCTACAACCCCGACACGCTGGCGATCACCTGGCAGGGCCGCAGTATTGCGCAGGTGCTGCAGCTGACCGTGGACCAAGCCGTGGAGGTGTTCGTCGAACAAGCGGCTATTCGGCGCTCGCTGGAGGTACTGCGCGACATCGGCCTCGGTTACCTGCGCCTGGGTCAACCGGCCACCGAGTTGTCAGGCGGCGAAGCCCAGCGCATCAAACTGGCCACCGAGCTGCAACGCAATCAACGCGGGGCGACCTTATACGTGCTCGATGAACCGACCACGGGCCTGCACCCGCGAGACGTCGATCGCTTGCTGGAACAGCTGAACAATCTGGTCACGGCCGGACACACCGTGATCGTTGTCGAGCACGAGATGCGTGTGGTGGCGCAGTGCGACTGGGTGATCGACATTGGCCCTGGGGCCGGGGATCAGGGCGGCAGGATTGTCGTGGCGGGGACGCCGCAGAAAGTGGCCAAGAGTAAAAAGAGCCGGACAGCGCCGTTTTTGGCCAGGGCTTTGTTGTGAGCTGAAACAAAAGATCGCAGTCTGCGGCAGCGCCTACACGGGGCTGCGTGCACCTGTAGGCGCTGCCGAAGGCTGCGATCATTTGATCTTCTAGGTGCCGTCGATCGTACGCCGCACCTTGTCCAGCAGTTCCTTGATCTGGAATGGCTTGATCAACATTTCCATACCGTCACCCAGAAACACCTGGCGGTTGATTGCGGTTTCGGCGTAACCGGTCATGAACAGGATCGGCAGTTTGTTGCGCCACCCACGGGCAACATCGGCCAGCTCCCGGCCGCTCATGCGCGGCAGGCCGACGTCGGTCAGCAGCAGATCAATGGATTGATCATTCTGCAGGCGTTCCAGAGCCCCCTCGATGTCAGCCACTTGCGTACAGCGGTAACCGGCATCCACCAACACTTCGGCAACGAACATGCGCACCGACGGCGTGTCCTCGACGATCAATATGTGTTCGCCGGCCCCTTGAGGGTCGACGGTGGTGGGCAGGGTTTCGCTGGCGGTGGGGTCGGAGCTGGCGGGCAGCATGATGGTCACTTCGGTGCCGCGTCGTGCCACGCTGCGGATGTGCGCATCGCCACCGGATTGTCGGGCGAAACCGTAGATAGTCGACAATCCGAGGCCGGTGCCCTGGCCCAGTGGTTTGGTGGTGAAGAACGGATCGAACACCTTGTCGATCACGCTGTGCTCAATCCCGGTGCCGTCATCGCGCACCGACAAGGCGACATACGCGCCATCGGCCAGATTGGGATCACCATGGGAATAGGCGGCGTAGGTGTTGACCCAGATATTTCCGCCTTGGGGCAGGGCGTCGCGCGCGTTGATCACCAGATTGAGCACGGCGCTTTCCAACTGGATCGGGTCGACCAGGGCAATCGCGGCTTTGCTCGTCAGTTCAAGCTTCAGGGCAATGCGTTCACCGATGGTCCGCACCAGCAGTTCTTCAAGGGAGCGGATGTTTTCGTTGATGTCCACTGGTCGCGTATCGAGCGGCTGTTGCCGGGCGAATGCCAGCAGGCGATGGGTCAGGGCCGCCGCACTCATCGCCGAATTCAACGCCGCTTCGGTATAGAACTGGACCTTGTCGGTGCGCGAATCGGCGACTCGCTTCTGGATCAGTTCCAGGCTGGTGATGATCCCGGTGAGCAGGTTGTTGAAGTCGTGGGCAATGCCGCCGGTCAATTTGCCCAGAGCGTCCATTTTCTGCACTTGCAACAGCTGGGCCTCGGTGCGTGCGCGTTCGGCCACTTCCTTGGCCAGCTGAGTCGTGGCGTCGTCCAGTTGCGCCAGGTGCGAGCGCTCGCGGTGGCGATGTTCGGTGACATCCTCAACAAAAACCAGGCTCAATTGCGGGGTGCGATAGGGCGAGATCTGCCACTCGGTTTCGCGCAATTGGCCGTTGACGCGCATGTTCAGCGTGCCTTTCCAGCGTTCGCCGTAGGCCAGACGCAGGCGCAGTTCGTTGATGACGGCGAGCTGGTTGTCGGCGAAGCACTCCGCGAGCGTATCGGGGGCGAGATTGTCCTGTATCAGTTGAGCGAAGGCATGGTTGCATTCGTGGATTTTCAGGTCGGCGTCCAGTACCGCGATAGGTGCCGACACATTGACAAAGATTTCGCGAAACCGCGCCTCGCTTTCGCGCAGGGCATTCTCGGTTTCGCGTACTCGCAGCAAGGTGCGCAGCGTCGCCAGTAGCACATCCGGGTCCACCGGGTGAATCAGGTAAGCGTCGGCGCCCGCATCCAGACCGGTGATGATGTCACCCGTCTGGATCGACGCGGCCGACACGTGAATCACCGGCAGCAGGGCGGTCGCGGGGTCGGAGCGCAGTTTACGCACGATGTCGAAGCCGCTCATGTCGGGCAGGTTGACGTCGAGGATCAGTGCATCGAAGTTGACGCTATCGATCAACTCCAGCCCCTCGCCGCCAGTGCCGGCTTCGAGTACTTCATAGCCATGACGCTCCAGCCGCCGGCGCAGGGCATAGCGCGTGGCGATATTGTCATCGACGACCAACAGGCGCAGATCACGTTTCATCGGCAGACTCCGTGGCGATGGCCAGCGGGATGATCACGTAAAAGGTCGATCCCGAGCCCGGCGTACTCTGAACCCCGACTTCGCCACCCAGCAAACCTGCGAAGCGTTTGCACAGCGACAGTCCGAGCCCGGTTCCGCGCAGGCGCTTTTGCAATGGGGAATCAACCTGGGAAAAGTCTTCGAACAATGCGCCATGTAGCTCTGGAGCGATACCTATTCCGGTATCGCTGACGGCAAACCGCACGTGTGAGCTGTTTTCAAGGCTTGCCGAGACCCGGACTTCTCCGTGCATGGTGAATTTCAGCGAATTGGAAATGAAGTTGCGCAGGATCTGCGCAAGTTTCTTGTCGTCGGTGTACAAACGCGGCAGACCTACCGGTTCTTCAAATATCAGGTCCACGGCGGTGGCATCGACAATCGGCCGAAACATGCCGCGCAGGGCCGCGAACAGATCGAACATGTCAAACCAGGCCGGCGAAATGGTAATGCGCCCGGCTTCGATCTTCGCCAGATCCAGCAGGTCGTCGACCATATCGCTCAGCTCGCGCGCAGAGTTGCTGACGAAGGCCACTTGTTTGTGTTGCTCGGGGCTCAAGGGGCCGTCGAGCTCGTCGGTCAACAGGCTGGCGATGCTCAGGATCGAGCCCAATGGGGTACGAAACTCATGGCTCATGTACGACAGAAAGCGACTTTTCAGGTCCGAGGCCTGACGCAATTGTTCGGCTTGGGTGTCGAGTTCCGCGTACAGCGCCAACACCCCCTGGTTGGTTTCATCGAGTTCGGCGCGCAGGGCTTCGGCTTCCCCTTGCAACTGGGCGATCAGAGCCGCTTGTTGGTCGATCTGAGTCGCAGGTGCTTCAGGCATGAACGGCCTCCAGAGCAATGACCACCACCGTGACGTCGTCCCGTCCACGACAGAAATCCCGGTGCAAAATAGCGGCAATTACCGCGGGATGGCGATGCACCAGGCCGGGATAATCCTGCAGGTTCCAGCGCGACTGCAGGCCGTCGCTGTACATGATCAACAGCTGTCCGTTCACCTGAGCATAGTCAAAGGCTTGAGCCTTACGATACTGGCCGCCGACGATGCCGGGGTGGGAGGCCAGGCCGCGAGACTTGTCAGGCGCAATCAGGCAGGCGCCGATATTGCCGATGCCGACGAACTTCAGCGCGTCGCGGCTGGCATCGAACTGCGCGATGGCCAGCGCACCGCCGCGTGTACCCATCATGGCCAGATGTATCTCTTCCAATGCCAGTACCGGCGAGGCGAATGGCGACCGCGCGAAAGACTTTTCGCCGGCGCGGGCCGCTCGTTCGGCTTCTTCGCCATGGCCCAGGCCATCGATCACCAACGCGCTGATGCGTGGCCCATCGAATGCCAGATGCCACACATCACCGCACGCCGGATCGTTGCGCAACGAGTGCTGGCTAATGCCGACGCGTCGATCTGGAGCCTTGTCCTGTCGCGGATACAGACGTGTCAGCAGCACGGAACCCCTTGAATCGGCGTAAACGTCGAACACCTCGGTCTGCCGCGAAACGGCACCCAGCCCGATGCCCTGGGTGCCGCCGGTGGAGAAGCCATCGGTCAGGCACGCCTGTACGTCAAAGCCCTGGGCGCGGTCGACCGCAAGCATTTCGATGCCGGCGCCGCTGGCGCGAGGCAACGAACGCAAATGCATCTCGCCACGGCCGGCGTGTTTGAGAATATTGCTGGCCAGCTCGGTGGCGACCAGTGCGACACGCCCGGCATCGGTACTGTCGAAGCCGTGTTCCTGCGCTAGATTCTGTGCTGTACGCCGTGCGTGACCGATCTGACTGCTGTCCTCGATCATCAGCACTTGCGTCAGCGAACTGCCAAAGTTCACGTCCATCGGGTGATCGTTATGCGAGTGCCCTTGCCCGGTGCGGTGTCGAGTTCGAACTCGTCCACCAGCCGCTTGGCGCCGGTCAGGCCCAGTCCGAGACCGCTGCCGGAGGTCCAGCCATCGGTCATCGCCAGTTTGATGTCGGGAATGCCGGGGCCTTCGTCGCGAAACAACAGACGCAGGCCGCAGCGGGCGTGGTCGTCGAGGATCTCCCAGTCCATGTCGCCACCCCCACCGTATACCATGGTGTTTCGGGCGAGCTCGCTGACGGCAGTCACCAATTTAGTCAGGTCGATCAGGCGCATGCCGCACTCCTGGGCCAGCTTACGCGTGAGTTGTCGAGCCAGGACCACGTCCTGCTCGATATGAATCGGATGAGTGCCGCTGCTGCGTACGATCATTGTTCACGTACTCGATCCTGAAGCAGTTTCATCCCGCGTTCGACATTCAGCGCGGTACTGACCCCGGGCAGTGTCAGGCCGAGCTCAACCAGGGTGATGGCCACCGCGGGTTGCATGCCGACCAGCACCGTCTGGGCATCCATGATTTTTGAAAGACCGGAAATGGTTCCGATCATTCGGCCAATGAACGAGTCGACCATGTCCAGGGCGGAGATGTCGATCAACACGCCGCGGGCGGAAGTGCGGCTGATGCGCTCCGACAAGTCGTCCTGAAGGGTCAGTGCCAACTGGTCGTGCATGTCGACCTGAATGGTCACCAGCAGGAAGTCACCCATTTGCAAAATCGGAATGCGCTCCATGGGCTCATACCGCCTTGCTGATGGTCAATCCCAACCGAGTCAGGGCCAGTTTGAGGGCATCGGCCAGATTGGCCTTGGTCACCACGCCTTGCAGGTCCAGCCCCAGGTGCACGATAGTCTGCGCAATTTGCGGGCGCACACCGCTGATGATGCAGTCGGCTCCCATCAGGCGAATCGCCGTTACGGTTTTGAGCAAATGTTGCGCCACCAGCGTATCGACGGTGGGCACGCCAGTAATGTCGATAATGGCGATTTCCGAACCGGTGTCGACGATCCGCTGCAACAGCGATTCCATCACTACCTGGGTACGTTGCGAGTCCAGGGTGCCGATCATCGGCAGCGCCAATACACCGTCCCAGAGTTTGACCACCGGCGTCGACAGTTCCAGCAGCTCTTCCTGCTGTCGCTTGATCACTGCTTCGCGGGATTTCTGGTAGGTGCGAATGGTGTGCAGGCCCAGCGCGTCGAGCAGTTCAGAGACTTCCCAAAGCTGTTCGGCCAACAGCGCCGGACTGTCCTGATAGTGGTTTTGCAGCAGCGCAAACAACGGGCCTTTCAAAGCGAAAATAAAACTGGCGGTCTGATGTGAGTCGTGACCCAGCAAGGCACGGCTATTGGAGAGTTTTTCAAGAAACAGGCGAATGTCGTCCCAGCCAGGGGCTGAGATGTTCTGGCCGTTGCCGCTCTTGAGGCCCGAGATGATCAGCTCCAGAAATTGCGAAGTCTGCTGCTGCAGGTCCTGATCTTTGAGATTGCGTGTGGCACCGCTGGATTCAAGGCCGTTTTTCCATTCTCCAAGCAATTGCGCCTGGTTTTTTTGCATTGCATCGAGCGTGGTGGATTGCAGTGCCGCCATGAGACTTGACTCCTTGAATGTAGGCGCCGACTCCCCAAAAATGACCGGCGCAATTGAATGACATTTGCCGGATGGAATAGTTGTTCGCGTTCGCGAACATTTTTCATCCGTAGCACCTGAACTGTAGGAGCTGGCGAAGGCTGTGATCTTTTTTTTTGCGGTTATCAAGGAACACAGAGGATCGCAGCCTGCGGCAGCTCCTACAGGAACGGAGCCATTTAATGGAACGTTGCCTGCGTTTCGACTTCGAAACCTCAAGGCTCGCCTGATTTCTGACGGCCGCAGATACAGTGACGAGGGAGGTAGCGATGAAAGACCAATCGATGGCACCACAAAAGGAACGACCGCAGTCCGATAACCTCGGCGAACCGGTGGAAAGCACCCCGCAGCCGCAAAGCGGGGATGAAGCGGTTGACCAGAAAAACCGCCATACCGATAACGACAATGAATTCAGCCCGGGCTTCAAACCCAATCCAGACCGACCCAAGCCCAGTGATGACACCGATGCCGATATCGATACCGATGGCGGCTAGAGGGCAACAAATACGAAAGCCGCATCCTGGATGCGGCTTTTGCGTTTTCAAACAGGTTTATTTGCTGGGATGGGCGGCCTGAAGTTTCTTCGCCATGTCCAGGTGCTTCTCCAAGCCCGGCAGCATTTTCTGCGCGAAGCCTTTGAGCTCGGTGGCGCCTTTGGTCTTGTCATCCGTCACGGTGTTGGCTTCTTTCTTGAATAGCTCAATGGCTTCTTCGTGGGCCTTGACCTGGTTGTTGGCGTAGGCCGCATCGAAGGACTCGTCGCGCATGTCGAGGATTTTTTCCTTGGCTTGCTTGACCAGCGTTGTATCGTCCGGCACTTCGATGTCGTTTTTCTTGGCGATGGTCGCCAGTTCGTCATTCGCCTTGCCATGGTCGGTGATCATCATGTTGGCGAACGCCTTGATGTCCGCCGATTGGCTTTTTTCGAGCGCCAGTCGACTGGCCTCGATTTCGGCGATGCCACCGGCAGCGGCCTTGTCGACAAAATCATTGGAAGTGGCGGCAAAAGCCGTCCCTATCATGCCAGTGCTCAGGGCAACGGCCAAAGCGAGGTGGCGCAGGTTAAATCCGTCCATTGGTGTTTCTCCACGCAGATGATCAGGGTGATCGTTAACCTGTGGAGGCTGGGGCTGGGGTAAAGGTTTTATCGCATTTGCGACAGGACGACGAACGGACACCGCTGGTCTGACAGGTGGTCGACAGAACCCGTCAACCAAGGCCATTCTGATAGTTGGCGAACGCAATCAGTCGCGTTTGCTACCGATTAACAAACGGAGGTGTTCCATGCCGGTGTCCCACGACCTTTATCAGGATCTGAGTTGCACAAAGGAAGAAATCCAGCAGAAACGCACCAAGGATCCGTTATTGGATTCGCTGATCAACAAATACTCCCTGGCAGATGCCGAGGTGGTGAAGGCAGAGCAGGCCAAATCCAGCGATGATGCGGTGACAAAGCTCAAGGCCAAGCGCCTGGAGGTCAAGGACAAGATCGTCAAACAACTTCAATCGCCGTCCTGATACAGGCCCTGCGTCACCGACGACCGGTGACCGAAAAATTGGAACGGCGATCAGCAACGGCACCTCGAATGTTCAGAACCTGACAACACGGGCGACAGTCGAGGTGCCTCCATGACAGACCCAAAATTCCCGTCCGAAGAACAGGGTGGCTACGACCCGATGCCGACCCATCCGCAACCCTTGAGCCCGGCTAAAACCACTGAGCATCCCGAAGAAGAACCGGGCATTGACGACGTGCCGGAAGACGAAGGCATCGACTCCGATCTGAATTGAACACTGTGCGCTGTACCCTGTGGGAGCTAGCCTGCTAGCGATAGTGGTCTGTCAGTTGATCAACAGGTGCCTTATGCTCCGCTATCGCTAGCAGGCTAGCTCCTGCAGGGTTTTGTGGTGTTTATGGCAATGCGTTGGCCAGTGGCAATCGCGCCATGTTTTGCGCCTTCAGCGATCCGAAATACAACCAGTCGCCATATTCACGCACGGTAGTGATCGGTGAATAGTTGTCGTCGCTGCCATCCTGCAGATTGGCGATGACTTTACCTTGCAGATCCAGACCCAGTGCAAAACCACGTTTCTCCACCGGCTTGGGCAATACGGTCATGGCTCGCACGATCATTTTGCGAATGAAGGGATGCGGCGCGGTGGCGTCGAGCAGGGCGTTGCGCGGGGCATACAAAGCCACCCAGAAACGGTCATGGCCATTGAACGAGAGGTTGTCCGGCAAACCCGGCAGATTGTCGATAAACACGTCGTGGGTGCCGGCTTTCGGCCCGGTCAACCAATAGCGAGTGATGCGATAGGCGCCGGTTTCATTGACCAGAACGAACGCATCGTCCGGCCCGAGTGCCACGCCGTTGGCGAACTCCAGTTTGTCCAGCAAGAGCGAGGTCTTGCCAGTCTGGAAGTCATAACGCAGCAAGCGACCATCGCCACCGTGTTCGATGATGGCCTCGCCGTCCCGTCCATAACCGAAACGGCTGGAAGCATCACTGAAATAAGCGAAGTGCCCGGGTTTATCGATAACCACATCGTCAGTGAAACCAAAGGGCACACCGTTGGCTTCCGTGCTCATCGCCACCAAGCGGCCCTGAGCGTCCAGCGACAGCAAACCTTTAACCGCGTCGGCAATGACCAGCAAGCCGTTCGGATGACGGGCCAACCCCAACGGCCGGCCGCCGGTATCCGTCAGCTTTTTGGTGACTTTGCCATCCAGGCTGGTGCGAATGACGCGCCCGTCATGCAAACCGGTGATCAGCGCATCGTTTTCCAGCAGCAATGCTTCCGGACCGTCGATGTCAGCTGCCCCCACACGCTCCATGCCTTTGAGGCGCTGATTGTCGGCGTAGAGGCCCTCGGTGAGGGACGGCGCGGGTGACGGGGTCCAGGCCACTGGTTGCACCTTGGTCGGCATTAGCAGCAGGAACCCGCCGATGGCAATGATCAGCAGCAACAGCCCATGGTGGAACCGCACGGATCGACTCACGCGCCGACCCCCGATTGTGCCAGGTGCTTTTGTGCCATTTCGCGCAAGGCCAACATTGAGGCTGCCGACTCGCGCTCGATTCGGCGCTTGAGCAGCAACCGGTTGGCAATGCGCATCGCCAGCCCACTGAATTGATACTCCAGCGTGCGAACAAACCGCGTGCTGCTGCCTTCAGCCTCGCATTCGTAAGTCACCACCAACGACAGCCCGTGATCGCCATCAGCGCGGGCACTCCAGCGCCGCCCCGGCAGGTATTCGTCGACCAGCCAGCTTAGGTGCCCGTCGCGGCCACCGGCACGAATGTCCTCTTCGAACCTGGAGCCGGCATGCAACGAGCCTTTCTGGCCATTGATCTTCAGGGACGATGGATGCCACTCGGGCCAGCGGCTGACGGTGCTGGCGTAGGCAAGCACCTCGATGGGGTTGCCGGCAATTTCGATCTCATGCTGCATGCGGGTCATGGGCGTTCTCGTCAGGTACGGGGTGGCCTGCTCCGGTTCCCAGTAGAGGGTGCCGAACAGGTAGTCCATCAACGGAAAAACGATGTTGAAATTGCGCTCTTGCATCATCTCGCGACGATGATGCAGTTCATGCAGGCGACGCATCTGGCGGATCCACGGCAGGCGCGTCAGCCGGTTGTGCGGCGGTAGATGCTCACAGGCGTGAAATACCTCATAAGCCAGGTAACCGAGCACCAGGCAGCCTGCGACCAGCCCGGCGACATTGGCGTCAAACTGCTTGAGCAGCCACCAGAGGGGCAGGGTAATCACCAGGGTGTGAAGCACGATCAGCCACGCGGGAAACAGGATCACCCGCCAGTCGCGGGCGCTGTCGTAAGTCATGTAGCCGGGGGCGAAGAAGCTGTGGTGGTCGCCGGCATGTCGGGCATAGAACATCCGTGCGAAGGCCCTTTTGTGATGGCCCAAGTGCCGATGCACGCCATACACGCCGAGGTTGAATAACAACAAGGTCAGCGGCACGGCCAGCCACTCCAGCGGCTGTACTTGCTGCACGGTGCTCCAGAATGCGGCGATGGCCAGCAGGCCGAACAACAGCACAAAAGCGCCGTGCAGCCACGGGTTATAAAGCGGATGGATGTTGGCGCGGTAGCGGCTGCGGAATGCTTCGGTGGTCTGCCTCACTGCAATCACCTGTCGTTTTTGTTATCTCCAGCAGATTAGACGATTTCCCTGTTTTGGCTGGCCGAACGTTGAGGACACAACCGCCATGATCCGGTGCAAACCGAACTCAGGTCAGCGGGTTCCAGCGTTGCGACCAATCATCATCGGTCTTGATCACTTCGCGCAGTAGATCGAAGGCCTGTTGCAGGGTTTCCGAGTCGCGGTCGCGGGAGTAGACCAGATAGGTCGGGTAACTGAATTCCGGGGCTTTGGGCACGGGTTCCAGTACACCGCTTTCCAGATAACTCTGGACGACGCGGGTGCGGAAATAGCCGCTGCCGCCGTTTTCCAGAATGTATTGCAAGGCCAGCGGACCGAGGTTGAAACTCAGGGCTGCCTTGGCTTTTTCCGGAAGCGCCGCATCGTGCTGGCGGCGGAAGTCCGGCCCCCAGTCGATATACACGTAAGGGGCGGGGCGCGCGGGATGACGCACGAGGATCAGTTTCTCTTCGAGAATCTGCTCCACTTGCAGGCGTGGCCAATATTCGGGCTGATAGACCAGCGCCGCGTCCAGCACCCCGAGTTCCAGTTGGCGCAGCAGGTTTTCGCCGTCGCGGATCTCCATGCGCAAGGCATGGCTGGGGATTTTTTCCCGCAGCTCAGCGGCCCAACTGAGCATCAGCGGGTTACACAGGCTGACCTCGCCGCCGATGTGCAACACATCGTGATAACCCTCGGGCAACGGCAAGTCCCGGCGCGCAGCTTCCCAGGTTTCCACCAGTTGGTTGGCATACACCACGAAAGCCTCGCCGTTGGGTGTCAGCCGGGCGCCGGCCCGATTGCGAACGAACAGGGTACTGCCCAACTGGCTTTCAAGCTTCTGCACCCGTGCGGTGATTGCGGTCTGGGTAACGTGAAGTTTCTCGGCGGCGGCAGCAAGGCTGCCGTGGCGAACGATTTCCAGAAAGGTGCGGGCGAGATCGATGTCCATGGGTCGGCCGGTGGGGGAAGGTGGTGGCATTGTAAGAGTACGCGTGGTCTTCGGATACCACGGCCATGGGATCTATCCTGTAGCAGCTGCCGCAGGCTGCATTCGGCTGCGAAGCAGACGCAAATTCGCCGCCCCGGATTTATCCGACACACTGGGCTTTTCATTTTCAGGCAAGCAAAACGACGAATCCCGCCATAACGGCGGGATTCGTTTGCAGCCTCAAAGGCTACCGGCGAGCGTGAAGCTCTCGTCTTACGACGGGAACAGCTCGGACAGTTTCATCGCCAGCATCATGTCGCCTTCAGCGCGCAGTTTGCCGCCCATGAACGCTTGCATGCCGTCGGTTTCGCCGCTGACGATACCTTCCAGGGTTTCGCCGTCCATCACCAGAGTCACCTGGGCGTCCGGGTTTTCGCCTTCCAGCAGCTCGCAAGTGCTGTCTTTGACAACCAGAGAGAAGTTTTTGGTGTCGTCGATGCGGAAACCGAAGACCAGGTCCAGACCGGCAGCAGCGGCTGGGTTGAACTTGGCTTTCATTGCTTGTACTGCATCTGCTACGGAGGTCATGGTTTGATCCTTTTTCTGGTATTAAAGCAGGGTAATAAGAGCAGGGTGATTACAGCCAGGGTCACAATAGTCCGGACTCAGCGAAACGTAATGAGGTCCGGGGCCTTCAGCAGTTGCAGGTGCGCATGACTGTTGAAGGAAGCCAGGGCTACCTCGCGACCGCGAAACTTCAGCTGGTTGAGCGAGGTGTTGACGATTTGCCAGTTCAATTCAAAGGCCTGTCTGGCAGGCATTTGTGTAATCAGGTGGAGCAGGGCAGTGATGGTGCCGCCTGAAGTAAACACAGCAATTTTTTGCGTGTTGTCGGCCTGTTCGAGGATGCGGTGCAGGCCTGCCTGCACACGCTCGACAAACCCCAGCCAGCTTTCCAGGCCCGGTGTGTCGTAGGTACCCGCCAGCCAGCGCTCGATGATCAAGGCAAAAATACGCTGGAATTCACCACGATTTTGCGCAGCGTTACGCAGGATATTCAGGGCTTCGGGTTCTTCCGGCAGCAGGGCCGGCAATAGTGCGCGAATCACCGCGTCGGCATCGAACTCATTGAACGCGGAATCGGTTTCAAGGATGGGAACTGGCAACCCTACGGCGGCAAATTGTTCCAGTGCGCTGGTGGCCGTGTGCTGCTGGCGACGCAGGTCGCCCGCAAGGCAGCGATCGAAGCTGATACCGAGTTCGGCCAGGTGCTGGCCGAGGATTTCCGCCTGGCGAACACCGGTCGGCGACAGGACGTCATAGTCGTCTGCACCAAAGGAGGCCTGGCCATGTCGAATCAAGTAGATACTGCCCACGTCCGCGTCATCCCGGTACGTTGAAGGTTTGGCGAGGTTATGAGGATGACGGTGAGCTGTCAATGAAAAAACATACGCTTGTTTGAATTGCTCGTTACAGGCCTGTTGCCAGAGGTTTCACGACTGGTCGCAAGGCCGGCGCATGGGTATGCTGGAGGCATCCCGCGCGCATAGATGCCGCGCATCGTTTGAGGAGTCCCTGTGGAGTTTTTTTCGGAGTACGCCGTTTTTCTGGCCAAGACTGTGACCCTGGTGATCGCCATTCTGGTGGTCCTGGCCAGTTTTGCGGCTTTGCGCAGTAAAGGTCGACGTAAATCGGCCGGCCAGTTGCAGGTCAGCAAGCTCAATGATTTCTACAAAGGGCTGCGCGAACGCCTGGAGCAAACCTTGCTCGACAAGGATCAGCTCAAGGCTTTACGCAAATCGCAGGTCAAGACCGAGAAAAAACAGAAGAAAAAACCCGAAGCCAAACCCCGGGTGTTCGTGCTGGATTTCGACGGTGACATCAAGGCGTCAGCCACTGAAAGCCTGCGTCATGAGATCACTGCACTGCTGACACTCGCTACGCCGAAAGACGAAGTGGTACTGCGCCTGGAAAGCGGCGGCGGCATGGTTCACAGCTACGGTCTGGCGTCTTCGCAACTGGCGCGTATCCGTGAGGCCGGTGTGCCGCTGACCGTGTGCATCGACAAGGTGGCGGCCAGCGGCGGGTACATGATGGCGTGCATCGGCGAGAAGATCATCAGCGCACCGTTTGCGATTCTGGGCTCCATCGGCGTGGTGGCGCAGCTGCCCAACGTCAACCGCCTGCTGAAAAAACACGACATCGACTTCGAAGTGCTGACCGCCGGTGAGTACAAGCGCACCCTGACCGTGTTTGGCGAAAACACCGAGAAGGGCCGGGAGAAGTTCCAGGAAGACCTGGACATCACCCATCAATTGTTCAAGAACTTCGTGGCGCGCTACCGCCCGCAATTGGCCATCGACGAAGTGGCGACCGGCGAAATCTGGCTGGGTGTCGCGGCGCTGGACAAGCAACTGGTGGACGAGCTCAAGACCAGCGATGAATACCTGGCAGAGCGCGCCAAACAGTCCGAGCTGTATCACCTGCACTATGCCGAACGCAAAAGCTTGCAGGAACGTATTGGTATGGCGGCCAGCGGTTCGATCGACCGCGTACTGCTGAGCTGGTGGAGTCGCTTGACCCAGCAACGCTTCTGGTAATGTTTGACGCTCAATTGCAGGCATAAAAAAACCGGGGATGATTCCCCGGTTTTTTTATGGCGATTCGCTGATCAGCGGCGACGGAACAGCGGCAGCGGTTCGTCGGTGGCGGCCTGATAAGTCACCGAGAAGTCCTTGAGACCTTCAAGTGCTTCATACGGATCTTTATCGGGGCGCACAGCGAACGCATCGAAACCGCAGCGATGCATATAGAACAGCTGGTCGCGCAGTACATCGCCAATCGCCCGCAGTTCGCCTTTGAAACCGTAACGGTCACGCAGCAGACGGGCGTTGGAGTAGTTGCGGCCATCGGTGAACGCCGGGAAGTTCAAGGCAATGACCTGGAAGCTCGCGACATCCTCACCGATTTCTTCGGCTTCTTCATCGGCATCCAGCCAGATGCCCAGGCCGCCGTCGCGGGCCAGAAGCATACGGCTGTGTTCGCGCCACAGTTGCAACGGTACGATGTAATCGTCGCAATTGGTGATCTCGTCGATGCTGAAATCCTTCGGCAGCAGGTGCCAGGTTTCGTCGACGACTTCGTTGTTCTTAATGATTCGCTGCATAGACGCGTTCCTTGAAGAGGTCGATGCCAATACGCTGGTAGGTGTCGATGAAACGCTCGTCTTCGGTACGTTGTTCGATGTACACGTCGATCAGCTTCTCGATCACATCAGGCATGGCTTCCTGGGCAAAGGACGGGCCGAGGATCTTGCCCAGGCTCGCGTCACGGCTTGCGCTGCCGCCGAGGGACACCTGGTAGAACTCTTCACCTTTCTTGTCCACCCCGAGAATGCCGATGTGGCCGACGTGGTGGTGACCACAAGCGTTCATGCAACCGGAAATGTTCAGGTCCAGTTCGCCGATGTCGAACAGGTAGTCCAGGTCGTCGAAACGGCGCTGGATCGATTCGGCAATCGGGATCGACTTGGCGTTGGCCAGGGAGCAGAAATCACCGCCAGGGCAGCAGATGATGTCGGTCAGCAGGCCGATGTTCGGCGTAGCGAAACCTTGCTCGCGCAGCTCGCCCCACAGGGTGAACAGTTTGTCCTGCTCGACGTCGGCCAGGATGATGTTCTGCTCGTGGGAGGTCCGTAGCTGACCATAGCTGTAGCGGTCGGCCAGGTCGGCCACGGCGTCGAGCTGCTTGTCGGTGATGTCGCCCGGTGCGACACCGGTCGGCTTCAGGGACAGGGTCACGGCAACATAACCCGGCTTTTTGTGGGCCAGGGTATTGCGCACACGCCAACGGGCGAAGCCCGGGTTTTGCTGGTCGAGTTCGGCCAGTGCGGCGTCCTGGTTTTCCAGGGCCTTGTAGTCCGGGTCGACGAAATGCTTGGCAACACGATGCACTTCGGCTTCGGTCAATGTGGTCTGGCCACCGCGCAGGTGTTCCATTTCCGCATCGACTTTCTGGGCGAAGACTTCAGGGGTCAACGCTTTCACCAGAATCTTGATCCGCGCCTTGTACTTGTTGTCACGACGGCCATAGCGGTTGTAAACACGCAGGATGGCGTCGAGGTAGCTCAACAGGTCTTTCCACGGCAGGAATTCGTTGATGAATGCGCCAACCACCGGGGTACGGCCCAGACCACCACCAACCAGTACACGGAAGCCCAGTTCGCCGGCGGCGTTGTACACCGGTTCAAGGCCGATGTCGTGGACTTCGATGGCGGCACGGTCGGACGTCGAACCGTTGACCGCAATCTTGAACTTGCGCGGCAGGTAGGCGAATTCCGGGTGGAACGTGGTCCACTGGCGAACGATCTCGCACCATGGGCGCGGATCGATCAGTTCGTCGGCGGCAACACCGGCGAACTGGTCGGTGGTGACGTTGCGCAGGCAGTTGCCGCTGGTCTGGATCGCGTGCATCTGCACGGTGGCCAGTTCAGCGAGGATGTCCGGGATGTCTTCCACGGCCGGCCAGTTGAACTGCACGTTCTGCCGGGTACTGATGTGGGCGTAGCCCTTGTCGTAGTCACGGGCAATCTTGGCCATCATTCGCATTTGCCGCGAAGTCAGTTGGCCGTAAGGCACCGCCACTCGCAACATCGGTGCGAAACGCTGGATGTAGAGGCCATTTTGCAGGCGCAGGGGGCGGAATTCTTCTTCGCTCAGCTCGCCTGCCAGATAGCGTCGGGTCTGATCACGGAACTGCTTGACGCGGTCCTCGATGATCCGCTGATCGTATTCGTCGTATACGTACATATAAGTCCTGTTCTCAGGCTTGGGTCGCTCGGATACAGCTGCGTTTTTGTGCTTGCTGGAGTCCGAAAGAGCCTCTGCAATTCTGCGCGCACGGCCGCGCACTCCTAATGGAGCCGGGGCAAGATACCAGTTTGCAGTTATGCGCAAAAGTGATGTTTGAGTATATGTAAA
This sequence comes from Pseudomonas azerbaijanoccidentalis, assembly GCF_019145495.1. Lineage (GTDB taxonomy): Bacteria > Pseudomonadota > Gammaproteobacteria > Pseudomonadales > Pseudomonadaceae > Aquipseudomonas > Aquipseudomonas azerbaijanoccidentalis. The sequence continues at coordinate 864,790 of NZ_JAHSTU010000001.1, read as the reverse complement.
GAACCAAATCGCCTAACGAGAATGGTTGTTAACTATCCCACATTTGTCGTGCGGACAATCATCGTCTTAACTGTGGTCGAGACCTTATGCAATCACCGATAAAACCGACAAGAGGCGATGCAATGAGCAACCCAACCAAAGCAAGGAAAAGCGATAGCACTGTCGATGCCTGGGCGATTCTGTTCCTGATCATCCTGGTCGTCGGCACCGCTATATTTTGGGTGAGTCACCAGTAAACGACCCGACCGGGCCTCGTTCCGACGATTGTCGGACAAAAACCGGAATAAACGCCGTTTTGCGGGCGTTCGCTGGCTATAATGCGCAGCGAATTTCCGGGGGCTCGGACGACAAATGTTGAAGTTTCTAAGTGGCATGTTACTGGCGCTGTGCATGGTCGTGGGACCTTGCGCTCAAGCGGCGTCGGTACTGTTCCTGAACCCAGGAACCCCGAAGGAAGCTTTTTGGGTCAGCTACTCGCAATTCATGCAGGCCGCGGCCAGGGACCTGGGTATGGACTTGCGCATTCAGTACGCCGACCGGGTGCCTGAAAACATCATCAAACAGGCGCGCGAAGCCCTTCGCGGACCCAATCGTCCCGACTATCTGGTATTCGTCAACGAGCAATCCGTCGCCCCCGAAGTGCTGCGTCTGGCGCAAGGCAGCGGAGTGAAGCTGTTTTTGGTCAACAATGGGCTGACGGTGGATCAGGCAAAGCTGTTGGGTGCCCGACCGGACAAGTATCCCGACTGGATCGGCAGCCTGGTGCCCAACGATGAGGAGGGTGGCTACCTGATGCTCAAGGAACTGATCCGCCTGCATCGCCCCGTGGCCCCGGGCCAGATGATCGACCTGCTGGCGTTTTCCGGTTTGAAAGTCACGCCGTCCGCGCAGTTGCGGGAAAAGGGCATGCGTCGGGCGTTGGCGGAACACCCGGAAGTGCGTTTGCGGCAATTGGTCTACGGCGGCTGGACAGATCAGCGCGCTTACGAGCAGGCCAAGTTGTTGTTCAGGCGTTACCCGCAAACTTCACTGGTGTGGGCGGCCAACGACGAAATGGCGTTTGGCGTGATGCGGGCTTATGTCGAATCAGGCGGCGTACCCGGCAAGGACGCGCTGTTCGGCGCCATCAACAATTCAACGGCGGCGCTGCAAGCGTTGCTCGACAACCGCTTGAGCGTGTTGCTGGGCGGGCATTTCAGCCTGGGTGGCTGGGCCTTGGTCGAGTTGCATGATTATGACGAAGGGGTCGACATCAGCCAGTACGGTGGTCGGGATCGACAGATTCCGCTGTTGCAGCTGATTAACCGGGCACAGGCCAAGCGCCTGCTGGCGATGGGCGCCGCGCAGGATTTCGGGGTGGATTTCCACAAGCTCTCGGCCAAAGGGCGGCCAACGTCCTACCGTTATCCGTTCAACCTGCAAACCCTGATGCACTGATCGCTTCAGATGCCTGCCAGCAGCAGCACCAACTTGACGATGCCAAACAGCGTCAGGGCAAACACCGAGGTGAACAAAATCCCCAGGATCACAAAGTGACTGGGTTTGCCGTGGGTGAAATCCCGCGCGCGGTTCTTGCCGCTCTGCACCCCGAATGCCGCCGCCATGACGCTGTGCAGCATCTGCCAAAACGTCGGCGGCTTGTTGTCGACTGGATCGTCCATAAATCCCTCGCCTGTCAGTAGGTCCTCAGAGCATAGACAATCCGGCGGCCCATGGGCGGGCTCCCGGTCAGCGCCTCGATGCATTTTGAAACCAGTCTTGAGCAGTGCGATAACTATCTACCGCAGACACGGCCCGCTGAAATGATGTGCTGTCGCTCCATTATTCAGGAACGACACAATGCCTACTCATCCCCCCTCTGTGCCCGGTCACCCCTTGGTGGCGGGTCGAAGCAGCGTTCATGGCGAACTGCTGGAACAACTGACGCCTGGCTGGTTGATCGCTGCTACGCCGCAGCGTCGGGCGGCAATTAAAGCGAGCGACTCGCTCCCGCCGCAGTGGTATCAGCGCGCATCCATCGAGCAACAGCAAACACTGAAAGACTGCTTCAACGACAGTTTTGTGTCTCAGGCCCGGCTCGACCACACCATGTCGGCGCTGCCGGATGCCGAAAGCTTTGCCGAGCCGATACTGCGCAAGGCCTTGAAGGAGCAATTTGGTGTTGAGGTCGACGTCAACAAAACCCTGGTGTGCCTCAGGCGGGCGCTGGAAGTCGGCACGCTTGAGATAGAGGTTGCCTCGTTCGAGGTGATGAAGCTTCCGTTGTTGCAAGCGGCATTGCATAACTTCGAAGCGTCCGAGTGTGAGGATGGCGCCTTTCATCGCGGATCCGGATTTGTGATCGAGACATCGACGCCAGGCACGTTCGAGGTCGCGACCTTCAGCCTGTCGGTCAGGCAGTTCCTCTCACTCTGTCGCAAGCTGGATATCGGCACGCAGTATCAAGCCCGACTGAAGGCGTTTTTTTATCCAGAGGATGCGCAGAAGGAAACGGCATTGCGCGAGCAGTTCGTTGCCAGCCAGAAAACGGCGTTGAGGGCAGCAGCCGAACTGGCGCTGCTTAAAAAGGACATCGAGCCCGACGATTACACGATGATTCTTTCGGTGGTGAACGGTGAAGTTCATCCGCGTATCGGCAACAGGCCTGTCTGGTTTCGTGACCTGAGTTTGATGAAGCGCAGGATGACAGGCTGCGTGGTGTTCGGCATCTGTGAGCAATATCGCTATAGCAGCGATTTCATCGTTTACATTCCCCATGATCCGGAGCATCCGCTCAAACGCTATACCCCTGAGCGGATGAGGGCGGCATTCAAGCGGCAATTCACAGCCCTTGGTGCATCGCCGTCGAGTGATGGCCCGACGGAGCACCAGCGGTTTTTCAGCCAATTCGTTGCATACGCCGACCGGCCTTACTATTTCAGTCAATTCACTCGTACAGCCGCGGATGCTCCCGCCGATCCATTGCACTCCTTCTGGGTGAAAGTGGCGCAGTACATTCCCGTGCTTTCTTCCGTCGTGCGCATCAAGGAGTTGCCACCAGAGCGTCCGACCAAGCGCGAGCGGGTCGAGGATCCCTATCTCAATCCCACCGATGTCAATCGAAAAGGCGTGGCCGGCATCTGGTCTGCCAACACCGATCTGTGGGCGTATCTCTACGAGCAAAACCGCGCCAAGGTGATCGCCGATGCACGCAGTCATGCCGTGCCAACGGCTGACGTCGATGCAACGGTGCGGGCGAAAAAGCTCAATCACCTGCTGGAAATCGGCATGCTGGGGCTGAACATGGTCTCGATGTTTGTGCCGGTGTTGGGCGAAGTCATGCTCACGGTGATGGCTGGTCAATTGTTGTATGAGTCGTTCGAAGGGGTCGTCGAATGGAGTGAGGGTGATCGCATGGCCGCCAAGGCACATTTGGTCGATGTCGCGGAAAACCTGGCGTTGATCGCCGTGATGGCTGGAGCCGGCAAGGGACTGGGCAGGTTGGCCGCGGTGAAACCTGAGTCGGTGATTGAGCGGCTGGAGCCCGTAGAACGTGCCGACGGTAATACCCGGCTGTGGAATCCGCAGTTGAGTGCGTACGAGGTGGATATTGCGCTGGATCGCAACGCCAGGCCAAACACATTGGGGCAGTATCGGGCCAACGGTAAAACCTACATTCGCCAGGCCGGCAAAGTGTATGAAACGGCCTTTGACCCGTCGCTGAAAAAGTGGCGCATACAGCATCCTGTCGATGCACAGGCGTGGCAGCCGATACTCGAGCACAACGGGCACGGTGCCTGGCGCCATTCGCTGGAGCGTCCGCTCACCTGGGACCGTTTGACACTGTTGCGGCGCATGGGTCATGTCACTGAGACGTTTACCGACGTGCAGTTGATCAAAATAGCCGACGCTTGCGGGATCGATGACAACGCCTTGCGCAAGATGCACGTGGATCATCTGCCGCCACCCCCTGAGCTGGCTGACGCCTTGCATTCGTTCAGAGTCAATTACGCAAGCAGCGAGCGGTTTATCAATAAGTTACAGCGTGCTTGCCCGGGACTCAGTGACACAGCGGCCCGGAGAGTTCTGCGCGATGCCAGTGCCGAAGAATTGTCACGGCTGAAAAGCACACGCCGAATTCCGTTGAAATTGCTCGAAGAAGCCCGCTGGTATACGCATCAAGGTCGCCAGGCAAAAGCTTTCGTCGAGCTGCATTCGGACAACATGGCGACGGCTGACAGCCGCTGGCTGGCACTGCATGCGCTGGAACGATTGCCGGGATGGTCGGGGGAGGTGCGTCTTGAAGTGCGCGACGGCCATGTCGACGGTCCGTTGCTTGACGGCATCGGCCGCGAGACGGCTGCCAGTCGCAAGTATGTCGTCAAGCAGGGGCCGGCCTTTCAAGCGTTCGATGAGCAGGGTGAGGCGCTCAACGGTGTGCCCGCCAATGGCGACAATTTTTTTGCCTCGATCATGCATGCACTGCCCGATGAGTCACGCCAGGCATTGGGCGTTCCGAATACCGCGCAGAGTGCCCGTCTGCGGCAGCTTGTCATCGAATCCTCCGTTGAGCATCGGGCTCAATTGTCGCAATTGCTGGCCAAACGAGCCGGTCGCAAACCGTCGTTCAAACCGCCTGCACGCGTGGCCGAGCGCCGTGTGGGCTATTACGCCAGCGGGCGCGGGCAAGGTTTCAGCCCTTCGCTGGTGCCCCGGGTACAAGATGTCTATCCCGCGCTCACGGATCAGCAAGCCAGTGCATTTGTCCTGGCGCAGCTGCGGGCGGGCAAAACCGATGCACAGATCTTCAACCTGCTGCAGGGGCGCCTGCGTGAGTGGGAGGTGCTGGAGTCGACCCTCGATCAATGGGTGGGCGAACCCGTTCAGGATCCTGTTCTACAGTCCATGATGGGGGGCAAAGCGTCGGTCGCGCAGAACATCAAGCAGTGTTGGCGCAACTCACCGTTGGCCGAGGAATACCCAAGTTTCAGGTTATTGGAGCTGGTCTGTGATGACCCGATACCACCGTTGTCCGCTCAATTCCCCCATGTGAAGGATCTGTATGTCCGGGGGCGGTTCCTCACAGACACCAATGCCGATGCCCTTTTGGCGAGTTTCCCAAGGCTGAAAAGGCTGCGAATCAACGCCACCGGGGATGGCTTCAGCAACGTACCGGCAGCATTGAGCGAAATGCCGGAGCTCATGGACCTGAGTCTTTTTTCCGCCTCGCCCTATGCCATCGACATGCCTGGGCGGCTGAATGCGTTGACGTCGCTTGAAATGCTCAGTGTCAGCTCCGCGGGTTACGCACCGATTGTCCTGAATGTCAGCGGGTTGCGTAAGCTGCGCTGGCTGGATGCATTTGCACCTGCGATGTTCGAGTGGCCCGTCGGTGTACTCGAACTGCCGCGTCTGGAACGTTTGAACCTCAGAGGGACGGCGATCAGAACTTTACCTGACGGTATTTTCAGCGGGCATGAAAAACTCTGGTCCGGGTTGTCACTGGACTGGTCGAACCTGCTGCGAGAAAACTTCAAACCGGCGTACGAGTATGTCAAAAACCGCCCTGGACACCTTGGTGACCTGGAAGAAATGGTCAGGGATTACAGCAAGGGGGAGTTGCGACGACTGAGTGAAGGTACGAACGATACCTTCGAGAGTCTGTTCAATCAGTTTGTCGAGCAATGGCCGAGCGCCGAGGCAAGGTTCGACGCCGTCGAGGCGTTGAGCGAAAACTATGCTGCGCTCGACCGAACGCTCAACGATTGGACCCATCGCGCTATGGAACCACCCGTAGAGATCAAAGAAGTGATGGGCCGCTCATGGGCGGCAAATACCCTCAGAGCCTGTTGGCGTAATGGTGCGTTCAAGCGTTATGGCGCGACCACCGACGCGTCGGTACTCGATCTGCCGAATCTGGAACTCAGTGAGTTTCCCGATTTGCCACCCAACGCTTTCCGGTATGTACAGACGTTGTACCTGAAGGGCAATAAGGCGCCAGCGCAGCAGGTGCGTAGCTTCCTCAACGGATTTGCCGAGGTTGAAAGGCTTGATTTAAGCAATAACGACTTGTCAGAGGTGCCCATCGCGCCTGGTGACCTTAGGAAATTGAATCACCTGAATCTGTCCGGTAACCGCATCATTGGCGACTCAGCGATCCAGGAAAGTTTGAATGGACTGCAAGCGCTGGAGTGGCTGGACTTGCGCAACAATCCCATCAGTACGCTGGATGTCAGCGCAATGACTCGCCTTAAGGCGTTGAGTTTGCGAGGTACGAATTTGCATGATTGGCCAGCAGGCGTACAAAACCTGCCAGACCTGACTTGGCTGGATTTGCGAGACAGCAAGATCTCCTCGATGCCGGACCAGGTTCCAGATGAAATGTTGCTTAAGACCGATCTGTCAGGCACCCCGTTATCCGCGACGGCTCTCGATCCAGTAAAAGCGGCCTGGCAACGATTGGAGATTGCCAAAGGTCTGCCTGAAGGCGCTCTGCAACGATTCAGCCTGGAAGAAGTGCCTGTGCTATTCCCACCGCAGGAAAGCGGGTATTCGATTGCACAGCATTTGCTTGCGTTGACGCCCGTCCCGATGGGAGAGGGTAGGACGATCCTGATGCAGCGTTTGCAACGGCTCAAGCCGATCCTCGCTGAGAATGACGCGTTGGAGTGGATCGAACAGATGCGCACGAGTGGTTCGACAGACGTGCAAATCAGCGAACGTCTCGCGGGTTGGGAGCAGACATTTGAAACGCTCACCCGCCGGTTGAATGGCTGGCTGTACACCCGTGGTACTCGTGGCACTGGCTGGATGCTGTCGTCCAGCACGCGCAGGCAGGGTGCCTTGAGAATTCTTGATTGCTGGCGTGCAGGTTTGACCGGCAATCCGGTTGCAGCAGACAGGATACTTAACCTCAATGGCCTGCAGCTTGGCGATCTTCCGGCGTTGCCGGCAGGGTTCGAGCATGTTGAGCGGCTTAACCTGACGAGCGTGAAACTGTCAGCCCAGGGCTCGGATGGGTTTCTGAGTGCCTTCACGCAATTGAGAACCCTGGAGCTTAATGGCAACGAACTCGAGGCCATACCCGAGCCAGTCCAGTACATGGATAAACTTGAACGACTGGAATTGTCTTCGAACCGTTTGAGCGATTCCGAACACGTGTATGCCGGGCTCAGTCGCCTTGAGCGCCTGCGCTGGCTGGACCTGGGCTACAACGAACTGGATGCCTTTGATGTCGGGGTTTTCGAGGCATTGGAGAGGCTCGATCTGCGCAACAACAATTTGACCGAGTGGCCGAGCGGTGCGCTGGACGTCAATCGCCTGAGAACACTGAATCTGAGTGGCAACGACATCATCACCATTCCACCGCAAGCGCTGGATGGCAGCCATGACGTACTCATCAGTGGTACCGACCTGACCGACAACGACAGCCTGTTGTTAGAAAGTCTTGAGCGATTGCGCACCTACCGCGATGCGGGATCCCACGACACCGTGCTGGGGTATTCGCGTGCGGATCTCGACGAGCTGATTAGCGATGCCCACGACTTTGCTGAAAGCGACACGGACAGTGTCGAGTCAGATGAGGAGCTGCCGGACATCGAACCCGATCAGGAACAAAAAGCGCCCTGGCTCGCCAATGCTCCCCCAGAGGAATTAGCCGCTAAAAGCGAAGTCTGGGAGCAGCTCGCAGCAGAACCGGACAATGCGGCGTTCTTTCATTTGCTGTCGCGATTGCAGGATACGCGCGAGTTCCGGATGGCCAATGCCGACCTGACCCGGCGAGTATGGACGGTGATGGAAGCCGCTGCCGGCAACACTGAACTTCGCGAGGTCCTTTTCGCCAGTTCCGCTACCCATGGCACCTGTGTTGACGGTCGAATCCTGACGTTTAGCGGGCTGGAAAGCAAAGTGTTCACACACAATGCCTTACTCGAGATTCCTGCGGGGAACCTGGGTAGCAAGGGTCAGGCGCTCCTGAATTTGTCCAGGCAACTGTTCCGGCTGGACAAGGTCGACGAGCTCGCGACGAAAGCGGCCACCGGTAGCGGTCGGGATGAGGCCGAGGTGCGCCTGGGTTATCGAATCGGCCTGACGCAGGGCTGGGATGACGGCCTGATCCTGCCCGGGCAACCGAGACACATGACCTATTCGTCGGGTGTAACTTCCCAACAACTGACGGACGTGCGCACGACTGTCGTCAGTGCAGAACACTCCGACGGTTTTTTTGAAGATTTGATCCAGCGTGACTACTGGGTGGACTACCTCAAGGAGAAATACCCTGATGTCTTCAGGGCGTTCGATGAGGTCGATGTCGAGGGTATGAACCTGGACGAAGTTGAAAGTGCTGACGACCCGGATTTCTTGAGTCGGCTCTTTGACCAGGCGGCGGCGCGCAATGCGAAGATGATCGAGTTGTCCCGCAAAGAAGTCACGGAACAGGCATAAGCAATGCGGGAGCGAGCCTGCTCGCGATAACGGTCTATCAGTCAACAACGATGTTGAATGATGTGCCGTCGTCGCGAGCAAGCTCGCTTCCACAGGGATTGCTTAGTTGTCGTAACCGAGGTTCGGTGCCAGCCAGCGTTCGGTCACGCTCAACTCCTGGCCTTTACGCGAGGTGTAGCTTTGCACCTGATCCTTGTCGATCTTGCCCACGGCGAAGTACTGCGCTTGCGGGTGCGCGAAGTACCAGCCGCTGACCGCTGCGGCCGGGAACATTGCGTAGTGCTCGGTGAGGAACACGCCGCTGCGGCCGGCGCGCATTTCCTGGGCTTCAGGATCGAGCAGGGCGAACAGCTGGGCTTTTTCGGTGTGATCCGGGCACGCCGGGTAACCCGGGGCAGGGCGGATGCCGGTGTATTGCTCTTTGATCAACGCCTCGTTATCGAGGGTTTCGTCCTTGGCGTAGCCCCAGTGCTCTTTACGCACCTGCTGGTGCAGCCATTCGGCGCAAGCCTCGGCCAAGCGGTCGGCCAGGGCCTTGACCATGATCGAGTTGTAGTCGTCGCCAGCGTCCTGATAGGCCTTGGCCACTTCTTCGGCACCGATGCCAGCGGTGGTGATGAATCCACCCACGTAGTCGGTCACTTCGCTGTCCTTCGGCGCTACGAAGTCGGCCAGGGAGAAGTTTGGCTTGCCGTCGGTCTTGATGATCTGCTGGCGCAGGTGATGCAGCTTGGCCATTGGCTTGCCGTCATCGCCGTAGAGTTCGATGTCATCGTCATGCACCTGGTTGGCCGGCCAGAAACCGAACACCGCACGGGCGCTGATGAGTTTTTCGTCGATCAGTTTGGTCAGCATTTCCCGAGCATCTTTATAGAGCGCGGTAGCGGCTTCACCAACCACTTCATCTTCGAGGATGCGCGGGAACTTACCGGCCAGGTCCCAGGAAATGAAGAACGGCGTCCAGTCGATGTACTCGGCCAGAACGTTGAGGTCGATGTTGTCGAGCACTCGCGTGCCGGTGAAGGTCGGTTTGACCGGCGTGTAGCTCGCCCAGTCGAACTGCGGCTTCTTGGCGATGGCCGCACCATAGCTCAGGCGCTCGGTGCGGGCGCTGCGGTTGGCGGTGCGCTCGCGAACTTCAACGTAATCCAGACGGGTTTTCTCGACGAAACCGGCCTTGAGCTCCTTGGACAGCAACTGGGTCGCCACGCCCACGGCACGAGAGGCGTCGGTGACGTAGATCACCGCATCGTTGCTGTACTTGGGTTCGATCTTCACCGCCGTGTGTGCCTTGGAGGTGGTCGCACCACCGATCATCAACGGCAGGTGGAAATCCTGGCGCTGCATCTCGCGGGCCACGTGGACCATTTCATCCAGCGACGGGGTGATCAGGCCGGACAGGCCGATGATGTCGCACTTTTGTTCCTTGGCCACTTGCAGGATTTTTTCTGCGGGGACCATCACGCCCAGGTCGACGATGTCATAGCCGTTGCAACCCAGCACGACGCCAACGATGTTCTTGCCGATGTCGTGCACGTCGCCTTTCACCGTGGCCATCAGGATCTTGCCCTTGGCTTCCGGCTTGTCGCCTTTTTCCAGTTCGATGAACGGGATCAAATGCGCTACGGCCTGCTTCATCACACGGGCGGATTTCACCACTTGCGGCAGGAACATTTTGCCGGCGCCGAACAGGTCGCCGACGATGTTCATGCCGGACATCAGCGGGCCTTCGATGACTTCGATCGGGCGGGCGAAGGACTGACGGGATTCTTCGGTGTCTTCAACGATGTGCGTGGTAATGCCTTTGACCAGCGCGTGTTCCAGGCGCTTGTTGACGTCCCAGTTGCGCCACTCTTCGGTCTCCGCTTCCTTGACGCTGCCGTCACCCTTGTACTTGTCGGCGATGGCGAGGAGGGCGTCGGTGCCTTCCGGGGTGCGGTTGAGGATCACGTCTTCGACGGCGTCGCGCAGCTCCACCGGGATCTGGTCGTAGATCTCCAGTTGGCCGGCGTTGACGATACCCATGGTCAGGCCGGCGCGGATCGCGTACAGCAGGAACACCGAGTGGATCGCTTCGCGTACCGGATTGTTGCCACGGAACGAGAACGACACGTTGGACACGCCGCCCGAGGTCAGCGCGTACGGCAGTTCGTCACGGATGTAGGCGCAAGCGTTGATGAAGTCCACAGCATAGTTGTTGTGTTCTTCGATACCGGTAGCCACGGCGAAGATGTTCGGGTCGAAGATGATGTCTTCCGGCGGGAAGCCGACTTCGTTGACCAGAATGTCGTAGGAGCGTTTGCAGATTTCTTTCTTGCGCGCTTCAGTGTCGGCCTGGCCGGCTTCGTCGAAGGCCATCACCACCACGGCGGCGCCGTAGCGTTTGCACAGTTTGGCGTGATGAATGAACTGTTCGACACCTTCTTTCATGCTGATCGAGTTAACGATGCCCTTGCCCTGAATGCACTTCAGGCCGGCTTCGATCACTTCCCATTTAGAGGAGTCGATCATGATCGGTACGCGGGAGATGTCCGGTTCGCCGGCAATCAGATTGAGGAAGGTCACCATGGCCTTCTTCGAATCGAGCATCCCTTCGTCCATGTTGATGTCGATCACCTGGGCACCGGCTTCGACCTGCTGCAGGGCGACTTCCAGGGCTTCGGTGTAGTTGTCTTCGCGGATCAGGCGGGCAAACTTGGCGGAACCGGTGATGTTGGTCCGCTCGCCGACGTTAACGAACAGCGAGTTGCGATCGATGGTGAACGGCTCAAGGCCCGAGAGACGGCAGGCCTTGGGGATGTCCGGAATTTCCCGCGGCGCATAACCGGCCACGGCTTTGGCGATGGCTTCGATGTGGCCAGGAGTGGTACCGCAGCAACCGCCGACGATATTCAGGAAGCCGCTCTGGGCGAATTCTTCGATGACCTTGGCGGTTTCTGCCGGCAGTTCATCGTACTCGCCGAATTCGTTCGGCAGGCCGGCGTTCGGGTGCGCCGAAACGTGGGTGCTGGCCTTGTTCGACAGCTCTTCCAGATACGGGCGCAACTCACTGGCACCCAGGGCGCAGTTCAGGCCGACCGAAATCGGTTTGGCGTGGGCCACGGAGTTCCAGAAGGCTTCGGTGGTCTGGCCGGACAGGGTGCGACCGGAGGCATCGGTGATGGTGCCGGAAATCATGATCGGCAACTCGATGCCCAGCTCTTCGAACACGCCTTGCACGGCAAAGATCGCGGCTTTGGCGTTGAGAGTATCGAAGATGGTTTCGATCAGAATCAGGTCGGCGCCGCCCTCGATCAGGCCTTTGGTGGCTTCGGTGTAGTTCTCCACCAGCTCATCAAAGGTAACGTTGCGATAGCCGGGGTTGTTGACGTCCGGCGACAGCGAGCAGGTGCGGCTGGTCGGGCCGAGTACGCCGGCGACAAATCGCGGCTTGTCCGGGTTTTCGAGGGTTTTCGCATCGGCGACCTTGCGTGCCAGGCGAGCGCCTTCTACGTTCAATTCGTAGGCCAGTTCTTCCATGCCGTAATCGGCCATGGAGATCCGGGTGGCGTTGAAGGTATTGGTTTCCAGAATGTCGGCGCCGGCGTCCAGGTAGGCTTTCTCGATGCCGCCAATCACGTCAGGACGCGTCAGCACCAGCAGGTCGTTGTTGCCTTTGACATCGCTCGGCCAGTCGGCGAAGCGTTTGCCACGGTAATCCTGCTCCTCGAGCTTGTAGCTCTGGATCATCGTGCCCATGCCGCCATCGAGAATCAGGATGCGCTCTTTGAGGGCGTGCTTGAGAGCTTGAAGGCGAACACTGCGATCGGACATTTGGACTACTCGGAAAGACCATGACGAAGGGCCGGGATAATAGCAAACCTGTGCGCTTTTAGAGCATGTTCGGGTTTTGCATGAATATCGTTCATGTTGATGCGGTCGTCACACCGGTAGAATCGCGGCGTTTTTTAAAGGATCGGGACCAGGGACATGTCGTATCGCGTCGTCATCAGCAGTGTATTGCTGTTTTTAAGCTGGAGCGCCGTGGCGCAAGGTCTGGCGATTCCCGCTGGCGCATCTTCTTCTATTTCCTACACCCGCGACATTCAACCGATCTTCACTGAAAAGTGCGTGGCCTGCCATGCCTGCAATGACGCGGCCTGCCAGCTGAACCTGGGCAGCGGCGAAGGGGCGGCGCGTGGCGCGACGAAAGTGCCGGTGTATGACGGTGATCGCAGCCGCGCAGTGACGCCGACCCGTTTGTTTTATGACGCCAGCGGCAAGCGCGCCTGGCAACACATGGGTTTTTACTCGGTGCTCGATGCCCAGAGCAGTCAGGCTGGCTTGATGGCGCGAATGCTTGAGTTGGGCCACAAGACGCCGCTGCAACCGAACGCCAAATTGCCGGAAGACATCGTTCTGGGCCTGAACCGGGAAAACATGTGCGCGATGCCCGCCGAGTTTGACGGCTACGCCAGTTCTCATCCGAAGGAAGGCATGCCACTGGCGGTCACCGGCCTGACCGATCAGCAATACCAGACGCTGCAACGCTGGTTGGCCTCCGGTGCACCCATCGATGAACAAGGCCTGGTGCCCAGCGCCAAAGAAGCCTTGCAGGTGGTCCAGTGGGAAAACCTGCTCAACTCGCCGGGCGCCCGGCAGAGCCTGGTGGGGCGCTGGTTGTACGAGCACTGGTTTCTCGCGCACCTCTATTTCAAGGACGGCGAGCCGGGGCATTTCTTCCAGTGGGTGCGGTCGCGCACGCCGACCGGCCAGCCGATCGACCTGATCAACACGCGCCGGCCGAACGATGACCCGGGCAGCGAGTTTTATTACCGTTTGTGGCCGGTGCAGGGCGTGATCGTCCACAAGACCCACATCACGTATCCGCTGAGTGCGGCGAAGATGGCGCGGGTCAAAAGCCTGTTCTACAACGGCAATTGGCAGGCCAGCGCGCTGCCGGGCTACGGGCCGCAGAGCCGGGCCAATCCGTTTGCGACCTTTGAAGCGATCCCGGCCCAGGCGCGTTATCAGTTCATGCTCGATAACGCCGAGTATTTCGTGCGCACCTTCATTCGCGGTCCGGTTTGCCGGGGGCAGATCGCGACTGACGTGATCCGCGACAACTTCTGGGCGCTGTTCCAGGCGCCGGAACATGATCTGTACATCACCGACCCTAACTACCGCGGCCAGGCCACGCCGTTGTTGGCCATGCCGGGGCAGAACGACGATGTCGGCAGCGTCCTGAGCCTGTGGCACGACTACCGCGACAAACGTAACGAATACGAAGCCTTGCGCCGTGACAGCTACGCCGATGTGCCGGCACCGAGCTGGTCGACGCTGTGGGCCGGCAACGACAATGCGTTGCTGAGCATTTTCCGCCATTTCGACAGCGCCGTCGTGACCAAAGGCTTGATCGGCGAAGTGCCGCAAACCCTGTGGTTGTTCGATTACCCGTTGCTGGAGCGTACGTATTATCAGTTGGCGGTGAACTTCGACGTGTTCGGCAATGTGTCCCACCAGGCCCAGACGCGCCTGTATTTCGATCTGATCCGCAATGGCGCCGAGCAGAACTTCCTGCGCCTGATGCCGGCGGATTCGAGAGACGGTTACCTCGACGACTGGTACCAGAACAGCGGCAAATTCAAGATGTGGCTGGACTACGAGTCCATCGACAACGACAAGCCGACCGCGCTGAAACTGGACGAAAAAGACCCCAAACGCGACTTTGCCATGCAGTTGCTGGCGCGCTATGGCGACCTCAACGCCAACCCTGATCCGATCAACCGCTGTGACGGCGCTTATTGTTCGCGGCCGAACATTGATCCTGAGCTGCAAAATGCCGAACAAGCCTTGAGCACGCTCACGGCGCGACCGGCAGCCGGGCTAAGGGTCATCGATCAACTGCCGGAAGCCACCATGTTGCGTATCGAGACGTCGAGCGGAAAGCGTGTGGTCTACAGCCTGCTGCGCAACCGTGCCCATAGCAACGTGGCTTTCCTGCTCGGCGAATCACTGCGTTATCAGCCAGGGCTGGACACCCTGACGATTTTTCCGGGCGTACTGAGCAGCTATCCGAATTTCATGTTCAACATCCCGGCCGATCAGGTGCCCGCGTTCGTCGATGTCATGGAAAACGCCAAAGACGCCGATCGCTTCGAGAAAATCGTCGAACGGTGGGGGATTCGGCGCAGTCATCCGCAATTCTGGCAGTACTTCCATGACCTGAGCCGCTACATCCACGAGACAGAACCGGTGGAAGAGGGCGTGCTGGACATGAACCGCTACGAAAACCTCTGAAACACTGCTGAACCCCTGTAGGAGCTGCCGCAGGCTGCGATCTTTTGATTTGTTTCTTCAAGATCACAAGATCGCAGCCTGCGGCAGCTCCTACAGGGACGGTGTAGCGAAATCTTTCCCGACAAAAATACTAGGACTTTGTGCGCGGCGATGATTGGCGTAAACTGCGCCCAAGCCTGCGAGGAGTTTCCATGACCGCTATTACCATTACCGACGCCGCCCACGATTACCTGGCTGATCTGCTCTCCAAGCAGAACACCCCGGGCATCGGCATCCGCGTCTTTATCACCCAGCCTGGCACCCAGTATGCAGAGACCTGCATTGCCTACTGCAAGCCGGGCGAAGAAAAACCTGAAGACACGGCGCTGGGGCTCAAAAGCTTCACCGCTTACATCGACCACTTCAGCGAAGCCTTCCTGGACGATGCCGTTGTCGACTACGCCACCGACCGTATGGGCGGCCAGCTGACCATCAAGGCGCCAAACGCCAAAGTACCGATGGTCAACGCCGACAGCCCGGTCAACGAGCGTATCAACTACTACCTGCAAACCGAGATCAACCCGGGGCTGGCCAGCCACGGCGGTCAGGTCAGCCTGATCGATGTGGTTGAAGACGGCATCGCCGTTCTGCAGTTCGGCGGCGGTTGCCAGGGCTGCGGCCAGGCAGACGTCACTTTGAAGGAAGGCATCGAGCGCACCTTGCTCGAGCGTATTCCAGAGCTCAAGGGCGTTCGCGACGTGACCGACCACACGCAGAAAGAAAACGCCTACTACTAAGGTGTTCGCTGCGGCATAAAAAAACGGCGCCCCGTGAGCGCCGTTTTTTTATGGGCAAGATGTGCTGGCCTCATCGCTGGCAAGCCAGCTCCCACAGAATTTTATGTTGACCGCAATATTGTGACCGACTCAAAACCTGTGGGAGCTGGCTTGCCAGCGATGAGGCACTACGGCCGATACAAATGCGCATGTCCGGCGCGATACAGCGACGATTCGCTGAACTGATCACTGCCCAGCACCCGACCCACAAGTATCAACGCCGTGCGCCGAAACCCCTTGGCTTCAACCTTCGCAGCGATATCCTCCAGCGTCCCCAGCACCCAATCCTGATCCGGCCAGGTGGCCCGGTGAACCACTGCAATCGGGCAATCCGCGCCGTAGTGCGGGACGAGTTCCTCGACAATCTTCGTCAGGTGGTTGACCCCCAAATGAATGGCCATGGTCGCGCCGTGCTGCGCCAGGCTGGAGAACTCTTCGCCCGGTGGCATTGCGGTTTTGTCGGCGTAGCGGGTCAGGATCACGCTTTGCGAAATGTCCGGTAGTGTCAGCTCGGCCCCCAGCAGCGCGGCGCAGGCTGCGGTGGCGGTCACGCCGGGAATGATCTCGAACGCAATGCCAAGTTCGCGCAGATGGCGAATCTGCTCGCCTATGGCGCCATACAGACTCGGATCGCCGGAATGCACGCGCGCGACATTCTGGCCGTTGGCGTGGGCAGTCTTGATCAGCTCGATGATCTGTTCCAGGTGCAATTCTGCGCTGTTGACCACCGTTTGTGCGCGATGGCCTTCCAGAACGGCGGCAGGTACCAGAGAGCCAGCGTAGATGATCACCGGGCAGCTGCGAATCAAGCGCTGGCCCTTGACGGTGATCAGTTCCGGGTCGCCGGGACCTGCGCCAATGAAGTAGACGGTCATCGTCGGTTCCTGTGGGAAAAAGGGATGGGCAAGGCTTCAGATGAAGATTGCTCATGATCGAACGGGCGGATTATCGGGGATTTCAGGCGGCGCTGGCCAATGCGAGTGTGGCCTGGGCGTATTTTTGTCGCGCAATCAGCAGTTTGGCCGGTGCATTGGCCAGTTGTTCGGCCAGGGCCAGTGCAGCACTTTCCGCGACGCCGTAGCAACCGGTGCGCTCGAACGCGATCTGCGAATGGTGACTGAGTTGTGGCTGATAGGCGGCCAGTTGTTCACTGCTGAAATACATCAGCGGCAACGCCAATTGCTGGGCCAGCTCAATAAGTGCCGGCTCGTCGCGCTTCAAATCGATACTGGCCAGGGCCTTGATTTCATTCAGCGCAATCTGATGGGCTTGCAATGCCTGATCCAGCAGTGCGCGCAGTGTACTGACCGGGCAGCCCCGTTGGCAGCCCAGGCCGACCACCAGGGTCGGCGCTGTGCTGACATTCGTCATGCGTGGTATTGGCCATCGCTTTTGCGGCGGAACAACCAGGCGCTGATCAGGCCCAGGGCCAGCCAGAACGCCACGTTGGTCAGCTGCGAAGCGATTTTGAACTGGGTTTCCAGTGCTTGCGGCGCGAGCATCGAATGCACTTCCGGTTGCGGTGCGCCAATGACATGGGGAACGGCAAGAATCGCAGCGCCCAGCACTTTCATCAGCCAGTGACGGCTGAACACGATCAGGGCGATGCCGACAGCGGTGGAAGCTGCGGTGCCGATCCACCAGAGTTGCCGTTGCGCCAGATCGGCGGCAGCGGTGCCCGGCAGTTCAGGCGGCAGACCGAGGGTCGGCGCCAGTACGAAGGTGGCGTAACCGGCCAGGCCCCAGAGCAAGCCCTGCGAAGTTTTGGTCGGCGCGCGCAGGGTATAAAGGCCGGCGAGCATCAGGGCGAAA
Organism: Pseudomonas azerbaijanoccidentalis; assembly: GCF_019145495.1. Classification (GTDB taxonomy): domain Bacteria; phylum Pseudomonadota; class Gammaproteobacteria; order Pseudomonadales; family Pseudomonadaceae; genus Aquipseudomonas; species Aquipseudomonas azerbaijanoccidentalis. The sequence goes on along the minus strand of NZ_JAHSTU010000001.1, from coordinate 847,460 downwards.
CCGACTGCTACCACCAGGTTGCCACCGGTGGTCGACAGCACACGCTGCCAGCCATCTTCCGGCTCCCAGGCTTCGGCATCGTGGGTGTGAGCGGCTACAGCGCCTTCGGCGTGAGCGTGTTCGTGGACTTCAACCGCGGCAGGCTCGGATTTTTCGTAGGTTTCGGCCTGCAAAATCAGGGGCGAGACCCAGAAGCTTTGCAGCAGGGTCAACAGCAGGGCGGCCAGCAGCCCGGTGAAACCTGCGGTTTGCGCAATACGCTTGATCATATGGGCAGGTCTCAATGGCACGGGAACGCGGAGCTGTGACGGGTATCGTGCGCGGCGTTGTGTACCGCTTCGATGTGCGAGAAACCGGCGAAGTACACCAGGCACGCGCCGAGGATCGAAGCGCAAACGGCGGCAGTCAGGCGTTGGGTCAGGGTCGTGGTGGCGCTGGTAGTGTTGCTGTGGCCGGTGCTGCTGATGATCGACATGGCGTTTCCCTCTGGTCTGTCAGCGGGGAATCAAAAGCGCATGCAGAGTCTCCACACGAACGGGCGCGCAGAAATTCGAACAGCGCCCGCCCACCGCGGGTTTGTCATTCAGTGATTGTGTGTTCACTTTGTGTTGCAGGCCGGTCTCCGGGCTCACGAGGGGCGCAGGCCTGAGCCTGATCCTGCAAGCATCACCTTCCCATGCCGTGTTGGCACAGTGGATCTGACGCTTCACTCGCTTACCGTTGCGGGGGCAGCACCGGACTGACATGGCTTTGAGTAAAGCACATGATTCACCGGTTTCCCGTTTCACCCTGTGAAGGGCACCCGTAACAAGATGCGTAGGAGAGCATGGGCGGGGGTTGGGCGTCAATTGGCAAGGGTTCTCAACTGCTCTTCGTAGGCGCTGCCGAAGGCTGCGATCTTTTGATCTTGATCATCAAAAGCAAAATCGAAAGATCGCAGCCTTCGGCAACTCCTACAGGGGCAGGGTGTGTTCGGTGATTGACCCGCCCCAATACCATGCGTAGCCTTGCGCATTCGAGGTTCTTCGGCGTCTGTCGAAGCTAAGAAGGGAACGCGGTCAATGCCGCGGCTGCCCCCGCAACTGTGAACGGTGATGTTCGCTGCCACGCCACTGCACGCTCAACCCTTGAGCCCGCGGGAAGGCGCAGCAAACGCCAGTCAAGTGATTGGCACACCGTCAGCCAGGAGACCTGCCTCGATACAGATTCTCACTACAACCGGGCGGGGTGATCCGGTGGCGAACGCTTCCGGCGCGCACGTGCGTTTCCGGTTCTCGTCCCGTATGCCCGCCACCTTGCCAAAGGGCATCCGATGAAAACACTGGCCAAACTCCCTGTCACCATCGTTACCGGCTTCCTCGGCTCGGGCAAAACCACCTTGCTGCGGCACATGCTCGACAACGCCCAGGGTCGCCGCATCGCGGTGATCGTCAACGAATTCGGCGAACTGGGCATCGACGGCGAAATCCTCAAGCAGTGCTCCATCGGTTGCACCGAAGAAGAGGCCAACGGCCGGGTCTATGAACTGGCCAACGGCTGCCTGTGCTGCACCGTTCAGGAAGAGTTCTTCCCGGTAATGCGCGAACTGGTTGCCCGGCGCGGCGATCTCGACCACATTCTCATCGAAACTTCCGGCCTGGCCCTGCCAAAGCCGTTGGTGCAAGCCTTCCAGTGGCCGGAAATCCGCAGCGCCTGCACCGTGGACGCAGTCATCACCGTGGTCGACAGCCCGGCCGTAGCCGCTGGCACCTTCGCCGCGTTCCCGGATCAGGTCGACGCCCAGCGCAAACTCGACCCGAACCTGGACCACGAATCGCCGCTGCACGAACTGTTTGCCGACCAACTGGCCAGCGCCGATCTGGTGATCCTCAACAAGGCCGACCTGATCAGCCCTGAAGACCTGGCCCGCGTGCGTCTGGAAGTTGCCGAAGAACTGCCGCCCGCGGTCAAGGTCATCGAAGCCAGCAGCGGTCGCTTGCCGCTGGATGTGCTGATTGGCTTGGGTGCCGGCTCCGAAGAACACATCGACAGCCGCCACAGCCACCACGACCATCACCACGACGGCGATGATCACGATGACCACGACCACGATGCTTTCGATTCGATCTCCATCGAACTGCCGCAAGCCGACGAAAGCCTGCTGATGGATGCGCTGACCCAATTGGTGGTGCAGCACGGCATCCTGCGCATCAAAGGTTTCGCGGCGATCCCGAACAAACCGATGCGTTTGCTGATCCAGGGTGTGGGCACCCGTTTTGACAAGCACTTCGACCGTCAGTGGGGCGCTGAAGAAACCCGTGTCACCCGTCTGGTGCTGATCGGCCAGGCGCTGGATGCGGCCCTGCTCGAAGCGCAATTGCGCGCCGCACTCAGCGTGTAACCCCCATGCACCTGCTCAGGACCCAGCCCGGCGGTTTCGTGTCGGATGACAACATTGCCGACCTTGGCCAAACCCCCGCCGAACTGGTGATCCTGTGCAGCGGCGATTCCAGCCTGGCGCTGCTCGCCGAAGCGGCGCAACAGTTGCCCGACGACTACCCGAGCGTGCGTCTGGCCAACCCGATGCAAGTGCAGAACCATGCGTCGGTCGACCTGTATGTCGATGAAGTCTTGCGCCATGCCAAGGTGATTCTGATCTCGCTGCACGGCGGCATTGCTTATTGGCGTTACGGCGTCGAGCGGCTGGTGGAGTTGTCGCAGCGTGGGGTGCAACTGATTCTGGTGCCGGGGGATGATCGCCCTGACCCGGAACTCAGCGACCTGAGCACTGTGGGGGCCGAGGACCGTGACCGGCTCTGGCAGTATCTGCGTCAGGGCGGCATGGCGAATGCCCTCGATTTCTTCCGCTGTCTGGCCAACCGTTGGCTGGCACGGGATTATCTCTGGGCCGAGCCGCAAGCGTTGCCGCGCACGGCGATTTACCATCCGCAAAAAAGCACCGCCGCACTGAGTGACTGGCAGGCCGATTGGCTGGCCGGTCAACCGGTGGCGGCCGTGCTGTTTTACCGCTCGCACTTGCAAGCGGCGAACACCGCGTTCATCGACGTTTTTTGCCAACGCTTACAAGCGGCGGGGTTGAATCCGCTGCCCATCGCGTTGGCCAGTTTGAAAGAGCCCGGCTGCCTTGCGGCGGTCGAGGACTGGCTGGATCAGGTGGACGCCGGTGTCATCCTCAATACCACCGGGTTCGCCCAATCCAGCCCCGAAGCGCCACATTTACGCCCGTTTCGCCGCAATATCCCGGTGATTCAGGCGATCTGCGCCCAAGACAACGAGCCCGGCTGGCGCGCCAGCGAACAGGGCCTCGGCCCGCGCGATCTGGCGATGCACATTGCCTTGCCGGAGCTGGACGGGCGGATCATCAGCCGACCGATCAGCTTCAAGGATCTGGCGTGGCGCAGCGAGCGCAGTCAATCGGACGTGGTCTGCTACCGGCCGCAACCTGAGCGCATGGATTTTGTCGCCGAACTGGCGCGACGCTGGATCGATCTGGCGCGCCTGCCCAACGCTGAAAAGCGCGTGGCGCTGATCCTCGCCAACTACCCGACCCGCGACGGCCGCATCGGCAATGGTGTTGGCCTCGATACACCTGCTGCGGCGCTGAATATTCTTCGAGCACTGCACACCGAGGGTTATCCGCTACCGGCCGGGCTGCCGGGCAGCGGCACCGCGTTGATCGAACAATTGCTCGGCGGCGTCAGCAATGATCTGGACACCCTCGATCAGCGTCCCTGCCAGCAGAGCCTGGGGATGGACGAATACCTGACGATGTTCAACGCGTTGCCCGAAGCCAATCGCGCAGCGGTGCTTGAACGCTGGGGCGCGCCTGACAGTGATCCGATGTGCCGCAGCGGCCGAATGATGATTGCCGGGCTGCGTTTTGGCCTGACTTTCGTCGGTATTCAACCGGCCCGCGGTTATCAGGTGGACCCGAGCGCGGTGTACCACGACCCGGACCTGGTGCCGCCCCACGGATACCTGGCGTTCTACTTCTGGCTGCGCAACACCTATGGCGCCCACGCGGTGATCCACGTCGGCAAGCACGGCAACCTCGAATGGCTGCCGGGCAAAGGTGTCGGTTTGTCCGAGCACTGCTGGCCGGACGCTTTACTGGGACCGCTGCCGAACATTTATCCATTTATCGTCAACGATCCGGGCGAGGGCGCCCAGGCCAAACGGCGCACTCAGGCGGTGATCATCGATCACTTGATGCCGCCGCTGACCCGCGCCGAAACCTATGGTCCGCTGCGCAACCTCGAATTGCTCGCCGACGAATACTACGAAGCGCAATTGCTCGATCCGCGCCGCGCCCGGGAGTTGCAGCGCGACATCCTGCAACTGGTGCGTGATACCCACATCGACCGCGAATTGCAGCTGGACGAAAAACTCGACAGCGATGCCGATGCAGCGATCTGGTTGCCGCGCCTGGACACCTATTTGTGCGACCTCAAGGAATCGCAGATTCGTGACGGCTTGCACGTGTTTGGCGAATCGCCGACCGGACGTTTGCGCATCGATACCTTGCTGGCATTGTTGCGCATTCCTCGTGGTGACGGGCGTGGTGCGCAATCGAGTTTGCTGCGCGCATTGGCCAAGGCGTTTGCATTGGGGTTCGATCCGCTGGATTGTGCGTTGGCCGAACCGTGGACCGGGCCGCGTCCGGACGCCTTGTTGTCGTTCAGCGATGAGCCTTGGCGCACCAGCGGCGATACCCGCGAACGTCTCGAGCTGTTCGCCACGCAACTGATCTCGCAGATTTTGAATGCCAGCCCGCTCCCACAGGATGTAGGTTGGGACGAGGTCCGTGCAATTCTCGACAACTTGCGCGAAGTCGTTGCACCGCGCCTGGACGCCTGCGGTCCCGCCGAAATGCGCGGTCTGCTCGACGCCCTCAGCGGTCGTTTCGTCCCGGCCGGTCCCAGCGGCGCACCCAGTCGCGGTCGTCTGGACGTGTTGCCCACCGGGCGCAACTTCTATTCGGTGGACGTTCGCAACCTGCCCACCACCACCGCGTGGCGCATCGGCTTCCAGTCGGCCAACCTGATTCTTGAACGCCACCTGCAAGATCACGGCGATCATTTGCGCCAGCTCGGTCTGTCCGTTTGGGGTACCGCGACCATGCGCACTGGCGGCGACGATATCGCTCAGGCAATGGCCCTGATGGGCGTGCGCCCGGTGTGGGCCACGGGCAGTCAGCGCGTCGATGATTTTGAGATCCTGCCGCTGAGTCTGCTAGATCGCCCAAGGGTGGACGTGACGTTGCGCGTCTCGGGTTTCTTCCGTGACGCGTTCGCCAATCTGATCCGCTTGTTCGACGCCGCCGTGCAAGCGGTCGCCGCGCTGGACGAACCGGACGACCTCAACCCGTTGGCGGCCAAGGTTCGTGCCGAGCGCGAAACGCTGTTGCAATCGGGGCTGGATGAAGATGCGGCGCGACGTCAGGCCGGTTGGCGTATCTTCGGGGCGAAGCCCGGTGCCTATGGCGCCGGTGTACAGGGCGCTATCGACGGTCGACTGTGGCAAAGTCGCGAAGACCTGGCCGAGGTTTATCTGAACTGGGGCGGTTACGCCTATGGCGGTGCCGACGAAGGCACCGAGGCCCGCGAACCCTTCAGTCGGCGTTTGAGCCAGGTGCAGGCTGTCCTGCAAAATCAGGATAACCGCGAACACGACCTGCTCGATTCCAATGATTACTACCAGTTCCAGGGCGGTATGCTCGCGGCAGTGGAAAGCCTCAGCGGTGTAGCAGCGGCCAGTTACCACGGCGATCACAGTCAGCCGGACTTGCCGAGGATTCGCACGCTGAAGGAAGAGCTGAACCGGGTGATTCGTTCGCGAGCGGCTAATCCGAAGTGGCTCGACGGGGTCAAGCGGCATGGCTACAAAGGCGCTTTCGAAATGGCGGCGACCGTCGATAACCTGTTCGCCTTCGACGCCACTACGCAGTTGATCGACGATCACCAGTACGCGTTGCTGGCCGATGCCTATTTGCTCGACCCGAACACCCGGGATTTTGTCCGCGAACACAATCCCCATGCCCTGCGCGACATGACCGAGCGCATGCTCGAAGCGCAACAGCGCGGGATGTGGAAGGAACCGGGCGCATACCGCGAGGCGCTGGAAAACCTGCTGTTGGATATAGAAGAAGACGGCTGACCGCATCGCCCCCTGTAGGAGTGAGCCAGTGACACTACCGACCATGACTGAGATAGAACAATGACCGACACCCCGCATTTCCCGCTCTCCGCCGTGGTCGGCGCCGACGATTTGAAGCTCGCGCTGTACCTGACCGCCATCGATCCGAAGATCGGCGGCGTGCTGATCGAAGGCCCGCGCGGGATGGCCAAATCGACGTTGGCCCGTGGCCTGGCCGATCTGCTCGCCAGCGGTCAGTTCGTCACGTTGCCATTGGGCGCCACCGAAGAGCGCCTGGTCGGTACGCTCGACCTGGATGCAGCACTGAGCGACGGCCGTGCGCAGTTTTCACCCGGCGTGCTGGCCAAGGCTGACGGCGGCGTGCTCTACGTTGATGAGGTCAATTTGCTGCCCGATCATCTGGTGGATCTGCTGCTGGACGTGGCCGCCAGCGGGACCAACCTGATCGAACGCGACGGTATTTCCCACCGTCATTCGGCGAAGTTTGTCCTGATCGGCACCATGAACCCGGAAGAGGGTGAGTTGCGCCCGCAACTGCTTGACCGCTTTGGCTTGAACGTCGCCCTCGGTGGGCACACTGCGCCTGTCGAGCGTGGGCAGATCATCCGTCGACGTCTGGATTTCGACAGCGATCCTCAAGGCTTCTGCGCCGAGTGGGAAACCCGGCAGCAGTCGTTGCGCGAGCGTTGCCAGCAGGCACGCAGTGCTTTGGCGAGCATCCCGCTGGACGATGAGGCCCTGGCGCAGATTACCGAACGCTGCTTTGCCGCCGGGGTCGATGGCCTGCGTGCCGATCTGGTGTGGTTGCGTGCCGCACGTGCCCACGCGGCGTGGCGCGGTGCCGGCGCCATCACTGTCGAAGATATCGACGCAGTGGCCGAGTTCGCCTTGCGCCATCGTCGTCGTGAACTACCTGCGCCTGCACCACAACCGTCGCAGGCGCCACAGACGCCACAGACGCCTACGCCGCAACAGGACAACCCGAGTGAAGGGCAGGGCCAGTGGGGTGAAATGCCCGCTCAGGCGTTGCCCGTCGGTGCCCGCCGTGAAGTGCCGAGCTGGCCAAAAAAGCCCTAGGCATTCGCCCCCGATCTGACGCGGGGGCGAATGCCAGACCCCGCGCCGGACGCCTGGATCAGGGCATGCAGGGCAAGCGTCACGCCGCCCGCAGCGGCTCGATCAATTGGCCGGGCACCTTGCTCAATGGTCGGCCACGTCAGCGGCAGGATGTGTTGTTCCACCTGCGTACGCGCTCGGCAAATGAACTGTGGCTGGTGATTGTCGACGCATCGGCTTCAACCCGACGCCATCAGGCCTTGAGCGATGCCAAAGGCTTGCTGGCGCAACTGTTCGACGACGCCTATCGCCAGCGCGCGCGGCTGGCCTTGCTGACCGCCAGTGGCGCCGCGCCGAAGTGGCAGGTTCAAGGGTTGAAAGCATCTGGCGGTCTGCGTCAGTGGCTGGAGGCCCTTGGCGCCGGGGGAGGCACGCCGTTGCTGGCGGCGCTGGAGGAAGCCGGACGCTGGCTGGCGGTACGGCAAAAGCGCTTTCCGGCGGAGCAACAACGCTTGTTGCTGGTCACCGATGGCCGGCTTAAAAACGGGGCGCCACTGCCACCCCTTGAATGCCCGGGACTGCTGATCGACATCGAGCGTGGCCCGATTCGCCTTGGGCGCAGCAAGGTGTTGGCGGCGCAGTTGCAGTCCGAGTATCGGCATATCGACGAGCTGTTGCCGGGCTGAATGTTGGGTTTCAGTGCGGACTTCATTGTGAGCAGGCTCTGGAGTGCAAGCTCCTGTGGACGCTAGCTTGCTAGCGATGAACGATGACGCGGTGACTTTGAAATGGCAGCCCTTTGAGGCTGCCATTTTTTTTGCGGCTACTCCCCGATCATGAAGTTTGTGTGACATCCGTTCGGTCTTGCGCCTTGCCAACTGCCTATGTCGTAACAGCAGGTTCCACTCGGCCTGCGGCCTCTTGCGCCAATTGAAAAGGACCTAGTAGTGATGCTCGTTCGCCAAGCCCGTCGCAATACCCCTTCCTTGTCTGTACGCCGTGACGCCGCGCGTTCCGTGGACCCGGCGCTGTGGTTGCTCAAGCCGCTGGCGCAGGCGATTGCGCTGTGCCTGGTGGCCGGCAGTGCCGAGGCGGCGACCGCGTTCAGTTCCAATTGGTTTGCCGCCAAGGGCGCGGCGCAACAGGCAGCAGCATCTCGGCCAGGCGGTGGGTTGCCGGGCATGACACCGCCGTTGGCGCAACAGCAGCGGGCCAGGCAACAGTTGCAACGATCGGTGCAAACGCTCAATAACACCGTGGCCGCCATTGCCGCTCAACAGGCGGCGCAGGCGGCCGGGCGGGCAGCGGCGTTCGCCACCGTGCAGTTCGTGCCGGATGGTTTGGGCGAGGGCGGCCTGAAAGTCGATACCGGCCTGACCCAAGGTTGGCAGAACGCCAAGGGGCCGCAACAGACGCAGGTCGATGGCAAGACCACGGTCAAGATCGAGCAGACTGCCGACAAGGCCATTCTCAACTGGGAAACCTTCAACGTCGGGCGCAATACCACCGTCGAGTTCGCTCAGCAGTCGAACTGGGCGGCACTCAATCGCGTTAACGATCCGAGCGCACGGCCGAGTCAGATTCTGGGCCAGATCAAGGGCGACGGCACGGTGATGCTGATCAACCGCAACGGCATCGTGTTCAGCGGCACCAGCCAGGTCAATGTGCGTAACCTGGTGGCGGCCGCCGCGAACATCACCGATGCGCAGTTCCGTGATCACGGCCTGTATTTCGACAGCACCGGCAGTCAGCCGACCTTTACCGACGCCGCCGGCAAAGTGCTGATAGAGCGTGGCGCGCGGATTGAAACCCACAAACCGACGCTGTCCACCGACTCGGGTGGCTATGCGTTGCTGCTCGGCAATGAAGTGGAGAACGCCGGCACCATCAGCACCGCCAAAGGCCAGACCGTACTCGGTGCCGGTGACCGCTTCTACATTCGCAAAGGCTCGGGCACCGAAGGCAATGGTTTCTCCACCACGTTCGGCAGCGAAGTCGTTCCGGGCTTCAAGGCCGGTGGTTCGGGCAAGGTCAGCAACACCGGCCTGATCCAGGCCTCGACCGGCGACATCACCATGACCGGTCACGAAATCGCGCAAAACGGCGTATTGCTGGCGAGTACCTCGGTGAATACCCGTGGCACGATTCATCTGCTCAACCCGGCGACCGACACCAGCGGCAGCGTGACCCTCGGCCAGGGGAGTGTCAGCGCAATCATGCTCGACAGCAGCGACCTCACTGCCCTCGATAGTCAGCACGACGCTGCATTGACCGGGGTGACGCTCAACAACCGTATCCGCAGCGATCAGTCGCGCATCGACATCGGCAGCGGCGGCACCGTCGAGTTTCAGAACGGTTCGGTGACGCTGGCCACTGGTGGTCAGGTCGCGGTCGCAGCGGGGCAACGCAGCCTGGTGCGCGACGGCGCGTTGATCGATGTGTCCGGGGCCCTCGGCGTCAAAGTGGCGATGGAAGCCAACAACATCAAGATCAACGTGCAGGGCAACGAGCAGCGCGACTCATCGATCAACCGCGAAAGTGGCGCACTCAACAGCAATGATGTGTGGGTCGATGTGCGCGAACTGATCTTCGTGCCGGCCGGCACCAACGGCTACGCCACTGACCGCTGGTACACCGCCGGTGGTCTGCTGGAAGTGGGCGGTTACCTTGGCACGCAGGGGCACAGCATCGGCGAATGGATGGCCCAGGGCGGTACGGTGAGTTTCACCGGCAATGACGTGGTGACCGAGAAGGGCTCGGTGATCAATCTCTCGGGCGGCACCCTCGATGTGCAGAGCGGTTTCATTCGCCAGAGCTGGTTGCGTGGCGCCGATGGCCGTTTGTACGAAGTGTCGCGGGCACCGGGCGACATCCTCTACACCGGCCTCTACAAAGGTTATGAAGACCACAGCGAACGTTGGGGCCAGACCAGTTACTTCTTTAACCCGCTGATCGCCCCGAGACAGCGTTTCGAGTCCGGTTACTCAGTGGGTCGCGACGCCGGACAATTGGTGATCGCCACCAACAATGCGGTGCTCGACGGCCAGTTGGTGGGCGACGTGTTCCAGGGCGAACGGCAGAACCAGGCGCCGCGTGCCGGGCTCGACGGCTATGACCAGGCCCAGACAGCCATGGCGCGTCGGGCGCAGTTGATCGTTGGTTCGTATGACCCGAGCTGGTCGGCCACCACCAACGGCCTGGTGTATCAGCATCTCGCCATGCTCGATCAGGTGCAGATCGGTGCCGAGCGTCCCGCCGATGGCAGCGACCTGGGGTTGACCGGCGCGGTGTCCGATGACCGCAAAGGCAAGCTGTTCCTCGATACCGACATGCTCAATGGTTTCCGTCTGGGCGCGTTGAAAGTCGCGGCCAAGGACAAGGTTGAAGTCAATGATGCCGTGACCGTGGACACTGGCGGTGACATCACCCTGTACGGTCAGGATGTGCGGGTCAACGCGGATCTGACCGCCCGCGCCGGTAGCCTGCGTTTGGGGACCGGTCTGGCGCAAACCAGCAAACCAACGACGGTGACGGTGGCCGAAGGCGTGCGCCTGGACACCCGTGGTCTGTGGGTCAATTCGCGTATCGATCCGACCGAAGCCAACAACCTGGCCTATTTGAATGGTGGCCTGGTGTCGATCCGCAGCACCGGCGATATCACCGTGGCCAGCGGCAGCGTCATCGACGTCTCGTCCGGCGGCGCGGTGTTAAGCAATGGCAAGACCCGGGGCGGCAAGGGTGGCGACGTTACTCTTGAGTCCAGTGCGGACACCCTGCCGGGCCAATCGCAATTGGTCATGGACGGTGACGTGCGCGGTTATGGCGTCACGGGCGGTGGCACGCTGAAGATTCAGGCCAACAACGTGTTGATCGGCGAGCCTGATGGCCCTCTGGCCGATCACACCTTGCGACTGGCCGCGGATACGTTCAACAGAGGCTTCTCGGCCTACAACATCATTGGTCTGACGACCCTGAAAGTGGCGGACGATGCGGTGGTCGACGTGTCCATGCCGGCCTACCGTTTTTCCGATTTTGCAGCGAACCAACCCGGTGGCGCCGAGCCGCAGGCGGCGTTGGAACTGTGGACACCGAGCCTGTTCCAGGAGAACCCGGCCAAAGGCGTGCTGACCCAACGCGGCGGCGCGAGTCTGTCACTGCAAGCGGGCGGCAGCCAAATCAATCAGATAGACCCGCTGAACAGTTTGTTGACCATCGGCCAGGGCGCGCGCATCAGCGTCGACCCCGGCCAGCGCATCAACTTGCGCAGTGCCGGGCAGCTCACCGTTGACGGTGAACTCAACGCCTGGGGCGGCATCCTCGATATTCGTCAGCAGCAGTTCAGTTCGATCGATGTTGAGACTTCGCAGCAGGAGGCGGATCCGACAGCCCATACTCGTTCGATCTGGATCGGTGACCATGCGGTGCTGGACGTGGCGGGGCGCGCAACCACGGCGGTCGATGCGCTCGGCCGGGTCTACGGTCAGGTGGGCAAGGGCGGCAGCATCATTATTGGCGGCGAGATCGACGCTAAAAAGGCCACTGCGACGTCGGCCGATGCGTATGTGATCGTGCGTCCGGGCGCTCGTCTGGAGGCGTCCGGTGCCGAGGCCGTGCTGGATATCGCTGGCACTGGCCCGACCCGCGTCGCCACGGACGGCGGACGCATTGCCTTGAGCTCCTACAACGGTCTGTTCATCGACGGCACCCTGCGTGCCGCGGCTGGCGGGGCCGGTGCAGCCGGGGGACGTCTGGAGATCGCCCTCGATTCGCCGTTGTATCGCGATACTCAGGGAAACAACGCTGTTCGGGTCGCCAGGGAGCTGATCATTGGCCAAGGGCCGGACGACGTGCGGCTACCCGCCGATTTGCGGCCTGGTGAGGCCGCTGCACCGTTGCGTTATGGCTACACCCGACTGAGCGCCGATCAATTGATGACCGGCGGCTTCGATAGTCTGAGCCTGCTGAGCAACGGCCTGCTGACGTTCGACGGTGATGTCGATCTGCACATGAACCAGAGTCTGAGTCTGTACGCCGGATCACTGTCCCTCGCCGAAAGCTCCAAAGATACCGCGCGCATTAATCTGGCTGCACCTTATGTGCGTCTGTCGGGGTTGGGTGAGTATTACACGCCTCCCAGCGCGTTAACCCGCCCCCGAGTGCTGAACACCCCCACCAACCGGGTATCGGCCGCGCAGTTCAGCACCACCGCGAATCTGCTTGATCTGGGCAACGCCTTCTCGTTCGGTAGTGACGGGCTGATCAAGTTGCTCAACGGGGCGACCACGGCGGTCAGTCGGCGCAGCTTTGACCTGGTCACCCTCGACAGCAGCGGCGACATACGTATGCTCGCAAAGCCGGATTTACAGACGGGCTCCAGGGTGTGGACGGCCGGTGATTTGCACTTGCGGGCGGCACAAATCTATCCGGGCACCCGGGTCTGGTCCGAAATCCGCGCCGGGTATCAGAGCGAGAGCATGATCGATCCCGACCGTACGCTGAGCATCAGCGGCAATGGTGCGGCACCGGCCGTGCCGCCTTATTCGGTGTTCGGCAGGCTGAAACTGTACGGGGGGAATATCGAGCAAGGCGGGGTCATTCGCGCCCCCCTGGGTTTGATCACTATGGGCAACGATGCGTTTGGCGATACCCGCACCATTCAGTTGTTGCCGGGCAGCGTGACGTCGGTCAGTGGCGCTGGGCTAGTCATGCCGTATGGCGGCACAACCGATGGCACCGACTACCGCTACAACGGCCAGTCCGTGGTGCTGCAAGGGATTGCCAACGAAAATACCGGTGTGGTCCTGAATGCCCAGTACGTCGACGCGCAAACGGGATCGCTGATCGATCTGTCCGGGGGCGGGGATTTGCGCGGTGCCGGGTTTGTCTCCGGGCGTGGCGGTTCTACCGATGCGCGCTTCAGCCCCTTGGTTCGCAACGCGGCTGATGGCACATTCAGCCTGCCGGGCCTGAGCAGTAACCCGGTGTACGCCATCGTGCCGGGCAATCAAAACGCCTACGCACCGATGCTCGGCGAGGCGGGCGCCAGTGATCCACGCATTGGTCAGCAGATCACCATCGGTGCCGGTGTTCCAGGCCTGGCGGCCGGTACTTACACCCTGTTGCCATCGACCTTTGCCTTGCTGCCCGGCGCTTTCCGGGTCGAGGTCAACGGTCAAGCTGCGCCGGGCATGAACAACGGCGCGCTGAAAATGCGCAATGGTTCGTGGACCAGCTCCGGGCAGATGTCGATTGCCAATACCGGGCTGCGCGACAGCCTTTCCAGCCAGGTCATCCTGACGTCGGCGGATGTGCTGCGCCGTTATTCCCAGTACAACGAAACCAGCTACAACCAATTCGTTAACAGCGACGCTGCACGTCGTGGCGTACCGCGCGGGCAGACGACCCTGGACGGCAAATCACTGACGTTCTTGTTCAAATCAAGTGATCGTGACACAGCCCTGGATTTCAACGGCAAGGCCTTGTTCGCTGCCGCCGAGGGCGGTGTGCTCGGCACCGCAGCGGTAAGGGGATCATGGGCTTTTGAAATTCTTGGCACGGGTGCCGTCAGCACACAGGACTTCGACGGTGTTTCGTTGTATGCCGACGCCCTTAACAATCTCGGTGCCGGGCGTTTGGCCATCGGTGCAACGCCGTTTGTGCAATACGACACTGCGGGCAATTTCATTCAATTCAGAGGTGATACCAGGAGCATTGCCCTGCGCGAGGGTGCGATTCTCTCGGCGCCTGAAGTCGTCCTGTGGACGACGGGCCTCACTGGCGGCATTACCCTTGAAGCGGGGGCGGGCATCAATACGCTGGGTCGTGGGAACGTACCCTATGACTCCACGGCGGGTTTCATCTATCAGCCAGGGCAAGCCAGCCTGTTGATGGTGTCCAACGGTTGGACCAACGTGCTGGCGCCGGACGCTGGCACAAACGGAGGGGGCGCCGGCAGTATCCGGATCGGCACCTGCCCGGCGCAGGGTTGCATCAATCCTTCGTTGCTCTATTCCAACGGCAGCATCACCGCCGCCACCGACAATCAATTTGAGTTGGGCGAAGCGGTGCGTTTCGGTACGCGTCACCTGGCGTTGGCCGTCGGCGCGGTGAACGCCGGCAGCGCCGAAGCGCTTGCGGCGGCGAGCGGTCGCTTGCCGGCCGGCCTGACCCTGAACCAGAACGTCCTCGATCGACTGCTGCGCGGCGACACGCAGTTCGGTGCGCCAGCTCTGGAAACCTTGAGCCTGACCACCCGCGATTCTTTCAACTTCATCGGCAACGTGACCCTCGACACCCTGGACCCACAAACGGGCAAGAGCAGGCTGGAAAACCTGATACTGGTGACGCCGGCCATTTACGGCCTGGGCGATGCCAGTGATGTGGCGACCATTCGCACCGCCAACCTGATCTGGAACGGCGCGACCCAGGCACCCGGCACCGTGGTCAACAGCGGAGCCGGTACCGGCCATGGCACGCTGGACATCCAGGCACAACGCATCGAGTTGGGCTACGGCCCGAATCCGCAGCCCAATGGCCTGGACCAGAACGACCGACTGGCGCTGGGTTTTGCCAACGTCAACCTCAATGCCAGCGAGCGCATCACCGCCAATCACAAGGGCAGCCTGGCCGTTTACGAACAGCAGGGCGCTTACGACCCGGTCAAGGGCTATGCCTACAGCGGTGGCAACCTCAACCTGCGCACGCCGTTGCTCACCGGCGAAGGCGGCTCGGTCAACCTGCTCAAAGCGGGCAACACCCTGACCCTGACGTCGCCAACCGGCGATCGCACTGCCGTTGCCGATGCCCTCGGTGCGGAATTGAATCTCGAAGCACGCCATGTATTACTGGACAGCCGCATCGTCTTGGCGAGCGGCAAACTGGTGGTCAAGGCTGAAGATGATCTGACCCTGGCCAGTGGCGCTTATCTGGACGTGGCCGGACGCACGCTGCCGTTCAACGACGTGAAGAAATACAGCTGGGGCGGCGACGTGGCGCTGTACAGCAGCAACGGCAATATTCGCCAGGCCGCTGGTTCACGCATCGACCTGTCGGCGGTCAACAATCAGGGCGGCAACCTGAGCGCCGTGGCATTGGCCGCAGGCGCCGGGGTGGTGGATCTGCAAGGTGAAATCCTCAGCAGCAGCAGCGGCTATTACGACGCGGGTGGCACCTGGGTGCCGTACAAGGCTGGCGGTGTGGACATTCGCGCGCAGCAGTTGGGCAGCAGTGGTGACCTCAACGGCGATTTCGCTGCGCTCAACCAGCGCCTGAACGCCGGGCAAGTGTTTGGCAGCCGCAGCTTCCAGCTCAAGCAAGGCGACCTGGTGATCGGCGACGGGCTCAAGGCCGGCGAGGTGAATGTTTCGGTGGACAATGGCAGCGTTACCGTCGTGGGCCTGATCGACGCCAGTGGCGAACGCGTCGGCAGCATTCGCCTGTCGGGCAAAAATGGCCTGACCGTGGCCGGCAGCGCAGTGCTCGATGCCCATGGCCAGATGTTGCGGGTCGATAGCTACGGCAAAATCATCGACGCGCCGAACCGGGCCATGGTCGAACTCAACTCCGGCGATGGCCTGTTGACGCTGGCCTCCGGTGCGCGGATCGATTTGCGGCATGGGACGGACGTCGAGGTTGGCAGTTTGCCGGGACAGCATGACGGTCAGTTGCGCGGCACGCTGGAACTGAATGCCCCGCGCATTGGCACCGGTGACATCGCCATCGATGCCAGTGGCGCGCTGAACATTCAGGGCGCACGTTCCATTGGGCTCAATGCCACGCGCCGCTACATTGATGCCGCCGACGGCACCGACCCGGCCGCCAGCGGTCGCCCGTACCAGGTCATCGACCAGGCTTATCTGGACGGCATTCACGTCGACAGCACCGCGTTCATCAACGCTGCCCTGGCCAATACGGATTTGTTGCATCGCAAACTGGCCGGCCTGAATAACGCCGCCTACGCCGATGCATTCCACCTGCGCCCCGGCGTGGAAATCGCCAGCAAAACCGCTGACGGCGATCTGGTGGTGCAAGGCGATCTGGACTTGTCCGGCTACCGTTACGCCAGCCTCAACCCGCACACGCAGAAGACGTCGGTCTACGGTTCCGGCGAGTCCGGCAGCCTGGTGATTCGCGCCGGTGGCAACCTGGATATCTACGGCAGCATCAACGACGGTTTTGCACCACCACCGGAAACCGTCGATGACACCGGCTGGAAACTGGTGCCGGGTGTGCAGCCGTTCGGCGGCGACCTGATTGTGCCGGGCGCGGGTGTGACTCTTGCTGACGGTACCCAATACCCGATCGGTGCCACGTTGAACTACGACTTGCCGATCCAGGCCGCGACACTGGCCAGTGGCACGCTGTTGCCAACTCAGGGCGTGCTGGCCGAGACGTACACGTTCAGCGCCGGTACGGTATTGGCGGGGGCGGTGCATGACGCGGCGGGTAATCTGCTGTACGCCGCCGGCACATTGCTGGGGGCCGACGTCACCTTGCCGGCGGGCAGTCTTCTCGGCGCGGGTACGCGCTTGAACAAGGCCACCGCGTTGCAAGGCCTGCTCTGGCCCAAAGGCGTGCCACTGCCGGGTACGTTTTTCGACAACGCAACGGCGGGCGTGAAGCTCAGCGGTTCGCTGGCACTGTTGCGTGGTTCGCTGATTCCGTCCATGACGGATGTGAAACTGGCGGATGGCACTGCGTATATCGATTTGCGCCCATTGAGCGGCACCCAGCAAGGGCGCAATTGGGCGGTGGCGAGCATGTTGCCATCGGGCAGTGCGTCCTGGTCGATGCGAGTGGTAGCGGGCGCGGATCTGGACGCGGCGGACAATCGAGCGGTGAAGCCCGTCACCACTGAGGGCAGCCTTCGACTGGCCGATACTCACTACGGTCTTAAAGTGATTGAATCGGCCGCGAAGCTGGTTTGGACTGTGGACAACGGGTATGGATTCAACCCCTATGAGCCTGTACCTGAGGAGTATCTGATTATCTGCGACATCGTGCCTGAAGCTTGCGCACCCATGGAACGCTGGACGTGGGCGCCTGGCAACTATATGGGTTTTCCTGATTACTCACCCGTCAGTGTCGATGATATGTTTTGGTGCGTTGATATTGATCCGTCGCTTTGCCTTGAAAGCAAACCAGGCACCGCCGTCAACGCTCACACTCAAATGTTCAGCGTACTGCGAACCGGCACCGGCGATCTGGACCTGATGGCCGCCGGTAACCTGAGCATGGGTTCACCCTTCGGTGTGTACACCGCCGGTACTCAGTCCAGCAATATCGACCCACGTTACAACCAGCCTCGCGGGCGAATGTCGGACGATGGTTCGGTACTGGGCAGTGCCGGCAGTGACTATGAAAAATGGGTCAATGGCGGCAGCGACAGCCTCTATCAGGCCTGGTTCCCGCAGATGGGCGGTAACCTGACGATCAACGCGGGCGGTTCTGTTTCCGGTGATGTTGTCGGACGTAAGGCACTCTCTCTCGGTGGAATGCGCGAGCAAAACCCGAGCGTTGCCGTAGGTAACTGGTTATGGCGTCAGGGCACTGGTGGAAGTGACATGCCGACAGCCTGGTGGATCAATTTCGGTAGCTATGCAACTCGCCCGCCTCTTGCATCAGATGTGGAACCCGAACCTTATCTGGTGGGGTTCACGGGTTTTGGCACGCTGGGTGGTGGCAACATCAGCCTCAGGGCAGGCGCTGATAGCGGCATGCTCAGGCCATTGGGAGACGTCTTCGGCACGAATCAAAACCCTCGTAGCCAGGGACTTATCGTGGCAGTAGGCAGCACCGGGCGCGTAGGTAGCGACGGGAGCTTGCAACTGACCGGTGGCGGTGACATGGATATCCGCATCGGCGGCACGCTCAACCCGTCACTGCAAGCCAGGGCGGGAGCGACCGGGGTAGGTACACCCATTCATGATCTGCAGGGTGCGCTGATCAACCTGCGGGGAGCTGCACAACTGAGCGCTTCGGCGGTCGGTGGAATTCGATTGCAGTACGGTTCATTCTCCGGCAACCAGGACCAGCGCGAGGCTCGCGGCTACGATCCGTTTACGGCCACCACCAGCAGTGCAACCGGCGGCCTGGTGTTGATTCCGGGGGACTCGGGCATGCAGCTCAATACCCGAGGTGATCTGGTGTTGGGGGGCGCGGCGGACCCTGGTCGGGTAGTCCTGCAGAACTCCACATCGTTCACTACGCCTGATGGGGTGGTGCATGCGGGCGGTGGTTTGACAGGCTTCTCGTTGTGGACCGATCACACCGCCATTGATCTTTTCTCGGCGGGAGGCAATCTCACGCCAAGTACATTGATGGCTGAAGCGATCAACAATTCAACGATCCCTGGCGGTAGCAATACTTCACCCACCGATAATCGATTCGTTATGCCCTCAATCCTGCGTGCAGTCGCCGGGCAAGGTTCAATCTATGCCGGTCCGTCTGCTGGTTTCTATGGTGGGGGGAGTAACTATCCGGGCATTTCGTACTCCTTGTTGTTGGCACCATCACAATCCGGGCAGCTTGAATTGCTGGCAGGGGATTCCATCTATGCCGGTGGCTATGCAATCAATCAATCGGGTGCCAGCCCGCTGTCCATCGCTACGCCATTTACGCCTGCGTTCAATGGTTATGCCAAGGATGGTCAGCGAGTGATAACGCTGATGTCCAATAGCGGCGCTGATGGCGTCTCGCCCGGACTCAACAGCCGTTATCCATTGTTCGCCTTCGGTGCCGAGAGCTATTCAGGCTTGAGTGGGGTTCAGGCCCCTGCGCGGTTCTACGCGCTAACCGGCGATCTGGTTGGCGTTCGCAGTGGCGAAACCTTGAGTTTCAGCAACTCCAAACGCACCTGGTACGAAGCGGCCGGGCCGGTCTGGATGTTGGCCGGACGCGATATCGTCGCGTCGGGTACAACTATCGGACAGCCACTGGCTGTGAACCGCGATGGTATGGGCAACAGCAGTGACTCCATCACCGCCACTGGCAACCTGTTCATCCACAACAACGCAAACGACGTTTCGCGCGTGTCCGCCGGTCGCGACATTCTTTACAGCAGTTTCGACATTGCCGGCCCCGGCACGCTGGAAATCAATGCCGGGCGCAATATCCTGATGGAAGATCGCGCCAGCGTCACCAGTATCGGGCCAGTAATGGCGGGTGATAACCGTCCGGGTGCCAGTTTGGTGTTGCAGGCGGGTGCAGGGGCCGATGGTCCGGATTACGGCCGCTTCATCGCCCGCTATCTGGACCCGAAAAACCAGGCTGCCAGCGGTACGCCGCTCAGCGATCAGCCGGGTAAGGTGGTCAAGACCTACGATGAAGAACTGTTGTCCTGGCTGACCCTGGGCTACGGCTTCAACGGCAACGCAGAACAGGCACGGGCGTTTTACGCAGCACTGCCGGGCACCGAGCAAGCCGTGTTCGCACGTCAGGTGTACTTCGCCGAGTTGCGTGCCGGTGGCCTGGAATACGCCGATGCAAACGGTCCGCGCCAAGGCAGTTATCTGCGCGGTCGCAACGCGATAGCGGCGTTGTTCCCGACCACCGATGTGGCGGGCAATACCCTTCGCTACGACGGCGACATCACGCTGTACGGCGGCGCGGGTGTGAAGACGCTGTTCGGCGGTGACATTCAGATGCTCACTCCCGGCGGTGGCCAAGTGTTCGGTGTCGAAGGTGCGGCGCCGCCATCCACCGCAGGGATCGTCACCCAGGGCGCGGGCAACATTCAGCTGTATTCCCAGGGCAGCATCCTGCTGGGGCAGAGCCGAGTCATGACCACATTCGGCGGCAGCATTCTCGGTTGGTCGGCCGAAGGCGACATCAACGCCGGCCGGGGTTCGAAAACCACCGTGGTGTTTACGCCGCCCAAACGTATCTACGACACCTGGGGCAACGTGACGCTGTCGCCGACCGTGCCGAGCACCGGTGCCGGTATTGCCACGCTCAACCCGATTGCCGAAGTGCCACCGGGCGACATCGACCTGATCGCTCCACTGGGCACCATTGATGCGGGCGAGGCCGGCATTCGGGTGTCGGGCAACATCAACATCATCGCTTTGCGGGTGGTCAACGCGGCAAACATCCAGGTGCAGGGCAAGTCGTCGGGGATTCCGGTGACGGCATCGGTGAACACCGGCGCGATCACGTCGGCCAGTTCCGCCGCTACATCCGCCACGCAAGCGGCTGAGGACATGTCGCGTCAGCAACAGGCAGCGGCACGCAAAAACCTGCCGTCGATCGTGACTGTGCAGGTGCTGAGCCTGGGCACCGAACCACTGACACCGAGCAGTGACGGCGCCAGCCGCGCGCCGACGCCGGGCTACAACCCCAACAGCCCGGTGCAGGTGTTGGGTGCCGGCGTGTTGGATGAGCGTGCGCGGGGGCAACTGACCGAAGAAGAACGCGGCAATCTGACGTTGTAGAGCGCCATCCAGCAGCACCAGAGGCGACCTTCGGGTCGCCTTTTTTATGCCTCAAACTCACACAAGTCCACTGTGGGAGTGAGCCTGCTCGAATCTTTGAATGAAGCTTTCATGACAAAAGTTCGGTAGCACTTCGCCAGTCCGGTCATGCCTATGTGACGTGCTTGAGGCGGCCGAGAGGCCACTTTCCAGCCGATGGCGGGACGCCGGGAGCAGGGCAATCAAGCCAGCCTGCCGCAGTGCAGACGGCGACCGGTTTTTCGAATTCAGGGGGTGATGTGGATCATTTTTTCAAGTCACGGCTGGCGCTGTGGGGCTGGCTGCTGGTGACGGCGGGCGCGCAACCGGCGTGGGCGGAGCAAAGCGCTGAGCCGCTGGAACCCAAGCCGGTGGATGTCAACGAATACTTCGTGCGCGGCAACACCGTGCTCGATGCCCGGGCGATCGAGGAGGCGGTCTATCCGTTCCTTGGTCCGCAGAAACATCTGGCCGACATCGAAGGTGCGCGCGACGCGTTGCAAAAGGCGTATCAGGCCCACGGCTATCAATCGGTGTTCGTTGATTTACCGGAGCAGAAAGTCGAGGACGGTATCGTCTATCTGCAAGTCAGCGAAACCAAGGTCGGCCGAGTGCGTGTGGTCGGCGCCAAGCACTATTCGCCAGTGGAAATCCGTGACGATGTACCGGCGCTGAAAGAAGGCCAGGTGCCGGACTTCGCCCAGGTACAGACGGAACTCGCGCAGCTCAACAAGAACCCAGGGCGCCAGGTGATGCCGCTGGTTCGCGAAGGCCAACGCCCCGGCACCATGGACGTCGATTTGCAGGTCGAGGACCAGGACCCGTGGCAGGCCACTCTTGGTCTGAATAACGACTACAGCGCCGACACCGAAAAGCTGCGCAGTGTCGCCAGCCTTGGTTACAACAACCTGTGGCAGTTGGGCCACAGCGCGTCGCTGACGTTTTTTACCGCCCCTGAAGACACCTCCAACGCCAAGGTCTGGTCGGGCTCCTACACCGCGCCGCTCAGCGAGCGCTGGAGCGTGCAGTTTGCCGGTTACCAGTCCGACAGCAACGTCGCGACCATCGGCGGCAGCAATGTGTTGGGCAAGGGCCATTCCTACGGCGTCTCGGCAATCTACACGTTGCCGTCCAGCGGCAACTGGTCCAACTCGTTGTGGGCGGGTATCGATTTCAAAGACTTCGATGAGCAACTGGACTTCGCCGGTGACAGCGACAAGGTGCCGCTCAAGTACGCGCCGTTCACTTTTGCCTACAACGGTTTTCGCTACACCGAAAGCTCGCAGCTGGGCCTTGGCCTGAGCCTGGTGGCGGGCACCCGCAGCTTCCTGGGCTACGGCAGTTCCGACGAAGATTTCGACTACAAACGCTATCGCGCCAGCCCCAGTTTCGCGGTGCTCAAGGGCGATACCAATTACACCTACACCTTCGGCAACGACTGGCAGACCGCGAGCAAGGCCTCGTTCCAGCTCGCCTCGGGACCGCTGGTCTCCAACGAGCAGTTTTCCGCCGGTGGCGCCACGTCGGTACGCGGTTATCTCGCGGCCGAACGCACCGGTGACGACGGCTACCTGCTGAGCCAGGAACTGCGCACGCCATCGCTCGCCAAGTACCTGGGCACATACGTGCAGGAGTGGCGCTTCTATGCCTTCGCCGAAGGCGCCCAGTTGTACTTGCGCGACGAACTTCCCGATCAAGACGCCGATTACGCCCTGGCGAGTGTTGGCCTGGGCACCCGCGCGAGCTTGAGCAAATGGCTGTCCGGCAGCCTCGACTGGGGCTACCCGCTGCTCGAAGGGCCGAATACCTCGAAACAGGAATCGCGCCTGCATTTCAACCTGCAAGCGACATTCTGAACCTACGGAGACATTTTCATGCAGCGCATATTTCTGGCTTTCCTGATGTGCCTGAGCTTCGTGCTCCCGGCCACCGCCCAGGCGTGGTGGCAGGACGATTGGCATTACCGCAAACAGATTTCGGTGGACACCACGCCGCAAGGCGCAGCGATCAACGAGGCCCTTGGCCGCACCGCGTTGCTGGTGCGCCTGCACACCGGCAACTTCACCTTCGACGGCGTCAAGGAGGACGGCTCGGACCTGCGCTTCATCGCCGCCGATGACAAGACCGTGCTCAACCACCAGATCGAAAGTTTCGATGCGCTGATGGGCATGGCGCTGGTGTGGGTCGATGTGCCGAAAGTGGAGGGCGCTCAGCGTCAGGATATCTGGATGTACTACGGCAACCCGAAGGCGGCGGCCACCGGCAACGGTCAACTGACCTTCGATCCGAACTACACCGCGCTCTACCATTTCGAGGACGCCACCGGCACGCCGGCCAAGGACACCACGGCCTTCGGCAACACCGCGCAAAGCGCCACCGGTGCGAGCATCGACGGGGTGATCGGTCGTGCCTTGCAGTTCAGCGGCCAACCCTTGTTGCTGCCCGCCAGCCCATCGTTGCAGCACAACGCAGGCAGCGCGTTCACCTTCAGCGCCTGGTTGAAACTGGATCAGGCCAATGGTGAGCAACTGATTGTGGCCCGTCGTGAGGGCGAACAAAGCCTGTTGATCGGTTTGAATCAGGGCCTGCCGTTCGTGGAAATCGACGGTCAGCGTGCCGTATCGACCCAGGCGCTGAACCCTGGTCAATGGCAACACCTGGCACTGACCGCTGAAGGCAGCAAGGTCTCGCTGTACGTCAACGGCCGCGAAACCGCGAGCCTGGCGCTGGCGATGCCGGCGTTCAATTCGATCATGGCGATGGGTGCCGACGTGCATGCCAGCGCTTACTTGCCGTTTGCCGGTGCCATGGATGAGTTGCGCCTGTCCAAGGTCGCCCGTCCCGCCGCGCAGTTGCTGGCCGATGCCACATCCCAAGGCGCCGAGTCGAAACTGGTGGTTTATGGCGTCGATGAAGAACAGTCGGGCTACGGCTTCGGCAGTCTAGGTTTCCTGCTCAACGCCGTGCCGATGGACGCCTGGGTGATCATCGCGGTGCTGGTGCTGATGATGTTCCAGTCGTGGGTCATCATGGTCCGCAAGAACCGCATGGTCAGCCGTGTCTCGGCGGCCAACGTAGCCTTCCGCGAGCAGTTCGCCAAAGTCGGCACACGCCTGGAAATGTTCGCCGACGACCAGGACCTTGCCCTGCGTTTGCGCGATTCGTCGCTGTGGCGCCTGTATCAGGTGGCGGTGAAAGAAATCCGCACCCGTCGCGAGCAAGGCGCTGATACCTCTTCGGTTTCGGCGGCCACTATTGAAGCGATCCGCTGCTCCATGGACGGTGTGCGCACCCGGGAAAACCAGGCGCTCAGCTCGAAACTCTCGACCTTGTCCAACGCCATCGCCGGCGGCCCTTACATCGGCCTGCTCGGTACGGTGCTGGGGATCATGGTGGTGTTCCTCGGCACCGCCATGGCCGGCGACGTCAACATCAACGCCATCGCACCGGGCATGGCCGCCGCGTTGCTCGCCACCGCCATGGGCTTGTTCGTCGCGATCCCGGCGCTGTTTGGCTACAACCGCCTGATCACCCGCAACAAAGAAGTCAGCGCCGACATGCGCGTGTTCGTCGATGAGTTCATCACGCGTCTGGCGGAGATGCACGGCGAAAGTCAGTTCAGTGAAGCGGCCCACCGCCGTGGCAATCACGCCAGCGCCCAACACACCAACGCCCAAGCACCGGCCTGAGGAGCACAGACATGGCTTCCGTAAATGCCTCCCACGACGATGACGAAGACACCGCAGTCGACAGCATCAACATCACGCCCCTGGTGGACGTGCTGATGGTGGTGTTGGTGATGTTCATCCTCACCGCCACCGCACAGGTGTCCGGCATCCAGATCAACCTGCCGAAGGCCAGTGCCTCGGCGTCACTGTCCGAAGCCAAGACCAAGGCCATTTCGGTCAACGACGGGGGCCAGGTGTTCCTCGATGCCTATCCGGTGACGCTGGCCGAACTTGAAGACCGACTGCGAATCGAGAAAGCCCAGAGCCCGGACTTCCCGGTGATCGTGCGCGGCGACGCCACCGTGCAGTACCAAAAAGTCATCGAGGTGCTGGACCTGCTGCGTCGTCTGGAAATGTCACAAGTCGGTCTGGTGACCGGCAAACCGACACAGGGCTGACCATGACTGCTCAACTTCCCATCAGCCCGTCACCCGTCAAGAAGTCCCCCGTGCGCTTCGTGAAGTGGGGCGCCGGGTTGCTGATTGCTGGCGTGGCCGCGTGGTTCCTGTGGCAATGGGCCAACGACATGAGCGGCATACGCCGCGAAGCGCCGAAGGTGCCGACCATCATTCCGTTGCCGCCACCACCGCCACCGCCACCGGAAAAACCGCCGGAGCCAGAGCCTCCTGTCGAAGAAAAAATGGTCGAGCCCGAGCCGACACCGGAACCGGAAGAGGTCACGCCGGAAGTCGAAGCGCCGCCTTCACCGGCGGACGACCTGGCCAAGCCAATGGAGATGGACGGTGCGGCGCAGTCCGGCACAGACAACTTCGGTATCGGCGCGGGCAAGGGCAATGGCATGGCCGGTTCCGGCGGTGGACGCCTGGGCAACGGCACGTATAGCCAGTTCATGGCCGTCAGCTTTCAGCGCTTGTTGCGCGAGAACCCGGACCTGCGCAACCAGGCCTACAAGGCGCAAGTCGACGTGTGGTTGAGCAGCTCGGGCGACATCTCGCGGGTCGAGCTGGCCAAGTCCAGCGGCAACGCCGAGGTCGACGCGCAAATACTCGCAGCCCTTCGCGGTGCGCCGCGCATGAACCAGCGGCCACCGGCTTCTTTCACTGTCCCCATGCGCGTGTCCCTGCAAGGGCGGCGTCCGGGCTAACCCCATTATCAAAGCTTTGCCATAAGGAGTTGTGTGCAGATGATTTCCAATGTGAATCGATTGTCCCTGGCGGTCGGCATGGTCATTGCGACCCTGGTCGGTCAGGCCGCGGCAGCGCCCGCGCCCTCAGAGAACGCCACGATCAATCTGATCCGCTTGCTGGTGGAGCAAGGCGTGTTGAAACAGGACAAGGCCGACAAGCTGATCGCCCAGGCCCAGAGTGAAGCGGACCAGGCGCGCAAAGCCGCTTCCGCTCCGACCGCCGTGGCCGCCAATGGCCCGGCCGCCGCACCGGGCGATGTGCGGGTACAGTATGTGCCGGCCGCCGTGCGCGACCAGATCCGCGATCAGGTCAAGGCCGAAGTCATGGCCACCGCCAAGCAGGAAAACTGGGCCCAGCCCAACACGTTCCCGGACTGGGTATCGCGGGTCAGCTTCGATGGCGATATTCGCTTGCGGGACGAATCGCGCTACTACTCGGGAACCAACAGCAACGAAATCGTCGACTTCGCCAAGCTCAACAACAGCGGCCCGTACGACGTGAACCCCAACACAAGCACCAGCCTGCCGCCGTTGCTCAACACCCGCGAAGACCGCGAAAACCTGCTGCGCCTGCGCGCGCGTCTGGGTATGAAAGCGGTGATTGCGCCGGACTGGACCGCGGGTATTCGCATCGGCACCGGTTCCGACAACAGCCCGGTGTCGACCACCCAAACGCTCGGTGGCGGTTTCGGCAAGAAAGACATCTGGCTCGATCAGGGCTACCTGACCTGGAAAGCCACCAACGAGTTGACCCTGACCGGTGGCCGCTTTACCAACCCGTTTTTCTCCACCGACATGCTGTATTCCAACGAGCTGAACTTCGACGGTATCGCGGCGATGTTCGACCACAAGCTCAACCGCGATTGGGGCATGTTCGGCACCGTCGGCGCATTCCCGATCGAGTACACCAACGACACCAGTTCCAGTAACGGCTTCGACAAGGAAGAGAGCGACAACAAATGGCTGTTTGGTGCGCAGATCGGCGCCAACTGGGCCATCAACTCCAGCAACCGCCTCAAAGGTGCGTTGGCCTACTACCGCTTCGACGACATCGAAGGCCAGCGCTCCAGCCCTTGCGAACCGTGGGCCGGCGCGCCGGGCTGCGACTCCGACGGCAGCCGTTCGGCGTTCATGCAGAAGGGCAACACCGTGTTCCTGTTGCGTGACATCACACCGAACCCGCTCAACCCGGCAACCACGGCGCAACCGCAATACGTCGGCCTGGCCTCGGAGTTCAACCTGCTGGACCTGAACTTTGTCTGGGACAGCGACTTGCCGGAAGACTTCAAGCTGCGCAGCCAGGCCAATTACGTGCACAACCTGGGCTACGACGAAGGCGACATGCGCAAACGTGCGGCAGGGCAGATCGTCAACAACCTCGACAGCGATGGCGACATCGAAAGCGGTGCCAATGCGTGGATGGTGCAGTTCACCCTCGGCAGCGCTCTGGATATGCGCAAGCAGGGCGACTGGAACCTGTTCGCCGGCTACAAGTACATCCAGCCGGATGCCTTGCCGGACGGTTTCAACGATTCCTCGTTCCACTTAGGCGGTACCAACGCCAAGGGTTACTTCCTGGGCGGCAACTACGGTCTGGCCAAGAACGTCTATGCCACCGGTCGCTGGTTGAGTTCCGAAGCCGTGTACGGCGCGCCGTTTGATATCGACGTCTTGCAGCTTGAGATCAACACGCGCTTCTAAGGCGCAGGGAGAACGTGATGAACAGAAAAATCCTGTTGTTTGCCCTGGGAGCGCTGGTGGCCCAAGGGGCGAGTGCCGAGGGCATGGAGGAACGCTTGCGCACGCAATTGCGCAGCACCACCCAACAGTTACAGGCCCTGCAAAGCCAGCAGGCCCAGGCCAGCGCCGCCCAGGTCGCGGCGCAAGCCGAGGCCAAGGCCGCTCAGGCACAGATCAAACAATTGACCGCCGAGTTGGCCAAGTACAAGGGCGCGGCCGAGCAACTGGCGAGTCAGCAAGACAGCCTGCACAGCCAGGCCCAGGCGCAAGTGGCGGCCAGCAACGAGCAGATCGGCAAGTTCAAGAAGGCCTATGACGATCTGTTGGTCATGGCGCGCGGCAAAGAAGCCGAACGCGCCCGGCTCGAAGCGCAATTGACTGAACGTGACACACAAATGCAGCAATGTTCGGTCAAAAATCAACAGATGTATGGCGTGGCCAAGGAGATCCTCACGGCCTACGAAAAAATCGACGTCGCCGAAGTGATGAAGATTCGCCAACCGTTCGCCGGCACTGCGCGGGTCAAGTTCGAAGAACTGGCCCAAGGCTTTGGCGACGAGCTCTACAAGACCCAATTCGACGCGCCTCAGGCCGCGATCACTCACTGAAAACAGGGAAGAACTCACATGACTCAATTGATCGCTCACGTATCGCCACAATCGCTCACCGAAGTGCTGCAAGCCGCCGGTTATCGCGTTAATCAAACTGATCAGAACGGCATCGTGCAATTGCTCAGCGCCAGCCAGGGGATCGGTTACGCCGTGCGCTTCGGCAATCTGGCGGCGGAGCAGGGCACCTACGTCGACTTCACGTTCAGCTGCGCATTGCGCGTGCAGGGCGAGTTGCCGGCCGGGCTGGCGGAGCTGTGGAATGCCTCGCGTCGCTTTGCCCGGTTGTCGGTGCAAGGCGAGTTCCTGGTGATGGAAATGGACGTGGTCGTGGCCGCTGGCGTCAGCGCCGATTACCTGCGCGGCAATCTGGAATTGTGGGATCGCTTGCTGCAAGAGTTCATCGTTTACCTGCGCGATTACAGCCAGAACGCTGCGCAGTTGCATGCTCAGGCTGACACCAGCGCCACCACGCAAGACGAGGTGGCTGCCCTGTGAAAAAACGTACGGTAGTAGCGAGCGCGGGGGCGCTGGCGGTGGTGGTGGTTGCCGTGACGTTGGGCCTGCGGCCGGGCAACGACCCGGTCGCGGCACCGCAACCGGTGAAATCCCTGGCGGTAGCGTCGACAGAGCCCGCCGTGGCGCGACTGGGCAATCAGCAAGTCGACAGTGAAGAACTCAAGAGGCTGTTGGCCACCTTGCCGGCGGAGACGCGCGATCAACTGCGTGGCAATCGCGCGACGCTGGAAAGCTGGATCCGCTCACGCTTGGCCGAGAAAGCCGTGCTGGAACAGGCTGACGCCCAAGGCTGGCGTCAGCGCCCGGAGGTCGAACAGCAAACCCGCGCCGCCACCGAGCAAATCGTCTTTCGCGACTACTTGCAATCGGTCAGCCAGGTGCCGGCGGATTACCCCAGCGCAGCCGAACTGCAGCAAGCGTATGACGCAGGCAAGTCGCAATGGAAGACGCCGGCGCTGTTCCGTGTCAGTCAGATTTTCCTTGGGGTGAGCGAACCGCAAAACCTGGAAAGCGTGCGCAAGCAAGCCCAGGAGTTGAGCCGCAAAGCCCAGGCCACCCCGGCGGAATTTGCGGCGATGGCGGGGCAGTACTCGCAGGATCGCGACAGCGCCGAGCGCGGCGGTGATACCGGGTTGCAACCATTGGCGCAACTGGTACCCGAAGTGCGCAATGTGGTGTCTCGGCTCAAGGTCGGCGCGGTGTCCGAGCCGGTGCAGAGTGCAATGGGCTTTCACGTGATCAAGTTGACCGAGCAACAACCGGCACGGGTCGCCACCCTGGACGAACTGCGCGAACGGCTGACCCAGGCCCTGCGTGCCCAGCGCCAGGAACAAATTGCCAAGGCCTACTTGGAAGGCATGCTCAACACGGCAACCCTGAGTATCGACGGCGCTGAGCTGAACAAAATCCTGGAGACAAAACCTCAGTAACTGTAGGAGCGAGCCTGCTCGCGATGGCGGTTCAGCATTCAACATGTCTGTTGGTTGGCAGTTCGCTATCGCGAGCAGGCTCGCTCCTGCAGGGGACCGCGCACGTCGAGGCGTCGCCATAGACCAACAAAAATCGACAGGGAGTCATCGATGTCATTCACAGAGCCGACAGAGGCTTCGCGCGTTGTTCAATACCGTGCCCCGGACGCAGACCCTCAGACCTGGCTGGCGCTGGCCGCCGGGATCGACATCGAAGTGGTGCAGTATTTTCTGGTCAGCGCCCGCTGCGGGTGTTTCATGCAGGCCGCCCGCAGCCTCAATGTGCGGCCGACGATCCTGCGCAAACACCTGGCCCAACTGGAAGAGCAACTGCAAAGGACGCTGTTCATGTTCAAGGACAGTTCACTGACACTCAGCCGTGACGGCCATCAGTTGCACGCCCAACTGCTGGCCCTGGCGCACGAGCGCACCTTGCCGGTGATCGAGCAGCCGTTGATTCGGCTGGCGGTGGCGCAAACCCTCCTGCATGACATCCTCGGACGTGATCTGGTGTCGCTGTTGCGCCGCAACGCCAGCGTGCGTCTGGAGATTATCTCGCTGGACAGTGACCTGTCATTGCAAGCGGTCAGCGCCGACGTGGTGTTGTGGCTGGCGGGCACCGAATCGCCGATACCAGGCCCAAGCTTCTCCACTACAGAGCCGCAACCGCTGGCGCGACTGGACTTCCAGCCGCACATCGCCAAACGCTATTCACGGGTCACGGCCCGCCCCGAACACCTCGATGACCTCGCCGATTTCCTGCTGGTGCAATGGCAACACGAGCGGCAGGTCGACAGCTTTCGCCCGTGGAATGCGCTGGTAGAACAGCGTCTGGCCGGCGTGGTGCAGTTGCACTCTTATGAGTTGATGCTGGAGATGATCCGGTGCAGCGCCTGCATCGGCCTGCTGCCGGGCTATATGAGCCGCTTCGACCGTGGCTTGATCGGGTTGCCGGGATTGTTCAACCAGCCGATGCAACGCCAGGTATGGCTGGCGGTGAATGAGCAGTCCCAGGACCAGGCGCAGGTGCAGATGCTGGTGGAATTGATTCTCACCACTTTCGAAGAACGACGCGATTGGTTCCAGGACTGACCCGTTCCAAAGGCAGGAGCGAGCCTGCTCGCGATAGCGCCAGGTCAGCCCACATCGTCGTCGACTGTTACACCACTTCGCGAGCAAGCTCGCTCCTGCAGGGGGCTCGCCATTCGGGAGGTCTGCGTTATAGAGTGAGTGGCCATGTCTGCCTCAAGGATGATTCACCATGCCCACCACCGAGCCTGTCATCACCCTCGAACGTCTCAACGAGTCCCACATCGAAGGCATCACCGCGCTTTACCGCGAACCGGTGGTTGCCCGTCAAACGTTGCAATTGCCATTTCCCTCCAGTGATCTCTGGCGCAAGCGACTGGTGTCGGACAACGAGCGGGTGATGCAACTGGTGGCGCTGCATCAAGATACCGTGATCGGCAGCATTACCCTGGAACAGTTCTCACGTATTCGTCGTAGCCATGCCGGCAGTTTTGGCATGGGCGTCGCACACACCTGGCAGGGGAAGGGGGTCGGTTCGAAACTGCTGAGAGCAGCCTTGGATATCGCCGATAACTGGATGAACCTGCACCGGGTCGAGCTTTCGGTATTTGCCGACAATGAAGCCGCCATCGGCCTGTATCGCAAGTTCGGCTTCGAAACCGAAGGGCTGCTGCGCGACTACGCCGTGCGCGACGGTGCCTGGGTGGATACTTTGAGCATGGCGCGTCTGCGTCGACCCGCGGCCAGTTGATGCACCGCCCCGAGGCGCCCCAGCACCGTTCGCGCTTTTAGTCGTACGTCGGCAACGCGCTTCTGCCATGCTCAAGGTCCGCAGCACGGCTTCAATCAAAGGAACACCGCAATGGACGACGTACAGCAACTGGGCGAGATGCTTCGTCACTACGCAGACAGCGAAGCGCACAAGAAGCAGTTGTTTGAATCGCAATCGGCCGAGTGGGCCAAACGCGTGGGTGAACTGTTCGATCAGATCCAGCAGTGGCTGGAACCGGTACTGGTTCCGCATCTGCTGGAGGTCAGCCGCGAAGCGTATGTCGCGTCAGGGCCGAGTGTTCCAGTCGAGACCTCGACGTTCAAGACCGAAAAGCTGAGCATTCTGATTGCCGGCAAACCGGTCGAATTCGTCCCGGATGTGATGGGCACCGGTGGGCAGATTTCCGTGGCGGTGCTGGGCTTTACCGCTGCGCGGGTTGGCAGTGTGTCGCTGGTGTGCCTGCCACCCGCCACGAACTGGCAGTGGCGCAAGACCAATGGCTTGAAAGACCCGGATACCTTTGCGTTCGACGCAAACTTCCTGGCGCAACAACTGCAAAGCCTGATCCCCCGCGAACGCAGCTGAGACAAGCCCACTGTAGGAGCGAGCCTGCTTGCTCCTACAGTGATCGGTGGTGCCTCAGATTTCGACAAAACACACTCAGAATCCTTTCATTTATGCGGATCAGACGTTTTCCCTGCCCGCTGCTGTTTGCCGCGTTCTGATACGGTTTTTCAACTTTCAGGTGAATCTGTAGCGTGCTGCGCCGCAGGTTCAAAGTCAGCACCACACACCCGTAAATCTGCGAACGCGGTTTCCTGAAAAAGCGCGCCGCTTGATTTGACGACTGCTTCGCAGCCGAACGCAGCCTCGCGTTGCTCGGCAGCTGCTACAGATGATCTGGCGTCGCGAAGGGAATGCGATCAAGCCTGATGAGGTATCGCAGCCTGCGGCAGCTCCTACAGGAATACGCGGTTCTCTGTAGGAACTGACGGCTGCGATCTTTTGATGGGTCCACGATTACTTCAACGCCGGATCGCCCATGTTCATTTTCTTCCAGCCCTGCAACAGCACCTGCGCCTTGGGTTCCTGCCCGTTGTTGAGGTAGTACTGGATCAGCGACAACCGTGCGTTGCGGTTGGCGGGTTGTACTTTCAGCAGTCTTTCCAGCTCTTCGCAGGCCTGGTCGACTTTGCCGCTGTCATGAAGCGCCACCGCCAGCACGTAGCCGTATTGACCGTTTTGCGGTTCCAGTTGTGCGGCTTTGCGCAGAAATGGCATGGCCTGTTCGGCCTTGCCGGCACGCACCAGCGACAAGCCCTGAGTGTGTTGAAGCAGGGCGGCGTCCGGGTGTTCTTTCAGGCTTTGAGCCAGCAACGCCTGCGCTTCCTGCCTGCGACCATTGGCTTCCAGCCACTGCACCAGCGTTACCAGCGCGGGGTAGAAGTCCGGATCACGTTTGAGCGACGTGCGCAGCAACCCTTCCACCTCGCTGCTGCGACCGCTGGCCTGATACAGCATGGCCAGGTTGAGGTTGGCTTCGGCGCGTTCGGCAAGGCTCTTTTGCACCGCTTCGTACTCGCCGATGGCGGCGTTCCAATTGTCCTGAGCAGTGCCCAGACCGGTACGCGCGACACTGAGCAGATCGCGGGCGGCGGCAATGCGCACGGCTTTCACCGGGTCATTGAGCAGCGGCGACAACAACGGCGCCCGCTCCGCAGGAGGCAGGAAGGCGCTGATTGCACGGATGGCACTTTCTCGCACCTGTGGCGCCGTGTTGTTCAAATCCTTGGTGGCGAGTTTCAGCGCCTGTTCACTCGGATACAGCGGCAACTCGGCCAACAGCGTCGCTCGCTGAATCGCCGGCAGGTTGCTGCGTTGCAGTTGCTCGTACAAGGCTTGCGCCGCGCCGGGTTGGCCGTTGCGGATCAACCACAGGCTTTCGTCGTAACGCGGGGCCTGCGCTGGGCTGGCACTGCTCCACAATTTGAATTGCTCGGTGACCTTGTCTCCGGCCTTACCCTGGTGACACGTCAGGCAGGCGTCAGGTGTACCGAGTTTTGTCGCCCGTTCCGGGTTGGGGATGCTGAAGCTGTGGTCATGGCGGAAATCATTGCCCATGTAGAACTTGCCGGGCATATGGCAATCGACGCACTGCGAGCCTGGTTGGCCCATCGTGTGGCGGGTGTGTTCAATAGAATCGTAATTTTTTGCTTGCAGGCCTTTACCGTCGACCCCTTCAACCGGGGTCTTGCCGGCGGTGTTGTGGCATTGCAGGCAGACACCGTTGCCTGGCGCCTTGAGTTCGGTGCTGTGCGGGTTGTGACAGTTGCTGCAACGCACGCCCTTGTCGAACATTTTGCTTTGGGCGAAGGAACCGTGCTCGAACACTTCATCCTTGATCTTGCCGTCCAGCGCATACAGTTCGCGGGTCAGGGGACTTGGAAGGTAATCATCCATCAGCCGGTTGCCGACGGTAAAACCATCGCCCAGTGGTGCGCGTCGGGAGTGGCAGCGGGCGCAGGTTTCAATTTCGACCGTGGCGTTTTTGTCCTTGAGGTCGACGGCAAACCCGGCGTGGATCAGGTCGGTTTTTTTCGCGGTCCATTCCAGGTGGTTGGAAGCCGGGCCATGGCAGGCCTGACAGCCGACGCCGAGGCTGTTCCACTGACTGTCGAAGGTGTTTTTTGCCGCATCGAAGTTTCGTTTGTAGCCAGTGGTGTGGCACTCGACGCACATGAAGTTGGCGTTCTGGCTCGGTTTGCTCCAGTGCAACGGGTCTTTGAAGGTCACGCCCTGGCCGGGATACAGATGAAACCAGCGGTTTTTTTCGGTATCCCAGGCGATGCCCAGCGCTTGCAAGCGGCCTTCACCGACCTCGATCAAATACTGTTGCAGCGGCGCGATGCCGAAGGTGTAGGCGACTTTGAAGTCGGCGTTCTTGCCGTCGATCCCCGGGGTGTTGACCCAGAAGTCGTTGTCCTTGCGCGAGAAACGGGTGGTTTCGTTTTCCGCCTTGAACGTGACGTTGTTGAAATCGCCGAGCATGGTTTCGGCATTGGCCTCCTGCATCGCCAGTTGGTGATGGGAGCCTTGCCAATCCTTGACCTGGGCGCTGTGGCAGCCTTGGCATTGCTGCTCGTCGACCATTGTTGCCGGTGCCATGGCCACCGGTTTTGGTTGTGGTTTGGCCGGCTGCGCAACAGGTGTGCTGGGTGGCACGTAGGTTGTCGGCGCGGAGTTGTTGCCGAGCAGAAACCAGCCGATACCTACGACCGCCAGAAGCAGGATGCCGATGGTGACAGGGAACAGATAGCGACTCATCAGGGTAGGGCGCGAATCAGGGTTTGGGGTTACTGCTTTATTTTTATCTTTCGGCATTGCGACTTCCGTGGTCCAGGTGCGTTTGCCGTCAGGCGCGCGTTCATGCTCGATGCAGCTTTGCCGGAAGGCCGGCGTGTGTCAAATGATGGTGATGATACTGCTGGCCTCATCGCTGGCAAGCCAGCTCCTACAAGTTTGGCGTAGTGCATAACATCCGGGTACGACACAACACCCTGTGGGAGCTGGCTTGCCAGCGATAGCGATCTGTCATTCTCCGACAAACCACCGGAAATACGGATTCCCGCCATCCCCGCGCATCACTTCGCGAATATCCCGGCTCCACGCTTCACGATCGCCGTCATAGGCATGGAGGCTTGCGCGGTAGAACTGCATCAGGCGTTGCTGGTGGGTGTTCATCCGCTCGGTAAATCCCTGATCGGCGTTCAACAGCGGTGGCGCGATGCGCAGATCCAGTAACGCGGGCAACACGCGCGTGATCTCCTTGGCCCGTACCCACGGCGCGTATTCGATACGCGGTTGATCGTCGGTCACCGGCTGCGCATTCGCCGCAAAACGCTCAAGGCCCGCTCGGTCGGTCACCCAGGTGGCTAGCAAAGCGGCCGCCGAGCCAATGCCCACGTCCTGCAAGGTGCTGCGCACGCTGTCCTGCTGGAAGCGTTCGCTGATTTTTGTCGCATCCAGTTCAATCGGCTCCATCGACCCCACCAACAGCATTTCATGGAACTCACTGGTCCACAGGCTAGCGTAGGGGTAAACATCGAGGAAGCTGCGCACCAGCGAGCGCGAATCGTCGATGTTCTGGGTTGGCAGCGGCAGCCATTGCGCGACCAGGCCTTGTTTGTTCAATCGGCTGGCAGCCAGTTGGTAGAAGTCGCGCGAGTACAGATTCACCACGCCGGCCGCGGAGGGCGGAGGTGGTTCGAGGGTAATCAAGTCATAGCGCTGCGGGTTGCGCAGCAATTCCTGACGGCCATCACGCAGCCGCACGTCGACGCCGGAATGGCTCGCAGCATTGAAGTTGCCCTTGAACAACGGCGCGGCTTTGACCACCGCCGGCAGCAGTTCGGCGACCACACGTTGCTCAAGGCCCGGATATTGTGTCAGGGCACCGGCGGTGATGCCGGTGCCAAAGCCAATCACCAGTGCCGAGCGGGGTTCGCCGTTGTGGATCAGTAATGGCAGCAACGCCTGAATCCGCATGTAGCGCAGCGATGGCATGGCGTCGCCGGTGTTCGATACGCCCTGGATATACAAGCGCTCGAAAGTTTTCTGTCCCTTGCCTTGGCTGACAACGGCGACGGTTCCGCCACGTCCTTCTTCGTAGAAGTTCAAGGTGCCGTTGCGTGCGCCGGGCAGCAGGCTGGCCAGTTTGTTGGCCGGGGTAAACACCACCAGCGCCACAGCCACCAGACCGATCGCGACCACCGCCTGACGCCGGCCTTTCTTCACGCCATGACCTTTGCGCACTGCGAAGTAGCCAATGCCAGCGGCGATAATGGCCAACAATCCCAAGGTACGAACCAGCCCCAGCAGCGGGATCAGGACAAACCCGCAGAGCATCACACCGATGATGCCGCCCAGGGTATTGAACGCCACCACTTCACCGACATTGCGCCCCACATGATCGCGGCCGACGCTCAATCGCAGGGCCACGGGAAATGCTGCGCCTAGCAATACGGTCGGCACAAACACGATACTCAGCGCCGCCACCGCAAACCGTGCACTCATGCCGAGTAATTCGCTGGCGCCGAACGACAACACCCAGGCTTCGACCGTGGTTTGGGCGAACACCAGCCATCTGCCCAGCAAGGCGATTTCCAACAGGGCGACCAGTCCGGCACCGGCAATCAGCAAACCGAACACACCCCACGGATCGCGCAGGCGATCGACCCGACGGGCGAGCAGGGCACTGCCCAGGAACAAACCGGTGAGGTAGGTGGCCAGGACCACGGCAAACGCATACGTGCGTGTGCTCATGAACTGCACGATCGATTGCGACCAGACCACTTCGTAGCCCAGCGCCACGCCGCCGGCTATCGAATACAGCCAGAGTGCCAGGCGGTCGGGCACTTTCTCGGTGTGAGGCTTGGCCGACGCTTCTTCGAGTAACGGGCGCTGGCGTTGAAACCACAAGGCGCCGGCGGCGGCCAGCAGGTTCAGCATGGCGGCGGCCAAAGCACTGCCACGCACACCCAGCGCGGCGATCAACACGAATGCGGCGAGCAATGTACCCGCGATGGCGCCGGCAGTGTTCGCCGCGTACAGGTGACCGCCAGCCTTGCCCAGTTGTAGCGGATCGGTCGCAAGGGAGCGGACCAGCACCGGTAGGGTGCCGCCCATCAACAACGCTGGAATGCCCACCAGTGCAAAGGGCAACACCCACGCCAGCAGGCCTACATGCTGTTCAAGCCAGGCAAACGGGCTGGCCGCCAGGCTCATGGCGAAAGTCGCGCCAACCCCGAGTATCGCCACCAGCACTTCCAGCCCGGCGTATAGCAGAAGCGGTTGGCGCAACGTGTCCGCCCAACGCCCGAACAACAAGCCACCCAGGGCCAATCCTGCAAAAAACGCGCTGATCCCGGTGGTGATGGCGTACACCTCGACGCCAACCACCAACGACAACTGCTTGATCCACAACACCTGGTACACCAGCGCCGCGGCACCGGAAACGAACAGCAACAACGCGGGAATCAGCAGCGCCGGGGAGGCGACTTGAGGGGCAGGTATGGCCGACGACTTACTGGCGACACGTGAGGACATGGATTTGTTGCCTTGTGCAATGGGCAATATAAACGTCAATCAGCGTAGGAGCTGCCGCAGGCTGCGATCTTTTATCTTGACGGCTGAACGTCAAAAGATCGCAGCCTGCGGCAGTTCCGACAGGGGATGTGTTTGCATTCCCTGGAAAAAGGCCGCTCGCCGATCAAGGCGAACGGCGGTCCAACGGTTTTACTGTGCCGCTTTTACTTTTTCAGCGATTTTGGCATCTACCGCCTCGCGGATCTGGTCGATGCTGAAGCTCGCCGGACGCTGGCTTGGTGGATAGTCAACGAAAGTCTGCAGGAACGCTGCGGACTTCATGATCGCCACTTCGGTCAGGTAAACGTTCTTGGTGGTCCAGTCATAGTATTGATCGGAAACCACGTCAGCACGTTCATACGGGTCCATGCGCAGGTTGAAGATCTTCGGTACTCGCAGGCACACGAACGGCTCGCTCCACACCTTGAACCCGCCTGGCGCACGTTGTTCGCAGAACACCGCTTTCCAGTTGTCGTAACGCATGGAAACCAGTACGCCATCGTCGTTGAAGTAGTAGTACTCCTTACGTTCGCCTTTTGGCTGTTGACCAGTCAGGTAGGGCAGTTGGTTGTAGCCGTCCAGGTGCACCTTGAAATTGGTGCCGCCGGAAGTCGGCGCCCATCCTTTGAGCAGTTTGTTTTTGACGTCGGGCTCACCCACGGCCGCCAGCAGGGTCGGGAACCAGTCCATGCCCGAGAACAT
This sequence comes from Pseudomonas azerbaijanoccidentalis, assembly GCF_019145495.1. Taxonomy (GTDB): domain Bacteria; phylum Pseudomonadota; class Gammaproteobacteria; order Pseudomonadales; family Pseudomonadaceae; genus Aquipseudomonas; species Aquipseudomonas azerbaijanoccidentalis. The sequence continues at coordinate 809,443 of NZ_JAHSTU010000001.1, read as the reverse complement.
CTCGTTGGAGATTTCCCCGGCCTTGATCTTGCCTGGCCAGCGCACCATGGCGGGCACGCGATAGGCACCTTCCCAGTTGGAGTTCTTCTCGTTACGGAACGGCGTGGTCGCCGCGTCCGGCCAGGAGAACTGGTTCGGGCCGTTGTCGGTGGTGTAAACGACGATGGTGTTGTCGGCGATTTTCAGGTCGTCGAGGGTTTTCAGCAATTTGCCGACGTCGCCGTCATGCTCGACCATGCCGTCCGCATACTCGTTGCCGGCCATACCGCTCTGGCCTTTCATCGACTCACGCACGTGGGTGAACAAGTGCATGCGGGTGGTGTTCATCCAGACGAAGAAGGGTTTATCCGCCTTGGCCTGTTTCTCGATGAACGCCTGGGCTGCGGCCGTGGTTTCGTCGTCGATGGTTTCCATACGCTTGGTGTTCAAGGCGCCGGTATCTTCGATCTTGCCATCGGCGAAGCTGTGGATCACGCCTCGCGGAGTGAAGGCTTTGGTGAACTCCGGGTTGTCCTTGGGCCAGTTTTCACGCTCCGGCTCTTCTTCGGCGTTGAGGTGATACAGGTTGCCGAAGAACTCGTCGAAACCGTGGTTGGTCGGCAGGTACTCATCGCGGTCACCGAGGTGGTTCTTGCCGAACTGGCCGGTGGCGTAACCCTGCGATTTGAGTGCCTGGGCGATAGTGATGTCGCGTTTTTGCAGGCCGACAGTCGCACCCGGCAAGCCGACTTTCGACAGACCGGTACGCAGCACCGACTGCCCGGTAATAAACGATGATCGTCCTGCCGTGCAGCTGTTCTCCGCGTAATAGTCGGTGAACATCATGCCTTCCTTGGCGATACGGTCGATGTTCGGAGTTTTGTAGCCAACCACGCCCATTGAGTAGGCACTGATGTTGGTCTGGCCGATGTCGTCGCCAAAGATCACGAGGATGTTGGGTTTGTCGGCGGCTGCGGCTGTCGCCGAAATCGCCATGACCGAGGTCGCCACCAGGGCGAGTTTCGGTAGCCACTTGCGTATGCGAGTCATCTGACTGGCTCCTTTTACTGACGTCGCTCTGTGCGACAAACGTGTATTGCGGTCCTGCATTACGTCTTCTGCTTTTACTGTTGCCCGGTTGTGGCGGCATCGAACGGATAGATCCGGCGCCATTCGGCGGCCATGTCGACGACGGTCCAGCCACGTTTGTTCGCTTCGTCCAGGGCCTTGTCCAGATGCCCGATCTTCGATTGACGGTCATAGGCCCATTCGCGTTTGGCATCGGTGTGATGCACCAACCCCATGAATCGTTTGCCGTCCCCGGCGGCCGTCCACTGCAGCATTTGCAGGTCGCCGTCAGAGTTACCGAACGCAAGGATCGGACGACGGCCAATCACCGCATCGATGCTCACCGGTTTACCCGGCCCATCGTCGTTGTGCGCCAGTTTTGGTGTGCGCAGGATCGACGCCTTGCCGTCCTTGTAATCAAACGTTGTGACGAACGTGGTGCCGATGACCTGTTCGGGTGGAATGCCGTAGACCTTCTCGGCGAAGGCCCGCATGAAGCCGGTATCGCCACCGGACACGATGTAGGTCTTGAAATCCTGACTGCGCAGGTAGTCGAGCATTTCCAGCATTGGCTGGAAGATCATTTCGGTGTAGGGCTTGCCGGTCTTCGGGTGGCGCGCCTGCGTCAGCCAGGTTTTGGCGTAATCGTCAAAGGCTTCGGTGGTCATGCCTGAGTGAGTCGCACCAACGATTTTCAGCAGGCCATCCATGCCGGTGGCAGCCAGGGCCTTGTGGTCGTTCTCGAGCACGGCCTGGAAGGGCTGGGTGGTTTTCCATTCCGGGTGTTGAGGTGCCGTGCGCTTGACCTCTTCAAGGGAGAACAGCAATTCGAAGTACATCGGTTGCTCGCTCCACAAGGTGCCGTCGTTGTCGAATACCGCGATGCGATCCTCGGGTTTGACGAAGTCCTTGCTGCTTTGATCGGTCACGGCCTGGACGAACTCGATGATGTTCTTCTTCGACGGGCCGTCGTTCCAGGAGGGCAGTGGCTCGGCAGCTTGTACCAGCAGGGGCAGGCTCAAGGCCACTGTCAGCAAAAACTTAAACCCGTGAAACTGGCGCAGTGATATCGGGTTCATCATGGGAAATCCTTCTCGTGAACGGGATTGAGTGGTCGCAGCGCGGGAGCAACTGATTGTTTGTCGCGTTCGGTCTGACTATGCAGCGTAGTCAAGGATTTCTTGAGTTGGTGCATTGCCTGATCTTTTGTTGGCTGGCGGCCGTAACAGGCGCGTAACAGTGCTTGCAGTCGCGGACCCAGACTGGTGAGTTTCAGGGTCTTGTGGCTGCGACGGGTCCACAGGTACACCGCACTCAATTGCGCAGGGGTGGCGTCCAGTTGCGAGGGGATTTGCTGCCAGGCGTAGTCAGCCGATTGCAGCCATTCCGTGTGCCGGGCACTGCGCCGAGCCTGCCAGGCACTGCGAGCGCGCAACCAAAATGGACGCGCGAACCAGCCAAGCCCGGCAATGCAGAGAAGCAACGCCAATGCGCCGAAGCCGTAGCCGGACAGGTGCAGATTGTTTTGCTGGCCGAGTTTTTTCAGGTCTTCTGTGATTGAGAACACCGGTTTGTAGGCGCTGTTGGCGGCGGCGTCGAAATCGATCGCAGGCACTTGTGCCGTGCGGGTTTGCCGGGTGCCGGCATCCCACCATTTCACGGCGATGGGCGGGAGGCTGTAATGCCCCTCAGCGTCGATCCGGTACGTCACAGTATCGATGCGTTGGCCACCGTTGAAATTGCCCCGGCCGTCATCCAGGTTATTGACCTGCGGGGACTTCGCGTAACGGCTCAAACCGCGGATATCAACCAGTGTGGGCGTGGGCAACGACATGGCCAGGGCGCCGTCGGCCTGGAGCGTCAGTTCACGGGTGATGCTGTCGCCAACCTTCAGCGGGGTGGCCGAATTGATGGTTTTTTGCGTCAAGCGCAACCCTTGGGCCACCAGCACGGGTTCCCCCGCCTGGAAACCTGGCGGTTGGGTCGCAGTGAACTGCACGGGTTGGCTCTGTGCGCTCAATTCGGCAGTGGCCTGGCCGGGCGTGGCGCGCACCGTCAGCGGCGGTATATCGAAGCCCTTCGCCAGGTTCGGGGTGATCAGGTAGCTGTAGCGCATGCCGTTGTAGGACTTGCCATCAACGTTCTGATTAATGTGTTCAGCATGGCCATCAGGCGGCATCACCAGTGCACCGGGCAGCTTCAGGTCGGGCAGGGTGGGGGCGCTGGTGAACCAGGTGTCGGTGAGCACGTCGAGTTGCAGTTCGACGAGGCTGCCGACCATGGCCGGTTCGTTGGATTGCAGGTGGGCGAGGACTTTCAGTTCGGGTTCGGCCGCATGGGTATTGAGGCTGATCAGGGTAATAAGCACGGTGCCGAATATTCTGCTGATTTTGCGCACGCTATCGCGAGCAGGCTCGCTCCCACAGGGGATTTGTGGTGCATATAGAAACAGTGTGGGAGCTAGCCTGCTAGCGATGGCCGCCACTCGATTCAACAGAGCGTTCATGGCTTGGCCCCCGCTTGATCCTGCAAGCTGAACTTCTGTTTCAGGAACTTCGCCGGTGACGTGCTGAGGTTTTGCAGCCATTGCTCATCCGATGCGGCTTGTTCGGTCTGCACCGATTTGCTCTGACCCTTGCCCGGCGCCTTGTCCATTTTGATCTCGTCGGGTTTGACCTCAGGGGCGTTTTTCTCCGCGTCCTCGGTGTCTTTCTGCAACGCGATGGCCAAGGCAAGGTTGGCCGTGGCTTCGGGGAATTGCGGTTGCAACTTCAAGGCCTGGGTGTAGGCCGCGATGGCCTGGTCGAACTTGAAGCGCCGCACATAAATGTTGCCCAGGTAGAAATACGCCTGCGGGGTTTGCAGCCGCGCGAAGCTGGCCAATGCCAAGTCGAAATCGGCGGCATGGTAGGCAGCGACGCTTTTCCAGTAGGGGTCGACAAAAAGGGCGGCGGCTTGCGGCAGGTGGTCGTGCTCAAAGGCCCAGCGACCTTGCTGGTCGCGGGTGAAAAAGGCATCGGTAAACGCGTTGGCCTGCGCCGGTGCCGGTTGCAATCCGAGCCCCACGGCCAGCAGCAGGCCGGCCATCCAGTTCAGGCTCCAGCCCTTGCGCACGCTGAACAACGCAATCAGCAGCAGTGGCCAGCAGATCCAGTAGCCGGCGTCTTTCCAGTGCAATTCGCGCTGTTCGTCGCTGGCGGCCTGGAAGTGTTGGCGAGCATGCAGTTCGACCCAGTCCAGATCGTCGTTGTTAAGCGTCAGGCTGCCCAGCGGCGCATCCAGCGCAGACGCCAACTGCTTTAGCGCGCCTTGATCAAAACTGCCCAGTTCAGGGCGGCCATTGCTGTCGATGCGCGGCTGGCCACTGGCATCGTTGATGATGCCGCCGTCCTCACTGCCGACGGCCAGAATCAACACTTGCAGCGCGCTGTTGTCGAGTTTTTTATCCAGAACGCCGAGGGCCGAGGTGTCTGCGCCATCAGTGATCAACAGCAGGGTGCCGGGTGTTTTTTCTGCGGCCAATAGACGTTTGGCCTGATCAATGACTGCGCCGACGTCTTTGCCGGGTTTGCCGATCAGGTCGCTGCTTAGTGCCTGAATGAACGTGTCGAGCAGAGCCGGGTCGTCGGTGGGCGGCAGTACCAGGTGGGCGCTGCCGGCGTAGGCGATCAGCGCATTGCGGGCGCCGGCGCGGCGCTGGATCAGGTCATGCAGCTTGTGTTTGGCGGCTTCCAGGCGCGTCGGTTGTACATCGTTGGCATCCATGGAGGGCGACAGGTCGATGGCAATGAGCAGCGGCGCCCGGTTCTCCAGAAAGTCCGGCCGGTCCTGTTCCCAGGTCGGCCCTGCGGCGGCAACCGAGCCAAGCACCAGCAACGCGCAGACCAGGTGCACGGGGCGCAGCCAGTGCTGATCTTTCGGCGTGATCAACAGGTGTGGCAGTAAGTGTTCGGCGATGTTGCTGCGCAAGCGCCGTTGCAGGTCCTGGCTGCGCCGCCACAGCAGCGGCAGCAGCGCGGCGAAGGGCAGCAGCAACAGCCAGAGAGGGCGCAAGAAGTGGAAGTCGCTGAGGTTGATCTCCATCTCAGGCCTCCTGCCGCTGGCGAATTATGGACAGACGCGGGCGCAGCATGGCGCACAAGTGATACAGCGCAAGCAGCGCAATCGCCGCGCCCAGCGGCCACCAGAACAGATCACGCTTGGGTTGGTGGCTGAGGGTTTTCACTTGATGCGGGGTGAGTTGGTCGAGGGTGCTGTAGACCTGATCCAGTGCATGGCGGTCTTCGGCGCGGAAGAAACGCCCACCCGTGGTTTTGGCAATGTCCTGCAAGCCTTGCAGGTTGACCTTGGCTTCGCCCTCGGCGTTCGGGTCGCCGATGCCGATAGTGTGAATCACCACGCCTTTGGCGGCGGCCATCTCGGCTGCGTGGTCCGGGGTGATGGCGCTGCTGGTGTCGTTGCCGTCGGTCAGCAGGATCAAGACTTTCTCCTGTTCGTGGGCCTTGTCCAGCAGTTTCAGGCTCAGGCCGATGGCATCGCCGATCGCCGTGTTGGGGCCGGCCATGCCGATGCCGGTGTCGTCCAGCAACAGCGACAGACTGGCGTGGTCAAGGGTCAGCGGCGCCTGCGGGTACGCACCGCTGCCGAACACGATCAGGCCGAGGCGGTCTTCTTTGCGTTTGTCGATAAAGCCGTGCACCACTTCCTTGACGGCCGCCAGGCGATTGATTTTCTGACCGCTGGCGTCGGTGAAGTCCGTGGTTTCCATGGATTGCGACAAGTCGATCGCGAGCATCAAGTCGCGCACCGGTTGTTGGCGCTCGATGGGTTTCTCGACGAACACTGGCCGCGCCGCTGCCAATAGCAGGAGCGCCCACACCAGCAGGTTCAGCAGCAATTGCCAGGCATTGCTGCGGGTACCGGCTTTACTGGGCGCTTCGCCCACAGCACGGCTCATGGCGCCAAAAAACGGCACGCGCACGGCGCTTCGCGCTTCGCGGTAATCGGGCAGATAGCGGTAGGCCAGCCACGGCAATGGCAGCAGCACTAACAGCCACGGGTATTCAAGCTGCCACATGATGACGCTCCACCCAGGTTTTACAGGTATCGAACAGCTGCTGGCGTTGTTCGGGTGGCAAGGCTTGCAAAGTAGAGTCAGGCGCGTAAGCGAGTTGCGCCAGTTGCTGGCTGAAATCAGCGGGAAGTGGTTGCTTGAGGTGCTGCTGTAGGAAGACTTGCCAATCATCTTTCCCCAGCGACGCAGGCCCCTGTGGGAGCGAGCCTGCTCGCGATGAGGCCGGTACATTCAGAACAGTCGGCGACTGACCGCGCGCCATCGCGAGCAAGCTTGCTCCTACAGCGACAGTGTTTGGCATGGAGAGCGCGACGCGCTTAAGCAATTCGGGTAATTCGCGCAGCGCACTCAGGTCACCGCTGCGCTGCTGCAACTGCGCCAGGCGCGCCAACGCCTCGCGCCGATAGCGATCACGTCGCCACTGCCAATAACGCCGTGCGCCCAGCAGCAGTGCCGTCACCACCAGCACGGCCAGCAACACCCACCAACCCCAGGTCTGGGGCGCATAACTGATCGGTGCCGGCAAAGCCAGTTCCTTGAGTTGCTCGATGCTCGGAATGTTCGGGTTCATCGCCGCCTCCCGCTGAGCTTGCCCAATTCACTGCGCAGTTGTTCCTGGGCTTCGGTGGCGGTGCTGAACATCATCAACGGCACCTGACTGCGACGTAGCAGCGTGGCCACGTCCTTGAGGCGCCCGCTGAGAAAATCGCCCAATGGCTGATGCACCTGGCGACGGTCCACCGCCAGTTCAACCTGCATCTGCCCTTGGGTGATCAGCAAACGGCCATTTTTTGGCAGGTTCAGCGCCAGCGGGTCGTAGACCTGCATGGCGATCACGTCGTTGTGTGCCGCCAACTGGCGCATCAGTTGCAGCGTCCGTTCGCCGGCACCGGCAAAGTCACTGACGATGCAGATCAGGTGATCGTGCCCGGCCACGGCGAGGCATCGCTGTAAGACCTTGTCGAGCTGATCCTGGCCTTCGGCGTCGGGGTTGCCGGCATTCAGTTGCTGGTTCTGTTCGACGATGCGGCTGCACAGCGCCTCGATCCGCTTGCGGCTGCGCAGCGGGGCGATGCTGTCGATGCGTTGATCGTTGAACACCAGGCCACCCACCCGGTCGCCGGCGTTGAACACCATCCACGCCGCCAAAGCGCCGAGTTCGGCGGCAACGGCGGATTTGAAGCTGCGCTGCGAGCCGAAGAACATCGACATGCGCTGATCGACCACGATCAACGCCGGGCGGTCGCGCTCTTCGGTGAAGGTGCGCACCACCGGTTTTCCCGTGCGCAATGACGCGCGCCAGTCGAGGTGACGCAAATCATCACCGGGCTGATAGCGACGCAGCTCATCGAAGTTCAAGCCGCGACCACGCAAGCGTGACGCGTGATTGCCGGCAAGGATGCTGCCTTGCGGCTGGCGTGCAACAAAACTCAGGTCGCGAGCCTTGAACTCCAGGGCCATCAACTGCGCCAGAGAGACATAGGCCAGGCCGTCTACGTTCATGCAGGAATCGCCACTTTATCGAGCAAGCGGTCAAGCACCTGGTCGGCACTCACCCCATCGGCCACCGCGTCGTAGCTCAGTTGCAGACGATGACGCAGTACCGGGTGCACCACGGCGCGCACGTTGTCCGGCGAGACGAAATCCTGCCCCTGCAACCAGGCATCGGCGCGGGCGCAACGGTCCAGGCCGATGCCACCACGGGGGCTGGCACCGATGTTGATCCAGCGCCCGAGGTCGGCGTCGTAATCGGCCGGGTGGCGGGTGGCATTGATGATGTCGATCAGGTAGCGGTCGATGGCGGGGGACACGTGGACCGCACTGACTTCACGGCGTGCGGCAAAGATTACGTCCTGAGACAGCTCAAAGCCTTGCGCCGCAGCGCTCTTGGCGCCGAGGGCCTGTTCCTCCTCGCGCAACAGGCGCAACACCTGGCTCTCGTTTTCCGCGTTCGGGTAATCCAGCAGCACCTTCATCAGGAAACGGTCCATCTGCGCTTCCGGCAGCGGGTAAGTACCTTCTTGTTCAATCGGGTTCTGAGTCGCGACGACAATGAACAGCTCGGGCAGCGCATGGCTGTTGCCGGCCACAGTGATCTGTCGTTCTTCCATGGCCTCGAGCAGTGCAGCCTGAACCTTTGCCGGCGCGCGGTTGATTTCGTCGGCCAGGATCAGGTTGCCGAACAGCGGCCCCGGCTGGAAGCGGATCTCGTTTTTTCCCTCGACCTGATGCAGCACCTCGGCACCAGTGATGTCCGACGGCAACAAGTCGGGCGTGAACTGGATGCGGCTCATCTTCGCGTCCAGGTGTTTGGCCAGTGCCTTCACCGTACGGGTCTTGGCCAGCCCCGGCAGACTTTCCAGCAGCAAGTGTCCATTGGCTAGCAGGCCGAGCAGGATTTGGCGTATCACCTGGTCCTGACCGAGCACGGCTTCGGCGATGCTGGCTTGCAGGGCGTTGAGGTCGTTGAGTGCGGTCATGGTTGCTCCTAGAAAAACGCCAGGGTCATGTTGGCGGCGATGCCGTTGCCTTCAGGCCGGTTCTTGGTGTCGAACTCCGGCACCCAGCGCAGGCTGAAGTTGGCCTGGGCATCGGCGAACTTGCCGGTCCAGCCGATCGCCGGGCCGGCACCAACCGAACGCCCGCGAAAGCCACTGGTTGCGCCCGCCCCGGAGTCATCATTGATCTGCTGGATGTACCCTGCCGCCATGCCGGCCGCCCAGCCATTTCCGAAACCATGGGTCCACAGCAAATCGAGGGTGAAGAGGTCGCCGTTCTGGTAATCCGTCTCATCGTTCTCGGTGTAGAACTCCAGCCCGGTGTCAAGGGTGAACTCGCCGCCTTTGCCGTCGAGATGGGTGAAGGCCACGGTGGGCATGAAGGTGTAAGTGTTCTGCCCTGCATTGGCCAGACGGTCGACGTTGTAGGCGCCGGTGGGCACGTAGATCGGCATCGAGAACGAGATGTGGTTGACCTCGTCGAAGTGATAACCGGCGGCAATCGGCGTCACCAGCATGTCGGCAAACTGCGTGGCCTTATCCTCGGTGCCCAGGGTGCGGCCACGGGGCCCCGTGATGCTCGCGCTGACATCGGTGTGTTGTACCGGCACGCCGATGGCTGAGGCGTAGTTCCAACGGCCTTTGCCGGTGTCCCAGACATGGGTGAAGTTGGCCATGGTGTAGGAGACCTTCATGTCCAGATCGCTACTGATTGCGCCGCCTATCGGTATCTGAGAGTTGCCCTTCAGATCACCGTCATACCAGATGCTGGTCAGGGACATCACCCAGCCTGGTTCCGGCGGCACGATCCCGGCATTGGAAAAAACCTGCTGCCCGGTGATCGGTCGGCCGACACCGCCCTCGACGGCCAACACCAGCGGACTGCCGCCAACCATGCACAGCGCCAACAAGGGGCGCACTACGTACTGCTTCACCATGATTGACTCCGCTTACTGGTTTTGTTGATTAACGGGTGTCAGCAACGGCATTTTCCATTGGCCGCTGGTGACTTCCGGTTTTGGCAGGTAGAGGCGCAGCACGCCATAGAACGGCCCGTCCGGCGCCGGAAGCCAGTTGCTTTGCAGTTCCTTGGCGGGTGCTTTCTTTTGTAGGTAAAGGGTCACGCCGCCGTCGGCATCGAGTTTGAGGTCGGGCAACATGCGCGAATTGATCAAGTAGCGATTGAGCGGGTTGGCCACCAGCAACTTGTTTTTGCCGTTGTACATCGTCAGCGACCAGAAGGCGTCGGCCGGGGGCAGGGCGCCCTTGGCGAAATGCAGCGTGTAGTCGTGTTTCGAGGCATCGACCGGTTGGCCATCCTTGTCGACGAAGTAACCGATGTAATTTGCTTCTTCGGCAGAGTTACCGAAGATGCCCATGTTGGCGCCGGCGTAGCGGTACAGGTAGTTGCCTTTGAGGTGATCGCGGGTGCCGAAAAAGTCGCCGCTGGTGACTTCGTGGGTATCGACTCTGGTTTTCTTGAACTCGGCGAATTCGGCCTTCGCGTCGGCAATGCCATCTTCCAGGGCCTTGCGTTGATCGACGCTCAGTTTGCTCAGGTCGAATGGCTTGCCGGCTTCGATACCGATGGTTTTGAACCGGGCGAGAAGATCCTTTTCAACGTCCTGGGCCGGGGCAAACGCCAGCATGAAATTCAGGTAGCGGAACAGGTCCGGGGTATCGCTCATGTTGGCCACGGGTTTGGGCCAGGCGATCTTCGGCGCGGCAGGTGGCGCCTTGTGCTTGTCGTAATGGCTCAGCGTTTCGACCTTGTAACCCTTCTGGATCTGCTTGACCTTGGCCAGGTCCGTGTCATCGAACAACTGCGTGCGGTACAGCGCGTAGGCGATGTTGCTTTCACTGCGCAGCAGGCGGTCGATGTTCAGCGGTTGCTGGCCCTGCCAGTTGGGGCCGGCAATCATGAAGTGGCCGCCATTGTTTCCCGTGCTGCGGGTGCCCAGGTACGCGAAGTTTTGCGTGTAGGCGTCAATCAGTTGCACGGAGTAGTAACGGTGTTCCTCGATGGGTGGCAGGGTCAGCACCAGCGGTTCGGCGCGCAAATCCATCCAGACGAAGGAGTAGGGCGTGTCGGCATTCGGCGTGACGAACGCGGTGTCTTTGGCCGTGAAAGCCTTGGCCGTGTTGCCGATCTCGTTGAAGGGGGCCTTGAAGTTGGAACTCTTCTTGTCCACGGCCTGGGTATAGAGGGTCTTGTACATCTCTACGACCGGGAACCCATACAAATAGGCTTCCTTGGCGATGCCCCGGGCTTGTTCCGGCGTGGCCGTGAAGTCGGCCCAGGCACTGGTGCTGACGGCGAGGGTCACAGCGGTCACGAGCAAATTACGGTGGTTCATCTTGCGTCCTTGTTGCAAAAGCGAGCGTTATCCGGCGGTCGTGGTGTAGCCGCATCGGGTATCGAGGTCCTGAGCACCGACACCGCAACTGACGAACATGGTCATCAGGCTGAAACCGACTGCGAGTAATGCGATGTGCATGGCGATTTCCTCATTTTCCAAATGTGACGTTGAGGCCGGCATACAGCGTGAATTTCGGCAGGCCATCGCCTTTGTGGTCCACGGTCCACTGCGGTTCGATGAAAGCGTTGAGGATATTTGACCCGGATTTCCACACTTTGCCGCCCCCCAAACCGAGGGGGATGTAGTGAGTGTCGTTTTTCAGGTCGAAGGTCCAGGTGCCGGTCGAGCGCAGGTACCAGCCTTTGTCCAGGTTGTGGATGATGAAGGGCTGCATGGTTGCGCTTTCGACATGAGGCCGGTCGCTGTCACCTGCAAAAGAACTCTGGTACTGCACCAGCGCCCCCAGCAGGCCACGGGGAGAGGCGTCGATGGCTACGGCAGCCAGGCCACCTTGCCATTTACCGGTGCCCAACTCGTCCTGATCGGCGGTCGGCGCGGTGATCATCGGGCCAACGCCCAACTGCACGCCTTCGGTCTTGAGCAGGAAGATATCGAACACGTTCAGATCGCCTTCACCGGTGCTGTAGCCGCTGTTCGGATCGGGACGAGTGCTGATCGGCGCAGTGACGCGTATTAATTGCGGCACGCCAATGAAGTCGTTGGGTGCAATCGGCAGGGTGCCGCGCACCAGCACGTCATTGCTGTGGATATTGGAGTCGTAGTACTTCGGCGTGTAGTAGTCCTGCAGACTCATCCCCGGCGCGATGTTCAGCGGGTTGTTGCTTTTGTTGGCGGTCTCGGCGTCATCCGCGTTGGCCAATAGGAAAGGCACAAACGACGTCGCCAGAAGAAAGGCGTGCATCCCCAATTTGTTCGACATGATTCCCCGGTTCCCTGGTGGCTCATTGGACAACCCGGCACTTGCTGGCCGTTAACGACGTAATCTCTTTTGCTATCAAGCCTGTAGGACACGTCTGGTTGACGCTAGCAGCTAACCACCAATTAGCCAGTCGAAGGGATTAATTACTTAGTTTTGTGTGCAAAATCTCAGTATTTTTGTGTACTAAAAAGTTAATGCAATGGCTGTTTCGTATTTCAAAGCAACCGTTTAATCGCCCCACACTGTGGCTGGGGCGATCAGCTGCGACTCGATTGTTAGTGTTTGCGCGATTGCCCAAACGCCCGCTCTTCCTGCTCGCGTAACTCCGGTGTCAGTTCCTCGCCGAAATCCTCCATTTCAAAGACCTGACGGATTTCGATTTCGGGCTCCGTGCCCGGCATTGGGTTCGGGCAGCGTTTGACCCATTCGATGGCTTCTTCTTTGGACTTCACCTGCCATAGCCAGAAGCCAGCGATCAGTTCTTTGGTTTCGGCGAAGGGGCCGTCGATGACCGTGCGCTTGTCGCCGGAGAAGCGCACGCGGGTGCCTTTGCTGCTGGGGTGCAGGCCTTCGCCGGCGAGCAGGATGCCGGCCTTGGCCAGTTCTTCGTTGTAGTTGCCCATGGCGGTCAGCAGTTCCTGGCTGGGCATGACGCCGGCTTCGGAGTCTTTGCTTGCTTTAATGATGATCATGAAGCGCATGGTGGTCTCTCCGCTGGATTTGAATTATTCAGTTCTAGTCGAATGACGCTCGCCTGGATCGACAGCAATGGCAAAAATTTTTAAACCAGCTGTAGTACATTTCTTGTCGTGGTGACTGATAAGTCGAAATCGCGAGCAGGCTCGTTCCTACAGGGTTTGGCGGTGTATACAAGTTTTGTATTCGGGGTAGGTCGTCGGACAATTTCGTGGTTAACTTCTGCCTCGTCAAAATTCTCCATCACAACGTTCAGAAGGACTCCGTTCATGGCTCAAGTCACTCTTAAAGGCAATCCGGTTCAAGTCAACGGCCAACTGCCTCAAGCCGGTTCCAAGGCGCCAGCCTTTTCCCTGGTTGCCGGCAATCTGTCCGACGTCACCCTGAAAGACTTTGCCGGCAAGCGCAAAGTGCTGAACATCTTCCCAAGCGTTGACACCCCGACCTGCGCCACGTCCGTGCGCAAGTTCAACGCCCAGGCCAATGATGTCGCCAACACCGTGGTGCTGTGCATCTCCGCTGACCTGCCGTTCGCCCAGGCGCGTTTCTGCGGCGCCGAAGGCCTGGAAAACGTCCAGAACCTGTCGACCCTGCGCGGTGCCGAGTTCATCGAGAACTACGGCGTGGCCATCGCTGACGGCCCGCTCAAAGGCCTGACCGCTCGTGCCGTCGTCGTGCTGGACGAAAACGACAACGTGCTGCACAGCGAACTGGTCAAGGAAATCGCTGAAGAACCGAACTACGAAGCGGCACTCGCTGTTCTGAAGTAAGTCTGGTTTTACAATTGTTAACGGCCTGGCCCTGTCCAGGCCGTTTTCATTTGTGTTTCAGTGTCTTGGATAAATCTCCTGTTACGTAAGCCGAAGGTAAATTGCCGGTAAAGGCGCTTTGCTTAAGACCCGCCAGTGCTTATCGTTCAGCCTCATGTAAAGAAAGCCCACGCGCCCAATGGTTGATCACTCAATGCAATCCTCCGCTTCCCGTAGTCCCCGTCGCTGGCTGTTCGGCCTGCTTGTCCTGCTGGTCATCGCCGCCCTGTGCTGGAAATTCTGGCCTGGCAGTGCTGGGCCCAAAGAGGGTGCGCAGCAGAAAGCCGTGGCCGGGCACACGGGCAAGGCGGGCGGAATGCGTCCGGGGTTCGGCGGTGCTACCGGGCCGGTTCCGGTGCGTGTGGCGCCAGCGGTCACCGGCGACTTCCCGCTGTATTACAAGGCGCTGGGCACCGTGACTGCGCTGAACACCATTAATGTGCGCAGCCGCGTAGGCGGGGAACTGATCAAGATTTCTTTTGAGGAAGGGCAGATGGTCAAGGCTGGCGATCTGCTGGCCGAGATTGATCCGCGTCCTTACCAGAATGCGTTGCTCCAGGCCGAAGGCACTTTGTTGCAGAATCAGGCGCAACTGAAGAACGCTCAGGTAGATGTCGAGCGTTATACCGGTTTGTACCGCGAAGACAGCATTGCCAAGCAAACCCTGGACACCGCCGTCGCACTGGTCGGTCAATACCAGGGCACGGTCAAGACTAATCAGGCGGCGGTCAACGACGCCAAGCTCAATCTCGAATTCACCCGTATCCGCGCGCCCATCGCCGGCCGCGTTGGCCTTCGCCAACTTGACGTCGGTAACCTGGTAGCGGCCAACGACACCACGGCGCTGGCGATCATCACCCAGACGCAGCCGATCAGCGTGGCCTTTACCTTGCCGGAAAACAGCCTCGACACCGTGCTCGCTCGCTATCGCAGCGGCGCGAAACTGCCGGCCGAAGCCTGGGATCGCGGCGACACCAAATTGCAGGCCACCGGCGTACTTCAAAGCCTGGACAACCAGATCGATGTCACCACCGGCACCCTGAAATTCAAGGCGCGCTACGAGAACCGCGACCAGGCGCTGTTTCCCAATCAGTTCGTCAATGTGCGCCTGCTGGCGGATACGCTCAAAGGCGTGGTGCTCGCGCCTTCCGCCGCCATTCAGTTCGGCACCAACGGCACATTCGTCTATGCCCTGGACGGCGACAAGAAGGTCAAGATCCGCCAGTTGAAAATCGGTGCCAGCGACGGTGAGAACACCGTGGTCACCGAAGGCCTTTCCGCCGGTGATCGCGTGGTGCTGGAAGGCACCGACCGCTTGAAGGATGGCAGTGACGTGGAAGTGGTCAACGATCCGCAGCAAGTGCCCACCAGCCCGGCTGGCCATTTGCAGGGCAAATCCGCAGCCAACTCGGCTGAGCCGGCACCCGCTGACAAGGCGAAAAAGGGCGGCGCATGAATCTCTCGCGGCTGTTCATCCTTCGCCCGGTAGCGACCACGCTGAGCATGCTGGCCATTATTCTGGCCGGCGTGATTGCTTATCGGTTGCTGCCCGTGTCGGCCTTGCCTCAGGTCGATTACCCGACCATTCGCGTCATGACCCTTTATCCCGGTGCCAGCCCGGATGTCATGACCAGCGCCGTCACCGCGCCGCTTGAACGACAATTCGGGCAAATGCCCGGTCTGACGCAAATGGCCTCCACCAGTTCCGGTGGTGCGTCGGTGCTGACCCTGCGTTTCAGCCTCGACATCAACATGGACGTGGCAGAGCAGCAGGTCCAGGCGGCCATCAACGCCGCCACCAATCTGCTGCCCACGGACCTGCCGGCACCGCCGGTGTACAACAAGGTCAACCCGGCCGACACGCCGGTACTGACCCTGGCTATCACCTCCAAAACCATGCTGTTGCCCAAGCTCAATGATCTGGTCGATACCCGCATGGCGCAAAAAATTGCCCAGATCAGCGGCGTCGGCATGGTCAGCATTGCTGGTGGCCAGCGTCAGGCGGTGCGGATCAAGGTCAATCCCGAGGCTCTGGCGGCCAACGGTTTGAACCTGTCGGACGTGCGCACGCTGATTAGCGCCTCGAACGTCAACCAGCCAAAGGGCAACTTCGACGGCCCGACCCGGGTGTCGATGCTCGATGCAAACGATCAACTGACTTCGCCCAAGGACTACGCCAACCTGATCCTGGCCTACGCCAACGGTGCGCCGCTGCGCCTCAAGGATGTCGCGGAAATCGTCGATGGCGCCGAGAACGAGCGTCTGGCCGCGTGGGCCAACGAAAACCAGGCCGTGCTGTTGAACATCCAGCGTCAGCCCGGTGCCAACGTCATCGAAGTGGTCGACCGGATCAAGGCCTTGCTGCCGAGCATCACCGACAACCTCCCGGCCGGACTCGACGTGGTGGTGCTCACCGACCGTACTCAAACCATTCGAGCCTCGGTCAAGGATGTGCAACACGAACTGTTGATCGCCATTGCACTGGTGGTCATGGTCACGTTCCTCTTTCTGCGTCGGGCCAGCGCGACGATCATCCCGTCGGTGGCCGTGCCGCTGTCGCTGATCGGCACCTTCGGCGTGATGTACCTGGCGGGGTTCTCGGTCAATAACCTGACCCTGATGGCCCTGACCATCGCCACCGGTTTTGTGGTGGATGATGCGATCGTCATGCTGGAGAACATTTCCCGGTTTATCGAAGAGGGCGACAGCCCGCTGAATGCGGCGCTCAAGGGCGCCAAACAGATCGGCTTCACCCTGATTTCCCTGACCCTGTCGCTGATCGCCGTACTGATTCCGCTGTTGTTCATGGCCGATGTGGTGGGGCGTTTGTTCCGCGAGTTTGCCATTACCCTGGCGGTTGCGATCCTGATTTCCCTCGTGGTGTCCCTGACGCTGACGCCGATGATGTGCGCGCGTCTGCTCAAGCGTGAGCCCAAGGAAGAAGAGCAGGGCCGCTTCTACCGGGCCAGCGGTGCGGTCATCGACTGGATGATCGCGGCGTACGGGCGCAAGTTGCAGTGGGTGCTCAGGCACCAGCCGCTGACCCTGATGGTGGCCATCGGCACATTGGCGCTGACGGTGTTTCTGTACATGGTCGTGCCCAAAGGCTTTTTCCCGGTGCAGGACACCGGGGTGATCCAGGGTATTTCCGAGGCGCCGCAATCCATTTCCTTCGCGGCGATGAGCGAGCGTCAGCAAGAATTGGCCAAGGTCATCCTCGCAGACCCTGCGGTCGAGAGCCTGTCGTCCTACATCGGTGTCGATGGCGATAACTCGACGCTCAACAGTGGCCGGTTGCTGATCAACCTCAAGGCCCACCGTGACCGTGACCTGAGCGCGACCGAGGTCATTGCACGGCTGCAACCCGAGCTGGACAAACTGGTGGGTATCCGCCTGTTCATGCAGCCGGTACAGGACCTGACCATCGAGGACCGGGTCAGCCGCACGCAGTACCAGTTCAGCATGTCGTCGCCTGATTCTGAACTGCTGAGCCTGTGGAGCGGGCGACTGGTCGAGGCTTTGGCACAACAGCCAGACCTGACCGACGTCGCCAGCGATTTGCAGGACAAGGGACTGCAGGTCTATCTGGTGATCGACCGTGATGCGGCGTCGCGGCTCGGGGTCTCGGTGTCGAACATCACCGATGCGCTGTATGACGCCTTCGGGCAGCGGCAGATTTCCACAATCTACACCCAGGCCAGCCAGTATCGCGTGGTGCTGCAATCGCAGTCCGGCGAGAAAATCGGCCCGCAGGCGCTGGACCAGATCCACGTCAAGACCACCGACGGCGGGCAGGTGCGCTTGTCCAGCCTGGCGCGTATCGAAGAGCGTCAGGCGCAACTGGCGATCACCCACATCGGCCAGTTCCCGGCGGTGATGATGTCGTTCAACCTCGCGCCGGGCGTGGCGTTGGGGCATGCGGTCGAGATCATCGAGCAAGTGCAAAAAGACATTGGCATGCCGATTGGCGTGCAAACCCAATTCCAGGGCGCAGCCGAAGCGTTCCAGGCTTCGTTGTCGAGCACATTGCTGCTGATACTGGCGGCGGTGGTGACCATGTACATCGTGCTGGGCGTGCTCTACGAGAGCTACATCCATCCGATCACCATCCTTTCGACCTTGCCCTCGGCGGCGGTTGGCGCCTTGCTCGCATTGATCCTTAGTGGCAACGACCTGGGGATGATCGCGATCATCGGCATCATTTTGCTGATCGGTATCGTCAAGAAGAACGCGATCATGATGATCGACTTCGCCCTCGACGCCGAGCGCAATCAGGGCATGGACCCGCAGACGGCCATCTATCAAGCCGCGCTCCTGCGTTTCCGGCCGATCCTGATGACCACGCTGGCGGCTTTGTTCGGTGCGGTGCCGTTGATGCTGGCCACCGGCTCCGGTGCGGAACTGCGTCAGCCGTTGGGTCTGGTGATGGTGGGCGGGCTGTTGCTGAGCCAGGTGCTGACGCTGTTCACCACCCCGGTGATCTACCTGTATTTCGACCGTCTCGGCCGGCGCTGGGGGCGCAAGCCTGAGCCTGTGGAAGCGGTAGAGCAGCCATGAACCTCTCCGGTCCTTTCATCAAGCGCCCGGTAGCGACCATGCTGCTGAGCCTGGCGATCATGTTGCTGGGTGGCGTGAGCTTCGGCCTGTTGCCGGTGTCGCCGTTGCCGCAAATGGACTTTCCGGTGATCGTGGTCCAGGCCAGCCTGCCTGGCGCCAGCCCGGAGGTCATGGCATCGACCGTGGCCACGCCGCTGGAACGCTCCTTCGGCGCCATCGCCGGGGTCAACACCATGAGCAGCCGCTCAAGCCAAGGCTCGACCCGGGTGATCCTGCAATTTGACCTCGACCGTGACATCAACGGTGCGGCGCGGGAAGTGCAGGCGGCGATCAACGCTTCGCGCAACCTGTTGCCGAGCGGGATGCGCAGCATGCCGACCTACAAGAAGGTCAACCCGTCCCAGGCGCCGATCATGGTGCTGTCGCTGACCTCGGATGTGCTGGAAAAGGGTCAGCTGTACGACCTGGCCTCGACCATCCTGTCCCAGAGCCTGTCCCAGGTGCAGGGCGTCGGCGAAGTGCAGATCGGCGGCAGCTCCCTGCCGGCCGTGCGTATCGAACTCGAACCCCAGGCGCTCAACCAGTACGGCGTAGCGCTGGACGATGTGCGCAAAACCATCGCCAATGCCAACGTACGCCGGCCCAAGGGTTCGGTGGAGGACGGCGAGCGTCTCTGGCAGGTGCAGGCCAACGACCAGCTGGAGAAAGCCAAGGATTACGAATCGCTGATCATCCACTATGCCGACGGCGCGGCCCTGCGCCTGAAGGATGTGGCCAAGGTCAGCGACGGCGTCGAGGACCGTTACAACAGCGGGTTTTTCAACAATGACGCTGCGGTGCTGCTGGTGATCAACCGTCAGGCCGGTGCCAACATCATCGAGACGGTCAACGAGATCAAGGCGCAGTTGCCGGCGCTGCAAGCAGTGCTCCCGGCCAGCGTCAAACTGAATCTGGCCATGGACCGTTCGCCGGTGATCAAGGCCACCTTGCACGAAGCGGAAATGACCCTGCTGATCGCCGTGGCCCTGGTGATTCTGGTGGTGTTCCTGTTTTTGGGTAACTTCCGCGCTTCGCTCATTCCGACGCTGGCGGTTCCGGTGTCGCTGGTCGGCACTTTTGCGGTGATGTACCTCTACGGGTTTTCCCTGAACAACCTGTCGCTGATGGCGCTGATTCTCGCCACGGGATTGGTGGTCGACGATGCCATCGTGGTGCTGGAGAACATCTCGCGGCACATCGATGCCGGCGTTCGCCCGATGAAAGCGGCGTACTTGGGCGCCCAGGAAGTGGGCTTCACCTTGCTGTCGATGAACGTGTCGCTGGTGGCGGTGTTCCTGTCGATCCTGTTCATGGGCGGGATTATCGAAAGCCTGTTCCGCGAGTTCTCCATCACGTTGGCGGCTTCTATCGTGGTGTCGCTGATCGTGTCCCTGACCCTGACTCCCATGCTTTGCGCGCGTTGGTTGAAGCCGCATACGCCGGGCGAGGAAAACCGCCTGCAACGCTGGAGCCAGCGGGCCAACGAGTGGATGGTCGGCAAATACGCAACGAGCCTGGACTGGGTGTTGCGTCATCGGCGGCTGACGCTGCTCAGCCTGATCGTGACGGTCGGCGTTAACATTGCCCTGTATGTCGTAGTGCCAAAAACCTTTTTGCCTCAGCAAGATACCGGCCAGTTGATCGGATTTGTGCGCGGCGACGATGGCCTGTCGTTCACTGTGATGCAGCCGAAAATGGAAATTTTCCGCCGCGCAGTGTTGAAGGATGAGGCAGTCGAAAGCGTGGCCGGCTTCATCGGCGGCACCAACGGCACCAACAATGCGTTCATGCTGGTGCGTCTCAAACCAATCAAGGAGCGTGGCATTTCCGCGCAAAAGGTCATCGAACGCCTGCGCAAGGAAATGCCCAAGGTGGCGGGCGCGCAACTGATGCTGATGGCCGACCAGGACCTGCAATTCGGCGGTGGCCGTGAGCAGACCTCGTCGCAGTATTCCTACATTCTGCAAAGCGGTGACCTGGGTTCGCTGCGCGAGTGGTACCCCAAGGTCGTCACGGCGCTCAAGGCGTTGCCGGAGCTGACTGCGATTGACGCCCGCGAAGGTCGGGGTGCGCAGCAAGTGACATTGATCGTCGACCGCGATCAGGCCAAACGCCTGGGTGTGGACATGAACATGGTCACGGCGGTACTGAACAACGCCTACAGCCAACGGCAGATTTCGACCATCTACGACAGCCTCAACCAGTATCAGGTGGTGATGGAGGTCAATCCGAAGTACGCGCAGGACCCGATCACCCTCAAGCAGGTGCAGGTGATCACCGCCGATGGCGCGCGGATTCCGTTGTCGACCATCGCCCATTACGAAAACAGTCTGGAAGACGATCGCGTCAGCCACGAAGGCCAGTTCGCTTCGGAAAGCATTGCCTTCGACATGGCCGAAGGCGTGACGGTGGAGCAGGGCAGTGCCGCCATCGAGCGAGCAATTGCCTCGGTGGGCCTGCCGGAAGACGTGATCGCGAAAATGGCCGGTACCGCCGACGCCTTTGCCGCCACTCAGAAGAGCCAGCCGTGGATGATCCTGGGCGCGCTGCTGGCGGTGTATCTGGTGCTGGGCGTGCTGTATGAAAGTTACATTCACCCGCTGACGATTCTTTCAACGTTACCTTCGGCAGGTGTGGGCGCGCTGCTCTCGATCTATGCGTTGGGCGGTGAATTCAGCCTGATTTCGCTGTTGGGGCTGTTCCTGCTGATCGGCGTGGTGAAGAAAAACGCCATTCTGATGATCGACCTGGCGTTGCAACTGGAGCGTCATCAGGGCATGGCGCCACTGGAGTCCATTCGCAACGCCTGTTTGCAACGTTTGCGGCCGATCCTGATGACCACCCTGGCGGCGATCCTGGGCGCCTTGCCGTTGCTGCTCGGTCGCGCCGAAGGGGCGGAAATGCGCCAGCCATTGGGCCTGACCATTATCGGCGGGCTGATTTTCAGCCAGGTGCTGACCCTTTACACCACCCCGGTGGTTTACCTCTATCTCGACAAACTGCGCCACCGTTTCAACCATTGGCGTGGTGTGCGTACCGATGCTGCTTTGGAAACTCCGCTATGACTGACCGTCCGCTGTTCAACCTGGCTGTACCGCTGATCACCGCCCGAGGCTCGCGGTTGTTGAGCCTGTCGCTGTGTGCAGTCTTGCTCAGCGCTTGCGCCATCGGCCCGGATTACCAGCGCCCGCAAACCGCTGAACCTGCGCAGTACAAGGAAGCGGCGGGCTGGCGTCAGGCCAATCCCAGCGATTCCCTGGCCCGTGGAGCATGGTGGGAGCTGTATGGCGATCAACAACTCAATGGTCTGATCGAGAAACTCAACAGTTCGAACCAGACGGTGGCGCAATCCGAAGCCCAGTTCCGCCAGGCCCAGGCTTTGGTGCGCAGCGCCCGGGGCGCGTTTTTCCCTACCGTCGACCTGACCTTGGGTAAAAACCGCTCAAGCCAGGGCACCGGCAGCAGCAGTTCCAGCCTCACCAGTTCTTCCAGCGGCATTCGTGACACCTACACCGCACAGGCCGGGGTAAGTTGGGAAGCGGATGTCTGGGGCAAGTTGCGCCGTGGTCTGGAAGCCGACACTGCCAATGCCCAGGCCAGCTTCGCCGATCTGGCGGCGATGCGATTGAGCCAACAGTCGGAACTGGTGCAGAACTACCTGCAATTGCGGGTGATCGACGAGCAAAAGCGTCTGCTGGAGGCCACGGTCGAGGCTTACCAACGTTCGCTGAAGATGACGGAAAACCAATACCGTGCCGGTGTGTCCGGCAAGGATGCGGTGGCGCAGGCACAGACGCAGCTCAAGGGCACCGAAGCGGACATGGTCGACCTGATCTGGCAGCGCGCCCAGTTCGAGAATGCCATTGCCGTGCTGGTCGGATTGCCACCGGCAGAGTTCAGCTTGGCGGAAACCGAGAACATCCCGGCGTTGCCGCAGGTGCCGTTGAGCCTGCCTTCGCAGCTGCTGGAACGTCGTCCCGATATCGCTTCGGCTGAGCGCTCGGTGATTGCCGCCAACGCCAACATCGGCGTGGCCAAGGCGGCGTACTACCCGGACCTGACCCTGAGTCTGAACGGCGGTTACAGCAGCAGCACCTCGAAAGACCTGTTCAGCCTGCCGAACCGTTTCTGGTCGGTGGGGCCGCAATTGGCCATGACCCTGTTCGACGGCGGTCAACGTTCGGCCGAAGTCGACCGCAGCGAGGCGGCCTACGACGAAACCGTGGCCAAGTACCGGCAGACCGTGCTCGATGGCTTCCGCGAGGTGGAAAACTATCTGGTGCAGCTAAAGGTGCTGCAGGACGAGGCCGTGGTGCGGCAACAGGCGCTGGATGCCGCCCGCGAATCGTTGCGTTTGACACAGAATCAATACAAGGCCGGAGTGATCGCCTATCTCGATGTCGTGGTGGTGCAAGCGGCAGCGTTGAGCAATGAGCGCAGCAACCTGGATTTGTTGCAGAGCCGCTTGATCGCCAGTGTGCAGTTGATTGCCGCGTTGGGCGGCGGCTGGGACGGCCAACTGTAGGAGCTGACTCGTGAAACGAGGCTGCGATCTTTTTATTTTGATCTTCGTTTGGCACAAAAAAAAATCGCAGCCTCGTTTTACTCGGCAGCTCCTACAGGGTGGAGGTGTTGCTCCAGAGCACTTTTGCTCGATCAAACGAGCGTTTCATCGGCTTGATGGCCTTTTGCTAATTTTGTGAGTGCGTTCTCATTTGGAATCAGTACAATCGCCAGTTTTTCGCCCCCGAGAATGGAAGCGATACGGCGGTGATTCTGAGAATTTTCCATGCTCATCGGTAGTTATTCCCCCACGCTGGTCATCATTTCGTTGTGTGTGGCGATCCTCGCCTCTTACACCGCCCTCGACCTGACCGGTCGTATTGCCACGGCCAGGGGGCGTGCCGTGCATCTATGGACAGCGGGTGGCGCGTTCGCCATGGGCGTGGGCATCTGGTCGATGCACTTCATCGGCATGCTCGCTTTCAAGTTGCCCATCGATCTGGGCTACGACATTGCCATTACCTTGCTCTCGTTGCTGATCGGCATTCTTTCCAGCGGCTTCGCCCTCTGGCTGGTCAGCCAACCGCAATTGCCCCTGTGGCAACTGGGGTTCGGAGCGCTCGTCATGGGCGCCGGGATCAGTGCCATGCACTACACCGGCATGGCCGCCATGCGCATGCAGCCGGGAATCGACTACGACCCGACGCTGTTCAGCACTTCGCTGTTCATAGCGGTCGGTGCGTCCGGTGCGGCGTTGTGGATCGCTTTCCATTTGCGACAACACACCCCGTACGTGCGGCTGATTCGTGGCGGCGCGGCGATAATCATGGGCATCGCCATCGTCGGCATGCATTACACCGGAATGGCCGCTGCACAGTTTGCCGATGGCAGTTTCTGTGGTGCCGCCACCAGCGGCCTGAACGGCAAGGGCCTGGACAACCTCGTCCTGATCACCACCCTGGCGGTGCTGAGCATCGCCTTGCTGACCTCGATCCTCGATGCACGCCTGGAGGCTCGCACGGCAGCCCTGGCGCAATCCTTGACCGAAGCCAACCGTGAGCTGACTCAATTGGCTTTGCACGACACCCTGACCGGGCTGCCGAATCGGGTGTTGCTGGCTGACCGTATCGATCAGGCCATGTCGCGGGTGGACGGCGAGGGCGGTTGCTTCGCCTTGATGTTCATTGACCTGGATGGCTTCAAACCGGTCAACGATGCGTTCGGTCACCACATGGGCGACCAGTTGTTACGTGAAGTCAGTCTGCGTCTGCGCGAGGATTTGCGCAGCCAGGACACGCTGGCGCGAATCGGTGGCGATGAGTTTGTGCTGTTGGTGCAGTTGAGTGAACCGAACGATGCGATGGGCCTGGCTGCACGCCAGGTCAGTCTGATTGCCCGTCCGTTCCGCGTCGCTGAACATGACTTGCAGATTTCCGCCAGCGTCGGCATCGCCCTGTACCCGGGCAATGGCCAGAGCGCCCATGAATTGCTGATGAACGCCGACGCCGCGATGTATCACGCCAAGGGCGCGGGCAAAAACGGTTACAGCTTCTTCGACGCTTCGATGAACAGCAACGCGCGCAAGCAACTGCAACTGCTGCAAGACCTGCGTAATGCCGTCGAGCACCAGGAATTCAGCCTGCACTACCAGCCTAAGTTCGACGCCAACAATGGCCGGCCGGTCGGCGCCGAAGCGCTGTTGCGTTGGGAGCACCCGACGCAGGGCATGCTGCTGCCGGACAAGTTTATCGAGCTCGCGGAGAAAACCGGGCTGATCATTCCGATTGGCGAATGGGTGCTCAACGAAGCCTGCCGCCAGATGCGCGAATGGTATGTGTTGGGCTACACCGACTGGCGCATCGCGGTGAACCTTTCCGCTTTGCAGTTCTGCCACGCGGGTTTGGTGCAAAGCGTTGCCAAGGCGCTGGCCACGCACCATTTGCCGGCCAACAGCCTGACCCTGGAAATAACCGAGACCACGGCCATGAGCGACGCCGATGCGAGCATGACCGTGTTACAGGAACTGTCGGAAATGGGCGTCGATTTGTCCATCGACGACTTTGGCACCGGTTATTCAAGCCTGATGTACCTCAAGCGCCTGCCCGCCAACGAGCTGAAAATCGACCGCGGCTTTGTGCGCGACCTGGAGCGCGACAGCGATGACGCTGCGATCGTCTCCGCGATTGTCGCCCTTGGTCAGGCGCTGGGGTTGCGCATCGTCGCCGAAGGCGTGGAAACCGGCGTGCAGCAAGACTTCCTGACCCAACTCGGTTGCGATTCGTTGCAAGGCTACCTGCTCGGACACCCGCTGCCAGCCGAGCGCTTCATGATCGAAATTCACCGCGCCGAACAGCTGGAAACTGCCTGAAACACTCCGTAGCAGCTGCCGAGCCTGCGAGGCTGCGTTCGGCGGCGCAGCCGTCGTAAACCCTGCGCATGAAATCCACCTGAAGCACCGCACAGCCTGATTTCGCGACGGCTTCGCTGCCGAACGCAACCTTGCAGGCTCGGCTGCTGCTACGGCTTCATGCAAAAACCGGCAAGGACGGTTATTCTTCCCCTCGACCGCTTACGCTTGAAATGGGGAAAGCTTGCATGGATAAAGTCATCGTCATCACAGGTGGCAGTCGCGGCATCGGTGCCGCTACCGCCCTGTTGGCTGCCGAACAAGGCTATCGGATCTGCATCAACTATCTGGCCGATGAACAGGCTGCGCAGAGCGTGCTGGAGCAAGTTCGCGCCCTCGGTGCCCAAGCCATTGCGGTCCGCGCAGACGTCAGCATCGAAGACGAAGTGATCGCGCTGTTCCATCGGGTCGATACCGAACTGGGCCGGGTCACGGCACTGGTGAACAACGCCGGCACCGTAGGGCAAAAGTCCCGGGTCGACGAAATGTCCGAATTCCGCATTCTCAAAATCATGAAAACCAACGTCCTGGCGCCGATCCTCTGCGCCAAGCACGCGATCCTGCGCATGTCGCCCAAACACGGTGGCCAGGGTGGCAGCATCGTCAACGTGTCCTCGGTCGCTGCACGCCTGGGCGCGCCCACCGAATACGTCGACTACGCGGCATCCAAAGGCGCGCTCGATACCTTCACCATCGGTCTGTCCAAGGAAGTGGCCGGCGAGGGGATTCGCGTCAATGCGGTACGGCCCGGCTACATCTACACCGATTTCCACGCCTTGAGCGGCGATCCGGACCGGGTCAGCAAACTGGAATCGGCGATCCCGATGGCACGGGGTGGGCGCCCGGATGAGGTGGCAGAGGCGATTGTCTGGTTGCTGTCGGACAAGGCGTCGTATGCGACGGGAACGTTTGTTGATCTGGGTGGCGGTCGTTAAGACAGACAGGCCTTTGCGCATATCAATCTTTAAGTTCTTGTAGATCTCATCTAAAAAATACTTGCACCACAAACAACGCACCCTGGTTATAGGGGCGGTGTTTGTGGTGTTGATTTTTATGGCCTGTTATTTGTTATATCGTGCATTACATGTGGTTCGTGTGCGACTTGAAAGCGTGAGGTGTCGAGCTTACTCTCGGGTTGACTTCGCAATTGGCGATGTTCAAGTTAACTAATGGAGAAGTAAGTAAATGGATCTTTACAAAGATGAAGTCGCTTTCTGGGATGAGTTTGTTCTGCGTTATTTGCACAGGGAATATTCAGGCCTGGCGTCGATGGATTATCTGACAGGCGCTGCATATCTGGCTGATCAAATGATTCTGGAGCGGCGCAAACGCAACGTGGTGGAAGACTAATATGAGTCAGGATGATTTGAATAAATCGGTTGTCGCTCATCTTTTTCTGGCAGGAAAGCCACTGGTGTTGAATTACCAGTTGATGGAGAATCGACTGAAACGGCCTCGTCTCACAGCCGCCCAGCGTGCAGAATACAATCGTCAGCTTAGCGAGGAGGGTGGCTTTTTAACGGTGGCGGATCGTGAGAGCGATGATCCATTACTGATTCACTTTCGTTCGGAAAATGATCGATACACTATGCGCGTGGTCACGCCAGGGATGTTTTTTGGTTTTTTCCTGAGTATGGAAAAAATACAAAGCGCGGCGGGAGAAACAGTGGCGACTGGAAATCTTGTGGTCACGCAAGACGATAATCCAACGCGTTTTTATATGAATGCCTTGGGCGTTGGCCCCCAGCGCTTGTTAAATGTTGCTCGAAAGCCGCTTGTGAGTGAAAGGGCAATAGATGAGCCGGTCGTAGAGACAGTTGCATTACGGAAACAGGATGAGATTCTGGGGCCAACTTATATTTACAAGAATGAATCGCGTCTTGAGAACGACCCTCAGCGATATTTTTCTGACACATTCCTACGTGCGGCGCACGTTATATGGGATCCAGTACCCGTTGAGTTTGGTGTGCAAGTCCGGGGCTCCGGTATTGTTGAGTTCAGCGATATTGGTTTAGCTTGATCAGACTCACAGTGAGCTGAAAATGGCCGCTCAGCTCACTGTTGGCGATCAACTGAAAGCGGCCCAAGTCTGATGCGTCAGAACGACCTGACAATCCGCCCCAACGTCTCCATCGCTTTTTCCGCAGCCTCATCCCACGGGCTACCGTAATTCAATCGAATACAATTCCTGAACCGCTGCGCCGGTGAAAAAATCGGCCCCGGCGCGATGCTGATGCCTTGCGCCAATGCCATCTGAAACAACTTCAACGAATCCATCTGCGCCGGTAATTCCAGCCACAAAAAGTACCCGCCTGCAGGCTGGCTGACGCGTGTTTCGGCGGGGAAGTACCGTGCAATGGCCGCCAGCATGGCGCTCTGCTGATCTTCCAGCGCATGGCGCAATTTGCGCAGGTGACGGTCGTAGCCTCCGTGTTGCAGGTAATCGGCAATGGCGGCCTGGGCTGGCATCGATGCACACAGCGAGGTCATCAGTTTCAGCCGCTCGATTTTCTGCGCATAGCGGCCGGCCGCGACCCAGCCGATGCGGTAACCGGGAGCGAGGCTTTTGGCGAAGGAGCCGCAGTGCATCACCAGGCCTTCGGTATCGAACGCCTTGGCCGGTTTCGGCGCCTGCTGGCCGTAATACAGCTCGGCGTAGACGTCGTCTTCGATCAGTGGCACCTGGTGACTGCGCAGCAATTCCACCAGTTGCTGCTTCTTGGCCTCGGGCATGGTCGCGCCCATGGGGTTCTGGAAACTGGTCATGCACCAGCAGACTTTGATCGGGTGACGCTCCAGGGTTTGCGCGAGCACGCCGAGGTCGATGCCATCGCGCGGATGCACGGGGATTTCCACCGCTTTCAGTTTCAGGCGTTCGAGCACTTGCAGGCAGGCGTAGAACGCCGGGGCTTCGATGGCCACCAGGTCGCCAGGTTGGGTCACTGCTTGCAGGCACAGGTTCAGCGCTTCCAGCGCGCCATTGGTGATCAGCAGTTCCTCCATTGGCAGCATCAGCCCGCCGACCATGTAGCGCAGGGCGATTTGCCGGCGCAGTTGCGGGTTGCCCGGCGACATGTCGGTGACCACCATGCGCGGGTCCATGTCGCGACTGGCGCTGGCCAGCGAGCGTGACAGGCGTTGCAGCGGGAACAGGGTCGGGCTGGGGAACGCCGAGCCAAAGGGCACGGTATTCGGGTCCTTGATCGAATCGAGCACTGAAAACACCAGTTCGCTGACGTCGACGGCGGTGGACTCGTTGACCTGACTGCTGATCACCGGCTCGGAAAACGGTCGCGGTGCGTGGGCATTGACGAAGTAACCGGAACGCGGCCGGGCGCGAATCAAGCCACGGCGCTCAAGCAGGTAGTAAGCCTGGAACACCGTGGACGGGCTCACACCGTAGGTCTGGCTCGCGTAACGCACCGATGGCACGCGCTGGCCGGGGCCGAGGACGCCGGAGCGGATCAGTTCAGCGATGTCGTCGGCGAATTTTTCGTAGCGTTTCATCGTTAGCCCGAATTGGTGTTGTGAATCGAAAAGTGGTCTCGGTTGAAATCGCCAAGATCGCAGCCTTCGGCAGCTCCTACCATCGTAGGGCATGCACCTGTAGGAGCTGCCGAAGGCTGCGATCTTTTAGGCTTTGCAGTTTAAAGGCTCAACGGTTCATCGGCGCAACAAACCGGCTCTGGGCCACGCTGTAGATGCCGGGCTCATCACTGTCCATGACCTTGAAGCTGAGGCTCTGCGAACTGCTGGCCGGGCGTTCCGTGAGCATCGCCACCGACACCGGCACACCGACAATTTCGCCCGGCGCCAGGCTCAACGCGGTCTTGCCGCGCAACTCGAAATCACCGGCATCGACCAGGCTCAGTTGATAGTCCTGACGCTGCTGGGTTTTGTTGATCACCTTCAGGCTGTAGATGTTTTCGATCTGCCCCTGGCTGTTCTCACGGAACAGGCCACGGTCCTTGCTGACGTCCAGCGAGACCATTGGCCGCTCAACCAGCGCTACCACCAGTGCGGCGATCATCACCAGCAACACGGCGGTGTAGCCGACCAACCGTGGCCGCAGCAGATGCGTCTTGCCACCCTGCAACTGGCGTTCGGAGGTGTAGCTGATCAGCCCGGGCGCGTAGCCCATTTTGTCCATGATCGAATCACACGCATCAATACACGCTGCGCAACCGATGCACTCCATTTGCAAGCCGTCGCGAATGTCGATCCCGGTGGGGCACACCTGCACGCAGAGCTGGCAGTCGATGCAATCGCCCAGACCCACCTCGGCCGGTTTGACCTCACGCTTGCGCGGGCCACGGTTTTCGCCACGGGCCACGTCATAGGAGATGGTCAGGGTGTCCTTGTCGAACATCACACTCTGAAAGCGCGCATACGGGCACATGTGCATGCACACCGCTTCACGCAGCCAGCCGGCATTGATATAGGTGGCGCCGGTGAAAAACAGCACCCAGAACAGGCTTACGCCACCCATTTGCAGGGTCAGCAGTTCTTCCGCCAGCGGGCGAATCGGTGTGAAGTAACCGACGAACGTTAACCCGGTCAGCAAGCTGATGGCCAGCCATAACGTGTGCTTGGCCGAGCGACGCATCAGTTTGTTCAGGCCCCACGGTGAGGCTTGCAACTTGATGCGCTGATTGCGTTCACCCTCGGTGATTTTCTCGCACCACATGAAGATCCAGGTCCAGGAGCTCTGCGGGCAGGTGTAGCCACACCATACGCGGCCGGCAAACACGGTGATCGCAAACAGGCCGAACGCGGCAATGATCAGCAGTGCCGAAAGCAGGATGAAATCCTGTGGCCAGAAGGTCGCGCCAAAGATATGAAACTTGCTTTCGGAAAGGTCCCAGAGCACCGCCTGACGGCCGCCCCAGTTGAGCCACACGGTGCCAAAAAACAACAGGAACAGAAAACCCGCGCCAGTTATGCGCAGGTTGCGGAACAGACCGGTGAAGCTACGGGTATGGATCAGGTTGTCGCTGGTTTTGACCTTCATCTTCGGGCGTGAAGGTTCGAATGTTTCTACGGTTCGGACGGGGATTCTCTCGCTCATGGTCTTTCGCTCATCAGCCTCCATCAGGCATGAGCACTATGAGCGGCGATCTGTTTGCATAACAGACTCAGGTATTGCAATAAAAAGCAGATCAGATGGCATTTGCAGATCGGCCTGCGACAAGTTGAAGCACCTGTCGCAGCGGTTCGAAAACACCTATCCCCTACGCTGGTCGGCGTTATTGATCTGCCTCATTCAAATCACCGAATCACTCTCGCTGGCTTTCAAGTGTCGGCGGCTATCGATGGCACCTGCTACGGTCAATGCGTCAGCTTCAGCTTCTGTGATGTAGATGCGCTGGCCGTTGAGATCCACCGCCGACATGGCCTTTTCCGAGTCGGTGAGGATAGTGACGTCGGGACACAGGCGAATTTCTTCGCCGCTTTCGGTGGTGAAGAAACAGGTCTGGTTTTCGATGCGCACGGTCATGGCGTGATCCTTTTTCAGCGGGTGCCTGAAACGTTAGGGCATCAGAACTTGCCATCGTTCTGTGCAACCGATTAATGGTCGCTGCGGTCCATCGTCCATAGCTCTTCACATAGCCCCTCACATAGCCCTTTACAAGGACATCACCAATGAACGCCTGGTGGCATGAAGTCTGGGTAACCCTGCAGGCCGAGTTCGCCGACATCGGCGACGCCTCGCAACTGACACGCGTGACCGTGCGCCTGCTGACGGCAGCGGTGCTGGGCGGGATTCTCGGTTTCGAACGTGAGCACAAGGGCAAGGCCGCCGGCGTACGAACCCACATGCTGGTGGCGATTGGTGCGGCGCTGTTTGTGTTGGTGCCGCAGATGTCCGGCTCCCAGGCCGACGCCATGAGTCGCGTGATTCAGGGGGTGATCGCCGGGATCGGCTTTCTGTGCGCCGGCACCATCCTCAAGAACCAGGAAGGCGACGAAGGCCACGTCAAAGGCCTGACCACCGCTGCAGGGTTGTGGATGACGGCGGCCATTGGCGTTTCGGCCGGATTGGGCAGGGAGGCGACGGCGGTGCTCAGCACGTTGTTGGCACTAGGCGTATTGAGCGTGATGCCGAGGGTTGTGAAGGTGTTCGAGAAGAACGGCGAGGACCACAAAGAGTGAGACCGTCCCCTCGCCAGGCGCGGGAACGATCAACTGTCTTCATTCAGGCGTGACAATGACCGGCGGCATCGTCGTGGGCGGTTCTTCCCTTGGTGGCGGTTGGGTGCCGGGAGGGTCTTGTTCCGGTACGGGTTGCGGATCGCTCGGCGGTATCACCGGGTTGTCGATGTTCGGATCGGGTGTTTCAGCCGGGAATGGATTGTTCATCGTTCCTGCCTCCAGTGGCACATGGCGTGAGTCGTGCTTAAGTTGATTGACCACCGCGTAGGGGATTTGATTCCGGCCAATTGCCGATGAACTTTTCCCGGTTGCGGTCGCTCGGAACCTAAGTGAGTTCATTCCGGGGCGAACGGCCCCACAGGGTGACAACCAGACACAAGAGCGTCCATGGGGCGTAAAGGAGAGATGCTCGATGACGGCTGAAAAACCGACAGAACAGAGCTACAACCCGCACATGCCACTGTCGCAAGCGCTGTTGTTGCCGCGCATTGCCATTGAAAACACCATGCCGACCCTCGAAGGGGGACAGTTCGCGGTCAAGGCCGTGGTGGGACAGGACGTGGTGGTCACCAGCAAAGTGTTTGCCGACGGTCACGATAAACTGGCGGTGCGCGTGCGCTGGCGGGCTGAAGGTGATGAGGTCTGGCAAAGCGAAGTCATGGCTGATCTGGGCAACAATGGCTGGCAGGGCCGCTTTCGCGTACCGGAACAGGGCCGTTATGTGTTTTGTATCGAAGCCTGGATCGATCAGTTCGCCAGTTTCCGCTACGAACTGCAGAAAAAACATGCCGCCGCTGTGCCGGTCAGCCTGGAGTTGCAGGAAGGGCGCTTGCACGTTCAGCAAGCGGCCGAACGCAGCGAAGGCCAACTGAGCGAACAACTGGCGGCGCTGCACCATGAATTGTCGGGCCTGCTCGAAACCGAGCAAGTCGCGTTGTTCTTGCACCAGCGTAGCGCCGATTTGATGGCTCAGGCCGATCATCGCGCTTACCTGAGCCTCAGCCCCGAGTACCCGCTGGATGTCGAGCGGGAGCTCGCACAGTTCGCCAGTTGGTACGAGTTGTTCCCGCGCTCGATCACCGACGATCCGCAGCGCCACGGCACCTTCAATGACGTGCACTCACGTTTGCCGATGATTCAGGACATGGGCTTCGACGTGCTGTACTTCCCGCCGATCCACCCGATTGGTCGCAGCTTTCGCAAAGGGCCGAACAATTCCCTGACCGCAGGCCCGGACGATCCGGGCAGCCCCTACGCCATCGGCAGCGAGGAGGGCGGTCACGAGGCGATCCATTCGCAACTGGGCACCCGCGAAGACTTCCGTCGGCTGGTCGCCGCGGCGGCGGAATACGGCCTGGAAATCGCCCTCGATTTTGCCATCCAGTGTTCCCAGGACCACCCATGGCTCAAACAGCATCCGGGCTGGTTCAACTGGCGTCCCGACGGCACCATCAAATACGCGGAAAACCCACCGAAAAAATACCAGGACATCGTCAACGTCGATTTTTATGCCGTTGAAGCCATCCCCAGCCTCTGGGTCGAGTTGCGCGACATCGTGGTGGGCTGGGTCGAGGAGGGCGTGAAGATTTTCCGTGTCGACAATCCTCACACCAAACCGCTGCCGTTCTGGCAGTGGCTGATAGCCGATGTGCGGGCGTTGTACCCCGAGGTGATCTTCCTCGCCGAAGCCTTTACCACGCCGGCGATGATGGCGCGCCTCGGCAAGGTCGGTTACTCCCAGAGCTACACGTACTTCACCTGGCGCAACACCAAGTCCGAGTTGGCGACGTATTTTACGGAGCTCAACGAGTCGCCATGGCGTGAATGTTACCGGCCGAATTTCTTCGTCAATACACCCGACATCAACCCGGCGTTCCTGCACGAATCCGGGCGTCCCGGTTTCCTCATCCGCGCTGCGCTGGCGACCATGGGCTCCGGCTTGTGGGGCATGTATTCGGGCTTTGAATTGTGCGAATCGGCGCCGGTGCCGGGCAAAGAGGAATACCTCGATTCCGAGAAGTACGAGATCCGCCCAAGGGACTTCACCGCGCCGGGCAACATCATTGCCGAAATCGCCCAGCTCAATCGCATCCGCCGGCAAAACCCGGCACTTCAGACGCATCTGGGGCTGAAAATCTACAACGCCTGGAACGACAACATTCTGTACTTCGGCAAGCGCAGCGCCGATGGCAGCAATTTCATTCTGGTGGCGGTCAGCCTTGATCCGCATAACGTTCAGGAGGCGAGTTTCGAGTTGCCGCTGTGGGAAATGGGCTTGCCCGACGACGCCAGCACCGAGGGCGAAGACTTGATGAACGGCCACCGCTGGACCTGGCACGGCAAGTATCAGTTCATGCGGATCGACCCGGCATATCAGCCGTTCGGGATCTGGAGGATTACCGCGTCTTGATCGCGCCGAGCAGTCTTCCAGGCAATTAGCCCTGCAGGAGCTGCCGAAGGCTGCGATCTTTTAATCTTCGCATTTAAGGGCAAAAGATCGCAGCCTTCGGCAGCTCCTACACAGGATCGGCACATCTGTGAGATGTGTAGAGAATTCATCAGGAGTTTCAAATGGCGAAGAAACCCAAGGCAGCCACATTCATCAAAGACCCGCTCTGGTACAAGGACGCGGTGATCTATCAGGTTCACGTCAAATCCTATTTCGACTCTAACAACGACGGAATCGGCGACTTTCCCGGCCTGATCGCCAAACTCGACTACATCGCCGAACTGGGCGTCAACACCATCTGGCTCTTGCCGTTCTACCCGTCGCCACGCCGCGATGATGGCTATGACATCGCCGAGTACCGCGGTGTGCACAGCGACTACGGGACCATGGCCGACGCCAAACGCTTCATTGCCGAAGCGCACAAACGCGGGTTGCGGGTGATTACCGAATTGGTCATCAACCACACCTCCGACCAGCACGCCTGGTTCCAGCGCGCGCGCAAAGCCAAGAAAGGCTCGGCGGCGCGGGATTTCTACGTATGGTCCGATGACGATCAGAAATACGACGGCACCCGGATCATTTTTCTCGACACCGAAAAATCCAACTGGACCTGGGATCCGGTGGCCGGGCAGTACTTCTGGCACCGGTTTTATTCTCATCAGCCCGACCTGAATTTCGATAATCCGCAGGTCATGAAAGCCGTGCTCTCGGTAATGCGCTACTGGCTGGACATGGGCATCGACGGTTTGCGCCTCGACGCGATTCCGTACCTGATCGAGCGTGACGGCACCAACAACGAAAACCTGCCCGAAACTCACGACGTCCTGAAGCAGATCCGCGCCGAGATCGATGCCAATTACCCGGACCGCATGCTGCTGGCCGAGGCCAATCAATGGCCGGAAGACACCCAGCTGTATTTCGGCGACACCGACAAGAAAGGCCTGAACGGTGATGAATGCCACATGGCGTTTCACTTCCCGCTGATGCCGCGCATGTACATGGCGCTGGCCCAGGAAGACCGTTTTCCGATCACCGATATTCTGCGTCAGACCCCGGAAATTCCGGCGAACTGCCAATGGGCGATTTTCCTGCGCAACCACGATGAGCTGACGCTGGAAATGGTCACCGATAAGGAGCGCGACTATCTGTGGAATTACTACGCGGCCGACCGTCGGGCGCGGATCAACCTGGGGATTCGCCGTCGACTGGCGCCGCTGATGGAGCGTGACCGTCGCCGCGTGGAACTGCTCAACAGTTTGCTGCTGTCGATGCCGGGCACGCCGACCCTGTATTACGGCGATGAGATCGGCATGGGCGACAACAT
Source organism: Pseudomonas azerbaijanoccidentalis (assembly GCF_019145495.1). Taxonomy (GTDB): domain Bacteria; phylum Pseudomonadota; class Gammaproteobacteria; order Pseudomonadales; family Pseudomonadaceae; genus Aquipseudomonas; species Aquipseudomonas azerbaijanoccidentalis. The sequence goes on along the minus strand of NZ_JAHSTU010000001.1, from coordinate 774,587 downwards.
TTACCTCGGCGACCGCGACGGCGTGCGCACGCCGATGCAGTGGTCGATTGACCGTAACGGCGGATTCTCCCGCGCCGATCCGGCCAGCCTGGTCTTGCCGCCGATCATGGACCCGCAATACGGCTACCTGTCGGTCAACGTCGAAACCCAGGCCGGCGACCCGCACTCGCTGTTGAACTGGACCCGGCGCATGCTCACCGTGCGCAAGCAATCCAAAGCATTTGGCCGTGGCACGCTGAAAATGCTCTCGCCGACCAATCGCCGGGTGCTGGCCTACACCCGTGAATACACGGGGCCTGACGGCAAGCACGAAATCATCCTGTGCGTGGCCAACGTTTCGCGCAGCGCCCAGGCAGTGGAGCTGGACCTGTCGGCCTACGTCGGCATGGTGCCGGTGGAGATGTTGGGCGGTAATGCCTTCCCGCCGATCGGCCAGTTGAATTTCCTCCTGACCCTGGCGCCTTACGGTTTCTATTGGTTCGGCCTCGCCGCCGAAAACCAGATGCCGAGCTGGCACGTGGAACCGGCGCAAAGCCTGCCGGACTTCACCACGCTGGTGTTGAAGAAACGCATGGAGGAATTGCTCGAAGCGCCGTCACGGGGCACGCTGGAACAAAGCATTCTGCCCAGCTGGCTACAGAATCGCCGCTGGTTTGCTGGCAAGGACGCCGCTATCGATCAGGTCAAACTGGCCTACGGTGTGCGGTTTGGCGATGCCCAGCATCCGGTGTTGCTGAGCGAAATCGAAGTCACCAGCGGTGGGCAGACCAGCCGTTACCAATTGCCGTTCGGCTTCATCGCCGAAGACCAGGTCGGCGCGGCATTGCCCCAGCAACTGGCGTTGTCCCGTGTACGTCGGGGTCCGCAGGTCGGTTTGATCACCGATGCCTTCAGCCTGGAAAGCTTTATCCGTGCCGTATTGCAGGGCATGCACCACAACACCGTGCTGCCGTCGGACGGGGGTGAAATTCGCTTCGAACCGACCCCCGAGCTGGCCAAACTGGGGCTGACGGCGGAGTCAGAGGTACGTTATCTGTCTGCCGAGCAATCCAATAGCTCGGTGGTGGTGGGCAACAGCCTGGTGCTCAAGCTGATCCGCAAAGTGGCCTCGGGCGTGCACCCGGAACTTGAAATGAGCGCGTACCTGACCGCCGCCGGGTTCAGCAATATTTCGCCGTTGCTCGGCGCCGTGGTTCGCCGGGACGCGGCAGGCGACGACAACTTGCTGATGATCGCCCAAGGCTACCTGAGCAATCAGGGCGATGCCTGGGAGTGGACGCAGAACAATCTCGAACGGGCGTTGCGCGATGAACTGGCGGACGCCATGTCCGAACAGGAACAGCACTACAACGCTTTGGGCGAGTTGAAGGACTTTGCGGCGATGCTTGGCCAGCGTTTGGGGGAAATGCACCAGGTGCTGGCGACGCCGAGTGACAACCCGGATTTCGATCCGCACGTCACCACGGCAAAAGAGGCGCTGGCTTCGGCCAAGGACGTCACTGCACAAATCGAGCATGCACTGAAGTTACTCAAGCAACATCAAAGCGAACTGAACCTGGCGGACAAAACCCTGGTCAGCCGTTTACTCGACAACAAAAAAGCCATTCTCGCCCATGTGCAGGAACTGGCCAAGAAGACCGCCGGTGGCCTGCGGATTCGCGTGCATGGCGACTTGCACCTCGGCCAGGTGCTGGTGATCAAGGGTGACGCCTACCTGATCGATTTCGAAGGCGAACCGGCACGACCGCTGCCTGAACGACGGGGCAAGCACAGCCCGTACAAGGATGTCAGCGGCGTGCTGCGTTCTTTCGACTATGCAGCGGCCATGACCATCAATGTGCACAACGTGGATAACACGGCTCAGGCTCAAGCGGCTCGCGAGCGAGTGGCGTCGCGCTACTCAAATGAAGCCAGACAGGCATTTGTCGACGCTTATCGGCTGGCGGCAGCTACGCTTGGCCATGCATGGCAAGATCCTGAAGGCGAGGACGCTGCACTGGCGTTGTTCGGTCTGGAGAAGGCGGCGTATGAAGTGGCTTACGAGGCGGAAAATCGTCCCGGTTGGCTGCCCGTGCCATTGCACGGTTTATATGGATTATTGAGTGGGCTTAAACCCTTTTCCGATCTTGGTGGAGAGTAGTCATGAGTTTCTCGAACAAGGAACAGGGGCATCATCACAAAGAAGCACTGCTGCCCAAGGCGCGTGACATCGATGCACTGGTGCGCGCCGAGCATCACGATCCCTTTGCAATTCTCGGCCCCCACGGCGATGGCGCCGGTGGGCAATTCATTCGGGCGTACCTGCCGGACGCCCTGAGCGTGCAAGTGGTCGCCAAGGAGTCCGGGGAGGAGCTCGGTCCCCTTGAGGCGACGCAGACACCGGGGTTGTTCGTTGGTCATTTCGAACGTGCGCAACCTTACCTGTTGCGCACGCGCTGGGCCGGTGGCGAACAAACCGCTGAAGATCCTTACAGCTTTGGCCCGTTGCTGGGTGACATGGATTTGTACCTGTTCGCCGAGGGCAATCACCGCGATTTGAGCAGTGCGCTGGGCGCGCAATTGCAAACCGTGGACGGCGTCGAGGGTGTGCGTTTTGCAGTATGGGCGCCGAATGCCCGGCGCGTGTCGGTGGTTGGTGACTTCAACGTCTGGGACGGGCGCCGCCATCCGATGCGCTTGCGCCATCCGACCGGGGTCTGGGAGTTGTTCATCCCGCGCCTGCAAGCAGGTGAGGCCTACAAATACGAAATCCTCGGCAAGGACGGCATTCTGCCGCTCAAGGCCGACCCCATGGCGCTGGCTACGAGCCTGCCACCGGACACCGCCTCAAAAGTGGCGTCACCGCTGAAGGTCGACTGGCAGGATCAGGACTGGATGTCGTCACGCGGCGAGCGTCAGCGTTCGTCAGCGCCGTTGTCGATCTACGAATTGCATGCCGGTTCCTGGCAATGTGAACTGGACGACCTCGGCGAAGTGGCCCGCCAGTACACCTGGCCGGAACTGACCGAACGGCTGATTCCTTATGTGAAAGAGTTGGGCTTCACCCACATCGAACTGATGCCGATCATGGAGCACCCGTTCGGCGGTTCGTGGGGTTATCAGTTGCTGTCGCAATTCGCGCCAAGTGCGCGCTATGGCACACCCGACGAGTTTGCCGCGTTCATCAATGCCTGCCATCAGGCCGACCTTGGTGTGATCCTCGATTGGGTGCCCGCGCATTTTCCCACCGACACCCATGGCCTGGCACAATTCGACGGCACAGCGCTGTACGAGTACGGCAACCCGCAGGAAGGCTTTCACCAGGATTGGGACACACTGATCTACAACCTCGGGCGCACCGAAGTGCACGGCTACATGCTGGCTTCGGCGCTGCACTGGCTCAAGCATTTCCATATCGATGGCCTGCGGGTCGATGCGGTGGCGTCGATGCTCTACCGCGATTACTCGCGCAAGGCCGGCGAGTGGGTACCCAATCGCCATGGCGGTCGGGAAAACCTGGAATCGATCGACTTCCTGCGTCATCTCAATGACGTGGTGGCGCTGGAGGCGCCAGGGGCGCTAGTGATCGCCGAAGAGTCCACGGCGTGGCCCGGCGTCAGTCAGAGTACGCAGCAGGGTGGGCTGGGTTTCGCCTACAAATGGAACATGGGCTGGATGCACGATTCGCTGCATTACATCCAGCAAGACCCGGTGTACCGCGCCCATCACCATAACGAGCTGAGTTTTGGCCTGGTGTACGCCTGGTCCGAGCGCTTCATCCTGCCGATTTCCCACGACGAAGTGGTGCACGGCAAGCATTCGCTGATCGACAAGATGCCCGGCGACCGCTGGCAGAAATTCGCCAACCTGCGGGCCTACCTGAGTTTCATGTGGGCGCATCCTGGTAAGAAACTGCTGTTCATGGGCTGCGAGTTCGGCCAGTGGCGGGAGTGGAACCACGACCAGCAACTGGACTGGTACCTGCTGCAATACTCCGAACACAAAGGCGTGCAGAAACTGGTCGGCGACCTCAACCGTCTTTACCGTGAAGAGCCGGCGCTGCATGAGCAGGACGATGTGCCGCAAGGCTTCCAGTGGCTGATCGGTGACGATGCGATCAACAGCGTCTACGCGTGGTTGCGCTGGAGCAAGGACGGCAAACCGGTGTTGGTGGTTGCCAACTTCACCCCGGTGCCGCGTGAGGCTTATCGGATCGGTGTGCCATTTGCCGGGCGCTGGACCGAGTTGCTCAACAGCGATTCGGCTACCTATGCCGGGTCCAACTATGGCAACAGTGGTGGAGCCTTTACCGAGGAAACGCCGAGCCACGGGCAAGCGTTGTCGCTGGTGCTGAATTTGCCGCCGTTGGCGGTGTTGATGTTAAGTCCGCAGGGCTGATCCATAACCGGGTCGCTCCAATCGCGGGCAAGCCCGCTCCCACAGGTTCCGAGGTGTTCCTTGTGGGAGCGGGTTTGCCCGCGATGGCGTCAGCCCGGTCCATACATCTCTTGAGGCCTGATCCTCACCACCGCATCCGCACACCCAGGCTACCAATGATCCCGTTCAAATCGTTGTCATCCACATCACTGCTGTAATCGGCGCTGACATACAAGCTCACCGCCGGGGTCACCCGCGCTACCAAACCCAAACCCAGTTCGACCGTCGACGATTTGCGACTGCTGCTGATCTTGTCGACCTCATCAAGGGTCACGGTATTGCCGGTGTATACGGTATGCCACAAGTTGGTCCGCACATAGGGTTCGACGGGCAGGCCGTTGATGTCGTAGCTACCTTTCAACTTGGCACCGACCCGGCCGCTCCACGATGTCAGATCGCTGGACGACGCATTGCCCGAGCCTGCATACGGCGTGTCCAGGGTGATGCGCTGATTGATCAACTGAGCCTGGGGTTCGACCACCCAGTTTTCGCTGATGCCGATCGGGAAGCCGCCTTCAACCGATAACGTCACCGCGCTGCCTTCGGTGGCCTGGCGGGCCCCTTGTTCATTGCGGCTGAAGCCATTGACCCGCCCACCGCTGGCCGACAGATCAACGTGCCAGCCTTGCGGCCCCGTCAAGCTGTAGTAAGCGCCGAGGCTTTGGCCTTGCAGGTTGAGGGTGTCGCTGTGCGAGTCGGACATGGCGCGGTTAGTCAGCAGGCCGTTGCTGTTGCCTTGATACTGGCTGGTGCCGCCGATCAGGCCAACCCGTTGGGTATGGCCGCTACTGCTTTGCAGCGTGAGGATCGCCGGGCTTTTGAGTTCGCCAGAGCCCGGGATCGTGAACCCCTGGGCCAGCACATCGGTTTGCGCCTGGCGCGAAGCTTGGCCGTAGATCTGGTCCCAGGTGTAGGGCGTGGCGTCTTCGGTGGTCAGTTGGCTACTTCGCGTATCGGCGATGGGGCTGAAGCGGCCAGGGTATCGGGTGGCGAGTGCGGGCAGGGTGAGGACCGGCACGTCCTGGCGATACCAGGGCGTCGTTTCGTCCTCGGCCGGTTGGGCCTGTACTTCCATGGAGGAGCACAGCAGGAGTGAACTCGAGACAGTGCAAAAAGTGACTTTGATCTCTTGTTGGGTGAGTGAAGTTTTCATGGGGGTTCTACCTTGCTATCGCATGCCGTACTCGCCTTGGCGTCTCTCCTACCCCGAATGAGGGGCGACCGAATGGAAGGGGGCAAGCCGGGGGCCGCCCGTATACGCGGGTGTCTTGGGGGCTTGCCCCTGATTGTATTTCCGGGGGTAGTACGGTGAAGTCAAGAAGACCCCTGCCACTGCGTCAAGAAAATGGCCGATAAATGGTAGGGTTAATTTAGCGCTTATAAGTGACTGATTTACGGCGCCTCTCTAAGTGCTTGTTTATTTGAAAAATCGTCAAAAAAGTCACGATCTAGAGCCTTTGCTCGGAGGTTACCAGCTCAACCTCACGCCGAAGTTACCTGCCATGCCACGCTGCTGATTGCTGTCGATATTGCTGCTGTAGTCGACATTGGCGTACACGCTGACGCGGGGTGCGACGGTGAGGATCGCGCCAATGCCAAGATCAGCCCAGGATGACTGCTGTTCGGTATCGATATCGGTGGTACCGGCAAAAGTGACCGTATCGGTGCCGGAAAAGGTGTGCCACAGATTGGCCCGCAGATAGGGTTCCAGGGGTAGACCGCTGACGTCGTAGCGACCTTTGAGACGCGCGCCCATGCGACCGGTCCAGGACGGATCGGAATCGAACTCCACATTCGAGATTCCGTCATTCTGGCTGTCGAGGTCGATTCGTTGATGGATGATTTGCGCCTGGGGTTCGACCACCCAGTTGTTCGCCACTGGAAACGGATACCCGGCCTCCAGGGAAAGGGTCAGGGCGTGCCCATCGTTGTCGAGTTTGAGGCCGCGTTCGGAATGGCTGTCACCGCTGAGCCAGGTGTACATCGCGACGGCATCGAGGTAGGCATTGTCTTGATCGGTCAACGTCCAGTAAGCCCCAACGCTGTCGCCTTCAAGTTCCACTTTGCCGGCGCGCTTGTCTTCGAAGCCCTGATTGAAGCCATCGACATCGCCCTTCAAGCGGCTGTGGCCGACGAAGAACCCGGTGCGCTGGGTTTGCCCGCCGGCCAGTTGCGAGCCGAACAGATCATTGCCGACCTGGAAACCATTCAGCGAACCGTCGATTTTTGGTGTGACCGTACCGGCCCAGGTCTGCTCGAAGTTCTTGCCATAAGCCCGGCCCCATCCTGCACCGAAGACACCCGTCTCAGTCAGGAGGCGCTGGTCGCCCTGACGATCGTGGAAGGTGCCGAGGGCGTTCAGGGTCAACTGTGCCGCAGCGGGTGGCAGCACTGACCACGTAGGCACTTCGGGGCGATACAAAGGGATCGGTGCAGATCCGGGCGCAGGAACCGGCGCCGGGGGACTACCGGCAGCCGCCACTGGAGTCGCCACCAGCGGTACCAGAATCGGCGGTAGCGTCGGGTCAGGGTTGGGCACCGCGACCAGCGGCACCGCCACGGCGGCAGAGCGCAAGTACCAACTGTTTTCGCTGCCAGCCGTGACACCGCCCTTGTACAGCACGTAATCATAGGCGCCGGCCGATAGCGGCGTTCTGAGGGTAAAAGCGTCACTGCTGCTGACAGCAGTGCCTTGGGCCTGAACCAGTTGAATGCCGTTTTGCAGGGTTTCTGCACCGGCACCGCCCAGATTGCTGACTGTGATCGCGGTGGTACCGGTCAAGGTGCCGTCGTTGACCACCAGTTTGTCACTCGGTGAACTGTCATCGCCCAGCGTACTTTGCAAGAACAACTGGCCGCCGTTGCCGGCGTAATTGCCCTGCACCGTCAGAGTGTCGCTGGTGCGGGTGTTGCCGCTGCTCAGGTCGATGATCCCGGCGTTGTTCAGCGTGGCAAGCTGGCCGGCCGTAAAGGGCGTAATGCTGCCTTGGGACGACGTGATGACGCTGCTGCTGTCGATGTTGAACACGCCGTTGCCAGAGGTGCTGTCGCCGAGCACGAAGTGACCGTCGACGTCGAACTGCGAGCCATTGCTCAGGTTGACCGTTTCCCAATTGATGTAGCGACCGGTACCGGCCGAGGTGGTGTGATCGAATGTCAGCAGATCGACAGCATTGCCGCCGTTGATGCTTGGGGTTTGGGCCAGTGAAGCTTCGGTCAGGTTACGCAAGGTCGCGTTGTCATTGCCGTCCTCCAGCAGGATGGCTGATCGGATGATGCCGCCGCCGTCCCAGACGAAGGTGTCATTGCCGGTACTGGCGCGGATCTCACCGACGATTTCGCCGCCCGTGACCGTAATGCTGTCGTTGCCACCGCTGACGCTGATGTTGCCGCCAATCCTGCCGCCGGAAACGATGATGGTGTCGGTGCCGAACCCGGTGACCAGGTTGCCAAGGATCTGCCCGCCAGACAGGTCGAACAGATTGTTATCAAGCTTCATGTCGACCCGGCCGATGGTGCCTGCGCTCATTCGGGCGGTGTCGCCGTCCTCGAAAGCACCGACTATCGTGCCGCCGGTCATCAGGAAGAAGTCGCGGCTGTCGCCTTGGGCCAGGGACTGGATAGTGCCGCCGGTCATGGTGAAGTTGTCGATACCATTGCCTTGGTTGACGGCACCCGTCACCTGACCCGCGCTGATATTGAAAACATCAGCGCCATCACCCTGATTGACGATGCCCACGATTCGACCGGAATCCATATTGATGGTGTCGGTCCCGGCGCCGAACGTCGCGTTGCCATTGATCGTTCCGGTGCCATTGACGGGTAGGTTCAAAGTGTTGTTGCCCGCCAGATCACTCAGCGCTACGCCGGTTCCACTGTCGCACACATGCGTGTCGTTACCGGCAGTGGGAGTGAAGGTGCATGCCGCCTGAGCGGATGGGGTCCAGCCGATGCACAGCCAGATGGAAAACGCACAGGCGCTGTAACGATATTTGGGCAGGTCGGTAGTCCACGTCATGCAAGTTCCCCCGCGTGTGATCCGGTGGCAAAACTGCGTCCAGCCAAAAGTGGCAAGGCAGCAGAAACCTGGGGTAGCGCGGGTTGCGAGACAGCATCAGCGAGCTTGATTCCCGTGTTGGGCATCTTCGGCAACGGCGGCTACGGTGAGTCTCAAGTTCGTAACAAGATCGTTACGGACCCATTGACCGTAGCAGCACGTGCTTTATGAAGCTACTGACACAAATGACAGGTAAGGCTCAAAACAGAGCATTTGTGAGGTTAGAGTCGAACTTCCACCGCGAGCGGCAAGTGATCCGACAGGTGTGTCCACGGCTTGCTCCCGAGTATTTTCGGGTCGTGGCTGCTGGCATTACGCAAGTAAATCCGGTCCAGACGCAGTAGCGGAAATCGTGCAGGGTAGGTCTTGGCGGGACGGCCATGGTGGCGTTCGAACGCTTCGTGCAGATAGTCGCGACGGGCGAGGGCGGCGTTGCCTTGCAGCTGCCAGTCGTTGAAATCGCCGGCGATGATCACAGGCGCCTCGTCAGGCAGGGATTCGAGTAATTGGCAAAGCAACTGCAGCTGCAATTGGCGATGGCTTTCCAAAAGACTGAGATGGACACAAATCGCGTGGACCTCGGCATGCCCGGGTACATCGAGCACACAGTGCAGCAAGCCACGACGCTCCGGGCCGGTGATGGAAACGTCGAGGTTGCGGTATTCGCGAATCGGGTACTTCGACAACAGGGCATTGCCGTGGTGGCCGTCGGGGTAGACGGCGTTGCGACCGTAGGCGAAATCGCTCCACATGCTGTCCGCCAGAAACTCGTATTGCGAGGTTTGCGGCCAATTGTTGTAGCGGGAGGAGTGGCCATCATGCTCGCCGACAACTTCCTGCAAAAAAACCAGATCCGCCGAGGTGCTGCGCACGGCTTCACGCAGTTCCGGGAGAATGAAACGTCGGTTCAGCGCGGTGAATCCCTTGTGCGTATTGACCGTCAACACACGCATCCGATGAATGGCCGGTGGACTGGTCAACGGCACCGATTCGGCCGTCTGCGACTTGGAATGGGTGGTCACGTTCACTCCTCTGAATCCGAATGGCTTATGTATGCGACTGATGGGCGCGCGCGCAGTTCATATCAATTCGTCGACGCAGTATTTGTAGCAGCTGCCGAAGGCTGCGTTCGGCTGCGCAGCAGTCGTAAAACCGGAGAACGCGGTTGCGTTGCTGCCATGGCGGCGGCTGCTATGGGTTCAGACAAATACGATTTCATAGGGCAGGCGCATTCGCTCCAGCAGGATGCGCGGCAGCAGGGGGGCGATGCCGATGGCGGGTTCGCCGTCGAGCTGGCTGGCGTAGGCATGGGTAGCGTGGCTTTTACGGGCGACCGTCCACGTGTCCAGGCGCAGCTTGCGTGCGCGATGCCAGGGAATCAGTTCGCGATCTCGCGCTGGCCAGTGCCAGGCCCAGACCGGAACTTCGTTAAACGTCGCTCCGGCGACGCTCGCTGCCTGGGCGCTGGCGCGGCCCACGGCATCATGGTCACGGGTGCCGTCTGCGGCCCAGGTGCTGAACACCACGTCGGCGGGGCGCAGGTAGCGAGCGATGAAACGAGTCAGTTCCAGCTCGTGCTCGGCCAGGGTGTTATCGGTAAATCCACCGCGAATCCATTTCAGGCTGTGCATCGGCAACCCGAGTCGGCGCAGGGCTTCGACACTTTCCTGGGAGCGAAACACACTCAGGCGTTTTTCCGACCACTGCTGTGAACCCGGCTGGCTGGCGCTGCCATCGGTCACCGAGATCAATTGCAAGGGATGGCCCATTGAGCTGAGCAGTTGCAACAAACCGCCGCAGGTCACCACCTCATCACCGGGATGCGGGGCAATCACCACCGCGCGAGCCCCGGGAGGGACCAGGGATTGCGTGCTGATGACCGGAATGTTGTCCAGTTGCAGGGCGCTGTTCCAGATCTGTGCTGGCAGGCTGCTTTCGCTGAGGGAAACAGGTTTCATGAGGTACGTCCTTGTTTCGTTTCGCCTTCAGTCATGCGCGATGCCGGCAACAGGCAGGCACGGATGACCCGTGAGGGCGGGTGGATAACAATGCGCGGCGTTCCAAACCCTGGAAGGCCGCGCATCGAGTATTGCTCAAGTCACGTTATTCGTCGCGTCCGAGGGTCATGAGTGGCACTTTTTTATCCAAACGGTACATTGCAGGTCGTTTTACTCCTCTTCCTCATGCTGTAACTCGAACAGCAGCAGCGAGCGGCCGGTAACCGAATATTCGTGGCCGAACTCAAAACGCTCCTGGCCACGGATCGACGGCTGATTGGTATCGATCATGCAGGTCCAGAATCCGCCGTCAGGCACTTCCGGCAGCAGGAAGTTGACGATGTCATGATGGGCATTGACCACCAGCAGCAGGGTCGCGTCGGCGCCTTTACGGCGAATGCCGGTTTCCTGCGCACGGCCATCGAGCAGCATGCCCAGGCAGCGATTGTGTGCATCGTGCCAATGCTCGGTGGTCATTTCCGTACCGTCCGCCGCCAGCCAGGTCACGTCCTTGACGCCAATGTCTTCGTTGTAATTACCCACCAGAAAGCGTCCGCGGCGCAGGATCGGGTAGGCCAGGCGCAACTTGATCAGGCGTTTGACGAACTTGAGCAGCGCCTTGCCGTCTTCGCTCAGGTCCCAATTGACCCAGCCGATTTCGCTGTCCTGGCAATAGGCGTTGTTGTTGCCGTCCTGGGTGCGGGCGAACTCGTCGCCAGCCACCAGCATCGGCGTGCCCTGGGCCAGCAATAGCGTGGCGAAGAAATTGCGCATTTGCCGATGGCGCAGTTCGTTGATCTGCGGGTCATCGGTGGGGCCTTCGACGCCGTGGTTCCAGGACAGGTTGTTGTTGCTGCCGTCCTGGTTGTTTTCGTCGTTGGCTTCGTTGTGTTTGTCGTTGTAAGACACCAGGTCGTTGAGGGTGAAACCGTCGTGGGCGGTGACGAAGTTCACCGAAGAATACGGCCGACGCCCCCGCTGATTGAACATCTCGCCGGAGGCCGTCATGCGGCTGGCGAAGTCGGCCAGTTGGCCGTCATCCCCTTTCCAGAAAGCACGCACCGTGTCGCGAAACTTGTCGTTCCACTCGACCCAGCCCGGTGGGAAGTTGCCGACCTGATAACCGCCGGGGCCGCAGTCCCATGGCTCGGCAATCATTTTGACCTGTCGCAGCACCGGATCCTGGCGGCAAGCCACGAGGAAGCTGTGGCGTTCATCGAAACCATCGTGGTAGCGCCCCAGAATGGTCGCCAGGTCAAATCGGAAGCCGTCGACGTGCATTTCCGAGGCCCAGTAGCGCAGGGAGTCGGTGACCATTTGCAGCACGCACGGGTGGCTCAGGTCCAAGGTGTTACCGGTGCCGGAATCGTTGATGTAGAAGCGTTTGTCGTCCGGCATCAGGCGGTAATAAGAGGCATTGTCGATGCCGCGCATGGACAGGGTCGGGCCTTGTTCGTTGCCCTCGGCGGTGTGGTTGTAGACCACGTCGAGGATCACCTCCAGATTGGCTTCGTGCAGGTGCGCGACCATCTCCTTGAACTCGGCGATCTTGCCGCTGGCCAGGTAACGCGGGTCGGGCGCGAAAAAGGCGATGCTGTTGTAGCCCCAGTAATTGGTCATGCCTTTGTGCAGCAGGTGCTGGTCGTTGACGAAGGCGTGAATGGGCAGCAACTCCACGGTCGACACACCGAGTTTGCGAATGTGTTCCAGCACGTCGTCGACCATCAACCCGGCGAAGGTGCCGCGCACATTCTCGGGGACGGAAGGGTGGCGCATGCTGATGCCACGCACGTGGGTTTCATAAATGATCGTCTTGTCCCACGGCACGCTGACACGATGGTCATGGCCCCAGGTGTGCGCCGGGTCGATGACTTTGCATTTGGGCACGAAAGGCGCGCTGTCGCGTTCATCGAAACTGAGGTCAGCGTCGGGGTGGCCGATGGTGTAGCCGAACAATGCCTCGGACCATTTCAATTGGCCCACCAATTGTTTGGCATACGGATCGATCAGCAACTTGTTGTGGTTGAAGCGATGACCGTTGGCCGGGTCATACGGGCCGTAGACGCGGTAGCCGTAGATCAGCCCCGGATGGGCGTCAGGCAGGTAGCCGTGGTAGATCTCGTCGGTGTATTCCGGCAGTTCGATGCGTTCGAGTTCCACTTCACCCGCATCATCGAAAATGCACAGTTCGACCTTGGTGGCGTTGGCGGAAAACAACGCGAAATTGACCCCGAGACCATCCCAGGTCGCACCCAGCGGAAAGGGCAGACCTTCACGGATTCGCGAGGGCTCGGCGCGGGGTGCTGGCGTGTCTTTTTTGGCGCGGGTCATAAGTGCTCCTGCAATGGAGAAAACGGATACAGAACCTGTAGGAGCAAGCCTGCTGGCGATGGCGGAGCGTCAGTCGACATCAAGGTTGCATGTGACATTGCAATCGCGAGCAAGCTCGCTCCCACAGTTTTTACGTGGCAAACGCACCTTTTGTGACGAGCAGTGCTCGCCACGCAGTCATTCAGGGCTATGGCGAAACAGTCAGACCGCAGGCGGTTTTCGTGCGGCGCGTGGCTTTTTCTCGGCGGCTTTTTCCCCTGGCGGGATAACGGACGATGCCGCAGCCGGTTTGGTCTTGGGCTTGGGCGCGGCGATTTTGCTTTCGCCTGCCTTGCCATTGGCGGTCTTGCTGACTGCAGGTTTACTGGCCGGTGCTTTTGCCGGTTTTTTTGGCGCCAACGCTTCGGCTTCAGCCAACTTGCGCGCCATTTCCCAGTGCCGGGATTCCTGGCCTTCGGGTTTTCCTTCTGACTCCCAGATCTGATAGGCAAACTCGCGGATGCGTTTATCGTCGGTACTCATCGCAATGCTCCTGAACTGAACTCAAGTGTCGGTAGTTTGGATAAAGAGATTGACCGGGAAGTCCCCCAGCGCAGAGCTGATCAACAGCTCCCTGTTTTTTGTGACTGCGGTGCCAGAAAAAAGTCCCTTCAAATTTTCGTCAGCGCTCACGAATGGCAAGTGAATCCGCGTATCGCCCCACTGCGGCGCGCTCACCTGCGGGACGGCACTGTTTTCCAGCAAGGGCGCGCAACGGATCGGTACGACCACAATGACCCGCGTGCCCTCAAGTTCCCGTACAAACCCCAGCACTCGATGAGCGTGGCTGCCCGTGATTTCCAGAGCCTGGTACGTCCCCCGTCGAAACAGCTCGGCGTGCTCGGCACGCAGGTTCAAGGTGCGCGCAATCAAGGCTTGCTTGATGCGCCCGTCGCGCCAGTTGGCCAACAGGTCGGGCAGGTCCGCGTGAGACTGCAAGGCCTGCTGGCGGCTGGCGTAGTCCACGGCACGGCGGTTGTCCGGGTCGACCAGGGAAAAGTCCCAAAAGTCGTTGCCCTGATAGAGATCCGGCACCCCCGGCACCGTCATGCGCAGCAAGGTTTGCGCCAATCCGTTGAGCGCGCCGGGCACGGCGATGGCTTGCGCGGCTTTGCCCAGCGCCGAGCGCAGCAACTCGCCCTCAGGCTTCAACAACAGGTCGTGGATGAAAGCCTGCATCGCTTGTTCGTAGGCATCGTTCGGCGCGCTCCAGCTGCTCTGCAATTTCGCTTCCCGCAGGGCTTTTTGTTGCCACTGCCACAGACGTTGGGCGTAGGCCTCCAGGGCCGGCTGATCATCGGCCTTCAACTCAAGCGGCCAACTGCCGAGCAGCGCCTGATAGACGATCAGTTCATCACCCGCCGAGGGCACTTGATCGTCGTTGCGCAGGGGGCGGGCGAGGGCGCGCCACAGCCCGATCTGGTCGGCATACCAGGCGCTGCGCTCACTGAGTACAGCCAAGCGCCCGCGGCTGTCTTCGCCACGTTTATGGTCGTGGGTGGCGGTGGCCAACAAGTTGTCCGGGAACGTGGCGAGGCGATCCATGCAGGCTTGATGAAACTCAGCCGGCGGCGCGCTGAATTGTTCGGTGCTGAAGCCGACGTCATTGCGCGACAGCAAGACGGCCGAACGATAGAACGCGGTGTCTTCAACGGCTTTGGCTGCCGCGGGTGAGGTCAATTGCTGAAACCGGACGCAGGCATGTTTGAGCCGTTTGCGCTGGCGACCCGGCGGGCATTTGCGCCACGGCTCGCCTCCCAACCAACCGGCGAGGCAATCGAGCACGGGCCAGTCGGCTTCGCCCAGTGTCTGCCGTGCACCGTCCATGGCCTGCTGGAAAAACCGCTCGTCCTCGGCCGAGCGCCCGAGCGGGCTGATGTAAGTGCGGTACACCGGGAAATGCACGATCAACGCCTGCAACGCCCGTCGAATTGCACCGAGGGTCAGGTCGCGTGTCATCAGGTCGTCGCGGGCCACTTGCAGCAAGGCCTGGGCGACACTTTCGAAATCGCCGGCCAGGGAACCATTGAGAATCTGTTGACGCGACAGCTGGGTTTCCTGGCGGAAATCCGCAGGGCGTTCGCTGTGCCGCTGCCACAATTCGCCCAAGGTCTGCTCACCTTGAGGATCGTGTTGCAGCAACGACAACTGGTTCATGAATTCGTAACCGGTGGTGCCGTCCACGGACCAGTCGCGGTGCAGGTGCTCGCCTTCGCCAAGAATTTTTTCGACATAGATCGGCAGATGCCGGCCCGGCAACAGGCGATCGACACGCCGCCGCAATTTGCGGCAATAGCCCCTCGGGTCGGCCAGACCATCGATGTGATCGATGCGCAGGCCGTCGATCAAGCCGTCGGCCACCAGTTGGAAAATTTTCGCGTGGGTCGCTTCGAACACGGCCGGGCGCTCAACGCGCAGCCCACCCAGTTCATTGATGTCGAAAAAGCGCCGCCAGTTGATGTCGTCGGCGGCGGTGCGCCAACTGGCAAGGCGATAGCTTTGGCGTTCCAACAAGTTATGCAGGCGCTGAAAGCCGCTGGTGGTTTTCGAGTCGAAAGCGCTCAACTGTTGTTCGATGGCGGCAAGCATCGCGGGTTCGCTGGCCAGCGTGCGCAGTTCTTCTTTTAGTGCGATTGCCAGGCTATGGGCATCGGTCTGGTAGCTCAGCGCGCTGAAACGATCGGCAAGGGCTTTCAACTGTTCGGCCTGATCGGCAGGCAACGACGTGTCGACCCTGAGCAGGTCACCGTAGTCCGAAGGGCAGATCGGAAAATGATGCTCGTAGTGCTCGACATGGAAGGCGCCATGCCGCGCATCGAAACGCAGGGGCAGGGTGCCGTCCTGCAGGGCCACGCCGTAGTCGCTACCGAGGAATGGCAGCAACAACTGGCCTTCCATCAACGGATCGGAGGAGTGCCATTGGATATCGAAGAATTCACCGTAGGGGCTCAAGCGTCCCCATTCCAGCAAGTCCAGCCACCAGGGATTGTCGCTACCGCCGACGGCCATGTGGTTGGAGACGATGTCGAGGATCAACCCCATGTTGTGCCCGCGCAATGCGTTGACCAGGCGCCGCAACGCGGCCTCACCGCCCAGTTCCGGGTTGACCGTGGTCGGGTCCACCACGTCATAGCCGTGCATCGAGCCGGCGCGGGCGCTCAGCAGGGGCGAGGCGTAGACATGGCTGATCCCGAGGCGGGCGAAGTACGGTACCAGCGGCACCGCATCGTCCAGGGTAAAGCCTTTATGAAATTGCAGCCGCAGGGTGGCCCGTATGGGCAGCATTGTCATTTGATTCATTGGTCACGCTCGGCCGCCTGAAGTCGCGCGCAGGCGAGCAGTTCCAGACGCCGGGCTGCGTCGGGGTGATCGAGCAGCGCTTCGCTGTAACCGGGCAGGCGTCGCGACCAGTTGGGGTGGGTGTCGATGGTGCCGGGCAGGTTGGCCTGCTGTTCGATACCCAACGCGTCTTCGAGCGGCAGCAAGACCAAGGGGGCCCGGGTGTGACCAAGGAAACGCACGCTGGCATCGAGCACCTGATCGGTCTCGTGGGATTCTTCGCGGAAGTTCTGCGGGTCCTGGCTCAATGTCCGGCGCAGGCCTTCGCGCTCGCGCTCGCGATGCTGGCGCCACTCGATTTCGCCGCTGGCATCGACCAGGCCCAGGCGCGCATTCCAGTCGATGTCACGGCCATGCCACCAGCCATTGAGAGTGGGCAGGTCGTGGGTGCTGGTGGTCGCCAGAGCGTTGTCCGGCCAGTCGAGGATCGGCTTGAAATGGGTGTTGTCCTGCTCGAACAACAGCACGCGCATGCCGAGCATCGAGCGGGCGATGAGTTTTTCCCGCAGGCCGTCCGGCACCGTGCCGAGGTCTTCGCCAAGGACGATGGCCTTGTGGCGATGGGACTCCAGGGTCAACAGGCGCAGCAGGTCATCAACCGGATAATAAAGATAGGCACCATCGGCGGGCGATGCACCGTTGGGGATCACCCATAAACGCTGCAAGCCCATGACGTGGTCGATTCGCAAGCCACCGGCGTGGGCAAAATTGGCGCGCAGCATTTCGATGAACGCGCGGAAGCCATTGCGCACCAGACCTTCGGGCGAAAACGCCGAGATGCCCCAACCCTGTCCGGTGCGATTAAGAATGTCCGGTGGCGCACCTACCGTCAGCGCGGCGAGCAATTCATCCTGGCGGCTCCAGGCCTGGCTGCCACCGCCATCGGCTCCCACCGCCAGATCGGCGATCATGCCGATGCTCATGCCACTGCTGCGGGCGGCGGCCTGTGCACGTTCCAGGCAGCGGGTGATCAACCACTGGCAGAAGGCGAAGAAACCAATGCGCCCGGCATTCTCTTCGGCAAATTCCGCCAGGGCTGCGCTGCGCGGGTTGCGCCATTGTTCCGGCCACTCACGCCAATCGAGATTTTCACCATTGGCGGCCCGCGCTTCCTGGATGGCTTCGAAGCGGCAATGGTTCTCCAAGGCTTCGCCACCGGCATGACGAAAGCTGCTGAAGTCGGCGTGCAGCGGATGTTCGCCTTGCACGAAACCCTCGTACAGCGCCTGCAACAGTTTGTGTTTGGTCTCGGCGGCGGTGGGCCAATCGACCAGTGGCTGCTCTTCAAGGTGCTTGAGTTCGGCGCCCAGCCCTGTGGCATCAATGGCGGCGCGCATTGCCCGCTCACCGAGAATGCTCCCCGGCGCGCAGTAGAGGCTGTTGAGAAACAAGCGGCTGGAGGGCGAGTAAGGGCTGTAGCGCTGGGTATCGCTGCTGAACATCGCGTGCAGCGGGCTGATTGCCAAGGCTTCGGCACCGCGCTCACCGGCGACCCGCGCCAGATCTTCCAGCGCCTGGGTATCGCCGAAACCGCCGTCGCCGGCACGCCGCAAGGCGTACAACTGGACACTCAGGCCCCAGGTGCGCGGAATCGGGCTGTCGACCGCATCGCCGACGCTGTAGCAGCGCTCCGGGGCCACGGCCAAAGTGAACGTTTGTCCATCGATGGCGACGTGCTGATAACCGACAGGAATCAGCCCCGGCAGAATCGCCTCGGCATCGAGTTTCAGGCTCAGGCGTGCGCCGTCTTCGAGGTGGATCTCGCAAGGCGTAAGCGGCTGGAAGTAGCGAGCCAGATCGAGTCCGCTGCCAACATCCACGGTCATCAAGGGAGGCAGGTGCAGGGTTTCCTGTACCTGTTGCAATTCTTGCAGGCTGGCGTCGATTTCCTGGGCACTGCCGGCCGGGTGGCCGAGGCCGGTGAGCACGTTGCGCAACACGGAGGGTGCGACTTTTTGCGGGCGGCCATTGGCGTCGATCCAGTCGACTGCCAGGCCGGCGCGGCTTGCAAGGATTTCAAGTTGCGCATCACTCATTGGCGCTCTCCATCAAGGGGTAGCAAAGGGGTTGCGGCCGTGAGGCTGACAATCGCGCAATACGGGGGCAGGGTGCCTTGTTGCAGCTGCCTGGCTGACTGTGGCGGGTGCTCGAACAGCCACGTAGCGTCGGCGGGCAAAGTGTGTGGCACCGCTGCGCTGCCGAGGTTCAGATCGATGCGCAAATGACTGCCATCGCCCAACCGCCAGCCAGCACTTACGGCACCGGTAGCCAATACGCTGGCGCCCAGCGCCTGGGCGCCGGGCAACCTCGGGACAATCTGCCGATGGCGGATCTGCAGCAGTTGCCGGTACAGCGTGTGGATCGCTGATTGCCCGTTGGCTGACAGCGTCGGACGTGATGCTTCAAACGTCTGCGGGGCATTCGGATCGGGGATCTGCTCGCGAGTCTGCGGATCAGCAAACGCGCTGAACGCTGCAAACTCGTTACGCCGTCCTTCACGCACCAACCGCGCCAGTTCGCCGTGGTGGCTGGTGAAAAACAGGAAGGGCTGCTCGGCAGCGAACTCGTCGCCCATGAACATCAACGGGATCATCGGCGACAGCAACAACAGTACCGTTGCCGCTTTCAATGCGTCGGGATGGGTCAGTTGATGCAGGCGTTCGCCGAAAGCGCGGTTGCCGATCTGGTCATGGTTCTGCAAAAACAGCACGAAGGCGCTGGGCGGCAGGTGCCCGCTGGGTTCGCCGCGAGCCTCGCCGTGGCGGTTGATGTGGCCTTGAAACACAAAGCCCTGACTCAAGCAGCGGGCCAGTTGTTCGGTGGGGTTTTGCGCATAGTCAGCGTAGTAGGCGTCGGTTTCGCCGGTCAGCAACACGTGCAGCGCATTGTGGCCGTCGTCGTTCCACTGCGCGTCGAATCCTTGCTCCAGCAAGCTGGCCTGATTATGTTCGTTTTCCACCATCAGCCAGGCATGCCGTAACGGATCGATCTGCTGACGCACCCGTTGCGCCAGTTCCTGGAGGAAATCCGGGTCTTCGATGGCATGCACGGCGTCTAGCCGCAGACCGTCGAAGCGGTACTCCAGCAGCCACATCAACGCGTTTTCGATGAAGAAGTCCCGCACCTCGCGCCGACGAAAATCAATGGCCGCGCCCCACGGGGTGTGCTTGTCCTCGCGGAAGAAGCTTTTGGCGTAGCGATGCAGGTAGTTGCCGTCCGGTCCGAAGTGGTTGTAGACCACGTCGAGAATCACCGCCAGGCCAAGGCCGTGGGCAGTGTCGATCAGGTGCTTGAGTTGTTCAGGTGTACCGTATGAAGCCTGGGGCGCATACGGCAGCACGCCGTCGTAACCCCAATTGCGCTCACCGGGAAATTGCGCGATGGGCATTAGCTCAATGGCGGTCACACCCAATTCCACCAGGCGCACCAAGTGCTGCTCGACGGCCGCAAAGCCACCCAGCGCACCAACGTGCAACTCGTAGATCACCGCTTCGTTCCATGGTCGCCCCAACCAAGTGCTGTGTTGCCACTGATAGGCAAGCGGATCGACCACCACGCTGTGTTGGTCGATGTCGCCGGCCTGGGCACGGGAGGCTGGGTCGGGCACTTCAATTTCGCCATCGATGTTGTAGCGATAGCGCGTGCCAGCCGGGCAGCGGGTGTTGATCACGAACCAGCCGTCAGCCTGAGGCAGCAACGGCAAGGACTGTCCATTTTCCAGTTCGACACTGACGTAAAACGCATCTGGCGCCCACAACGCGAATCGCGTGTGTTCTGCGTCCAGCTTGATTGCGCCGTGGGGCCAGGTCTCATGGGTCCGTAACGGCATCTCTTAAACCTCTTACTGTTTGTGCGATTTCCCCAAGGCCTTGGCCACCAATTGTTCGTAGAGTTCGGCATAGGGTTCGACGGCTTTGCACCAGTTGAATGGCGCCGCCATTGCCCGGCAACGCATGGCATGCAACAAGCCCGGGAAGGCAAAGACCTTGAACGCGCGGCTCAGAGCTTCCTGATAACTCTCCACCGTGGATTCATCGAACAGGAAACCGGTCACGCCGTTTTCAATGGTGTCGGCCAAGCCACCGGTATTGCGCGCCACTGGCAGAGAGCCGAAACGTTGGGCGTACATCTGGCTCAAGCCGCAAGGTTCATAGCGCGACGGCATCAGCAGAAAATCGCTGCCGGCGAACATGCGCCGGGCATCGGTTTCGTTAAAGCCGATGCGTACGCCAATCTGCCCGGGGAAGCGCAAGGCCAGCTCGCGCATCGCCTGTTCTTCTTCCGGCTCGCCACGGCCGATGATTGCAATCTGGCCGCCGGATTTGACGATGTATTCCGAGACCGCTTCGGTGAGGTCCAGGCCTTTTTGGTAAACCAGGCGCGAGACCACGGCGAACAGCGGGCCTTCGGAGTCTTCAAGGCCAAACAGCTCGCGCACATGGGCGGCGTTGGCTGCCTTGCCGTCCCAGTCGCCGATGCTGAACGGGCAGAGCAGGTGTGAATCCGTGGCAGCGTCCCAGCTTTCATCGATGCCGTTGGGGATGCCGCTGAGCAAGCCTTGCTGGGTTTTGGCGGCGAGGAAACCGTCGAGACCGCAGCCGAAATCCGGGGTAGTGATTTCCTGGGCGTAGGTCGCGCTGACGGTGGTGATGTGGCTCGAATAGGCCATGCCGGCCTTGAGGAACGACATCTTGCCGTAGAACTCCATGCCTTCCTGCTGCAACGCGTGGTGGGGGATGCCCAGTTCGGGGCAGGAGCCCAGGCTGGTCACGCCTTGATAAGCCAGGTTATGAATGGTGAACAGTGTCGGGGTGCGTTGCCCGCGCCAGTGCATGTAGGCGGGCGCGAGGCCGGCCGGCCAGTCGTGGGCGTGCACCAGGTCCGGGCACCAGTGAATTTGCGCGAGGTTGGCGGCGATATCGGCCGCGGCCAGACCCAGCCGGGCGAAACGAATGTGGTTGTCGGGCCAGTCGCGGCCATTGTTGGCCCCGTATGGCGAGCCTTCACGCTCGTAGAGCTCAGGGCAGATCAACACGTAGATAACCAGACCGTCGGGCATGTCCATGCGCCCGATCTTGCACGGTGGCAAGGCGGCATGGCCGCCCAGCTCACCGATGATGTGAATCGGATTTTCGCTGTGCAGCACTTGCGGGTAACCGGGAATCAGCACCCGTACATCGTGCAAGTGCGCCATGGCCCGCGGCAGCGCGGCGGACACGTCACCCAAACCACCGGTTTTCACCAGATCGGCGATTTCCGAGGTCACGAACAATACTTTTTTCTTGTTCGGATTCTGGCTGGCCACCGGGGTCAGCGACTTGGTACCGGGAACATTGATCGATTGGGCAGCGGGGGCACTCACGGTGCTGGACTCGCCGACATGCTGGTGAGCACGTTCTCCCTGAATATCTAAAGCCGCATTGATCATATGAATCTCCCGTGTTGTTGATCTAGTTCTTAGGTCTGGCAAACGGTATTTCGTGGCCAGTCCCTGTGGCCGGGCGCTAACGCGCTACGCATCAGTGAGCAAGCGCTGCCCAATGCGCTGAAGCAGAATGGGTGGATTAGCCATTGCAAGGATTGCACCAGTCGCAACGCACCTACCTTTCAGTCGACCGACCCTGTGCGGCAAAAGTTTCGACTTTTTTTCCACTTTGTGACCGGCCGGTTTCGCCCCGCAAAAATGAGCCTAGACCAGAACTTAGAGCGGGAGAGGCCAGATGGCAAAATTGTTCGACAATCGGTTTAACGAGGTACGGATGTGCCGGATTGCGAGGCGAACGCACCGACGAAGTGCAGGTTTTTTTGAGAAATTGGTAAGAAATGAAGCAGAACTGTCACAACGATGTGCGTGGGCGAACAGTTGGCTTGCACCATTACGGTGCATGATTTGGCTTCAGCGGTCCAGGCAGGCTAGCCGCCACAGTTTTTCGTAAGCACGAAAAAATCTGTGGGAGCTAGCCTGCTAGCGATGAACGATAACTCGGTATCAGTTCAGCAACCGGATCGGCTTTCCGGCAGCCCAAGCCTGTATATCTTCAATCATCTGCGCAAAAAACAAATGGTAGTTCTGCTGGCTGACATACCCCACATGCGGCGTGGCCAGCACATTGTCCAGGGTCCGGAATGGGTGGTGAGGCGGCAACGGTTCGACATCGAACACATCCAGCGCCGCCCCGGCGAGTCGTTGTTTCTGCAACGCCTTGATCAGCGCGGCCTCATCGACAATTGGCCCGCGTGCGGTATTGACCAACAGCGCCGTGGGCTTCATCCAGCCCAGTGCTTCGGCATTCACCAGGCCGCGCGAGCGGTCGCTGAGCACCAGATGGACAGACAGCACGTCCGCCTGTTCGAACAATTGTTGCTTGCTGACGTAGGTCACGCCGAACTGCGCGGCGCGCTCTTCGGTGAGGTTTTCACTCCAGGCAATCACGCGCATGCCAAACACCTGGCCGAACTGTGCCACCCGTTGACCGATGCTGCCCAGGCCGAGAATGGCCAGGGTCTTGCCATGCAGATCGCCACCGAGGCCTTGTTGCCAGTGGCCTGCGCGCAGGGCATTGGCTTCGGCGACCAGGTTGCGGGTGGCGGCCATGATCAACGCCCAGGTCAGTTCTGGCGCCGCGTGCTTGTAGCTGTCGGTGCCGCACACCTGAATGCCCAGCGCCGCTGCGGCCGGGAAGTCGAGAGCGGCATTGCGCATGCCGCCAGTCACCAGCAGCTTCAGCTTGGGCAAGCGTCGCAGCAGGTCTTCGTCGAATCGCGTGCGCTCGCGCATCACGCAAATCACTTCGAACGCTGCCAGGCGCCGGGCCAGGGTTTCGTTATCGGCAGGGTAGTCGTGGATGAAGCTCACCTCGCCGACGCCCTCCAGTGCCGACCAGTCAACCACGTTGCGCGCCACGTCCTGCCAATCGTCAATCACTGCAATCTGCACCGCCATCAGCCTTACCTTAATTAACGCACGGGGTTGGTTTTGTTCAGCCAGTCGAGCAAGGCCTTGTGGAATTGCGCCGGTTCTTCCATCTGCGGGGCGTGGCCCAGGCCCGGGAATTCCACCAGTGTCGACTGGGGAATGAGCTTTGCCACCTGCTTGCCGAGTTCGTCATATCGGCCGATTTTCGCCTTGACCTCGGGAGAGGCGAGGTCTTTGTTGATCGCCGTGCTGTCTGCCGTACCGATCAACAACAGGGTCGGCACTTTCAGGTCCTTGAATTCGTAATACACCGGCTGGGTGAAGATCATGTCGTAGATCAGTGCCGAGTTCCATGCGACCTGAGTCTTGCCCGGGCCTTTGGCAAGGCCGGCGTACATGTCTACCCAGCGGTCAAACTCCGGCTTCCAGCGGCCGTCGTAGTAGGTGCTGCGTTGATAGTCATGAATGCCTTGGGCGTTGACCTTCAGTTCGCGCTCATACCACTGATCGACGGTGCGGTAGGGCACGCCGATGGCCTTCCAGTCTTCCAGGCCGATGGGATTGACCAGCGCCAATTGTTCGACCTGATCGGGGTATTGCAGTGCGTAGCGGGTGGCAAGCATGCCGCCGGTGGAATGGCCGAGCAGGGTGGCTTTCTGGATGCCAAGGGCTTTGAGCAATTGTTGGGTGTTGCTCGCCAGTTGCTGGAAGGTGTACTGGTAATGCTCAGGCTTGCTGGACGTACAGAAACCGATCTGGTCCGGCGCGATGACCCGGTAACCAGCGTCGCTCAAGGCCTTGATCGATGTTTCCCAAGTGGCCCCGCAGAAATTCTTGCCGTGCATCAGCACCACGCTGCGGCCGTTGGCCTTGCCATGGGCGGCGACGTCCATGTAGCCCATCTGTAGGGATTTGCCTTGGGATTGAAAGGCGAAATGCTTGACGGTGTAGGGGTATTCGAAGCCTTGCAGTTCAGGGCCGTAGGTCGGCCCTTCGGCCGCAAAGGCCGGAAGTGCGGCGGTCAACAGCAGGCCGGGCAGCCAGTTTGAGCGGGTCAGGGGCATGGGTGAACTCCATTGGAAATCCGCCGATGCTGAATCGGCATGATTAGGGCGACATTAAACAGGCAATCACCATCACGGTTGGTTCAACCCATCCAGCCCACAGTGGCCAGCGCCAAGACGCCGTAACGGGCGCCTTTGGCCAAGGTTACGATCAGCAGGAACCGCCCCAATGGTTCACGCATCACGCCGGCCACCAAGGTCAACGGATCACCGATGATCGGCAGCCAACTGAGTAGCAGGGACCAGTGTCCATAGCGTTGATAGTGGATTCGGGCTTTCTCGAGATGGGCCGGGCTGACCGGAAACCAGCGCCGGTCACGGTAGCGTTCAACGGCGCGGCCCAGCCACCAGTTCACCACCGAGCCAAGAACGTTGCCCAGTGTCGCCACCGCCAGCAGTCCCCATAGCCAATACCGGTCGCTGAGCAGCAACCCGACCAGCAACGCTTCGGACTGCAGAGGCAGCAACGTTGCGGCGCCGAAGGCCGCGGCAAACAAGCCGAGGTAAGCGCAAAAAATCAATGGGCGGGGTAGTCCGCCACGACCACATCGGTGCCGTCCTTTTTCAGGCCGATGACCTGGTAGGCGTCGCTCATGCCGTCCATTTCCATGCCCGGCGAGCCCATGGGCATGCCGGGAGCGGCCACCCCGAGCAGGTCATCGCGTTTGCTCAAGGCCAACACCTGATCGGCCGGAACATGGCCTTCGACGAACTTACCGTTGATCAAGCCGGTATGACAGGACGCCAGACGCGGTGGCACGCCGTGCTGTTGCTTGAATTCGCTCATGTTGGCTTCGACATGGTCTTCGACCTTGAAGCCATTGGCTTCCAGATGGGTGATCCATTTTTTGCAGCAGCCGCAATTGGCGTCGCGGTGAACTTCTATCGGAATCAGGTCGGCGGCCTGGGCCAGGGAAGAAATGAACAGGGCGCTCAGGGCAGCCAGACGCAGGTGGGTTCGCATATCGGGATGGGCCTCGGAGTGCGGGCAAAGGAGCGCATTTTGACTAATTTTGCCGGCTGGACCTTCAAGTTGTGTTTCGAAGTGCTACAGAGCCGGGCAGTCTGATCATCGTAGATCAAAGCTGACAGGCAGATGAGGGGGACATTACAAAGTTGTCAGGTCTGTAGCCGCTGGCTGCGCCAGCTGCTACAGGATGTTAGCGGTGTGGGTAGTAAGCGGGTCCGCCCCGGTCATCGTAATGGTGGCCGCCGTGCCCACCGCCGTGGGGGAACACGATGCAACCGCTCAGGGAAAGCAGGGCCAGCAGGGGAATCAGCAGTGTGATTCGACGCAACATTTGTAAATCCTCATGGTTAACGCCGCAATGAAGCTAAAACTCTTCATCGGCTGTAACATGAGACCCCGTTTGCAGCCGCGCATCCCCGGAAAACGGTAGAGGCTTGGCATGCATCTGGATACAAAGCGGATACATTTACACGTTCAGGAATTGGTAATGACTCAGTCGCAGCGTTTGAAATACTCGATTCTGATCTCCCTGGTGGTGCTGGGGATCATGTTTGGCCTTTCGTATTTGCAGAACACCGGCGTCATCAGCGAAAAACTGTTCCAGTACATCGCCATTGGCGTGGCGGTGGTCGTGGTGGTCATCAATGGCGTGATGCGCCGCAAGGTCAAGCCCTGAGCCGCGAGGCCCAGGCCTGATCAATCGTTGTGCAGCACGGCGGCGGCCCGCGGGTCGAGGCTATAGCTTTTGTCCGGGTTGAGGACAATCACGCCTTCGCTGCACAAACGTTTCAACACTTCGCGCACACTCAAAAAGGACAGGGGAATATCCAGGTCCAGCAGTTGGCTGTGCACGCCACGCACGCCCAGGCTACGGTTGCTTTCGGCAGCCGTCAGCAAGGCGTCGATGACTTTCAAGCGAATCAGACTGGTTCGCAAGCCAAAGCTTTTGAGCAGGAAGCGAATTCGCTCGTTGCCGTGGCGCTCGGTACGCTGGTCGAAAACACCGACCCCAATGGAAGTGCCCTTTGGCGCGTTGCTACCGTCCGTTGGCAGATGCGAGTTGTACATTGCAAAACTCCTTTTCAGAGCCTGATCAGGAAAAATTGGGCGCTCTTACCTAACAAGACGTATGAGCCACACAAATCATGAAGACTTAAATGTAGAAATTTTGTCGTCGTGATGTCGCCGATCTGTAAGACGCCCTTTGGCGTGCGGTTCAATCGCCTAAATTTTTGTCGTTTGCTTCGTCCTTAAATGGATGCGCAGTGCGTGTCGGTACGCAGAACTGTGGCCATCGTTTTTCGATCAGGAGCGAGTGTGATTATTTCCAGCCAGTTAACCAGGTTGAGCCTGGCGGGTTTGTTTCTGGGGCTGAGTCTTGCGGCGAACGCGCGCAGCCAGCCTGAGCAGGCCAGTGCCGAGATCCGCCGGACCAGTTTCGGCGTCCCGCACATTCGTGCCGAGAACGAGCGGGGGCTCGGTTACGGCATCGGCTATGCCTATGCTCAGGATAACGTGTGTTTGTTGGCCAACGAGATCGTCACGGTGAACGGTCAACGCTCGCGTTATTTCGGCCCGGACCAGTTCACGGTCGAAGAACGTGAAAACCTGGTCAGCGATCTGTTTTTCACTTGGTTGAACACGCCGCAGGCCGTGAATGCATTCTGGCAGGCACAAACCCCTGAAGTGCGTGAGCTGATGGAAGGCTATGTGGCCGGCTATAACCGCTCCTTGGCGGAGCGTCGGGGGCTGGGCTTGCCGGCGCAATGCCAGGGCGAATGGATCCGGGATATCAGCACCACCGACTTGGTGAAGTTGACCCGTCGTCTGTTGGTCGAAGGCGGGGTCGGGCAGTTTGCCGAAGCGCTGGCGGGAGCCACACCTCCGGCTGCGGTCGCCGCCGACGCTGGTGATCAGGCGCCATTCCAACTGGCCGATTCGCGCATGCAACTGTTTGCCCTCGACCGTGGCAGCAATGCGGTGGCCGTGGGTAGCGACCGCTCTTTCAACGGTCGCGGCATGTTGCTGGCCAACCCTCATTTTCCGTGGGTCGGCGGCATGCGTTTTTACCAGATGCACCTGACCATCCCCGGCAAACTGGACGTCATGGGCGCCGCTTTGCCCGGCCTGCCGCTGATCAATATCGGTTTCAACCAGCATCTGGCCTGGACCCACACCGTGGATTCGTCCAAGCATTTCACCCTGTATCGCCTGCAACTCGATCCCAAGGACTCGACCCGCTACCTGCTCGACGGCAAGTCGCTGCCGATGAACAGGCAAACGCTGACGGTCGACGTGAAACAGGCGGACGGTACGGTCAAGGCCATTTCCCACGTGGTCTACAGCTCGCAGTTCGGCCCCGTCGTGCAGTGGCCCGGCAAGCTGGATTGGGACAACCAGTTCGCCTACAGCCTGCGTGACGCCAACCTGGAAAACGATCGGGTGCTGGCGCAGTGGTATGCGATGAATCGCGCCGAGAACCTTGAAGCGTTTCAGTCCAGTGTCCACAAGATCCAGGGCATTCCATGGGTCAATACGCTGGCGGCGGACGACAAGGGGCAAACGCTGTACATGAACCTGTCGGTGGTGCCGAACGTCAGTGCCGAGAAGCTGGCGCAGTGCAGTGATCCGCGCATTGGCCTGCAAATGATCGTCCTTGATGGCTCCAACGGCGCCTGCGCCTGGGACATCGATCCGCAGGCGGCGCAAAAGGGCATTTATGCGGCAGCGAATCTGCCGCAACTGTTGCGCAAGGATTTTGTGCAGCATTCCAATGATTCGGCGTGGATGGCCAACCCGGCGCAACCGTTGACCGGTTTCTCGCCGCTGATCAGCCAGGACAGCCAGCCATTGGGCCTGCGCTCGCGTTTCGCCCTGGATCGACTGGGTTCACTGGCCAGGGCTGGTACGCTCGGCGCTGCGGACCTGCAACAGATGGTGATGGACGATCAGGTGTATCAGGCGGCGCAAGTGATGCCGGACCTGTTGCAGTTCTGCGCGGCCGACCTGGGTACCGATGCAAAAACACTGGCGCCATTGTGTGCCAGTCTCAAGGCGTGGGATGGCAAGGCGAATCTGGACAGCGGCCTGGGCTTCGTGCATTTCCAGAATGTAATGGAGCCTTTGGAGCAGGCGCCGGATGTCTGGCGTGTAGCGTTCGATGCCAAAGACCCGCAGCACACGCCTCGCGGGTTGGCGGTCGATCGCCCGAAAGTCGCGCAAGCGCTGAGGCAAGCAATGCTGGCCTCGGTAGAGCAGGTGAATGCTTCAGGGCTGAAGCAGGACAGCCGCTGGGGCGATATTCAGGTGGTTAGCAGCGGCGGCCAGCAAACCCCGATTCACGGCGGGCCGGGAACGCTGGGCGTGTACAACGCCATCCAGAGCGTGCCCAGAAGCGATGGCAAGCGTGAAGTCGTCAGTGGTACCAGTTATTTGCAGGTGGTGACGTTCGATGAGAAGGGGCCGCAGGCTAAAGGGCTGTTGGCGTTCTCGCTCTCCAGTGATCCGTCTTCGCCCTATGCCCGGGATCAGACCCTGGCGTTTTCGAAGAAGCAGTTGAGTGTGCTGCCGTTCACCGAGCAACAGATCAAAGCCGATCCGCACTATCAGGCGCACACCATTCGCACACAGGATGAGAAAGCGGGGAAGGTGGCCGCACAGTAATCAACAAGGGCTTGCTACAAGCATGAAGAAGGCCGCGCCCCGCAAGGGTCGCGGCCTTTTAGCTTTTCGGCGGTTGTTGCGGGATGGAGTTGAGGACAGGATTGCCCTCTTTGTTGCGCGTCAGATAGACAGGCAGCACCTTGGGCAAGGTCGCCACCAGTGTATTGAGTTCCTTGATGTTGTAGATGCCACCGATGCGAATGGCGCCGGTACTGTGGTCGGCGACCATTAACGGGGTTTCCAGGTAACGGTTGATCATCGGCAGCGCATCGCTGAGCGCGAGGTCGTCGAGCACCAGTTTGCCGTTGAGCCAGGCCAGCGAGTTGTCGTTGTCGTAAGTCTGTCTGATCCGCGGAATGTAATCGCCGTGGCGATAACTGGCCTGCATCGACGGGCCAAGCCGCAAACCATCACCCGGCAGGTCGTCATTGCTGCTGACCAGCACCGAGCCTTCGATCAGGTTCACTTTTACCTGATCTTCGTACATCCACACGTTGAACTGGGTACCGGTGACGCGAATTTTACCTTCAGCTGCCTTGACCACAAACGGGTGGCGGGTGTCGTGGGTGACGTTGAAAAAGGCCTCGCCTTTTTTCAGGGTCACCCGACGCTGATCCTTGTAGTTGCTGTAGGTCAGCTCACTGCCCAGGTTCAGTTCGACCTTGCTACCGTCATCCAGGGTGACCTGGCGCACGTTGTTGGTTGCCTCGAAATGCTGGTACGAATTAGGCAACCAGCCCAGGTTCCAGCCGCTGTAGGCCGCCAGGGGCAAAGCCAGTGCGCAAACGGCAGCGGCCATGCCGAAGGTGCGCCAAGGTGTCTGCGCTTTGACCCGCACCATCGGCACGACCACCGGTTCCGGCCGAGGCAAGTCCCCGGCGACATCCCAGATTTCCAGCATGGCTTCGTATTCGAACGCATGCAGCGGGTGAGCATCCAGCCATTGCTCGAACGCCAGACGCTCCTGCGCCGTGCAGTCTTCGGCGTGCAAGCGCATGCACCAGTGCGCTGCGGCATCGGTGATGGCGTCGAATTCGGCTTGCGAGAGAGAGTGGTCGGTCATTGACTCATCCTGATTTCCGCCATTCTAACCTTGAGGGCTGCCTGCGAGAACATCTGTCATGGCAATTACCCATCAAAGTGTACTTATTTTTCGCTGACGGCCTCAAAAACACGTCGGCGGGCCGCAGTATCCACAATGGGCGTGAAAAATTGATCAAATCGTCGCTATGGGTTTGATAGCCCCAGCGGGTGCACAGAAGCCTGATCCTGCGCACCCCGCGGTTATCAGGGTGTAGACACTGCAACCGGGTCCAACTGTCGACCCATCTGGCAAATCAGGTAAGAGAGTGAGTCGGCGTTGAGCAGAATGATGTCAGCGCGCGCGCTCGCATCCTTCGGGTTCCTGAATGCAATGCGGGCATCTGCCATTTTTGTGCTGGCGGTGGCTTTCAAAATCGCCTTGCCGATGTGTTCGAACTTTGGAATTGAATCAAGGTCGATCCAGGTTTTCAGCTTGGCGTTCCAGCGGGCGAACAAGGCGTCGTTCGGCGTCGCCAGCGACAACGCTTCTCGCTGGAAATTTTCCTGGCTTTTTTTCGTGGCTGCGCCAAAACCGGTGATGGGCGCGATCAAATCACTGAACGGTCTTCTCGCTTCCAGGTAAGAAATATCAATGGCTTTGGAAAAAAGGTGAGCGAACTCGTGAATGAGGATCGCAGCCTGAGCATGACCGTTCACGTCGAACGGCTGCGTCAGGATGGGCTTGTACGCGTCGAGTTGTTGGTTGAAGAACTTTTCGGTGAAATGCACATGCTTGCGTGCATCCTCCTCGACGACGAAAGCGCTGGTGTCTTGTAACCCGCCGCGACTTGAACCGACGATAAAACGTTCGGAGTCCAGCAATTCTTCGTTAGGGTCTACCAATGCCTTGCAGACGGGCACAATGGCGTTTGATATTTTGTCGAGCAGGTTTGTATCGACGACGGTGGTATCAAAAAAGCTTTTGAAAAAACCTTCCAGCCGGGTCCCTTGCGGGTGTTTTCGAACCTGGGCGAGGTTATGCAGGCTGTTGAAGGCGTAATAGCGGGCCATGTCGATGGCCTGCACAATCTGGCGACCCTTGGCTGGATGCGTGGCGCGTATGTTGGCCATGCCCCGCGCCTCGATGTTCAATGCCTGGCTGACTTCGAGGTCTGCTACAAATTCGTTGACCATCTTCGACATGGCCTTGCCGAAATGCACCGTATGTCGTTCAGGGTCGAGCACTAATTGGCCGGACGCAGTGGCGAGCAAGGGCGGTCCGTCGTCGTTCTTGCCGATTTGCCAGGCATCATCGGGTTTGACCACGCCATAGACTTTGCCCGCGACCGGGGCATAACTCAGTTTGCTGACGGGGTCCGCGTAGGTGCCAGTGGCCTTGTCCCGGGTCAAATTCTTGAGGGCGACGGTTGAGTC
The DNA here is from genome assembly GCF_019145495.1 of Pseudomonas azerbaijanoccidentalis. GTDB lineage: Bacteria > Pseudomonadota > Gammaproteobacteria > Pseudomonadales > Pseudomonadaceae > Aquipseudomonas > Aquipseudomonas azerbaijanoccidentalis. Next base: position 743,338 of record NZ_JAHSTU010000001.1, on the reverse strand, counting down.
TTCAAAGGGTTTGAGGAGGGTGCGCGACGGCTCTGTGGGCTTGATGTTTGACCATTGCGGATCAACGACGGTGGGCTCTGTTGGTATGCCCTGAGCGGTTTGCGCTGATACCTGCTCCGAAACGATCGAGCCCTCTAAAGACAACCTGCCTACCGACACCATTTGCACGGTGCCGGCAATGAAATATTCCAGAGCGCGTTTCCAGTGATGGTCCTGTAGCGCTTGAGCCGAGTCCTTGAAGTCCTTGAAGCTTTGCCACAAAAATTGCACGTAGGCGAGCTTGCCCGGCAACAGGCCGGAAATGATCTTGATGCCCGAGCTGAACAGGTTTTTCGCGGCTTCCCAATCGATCTGCCCGGTGGTTTTGGATTGACTGCCGAGCATTTGCGTCAAGAGTAGCGTGTTGTCGCTGTATAGCTGCTCAAGGAGGTTGCCGCCGATAGGCGTTGAAGCAAAGGTGATTTCGCTGAGCTGACCCAGGGTGGCCTTGAACAAGTTGCTGAAGGTCGACTGTTGATCATCGGGCAACCGTCGAATAACCAGATTTTGCAGCGGGCCCGGCATGTTGATTGCTGCGACAACACTGGCTTCATTGTCGAACTCACTGAACACGGCGCCCGCATGGTAAGGCGCATACAGGATGTGTGGCCCTTCATGCCCGCTGCCCGGACCGATCAGGTACAGGCCCAGTGTTTTCACGGCGGTGGCGCCGGCTGTTTTGATCAGTTCCAGCGGCCTGACGATGGCATGGGCATCCTTGACCAGCGCGCGGGCGACGGCGTCCGGCATGTCCAGTACCTGACTGATCAGATCGAAAGCACTGGCGGACAGCCGATGTTGCAGTTTCAGTGCATGGGCATGTTGCAGCAGTTGCCAGGGGAGTTGCTGAACGAAGCGCAGTTTTCGACTGATGGCGTCTTCGCTGGTGCCGGTCAACGTTTCGGTTACTTTCCTGGCGTAGGTACTCGATATGTTCAGCGACCGTAAAAGCTGTTGGACAGCTGTCTGATTCAGGCCATCGGGCAGGGCTGTAGTGGTGCCGGATGCGACTTTGAATCCGCTGCCTTGGGCAATGTTGACGTGGTTCAGGGCAAACTCGATCAGGGTCTGCGCGGGGCCGGCCAGGGCGAGCTCAGGGGCTATTTCAATTTGGTGTGGCCCTGGCAGCGTTCCGGTGTATCGGCTGGCAAGCAAGGCTGTCAGTCGCTCCTGGACATAGGACGCCAGCGTTTGTATCCCGTGCAAATAGTCTTTGTCGTCGCTGACGCTGTTGCGGTATTGCTCAAGCAACTCCAAGTGCAGCTGTTGTTCTGAAAGCGGCGCCATACCCAGCCAGGCGGGCAGTGACTGGCGCAAGGCGACGGCTTTCGAGACTTGCGTGGCCCTGCGCAAATGACTGGCAATGGCCGAACTTGTGAGCTTTTTCAGCGCATCTTGTTCCTTGGATTCTGCCAGCTTCAGGGATCGTACGTGCTCGCAGACCGCCAGGAAATGATCGATGGAATTCTGCGCAAGATGGTGCAGCACATTGCCTTCGATCAATCGAAACGAGTTGAGCGAGTAGCGCTGGTGGAAGTGACGTTGGCTAGGGGTGAGGTTTTCCAGCAGCCGCAGGCGCTTGCGAGGATCGAGCAGATAGCGGCTCAGCGTCTGTTTCGCGGCGTTGAGCGAACCAAAGACCTCAAGACCGGCGGCCGGCGTCCACGCAATGGCTCTGCCGGAATGTTGATTGTCGAGGCCGCCACGCTCGGTCATCAGCAGGCAATTGGCCAACGGCAGGACATTGTCTTGCCCGGTGCACTCAAGGATCAGGGAGTAAGCGTCGGGCCGAAAGCCATTGTTGACGCGACGGGTCTTGCGATCCGCTTGGTCGGGGTTGAAAACGGTTGCGACGATGGCCCTCTCGGCCTCCCCGAGTGTGAGGTCGAGTGCACGCTGGCTGGCTTCCCCACGTACACCAACGCAAAGGGCGTGGGCGAGTTGAGGTTTGAGTTTTTCCAGGTACACCCGTTGCAGCGCCAAAGAGGTGAGTGGCTGGCCGGCAAACTCTGCGCTGATCAGCGCGTTGACATCGTTCAGGGTTTTCACAAAGGCGGCGGTGCTTTCGGCCCGTACGATTGACGGACGCTGTTGGCCGCTCAGCACTGGCCGCGTACTCCAACGTCCCTGGGCATCGAGTGCCAGCAATTGCTCGCTGATCATCGAGCGAATGTCCAGCGCCTTGTCAAACAAGGCATGAATGTCCATCGCGAAATCACTGTGCCGCAGCACCTGCAGGGCGTATTCCATATTCTGCAGTTGTTTACCAATGATCGATTCGAACAGGGTCGTAAAGATCGAACCAGAAATCACCTCACCGGTTACGTGTGGCCGATCAAAACCGAGGAACCGGTTACGTTCCTCCAGGCTCAGCAATCCATAGAGTTCATCTTCGTGACCACTTGCGCGGAATTTGCTCAGGAGTGTGGCTTTGAGGTCTTCATAGTCCTTCAAGACCTGCAAGCCGAATGTCGGGGTGTAGAGGCAGGCATTCGAATGGCTGATCATCAGCGAGCCTGCCAGCTCTATATAGTTGGCCTGGTATTCCCACAGGCGTACGGTCTCCAATGTGAGTCCCTGGGGGAGATGGGCAGTGGGTTTAAACAACGTGTGCAGGGACTGGCTCTGTTCGGAACTAATGATGCCGGACTCACGCTTGAGCCATATATCGGCTCGCGCCTTTTCAGCGATCGTCCGGCTGAAAAACGCGCGACGGGATGCGCCATCTCTGCTTGCACCGTCCCAATGATTTTGCAGTTTGGTGTTCAGCGACGAGACAAGTTTGCCTGAAGCTGTTTTTACCGCGCGCTCCCATTTTTGCTGGTCGTTGCCGGTGTTGGTTGTTTGGGGGTGGGAGAATTCAGGCTGTTGCCCGGCTGGCCAGTGTTGATGGCGGTAGTAATGTAGAACGGCGTCACTGAGTGACATGGAGCCGTGCCATTGTCGAACCTCATGACCGTCCTGCATGGCTTTATCGGCTGCCATGACCGAATAGAAACTGACTTGGGCCTTGCGTTGATCCAGGCCTGGAAATGACGGTTGCAGTAACTCATCGAGCACAGCATCGAGAAGGGCGCGCAGCGTCGGCAGTGCACTCAGTTCGTCGAGCATTGCTTGATCGTTCAGGCTCTGGCAATGCCGGATGGACGCGTGCTGGTCTTCGAACACGTCGCCATCAATCACCTCAAGGACCATGCTGATATTGTCGGCAGCGACCAGGGTTTTGCGTTGCGCCAGGGACATCAGGCTGAGCAGATCGTCGTCTTCGGTGGCAAGCTTGAGTTCGGCTTCGAGCCAGTCGGTCAGGGTTTTGACGGTGTCGAACTTCTTGATGCCGCCGTACGGGGTATAAAGAATGACCTCGTGATCATCGGGCGTCGTGCTCAAAGAAAAACTACCCGCCAGATTAACGGTTTCCAGCCCTTGGGCCTTGAGCAGGATGCGGTGGGCCAGCATGGGTGGGGTCTGTTGACTGCGCAGAAGCTGAGTGGCCAGTTGCACATGTTGCAGCCATTCGAAGTCTTCTTGCGTCAGCCCGTGGGTTTTTCCCAGCTCATCCCAGCGACCCGGGAGCTCAAGAAATTCGGCAAACAAAAGTGGAGCGGTAGTGGAGGGCATCGTTGAGTCTCATTGGCGACGCCGGTCAGGGCGCCGGTGGATGGAGCCTCAACTCTAAAAAACCGTGAGCGGTGCAAGGTGGTAGATAGTTATTGCCCGCTCGAACGACGTTTGTGAAGCCGGCACATCGTTGAATGATGTGGCGGTGCGATCTAAAAGTTGACAGGTCACACGCCGCACGTTGTTAATCGGCGGTCTACGTACGCTGTTGCCCCCTCCAATAATTAGTCTGGAGCTTCAGATGTCTGCGCCACACGATCATGTGTCTACTGCTGTCTCGCAAACCCTGTCCCTCGATGAGCTGACGGCATTGCTTGAGAAGATATTCCTGCGCCACGGCACTTGCGCCGACGTCGCGCGGGTGCTGGCGCAAAACTGCGCCGGTGCCGAACGCGATGGTGCGCACAGTCACGGGGTGTTTCGCATTCCCGGTTATGTCTCGACCCTGCAAAGTGGCTGGGTCAACGGCAAAGCCGTCCCGGTAGTCGAGGATGTGGCCAGCGGTTTTGTGCGGGTTGATGCCGCTAACGGTTTTGCCCAACCGGCGCTCGCCGCGGCACGGTCGTTGCTGGTGGAAAAGGCCCGCAGTGCCGGGATCGCGGTGCTGGCGATCCGTAACTCCCATCATTTCGCTGCGTTGTGGCCGGACGTCGAGCCGTTTGCCTATGAAGGGCTGGTAGCACTCAGTGTGGTCAACAGCATGACCTGCGTGGTGCCCCACGGCGCCGATCGACCGTTGTTCGGCACCAACCCGATTGCTTTCGCCGCCCCTCGGGCCGACGGTGAGCCGATCGTGTTCGACCTGGCCACCAGCGCCATCGCCCACGGCGATGTACAGATTGCCGCCCGCAAGGGCGAGCGGCTGGCGCCGGGTATGGGTGTGGACGGTCTGGGTCAGCCGACCCAGGACCCGAAAGCGATTCTGGAAGGTGGCGCGTTGTTGCCATTCGGCGGGCACAAGGGTTCGGCGTTGTCGATGATGGTGGAGTTGCTGGCAGCGGCGTTGACCGGAGGCAATTTCTCTTTCGAGTTCGACTGGAAAAATCACCCGGGGGCCAAGACGCCTTGGACCGGTCAGTTGCTGATCGTCATCGACCCGAGCAAGGCCGCCGGGCAAAGCTTTGCCGAGCGCAGCCAGGAATTGGTGCGGCAGATGCACGGTGTGGGGCTCAAGCGTTTGCCGGGTGATCGACGCCATCGCGAACGTGCCAAGACGCAAGCCAATGGTATTGCGCTGGACGCATCGACATTGGCCAATCTGCGAGTGTTGGCGGGACTCTGACGCTGGCAAAACAGGTACGAAAAAGGCGAGCACTCAGTTGTAGGAGCCGGCTTGCTGGCGATGGCGTCCTCAAAGGCCATCGTCAGCAAGCCGGCTCCTACACGTCGTAAGTGTGGATTAGCGCCGTGACAGCAACAGCCCGACCACCAGGCCGAAACCGGCCGACACCGCCACGGTTTGCCATGGATGACCGCCGATGTAGGTTTCGGTGGCTTCCACGGCAGGCTTGGTCCGGTCGCGCACGCTGGTCACCGAATCCCGGGCCTGCTGCAGTTTCAGGGCAATCTGTCCGCGCAGGGTCTCCGCTTCCTCCCCGACCAGTGACGCGCTGCTTTTGAGCAGTTTTTCCGACTCTTCGATCAGCGACTGAAGTTCGCTGAAGGCCTGATCCTTGATTTGATCTTCGGCGGCTTGTGCGGCGGTTTTCCGGGCCATTGAAGGACTCCTTGCAGATGAGTGAACAGTGAACAATGGAGTGTGCGGCGCTTGAAAAAGTTGCAGTGATTTCGCCTGCCGGATCAATCCCGAAGAAAAACCAGCGCAGGACGTTTCGTCCTACAGTGTAAGATGTCGGCTATTTTACGCAGCAGGAAATTCCCATGAGCTTCAATCTGGCCGACAAACCCCTTGCCGAGCGCGCTGCGCTTGAAGATGAAAAATCCCGTCTGTTCGAACTCTGGCAAAACAACCTGGGCAAAGCCAAGGGTGAAGCGGCGCGCTTGTTCGGCGAACGCGCCAAGCGCAAAGGCAAGTGGGCCGAGTGGGTCCGCGCCGAACTGGACGGCATGTCGCCACCGGAGTACTCGAACATGGTGCGCAGCGAAGTCAATCGCCTGATGGCCGCCAGCAAGTAACGCTTACGCAAAACAGGCGACAATCGCCTCGCGCACTTTCAGTACCACCGGATCGAGTTGGGTGCTGGTTCGCCAACCCAGTTCGATCGGGTAGCGTGGCAGCGCCAGAGGGCAGGGCAGCAACGCCAACCCGCTGAGCGCCGCAATACTCCGGGCTGCGTGAGCCGGAATGGTCGCCACCGCCTGACTGCCTTTGAGCAGATGCGGCAGGGCGGCAAAGTGAGTGGTCGAGGCGCAGACCCGACGACTCAAGCCCAGCGCCGCTAACCCTTCGTCAGTGATTCCGATAAAGCCGCCCGAGGACACCAGAATGTGTTCGCGGGCGACAAACTCTTCAAGGCTGATGCTGTGCTGGCCAGCGGTCAGGCTTTGCGGGTCGACCAGACACAAGTAATCACCTTCCCCCAGCACTTGGCGGCTGAGCAGGCGCTCGGCGAAACCGCCGGCGGTAATTGCCAGGTCAATGCTGCGCTCCATCAACGCCTGCGCGACGATCTGGCTATGGGTTTGCCGAAAAATCAAACGCAGCTTCGGCGCGCGCAGGGCGATGTCTTCGATCAAGCGGCGGCCGTAGGCAACTTCGAAATCATCCGACAGGCCAATGCTCACCGAGCGTCCTTCGTAGTGATTGGCCGTTGGATCGACCATCGCCAGACTCTGGCGACACTTGTTCAGTGCATCGCTGACCACCGGTTTGAGTTGATTGGCCTTGAGCGTCGGCGACAGACCCCGACCGGTACGGACAAACAACTGATCGCCATATACCTCGCGCAGCCGGCGCAAGGCCGCGCTGACCGCCGATTGCGTGACGCCAAGGCGCAATGCCGCTCGGCTGGCGCTGGACTCTTCGTGCAAGGCTTCAAAGACTTTCAACAGGTTGAGATCGACGGCGGCGATATTCATTTGGCTCATATCATTCAGCAGTTGTTAGGGCTTTATTCATGATCCCGTGCCGTCGCAGAATCAGCAACACCTGAACCAAACGGAGTTACCGCGATGCCCAAGTCTATCGTTGCTGCCCTGCAAATCGGCGCCTTGCCCGGCGGCAAGGCCGACACGCTGGAGCAGATTCTGTCGTATGAAAGCGCAATCATTGAATCGGCCGCTGCGCTGGTGGTGATGCCCGAAGCGCTGCTTGGCGGGTATCCGAAGGGCGAAGGGTTCGGAACACAGTTGGGCTATCGCCTGACGGAGGGACGTGAAGCCTTCGCGCGTTATTTTGACAATGCCATCGACGTGCCAGGTGCAGAAACCGAGGCGCTGGCCGGGCTTTCAGCGCGTACTGGCGCCAATCTGGTCATTGGTGTCATCGAGCGCTCCGGCAGCACGTTGTACTGCACGGCGCTGTATTTCGATCCGCAGGCCGGGTTGGTCGGCAAGCACCGCAAACTGATGCCGACCGGCACCGAGCGGCTGATCTGGGGCAAGGGTGATGGCTCGACTTTGCCGGTGATTGACAGCCAGGTCGGGCGGATCGGCGCGGTGGTGTGTTGGGAAAACATGATGCCGCTCCTGCGCACGGCGATGTATGCCAAAGGCGTGGAAGTGTGGTGCGCGCCGACGGTCGACGAGCGGGAGATGTGGCAGGTGAGCATGCGGCACATCGCCCACGAGGGACGCTGCTTTGTGGTCAGTGCTTGTCAGGTTCAGCAATCGCCACAGGCTTTGGGCGTGGAAATTGCCAATTGGCCGGCCGACCGGCCGTTGATAGCCGGTGGCAGTGTGATTGTCGGGCCGATGGGCGACGTCCTGGCCGGCCCTTTGCGTGACGGTCCCGGTTTGTTGACGGCTGAAATTGACACCGATGACCTGATCCGCGCCCGTTACGACTATGACGTGGTCGGCCACTATGCGCGCCCGGATGTCTTCGAATTGACAGTGGATGAGCGAGCGAAACCGGGCGTGCGCTTCACCGTTTGACCCTGTGGGAGCTAGCAGGCTAGCTCCCACATTGGTTTTCCGGTGTTGCTGGGGCAGTTTTACCGGCTGCCGGTGGTGGGCCCCGGCAGGCTGAGCTTGCCACTATCGACGAAGCGCATCGTGCCGAACAAACCGCCGGCGAGTTTGCCGCGCAGAACGTAGGGCATGTTGTTCAAGGTTTGCGTCTGGCTCAGGCCGAGCGTTTGGCGCAGCACAGAAAACGCCGACACGCTGACCGGCACCGTCAACACGGTTTCGGAGAAGCGCGCAATCGAGCCTGATTGATCGCTGACCCCGGAGGCGAAGGATTGGCCGTTGATGTCCAGGTCCAGGGACACGCCGTTGAAATTGATCGAGCTTTCATTGGGGTTCTGCACGCGAATCTTCACGGCAAAGCGAATCTCCATGTCCTGGCTTGGCAGCGGTTCGATGCCCACCACATTGATGTTCAGCGGATCATGCTGGGGAAGCAGGGCGCAGCCGCTGAGCGAAAGCAGCAGTAGCGAGAGGGTAAAAGCAAGCAGTCTGCGCATGATGGAAAACACTCGACAGAAAAAGGGACCGAGCCGCCGACAGCTCGGCCATGAGCAAAGTTCGGCGGCTCTCCTGTGCGACCACACACCCTGAGAGGGGTTCGCCCCATACTGTCCTGATCACCATCAAAAGTAACCTGTAGCCGCTGCCGAAGGCCGCGCCAACTGCTACAGGAGCCGGTTTAGCGGTTGACCAGTTTTGCCGGCAGGGCGATCACCAGGAAGCTGCTGAGGATCAGGCAGCCGGCGAAGAACCACAGGGCGCCGGCGCTGCTGCCGGTGACATCGATGGCGACGCCCATCAGCGAGTTGCTCACCAGCCCGGCGATGTTCGCCACCGAGCAGGCGAGGGCGAAGCCGGTCGCGGCGGCCGTACCTTTGAGGAAGGTTGCCGGCAGGCTGAAGAACACGGGCACGGCGCCGATGATGGCTGCCGAGGCAATGGCGAACAACGCCACGGTCGCAACCACGTTGTGCACAAAGAACGGCGCGCTGGCCATTGCGGCGGCACCGACGAGGAACGGCACGATGATGTGCCAGCGACGTTCGCGGTGTTTGTCGGAACTGGCGCCGATCAACAGCATGCCCAGTAGCGCGGCAATGCTCGGCAATGCGGTCAACATGCCAATGTTGAAGGTGTCGACGATGCCGGCGTTGCGGATGAACGTCGGCATCCAGAAACCCATGGCATAGGCGCTGAGCAGAATCGAGAAGTCGATACCGCCGAGCATCCACACTTTCAGGTTGAAGAAACCGTCACGGAAGCTGTGCTTGCTGCCGGAGGCGTCGGCGTCGTCGGCGCGCAATTCCTGTTCCAGCAGGTTTTTCTCGTCATCGTTGAGCCATTTGGCCTGGCGGTAATTGTTGGGCAGCGCCCAGAAGGTCAGGATGCCGAGCAGTACGCTGGGGATCGCTTCCAGCAGAAACAGCCATTGCCAGCCACGCAGGCCACCGGCGTTGTCGAAGTGGCCCATGATCCAGCCGGACAGCGGGCCGCCGATCACGCTGGACAGCGGCAGGCCGATCATGAACAGGGCAATGATGCGCCCGCGCCGATAGGTCGGGAACCACGTGGTCAGGTAATACAGCACGCCCGGCAGAAAGCCCGCTTCAGCGGCACCGAGCAGAAAACGCAGGATGTAGAATTGGGTGGTGGAGGTCACCAGCATGGTGCAGGCCGAGAGCAGGCCCCAGGTGATCATGATGCGGGCGATCCAGATTTTTGCGCCGACTTTCTCCAGCACCAGGTTGCTTGGTACTTCGAACAAAATGTAGCCGACAAAGAACAGCCCGGCACCGAGGCCGAACGCGGTTTCGCTGAATTGCAGTTGGTCGAGCATCTGCAATTTGGCGAAGCCGATGTTGATCCGGTCGAGGTACGCGGCCAGATAGCAAAAGCACAGGAACGGGATCAGCTTCCAGGTGATCTTGCGGTAAAGCGCTTGAGTCGGGTCGGCGACAGTGGTCGCGGTTGTTGCGTTCGCAATGGGCATCGGGTGTCTCCTGGCGGTGACTTATGGTTTTTATACAGCCGCTTTTTCCAGCACTCTGGCGTGCCGAATAGCGACGTCCAAAGGCAGTGACAGAAGATGCAGAGCGAGCAGGCTCGCTCTTACAGGGTTTTTCAAGACCACGCTCTGTGTCGTGGTTCCTTGTGTCGCCTTATTGCTCCTTGAAGTGCGCGATGGCCTCCTGCTTGCTGACGACATCGCCGTACTTGCTGTTGATGTCGAACAGGTTCGCTTCATGGGGCGCCGGGTGCCGGTCCCCGACACACTCGCGCACGACGATGGTGCGAAAGCCGTGCTGCACCGCATCGACGGCGGTTGCCCGAATGCAGCCGCTGGTGGAGCAACCGGCCAACACCACGGTATCGATGCCCTGGGAATGCAGCATCGAGGCCAGGCTGCTACCGAAAAAAGCACTGGCGTATTGTTTGCTGATCACCACTTCATCGTCCTGTGGCAGTACTTGCGGGCAAAACGCAGCCAGGGGATTGCCTTCGACCATGTCCTTCATCACCGGGGCTTTTTTAACCCAGATCCCGCCATCGGCGAAATGGCCGGGATGGTAGCGGATATTGGTGTGCACCACCGCTACGCCGTGCTCGCGGGCGCTGGCCAGCAAGTCGACACTTTCCGCCACGGCGCTGACCACGCCGGGGGCAAACAGGGGCGCACCTTCGGTGGTGTAGCCGCGCATGAAATCGATCATCAGTAAGGCGGATTTCCGGCCAAAACCAATGCGCTGGCCCCACACACCTGCATAGTTATCGTTGACGCTTTGTTCACTCATGTCACGTTCCTCAATAGGCGCCGGAGAGCAGGGCGCCAGCGCCGGGAACGATCGGTTCCAGGTCCAGCGCCTTGAGCATGGCGTAGGTCGTGGCGATGGCTGCGGTGAGCACCGGTTTGCCGGTTTGCGCTTCAACTTGCGCCACCACCGGCAGCGACTGCATCTGCACGCAGGCCGACAGCACGATCACATCGACACCTTCCAGGTTCATCCCGGCAACGATGGCCGGCAGGTTGGCCGGGTCGTGGCGGGCGACGGCGAGGTTGTCGGGAATCTCCAGGGCGCGCCAGTCCACGACTTCAAAGCCTTCTTCGCGGATGTAATCCACCACCAGTTCGGTCAGCGGCTTCATGTACGGCGCGACGATAGCGATGCGTTTGGCGCCCATCACTTTCAGGCCTTCGATCAAGGCGCCGGCACTGGTGATGACCGGAGCATTGGCGTCGTTATCGGCGGTGGCCTTGCGCAGCCGCTGTTCGGATTTTCGGTGGTAACCCAGACCCATGGCCATGATCGCCACCAGGCAGGCGTAACCGAGCACGTCGACTTTCGCGTCGCTCAATTCCACCGCGCAACGGTCGGATTCACCGTCCATGGCTTCCAGTTCTTCCTTGCGCACTTGTTTCATGCGCATGCGGCTGGAGTGAAAGGTGAAGCGTTCCGGGCGGATCATCTGGCGCGCGGTGAGCATCGCCGGAATCTCGGTTTCCATGGTGGTGTTGGAGCTCGGCACGATCTGGCCGATGCGGTAAGGCTTGAGCATAAAAATCTCCAGATGCGTTTGCTTAAAGGCGTGGGCCGAGAAAGTCGCCGAAGGCGTTGAAGAAATCTTCGAGGTCATCCCAGGGAATCATGTGTCCGGCGTTTTCCACGTGGACGGTGCGAATGTTCGGTTGCAGGGCGAGTATTTCTGCTTCGTCCTCAGCCGTGATTACACCGCCGCGCCCCGCGATCATCAGCAGCGCCGGGGCTTCCAGCCGTGGCAGGTCCTGATGGAAATCCACGTCATGGAAATCGTTGAGCGCCCTGACGATGGCCGGCTCGTAACAGGTGTGCAGCCACTCGGCGCGCAGTTGCAATTGTTCATCGGTCCAGGTCGCGCAAAAGGCACGCATCGCTTCGGCATCCATACCCAGCAATGACTGACGGATCGAATCGACGTACCACGGTAGTTTGCTCGGGTACTCACGTCGTCCCGGCCCGGAAACGGGCGGGTCGATCAGCACCAGGCGCTCGACACTGGCTGGATGCAACACGGCGCTGCGCACGGCAAAGCGTGCGCCCATCGAGTGGCCGACCAAGTGGTAGCGGTCGAGCTTCATGGCTTTGGCGAAAGCGCTGATGTCGTGGGCGCAGGTCTCGGCGCTGTAATCCAGTTCCGGTCCGGTCGACGACAAGCCGCGACCGCGAACGTCGAGTACATAGGTGTCGAAGTGCTCGCCAAGCCGTTCGGCCACGAAGCCCCAGGTAATCGCCGGGCTGGTGATGCCGGGAATCAGGATCAGCGCCGGACCGTTGCCACCATAGCGCAGGTAATGCTGGCGGATGCCATTGGCCTGGACGTTGCCGCCGTGGACAAAAGTACTCACGCCGCCACCCCCGATTTCAATTGCTGGGCGTACAGGTCATAGCCATAGACCCAGGCCGGATCTTCCTGGGTGCGCAGCCAGGTATTGGCGTTGGACACCGCTTGTACCCGCGAGGCGCGTTCCTTGCGGTTGGCTTCATACAGTTGGAATGCGGTGCGGTAGTCGCTGAGGCCGGTTTCCTGCAGGCAGCGGGTCAGCATGGCGGCATCTTCGATGGCCATGCCGGCGCCCTGGGCCATGTGCGGTTTCATCGGGTGGCAGGCATCGCCCAGTAAAACCAAGCGGCCACGGCTCCACAGCGGCAACGGGTTGCGGTTGCGCAACGGCCATTTGGTGACGCTTTCGGTGGACTCGATCAGGGCCTGGACTGTCGGGTGATAACCCTGGAAGGCTTCGAACATCTCTTCGCGGCTGCTATCGACGAACGCGCCCTGGAAATCCCATTCCGGGTGTGGCACGCCGGTCACGTAGTAGTACTCGTCACGCTTGCCGGTGGTGTAGTAGACCATCATGTGCCGGTCCTCGGTCCACCACTTGATGCAGTCTTCGAACTTCAGGTCGTACTTGGCCAGTTGATCGCCACGGATCAACGCGCGGTGCGCCACCCAGCCGCTGTACAACGGTTTTTCCGCGCCGAGCAGTTCTTCGCGAATCTTCGAATTGATGCCGTCTGCACCGATGACGATGTCGGCGTAGGTCACCTCACCGTCGCTGAACGTCAGGCGTACCTGGTTATCGGTTTCTTCGAGGGTTTCCAGGCGTTTGTTGAAGTGTACGGTGCCAGGTTTGATCGTCGACATTTGCAACGCGTGCAGATCGCCACGATGCACCGTGATGTAGGACGCGCCGTATTCCCTGCGAGCGAAATCACCCAATGGAATGCGCGACAGATAGTCGCCGCTCAAACCGTCACGACTGAACCAGTGATCCGGGTGCGAGCCCATCAGGTCGAGCTGCTGCTCGATGCCCATGCGCCGGAAAATTTTCATGATGTTGGGACCCATGTGAATCCCGGCGCCGAGGCGGGAGAACTCGGGTGCCTGTTCGTAGATGTCCACCTCAAACCCGGCTTGTTGCAGCAGCGTCGCGGCAGCTGCACCGCCCAGACCGGCACCGACGATGGCGATTTTTTGTTTGCTTGCCATGGGGGTAGTTCCTCTTTTTCGAATGGTCACTGGCGATGTCGTCGCAAGGTTTTTAAAGTGTATACGCTATAAAATTGAAATGAGAAGACCCTTTCAGAAAAAATAATTTTCAACCGTTTTTATCGATGGTTACCAAATGTAGCCCGTAAATACGCAGTTTGTGTGGGTTGGTAACGTTGTGGTCTGGCTCTTGCAGTCCGCCGTGTTTTGAGGTCTCATCGTGATTAAGTGGTGTATACGCTATAAAAATGCACTCACAAGAGGCGTGATGCCTCGACTTGGTGCGCAGCTGACGATTGAGGAGAAAGGAAAATGCCGGTAAGCGATTGCGAACTGACCCAGATGTTCGAACACGTGCTGAAACTGTCGAGGGTCGACCCGACCCAGAGTGTCGCCGTGCTCAAGAGCCACTATTCCGACCCGCGCACCGTGCGTGCCGCGATGGAGGCTGCCCAGCGCCTGGGGGCCAAGGTTTACGCAGTGGAATTGCCGTCGTTCAACCACCCGACGGCGATGGGCAATGACATGACCGCTTACTGCGGCGACACCGCGCTGACCGGCAATATTGCGGCGCAGCGGGCGCTCGAAGCGGCGGACTTGATCGTCGATACCATGATGCTGCTGCACTCGCCGGAACAGGAGCAGATCCTCAAGACCGGCACGCGGATTCTGTTGGCGGTCGAGCCGCCGGAAGTGCTGGCGCGGATGCTGCCGACCGAAGCCGACAAAGAGCGGGTGCTGGCGGCGGAAAAGCTGCTCAAGCAGGCACGCTCGATACACGTCAAATCCCGCGCGGGCAGTGATTTCCGAGCGGCTTTGGGCCAGTACCCGGCGGTGACCGAGTACGGTTTCGCCGATGAACCGGGGCGCTGGGATCACTGGCCCAGCGGCTTTCTGTTTTCATGGCCCAATGAAGAAACCGCCGAAGGCGTGCTGGTGCTGGATGTCGGCGATATTGTGCTGCCGTTCAAGAACTACACCCGGGAGAAAATCACCCTGGAGATCGAGAAGGGCTTCATCACCTCGATCCACGGTGGCTTCGAGGCTGAGTATTTGCGCGACTACATGAAGTACTTCAACGATCCGGAGGTGTACGGCATCTCCCACATCGGCTGGGGCCTGCAACCCCGGGCGCAGTGGACCGCCATGGGCCTGCACGACAAGAACGACGGCATGTGCATGGACGCCCGGGCGTTCTACGGCAATTTCCTGTTCTCGACCGGGCCGAACACCGAAGTCGGCGGCACCCGCAAAACCCCGTGCCACCTGGATATCCCGCTGCGTCATTGCGACGTGTACCTGGATGATCAGGCGGTTGTAATAGGTGGGGATGTGGTGGCGCCGGAGGCCTCGCGGGCTAATTAAACCCGCATGATCGCCCCGTAGGAGCTGCCGAAGGCTGCGATTTTTTGACTTTGTTTTTCTCAGAATCCAGATCAAAAGATCGCAGCCTTCGGCAGCTCCTACGGGGGTGGGATGTCAGCCAGGCCTCTCGTCACTTGAGTCCGTTAACCAACCTGTCCATCATGCTCTTCAACCTTTCATCGTCCTTCGAGTCTGTCGTGTCAGAAACTCCTGATTCTTCCTACGTTTTTTCCGAACAAGTCGGGCATTTGCTGCGCAAGGCCTACCAGCGGCACATGGCGATTTTTCAGCAAAATGTCGGTGACTCCCAACTCACCGCCGTGCAGTTCGTCACCCTGTGTGCCGTGCGCGATCACGGTCCCAGCTCCCTCACCGAACTGGTCAAGGCCACGGCCGTGGACCAGGCGACCATTCGCGGGATCGTCGAGCGGCTCAAGGCCCGGGAATTGATTACTCTGGAACCCGACCCTGAGGATCGGCGCAAGGTCATTGTCGGCTTGTCCGCGGACGGTGATCGTCTGGTCCAGCAAACCGTGCCGTGCGCTGCCCGTATCAGCGAACTGACCATGAGCAATCTCAACCCGGCAGAGCAGGTGGCCGTGCTGTTTTTGCTGCGCAAGATGATCGACGACCCACAGGATTGAATTCTGTTTTAAGCGCCCGGATTTGCTGCTGGCATCGTTCTTGCTCTCTTTTCATGTAGTAGCCACTTCACCATTTGAGTGTGTCGCGACGCCACACACCTGGTAATGACCAGGTCGACCTCGCGACTTTTTCTTTGCTCTTTTGGTGTAGTGGGCACTTCATAAACTGAAGCGGGCGAAGTGAATGACGAGCCAGGAAATTACCGTAGCGCTTGAGGTCAACGGCCAAACCACGACTGTTACCGCCATGGCGGATACCCCTTTATTGCTGATCCTGCGCAATGACCTGCAACTCAACGGCCCTAAATATGGCTGCGGCCTGGGCGAGTGTGGCGCCTGCACGGTGATCATCGATGGCGTTGCCGCACGCTCGTGCGTATTCCCGCTGGCGGGTGCGGTCGACCGGCAGATCATCACCCTCGAAGGTCTTGGCACTCGGGCCGAACCGCATCCGGTGCAACAAGCCTTCATCGACGAGCAGGCAGCGCAATGCGGCTACTGCCTCAACGGCATGATCATGACCGCCAAGGCCTTGCTCGACCGCATCCCCAACCCCAGCGAAACCCAGATCCGCAACGAACTTTCGGCCAACCTCTGCCGTTGCGGCACCCATATCGAAATCCTTCGCGCGGTGCTGCGTGCCGCCCGTCAAACGCCTTGAACGTGGATCGATGAACATGACCGACGCAATCCCAACCCGCGACCAACTGCTGGCCAAGACCGGCGTTCTGCTGATCGTCGACGATGTGCTGCCGCCTTCGGGTCCGGTGGCCAAGGGCGGTACACCGACGATCAAGCCCAAGGAACTGGCGATTTTCATTGCCGTCAGCGACGACGGTGGGGTGTATGCCTTCAACGGCCATGTCGACCTCGGCACCGGCATCCGCACCTCATTGGCGCAGATCGTTGCCGAAGAACTGGACCTGCGCATTGATCAAGTGTGCATGGTGCTGGGCGACACCGAGCGCGTGCCGAATCAGGGCGCGACCATCGCCAGCGCCACCCTGCAGATTTCGGCGATCCCGTTGCGCAATGCGGCAGCGCAAGCACGGCACTTTTTGCTGGCGCGCGCGGCAGAGCGCTGGGCGGTCGAGGCGGCGAGTCTAAAGGTCGAGGCCGGGGTGATAACGGCCACCGACGGGCGCACCACCACCTACGCCGATCTGGTGCGCTGCGAGCACTGGGAGCTGCGAATCTCCGGCGACGCGCCGCTCAAAGACGCCAGCGACTATCGGTTGGTGGGCAAGGGCGCCGCGCGGGTGGATATTCCGGCCAAGGCAACCGGCGAGCTGACTTACGTCCATGACATGCGTGTACCGGATATGCTCCACGGCCGAGTGGTTCGCCCGCCTTACGCCGGGCTCGATTGCGGTGACTTTGTCGGCAACAGCCTGCTGGCGGTCGACGAAGCGTCCATCGCCCATATTCCGGGGATCGTCGCGGTGGTGGTGATCCGTGACTTCGTCGGTGTGGTGGCGTTGCGCGAAGAGCAAGCCATCAAGGCTGCGAAGGAGCTTCGGGTCAGCTGGAAAGCCTGGAATCAGGCATTGCCGGACATGAGCAATGTCGAGCAGGCGATCCGCGACAATCCTCGGGTGCAGCGAGTGGTGCTGGATCAAGGCAATGTGGATGAAGCGTTGGCCGGTGCCAGCCAGCGTCTGTCGCGCAGCTATTTATGGCCTTATCAGATGCACGGCTCGATCGGTCCTTCCTGCGGCGTGGCGGATTACCAACCTTCGGGTTCACGGGTGTGGTCCGGCACGCAGAATCCGCATCTGTTGCGTGCCGATCTGGCCTGGTTGCTGGAGTGCGCCGAGGAATCGATCGAGATCATTCGCATGGAAGCCTCCGGTTGCTACGGACGCAACTGCGCTGACGATGTCTGCGCCGATGCCTTGTTGTTGTCTCGGGCGGTGGGCAAACCGGTGCGTGTGCAGCTGACCCGCGAACAAGAGCACGCCTGGGAGCCCAAAGGCACCGCGCAACTGATGGACGTCGACGGTGGTTTGAACGCCGATGGCAGTATCGCCGCTTATGATTTTCAGACCAGCTATCCCTCCAATGGCGCGCCGACCCTGGCCCTGCTGCTGACCGGGCGGGTGGAGCCGGTTGCCGCGATGTTCGAGATGGGCGATCGCACCTCGATCCCGCCCTATGACATTGAACACATGCGCGTGACCATTAACGACATGGCGCCACTGGTGCGTGCCTCGTGGATGCGCGGCGTGTCGGCGCTGCCCAATACCTTTGCCCACGAGTCCTACATCGATGAATTGGCCTTTGCCGCCGGCGTCGACCCGGTCGAGTACCGGTTGCGCTATTTGCGTGACGAGCGCGCCATTGACCTGGTCAAGTCCACCGCCGAGCGCGCTGCCTGGAGCCCGCGCACGGCGCCGATGCAAACGGCGAACGAAGATCAGTTTTTGCGCGGTCGCGGCTTCGCTTACGCGCGCTACATCCACAGCAAGTTCCCCGGCTTCGGTGCCGCGTGGGCAGCGTGGGTAGCGGATGTGGCGGTGGATCGCCAGACCGGCGATGTCTCCGTAACGCGTGTGGTGATCGGGCATGACTCGGGGATGATGATCAACCCCGCGGGCGTGCAGCATCAGATCCACGGTAACGTCATTCAGTCCACCAGCCGTGTGCTCAAGGAACGGGTGACCTTTGAGGAATCCACGGTGGCGAGCAAGGAGTGGGGCGGTTATCCGATCCTGACCTTTCCCGAGGTGCCGCAGATCGACGTGATGATGATGCCGCGTCAGGACCAGCCGCCCATGGGCGCCGGTGAATCCGCGTCGGTGCCGAGTGCGGCGGCGATTGCCAATGCGATCTACGACGCCACCGGGATACGCTTTCGTGAACTGCCGATCACCCCGGAGCGGGTGTTGGCGGCACTCAACGCCGGCACCGAGGCTGATCCGTCGAAATCCCCGGCCAAGCGTTCGAAGTGGTTGTTCGGCTCACTGTTTGCCGCCTTCGGCGCGGTGCTCGGTATGGCCGCCACGGCGTGGCCGTTTCACTCGGAGATCGCGCCGATTGCCCCGCCGAGTGCCGGCACCTGGTCGGCGGCCACTCTTGAACGCGGGCGGTTGCTGGCGGCCGTTGGTGATTGTGCGGTCTGCCACACCGCGCCCGGTGGTGCGACCAATGCCGGTGGGTTGGCGATGGAGACACCGTTCGGCACGTTGTACAGCAGCAACATCACCCCGGACGTGAAAACCGGTATTGGCAGTTGGTCGTACCCGGCCTTCGAGCGGGCGATGCGCGATGGCATCGGCAGGGATGGGCGCAACTTGTACCCGGCGTTTCCGTACACGGCGTTTCGCAACATCAATGATGCGGACATGCAGGCGCTGTATGCCTACCTCATGTCGCAGGCGCCGGTCAGCCAGGAACCGAAGGCCAACGACATGCGCTTCCCGTTCAATCTGAGGCCGTTGATGGCCGGCTGGAATGCCTTGTTTTTGCGTCGCGGCGAGATCAGCGCGCAGCCACAGCGTAGCGAGCAATGGAATCGCGGCGCCTATCTGGTCAACGGGCTCGGCCATTGCGCGGCCTGCCATTCGCCGCGCAACGTGCTGGGGGCCGAGAAGGGCGGAGCCGCGTTTCTGGCGGGTGGCATGGTCGATGGCTGGGAAGCGCCGGCGCTCAACGGGTTGTCGAAAGCGCCGACGCCCTGGACCGAAAACCAACTGTTCGACTACCTCAGCACCGGTTATTCCGAGGCCCATGGCGTGGCGACAGGCCCGATGGGCCCGGTGGTCAGTGAGTTGGCAAAATTGCCGAAAACGGACGTTCGGGCGATGGCGGTGTACCTCGCTTCACTCAACGAAGCGCAGGCTGATTCGCCAAAGGTTGAACCCGCTGCGCAACCTGCCTCGACGTTGTCATTGAGCAACGGCCAGCGCGTGTTCGAAGGTTCCTGCAAGGCCTGTCACGCCGATGGTCTCGGTCCGAAGCTGTTTGGCGTAAGCCCGTCGCTGGCCAGCAACACCAATGTGCACAGCGATCAACCGGACAACCTGATCAAGGTCATTTTGCAGGGCATCAATGCCCCGGCCACCAAAGACCTGGGCTACATGCCCGGTTTCAAGGACAGTCTGTCCAACACCCAGGTAGCGGAACTGGCAGCGTATCTGCGCAGCCGGTTTGCGTCATCGGCACCGCAGTGGCAAGGGCTGGAACAGAAAGTGGCGCACCTGCGGGCAAATCCGGGGAGCCATTGAACGTATCGCGGGGAGTCAACCTGGCAGTTGAATAACGCCCCGCACGACCAGGTCCTTGATAAACCCCAACCAATCCTGCTGCTGCGATTTACCCGCCAGATCCTCACCGAGAAACGAGCTGAGGGTATGGCGGTTGGAGTTATAGAAGTAGCACAGCGAGGCAATCATCAAGTACACGTGCTTGATGTCCAGGTCCTGGCGAAACAAACCCTGGGCCTGACCTGCTTCGATGATCGGCCGCAGGACACCGACCGCTTCACCGGACAGCCGGCGCAACTCGCTGGACTGCTGTGCATGCTTGCCGTTATGCAGGTTTTCGTTGCTGAGGATGGCGACGAACTCCGGGTGCGCGACGTAGTAGTCCCAGACGAAAGCCACCAGATCCCGTAGCGCCACCAGCGGTTGCGTCAGGTCCAGTTTGAGGCGGCTTTCGGCTTTGTTGAACTGCTCGTAGGTGTGTTCCAGCACGCAGATAAACAGCTGCTCTTTACTGCCGAAGTAGTAATAAAGCATGCGGTCGTTGGAATCGGCCTCACGGGAAATACTCTCGACCCGCCCGCCGGAGTAACCGTCGCGGGTGAACACTTTCACCGCGGCTTCGAGAATCCGCGTGCGGGTCTGTTGGGCCTGTGCGGCCCGGATGCCGGTCTTCTTGTTCAACGCGCTCAACCTTGTGCCAAACCGAGTCGCAGCGAATGTAGCACGGTGGCTTCAGCGATTGATCGGTGCGACGGGTTCCGTCACCTGCGGATTTTCCATGACCTGCAAAATCGACGCTTCAGGATCGAAGTCGTCTTCTTCCAGCTCGATGAATTCTTCCGGCAGGAAGAGGTTCAGCACGATGGCGCACAACGCACCGACGGTGATCGGCGATTCGAAAATGTTGTGCAGCGCCTTGGGCAGCTCACGCAAGACTTCCGGTACAGCGGCGACACCCAGGCCCATGCCGATAGATATCGCCACGATCAGCATGTTGCGCCGATGCAGGCCGGCTTCGGCGAGGATCTTGATCCCGGCCACGGCGACTGTGCCGAACATCACCAGTTCGGCACCACCGAGCACCGGTTTCGGCATCAGTTGCAGCACCGCGCCGATCATCGGGAACAGCCCCAGCACCACCAACAAACCGGCAATGAAAAATGCCACGTAACGACTGGCCACGCCGGTCAGCTGAATCACCCCGTTGTTCTGGGCGAAGGTCACCATCGGCATGCTGTTGAACACCGCCGCCATCGCCGAGTTGAGGCCGTCGGCGAGCAACCCGGATTTGATCCGGCGGATATACACCGGGCCTTTGACGGGTTGCCGGGAAATCATCGAATTGGCGGTCAGGTCACCAGCCGCTTCCAGTGGCGACACGAGGAAAATCACCGCCACTGGCACGAACGCCACCCAATCAAAAGAGAAGCCGTACTTGAACGGCACCGGCACGCTCATCAGCGGCACGGCGGGCAGGCTGGCGAAGTCGACGTGGCCCATCCACCAGGCGACGACATAGCCGAGGGTCAAGCCGATCACGATCGCTCCCAGGCGCAGGAATGGCACGTCGACGCGGTTCAGCACCACGATTGTGCCAAGCACCAATGCGGCCAGGCCCAGATGGCTGGCGGCGCCGAGGTCAGGCGCACCGAAACCGCCAGCAATGTCGGTCATCGCGACCTTGATCAGCGACAGGCCCATGAGGGTGATGATGGTGCCGGTCACCACCGGGGTGATCAGCATGCGCAATTTGCCGATGAACTGGCTTAACACCACTTCGATGAACGCGGCGAAGAAGCACACGCCAAAGATCGTCGAAAGGATTTCATCAGTGCCGCCACCGCGGGCCTTGACCATGAACCCGGCACTGAGGATCACGCTGATGAACGAGAAACTGGTGCCTTGCAGGCACAACAAGCCAGAGCCAACCGGCCCGAAGCGCCGCGCCTGAACGAACGTGCCCAGGCCGGAAACGAACAGCGCCATGCTGATCAGGTAAGGAATTTCGCTTTGCAGGCCCAGGGCGCTGCCCATGATCAGTGTCGGCGTGATGATGCCGACGAAACTCGCCAGCACGTGTTGCAGGGCAGCGAACACGGTAGCCGTCAGGTGAGGACGGTCGTTGAGGCCGTAGATCAGGTCGTTGTGGCGCAGGTTTTTTTCAGGGGAGGTCATGGGGTATGCGTGCCGGGAGGCGGGGCCGGGTCAGAAAATGGAGGCGCAGGATGCCAGAACGGTCCGGCCACGGCAAAAGAACAGATCAAAAGATCGCCGCCTTCGGCAGCTCCTACAGGATATCGGTGTAGGAGCTGTCGAAGGCGGCCGCCCTCTGCGCATCTCCCGGCACCACTGGACCCGGCCTTTGCACCGGGTACCGGAACGCCGGTGTGGGCGCCTGCTTATGACAGCGCCGACATCACCTCATTGGCCGCGGCGACGCTGGCGATGGAGATGCTGTGCCTGTATGCGGCCAAACATAAGGTCGACCAGTAACACTGAATTTGTTGTGAATCTACTGACGCCATCGCGGGCAAGCCCGCTCCCACAGGTTTAGCGCAAATCCTGGGGAGCGGGCTTGCCCGCGATGCTTTTTCAGGCTACCGGGATAATGGGCAGGTCCAGGGTTTCGCCACCGCTGAACCGCGAAAACGAGCCGCTGATGCTTTCATGCGGCACACCTTTGGCCACATCGCTGATGCCATCCAGCCGTGCCAACTGTTCGGCACTCAACTGCACATTCAACGCGCCCAATGTCGCATCCA
This sequence comes from Pseudomonas azerbaijanoccidentalis, assembly GCF_019145495.1. Taxonomy (GTDB): domain Bacteria; phylum Pseudomonadota; class Gammaproteobacteria; order Pseudomonadales; family Pseudomonadaceae; genus Aquipseudomonas; species Aquipseudomonas azerbaijanoccidentalis. The sequence continues at coordinate 721,087 of NZ_JAHSTU010000001.1, read as the reverse complement.
GTTGTTCGCGGGTGCGCGAGCCGAGGATCGGAATCAGCGCTGTGGTCGACCGCTTGGCCTTCTCCCGCAACCAGGCAATCGCTACGTGAGTCGGGCTGCTGGCCAATTCCGCCGCGACGGCCAGCAGGGTGTCGAGCAGGGCGGTTTCACGGGCGGTTTTCTCGGCGTGAACCAGCATTCCCAGTTTGGTGGCGCGGTTGTCGCCTTCGCTGGCGCGGTACTTGCCGGTGAGGAAGCCACCGCCCAGTGGCGACCACAGGGTTGCGGCCAGGCCCAGGGCTTCGGCCATCGGCAGTTGTTCGCGTTCGGCGGTGCGTTCGGCCAGGCTGTACTCAACCTGGATCGCGGCAATCGGCGAAAACCCGCGCACCTCGGCCAACAGATCGGCGCGCGCGATGCGCCACGCCGGGAAGTTCGACAGTCCCGCATAGTGGATCTTGCCGGCGCGTACCAGGTCGTCGAAGCCGCGCAGGATTTCTTCCATCGGCGTCACGCCATCGCTCATGTGCGCCCAGAACAGATCGAGGTGATCGGTTTTCAGGCGCTTCAAGCTTTCTTCCACGGCGCGAACCATGTTTTTGCGGTTGTTGCCCGTGTGGGAAATGCCGGCTGACGGTGTGGTGCCCAAGGTGTATTTGCTGGCGATGACCAGGCGATCGCGCTCGGCGGCAATAAACTCACTGAGCATGGCTTCCGACTGGCCGGCCTGATAGCCGTTGGCGGTGTCGATGAAATTGCCGCCGGCTTCCAGGTAACCGTCAAAAATGGCTTTGGCCTCGTCGCGCTCGGCGCCGTGGCCCCAACCGGTGCCGAAGTTACCGGCACCCAATGCCAGCTCGGAAACACGCAAGCCGGTTTTACGGCCAAAGACCTTGTAATGCATGGGAGACTCCAGTAGAAAACGTCACGAGGATTTAAATTATTCAAAACATCTATTAAATATGATGCGGATAATTTTAAACGTCAACTGGCTTTTTCCTGATGCCCTCAACTCTCGACTAACGGTGTGTTTGCTCCTGCCAGTTTCTGACAGGGGTGTCTGCTAAGCTCCCACGACTTTCCTGGAAGGTCTGGCCATCTTGTCGCGAACCACTCGTTTATTGACGTTGCTGCAAGTGCTGCGTGGCAAAAGCCGTCCGGTGACGGCCGCGACGCTGGCCGGCGAACTGGAAATCTCCGAGCGTACGCTGTACCGCGACATCGCAGAGCTCACTGCATTGGGCGCGCCGATCTATGGCGAAGCAGGGATCGGCTACGTGCTGCGCAGCGGTTTGTTTTTGCCGCCGCTGATGCTCAACGCTGATGAGACCGAGGCCATCGTGCTGGGTTTGCGCTATGTCGATCAGCGCGGCGATGAGGTCCTGAGCAAGGCCGCGGCCGATGCACTGGCCAAGATTGCCGCGGTGCTGGCGCCGGAAGCGCTGGAAGCCTTGCACAACCCGACGGTCATGCCGGGGCCGCCGGGTTATGGCTTTGCGCCGAATGCGGTGCCGTTGAATGTGTTCCGCCAAGCTACTCGCAATCAGGCCAAGCTGCACATTGATTATGCCGATGTTAACCAGGTGCCTACCCAACGGTTGATCTGGCCGCTGGCGTTGGGGTTTCTCAACGAGGTGCGAATCATTGTGGCCTGGTGTGAATTGCGCGGCGCCTATCGCACCTTTCGCACCGACCGGATCTTGCAGGCGAGCGAGCAGGGCGAGCGCTATCCGGGGCGCCGCAGCGACCTGTTGCGCACCTGGCGCAAGCAGATGCAACTGGACGATGCCGGGCGTTTCACTCCTGACAAGAATTGACACAGCACTGTTCTAGCATGGCTCCAGAATCAACCTGCAAGGAGCCGTACCATGTCCCATTCAGCCTCTGCGCTGGCGCCGGCCATCGCTGCCTATATTGCCGCCGCCAACACCCGCGACACTTCGCGTGTCGGCAGTTTTTTCGCTGAAGATGCCAACGTGTTCGATGAGGGCCAGCACCGGATCGGCACCCAGGCCATCGCCCAATGGATGCAGGACACTGCCGAGCGCTACCAGCCCCGGGTCGAAGTGCTGGGGGTGCAGCAGCGCACCGGCAAGGTGTTGGTCAACGGCCTGATCTCCGGCACATTCCCGGGCAGCCCTTTGGAACTGCGCTACATGTTTCGCCTGAACGAACAGGGCAAGATCGCCCGGTTGGACATTTCTCTGTAGCCATGTAGCAGCTGCCGTAGGCTGCGTTCGGCCACGAAGTGGTCGTTAACCGGAGCGCTTGGTCCATCAGCAATTATCGCAATGGCGACCGCTTCGCGATCGAACACAGGCTTCGCCAATTGCTACAGGGACGTATACTGCCGCGCATGAATGTCGACTCTCCCCTCAGCGCCTGGCAGCAGGCCATCGAACAGAAGGGCTTCGTCCAGGACGAAGCCCAGGAACATGCCGTCTGGGCGTTGCAGAAGTGCCATGAGGCGCTGCATGAAGGGCGTAAACCGGTCATGGGGGTTTACCTGTGGGGGCCGGTCGGGCGCGGTAAAACCTGGTTGATGGACCAGTTTTACCAGCACTTGCGGGTGCCGGCCCGGCGTCAGCACTTTCACCATTTCATGGGCTGGGTGCATCAACGCTCCTTTCAACTGACCGGCACCGCTGACCCATTGAAGGCATTAGCCCGCGAGTTGAGCGAAGAAGTGCGAGTGCTGTGCTTCGATGAATTGTTCGTCAATGACATCGGTGACGCGATCATTCTCGGGCGTTTGTTCCAGGTGATGTTCGAGCAGGGCGTGGTGGTGGTCTGCACTTCCAATCTGCCGCCGGACATGCTGTACGCCGATGGTTTCAATCGTGACCGGTTCATGCCTGCCATCGCTGCGATCAAGCAGCACATGCAGGTGATTGCAGTGGACGGTGGCGAAGACCATCGCCTGCATCCCGGCCAGGGATTGCAACGTTACTGGGTGGCCGAACCGGGGCAGCCGAGTGCGTTGGTGGATGTGTTCAAGGTCCTGACCGTTGGGCAAGCGGTTTCCAGTGCACCGATCAAGGTCGGTTATCGACCGCTGGCGGTGGTGCAGGCCAGTCAGTCGGTGCTTTGGTGCCGTTACGCCGATCTCTGCGAGCAACCATTTGCCGCCATGGATTTCATGGCCTTGTGTGACACCTACAGCGCTATTCTGTTGAGCGAGGTGCCCAACCTCAGCGCACAAAAACGCGCCGGCCGAATCGCCCGGGGCACTGAAGACGCCGCCGTGCGCGTAGAGGCCGGTGACCGCGAGCTGCCGCAGTTGTCGGTGCATGATGATGGTGTCCGGCGGTTTATCGCACTGGTGGACGAGTGCTACGACCGCAAGGTGCCGTTGTACCTCGAAGCACAGGTGCCGATGGACGCGTTGTACACCGAGGGTTATCTCGAATTCCCGTTCCGCCGCACCCTCAGTCGCCTGCAGGAAATGCAGCTGGAGCGTTTCGCCGAGGTTTGAAGGCCAGGAGGAATGACCATGAATCAACCTCTGTCACACCATTTACTGACCATGGCTTACCAGAACGCCTGGGCCAATCACCGATTGGCCAAGGCCTGGATTCAGTTGATCCCGGAAGACCTGGCAGCCCCCAGGGTCAGTTTTTTTCCCAGTATCCGCGCCACCCTCAACCATATCCTGACCTGCGATTGGTTTTACGTGGATGCGCTGGAGCGCGAATTGCGCGGCGATGAACCACGTCCCGATTGCTTCGTGTTCTTCAGTGAGAACGAGCCGTTCATCTCTGCCTGCGACCTCAAGCGGGAACAGGCCCATGTCGACCGGCGCCTGATCGCCTATTGCGAACAGCTGCGCGATGCCGACCTGAGCAAAGTTGTCACCATCGCCCGCGATAAGCCGCAGCACGACAGCCGTTTGCGCCTGCTTTCCCATTTGTTCGAACACCAGATTCATCATCGTGGGCAGGTTCACGCGATGCTCAGTGGCACACCGGTCAAGCCGCCGCAACTGGACGAGTTTTTTTGCGCGGGTGAATCGCACTTGCGGGCCGAGGATTTTGTTGAGCTGGGCTGGACTGAAGCGTTGATTTGGGGGCATTAGGATCAAAAGATCGCAGCCTTCGGCAGCTCCTACGGGCGCAATCCAGGCGCTGCCGACGGCTGCGATCTTTCGATTTTCTGCTGGCCACGATATTGTCACCCCCCGGTCTGCCAGGACGAACAACGTTCCGGGGCCTTTTACGATTGAGGATGGAAATGGATTCCGCAGAAATACTTGTACTGCAAGCCAGCTACACCAACCCGGTGCATGCCGAGGCCATCGGGTTGGTACTGAACAGTTACGCCCAGGACCCGATGGGCGGCGGCCATGCCTTGCCCGCCAGCGTGCTGGAACATCTGCCCGGTGAGTTGGCCAAGCGAGCCCATGCGTTCAGCGTTTTGGCGTTTGTCGGTGGTGAGCCGGCGGGACTGATCAATTGCTTTGAAGGCTTTTCGACCTTTGCTTGCCGGCCATTGGTCAACGTCCACGATGTGGCGGTGGTGCCGAAGTTTCGCGGGTTGGGCCTGAGCCAGCGGATGTTGCAAAAAGTCGAAGAGATCGCCCGCCAGCGTGGCTGCTGCAAAATCACCCTGGAAGTCCTGGAAGGCAACGCCGTGGCGCAGGCGTCCTACGGTAAGTTCGGCTTTGCCCCGGGCGAGTTCGATCCGGCCCACGGGCGCATGATGTTCTGGATCAAGCCGCTTTAAGACGGGCGAAAAAAAGGGCGTCCATGAGGACGCCCAACAGGTTTTCTCTGACTGAAGAGCAAGCAGTCAGAGGTGTAACAATCATTTCGGTCTGTAGGTCTCGGTCATTTGTGCGGTCTGGTCGTCCGGGACCCGCAGTTCCTTGGCCTGGGTTTGCGTGATGTTGCCCAGCGCCAATTGCTGGTTGTAGCGCAGCGTTTCGAAGTAGTACCTCATGCGTTCAGCACCGCCTTCGGCGAAGGCGCTGGCGGAGCCTAAAGTCATGACTGCGGCGAGAATCAATGTTGTGCGTTTCATGGTGTGCCTCCCACTTACAGATGTCGGATGCCTGTCGTCCATGAGTCTATGAATCAAAGTCGAACGCTCATTATCCGCCGATTCCGTTAAATGGGAATTAACATCGCCTAGAGCTTCCAGTCCAGGCTCAGGGTCACCGTGCGCGGGTCACCCCAATACACCCCGTTATAGAACCCGACGTTGTCGTAGTACTTCTTGTCGAACAGGTTGTTGACGTTCAACGAGGCCGACAGGTGTCGGTCAAACTCATAGCGTGACATCAGGTTGACCACGGTGTAGGCCTCTTGGGCAATGTCCGTGCGTTCGGTAATAAGACCGCCATTGGCGCGGCGTCCGACCGGGCGATTGGCTGTGCGATAGACGTCGCTCTGCCAGTTCACCGCCGCACCCACGGTCAATGCCTGCCACTCGCCGGGCAGGTGATACGCCGTCGAAAAGCGGAACATGTTCAGTGGTTGGTTGGTGTTATTGCGCTGATCTTCGCCGTTCACTGAGTGCGTGTAGGTGTAACCGGCGGTCATGTTCCAGCCATTCATGACTTCACCCGACAGCTCGGCTTCGAAGCCTTGCACTTTGTTGCCTTTACCGCCCGATTTGTAGAACTCCTCTCCGGTCACCGGATCAGGCGGTACCGAATCGTCGAGTTCGGCGACGTTGTCCTGTTTGCTCCAGAACAGCGCGGTGGCCAGGTTCAGTTGTTCTTCCAGCAGGCTGCCCTTGAGGCCCAATTCATAGTTGCTGCCCACCACCGGCTCAAGGTATTTGCGACTGCTGTCGCGTTCGGACTGCGGTTTGAAAATGTCGGTGTAGCTGACGTAAGCGGTGTACTCCGGGGTGAGGTCGTACAACAGCCCGGCGTAAGGCGTCCACATGTCGTTGTGTTGTTGGCTGCTGTGATCGACGCCGCTCAGTTGCAGGTTGTCGTCATAGCGATTGGTTGTGCTCGAGGCCTTCCAGCTGCCATAGCGGCTGCCGAGTACCGCGTGCAGTTCATCGGTCAGGCTCAGGCGTGTAGCCAGATAGCCGGCCTTCTGGCGGGTGTCGTCTTTTGCGCCGGTGACGTTGGTGACGGTGTCGGGAAACTTTGCGATGTCACCCATGTACTTCCAGTCGCGAACGCTTTCGTAATCTGCCGACCTTGGCCCATCCACTGTGTAGGGGGATTTCTCACTGCGCTCGGCTTCGCCATAGCCGACCATCAATTGGTGTTCGCGCCCCAACAGCGCGTAAGGCCCTGAGACGTTGAAGTCATAGGCCTTCATTTTCTGCGTGCCAATCATATGACTGACGTTGGCGATCATGCCGCTGCGATCGGCTTCGGGGAAGCCGCCACCGCCGTAGTAAATCTTGCCGTCGGTGTCGCTTTCACGATGGGTATACGCGGCCTTGAGTTGCCACCCGCCGCCCAGTTGGTGATCGAGGTTGGCGAAGGCAGTTTTGTCCTTCAGTGGCCAGGAGCTCCAGGACGTGGCCATGTTGGTTGAGCGCCCGAGGTTGGCCTTCCCGCCATCGGCATTCCAGTAAGGCACGGTGCCCCAGGAGGTGCCCTGAACGTGCTTGTTCTGATAGTCGTAGCCGACGGCCAGCACCGTGTCGTCCGTCAGGTCTGCTTCCAAAACGCCGTAGCCGACTTCTCGCTGCTGCTGGTATTTGTCTCGGTAGGAATCACTGTCGCGGTAGGCCACCACACCGCGCCCGCGCAAACGTCCGTCGAAGGCCAGCGGGCCACCGACGTCGAGGTAGCTGTAGTAATCGTCGTAGCTGCCACCGCTGACCCCGGTCTTGGCCTCCCACTGCGCCGTCGGGCGTTTGCGCACCATGTTGATGGTGGCCGAAGGGTCACCCGCACCCGTGGTCAAACCGGTGGCGCCGCGCACGACTTCGATGCGGTCGTAGATAATGGTGTCGGAGTCGGACTTCATGTAGTTGAAGGTATTCAGCATTCCGTCGATCTGGAAATTGTTGATCGAGTAGCCGCGTGACGAATAACTGACCCGGTCCGAGTCGTTGTGCTGAACCACCACGCCCGTGGTCTGGCTCATGGCTTCGGACAGTGTGCCGAGCTTGAAATCGTCCATCTGCTGGCGGGTCACCACCGACACCGATTGCGGTGTTTCCTTGATCGACAGGTTCAGGCGTGTCGCCGTGCTCATGGAGCCGGTGGTGTAGGCCTCGGTGTTTTCGGTGGTGCTGCCCAGGTTCCGGGCGGTGACGTTGGTGGCGCCGAGCATGAGCGTGGGCGCCAGTGGCGCTGTCTCGTTTTCGGTTTCAGCCAATAGATCCGGGCTCAGGGCGGCACCGCACAGGCCGAGGGTGAAAGTCATGGAACGGGTGATAGGCGCGAACATTGCGGCCGACTCCTTGTCGTCGATGGAAAAATTCCGTTTGTTCAAAGACGAAGGAGAGGGGAGAGATTTAGGAGTAAACGAGAATAATTATTATCTTGAGGGGGGTTCGAACTCCCCAAACCCACTGTAGGAGCGAGCCTGCTCGCGATAGCGGTGCATCAGTCACTATCTATTTTGACTGGTGCACCGCTATCGCGAGCAGGCTCGCTCCTACAGGTTTTGCGTTGTTGAAAAGTTACTTCTGTACGACTTCCGCTACCGCTGCCTTCGGCTTGATCAGGCTGAAATCAATCAGCGGCCGCTGCTGGCGCTCGTACGGATTGCCGATCATCAATGGCCTAGGCTTGAAGCTGTCGCTGACCAGGCTTTTGCTGTGATCCAGTTCATCGAAGCTCAGGCCTGCCAGATCCGCCCAGGTGTGGATCAGGTGCGAACTGCTGTACGGGCGGCCCAAGTCACCGGCGAAACTCCAGTCATGGGTTTCACGCCATTTCGGCGATGCCCAGGCCATGAACGGAATGGTGTACATCGGTGCCGTCGGTTTGCTCTCGTTGCGGCCAAGGGTGCTGTGGCCCGGGGAGTCGAAGACGTCTTCACCGTGATCGGAGAGGTACAGCAAAAAGCCGTTCGGGTCGGTCTTGGCGTAGTCCTTGATCAGGCTTGAGACCACGAAGTCGTTGTACAGCACCGCGTTGTCGTAGCTGTTGTACGTCGGCAGCTGATCGTCACGCACACCGGCCGGAACACCGTTGCGGTCCTTGAACTTGTCGAAGGTCGAAGGGTAGCGGTACTGGTAACTCATGTGCGTGCCGAGCAGATGCACCACGATCAGTTTGCGCGGCGCCGTGTCGGCCAGGGCCTTGTTGAACGGCTCGATCACGTCGCCATCGTACTGGGCAGCGTTCTGGTTACGGTTGTTGTTCAGGTACACCTGCTCATCAGCCTGCTGGGAGAACGTCGTGAGCATGGTGTTGCGCTTGGTCATGGTCTGCTGGTTGGTGATCCAGAAGGTCTTGTAACCGGCTTGCTTCATCATGCTGACCAGCGACGGTGTGGTCAGGTACAGGTCAGGATTGTCTTCGTCAGCGAAGGTCAGTACCTGCTGCAACGCCTCGATGGTGTACGGGCGTGGGGTGATGACGTTATCGAATACCGCCAGTTGATCTTTCAGCTTGTCCAGTTCCGGCGTGGTTTCGCGCGGGTAGCCGTAGAGGCTCATGCGCTGGCGGTTGGTGGATTCGCCGATCACCAGCACCAGTGTCGATGGCTGGTTGGCCGTCGAATCCTTGAGGTTGTGCAGCGGCGGGATCGTGCTGGCGCTGTTGAGCATCTCTTGCATGCCGGCCAGGGTGTCCAGGTAGCGGTGATACGCCACGGCCATCTGCCAAGGCACGGCCGGCTCGATGCGGCTTTCGAATTTTTCGAAGCCGCTGGCGAAGCTGCCGGTGCGCAGGGTCTGCTTGACCAACGGGTAACCGATGACCGCCACGAGGATTGCTGTGGCCGCCACAAATGCTTTGCCGCGAGGCAGGTACACCGGGCGCAGGCGCGTCCACAGGAAATAAGCGAATGCGGTATGAGCCAGGAAGGCCGGGACCATCCACCAGGCAAAATACTGCGTCATGTATTCGCCAGCTTCATTCACGTTCGATTCGAACATGATGAAAATGACGCTCTGCGAAAATTCCTGCTGATAGATGAAGAAGTAACCGAGGCTGGCCATGGAGCAAGCCCATAGCACCACGCCGATGACGGCGGCCATGACGCGGGTCTGTTTAGGGAACAGCAGCATCGGCGCAAGCCAGATGGCGCTCATCACGAACGCCTGACGGAAACCAGAGAAGCCGGAGGTGCCGGTCAGCTGGATCAGCAGTTGGGTGATGCCGGAAAAATACCAGAAGAACAGGAACAGCCAGAGAAACCCTGCCCAATCGAAACCTTTCGCAGACTTTTCGCTGCGTTTAAACCAAGACATTCACCGCTCCATCCACAATTCACTTCCACCGCCGAGCCACTGAACAGTCGCCGACGAACGGGGGCACGCGCATACCGAGCGGCCACAATGAACCGAAGTATCAACAAGCGGATGTGAAAACTTTGTGAGTTGCCAGGAGTGGCAAAGGGCTACGGCGTATCGGAAGCAGGGCGATGCTGCTTCCGATTCAAGGGAGGGATCAGGCCAGAGGTGCGCGTTGCGTTACGGGTAACGGCTGTTGGCCCTGGGTCAGTAAGCGCAATTGCGCCAACTGCTGCTTCAGTTGCTCATTTTCGTCTTTCAACTGGTGCAATTCGTCGCGACGAATTGTGACGTAAAGGGTTTGTACTGGCAGTGCGGTGTGTACTGTGCCCATTGCTCACCTCGCAAATGGCGTGTCTCAACTGTAGAGCCACCTGAAATCAGCGGCAGATCTACTATCGGCGCCAATTTTGATTTCTTTTGCCCGTGAAGGGAACTTTTTTATTTTTCATGGTCGGTGTGTCTTCGACACGATTCCCGACGTTATCAATCAGGATCGGGCACAATGCCCGGAAACTTCACGCCTCCTCGCTGGACTAACCCGAATGAGTCGCGTTGGGCTATAACCTTTGACACACTTTTATTTGTAGTAGGGAGCATCAGCACATGCAACTCGGGATTATTGGACTGGGCCGCATGGGCGGTAATATTTCGCGGCGCCTGATGCTCAACGGACATTCCACCGTTGTGTACGACCGCAATACCGCTTTCGTCGAAACCCTGGCCGCAGAGGGTGCCACCGGCGTAGCCGATCTGCCGGCGCTGGTCGCTGGCCTGGCCAAGCCGCGCGCGGTATGGGTCATGCTGCCGGCAGGCGCACCGACCGAAGACACCATCGACACCCTGAGCACCTTGCTCGAAGCCGGCGATACCATCATCGACGGCGGCAACACCTTCTATAAGGACGACATCCGCCGCGCGAAAACCCTCGCCGAGAAAGGCCTGCACTACATCGACGTCGGTACTTCCGGCGGCGTCTGGGGCCTGGAGCGCGGTTATTGCATGATGATCGGCGGTGATGCCGCGACCGTTAAGCGCCTCGATCCGCTGTTCGCCAGCCTGGCACCTGGCATGGGCGATATCCCGCGCACCAAAGACCGCAAGTCTGATGACGACCGTGCCGAGCGCGGTTACATCCACGCAGGTCCTGCGGGCGCCGGGCATTTCGTCAAGATGATCCACAACGGCATCGAGTACGGAATGATGCAGGCCTTCGCCGAGGGCTTCGACATCCTCAAGACCAAAAACAGCGAGAACCTGCCGCAAGATCAGCGTTTCGACCTGAACGTCGCCGACATCGCCGAAGTCTGGCGTCGTGGCAGCGTCGTGTCGTCCTGGTTGCTCGACCTGACCGCCGACGCGCTGGCCAGCGATCCGAAACTCGACGGTTTCTCCGGCTCGGTAGCCGATAGCGGCGAAGGTCAATGGACCATCGAAGCCGCCATGGAGCAAGCAGTGCCGGTGCCGGTGCTGTCGAACTCGCTGTTCTCTCGCTATCGTTCGCGCGGCCAGGGTTCATTTGGCGACAAGGTCCTTTCGGCCCAGCGCTTCGGCTTCGGCGGCCACGTGGAGACACCGAAAAAATGACCCATGCGATCCGCAGGAAATCCAAGGCTGAACCCGCACCACCGACCACGCTGTTTCTGTTTGGCGCACATGGTGATCTGGTCAAGCGTCTGCTGATGCCGGCGCTGTATAACCTCAAGCGTGACGGTTTACTCGGGGATGGACTGCGGATCATCGGCGTTGACCACAACGCCATCAGCGATGAAGGCTTCGCGAGCAAGCTCGAGGACTTCATACGCAACGAGGCGGCCAGCAAAGTCGGCAAGGACGATAAATCCCTTGATCCGCAAGTCTGGGCCAAACTCGCCAAAGGCATCAGCTACGTCCAGGGCGACTTCCTGGACGACAGCACTTATCAAGCGCTGGCGGCGAAAATCGCCGACAGCGGCACAGGAAATGCGGTGTTCTACCTGGCCACCGCGCCACGTTTCTTCAGTGAAGTCGTTCGCCGTCTGGGTGCTTCCGGCCTGTTGGAAGAAAGCCCCGAAGCGTTCAGAAGGGTGGTCATCGAAAAACCGTTCGGTTCCGACCTGCAAACCGCCGAAGCCCTGAACGCTTGCCTGCTCAAAGTGATGACCGAAAAGCAGATCTACCGCATCGATCATTACCTGGGCAAAGAGACCGTTCAGAACATTCTCGTCAGCCGGTTTTCCAACAGCCTGTTCGAAGCGTTCTGGAACAATCATTACATCGACCACGTGCAGATCACCGCCGCCGAAACCGTCGGCGTCGAAACCCGTGGCAGTTTCTATGAACACACCGGCGCTTTGCGGGACATGGTGCCCAACCATTTGTTCCAGTTGCTGGCGATGGTCGCCATGGAACCACCGGCGGCGTTCGGCGCCGATGCGGTCCGGGGCGAGAAAGCCAAGGTGGTCGGCGCGATCCGTCCGTGGTCAGTTGAGGAGGCCCGGGCAAACTCCGTCCGCGGCCAATACACCGCCGGCGAAGTCGATGGAAAGCCGCTACCGGCTTATCGCGAAGAGGAAAGGGTTGCGCCCGACAGCAATACCGAAACCTATGTCGCCCTCAAGGTGATGATCGACAATTGGCGCTGGGTTGGCGTGCCGTTCTACCTGCGCACCGGCAAGCGCATGAGCGTGCGCGACACCGAGATCGTCATCTGTTTTAAACCGGCGCCGTATGCGCAGTTCCGGGACACCGAAGTCGATGAGCTGGCGCCAACGTACCTGCGGATCCAGATCCAGCCCAACGAAGGTATGTGGTTCGATCTGCTGGCCAAGCGTCCCGGCCAGGCCTTGAAGATGGACAACATCGAACTGGGTTTCGCCTACAAGGATTTCTTCGAAATGCAGCCGTCCACCGGCTACGAAACCCTCATCTACGATTGCCTGACCGGCGATCAGACACTGTTCCAGCGTGCCGACAATATCGAGAACGGCTGGCGTGCCGTGCAACCGTTCCTGGATGCCTGGCAGCAGGATTCCACGGTGCAGGCTTACGCCGCCGGTGAGGACGGCCCACAAACCGCCGAAGAACTGCTGACTCGCGATGGTCGCGTCTGGCACGGTCTGGGATGAGCGAACCGACGCAAAATACCGTGCGTTTTTTGCTCAGTGACATGGACGGCACGCTGTTGCTGCCCGATCACACGCTGAGCCAGCGCACCATCGACGCCGTCCGTTCGCTGCGCGAGGCGGGCGTGCTGTTCAGCCTGGCCACCGGGCGCCCACCCAAAGCCATGTTGCAAACCATCGAGGCCTTGGGCGTTGACTTGCCCACGGCGGCGTTCAATGGCGGCACCATCGTCAATCCGGATGGCAGCCTGCTGGTCGCCCACTATTTGCCCGCCACGGCTGCGCTGACGGCTTTGACGCTGTTTGCCGATCAGCCTGGCATCGAGGTGTGGGTGTTCAGTGGTGGCGACTGGTTGCTCAAGGATCCGAACGGTCCCATGGTGCCGCGCGAACAGCACGGGCTGGGGTATCCGCCGGTGGCGGTCGAGAGCTTCGAACCTTATCTCTCGCGCATCGACAAGATCGTCGCCACCAGTAACAACCATGAGTTGTTGATCGAGTTGGAAACCCGGTTGCTGCCCATGGTCGAGGGCCAGGCTCAGGTTTCGCGTTCTCAACCGGTATTTCTCGACGTCACTGCGATGCAAGCCAACAAGGGCGCGGCACTGGCGACCCTCGCCGAGTTTCTCGGTGTAGCGCTGGAGCAGACGGCCGCGATAGGTGATGGCGGCAACGACCCAGCGATGTTCAACGTCGCGGGATTGTCGATTGCCATGGGGCAGGCGGAAGAGGCGGTGAAGCGCCAGGCGGATGTGGTAACCGGGCCTAATACCGAGGACGGTGCAGCCCAGGCCATTGAGCGTTACATCCACAAACACGAAACCAGGTAGGAGCTGCCGCAGGCTGCGATCTTTCGACTTTTTTAAAATCAAGAGATCGCAGCCTGCGGCAGCTCCTACAGGTTACGGATGTTTAAAGCCAGTAACTCACTGCATACCAACCCAATACACCCATCACCACGGTGTACGGCAACGCCATCCACACCATCCGCCCATAAGACAGGCGAATCAGCGGCGCAATCGCCGACGTCAGCAGGAACAGGAACGCGGCCTGACCATTGGGAGTCGCCACGCTCGGCAGGTTGGTGCCGGTGTTGATCGCGATGGCCAGGGTTTCGAAATGCTCGCGGCTCATGTGTCCGGAGACGAACGCCTGCTTCACTTCGGTGATGTAAATGGTCGCGACAAACACGTTGTCACTGATGGCAGACAACAGACCATTGGCGATAAACAGCATGCCCGGTTGTTGATCGGCCGGCAGGGCCAGGACCCATTGGATCAGCGGGGTGAACAGCTGCTGATCGTGAATCACCGCCACCACGGCGAAGAACACCACCAAGAGTGCGGTGAAGGGCATGGCGTCCTTGAACGCAGTGCCGAGCCGATGCTCGTCGGTAATCCCGGTAAATGCAGTGATCAGCACAATCACCATCAGGCCGATCAAACCCACTTCGGCAATATGGAATGCCAGCGCGGTGATCAGAATCAGCGCCGCCACGCCCTGCACGATGAGCGCAGCACGTTGGCGCGAGGTACGTTCGGCATTGTCTTCATCGGCGTAATTGGCCAGCACTGTGCGTACGTTGTCCGGAAGCAGTGTGCCGTAACCGAACCAGCGCAGCTTCTCCAGCAGCACACAGGTCACCAGGCCCGCCACCAGCACCGGTAACGACACCGGGGCAACCTTCAAAAAGAACTCGGAAAAGTGCCAGCCCATCTCATGGCCGATCAGCAGGTTTTGCGGCTCACCCACCAGCGTGCAAACGCCGCCGAGTGCCGTACCCACCGCGCCGTGCATCAGCAGGCTGCGCAGGAAAGCGCGGAACTGTTCCAGGTCGCCGTGATGCAGTGTCGGCATTTGCTGGTCATCGCTGTACTCGCTGTCCTGACGTGGGTCGGTGCCCGACGCAACGCGGTGATACACCGAGTAGAAGCCCACGGCGGCGCTGATGATAACTGCGGTAACCGTCAACGCATCGAGAAATGCCGACAGGAATGCGGACAGGAAACAGAACATCAACGCCAGCATGGCCTTGGATCGAACCCCGAGCAGCAAGCGCGAGAACAGAAACAGCAGCAGATCTTTCATGAAGTAGATGCCGGCCACCATGAACATCAGCAGCAGGATCACCGGAAAGTTGTGCAGCAGTTCGTCATACAGCGCCTGGGGCGTGGTCATTTTCAGCAGTAGCGCTTCGACTAACAACAGGCCGCCCGGCATCAACGGATAACACTTGAGCGCCATGGCGAGGGTGAAGATGAATTCCAGCACCAGCAGCCAGCCCGCTGCCACGGGGCCTGCAGTCCACAACACCAAGGCATTGAGGATCAGGAAACCGACAATACAAGCCTTGTACCAGCGAGGTGAGTTGCCGAGAAAGTTATGCGCGAACGCCTGGGCCATGGAACCGGACATCGGCTACTCCTTGTATAAAGAAGCGCGCAAGTTGCCGTAAGCGGAGAAGAAGATCAAGTGTAGGACAAGTACCAATGGACTACGCCAAATAGCGCGCGACAACTGCCCGATAGTTGCCATCCAATGAATAGCCGCCGACCACGATGTTGCCATCGTCCTGCACGACGATTGAAGTGGCTGTGTCCAGACTGCGGCCCAAGCGAGTGCGAACCCATCCGTTGTGTCCGCCAAAGCGTTGATCGAGCTGTCCATCAGCCTGGTATCGGCCCACGATAAAGTCCGCTTCGATTCCCCCAATCGTGGCCCCGGCGGTCAGCACGCGGCCATCGTCTTGTACGTGCGCGGCAGTCCATTGCGAGCCGCCACGCCAGATCTCCAGTAGTTGCGCCATTCCACCGTTGCAATGGATGTCCGGCCGGCCATTGCTGTGCACCTTCAGAGCCAGGCAATGCATCGGGTCGCGGCTGCTGCCAAAACATTGAATATCGCCGTCATGATGCTGGACGATCTGGCTGATTTGGGCGCCACGGCCCTGCGCCTTGAAACTCATGAACCCGTCCACGGCAAAACTTTCATCGAGACCGCCGTCGGGGAGGTAGCGGGCCAGCAATCCTTCCTCAGGAAAGTTGATTGAACCACCCACCAAAATCCGCCCATCACGCTGCAACTTCAACGTGCTGAGCCAAGTGTTCATCAGCAAATGCCTGACGATCACGAAACCCCGGCCATTGAAGGATTTGTCCAGCGAGCCATCGCAATCCAGGCGTATGAGCATGCCGGCATGGTCCGCCAACTCGAAATGGTGATTGGCTATCAGCAGGATCCGCCCATCGTCCTGAACATTGATATCGCAGGCCTCGGCGCCGGGGACACCTGGTGGCAGCCAGGCATCGCGTACGCCATGGGACAGATTACCGGGGAGGCGAACGACGCAGCGGCCGTTATCGCCAAATTCCCGAACGGGACGACCTTGGGAGTCGAACATCGCCAAGGCCGGGAGCGAGCGGTGGGCATTCTCGTAATGCAGTCCAGCGACCAATAGTCGGCCGTCCGGCAGCACCTGAACCTTGCCGGCCATGGCATCGAAGCCAGGTTCAAACTGGCCGATGACGCTACCGTGTTTGCCAAAACTCAAGTCCGCCGAACCATCCTCAAGCATGCGCGCCAGACCGAAGCGGCTGCCGTCCGCCATGCCGACTTTCGCCGCCACCAACAAGCGGCCTTCGGAATCGATGGCGACACTATTGGACATGCTTGAAAGGCTGTCGGCGAAATACACCTGGGCTTTGCCGTGGGTGGCAAACCGCGTGTCGAGATGGCCCGCTTTATAGAAGGGGGTCGGGAAGACTAAAACGGACTGGGTTGACATGCACGCATCTCCTTGCGAGTCGTCCTTATCCGGGTTTGGGTGGCGACCTTTGTAAGGAGAACATTCAATCCCTGAATGATTGAATGCACAACTGACAGAACTAACAAGCGGAGGGTCGTTGTGCGCCACAACAGTGTCTTTTCGAACCAATGGCAAGCCAGCAAAGAATTCAGCCGCGCGTAAGTTCGAATAAAATGTGTCGAAAGCCGTACTCGGCCCGGCAAGTAACGACATCGGAAGAGGGTGCGGATTACTCAGGGAGTAATCCGCAAAAAGATCAGTGTGGCATCGACCAGGATTGCAGCGTGTAACCTTCTTCGCTCAACTCTGCACGGGCCTGTTCAAGCAAACGTTCGAGTTGTGCAGGGTCTGTGTAGGCGCTGCTGGGAATCTGCTTGCGGCCTATACTGGCATTGGTACGGTCGATAACGGTCAGGCTGAGTTCACCGTTGCCATCCTGTGGCGCCCAAGCCACGCACTTGAAAGGTTGAAATGCGCGGTCGGCAATCAAAAGAGCTTCGTTGATACGGAGCGGGGCGTTCATAGAATGTTCTCTCAGTATGCCCAATCAAGTGATGTGCCGATGGTTGGGCTTACCATTCGGCAGGTTACTTGTACTGATGTCCGCAACCGGGGTTCAGGTCACACACAAACAAAAGAAATTTCAACTTTCTTTCGTTAGGTCAATGTAGCGACGCCTTTTGAAAGCTGAATGAAAGATTGGCGTTCGTTAGGTAACTAACCATGCAACTGCTTATAACTAATTACGCAACATCCCTATAGTCAAACGGTACAAGGCCACGTCAAATTCTTGCTAATGTTACAGCCAGGTCCGCCAAATGACTGTTTTTAATAAAATTTCTTAAATTTGGCGCCAAGGAACAGTCATGAGCGAAGCGCCTGCTTTACGACGTTTATTAGTAGTGGATCCCTGCGACGACTGCCATCGTCTTTTGCCGGGTTTACGCTCTGTGGGTTGGGATGTTGACAGCTGTTCGTTGGAAAACGCCATCGACCGAACCTGTGATGTAGGGCTATTGCGCTTACAGCCCTTTCACCTTGAGCGCCCGGAGGCGGTTAAAGAACTGATCAGCCGCAGTGGCACTGAGTGGATCGCCGTGCTTAACCAGGAAGTTCTACGATTGCAGAACGTCGGCGATTTTGTCTGCGAGTGGTTTTTTGATTTCCATACCTTGCCGTTCGATGTGTCGCGGGTCCAGGTCACGCTGGGACGCGCGTTCGGCATGGCGCGCCTGCGCGGGCAGGGCACAGTCCATATTGATCAACCTGAGCACGAGTTGCTCGGCGACAGCAAACCCATACGTGAACTTCGCAAACTGCTGAGCAAACTGGCGCCCACCGAGTCGCCGGTGTTGATCCGTGGCGAAAGCGGGACCGGCAAAGAGTTGGTCGCACGTACGCTGCACCGACAATCCCAGCGCCACAGCAAACCGTTTGTGGCGATCAATTGCGGCGCAATTCCCGAACATTTGATCCAGTCCGAACTGTTCGGCCACGAAAAGGGTGCCTTCACCGGTGCTCACCAACGCAAGGTCGGGCGCATTGAAGCCGCCAACGGCGGGACGCTGTTCCTCGATGAAATCGGGGACTTGCCCTTGGAACTGCAGGCCAACTTGTTGCGCTTCCTCCAGGAAAAACACATCGAGCGGGTGGGCGGCAGTCAGCCCATTCCGGTCGACGTGCGGGTGCTGGCGGCCACCCACGTAGATCTTGAAGCCGCCATCGAGAAGAAGCGCTTTCGTGAAGACCTGTATTACCGACTGAACGTGTTGCAAGTTGTCACGGCACCCCTGCGTGATCGGCATGGCGATCTGTCGATGCTGGCCAACCACTTTTCTCACTTCTACAGCCATGAAACCGGGCGACGTCCGCGCAGCTTCAGTGAAGATGCGTTGATAGCCATGGGCAAGCATGATTGGCCGGGCAACGTGCGTGAGTTAGCCAACCGGGTTCGGCGCGGGTTGGTGTTGGCCGAAGGACGGCAGATCGAAGCGCGGGATTTGGGCTTGATCAGCCAGCAAGCGATTGCCGCACCCATGGGCACGCTCGAAGATTACAAAACGCGGGCCGAACGCCAGGCGCTGTGCGATGTGTTGAATCGCCATAGCGACAACCTGAGTGTCGCCGCACGGGTACTGGGTGTGTCGCGGCCAACGTTCTATCGGTTACTGCACAAACATCAAATCCGCTAGGCACCAGCACCAAAAGGGCGCCGCTGTCGGCAACTGCACCGACGTAGGAGCTGCCGAAGGCTGCGATCTTTTTTAGCGTTTAGACGACACAGCAAAAGCCGGGCTGCGATCGAAATCGCAGCCCGGCTTTTTTGTGGATCAGAAGTAGTACGGGAATTTCAGGCTGAACTGGAAGTCCGGGGCATCGTCCGTCATGCCGATGGACAGGTTGGGTACGATGGTCAGGTTGTCGGTGGCCGCGATGGTCATACCGATGTTGAAGTAGCCGGCGTTGGCATCGCTGGAAGTGACCGACTCCCAATCTCCGCCATCCTGTTTGATCTTGCTCTTGCGTTGCACCACATCAGATACCGAGAACGACATACTCATCTTTTCGTTCAGGGCGAACGCAATACCGGCACCGAGCTGGAAGCTGTCGCCGATGTCCACTTTGCCAGGGTTTTCCTGGCCGACCGTGGAACTGATGTCGTCGAATGACTCTTCAAAGTTGTGGGTGTAGGACAGGCTACCGAAGAGCACGGCCGGGTCGAAGGTCTTGACCAGCGAGATACCTGGCGTGATCGACCAGACGCCGTTGCCGGTTGGCAGCGAATCAGGTACGAACAGGTTGGAGTTGGCGTCCACCTGGCGCAACTTGATGCCAAACGGATCCTTGCCGGTAGGCGCCTTGACGCGCAAGGTCACCACGGCATCGGGCGTGTTGACCGACTCGTCGAGGAACTTGTATGCAATACCGAAGTTGACGTCGCCGATCTCCGGATCACGGGTCACGGTTTCTTCGGTGGTCACGCCGGCCGAACCGCCATTACCGCCGCCGGACTGATACGTTGATTCGCGATAAACCACCGGCACGTTCAGGTCGAACTGCCAGCGGTTGTTGAAGTTGTAGCGACCAGTGAGGTCAAGCGTCCAGGTATCTGACTTGATCCGGTCAAGGTTGATGTTGCCCAGGAAGATCGAGTCCAGTGCGAGGAATCCGTTAAGGATCAGCTGGCGGGTGTCATACCGGGAGTAGGTCAGCCCGGTTTCAACACTGAATTTGCCGCCGCCGAAGAATCCGCTGGCTTCGTCATACAGGTTGGAAACGCTTTGCGCCGGTTGGGAATCGTCTGCCAGTGACTGGCCGTAGGAACTGCCACTGCCCCCGGCAGCACCTCCGGATGCGGCGGCGGTTCCCGTTCCGACTGCGACTTGCGAATTGCCTTTCATGTCCGCCGGCGATTTGGCCAGGCGTTTAGGAGGAGGGGACGCCGGTTGTTCTTCTACCTGGCGGACCCGTTGTTCGAGTACCGCCAGGGCCTTTTGTTGTACTTCGTATCGTTGCTTCAACTCCAGAAGTTCCTGTTTCAGAAGCTCTACATCCGCGTCAGGTGCTGCTTGCACCATCACTGCCGGGAAGAGAGTGCTCAAACACACGACTGCACGCAGTGATACTGATCGATACATGAATTAAGCCGTCCCTTGTAATGCCCATGGTCGAGAGTCAGCGTAGTTCAATATCCAAGGGAGCGAAGGGCGGTCAGTTGATTCAAGTTACAGTCCAAAGCACCGACGGTCGGGCCATTATTATTGAGTACTACGTTGAGCTGAGTCAGGTTGCTGACCATGTTGCTGTTGCCCAGCAATCGGGTGTTTTGCAGCAGGCCACCCTGGGCGACTTGCTGTATGGCCGAACCTTGATTGTTATTGGCCTGAATGGCCATTTGCACGCCACCGTTAGTTGCCGAAACCGCGATGCTGCCTGCGGCGCTGCTACCTGTAATGGTTTGACCTGCCATCAGCGCCTGGCCTTGATTCGGTACCAGCGCCGGTGCACGGCTGGCTTCTTTCACGTCAATGGCGATGTTGTTGTAAGCGCTGTTCCCATCGCCTGCGGCGCGCACACTCTGGTTAATGCCCTGCGTGCTGGCAAGGCCTGCACCGCCCACCACGCTGCCGGTACCCTGTTCAGCAGGAGCACCGTTACCGCTATGGCTGTAGGTTGAAACATAGAATTCGGGTTTAACCGTTGCGGCCTGTATCTGCATCGAGGTCGACGCCCCGATCAGATCGCCACTGGCGTTGCGCCAGGTACTGTTCATGACTACGCCGAAGCTGATGATTCGTCCGGGCATTACGTATCGACCACGTAGCTCGGCCAGCTCCTGATCCTTTATCTCGATGGGTTTGAATCCGTTAGCAAAACCTGAGGTGCTCGCTACCAGACAGGCAGCGGCCAGCCAATATGAGGTTTTCATGTGCTGCTCCCGGAGCATCCTGCCCCATATCATCTTGTTGGCGATTAAAAGAAGTCGCTCTGTATGAAGCCAAAATCCATCAATTCAGCATCTTTGACAGGGTTGAAGTTATCCAGCTTGTTCTTGGCTGTCAGGGGTTCCGGTGGGCTGCGTAGAGCATTGGTTTTTTCGTAGCCGGGACCAACGATAGCGAAGACGATGCCGTTCCAACCTTTGACAAAGTCATCATGGGAGTAGCGTTTGTGGCCGAGTACCGGGTCGCCGATATAGACCCAGTCTTTGTCTGCACGCTGCATCACCACGAAATGCTTGTAGCCGCGAATATCCATCAGTACCACCACCGGAATCGTTACTGCGTCGAGCTTTTCCGTTGGGATCTTGTAGCCCCGGGCACGCATGCCGATGCTTTCTATGTAGCGCTTCATGTCCAGCATTGAGAAACCTTGGGTACGAACAAGGTCCTGGTCTGCATTGACCAGCATGCCTTTGATGACGTGCTCTTCATCGACGTCGAGCCAATAGGCTTGGCGCAAGATCGTTGCCAGTGCAGCAGCGCCGCAGCTGAAATCGGTCTTTTGTTGGACTATGTTGCTGAACTTGCGCTCACGCAGACTCTGCACTTGCTTGTAGATGAGAGTGCCGCCAGGCAGGGCGGCCACTGACATCTGTGCGGCCTGGGTAAGGCCAGACAGGCAGAGGAGGGCTATGAGGGCAGTCTTACGCATGGTCTATACGCCTTGGGACTGTGGAAAAGCCCCGTTGCCGGGGCTTTCATTACTATCGCGATTACAGGCAGGCTCTGCAGCCAGCAGCGATGGACAGCGAGTTGCTTTGTTGGTTGCCAACACCGGCAGCGTTGTTGAACCCTGCGTTACCGGAGAAGTTGTTGCCGACGTTACTTACATTAGCAGTATTGGTGACAGGGTTTTTCCATCCGTCTGGAGTCATCACTTGTTGAGTGGTTACGCCAGCCAGGCCGAATACACCCACGGCTACGAAATCAGACGTGGTATCGCCGTTGCCGCCGTGACCGCCGCCATGGCCGCCACCGTTGCCCCCACGATCATTGTTGCGTGGGCCACCGTGACCACCGCCGTTGCCTTCAGTTGTTGCCTGACCTGCCGCTACGAATACCCCAGCAGCGTTAAAGGTGCCTCTGAGGGTATCTTTCGAGTAAGCCTGGTCAGCATTGTTGGTAACAGTCAGGCCGGTGGAGCTTTGGTTAGCCGCAGCTGCCGCTTGTGCTACACGGCCGCCCGATACGGCGATGGCCAGGTTGTTTTTCTGTTGGTTGAAGTTGCCGGCAGCGTTGTTGACCCCCATGTTGCCGGAACCGCCATTACCAACGTTGTCGAGGCTTGCGCGGGCAGTGCTCGAGTAGTTGGCGACGGTGTTGCCACCGTTCAGTTGAGTCGCGCTGGAAGCAGCCACTGCGGTGCCGAAGATGAAGCTTTCGTCAGCAGTAGCCAGTGCAGCGGCGTTGTCTTGTTGGTTGCCGTCGCCACCAGCGTTGTTGAGGCCCACGTTGCCGTTGGAGCCATTTGCCGAGTTTTCGACAGTGGCGCGGTTAGTGGTGCCTTGGTTCAGTACTGCGTTGCCGCTGCTGCTTTGTTGATCCATGACGGTGGCCCCGGCACCGGCGGTGATCTGCAGAATTTGTTCAAGAGATGGGCCGCGTGGACCATTGTTGTTGCCATGTCCATTGCCATGCCCATTGCCATGACCGTGATCATCATCACGACCGCCTGCTTGTGCTGCGATTGCCATCACTGCTGCGAGAGCGAAAACCAGTGGTTTTAAGGCCATTGTAGGTTTCATGGTGTTTCTCCGTGCTTATTAGTTGGTTAAGTGTTGGTACTTTCTAATCGCACTGCGTATGGGTCAGTCAGCGACCCGGATGCTCAGGGTGTTAGCCATTCGGTTCCCCACCCCGGCACTCTGGTTCACCTGAATCACCCCTCGGCTGCCGGTGAAGGCCTGGTCGCTTGTCACGACCTGGCGACTGCCGGTTGGGGTGCCAGTTGCTCCTGAGCTTGGTAGTAACGCCACGTTCTGTTGAGAAAGGACGCTATCGTCAATCGCCTGCGGTGCAGCACTGATGCTGATCCGCATGACGTTGGCCATCTGGTTGTTGGCCCCGGCGCTCTGGTTGACGCCCAGTACACCGTTGCCATTGCTGAAAGAGGTACCGCCGATGGTGGCCGTCGCGTTCATCGACGGATTGGCGGGCGTATTGAGTTTTTGGTTGACGATGGTGGTCGCGCCGGCCTCTGTGCCGATGGCGATTGCCCGAACGTTGGTCTGTTGCTGTTGGTCACCGGCAGCCTGGTTGACGTTGAAGTTGCCTCTGTATTGCGTGCCGGAATCTTGAATGTCTGCGTTATTGAGAGACTTCACGCTGGAGTCGGCCATGGCGCTGGCGCAGCCGAGCAGTGCGAGGAGAAGGAGATTGCGATTCATGTCATTGACCTCCAGCCAGTCTGCCCAGTGGGGCGAGGCCGGAACTCATGGCGCGGTTGATGGTTCCCGAAATCGCATTGCCGCTTCCGCCCTGATGGCCGGCGCTCATGCCAGGCATGCCGTTGGGGTTGGTGACGACGTTGAGACCTTGCATGCCGCCCATCGACTGGCTGTTGTTGCCGCGAAACGCGGTGCCGCTGGCGACATTGGCGAAGTCGCCGTCACTCAGTTCGCCGGTGATGCGTGCGGAAGGGTTGGTATTGACGGTGATCGGGTTTGGATCCTTGCCTTGGTTGCGGCCAATGTGCACCGGCTGGACGGTACGCTGAAGGACAATGACGCCATTGCCTTCGGCCTGGACAGTGAAGCTGAGCACTGAACTGGCAGCGCTTGCGATCAGCAGGAGGCAGGTCAAGCCTTTCTTGTAAGTCCCCACGATGCAATTCCTTCTTGTTGTGGGCTGGCCCTAGTCAGCGTTGTGAAGGAGAGAGCGAAAGCTGTGCCTGTTTTGGATTTTTGTTGTGATTCAAGAACTTGTGACTTTTGTCCGGGCGGGGACCAATCACGTTGTTTCAACCGTGAGACAACAGACGATGGCCGCAGCGGGCTAAAGCGCTTGCGATGCTCTAGCACAGTGGTTTGCAGGAGGGTGTATCAACGTCTTAACAAACGGATCAGCAAAGGGGGGAGGGTGCTGAAACGGGCCTTTTGCGGGGAAGTGGGTGTTTCACGAACGGACACTTTTGCCCCAAAACAGGGGAAAACGCTGGGTAAATACCCCCGGAATCAGGGGGTGAGACCGAGCATCATCGCGACGGAAGTCAATGCCTGAGCACGTCGCTCGGACCAGTCGCCGCATAGCACTTGTACGGGTTGCCCATGCTGTTCCAGCCATGTCCGGATGTCGTTGAAGAACACCTGTCGCTCAACGAGTTCAGGCTGGCAACGCTGACCATCGTCGGTCCACTCAACATTCTCAGGTGACAACAACAAGTGCAGGTCATATTGCCTGGCGAGCAGGGCTTGCTCGATCCAGTCGGGGCACTCGCCGAACAGTGTGCGGCTCCAGAGGATGTTGCTGAGCAAGTGGGTGTCGAGGATCAGCAGTGGCGGTTGCAAAGCGCGGGCTTCATCTTCCCACTGCAACTGGCCGCGAGCGATGGCCGGGATATCCGCCAGACAGGTGTCTCGCGGGTTCAGTTCGATGAACCGGCGCACGTATTCTTCGACCAGCACTCCACCGAAATGCGCTTGTAACTCGGCGGACAACCAGCTCTTACCGCTGGATTCGGGGCCGGTGAGCACCAGCACCTTCATGTGCGCAACGCCGGGGCCACACGCCATTCGCGCCAGCCTTGTACGGCCAGCAGTAGAAACAAGCCGTAGAGGGCGGCCGTCAAATACAGGTCCTTGTAAACAAATAGCCCGACGAAAATCACATCCACGGCAATCCAGAGCGGCCAGCATTGCACGCGTTTTTGCGCCATCCAGACTTGCGCCACCAGACTGAATCCGGTGAGTGCCGCGTCGAGCCAGGGTTGCGCGGCGTCGGTCCAGTGCGCCATCGCGGCGCCCAGCAACAAGCTGCCAATCGCGCCGAGGGTCAAGCCGAGCGCCACCGAGCCCATGCCCAGTCGGCTGACTTCGCGGCCATGGCTGGCATCGCCTCCACGTGTCCACTGCCACCAGCCATACAGCTGCAACGCGGCGTAGACCACTTGCAGCAGCATGTCCGAATACAGCTTCACTTCGAAAAAGATCCAGCTGTAGATAAGCACCATGACCAGACCGATCGGCCAGCACCAAGGGTTCTGCTTGACCGTCAACCAGACGGCAATGACACCGAGAGTGGCGGCAAACAGTTCAAGCCCGGACATGAAGTTTCCTGGGAGAGAGTGGAAGAGGAGGCGGATTGTAACGGCAGGCATCGCCAAGGAGAACAGCAGTACGGCGAGGACTGCGTCCTCGAACGCAGGCTTCGCCAGCTGCTACAGATTCACGTCAACCTTGTAGTAGCTGTCGAGCCCCGGCGAGGCTGCGTCCGGCTGCGCAGCAGTCGCCATTGAAAATTAGACCCTGAACTGCTTCAACAACCCGTTCAGTTGCTCGCTCAAACCCTTGAGCCGCACACTCGCCGCACTCGACTGCTCCGCCGCCAATGCCGTGCTATGTGACAACCCGGCCGCTTGAGTCACGTTCTGATTGATGTCTTCGACCACGTGCGCCTGCTGTAAGGTGGCACTGGCAATCGAGGCATTCAGGCCGTTGAGATTGCGCAGGGCCTGGCCGATAGCGTTCAGGCTGGCCCCCGCGAGGCCGGCCTGTTCAATCGTCAGTTGCGAAGCGCGGCTGCTGTCGCCAATGACCTTGACCGCCGCTTCGGAATGACTCTGCAGGCGTTCGATCATCGACTGGATCTCCGCCGTGGACTTCTGGGTGCGCTGGGCCAGCAGGCGAACCTCATCGGCTACCACGGCAAATCCGCGACCTTGCTCGCCGGCGCGGGCCGCTTCGATGGCCGCGTTCAGCGCCAGCAGGTTGGTCTGCTCGGCGATGGAGCGGATCACTTCGAGGACGCTACCAATCTGCGTGCTTTCGGCGGCCAGGGTACGAATCACTTCCACGGCCTGATCGATCGTCGAGGACAGCGTATCGATCTGCTGCAGGCTGCCGTCGATGTTGATCTGGCCCTGTTGAGCCTGGGCTTCGGCATCGCGCATTTCGCTGGCGGCGTGTTCGGCGTTCTTGGCGACATCCTGCACGCCATAGGTCACTTCATTGATGGCCGTGGCCACCAGTTCCATTTGTTGCGACTGCTGCTGGCTGCGTTGCTGGGCCTGGGTCGCATCGTTGCCCAGTTCGCTGGACGACTGACCCAAGGCGCTGGCGGACACCTGCAGTTCGGCAATGACGTGCCGCAGCTTGGTGGTGAAGGCATTGAAGTGCCTCGCCAGTTGCGTGACTTCATCCTGGCCGTGGGTGTCGAGGCTGCGGGTCAGGTCGCTTTCACCGCTGGCAATGTTGGCCATCGCATTCACGGTTTCTTGAAGCGGGCGCACGATGCTGCGGGCAATCAGCACCACCAGCGCAACCATGATCAGGGCAATCGCCAGGCCGATGAACGAGGCTTCCCAGACTTGCCCGTAAAACTCGGCCTGCATGTCATCGATGTAAACACCCGAGCCGAGCACCCAGCCCCAAGGCTCGAACAATTTGACGTAGGAGGTTTTCTCGACCGGTGCACTGGCGCCCGGCTTTGGCCAACGGTAATTGATGATCCCGGCACCTTTGCTCTTGGCCACGGCAACCATTTCGTTGAACACCGCAAAGCCGTCCGGGTCGCGGATGGCGGAGAGGTTCTGGCCGTCGAGTTTCGGGTTGGCCGGGTGCATGATCATCACCGGCGTCAGATCGTTGATCCAGAAGTAGTCGTTCTGGTCATAACGCAACCCGCGCACGGCGGTCAGCGCTTGTTTTTGTGCGGCGTCACGGGTCAGTATGCCGGCCGTTTCCAGGCCGTGGTAGTAGCTCAGAATGCCGCTGGCGGTCTGCACCACATGCTGGGTTTTCTGGGCCTTGGCGTCGTACAGGTCATCGTGAATCTGCTTGAGCATCAAGACGCCCAAGGCCAACAGCATCATGACGGCCACGATCAAGATGAGCCACAACCGCCGGCTGATCGACATACTGCGCAAGCTGTTCATAACGCGGTGCTCCGGTTTCTTGTTTTTGTATTGAATGATCGCCAGCATCCTGCCAGGTCCGATAACGCGGCAGCGCTTTTCAGACTTGTCTGATAGGATTTCGGCCCGTCGCGCAGAAACCTGAATCCAAATTGATTTTTCACGCAAATTTCAGGGTTCAGAGGGGGCTTTGCGCGCGCGGACTTCAACTACGCTGATCGCAGTGAACGCTTGGAAAATACTGACGGGGCATGCGCAAACGCATAGCCTTTTGGGGGATTGATGGATCTTTGGACTGCCTTTCAGGCTTTGATTCTTGGCGTTATAGAAGGGCTGACAGAGTTTTTGCCCATTTCCAGTACCGGGCACCAGATCATCGTTGCGGACTTGCTCGACTTCGGTGGTGAACGCGCCATGGCGTTCAATATCATCATTCAGCTGGGGGCGATCCTGGCGGTGGTGTGGGAGTTTCGGCGCAAGATTTTCGACGTGGTCGTGGGGTTGCCTACCCAGCCGAGTGCACGACGTTTTACTGCCAACCTGCTGATTGCCTTTCTGCCGGCGGTGGTATTGGGGGTGATTTTCGCCGACCTGATTCACCACTACCTGTTCAACCCGATTACCGTGGCCACGGCCTTGGTCGTGGGTGGGGTGATCATGTTGTGGGCTGAAAAGCGCCAGCATGAAGTGCACGCCGAAACGGTCGACGACATCACCTGGAAAGACGCGCTGAAGGTGGGCTTTGCCCAATGCCTGGCGATGATTCCGGGTACCTCGCGCTCCGGCTCGACGATCATTGGCGGCCTGCTGTTCGGCCTGTCGCGCAAGACCGCTACCGAGTTCTCGTTCTTCCTGGCCATGCCGACCATGGTCGGTGCTGCGGTTTATTCGGGCTACAAGTACCACAAGCTGTTCGTACCGGCCGACTTCCCGGTGTTCGCGATCGGATTCGTCACCGCGTTCATCTTCGCGATGATCGCCGTACGCGGCTTGCTCAAATTCATCGCCAGCCACAGTTATGCGGCGTTTGCCTGGTATCGGATTGCTTTCGGCCTGTTGATTCTGGCCACTTGGCAGTTCGGTTGGGTCGACTGGACTGCGGCCAAGCCATGAGTGACGGCAGCGCGCGCAGAAACCCCGGGCGCCCATCCGGCGGAGAGACCCGTTACCTTCGGCTGAAATGGCTGGTCTTTGCGATCCTGTGCGCGCTGCCGCTGTTCGGTTCGACCTCGATGTGGCTTCACGGGGTATCGACGATTCCCCTGGCGGCCTACGGCATCGTCAGTGTTCTGACGTTTTTGCTGTACTGGAGCGACAAGCGCAAGGCGCGCGCCGATCAGTGGCGAACCCCGGAAAACGTGCTGCATGCGTTGGAGTTCGCCGGTGGCTGGCCGGGCGCTTTACTGGCTCAGCAAGTGTTCCGGCACAAGACGCGCAAGGTGTCCTTTCAAGTGGTGTTCTGGTTCATCGTGTTACTGCACCAGGTATTCTGGATTGACCACTTGTTCCTGGGTGCACACCTGTTCGCGCTGTTTTAAAGCAGCAACATTTAAAGCAGTAATCCGACCTGGGTGCGCTTGGGCAATTTGCTGACCACCAGTTGGTGGGAGCGTTGTATCAGTCCTTTGAGTTCATCGGCGCCCAGCGGGTAGGGCGTTGCCATGATGATCCATTGGGCGCGCGCCAGATACGGCGCCGGATGAATCCCCGGGCGGTCGCAATGACCGAGAAACAAATCCTTGTCGACCTTGAACGCCAGGGACGCACCGCGCAGGTTTTGCAGCGCGAACATCTTGTTCCCGGCAATCGAAAATACCCGCACACCGCCCCATTTGTAGTCTTCCCGCGCACCCGGCAGCGTAAGACAAAATGCCGCGACGTCCTCTTCGCTCATGCGTCCAGCCTTCATATCAAACGATCCCCGCAAGCATTGAATGTTTCAATCAGATGGTCGAGCCAGGCGCGTACGGCCGGCATCACACCGCGTCGATGAGGGTAGACCGCTTGCAGCCAACCGCCCGGCAACGACCACTCTGGCAGCAATTGCACCAGCGAGCCGTTTGCCAATTCTTGTTCGCAGTACATCATCGGCAACGTGGTAAAGCCTTGGCCGGCGAGGGCGCAAGTCTTGCGCACGATGAAGTCATCTATGCCTAACCGCGCCTCAAGGGACAGTTCATGGCTTTTGCCATCACCGTCCACCAGGCGAATGTGCACCATCCGATCGGGTTCGAGGGCGCCAAGCACCGGCAAGCTTTTGAGGTCATCGGGATGGCTGATGTCATGTCCCTTGATGAAGTCCGGGCTGGCCACCACGAGCATTTGTGCCTGCCGCAGGCGGCGGGTGACCAGCAGCGGGTCTTCGTCGCCGGGCTCGCGCACGCGCAAAGCGACGTCGACACCCTCGGTCACCAGATCGACGCGCCGGTTGACCAGCATCACCTCCAGCTGCACCTGGGGGAATTTCTCCAGAAAGCTGCTGATCACCCCTGGCAACATCTCATGCGCCAGGCCCACCGGCGAAGAAACACGCAAGCGCCCGCGCGGTTCGCTGGACATGCTGGCCACGGCTTCATCGGCCATTTCCGCTTCCAGCAACATCGCCTGGCAGTGCCGCAGGTAACGTTCCCCCACGGCCGTCAACTTGAGTTGGCGGGTGGTGCGTTGCAGCAAGCGGGCGCCGAGGCGTTCTTCCAGTTCGGCAATGCGCCGCGACAGGCGCGACTTGGGAATCCCCAGCAAACGCCCGGCCGCCGCGAAGCCGCCAGCCTCGACGACTTTGGCAAAGTAATAAAGGTCATTGAGGTCTTGCATGGGTCGTATCTCGATTGTTCTACCAGTGAGACGAACTATCGCATTGTTGCACGCTAATCAGCTATTGGTTTCATCTGTAGGATTGTCTCCATCAGATCGCCCTTGCGGGCGATCCTCACCTGGAGATCCCACATGAAACTGCTGCACATCGATTCGAGCATTCTTGGTGACAACTCGGCTTCCCGTCAGCTGAGTGGCGAAGTGGTTAAAGCCTGGCAAGCCGCCGAGCCGTCTGCTGTGGTGACTTACCGCGACCTGGCTGCCGACGCCATCAGCCATTTCTCCGCGACTACCCTGGTTGCCGCCGGCACCACCGCCGAACTGCGTGACGCCGCGCAACAGCACGAAGCCGAACTCAGCGCCCAGACCCTGGCTGAATTCCTCGCCGCCGACGCCGTCGTGATTGCCGCGCCGATGTACAACTTCACCATCCCGACCCAACTCAAGGCCTGGATCGACCGCATCGCCGTTGCCGGTCAGACCTTCCGTTACACCGAAGCCGGCCCTGAAGGCCTGTGTGGTGGCAAGAAAGTGGTGATTGTTTCGACTTCCGGCGGTTTGCACGCTGGCCAGGCGACCGGTGTTGCCCACGAAGACTACTTGAAAGTGCTGTTCGGCTTCATCGGCATCACCGATATCGAATTCGTTCGTGCCCACGGTCTGGCCTACGGTGACGAAGTGCGCACCAAAGCCATGAGCGACGCGCACACACAAATCAGCGAGCAGTTGTTCGCCGCCGCGTAAGGCTTTCGTAAAAGCAGCCACCGTACAGGTAAAGCCCTAAAAAACTCTGTATTCTGGATACGCAAGTACCAGGTACGGAGTTTTTTGTTTCTGGTCGTTACAGATTGTGGCCCAAGATATGCAGTCAAGGGTTTACGTCTATGGTCCGGTAACAAGGTGGGGCATCCCATGATGCGTCTTTGTGCAGCTTTACTGATTTGCCTGTCAGGCAGCCTGAATTCAGTGCACGCCGCCCCCGCGCCGCATCCTCACTGGAGCGTCGGTTACCACGAGATGAGTTTTCTCGACCCGCTGGATCTGCAACCGATGCGCGCCATCGCGTTCTATCCCTCCAGCGAAAAAGAACATTCCAGCAAACTTGAGGGCTATTCGGTCGAAGCCGGCGAAGACACCAAAGTCGCCATGGGCCGCTTCCCGATGCTGATGCTTTCCCACGGCAACACCGGCACCCCGCTGGCCTTGCACGATCTGGCCACTTCATTGGCACGCAAGGGCTTTGTGGTCGTGGCGGTCATTCATCCGGGTGACAACTCCAAGGACCACAGTCGCCTCGGCACCTTGAGCAATCTCTACGGACGGCCGATTCAGATTTCCGAAGCGATTACCGCGACGTTGGGCGACCGCATGCTCGCGCCTTTCGTCAATGCTGACCAGGTTGGTGTGATCGGTTATTCGGCGGGTGGGGAGACCGCGTTGATACTGTCCGGTGCGACGCCGGACCTGGATCGCCTGCGTCGTTACTGCCAGGAACGTCCGGATGACCGCGATGCCTGTAACACCCAAGGCGAACTGATCGTCGATCGTGATGATTTGCAACCGGTGGCTGACCCTCGAGTTCACGCGCTGTTACTGATGGCGCCGCTCAGCCTGAAATTCGGCCGTCACACCCTTGCCGACGTGCATGTACCGGTGCTGCTGTACAGCGGCGATGGCGACAAACTGGTGCCGTTCGACAAGAACGCCGCCGCACTGGCGCGCAAACTGCCTGTCGCGCCGGACTTCAAGCTGCTGGCGGGAGCAGGGCACTTCGTGTTCATGGCACCGTGCAACGACGAGCAAATCGTGATCATGCCGGCCCTGTGCACCGATGCGGATGGCGTCGACCGGGAAGACATTCATCGCAATCTGGTGACTGAAGCGGGGCGCTTCTTCTCGCGTACTCTGGGCAAGGCGACGCGGGCCGGGATGCAGACGGCGGATCAATAGATAAAAGATCGCAGCCTTCGGCAGCTCCTACATTGAAATGCGGACCCTGTAGGAGCTGCCGAATGCTGCGATCTTTTGCTAGGCCCGATGCTTAAGCAGCAAGGTCAACGCCAATGCACTGACCGACAGCAGTGCCGCGCAAAAGAAAATCCACGAATACCCCAAATTCAGCGCAATGGCCCCCATCAACGGGCCGGCGATCGCCAGCGCCAGATCGAAAAACACTGCATAAGCACTCAGCCCCGCACCACGGCTGGAATTGGGCACCTGTTTGATTGCCTCGACACCCAACGCCGGATACACCAGCGACAGGCCAAACCCAGTCAGGCCGGCGCCGATCAAGGCATAACCGGTCGACGGCGCGAGCCAGAGCAGCACCAGGCCAACGGTTTCGATGGTCATGCAGGCAATGGCCGAGGTGAATCCGCCAAAACGGCTGATGCTGGAAATGAACAGCAACCGCGCCAGTATGAAGCACACACCGAACACCGTCAGGCAGTACGCCGCGCCGGTCCAGCCGCGGTTGACGTAGTACAACGTGATAAACGTCGTCAGGGTGCCATAACCGATGGAGGCCAGGCTCAGGCTCGCCCCAAACGGCGCAATGCGCCCGAACACGGCCCAGAACGGCAAGCGCTCACCGCGCACCACCGGCACCGACGGTTTGTTGCGGATCAACAGCAGCGCCATCAACGCCAATGCGCTAAGCGCAATCCCCAGGCTGGCAAAGCCCAATTGACCGACCATCACCACGCCCAGCGGCGCACCAATGGCAATGGCGCCGTACGAGGCGATGCCGTTCCACGAGATCGAACGCGCCGTGTGCTCCGCGCCGACCTGGCCCATGCACCAACTGATGGTGCCGACGCCGATCAAACCCTGGGCGACCCCCAGCAACAAACGTCCGGCAATCAGGATCAGCAGGCTTAATAAAGGAAGGCTTTGCAGCAAGGTCGATAACAAGGTCAGACCGCCGCTGAGGACAATCCCCGACAAGCCGTAAACGATGGCGCGCTTGGTGCCAACGCTGTCGGACATGCGCCCGGCCATCGGCCGACTCAGCAGCGTGGCGAGGTACTGCGAGCCAATGGTCAAGCCTGCGACGACGGCGCTGAAACCAAGCTGTTCATGCACATACCCCGGCAATACCGCAATCGGCAGGCCGATGCAGAGGAAGGCAATGAAGGTATAGAAAACGATGGAGACGATCTGCAGGGTGATCGCCATGGAGCTTTGCGTGGGCTGTTGCTGCGCAGACATGAGGGCTCGTTCGCGGGCGGCGGTGGGAGTTCTGCATGATGGCGCGGCGTTGCGATAAAAGAAAGCAGGCTAACGATTAAAAGATCGCAGCCTTCGGCAGCTCCTGCATCAATTATCAGCGCGCCTTGTAGGAGCTGCCGAAGGCTGCGATCTTTTGATCTTTGAAACAAAAAGCCCCGTCACCAGGACAGGGCTTTCAACTTGTAGCTTGCAGCTTGTAACTCATCGCTGCTTTTAGAACACCACACCCTGGCTACGCAGGTAATCGTCGTACGTACCGCTGAAGTCGGTCACGCCGTTCGGGCTCAGCTCAATGATGCGGGTGGCCAGCGACGAAACGAACTCACGGTCGTGGCTGACGAAGATCAGCGTGCCCGGGTAGTTTTCCAGCGCCAGGTTCAGCGACTCGATGGATTCCATGTCCAAGTGGTTGGTTGGTTCGTCCATCACCAGTACGTTCGGCTTTTGCAGGATCAGCTTGCCGAACAGCATGCGACCTTGCTCACCACCGGAGATGACCTTGACCGACTTGAGGATCTCGTCGTTGGAGAACAGCATGCGGCCCAGGGTGCCACGAATGATCTGCTCACCCTGAGTCCACTGGCCCATCCAGTCGAACAGGCTGACGTCATCTTCGAAGTCATGTGCGTGGTCCTGAGCGTAGTAGCCCAGCTCCGCGCTTTCGGTCCATTTCACGGAACCGGCGTCCGGAGTCAGCTCGCCCATCAGGGTACGCAGCAGGGTGGTCTTGCCGATACCGTTCGGGCCGATGATCGCTACGCGCTCGCCGGCTTCAACGGTGAAGCTGAAGTTCTTGAACAGGGTCTTGCCGTCGAAGCCTTTGGACATCTGCTCGATGGTCACGGCCTGGCGGTGCAGCTTTTTGGTCTGCTCGAAGCGGATGAACGGGCTCACGCGGCTCGATGGTTTGACCTCGGCCAGCTGGATCTTGTCGATCTGCTTGGCGCGGGAAGTCGCCTGCTTGGCTTTCGAGGCGTTGGCCGAGAAGCGGCTGACGAAGGTTTGCAGCTCGGAGATCTGCGCTTTCTTCTTGGCGTTGTCCGACAGCAGTTGCTCGCGGGACTGAGTGGCCGCCGTCATGTACTCGTCGTAGTTGCCCGGGAACAGACGCAGCTCGCCGTAGTCCAGGTCAGCCATGTGGGTGCACACGCTGTTGAGGAAGTGACGGTCGTGGGAAATGATGATCATGGTGCTGTTACGCGCCTTGAGGATCGTTTCGAGCCAACGAATGGTGTTGATGTCCAGGTGGTTGGTTGGTTCGTCGAGCAACAGCACTTCAGGATCGGAGAACAATGCCTGAGCCAGCAATACCCGCAGTTTCCAGCCTGGAGCGACTTCGGACATCGGGCCAAAATGCTGTTCCAGGGGAATGCCCAGACCCAGCAGCAGTTCACCGGCACGGGATTCGGCGGTGTAGCCGTCCATTTCAGCGAATTCGGTTTCCAGCTCGGCCACGGCCATGCCGTCGTCTTCGCTCATTTCTGGCAGCGAGTAGATACGGTCACGCTCGGCTTTAACCTTCCACAGCTCTTCGTGACCCATGATCACGGTGTCGATCACGGTGAATTCTTCGTAGGCGAACTGGTCCTGGCGCAATTTACCCAGACGCACGTTCGGCTCCAGCATGACCTGACCGCCAGACGGCTCGAGGTCGTTGCCGAGAATCTTCATGAACGTCGACTTGCCGCAACCGTTGGCGCCGATCAAGCCGTAACGGTTGCCACCGTTGAATTTGACCGAAACGTTTTCGAATAGCGGCTTGGCGCCGAACTGCATCGTGATGTTAGCTGTAGAGATCAAAGGTTTTTCCTGCGAAGCATTCAGAGTAGCCAGGGTGGCGGCTGGACCGCGCTTGACCCGAGTCAAAGTGCGCTGACACGGGGTTTTTTCCGTCATCAACGAAGTGGCGCGTAAAGTTTGGCGGCGATTGTACTGGTCTGGCTCTCTAAACGATAGGGCAATGAGGTCGCAGCGTCGCTTTGGCCGAATCTGTGCACATATTTTCACTGTTATAGGTTAACTATTGGTTACAAAGTGTGGCTAAAATGCCATCTCTCACCCTGGCCGACGTACAGCCCTGCTCGAAATAGGGCCACCGGGCGTGTTGTTTCGTAATCAGACGCTGCACAAGACCCGAGAGCCGATGGCTGGCAGGGGGCGCAGTTTGTTCACTTCTGACGTGTGACGATTTCCGTGAAACTGATCATTGCCGCTGTCTACGTTGTATCCATCGCGTACGTCCATTTGCGTGGTCGCGTGCGCCACAAGTTGGGTCGCCAATTAAGCGATCACTCGACGTTTCTGGCGCCGATCAATTGCTTCCTTTACCTGTTCTCGAAAATCCCCAACAAACCTTACCTCGATCCAGCGGACTTTCCTGACCTGAGCCCATTGCAGACCCATTGGGAAGAAATTCGCGCCGAAGGCCAGAACCTGTTGCGGGCTGGCGAGATCAAGCGCTCCAACCAATACGACGACGTGGGTTTCAACTCGTTCTTCAAGACTGGCTGGAAGCGTTTCTATCTCAAGTGGTACGGCGACAGTCACCCCTCCGCGATGAAGCTGTGCCCGCGCACCACCGAGCTGGTGCAGAGCATCGGCTCGATCAAGGCCGCCATGTTCGCCGAGCTGCCGCCGGGCTCCAAGCTGGTTCGTCACCGCGACCCGTATGCCGGTTCCTACCGGTATCACCTGGGCCTGGAAACGCCGAATGACGCCGGCTGCTACATCAACGTCGACGGCGAGAACTACCACTGGCGTGATGGCGAAGCGGTGATGTTCGACGAGACCTTCATTCATTACGCTGAAAACACCACGCAGCAGAACCGTATCATTCTGTTCTGCGACGTCGAGCGCCCCATGAAGTATCGCTGGGCGGCGGCGTTCAACGGCTGGTTCAGCCGCAATGTGATGTCGGCTGCAGGCGCGCCGAACGAGGCGGGTGACAAGACCGGTGGCATCAACCGTTTGTTCGGCAAGATCTACAAGATTCGTTTGCGTGCCAAGGAACTGAAGAAGCGTAATCGCAAGCTCTATTACTTGCAGAAGTGGGCGTTCTTCGGTGGGTTGCTGGCGATTTTTGTTCTGGTGTGATTCATTCTTTTGCCAAGCCGACGCCATCGCGGGCAAGCCCGCTCCCACAGAGTTCCAGGGTGTGATTGAGATTTTTGCCTCTCTACAACCACTGTGGGAGCGGGTTTGCCCGCGATGAGGCCGGTACTCCGGGACATCACTTACTGACTTTTTTCCGCGCAGCCGGTTTACTCGCCGACTTGGTTTTCGCAGGCGCCTTGGCCGCGCTTTTACCTCCAAGGCTGCGTTTGAGCAATTCGGTCAAATCAATCACATCCGCAGTCTTACGGGTCTCTTCCCCGGTGTCCGTTTCCACATCCTCGATCTTGCCTTCATGGGCCTTCTTGTCCACCAGCGCCATGATCTTCTCTTCGAAACCGTCGCGATAATCCTCCGGCGTCCACTCGGCGCTCATGTCATCGACCAGGCGCTTGGCCATGTCCAGTTCACCTTTGGCCAGCTCGGCCTTGGTGACGTCTGGCCCCAATGCCAGCTCATCCAGGCTGCGAACTTCCGCCGGCCAGCGCAGTTTCACCAAGACCAGTGCAGAATCCAGAGGCATCAATGCCGCAAGGTACTGGCGGGTATGCAGCACCACGCGCGCCAAGGCGACCTTTTTGGTTTTGGTGAGGGTTTCGCGCAGTAATGCGTAGACCTTGCCGCCGCGTTTGTCCGGCGCCAGGTAGTAGGGGGTATCGATGTTTTGCAGCGGAATCTGCTCGCCGTCGACAAAGGCGAAAATATCGATGGTCTGGGTCGACAGCGGGTGCGCCGAGCGGATTTCTTCCTCGCTGAGCACCACATACCGACCTTTTTCGTAAGCGACACCTTTGACGATATGTTCTTTGTTCACTTCCTTGCCGGTGACCTTGTTGACGCGCTTGTAACCCACCGGGTCCATGGTGCGGCTGTCGAGCCAGTCGAAGTCCACCCCTTGGGATGAGGTTGCCGAGACCAGTGCCACAGGTATGTGGACCAACCCGAAACTGATTGCGCCTTTCCAGATTGCCCTTGCCATGGTCGTCTTCTCGCCAGTGATGATCAGGTGACCGGTGGCCTTGGGTAAAAGTTTCAGTCAGCTGTGGCCAGCGCCGTTCGGGGGATCAACTTCGTGTTACATCTTGCCGTGGAGGTTTTGATTAACAAATCCGAACCCGGGGCGTAGCGTGCTATCGAAGTCCTTACACGCGAGCGTCCAGAGGCAACCCATGAACAGAAGCATTCCTGGCTTCATCCTGCTGGCCTTGGGCGGCTTTCTCGGCCCGTTGGCCCAGGCGCAAGCCCCATCGCCCCATGCACCATTGGTGGTGGCGCAGAATCTGCCGAACAGCGGCAACAACAACCCATACAACAGTCCGATTCGCCGGGCCAACCCCAATAGCATGCAAGGCACTCAGCCAAGCGCTCCGGCCATTCGCGGGCCGAACACTGTGCCCGTGCCGCGTCCGCCGACCCTCGACAACGGTGGCATCGGCAATCGCTCTCCGCAGACGCCGGCGGCACCTGCCAGTCCGCCCAAATTCATTCCCAACCCACCTGCCCGGAGCTCGGGCAGCCAGACTCGTTGAACGGCAGACCTCTGCGGTCTGCCCACCATTCTCATGACAAAAGGAATCGTGCATGTTGCGTAAAACCCTTCTGACCGTTGTCTGTGCCAGTACGTTATTGACCGCCACACTGCCTGCCTTGGCCGCGTCCACTCAGGCCATGAAAAGCGAACAAGGCACCCTTGAAGTCACGACGATTGCCAAGGGGCTGGAGCATCCGTGGTCCGTGGCGTTTCTGCCCGACCGACAAGGCATGCTGGTGACTGAACGGCCCGGCAACCTGCGGCTGGTCGGCACCGATGGCAAGCTGTCGGCACCGATCAGTGGCGTGCCCAAGGTCTGGGCCAAGGGGCAGGGCGGTTTGCTCGATGTGGTGTTGTCACCCGACTTCAAGCAAGACCGCTTGATCTACCTGTCTTACGCCGAGGGTGGCGGTCAGGGTGACAAGGCCGGCACGGCGGTCGGGCGCGGGCGGCTGTCCGATGACCTGACGAGCCTCAAGGACTTTACGGTGATTTTCCGTCAGGAGCCGAAGCTCTCCGTTGGCAACCATTTTGGTTCGCGGCTGGTGTTCGACCGTGACGGCTATCTGTTCATCACCTTGGGAGAAAACAACGACCGGCCCACCGCACAAGACCTCGACAAACTGCAGGGCAAGGTCGTACGAATCTATCCTGACGGCAAAATACCGGACGATAACCCTTTTGTCGGCCAGGCCGGTGTCCGTCCCGAGATCTGGTCCTACGGCGTGCGCAACCCGCAAGGGGCGGCGCTCAATCCCTGGACCGGCACCCTGTGGGAAAACGAACACGGCCCTCGCGGTGGTGACGAGTTGAACGTCATCGAGCGTGGCAAAAACTACGGATGGCCTCTGGCGACCCATGGCATCAACTACTCCGGCCAGCCCATCCCGGAAGCCCAGGGCAAAACCGCTGAAGGCACCGTCGATCCGCGACACTTCTGGGAAAAATCCCCGGGATTGAGTGGCATGGCATTCTACGACAGCGACCGCTTCAAGCCATGGCAGCACAATGTGTTCATCGGCGCGCTGGTGACTCAGGAACTGATCCGCTTGCAGTTCGATGGCGATAAGGTGGTCCACGAAGAGCGCTTGCTGGGTGAACTCAACAAGCGCATCCGCGACGTGCGACAGGGGCCGGACGGCTACCTGTATGTGCTGACCGACGAAGCGGACGGCAGCTTGTACAAGGTGGGCCTCAAATAACAACTCACCTCAAACCCCTACACCGGGGAGCGTTCAGGGTTGGGCAAACAGGATGACTGCCGCCCTGAGTTTGTCCCGGCCAAAACTGCACATTTTTTCGAACTCCCCATGGCTGACCGGCACATGCTGGCAGTCCATGGGTTGGCGATGCTGACTGTGGTCCACATCGGGATCGTGCAGGTAGACAAACTCTTCGTCGCAATCGGTAACGATCACCCAGTGTGGTGATTTCGAGCGGGTCAGGCGATAGCTGCTGATCAGCACCAAAGGCTGCCCACCATTTTCCAACAACTGTGGCAGATTCAATGGCCCGCCGACTTCACGCTCCACGGCACTGGCAATTAGCTGGGCCGTGAACTCTTCATGCACCAGGCGCATTACGTCTTTTTTATGCTCGTTGCGCACACCGTCGAGGAACAATGGGCCGGTCATGCTCAGTTGCAGGCGCACTCGAAACCCACGCCGAGCGGCAGCCAACGCCAGGCCTTGAGGACTGCAACCGCCGTGGCCGGAGGTCATGAATACGGTCGTCGCCTCGCGCCAGATTTGCAGTTCTTCGCGGCGCTCCAGCAATCGATTCCGTTGGAGCGCACCCATGGCCATCAGCAGGCAGGCCGGACCGCAAGTAAATTCAGTGGTCTGCGGGTAGTAAGGCACTTGGATACTTCGCGATTCGCGGTGCTGAAGGATGCGTTTTTCCAGGCGCAGCGCATCGGCATGGTCTTGGTAATAGTCGTGAATCAGAGCGAAGCGCCGGTAGCCATTACGCTCATACAGGGCAATCGCCGCCGGATTGTCGAGACGCACCTCCAGCCGCAAATACGCGCAATCGTGCTCTAGAGCACAGGCTTCTATTCGATCAAGTAACTGCTTGCCCAAACCAGTGCCCCGGGCTTGAGCAGCGATGGCGATCGAATACAAACGGGCCAGCGACGTCCCCCTATGGAACAGCACCACGGCGTAACCCATCAGCTGCTCATCGTATTGGGCCACCAACAGTTTCCCGTGGGCGCGGGTGATCATCCATTGAAAGCTGCGACTGTTGAGTCGATCGGTGGTGAAGCATTGCTCCTCCAGTTGCAGTAACGCGGGTAAATCTTCCAATACCGCCAAACGAAAAAACGTATTCATATGACCGCCGTAAAAGTTGCGTAACGAAACGGGACTTCCGTAAAACTTCGTGCTTAATAGGAAAGGTCTTGTTCACCCACGGATCAAACTCTATGTCAGCGGTACAAGGTCATTGGCGCGAAGTATCCGAGCAAACTTTGCCGGCGGCAATAACTTCTGCAACTTATTTAAGTGGCTCTGTTTCAAATGAGGCAGGCAGAACTTCCAGCCAGTTGATTATCATCGTCGAGCGCAAGGAAGACTGGGCCTCTTACTTTCCCAGCGAGGACATCGTCACGGCTCAGGAATACCTGGAGCAAACCCGCGACAACGAACAGGGCAAGCGGGTGCAGGTCATCAACCTGTGCCGCAGCTACAAGTACCTGGGGCACGGCTATTACTGCTCGCTGCTGGCTGAAGCTCGTGGGCACAAAGTCATTCCGTCAGTGCGGACCATCAGCGAACTGACACGCAAATCCCTGTATGGCCTGGCGTTGGACGACTTGGATAAAACGCTGGAAAAAGCCCTCAGCCATCACGCTTACAGCGATACCGAAGGGTTTACCCTGACGCTTTATTTTGGCAAGACCAATATAGAACCCTTGCAGGATTTAGCGCGGCAGCTATTTGAAGTGTTTGCCTGTCCGATTCTGTTAGTTGAGTTTCGTCGAACTAACGGGTGGCACATCGAAGGCATCAAGTCAGGTGCGCTGCATAAGTTGCGTGAAGATCAGGAAGATCAATTTGCCCATTCGCTCGACAACTTCAGTCGCAAGATCTGGCGCATGCCGCGATCCCGCCGATTGGCCCGATACGACCTGGCCATCCTGCACGATCCGCAAGAAGCCTTGCCGCCGTCCAATGCCAAGGCGCTGGACAACTTCGTCCGGGTTGGCAGGACGCTGGGCATCGATGTCGAACTGATCGAGCGCAAGGACTACTCGCGGATTGCCGAATACGATGGTTTGTTGATCCGCGAGACCACCAGCGTCGACAACCACACGTACCGTTTCGCCAAGAAAGCCGAGAGTGAAGGGCTGGTGGTGATGGACGACCCGGCGTCGATTCTGCGTTGTACCAACAAGGTGTACCTGACCGATCTGCTCAAGAGTCATCAATTGGGCATGCCCGCCACCGAAATTCTTTACAAGGAACGACCGGAAGATTTCGAGCGGGTAGGCGAACGCCTGGGGTTCCCGCTGGTGCTGAAGATTCCCGACGGTTGTTTCTCCCGCGGCGTGATCAAGGTCGAAAACCAGCAAGCGTTACTCGAAGCCACCGCCGAGCTGTTCGATCATTCAGTGCTGTTGCTGGCGCAGGAGTTCTTCTACACCGAATACGACTGGCGCATCGGGGTACTCAATCGCAAGCCGATCTTTGCTTGCCAGTACTTCATGTCCAAGGGCCACTGGCAAATCTACAACCACAAGGCCAAGGGCCAGGACATCAATGGTGAATGCCGCACGCTGGCGGTGCACGAAGTGCCGCGAGCGGTGGTGGAACTGGCAGTGAAAACGGCCAACTTGATCGGCGATGGTCTCTATGGCGTCGACCTTAAGCAATCCGGGGACAAAGTCGTGGTGATCGAGGTCAACGACAACCCGAACATGGACGCCGGTATCGAAGATGCCTATTTGCAGGACGATTTGTATTCGCTGGTGCTCGAAGAGTTCGTGCGTCGCCTGGAACTGAAACGTCGCGGCCAGGCCTGGTGAGCGGACGATGATCAAAAGCTTTGAGTTGACCCACGGCGCGTTGCACGCCGTTGAACAGCTGGACGCGGCCGTCATGCTGTTCAGCAATCCCGACGCGGCTGAGCGCGACTTGCTGCACAGCCATTTCAAACTCGATGAGCACGCGTTGGCTTCAGCGCTGGACCCGGACGAGGTGTCGCGCATCGAGTTTCATCCCGACAATTTGTTCCTGATCTGGAAACGCCCGGAAAACTACTCCGGTGCCAGTAGCCTGGCGTTCGAGGTGTCATCCTGTGGCTTGCTGTTCAGTCCGGACCGGCTTCTGGTGATTGCCACGGATGACGCGCCGCTGGGCGGGCTGGGCAAACGCCAGGCGCTGAATACGCCACTGGACGTATTGCTCGACCTGCTGTTCAACAACATCCACCACTACCTGGGTCACCTCAAAGTCATCAAGTTGGTCGCCCGGGAGTTGCAACAGAAATTCAATGCGTCGATGCAGAACCAGCACCTGATCCAGATGTTCAACCTCAGCGAAAGCCTGATCTATTACATCAACGCGATCCATAGCAATGGTGCGGTGCTCACCCGGTTGCGCAATCACGCGGAAAAGGAACACTTCGGCGCCCACGCCATCGGCCTGATCGACGACCTGATCATCGAAAACAACCAGTGTTACAAACAGGCGGAAATTTACTCGACGGTGTTCTCCGGGCTGATCGACGCCCGGGGCAACCTGATGAACAACAGCATGAATAACCTGCTGCGCAAACTGACGCTGATCAATGTGGTGTTCCTGCCGCTGAACCTGATCGCCAGCATTGGTGGCATGTCCGAGTTCAGCATGATGACCGCCGGCACACCGTGGTGGATCTCGTATCCCTTGTTCTTGAGCGCGATGATGCTGGGAGCGGGGGCGATGGTGGTGGGGCTCAAGCGTTTGGCGAAGTGATTTTTTACACCGTAGAACCACTGTGGGAGTGAGCCTGCTCGCGATAGCTATTTCAAAAACCCCACCCTTTGCGGATCAGATCCGTTGCGTCGCCTCAACTGAGCGTTTGCGCTCCTGAAGCCCCCGCACCACCAGATACAACAACGGCCCAATCGACACAAAAACCGCTGTCAGCAACAAATAAGGCACAACCGCCAACGCCGACCACCCACGCTTGCGCGCATCCTGGTACATCCAGATACCGGCAAGCGTCGCCAGCAGGTAAAGATCGATGACCACTTGCGCGGTATCCGGGCGTGACATCAGGCTGATGCCGAAATCAATCAAAGACTGTTCAGCTTGAAGCATGACTGAAACGGTGTAGCTGGCGAAGGCGAGCAGGGCGATCAGGGGCAGGGCGACAGACTTCATGGGGTCCTTCCTTGGGACGATAAGCAGGATCGCCAGCCTAGCGTGGCAATCCTGAATTTGCCATTGACTTGCCTCGCGCGCCCGGCTAATTTTCAGTCATGACTTTTACTGTATCGCGTTGCCAG
Organism: Pseudomonas azerbaijanoccidentalis; assembly: GCF_019145495.1. Classification (GTDB taxonomy): domain Bacteria; phylum Pseudomonadota; class Gammaproteobacteria; order Pseudomonadales; family Pseudomonadaceae; genus Aquipseudomonas; species Aquipseudomonas azerbaijanoccidentalis. The sequence continues at coordinate 678,062 of NZ_JAHSTU010000001.1, read as the reverse complement.
CCAAGCATTATTACCGCCATTCCTCATTTGGCGGGCTAGCTCACGACTGCAGCACCCAACCCGCCCTAGAGGCGGGTTTTCATTTTCTGTCTCGGGGCTCTGATCAATGTCAGGAGACGATCATGACCCATACGCCCGCCCAGCAAACCCTGCTTGAGCATTACGTCAAAAAAATCCTCGCAGCCCCGGTCTATGAACTGGCCGTGCGCACGCCGTTGCAGGCGGCACCGGCGTTGTCCGAAGCTTTGGCCAATCGCATTCTGTTAAAACGCGAGGACTTGCAACCGACCTTTTCCTTCAAGATCCGTGGCGCCTACAACAAACTGGTGCAACTGAGCGATGAGCAAAAGGCGCAGGGTGTGATCACCGCTTCTGCGGGCAATCATGCTCAGGGTGTGGCGTTGGCAGCACGGGAGTTAGGTATCAGCGCGACGATTGTCATGCCCGCTAGCACGCCGGAATTGAAAGTGCTGGGGGTGCGCAGTCGTGGCGCCGAGGCAGTGTTGCATGGCGAGAGCTTTCCGTTTGCACTGGCCTATGCGCTCGAATTGGCCGAACAAACGGGCAAGACGTTTGTTTCGCCCTTCGACGATCCGGACGTGATCGCCGGGCAAGGTACCGTTGCCATGGAAATACTGCGCCAGCACCAGGGTTCGCTTGACGCGATCTTTATACCGGTAGGCGGTGGCGGCTTGATCGCTGGCATCGCTGCGTACGTCAAATACCTGAGGCCTGAGGTGCGCATCATCGGTGTGGAGTCGGAACATTCCGCCTGTTTGCAGGCCGCTTTGCAGGCCGATGAGCGCGTGGTGCTACCCAATGTCGGGACATTTGCAGACGGCGTGGCGGTGGCCCAGATCGGCGCTTACGGTTTTGAAGTGTGCCGGTTTTGTGTGGATGACGTACTGACGGTCAGCAACGATGAGTTGTGTGCCGCGATCAAGAACATCTACGACGACACCCGTTCGATCACCGAGCCTTCAGGGGCACTCGCCGTGGCTGGGATTAAGTCGTATGTGGCTCGCACCGGTGTCCGGGGGCAAACCCTGGTGGCTATCGACTCGGGGGCCAATATCAACTTCGACAGCCTGCGCCATGTGGCCGAGCGCGCCGCGATCAGCGTCGTCCCGGCGTAATGAGGGCCGTTTATTGCGCGATGGCACAGATGCGCGGTCTGAGTGCAAATTGCAGGGTCAATGCAGGCGCATCTTGCAATATGCATGACCGCTGTAAATGAACAGTTACATAAATCCTTGATTTACCGATGAACAGCCGGGCATCGGTCGAGGCATGTTTTATGCTGTAGCTGTTCTCAAGCTGACCGGGATTTCACATGAGCCAGCGTCGATAGCTGTTTGGCAGTCTCACAAAGGAGAGGGTCGCCATGTTTCTTTCTGCCTTGGAACTTCGCAACATCATCGAAAGCAGTTTCTTGCCCAAACGTTGTCAATGCACACTGTCGCCTGATCTCTCGATGACCGTAAAAGTGTATGCAGACGGTGAAACCGATCAGATTGATCTATTGAAGACAGGCATAGATGCCCAGCGTCTGAATGGTTGTCGAGAAATCAATGAACTGATTGCCGAATTGCGCACCGACCTTGCACTTCACCACGTCGCTGTTGAACAGCGCCAAGTGGTGGGTAAAGCACTTTAAACCGCGGTCATCGCGTCACCGACAGGCGTAGGGCCTGGAATCATCCAGGCCCGGCCATCCCTTTCAGTTTTGATAACTGCAAGCGTCCGACAGTTTCCTGTAGGCGACTTCAGCGGGTTTGCCCGATTGTTCATCGATGTATTTCATCGTAGCCGTTATCACCTCGCAATCCATGGTCGTGGGTTCGGTCAGGGCGAGCACTTTGCCTACGTGCAGCGGCATACCGTAGTGATAGGAAGGCACAGCTTGAGTCGATGAGTTGTCGCTAGCCTGTACAAAACCTGCAAACGAGGCGCAGGCGAGGGCAGTAGAAACGAGCAATACGCGCGAGTTCATGGGGCAATCTCCAGTGCAGACGGAAGTCAGCTCGACAAATTGTCGAACCTGCCGCACTGGGCGTCAGAGGGCTCTGAGGGCGTGCGGTCCAGTAATTGTTGGACTGCACGATTAAGCATTGGTTAACCCACCTGAACGCCACCTGTCGCTTTGCCACTACCGTTCGGCGGGACAATTCCATCGCGGCCAGGCTCGCTCCCACCGAACCCTTGTAGGAACGAGCCTGCTCGCGATGACGCCTTTGGCCTCAGTGAAGATCCAACTGCTGCCGATAAGGCAAATCCGGCCCGGTCTTGCTACACGTCAGCGCCGCCGCCTTAACCGCAAACCGCACCATGGCCTCGATCTGCTCACGGCTCAACTCGCGCAATCCTTCAACCGAGTCCAGCTGTTGCTCTGTCAGCCAGGCAATCAACGCCGCCTGAAAGGTATCGCCAGCCCCCACGGTATCGGCGATTTTTACCGTGCAGGCGGGTACCGACCACGACCCATGAGCGCGACTGAACACTGTTGCACCTTCGCCACCGCGCGTCAGGAACACCAACTGACAACGATGCTGCAACCAGCCAGCGATGACTTGCGCGGGATCCTGCTCGGGATACAGCAGGCCCAAATCCTCATCGCTGACCTTGATCAGGTCGGCATGCTCGACCAGCGTGGCAATTCGCGAACGCCACAATTCGATGTTCGGCTCAGGGTTGAGCCGCACGTTCGGATCGAGGCTGATCAGGCGTTTGCCGCTTTCCCGGCGCACCAGCGCCAGCAAGGTGTCGGCAATCGGTTGCACCACCAGTGAAAACGAGCCGATGTGCAGGCCGCGCACCTCACGCCCCAGTTCCGGCAAATGCTTCGGTTGCAACTGCCGGTCGGCGCAGCCTTCGCCTCGGAAACTGTACTGCGGCGAGCCATTGGCACCGACAGCGACCATCGCCAGCGTGGTCGGGGCGGCAAAATCCAGCAGATAGTCCGTGCGCACGCCTTCGTCCTGCAAAACTTGCAGCAAGCGCCGGCCGAGGTAGTCGGTCGATAACCCGGCAAACAATGCCGCATCGACGCCCAAACGACGCAAACCTACTGCGACGTTAAACGGCGAGCCGCCTGCAATCGCTTTGAAATTCACTTTTGAAGCCACGCCGCTGGCATCGTTTTCACTGAAGAAATCGAACAGCGCTTCGCCACACACCAGATACATAATTGTTCGCTCTTTAAAGGTTTGCGACATGCTGTTGATAGCGTTCGTAGGCCTGCTGCGAGGCGACTACGTTTTCTGCAATCGGCAAGGTTTCACTGGCCAGGTCGAGCTGCACGCAGCGCTCGCACAGGTCTGCCAGGCTGTCCTCGTGCCCGTTTGCCCAGGACTTGCACCACGCCGCCTGAATCGCCGCCCCGAGGGCCGCGGCTTCGCTTTGTTCGGTGCAGATCACGGGGGTGTTCATGATGTCGGCGACGATTTGCCGCCACTGTGGACTTTTCGAACCGCCGCCGATCAAGCAGATGCTGCGGCTTTGTAAGCCATTTTGGCGCAACAGGTCCAGTCCGTAGCGCAAACCGAAGGTGGTGCCTTCGACCACGGCGCGACACAAATTGGCCCGGGTCAGGTTAGTCATGGTCAGGCCCAGTACGCTGCCGGTGGCATGGGGCAGGGCGGGGACCCGTTCACCGTTGAGAAACGGCAATACACAAACACCCTCGGCACCGATGGAAGCCTGGGCCACGAGGGCGTTGAAGCATTCGATATCCAGGTCGAACAATTCGCGGATAACGCCGGTGGCATTGGTCAGGTTCATGGTGCAGATCAAAGGCAACCAGCCGCCGCTGGAGGAGCAGAACGTGGCCACTGAGGCGTCCGGGCTGACGGTGGGTTGATCGGCATAGGCGTACACCGTGCCGGATGAGCCGAGGCTCATGGTGATGGCGCCCGGCTGAATGTTGCCGGTGCCGATGGCGCCCATCATGTTGTCACCGCCACCGCTGGAAACCAGCGCCTTGGGATTGATACCCAACTGCTCGGCGATACCCGGCAGGATCGTTCCCGCTGCTGCGTGTGCGTCAATCAGTTCAGGCAGCGCGGCTTGCAGGCGGCCGCTCGGATCGATGTCGCGCAACAACTGCAAGTCCCACTGGCGAGTGCGCACGTTGAAATAACCGGTGCCCGAAGCATCGCCGTACTCGCTGCAACTGCGGCCGGTGAGCCAGAAGTTCAGGTAGTCATGGGGCAGCAGGATTCGGGCGATACGGGCGAAAACCGTTGGGTGCTGTTCCTTGGTCCACAGCAGTTTGGAGACGGTGTAGCCCGGTGCGATGACCACGCCGAGACGCTCCAGCGAACCCTTTTCGCCTCCCAGGTGCTTGAGCAGGCGATCGTTCTCGGCACTGGTTTCGGTGTCGCACCAGAGTTTAGCCGGGCGCAGGACCTGGCCCTGATCATCGAGCAAGACCAGGCCGTGTTGCTGGCCGGAAACACCGATGCCGACAATGGCTTGGCCATCGACGTCGGCCGCCAGCAAGGCACGGCGTGTGGCGATGGCAAAAGCCTCCAGCCATTGACTGGCGTCCTGCTCGCGGCGGCCATTGGCACCGCTGATCATCGTGTGGGGGGCCGCACCCAGGCCCAGCACTTCACCGCTGAGCGCGTCGAGAATGATGGCTTTGGTGCCCTGGGTGCCGCAGTCGATGCCGAGGAATAATTGTTGGTTTGCCATGCTGGATCCTTGGTGTATCAGGTCGATCAGTGTGAAACCCATCGCGGGCAAGCCCGCTCCCACAGGTTCAGCGTTGTTCACAAATCCAGTGTTCACCGCAATTCTTGTGGGAGCGGGCTTGCCCGCGATGACGGCAGCAGATTCACCGCATGGCTTACGCCAGCACCCGCTCCAATGTCCGCGTCACACCCACCTCCCGCAAACTGTTGCAGCACCACTCAAACGCCGCGACAAACTCCGCCGAGCGCGGAATCGCCGTACCAAAAATCTCCTCAACCTCCAGCAAGCGCTGGGTGATCAATACATCATCGGCCACCAGCGCCTGGCAGAACGCAGCCCGTGGGTCGGGAATCGAATAGGTGTCGCCATTCTCGTCCACGCCCTTCAAGTACAAGGCCCACGCGGCGACCACCAGGGCCGCGCGTTTGGTTTCCTGGCCATCGGCGATCAGTCGGTTGATGGTCGGAATGGTGAATTTGGGAAACTTCGACGAACCGTCCGAACACACACGCTCCAGTTGATCGGCAATCGCCTGGTTGGAGAAACGCGCCACCAGCGTGTTCTTGTAGTCAGTCAGGTCAATGCCCGGCACCGGCGCCAGTTGCGGGGTCACGTCGAGGTCCATGTAGGCGCGCATGTAGCGCACGAACAACGGGTCGTTCATGGTCTCGTGGACGAAGCGATAACCCTTCAAAAAGCCGAGATACGTCAGGGCCAGGTGACTGCCGTTGAGCAGCTTTATCTTCATCTCTTCATACGGCGTGACGTCGTCGGTGAACTGCACGCCGACCTTTTCCCAGACCGGGCGACCGTTGACGAACTTGTCTTCAAGTACCCACTGCACAAACGGCTCGCAGACCACCGGCCACGCGTCGTCGACGCCATGTTTGTCCGCCAGTTGCAGGCGATGCGCAGTGCTGGTCATCGGCGTGATGCGGTCGACCATGGCGTTGGGGAAGCTGACGTTGGCGTCGATCCAGTCGCGCAATCCCCCATCGAGCAATGACGCAAAAGCCAGCAACGCTTTGCGGGTGACCGCGCCGTTGTGCGGCAGGTTATCGCAAGACATCAAGGTGAACGCTGGCGTACCGGCAGCCCGGCGCTTGGCCAGTGCCGCGCAGAGAAAACCGAAAACAGTGTTCGGTGAGTCCGGGTTGGCCAGGTCGTGCTGAATCTGCGGCAGGTGCGCCATGAACTCGCCGTTGCTGTCGTCGATGCAATAGCCGCCTTCGGTGATGGTCAGCGAGACGATGCGGATCTGTGGATCGGCGAGTTTGTTTATCAGCGGCTGGGCGCCGTCCTCCGCCAGCAGCATGTCGCGAATGGCGCCAATGACCCGGACTTCCGTGTCGTCGGTGTCACCCAACTCAAACAGCGTGAACAGGTAATCCTGTTCTTTGAGGTCATCGCGGGCGCGACGGTCTTCAGCGCGCAGGCCGACGCCGCAAATCGCCCAATCCAGACCTTCGCCAGTGTTCATCAACGCGTCGGTGTAATAGGCCTGATGCGCGCGATGGAAACCGCCCACGCCAATGTGAGCGATGCCTTGGCGGGTGTCGCTCAGGGCGTAGGCGGGCAGCACCACCTCGGGGGCGAGGCGGTTGAGGTTTTGTATATTGAGTTTCATCACAAGCTCTCTGAAATCAGGCGGCAACGCGCAATGGACGGGTCAGCGCCACGCCGTCGGCATCGAATAAATGGCAGTGTTCGGCGTCCAGGTGCAGGCTCAGGGTTTCGCCATAACGGCTTGCCAGATCGCCACGCACGCGCATGGTCAGGGCTTCGCCCGAGGCGGTGCGCACATGGCAGAACGTGTCGCTGCCCAGGCGTTCGCTGACATCGGCAGTGACTTGCAGCGCGCAGTCGCCGGGTTTGGCCAGCTCCAGGTGTTCCGGGCGAATGCCCAGCGTCACCGCGCCGCCCACGCTCAGGTTGGCGCCACTCAGCGGCAGACTGATGCGGGTGCCGGCGTCGAGTTGCACGTCGCAACCCTGGCCGTCGACGCGGGTGACCTGGCCTTTGAGGAAACCCATTTTCGGTGTGCCAAGGAACCCGGCGACGAACAGGTTGGCCGGCTGGTGATAGAGGTCCAGCGGCGAGCCGACTTGTTCGATCTTGCCACCATTGAGCACGACGACTTTGTCGGCCATGGTCATGGCTTCGACCTGATCGTGCGTCACGTAGATCATTGTCGCTTGCAGGTCTTTGTGCAGGCGCAGCAGTTCCAGGCGCATCTGCACCCGCAGGGCGGCGTCGAGGTTGGACAGCGGTTCGTCGAACAGGAAGATTTTCGGATTACGCACGATGGCCCGGCCAATCGCTACGCGCTGGCGTTGGCCACCGGACAGTTGCTTGGGTTTGCGTTCCAGCATTGGCCCCAGCTCAAGGATGCGCGCCGCTTCGCCGACTTTCTTGTCCACTTCGGCCTTGGGCACACCGGCCAGATCAAGGGCGAACGACATGTTCTTGCGCACGCTCATGTGCGGGTACAGGGCGTAGGTCTGGAACACCATCGCCAGGTCGCGCTTGGCCGGGCTGACTTCAGTGATGTCGCGGCCATCGAGTTCGATGGTGCCGCCGCTGACTTCCTCCAGCCCTGCGATCAGACGCAGCAGCGTGGATTTGCCACAGCCCGACGGGCCGACGAAGACCACGAATTCCTTGTCGTTCACTTCAAGGTCAATGCCCTTGATGATGGAGAAACCTTCGAAGCCTTTTTGCAGATTCTTGATTTTCAGGTTGGCCATGATGATGGGCCTCCGCTTGTTGTTTTTTAAGATCAAAAGATCGCAGCCTTCGGCAGCACCTGCACGTGGCTGCCGCAGGCTGCGATCTTTTGCTTTAAGGTCATTTCACGGCGCCAAACGACAGGCCGCGTACCAGTTGTTTCTGGCTGATCCAGCCGAAAATCAGGATCGGCGCGCACGCCAGGGTCGAGACCGCCGACAACTTGGCCCAGAACAACCCTTCGGGACTTGAGTAGGACGCGATCAATGCAGTCAGCGGTGCGGCTTTCGAGGAGGTCAGGTTCAGCGACCAGAACGCCTCGTTCCAGCAAAGAATCAGCGACAGCAAAACCGTGGAGGCCAGGCCACCCTTGGCGATCGGCAGCAGCACCCGGACCATTTCCTGCCACAGGGTTGCGCCATCGAGGCGGGCGGCTTCGAGGATGTCCTTGGGGATGTCCTTGAAGTAGGTGTAAATCATCCAGACCACGATTGGCAGGTTGATCAGGGTGTAGATCACGATCAGCGCAATGCGCGTGTCGAGCAGGCCGAAACTCTTGGCCAACAGGTAGATCGGCATCAGCACGCCCACCGGTGGCAGCATCTTGGTGGAGAGCATCCACAGCAGGGTGCCTTTGGTGCGCTGGGTTTCGTAGAACGCCATGGAGTAAGCGGCCGGCACCGCAATCAACAGGCACAGGGCCGTGGCCGCGAAGGAAATCACCACTGAGTTCCAGGCGAAACTGAAGTAATCGCTGCGCTCGTTGATGTGCAGGTAGTTCTCCAGCGTCGGCGTGAAGATGAACTGCGGCGGCGTGGCGAACGCGTCGATTTCGGTTTTGAAGCTGGTCAGCACCATCCAGAAAATCGGGAAGAAAATCAGGATCGCGATGGCCCAGGCCAGGGTGCCGAGCAGCAGGCTTTGCAGGCGGCGAGATTGTTGAAGAGTCATGGCAGGCCTCAGGCTTTGTCTGTCAGGTTTTTGCCGATCATCCGCACCAGCACGATGGCCGCGATGTTGGCGATCACCACCGCAATCAACCCGCCAGCGGACGCCATGCCGACGTCGAACTGGACCAGCGCCTGGTTGTAGATCAAGTAGGCGAGGTTGGTCGAGGCATAGCCGGGGCCACCGTTGGTGGTGGTGAAGATTTCGGCGAATACCGAGAGCAGGAAGATGGTTTCGATCATCACCACCACCGCAATCGGCCGCGCCAGGTGCGGCAGGGTCAGGTGCCAGAAAATCGCGATCGGCCCGGCACCATCCAGGCGCGCGGCTTCTTTCTGTTCCTGGTCGAGGGACTGCATGGCGGTCATCAGGATCAGGATCGCGAAGGGTAGCCATTGCCACGAGACAATGATGATGATCGACAGCAGCGGGTAGTGCGCCAGCCAGTCCACCGGTTGCGCGCCGAACAGTTTCCAGACGTAGGCGAGGATCCCCGACACCGGATGGAAAATCAGGTTTTTCCAGATCAGCGCGCCGACGGTGGGCATGATGAAGAACGGCGAGATCAGCATCACCCGCACGATGCCGCGACCCAGAAACTCACTGGCCTCCAGCAACGCACTGATCAGCACGCCGAACACCACGCTGATCAGCAGCACGCTGCCCACCAGCAGCAACGTGTTGGTGGCGCCGGGCAGGAAGCCCGAATCGGTGAGGAAGTAAGTGAAGTTTTCCAGGCCAATGAACTCGTTCTCGCCCGGGTTGAGCAGGTTGTAGCGAATGGTCGAGAAGTAGACGGTCATGCCCAGCGGGACGATCATCCACAGCAACAGTAACAGCACCGAAGGGCTGACCAGAAACCAGCCGGGATTGGCCGTTCGGTTTTTGCGCTGGGGTTGGGCGATGTCCAGGTGAGCTTTGGCAGTTGAAGTATTCATGGTGATCACAACCGTATGGGTGCAAATACATGTTCAGGAAAGAACAACATTCCTGCCATCGACGCGAACCCTGTGGGAGTGGGCTTGCCTGCGACGGCGATTGAACAGTCGACATCAATGTTGAATGTGTCGGTCTCATCGCTGGCAAGCCAGCTCCCACAGGTTAAGTGGCGGTTACTTGGGATAACCGGCGCGCTTCATCTCTCGCTCCGTGCTTTGCTGAGCGGCGGCCAAAGCCTGGTCGACCGTGGTCTGGCCGATCAGCGCCGCCGAGAAGGATTTGCCAACCTGGGTACCAATGCCCTGGAATTCCGGGATGGTCACCAGTTGGATGCCGATGTATGGCACCGGTTTGGCGCTTGGTTTGCTCGGGTCCGCGGCTTTCAGCGATTCCAGCGTGACCTTGGCGAACGGCGCCGCTTTCATGTACGCCTCGCTGTAGGTCGATGCGCGGGTGCCTGGCGGCACGTTGGCGATGCCGTCTTTTTCGGCAACCAGTGCGCCGTATTCTTTGGAGGTTGCCCAGGCACTGAAGGTTTTTGCCGCGTCTTTGGCCTTGGAACTGGTCGGGATCGCCAGTGCCCAGGAGTACAACCAGGCCGAACCTTTATCGGTGACCTCATGGGGCGCGTAGGTAAAACCGACGTGGTCGCTGACCTTGCTCTGGGTTTTGTCGGTGACGAACGAACCGGCGACGCTGGCATCCACCCAGATCGCACATTTCCCGCTGTTGAACAGCGCCAGGTTTTCGTTGAAACCGTTGCTCGATGCGCCCGGCGGGCCGGATTTCTTCATGGTGTCCACGTAGAAATTCAGCGCATTTTTCCACTCGGGGCCGTTGAATTCCGGCTGCCACTTTTCATCGAACCAGCGTGCGCCATAGGCATTGGCCACGGTGGTGATCAACGCCATGTTTTCGCCCCAACCGGCCTTGCCACGCAGGCAGATACCGTACTGTTCCTTGTCCTTGTTGGTGAGCTTTTCGGCGAACTCGCTGATCTGCGTCCAGGTCGGGCGCTCGGGCATGGTCAGGCCGGCGTCCTTGAACAGGTCGGTGCGGTAATAGGTGATCGAGCTTTCAGCGTAAAACGGCAAGGCATACAGCGAGCCCTTGACCGACAAGCCTTCGCGTACCGACGGGAAGACATCGTCCAGGTCGTAAGTGGCGGGCAAATCCTTCATTGGCTCCAGCCAGCCTTTGGCGCCCCATAATGCCGCTTCGTACATGCCGATGGTCAGCACGTCGAACTGCCCGCCCTGGGTGGCGATGTCAGTGGTCAGGCGCTGGCGTAGAACGTTCTCTTCAAGCACTACCCAATTGAGCTTGATGTCCGGGTGCTCGGCCTCGAAGGTTTTCGAGAGCTTTTGCATACGGATCATGTCGCTGTTGTTGACGGTGGCGATGGTCAGGGTCTGCGCGCCGAGGCTGACGCTGCTGAGGGTCATGCAGGTGAGGGCAAGCAGAGCTTTTACAGAAGGTTGCATCGTGCACTCCTTTTCTGCGCCCGGCGGGTCACAGAAGGACAGTTATTGTTTTTGTGTCTTCCGAAGGCAGGAAGAATCTGTGCTGATTACAGCCTTCAATGGCGAGTGAGACAAATCATCCATCGCACTTTAATCGATACTTTTTTGCACTAGAGTTTGTGGGGGTGGACGCAGGGAAGGGGTTTTCAGCGAGGGAGTGATATCGAATACGTACAGGTTTCATGCATTTGAAAGCAAAAAGATCACAGCCTGTAGGCGCTGCCGAAAGCTGCGATCCTTTGATCCTTAGCCGAGGTTTTGCTCTGTCAGCCGCTGCACCACCAACCGCCGGTAGTGCGAAGGCGTCATGCCCTTGAGTTGCTGAAAGCGCCGGTTGAAATTGGAAATGTTGTTGAAGCCCGACTCGAAGCACACATCGGTCACCGGTTTGTCGCCATCGGCCAATAATTCGCAGGATTTGCTGATGCGCAGGCGATTGACGAACTCAATGAAATTGCGCCCGGTCGCCTGCTTGAATACCCGGCTGAAATAGGTCGGCTTCATGCCCAGATGCTCGGCGACTTCCTCCAGCGTCAAGTCCCGGGCGTAGTGGGCAAAAATGTAATCCACGGCGCGGTTGGTGCGGTCGATGTTGTGCTCGTCCGCCAGTTGCGGGGTGGTGGCGCCGGACAGCAACTGATAGTCGTCAGACGCGGCCAGTAGCTCCAGCAGAATGAAAAAATGCCCGAGCCGTGTCACGCCGGTGCTATCGGCAATGCGTTGCATCAGGTCCATCGCCTTGCGGATGGTGGGCTTGCCGCGAAACTCAATGCCGTACTGCGCGCGCTCCAGCAACGGCGCCAGGGTCTTGAGTTCGGCGAACACCTGATAGCCGCTGTCGAACAACTCGTCAGTGAAGTTGACCAACATGTCGCGCTTGGGCACGACTTCGTCTTCGGCCACCTGGCTGATCCAGTTGTGGGGCAGGTTAGGGCCGGTCAGGAACAGGCTTTCGGGATAAAAGTTGCCGATGTAGTCGCCGATGAACACCTTGCCGGAACTGGCGACGATCAGGTGCAGTTCGTATTCCTTGTGGAAATGCCAGCGCACCAGAGGGCAGGGGAAGCCGTGCTGACGATAGATGATGGACAACCCGTTGTGGTCGTCCATCAGTTCGTAGGAAGGGTCGGTGACTCTGGCGGTACGGGTCATGTCGGCACACTTTTCTTGTTATCGCGCGCTTGATGATGCCTCTTAAACGGTGGGAATTGCCAGAGAGTGCGTTTAGGGGACGCGCGGTGTCTCGTGCAGGGCGTGGCCGTACACCGCTTTCATGCTGGTGGCGCTCCAGCAATAGCGCACGATATCGGATTCATCGAAAAAGTCAGTGCTGATGATGCTGCAGCGCGTTACCCAGTTGCCCGTGGTAGAAAACCAGTCGTTGAGGTAACGCTTCAAATGCCCCGGGCCGCCGAGCAATGAATAGGTGGTCGCTGACAATGACCAGAGGAATGTCTCATACGGCGCATCGACCAGCGTGCGAGCAATGTAACGCTGGAGTTCGGCGATGTCGGTGAAAGTCCTGTCATGCCATTTATGCGGAATACGTGGCCAGAAGTAGGTGTCATCAAGCCCCGTAACAATAGCCGCCGCTAGAACAACTCTGCGTTGTGAACTGGCTCTTTTCAGTTCACCGACGGTTTTAAGTCCATCAATGGGGAGTACCAGGCGCAGCCCGAGACGACGGACAAGTAAGTCATTGAGTTTTTTATGATCGAAGTATTTGTCGCCATCGGCCAACTGATGAAAATCCAGAACGATGAATTCGTCGGGGTTACGGTCCAGAAACAGCAGTAGCGCATCGATCAATTCGTCCAGGTCACGGTTCGAGCGAAAACCGCTGTGGTGGAAGTAAAACCCGGATCGATCCGCGGCAGCGGCATACCCCAGACGAATATCGAAGGCTCGTGCGCCATTGGCAAGTTGCCAGGCAAACGTATCGTTCTGACAACTTGTCCAGTTACCGAAGACGGCATCATGGTTGGGGGCTTTTTTGTCCATGCCGGCGTTATGTGCGCCTGGCCAGACAATGTCAGTGAGTTTCAGAAGGTTGATATCGAGGGTGTTGCTCATCCAGGTTTGCTTGTCGAGCAGTCTTGTACGCTTGTCGGTCATGGCCGTTCCTTTTGCGAATCACCCCGTCCGTGGGGTGTGAAGGGGCCAGATTAGCGGGTCGGGCTCAGCAAAGGCGGTACATATGTATCGCGCGGCTTCAGTTGAGTCGGTTTTTCGCCTCAATCCATTGCGCCATGTATTGAGTGCTCTTGTGATGGTGGTGACGCAGCATGCTACCGGTGAAGTTATCCCGTCTGATGCTCGCCAGATCCCGCTGACAATCGAGCAGCCTCTGGATCAAGGCCGGGCCATGGAGGGATTGCTGATAACGGCTAGCCAGCAGGGTTTGCGCGTTTGCCTGGGCTTGCAGCCACAGCGCCTTGTCGTTGTGGAGTTGCACGGCCTGATCGGCGAAGTCGCGCGCGGTACGAGTTACTGCACCAGGCCAAGGTTCTTCGCCGTGCATCGCTTCGGCCCCCACAGGCGTCGTGACGTTGGGTGTGCCTGTAAGCATGGCATCGACAATTTTGCCTTTGATACCTGCGCCGAAACGTAGCGGCGCCAAACAAATACGTGCCGCGGACATGACCTTCAAAGCATCCTCCGCCCAGTTCATGATATGAAAACCCTGGGCGGGGTTATGCAGGGCTGTTGCTTTGGGAGGCGTATAGGCGCCGTAGATGTGCAATTGAGCAGCCGGCAATTGTTCGCGAATCAGCGGCCAGATCGCGGTTTTCAACCACAGCACCGCATCCCAATTGGGCGCATGGCGAAAGTTGCCGATATGGATGAAGTTTGCGCGCGCTTCGAACGGTACAGGGGCGCTATCTGGCAGGTCGACCATCAGAGGATTCCAGTGCAGCAGATGGCGCGGAATCCTGAATTGTTCGACCAGCAGTTCAATTTCCACTTCAGAAACCAACAGTGTCAGATCGCAACGATAAAAAGAAGCGACCTCCCGCTTGGCCAGGTCGGTGTCGGCCATGTGCTCGAACTCTTCACGCAACGCCGGCGCGAACAGGTCGTGAAAATCGTTGTTGTCATCGTTGGCTTTCAAGCGCTCTTTGAGCCGTTGGTGACGGGCATGCCGCAGGCTTTGCAGGTCGCAGCTTTCGAGGACACGCAAGGCATCGGGGCAGTGTTTCTCGACCCGCCAACCGAACTGTTCTTCCATCATGAATTGATCGAACAACACGATGTCCGGTTTCAGTTCGCTGATGAATGTGTCAAAACTGCTGTTGTTCAACTCGATAGGCACTTCGCGAATACCCAGCGCCGTCAAGTCAGCACGCTGCTCACCAAAGCTTGCCGGGCTGCTGAAAGTGACATCCCAGCTTTGTTGCAGGAAAACGTCGAGGATCTGCATCACGTGCCCACTGGCCGCAGAAGAGCGGGGCTCGGGCCAGACGTAACCAATGACCAGGACTTTGGTTGTGTGAGGGTCTGTCATGTGAAGGGATTCCTTGGGCCGAGCGGGTTAGAGGTCGTTCAAGTGGTGTAAGCAAACCATTAATCTTATAGTTTAATGGGCGGGGGATACTACATCTGCAACGATAATCCCCACAAAAGTTGACGCTCCCAGAAGGGAGCGTCGCAGTGGATGAATTACTTAATATTTCAGCTGTTTTGGCCCATTTAGTCTATTTATCCAAATCGAATCCGTGGGATCCTTCCATTCGACAGTTTCAGAAGCTATTGGTCCATGTGTTGTGATAATTTTCTTACCTTCCGTTTGCCATAACGACATTGTGTTAGAAAATTGGCGATTGTACTGATTGGCCGGGCATACTATCCCAGCCCACGGGTCGACAATCCACGCGTCGATAAACGCGGACTCACTGAAGTCGGTTGAATCCTGAGCAGTACCTTTTTTTGGACCTCCTACCATTGTGAAAGAATGTCCAGGCATACCCCAAACTGTTGCTGCGCCCCTATTTTTCAGAACGATATCCGCCGCAACAGCCGCCATTTGGTCGCAATTTCCGGAACCGGTCTTGAGGATCATTTCCACCACATTGGGTGGAGGGGCATCAAATAGTTTGTATTCCCATAGCACGACAGGCTGCGCGGTATCCCTTCTAAGCGTGTCTGCGGAGTCGGTTGGATCACCTTTATTAAAGGAACCTAGTCCCGTGGCCTTGATTTGTTCATCAATTTGAAGTTTTGCGCCATTCGCATAAATTTCATTTTTTCTTGAGTCTGTAAAGCCCGTGAAACCAATAGGTGTCTGAATAGAGGTTACTCTGATAGCCGGAATCGTGATATCAACCTTGCGGTGGTTGTTTTTGTTCCAAACATCAAAAACAAACTCCCGCTGCTTTTCTTTAGTAAACAACTCTACTTTTTTTTCTAGGTCTGTCAGTTGCTCTGGCGTATAAGCTGCACTTTTAACGAGGTCGGCATATAAGCTATCGAGTGTTGGTAACGTGACAAAGTCTCGATTGGGGACGGGTACTCCGGCGGCTTGGATGCTGGGCCCCTTGATTTTTTGATATCGCTCGATAATGTCGCCAGCAAAACTGTCTTTAACGTAATGTATTTTTCTGAACTCTAGGGCGGTAGGGGCGGTGCTGTCGAATTTGCAGTAGTAGAAAAGGCCTGTATCCGCTTCGGCAACCAAATACGTGCTTTTACCCCAAAGCAGGCCTGGAACATCAACCAAGAAGCCCCTCACATCTCGCGCATCGTCGACGCTAGCAACTATTTGATTAATCTTGACAACCCGCGTGTGGGTATCAAGGTGGCTGTCGGTTGTGTCTTTGCGAAGACCGAAGTGTTTATCGTTAATAATGCTACCGGTAACTTTTTTCTTGAATTGCAATGGTTCTGAGAGTGCTGTTGGGGTGCATTTTCCAGTTGTGGCGTCACAGTTGTAAATTCTACGTTCATGTACAATTTGGGAGTTCCCGCCTGCAGAAGGATAGATACGTTTATGTTCGATCGCTTGCGCTCTCATTGCTGCGGGAGACAAGTTATCCTCTATCATTTTTGAGAAGCAACTAACGCTCCGTTTAACTTTGCCCCCTCTGCTGCAAACTGAATCGAATCCTTCGAGATTGCTGAAGTATATGGGGGATGACAGGTCATTCAGACTCTCTGGATCTGCAGGGTTCAGACGATAGACTTTATCGCCCACCACCACATCGGTACAAGTGGATCTCTGTATTGTAAATGGCTCAGTGTCAAATAGCCGAGTATTTGTCAGTGCTACAGACCCGTCACTGAAAGTTGATTGTTCAAGCGTAATGGAGCTATCAGGTTTAAAGCTTTCCAGCGGTGGGCCATAGGGACGGTTTGCGTCAACGTTGAAGGCATACCAATTACCGTCTTTGAATACAGCTTTGACTTTTTCAGTTTGCCCCGCGGTTTGGCCGCCACGCACGACACCGTCAGCGAGATTTGCCTGTTTTGACAGGTAACTCGGGGGAAGGGCTTTGGTACTGCCAATCAGTTGTTTGAGCTGATCGACACCTCTGCTCGCAGCGTCTCTGGCCTGCTCCCCCAGTTTGACTACAACGTTTGCTCCCCCCTTGAAAACGTCTCCGATTCCATCTAACGGATTTGCGGCAGCAACAGTAGTGCTACCGATGACCCAGGTAAACTTCAAGGCTTTTGGAATGAACCCAATACCTGATTTCGCAACTTTCGCGATTTTTCCTGCGACAGAAAAACCGGGTATGACGAACCCGCATGCATCCAGTAAAAAGTCCTGAGCCGCCCCTGCGGTATCGCCTTTCTGGATGTTTTCAATCGTGGATTTAAATGGGACCAGTGATCCAAGGAAGGCCATTACATTTTTTTGGTAAGCTTGCCGTTCTTCCCAAGTTGTAAGTCCTTTTGCCGATTCGAAGAGGCCATCCTTTTCGGGCATGAAAAACTCTTCCACCAAGACCTTGGCGATGAAATCAAGTTTGGAATCAGATGAAAATGCACTGGGGACCGAGTTGAAGTCAAAGTTGTCGCCGTAGAGAACGGCTTGCTGGCGCATAGGCTTGAATTCATCAATGATCACGTTTGAAGTGACATTTTCTCTTGGCGGTGTCCCATTTTTGAAGGCTTCCCAATCGAAGGGCTGCGAAGTCGCTGCCTGAAATTCAATTTGGCTCCTGCTACTGGCAATGACGCGTGGTACTCCACCCAATATCAGTGGCTCGGTTATATTGCGCTTTCGAATCTGCACCGCCGATGGAAGCACTTCATAATAAGTCTTTTTTCCTTGGTATTCGGACTCTATCAGAACACCTTGGCGGCCCTTACTGGCATTCGATTCCTCTGTGCTTATTTGCCACGCTTCTTTCCTGATTTCGCTGCGCAACGAATAGAATTTTTGCTTGCCATATTCAAGGCTTTTTCGGTCTTCCATTGGTAGTTGCGAGACCAGATGCTTAAATACCGACTCCGAGCCTGAGCAGAGGTTGTGATAATAATTATTAAAGGTCTCAGTAAATAGATTGCTTACATCTTTTAACGTTTCGAACTGTTGACTGAAACGATCGATGGGTATCAGTGGATTCGACGAGTGCCAGGAGACTCCTGGCAAGCGGCCATCGATGTAAAGATCCAGCAAAGATTGCGCTGTTTGAGGTAAGACCGCAGCTCTAGGGGTGAGGCACAGTTCCTCATAGGGCAGGCCTTCGCCGTATACACGGGTCAGTTCAGCCAGCGCCAGCTCTCTTCTTGTTGGAACAGGCGCAGACAGAGAGTTCCGTGCCCGTGCAAGTTCACTTCTGACCTCGTGGAACTTCTCTTGTGCAATAACAAGTTGTTGTGGTGTGTACGTGTCACCCGCATTGAGGGGAATGACGCCGTTGGCAATCGCCCAGTCGATGAGGGGATTGACCGTAACGGACTGCTCAGCAATTTCCTGGCCGACTGTGATGGGCAACGTGTCGGCGTATTTCATGACTTGCTCAAAAGTCATTTGAGCGGAAGTCCCC
Source organism: Pseudomonas azerbaijanoccidentalis (assembly GCF_019145495.1). Lineage (GTDB taxonomy): Bacteria > Pseudomonadota > Gammaproteobacteria > Pseudomonadales > Pseudomonadaceae > Aquipseudomonas > Aquipseudomonas azerbaijanoccidentalis. Next base: position 660,238 of record NZ_JAHSTU010000001.1, on the reverse strand, counting down.
GGCGCTATCTGTTCTATTCGGGCTACACCGATTCGTAACATCGCCCAGGTATGGGTGCCGCAGACCAGGTTGTCGGGCAGGTTCTTGACCAGAAACTCAGGCGCGCTGGCGGCAAGCAAATGATAGACGGCGACTGGCGCCGTTCCGGTGCTGACTTTGCCGCCCGCTACAAGGTGACTTTCAAGGCTGGCAACTACCGCCGAAGGTTTGGCTCCCCAATTGGCCTGCTGCGTGAGGTTGAATCCTGCAACATGATTGCGTTGCTGGCCAAATGTCGGGTCCAGGTCAAGTAGCAGCGCCGCCATGACCAATTCATCCGCACTTTCTTTTGTGGAAATGACATTCAGATCCGATGTAAGCGCACGACCCAACGAAGACGCCTCTGAAGATGAGAGCGCGAGCTTAAGGCCTTGTAGCGGTGTAAATTCGTTTGCGCGCGATAAGAATAGGTCGAGTAAGCCACGGTTTCTGGCCAAACTCACGCGACTAGCAGTGGTGGTGCTGATCAAGTTTCGTTGAGCAGGGGTTAACGGGCGAGAATAGCCGCAAGCGCCTTGGTAGTTTCCCGTTTTGGGGGCTACAGGTAACGGATTGCTTAACATCTCCACCAGATTGCGCACACCTGCGACGGTAGTTGGCACAATCCAGCCATTGGCGCTGATGTACCGATACGCACTAATCAATCTTTGAGCTTCTAATGGGTATTTAGCAGCGAATGATGAGTCGGGAGACACCAAAGTAAAATCGAGACTCACCGATTGGTCGTCCGGCTTACCACGAATCAGATCATTCAAGGCCATCACCAAGCGATGGCGGGTGGTAATGTCACCCATTTTGCGTTTTTGGCTTTCAACGGCCGCTTCGGACCTGGCTTCGCGGGGTCTAAAAGTCTCGTCAGCATCAATCGAGGAAAATACAGGGTTCGCGCTCAGTTCTATGGCGCGTCGCTCGGCATCGGCTTTGGTTGTGGGCAGGGACTCACCATGAAAACTCGCTACCAGATTCAATGGTGCCCCGAAACTGGGGGAGGGGGATGAAACAGTATGGAGAATCGGCGCGATGACCTCGGCTGCTTGAAGGATCGGCCCCGCCACGTTGGCCCAACCGCTGTGGTCGGTTAGTGTGAAGGTTTTCAGAGCCCGACTTTCCCCCACCCTTCCGCTGAGGGAGTTAACGTTGGTGTCGATCTTCGCAGTCGCCAGATCGAGGCCTACCTTGGTGGCCCAATCGGTAAAAAATGGGTTACTGAAGGCTCTGACGTAATTCAACCAGCACTGGCCAAACGTGGAATGACTCGGTACCACGACATTGATGTCGGTGTTCGCGGGCGTTGAGTGGAATGCCTGCGCAAGGGCCGTGGTGTAGCTTGAAATCAGCTGCGCGTCACCGTTGGCTCGTGAGGCGTCCGCCCATCCAACGCTGCGCCTGTTGCGCAATAGCCGGACGACCTCTCGCGCGCTATTCAGGGCTGGATCTGTTTGCGTTTCGCTATCGATATCCTCAATTAGGTCGGGGGCCGGGCGCTCCAGTTCCTGCATCGTTGCCACGTATTGAATCAGCAGCGCTTCGTTGTCAGACGCGTTTTGCTCGGGCACCTCGGCATCTGGAATCACGGCACCGGATTGAGCGCCACTTTCGCCGAACGTGGCTTCTCTCTTGACCCTTCGCGAAGGGGACTGGGCAATCTCCTCTGACTGCGCTAAATCCTGCAACCCGTGGGTAGGCTCCTCGACTTCTTCTATCAGTTCGGCATAGGACTTGGCGGCGTCTTTTGTGCTGTGCTGTTCCAGCAGCATCGCAACGTTGTGGAGCAATTGGGCGTCGTCGAGCAAGTTGTGCTCGGTGGACTGATACATCAACTGAAGGATGGTGTCTGAGAGCGGCGCAAGAATATCCTCGATTTTCTCTTCGATCTGCTCTTGCTGGACCGCAGCGCTTTGGGTCGTTGAGACACTCTCGGCGGGATCAATGCTTGCGGGCGAAGTCTCTGGGGTTGGTGGCGTGCTTGCAGTGGATAGAATTTCGCTTGTTCTATTACCCGTACCGGGTTGCTCGCCGGGCTCCGGAAGGTTGGGGGTCTGCCCCGGATACTGTGTGTTGAAGTGGTTGTAGATCGAAGTAATAGTTGCGATTGCAGAGACCGCGGCGACTGTGTAGCCGCCAGTGGCAACAGGGTTCTCCCTGATCTGCCGAGTTAAAACCGCGCCAGACGCCACGGCAGAATTTGCCATTCCCGCGAGCAAGCCGGTTAACGCCGTGTAGATCTGCGGGCCAATTGATTGCCACCATCCAGGGACAGCCTCAGAGAGCTCCTCATGTCGATAGGGAGATTCTGATATGCCGCCAGCTTCAGCATCCATTAGTGCTTGAAGCTCCATTTCAAAATTATGTACTACAGGCTCATAGGCCTCAGCCGCAGGGAACTTCAGCAAATTATCGAATTCGCTTAGGGTATTGAGCACCGACTGTGCCAATTGCTCAAGCGACGTAGTCTCATTCGGTGTTGTGGATGATGACTCGTTGGCAGGTTCGCTACTGACAACTGCTTCTTCAACGCGTTTATTTGTCTGGTCTGCTGGCAAAGCAGGAACTGGAACTGCTGGCAGATGAGGTTTAACCCTTTCAGCGATCGACAATACACCCACTGTATCCAGCGCGTTGAGAACATACAGAACCTTCCCGAATAAACCACCGGTGTAACGCGGCCCTGTAGTGATAACCTCATTGTAAAAGCTGGATTTTCGTTCGATCTCCACCATTGTGGCCAGTAGCGCGGACTCAGGCTGACGGGGCTCGATTTCTGCTGTGAGAGCGGATTCAACCGTAGTACCAAAGATAAAGTCGTGAACATTGAGTAGGAGAGAGTTCGCGTTGTTTTGAATCACGCTTATGGCGTCTGAAGGCGAGAAGGCCATATTGACTGGAAGCCAGCTCCGATCTGGACGTTTGTCAACTATCTCGATTGCCTCTAGGCGCTCTTTGAGTTGCTGTACCGTTCCTGGAAAGCGAACGGACCAGCGTTCACGTTCGTTCGGACTAGATTCTTTCATGGCCTGAGCAAAGTCTGCCATCAAAGACTGTGCTTCTTTGGGGGAAGGTCTGATGTGAATCAGGTCTTCCAATTGCCTCAGCGTTTCATTAAGAGTGCCTACACTTGACTCGGGGATATACCCCCGCGATTGTTGCGTGAATTCCTTCAGGGCTTTCCATGTGTCGTCGTCGAGCAATTCGCCATTGGCAACTTGCTGTTCTCTTTGTGCTCGGGAAGCGGTTATTTGCTTCTGAATAAAACCTTGTACGCCTTTACCGTCGTTGCCCCGAGGAAAGTTGGTGTCTTCCCCGAAACTATTTGCCCACCGGGCTGGAGGCAGGTGACAGATAGTTTCTACAAACTCTCGCAACCGCTCTGGTGCAAGCCCGGCTAACGGCTTGATCGAACGCAGGATTGCCTCGGACAGTAGCGGCGCCAGTGTTTTTCCCGTATCCGTTTGTAGAACTCCTGATTCGAGTATCTGGAGGACATCATCCTCCGAAACTGTCTGCGTTCGAAGTCGGTTCTCCAATGAAGTCCAGGCTTTCTCGAGCGACGTTTGATCGCAGATTGCTCCCGTTTCCTTTAAAAAATCCGGCATCTCGTTGGCAGTTAATAGTCCGTTGTACACCGGACAGAGAACTGGCAGTTGAGCGTCGTGAGCAGGAAGCCCCCCTGATACTGACTTGTCTGGGATGACGTAAAGCTGCGGGGGCAACGGCTGGTTGCGTGTACTGGCGCCCGACAACCGATGGGCGGCAGAAGGCAGTATGTTTTGAGCAAAAGGAGTCGCGGATGTGGCGGCACGCGTTGCAGTGGCATTGACCTGAGGCAAAAGAAGTCTTCCATACACGAGATGACCGAAACCCTTGGCTCTCTAAACGAAAGCCAAGGCATCAAGCGGCGAAAGATAAGCGATTCGTTTTTTTGAATAGTGATGGAAATATCTGGTATTTATCGGGACGCAGGCAGGCAAATGATCAATTGCCGAGAATGCCTTTGACCTTGTCTCGCAGCTGATCAATGGAAAACGGTTTGCCGATCAGATGCATGCCGTCAGGCACGTCAATGTTTTCGGCGTAGCCGCTGGCAAACATGATCGGCAACGCAGGCCGCAATGCACGGGCTTTATCGGCCAATTCGCGTCCATCCATGCCCGGCAAACCCACGTCCGTCATCATCAGGTCAATGCGTTGGTCAAGGACTTCGAGAATCTCCAGTGCCTGCTCGCTGCCGTCAGCTTCCAACACCTTGAACTCCAACTCCTCCAGCACATCGACAATCAACATGCGCACGATGTCATCGTCTTCGACGACCAGGATGGTGGAGGGGATGGCGGACATAGTGAATTTCTCAGAATGGATGGGCGGTTGCCGGTCTATCGAATTTGCCGGCCCTCTTGCATGAGTAAGTGGCGGATCCCGACAAGTTCCCGACGCGTTATAAAAATTATTGGACGCAGGATAACCGCTCCTTTGCTGCGCACGCAGCTCAATGTAGGACTTTGCGCAAAAAGGCGTGAGAAAATTGGATCAACGTGCCAGGTTTGGGGCAAACTCCCTGGTTTTCACCAGTTCGACAAGGCTTAACTATGACCTCTGAGTCTTCGGTTGATGAGCAACGATTTCGTAAACTCCTGAGCCGCAACATCAGCCTGCCGCTGGGCGTCGGCCTCATCAGTGCCGTTTTCTTTGTGTCGCTGATCACGTATTTGCTCTCGACGATTCAGTGGGTCGAGCACACCGACCGGGTGATCAATAATGCCAATGAGGCGGTGAAGCTGACGGTTGACCTGGAAACCGGCATGCGCGGTTTCCTGCTCAGTGGCGACGACAAGTTTCTGGAACCTTACGAAACGGCGAAACCGAGAGTCGAGATTGTCCTCAAGACCTTGCTCGAATTGACCGCCGACAACCCGGCTCAAACCGACCGTCTGCGCCGGTTGCAGTCGTTACAGCAGGAATGGGCTGAATACGCGCAAAGCATGATCGACTTGCAGCGCACCAGCGGCGATTACCGCAGCGCGGTCCGGGCCGGAAAGGGCAAGCGCCTGACTGATGAGGTACGCAAGCAGTTCGAAGACGTGATCGACATGGAGCAGCAGCTGCGTGCCGCGCGTAACGAAGAGGTGCGCCGTACCACGGTCTGGAGCATCGGTCTTTATCTGTTGTTCATTGCCGCGATCAGTGGGCTGCTGGCCTATATCGGCCGCCGCGATTTGCTGAATCTGTCGCAAAGCTACAGCGCCAACCTCGCCGCGCAACAAGCCAGCGCCGAACGCTTGCAGCGCCAGGCGTGGCTGCGCAACGGCCAGACTGAGCTCGCTGAGCAGGTGCTGGGCCAACTGTCGTTGAACTTGCTGGGGCGCAACATCCTGCAATTTTGCGCGCAGTACCTGGGCAGCGCCGTGGCGGCGATTTACGTCCGCGAAGAGCACGGTGGTCTGCGGCGCATAGCGTCTTACGGTTTCTCCCGTGAGCAGGAAGCAATCGAACAACACATCTATAGCGAAGAAGGTATCGTCGGTCAGGTCGCGCAGCAGGCGCGGCTGATTCGCCTGGACGCAGTCCCGAGCGACTACTTCAAAGTCAGCTCCGGCCTCGGTGACGGCTTGCCGTGCAGCGTGCTCGTGGTGCCAACCAGCGATGACGACCGGGTCAACGGCGTTATCGAGCTGGGTTTCCTGCGTCCACTGGACGACCGTGACATTGAATTGCTTGAACTGATCTGCGGCAACATCGGCACTTCGATCGAGGCGGCGCGCTATCGCCAGCGGTTGCAGGAAGTGCTGGCCGAAACCCAGCAGCTCAACGAAGAACTGCAAGTGCAGCAGGAAGAACTGAAAACCGCCAACGAAGAACTCGAAGAGCAGTCGCGAATTCTCAAGGAGTCCCAGGCGCACCTGGAGACCCAACAGGTCGAACTCGAACAGACCAATGAACAGCTCGCCGAGCAGGCCGAAGCGCTGGCCGAGCAGCGCGATGCCATGGACCTGAAGAACACCGAGCTCAATCAGGCGCAGATCCAGCTCGAAGAGCGCGCCGAAGAGTTGCAGCGCTCAAGCAAGTACAAGTCGGAATTCCTCGCCAACATGTCTCACGAGCTGCGCACGCCGCTGAACAGTTCGTTGATCCTGGCCAAGTTGCTGGCGGAAAACCCTCAAGACAACCTCAGTGCCGAACAGGTGAAGTTCGCCGAGTCGATTTATTCGGCTGGCAACGATTTGCTCAACCTGATCAACGACATTCTCGATATCTCCAAGGTTGAGGCCGGCAAGCTCGAAATCCGTCCGGAGACCACCAGCGTGGCGCGTCTGGTCGATGGCTTGCGTGGAATGTTCCAGCCGTTGGCGCTGGATAAAGGCCTCGATTTCCACGTTGAACTGCAAAACGGCGCGCCGGGCATGATCTTCACTGACCGCCAGCGCCTGGAGCAGGTCATCAAGAACTTGCTGTCCAACGCAGTGAAATTCACCGAGGCCGGCAGCGTCAGCCTCAGCGTTGCCACGGCGCCGGACCACGGCATTGCCTTTATCGTCCGCGATTCCGGAATCGGCATCGCCACGGATCAGCACGACAGTATTTTCGAGGCATTCCGCCAGGCCGATGGCACCACCAACCGGCGCTACGGCGGCACCGGCCTGGGGCTGTCGATTTCCCGTGACCTGGCCGCGCTGCTTGGCGGCTCGATCAGTGTCACCAGCGCGCCGGGGCAGGGCAGTGTGTTTACTCTGGTCTTGCCGCAACAGTATGTCGAACCGGGTGAAGAACCCGTCGAGCCGATGCGCGCCGCGCCGGTAGCGATTGCACCGCACGTTGCCCCGGCGACCGTGGCAGCGCTGGTGGTCGAGGATATTCCGCGCTTCAACGATGACCGCCAGAAGGCACCGTTCACCACGCGTTGCATCCTGGTGGTGGAAGACGAACCTAACTTTGCGCACATCCTCTTCGACCTCGCCCACGAGCTGGGTTATCACTGCCTGGTGGCCCACGGTGCCGACGAAGGTTACGACCTGGCCCGGCAGTTCATTCCTGATGCGATCCTGCTGGATATGCGCCTGCCGGATCATTCCGGGCTGACGGTGCTGCAACGCTTGAAGGAACACGCCGAAACCCGGCATATCCCGGTGCATGTGATTTCGGTCGAGGACCGAGTCGAAGCCGCCATGCACATGGGCGCGATCGGTTATGCGGTCAAGCCGACCACCCGCGAAGAGCTCAAGGACGTGTTCGCACGCCTGGAGGCCAAGCTGACCCAGAAGGTCAAGCGAGTGCTGCTAGTTGAAGATGATGACCTGCAGCGAGACAGCATTTCGCGGTTGATTGGTGATGATGACATCGAAATCACCGCCGTCGGCCTCGCTCAGGATGCGCTGGAACTGCTGCGCACCACGATATTCGATTGCATGATCATCGACCTGAAGTTGCCGGACATGCTCGGCAATGACTTGCTCAAACGCATGTCCACCGAAGATATCTGTTCGTTCCCGCCAGTGATTGTCTACACCGGGCGCAACCTGACCCGGGACGAAGAGGCCGAACTGCGCAAGTATTCACGCTCGATCATCATCAAGGGCGCGCGTTCACCCGAGCGTTTGCTGGATGAAGTGACACTTTTTCTGCACAAAGTCGAATCACGGTTGTCCCATGAACGGCAGAAGATGCTCAAGACCGCCCGCAGCCGCGACAAGGTCTTCGAGGGCCGTAAAGTGCTGCTGGTGGACGACGATGTACGCAACATCTTCGCCCTGACCAGTGCATTGGAGCAAAAAGGGGCAGTCGTGGTGATTGGCCGAAATGGCCGCGAAGCGATTGATCGATTGAATGAAGTAGAGGACATCGATCTGGTGTTGATGGACGTGATGATGCCGGAGATGGATGGCTTTGAAGCCACCATCGAGATCCGCAAGGACCCGCGCTGGCGCAAGCTGCCGATCATTGCGGTGACGGCCAAGGCCATGAAGGACGATCAGGAGCGCTGCCTGCAGGCTGGCGCCAATGATTACCTGGCCAAGCCCATCGACCTGGACCGGTTGTTTTCGCTGATTCGTGTGTGGTTGCCGAAGATGGAACGTATTTAAGTGGAGCGCAATTATTCAGTGGAGCGAAACTACGAGATCGAATTGCGGTTGTTGATTGAGGCCATCTACCTCAAGTACAGCTACGATTTTCGTGATTACTCCGGCGCATCGATCAAGCGCCGGGTGACCCATGCGCTGAGTCAGTTTGAATGCAGCACCATTTCGGCCTTGCAGGAAAAAGTCCTGCATGACCCGACCGCGTTCATGCAACTGCTGCAACTGCTAACGATTCCGGTCAGTGAAATGTTCCGCGATCCCTCGCACTTCCTGGCCATTCGCGAGGAAGTGGTGCCACTGCTCAGGACGTATCCGTCGATCAAGATCTGGATTGCCGGTTGCAGCACGGGTGAGGAAGTCTATTCGATGGCCATCCTGCTGCGTGAAGAAGGCTTGCTGGATCGCACCATCATTTACGCCACCGACATCAATCCGCGATCGTTGGAGAAAGCCAAGCAAGGGATATTCTCGATGGAGAACGTCCGCGCCTACACTGCCAACTATCAGCAGGCTGGTGGCAAGTGCTCGTTCGCCGACTACTACACGGCGGCCTATGGCTACGCGATTATCGACAAGACGCTGTGCGAGAACGTGACCTTTGCCGATCACAGCCTGGCGACCGACAGTGTATTTTCAGAAACTCAATTAATTTCATGTCGTAACGTACTGATTTACTTTAATAAAAAATTACAGGATCGAGCTTTCGGTTTGTTTCATGAGTCGCTATGCCATCGTGGTTTTTTGGTGCTGGGCAGCAAGGAAACCCCTGATTTTTCAGCCTACGGTAACCAATTCGAACCGCTGGTCAAACACGAACGGATCTATCGCAAATCATGAACGGTGCAATGGGGTTACCTACTGTTGAAGCGATCGTGATCGGTGCATCGGCCGGCGGGGTCGAGGCGCTGCTCAACATCCTCAGCCCGCTGCGCGCAGGTTTCGTGTTGCCGATCATTGTTGTGTTGCATCTACCCGATGAGCGCCGCAGCCACTTGGCCGAAGTCTTCGCGCGGCGCGTGGCGCTGCCGGTGCGCGAGGCCAGCGACAAAACACCGGTCGAGGCCGGCACCCTGTATTTCGCCGCGCCCGGTTATCACCTGTCGGTGGAGCAGGACCGCAGTTTTTCCTTGAGTCAGGAAGATCGCGTGCACCATTCGCGGCCGGCGATCGATTACCTGTTTGAGTCCGCTGCCGATGCCTACGGCTCGACCCTGGCCGCTGTGTTGCTGACGGGCGCCAATCGCGACGGTGCGAAGGGGATGGCGCTGGTGAAGCAGCGCGGCGGCCTGACCATCGTGCAAGACCCGCAGGAGGCCCAAGTGGCAACCATGCCCCAGGCTGCGCTGGATATTCACCAGCCAGACCACATTCTCCCTATCCGCGGCATCGGCCGTCTGCTTGTCGAGCTGGAACGAATCGCATGCTAAGTAATATTCAGGCCAAACTGCTGATCGTTGACGATCTGCCGGAGAATCTGTTGGCACTTGAAGCGCTGATCAAGCGCGAAGACCGTACCGTCTACAAAGCGCAATCGGCTGACGAGGCCTTGTCGCTGCTGCTGCAACACGAATTTGCCATGGCCATTCTCGACGTGCAGATGCCTGGCATGAACGGCTTCGAGCTGGCCGAAATGATGCGCGGCACGGAAAAGACCAAGAACATTCCCATCGTCTTCGTCAGTGCCGCCGGGCGCGAACTCAACTACGCGTTCAAAGGCTATGAAAGCGGCGCCGTGGACTTCCTGCACAAACCGTTGGATATCCATGCGGTCAAGAGCAAGGTCAACGTCTTCGTCGAGTTGTTCCGCCAGAGCAAGGCGATGAAACAGCAGGTTGAAGAGCTGGAACAAAGTCGCCGTGAGCAGGAAGCGCTGCTCCAGCAATTGCAAAGCACTCAACTGGAGTTGCAACAGGCCGTGCGCATGCGCGATGACTTCATGTCTATCGTGGCTCATGAAGTGCGCACGCCGCTCAACGGCCTCATTCTCGAAACCCAACTGCGCAAAATGCACCTGGCCCGGGATAACGCCGCCGCGTTCACGCTCGACAAAATGCACGCAATGGTCGATCGCGACGAGCGGCAGATCAAAAGCCTGATCCGGCTGATCGAAGACATGCTCGATGTGTCACGCATCCGCACCGGCAAACTGTCGATCCGCCCGACGCTGTTCGACCTTTCAACGCTGGTACGCGGTCTGTTGCAGAACTTTGCGCAACAGATCGAAGCCGCCGAGGCGTCCGTGTCCCTGGAAGCCGAGCAAGCGGTGATCGGCAACTGGGACGAGTTTCGTATTGAACAGGTGATTTCCAACCTGCTGACCAACGCGTTGCGCTACGGCGCCAAGAGTCCGATCAGTGTGAAGGTGTACAGTGAAAGCGGTCAGGCGCGGGTTGAGGTGCGTGATTGCGGGATCGGCATCAGCGAAGAAAACCAGCAAAGGATTTTCCAGCAGTTCGAGCGCGTAACGGCCAAACACGCCGTCGCCGGGCTGGGCCTGGGATTGTTTATTTCCGAACAGATTGTCACCGCCCATGGCGGTACCATTACCGTCGAAAGCCGGATTGGCGAAGGCGCCCTGTTTCGCGTTTGTCTGCTGCTGTAGGAAAACAGCCCGATAAACGCAACCTCTGAGCGACCCCACGGTCGTATCAGCAGCAATTGACCGAACAAAGGCTTCCCATGAGTGAAGATGCACAAGACGTAGTCCTCGTCGTCGAGGACGAACCGGTTATCCTGATGGTGCTGACGGATTACCTGTCGGGGCAGGGATATCGCGTGTTGCAGGCGGAAAACGGCGAGCAGGCCTTCGATATCCTGTCGAGCAAACCGCATCTGGACATGTTGATTACCGATTTCCGCCTGCCGGGCGGTATCTCCGGCGTGCAGATCGCCGAACCTGCGGTGAAACTGCGACCGGACCTCAAAGTGATTTTTATCAGCGGCTACCCGCAGGAAATCCGAGAGACCGGCAGCCCGATCACCCGCAAGGCTCCAATCCTGGAAAAACCGTTCGACCTGGATGTATTGGCGGACATCATGGAAAAGATGCTTTCCTGAAAATGCACGCGTTGCAGGCGCTGCCGAAGGCTGCGATCTTTTAACGATCAAGATCAAAAGATCGCAGCCTTTGGCAGCTCCTACACGGGGTCAGGCACTGATCATCTCCCGCACTTTCGCCGTCAACAGGTCGAAGGTGAACGGTTTGGTGATCATCTGCATACCCGGGTCGAGGAAACCGCCGCGCACCGCCGCGTGCTCCGCGTACCCGGTGATGAACAACACCTTCAGCCCCGGGCGGAACTGCCGGCCGATTTCCGCCAGTTGCCGGCCGTTCATGCCGGGCAGGCCGACGTCGCTGATCAGCAAGTCGATGCGTTGCGCAGAATCGAAGATCGGTAACGCGCTGTCAGCATCGCAGGCTTCGAGAAAGGCATACCCCAAATCACTCAACACGGTGCTCACCAGCACTCGCACTGCCGGGTCGTCTTCGACGATCAGCACGGTTTCGCCATTCTGCGCGAAGAGCGGGTGTTGACTGTCCGTCGGCAGTTCTTGCGGCAGGTCGCCACCGTAGCGCGGCAGAAACAGACTGACCGTCGTGCCTTCACCCACTTCGCTTTGAATGGCGACGTGGCCGCGCGATTGCTTGCTGAAGCCATAGATCATCGACAGCCCGAGGCCGGTGCCCTGGCCGATCGGCTTGGTGGTGAAGAAAGGGTCAAAGGCGCGGTTGATGGTGCTTTGCGGCATGCCGCAGCCATTGTCGGTGACGCTGAGCGTCACGTAATCACCGGGCGTGAGGTTGCTGTGCAGGTCGGTGAACGGTTTATCCAGGTATTGATTGGATGTTCGCACCACCAGCCTGCCGCCATTAGGCATGGCGTCGCGGGCATTGATGACCAGGTTGAGCAGGGCGCTTTCCAGTTGATTGGGGTCCGCCTCGGCCACCCACAATTGCTCGCTCAACTGCATGTCCAGGCGAATGCTTTCATTGATGCTGCGTTGCAGCAGTTCACCCATGGACACGACCAGTGTGTTCATTTCCACGGGCTTGGAATCGAGCGACTGACGGCGGGAAAACGCCAGCAGACGATGGGTCAGCCCGGCGGCACGATTGGCCGAGGTCACGCCTAGATCGATCAGGCTGTCCAGATCATCGGTACGACCACGGGCCAGACGCCGGCGCAGCAACTCCAGACTGCCGATGATGCCGGTCAGCATGTTGTTGAAGTCGTGGGCGATACCGCCGGTGAGTTGCCCGACCGCTTCCATTTTCTGTGACTGGCGCAACACTTCTTCGTTATGGCGCAGTTGGGCGGTGCGCTCTTCGACCTGTTGCTCCAGGGTTTCCAACGTGTTTTGCAGGCGCAGTTCGCTTTGGCTCAAGTCGACCAGCCGATCCCTGGCTTCGTACTGTCGTCGACGGCCGCGCAGGGCGGTCGTCACCAGGCTGATCAAGGTCTCCGGGTGAAAGGGCCGTTCGAGGAACGTGACATTGCCCAGTTGCGGCCCGAAGCGTGAAGCGGGGTTCTGCTCAGGGCCGCCGTGGTGCGTCAACAGGACGATCGGCAGATCGGACCAGGCCGGTTGTTGATCAATCAACCCCAGTAGCGGCTCAAGATCACTGCCCAACAAGGCTTCGGAAGAGATCAGCAATAAGCCGGCACCTTGTTCAAGCTCGCGGCACAGGTGAGGCAGGTCCGCACAGATGACCCCGTCGAAGCCCGCCTCCTTGAGCAACATCATTGCAATCTGACTGTCACGCCCTAGCGGCGCGAGAATGATCGCGCGTTCGGATGTCGCCGCTTGGGTCATCACTGGCCTTCATCCCCAAGCAACGGCATGCTTGCCCCCATATAAGTGGGGACGCCGCGCAGTACGCCCTGGAAGGCATCCAAGGGTTCGCCGATGGTCATGCCATGGGCACTGATACGGTATTCGCGGATGGTTGATTCATGGCTGCCGGTGCGTTTCTTGATAATCGAAATAGCCCGGCGGACTTTGCCCAATGCTTCGAAGTATCGCAACAGAATCACCGTGTCGGCCAGGTAAGTGATGTCCACCGGGGCCTGCATGTCGCCGACCAGCCCGTGCTGGGCGACGGTCATGAAGGTCGCCGCACCTTGGCGGTTGAGGTAAAGCAGCAACTCGTGCATATGCAGCACCAGCGCGTTCTCTTCCGGCATCGCCGCTTGGTAGCCATTGATGCTGTCGATGACCACGGTCTTGATGTCGCGCTCATCGACGCAGCGGCGAACCCGGTGGGAGAACTCGCCGGGGGACAGTTCGGCGGCATCCACCTGCTCGATCAGCAGGTTCCCGCTATCCTGCAACGCTTGCAGATCGATGCCGATGTTCTTCATGCGTTCGAACAGCAACCCCAGTTCTTCGTCGAAGATGAACAGCGCCGCTTTCTCGCCCCGGGCCACGGCAGCTGCGGCGAACACCATCGAGATCAACGATTTGCCCGTACCGGCCGGACCGAGAATCAGCGTGCTGGAACCGGTTTCGATACCGCCGCCCAGCAAGGCATCCATTTCCTGAATGCCACTGGTCAACTGGCGCCGGATATAGGTGCCGCGATGCTCGGCAGCCACCAGGCGTGGAAACACGTGCACACCATCCGCCATGATCGTGAAGTCATGGAAGCCGCCGCGGTATTTCTGGCCGCGGTACTTCACGACGCGGATTCGACGTCGCTCGGCGCCGTAGTTAGGCGTCAATTCTTCCAGGCGAATCACACCGTGGGCCACACTGTGTACCGTTTTGTCGAGGGACTCAGTGGTCAGGTCATCCAGCAGCAACACCGTGGCGTCGTAGCGCACGAAGTAATGCTTGATCGCCAGAATCTGTCGACGGTAGCGCAGCGAGCTTTGCGCCAGCAGGCGAATTTCCGACAGGCTATCGAGGATCACGCGGGTCGGTTTAACCCGTTCGACCACTTCGAAGATCTGCCGGGTGGCTTCACCGAGCTCAAGGTCGGAGGAGTACAGCAGCGATTGCTGGTGTTCGGAATTGAGCACGCTTTCGGGGGGCGTAAGTTCGAATATGTGGACGTTTTCTCCCAGTTCCCAGCCGTGGGAACGGGCACCCTGGCGCAATTCGCGCTCGGTTTCAGACAGGGTGATGTACAACGAGCGTTCGTCGGCTTCGGCGCCGGCCATTAGAAAGTGCAGGGCGACGGTGGTCTTACCGGTACCCGGCTCACCTTCGAGTAAAAACACGTGGCCGCGGGACAATCCGCCATTGAGGATGTCATCCAGACCTTCAATACCGGTGGCGGCTTTTACGCTGGTGAACTCGTTGGATGTAGACAAAAAATGCCCTCTCTTGACTAGGGGAAGCGAGGCAGGTGACACGATTGCCACTATCGACTGCCTGTTTCACTTGACCCCTGGCGAAGGCGAGCGTTCAACCTTTTTTACTCGGCTTGTAGTAGCTTACGAACGCTGCGTTAGGGCGCGCAGCACACGCCGATCGGCAGACCACAAGCGCTGCGCACTCGAACGCAGCCTTCGGCAGCTGCTACTTTGGTGTTTTTCAAAGCCCTTGCTGCAAGGCCGGGTCATCAGGGTTGAGCTGTTCGAGTTGGGCCAACAGAATCTGCACGTTTTGCAGCTGCCCACTTTCTTTCCAGTAATTGATCAGCAGCACCCGTGCCCGGCGATCATTGGGGTGGCGCTGAACGATTTCCTGCAATTGTTTTTGCGCCGCATCCAGTTCCTGCTCACTGTGCAGCGTGGTAGCCAGGTCGTAGCGGTAATCCTTGTTGTCCGGTTCAAGCTCCACGGCCTTGGACAGACCGAGCAAGGCGAACTCGCTTTGTCCGTGGTGCAACAGCCACAGCCCCAAGGCATGTTGCAAATAGGCCGAATCGGGCTGTGCCTTGAGCTGTTTGGCTAACAACTGGCGGGCGGCGTCGTTCTGGCCAAGCTTATCCAGCACTTCGATCTGCATCACCAGCGCGGGCAGGTTGTCCGGGGCAAGGCGCAAGGTGTTTTCCAGAGACTGCTGGGCCTCTTTGAATTCGGCATTGTGCAGATACAACCGAGCCAGCTGGTACTGGTTTTCCGCATTCTGCGGTTCACTCTTGAGGGTTTGTTGCCAGGCATCGATGGCCTGTTCCAGCGGCCCGAAATACAGACCAAGGTCATCCGGCGAAAGCCCGAGTAACGCGTTGACGGCGGCCAGGCGCACGCTCTGCTCGCTGTCCTCGAGCAATGGCCCCAGCAACAGGCTGCGCTGCCCGCTGGGAACCAGACCGCTGATGCTTTTTATCGCGGCAATGCGCACGTCCGGTGACTCATGCTGCAAATCCGCATCGGCCAGTTTCAGCGCCACCGAACTTGGATAGTTAGGCAGTTCGGCATGCAGCCAGACGCGACGCTTGGGTGAAATATCCGGCCGGGCCAATTGCTGATAAAGCACCCGCGCCGCGCCCGGTTGGCCGGCACGCGCTTTGGCCAAGGCTTCGCTGTAACCCCGCTTGATGGCCTCAGGGATCACCGGCGTGGTACTGCGCAGGAACGTCCACGCGAGGCCGATGGCAAACAGGACGCAAAGGCTGATGAGCAGATAGCGGCGGGACTTGGGCATGCAGAATCCGGGAGTAGACAGCTTTGGCAAAGTTGTCAGCTTCGGTCAGGCCGGGCTGTGAGTCAAACCTTGGGCTGTTTTTGAAAGAGAATATTAGGCGCCCAAGTAAAGTGACCAGATTGCCCCTGACGGATATGAAACAAATGCCACCTGCTTTTAACGTGAGTTCTGCAAGCAGTTCAAGGCCGACGTTGTCGTTGAACCCTGAATCAAAAAATCAAAACGCGCTTTCTGAAGGCTTTTTAGGCTCTCGGCAAAGCACGTATTGCATGCAAAACGTTAATGTCAGTCCGTCGTCCGCTCGCGTTGCGCGACTTGGCATCGCGCCTCCGGTGCTAGATTGCTCTTCATTTACGCGCATTCCAAAATTTTGTAGCCAGGCAGAGCTTGACCAGCAGTGGACAGCCCTGATTGAGTACTTAAGCGGTGCAAGGCTTTCCGAACAGGAAATATTTGATGTCTTAAGTTCCGGCATTCTCCAGAAAGAAACTGGAAAGGCTATCCGCGATATATTTGCCGATGCAATGCTGCGTTCGATCAAGCGCGGCGGGACGCCTTCTGAATCAAGACTGAAAGAGATTGTGGATGTAGTTTGCCATCTGCCGCACGGCCAATGGCAAGCTGCGTTGGGAGAGCAGGTTCTGTTTACGGCCAGGCCAGACGCCAAAGGTGTCATGGCGTTCATCCAGTCCGCCCTGGATGGTCAGAGTGCAGAACGAGAGAAGAAAATCAGCGACAAGCAGCTGGTATCCAATGCCCAGTGGGATGCAATCAAGGGCATAGCTCAGGACATCAGGAAGTTCGTTCGTCAAAGCCATGTAGCCCTCGACGATGCATGGCAGATGCTCAATGAGAATTGCGAAGTGCGACCCGCTCCCAGAGAAGCACAAAAGCATGTGGCGCAAGTGATTGCTGCGCTACGCAATCCATCACCCGATGAGCGAATTCGTTGGACTGACCACTTAATCGATAAGCTCGAGGCCGTCTACAACCAGCTCGATCCGGAGTATCAATGGGCGCCGCCAATGGCGGTGGAGACTGAGCCTGAGGTGATTTCGCTAAAGTTTTTCAATCCGCCGACATCGCAAGCTCCAAGTCTGTTGGCACAACTGAAGGACTTTGAGCGAGACGCAAATTTTCTTTCTAGCGTCGACACCACGGGACTGAATATTCCAGACGGTTTTCTTGGCAAGGTGTTGTACGTCTGTAACGCTCTGGACACGGTCGGCGCCTTGAAATTGGACAGTAGGCACATAACAACCCGACCCGTTCCACCGCCAAGCAGTGATGCGTGGAATAATGGAGCGTCGGATTTTTCACGAGTGCCGTTAGATGTTGCTTCGCAACGACCTCAAACCGCCGATACAGAACCACTCGCCACTTGGTGGGAGTTCGCTACCCAAGTGGACGAGATTCTTAACCAGATCACCCGCAAAGTTGTGCCTTGGGACAGCGTTTCTGCCGACGAAGAACTTGAACTGCAGGAAATTTTGCAGAGTGTTCGGGTGGACCAACCTTTAAATCCAGGAGGCGAGCCAAATGAACACCCGCAGCACTTGATGAATGATGTCGGCGTCCAATTGAGTAGCTGGTTGGCTCGAATGAGCGGCCGTTTAGTCAGCGCTGGCGTAGCTGCTGTGGGGCGCACGGGGGATTTGTTAGAGCGAAATCCGGGTAAAGCAGCCGGTCTGGTTGCTACCTACATGGCTGTCAGCTCCTTTTACACCCACTGGTTTCTGCCTGAGCCCGAACAAATGGTTGATCCTTTGCGAGGCTTGGAACTCACTCCCGATGTCACGCCAGATGAAAGCTCGCTGGTTGATGAATACGTCGTCGAGCGCATTGAGGATCTATTTGAAATTCAGCCGGATTTTGCAAGTGAAGTAGAAGCACTGATCAGCGAATCCGATTATCCAGATCCCGTAGACGATCCCCAGCTGATCGAGAAACTAGAAACACTTTTGCGGCAACCAGTACCGGCCAGCCAATATCTGACCTACCAGGATTACCTCGATGAAATCGCCGAATTGGCGGAGGTAGAAGTAGAAGCAGGTGATGAGCTCCAAGTCGATGGGGTGAATGGATCGACCATCGAACCAACAACTACCACGGAGCGCGGCCGGTCGATGGCCGCTATGTCCATAAACAGTCGTCCCAAGCGCAGCGTTGATGGCCATGGGGCTTCACTGTTTGATGTACAAGGTTCTGAAGGCGGCGTATCTGCACACGCTTGCGTCCGCTTGCTAGTTCGGGCGGCACAACGTTCAGTAGATGAAAAAAGTGCTATCCGGCCGGGTGAAGTCATCGCACCTGGAGTCACCATAAGTCAGGCCGCAGATCTGTTTGTCAAAGACTTTGTCGAGTTGCAGACTGTACTGAATCCGCCATTATTCATCTTGTCATCTGTAGAACAGCTGATCACCGACTCGAATTTGCCTGCTGATCTTAAAGCACAGTTAACGTATAAAACATCTGTCAGAGTCGATTACGACCTACCGCCCCCGAATGGAAAGCATGGTGGATATTTTCAACACACCAGTAGGTATGAAATGTTCACCTTGGCCGATCTGGTAATGGGGCAGCATGAAAGAAAGAAGAAATCACGCGAGGAGGTAAAAATTAGTTGGCCTTCCTCATACACAAGTGACTTCAAAGCGTCGTTGGAAGGCGCAAACCTTTGGGCGGATTATAAAGCCCTGTCGAAAAAGGTTTTATCCAAGCCTCAAACGTACGATTTATGGAAAAGCAATGTCGTCTTCAAGTTACAGCATTTGGTCAGTGATTATCTCGGAGGAAATAGTACTTCGAAAGAAGGTAAAGAGGTCGCTGAAAATTTTTTGGCGGGGGAAATTCGGGTTAGGCCTATCAGCATCAAACAGGGTAAATACAGCGATATGTTTCGTGTGTCAAATGCTGTTTTTTTAACCAGGAATCGTGGGCCGGAAGGGTTGTTTGTTTTCTTGGGTGAAAACGAAACTGTTATAGAGAGCCCTGTGGAGCTATTCCAGAAAGATGGACAGTCCATAGAGGCGTTTGCTGAGTTAAGAAACGAGTTATCAAGCCGCATACCGCTCAAGGATTTTTTAGCTCGTGACGATGATGATTTCAATTACAGTCAGGGGAAATTCGAATGGGGATGGAGCCCCGTTGATATGTTCAATGGTTATAAATGGCCTTATACCCCTATTATATTTGGTCGTAAAGACGGCCCCAATTACTATGGGGAGGAACATGACGCTTTTCAAGTCATGTTCGACGACGCATTTAGTAAAGCCAAATCCGATATGGACACATTGACCTCAACCTGGGGTGAACGCACTGTCGACAAGCTATTGGAGGTATTAACCAATTCGTTGACGGGGCTGGCGATGATTTTGGCGTTGCCAGGAGCACCCACCGCCGCGCTTGCCTTTATGATGGGGGCAAGTTCTTCGTCAGTGCAGTATTTGCGGGGGCATTTAAATGATGACCCCCTTGAGGCCAATCGACATAAATCCAATGCGGTAATAGGTATGGTTGCCCAAATCGCCGGTCCGTACGTCGGGAAAGTACTCGGAAAGGCATTTTCCAAGGCGATAGATTCGCGCGTCGCGGGTAAGATTTTTGAACGACTTCGGTATTCTGATTACTTTCCCGAGGCCATTTCCAAACATTTTCCGAAATACGGGCATGTCGCTTCGCCGATGGCTACTACTGCTGGAAAAATAGAAAAATGGATTGCGCCCAGGATAAGAAATCCCTGGATTATTCAAGATAAAGTAAACCGAAAACTGTCCAATAATGTGCTTGCGAGTCGATTGAGGTCTCTGGATAAAGGGCCGCAAATTGCGCAAAAACTCATGGACCGCTCCCGGGTTTTGTATTTTGCTGGGCCTAAGGAGGGTTACGTACATCGGGGCTTCGTGATGCGTGGAGACGTGCGATCCCCACAAGACGTTTTTACGAGTGGCTTCAAATCCAATGGGCCAGTAAACAGTATCAATAACATTAACGGCGTTAACCCTAAGAGTGGGGCGGACGCCGGTGTGCAAACGTCAGGTTATTACGATAACAACGGGATGGGTGCGTTTTACCAAGGAGGAAAGCAGGGGGGATACACCTATTTGATTGATGGCAGAAGTGTCAATGGCTATGACGTGCTGAGGAATAAAAACTGGATGTCTGCATCGGGAGCAAGATTAGGCTCTAATCCATATCAAATTAATTATGCGAAAGATATACCGGGTTCGAAGGTGCTCGGTGCCTACGACAGCGCTGGTCAGTTCATCCCCAATCCGAAAGCGCTGAATCGCGCCATTGAAAAGAGCATTCCAACTCCTTTTGTAGAAGCAGTGCCTTTTCCAATAAAGAAACTTGTTCAAAATCAAAACGCAACTCTAGCGTCGGGCGGGTTGCCTCAGTAAAGGATTGGCTGATCAGCCAGATAAGTCATTGTCAATCTCCGTCCCGGCATTTCACGGTTTGCGGACGGAGTTGCGGACAAAACCTTCCATCAACCCATGCAGTGACTACGCTTGCTGAAGATGAGTCAGCGAGCACTACATGCAAGCGCTACTGCAGTACTTCAAAGCAATCCTCCACCCCGGCCCCGGGGTATTGCTGTTTGCGTTGCGAACCATTGCGGCTGGGCTGCTGACGCTGTACCTGGCCTTTGTGTTCGATCTTGAGCAACCCAAATGGTCGATCATGGCGGTGGTGATCATCAGTCAGCCATTGGCCGGGATGGTGCTGGCCCGCAGTTTTGGCCAGGTCATCGGTACGACGTTGGGCGCGGCGGTGGCTGTCATGATCATGGCGATCTTTCCCCAGGCGCCGGTGCCGTTCCTGATTACCTTGGCGCTGTGGCTGGCGTTGTGTACCGCCGGGGGCACCTTATTGCGCTACACCAGTTCCCAGGCGTTCGTGCTCAGCGGCTATACGGCGGTGGTGGTGGGGTTGTTGGCGGTGCCGGACCCGGACGGCACCTTCTTGCTGGCCGTGACCCGTGTGACCGAGACGTTGCTGGCAGTGGCCTGTGTCTGTGTCGTCAGCCTGTTGACCGCTCGCCCGGAGGCGGTGGCCAAGGACTACTTCGCCCGGATCGATCAGGTGATCAAGCTGCTGGCCACTCACGCCAGCGCTGTCATTCGAACCGAGGAAAGCGAAGCTGAGTTCCACCGTCGACAAATGCAGTTGCTTGGACAGATTGGCGCACTAGAGGGTGTACGTCGGCACCTGTATTACGACGCGCCACGGTTGCGCAGCGCTGACGATCTGGTGCAATTGCTGGGCAACCAACTGGTGCTGTTGACAGCGCGGCTGACCGCGCTGCGCCATCAGCGCGATCTGTTGCTGGCGCGTTGGGAGGGTGAGATCCCTCCGGAGATTCGCCAGTTGCTGACAGAAGAACTCGAGTTTCTGGATGAACTGGCCCGGCAGGGGCGCGCACTCCCGGCAGAGCAGCGGCGGCAATTTGCGGCGCTGCAACAGCGCTTCGATGCGTTGGCCTACCGTTCGGAACAGCTCGTCGAACCCTTGAAGGCTACGTTGCGCTCGCTGTCATGGTCATTGCGCTGGGAACAGGCGCGCATGTTGCAGCAGCTGGAAACGATCCTGGAATTGAGCGATGCGATCCAGAGCGGACGCGGGGCCAGCAGTATGTTTCGCGGTCAGAAAAATCCGCTGCACCTGGATTACACGCTGGCGGCAATGAACGCTATCCGTGCATACAGCGCATTAATGGTCGCGGGCCTGATCTGGATTGAAACCGGTTGGGACGGTGCCCGGGGCGGGATGATCGTGACGGGCATTCTCTGTTCGTTGATGGCGACGTTTCCCCGGCCATTGCTGGCAGTCCAGAGTTACGCGCGGGGGTTGGGGCTGGCACTGGTGGTGTCAGCGGTGCTTCAGTTCGCGCTGGTGCCGATGATCAGCAGTTTCGAAATGCTCGCCTTGTTGCTGGTGCCGTTGCTGTATGCGGTCGCGGTGGGGTTGTCGAGCCCGCCTACCACCGGCACCGGGATTGGGCTGGGGCTGACGACGTTCTTGCTGTTGGGGCCGCAGAACATTGGGCTGGGACAGAACACCGCAATCCAATGGTTCGAGTTTGCCGGCGCTTACGTGTGCGCCGCAGCGTTGGCGTTGAGTGTGTATGCCTTGATTTTTCCCTTCCGCCCCAGCCTGCGCATTCGTCGGTTACACCAGGAAAATTGCGAGCAGGTCTACGCTTTGCTCAAACAACCGGCCACCGATGAAAACCAGTTTGCCTTCGAAAGCCGCATGGTTGATCGACTGACCACGATGCTGGGTCTGATACCTGCGGTTGAAGACAAGCCTTCGCGGGATTTGTTTGAAGTCAGTCTCGGCAGCATGGCGCTGGGCATCGCTTTGAATCAGCTCAGGCAACAGGGACAGGATAATCCGTTGCTCAGCCCTGACACGCAAAGCCGCTTGCTCGCCACGGTGCGCGAAACCGGGCGACTGATCGCAGGCCGGCCCGACATCGAAGTCGAACGTTTGCTCGACAGGCTGCGCGCCTTGGGTGATGAGCTCGACTCACTGCATTCAAGTGTCCACGCACATCTGTGGTCGGTGTTCCGCATGCGCGTAGCGCTGTTGATCGTGGTGTCATTTCTGGAACGCCACCGCAGCCATTTCGAATCCAGTGCCCCTGAAGGAGAGCCGAGACTTGCCCATTGATCTGGAAATAGGCGGTGTCTACCTGCCGCCGATTGCCCAGGCGTTACTGCTGGGTCTACCGATTTTTCTGCTGCTGGATTGGGTGCTGCGGCGCATGGGCGTGCTGCGGTTCGTCTGGCACGAAGCCTTGTTTGAAGGCGCGTTGTACGCCTGCGTGTGCGCAACGCTGATTCTGTTGATGGGAGCCTGACGCATTGAAGACGATTCTTGCCCGACTCACGACAGTCGCCGTGGTGGTACTGGCGTTTGTGCTTGGCTGGTTTGCCTGGGAGCATTACACCCGCGCACCCTGGACCCGTGATGCACGAGTGCGCGCCGATGTGGTGACGTTGTCCGCCGATGTCGCCGGGCGCATCGTCAAACTCAACGTGCAAGATAACCAGCATGTAGACAAGGGCCAGTTGCTGCTGGAAATCGACCCTTCGCGCTACGTCCTGGCGGTCGAGCACGCCAAGCGGGCAGTGGAAGTGTCCAAGGCGTCGTTGGGGCAATCGCAAGCGACCATCGTCGCCAGCCAGGCGTTGCTCAAGCAACGTGAAAGCGAGGAACGCCGTCGACGGACGCTCAAGGAACGCTCGGCAATTTCCGGCGAAGAATGGGAAAAAGCCAATACCGATGTGTCTGTCGCCCAAGCCGATTTACTGCGTAATCAGGCTAACCTCAGTTTTGCCCAGGCCAACGTGCAACTGGCGATTGCCGCACTGGCCGAGGCTGAACATGACTTGGCGCGCACGCGAGTTGAGTCGCCGGTTAGCGGCTACGTCACCAACCTGCTGACTCGCCAGGGTGACTATGCGACGGCGGGCGGAGCGCTGGTAGCGCTGGTGGACAGCAACTCGTTTTACGTCAGCGGCTATTTCGAAGAAACCAAGCTGCCGCGGATCGGCGAGGGCGACCGGGTGGCTATCGAGTTGATGAGCGGCGAGCGTTTTGGCGGCACCGTGCAAAGCATCGCCTTCGCCATCGCCGACCGCGAAAACCTGCCGGGCGGGCGGTTACTCGCCAACATCAACCCCAGCTACACCTGGGTGAAACTGGCGCAGCGGGTGCCGGTGCGGATTCAGATCGATACGGATTATGCCGGCAAGGACAAATTACGCGCGGGGACGACGGCGACAGTGACGGTGCAGGAAAACCAGTCTGACAATCACCGCTAACCCTGTAGGAGCTGCCGCAGGCTGCGATCTTTTGATTTTGATCTTCGCGTTGAGAACGCACAAACAAGATCAAAAGATCGCAGCCTGCGGCAGCGCCTACAAGGGTGTTGCGCGCAAAAAAAAGCCCCGCGACCGAATGATACGCGGGGCAAAAAAATTGGTTGGTTGCGGCCAACCAAAGGAGCTCTTTAGCAAACCGTGTTACTTGCTGGCGACCGTCTCCGGTTGCCAGCCGCCACCGAGGGCCTTGTAGATCGCGACGATGCCGCGATACAGATCGACTTCGGCCTGGGCCTGAGTGTCTTCCGCCGCCAGACGTTCACGCTGGGCATCCAGCAGCACCAGGAAATCGGCGGTGCCTTCGCGGTAGCGGATCTCGGCGAGATCGGCTGCGGAACGGCTGGACTCACTCTGACGAATCAGCGAAATCAGTCGCTGCTGGCGTTTGCCGTAGTCGCTGAAAGCGTTTTCCGATTCTTCCAGTGCCAGCAACACTTGTTGCTCGTAAGTCGCCAGTGCGCCTTCAGCATCGGCATCGGCGCCACGCAAACGGGCACGCACGCTGCCCAAATCGAACGCCGCCCACGTGATGCTTGGACCGAGTGCCCAGGCGTTGGCCGCCGAGGAGCCGATCTGCGAACCGCGCCCGGCGGTGAAACCGAGGAAACCGCTGAGGCTGACGCGGGGGAACAGATCCGCTTTGGCCACACCGATACGCGCTGTGGCCGAAGCCAGTTGACGTTCAGCGCTGAGAATATCCGGGCGACGTTGCAGCAATTCACCCGGATTACCAATCGGCAGAGCCTTGGCAATCGCCGGCAAGTCTTTCGGGCTAAGGTCCACGGTCAGCTTGTCCGGACGCTCACCCAGCAGGGTGGCGATGCGGTTTTTCTGCCGCACCTGCTCGGCCTGTAATTGCGGGACGCTGGCTTCGACCGAGGCCAAGCGCGCATCGGCGCGTTCCACGTCGAGCTGATCACCGACGCCAGCATCACGCAGGCTGATGGTGATCTTGCGCGACTCCTGCTGGTTGTTCAGGTTGGCCAGGGCGATTTTTTCGCGCAGTTGTGCACCGCGCAATTGACCGTAGGCGTCTACCAGTTCAGCAATCATGGTGACTTGCAGTTGGTAGAGATCGGCTTCAAACGCCTGTTGCTCGGCGTTGGCCGATTCCAGATTGCGCTGGATGCGACCAAACAGATCGATCTCCCAGGCCATGTCCAGCCCCAGGTCGTAGCGCTCGCTACTCACCCGGTCGGTGGTCTGACCAGGAATCTGACCTTTGGCCAGGTCACTGCTGACCCGGCTGGTGATGGTCGGCATGGCGTCATTGCTGACGTCATCGCGGATCGCCCGGGCCGCTTTCCAGCGGGCGAAGGCGACACGCAAATCACGGTTGCCCTTCAGCGACTCGGTCACGAGCTGGTTGAGGGTCGGGTCTTCGAATTGCTGCCACCAGATGCCTTCGAAACGCGAGCGGTCAAAGTTCTTCTGACCGGCCGCACCATCGGTAGCGCTGGTGATGTTGGCCGGTTCAAGGGTTTGGGTCTTGTAGTCCGGGCCAACGGCACAGGCGCTGAGCGCCAGTACCAGCAGGCTCGGCAGGAAAGCTTTCAAACTCATCAATGCGACTCCAGCTGATTTTGCAGTTTCAGCGCTTTGGCGGCCTTGCGTGCCTCACCGCGTTCGACAAAGTTACGAATCAGTACGTAGAACACTGGCGTCAGCAACAGACCGAAGAACGTCACCCCGAGCATCCCGGAGAACACCGCCACACCCATCGCATGACGCATCTCGGCGCCGGCACCGCTGGAGAACACCAGTGGCACAACACCCATGATGAACGCGAAGGAGGTCATCAGGATCGGCCGCAGACGCAGGCGGCACGCTTCGAGTACCGCGGCCAGCGGGTTCATGCCTTCGAGTTGTTTATCCTTGGCAAACTCGACGATCAGAATCGCGTTCTTACAGGCAAGCCCCACCAGTACGATCAAGCCGATCTGGGTAAAGATGTTGTTGTCGCCACCGGAAACAATGACCCCGGTAATGGCCGACAACAGGGTCATCGGTACGATCAGGATCACCGCCAGTGGCAGGCTCCAGCTTTCGTATTGAGCGGCGAGCACCAGGAACGCCAGCAGTACGCAGAGCGGGAACACGAACAACGCGGTGTTGCCGGACAGAATCTGCTGGTAAGTCAGGTCGGTCCATTCGTAGGTCATGCCGTTCGGAAGTTCTTCCTTGAGCAGTTTTTCGATGGCTTTTTCGGCCTGGCCGGAGCTGTAGCCGGGGGCCGCCGCACCATTGATTTCAGCGGTGATGAAGCCGTTGTAGTGCATCACGCGGTCCGGGCCAGAGGTGTCGCTGACCTTGATGAAGGTCGCCAGCGGGATCATCTCGCCCTTGTTGTTGCGCACTTTGAGCTGGCCGATCTGGTCGGATTCGAGGCGGAACTGTTGCTCGGCCTGAACGTTGACCTGATAGGTGCGCCCGAAGCGGTTGAAGTCGTTGGCATACAGCGAACCCAGGTAGATCTGCAGGGTGTCGAAGATGTCGCTGACGGCCACGCCGTGGGTCTTGGCTTTCTCACGGTCGATGGCGGCATCGACCTGCGGCACGTTCACGGTGTAGCTGGTGAACAGGCCGGCCAGTTCCGGAACGCTGTGGCTCTTGTTGATGATGTTCATGGTTTCTTTGTACAGCTCTTCGTAGCCCAGGTTGCCCCGGTCTTCGATTTGCAGACGGAAACCGCCAATGGTGCCCAGACCTTGTACCGGCGGCGGCGGGAAGATCGCCATGTAGGCTTCCTGGATGTTCGCGTACTGGCCGTTCAAGGCACCGGCAATCGCACCGGCGGACATGCTCGGGTCTTTACGCTCGTCGAACGGTTTCAGGGTCACGAACACGATGCCGGCGTTCGGGCTGTTGGTGAAACCGTTGATCGACAGGCCAGGGAAGGCCACCGCACTTTCCACGCCCGGCTGTTTCAGTGCCAGATCGGACATGCGCTTGATCACGTCTTCGGTACGGTCCAGGCTCGAAGCGTCCGGCAATTGCGCGAAAGCCACCAGGTATTGCTTGTCCTGGCCGGGTACGAAACCGGTCGGGGTGCTGGAGAAACCGAAGAACGTCAGGACCATCAGGCCGGCGTACAGCAGCAAGGCGATACCACTGGAGCGAATCACACGGGCAACAGTACCGACATATCCGTGGCTGGCCTTTTCAAAGAAGCGGTTGAACGGACGGAACAACCAACCGCCAAACAACTTGTCGAGGACCTTGGAGAATCGGTCCTTCGGCGCGTCGTGGCCTTTGAGCAATACCGCGGCCAGTGCTGGCGACAGAGTCAGGGAGTTGAAGGCCGAGATCACCGTCGAAATCGCAATGGTCAAGGCGAACTGCTTGTAGAACTGCCCCGTCAGACCGGAGATGAACGCCGCTGGAACGAACACCGCACACAGCACCAGCGCCGTGGCGATGATCGGGCCGGTCACTTCGCCCATGGCTTTTTTGGTCGCTTCGACCGGTGTCAGTCCGAGTTCAATGTTGCGCTCGACGTTCTCCACCACTACGATCGCATCGTCCACCACGATACCGATCGCCAGTACCAGGCCAAACAGCGACAGGGCGTTGAGTGAGAAGCCAAACAAATGCATCACCGCAAACGTACCGATCAACGATACGGGCACCGCCACCAGCGGAATGATCGAGGCGCGCCAGGTTTGCAGGAACAGGATCACCACCAGCACCACGAGGATCAACGCTTCGAAGAGGGTGTGAACCACCGCCTCGATGGAGCCGCGCACGAAGATCGTCGGGTCATAGACGATGCTGTAGTCCATGCCTTGTGGGAAGTTTTTCTTCAGTTCATCCATCTTGCCCCGAACCTGGTTCGAGATGTCGATGGCATTGGAGCCAGGACGCTGGAAGATCGGGATCGCCACCGCCGGCTGGTTGTTCAGCAACGAACGCAGGGCGTATTGGCTGGAGCCCAGCTCGACACGGGCGATATCTTTCAGGCGAGTGATTTCACCGTCGTCGCCTGAGCGAATGATGATGTTCTCGAACTCTTCCTCATTGACCAAACGGCCCTGAGTGTTGATCGACAGCTGGAAGCTTTGAGCATTCGGGGCAGGGGGCGCGCCCAGTGCACCGGCCGCTACCTGACGGTTCTGTTCACGAATCGCGGTCACCACATCGGTTGCAGTCAGGTTACGCGAAGCGGTCTTGTTCGGGTCCAGCCACACACGCAGCGAGTAATCGCCCATACCGAACAGCTGCACATCACCCACACCGCCAAGGCGCGCCAGCTCATCCTTGATGTTGAGCAGGGCATAGTTGGACAGGTAGAGCATGTCGTAGCGTTTGTCCGGCGAGGTCAAGTGCACAACCATCGTCAGGTCGGGCGACGCCTTGTCCACGGTGATACCGATGCGCGTCACTTCCTCGGGAAGTTTCGGCTCGGTCCGGGTCACGCGGTTCTGCACCTGCACCTGAGCGTTGTCCAGGTCAGTGCCCAGCGCAAAAGTGATGGTCAGGGTGATCTTGCCGTCGGCGGTCGACTGCGAGGACATGTACAGCATGTTCTCGACGCCGGTGATCGCTTGCTCCAATGGAGCGGCTACGGTTTCGCCGATGACTTTAGGGTTGGCACCCGGGAAGTTGGCGCGGACCACAACGGTCGGCGGCACAACTTCCGGGTATTCGCTGATCGGCAACTGGAACAGCGAGATGGCGCCGGCGATCAGGATCAGCAGCGATAGCACCGCTGCGAAGATCGGCCGTGAAATGAAGAATTGGGAAAAATTCATCGGAGTCGTTATCCCTTAACCGCGTGGGGTCGCTGCAGCCAGTTTCACAGCCGTACCCGGCGCGACTTGGGCAGGCGCGACTTGGGGCAGGTTGCTGGCTTCCAGCGCTTGTCGTTGTTGTGCAAGGGCCGCGAGGGTTTGCTCACTGGCCATCGGGATGACTTCAGGGGTGACTGGCGAGCCAGGACGCACCCGTTGCAGCCCCTTGACGATGATGGTGTCGTCCTTGTTCAGGCCATTGCGCACGATGCGCAGACCTTCGATTTTCGGACCCAGCTCGACCGCGCGGTAAGCGGTGTTGTTGTCGGCATCCATTACGAGCACGAACTTCTTGCCGAGGTCGGTGCCGACGGCTTCGTCATTGATCAACATGGCGTTGTAGGTGCCGCTGCCCACCAGTTTCAGGCGTGCGTACAAACCTGGGGTGTAGCTGCCGTCACTGTTGTCGAACACGGCGCGACCGCGGATGGTGCCGGTCTTGGGGTTGACCTGGTTGTCGATGAAGTTCATCACGCCTTGGTGCGGGTTGCCGTCCTCATTGGACAGACCCATGTAAACCGGGGTAGTGGCACCGCGTTTGCCTTGGCGGGCGAGCTGGGTGTACTTGAGGAACACACGCTCGTCGGCGTCGAAATAGGCGTAAACCTTGTCGGTGGAGACCACGCTGGTCAGCGGGGTGGTATCGGCGGTCACCAGGTTGCCGGCGGTGATTTCCGCGCGGCTGACACGACCGCTGATAGGGGCGGTGACGCGAGTAAAGCTGAGGTTCAGCTTGGCCAGGTCCAGTTGTGCTTGAAGTGCACCGACAGCGGCGCGTGCTTCCTGGGCAGCACTGGTGCGCGAATCGGCCAGTTCGGCAGAGATCGCGTTGCTGGTGCGCAGACGTTCGCCGCGCTGGGCTTCGTTTTCACTGCGAGTGGCGTTGGCACGGGACTGGGCGACCAACGCTTCGAGACGACGGACCTCAGCCTGGAACGGACGCGGGTCGATCTGGAACAGCAGGTCGCCTTTCTTGACCAAGGCACCTTCAGTGAAAGCCACTTCATCGATCTGACCGGAGACCCGCGGACGAATCTCTACGGTTTCCGGCGCTTCAAGGCGCCCGGTGAACTCGTCCCATTCGTTGACCGGTTGTTCCAGCACCTTGGCCACGCTGACTTTCGCCGCGGGCATCGTGGCGGCAGTTTCGGGAGCCTTGCCGCAAGCGCTGATCACCACCATGGCCAATAAAGCCAACGGGAAGCGCAAATGTTTGAATGACTGTTCCATGGATGCATCCGCCAATGTGTTGAGATTGGCGAATGATGCTCGGCGGGGTTGTATCTCACGAATCGAATGAGCCGAAGGTAACTATCATTCGGAATGATATAAGACCCGACTCAGCTCTCTAGCATGCACCTTTGGTTAGCGGGCTATCAATTGGCTTGATGTTAATTGTGTGTTGCTGAAAAAGCATTAATCAGGCTGAAACCGAGGTGACGCTATCGCTAGCAGGCTAGCTCCCACAAGAGTTTTGTGAACGCCAAAATCCAATGTGGGAGCCAGCCTGCTGGCGATAGCGCCATCAGCCTCAATTCATCATCAGGATCAGGCCAGACTATCCGGATCCCCAAAGAACATCTGAATCCGCGAGCGCAACCAGCGCTCCCCTGGGTCGTTATCCTGCGACCCACGCCACGCCATGTGCAATTCAAAGCTGCGTACCGGCAAGGGTGGGTCTTCGGCTCGCACGCCACCCGCCGCCGTCAGCGCGTCGGCCGTGTAATCCGGCACGGTCGCGACGATGTCGGTCCCGCTCAGCAAAGTGCTCAACCCGTTGAACTGCGGCACCGCAAGTACCACGTGGCGTTTGCGTCCGAGTTTTTCCAGCTCTTCATCTATAAAGCCGCTGAGGTCGCCGGCAAATGACACCAGTGCATGCGGGCGCGCGCAGAAGTCGTCCAGGCTCAACGGCCCCGGCACGGTATCGGCCCGCAGCAGTTTAGGTGAACTGCGGCGCAAGACTTTGCGCTTGGCGTTCGCCGGCAGGTCGGTGGTGTAGCTGACGCCGATGGAGATTTCGCCGGAGGCCAACAATCCCGGCATCAGGATGTAGTTGACCCGTCGCACCACCAACACAATCCCCGGGGATTCGGCGCGCAGGCGTTTAAGCAGCATCGGCAGCAGGGCGAACTCGACATCGTCCGAAAGGCCGATGCGGAACACCGCCGTACTTGTGGCAGGATCGAACTCGGCCGCACGGCTGACGGCAGTAGAAATCGAATCGAGCGCCGGCGAGAGCAGGGCGAAGATTTCCACGGCCCGCGCGGACGGCTCCATGCTGCGGCCGGTGCGCACAAACAACGGATCATCGAACAGCCCGCGCAGGCGTGAGAGCGCCGCACTGATGGCTGGCTGGCCAAGGAAAAGCTTCTCGGCAGCGCGGGTCACGCTGCGCTCGTGCATCAGGGTTTCGAATACGATCAACAGGTTGAGGTCGACACGACGCAGGTCATTACGATTCATCTGGAGTCCTGGCAGAGTCAGCAAACTTGACGTGAGCGGCCATATGAGAACAATGGCCAGCAGGAATATTACGGGGAAAGGCTGGTACTCTGCACCGAGTAATTCAGTTTTCCTACAAAGGCTGCTGCGGTTTCTTACGACATTTGACGATGTTGCCGCTCATGCGGAATCAATGACAGGCATGTCGACTATTAATAGCCACAGATAGTGTTGGGTTGAAAGCCCAGCTAGAGTTCATGGCATTAGAGGTTCATTTGGCGAGGTTTGCGATGTCCCGCACGATCCGTTTTCACAAGTTTGGTCCAGCCGAGGTGCTCAAATGCGAAGAGCATGCGGCCGCTCTGCCTGCACCGGGTGAAGTGCAGGTGCGCGTCGAAGCCATTGGCATCAGCTGGTACGACACACTCTGGCGTCAGAACCTGGCGTCGTCCCGCGCTCAACTGCCATCGGGCCTTGGCCAGGAAATGGCCGGTGTTGTCACGGCGGTTGGCGACGGTGTCGATGATTTGGCAGTGGGTGACAAAGTCGCCAGTTTTCCGGCCCAAAGCCCGAACGACTATCCGGTCTATGGCGAGTTGATTGTGCTGCCACGCTCATCATTGACCCGTTACCCTGATGTGCTCAGCCCGATTGAAGCCAGCGTGCATTACACGCCGCTGTTGATTGCCTATTTCGGCTATGCCGATCTCGCACGGGTCAAACCCGGGCAATTCGCCCTGGTCACTGACGCCAGCCACTGCGCCGGCCCCTCGTTTGTGCAACTGGGCAAGGCCATGGGTGTGCGGGTGATTGCCGCGACCAAGTCCGCGGACGAGCGTGAGTACCTGTTGTCGCTGGGTGCCGAGAAAGTGATCGTCACCGAGGAAGAAGATCTGCTGATGCGGATCAACAAAATCACCGACAACCGCGGTGTGGATGTGGTGTTCGATGGCCTGGGCGGCCCACAGATGTCGCTGTTGGGCGATGTGCTTGCACCACGCGGCAGCCTGGTTCTGTACGGCCTGCAAGGCGGTAACCAGACGCCATTTCCGGCCTGTGCGGCATTCCAGAAGAACATTCAGTTCTTCGTGCACTGTATCGGTAACTTCACCGGCAAGCCGGAACTGGGCATCATCCAGGACCAGGTCGCACTGCAACGGGCCTTGCGTGACATCAACCAGCTGACCGCCGACCGCGTGCTGCTGCCGCTCAAGACTCGGGTGTTTCCATTTGCCGAGTTTGTCGAAGCTCACCGCTACATGGACGAATGCCCATGCCGCGAAAGGGTTGCGCTCCAGGTCGAGCCAGTCTGACCCTCTCAAAGAGTCCGTGCCCTCACGGACTCTTTTGCTTTCAGCACTTTCCTACATGAGACTGTCCATTGATCCGTCAATGGAGCCGTTCAGCAACTGAACTGGTTTTTGCTCTCAATCTGTAGCTTCTAATCATCATCTAAGCCCTGATAATTGAATGATTACTTTCATCTCAAGGAATGAGCTATGGGGCAGTATCAGGCTGATACTTTTCAAAGCGTGCGGTTATCAACTACCCAACAATTAGCAGCTAGTTGCGCAGTTGCTGGGCAGACGCGGACAACTTCTTTCTTTATTTGTTGTGTTAAACGTCTGTGGGACGCTGTCAGACATTTCCTAGGATATCGAAATCCATTCAGAGAAGCCCAGTCTGCGCTGGCTTCAAGGGTGAGCGACCCTGTGCAGGGTTGCCGGAACCCACCAGGCGCTCAAATGTTGATATGAATATTTAAGTGCTAATCTTTACCCCTATAACCAGTAACCAAACCATGTTCAGGTCAATCTCCTGCGCTGTGCGTCCAGCTATATGCGCGATATTGAACGACGAGTATCCAGGTACATACAGATGACCAATATCCATGAACAAGCCATGAGCAACGTTTATCAACAAGTGCTGCTGCGATTGCTGGGTTTCTTTTCCCGGGCCGAACGCACGGCATTGCAGTTGTTGATTCAACGCTTGGGGGTGGCCGCTGGCGGCATGGAGCAAATCGGCGACTTCAAAGTCCTGGCTGTTCAGTCCGGTTCCCGTGACAGTTGCTACGCCCTGGCGTTGCTGCGTGCCGCGCAACTGACCATCGCCAGCCGGGCGCCGGCAACATTCCAGCTACGTGTCGCGACCTTGCGCCTCAACAGCACCGATCCAATGGCCCTGGAAAACATACATCGCACCTACAGCGCGCTGTTTATCCACGACGATCCACGGGTCGAGGTGCTGATGGTCGATAATCGGGAAGTTCTGGCGTTTGATCCCGTGGCGCCGATCACCAAGGCTGGCCGTGAGTCCGACCGTACCAATCTGCTGATGATCGGCCACGTTCGGTCCATGGACGGGCCGCTCGACCTGTGGGACAACGGCTACCTGGCCACTGGCGAGTTCTGGGGGCAAATCTCCCGCTGGAATCATGGCGTCGATGCCTTGATCAGCAACGATTCGCCGCGCCAGCAGAAGCGTTTCATGGAAGGGCTCAAGCGCGCTGCCACCAAGGCCGGTCATAACATCACCGGGCACCACGAGCCTGGCTATGAAGGATTGTTCGCGCTGCTCGACGACCTGGGCGGCCATGGTTACCGGCGGTTTTATGCCGAGCCGGATCGCCAGCCGTGGCGTCCGGCCGACAATTTTGAAACCTGCCGCCGCGCCACGCTGATCGATATCCATGACATGCTGGTCAGCAATCTGGAAGAGCGTTGGCCGCTGCTCACCGAGTTTCTCGGCTTCCAGGCGGACGAACTGGCGGCTCAACTCTGTGACAACGACTACACCAGTCTCCCGGTCTGTGCGCACTTGCGAGGGCTGGACGCCTGTTTTGTGCAAGGGCGCACCTATGAGGAGGGCGTTGGCGAATACCTGCAACGGGCCTTGGTGATGATGCGCCGCAAGCAACTGCCGGAGCGCTTGTGCGAACAGGCGATGGAAGCCTTCGGCAACCCGAAGGCCCTTGCCGAACAGCGCGCGCGCACCGCCATTGAGCTGCAACACGGCCCGGGGTTGAGCGAGGCGCAGTTGGTGTGCCTGTTGTTTGCGCCTTTTGTCGATGAGGGCGCTACGCTTGAACGCTTCCTGCGCCGGTGTCATCCCGGCATGCTGGTGGCGTTGCCTGATTTGCACCGCGCCATGCAGGGGCACCCGGTGGCGGATCAGATCAAGCAATGGTTGATGGATGTCAGCGGTCTGCCTGTCAATCTGGTGAGTGACTTGTATCGCATGAAGTCGGCGGCGGTGGATGAGGGCAGGGTGGCTGAGCTGGTCATCGGCGATGTCAGCGCTGATCCTGCAGACGAACACTTATCCGGGCCGGGCGAATCGTCAACCGGTGGTTGAGGGTGAGCTTCAATTACCGCGCCTGCGGCCTGTCCCCATGAAAGCGCCGCGTGAAACCGACTTCGCGTATCAGGCGGTCTATCGCTACCTGGCCCAGCTCATCGATGAACCCGTCAATGATGCGCGCGTACGCTTGCCTTCGTTGCGGCAATTGGCGGAGCGGTTGAATGTATCGATCTCGACCATTCAGTACGCGTACGCGCTACTGGAAAAAGAAGGTCGGGTGTATTCGGTGGCCAAGTCAGGCTACTTCGCGCAACCGGTGCCTGCTGCAAACACGCTTTACAGCGGTAATGATTTGCTCGAGAGCCTCTATGTCAACGCTCGTCGCCCGGGCATGCTGGTCCTGAGCACCGACGACCCGGCGATGTTGCAGCCCATCGACAGCCCGTTGTTGCTGCTGGAGCGCGAGTTGCTGCGTCAGTATCCAAGACAGCCGCAAACGCATTCCCAGCCCTGCGGTGAACTGGAATTGCGCAGGGCACTGGCGGCGCGCTACACCACTTCGCCGTTGCGTTGCTGGCACGCTGACGATGTCTACATCGGCGCCGATCTTCGTGGTGTGCTGGAAATCCTGATCGCGGTGCTGGCGCTCAAGGGCGCCACAGTCGTGGTCGAATCACCGTGTGACTGGGGAATCCTTCGTTTATTGGAAACGGCAAGTGTTCGAGTCATCGAATGGCCGGTGATGGTTGACGGGGGGCTCGACCACGACCTCCTCGAGGAGCTGCTGGAAGTCGAGCCCGTGCGTCTGGTGATGGTTTCATCCTCCCTGAACATGCCCAGGGGCAGCCTGGCCTCCGACGACAACCGCGACGCTATCGCGCAATTGTTGAGGCAGCATGACTGCTGGGTGCTGGAAAACGACTGTTATGCAGAGCTTGGATTCGAACCCGGTGGTTTGCGATTCCGCGATTTGCTGGCGCCGGAGCGCTTGATCGTGTTTTCCACCTTCGAAAAAATCATGGGGCCGGAAGCGCCCTTTGGTTACTTGCTTTCACGTCATTTGGGCGTGGAGTTGCAGCGCCACTTCCTATTGCGTGCTTTCCGCTTGTCTGCGATTCGCCAGAAAGCCATCGCCCGCTTGTATGGCAACGGACGCATCGATCAGCACCTGCAATTGCTGCGGCGCCGGCTCAAGGACGGCAAGGTGCAGATGATCCAGTTGCTGCAAGAGCGACTGGTCGACACTGTGCGTTTCGTAGAGCCGCAGGGCGGTGCTACCGTGTGGGTGCGCCCGGTGCGTCGGGTGGATGTGCGTCAGGTGTTCCAGCGTCTGCTTAAGCAGCAAGTGGTTGTCGCGCCGGGAGAGCTGTTCAGCCTCCAGGGTTTGCACGCACAACATCTGCGTTTGAGCCATAGCGTTGGTAACGAACAAGAGCTCGCGCATGCCTTGGGTTTGCTGGCCGACGCGCTGCGAATGGAGTCGATGGGTTGAGCGCAAAACCGCGTCTCGCGCAATGCTCGCGTTTTATAACATTGTGCGAGCGGCGGGCCGGGATCGATAACGTCGCGCGGCGGTCAAACTGCCAGTAAACTGCGTTCCAATTCCTGAACCACTCTATTTCAGAGGTTTTGCATGACACTCAGTCAATATGCGGGTAAACCGGCTCCGGCAGAATTGTTGGTCGACATCCCGCGACTGGTTACGGCGTATTACACCGGCCAGCCTGATGCCGCCATTTCGACCCAGCGCGTGGCTTTTGGCACGTCTGGGCACCGAGGCAGCTCCTTCGACCTGAGTTTCAACGAATGGCACGTTCTGGCCATCAGCCAGGCGATCTGCTTGTATCGCGAAGCGCAGGGCATCGATGGTCCGCTGTTTGTCGGCATTGACACCCATGCGCTGTCTACTCCGGCAGGTGCCAGCGCGCTGGAAGTGCTGGCCGCCAACGGCGTGACCGTGATGATCGCCGAAGGCGACGAATACACCCCGACCCCGGCGATTTCCCACGCGATTCTCTGCTACAACCGCGGGCGCACCTCGGGCCTTGCGGACGGCATCGTCATCACGCCGTCGCACAACCCGCCGCAAAGCGGTGGTTACAAATACAACCCCACCAACGGTGGCCCGGCCGATACCCACATCACCAAGTGGATCGAAGCCAAGGCCAATGAACTGCTGAGCAACAAGCTCGCGGGCGTCAAACGTATCAGCTACGAGCAAGCGTTGAAGGCCAGCACCACCCACCGTCACGATTATCTGAACACCTACGTTGCCGACCTGATCAACGTCATCGACTTCGATGCCATCCGCGATGCCAAATTGCGCCTGGGTGTCGATCCGCTGGGCGGAGCAGGGGTGCGCTACTGGTCGGCGATTGCCGAGCATTACCGCCTGGACCTGGACGTGGTGAACACTCAGGTCGATCCGACCTTCCGCTTCATGACGGTCGACTGGGATGGCCAGATTCGCATGGACCCATCGTCCACTCACGCCATGCAGGGCCTGATCGGACTGAAAGAGCGCTTTGATGTGGCGTTTGCCTGCGATCCGGATCACGACCGTCACGGCATCGTAACGCCGTCCGGTGGTCTGCTGGCGCCGAACAATTACCTGGCGGTGTCCATTGATTACCTGTTCCAGAACCGCCCGCAATGGCGCGCCGATGCCGCCGTCGGCAAAACCGTGGTCAGCAGCGGCCTGATCGATCGTGTGGCCAAGCGCCTGGGTCGTCGCTTGTATGAAGTGCCGGTTGGCTTCAAATGGTTCGCGGATGGATTGTTCGACGGTTCGCTGGGCTTTGGCGGTGAAGAAAGCGCCGGGGCCTCGTTCCTGCGTAAGGATGGCGGCGTCTGGAGCACCGACAAGGACGGTTTGATCCCGGCGTTGTTGGCCGCTGAAATGACCGCTCGCACCGGCCGCGACCCGAGCCAGGCCTATCGCGCCCTGACCGATGAGCTGGGTGAGCCGTTCTCGGTGCGCGTCGACGCCAAGGCCAATCCGCAGCAGAAAGCCCTGCTGAGCAAGTTGTCGCCGGATCAGGTCACCTCGACCGAACTGGCGGGCGAAGCCATCCAGAGCATCCTTAGTCATGCGCCAGGTAACGATCAGGCGATTGGCGGCCTGAAGGTCATGACCGAGAACGGCTGGTTCGCGGCGCGTCCATCGGGCACTGAGGATATCTACAAGATCTACGCCGAAAGCTTTATCAGCGATGACCACCTCAAGCAATTGGTGGCAGAGGCTCAGACGTTGGTGGATGGCGCTATTTCTGGGAAGTAGCTGACGGCCTCATCGCGGGCAAGCCCGCTCCCACAAGGATTGCGCAATACCCTGTAGGAGCGGGCTTGCCCGCGATGGCGTCAGTCGAAGCACCGCTGAATAAAAAGGGGCGACCATTAACGGTCGCCCCTTTTTTTGCCCGAAAACTATCAGATCAAGCCAGATCCACCAACACGATCTCGCTGTCCTCAATGGCCGTGACGCGCAGCACCTGCTCATCGGCAACCGCAACACCGTCGCGAGCTTGTGCACGCAAGCCGTTGATTTCAATGACACCGGTGGCCGGTACCAGATAAGCGCGACGACCACTGTCCAAACGGTATTCAGCGGTTTCACCGGCCTTCAGGTTCGCCGCCACCAAACGGGCATCGGCACGGATACGCAGACTCTGATCATCGCCGGCCTTGCCACTGGCCAGGGTCACGAAACCTTCGCGCTGACCTTTGGGGAACGGTTTGGCGCCCCACGAAGGTGCCAGGCCGGATTCGTTGGGGATGATCCAGATCTGGAAGATCTTGGTCGGCGTTGCTTCCAGGTTGTATTCGCTGTGGGCGATCCCGGTGCCGGCGCTCATGACCTGAACGTCCCCGGCTTCGGTGCGGCCCTTGTTGCCCAGGTTGTCCTGGTGGGTAATCGCACCTTCACGCACGTAGGTGATGATTTCCATGTCCCGGTGCGGATGCTGCGGGAAACCGGTGCCGGGAGCGATCACGTCATCGTTCCACACCCGCAGGTTGCCCCAGTTCATACGTTTGGGGTCGTGGTACTCGGCGAACGAAAAGTGATGATGGGCATCCAACCAGCCGTGGTGAGCGCCACCCAACGAGTTGAAAGGTCTGAGTTCAAGCATGATCGTCTCCTGAAAGGTTCGTCATGGGCGCTATGCGGGGTCCATGAAGCGAGACCGGTGGTTGATGACGGCCATCATCCAGCAGGCAACAATCGATAAAAAGCGTAAAAAATGCCTCATAACAATCGAATGGATTGATATAAAACCCGCTCGAAACGTTCTCACCCAGCCTTCAGTTCATCGCATAAGCCAATGAGTCGTAAGCATTTCACTAGAACTCAAAGGCAAATCCAGACACCATAGCCTCAACCGTCTCAGACCCTGGAGTCCGTCCGCGTGGCGCAGCACACCCCCGATCTTCCACCTGAACTTCGTCCTCTGGCCGAGATGCCGCTGCTCAAGCGGTTGGCCGCCCGGTTTTTTGGTCATGGCTTGACTCGCCTTCGCGCACAGCACCGCGCCTCGTGGTTGCACGGCCAGGCGGACGGGTTTCGCAGCGGGCACATTGCCGGGGTGGATTACGGCTTTAAGGAAGGCAAGCTTGAAGGGCTGGAAGAAGGCCGGCAGGTGTTGCTGATACGCGACTCCCGCAGTACCGAGCATCGCCCGCCGAACATTGATGATCATTTGTTCGACGATTGGCGCCTGCCGTTGACCGCCGAACTGAAGAAACGCATGAAGGCCGACGTTGTCCGACTGTTGCCGCCTCACGCTCAACCGAGCGCTGCTCAGTGGAAGATGATCTTCAGTGATACGCCGTCGACCTCGGTGATCGCCGGCGCGGGTGCGGGCAAGTCGACCACGCTGGTGTTGCGTATCGTGTTGCTGACCCAGTACCTGGGATTCGAGCTGAGTTCGATGACGGTGGTGACCTTCACCCGCGAATCGCGCAAAGACTTCATTAACAAACTGATTGAGTTGTTTGCGCTGTGGGGGCGTGTGCTCAGCTTTAAAGAGGCGCGAGATCTGGTGCGGACCTTTCACTCGCGGATTCTGCCCATGGTGCGCAGCCTGCCGGGTTTCGAGCGTTTGCAAGCTTTCGAAAACCTCAGCCTGAGAGCGCAAGGCGCAGAGGAAGAGGTGGACAGCAATCCGTTCGACCTGCGCATCAACGATGCCCAGCGTCAGCAGCTCAATGCTTGCTATCACGCCTTGCATACCCGCGACGAACGCTTTCGCGAGTTGATCAAGCCGCTGTCGCGCCACGCCTTGCAGCTCAAGGAGCTGGAGCGCGACCACCCGGACGTGCAAAAACGCATGGCCGTGACCGAATTGGCCGCCAAGCGCGATGAAGAGCTCTGCGACACGATCGAGGACCTGTGGTTTCGAGCCAAAGCCTGGCCGATCAAGGGCATAGAGCCTAATCGTCAGACATTCGATATCAACGGCTCGACCTTCCATTGCCACGGCTACATTCCGTCGCTGGATGCCTGGGTGGTGCTGGGCTTCGATCCTCGGGAAAACCCGCAGGTGGCGCGTCCCAACGCTAAGCTGAGCGTGCGCGCGGAATGGGCGGTGAAACGCACCCTGTTTCAAGCTTTCTGCCGTAAGCCATTGATATGGCTTGATAGTTACGAATCATCAAAACGTGTTTTGGCTTCGCTGGCCGGGGATGCCAGTGCTGGGCCTGGTTTCGATTACAAGGTCAAGGGTGAGCTTGCTTCCGCACCCTTGCTCGACAGTTTTGTCGCTGCCGCCGGGTTTATCGAAAACCTCGGCCTCGACGTACCGACCGCCGTGGGCAAGATGAGCTTTGGCAAGGATGACCCGGACCGATTGTTCTTCGAGGCCTTGAGTCTGTTCTGGCGAGCGCTGGAAGACCATTTGCTCGACCAGAAGCCGCCGATCATGACCTACAACCGGATGTTCGCCCTGTTTAGCGAACACTCGCCGGAAAACCTCAAGTTGCTCAGCGATGAGTTATTGCGGCCGCTGTCGCATCTGATGATCGACGAATTTCAGGATGTATCGCCGCAGATTGTCTCGTGGATCCGCGCCAGCCTGGCGGAAATCCGCAGTCGCGGACCGGCCATGCACGTCGGTCGCGGAGCACAGCGCTCGTCGTTGCTGTGCGTAGGGGACGACTGGCAATCGATTTACGGTTGGCGCGGCAGTTCGCCGAGTTACTTCATGGAGTTCAACAAGGAGTTTTCGTCGCCAAGCACCACCAAAGTCATGCTCAGCGATAATTACCGCAGTCATCAGCACATCATCGACGCCGCCGAACACATCGTGCGTGCGGCGCCGGCGATCCCAGGCAAGAAGGCCAAGGCCAGCGGCGAGCCGAAGGCGTTGCTGCCGGTCAACGTGCTGGATCGGGATGACCAAGGCATGGCGCAAAGGCTGATGGAGCACTACCGAAAGGGCGATTCGATCTTGATGCTTTATCGAAAAAGTAGCGATAAGTCATTGATAGAGGGGCATATTCAGCCTGTAGTTAATGTTGATTCTAGCTTGCCGTATGACGCGCGGCGCATTAAGCAATTGACCTACCACAGCGCCAAAGGCTTGCAGGCAGACGCGGTTTTTCTGCTTGGCGATTGCCAGCACCTGACCAGTTCACCATACAAAAATCAGGTGTATCGCATGGCGGGCCTGGGCAAGGCTGGGGACAACGAGCCGTACGACAATGCGCAGAAAGATGAAATTCTGCGCCTGGCCTACGTCGGTATTACCCGCGCCGTGAGTCATTGCTACTGGTATGTCGATACCCCGGACAATCAAGCCGCCAACATGCCCAAGGCCTCCGACCGGATCGGTAAGGGCAAGGCGTTCTTTGCCGATCATCGCCAAGGCCAAGCATAGGAGCTGCCGAAGGCTGCGATTTGTGAATTTCGCCCAACAAAAAGCCCACATAAACGTGGGCTTTTTTTGTGCTCGTAACCTTCAGGCGTAACTCCTGAGGGCCACCGGGGGAATGAACGCTTCAAGTTCATCTTCCACGGCTTCGATGATTCGCTCCACATCGGCGGCATTCATCACCGTCGCACACGGGATACCGGCTATGGCGATCATGGTCTCGCCAGTTGCTCGATCAAACAAACGGGCAATCATGCTGCCCGGCGCATCCATGCTCGCCTCGAAACCCATGGGATGAAAATGCCAGCGCATCAGCTGGCAGGCGTTTGGAAAAGTGACTTTGCTGAACCCTTTATTCATGTGTTGCCCGCCTTCTTCATCGAGCGCTTCCTTTAGCTCACGTTAGGAGGGAAGAGCCTTCAATGGCTCAACCGATGACAGACTTTAAAAGTAGCACCTGAATGTGAAAAAAATGTGGAATTTTCAGGCCGTTTGGCGATTGCGTCGCATTTTTTATTCTTGGCCTATTGCGCAAACGTTTACGCAAAAAAGCCGCTGCCCGTTTAGTCATTGAAGCGAAAGCCGAAGTTGGGCAAGCTCGGCTTTTTCAGGTCGAGAGCTTTATGCACGCCGAGGATGACGGCCCGCAACAAACCCAGGCCACGGCCGAGACGGTCATGCGCTATCACTTGCGCTGGAAGCACCGGGATCTGGACGGGGTCATGGCGCTGTATCACCCCGAGATTCAGTACAACGATTTTTTCCAGAACCAGGTGATGGGCCTTGAGCAATTGCGCGAATACGTGCGCAGCAGCATGCCCCGCGATCCGGATGAAGCCCTGGAACATTCGGACCGCATTCGCCTGGACGGCAACACCGCGTTCATTCAGTACCGCATCACTCTGCGTGGCGGCGAGGGGCTTGTGTCGTTTCGTGCCAGTGAGGCGATTACCGTCAAGGACGGGCTGATCTGGCGGGTCAACGAGTACGCTTCGCTGGTGCATGAACAGCCGGCCAGCAAAAGCAGCGGCACTCAGCGGCCGGCGGTCAGTCGACTCGGTTTGTCGCCGCGACAGCTCAGCTTCATGGCTGAAGACCTGCAGCAATACTTCCAGCGCCAGCAACCCTATCTCGACCCCGAGCTTGACCTGCAACGTGTAGCCAAGGAATGCGGCTACAGCCGCAATCAGATTTCCTACCTGCTCAATCAAGTGCTGGGGCAGAGCTTCTATCGCTACGTCAACCAGGCGCGTCTGCAACACCTGCTCGCGGCGCTGGACAACGCCGCGCCACCGCTGCGCATTGACGAGCTGGCGTTCGCTGCCGGGTTCAATTCACTGTCAGCGTTCTACAGTTGTTTCCGCCAACACACCGGCCTGTCGCCCAAGGCTTACGCCAAACAAATTTCTTTGCGTGCACGCGCGCAAGACAGCGCTTAAGCCCTCGCACTAGGATCAACGCCATCGAAGTTTCAGTGGCGGAGTCTTGCATGCCGGCGTGGCGCACTATCAGTTTGTGGATGGACCAACTCGACGAGCCGTTGCTGGCGCGGCCGGCGTTGGAACAGGATCTGGACCTCGACGTCGCGATTGTCGGCGCTGGCTACACCGGTTTATGGACGGCTTACTACCTCAAACGTCTGGCTCCCGGGTTGAATATCGCCATCATCGAAGCGCAGACCGCCGGGTTTGGCGCATCAGGGCGCAATGGCGGTTGGTTGATGGGCAACCTGTTGGGCGAGGATCGGCTATTGGCCGACCTGTCGCCTGAACAGCGCCGGGCTTCCTATGATTTGCTGCACAACATTCCGGATGAGGTAGAGATTGTCCTGGAACGTGAAGGCATCAACTGTGATTACCGCAAGGGCGGGGCACTTTACTGCGCGGCCCGTTATCCGGAACAGCAAACCAGCCTGCGACAGTATCTGGACAAACTCTACAAGCAAGGGCTCAACGAAAACGATTACCGCTGGCTCAGCCCTGAGCAACTGGCGCAGCAGATTCGCGTCGCCAAACCCTACGGCGGCATCTACGCGCCGCATGTGGCGACGATTCATCCGGCCAAACTGGTACGGGGCCTGGCGCGGACGGTCGAGCGCATGGGGGTGCGGATCTATGAGAACAGCCCCGTGACGCAATGGCAGTCCGGCAGTCTGCGCACGGCGAAAGCTTCGGTGCGCAGTCGCTGGGTGGTGCCGGCAGTAGAAGGCTATTCGGTGACGCTGCCGCCATTAGGTCGTTATCAATTACCGGTGCAAAGCCTGATTGTCGCTACCGAACCACTGTCTGCTGCAACCTGGGACGAAATCGGTCTGAGCGGTGGCCAGGCGTTCAGTGAAAGCAGCCGTCAGGTCACCTACGGCCAACGCACCGCAGACAACCGGTTGATCTTCGGCGCCCGGGGCGGCTATCAGTTTGCCGGCAAGTTACGCCATGACTTCGACCTGACAAGCAGCGAAATCGAGCTGCGTCGCTATCTGTTCGGCGAACTGTTCCCGCAACTCAAGAACGTGCAAATCACCCACGGCTGGGGCGGCAACCTTGGCATGTCCCGGCGTTTCAAACCGCACATGCTCTGCGATCAGGCCAGTGGCATTGCCTTGTCGGGTGGCTATGGCGGCGAGGGCGTAGGTGCCAGCAACCTGGGCGGGCGGACATTGGCCGACCTGATCCTGCAACGCGACACCGAGCTGGTCCGTCAGCCGTGGGTCATTCCCCAGGGCCGTCTCGATTCGCTTCGGGCCTGGGAGCCCGAACCGTGCCGCTGGCTCGGTTACAACGCAATCATTCGCAGCTTTGTCCACGAAGACCAGACCCTTGCCAACCCGGCCACTGCACCTTGGCGGCGCAAACTCGCCAGTGGAGTGGCGGGGTTCATGGAAGGTTTCATGCAGTAAACGCGTTCTACAACCACAGGTATTCCCATGAGCATCACGCAATTCAAAAACACCGCAACCCTGAAGCTGGAGGAGTCGAACCCGGTCGCCGTGCCACTCGGTACGCCTGTGGCTGTGGCGTCGACCACCAGTGTCGAACGCGACGACGGCGTCGAGACCGGCGTTTGGGAATGTACTCCGGGTCGCTGGCGGCGGCAGATCGTTGCCCAGGAATTCTGTCACTTCATCCAGGGACGCTGCACCTTCACTCCGGACGATGGCGAAACCCTGCACATCGAAGCCGGCGATGCATTGATGTTGCCCGCCAATAGCCTCGGCATCTGGGATATCCAGGAAACCGTGCGCAAGACCTACGTTTTGATTTTCTGAATTCTTTTAAAAACAAAAGCTGATCCTTTGATTGCCTGCCAACAAAAACAAACCCATACAGGAATCGACTCATGATCCGAAAGACACTGACACTGGCCCCGCTGATGCTGGTCGCATCCATCAGCCAGGCGGCTGACACGGTGAAAATCTACAACTGGTCGGACTACATCGCGCCGGACACCACCAAGAATTTCCAGAAAGAAACCGGCATCGCTTTCACCTACGACGTCTACGACAGTAACGAAACCCTCGATGGCAAGCTGATGACCGGCAAATCCGGTTACGACGTGGTGTTCCCGTCCAACCACTTCA
The DNA here is from genome assembly GCF_019145495.1 of Pseudomonas azerbaijanoccidentalis. GTDB lineage: Bacteria > Pseudomonadota > Gammaproteobacteria > Pseudomonadales > Pseudomonadaceae > Aquipseudomonas > Aquipseudomonas azerbaijanoccidentalis. The sequence goes on along the minus strand of NZ_JAHSTU010000001.1, from coordinate 615,655 downwards.
TGGCGCGGCAGATCGAAGGCGGGGCGCTGAAGAAGCTCGACAAGAGCCAGTTGCCGAACTGGAAGAACCTCAACCCGGTGCTGCTCAAGGCCCTGCAAACCAATGATCCGGGCAACGAACACGGCTTCCCGTACCTGTGGGGCAGCACCGGCATCGGCTACAACATTGCCAAAGTCAAAACGGTGTTGGGCGATAACGCGCCGGTGGATTCCTGGGACCTGATCTTCAAACCGGAAAACATGCAAAAGCTGCAAAAGTGCGGCGTGGCCATCCTCGATAACGGCCCTGAACTGTTACCAGCAGCGCTCAACTACCTGGGCCTGCCGCATCACAGCAAAAACCCGGAAGACTACAAAAAGGCTGAAGCCTTACTGATGAAGGTCCGGCCTTATGTCAGCTACTTCCATTCGTCCAAGTACACCAGCGACCTGGCCAATGGTGACATCTGCGTGGCGGTCGGCTTCTCCGGCGACATCCTGCAGGCGGAAAACCGCGCGAAAGAAGCCAAGAACGGCGTCGACATCGGTTACGCGATTCCCAAGGAAGGCGCAGCCATCTGGTTCGACATGGTCGCCATGCCCGTCGATGCCCCGGACGAGAAGGCCGGCTATGCCTTCATGAACTACCTGCTGCGCCCGGACGTGATGGCCAGCATCACTAACTACGTGCATTACGCCAACGGCAACGAACAGGCCGATAGTTTGATCGACCCGACAATTAAGAACGACACCAAGGTCTACCCGAGCCCGGAAATGATGGGCAAGTTGTTCGCCCTGGAAGCCATGCCCCTGAACATCGACCGGATTCGTACGCGGGTCTGGAACAAGATTCGTACGGGTAGTTGATCAGTCAAGTCTTGTAGCTTTTTGCTGGTGCGATCGAACGTTTTATAACGTTAAATTCCCTGCCTCTTTCGATGGAATGGAGGCAAGGGAATGCCTGAGTGTTTGAAGGCCGCTGATCTTCGCATTGGTCGTTACTCGGAATCGGGACGCGTTTATCTGTTAACAGCGGTGGTTGATCAGCGGAAGCCGGTTTTCTCTGATTGGCGGTTGGGCAGGTTGGTTGTCGGGGAATTGCATCGGGCGCAGGAGGACGGTCTGGCTGTTTTTCTGGCTTGGGTAGTGATGCCGGATCATCTGCATTGCCTTGTGCAGTTGCAGGATAAAACGTTGGGTGAGCTGATGTGCAGAATCAAGTCCCGCAGCAGTCTGGCCGTGAATCAAGCGCTGAAGCGGCGAGGGCGCCTTTGGCAAAAGGGCTATCACGATCGCGCCGTTCGCCGGGAACAAGACGTCAAAAGTCTTGCTCGATATATCGTCGCCAACCCCATCCGCGCAGGGCTTGTTCAGCGAGTTCATGACTATCCGTTATGGGACGCGTGTTGGCTCTGATGACTGAGCCTGCAGGTTTGCGGCTGCTTCGCAACCGAACGCAGCCTTCGGCAGCTGCTACAGGGTGGACGCTGGCTTTTGTAGCAGCTGGCGAAGCCTGCGTCCGGCCGCGTAGCGGTCGTTATCCACACATCAGCTTGCTCGCGATGATCGATGACGTGCGCTTCAGTCTTCCTGGCGAATCGTGGTCACTTCGTCAGCCTTGACCTTGACCTTCGCCCCGGAAATATCCTCGAACTCGAAGAAGCCATCCTTGGTCTTGGTTTTCGGCATGTCCTTGGTCAAATACTGGGTGCCGTTCTGCAGGGTCACCACGGTGGGCGTCGAGCAACCGGCTAATGCCAGAAAGGCTGCTGCCGCCAGGGGCAATCCCAGAGTCTTGATATTCATAACCACCTCTCAAACAAAGAAACGCTGTGCCTGTAGCGCACGACAGCACCTGTAACGCGGTTGGTGCCGTGGATCGACAAAAAGTTCGCCACGGCGGAAAAAATACCTCGCAGCGCCGCCGCTTATCCTTTTCCGTTTGCACCGGGCAGGCCGTTGCTGGTATCTGTACGCATAACCAGTATTTCGCTTGCCATGGCCGCCATTTCCTGTGACTGCAAATCCCCTCGACGATCCGTTCTATTACTTGAACAACTTCATGCAAGTCATTGATTGGCTTGAACATCGCTACGCCGACGTGTTGACCGAAGAAGAGCACTGCTTTATTCGCGACTTCAAGGGGCTGGCACGCGAATCCCGTGCATTGCTGGTGCGGATGGTCATGCGCAAGGGCATTCATTTCAGGGCCGGCAAACTGCATTACACCGAGATTGGTGACATCGCCGACGCTGCCGGCCCGCTGCTGGGGCTGGGTTGGGTCGATGAACAGATGCCGCTGTCGATCGAAGAACTGTTCGATGTGCTGCTCAAGGCCGAGATCCTCGAGTGCCTGGGTTCGGTAATCGATCAACCCAAGGGGAAAAAGACCGATTGGCTGCCGGCGCTGAGTGATCGATTCCCTGAGGCGCGCAGTTTCAATCAGTGGTCTCCTGCGCTGGACGACCGCTTGTTCAGCCTGACCATCATGAGCTTGTGTGATCGCCTGCGCTTGATGTTTTTTGGCAATCTTTACCAGGATTGGTCCGAGTTCGTGCTGGCCGACCTTGGCATCTTTACCTACGAAAAGGTCGAGTTTTCCGCCGATTCCCGAGGCTTGCGTAGCCGTGAGGACGTAGACGCCTGCATGTACCTTTACCAATGCCAGCAACTGTTCGAAGCGGGCGAGGCGCTGGCTGATGTCGTTGCGCAGGTAAACGGGCTGGCATTGAGCAACCCTTGGCTGCAAAGGCGTCGCGATAAGCTGCTGTTCCAGATCGCTCAGCATTGCGAGCGCATTGCCGATTTCGCCTCGGCGCTGGCGCTGTATCGTCAATGCCGATACCCCGGCGCGCGGCTGAGGTTGATCCGCGTGCTGGAGCGCTGCGCAGAATATGCGTTGGCGCTGGAGCTGGCCACCGATGCCGAGCGAGCGCCGGAGAGCGCCGCCGAGCAACAGGGCCTGCTCCGGGTGCTGCCAAGGCTGCGACGCAAGCTCGGTGGCCCGCCAATGAAACGCGCATCGCCCCGGCAAATGCTGCGGCTGGACCTGCAATTGCCGCGAACCGATTTGGCCTTATCGGTGGAACATTACGTACAGACGCACCTCTCGCAAGACGAGGCACCGGTGCATTACGTAGAAAACACTTTGATCAACTCGCTGTTTGGCCTGTTGTGCTGGCCGGCGATTTTCGCACCGTTGCCCGGGGCCTTTTTCCACCCGTTCCAGCGCGGGCCGGTGGACCTGCTCAACGAGGATTTCCACGAACGCCGCTCCAACCTGTTCCAGGCGTGCCTGGCGCAACTCGACGACGGTCGTTATCGGCACACCATCCAGGAGCGCTTTATCGAAAAGTGGGGCGTGCAGTCGCCGTTCGTATTCTGGGGCGTGCTCAGCGAAGAATTACTCGCACAGGCGCTGGACTGTTTGCCGGCGGAACATCTCAAGCACTGGTTCAATCGACTGCTGCTTGACATCAAGGCCAATCGCGCCGGCATGCCGGACCTGATCCAGTTCTGGCCGCAGGAAAAAACCTACCGCATGATCGAAGTCAAAGGCCCGGGAGATCGCTTGCAGGATAACCAGTTGCGCTGGCTGGAGTTCTGCCATGAACACCACATGCCGATTGCCGTGTGCTACGTGCAATGGGCGGAGCAAGACGCTTGAGCTACAGCATTGCCGTGCGCGCGCTGTGTGAGTTCACCGCGAAGGTCGGCGACCTGGACCTGCACTTCACACCGTCGCCGACGGCGCTCGAAGGCATTGTCGGCCATCGCACGGTGGCCTCCCGGCGCAGCGAGGGCTATCAAAGTGAAGTCGCGCTGGAAGGGTTGTTCAAGAGCCTGAAGGTCAAGGGCAGGGCGGACGGTTACGATCCGGGGCAAAACTGCCTCGAAGAAGTCAAAACCTACCGTGGCGACTTGAGCAAACAACCGGACAATCACCGTCAACTGCACTGGGCCCAGGCAAAAATCTACGGTTGGTTGATGTGCCAAAAACTGCAACTTGAGCAGATCAACCTGGCGCTGGTGTACTTCGACATCGTCAGCGAAAAGGAAACCTGTCTGGTCGAGGGTTTCACCGCCGAGCAACTGCGGCTGTTTTTCGAGCAGCATTGCAGTCTGTTTTTGCACTGGGCCGAACAGGAAATGGCCCATCGCGAAGCGCGTAATCGTGCGGCGCAGCAACTGGCGTTTCCCCATGCCGGTTTCCGGCCGGGCCAGCGTCATCTCGCCGAATCGGTGTTCAAGGCCGTCAGCACCGGCCGATGCCTGATGGCCCAGGCACCGACCGGGATCGGCAAAACCGTTGGCACCCTGTTTCCAATGCTCAAGGCTCTGGCACCGCAGCAACTGGACAAGGTGTTCTTTCTCACAGCGAAAACCCCCGGGCGCAAACTGGCTTTGGACGCCGCGCAAGTGATTGCCCGAAGTGCCGACGCACCGCCCTTGCGGGTGCTGGAGATGGTCGCCCGGGACAAGGCTTGCGAGCATCCGGGCAACGCCTGCCATGGCGAGTCCTGCCCGCTGGCGCGGGGGTTCTATGATCGCTTGCCCGCCGCACGCCTGGCTGCCAGCCATGTGCACATGCTGGACCAGAGTGCGCTGCGTGAAGTCGCCCTGGCGCACGACGTCTGCCCTTACTACTTGAGCCAGGAAATGGCGCGCTGGGCCGACGTGGTGGTGGCTGACTACAACTACTATTTCGATTTCAGTGCGTTGTTGTTCGGGCTCTGCCAGGCCAACCAATGGAAAGTCGCCGTATTGGTGGACGAGGCCCACAATCTGGTGGAGCGCGGCAGGCAGATGTACAGCGCCAGCCTCGACCAAGCGGCCCTCAACGATGTGCGAAAAATTGCCCCCGAGGCCTTGAAAAAACCGCTGCAACGGGTCAATCGTGAATGGAATGCATTGCATAACCAGCAACTCGGCGCCTATCAGGCCTATGACAAGGCTCCGGAAAAGCTGCTTCAGGCACTGTCGTCATGCAGTGCCAGTATCGGTGATTACCTGAACGATCATCCCCAAGGCCTGGACAGCGCATTACAGAACTTCTATTTCGAGATGCTGCAATTTGGCCGGGTGGCCGAGCTCTTTGATGAGCAGTACCTGTTCGATATCACCAAGCGCGACCTCGATCGAAAGCGCAACCTCTCGCAACTGTGTCTGCGCAACGTGGTGCCTGCCGGTTTCATTGGCCCACGCCTGACCACTGCACGCAGCACCGTGCTCTTCTCCGCAACCCTCAGCCCTCGGCACTATTACGCCGACTTGCTGGGCACACCGGCGAACACGGTATGCATTGACGTTGAATCGCCGTTTCATGCCGATCAGTTGCAAGTGCACATCGTCAACCGGATCTCCACCCGCTTTGTCCATCGCCAGGCATCGCTTGCACCCATCGTCGAGCTGATTGCCCAGCAGTTCAGCCAGCGGCCTGGCAACTACCTGGCCTTTTTCAGCAGTTTCGATTACTTGCAGCAAGTCGCGCAGTTGTTGGCCGAACGACATCCGCAGATCAACCTGTGGTCGCAGTCGCGTGGCATGGGTGAAGAACAGCGCCAGCAATTTCTCGATCAATTCACCGAAAACAGCCAGGGTGTCGGTTTCGCCGTGCTTGGCGGAGCGTTTGGCGAAGGCATCGATTTGCCCGGCGCGCGACTGATAGGCGCGTTCATCGCCACCCTCGGGCTGGCACAGCTCAACCCGGTCAATGAACAACTGAAACGGCGCATGGCTGCGATTTTCGGTGCCGGCTACGACTACACCTATCTTTATCCCGGAGTACAAAAAGTGGTCCAGGCCGCAGGCCGGGTGATTCGCACCCAGCAGGATCAAGGGGTGGTGATGTTGATCGATGACCGCTTCGGCGAGAGCAAGGTCAAGCAATTGCTTCCGCGTTGGTGGTCGATTGAACCAGCGCTTTTTCACACCGGGCAGTAGGATTTTTTACCTTTAAAAACATTGACATACCTTGAAGCAATCAGCGATTTGAACAATCGTCGAAAGCACACTTTATTGAAAAGGCCGGTTATCACTTTCACCCGGCTCTTTGATAAGGAGATCAAGGCATGTCAGAAGCACCGAATTACACCTACACCGAAGCGGACGTCACCAAAGCGTTCGATCAAATCACGGCCACGCTGTTCGCCGGTAAAACCGCCGAGACCCCGCCAAAATTGTTGGTGACCGCAGGATTGCAGGGTTCAGGCAAAACCTACCTGCTGGAAAAGAGCCTGCTGCCTTCAGGGCGGTTTACCAATCATGTTCGCCTTTACCTGCCCGAGTACCGGGAAAAACACCCGCAATACACAGACATGATCAAGGAGGGTGTTCTGCATGCCTATGCCCATACAGAATCATTCGTTCGAGCGCTGGGCAATAAGCTCTTCGCCGAAGCAGTCACGCGACGGTACAACCTGATCATGGAGTGCGCGTTCGACGATGTTGGCTTTTCCGGCTTGGCGAGTATTGCTCCCGGCTATCAGCTCGAAGCCCATATCGTCGGCTGCGACCAGTCGTTTGCACACGTGTCGAGCATCAAGCGGGCACTCAGAAGCCTCGATAAAAAAGAACTCGAGCGGTTTGTCAGCTATTCGGCGCTGGAGACCAGCATGGATAACGCGCAGGCCATCCTGCTCGCGATTGAGGTCATCGCCAAAAAAGAGAGCGGCTCACAGATCCTTTTGTATGAACGCGGGCTTGGCGCATTGAAAGAGCGGACTTTAAAGGCCCACAGCACCTACACCAAAGATGCCGCAGGGAAACTGACCGTCACCGAGGCGACGAAGGCTTACGCCTACGCTGAATACAAAGCGGTTATCGACAATCGCCCCTATACCATGGCGGAGCGAGACGAAATGGTGAAGGAATGTCATTTGGCACTGATCAAGAGCGCAACCCATGCCAGCGAGGTGCCAGATTTTGCCTACAACGACCTGTACACCTACATCGAGAAATACGTGTACCGCTAACCGCTGGTGATAGCCCGATACATTGTATTAGGGCTTTCCAATTTTGCGCTTTGTCGCATACTCCTGAAAAAGCAAAGCGGATGTGAGGGGTCAATGAGCCAAGATCGAACCAATGGCAACGGCGTCGAAGAAAAGCGACTTCGTTTGTTGATCGATGCAGTGGTTGACTATGCGATCTACATGATTGATCCCGATGGCATCATCACCAGCTGGAACGCTGGCGCCAAACGTTTCAAGGGGTATGAAGAGGCCGAAATTCTGGGCCATCACTTCTCACGTTTTTACACCGATGAGGACCGCCGTGCCGGGCTGCCGCAAAAGGCCCTCGACACGGCGATTCGCGAAGGGCGCTTCGAAGGTGAGGGTTGGCGGGTGCGCAAGGATGGCTCGCATTTCTGGTCGCACGTCGTGATTGATCCGATTCTCGACCCGACGGGCAAGTTGCTGGGTTTCGCCAAGATCACCCGTGATCTGACAGACCGCAAAATGGCGGAAGAAACCCTTAAGCAAAGTGAACAGCAGTTCCGCTTGCTGGTGCAAAGTGTCACCGACTATGCCATCTATATGCTCGACCCGCGCGGGCACCTGACCAACTGGAACCTGGGCGCACAGCGCATCAAGGGCTACTTGCCGGAAGAAGTCATCGGTAAACACTTCTCCATGTTCTACACACCCGAAGACCGAGCAGCCGGGGAACCACTACGCACCCTGAGCATTGCTACCAATGAGGGGCGATTCGAAAACAAGGGCTGGCGCGTTCGCAAGGACGGCACGCGTTTTCTGGCGCATGTCGTGGTCGATCCGATCTGGGGCGAAACCGGCACCTTGCTGGGATTCGCCAAGATCACTCGCGACGTCACTGAAGTGACCCAGGCGCAACAAGCGCTGGAGCAAACCCGCGAAGCGCTGTTCCAGGCGCAGAAGATGCAGGCTATAGGACAACTCAGTGGCGGCATTGCCCATGACTTCAACAATTTGCTCACGGTGATCCTTGGCAATCTGGAGATTGTGCGAAAACGCCTGGCTGACGATCCGAAAATCGTTCGCCTGCTGGACAATGCCACCCAAGGTGCCCTGCGGGGTGTTTCGCTGACTCAGCGCATGCTGGCTTTTGCCAGGCGGCAGGAATTGAAATCCGAGCCGGTCGATCTCCCCGCGCTGATACAAGGTATTTCCGGGTTGTTACGTAGCTCGCTTGGGCCTTCCGTTGTCCTGGAAACCCGTTTTCCTCAAGGTGTCGAACCGGTCATGGCGGACGTCAACCAGCTCGAGCTGGCGTTGCTTAATCTTGCCACCAACGCCCGCGATGCCATGCCCAACGGCGGGACCATTACCATCAGTAGCCGTGAGGCCGAAGCCAGCGATGGCAATCGTCTTTCTTCGATTGCAGGCCGCTATGTGTGTTTGAGCGTGAGCGATACGGGTTTGGGCATGGATGAGGTAACTTTGGCATCGGCCATGGACCCGTTTTTCACCACCAAAGGGCTTGGCAAAGGCACCGGGCTGGGTTTGTCGATGGTCCATGGATTTATTGAGCAATTGGGCGGGCGCTTCATTCTCAAGAGTCGAAAAGACCACGGCACCACAGCTGAGATGTGGTTGCCCGTCGCGCTGGAGGGTTCCGCGTCGGCGCGGGTTGTCGAGCAAAACTCGACGCCAGATATCCCTCGGCTGTGCGTGTTGGTGATTGATGACGACAGTCTCGTTCTAACCAGTACGTGCCTGTTACTTGAAGACCTCGGCCATCGGGTCATTAGTGCAACCTCCGGGAGGCAGGGGCTCGAATTGTTCGAGGTCAATCCTTCGATTGATCTGGTGATCACCGACATGGCCATGCCGCAAATGAGTGGCGCACAACTGGCGGATGCGATTCGCCGATTGAAACCCGATGTACCGATCATCCTTGCCACGGGCTATGCCGAGCGACTGGAAGGTTTCGCTGCCGGGCTGCCGCGGCTGTCAAAGCCGTTCACCCAGCTCAACCTGGTGGAAACCATAGCGTCGGCGATGAAATAGCCGCATTAAAAAGGCCTGATATGAATCAGGCCCTTTTTTTGCGTCGTTTATCAGGCTGCCATGTGCTGAGCGCTGAATTCTTTTTTGAGCCGGGCTTTCAGAGTTTCCATTTCGGCGCCCAGTTCATCCAGCGTTGTTTTGCCCAGCAGCTTTTTCGCCTGGGGGAACATCTCGGTTTCTTCCTCTTCGATGTGATGTTCCAACAATTCCTTGACCACTTTAACCCGCCCCGAAAATTCCGGCGTGGAGGGATCGGTGACTTTCAGGTCCGGCAGGACCAGTGAATCAACGGTTCGGTGTTCTTCCTTGGCTTCGTAATACATGACGTCCTGCTCCTTGCCTCCGGCCTTTTTGTACGCGGGGTACAAGACGTCTTCTTCCAGGCGCGTGTGAATGGAGATTTCCATTTCCAGTTTGGCCAGTAACTCAGTGCGTTTTTTCACACCGCGCTCGGTGGATTCGCTCAATTGGCTCAGGATGTCTTTCACGCGTGCATGATCGGCTTTCAACAGGTCTATGGCATTCATGGTCAGTCTCTCAAGTCGTCACGGTTTGAGGTCAGCGAACGGTCTGCCGCTCATGAACATTGAGCATTTATCGTGCCTAACCTGACGAATCAAAAAGAGCCTTATAAATCAGAAACCTGCCGTGCCTGCTGGCCAATAGGGCCCGTGCAGGCTGCATGAGTCCGGAATTTGACTCATGCACTTCGCGGTGGCTTTTTCTGCCGTTCATAGTGGGCGAGGATCGGTTGAGTGCTGATGCCGTGCAGCAAGATACTCAGGGCAACCACCGACAATGTGAGATCGGTGCACAAGGTGGCCATGCTTGGCACCAAGTCGTGATTCAACGCATAAAACAAATAGTAAAAACTGCCGATACCACGAATCCCGAACCAGCCGATCAGCAGCCGTTGCCGGCGGTCAAGCAAACTTCCCCAAGGTGCAAACCCGACAATCAACGGCCTGATCACGCAAAACAGCACCAGTGCAATCACCAGCGCACGCCAGTCCCAATGCCCGACCAGGACAACCCCGAGCAGGGTTACCAAAAAGACTTCCATGGCGCGCTCGACCAGGCTGCCAAAGGACAGCATGTCGCCGATCATGATGCCCGCGGCCACTTGCGAGTCTTCAAGGTGTTCGACATTACCGTGCACTGCGGCATCGGGTTCGACGTTCTGGTGGCCCACCACCGGTTGAACAAGGTGTTCGGCCGGGGTCTGTGAGTCTTGCGCTGACGTGACTTCGGCTCGACGCAACCCCAAACCGGCCGCGAACACCGACAGAAACCCGTAGCCGTGCACCGACTCGGCGGCGACGTACGCCAGGGCGATCAAGGCAAAAGTCAGATAATCGTTGGGGGAGAGCGTGCTGTCGGCATTGCGGATGCGCATCGACAGGGTCAAGCGACCAATGCCGCGGCCCATGCAGTAGCCGATCAGCAAACCGGCAGGCACTGCCCACAGCAAACGCTTGAGTGCCCAGTCATCGAGCCACGCGGTAGACGAACCGCCCCCTTGTTGCAGAAACAGCAGGCCGAGAATCACAAACGGAAAGGCTACGCCGTCATTCAGGCCCGCTTCGCCGGACAGGCCGAACCGCACAGGGTCTTCATCCTGGGCGTCGTTGACCTGGACCAGTGACGCCAGCACCGGGTCGGTCGGGGCCAGAATCGCTCCAATCAACAACGACAGCCCCCAGGAAAGTTCGAAGCCGAAATGCAGCAACAAGCTGACCCCGACGATGCTCAGCAGCATCACCGGCCCGGCCAAGCCGAAGGCGATTCGCCAACGTCGGTCCTTGAGCGGTAGGCGTAACTTGAGCCCGCAGACGAACAATGAAAAAAGCACCGCGACTTCCGTCAGGTGCTCCATCCACTGGGCGGCATCTTTGATATCCAGCCTGAGCCAGCCTAAACCGGCCGGGCCGATGGCAACTCCCAATGCCAGACACACGGCAGAAGTCGTCACCGGCATCCAGCGCAGGTAGGACGAGGTCATTGCCAGCGTTAGCAGCTCGGCGCCCAGCACCGCAACCCAGGCAATGAAGCTCATGAGAGTGGTTCGTCAACCGACCGTGGCGCGAATGTATTCGGGCGTCAGCACGTTGAACCAGACCAGAATCATTTCTACCAGAATGGTGACCAGCACCAGCAACCCAACGCCCCAGACACATGCGGAGTTGAGCAGGCCTTGTTCCTTGCGTTCATGCATGAACGTCGGCAATCCCACGAACAGCAGGAACGTCGAATAGGCCGAAGCCGCCGCCAGCACCACAATGGCCAGCCAACGGCTCGGGTACAGGCCAGCAATGCCCGCGAGGAAAAACGGCGTGACGGTGTAGGCGGCAAATCCGATGCACTGATTGACGGTCGGCCGGGCGTCGAAAGTGCGTGACATCCAGCGGATGAATAGCCCCATCAGTGCGACGCCGACCAGAATGCTTACATACAACAAGACGCACAGGTGCAGGGCGCTGCGGGTGCTCAGCTTGACGATTTCGTTTTCCGCCAGGCTCCAGCCCACCCATGTGGTGCCGATGAACAGGCACACCGGCGGAATCAGCGCGAGCAAGATCAAATGGGCGAGGTAATGGCGCGGATGGGCTTCCTCTTCCTTGCGGATATCCGTCCATGCGAAGTTCGGTTGGGTGAACAGCTTGACGATAGGTGCGGACATGGCAACCTCCAGATATCGAAGGGCCCGCCAGCGCCGGGCCCATAAGCTGTGGAGCGCGGCAATCGCTCCGGGGTTCCATTTTTACCTCACAGAATGGGCTTGCCGCCCGTCACCCCGAATCGCTGCCCGGTGATGTAGCTGCCTTCATCCGAGGCCAGCAGCACGTAGATCGGGGCGACTTCTACCGGTTGGCCGGGGCGGCCCAGCGGTGTATTGCCGCCGAAATTCTGCACCGTGTCTTCGGGCATGGTCGAGACGATCAGCGGTGTCCAGATCGGCCCCGGCGCCACGCTGTTGACGCGGATATTCTTCGGCCCGAGCATTTGCGCCAGGCCGGCCGAGAAGTTGGCGATTGCGCCCTTGGTGGTGGCGTAGGCCAGCAGGGTGGGATTAGGGAAATCCGAGTTGACCGAGCTGGTGTTGATGATCGAACTGCCCGGTTGCATGTATTTGAGCGCCGCCTGGCAAATTCGGAAAATCGCGGTGATGTTGACGTCGAAAGTCATCACCCATTCTTCGTCGGGAATGTCTTCGAGGTTTTCGTGGGTCATCTGGAACGCGGCGTTGTTGACCAGGATATCGATACGTCCGAAGCGCTCGACGGTTTTCTCCACCAGCGCACGACAATGCACCTTGTGCGCCAGATCTCCGGGCAACAACAGGCATTGGCGGCCAGCCTGTTCGACCCAGCGTGCGGTTTCCTGCGCGTCTTCTTGCTCATCAAGGTAGGCAATCGCCACGTCGGCGCCTTCACGGGCGAAGGCAATCGCGACGGCGCGGCCAATGCCACTGTCGCCCCCGGTGATCAGGGCGATCTTGCCGTCCAGCCGGCCGGAGCCCTTGTAGCTTTGCTCGCCACAGTCCGGATACGGGTCCATCTTGCGCTGCGAGCCGGGAACGGGCTGCTGCTGTTTGGGAAAGGGCGGTCTTGGGTAGTCGTTCATCATCCATCTCCGATCACAAGGCTAGGGAGTCAAAGGGTTGACCCTGGCGTTTTGACTGGAGTTCGGTTGGATTTTGAAGCAGGGAAAACACAAATCCCCAGTAGGAGCGAGCCTGCTCGCGATGGCGGTATTTCAGCCAATACTGATGTTGACTGACACTACGCCATCGCGAGCAGGCTCGCTCCTACAGGGGAAATGAATCAGACCTTCAGGTGACGCAAACTGCGCTCCATCCGCGCAATCCCTTCTTCGAGCAACGAGCGAGGGCAGCCGAAGTTCAACCGCACGAACTGTTTACCGTCATCGCCAAAGTCCAGGCCCGGACTCAAGCCGACCTTGGCCTGCTCAAGGAAAAACTGCTGCGGGTTGTCCAGCCCCAGCGCCGTGCAATCGAGCCAGGCCAGATACGTGCTTTGCGGCACGTTCATGGTGATACCCGGCAACCGGCTACGCACAGCGTTGACCAGATAGTCGCGGTTGCTTTGCAGGTAGTCCTTGAGCGCGGCCAGCCATGGCCCGGCTTCGCTGTAGGCGACGCGGGTGGCTTCCATGCCCAGCGGGTTGACGCTGTCGACCATGCCGCAGCGGGCGTGGTTGACCTTCTCGCGCAGGTGGCGATCCTGAATGATCATGAACGAAGTTTTCAGCCCGGCAATGTTGTAGGCCTTGCTCGCCGACATCAGCGTGATGGTGCGCTGGGCGATTTGCGGGCTCAGGGTGGCCATCGGGATGTGTTGGCGACCGTCGAAGCACAGTTCGGCGTGAATCTCGTCGGAGATGATCCAGGCGTCGTGTTCCAGGCAGATGTCGGCAATCGCTTGCAGTTCGACGCGGGGAAAGGCTTTGCCCAGAGGGTTGTGTGGGTTGCTCAGCAGTAGCGCGCCGCCACCTTGCAGCGACTGGCTGAGGGTCGCCAGCGGTGTGACGTAGGTGCCGTCAGGCTGCGGATCGAAATTCAGTTCGACCTTGTTCAGGCCCCAATGCGCCGGTGCGTGCCGCAGCGGCGGGTAGTTGGGGACTTGAACGACCACGTTCTGTTGCGGCTGCACCAAGGCCTTGAGCGCCATGTTGAAACCCGATTCGACACCCGGCAGGAAGATCAGCTCTTGCGGCTCGATGCGCCAGGCGTATTTGTTCCACAAATCGGCAACGATGGCTTCGCGCAAGTCGTCCTGCGCCACGCTGTAGCCAAGCAACGGGTGTTCCAGGCGTTTTTGCAGGGCCTGGACGATCACGGGTGGTGCCGCGAAATCCATGTCGGCCACCCACATCGGCAATACGTCGGCCGGGTAGCGGCTCCACTTGGTACTGCCGGTGTTGTGGCGGTCGAACACCTGATCAAAATCGAAAGTCATGCGGGATCTCGTGAAGGCGGGTTGAACATTCGCCAATGATAAACGCCAACCCCTGTAGGAGCGAGCCTGCTCGTGATGGGGCCAGTAAAGCCTGTATTGATGTTGCCTGACACTCCGTCATCGCGAGCAAGCTCGCTCCCACAGGTTTTGGGTTGAGCCAGGATCGGAGATTTGCCCGACGGTCGGTTTTCACACAGATCGCCGCCGCATTGTCTAGAGTTTGAAGTGTCGGCAGCCCGTCTGCCGCCACCGTGTTTGTCCAGAAGAGTCCGGCAACGCACCGGATTTCCACCTGATCAGGAGTGCACGATGGACCTCAGCCGTCGTCAGTTCTTCAAGGTCGCTGGTATCGGCCTTGCTGGCTCGAGCCTGGGCGCGTTGGGCATGGCCCCCACGCCAGCCTTCGCCGAGCAGGTGCGCCACTTCAAGCTTGCCCACACCCATGAAACCCGCAACACCTGCCCGTACTGCTCGGTCGGCTGTGGGTTGATCATGTACAGCCAGGGCGATGCCGGAAAGAACGTTGCGCAAAACATCATCCATATCGAAGGTGACGCCGACCACCCGGTCAACCGCGGCACGCTGTGCCCCAAAGGCGCAGGCCTGCTCGACTTCATTCACAGTCCCGGCCGCCTGCAATACCCGCAAGTGCGCAAGCCCGGCAGCACCGAATGGACGCGCATCTCCTGGGATGAAGCGCTGGATCGCGTCGCCGACCTGATGAAGGCCGACCGCGACGCCAACTTCATCGAGAAGAATGCCCAGGGGCAGACGGTCAACCGCTGGCTGACCACCGGCTTCCTCGCGGCCTCGGCAGCGTCCAATGAAGCCGGCTACATCACCCACAAGGTGGTTCGCAGTCTCGGCATGCTGGGGTTCGATAACCAGGCGCGTGTCTGACACGGCCCGACGGTGGCAAGTCTTGCCCCGACGTACGGCCGTGGTGCCATGACCAACCACTGGACCGATATCGCCAATGCGAATCTGGTCCTGGTGATGGGCGGCAACGCAGCAGAAGCGCACCCGTGCGGCTTTAAATGGGTGACCGAAGCCAAGGCGCACAACAAGGCGAGGCTGATCGTGGTCGACCCGCGTTTTACCCGGACCGCTTCGGTGGCCGACTATTACGCGCCCATTCGCACCGGCACCGACATCGCCTTCATGGGCGGGTTGATCAATTACCTGCTGACCGAGGACAAGATTCAGCACGAGTACGTACGCAACTACACCGACGTGTCGTTCATCGTCAAAGCCGGGTATGGCTTCGAGGACGGTATTTTCAGTGGTTATGACGCGGCCAAGCGCCTGTACACCGATAAATCCGGCTGGGGCTATGAGATGGGCGAGGACGGTTTTGCCAAGGTCGATCCGACCCTGCAAGACCCGCACTGCGTCTATCAATTGATGAAGCAGCATTACAGCCGCTACAACATCGACCTGGCGAGCCAGATTTGCGGCATGCCGGTCGATGCCATGCAGAAAATCTGGGAGGAAATCGCCACTTGCTCGCAACCGGGCAAGACCATGACCATTCTTTATGCGTTGGGCTGGACCCAACACTCGATCGGCGCGCAGATCATCCGCAGCGCGGCGATGGTGCAACTGTTGCTGGGCAACGTCGGCATGCCGGGCGGGGGCGTGAACGCCTTACGTGGGCATTCCAATATCCAGGGTTTGACGGACCTGGGATTGTTGTCCAACTCGTTGCCGGGTTACCTGACGCTGCCCGGCGACGCCGAACAGGATTACAACGCCTACATCCTCAAGCGCACGCAAACTCCGCTGCGGCCGGGGCAACTGTCTTACTGGCAGAACTACAGCAAATTCCACGTCAGCCTGATGAAATCCTGGTACGGCGCCAATGCCACCGTGGAAAACAACTGGGCCTACGACTACTTGCCGAAACTGGATATTCCCAACTACGACATCCTCAAAGTGTTCGATTTGATGGGCCAGGGCAAAGTCAACGGCTACATGTGCCAGGGCTTCAACCCGATCGCCGCGTTGCCGGATAAAAACCGCGTGATGGCGGCGCTGGCCAAACTCAAATGGCTGGTGGTGATGGACCCTCTGGCCACAGAAACGTCTGAGTTCTGGCAAAAGGTCGGGCCGTACAACGACGTCAACAGCGCCGAGATCCAGACCGAAGTCATTCGCCTGCCCACCACCTGTTTTGCCGAAGAAGACGGCTCGCTGGTCAACAGCAGCCGCTGGCTGCAATGGCACTGGAAAGGCGCAGATGGCCCCGGCGAAGCGCGTACCGATGTGCGGATCATGAGTGAGCTGTTTCTGCGCCTGCGTCAGCGTTACCAGGCCAATGGCGGCAAGTATCCGGACCCGCTGCTGAAACTGTCGTGGCCCTACAAAATCGCCGATGAGCCTTCACCGGAAGAGCTGGCCAAGGAAATCAACGGCTCGGCCATCGTCGACTTCACCGACGCCACGGGTGCGACGATCAAGGCCAATGCGCAACTGACCGGTTTTGGTCAACTCAAGGACGACGGCAGCACCGCGTCCGGTTGCTGGATTTTCTGTGGCAGCTGGACTGAACTCGGCAACCAGATGGCCCGCCGCGACAACAACGACCCGTTCGGCATGCACCAGCATCAAGGCTGGGCGTGGGCCTGGCCGGCTAATCGGCGGATTCTCTACAACCGCGCCTCGGCGGACCTGCAAGGCAAACCGTGGGATCCGAACAAGCGCCTGGTGTGGTGGAACGGCAAAGCCTGGGCCGGCACCGACGTGCCGGACTACAAGGCCGATGTGCCGCCGGAAGCCGGGATGAATCCGTTCATCATGAACCCCGAAGGCGTGGCGCGGTTCTTCGCCGTCGACAAGATGAACGAAGGTCCATTCCCCGAGCATTACGAACCGTTCGAAACGCCGATCGGCATCAACCCGCTGCACCCGAACAACAAAAAAGCCACCAGCAACCCGGCGGCGCGGATCTTCGATTCGGTGTGGGATTCCCTCGGCGTGGCCAAGGATTATCCGTACGCAGCGACCAGTTACCGGTTGACCGAGCATTTCCACTTTTGGAGCAAGCATTGCAAGCTCAACGCGATTGCCCAGCCGGAGCAGTTTGTGGAAATCGGTGAAGTGCTGGCCAAGGAAAAAGGCATTGTTGCCGGTGACCGGGTGCGGGTCAGCAGCAAGCGCGGCTTCATCGAAGCGGTGGCGGTGGTGACCAAGCGAATCCGTCCGTTGCAGGTCAACAATCAGGTGGTGCACCAGATCGGCATTCCGCTGCACTGGGGTTTTACCGGCCTGACGCGGCACGGATACCTGACCAACACCCTGGTGCCGTTCCTCGGCGATGGCAACACACAGACCCCGGAATCCAAGTCATTCCTGGTCAACGTGGAGAAAGTCTAAATGGCCAGCCAAGACATCATTGCCCGCTCGGCCACCACTACGCCCGCGCCGTCGGTGCGCGGCGTGGAGGAAGTCGCCAAGCTGATCGACACCACCAAATGCATCGGCTGCAAGGCCTGCCAGGTTGCCTGCTCGGAATGGAACGAGTTGCGCGACGAGGTCGGCCACAACCTTGGCACCTACGACAACCCACAAGACCTGAGCGCCGACAGCTGGACGCTGATGCGCTTTACCGAACACGAAACCGACGCCGGCAACCTCGAATGGCTGATCCGCAAGGACGGCTGCATGCATTGTGCCGAACCCGGTTGTCTGGCCGCGTGCCCCAGCCCTGGTGCGATCATCAAGCATGCCAATGGCATCGTCGATTTCGATCAGGATCACTGCATCGGTTGCGGTTATTGCATCACCGGTTGCCCGTTCAACATTCCGCGTATTTCGCAGAAGGATCACAAGGCCTACAAATGCACCTTGTGTTCGGACCGTGTAGCGGTGGGGCTGGAGCCGGCCTGCGTGAAAACCTGCCCGACCGGCGCCATCGTGTTCGGCACCAAGGACGACATGAAGGAACACGCCGCCGAGCGCATCGTCGACCTCAAGAGTCGCGGTTTCGACAATGCCGGCCTGTACGATCCGGCCGGGGTCGGTGGCACCCATGTGATGTACGTGCTGCACCACGCCGACACACCGAGAATCTACGCGGGGTTGCCGGCCGATCCGGTGATCAGTCCGCTGGTGGGGTTGTGGAAAGGCATCAGCAAACCGTTGGCGCTGCTGGCCATGGGCGCAGCGGTGCTGGCCGGGTTCTTCCATTACGTGCGCGTCGGGCCGCAGATCGTTGAAGAGGATGAACATCCGGCCGCGCCGGACACGTCTGTGCATGAAGTCGATCCATCGGTGCACACCTTCGACCCACGCGGGGAGGGCAGGCCATGAGAGACAAACCGATCCTGCGCTACACCAGCAATCAGCGCACCAACCACTGGCTGGTGGCGATCTTGTTCCTGATGGCTGGTTTGTCCGGGCTGGCGTTGTTCCATCCGGCCATGTTCTGGCTGACCAACCTGTTCGGCGGCGGGCCGTGGACGCGCATCCTGCACCCGTTCATGGGCGTGTTGATGTTCGTGTTTTTTCTCGGCCTGGTGTTCCGTTTCTGGCGCGCCAATTACTTCATTGCCAATGATCGCCTGTGGTTGCGGCGCATTGACCGGGTAATGAAAAACGAGGAAGAGGGCGTTCCGCCGATTGGCAAGTACAACCCCGGGCAGAAGCTGCTGTTCTGGACTTTACTGCTGTGCATGCTGGTGTTGCTGTTCAGTGGCCTGGTGATCTGGCGCGCGTATTTCAGTGCGTATTTCGGCATCACCAGCATCCGATGGGCCATGCTGCTGCACGCGTTGGCGGGTTTTGTGCTGATCCTGAGCATCATCGTGCACATCTATGCCGGCATCTGGATCAAGGGTTCGGTCAGCGCCATGATGCATGGCTGGGTCAGCCGCCCCTGGGCGAAGAAACATCACGAACTCTGGTATCGCCAAGTGACTCAAGACGAGCCGCGCGACGACACTCCCGTGCGACCGATCACCAAAAAGGGCTGACGCTTGCCAACCATTCTCGAACCCGGGCAAATCGAAGCGGCGGCCAGTTCGCCGCCGTTTCTGCACCTGCCACCGCGCAACTTGTTCAACCTGCGTGCACAACGCTTAGAGCAACTCGCCGTCGCTCATCCACTGGCCGACTATCTGTTATTGATCGCAGGCTTGTGCCGGGTGCAGCAGCGTATTCTCGACGATCCGCCGCCAAGCGAGCCGCTGGACTCGCAACGCCTTGAACTGTGCCAGCAACACGGTTTGCCACCGTTCGCCGCCGACAGCCTGACCCGCGAGGACGACTGGCAACCCTATCTCGACGCCTTGCTGCAGCGTTATGTGGCACCTGATCAACCGGCCGTAGTCAATGCGTTGGCTACGTTGCAGGCAGCCACCCCGGGCCAACGCCGTTCTTGGGCGGTGGCATTGGTCAGCGGCCAGTATTCGCTGGTGCCGGCGGCGTTGGTGCCGTTTCTCGGCGCCGCCCTGCAAGCGGCCTGGAGCCACTGGCTGTTGAGCACACCCAACCTGCAACTCAAACCCGGCGACAGCCTCAGTCAGTGCCCATGTTGCGGTTCGCCAGCGATGGCCGGGATCATTCGCAATCGCGGCAAGCACAACGGTTTGCGTTATCTGGTGTGTTCGTTGTGTGCCTGTGAATGGCATGTGGTGCGGGTCAAGTGCGTGTATTGCGAGCAGAGCAAAGGCCTGGAATATCTCAGCCTTGAAGACGATCGTCACGCCGCCAATCAGGCGCCGGTGCGCGCCGAAATGTGCCCCGGCTGCAACAGTTATCTGAAGTTGGTCTACCTGGAAAACGATGCGGCCGCGGAAGCGTTGTCGGCGGACTTGGGCAGCCTGATGCTGGACATGCGCCTGGCCCTGGATGGTTATCAGCGTCTGGCGCCGAATCTGTTGCTGGCACCGGGAGACGAATGACCACAGCGTCTACACTCTGGCGCGACGGTCTTTCGATTTCAGGAGCGCCAGATGTCTGCCAGCGGTACCAGCCCTAACCTGCGTTTGCCTTCCATCGACAGTTTGTTGCGTCACCCGGCGTGCCAGCCTTTAACCGAGCGCTACGGGCGCGATGCGCTTCTGGCGACGTTGCGACAATTGCTCGATGAGTTGCGCGAAGCCGTACAACAGGGGTTGGTGCAAGCGATTGAAGTCAGCCCAGAAGTGCTGGCGGGGCGAGTAGGCGAGCGACTACAGGTTCAACACCGCAGCCATGTACGCCGGGTGTTCAACCTCACCGGCACCGTGTTGCATACCAACCTGGGGCGAGCGTTATTGCCGGATGAAGCCATCGACGCGGTGCAACTGGCCGCACGCTATCCACTCAATCTCGAATTCGACCTGCACAGTGGCAAGCGCGGTGACCGCGATGATCTGATCGAGGGCTTGATCCGCGAACTGACCGGCGCCGAAGCGGTGACGGTGGTCAACAACAATGCTGCGGCGGTATTGCTGACCCTCAACAGCCTCGGCGCACGCAAGGAAGGCATCATTTCCCGTGGTGAGCTGATCGAGATCGGCGGCGCCTTTCGCATTCCCGACATCATGGCCCGGGCCGGGGTAAAACTGCATGAAGTCGGCACCACCAACCGCACCCACGCCAAAGACTATGAAGCGGCCATTGGCCCGCGCAGTGGCTTGATCATGCGCGTGCATGCGAGCAACTACAGCATTCAAGGTTTCACCACGAGTGTGCCCACCGCGGAACTGGCGCACCTGGCACATCAACATGGCTTGCCGTTGCTCGAAGATCTGGGCAGCGGCAGCCTGCTCGACCTGACCCGCTGGGGCCTGCCCGCCGAACCGACGGTGCGCCAGGCCTTGCTCGATGGTGCGGACATCGTCACCTTCAGCGGCGACAAGTTACTCGGTGGCCCGCAGGCCGGGTTGATTGTCGGGCGCAAAGACTTGATCGGCAAAATCAAGAAGAACCCGCTCAAGCGCGCATTGCGGGTCGACAAACTGACCCTCGCCGCGCTGGAAGCCGTGCTCGGCCTGTACCGCAATCCGGATCGACTCGCCGAGCGACTGCCGAGTTTGCGCCTGCTCACTCGATCACGGGCTGACATCCTGGCCCAAGCCGAACGTCTGCAACCATCCCTTGCTTTCAGATTGGGCGATGGCTGGAGCGTCAGCGCACTGCCGGCACTGGGCATGATTGGCAGCGGCAGCCAACCGGTCGCGCGCTTGCCGAGCGCCGCACTGTGCCTGCGTCCTAATACCAGCAAACGGCTGCGCGGACGGTCGCTGCTGGACCTTGAGGCCGCGTTGCGCGGGTTGCCGATTCCGGTGCTGGGGCGCATCGATGACGATGCCCTGTGGCTGGATTTGCGCCAACTCGATGACGAATCGGCGTGGCTCGCGCAACTCGAGCACTTGCGCGTGGAGGGTCGGGCAGGGTGATTGTCGGCACGGCAGGGCACATCGACCACGGCAAGACGGCGCTGCTTCAAGCGTTGACCGGGCAGGCCGGCGACCGACGCCGGGAAGAACGCGAGCGCGGCATGACCATCGACCTCGGCTACCTCTACGCCGCGCTGGAACCGGGCGCAGCGCTGACCGGGTTCATCGATGTGCCGGGGCATGAACGCTTCACACACAACATGCTGGCCGGGGCGCAGGGCATCGATCTGGTGTTGCTGGTGGTGGCTGCCGATGACGGCGTGATGCCGCAAACCCGCGAACACCTGGCCATCGTCGAACTGCTCGGCATTGCCCGTGCGATTGTGGCAATCACCAAGTGCGACCGGGTCGAGCCTGCCCGGGTGGAAACGGTGCGCGAACAAGTCAGAACATTGTTGGGGCCTGGGCCTTATGCCGATGCGCCGCTGATTGCGTTGTCGAGCGTTACCGGGCATGGCGTCGACACCTTGCGTCAGGCGCTGCTGGAGGCTCAGCGTGAAGTGCAGCAACGCAGTCAAACGGGCGGTTTTCGCCTGTCGATCGATCGGGCGTTCAGCGTCCCTGGTGCCGGTATCGTGGTCACCGGCACGGCTGTCTCCGGCGTCGTTGCGGTAGGTGACACGTTGCGCCTCGGTCCACTCGACAAAACCGTGCGCGTGCGCGGCCTGCATGCGCAGAATCAACCTGCGGACCTGGCCATGGCCGGACAGCGCGTGGCCTTGAACCTGAGCGGTGAGCGCCTCGCGCTGGAGCAGATTCATCGTGGCCAGTGGCTAACGGCAGAGTGGCTGTACGCACCGACTCAGCGCCTGGACATCGATTTCCAGTTGTTGCCCGGTGAGCCACGTGCCTTTGAGCACTTTCAGCCGGTGCACGTGCACATCGGCACGCAAGACGTCACCGGGCGTGTAGTGTTACTGGAAGGTTCCAGCCTGGTTCCGGGCGAACGGATGTTCGCGCAGATACTGCTTAATTCGCCGGTGCAGGCGGTGACGGGCGATCCACTGATTCTGCGCGACCACAGCGCTCAACGGACCGTGGGCGGCGGACGTGTGCTCGACCCGTTCGCCCCCAGCCGACATCGCCGCAGCCCCGAGCGATTAGCGCAGTTGCAGGCATTGACGGCGAGTCATCGCCTGGAAGACGTGCTGCCAATGTTGCTGGCCAACAGCGAAACCGGGCTCGACCCGCAAACGCTGGAGCGCCAATTCAACCAACCAAGAGCGAACTGGTTGCTACCCGCTGACGTGCTGCTGATCGAAACCCGACAGTCGCCGGTATTGTTCAGCAGCCTGCGTTGGCAAACCTTGCAGGACGAGGTGCTGCAACACCTGGCAAGGTTTCACCAATTGGAACCGGATCAAATGGGGCCTGACCGCGATCGCTTGCGCCGATTCGCCGGTAGCGCCCTTGATCGCTCGACCTTCCTGAGCCTGCTCGACCATTTGCTAAGCGACGGCACCATCGCCGCGAGCGGACCGTGGCTGCATTTACCCGAGCATCAGGTGCGCCTGAGTGAGGCGGACGAAGCGTTGTGGCAACAGTTGCAGCCGCAATTCGACGCGGCGGTCTTCGATCCTCCCTGGGTTCGCGATCTGGGGCACGATGAGATCGCCGTGCGTTTGTTGCTGCGCAAAATGGCCAGGCTGGGGCTGGTGCATCAGGTGGTGCGCGACCTGTTTTACACCGACGCAACGATCCATCGTTTGGCGGCTATGCTGTTGCAACTGGCCAGTGATAATCCGGTGATACAGGTCTCGGCGTTTCGTGATGCCGTGGGGTTGGGTCGCAAGCGCAGCATCCAGATACTGGAATACTTCGACCGGCTGGGCCTGACCCGACGCTTTGGCGATCGCCGTCAGATCCGCCTCGACAATGCCTTGGCCCGGCAAATCGGGCACTGAATTCAAGGAAGGTAATCGCGCCCGGTGGCGCGGCCGGGCTTCAAACCCGGTTGGGGACGGCATCCGTTCCCGGGCAGGTTCGACTCCGGCTACCTTCCGCCACTTTCCTGTCAGAACCGCTATCGACCGTCCATAACGGCGAAATCGCCAAACTTGAGTGCAAATGCCGGGTTTTGACGCGTATACGAACATCACGTTTGCGGATGTACGTCTATGCTGGGCAAACCGACTTTCTACCTTCGCAGTGGAACTGCCAGGAGATTTCCATGGTGCCCGTATCGCTCTCAGAGAAAGCGTTATCCCGCGGATTGCTCGATGTCTTGATTCGTGCCGGGCTGATTGTTGTTCTGGTGTTGTTCTGTTTCCAGATTTTCAGTCCGTTTCGCGACTTGATGTTGTGGTCGGTGATCCTCGCGATCACCCTGTATCCGCTGCAGCAGAAGCTCAGAGGCCCCTTGGGGCAAAAGGACGGCCGCATTGCGACGTTGATCGTGCTGGTGGCGATCATGATTCTCATGGTGCCCATTTATCTGTTGGGCACGTCGATTGCCGATTCCGTGGAAAGTGCCATGAGTGTCGTCAAGGACGAAGGCGTGCATATTCCGGCGCCTGCGCCGTCGGTGGCTGAATGGCCGCTGGTGGGCAATCAAGTGTTTGCACTCTGGCAACAAGCGGCGACCGACCTTCCCGGGCTTACGGCCAAGTACATTCCGCAGATCAAAGGCGTCAGCCTCGGCCTGCTGGGTAAACTGGCCGGGGTCGGCATGGGGTTCCTGACCTTTATTTTTGCGCTGATTATCGCCGGGATTTTCATGGCTTACGGTGAAAGCGGCAGCCGCGCTTCGGTACAGATTGCCTCGCGGATCAGCGGGCCGGATAAAGGTCCCAGCGTTGCTGCGTTGTGCACCGCCACCATCCGTGCCGTGGCGCTCGGCGTGGTCGGTATCGCGTTCATTCAAATGCTGCTGGTGGGGCTCGGGTTCGTGCTCAAGGGTGTACCGGGCGCGGGCCTGCTGGCATTGGCGGTCCTGCTGCTGGGCATCATGCAATTGCCGGCGACGTTGATTACCGTACCGGTGATTGCCTATGTGTTCGCCACTGAAGGCCCCAGCACCACCACCATCATCTTCGCTGTTTTCGTCTTCGTTGCCGGCCTCGTGGATAACGTGCTCAAGCCACTGCTGCTGGGCCGTGGCGTCGACGTGCCAATGCCGGTGGTGCTGATCGGCGCCCTCGGCGGCATGGTCACCAGCGGCATCATTGGTTTGTTCATCGGCCCGGTGATACTGGCAGTCGGTTACCAACTGTTCTGGCAGTGGGTACAGGATCGCCCGCCATCGGAAGGAGGGGTGTAGCTGAGGGCATTGGGGGAATGGCGTAAGGCGCCGATCAGCCGGTCGGCTCAACCGAACAGCTCATTCCTCCTGAACCCGGCTTTTGGAAATACGCGCTATTGCCGTCTTGCCGAAAGCTGTAGCTCCCCTGTAAATCCTTGCCGGTGTATTGGGTTCCCAGTTCACTCGGCACCTGATTCAGCGTCACGGAACTGTTGGCCCACGTCAGGAACACCACACCTGGCTGCGTGGTAAAGAACGTGGCCGCGATCAACGCGTTCAACCCTGCGCAGCGATAGGCCAGCGGGCCTTCGGTGAGCCGGCTGGGGTCCTTGGTCCTGACGATGGCCGAACCTTGGCGCAACTGATGCGCGCGCTTGGCGTAACTGGCGATCGTGCACGTCCGGATATCAGATTGGGAGGCACACTGGTTACGGGCATCGACCCAGAACTGCTGGTCGAGGGCCACTTTATCAGGGCGCGGAACTGAGTTTTCATCGGTGAGCGCCAGACGATAAAGGCGCATCAGTTCGATATCCATCTGCGCCAGTTGCGCGTCGCCACAGATCAGTTTTTCAACCTTCGCCGTCGCTTTGGTGCAATCGTAGCTGGTGGTGAACGACGCAGCGTCTGCGCAGGGAGCCGTCCCCAGGCAAAGGCTGGCAGCGAACACAGAGGCAAAACAGGCCGAGACCGTTTTCATGTTGGCGTCACCCAGATCACCGGATTGCCTTGGGACGAATCGAATCATTGAGTAGTCATTGGTACACGGGGGTGTATCGCAGTGTAAGTCAGTGCTCAGAACTTGCCACGTCGACTGACGGCTGGGTGGCGTCAGGCGTTGGCGCAAACCCATGCTAGCGTTTACAGGATAGGTCCGCGGCAGCGCGGTGATCATTGGCCCGAGCGGGAGATATCAGATGCTGTCCTTGTTCTCTGAACGTCCATTGGTCGGCGGCCTGGCCTTGATCCTGATCGACATGGTGATGTGGCGCGTGGTCGGTTCCCATCGGTACAACTGGAAAGTGCTCGCGCGGGTGGTGATCTTTTCGTTGTACAGCGCATTGATGTTCCATGAAGGCTTGAGTCCATGGGAGCCAGCACCCACGATCGATGACGCACCCCTGCAATTTGCGCACACGGTGCTGCAGATCATGTGGTGGCTGTTCGGCGCACGCACGCTCACGGTAATCATCGGCGCCGTGATGATGTACCGGGTCGGGCACACCGGCCGATTGCTCCAGGACCTGCTCGGTGCGGTGATTTTCCTGGTCGCGGTCATTGCCGCCCTGGCCTATGTGCTCAATTTGCCGGTCAAGGGCGTGCTGGCGACGTCCGGTGCGTTGGCAATCATTGTCGGCCTGGCCCTGCAATCGACCCTCAGCGACGTGTTTTCCGGGATCGTCCTCAACACCACCAAGCCTTATCAAATCGATGACTGGATCGCCATCGACGGCACTGAAGGCCGGGTGACCGATATCGACTGGCGCGCCACGTTTTTGCAAACGTCCCAGGGCAGCATGATCGTGATCCCCAATTCGATGGCCGCCAAGGCCAAGATCACCAATTTCAGCCGACCCAGCGACATGTTCGGGGTCTCGATCAGTTTGCTCATCAGCCCGCTGGTGCGCCCCAACAGGGTGTTCGATGCCCTCGAACGGGCATCGCAAGGCTGCCGCATTCTGCTGACCAAGCCGGCCCCCAAAGTGACGATCAAAAGCACCGGCGGCAACGGCGTGGAATATGAAGTCAGCGGTTTCGTGGTGTCGATGGATCAGAAGCGCACGGTGCGCAACCAACTGTATGACCTGGCCTATCGGCATCTACAGTCGGCTGGGATCAACTGGTTGTCGACGGTTGAATCGAGTCTGCCTGCGGCGCAGTCAAAACCTCGCGCGTTACTCGACAACGCGAGCATCTTCGCGGCGACGTTGAGCGAGGAGGAGAAAGACGACGTCAGCCAGAACATGACGCGGCAGATCTTTCAGCCGGGCGAAGTGATTTTGCCGGCAGGGCAGGTCAGCGAACACTTGTACATCATCGAGTCGGGGGTGGTGACGGTCGCCTTGAGCCGTGCCGGCGTCAAGTTCGAAGCCGGGCGCATGGGGCCAGGCGAGGTGATTGGCGAGGGCGGGATTGTCTCGGGGACGGCGCTGCCGGCGGAGTTTGCCGCCCTGACGTTCTGCAACCTGTACCGCATCGAGAAGGAATTCTTCAGACCATGCGTGGAAGCTCGTCATGACATCGGAGTGGCGATGAAGGCATTGCTCGATTTCCGCTTGCAGATTGCCCACACGATGACTCAGGAAGAGCCAAAAGCCATCGAGAAAAAGGGCTTCCTGCAATGGTTGCGAAGACGAGTGTGACCCGACGCAGTCCGCGCGCGCTTGCTTGTAAGCGGCCTATCAATCATCTCAGGTTCGAGAGGAAACCGATTATGTCCCATTCCGCACTCAACCCCGGTTGCCAGTGATTTGAACTTGAGAAAAAGGGCCCTTGGTGGGCCCTCATTCCTGACGCGATCAGCCGCGTATGAACGCCAGAATGTCAGCGTTGATTTCAGCCGCATTGGTCGTCGGCATGCCGTGTGGAAAACCAGCGTAGGTTTTCAGCGTTCCGTTCTTTAAAAGCTTCACGGAAAGGGGTGCAGAGTCAGCGTACGGCACGATCTGGTCGTCATCACCGTGCATCACCAAGGTGGGCACCTGGATGGTTTTCAAATCCTCGGTGAAGTCTGTTTCGGAAAACACTTTGATGCAGTCATATTGTGCTTTGGCGCCGCCCATCATGCCCTGGCGCCACCAGTTCTCAATGGTGCCTTGCGAGACCTTGGCCCCCGGACGGTTGAATCCGTAGAACGGGCCTGACGGCACGTCAAGATAGAACTGCGCGCGGTTTTCCAGCAAGGCCTTACGCAGCCCATCAAAGACCTCGATGCCCAGACCACCAGGATTTTTGTCCGACTTGACCATGATCGGCGGTACAGCGCTGACAAGTACCGCTTTGGCAACACGACCCGGCTTGGCACGGGCGACATAACGCGCCACTTCGCCACCGCCCGTGGAGTGACCGACATGAATCGCACCTTTAAGGTTGAGTGCGTCCGTCAGTTCGATCACATCAGCCGCATAGGTGTCCATGTCATTTCCCAGCCACGTCTGGGTCGAGCGACCGTGGCCGCGACGGTCGTGTGCAATAACCCGATAGCCTTTTTCCAGGAAGAACATCATCTGGCTGTCCCAGTCATCGGCACTCAGCGGCCAGCCATGGTGGAACATGACGGGGGTTGCGTCCTTCGGGCCCCAGTCCTTGTAGTAAATTTCGGTGCCGTCTTTGGTTTTTATCGAGGTCATGGCGTCACTCCCTACAGTGTGTGGTTGAGTTGTCTGTTGCGTGGCAGCGAACACTCCAAACGGAATGTTGGCGAGTATGGCCGTTGCGCTAACGCCCACCAGAAAGCTACGTCGGGGCAGTGCAACGTCACCGGCATCAGCCAGTGCTTCGTCTTCTGAACTTTGCTGCATCGTCTTTCCTCACTGGAAACCGCACTTGCGATTAAAGCTGACCAAACTTGATTGGGTATTCGATCACGATATAAATCCTGTCAATGTCATCTCCCCCCTGAGCGCTGTTGGCCCGATGTGTCACATGGGAAAGTTGCACGGACAAATCCTTGGCCGCACCCGACTGCACCACGTAGTGCAGATCGATATCGCGCTCCCAATGTCGCCCCCCATCACCCTGTTGGGGCACGTACTCATCGAGCGATTCATCGAAAGTGTTGTAGCCACCGCCTTGTGGCGCGTGGGTTCCGTCGATACCGCGCCCGGTTACATAGCGGGTCATGAATTTCAAACCGGGCACGCCGAAGATGCTCAGGTCCAAGTCATAGCGTGCCTGCCAGGAGCGCTCATGCGGGCCATTGAAGTCGGCGTACTTGATCGAGTTGGCCAGGTAAATGGAGTCGCCACCGACAAAGTCGAAAGGCGTGTCGCCATTGATGTGTTGATAGGCGAGGGTGAAAGCGTGGGCGCCTGCCGTGTATTTGCCGGCCAGGCTGTAGGCGGTGTTATCGATGGCGCCGGCCACGGCATCGCCATAATCACGGGTGTGATAAACATTGCTGTCGATAAACACCCCGGATTGCTTCATATGCAGGTTGGCGTAGTACTGATGCCAGGTGTCGCTCAGCTGGGACGCATAGAGGGCGCCACCCACCGGGCGATCTTCAAACAGGTTAGCGCCGACAAAATCGATGCCGCCCGCTTGGGTGCTGACACCGTAGCCGGAAAAGTTGCCTTTACTGGTCGACGCATTCTGATTCTTGAAGGCGGTGAAGTGACCGGCGAGCCAATGCACGTCACTGATTTCACGGCTATCCAATAGCAGGCCCGTGGCGTACTCCGGCTGCAGGCGTTTGTCCGCCGTGTCGAATACCGGCGTTTCCACCATCATCTCGCCGTACGACAGGGTCGTGCGGGAAGTTCGCAGCTTCAGCGTGCCACCACTGCTGGAGTAATTGTCTTCGCTGCGGCCCTCTTGATCGAGGGGCAGCAGTCCCGTTCCTGAATGTCCTTTCCCGCCGTCCAGTTTCAAACCCAGAAAAGCATGTGCATCGATGCCAACGCCAACGGTGCCCTCGGTAAACCCGGATTCGAACGAACTGATGAACCCTTGAGCCCATTCCTGGGTGTAGTTCTTGCCTGTAGGCGAAGGTGTTCTAAAGTCATTACTGAGGAAAAAGTTTCGACTGAGCACCTCAAATGATGATCCCTCCCGAAACCCTTGTGCGGCCTCGGTGGTGTCGGAAGCGAACGCGAATTCGCTGCGGGCGCAGATGGACAAAAGAAGCCCGTAACTGACTCGTCGAACAGTCACTGATGGCCTGCCGTGTCATTTGTCGCGTGCATGTCCGAGTCTCCCTAGGGTCAGAGAGATGGTCGCGTATTGTTGAATGCCAGAATTGAACAGGCGTGCTGTTTTTTTTAGTTAAGCGCAAATACAAGAGTAGGGCAGCACATTGTCTGGTTGAACAGTCGTAAAACGGGAGGCGTTCATGAACGATGATTCTACCGACAGCAGTCGCCGGCGATTTCTTGCCGACAGTTCGATTCTCGGGGGCGTTGGAGCGTTATGGTGTGCAATGCCGTTTACCGTGTCAGCAGGTTCATCAACATCGAATGTTCAGGGGGGCACACTAAACGCCGACTTGATCATGTTAAATGGCCGCTTTCATACCGTTGACCGCGAGAAACCAACGGCCAGTGCGGTGGCCATCAAGGATGGAAAATTTATAGCCGTAGGCAGTGATGAGGAAATCATGGCCACGCGCGGCAGCACCACTCAGGTCATTGATCTGAAAAAGCGCACGGCGATTCCCGGGTTGAACGACTCCCATATCCATCTGATTCGAGGCGGATTGAATTTCAACCTGGAGCTGCGCTGGGAGGGTGTTCCCTCGCTGGCGGATGCG
Source organism: Pseudomonas azerbaijanoccidentalis (assembly GCF_019145495.1). GTDB lineage: Bacteria > Pseudomonadota > Gammaproteobacteria > Pseudomonadales > Pseudomonadaceae > Aquipseudomonas > Aquipseudomonas azerbaijanoccidentalis. Next base: position 585,612 of record NZ_JAHSTU010000001.1, on the reverse strand, counting down.
CTGCGAATGCTCAAGGCTCAGGCTGATCGTACGCCGACGCCTCAGTGGGTGAGGGTGGTGGGTGGCTGGACGGAGTTCCAGTTTGCCGAGAAGCGCATGCCCACGCTGGACGAGCTGAACAAAGCAGCCCCCGACACGCCGGTGTTCGTACTGCATTTGTACGATCGGGCGCTGCTCAACCGGGCCGCGCTGAAGGTGGTGGGCTATACCCGCGATACACCGAACCCGCCTGGTGGGGAAATTCAGCGCGATGCCAATGGCGATCCCACCGGCATGCTGATTGCGCGGCCTAACGCGCTGATCCTCTATTCCACGCTGGCCAAAGGCCCGATGCTTCCCTTGGAGTACCAGGTCAACTCAACGCGTCAGTTCATGCGCGAACTCAATCGCCTGGGTGTCACCAGTGCGATTGATGCAGGGGGTGGTTTTCAAAACTATCCCGATGACTACAAGGTCATCCGCGAGCTGGCTGAAAAAAATCAATTGAGCGTGCGCATCGCCTACAACCTGTTCACTCAAAAACCCAAGCAGGAACTGGCTGACTTCAAAAACTGGACGAGCATGGTCAAGCCGGGGGACGGCAACGACTTCTTTCGGCATAACGGTGCTGGAGAAATGTTGGTGTTTTCAGCCGCGGACTTTGAGGATTTTGTGGAGCCGCGGCCCGATCTCTCCCAGAGCATGGAACAGGAACTGGAGCCTGTTGTTCGTCATTTGGTCGAGCACCGCTGGCCTTTCAGGCTTCACGCGACCTACAACGAATCCATTACACGAATGCTCAGTGTTTTTGAGAAGGTCAATCGGGATATCCCTTTCAATGGCCTCCCTTGGTTTTTTGATCACGCCGAAACCATCAGCCCTGAAAATATTGAGCGGGTTCGAGCGCTGGGTGGCGGCATCGCCATTCAGGATCGAATGGCTTTCCAGGGCGAGTACTTTGTCGAGCGTTATGGCAACAAGGCCGCGCAACAGACACCGCCGATTCAGCGAATGCTGTCTGAAGGTGTACCCGTGGGTGCAGGCACCGACGCGACGCGGGTCTCAAGTTATAACCCGTGGACGTCGCTGTACTGGCTGGTCAGTGGCAAAACCGTGGGCGGAATGACGCTCTATCCACAAGGCCTTTCACGGGATACAGCGTTGCAGCTGTATACCCACGGCAGTGCCTGGTTTTCATCGGAGCAGGGCAAGAAGGGACAGATCAAAGTCGGTCAACTGGCAGATGTCGTGGCCTTGAGCGCCGACTTTTTCAGTGTGGATGAGGAGTCGATCAAGTGGATCGAATCAGTACTGACGGTGGTCGGTGGCCAGGTCGTTTATGGTGCCGGTGAGTTCGATCAGTTGGCACCGCCGGCAATACCCGTCATGCCCGACTGGTCACCCGTCGCCAAAGTGCCTGGGCACTGGAAACCCAATGCGATGGTGGCAGCCACGGTGCATCAGTGCAGTGGTCCTTGCGCCGTTCATTCCCACAGTCACGAACGGGCCCGGTTATCGTCGGTACCGGTCAATGACTTCGCAGGTTTTTGGGGGGCTTTTGGTTGCTCGTGTTTTGCCTTTTAGCAGCAGGCTACGCGTGCGGATGATGCGGTGGCGAGTCTGTCGGGAATACTGATAGCGGACTTCGGCACTTGCGATGGCTGCGATAGCGTTCGGTCAGCGATTGCACGAGGGCGACGTAGGACTGCGTCTCGGCGTTGTAACCTGCCAGCGCCAGCACCTGATTGTCATTGAAGCGTTTGAGCAGCCAGGCGCAATGAGGCGACGTTGAAATCCTTCGTCGCCCTGCGAAGGTAGCGGCCCTTGGCGGGTCTGTCTGGGTGACCCGCCTGCTGTTCTCATAGTTATACCCTTTGTAACCGGCCTGCGCGTTTCCCCTCCGTCGGAACGTCATGCAGGGAAATCCTTGATGTCTCAGGCAGCGCCAATCCACCCGCCAGCGCCAGCAAGGCAATCGCGATCAGATAGAACGCCGGCGACAGGTTGCTGCCGGTGGTGCTGATCAGCCAAGTCGCCACCAGCGGCGCGGTGCCGCCGAAGAGGGTATACGCCATGTTGTAGGTGATCGCCGAGGCGGTGTAGCGGGTTCGGGTGGGGAAGGATTCCGAGAGCAATGCCGCGGTAACGACGCCACACAGCACCGCGCCGATCGCCAGGAGCATCACGCCGATGATGGAGGCTGCGAACGAGCCGGAACTGGCCATCAGGAACGATGGATACACGGCCACGATCAACAGCGCACATGCCGTCATCACGGTTTTTCTGCGCCCGATCCAGTCGGAATAGAGTCCCGCCAGCGGGCAGATCGCCGCTGCGAACAGCAATGCAATCAACGACACCAGCAATGCGGTGGCCCGGCTCAAGCCTCCAGCGACTTGCAGGTAGGTCGCGAAGTAGGTGGTGAACATGTAGAACGACAGGGCCGTGAGTGACACAAAAGCGCCCAGGCAACAGATGGCCCCACCATGGTTGCGCAAGGTTTCCTTGAGAGGGGAATGCGCGACGGCATGTTCCTGAGTCACTGCCTGGAAGGCCGGTGTTTCATCGAGTTTCCAGCGCAGGTAAAGACCCACCAACCCCAACGGCGCTGCAATCAGGAACGGCAGGCGCCAACCCCAAGTGCCCATCGCCTCGGCCGATAAAGATGCCTCGAGCGCGTAGGCCACCACGGCGGCGGCAGCGAAAGCGGAAAATGTCGAGACCGGGATGAAGCTGCCGTACCAGGCGCGTTTATCGCTCGGTGCATGCTCCATCAGGTAGGCGCAGGCGCCTGCGTATTCCCCGCCGGCAGAGAACCCCTGAGCGCAGCGGATCAGCGACAACAGTATCGGCGCCATGACCCCGATTGCGGCATAAGTGGGCAGCAGGCCGATCAAGGTCGTTGCTCCGGCCATCAGCAGAATCGTCATCGCCAGTGTCCGCTTGCGGCCGATCCGGTCGCCCAGCATGCCGAAGAAAATCCCCCCGAGCGGCCTGAATGCAAACGCCACGGCAAAGACCGCAAAGGTCTTGAGCAGCGCGGCACTGGCATCACCGCTGGGGAAAAATTGCTGGGCGATGGTCGTGGCCAGAAAGCCATAGACGGCGAAGTCGAACCACTCGACGAAGTTTCCGATACCGGCAGCCACGATCACTTTTCGCAGGGTGCGTGGGCTGACTTGTTCCGTTGTTGTGCTCGTCATGCTTGACCTCGACAGTTCGTCAGTGAGCTATCGATTATCGAGGCAGGCGTTGAAGTGGTTCACTTCAAAAGTGTCACCCACGTAGTCAGGACCGACTTCGCCCACATCCAGAGTGTGACGGGTGACATGAAGGAGCTGATTGCTACGTGACCACGCAAACCCAATCCGTTATGGGATCAGCGGCACGCCACTGAGCGCTTGCAAGTCCTCAAAGCTGATATCGGCAACAATCTCCCGGACCTTCAAGCCATCCGCGGTAACGTCCAGAATAGCCAGGTCGGTATAGATCCGAGTGACGCAGCCAATGCCGGTCAGCGGGTAGGTGCATTGCGGCACCAGTTTGCTGTCGCCCGTCTTGGTCAGGTGATCCATCATGACGAACACCTGACGTGCGCCCGTCGCGAGGTCCATCGCGCCACCCACTGCCGGAATGGAACCTTCGGCGCCGGTGTGCCAATTGGCAAGGTCGCCGTTGACCGAAACCTGGAAGGCGCCCAGCACGGCAATATCGATGTGCCCGCCGCGCATCATCGAGAACGAATCGGCGTGGTGGAAATAGGCGCCACCGGGCAGCAGCGTCACATGCTGTTTACCCGCGTTGATCAGATCATCGTCTTCCTCGCCTGGCGCAGGGCTCGGGCCCATGCCCAGTACACCGTTTTCACTGTGCAGGAACACTTCCTTGTCACCCAGGTAGTTGGCCACCAGCGTGGGTACGCCAATGCCCAGGTTTACGTAGGATCCTTCGAGAATATCGTCGGCCACTCGTTGGGCCATTTCGCTACGCGATAATTTTTTCATAACAGTCATGGCGGGCCTCAGTTGACGTTGGCATTGGAGATAGGGGCGAACGGCACGGCGACCACGCGCTGAACGAAGATCCCCGGCGTAACGATGTGTTCGGGGTCCAGCTCTCCCAACTCAACGATCCGATTGACCTGGGCGATGGTTGTTTTCGCGGCCATTGCCATGATCGGTCCAAAATTTCGCGCGGCTTTGCGATACGTGAGATTACCCCAGCGATCGCCTTTTTCAGCCTTGATCAGTGCGACGTCGGCGTGCAACGGCATTTCCAGCACATAGTTGCGACCGTCGATCACACGGGTTTCCTTGCCTTCGGCCAGCAAGGTGCCATATCCGGTTGGAGAGTAAAACGCACCGATACCAGAACCTGCCGCGCGGATGCGTTCGGCCAGATTGCCTTGTGGCACGACCTCAAGCTGCACCTTTCCTGCCAGATAGAGTTCGTCGAAGACATAGGAGTCGGATTGGCGTGGAAACGAACAGATGACCTTGGCAACGCGGCCGGCCTTGAGCAGTGCGGCCAGACCGATTTCACCATTGCCGGCATTGTTGCTGATGATGGTCAGCTCGCGAGCGCCCGAAGCGATGACGCCATCTACCAATTGCGATGGCATCCCGGCAGTGCCGAAACCACCCACCATGATGACCGAACCATCGGCAATTCCGTCTAGTGCAGCAGCGACGGATTCAAATGTTTTATTGATCAAGGGGTTCTCCTGTTTTTATTTGGCTGAACAGAATGATCCGACGGCAAACCGCATGAATCAGGGTTGCAGCAAAGGTGTGTATAGCCTGCCGAACAAAAGGCTGAGGAGGGTGTTCCGGTATGCGATGTCGTGCGATTAACGAACAAAACTTGAGCGGTTGACGGGGTTTAATATCATTTGAGTGCTCTACGATACCTGGAAGGTATGGCCAGGTTGGCGCTCAACTGGATTGTCGGTGGGCGAGGGCGGCGAGCTGATCCAGGTGCCGGTGGTGGTGATTGTGCCGCCATTGAGCGTAATGGTGTCGTTCAGGACCGCGATCGCGCCCATTGCGTTATCGTCGCCGCGGGTATTGATCGTCACGTCGTTCGCCGTCACCGAGCCCGGCTCACCGCCAGACCACTGGCGGTGAGCGCTGCTGAAACGTTTGTACCGGAGGTGCCGGCCGCGATGCCCGGGGCATTGATCTGGCTGTTGGCACCGGTGTCGGGCAATGCCTGTTTGTCAGAACTGGCGCTGTGTCAGTCCTGCCCAGAACCCCTTGCCACCGGCAGCGATCGCCGCTTGGCCGAGGACTTCAGCCCACTGCGAATCGCTGCCGAATTCATCGCGCCACGACCACAAGCGCCGGGTGGTGAAATGCAGCGTATGTTCGTGCGTGAAGCCGATGGCCCCATGAACCTGATGCGCAATCGCGGTGGCCAGGGTGGCGGCCTCGCCTGCGCAAACTTTGGCCACAGCTACATCGAACGCCAGGCTGCTGATATCGCCGGCCTCTGCTTGCAGGACTTCGCAAGCGCTGCGCAATGCGACCTGGGTCGCCATGCGCGCTGCACCAATGGCACCGGCCATCTGCGCCAATTGCTGCTGGATCGCCTGGAATTTACCGATGACCTTACCGAACTGGGCACGTTCATTGGCGTAGCCGACGGCCTTGTCCAGGCTCGACTCCAGCGCGCCGACCAGCATGCACGCACGGATCAACGCGCCGAACAGCCAGACAGGCTCCTGCACATCCGCTATCTGCAACGGGCCGATGGCGCTAATGCGAGTGTTGGTGAAGTGCAGGATGTCACGTTCCTCACCGGCAAAATTGCTGCCGGCCTCCAGGCTGACGGTGGACTGGCGCAGGTCTACCAATGCCAGTTGTCCCGCGTCATTGGCCACGACAGCCCACCGACTGCTGCGGGCCCAAGGTACGTTGAATGCGCGGCCCTTGAGATGGCCATCTGCGCTCAAAGACAGGTCGCCGAGGCGGCCGATCTGAATGAGCGTGATGGGGTCATCAGGCACCTCCAGACCGGCACGGCTCAGTAAGAGCGAAGCGAGCATGGTTTCGCTCAAGGGCAGAGGGGCGCTCCAGTAACCTATGGCGCGCAACACCGGGCTGATCTCCAGCCAGCTGGCGCCACTGCCGCCGGCCTCTTCGGCCATCAAGGCACCGGGAAGGCCTTGCTCGAGCACCTGTTGCCACAACGCCGTTGCGGTGTGACCGGCATCGAAGCTCGCCAGCACCTGAGGCGTGACCTGTTCGTCGAACAAACGCTCAACGCTGTCGGCAATGATCGATTGCAGTTCGGATGGCGCGTTGTCATCCAAGGTTGGGGAGTGAGTGGCCTGGTTCATCGCAGTCCTAATCCTTTGGCGATAATGCCGCGCAGAATCTCGCGGGTGCCGCCACGCAGGGAAAACGACGGGGCGGTCTGGGTCAGGTAGCGCATTACCTGGTCGAGTCGGGAACCGGCTTGGCGGGTGCCGCCAAACAGGTCATGGGCAAGGTCGGGGAGGGATTGTTCGAGCAGGGCGCCCTGATCCTTCACCAGCGCTGCCGGCACTGCCGGGTTGTCGCCACGGGCAAGCATGCCGGCGACGCCCAAGGACATCTGCCGCAGCACCGCATAGCGTGCGGCGACGCGCCCAAGGCTGACACTGTGGCGCGAATTCTGTGGATTAGCCTCGTCAAGCATTTCCAGGTACAGCTGGGTGCTGCTCAAGTAGCGCTCCGGGCCGCTGCGTTCCAGCGCCAGTTCGGCCCCGACTTGCTTCCAGCCATCACCTGGCTGGCCAATGACAAAATCGTCTGGAACAAACACATCGTCGAGGAACACTTCGTTGAAGTCGTGCTCGCCCAACATGTTGTAGATCGGACGCACCGTAACACCCGGGGCGTGCATGTCGATCAACAATTGCGACAGGCCTGCATGACGATTGCTCTCATCCTTTGGCCCGGTGCGCAGCAGGGTGACCATGTAGTGGCAGCGGTGGGCACCGGTGGTCCAGACCTTGCTGCCGTTGACGAGCCAGCCGCCCTCGGTCTTGCTTGCGCGAGTTTGCACCGACGCCAGGTCAGAGCCGACATTCGGTTCGCTCATGCCGATGCAGAACAGCAATTCGCCCCGGGCAATGGCCGGCATTAACCGGGGTGCCAGCACCTCAGGGGAAAATTTCATCAACAACGGTCCGGATTGACGCTCGGCAATCCAGTGCGCGTTAACCGGCGCACCGGCAGCCAACAGTTCCTCAAGCACCACGTAACGTTCCAGGGCACTGCGTTCGTGTCCTCCGTAGCGCTTGGGCCAGGTCATGCCCAGCCAACCACGCTCGCCCAGCTTGCGGCTGAATTCAGGGTCGGCGCCATTCCAGTTTTTCGCACGTTCGTGGGCTGGAAAATCCTTCAGCGCTTCGGCGACAAATTCGCGCACTTCGGCTCGTAAAGCCTCGGTTTTGGCGTCCAGTCGACAGGGACGGATATCGAGTGCCTGCATGGTTTTTGCTCATATGAAGAAAGGGTGATTGTCTTGTTTTTCTAACTTGCTGAACGCCCAACAAGTAAATAAGCTAGCAGCAACTCTGGTAGCGAATCAAGCCGCTGCCACCCTTGAGCATCGCCAAAATCACGGAGCTTTCATGTCGACCCATACCTCCTTCACCCCTGGACGCGGCCTGACACTGGGCCTTGAAGGTCATGTCGCGACGCTCACTTTTAATCGCCCGCCGCTGAATTTTTTCGATGCGGAACTGATCAACGACCTGGCGGACGCTCTGCAATATCTCGATGACTTGCCGCTGTGTCGGGTGGTCATCCTGCAAGCGCAAGGCAAGGTTTTTTGCGCTGGCGCTGACTTCTCCGGTGACGATCAGCGCGACCCGCAATACCCGCGCCGCGTGTACAAGTCAGCGGTGCGCCTGTTTCGCAATCGCAAGCCGCTGATCTGTGTGGTGGAGGGCGCAGCCATCGGCGGTGGGCTGGGCCTGGCACTGGTCGCTGATTTTCGCGTGACCAGTGAAAAAGCGCGGTTCTCGGCCAATTTCAACCGCTTGGGCATTCATCAAGGTTTCGGTATTTCGGTTACCATGCCGCGTCTGGTCGGCCCGCAAATGGCGTCGCTGCTGATCGCCACCGGGCGCCGCATCGATGGCCGCGAAGCGGTGCGTATCGGCTTGGCCGATGTACTGGCCGATCCGGGCATGGAGCGGCAAAAAGCCCGCGAACTCGCAGAGGAAATCGCCGCTTCGGCGCCCGGCGCGGTCATGTCCAGCCGTGAAACCCTGCGCATGGGACTGGCCGATGCGGTCGACCGGATCATCGATCGCGAGGCGTCCGAGCAGGAATGGCAGATTGTCAGCGCCGATTTTGCCGAAGGCACTCGCGCCATGGCTGAACGACGCACGCCCGTTTTTACAGGACAGTAAGGAATTGCTGATGGACCCCGTTGAAAAAAACTCCCAGCCGACTTCACGGCGTACTCAGCTTGAGCGTCGCGCCGAGGCGGAACAGCGCCTGTTGATCGCTGCCCGACAGATCGTGGCGCGCAAGGGCTGGGTCGGCATGACGCTATCGGAAGTGGGCGAGGAGGCGGGTTACAGCCGTGGCTTGGCAACTCACCATTTCGGCAACAAAGCCGGTCTGCTGCGTGCCCTGGCGGGTTTCGTCAATTCGACATTCATGGAGTTGGTGCAGGCCCGGTCGCCGCAGTGGCGTCCGGGGATGGATGCACTCAAGGGATTTGTCAGTGTTTATCTGGCGCGCCCGGACGGCGACTGGGTCAATACCCGAGCACTGCTGACCCTGTTGGCAGAAGCCGTGACCCAAGACTCGGAAACAGTAGAAATCCTCGCCGAGTACAACTCATCGGTGCAAAAGCATCTGGCGCGTTACATCCGCCAAGGTATCGACAGTGGAGAAATACGCTCTGATGTGGACCCCATGACAGGAGCCTTGCTGTTCTTGGGCACGTTGCGCGGCATGATGTTGCAAGTGCTGCTGAACCCATCGGCCGTCGATCTTGAATTGGTCCACACGCAGATGCTGGCCTTCATTGAGCATGCATTGGCGTCCGTGCCGAAAGCCTGACCCAACCCCCTATAGGAGCTGCCGTGGGCTGTGATCTTTTGATCTTTTTTGATCAACATCAAAAGATCGCAGCCTGCGGCAGCTCCTACAAAGAAGGCGATCAGTCCAGCAAGCCTTGGGCTCGTGCGATCGATACCGCTTCGGTACGGCCGCCGGCACCGAGTTTGGTGTTGATCTTGCGCAGGTGTGATTTGACTGTCAGTTCCGAGAGGAACATCTTTTCGGCGATTTCCCGGTTGCGGTAACCCAGTGCCAGCAAGCGCACCACCTGGAGTTCACGGGTGGAGAGATTGGTCTGTGCTTCGTCTTCACGCTTGGGTTCGACCTTCCTGTGGCTGCTTTCACCGCGCAGCAACCGGGCGATAAAACCGCTGCCAATGCCCAGCGCATCTTCTTGGCCATGGTAAGTCACCGACCAGCGCTCCAACACAGCCGCCAGGGGTGCGCCTTCATCGAGAAAGGTGCGGATAAAACCGACATGGCTGGCAAGGCGCAAGGCCGCCGTCAAATGTTCAAGCGCCTCTTTGTGCTGTTTCGCGCCGTCGAGTGCGAGGGTCAGCAGCAAACGCAGCTTCAAGGCCCGACGATGCTGGTGTCGTTGAAGTGCTTGATCCATGGCCAGACGCAACGTGTCGACGCAAGCGGTATCGCCTTGCGCGATAAGCAGGCGCTGGCGGGCGATGAAGGGCGTGTCAACGTCATTGGCACTGAGTGTCACCCCCGGTTGCTCCCAGTCACTCAACTGCTCGGCGGCGCGCATGGCGTGATCGGCGGTATCCAGACGATTTTCCAGGGTGGCGATACGTGCTCGCTCCAGCCATGCCGAGCAGAGGATGCGCGTCGAACCGGCCACCTGGCCCAACTGGTCGAGATCGGCCAGATAACGCATCCACGCCGGGCGGTCGCCGTGCAAGTAAGCGAGGCGTGCCAGCAACACGTGGGTGCTGATCAACGAGTCCGGCGCAGCGTGCTCCCTGGCATAGGGCAACAGTTCCGTCAGTCGGCGCCGAGCATCATCGATGGCGTCCGTTTCGTACAGCACCACGCAATGGATGGTTTGCAGGACCGGGAAACCTACGGGCGGGGTTCCGGCCAACGTCTCGCGACTTCGGCGCATGGCGGTGTCCACGCGGGTGAGGGCACTGTCGAGTTGCCCCTGAGTCAAGTCGAGCATCGCTTCCAGGGCATCGGAGACGTCACGCAGGTAGGTCGAATCTTGTTGAGCTTCGCGCATCCCGGCACTGCCGAGTTTTTTCCGCGCTTCGTCGAAACGGCCTGTGTAGAACAGCGAGCAGATTTCCACAAAAGCCGCGATGCGATACGGCATTTTGTCCTGAGGGCCCAGTTGCAACAGGAGGTCGGAGGCGGCCGCCAAGGCTTCATCGACTCGATCACCGATCAGCAGCAACAGCGGATGAACGTAGTGGTGCTCTCCCGCCAGTGCCGGGTTCTCCAGCACTTGCAAGGCATCTTTGTGGCGACGTGCATGCAGCAGGGCCCAGGCGTAGGCAATGCCCAGGCGCGGATGCAAGTCGCGAATCTCCACGGGAATGCGTGAAAGCCAGCGCATCATCAGGCTGGCATGGCCGTTTTCCACCAGTTCGTCGAGGTGTAGAACCAGTTGCGTGGCGGCTTCGTCGACGGCGTGCGCGGTGAACAGATGCTCGAGAGCTTCTACCGGGCGTTCATTGGCGAAATACCAACTCGCTGCCTTTTGATGTTGCTGCTCGAACTTGTCCGGGTGGTGCTTGAGTGTTTGCAGGAGGAAGTCGGCAAACAACGGGTGAAAACGAAACCATTGGCGCTGGTCGTCCGTGGCGATCACGAACAGGTTGGCTCGTTCCAGTGACTCGATCATTAACTGGCTGTCTTCGCGACCGCTGACGGCGTTGCACAAGGCTGGACAGAATCGTGTCAGGACGCTGGTCTGCAACAGGAACTGCTGGCATTGCCCGGTCTGCCGTGCCAGCACGTCTTCAGCGAAGTACTCGTCCAGTGCCGGATTTGAACCGTTGTAAGAGGCGATGAACGCGGCCGGATCGCTGTGTCTTTGCAGGGACAGCGTGGCCAGGTAGATGCCGGATATCCAGCCTTCGGTGCGTTCGTGCAGGCTCTCGATATCGGCCAGGTCCAGAGGCAATTGGCGCTTTTGCAGGATGTAAGTGGCGGTCTCGTCAGGGCTCAGGCACAGCGAATCGGTACCGATCTCCAAAAGTTCACCACGCGCCCGTAATCGGCCCAGATTGATATCCGGGGTTGTCCGCGAAGCGATGGCCAACGTCGTGCCCATGGGCAACGCCTTGAGCAGTTGCTGAATAAATTCAAGGGCCGGCGCCTGATCAATGACTTCGAACTCGTCCAGCAGCAGGGTGAACGCCTCGGTGCTCGCGGCGATGCGCTCAAGCAGCCAATGCTCCAATTGTGCTGGGCTGCTGTCGGCTGAGGGGCTGTCGCCAGCCTCGATCACGCCGATTTCGCGCAGGCCGCTGAGCAGTACCTGACTCAAGCGCTGCGGATCGTTGTCCAGGGCATCGAGGTTGCACCACAGCACGCGCCGGTCTTCGGCCAGGCAACGTTCGCGGTATTGCTGCAACAGCGTGGTCTTGCCATAGCCGGGGCCAGCACTGATCAGGATCAGCCGCAATCCATCGCGTGGTTGCAGCTGGGCAAGCAAAGTCGAACGCTCCAATTGACCAGTCAGGCTGGCGGGCGCCAGGAACTTACCCGCGCGAATGGGCGGCTTTGCTCCCTGTGCTGGTTCGTTGGAACTACGTTCAAAACCTTCCATGCATCCTACCTTTGGTTGTCGTCGCGCCGGTGCGGCCCTTTCTAGTATCGCCTGTCATGAGCGACACCCGATTCATGGTTCGAGCCCGGCAGTGTAGCGGGACGACACCGGATTGGCAGCTCCCCAAAACGTCCACCCTTGCATGGAAGTCCGAACACCATGAGTGCCAACGAAAACCTGAGTGTTGCCGATATTCGCGTGACCCTGGACAAGCAGCGCGCCGCTTGCCTGGCCAGTGAGCCGTGGACGGCAGAACAGCGCTGTGAACTGATCGACCGGGCGATCGGCCTGCTGGTCGATTACCAGCACGACATCATCGAAGCCCTATCGGCTGACTTCGGCCATCGCAGCCACGACTTCTCGCGCATGCTGGATGTGCTGGGGCCGTTGGCGTCCCTGAAGTATACAAAAAGCAAAATTGCCGAATGGATGCAGCCGGACCATAGGACCACCGACCGTGGCGAGGCCTGGGTGCAGTATCAGCCGTTGGGCGTGGTGGGCATTCTCACGGCCTGGAACTTTCCGGGAAACATGGTCTTCAACGGTCTGGCTGGAGCCCTGGCCGCCGGCAATCGGGTGATGATCAAGGTATCGGAATACAACCCGAAAACCTCCGCGTTGCTGGCGCGGATCTTCCGCGAAGTCTATGCCGAAGATGAAGTGGCGATCATCACCGGTGGTCCGGACATCGGCCATGCTTTCAGCCAGCAACCGTTCGACCATCTGCTGTTTACCGGTGCCAGCAGCATCGGCAAGCATGTCATGCGCGCCGCCGCCGAAAATCTCGTACCGGTTACCCTGGAGCTGGGTGGCAAGTCGCCCACCATTATTTCGCGCTCCGCCGACCTCAAGGTCGCGGTCACTAAAATCATCACCGGCAAGCTGCATAACGCCGGGCAGATCTGCCTGGCACCGGACTATGTGTTTGTGCCCGAGGAAATGCAGGACGCATTCGTCGCAACGGCCCGGGAAGTGGTTGCCACATTGTTCCCGACCTTGCTCGACAACCCGGACTACACCTCAATAATCAATGCCCGCCACTTTGAACGTCTGCACGGTTGCCTGAATGAGGCGCGTGACGCAGGTGTCGAGCTGATTGAACTGAATCCGGCCAGCGAGGACTTCAGTGGCCAGCCGCACCACAAGATGGTGCCGACCCTGCTGCGCAATCCCGGTGAGGAATTGCTGGTGATGCAGGACGAAATCTTCGGCCCCTTGTTGCCGTTCAAAACCTACAACTCGTTCGCCGAAGTGGTCAGCTACATCAATTCGCGCCCGCGTCCGCTGGGCCTGTACTACTTCGGCAACGACGCTGGCGAAGAGTCATTCGTACTCAATCGAACCACCTCTGGCGGCGTGACCCTCAACGACGTGCTGCGCCATGGCGGTATCGAGACGCTGCCTTTCGGTGGTGTGGGCCACAGCGGCATGGGCTGCTACCACGGTATCGACGGCTTCCGCACCTTCAGCCACGGCAAATCGGTACTGCGCGCTGTCGACGGGCCGGACGCGATGCGTCCTCCGTACAGCGAACAGGTGCGCCAGTTTGTCGGTTCGATGATCAAGCGCTGAGACAACCACTGGCATGGCGGGTGCGCGCATCGCATTCGCCATTGCCACCCACTTCCTGCTTAAAAAGAGAATAAAAAATGAAAGCTGCCGTTCTGCACGCCCCCGGTTCGCCACTGATCATCGAAGAAGTCGGCATCAGCAAGCCCGGCCCACGGGAAGTGCTGGTGCGCACGGTTGCGGTGGGTGTTTGCCACTCCGACCTGCATTTCGTTGACGGAGCCTATCCGTACCCAATGCCGGTGGTCCTCGGTCACGAGGCGTCCGGGATTGTCGAGCAAGTGGGCTCCGAAGTACGCACGGTCAAGCCGGGCGATCACGTGGTGACTTGCCTGTCGGCCTATTGCGGCCACTGCGAACATTGCGTCACCGGGCATCTGTCGCTGTGCGTGTCCCCGGACACCAAGCGCCGTGTCGATGAAGAGTCGCGACTGACTTATGTGCAGAAGCCGATGACGCAGTTCATCAACCTGTCGGCCTACGCCGAGCAAATGCTGGTGCACGAGAACGCGCTGGTCTCGATTCGCCGTGACATGCCGCTAGATCGTGCGGCGCTGCTCGGTTGTGCGGTGACCACGGGCACCGGCGCAGTGTTCAACACGGCGAAGGTGCGTCCGGGTGAAACGGTAGCGGTGATCGGTTGCGGCGGCATCGGCTTGTCGACCATCAACGGCGCGGCGCTGGCCGGTGCCGGGCGCATTATTGCCATCGACATGCTCGACTCGAAACTGGAGCTGGCCAAACAGTTCGGCGCCACTGATGTGGTCAACGCCAAAGACGGCAGCGCAGTCGCGCAAGTGTTGGAATTGACCCGAGGTGGTGTGCATCACGCGTTCGAGTGCATCGGCCTCAAGCAAACCGCCGAGCAGGCGTTCAGCATGCTGGCCCGTGGCGGCACCGCGACCATCATCGGCATGATCAAACCCGGCGTGAAGCTGGAGCTGGACCCAATGGCCATGTTGCATGAGCGTCGTATCCAGGGCTCGTTCATGGGTTCCAACCGTTTCCCGGTCGACCTGCCGCGCCTGACCGACTTCTACATGCAAGGCCGACTCAAGCTCGATGAAATGATCTCCCAGCGCATCAAGCTGGAGCAGATCAATGAGGCCTTCGACGAACTGCGCCGTGGCGAGTTGGCACGTTCGGTCATCGTCTTCGATCAATGACGCTGCGTTGCCGTCGCCTGGTTCATGCCGGCGACGGCACACCTTCAAGTCGTCTACCCACAAGACCGGCCCCAGGCTGGCGACTCATCATTGAGGTATCAGATGGATATTCATTTCAGCGCCGAGGAAGTGGCGTTCCGCGAGCGAGTGCGCGCGTTTCTAAAGGCCAATTTGCCGCAAGACATCGCGGACAGGATCAATCAGGGCAAGTCCGTTTGCAAAGCTGACCAGGTGCTGTGGATGCGCACCCTGAATGACCAGGGCTGGCTGGCGGCGAGCTGGCCGGTAGAGCAGGGCGGCACCGGCTGGACTGCCGTGCAGAAGCATATTTTTGACGAAGAATGCTCGGTGGCCGGCGCGCCACGGATCGTACCGTTCGGCATCAACATGGTCGGCCCGGTGATCATCAAGTTCGGCACTGAAGAACAAAAGGCCCATTACCTGCCGCGCATCCTCAACTGCGACGACTGGTGGTGCCAGGGCTACTCCGAGCCGGGCGCTGGTTCCGACCTGGCCAGCCTGCGCACCCGTGCGGTGCGTGAGGGCGAAGACTACATAGTCAACGGCCAGAAAACCTGGACCTCCACCGGGCATATGGCCGACTGGATGTTCTGCCTGGTGCGCACCGACTCCGAGGCGCAGCAGCAACGGGGCATTTCCTTCCTGCTGATCGATATGAAGACGCCTGGCATCACCGTGCGCCCGATCATCACCCTCGACGGTGGGCATTACGTCAACGAAGTGTTCCTCGATAACGTGCGTGTGCCGGTGAAGAATCTGGTCGGCCGCGAAAACGAGGGCTGGACCTGCGCCAAGTACCTGCTGACCCACGAACGGACGACGATCGCCGGCATCGGGATTGCCAAGGCCATGTTGTCGCGGCTCAAAGAGGTGGCCCGGGCAGAGCGTCGCAACGGCAAGCCATTGATCGAAGATCCGCACTTCCGAGCGCAGATCGCTGACGTGGAAATCCAGTTGATGGCCATCGGCATGAGTAATCTGCGCATCCTTGCCTCGGCCCAGGAAGGCGGCGTTCCCGGTTCGGAAAGTTCGATTCTGAAAATCAAGGGCACCGAGATTCGCCAGGCCATTACCTATCTGCTGACCAAAGCGGTGGGCGCCTATGCCAACCCGTACCTGAAGAACGAGTTGGGCTACGACCATGAAGGCGAACTGTTGCACAGCGAGTTCAGCAACTCATCCACCTGCCAGTACCTGGACATGCGCAAAGCCTCGGTCTACGGCGGTTCCACTGAAATCCAGAAGAACATCATCGCCAAGATGATTCTCGAACTCTAAGGGGCAGACCATGGACTTCAAACTTTCAGAAGAGCAGCAAATGCTGCAAGACACCGCCGCGCGCCTGGTGCGCGACGCCTACACGTTCGAGCAACGCGAGCAGTTTCGCGACAGTGCCAAGGGCTTCAGTGGCGAGTTCTGGCAGCAGATGGGCGAACTGGGGCTGACGTCGGTGCCGTTCGCCGAGGACTTCGGCGGTTTCGCAGGCAATGGCGTGGATGTGATGCTGGTGGCCCAGGAACTCGGTCGCGGCCTGTGTCTTGAACCCTGGCTGCATTCGGTGATCTTTGCCGGCGGCCTGATCGATCAACTGGGTAACCCAACGCAAAAGAGTGAACTGTTGCCACAGGTGGCCAGTGCCGAGTTGCAACTGGCGGTGGCCGTCGAAGAGCCGCAGAGCCATTACCAGTTGCACGATGTACAGACCCGCGCTGAAGCGGTCAGCGGTGGCTGGTCGCTCAATGGGCGCAAATCGGTGGTGGTGGGCGGGCAGTGCGCCGGTCTGATTCTGGTCTCGGCGCGAACGTCAGGAGATGTGCGTGACGAGGCGGGTATCAGCCTGTTCCTGGTCGATCCGGCCACCCCGGGCGTGAGTGTGCGCGAATACCCGACCATGGACGGCCGCCGGGCTTGCGACCTGTTCCTGGATAACGTGTTTGTCAGCAACGCTGCTGTGTTGGGCGAACACGGCAAGGCGCTGGATGCGTTGCTGTATCAGCAGGGCCGCGCCATCGCCGCACAGTGCGCCGAAGCCGTCGGCAGCCTGCAAGCCACCTGCGCGCTGACCCTGGATTACCTCAAGACCCGCAAGCAATTCGGCCAGGTCATCGGCAAATTCCAGGCCTTGCAGCACCGTATGGTCGACATGTACATCGAGCTCGATCAAGCGACTTCGATGACCCTGCTCGCCGCCTGCGTGGCAGACGAGCCGGACAGCGAAGAGCGCAGCCGCACCCTGGCCGCCGCCAAATACACCGTCTGCCGCGCGGCGCGTTATGTCGCCGACCAAGGCATCCAGTTGCATGGCGGCATCGGCCTGACCTGGGAATACGTGCTGTCTCACCACGCCAAACACCTGCTGATGATCGCCCGCCAGTTCGGTGACGACGACCATCACCTGCAGACCTACAGCGCGCTGATGCAGGACGCCTAGTACTCACTCGGCGCGCCTGTTTTCCCCGCCAGGCGCGCTCGATCCAGACAATAAAAACAAGGAGCAAGACATAATGACGAGATCATGGCGTTGGCTGCGCGACCTGAGCGTCGCTAGCACGTTGCTGGCCGTGTCGGTCTGCAGTTCTGCCGCCGACAAACCCAACGTGCTGGTCATCTTTGGCGATGACATCGGCATCTTCAATGTCAGTGCCTACAACCAGGGCATGATGGGCTATGAAACGCCCAGCATCGATCGCATCGCCAAGGAAGGCGTGCTGTTTACCCATGCCTATGGCGAGCAGTCCTGCACCGCTGGCCGCGCGGCTTTTGCCCTGGGCGAACACCCGTTCCGTACCGGCCTGCTGACCATTGGTATGCCCGGTTCCGAACACGGCATTCCCGATTGGGCGCCGACCATCGGCGATGCGATGAAACAACAGGGCTACACCACCGGCCAGTTCGGCAAGAACCACCTGGGCGATCGGGACAAACACCTGCCGACCAACCATGGCTTCGACGAGTTCTTCGGCAACCTGTACCACATGAACGCCGAGGAAGAACCGGAAACCTACTACTACCCCAAGGACCCGGCGTTCAGGAAACAATACGGCCCGCGCGGTGTGATCCATTCCTATGCCGACGGCAAGATCGAAGATACCGGTCCCCTGACACGCAAACGCATGGAAACCATCGATGACGAGCTGGTGCAAGCCACCAACAACTTCATCGACAAGGCGCACAAGGCCGATAAGCCGTTCTTTGTCTGGTTCAACGCTACCCGCATGCACATCTGGACCCACCTCAAGCAAGAGTCCGAAGGCAAGACCGGCGTCGGCCTCTACCCCGACGGCATGGTCGAGCACGACGGGCAGGTCGGTCAGTTGCTCAAGAAGCTCGATGACCTGGGCATCGCCGACAACACGATCGTGATCTACACCACCGACAACGGCGCGGAGAAATTCAGTTGGCCCGATGGCGGCACGTCACCGTTCGCCGGCGAGAAGGGCACTTCCAACGAAGGTGGGCATCGCGTGCCGTTGCTGGTCAAGTGGCCGAAGGTACTTAAGCCCGGCACCCATATGAACAACCTGATTGCCCATAACGACTGGATGCCGACCCTGGCCGCGGCGGCGGGCGCACCTAATTTGGTGGCGGACCTGGCCAAAGGCACGCAGCTCAACGGCAAGCAGTTCCGCGTGCATCTGGACGGCTACAACTTCCTGCCGTTCTTCAAGGGCGAGGTCAAGGACAGTCCGCGCGAGGAGTATTTCTACTTCAGCATGGGCGGCGACCTGGATGCGATCCGCTGGCGGGAATGGCGCCTGGCGTTCGCGCAAATGACCGGAGATTTCGCCAGTGCTTCGCGCAAGGTCACCAATGTGCCGGTGTTGACCAACCTGCTGGCCGACCCTTTCCAGACCGCGCGCAAGGAATCGCCGATGGCCAAGCGCTGGGCGGCTGACCAGGCGTGGTTGCTGGTGCCGATCCAGGCCAAGGTCAAAGCCTTCCTGGCAACGCTCAGCCAGTACCCGTTCCAGGAAGGCGCCACGCTCAATCCCGGCAATATCAACTACCAGAGCCTGGCCGTGAAAAAAGCGCTGATGGGCATGCAAAAGCCGGCACCTGGGAACTGATCGCCGCTACCCACTGTGGGGGGGGCCTGCTTTGCGATGGCCGTTGATGATAACGCGTGATTTCTGATTCAACGCGTCGTCTTCAAGTGTTTCGTGAGCAGGCTTGCTCCTACAAAAAAGCTATCCATTTTTTGGAGTTATCTGATGAAAGTCCTCGTAGCCGTTAAGCGCGTGGTCGATTTCAACGTCAAGGTTCGCGTCAAGGCGGACCAGTCCGGCATCGACCTTGCCAACGTGAAAATGGCCCTTAATCCCTTCTGCGAAATTGCCGTGGAAGAAGCCGTACGCATGAAAGAGCAGGGCATTGCCACGGAAGTCGTGGTGGTCAGTGTCGGTCCGGTTGCCGCGCAGGAGCAGTTGCGCACGGCGCTGGCGCTGGGCGCCGACCGCGCCATCCTGGTCGAGAGTAATGACGAGCTGAGTTCGCTGCCGGTGGCCAAGCTGCTCAAGGCCGTGGTCGATCAGGAGCAACCGCAACTGGTGATCCTCGGCAAGCAAGCCATCGACAGCGACAACAACCAGACCGGGCAGATGCTTGCCGCACTCACCGGTTTCGCCCAGGGCACCTTCGCCTCCAATGTTGAGATCGTCGGCAATCAGGTGATCGTTGCCCGCGAAATCGACAGCGGGATGCAAACCGTCGCGCTGAAACTGCCGGCCATCGTCACCACCGACCTGCGCTTGAACGAGCCACGCTACGCCTCTTTGCCGAACATCATGAAGGCCAAGAAGAAGCCGCTCGAAACCGTGACGCCCGATGCCCTGGGTGTTTCCACGGCCTCCACCAACCAGACCGTGAAAGTCCAAGCGCCAGCCACACGCAGCGCCGGTATCAAGGTCAAGTCGGTGGCTGAACTGGTCGAAAAACTGAAAAACGAAGCGAAGGTGATCTAAATGGCAATCTTGGTAATCGCTGAGCACGACAACAAATCCATTGCCACGGCCACGCTGAACACCGTGGCGGCCGCTGCCAAAATCGGCGGCGACATCCATGTGCTGGTTGCAGGGCAGGGTATCGGCGCTGTGGCTGAAAGTGCTGCACAGATCAAAGGTATCGCCAAAGTGCTGCTGGCCGACAACCCGGCCTACGCCCATCAACTGCCGGAAAATGTCGCCCCGCTGGTGGTCAGTCAGGTGATTGAGCAACACACTATTTACAGTCACGTCCTGGCGCCGGCGACCTCCAGCGGCAAGAACATCCTGCCTCGAGTTGCGGCTGCGCTGGACGTCGACCAGATCTCCGAAATCATCTCGGTTGAAAGCGCGGACACCTTCAAGCGCCCGATCTACGCTGGCAACGCCATCGCCACTGTGCAATCGAGTGCCGTGGTCAAGGTGATCACCGTGCGTGCCACGGGTTTCGACCCGGTGGCCGCCCAGGGTGGTAGCGCCGCGATTGAAGTTGTTGGAGCGGGGCATGACGCCGGCATTTCCTCTTTCGTCAGCGAAGAACTGGCCAAGTCCGATCGTCCGGAACTGACCGCCGCGAAGATCGTCGTGTCCGGCGGGCGTGGCATGCAAAACGGCGACAATTTCAAACACCTGTACAGCCTCGCCGACAAACTCGGCGCAGGGGTGGGGGCTTCCCGTGCAGCGGTCGACGCAGGGTTCGTGCCCAACGACATGCAGGTCGGCCAGACCGGCAAAATTGTCGCGCCGCAGTTGTACATCGCTGTCGGCATCAGCGGGGCGATCCAGCATCTGGCTGGCATGAAGGACTCGAAAATCATCGTCGCCATCAACAAGGATGAAGAGGCTCCGATTTTCCAGGTGGCGGACTACGGCCTGGTGGCTGACCTGTTCGAAGCGGTCCCGCAACTCGAACAAGCCCTCTAAAAACACATAAATCCCCGTAGGAGCTGACGAGTGAAACGAGACTGCGATCTTTTGACTTTGCCCTAAAAAAACAAGATCAAAAGATCGCAGCCTCGTTTCACTCGACAGCTCCTACACGGGACGAGTGTTCTCCCATGGAAAGGAGCGCCACATGAGCCACGCAGCGGAGCACTATCTGCCAGCGACACCCGATTATTCCGTACAGGAAACCCGTGCGGTTTATCGCAAGGTCATCCTGCGCTTGTTGCCGTACCTGGTCCTGGCCTACGCCATCAACACCATCGACCGGCTCAACGTATCCTTCGCCAAATTACGCATGGCCGAAGACATCGGGCTGACGGATGCCGCCTACGGCATTGGCGCCGGTATTTTCTACTTGGGTTACATCCTGTTCGAAGTACCGAGCAACATGTATCTGCAGCGCATCGGTGCGCGGGCCACGCTTACTCGCATCATGGTGCTGTGGGGCATGGTCACGGTGGCCACGGCATTTGTCACCACGGCGAACCAGTTGATTGTCGCGCGGTTTCTGCTGGGTGTGGCCGAGGCCGGTTTCTTCCCCGGCGTCATCCTGTACCTGACGTACTGGTTTCCGCCCGCACTGCGTGCGCGCATCACCGCGGTGTTCCTGATGGCGGCGATGGTTGCCGGCATCATCAGCGGGCCGCTCGCCGGGACCATCATGAGTCACTTCCATGGCTGGCTGGGCCTGCGCGACTGGCAGGTGCTGTTTGTACTCGAAGGCGTCCCGGCGATGCTGCTGGGGCTGTTCGGCTGGTTTTGGCTGGTGGATAAACCGGACGATGCACGCTGGCTCACACCGCAGGAAAAACACATGCTGGCGGCGGGCCTTGCCTTGGGGCGCCCGGCAGACATGCCTAACGCCAGCCTGGCGCAAGTACTGCGTAATCCCCGGGTGTACATCGCCGGCCTGGTGTTCTTTTGCATCTACAGTGGTTCCAATACGGTGTCTTACTGGATGCCGACATTGATTCGTGGATTCGGTGTGCATGATCTGAAAACCATCGGATTGCTGGCCAGCGTGCCTTATGCCGGAGCCTTGTTCGGCATGTACTGGCTGGCCCGCAGTTCCGACAAGCGCCTGGAACGTCGCTGGCATGTGAGCCTGACCCTGTTGCTCAGCGCAACCTGCTTCTTTCTGCTGGGCCCGGTTCAGGATCATCTGGTGCTGTCGCTGGTGTTCATGAGTATCGGTGCCGCCGCCGCAATGTCCGCGCTGTCGCTGTTCTGGAGTATTCCACCGGCCTTGCTGTCGCCTTCAGCGGCGGCGGTGGGGATTGCGGTCATCAGTTGCATCGGTGGCCTGGCCGGGGTCATCAGCCAGGTTGTGGTGGGCGCGATCAAGTCGGCGACCGGGGACCTGTATCTGGCGTTCGATGTGATTGCGGGTGTTTTGGTGGTGGGCGCGGTGGTGTTGCTGGTCGCCATTCCGGCCAGTCACCTCAAGGAACGCGCAACGCCGTAGCCGTCATGATCGGCTCATCGCGGGCGACCCCGCGATGAGCGCTGATGCTTCAGGTGATCCAGCCCCGCGAACGGGCAATGGCCAGCGTTTCCGTGCGCCCGTTGGCTTCCAGTTTCGCGTAGATCTTCTGCAAGTGGGATTTGATCGTGAACTCGGAAAGAAACACCTTCTCGGCGATCTCGCGGTTACGGTGCCCGAGGGCCAGCAGTTGCAGGATCTGATACTCGCGCACCGTCAGCACTTCATGAGCGCCGTTGTCCTTGCGCGCATCTTCCATGTTGCCGTCGCTGACATCCAAACGTTGCATCAGCTTGTCGACGAATCCGCAGTCGATCCCCAGTTCCTTGCAGCGTGCCTTACCGGTCGTGGCCCAGCGTTGCATGAGCCCGGCCATCCGCTCGCCTTCTTCTATGAACGTGGCTAGGAAGCCGTCATGGCTGGCCAGGCGAAGCGCTTCACTGAGTGCCTGAAAAGCGTCTTGCGGTTGCAGGATGCTGTCCAGCGCGAGCGCCAGAAGTATGTGCAGCTTCAGTTCGCGGCGATGATGTTGCCAGTGCCGCGCCTGCTCGATCGCCGTGCGCAAGGCCTTTACTGCCGCTGCACCTTCGCCCTGAGAAATGCGCAGGCGTTGTCGGGCGATACTCGGTGTATCCACGTCGTTGGCGATACGGATGAAATCGGGACGGTCCCATTCGCCGACAAGGTCAGCTGAGTGCAGGGCTTGCATCGCCGTGTCCAGGCGCTGTTCGAGCAACGCCACGCGGGCACGCTCAAGCCAGGCAGAGCACTGGACCCGGTGCGAGCCGACTTGGCGGCCGATTTGCTCGAGCTCCACCAGGCATCGGGTCCAGATGGTGCGATCGCCCTGGCTGTAGGCGATACGTGCGGTCAGCACGTGCGTGATGATCTGGTTCTCGGGCGAACTGACCTGTTTGGCAAAAAACAGGCAGCGAGACAGATACTTTTGCGCCTCGGCAAAGTTGCCGTTTTCGTACAGCAGCAGACCATGGAGGATATCCAGTGACAGCTTGGCTTCGTGAGGTTTGCCCTGGCCGCTGTTTTGGGTTCGCTCCGGCGTGCTGTGCATGCGCACCAGCGCATTGCTCAAGCGTCCCTGGATCAGATCCAGGGTGCTCTCGTTGACGCGGAAGATGTGGCGCAGAAAACTCGAATGAACCCGTGAGTCACGTTGCAATGCGCTGGACAACAGGTTGCGCGCCTCATCGTAGCGACCGCTGGCAACCATGTTCATCGCCACCGAGTTGGCCAGCACGATATACAGATGCACCTCATCGGCAGGCATGCACTCGAGCAGTTCGACGCCCTTGCGGCAACAGGCTTCGGCCTGATCGGTCACCCCAAGGCGCAGGCATTCCACGACTTTTGGAACATAGGCATAGGCAGGTCCTGATTGATGCGCCAGACGTTCGGCCACGTGCATCGCCTCTTTGAGGCGCGTCGTGCTTGCCAGCAGCCAGGCGTAGGCCTGGTTGAGTAGCGGATAGCGGTCGCGAGTCGCCTCTGGAATCCGGTCCAGCCAACGCAACAACAGCCGTGTGCGACCACTGCCGATCAGGGTATCGAGGTGACTGTTCAAACCTTCGGCGGCTTCATCGAGGAGCCCGGCACTGAAAAGATGCTCGACGCCGGGAATCGGTTGCCCGGCGTCGAAAAACCATTGCGCGGCGGTTTCATGAAGGGTCTGTGCCATGCCCGGGTACAGACGATCCAAAGCGTGGCGCAAGAAACTGGCGAACAGGTGGTGATAGCGGAACCATTGCTGCTGGCTGTCGACCGGGACCAGGAACAGGTTGGTGCGATCGAGGTGATCGATCATGGCACGGCTGTCTTCGCGCCCGGTCACTGCTTCACACAGCGGTACGCAGAATTGCTCGAGGATACTGGTTTGCATCAGGAACACCCGGCAGTCCTCGGTCTGTCGCGCCAGGATGTCTTCGGTGAGGTATTCGGCCAGTTCCAGGTTGGAGCCGGAAAAAGACGAAATGAAGGCGCCGTGATCGTCCCGATCCTTGAGCGACAGACTGGCCAGATAAAGCCCGGCGATCCAGCCCTCGGTGCGCCTGTACAGCGTGGCCAGCTCATCGTCATGCAGCGGGATCTGCCGTTTGCCGCGAATGAACGCCATGGATTCTTCAAGCGTGAAACGCAGATCCTGTGGGCGGATTTCCAACAGTTGGCCACGGGCGCGAATCCGCCCCAGGCCGATGCCCGGCGTTGAGCGTGACGCCATGACCACGACGCTTCCGGAAGGCAGTTGCTCGATTATTTGCTGGAGAAATTCGAGTACTTCGGGATTCTGGATGACTTCGACTTCGTCGAGCAGGACGGCAAATGGCAAAGGGCTGCTGACCATGTGTTCCAGCAAATCCTCGGCGCAGGGCGGATCGTTGCTCGCAGAGTGCTCGTCGGCCATGGCTATCAAGCCACCGAGGCCCTTGTGCAACAGGTTGACGAAGCGTTGCAGGTCATTGTCGGCGGGCTCCAGGTTGATCCACAGCACACGTTTGCCGCTGGCCAGGCAGTGCTCGCGGTATTGCTGCATGAGCGTAGTTTTACCGAAACCTGCGGCTGCACGAATCAGGATCAGGCGGACGGCATCGGCGTCGGCCATTTGCTGGAGCAGGCGCGAACGTGACAAATGGCTGTCAGCCGATTTTGGACTGGCGAACTTGATAGAGCCACTTCTTGAGGCTGACGGCTCACTCGGGGCGGTAATGAGTGCAGGGCCGGCGGACCCGACCGTTGAATTATCCCAGTGAACTGGCATTGAAAGAACCTCCATACAGATCACTCGCCTTGCGAAACCGCCTGGCAACGTGACCTTTTATTCTTGTTAGTCCGGCCATATTGCCACGTCTGGCCGTTGCCCGAGACTTTGGTCTAACGCAACCCTCAGGGCGCACCGTTGAGCGGCTGCGTCATTCAATGAGCTTGCCCGATTATTGTGCACGCACAGCGTCTTGCAAACCCGCCCCCCCTGTGAGGGTGGCTCTCTACCAACCGGCTCCCATGCAACGATTGCCGAGACAAATTGGAACGGGGCAGCCCGTTTTACTCATGTAATCGGGCGATGGCCAAAGGTTCCGGATGGACGTTCAACGCACTCTCTACCGCGAAGACCATGAAATGTTTCGCACCGCCGTGCGACGCTTTCTTGAACGCGAATACTGGCCTCATCAGGCACGCCGGGAAGAGTCCGCCAGGTTTGAGCGGTCGCTCTGGCTGAAAGCCGGTCGTGAGGGGCTGTTGTGCGTGACGTTGCCGGCCGAATTTGGTGGCGGAGGTGATTTTGGCCATGCCGCGGTGCTGCGCGAAGAGTTCGCTCGGGCGGATGTTTGCGACCGGGCGCTGTCTCTGCATTCGAACGTTATCGCACCCTGTATCGCCCAATTGGCTGACGACGAACAAAAGCGCCGCTGGCTACCGGGCGTGTGCAGCGGTGAAGTGCTGTTGGCTCTGGCTGTTTGCGAACCCGTTGGCAAGTTACGCAAGTCGCGCACCCGAGCCGTGCGCGACGGTGATGACTATGTGATCAACGGCAATAAAAGCCTCGTGGGCAATGGCATGTCCGGCAACCTGGTCCTGCTGGCTTGCGGCATAGAGGGTGAGCCCGGCACGGGAATCAGCCTGATCATGGTCGAAACCGATCGCCCGGGTGTGCGGCGAACCGTCAGTGTGCAGACGAGCGAGCAACCCGGTGCCGCCGATTTCTGCTTCAGCAACGTACGTGTACCGGCAAGCAACCTGTTGGGCGAGGCGGGTAGAGGGCTGGATTACCTGAACCGTTCAGGGGAGGAGGAGCGCCTGTTGTCAGCGGTTTATGCGGCCAGTCGCCTTGAATACTTGCTGGACCTGACCCTCGTCGATCTGCGCCAGACGGACCCAGGCGGCCATAGTTCATGGCAGCTGCAATACACCCGCAACAAGATCGCCGAAATCAAATCCCGCGCCGTCGCCTTGCGGGTGCTGGTCGATCACTACCTGGACAGGCACATGCGCCATCCGTTGACCGCCGAACACACGGCGATCGCCTGGCTGTATGCCAGCGAAACCCTGCGCAAATGCTCCGAGGATCTGGCGCGCCTGCGCGCAACCCAAGGCCGCCTGCGCACTCATTCCATTGCCCATGCCACTGTCGATCACAGCGTAACCGGCAAGGCCATGCACGAAATCATCGCGCAAGCGCTGTGACACCCTCAAACCAGTAAGGACATCACCATGAGTCAGAACGCATTAGTAGCCGGGGTCGGCATGATCCCGTTCAGCAAGCCAGGCGCGAGCCCGAGTTACATCGACATGGGGGCCGAAGCGGTACGCCTGGCGCTCGCCGATGCCGGCCTGAGTTATGACCAGGTGCAGATGGCGTTTGCCGGCTACGTGTACGGTGACACCACTTGCGGCCAGGCCGTGTTGTACCGGGTGGGCCGCACGGCGATTCCGGTGTTCAACGTCAACAACGCCTGCGCCACTGGCTCCAGCGCCTTGTTCCTGGCGCGTGCCGCCGTAGAAAGCGGTCAGGTCGAATGTGCCCTGGCGGTAGGTTTCGAGCAGATGCGCCCGGGGCCGACCCGCTCCAATTTCGATGACCGGCCGTTGCCCCGTGGCGACTACTTGCCGATTCAGGATGAACTGTGTGGCGACGCCGGCGACATCCCTCGCAACTTGATTACCTTTGGCGGTGCCGGTCGCGAGCACATGCGCAAATATGGCACGCAAATGAGCACCTTCGCCGCAATCCGCGCCAAGGCCAGCCGCCATGCCGCCAACAACCCCTTGGCCTTGTTCAAGAAGATCGTCACCACCGAAGAGGTCATGAACGATCAGTTGATGTGGGAAGGGGTGATGACCCGAATGATGGCCTGTCCACCGACTTGTGGCGCCGCCGCCGCGATCATCTGCTCGCCGGCATTCGCCAAAAAGCACGGCCTGCGCACTGACGTGGCGATCCTCGCCCAATCACTTGTCACCGACCCGGTGGAATCCTTCGAGCCGAAAACCATGATTGGTTTCGTCGGCGCGCACATGGCCGAACGGGCCGCCGGAGCAGTGTACGAAAAGGCCGGCGTCGGTCCCCAGGACATTCGCGTGGTCGAGTTGCACGATTGTTTCGCCCACAACGAACTGTTGACCTATGAAGCCCTTGGCCTGTGCCCGGTGGGTGGCGCCGAGAAGTTCGTCCTCGACGGCGATAACACCTACGGCGGTCGCGTGGTCACCAACCCGTCCGGCGGCTTGCTGTGCAAAGGCCATCCGCTGGGCGCTACCGGTTTGGCGCAATGCTACGAGCTGACCCACCAGTTGCGCGGCACCGCCGGTGCGCGACAAGTCGAAGGTTTGCGCCATGGCTTGCAGCACAACCTCGGGCTGGGCGGCGCCTGCGTGGTCACGCTTTACGGCAAGAACTGAGTCTGAACGGCCGTGCCAGGCGCGGCTTACTCACCTGAAAACTACGGTCGGGGACTTGTCCCCGGCCTGTTTCAAACGCTCTTGCGATGCAGCAAGAAGGAATTGAATGATGACCACCGAGCCCCTTGACTCGCCGACTCGCACACTGCTGCACACCCGCGAAATCATCTGCAAGGGCTATCAGCGCAGCGATGGCCTGTTCGACATCGAAGGACGCCTGCAGGACCTGACCAACGAACCGACCGACCTGCCATTCCACCGTGTCCCTCAGGGCGGAACGATCCATGACATGCGCCTGGTGATGACCATCGATGCCGACATGGTGATTCAGCACATCACAGCCGTGACGGCTACCGGTGCCAGTCAGTTCTGTGGTGAAGCGGCGGGTGCGTACTCAGGTTTGGTGGGGCTGAAGATTGCCGCAGGATTCAAAAAGAACATGAAAGCCATCGTCGGTGGCGCCATCGGCTGCACTCACCTGACCGAACTGCTTGAGCGCATGGCCAATGTGGCGATGCAAACGCTGTTTTCTACTTACCGTGCCGAGGCTACTCGTCGTCGGGAAACCGGCGTGCAACAGGTCGTCGCGGTACGCCCATGGGTGATCGGCACCTGTCATGCCTATCGAGAAGAGGGGGATGCGGTGCGGCTGTTGTGGCCTGAGGGCTTGCCCAAGGCCTGATCAACACACTGTCCCCCTGTAGGCGCTGCCGGAGGCTGCGATCTTTTGACTTTGACTTTTAAAAGCAAGATCAAAAGATCGCAGCCTCGTTTCACTCGACAGCTCCTACAGGCGAGTGTGTTCACAAACAAAGCAAGTTCGGACGAAAGCCGTATCGGCAAATGACACGCCAAGCCCTACAATGAGCTGCGAAATTTCATGCAGTCGGGATAGCCTTTGTCCCACATCGTTTGTCGTCTGGCTCGCCATTCCGGAAGTGTTCTCCCATGTCGTTACCCCCCCGCAAAGACACCGACTTTCGTTGCACGGCCAACGCTGATCAGTCCATCGCCGACACCAAGGTTGTGCCGCCGCGCGGGGCTCGTCGACTGGTGCCACGGGAGAGCCTGATGCTGCGCCTGCAGGAAGTCCGGCGCCAGCGCTGCGTAGTGATTCAGGGACCGGCCGGCTGTGGCAAGACCAGCACATTGCTGGCCTGGCGCCGGGAGCTGTTGGCGATGAATTTCGAGGTCGCGTGGTTGTCGCTCGCGGCCGAAGACGATGAACTCGGGCGTTTCTGTCATTGCCTGCAAGCCAGCCTGTCGGAAGTGCTGCCGGAGCAGGTCCGCGATGCTGGTGTTCTGCTTGGACGCGACAATCAGGAAATGGCCGTCGAACATTGGGTCATCACCCTGGTACAAGGCATTGCCCAGCATTCGCGTGAGCTGGTGTTGATGCTTGATGATATGCAGCACTTGCAAGACCCGCGAATCATCCAGGCACTGCAATGGTTGCTCGACTACGCACCGCCAAATCTGCATCTGGTGTTCGGCACGCGCACGGCGTTGCCGATCCCGCTGGCGGGGTTGCGCGCACGCGGCCAGGTCAGCGAGTTCGACCTGCGCGACCTGCGTTTCAATCCCGCTGAATCGGAGCGTTTCCTGCGTGAGCACCTGGGCGCTATCGACCCACGCGACGCGGCGCAATTGCACGAACTGACCGACGGCTGGGTCGCCGGACTGCAACTGTTTGCGGTCGATCTCAAGGCCAAACAGGTGACCCGCGTCGACCAGGTGCAGATTCGCGACGCCGCTGCGTTCGCCGATTACTTCGAGCGCGAAGTGCTGGTGCGCCTGGAGCCTGAAGACCTGCGCCTGCTGACCTGCGTTTCGATCTGTGAGCGTTTTTGTGCCTCGTTGTGCGCGACCTTGCTCGGTCAACCGCAGGCCATCGCCGGCATGATGACCCAACTGGCACGGCTCGATGGCGACAATCTGTTTATCACTCAGGTCAAAAGTCACGACCGCGAAACCTGGTACCGACTGCACCCGCTGTTGGGCAGCGTGCTGCGTGCGCGGCTGGCGTCGCGACCGCAGCAGGAACAGGTCCTGCATGTCGTGGCCCGCGGCTGGTTCACTGAGCACGACCATCTTGATGAGGCCGTGCGCCATGCGGTCAAAGCGGGAGACGCGGAAGTAGCCGCCGATATCGTTGAAGCCTGTGCCTATGACCTGCTCGCCAAAGGCAACCTCAGCCAGATTGCGGGATTATTGAAAGGCTTGCCGGCAGAGCAGACCGCCGAACGTTTCGGGTTGCAAGTGGTGATGGCCCACTTGCAATTGTACTCGCGCAATTTTCAGGGGTTGCAGCAGACGCTCCAGCACCTGCAAAGCCACTACGAAAAACTCGACCGCCGACAGCGCCATTCACTGACGGTGCTAAAGGGTAGCCAGGCGATCCACCAGGATGACACGGCGGCGATGCTGGCGATCCTCCCGGAGTTGCTGGCGATACCCACCGATGCCGATGATTTCGCCTGGTCGGGACGGGGCAATACGCTGGCCTGGCTGTACATGTATCAAGGTGAATTCGAGAAAGCGCGCGAGATACTCGAGTGCGGCGAGCGGCCGTTCGGTTCCCCGCGCCGCAGTCTGCTAGGGCGCTGCATGAGTGGCATGAGCCTGGCACTCGAAGGGCGTGCCACCCAGGCTGAGCACCTGTACCGTGAAGTGCTGGAGGAGGCCGAAAAACACGGGGTGGCGTACCTGGTGGTCAGCACCATGGCAGCCGGCCTGCTCGGTACCGCGTTATACGAACAGGGCGATTATGAGGCAGCCTGCCATTTACTTGAGCGGCGAATGAAACTGTTGGAGCAGGTGGCGATCCCGGACACGGTGTTGCAGTGCATACAGACGCTGGCGATGGCGCACTGGCTGGCCGGGCGCCAGACCGAAGCCCTGAGCTGGCTCGACCGCCTGGAGCGATACGCCACTCGTTATGACCTGGGACGCTTGCTGGTCAGTGCGTTGGTGGTGCGTATGCGTTGGTTACAACAGACGGGGGATGAAACGGGCGCTGAAAACGCTTTGCAACGCATCCTGCAAACAGCGCAACAACACGACGCACTGGAATCAGGGACGCCTTTGGAGGTGCGGACCATCGCTCGCCGCGCCACCCTGGAACGGCACCTGCACGCCAAGAGATTTTCGGAAGCAACCGAACTGTTACCGGCCCTGATCGAAGTTTCACAAAGTAATCGCCGTTGGCGGCGTGTCGTTGCCATGCGCGTGCAGATGGCGGTGGTTGAACAGGGCAGGGGACGTCCGGTCGACGCCCACGCGCAGTTTGTCGAAGCGTTGCGCCAGGGCCATCGCCTGGGGCTGGTTCGCAGCGTGCTGGACGCGTGGTCGGGTGTCCCATCGATGCTCGAAGCAACATTGGCCGACAACACCCTTGATCCGGTGCTGAGGTTTTATGCGCAACGTTTGCTCGATATTGCCGGCAGTACCGTCGCCGGCAACCAGCAGGACGCAAGCGCTGAGAGTGCCAGCATCCTCAGCGTTCGCGAACTGGATGTGCTCGGCCTGGTGGCCCAGGCGCTGCCGAACAAGAAGATCGCCCGAGTGCTGAACCTGTCGCCAGAAACCGTGAAGTGGCACATGAAGAACATTTTCTACAAGCTGGAAGTCACCGGGCGCGACGAGGCCATTGCCAAGGTGCGCGACCTCGAACTGAAGCTGCCCGGTCATCCGCCGGTTTGATCAAGCGTTGCGGTTCTTGCCATGCAGGCTTTGGCTATTGCCGATAAACGTCGCCTTGGCGCGCGCCACCAAACGTTCGCCATCGCGCAGGTCGAGACTGGCGTGGGACAGCGAACGCCCGACGCGATGAATCTGAACGTGGGCTTCAACCCATGAGCCGAGATTGGCCGGGCTCAGGTAGTCCATGCTCAGGTTGATGGTTGCGGGCGGTAGATCGGTCGCTGCCGCCAGTCTCAATGCGCGTCCGAAAGCGGTGTCGGCCAGGGTTGCAAGAAAACCGCCGTGAGCAATGCCCAACGGGTTCAAGTGTTCAGGGCGGATGCGCGCCGCCAGCACCGAGCGCTCTTCATGGACATACAGGCCGGTGCAATGCACCACGAAACCGACCCGCCCCATCGGCACGAATCCGGCGAGCGGTTTGTCCTCATGGGCGGCAGCTTCAAAGGGTTCAGGGATTGAATTCATTGGCGTGTGCTCTGTGTGCGCGTGTAGTGATGAGTGCCGATCACCCAAGGCGCTGCTCACCTCAAATCCTGTGGGAGCGAGCCTGCTCGCGATAGCGGATTGTCAGGCAACACAAATGTTGACTGTGCAATCGTCTTCGCGAGCAGGCTCGCTCCCACAGTGTGTGCACCTTGGCTAACCGGTATCGGTTTACAACGTACGGGCAATCAGCTCTTTCATGACTTCGTTAGAGCCGCCGTAAATGCGCATCGGTCGGCTGTTGACGTACAGCCGAGCGATTGGATATTCCATCATGTAGCCATAGCCGCCGTGCAATTGCAGGCATTCGTCGATGATCTGGCAGGCTTGCGTGGAGGTCCACCACTTGGCCATGGCGGCCGTGGCCGGGTCCAGTTCGTGCTTGACCATCTTGTCCAGGCAATCGAAGACGAAGGTGCGGGCAATGGTCACGGTTGTCTGCATTTCCGCCAGTTTGAAGCGGGTGTTCTGCATGTCCAGCAACGGCTTGCCGAACAGCTTGCGGTCACTGGTGTAACGGATGGTTTCCTCGACCGCGCGCTCCATGGAACCCAGGGCGTTCATGGTGATGAACATGCGTTCTTCGGGCAGTTGTTGCATCAGCTGGACGAAGCCTTTGCCTTCTTCCGGACCCAGCAGATTGGTCACCGGCACGCGCACGTCATCGAAGAACAGCTCCGAGGTGTCCTGGCCTTTCTGGCCGATCTTGTCGAGGATGCGCCCACGGCGGAAGCCTGGCAGATCCTTGACCTCAAGGCCGATGATCGACATGCCCTTGGCACCCAGGGATGGGTCGGTTTTGCACACCAGCAGCACCAGGTCGGCGTGGAAGCCATTGGTGATGAAGGTCTTGGAGCCGTTGATGACGTAGTGATCGCCATCACGAATGGCCTTGGTCTTGATGTTCTGCAGGTCGGTGCCGGCACCGGGTTCGGTCATGGCAATGGCTGCGACCATTTCGCCGGTGGCCATTTTCGGCAGCCAGCGCTGTTTCTGCTCTTCACTGGCGTAACGCAGGATGTAGTGGGCACAGATTGCGCTGTGCACGTTGGTGCCCAGGCTGGTGGCGATCCCGCGAGCCAGTTCATAGCCGATGATTGCATTATGCGCATGGCTGCCACCGCCGCCGCCGTACTCCTCCGGAATGGCCGGGCACAACATGCCCATCTCGCCTGCTTTGAGCCACGTCTCGCGGTCGACGTGCTGCTGCTTGGCCCAACGCTCCTCATGTGGAACCAGTTCTTCGGCGACAAAACGGCGAACCGACTCCTGGAAAATCGCCAGGTCTTCGGTTAGCCACGCGGGTCTGTATTCGCTCATTTGAATCCTCGGTAAGTCAGGGACAGGGACTCTTGTAATGCTGGGCGTGGTGCATATTTTCAGCGAGCGCCGAAGGGATGATGCTGCGGAGTAGGCGGGGGATCGTTCGAAGGGATGTTTCGGGGGAGTAGAAGCTACTTTCCTGCGAGAGCGTTTGAATGCAAAACCTGCGGCCATCCGAAATCATTGTGGGAGCTGGCCTGCCAGCGATGGCGCCGGCACATCCAACATACATTTCGCCTGGCACACCGCCTTTGTGAGCAAGCCCGCTCCCACAGTTGACCGCATTCACCGCAAGCCCCTCAGGCATTACTCCCTCCACTCGTTCCTTGGAACGCCTCCCGCTACCTCCGCAATTTCATCCCTTCGACGGTCGTAGCAGCGCCGTGGGCAAACCTAGGATGAATCCCACAAGAACCTACCGGCCGGCAGGTACGACAACCGAACGTGTATGCCAAAAGGAAATTCATCCATGAGTGAAAAAGTCGTAGTCGCCGGGGTCGGCATGATCCCCTTCGCCAAACCGGGTGCCAGCCCCAGCTACACCGACATGGGCGCCGAAGCCGTGCGCCTCGCCCTGAAGGACGCCGGCATTGCATACGATAAGGTCCAGATGGCCTTCACCGGTTACGTGTTTGGCGACTCCACCTGTGGCCAGACCGCCCTGTATGAAGTGGGCCGCACCGGCATTCCGATCGTCAACGTCAACAACAATTGTTCCACGGGTTCCACTGCACTGTATCTGGCCCGCGCAGCCGTGCAGAGCGGCCAGGCGGAATGCGTGCTGGCCCTGGGTTTCGAGCAGATGCAGGCCGGCGCGCTCAAGTCGCACTGGGATGACCGTCCACAGACCCGGGCCAGTGTGGTCCATGTGCTGGAAGGCCTGACCCGCGACGTCGACTTGCCGCGTGCACTGAAAACTTTCGGCGGTGCCGGTCGCGAGCACATGCAGAAGTACGGCACCCGCATGGAAACCTTCGCCGCCATACGCGCCAAGGCCAGCCGCCATGCCGCGAACAACCCGTTGGCGCTGTTCAAGAAAGTGCTGACCACCGAAGACGTGATGAATGACCAGGTGCTGTGGCCGGGCGTAATGACCCGCCTGATGGCTTGCCCACCGACCTGTGGCGCTGCGGCGGCGATCATCTGCTCGCCGGCCTTCGCCAAGAAACACGGCCTGCGCAGTGATGTGGTGATTCTCGCGCAGTCGATGGTCACCGACCCGGTGGAGTCCTTCGATCCACCGTCGATGATCGCTTATGCCGGTTTCCACATGACCCAGCGCGCCGCGCAACTGGTCTACGAGCAGGCCGGCGTTGGCCCGCAGGACGTGCGAGCCGTGGAGCTGCACGACTGCTTCGCGCACAACGAACTGCTGACCTACGAAGGCCTGGGCCTGTGTGCAGTCGGTGGCGGCGAACAGTTCGTCCTTGATGGCGACAACACCTTCGGCGGCCAGGTGGTGACCAACCCGTCCGGCGGTCTGCTTTCCAAAGGGCATCCATTGGGCGCCACCGGCCTGGCCCAGTGCTACGAGTTGACCCACCAGCTGCGCGGTACCGCCGACAAGCGTCAGGTCGAAGACCTGAACATCGCCCTGCAACACAACCTCGGCCTCGGCGGCGCCTGCGTCGTCACGATGTACGGGCGCAACTGAGCCTTTCTATAACAACAAGAGGAATGAGACACATGGCTGACAAGAGCCTGATCGGGCACAAGCTCAATAAATTCGCCGTCGACGTGGAGAAGGGCCGCCTGCGCTTCTTCGCCAAGGCGATCGGCGAAACCGACCCGGTCTACACCAACGAAGCCGCCGCTGCCGCCGCAGGCCACAAAGCCCTGCCGGTGCCGCCGACCTTTCTCAAGTGCCTGGAAGGGGAAGGTCGTGACCTGACCGCTTTCCTCAAGCTGGTCAACTTCGACCTCGGTCGCATCCTGCACGCCGAACAATCCTTCGTTTATCACGCCATGGCCTACGCCGGCGACGTGCTGACGTTCGACGCCGCCATCACCGATGTCTACGAGAAAAAGGGCGGGGCCCTGCAGTTCGTGGTCATGGAATCGCGCGTGACTAACCAGGACGGCGTGCATATCGCCGACGTCCGTTCGTCCCTCGTCCAGCGTTGAGGAAATGTTGATGACTCTCACTAACACCACCCGCGTGCAGTTCTCGGATATCCAGATTGGCGACGTGATTCCGCTGCTGAAACTGCAACCGGTCAACCGCACCACACTGGCGTTGTATTGCGGCGCTTCAGGCGATCACAACCCGATCCATATCGATATCGATTTTGCGCGCAAATCGCGCATGCCCGATGTGTTTGCCCATGGCATGTTGTCGGCTGCCTACCTGGGTCGCCTGCTGACCCAATGGGTTCCGCAGCAGCAGGTCCGCAGCCTGTCGATCCGTTTCACCGGCATTACCCATCTGGGGCACCTCCCGACCTGCACCGGCACCATCACCGAAAAATTCGAAGAGAACGGTGAGAAACGCGTGCGTCTGCAGATCCGTTGCGGCAACCAGTACGGCGAAGAAAAGCTCGCTGGTGAAGCTGTCGTGGCCCTGGCCTGAACCCCTTAACCCCATTTCTCAGGAACGATAAAAATGAAAAAGCTTGAAGGCAAAGTTGCTCTGGTTACCGGCTCCGGCCGTGGCATTGGTCGTGAAGTCGCTCTGCAACTGGCCGCCTATGGCGCGAAGGTCGTGATTAACGATCTGGATGCTGAACCGGCTGACGAAGTGGTCGCCGAAATTCGCGCTGCCGGTGGTGAAGCCGTGGCCTGCGTGGGCAGCGTCACCGCGCCGGACTTCGCTGACCGTTTCGTGCAGACCGCCGTCAAGGCCTACGGCTCCATTGACATCATCGTCAACAACGCCGGTTTCACTTGGGACAACGTGATCCAGAAGATGAGCGACGAGCAGTGGTACGCAGTCATCGACTGCCACCTGACCGCGCCGTTCCGCATCCTGCGTGCCGCCCAGCCGATCATCAGCGCCCAGGCCAAGAAAGAAGCCGCCGAAGGCCGTGAAGTGCTGCGCAAGGTGGTGAACATTTCCTCCGGCGCCGCTGGTGGCAACGTGGGCCAGTCCAACTATTCCTCGGGCAAATCCGGGATTCTGGGCCTGACCAAGACCCTGTCCAAGGAGTGGGGCCGCCTGAAAGTCAACGTCAACGCCGTGGCTTTCGGCCTGATCGACACGCGCCTGACCCAGGCGCTGGCTGGCGATGACAGCAAGACCGTGAACATCGAAGGTCGCGAAATCAAGGTCGGCGTGCAGCAGGCGCGTCTCGACGGGGTGGCTGCCACCATCCCGTTGGGTCGTGTCGGCAAACCGGAAGAAGCCGCGGGTGCAGTGGTGATGTTCTGCCTGCCGGAGTCCAACTTCTGCTCCGGCCAGGTCATCTACTGCGGCGGTGGTCCAGGTTCCAACTTCTAAGACTGTTGCGGTGTGTGCCCTCGTGAACAGGGCCAATGATTCGTCGAGCTTGTTGCCCGCCCGCGGGTAACAAGCCCAAGAACTTGAGGTATTTGCAATGCTGAAAGATTACCGCTCCCCGTGGATGACCGAGGACCTGGAGTCGTTTAACGACGTGGTCATGCGCTTCGGCAAGGAATACATGGAGCCCAATGAACTGAAGTGGCGTGAGCAGCACTTCGCCGATCGTTCTGCATGGCTCAAGGCCGGCGAATTGGGTCTGATTCTTCCGGATGTCTCAGAGGAGTACGGCGGTGCGGGTGGCGACATCGGCCACTACGTGTGCGTGGTCAATGCGATGAGCACCTTCGGCGGCGGTCTGGGCCTTGGCCTGAGCCATATCGTTGCGCACTACATCCTTGAATCCGGTACCGAAGCGCAGAAAAAGCACTGGCTGCCGAAGATCGGTTCCGGCGAGATCATCTGTGCCATTGCCATGACTGAACCGGGTGCTGGTTCCGACCTGCAATCGGTGCGCACCCGTGCGGTGAAGAATGGCGACAAATACGTCATCAACGGTGCCAAGACTTTCATCAGTAATGGCCAGACCTGCGACATGGTGCTGGTAATCGCCAAGACCGACATCACCCAAGGTGCCAAGGGCGTTTCGCTATTCATGGTCGACACCAACACCCCGGGTTTCCGTCGCGGCAAGCTGCTAAGCAAAGTCGGCATGCACGCCCAGGACACCTCGGAAATGTTCTTCGACGACGTCGAAGTGCCGGCTGACTGCCTGCTCGGTGAAGTGGAAGGGCAGGGCTTCTACACCCTGATGAGCCAGCTGCCTTACGAGCGCGCGCAAATCGGTGTCGGCGCCGTTGCGGTGATGGAGCGCGCCCTGCGCCTGACCGTGGAATACACCAAGGATCGCAAGGCCTTCGGCAAACCGGTGATCGACTTCCAGAACAGCCGCTTCGTGCTGGCGGACGCCAAGGCCACTGTGCTGGCGTCGCGGACCTTTGTCGACGTGATCATCCAGCGCTGGATCGACGGCACCCTCGACACCACGCTGGCGTCGATGGGCAAGTTCTGGCTCACCGAACGCCAGGGCGAAGTGCTCGATCGCTGCCTGCAACTGTTCGGTGGCTACGGCTACATGAACGAATACCCGATTGGCCGCATGTGGGCCGATGCCCGGGTTGCGCGCATCTACGGTGGCTCCAACGAGATTCAGCGCGAGGTCGTGGCGCGGTCGCTCTGACCGGCGAAGCACCGTGCGAGGCGTCGATAGTTCCAAATCGATTGAATAATAAAAAAGCAATTTGGAGTTTTCATGTACATCACTCAAGGGCTGCACCGTCATCTGCAGCAACGTCCCAATGCCGTGGCCATCCGTTCCGAGGGCCGCAGCATCACCTACGCCGAGTTCGGTGATCGCGTCGCACGCCTGGCCGGTGCATTGAAGGGCCTGAATGTCGGCAGTGGCGATCGCGTGGCCATGCTGTCATTCAACTCGCAACGCTTCATCGAGTATTACCAGGCTGTGCCGTGGGCCGATGCCGTGGTCAATCCGGTGAACTTTCGCTGGAGTCTGGCGGAGATCGTCTATTCCCTGGACGATTCCGAGACCACAGTGCTGATCGTCGACGATCACCACAAGGCACTCGGTGCCAAGGTGCGTGAACAGGCGAAAACCGTGCGTCTGGTGATCTACGCCGGTGACGGCGATACACCACCCGGGATGCTCAACTACGAAACGCTGATCGAAATCAGTACGCCCGTGGAAGACGCGCGTCGCGGAGGGGATGCGTTGCTGGGCATCTTCTACACCGGCGGCACCACCGGCCAGCCTAAAGGCGTGATGCTCAGCCATAGCAACGTGGCGTTCTCGGCGATGAACTCCTTGATCGCCGGACGTTGCAAACCGGGGACGACATTCCTCCACGCGATGCCCATGTTTCATCTGGCGGACTTCGCAGCAATGTCCTCCTGTTTCATCAGTGGTGCGACTCACGCGGTCTTGCAGACGTTTACCGCGCAAGGCGTTCTGCATGCCATTGACCGAGAGAAAGCCAATGAGGTGCTGCTCGCGCCAACCATGATCCAGATGCTGCTGGACTGGCACCAGGAACACGGTCGGGATCTGGATCTAAGCTCACTCAATCGAATCATCTACGGTGCCTCCACCATTACCCCGGCCTTGCTGGATCGGGCACGTGCGGTGTTCACCGATGCCAATTTCTCCCAAGGCTATGGCATGACCGAGCTCTCCCCGGCAGCAGCGATCCTGGACAGCGAATATCACAGCGCCGAGCATCAGGCGAGCGGCAAGATGTATTCGGCCGGCCTGCCGGTGCACTGCGCGGAAATTCGAGTCGTTGACGCCGATGACAACGAAGTACCGCGCGGGACCGTGGGCGAAATCATCGTGCGCGGTCCGAACGTGATGCTCGGCTACTGGAAAAAGCCGGAGGCCACTGCCGAGGCGCTGCGCGGCGGCTGGATGCACACCGGTGACGGCGGCTATATGGACGAGGACGGCTTCATCTACATCTGCGACCGCCTCAAGGACATGGTGGTCAGTGGCGGCGAAAACGTCTACTGCGGTGAGGTTGAAGCGGCCATCGGCAGCCATCCCGCCGTGGCACAAAGCGCCGTGATCGGCATTCCGTGCCAGAGGTGGGGTGAGACCGTGCATGCGGTGATCATTCTCAAGCCTGGCAGCAAAGCCAGCAGCGAAGAAATCATTGCCCACTGCCGCGAGCGGATTGCCGGCTACAAGGTGCCGCGCAGTGTCGAGTTCCGAGATTCACTGCCGCTGACCAGCGTCGGCAAGGTGCTCAAGACCGAACTGCGCAAACCTTTCTGGGACAACCAGCAACGCGGAATCGCCTGAACCATCACTGTCGCGCGGTCAGTACGGCCGCGCATTTTCTAATACCCGAGTCCAAACCGCATCCCCGGGTGTGGTCGGGGCTCTCTTGCGCCAAACCATCGGAGGACGCATGAGCAATACGGGATTGCGTGGAGCTTTTTACCCACACCTGCTGGCAGTCGCCGTCGCAGCCGCCGTTACCCCACAGGCTTTTGCCAAGGATTTCAGCATCGGTGAAATCGAAGGCAGTTTCGATTCCGCGCTGTCGGTGGGTGCCAGTTGGGCGGTACGTGGGCCGGACCCGGATTTCATCTCCAACTTCAACTCGCAGGGCGTTCGGGGCAACGCCTCAGCCCGCACCAACGATGACGGTCGCTTGAACTTCAAGAAGGGTGAAACCTTCTCGAAGATTTTCAAGGGCGTGCATGACCTGGAGTTGAAATACGGCGACAGTGGCGCCTTCGTGCGTGGCAAATACTGGTACGACTTCGAGTTGATGGACGAGAGCCGTTCGTTCTATGACATCGACGATCATGGCCGCCAGCGTGCGGCCAAATCCTCAGGCGCGATGTTCCTCGACAGCTTTGTCTATCACAACTACACCCTCGACGATCTTCAGGGCAACGTGCGTCTGGGCAAGCAAGTGGTGAGCTGGGGCGAAAGCACCTTCATCGGCAACTCGATCAACAGCATCAACCCGATCGACGTGGCGGCGCTGCGCCGTCCGGGGGCCGAGGTCAAGGAAGGTTTGATCCCGGTGAACATGCTGTACGTGTCTCAGGGGCTCTCGGAAAACATCACCGCCGAGGCGTTCTACCAGATCGAATGGGCGCCGTCGGTGATCGACAATTGCGGCACATTCTTCGGTAACGATGTGACGCCGGAAGGCTGCAACGACCGCGCCGTGCTGGCGGGGCTCGACCTGGCTCCGGGCGTGGCCAACAACACCGGGGCCCCTGGCCTTACGGATGACGCCTACATCCCGCGCACCAAGACCAAGGACGCCCGGGACAGCGGCCAGTTCGGCCTGGCCTTGCGCTGGTACGCGCCAGAACTCAACGACACCGAGTTCGGCGCCTACGCCATGAACTACCACAGCCGCAACCCCAGTCTGAACTTTACCCGCGCGACTAACGCCGCCAACGCGGTGACAGCGATTCGCAGCGCCAGCTACAACGTGGTCTACCCCGAAGATGTGCGCCTGTATGGCCTGAGCTTCGCCACTAACGCGATGGGTACTTCGCTGGGCGGCGAGGTGAGCTTCCGGCCGAACATGCCGCTGAACCTCAACGGCGCCGACATCAACCTGGCGGCCGTGGGCAATGCCGCTTCGCCACTGTTCGTCAGTGGCCAGTCCTCCAATGTCGCCGGGGCCAGCGTCGAGGGTTACAAGCGCATGCCGGTGCTGCAGGCGCAGATGAGTGCCACCCGATTCTTCGACCAGATCCTTGGCTCCGAGCGTCTGACCCTGGTGGGCGAGGTGGGCTACAACCACATCAACGGCCTTGGCTCCAGCGACGGCAGCGAGGAACGTTTCGGTCGCAACACTGCATTCGGCGCGGGCCAATTGGTTAATCAGGCGGTCTGCGCTGGCCAGGCCACACCGGTGCCCGGACAGCCCGGCGTTACCCGTCCGAGCAACCCGCAGCAGGAATGCAACAGCCACGGTTTCTATACCAGCGATTCCTGGGGCTACCGCCTGCGCGGCAAGCTCGAATACCCCAACGTGATTGCCGGCATCAACCTGTCGCCCAACATGGCGTGGTCCCACGACGTCAATGGCGTTGGCCCCAACTTCGAAGAAGGTGACAAGGCCGTCAGCCTGGGCGTGGATGCCGACTACATGAACACCTACACCGCCAGCCTCAGTTACACCGATTACTTCGGCGGAAAGTGGAATACCAACACTGATCGCGACTACGTCGCCCTCAGCTTCGGCGTGAACTTCTGACACTGGTCAGACGGAGATAATAAAAATGCAATCCAGCACTCTGATTAAAGCCTGCACTTTGACCCTGAGCCTGATCGCTACCAGCGTGATGGCAGCCGTCTCCCCCCAGGAAGCGGCGCAACTGGGCGCCACGCTGACACCCTTGGGCGGCGAAAAGGCCGGTAATGCCAGCGGTACCATTCCCGCCTGGACCGGTGGTCTCAAGCCCGGCGCCGCGCCGATGACCAACGACTTTCTCGGCAACCCCTTCGAAGGAGAAAAGCCGCAGTTCGTGATCACCGCGGCCAATGCTGCGCAGTACAAGGCCAACCTGACCGCCGGGCAATTGGCGATGTTCCAGCGCTACCCGGACACCTACAAGATCCCGGTGTACAAGTCGCAGCGCACGGCGTCAGCGCCTCAGGCGGTCTACGACGCGGTGAAGAAAAGTGCGGTGACCACCGAGGCTAGCAATGACGGCTACTCGCTGAAGTACTTCGAACAGTCGCGTTACTACGCTTTTCCAATTCCGAAAACCGGTCTGGAAGTGGTATGGAACCACTTGACCCGTTCTCGGGGCACCAACTTCATCAGCCGTCAAATACAGGCCACGCCGCAGGTTAACGGTGACTACACGCCGGTGGAAATCGAGTTTGCCACGGGGCTGCCATGGAAAATGAGCGACGCCAAGCCTGAGGACAGCGCCAACATCCTGTTCTATACCAAGCAAACCGTGACCGCGCCGGCGCGTCTGGCCGGTGGCGTGCTGCTGATCCATGAAACCCTCGATCAGATCAAGGAACCACGCATGGCCTGGGCCTACAACGCCGGCCAGCGCCGGGTACGGCGTGCGCCTCAAGTGGCTTATGACGGACCGGGCACTGCGGCCGACGGCATGCGCGTCGCCGACAACGCCGACATGTACAACGGCGCACCGGACCGCTACGACTGGAAGCTGATCGGCAAGAAAGAGGTGTACGTCCCTTACAACAACTATCTGCTGCAATCGCCGAAGTTGAAGTATGCCGACATCATCAAGCCCGGTCATATCAACCAGGACCTGACCCGCTACGAACTGCACCGCGTCTGGGAAGTGGAAGGCACCCTCAAGCCAGGCCAGCGCCATATCTACGCCAAGCGTCACATGTATTTCGACGAAGACACTTGGGCTGCCGTGGAAATCGACCAGTACGACGGTCGCGGTACGCTGTGGCGTGTCAGCGAAGGCTATCTGGTCAACGATTATCAGCAGGGCGTCGCTGTCTATGCCGCGATGGGTGTCTACGACTTGCTGGCCGGTCGCTACTTGGTATCGAACCTGGGTAACGAGAACAAGCGTGGCACCGACTACGCCTATCAGCCAACCATGAACGATTTCACCCCGGCAGCCCTGCGCAACGCCGGTATTCGCTAAGCCATTCCAGCTGTTCGTTCTCCCGCGAGGGCGAACGGCTGCCCCCTGTGCAACTGTCCGCTCACTGAATCTGGAGAAGAAACAATGTCGCAAAAACCTTACGTCGTTGGCGTGGGCATGATCCCGTTCGTCAAGCCCGGCACCAGCGGTACCTACATCGAAATGGGCTCGGAAGCGATTCGCCTGGCGCTGCAGGACGCGGGTGTGGATTACAAACTGATACAGCAGGCCTATGCCGGCTACGTGTACGGCGATTCCACCAGCGGTCAGGCCGCGCTGTATGAAGTGGGCATGAGCGGCATCCCGGTGATCAACGTCAACAACAACTGCGCCACTGGTTCGAGCGCGCTGTTCCTGGCGCGCCAGGCGGTGGAGAGCGGGGCGGTGGAATGCGCCTTGGCCTTTGGTTTCGAACAGATGCAACCGGGTGCTCTCAAAGGCAACTGGGACGACCGTCCGCGTGCCACCACGCACATGACCCAGTCGGTGATCGACGAACTGACTTCTGATATCGAAATCCCGAGCGCGCTGCGGATGTTCGGTGGCGCCGGTCGCGAACACATGCAGAAATACGGTACTCAGATGAGCACTTTCGCGGCGATCCGCGCCAAGGCCAGCCGTCATGCCGCCAACAACCCGCTGGCGCTGTTTCGCAAGGTGGTCACCACCGAAGATGTGATGAACGACATGGTGATGTGGCCAGGCGTGATGACCCGCCTGATGGCTTGCCCGCCTACCTGTGGCGCCGCGGCAGCGATCATCTGCTCTGAAGCGTTCGCCAGGAAACATGGCCTGCGCACTGACGTGGTGATCCTTGCGCAATCGTTGACCACCGACAAACCGGTCTGCTTCGAATCGCGCTCGATGATCGAAGTGGTCGGTTTCGATATGGCCCAGCGTGCAGCCCGGGAAGTGTACGAGAAGGCCGGTGTCGACCCACTGGACATCCGCGTCGCCGAAATGCACGACTGCTTCGCCCATAACGAGTTGTTGACCTACGAATCGCTGGGGTTGTGCGATGTCGGGGGTGCCGAGAAATTTGTACTCGACGGCGACAACACCTACGGCGGCCAAGTGGTGACCAACCCGTCTGGCGGCTTGCTGTCGAAAGGACACCCATTGGGCGCTACCGGTTTGGCGCAGTGCTACGAGCTGACCCAACAACTGCGCGGCAACGCCGACAAGCGTCAGGTCGAAGGCGTGAATGTGGCATTGGCGCATAACCTGGGCCTGGGTGGCGCGTGTGTGGTGACGCTGTACGGTCGCGCTTGATACATCCGGCGGCGCATGCCGCCAAACCTGCAATAATGGGTGCACCCACTCTACCGTAGGAGCTGCCGCAGGCTGCGATCTTTTGATCTTGCTTGCAAAAAATCAAAGTCAAAAGATCGCAGCCTGCGGCAGCTCCTACGGGGGTTTGTGTCATGCGCGCAGGTTGTGTTCAGCGTGGATCTCTGTGGGAGCTGGCTTGCCAGCGATGAGGCCAACACAGCCACAGATGCGTGAACCAAAAAACGCCGGCCCTCAAGGAAAGGGCCGGCGTCGCTTGCTGAAGGTATGTGATGAGCGTCAACAACATCCCTTCATGGGCGCTTACTCGCTCTTGGCAACCTGATCCACTTTCTGCATGCGGCTGGTATCCATGAGCACCATGCCGAAGGCCATGCCGTACATGATCCGGCCTTGTTTATCGACTTTCATCGGCGCGTACATGCCATTGAAAACCGGGTCGCTGCCCGTGGCGATTTCCAGGACGGTCTTGCCGGTATCCAGGTCCATGCCGAGGTGATAACCCTCGCCCAAGCGATCGGCATAGAAGCCGTTGATCAGGGCCATGCGGCTGCCACCACTGATCATGGGTACGATCGAAATCGAGCCGACGTCAGTGCGCGTCCACAGGGTATTCCACTGGTCCTTGGCGTGGTCCCACTTGAACATCGCCACACCGCTTGGAGCCGGGCGGGTCATGCCATTGAGCATTGTCACGTAGTAACCGGATTTGTGCAGAACCGGTTTTTCCACGGCGGGGATGTTGTTGACCACAAACGCATGGCCGTCATACACCGCCACCGATTGTTCCGATTGCACGGTTGGGATATCCGGCCCCAGGTCAACCTCACGCTGATCGGCCACGCGCGGCGACGAGGTGCCGGGTTTCTGCTTCCAGCCAGCCGGAATCTTGTCGCGCCACATGGCGACGATGTTCATCTTTTTCGCGCCGTCGGTGAACACCACCAGTTTGTCTTCGTCCGGGCCGTAACCCATCAAGGTTGGAGTGGAGCCTGTGCCATCGGCGATTTTG
Organism: Pseudomonas azerbaijanoccidentalis; assembly: GCF_019145495.1. Taxonomy (GTDB): domain Bacteria; phylum Pseudomonadota; class Gammaproteobacteria; order Pseudomonadales; family Pseudomonadaceae; genus Aquipseudomonas; species Aquipseudomonas azerbaijanoccidentalis. The sequence goes on along the minus strand of NZ_JAHSTU010000001.1, from coordinate 540,761 downwards.
ATCGAAGTGAAGCGCGGGCCGCGCTCGTAAGGTGCTTTCCACGCCCCGCTGGCGTCGTCGGCGTGGATCTTGCCTTGCTTGTCGACGACCAGTCGGTACATGTTCTGGTTGGAAGCTACGTACACCGCGCCGCCGTCGACTTCCGGGCCCGTGGCGAAAGAGTTGAGGAACAACTCGTCGCTGCCTTCCACGCGGTAGCTGTCGATCAGTTTCAACGTGGTGCGGTCGAGGGTGGCAACTGTGCCGCCCATGGTATTGACCACCAGGAAGCCGTTCGGCGTCATGCCCATGCCGAAAGTCGTGTCCACCGGGATATTCATCCCGCGCCGGGTTTTTTCGTTGTCGAACAAGCTATCCGGAAGTTGCACTTCCTGGGTGAGCTTCATGCCCGAACCCGGGTCCTTGTGGTCGTTCTGGTCGATACGGAATACACGGCGTGCGCTGGCGCCGATAAAAGCGTCGTCGCGAGTCAGCAGCGAATAAATGGCCCCGCCCAACAGCTGATCTGTGGTGCCGGTGAGCATGCGGTTCGGTTGCGCACTCATGTAGTCGAGCAGACCCTTTTCATCCTTGGCCTCAAGGAACTTGCGGGTTTCGGCGGCTTGCTGCAAGCGTTGGTCGGGGGTGATCGGCTGATAGTTGGGCAGTTTGACCGGCAGATCGACACGGGCCACTTCAGTGAACTTGAAGTCATCCTCGATCTTCACCTTGCGCAGCGAAAAACCGGCCCAGAACCAATACAGATCGGTGTCGCCAACTTTATCGGTGTACTGCACCAGGCTTGCCGATTCATTGGGCAGTATGCGGTAGGCATCCGGGGTCATTTTGTAGATCCCGCGTGGCACGGCGATGTCGGTGCTGTCCGACGCGCCGTCGTTCCAGTGCGTCTGGTTGTTGTAGGACTGCGCCAGATACGGGTTGACCGGCGCGCTCTGGCCGGCGATGGCCAATACCGGAACAGTCAGGCAGCTGGCCAGTAACGCCCAATGCGTACGTAAAGCAAACATGTCGTCTTCCTTTGTTTTGTTGTTATTACTAGCGGAGGAGAGGCCCAGAGTAGCCATGCAGATTTCGTCCTATAGCCCCCCATGGCGGGGGGCAGGTTTCGGGGTAGGTGCTCTGCTAGCGTATCGGCCATGTTTCGCGCATCGCGGGCGACTATCGCTCCGTCGCCAGCTCCCCCATGAATAAGGAAAAAAGCATGCTCTCGGGTATCAAAATCGTAGAAATCTGTGGCATCGGCCCGGGACCGTTCTGTGCCATGCACCTGGCCGACCTGGGCGCAGATGTCATCGCCGTGGAGCGCGCCGAGTCTGTCTCGATTACTGGCGAAGCCAACGCACCAGCCAACCCGCTGAACCGCGGCAAGCGCTCGGTGGTGGCAGATTTGAAAAGCCCTGAAGGGCGCGAAACGGTTTTGAAACTGATCGAAAGCGCAGACGTCCTGATCGAGGGCATGCGCCCCGGCGTCATGGAGCGTTTGGGCCTCGGACCGAATGAATGCCAGGCGCGCAACCCACGCTTGGTCTACGGACGCATGACTGGTTGGGGCCAGAACGGGCCGATGGCCAGCGCCGCCGGCCACGACAACAATTACATCGCGCTGTCCGGTGCGCTGTATCACAGCGGCACCGCCGGTGAGGCACCTTCATCGCCCATCACGCTGATTGGCGATATCGGGGGTGGCGCGCTGTATTTGGCAGTCGGTGTATTGGCGGGCGTTCTCAATGCCCGACAGACCGGCAAAGGCACCGTGGTCGATGCGGCCATCGTCGACGGTTCGGCGCACATGATGCAGCTGATGATGTCGCTGTCACGCCGGGGTTTGCTGCAAGAACAACGCGGTAAAAGCGTACATGACGGCTCGCATTTCTACGCCACGTATCGCTGTGCTGACGACCAGTATGTGGCGCTCGGCTCGATGGAGCCGCAGTTCTATGCGTTGCTGTTGAAAAAGCTCGGTTTGCAGGATGACCCACGTTTCGCCAGGCAATGGGACATGAAGCGTTGGGACGAACTGCGCGGGCTGCTGGCCGAGGTGTTTGCCGCTCAGCCGCGCGCGCACTGGTGCGACCTGCTCGAAGGCACCGATGTGTGTTTTGCGCCAGTGTTGAGTCCCCGCGAGGCCGCGCAACATCCACATATGATGGAGCGGGGCGTGTACTTCGAACGCGACGGCATGTTGCAAGCCAGTCCCGCGCCGCGATTCGATGGCCAGGTGGCGACGCCTGGGGCGATTCCGACACGGGGTGCGCACACCGCCGAAGTGCTGGCCGGTCTTGATGGTTACGACCTCTGCGCTGTCTGGCGGTCCTGATCTCTGGACATCAACGAAGCTTTGACGCAGGCCGACAGTCTGTTTGCCCTTGGGCGTTTCGATGAGGCAAGGCGTTGGCTGGCGCTGGCGACCAGGGCTGCTGCGCTGTCAGGTGCGGAAGACGTCAGCCCGGCGGTGACGGCGATGCAGAGTCTCATCGACTTGACGCAGGGCTCACTGGCAATGGCCAGAGTCCGTCTCGAGTGTTTTGCGGCAGTGACGGCGTCGCCACAACAAAGGGGCATGCCAGATGTCGTGCAGGCCCTTGTGCTGTACGAGAGCGGTTCGCTGGACCAGGCACAACGACTGCTCAGCCAATCCCCATGTTCCACCACCGAAGACAGCTCGACGGACGCGCTGATACTTGGCCGTCTGCTTCTGGCCAGGATTGCCTGGTCACAGGGCGAAGTGTCCAACAGTTTTCTGCACTTGGCCCTGCTTGAGCAAAGCGCCCGTGACCGCACCTGCAGTCGCATCCACTGCGCTGTGTGGATTGAGCGTGCCCGGGTTGCGACGCTACAGGGGCGAATTGACGAGGCGGGTCACGCCGTCGCTCAAGCGGAGCGACACGGCGCCTTGGCACGTATGGACGTGCTGGGGCCATCCAATGAGGTGGAAACGCCAGGGCTCGCTCGGGTGCGTCTGCACATTGCACAAGGGCATTTTTCAGCGGCAGCTCAAGTATTGCGTCCAGCCATTGAACAGGCCCGGCAATGCGGTCGTTTGCGTCTAAAACTGAAGTTGAGCTTACTGTTGGCGGTGAGTAACGAGGGCATGGGGAAACACGCGGCGGCGATGGCTGAACTGGATTCACTGTTGCCGTTTGCCGGCGAAGAAGGCTGGCGCAGCACGTTTGTCGAAGAGGGCGCCAGTGTGACCACATTGTTGCAACGCTGGATGCAAAGATTTCATAGCCGCGGCAGCGAATCCAAAATCGTGCCGGAATTTGTCGGGGATCTGCTCAAGCGTCTGGATACTCGGGGCGCTGTCTCTTTCGCGGCCAGCGTTGTGCAGCCAGTACATGCCAGGCTCACCGAGCGCGAGCATGAGGTCCTAAACCTGCTCGCGCATGGTCGTCAGAACGGCGTGATCGCCGCGAGCATGGGGCTTTCCAGCCACACGGTAAAGGCACATCTGCGCAACATCTATCGCAAGTTGGGCGCCCACGGCCAGATCGAAGCCGTCACCATCGCCAGGGCACTGGGGCTGCTGGACGAAACCGGTGAGCCCAAAGCAGCCCCTTCACAGCAGCGCGCCTGTCGCCCTGGCCCGCATCACCGCTTGGGCTCGCCGGGTCACCCCCAATTTGCTGTTGATGTGCTTGATGTGCGCCTTGACCGTATTGGTCGAAATGTACAGGCGCTCGCTGATCTCCCGGTTTGAGAAACCTTCGGCCAGCAACTCCAGCACGGCCATTTCACGCCCGGTGAGTTTTTCATGATGGGTCAAACTCATGGCCGGTTTGATGATCGGGGACGCCTTGGCTTCACTGATCAACAAATTGAAAGCACCGGAATTAGGCGATGGCTGTCGCGGTTGCGGCCGTTCTTGTACAGGTTGTGTGAGGCTTTCCAGCAAACCTGACGCCTTCGCTTGAAGGCCGTGAAAATTCAGCCGCCGACATTCGTGCAATGCCATTTCCAGTCGCCTGGAAGCTTCCCGCGTCAGTCCGTTACCGTGTTCGGCGATGGCTAGCAGTAACTGGCTGTGCACCGCCAACGATGGCACATGAATGCTGGTCAGCCGTGCGGCGGAGCCACGCAAGTATTGCTCGATCATCTGCGCCATGAGCAGCGCCTGTTTCCAGTTTTTCTGGTGAATAAGGACGCTCAGGGTTTGCAGGTTAAGTACGCCTCGATAGCTGCTTTCCTGGACATGGGCGCATTGCATTTGCCGTTCGGCGTCCTGCAGGCAAGCGAAGGCGCGCTGGAAATCACCCCGGCAGGCAGAGACTTCCGAGAGGCCCATCAGTGCTTGCAGCAGACACAGGGCATGATCGGGCATCAACTGCAGGGCCTGGCCGAGGGCACGCTCGCTATTGTCCAGTTCACCTCGTTGCAGATGCAGCTTGCCCTGCAACACCCGCAAGCGTCCGAGCAACATCACATGGCGATCGCCATCGGCCCGCAGCAGCAACAGATTCTCTTGCAGCAGACGTTCGGCCAGATCGCTTTCCCCGCACAGAATCATCAGGCAGATACGCTGGATATTGGTCAGCACCTCCCTGACCAGGCTGCCCTGGCGACGGGCCTGTTCGAGGGAGAGCATAAGGATCTGCTGGGCTTGAAGGGTCTCGCCCTTACTCATGGCCAGCCGCGCAAGAATGACCGTACAGACAAACGACACATGCTGATCATCTTCACCCAGATGATCCAACGCTGCGCGGCAGTGCTCCATGGCCCGCGTGTCGTTGCCTAAAAGACCGTGAATCGTGCCCCACAACGCTTGCCATATCGCCAGCATGCGGCGGTTCTGTTCGGCTGAGGGTTGTGGCAGGAAACGACTCAATTGCTCAATGCAAGTTTGCGCTTCATCCAGGCGGGTGTTCATCAATAAGGCGCAAGTATTGAGGACCACCAGTTGCGGCGTGCTTGTTTGCAAACTCCCGGGTAACTGAATGCGCCAATCGAGCAGGCGCGGCAGATTGCGCTCGGCCAGCAGCCAATCCGGATTCAAGGTGGTTATGTAACTAGCCGCGACGTCCGGACGGTTGGCACTGAAGGCGAGGTCGATGGCATCCTCGATACATCCCGATGCACTCAACCCTCGGCAAGCGCGCAGGCGTAATTGGTTGAGTTCGCCAAGATCGTCCGGTCCCCGTAATGCCTGCGCCACGGCGGGTAGCATGCGGTGCCATTGTCCAGAACTGTCCAGTGGCTGGAAGAACCCCTGCCAGAGCAGCAATCGGCGCAATGACGCCTTGTCATAAGGATCCTCCCAGAGGTCGGCGCACAAGTTTTCGCTGAACCGTGGCAGATAGGCCAGCCCTCGCAGCAAACGGCATTCCTGCGCATTCAAATGTGAGAGCAGTTCACGCTCAAGGTAGTCGCTTAACATTCGCCCACCACCGTGTGTACTGCCGGGGGACGCCAGAAGCAAACGCAGGCCGGCACACCACCCAAACGTCTGCCGCCACATCACCTCGAGACCCGCGTCCGACGTCGCCGGCGCGAGCAATCGCACAAGGTCATCTGATTCCTTGCGGGACAGCGCCAGTGCGTGGCTATCGAGTTCCAGCAACTCGCCTTCAAGCAACAGCCGCGGCAGGTTCCAGGCCGGACGTTGGCGACAGCTGACCCACAGTTGAACGGGGGCGGAGGAGTGCAGCAGCAGGTGGTCGATCCAGGTGTCGAGCTCGGGAGCGGCCGCGATGGGAAAGTCGTCCAGGATCAGCGTGCAAGGCGCTTTCAGTCTTTCCAGAAAAACCAGCAACGCAGGGCCTGAATCGACGGGATCTGGTTGATCGCCAAACTGCTCGGCGATGCGCGTGCAGAACTGCGCCAGAGAAAGCGATTGTCCGGCCAGTTTGATTTGCACGACACGTGACGGGGAAACGGACCGAGTCACGCATTGCCTGATCAACGCGGTTTTGCCAAAGCCGGCAGGCGCGCAGAGCAAGCACAGGCGTCGCGGTTTTTCGAGCATCAATGCCACAAGATCATCGCGTCCCAGGAATCGAGGCAAGGGGCAGGGCGTATCGTCGAGCGGCAGGCTGACCAGGTTGCCGGTCTGCAGAGCAACGGTTGAAAGAGACTGCGACATTTCACTCTCCCGTACCGCAGGGCAACGAGCCGGCGGCTCCCCCACAGCATGCTGGTCACTGAATGGTTCCTGCGCGCAAGAATCCGCAGGTCGGTCATGACAGGCAATACCCTTTTCGGTTGAAACGGTGACGCTTACCTCGAAAGCGCAGGTGGCGTTACTTCCTGTATCGGTAGCAGATGGCTAATCACCCGTACGGGTAATCCGAAATCACCCCATCAGGGAATGTCCCGACTGGCTGCTCGATCCCTACTGTTGGCGCTCCAACACAACCGTAGTTCGGGGAGCCGCATGACAAAAACAACAAAGTGCGCAGTTTTTCAACCGCATCTGCTGGCAGCAGCCGTTGCTCTGGGGATTAGCGCGCAGGCTTACGCTGTCAACTTCAGCATGGGTGAGATTGAGGGGAGTTTTGATTCATCGTTGTCGGTGGGCGCCAGTTGGGCCATGCGCGCACCGGATCCGGATTTCATCTCTAACTTCAATTCCCAGGGCGTTCGGGGGGGCGCCTCGGCGCGGACCAACGATGACAATCGCCTGAATTTCAAGAAGGGCGAAACCTTCTCGAAGATCTTCAAGGGCGTGCATGACCTGGAGTTGAAATACGGCGACAGTGGCGCCTTCGTGCGGGGCAAGTATTGGTACGACTTCGAACTGATGGACGAAAGCCGTTCGTTCTATGACATCGACGATCATGGCCGCCAGCGTGCGGCGAAATCGTCCGGGGCGATGTTCCTCGACAGCTTTGTCTACCACAACTACAACATCGACGAATTGCAGGGCAACGTGCGTTTGGGCAAGCAAGTCGTAAGCTGGGGCGAAAGTACCTTCATCGGCAACTCGATCAACAGCATCAACCCGATCGACGTGGCGGCGCTGCGCCGTCCCGGGGCCGAGGTCAAGGAAGGTTTGATCCCGGTGAACATGCTGTACGTGTCTCAGGGGCTCTCGGAAAACATCACCGCCGAGGCGTTCTACCAGATCGAATGGGCGCCGTCGGTGATCGACAATTGCGGCACATTCTTCGGTAACGATGTGACGCCGGAAGGCTGCAACGACCGGGCAGTAATTGCCGGCCTTGACCTGCCGCCAGGGGTCGCGAGCAACAGCCGCTCGGGTCTGGCGGTAGCGGGTACGGGCGCGCAGGGTGGTGGTGTGGATGATGCCTACGTACCGCGAACCAAGACCAAGGATGCCCGCGACAGCGGACAATTTGGTCTCGCCTTGCGCTGGTTTGCCCCCGATTTGAACGACACCGAATTCGGTGCCTATTTCCTCAACTACCACAGCCGTAACCCGAACCTCGACTTCACCCGCGGGACCGTTACCGCCAATACTGGCGCTGGCGCCGCGACGGTACCTGGCGCGATCAACTCGATCCGTACCGCGAGCTACCACGTGGTCTATCCCGAGGACATCCGTCTTTACGGTCTGAGTTTCGCGACCAACATGGCGGGTACTTCACTGGGCGGCGAAATCAGCTACCGGCCGAACATGCCGTTGCAACTGAACGGCGCTGACTTGAACCTGGCGGCAACGGGTAACAAGAACGCACCGCTGTTCATCGCCGGTCAATCGCAAAACCTCCCGGGTGCGCCACTGCATGGTTATGAGCGGATGCCGGTACTGCAAACCCAACTCAGTGCTACGCGGTTCTTCGATCAAGTCATGGGCGCCAGTCGCCTGACGCTGGTGGGAGAGGTTGGTTACAACCGTATCAACGGCCTGGGCGACGCCGACGGCAGCGACCTGCGCTTTGGCCGCAGTACGATTTTCGGGGCCGGCGCGTTGGCGACTGGAGCGGGGCCGGGCGCAACCGGTCCACAGACTTGTGCCGGGGCACCGAGCCAGGTGCCAGGTGCCGCTGCCGGCGTCACTCGGCCCAGCAACCCGCAGCAGGAATGCAACAGCCACGGTTTCTACACCACCGACTCTTGGGGTTACCGGCTGCGTGGCCGGCTGGATTACCCGAATGTGTTCGCTGGCGTGAACCTGGCACCGAACATCGCCTGGTCCCATGACGTCGATGGCAACGGCCCGAACTTCGAAGAAGGCCTCAAAGCCGTAAGCGTAGGGCTGGATGCCGATTACGCCAACCTCTACACCGCCAGTCTGAGCTACACGGATTTCTTCGGCGGCCATTTCAACACCAACGGCGACCGCGATTATGTGGCGCTCAGCCTTGGCGTGAACTTTTGATAGCCCAACAGCATAGGATCGAGAACATGAAAAAAATCATTCTTGTTGCATGCGGAACCCTGGCGCTGAACCTGCTCTCTGCCAGCATCATGGCCGCCGTCGCACCGGAGGAAGCGGCAAAACTGGGCACCACCCTTACACCCCTGGGCGGTGAAAAAGCCGGCAACGCCAGCGGTACCATTCCCGCCTGGACCGGTGGTCTCAAGCCCGGCGCCGCGCCGATGACCAACGACTTTCTTGGCAACCCGTTTGAAGGGGAGAAGCCACAGTTCGTGATCACTGCCGCCAATGTCGCGCAGTACAAGGACAAGCTGACACCGGGGCAGTTGGCGATGTTCACGCGCTATCCGGACACCTACAAAATCCCGGTGTACAAGACCCAGCGCACGGCGTCAGCGCCGCAGGAGGTTTACGACGCGGCGAAGAAAAGTGCATTGACTACCGAGGCGGTCAATGATGGCTATGCGCTGAAAAACTTCGAACAATCGCATTACTACGCTTTCCCGATTCCGAAAAACGGGCTTGAGGTAGTGTGGAACCACCTGACCCGCTCACGCGGCACCAACTTCATTAACCGCCAGGCCCAGGCCACGCCACAGGTCAACGGTTCTTACACCATCGTCGACATAGAAATTGCCGCCGGTTTGCCGTGGAAGATGGCGGACGCCAAGCCCGAGGACAGTGCCAATATCCTGTTTTTTGCCAAGCAGACGGTCACAGCTCCGGCGCGCATGGCCGGCAGCGTACTGCTCATCCACGAGACCCTTGACCAGGTCAAACAACCGCGCATGGCCTGGGCCTATAACGCCGGGCAGCGTCGCGTTCGCCGGGCGCCGCAAGTGGCCTACGACGGCCCGGGCACTGCCGCTGACGGCATGCGCGTCGCCGACAACGCCGACATGTACAACGGTGCACCGGATCGCTACGACTGGAAGCTGATCGGCAAGAAAGAAATCTACGTGCCCTACAACAACTATCAGCTGCAATCGCCGAAGTTGAAGTATGCGGACATCATCAAGCCTGGCCACATCAACCAGGACCTGACCCGCTACGAACTGCACCGGGTGTGGGAAGTGGAGGGCACGCTCAAACCGGGAGAACGGCACATCTACGCGAAACGCCACATGTACTTCGATGAAGACACCTGGGCAGCGGTGGAAATCGATCAGTACGACGGTCGTGGTGCACTGTGGCGCGTCAGTGAAGGTTACCTGGTCAACGATTACCAGCAGGGTGTCGCGGTGTACGGCGCGATTGGTATTTACGATTTGCTGGCCGGTCGTTACCTGGTGTCGAACCTGGGCAACGAAAACAAACGCGGTACCGACTACTCCTACCAGCCAACCATGGCTGACTTCACCCCGGCGGCCCTGCGCAACGCGGGCATCCGATAGGCTGCGTCCCCGGTCCTCCAGACCCTCGTGGCTGGAGGACCACACACGCCGGATCAATCCAGCCAGCCACGTTCACGGGCGATGGCCAGTGCCTGGATACGACTGCGGGCGCCGAGTTTGACGTTGATTTTGTGCAGGTGGCTTTTCACCGTGCATTCGCTGAGGAACATCTTTTGTGCGATAGCCCGATTGCGCAGGCCGGCAGCCAGCAGTCGCAAGACCTGTGTTTCCCTCGCGGTTAATGGTGCGCAGCGATTGTCATCGTTTTCGGTTGTCTTCAATGTGCCCGTCACCATGCCGGGTTGTTGAAGCAGACGAGCGACAAATTCCGGATTGATTGCTTGATCAGTCTGCCCGGATCGAAGGCTGATCCAGCGTCGCAACAGCACTGCCAGAGGGGCACCTTCTTCGACAAACACCTGGAGGGCGTCTTCTTGTTCGGCCAGCCGCACTGCCTGATCAAGTGCCAACATGGCCAACCGTGTGCGCTTTTTTCCGTCCTGGGCCATGGCCAATAACACGAGCCATTTGATTTCGAGGTGTGGACGCCGAACAGCCTGTGCATTGCCGATGGCGGCAAGCAGGTCATTGATGGCAGCACTGAAGTTACCCTGGGCGATGTTCAAGCGTTGCCGGGCGATCAGCAGATTGTCGAGTTCGTCAATGGCCAACAAGCTGTCAGAGTGCGCGGGCCCACCCACACTGTGCGCAGATTGTAGGGCCAGTTGCGCCACGTCCAGGTGCTTGTGCAAGGTCGCCACCCGGACTCGCTCAAGCCAGGCTGTACGCTGTAGGCGGTCAGAGCCTGAACGTTGGCCGAACCGCTCGAGTTCCAGTACCAGGCGCAGCCAGGTTTCGCGCTCTCCACGCGCCAACGCAAGGCGCGCCTTCAATAGATGGGGGGTGTAGGACATGCCAATGACTCGGTAAATCCAGCCACCATCCTCGGTTTTTTACCAACCGGCGAGGAGCAAAAATCGCGAGGTCCAATGTCCTTCCGTCCTACGTTCCTTCGGACGTCAGGCGCATGCTCCGCCGCTTCATACCTTCGACCGTCGATACGCCAGCGGACTGCCCATAGCATTGAAAGCAGCTCTGAACGTCATCTTCATTCAAGGTAAATCGCGCAATGAACCGTCGTATTTCCGCGCTAGCTGGAACAAGTCGAAGGCTTGATGGCGGCGTCATGTTCGGCAACACACCTCGCTCGCGTTGGTCTGACTGGATTAGTCCCGATCACGAAAACCAGATCCGGCTCGCGTCACGAGCCTTACTGGTGCAAGAGGGGCAGAAAAACATTCTGGTACTGGCCGGCAGTGAAGCACTCCTGGCACCGTTGCCACGCACATGCCGCTGTCAACAGCCCACCAAGGGGTTGCTTGATGCGCTAGCCCAGCACGGCTTGGGCGAGGACGACATTCATATCGTGGTGCTCGTTCACGTGCATGCTCGGCTCTCGTCGCGACTGCGCAGCGCCATCGCGGACGGTGAAACGCCGCGCCTGTTATTCCCCCACGCCCGTTACCTCGTGGGCGAGCGCCATTGGGACCGCGCGCGTCATCCCCATCCGCGTGATCGGGAGTTGTTTGTTTCCTCAATTCTCCACCGGCTGGAAGCGAGCGATCGTCTTTCTTTGCTCAAGGGGACTGCCAGCGAGCTGCTCGGCAGTGGTTGGCATTTCCATCTCAGCGACGGCTATACCCCCGGGCAATTGATGCCGGAAATCGCCATGCCGGGCGGGCCTGTGCTGTTCGCCGGCGACCTGATCCCCGGAAGCCATTGGCTGGAGTTGGCGGTCACCAGTGGTTATGACCGCAACCCCGAATGCCTGGTCGGTGAAAAAGAACGCTTGCTCGATCACCTCGTCAACGAACGCGGGCGAATTTTTTTCAGCCGCGATCCGGACGTGGCGATGGTCAAGGTGATGCGTGACAGGCAATCGCGTTACCTGGCGTTCGACCTGTATCGCGCACTCCATCAATTCGAACACTGAGTCAGGGTCCGCCACCCACCCTACGTGGGGAGTTCTGCGCGCGGCGCTAACACCTGAGCATGGTTCAAACGCTCCCTGACAGGATTTTTTGCATGACTTCGATGACCGATTCGCCCTATGCCGCCTGGATTGGACGTAGCGAGCAAACCACCGAACAGTTGAGTGCCACCCTGGCCAGGCGGATTGCCGCGACGCTTGGAGAAAGTGCTCCTGTTACAGGACAGGCATTACCTGCGTTGTGGCACTGGGCGTTCTTTCAGCCCGCGGTAGCGGAGGAGGGACTGGGAGAGGATGGCCACCCCGCCAGGGGCGGCATTCTACCCCCGGCGCACAACCGCAACAGGATGTGGGCCGGTGGCCGTGTGGAATTCCATGAACCGTTGCGCGTCGGTACTGACGCTACCCGCACCACGACGGTACTGCGAATCGAAGAAAAAGCCGGCCGTACCGGCTCACTACTGTTCGCGACCCTTCGTCACGATTATGTGCAAGAAGGGCGGCTGGCGATTCGAGAAGAGCAGGACATCGTCTATCGCGAACCTTCGCCCCCCAAACCCGGCAGCGGTGATGCGCTACCTCTGGCCGGCTGGCAAGAAACGATAACGCCGACGCCGACCCTGTTGTTCCGTTTTAGCGCCGTGACGTTCAACGCTCATCGTATTCACTACGACTGGCCTTACGCAACGCAAACCGAAGGCTATCCCGGCCTGGTCGTGCACGGTCCATTGATTGCGATTCTCAATCTGCGCGCCTTCTGCCGTGCCAATCCACAGGCGACGGTGCGTCGCTTTGAATATCGCGGTCAACGACCGCTTATCTCGCCCCAGCCCTTTTCCGTTGGCGGGCGCCTCTATGCGCCCGGCAAGGCTGAACTATGGGCAGGTAATGACGCAGGAATAGCGCAGCGCGCCGAACTGACTTTCGACTGAATCTCCCAGTATCCGATAACAAGAATCGAGGACACCCGATGAACCCCAACAGTGACGAACTCAATGCGATCCGTGAAGGTGTGCGCGCGTTGTGCGCCGAATTCGATGCCGCTTACTGGCGTGGGATCGATGAGAAAAAAGGCTTCCCGGAAGCCTTCGTCGAGGCGTTGACCAAGGCTGGTTGGCTGGCGGCGATGATCCCGGTGCAATACGGCGGCTCGGGCCTGGGCCTGGCCGAAGCCTCAGTAATCCTGGAGGAAGTGAACCGTTGCGGCGGCAACTCGGGCACCGTGCACGGGCAGATGTACAACATGTTCACCCTGTTACGTAACGGCAGTGAGGCACAAAAAAGCTACTACCTGCCGAAACTGGCCAGCGGCGAACTGCGCCTGCAGTCGATGGGCGTGACCGAGCCAACCACCGGCACTGACACCACCAAGATCAAGACCAGCGCCGTGCGCAAGGGCGACAAGTATGTGATCAACGGCCAGAAGGTGTGGATCTCGCGCATCCAGCATTCCGACCTGATGATTCTGTTGGCTCGCACCACACCCTTGGCCGACGTGAAGAAAAAGTCCGAGGGCATGTCGATTTTCCTCGTGGATTTGCGCGAAGCGATCGGCAATGGCCTGACCGTGCAGCCCATCGCCAACATGGTCAATCACGAGACCAACGAGTTGTTCTTCGACAACCTGGAGATTCCTGCCGATAGCCTGATTGGCGAGGAGGGCAAGGGCTTCAAGTACATCCTCGATGGCTTGAATGCCGAGCGCACCCTGATCGCCGCCGAGTGCATTGGCGACGGACGCTGGTTCATCGAGAAAGCCAGCGCTTATGCCCGCGATCGTGTGGTATTCGGCCGGCCGATCGGTCAGAACCAAGGTGTTCAATTCCCGATTGCCGAGGCCCACATCGAAATCGAAGCCGCCGACCTGATGCGCTGGCGTGCCTGTGCTGAGTACGACAGCGGGGTCAACGCCGGCGCCAGCGCCAACATGGCCAAATACCTGGCCGCCAAAGCCTCCTGGGAAGCCGCCAATGCCTGCCTTCAAACCCACGGCGGTTTCGGGTTCGCCTGCGAATACGACGTAGAGCGCAAGTTCCGTGAAACGCGCCTGTACCAGGTGGCACCGATTTCGACCAATTTGATCCTGTCCTACGTCGCCGAGCACCTGCTCGAATTGCCGCGCAGCTTTTAAGGAAAAATCCATGAGCCATACCCGTACGCTGGCAGCCTTTCTCGCCCGCCTGGACTATGCCGACCTGCCGCCAGCGGTGGTTGCCCGCACCGAAGACTTGTTCCTCGACTGGCTGGGCTCCGCGCTGGCCAGTCAGGGTGCGCACCCGATCCCGTTATTCGAGCGCTACGCCGCGACCATGGGCCCGGTAGACGGCCCCGCAACCATGCTGGTCAATGGCCGGGGCACCTCGGCGTACTTCGCCGCGCTGGTCAATGGTGCTTCCTCGCACCTGGTCGAGCAGGACGATCTGCACAACAGCTCTGTGCTGCACCCGGCCACCGTGGTCTTTCCCGCCGTGCTGGCCGCCGCCCAGGACCTGGGCAAATCCGGTGCCGAGTTGCTGTTGGCAGCCGTGGCCGGATATGAAGCCGGCATCCGCATCGGTGAATTCCTCGGACGCTCCCATTACCGGATTTTCCACACCACTGCGACCGTCGGCACCCTAGCCGCAGCGGTGGCGGTCGGCAAATTGATGGGTTTTGACGAAGAAAACTTCATCAACCTGCTCGGCACCGCCGGCACCCAGGCCGCCGGGCTCTGGGAGTTTCTGCGCGATGCGGCGGATTCCAAGCAGTTGCACACCGCCAAGGCCGCGGCCGATGGATTGTTGGCTGCGTACCTGACCCGCGACGGCCTGACCGGGGCGCGCAACATCCTCGAGGGCGAGCAGGGCATGGCCGCCGGCATGTCCAGCGATGCGCAGCCACAGTGCTTGTCCGATCGCCTCGGCAGCCGCTGGGCACTGTTCGAAACTTCCTTCAAGTTCCATGCTTCGTGCCGTCACACCCATCCCGCCGCCGATGCGTTGCAGGCGCTTATGCAGCGCGAGCGATTGCAGCATCAGCAGATCGCCAGGGTCGTTACCCGGGTGCATCAGGGCGCAATCGACGTGTTGGGCCGGGTCACGGTGCCGCAGAGCGTGCATCAGGCGAAGTTTTCCATGGGCACCGTACTCGGCCTGATCGCTGTGCATGGCAAGGCCGGCCTGCCAGAGTTCCAGCAACTGGCGCTGACCGACCCGGCCGTCAGCGAGTTCCGCGGCAAAGTGCTGATGCAACTGGATGCGGAAGTTGATTGCGCCTACCCCCGTCGCTGGTTGGGACGTGTCGAGGTGCATACCACCGAAGGTCGTGTGCTGCACGGGGCCATCGATTCACCCAAGGGCGATCCGGACAACACGCTGTCCCGAGCCGAACTGGAAGACAAGTTCCGCCGCTTGCTGGCCTTTGCCGGCGTGTTGAATAGCGATCAGGCCGGGATATTGATTGCCCGTGTCTGGGGGCTACGCAACGCACTGAACCTCAAGGGTTTGATGGAGAACATCGATGAGTAATGAACAGAGCAACCTGCGGCCGCTGGACGGCATTACCGTCATCAGCCTCGAACATGCCATTGCCGCGCCATTCTGCACGCGGCAACTGGCGGATCTGGGTGCACGGGTGATCAAGGTCGAGCGGCCCGGCAGCGGTGACTTTGCCCGTGGGTATGATCAGCGCGTGCGTGGCATGGCCTCGCATTTCGTCTGGACCAACCGCTCCAAGGAAAGCATCGCGCTTGATCTCAAGCAGCAAGAGGCCAAGGTCATTCTCGACCAGCTCTTGCAGCAGGCCGACGTGCTGGTACAGAACCTTGCACCGGGCGCCGCCGCGCGGATGGGGCTGTCGTTCGAGACGTTGCACAAAGACTATCCACGACTGATTGTCTGCGACATTTCCGGTTATGGCGAAGGCGGCACCTATGAAAACAAGAAGGCCTATGACCTGCTGATCCAGAGCGAAAGCGGCTTTCTGTCCGTGACCGGTAACGCCACGGAGGAGGGCATGGCCAAGGCCGGTTGTTCGATTGCCGACATTTCTGCCGGCATGTACGCCTACACCGGCATCCTCTCGGCGCTACTGCTGCGCGACAGGACCGGGCAGGGCAGTCGTGTCGAGATATCCATGTTGGAAAGCCTGGTGGAATGGATGGGCTTTCCGATGTACTACGCCTTCGAAGGCGCCACGCCACCGCAGCGCACGGGAGCGTCCCACGCGACGATCTATCCCTATGGGCCATTCCCTTCAGGCGACGGCGGCACAGTCATGATCGGACTGCAAAACGAGCGTGAATGGGTGCAGTTTTGCGAGCTCGTACTCAAACGTCCGGAATTAATCGACGACGAGCGCTTCAGCGCCAACTTCAAACGTTCGGACAACCGTCAGGCCTTGCGCGCCATCATTGTCGACGTGTTTGCCCAACTGGATGCCGCCACCGTCATCGAAAGGCTCGATGCCGCGAAGATCGCCAACGCCCAGGTCAACGACATGTCCGGCGTCTGGGAACATCCGCAGCTCAAGGCGCGAGGTCGCTGGACAGAAGTCGCCAGCCCGGCGGGCATACTGCCGACGCTGTTGCCGCCAGCCAGCAACAACACATTTTCACCGCGCATGGCGGCGGTACCGGGGCTGGGCCAGCACAGCAACTCGCTACTGGCCGAATTGGGTTACAGCGCCATGGATATCCAGCGCCTGAGCGAAACAGGCATTGTCCAGAACGGTTGAGGAGGCAGGTGTATGTCCAGTCTATGGGTTCGCTCGGCACTGTTCGTGCCAGGCAATCGTCCTGAACGATTCGCCAAGGCGCTGGCCAGTGGCGCCGACGCGGTGATCATCGATTTTGAAGATGCGGTACCGCCGGCGGATAAAACCCTGGCCCGAGAGCATCTGCAAGCGTTTTTAAAGCAAAACCCAGACGCCCGGCTATTGGTACGAATCAATGCGCCGGGCACCGATGAACACGAGGCCGACCTGGAACTCTGTCGCCAGCAACCAGGCGTCAGCGCAGTCATGCTGCCCAAAGCCGAGTCAGCGGCCCAGGTGAACCACGTAGCCACAAGCGGAAAACCCGTATGGCCCATCATCGAAAGCGCGCTGGGTGTGCTTGCGATTGGCGCCATCGCAGCGTGCAAGGGCGTGCAGCGCCTGACGTTCGGCGCACTGGACCTGGCGCTGGACCTGGGATGGAAGGTTGGCAGTCCTGGCGCAGAAACGCTGTTCGACCAGACCCGTTTTGCGCTGTTGTTGCATTCGCGGGTTAACGATTTGCCGCCGCCGCTGGACAGTGTCTACCCGAGTTTCGAGGATGACGCCGGGTTTGGCGCGGCCATGCGACGTGCTCGCGACATGGGTATGGGCGGTGCCTTGTGCATCCATCCGCGCCAGGTGCCCGTTGTGCATACGGCACTGGCGCCGAGTGCCGAAGAGTTGGCGTGGGCGCACCGTGTGTTGAGCGCGGCAGAGTCCGGCGAAGCAGCGTTCAAGGTAGATGGGGAAATGGTCGACGCACCGGTGCTGAGTCGAGCGCGCAGATTGTTGGCGATGGGCTAGATGTAAAAGGATCAAAAGATCGCAGCCTCGTTGCACTCGACAGCTCCTACAGGGTCTACGCACATCCTGCAGGAGCACGGCTTGCACGCGATTTATCGGTCGAAGCGAGCCAGTGTGCGTTCCAGTCCTTCCCGACATTCGATGACAATGCGCGCCACCAAATCGGCGCAAGTCGGAATGTCGTCAACCAATCCAATGACCTGACTGGCGCAGATCAGACCGGCGGCAATATCACCCGACTCCAATCCCTCCAAGCCTCTTTGGCCCGATAAGAGGTGCTGTAAGTCGTCATAACCCGCGCCGCCAGAGCGCCGCTCAAGTTCGATGATTTCCTGTGAGACGCGATTGTTAAAAAAGCGCGCCGTTCGCCTGAGCGTTCGCTTGATCAAAACGGTGTCACGTTCCGTAGCGGCTACCAGAACACGCTTGATTTCGTCATGGATGGTGGATTCTTGGGTCAGCATAAAACGCGTACCCATATTCACACCGTCGGCACCGAGAATCAGCGCGGCGGCCATACTGCGCCCGTTGGCGATGCCGCCGGAAGCAATGAAAGGGATTTTCAGGGCCTTACCCAACGCAGGAAGCATAATCAGGGCAGGGACATCGTCCTCACCGCAATGCCCCGCGGCTTCGAAGCCATCAATGGAAATCACATCAGCGCCGTAGCGCTCTGCAGACAAGGCATGCCGTACCGACGTGCACTTATGAATAATTTTAATCCCGTGCTCTTTCAGTCTCGCTATCACGGGCTGCGGATTGTTGCCGGCTGTCTCGACGATGCGAATATCACTGTTGATGATGGCCTCGATCCAGGCGTCGTAATTCACATCGCTGGCGGTCAGCGATAGCGTGAGATTCACACCAAAAGGCTTCGACGTAAGTTCACGGGTGCGCTCGATTTCATGACGCAAGCGATCTGGCGTCGGCTGCGTGCGCGCTGCCACCATGCCTAAAGCACCGGCATTCGAGACGGCCGCGGCCAGTTGCGCACGACCAACCCACTGCATGCCACCTTCTACGATGGGGAATTGAATGCCCAGCAACTCGGTAATGCGGGTTTTCATGATATTCATTCAAAGGGGTCTTTTTATGGGCGGGGGAGAAGCAGTGCGGGTGGATTACTCGCGACCGGGGAAATCTGGATCGCGTTTTTCGAAGAACGCCTTTACACCTTCCTCCAACGCTGGAGAATCGAAAAGTATCTGTTGTCGCTCTGCCTCATACGCCAGCTGGGCGCGCAGATCATTGCTGCTGGCGACCGCGCATATCTGGCGCGCCTCAATAATGCCGTGAGCGGGTAAGCGCGCCAGCTGCCGGGCCATCTGCGTGGCGACAGTGAGCAGCGCGGCATCATCAACACAACTCTGGATCAACCCCCATTGCTCAGCTTTCTCAGCCGAGAGGCGTTCTCCTGTAAGACACAATGCCAACGTACGTGCGGGACCAAGACGACGTTGGAGAAACCAGCAGGCACCCATGTCAGGAACCAACGCCAGTTTTTTGATGAACGGCAAGTAGAAATAGGCTGAGCGTGCGGCAAACACAATATCGCCAGCTAGCGCTAATCCGACTCCACCGCCTGCAGCCCCTCCGTTCAATGCAATGACAATCGGCACTGGAAGTTCATGCAGTTCGGTGATTAGCGGGTTGATCGAGTTGCGCATGACTTTCCCGGCGCGGGCGCCTCGCGACTCCTCATGATTATTGAAAGCACCGCTGCCTAGATCAGCACCGCAACTGAATAATTTTCCATTGGCTGTCAGCAGCAACGCGCGCACTGATTTATCGGTGCGTACCCGCGCGAGTGCGTCTCTGATCTCGCTAACCATATCGGCGGTGAAGGGGTTAAGTCGCTCCGGCAGATTCAAGGTAATGCAGGCTACGGAATTTTCCTGGGTGTAAATGATTGTCTGGTAACTCATGCAGGCTCTCCTTACTGACTGAAGAATTGGCCATTAGTGAGCGCTACGGTCACTCGCGATGATGCCGAGCGATGGCTCATGTCCCACGCTATCGCGAATGATTGGGTACAAGGAGCTACCCGGATCAGGGGGGAAGCACAAGCAAGAACAAATGGTCGTTCGCAATGCCCCCCCGGTAGGGGGAGGACGTTCCGGACGTTTACCTGACGTAACCTCGAGCCGCTCAAGTGAGTGCAGCGATGACAATCAAAATAATAAAATCGAGGTTATTTCATGACTTTACTGAACACCGTCGCACCTCCCGAAGTGGTCAATGCCGATGCCTTGTACCGCAGAATCACGCTCAGGCTGCTGCCGTTTCTTTTCATCTGTTACGTCATCAATTACATCGACCGTGCCAATATCGGTTACGCCAAGCTGCAGTTCACACAGGACCTGGGTTTCTCCGAAGCGGTGTATGGCCTGGGCGCGGGACTTTTCTATCTGGCCTACCTGCTGTTTGAAGTGCCGAGCAACCTGTACCTGCAAAAGATCGGTGCACGTGCAACGCTGACCCGCATCATGATCATCTGGGGCCTGGCATCAGGGCTGACGTGCCTGGTGACCACACCCATGCAACTGTATGTGGCCCGTTTCTGCCTCGGTGCCGCCGAGGCCGGTTTTTTCCCCGGTGTCGTGTTGTACCTCAGCTACTGGTTCCCGGCGGCGCGCCGCGGACGCATCAGTTCAATCCTGTTAATGGCGATCGTTACGGCCGGTTTACTGGGCGGCCTGGTATCCGGCTGGATCATGCATGAGGCCGATGGCTTGTTTGGCCTGCGCGGGTGGCAGGCGTTATTCGTGATCGAAGCGATACCGGCGATATTGCTCGGTTTGGCGGTATTTTGGGTGCTTGACGATTCGCCGCAGAAAGCCAAATGGTTGTCACCGGCCGAACGCGAACTGATTCGCCAGGATCTGGAAAAGGATCAGGCGCTCAAGAACTCCAAAGGGCATAGCGGGGCATTCAGCGCCTTGCGTGACCCGCGTATTCATCTATTGGCTCTGGTCTATTGCGCGGTTTGCGTAGGCTCGGCGGTCATCGGCACCTGGGGCCCGTCGATACTCAAGAGCGCCGGGGTCACGGATCTCAAGCAACTGGGCATGTTGATGATGCTGCCCTATCTGACGGCGGCCATCACGATGTATCTGGTTGGCCGCAGCTCCGATCGCCTGTTGGAGCGGCGCTGGCATGTGATCGTCCCATCCCTGGTGGCGGCAATTGCTTTTTTTGTCCTCAGCTTGCCCGACATCGGTGTGCCGTTGACGCTCTTGATGCTGTGCCTGGCTGCGGCAGGCGTGTACTCGGCGACGCCGGTATTCTGGACCATTCCTCCTACCTATCTGGGCAAGGACACGGCGGCGACCGGGATCGCGTTTATCAGCAGTGTCGGCGCCGGGGCCGCCGGTTTCGGTTCCGCTGCGCTGCTTGGATGGATCATGGCCGAAACGGGCAGTTTGAGTGTGGGCTTGGCGTCCGTTGGCGTCTTGGTCATTTTGGGATGCGGGCTGTTTCTCGCTTGCATGCCGACCCGGTTGCTGAAGCTCAAGCGCTGATAGCGGCTCCGTCGCTTCTGTTCCACATCCACTTTTAACGGTCACTCGATGTCCCTGTGCCAGGGGCAGCGATACAGCTCATCTGCAATTTCTGACTGGCAGTTGTCCAGGGGCCGAAACGGGCCTGGACAAGCTGCTGCGGACTGCAAAAAAGAAGAGATGTTGAAATGCATGTAAAGCAACTGTGCTGGTTTCCTTCGTTGGGGGCGTTGCTGAGTACGCTGCTGGCTTCACCGGCGGCCCTGGCTGAATTTGTGCAGCAGAGCCACGCCAGCCTGCTGACCCGCAACTTCTATCTCAATCGTGATTATCGCCAGCCCGATGCACCGCAGAATCTGTCTGCAGAGTGGGCACAAGGCTTCATCCTGCGCGCGGAGTCCGGCTACACCGATGGCGCGGTCGGCCTGGGGGTCGATGCCTTGGGGTTGCTGGGCGTCAAACTCGACTCCAGCCCCGAGCGCAGTGGCGGCACCGGATTGTTGCAACGCGACCGTGAAACGCGGCGTGCCGAAGATGAATATGGCGAGTTGGGCTTGACCGCCAAACTCAAGGTGTCGAACAGCGTGCTGAAGGTCGGTACGTTGACCCCACTTTTACCGTTGGTGATGTTCAACGACACCCGTCTGTTGCCCCAGACGTTCGAGGGCGCCTGGCTCAACTCCACAGAGCTCGACGGGCTGACCCTGGACCTTGGCCAATTGCGGCAGGTCAACCAGCGTGACTCCTCGGATAACGAGGCCCTGTCTGCGAGTCGTACCGCCCCGGGGCTTAAATCCGATCGCTTCGATTTTGTGGGGGGCAACTACAAATGGACCCCGGCGCTGAGCACGGGCCTTCATTACGGCATTCTGGAGGATGTGTACAAGCAACAAGTGGCGACGCTGGTGCATAGCTGGCCCATTGCGCCAGGACATGCCTTACGCACCGATCTACGCTGGTCCCACGAGAGCGCCGATGGCAGTGCCAGCGAGGTCGACAATCGCGCACTCGGGGCAGCGTTTACGTACAGCTACCGAACGCACCGCTTCGGTTTCTACTATCAGCAAATGGACGGTGACACGGGATTCGCCTACCTCACCGCGACCAATCCTTATCTGGTCAACCTGTTGCAGGTCAGCGATTTCGGCTCCGCCAAAGAGCGGTCGTACCAATTGCGCTACGACTACGACTTCGCCGCATTGGGCTTGCCGGGCCTGACGTTCATGACGCGTTACGTGCAGGGCAACAACGTCGAAGTGATTGGCAGGGCAGAGGATGGCCGGGAATGGGAGCGCGACACCGATATCGCTTATGTGATTCAAAGCGGCCCGCTGAAAAACTTTTCATTGCTGTGGCGAAACGCGACTGCCCGTACTGACTTTGGCAGTGATATCGATGAGAACCGCCTGATTCTCAGCTACTCGCTGGCCCTGTGGTGACCGCGTATCCATCCGCCTCCACGCCGTTCCCAATCCTGACAACAACCCCAACCATCCGGAGATCCCCATGTACATCACTCAAGGGCTGCATCGTCATCTGCAAAGTCGTCCCAATGCCGTGGCCATTCGTGCCGATGGCCGTAGCACCACTTACGCGCAATACGGTGACCGGGTAGCCCGCCTTGCCGGAGCGCTGCAGCACCTGGGCGTCGAGAGCAATGATCGGGTGGCCATGCTTGCGTTCAATTGCCAGCGCTATATCGAGTATTTTCTGGCCGTACCCTGGGCCGATGCCGTGCTCAACCCGGTGAATTTCCGCTGGAGTGCGGCGGAGATCATCTACTCTCTCGACGACTCCGAGACCTCCATCCTCATTGTCGATGACCATCACAAGGAGCTCGGCGCGAGGATCTTGAAAGAGGCTAAAACCCTGCGCCGGGTGATTTACGCCGGTGACGGTGAAACCCCTGCAGGCATGCTCGATTACGAAACACTGATTGCCGGCAGCGAGCCAGTTGAGGATGCGCGCCGTAGTGGCAATCAACTGCTGGGCATCTTCTACACCGGCGGTACCACCGGTTTTCCCAAAGGTGTGATGCTCAGTCATGACAACATCGCTTTTACGGTCATGAATGCCTTGATGCATGGCCGTTGCGGGGCCGATGCAGTGTTCCTGCACTCGATGCCGATGTTTCACCTGGCCGATTTCTCCGCGATGGCCGCCTTGTTTGTCAGCGGCGGCACGCATGTGGTCTTGCCTTCCTTCACGCCCAAGGGCGCGCTTGAGGCCATCGACCAGGAAAAGGTGACCGAGATTCTGCTGGCACCGACGATGGTCCAAATGCTGCTGGACTGGTACCAGAGTCAGGACCATGCACTGCAAGTCGGATCGCTCAAACGTGTCTGTTATGGGGCGTCATCCATTACCCCGGCGTTGCTTGACCGCGCGCGTACTGTTTTTTTCAATGCCGGTTTCTCGCAGAACTACGGCATGACCGAACTGGCACCCACCGCGACCACCCTGGGTGTGCAGCATCACACGCCCGAATGTCAGGCTAACGGCAGAATGTATTCGGCGGGGCTGCCAGCGGCCTGCGTCGAAATCCGTATCGTCGACGCCCAGGACAATGAGGTCCCCCGTGGAACGGTGGGTGAAATCATCGTCCGCGGCCCGAACGTAATGCTCGGCTACTGGAACAATCCCGAGGCCACCGCCGAAGTCTTGCGCGGTGGCTGGATGCATACGGGTGACGGTGGCTATATGGACGAGGAGGGGTTTGTTTTCGTCTGTGACCGGCTCAAGGACATGGTGGTCAGCGGTGGCGAAAACATCTATAGCGCCGAAGTCGAGACGGCCATTGCCCGCCATCCGGCGGTGGTGCAAAGCGCGGTCATCGGTATTCCTTGCCCGAAATGGGGCGAAACCGTGCATGCCGTGATCATTCTCAAACCCGATTGCAGCGTCAGTGGCGAAGACATCATCGCTCATTGCCGTCAATACATCGCGGGCTACAAAGTCCCCCGCAGCATCGAGTTCCGCGAATCACTGCCGCTAACCAGCGTCGGCAAAGTGTTGAAAACCGAGCTACGCAAACCGTTTTGGGAAAACCAGTCGCGGGGTATTGCCTGAGTCAAAATCAGCCAACGGCAGGCTCGTTCCCACATTCAATCCTGTTCCCCTGTAGGCCGCCGAAAGCTGCGATCTTTTGATTTGCCTTTGAAGATCGCAGCCTCTCTGCACTCCGCGATGGAGAGGGCGCTTCACAAGAAGAAAGCGTACCCAGGCGCGGCCTTGAATTGATGAAGCTAGAGATGCTCGTTATAGGAAGCTTTCACTCGCTTCGACGCACCTGAAGATTGAAACATTTACTAATATACTCACATCAACGAATGTTATGCGACGTCGTATGACATGTGTTCGACTGCACCCGTTCTCATAAAAAAAATAATGGAGATATCCTCTATGACGAGCATTCCTTCGGTCGAAGGTCAGGCTGCGGCACCTGCACAGAATCGATTCACACGAGTACTCAAACTGCTGGGGCCTGGGATTATCGCCGTGCTCTCTTGGCTCGGAGCAGGTGACCTGATTACGTCATCAGTGGCAGGGGCAAATTACGGTTACGCGATGATGTGGGTGCTGGCGGTTTCGCTGCTCCTGAGATACCTGATCGTAAACATCATCGCTCGTTTCCAGTTGTGCAATAACCAAGGCATGACGATCCTCCAAGGCTACGCGCAACTGAATCCCTTTTTCGCTTGGTTCATGCTCGTCTACGCCCTGCTAATGGGGCACTTGATGAACGCCTACATGATCAAGGGGGCGGGTGAGTCGCTGGCGATGTTATTTAAAATCGACCAGCCTCTGCTGTGCTCCCTGGCTGTAGTACTCGCAGTGTGGATGCTGGTGGGGCGTAATATTTATTCGATGATTGAAGGCGTGATGAAGGGGCTGCTGGCTATTATGACCCTGGCCTTTATCGCCTTGGCTGTGATGTCCGGCCCCGATGTCTCCGGTATCGTCAAAGGCACCATCGGCTTTAGCATCCCGCCAGATGAAGGGGTCCATGGCGCGCTGCTGGTGGCAGTATCGGTTATCGGCGCGGTTGCAGGCTCCATTGCCAACTTTGTGCACCCTTATGTCATGCGCCAAAAAGGCTGGGTAGGGCCACAGCACAAACGTATTCAACGTAACGATTTGCTGTTCGCAGTGTTCGTCGGGATCGTCATCAACTTGGCGATCTGGATCGTCGGCGCGGAAATCTTGCGGCCCAACGGCATCGAAGTGAAGACCTTGGGCGACCTGGGCAAAGCACTGGAAATCTTCTTTGGCCCGATAGGTTGGTATGTGTTCTTCATCGGGGTATTCGCGACGCTGTTTGCCAGTATTTCAGGCAAGACCACTGCGTTCCCGATGCTGATTACCGACGCCTTTCAGCATGTTCGTCCCGCGCGTCGGGAGAAGTACGGCAAAGAGTTTCATCATGACCCGATGCATAAGTGGTTCATGCTGTTCATCCTGGTGACGCCATTGATCTGGTCGCTGCCAGGCATGCCGGATTTCGTGACCCTGACCATTGGTGTGAGTGCGCTGAACATCATTGGCTTGCCGGTGATTTCCCTGGGACTGTTGATCATGTCCAATCAGAAATCATTGCTGGACAAGAAATACCGCAACAACCTGTTTGAAAACATCGCGCTGCTGTTTGCGACAGGTTTGGCGCTCTGGGTTGCCTTCCAGTTGGGTGTCGATCTGTTTACCTGACACCGAACCGCCGAGGGGACGCAACGTCTTCTCGGCGCGGGCAACTGGCATACAGCTTGAAAAGCATCATCTCAGTCGCGAATACAGCCGGTTGCTTGGCGTGCCCCCCAAGCGGGATATTGCGGTGTTGCGGGGGCAGGGGTAGCAACATAAATGAGCGCTTGAGCGGTGTTTGTACGCAGAGACCTGATGGGTCAGCAAGTTGGTGGGCGGCGTTACGCCGGGGCGTAACATTCTGGTGCATCTAGGATCAGATCTATCTGTTCAATCATGCGGGTGATTAGCATGCTTTCTGCGGACTCAATAGATGGCGCCAGATCAAGAGGATCCCAGTGATTTCCAAAGAACGCGAAAAATTTAATCTCCATCCCTTTATTTGTCGAAAGAGTCTCTGCCGCCAGAATGGCCAATTAAATTTCGAAATCGATTGCGATAGAACTGCGGAGCGAATTGAAAAGGCAGACCAGAGGGTTGGAGTTCATAGCTAAGCAATCCATTTAATTTTCAACACTGACAGTGAGGTCCGTATTGAAGAAACCCAGCCCGACACATGATTTAACATAATATACATTATGCGTAACAAAGTATTACAGGATCAGGCTCGTTGCACGCACATTTGAAGGCCTGAACCAGCCCCTGGGACCTCATCCCTCAGTCAGCCCTACGATCACTTGCGAATGCTCTGGAAATTGCTCGCTGAGCTTTTGCCGGTTCCCCATTTCCATATCCGCATAATCGAACCCTGGCGTCACCGCTTCACTGATCAATCCGAATCCCGCAGAGCCCGCCATCAACCGTGAAGCTTTCCAGATGCCGCCCGGTACCTGCAGTTGCAAACTTTGTCCTGCGATGACGTCGCTGCCCATCACGATGGTGTTCAGTGTGCCGTCTGGATAAATCAGTGTGTATTCGATGGCGTCGCCCAAATGGTAGTAATGCACGATGTCTGACTTGTTCAGGTGGAAATGTCCTGTTGGGGAATCCTGTGTCAACAAGTAAAAAATGGACGTCATGCAGAACCGTGGGCCGTCTGCAGTGATCAGCATGGGTTGATTGGCGGACTGGAACGTTCGGCGGTAATAACCGCCTTCCTGATGCGGTGCAAGATCCAGTTTGGCGATCAATTGTTCGATATCGTCTTTCTTGGCCATCAACCTCTCCGTTCGATGCATATCTACACATTTAGAAGACGTTAGGCGATTAACTCGACTAAAGGTCTATTTAGTAGAGTTACAAATATGCACCAAACAAGCGGCTTTTACTCCCCCATCGAAATCGGTTTGCTCAACTCCCCGATCTTCTCCAAGCGCGCCCGAACGATGTTGCGGCTGATGTTCAGCAGTCGCCCGGTTTGCAATTGGTTGCCATGGCAAAACCGGTACGCCGCGCGGAAAATGGTTTCTTCAATGTGCTCGTAGAGGTCTGGAATGTTTTGCTCGAACAATGCGTTGAGTGCCGCTTCCAGGTTTACCGGTGCAGCGATGCCGGGGCTTGCATGAACAGCCTGCTCCTGTTCGTGGCGGATACCCGAGGAACGCATGTCCACAAGATGCAAATCCGCTGGTGCGACCCGCTGATTACGGCACACCAGCAACGCATGATGAATCGAGTTTTCCAGTTCGCGAATGTTGCCTGGCCAACTGTGTTCCAACAGTTTTCGTTCGGCTTCGACGCTCAATGAAGCACGGTTGTAACCCAAACGCTGGCAGTGTTCTTCAAGGAAAAACTCAGCCAATGGCAAAATGTCGCCCGGTCGCTCACGCAGCGGCGGCAGGCGAATCGTGGCGACGTGCAATCGGTAGAAAAGATCCTCGCGAAAATGGCCGGCAACCACGGCATCCGCAAGGTTGACGTTAGTCGCGGCCACCAAGCGCACGTTGATGGGAATCGGCGTACGCGAACCCAGGCGCACCACTTCGCGCTCCTGCAAAACCCGCAGCAACTTAACCTGCATGTTCAGCGGTAAATCACCAATTTCATCAAGAAACAACGTGCCGCCATTGGCAGCTTCGAACCAACCGGCCTTGCTGGAAGTGGCCCCGGTGAACGCACCTTTTTCGTGGCCGAACAGCTCACTTTCCACCAGGGTTTCGGCGAAGGCACCGCAGTTCACTGCAACGAAAGGTTCGCGCCCTCTTCTACTCAAATTATGAATATGGCGGGCAACCAGCTCCTTGCCGGTTCCGGTTTCACCGATGATCAACGTGTTGGCTTCACTGGGCGCCAGGCGCTCGATACGACTGAGCAACTCCTGTGAGCGCGGGTCCTTGAACACCAGAACGGTGGCCCTTACCGACTTGGTCAATTCGCGGGCATTTGGATGAGTGATCAGCGACATAGTGCATTCCTGGCAGTAAAAGCGCGTGGTCAATAGTGCACTAAGATATTTAGACTAAAAAATTATTAATTAGCATTTGTATATTCCTGATTCGAATATGCCGTTCGATTGCTCCTCGCCTGCTGCTGGAGCAGCAATAGGCAAGCATCCCCCTGCTTGCTGATCAGCACCTACCGCTTCAAGCCACGCTTGCCCGCAACCCGAAAGCCAGGCCACGCAAGGCCTGCAGCCGGTTTTTCACGCTGTGGCATGCAATCTGCTCTCTCCCTCAAAACAGCAATACACCTGTAGGCGCTGACTTATCCGCGATGGTGGTTCAAAAGCTGAAGGGCCTCATCGCCAGCGAGTCGGCTTCTACAGATTGGGTTTCGAAATGAGCTATTTGGAGAGATGTCTATGAAACGTTTCTGGCGCAACGGCCTGGTCGCGTTGACCGGGTTACTGCTCAGTGCCACCGCACTGGCCGAACAGGCACCGACGGCGGTGAAGATCGCCATTGTTGCCTACACCCAAGGCGGCAAACCGGTGTTTGGCGGTATTGCCGGACGCGTTATCGAGGATGGCTGGCTCGAACAGCAACTGAGCCAGCGCGGCGTGAAACTCGAGTGGATCGCCCTGCCCCACGCCGGCGCCGGTCCGCAGATCAACGAAGGTTTCAGCAACAACAGTATCGATTTTGCCGTGCGCGGCGATCTGCCCTCGGTGATCGCCGGTGCGGGTGGCGTGCCGGGCAAATTGATCGTGCCCGGAGGCAGCGGCAACAACATCTACCTGGTGGTGCCAGCGGGTTCCGAGGCCAAGAGCATTGAAGACCTCAAAGGCAAACGCCTGGCCCTGCATCGCGGTCGGCCATGGGAATTCGCGTTCAGCAACTTTCTCGCCAGCAAAGGCCTGAAGCTCGACGATTTCAAAATCGCCAACCTCAACCCGCAAGTCGGTGCCGCGGCGGTGTCTGCTGGAAAAGTCGATGCGGCGGTGCTGCTCAGCGAGGCTTACGCGCTTGAGGACAAAGGCGTGGGCAAGATTCTCTGGTCGACCAAGCAAGGCGCCAATGACTGGCGCCTGGTCTCCGACCTCTGGGGTACGGACAACTTTGTGACGCAGCATCCCGACATCACGCAGTTGTTGGCGACGGCATGGGTCAAGGCCGCCTGGTGGATTTCTCAGGAACAGAACCAGGACGCCTACTACCAACTTTCCTCCCGTGCCGGCACCGCTGAAAGCGTGCTGCGTCGCGACGACCAGAACGATCCGGTGACCTGGAAGGAGCGCTGGGCGCCGAAGAGCGACCAACAACTCAAAGCCCATTACCAGGCCCTGACCGCTTACGCCCTGGCCAATCACCTGATTCGCGACAACTACGACATCACTCCTTCGCTGGCCACCGGTTTCACCAACCAGGCGCTGATTGATCTGAAACTTACCGACTACTGGCCGGCCTTGCGTGGCCAGGTCAGCAACAATCCATGAATAGGGAAATCCTGATGAAACTGCCGCAAAAATTCGTCTTCGGTTTAAGTGTCCTGGCGCTGTCCATCACAGCCATGGCGGCCGGTACACACGCACCAAAACCCGATCCGCAGCAAGGCGACGGCCGCGTCTCGGCGTTCTACACCTGGCAAGCAGTCATCCCGGCGACGCCCGGAAAACTGCTGCGCAGCGAGCCACTGGAAAAGACCCTTAGCCTGCCCAACGCCGCCAGCGCGCAACGGATTCTCTACACGTCCACCGACGGCATCGACAACAAAACCCCGATCGTGGTTTCGGGCACGCTGTTCCTGCCCAAGGGCAAAGCGCCCGCCGGTGGTTGGCCGGTCGCCAGCTGGGGCCATGGCACTGTCGGTGTCGCGGATGTTTGCGCGCCGTCCTGGCAAGGCCGTTCCTATCGCGACGTGCAGTACCTCAGCCGTTGGCTGGACGAAGGTTATGCCATTGTCGCCACCGACTATCAGGGCCTCGGCGTACCCGGTGGTCACCCGTTGCTGAACAATCGCATGGCGGCCTACGGCATTCTCGATGCGGCCAAAGCCGTGGTCGCCGGTGTTCCGGGGCTTGCGAACAAAGTGCTGATCGTCGGTCAGTCCCAAGGGGGCGCCGGCGCCTTCGCTTCGGCGGCCTATGCGCCGACTTATGCGCCGGACCTCGGCGTCAAAGGCAGCATCGGCACCGGCGTGATTTACACCGTGGGTGCGAAAAACGTCGGTGAGCAGGACGTCAACAAAGTCGACGCGTCCCTCGCCTATGGCTTCTACACGTTGCTAGCGGCGCAGCAGTACGACCCGAGCATCAACCCCAAGGACTTCTACACCGACAAAGCACTGCCTCTGTTCGAGCAGGCCCGCACCAGTTGCCTGGCGGCGCTGGTCAGCGATGTGGTGGGTGTCGGCCTGACCCCGGCAAACGCCAAAAAGGACTACAAGGGTGACCAGCTCGCGGCGTGGCAGAAGCAAGTGTCTTACCCGACGCTGAAACTGGCCCAACCGATTTTCATCGGCACCGGCGCTGAAGATAAAACCCCGGCAGCCTCGACCCAGGTCGCGCTGATGCAAGACGCCTGCAAAACCGGCTCCGTGGTTGAGGGCCATCTCTATAAAGGGCTGGGGCATAGCGAAACGGTCAACGCCTCCCTCAAGGACTCGGTGCCTTTCGCGCACAAGGTCATCAACGACCAGCCGATCACCCCGATCTGCAGCCCTAACGTGCAGTGAAACGGAGCCTTCGACATGAGCATTGAATTCTTCACGCGCCTGCCGCTTCACGGCGAAACCCAGTTCCTCCCCGGTGATCCGCGCAACCGTGGCGACTGGCATCGCGGGGGCCCTAGCACCGGCGCTGTCTCGGCGTTCAGCGTGGGCGACCACTTCACCTACATCGACTACCTGGGGCAGATCGCCAAGGCCGCTGAGATCAACGGCTTCGGCGGTGCACTGATGGTCAACGCCCCTTCGGGTGAAGAACCCTGGACCGTCTGCTCACTGCTCGCCCGGGAAACCCGTACGCTGAAATTCGTCACGGCATTCCAGCCCTACCACTACACGCCGTGGGTGGCGGTTCAGCAAGCCGCAACCTATCAGCGCGCCACTGGCAATCGCTTGGTGTGGAACATCATCAACGGCGGTTCGGATGCGATTCAGCGCCAGGTCGGTGACTTTAGCGATCACGATGAGCGCTATGAGCGCGCCATCGAGTTCATGGACGTGGTCAAGGGCTATTGGCATAACGAGAACTTCCACTACGAAGGTAAATTTTACAAGGCCGAAGGCGGTGGTTTGCGCGGGCCGTTGAAGAAGGCCGAGCTGCCACTGATCTGCACCGCCGGTTCATCGATCCCGGCCAGGGAGTTCGCGGCCAAGCACGCCGACTTCTACCTGATGCGCGCCGAGCATCCCGATGAAATTGCCGCGCTGATTGCCGATATCCGCGAGCGTGCACTGAAGTACGGGCGCACCGACATTCGTTTTGGCTTGTCGATCGATGTGATCACCCGGGAGACCGAGGAACTGGCTCGCACTGAAGCTAAACGTTTCTTCGATGAAGGCATCGCCAGGGGCGCGGTCAAGGCAGTCGCGGCGCATGCCGGGTTGCGCACCGCGCGCAAACTCAGTTACGAAACCGGGTTTGCAGAAAAGGCCGAGACCCAAAGCTTCGATGATTTCTTCATTCACCCTAACGTCTGGACCGGTTTCGGCTACATCGGTATTCCGCCGGGCTGCGCGCTGGTGGGCAGTTATGAAAATGTCGTGGCGCGGATACGCGAATACAACGCCATCGGCATTGATCTGTTCTTCCTCGCGGGCTACCCGCATCTGGAAGAAGCCTACCGCCTGGGCGAGCACATCCTGCCGCACTTTCGCAGTGAGCGCGCCGAACTGATCCGCCCTGCCCCGGCACCGCTGGAGTTGCGCTCCGCCAACGGTCCGGCCGGAGCCTGATGCCATGAGCGACGATCACTCATTGTTCAGCCGTCGGGGTTTTCTCGGCCACAGCGCGCTGCTTGGCGGCGGTTTGCTGCTCGGTGGCGGCCTGCTCGCTGGCTGCGGCCCGAGCAGCGAAAAGCCAAGCGTCAGCACCACGGCTAACAATCATCCGCGCTATGGCGGACGTCTGCGCCTGGGGATTCTCGACGGTAACCAGAGCGGCAACCTCGACGCGCACAAACCCATCGGCAGCGGCATCGTTCGCGGCTTTGCGCTCTACAGCAAGTTGTGGGAATGGGACGAGCAAATGCAGCCGCGCCTGGCCCTGGCTGAATTCGCCGAGCCGAACGCCGATGCCAGCAGCTGGACGCTTCGCCTGCGTCCAGACCTGGAGTTTCACCATGGCAAAACCATCGACGCCGATGACCTGATGTTCTCCATTCGCCGTCTCACCGATCCACAACTGGCCTCGCCCTACGCCGCGCTGTTGCACTGGGTGGACCGCGACAACCTGGTCAAACTCGACTCGCGCACCGTGCGCCTTAACTTTCGTGAAGGCCGCAGCTACATGCCGCTGGCGGAAACCTGGGTCAACTTTGGCGGGATCGTGCCGGTGGACTATCACCCGGTGACCAACCCGGTGGGCGCCGGCCCGTACAAACTGAAAAGTTTCACTCCCGGCCAGCGTTCGTTGTTCACGCGTTTCGAGAACTACTACAAGGACGGAAAACCTTACGCCGACGAGTTGGAAATCATCGATTTCAAGGATCAGGTTTCGCGCCTGGCCGCCCTGCGATCCGGGCAAATCGACATGGCCAACGTGATGCCCACCGAGCAATTGCAAGTGCTGCAGCGCGATCCAAGGCTCACCGTACTCAAATCGGTAACCGGCAACTGGTTGTCGTTCGACATGAACCTCGACAAACCGCCGTTCAGCGATCCACGGGTGCGCGAGGCATTTCGCCTGCTGGCCGACCGCGAAGAACTGGTGCGTCGGGCGCTCAACGGTCAGGGCCGAGTAGCCAACGACCTTTATGCGCCGAGCGATCCGACCTTCAACCACACGCTGGGGCCGCGACCTCATGACCCACAACGTGCGGCGCAACTGCTCAAGGAAGCCGGGCATGAAAATCTTGAACTGGAACTGGTGACAACACCTGGTCCGGGGCTGACCTCAGCCTTGGTGCTGGCCGAACAGGCCAAGCGCATTGGTGTCACGCTCAAGGTCAAACAAGTCGACCTGGCCACGTTCCAGGGCCCGCTGCGCACCGACTGGACACTGAGCACTGGCGGCAGCATCGGCGCGCCATTCCTGGCCAGTGCGATTCACACCGACGCGCCTTTTGCCGTGTCGAACAAGACCCATTTCAACGATCCGCAATTCAGCGAGCTGTTTCTGGCGGCCATGGCCCAACCCGACCTGGAGAAACGCAAGGCGCTGGTCCACCAGGTCCAGCAGATCCAGTACGAACGCGGCGGCATGTTGATCTGGGGCTACGCCGATCTGCTCGACAGTGTGGCCAACCGCGTAGGCGGCGCGGAGGCCGAGGAGTCGCTGTTCAGCACCTGGCGCTTTGAAAAGCTCTGGTTGAAAGACACGGCCTGACACCGCTACCTGTGGGAGCCGGCAGGCCAGTTCCCACAGGTTTTGCCGGGTGTCAGGGACATTGCCATACCCATTACATTTTTTTGCGAGGCCCATTCGTCATGCCCTCTATCGCCTTTCGTTTGCCTGTAAAACGCTCCGCCCTGGCCATGGCGGTGGTATCGGCATTTTCAATACCCACCTTCGCCGCCGACACTCAACTGCAAACCGTCACTGTTCAAGCCAGTGCTGGCGATTCCGACGATGACGCCCTGCCCACCCGTCCTGTGTCTTCGGTCTACGGCGGCATCGAAGCCAAGGTGCTCGACACCCCGCGCTCGATCACGCAGGTCAATGCCGAACAACTGGCGAACGACCCGATCCGCAGCGCTGACGACCTGGTCAAATACGCGCCGGGCATTACCCGCGGTGGCGGCCAGAACGCCGGGATCGCCCCACAATTTCGCGCCCAGGGTTCTGAAGTTTTCCAGGACGGCCAGCGCGCTTACGGTGTGCGGCACCCGGCCAACTTCAACGCCTATGAAGGTGCCGACATCGTCGCAGGTCCCTCTTCAGTGACCTATGGTTCGGTGTCCGGTAGTGGTGGCTACGTCAATTACCTGAGCAAAAAACCAAACTTCAATGAGTTCAAAACCAGACTCAGCGGTGAGTTGGGCACGTGGGTGCCGGACGGTGAATCCCGTGATTCCAGCAAATTCAGCGTTGATAACACCGGCCCGCTAAGTGACAACCTGGCCTACCGGATCAGCATTACCAAGCAGCGCCAGGAAGATTTCTACGACAACGTCGACAACAACTTCGACGCGTTCTACGGCGCCCTCGCCTGGCGCAACGACAACGTGCGCGTCGACTGGAATGCCAGTTACGACGACTACTACGACTACAACATCACCCACGGCTGGAACCGCGCCAACCAGGAGCTGGTGGACAGCGGCAAATATTACGCCGGGCGCGCGACGCCGATCATTCAGAACGGCAACACCCTGTGGTCGCCGGTACTCGCGTCCGGTGCGGCGGATGCGCCGACCCTTGGCTGGGTCAAACGCCAACGTAACGCGCAGGGCCAATACAGCGTGGTCGATGGCAGTTTCCAGTCCGCTTCGCCGAACACACGCGCCAACCCGGGCAGCCTGCGGGGCTGGGTGTATGACCCGTCGCTCGCCG
Organism: Pseudomonas azerbaijanoccidentalis; assembly: GCF_019145495.1. Taxonomy (GTDB): domain Bacteria; phylum Pseudomonadota; class Gammaproteobacteria; order Pseudomonadales; family Pseudomonadaceae; genus Aquipseudomonas; species Aquipseudomonas azerbaijanoccidentalis. The sequence goes on along the minus strand of NZ_JAHSTU010000001.1, from coordinate 506,332 downwards.
GAAATGGCCTGACCTCGCTGTCCTCGCAAACCGGTCAGCGCGACGAGGATGAAAACAGCTCGCGGCGCTTCACCACGCAACTGCGGGTAGAAGCCGATCTGACGCCGACCATCACCTTGGCCAACAGCACGTTTTACCAGCGCTCGCGGGACATGACCGACGCCGTCGGTTCTTTCCAGGTGCAGTCCAAGGACAATATTTTCGATAATCGCTTCGAGTTTCGCTCGCGTAACGAAGTGCAGTTGGGCGGTTTGACCTTGCGGGATGACAGCAATACCGGGCTGATTTACCGCCGCGAGTTCAACCAGTCGATCGCTGCCAACAACAACTTCGGTTCGACCATCAACGCCTATGACCTGACTCAGGACCCATCGGGCAAGAATCCAGGGGATCTGCTGGGGCTGACCGGTTCCAACCCGGCCGGTGGCAACGGTGCCTGGATCGGCCAGCCCGGTGTGCCGCAATTTTCCAACTACTACGGCTGGCTGAATCTGCCGGCGATGTACCCGGCCGGTCACGGGCTCTATGCCGAATCCGTCGCGCCTTACACCGCTGAAGGCACCTGGACCACGCGGACATTGTTTACCCAGCACAACCTGAAACTGGGCGAGCGTGTCGGCCTGAACATCGGTGCCAGCCGCAGCTGGATCGACGCTGAAATCGAAAACCCGTTCGTGCTCGCCGGTGGCAACCCGCGCAAGGACAGTGACAACTACCGACTGTTTGCCTTTCAGGTCAGTCCGTACATCAAGCCCACCGAGAACAGCACGCTGTACTACACCTTCGATCGCTCGCTGGCGGTCAACACCGGGTTCTTCTCCAACGGCCTGGGCTGGGGCAGCGGTGCCGGTGCCAACCTGCTCAACCCGCTGGCGTTCGAAAGCCTGAGCGTATTGCACGAAGTCGGGTTGAAAGTCGAAGCCGTGCCCAACCAACTGTTCATGACCCTGGCGGCATTCAAGCAGGAACGGGATCAATCCCCCGACAGCAATAACAACATTGCGCGACTGGTGATCAAGGGCGTGGAGTCGACCATTCGTTACCAGCCTGACGATCACCTGCGCACAGCGCTGAACCTTTCGAAACTCACCGCCTACAACGAATTTGCCTCCCAGGCCGGTTTCGCCTCGGCAGGCTTCATTCCCGACAACGGCACGGTGTTCGGCGACAACAACAGCCTCAACCAGCGGCCGTCCGGACGCTTCGACGCAGTACAGATTCCCGAGTACACCGCCAGTGGTTACGTCGACTACCGCTTCGATTCAGGTTTCGGCGCCGAACTGTCCGGCTGGTGGACCAGCAGTTGGTATCTGAACCTGAGCAAGACCGTAAAGATCCCCGACGAATACAACCTCGACCTGGCCCTGTACTACCGCCAGCCGCAGTGGAGCACCACTTTGCGCGTGCTCAACTTGACCAACGAGCTGAACTTCGTCAGCGGCCTGGCCGGGTCTACCAATACCTTCCTGCAACCCATGCCAGGCCGCACCTTGCTGGCCCAGGTGGATTACCAGTTCTAAGCCCGCGGCCAAACCACTGGCCGCCAACAGGAGTGTTCCAATGTCCATTGAATTCGTCGGCATGATTTTCCCCCGCCAGTGGTCCGAGACCCGGGGCGTGCGCAGTCCGGATTTCGATCTGGCGTTCATTCGTCACCATGCCCGCGCCCATGAGCATGCAGGGTTCGACCGGGTGCTGATTGCCAGCGGGCCGGGCAGCGCCGACAGTTTGCAGATCGCCGCCTACGCCGCCGCTCACACCGAACGGTTGGGGTTCATGATCGCTCACCGTCCGGGGCTCACCGCCCCAACAGTCGCGGCCCGGTCTTTCGCGACACTGGATCACACCACCGGCGGTGGCCGGATTCGCCTGCATGCCATCACCGGGATCACTGCCGAACCTCAGGAAGGTGACTTCCTGCTGGACAAGACCGAACGCTATAAACGTACGGATGAATACCTGGAAATCGTCCGCCGGACGTGGACCGCCGAGGAGCCTTTCGACTTCGAAGGGAAATACTTCAACATCAAGGGCGCGTTCTCACCGGTCAAACCGTTGCAGCAGCCGCACATTCCGATTTCCTTTGGCGGGTCTTCGGACATTGCCTATCAGATCGCAGTGAAACATGCGGACCTGTATGCGTTGTGGGGTGAGCCATTGAGCGGCGTGGCCGAACAGATCGGCAAGCTGCGCGCGGCCGCCAGTGCAGCGGGTGTCGAGGCACCGCGTGTCAGTCTGTCCGTACGATTGATTCTGGGTGCGACCGAGGAATTGGCGTGGCAACGCGCCCATCAAATCCTTGAACAGATCAAGGCCAACCCGCAGTTTGCGGCCGGCAGCCCCTGGCAGAAACGCATCAAGGGCACCGGATCCGAACGCCTGCTCGCCGCAGCAGCGCTGGGCGATCGTCATGACCGTGCGCTCTGGATGCCCACCGCCACTGCCGTCGGTGCCTACGGCGACACCACCGCGTTGGTCGGCACCCCGGAAACCGTGGCCCAGGCGTTGCTCGATTACGTCGATCTGGGAGTGACGACGTTCCTTAACCGAGGGTACGACCCGCTCTACGACACCGTGGATTACGGACGCTGGATCATCCCGGCCGTGCGCGAAGAAGCACGCCGTCGTCAGGCGCGGGTGGCGTAAGGCCGGTAAATCAAAAGATCGCAGCCTTCGGCAGTTCCTACAGGGGAACACAGTCATCTGTAGGCTGCGATCTTTCGATCTTGCTGTTGCATGGCCGGCACTTCGCAGGTCGACGTCACCACAACGTCGGCGAATTTTCCAGCAACGATCGTGTGTATGCCGCCTGCGGTTGGTCCAGGACCTGATCGACCCTTCCCTGCTCCACCACACGACCCAATTTCAACACCAATACCCGGTCGGCAATGGCGCGAACCACGCCCAGGTCATGGGTGACGAACAGCAGCGTCAGCCCCTCACCTTGCAATTGCCGCAACAACGCCAGAATCGACGCCTGTACCGACACGTCGAGTGCCGAAGTGATTTCGTCGCAGATCAACAGTTTTGGCTCGCAAACCAACGCCCGTGCGATCGCCACGCGCTGACGCTCACCACCGGACAGGCTGTGAGGGTACTGCTCTGCCACGGAGGTCGGCAGTGACACACGCTTGAGCACCGCTTCCACCTTTTGCCGCGCGGCTGTGCCCTTGATGCCGAAGAAGTGCTCCAGTGGCGCACTCAAGGTTTGGTAAACCGTTTGCCGCGGATTCAGTGCCCGATACGGGTTCTGGAAGATGTACTGAATCTGGTGCCGTTGCCCTCCGTCACGTTGTCGCGCCGACAGGCTCAATAACTCGCCCGCGTAGTGCACCTCGCCTTCGGCGTTTTCTCCCAGGCCAGCAATGGCACGGGCCAGGCTGGTCTTGCCCGAACCGGACTCACCCACCAGCGCCAGGCATTCCCCGGCAGCCACACGCAGCGACACATCGAACAGAACCTGACGGTCATAGGCCACGTTCAGGTCTTTGATCTCCAGCAGTGGCGTGCGCTCCAACGCCTCGATGGCTGTCGACACCGAGGTTTGGCCGCGCAGCTGCAAGGCCTGAAGATGCGGCGCCAGACAGGCCACACGCTGCTCTGTAGAGAGGTCCTGCAATGGCGGTTCGAGCACCGAGCACGCCGCAACGCGACGCCCACACCGGGGCGCGAAGGCACAACCTTGCGGTCGCTGTCCCGGTGCCGGTGCATGCCCGGGAATCGCCAGTAAATCCCGTCGTTGCGACACATCGGGAATCGCCGCCAGTAAGCCACGGGTATAGGGATGAGCCGGTTGATGGAACAGCACTTCACGCTGCGCCACCTCGACGATACGCCCGGCGTACATGACCATCACCCGGTCCACCAGATCCTTGATCACCGCCAGGTCATGGGACACATACACCGCCGCCACACCCAGGCTTTTGCACAACCGACGCAACGTCGCCAGGATGTGGGCCTGGGTGGTCACGTCCAGCGCTGTCGTCGGCTCATCGAGGACGATCAGTACCGGACGCAAGACAAAAGCCAACGCCAGCATCACCCGTTGCTGCTGCCCTCCGGATAATTGATGGGGAAAGCGTCGCAAAAAAGCTGCGTCATCGGGCAGCCCGACATCGCGCAAAGTCTCGACGATGCGCTGCTGTTGCGCGGCGCGGTCCAGTTCGACCTGGTGAACGCTGAGGGTTTCCCGCAACAGACTGCCGATGCGCAGTGCCGGATTCAGCGCGGTCGCCGGGTCCTGGGCCACGTAACCGATCAGGCTGCCCCGAGCCCGACGCAGGTCTTCACCCGCCAGCGTCAACAGTGATCGACCAGACACTTCGACCTGCCCGCCAACAATCCGCGCGCCCCTTCGGGCATGGGCCAGCAAGGCGGTGGCCAGAGTGGTCTTGCCGGAACCGGACTCTCCGACCAATCCAAGAATTTCTCCGCGTTCAAGATCAAAAGTGACGCCGGACAACACGTCGATCTGTCCCGGCAACTCGACCCGCAAATCGCGAACCTGCAACACTTGCTTCGTCAGTACAGGGCCACGGGATTCGATCCCGGCAATGGCGTTCATGGCTGTTTCTCTCCGATCCTTGAACTGCTGCGGCCGATGCCTTCAGCCAGAATATTGGTGCCATAAGCAAAAATGCCGATCAGGATCGCCGGGGCCAATACCGCCCACGGCTGTACCAGCAAACCCGCCTGATTTTCGTTGATCATCAGCCCCCAATCAGCGGTGGGTGGCGCCACGCCGTAACCGAGAAAACTCAAGCCCGAGAGCATGCCCACGCCCCAGGTCAGCATGTTGCCGAAGTGCACCAGCAGCGGCGTAAGGATGTTCGGCAGGATTTCCTTGAACAGAATTCGCCGCCTCGAATACCCCATCATCTGCGCGGCCTCGACAAACTCCTGCCCCGCCACGGCCACCGCGCTGCCACGGGCCAGACGAATCACCCCCGGCGTGAAAGCGATGGACACGGTCAGCACAATCAGCCAAGGCGCGCGTCCCAGCATCGAGACAATCAACAGCACCAGAATCAGGTCGGGAAAAGCCAGTGACACGTCCGCCAACCAGGTGATCAACTGATCCAGCCGCCGTCGGGAAAACCCCGCCAACAACCCCAGCGTGCTGCCGGTCAACAATGCGATCGAAGCCGCCGCCACCGACATCCACAGCACTGAGAGGCCACCGCTGAGCAGGCGCGACAACACGTCGTGGCCGAGGAAGTCATAGCCCAACCATGCAGCACCCACCGGCGCGCCATACACCGAGCCGACCATTGCCGTTGGACTGTGCGGCGCCAGTAATGGCCCAAGCAGTGCCAGCATCACCACCGCCAGGGTGATCAGTGTGCCCTTGCGGGTTTGCGGTTCCGCCAGCCACGGTTGCCAGCGCAAGCGTCGGGAGTCATTCATGCATCACCTCTCAAGGCGCCTTGGATGGGGAGCGACGCCACCAGGGCTGGATGCCCCGGCGATTGCGCCGAATCATGGTTACCCGGCGTGCGGTCCGTAGTTTGGGAGTCAGCAACACCGTCAGCAGATCGGCGAACAGGTTGATCAGCACCACGCCCAGGGTGATCACCAACACGATGGCCTGAACCATCGGCAAATCGCGCATTTGAATCGCCGAGTTCAACGAGGTGCCAATGCCCGGATAGCTGAAGATCACCTCCGCCAACAAAGCACCACCGATCAACGTACGCAAAGTCAGGGCCACGCCCTGGATCGCCGGAATCAATGCATTGGGCAACGTGTGCCGCCAAACGATTCGCCACTCGGGAATCCCCCGTAGCCGGGCGGCGACAACGTAATCGGACTCCAGCGCTTCGATCATCGACGCCCGCACCATGCGCGTCAGGTACGGCAAGGCCGAGAGACTCAGGGCCAGCACCGGCAGCACCAGAAATTGCAATTGGCGCAGCAGTGATTTGTCCGGATCGAGAATCGACACCGCCGGGAGCACGTCTATGTGCGGCATGGAAAACAGCAACACCAGACCGATGGCCAAGAGAAAACCCGGGGTCGCCTTGAGGAAAATCAACAGCGACAGGCTCCAGCGATCCAGCCGACTGTCACGCCGCAAGGCCAGCGACACGCCAAGCAATAACGCCGCGGGCACCACCACTGCAATCACGCCTGCCAACAGCGCCAACGTGTAGCCGAAACGACCGAACAGAATGCTGCCGACCGGCGCATTGGAATCAAGCGACACCCCCAGCTCGCCGCTTAACGCATGGCCGAGCCAGCGCAGGTATTGCTCCAGAATCGGCCGATCCAGGCCTAACTGTTTTTGCAGCGTGAGGATGCTTTCCAGTGGCGCGTCCGGGCCGAGAATCACTCGCGCCGGGTCCGAGGGCAGTGCCTGCGTGGCAATGAACACCACCAGACTGATCACCCAGGCGGTCAGCAGGCCGTAGCCCAATCGTCCGATGAACCAGGAAAACCAGGCCGGCGTGCGCGGGGTTTTGCAGGACGGCTCAGGCATGGTTCACCCACATTTCGTCGAAGCGCCATGAGGCGAACGTCGTCTGCTCCGGGGCTAGTCCACCGACCCGGACGGAGGCTGCATCCAGCACGTCGTTGAAGCCCCAGATCAGCAAGCCGCCGCGCTCGTGTTGAATACTTTGCGCCTCGTGCACCAGAACCTTGCGTTGTGCCAGGTCGGGCTGCGCCAGTGCCTGTCGGTACAGCGAAGTGAAACGCTCATCATGGAAATTGCTGCGGTTGTAAATGGCCTGTGGCGCGTCGTTGTGCAGCGCCGACGCCAGAAAGCCGCGTGCCGGTGTCGAGCCCGGCGACATCAACCAGTTTTCCCGTTGCGGGCCGTTGAACACCGAGCCGTCGACCTGGGTGACCTTGATCTCGACCCCGGCTTTTTTCGCTTGCTGGGCAAACACCAGCGCCGCATTGACGCCCGGCCCCGGCGTGGTGGTCAGTTCCACCCGCAGGTCGTCCTGTCCCGCCTGACGCAAGAGTGATCGCGCTTGTTCCAGATCGTACGGACGCTGGGCAATGCTGTGGTTGTAGGTCGGGTCGTGGGGCGAATACAGGTCATTGGCGATCCGCCCGAAGCCATTGAGCCCACGGTCGACCAGTTCGCGACGGTCGGCCAATAGCCGAAACGCCTGACGCACGCGCTGATCCTGAAACGGCGCTTTGGCCAGGTTCAAGTTGAACCCGGTAAACGACGTGCTCGGCGACGCATACAACTTCAGTCGCGAATCAGCCTTGAGCAGCGCACTGTGCTCGGCCTGCACGCCGCTGGCGACATCGATTTGCCCGGCACGCAACGCCGCAGCGCGGGACACCTGATCCTTGAACTCGATGATTTCCAGTTCATCGGCATAGGGTTGGCCGGGTTTGTAGTAGTTTTCGAAGCGCTGGTAGAGCGAACGCTGGCCCGGAATGAAACTCTTGAGCTTGTACGGCCCGGCACCCACCGGATTGCTGATCGGGTCGTAATCGGTGGGGACAATGCCGCCGAAACTGATCAGGGTCTCATCCAGCGGATAGAAACTTTGTCCTTCCTTGAAACGTATTTCAATGGTGCGCTCGTCCAGTTTGCGCAGGGCATTTCGGTCGATCGCCCCCACCAGTCCGGCAAAGGGCGAAGCCAGTTTCGGGTCGGTCAGGCGCAAGATCGAGAACAGCATGTCGTCGGCGCCAATGCTCTTGCCGTGGTGAAACTCCAGCCCCGGCTTGATGCGAATGATCCAGGCGCTGGCATCCGCGTTGGGCTCGGCAAATTCCGCCAGGGCCAGACGCGTGCTGACATCGGTGTTCCACTCCCAGAACTTGCTGTACAACGCCCAGCCGCGAATGATCCCGCCGCCCACCGGTTTGTGCGCGTCGAGGTTGCCGGACTGGTCGCCATCGATAATGCCGACCCGAAGACGACCGCCCTGCACCGGCGTGCTGGACAACGCTGCTGCGCCACTGACGGCTGCTCCACTGTCGCAACCGCTGAGCAGACTGCTGCCAAGTATCAGGCCGCCACCGACCGCCAGGCCGTTACCGAGAAATGTACGCCGGGAAAATCCTTCGCTCATGACTGACTCCTCAGGCCCGCTCGACCACGTTGGCGCGTTGTGGCGCAGGCGCATCGGCCCGTAGGCGCGGCACCTCGAAACCGTGATCCAGGTCGAGCAACGGGAACAGAAGATCCGCGACCCGGTGCGCTTCATCGATCAGCGGGAAACCGGAGAGAATGAATGCCGACGTGCCTTGGGCTTCGTATTCACGAATGCGCTCGGCGACTTGCTCGGCGCTGCCCACCAGATAAGTACCCGCGGCCGGGCCGAGGATGTTGAAACCGAACAGGCTCGGACCGAGCCAGACGTTGGGGTAGATCTCCAGGTCCCTTGCCGTGGGCAGACGACCTGCACGAATGGCCTCGACGTTGCGCTGGATTTGCGGGTCGTCGCTGTGGAAGTTGTCCAGGGTTTCGCCGGGGGGCAGTTGCCGTTCGATGGCCGTGCGCGCGGTTTGCAGCGAGGTGCGTTGCAAGAGTTTTTCGGCGTGGGCCCAGGCTTCTTCTTCGGTTTCACGGACAATGATTTGCAGGCGCGTGCCGAAGGTCAGTTCGCGGCCGATTTTCGCGGCCTCTGCCGCCACTTTGCGAAACTTCTCGCCAAGTTTGGGGGGCGTGTTGGCGAAGCTCAGGTAGACGTCGAGCAACTGCACCGAATGGGCAACGCCGGGGCCTGAGGTGCCGGCACCCCACAACGGAATGCCTGGTTTCTGTTTGGGTGAGTGCCAACCGCCCAGTGGATGGTGCGCAGCGGCTGGTGCGCGAGGGGCAAGCTTGACGTATTGACCGTCATAACCCGAGGTGTCGCCAGCGTAGAAGCTCTGGAAGGCGCGCCAGTATTCGAGGCTGAAGTCATAGCGCTCATCGTGTGGGTAATGCACACCAAGTGTTGCCAGGCCGGCGTCGTTGCCGTTGACGACGTTGAACAACAGGCGACCGTTGGAGAATTGATCGAATGTCAGCGCCCACTTGGCCAATACCGCTGGTGATAATTCGCCGGGGTGTTGCGCCACCAGAAAACGCAGGCGCTGGGTGGCATCGATCAACGCAGCGGAAACCGCCAGGCTTTCGTTGGGGCTGGAACCCAGCAGTGATCCGTAATACCCCAGGCGATCGCTGGCCACGGCGAGTTGCTTCAGATGTTCGAAATCGGTTTTCCAGCGGCCTTCCGGCTCCCACGGGTAAGGCCCGTCGGGGGTGGTGAGGTACCAGAGAATTTTTACAGCCATGGGCGTGTTCCTTGTTTATGTGTCGACCGATCGGCCGCCGTAAACCCGATCCCTGTAGGAGCTGGCTTGCCAGCGATGAGGCCGGCAAACATGGCGGTATTCTTGAGGCCGCCATCGCTGGCAGGCCAGCTCCCACAGGGTGTGTTGACCGGGGGATTGGCGGGTCAGGCGCGGCGGTCGATGGCGGGTACCAGGCCCAGTTCGGTGGCGTGTTCGTACAGGCCGCTCATTTTCCATTGCTGGGTCAGAACGCCCGGCCCATAAGGACGGGACCCGCCCAAGGCGTCGGCGAGCAATTGCAGTTGCGCGCCCTCTTCCAGCAACAGGATGAATTCAGCGGTGGCGCGCAAGCCTTGCTTGCCCCATACGGTGGAGCCGCCGTTGGCTTCCAGAATGGCCAGGTTGAAAGGGTTCTCTTTGATCTTGTCGAGGATGAAATCGACTTCCGGCTGACGCCGGTCGATGTACACCGGCAGCTCGCGGGCCAGTTGATAGCGCTGCACCGGCACGTAGTGAAATGGCAGGGTGCGATGGGTCTGCGCCCAGGCACCGAGGTATGGCGAATGCACATGGGACACGGTGGTGATGTCGGCATGCTGTTGGAACAGCTTGGTGTATCGCCCCAAACCGCCCTTGCCTTTGCCGTAAATCACCTTGCCTTCAAAATCGGTGACCGTCGCTTGCAGCGGTTTACGGTAATTCCATGGGCCGCCGTAGTTAACCGACACCAGCAGTTCCTGACCCGGCACTCGCTCGATGAAACCGACGGTGCCATTGGCCGTAATGGTGTTGGTTTCACGGAACACGGTGAAGGCTTCTTCAGCCTCGATCAGCACCTTGTCGATAAAGTTCTTAAGTTCTTCGCTGATCAATTGTTCGTTGATTGGCTTTTCGTTGACGAGAATGGTCATGGCATTTCTCCGGATTCAGGCGCGGCGCTTGGCCAGCAGTTCATGGGCGGCTTGCAACGGGCGCGGATCGACCCAGTCGGCGATCGAAAAGTCGCGTTCAAGGAAGCCGTGCAGATAAAGAAAATCTTTCTGGGTATCGAGAAACTCAAGGCGCTGCGAAGACAGATCTGGCGCCAGCGTGGTGTGGAATTCACCGCGATAGGCCTCTGCGACCCCAGCGCTGCCGGCGCGGGTTTCTTCTTCCAGAATGGCGTTCAGTGCCTCGCGGTTATTGGCGGCCCAGTCAGCGGCATTGAGGGTTTGAGCGAGAAACCGCACCACCAGGTCGAAGTGGTTGTCGAGCAGGCTTTGGTGGACGGTGATCGGACGCGGCGTACCGTTGTTGATGCGATAGCGCGGCTCGGCGATCAGGTCCAGGTCGATGCCTACCACCAGCCCGAGACGACGTGCAGCGTCGGCGGCGGAAGCGCCTTTGACGTAAACCGCGTCTACCTCACCGCGTACCAGGTAATCGAGCCCCGACCACAGTCGTTGCAAACCCTCCTGTGGGTTCGCCGCTCGCTCCTGATCCTGAAGGGCGACTTCCACCAGTTCGACATCATCGAAGCCCAGCCCGGCCAGGCTCAGCGCGCCTTTATAGCCGTGCAGACTCATGGCCCGAGCGATGCTCCCCGGACGGCTCTCGCCCCAGGCGGGCAGCGCCAGACGCTTGCCTTTTAGATCCTGCGGCCGGCTGATGCCGGAGTCCGGACGAACCAGAATGGTTTGCCATTCTTCGATCCAGGTCAGGCCGATCAAACGACTTGGCGCACCAGCCGCCCGCGCCGCCAGTGCCGGTACGTTTCCGCCTTCGCGAAACAGCCCCGGCAGTTCGTGATCGTAGTGGTGATGACCCAGTTGACGGGTCTCCTGCAAGGTCGAAACCGGCAGGCCATCGGCGGCGAACTCATCGCTGAGCCAGCCGAGTTTGTAAGCGATTCCGGAGGCCGTCGGCACCGGGCATCGGGTGAACCAGATCTGATCCAGCTCAGCCTGGGTATCGGGTCGGGTTTGTTTGGCAGCAAGCGTCATGGGCAGCTCCATCTGGTTAGAAGTCAGTCGCGGTGACTGTTGCCAGAGCTATTGCAGTGCCCGTGCCAAAAGCTGAAAGCCTTGGTTTTAAAGGGTTTCAGGCCTTCGTGCGCAAATGCCGGCCTCTCAATTGCTGGCCTGCCAGCAGCGTTGCGCGACGACTGCTGCTGGTCGAGCAATCGCCGCCATCGCGCTGCTTCTCCAGCAGCACCTGACGCGCCTTCACCGCGCCAGACCCAGCACCGCACGGGTTTTAAAGCCCTTGGCGCAGAACTTGCTCAAGGCCCATTCAACATCCGAGGAACACCGACGAACCAGTGGGAGCTGGCCTGCCAGCGATTGGTCATCGAGCCTTGCGCCGCTCTCGACGATGCCATCGCCGGCAGGCCAGCTCCCACAGGGGGGCAAACGGTCATCAGATCAATAATCAGAGGTACTGCAATGAGCAATGTTGAACATCAGCCCACCGGCCAACTCATCCAGGAGCAAGCCCCGATCCGATTGCTGCAAAGCGAAGCCCAGGCCATCGCCGTGGCCAGGGAAATCGCTCTGGAGATTGCTGAAATCGCTGCCGATGCCACCCGGAACGGCCAACTGCCCGAGCGCCAGGCGCAACTGTTGTCCGAAAGCGGCCTGACGGCGATTGGCGTTCCCAAGGCGTTTGGCGGGCTCGGTGCTTCAGTGGAAACCATCGTTGAAACCGTGCGGCTCATTTCCGTTGCCGACGGTGGCGTCGGTCAGCTGCTGCAAATCCATAACGTCATGCTGCGGGGCATTTTCACCGGGTACTCCGATGAGATTCGCGACCGACTGATCCGCGACGTGTTGGCCGGCAAGCGTTTCGGCAATGCCTTGGCTGAAGTGGGCGGCAAGAACAAGTTCGCACTCAAGACCCGGGTCGAGCGTCGCGCCGATGGCAAGCTGATCCTCAATGGCAGCAAGTTCTACTCCACCGGTTCCTACCTGGCCGAGTGGATTTCCCTGACCGCCGCCAGCGACGACGGCGGCGCCGGGGTACTGCTCAACCGCAATACCCCAGGCCTGACCCTGGTCGATGACTGGGAAGCCTTCGGCCAGAAGAACTCGGTGAGCGGCACGGTGATCTTCGACAACATCGAACTCGACGAAGGCTTCGTCTCGCAGCGCAAAGGACCGATGAAACGCACAGGCCTGACCTTCCCGCAGATTCTCCACGCAGCCATCGACACCGGCATTGCCGAGGGCGCGTTGTCGGCCGCCGTGCAATACCTCAATCACCACGCCCGCCCCTGGGTGGAAAGCGGCGTCGATCACGCCAACCAGGAACCGCACATCATCAAACAGATCGGCGAATACGCCGTGGCCTTGCGGGGCGCGCAATCCTTGCTGCGGGATGCGGCACGGGTGTTCGACCAACACGAACTGGACCCGGACAACAAGGCACTGCAAGACGAACTGATTCTCTCGGTGGCCACCGCGCGTGCCCATTCCGATGCGGCCTCGCTGAAGATCTCCAGCGACATTTTTTCCCTGCTCGGCGCCAGCTCGTCACTGAGCAAATGGAACCTCGATCGCTTCTGGCGCAATGCCCGTGTCCACACCACCCACGACCCGATCCGCTGGCGCCTGCATCACGTCGGCAATTACTACCTCAATGGTGTCGATCCGGGCGAATACACCGCAATCCTCAACGCCAAGGAAAAACAGGGTGCCACCAGCCCTGGGCGATGAGTCGGGTTCACGCGGCTCCTGCAAACGGAATTTGAAAACACCGACAAACCTGTGGGAGCTGGCAAGCCGGCTTCTACAGGTTTGTCGGGTGTCGCACCTATCTCAGAGCAATTAAATGATCGAAAAACACCCCCTATTGCGCAGCCTGGCGATTTACCGGGAAATGCCCTGGCGTTTCACGTTGGTAGCGGCGCTGTTCATTGCTGTGAACCTTGGGTTGGTCTGGCAGCAATGGCTGATCGGGCATGCGGTCAACGATGTCAGCGCCGGTCGCGCGGTGATCCGCCAAGCCGATGGCAGCCTGGATGCCGGCCTCGGCTGGTACTGGTTGTGGCTGATGCTCGCGGTGGCCGTAGGCCGTGGCGCCTTGCAATACGCCGCCAGCGTGTTGTCGCTGGTGCTCAGCCAGGAACTGCTGACGCGTCTGCGCGAGCGCATCCTGCAACAGGTACAAACGCTGCACCTGGGTTATCACTGGCAGCACGGCATGGGTGAAATGATCACGCGCACCACCCGTGATGCCGACAAGGTGCGTGATGCGCTCATCAGCTTCTGGCGCCAAGTGGTAGAGACGCCACTGGTGGTGCTGGCAACCGTCGGCCTGCTGAGTTGGTACAACCCGCTACTGGGCCTGGTTCCGTTGTTGCTGACGGTGTTTGGCCTGTGGATTTTCGTACGCCAGACCGAGCGTCTGGTCACGCTTGATCGAGCGGTTGGCGAAGCCTATGACCGGGTCAATCAGGACCTCAGCGAAGGCATCAGCGGAGTGCGGGTAATCAAATCGTTTGGCCTGGAACACAGCCGGATTCAGCGCTTCGCCTCGCAAGTCTCGGTGTTCGCCAACCACGCCCGCGACGCCCTTGCCTACTCCAGCTCGCGCATCCCCCTGCCCCAGGCCGTCGTTGCATTGGGACACGTATGGATACTGGTGTACGGCGCTCATCTGGTGGCGGCCGGCCGGTTAGGCATCGGTGAACTGGTCACTTCACTGCTGATCGCCACCACCCTGGTGTTTCGCATCGAAGGCATCGGCCGCGTCATGCAAACCTTTGCAGATGCCCGCTCCAGTGCCGAACGTATCTGGCAACTGCTGGACGAACCCGCCGCGATTCGCAGCGGTGATTACAACCTGCCCGATTCGCCGCTGGGGCTGAAACTGGAGCACGTCAGCGTCAGTGCTCCCGGTGGCGGAAGAGAGATTCTGCGTGACTGTTCGCTGACGTTGCAGCCGGGGGAGATCGTTGCTCTGGTGGGTGCGACCGGCACCGGCAAAAGCCTGCTGGCAAGCCTGTTGCCGCGTCTGAGCGATATCAGTTCCGGCCGCTTGCTGATCGGCTCTGACACGACTGGCTGGCAGGACATTCGTCAGTTGAACCTCGACGAACTGCGGCGCCGGGTGCATGTGGTGCCGCAAGAAAGCTTTTTGTTTTCCGACACGCTCGCGGCCAATCTGCGCCTGACGGCACCGTACGCCAGCGATCAACAGTTACGTCATGGTTTGCGCCTGGCGGCCGCTGAAGATGTGCTTGAACGTCTGCCCCTAGGTTTGGCCACGCCACTCGGGGACCGTGGCGTGACACTGTCGGGTGGACAGCGCCAACGCCTGAGCCTGGCCCGCGCGTTACTTGGCGCGCCGGACATCCTGTGCCTGGACGATGCCACCAGCGCACTGGATGCCATCAGCGAGCGCCAGGTGCTGAACAACATTCGTCAGCTGCGCCGTGATCGGGGGCGGGCCACCACCTTGCTGGTGATCTCCAGCAAGCTCTCGACCATCCTCCTGGCGGACCGCGTGCTGATGCTTCAGGACGGTCGGATCGCCGCCAGCGGTACCCATGCCGAACTGTTGAAAACCTCTACTGATTATCGCGACCTGCTAGGGATCGACCATGGCTAACCCAATCGCCGGCAAAGCCTTGAGCGATATCGAAATTGAAGAAATGCTGGCCAAAAAAGCCCTCGACCGCAGCATGTTCAGTCGGCTGTTGCCGCTGCTCAAACCGATTCGCCGACACATTGCCGGTGTCATCGGCATTGAGCTTTTGCTGGTATTCACGGTGTTCCTTCGGCCTTGGTTCGTCCGTGAATTGCTTGACCGTGGGTTGATTCAACAGAACGACCACTGGTTGCTCGATGAGCGTCTCGTGCTTTGGCTTGGCTTGGGTCTGGCAGCCAGTTGGCTGGGGCGATTCCTGCTCGCCGGGGTCTCCCAGTTCGTGGCCGGCAGTGCGGCGATCCGGGTGCTGAATGACCTTCGAGTGCGGGTGTTTGCGCACGTCCAGAGCCTGAGCGTCAGCTATTTCGACCGGACCAAGGCCGGTCGGATCATTTCCCGTGTCGACCGCGACGTCGATGCACTCGAACCGCTACTGATTCAGGGGCCTCCCGAACTGCTGGGGGCTTTGCTGCGCTGCGCACTGGCGTCGGTGATGCTCTGGCGCATCGATCCACGGTTTTTTCTGAGCCTGGCCGCGACCGTGCCTTTGCTGGTGCTGGCGACCTGGAGTTTCAAACGCATCTCCCAGCGCAACTGGGCCAAGGTCGCGGAGAACCGCAGTCGTTTCACTGCGCATTTGGTGGAGAGCGTCAGCGGCGCGCGCATGTTGCAGCAGTGTGCCCAGCAATCGCCCAACCTGCGGCGCTATCGCGGACTGTTGGATGACTTTAATCACGCGCTGATTCGCGGCAGCTTGCGGTCTGGTTGGTTCGCGCCCTTTACCGCCTTGCTCAGTTCGGCGGGCATGGCAGTGCTGTTGCTGGTGGGCGCTTACGGCTTGGCGCAGGCCGATGTGACCGTGGGTCAGATCGCGGAGAGCCTGTTTTATGTGTTCCTGTTCCTCGGGCCGTTGCAGGAGCTATCGGACCTGTTCGAACGCTACGCCACGGGTTCGGCTTCGGCGCAGCGCATCTTCCTGCTGCTCGACACCCGCCCGGAAATCAATGACAGCGCTGCGCCACAACGGATAGGCAAAGCCCGCGGCGAAGTGAGTTTTGAACAAGTGCGGTTCAGCTACGATGCCAACAGTGCATCGCCGGTGATTAACGATCTTGATCTGCACATTCCTGCCGGTGAGGTGTTGGCGATAGTCGGCCCCTCAGGCCATGGCAAGAGCACGCTGGTGCAGTTGTTGACGCGCTTCTATGAGGTGCAGTCGGGTGCCGTCAGGCTGGATGGCATTGATGTTCGCAACCTGTCCCAGCATGAGTTGCGGCGTAACGTCGGCGTGGTCTTGCAGGACAATGTGTTGTTCAGCGGCAGCATCCTCGACAACCTGCGTCTGGCAGCGCCCCACGCTGACGATGCAAGCCTGATTGCAGCGGCCCGGGAGCTGGGCGCGGACGAAGTGCTGGAACGTTTGCCACACCAGTACCAGACCGAAGTCGGGCCTCTGGGCGGGCACTTGAGCCATGGCCAACGGCAGTTGGTTTGCCTGGTGCGCGCCTATCTCGCAGATCCGGCAGTGCTGGTGCTCGACGAAGCGACCTCAGCCGTTGACATCCACACCGAGCGCCGAATACAGCGAGCGTTTCGCCGGCTCTGCGAAGGTCGCACCGCCATCATCATCGCCCATCGCCTGGCGACCATTCGCGATGCCGACCGTATCGCGGTCATTCGTCAGGGGCGCCTGGTCGAGCAAGGGCCGCACAGCCAACTGATCGATCAAGGTGGGGCTTATGCGGCGTTGTACCAGACGTACCTTCGCAGTGCCGAGGCGGGTTCGTCCATTGATGAGATTGTCGCCACTGCTTCAGCGTGATCGAAACCGCCATCGCCGGCAGGCCGGCTCCCACAGAATCGGGTTCACAACACCGCCTTGTAGGAGCTGACTTGCTAGCCATGGCGTCCTCAAAAACCGCGCAGAAACCAGCGGCCTCATCGCCGGCAGGCCGGCTCCTACAAATGCGCGTGCGATGAACGCTCCTTGTTGCACGCCGAGCAACCATTGCTGACGGACTGCTGCTACAGAAGCACCCTCGCCTTCCATCTCTCCCCGATTCCCCGTCAAAGCCCCAGCCCTGTTGGCGATCACCCGGCTCGCCGAGCATGGCATGTCCGTTGCAACCACCCTGACAAGGCGTCCTCGCACCTGCGCGACGCAACGCGTACTTGAATCAGGAGCACCCCATGAGCACTGAGTTTTTCTGGCGCCTGCCGCTGGGCACCGATGGTCCGCAACTGACCACCGACAAGCACAACCGCGGCAACCCGCATTATCGTCCCGGCAACATCGCACCCGGGCGCTTGCCCAACGGTGAACCCGACGACTTCACCTACATCGACTACATCGCCCAAGTCGCCAAAGCCGCAGAACTGGCCGGTTTCGAAGGTGCCTTGCTGCCCACCGGGCCAGAACCATGGATCGCCGCAGCAGCACTGGCCCGGGAAACCCGTCGGATCAAATTTCTCATCGCCTTCCAGGCGACCTGGACCCTGCCGGCCTACGCCGCGCAACAAGCCGCCATCCTGCAAAACCTCAGTCGCGGGCGCCTGGAGTGGAACATCATCACCGGTGGCAACCCCGCCAGTCAGCGGGCCAACGGCGACTACCTGGAACATGACCTGCGCTACAAGCGCACGGGCGAATTCCTCGACATCATTCAGGGCCTCTGGCAGAACGAGCGCTTCTCCTATGACGGCGATATCTATCAACTGGAGAACGGTGCCCTGCCCCACGGCCTGCAAAACGAACGCAAACCCGGCGTGTACTTTTCCGGGTTCTCCGATGCTGCGCTGGATGTGGCCGCCAAACACGCCGATGTTTACCTGAACTGGGCCGAGCCCATCGACAAGCTCAAGCCGCACATCGAACGCGTACGTGAGCTGGCAGACAAACAGGGGCGCAGCGTGCGCTTCGGTCTGCGGGTCGACCTGTTCGCCCGGGAAACCGAAGAGTTGGCTTGGAAAGATCTGCGTCGCCAGTTCGACAAGCTCGAAGGCAAGAGCAGCGTGGTCGCCAAGGGTTTCACCAGCGGCTCCGATTCGGTCGGTGGCGCACGCCAGACCGCCTACCACCAGAACATCGACCGCTTCGACGACCTGATCATCGGCCCGAACCTGTGGGCGGGTTTCGCCAAGGCTAAACCGGGGCCGACCGTGGGTCTGGTGGGCAGCCACGAGAACATCGCCGAACGCCTGGTGGAATACCGCGACGCGGGTTTCTCAACCTTCATCCTCGCCGGCAACCCACACCTGGAAGAAGCACTGCGCATTGGGCAGGAAGTCCTGCCGCTGGTGCACCAACGCCCTGCCGTCCAGACGGCAACTCAATTGAAGGCCAGCGCCTGAGCGCTGCGGGAGAATTTCTGATGACTCAACCCCTCGACACCCTGTGGTACACCCGCTGTCCGGTTCCCACCGGGCTTGGCATTGCCGTGCAAAAAGGCTGGCTGCAAGACACCGTTGGCGCATTGGGCACACAGGTGCAGTCATTGCGTGAATCCACCGACAAGGCGGTGCGGGAATCGCATTTCGATCACACGCTGCGCAATTCCGTGCGCCATGGCGGCAATATTCCGGCGATCTGGGCGCGTGCCCAAGGACGGGAGACACGCGTTATTGGTCTGTCATGGGCCGATGAAGTGCAACTGATCCTGACCCTTCCAGGCAGCGGCATCAAAACCGTCAAGGACCTGAAGGGACGCCGTTTCGGCTTGCCCGACTGGGCCGGTGCGCAGATCGATTTCACCCGCGCCCAAGCCCTGCGCGGGCTGGAAAACGCCCTGATTCTGGAAGGCTTGCAGGTCGGTGACGTGCAATTGGTGAACTACCGCTATGAAGGCACCTTCAGCGACCCGCAGGTCAGTACTGTGAACGGCACGCCGGTCAGCGCGCAGCGGGTCGAGGGACGCAACCTGGAATTGGTCGGCCTGCTGCGCGGCGAGGTCGATGCGATTTTCCTCAAAGGCGCCAGCGCCGCTCGCCAGGCCCATGAATTCGGCCTGCATACGGTGATCGACACCGGCTCGCACCCCGAGCCGCTGATTCGCAGCAACAACGGCACCCCTCGCACATTGGCAGTAGACCTGAACCTGCTGGACAACCACTTCGACATCGCCACCGGCATTCTCGATTCCGTACGCCGCGCCGAACATTGGGCTCACACCCATCCAGAAGACACGCGCCGCTACCTGGCCCGCGAAACCAACAGCAGCGAATACTGGGTCAGCGCCGCTTATGGCAACGACGCTCACCTGCGCCTGCGCACCGAACTGGATGAACAAGCGATTGCTGCATTGCAAGACTTCACCCACTTCCTGCATCGCTGGCGCTTCATCCCGCAAAGTTTCGACGTGCGCGACTGGATCGACCCTCGCCCACTGGACGCGCTGCTGCAAACACACACCGCGCTGGCGGGCTAACCCGCCAGGTTTCATGGACTCGAACTGAAGGCCTTTATGAGCAAACCACTCGATACGCTTTGGTACACCCACAGCCCTGTTCCCACGGGATTGGGCATCGCTGTGCAATCCGGTCGACTGGCGGAAGCCTTTCTGCCGTTCGGCACCAATATTCAATCCCTGCGCGAGTCCAGCGAACGGGAAGTTCGCGAAGCACATTACGACCATCACCTGAAAAACTCCGTGCGTCATGGCGGTAATATCCCGGCCATCTGGGCCTACGCCAGCGGCGTACAGACCCGAGTGCTGGGGCTGTCGTGGAGCGACGAGGTGCAGTTGATCCTGACCACCGCAGAAAGCGGCGTGAAGAGTGTTCGCGACCTGAAAAACCGGCGCTTCGGCGTGCCTAAATGGGCCAACGTGCAGATCGACTTCACCCGCGCCCAAGCCCTGCGCGGGCTGGAAAACGCTCTCAAGCTCGAAGGCCTCGAGGTGTCGGATGTTGAGCTGGTGGACTACCCCTATGGCGGCACCTACAGCGATGACCAGAAACAGCATGTCTACGGCTCGGAAGTCAGCCTCGGCGTAACGCGCTTCAGCCGTCGCAACAACGAACTGATCGGCCTGTTGCGCGGCGACATCGATGCGATTTTCCTCAAGGGCGCCCACGCTGTGCACTTGGCTAACGAATTCGGTTTGCAGGTGGTGATCGATACCGGCTCGCACCCCGACCCGCTGATTCGCTCGAACAACGGCACGCCGCGGACGCTGACCGTTGATACTCACCTGTTGCATGAGCATTTCGACGCCAGCGTGAAAATCGTCGATACCGTGCTGCGCACAGAGCAATGGGCATGGGCCAATCCGGATGAAACCCGGCGTTTTCTGGCCCGTGAGCTGAACACCAGCGAGTACTGGGTAGCTGCGGCCTACGGTGAGGATGCTCACAGGCGTTTGCGCACGACCCTCGATACCCGCTCCATCGAGGCGCTGCAGGATTTCACCGATTTTCTGCATCGCTGGGACTTTATCCCGCGGCGATTCGATGTGCGCGACTGGATCGATTTCAGCGTACTGGAAAACGTCATCGGCTCTACCTCTCGCCTGGCGGTTTGAGTTCTTCTTCGTCAGCAATACCGCCATCGCCAGCAAGCCGGCTCCTTCAGGTCATGCGCAAACCTTGTAGGAGCCGGCTTGCTGGCGATGGCGTTCGAAAGACAAACACACTGCTTGCCTGGCAACACCCTCTCGCCCCCTTCCTGCTGCTACAGCAACACTCGCCAAGCAACTTCTGCTGAATGTCTGGCAGGCGCTTTAGTCCGGACTGGATCCAACTAACAAAACCCTTGAAAAACCTGATGAAGCCGAACTTTCAATAACATTAAAACCCTTTATAAACAGCCACATAACAAAACTAACGCTCCAGAAAAATCTCTTGGCACGATCTCTGCTCTATCCCCATTAGTGAAACTTTATTGGGGGAGACTTAAATGCATAAACTTAATCCGATCACCAAGAGTATCTGGCTTGCCTTGTTACTGGCCGGGGGCGTCAGCGAGGGGGTGCTGGCAGCAGACACCACTGAAGCCGACAGCAGTAAAACCACCACCGAACCGTCACTCAAGACCGTGACCGTCACCGCTCAGCACCGCGAAGAAACCCTGCAAGAGGTTCCGGTGGCAGTGTCGGCAGTTCAGGGCACCGCCCTGGTTGCCGATGGCGTGCGTAACATGGGCGACATCACCACCTTCGTACCAAACGCATCGGCCAAGAACCCGGATGGCGACGGACGACCACGTTGGTACATCCGCGGTCTGGGTACCGGTGATACCGGCGCCGCGACCGTGTACCCGGTGGGCATCTACGCCGACGACGTGTACCTGAACGCGCCGATTGCCGGCGGCGGTCCGCTGTTCGACCTGGAGCGCATCGAAATCCTGCGCGGGCCGCAAGGCACGCTGTACGGCAAGAACACCACCGCGGGCGCGGTCAACGTCATCTCGAAAAAGCCGACTTTCGACACGGACGGCTTCGGCACGATCGGGTTTGGCACCAAGAACGAACGCATCGTCAGCGGCGCTCTGGGGGGAGCGCTGGTGGATGACAAACTCGCCGCTCGGGTCTCGTTGTATTCCGAAGAGCGTGATGGCTTCCAGGACAACCTGGTCGACGGTAACACCTACGGCGACGTCAACAAAAAAGCCGTGCGCCTGCAGTTTCTTGCTCAGGTCA
This sequence comes from Pseudomonas azerbaijanoccidentalis, assembly GCF_019145495.1. GTDB lineage: Bacteria > Pseudomonadota > Gammaproteobacteria > Pseudomonadales > Pseudomonadaceae > Aquipseudomonas > Aquipseudomonas azerbaijanoccidentalis. The sequence continues at coordinate 484,817 of NZ_JAHSTU010000001.1, read as the reverse complement.
ATGACGACCTTGAGGCGTTGCTGAAGGTCCACAGTCGAGAATACAAAGGTGATGGCAGCAACGGTTCGCTGACCGAGGGACGCTATTACAATGTTGGCTATCAAAGACCCAGCGGGCGCGATATCGCCATCAACGTCAATGAAGACTCCAAGCTCAATCACGACGGCACTTCGCTGACTCTGAACTGGCATCTGGGCGATTACACCCTCACGTCCATCAGTGCCTACGACTACATTCGCGGGCAGTCCACCAGCGACGCCGACTACACGCCTTATGAGGTCAACGGCGCGGCAATCTCCGACAACAAATACTCGCAGTATTCCCAGGAACTGCGCCTGGCCTCGCCGCAGCAGGAAACCTTGCGCTGGCTGCTGGGTGCGCACTACTTCCACGAAGACCTCGACAGCTCGGCACAGCGCCTGATTACACCAGGCCCGACGCCAAACGGCACCGGCTCGAACCAGACTGGCGGCGCCACTGACTTTCGTGACTTGAGCTACGACCACACCACCGACAGTTACGCGTTGTTCGGCAACCTGACCTACGACTTCACCGATAACTTCTCCGTGACCGGTGGCCTGCGCTGGACCCAGGAAAAGAAAGACATCGACCTCGACCTGACCCAACTGACCCGCATCACCGCTAACGGCCCACTGGTGCCACTGGCCGGTGTCGGCACCAATGGCAATCGTCAGGAAGACAAGACCTGGGAAGCCTGGACCTATGACCTGACGCCGGAATACCGGATCAACGACAACGTGCGCGTGTTCTTTCGCTATGCCCACGGTTTCCGTTCCGGCGGTTTCAACACCGGCCTGTCCACCAGCCTTTCGCAGCTGACCACGGTGGATCCGGAACAACTCGACGCCTACGAAATCGGCCTCAAGTCCGAATGGTTCGACCACCGTCTGACGGCCAACGCCAACATTTTCTATTACGACTACTCGGACATTCAGGTGAACCTGCTGACGGTCAACAACGGCGTGCTTACCACGGCGCTGACCAACGGCGCCAAGGGCACGGTCAAGGGCGCCGAGCTGGAACTGGAAGCCCAGCCGACCGACTACCTGCACTTGCGTGCGGCGGTATCGTTCCTCGACACCGAATACACCGACTTCAAGAACACCAACCCCAATACCGGTGTCGTGACCGGTGATTACAGCGGCAACAGCTTCGTGCGTTCACCGCGCAACGTGGTGGCGCTCGGTGCCGATTACACGTTCCCGCTGGAAATCGGGGGCAAGCTCGTCGCCGGTGGCGATGTCAGTTATCGGGACAAGGAATACTTCCTCGCCGATCGCCAGAGCAGTGCCGACAAGACCCTCAGCCAACCGCACTACACGCTGGCCAACACTCGTCTGACCTGGTTCAGCCCGGATGAAAAACTCAGCGTCACGGGGTTTGTGAACAACGTCACCGACCGTCGCTACCAGGTGCATGGTCGTCCGAACGGCACCCTGGGCCAATACGTCATCACCTACGGCGACCCGCGCACCGTAGGCCTGAGCGTCACCAGCCGCTTCTGATCCTGCCTCCACGCCAAACTTTGTAGGAACTGCCGCAGGCTGCGATCTTTTGATCTTGATGTGAATCAAAAGATCGCAGCCTGCGGCAGCTCCTACAAGGTGTTCATACGCCTTAAAGGAATTTACCCATGTTCCATCACACCCCGTTGGCCGGCGCTATCGCGCTGGTCATTGGCAGCCTTGCCATGCCCGTCATGGCTGCCGACGCTCAACCCGGCGCAAGTAGCGAACACCTGGACACCGTGGTCGTACTCGGTACCCGCCGAAGCGACGTCACCGCACTGGAAAGCGCCGCGCCGATCGATGTCCTGTCCGGCGAGCAGCTGGAACAGACCGGCGCCAGCGATCTGTCCGGCGCACTCACCGCACTGTCGCCCTCGTTCACGTATCCGCAATCGCCCCAAGGGGCCTTTGCAGGTTCCATCGCCCAAGGCGCATCGTTGCGCGGCCTGGCGTCTGATCAGGTGCTGGTGCTGGTCAACGGCAAACGTCGCCACACCAGCGCCAACGTCACCCGCCAAAGCCTGGTCAATGGCCGTGGCGCGGCGGCCGTCGATTTGAGCCTGATTCCCCTGAGCTCGATTCAGCGCGTGGAAATCCTTCGCGACGGTGCCGCAGCCCAATACGGCTCAGACGCCATCGCCGGTGTGATCAACATCGTGCTCAAGGAAAAGGACGACGGAGGCAACGTCGGATACCGCTTCGGCGGCTACGACAAGGGCGACGGCATCCAGCGCAAACTCAGCGGCTGGAAAGGCATCGCCCTGCCCAACGACGGCTTCCTGACCCTGGGCTTCGACGCCGGCAGCCAAGACCCGGCCAGTGACACCAACCCGGACAACCGGATCTTTTATCCCGGTTCCACCAGCATCAACACGCCCCGCGAGCAAAACAATCGCTATCGCACCTGGCGCTGGGGCTCGGGCAATGTCTCGGACCAGTACAACTTTGCGCTGAACAGTGAGGTTGGCATCGGCGAAGGTCTGACCGCCTATGGCTTTGCCACCTACTCCCACAAAAACACCGACGCCGAAGGCTTCTTTGATCCGCCCACCACCTTGCGCAACAACTACAGCAGCACGGCATTGCAACGCTTCCCGGACGGACGCCTGCCCATCACGCGCTATTCGCTGGAAGACTATGCATTGACCGGCGGCGTGCGTTACGAAGACGAACAGTTGGGCAAGTTCGACTTCGCCGTGAACCATGGCGACAACACCCTGGATTCCACCGACCGTAACGCGATCAACCCCAGCTGGGGTGCCGACAGCCCGGAAAAAATCTACACCGGCAGACGTGAGGCCGACCAGACCAACGTGACCCTGGACTGGGTGCGGGATTTCCCCACCGACCTGCTGTTCAAGCCGCTGACACTGTCAGCCGGCCTGGCCTGGCGTCAGGAGAACTATGAACTGAGCGAAGGTGAAGCCGCGGGATTGCAGAACGGCCCGCTCTTCAATACCGTCGACCCGGTCACGCGGCGGCGCATTCCGGGTTACTACTCGGGCATCACCCAGGTCGATGCGGCCTCGCTGGACCGCAATGTCTTGGGTGCCTACATCGATGTCGAAGGCCAGATCACCGAAAAATTCCAGGCCGGCGTCGCGGTGCGCACCGAGCACTATTCGGACTTCGGCGACACCACCAACGGCAAGCTATCCCTGCGCTATGACTTCACCCCGCAGATTGCCGCCCGAGCCACGGCCAGCACCGGCTATCGCGCGCCGTCGCTGGTTCAGAGCGGTTTGTCGTCGTTCAGCGTGCAGGTGGTGGAGCAACCACCCGGCAGTGGCAACTTTGTCGAAGTGCAGCAACGCACCCTGCGTGCGGACAGCCCGGAGGCAGCGCTACTGGGCGGCCAGTCGCTCAAACCCGAAGAATCCACCAGCTATTCCCTGGGCCTGGTCTGGCGCCCGTTGGCCAATGCCTCGGTGACGCTGGACGCCTACCGCATCGATATCGACAACCGCATCACGCTCTCCGACCAATTGCCCGCGTCAGTGGTCTCGCCCATTTTCGCCGGTACGCCCTACGCAAACATTCAGAGTGCGGCCTTCTACACCAACGTCGCCGACACTCGCACCGATGGGATAGAGCTTGCCAGCAACTATCAGCTGGACCTACAGCAATGGGGCCAACTGAACCTGAACGCCGGCGTGAGCCAGAACAACACCAAAATTACCGCCCTGCGCGATGTCGGCAACATCAAGGGTTCGCAGATTGTCGGCCGCACCACCCAAGGCCTGATCGAAGACGGTACACCTGAAACCAAGCTGATCCTGAGTGCCAACTGGCTGTATGACGGCTGGGGCGTCACGGTTGCCCAGCGCCGGTATGGCGAATGGAAAAGCCTCAACTCGACCAACCCTGCCCTGGACCAGACCTACAGCCCGCAATGGGTGACCGACCTGGACCTGTCGTACACCTTCAACAAAACCCTGAAGGTGTCGCTGGGGGCGATCAACCTGTTCGATACCCATCCGGACAAGGCTGACGGTGCGCAACTGTACGGCGTACCGAAGTACTCGATCACCAGCCCTGAAGGCGCGCAAGGCGCTTTCTATTACACCAGCGTCAGCTACGACTTCTGATGAGGTTGCTGGAGGGGTGTTGCTCTGGCAGCAGTGGGTGCTGACCAGGCATCAATCCGCGGTTTTCGTGGCGACGCCATCGCCGGCAGGCCGGCGCCCACAGGTCCTGCACCGTCCTGTGGGAGCTGGCCTGCCAGCGATGGCGTCATCACGTCCAGGCAATATCTACCGTGGCTGGCACAGCTCTTGCGATACCCCCTGCGTACTTCGCCGACATAAGACCTGCCATGCGTACCCAACGACTGTTGTCCTCCCTGACCTGGCTCCTCTCCCCCGCTGCCCTGCTGTTGCTCTGGGCGGTGGTGGCCGAGGCCGGAATTTTTCCGCGCAACCTGTTGGTTCCTCCCGCGCAGGTGTGGCGAACCTTCGAAGACTTGTCGGCCAGCGGTGAGTTGCTCGAACACCTGCTCAACAGCCTGTCGCGCCTTGGTCTGGGGTTCGCTATCGGCTCACTGTCGGGCGTGGCTTTCGGCGTGCTCATGGCGCTCTCGAAAAACGTCCAGATCTACTGCTCGCCGCTGTTCCACACCCTGCGCCAGATTCCCAGCATCGCCTTGATCCCGATGTTCGTGCTGCTGTTCGGTATCGATGAAACCTTCAAGATCATCATCGTCGCCAAGACCGCGTTCTTCCCGGTGGCGCTGGCCGCCAGCGAAGGTGTCAAAGGCATTCCGCGCAGCTACTTCGAAGTGGCAGACGTCTATCGACTGCGCTGGCCGACGTTCGTCCGCGAGATTGCCCTGCCTGCTGCCGCGCCACCGATCATCATCGGGTTCCGCATCAGCCTGACCCGCGCCTGGGTGGTGCTGGTGGCCACCGAGTTGCTGGCCGCCGACAGTGGCCTGGGGCAAATGATTGAAATGAGCCGACAAATGTTGCGCATCGATGTGGTGATGGTCGGTGTGGTCGTCACAGGCGTGATCGGTTTCGTACTCGACTTCAGTTTTCGCCAACTCGAACAGCGGATGTTCCGCTGGCAGACCCGCTAGGAGCCGCTGATGTCTCGACTATTTGCCAATTCCCGCGGCTTGCTGTTGCCACTGTTGTTGATCGCCGCCTGGGAATATCTGTCACGCCAGGGCGCCGCCGGGGCTTACGCATTTGTGCCGTTGTCGGCGATTGGCTCGGCGTTGATTGAATTGCTGGCCAACGGCGAGCTGCTGGTGAATCTGTTGGCCAGTCTGGCCCGCACCAGCACCGGCCTGGCGCTGGGCATCTTCTTCGGCGTGTTGCTGGGCGTGTTGATGGCGCTATCAGCCGTGGCCAATCGGTTGATAGGGCCACTGTTCCATTCAATCCGCCAGGTGCCGATGCTCGGCTGGATTCCGCTGATCGCCATGTGGTTCGGCAACGGTGAGTTCTCCAAGGTGCTGATCGTGAGCCTGGCGGCGTTTTATCCGATGGTCCTCAACACGTATCAAGGCTTCAGCCATGTCGAGCAGCGTTACCGTGAAGTCGGCCAGGTGCTGGTCCTGAGCCGTTGGCAACGGTTCCGGCATGTGCTGCTGCCGGCGGCCCTGCCAAGCATTGCCACCGGTGTATTGCACGCACTCGCATTTGCCTGGGTCACGGCCGTGGGCAGCGAGTTGTTTCTGTCTTCCGGCGCCGGCCTGGGCAACCTGATGATGAACGCCGAAGCCGGCTCCCGCATGGAGGTCATCGTCCTCAGCGTGCTGTGCATCGGCCTCTGTGGCTACCTGATGACCCTGCTATTCACCCTTCTTAGCCGCCATTTGCTGCGCTGGCGCAACACTCGTTGAAAGGCCATTCCATGAACGCAATCGCCCAACATGCCCCGCTCCACAGCACGCCATTGCAGTCGGGTGCGCTGCACATTCGCGGCCTGAGCAAGGCTTACCGGATCGAGGGCCATCCTCTGCCGGTATTACACAACATCAACCTCGACGTTCGCCCCGGCGAGTTCGTCAGCATCGTCGGTGCCAGCGGTTGCGGCAAATCAACGTTGCTGCGGCTGATCGTCGGACTGGAAGCCGATTATGAAGGCGACATTTTGCTGGACGGCAAACGTGTCGTCGCCACCAGCCTGGAGCGCGGGATCGTGTTTCAGGACCATCGCTTGTTTCCGTGGATGACCCTGAGCCAGAACATCGCCCTGGCCTTGAAAAACCATCCGTTGTCCGCAGCCGAGAAGAATCGCCTGGTGGCCGAGCACATTGCCCTGGTCAACCTTGAAGGCTTCGAAAACGCCTACCCGCACCAACTGTCCGGCGGCATGGCGCAACGTGCCGCGATTGCCCGTGCGCTGATCAACAAACCCAAAGTGCTGTTGCTCGACGAACCCCTCGGCGCCCTCGACGCGCTGACCCGGGTACGCCTGCAGCACGAGTTGCAACGCATCTGGGTGCAGCAACGCTGCACGGTGATCATGGTCACCCACGACATTGAAGAAGCGTTGTACCTGGGAGACCGAGTGATTGTCATGGACGCTCACCCGGGACGGATCAAACACGAAATCAACGTCGACTTGCCTCATCCACGGGACCGTTCTTCAAGCGTATTGCAAGGCTACAAGGAGCAATTGCTAGAGGAACTGGTGGGGCATTGAGCGCCAACGTTATCCGTCGAAACGTGACAAAACTGAAGAATTACAGGAGTACGTAAATGGGCAATGTCCAGAGCCCCGCCATTCTACCGCGGGCATTCCAGAGCCCAGGGCCCGGCGAATTGCTCAACCTTGGGCGGCTCTTCCGGGAACCCTTGGCGTTGTCGCGTCTGCACAGCACGCCCACGCGTGTGTTGAGTCGGCGCGAAGTCGTCCTGCTGGGGATTTTCGCGCTGGTGCTGCATGGCGCGGTGATTGTCTGGGTCAATCAGACACCGACGCCACCACTGCCGGTGGTGCCACCGGAGATTCCGCCGATGACCATCGAGTTCTCGCAGCCGGCACCGCCGGTGGTGGTCCCGCCACCACCCGAGCCGATTCTACAGCCGGTGGTCGAACCACCACCGCCAGTGGAGGATGAACTGGCCGTGAAACCACCACCGCCCAAACCGATTCCCAAGCCCAAGCCGGTGGTCAAGCCCGCGCCGAAACCGGTGGCCAAACCGGTGGAGCAGCCACCCGCACCGCCTGCACCGCCACAACCGGTTGCCGCGCCTGCGCCTGCGGCCCCTCCTGCCCCGCAACCGATTACCCCGGCATCGGCTAACGCCGGCTACCTGCATAACCCGGCGCCGGAATACCCGTCAGTGGCGATGCGTCGTGGCTGGCAAGGCACGGTGTTGCTGAGGGTGCATGTGTTGGCCAACGGCAAACCCGGTGAAATCCAGATCCAGAAAAGCAGCGGCCGCGATCAACTCGATGACGCCGCACTGGCAGCGGTCAAACGCTGGAGTTTCGTCCCGGCCAAACAAGGCGACGTCGCCCTGGACGGCTGGGTCAGCGTGCCCATCGACTTCAAGATCAAATAGCAACCAGCATTCCAAACACCTGGCAACAGCGGGCCACCCCACAAAAGGAGCACCGCCACTTAGCACCCTCTATCAGAGAATACAGACCATGAACCTTATCGCATCGCCCTTTGAATCCATCGAACATGCCGTTATCTGGCTGTTGATCCTCTTCTCCGTTGCAACCTGGGGCCTGGCGTTGCTCAAAGGCTTGCAGTTCGTCCGGCTGAAGGCGCAGGACCGCAAATTCCACCGGCAATTCTGGGCCGCTTCCAGCCTTGAATCAGCCGCCGAGTTCGCCAACAACCAGCCGGGGGCGGCGGCTCGCGTCGCACTGGCCGGTTATGCGGCGATTCAGGTCGGTGACAACCCGGCCAACGACCTCAGCCAGTCGATCAATCATCAGGACCGTCTCGAGCGCGCCCTGCGCCAGCAGATTGTGCGTGAGCGACGTTCCCTGGAAACAGGCCTGGCGATCCTCGCCAGCATTGGCAGTACGTCGCCGTTTATCGGCCTGTTCGGTACGGTCTGGGGGATCATGTCGGCGTTGAAAGGCATCAGTGCGGCGGGCTCGGCGAGCCTGGAAACCGTGGCCGGGCCGATCGGCGCAGCCCTGGTCGCTACGGGCGTCGGTATTGCCGTCGCGGTGCCGGCAGTGCTGGTTTACAACTACTTCCTGCGTCGCCTGAAACTGACCGCCGCCGATCTGGATGACTTTGCCCACGACTTCTACAGCCTGGCGCAGAAACACGCATTCCGTGTCCAGTTGCAGGCGGTACCCGTTAAAACCGGCACCACCGGCGCCGGGCACAAAGTCAAGGAGGCCTCCTGACATGGCCTTCTCTACTCAAGACAGCGATGAAGTGCTCAGCGAGATCAACGTCACGCCGCTGGTGGACGTCATGTTGGTGCTGCTGGTGGTGTTCATCGTTACCGCGCCGCTGCTGACCAACTCGATTCCGATCAACTTGCCGAAGACCGAAGCGGTGGCGCCGGTGGAACAGAAGGATCCGCTGGTGGTGAGCATCGACGACAAGGGCAAGGTGTTCATCAACAAGGACGAGATCCAGCCGGATTTGCTGGAGACCAACCTTAAAGCGGCCAAGACCAAAGACGCCGAAGTGCGTGTGCAATTGCAGGCTGACAACGGTGTGAATTATGGCGAAGTGGCCCGCGCCATGGCGTCCATTGAGCGCGCCGGGATTAGCAAGCTTTCGGTGATTACAGCCAAGTAGTTAATCAATCGCTGCAGACGTCACGTACTTCAGGCTCTTCGAGCCGGATTTATTGGCCAAGGCGGACTTTGTCCGCCTTGGCTGTTAGTAAGCCCCTCATTTTACTGGACAGCCCCCGTATCGGTTTGTCGAGGCCATCATCCACCCACGCAAAAGTGGCTTTTTGCCTTTGTCCTGTGCCATCACCCAACCTCGGCCTTTCTCCCGCAAGTTCTTCCAGGTTCTGGAAATCCCTAAGAAAACTCCTACGCTAAGTCTGTCCAGTAGTGGGCTTGTGTATCAACGGAATGGTTCACCGCGTAGTCAGAGGGCCTCACTATGCAAGAGTCACGGTTTGCGGCTTTCGGTTCCCATTTGCGCCCTCAGCGCCAGGCGCTTGCGCTGGAACCGAGGATTCTGTTCGACGGAGCGGCTGCTTCCGCAGCCGCCGATCAGCACCAAAGTGACCCGGCCGCTTCAGCGCCTGCTGATGCAGCAGTCCCCCACGCTACCCCGACGGAGGGCCACGCGGCCACCGAGCAGGCGCCATCGGCTGCCCGGACGTTATTGGTGCTCGACAGCCGTATCGAAAACCGCGACCAGCTCCTGGCGCAACTCCCCGGCAACGTGACGGCCATTGTGGTCAATGTCGGTGAAGACGGCCTGGCGGCCATTTCGGCAGCGTTGGCGCAACTGGGCAAGGTAGACTCGATTCAGGTCATGTCGCACGGCGCTGCCGGGCAGTTCACCCTGGGCAATCGCACGATTACTTCGGACAACGTAGACCAACTCGGCCAGACCCTCGAACAGTGGCGCAACAACCTGACCCAAGGCGCGGACATCCAGCTCTACGGCTGCGATATCGGTGCCGGCGTGGCCGGTAAAACCCTGGTCACCGAACTGGCTCGCTGGACCGGCGCCGATGTCGCGGCCTCCAGCAATGACACCGGCAGCACCACGGCCGGCGGTGACTGGGCGCTGGAGACCCGGGTCGGCGATATCGACAAGGCCATCGCCATCAGCAGCGCGGCCATGGCCAGTTTCGACGGCCTGCTGGCTGATGCTGCACCTACAGTGACCCTGCCCACGGCAGGCAGCGATGTGTTGCTCGGCGATCGCTTCAATTTCACAGTAAATTTCAGCAACACCTCGGGGCAGACGGGTTTTGCGCCCTTTATCAACCTGGCGATACCCGCCACCGGCAAGGATGGCGATGACGGCGTGGGTTTCATCTCCGCCAGTTATCTTGGGCAGAATCTGATCAGCCACACGGTGACATTCGATGCCGCCGGCAACGCCACTCATCCCTTGGCCAAGGACGCCAATGGCAATTTCCTGATCATCAACGCGTCGGCCTACGGCATGCGTGCCGGCGACAAACTGGTGGTGATCGAATTGCCGTTCGCCAGCGTCACCAATCAGCAGCCGGTCATCGGGGTTCAAATCACCGCCAGCCTGAGCAACCTGGCAGACACCAATTTTTCCGACGGCAGCCCGGACTTGACCCTTCGGGCCAGCGGCGGCTTCCAGTTTGGCAACGATGCCCTGGATAACCCGACCAACGATCCCAGCCTGATTCAGGCCGGGACCGCCGCCTTCGTGGTGCATCCGACAGTCATTACCTTCAATGAGACGCTGAGCACGCCGGAAGGTGAAACCGCGACCGGGCCGAATTACGGCCGCACATTGACGGTGACGGTCACCCCGGCACCCGGCCAGACGCTCTCCAACGTCATCGTCACCCAGCCGCTGCCGGACAACATACAAGTCACCGCCATCACGCCCGGTGCCGGTGGCCGGCTGACCTCGATCACCCTGCACGACGGCACGGTGGTGACCAACGCCGCCCAAATCGCCGTGCTGATTGCCGCCAACGACGTTTACATCAACTCGTTTACGGTGGAATACGCCAACCTGGCGGCCGCGACCGATACCGTCGTGGCTTTCTATGTGCCGGAAGTGGACGCCAATGGCCAGCCGATCATCAATCCGGTCACCGGTGACGCCGTCACCATCACCCTCGGCGCGCCAACGGCCTCCGGCCAATGGGTTCCGCTGGACCCACGCGACCTCACTGCACCGAACACCACCATCGATTTCAGCGGTACCGGCCTCACCACGGAGTTCGTCGCCAAGTCGATCACGCTGCTCAAGACCGCGACGCTGCAAACGGACATCGGTCATAGCGGCATCACGCCGGGCGATACCCTGCAATACACCCTCAACCTGGCGATTTCCGACTACTTCGCTTTCGGCAAGGACTTCTTCAACGAAGGCCAGTTGATCATTCGCGATCAGCTCAGCGATGGCCAGGCACTCACCGGCACCCCGACCCTGACCGTGACGATCAACGGTGTGACCCAGACCATTACGCTGGTGACCACCGTGGTGAACAACGCCGATGGCACCACGTCGATGGCTTTCGACATTGCCCAGTCGTTGCGCAATGCGTTTTCAAACATTCGTGGCTGGCTCAACGGTGACCTGGCGTTCGATGACACGCTGCAAGGCGCTGTACTGGCGGTGCTCAGTTATTCGGCCATCGTTGGCCAAACCTATAAACCGCCATCGGGCGACCCACATTCGGACATCAACGAAGGTGACGAACTGGGCAACACCGCCACGGTGGACGGCACGTTGCTGCAAGACATCTTCAACCTCACCGGCCAAAGCGAAACCGATAATTCGGCCACCACCAGTGCGATACCCACCAGCAACGTCGACATTCAATTGGTGGAGGTCAACAACGGCACACCACCGGCCAATGGCGAACTGCGGCCCGGCGATGAAGTGACCTTCGAACTCAGTTATGACTTGGTCACTGGCGATTACGAGCAATTCAAACTGACCGCCTACTTGCCGTTGCCGTTGTTCAACGTGACCGGCGTGACGTGGGGCTCGGGCAGTGACGTCGGTCAGTGGCAGCTTGGCTCCGGCAACACCAATGCCGGCGGGGTCGTCAGTGTCACCAGTGCCGATGGCAACGCGGTGGTGTTCGATTTCGGCAGCTTTGCCACAAACACCACGACCGGCAGTCGCATCGTCGTCCGTTTTACCGTGAGAGTCGGCGACCAGCCGTTTGCCGACCAGCGTTCCCTGGATGTGTTGGCGCAATCGACCCAACAAACCACCCTCACCGACCGCACGCTGATTTCTTCCGACGTGGTGGCCATTGTCTCGGTGGCCGAACCTGTGCTGAACATCAAGCACGGCGTGGTCTCGGGATCCAACGGCACGGTCAGCAATACCACCGGCAGCTGGAATCCGCCGGGCAGCAGCGGCGTGCCGTTCAATGGCAGCGTCACCGACCTGTCGGCGGTGGACGGCAACATCATCAACATCGATGGGGGTGACAGCCTGCGGATGGTCACCGCCATTGAGAACACCGGCGGTGGCGGTGCATTCGATGTCAGCACCAGCATCACCCTGCCCTCTGGCCTGAGCTTCGTCGGCGGCAGTCTGGCGGCAGCCAACCTGCAAATTTATCGCGGGGACGGCACGTTGCTGGTGCTGGGCACCGATTACAGCGTGACCGGCAACCAGGTCACCTTCCTCGACGCTGGAGGCCAGGCCACCCTCCTCGCCGGCCGCAGCGGCACGACAGCGGACACCAGTGGCGCCAATGTGGTGGTCATCAGTTACGACGTGGTGGTCAGCAGCTCGATTGAAGCCAGCCGTACGCTGCAATCCACAGCCACCCTGAGCAATTACGCGAGCGTCGACAGCGGCACCGACTTCACACCCGTCGACCTCACCGACCTGGCCAACCAGCAGGTGGCCGCGCCGGTCATCACTAAAGTCTTCGCCGACGGCACGCTGGACAACGGCGACTCCAGCGTCACCCACACCACTGGCAGCGATCTGGTGATTGGCGAAAGCATGCGCTATGACATCGTGGTCACCTTGCCGGAGGGCACCACGCAGACGTTGAGCATCAATGATCTGATCCCGCCCGGCATGCGCCTGGACACCAGTTTCAACAGCGGCCTGGGTTACCAGATCATCACCACTCGTGCCGGCAGCGGCGCATTGGGTGCAGATTTCGCCGGCAGCGTGCTGATCAGCGGTTTTGCCGGTGTCGGTGGCGCGCTCGGCGCCGATGGTGTCGATGCGCGCTGGACGTTCAGTGTGTCCAGCGTTTCCGCCGATAACCAGGCCGGCAACAACACCTTCGTGATTCGCCTGCAACTGGTGGCCAATAACGTCATCAGCAACCAGGCGAATGTATTGCTGCAAAACAATGCGCAATTGACCTTCAGCGACCCGGATTCCGATACCCCTAACGGCAACGTTGCTGTGGACCGCAACATCGGCGCCAGTGGCGGCCTGCCGACCGTGACCGTTCGCGAGCCGACCTTGCAGGTCACTCAGGTACTGACCTCCACAGCCGGCACCGGCGGCTACGACCAGGGCGACACCGTCAGCTTCACCATTACCATCAGCAATGGTAATGGCGGCAGTGACTTCAATGCCTTCGACATCAGTTTCCTCGACAACCTGCCGACCCAACTCAGTGGCGTAACGCTGGTCGGCGTGTTGTATCAGAACGGCGCCACCAACAATGGCGGTGTCGACTTCGAGCTGGTCGGCGGCCAGTTGCGTACCGCCAGTGGGGCCAACATCGACATCGCCAAGGGCGGCAGCATTGTCCTGAGCATCACCGGGGTGGTAAATGCCACCGCGGCCTCCCAGTCCAACTTCGCCAACGTAGCCGCGGTGGAGTGGACCAGCCTCGACGGCACACAAAGCGGCGAGCGCACGGGCGTCGACGGCACGCTCAATGGCGGCAGCCTCAACGATTACCGCAACCTTTCCACCTTGGTGGTGCCGGTAGCCCAGGCCATAGAAATCTCCCGGGTCGGCGGCCTGCCGGACAGCCCCGCTCCGGCGCCGACCACAGCGGTGGTGGAACAGGTGACCGTCGGTGAAGTGATCCGCTATCGGGTCGTTGTTCTGGTGCCGGAGGGCAACAACCCCAACTACCAGATCCAGATCACCCTGGCGAACGGCCTGCAGTTCATTTCTCCAGACGCGCTGGTGAATGCGCTGCGCATCGCGTTCATTTCCAATGGCGGGCTGACCAGCGACGCCAACTTGATCGTCGGTGGCACCCTGGACATCGACGGCAATGAAAACAGCTCCGAGGCCCTGCCTATCACGCCCGACCTGTCGGGGCTTGCACCTAATGGCGTGTTCGACCCAAGCCGCCTGACCGTCATCACCAACCCCGATGGCAGCCAGGTGGTGACCTTCAACCTTGGTAACGTGGTCAACGGCAACGGCAATGACGACGACCTGGAAGGCATCTCCATCGAGTTCAACGTTCGGGTCACCAACGTCGCCAGCAACATTGCCGGTGCACAACTGGGTGTCACGGCGCTGGAGATTGTCGGTGGCGCTGGGCGAGCCGTCAGCGATACCGTGTTCGAGCGTATCGTCGAGCCGAGCTTCAGCGGTCTGGACAAACAGATCGTCGCCTTCAACCCCAATCCTGCCGGCACCGCAGGCCAAGCGACAGTACAACTCAGCTTCACCCAGAACGGCGGCCTGCCTGCGTTCGACGCGCAGGTCAGCGACAGCTTTGCCGGTGGCAGCAATTACACATTGGTCAGCGTGACCCTCAATGGCACCACGTACGGCCCGGGCAATCTGCCTGCCGGTATCAGCTTCAGCACCACCGGTGGCTTGAGCGTCAATTTCGATCAATTGGACGTGGGTGCGCAGATTCAAGTCCGCTATCAGGTCACCCTGCCCAATGACAGCATTGTCGCCAGCAGCAACGCGACGCTGACCTGGAGCAGCCTGCCCGAAGACTTCACCAGTTGGGGCGGCAACAGCGTCGGCACCGACGGCGCGGTCGATGGCGAGCGCACCGGCAGCACGGTCGGTCCGAACCAGTACATCCTGCGCGACAACGCCGGGCTCGGCGTCATCACCGGCACCTTGTGGAACGACACCTCGACACCGACCACCAGCGCCACGCCCGACGGTGCAGGCCTGGCCGGCCAGACCGTGACCCTCACCTGGGCCGGTGCCGACGGTTTGCTCGACACCACGGCTGACAACCTGCAATTCACCACGGTGACCGATGCCAACGGCCAGTACCGTTTTGGCGTGTTGCCGCTGGGTGTGTTCCGCATCGACGTACCGGCCGGCCTGATCAGCTACCCGCAGCCGCTGGGGGATTTGCGCGTGCGGGTCGATACCGATGCTGGCACGTTGGGCCAGATCACCATCACCCTGGGCGATGCCGATACGCAAGCGGCCAATGCCGGTTATGTCGAGCAGAACGACGCACCAGTCAATACCCTCCCCGGCACCCAGCAAGGCCAGGAGGACATTGTGCTGAACATCGGCGGCATCAGCGTTGCCGATGTGGATGTCGACCGAGATCCGAACGTCAACGACCGCACCCTCAGCGTCATCTTGCGCGTCAACAGTGGCACGCTGTTTCTCGGCGCCGCGGTGCCAGGTGTTACGGTCAGCGGCGCCAATACGGCGAACCTGACCCTGACCGGCAACTTCGCCGACATCAACACGGCATTGGCCAGCCTGCGCTATCTGGGCAACGCCAACTTCAACGGCACCGACACACTGACCGTCATCAGCAATGACCTGGGCAATTATGGCGACGCCGATGGCGATGGCCTTCCGGGTACGGCGACCGACGCACTGATCGACACTGACACCCTGCAAATCATCCTGGCGGCGGTCAACGACACGCCGGTTGGCGTCAACGACACGGCCATCGCCGTCGAGGCCGGTGGCACCAACAACGCCTCGATCGGCATCGACCCGCGCGGCAATGTGCTGGCCAACGATACCGACGTCGACATCGCCACCAATGCCGACCGGTTGAATCTGGTGTCGGTCGGCCCTGCCTCAGGCATCCAGACAGCGATTACCGGCGCGGTGGTGATTAACGGCCAGTATGGGCAGTTGCTGATCGGCAGCAACGGGGCCTATGAATACGTGGTCGACAACAACAACGCGACCGTGCAGGCGTTGCGCCTGTCGGGCCAGACGTTGACCGACCGTTTCGACTACACCCTCAGCGACCTGGGCGGCGCCCATTCCGGGGCGACCTTGACCGTGACCATTCAGGGCGCCAACGATACGCCGCAAGGCGTGGATGATAACGGCGTTGCAGTTGAGGCCGGTGGCATCGCGGACGGCACGCCGGGCAGCGACGCCACCGGTAACGTATTGGCCAACGACACGGACGTGGACAGCCTCGCCAACGGCGAAAGCAAAACCGTCACCGGTATACGCCCGGTGGCCGAAGCCGGTACCGCACCGTTCACTCCGGTGGCCGGCGCCACCAACGTGACCGGGCTCTACGGCACGCTGACCATCAACCCCGATGGCACTTACACCTACGTCATTGATAACAGCAGCACCACGGTGCAGCGCTTGAGTGCCGGGGAACAATTGATTGAGTTCTTCAGCTATCGGGTCACCGACGCCGGTGGCCTGGATGATGTCGCGCAACTGCGCATCGTGGTTCAGGGGGCCAACGACAACCCGGTGGCCAGCGATGATGCAGCTTCGGCCCAAGCCGCTTCAACCAATGGCACGGCTTCGGAAAGCAACCCGACCGGCAACGTCGTGCAGTTCCCGAGCCGCCCCGGGCCGATCACTCAGCCTGGCGGTAATGGCGTTGATCAGGACGTGGACGCCGCCGATCAACCCAGCAGTCAACTCCTGGTCAATGGTGTGATCAACAAAAGCGAAGCCGCCTACAACCCTGCTGTCGATGTCTTGAGTGGTGTCAGCACGGGTACGACTTCAGCCAACGGTACGGTGGTGGTCGGCCTGTACGGCACGCTGCGGATCGGCGCCGACGGTTCGTTCTTCTACGACGTCGACAGCACCAACGCTGCCGTTCAGGCACTGGCGCCGGGTCAGACCCTGAGCGAGTTCTTTACTTACCGAATCACCGACACCAAGGGCCTGACCGACACTGCGCAACTGGTCATCACCGTCCACGGCGTCAACGATCCACCCGTGGCGCAAAACGTGATCGCCGTCGCCACCGAAGCGGGCGGCATCGATAACCACACACCGGGTAATAATCCTTCAGGCGATGTGACGGCCAATGACACCGATCCTGATGGCGACCCGTTGACCGTCACGCTGATCAAGGTCGGTGCTACCGGAGATCCCGGCACCCCTATCGCGGTCAACCTCGGCGGTACTGTGCTGGCCGGGCTCTATGGGACGCTGACGATTTTCCCTGACGGCAGCTATGTGTACGAAGTGGACAACAGCAATCCCGACGTACAGGCGCTGCGTCGCAGCGTCGATCTGTTGTCGGAGCGATTCACCTACACCGTCAGTGATGGCGTTGGCGCGACCCCGGAAACCGACACCGCAGAAATCATCGTGCTGATCAGAGGCCAGAACGACAACCCGATCGCCAACGATGACAGCGGTACCGCCATCGAGGCTGGTGGTTTGAATAACAATCAGCCAGGCCAGGACCCCGTCGGTAACGTGCTGGACAACGACACAGACGTCGATGGCGGCGAGGTGCCAAGCGACTTACCTGATTTTAATTATGGCGAAACCCGCGCCGTATCGTCGGTGCGTACCGGCACTGAAGCCGGCACCGGTACAGCGGGAATCCTGGGCAGTGAATTGCGTGGCACCTACGGTTGGCTGACCCTCAATGCCGATGGCAGCTACAGCTACCGGCTCGACAACACCATGGCCGAAGTTCAAGCCCTGCGTGCCGGCAACAGCCTGATCGACAGCTTCAGCTATGAGGTGATCGATGCCGCCGCGACCACTGATCGCGCCACGTTGAACATCAGCATCCAGGGCCGTAATGACACCCCTGTCGCGCAAAATGACATTAACACTGCCGTCGAGGCCGGTGGCCTGGCCAATGCCACGCCGGGCATCAACCCAAGCGGTAACGTGCTGGCCAACGACAGCGACGTCGATGGCAATGGTGAAGTCATCAGTGTGAGCGGGCTCAGCCAAGGGAGTGCGGTAGGCGTTATCGGCAGCGGTTTCGCCGGTGCTTACGGCACGTTGACCCTGGGCGCGGACGGCAACTACACCTACGTGGTCGATAACGCCAATGCGCAAGTCCAGGCTTTGCGCACCAACGTCGACACGCTGACTGAAACGTTCACTTATCAGATCCGCGACCTAGCCGGTGCGGTCAGCACCGCCACCCTGACCATTACCATTCGCGGCACCAACGACAACCCGCTGGCGGTCGATGACAGCACGGTGGCCGTGGAAGCCGGCGGCACCGCCAATGGCACGGCAGGCGTCAATCCGGCTGGGAATGTGCTGACCAACGACAACGACGTCGATGCCGGCGACATCAAAATCGTCACCGACATTCGCAGTGGGACTGAAGCGGCCGGTGGCACCTTCACCGCCGTCGGCGTCACGCAAACTTTCAACGGCCTCTACGGCACACTGACCATCAACGCCAACGGCACCTACAGCTACGTGCTGAACAATAACCTCGCAGCGGTGCAAGCCCTGAAAGTTGGCGATTCACTAGTGGAAACCTTTACCTACCGGATGCGCGACACAGCGGGTGCGAGCGACGCCGCGCAGTTGAGCATCCGTATCGACGGCGCCTGGGATGCCCCCGTGGCCAGCAACGATACCGCCGTTGCGGTTGCCGACGACGGCTCCGGTAACGGCGTCAATCCGATTCGCAATGTGCTGCCCAACGACACCGATGTCGACCAGGGCGACACCCTGCAAGTCACCGGTATTCGCTTTGGCAGGGAAGATGCGGGCGTGGCGCTGTCTACCGTGAACGCAAACACCGACAACACCAATGGCACCGTGATCAATGGCTTGTATGGGCAGTTGATCATCGGTGCCGATGGCAATTTCACCTACAACGTCGACTCCAGCAATCCGACGGTAGTGGCCTTGGGGCCGTTGCAGTTGCTCAACGAGCGCTTCACTTATCAGGTCACCGACCGTGGCGGGCAAACCGATCTGGCAGAGATTCACATTATTGTCCGCGGGCGCAACACAGCGCCGATCCCCAGCCCTGATGAAGCCACCGCCGTCGAAGCCGGGGGTGTCAACAACACACAGCCGGGCATCGATCCCGGTGGCAACGTGCTCGACAACGACACCGACAATGAAGGTGACGCGCTGCACATCATCGGCATCCGCACTGGCACCCTCGCCGACACCGGCACGGTCGGTGCCGTGGGGACTGCATTGCGTGGGCTTTATGGCGATCTGTTGATCAATGCCGACGGCAGCTACACCTACACCGTCGATAACAGCCTCGCAGTGGTTCAAGCCCTGCGCCAGAGCGGACAGACCCTCAACGAAGTGTTCAGCTACACCGTGGTCGACTTTTGGGGCGCCACCAGCCTCGCCGAGTTACGTATCACCGTCGATGGCCGCAATGACACACCAAATGCTCAAGACGATGGCTCCACGGCACTCGAAGCCGGCGGCGTGGCCAACAGCACGCCGGGCACCGATGCCACGGGCAACGTGCTGGCCAACGATACCGACGTCGACAGCGTGGCCAACGGCGAAAGCAAACAGGTGTTGAGCGTCACCAGCGAAACCGGCCAGTCCAGTGCGGTCGGCCAGGTGCTGATCGGGCGTTACGGGCAATTGGTGCTCAACGCCGATGGCAGCTACACCTACCGGATCGACAACAGCAACCCAACGGTCCAGGCCTTGCGCACCGCTGGCGACACCCTCAGCGAAACGTTCACCTACCGCATGGCCGATACGGCGGGGGCGACGTCGGATGCGCGGTTGACCGTGGTCATCCAGGGCGCCAACGACGCGCCCGTGGCGCAGAACGACAGCGTCACCGCCAGCGACCAGACGCCTGCGCCGCAAGCCACCGGGAATGTATTGCCCAACGACGGTGATGTGGACGCCAACGACAACCTGCAAGTGGTGGCCGTGCGCACCGGGGCCGAAGGCGGAAGTGGCACGGCAGGCGTGATCGGTCAGCCGATCATCGGCCTCTACGGCACCCTGGTGCTCAACGCCGACGGCGCCTTCACCTACACCATCGACCAGAACAACCCGCTGGTGTTGGCCGCCGCCGGTTTGGGGCAAGTCCTTCAGGATGTCTTTACTTACACGATCAACGACATCAACGGCGCCAGTGATCAGGCCGAGCTGCTGATCAATCTGGACGTCGCCACGCCGTTCATTCCTGCGCCGGGCGGCAATAACTTCGAGCGTGACCCGAATAGCCAGGCGCGGAACCTGCTGATCCCCGATCCACAACCGGCGATCTTCATCACGCCCGTGGTCGAGCGCGCGGCGCAGATCAACGAGCTTTCGACCTGGGGTGTCGACGGCAGCAATCTGCGGCTGGCCGCCGTCGGTGAACTCAACAGCGATTCGCTGGGCAATGGTTTGGGTCTGGTTCCCGGACAATTCGTCGCCCAAGCCGTGCGCGAAAGCCGACTGGAAAGCGATCTCGACCTGCTGTGGATCCTCGGTCGCCAGGGTCGCACCAGCCTGACGGCCGACGGCTTGTTGAGCGACCCGTCCTTGTTCGCCACTGGCGCGGCCGACCTGACCCATGGCCCCGCACAAACTGAAGCACATCATGAGCAACGCCCCGCGCCGAGGGGGTTCAGTGCGCAATTGCGCAATGCCGCCCAACGCTTGCACACGGGTAACCGGGGGAACTGAAGTGGTCGAACCGAATAATTTAGAAGAACACAAAGGATTGAACATGCGGAAAAACGCGACCCGATTCCTCAGTACCGCCCTGGCCTCTGCCGTGCTGCTCAGCGCGTGCTCATCGCTGGAGCCCAAGCCGTCGACCGATGAAGAAAATCGCCAGCGCATCATTGCCGACCAGACACGCATGTACTCCGGCCAGGAACCCGTCACGGCGCCGATCACGTTTTATGAAGCCGCGGCCCGGGCATTGAAATACAACCTCGATTACCGCCTCAAACTGATGGAAAGCGCCCTGGCCTCCGACCTGCGCGATGTGTCCAGCCACGAGATGCTGCCGCGGCTGGTGGCCTCGGCCGGTTACGCTGGGCGAAACAACGATTCCGGTGGCACGTCAATCGGCATCGAGGACCGCCAGGTCAGCTTGCGCCCTTCGACCTCCGAAGAACGCTATCGCGAACTGTATGGCTTGGGCTTGAGCTGGAGCCTGCTGGATTTTGGCGTGGCCTATTACCGGACCCAGCAAAAATCCGATCAGATCCTGATGGCCGAGGAACGCCGACGCAAAGTGGCGCAAAACGTTCTGCAGGACGTACGTAACGCCTACTGGCGAGCGCTCGGCGCGCAACGGTTGATGCCCGAAGTCGACAAGCTGTTGATGCGCACCCACACCGCGCTGACCTCTGCCCGGGAAGCGGAGCAGCGTGGGCTGTTGCCCCGTCAGGAGATTCTCGCTTACCAGCGCGCCCTCCTCGACTCGATCTACCTGTTGACCGTGCGCCGCCAGGACCTGGAATTCGCCCAGGCGGAACTGGCCGCGCTGATGTCGCTGCCTCCGGGGTCGAAAATGGTCTTGGCCGAGATGCCCGATCCGCCGTTGCCGGAAGTGCGTCAAAGCATGGCGCAGCTCGAACAGCTGTCACTGGAGCATCGCCCGGAAATCATGGAAGAGTGGTATCGCAAACGGGTCAATCAGAAAGACCTGGACATCGCCAAGGCGCAATTGTGGCCTAACGTCAGCGTGGATTTCGGCTACAAGTACGATTCCAACAAGTACCTCTATAACAGCGACTGGATGGGCACCGGCCTGCAAGTGTCGATGAACCTGCTGCGCTTGCTGCAACTGCCGGCACTCAACGCGGCGGAAAAATCCCAGAGCGAAACCGACGACACCCGGCGCGTGGCGTTGTCCATGGCGATCCTGACGCAGGTACGGGTCGGTACCCTGCGCTACCAACTGGCGCGTCAGGAAGTTCAGTTCGCCGAAGACAGTCTTCGCGTCGATCACAGCCTGCTGGACTACGCCGTGGCTGCTAAAACCGGGGCATTGGGTTCGGAGCTTGAGGTGATTCGATCCGAGGGCCGTTATCTGCTTTCACGCTACCAGCGTGAAGCGGCGTTCTCCAGCGCACAGGCGGCATGGGGCCGTTTGTACAACTCCGTGGGGCTGGATGTCCTGCCGACAGAAATCGAACAACACGACATCAAGACTCTGGCCCGCGAAATCCAGCGCACCTTGAACCAACAAGAGCAGCAGCGCCTGCTCATCTCTCAGCAAGGAATGCCGAATGCGCAAAACCGCCCGTGAGTCCCGTACCCGGGCCCTGTTGTTGGCCTGTCTGATCTTGCCGGTCAATGCCGAAGACGCACCTTCGGCGCCCTCCCTTGAAAGCGCCAGCGCAATCCGCGTATTGCTCGCCGCCGAACTGGAAACGACGCTGTCGAGCCAAATGAGCGGCACCCTTGGCGAACTGAAAACCGGTTTTGGCGAGCAAGTGAAGAAAGGTGATGTGCTGGCCCGTTTCAACTGCAACGAAGCCGAGGCCCGGAGCAAAGTGGCCGTCGCCGAACTGGCCATGGCCAAACAGAACCTGGAGGCTAAAAAACAGCTGCGTCAGCTCAATGCGGTCGGTGACATCGAGGTCTCGATGGCCAACACCGAAGTGCAGAAAGCCGACGGTGCCCGTGCCATGGGCGTGGCCCAAAGCGGTTACTGCCAGGTACTTGCGCCGTTTTCCGGGCGCGTGGCCAAGGTCTACGTCAAACCGTACCAGACCGTGACAGCCGGTACGCCGCTGTTCGACCTGGTCAGCGACGGCGCCTTGAAAGTTCGCCTGAACGTGCCGTCCAACCTGCTCAAGTCCCTCAAGCCTGGCCTGCCATTGCAAGTGAACATTCATGAAACCGGCAACACCTACCCGGCCCACGTCAGTGCGATCAACTCGCGGGTCGACGCGGTGGCCCAGACCGTTGAACTGGAAGCCCGGCTCGATGAGAAATTCCCGGACCTGATGGCCGGCATGAGCGGCACTGCGCGCTTCAATCAGGACAATGCCCAGACCAGTGCTCAACCATGACAATGAATGAGCCGCTGCCCCACCCTCATTTACTGCTCGAACTCGACGCCCTGCGTGACAAGGCGATGGCGGCTGACTCGCTCAACGCTCTGGCATTCAGCATGGCCAACGATCTGTATCCGCTACTCGCCTTCCATCAGGCGTTGGTCTTTGCCCAACGGGAGTCGTCACTGGGGCTGTTGAACGTGTCCGGCTTGTCGCGGCCCAGTGAAGACTCGCCGTACCTGGTTTGGCTACGGCGTGCCAGCCGGTGGGTGGCCACGCAAGTGGTCGACAGCGAACCGGTGTGGCTGGCGCAGGATACGTCCGGGGCACCGGCGGACATTGCCGAAGGCTGGGGCGAATGGTGGCCGTCGGGGTTGTGGTGCGTGCCGATCAACAACCGTGACGGGCAACGTCTGGGCTTGTTGATTCTGTTGCTCGATCAGGAGCCCCCCGCAGTGTTGTGGCAGCACCTCAAAGGCCTGGTCAGCACTTGGGGTTACTGCTGGGCAGCGTTGACCCGGCATCGGCGCTTCAGTCGCTGGCGGCCCAATCGCAAGCAATGGCTGCTGGGCTTGATCGTGCTCGGTGCCCTGCTGTTGCTGCCGGTGCGGCAAACCGCGCTGGCACCCACGGAAATCGTCTCCCGTCAGGCGCAAATCATCAGTTCGCCCATCGATGGGGTGATCGAAAAGATACAGGTCCGGCCCAATCAGCCCGTCGACTCGGGCACGCCACTGTTTGCACTGGACGAAACCACCCTGCGCAGCCGCGCCGAAGTGCTGGGCAAGGAAGTGGCCGTGGCCGATGCGGAATTGCAGGCTGCCAGCCAGCGGGCATTCGATAACCCGCAAAGCAAAAGCGAACTCACCCTGCTCGAAGGCCGCGCCCAGCAACGTCGCGCTGAACTCGCAGCGGTGCAGGCGCAGCTCAAACGCACCAAAGTTCTCTCGCCTCGGGGTGGCGTGGCAGTGTTCAGCGACCCCAACGATTGGCTGGGCAAACCGGTAGTCACTGGCGAGCGCATCATGCAGGTGGCGGACCCGAGCCAACCGGCCATGCTGATTCAGTTGGCCGTGGCGGATGCCATCGCGCTAGAACCCGGTGCCGAAGTGACGCTGTTTCTCACGGCATACCCGCTGACGCCGCTCAAGGGCAAGATCCTCGAAACCAGCTACCAGGCCCGCCCCAGCGATGAAGGCGTGGTTGCCTACCGCTTGCTGGCGAGTATCGACGGCACACCGGAACATGCCCGGCTGGGCTTGCACGGCACCGCGAAGCTGTATGGCGGCCGGGTGATGCTCGGTTATTACTTGCTGCGCCGACCCTTGGCGACGCTGCGGGCCTGGAGTGGCTGGTAATGCTCGATCCGGCCGATCTGCCTCTGCCGCCGTTACGCGAAGACTTGCGCCTGAGCGAAGCCGCCCACGGCAGCAACGGCGAACCGGCCTGGGTCATCCAGGACACGGTGATCAACCGTTTCTACCGCATTGGCTGGCTGGAGTTCGAATGCCTGCTGCGCTGGGGACAGTCTCCTCGACAGATCAGCCAGCAAATTGCCGAACGCACGGCGCTCAAGCCAGACGTCGAGCAGATCCTCGATTTTCAACAGTTCCTTGAACAACACCAGTTGTTGCGAGCTGGACCAGCGGCACTCGCACGGTTGCAAGCCAAGGGTGAAGAAGGCAGTTGGCTGAGTTGGCGCTGGTGGTTGCATCATTACCTGTTTTTCCGCATCCCACTGCTGCGACCACAACAGCCGTTACAGCATCTGGCCCGGGCACTGGGTTGGCTGTTTCACCCGCTCACCGGGATCTTGGTGTTTTGCCTGAGCCTGCTCGGGGTGATTCTGGTCCTGCAACAGTGGGACACCTTTACCAGTGCCGTTGTGGAATCGTTTTCCACCGAAGGCCTGTTCAGCTTCGCCCTCGCACTGATTGTCGCCAAGACCCTGCATGAACTCGGGCACGCCTTGGTCGCGACCCGATTGGGCCTGCGGGTCGGGCACATGGGCATCGCCTTCGTGGTGTTGTGGCCGATGCTCTACACCGACACTGGCGAAAGCTGGAAACTCAGCCGTTCGCAGCAACGTCTGGCCATCGCCTCCGCCGGCATCGTCACCGAGTTGTCCCTGGCCGGGCTGTCGACCCTGGGCTGGGCGCTGTGTGACCCGGGCGCATTGCGCAATGCCCTGCTCTACTTGGCGACCACCAGTTGGCTGTTGTCATTGGCCCTGAACGCCAGCCCGTTCATGCGGTTTGACGGCTACTTCATCCTCTCCGACCTGCTGGACTTCCCCAACCTGCATGAACGCGCCTCGGCGCTGGCCAGGGTCACATTGCGGCGCAATTTGCTGGGCTTGCAGGAAGACTGGCCGGAGTCATTCCCGATCGGACAACGGCGTTTGCTGGTGACGTTCGCAATCATCACTTGGCTGTATCGGCTGGTGCTGTTTCTGGGGATCGCGCTGGCGGTCTATCTGTTCTTCTTCAAATTGCTGGGGATCATCCTGTTCATGGTCGAACTGTCCTGGTTTATCGCCATGCCGGTGGTGCGTGAGTTGAAACACTGGTGGCAACATCGCGCGGCTGTACCGGCTCGGCGCAAACTGCTGTTCTACGGGTTGCTCGCGGTGCTACTGGCGGGGCTGGCGATTCCCTGGCGGACGCAGATCGATGCCGTCGGCGTGGCGCGGGCCGAACACCAACTGCGCGTCTATGCGCCCTACCCGGCGCGCCTGCAATCGATTCACGCCGAAGGTGCGGTCAAGGCCGGGGAAACCCTTATCGTCCTCGACGAACCGGACATCGCCTCTCGCGTGCTCAGCAGCGAAGCGAATGCCCGCAGCTATGAAGCACGCTTGTCCGGCTTGCTAGCCGACCCTTCCGGCCTGGCAGAAGACGCGGTGACTCGCCAACGCCTGAATGTGCAATTCGAAGAAGCCCGCGCCGCGCGTTCGGAAATCGCCCGGCTCAACCTGCAAACACCGTTTGCCGGACTATGGATGGACGTCAACCCGGACTGGAAGCCAGGCCAATGGGTCGGTCGCCAGGAATCCCTGGGCATCCTGATCGATCCGCGCAGTTGGCAGGTCGATGCTTATGTCGCACAGGACCAGGTGCACCGCATGGCAACCGGCGACACTGTGCGTTTCTACCCCGACGGCCAGACCACCCCGCTCAGCGGCCGCGTCGTGCAAATCGGCAGCACCCGTGCCAGCCAGTTGTCGCACCGCATGTTGTCCTCGCGCTTCGGCGGCCCGGTGCCGACCACCCAGGCCGAACACGCCTTGATCCCCAGCACAGCGGTGTTCCAGGTGTTGATTCAACTGGACGCACCGCTGCCGAACCAGCGAGAAACCCGTGGTCATCTGAAAATAGAGGGAGAGCGCCGTAGCCTGCTGGCCGATGGTGCGACGCATGTGCTGGCGGTGTTCATGCGGGAAAGCGGGTTTTGAAAGCAGCGCTGTTGATACCCGTTGTCGATTTTTCCCGCCAATACGTGGGTTGGTAAGCAACGGGCGATGGGTGGTAAAGAGCGACTACCCCGCCACCACAAAAATGATGATCGGCCCGCACACCGCCAGCAGCACATTGGAAATCGCATAACACACGGTAAAGCCAATCACCGGTGTATTGCTGCCCGATTGTTCGATGATCTTGTTCATCGACGCCGCTTCGGTCTGTGCTCCGGCCAGGGCGCCGAAGAGGATCATCGGGTGCAGGCGCAGCACGTAACGGCCGAAGTACAGCGCCACCAGTGGCGGCAAGATTGTCACTACGGCACCGGACAGCAGCAGCGCCAGGCCTTGTTCTTTCATGGCGGCGAACGCCGCTGGTCCTGCCAATAGCCCCACCACTGCCCCGAACGCCGTCAGGCCGAATTCGGAAAACGCCCATTGCGCGGCCGGTGGCAGTGCGCCGACTTCGGGGTGGCGTGAGTTGTACCAACCGATCACCAGCGCCGCAACCAGCACCCCGCCACCAATGCCCAGTTCTACCGGAATCATGCCAATGTGGGTCGACAGCAAACCCAGCAACGACCCCAGCACCATGCCCAGCGTATGCACGGCAATGTCGCTTTTGTAATTGTTCTCGCGAATCCGCCCCAGGCGCTTGGCCACGGCGTCGACGCTGGCTGTGCGCCCGGTCAGGGTGATCACATCGCCCCGGCGTAAAACGGTATTGGGCAGTAACGGCAGCTCATAGCCCTGGCGACTAATGGTGTTGATGAAGCAACCCAGGCGCCGGGTGTTGGCCAATCGGTCTCGGGCGGCGTGAATGGTCTTGCCGGCGAACTCCGGCGAGGTCAGCACAATGTCCACCTGCCGGGTGGGAAACGACAGCGATTCGGGGTGATCGATCTCCGGTCCCACCCATTGGGTCAACGTGCCGACGGCCTCGCGCAAGGCGTATACCCCGACGATGTCCCCGGCCATGAGAGTGAAGCCTTCATCGCGTTCGATGATCTGGCCGGCGCGCACCACGCGCTCGATCGTCAGTGACTCGTGTTGGCCTTCGATGTCAACAATGCGCTGGCCCGCCGCCGGACCGTTGTCCGCCACCTGATGGGCGCGCACGACAATCCGGGTATAGGGCACGGTGATCGCGTCTTCTTCCTTGGCAATGCCCAGCTCCAGTTCCAGTTCGCGGGCCGACGCCTTGAGGTCGACGCCCAGCAGTTTCGGGGCAATGCTGCCGACGAAAACAATCAGGCCAATCGTGCCGAACAGGTAGGTGATCGCATAAGCAATCGCCATGTGGCTATTGAGTTCGGCCTTGGCGGCGGTGTCGATCGCCAATTGATTGATCGCACTGGTGGCGGTGCCCATGATCGCCGTGTCGGTCAACGCACCGGCACCAAGCCCGGCAGTAAAACCGGCATCAAAATCGAAGATCGCGTTCATCAGCAGGATCGAACCCAGCGCCGTCGCGCACAGCACCACCGACAGCACCACCAGTTTCAGCGTGCCGCGATTGAGGCTGCCGAAAAACTCCGGCCCGCTCTTGAAACCGACGGCATAGATGAACATCACGAAAAACACCGATTTCAATCCGGTCGGCACTTCCAGGCCGATCTGGCCGATCAGCAACCCCATCAACAGCGCCCCGGCCACCGACCCGAGGTGAAAACTGCCTATGCGGATACGGCCGATGAAAACGCCCAGTGCGATGGCCAGGAATACCGCAATTTCCGGGTCGGCCCGCAACGCGTGGAGCACAAACTCAAGCATGATGCGGACTCCCGTCCAGGCGGAATCAAGGTTCCTTTGGTTCTTGCGCAGGTGCCGGGTACCACTTGTCTTGGGGCACCCACTTCTCTTGTTGCGGATCGCCCAGATAATGCGGCGACATGATCTGCACGCCGTACTCGTTGAACACATCCTGAATGTTGGCGTGGAGCATGCTCAGCAGCACGGCGCGCGGGCGTGGCTGGCTCGGGATGGCCTGGGCCACCAGTCGATATTCAGGATAAAAATCCGACAGCGCGGTCTGGAACACCTGTGCCGGCGGCACTTCGAGAATGCCCGGCGTGCGTTGGGCCGCTTCCAGCAACATTGCCTCCACCTGGCGCCATGGCGTGTCGTAGCCAATGGTCACCACGGTGTCGACCACATAGCCGGGGCCTTGCACGGTGCGCGAGTAGTTTTTGGTGACCGTGCCGGTGATCATTGAGTTGGGCAAGGTCAGCACCTCGCCGAGACCGGTGCGAATGCTGGTGGTGAACATGCCGAGTTCGGTCACCGTGCCTTCATAGTCGCCAATGCGTACGAATTCGCCGGGGCGCAGGGTTCGGGTGTAAGTCAGGATCAGACCCGCCGCCGCCTGCCCCACCACACTGGTGGCACCGAGGGAAATCATCAGGCCGATCAACACCGACAATCCTTTAAAAGCGTCGGTGCCCGCACCGGGCAGATAGGGGTAGGCCATGGCCAGGGCAAACAGCCAGATCGCCAGGGATGTCAGGCGCTGGGTCGGTTGCAGGGTTTCATGGTTCAGCCAGCTCAGGGTGCCTGGCATGGCCATGCGCCGCAAAATCCGGCGCATGAACACGGTGGCGCCACGGGCGATAAAGAAAATCGCCAACGCCACACCCAGCCCCGGAATCGCGCCAACAATCCCTTGCAGCAAGTAGTCGGCAACTTCCAATAAATAGTTATTGAGGCTTTCACCCCACGGCCGTGTGTAGGGAAAGCGCGACAGGACAAAGCCGAGCCACTCATATGTCAGCAATAACACGACGGCCCAACGCAGTAACTCCAGCAAGCGGCTGGCCAGCGGATACAAGTAATTGGCATCCAGCAGCGGCACCCGCCCGACCTTCAAGGCCTGAGTGTGGCGATGCATCAGCTCGGGCAGCTTCTTGAGCAGTCTGCGCCGCAGATAGGACATGCCCAGCAACAAGCCGATATAAATGCCGGTGGCGATCAGTGCCGCAACGATCGATCGGATGATCAAACGCAGACTGCGAGCCTCCTGGGTTTCGGCCACCACCTGACGCAACTTTTCAGCCGCCGCTTCGGCAGCCTGCTGTACCGAGTCGAATTGGGTCGGGTCAAAATCCTTTGGCGAGACGATAAAGGCTCGCCGGCTACCCAGCAGCACCATGTAGCTTTTGACGATCGGTTCGAGGGTGACGGTGAGGTCGTCGGCATCATCGAGCGCTTCGCTGATGACGGCTTTGGCACGCTTGACCCGCGATGCAGGGCCTTCACCGAGGATGGTCGCGCGAAACAGCATGATGCTGCGGTTGGCAACCTTCAGCTCGGCGGGCGTATCCGGCGCTTTTGGCGGGTCTTCGGCCCACAATTGCAGCGACCAGAGCATGCCGAAAACAGTAAACAATACAGCGAGCAGCCTGCTCCGCATGTGTCAGATCCTTACTTCACATGATTCACACCAAGGGTACGTATCGCAGCGTAGTTCACCGATGAACGGTTGTCAGATGCCCTTAACCGGCATTCGCAGCGAGTGCCGGTGCTGATCAACGTAAACAGCGGGGAGCGTCATCTAGTTCGGATCCAGCAACCCGCCACTCCAGTTACGCGACTCTTGGCTGCCGGTGAACTTCGCCACCACGGCCCCCTGCGGAATCAATCGATCGCGATAGCGGGTGACCATGCGCCCGGTTTGCTCGGCCACCAACACCACTTCCGACGACGGATCACCGGGCCGGCGCAGGATTCGCGCAAATCGCTGGCCTTGCTCCACGACATCACCAAGGTTCTTTTCAAAGATCAGCACACCGGGTTGCGGCGCGAGAATGGTCTCCATCTGCGCCATGTCCTTGACCTCGACGGGCCACTCGGCCGCCGGCATCGCTTCGTCGATAACGCCGTATCGGCACAGCCAGGCATACAGCCCATCGGCGTCCTGTTCGGCAAAACGGTCATTGACGTCGCCCTGCCCACGCAGCTCCAGGGTCGCGGCCATCCGGCCCTGGGTCGTTCCTTCACGCAGCCACGGGGCAATGATGGTTTCCTCGAAAGAGCCGTCGCCGCCGTCATCCCAGATAATCGCCACGTCCATTTTCATCGCCGCTGCCAGTTCTCGGCCACGGGGCCAGAAGCTGCGGTGCACGTAGATGTAGGGCAGCGCTTCGTCATCGGTGTGCAGGTCGAGCACCACGTCGGCCGGGGCAGCCAGATGCACGAGTTGTTTTTGCCACGCCTGGACGTTGGTCGACGGCTGCTCCATTGCAGCCGACTGGTCGAAACCGCGGTTGAAGTTATGCCCGGTGGCATCGTGAAAACGTCCAAGGATCCGCCCTTGGCGAAACTGGCCGATGCCCAGCGGGTTGGCCTGTGGCACCACAGTCACCGTGCCCTTGAGCTGCCCCGCGGCCTCGGCCACCGCCAAACGTTGCATCAACCGGTGCAGAACCAGCATCCCGGCAATTTCATCGGCATGCACCCCGGCCTGCAAGTGCACTTTCGGCCCACCGCTGGCACCTTCGAAACGCCAGGCGCTAACCTGCACCGGGTCGCCATTGTTGTTGCGAACGTTGAACGAAATATCCTGCGCCATGCCATTGTCCTCCCGTCGTGAACGTAAAAACCGAAATGCCGAGGCTGGAGATTGAACACACGTTCAACTAAGCTCCGCCCACGTGGACCACCGCCAAGGACTTCTTTGTGACCACCATCGCCCCGAAAAACCGTCGCGCTGAACCTGATGAACGCCGCGAACTGCTGGTTGCTGCCACCCTTCGCTGCCTGGCCCGCGATGGTCACGCCGGCATTTCGGTGCGGCGTATTGCGACCGAGGCCGGTGTGTCCGTTGGCCTGCTCAATCACCATTTCGGCAGCATCGATGCCCTGATCGCCGACACATACCAAAAAATCGCCAGCGAACTCACTACCGCCCTGCTCCATGAAATTGGCCAGGCCGGCACACCGGCAGAAAAGCTCGATGCGTTTCTGGTCGGGTCCTTTTCTTCGCGGGTCATGGACCCGCAATTGCTCGGCGTGTGGGTGGTGTTCTGGAGCCTGATCCGACACTCCGAACACGTCAGCCAATCCCACGAAAAAAGCTATCGCGCCTACCTCGACCTGCTTCGCCAGTTGCTCGGCGACCTGGCGGTCAGCGAAGGTTTCGTGATCCACGACACGCGGCTGGCGGCCATCGGTCTATCGGCGATGCTCGACGGCCTCTGGATCGAGTGGTGCCTCAACCCCGAGACCTTCACCCCGGCCAACGGGCTCCACATCTGCCGTTGCTGGATAAAGGGGCTGCGACACGGAGCATTCAGCACCGACGACGTCCTGTGACGGGTGCCGACCGAAAATCATCGCCAGCGTGCCACTGACTGCAATCAGGCCGGCGCCGATCATCAGCGACACATCCATGAGCGTGCCCCAGATCAGGCTCGACAACAGAAACGCCCAGATCAGCCCGGTGTATTCGAACGGCGCCAACACGGTTGCGGTGGCGCGCTGGAAACTGGCGAACAGCAAGAACTGACCAATGCCACCCAACAATCCCGCCCCCAACATGCCGAGCCAGGCCGGCGTCGGTGTCGGGGTGTGGGTCCAGGGCAAGGCGACCGCCATGCACAGCACGAACACCACGTTGGTGATCAGCATCTGCTCCAGCACTGACGTCTGTTCATCCACCTGGCGCAACTGGATATAGGTGAACGCCCAGCACATCGCCGCCAGCAACGTCAGGACAATCGGCACGGGATCGGCCAGGTTGTTGGGGCGACAGGCAATCACCACGCCGACAAAACCGATGATCAGGGTGAACCACTGCCAACCGGTGACGCGTTCCTTGAGAATCGCCGTGGCCAGTACCGTGACCATGATCGGTGCCGAAAAATACAGGGTGGTCATTTCCGCGAGTGTCAGGTCACGGGCCGCCGTGTAATACAGCAGCCACGCCGCAATCGACAGCAACCCGCGCACGACCAGCAGCCGACGACTGGACGAGCGCCACGCACGGCGCACCAGTGACAAACGCCCGATCAGCAAACACGCCACCGCGACCACCAGCGCACGCCAGAACAAAATGGTGACCACCGAATAATCGGCCACCAGCCACTTGATGCCGGCGTCCTGCAACGACAGGAACGCGTAGCCCAGCGTGCACAGGCCAATGCCTTGTAGCGAGCGGTCAACCAACGGTTTATTCATCATGCAGACCTGCGCACCGGGGTTCCCCGGCGTTCAACAAAGGCAAACAAGGCTTCGATCAGGAACGTCAGGCAGACGTAGACACCGGCCACCAACAACAACGGTTCGTACACTTGCAGGGTTTGCGCCCGGACCACGTTGGCCGCCCCCAGCAAATCGATGACAGCGATGGTCGAGGCCAGCGCCGTGGACTTGAGCAACATCACGGTTTCCCCGGCCAGGGTTGGCAACAGCAAACGCAGCGCCCGTGGCAAACGCACGCGCAACAGCGATTGACGGGCTGTCATGCCAAACGCCGAGGCTGCTTCCATCTCGCCTTTAGGCACAGCCAGCAAGCCGCCGCGAATCACTTCGCCGA
The DNA here is from genome assembly GCF_019145495.1 of Pseudomonas azerbaijanoccidentalis. GTDB lineage: Bacteria > Pseudomonadota > Gammaproteobacteria > Pseudomonadales > Pseudomonadaceae > Aquipseudomonas > Aquipseudomonas azerbaijanoccidentalis. The sequence continues at coordinate 452,086 of NZ_JAHSTU010000001.1, read as the reverse complement.
CGTAGGCACCTACCGACACCACCAGGGCAAACACGATGTACCAGTAACCATCACGCAAGTACGGCCAGAGGAAACTGCCGCGAATCAGCGGGAACTGCGCAAACAGGCTGCCGAGCCCGTAATAGAAGATGTAGATCTGAATCAGTAACGGCGTGCCGCGGGTCACGCTGGTGTAAAACAGGCTGACCCGGGCGATCACTTTGTTCTTCGAGATCCGCGCCAGCGCCACCAAAATCGCCAGGAGGAAACCCAACACGCTGGAAATCAACAGGATCAACAGGGTCGTTTGCAGCCCCCTGATCAACAGCGATCCGTATTCAACTGTCCACGCTGGAATCATTTCATTTACTCAGCCGGTTTAGTCAGCAAGGGGCATCCAGCGACGAATGCGTCGCTCAAGCCGTCCCGACAGGTAGTTGGACACCAGCGTCACCGCGTAATACAGCGCCGCGGCCGTGAGGTAGAACAACAGATAGTGACGCGTCGACCCCGCCGCTTGTTTGGCGGTGTACAACAACTCGTTGGTGCCGACCACGCTGATCAGGGCGCTGTCCTTGATCAGGTTGATCCACAGGTTGGCCATCCCCGCCATTGCGTAGGGCGCCATGATCGGCAGCGTGACCCGACGGAACAGGCCGAAACCGTGCAGGCCGAAAGCCTTGGCCGCTTCGATCTGGCCATAGGGAATCGCCTGGATCGCCGCGCGAAAAATCTCCGAGGCGTAGGCACCCTGCACCAGCCCCAGCACCACGATTGCCGCCAGCGGACCGCTGACATTGACCACCTCGTAACCGAGCGAAGTCATCAGCGAATTGAGCAGCATGGAACCGACGTAATACAGCAACAGGATCAGCAACAACTCCGGCACCGCGCGAAACAACGTGGTGTAGCCGCGAGCCAGTGCCGCAATCGGTTTTGGCGCACCCAACTTGAGGCAGGCCACCACCAAACCGATCGCCAGCCCGAGCACAAAGGCCCCGGCCGAAATCTGCAGGGTCATCCAGAGCCCCTTGAGCAGCGCCCCGCCCCATCCTTGCTCGCTGAAATTGATCAAATCGAACATTGCCGGCATTTCAGTCTCCAGTTGGCGGGCAGAAGGCGCCGCCGCCCTTTGAAGGAGCGAGCCTGCTCGCGATTGCGGTGGTTCAGTCAACAGCAACGTCGACTGTCATGGCCTCATCGCGAACAGGCTCACTGCTACAGGGTCTGTGTACAGCCTTGGTTATCAGAACGCTGGTTTCACGCTCGTGCCGAAATAGCTTTGCGACAGGTCGTCATAGTCCTTGCTCGCCAGCAGTTCCTGGATGGCTTTGTCGAGCTTGGCCTTGAGTTCGGTGTCGCCCTTGCGCATGCCCGCGCCAACACCTTTGCCGAAGATCGGGTCGTAAGGCACCGCGCCGAGGTAAGCCAGGTCTTTCGCATCCGGCGTCTTGACGAAAGCGGCCATGGCCGTGCCGTCGGCCATCATCAGGTCGATGCGGCCGGCAATCAGGTCAGCGTTGGCCGAGTCCTGGGTGTCGTAGTACTTCACGTCGGCGATTTTTTCGTAGTAGGTCTTCAGATAGCTGGCGCTCACCGTTGAGTTCTGCACGCCGATGGTCTTGCCCTTGAGGTCATCCGGGAATTTCTTCACTGAAGCGTCCTTGGGCCCCACCACCGCGATCACCGAGTCGTAATACGCCTTGCTGAAAGCGATCTGTTTTTCGCGTTCTTCGGTCACCGACATCGAGGAGAAAATCACGTCGATCTTCTTCGCCAGCAGCGACGGAATGATTCCGTCCCACGCCACTTCCTTGATCTCGCACTCGGCTTTCATTTCGCTGCACAGCTTGTGGATCAGGTCGACTTCAAAGCCTTTCCATTCACCGTTGGCTTGTTTCTCGGTGTACGGCGGATACGGTTCGGCAGCGACCGCGAAGCGAATCGGCTGCGCCTGGGCCGCACTCATACCGGCCAGCATGACGCAGGCTGCACCGGTCAACCAGTTTGCAAAACGTCGATTTCCCATGTTGTTTTCCCGTCTTTTTATGAGGCGTTAGCGAGTTTGATGAGCGTTGACGAATTGCCGGCAACGCTCGCTGCGTGGGTGTACGAACACTTCGTCCGGCGAACCGGTTTCCTCGATCAGCCCTTGATGCAAAAAGGCGACTTTGGAAGAAACATCGCGTGCGAAGGCCATTTCATGGGTCACCAGGATCATGGTCCGGCCTTCTTCGGCGAGAGAGCGGATCACCCGCAGCACTTCCCCAACCAGTTCCGGGTCGAGTGCCGAGGTGGGTTCATCGAACAGCATGACCTTGGGCCGCATGGCCAGGGCCCGGGCGATGGCCACCCGCTGTTGCTGTCCCCCGGAGAGAAACGCCGGGTACTCGTTGCGCTTGGCCGCCAGCCCGACGCGCTCAAGCAAGGCTTCGGCCCGTTCGGTGGCTTCCGCCTTGCTTTCGCGCAGGACTTGGGTCGGCGCTTCGATGAGGTTTTCCAGCACCGTGCGATGGGGCCAGAGGTTGAAGTTCTGGAACACCATGCCCAGGCTGGAACGAATGCGCACCAGTTGCCGGGTGTCGGACACCAGCGGCGCGCCGGGGCGGGTGTGGTTGAGATGAATGCTTTCGCCGTCGACCAGGATCCGCCCCTGATCCGGCACTTCGAGCATGTTGATGCAGCGCAGCAGCGTACTTTTACCCGAGCCGCTGGCACCGATCAGCGAGATCACTTCACCTTCGCGAGCGGTCAGGGACACGCCCTTGAGCACCTCGATATTGCCGAAGCGTTTATGCAACTGATCGACTTCGATCATGGTCCGCGCGGCGCTCGGTTCGGCCTGTGCCTCAGTCGCTACGCTGGTGATCACCGGCCGTGGTGCTTCGCCCTTCAACACCAGGACGAAATCACGAATGCGCTGACAGGCCTCAGCCAGTCGTTCTTCACCGAGGGTAAAGGACAGTCGTACGAAACCTTGCGCCGGCTCGCCAAACGCCGCCGCATCGAGTACCGAAACCCGCGCTTCACGCAACAGACGCCAGGCGAACTCCAGCGATGTCAGACCCGTGCCACGCACGTCCACCAGCACGAACATGCCGGCATCAGGCTTGAGCACAGCAATGCCCGGGCAGTCGGCCAAGCCATCAACCACCAGATCGCGGCGACGACGATAAATGTCGCGCATGCCGTGGGTCACCTCGGCGTGGGCCTCGACCGCCTTGAGCGCGGCTTCCATGACGAACCCCGGCAAGCCGTAGAGCATGCTCAGCACCAGGGTTTCGGCATGCGCAATGAGCGCAGGATCGGCAACAATCCAGCCAATTCGCCAACCGGTCATGGCGTGGGATTTCGACAGGCTGCCGATGACCACGCAACGTTCGGCCATGCCGGGCAATGCTGCCAGGCTCAGGTGTTCGCGTTCGAAAGACAGGCTCTCGTAGACCTCGTCGACGACCACCCACAGGTCATGGGCGATCGCCAGGTCTGCAATGGCCTGCAGCTCTTCGCGATTGAGCACCACGCCAGTGGGGTTGTTCGGGTTGGACAGGAAAATAGCCCGGGTTCGCGGGGTAATGGCCTTGGCCAGCACGGCGGCATCGAGACGGAAGTCATCCATCGCCGAGCACGGTACCCGCACCAGCGTGGCGCCAGAACCTTTGAGGGTTGCTTCGTAGGTCACGTACATCGGATCGAGAGCAATCACCTCGTCACCCGCACTGAGCAGGCACATCGACGTCACGAACAGAGCGTTCTGCGCCCCGGCCACGGTGATCACGTTTTCAGCTTGCACCTCGCGCCCGAACAGCTTGGCGTAGCGCGCGGCGATGGCTTCGCGCAATGCCAGGCGGCCAGCGATTTCGGTGTAGTGAGTGTCGCCTTCGCGCAGCGCCTGGATGGCGGCATCGGTGATGAAATCCGGGGTGGGGAAATCCGGGTCGCCGACGCTGAGAATGATCACATCCTCACCATTGCGGCGGGCTTCGAACGCCGCATTGTGAATATCCCAGGCGGCAACGCCTTGTCCTGAGATCCGCTCAACAAAGGGTGAAAACCGCATGCCAGTGCCTCGTTCAAATAGAAGAAACGCAAGCCCGCAACCAGCCGGGAAAGAAGGTGGAACGAACATAGACCAAGCTGAACACTCGTTCAACAGAAAAGTCACGGGGGTTCGCGTTCAGCGTAAACAGGTCGTTTTTACGACAGTGGTGGCGTTTTTGCGCAGCGCTGCATGGAATCAGAACGGCTGCCTTTCAGGCGTCTATGCTGCTGTGATGTTTCTTGGTCGGAAAACGCGCGATGCATTCAGGAACCCGCCAACTGTCGCTCACCGCCCTGCTCGTCTTGGGCGGTTGCGTACGGTTGGGGCCGGACTTTCAATCGCCCGGTGAGCCGTGGATCGATCACTGGAACACCCCGGCCCTTGAACATGCCAGCCAACGCGCGGTTTACCCGGACATCCGCCAATGGTGGCACGTGTTTTCCGACCCGGCGCTGGACCAGTTGATCGCCGAATCCGATGCCCACAATTCCAGCCTGAAAATCGCCGGATTGCGCGTCATGGAAGCCCGGGCGCAATTGGGTATCGCTCAAAGCGGTCTCTACCCGCAATTGCAACAGGTCAGCGTTGACAGCTTGTATGTCAATCGCCGGCAGTACGGCGGCAATAATCCGGTCGACAGCCATTTCTGGCAGCACAGCGGCGGGTTCGATGTCGGGTGGGAGCTGGATTTCTGGGGACGGTTCAGCCGTGCAATCGAGTCTTCCGATGCCAGCTACTTCGCGGCCGAAGCCAACTATGAAGATGCGCTGGTCTTGCTGCGGGCACAGGTGGCCGACACTTATTTCTCCCTGCGTACCACCGAGGCGCGCTTACGGGTGGCCCGGGAAAACGCCCGCCAGCAACAGCGCAATTACGAAATCACCGAGAAGCTGTTCCACAGCGGCCAGACCCCGGAACTCGACCTGCAACAAGCCAAGACTCAATACCTGGGCACCTTGAGCACCATCCCCGTGCTTGAGGACCAGATCGGACGTATCCGCAATGCGCTGGCGGTGTTGATCGGCCGCCCGCCTGGCGCGCTGCCGCTGATGGCGGAAAACATCGGGCTGATCCCGCTGGTAGACCGCGCCGTGCTGCAGGATGTCCCGGCCAATCTGCTGTTGCGACGGCCTGATGTGCGCGCCGCCGAACTGAATGTCGCCGCCCAGTCGGCATTGATTGGCGTCGCCGAAACCGATTTCTACCCGTCGCTGACATTACTGGGCAGCATCGTCTGGTCCGCCGACACCTTGAGCGGCACCTCGCGCAGCCTCGATCTGGTCGGCGGCCCCAGCCTGCGCTGGAACGTGTTCGACTATGGCCGCATCAGCAACAACGTGCGCGTGCAGGATGCGCGCTTGCAGCAATTGATCGAGTCCTACCGCGACAAGGTCCGTCAAGCCGCGCGCGAGGCGGATGACGCGGCCAATGGTTTGACCCGCTCGTTGCAGCGCGAACGCATCCTGCGCGAAGCCGAAGGCGCCGCCAAACGTTCACTGGAACTGGCCAACGCGCTGTACCGCGAAGGCTATTCGGATTTCCAGCGCGTACTCGACGCACAACGCGCGCTGCTCGAACTTCAGGACAGTTACTTGCTCAGTCGCGGTGATGCGGTGAGCAACGTGATTGCCCTATACAAGGCGCTTGGCGGCGGTTGGTACAGCGCACAAGCCAAAGTCGACTCCACCACGCGCAAGCAAATGGAGCAACGCACCGACTGGGGCGATCTGCTGAATGAACCCTCCGCTGACCAGCCCGTCTCCCCTTTGCCCAATCAGGTAAAAGCCCATGAGTGAAGCCGCGCCCGTTGCTCCCGACGCGCCCTCCCCGCCGCCCGCCGAACCGGTCGCCGACCCCACCAAAAAAGGCATCAAGTGGGTGCTGCTGCTGATCGCCGTGAGCCTGGCGTGGTATCTGCTGGCCGACCGCTTCACGCCGTATACCCAACAAGCGCGGGTGGGTGCCTTCGTGATCCCGGTGGCGGCGGAAGTCTCGGGCCGGGTGGTCCGCGTCAACGTGCGCAACAATCAGGACGTCAAGGCCGGGGAAGTGATTTTCGAGATCGACCCGCAGCCTTATCAGATTGCCGTCGACCGCGCCCGTGCCGACCTTGAGTCCACCCGCCGGAAGATCGGCGCGAGCACTGCCGGTATTGCCTCGGCCCAGGCCAATTTGCGCGCGGCGCAGGCCAATGAGCTCAAGGCGCGCCAGGACAATCAACGGCTTGAAGGGTTGTATCGCGAAGACCCGGGGACCATTTCCGTGCGCCTGCTGGAAGTCTCCCGCGCCAACCGCGAAGCCGCCGTCAGCAAGGTTGCCGCCGCCCGCGCCGAGGTCCAGCGTGCCCGTGAAACCGAAGGCGGCAGCGAGGAAGACAACGCCCAGTTGCGCAGCGCCGCCACCGCGCTGTCGAAAGCCGAGCTGGACCTTTCCAATACACAGATCCACGCCCGCTCGGCCGGTCTGATCACCGACTTGCGCACCGACGTCGGCCAGTTTGCCGCTGCCGGCAACCCGGTCATGACCCTGATTGCCATCCACGATGTGTGGATCAGCGCCGACATGACCGAAAACAATCTCGGTCTGGTCAAGCCCGAAACGCCAGTGTCGATTGTGCTCGATGCCCTGCCCGGCGAAGTGTTCCAGGGGCGTATCCGCAGCATCGGCTACGGCGTCAGCGTTGGCCAACCCGCCGCGCCCGGCAGCCTGCCGACCGTGCAGAACAGCCGTGACTGGCTGCGTCCGGCCCAGCGTTTTCCCGTGATCATCGAGTTTTCCCCGGAGTCGCTGGCGATGCTGCGTGACAACCGCGGCATTCGCGCGGGCGGTCAGGCGGAAGTGATGGCGTTTCCTTCCGAAGGCAACCTGTTGAACCCGCTGGGCCGGGTGTTCCTGCGACTGATGAGCTGGCTGTCGTATGTTTACTAGGCCACAACGCACGCCGAGGGCGCAGCGTGCATTGCGCCTGGCCACTGGCACGGCCGTGTGCCTGGCGGTCAGTTTTGGCCTGGCGCTGCCGATCCCGTTTCTGGCGCCGGTGTTGTGCGCGCTGGTGCTGGCGTCCGCCAATCGCCCGCTACCGCTCAAGGCCGCGGTGGTGTTGGCGCTGGCGGCGATGCTGACCACCGGCACCGGCCTGCTGATGATCCCGCTGCTACGGTACTACCCCAACAGCGGGGTGCTGGTCATCGGCCTATGTTTATTTGTGGTTTTTCGGTTTGGCTTGCGCGGCGGCAGTAACCTGATCGTGACGTTTCTGGTGATCGGCCTGACCATGATCTCTTCGGCGGGCGTGGCTGATTTTGGTCTTGCGGTGATGGTCATCAAGGCCATGGTGGCAGGGCTGATTCTCGCCGTGGTCGTCGGCATGTTCAGCCATTGGCTATTCCCTGAACCGGCCAACGCCCCACCGCCGCCCGCCCCGCCGATTTTTCCAGCGAGCGAAGTCGACCGGGTGGCATTGCGTGCCACGCTGATCGTAATCCCGGCCTTCTTGCTGGCATTGATCGATCCGACCACGTACCTGCCGATCGTGCTCAAGGCCGTCAACCTCGGACAGCAGAGCGAGACGACCAGCGCGCGCAACGCCGCCCGCGAGCTAATCGGTTCGACCCTGCTCGGCGGCCTGCTGGCCTTCCTGTTCTGGAACGCGCTGAGCCTGTTCGTGCACCTGTGGATGTTCTTTTTATGGATGCTGCTGTTCGCACTGATCGTGGCGCGCAAGCTCTACGGCCTGAAGCCCGGACGCCTGAGCCCGGGGTTCTCGCTCAACAGCCTGATGACCCTGATTATCCTGCTGGGCCAATCGGTGCAGGACAGTACCTCAGGCAAAGACGTACAGACTGCATTCGCGGTCCGCATGGCGCTGTTTATCGGTGTAACGCTGTATGCGTGCCTGATGGTCTATCTGTTGGAACAACGAACCCGTTCCTACACAGTTTCGTAGCAGCCTGCGTCCGGCTGCGGAGCAGTCGTATGGTCCAGCCACCGATGGCGTCTGCTTCGCAGCCGAACGCAGCCTTCGGCAGCTGCTACAAGATAGGCGCTGGCTTTCGTAGCAGCTGGCGTAGCCTGCGTTCGGCTGTGGAGCAGTCGTAAACCTTGCACTCGCGATGAAACTGATACACCGCATCGTGTGATCTTGCGCCAGCTGTTACAGGGCTTGTTTTGTCAGGGATTGACTTGATAGCCCTTGCCTTGCAGGCAGCTGGAGTAAGCCGTGGCGGTATTGGCGGTGTTGGTTTTCTCCTGCTCGCGGCGGTCCTGGCGCTGGCGAGAACCGCCAACCACTGCGCCAGCAGCGGCGGTTTGTTTTGCGCGGTCCTGGCGATAATCCTGTTTGTTGTCGTCATCGACGCGATCATAAAACTCGTCATGCTGACGCCCGCGTACCTGCGCGGCGGTCGCGCCGGCAGCAGCGCCCGCCGCGGCGCCCTTGATTCGACCGCCGGACGGTGTCGACGAGGTCGAGGACGTTTGGCTGGCGGCGATGTTATTGCACTCGGTGATGTCTGTCTGGGTCTGTTGCGAACTCTGGCCTTTCATCGGCACCACCGATTGTGCCCAGCCTTGGGCACTGAAAAGCGACAAAGCGACGCACAGGCCGATGGGTGGCAACCTTTTCATGATGACCTCCGCAATGAGCGTGATTCACGCCTGAAAGATTGTAGTTCACCACCCGACCGTTGGCGGATCGTGGTGTTCGGCGTAATGGAGGCTACAAGCCAGCCACTGCACCAACAATTCCATTCTCGGCGACTTCAGTGTTTGCGTATTCAGAACAATGGTGGGGGATTTGCAGCAAAGCTCCCACATGGATTTGTGGTGTGACACCAGAGATGGAAACACCGCCCAACCCCGTAGGAGCTGCCGAAGGCTGCGATCTTGTGATCTTGCTTTAAAAACAAAGTCAAAAGATCGCAGCCTTCGGCAGCTCCTACAGGGGGTGTGGATCGGTCAGGCTGTGGTCAGTGGATAGAGCTTGTCGTCGAACTGCGCCAGTTTCGGAAACGCCAGCGGCTGGTCATCACTCAGATGCTGCAGCCGGTGGGCGTAATCGACCAGAAATTGCTGGCGCGCCTCTTCAGTGATGTAGGGCACATGCCAGGCCACGAACGGTTCCAGCACATCGAAACCAACATAAGCCAAAGTACCACGCAAAATCGGCCGCAACATGTCCTCCAACGGACCATGAATCGCGCCGTCGCCAAACATGTGTTCGCGCCCGCCCAAGGTTACTGTCACCAGCGCTTTCTTGCCGGCCAAACCACCCTGATCGTAGAAACGCTTGCCGCCATAACAGATACCTGACACCAGCACTCGGTCGATCCAGCCCTTGAGCATGGCCGGGGCGGAGAACCAGAAGATCGGAAAGTTGAGGATCAGCAGGTCGGCCCACAGCAGCTTATCCAGTTCAGCCTGGATGTCGGCAGCCAGCGATTGGCTTTTCACGCCCAGACGCTGTTCCAGCGCATAGACCAGGTACTCAGGATTCTCCCGATTCGAGAAGTCCGCGTCGCTGGCCACCGGGTTCCAGTTCATTTTGTACAGATCGCTGACCTGCACTTCATGGCCTTGGGCTTCAAGGGTGGCGACCGCCTGATCGCGCAGTGCAGCGGTGAAGGACTTTGGTTCCGGGTGAGCGTGGACGATCAATACTTTCATGGTGGCTCCTTAGACTTTTTCCAGCGTAGGGTTTGAATTCGTGCCGCGGCTGGCCAACAAGCGGTCGAGCCAGTCCGGGTCCATTTGCGGTTCGGAGGAGAACAGCAGTCCGGTGTAGTCCTGATGCGGTGGCGTGAAAATCTGGCTGCGCGAGCCGTGGTCGACCACCCTGCCCCGTTGCATCACCAGCACTTCATCGGCAATCGCCCGCACCGTGGCGACGTCATGGGTGATGAACAGGTAGGCAACGCCAAGCTGTTGTTGAATGCGGTTGAGCAACTTGAGCACACCTTCAGCCACCAGTTGGTCGAGGGCAGAGGTCACTTCATCGCAGATGATCAATTGTGGGTCGGCCGCCAGTGCCCTGGCAATGCAGATGCGTTGTTTCTGTCCGCCGGACAACTCCCGGGGCTGACGCTCCATGAACGTTGCCGGGTCCAGTTCAATCATCTCCAGCAACTCGGCGACCCGGGCGCGCATGGCCTTGCCTTTGAGGCCCAGATAAAAGGTCAGCGGGCGACCGATGATATCGACGATGCGTTGGCGCGGGTTCAATGCCGTGTCCGGGATCTGGTAAATCATCTGGATGCGCCGCAGTTGCTCCTTGCTGCGCTGACGAAAGTCCGCGGGCAACGGGTGGCCGTCATACAGTACCTCGCCATACGTCGGTGGCAGCAAGCCGGTGATCAAGCGCGCCGTAGAGCTCTTGCCACTGCCGGACTCGCCGATCACTGCCAGGGTCTGCCCGCGATAAAGCTTCAGCGAAACATCATGCAGCACCGGTTGGTGGCCGTAACTGGCGCAACTCTTGCGCAATTCCAGTAGCGGCTGTTCCTGCTGTGGCAATGCCTTGGGCTCGGTGCGGAAGCTGCGCACCGCCCACAGCGACTTGGTGTAATCCTCCTGCGGGTCGCCGAGCATCTTGCGGGTTTCGGCCTCTTCGACCAGTTTGCCGTGGCGCAACACCATGATCCGGTCGGCCATTTGCGCGACCACCGCCAGGTCATGGCTGATGTAGATCGCGGCGCTGCCGTAGGTGGCCACCGCATCGCGTATCGCCGCCAGCACTTCGATCTGCGTGGTGACGTCGAGCGCGGTGGTCGGTTCGTCGAAGATGATCAGGTCCGGGTGGCAGGCCATGGCCATCGCGGTCATCACCCGCTGCAACTGGCCGCCGGAGACCTGATGCGGATAGCGTTGGCCGATGGTTTCGGGATTGGGCAGGCGCAGCACGCGGTACAGTTCCACCGCTTCGCGCATGGCCTGTTCACGGCTCATGCCGCCGTTCTTGACGGCGGTTTCCACGTGTTGATCGATCAGCCGATGGGCCGGGTTGAACGAGGCCGCTGCGCTCTGTGCCACATAGGCAATGCGCAAACCGCGCAATTTGCGCAGGGCATCGGGTTTGGCCTTGAGCAAATCGATGCCGTCGAAATGCACCGAGCCTCCGGTGATCCGGCAACCGTCACGGGTGTAGCCCATAGCCGACAAGCCAAGCGTCGACTTGCCCGCGCCAGACTCACCGATCAACCCAAGCACCTCTCCGCGTTGCAAGGTCAGGTCGATGCCCTTGATCAGCGGATGCCAGGCGTCTTCGTAATGACCTTCGATGTGCAGGTCACGGATTTCCAGCAAAGGTTTTGAAGTTGTCATGTTCAGCATTCCTTGAGTCCGCTGGATTTGTGCAGCATCCAGTCGACGACGAAGTTGACGCTGACCGTGATCAACGCCACGGCCAGGGCGGGCAGCAACGGGCTGATGTCACCGAAGGTGATCAGTACGGCGTTGTCACGCACCATGCTGCCCCAGTCGGCAGTCGGCGGTTGAATGCCCAGGCCGAGAAACGACAGCGCACTGATGAACAGGAACACGAAGCAGAAGCGCAAGCCGAATTCGGCAATCAACGGCGCCGCTGCGTTTGGCAGTACTTCGCGGGTGACCAGCCAATACAGGCCTTCACCGCGCAGCCGGGCGGCTTCGACGAAGTCCTGCACCACCACGTTCATCGCCACGGCGCGGGACAGGCGAAACACCCGTGTTGCATCCAGCAGCGCAATCACCAGCACCAGCGATGTCGCCGTGGTGCCGACCACGCTGAGGATCAGCAAGGCGAAGATCAGTTGCGGGATCGCCATCAGGATGTCCACCACCCGCGACAACCCTTGATCAACCCAACCGCCCTTGATCGCCGCGATCAAACCGCACGTGCCGCCAAGCAAGAACGCCAGCACCGTGGTCAGGAACGCAATGCCCAGGGTATTGCGTGCGCCGTAGACCAAACGGCTGAACATGTCGCGCCCCAGGTTATCGGTGCCTAAAAGGAACTGACCGCCCCAGGGCGCAAAGCCCTCACCCACCACCTGGGTTTCCCCGAACGGCGCCAGCACCGGCGCGAACAGTGCCACCAGGATGTACAACACAATGATCAGTAACCCGAACTTGGCGCTCAGTGGCGCCCGCCACAACTGTTTCAACAGGCCCATGGTCTTACCCCTTCGGATGCATCAAGCGTGGATTGCTGGCAATCGACAGCACGTCGGCGCTGGTATTGAGCAGGATGTAAGTCGCGGCGAAGATCAGGCTGCACGCCTGCACCACCGGGATGTCGCGTTTGGCGACCGAGTCGACCAGCAACTGGCCAAGCCCCGGATACACGAACACCACCTCGACCACCACCACGCCGACCACCAGATACGCCAGGTTCAATGCGACGACGTTGACGATCGGCGCCAACGCGTTGGGCAGCGCGTGGCGGAAGATGATCCGCGACTGGCTGATGCCTTTGAGCCGGGCCATTTCGATGTAGGGGCTGGCCAGCAGGTTGATCAGGGAAGCGCGGGTCATGCGCATCATCTGTGCAATCACCACCAGGCTGAGGGTCGCCACCGGCAATACCGAGCGTTCCAGTATCGTGCCCAGCGAGGCGTCCGGTGCCAGGTTGGAAATGCTCGGGAACCAGTTGACCTTCACCGCGAACACCAAAATCAAGATGTAAGCGACAAAGAACTCGGGGAACGACACCGCGCTCAGGGCCGAGGTGTTGAGCAAGCGGTCGAACCAACTGTTGCGGTACAACGCGGCGAGCATGCCCAGCAGCAACGCCAATGGCACGGACACCAGCGCCGCCAACAAGGCGAGGCTGAAGGTGTTGCCCAAGCGGCTGGCAACCAGTTCGGCGATGGGCCGCTGGTTGGCCAGTGATACGCCGAGATCGCCGTGCAGCAATTGCCAGATCCAGTGGCCGAAACGGGTCAGCGGCGGCAAATCCAGGCCCAGTTGCGCGCGATAAGCTGCCACTGTTTCTGGGGTGGCCGACTGGCCGAGCATGGCCTGGGCGATATCGCCCGGGAGCAGGCCGACGGCGAGAAAGATAATCACCGATACGGCGAACAGCGACAGCAGGCCCAAGGCCAAGCGCTGCCCTAACAGCTTGAAAATACTTCTCATCGTGCGGTTCCTTGAATTGGGCACGCTGGTGAAGATTGCAAATTCCACTGTGGGAGCTGGCTTGCCAGCGATAGCGATAGGTCAGCCAACATCTATGTCGACTGATACGACGCCATCGCGGGCAAGCCCGCTCCCACAGGGATCTTCATGGGTTGATAGGTCGAAGTTTCACGCCTGCCACCACCGCTCAATCACCCGCAACCCATCCAGCTCGCCATACGGCGCCGTCTGCCCGCCGTGCACCACGCGGTTGGATCGCGCTGCCACAGAGCTGGCAAACAACGGAACAATCGCCCCGCCCTCGTCGCGGCACAGCCCCTGCATTTCGTTGTACATCTCGCGGCGCAGCGGTTCGTTCATCTCGCCACGGGCGGCGTTGAGCAATTGGTTAAAACGCGGATTGTCCCAATGGGTTTCGTTCCACGCCGCGCCTTTGGCGTAACCGATGCTGAACATGCGGTCGGCCGTCAGGCTGCTGTACCAGAACGAGGTGGTGAACGGTTGCTTCATCCACACATTGGAGAAGAACCCATCGGCCGGTTCACGCACCACGTCGATGTCGATCCCGGCCGCGCGCGCTTGCTCCTTGAACAGCACCGAAGCGTCAACCGCGCCGGTATACGCCGCGTCGGAGGCTTGCAGGCGGACCTTGAGCGAATCCATACCGGCCTTTTTCAGGTAGAAACGCGACTTGTCCGGATCGTAGGTGCGCTGCTCCAGCGCCGTGTTGATGAAGCGGCTGCCCGGCTGGATCGGGTGGTCGTTGCCCACCAGGCCATAGCCGTGAAGCACCGACGCCAACAGGGTTTCGCGGTTGATTGCGTGCTTCATCGCCAGGCGTACGTCGTTGTTCTGGAACACCTGGCTGTCGGTCAGCATCGGGAAGGTGTAGTGCTGCGCGCCTTTGGTTTCTTCGATCACCAGGTTCGGGTTGCGCTTGAGCAACGCCACGGTTTTCAGGTCGACCTTGTTGATCACGTCCACTTGCCCGGTGACCAGCGCGTTGACCCGCGCTGCACCGTCGGCAATGGCGATCAGTTCGGCGCTGGCGAAATGCGCGCGCCCCGGTTTCCAGTAGTCCGGGCTGCGTTCCAGGGTCATGCGCACGCCCGGTTCGAAGTCCTTGAGGCGATAACCGCCGGTGCCGACGCCGGCCTTCCAGTCAGGCACGCCGTCCTTGCTCGGCATGATCGCCAGGTGATAATCGGCGACCACATAGGAGAAATCGGCGTTGCCCGACTTCAGTTCGAACACCACGCTGTCGCTGCCACTGGCGCTGACCTTGGCGACATCGCCGAGCACGGTTTTGGCCGCCGAGGTGGATTGTTCGCCCAGGTGATGCTGGATCGACGCCACCACGTCATTGGCGTCCAGGGTTTTGCCGTTGTGGAAGGTCACGCCGGGCCGGATTTTGAAGGTCCAGATACGTGCATCGGGCGTTGAGGTCCAGCTCTCGGCCAGTTCGGGGATCGCCGTGCCGTCGACGGCAATTTCGGTGAGGGTGTTATAGACCGCCGAGAAACCGACGAAGGTGAAGGTGTCGGCCCACGAGCCCGGGTCCCTGGAATCCGTGGTGCTGCCCCCAGCCAGACCCAGGCGCAGGACGCCGCCAGGTTTGGGGGTGGCTTCGCCGGCGAACGCGCCAAACGGCAGGCCCATGGAGAACGCCCCGGCCACCGCAGCCGCTGTCGCGCTGTACTTCAGGAAGTCTCTGCGCGGGAAGCTGAGTTCATGGTTCGCTTGAGTAATCTTGTTTTTGTTATCGCTCATTGCATTGCCCCTGATCAAACGCTAATGGAATACCAATTCAAAGCCACGCAAAGCACCGGGCCATGGCCCGGTGCGTACAACGTTTGAATCGCCAACGGTCACACCTGGATCGCCTTCACTTCAACGAATTCATTCAGCCCTTCTTCCCCCCACTCCCGGCCATTGCCCGATTGTTTGTAGCCACCGAACGGCGCCTGATAATTGAACGCCGCGCCATTGAGAAAGCACTGGCCGGCGCGCAGCTGCCGTCCCAGGTGCAAGGCCCGCTCGGCACTGCCGGCCCACACACCGCTGGACAGGCCGAATGGCGAGTCGTTGGCGATCTGGATCGCCTGCGCTTCATCGCTGTACGGAATCAGGCACAGCACCGGGCCGAAGACCTCTTCCTGGGCGATGCGCATGCGGTTGTCGACGTCGGCAAACAGCGTCGGGCTGACATAAAAGCCGCGCTCAAACGCTGCCGGCGTGTCACCGCCGCACAGCAGACGCGCACCTTCCTGCTGACCGACCTTGATGTAATCGAGCACGGTGCGTTTTTGCCCGGCCGAACACATCGGGCCGAGGAAACTTTGCGGGTCGAGTGGATCGCCCATGCGCAGGCTCAGGGTTTCAGTGAGCGCCAATTCAACGGCTTCGGCATAACGATTGGCCGGCAGCAGCATGCGAGTCAACGCGGTGCAGGTTTGTCCGGAATTGATCATCACGTCCTGCACGCCGTAGCGCACCGCCGCAGCCAGGTCGGCATCCTCAGCGATCAGCAGCGGCGACTTGCCGCCGAGTTCCAGGCACACCCTTTTCACCGAAGGCGCCGCCGCTTGCGCCACGCGCACGCCAGCGCCGGTGGAGCCGGTGAACGAAACCATGTCGACGTCGGGGTGTTTGGCCAGTGCTTCACCAACTTTCGAACCTGGCCCGCTGACCAGGTTGAACACGCCGGCCGGCAGGCCGATGGCTTCGATCATCTGCGCGAGCAAAAACGCGTGCAGCGGTGTTTCCTGACTCGGCTTGACCACCACTGTGCAACCGGCGGCCAACGCCGGGGCGAGTTTGCCGATCAATTGATGCAGCGGGTAATTCCACGGGTTGATGAAGGCACAGACGCCGACGGCTTCGCGGATCACCAGCGAGTTTCCGACTTCGCGCACTTCATCCATCAGGTGGGCCAGTTCGACGTATTGCTCAAGGCCGATGATCGGACCGTCCACTTGCACCGAGCGGCACCACTGCACCGGCATGCCCAATTCAGCGGTGATGACCGATGCCATCTCGTCGGCACGATTGCGCAGTTGCTCGGCCAGTGCGCGGATGTAGCCGGCGCGCACGCTGGCGGGGGTGCGCGACCAGGATTCGAAGGCCTTGCGCGCGGCGGCGACCGCGTTGTTGACGTCGCGCTCATCGCCCAGCGGCACGCTCCCGGCGACTTCTTCGGTGGCCGGATTGATCACCTCGGCAGTCCCCTTCCCTGACGGAGTTTGCCAACGGCCATCAATAAACAGTGTCTTGTGGTTAAGCATGAAGCTGGGCCTCCATCAATTCGTGGGCACAATGGGCAATGCGCTGGCAGGCATCGCGCAACGGTTCAGCACCGACCACCAGCCCCAGGCGAATGTGCCCGGCGGCGCTTGGGCCAAAGGCTTCGCCGGCCAGCACCGAAACACCGTGGCGATCAAGCAGGCGATCGGCAAACGCCTGGGCGCTGAGCCCGGTTTCGCGGATGTCGACCATCACGAACATCCCGCCATCGGGTTTCAGCGCGCGGATGCCGGGGCAATCAGCGAGGGAGTCACACACCAGATCACGGCGCTGGCGATAGGCCTCACGCATCGCTTCCAGTTCCGGCAGGTTGCTTTCCAGCGCCACCACGGCGGCGTCCTGAATGAAGTCCGGCGAACCGTAGAGCATGCACAGCGCAAGGTTTTCCAGGTGCGCGGCCAGCGATGGCGGCGCCACCACCCAACCGACGCGCCAACCGGTCATGGCGTGGGATTTCGACAGACTGTTGAGGGTCGCCGTGCGCTCGGCCATACCGGGCAAACTCGCCGGGCTGACATGCTCGCCTTCAAACAGCAGTTCGCTGTAGACCTCATCGGAAATCAGCCACAGGTCGTGACCGATGCACAGCTCAGCCAAAGCAGCCCAAGTGTTGCGTGGCAAACTCGCGCCCGACGGGTTGTGCGGACTGTTCAAGGCCAGCGCCCGGGTGCGCGGTGTGATGCGCGCAGCCACGTCTTCGGGCAACACGCGAAAACCGTTTTCCGAACGCACCGGCACCGGCACGACCACAGCACCGCAAGCACCAAACACGGCTTCGTAAGTGACGTACATCGGCTCGGCGACGATCACTTCGTCACCGGGATTGAGTACGCACTGGGCCACGCTGAACAGCGCGCACTGCGCCCCGGCCAGTACGGTGACCTGATCCGCCGAAACGGATTGGCCGCTGCGTTGTTGATGACGCTTGGCGATGGCTTCACGCAGGGCACGCTTGCCGCGCACCTCGGCGTAGTGCGTGTTGCCGTTCAGCAGGCTGTCGATGGCGCTCTGCACGATGGGTTGCGGCGTGTCGAAATCCGGATCGCCCACGGACAGCAGCAAAATGTCTTCGCCCTGTTCGCGCAGCGCCAGGGCGCGGTAATGAATGTCCCACGCGGCGGCGCCGTCACCGGCAATACGTTGAGTCAGATCGGAAAAGCGCATGGCTTTGCTCCTATAAACAGGATCCCTGTAGCAGCTGCCGAGGTACGAGGCTGCGTTGCGTGTCCGCAGGACCGCCCTCGGGGGCCGCTTCGCAGCCCGACGCAGCCTCGTACCTCGGCAGCTGCTACAGATTCTGGTGTCACGTTATTTCAGCGAACGCAGGCATGCTTGAGTTCGATCAGGGTCACGCCGTTGCGCTTGAAGCCGTGGCGCAGGTCGGTTTGCAATTCGGCCAAACTTTGCGGCTGGCTCACGGTGCAACCGAACGCACGGGCCAGGGCAGCGAAATCCGGATTGCGTGGCAGTACGCCGATCGGTTCGATATCGAGGCCGAGCATGTCGTCGCGGATTTGCCCGAGCGCGTCGTTGTTCCACAGCAATACCACCAGTGGGCTGTCCAGCTCTTCCACGGCGGTGGCCAGTTCCTGGGCGGTGTAGAGGAAACCGCCATCGCCCACCAACACCAGGCCCGGACGCTGCGGCGCACCGAACTTGGCGCCGATGCCGGCCGGCAAGCCGTAGCCCAAAGTGCCGTAGCCAGTCGGGTGCAACCAACTGCGGATCGCCAGGCTGTCGAAGGCGTAGTTGCCGGTGTAGGCCAGTTGAGTCATGTCGGTGCTGATGAAGGCGTTGTCCGGCAGCTCGGCGGCGATGCGCTCGAGAATCGATTGGTGGATCGACTGCAATGGGCCGTGACTGGCCTTGACCGCTTCACGCAGCGCGGCCACCGAGGCAATCGCGGCGCTGGCATCACGCACGTTGGACGGCAGGCGCTCAAGCAAGCCACTGAGGGTTTGTTGCGCGTCGCCATGCAATGCCACGGCGCACGGATAGAAGTCGTTGAACTTGCGCGGATCGATGTCCACCCGCAACAGTTCAGCATTGAGCGGCAGGCGCTCGCGCCAGTAATCGGTGTCGGCCATTTCGGTGCCGACGGCCAGTACCACGTCGGCTTCGGCAATCAAGTTCCAGCCCGGCTCCACGCACAGCGATGAACCGGCGTTGAGTGGCGCGTCCGGAGGCAGCAAGCCTTTGCCGGCGACGCTGGTGAACAGCGGCGCGGCCAATCGGCTGCTGATTTCTTGCAGCTGCGAAACAGCATTCAGCGCACCGCCACCGGCGATGATCATTGGCCGTTTTGCACTGTTGAGTTTGGCCACCGCTTCATCGAGCACCGTGGCGGCTGCCGGGCCACGCCCCGGACGGCGCACCACGTCGTTGCTCCAGTCCCGGGTAATCGGGGCTGCCAACACGTCCAACGGCACCGAAATGTGCACCGGGCGCGGGCGCTCGCTGTCGAACACTGCGTAGGCACGGGCGACGAGTTCCGGGAGGTCTTCGGCAGTCAGCGCCACGGCGGAGAAAGCGGTGATCGGCGCGGTCATCGCGCGCTGATCCTGACACTCGTGAAGGATGCCCCAACCCTTGCCGAGGCTGGCGGTGTGGTTGACGCTGGAAATCACCAGCATCGGGATCGAGTCGGCGTACGCCTGGCCGATGCCGGTGGCGGCGTTGGTCACACCGGGGCCGGTGATGACGAAGCACACACCAGGTTTCCCGCTGACCCGCGCATAGCCGTCGGCCATGAAACTGGCGCCCTGTTCGTGACGTGTCAGCACGTGGCGGATGCCACTGCCGGGCAAGCCGCGATAGAGCTCCAGCGTGTGTACGCCCGGAATGCCGAACACGGTATCGACGCCGTAATTGGCCAGCAGACGCACCAGCGCCTGGCCACCGGTCAAGGTTTTGCTTTGCATGTTCAGGTCCTCACGCATGGCCGAGACGAATTAACGCATCGACCGCAGTCGTGCCATCGGCACCGACCAACAATGGGTTCACATCGAGTTCAAGCAATTGCGCGGCGTTTTCGCAGGCGTAATCGGCGACCGCACGAATGGCGGCGACCAGCGCTTCCAGGTCCGCCGCTTCACGACCGCGAAAACCTTGCAGCAACGGGGCACTGCGCAGGCTGAGCACGGCATTGCGGATGGCGCCGTCGGTGGTCGGCAGCAACAGGCTGCGACTGTCCTTGAGTAACTCAACCAGAATCCCGCCAGCGCCAATCACCAGCGCCAGGCCAAAATCGTTTTCGCGCTTGATGCCGACAATCAGCTCGGCCAACGGCGCTTTGGCCATCGGCTCCAACAGCAATTGATCGAAAGGTACGCCCGGCGCATAAGCGGCGATGCTTGCGCTCATTTTTTCCAGTGCAGCGCTTAATGCAGCGCCATCCTTGAGGTTCAGTGCCACGGCACCGGCTTCGGTCTTGTGTGGCAACTGCGCGCTGACGGCTTTCACCACCAGCGGATATCCCAGGGATTCGGCGTCTTGAAGGGCCTTGTCCGGCGTACTCAATACACCGTTGGGGATTGGCAGGCCGAACGCTTTCAATGCCTGTTTGGAATCCCATTCATTGAGCAACTCACCTTCAGCGGTCAACGCTTGCGGGCACAGCGGCACCAGCGCCGATTCGCCCAAGTCCAGCAAGGCTTGACGATTACGCTGGTAACCGGCGATGCGGCCCCACGCGGCCAAACCATCCTCAACACCTTGCAAGGCCGCCACGCCTTGGGCGTGCAGACGTTCGCGTGCGTGGGCCGGCAGCAATTCGGGGAACGCCGAGGTGACAAAACCGCTCTTGCCGTGACGCTTCAATGCTGCGCAATACAACTCCAGCAGCAGGTCGCATTCCTTGCGCTCGCCAGTGAACTCAGCGGGATAGTCGAGCACCAGCATCGCGGCATCGGCCTCGGTGCGCAGCGCGCTGTCGAGCATGCGGTTCAACGCCTCGCCATCGCCCCAGATCGCCGTGGTGAAATCCAGCGGATTGACCAGGTTGGCGTAGCTCGGCAGCACTTGCGCGAGTTCGCCGACCTGCCCTTGGTCGAGCTTCGGCAGGCTCAGTTCATTGCGTTCGGCGTAGTCGGCAATCAGCCCGGCATCGCCGCCGGAACAGGCCAGCGCGATCAGGCTGTTGCCCGCCGGCAAGTTGCCGCACGCCGCGGCTTTTAGGGTTTCAACAAAACTCACCGGGCCACTGACGCGGATCACGCCGAGGCGGTCGAACAGCGCGTCGTACAACGCATCCGAACCGGACAGCGAACTGGTGTGACTCAAGGCCAGTTCGGCACCGATCTGCGACACACCGGTTTTCAGGGCGATGATCGGAATGCCCTTTTCCAACGC
Organism: Pseudomonas azerbaijanoccidentalis; assembly: GCF_019145495.1. GTDB lineage: Bacteria > Pseudomonadota > Gammaproteobacteria > Pseudomonadales > Pseudomonadaceae > Aquipseudomonas > Aquipseudomonas azerbaijanoccidentalis. The sequence goes on along the minus strand of NZ_JAHSTU010000001.1, from coordinate 431,301 downwards.
CTTGTGCGCAGCTCGGGCAAAACCCGGAACGTTTTTCAGGCCTTCAAGGTGCAGGCCGATGGCGGTTACCCGAGGTTCGTCGAGCAACACGTCCATCAGTTCCGCCACGCCCAGTTGTGCCTGGTTGCCGACCGAAGCCATGTAGGCTACCGGCAGCGAGCGGTCGCTCATCGACAGGTTGTAAGCGAAGTTGCCACTCTGGGTCAGCACCGCCACGCCCTTCTCAACCGCTTTGCCGCCATGGGCCACCGGCCACAGCGCGGAGCTGTGCAGGTAATCCAGCAAGCCGTAGCAGTTGGGGCCGAGCAAGGCCATGGTGCCTGCGGCTTCAAGCAATTGTTGTTGCAGCGCCTGGCCTTCGGCGCCGGTTTCGGCGAACCCCGAGGCGTAGCAAATCGCACCGCCAGCATCGATCGCGGCCAGTTCGGCGACGCAGGTCAGGGTCAAATCGCGGTTGGTGGCGATGAACACCGCGTCCGGCCCACAAGGCAAATCGGCAATGCTGCGCACGCACGGCACGCCTTCCAGGCTGTCGTGTTGCGGGTTGACCAGCCACATTTGCCCTTGGTAGCCGCCCTCGGCACAGCGCTTGAGGGCGCGCGCCATGCTGCGGCCGCCCACGAACGCCACGTGTTGCGGCGCGAGCATGCGCTTGAGGTTGTCGCGAATGGTTTGGGACATGGACATTCTCCGGACGGATCAGCGCAACAGTGGCCGCAGCAATTCGCGGGAAATGATGTGGCGCTGGATTTCCGAAGTGCCTTCCCAAACCCTTTCGATTCGCGCGTTACGCCAAATCCGCTCCACCGGACTTTCATCCATCAGGCCCATGCCACCGAAAATCTGCACCGCCTCATCAGCCGCACGACCGAGCACTTCACTGGCGAACAACTTGGCCATGCCGGCTTCGCCATCGGTCATGGTGCCTTGATCCATTTTCCAGGCGGTGTGCAGGGTCAGCAGTTCAGCGGCACGGATTTGCGTGGCCATGTCGGCGAGCTTGAACGACACACCCTGGAAGTTGCCGATGGCCTGGCCGAATTGCTTGCGGTCCGCCGCCCATTGCAGCGATACGTCGAGTGCGCGCTGCGCCTGGCCGACGCAGTTGGCTGCGACCATCACGCGTCCGGCGGTCAGCCAGGCGTTGGCCACATCCCAACCCTTGCCGACTTCGCCCAGTACTTTGTTGGCCGGAACGCGGCAGTCGTCGAAGAACATTTCGAAGGTGTGATAACCACGGTTGCTCACGCACTTGGGTCCACGGCGAATGGTCATGCCCGGGGTGTTGCGATCGACCAGGAACGAGGTTACCGCGTTACGTTTGCGGCCGTTGTGTTCGTAGGTGTCGGTCACGGCGAAAACAATGGCGAAGTCGGCGTGGCCGGCGTGGCTAATGAAATGCTTGCTGCCATTGAGAATGAAGTCGTCGCCTTCGCGTACGGCGCGGGTCTTGATGGCATTGGCATCGGAACCGGCACCCGGTTCGGTCAGCGCGAAGCAGTCGATTTTCTCGCCCTGAATACATGGCAGCAGGTAGTCGTTGATCTGGTCACCAGTGCAGGCCATGAGGATTTTCGAAGGCCGCGCGACGAACACGTGCAGGGCCCAGGATACTTTCGACAATTCACGTTCGATCAGCGCCTGGGACAGATAATCCAGACCACCACCGCCAACTTCTTCCGGCATGTTGAAGGCGTAGAAACCGGCGGCGATCGCTTTGCCGCGAATCTGCGCAGCCAGCTCCGGGGAAACCTCATCAGCGCGGTCGACTTCGGTTTCATAAGGCAGCAGTTCCTTCTCGACGAAGCTGCGTACCGAGTCCACCAACATTTCTTGTTCTTGGGTCAGTTGGAAATTCATGCGGCTACCTGTTGTTCGTGTGCTGATAGGTGGGTGCGGGCTTAGCGGCCAATGAAGCGTGCCGGACGCTTTTCCATGGCGGCGCGCAAGGCTTCGGTGCCGTCTTCGCTACGGCCGCACAGCAGGCCGGCGGCGAGTTCGGCTTGCAGTTGTTCCGGCAGGCTGCGTTCGGCGCCTTCGCGCATGAGTTTTTTGGTCTGGGCGAAAGCGAAAGTCGGCCCGGCAGCCAGGCGTGCAGCCAGTTCGTTGGCAACGGTGAGCAATTGATCGTCGGCGCAGACTTCGCCAACCAGGCCCGCTGCCAGCGCACGGTCGGCGCCCCACAACTCATCGAGGAACAGCAAACGCTTGGCCTGTTCGCTGCCGATCAGCCGTGGCAGGTGCCAACTGGCGCCGGCATCCGGCGAGTAGGCCATGCTGGTGTATCCAGCCTTGAAGCGCGCCGACTGCCCGGCGATACGCAGGTCGCAGCACAGGGTCAGATCCATCCCGGCGCCGACGGCGGTGCCATTGATGGCAGCGATGGTCGGTTTTTCCAGGCTGTGCAGACGGGTCATCAGGGCGTGAGCGGTTTCGGTCCAGCCATAGGTTTCCAGTGCGCCCCGGGCTTCGGCATCGGCCCACTCGTCGAGGTCAGCACCGGCACAGAAGCTGCGGCCGCTTCCCGTCAACACGACAACGCGCACCGCTGGGTCGGCGTTAAAGGTATCGAGCAACGCATGCAGGTTTTTCAGCGTCGGAATGTCGAGCGCGTTGCGCTGAGCGGTGCGATTGAGCGTGATCCAGGCAACGCCTGCTTCGACCTGACTGAGCAGAGAATCATGAGTAGTCATGCGAATCCTCGAATTATTGTGATTGGTCTGAGGTGGTGCGACTTGAGGCCATACTAAACGAGTGTTCAGTAAGGCGGCAATCCGCGAGGAAATAAGCTGTAACAGCTGTAAAAATCAGCTATCAGTTTGTATTTAAAGGATTTTTATAAAAAGACAGGGTTCCGGCGGCTAACGCTGTTACAACTTCGAACAACTGCCCACAGGCACCACAAAAACAAATGTGGGAGCCAGCCTGCTGGCGATGACGGCATCACATTCAACATCTCAGTTGACTGATACACCGCTATCGCCAGCAGGCTGGCTTCCACAAAGGATGTGCGGGATTGAAGGAATTACGCGGTCGGCAAACTCGGCGCCAGCACGCCCTGCCGTTTGCGGTGGATCAGGAAGTACGCGCCATAGCACAGCGCAATAAACCCGAAGCCCCAATACAGCGATGGTCGCTGGGTTTCATCCAGTGCCAGGAACACAAACAACGAGCAGCACAGCGTGATGCACATCAACGGCAAGACCGGGAACCACGGCGCGCGGTATTTCAGGTCGCTGAGTTTGCCGCCCTCACGCAGGTACGCCTTGCGGAACTTGTACTGCGCCAGCGCGATGACAATCCAGGTCACCGTGCCGGACATCCCGCTCACCGCCATCAGCACCATGAACAAAGTATCGGCGGCAACGAAGCTGGTCATCAGCGACACCAGTGCAAAGCATAACGTAATGCTCAGCGCTCGCAGCGGCACGCCGCGCTTGCTCAGCGGTGACAGGCTTTTCGGCGCCATGCCGGTTTTCGACATCGCCCACAGAATGCGCGTCGAGGCATATAGGCCGGAGTTGCCCACCGACAGGATCGCCGTGAGGATCACGAAATTCATCAAGTCGGCCGCGTAGGGAATGCCGACCATGTCGAACACCTGCACAAACGGGCTTTCCATCAACCCCGCTTGCTGCCATGGCACGATGGCCGACAGCACGATGATCGCCAGCACATAGAAAATCAGCACGCGAAACACCACGTTGCGCACCGCCCGAGGGATGCTCTTTTCCGGCTGATCGGTTTCGCCGGCGGCCACGCCCATGATCTCGCAACCCTGGAACGCGTAGACCACCGTCATCATCACCGCGAACACCGCGGACAAACCGTTGGGGAACAACGAATCGCCAATCAGGTTGCTCGCCATCGGTGCCGGTGCGCCGCTGCTCAGCGGCATCACGCCGAAAATCACCAGCACGCCGACCACGATAAAACCAAGAATCGCCGCCACCTTGATCCCCGAAAACCAATACTCCGCCTCACCGAACGCGCGGGTCGCCATGGCGTTGATGCCGAACAGCACCACCACGAACAGCGCCGACCAATACCAGATCGGCACCGCCGGAAACCAACGCGTCATCAGCATGCCGGCAGCCGTGAACTCCAGGCCGACGGTGGTCGCCCAGCTCATCCAGTACACCCAACCGATCATGAACCCGGTGGCTGGCCCGATGTATTGAGTGGCGTGGGTCTGGAACGAACCCGACACCGGCATCTGTACCGACAGTTCGCCCAGACAGACCATCACCAGATACATCAGGAAACCAGCGACCAGATACGCCAGAATCGCCCCGACCGGGCCGCCCTGATTGATGGTCACGCCGGAGCCCATGAACAACCCTGTGCCGATCACGCCGCCCAGCGACAGCATGAAAATATGCCGGCTCTTGAGGGCGCGGGTCAGCTGGATACCTTTGCGATCAGTGTTTTCGTTCATGTCGGCACCTCAATAGTCAGTGAGGCGGACAGCGCATGACAGGACGTCACGGCGCGGGGAAGGATCAGCTTTACGGCAATTCATTATTATTATCTCCAATAAGCTTCGAAGACCGCGCTGCGGCGGTTACGTCGATTATTGGAAAGCCATGTAAGGTCGCGTTGTACGTAAAGATCGAAGTTGTGCAAAGTCGTAACAAACTTGTACGTCAGCGCTGCAACAGGTGTTCCAGGGTGTCCAGCGAACCTTGGCATTGCGCATCGACCTGCGGCGCGAGCAAGCGCACCGAGGTTTCATCGTTGATCCGTGCCGCGTCCTCAAGCAAACGCAGCACATTGGCCAAGGCACGAAAGCCAAGCGAGTCGCAGCTGCCGGCCAATCGATGAGCCAGGTGCGCAGCCTCTGTCCAGTCATCGGCGCCAATGGCTTCGCGCAGTGCCTCACGATGTTGCAGGATCGAATCGCGCAGTACCGCCAAAAGCCCCTGTACTTTTTGATCGCCCAGCAAGGCGCGATGGGTTTGCAGCAATGGCCAGTCCATGGTGTCGTCGTCCTGCATCGGTGGCGCGCTCTGCGCCTGTTCACTCAGGGCCTGGCGCAGATTGTCCAGTTTCAACGGTTTGGCCAGCACGCCATCCATACCGGCTTCCAGATAGCTGCGCACCAGCGCCGGCTGCACGCTGGCGGTCAGTGCAAAAATACGTGCAGTACGGTTCGGCCCGTCAAGGCTGCGAATGCGTTTGCACAACTCCACACCACTCATGCCCGGCAGATGCACGTCGAGCAGGATCAGATCGAATGTTTGCGCGGCGCACTGCGCCAACGCCTGTTCGCCCTCCTCGGCCAGCCACACCTGATGGCCATCCCGTTGCAACAGGCCTTGGACCACTTCGCGATTGAGCGCCACATCCTCCACCACCAGCACCTTCAGTGCCGGTCCCGCCACCACCATCGGCACCTGAGCCGCCACGCCGAGCGCAGGTTGCAGCGTCAGCTCAAACCAGAAACAACTGCCGCGTGCGACTTCGCTGGTGACACCGATGTTCCCGCCCATCTGCTCCACCAGGTGTTTGCAGATCGCCAACCCCAGCCCGGTGCCGCCAAAGCGCTGCGCCACTTCTTCGCTGGCCTGGGTGAAGCGCTCGAAAATCTTCGCCTGCATTGGCGGCGCAATGCCGATGCCATTGTCGGTGACGCTTACCCGAATGAGGTCTGCATGGCTGCCATCAGGCGGTGTGAGCAGCGCCACCTCGACACTCACCTCGCCGTGTTCGGTAAACTTGATCGCGTTGGCCAACAGATTGCTCAAGACCTGGCGCAAGAACTGTTCGGCGCCGTGATAACGCTCGGCCACGCGCTGATCGATTCGACAATGCAGCAGCGTGTCATTGGCCAACGCCTTCGGTTCCAGCAAGGTCAGCACTTCGTCGAGCAATTGGCGAATCGAGAAATCCACCGGCTCCGGCACGCTCGCGCCCTCCTCCAGCTTGGCGAAAAACAGCACTTCATTGAGGATGGTCAGCAAGCCTTCGCCGGCCTTGTGCAGGGCATCAAGCCGCTTGCCGTCGCGCTCATCCAGGCGTGCATCACGCAGCAGTTCAGCCATGCCGAGAATGCCGTTGAGCGGTGTGCGCAATTCATGGCTCATGGTCGCCAGGAAACGTGACTTGGCGAGGTTGGCCGCTTCGGCTTCGTCCTTGGCGCGCATCAGGCTGGCGGTTCGCCGCTCGACCATCTTCAGCAGTTCATCGCGGTTGTCTTGCAACGCCAAACGATCAGTTTCCCGGCGTTCGATGTCCGTCAGGATCGCGCGGCGCATGTCGTCGAGGGCGTGGGCCACCGTGTCGATTTCATCTTCGTTGTCGCTACGGCTCTTGGCCAGGCGCAGCGGTTCCTGCCACTGCCCGCCAGCAATGCGCCGGGCAAATTCGGCCATGACCTGCAGGTGACGAGTCACCAGACGATAAAACAAACCGGACAACGCCACCGCCAAGCCACACAGGAACGCGCCCATCCACAACAGGCTAGTCAGGCCGCTGGCGTACAGGCGCTGGTACACCGCGCCCAGGTCGGTGCTGACTTCCAGCTCGCCCAATGGGCGCAATGGGCCGGACGGCGGTTGGTAATCCAGGACGAATCGCTCGATGCGCAGTGGCCCTACCGGCTGCGGATTGCCTTGCACCAGATCGAAATCGCTACTGATCAAATGCACCCGTGCGACGTCGGAAAAATCCACCAGCCCGCGCAATTGCACATTCAACTGCTCTTGGTTCAGGTCCCACAGGCTGCGCTCCAGGCTCGCCAGGTACCCGGCGCGAATCAACTCCATGCGCGCGTCGATTTCACGCATCTCACGTCGGTACTCGATGTACAGCTGCACACTGCTGGCGAGCACAGTGAAGCAAAGGCTGAACAGCAGAATGAACAGCAGCAGGCGCCGCAACAGTCCACCGGGACGGACGCGAATCATCGGCTGTTCGCCGGCAGATTGATCATGTCGCGATAGGTGACTTCGCTTTCATTAAGCAGGCGCTCGATATCACCGGCATCGATCATGCGCTGCAGTTGTGCATCGATCTGCGGCATGCGCTCAGCCAGCGGTGAGCGGCGGGAAACGGCGACCCGCAGATAGTCGACACTCAGGGCGGTGGGCAACGCGACGATGTCTTGCGCACCGGCCAGGCTTTCGACGTACAGCAGGCCGGTGCGGCGTTCCTGGGTGATGAAATCGATGCGCCCGCGAATCAGCTTGCCGAAATTCTGGCGGCTGTCGGAGACCCATTCGATGTTGTTGTTTTGCGCGACCATGCGATCGAACTCCACGCCGTAGCTTTCCCCGAACAACAATCCGCCGCGGTAACGGGCCAGGTCTTGCAGGCGCTCGAACTGCACCGGGTGCTGACGATTGACGAACAGCGCCACTTCTTCGCGCAGCACCGGCACCGTGGAAAACACCATGCTTTGCTCGCGCTGCGCAGTGCTGTAAGCCAACACCACATCGACCCGGCCTTCGGCGGCATCCAGCAGGCAGCGTTTCCAGTTGCCCAGCACCACGATTTCGACCTCGTAGCCGAGTTGGCCGAACAGTTTTTTCACCACGCTCGGCGCCAAACCACGAACCTGTTTGCCGTCGCTCCAGGAAATCGGTGGGTACACCGGGTAATCGCAGTAACGGACCTTCTCCGCCGCCTGCGCAGTGCCCGCCAACACCAACATCAACAACAGCCATCGCCTCAAGGCAATCACGCCGCCAGGCTGGCGGTGAACAGGTAGCCGGCGCCGTGAATGGTGATGATCAGTTGCGGTTCGGCCGGATCGTCGTGCAACTTGCGGCGCAAACGGCCCACCAGCACGTCGATGGAGCGATCGTTGGGCACCCACTCGCGGTTGCGGATCTGATCCATCAACTGGTCGCGACTGAGGGTGTGGCCGCTGTTGCGCAGGAACACGCTTAGCAACTGATATTCGCCGTGGGTCAGCAGGGTTTCACTGCCGGAGGGATCGATCAGGCGTCGGCGGTCTGTGTCGAGCGCCCAATCGGCGAACTGCTTGACGGGTTTGGAAGCGGCGGCGATCGGCTGCGGAATTTGCGCATGGCGTACCCGGCGAATCAGGTTCTTCGCCCGGGACACCAGTTCGCGCGGGTTGAGCGGTTTGATCACATAGTCATCGGCGCCACATTCGAGGCCGACGATGCGGTCGATTTCATCGTTGCGCCCGGTGATCAGGATGATCCCGACTTCCGAACGCACCCGCAGCTCGCGGGTCAGGGTCAGGCCGTCCTTGCCCGGCAAGCGGATATCGAGCATGACCAGGTCGACGCTCTGGCTGGCCAGGAAGATTTCGGCCAGTTCCGCCGTGGCGGCGCTATGCACCTCGTAGCCTTCCTGGGAGAGGTAGGCCTGCAACAGTTCGCGAATCAGCGGATCGTCATCGACGATCAGTACCCGAGGAGTCATTGCTGGTGTCCTGCATGTTTCTTATTAGAGGGGTGCTGCATCTGCGCCAGAGAGTAGCCACTGCTGAACAGGTGATCAACAGCTACTCGTCTGTATGCAAAAACGCTGGCGGCCACCGGCCTGCAAACCGTCGACCCAGGCTTCGCAAATCTGGATGCCCTGTTCGGGCGTGAAGGTGCCGGGATTGAGTCCGGACTCCAGCCACAAGCCATCGAGCAACGCGCTGAGACTGATTGAGGCGAGATCAGCGTCGAAGTTTTCCCAGTGTTCCTCTTGTGCCAGCTCCATCAGCACCTTGCGCAAGATGCCGCGATACTCGCCATAGGAATGATCGTGGGCCTTGTTGATCGCCTCGGCGGTTTTCACCGCACCCCAGAAGGCCAGCCATGCGTCGATCAGTTGCGGGTCGAGCAGTTCGGCGGAAAACGAACCGCGGAAAAACGCCGACAGGCGCTCACGGGCATTGGGTGCGGCTTGCTCCATGGCATCGCGCAACAGCGTCATGACGCGGCCGGTGATCGCCATGTAGGCCTCGGCAACCAGTTCGTCCTTGCCGGAATAGTGATGGCTGATCAAACCGACCGAAACACCGGCCTCAGCGGAAATCTTGCGGATCGAGGCGCCCTGAAAGCCGTGGCGCTTGAGGCACGTCAACGTTGCCTCGATCAGGTTGGCCTTGCGCAACTCCGGTTCCATGCGGGAAAAACGGGCTTCCTGATTCATCGCGACTGCTCCTGGATTCAATCATTAGGGCCCGCGCTGGCAAGCGACGAGCTGAACGACTGTACAGCAAGAGCAGGCAGAATCTCCAGTCAGTCTGGTAAACCGCCTCGCCTGCATCGCGGGCACGCCCGCTCCCACAGGATCTCGGTTGCTTGGGGATTTTGTTTACAACCACACACCCTGTGGGAGCTGGCTTGCCAGCGATTTGGCCATCACAGTCTATCGAGAATTCAGATCAATCCCGATACCCCGGAGCCGCCCGCTCCAACAACCGCAACAACGCCGCCCAAGCCAATTGCATCGCATCCGGATCGCTCAACTCGCCGTCATCCAACGGCCGCCCCGGATCATTGAACTGCCGCTCGGTGTGTGCACACACCTCATGTGACGGCAAAACAATTTCACCGGCCGCCTGTGCTGCCAGCTGAATTTCACAGGCCTTTTCCAGGTAATACATGCGCAAAAACGCCTGGCTCACGGTTTCACCCACGGTCAGCAAACCATGGTTGCGCAGCATCAATACCGGTTTGTCGCCCAAGTCCGCGACTAACCGCTGCTGTTCGCTCAGGTCCAGCGCCACGCCTTCATAGTCGTGGTAAGCGACGCGACCGTAGAACTCCATGGAAATCTGATTCACCGGCAACAACCCACACTTCAATGCTGCCACTGCGCAGCCGGATTTGGTGTGGGTGTGCAGCACGCATTGCGCGTCTTCACGCGCGCCGTGGATGGCGCTGTGAATCACGAAACCGGCCGGGTTCACCGGGTACGGCGACGGTTCCACGGCATGGCCATTGAGTTCGATTTTCACCAGGTTCGACGCGGTGATCTCCTCGAACATCAGCCCATATGGGTTGATCAGAAAATGATGTTCCGGGCCCGGAATGCGCACCGAGATGTGAGTGAAGATCAAATCGGTCATGCGGAAATGCGCAATCAAGCGGTAACAAGCCGCCAGTTCTTCACGCAGGCGCTGCTCGGTGGCGCTGCGTTGAGGGGTGGCGAGGTGGGTCGCGATCTCGTTCATTGTCAGGGTTCTCCAGGCTGGTCGTCTGGGCGGACAGTAAGGCTGGACGCCTCGAGGGGTCCAGCCACGTTGAGCTTATTTACTGGCCCAGGCGTTGAAACGCTCTTCCAGTTCTTCGCCATGGTCGACCCAGAAACCCACGTTCATCGACAAGGCACCCTTGAGGTTCTGCGGCGCCGTGGGCACCCATTGCGCCAGCTTGTCATCGAGTTGTGCGGCAGCCTGCATGTTGGTCGGGCCGTAGGGAATTTGCTCGACGTATTTGACCTGGGCATCCGGCTGGTTGGCGAAAGCGATAAACCGCTGGGCCTGATCAACGTGTTTCGAGCCTTTGATGATCGCCCAGTAGTCCATGCCGTACAGGCTACCCGGCCAGACCAGCCCCAGGTGGCTGCCCTTTTGCGCAGCGTCGGCGATGCGCCCGCTGTAGGTCGACGTCATCACCACATCACCGGCCGTCAGCCATTGCGGCGGTTGCGCGCCCGCTTCCCACCACTGGATGTATGGCTTGAGCTCAGTCAGTTTGGCAAACGCCCGGTCAACCCCCTGCGGCGTACCCAGCACTTTGTACACGTCCTCGGTTTTCACCCCGTCCGCGAGCAAGGCAAACTCCAGGTTGTACACCGCGCGCTTGCGCAGGCCACGTTTGCCGGGAGTTTTCTTCACGTCCCAAAAATCTGCCCACGAGGTCGGTGCCTTGGCCAGTTTGTCGGTGTCGTAGGCTATCGCCACGCTCCACACCAGCGCCGCCGAACCGCAGTCCTGCGCTGCGTCCGGGATCAGTTGGTCGGCATGCCCCAAACGGTTCCAGTCCAGCCGCTCGTACATGCCCTCCTCACACCCGCGCATCAGGTCCGGGCCTTCGATCTGCACCACGTCCCAATCGACGTTGCCGGTGTCGACCATCACTTTGATTTTGGCCATTTCGCCGTTGTATTCGCTCTGGATCACCTTGCTTTGATCCACCGCGGCGAACGGCTGGAAGAACGCCACGTCCTGGGCTTTTTGTCCGGCGCCGCCGTAGCCGACCACCACCATATCCGATGCTGCCTGAGCGCTGCCAAGGCCCATGGCCACTGACAACACCAAGGGATAAAAACCGTGCTTGAGCATGTGCGATTTCATCAATGGTTCCTCTTGCAGGTGCCACCGGACCCAAGGCCCGAGCAGCCCTTTTTTATTGTTGTGAGGTTTGGCCCAGGAACGGGCTCGAACTGAAATTACTGCAAGGGGAAGTAAAAAAAACAAGTTGATTTTTTACTGCGGGTAAATTTCTATAGGCCAATAATAACAACCGAAAACCTGATGTCTCTGTGGGAACGAGCAGGCTCGCTCCTGCAAAGAGCAGACTGCCTGGAGTAAATCGCACCATGCCGACACCCGCCTTCGCGCACCTGTTCGAACCCTTGCAGATCCGTGGCAAGCGCCTGAAAAACCGCATCATGTCCAGCGGACATGACACGTCGATGCCCACGGACAACCTGGTGAACGAACAACTGATCGCCTATCACCGGGCGCGCGCCGAGGGCGGTGTCGGGCTGATCGTGCTGCAAGTCGCCGGCGTGCATGACAGTGCGCGGTACACCTCGCATGTGTTGATGGCCACCGACGATGAATGCATCGAGGGCTATCGCAAACTGGCGCAAACCTGCCACGCCCACGGCACCATGGTGTTGTCGCAGGTGTTTCATCCGGGACGGGAGATCATGGAGTCCAGCGATGGCCTGTTGGCCGTGGCCTACTCGGCATCGAATGTGCCGAATGAGCGGTTTCGGGTGATGCCACGGGCACTCGACCAAGCGATGATCGACGAGATTGTTGCCGGCTATGCCGCCGCTGCACGACGCCTGCACCAGGCCGGGATCGATGGTGTGGAAGTGGTCGCCAGCCACGGTTACTTGCCCGCGCAATTCATCAACCCACGGGTCAACCGTCGCACCGATGGCTACAACGGCGAGCTGGAACAGCGTTTGCGTTTTCTGCGGGAGGTCATCGCTGCGGTGCGTGGCGCGACCGACGAGCAGTTCATCATCGGCTTGCGCATCTCTGCGGATGAGCGCGACCCAGAGGGCCTGACCGAAGACGAATCCCTGGCCGCCGTGCAGTCGCTGCAGGCGCAACTGGATTACGTGCACATCGTCGCCGGCACGTCGGCCTCGTTGGGTGGCGCGGTGCACATCGTGCCGCCGATGGCGATTGAGGCGGCGTACCTGGCCAAGGAAGCCGGGACATTCAAGGCGAGTCTGGACATTCCGTTGTTCGTCACCGGACGCATCAACCAACCTCAGGAAGCCGAGCTGATTCTGGCCCGGGGCCAGGCCGACGTCTGTGGCATGACCCGCGCGCTGATTTGCGATCCACAGATGCCCAACAAAACCGATACGGGCCGTGCCGAGGACGTTCGTGCATGCATCGCCTGCAATCAGGCGTGCATCGGGCACTTCCACAAGGGCCTGCCGATTTCCTGCATCCAGCACCCGGAAACCGGTCGCGAGCTGATTTTCGGCGAACGCCAACTAACCACACAGCGCAAACGCATCATGATTGCCGGCGGCGGCCCCGGCGGCATGAAAGCCGCCGCCGTCGCCGCACAACGTGGGCATGACGTGACGCTGTACGAGGCCAGCTCGCAACTGGGCGGCCAGGTATTGCTCGCGCAATTGCTGCCACGTCGCAGCGAGTTCGGTGGCGCCAGCACCAACCTGCAACGGGAAATGGAATTGGCCGGGGTGCGCGTGGTGCGCAATACCCGTGTCGACCGCGCCTTGGTCGAGCAGGAAAAACCGGACATGGTGATCATCGCCACCGGCGCCGAACCTTACTGGCCGATGTTCGAACGCGGCGGCGAATTGCAGGTGGTCGATGCCTGGCAGGTGCTGCGGGACGAGGTACAGATCGGCCGCTCGGTGGTGGTCGTCGACTGGCGCTGCGACTGGATTGGCCCCGGCATCGCCGAGCGCCTGACCCGCGCCGGGCATCAGGTGCAACTGGCGGTCAACGGCACCCATTGCGGGGAAAACCTGCCGCTGTACGTGCGCGATCAACTGGCGGGTGAGTTGCACAAACTGGGCATCCCGATTACTCCATACGCCCGGTTGTACGGTTGCGACGACAACACCGTGTACCTGCAACATACCGCCAGTGGCGAGCCGATGCTGTTGGAAAATATCGATACGCTGGTGTTGTGCCAGGGCCATCAGCCGGTGGATACCCTGGGTGCCGAGCTGCAAGGACTGGTGGAATTTCGCCGCATCGGCGACTGCCTGGCGCCCCGCACTGCCGAAGAAGCGATTTATGAAGGACTGAAAGTCGCGTGGGCGCTTTAAGGCTGTTTATACTCCAGGGCTTTGCATTCAAATGAACGCTCCCTGTAGGAGCTGCCGCAGGCTGCGATCTTTTGATCTTGTTCTTGAAAAGCAAAATCAAAAGATCGCAGCCTGCGGCAGCTCCTACAGGGGCGCAGCTCAGCCCCCGGTTCGGAATTTTCCATGAGCAACAACAGCAAGTCACAGCCCGCAACCGGCGCCGCCGAACCGCATTTCCTCGGCACCCGCATTCGCGGCCTGCGCAAGCGTCGGGGCATGACCCTGGCGGAGCTGGCGCAACAGAGCGAACTCACCGCCGGCTACATCAGCCAACTGGAGCGTAACCTCGCCTACCCGTCGATCCCGGCGCTGTTCAACATTGCTCGCAGCCTGGGCGTGACCATCCAGTGGTTCTTCGCCAGCGAAGCCAACACCGCGCCCGAGGATGACGGCGTGGTGGTGCGCAAGAACAGTCGCCTGAGCGTGCATTACGAAGACGGCATCGTCGACCAATTACTTACGCCGCAACCCAACCAACAGCTGGAAATGCTCCATTCGCGTTTCCCACCGGGCACCTACAGCCAGCAAAGCTATAGCCACGAAGGCGAAGAAGCCGGTTACCTGCTGTCGGGGAGCTTCGAGTTATGGGTTGGCGAACGCTATTTCCAGCTCAGTGAAGGCGACAGTTTCAGCTTCTCCAGTCAGGAGCCGCACCGCTACGGCAACCCCGGCGAGGTCGATGCAGTGGTGATCTGGGTGATCACCCCGCCCACCTTCTGAACTGAAACTCACACCTGATAAAAGTCGCGATACCAGCGCACAAATTGCTCCACGCCGGCTGCAACCTCAACGTGCGGTGAAAAACCGACCCAGTCTGCCAGCGCCGAAACATCGGCCCACGTATGCGGGACATCGCCGGCTTGCATCGGCAAAAAGTTACGCTGGGCTTTCATGCCCAATGCCGCTTCCAGGCAGTCGACAAAATCCAGCAGCGCGATCGGTTGGCCACGCCCTATATTGAAGATCCGGTTGACGCCCTTGGCCTGCGCGTCCGGCACCGGCGGCTTCGGACACAACCGGACGATGCTCTCGACAATGTCGTCGATGTAGGTGAAGTCCCGCGCCATGTGACCATGGTTGTAAATATCGATCGGCCGGCCCTGGAGGATCGCTTCGGTGAACTTGAACAACGCCATGTCCGGTCGCCCCCAAGGCCCGTAAACGGTAAAAAAACGCAGCCCGCTGGCCTGCAGACCGTAGAGATGGCAGTAGCTGTCGGCGAGCAATTCGTTGGCGCGCTTGGTGGCGGCGTACAGGGAAACCGGATGCTCGACGGGGTCATCGACGCTGAACGGCAGTTTGCTGTTGGCGCCGTACACCGAACTGCTCGACGCGTAGATCAGATGTGCGGGTCGATAATGCCGGCAGGCTTCCAGTACATTCAAAAACCCGACCAGGTTCGATTGCGCGTAAGCATCCGGATTATCCAGCGAATAACGAACGCCTGCCTGAGCAGCCAGATGCACCACCTCGGTGAACCGCTCGGCTTCGAACAGCGCCATCAACCCAGGCTTATCAACAATGTCCATGGTCTGGAAACGGAAACCTTGCAGTTCACTCAACTGATTGAGCCGTGCCTCTTTGAGTTCGACGCTGTAGTAAGGGTTGAGGTTGTCGATGCCAACAACTTCATGCCCCTCAAGACATAACCGTTTGACCGTGTGATACCCGATGAAACCCGCCGCGCCAGTCACAAGAACGGTCATAGTCCCTGCTCCAATTCAACTCGATAGGCGGACAGTTATAGCGTTACGAGTGCGAGCGGTCCACACCTCATAACAATCCCCAACTATGGGTAATTGACCAAGGAAGTGCGCACGTCAACAGCGACTACAAACGATGGAAAAAGTTTTTATCGATTAGACGGGCGGAAGATAATCTTTTAAAACAATAGCTTGCAAGCTTGAAAAAGCAGATGTCGATCAATGGCGTGTTTTTTGACTGGGAACGTTTGACAGACAGCAAAGACTGGCCGATAACTATCAAGGTCTATTCGAACAGGTCACGAGTTCTCTTTTTCTTGCTGACCATTGTTCCAAAGGCATTTCGTAAAACTCCTTATTCACCGGTCCGATGTGCAGACCGAGCGGTAGCTTTGACCTTTGAAAATCTAACCCCTGGGTATGCCAAATAAATGCGCTTTATAGCGACACGCGATAAAGTCGCGCACTCTTCTGAAGCGTTTTGTGATTCATTTTTGATACACACCTGCGTGCCCCCATAATAAGAACAGATATCTGCTGATTGACATCTCAAGGCTCTATTAGAGTCCCTGCCTGTTTAAACTTCGCCAACTTCAGAGTTTACCAGCATGTCATCTATCAGCCCGGAACAACCTAATTGGTATCTTTTGCAATGTAAGCCACGCCAGGATGAGCGTGCCCACCTGAATCTGCTTCAGCAGAATTATGTGATTTTCCATCCCCAACTCATGAGTGAACGCGTCATCCGCGGGAAACGCCAGCGGGTGCTGGAATCACTGTTCCCCGGCTATTTGTTTATTCAACTCAGCCGTCACGACAATTGGGCACCCATACGTTCCACGCGGGGTATCAGTCGCATTGTCGAATTCAATCATGGTCCTGCGACGGTGGCAGAGCACGTCATCGAGCATTTGCGTGAGCGTTGTATCGAGTCCTCGGAATCGAGCGCGGACGAGGCGCTTAAACCCGGCGAACCTTTGCAGTTCATCAGTGGTCCGCTGTCGCCACTGGAGGGCGTATTCATTGCTCCGCAAGGTGCCGAACGGGTGATGATCCTGATGCAGTTTCTTAATCGGGAACAATCTGTTTGTGTGCCCTTGAACATTGTCGAACGTCAACACCGCGCACTTCATATAAATAACTAATTACTCGCCGTATATGCTTTTCGCCAGGAGCTATAAAATGGTCTTGAAGTCACGCTGCCCTTTTGCACTGATCATGGCCTCTCTATACCCTGGAATGGCCTGGAGTATTAATCCACAGCCCATTAATGTTTATGGGTTCGATTTCACTCCAACCTTCCTGTTTGCAGAAAGTTATGACGACAACTTTCGTGAGTTGGAAAGCAACGTACAGGAATCCATGATCACCAAGCTGGCACCCTCCTTCGAATTGAAGGCTGAAGACCGTAACAGCGCCACACGATTGACCTGGCAACCCACCCGGTACATCTATCACGAGCATACGAGTGCCTCGAATACGGCACAGCGCGTGCGTGCGGACAGCGTCATGGAGTTCACTGACCGTCATCGCCTGGCCCTCGAAGCCGAATACCGCAAATGGCAGCGCACCGAATCGACGGCGGTCGAAGGCGAAAATGACAAGCTCAACAACAAACGGGTCGGTGGCCTCTACACCTACGGCGCCAAGAGCGCGGACAACCAGATCGATTTCGGCGCTAACTACGCAGAGCTTCGCTATGACAATGGCGATGGCGTCAATGATGACAAGGAACGTGATACCACCTCAGTCACCAGCACCTGGTACCACCGCATCGGCAGTAACACCCGCAGCCTGTTGGAATACAACTACTCCAACTTTGATTACCTGCAAGCCAACAGCCAGCGCAGCAGTAATTCCAATGCCGTACTCGCCGGTGCCGTCTGGGACATCACCGCCAAAACCACCGGTAAAGTGCGCATCGGTTACGAGAAAAAGGACTTCGACAGCAGCGAATCCAAAGACCTCGACAACCCCACGTGGCAAGTGGATGTGCAATTTAAACCACGTACCTATTCAACCTTCACCTTTGTCGCCCGTCAGGCCCTGGCCGAGGGCGACGACGGTGCCGATGCCGTGAAGTCGACCTTCACCCAGGTCGGTTGGCGTCATGGCTGGACTGAGCGGATCACCACCGTGGCACAAGCCGGGTTCGGCCGTTACGTCTACGAGGGCCAAAGCCGCACGGACGATCGGCAGGATTACAACCTGGCCGTGGTGTATGCGATGCGCCGGTGGCTGGATATCGAAATGGGCTATCGGTACCGCGATAACGACTCGGATGCCGACAACGAAAGTTTTACCCGCAACGTTTTTCAGATCAGCTTCAACGTCAGCCTTTAAGAGGGTTTCGCCATGAAATCATTCACTCTTGGCCTGTTGTTCACCTTGGCAATTCTTCCCGATACCTATGCAGCAGACCCCGGCACCCAGTACAAGCTGGCCGCCGGCGATGTCTTGCGCATCATCGTGTTTGGCGAGCCGGAGTTGAGCCTGAAAAAAATCCGCCTGAGCGATGCCGGCACCTTTTCCTACCCTTTTCTGGGTGAGATTTCCGCGAAAGGACTGACCCCAGGCCAAGTGGAAAAGATCATCGTCGACGGACTGAAACAAGGTTACCTGATCGACCCGAAAGTCAGTTTGAGCCAGATCGAATACCGCCCTTTCTACATCAACGGCGAAGTGAAAAAACCCGGCAACTACCCCTTCATACCCGGCTTGACCCTGGAGAAAGCCATCGCTCTGGGTGGCGGCTTGACCGAACGGGCCTCGATCAAACGCGTGACCATCGTGCGCGGTGATGGCGCCGCCACACTCACCGACGAAGTGACACGCAACACCACGATTGCCCCCGGCGATACCATTTCCATTGCACAAGGCTTTTTCTAATCATGGACAACAGCCCTAGCACCTACGTCGAACGTCCTCTGCAAACGCATCTGCATCAGCAGTACAGCGAAGACAAGGACACGATTGATCTTCTGAAACTCTGGAGGGTGATCTGGCGCGCCAAATGGAGCATCGGATGGCTGGTCCTGGTCAGCTGTTTGCTGGCGATCATCGTGGTTACGAACATCACGCCGCAATACGTGGGTAGCACCACCTTGCTGTTCAACGATAAAACGCCACCGCTGATGTCCTTCCAGCAAGTCAAGGAATCAGGCAGCAACGCCACCGATTACTTGCAGACACAACAGGCGCTCCTGCAATCACGGGATCTCGCCGAACGCGCGGTGAAAACGCTCGACCTGACCACCAACCCGATCACCGACCCGCGCCAGCAACCGAAACCATGGTTCACGCCGCGCAAATGGCTGGCCGACCTGCACATTGATCAATGGATTCCGGAACTGGGGCGGTTGATGCCGGTGCAGGAAACACCAACTGAAGAGGACGTCTTCAATATCGTCACCCAGAACCTGATGCTGCACACCAGCGTGAAGTTCGTCGGCAAGAGCCAGTTGCTGGAAATCGAGGTCGAGCTCCCGGACCCTGTTCTGGCAGCAGCGGCGGCCAACGCGCTGGCAAAGGGCTTTACCGACAGCCAGCTCGACACCAGCGAGAAATCCTCGCAAACCACGACGGCCTGGATGAACACACGCCTGGTGGAACTGCGCAATAACTTGCGTGCGGCCGAAAAGAAGCTTCAAGGCTATCGGGAAGAGCAAGGCCTGGTCGACGTCGGCGGGGTCGCAACCATCAGCGCCAACGAACTGGAAATGACCGGCAATCGCATGGTCGACGCCCGTCGCAACCGCGCAGAAGCGGAAAGCGAGTACCGGCAGGCCAAGTCACTGAGCAACGGTGATCTGAGCCGACTCTCCAGCGTACCTGCGGTCTTGAGTAACCCATTGGTCCAGCAATTCCAGGCTGAACGGGCCAAGGCACAAGCCAAAGTCGAGGAACTGTCGGGGCGCTATGGCCCCAAACACCCGAGCCTGGTGTCCGCGCAGTCAGAACTGCGCACCGCCACCACCAGCCTGCAACTCCAGGTGCAACAAGTGGTGGCCGGTATCGAACGGCAATACCAACTCGCCTCCGCCAGCGAAGCCTCGCTGCGCCAGTCCTTCAACAGCAACAAGGCGCAGATCCAGGACATTGCCCGCAAGGAGTTCCAGTTGCGCGAGTTCCAGCGTGAGGTCGACAGCACCCGCGCGTTGTATGAAACCTTCGTTACCCGGTTGAAAGAAACCACGGCCACCGCCGACATGGACTCGACAAAAGTGCGCATCGTCGACCCGGCCATCGTGCCAACCGAAGCGAGCAAACCCCGTAAAACACTGATTGTCGGGATCGTCGGGTTAATCGCTGCGGTGATCGGCGTGGCCTTGGCCCTGCTCTTCGAAAGCCTGAGCAATACCTTCAAAACCGATGAGACGATTGAGAGCGCGCTTAACATTCCACTGCTCAGCGTCGTGCCGTTGGTGAGGAAAAAAAGCCGTCGGCAACTGGCACGTTTGTTCGAAGACAACGACAACCCACGCTTTAGCGAGACCATTCGCAATCTGCGCACCTGGCTGATGTTGCAAGGCAGCGAAATGCCGTCGCAGGTAGTGCTGGTGACGTCGACCGTCGCCGGTGAGGGTAAAAGCACCATCGCCAACAACCTGGCCAGCTCGCTCGCTTCACTGGAGCGCGTGCTGTTGATCGATGCGGACATGCGCCAGCCAACCCTTTCGCTGAACTTTGACTTTCCACCCGACAGCCCGGGCCTGGCCAATGTCATTGCCGGCACCGCAAGGCTCGAAGACTGTATCGTTACGGTCGGTAATCTGGACATGCTGCCAGCCGGGATGGTCATCCCCCCTTCGCAGGATCTGTTCTCTGCGCCGCGCCTGCCTTCCCCGGCTGACTCTCTCAACCCGGCACGCCAGCCTCCGCCGCAGGATCTGCTCAGTTCACCGCGCATGGCGCGCATGCTCGATGCGCTGAAATCGCGTTACCGCCACATCATTATCGACTCCCCGCCTGCGGAGATGATCAGCGACGCGCTGTTGCTGGCCAAGCATTCGGATGCGGTGATCTACGTGGTCAAGGCCGACAGCACGCCGATCAGCCAGGTGCAGAGAGGCATTGCCATGTTGCAGCAAAGCCAGGTGTCGGTGTTCGGTACCGTCCTCAACCAGGTAGACCTGCGCAAGGCGCGCAAGTACGGCTACCACCATTCCAAAACGTTTTATGACTACGACTTCGCCCCACGGTAACGCCTGACCGCCCTGGTCTGTCGCTACGTCTTTTACTGCCATCACAACAGTTCGCTTCACCTCTGCCGAGCTACGGAAAGCCTGCGGGAGCCTCGCCGTGTCCGCTCCATCAGCGCTGATGAATTCATTCTGCCTCGAGGTCAAGCCCATGACACCGCTCTATACCGCTCACATGACACACCGCCGAGGCCTTACGTTCTGGGGCCAGTGGCTGTGTGCGATGACGCTGACCATTGCGCTTTTGATGCTGCTCGTGCACTGGCGTGTTGGCAGCCTGACCAGCGAATACCGCACCCTGATGATCCTGACGGTGCTTGGCTCGGTGCCGATCTACAGCATGATGCAGGTCTTCCACAAACGTCATGGCCTGGTGGTCGGGATCGGCCGTTTGCTGGCCGGCTGGTTGATCCTGCTGGCCGTTCTGGCGGCCATTGCCTTCATCACCCAGACCAGCGCGATTTACTCGCGCCAGGTCATTGTGGCCTGGGCGGTGCTCGGATTTCTGGTCCAGGTGGCCAGTTTTCTGCCCCTGCATTACTTCGCTCGACTGCACTCGAGGATGATCTGCAACGGGCGTCGTTCAGTGATCATCGGCACCTGCCCGACGGCCCATGAACTGGCGAAAAAACTCTCCCGACCCAACCGCGCGCTGGCGCTGGGATTCATCGCCACCGAGCATGACAGCGGCCCCGCGCCCAGCATCCTGCCGCTGCTCGGCCACGTTGACGCGATTCGCGAAATCCTCACGCGCCTGGAGGTTCGGCGCGTCTACATCGTGCTGACCATGGAGCATGCCGCCACCATCGAAGCGCTCTACATCGACCTGCTGGACATGAATGTCGACGTGGTGTGGATCCCGGATTTCGGCAGCATGGTGCTGCTCAACCATTCGATCTCTGAAATAGAGCGAATGCCGGCCATCTATCTCAACGAGAGCCTGCTCAGCTCGCACCCCGCCAGTCTGTTTTGCAAGGACCTGTTCGAACGCAGCCTGGCGGCCATGGCCATTCTCGTCCTCAGCCCGTTGCTGTTGGTGGTGGCGATTACCGTCAAGCTGACCTCTCCCGGCCCCGTGTTGTTCATGCAAAACCGGCACGGCTGCAACGGCGAAGTGATCAAGGTCTGGAAGTTTCGTTCGATGCGCGTGCACGACGACCGCGACGTGCGCCAGGCCACTCGTGACGATGATCGCGTCACCCCGTTCGGACGCTTCCTGCGCCGCAGTTCCATCGATGAATTGCCACAGCTGTTCAACGTCTTGTCCGGCCAGATGGCCCTGGTCGGCCCCCGCCCGCACGCTGTGACCCACAACATTTATTACACCGGCAAGGTGCGCGCCTACATGGCCCGCCACCGCCTGAAGCCCGGCATCACTGGCCTGGCCCAGATCACCGGGCATCGAGGCGAAACCGAAACCGTGGAAAAGATGCAGCTGCGCGTCGCCCAGGACCTCAACTACATCAACCAATGGTCGCTGTGGCTCGACATCAAAATCCTCATCAAGACCCCCTTCACGCTGTTCTCGAAAAACATCTACTGACCCCCCGCCCCATCGCAGATCACTGTCACCACGACCTGAGGTTTGACCATGAATGTGAGCGTATTCGGTATTGGCTATGTGGGCCTTGTACAAGGCGCCGCACTGGCAGAAGTCGGGCACAACGTGCTCTGCGTCGATGTCGACACGGCCAGGGTGGAGGCGCTGAAGGAAGGCACGCTGCCGATCTACGAGCCAGGCTTGAGAAGTCTGGTGCGCGAAAATTATCAAAGCGGACGACTGCGGTTCGGCACAGACCTGGCCAGCGCTGTTCACCATGGCGACGTGCTGTTGATCGCCGTCGGTACGCCGCCTGACGAAGACGGTTCGGCGGACCTGCAATACGTGTTGAGCGTGGCGCAGACCATCGCGCTGAACATGGACCGTCATCAGATCGTCGTCGACAAATCCACCGTGCCGGTCGGTACCGGTGACCTGGTGCGCGCACGCATCGAGCAGGTACTGGCCGATAACGATCGCAGCGACCTGACGTTCGACGTGGTCTCCAATCCGGAATTTCTCAAGGAAGGCTGCGCAGTCGAAGACTGCATGCGCCCCGACCGGATCATCATCGGCACCGACAGCCCGCACGCCGAAGCGGTCATGCGCGAACTGTACGAACCGTTCAATCGCAGCCGCGAAAAGATCATCGTGATGGACGTTCGCAGCGCCGAACTGACCAAGTACGCCGCCAACTGCATGCTGGCGACGAAGATCAGCTTCATGAACGAAATGGCCAGCCTCGCCGAAAAGCTGGGCGCCGATATCGAGATGGTGCGCCACGGCATCGGCTCCGATCCACGCATCGGTTATCAGTTCATCTACCCGGGCCTGGGGTACGGAGGTTCGTGCTTTCCCAAGGACGTGAAGGCGCTGATACATGCCGCCACCAGCGTCGACATTGACGCCCGGTTGCTCAAGGCCGTCGAGGCACGCAACCAGGAACAGAAAGCCAGCCTGTACAACAAAATCCTTGATCACTTCGATGGCGCGCTACGCGGCAAAACCTTTGCCCTGTGGGGCCTGAGCTTCAAACCCAACACCGACGACATGCGCGAAGCCCCCAGCCGGGTACTGATGGAGGCCTTGTGGCAGGCCGGTGCCCGCGTCCAGGCGTTCGACCCCAAAGCCATGGAAGAGGCCCAGCGTATTTATGGTTCGCGCGATGACCTGACACTGGCGGGCACCAAGGAAGCGTCACTGAAAAATGCCGACGCACTGATCATCGTCACCGAGTGGCAATCGTTTCGGGCGCCGGACTTCGACCTGCTGGCTCGGCAACTCAAGCAACCACTGATCTTCGATGGCCGCAATCTGTTCGACCCGCAGCGTTTGAGCAAACGCGGCTTTACCTACATTTCCGTGGGCCGTCAGACCCCTTCCGTCGTTCAAGAAGGAGTGGCGCCATGATCAGGCTGGAATTGATCGGGCAATTTTCCCCGAAGCTGCTGGATGCAAACCAGGCGTATTCCTTCATCAACTTTGCGTCCATTGGCAGTTTCTTCGAGAAAGCCCCGAGCTCGGTCGCCTACTTTTGCGACGGCATGCTGATGTCGACGTTCATGTCGCGGGTGACAGGCCGCACGATCGGCCGGGTCAGCTTTGACTTCACGTCCATTGCCGACCAGGTACTCGGCAGCGCCGAGCAACAGGGCAAACGCGTGTATTTCGTTGGCGCACGGCAGAGTGAACTGGAACTGTTCATCAGCAAGATCAAGGCGCTCTACCCACACCTGACCATCGCCGGCTATCACAACGGTTACTTCGATGCGTCCCAGGCCGAGGGCATTCAGGCCGACATCTGCCGCAGCGAGGCAAACATTCTGATCGTCGGGCTGGGTGCCGGGTTGCAAGAGCAGTTCGAACAGGACGCGATGCGCGCAGGCTTTCGCGGTGTGGCGTTCACCTGCGGCGGGTTCATTCGCCAGGAAGCCCTGGCCACGCGGCAATACTACCCGGCGGTGATCGATCGCCTGCATATGCGCGCGTTTTATCGGATGTACCGCGAACCCCATACGATCAAACGCTACTTCATCGACTACCCCAGCAACTTCCTGCACCTGCTGGCGATGCTCGCCCGGCACAAAGTCGCCATCAGCGTTGGGGAATGACCATGCACATTCTGTTCATTCTCAAGGATTTCAATTCCGGCGGCGGCGTTGAGCGAGTGCAGCAGCGGTTATCCGAGCAATTTCTCAAGGATGGCCAGCGGGTGAGCTTCTTCGTCATGAACGGTGAGACGCCGGACACTACAGGTGCAGAACGCCATAACAACGGCGGCGGCAACGGCATCGTCGGCCTGCTCCGGTCGATCGTTCTACTGCGCCGGCTGATTCGTCACGAAGGCGTCACCCACCTCATTTCCGCCAAGGAGCAGGCCAACGTCTGCACCTGGTTTGCCACCTTGGGCATTGCCTGCAAAGTCATCTATAGCCGACACGTGACACTCGATTGCACCGAGCAGAAAACCGGCCCCTCAAGCCTGCGCCTGCTCTACGCCTTGTACCTCTGCGGCAGCGGCAAAGTGGTGACAGTCTCCACGGCTTTGCGCCAGTCCCTCGTCGACTTGCTGCCGTGGGGTCGGCAGCGAGTGCGCTATTGCCCCAACGCGGTCATCACCGAGCAGCTGTTTCAAGCCGCACAGGCGCCACTGCCCGCCGGGTTACCCGCAGATTACTGGTTGGGCCTGGGCAGGCTAACGCAACAGAAAGGCTTTCACCTGTTGCTCGATGCCTACGCCATGGCGCTGCAACGCCAGGCGCTGCCGGACCTGGTGATCGCCGGCGACGGCCCGTTGCGCGAAGCACTGACCGCCCAGGCACAACGCCTGGGTATCGGGCAGCGGGTGCACTTCACCGGTTTCCTGCGCAACCCCTATCCCCTGCTCCGGCATGCACGTCTGTTCATTCTCAGCTCCCTGCATGAAGGCATGCCGACCGTACTGATCGAGGCCTTGGCGCTGGGTACGCCGGTGCTGGCATGCGACTGCGAGACAGGCCCCAGGGAACTGCTAGACAACGGCCAACTGGGCCTGTTGGTCAAGGCCAACGATGTACCGGCATTGGCCGATGGCATGCGGCGAAGCCTGACATCAAGGGGGCAAGTGGCGCCCAGCGAAAAAATGCTCACCGACGCCATTCGCCCCTACACCAGCCAGCACGCGGCGCAGGCGTATTACCAGGTATGGAACCAATGAAAAAGTTGCTGATTATCCTGCATGATCTCAGCGCCGGCGGGGCTGAAAAAATGATGATGCGCCTGGCCGCAGCACTGGTCGACGCAGGCAATGACGTGACCTTGTTGCTGCTGACCGGCGGCGGGCCCAACGCAGCGCACCTCGACCCGCGTGTCAAAAAAGTTGAATTGCGCAGCCCGCGCACCTCTCGCGCGGTGCCGGCACTGGCGCGGTTTCTTCGCGCCAATCGCTTTGATGCGCAACTGGCGGCCCTCACCCACGTCAACGTGGTGGCGATCGCCGCTGCCATGCTGTCCGGCACCCTGGCACGGCTGCATGTCAGCGAGCGCAATGCCTTCTCCCATGACAAACACGTTAACCCCGACTTCATGGTGCGGGTCGCGTATCTGGTGGCACCGCTGCTGTATCGCCTGATTCCCAACCCGGTGATCTGCGTCTCCCGCGGTGTCGCCCAGGACCTGGTCGATACCACCATTGCGCGCCACCGGGATGTGACCACGGCCGACAACCCGGTACTCGACGACAACTTCCGCGAGAAGACGCCGGGGCTGCCAAGTCACCGCTGGCTGCTGGAAAAATCCGGTGCGGTGATTGTCGCCGTGGGTCGCCTGGCGCCGCAGAAAGGCTTCGACACCCTGATCACGGCATTCGCCGCGTTACCGGACAAGGGCGTGCGCCTGATCATTTTTGGTGAAGGCGCACTCAGGGTCCGATTGCTTGAACAGGCACTCACATTAGGCGTCGCCGATCGCGTCGACCTGCCGGGCTACACCCACGATCCCCTGGCAGAAGTGGCGGCGGCCGATTGCTTTGTGCTGTCGTCACGCTTCGAAGGCAGTCCCAATGCGCTGGTAGAGGCCTTGTCCACGGGCACTCCGGTGGTCGCGACCCGCTGCCCACATGGCCCCCAGGACATCCTGATCGGTGGTGTGGTTGCACCGCTCGTTGCCGTCGACGACCCGATCGCGCTGGCGCAGGCGATTGCCCAACAACTCGCCACTCCGCGCAACCTGCAACGTCATGAGCGCCTGGAGGCCGCCGCCCGATTCAAGAATGCCAGCGCGGTGCAGACCTACCTCGCCGCGTTGCTCGGGAGCCAAACATCATGAGCACACTCCAGGTCAGATACTCGACGCTCCGCGATGGCTTCACACTGTTCGGCGTGCTGTTTTACATCCAGGTGCTGACGTTTTTGCTCGGCCTGGGTGGCGGAGCCGGTTTCGGCGACGTCGGTAAAGATCTCGAAGGCAACGTCGCCAACCAGGTCTGCGGCCTGATCACACTGCTGGTGCCTTTGTTCTTCTTCATCCGCAACAAGGTATTCCTGAGCAAAACCTTTTACCGCAGCAATTTTTTCCTGCTGGTGTTCTTGCTGTGTGTCATCGCATCGATCGGCTGGTCCTACGACCCGATGCTGAGTTTCAAGCGGTTCATCGCGATGCTCGGGGTGGTGTTTTTTGCCGGTTTCATTGCCTATAACTATCCCCTGGAAAAAATCACCTTCATGCTCGGTTGTGCCATCGGCGTAGCGGCGTTGATCGGCTTGATACTCGCGGTGGTCATGCCGAGCACCGCGTTTTTATCCGGTGGTATCCGCGACGGCGCATTCAAGGGGATCTTTACCGAAAAAAACGCCGGCGCACGGCTCAACGCGATCGCCATCCTGCTGTTGTTGCCAATGATTCGCCAGGGCAACCGCTGGGCCCTCTTCTGCTCGTTTTTTTCGCTGATCGCCGTTCTGCTCGCCCAGTCGGCAACCGGCGTGGCATTGATCGTTTCCGGTACGTTGAGCTACTGGTACTTCCTCACCCTGATCCGCTTGCGTCTCAACCGCTCGCAGTGGCTGTTCTTCGGCTGCACGCTGGTGTTTCTGCTGGCTTGCCTGTTGCTCTACAACCACATTGCGTGGCTGCTGGAGGTGGCCGGTCGAGATCCGTCACTGACGGACCGCACGCTTATCTGGGAACTGCTCGCGCCTTTTGTCGACCAGCAATGGCTCAAGGGCTACGGCTTCGGCGCCTTCTGGGCCAGTTCCGACGCCGATGCGTTCATCACGCGTTGGGGCTATATCGGCAACGCACACAGCGGCTACATGGAGACCCTGCTCAGCGGCGGCGTCATCCAGCTGATTGCCCTGGTGCTGCTGCTGGGCGAGGCGCTGCTCAAGCAATACCGCGCCGTGACGGCGAACCAGGCGGCACAGTTTCGCGCCAGCGCCCTGGTGATCATCGGCTTGTTCGCCGTCACCAATTATGTGGCGTACGTGATTCCCAACTACCGCTCCGCCGAGTTCCTGGTGTTCTGCACCCTGGCCCTGTCCTTTCGGCGTCACTACGCGCCCTACCCCGAATCAACACCGACAACCCTGCGCCAGCGTCCGTCCGGCCAGGCATTCGCGCGCGATTGCGCCAAGGCGTAACCCAAGGCTTAAAACAGGAGAAACACCCGTGCGAAACCAAGCCCCCGCTTCAGCGCATACAGTGTGCGTGGTCATCCCGATGTACAACGGCGCCGACAGCATCGAGCAAACGCTGGTGTCCCTGGCCAAGCAAACCCGCCTGCCCGACCACGTCATCGTTATTGACGATGGTTCCACCGATGACGGACCGCAACGGGTCAGGGACTTCGCCGCGCCGTTTCGCCTGACGCTGCTGCAGCAAGCCAACGAAGGCCAGGCCAGCGCTCGCAATCACGGTATGCGGCACTCTCAAGAGACGTTTGTGGCGATGCTCGATGCCGATGATCAATGGCGTCCACAAAAGCTGGAGCTGCAACTGGCCTTGTATGACGAGCTCACTCATCAGGGGCGCAAGGTCGGGCTGATCGACTGCTATACGCAGGTCAACTACAGCGACGGCAGGCGGCAACTGGACAACCTGCTCAAGCACGGCATGCATTTCTACGATTTCATCCGCGCAAACGTTCTCAATGGCGTCTCCGCGGCGCTGGTCAAGCGCGACGTGATCATGGAACTGGGGGGCTTTGATGCGGGCCTGCGTTACTGTGAGGACCGCTTCATGTGGACTCGAATCGCCGAGCACTGGGAAATCCACACGGTGCCGCAAGTGCTGCTGGAACGCACGGTCAACAGCGGCAACATGACCGCAAACCCGAAAAAGCACTATCAGAACAAGATCAGGTTCATCGAGGTGTACCTCGACCGCTACGCCGCGCGGTTGAGCAAGCAGCAACAGATCGAATTCGTGCTGGCCAATCACACCGACTTTCTCAATACGTTTTCCCGAGGCGGCGAGCATGTCGAGGTGATCGACGTGTACCAGCGGATGTTCAAGCACTCCTGGCAAACCCTGTTCTTCGACCACGGCAAACCGACCTTGCGCTACCTCTACGCCTGCGCCAAAACATTGCGCAAGCCAACGGCGTCAACCACCGCTCATTGAACCGGTATTCGCCATGGCCAACCGTCGCCTCACTACCCTGGGCTGGATCTTCACCGAGAAGTTCGGCCTGATCTTCCTGTCGATGATTACCTTTGTCGTGTACGCCCGGCTGCTGTCTCCGGCAGAGCTGGGTGTGGGCACGATCATCATTGCCATCGTCGAGTTGATCGGGCTGATCTATTCATCGGTGCTGGAAGACCCGCTGGTACGACTCGAGCGGCTGGAGGACAAGCACATCAGCACCGCCTTCTGGGCGGCGGTACTGGTGAGCCTGGTTTCGATCGTGGTCATTTCGGGCGCGGCGACGCTGTACACGTCCGAGCCGATGCTGCAATGGATGACGGCGGTGGCGTCGGTGAAAATCCTGTTCACCATGATGGCGCGTGTCTATGTGGCGCAAATGCGCCGCAGCGGTGACTTCAAGACGCTGGCGTCACGGACGTTACTGGGCAAGGTGTTTGGCGGCGTTGGCGGCATCGCTGTCGCGCTTTGGGGGTTCGGGGCGTGGGCGGTCATTGCCCAGGCGCTGATCATGGAATTAGTGTCCATCATCGTATTGATGCGCGCAGACCCGCGGCGCATTGCCTTTCACATTGACGGCCCGTTCTTGCGCGAACTGTTGAGGGCCGGTACACCGGTTGCCATCAACGCACTGAGCTCACAAACCCTTCAGCGCGGGGTCAACGTGGTGCTTGGGATGGCGGCCGGCGCCAACGCGGTCGGCATGTTCAACATGGCGATGCGCATCATCGACCTGCCACGCACCGCGATTTATAACGGCCTGCTGAGCTATGCGTTGCCGGCGTTCTCCCGGCGCAGTGCCGAGCCGTCGCGATTGCTCGGGATCATTGACGACTCGACCGCCGTCAGCGGCTTTCTGTTGACGCCGCTGTTCCTTGGAATCGCGCTCACGGCCAGCGACGTCATCCTGTTGATCTTCGGCGCCAAGTGGGCCGAAGCCATTCCCCTGCTGCAAGTGCTGGCCTGCGCGGCGGCCATTGGCAACACCGCCATGTACGCCACCACCGCACTGGTGGCGGTCAACCGCAGCCACCTCACCATCAAGGCTGAAGTGGTCACCACGCTGCTGGCGCTGGCACTGGTCTACGGCCTGGGCAGCGTTTATGGCGGCATGGCCGCGGCCCTCGCCTTGCTGGCGCGGATGCTGATCATCACACCGTTGCAAATCCGCGGCCTCAACGCGGCTATCGGTTACGGCTGGCGCCGGTTCTTCGATTGCAATTACCGCAGTGTGATTGCCTCGCTCGTCATGGCAGCGACCGTGTTGTACGTGTCACCGCTCTCAGGTTTTCAAGGTTACCTGCACCTCATCTGCAACATCGTGGTTGGCGCGCTGAGCTATGCCGTGGCGTATAGCGTCATGCACCCGCGCTGGCCGCAAGAATTCAAATCGGTTTTTACCACCCGCTGAATTCAGTCCCTGAAACAGGAAGGTCTCACCATGCGCAAAACTACGTTGATTACTGGCGGGGCCGGTTACATCGGCTCCCATACCGCCGTGGCGCTCATCAATGCCGGGCACAATGTGCTGGTGCTCGACAACCTGTGCAACAGTTCGCGAGAGTGCATTTCGCGCCTGGAACAACTGACCCTGACCCGGGTGGAGTTCATCAAGGGCGATATTCGTGATGCGAACTTGCTGGACGACATTTTCAGACGCTATGACATCGATGCCGTGGTGCATTTCGCCAGCCTCAAATCCGTCGCAGAAAGCGTGCGCAAACCGCTGGACTACTACGCCAACAATGTCGCCGGCACGCTTGATCTGTGCCAGGCAATGGCTCGCAATAACGTATTCCAACTGGTGTTCAGCTCATCGGCCACGGTGTACGGCGAGCCCACACGTATACCCATTGCCGAAGATGTCGGCACCGGCAAACCGGTCAACCCCTACGGCCGCACCAAGCTCATGATCGAAGAATTGCTCACCGATCTGTGCCACTCCGATCCACGCTGGAGCATCGGCCTGTTGCGCTATTTCAACCCGATTGGCGCACATGAAAGCGGCATGATCGGTGAAGATCCCAGAGGCCGCCCCAACAACCTGTTGCCGTGCCTGATGCAGGTCGCCATTGGCCGGATGCCCGAACTCACGGTGTACGGTAACGACTATCCCACTGCGGACGGGACCTGCGTACGCGACTACATCCACGTGGTCGACCTCGCCATCGGCCACCTCAAGGCACTGCAGGTGTTGCAGCACAACAGCGGCATAAACTTCTGGAACCTCGGCACCGGCACGGGCTACAGCGTGCTGCAAATCATCCAGAGTTTCGAGGACATCACCGGCATCACCATTCCCTACCGCTTTGCACCGCGACGCGAAGGTGACATCGCCCAATGCTGGGCCGATCCCGGCAAGGCCGGGCGGGAGCTGAACTGGACCGCGCAACGCGATCTTCATCAGATGATCGTCGATGCCTGGCGGTGGCAGTCATGCAATCCGCAGGGGTATCAAGCTTCATTCGAAATCTCAGCGCTGATTGCAGTCAAATGATCGTCAAAGGATCCCTGCTGATTTTGCTGCTGCTGTCGATTTCGATGGCCTGCAACGCCGCACAAGTGCCGGGCGTTCCCACCACCGGGCTGGTGCTGTGGCTGGATGCGGCGGATGCGTCGACCATGACCCTGGATGCGCAGAACCATGTCCAGGGCTGGAACGACAAATCCGGCAAATCCAACCACGCCTCTGTCGATGATGGCGCATCGCAGCCACAGCGGATAACCAACGCCCTGAATGGCCATACGGTGGTGCGTTTCAGTGGTGTATCGGGACTCCTGGGTAAAACCATCCGCAGCGCCAAAGGCCCTGTGACCGTATTGATCGTGTCTCGTCGGTTGCCCGGACAGCCTGACGTTGATCCCTGGCAACGCTTGTTCAGCTCACGCGCGCAAACCGCCCAAAACGATAATGTACTGCCCAATTTCGCCATCAGCCTGGAGCAGACCAGCGCGTATGCGCCGACCGTTTCAGTCCTTGAGCTTTACGATGTGCCGATTGGTCCGTATGCCGTCGGGCGCAACGCCGTCGGCAATGCCGATAATTTTCGCGGCGACATCGCCGAAGTGCTGGTGTACGACCGTGCATTTGCTTCTCTCGCAGAACGCCAGCGAGCCTTTCAGTACCTGGCGGATAAATGGTCCGTTGCCGTCCCCAAACAAGCCGATACCTGGACCCGTGTCGGACCACTGGGCAGCTTGCCGACCCGGATGAACCCCAGACTGCCGCTGTCCGATCAGGCCAATGCCGGCCAGTGGATGCTCAACACGAAACTGTCCGATGACTTCAACGGCACCACCCTCGACCTCGAACGCTGGCACGTCAACCAAGGCATCGGCAACGAGTCGCTTGGACGCAAACCGGCGCTGTACACGCCGGACAATGCCATCGTCGAGAATGGCAACCTGAACATTATCTTTCGCAAGGAAACCTTGCCGCAGAAGTACGTAAAACTCGGCTTCAAGGACTACACCTCAGCGATGGTGCGAACCAATGAACGCGGGTTCTACGGCTACTATGAAGTGCGCGCCAAACCCATGAACTCCGCAGGTTCCAGCGCATTCTGGCTGGCGTGGACGGGCATGGCGGACAATGCCACCGAAATCGACATCTTCGAAATCGCCGGCAAGACCAAAAACGGCGCCTTAGACCGCTCGTACAACATGAATGCCCACCTGTGGGCCACGCCGCAAAGCAACGAGCACATTGAAAATGGCAGCATCTGGATCAGTCCATGGCGCCTGGCCGATGCTTTCCATGTCTACGGCTTCGACTGGCAGCCCGACACCTTGCGTTGGTACGTCGACGGTGTGCTGGTCAGGGAATCGAAGAACTTGTATTTCTTCTTCCCGATGGAAGTGAACCTCGACAGCGAGGCCATGTGGAAATGGTTCGGTGTGGTCGACGATGCCGACCTGCCCTCCACCTTCGAAGTCGATTACATGTACATGTGGCAACGCACTCGCTAGTACCGCACCAGGCTGGGGTTTCCAAAGCTTGTGCCGCTGCACCTTCAATTGAAGTCCATCAGGTACGACGGCTGATGCGCCGCGCGCCCTGGGGCACATTTCAATCGGCAGGGAGGTTAGTTTTCATACCGCGCTAACAAATCTGGAGCGCACTTAAATGATCAAACGCCGGCTGAACGAGTTGGATTTGCTGCGCTTTGTGGCTGCCATTGCCGTAGTGTTCTTTCACTATGCTTTTCGCGGCTATGCAAAAGGCGACATGTCTACAATGCCCTACCCACTATTGGCCGAGCCTGCCAAATACGGTTACCTGGGCGTCGAACTGTTTTTCATGATCAGCGGTTTTGTGATTCTGATGACCGCTTCGAGTAACAACCTCAAAGTATTTTTTATATCCCGCATCGTTCGACTCTGCCCTGCTTTCTGGGTGTGCTGCACCATCACGTTTTTGCTCACGCTTGCCATTGGCCCGCCGCGATATACGGCTGACCTTTATCAATACGTGATCAACATGACGTTTCTCAGTGACTTGTTGGGCGTTGCGGCGATCGATGGCGTTTACTGGTCTCTGTTTGTAGAAATACAGTTCTATCTGATGATTTCGATTGTGTTGGGCTTCAAGAAAATAGAAAAAATAGAGACTTATTTCGTGTTCTGGCTACTGATCTCTGCCACAGCAGAAATACTCACGTTTGAAAAACTGCGCTCGACCCTGATTACCGATTACGCGGCTTATTTCATAGCCGGCGCAACGTTCTATCTCATATGGGCCAAGGGCGTCACCAAAACACGAGTGTTTCTATTGGCGGGTGCATGGGCGTTAGCCAATTACACCGCCATTGCATGGGCCGAATTGCTCGAGGGCAAATATTCAACCGAATACAGCCCGCTCATCGTATGCAGTTTGATCATGCTGTTTTTCATGACGTTCTTTTTGATCGCGACGAACAAAACCGGCGCCATAGGGGCATTGAACTGGACTGCATTAGGCGCGCTGACTTACCCGCTTTACCTGTTGCATCAAATGATCGGCTTTATGATTTTCAACATTGCCTATCCGGCCATAAACCCGCACGCGTTGCTATGGGGCACCATCGCCGTGATGATCGGTGTGTCTTACCTCATCCACAAAGAAATAGAAAAACCCATGGCAAGACTGGTTAAAAGACTCCTCTCGTTGTCCTTCACTCGTGTCAGAGGCTGATCAAGGCATCACTGATGACGCCCCCTCTAACGCCGCTGGCCACCAGGCTGCGCGGCGCTCGCCCGCTTCAGGGTATCGCTGGGCAACTCTTTGAACAGCGCGCGATAGCTGCTGGAAAACCTCCCCAAATGCCAGAACGACCAATGCATCGCCACTTCGGCGACGGTGGTCTGCGCGGGCGTGCGGCTGAGTAATTCACGGCGGGCACTGTTCAGGCGGCGCAGACGCAGCCATTGCGTCGGCGCCATGCCGGTGTAGGTCTTGAACGCATGCTGCAACTGGCGCAGTGAAACCCCCGCCACCAGGGACAACTCCAGCAAATTGAGGTGTTCTTCCGGCGTATCTGCCGCCCATTCCCCCACCCGTTTCATGATTGCCCGTTCCCCGGCGCGGCGTTGCAACGCGCCTTGATCGAGGCACACGCACGCGTTGTCGAGAATGAACAGGCAGTCATCGAGCAATTGCTGAGTGAGCGCTTCCCGGGTCGGTGGATCGAAGGTCTGCGACAGACGCGTCAGCGTGCCGCTCAGCCAACGGCAAAACAATGCGTTCTGCTGCGAGTTGAGCGGCGCCATGAACAGCCCTTCCAGCCGAGCCACGTCCAGGCTGTTGCGCTGCACGAACTCCGGGCCGAACACCACGGCGATTTCCTGATAGTTCTCCGGGGTGATCCAGATGTTGCGGCTTTCACCATTCAACACATACAGCGCGTTGTCACTGCGATCGAAGCAGAACGCCAGAGAGCCTTGGGGCGCGCTGAAATTCTGCTCGACCCGGGTGTTCATGTGTTCCTCGTAAATCTCCACGCCCTGTAAATCCAGATAGCGCACCAGACCTGCGAAATGCCCCGGCGACATCTGTTGGTAATGCTGGGTCCAGCCCGGCGTGGCGCGGATTTGCTCGGCGACATCGGCGGTGCTGAACGCTTGAACCTGTAGTGAATTGCAGTGTGTCATGGGCGACCTTGCGCACTCTTTTGGTGCGCTTTGTGCTGCTTAAAGTGGATAGATGGAACGGCGAGGCTCGCCCAAGATAGACGTCAACGCGCTACAGGGGAAGTGTCCGGCGGATGAAACTGGCCTCTCCTGGCGTTAATAAAACCAATAACGAGGTCTTTATGAATGTCCCTTTCGATCAGCTGTTCACTTGGCTGAAAGATCACAAGATTACCGAAGTCGAGTGCGTCGTCAGCGACCTGACCGGCATTGCACGCGGCAAAATCGCACCCACCAACAAGTTCCTGCATGAGCGAGGCATGCGCCTGCCGGAAAGTGTGTTGTTGCAAACGGTAACCGGGGACTTTGTCGACGACGACATCTACTACGACCTGCTCGACCCCGCCGACATCGACATGGTCTGCAAGCCGGACGCCGATGCGGTCTATGTAGTGCCATGGGCCATCGAGCCGACCGCCAT
Organism: Pseudomonas azerbaijanoccidentalis; assembly: GCF_019145495.1. Classification (GTDB taxonomy): domain Bacteria; phylum Pseudomonadota; class Gammaproteobacteria; order Pseudomonadales; family Pseudomonadaceae; genus Aquipseudomonas; species Aquipseudomonas azerbaijanoccidentalis. The sequence goes on along the minus strand of NZ_JAHSTU010000001.1, from coordinate 396,138 downwards.
CGTGATCCACGACACCTTCGACAAGTTCGGCAACCCGATCGAGCTGTCGCCGCGCAACGTGCTGAAGAAAGTCTTGCAGCTCTACACCGACAAAGGCTGGCGTCCGATTGTGGCGCCGGAAATGGAGTTCTACCTGACCCAGCGCTGCGAAGACCCGGACTTGCCGCTCAAGGCGCCGATGGGCCGTTCGGGCCGTGCTGAAAGCGGTCGTCAGTCGTTCTCCATCGATGCCGCCAACGAATTCGACCCGCTGTTCGAAGACGTTTACGACTGGTGCGAACTGCAAGGCCTGGACCTCGACACCCTGATCCACGAAGACGGCCCGGCGCAGATGGAAATCAACTTCCGTCACGGCAACGCCCTGGACCTGGCCGACCAGATCACCGTGTTCAAGCGCACCATGCGTGAAGCGGCGCTCAAGCACAACGTGGCGGCAACCTTCATGGCCAAACCGGTCGGCGACGAGCCGGGCAGCGCCATGCACATTCACCAGAGCGTGGTGGACATTGCCACTGGCCAGCCGATCTTCGCCGATGCCGATGGCAACATGAGCGAACTGTTCCTGCACCACATCGGTGGCTTGCAGAAGTACATCCCGAAAGTGCTGCCGATGTTCGCGCCGAACGTGAACTCGTTCCGCCGCTTCCTGCCGGACACCTCGGCACCGGTCAACGTCGAATGGGGCGAAGAAAACCGCACCGTCGGCCTACGCGTCCCAACGTCCAGCCCGGATGCCATGCGCGTGGAAAACCGCTTGCCGGGCGCCGACGCCAACCCGTACCTGGCCATCGCCGCCAGCCTTTTGTGCGGTTATCTGGGCATGGTCGAGCGCATCGAACCGAGTGCTGCGGTCCAGGGCCGCGCCTATGAACGCCGCAACCTGCGCCTGCCGATCACCATCGAAGACGCCCTGACCCAAATGGAAGAGTGCGAAACCATTGGCCGTTACCTGGGCGACAAATTCGTGCGCGGCTACGTTGCGGTCAAACGCGCCGAGCACGAAAACTTCAAGCGCGTGATCAGTTCGTGGGAACGCGAGTTTTTGATGCTCAGCGTCTAAAAAACTCGCTCCCCAAGGGATCACACATTCCCTGTGGGAGCGGGCTTGCCCGCGATGAGGCCGGTACATTCAAACACCCTCTTTGACTGATAGGCCGCCATCGCGGGCAAGCCCGCTCCCACAGGGTTAGCGAACACCAAAGAATCACCTGAAAAATCCAATAACTCGAAGAGGTGTCGAATGCGTCTTTTGAAATCCATGGTCCCGGCCGTACTGGCGGTCCTGTTCAGCGCCGTTGCCCAGGCTCAGCCACAGGTCAGCGTCTACAACTGGACCGACTACATCGGCGAAACCACCCTCGCCGACTTCCAGGCCAAAACCGGGATCAAGGTGATCTATGACGTATTCGATTCCAACGAAACCCTGGAAGGCAAACTGCTCGCCGGCCGTACCGGCTACGACGTGGTCGTGCCGTCCAACCACTTTCTCGCCCGTCAGGTGAAGGCTGGCGCGTTCCTGAAACTGGACCGAGAACAACTGCCGAACTACAAGAACCTCGATCCGAAACTGCTGGCCCTGCTAGAGAAGAACGATCCGGGTAACGAGCATTCGGTACCGTACCTGTGGGGCACCAATGGCATCGGTTACAACGTCGACAAGGTCAAGGCGGTGCTGGGCATCGACAAGATCGATTCTTGGGCGGTGCTGTTCGAACCGGAAAACATCAAGAAACTGAGCGCCTGCGGAGTGTCGATGATGGATTCGGCCGATGAAGTGTTCCCCGCCGTGCTCAATTACATGGGCATGGACCCGCGCAGCGAAAACCCTGAAGACTTCAAGAAAGCCGAAGCCAAGCTGCTGAGCATCCGTCCGTACATCACCTATTTCCACTCGTCCAAGTACGTGTCCGACCTGGCCAACGGCGACATCTGCGTAGCCTTCGGTTACTCGGGTGATGTGTTCCAGGCCGCCAACCGTGCCAAGGAAGCGAAGAACGGCGTGAACATCGCCTATGCCATTCCCAAGGAAGGCGCCAACCTGTGGTTCGACCTGCTGGCGATTCCCGCCGATGCCAGCAACCCGAAAGAAGCCCACGCCTTCATCAACTACCTGCTCGACCCGCAAGTGATCGCCAAGGTCAGCGCCTCGGTCGGCTACGCCAACCCGAACCCGGCCGCCAAGCAGTACATGGACCCGGAACTGGTCAACAATCCTGAGGTTTACCCGCCTCAGGAAGTCCTCGACAAGCTCTACATCTCCACCACCCCGCCCCAGTCGATCATGCGTCTGATGACGCGCTCCTGGAGCAAAGTGAAGTCCAACAAATGAACCAGTACACCCAGGAACATACTCGCTCGTATTACGCCGCCTCGGCCCACGCCATGGCGGACTTTCCTGAGCTGAACTCTGACTTTCTGGTCGACGTGTGTGTGATTGGCGGTGGTTTCACCGGGATCAACACCGCGATCGAACTGGCCCAGCGCGGGCTCTCGGTGATTGTGCTGGAGGCCCGGCGGATTGGCTGGGGCGCCAGCGGCCGCAACGGCGGACAATTGATCCGCGGCATCGGTCATGACGTCAGCGGTTTTGCCAAACACATCGGCGCCGAAGGCGTGCGTTATCTGGAGCACGCCGGTACGGAATCGGTGCAGGTGGTGGGCAATCGCATCCGTGAACATGGTATCGACTGCGACCTGCGCTGGGGCTTCTGTGAGCTGGCCAACACCCCGGCGCAGTTCGCCGGATTAAAGGCCGAACACGCTGAACTCAAGGAATCGGGTTACGACTTCGAAACCCGCCTGGTCGAGCCTGAGCAGATTCGTCAGCAGGTGGTGAATTCAGGCGTGTATGCCGGCGGTCTGGTGGACATGGGTTCGGGCCACTTGCACCCGCTGAATCTGGTGTTGGGCGAAGCAAAGCTCGCGCAATCGCTTGGGGTCCAGATTTTCGAGCAAAGCGAAGTGCTGGAGTTGACCCACGGCAGTACCGTGAAGGTGCGTTGCGCCGGAGGCACCGTTCGCGCCGCCACGTTGGTACTCGCCTGTAATGCGCATCTGGAAGAGATTGAGCCGAAACTCAGCGGCAAAGTGCTGCCGGCCGGTAGCTACATCATTGCGACCGAACCGTTGTCGGCGGAACTGGCCGCGCAGCTGATCCCGCACAACCTGGCGCTGTGCGACCAGAAAGTCGGCCTGGATTACTACCGGCTCTCGGCGGACCGTCGCCTGCTGTTCGGCGGTGCCTGCCATTATTCCGGGCGTGATCCCCAAGACATCGCGGCGTACATGCGCCCACAGATGCTCAAGGTCTTCCCGCAACTGGCGAACGTGCGCATCGACTATCAATGGGGCGGCAAAATCGGCATCACGGCCAACCGTTTCCCGCAGGTAGGTCGCTTGAGCCAGCACCCTAACGTGTTCTACGCCCAGGGCTATTCCGGTCATGGCCTCAACGTGACCCACTGGTGCGCCAAACTGCTGGGCGAGGCGATCCATGCCGGCCACAGCAAAGGTTTCGACGTGTTCAGCGCCGTGCCGCACATGACCTTCCCCGGCGGCCGCGCGCTGCGCTCGCCGCTGCTGGCCCTCGGCATGCTCTGGTATCGCATGCGCGAAATCCTCGCTTAAAACACCCCTCCCCGTAGGAGCTGCCGCAGGTTGCGATCTCTTGATCCTGATCTTTTCAGATCAAAAGTTCGCGGCCTGCGGCCGCTGCTACTTTGACCGCGTACATCCGCGGGCTTGTCTAAATCGTTCGGCCTTTCGATTTGCTCAATTGCGAGTCGCTTCTATATTGAGGGGGTGCTCATCACTTTCCTGCCTCCTGTCGAGCCTGACCCATGGCAACTACTGATCAACTGATCATTTGCGAGCACTGTGACTGCGTGTACGAAAAAGTGACGCTCGCCAAACATCAGAAAACCCTGTGTACCCGCTGCGGCGGCGTGCTTCAGCGCTATAACGGCCTCACGGTAGAGCAACGCCTGGCGTTGACCTTCACCGCGTTGATGCTGTGGATCTTTGCCAACTTCTATCCGGTCATGAGCATCAGCCTCAAAGGCCTGAAAAACAGCGCGACGCTCTGGGATTCGGTGCTGGCCCTCAGTCTTGGCCCCATCACGTTCATCGCCATGGTGGCGGCTATTGCCATGATCATCGCCCCCATCATCCAGCTGTTATTGCTGATCTGGGTCTTGAGTTTTGCACTCTCCAACACACGCTCGCCCGGGTTCAAATTCTGCATGCGCTGGCTCGAAACGCTCAGGCCCTGGAGCATGCTTGAAGTGTGTCTGCTCGGAGCGATGGTGGCGGTGATCAAGCTCGCCGGGTTGCTGGACGTACTGCCCGGCATCGGCCTGTTCGCCCTGGCTGTCCTCAGCCTAATGATGATCCGCATTGCCGGCCGCGATATCCGCGAACTATGGGATATCCAATGACAACGCCCCCGCTCGCCGACGAACTCAATCTGTGCTTGTGCCACACCTGTGGCCTGGCATGCGACGTGACCCATCAAGCGCACGAATGCGAACGCTGCGGTGCGCCGCTGCATCGCCGCAAAACCAACTCGTTGACTCGAACCTGGGCCTTCATGATTGCGGCCCTGGTGTTTTATATCCCGGCCAATCTGTTGCCGGTGATGAACACCAAGATGGTCGGCAACGGCGCCGACAGCACGATCATGAGCGGCGTGCTGGAGTTCTGGGAGGCTGGCGCCTGGGACATCGCGCTGATCATTTTCATCGCCAGTATCGCGGTGCCGGGCATCAAGTTCGTGGCGATTACCTTGCTGCTAGTCACCGTGCAACGTGACAGCGACTGGGCGCGCAAAGAGCGTTCGAAGCTATACCGCTTCGTCGAGGTGATTGGTTACTGGTCGATGCTCGATGTGATCGTCGTCGCCTTGGTGGCCTCGCTGGTGAAGTTTCAAGCCCTGGCCGACATCGAACCACGCCCGGGCATACTTTTTTTCGGGCTGGTGGTGGTGTTTACCATGCTGTCGGCGATGAGTTTCGACCCGCGGTTGATTTGGGATAACGAACGGGAAGTTCCGCAAAATCAGGAGGTCACGGATGCAGTCGCAAACCACTAACGAACCACGTGCCCCAGGGCAGGCGCCCATCAAGACCCGGCGTTTCAGCATATCGCTGGTCTGGATCGTGCCCATCGTCGCGGTGCTGGTGGGTATTTCGCTGGTGGTGCACAGCATCCTGCAGGAAGGGCCGACCATCGTCGTCAACTTCAAGACCGGCGACGGCCTGACGGCCAACAAGACCGAGGTCAAATACCGCAACGTGGTGATCGGCCACGTCACCGACGTCGAGCTGAGCAACGACCAGAAAAGCGTCAATGCCACCATCAAATTGGCGAAACAGGCCGAATCCTTTACTCGCGAGGACTCGCAATACTGGGTGGTAAGGCCTCGTATCGGCGCTGGCGGCGTGTCGGGGATCGATACCTTGCTGTCCGGGGACTACATCGGTGCCGATATCGGCCAGGCCAACGGCCGCGCGAAAAACTTCAAAGGCCTGGAAAACCCGCCACCAATCACTTACGGCGAGCCGGGCAAGCGCTTCACCCTGCACACCCAGGACCTGGGGTCGCTGGATATCGGCTCGCCGGTGTACTACCGCAAGATTCCGGTCGGCCAGGTGGTGGCCTACGCACTGGACCCGGACGGTAAAGGCGTGAACATCGAACTGTTCATCCACTCGCCCAACGATCAGTACGTCACCGAAAACACCCGGTTCTGGAATGCCAGCGGGATTGACGTGAACGTCGGCGCCAATGGGTTTGCGGTCAAGACCGAATCCCTGTCCTCGATTCTTGTCGGCGGCATTGCCTTCCGCGCCCCGGAATACAGCCCTAACGACAAGCCGGCGCCCGAGGAATACGCCTACGAACTGTTCGACGACCAGCAAACCGCCCTTGCCCCGCCCAACGGCAAGCCGCAATACCTGGCGTTGCGCTTCGATCAGGCGCTGCGCGGGCTCAAGGTCGATGCCCCGGTGGAATTCCTCGGCGTGGAAATCGGCAGAGTGGTGTCGATCAACCTGGATTTCGATGCGAAAAAGCGCAGCTTTCCGCTCAACGTCGGCATCGTGATCTACCCGCAGCGTCTGGGGCAGGCACACCTGAAAATGCTCGCCGCACTCAATCATGACCCCAATGATGAGGCTGGGGGCGTGCGCGTGATCGGCACCTTCATCGAAAACGGCCTGCGTGCCCAGGCCCGCACCGGCAACCTGTTGACCGGCCAGCTCTACATCGCCCTGGATTTCTACCCCAAGGCCGAGAAAGTCGCCTTCGATGCCACGGCTCGCCCGGTCATGATTCCGACTGTGCCGGGTAGCCTCGAGCAGTTGCAGGAAAAACTCGAAGCCATGGTCGACAAGATCAACAAACTGCCGGTGGAGCGTATTGCCGGCAATCTTGACGGCAACCTCGTAGAGATGCGCAAAACCCTGAGCCAATTCAACAGCAAGACCTTGCCAGGGGTGCAAAGTACCTTGTCGAACGTCAGCAAGACCCTGGAGTCGGCCGACACCACGCTGAAATCGGCGAACTCGACCCTGGCCGAAGATTCGCCGCAACGCGAGCAACTGGGGCAAACCCTGGACGAACTCGGGCGCACGTCGCGGTCCCTGCGTGATCTCGCGGATTACCTGGGCCGTCATCCGGAATCGCTGATACGCGGCCGTCCCGACAATGCCGCCCCCATGGATCTGCAAGGGCCACCGAGCAAATGACTACAGGAGTAACACCCATGGCTTTTCCATTGAAGTTGACTCTGGTCGCCGCGTTGTCTCTGCTCGCCGCGTGCCGCAGCGATCCGATTCAGTTTCACACCCTGACCCCGGCGCAGATGCCCGGCAATTCCAGGGCCGCGACGGATATCCAGATCGAAGGCCTCACCGTCCCGCCGCAGGTCGACCGACCGCAGATCGTGGTGCGTGAAGGCAACACCGGCATGGCGATTCTCGAAACCCAATGGTGGGGCGCCAGTCTCGTGGATGAGCTACGCAGCGCCCTGACCGACCAGATGGTCAACAGCAATCCGCAACGCAGAGTCTCGGTGCGCCTTGAGGTGCAGCGCTTCGACTCGATCCCGGGCCAGTACGGGCTGATCGATGTGAAATGGCGCCTGCGGGGCGCCAGCGGCGATGAAAATGCACTGCTGTCCTGCCGCAGTACGTTGCAGACCCCTTCAGGGCCATCCATCGATGAATTGGTGGCCGCGCAGCAAAACAACGTCAAGCGCCTGGCCGCGGTGATCAGCCAGGCAGCCAGCAGCTCGCAAAAAGGGTGTCCTGCGGCCCCATGAATTGACGAATTTTTCTTATTTCAGGCTTTACATTTGCCGCGCAGCAAACATGCAAATGATTCCTATTGATCTACAATAATCGACGTTGCCTTCGTCGAATCTGCTTGCTCGATACTAAAAACAGGAGCTGCCACAGCATGATTTCCCGCATCCCGCCTTTCCTGAAAACAGCCTTGCTGGCCACCGCGCTTGTCAGTGCCGGCCACGTGTGCGCAGCCGATGACGTCGGCCTTGTGGTGTACAACGCGCAGCACGAGAGCCTGACCAAGGCCTGGGTTGAAGGTTTCACTCAGGAAACCGGGATTCCGGTCACCTTGCGCAACGGCGACGACACCGAGATGGGCAACCAGATCGTGCAGGAAGGCGCCAGCTCACCCGCCGATGTGTTTCTGACCGAAAACTCGCCGGCCATGGTGCTGGTCGATAACGCCGGTTTGTTCGCGCCGATCGACAAGGCCACGCTGGAGCAAGTCGACAATGCTTACCGCCCGGCCCACGGAAAATGGCTGGGTATCGCCGCGCGTTCGACGGTGTTTGTCTATAACCCGAGCAAACTGCCAGAAGCCGAGCTGCCGAAATCGATCATGGACCTGGCCGCCCCGAGCTGGAAAGGTCGCTGGGGCGCCTCGCCGGGCGGTGCCGACTTCCAGGCGATTGTCGCCGCGATGCTGGAGCAAAAAGGTGAAGCCGCGACCCTGGAGTGGCTCAAGGCGATGAAAACCAACTTCACCGCGTACCGGGGCAACAGCTCGGTGCTCAAAGCGGTCAACGCCGGGCAGATCGACAGCGGCGTGATCTATCACTATTACAGCTTCGTCGATCAGGCCAAGACCGGCGAAAACAGCAAGAACACTCGCCTGTACTACTTCAAGCACAAGGATCCTGGCGCGTTTGTCAGCATTTCCGGTGGCGGTGTCCTGGCGTCCAGCAAGCACAAGGAACAAGCCCAGGCGTTCCTGAAATGGATCACCGGCAAGGACGGCCAGGCCATCCTCAAGGACGGCAAATCGTTTGAATACGCCGTGGGCAAGAACGCTCAATCCAATCCTGCATTGACGCCTTTGCAGCAGCTCGATGCGCCAACTGTCGACGCTTCGAAACTCGACAGTAAAAAAGCCGTGGAGCTGATGACTCAGGCCGGACTGCTTTAATTGATGCCTGAAACCCTGCCGGCGGGTGTGACTGACGCTGTACCCGCCAACCTGCGCCGACGCTCTCGCGGCACGTTCGCGAGCCGTGGCGGTGCGTGGGTGGTCGGTTTGTCGGTGCTGGTGTCGTTGTTGGCGCTGCTGCCGATTGCCTATGTCATCGGCGTGTCTTTGCAGACTGGCTGGGCCACGGTCGTGACGCTGGTGTTCCGGCCACGGGTGGGTGAATTACTGGTCAACACCGTATTGCTGGTGGTCATCACCGTGCCGCTGTGCATCGCACTCGGGGTCACCCTCGCCTGGCTGACAGAGCGCACCAATCTGCCGGGCCGGCGCTGGTGGTCGTTGCTGGCGACGGCGCCGCTGGCGGTACCGGCCTTCGTGCACAGTTATGCGTGGGTCAGCCTGGTGCCACCGATTCACGGATTGTTTGCCGGGGTGCTGGTCTCGGTCATCGCCTACTTCCCGTTCCTCTACCTGCCGGTGGCCGCGACCCTGCGTCGGCTCGACCCGGCCATCGAAGACGTTGCCGAATCCTTGGGGCTCAAACCCTGGGCGGTGTTTTTCCGCGTGGTGCTGCCGCAGTTGCGCCTGGCCATTTGCGGCGGCGCATTGCTGGTCGGCCTGCACCTGCTGGCCGAGTATGGGCTGTACGCGATGATCCGCTTCGATACCTTCACCACCGCGATCTTCGATCAGTTCAAATCCACCTTCAACGGGCCTGCCGCGCACATGCTCGCCAGCGTGCTTGCCCTGTGTTGCCTGGCAATGCTCACCGTCGAATCGGCCGCCCGAGGCAACGCTCGTTATGCCCGCGTCGGTTCGGGAAGCGCGCGTGAGCAGCGGATCGTCTGCCTTCGCGCCCCGGCAACCGCACTTGCATTGGCGTTGCAGCTGATGACCTGCGCATTAGCGCTGGGCGTGCCGTTGCTGACTTTGGGCAATTGGCTGATTGCCGGAGGCTTGCCGGTCTGGGACATGGCCGAGCTGCTACCGGCACTGGAGCAAACCCTGTTGTTCGGCGTTGCCGGCGCCGCGCTGACCACGTGCGCAGCGATCCCCATTGCCTGGCTGTCGATCCGCTATCCCGGCCGCATGCAACGCGCCCTCGAAAGTTGTAACTACATCACCAGCTCGTTGCCGGGCATTGTCGTGGCGCTGGCACTGGTGACCGTCACCATCCATTTCGCCCGGCCGATCTATCAGACCACCATCACCGTGCTGCTGGCGTATTTGTTGATGTTCCTGCCCCGCGCTTTGGTGAGCCTGCGCGCCGGTATCGCCCAGGCCCCGGTCGAGCTGGAAAACATCGCCCGCAGCCTCGGTCGCTCCCCTGCCCGCGCGTTGTGGCTGATCACCCTGCGGCTGGCCGCACCGGGCGCCGCCGCCGGAGCCGCGCTGGTGTTTCTGGCGATCACCAACGAATTGACCGCTACCCTGCTGCTCGCGCCCAACGGCACGCGCACATTGGCCACCGGGTTCTGGGCCATGACCAGCGAAATCGACTACGCCGCCGCGGCGCCTTACGCGTTGCTGATGATTGTGCTGTCGCTACCGTTGACCGGACTTCTTTATCACCAATCGAAAAAAACGGCTGGCCGATGAACACACTCGAATTGCACGCACTGAACAAAACCTACGGCACCCACCGCGCTTTGGACAACGTCAGCCTGTCCGTCCCCAGCGGCAGCCGCACGGTGATTGTCGGGCCTTCGGGTTCAGGCAAAACCACGTTGCTGCGCATGATTGCCGGCTTCGAATTTCCAGACACCGGTCGCTTGTCGCTCAACGGTCAGACCCTGGTCGACAGCACCCATGAAGTGCCGGCGCATCAACGCCTGATTGGTTATGTCCCTCAGGATGGCGCGTTGTTCCCGCACATGACCGTGGCTGCCAATATCGGCTTTGGCTTGGCGACCAAGGGCAATGAAAAGCAGCAGCGCGTAGCGGAATTGATGGACAGCGTGGCCCTGGATTCAAACATGGCCGAGCGCTGGCCCCACGAACTGTCCGGCGGCCAGCAACAACGCGTGGCCCTGGCGCGGGCACTGGCGCAGCAGCCGCGTTTGATGTTGCTGGATGAGCCGTTTTCGGCGCTCGATACCGGCCTGCGTGCGGCCATGCGCAAGATGGTCGCAAAGTTGCTGGCCGATGCCGGCGTGACTACGATTCTGGTCACCCATGACCAAAGCGAAGCCCTGTCCTTTGCCGACCAACTGGCGGTGATGCGCCAGGGTCGCCTGGTGCAGTCGGGCCATCCACTGGATCTTTACCGCTATCCGGAAGACGAGCAAACCGCCCTGTTTCTCGGCGATGCGGTGGTCATGCCGGCGCGAATCGAAGCCGGTTGGGCGCATTGCGATCTGGGCCGAATACCGGTCAACAACCACCGCAACAACAGCACGGCGCAGATCATGCTGCGGCCCGAGCAATTGCAACTGGTCAGCCTGCTGCCCAGTGATGCCGAGATGTCCGGCTGCCGAGCGGTGGTCACCGAGCGCGATTTCAGCGGCAACACCTGCACGCTGACGGTTGAATTGCAGCCGTTGGTCAACGGCGATCAGCGCGGTCGTTCATTGCTGGTACGCAGTTCGGGCATGTACGCGCCACCGGCCGGCAGCGCGGTTCATGTGTCGACCATTGGCCATGCTCACGTACTCAGCGAGCCTTGAACCGAACGTCCGTTGCGCGGCCGAACGCAGCCTTCGTCAGCGGCTACAAAAAAACCCGTGTGCAAGCTCTGTAGCAACTGGCGAAGGCTGCGTTCGGCTGCGCAGCAGTCGTCATTTACGATTTATCACAGATCAAACCGGTCAACCGCCCGGCGCCGCTCGTTGTCGTCTCGCACGTCGTAATTGGCAGTGGTCTGGATGTTGCTGTGATGGGCAAGCTTCTGCGCAATCGACAAATCATGCTCTTCAATCACACGGGTAATGAACGAACGACGGAAATCATGGGGCATGATTTTCACCCCGACCTGCGTTCCGCGTTGCCGGGCAATGTAGTAAATCGCATGTTTGGTGATGCGCTCGCGGGTGATGTGGCTGCCGCGGCGGATCCGATTGAACAGGAACGGGTCATCCTCTTCGCCGTCCTTGAGCATCGAGCGCCGTAGCTCCAACCAGGCATCGAGTTTGGCGAAGGCCCAGGCCGGGGCGTACTTGATCAACTGCTTGTTGCCCTTGCCAGTCACCCGCAGGCTGCGCTCGGCGAAGTCGACCTGATTCAGGTCCAGGTTGACCGATTCCGACTTGCGCATGCCCGAACCGTACAAAATCCCGATGATCGCTGCGTCCCGCAAGCCCTGTGGCCGTGGATCGGCGGCGCAAACTTCCATCAGTTCCTGAATCAGCGTGCGCCGCAGATTGCGGCCCTGGGACAGGCGCGTGCCGGCAATCCCCTTGACCGAACGCATTTTCAGCAAGTGTTCCTGACTGATCAGGCTCATGCGCCATGCTTCATTCATCACGCCGCGCACCGCGTTGACGTACAACGAAGACGTGTTCGGCGCGTACCCATCGGTGCGCAACGTGGCGACCAGGGCAATGACGTCTTCAGGTTGCAGGTTGTGCCAGGGAATCTCTTCGATGTTGACTTCGTCGAAGCCCAGGCGATCGGCAGCGTCCTGCAACACATAGCGCATGGTCAGTTGGCTGGAGGGCGCCAAACGCGCCAGATAGAGGGTCAGCGGGTTGGTCTTGGGCGAACTTGGATCAGCAACAGGTAAGTCAGTCAAACGAAACGGCCTTGAAAAAAGAAGTCGCTACAAACGGTGTGCAGACAAAGAGGGTCGTTACGCTGCCGGTCATGGCCGACAAAGTCAAATGTCGCCGACAAGGGCCACCGCCCTGGCGATAGATGAACTGAAACATGGTGATGCAATCCTCGAACGCAGTCGATCGCGGCAGGAGCAAGCCATGAAAATCAGTGTATTTGGTAGCGGTTACGTCGGCCTGGTACAAGCAGCCGTGCTGGCTGAAGTCGGGCATGACGTCGTGTGCATGGACATTGACCAGAAAAAAGTCGAGTTACTGCAACAGGGCCACGTGAGTATTTTCGAGCCCGGGCTGGCCAGCCTGGTGCGCGAGAGCCTGGACGCCAAGCGGTTGCAGTTCACCACCGATGAAAAATTCGCCGTGCAACACGGCCAGGTATTGTTCATCGCCGTGGGCACGCCGTCCCGGGAGGATGGCTCGGCGGATTTGCAGTACGTGCTGTCGGTGGGTGAAGCCGTGGCGCGCCATCGTGAGCAACCGGTGATTTTGGTAGAAAAATCCACGGTACCGGTGGGCACCGGCGATAGCCTGCGCGCGCACATCGACAAATGCCTGATCAAGGTCGGGCGCTTGCTGCAGTTCGATATCGTCTCCAACCCCGAGTTTCTCAAGGAAGGCTCCGCCGTGGCGGATTGCCGGCGCCCGGACCGCATCATCATTGGTTGCGAACGTGATGAGGTGCGTGACGTAATGCGCGACCTGTACGCGCCGTTCAACCGCAACCATGACCGCGTCATGTTCATGGACCTGCGCAGCGCCGAGCTGACCAAGTACGCGGCTAACTGCATGCTGGCGACCAAGATCAGCTTCATCAACCAGATTGCCGAACTCGCCGAACACTTGGGTGCGGACATCGAATCAGTGCGGCTGGGCATCGGCGCCGACTCGCGCATCGGCTACCACTTTATCTACCCCGGTTGCGGTTACGGCGGCTCGTGCTTCCCCAAGGACATGCGTGCGCTGATCCACAGCGCTGAAGAGGCGCACTGCTCCAGCGATTTGCTGCAAGCGGTCGAAGCCATTAACCAACGGCAGAAACACAAGCTGTTCGAGCGGATCAAGGCGTTTTACAAAGGCGATTTGCGTGGCAAGACTTTTGCCGTGTGGGGTTTGGCGTTCAAGCCGAACACCGACGACATGCGCGATGCGCCGAGCCGCGTCCTGCTCGAAGCGCTGTGGGCAGCGGGTGCCAACGTGCGAGCGTTCGACCCGGAAGCCATGCAGGAGACCCAGCAGTTGTATCCCGACGAATCGAAACTGATGCTCATGGGCACGCCGGAATCAGTACTCAACAGCGCTGACGCCCTGATCATCTGCACCGAATGGCAACAGTTCAAGGCACCGGACTTCGATCTGATTCGCCAACGCCTCAAAGCCCCGGTGATCTTTGACGGGCGCAATCTGTATGACGCCGAACGTCTGGCCCGCAATGGTTTCACGTACTTCCCGATGGGCCGTGGCGAGTCGCGCAAGTTGCCGATTCCTCATCAGCAATGGCCTGCTGCTCAGGTGGTGGCTTAACAACTACCCACACCCTGTAGGAGCTGCCGCAGGCTGCGATCATTTGATCTTTGGCAACCTTATGTCTGGTAAAGAACAAGATCAAAAGATCGCAGCCTTCGGCAGCTCCTACAGAAATAGAGGTGTTCTGTTAATTGCTCGCAGGATGCGCGATCAAGACCGTGACGGTTAACGCCGGGAAATAACACGGTGCCCTGTAGCAGCTGCCGAGCCTGCGAGGTTGCGTTCGAGGACGAAGTCCTCGCCTGACTTGACGACTGCTTCGCAGCCGAACGCAGCCTCGCAAGCTCGGCAGCTGCTACACAGACATGCCGATATCTGGAGCACTACCGACGTCCTCCTCCTGGCCCGACCAGCACAAGGCCTGCCTGGCCCTGGCCTTCAACCTCGACGGCCCGTACCGGGCTCTGCCGGGATCGAATTGAAGAAATGGATTCGGTGCGTACACTGGATCGGCGGCTGACTTGAACGGCCCCCGGCGCCCACGATGTTTTATGCCTTGAGCGCGCTCACCGCGATGGGCGGGTTCCTGTGTTTCATGAGCGGTCGGCGCGTGGCTTTACCTCAGAATTAATGAACTGAAGCTTCATTAATATGAATTTGTCAGCATCAGAAATCATCGGCACACTGTGCTCGTTCCTCCCCCAATAGTTGGAACAACTTCAAGGGCTTTCTGGATATCCCAGATAAGCCTTTTTTTTTCCTCAAATTTTTCATTGGAAAATTCAACATCATGCTTGCTCGCTGGTTGCCCGCCGCCATCAACACCCGCCCCACTGAATGGAGCCGTGCTGCCATCGGCATGGCCCTGGGCACCCTGCTCAGTGTCTGGCTGTGTGGCCAGGTGTTCGGCATCGAAGTGGCGCAACACCTGATCGGGCCGCTGGGCGCTTCGGCGGTGCTGCTGTTTGCCGTGTCTTCCGGCGCACTCGCCCAGCCGTGGTCGATTATCGGCGGCTACTTGAGCGCGGGTGTGGTCTCGCTGCTGGTGGCCCATGTTTTGGGACGTACGCTGGGCAGTGCCTGTCTGGCGGCGGGCATGGCGTTGTTGCTGATGTGCTGGCTGCGTTGCCTGCATCCACCGGCCGGCGCCTTGGCGCTCACTTTAGTGCTGGCCGACCCGGCAACCATCGCCATGGACTGGAAAGCCCTTGGACCCGTGATGCTCGGCGCTTCGATCATGTTGCTCAGCGCCCTGGCCTACAACAACCTCACGCGCATCCGCTACCCCAAGCGCGCCAGTGAACCGGTGGCCGTGGTCCCTGCCGATCACCCTCCCGTGGAATCCCAGGCGATCACCGCGCAAGACCTGAAACTGGCTTTGGCCGAGATGGAAGCGTTCTTCGACATTACCCCTGAAGACCTTGAACAACTGGTCCACGCCAGTGAACTGCATGCCAAGCGGCGCAGCATTGGGGAAGTGTTGTCGCGTACGCATTAAGGATCAAAGATCACGGCCTTCGGCAGCCCCCACATTGCAATGCAACCTCCTGTAGGAGCTGCCGAAGGCTGCGATCTTTTTCTTTGCCATAAGGTATAAACGCAGACAGCGCCTGCACATATCCCGGTTGTACATCACAAATTTGCACTGTTACGATCCTGCATCGCTCGCGCGCGAGCTACTCTAATAAAGAACAATAAAAGCAGGGAGTTAGTGATGACTGCTCAGGTTTCATCGAAAGGGATTCGGTCCATGGATGCCATGCAAAATGAAGTGCTGGCCGAGGTTCGCAACCACATCGGGCATCTGACCCTCAACCGCCCCGCCGGCCTCAACGCCCTGACGCTGGACATGGTGCGCAACCTGCACCGCCAGCTCGATGCCTGGGCACAGGATTCGCAAGTGCACGCGGTGGTTCTGCGCGGTGCCGGCGAAAAAGCCTTCTGTGCCGGTGGTGACATTCGCTCACTGCACGACAGCTTCAAAAGCGGCGACACCCTGCACGAAGATTTCTTCGTTGAGGAATACGCCCTCGATCTCGCGATCCACCATTACCGCAAACCGGTGCTGGCCCTGATGGACGGTTTTGTCCTGGGCGGCGGCATGGGGTTGGTGCAAGGCGCCGACTTGCGCGTGGTCACCGAAAAAAGCCGTCTGGCGATGCCGGAAGTCGGCATTGGTTATTTCCCTGACGTCGGTGGCAGCTACTTCCTGCCGCGCATTCCCGGTGAATTGGGGATTTATCTGGGCGTCAGCGGCGTGCAGATCCGCGCCGCCGATGCGCTGTATTGCGGCTTGGCTGACTGGTACCTGGACAGCAGCAAAATGGCCACGCTGGACGAAAAACTCGATCAGCTCGAATGGCGCGATACACCGCTCAAAGACCTGCAAAGCCTTCTGGCGAAACTCGCCGTGCAGCAATTGCCCGACGCGCCACTGGCTGCATTGCGCCCGGCCATCGACCACTTCTTCGCCTTGCCTGACGTGCCGAGTATGGTTGAGCAAATGCGCGAAGTAACGGTCGCCGACAGCCACGAATGGGCGACCACCACCGCCGACCTGTTAGAGACCCGCTCACCGCTGGCCATGGGCGTGACCCTGGAAATGCTCCGTCGCGGACGGCACCTGAGCCTTGAACAATGTTTCGCCCTTGAACTGCACCTGGACCGCCAGTGGTTCGAGCGCGGCGACCTGATCGAAGGCGTACGCGCCTTGCTGATCGACAAAGACAAGAACCCGCGCTGGAACCCGCCGACCCTGCAGGCGCTGGACGCCGAACACGTCGCGAGTTTCTTCAACGGTTTCGATGAGAGCGGGAGCTGAGCCATGCATGATCTCGAATTGACCGAAGAACAAGTCATGATCCGCGACATGGCCCGGGACTTTGCCCGTGGCGAAATTGCGCCTCACGCCCAGGCCTGGGAAAAGGCTGGCTGGATCGACGACGCGCTGGTGGCGAAGATGGGTGAACTAGGCCTGCTGGGCATGGTAGTCCCCGAAGAATGGGGCGGCACTTATGTCGACTACGTGGCCTATGCGTTGGCGGTAGAAGAAATCTCCGCTGGCGATGGCGCTACCGGCGCATTCATGAGCATCCACAACTCGGTGGGCTGCGGGCCGGTGATGAACTACGGCAGCGAAGAACAGAAACAAACCTGGCTGGCGGATCTGGCCAGCGGCAAGACCATCGGCTGCTTCTGCCTGACCGAACCCCAGGCTGGTTCCGAAGCGCACAACCTGCGCACCCGCGCCGAGCTGCGCGACGGCCAGTGGGTGATCAATGGCGCCAAGCAGTTCGTCAGCAATGGCAAGCGGGCGAAACTGGCAATCGTGTTTGCCGTGACCGATCCCGACTTGGGCAAGCGCGGTATCTCTGCGTTCCTGGTGCCGACCGACACCGCCGGGTTCATCGTCGATCGCACTGAACACAAGATGGGCATTCGCGCGTCTGATACCTGCGCCGTCACCCTGAACAACTGCACTATTCCCGAGGCCAATCTGCTGGGTGAACGCGGCAAAGGCCTGGCCATTGCCCTGTCCAACCTCGAAGGCGGTCGCATCGGCATCGCTGCGCAAGCATTGGGCATTGCCCGCGCCGCGTTTGAAGCGGCGTTGGCTTACTCCCGTGATCGCGTGCAGTTCGACAAACCGATCATCGAGCACCAGAGCATCGCCAACCTGCTGGCGGACATGCACATGCAATTGAACGCCGCACGGCTGATGATCCTGCATGCGGCGCGCCTGCGTACAGCGGGTAAACCGTGTCTGTCGGAGGCTTCGCAAGCCAAGCTGTTTGCCTCGGAAATGGCTGAAAAGGTCTGCTCGTCAGCGATTCAGATTCATGGCGGGTATGGGTATCTGGAAGATTACCCGGTGGAGAAATATTACCGGGATGCGCGGATTACCCAGATCTATGAAGGGTCGAGCGAGATTCAGCGGATGGTGATTGCCCGCGAACTGAAGAACTACCTGGTGTAAAAGCAAAAGATCGCAGCCTTCGGCAGCTCCTACAGGTACACACATACCCCTGTAGGAGCTGCCGAAGGCTGCGATCTTTTGATCTAACCGAATTACTTGCCTTTGAACTCAGCCTCACGCTTGGCAATAAACGCCGCCATCCCTTCCTTCTGATCCTGCGTCGCAAACGCCGCATGGAACACCCGACGCTCGAAGCGCACGCCTTCAGACAGGCTCACCTCAAAGGCCCGGTTGACGCTTTCCTTGACCATCATCGCAATCGGCAAGGACTTCTTGGCGATCAACGCAGCAACTTTCAGCGCCTCGTCCAACAGCTCATCGCTCGGCACGATCCGCGCCACGATCCCGCAACGTTCCGCTTCCACCGCATCGATCAAACGCCCGCTCAGGCACATTTCCATAGCCTTGGCTTTGCCCACGGCGCGGGTCAGTCGCTGGGTGCCGCCCATGCCCGGCAGCACGCCGAGGTTGATTTCCGGCTGGCCGAATTTGGCGTTATCGCCAGCCAAAATGAAGTCGCACATCAACGCCAGTTCACAGCCACCGCCCAGGGCGAAACCATTGACCGCCGCAATGATCGGCTTACGGCGGTTGGCCACGCGATCACTGTCGCTGAACAGGTCATCGATGTAGATCTGCGGATAGGTCAGCTCGGCCATTTCCTTGATGTCGGCGCCGGCGGCAAAAGCCTTTTTCGAGCCGGTCAGCACGATGCAGCCGATGTTCGAATCGGCTTCCAGGCCATCGAGGGCGTGGTTCAGTTCGCTGACGATCTGCGCATTCAAGGCGTTCAGCGCTTGCGGGCGATTGAGGGTGATCAGGCCAACGCGGCCGTGGGTTTCCAGCAGAATCGTTTCGTAGTTCACGGAGTGGTTCCTTCTTTCAAAGATTGCGCGAAATGACCATGCGCTGAATATCGCTGGTGCCTTCGTAGATCTGGCAGACCCGCACGTCGCGGTAGATGCGCTCCAGCGGGAAGTCGTTCAAGTAACCGTAACCGCCGAGGGTTTGCAAGGCCGAGGAACAGACCTTTTCGGCCATTTCCGAGGCGAATAGCTTGGCCATCGACGCTTCGACCAGCGCTGGCTTGCCGCTGTCACGCAGGGCGGCGGCGTAATGCACCATTTGCCGGGCCACGGCGATCTGGGTCGCCATGTCCGCCAGGCGGAACGCCACGGCCTGATGCTCGATGATCGGCTTGCCGAAACTCTCGCGTTCACGGGCGTAATCGCGCGCCGCTTCAAACGCGGCGCGCGCCATGCCCACCGATTGCGAAGCGATGCCGACGCGTCCGCCTTCAAGGTTCGCCAAGGCGATGCGGTAGCCCTCGCCCTCTTCGCCCAAGCGGTTGGCCACCGGAACTTTGACGTCCTCGAAGAGAATCTGGCAGGTGTCCGAGGCGTGTTGGCCGAGCTTGTCCTCGACCCGGGCGACTTTGTAGCCCGGCGAATCGGTGGGCACGATGAAGGCGCTTATGCCACGCTTGCCGGCATTCGGGTCGGTCACTGCAAACACAATCACAACGCCGGCGTTCTGGCCGGACGTAATGAACTGTTTACAGCCGTTGAGCACGTAGTGGTCGCCGTTCAGCTTTGCCCGGGTTTTCAAACCGCTGGCGTCGGAGCCGGCTTGCGGCTCGGTCAGCGCGAACGCACCGAGCATCGCGCCGCTGGCCAATGGCTTGAGGAAGCGTTCCTTCTGCTCATCATTGCCGTAATGCAGGATCGGCACGCAACCTACCGAGTTGTGCACGCTCATGATCGTCGAGCAAGCACCGTCACCGGCGGCGATTTCCTCCAGGGCCATGGCATAGGCCAGGTAACCGGTGTCGCAACCGCCCCACTGCTCCGGCACCAGCATGCCGAAAAAGCCCAGCTCGGCCATTTCGCCGATGGCTTCCTTGGGAAAGCGATGCTCACGGTCCCACTCGGCGGCGAACGGTTTCAACCGTTCCTCGGCAAACTGCCGGGCCATGTCGCGAATTTGTTGTTGGTCGTCATTGGGGATCATGGTGAATCCTTAAAATCGGGTACGACATGGAACAATGTGGGAGCCAGCCTGCTGGCGATGGCGTCGTGTCAGTCAAGATCCACTTTTATGACACACCGTCATCGCCAGCAGGCTGGCTCCCACAGGGGGTGGGGTTGGCTTAGTACAGGCATTCCACGGCCATGGCCGTCGCTTCACCGCCACCGATGCAGATCGCCGCAACGCCACGCTTCAAGCCTTTCTGGCGCAGGGCCGAGAGCAAGGTCACGAGGATCCGCGCGCCGGACGCACCAATCGGGTGGCCCAGGGCGCAAGCGCCGCCGTGTACGTTGAGTTTCTCGTGGGGGATTTCCAGATGGGTCATCGCGGCCATGCCGACCACGGCGAAGGCTTCGTTGACTTCCACCAGGTCCACTTCATTGAGCGACCAGCCGGTTTTCTTCATCAATTTTTTGATGGCGCCAATCGGTGCCACCGGAAACAGGCCTGGCGTATCGGCAAATGCCGCGTGGCCATGGATCACGGCCAGTGGTTTCAAACCACGCTTTTCAGCTTCAGAGCGGCGCATCAACACCAAAGCCGCCGCGCCGTCGGAGATCGAACTGGAGTTCGCCGCCGTCACGGTACCGCCGTCACGGAAAGCCGGTTTCAGCGAGGCGATCTTGTCCAGTTTGGCTTTTGGCGGCTGCTCGTCATTGCTGATCGTCACCTGTTCTTTGCCGACGGTCACGGTCAGCGGCACGATCTCGTCCTTGAAGCTGCCGTCCTTGATCGCCTGTTGCGCACGGGTGGTCGAGGCGATGGCAAAGGCGTCCTGAGCTTCGCGGCTGAAACCGTTGGTTTCGGCGCAATCCTCGGCAAAAGTGCCCATCAGGCGGCCTTTGTCGTAGGCGTCTTCCAAGCCGTCGAGGAACATCGAATCCTGAATCTTGCCGTGACCCATGCGGTAGCCGCTGCGGGCGCGGTCCAGCAGGTACGGCGCGTTGGACATGCTCTCCATGCCCCCGGCGATGACCACTTCGGCACTACCGGCGACCAGCATGTCGTGGGCCAGAATGGCTGCTTCCATGCCCGAACCGCACATTTTGTTGAGGGTGGTGCAGCGGGTCGATTTATCCAGCCCGGCGCCCAGCGCCGCCTGGCGCGCCGGGGCCTGGCCGAGGCCCGCTGGCAGTACACAACCGAACAGCACTTCATCGACGGCATCGCTGGCAACACCGGCACGTTCCACTGCGGCTTTAATCGCAGCAGCACCGAGTTGCGGTGCAGTCAGGCTTTTCAGTTCGCCCTGAAAACCACCCATCGGGGTGCGGACGGCGCTGACAATAACAATCGGATCGTTGGAAAGGTTCATGACAATTCCTCCTTATTTCGCGGCCATGCGCAAGGCACCGTCGAGACGGATCACCTCGCCATTGAGCATGCTGTTTTCAATGATATGCCGCACCAGCGACGCGTACTCGGCAGGTTTGCCCAGACGCGGTGGGAACGGTACGCCAGCCGCCAGGGAATCACGCACTTCCTGGGTCATGCCGGCCATCATCGGCGTTTCGAAAATGCCCGGGGCGATGGTCATCACGCGGATGCCGAAGCGCGCCAGTTCACGGGCGGCCGGCAAGGTCAGGCTGACGATGGCGCCTTTGGATGCCGCGTACGCCGCTTGACCGATCTGGCCGTCGTAGGCCGCAGCGGACGCGGTGTTGATGATCACCCCACGTTCGCCATCAGCGTCCGCTTCTGTCTCGGCAATCGCTGCCGAGGCCAGGCGCAGCATGTTGAAGCTGCCGATCAGGTTGACGTTGATCACCTGACTGAAGCTGGACAGCGCATGCGGACCGTTCTTGCCGAGGATCTTCTCGCCGCGCACGATCCCGGCGCAGTTGACCAACCCGTTGAGGCCGCCAAATGCCTTGACCGTCGCCTGCACCGCTGCTTCTGCCGCCGCTTCGTTGCTGATGTCCGCCACCACGCTTTGCGCGCCCAGGCGCTCGGCCTGGGCGGCAACGGCTTCGGCGTTCATGTCCACCAGCATCACTTTGGCGCCAGCCGCAACCAGCATTTCAGCGGTGGCCGCACCGAGGCCGGAAGCGCCACCGGTAACGAGAAAAACCTTGTTTTCGATCTGCATCAGTGTGTCCTTCGATTCAAGCTGAAACGTTCTTCACCGCGGCCTCTTGAGCCTTGGCGATTTCCTGGTTGCGCAAGATAAAGCGCTGCAATTTGCCGCTTGGGGTTTTCGGCAGCTCGCTGACAAATTCAATTTCACGCGGGTACGAGTGCGCCGCCAGACGCTTGCGCACGTGTTGACGCAACTCTTCGGCCAACTCGGGCGATGCGCGGTATTGCGCGCTGAGCACCACAAAGGCTTTGACCAGTTCCGTACGCTCCGGATCAGGTTTGCCGACGACGGCGGCTTCAACCACCGCCGGGTGCTCGATCAGCGCACTTTCCACATCGAACGGGCCGACGCGGTAGCCGGAAGTGGTGATCACATCGTCACTGCGGCCGACGAAGCTGATGCTGCCGTCCGGGTTCCACTCGACGGTGTCGCCACTCAGGTAATAGTCGCCGACAAAAGCTTTGGTCGGTACGCCTTCGTAACCGGCGAACCAGCACATCGGCGACTGGGTACGGTCGATGGCCAGAATGCCCGGTTGGCCAACGCCCAACTCCTTGTATTCGTCGTCGAGCACCACGATGCGATGGCCCGGCGAGGTAAAACCGGCGGCGCCCATATGGATCGGGTGTTCAAGGCCGTGATGGTTGCACAGCACCATGCCCAGTTCGGTCTGGCCGTAATGGTCATGAATGACCACGTCGAGGTTATCGGCGAACCAGCGGATGACTTCCGGGTTCAGCGGCTCACCGGCACTGCTGACGATGCGCAGCTTGCCCTTGATCGATTTGGCGAACTCGTCACCACCGGCAATCAACAGGCGATAAGCCGTTGGCGAGCCGGTCAGATTGGTGATCCCGTATTTGTTGATCACCCGGCAGGTGCTTTCGAGGGTGAACGGGCCATCGTAGAACGTGATCGGGTGCCCCATCGACATCGGCCCGGTCACACCGAAATAGATGCCGTAGGCCCAACCCGGATCGGCCACGTTCCAGAACGCGTCTTCCGGTCGCAGATCCACGGCATCGCGGGTGTAGCTCTGGAAGGCGACGATGGCCTTGAGCGGCACAGACAGAGCTTTCGACGGGCCGGTAGTGCCCGAGGTGAACATCAACAGGAACGGGTCTTCACCGGTCAGCATCACCGGTTCGCAGTGGTTGGAATAGTTGGCCAGTTCGGCCCAAAAACTGAAATCACCCTGAACGATGCCTTGGCCTTTTGGGCCACCGACGGTGACGATGGTCGGGCAATCGGCGACTTCGGCGAGTTTCGAGCGGTTGCCTGCATCGGTCACCACGACTTTGGCGCCGGAGCAGCCAAGGCGATGCTCGATGGCTTTGGGGCCGAAGGCCGTGAACAACGGTTGATAGACCGCGCCGATGCGCCAGGTGGCGAACACGGTGATGAGCAATTCGATGTTACGAGGCAACAGGCCGGCAACTTTGTCGCCTTTTTTCACGCCCTGGGCCAACAGGAAATTGGCAAAGCGCGCGGCTTTGTCTTGCAGGTCGGTGAAGGTGTACGTGGCGCTGGCGCCGTCGCGTCCTTCCCAGAACAGTGCGATCCGGCCGGGCAACGCATGCCGGTCGCAACACTCGACGCAGGCGTTGAGGGCCGTCAGATCACCCGCGAGCGCGGCGTCGACGGTGTGCTGATAATTGAACTGTGAAACGGCAGACAAGTAATCGCGCATTGCCAGAATCCCTCTATGTTTTTTATTGGTTGGGGGAACCGTAAACAACAGGGAAATACTCGCTCCGCGCGGGGCGTCGGGCAATGGTCAAAGTTATCAAGTTGTCTGACTGGTTTGGCCAAGATTTGAGAGGTGTGGCGCCTGAATGGACGCTTTCGCGAGCAATCAATATAAAATCCGGATCAGTCAGCCTCGTTAAGAATCAAACTCCGGTAATGCCCCGGATTCGACCCCGACCACTTGCGAAACGCCTTGTAGAACGAACTCGCATCGGCAAACCCCAACCGTGTGGCGATGTCGGCGAAGCTGATGCTCGGTTCGGCCAGCCAGACAATCGCCAGTTCCTTGCGCACGCTGTCCTTGAGCCCTTGATACGTCTGGCCTTCCTCGGACAGGCGTCGACGCAGGGTCGAAGCCGACATGCACAGGCGTTGCGCCAGGGCTTCGGTTTCTGGCCACTGTTCGGCGGGCAGTTGCCGCAGGTCGTGCTTGATGCGGTTGGCCAGGCTTTGGGGATCGCGATATTTCACCAGAATGTTCGCCGGCGCATGGGCCAGGAAGCGCTTGAGTTCTTCCGCGGTACGCTTGATCGGTAAGTCCAGGCAATCGGCGGAGAAAATCATCCGCGTGCGTGGCCGGTCGAAGCGCAGGTTTTCGGAAAACATCACCTGATAATCGTCGCAAAAATCTGGCGGCGGGCAGCGCAGTTCGATGGCCAGAATGGGAATGCGTCGCCCCGCCAGCCAGCAGGCCACGCCGTGCACGATCATCCAGTAGGTGAAATAGGTGAAGGCGCGACGCGGGTCGTTGTCGTCCTCCTGCAACACGATTTCCGCCAGGCTTTGTTGTCGAACCAGTTCGGCGGGCATGCGTTCGAGCATCAATGACAGAAAGCCCAGGCCGCTGGTCAAGCCTGCTGCCACGCTCGGCTGGGTCATGGCACAACGGCACAGAAACTCGAAGCTGCCGACCTTGAGCTTGCGCGGGTCCATGCCGAAAAATTCATCGTCGCCACGCCGGGCCAGCAGGCGCCAGAGTCGCGCGTAGGCCGTGGCCGGAACGCGCGCGTCACTGCTGTTCAACAGCGAAGGATCAATGCCGACTTTGTGCAACACCTCATCGGTGACCGCGCCCGGGGCGCAACTTTGCAACAGCGCTTCACGCACCAGTTGAATGGAGATCGTGTCTTTTTCCGACATTGAGCGCGGCAAGCCCTGTTCTTGTTTGAGTGGTGGGCATATTAGCGCAGCCAAGATCAAAAGATCGCAGCCTTCGGCAGCTCCTACATTGCAATGCGATTCCCTGTAAGAGCTGCCGAAGGCTGCGATCTTTTGATTTGTTCAGCTTACGTTCAGGTAATTGTCAATCACTCCCATATGGGAATGAGTGTCATTATGTTACAACTTAGCACCCTATCTAACTCCGAGACGGTGCTGAATGCTGGTTCCTTTCCTGATCATGCTGCGCGAAGGTATCGAGGCCGCGTTGATCGTTGGCATCATCGCCAGCTATCTCAAACAGACCGGCCGCGGCCAGTGGATGCCGGCGGTGTGGATCGGCGTATTTCTCGCCGCCGCGCTGGCCTTGCTGGTGGGCGGCGGTCTGGAGTTGGTCAGCGCCGAATTCCCGCAAAAACAACAGGAACTGTTTGAAGGCGTGGTCGGCCTGGTGGCCGTGGGCATCTTGAGTTCCATGGTGTTCTGGATGCGCAAAGTGGCGCGTTCAATCAAGCATTCGCTGCATGAATCCCTTGATCAAGCACTGACCGGCTCCAGACACCAGGTGACCGCACTGATCGCCATGGTGTTTTTCGCCGTGGCGCGGGAAAGCCTGGAAACGGTGTTCTTCCTGCTCGCCGTGTTCCAACAAAGCGAAGGCCCGGCCGCGCCTATCGGCGCCCTGCTCGGCCTGATCCTGGCAATCATCGTTGGCTTCCTGATCTACACCGGCAGCATGCGCCTGAACCTCGGCGCGTTTTTTCGCTGGACCGGCCTGTTCATCCTCGTGGTGGCCGCCGGAATCCTCGCCAACTCCGTGCAGGCGCTGCATGAGGCCGGCGTGTGGAATCACCTGCAAACCGTGCTCTTCGACATCAGCGCGACGCTGCCGATGGACGGCCCGCTGGGCTCGGTGCTGGCCGGCATGTTCGGTTACCAGGACGCGCCAACCGTCAGCACCCTAGGCGCTTATCTGATGTACCTGGCGGTCGCGCTGGTGATGTTTTTCCTTCCGGCCCCTGCCCCGTCCAAACAGTCTTCTTCCGTTTCCAGCCAGTAAGGGCACCCATGGCAAATCAACCTACTTCCCAGGCTTCCCCTCCCCGCGCCCTACGCTGGGCGGTGGCCGGTTCGGTGATCGTGATGATCGCCGCCGGTGGCCTGTTCTACTACGCCTCGAAAATGGCAGCGGCCAAGCGTCAGGCCAATCACGACGAAGTATTGGTGACAATTCACCCGCACAGCTGCGAACCGAATGCCCTGACGGTGCCGGCCGGTCGCGCCAGTTTCCGCATCGTCAACCGCTCGGACCGGGCCGTTGAATGGGAAATCCTCGACGGCGTTCTGGTGATCGAAGAGCGCGAGAACATCGCGCCCGGGCTCAGTCAGGTAATCAACGCCAACCTGCTGCCCGGCGACTACACCATCACTTGCGGCCTGTTGAGTAATCCGCACGGTACGCTGCACGTCACGCCGACAGCGGCTTCCGATGCCGCGGCAAAAGCCCGGCCGTCGATGGTCGCGTTTGTCGGGCCATTGTCGGAGTTTCGCGTGTACCTGAGCAGCCAGGGCACGGCGTTGATCAAAGCCGTCACCGCCCTTGATCAAGCCATCGAAGCCGGCGACTTGAGCCAGGCACAAGCCTTGTACCTGCCGGCCCGCACGGCCTATCAACGACTGGCGCCCGCGGCCCAGCGCCTGGCCGAACTGGACAACGCCATCAACGCCCGCGCCGATTACTTCGAGAAACGCGAACAGGATGCGGACTTCAGCGGTTTCCATCGCCTCGAATTTGCGCTGTTCCAGCAACGCAACCTGGAGGGATTGGCGCCGGTCGCCCAGCGCCTGCTCGCCGATGTCACCACACTCAAGCAACAGCTGTTGGCCCTAACGCTGCCACCGGAACAACTGGTGAGCATCGTCGTGCGCAACCTCAACACCCTCGGTGACGTCCGTGCCGCCAGCGGTGAAGAGGAACGCTACAGCCACATCGACCTGAACGGTTTTGCCGGCAACCTCGACGCCGCACGCAAAGTCGTCGAACTGTTGCGCCCGTTGTTGACCAAATCCGCCGCCGAACTGCTGCCGACCATCGACACGGCGCTCAATGCATTCGATACCGAGCTCAATGGCTTCAAGGTCAACGACGGTTACGCCAGCTACGACAGCGTCAGCGCCGAACAGCGCAAACAGATCGCCGACAAAGCCAAGGCCCTCGCCGACGCGCTCGATGGCATTGATCCCGCCCTTGGCCTCTCCGGCCTGTAAGCAGAAGACCTTTTTCCGATGAACGATTCAGAGCCATTCAACCTTCAACGTCGCCGGGTACTGATGGGCATGGGCGCCGCCGGTGTCGCCCTGGCCGGTACGGCACTGAGCTGCCCCGCCATGGCCGCCAGCCCTGCACAGGTCACCGAAGCGCCACGTAGCGACAAAACCCAGGACCGCCACGACTATCACGGCAAACACCAGAGCGGCATCGTCACCCCGCGCCCGGCGTCCGGCATGTTGGTGTCGTTCGATGTACTGGCCAGCAACCGCGAAGACCTGGAGCGCCTGTTCCGCACCCTCAACGAGCGCATCGCCTTCCTGATGAAGGGTGGCCCGGTCACTCAGATCGACCCGAAATTGCCACCGGTGGATTCGGGGATTCTCGGCCCCGTCGTCACCCCGGATAACCTGACCATCACCGTGTCGGTCGGCGAGTCGCTGTTCGACGAGCGCTTCGGACTGGCCGACGCCAAGCCCAAGCGCCTGATCCGCATGGTCGGTTTCCCCAACGATGCGCTCGAAGCCGATTGCTGCCACGGCGACCTGAGCCTGCAGTTCTGCTCGAACACCACCGACACCAACATCCACGCGCTGCGCGACATCGTGAAAAACCTGCCGGACCTGTTGCTGGTGCGCTGGAAACAGGAAGGCAGCGTGCCGCCCCAGGCTCCGGCGAAACCGGGCGTACCGGCGCAGAGCGCCCGCAATTTCCTGGGTTTTCGCGACGGTTCGGCCAACCCCGACTCCAACGACGCCAAGGCGATGGACAGCATTGTCTGGGTCCAGCCCAACAGTGACGAACCGGCTTGGGCCGTCAACGGCAGCTATCAAGCCGTGCGGATCATCCGCAACTTCGTCGAGCGCTGGGACCGCACGCCGTTGCAGGAACAGGAAAGCATCCTCGGCCGAATCAAAAGCAGCGGCGCCCCCATGGGTGGTGCGCACGAAACCGAAGTGCCCGATTACGCCAAGGACCCCGAGGGCAAACTGACCAAGCTCGACGCACACATCCGCCTGGCCAACCCGCGCACCGCCGCGACCCAGGCCAACCTGATCCTGCGCCGGCCGTTCAACTATTCCAACGGCGTCAACAAGAACGGCCAACTCGACATGGGCCTGCTGTTCATCTGTTACCAGGCGGACCTGGAGAAAGGCTTCATCACCGTGCAAACCCGCCTCAATGGCGAGCCGCTGGAGGAATACCTCAAGCCGGTCGGCGGTGGTTACTTCTTCACCCTGCCCGGCGTGACGGGCGATCAGGATTTCATCGGTCGTTCGCTGCTGGCTGCCACACAACCTACAAAAACCACATAAAACACCCACAACACGGAGCCGTCCCATGAAAAAGTCGCCATTGGCGCTAATGCTGACCCTAGGTTTGCTCAACACCCCGTTGTCGGCTTTCGCGGCCACGGCGCCGCTGGAGTTGGTGCAGCCGATTTCCGACTACAAGATTTACGTCACCGAGCAACTCGATGAACTGGCCAGCCACACCCAGCAGTTCACCGACGCAGTGAAAAAAGGTGACTTGGCCACCGCGAAAAAACTCTACGCACCGACCCGCGTTTACTACGAATCAATCGAACCGATTGCCGAGCTGTTCAGCGACCTCGATGCCTCCATCGACTCCCGGGTCGACGACCACGAAAAAGGCGTGAAGTCCGAAGACTTCACCGGTTTCCACCGCATTGAGTACTCGTTGTTTTCGCAAAACAGCACCCAAGGCCTGGGCGAACTGGCCGACGGCTTGAACAAAGACGTCAAAGACCTGCAAACCCGCGTGGCTGGCCTGACCTTTCCGCCAGAGAAAGTCGTCGGCGGCGCTGCGGCACTGCTCGAAGAAGTCGCGGCGACCAAGATTTCCGGTGAAGAAGATCGCTACAGCCACACCGACCTGTACGACTTCCAGGGCAACATCGACGGCGCGAAGAAAATCGTCGACCTGTTCCGTCCGCAGATCGAGAAGCAGGACGCGGCCTTCGTCTCCAAAGTCGACAAGAACTTCACCACGGTCAACACCATTCTGGCCAAGTACAAGACCAAAGACGGCGGTTTCGAGACCTACGACAAAGTGAAGGAAAACGACCGCAAGGCGCTGGTCGGGCCGGTGAATACACTGGCGGAGGATTTGTCGACGTTGCGGGGCAAGCTCGGCTTAAACTGAGTTTTATGGCGCTTGAGACGGCGCTGTAAACACCGTCTCAAGCGCCTATGGGACTGCGGTGCAATTCAATATTCGCCGCAGCTCCACCGCTTCACTCATTGCACTGGTTAAGCGTTTGCAACTGGCGTCGCAAGGAAGCCAACCAGCGCGCGTCCAAACGGATTGCCCTCATCATTGATCGAGTACCATTTGCCGTTTGCTTGCACGGCTATAGTAGTTTCACCGTTTAGCGTTCCTTCAACCCGCTCAACAGCATTACCCACGCGCTGGGGTAACTTGGCACCTGCCGCCTCGCCGACAACTCCTCCAAAAAAGCACCTGAGCTTTTCCAGACATGTGCGCATACGCTCGATCCCGGCTGTAGCGATGCCGAACGCACCACTCCTGAACATCTTGTTTAAAGCCCCAATCCCTCTTGCTCCGCCGACGGCCAAATCAAGAACGCCATCCAGTGGGTTGACAGCCGCGACAAGTGTACTTGCACCGATTTTAATGACCTGGAATGCCTTCACCCGAAGGGGAGCGAAGGTTCTGATTACTCGCGTAATTTTGCTCACCCCACCCGCCAAACCGCTCAGGCCTCCCAACAGGTCCAGAGCGCACCCGAACCCACCGTTGATAATGCGGATTCGATCACCCGAACGTAAATCCTCTACACAGCCAACGAAGGGAATTAAATTAACTAAAAACGTCTGGACATTGTTCCAATAGGCTTGATTTGCTTCTTCCGTAGTTTCCCCCATGCCCTTTTTGAACAAGAATTCCCGCTCGCCTTGTAAAAGATTGCCATTGACAACTCTGTCGACAATGTTGGCTATCCTGTTCGAGGAATAACTATCGAGGCTCACTTCCAAGCGTTCATCTCTGTGAAAACCACTGCCAGGCAGACTGCGACCTAAATTTTCGATAATGATTTTTTTTGATTTTGCGCCAACTATCGGTTCTGAACCCGTTGAATAGGCAGAGAAATCAAACGGCAATTCGGTCCCGCGCTGTGTGGGGTCGTTTACGGTACCTCTTCCCACCCTTGTAGTCATGCGCTGCATTTCTCCATCAAGCGGTAATTCCTTCTCCAAATCCATACGCTTGACAATTTTCATCAATCCGGGAAACACTTCGAAATAGACAATTTTTTGTTGAAATTCACTGCGTAACAATGTTCCTTGCCTTCCTCGCAGCGCTGCGCGGTCTTCAGTTGTCTCTTCCGCTTTTGGCTTATTTGACTCCTCACGCAGAGTAAAGAATTTAATTTCACCATGCTCAAGTTGCTGGCGATCCTCTAGAGGCAATTTCGATATCAGATACTTTAATGAAGTTAAATAGGCATCCTTACGGGCATTCAAAAATTTATCTACAGAATCAGGATAAGCGCTTTCCAGATTCGGCAGGCCGTTACTGAGCGCATCAAAACGTTGATGATCCACGGTACCATCATCATCGCACAATTCCCATCTCATAGCGAAAAGCCTCCTATCCATGTAGGCTTCAACGAAATTTGTCCTGGAAGCGTCATAACTAATATTGTGTTCAAAATCGCCTCGCTCCTGAATCATCAATTCTTCGATCTCTGCCTCGGTGAACTCTGGTAAA
This sequence comes from Pseudomonas azerbaijanoccidentalis, assembly GCF_019145495.1. Taxonomy (GTDB): domain Bacteria; phylum Pseudomonadota; class Gammaproteobacteria; order Pseudomonadales; family Pseudomonadaceae; genus Aquipseudomonas; species Aquipseudomonas azerbaijanoccidentalis. The sequence continues at coordinate 365,413 of NZ_JAHSTU010000001.1, read as the reverse complement.
AATTTAGCAAGCTCCTTTACCGCCAAATCCTTTCGTGTCGGCGGTTCATGCCTAAAACTGTCAATAGCCCGCGCAAGATCAGCTCTTTGCGTTGCAAATTTGGCGTTGGCTGTAAAATAGTCATCGGATGAATGCCCGAACTCATAACCTCCAACAACCGCACCGCTCATTACACCCCACGCCAGAATAATATCGAGTGAAATAGTCTGGAATAATTGTTGTTGTGCATCTGAAGTTGGCGTTAGCAATGCAAGCGCCATTAATTGCTCCATGGTCATTGCACGTGAACGACCGGGTTCAGTGAGTTCGGCAATCCCCGCCCCCAAGCGCAAAACCATCCATTGCGTTGAGCCGAGTTGAATTGATTCATTAATGTTCAGGGTTAGAAACTCTGGAGCGGCGTCGATGAGAAACAGGTGCGCGATCAGAGGCGCCACTTCTGGGCTCACTGACATCCTCTTGACCAAGTACTGTTCCATATCCTCGCGCACATCCTTCAGATCACGTCCCAGGTTTTTCTGCTGATAGACGTTGTAACCGGCAATGCTCCCCGGCTTACCTGAAGTCTCCAAATGAACCTCCAGTTTTATGGCAGCCAATAACAGTTGATTGCGGAGGTCTTGAGAAACGGTTTGCCCATCAGTCGCACCGTACCATTCGAGTTTCTTCAGTATTTCCTGCGACCACTCGGCCGCTCGCTCGGTTTTCAGCATCTGTTGCAGCAGTTTCTCTGCGTTGTTACGCCGGTACTCGACAGATTTATTGAGGAGCAAGTCACCGCCCAATGCATCAATAATCGAACCGGCACCTTTGAGAAGAGTCCTGGATAGTTCCTTTACGTTAGTTCTATCTTGCGGAGTAAATACACCCGGCGACAAGGACGCTTCCAATAATTTACTGCCGCAATCCCCCAGCGGCATGGTCGGCGGTAAAGACGTTTTCAGCCATCGAATAATATTGCGCACCTCACCGACCGTTTTGAATGAACCCATTTCACTGAAATTGAGTATCTGGTGCAGGTCTATGGCCCCATCCGAGTAAAGAGCATTACCCGTGTCTTTGACGCGTTCAAGAAGATCGTTGAAGGGTTGAATTAAATTACTTTCTTCCATGACATTTTCAGTGAAGTCATCCCAAACGGTCGAGCGCCAAAAAATTTCAAATTTTCCTTCGCTTATCCTGAACGGGACGGTTTCAAGGTCCAGTCCGTAAGACTCTAAAATTACTACCATTTCCGGTAAGTTAAGAAAATCCCACAGATGCTGAACGGTATTCAGGCATTTATCCTCCAATGGAGAAAGGATGGCCTCCTCTTTGAATTTTCCTGAGAAGGAAAGAGGTGTGTCGTCAGTCAAGTTCTCTACACTTTTTTCCAGCTCACTGATCAGTTGAGCGCGCGATTTCTCGCTATTGATCAGTTGCTGCGCCCTATCCAGTGCGTCGTCTCGCCGCGTGGGATTAAATGCAGGCCAGCCGTCACGTTGCAACTTGTTACCAAGTGCACTCCCTTCTTCGGATGAACCAGGGGGCGTCAGGTCGTAAAAATGGAGAATGACGTCACAGGGTAGAGTGTCAAGTTCATCACTCATGTAGGGTAAACCTAGTTCCGCAGGATCAAGTGCCTGCGCGACAGCTCGCACCTGAGCAGAGACCTGCCACCACCCCGACTCGTCCCATAAGCCAAATTCCTGGCTACTGCTCACACCGTTGAAGGTGACATTGCCAGTCACTGATTCCTTGCCAATACGCACGGTGTTCAGATCGAGGCCTTTTGATTCGAACCACGCCACGACGTCGGGGGCCTGCAAGGCGCTCTTGTAAAGTTCTATGGGCACATGCATTGAAGTGACTGGGGGTACAGGGACTGAAAGTTTTGGATCGAACATCAGCTGTATGTTGACTGCGGCTTGCAAGTCGAGATCAGCTTGCAGAACGGGATCTTCACCCGAGGCCGCTATCAGCGCCGCACTCTGCTCCCCGGCTTCTCGTTTTATACGCTTAACGACTTCGTTGGTCCGTTCACCGTTGACCTGTAACTGCACAACATTGCTATTTACAGGCGTTGAAGTAGAGCCATGACCACCATTAAGGATGAGGTCATGTGAGCGATTTTGACTTACCACGACACTCTCGCCCACCTTGTTTACAGATGGGCGCGTGGGAGTTGAAGCAGCAAAAGCACGGGAGCTTGTGGCGCTGGAGGTGGAAGGTATAGGCAATTTAGTTCCTTATTATTTTGACGTACCACTTCAACCTAAGTGGCCCGCCCAAAAGGAACTATAAAAAAGCGCTCTGCCTCAAAACATTTATTCCACGACCCTTACGGGGCGCTGTTTCAACAATTATTACAGAATGCGATAGAGCAACCGTTCAACACGCACACGGCTCACACGTTTGAGGAACTTGGCCACCCCCGCCGGGTAATCCGGCAAGGTTTGCAGGTCCTGATAACGCTCGATGCGCCGGGCGTGCTGGAAAATCTCCGCCAGTTCAGTGCGACGCGGTTGCGCCAGTTCGCCTTTGGGGTCATCGATCAGCAAAGCGTTTTCCAGGTCGAGGCGAAATGCGCGCGGGTTGAGGTTGTTGCCGGTCAACAAGGTGTAGCGCTGATCGATCCACATGCCTTTGAGGTGGTAGGTGTTGTCGCCGTCCTTCCACAAATGCAGGTTCAACTGGCCGCTGTCGATGTTGCGCTGATGGCGCTTGGCGAACCGGCGCAGGCTGATTTCGTAAAGGTATGGCAGCGCCGAGATTACCTTGAACGGCTCGCTCGGCGGGATATAGAAATCGTTGGCGGTCTTGTCACCGACCACGATGTCGATCTTCACGCCCCGCGCCAGCGCCCGGTTGATTTCCCGGGTTACGGCCAACGGCAAGTTGAAGTACGGCGTGCAGATGGTCAGTTGATGCTGGGCGCTACCGATCAGCTCGCCAATCACCCGGCTCAACGGGTTGTTCTTGCCCACACCCAGCAACGGACTGACCGACAGACCGCTCTTGTCCGTAGAGCCCTGGGTGGTGTCGTACGCGGCGTGCTTGAGGCGGCTGCGCAAATCGCCGATGTCGTTGCGCAGGCTGCGAGTGGTCGGCAGGTTCGGCAAGTCGAGGCGATGCACCGCCTTGGAGGCCACCAGACCGTGTTGAACCAGATGCTGCATGGAATCGGCCAATGCAGGGTTGTTCAGCAGGTGATAACGGTCATAACGGTATTTGTCGAACTTGTGCAAATAGACGTTGTTCAGGCTCGCACCGCTGTAGATCACGCAGTCATCGATGATGAAGCCTTTCAAATGCAACACGCCGAACAGCTCGCGGGTTTGCACCGGGACGCCATACACCGGCACTTCACTGGCGTGGGTGCGGGTCATTTCCTGGTACCAGGCCGAGTTGCCCGGTTGCTTGCCGGCACCGATCAAGCCGCGCTGGGCGCGCAGCCAGTCAACGACCACCACCACGTCCAGCTGCGGCCGCGCCAGTTTGGCAGCATGCAAGGCATCGAGAATTTCCTGGCCGGCCTCATCCTGTTGCAGGTACAGCGCGACAATGTAGATGCGCTGGGTGGCGCTGGCGATTTTTTCCAACAGGCAACGACGGAACTCGGCGGCGCCGGAGAGGAAGGTGACGGCATCGGCGGTCAGCGGAAAACTGCGCAGTTTTGGCAGCAGGGAGCGTTTGAAAAGCGACGGCATAGGGCTCGCAATGGGTCGAATCCAGAGAGTTTGAGAGCTTACACCATCGCTCGGTTCGGGTCTTGTTACTGTCGGTAATGGCCCCATCGCCAGCAGGCTGGCCCCCACATTTGGAACGCACTCTCTGTGGGAGCAAGCTTGCTCACGATAGTAATTCATCTGACACCACAGAAAATATTTGACCAAGAAGAACGATCGTTCTACTGTTAGCCTCATGAACGAAATCACTCGCAACGACACACGCGACATCATTCTGGATGTCACCGAAAAGCTGATCTACAAAAGTGGCATCGCCGCCACTGGCATGGATCTTCTGGTGAAAACCGCCGGCGTCTCCAGAAAAAGCATCTACCGTTATTTCGCCAACAAGGAGGCGCTGACCGTCGCCGCCCTGCAACGCCGTGACCAACGCTGGATGCACTGGTACAGAACGGAAGTCGGTCGCGCCACAACCACGGCCGACCGCCTGCTCAACCTGTTTACCGTGCTCAAGTCCTGGTTTGAGTCCGAAGGCTTTCGGGGCTGCGCGTTCATCAACACCAGCGGTGAAACCGGCGACCCGCAAGACCCGGTTCGCCTGGTCGCCAAGGACCACAAACAGAAGCTGCTCGACTATGTGTGCGAGCTGTGTACCGAACATGGTGCCGAGGATCCGCAGAGGCTGGCCAAACAGCTGCTGATCCTGATCGATGGTGCCATTACCGTGGCGCTTGTCATGGGTGATCACAGTGCTGCCGATAATGCGCAATGCATGGCGCGAAAGTTATTGGACCTGTAACAACTTAATCAAGCCCGACAACTTGCTTGCCTATTGAATGGATACGGAGACCGTAAAATGTCTAATGCCGAAGTTCGCCCGCCATTGCCGCCGTTCACCCGTGAATCGGCCATCGAAAAAATCCGCCTGGCCGAAGACGGCTGGAACTCCCGCGATCCGGAGCGTGTGTCGCTGGCCTACACCCTGGACACCCAGTGGCGTAACCGCGCCGAGTTCGCCCACAACCGCGAAGAAGCCAAGGGTTTTCTGACGCGCAAATGGGCCAAGGAGCTGGACTATCGGCTGATCAAGGAACTCTGGGCGTTCACCGACAATCGCATCGCCGTGCGTTACGCCTATGAGTGGCACGACGATTCGGGCAACTGGTTCCGCTCCTACGGCAACGAAAACTGGGAATTCAACGAGGACGGCCTGATGGCCCATCGTTTTGCCTGCATCAACGACATGCCGATCAAGGAAAGCGAGCGCAAGTTCCACTGGCCGCTGGGCCGTCGTCCTGATGATCATCCAGGCTTGTCGGATCTGGGCCTGTAAACAGCGCCGTATCCTGCATATGTAGGAGCTGCCGCAGGCTGCGATCTTTTAAAAAGCAACGTCAAAAGATCGCAGCCTGCGGCAGCTCCTACAAAAGCACGCGGTCGCCTGCCAGGTCAGTTGAAGGTAAGATATCGGCCCTTCCCGCAGCCCTTTGCTGCACCTGCCGATTAAGCCGATTACATGCCTTTCGAACTCAGTGTTGACCTCACCACCCTGGCCATTCTGGCTGCGGTCGCTTTCGTTGCTGGTTTTATCGACGCCATTGCCGGCGGCGGTGGCCTGTTGACGACACCGGCCCTGCTCACCGCCGGCCTGCCGCCGCACCTGGTATTGGGCACCAACAAACTCAGCTCGACCTTCGGCTCGGCCATTGCCAGTTTTACCTTTTACCGACGCAAGCTGTTCCACCCGGCGCAGTGGACTCACGCGATTGTCGGGACGTTGGTCGGCGCACTGACCGGTGCCGTGGTCGCGCACTACCTGCCGGCGGAATGGCTGAACAAGATGCTGCCGGTGATCGTCTTCGCCTGTGGCGTGTATCTGTTGTTTGGCGGCACGCCGAAAGCGCCGCTGGACAGCAATGCACCGATCAAGAAAAAGTGGCAATCGACCCAAGGCTTCAGCCTCGGTTTCTACGATGGCGTGGCGGGTCCCGGCACCGGGGCGTTCTGGACCGTCAGCAGTCTGTTGCTCTACCCCATCGACCTGGTGAAAGCCAGCGGCGTGGCGCGCAGCATGAACTTCGTCAGCAACGCAGCGGCGCTGTCGATCTTCATTTTTTCCGGTCAGGTGGACTGGATCATCGGCCTGAGCATGGGCTCGTCGTTGATGGTCGGCGCCTTCTTCGGCGCTCGCACCGCCATCAGCGGCGGCGCGAAGTTCATTCGCCCCGTGTTCATCACCGTGGTGCTGGGGCTGACCGTGCGGCTAGCCTGGCAACACTGGTTCAGCGTGGCCTAAACGTCGGGCCACGTAGACGTCGATCAGGTAACGGGCAATCGAGCGTGACGCCGGCAACGGCGGCAGCTCGTATACGTTGAACCACTGGGCGTCTTCGATTTCGTCTTCCTGGCAGATGATCTCGCCACCGGCGTACTCGGCGTGGAAACCAAGCATCATCGAGTGCGGGAACGGCCAGCACTGGCTGCCCAGGTACTGGATATTCTTGACCTCGATCCGCACTTCTTCACGCACCTCGCGAATCAGGCAGTCCTCGGCCGATTCGCCCGGTTCGGCGAACCCCGCCAATGTGCTGTAGACCCCGGTGACGAATCTTGGCGAACGTGCCAACAGCACTTCATCACCGCGGGTCACCAACACGATCATGCTCGGCGAGATCCTTGGGTAACTGCGCATATCGCACGGCTGACAGTACATCGCCCGCTCACGCGGCACTTGGGTCATCGCCTGACCGCAGTTACCGCAAAAACGGTGTTCACGGGCCCAGGTGCCGATTTGTGCGGCGTAACCGAGCACCTTGTACAGCGTGTGATCGCCTTCGAGCATGAACGCCCGCAAGCCTTTCCAGTTGCAGCCCGGCACTTCTGCGCAACTGCGCAGCTCCAGCAGGTAAACCGGCTCGCCATCAAGGTGGCCGATGCCATGTTCGGCCAGAATCGACAGGTCCTGGCGCTTGAGCCATTCACGCGGGAACAGCGCGCCATTGTCATCGAACAGGAAGCCTTCGGGGCTGCGTGCCACGGCCCAGCCGCCGGGTTGTTCAGTGTCCAGTACTGCAGTGGTCCAGCGTGAAGTCATTTTTCAATCAATCCAGAAATTCGGGTTTCTGTTTGCTCATATGGGCGGCCATGGCCACGCGCAAGTCAGTGGATTGCAACATGGCGGCGTTCCAGGTGGCGACGTATTCGAGGCCGTCATCAATGCGGTGATCACGCATGTAGCTGATCATCTCCTTGGTGCCGGTGACGGCAATCGGCGACTTGCTCGCGATGTCGCGGGCAATGCCCATGACGCCGTCAAGCAGGCTGGCGGTGTCGCTGTAGACGCGATTGACCAGGCCCATACCGCGCGCTTCATCGGCGCCAAAGGTGCGACCAGTGTAAGCCAGTTCACGCAGCATGCCGTCACCAATGATGCGCGGCAAGCGTTGCAGTGTACCGACGTCAGCGGCCATGCCGATGTCGATTTCCTTGATCGAGAATTGCGCGTCTTCAGCGGCGTAACGCATGTCGCACGCGGCGATCAGGTCGATGGCGCCACCCAGGCAATAGCCATGAATGGCTGCAAGCACCGGTTTACGGCAATTATCGACGGCATTAAATGAGGCTTGCAGAGTGAGGATCTTGCGTCGCAGCAAGCGCGCATTGCGGCCAACGTCCTTGCCCATTTCATTGGCCACACCGGCCAGCATCATCAGGTCGATGCCCGAAGAGAAATGCTTGCCGGCACCGCTGAGGACCACTACGCGCACTTCGTCGGTGTCATCGATCCACTGGAAAATCTCGACGATCTCGCTCCAGAACGCGGCGTTCATCGAGTTGATCTTTTCCGGGCGATTGATCTGCACATGTGCAATTTTATCGACCAGTTCGACGGTGAACGCAGTGTATTGAGACATGCTAGTGATCCTTTACCGGGCAAAAAGAGAGGCCCGAACTATAACAAGGCAGGGTGGCGGGCAGTAAGGCAGCGGTTCGGCCAAATGCGGGACTGCTTTGGGATGGTTGCTGGGTGGATGGGCCTCATCGCTTGCAGGCAAGCTCCCACATTGGACTTGCGGCGCATACAAAACGCTGTGGGCGCTAGAATGAATAATTGTTCACGCTGGGGTGTTCTCGTTTTGACAATCACCCGCACTCAACTCTTTCGGTCTGTTCGTTGCCTCAACCCTGACACCCGTGGAGCTTTACCGATGAATAGCCGCTTCTCGATTCTTACGGCACCGTTGATGCTCGTTGTCGTGCTGTCTGGTTCACAGGCGTGGGCCAATGGCGAGGAAGACACACCCGCCAAGCCGCAGTGCCCCAGGGATCAGGTGTTCGATACCAAGGCGCAAAAATGCGTCAAGCAAACCAGCAAGCACGTCTCGGACGCCGATCGCACCGATTACGCCTATCAGTTGGCCAAGCACGGACGCTATGAAGAAGCCCTGGCGCTGCTTGATACGCTCACGCAGCCCAATACCGCCAAGGCGTTGAACTATCGCGGCTACGCCACGCGTAAACTGGGTCGCACCGACGAAGGCATCGGTTTTTATCTGCAATCGGTCAAACTCGACCCTCACTATGCGCAAGTACGCGAATACCTGGGTGAAGCCTACGTGATCAAAGGGCATCTGGCCCTTGCACAGGAGCAGTTGCAGCAGATCAAATCGATCTGTGGCAACACCACCTGTGAGGAGTACCAGGACCTGGCAGAGGCCATCAACGGCTCATCGAAAACCTGACTTATCGAACACGCGGAGGTCGCTATCGCCAGCGATCAGGCAATACGGGCAGAACTGGGCCAACATCTGGCGCGCTTGTGGCGTTACGGGTTGCTGTTGTCCCGACAAAAGCATGTCGCCGAAGATCTCGTGCAAGCGACTTGTGTGCGGGCACTGGAACGAGCCGCGCAGTTTGAGTCGGGTACGCGCATGGACCATTGGCTGATGAGCATCCTGCATTCGATCTGGCTCAATGAAATACGAGCGCGTCGGGTGCGTTCCGGACAGGGCACGATAGAGGGTGAACAGGTGTTGTCGTTCGACGGTGAGTACGCAGCGCAAACCCACGTGATGGCGGCGCAAGTCATCCGTCGCGTCGATGCGTTGCCGGAAACCCAACGCGAAACGGTGTTTCTGGCCTATGTCGAAGGTTTGTCCTACCGCGAAGTCGCCGAAGTGCTGCAAGTGCCCATCGGCACCGTGATGAGTCGCCTGGCCACCGCCCGGGCCAAACTGGCCGAGTACCCGCCATTGCAAGCTGTACCGAACCCCTCCACGACCGGAGAACGTCGATGAACGTGAACCCCACGGACGAGCAACTGGTGGCGTACCTCGACAACCAACTCGACACCGAACAGCGTGAGCGCATCGACGCGGCAGTTGCCGAGGACCCGATGATCGGCCTGCGTCTGCAATGGCTCAATCGCAGCAGCCTGCCCTTCAAGACCGCCTACGACGAGTTGGGGCGACAGGCCCCGGTGGATCGCCTGCAAGCCATGCTCGACACCCTGCCCCCGGCAACCCGCCCGGCCCTCAATCGGCGCTGGTTCCTCGCGGCGGCAGCGGGCCTGGTGGTGAGTGGCGTACTGGCCGATCGGTTGTTCCTCGGTTGGCAGGCCAGTCAGGAAGAGGATAACTGGCGTCAGTTGGTGGCCGATTACATGGTGCTGTACATTCCGCAGACCCTCGACCACTTGCCCAACGACGTAGCCGCCCAACGCACGCAACTGCGTACGATCGAGACCAGCCTGGACCTGAGCCTTGCTCCCGCGCAACTGGCCTTGCCCCGCGCCGAACTCAAGCGCGCGCAAATCCTCGAGTACGACGGCATACCCATCGCCCAGATCACCTACCTCGACCCGGTCCACGGCCCGCTGGCGCTGTGCATCACCCGCTCAGACAGCGGCAGCCGGCATTTCGCCCGGGAACGTCGACATGGCATGAACATCGTCTATTGGGCCGACATGCATCACGCGTGGATGCTGATCGGCCGCAATGCGATGCCCGACCTGGAAGTCATGGCCAAATCCCTGCGCAGCCGCCTGAACACTTAACCACCTGTAGCAGCCGGCTACGTTCTGTAGCAGCTGCCGAGCCCGCGAGGCTGCGTTCGAGGACGCAGTCCTCGCAAACCCTGCGTACTCGGTTAGCGACTGCTGCGCAGCCGAACGCAGCCTCGCAGGCTCGGCAGCTGCTACGGGTGTTTTTAAGGTGTAGGAAGCCACAGCCGAAACCGCGCCCCACCCAACGGCGATGCCTGCACCGTCAGCGTACCGCCCTGCGCCTCCAGCGCCCGTCGACTGATCGCCAGCCCCAGGCCAAAGCCGCCGGTGGCACGGTCGCGGCTGCGGTCGAGGCGGTAGAACGGTTCGAAAATCCGTTCGCGCTCGTCGTCCGGAATGCCAATCCCGTCGTCATCCACCCAGATCTCACAGCCCTTAGGGCACACCTGCACACCGATCTGAATGCGCTTTTCGCAGTAACGCATGGCGTTGCGCAGCAGGTTTTGCAGGGCGCGGGCGGTCAGCCTCGGGTCAAGGGTGAAGCGTTCGAGCTGGCCATGAAGCAACACGTCGATGACGATGTCCGGCGATTGCTCGTCATCGACGCTGCCCAGAATGCTGTCGATGAATTCATCCAGCGCCACTTCAACCTGCTCCGGCACCCGCGCCGGGTTTTGCAGGCGGCTGTAAGACAGCAGTTCCAGCACCAGCTCATCGAGTTCACGAATGTGATCGACCAGCCCTTGCAGGCGCTCGCGACTGGTGACGGGCAAGTCGTCGGACAGCGCCAGCGCCAAGCCAAAATCCAGACGGGTCAGCGGTGTGCGCAGTTCATGGGAAACGGCGTTGAGCAAATCCCGCTGTTGGTTGAGCAGGTTCTCGATGTCGCCGGCCATGGTGTCGAAGACATTGGCCAGGCTGCCGATGTTGGAACTGGCCGCGATCTGCGTGCGTTCGCTCAAGTGGCCCTTGCCGAAGCGTTCCGCCGCGCTTTTCAGGCGCTCCAGGTCGCGCCAGTGCGGGCGCAACCACAGCAATAGGCACGCGAGCATGGTCGCGCCGATCAACACGTTGATGCTCCAGTACAACAGGCTGACGTCCATCGGATCCGGCGGCACCACCATTTGCACCACGGTGTGCTCGTTCAGCGGCGCCACCGCCAAGGTGCGCCAGCCCCAGTCACCCACACGCACCACGTTCTCGCCGCGCTGCAATTTCTGCTGCTCGACGGCAGAGAGAGCGGGATCGTCGTTGCCGCTGAGCACGATGTGCAGCGGGTGAAACTCCTTGTCCATTTCCGCTGCCAGTGCCGGCCATTGCTCGGTCGGCACCGCTTTGAACTGTTTGACGATGAGGGTTTGCAGCCCGCGGGAATAATCCAGGTTGTAAGTGACAAAGCGTTCGTGGAAGACCTTGATCACCAGATCCGGCACCAGATAGATCGCCGCGCTGAACGAGACAATGGTCACCAGATAGAGGCGAAAGAGGATTCTGAACATCAGCTCAGCATTCCCACTCGGAACGGCTGAACAGATAGCCCTTGCCCCACACCGTCTTGATCTTGCGCGCCTCGCCGGCATGGTCGTCGAACTTGCGCCGCAGCTTGGAGATGGCCACGTCCACCGAGCGGTCGGTGCCGTTGAACTCGATACCGCGCAGGCGTTGCAGGATCTGGTCACGGCTCAGCACTTCGCCGGCATGTCGGGCCAGCACAACGAGCAGGTTGTACTCGCCGCTGGACAGTTCCACCAACTGCTCGCGCCAGGTCACGGTGCGCTCGGACAGATCGATACAGAGGTTGCCCATCAGGATCCGGTCGTTGGCGGTTTGCGGCTCGCTGAGGCTGCTGCGCCGCAACAAGGTGCGTACCCGCGCCAGCAGGACGCGCGGCTCGCAGGGTTTGGTGACGTAGTCGTCGGCACCCATTTCCAGGCCCAGCACCTGATCGTGGCTGTCGTCGCGGGCGGTGAGCATCAGGATCGGCAAGGACGCCGAATCGGCGCGCAACAAACGGCAGACCTGCAAGCCGTCGAGGCCCGGCAGCATCAGGTCGAGGATCACCAGGTCTGGTGGATTGAGCCGCGCCCGCTCGCGCACATGATCGCCACGACCGATAACGCTGACGGAGTAGCCATTGCGTTCCAGGTAGCTGGCAATCAGTTCGGCGAGGGCGGTGTCGTCTTCGACCAGGAGGATGTTGGGCATGGGGTGTTTCCAGAAGGTGCAGTGGCCAGTCAGGGCTTCGTCGCTGGCAAGCCAACTCCCACAGGGTTTGATGTGAACACAAAATGTGTGTGCAGCCTCAACCACTGTGGGAGCTGGCCTGCCAGCGATGAGGCCCTGACAGGCGCAAAAAGATTCAAGGCCTGAAGGATATACGCCCTGACACACACCTGAGCAAAACCCTTACACAATTTCACACAGCGCCTACAAAGCTTCACCGCTACCCTCGCCGACGCCCAGTAGGATGCTGGGGGTCATTATTGGGGTCATTCATGTCAAAGAATCTGTTAGCCAGGCTCAGCCTGATCGCACTGGCATTGGCGCTGAGCGCGTGCGACAAGGCTCCGACCGCCGAAGAACAGCCGCCACTGGCCAGTGTTCGCGTCGAAACCATCGAAGCCCGGCCGCTGTCGATCAGCAGCGAACTGAGCGGACGTATTGCCGCGCCGCGCATCGCTGAAGTGCGCGCCCGGGTGGCGGGCGTCGTCCTGCAACGCACCTTCCACGAAGGCACCGATGTGAAAAAAGGCGATGTGCTGTTCCGCATCGACCCGGCACCGTTCAAGGCTGACCTGGACAGCGCCGAAGCCGCGCTGCGCAAGTCCGAGGCCAATGCGTTTCAGGCAAAGCTGCTCGAACAGCGATACGCCCAACTGATCGAAGGCAATGCCATCAGCGCCCAGGACTACGATAACGCCCGGGTCGCCGTTCGGCACACGATCGCCGATGTCGCCGCCAACAAAGCCGCTGTAGAGCGAGCGAAACTCAACCTCGGCTATGCCACCGTCACCGCACCGATTTCCGGGCGCGTCGGCCGCGCGCTGGTCACCGAAGGCGCATTGGTCGGGCAGAACGAAACCACACCACTGGCGCTGATTCAGCAACTGAACCCGATCCACGCCGACCTCACCCAATCGACACGTGAACTGAACGACCTGCGCCGGGCGTTCCGTTCCGGTCAGTTGAAAGAGGTCGGCCAGGGGCAGGCTAAAGCCACGTTGATTCAGGACGATGGCAGCCTTTACCCGCTGCCCGGCAAACTGTTGTTCAGCGACATCACGGTCGATCCGGGCACCGGCCAAATCATTCTGCGCAGCGAATTCCCCAACCCCAACCTTGACCTGCTGCCCGGCAGTTTCGTGCGGGTACGGCTGGAGCAAGCGGTGAATCAGCAAGGCATCAGCGTGCCGCAGCGGGCGATTCAGCGCGACAGCGCCGGCATCGCGCAGGTGCTGCTGTTGGATGCCGAGCAGCGTATCAGCCAGCAACCGGTCGAACTCGGCCCGGTGCAGAACGACCGTTGGGTCGTCACCAGCGGCCTCAAACCCGGCGACCGCATCGTCACCGAAGGCCTGCAACACGCCCGCCCCGGCGAAAAAGTGCAGATCGACGACTCCCCTCTTCCACTTGCCCAGGTTTCTGGCCAGTAAGCAGGACGCTTGTTTATGCCGCAGTTCTTTATCGACCGCCCGGTATTCGCCTGGGTGGTCGCCCTGTTCATCCTGCTGGCCGGCGCCCTGGCCATTCCGCAGTTGCCGGTGGCGCAGTACCCCGACGTTGCACCGCCGCAGATCGAAATCTATGCCGTGTACCCCGGCGCATCGGCGCAGACCGTCGACGAAAGCGTGGTCAGCCTGATCGAGGAAGAACTCAACGGCGCTGATCACCTGCTGTATTTCGAATCGCAAAGCAGCCTCGGCAGCGCCACGATCAAAGCGACGTTCCAGCCCGGGACCGACCCGGAAATGGCCCAGGTTGATGTACAGAACCGCCTGAAAGTCGTCGAGTCGCGCCTGCCGCAAGCAGTCAACCAGCAAGGTTTGCAGGTGGAGAAAGTCTCCGCCGGTTTCCTGCTGCTGATCACCCTCACCTCCAGCGACGGCAAGCTCGACGACGTGGCACTCAGCGACTATCTGGCGCGCAACGTGATGAACGAGATCAAGCGTCTGGACGGTGTCGGCAAGGCGCAGCTGTACGGGGCCGAGCGGGCGATGCGCATCTGGATCGACCCGCAGAAGCTGATCGGCTTCAACCTAACGCCCGCCGACGTCAACGCCGCCATCGTCGCGCAGAACGCTCAGGTTTCAGCCGGCAGCATCGGTGATTTGCCGAGCCGCACCACTCAGGAAATCACCGCGACCATTCTGGTCAAGGGCCAATTGTCGACGCCGGAAGAATTCGCCGACATCGTGCTCAAGGCCAATTCCGACGGCTCCACCGTGCGCATCGGCGATGTGGCGCGGGTCGAAATCGGCAGTCAGGATTACCAGTTTTCCACGCGCCTCAACGGCAAGCCTTCCACAGCCGTCGGCGTGCAACTGTCGCCGGGCGCCAACGCCCTCAACACCGCCACGCTGGTGCGGGCGAAGATGGACGAGCTGTCGCGCTACTTCCCGGCCAACGTCGAATACAAGATCCCGTACGACACCTCGCCCTTCGTCAAAGTCTCGATCACCAAAGTGCTCGTCACATTGGGTGAGGCCATGGTGTTGGTGTTTGCGGTGATGTTCCTGTTCTTGCAGAACATCCGCTACACGCTGATCCCTACGCTCGTGGTGCCGGTGGCACTGATGGGCACGTTCGCGACCATGCTGGCCCTGGGTTTCTCGATCAACGTGCTGACCATGTTCGGCATGGTGCTGGCCATCGGCATCCTGGTGGACGACGCGATTGTGGTGGTGGAGAACGTCGAACGGATCATGGCCACCGAAGGCCTGTCGCCCAAAGAAGCGACCCGCAAAGCCATGAAACAGATTACCGGAGCGATCATCGGCATCACCCTGGTGCTGGTGGCGGTGTTCATTCCGATGGCGTTCATGCAGGGTTCGGTGGGGGTGATTTACCGGCAGTTCTCGCTGTCGATGGCCACGTCGATCCTGTTCTCGGCCTTCCTCGCCCTGACCTTGACCCCGGCGCTGTGCGCGACCCTGCTCAAGCCGATTGCCAAGGGTGAGCATCACGAAAAAACCGGATTCTTTGGCTGGTTCAACCGTCGCTTCGAGCAACTGACCGAGCGCTACCAGGGCTGGGTTGCCTACGCACTCAAGCGCACCGGCCGCTACCTGCTGATCTACGGCGTGCTGCTGATTGGTCTGGGGTTGTGCTTTGCGCGCTTGCCCTCGTCGTTTTTGCCGGTGGAGGATCAGGGCTACACCATCACCGACATTCAGTTGCCACCGGGCGCGACCAAGAACCGTACGGTGCAGGTGGCCGAGCTGATTGAAGCGCACAACGCCGGCGAACCGGGGGTCGGTGACAGCGTGGTGATTCTCGGCTTCAGCTTTTCCGGTAGCGGGCAGAACGCAGCGCTGGCGTTCAGCACGCTCACGGACTGGTCGCAACGTGGCAGCGACGATTCGGCGAGCTCGATTGCCGATCGCGCCAACATCGCCCTGAGTCAGATCAAAGACGCCATGGCCTTCGCCGTGCTGCCGCCACCGGTGGATGGCCTCGGCACGTCCAGCGGTTTCGAGTTCCGCCTGCAAGACCGTGGCGGCCTGGGCCATGCGACGTTGATGCAGGCCCGCACCGAATTGCTGGCAGCGGCCGAGAAAAGCCCGATCCTGATGAACGTGCGTGAAAGCGCCCTGGCCGAAGCGCCGCAAGTGCAGTTGATCGTCGACCGCAAACAGGCCAATGCCTTGGGGGTGTCCTTTGCCGACATCGGCGGCGTGCTGTCTACCGCCGTCGGTTCGGCGTACATCAACGACTTCCCCAATCAGGGGCGGATGCAACGCGTTGTGGTGCAGGCTGAAGGTGATCAACGCAGCCAGGTTGACGACCTGCTGAAAATCAACGTGCGCAACAACAACGGAAAAATGGTGCCGCTGTCAGCGTTCGTCCAGGCCAAATGGATTCAAGGCCCGGCGCAACTCACGCGCTACAACGGTTACCCGGCCATCGCCATTTCCGGTGAACCGACACCCGGTCACAGCACCGGTGAAGCCATGGCGGAGATCGAGCGGCTGGTGTCGTTGGGGCCGGCCGGATTGGGCCAGGAATGGACCGGGCTGTCGTTGCAGGAACGCTTGTCCGGCAGTCAGGCGCCGATCCTGCTCGGGTTGTCGTTGCTGATCGTCTTTCTGTGCCTGGCGGCGTTGTACGAGAGCTGGTCGATCCCGACCTCGGTGTTGCTGGTGGTGCCGCTGGGCGTGCTCGGCGCGGTGCTGGCGGTGACCTTGCGCGGGATGCCGAATGACGTGTTCTTCAAAGTCGGGCTGATCACCATCATCGGCTTGTCGGCGAAAAACGCCATCCTGATCATCGAGTTCGCCAAGAGCCTGTACGACGAAGGCCACGACCTGCTCGACGCCACCCTGCAAGCCGCGCGCCTGCGGTTGCGGCCGATTGTCATGACCTCACTGGCGTTCATCCTCGGCGTGGTGCCGCTGGCGATTGCCACCGGGGCCAGTTCGGCAAGTCAACAAGCCATTGGTACCGGGGTGATCGGCGGGATGATCACGGCGACGTTGGCGGTGGTGTTTGTGCCGGTGTTTTTTGTCGTGGTGATGAAACTGGTCAACAAACGCCACAAAAAAAACTGACCCAACACATAGCTCTGTGGGAGCTAGCCTGCTAGCGATGACGGGCTGACATTCAACAAGGATGTCGACTGATACACCGCCATCGCGAGCAGGCTCACTCCCACAAGGGGATCTCGGTGATTTCAAGATTGCAGGCACCTGAGCTAATGTGTCTGCAAAGCCCCCACCCATCGAGCCTTCATGTACTTCCTCCCGCGCACCCACCCTCGCCTGTCCGCTGCCATCTTGCTGGGTATCGCGGCAGGTTTTCTGGTGCCGGCCGATTCGGTCGCCAGCAAAATCCTCATTGGCTGGAACACCGGGGTCTGGCTTTACCTGCTGATGATGACCTGGCTCACCGTGCGTTCCAAAGCGCCGGACGTGAAACGCATCGCCGAGATCGAAGACGAAAACGCCGGCCTGGTCTTGCTGCTGGTGTGCATTGCGGCGCTGGCCAGCCTGGCCACCATCACGTTCGAGTTGGCCGGCAGCAAAGACCTGGAGAGCACCCGCAAGTTGCTGCATTACGGCTTTACCGCGCTGACGGTGATCGGTTCGTGGCTGTTGATCGGGGTGATTTTCAGCCTGCACTACGCCCGGTTGTATTACACCTGGGACGGCAAGGAGCCGGCGCTGCGTTTTGCCGAAGGTCTGACGACCCCCAACTACTGGGACTTCCTGTACTTCTCGTTCACCATCGGCGTGGCGGTGCAAACCTCGGATGTCGGCGTGGCCACGCGGGACATGCGCAAGATCGTATTGGCGCAGTCGTTGATCGGTTTTCTGTTCAACACCGCCATTCTCGGGTTCTCGATCAACATTGCAGCGGGGCTGTTTGGATAATCTGTACGACTATAACGGGATAACCGTGATCCACACCCAAACCGAATTTTCGCCTCCTGCATACTTCGCTTGAACACCGAACAGTAGTGGCAAGCCAGGCATCAAATTGTGAAGCACGTAGAATGTTTCACCTACATCCCTCAGGTTTCCTAACACTGCCACCCTGTATCCTGTTGGATTGCTGAGATCAGGAGTGTCCCAAGCGATAGAGACGTAATGGTTTGAATTAGCCGTAACTCTCAGGTTTTCAGGCGCACTCCTGGCGCCGCGATAACGAAGAATTCGAACAGGGCTCGGTAAGGATTGGGTACCGCTCGCGGCGATAGCCCAAATACTCAAGAGGTATTCGCTATCTGGCTGCAACCCAGTAATCGTACACGGCGGACGAACCACACGAACGCTGGCTATGCCGTCACCGGCTACCTCATATGCAATTGCATTCGGACACAACGCGCATTCAGCATAGGGTTCTTCCCAAGTGAGGGTCGCCGTTGTCGGCGAGATTCGGGTCACTCTTTTGTGACCCGGGCTACAAATCGTCGTGAAAACGGCTTTTGCGTCTTTCTTCGAATCGTTCGACAACTCAGTCGCTCCGCGCACATCAGGGTCCTCGTTTGTATTACCTTTCACTCGCATAAACACCTGTCAAATGTGACAGTTGAAGATCTCGTCCGCCAAGAGACCTTCCAGAAAAAGCCGAGATGAAAAGTGCACAAACGTTCTAGTCATAGCCCCCGCTACAAGCGTTAAATGACCCGGTATTTCCCCCGCAGGTGCCGCATGACTTCTCAAAACTGGCTCGATCTGGCCCAGGACGCCGACACCGGCATCGAGACCTTGCGCGCGCATTTCGTGGGTCATGCCTACGACCCACACTGGCATGACAGTTATTTGGTGGGCGTGACCGAGCAAGGCGTCCAGCAATTCAATTGCCGAAGAGCGAAACACCAGAGCACGCCGGGCAAGGTATTTTTGCTGGAACCGGGCGACATTCACGACGGCGAGGCGCCGACGGCCGACGGTTTTACCTATCGCATGCTGTACCTCGACCCGCAGTGGTTAAAGCGTGAACTGGGTGCGGTGTTCGACAACGCGCCGGACAACAGCGAACTGAGTTTCGCCAACACCTTGGCCAGCGATGCGCGTCTGGCCCATGCCGCCAGTCTTGCGTTTGAAACCTTGCACGGTGGCGAACTGAAGATTATTCGCCAGACCGCCCTCGCTGTTCTGCTTGAACGCCTGACCAGTCACCTGCACTGGCGCACCCGTTATGGCGAAGACCCGAAACTGCCCTTGGTTGCGCAAAAGGCCCGGGAGTACCTGCACGCCCATGCACACCAAGACATTGGCCTCGATCAACTGGCCGCGGCCACCGGTGTCGACCGCTTTCGTTTGACGCGCGCGTTCAAAGCGGCTTACGGCATGGCTCCGCATGCGTATCTGGTGCAATTGCGCCTGGCCACGGCGCGTCGGCTGCTGGCCCGTGGCGAACAACCGGCGACCGTGGCGATGGCGCTGGGCTTCGCCGATCAGAGCCACTTGGGCCGCTGGTTTGTACGTGCCTATGGCATGACACCGGCGTTGTATCGCAAACGCTGCTCAAATCTTCCAGACAGGCAAGCCCCGCGATTGTGAAGATCGACTTTCTGATCTTCACCGGAGTTTGCTTGCGATGCTGTCCTCTTTCCCGACATTACTGCCCTTCTTGCTGTTCGCCTTCGTGGCCTCGATCACCCCCGGCCCGACCAACATTCTGATTTTGAGCAACAGCGCCCGGTTCGGCTTTTTCGCCGCCCTGCCGATCATAGTGGGCGCCTGCGCCAGTGCCGCAACCCTGGTGTTGCTGGTGGGCACCGGTGCCGGAACGTCACTGTCCGAATGGCCCATGCTACAAACGCTCATGCAATGGGCAGGCGTGGCGTGGCTGACGTATCTGGCCTGGCAAATCTTCTGCGCGCCTGCTGTGGCCATTGCCGCCGAAAGCACCGAGAAACGCCTCGGTTTGCTGGGCGCAGTGAGCTTGCAATGGATCAACCCGAAAACCTGGATGATGGCGCTGGCAGTGGTCAGTGTATTTGCCGGCGCTGGTGAAAACCGCTTGGCGCATGTTGTGTATTTGTCCTTGGCGTTTTTCCTGATTTCGCTGCCTTGTCTCGGGGTCTGGGCCTTGCTTGGCGCCGGTTCCGCCCGTTGGCTGCGCTCACCTCGCGCGATGCAACGCTTCAACCGCTGCATGGGCCTTTTATTGCTGGGCTCGGCGTGGTTGAGCGTGTTGGTCTGATCTCCACTTGTCGGCTTTTGTCGGGCTCTGCTTCATCGAACACTTGACGGACGATTGATTTCTGGTGTCTTCTGAAACCGGTTTCAGCGCCATTAGCGCAACCGTATAAATCCAATAAGAAGGTTTCAGACCGTGAACGATTTTTCCGCCGCCCAGCGCAGCCGCGTGACCATGCTCGACGTGGCCGAACACGCCAAAGTCTCCAAGGCCAGCGTTTCGCGGTTCATCGGCGAAGACCGTGCCCTGCTCTCCGACGCCATCGCCCAGCGCATCGAGCAGTCGATTGCCGAGCTGGGTTATCGCCCGAACCAGATGGCCCGTGGCCTGAAGCGCGGGCGTACCCGCCTGATCGGCATGCTGGTCGCCGATATTCGCAACCCTTATTCAATTGCCGTGATGCACGGGGTGGAAACCGCCTGCCGTCAGCACGGCTACAGCCTGGTGGTGTGCAACACCGACCGTGATGACGAGCAGGAACGCCAGCATCTGGCCCTGCTGCGCTCGTACAACATCGAAGGCCTGATCGTGAACACCCTCGGCCACCATCGCGACGAGCTGCATGAACTGCACCGTGAGATGCCGCTGGTGCTGGTGGACCGCAAAGTCGAGCACCTTGAAAGTGACATGGTCGGGCTGGACAACCCGGCGGCCGTCGAGATGGCGCTCGCCCACCTCGAAGAGCGCGGTTACCGCGATGTGCTGTTGGTCACAGAACCGTTTGACGGCACCAGCTCGCGGATCGAGCGGGTCGCCAGTTTCAAGGCACACATCGAACAGCGTCCGGCGCTACGTGGCACGTTGATCGAAACCGGCAGCGAACTGACCGCACACCTCAAATCCTTCCTCGACACATCCGGCCCAGGCCCAAAAGCACTGTTTTGCGCGAACGGGATTGCGGCGCTGGCCAGCACCCATGCGTTGCGTGAGCTCAAGTGCAACTTGTTTGAAGACGTTGGATTGATCGCTCTCGATGATCTGGATTGGTATCCCTTGGTAGGCACTGGCATTACTGCCCTCGCCCAGCCGACGGCCGAGATTGGCGCAAGTGCGTTTGAATGTTTGCTCAAGCGGTTGCGCGGGGACGACAGCCCGATGCGGACCGTGGATTTTTCGGCGCGGTTGATGGTTAGAGGGTCGACCCTTGGGAATTCCCGATGAATGTTCTGGCCTCATCGCGGGCAAGCCCGCTCCCACAGAGTTTGGGGTGGAGATCAAATTTATGTTCAACACACTTCACCTGTGGGAGCTGGCTTGCCAGCGATGAGGCCCTAAAGGTCATCCACTTTTTTTGAACAAAAATGAAACCGGTTTCAGAGGTAGAAAAACAATGAACAAACCCGCCGTTTCCATCAGCCTTTCCAGCTATGGTGCCGATCTGGTCCGCCAACGTGGCCAGGGCAGTTTCATCGCGGTACTGGCTGCCGCCGGCGCGACTCGCATCGAATGGCGTGAAGAGCTGCTGACCTTCGAGAATCCCGAGCACCTGGCCGACGCGACTCAGGCCGAGGGGCTGGAGAGCGTTTACTCCTCACCGATGGAGTTGTGGCTGGCCGGTCAGTCCAAACCCAATCCTGAACTGATCACCGCGCTGCAACGCGCGCAGATGTTCGGCGCCAAATGGCTGAAAGTGTCGCTGGGCTATTTCACTGACAACAGCGACTTGCAAAGCCTCGCCCGAATGCTGGGCGAGAGCGCGGTGCAATTGCTGGTGGAGAACGACCAAACCCTGCACGGCGGTCGCATCGAACCGTTCCAGCGTTTCTTCGCTGAAGTCGAGCAACACCATCTGCCGATCAAAATGACCTTCGATATCGGCAACTGGCAATGGCAAGACCAATCCGCCGCCAGCGCCGCACGGTTGCTCGGGCGACATGTCGGCTATGTGCACTGCAAAGCGGTACAGCGCCGAGCCGACGGCAAACTGGTCGCCATCCCGCCCGCCGCCAGCGACCTGCAACAGTGGGAACACTTACTGCGGCACATGGCCCAAGGCGTTATGCGGGCTGCGGAATATCCATTACAAGGCGAAGACCTGGTGCAACTAACCACCGAACACGTCGCCGCCCTCGCCCACTTGGGCCAATCGCAACTGGAGCGCGAGCATGTCTGAGATCGATATCCTTTCATTCGGCGAAACCATGGCGATGTTCGTCGCCGAGCAGGCCGGGGAACTGGCCAGTGTCGGCGCTTTTCACAAGCGTATCGCGGGCGCCGACAGCAACGTCGCCATCGGCTTGTCGCGACTCGGTTTCAACGTGGCGTGGTTGAGCCGGGTCGGTGCCGATTCACTGGGCCGCTTCGTGATCGACACCTTGGAAAAAGAAGGCCTGAATTGCCGCCATGTCGACATCGACGCCGCGCATCCCACCGGTTTCCAACTCAAGTCGCGCACCGATGACGGCAGCGATCCCGTGGTCGAATACTTCCGCCGTGGCTCGGCGGCCAGCCATCTGTCGCCGCATTCAATCGTGCCCGAGTTGCTCAAGGCGCGGCACCTGCACGCCACTGGCATCCCACCGGCGCTGTCGGAAACGGCGCGGCAGATGTCGTTCGAATTAATGACGCGCATGCGTGAGGCCGGGCGCAGCGTTTCGTTTGATCCCAATCTGCGCCCAAGCCTGTGGGCCAGCGAACGGCAGATGATCAGCGAAATCAACGGCCTCGCCGCCCTCGCCCATTGGGTGCTGCCGGGACTGAGCGAAGGCCGTTTGCTCACCGGCTTTGAAGACCCGGCCGATATTGCCGCGTTCTACCTCGACCAGGGTGCCGAAGCCGTGGCGATCAAACTGGGGCCGCACGGTGCCTATTACCGCACGCACCTGGATGCCGGTTTTGTCGCTGGCGTACCGGTTGCAACGGTGGTCGATACGGTCGGAGCCGGTGATGGTTTCGCCGTCGGGATGATCAGCGCCCTTTTGGAAAACCACAGCTTTGCCGATGCCGTACATCGGGCCAACTGGATTGGTAGCCGGGCGGTGCAGAGTCGCGGGGACATGGAGGGATTGCCGACCCGGTCCGAAATGTCCGTTGAGTTTGAGGCCGCCATCGCGGGCAAGCCCGCTCCCACAAGATTGAGTCTAAACACAAAACCTGTGGGAGCGGGCTTGCCCGCGATGGGGCCAGCACAGTCACTGAAGATTTAAACCGTTACCTGCTGCGACAAAAACAACAAGCTCAGGAGCATCACCCATGAAAACCGCAACGCTCGCCACCCGCCGCTGGTGGTACATCATGCCGATTGTGTTCATCACATACAGCCTGGCGTATCTGGACCGCGCCAACTACGGCTTCGCCGCGGCCTCCGGGATGGCCGCCGACCTGATGATCACACCAGGCCTGTCGTCGATGCTCGGTGCACTGTTCTTCCTCGGCTACTTTTTCTTCCAGGTGCCGGGGGCGATCTACGCGCAGAAAAACAGCGTGAAGAAACTGATCTTCGTCAGCCTGATCCTCTGGGGCAGTCTGGCGACGTTGACCGGGATCGTCTCCAACGCTTACTGGCTGATCGTCATTCGCTTCATGCTCGGCGTGGTCGAAGCCGCGGTGATGCCGGCGATGCTGATTTACCTGTGCCACTGGTTCACCCGTGCCGAACGCTCGCGGGCCAACACCTTCCTGATCCTCGGCAACCCGGTGACCATGCTCTGGATGTCGGTGGTCTCGGGGTATCTGGTGCAGCACTACAGCTGGCGCTGGATGTTCATCATCGAAGGTTTGCCGGCGGTGCTCTGGGCGTTCATCTGGTGGCGTCTGGCCGATGATCGTCCGTCCCAGGCCAAATGGCTCAACGACCAGGAAAAGCAAGACCTGGAAAGCGCCCTGGCCGCCGAACAGGTCGGCATCAAAGCGGTAAAAAATTACGCCGAAGCGTTCCGCTCGCCAAAAGTGATCATCCTGGCCATGCAGTTTTTCTGCTGGAGCATCGGCGTGTACGGCTTCGTATTGTGGCTGCCGTCGATCCTCAAGGCCGGTGCACAAATGGACATGGTCGAGGCCGGTTGGCTGTCGGCGCTGCCTTACCTGGCGGCGGTGATCGGCATGCTGCTGGTGTCCTGGGGCTCGGACAAGCTGCAAAAGCGCAAACGCTTCGTTTGGCCACCGCTGCTCATCGCCTCGTTTGCGTTCTACGGATCCTACGCGTTGGGTGCCGAACATTTCTGGTGGTCCTACACCCTGCTGGTGATTGCCGGGGCCTGCATGTACGCGCCGTACGGACCGTTCTTCGCGATCATCCCGGAAATCCTCCCGGCCAACGTCGCGGGTGGCGCCATGGCGCTGATCAACAGCATGGGCGCGCTCGGTTCGTTCGGCGGCTCTTACCTGGTCGGTTACCTGAACAGCTCCACCGGCTCGCCGGGCGCCTCGTACTTGTTGATGAGTGGCGCGTTGATGCTCTCAGTGGTGCTCACGGTGTTCCTCAAACCCGGCGCCAGCGACCGGGAGCGGCCCACGGTAGCGCGTCCCCTCACGGCTCATTCCTGAATTGAAGTTGAGATCAAACCGATGAAAAAGCAGGTCGTCCTGTACAAGAAACTCTCGCCGCTGCTCATGGCTCGCTTGCATGAACACACCGAAGTAACGTTGATCGACAGCCTCGATGCCGAAGGCCTCGGCAAACTGCGCGACGCCCTGCCCCGTGCCCACGGTCTGCTCGGCGCCAGCCTGAAACTCGATGCTGACCTGCTCGATCTGGCGCCCGACCTCGAAGCCGTCGCCAGCGTCTCGGTGGGCGTCGACAACTACGACATCGACTACCTCACCGAGCGGCGCATCTTGCTGAGCAACACGCCGGACGTGCTTACCGAAACCACTGCAGACACTGGTTTTGCTCTGATCCTGGCCACGGCCCGGCGTGTGGTGGAGCTGGCCAGCATGATTCGCGAAGGCAAGTGGACCCGTAACATCGGCCCTGCGCATTTCGGCACCGATGTGCACGGAAAAACCCTGGGCATCATCGGCATGGGCCGCATCGGCGAAGCGCTAGCCCAACGCGGGCACTTCGGTTTTGGAATGCCTGTGATCTATCACAGCCACTCGCCGAAACCGGCGGTGGAACAGCGTTTCAATGCGCAATACCGCAGCCTGACCGAACTGTTGCAGCAGGCCGATTTCATTTGCCTGACGCTGCCGCTGACCGCTGAAACCGAAGGGTTGATGGGTGCCACGGAATTTGCGTTGATGCGGCCCGAAAGCATCTTCATCAACATTTCGCGGGGCAAGGTTGTCGATGAAGCGGCGTTGATCGAGGCCTTGCGTACGGGGCAGATTCGCGCGGCGGGGTTGGATGTGTTCGAGCGCGAGCCGTTGAACCTTGATTCGCCGTTATTGCAGTTGAATAACGTGGTGGCGACACCGCATATGGGCTCTGCGACCCATGAAACGCGGGAGGCCATGGCCAAATGTGCGGTGGACAATCTGCTGGCGGCGCTGGCGGGTGAGCGGCCGGTGAATTTGGTGAATGCCGGGGCGTGGAAGGCTTGAGGCTGTCGTTGCCCTGCTGGCAGCCATCGCTAGCAGGCTAGCTCCCACAGTTACGTAATCTCTGTGGAGGTCGCATGAGCCAAGCAAAAAAACGACGAATGGGGACGCAAAACTGGTAGTTCTTACAGGTTTCATGGCGCGGTAACCACGCTATAACGGGGCTGAATCTTCACGCTGGACGCTGGAACCAAGCCGTCTCAGGAAGGAACCGCCGCCCACCTCATTGATTGAAATGGGAATGCCTGCCATGAACCACCAGACCCCGATCCTCGCTCGAGCCCACACTCTCCAGTCTGATTCTGCTCAACAGCCACTCCAAATTGCACTGACCACCCGAGAGAAAGAAGCGCTGTTATGGAGTGCCAAAGGTAAATCCTCATGGGAAATCAGCCGGATTTTCAATTGCACCGAGGCCGGGGTGAATTATCACTTCAGCAATATCCGGCGCAAGTTTGGGGTCAGTTCGAGGTGGGCGGCAGTGATGATGGCTTTGGAGTTGGGGTTGATTCAGATGCATTGAAAATAGGTTAATACGAGATTGGGATGCCGGAAAACCACGTACTCTAAAAAACCGTCATGGACAACAATGGATACTGACCATGACGGTGAATTAAATAAGACTGAGGATTAGCCGCGAATGATCCTCCCTAATATTCAAACCTGTCTCTATTCCCTTCTCGAACCTCCGATTGCACTTTCTGTACATGAAGGCGCTCCGCTTCACGACGCCAGACTTTTCGCCTTGCCTTTTCAATCTCGGCAAGCCGCGCGTCATATTCTTGAGCCTTTTGTTTTATTATTTTTTTACTGTCGCTAGTAATACCTGCTTTACCAATGTGTCGCCCGGCATATTCATACGCTCTTTCCGCACCTTCGTACTTCGCTTTCTTATCTATATATTTTGCGACCAAAGGAATACTTTTATCATTTATATAACTATTGTAGTTACCGCCCGAAAATTGTTGATCAGCTCTTGTTTTTGCGTCATTAGCATCAGCCTTATATACAGCAACAGCCTTGTCCAACCTGTCTAATTTCTTGTTAGTAATTACATGCAGCGTCTTAGGTTTTTCTGATCCTTTTTTTAAGAACCCGGGAATACGTGACGCACCTCTAGACTCCGTGGTAGCTCGGAATATATTAAATAACGACCCCCCAAAGGCATGCCCGGATGGGTCTGTATTGTTGATTGAATCCCCACCGCAATACATATATCCATTCATCCCCCCCTCACCAAACGGACTCCAACTATCAGGACTATTAAACCGCATCAATACCGGATTAAACGCCCGATACCCATTCCCCAACAAATACCACCCGGTCTGCTCTTCGCGTCGCTCGCCGTTATACCCCAGCGAACTACTCACCGAGGCGTCCTGCGCACGATGTCCATACGCCGAATAAGCAACATCGTTGCGCCCTGTCTTGCCGACCTCGCTGAACACACTGTTCTTATGATCAGTGGCCAGCATCAACGACTTTGGGTCGCCACCGGCCTTGAGCTCTGCGAGCACCACCTCGTCACCGCGGATGAACGTGCTGCTGTCGGCGCCCTTGATCTGGTTGGCCAATTGATCGCCCTGATAGAAGCGTTGCTCCTGGCCGCTCTCTTCGTTCATACCAGCCAGGGTGTCTACCGGGGTATAGCTGTAGCTACGGGGCGCGCCGCCCGATGGGCCACTGACTCTGCTCAAGCGGCCCAATGGATCGTAGTCGAGGGTACGACTGGCTTCATCGAGGATCAGGTGGCCGTTCTTGTTGTACTTCAGCAGGATTTCACTTGGGTAATCCGGATGGTTGTTGATTACCTTGATCAGTTGCGTCGGATCAACCGCGTCGTAGGTATAAATCGCGCGGTTGCTGCCACCCTCAAACGTGGTAATAACAGTGCGCAAGTTGTCCAGTGCGCTGAAAGAAAAAGTCTGTCTGATGATGGTTTTGTTATAGGGGTCAACGGGCAACTGGGGCCCCGTACAGTTGTAGCTGATCAGCCGGCCTCGCGGGTCATACCCGTAAGTCTCGTCGCGAAGCAAACCATCGTCCTCCTTAAGGGTTCGCTGGTCATTGCCGTAAGTCTCGACAACGCATTCCCTAAGGGTTCGCTGGACGAGGCCATCGACATCGTTGTAGGCCTGGGTCAGTTCCTGAATGACCCCGTTGAGATCGAATCTGCGCAGGGTTTCCCGATCAAACTCATCGTACTGCAGCGTAATGCCAACCCGTTGCCCACCAGCGCTGTCAGTGGTGGTAATGCTTGCCGTACGACCCAGGGAATCGTAAGTAAACACAGATGCGGTAGTGCCCAATTGCGTCTGCTCAAGCCGCCCCTTGGTATCATATCGATATGTCTGTTGCTGACGCAGCACATCGGTGTAGCCCAGCAGGCGACCGAGGCGGCTGTAGTTGTAGCTCATGGTGTACTCGACATCTTCCACTGTGCGTTTTTCGCTTTTTTGCTCCCCGGTGCTGTAATAGTCCCGTGTCAAGGTAATGCCTTGTTCCTGACATGAGATCAGGCGCGCATTTTTCGGGTCATAAACGTACGTGGAGTCGTCGAACAAGCCCTCGGCGCCCTGTTGAGGCATTCGCCGCAACACCGGTTCTTCGCCTAGTTGAGGTACATAGTCGTACTCGATCACTTCGCCGTTAGGGGTAGTGACCTTCCATGGTTGCGTTTGTCCGGGCTTGTAGTCGAATGTCTGGATGCGTCCGCCAGTGATCGCCTCGATCCGCCGCGACAAACCGTCAAACGTCTGCTCACCGAGCACGGTGTCGTCGACGCTGATTAACGTTGGTAAATCCTCGCGACTGTGCGGGGCAAAACTGCGGCGCACCACGGCTTCACCCGGCAGTGTATTTTCAATAAGCCGGTCGAAGACGTCGTAGCCATATAGCGTCACGCGCTGCGTCTCACCGAAGCCCACGATTTCCTTGTGAGTGCGGCCCAACCCGTCATAAAAATATTGCTGCAAGCTGACACGCAGCCCGGCACGATCAAAGCGTTCGGTGCGGGTCGGTTTCTCGAACAGGTTGAGCCAGGTTTCGGTGACGCCACTCACCTGCGGACTGACCCCAGCCCCTTCCCGCCAACTACGCTGGATCGGACCTTTGGAGTCCTCAGTACCAATAGGATCGTTTTCCTCGAACGTTTTCACCCCGTCAGGCCCGGTGACACAACGCTGCTGTCCCCAGTCGTCGAATTCATATTCGCTGGTCAGTTCCAGGGCCTCTGTTTCCAGCCAGTCGAACTCGGTTTCCTTGACCAGATTGCCAAAAGCATCGTGCGTTCCTGCGTAGGTCTGGCGTAACGGGCGCCCGGGCGCAGGGTTATCCGCGTCGTCCCGTTCTTCGTAGATCGCCCGGTTCAGCCCGTCGAACCGGGTGATGGTCTTCACTTGCTTGACGTCAAACAACCGTTGCTCGGCTTGCTCTCCGTGACTGGCACACAGGACATATTCATAGTCACGAAACGCCTCAAAGTCAGTACCCGGTGCCACAGTCTCGCGAGTAACCCGCCGCAGTGCATCGTAGGCGTACCGGATTTCGACATCGTTGTCATCGCGATTCAGCAGTGGCTCGCCGTTGAGCAATGAGTGCTGCAAGGTGATGATTTTCTGCACATTCTTTCGGTCGGCGAGATGTTCGAATCCTGTGACTGTCTCCACCGTTTGTAGCACACTTTCCTTGAACGCGGGACTGTCGAGTTTGCTGTAGGCGTAGTCAGTGATCGTTGATTTTTCGTTCATCGTTACCGTCTGGCGCGTGACGCGGCCATGCAGGAATGCGTTGACCGGCTCATTGGCGTGCTCAAATGCCGTGTGTTCCAGCTCGGTTGCGCTGCTGCCTGCCATCTGCGCCAGAATCTGATGTTCGACCGTGAGCCAGTTACCCAGTTTGCTGCTCGGCAGCGCTGGCAAGGATTTGTAGGTGAAACGGGTGCGCAAAGTGGGAGCCTGGCCATCGGCCGATGCGGCCGGGGTGACGGTTTTTTCCTTGAGCTGTCGAACGAAGCCTTCGGGGTCGGGCGGGCAAAAACCCTCTTCTCCGGCCGCGGGATACCAGAGACTGGTTTCGACCACGCCATTGGTCTGGGTCTGGGTCAACAGGTTGCCGAAGTTGTCATAGGTAGAACTGACGGTTTCGCTACGGCGCTTGTTCGGGTTATTCAACAGCGACCAACTGGTCTTGTTTTCCTTGGGTAACTGGCAGTAATTGGGCTGCTGCTCGAAGGCGACATTTGGCGACAGGTAGTACGTAGTGTCGACCGTCTGCACGTTGTTGTTCTGCGTCGTGGTTTCGCTGGTGAGTAAATGGAACTGGTTGAACTTGCGATCGATGCTGCGCGCCGGTCGGTCATTGACGAACAGCGTCTCAACGCTGCTGTACTCGTAGGAGCCGATGTACTTGTAGAGGTTATCGAGCCCGTCATCGGCCCAAGACACGGTAAGACCGTACCCCAGGAAATTTTTGTCCTGGGGGTAGGTGTAACGCACATCAATCGTCGGCTGGCTGAAGCCCGGTGTTGAGAGGTGCCGGGTAACCCGGGGCAATGGCGTGCGACCGCTGCCGGTGGGGAACTTATGCCCACCATCCGCATAGAAGACCTCTTCGCGGCCACCGGTGGGGGTGTCGACCTTTTTGATGCACAGGTGACCAAGAACCATTTCGTAATCAAAACGCCAGGAAGCCAGGTTGTCAGTGGGCAGGCTGATCTTGCTCACATATCTTTCAGCAGTTGTCAGGGTCATTACGAAACGCGCCAGCGGGCCCCCATCCGGGCCGCCAAAAGGCTGCAGCAACACCTCGACGAATACACTTGCGCGCTTGATCGTCAGCAGGATGTTGTCGGCGCCATCCTTGATCCACGCCAGCATCGGGGCGTTGTTGTACATCTCGTAGCCGAGTGTGACCTTGTGCCCTTCGGGTGCATACATCTCCACCGGCAACGCCACCCGGTTCTGTGCACTGCCCATCAATCCCAGAACCTCCACCAGACCGGACTTGTGCACGACCCGGAATTGGTCGACGCCCTCTTCGTAGAAATGAAAGCTGTCGAGTTTCTTTTCTTTCATGGTCAATTGACCGCTGACACTGTCGCGTCCGGTGACCTTGAAAGTTTCACCACTGCTGAGCGACAACACCTGGTTGCCCGGGGTGTATTGCGACAGCTGCAGATTCCACCCACGGCCAAAACCGCTGTCCAGGGTATTGAGCGGATTGAAGCTCAGGGCCAAGGGAACGCCCGGCCCGCGCAGGTCGTTGGTTTTGACATCGGGCAAACTGATTGACACCGTGTATTGCCCGGTGCGCGGGTCAACGCCGCTTTGCAGGAAGCTCATGAAGTTGAAGGCGTTGGAGTGTACGGAAGTTGAGGTGGTCATTTTGAAGTCCTCAAGGATTAACTGACATTGCAAGGCAAAGCCTGATGTATGTGAACAAGCGAAGATGAGGGGTTTACTGTTATTAACCAGGAGCAGAGCCCGTAATCCTCACACAACTTAACTCGTCTTTCTGGTCTCCTCCCTTAACGACTTTGCTTGTAAGAATCACCCCTCTCACCACGATATCATCTACATTCATCCCCTTCAGATCGCCAATTCTGATCCATCCCGTCGATACGGGATCGATATACGTTTTCAAATGAAACTCCCACTGACTGGAAGTATCGTCACAAAAATCATCTTCCAGAGAAAAAATGGTAGCCGAACGTACATTTTCGAGTCGAAAATAATTTAATCTATCACGCCTGCAGTAATCCGGACTTGTATTATCCAGGTTGTGATTTTTTTCTCCCGCGATAACTGTAATCCCACAACCATTGCCCGAGCCATCCGCTTCTGGCGACAACTGAATCACCCCCGAACTCTGCGTCGACTCATCTATCTTTGTTTCGGCGCAACCACCAAGCGCGACAGTCATCAAAAACATAACCAACCAAAAGTTAATTGCTTTCATGGCATAACTCCTACTCTCTTGGAAATTGATCTTGTCTAGATATTCGCTCTGCAATTCAACTCAAGAACTGCATTTCTTTTACCCGGACGGAGTAAAGAGTGTATGCATCAGTCTATTACGACTACCCACTACGCTAGGCGCCAGAAAACCAATTTGTCGACGGTGCCTGTTACCATGCTTATCAATTAACTCGACAGCCATATTTCGATAAAGCTTATCCCTGTCCAGATCTCCGGCACGCTGATATTTAACGCGATCAGTTCGATGTAGCGTAATGACAAGCGTTCCCTTCGCAAAATTTAACTTATCTATATCAATATCTAACGACTCTTGCCTACGGACAATGCTTACTAGTGCTTGGTCGAATTGAACTTTCCCATCCACTGCGGGCGCATTCGAATCCTGAAAAATGTATCCTGTCCAACTGAACATGGTTTCCGCCAGTTGCTCGCTCTCCCACCGAATCATTGAGCGCGAAGGAAGCTTGAGACGATCCTCGGGCGGAGTGAACAAAAACTCCACCGTTTCGAAAGTTGTCCCCCGAATGCCGGGGCTTCCCGTGTATTCCAAACTCCAGTAGTCGACAGTCCTCAAATGAAAATCGAAATCATCTTCTGGGTTTGTCGGGTCATTCGGGTCTGGATTGCCTGAACCTCCGTCAACCCTGACCTGTTTCAAGGTGTAATCGCTGTGCATGAAATCAGGAACCGCCAACGGTGTCAGTTCAATCTCAGCGTTTGTAACCGCTTTATCCTTCGACCGATACGTTCGATCGTTCGAATCCCCCACCAATGATGCATAAAACGTCCTGGTCTGCCCGGCGCGCTCACGTGTATGAACATAAAAATCCAGTTGATTCATGATCGGGTCTGGCGGATCGTCTTGCGACGCACTTCTGGGAATAGCCAGTTCAAAGCGATTGGTGATCAACCGCGCACGCCATTTCTCGTCATCGTTCGCGGGCATACCCTCAAGGGCATCATCGACGAACTCCATCTCGTCATTCGCGGAGTCCTCCACCAACTTCATGCTGGCTTTTTCAATCACACTCAATGGGTAGGCAACGTCGCCCACCGGCGTAGTCTCGACCTTCACTTTCGTGTACAGCTGCTGGTAGCCGTTGCCAAACAGCGACCCCTGGCGTTCACCGTCAAGCCCGCCTGGCACCGTGATAGTGAATGTCGTGAGGTCCGTCCAGGTCGGTTCCGGATCGAGTTCACTGAACTCGATGACGCTATAACCGCTGGACAGCACCACGCCGTTACGCACGATTTCGCACTGCACCACGCTGCTGGAGCTAACGCCTTGCGCCGGCGCGGTGAAACGCCCCTTCACATCGACCGAACCGCCGCCGCTGATGACCTTCCAGCGCCGGGGAACACCAGGCAGCAGTGAGGCATCGTCCTTTAACTGGACATTGTCGAAGTGCTTGAGCGACGGCACATAAGGCGGATCAACTTTCAGCTGTTGCTGTACGTTGACCAGCACCAGCGAGGACTGACGCTTTTCACCGCCCGAGGCTTCAACCCGTTGCACTACCAGGCCTTTAGTTCTGGCGCGGGCGTCGGGGGTAAAACGACCTTGGTTACCACTCTGGACCAAGGCGCCATACTCGGGGGGCAGCAACGACCAGGTTACGGGCACAGCGCCGGCTGTCGAGGCAGTCAACACAATGGGTTGCACTTGAGTTCCCGCGGCAAAGGTCGATACCCGCGGGGCTACCGTCATTTCATCAAAGGCCACCAACAACAGTGCCGAGGCCTTGTAAGTGACACCCCCGCTGAGGTACTCGGCGGTGACCACAACGTGCAGCGAATCATGTCCGATCAACGCTGTGGAGACGGCGGTGTACAGGCCGTTGGCAATCGTGCCGTGCCCGGCTTGGGTGTGGCTCTGCAGGCTGACCGCGCTCCAGTTACTGGCCGTAATGGTTTGCCCTTCCCAGTTACGTAAGGTGAACTGCTGCGTGTCACCGGCCTTGAGTGTCTTGAAGGCTGGCTCCAGCGAGATACGGGTTCTTTTAGGGCTGATATTACCGAACACGCCAAGATCATGCGGCACATGCCGCTCGCGTTCTTCGAACATGTTTTCGCCCGGAAACAACAGGTTATTCAGTACATCCAGCTGACCGTCTTCGATGTATTCAATCATTTCTTTGGACAGAATCATCGACGCCGAATATCGGTAACTGCCGTCCAACTCCTGGTCATCAGGAATCAGATAGGGAAAACTTGCATCCGGTGGAAACCGCCCTTCGCTTGTATTGCCCAGTAATTTAATGAGAACCACCACACCGCCATCGCCAAAGTTCAACGCACCTTGAACTTTGGCCCCTGGCGCTGCCTGGGTGAGAATGCGAAATGATGTCGGAGTCAGGTAGTTGTATCCTTTTAAATCCAACATCCCCAACTGAAAAACGCTGCGATGTTGTGGCAGTGCTTCGAAGCGTTGTTTGAAAAAATCAGCAAACCGTGCATTGGCCGCCTCGTCGTCGCCGGCCAAATTGCAACGAAAGTTGACGCCTTGGGACAAATTCAACTTGACCTTGCCACGCTTGTCGATTTCACCGACGACCAAGGATAAGTCAATGTCCATTACCAGCTTGAACTCTTGTTGCTCGGCAATATTAAATGCCGACAAAAACACTCCCTGCGTACCCGGTGTTTGGCGTGACGCAGTGTACCGGCCGGCAATAATATTCATCGTTAATACAGCGGTCGAGTTGGTCAGTGAAGCGGTATTGAACGAGAGCAACGGTTGTCCAAGACCTATACTTTTCAGTTCAACAATATCGTAGCTTCCCTCTCCCTGCGTAATACGCCCGGAAAATGGCGGCAGAAAGCTGTAGCCATCGAACCGCTCAATGTATTGTTGTTCCAACAATCCATTGACCCGGCTACGACTAAACACCGAAACAGCACCCCAGCCCTGGGTCACCGAACCCTGCCGCATCCGGACAAGCAAACTTTGGAGCGAATTAACAGACATGATAGTGCCCTCTGCCGTTGTTCGAAAAAACAAAGCAAGTAATGACGTTTATATATCAATCAAACCCAATATTATTTAGTCAGCGCGCTAATTACCGTAGGAAAATCCACCAACGGCAGTGGCAATATTAAGTGCCCCTCGAACTTACCGAATTCACCGGTATCCGCCACTGCATTAATTAATACAAACCGCTCCTTTGTTCCTATGTCTTCGCTATAGAGACCTGCCTGACTGATTGAACCCGGGCCGTCGACGGGTAGCGACCATACAGGATTTACGGCGTTACCGTTTATATAAGCCTGCAACTGGACTTGTCCTTCTGGCAGGTTCGGGTTTTCAACGGGTTTTACCGTAATAAGAGGCTCGATCTGTAAGACCAATACATAGGCGGATGCCGACTCAATGCCTTGGCTGTCTTTCACTTCTATTTCATCAAGCACATAGGTTTTGTTCGAAACCTTCGACCCGGCAATGTAGGTGCGACCTCCGGGTTGGTCGCTAGCAACTAGTTGGCCGCTCTCACCCGGTACAGGATTTTTAATCGACCAGTTCAGTGGCATTCCGTCGAGCTGCCCCGCCGAAAGTTCTACCTGCTGCCCGTAGTAACACAACTGGATTTGCGGGTTGATGGTAATCGGGTTCGCCTGCACCGTGATCAAGGTCACGCTGCGTTCTCCGGTCCCGGTGTCCGTGGCAATGGCCAACACGCGAAGGTATGAGCCACCCATCGCATGAGCCGCCGGTGCGCGATACTCGCCTGTTGTTTCGTTGATTTGTCCCGTTTCACCGCCGCCCCCCGAAAGAGGCTCCAGCGTCCAGCGCAAGTTTTCACGCACCGGTTCCGTAGTCAGTTGCAAGCGCTTGCCGGCAACCACCAAGGGTTGCTGCTGGACGATCTCGAACGACGCACCGGACGCATGGATCTGGCCAAATAGTGCTTGATCAAAGGGCAACGTCACATGGGACGCTTGCAACGTACTGCCGCCGACGATATCAACATCCGTCAGGTAATCTTCAGAAGCACGGGTCGTCAACGTGCTGGAGAACGCCTCTAGCAATGCTCGCTTGACCGCATTGGTGACGAAGTCCTTGATTTGCTCAACTTCCCCAGCAGGCAACGAAGGCAGCCCGGATTCAATGGTAACTTCTTGTGTATGGGTATACGGCGTGGACAATTCGCCTTCCATGCCCGACGCGCCAGACTCTTCCGCCCACAAGCGAAACTCGTGCAACAGATGGGTGCTGATCTCTACCGTGTAGGACTTCCAGGTGGTACCTCCCAGCGGGCGGTATCTGAACGGCAGGCTGGCCTTGCCTTGCCAACGTTGCACGACCTGGTTCTGGTCAAATTCGATGGTCAGCGGCATGGCGCCCCCTACAGTGGGCAAGCTGAACGGATCGGATTCGAACCGGTATTCACTCGTTTCATAATCAGTGGCAGCCACTTGCAGCCCCCCGCGGCGGGCGACCATTTTTGCCAATGAGCCCGCTTCGTCGGCAATATGCTCGAAGTCAGCATCATCCAGCATTTGCAGCAGTGCATGGCCGAATGCCGCGCGATGGATTAACGCTCGGGAAAACAACTCGGTCGCGGAATAACTGTGCTGCGCATCATCGTCCGGAATCAGGTACTTGAAACCAGAGTTGTCCCCCGGAAATGACCCTGCGGCGCCATTGACCGAACGTGCAAACAAAATCACGGCACCGCTCTCATCGACGGTATCGGGAATCTGGGCAGGTGCGTTGCGATGCTGTGTCCGTACATCGATGCTGCGGGTAAACATGAAAGGGTTGCCTTGATCAGGCAACGCCGCCAGAGCGTGAAGCCTTTTCTGATCGGCCAAGCGGTCAAACCACTCTTTGAACAACTTCCCGGCTTCGCGTTGCTCAGTAGGCGTACGGAACAAGGTCAGCAATACGTCCTCGCTGTTGGCCAGGTCCAGCACAACATTTGCAGCGTTTGTGCCCAGCGGTATGTCCAGCGTCACGTGGGAGCCATCCAGTGGATCCAGGGCGGTAAGGCTATGGATTTCTTTGTGGCCCTGGACCGTTTCCACCATCATCTGCGTCCCCCCGACAACTGCCAGGCTCAAGGCCGTTTTCGCACTTTGCAAGGAGGCACGCTGGAAGGACAACATGGGCGCCGCCAACCTGAAACCCGACAAATAATGGGTAATGTTGGTGTCGGGGATATCCATCGAGCCTGTGATCACACCCAGATCATTGCCCTGGCTCAGGCGAATAATATGGTCGTGCTGCAAGCCCAGGTTCAGCTTGTGTCCATCCAGCGCAACGATCTGGTCCCAGCCCAACATTTGCGACGTGTCTTTCATCCACGCCAACAGACTTTCCAATGAGTTACTGGCCATGGAAGGTGCTCCCAGTGAAGAGTTATCAGTCTGATTTTGGGTATTCATTGGCTCATAATCTCAAGCCACTGTGGGAACTCGACCAGGGGCAGCGGCAGAATCAGATGGCCTTCGGCAAGCCCAACAAAATCAATTTCCATCTTGAAAAGGATTAGCGCATATCGCCCGGTAGCCGCAGGATCCGCCCGGTACACACCTGTCGCTTTATCAATGGTGCCCTGCCCCGTGAAGGCCAAGCTCCAGTCGCCTCGGCCATCGGGCACTGTGTTGCCATTCACTGAGGCCTGTAACTGGACTCGACCTTGCGTAACATCGGTAGAGAGAATCCTCACGCTGACCATTGGTTGTTTCTGTAACGCCAGAACATGCATCGAGCGAGTACCACCCGTGCTGGTGTTCTTCACTTCAACCTGATCGATTACATAAGTTTTGGTCGTCACCACTGGCCCATGGTGATAGGTCCGATCGCCACCCGGTTTGTCACTCGGCTTTAACTCACCGCTCTCACCGGGAACGGGATTCTTGATCGACCATTGCAAGTTCCCCGCACCCAGCACACCCGCCGACAGCTCAACGGTGGCACCGACATCGCAGACCTGGATCAGGGGATGGATGGACAGTTCATCGACCACCACCGTCACCAATGCCGAACTGAAATAACCGCTGCCCGGGGCCGTCGCCGTGACCCGAACGCGGGTGAAACGCCCCTTGATGGTCGACGCTGCCGGGGCCTGATAAACACCGCTGGCATTAATAGTCCCGGGAACACCGGGGCCTTCCACCAGGTTTTCCACCTTCCACTGCACACCAGCCACCACGGGAGCGGTTGCAAACCGCTGGGAACCGCCTGCCTTGATGATTGGTTGCATGGGGTCGATCAGGAATGAAGTTTGTTGGGGATTGATGCGGCCGAAAAATCCGATGTCGTGAGGGGCGTAGATTTCGTTGCCTTGAATGGCTTGGCCGAAGTTGAGCGTTAAGATCTCTTGAATTGTTTCTGTAATTGATATCTCTGTGTTTAGTCGCTCATCAAACTCAGCTTTAAACCTCTCAAAGATCATCTCTGTTAAATAAACTGCGGTAACCAGAGGAAGCAGTACGATTAGCAAAATGTCGTACCAGAATTCGCCCTCATCACCCCCTGTGGCGGATTCAAAACTAGTACGCGGTACGAATTGAATACCTGTTCGACGCAACAGCACACCACTATCCGATTGCTCAACCGAATACTCCACCAGCAATTCAAATTCCAGTTTGAACCTGAAATACCCTGGAGCCTGCCCGGCAGTTAAAAAAGTAAAGTCAATTATGGTCGAGGGCTTCCATCCGATTAAAACTTTACTATCCAAAAGCTCAACAGTGAGTTTGTTCAAATCCTTACTCAAGAAAGCACCTGGCGAGGAATTCATCACAATTTCAATTTCCTCTCCGGAAGACAAGGTAATTTTTTTTGTAATTTCGAGTTCAGGAACTAAAAGTTCTCCACTGTTCAATACGGCCGTTTTCAACTCCCCGTCTTGATCATAAATATGTATGAATTCATCGCTCTGCAAAAGATTAGAAACCTCGCGTAGAACCGGGTCAGCTATCGTTCGACTGGAGTCCAACAACACTGTTGCCGAATAGTCCTTCCCCTGATCATCAGGAATCAAATATTTGTAATTTTGACCCGGAAAGTTCCCTCCCAAACGCTTTTCCATCCTGACTAAAGCAAGTACAGCACCATCACCGAACTCGGGAGACTTCGGATCCCGTGCCGCCGGCGAGCTGCTCGCCTGAGTTCGCAACTCAAACGACAATGGACGCATCAGCTCATTCGTCCCCCGTTCAATCTTGCCCAACTCATAAACCCGCTGATCATCCGGCAACTGGTTGAACAAATCCTTGAAGAAGTCCCCACCCAACCGTTGCTCATGCTGCGTTTCGGCAAACGTTAACCGAAAGTTATCGCTCTTACTCAAATCCAGTTTGACCCGCCCATCCTGGTCAACATCACCAGACACTTCATTCAATAGCAAATCCAGATAAAGTTTCGGCCCTTTCAACGGATCTATTTCATCCACCTTATAGGCTTTCCACCCTACACTTTCTTTTTCCAGGGTGAGTTGACTCCCCCCCATGACCGACATTGTCAGCAAGGCCTTGGAGTCGTTGAGATTAGCGTTTTCAAACGACAGAACAGGCACATCCATCACAAAATCGTGTATCAGTTCCATTCGTTTATTATCAACAATCATCACCTCCCCCCTTACCGCGGGAAGATAACTATGATCGCGAAAGCGCCTTATATATTCCTGCACTACGATCAGATTGGTCCTGCGACGTTCCAAAGCCACAACAAGCCCCCAGCCCAACATGCGCGAACTGTTCTTCATCCAGGCCAAAAGGCTGGCAAGCGAATTACCTGACATAATAATCACCTCATTAAGATTGAACGACTACCAGCCGGAGACTACTCAACGAGCCGGGGGGATATCATAGGAAGTTGCTTGTAACTGAAGCCTCCATCAAAACTGGCTTCGACGGTCACATTGAACTGCTGATTGAGTGTCAGTTTCGCCAAAAAAGTGCGAGGCAGTTTCGCCTGGATTTCGCCTTCCAAATATTCGTCTTCGGTAACTACTTCAGTAGCACCGACGCGAACGTTAAATGTTTCCTCCACGTCGCCCGCCTGAAGAACGCCTTTGGCGTATATCCGTAACCGCTGCCCTTCGGCCATCGATACCCACGCTCGCAGTCGAACAGTCACGGCATCGCTAACGGTCTTTAACGAAACTTCAGCGTTGGATGCTCCAGGGGGGGAAGTGATCTGGAGGGTTGGCCACCCGCTGGTCAGATTCTTGATTTGCAAATCGTAGCGCCGGGATTTAACGGCTTTCTCACCCGGCGGTGTGACTTCATAAAACACATACAAACGCTTACCCAGGTTCGCAGGCACATAGCGTTTAGGAATCTTGAATGTTTTCGGATCGCCGAAATCAGGGTCGGCCATGTAATGCCCCCCCGGTTGGAAACCATCGAAGACCATCTGCACCTTATCGTTCGAGCCGATCACCGCCTCCTCAGGAAGCAGTATGGTGATGCCGTTCAAGGCGTTGTGGCCCAACAGGAATCCTTGGTAGTCGTCAGGCCCGTCGGGTGTAACACCGACGATGATGGGCGGCGGCAGGTTCAAGGGTTTGCGCAGCATCAACGGCAATGTCAGCGAAGCGCCCGCACTGCCCAGCCGGGCATACTCATACATCAGGCTCACTTCATTGCCGCTGTTGGCTGCCAGCCACGCATGGCCGAAGGGGATTTGCAGTGTCTGACTGTCGATAGTCGTCTGATCGACGTATATCGCAATGACCAAGCGGGATTCGCCCATGGCGTGCAGCATCACGCAGTCACCTACCTGAATGCCGGCATACAACTCAATGCTCAGCGTGATGCCGTCCGGGTAGGCGTCGGGATCCAGGGTGTCACCAGCAAAGTCCTTGATTGAAAGGCGCGGCAGCAACTCGGGGCTCGATTTCTCGACAATGTGTAAGGTTTGCTTTTCCGACACCGTGGCAACAGTCGGCGTGACATAGGCGATGCTGTAGCTCGCCTCAATATGGTCACCTGTTTGAAGCTGTTGCAGTGCATCTTTTGGAACCGTCCAGTAAACGGGTTCGCCGATGTTTTCGGCAGTCAGGGTTCTGGGTCGCTTGAGCGTTTCTAAGTAGTCGCTTCCATAAAAAATATCCACGCTCAATGTCACCACATCTCCCACCGACATCGCCTGATATGGTGGCGCTACGACCGTCGCTCCGTTAATACCTAGTTTATCGGGGTCCAGCTCAAGGTTATGTGACTCAGTGAACTGAGCAACCGGCAGTAAAACCGTCGTGTTGTCAGGCGAGGTCGGTGCTGTTGCCATCATGCGAACTCCCTTGCGTTCCCTGCATGGATGTCGGTTGTTAACCGGGCGTCAGTCAGGTTGCTGGTCATCGATGGCTAGTTTGTACGCCTTGTTTTGCGGCCTGCCTACTATCAGAACTGATAGGTTACCCGGCGTCGATCGGCTGATATTGTTTTTGCCGAACGCCTGTCACCCGTTATTGCACGTCAGTAAACACCGGCATAGGCTGGCCGTTATCGCTGCTTTTTGCCTGCCGTCGTTTTGAGGTAGTAGTCACAGATATTGTTGATCCCTACAGGTGTTCGAACCGCTATTTTACCCGCCGACATGTAGAGGTTAATCACAATGACTGCCACCAGTTCCGTGTCCTCTAATGCGCTTAACTTCATGAGTTCAATGGAGAATGGCGTTGATCCACGCACCGGTTTGTATACGGTTTCGATCAGCTTCCCCGAGCTACAAACCAATGATTTACGCGGCCCGGGATTTGGCCTCGCGTTGGCGTACAGTCCGCTCAACACGGTGGACAGCGGATACGGCATGGGTTGGAACCTGCAGTTGTCGCAGTACACGCTGAGTAGCAATATTCTTTCGCTGAGCACCGGCGAAACTTTCAAGGTTACTGGAACCGACAGTACCAGTGGTCAGTTGACCATGAAGGAAAAGAAGCTCGACAGCTTCCATTTCTATCCGGAAGGCACCAACCGTTACCGCGTCATGCACAAGTCCGGTCTGGTCGAGATCCTGGAGGTTTACGGCAGTTCGCAAAACCGTGTGGCGATGCCCGTCGAAATTCACTCGCCCACCGGGCACAAGATCACCCTCGATTATGAGACGTTCGATGGGGTTCACCTGATCCTGACATCGGTCAAGGATGATTCGGGTCAGACCCTGCTGAGCATCAAGCGCGAAAGCGCCTCCGTCGAATTGTTACAGCTACCT
Source organism: Pseudomonas azerbaijanoccidentalis (assembly GCF_019145495.1). Classification (GTDB taxonomy): domain Bacteria; phylum Pseudomonadota; class Gammaproteobacteria; order Pseudomonadales; family Pseudomonadaceae; genus Aquipseudomonas; species Aquipseudomonas azerbaijanoccidentalis. The sequence continues at coordinate 324,253 of NZ_JAHSTU010000001.1, read as the reverse complement.
TTTGACGGGCCGGATGGCAGCCCGTTGGCGCGCTACGTCATGACCCTGAATACGACCGACAGACGCGTCGCCAGTATCAGCCTGCCCCAGACCGGACTGCCCGACGACCCGCTGGCGTCCTGGCGTTTCAAATACAGTTTGGTCAACGACCAGCTTTGTATGTCCCAGGTAGAAACCCCCTCGGGCGGACGTGAGGTAATGTCCTATGAAGACGGTGGCCATCAGTTCCCGCCTGCAAGTGGACGCAAACCCCTGCCCCGCGTAACCCGTCATGTAACGCACCCGGGGTTCAATCAACCGTCGATTGAGGTGCGCTACACCTACAAGCGCCAATCGAGTGATGTCGAAAAGAACTTCCTCGGCTTTGGTCTTCCCATTGCCTGGACTGAAGACGGACTCGACAACCTTTACAAACACACGGGTTCCTATGAGTACGCCACCGTTGAAACCCTGTGGGTTGACGACAAAGCGCAACGCAAAATCGAGCGCTCCTTCAATCAGTTCCACCTGCTGACCCGCGAAGCCACCACCCAGGGCAACAATGTGCAAACGGTCGAGACCGAGTACTTTCTAACGCCGGGCGCAAGCTACGATCAACAACCCAACTATTGCCAGATGCCCAAGTCGGTCAAAACCACTTGGTCGCAACTCGACAACCCCAACCGCCGACGCGCTGAAACCGTCAGCAGCACGTACGACAATTTTGGCAACATGCGCACCCAGACCCAGGCCAACGGCGTGGTCGAAACCAGTCTCTGGTATCCCGCGGCCGGAGAAGAGGGTTTTTGCCCGCCCGACCCCGAAGGCTTCGTGCGTCAGCTCAAAGAAAAAACCGTCACCCCGGCCCCCTCGGCCAACGGCCACGCACCGACCTTGCGCACGCGTTATCGCTACAAGAAATTGCAGGCGCTGGGGGGCAGCTCCCTGAAAGAATGGCTCACGCTCGACAACGAGGTGGTGCTTGAGGTAGAGGGCAGCGGTGAGACTGAACTTGAGCGTACGGTGTATGAGCACTTTGATGAGCCGAGTGATGCGCTTCGGCATGGTCTTGTCAAATGTCAGACGGTCACATGCAACCAAAAATCCACGCATATCAAATTTGACTACTGCAAGCTCATCAGCCGTCAGTTCAACGTGCCGGTGCAAGAAACCACGCAAACTGTGAGCACCGATTTCGATGGCGTCAGCAAGGCTATTGTGCAACAGCATTCGCTGCTCACCTCGCACGAATTGATGAACCGTATCGATGGCGTGGAAACCCACTACCGCTACGACATCCTGGGGCGTCTAACCAGCGAAGTGGTGGCCCCCGGAACAGACTTCGCCGCTCTTCGCGAATACGGGTACGTACTCAGCACCCAGCACGGACAACAGATCGAGCACATCAGCATCAACGCAAAAAAAATCAAGACTCGCAGCGTGCTTGACGGCTTGGGTCGTTTGATTTTCCAGGAGCGGGATAACGTTAATCCCAGTGCCCCGACTCGCATGTACCAGACGCTTGAAGCGCTTTACGACGGCAGGGGCAATCTGGTCGAACAGAGCGATTTCGACTGGCTTGATGGCGTCGTGCTGAAGCTCACGAGCCGCTTTCTCTATGACGACTGGGCTGAGCAATCCGTGGTGATCGGCCCCGACGGCGTCGAAGGCCATCAGCACATTGACCCTATCGGTACGGAGGAATCCCGCGGGCCGATCCAGCGTATCTGGATGCAAAGCCCAGGGCCAAACCCGGCTATCAGTGGTTTGAACGAAACCTGGACGAACCTGTTTGGCAAACCGACCCGCACCGCGACGCTGGATGCTGCCGGGAAAGAAATCGCGACCGAGACGTTCCTCTACGACGGACTGGGCCGAACCACCCAGCACAGCGATCCGTTGAAACTGATCACCCATTACACCTATGACGCCCAGTCACGCCTGGTCAGCAGTACGCTTCCCGACGAGAGCGTCATCAAACGTACCTACGCCGCGCACAGTGCGGCGGAGCTGCCGGTGGCCTTGAGCGTGACCGACAATGGCGAAGTCATTCCCGTGGGTGAACAAGAGTTCGATGGCCTGGGCCGCCTGACCCGGACCACCACCGGCAAACGCACCGAGTTTTATACCTATGAAGCTGGACAGCCGCAGGTCAAGACCCGGACCACGCCCGCCAATGACACCATCGAATACGACTACAACCTGACCCTTACCGGGCAACCGATCAGCAGCACTGCGCGGGACGAAAAAGCCACCTTCGGTTTTGACACAACCAGCGCACGTCTGACCCAGGCAAGCAATGAACAAGGCACACGTCAGTACCACTACAACATCGCTAACCAATTGCTCGGCGAAACCTGGGTCGACAACGAGGAAAAAACCTGGGAAACCCTCTACTCCGCTTCCATGCAGGGCCGTCAGCTCAAGCGTACAGAGGTGATACAAACCGGCAACCCCGGGCTGGATACCGTCTATACCTACGACAGCTATGGTCGAGTCAAAAACATTGATCAAGGGCAACTTTTGGTTACGGTTGAGTACAACCGCCTGGGGCAAACCAGCAAAACCACCACCCGGGACCTGACAGCAAACACCACCCTGGAGACTGAGCTCACGTATGACGACCAGGGCCGCGAAACCCTGCGTAAGCAGACGTTGACGGGGCAAAAAACACGCACCCAGGAGCAGGTCTGGCAACCGGACGGCCTGCTGCAGAGCCGGCACCTGAAGCAAGACGGAGACAGTTTGCTCGAGGAAACATTCAGCTATGATCCTCGCGGCCGACTGACGAAACATGAATGTGGGAACAGCCCTAATCTGCCCCGGGACAGCGAAGGCCGCCCGTTCAAACAGCAGCTTTTTTATTTCAGCGCACTGGACAACCTGAAGACCGTTACGACAACGTTCCCGGACGACAGCCGCGAACGGGCGATGTTCACCTACGCCAGCGATGATCCCTGCCAGCTGACAAGCATTGTCTATACACCGGCCAGGCCCAACGGCAACCCGTCGTTCACCTACGACCCCAATGGCTGCCAACTCAACGATGAACATGGGCAACTGTTGACCTACGACAGTCAAAACCGCCTGCTCGGTGTCGTCGCCGCCAGCCGATCCGTTAGCCAGTACCGCTATGACAGCCACGACCACCTGGTCACCTCGCAGCAGGGCAGCGCAAGCGAGACTTTGCGTTTTTATCAGGGCGAGCAGTTGAGCACGGTGGTTCAGGACGGCCGCCTTACCCGCCTCCTGAGCAACGGCGAGCAGCCACTGGGGCAACAAGTGGCAGGTGACAGCGCGCAGACCCTGTTACTGCAGACCGACGCCAACTTCAGCATCATTGCCGAAAGCCAGCAGAGCAATCTGCGTACGGCTGTCTACAGCGCCTACGGCGACCGCCACAGCGACCAGCCGATGTTCAGCGTGCGGGCGTTCAATGGTGAAGTGCGTGAAAACACCGGTTGGTATTTGCTGGGCCGTGGTTATCGGGCCTACAACCCGGGCACGAAACGTTTTCACAGCCCGGACTCGCTCAGCCCGTTTGGCAGTGGTGGTGTGAATCCTTATAGCTACTGTCTGGGTAACCCGATTGCGCTTCGCGATCCGACCGGGCATTCGTCGATCGGCTACAGTGGCCGGCCACGGCGGCCGGATGAAGGGGCTGTGCCTGGGCGCGCAGATGGGGGCGGGGGCGGCGGTTGGATAGCATGGATTTTTGTCGTAGTGGGCGCAGTGGCCACTGCCGCCGCAGTAGCCGCAACAATAGCCACTGCGGGTGCCGCCACTCCGCTCACCGGTGCTGCTGCTACTTTCACCATGACGAAGGCGGCGGCATTGGGGGTCGGCGCAGCACTTGGGGGGGCCTCAACGATTGCCAGTGCGGTTAACGCTGCCACCGGTGACAAAACAGCTGGCGAGGTTGCGCTTTATTTGGGGCTGGCTGCGCTACCGACTGTCGTAGTAGGGGGAATTGCTGGTTCTGCCGCTGCTGCTGCATCTGCTCCACACAAAATCGGGTCGGTTGCGTTTAGAGCTTTTGATAAAATGGTGCAACGCTTGAAACCTCCTTCGATTGGAGTTATGGAAGGCTTTGGCAACTTCTATGATCCCGCTACGCGTGGAGCTTTATTGGGTGCCTCCACCGCGGTGCAAACTGCCGCTAGCGTCAGCAGCTTAACCGACGATGCTGCTCTGAGCGCATCGACATCCATCAAATCGCTGGCATTGAACCCGATAGCATTGGGCGGCCTAACGAAAGTTGCCCAATCTGCACCGGCTGATTCGAAAGCTTTTAGCAACCTAATCAAGGTTACTCGTGCTCCAAAGGTTGTGAAGCAGGCTGCAGCGCAGGCAAATACAACTGTAAATGCCCGCTCAACATCCAATTTCGCGAGTACGGTTTTTAAAGCAAAAACAGTCCCGGAGGTTGTCATCTCAACAATCCGAAGTTAGCTTCTCATTAGTGTTTGGCAACAAGAGCATAGCTTTTCTTGTTGCCAAACATACTTCATGTCACTACAACCTGCTCGAGTAGCGTCAAGCCACCAACGTCGGCGTCAACGACGTAAACACCTGCCACGTCAACTTCCCGTCAAAACTCACCCGCACTCGCACTTCAAGCTGATTATTGAGTTTGAAGCGCTGCAAATTCGCCTTGGTAATCTGCCCCACATCAATCGTCTGGCCTGCTGCCGGCACCGGGAAATCGGTCACAACGGGAATGTCGAGTTGCTGGTTGCTCGTACTGAGCCCCCTCACCACAATCGTCACAAATTGCTCTGTGCCCATGTGCGACCAGCGCCCAAGCGTGAACTTGGCAACCCCGCCATCAGGCACACTTGCCACGCTCAGCCTGCCGCCAGTCACCTTGTCGCATTGAACGGCGGGCGTGCCGGTCAACCTTTCGACTCTCAGGTTGAAGGGATTGGATGTGTGCGGGTCAACGACACCGGGTTCGATCACCTCATAACCCACAACCAGCGTTCTGTTGATGTGGTACCTGACCTTTTCGCTGGGGATGTGATAGTCCTTGGAACCTGGCAATATCGGCGTGTTGGTTCGATAACTTCCGGGCGTGCCTTTTTCTCCCCACAACACGAACACCCCCTCACCCTCGTAAATCACCGCCTCGGATGGGATCGTAACCGTGACCCCGTTCATGGCCTTGAGCGGGTCCAATATGCCGCTGGGGGCTGTAGTACTCAGCTCCTTGATAGTCACATGGGGTAGAACACGCGGGATCGGTGTGGCCGCAACGTCCAGCTCGACAGAATCGGAGCGTGAGCTCGGGTTTCCGGCACGGTCGTGCACCTGATACCACACGTAGCGTAGGCCATCGCCCCGGCTGCGGATCAAATCCCCGGGCACCGTAATGGTCACCGGCGCTGAGTGGTTTTGGTCATCGAGCTCGATGACACCGCCCTGCTCCAGGCTGCCCGGGGTTGAGCCCCAGTACCAGGTGATGCGGTCCCATGGCCGGGGTGTCGTATAAGCGGGAAGACCGGCCTTTACCTCATCGCCGTTTTGCTCGAGGTAGCGCGCAGTGAGTTTGTCGGGGGGGGATACTGCTGGGGGAAACGTCAGATGGCTGGAGGCGTTAAGCACCGGTTCCTGTTTATCGACGGTGACCGTGTAGGGAAACGATCGGGCCGGCACGCCGAGATAGTTGGTCATGATAAAGCTGATCTGTTGCTCTCCATGGGGCAACCTGTCGGCGGGAATCTCAACGTAGTAATCGCCGGGCGACATGGGTAGCGTCCATGTTCTGGAAGCGATGATATTGCTCTCGTTGTCACCCAGGAAAACGTCTACCTGCTCGCACCCAGGGGGCGGAGGGAACTCATACCAGGCTTTGAATTCAAGCCTCAGCGGGTTCGCCGGGTCAACCCATGCCGAGCGATGAAGCAGGTTGCTTTCACCTCCCGGCTTGTTGGGCAATGGTTCCGGCCGTGTCCATGGCGCCGTCATTGTAGGGTCGAGCTGATTGATAGAGCTGGATGCTGACATTTCATGTTCTCCTTGCTGAAAATCGGACGCGCCGAAACAAGGAGTCCGGGCATCCGCCAATCCTGATGAGCAGAACTTTCAACGCCGCGGCAGTACAGGCTCCGGGCTTGGGCCCGATGCCTTTCGTCATAGGACGATGCGCTTACCAGAGATAGCGCAGGCCGACGTTGGCCCCCCACGGCTGTTCAAGCTTGTTGCCATTGCTGTAATCGAAGTCGGCATGAATCGACACCTTAGCGCTCAGCGACACGGCGACACCGGCACCCAGCTCTCCACGGGAACCCGAGAGGTCGTTATTAAAGGTGTTGTTGTTGACCTTCACTTCATTGTTGTTGGCGAACTCGTGCACATACGCAGCGCGAAGATAAGGCTGCACGGTCATGTCATCCCACTGGAAGTTACGCCCGGCGGTTGCGCCGGCCTTGGCCAGCAACGAATGAGTACGATCGCCTTCAGCGGACAGGCCGTTATCCAGGTCGTAGTCCTTGCCCTGAATGACCACGCCGGACAGTTGGGTGAAGGGTTCAACAAAATAGTCATCAGCCAGTTTGATGTGTCGACCGAACTCAAGCGACGCACCGACGCCATGGCTGTCGTAATTGCCCTGGGTCTTTTTGCCGTCGCTGAGGCGTACATCGGATTCGTTCTCGAACCGGTTGAACTTGAGCACGCCATCGAAGTAGTAGCCGCTCGATTCATCCAGCCAGGTGGTGTAGGCGCCCAGGTAGTAGCTGTCGATGGTGCCGCTGGTGCCACGACTCAAGTCCAGATCGGATTTGCTGTAACCGCCCAGCACGCCCACCAACCACTGCCCGTCACCCATCGGCAACGGTGCATCGGCACCGAACGACAGGCCTTGCTGAACTTGCTGGTAGGCAACGCCCGAGCTGGCGTCAACGTTGAACTTGTTGCCGTAGGCACGTATCCAGCCACCGGCCTTGCCGTGGTCCATGCGCACTTCGCCCATGCGGCTGCGCAGCGTGCTGAGTTCGCCATACCAGGCGGTTGGCGCTGCGTTGAACAGCGCGATCACCGATTGAGTGCCCGGGCTGATGGTGCGCGTGAGGGTATTGAGGTACCAGTCGGTGCTGCCCAGTTTGATCAGGTCATAGGAGAACGCGCCGAGGTCAACACCGCCACCTGCCAGGCTGAACGTGGCATCACCGCCGCCGATATGCACCACCGGCGTAGCAGCCGAGCTCGCTGGCTCGGTCCCGCTGGCATCAATTGCAATGGTGTGGTTGCCAGTGGCGTTGCCGGCCACGGTCAAGGTGTCGACCTGGCCGGTCTTGAAGTCGGTGTGCATGAAGAACGTACCGCCGGTGCCCGACAATGTCCCCACGTTCAACTTGAAGAATTCGCCGGGGTTACCGAACTGGATGGCACCACCATTCATGTCCAGGTTTTGCACCGATCCGTCACCGACCATCACCCAGCGCGCGTTGCTGTTAATGCCCAGGTCCTGCACGTTCTGCAAGCGTCCGGTCAGGGTCGCGGAGTCTTCCAGCACTACATTGGCCGTACTGCCGTCGTCCGCGACGATATCGCCGGTGAGGGTGCTGTTGCCAACCCGCAAGTTACCTTGCGCGCCTCTGCGCACATCCATCAGGATGCCGTTGCTGCCGTTAAGCGTCGAGCCATTGAGGACCGCAATATTGACCTGGGTCGGGCCAACATTCAGGGTGTCGACAACAATCGCCGAACCGTTCAAACCGGTGACATGGCTCTGGTTCAATTCGAGCTTGCCCGGACTATTGACCACTGCGTCGGGCCTCATCTCGATGCCATGCTGATTGCCGCTAATGGTGCTGCCGATGGCCTCTACCGAGCCGCCGGAAATCCGCATACCGGCTGCGGTAGCACCGGTCCCGGCGACAGTGGAACGATTCAGCGTCAGCTTGCTCAGGCCCGTGATCGAGGCCCCCGTTATACCCCCGCTGATTGTGCTGTCACTCACGGTTGCAGTGGACCCTTGGGTGGCCGCCGCGTTACGGGTAACCGAGAGACCTGCCTGATTACTGGAAATAGTGCTACGGGCAATGTTTGCAACGCTCGCATTGACCGCCACACCGAGGGCGCTCCCGGTTGCCTGTACGGTGCTGCCATTGAGGTTGAGGGTGGAGTTGTTGACGGTGATGTCACGGGTCTGTGCGCCATTGGCATTGAGCGTCGAGGCACCGTTCAACACGTAGTTATCCGGCGCGGTGGAGCCATCAATGGTCAGAACCTCGCCCGGGTTAAGTACCCGCGCGTGGGTCATTTCACCGACCAGTAAAAAGGGCGTGATGGATAATAGCTTCAGGGTAATGGCGAGCGGATGAAGCTTGAACGATTGAACCTTGGGCATATCGGCACCATGATTTAGCAAAGATCGAAAGCGGCGCAGGCTATAGAACGGGACGCAGCCGGTATGTAGGACTAATCCGAAAGAACCTGCCCCACCCGCTGCAACCTGGGAGACGGATGCACCAGCACATCCGCCTCCCATTGCCATGACGGTTTGCTTGCTAACTCAAGGATTTGGCGCCGGTACGTTGCAGCTCCCCTCACCCTGTGACAGCCCGATTTCGGTGCTCACGGGTGTCGGCAATGCAGATTTGCCGATGATGGTGTACGACACCTCGACGAGTCCCAGCGGCTTCTCTTTGGACCAGGTGGGCAGTACATGCGTGGCATAGGGTTCGATGAGCCAGACAATACCGTTGGCGGCCTGATCATCGGTGACGTTGGTGAATGTGTGCGTTTTATTGGCGGCTGGTACTTCAACCGGACTGGAAGCGTCGGTAAACGCCTTGTACTCCGCTTTAACGGTGTCCCCTGCCTTCAGTTGCGCACTCGGCGGGATCCTGAACTCAATGCCGTAACTGGTATTCCCGACATTCCAGCGCAGTGACATACACGTGATTCTGTTGTTTGGATTTAGATGCTGGGGTACTGCCGGCGGCAAATAAATTTTCAGGAAAGCGACATCGACCTCGGTGCGATTTTCCGGCTCTTGCGGGTTTTTATGGTTCGCGTTCGTCAGCACGTACCAGACAGGCATGGTGGCACTGGCGCCTTCACCGCGAATGAGGTCCCAAACGAGAGGAATCTCGATAATGTCCCCTTCTGTGTCTTTGGTTACGTTAATGACATAAGGGTCGCCGATGGGTGTGCCATTCCACATGACCTGATACGTGTCGCCGTCATTCAATGGTGCTACGAGTTCAATCTTGGCAAAAACGTCCTTGTCCTCATCTGTTTCGATCAATGTGTTGTCTACGCCTGACTCGCCAACGATGGTGACTTCCTCAAGGTTCGGATTGCCAGGTTCAGGGTTCGGGTTATCGGGCCCGGTGTTGGAAAGGTTGCAGACAACGCTGATGATCGCGGATGGGTAAGGCTCTAAACCACGGTACACGATGTACTGAACATCGGTATCCACCGCACCTGTGGCTACGCCATACGCCGTCTTGATGTGGTCCCAGGGGACGAAGAAGCTGTGGGTTACCGGATTGCTGCCAACGGGCAAGCGGCCCTCGACTTCGGTATCGCCCCATTTGAGGGCGATCTGATCGGTGTCTTTGCCATTGGTAATTCTGCCGAACCTGACAATAACACCGCCGTTGACGATGTCTGAGCGCAGCAATTCTCCACCGGTTGCATCTGTGACCTGCGGCGCCGGTAATGGCGCGGGCGTTGGACCAAGCGCCACGGACATCAACTCATACAAGGAAAGAGAACTGACGTTGCCGGCCTTGTCGATCAAGACATAGCCACCGCAGCATGCACCGTCCCCCGCCGCGATGAAATCGTCTTTGTGGATTCGTACCGTGCCGTTTGCACTGATGGCCTGGGGGCCACGGAGGGTGATGTCTGAGGGGTCTTCTGGCAGCTCTCCTTTGATCCAGCCAAACATCACCGTGACGTCGGCCTGATCACCCGTCCAACCAGGGATCGTAAATTCCAGAAAATCATTTGTACCAAACGTGGCGTCGGTAATCGGTGGCGTAAAAGAGAACCCCATTTTGGCCGGGGGAGTCGCGCCATTGGGCGGGACCTTGTCGATGTGAATGGGCACCCGAGGGGATTCGTCCGGCGTAAAGTCATAGTTTATATGTTGGTACCTGAGGTCGAACCCGCCCTCGTTCTCCGGCGCCAGCATGAACGCGCTTGGCAAGCTAAATAGCAGTGGCTGCCAGGCAGTACCACCGGTATACGTGCGCTCGGGAGGTAACGTCCACCACTCGTTACTGCCCTGCGGGCGATTTGTAGTCTGAATGTGTCTGTTTCACCGGGAGGTGGTAAGCTGCCGAACCACGCGCCAATTTCGATGGATTGATCACTATCGAGACTTGTCCTGGGAATAAGCCCGTCGGGGTCCCCGTCAATCACAATCCCCCTCACGTCCGGGGCTTGGACCTCCAGCGGCGCTGCCCCGCCGGAAGCGGTTTGGCCTGCCGCAAGCTGCTGCTCTTTTTTATCTGAACCTGCCATGTTGTCGCTCTCCGTATTCAAAACCTGGCGCCATGGATTGCCATGGGGCTTGGGCCGGAAAAGCAGACCGAATACTACCGGGCACTACCCAAACGCATCCCGTCGTTCTGCGCTTGGGAGGAGTAAACCTTGTTTTATGAAAGTGCGTAACTGTCAAAGTTGACAGGTAGCGCCACTTATTTTGTGCGCGGGTGGGAGGTGAAACGTCAGGCTCGCAACCCCTCGAGCAAGTCCGAGGCGCACAGTGTGATGCGTCGGCAGGCGTCGGCCAGTTTGGCCCGATCCACCACCAGCCCCAGGCGAATATGCCCCGCTGCACTGGGCCCAAACGCTTCACCGGCGAGCACTGAAACCCCATAACCTTCCAGCAGCCGCTCGGCAAAATGCTGCGCCGACAAACCGGTCTGACGCACGTCGACCATCACGAACATGCCGCCATCGGGGCAAATCGCGTGGATACCCGGGCAATGGTTGAGGCTGGCGCATACCAGGTCGCGACGCAGGCGATATTCTTCACGCATCAGCGCCACTTCCGGCAGGTTTTCATCGAGGGCCAATTGCGCGGCGTTCTGGATGAAGTCCGGTACGCCGAACAACATGCACAACGACAGATTCACCAAGTGTTCGCACAGGGCTTTTGGCCCAATCACCCAGCCCACCCGCCAGCCGCTCATGGCGTGGGATTTGGACAGGCTGTTGATGGTCGCGGTGCGTTCGGCCATGCCAGGCAAACTCGCCGGGCTGATGTGCTCGCCCTCGAACAGCAGCTCGCTGTAGACCTCGTCGCTGATCAGCCACAAGTCATGACGAATGCACAACGCGGCCAAGGCCTTCCAGGTGGTCAGCGGCAGGCTGGCGCCGGAAGGGTTGTTGGGACTGTCGAAGAACAATTGTCGTCCCGCGCGACAACCGTAGCTAAGCGAAAACGAAATTCAGGATCGATTCATTTTAAGGCAATGGCGATCGCTTGATATCAACACAACTCAACTTCCCTTCAGTCGGTACACTTGTATTGATTTTTTTGTTAACCAGCATCACCCCTCTGACGACTATCTCTCCTTCAGCTGCTGATACAAGACTTGGAATAGACACCCAACCGGTCGAAACGGGGTTAATGTATGTTTTCAGCTGGAAGTACCATTCTTGTGTAGACCCATCACATTTTTCTGACTCAAGCCTAAAATTAGTGGCCGACGGCGCATTTTCAAGGCGAAAGTAAGTCATCTGATCATTCACGCAGCCATGATCATCTGATCTAAAATCCACTCTTGAAGTTTCAAGTGGGAGTCCACAGGTGTCTCCTCCACCGTCGGAATTTTCAGCAAACTTAATCATCGGAGTCGCCAAACTATCCGCCACTACACCTTGCGCTGCAAGCAGACCTACGGCAAATGACAACGCCAAAGTAAGCACTCTAAGAAAACTCATCTCGTAACTCCTAAACTGAGCAAAATAAATGATCGGAAATCGCTCGTTAGTTTTACGCCTTACTTATAACGCTGCCTACTATCAGAACTGATAGGTTACGCCTCGATATTAGGGTGCTATTGTTTGTTATGGATATCCATATAATCAATTTTAAGCCCGGCGCACTTCCAGAAGGTCTGTCGCGCACAGTGTGATGCGTCGGCAGGCGTCAGCCAGTTTGGCCCGATCCACCACCAGACCGATGCGAATATGCCCCGCTGCACTGGGCCCAAACGCTTCACCGGCGAGTACTGAAACCCCATAACCATCCAGCAGCCGCTCGGCAAAATACTGCGCCGACAAACCGGTCTGACGCACGTCGACCATCACGAACATGCCGCCATCGGGGCAAATCGCATGGATACCCGGGCAATGGTTGAGGCTGGCGCATACCAGGTCGCGACGCAGGCGATATTCCTCACGCATCAGCGCCACTTCGGGCAGGTTTGCATCGAGGGCCAATTGCGCGGCGTTCTGGATGAAATCCGGTACGCCGAACAACATGCACAACGACAGGTTCACCAAGTGTTCGCACAGGGCTTTTGGCCCAATCACCCAGCCCACCCGCCAGCCGCTCATGGCGTGGGATTTGGACAGGCTGTTGATGGTCGCGGTGCGTTCGGCCATGCCTGGCAAACTCGCCGGGCTGATGTGCTCGCCCTCGAACAGCAGCTCGCTGTAGACCTCGTCGCTGATCAGCCACAAGTCATGACGAATGCACAACGCGGCCAAGGCCTTCCAGGTGGTCAGCGGTAGGCTGGCGCCGGAAGGGTTGTTGGGACTGTTGAGCAAAATGGCGCGGGTTTTGGGCGTGATACGCGCCGCGACATCCGCAGGGTCAACCCGAAAGCCATTCTGCGAACGCACCGGCACCGGTACCACTTTCGCGCCGCAGGCACCGAACACGCCTTCGTAGGTGACGTACATCGGTTCGGCGACCAGCACTTCGTCACCGGGGTCGAGCAGGCATTGCACCACCGAATACACCGCGCACTGCGCGCCGGGGAAGACGATCACATGCTCGGCATCCACGGCTTGCCCACTGCGCTGGCGATGACGCCGGGCAATGCTGTCGCGCAAACCCTGGCTGCCGCGCACGGCCGGGTAGTGCGTGTCGCCAGCCAGCAAACTGTCGATAGCCGCATGGACGATGGGGATTGGCGTGTCGAAATCGGGATCGCCAATCGACAGCAGCAGTACATCGACACCCTGCTCGCGCAGCTCAAGCGCTCGATCGTGAATCTGCCAGGCCGCCGCTCCGTCACCGGCGATTCTTTGAGTCAAGGCTGAGTAGCGCATGCGGTTCTCCTGTCGCGCGGTTTCCTTGCCACAACCCTATCTTAAATCGCCAAACACGCCACCCCGTAAGCCATTGTTTAATGGTGTTTAAGGTTACTTTCTGAAAGCCGCTCTGACATGAAGAAGCCTTCGCCCAATCCGCCGGACAACGATCCAGCATCCCCATACGGAAACGCTGGTGTCGGTGGAGGTGATGATCCATCAGTTGGTCGATCATCTGGACGGTGGATCGCGCAATGCCCTGCTGGGCATTTCAAACAGTGTGATGCTGGCCGAGATCACGGCGAACCGGGTGATGGATCAGATTGATCCACGGGGGTAGGTACATAGGATCAAAAGATCGCAGCCTTCGGCAGCTCCTACAGGGAATCGTAATTCAAATGTAGGAGCTGCCGAAGGCTGCGATCTTTTGCTTTAACGGCAAACAGCCACCCGCCAAACCCGCGCCACATCGCTCGCGCGCTCTTGCAGCAAACGCGGCGCCTGGGCACAGGCCTGCTCCAGCGTCATCGGCCCGCTCGCCAAAGCGAACGCGGCGTCGATGCCATGTTCGTACAACGCCTGATAACCCTCGCCCAGCGTACCGGCAATAACGATGACCGGCACACCCTGCTGCCGGGCAATACGCGCTACACCAAACGGCGTTTTGCCGCGCAGGGTTTGTGCGTCGAAACGTCCTTCGCCGGTGATCACCAGATCGGCATTTTTTACCGCATCAGCCAGGCCTACCAGCTCGGCCACCACCTCGACACCGGCCTTGAATTGCGCCCCCAAAAACGCCTTCGCCCCAAACCCCAAACCGCCCGCCGCGCCACTTCCCGGCTCGTCGCGTACGTCTTTTTCCAACACGTTGGCGCAGTGCTCGGCAAAGTGCCCGAGGGCACGATCCAGTTGCTGCACCTGCTCGGGCGACGCACCTTTTTGCGGACCGAAAATCGCCGAGGCGCCGTGTGGCCCACACAGTGGATTATTCACATCCGCGGCAATGTCGAAACGCACATCGGCCAAACGCGGGTCGATGTTGCTGAGGTCGATGCGTGCCAATTGCGCCAACGCCAAACCGCCCGGCGGCAGGGATTGGTTTTCGGCATCCAGCAATTTCACGCCCAACGCCTGCATCGCACCGGCGCCACCGTCATTGGTCGCACTGCCGCCAATGGCGAGGATCACCCGCTGCGCACCGGCATCCAGCGCCGCACGAATCAACTCGCCAGTGCCGAAGGTGCTGCTGATGCACGCATCGCGCTGCCCGAGCGGGACCAGTTGCAAACCGCTGGCTTCGGCCATTTCGATGATCGCGGTGTGGCTATCGGGCAGCCAGCCCCAGGCGGCATTCACCGGCGCACCCAAAGGCCCGCGAACCTCAGTGCGGCGCAACTCGCCGTTGCAGGCAGCCAGCACCGACTCGACCGTCCCTTCCCCACCATCGGCCATCGGGCATTTGATCAACTGTGCATCAGGCCAAACCTCGGCAAGGCCGACAGCGATGGCGTCAGCCACACCTTGGGCGCTGAGGCTGTCTTTGAACGAATCGGGGGCGATCACGATTTTCATGGGAATTCTCCAGTTCCAATGCCCACATGCTGCCAGCCGCCACACACAATAACGCCGGTCCGCTGCACAAGCGGGTGTGAGGATTATTGTTCATTTCCACAAAAACCCGGCACCACACCGACCACCGTAGCAGCTGTCGAGCTTGCGAGGCTGCGTTCGGCTGCGAAGCCGTCGTCAATCCATTCAACCGTGTATGCCAGACAAATAGTGGATGCCGGGTTTGCGAGGACTTCGTCCTCGAACGCAGCCTCGCAGGCTCGGCAGCTGCTACGGAATGGTGTCGGTCTGGGGAAGCAGTTGCACGCCCAAGTACAGCGCCAGCATGCCGTCCAGCTTGAGCGGATCAACCCCGCTCAGCTCGGCAATCCGCTCCATCCGGTAGCGCAAACTGTTGCGGTGAATCCCCAAGGCCTCGGCGCACGCCTGACTTTGGCCATCGTGTTCACACCAACTGCGCAACGTCGCCAGCAACTGGCCGTTGCCGTCCTTGGCGATGACCTTGCGCAAGGGATTAAGCAATTCGTCCAGCGCATCGTCGTTGCGGTGGCGCCAGAGCATCACCGGCAATCGATAGCGGTTGAGCGTCAACAAGCGCGAACCGGGCAACACATCGCGCCCGTACGCCAGCAAGTCGCCGACCCGACGATAACAGCGACGCAAGCCGATCAAGCCATCGGCCTGCCCGCCCACGGCGATGCGCAGAATGTTCCAGCCCAGGCCATCGAGTTTTTCCAACAGTCGGTCATTTTCCACGGACTGGCTGGCCGGCCGGCACCACAGCAGTGACGACTTCGCCGAACTGACGCACCAACTATCAGGGTAGCGCGAGGTCAGCCAGGCACTTAGCGCTTCGGCGGTTTGCCCAGGCCCGTGCTCCATGCCCAATTCAAACAGGTACGGCACCCGCGTCATCTGCGGCTTGAGCCCCAGTTGTTGCGCCTCATCGATCAAGCGCGGCGAACTCCCGGCATCGCTGAGCAGCAACGCCAGCAAGTCATCGCAACGCTGGCGCCGCCATTGCTGCTCGGCCTGCTGGTTGCGCTGGCCCACCAGCATCTCGGCGGTCATCCGTACCAGTTCGGCGTAGGTGCGCAGTTGCTCGGGTTCGCCGGTAATGCCCAGCACGCCGATCAAACGCTGATCGAGCATCAAAGGCAGGTTGATCCCCGGCTGCACGCCTTTGAGGTGGATCGCGGTTTGCGCGTCGATTTCCACCACGCGACCGTTGGCCAACACCAGTTGCGCGCCTTCATGCCGGGTGTTGACCCGTTCCGGTTCGCCGCTGCCGAGGATCAAACCCTGACTGTCCATGACGTTGACGTTGTACGGCAGGATCGCCATCGCGCGGTCGACGATGTCCTGGGCCAGGTCGTGATCGAGTTCGAACATAACGGTGATCCTTGAAAGCGTGGTTGTTCACCCGCACAGGGCTTGGTAGCAAACCCTGTGCTCAGGCACAAAGACAGCAGCCCCGAGGGTGGTCGAGACTCTCGGGGCGATCAACGTTACCCTTTGCATCGCAAAAAATCATAATAAAGAGAGAGCCGCCATGTCACAGAGCGCCGCCGCTACCCAGGCCATCGTTGACGAGAAAAACGCCGTCTACAAGCGCATTACCCTGCGTTTGATCCCCTTCATTTTCATCTGCTACCTGTTCAACTACCTCGACCGGGTGAACGTTGGATTTGCCAAACTGCAGATGCTCGACGCGCTGAAGTTCAGCGAAACCGTATACGGCCTCGGCGCCGGAATTTTCTTCATTGGCTACGTGCTGTGCGGCGTACCCAGCAACCTGGCGCTGACCAAGTTCGGCCCGCGACGCTGGATCGCGTTGATGATGATCACCTGGGGCACGCTGTCGACCTGCTTGCTGTTCGTGACCACGCCAACCGAGTTCTACACCTTGCGCCTGTTCACCGGCGCGGCCGAAGCCGGGTTCTTCCCGGGCGTGGTGCTGTACCTCTCGCAGTGGTTCCCGACCTTCCGCCGTGGCCGCATCATGGCGCTGTTCATGTCGGCAATCCCGGTATCTGGCTTGCTCGGCAGCCCGTTCTCTGGCTGGATTCTCAATCACTTCGCCGCAGGTCAGGGCGGATTGGCCGGATGGCAGTGGATGTTTTTGCTGCAAGGCATTCCGACGGTTGTACTGGGCGCGCTGGCGTATTTCCTGCTCAGCGACAGCTACGCCAATGCCAAATGGCTGACTCCGTTCGAGCGTTCGGTGCTGGAAGCCGACCACGCCGAAGACCTGGCCAACAAGCCAAAAACGACAACTGATTCGCTGCTGGCGGTGTTCAAGAATCCGGCAATCTGGGCGTTCGGCCTGATCTACTTCTGCATCCAGAGCGGTGTCTACGCGATCAACTTCTGGCTGCCGTCGATCATCAAGAACCTGGGCTTCAGCGATAACCTGGTGATCGGCTGGCTGAGTGCAATTCCGTACCTGCTGGCCGCCGTGTTCATGCTGATTGTTGGCCGCTCGGCGGACTTGCGCAAAGAACGCCGCTGGCACTTGGTAGTGCCGATGCTGATGGGCGCGCTTGGCTTGCTGATCGCGGTGAACTTCGCCGCCAACCCGGCCATCGCCATTCTCGGCCTGACCATCGCCACCATGGGCGCCCTCACCGGCCTGCCGATGTTCTGGCCGGTGCCGACCGCCCTGCTCAGCGCGGGTGCGGCGGCGGGTGGCTTGGCGTTGATCAACTCCATGGGCCAGATGGCGGGTTTCCTCAGCCCGTACCTGGTGGGCTGGGTCAAGGACAGCACCGGTTCGACCGATGCCGCGTTGTATCTGCTGGCGGCCGTGATTGTCTGCGGCAGTCTGCTGGCGCTGCGCATGACACGCACATTGCGAGTTTAAGTCGCGAAGATCAAAAGATCGCAGCCTGCGGCAGCTCCTACAGGGATTGAGTTCACCTGTAGGAGCTGCGGCAGGCTGCGATCTTTTCATTTGCCACACCCGATTTTTCTGGTATTTGATTGAGCCTTTCCCTCCGGCAAAGGATTTCCTCATGAGCTACCGCACACTGGGTCATTCGGGCCTGCAAGTGTCCACCCTGACCCTGGGCACCATGATGTTCGGCGAACAGACCAGCACCGAAGATTCCCTGCGAATCATCGATAAGGCCTGGGACCAGGGCATCAATTTCATCGACACCGCCGACGTCTACACCAACGGCCATTCCGAAGAAATCGTCGGTGAAGCCATCGCCCGTCGCCGCCATGAATGGGTGCTGGCGACCAAGGTCGGTTTCGGCCCGGTGGACGGCGTGCCGAACCGCAGCGGTTTGAGCCGCAAGCATATTTTCAATGGTCTGGAAGCCAGCCTCACGCGCCTTGGCACCGACTATCTCGACGTCTATTACCTCCATCGCGAAGACCACAACACCCCGTTGGAGGTGACGGTGTCGGCCATTGGCGATTTGATTCGCCAGGGCAAGATCCGTTATTGGGGCCTGTCCAACTACCGTGGCTGGCGCATCGCCGAAGTGATTCGTATCGCCGACAAACTCGGGATCGACCGGCCGGTGATCAGCCAGCCGCTGTACAACATCGTCAACCGTCAGGCCGAAGCCGAACAAATTACTGCCGCGCAGAATTATGGCCTCGGTGTCGTGCCCTACAGCCCCTTGGCTCGTGGCGTGCTCAGCGGCAAGTACGCGCCGGACGCAAAGCCTGACGCCAACAGCCGCGCCGGGCGCCAGGACAAACGCATCCTGGAAACCGAATGGCGCGTCGAGTCCTTGCGCATCGCCCAGCAGATCCAGCAATACACCGAGCAACGCGGTGTGGGCATCGTCGAGTTCGCCATCGCCTGGGTGCTGAACAACACTGCCGTCACATCCGCCATTGTCGGCCCGCGCACCGAAGAACAATGGGACGCCTACACTAAGGCGCAAGCGGTGAAGATCACGGCTGAAGACGAAGCCTTCATTGATTCGCTGGTGACACCGGGGCATGCCTCGACACCGGGCTTCAATGATGTGAGCCATTTTGTGTCGGGTCGTAAACCACGTAATACCTGACGACATAGGTACCCTGTGGGAGCTGGCTTGCCAGCGATGGCGGTTGCACATTCAAAGCCGAGGTTGGCTGATAGACCGCTATCGCTGGCAAGCCAGCTCCCACAGGCTAGGTATTGATTGATCGGTCAATGTCCGGCTGAAAAAACACGTATCCTCTGCGCCCGTTTCACACTCACTCAAAATCACGCGAGGACAGCTTGTCTAAAGGTATCGCTCTATCGGTTTCAGCCTCGGTGCTGTTTGCCGTCATGTATTACTACACCTCGCTGCTCACCCCGTTGAGCGGCGTGGAAATTTTTGGCTGGCGCATGCTGCTGACCGTGCCGTGCATGACGGTGTTCATGCTGGTATCTGGCGAGTGGCGGCGTGTGGTCGACCTGCTGCGCAGGATCGGCGCGCAACCCAAATTGATCGCAGGCCTGCTGCTTTCATCGGCACTGCTGGGCGTACAACTCTGGCTGTTCATGTGGGCGCCGCTCAATGGCTACAGCCTCGACGTCTCGCTGGGCTATTTCCTGCTGCCGCTGGCCATGGTACTGACCGGGCGCATCGCCTACGGCGAACGCCTGTCGTACTTGCAAAAAGTCGCGGTGTTTTTCGCGATCCTCGGTGTGATCAATGAGCTGTATCAGGTGGGCGGTTTTTCCTGGGCCACGCTGGTGGTGGTCGTGGGTTACCCGTTGTACTTCGTGCTGCGCAAATGGCTGAAGGCCGACAACCTCGGCGGGCTGTGGCTGGACATGACGCTGATGCTGCCCATCGCCTATTGGTTCGTGCACGGTGGTGAGCAAGGCTTCGGTGTGTTCGATCAACACCCGGCGCTGTCCTGGCTGATTCCGCTGCTGGGCTTGATCAGCGCGTCGGCGCTGGTGGTGTACATCATCGCCAGTCGCTTGTTGCCGTTCAGCCTGTTTGGATTGTTGAGCTATGTGGAACCGGTACTGTTGCTCGGCGTGGCGCTGTTGCTGGGGGAAAGCATCAAGCCGACTGAATGGCTGACGTATATCCCGATCTGGATGGCGGTGCTGGTGTTGGTGTTTGAAGGGTTCAAGCATCTGATGCGACAGCGCAGGCCTTAATGCAAAAGATCGCAGCCTTCGGCAGCTCCTACACAATTCCTGTAGGAGCTGCCGAAGGCTGCGATCTTTTGATCTACAAAAAAAACCGGTCAAAAGACCGGTTTTTTTACCTCAGATCAGTCAGTGGACAACACACCACGACGCACCTGATCACGCTCGATCGATTCGAACAGCGCCTTGAAGTTACCTTCGCCGAAGCCGTCATCGCCCTTGCGCTGGATGAACTCGAAGAACACCGGGCCCATCAGGGTTTCCGAGAAGATCTGCAGCAGCAGACGCTTGTCGCCCGACTCGGACGAACCGTCCAGCAAAATGCCCCGCGCTTGCAGCTCGCCAACCGGCTCGCCGTGGTTTGGCAAGCGGCCTTCGAGCATTTCGTAGTAGGTGTCCGGCGGCGCGGTCATGAAGCGCATGCCGATGCTTTTCAGGTGGTCCCAGGTCTTGAGCAAGTCGTCAGCCAGGAACGCAACGTGCTGGATACCCTCGCCGTTGAACTGCATCAGGAACTCTTCGATCTGTCCCGCGCCCTTGGACGACTCTTCGTTCAACGGGATGCGGATCATGCCATCCGGTGCGGTCATGGCCTTGGAGGTCAGGCCGGTGTATTCGCCCTTGATGTCGAAGTAGCGGATTTCACGGAAGTTGAACAGCTTCTCGTAGAAGTTGGCCCAGTAGGCCATGCGACCGCGATACACGTTGTGCGTCAGGTGATCGATGATCTTCAGGCCGGCACCGACCGGGTGACGGTCGACGCCTTCAAGGAACACGAAATCGATGTCGTAGATCGAGCTGCCTTCACCAAACCGGTCGATCAGGTACAGCGGCGCGCCACCAATGCCTTTGATCGCCGGCAGGTTCAGCTCCATCGGGCCGGTTTCGATGTGGATCGGCTGTGCGCCGAGTTCCAGGGCACGGTTGTAGGCTTTTTGCGAATCCTTGACGCGGAACGCCATGCCGCACACCGACGGGCCGTGCTCGGCCGCAAAGTACGACGCAACGCTATTAGGCTCGTTGTTGAGGATCAGGTTGATGGCGCCCTGACGATACAGGTGCACATCCTTGGAACGGTGGGTCGCGACCTTGGTGAAGCCCATGATCTCGAAGATCGGCTCCAGGGTGTTCGGGGTCGGCGATGCGAGCTCGATGAATTCAAAGCCCATCAGGCCCATCGGGTTTTCGTATAAATCTGCCATGGTTGGCGCCTCATCATTCTGGTCAATTAACAAAGGTTAGTTGCGAGCAATGCTGAGACCGGTGGGTGGCGCGCAGGAGATGCCCCGCACGCTGCGAGCGAGGAAATCACCGTAGATCAATTGAAACCCAAATATCTTCATTTTCGACCCAAGGCTATGACGGGCGAGGCTTCTGCTGCCAGAAGACGATTATTCTTGTATGCGTAACCTGATTCTACACAGCGTAAATCAGTTTGTCCGCCCTCTGTATAAAATCCCCCTTTTTCAGGCCCGCGCAAAGGGTTTGTTACACAGGAATATACCCAACAGAATCAACCCGCCGCCCAGATACATGGCCATCGTCAGTTGCTCGCCCAGCAGCGGCGCACCCAGGATGACCTCGGCGCGCCGCTCACAGGTCGTCATAAGTTTCCACGGCGGGTAATGGGCAGGACGACGTATCATTCAACACCGGCGACGCTGGCCTTTATCAAAATGGCTGAACGTTTGGATTACCGTTGAACGGCATAACTGCCACTCGCGAACTATCATGGCTCGTACCTGAACTCTTTTTGGGAGGCGTTTCGCCCTGCCAGCATTCGAGAGCTCCATTTCATCGCTACAGGTTTCGCGAATGCCACTAAAAAACAAACCCCGCAAACGCGGCCTCAAGCTTGCGGTGACCTTGCTCAGCGGTTTGCTCCCGATAGCTTTGGGCGTTGTCATCCTCTATATGCAGGCCGAGCGCGCGCTCGTCCAAAATGCACAGGAAACCGCCGAAGAAGCCATTCGCCAGTTTGAACTGATGCTCGACAACACCGCACAAGCGGCGCGCGAGTTGCTGCCCCTGGCCGGGCAAAGTTGCCTGGACGTCAAGCTCGCCCTGCGCGAACAAGTAACCCGTCGCCCCTTTGTGCGCTCGACCAACCTGATGTGGGACGACACCATTTATTGCAGCTCCCTGTTCGGCGACTATCACGAAAAAGTCTCTTCCGGTGACTACGCCGGCGGGCGGTTGCTGCTGATGCGGGGTAACCCGGTCACACCCGATACCGCCCTGCTGATCTACCGGCTTGAGGACGGTAAACGCGGAGCACTGAGTACGCTCGACGGTTACCACTTGAGCAACGTACTGCGCCTGATCGGCCGGCAAACATTGCTGGTGCTTCAAGTGGGAAACAACTCCCTGACCGCCGACGGTCATTTTCACGAGGGCGCCCTGCCCGACTTTCCCGTTGCCCAAAGCATGCTCAAGTCGTCTCGCTACGATTTCAGCGTGGCCGCAGGTTTTCCTGAAGGCGAAACCTGGCGCTACATGAGCAGCGAATACCCGCCGCTGTTCAGTTTGCTGATCTTTTTCGGGGTCATTTCCGGCGCGATCGGCCATGTGCTGCAGAAGCGCTCAACGTCCCCCACCTACGAAATGCAACGTGCGCTGGAAGCTGCTGAGTTCGTTCCTTACTTTCAGGCCGTGGTGCATGGCGACAGCAAGAAAGTGTCGGGTGTCGAAGTATTGATGCGCTGGAATCATCCGAAAGAGGGGCTGGTGCGGCCGGATCTGTTCATTCCGTTTGCCGAGCACTCCGGGTTGATCGTGCCGATGACCCGTTCGTTGATGCAGCAAACCGCCGCCCTGCTGGCCCCGCTGTCGAGTTCATTCGACGAACCGTTTCACATCGGCATCAACATCACCGCAAGCCACTGCCAGAACCTTGAACTGGTGAAGGATTGCCGCGAATTCCTCCACGCCTTCGCGCCCGGTTCAATCCACCTGGTGCTGGAATTGACCGAACGCGAACTGATCGAGCCCACCGCCATCACCCATCAACTGTTCGAACAGTTGCATGAACTTGGCGTCATGATCGCCATCGACGACTTCGGGACCGGGCATTCCAGCCTCGGCTATTTGCGCCAGTTCAATGTCGACTTCCTGAAAATCGACCAAAGCTTTGTTGCGATGATCGGCGTCGACACACTGACCAGCCACATTCTCGACAGCATCATCCAACTTGCAGGCAAGCTCGACCTGGCAATGGTTGCAGAAGGTGTAGAAACCCAAGCGCAAAGTGATTACCTGACCGCGCATAACGTTAACTTTCAGCAAGGCTATCTGTACGGCCGTCCCATGCCTGGCGCGGAGTTCATTAGTGCATTAAGCGATCATTAACCGATGGTTTTATGCGACGAGACAGCCAACAGGCGCACCAATTTGATTCAAAAGACTACTCTTGTTACATGAAGAAAAAGACATGATTTACTCTTGGTCAATTAACTACTACAATTTTTCATGCCTGCGGTAAATTGGCAGGTGAGCCATTTATCACCGAGTCGCTTCAAGGCTCTTGGCTTATAGCTTTGTTTGCGGTTGGTATCAGCCAAACACACTATTGGAGTAAAGATATTGTCCAGACTCGCTGAATTCCGTGCAGCTGAAAAGGCCCTTCAAGAACAGCTCAAGCAGCTTGAATCCCTGAAGAACGATGCCGGGCTCAAGAAAGAAATCGAATTCGAAGAAAAGCTCCAGGGGCTGATGAAAACCTACGGCAAGAGCCTGCGCGACATCATCGCCATCCTCGACCCGAACCCGGCAAAGTCCGGCTTGCAGCAAGCCGCAGCGCCTAAAACCCGTCGTGCTCGCGTAGTCAAGGTTTATCAGAACCCGCACACCGGTGAACTGATTGAAACCAAGGGCGGCAACCATCGCGGCCTGAAAGCCTGGAAGGAACAATACGGTGCTTCCACCGTTGATTCCTGGCTGCGCGGTTAAACATTCGCGCTGTAAAAAAAGCCCTGCTAATGCAGGGCTTTTTCATGAACACCATCTAAATGCGACGATGTGTGTCGATCAACTCAGCACTTTAGCGACTAACTTTATGCTTAATCCCATCGGGTATCTAAAAATTTCAGCAACGCGGGCAAAGCCTGCAATCACTTAAATCTTTAGCTAAAGTTTCAAGCCGTTACGCACCGCGTCTATTTCATCCTGACTGGCTTTATAAGCCTCAGCCTGCCCTGCATAGGAAAGAACATAGGCCTTATCGGCATCCACCGCTGCGACCAAAGTTTGAGAAAGCACATGCCGCCCGTTCTGGGTGATGGTGCAGGTAGATTCCAACGCAGATAAACGGCTTAACGTAGTCGGATGGATCCGGTTGCAGACACTTTGATAGCCACTTTGAAAAAAGTCTTTTTGTACCGACTTGCGCATTTCCAGCAACACGCCTTCCAGGTTCACTTGATGCCCGCTTTCCACTTTCGTCATGGTCAACTCCATCACCATGACGGGCGTCCCGCCTTGATCGTTTTTCACCGCACGCTGACGAGAAACACCGGAAGTCGCATCGCTTTGCGCTATCTCTTCAACCTGCCAACCGGCAGGCCAGTTCATCACCGGTGCTTCGGCGCGCGCAGTGGCAACCCCGCACAGCAAGCCAATCGAGATGAGTAACGCTTTACCGATTCGAACCATTGCCATGAACACTCACAGGAAGAGTCTTGAAGTCTGAGCCTCGACCGACTGTCAGGCAATAGCCGACGCTTTGGGTTTGGTGATGTCGCATCCCTTGCGTATCATTATCGCCAATCGTCAGCCCCACTTATTTTCCGGAGGGCCCATGAGCCTGCAAGAATTGAACACCTTCCCCGGCGTTACCGCACAACCTGACACCGCGACGCAGAAATTCGTCTTCAACCACACCATGCTGCGGGTCAAGGACATCACCAAGTCCCTGGACTTCTACACACGTATCCTGGGTTTCACACTGGTGGAAAAACGCGATTTCCCGGAAGCCGAATTCAGCCTGTACTTCCTCGCGCTAGTCGACAAGGCCCAGATCCCGGCCGACGCCGCGGCCCGTACCGAGTGGATGAAGTCGATCCCGGGCATCCTGGAACTGACCCACAACCACGGTACCGAAAACGACCCGGACTTTGCTTACCACAATGGCAACACCGACCCGCGCGGCTTCGGCCACATCTGCATTTCGGTGCCGGATATCGTCGCCGCGTGCGAGCGTTTTGAGGCGCTGGGTTGCGACTTCCAGAAACGCCTGACTGACGGCCGCATGAAGAGCCTGGCGTTCATCAAAGACCCGGATGCTTACTGGGTTGAGATCATTCAGCCGGCACCGCTGTAAAACAAGATCAAAAGATCGCAGCCTGCGGCAGCTCCTACACCGATCCATATAGGAGCTGACGCTGCGATCTTTTTGATCCATAAAAAAACCCCATGATCACTCATGGGGTTTTGTGTTTTCAGCGTCTTGATTTACGCCGGAGCTGAAGTCCGGATCAGGTGATCGAATGCGCTGAGGGAGGCCTTGGCGCCCTCGCCCACCGCAATCACGATCTGCTTGTACGGCACGGTGGTCACGTCGCCGGCGGCGAACACGCCCGGCAGCGAAGTCTCGCCACGCGCATCGACGATGATCTCGCCACGCGGTGACAGCTCGACGGTGCCTTTGAGCCAGTCAGTGTTCGGCAGCAAACCGATCTGCACGAAGATGCCTTCAAGGTTGATCGTGTTGAACTCACCTGAATCGCGATCCTTGTACACCAGGCCGTTGACCTTCTGGCCGTCACCTTTCACTTCACTGGTCAGTGCACTGGTGATGACGTCGACGTTGGGCAGGCTGTACAACTTGCGCTGCAACACTGCATCAGCGCGCAGTTTGCTGTCGAACTCCAGCAGCGTGACGTGGCTGACAATGCCCGCCAGGTCGATCGCCGCTTCAACGCCGGAGTTACCGCCGCCGATCACCGCTACGCGCTTGCCTTTGAACAACGGGCCATCGCAGTGCGGGCAGAAACAAACGCCTTTGGCTTTGTATTCCTGCTCACCCGGCACGCCCATTTCGCGCCAGCGTGCGCCGGTGGCGAGGATCAGAGCCTTGGTTTTCAAGGTGGCACCGCTTTCGAAGCGAACTTCATGCAACTCGCCGGGATTTTTCGCCGGGATCAACGCGCTGGCGCGTTGCAGGTTCATGATGTCGACGTCGTACTGCTTAACGTGTTCTTCGAGGGCGCTGGCCAGTTTCGGCCCTTCGGTTTCCTGCACGGAGATGAAGTTTTCGATGGCCATGGTGTCCAGCACCTGCCCACCAAAACGCTCAGCCGCCACACCGGTGCGAATGCCTTTACGAGCCGCGTAGATCGCTGCCGAAGCACCGGCTGGACCACCGCCAACCACCAAGACATCAAAGGATTCTTTGGCGCTGATTTTCTCGGCCTGACGCTCGATACCGCTGGTGTCGATCTTGGCGAGGATTTCTTCAAGGCCCATGCGGCCCTGACCGAAGTTCACTCCGTTGAGGTAGATGCTTGGCACTGCCATGACCTGGCGCTCATCGACTTCCGCCTGGAACAACGCGCCGTCGATAGCGACGTGGCGGATGTTCGGGTTCAGGACCGCCATCAGGTTCAACGCCTGGACCACGTCCGGGCAGTTCTGGCAGGACAGCGAGAAGTAGGTTTCGAAGCTGAATTCACCTTTGAGCGAACGGATTTGTTCGATCACTTCGGCACTGGCTTTCGAAGGGTGGCCGCCGACTTGCAGCAGGGCCAGCACCAGGGACGTGAATTCGTGCCCCATCGGGATGCCGGCGAAGCGCAGGCTGATGTCGGCGCCCGGGCGATTGATCGAGAACGATGGCTTGCGAGCATCATCACCGTTGTCGAGCAAAGTAATCTGGGTGGAAAGACTGGCAACGTCTTTCAACAATTCGAGCATTTCCTGGGATTTCGCACCGTCGTCGAGGGATGCAACGATCTCGATCGGCTGGGTGACCCGTTCCAGGTACGATTTCAACTGGGCTTTAAGATTGGTGTCCAACATACGGGCGATTTCCTTGAATTCTTGAGACAAAAAAACGCCCGAGCGAATCTCGCCCGGGCGTTTTTATTGGGCGGTGCAGCTTGCTTAGAAGGTGCGGATGTCCGCCCTGATGAAGCGCGTCACAGACTTAGATCTTGCCGACCAGGTCCAGGGACGGCGCCAGAGTGGCCTCGCCTTCTTTCCACTTGGCTGGGCAAACCTGGCCTGGGTGAGCAGCAACGTACTGAGCAGCCTTGATTTTGCGCAGCAGCTCGGAAGCATCACGGCCTACACCGCCATCGTTCAGTTCAACGATTTTGATCTGGCCTTCTGGGTTGATCACGAAGGTGCCACGGTCGGCCAGACCAGCTTCTTCGATCAGCACGTCGAAGTTGCGGGAGATGGCGTGGGTTGGGTCGCCGATCATGGTGTACTGGATTTTGCCGATGGCTGGCGAAGTGTTGTGCCAGGCAGCGTGGGCGAAGTGAGTGTCGGTGGAAACACTGTAGATCTCGACGCCCAGTTTCTGGAATGCGTCGTAGTTGTCAGCCAGGTCTTCCAGCTCGGTTGGGCATACGAAGGTGAAGTCTGCTGGGTAGAAGAAAACGACAGACCACTTGCCTTTCAGGTCAGCGTCCGAGACTTTTACGAAGTCGCCGTTTTTGAATGCGTCAGCTTTGAACGGTTTTACTTGGCTGTTGATGATAGGCATCGTTGACTCTCCGTCAGGGGTTAAGAAGTTGATGGGAAGAACTTTACCTATCCAACCGCTCGATAGCTCATTGGCAAACCTGATGCTGCTGATTGGCTTTCGCTATTAGCCAACAGTATTAATAGAAGAAAACGGTATCTACGTTTTTTGTAGCAGCCGAACGCAGGCTTCGCCAGCTGCTACAGGTAGGAGGTGTTAGGGGTTCAGGGGTTTTTCTTCGAGGCGGGTCATGCCCAGAAATGGACTGGCTTCGATGTAGCGCATGGCCGACTTCATGTCCTTCCAGCCCACATAGCTCATCAACGACTTCAAGTCCCAACCGGCCTGATGCGCCCATGATGCAAAGCCGCGGCGTAACGAGTGACTGGTATAGAGCTCGGCATCGATGCCCGCGCGTTCCAAGGCTTGGCGCAACAGCGGGATCACACTGTTGGCATGCAGCCCCTCTTCACTCAGGTGCCCCCAGCGATCAATACCGCGGAACACCGGCCCGCGTACCATTGCCGCTTCGGTGATCCAGTCGATGTAGGCCTGAACCGGACACAAGCGTTGCAAGGCAGGCGTCTGGTAAGTCTTGCCGAGGTTTTCCCGATCACTCTTGCTGCGCGCAAGGTACAGAGTGATGCCCGATCCGGCGGTGGCCTGCACATGTTCGATCTGCACACGGCACAACTCATCGCTGCGAAACCCGCGCCAGAAGCCCAGCAGAATCAACGCACTGTCGCGCTTTGCCCGCAGCAAAGCGGGCCGATCACCTTCAGCCCTGGCAGTTACCGCTTCCTGTTCGAGCCAGCCAATCACTTTTTCCAGATGCTGCAACTGCAGTGGCTGCGCCTGTTTCTCTTGCGCAGGGTGCAATGCACGAATGCCTTTGAACACCTTGCGCACCACGGGCGCCTTCGTCGGGTCGGCAAATCCTTGGCTGTTGTGCCACTGCGCCAACGCTGACAGACGCAACTTGAGCGTATTGATCGACAGTACGCCCGCATGAGCAACCAGATAGCGCGCCACGCTGTCGCCGGTTGCCGGCAGGAACCCGCCCCAACTGACTTCGAAGTGCTCGATGGCCGCTCGATAGCTGCGACGGGTGTTGTCGCGTGTCGCAGCGTGAAGATAGCGGTCCAGCTCGCTCATCGTTATCAACCTTGCAATGGCCCTGTAGGAGTTGCCGCAGGCTGCGATCTTTTGACTGTGCTTGGGGGAGATCAAAAGATCGCTCCTACAGGGGCGTTTGGTGTACGGATTTAGAGTGATAGAGATGAAAAATTAGCTATCACACTGGGTAATACCAGTATATCCCGTGTTAAAACCATCTTGTATTTAACTTTTATTTTTGAATGGTACAATATGTATTCAGGTAGTACGTACCACATTACGAAATCGTAGGAGTAGTCATGGCCCGTGGCGGTGTAAACAAAGCAGTCGTGCAAGCGGCGCGTTTGGCGATTCTTGCCCGAGGTGAGAACCCGAGCATCGATGCAGTACGGATCGAGATGGGTAACACCGGCTCAAAAACCACGATTCATCGCTATCTAAAGGAATTGGATGACGGCGCCCAGCGTGTTGAAGCAGAGCCCGCCGAACCGATCGACGATGAGCTTCTGGCGCTGGTTACACGACTGGCGCAGCGCCTGAAAGAACAGGCGCAAGAGCCCATCGACCAGGCTCGCGAGCAGTTCGAGCAGCATCGCAAGACGCTGGAAGCCCAGCTGGCAGAGGCGCAGGAGACCAACAACGAGCTTCATGAGCAGTACGAAATCCAGAGCCTGGCGCTGACCCAGGAGCACGAAGCCCTGCAGGAAACCCTCGCCACCCTGCAAACCGAACAAACCCGCAACGCCGGGCTGAATCAGGCACTGGCCGACTTCGAATTGCGCTTGCAAGACAAGGATGAGCAGATCCGCTCTCTGGAAGAAAAACACCTGCATGCCCGCGATGCGCTGGAGCATTACCGCAATGCCGTGAAGGAGCAGCGCGAGCAGGAACACAGCCGCCATGAAGGGCAGGTGCAGCAATTGCAGATGGAGTTGCGTCAGGCGCAGCAAAGCGCGCTGGTGCGTCAGGACGAAATTACGCAGTTGCACCGCGACAACGAACGTTTACTGACCGAAAACCGCGGGACATTGCGCGAGCTGAGCCTGTTGCAGGATCAACTCAAGCACAGCAACAGTCGTCAGGACCAGCTACTGGAACAGGCAAACCGCGTCGATGCCGAGCGCACCCTCCTCCAGGAACGCTTGCGCGTAGCCCTGTTGGAAAGTCAGGCGCAAAAACAGAACATCGATGAACAATCTCAGATCAACAAGTCGCTGGAAATTGAACTGACCAAAACCCAGGCAGAGCTTGAAGAAAGCCTGCGCCTGGCCGCTGCTGTTGCAGCAGCGGCAGACGCGACCAAGGACGATTAACCCGCGACTGGCGTACGCATGGTGACGAACTCTTCGGCGGCCGTCGGGTGCACCCCGATGGTTTCGTCGAAGTGGCGCTTGGTGGCGCCCGCCTTCAAGGCGATCGCCAGGCCCTGGACGATTTCACCGGCATCCGGCCCAACCATGTGGCAGCCCAACACCTTGTCGGTCTTGGCATCCACCACCAGTTTCATCAGCGTGCGCTCCTGGCATTCAGTCAGGGTCAGCTTCATTGGCCGAAAACGGCTTTCGTAAACCTGCACCTCGTGACCGGCCTCGCGCGCTTCTTCTTCGGTTTGGCCAACGGTGCCGATGTTCGGCAGGCTGAACACCGCCGTCGGAATCATCTTGTAATCCACCGGACGATATTGCTCTGGCTTGAACAGGCGTCGCGCTATGGCCATGCCCTCTGCCAGGGCAACCGGTGTGAGTTGCACACGGCCAATCACATCGCCAAGGGCGAGGATTGATGGCTCAGCGGTCTGGTACAACTCGTCCACGTCGACAAAGCCTTTCTTGTCGAGTTTGACCGCGGTGTTTTCCAAGCCAAGGTTGTCCAGCATCGGGCGGCGGCCCGTCGCGTAGAACACGCAATCGGCTTCCAGTTGGCGACCGTCCTTGAGCGTCACTTTCAGGCTGCCATCGGCTTGTTTGTCGATGCGCTCGATGTCGGCGTTGAATTGCAGGTCCATGCCCCGCTTGGTCAGTTCTTCCTGCAAATGCTTGCGCACCGAACCGTCGAAGCCGCGCAGGAATAACTCACCGCGATACAGCAGCGTGGTCTGCGCACCCAGGCCATGGAAGATCCCGGCGAACTCGACTGCGATGTAACCACCACCCACTACCAGCACACGCTTGGGCAGCTCTTTGAGGAAGAACGCCTGATTGGAACTGATCGCGTGCTCATGCCCAGGAACGTCAGGGATCTGCGGCCAACCGCCGGTGGCGATCAGGATATTTTTGGCGGTATGGCGCTCGCCATTGATCTCGACCGTATGCGGATCAACGATTTTGGCGTGGCCTTCATGCAGGGTCACGCCACTGTTGACCAGCAGGTTGCGGTAGATGCCATTCAGGCGATTGATCTCGCGATCCTTGTTGGCGATCAGCGTTGGCCAATCAAACTGCGCTTCGTCCAGAGTCCAGCCGAAACCTGAAGCCTGCTCGAAATCCTCGGCAAAATGCGCGCCGTAGACCAGCAGTTTTTTCGGCACGCAGCCAACGTTCACACACGTACCGCCCAGATAGCGACTCTCGGCCACCGCCACCTTCGCGCCAAACCCGGCCGAAAACCGCGCAGCCCTCACACCACCAGAACCTGCACCAATCACATAAAGGTCAAAATCGTAGGCCATTTTCAATCTCCTCGGCAGGCCAACAGCATACCTGCGGACGGCCCCTGAGCAAGCATTGTGCTGAAATGCTTTGCCCAATCTTCGTTTTCGATCAATGCCCCTCTGCAAATTGCGTTTTCGATGTCCGCAGAGTGCGCCAAGCAATCAAAATCGCCATGAGTGCCAAACCGAACGTCACCCACGAAACCAAACCGATTCCACCTTCGAACGCCCTTCCCGCCTGCGCCATCAATTCCCTTGCTTGATCAACAGATAAGTCTGCCGCCACATGATAGGCGCCGGACAGCGTCTCACTCGCCAGCATCATCTGCACTTCGTTCAGGAACCCCGGAAGCTGCAATGCACCGCGATAGTAGGCAGTGACGACACCACCGAGCACTGTCGTCCCCAAAACTACACCGACTTCATAGGCTGTTTCGCTAATCGCAGACGCGGCACCCGCCTTTGCCGGCGGTGCGGCTGACAAAATCACATCGTTGGACGCCGTCGCGATCGCGCCCACGCCAATGTTCAGCAAGGCAAAAGCCACCACTAGAACGGTCAGGCTACTGCCCATGCTGGCGACCAGCAAAAAAGCAGCACCAGCAAACGCCATCAAAATCGGTATCAGCACATGCACCTGTAATCGCTGTGCGACAGGCACGACCGCCATCCCCACTACAATCGCCATGACCTGACCAGGAATCAACGCGAGACTAGCACTCAAGGGCGACATCTGAAGAACGATCTGCAGGAACTGAGCGGTAAAGAATACGAAGCCGACGAGAAATGCGAGACTCATCAAATTGATTGCGACAGAGCCGCTAAAGGTGCCACTGCGGAACAGAGTCAGGTCCATCAGCGGCACCGGCAGACGTAACTGTCGACACACAAACATCCAGCCCGCAACTGCGCCTACTACAGACGCTGTCAGCGTCATCCAGTCGAGACCATTACTTGCGCTGTGTTTAATGCCATAGACGATGGCACCAAGGGCAACCATCGATTGCAGAATGCTAAGCGGATCCAGCGGCCCTGAAGCATCTCGCTCGGATTCGGGCAACAACATTGGGCCCAATATCAGCAGTGGCACCAACACGGGCACCGCCAGCAGGAAAATCGCCCCCCAACTGAAGAACTCCAGCAATACACCGCCCACCAAAGGACCGAGTGCCGAACCTACTGTCAATGTCGTTGCCCAGATCGCGACTGCCAACCTGCGTTCTTCTCGGTCCTCGAACACCGAACGTATCAGCGCCAACGTTGAGGGCATCAGCATTGCACCGAAAACACCCATACAAGCTCGCCCGGCAATCAGTTGTGTGGCGGTATCGGAAAACGCGGTCAGCACCGAAATAATGGCGAAACCCAAAGACCCGACCAGTAACAACTTACGATGACCGAGTCGATCTCCCAGGCTACCCATCGACACCAGCAACCCCGCCAAGACCAGCGAATACGCATCGATCATCCACAACTGCTGGCTGGCGCTCGGACGTAGGGCCTCAGCGATCTTTGGCAACGCGAATCCAAGTACCGTATTGTCAATTGTTACCAGCAGTACTGGTAGCATCAGTACGCTTAAGCCAAACCAACGCTTTGATCTTGCTCCGCGGTGTATCGCCTCATTTATTAATGCCATGGGTAAAACTCCTTACTGCACACAAAAAAATTCACGGGACATTTTTCATTGCACCCGTGAAACCTTTCCTACGCGCTTCCTTGGCGAGGATTTAATCAGTTCAGCAATGAAAAAACGTGCTGACAATCGACGGCTCCAGAATTCAAACGACTGCCCAATGTATTTGAAACGCCTTTTAGGTCACGTCTGAACTCGTCGTAATCCTGATTACGGACATTTTTCATCAATCGTTCCATCCCTTCCGCCAGCGCAGCGCGCTGATGGCTGGCCTGGTCATTTTCTAGTTGTATGTCCCAGTAGACTTCAGGCGGACTCACCAGAACCCGGGACAATAACGCCATCATTGTGCGCATTGGAGGCGGCATTACCTCAAGAGCGCTTTCCAGATCTAGCGAAGACCTTGCCAACGCTAAACCGAACCCGAGAATTGCGGCATGGGGCAGCGCCTGACAGAGCGCCATGAGTTCATCATGTGCCACCGGTGTCATTCGCTTTATCTTCATCCCAGCCTCCATCAGGTGTTGCTCAATGAAAGTCGAAGGCGAGTCGCCGTCTTCTAGGCAAATTGCGACGGTGCGCCCCTGAACGGAGAGCTTGGGTGAAAACATCGGATTGACACCGACGAAAGGCTGCTGGTACGAGGTATCCTTCAATGCTCTGTAAAATGGCTCCTGAACAGAACAAGTCGGTATGAACACAACATCGCTCGAAACAGAGCCAACAACCCAAGGTATTGCCCGGATAGCCACGCTTTCAGGCAGCGCAAAGACCACTGCAACTACCCCTTGGAAGATGTGCTCGGTGTTGCTGAATGGGCTTGGGACATCAACTTCATAGAAGCCATTCTCCTGTTCCGAAGGCCTGCGATCCACCACCCGCACATCGTATCCATATTGCATAAGAATGCGGCTGATCAACGAACCAACCAAACCCGCCCCACCCAATACGACAACCGTGTCGCTCATCATGATTCGCTCCCTGCGACAAAACTGTAATAAGGCACGCTAGCTTTGACCAAAGTTTCTTCAAGTTCTTGCTGTGGATCGGAGTGCGCAACGATCGCACCACCAATTCCAAATTTCGCCTCGTTACCCTGCAGCACTGCTGTTCTGATGACAATACTCAGTTCCGCTCCACCACTAAAAGATAACCAGCCTAATGCGCCTGAGTAGACACCGCGGGCAGAAGACTCCAATACGTCAATAATTTCCATCGTGCGCTTCTTCGGAGCTCCCGTCATTGAACCGCCTGGGAAACAGGCCCGAATAGCTTCAATCGTTGAAATATCCGAACGAAGGTGCCCACGAACCGTTGATACCAGTTGGTGAACCGAAGAAAAGCTTTCCACTGAGAAAATCTCAGGAACATGAACGCTGCCTGGACGGCACACTTGATTCAAATCATGGCGCACTAAATCGACAATCATTAGGTTTTCGGCCCTGTCCTTGGCCGAGCTGCATAGCTCATTGCGTAGTACTTGGTCCTCTGCGAATTGTTTACTGCGCGGCCTGGTTCCCTTGATCGGTCTGGATTCGATCAAGCCGCTGTCATCGATCCTGAGAAAGGTTTCGGGCGAAGCGCTCAATACTGAAAATCCTGCAAACGAGAGATAGGCGCCGTAAGGTACGGGGCTGGCCTGGCGCATTCGCCGATAAGCACTCAAAGGCGCACCGCCGTACGCCATTTTTGCCCTGTTGGTCAGACAGATCTCATACGACTCTCCATCAGTGATGTACTTGAGAGATTGATTGATCTTACTGATGTAATCATCTGGCCCGTCCTCAAGCGAGAGCTTCAGTTGATCTACAGCACCTGGAATAAACGTAGTGCAATGACCTGTTGAATCATCATTACGTTTGAGAAAATCTGGTAAGGACGGCCAAACAACAGCATCTCCAGTCGCAGTCATCATGCATTCATAGGTTTTGTCTTCATGATGATCAAAGACAAAGAAATGTGGCGCAAACATAAAAGAAGCATCCGGATAAACCGAACGATAAGTTTTGCGTCCACCCGCTAGTGCTTTCAACTCGTAACCGAGGTAGCCGACAAAACCACCCTTGAAAACAAACGGCAAGTACTGTGGGGTTGCCACCTGCACAGATTCGAAGATCTGTGCAGTCAGTGTAAAAAAGTCTCCTTTGATGCTTTTTTTACCTTTGGGGCCCTCAAGTTTCAGACACTCATCGTTGACATCGTACTCAAGTCTTATCGCTCCTTGTGTATCCCCGCTGCCCATGATCGAGTAGCGGGCATTAGGTCTTTCCGACTTCTCGCTGTCTAACCAAAAAGCATGACGATCATCTGCATAGAGCGTTGAAAATACTGATTGTGGATCCGTGCATTCAGAGAACTCGCGATAGGCAAGCTGCATATTCAGCATCCCCCCTATTGCGACGAATGCATTTTTTGACGACGTACATTCCGTGTCGGACTCTAAGCGAGCTCTAATACTGTCGTTATGTTCTAGTGCCATGCGTATGAAGTTGCTCAACAGCGCATGGCCATATTCTGAATCGATGGATTCGGGGTGGAACTGGACACCCCAAACCGGTCTGGTGACGTGTTCGATTGCCATGATCACACCTTCTGACGTCCAGGCCGTACATTGGAGTTCTGCTGGTAGGCTTGTACACATCAACGAATGGTATCTGACCACTTCGAACTGATCCGGCAAATCTCGGAAGAGCCTTTTACCTGAATGAGTAATGCGACTGCGGTAGCCGTGCACAGGGTTGGGAGCGTGCCCCACCGTCCCCCCAAGAAATTGAGCGATGCCTTGGTGTCCCAGACAAATACCAAGCAACGGGACAGGAGAATGGAGAATGACGTCACCGCAAACACCAAAATCCCCCTCATCTCCAGGGTGCCCTGGACCAGGCGATAGCACTACAGCGTCATATTTTCCAACGTCCAATTCATCGTACCGGATGGTATTTTTGACTACATCTGCGCAAATGCCTGTCACCTCATACAAATACTGAGCGATGTTCTGGGTGAAGGAATCGAAGTTATCAATCAGCAATATTTTCATGAGGGTTACTCCGGGGCCAGACACTGATTGATCAGGACGTCTTCCTGAATACACGTCTCTTCTATAATCAGTTTGAATATCGACTCGGTATATTCCGGCCTCAATCCCACCGCCTCCGATTTAGTCTTAATCATATCGAGCACGTAGGAAATTCGTCCGGGTTGCATCATCGCAATGCCATGAGCGGCTTTGAGTTCGGCAATGTCCATACACACCTTCATTCGCTCAGAAAGCAGGTCGACAACTTGCAAATTTATCAAGTCAAGCCGCTCCCGCTGCGGCTGCAAAATGTTAGACGTGCCTGTCTGTGATAACTGTCCCTGCTGCTTCATCTTTTGCACCTCCGTTAGCCAATTTCTGGAAGAGAGTCGTCAGTCAGGCGTGATCCTGCTGATTGATAGCAGGCGTCCATAACCCTTTGCTCGTCATAGCCTCCAGAGCCCCCCCTAATAACCTGATGTCTTTGTCGCTGTGGCTTGCTGATAT
This sequence comes from Pseudomonas azerbaijanoccidentalis, assembly GCF_019145495.1. GTDB lineage: Bacteria > Pseudomonadota > Gammaproteobacteria > Pseudomonadales > Pseudomonadaceae > Aquipseudomonas > Aquipseudomonas azerbaijanoccidentalis. The sequence continues at coordinate 287,768 of NZ_JAHSTU010000001.1, read as the reverse complement.
CGCAAAACGCAACATCGCTTTGCCTTTGGCAATAATTGGATAAAACACCGGGAAGAGCAGCATGCCTTGCTCACGCAGGGTTCTCGCCGCCTGCAAACCGGCCTCCTCTGTTTCAAAGAAGGCTCCTCTGACAGGTGACTGAATACCTGCGTTGAGCAATCGGTTATCGGTGAGGGAATCCAAAAGACCAACGTTTTCCCAAAGTCGCCGTTGCAGCACATTGAGTTCTTCACTGAGATGGATTTTCGCCGAGGCAACGTTCGCCGCCAGCATGGGCACCATAATGGAATGACCAAATATCAGTGGATTCGCTAGGGTTCGGATAACTTCAATATCCCGTGGATCCGAAACCACGACAAAACCACCGGAACCGCCAAAGGCCTTGGAGAGAGACCCAGCCAGAATAATATTCGCTGGTAACGAGTGATCAAACGCTGAAAAGGCATATCCCGCACCATGACGTCCGACGATAGAAATACCATGGGCGTCGTCTACGTATATATATCCCCGCGCCGACTCTAACTGCCGTGAGAGCTCGGGGATGGGTACAAGACCACTCATCGAACCAATTCCGTCGATCAAGAGCACAGGAGTCTCACCTTTGTCGGTGCATTCTTTCAGCGCGGTGGTCAGAGATTCTGGATTGGTAGATTCAACTCTAGAAACAGGTCCGAACTGCCCCAAAATACCCCTAAGCACCTGCATCGAAGCATGGGCAGTTTTGTCCATCAGCCAGTGGATGCGTTTGTTGACCGGATACCTACTCAACGAACCACTCCCCAGCAACGGTAAAACACCTAAATGGACGCTGCTGGTAGAGGTGAACACCGCGACGCCGTTGCCTCTGTAAACCTGACCAAGCAACTCCTCCAGTTGAGGCAGGTAACTCGGGCGCATTGCACTTCGAGAAGACGACAGGTGCAGTCCGGAAGTTTCCATAGCTTGGTGTGCGGCGTCGATCAATGCAGAATGGGTCTCTAAGCCCAAGTACGAACAGGAAACGAACTCTGTGAACGTACCTTCGTCTTGCAAGGTAATATATTTACCCACCCGACTCGCAACGGTAAAACCTGTCAGCCCTTCCTCGTAAGCCTTCGCCAGTGCATCAGTAGTATTACCGCGACGAACGCTCATCCAGTCTTGTTTAGTTTGCGCATCCATTGCTAAAACTCCTTTATGAAAATCAACGAGATTTGCTTCCGACGGTCATTACTGAACTGCCAGACGCGTCGGACATCTCCTTATCGATTACCGTCTGTATATTTATCAACTGACTCTGCTTAAGCAGTTCGCGTACTGCTTGGGCCTGCTCCTCGCCATGCTCAATGACTAGCCAACCTTCGCGACTTAGTAGTTGGTGCGCGAGCGAGATGATTTGCCGTATCAGTTCAAGACCATCGGCCCCGGAATAGACTGATGCCTGTGGATGGTGATCACTCCATTCAGGCAGTAACTCTTGGGACTGTGGGACGTACGGAGGATTAGCGACAATCAAACCCACTTGATGTGTGAATCGTGTAAATGCATGTTCGTCGCGAATGTCTGCCTGCAAGTGATTGACCCGTACCCCCTTGCAAGCAATCCGGTCGATGTTGCGCTTGAGGTACTGCACCGCTATCTCATCAAACTCCACGCATGTCACTTTCAAATCTGGTCTGCGCCGTGCGATCGCCAAACCAATCGCGCCACTTCCGGCACACAAATCGAGAACACTCGCTCCCGGTCGCAGCGCAGTGCTGGCCTCCAGCCATTTGTGAATGATTTTGCTGTGAGGACGGGGGATAAACACGCCGCTACCTACCACCAATGGCATTTCGTCAAACTCCACCATGCCAACAATATGCCCGAGAGGAATTCGGTTACATCGCTCTTGAACCGCCAACATAAATTCTTCGATCGCACGACCCTTATCCACCCGTTCGATATAGCGATCTATAAGACAACTCAAATCTTCCTCCAAGTCCCAGACACCAGATTCCTGCAACATGGCCCGCGCTTGATTAATAGCAAGATACTCACGATCAGTAAGACTCATGACCACTCCTTGTAATACTGCGAAAGTCTTTTCAAGATTGACTCATAAAGATAGGAGAATGCCACCAGCTCCGGCGGAGGGGTAAATGACGGATGCAAGTCATTTATTAGCTGTTCATAATTACGCGACAGCCCTTCATCCAACAAAGGAAACCAATAAGGCTTTATATTCCAACGATACTCATATCCAGTGGCAAACATCTGCTGTACCGTTTCCCTGACTGTATGCTCGCGGGTAAACCCAGATAGAGGAGCACGAACTGGCTTGAAAGGGCTAAGATCTAGATCAGGAGTCTCTACATCGGACAGGCAATCAGCTATATACCGCGCCAACAATGGTGATTGGTGCAGTCCATCTCGGTAGGTACCTGTTGCGAGCCAAAGACCTTCGATGCAGCACTCGCCAATCAATGGAAAACCATCTGCTGGAATTGGTCTATTACCAACTTGTATAGAAATTATTTCTGCGCCATGAAGGTCCAGGTTCAATTGATCAACAGCACAATCAAGCAAAAACTGAACATCTGATATGAGAGCCTGTTGCTTTGGCTGCTCCGAAATAATGTTAGTTGCCCCCAGATACAACACCCCATCCCCACGAGGGACACAGTGTAAGCCGCATGCAAAGGCACGATTTGGCGTCCGTATGACCGAGCTCGGCAAATCAACCCCTTCTGGCATCTTTACGAGAATGGAGACGCCATAACCACTGAACAGCGGTGGAATTCTCTTTACGAGCTCATCGAAATCACTGAGCAAATCCAGAGATTGAACGCCTGCGGCAACCACAACCTTCCTTGCCCAGAGAACCTCCCCACTGCACAACTCGACACCCGTTGCTACCCCACTCTCAGCCAACACTCGCTTAGCATTCTCATTTTTCAGCGTGCCGCCTTCGGTGACAAATGCCGCATCCAGTTTCTCCAGTAAAAGATGCGAATTCACTGAGTGTTCGTTTGGTATGTACAACCCCCGCAGAGGGCGAACCAAGTGATTGGGCTTAAGCCACTCCATATTACGTGGTTCAACAACTTCGAACGGCTCACCATACTCACGAAGGGTACTCTCGATGGTGTCGTAGTTAACGCTGTCCACTTCATCCATGCCAGCGGTATTGAGCAGCACATGGGTCCCAATAGCGCTAAATAACGAACTAGAATCACGAGAAGAAATTGCCAAGCGCTCCGCCCAACTTGACCACAGGTGTTGGGCTTGTCGGTCCATATCTAGTTTTAATCGACCATGATCACTCGAAAGTAGACCGCTTGTTACCTCCCCGAAACATCCATTCATTGCCCCTGCAGCTTTTGAGGCTGCATTTGTACGATCCGTCTCACCTATGCGACATACGTTTAAACCTCGTGTTGATAGCTCATATGCAATTGAACCACCAACTGCTCCTGCACCTACGACAATAACGTCGAATTCCATGTATACCTCGAACCGTCACCAGCAACGGAGAAATAAATTATTAATCAGAAAACAATTCATTTCTATGACTTCATTACATCTCAATTCAATATGCAGATTATTTCATGTTGTGTCCACGTTACAAATGGACACATATACATGCATGGCGTAGGAATAAGCTTTCAGACAACAGGAGGCAAGCAATATAAACACGACGAATGAAATTCAGATACTACTAGCGCCATTCCTTAATTTTTGCGTACACACGCACTCAGCAAAACAAACAACTTACTGGGCGCCCTCTTTGCTAAAGAAATCCAGCAATAAATATCGGATAACGTCAATTTTTGGCCTGAATTATTTTAAACGAGTGAGGTATCCGCTTCGCGCGATGGGCAATAGACGATATAAATATTTTTAAGTTTTTTCTTTCGATGCGTAAAATAAAACGCCCCGAACAAGTCGGGGCGTTTTCTTAGCTCTCACCGATGCTTTACACAGCGTGAGATTATCTTTCAGTACAAGCAACTAAGGCGCTATCAGTAAGCCTTACCCGTCTTGTAGAAGTTCTCGAAGCAGAAGTTGGTCGCGTCGATGTAGCCTTCGGCGCCGCCGCAGTCGAAACGCTTGCCTTTGAACTTGTAGGCCATTACGCAGCCGTTCTGGGCTTGTTTCATCAGGGCGTCGGTGATCTGGATTTCGCCGCCCTTGCCTGGCTCGGTTTGTTCGATCAGGTCGAAGATGTCCGGGGTCAGGATGTAGCGACCGATGATGGCCAGGTTCGATGGGGCATCTTCCGGCTTTGGTTTTTCAACCATGCTGTGGACGCGGTAGATGTCGTCGCGGATCATCTCGCCGGCGATTACGCCGTACTTGTTGGTTTCTTGCGGATCGACTTCCTGGATGGCCACGATCGAGCAGCGGAACTGCTTGTACAGTTTGACCATCTGGGTCAGTACGCCGTCGCCTTCGAGGTTGACGCACAAGTCGTCCGCCAGTACCACGGCGAAAGGTTCGTCACCGATCAGTGGGCGACCGGTCAGGATGGCGTGGCCCAGACCTTTCATTTCGGTCTGGCGGGTATAGGAGAACGAGCAGTTGTCGAGCAACTTGCGGATACCGACCAGGTATTTTTCCTTGTCGGTGCCTTTGATCTGGTTTTCCAGCTCGTAGCTGATGTCGAAGTGGTCTTCCAGGGCGCGCTTGCCACGACCGGTGACGATGGAGATTTCGGTCAACCCGGCATCCAGTGCTTCTTCGACGCCGTACTGGATCAGTGGCTTGTTTACCACCGGCAGCATTTCTTTGGGCATGGCTTTAGTCGCTGGCAGGAAGCGAGTACCGTAACCGGCTGCTGGGAACAAGCATTTCTTGATCATATAAGTCCTTGAAAGGGCTGTGTGTACGAGTTTCGGCGCAGTCTAATCAGGCGGCGGGCACCTTACAATGCCCCGCGCTGGCTAACCGATGTCAACATAGAGAAATATTCGCACGGATAGTTCCGCACAGATCCGCGCAGATCGCTGCGCCGCCCCTTATTGATAGCAGAGACCGGCCAACTTGCACGGTTATCATTTGTCGGCAAACGAACCCACCCTACACCCATTGGCACCCGTCAGGTGCGTTTGGCGCTATCATGGCGCACTTGAACCAGCCAACGAGGCAGATAGATGTCGGCAGCAAAAAGCGTCAACGGGTACTTGATCAACAAGGCGAAAGACGGCCAATGGTGGGTAGACAGCGCGAGCGGCGAGAACATTGCCGGGCCTTTCCCTACCGAAGCCATGGCGGTCGAAGTGGCATCGGTGTTGCAGCTTGAACACCCAGAACCCAAGCGTCGCGGCAAGGACAAGAACTGATCGAGGCCTGACACGCCCGCAGCCCTGCCAATGCGCAGGGCTTTTTTTGTGCTGCCGTGCAAGAAGTGGCCTTTGGCTATAACCTTTTGCCAGCCGCGCTGTCACAGCATTTGCCCACCCTCCTGATGACGACTACGACATGACAAAATTTTTGCCGCTGATTGCAGTACTGGCCCTCGGTGGCTGCGCAACATCCGAAACCACCTACCTGAACAACGGCGAGCAAGGCCTGTCGATCGATTGCTCTGGAGAAGCCAACTCCTGGGCCGCATGCTATGAGAAGGCCGACGCCTCTTGCGCCGGCACCGGCTACCGCATCGTCGGTACCGATGGCACGCCGTCCCTCAAGGAAAGTGACAAGACCCTGGGCGTCGATGTCGGCAACTTCAAAAACCGCAGCGTGGTGGTGGTCTGCAAGTAAGGCGCCCTGCTCGCCTTACATGTGGATTTCGGCGAACTTGATCCCGAGGCCGCGCACGGTCTCGATCAGTTCGTCGAGGCTGCTGAAGGATTCGACTTCATCATTTTCATCAACCAGGAAAAAACTGCGCCCGGCGCTTTTCTTGAAAAAAACGATCCATTCACCCGGATTGGCCGGATTCTGAATCACATGGGTCGCAGAGATAAGTCCCTCTGCGTGCCGCTCCCGTACTCGCTCTCGCTTCATGCCCGACTCCAGAAATGACAATGCCGCCAAAGCGTTGCTTTGACGGCATCAGTGCTCACGGTCGACAGTTTATCAGCCAGAAATGCAGGCCGTGGCGGCATTGCGAACATCCCAAGGGCGCAGCGGCACATTGGAGATACGCTCATGCAACTTGATGCTACTGCCACCGGAGCGCTCTTCGATATCAAACACGGCAGCCGGACCGGATGAAAGCTTCTGCGGAACGATTACCCGTACACCGTCCTTCTGCGGTTCGACTTGCAAGGCGCCACGACTGCTGGCGAGCTTTTCGCTCAGGCATTGCGCGTACTCATGGGGTTTCTTGCCTGAAATCACACTCATGGTGGGCAACGACTCGTTGATGTCCGAGACGCTTGCACAACCACTCAATGCCAATACCAATGGCAAGACCGACGCACCCCACTTCATACAAAACCTCCGATAAAGACCCTCCGACAGCACCAATGCGGTTTTTCTCCGAGGAGCGGCGCATTTATCTCTCACCGAATGCGAAATAACTGTTTTTAATTGTCAAAGCGCAGCCCGGTGGCCGGATTTTACGACGTCAGGGCTGATAAACTGCGCCCATCGTTTTGATTTTGTAGCAAAAGCCCTTCTGGAGGCGCCCATGAAATTTATCCACCAGCGCGAGCACCTCAACGAAGACGACATCGTCGTCATTCAATGCTCGCAGATGTGCAACATCCGTTTGATGAACGACGCCAACTTCCGCAGCTTCAAAAATGGCGGCCGTCACACTTACCACGGCGGCGCGTTCGACACGTTCCCCGCCCGCATCACCGCGCCGAGCACCGGTTTCTGGAACATCACCATCGACACCGTCAACCGTCGGGCGATCAGCGTGACCCGCAAGCCGACCTTGACCCATTCGATCAAGATTATCCGCCGCTCCAGCACAAAACTGAGCTGAGTGACGCTTCACTACGCACAAAGACAGGTATGACCGTGGCTCAAACGACCAAATACGTCATCAAGTACAAACTCAACGGCGAACGCCGCTTCGAATTTGCCCAGCTCGAAAACGGTACGGCCGAAGAAGCCAAAGCCGCCCTGGATGCCATCCATGGGCAGGACGACGTGATCAGCGAAATCAGTGTCAGCAAAGCGCTGTAATACTGTGTGGGGCGACAACAAGGACGTCGGCTCCCCAAGAAAATTCGACCGCAAGTGTCGGAGTGTTTGCTCCTTCAGCGCACATTAGACTCGCCACCTCAAAAAACGTGAGGCCTGGCAATGAGCGAGCAATTTCTGGACAAGCTGGACTGGCCGCAGCTGGAACAGCAACTCGATGCTGATGGCTGCGCGCTCATCACGTCGATGTTGAGCCACAAGGCCTGTGATGAAATCAGCGCCTTGTATGCCCAATCCGAGCCCTTCCGCTCACAAGTGATCATGGCCCGCCACGGATTTGGCCGTGGCGAGTACAAATACTTCCGCTACCCACTGCCCGATCTCTTGTTGCGCTTACGCAGCGCGCTGTACCCACGACTGGCACCTATCGCCAATCGCTGGCATGAGCAGATGGGGTTGCCCAGCCGATTCCCACCGACGCATGATGTTTTTCTCGAACGCTGCCATGCCGCCGGACAGCAACGGCCAACGCCTTTACTTTTGCAATACGGGCCGCAGGACTACAACTGCTTGCATCAGGACCTGTACGGCGAGCATGTTTTCCCACTGCAAGTGGCGATTCTGCTGTCGGAGCCCGGGGAAGATTTCACCGGTGGCGAATTCGTGATGACCGAGCAGCGTCCGCGCATGCAGTCACGCCCACTGGTGATGGGCTTGAGGAAAGGCGACGCGTTGGTGTTTGCGGTCAATCAGCGTCCGGTCAAAGGCGTTCGCGGTTACTACCGTGTCACCATGCGTCACGGCGTCAGCCGCTTGCACAGTGGAAAGCGACATACTTTAGGAATCATCTTTCACGATGCGTTATGAATGCCATGAAACCGCCTCTTCTTGACTTGTTCGCTGACGCGGAGCCGCAACAGGAACCGCGCAACGAACAGATCGGTGAACAATCCTGCGTGCTGCGAGGTTTTGCCTTGCCTTGGCTGGACCGATTGCTGCCTGCGCTGGAAGCGGTGCTGGCGGCAGCACCGTTTCGGCAAATGATTACCCCCGGTGGCTTTACCATGTCAGTTGCCCTGAGCAGTTGCGGCACGCTGGGCTGGACCACTGACCGAAGCGGTTATCGCTACAGCCGCAACGATCCGCAGACCGGGCAACCTTGGCCGCCCATGCCCGACGTGTTTTTTCAGCTGGCACAAGCCGCGGCGCAGGCCGCCGGGTTTGCGCAGTTCGTCCCGGATTCCTGCCTGATCAACCGCTATGTCCCCGGCGCGAAGATGTCTTTGCATCAGGACAAAAACGAAATCTCCTACGCTGCGCCCATCGTCTCGGTATCCCTGGGTTTACCGGCGATGTTCCTGTTCGGTGGTTTTGAACGGAGCGACAAAAGTCAAAAAGTGCCGCTGCTGCACGGCGACATCGTGGTCTGGGGTGGCGTTGATCGCTTGCGTTATCACGGTGTTCTGCCGATCAAGGAAGGCCATCATCCGCGCTTGGGCGAACAACGGATCAACTTCACCTTTCGAACCGCGGGTTGAAGCATTGGAATTTGACCGCAAGCAGCGGAGTGTGACGACACAGTCGCGTGGTTAATCTGCAGGAAACGGGTCAACGGACATATCGCCATGACAAACCAGACGACAAAAGTCGCTACCGAAAACGATCCTCGCTGGGCCGCCGTCGTCGCACGCGACCCTCAGGCCGACGGGCAGTTTGTGTACGCCGTCAAAACGACCGGGATCTACTGCAACCCCAGCAGCCTGGCACGACTGCCGAAACCACAAAATGTCGAATTTTTCGATAACGCTGAGCTAGCGCAGGCGGCGGGATATCGGCCCAGCAAGCGCGCCGCCAAGGATCAGAGCGACATCGCCGCGCAACACGCCGCCACTGTTGCTGCCGCGTGCCGGCAGATTGAAAACGCCGAGACGTTTCCGGCCCTGAACGAGTTGGCCGAGATCGCCGGGCTTAGCAGCTTTCATTTTCACCGTGTGTTCAAAGCCGTCACTGGCCTGACGCCCAAAGGCTACGCCGCTGCCCACCGCTCCCGTCGGGTGCGCGAGCGCCTGGCGGATGGCCAATCAGTAACTGAGGCGTTATACGACGCGGGCTTCAACTCCAACAGTCGCTTTTATGAAGCCGCCGATCAGCTCCTGGGCATGAAACCCGCCGAGTACCGCGCAGCCGGCCACAACAACGACATTCGTTTTGCCGTCGGCCAGTGCTCGCTTGGGGCGATTCTGGTGGCGCAGAGCGAGCGTGGGGTGTGCGCGATTTTGCTCGGCGATGATCCCCATCAACTGGTCTGCGATCTGCAGGACAAGTTTCGCCGGGCCAATCTGATGGGTGCCGATCAAGACTTTGAGCGATTGATTGCGCAGGTTGTCGGCTTCATCGAAACCCCGGCCATCGGCCTCGACTTGCCGCTGGATGTGCGCGGTACGGCGTTTCAGGAACGCGTCTGGCAGGCCTTGCGGGAAATTCCGGTTGGCAGCACTGCCAGCTACGCCGACATTGCCCTGCGCATCGGCTCGCCGAAAGCGGTACGCGCCGTGGCCCAAGCCTGCGGCGCGAACAGCCTGGCGGTGGCGATCCCTTGCCATCGCGTGGTGCGCAGCGATGGCAATCTTTCGGGGTATCGCTGGGGTGTTGAGCGCAAACGGCAATTACTGGATCGCGAAGCGCAGTAATCAGCGATTCACGTCCACCACAACCCGCCCGCGCAATTGCCCGGCCAGCAGGCGCGGAGCGGCGTCGATGGCTTCACTCAGGCCGATCTCGTGACTGATCAGCGGCAGCAACGCGAAGTCGAGATCCTTGGCCAAACGGCCCCAGGCTTCTTCGCGTCGAGCTTTAGGCTGGGTCACGCTGTTGATCCCGGCCAAGGTTACGCCACGCAGAATGAAAGGTGCGACGGAGGCCGGGAAATCCATGCCTTGGGCCAGACCGCAAGCGGCGACGGTGCCTTCGGACTTGGTACTGGCGCAGGCGTTGGCCAATGTGTGGCTGCCCACAGAGTCGATGACTGCCGCCCAACGTTCCTTGGCCAGGGGCTTACCGGGCTCTGACAACGTGGCACGGTCGATGATTTCGCCAGCGCCCAGTTGTTTGAGGTATTCGTGCTCCGACAGGCGCCCCGTGGAAGCGACGACCCGATAGCCGAGTTTGCTCAGCAAAGCGATGGCGAAACTACCGACACCTCCGTTCGCACCGGTCACCAGCACTTCGCCTTGCTCAGGCGTCACCCCGTTGCGTTCCAGGGCCATGATGCACAACATCGCCGTGTAGCCAGCCGTGCCAATGGCCATGGCCTGTGCTTCAGTGAATGCCTTGGGCAGTGCAATCAGCCAGTCGCCTTTGAGGCGTGCCTTTTGCGCCAGGCCGCCCCAATGCCCTTCGCCGACGCCCCAGCCATTGAGCAGGACTTTATCGCCCGCCTTGTAGTCCGGGTGCTCACTGGTTTCGACAGTACCTGCCAGATCGATGCCCGGCACCATTGGGAATTTTCGCACCACCGGGCTGCTGCCGGTAATCGCCAGGCCATCCTTGAAGTTCAGCGTGCTGTACGCGACACACACTGTGACGTCGCCTTCAGGCAGTTGATCTTCGTTGATTTGTCGCAGTGTCGCCCGGTAACCGCTTTCGTCTTTGTCGATCAAAATACCTTGGAACATGACTGCCTCCTGGTGAGATCACCCGTTGTGGTGCGATTTAAATACCATATCGCAAAAAAATCCCGTACTCGACTTTAAGCCAATTCGCCAAACCTTCGCGCTTTTCCATGGGCCGCGGCTATGCTTTTTTCGCGGCCCTATGCTGCGGGGCGCAGTGACGTCGCGGGAGGCGGTGGCGGCGCATTGCATCGAAATGGGTGGGCGAAAACATGACTGGCTTTGGATCAGTCATTGCTGCAAAAATCCGCTACGACCGCCCTGCCCGGTTTCAATGTCGGAGAACACTCAAAATGAGCCCATGGCCAGACACCCGCATTATTGATCTGCTCGGGATCGAATTGCCCATCATCCAGGCCCCGATGGCCGGCGCTACCAACTCATCAATGGTCATCGCGGCCAGCAACGCCGGGGGCCTGGGTTCGATGCCCGCTGCCATGCTGAGCATCGAGCAACTGCGCCAAGAGCTGAAGACCATTCGCCAACACAGCCAGCGGCCTATCAACGTCAACTTTTTCTGCCATCAATCGCCGACCGCCGACGAGCAACGGGCGCAAGACTGGAAAAATCTGCTGGAACCCTATTACCGCGAACTGGGCGTCGATTTCGATGCGCCGACACCAGTATCCAATCGCGCTCCATTCGATCTGACAAGCTGTGAAGTGATCGAAGAGTTGCGCCCTGAAGTCGTGAGCTTTCACTTTGGCCTGCCAGAAAAAACCCTGCTTGATCGGGTAAAAGCCACCGGAGCCAAAGTCCTGTCGTCGGCCACCACAGTCGAAGAAGCCATTTGGCTGGAACAGCATGGCTGCGACGCGATCATCGCTATGGGTTACGAAGCGGGCGGTCATCGCGGGATGTTTCTCAGTGATGACCTGAGCAGCCAGGTCGGGACTTTCGCTTTGGTGCCGCAGGTTGTCGACGCAGTTAAAGTCCCGGTGATTGCAGCGGGTGGCATCGCCGATGCGCGCGGTGTCGCGGCGGCTTTCATGCTGGGGGCTTCGGCGGTGCAAGTGGGCACTGCTTATTTGTTTACGCCGGAAGCCAAGGTCAGTGCCTCACATCACAAGGCGTTGCGTACCGCCAAGGACAGCGAAACGGCGGTAACCAACATTTTCACTGGACGCCCAGCACGGGGCATCCTCAACCGGGTCATGCGTGAGATTGGGCCGATGAGCGCCAAGGCGCCGGCCTTCCCGCTGGCCGGTGGCGCTCTCATGCCGTTGCGCGCCAAAGGCGAAGCCGATTTCAGCAACCTCTGGGCCGGGCAGGCGTTCACGCTAGGCGTGGAATTGACCACCGCAGAACTGACCCGCCGCCTGGCCGAAGAAGGCCTAGCGAAACTGCTCCGCCGCTAACCCCGCGTAGCAGCTGCCAAAGGCTGCATCCGGCTGCGCAGCGGTCGTCAATCCGGTGCGCAGTGTTTGACTGATGCACCGGGTGCACTTGTTTACGATCGCTTCGTCCGAACGCGGCCCGACCCGAACGCAGCCTTCGGCAGCTGCTACATGAAAATGTGCGCTATACGGTGCGTTCCGTTTACAGGCATTTCGCTATATATTCTCCTACATAGCGATTTATCCCCCCTCGTAACACCGCCTATAACGGAGCCGTTTCATGTCCATTCGCGCCTCACGTTTTGCCCCAGCCTGCCTGGCGACCCTGTTCGCAACTTTCACGCTCGGCTCCGCCCAGGCGGACGAAGTGCAAGTGGCAGTCGCTGCCAATTTCACCGCACCGATCCAGGCAATCGCTGCCGATTTCGAAAAAGACACCGGCCACAAACTGGTGACCTCGTTCGGCGCAACCGGCCAGTTCTATACCCAGATCAAGAACGGCGCGCCGTTTGAAGTGTTCCTCTCGGCGGACGACACCACACCGCAAAAACTTGAGGCCGAAGGCGACACCGTCAAGGGTTCGCGCTTCACTTACGCCATCGGCACCCTGGCGCTGTGGTCGGCCAAAGAAGGCTACGTCGATGCCAAGGGCAAAGTGTTGGCTGACAACCAATACAGGCATCTGTCCATCGCCAACCCTAAAGCCGCACCGTATGGCCTGGCGGCAACCCAGGTTTTGGCCAAGCAAGGCTTGACCGACCAGGTCAAGGACAAGATCGTCGAGGGCCAGAACATCACCCAGGCCTTCCAGTTTGTGTCCACCGGCAACGCTGAATTGGGTTTTGTTGCCTTGTCGCAAATCTATAAAGACGGCAAAGTCACCAGCGGCTCCGCGTGGATCGTTCCGGCCGAGCTGCACGACCCGATCAAACAAGACGCGGTGATCCTCAACAAGGGCAAGGACAACCCGGCCGCCAAGGCTCTGGTTGACTACCTCAAGGGGCCGAAAGCTGCTGCTGTCATCAAGTCCTACGGTTACCAACTCTAAATGACCCTGACGAGTGCCGATTTTTCCGCCATTTGGCTGACCCTGAAACTGGCGTCCCTGACGACCGTCATCCTGTTGATCATTGGCACTCCGTTGGCGTTATGGCTGTCGCGCACCCAATCCTGGTTGCGCGGCCCGGTCGGGGCGATCGTTGCCCTGCCCCTGGTGCTGCCGCCCACGGTGATTGGTTTTTACCTGCTGCTCGCGCTCGGCCCTCATGGCTTCGTCGGTCAGCTCACCCAATCGCTGGGGCTCGGCACCCTGACGTTCAGTTTTGCAGGGCTGGTGATCGGCTCGGTGCTGTATTCGATGCCGTTCGTGGTCCAGCCGCTGCAAAACGCATTTTCCGCCATCGGCACTCGACCGCTGGAAGTGGCCGCGACCTTGCGCGCCAATCCCTGGGACACCTTCTTCAGCGTCACGCTGCCACTGGCCCGCCCCGGTTTCATCACCGCCGCCATCCTTGGCTTTGCCCATACCGTGGGCGAATTCGGCGTGGTGCTGATGATCGGCGGCAATATTCCCGACAAGACCCGCGTGGTCTCGGTGCAAATCTACGATCACGTCGAAGCCATGGAATACGCCCAGGCCCATTGGCTCGCCGGGGCGATGCTGGTGTTCTCTTTTGCGGTCTTGCTGGCGCTGTACTCCAGCCGAAAAACCAAAACGGGCTGGAGCTGATCAATGATTCACACGCGCTTGAAACTGAATTATTCGGGGTTCGCCCTGGATGTCGATTTGCAGTTGCCCGGTCGTGGCGTCACAGCGCTGTATGGGCATTCCGGCTCGGGCAAAACCACATGCCTGCGCTGCATTGCCGGGCTGGAGCGAGCCGATCAGGGGTTTGTCCAGGTCAACGACGAAGTCTGGCAGGACAGCGAACAGCAGATTTTCGTCGCGCCGCATAAACGCGCCCTCGGTTACGTGTTTCAGGAAGCCAGCCTGTTTCCTCATCTGTCGGTGCTGGCCAACCTGGAGTTCGGCCTCAAACGCATCCCGAAACAACAGCGCCGGGTCGACATGGCCCACGCGACAGAATTGCTCGGCATCGGTCATCTGCTGGATCGCCATCCGCAACATCTTTCCGGCGGCGAGCGGCAGCGGGTGGGGATCGCTCGCGCGCTGCTCACCAGCCCCAAACTGTTGCTGATGGACGAACCATTGGCGGCGCTGGACGCCAAGCGCAAAAGCGAAATCCTGCCTTACCTGCAACGGCTGCACGATGAACTGGACATTCCGGTGCTGTACGTCAGCCACTCCCAGGATGAAGTGGCGCAACTGGCTGACCACATTGTTTTGCTCAGCGAAGGACGGGCGCTGGCCAGCGGTCCTATCGGTCAAACCCTGGCGCGCCTGGACCTGCCACTCGCGATGGGCAGTGACGCGGGCGTCGTGATTGAAGGGCGTGTGAGCAGCTATGACGGCGAATACCAGTTGCTGACCCTGCAACTTCCCGACACAGCGCTGACCATCCGCGTGGCGCATACACCCATGGTTCCGGGCCAGGCATTGCGCTGCAAAGTACAGGCCCGCGACATAAGCCTGAGCCTGCACGCTGTCGAGCAAAGCAGCATCCTCAATCGCCTGCCGGTCACCGTCGTCAGTGAAATGAATGCCGACAACGCCGCCCACGTTTTGATACGCCTGGACGCTGCAGGCACGCCGTTGCTGGCGCGCATCACCCGCTATTCCCGTGATCAGATGAACGTCCATCCGGGCCAGCAACTTTGGGCGCAGATCAAGGCTGTGGCCGTGCTGGCGTAACTTCGTCGGCACGACTGCATCGGCGTGGGGTCAATGGCTGTAACGGCCCCTGATCCCATACCAAGGATAATCGCCATGCCCGATGCGCTGCCTTCCGACCTGCATTACGTCGATGACACCCAGCCCGGCATCACCCGTAAAAAACTGCGGGGTAAATTCAGCTACTTCGATCCGGCGGGCCAACGCATCACCGACCCCGAGGAAATACGGCGCATCAATGCCCTCGCCGTGCCGCCGGCCTACACCGATGTGTGGATCTGTACCGACCCGCGCGGCCACTTGCAGGCCACCGGTCGCGACGCCCGTGGCCGCAAGCAGTACCGCTATCACGCGCGCTGGCGCGAAGTGCGCGACAGCGACAAATATTCGCGCCTGAGGGACTTCGGCCAGGCCCTGCCGAAACTGCGCAAACAGCTGGAGGCGTTATTGGCGGCGCCGGGTTTCAGCCGCGACAAAGTCATGGCCACCGTCATCACCTTGCTCGATGCCACGTTGATTCGCGTCGGCAACACGCAATATGCCCGGGACAACCGCTCCTACGGTCTGACCACCCTGCGCAGTCGCCACGTGGAGATCAATGGCAGTGCGATCCTGTTTCAGTTTCGCGGCAAAAGCGGCATCGAACATCAAATTACCGTGAAGGACCGGCGACTGGCGCGGATCATCAAGCGTTGCCAGGAAATTCCCGGGCAAAACCTCTTTCAATACCTCGATGAAAACGGAGAGCGGCACACCATCACCTCAGCCGACGTCAACGCCTACCTGCAAACCTTGACCGGCGCCGACTTCACCGCCAAGGATTACCGAACCTGGGCCGGCAGCGCACTGGCGCTGGCGGTATTGCGCAAATTGCAGTGGCAGCCCGAGTCGGAAGCGAAACGGCACGTGGTGGAGATGGTGAAAAACGTCGCCAAACAGTTGGGCAATACGCCGGCAGTCTGTCGCAAGTGCTACATCCATCCAGGGGTGCTCGACGGTTTTTTGCTCGGCGCACTGGCGCAATTGCCCAGACCGAGAACGCGCAAAGGGCTGCGCGCCGAAGAAGTCGCGCTGGCGATGCTGTTGGAAAAGCTGGCGTCTGAACCGACGAATTGACCTGCCTATTTTTTGCACGATGACAAATGACTTCTATAGTTGATCTGTACATGAATCAGCTGCGGTGAAGCCATGGAAGACATATTCGTCGTGAAGCGCTGCAACAAGATCATCATTCATGGCCGTCGGGCCGGCGAAACCGATCACCTGCCACCTGACGCTGCGGTCTGGTACCGCATCGCCGATACCCGTACCAACGGTTTCATCGGTGACGGCTACGATCTTGAAGAGGATGCGCGGCATGTTTGCCGACAGTTGAATGCCCGATCACAAGTGACAGCCCGGCAAGGCTGACGAGCCTGCACGGGCGTTTACGGGTCTATACTGAAGAGAGCTGGAAGACCAGCGTCCCATCGGTAGACAGCTCGCTCCCTGCGGGCTTTTTACTGCCCTGCCAGGTGTCTTCAACGGAGGTGTTTCCCATGTCCGAAAAAGAGTCCATCACCACCCTGCTCACCCTGCTTGATTCGCGCCAGGTTCGTTTGGCGGCCGCGTGCAAGGAAATCGCCGATTGGGTCGACCATCAAGGCGGTCATCCAACGGCCCTCAGAATCCGCGATCGTCTGAACGACATCGAAAAGGATACGCCACTGATCCGCAACACCCTGTCGTCGCTCAAGCCTGTTGAGCCACCGCTGCCACGGTTCAGATGATTTGATCCAGACAATCGATACGAAACACGTACCGACGCGGGACACGTGATCGGCGACCTTCTTGTCACCGGGCATGTGCCTGCCTGCGCTATTCGTGCTGCTCCCCACCCGGCCAGACGCCGGGATTTTTTTGCCCCGGCAAAGCCACGAACGTCCACGTTCACGTGAGGTCCAACGATCACACGTCACGAAGGAGACGTTTGATGGTTACTCACTTCAAAATCAGCGGGCACCTGGCCTGCGGTCATAAGGGCAGCAATCTCACCTCCACCCGAGAACTCAACCGGGTTAAATGCCGAAGCTGCCGCAATACCGACGCGTTCAAGGAAGCACGCAAAACCGAGCGTAACGCAGCACGTCGGGCCGCGCGCAAAGCCAAAGCCATTCATACCGTCAACGACTGGCGCCAGGCCTGGACCGAACGGCTTACTGCCATGGCCGGCCAGCAACGACTGCCTCGTGGTTTCACGGGCCAACCTTTCGTTTAGCTCATCGGTTTGGCGGCCGCGGTTGGCCGCCAAACCTGCAAGCCCTTAAACGAATTGAACGCGACGGCCGATTGTCTTTCAAATCCTGTAAGCCTTCTGATCCAAGGGGCTATTGGTGAGGAAATCTGCATGAACAGTCGACTGTTGCTTCTGATCGCCAGCCTTTGCCCTGCCCTGACAATGGCCCAAGGCTGCGATGTCATCACCCGCTCGCAAAGCCCTTCCGTTCCGGTTATCGAATCCCACACCTGCTATGAATACGAAAACATGCCCGTCGACGCCATCGATTGGTCGTGCAGCAATGAAAGCAAGGAAATGCTCAGTAGCACCAAGAAGAAAGTCGCGCAGTGTGCAGATCGCTACCAGGCCACTTGCGTGGGCAGGCTGACGCCCGAGTCGCTGGCCAACCCTCAATCCACCAGCAAAGACAAAAACAGCAAGGCCCCAAACATTCCTGAGAACGCGCAAGTATCGACGTATTACTACAACGCCGAAAACCTCGCGCAAGCCAAAATCGATTGCGAAACCGGTGGTGGCAGCTGGAAAGCCAAATAGTTGGAAACGCGTTGTTCGCTCACTGCACCTTGCCAGCAGCTTGCAGGATTTCACGCAACGACATGCGCTTGAACGCTTCGACCAGGTCACGCCCCTCCTGTGGCGGGCAGGAAATGGCGAGCCAATCGAAATCTCGGAGCGCTCGTCATTTCACTCATTTCAACAATTAGTCCGACGTGCTGCATTGGCAGCATCAGGCTTCCTCGTCTAGGGTGTCGTATCGAACAGCGGCGCCTTCAATGGCGGGAGCCGGTTCAAGGAGGAAGCGATGTCATCCATTCGTAGTGCGGAACAAACCTATCGACAGTGGTCAAGCCCGATCCTGCTTGAGCTCAAGGAGCGCGAGCATCAACTGGCCCCGTCAGACCGTCAGGCGCTGCAAAACATTTTGCTGGAAAGACGGCTGATCAACAGCGGCAACCCTGCCGGTGAAGATCGACGCAAGGCAGGTTCGATAGGCAGTGGCAAACATCTGTGAGCGACTAAGAATCAGCTAGCCAAGCCAAACAGCTCCATGCGAGCCGAAATCAAGCTGATGCCAAAGATTTCGGTCAGGAGTGATCGTCATTCAATATCAAGGACTGAGTCATGAGCAACCGAGACATTCTCATCGAAAAAATCAAAAAGCTCACGGAGGCAAAGGAAAAAGAGTGTCGTAATAAAGAAGAGCAAAGGGCTCGACTCCAAGCGTTAGCTCCACAGCTTTTTTCCAAGATCGAAACTCTTCTGGATGATATCCAGGAAATTTCAACATCCAGGAACTCGCCAATCCTTCCCGAATTCACCGATTGCGTTCAATCATTTTCTATAAAAGTGATTGAGAAAACGGTGAAATTCGAACCCTCTGAAAATCAGGGGCATCTAGGCCTGAGTGTTACCAATCTGTTCGATCAGCGTGTGTTTTTCCGCCCGCTGTCAAATGGTGACTGGGAAGCTGAAGACCACAGAAGCGGTGAAATGATGTATTTAACAGATGCAGTCCTGTTCGACCGACTGGCCGCGCTTGTTCCTTCCCTGATGCATTGAACTCAGTGAATTGCGCAACATATTCAGAATAGCTAACCGGAAAAAAACAAGGGTTTGCATTAGCTTTCGCTCGCAAACCCTTGATGTAGATGGTGCCCGAAGCCGGAATCGAACCGGCACGCCCTTACGAGCGGGGGATTTTAAGTCCCATGCGTCTACCAGTTTCGCCATTCGGGCGGTAGCGCGGTGAATCAGAGGGTGGAAATATATACATCCCTTCCCCGTGAAGCAAGGACGCATTGGTATTTTTCGAGACTAATTCTTGCTGGCGCGAAAAATAAAAAAGCTTCGTAAATCATGGATCTACAGAGCTTCTCTACAGTGGTCACCGAAGTCGCAATCGACGCAACGTACTAGCCTTAACACCGCCCAATAAAAAACCCCGTAGATCATCGATCTACGGGGTTGTTTATTAGTGGAGGCCGAGGTCGGAATCGAACCGGCGTAGGCGGATTTGCAATCCGCTGCATAACCATTTTGCTACTCGGCCTCAAAACATTTGCTGTCAGTAGCGCGACATCAAATGCGTACAAACTTGGAGCGGGAAACGAGACTCGAACTCGCGACCCCGACCTTGGCAAGGTCGTGCTCTACCAACTGAGCTATTCCCGCGTCTTGGTGTGGCGCATTCTATAGAATCCAGAAGCCCCGTCAACCCCTTGATTCAAAAAAGTTTTATTTCTTTTCAACGTCGGTCTTCAGATGCGGCCAGGCAGCCCGCAAGTACTGGACCATGGACCACAATGTCAGGCCGGCGGAGACCATGAGCAAGGTGTAACCCAGCAGCACCCAGAAGCTGAAGTCCGACGGATTGGCCAGCAGAATCACCAACGCCAGCATTTGCGCGGCGGTTTTCCATTTGCCAAGGTTCGACACGGCCACGTGGGCACGGGCACCGAGTTCGGCCATCCATTCGCGCAGGGCCGAAACAACGATCTCTCGACCGATGATGACCGCAGCCGGCAGCGTGAGCCACAGATTGCCGTGTTCCTGTACCAGCAGAACCAGGGCAACGGCAACCATCAGCTTGTCGGCAACGGGGTCCAGAAAGGCCCCGAATGGCGTGCTCTGCTCCAGACGGCGGGCCAGATACCCGTCCAGCCAGTCTGTGGCCGCGGCAAATGCGAACACCGACGCGGACGCCAGGTAGCTCCATTGGTATGGCAGGTAAAACAGCAAAATGAAGATCGGTATGAGCAGGACGCGTAGAACGGTAATCAGATTAGGGATATTCATCGGCACAACTGGCTACGAGGTGAGGGGGCATTCTACTCGCTGTGCAGATTTGCATAAATCAACTCTGCGAGCTTTTTACTGATCCCGGGAGCTTTGGCGATCTCTTCGATGCTGGCACGAGACAGCTCCTGCAATCCACCAAAATGTTTCAATAAATCGCGACGACGTGTTGGCCCGACTCCGGCAACGCCCTCAAGCGTAGACGTTCGGCGAGTTTTGCCGCGTCGGGCGCGGTGCCCGGTAATCGCAAAACGGTGGGCTTCGTCGCGGATCTGCTGGATCAAATGCAAGGCGGGCGAATCACCGCGCAGGGTGAACTCGTGAGCGGCATCGTTGAGGTACAACGTTTCGAAACCCGCCTTGCGCGTTGCCCCCTTGGCGACACCGAGCAGAATCAGATCAGGCACCGCCAGTTCGTTGAGCACGTCACGCGCCATGGACAACTGCCCTTTGCCGCCGTCCACCAGCAAAATATCCGGTAGCTTGCCCTCCCCGTCCTTCAGCTTGCTGAAGCGCCGGGTCAGCGCCTGGTGCATCGCCGCGTAATCATCGCCGGCGGTAACGCCTTCGATGTTGTAGCGACGGTAGTCTGCCTTGATCGGACCTTCGGGGCCGAATACCACGCAAGACGCCACCGTCGCTTCACCGCTGGAGTGACTGATGTCATAGCACTCCAGACGCTGCGGTGGCTCGTCGAGCTTCAGCACCTCTGCCAGCGCATCGAAACGCGCCGTAATGTGCTGACGATTCGCCAGGCGCGCACTCAGGGCCTGCTCGGCGTTGGTGACCGCCAGTTGCTGCCAGCGTGCCCGCGTGCCACGCACCCGGTGACTGATGCTCAGCTCACGACCACGCAGCTCATCAATGGCTGCAATCAATGTCGGGAAGTCGTCATGGACCACGTTGACGATCAACTCACTCGGCAAGTCGCGCTCAGGGCTGCTGATGAAGTACTGGCCAAGAAACGCCGCCATGACCTCGGAAACGTCCTCTTCTATACCCACTTGCGGGAAGAAGTTCTTGCTGCCCAATACACGCCCGCCACGCACGCTGATCAAATGAACGCAAGCACCGCCCGGGTTGACGAATGCTGCAATCACATCGACGTCGCCGGTTCCGCCTTCCATGCTCTGCTGGTCCTGGACCCGGCGCAGTAAAGAGATCTGGTCGCGCAATTCGGCGGCGCGCTCGAACTCGAGATTGATCGCTGCCTCTTCCATGCCGGCAGACAACTCGTCGGCCAGCGCATTGCTGCGGCCTTCGAGGAACATGACCGAGTGCCGAACATCTTCGGCATACACCTCGGGCTCCACCAGGCCGACGCAGGGAGCTTTACAGCGCTTGATCTGGTATTGCAGACATGGACGGGTGCGGTTCTTGTAATAGCTGTCTTCGCATTGGCGAACAAAAAACGCCTTTTGCAGCAGACTCAGACTTTCGCGAATGGCACCGGCGCTGGGGTACGGACCGAAATATTTGCCCTTGGCCTTTTTTGCCCCACGATGGATGCTCAATCGCGGGAACTGGCCATCGGAGAGAAAAACGTACGGGTAGGATTTGTCGTCGCGCAGCAGGATGTTGTACGGCGGACGCCATTCCTTGATCAGCGTCTGCTCAAGCAACAGGGCTTCGGTTTCATTGGCGGTGATGGTCGTTTCGACCTGAGCGATTCGCGCTACCAAGGCAGCCGTCTTTGGCGCCAGACCGGTTTTGCGGAAGTAGCTCGAAAGGCGACTCTTGAGGTTCTTGGCCTTGCCGACGTAAAGCAGACGCGCATCGCTGTCGAACATGCGATACACGCCGGGGCGCCCGCTGACGGTTGACAGGAAGGCGCCTGGATCAAAGGATTGGGTCATTTTCAGAGGCTGGCATCGACCATGCCGTGACGTACCGCCAACAGCGTCAACTCGACATCACTGCTGATCGAAAGCTTTTCGAAAATGCGGTAACGGTAGGTATTAACGGTTTTCGGCGACAGGCACAGTTTGTCGGAAATAATTTGTACTTTCTGACAACCGACGATCATCAATGCAATCTGGATTTCCCGTTCCGACAAGGCATCGAACGGCGAATCGTTGGTCGGCTGGAAAGACTTGATCGCAAGCTGCTGGGCAATTTGCGGGCTGATGTAGCGTTGACCGGCGAAGACCAGGCGGATGGCCTGGACCATTTCCGGCAAACCGGCGCCCTTGGTCAGATAGCCCGCCGCGCCGGCTTGCAGCAGCCGTGTAGGAAACGGGTCTTCCTCGCACACTGTCACCGCGACGACTTTGATATCCGGATGGCTGCGCAACAGTTTGCGGGTGGCTTCAAGACCACCAATGCCAGGCATTTTGACATCCATCAACACCACATCGGGCTTGAGCTCACGCGCCTTGAGCAGGGATTCCTCACCTGATTCAGCCTGGCCGACCACTTGCAGGCCGTCGATGTCAGCCAGCATTCGTGTAATGCCTGTACGAACGAGATCATGGTCATCGACTACTAGCACCCTAATCAAGCAGACACCTCGCAATATGGTCTTATTGGGTTGCCGACACCTTAGCAAAAAGCGACTGGCAGACCTAGCAGAAAGCAGCAGATAAAAAGTTTCAATTCATCTTGAAAGGCTTGTGGCATGCGTGTTTCAGCGATACGGCTCATGGACGTCAAGCTGCATCCTCAGGAAACACTCGTCCGCACCGACCACCTGTAGTCCCTTTCTTTCATACAGCGCCCGCGCCGGGTTATTTTCAAACACTGTCAACCGCAATGCCGCTAGCCGTTCTGTGCGCGCCAGGGCAAAAACCTGATCGATTACCCAGGAACCCGCGCCCTGCCCCCGGGATGCTTCGTCAATCTGCAGTTCGCGGATGTACAACGCCCTGGCGTCTCGACTCAGGCTGACGTATCCGAGCTGCACGTTGTCACTCACGATCAAGCGATTGTCTCGCCCCGCCCACGCCACATCGAACGCTTTGTCTTGCCACAACAGATCGTGCTGAATGTAATAGGGCAACATATTGCGGCAGGTCAGGTTTCGCGCGAATTCAAGATCACCCTCGGTCGCGGCATGCCATTTGAACTCCATTGAGCCTCCTTGTTCGTCCTTGTAATGTTGTTTTATTGCTGTAGCGCGAAGTGTGTCACAGCCTTTGCAGCGCTCAATCGATAGAAAACGCCATCAGTGAGCAATAGCATTTTCTGATTGAATCCTCGCACCGGCCTCTAGTAAGCTCGGCGCATCCATCGGAGACAGACAATGTTAAACGCCCTCTCACAGCTTTCATCCGCCAGCGCCCTGCGCTCGGTTGCGGCTGCCCGGGTGAACGACGTTTGCGCTCCGGTCAGCTTTTATTTTGGGTATTGGTTTAGCCACTGGCGCGCCTGATACCCACACGGCGCCCACTTTAAACGGGTCGCCACCAGAGAATTCTCAACCCCCGGTCGGCCTCCCGACCGGGGGTTTTGTTTTTTCAGCCCCAGCACTTTTTGCGACACGCCAGACATTCAGAGGATCCAGAACATGAACTACGCCACTTATTACCGTTACGACAGTTTTACCGCCTGGCGATTTACCACCCTCCGTTCGGGACAGCCTGCCGCCTCCGATCGGTCACCCACAGGTGGCAAGCACACACACGCAGCCAATCCGGCTAATTGTCGAACACCCCACTAGGGCCGAGCACGCGGGTGAACCCGCTGCCAGCCCAGGAAGCCTGAACATGAATTCGTCCGTCTCTGCTCTGCCACTGTCCACCCTGAGCCCTGCCAATGAATCGCTGACCCTGCGTCTGCCCAGCTCATTGCAACTCAAGCAGCAACTGCCGCTGACCCATGCCCTGACCCAGCAAGTCGCTGCCCACCGCCAAGCGGTCCGCGCGATCCTTGATGGCCATGATTCTCGCCTGTTGGTCATTGTTGGCCCCTGCTCTATTCACGATCCCGAATCAGCGCTCGAATACGCCGGCAACCTGGCCCGCCTGGCCGCCGATGTCAGTGAAGACATGCTGCTGGTGATGCGCGCCTATGTCGAAAAACCCCGCACCACCGTCGGCTGGAAAGGTCTGGCGTACGATCCGCACCTCGATGGCAGCGACGACATGGCCGCTGGCCTGACCTTGTCCCGTGACCTGATGCGCGAAATGCTTCAGCTTGGATTGCCGGTAGCGACCGAATTGCTGCAACCGATGGCGGCCGGTTACTTCGATGACTTGCTCAGTTGGGTCGCCATCGGTGCCCGCACCACCGAGTCACAAATCCACCGGGAGATGGCCAGCGGCCTGAGCATGCCGGTCGGTTTCAAAAACGGCACCGATGGTGGTGTAACCGTGGCCAGTGACGCCATGCGCTCGGCTGCCCATCCACATCGGCATTTCGGCGTCGACAGCCAGGGCCATCCGGCGATTATCCAGACTCCGGGCAACGCGGATACCCACCTGGTACTGCGCGGCGGCCATCACGGACCGAACTACGACCGCGCCAGCATTGCCAAGGTGCACGCCGACTTGACCAAGCTGAAGATTCCCGCCCGAATCATGGTCGATTGCAGCCACGCCAACAGCGGTAAAGACCCGTTGCGCCAGCCCGCGGTATTCAATGACGTGCTTGAACAACGCCTGCACGGTGATCGCTCGCTGATCGGCATGATGATCGAGAGCCATTTGTTCGAGGGTTGCCAGCCGCTGGGTTCGCCGCTGAAATATGGTGTATCGGTCACCGATGGCTGCCTGGGGTGGAGCAGCACGGAAGCACTGCTGCGTCGGGCAGCAGATCAATTGCGTGCACAGCGCACCTCGCAGTAACCATGCGACCACCAACCAGTCGTCAAATCGCGACTGGTTGGTGGCGCCTGCAGTTTCTAGGCCTGCACCTGAACCAACGTCGCCTCTGACTCCTGACTCTCGTCATCAAGCCGCTCTACGGAGTAAGCGACTCGAATCGTCGTGCCCCGGTGCTCACGCCAGAACCTGTAGGGAACGATGAACACCAATGGCTCACCGGCCATCTCCCTCGTTATCTCGCGGTCATCGCGGTGATTGAAATAGTCGCCATCGCATTTCAGGTACACCAACTCACCCTCTTCGGTTTGTGCGCCATTGATCACGACGGTGATGCCATCCATCGCATCCTGCAGGTCGAGCGAGCCTTCCTCTGCTTCCAGCACCGACGGAGGCAGCAATGGCTGGCGCGACAGCGGACCGATCAGTATTCGCGCTTCCTCAGAATATCGAGGGACCTGGCCCTTTTGCTGAACGCAGTAGCTGAGGGAAATACGCGAACCGAGATTGGGAGCAATGCAATCCGGATTGATCCAGAAGGACAGTTCATTGCCCACTGCAAATGACTCGACCACCAGCGTATCGTCGCAACTTGCCTGCGCAGAAACACCCGCCCACGCCAGCAAAATCCGGTCACCTTCAGCCATCCGGGCATAGGGCCTGATCGTGACAAGCGCGCCTTCAGGCACCCGCTCCGGGTCGATCGTCCCGCCCACTGCGTCGACTGCAACCGCCGGCAGCAAGTCCTGACTGACGTCACCGACATTCAATTGCAAGCGTGATGAATACGCAGGAAACGCCCGCGAGGCGGTGTGAAGCATGTAGGAAACTTCCAGTGAACCACCGTCAAGTACCGCGATGTGGGTACTCGACACGACAAATACGATGTCGTGACCAACCTGCTCTTCACTGACAAAACGTGTCGTGTGATGCGTGTAGACCAGGCCTTCGATGTCGAGGCCCGACCAGCTCAACAGCAATCTGTCGCCGCAGGTCATGCCCGGATAAGGACGGACCCTGATGACCGCTCTGGGGTCGGAAGGATCCAGCACACCGTTCTGCGCTTGTTCCAGCAGAGGGGACGGCATCAATGGCAGTGCAATGCTTGTTTCGTGAATAGTCATGTATCGGTTCCGGTCCTTGGAATGAGTGTCGCCTTGAGGATCAGGCAACGAAGGTGGCCTATTGAACCCGATGCGAACCGTTCGCGATGCCGGAGATCGTCCTTACGGGAGAGGAAAAAGGGCACGCGTGCAGTAGGCCATTGTTCAAAGAAGCACATTACTCGCTGAAAAGATGCCTGGATATTCCGATCAAGACTTCATACACATCCGAGTTTTCGTACGATTTCTATACCGTTTTCATCAACTTACAGCGGTTTTTTCATACATCACACGCCCGTCCGGGTGCTTTAGAGTGAGGCCCATGGCACCTCCTTAACCCTCCGAAAAAAGGTAAATTCCATGCAACGGAATGCAAACACTCACTACCCAATTCTGCTGGTCCATGGACTGTTCGGCTTTGACCGAATTGGTCCGTTCGGGCTCTTCCATGACGTAAAACAAGCCCTGAGAAGTGCGGGAGCCCGGGTTTTCGTACCGCATTTATCGGCCACCCACAGCAACGAAGCACGGGGCGAACAGTTGCTGGCACAGATCAAACGGGTGCTGGACGGCACAGGCGCCAACAAAGTCAACCTGATCGGTCACAGTCAGGGCGCACTCGCTGCAAGGTATGTTGCTGCGGTTGCGCCACAGTCGGTCGCTTCTGTGACGTCGGTCAGTGGGCCAAACCACGGATCGGAGCTGGCCGACTTTCTTCGCAAGGCCCTCGAACCGGGACGTTTGCCAGAGCAAGTCGCTGAAACGGTCGTGACGTTGTTCGCAGACTTCCTGTCGTTGCTCAGCGGCAACCCTTCCCTTCCGCAAAACGCCGTCGCCGCGCTGAATGCCCTGACCACAGAAGGCGTCGGAAAATTCAACGACAAATACCCGCAAGGGTTGCCTAAAACCTGGGGCGGCAAGGGTCGTGAAGAGGTCAATGGTGTGCGCTATTACTCCTGGAGCGGCGTTCTGCCGGACAATCCCCTGGATGAAGGTTCGAATGCCCTGAACCCGCTACACGGACTCATGCGGGCGCTTTCCCGATACTTCATCACTGAGGCCGGGCAAAACGATGGCTTGGTCGGCCGATACAGCTCACATTTGGGCACGATCATCCGGTCCGACTACCCGCTGGACCACCTGGAGGTCATCAGCCAGTCAACCAGCCTGCGCCCAACAACCATCGACCCGATTGATCTGTACGTTCATCACGCCGAACGCCTGAAAAAAGCCGGGCTATAAAGGGTGCCTGCCGCCCAGGCTGCCGGTAATGGAACTTTGAGAAGAAATCGCTCACTGAATCCGGTAGGCTCAGCACTTTACCGAACATTGAAAGGAGTATTTTTCCATGGCTAAAGCCACTGCCCGTCACATTCTTGTTGCCAGCGAAGACAAGTGCAACGAACTCAAAGCCCAAATCGAGGCTGGCGCAGATTTCGCCGAAATCGCCAAGGCGAACTCCACTTGCCCTTCCAGCCGCCAGGGCGGTGATCTGGGTTCGTTCGGTCCTGGCCAGATGGTCAAGGAATTCGACACCGTGGTCTTCAGCGCACCGATCAATGTCGTGCAAGGCCCGGTCAAGACCCAGTTCGGTTATCACCTGCTGGAAGTGACCAGCCGTCAGGACTGATCGACGCCTGCTGTCTCTACGCTACGGCCCGCCTTTTTGGTGGGCCGTTGTGTTTCACATACGTAATTCGGCTGGCGAGGGACGCGCCGCTAGCGTACAAATTGTCGTTAACGACCACCCGGCTCTAAGGCTGACAATGCGACTGGCTTTCCCTACTTTGTTATTCACTGCCGTGGCCTTGCTGTTCGGCGCCGCCGGTGTGAACGCTGCACCGCAACATGCATTGACCGTATACGGCGAGCCGGCCAGGTATCCGGCGGGCTTCAGTCATTTTGCCTACACCAATCCGCAGGCGCCCAAGGGCGGGACGATGCGTCGTTCGGCTATCGAGATCGGGCATTTCGACCATGTCTTGCCGTACATCGACAAAGGCATCGGCGTCTCGCAGATCGACGGCCTGCTTTATTCGCCGTTGGCCCAGCGTTCGCTGGACGAGCCTTACACGGTGTACGGCCTGGTAGCGCAGAAAATGGAGCGCTCCGATGACGGACTGTCCCTGCGTTTTTATCTCAACCCAAAGGCGCGTTTTGCCGATGGTAAACCGATCACCGCCAATGATGTGCGCTACACCTTTGACCTGCTGATGACCCAGGGCAGCCTGCGGTATCGCACGCAGTTCGCCGACGTCAAAGGTGTTGAAGTGGAGTCGCCGCTGACCGTGCGCTTCGACTTCAAGAACAACGAAAACCGTACCCTGCCATTGGATATCGCCACCCTGCCAGTATTTCCCGAGCATTGGTGGAAAACCCGCGATTTCGCTGGTGGTGGCGGTTATGAGCCTCCGCTGGGGAGCGGCCCCTATAAAGTGGGCAAGGTCGATTCAGGGCGCAGTATCACCTTCGAGCGCAACGCCGACTGGTGGGGAAAGGATCTGCCGGTCAGCCGTGGTTTGTACAACTTCGATCACTTCAGCATCGAGTACTTCGGTGATACCGACGTTGCCCGCCAAGTCTTGCGAGGCGGCGCCTATGACTACAACCGCGAGTTTTCCGCCACCGGCTACTCCATCGGCTACGAAAGCCCGGCGTTGAGCGATGGGCGCCTGCAAAAGGCGCATCTGGCCGTCGAAGCGCCGCAGCCGTCCCAAGGCTTTGTGTTCAACCTGCAAAAACCCATGTTCCAGGACCGCCGGGTGCGTCAGGCGCTGGTCATGCTCTGGGACTTCGAATGGAGCAATCGGCAGATGATGCGCAACATGTACATCCGCCAGCAGAGTTTTTTCTCCAACACTGAGCTCGCCGCCCGGCAACTGCCGGACGCTGGCGAACTGGCGATTCTCGAACCGTTACGCGGACAGATTCCCGACGAAGTCTTCACCCAGGTCTTCCAGGCGCCGAAAACCGATGGCAGCGGCATTATCCGTGACAAGCAACTGCAAGCCCTGGAGCTGCTGGAGCAGGCCGGATGGAAGCCGCAAGGTGATCAACTGGTCAATGCCGATGGCGAGCCGCTCAGCTTTACCTTCCTGGTCAGCCAGAACGGCATGGATCGCCTGCTGCTGCCCTACAAACGCACCCTCAAGCAGATCGGCATCGACCTGAACATCCGTCGCATCGACTCGTCGCAGTACGTCAATCGCCTGATGAGTCGCGACTACGACATGATCGTCACCGGCTACCCGGTCACGACCTCTCCGGGCGGCGAGCTGTTCAACTATTTCGGTTCGGCCGCGGCCACCGATTCGGGCTCCAACAATTACATGGTATTGAAAAACCCGGCGGTCGATACGTTGATCACCGGACTGGTACGCGCCAATACCCAGGCCGACATGCTGCGCTACGCGCATGCGCTGGACCGGGTGCTGCAATGGAACTACTACTGGATTCCCAACTATTACCCGCCAGGAACGTCCACCGTTTGGTGGAACCGCTTCGGCATACCGAACGTGCAGGCCAGCAATGACGAAGCCATCGAGAGTTGGTGGGAAATGAGCACCACGCCGCTGACCAACCAGGAAATGACCGCCGAGCGCATCCGCCGTGGCAAACCCGGAGGACCGCATTGATGTGGGGCTACATTCTGCGGCGTTTGCTGCTGATCATTCCGACGCTGGTGATCATTCTTCTGGTCAATTTCGTCATCGTCCAGGCCGCGCCGGGCGGGCCGGTGGAACAGGCCATCGCCCACTTGCAAGGCATTGGCGGCGCCAGTGTCGGTGGCAGTTCAAGCGAGACCATGACCAGTTCCCGGGCCAGCCGAGGCCTCGACCCGCAACTGATCAAGGACATCGAAAAACAGTACGGTTTTGACAAGCCTGCGCACGAGCGCCTGTGGCTGATGCTGACCAGTTACGCTCGACTGGATTTCGGCAAGAGCTTTTTCCGGGGAGCCACGGTCACTGACCTGATCCTGCAGAAAATGCCGGTGACCATTTCCCTGGGTCTTTGGGCGACGCTGATCACATACCTGGTGTCAATTCCGCTGGGTATCCGCAAGGCCGTGCACCATGGCAGTCATTTCGATATCTGGAGCAGCACCGCGATCATCATCGGCTACGCGATGCCGGCGTTCCTCTTCGCCATGTTCCTGATCGTGGTCTTCGCCGGGGGGACTTCGCTGAACTGGTTCCCGGTACGCGGGCTGGTGTCGGACAACTTCGAGTCACTGTCGACCGTGGGCAAAATCGCCGATTACTTCTGGCACCTGGTATTGCCGGTGACGGCATTGGTGATCGGTGGCTTCGCGACCCTGACCATCCTCACCAAAAATTCGTTCCTCAATGAAATCACTCGCCAGTACGTGGTCACAGCCCGCGCCAAGGGCCTGAGCGAACGCCGCGTGCTGTACGGCCATGTGTTTCGTAATGCCATGTTGCTGGTGGTGTCCGGGATTCCCCAGGCCTTCATCAGCGTGTTTTTTGCCGGCTCACTGCTGATCGAAGTGATCTTTTCCCTCGACGGTCTGGGCCGCATGAGCTACGAAGCCGCCGTTTCACGGGACTATCCGGTGGTGTTCGGTTCGCTGTTCATCTTCACCCTGTTCGGCCTGCTGATAAAACTGGTGGGCGACCTGTGCTACACGCTGGTCGATCCGCGCATCGACTTCGCCGCGAGGAACGCCTGATGTTCAAGCTTTCGCCGTTAGGCCGACGTCGATTCGAACGTTTCAAGAAAAACCGCCGTGGCTGGTGGTCCCTGTGGTTGTTTGTCGGCTTGTTCCTGTTGACCCTGGGCGGCGAACTCATCGCCAACGACAAGCCCTTGGTGGTCAGTTATCAAGGCTCTCTGTACTTCCCTGCCATCAAGCGCTACACCGAACAGGAGTTCGGCGGGCAACTGCCGTTCCAGGCCGATTACCGCAGCGACTACGTGCAGAAACTGATCAAGAAAGACGGCGGCTGGCTGCTGTTCCCGCCGATCCCGTTCAGCGATGACACGCCTAACTATGACCTGAACAAACCTGCACCGAGCCCGCCTTCGGAAGTGAACTGGCTGGGCACCGACGACCAGGCAAGGGACGTTTTGGCCCGGGTGATTTTCGGTGCGCGGGTGTCGATTCTGTTTGCCTTGATGTTGACATTGGTCAGTGCGTTGATCGGCATCGCCGCTGGTGCCCTGCAAGGCTATTACGGCGGCTGGGTGGATTTGCTGGGCCAGCGGTTGCTGGAAGTCTGGTCCGGCCTGCCGGTGCTCTATTTGCTGATTATTTTGTCGGGGTTCGTTGAGCCGAACTTCTGGTGGCTACTGGGGATCATGGCGCTGTTTTCATGGCTGGCGCTGGTGGATGTGGTGCGCGCCGAGTTCCTGCGCGGCCGCAATCTGGAATACGTCAAGGCGGCGCGAGCGCTGGGCCTGAGCGATCGCAAGGTGATCGTGCGGCACATCCTGCCCAACGCCATGAACGCGACCTTGAGCTATCTGCCGTTCATTCTCACCGGCGCCATATCGACCCTCACAGCACTGGACTTCCTCGGTTTCGGCATGCCGGCCGGCAGCGCATCCCTGGGCGAATTGATCGGCCAAGGCAAGCAAAACCTGCAAGCACCGTGGCTGGGGTTGACTGCGTTTTTCACCCTGGCGCTGATTCTTTCTTTACTCGTGTTCATTGGCGAAGCGCTGCGCGACGCCTTTGATCCACGGTCTTGATACGGACTGTAGACATGACCAATCTGATCGAAATCCGTGACCTCAGCGTAGCCTTCAGCGGCCAGACCGTCGTGCGTAATCTGTGCCTGGACATTCACCCCGGCGAGTGCCTGGCGCTGGTGGGTGAGTCCGGCTCAGGCAAATCGGTAACTGCGCACTCGATCCTGCAATTGCTGCCTGAATGCGGGACCGAGACGACCGGGAGCATCCGCTATCGAGGCCAGGAACTGGTGGGTGCCGACGCCAAGAAATTGCGTGAACTGCGCGGTAACCGGATTGCGATGATCTTCCAGGAGCCGATGACCTCCTTGAATCCTCTGCACAGCATCGAAAAACAAATTGGCGAAACCCTGCTCGTGCACAAAGGCATGGCCGGCAAAGCGGCACAGGCGCGGATTCTTGAGCTGCTGCATCTGGTGGGCATCCAGAAACCGCAAGAACGGCTAAAGGCTTATCCCCATCAACTGTCCGGCGGCCAGCGTCAGCGAGTGATGATCGCCATGGCCCTGGCCTGCGAGCCGGAGCTGTTGATTGCGGACGAACCCACCACCGCGCTCGACGTTACCGTACAGCGCAAGATTCTGTTGCTGCTCAAATCATTGCAGCGGCGGCTCGGCATGTCATTGCTGCTGATCAGCCACGACCTCAATCTGGTGCGCAGCATTGCCCAGCGGGTCTGCGTGATGAAGGCCGGGGAAATTGTCGAGCAAGCCACGTGCGAGACCATTTTTACCGAACCGAAACACCCCTACAGTTGCGTGCTGCTGAACGCCGAGCCCGAGGGTGAAGCGTTGCCGCGGGACGAGCGCGAGAAAGTGCTGGAAGTGGACGACCTGCGCGTGCAATTCACCGTGGGTGGCGGACTGTTTCGCAAGAAGACGTTTTTGAATGCAGTAGACGGCATCAGCTTGAGCATCCAGCGTGGCAAGACCCTGGGCATCGTTGGCGAATCCGGGTCGGGCAAATCGACGCTGGGCCAGGCGATCCTGCGCCTGCTGGATTCCGAAGGCAGCATCCGTTTTCAGGGTGAAGCGCTCGATGGCTTGTCGCAGAAAGAACTACGGCCATGGCGCAAGAAAATGCAGGTGGTGTTCCAGGACCCCTTCGGCAGCCTCAGCCCCCGAATGTCGGTAGAGCAGATTATTTGCGAAGGCCTGGAGGTGCATAGCCAGTTAAGCGCCGAAGAGTGCAATGCCGAGGTGATTCGGGCTTTGCAGGAAGTTGGCCTGGACCCGCAAAGCCGTCATCGCTATCCCCACGAGTTTTCAGGTGGCCAGCGCCAACGCATTGCGATTGCCCGGGCGCTGGTGCTGAAACCGGCTTTGATTCTGCTCGACGAACCGACCTCGGCGCTGGACCGCACGGTGCAAAAACAGGTGGTCGCCCTGCTCCGTCAGCTTCAGGAAAAACATGGCCTGACCTACCTGTTCATCAGCCATGACCTGGCGGTGGTCCGCGCCCTGGCGCACGACATGATCGTGGTCAAGGATGGCAAGGTGGTGGAAAGCGGTGCCAGCCACGACGTATTCGATGCGCCGCAGCATCCGTACACCAAGGAGCTGTTGGCGGCGGCGCATGTGGGGCAGGCATAATCCGGCGCATGACATTGAACCGGGTCGCGGCCATCGCGGGCAAGCCCGCTCCCACAGGGAACGCACAAAACCTGTGGGAGCGGGCTTGCCCGCGATGAGGCCGGTAGTGACAACCTAAAATCAGGACCGATATTCCATGAACACCACCGAAAGCCTCAAGGACTACCAGCGCGTCCGCCTGCTGGCGATCCGCTCGTTGTTCGAGATCATCGAGCAGTCGAGTGAAGGCACGGTGATCGTCGACCGCGACGCCAACATCGTCTGGATGAACGAGCGCTATGCCCGGCGCTTCGGCCTGCAATCGGCCGAGGGCGCCATCGGCAAGGCCTGCGAAAGCGTGATCCCCGGCAGCCTGCTGCGTGAAGTGGTGCGCACCGGCCGGCCGATCCTGCTCGACATGCAGGACACGCCCAAAGAACCCTTGGTGGTCATGCGCCTGCCGATTCATGACGATGCCGGCGAAGTCATCGGCGCGATCGGCTTTGCCCTGTTCGATGAATTGCGAAGTCTCTCGCCGATGCTCAAACGTTACATGAGCATGCAGGAAGAATTGGCATCGACCCGCTCACTGTTGCGGGCGCGGCAGACCAAATACAACTTCGCCCACTTCATTGGCACCAGCGCCGCCAGCCTTGAAGTCAAACGGCGTGCCCGGCGCAGCGCCAGCACCGAATCCCCGGTGTTGTTGCTCGGCGAAACCGGCACCGGAAAGGAGTTGCTGGCGCAGGCGATCCACAATGCTTCGCCGCGAGCGCACAAGGCGTTTGTCAGCATCAACAGCGCGGCGATTCCGGAATCGTTGCTCGAGGCCGAGTTCTTCGGCACAGCACCGGGGGCCTTTACCGGCGCTGATCGCAAGGGCCGCGCCGGCAAGTTGCAAATCGCCCAGGGCGGCACGTTGTTTCTCGATGAAATCGGCGACATGCCGTTACCGCTGCAAAGTAAATTATTGCGCGTGTTGCAGGAAAAGGAATTCGAACCGGTGGGCTCTAACGAGGTGATCCAGAGCGATGTGCGGGTGATCGCTGCAACCTCGACCGACCTAGAAGCGGCGATCAAGCGCGGCGAGTTTCGTGCGGATTTGTATTACCGCCTCAATGTCTTGCCAATCCAGGTGCCACCGCTTCGCGACCGTCTCGACGACTTGCCAGCGCTCAGCGAGGCGATCCTTGAAGAACTGCGCAGTCAGCACGAGTTGCACAGTGAAGCGCTGGATCTGCTCGGGCAACACGCCTGGCCGGGAAACATTCGCGAACTGCGCAACGTGTTGGAGCGGGCCGCGTTGCTCAGTGATGACCTGCGGCTTTCGGCAACGGACATCCGCGCCGCCATCGGGACGTTTACCCCGGTTGAGCGCGTGGCGCCATTGCCCCTCGAGCCGCTGGAACACGAGACGTTCAGCGCGGCGCGGGAGCGCTTCGACCGGCACTTGATCGAAACCACCCTGGCGCAATGCGGGGGCAAGGTGATTGAAGCGGCGGCGCGGCTGGGGCTTGGGCGGTCGACGCTGTACAAGAAAATGGTGGCGTTGGGGATTGCTGAGTCTCCATAACGAGATACGCATCTCTATTTATAGATATTTCACAGGTCAAAAGATCGCAGCCTGCGGCAGCTCCTACAAGGGTTTTAGCGTTTCCCTGTAGGAGCTGCCGCAGGCTGCGATCTTTTCAGGCACAAAAAAATCTCCAAACAGAGACAGCCAATCTTTCCAAGAACAATAAATCCTTATATTTCAATGCCTTATGCTTTTGGCACGAAACTCGCTATAGCCCCTCCCCACATCGTACTACCTTAAAAAAATAACAATCCAGGAGACACACCATGAGTGTGATCATTGCCTTGGCAGCCCTCGCGCTGCTGATGCTGGCTGCTTACCGTGGCTACAGCGTTATCCTTTTTGCCCCGATTGCCGCCCTCGGCGCCGTTCTGTTGACCGACCCTTCCGCCGTCGCACCTGCCTTCACCGGTGTGTTCATGGAAAAAATGGTTGGCTTTATCAAGCTGTACTTCCCGGTATTCCTGCTTGGCGCCGTATTCGGCAAGCTCATCGAGCTGTCCGGTTTCTCGCGCTCCATCGTCGCAGCCGCGATTCGTTTGCTCGGCACGCGCCAGGCCATGTTGGTGATCGTGCTGGTCTGCGCCCTGCTCACTTACGGCGGCGTGTCGCTGTTTGTGGTGGTGTTCGCGGTTTATCCGTTTGCCGCTGAAATGTTCCGCCAGAGCAATATCCCCAAGCGCCTGATCCCAGCGACCATCGCCTTGGGCGCGTTCTCGTTCACCATGGACGCCCTGCCCGGCACCCCGCAGATCCAGAACATCATCCCGACCACGTTCTTCAACACCACCGCCTGGGCGGCACCATGGCTGGGTGTAATCGGCACGATTTTCGTGTTCTGTGCCGGCATGCTGTTTCTCCAGCGCCAGCGCAACAAAGCACAACGCTCCGGTGAGGGTTATGGCACCGAACTGCGCAACGAGCCGGAAACCGCCGCCGACATCAAGCTGCCCAACCCCTGGATCGCTCTGTCGCCGCTGTTGGCCGTGGGCATCATGAACCTGCTGTTCACCCAGTGGATTCCACAGTGGTACGGCAAGACCCACAGCCTGGCGCTGCCGGGCATGGCCACGCCGGTGACCACGGAAATCGCCAAACTGACTGCCATCTGGGCGGTTCAGGCCGCGTTGCTGGTCGGCATCCTCATGGTCCTGGCGTTCGGCTACAAGGCCATCAGCAGCAAACTCGCCGAAGGCAGCAAAAGTGCGGTCAGCGGTGCCTTGCTGGCGGCGATGAACACCGCTTCGGAATACGGCTTCGGTGCGGTAATTGCCTCGCTGCCAGGCTTCCTGGTGCTGGCCGACTGGCTCAAGAGCATTCCCAATCCGCTGGTTAACGAAGCGATTACCGTCACCTTGCTGGCCGGTATCACCGGTTCCGCCTCGGGTGGCATGAGCATCGCGCTGGCGGCCATGTCCGAGCAGTTCATCGCGGCGGCCCATGCCGCCAACATCCCGTTGGAAGTGCTGCACCGCGTGGCCTCCATGGCCAGCGGTGGCATGGACACCCTGCCGCACAACGGCGCGGTGATCACGTTGCTCGCGGTGACCGGCCTGACCCACCGTGAGGCCTATAAAGACATTTTCTGTATTACGCTGATCAAGACCCTGGCGGTTTTCGTGGTGATCGGCACTTTCTACGCCACTGGCATTGTGTGAGGCATTGATGACGACTCTTTCGGGCAAGACCGCACTGGTAACCGGCTCCACCAGCGGCATCGGCTTGGGGATTGCCCTAAGCCTGGCCAAGGCCGGGGCCAATCTGATCCTCAATGGTTTCGGCGACGCATCCAAGGTCATCGCCGAAGTAAAGCAGTTTGGCGGCAAGGTCGGCCATCACCCGGCCGACGTCAGCGACCCGTCGCAGATAGCCGACATGATTGCCTACGCCGACCGTGAATTCGGCGGTGTCGACATTCTGGTCAACAACGCCGGCATCCAGCACGTGGCGCCGGTGGACGAGTTCCCGGTCGAGCGCTGGGATTCGATCATCGCGATCAACCTGTCGTCGGTGTTTCACAGCACCCGCCTGAGCCTGCCGGGCATGCGCGCCAAGGGCTGGGGCCGGGTGATCAACATTGCGTCGGTGCATGGCCTGGTGGGGTCGACAGGCAAAGCTGCTTACGTTGCCGCCAAGCATGGCGTGATCGGCTTGACCAAAGTCGTGGCCCTGGAAACCGCCACCAGTAACGTCACTTGCAACGCGATTTGCCCGGGTTGGGTGTTGACGCCGCTGGTGCAAAAACAGATCGATGATCGCGCCGCCACCGGGATCGACCCGCAGCAGGCGCAGCATGATCTGCTGGCCGAGAAGCAACCGTCGCTGGAATTTGTGACCCCGCCGCAATTGGGCGAGTTGGTGTTGTTCTTGTGCAGTGAAGCCGGCGCTCAGGTGCGGGGTGCGGCGTGGAACATTGATGGGGGGTGGTTGGCGCAGTGATTGGCTGCTAGACCGCGTTATCGTTCATCGCCAGCAGCCTGGCTCCCACATTTGAAATACGGTTTCTTGTGGGAGCTGGCCTGATAGCGATCGAGTGTGCAGCACTCGCCAACAACAAGAGGCAAACCATGTCCGACATCCTCTGGCAACCCAGCGCCGAACGCATCGGCAAGACCCGCATGGAAGCCTTTCGGCGTTTCATCAATCAGCGGCATCATGTGCACATCGACGACTACCCTGCCCTGCATCAATGGTCCATCGACCAGCGCGGCGACTTCTGGCAGGCCATCGTCGATTTCTTCGATATTCGTTTCCATGAGCAACCCGACGCGGTTTTGCTCGAAGGCGCGCAAATGCCCAGCGCCCAGTGGTTTCCCGGCGCCACCCTGAACTTCGCTGAACACTTGCTGCGCCGTCGCGACGACGCCGTGGCGGTAGTCGCCGTGGCCGAGAACGGCCAGCGCGAACAGTTGACCTGGGCCGAACTGGCCGAGCACGTCGCCGGTTTTCAAAACGGTTTGCAAGCGGCCGGCGTGGGCGTCGGTGATCGCGTCGCCGCGTGCATGCCCAACACTTGGCAGACCCTGGTGGCATTGCTCGCCACCACCAGCCTTGGGGCCATTTGGTCGTGCTCTTCGCCAGACTTCGGCACCCAAGGCGTGATCGACCGCTTCGGCCAGATCGAACCGAAAGTGCTGGTGACCTGCGCAGGCTATCGCTACGCCGGCAAGGACATCGAACAAACCGCCAAGGTCAACGAAATCCTGGAGCGCCTGCCGTCGTTGCAGCAATTGATCATCGTGCCTTACGCGCGCCCCGAAACGCGGATCGAGGATTTTCACACAACGGCCAACGTCACACTGTGGGACGACTTCTACTTCCCCGGCGGCGAGCCGGATTTCGTCCCGGTGCCCTTCAATCATCCCCTGTACATCCTCTATTCCAGCGGCACCACCGGCGTACCGAAATGCATCATCCACAGCACCGGTGGCGTGTTGCTGCAACACGTCAAGGAACACGGCCTGCACGGTGATCTCGGTCCCGGTGAACGGCTGTTCTACTACACCACGTGCGGCTGGATGATGTGGAACTGGCTGGTCTCGGCCCTCGCGGTCGGCAGCGCGGTGGTGCTGTACGACGGTTCACCGTTCCAGCCAGACCCAGAGCGTTTGGTCGACCTGATCGACGACGAGCGCATCAGCGTTTTCGGCACCAGCCCCAAGTACCTTGCGACCCTGGAAAGCAGCGGCGTCAAACCTCGCCAAAGTCATGACCTTGGCAGTCTGAAAACCTTGCTCTGCACCGGTTCTGCGCTGTCGCCCCAGAGTTACGATTATGTCTATCGCGACTTCAAGCCGGACGTGTGCCTGGCCTCCATGTCCGGCGGCACGGACATCGTTTCCTGTTTCGTCAACGGCAACCCGATGTCACCGGTCAGGCGCGGCGAAATGATGGGTAAGAGCCTGGGCATGGCCGTCGAGGTATGGAACGACAACGGCCAACCGGTCATCGGCGAAAAAGGTGAGCTGGTCTGCACCCGGCACTTCCCGGCGATGCCCATCGGTCTGTGGCATGACCCGGACGGTGAAAAGCTGCGGGCATCGTATTTCAGCCAGTTTCCCGGCGTATGGGCGCAGGGCGACTACGCCGAACAACTGCCCCATGGCGCAATGATGATCCACGGCCGCTCCGACGCCGTGCTCAACCCTGGCGGCGTGCGCATTGGCACGGCGGAAATCTACCGTCAGGTGGAGAAAGTCCCGCAGGTGCTCGACAGCGTCGCCATCGGCCAGCAATGGCAGGACGATGTGCGGGTGGTGCTGTTTGTACGCTTGCGTGAAGGCGTCGAACTGGATGAAGCACTGCAACAGCAGATCCGCCAGGTCATTCGCGCCAACACCACACCACGTCACGTACCGGCGAAAATTGTCGCAGTGACCGACATCCCTCGGACCATCAGCGGCAAAGTCGTTGAACTGGCGGTGCGCAATGTGGTGCATGGTCAGATGGTGAAGAATACCGATGCACTGGCTAACCCAGAGGCATTGGAGCAGTTCCGAAACCGTCCGGAACTCAAGGATTGAAATCCCCTGTAGGAGCTGCCGCAGGCTGCGATCTTTTGATCTTGTTTTTTTAGAATCAAAAGATCGCAGCCTGCGGCAGCTCCTACGAGGGGTAAGCATCAGTCCATGAGTCCCCAGTCGCCGGGCGTGGACTCCGTGTGCAATTTCATCCGCAAGCGCAAATTGTTCACAGAGTCGGCATGTTTCAACGCTTCTTCCTCATCGATCACGCCTTCGACCACCAGCGCGAACAACGCCCCGTCAAACGTCTGCATCCCCTGCGCCGCTGATTTCTCTATCACGCCCTTGAGCTCGGAGAATTCGTTGCGCCGAATCAAGTCGCCTATGGTCGGCGTCCCCAGCATGACCTCCACCGCCACCCGGCGCTGCCCGTCGCGGCTGCGAACCAGACGCTGGGAAACGCAGGCCTTAAGATTGTTGCCCAGGTCATTGAGCAATTGCCCTCGGCGCTCCTCAGGGAAAAAATTGATGATACGGTCCAGCGCCTGATTGGCGTTGTGAGCGTGCAGCGTGGAGATCACCAGATGCCCGGTGTCGGCGAAGGCCAGCGCATGCTCCATGGTTTCGCGATCACGGATCTCGCCGATCAGCACCACGTCGGGCGCCTGGCGCAGGGTGTTTTTCAACGCAGCGTGAAAACTGCGGGTATCGACGCCGACCTCGCGCTGGTTGATGATTGATTGCTTGTGCCGGTGGATGTACTCGATCGGGTCTTCGATGGTCACGATGTGCCCACGGCTATGGCGGTTGCGATAGTCGATCAGGGCCGCCAGCGAGGTAGACTTACCGGAATCCGTAGCGCCGACGAACAGCATCAAGCCCTGCTTGAGCATCACCGTTTCGAGCAGGACCGACGGTAACTTGAGGTCTTCATAGCGTGGAATG
This sequence comes from Pseudomonas azerbaijanoccidentalis, assembly GCF_019145495.1. GTDB lineage: Bacteria > Pseudomonadota > Gammaproteobacteria > Pseudomonadales > Pseudomonadaceae > Aquipseudomonas > Aquipseudomonas azerbaijanoccidentalis. The sequence continues at coordinate 247,700 of NZ_JAHSTU010000001.1, read as the reverse complement.
TCGAGTTTGACGTTGCGCACCACCATGGAAATGTCATTGCGCTGCTTGAAAATATTCACCCGAAAGCGGCCAATCCCCGCCAGGGAGATCGCCAGGTTCATCTCCAGTTGACGATCGAACTCCAGACGCTGTTCGGCGTCCATGATGGACGCGGCAATTGCCGCAATGTCTCCCGGTTTGAAGGGCTGGTCAGCCAGGGGTGTGAGCACACCGTCGAACCGCGCGTTAGGCGGCGCGCCCGTGGACAAATAAAGGTCAGAGCCATTCTGGCTGGCCAGACGTTTTAACAACGCATCGATTTCCATGGCAAAAAGCACCCGCGAAGCATTCAATAAAAAAATGACCCGAATCCGGTCATTCAGCGTCTAGCAACAATAGTAGACGTCGCCACACCGACTTTTGTGCAGGACACCTTGATGAACGCATCACCGACCGGCAGCGATGCCCAGGCCTTGATAGCCCGACTGGACTGGGCAAACAGTCCGTTGGGCGAGGCCCGCACCTGGCCGCAAAGCCTGCGAACCGCCGTGGACATCGTGATTCACTCACCGATGCCGATGCTGTTGCTCTGGGGGCCGCAGCTGACGCAAATCTACAACGACGGTTTCGCCCTGCTCGCGGGCAGCAAGCATCCGCACGCTTTCGGACAGCCGACACACCAGATCTGGCCAGAACTCCAAGACTTTACCGACCCTATTTACAGCGCCGTCCTACAAGGCCAGGTACGCACCTACAGCGAACAACGCTTCACCCTGCAGCGCAACGGTATCGATTCCGACTTCTGGCTTGACCTTACCTATAGCCCTATCCGTGACGAAAATGCCCAGGTCGCCGGGATTCTCGTCACCGCCATCGAAACCAATGAACGCCGGCGCATCGCCCTTGAGCTCGAACAACGCTCGGCCGCGAGCCTCAAGGCACAGCAAGAAACCGAAGAGCGCCTGCAACTGGCCCTCGCAGCCACCGACGCGGTGGGCACCTGGGATTGGGATATCGGCGAGGACCGTTTCATCGCCGATGCGCATTTCGCCCAGTTGCATGGCATCGACCCGGCGATGGCGGGCCAGTTGCCCATCAGCGATTACCTGCACGGCGTGCATCCCGAAGACCGCGCCTTGATCGCCCGCAGCATCAAGCACTGCATCACCCACGGCACCGAGTACGCCGAGGAATATCGCCTTTTGCAACCGGATGGCCAATTGCGCTGGGTGTTTGCCCGTGGGCGTTGCTACAAGGATCACCATGGCCGGCCGATCCGTTTCCTCGGTGCCGCCCTGGACCTGACCGAACGCAAGAACACCGAGCAGGCCCTGCGCCAGAGCCAGACCGAGTTGCAGCTGATCATCAACGCCATGCCGATCCTGATCAGCTACGTCGACCGTGAGGAACGCTTCCGCCTGAACAACGCGGCCTATCTGGACTGGTACGGCCTGACGCCCCAGGAACTCTATGGCCGGACGGTTCGCGAGGTGTTGGGCGATGAAGCCTACGCCCTGCGTGCCGAGCACATCGCCCAGGCGCTGACCGGCAAACCGTGCTGTTTCAGCATCAACACGCCGCACCGCGACGGCAGCATCCGGCACGCCCTGATGAACTACCTGCCCCGCCACGGCTCGGACGGCGCAGTAAACGGTTTTTACATCTTCGTGATCGACGAAACCGAGCGCAAACAGACCGAAGAAGCCCTGCGCAACCTCAACGAAACCCTCGAAGAACGGGTCGCCGCCCGCACAAAACAATTAGCCGAAACCAACCAGCGCCTGCAAAACGAGATGTTCGAACGCGAACGCGCCGAAGATGCCTTGCGCCATGCGCAAAAAATGGAAGCCGTCGGTCAGCTCACAGGGGGCATTGCCCATGACTTCAACAACATGCTCACCGGGATTATCGGCAGCCTCGACCTGATGCAGCGCTACATTGCCGACGGGCGCACGGAAGAAATCGGCCGGTTCACCGAGGCGGCGGTGTCGTCGGCCAACCGCGCTGCCGCGCTGACCCATCGTCTGCTGGCGTTTTCCCGGCGTCAGTCGCTGGACCGCAAGCCGCTGAACGCCAATGATCTGATCCATTCTTTGGAAGACTTGCTGCGTCGGACCAAAGGCGAGCACATCGAACTCAAGCTGCAACTGGCCGAAGACGTCTGGCCAGTCAGCACCGACGTCAGCCAACTGGAAAACGCCCTGCTCAACCTGGTGATCAACGCCCGGGATGCCATGCCCGATGGCGGTGAACTGTGCATCGAAACCGCCAATGTCTACCTCGACAGCAGCGATATCAGCACCCTGGAACCGGTCAAGGCCGGCGACTACCTGATGATCGCCGTCAGCGACAACGGCACGGGCATGACGCCCAAGGTCCTGGCCAAAGCGTTCGACCCGTTCTTCACCACCAAACCCATCGGCCAGGGCACGGGGCTTGGGTTGTCGATGATCTACGGCTTTGCCCAACAGTCAGGCGGCCACGTCAGCCTGTTCAGCTTGCCGGGCCAGGGCACCAGCGTGCGTTTGTATCTGCCGCGCCTGCATGCGGTGGCGGAGGAAGATGTGTTGTCGCCGGTCATCAGCGAAGCGCCGCCGGCGATTGCCGGGGAAACCGTGGTGTTGGTGGAAGACGACCCGGCGGTGCGCATGCTGGTACTCAACCTGCTCAAGGAACTGGGTTATCACGCCCACGAAGCCGAAGACGCGAAATCCGCCCTGCCCTTGCTGGAATCGGACATGCGCGTCGACCTGCTGGTGACCGATGTCGGCCTGCCGGGAATGAACGGACGGCAATTGGCGGAAATCGCCCGTCAGCATCGTCCGACACTGAAAGTGCTGTTCATGACCGGGTATGCGCAGATGGCGGCCGAGCGTCAGGGCTTCCTGGAGCAAGGCATGGACATGGTGGCCAAACCGTTTTCGATTGATCTGCTGGCCAACAAGATTCGCACGATGATCGGCCGTTCCGCGTGAGTTAAGGCATAATCGCGCGCCCTGCTGCCACAACCGTCACAAGGTATTCGCCCCATGAAAGCTCAAGCCCGCCACATTCTGGTGAAAACCTCGGAAGAAGCCGAGCAACTCAAACAACGCATCGCCAAGGGCGAAGCCTTTGATGTGCTGGCCAAGAAATACTCGACCTGCCCGTCCGGCAAGCGCGGCGGCGATTTGGGTGAAGTGCGACCGGGGCAGATGGTCGGGGCGATTGATGCAGTGATCTTCAAGAAACCACTGCGGGTTGTGCATGGGCCGATCAAGAGCAAGTTTGGTTATCACCTGGTGCAGGTGTTTTACCGGGATTGAGATACACAAAAACTCTTGTAGGAGCTGTCGAGTGAAACGAGGCTGCGATCTTTTGACTGTTAAAAAACAGGATCAAAAGATCGCAGCCTCGTTTCACTCGACAGCTCCTACAGGGATCGGGTTTCAGGTTTTGGGAATCAAAGCCCCCGGCACCTGAATCACACGGCTCGCCAATCGGTGTCCTGCCTCGGCAGCCTCCACCGGGCTCCCGCCCTTGAGCCGCGATGCCAGATACGCTGCACTGAACGAATCCCCTGCCGCCGTGGTGTCCACCACGCGTTCGACCTTCTGCGCCGGCACTTCAAATGACTCACCAGCACAGCGAATCAAGCACGCCTCGGCGCCGCGCTTGAGCACCACTTCCGGCGTGCCGATCTGCTCGTAGGCGGCAAACACCGCCTCATCATTGGCAAAATGGAACAGCGCCTGCTCGTCATCGACGGTCAGCAGCGCCAGGTCAACGTACGGCAGCACACTGCGATAAGCCGCCCGCGCGTCCTCTACCGAAGCCCACAGCCGTGGCCGGTAATTGTTGTCGAAGACGATCCGCGCATCGCGCTGACGGGCCTCAATCAGGGTTTCCAGCAGTTTTTCCCGCCCCTTCATGCCCAGCACCGCCAGGGTGATGCCGCTGAAATACAGCACATCGTAATCCGGCAGTGCCGCCAGGATCGGCGCCGCGGCGGAGGTGGTGAAGCAATCCCGCACCGCCGCTTCGTTGCGCCAGTACAGGAAACGGCGCTCGCCAGCGGCGTCAGTCTGGATGCAGTACAAACCCGGCAGGCGCCCGGGTAAACGCTGGACCATGCTCAGACCGATATTTTCTTCAGCCCAGCTCTGGCACATGGCATCGCTGAAACTGTCGTCGCCCAGCGCTGTGACATAGTCCACGCTGCCAGCCGCGCCCAGTTCGCGGGACAGGTAAACCGCCGTGTTCAGGGTATCGCCACCGAAGCTTTGTTGCAGGCTGCCGTCGGCGCGGTGTTGCAACTCGATCATGCATTCGCCGATCAGAGCGATGCGCGGGGTGTTGGGGCCGAGGGTGTTGATGGTGTTCATTGTGGTGGGGTCTCTGGTGTTTCGATGTTGTCTGGTCGGGCCTCATCGCGGGCAAGCCCGCTCCCACAGGTTTTTGGAACACTGAAAAACCTTGTGGGAGCGGGCTTGCCCGCGATGGCCGCACCTCGGTCTCAAGCCTTAGAAACAGGTTTCCATGGTCTCGATCACGTTCAACTGCTCATCCACCAGGCATCCCGTGCGCCACTTGTCGAACGTCAGGCACGGGTGCGAAGTGCCGAACGAAATGATGTCGCCCACGCGCAAATCAACGCCCGGGGCCACGGTCATGAACGCATGTTGGTCCATCACCGCCGTCACCTTACAGGCGCCGACATCGTCACCCTTGGCCGGCACCACGCCAGCCTTGTAACGCAGCAACGGCACCGGCAGACCGGCGTCGTAAGCCACATCGCGTTTACCCAGGGCGATGACTGCGAAGCCCGGTTCCGGCAACGACTGCACGTGCGCCCAGACTTCCAGCGCCGGGCGCAGGCCTTCGTGCAAATCACTGCGACGGTCGAGGACGCAGCATTGCGCCTCTTTGTAGATGCCATGGTCGTGGGCGACGTAACTGCCCGGACGCAACACGCTGAGGAAACGCCCAGCGGCGTTTTGCGCTTCGAACTCCTCGGCAATCAAGTCATACCAGGCCGAACCGGAGGCGGTAATGACCGGTTTGGCGATGGCGAACGCGCCGCTGTCCTGCAACTGCACGGCCAGGCGCACCAAAGACCCGGCGAACGCACGGATGCCGCTGACAGCGTGGTCACCGTGGATGACGCCCTCGTAACCTTCGATCCCGGTCAGGGCCAGCGCCGGTTGCGCCGCAATGGCCTTCGCCAGGTCGAGCACTTCCTGCTCGCTGCGGCAGCCGCAACGCCCGCCGACCACGCCGTATTCGATCATCACGTTCAGCCGCACGCCGCGCGAGGCAAAGAAGGCGCCGAGATCGGCGACATTGTCTGGATGATCGACCATGCAATAGAAGTCGAACGTCGGGTCGGCCAACAGATCGGCAATCAAGGCCATGTTCGGTGTACCGACCAACTGGTTGGCCATCAGCACTCGCCGCACGCCGTGGGCGTAGGCCGCACGAGTTTGCGTGGCGCTGGCCAGGGTAATGCCCCATGCGCCGGCGTCCAGTTGCCGACGAAACAGCGCCGGGGTCATGCTGGTTTTGCCGTGCGGTGCGAGTTCCGCGCCGCTGTCGCTGACGAACTTCTGCATCCAGAGAATGTTGTGTTCCAGCGCTTCACGGTGCAGCACCAGCGCCGGCAGGCTGACGTCACGGGCCAGATTGGCGCCGGTCTGGGCGAAACCCTTTTCCACGGCAGCAGTGTTTTGGGCAGTAGACATGGTCGAACTCCTCACTTTCGCGGCCGCAAGCAGCCGCTGTTATTCGTTGATGCGACGGGCCAGGCTGTTCGCACTATCGATCAGCACCCGGCGGTAGTCGTTGTAATTGTTCTTGGCATCGGCCCGGGGGGCGACGATGCACAGGGTCGCAATGGCCACGCCGTTAGGGTCTTTGACCGGAGCGGCGAAGCAATGGGTAAAGGTGTCGGCGACGCTATCGAAGGAGAAAAAGCCATCGAGACCGGCCTGACGGATTTCCGCCAGGAATTGCTCCAGCGGCAGGCGTTCGCCGTCGGGCAGGATGAAGTCATCGTGGTCGATCAGGTCGACGATTTCCTGGTCGCTCAGGTGCGCCAGCAACAGGCGCCCGGACGCCGTCCAGGGAATCGGTGCGTTCTCGCCGATGTCCGATGAAATGCGAAAATGCCGCTCACCCTCTTTCATCAACGCGACGGTGTATTTGCGCCCGTTGAGCAGGCACATCTGAGCGGTTTCATGGGTCTGGCTGACGATCTCCTGCAAGGCGTGATCCGCTTCACGGGTCAGGTCGAAATGACGCAAATGCGCCTGCCCGAGGAAGTACAGTTGACGACCGAGGTAGACATGCCCGTCCTTGCCCACCGGTTCCAGAATCCTGCGCTCAAGCAATGACGCCACCAGTTCATAGACCGTGGATTTGGGACTGCCGATGCCGTTGGCGATGTCGTTCGGGCGCAGGGGCTGGCCGACTTCCTTGAGGAAATCGAGGATATCGAACGCCCGGTCCAGACCGCGTGCCCGGCGCTTGATGGTGTCTTCGGTCATTTCAGTATGCTCATTGAATTTCACCCTGTAGGAGCTGCCGCAGGCTGCGATCTTTTGATCTTGCCCTGGCAGCACCCTCAAAAAACGCCAGAAGATCGCAGCCTTCGGCAGCTCCTACAAGAGCCACCTCGGTTCAGGCCTTTTTCTTGTAGGCGATGCAGTCGATCTCAACCTTGCAGTCGACCATCATGTTCGCCTGCACGCAGGCCCGCGCCGGGGCGTGTTCGGGTTTGAAGTACTCGCCGAAAACCTTGTTGAAACTGGTGAAATCCCGCGGATCTTCCAGCCACACGCCAGCACGCACCACGTCTTCCAGGCCATAACCTGCCTCTTGGAGAATCGCGATCAGGTTCTTCATGGTCTGGTGGGTCTGCTCGACGATGCCGCCGACAATGATCTCGCCGTCCACCGCCGGCACCTGCCCGGAAACGTGTAGCCAGCCATCGGCTTCAGCGGCGCGGGCGAAAGGACGAGGCGTGCCGCCTGCAGCGGCGCTGCCGGTGCCGTAACGGGTAATGCTCATGAGTGTTTCTCCTGATTGAAAATCGAGTGTTTAAAACCGCGTGCTTTTAAGAAACTCAGCCAGACGCGGCGATTGCGGACGCTCGAACAGGTCCTTGGGCGGACCCTGCTCTTCGATACGACCTTGATTCATGAAAACGATCTTGTCCGAGACCTCGAAGGCAAAGCGCATTTCGTGGGTCACCAGCAGCATGGTCATGCCGTCATCCGCCAGGCCCTTGATCACATTCAGCACTTCGCTGACCAGTTCAGGGTCCAGGGCCGACGTGACTTCGTCGAACAGCATCAGGCTCGGGTTCATCGCAATGGCCCGGGCAATCGCCACGCGCTGTTGCTGGCCACCGGACAACTGACCGGGAAAATGGTCGCGCCGCTCCAGCAGGCCAACCCTCTCCAGCCACTTCTCCGCCAGGGCCACGGCCTCGTCCTTGTGCAGCTTTTTGACCTTGAGCAAACCAAGGGTGACGTTTTGCAACGCGGTCAGGTGCGGAAACAGGTTGAACTGCTGGAACGCCATGCCGGTCATGGCTCGATGGCGGGCGATGACTTTTTCCGGGTGGCGGATGCGCTTGCCATTGACCTCGTCATAGCCGATGGACTCGCCATCGAGCAAGATCTGCCCGCCCTGGAATTCTTCAAGCATGTTCACGCAGCGCAGCAAGGTGGTCTTGCCCGAGCCGCTGGAACCGATCAACGTCACCACATTGCCGCGCTGCATGGTCAGGTCGACGCCCTTGAGCACTTCGAGTTGGTCGTAGCGTTTGTGCAAGCCGCGAATGTCCAGCAGCGGTTGGCCGTTTTGGGAATTTGATTGAACTTGAGTCATGGCAAGGCCACCCGCTTTTCAATGTGCCGGCCGAGTAATTCGATGCCGTAGTTGATGACGAAGAACAGAAAACCGGCGAACAGGTAAAACTCCAGGGTCATGAAGGTGCGAGCGATGATCTGCTGGGTACTGAGCAGCAGTTCGGCCACACCGATCACCGACAGCAGCGTCGACGCCTTGACGATCTCGGTCGACGAATTGACCCACGTCGGCAAGATCTGCCGCAGTGCCTGGGGCAACAGCACATAGCCGAGGGACTGGTAGAACGTCAGGCCAATCGCCTTGCTCGCTTCCATCTGCCCACGCGGCAATGCCTGTAGCGCACCGCGTACGATCTCGGCGACGTGGGAACCGCAAAACAGCGTCAGGCCCAAGGCGCCGGCCTGGAATGCGCTGATCTGCCAGCCCATGGCCGGTGCCATGTAGAAACAGGCCAGCACCAGCACAAACACCGGCGTGCCGCGGATTACATCCACGTAGAAGCGAAACGGTGCGCGCATCCAGAACTTGCCGTAGGTCAGTACCAGACCGGCGAACACGCCGATCACCGTGCCGAACAAAATCGCCAGTGCGGACGCCTGCACACTGGTCAAAAAGCCTTGCATCAACGGCTCGCGCGCGACCCACAACTCATGCACCCAACTGGGGGATTCGTACATGGGGCCTCCTATCGGCGGATCGCCAGACGCTGCTCGAGGTAACGCAGCAGCATGGCAATGAGGTAACAGGCCGCGACATACAGCGCCGTAGTCACCAGCCAGGTTTCGATCACCCGGTAGCTCTCGACATTGATCTTGCGCGCGTAATAGGTCAGCTCCGGCACGGCAATCGCCGCCGCCAGCGAGGTGTCCTTGAACAGCGAAATGAAGTTGTTCGACAAGGCCGGCAACACATTGCGCAGCATCACTGGCACGGTGACGTAGGCCTTGACCTGCCATTCACCCAGGCCGATCGCCAGGCCTGCTTCACGCTGGCCCTTGGGAATACTCAGCAGCCCGCCGCGGAACACTTCGGTCAGGTAGGCCCCGGCATACAACGACAGGGTGATGATGAACGACGGGATCTTGTCCAGACGGATCCCCAGGCTCGGCAACGCGAAGTAGATCAACAGAATCAACACCAGAATCGGCGTGTTACGGATCACCGTCACATACACCGATGCCAGCACCCGCAACGCGCGGTGCTTCGACAACAAAGCAAACGCCATCAGCAGGCCGATCACGCAGCCGATGGCGATCGACACCAGCGCCAGCTCCAGGCCCAGACCGAGCCCCGCCAGCAAGGTGTCGAAATCGCGCCACACGGCGGCAAAGTTCAACTGATAGTTCATGGTCGGCATTACCTTGAGCGGGGCGCGTGCGCCCCGCTCTCACGGGATCATTTGAATTCGACGGGGAAACCGATGGCTGGCGACGGCAGGTCCACACCGAACCACTGCTTGAACGACGCCGCGTAAGTCGGGAACTCGACGCCGGTCATGGCTTCATGCAGGGCGGTGTTGACGAAGTTCAGCCAGTCCTGATCACCACGTTTGACTGCGCACGCGTAGGTTTGCGGGCTCCAGGCGTAGGCCGGGCTGCGATAGCGGCCGGCGTTCTGCACCATCAGGTATTTCACCGAAGACTGGTCGGTGGCTGCCGCATCGGCGCGACCGGAGTTCACGGCCTGGTACATCAGGTCAACGCTGTCGTACTGATCGACCTTGGCTTTAGGCAACGCCTGGTGCACCAGTTCTTCGGCGTAGACGTTTTGCAGCACGGCCACGGTCAGGCCATCGCCGGCCGCTTGCATGTCCTCGATTTCCTTGTACTTGCTGTTAGCCGGCAGCAAGAGACCAACGCCTTCGCGGTAGTACGGCAGCGTGAAGGCGACCTGCTGGGCACGGCTGGCGGTCACGGTAATGAACTGGCAGCTCATGTCGACCTTGTCGGTCAGCAGGTTGGGAATCCGCGCATCGGAGGACTGCACCACGAACTCCACCTTGCTCGGGTCATTGAACAAACCTTTGGCCACGATGCGCGCAATGTCGATATCAAAGCCCTGCAACTTGCCATCCGCACCCTGGAAGTGCCAAGGCGCATTGGTGCTGCCGGTGCCGACAATCAACTTGCCACGGGCCAGAACACTGTCGAGCTTGCTATCCGCGGCCTGGGCCACGCCCATGGCAGCAGCAGAAGCCGCGAAAAGAAAAACACACGCTTTGAACAAGGAAGGTCGGCGATGCATGGCAAGCACTCCAGGGTGATGTTTATTCCGCTATACCGGAACATGGTATGTAACAACGGAATAGACAGCAGAAAGTGTGCCACAGGATGCGGAAGGAATGTAGGGGGGATTGAAAAGTGTTTTGAATCAGGAGGATGCGCAACAGCGCTGTAAAATTCGTTACCAGACGCACAGGCAATAACCCGCTACCGTTGGCTACAGGCAGCGGGTATCAAGTTCACAACTGGGGCTTCTTGACCGAAAACGGTGCACCTCTGTAGCAGCTGCCGAAGGCTGCGTACGGCTGCGCAGCAGTCGTAAACATTGAACCTGACCGTCCTGATGAATCGCGGAGCATGATTTCGCGGCTGCTGCGCAGCCGTACGCAGCCTTCGGCAGCTGCTACAAGGATCGCGTTGCCCCTTGAGCAACGGCATTGGACAACCCCCCATCCGGCTGCTTTATTCAATACCCAAGTGATAAACAATCTTTACAACTGCCACGTGGTCAGCGTGAGTTGTCCCGGGAGGAAGCGATGTCCTTCAAAGTCATGATGGTGTTCGGCACACGACCGGAAGCCATCAAGATGGCCCCTCTTGCACGCGTCTTGCGTCAATGGCCGGGTATCGAACTGAACATCTGCTCTACTGGCCAGCACCGGGAGATGCTTAAGCAGGTTCTTGATTCGTTCGAGTTGGCGGTCGATGAAGACCTTCAAGTGATGACGCAGGGGCAGACCCTCAATGGCCTGTCGGAACAACTGCTGGAACACCTGGACTCAGCCTATGAGCGAGTGAAGCCGGATATCGTATTGGTCCATGGCGATACCACCACCAGCTTCATCGCCGCCCTCGCCGCGTTCAACCGGCAGTTGCCCATCGGCCATGTCGAGGCCGGATTGCGTACCGGCAACTTGCGTGCACCGTGGCCCGAAGAAGCCAACCGGCACCTGACCGGGGTGATCGCCGACCTGCATTTCGCGCCCACCCAGAAGAACGAAGACAATCTGCTGCACGAAGGTGTGCCCAAGGCCAATATCGAAGTCACCGGCAACACAGTGATTGATGCCCTGGTGTGGATGCGCAATCACCAACAGGCGACCCAGTGGCATCCCGCTGCGGATTCACCGCTGGCGGTACTGGACGAAGACCGGCGCATGGTGCTGATCACGGGTCATCGCCGGGAGAACTTCGGCGGTGGCTTTCGCAACATCTGCCTGGCCTTGGCCACCCTCGCCGAGCGTTACCCGGATGTGCAATTCGTCTATCCGGTGCACCTCAATCCGCAAGTGCAAATAGCGGTCTACAGCGTGCTGTCAAACAAACCCAACATCTACCTGATCGCACCGCAGGACTATCAGCATTTCGTCTGGCTGATGGGCCGCGCGCATTTTATCCTGACGGATTCCGGCGGTATCCAGGAGGAGGCACCGGCGATCGGCAAACCGGTGCTGGTGTTGCGCGATGTCACCGAGCGGCCTTCAGTGCTCGAAGGCGGGACCGTGTTGCTGGTGGGCACCGATACCGATCGCATCGTCAAGGAAGCCAGCCTGTTGCTCGACGACCCGTCCACCTTCGAGCGCATGAGCCGCGTGCACTGCCCGTTCGGCGACGGCCATGCCAGCGAGCGGATCGCCAATCGCCTCGGCGTTTGGCTCAAGCACCGCGAGGCGGCGGGTAAAAGGGCATGAGTCTTGGCCTGGTCGACTTCTTCGCCTATGTGCTCTTCGGCCTTAAATATTTCGCCATTATCCTCGCCCTGTTGATGTTCGTGCTGGGGCTCGATGACTTGTTCATCGACCTCGTGTACTGGACCCGCAAGCTGATTCGCCGCTGGCGCTACTATGAAAAATTCAAGCGTGCCGACGAGCAACGCCTGTACACCATCGGCGAAAAACCGTTGGCGATCATGGTGCCGGCGTGGAACGAAGTCGGCGTGGTCGGTGAAATGGCGCGCCTCGCAGCCTCGACCATCGATTACGAGAACTACCAGATTTTCGTCGGCACCTACCCCAACGACGCTGAGACCCAGGCCGATGTCGACGCGGTTTGCCTGCACTACCCCAATGTGCACAAAGTCATCTGCGCCCGCCCCGGCCCCACCAGCAAGGCCGACTGCCTGAACAACATCATCGATGCCATCCTGCGTTTTGAAAGCGAGGCGAAAATCCAGTTTGCCGGTTTCATCCTGCACGATGCCGAAGACGTGATTTCGCCGATGGAACTGCGCCTCTTCAACTACCTGCTGCCCAACAAAGACCTGATCCAGATTCCGGTCTACCCCTACGCCCCGGAATGGAAAGGTTTCACCGCCGGTCACTACGTTGACGAGTTCGCTGAAAACCATGGCAAGGACGTGATCGTTCGCGAGGCGTTGACCGGCCAGGTACCCAGCGCCGGGGTTGGCACCTGTTTCAGTCGCAAAGCCGTGAGTGCGTTGCTTGAAGACGGCGACGGCATTGCCTTCGATGTGCAGAGCCTCACCGAAGACTACGACATCGGTTTCCGCCTCAAACAGAAAGGCATGAAATGCATCTTCGCCCGCTACTCGGTAAGCGACCCGAAACTGGCACTCCAGCAGCCTTGGGTGTTCGGCATGAACCGCGCATTTTCCCAGGTGATCTGCGTGCGCGAACATTTTCCTCGGGACTTGCAGCACGCGATCCGGCAGAAATCGCGCTGGATCGTCGGCATCGTGTTCCAGGGCACCAAGAACCTCGGCTGGAGCCCCACGGGCCTGCTTAATTATTTCCTGTGGCGTGATCGTCGCGGGCTGATTGCCTATCTGCTGAGTTTCCTGGTCAACCTGCTGTTACTGGTATTGCTGGCGATGTGGCTGGTGACGGTTATTTCCCCCGACGCCTGGCGTTATCCGTCGATCCTTACCGACAGCACCCTGCTCACCACGCTGCTTTGGCTCAACGGTCTGATGCTGCTCAACCGGCTGTTTCAGCGCGGCTGGTTCGTCACCCGTTATTACGGAATCGTCGAGGGCATGCTGTCGGCGCCACGGATGATGTGGAGCAATTTCGTCAATTTCTTCGCCAATCTGCGGGCCTTGCGGCAAGTCATGGAAATGGGCGACTCGCGCCGCGTGGCGTGGGACAAGACCACCCACGAATTTCCGGCACTGACCCAAGCCAAACGCACACCGCTGGGGCATCGCCTGGTGGAAAAAGGCCTGCTCAGCGAAGAACAACTGGACGCCGCCATCACCAACCCGGTGCGCCGGCGTCTCGGCCATGAGCTGTTGCTGCGCGGTCACATCGACACCACTCAACTGGTGCAAACCCTGGCCGAACAACTGGACATGGAATGGGCGCCGCTCAACCCGTTCAAGCTCGACAAACGCCTGATCGACGCAGTGCCGCGCAAGGTCGCCACGCACTATGGCGTGCTCCCCGCCGCCGAAGAAGGCTCAACCCTGGTGCTGGCCTCCGAAGGCCCGGTCAGCCAAGTGTCGCTAGGGGCCATCAGCCGTCAATTGAAACGCCCGGTGCGGTGTCGCCTTGCTCCTCAGGGGCGAGTGACATTGGGGATCCGCTATTGGTATCCAAGCCCTCGGCAAAGTGCCGATGTGCACCACATGCTCGAAGTGCTTGAGCAGCATCAGGACGATGAGGATTTGCTTGAACGCGTCAGCCATCATCAAGTGCTGCTGGGCAATTTGCTGCAAGTGCGCGGCATGGTCCCGCCGTCGCTGTTCAATCAGGCATTGATCGACTTCGATGCCGAGCGCATGTCGCTGGGCGAACACCTGATTTCGCGCGGCATCATTACCCAACAAGTGCTCGAACAGGCGCTGGAAGATCAGGCCGCCGAACAGCAGGCCGCTTTCGCCATTGCCAGGGAGGTCGAATGAGTTCCGGCAATCGTCAACGCTTTCTCGTCGGCAGCCTGTTGCTGTGCCTGAGTTCCCCTGTGTGGGTGCAGGCCGAGCCGTTGACCGAATTTGAGCAGTTCCGCAGTTTCCCCTACATGGACCGCAGCTATCGCGAGGCGAAAAAAGGTAACTGGGCCGAAGTTGAACGCCTGATGCGTCACCTGCTTGGCAAAGTGCCGAAAAACGATGAAGCGCGAGCCTTGCTGGTGCAGGCGCTGGCCAAACAGCGACGCTACAAGGACGCGGTGCAGGCGCTGCCCGACAACCCGCAAAACAGCGACGCCCTGCTCAATCTGCGCCTGACCTGGATCGAACAGGATCCGCCGGGCAGCGAACAGGTCGAACAGTGGATAGCCAGCAGCAACCTGAACCAGCGCATTCGCCTGTGGCAGGCCTACAGCCTGAGCCTGGCCAAGTTCGGCGGTGCGGCACGGGCGCACGACTGGTTGGCGCAACTGGCGCCCAAAGGTGATCGACGAATCCTGCAACTGGCCAAGGCCAACTGGTCGGAGCAGTTGCGCAACTGGGACGACACCATCAAGGAACTGGCGCCGTTGGCCGCGAACAAGCAACTGGATGCACAAGGTTGGCAGCGGCTGGCCAACGCTTACGTACAACGCCTCGACGAACAGCCGTTGCAGCAACTGTTGCAACAAGCGCCCACGCCGGAAGCCGCGCGCAAGGCTCGGCTGGCCATGGTCGACCGGGCGATTGCCATGGGCCACATCCAGCAGGCGCAGCGCTGGATGCAATCGCTGCCAGCCGCCGACCTGGCCGACCCGGCGCAGCGCCAGCGTTTGTGGGAACTGGCGCGACAGACCGGCGACAGCGCCACCGTGCAACGCTTGAGCGCAGAACTGCAGCGCCCGTGCCTGGAAACGGCCGAATGGCTTTCGCGCCAGGACCCACAAGCGGCGCTCATTCAATTGAAAGGCTGCCAACCCGAGGACGATCCCCAGGCCTGGCTGATCCTTGCGCAGCGTTTGCAAGCCACTGACCTGTTGCAAAGCACTCGCTTGCCCGAGCCTTGGGACACGCGGCGCCGCGAACGTCTGCTGGATGTCTGGCAGGACGAAGGTCGCAGCGACAAAGTCCTGGCGTACCTTGCCGACCAGCCGCAAACCGCCGAGGTGGTCAAACGCCGCGCCGAAATGCTCCAGGCTTCGGGGCGCAATACCGAAGCCGCGGCGCTTTGGGAGCGGCATTATCAGCAGACCGGCAGCCTCAATTCGCTCAATCAGGCGAGTTATCTGTCACTCAATGCTGGCCATCGCGAACACACTCAACGGTTGCTCGAAAGCGCCTACGATCGCCACGGCGGCAAGCTGCCCCCCGCCGTGCTGCAACGCCTGGCCGGCTTGTATGCCTCATCGACGCCGTCGGCTGCGCAGCAGCAGCGCATGGTCTCGCTGCTCCATCGCGTCGACCCCGCGACGCGCGGCCAACTGCTTGCGCAACTGGCGGAGAACGGCCAGTGCACGGCGGTGCAACAAGCCATCGGCGATCACCCGCAAAGCGTTGGCGACTACCGCGCACTGGGTCGATGCGCCATGCCGCAGCGTCCCGGTGAAGCGGTGGTGTATTACCAACAGGCGCAAAAGCTCGGCGACCGCGACAGCCGCCTGCCGCTGGCTTACGCGCTGGAAGCCGCCGGGGATTCAGCCGGCGCCGTTGCGATTTGGCGCAGCATCCCACCGGGAGAATTGAGCGACAACGCTCGACTCACCGCCAGCCGCAGCGCCCTCAACGCCGGCGATGCCTCCAGCGCTGAGCGCTACTGGCAGCAAAGCCGCGCGCGGGGTGCCAATGAATGGGCGCTGGGCGCAGCCATTGCCGATGCCCGGGGCGATCATGCGCTCGCCTTGCAACGCCAGCGTTCCGCGCTCCAGCAGTCGGCGGATGCCGGGCATTTCTACGCGGCATCGGTGACCGCGCAAAAGGCTGGCGACCTGCCGCAAAGCACCGCGTGGCTGGCCGAAGCCGTGCGCCGCGCACCGGACAACCCGCGCTACCGCGCCGATTACGGCATGCGCCTGGCCGGTGCCGAAACCCGGGAAGAACGCGCCCGCGCCGTCCCGTATCTGCAAAGCGCAACCAGGGATTTTCCGGAGGATTATCATCTCGGCGAGACCCTCGCCTGGCGCTACGACGAAATCGAAGACAGCGCTTCGGCCCGCAAAGAACTGCGCCGAGTCATCGATCTGGAGCAAAACCCGGTAGCGGCTGACGACTCAGAGGGCAGCCTGGAAGCGCGCCGTTATCGCCAGCGCCGCGCCCACGAAACGCTTTCGCGCCGTGACACGCGCACCCTCGCCAGCACCTGGTCACCGGCCGGCGTCTCGACCAACGATTTCCTGCTGCCTGACGACACCACCGGTTCCCGACGCCGTGCCAGCTCGCAGAACGTGCAGCTTGCAATGTGGGACCACGCACTCGGCGAAGAACCCAGTCGCGCCGGCAGTACGTTGTCGGTCTACGGGCGCGTGTTGCTCGGCGGCGTCGGTCGTTCAAGCTACGCTGAATCCCTTGGCACCGGTGTCGGCCTGCGCTACAAGCCTTGGGGCACGGCGAACATCAACTTCTACGGCGAGATCTACAAGCAAAGCCAGTTCGACGATCAGGACAACCACGGCTTGAGCCTGGGGCAGATGCTGGTCCCGGAAAAGCTCGCCGATCAGGTCGATGATCACCGCAAGGACGGCCACACCACCACCGATTACCTGCTGCGCGCCACGGCTTCGTTTCTCGATCAGGGGCGATTCCGCAACGATTGGCGGGTCGACGAGAGCGACTGGGAGGAACGCTTCCTCTATCTCGACGCAGCCTGGTGGACCAAGGCCGGCGACCACCAATGGATGTCCCGCTTCCAGCAAGGGCATACCTGGAAACTGCCGTTCAACGGCGCGCAAACCCTGATGCCTTATGGCTTTCTTGAGTTCGCCAGCCAGGACCCGAGCAATGACTGGCGCCAGGACCTGCGCACCGGTATCGGCCTGCGTTGGCAATGGTGGTTCGATGACGACGTCTACAATGCCTATCGCGCTCACCTGTCGGTGCGCACCGAATATCAGCAGTCGTTGGGCGGCAACTTGTATGAAGGCGGCAATGGGGTGCTGTTGGGCGTGGAGTTGAATTTCTGATGCGGCGTTACTTTTTGATTCTGTGCCTATTGCTCAGCAGCGCGGCGGCCCACGCTGACGAGCGGATTTTCTATCAGCCGCTGAACGTCGACGCCAGCTTGAGTGAATCGCAATGGCGTAACGTCTGGCAAGACACCGTCAGACAGGGCACCCACACGGTCATCGTGCAATGGACCGCTTATGGCGACTCCGACTTCGGTGGCGCCGGTGGCTGGCTGGCCAACAGCCTGAAACTGGCGCAGGAACAAGGCCTGAATTTGGTCATGGGGCTGTACATGGACCCTGCCTATTATCAACGCATCGATGAACTCGACAGTGCCGGGCTCGCGAGTTATTGGCAGGCGCAATTGGGGCAATCGCTGGCGCAACAGCAGCGGTTGCGCAGTACGTGGAAGCTGCCCGTCAGCGGCTGGTATGTGCCGATGGAACTGGATGACCTGCATTTTCTGGCGGCTGATCGCCGGCAAACCCTGCAGCGTCAGCTCAAGGATTTCGCCGGTAAACTCGATGCGCCGCTGCATGTCAGCGGTTTCAGCGCTGGCAAACTTGCGCCGCAAGTGAACGGCCACTGGTTGGGTGAACTGGCGAACGCGGGGATTCAGGTCTGGTGGCAGGATGGCGCCGGAACCGGGCGCTTGCCTTTGCTGGTGCGCAACGGTTACACCGCCGCATTGCCCTGCTCCATCGGCATCGTCCACGAAGCGTTCCGCCAGGTCAGTGCCACCGGGCAACCTTTCCGGGCAGAGCCCGCCAGCCCACAAACGTCATCGGCAGGCTGTCATCCCACAGCGGTTTTTTCCCTGCGTTACCGGCCTTGGGGCAAGGTGATTCTCGATAACCAACGCACGCACAAGGGCAACGATGTACAAAACCATTGAAGATGACGTCCTGAAAAAAGCCGCGCCAGCCGCGTTGAAAGCCGAATTTCTTCAGCACGAGTTCGAACGACTGCACACATTCTGTGTGTTGATTTACCTCGCCAGCATCGCGGTCTGGTTTGCCTACGACCTGATTCTCAGCTTTATCGGTAACCAGAACTTCACGTGGCGCTCACTGGTGTTTATCGGCGTCTTCACAATCCTGATTGTCGTTTTGCTGTTTATCCGCAGCGCCCGCAAGTTCCAGAAGCTGAACCTGTTGTTCGTCTTCACCATCGCCTTAGGCACGCGCTTGTTGATCGAAGGTGTGCCCGAAGACCACCAGCCGGCCTGGATGCTGCTGGCGGCATCGACCACGCTGTTTACCGCCTCGGTGTTGCCGCTCAGTCGCTGGGCGTTCTTCGCCGCGCAAATCATCACTTGGGCATTCCTCAATCCCTTCTACGACACCGGGATCGAAACGCAGGAACTCAAGGGTGTGATGGCCCTCAGTTATTCGACATTCATTTGCGCGCTGACCATCTACAGTTTCATGACTTTGCGTAAAGCCAAACTCTACAATTTCATCATGTCCAAACTGCTGCTGGACCAGGCGTACATTGACACGCTGACGGAAATCCCCAACCGCCGTTCGTTCATGACACAGGCCGACAAGCAACTGCACGCGGTTCCGCGAGAGCCTGACCACTACCTGGCGATGATCGATATCGACAACTTCAAGAAGGTCAACGACGTCTACGGTCACGACATCGGCGATGAGGTGCTCAAACGCATTGCGCAGAACATCAAAGCGGTAATGGGCCACTTCGAATACGCCCGATTGGGCGGCGAGGAATTTGCGATTTATCTGGCGGGCGTGCGCCGGGAAGATGTCGAGGCCTTGGCCGGTGAGCTGTGCCGGGTGGTACGCGAACAACCAACCCAGCATCCGGTGACCATCAGCATTGGCCTGGCTCAAGTACTGGAGGACGACACGTTGAACCAGGCACTGATCAAGGCGGATGCGGCGTTGTATGCGTCAAAACATACGGGGAAGGATCGGTATACGTTTCACCGTTGAGATCGCCATCGCTGGCAAGCCAGCTCCCACAGGATTTACGCTGAACCTGCAGGAGCTGGCCTGCCAGCGATGGGGCCCTCAAACCCACCGCCCAATCACCCTCCGATACGCGCCAACAGCACCCGCTTCACCCGCCGCTCTTCCACCGACATAACCGTCAGACGCCAGCCTTCCCACTCATGACTGTCACCTTTCATGGGCAAGCGGTCCAACAGGCTGACCACCAACCCGGCCAGGGTTTGATAATCCTCGGTAGGCTCGGCAGCAAACCCGGTGTGCTGACGTACCCGCGCCAGGTTCAATGCGCCGCTGACCACGAACCCGCCCTTCTCCTCGACCACGTCCGGGCCTTCGATTTCGCTGGCGTCGGGCAATTCGCCGGCAATCGATTCGAGGATGTCGGTCATGGTCAATACGCCGACGAAGTCGCCAAATTCATTGACCACAAACGCAATGTGCGTCGACGCCTTGCGCATCTGCTCCAGCGCATTGAGGATCGAATAGCTCTCCAGCAGATTGATCGTCTGGCGCGCCAGGTGTGCAAGGTCCGGTTCGTTGCCGGCCAAAAACTCCTTCAACAATTCCTTTTTGTGCACGAAGCCCAATGGTTCATCCACGGCACCGTCGCGGATCAGCGGCAGGCGCGAATAGGACGAATGCATCAGACGCGTGCGAATCGCCTCGGGATTGTCCGCCAGGTCGATATGATCGACATCGGCACGCACCGTCATCAATGTGCGGATCGGTCGCTCGGCCAGTTGCAGCACACCACTGATCATCACGCGTTCGCGGCGATCGAACAGTTCCTCGCTGGGCGCCTCGCCGTTGTCGAGCATGTCGGCGATTTCTTCGCCGACTTCTTCCACCGCCAGCTTTCGCCCGCCCAGCAGGCGCATCACCGCGTGGGCAGTCCGTTCGCGCATCGGCCGCAAACCCTGCATCGAGCGTTTGCGGCGGGCCCGGGCGATCTGATTGAACACCTCGATCAGGATCGAGAAACCGATAGCCGCATACAGATAGCCCTTGGGAATGTGGAAACCCAGGCCTTCGGCGGTCAGCGCGAAACCGATCATCATCAAGAAGCCCAGACACAGCATGATCACCGTCGGGTGCGCGTTAACGAAGCGGGTCAGCGGCTTGCTG
Source organism: Pseudomonas azerbaijanoccidentalis (assembly GCF_019145495.1). Lineage (GTDB taxonomy): Bacteria > Pseudomonadota > Gammaproteobacteria > Pseudomonadales > Pseudomonadaceae > Aquipseudomonas > Aquipseudomonas azerbaijanoccidentalis. The sequence continues at coordinate 227,541 of NZ_JAHSTU010000001.1, read as the reverse complement.
GCGACGATCATCAGGCCAATGGAAATGATCACCGCGATCATCATCACCGCCAGTTCATCGACCATACCCACGGCGGTAATCACCGCATCGAGGGAGAACACCGCATCAAGCACGACGATTTGCGCGACGATGGGCCAGAACAGCGCATAAGCCGTGTTGGAGGAACGCTGGCCGACGTGACCTTCGAGGCGCTCGTGCAACTCCATGGTGGCTTTGAACAACAGGAACACACCACCGAACAACATGATCAGGTCACGACCAGAGAAGCTCTTGTCGAACACCTCGAACAGCGGCTGGGTCAGGGTCACCAGCCAGGAAATACTCGCCAGCAAGCCCAGGCGCATCAGCAATGCCAGGGACAAACCGATGATGCGCGCTCGATCGCGCTGGTGCGGCGGCAACTTGTCCGCGAGGATCGCGATAAACACCAGGTTGTCGATGCCCAGCACCAGTTCCAGCACAATCAGTGTCAACAAGCCCAGCCATGCGGTGGGGTCAGCTAACCATTCCATAAAAACGTCTCGATCTCTTCAGTGAATTCAGAATGCCGGGCACGACAAAGCGCGGCGCAGGGGCCGTGGAGCGGCAATGTGAGGGGTAATCTGAAACCTGAAGACCGGGTGTTTCGCGTGCGTCAAGACCGCGCGCTGGCGCGAGGGGAAAGGATAACTGGGGGGCTCCGTGAGGGTGTTCATGCAAGTCCTGAAAGCAAAAAAGGACTTGAATCGTACAGGCGATAGCGCGGATTCCTACAGCTTGAAATCATTTCAAAATCTGTAGCAGATCAAAAAAACGCATTCCAAGGTAGGAGCTGCCGAAGGCTGCGATCCTTGGGGATTAACCCGAATGCTTGATCTGCTCGATGTAACGCACCACGGCCGGCGACTTCTCGAACCGCCGATGAATCAATGCCAGCCACGAGATCGCCTGGCAATCGGCGATCTGCCGATATATCACGTTCGGCAAACTGACATGCCCCACCACCGATTCCGGCACCATCGCCACACCCTGCCCCAACGAAACCAGGGCAATCACCGCCACCAATCCCCCCGGCTGCGCTCCCAGCTTCGGCACAAACTCGCCCTGAGCGGCGACTTGCAAGGTGCCCACCACTTGCTCGGGCAAGATGAAGTTCTCGTTTTGCAGGTGCATTGAGTTGATCACCGGCAAACGGTTGAGCCATGAATCAACTGGCAGTGCCAGGACGAAGCCCTCATCGTTGAGCCGCAGGCTTTCGATTCCGTCGGGCAACGCCAAGGGGCAGCGGATGTAGCCCAAATCAAAGCGCCCCTCGAGGATCATGTTCGGCAGGCTGGCCATGGGGCTTTCCCGCACATTGAGGCTGACATCCGGAAACTGCGCGGCAAAATTCTGAACCTGTTTTTGCAGCACGCCGGAGTACACCGCTGAAGCGACGTAACCCAGTTCGATATGCCCGACATCGCCGCGACCGGCGCGCTGGGCATTACGCTGGGCAGATTCGAACTGGCGCACCGTGGCCTCGGCCTCGATCACCAGCGCCGCACCGGCCTCGGTCAGGCTGACGTCCCGCGACTGACGCAAAAACAGGCGAGCGCCCAACTCCGTTTCCATGTCCTGAATTTGCCGGGTCAGCGTTGGCGGCGCGATGCCCAGTTGTTCGGCGGCGCGGGTGAAATTGCGATGGCGGGCGACGGCGAGGAAATAGCGGAAATGGCGGATGTCCATGGGTGCATTAGCTCAAAGGTAATGAAGTGATCAATTGCGCCTAACAAAGACACCGTCAGCCAGCGATAAGCTGCACGAACCGCCACAGTAGAGAACATTTTCCATGCCCGTCAAACCCAAGGTGAGTCCGCGTCTGACCTTACTCACTGCCTCCGCCGTGTGCTCGCTGATCGTCCTCGACACCAACATTGTCGCCGTTACCTTGCCCAGCATTGCCCGTGATCTGGGGGCTAATTTTGCCGACATCGAATGGGTGGTCAGTGCCTACATGCTGGCGTTCGCCGCGCTGCTGTTGCCGGCCGGTAGCCTGGCCGACCGGTTCGGTCGGCAAAAAACCCTGATGTGGGGCCTGGGGATATTCATCCTCGCGTCACTGGGCTGCGGGGCGGCGCCAAACGCGCTGTTTCTCGATATCGCCCGCGCGATCAAAGGTGTCGGCGCGGCATTGCTGCTGACCTCGGCACTGGCGTCCATCGGCCACACCTTTCACGATGAAGCTGAACGGGCCAAGGCCTGGGCGTTCTGGGGCGGCTGCATGGGCGTCGCCATGACCGCCGCGCCGACCCTGGGCGGCTTGATTACCGAATACGTGGGCTGGCGCTGGATTTTCTACCTCAACCTGCCAGTCGGCCTGTTCCTGATGTACATGGTCTGGCGCGCGGTGCCCGAATCGCGCGATGCTCAAGCCGCGCGCCTTGATCCGTGGGGCAGCCTGGCTTTCAGCGCGAGCCTGTTGTGCCTGATCTGGGGTTTGATCGAAGCCAACCGCATCGGCTGGAACAACCCGCTCACTTACGCTCGCCTGATTGGCGGCGCGCTGCTGTTGGGGTTGTTCGTGGTGATCGAACGGTTGCAACAGCGTCCGATGATTGACCTGCAACTGTTCCGCCACCCGCGTTTCATCGGCGCCCTGCTCGGCATGTTCGCTTATGCCGCGTGCGCTCAGGTGATGATGACGATGCTGCCGTTTTACTTGCAGAACGGACTGAGCTTCACCGCCGTCTCGGCGGGTTTGGGCATGCTGCCGTTTGCCGTCACGATGCTGATCTTCCCGCGCATCGGCGCGCGTCTGACCGGGCGCATCAGCCCGGCAAACATGATGGCGATCGGCTTGACGCTGGTGGGCATCGGTAACTTGCTCAGCGCCTGGGCGGTCAACAGCGGCGGCTATCTGCCGTTTGCCCTGGCGATTGCCGTCACCGGTGCCGGTGCGGGCCTGCTCAACGGCGACACGCAGAAAAACATCATGGCCTGCGTGCCCCGCGAACGCACGGGCATGGCTTCGGGCATGAGCACCACCATGCGCTTCAGCGCGGTGATGCTGGCCATCGGGGTCTATGGCGCGTTGCTCGCCGGCCACACCGAACAGCAACTACACATGGGTTTGTCGACGCAGGCGCCGGCGTTACTCGAGCAATCGAAGGACGTCGCCTCACGGGTGGTGGCAGGTGACATGAGCGCGGCGATGAGCCTGGTACCCGAAGCGACGCGGGCACTGATCGAACCCGTCGCTCGACACGCCTTCGTCGCAGGTTTCAGCCTGTTGTTGTGGGTTGCGGGGTTGGCGGCATTGCTTGGTGCGCTGGTGGTGGGCACGCTGATGCGCAATCCGATCCCTGCGCCCCAACCGTCCCTAGTGCTTGAATGAGGCCAGCACCCGTTCGGCGTTCGCATCACAGGCCATGCCTTCGGGCCGGGCCTGGATGTTCTCGATCAACCCCGGCAACTGCGCTTTGCTCTGGGCGAGGTGCTGTTGCATCGCTTCGATCTGCTCGATCTTGCGTTGCAGGGTATTCAGGATTGAAGGTGACTGACACGCCGGTGTCGTGAGCAGACTCGTTCACAGGAGAACGCATTTCCAGCGTAGGAGCGAGCCTGCTCGAAATTTCGTCACAACATTCAACCCACAACCAACGCCAGGCTTTAGCTAAGCACCACTACTCCACCCGGCAACTCCGTGCACTTGACCCCATACGCATCACGAATCAACAACGCCACACCCGCCAGTTGATCGAGGCTAAACCGCGCCTGCACCTTGCGCTTGCCCAGCTCGCTGTTGAGCAACAGCAACATGCCGGGACGGTAGCGGTTGATTTCATCGATCACCGACGCCAGCGTTGCATCGTTGAACACCAGCACTTGCTGACGCCAGGCAATCACCGCCGCCGTGTCGACCGATTGCAGCGTCCCGACCTTCCGGGTGTCGTAGGTCAGTTGCTGACCGGATTCCAGGCGAATGCTGTGGCCCAACGCATCCACTTGCAGCGCGCCTTCCAGACAAGTGACGCACACACTCTGATTGAGATTGCGCAAATTGAACCGGGCTTGCCTGGCGCTCAGCCAACCGCCTCCGGCCTCAACTTTGAGGGGTGTATTGGCGCGTGCCAGAACTTCGACTTCACCGCTGAGCAATTCCAGGGCCTGGCTGCCATCGGCGCTTTGCCGGCGATTGATGCGCGTCTGGGTGTTGAGTTCCAGGCTCATGCCGTCGGCCAGATCAAACCGGCGCTGCTCGCCGACTTCAGTGATGTAGTCCGCGCCCAGCCCGGAGACCCCGCCCGGTACGGTCGCGCGAATCAACAAGAACGCCGCCGACGCCGCGATGGCACCACCAAGAAACGCCCGGCGTCCCAGGTGCCGCGGCGCCTGCAATTGTTCGGCCGCTGGTCGTAATTGCTGCCACAGCAGCTTGGCCTGCTCAAACGCCCGGGCATGTTCAGGGCTTTGCGCGCACCACTCGCGCAGGGCATGCGCATCGGATGCAGTCGCCCGGCCGGAGGTCAACAGGACCAACCAACCCTGGGCTTCGCGGGTGAGCCGGTCCTGAGGCTCGGCCTCGGGCGGCGTAATTCGAAAGATGTTCAAAGCGCGGGGGTACTCACGGATTATTCGGGACTCTACTCTCAAGACGGTTTTCCCGCGCCGGGACCGAACCTCTGAATGACTTTTCTTTCCAGGCGTCCGGCGCAATGGCCCAACGCGGCTTTGATTTCCTTCTCGACCATGCGTGTCGAAATGCCGAAACGCTGGGAAATTTCCAGGTGTGGCGCCTCTTCCAGGCGGGCGGCGATGAAGATTTTTCGCCGCCGCGCCGGCAACTCGTACAGCGCGCTGAGCAGCAACTGGATTTCTTTCTGGCCGCCCACGACACGCGCCGGGTCCAGGGCTTCGTCGGACACCTGCAACAGCTCCTCCACTTCGCTGCCCGTCAACAAGCGAGCATCCGACTGGCGTCGGTCGGCGGCGATGTTCAGCGCCATGCGATACAAATAGGCATTGGGCTGGGCGATGTCCGGCGCCTCTTCCATGCGGTCGACCCGCAGGTAAGTTTCATGCAGCACATCGTTGGCCAGGTCTTCCGAACCCAGACGTCGGCGCAGGCGCACCCGGAAGTCGTCGTAGGACGTCAGAAACAGCCTGACCATCGATTTTTTTCCGGTGTCTTTCATCCCCCGGAAACTCCTTTCCCTTTTAAGCAGTCCATGCGTTTTCCTGACGATTCCGGTAACAAAAGCAGCGTGACCGGCTGGCTCAGAGAGCTGGGTGCCGGGCGTTCGATATCCAGGTTGCGCAAGCTTTCCACCAGCGCGGCATCGCGCTGAACATCCCCCGTCGAACTGACCAGACGGCTGTACTGAACCACTCCGTCGCGGCCGATCCACAGTTGCAGCAACGCGCGAAAGCTCCCTGGCCGGATCAATGACGAGCGGCACAGGCTGCGTTCAATCGCGCTTTGAATCGATGCTGCATAACTGCTGCCCGACAGCGCCGTTCCCCTCTCAACATGCGCCGCCGCGGCCGGCACTGGAGCGACCGTCGCCTTTTGCAAAGTGAAGGCATCCGCCCGCGCATACCGGGCCATCAACCCACTGCCGCTGAGCATCTGGCTCAAGGCATCGGTGGCGCTCAAGCGACCCTTGACCGCCAGCGAGCGTCGGCCGCGGGTCAATTGCCGATCCACCAACACCGCCATGCCGGTCGTACGGCTGAACTGTTCAAGGGCGCTGGCCAGTTCCTGGGCCGGAATATCCAGCACCTGGGGTGTCGCGGCATCCAGCGGTCCAGCCATGGCTAACGAAGAAATCAACCCGATCAGCAGCGCCAGGCACACCTGCCGGACATGTATCAGCGAAATCTGGCGCGCGTCCCTGACTCTGCCTCGTTGCACGACTGACTTGCCCCTGAAAACCGTCATCCTGATGACTGTTTATGAATCTGGTGTGACGGGCCGTGCAAAAAAACCATCATGAGATATCAAATCGCTATGCATTAGACTCAGCGCATGCGCGGCCCGTCCGGGCTGGACAGGAGGTCTTCAATGAACAGGTTATCGAGTGTCGCAGCGGGCGTGCTGCTGATGAGCGCAGTCTCACTGTCGCAGGCTGCGCAGCCCTCGGGTTGCGTCGAGGTATCGGTGGGTGGCTACAAGGCGCCGGACTACAACTGCCTGAGCCAGCAGATGGGGAACAACCCTGAAGGCGCCGCCGCTGCGCAGAAAAATCTGGAAGCGATGAACGTACCGGTCAACAAGCGCCCACCTAATCAGGTTGGCCTGGCGACCCCGGCAGGCACCAGCACGCGCATGGGCAACACCTTTGGCACCTCGGTAAAACCGCAGCGCCCTGCAACTACGCCTTGAAAGCTCCCGCAGGAGCTGTCGAGTGAAACGAGGCTGCGATCTTTTGATTGGATAAAAGCCAGATCAAAAGATCGCAGCCTCCGGCAGCTCCTACAAAAGCAGGGCTCAGGTGCTGGGCGCTTGCCGAAAACTCACCGCCAGACGATTCCAGCTATTGATGGTGGTGACCGCGATGGTCAGGTCCACCAGTTCAGCCTCGCTGAATTGCGCCCGCGCCTGTTCAAAGACATCGTCCGGCACATGGCTTTGCGAAAGCAGGGTCACCGCTTCGGTCCAGGCCAGGGCTGCACGCTCACGCGGGTTGAAGAAATTGCTGTCGCGCCAGACCACGATCGAATACAGGCGTCGGTCGGTCTCGCCCAGACGCCGGGCATCCACCGAGTGCATGTCGGTGCAGAACGCACAGCCATTGAGCTGCGAGGCGCGGATCTTGATCAGGTGCAGTAACGCCGCTTCGATACTCAGGCTGCTGGTCAACGCCTCCATGGCGATCATCGCTTTCATCGCTTTGGGTGAAGCGCTGTAGTAATCCAGGCGGGGGTTCATGGCGCGGCCTCGTGCAGCGAAGAGATGCCCTTCAAGGTAGTCGTTGATGCGCGTGCGTTACAGGTCCAATTCTGCGAAAAAACCGTGGACCACATGGCGCCAGACCAATTCACCCTTTTTGCACCACGCAACTTCTGCACCCACACCGGATGAGGGTAATCTGGCGCGACGCACACGCGCCTCAATTGCTCCGGAGCCTCGCCGGTATGGAACTACATGTTGTCATCAATGGCCGCAAGGACCTGGCAGGCCAGTTGTACAACCAGCTGCGCAGCGCCATCGAATCGGGCCGTCTGGCGGCGGGGACACAGCTTCCACCCAGCCGCTTGCTTGCCGAGCAACTGGGCATTTCACGCAAGACCATTTCCGATACGTACGCGCAACTGACCTACGAAAACTTCCTCACCGGCGTGATCGGCAAAGGCACGTACGTCAATGCGCGCACCTCCAGGGTCGAACGCAAGCAAAGCCATTCGGAGCTTGCAGGTTTCGAGGTGATCGAGTCCTGGCGCAACCTGCCGGTGTTTCTGCGCCACCCGACGCTGGAAGGCTCGCTGCGTTATGACTTCATTGGCGGCGCCACCAGCAAGGGCCAGTTTCCCCAAGACGATTGGCGACGCTGTACGTCCCACGCCTTGCGCCAGATTGCAGCGTCCAAGGGTTTCTACAGCCTGCCCGAAGGCCTGCCGGCGCTGCGCAACGCCATCGCACGGCACATCGCGTTCTCCCGCGGGGTCAACTGCCAGGACGAAGACGTGGTGGTGTGCAACGGCGCACAACAGGCGCTGGACCTCATTTCCCGAGTACTGACGCGTCCGGGCAGCATCGTCGCTATGGAAGACCCCGGTTATCCGCCCGCGCGCCTGCTGTTCGGCACCCACGGCGCCACAGTGGTCGGTGTGCCGGTGGACGCCGAAGGCATTCAGGTGGACAAGATTCCCCTCGGCACCCGGTTGATCTACGTCACCCCTTCGCACCAGTTTCCCCTGGGCATGCCCATGAGCCAGGAACGGCGGATCGCGCTGCTGGCCAAGGCCCATGAGCTGGGGGCGATCATCATCGAGGACGACTACGACAGCGAGTTCCGCTACGAAGGCCGCCCTACGGACTCACTGCAAAGCATGGATGAGCGCGGGATCGTCGCCTACGTCGGGACGTTCTCCAAAACGTTGTTGCCGGAACTGCGCCTGGGTTACGCGATCCTGCCGCCGGCGATTCTCGAAGCCGTGGTGCGTGCCAAGCAGCTTACGGACCTGCACACCTCCACCCTGCCCCAATGGGCACTGGCCAAATTCATAGCCGAAGGCTGCCTGCTCAAGCACATCCGGCGCTGTCATACGATTTATGCGGGCCGACGCGAGCGCATTCTTTCGCGCATGGCGGGTGATCTCTCGCCATGGCTTGAACCGGTGCCCAGTACGGCGGGTTTTCACATGGTGGTGATGTGCAAAGTGCCCATCGACATTCCGTTGGTCATTGAACTGGCGAAAAAAGTGGAAGTCGGGCTTTACTCCATCGAGGCCTTTTTCCACCAGCAACCGGCAAAGGCCGGGTTTCTGATGGGCTTTGGCGCCATAGAAACCCTGGACATCGACACCGCCCTGGATCGCCTGCGAGACATTTTGCAGCAAGTCGCCTGACGGATTGGTCTGCGGCTTTATCCGGCGATTGGCTATTGGTGGTCCGGGGGTGCAGGCCTATCCTGCATAGGCGTTATCCCTCAGTGAGCAGGATTCGTCCGGCCTGATTCAGGAGTGTGAGCCAATGTCCAACGAAGTGATCAATACCGTAAAGGTGCAGGCCGTCAGCGGCCGCTCGGAAGAACTGGGCAAGCAACTGCAAAAGATTGTCGAAACCCTGCGCGAGTTACCGGGCTGTGATTCCTATATGGTCGACCGCTGCCCCGAGGACAGTAACCGCTGGACCGTCAGCGCCCACTGGCAATCGGAAGCGGCCATGCAGTCGCACTTCAACAGCCCGCAGGTGCAAGGCTTCATCGACCTGATCGATTGCCAGCTGGCCAACGCCGTAGACTTCAACAGCTTTCCGATTCGCTGAAAGAAAGATAGAAAGATCGCAGCCTGCGGCAGCGCCAACAGGGGTTTATGCGTTTCCCTGCAGGCGCTGCCGCAGGCTGCGATCTTTTTCTTTGTACGGCTGAGATTGGTCACCTGACCTTCCCGAATATTGGCTGTTTGATTAGCGCCCGCGGCGACTTAGATTGGTCCCAGACCACTCACCCACCGCAGGTAATGAACCATGATCGTTTTGCGCATCTGTGCCGCTCCCTTTGTTGCCCTGACCTTGACCGTTTCTGCCTCGGCATTCGCCCATGAAACCGGCGCGCCTTCGGAGAAGGTCACGGTGCTTCAGGAGCAACTGCTGAAAAACGTCCCGGGCAAAAAAGCCCTGATGATCGAAGTCGACTACAAACCCGGCCAATCGTCCATCGCCCACAAACATGACGGTACGGCCATGGCCTACGTGCTATCGGGCGCCATTACCTCGCAAGTGAAAGGCGAAAAAGCAGTCACCTACAAGGCTGGCGATTATTGGTACGAAGCGGCCGGCTCCGAGCACCTAGTGTCAAAAAACGCCAGTGCAACCCAACCGGCCAAGTTGCTGGTGTTCATGGTGTTGTCGCCGGACGAGCCGGTGCTGGTGCCATTGAAAAACTGATGGCTGAACGTACAGCCATAAATAAAAAGGCTCGAAACACTGTTTTGAGCCTTTTTATTGCTTGACGTCATTAACCACGATTGTTTAAACCAAACAAAACTATTGGCGGCCGGATAACTAAACATTTGACCGTTTCATCGAGCCATTCCCGGTTTAGTCTGGAATAACTGCCGGCTCATTCCGGCGATATAGACTTTCCGACTGATGTTGTTTCACTGGAGAGACACCATGAAACTTGCGCTTGTCAGTGCGTTAACGATAACGGCTGTTTTGGCTGGCTGTTCGATTCCTACCGCGCCTTCCGCGGTGTCTTCGCTGGACGGAATCTTTACCGAACCCGTGGGCCGCAGCAACGTGACCCGAATTCCCAATGGCAGCCAGGTGTCGCTGGGCGTGGTGTACAGCCGCAATACCCAGGCCAACCGCGCTTACCTGCAGGATTACCAGGCCAACGCCGGCACCGGTTTCGGCCAGAGCCTGCTGGTACAAACGATCCACGATGCCTACGTCGCCACTTCCAAGCCCGACCTGGCCGTGGACTGGGTCAAGGCGTCGCTGCAACGCCAGTTTGGCTCGGTCACCGTGTACCCGGACATGCAGAGCCTGAAAGCCGCCAAGCCGGACGTAATGGCCATCGTCGACAGCCGCAGCCAGTTGATCACCTCCCGCAGTTCAGATGTCGAGTCCAAAGTCAGTGCCGACTTTTATGATCGTAACTTTAATTACATCGGGACGGCTCAAGGCCATGACGCCAAGGCGCTAAGTCCGGTATGGGCCGACTTCAAACGCAGTGAAGAGATCGTTGCCGATATTAACGAACAACAAAATGTGCAAGTAAGGGCGCTGCAGAAGTTTGACCAGTCGCTCAACAATTTGCTGACTAGTCCGACAAGTAATGTGTCGATGATTGATAATCAAACAAGTCAGAAGTTGTATTGACTTCAAAGACCGACCACAACAAAAATCCAAAAAAAACCCCGCATCTTTCAATGCGGGGCTTTTTCATTCAGCGCCTGATCAGGCCGCTGGTTCCAGCTCGGCGGCGACAGCGGCAGGCACCACCGCCTGCCCGCTCAACGCCAGGTCCAACAGTTCACGGTTGGCTACCGCGTACATGGCGTAGTCGGTGCCGCTGGCGGCACGGATTTCCACCAGCATGGCACGCCAGCGTTCGATCATGCTTTCGTGCTGCGCCATCCACAGCGCCAGGCGTGCTTCCACGTCCTGGGTGCCGTCACCCTGTTGCAGGACCGAAATGGTGATCGCACGCTGCTGCCAGTCGACGTCATCGCGGAACGCTTCACGGGCCAGTGCCTGCCAGTTGTTTTCAACCGGCAGAGCGCTGATCTGTGCCAGGTACCAGGTGATATCCAGCGCGCTGCCAACGGCGAAGTACGCCTTGGCCACGTCCGCCGGGTCCTGACCGGTCACGTCGGAAGCCTCGATGATCGGCAACAGCGTGTACAGGTGCGAAGTGCCAGCCACCATGCGTGCCAACAACTCCGGCACACCGGCTTCGACGTACGCCTGATAACGGGTCTGCCAGGTTTCGCGGATCTCGCCACTGAGCAGCTCGTCGAGCTTGAGGCCCAGCTCCTTCAGGTGCGGACCGAAGTGCGCGACGTCACGGGCAGCGTTCTGCTCGTTGCGACGGGCACGCAGGAACCAGCGCGTGGCGCGACGGCCTAGACGCATCAGCTCATCCATCAGCTCCAGTTGCACGTCAGCGGAAACCTGATAATCCAGGGCTTCGATCTGACGGAACCAGTGCGGGAGATGGAAAATGTCGCGCACGATCACATAAGCCCCAGCCACGTTCGCCGGGCTCATGCCGGTCGACTCTTTGAGTCGTTGAACGAAAGTGATGCCCATGTGATTCACCAGATCGTTGGCGATCTGGGTGCTGACGATTTCGCGCTTCAGACGGTGACGGCGCATGGCTTCGGAGAACTTGCTCACCAGGGTCGGCGGGAAAGCGGTTTCCATGTCGCGGGTCAGGTAGTCGTCGTCCGGCACCAGGGAGCCCAACAGCTGCTCCTTGAGGTCGATCTTGCTGTAGGAGATCAGCACCGACAGCTCGGCACGGGTCAGGCCATGGCCTTCTGCGATTCGCTCGTTGAGCGCTTCTTCGTTCGGCAGGAACTCGATGGCGCGATCCAGCTTGCCACGGCCTTCCAGATCGTTCATCAAGCGCTTGTATTCGGCAATACGCGGCAGAGCACGACGGGCCGCCAGCGACAATGCCTGAGTCTGCTTGTAGTTGTTGCCCAGCACCAGGTTACCGACTTCGTCGGTCATGCTCGCCAGCAACTGGTTGCGTTGCTTGTCGGTCATGTCGCCGGCCTGAACCACTTCGTTCAGCAGGATCTTGATGTTCACTTCGTGGTCGGAGCAGTCCACGCCACCGGCGTTGTCGATGAAGTCGGTGTTGGAACCGCCGCCATTGAGACCGAATTCCACACGACCCAGCTGGGTCATGCCGAGGTTACCGCCCTCGCCTACGACTTTGCAGCGCAGTTCGTTGCCATTCACACGCAGTGCATCGTTGGCCTTGTCGCCGACATCGGCGTGGCTTTCGCTGCTGGCCTTGACGTAAGTACCGATACCGCCGTTCCACAACAGATCCACCGGTGCCTTGAGCAAGGCATTGAGCAGTTCGGTCGGGGTCAGCTTGTCGGCCTTGATGTCGAAGCGTTCCTGCATCTGTGGGGAGATCGCGATGCTCTTCGCGCTGCGCGAGAAGATACCGCCACCTTCGGACATGATGGTGGTGTCGTAATCCGACCAGGCCGAACGTGGCAGGTCGAACATGCGCTGACGCTCGGCGAAGCTGGTCGCCGGGTTCGGATTCGGGTCGATGAAGATGTGCAGGTGGTTGAACGCTGCGACCAGTTGCAGCTTGTCGGACATCAACAAGCCGTTGCCGAACACGTCACCGGCCATATCGCCGACGCCCACCACGGTGATGCTGTCTTCCTGAACATTGATGCCGCGTTCGCGGAAGTGGCGCTGTACGCCGACCCACGCGCCCTTGGCGGTGATGCCCATTTTCTTGTGGTCGTAACCGGCCGAACCACCGGACGCAAACGCGTCACCCAGCCAGAAACCATAATCGATGGCGATGCCGTTGGCGATGTCGGAGAAGGTTGCAGTGCCCTTGTCCGCTGCCACTACCAGGTACGGGTCATCGTCGTCATGACGCACGACGTTGGTCGGCGGCACCAGGGCGCCATCTTTCAGGTTGTCGGTAATGTCCAACAGGCCCGAAATGAAGATGCGGTAGCACGCAACGCCTTCGGCCGCGATCTCGTCCCGGCTGCCGCCCAGTGGCAGGCGACGCGGCAGGAAGCCGCCCTTCGCGCCCACCGGCACGATGACCGAGTTCTTCACTTGCTGGGCTTTCACCAGGCCAAGGACTTCGGTACGGAAGTCTTCTTCACGGTCGGACCAACGCAGGCCACCCCGAGCGACGTTACCGAAGCGCAGGTGCACGCCTTCGACGCGTGGCGAGTAAACGAAGATTTCGAACTTCGGTACTGGCTTCGGCAGCTCAGGAATCAGGTGCGGGTTGAACTTGAAGCTGAAGTACGACTTGTTCTGGCCGTTGGCGTCGGTCTGGTAGAAGTTGGTCCGCAGGGTCGCTTTGATCAGATCAAGGTAACGACGCAGGATGCGGTCTTCGTTCAACACCTGAACGTTGTCCAGTGCGGTCAGAATCGCTTGTTCCAGACGCTGTTCGAGGTCGTCGCTGCTGAGCTTGCGCGCCAGATAGAAGCGGGTCTTGAACAACCGGGTCAGTTCGCGAGCGATGTCGGTGTGGTTGTTCAGGGTGCTGGCGATGTAACCCAGATCGAAGCCCAAACGAATCTGCTTCAGGTAGCGGGCATACGCACGCAGCAGCGCCACGTCACGCCAAGGCAGGCCGGCAGTCAGCACCAGACGGTTGAACGCATCGTTCTCGGCATCGCCACGCACGATGTGGACGAACGCATCCTGCAGGGTGTCGTTGAGTTGCTGGATATCCAGGTCCAGGCCTTCGGCCGCGGTGAACGCGAAGTCATGAATCCAGAACTCGCGGCCATTGGTGTGGCGCAGGCGGTACGGGAACTCACCCAGCACGCGCAGGCCGAGGTTTTCCAGGATCGGCAGCACATCGGACAGTGCCAGCGGGGTATCGGCGTGGTACAGCTTGCAATGCAGCTCACGCTGACCGGAGACCTGGCCCAGTGGCTGATAGAAGCTCATGACCAGCGGATTTTTTTCGCTGAGGCTCAGCAGGTGCTGCATGTCGACCACAGCCGAATGCGCGGCGAAACGTTCGCGGTAACCGGCCGGGAAACCTTTCGGGAAATCAGCCAGCACGTTGGTGCCATGGGCTTCGCCGAAGCTTTCGACGGTCAAGGCCGAGTAGTCGTCCTGCCAGCTGCGGCAGGCCTGTACCACTTCTTTTTCGAGCTGCTGTGGATCGATGTCGATACGGTTTTTCGGGTCGACACGCAGGATCAACTGCACGCGGGCCAGCACGGACTCGGAGAAGAAGGTCCAGAACTCGCAGTCCGAGGCTTTCAGGCGATCCATCAGCACTTGCTGGATCTTCTGGCGCACTTCGGTGGAATAGATGTCACGCGGCACGTAGGCCAGGCAGTAGCAGAAACGGCCGTACGGGTCTTTGCGCAGGAACACGCGAATCTTGTTGCGTTCCTGGATCTGCACGATCGACATCACGGTGCTGAACAGCTCGTCGACCGGGGTCTGGAACAGGTCGTCGCGCGGCAGCACTTCGAGCACCTGGGCCAGTTCCTTGCCCAGGTGAGCCTTGGCCTGGAAGCCGGAGCGGCGTTCGATTTCCTCAACCTTGCGGCGGATGTACGGGATAACCCGCACGCTCTCGCCATACACCGACGAGGTGTACAGGCCCATGAAACGGCATTCCTTGATGACCTTGCCGTCGGCGTCGATCTCGCGGATCGATACGTAGTCCGGGTAAGCCGGACGATGCACACGGCTAGGGTGCGCAGCTTTGGCGAACGACAGCAGGGTCGGTTCGCGCAGGTAATTCACGGCGTAGTCTTCGATGCGCAGGTCATCGTAGGTCAGGCCGGTGCGCAGCAATTTGGTCAGGCCCAGGAAGGAGCTCTGGTCATACTCGATGTGGCCGCCATCGGCCTGGTCGGTGACCACGAACTCTTCATAGCCGAGGAAGGTGAAGTGGTTACCCACCAGCCATTCCAGGAAGCTTTTGATTTCAGTCTTTTCGTCGCCATCGACAGCAAAACGGCTGTTGTCCAGGTTCGTCAGGATTTCCTGGACCTTGGCTTTCATCGGCTCGAAATCACCCACCGCGACGCGCACTTCAGCGAGCACTTGCTCCAGCTCTTTGGACAGCACGTTCAGTTCAGCGGTGTTGGCGCAACGGTCGATTTCCAGGTACATCAACGACTCTTGCAGCACGTCGTTGCCCTGGGTGCCTTTAGGCAGGATTTCCAGCAACTCACCCTTGCTGCCACGACGCACGCTCAGCACGGTGGTTTGCAGGGTGTGAATGCTGTAACCGCGGCGGTTCAGCTCGGTACGCACCGAGTCGACCAGAAATGGCAGGTCGTGGTGCAGCACTTCGACCGCGGTGTGGGTCGACTGCCAGCCGTGGCGTTCGTAATCGGGGTTGTAGACGCGCACTTGCGGTTGCGCGTGATCGAAGCGCTCAAGCAGGCGCCACGCAGAAAGGGTACAGCCAGCGAGGTCGGACAACCGACGTTGAGTCAGTTCGTCCAGGGAAATGATGCCGAAGAATTGTTCAGCGAACAGCGCCACTTGTGGCAGTGCCTGTTCACTGATGTGCTGCGCCAGTGCCGCTTGCAGTTGGTGCTGGAAGTCGGCTTTGCTGGCTGCGGTGAAGAACGCCATCTGTGGTACTCCGCTTGGGCTTGTTATTGATGGAAGCGTCGCGTACATCACCCCTTTCGGGGCAGTCCGTCACCCGGTTCCTGATTCTCGGGCAGAGGAAACAGGGTGACAGGTGGGTGAAGCTGGACGGGACACTCGGGTCACATTCACCTTCCGTGAATGGGCATCTGCAAAAACGACTGGGCTGCGTGCAACGCAATGTCTTTACGGGTGCTCATCCGTTGCGCAGCTTAACGAGTGCGGCAAGGCCCGTGCTTGCGGTGCTGCGACATATTCGGTCAACGGCACGCAGCTTGAGGGCGGCGCATCGAACAACACTAGCATTCGCACAGGAAAATGACGGTTTTCAGGTCGATTTAACCGGGCATTCGTGCTGGAAATGACCAGCAATTAAAATCCGTTCACGGATACTCGCGACCATTGAGCACGTCCAGAAGAGCATGGTCAGAGCATGCCTCGATGAGCCCACGTCTGGAGCCTGCTGTCGCTACACCAACTTAATGCGGTAAAAATCGCTAACTTCTTACCTTGCTTGATCTTTTTGCTACATCAAAGACGACCGGACGATATTGCACACCGGGATGCTGTTCACGAGTGCTATCCGGCTTTAAAACCCCGAAGTAATACTCACCAGAATAAGTCTCACCAACACCCAACTCCTCAAACACCTTATATGTATTGATAGATCCGACCGTCCCTTGATAGGCTTTCACCGGACGCTTCACAAGGCGATTAAAGCCCTCAGCATATGAAACATCCGCTATTCCGTAAGAATTTCTTTCTATATCTGCCGAGGAGCACACAACCATCCGTATACTTTCAAATTTGTCGATATGAACCCCATGTCGCTTTGCAAGGCTGACGAGCTCCAACCCGCTGAAACCCTCTTCCAGTTTTCCGGGAACCCCATGCCCGGTGATGGTTAGCCTGGGGGCGCCCTTGTAATCATCTTCAAATGTAAAGATACCCTCAGAGAGCCTTGTTACATTCCTTGCAGGCTTTAGCTGAATGCCAGTCTCAATAGAATAGGCTCGCGCTTTAGTCCTTGATAAAAACTGACTGAGCTCAGAAACAATATGCCCCGTCGGATCACTCCGATTTACCGGATCACCCAGGCAATAGGCATACGCATTCAAACCACCTGCCCCAAACGGACTCAAACTATCAGGGCTATTAAATCGCATCAGCACCGAATTAAACGCTCGATAACCATTACCCAATAAATAATGCCCAGTCACTGGATCCGGCAGTTGACCCTTGAAACCTAACAAACTACTCAACCCGCTCGCGCCAGGGTGATAGCCAAAGGGAGAGTAAGCAATCGATCGCTGTTGGGTACCCTGAAGCGCATTGAATACGGAGCGCTGCTGATCGGTCGCCAACAACATGCTAACGACTCTGTTATCAAGACGCTGTTGCTGTGCCAGTAACTGATCCCCGTGCTGAACGATCGATCTTTGCTCTTCTCCCTGAATCTCGGTTACCAACCAGCTTTCGCAGTAAAAAAGCTGACGCCTGACACCTTCTATCTGGCGGTGGCCGGTCAGGCGATCCAGTGCGTCGTAGTGATAGCCAATGAGCGTTGTTTTATGCTGGTTTGGCATCGAAGACTCCGGCAGTTAGCGATAGCGGGCAACCCACAATGTCGAGCCTTTTGCCAAGCGCGGCAACTAGCAGAACTAATAGTCCCATCACCCCAGCAAAAAAAATCCGACGATGGCAAAATCCCGTTTCGCCCGCCTACAACGCCCCCACACCAGGAATTCCCCATGCAAATGACCACCGCCCTCTTGATCGTCAACCCGTGCGACGACGAGGAAGACAACATGGCCATGCTCTGCTGCCATAGCGATCAGGGCGAGATGTTCCTGATGAGCCGCTACCCGGACGAGGATGAGCTGGAAATCACCCTCGATGGCGAGCCTTCGACGCTGGATGGCGTGAAGGTCACGTTGAGCCCTACCCTGTTGAAGATTGAAATTGCGGCGGCGGATGCCGATGCGCTGAATGGGGATGATGTGCTGGAAATCACCTTCAACCCGGACATGGTGGATATGGATGAAGTTGCAGAGACTTTGAAGAACATTCTCAGTGGGACTGGCACCTTCATTAGCGAAGTTTGATGGCGCCTGGACAGGCCCTATCGCTGGCAAGCCAGCTCCCACAGTGATCGATGTGACGCACATATCGCATGTACGCCGCCAATATCTGTGGGAGCTGGCTTGCCAGCGATGGGGCCGGAACTGTCGGCCCAAAACTCCCCCGCTACAAAAAACCAGCAATGCCCCCGGTCTTTTCCCGCACTTTGCACAAAATGCCGTTAGTCGCCACCCCCCGCGATGGATTAAAGTAACGCCCCCAGCCCTGGCGTATTACGCACGCCCACGGCCCCCCATTTCCAGGAACAGTCATCGATGGAACATCGTGAAGCGCTGCTAGCGCTGCGAACCTTTCTTTCAACGCAGATTCTCGGCCAGGAAAAACTCATCGAGCGCTTGCTCATCGCCCTGCTCGCCGACGGCCACATGCTGGTCGAGGGCGCCCCTGGCCTGGCCAAGACCAAGGCCATCAAAGAACTCGCCGAAGGCATCGAAGCCCAGTTCCATCGAATTCAGTTCACCCCCGACCTTTTGCCCGCCGACATCACCGGTACGGAAATCTATCGCCCGGAAACCGGCAGCTTCGTGTTCCAGCAAGGGCCGATCTTCCATAACCTGGTGCTGGCGGACGAAATCAACCGCGCCCCGGCCAAAGTTCAGTCGGCCTTGCTCGAAGCCATGGCCGAGCGGCAAGTCAGCGTCGGGCGCAGCACTTACGAGCTATCGCCGCTGTTCCTGGTGATGGCCACGCAAAACCCCATCGAGCAGGAAGGCACCTACCCGCTGCCTGAAGCCCAGCTCGACCGCTTTTTGATGCACGTAAAAATCGGCTTCCCGGATGCCGCCGTCGAGCGCCGCATCCTGCAACAGGCCCGTGGCGAAGCGTTGAATGGTGAAACCAAGCCTGAACGCCGGGTCAGCCAGCAGGCGATTTTTGCCGCACGCAAGGAAATCCTCGGTTTGTACATGGCCGACGCCGTGGAGGAATACCTGGTGCAACTGGTCATGGCGACCCGTACACCGGCTAAATTCGACCCGGAGATGGCCGAGTGGATCGCCTATGGCGCCAGTCCTCGCGGCTCCATTGCCCTCGACCGTTGCGCCCGCGCCCACGCCTGGCTGGCCGGGCGTGACTTTGTCAGCCCCGAAGACATTCAGGCGGTGCTGTTCGATGTGTTGCGCCACCGCATCATTCTTTCCTTTGAAGCCGAAGCCGCTGGCATCGATCAGGACCGTGTGGTCCAGCGGATTCTCGACGTCGTAGCCGTCGCTTGAGTCCGATGAACACCCTCCTGCCGCCCCAACCGGGCATCCGCATCACGCTCGCCGAGCTGATCGAGATGCGCCATCGCGTGCGCGAAGTGCAGCTGTTTTCCACGCCGAGCCAACGCAGCCCGCTGATTGGCCTGCATCACTCTAAATTGCGTGGCCGTGGTGTGGACTTTGATCAGGTACGGGTCTATCAGGCTGGCGACGATGTGCGAACCATCGACTGGCGCGTGACAGCCCGAACGCAGGAACCGCACACCAAACTGTTCCATGAAGAGCGCGAACGGCCGATTTTCATCATGGTCGAGCAAAGCCGTCGGCTGTTCTTCGGCTCGGGCCTGATGTTCAAATCGGTGCTCGCCGCGCAGGCGGCAGCGCTGATCGGCTGGGCCGCACTGGGCCACAATGACCGGGTCGGCGGACTGGTGTTCGGCGACAACGAACACTACGAAATCAAACCGCGGCGCAGCAAACAAAGCCTGCTGCAATTGCTCAACCGTCTGGTGCGGGTCAACCAGTCGTTGCACACCGAAAGCGAGCCGGATCGTGACGCCTTCGGTATTGCCTTGCGCCGCGCCCGTGAAGTCCTGCGCCCCGGCAGCCTGGCAATTGTGATTTGCGATGAGCGCGCCTTGTCCGAGAGTGCCGAACAACAGCTGAGCCTGTTGTCGCGCCATTGCGATCTGTTGCTGCTGCCACTCTCCGACCCGCTGGATCACGCCCTGCCCGCCGCCGGCCTGCTGCGTTTTGCCGAACGCGGCGCGCAACTGGAACTCGACACCCTCAACTTCGACCTGCGCCAGACCTACCGAGCCCAGGCTGAAGCCCGTATCGCCCGCTGGGAATTGCTCGCGCAAAAGCTGCGAGTACTGCTGATGCCCTTAAGCACCCAGAGCGAAATGGTCGAACAACTGCGCGAATACCTGAACCCGCAGAAACCCGGGAAAGGCCGATGAACGGTCTCGATCAACTGCAACCGCTGATTTCCCCGCCGCAGATCGGTTTCTGGCCTCCTGCGCCGGGCTGGTGGCTCCTGCTGTTGTTGCTGCCGATCATTGGCTTCGGCATCTGGAAGCTGCGGCGTTTCATTCCCAACAAGCGGCCTGTCGTGCGCGCCGAACAACCGCTGGACCCGGTGCGCGTCGCCGCGCTGGCTGAACTGGCGTTGATGCCCAAGCCATACGACGGCGCACCAGCCGGCGCCTGGTTGCAGCAACTCAATGGCCTGCTCAAACGCCTGTGTCGCAATCACTACCCCTACAGCCAAAGCCATACCCTCAATGGCCGCAAATGGCTGGCGTTTCTCGACAACCGTTGCCCGGCTGCAGGCCTGACGCGCTGGATGGTGCTGGTCGAAGGCGCCTACAAACCGGAATGCAAGCTCGACGACAAGGCGATTGCCGGCCTGACCCAAGCGGTCGAAACCTGGATTCGCAAACATGTTTGAGTTCGCCTGGCCATGGATCTTCGCGCTGCTGCCCCTGCCGTGGCTGATGCGCATCGTGTTGCCGGTGGCCGACAGCGGTGAACCGGCGCTCAAGGTCAGCTTCCTCAGCGACCTCGAAGGCCTGGCCGGACGCCGCGCCAGGGCCAATCTGCCTGCCTGGCGCCAACAGGCGCCGTTCCTGCTGCTATGGCTGATGTTGCTGACCGCCGCCGCCCGCCCGCAATGGCTAGGCGACCCGCTGCCGATTGCCGCTAGTGGCCGCGACCTGCTGGTGGCGGTGGACGTGTCCGGTTCCATGGATTACCCCGACATGCAATGGCAGGACGAGGACGTCAGCCGCCTGACACTGGTCCAGCATTTGCTCGGCGACTTCCTCGAAAGCCGCGAAGGCGACCGGGTCGGCCTGATCCTGTTCGGCAGCCAGGCTTACCTGCAAGCACCGCTGACCTTTGACCGGCACACCGTACGCGTCTGGCTTGACGAAGCGCGCATCGGCATTGCCGGCAAGAACACCGCCATCGGCGACGCCATTGGCCTGGGCCTCAAACGCCTGCGCCAGCGTCCGGCCCAAAGCCGTGTACTGATCCTGGTCACCGACGGCGCCAACAACGGTGGCGAGATCGACCCACTGACGGCGGCGCGGCTGGCGGCCAAGGAAGGGGTGAAAATCTACCCGATCGGCATCGGCGCCGACCCGGAGCAAAGCGGCACCTTGGGTTTTCTCGGCATCAACCCGAGCCTGGATCTGGATGAGCCGTCCTTGATGGCGATTGCTGAAGCAACCGGCGGCCAGTATTTCCGGGCGCGTGATGGCAAGGAACTGCAAGCGGTCAAGGACACCCTCGATCAACTGGAGCCCGTCACCCAGCAACCAACTCAGGCGCGCCCGGCCCAGGCGTTGTATCACTGGCCCCTGGCGATCGCGCTGTTGCTTAGCATGTTGCTGGTTGCCCGCGAACTCTGGCCGGACAACCCGTTCCAGCGCCTGTTTACCAAGGACCTGTTTTTGCAATCGCAACTGCCTGACTGGCGCCAGCGTCTTCGACGTTTGCGTCTGCGGAGGCGCCGATGAGCGCGCTCTGGCCCTATTGGTTCCGCCCTTGGTGGCTGCTGTTGCTGCCGCTGCTCGCCTGGCTGCTCTGGCAACTCTGGCACCGGCAGAAGCGCGCCGGACGCTGGCAGATGATCCTGCCGCCGGCCTTTCACGCAGTCCTGCTCAGTGGCGGCAATGGCCGCGACAGCAAATTGCCATGGATCGCCCTGGGCGTGGCGTGGTTGCTGACCCTCTTCGCGCTGGTCGGCCCTAGCTGGTCGCGGGTGGAACAACTCAGCCAGAAGCCTGCCGATCCGCTGGTGGTGATCCTTGAGCTGACCCCGGAAATGCTCGCCACCGACGTTCAGCCCAACCGACTGGAACAGGCCCGACGCAAGCTCTTCGACCTGCTGCAATACCGCAGCGATGCGCAGACGGCCATCGTGGTCTACGCCGGCAGTGCGCACACGCTGGTGCCGCTATCGGACGACCTCTCGACCAGCCGCAACCTGCTGGACGCGCTCAAGCCGTCGCTGATGCCCGAACCCGGTCACCGTGCCGATCTGGCGGTGGAAAAAGGCCTGGCATTGCTAGACCAAGCTGCGCTGGGTGACGGCCGTATCCTGCTGATCGGCTCATCCCTCACGGACACTGAGCGCCAGGGCATTCGTCGCGCATTGAGCGGCAAATCAACGCAATGGCTGATGATCGGCATCGGCACCGCCGAAGGTGCGCCGATCACTCAAGAGGACGGCAGTTTCCTCAAGGACGAACAGGGCGCGATTCTGGTGCCGCATCTGGATGAACCGGGCCTGAAAGCCTTTGCCGCTGACCTGGACGGACGCTATCGCCATGCGCGCTTGAGTGATTCCGACCTGCGAGCCTTGGGCCTGCTCGATGGTCCACGTCACTTGCGCAACGACGGCCAGACGTTGCTCCTGGACACCTGGGCCGATCAGGGTTACTGGCTGCTGTTGCCGCTCTTGCTGCTGGCAGCCTGCGCCGGTCGCCGTGGCTGGCTGCTGTGCCTGCCGTTGTTGCTTGGAGTGCCGCAGCCGAGCCAGGCTTTCGAATTTCAGGACCTGTGGTTGCGACCTGACCAGCAGGGCCTGCACCTGCTCCAGAAAAAACGCCCCGCCGAGGCCGCGCAACACTTCGAAGATCATCAGTGGCAAGGCGTGGCGCTTTATGAAGCCGGTGATTACAGCGCGGCCGCCCAGCGCTTCGCCGAAGGCAACGATGCCCACGCCCACTACAATCGTGGCAATGCCCTGGCGAAAAGTGGTGAACTGGAAGCGGCGCTGGACGCTTACGAACAGGCCCTTGAACGCCAGCCGGATTTGCGTCCGGCGCTGACCAACAAGGCACTGGTGGAAAGTCTGCTCAAGCAGAAGCCCCCCCCGCCCCCGGCCGAACCGGACAAAGACGCCAACGAAACTGCGCAGGCCACTGAACAGGAAACACTGCCCGGCGCACCGGCTCAGCCCTCGAACAACGGCGAACCGAAAACCGCTGACGCACAGGCCAGTACTGACACCGAGCAACCGCCCACCACGCCGCCGCGCCCCGGCAGCAACGAAGTCCCGGGCAGTGAACTGGGTGACGAACAGCACACCACACCGCCTATGCGTCCCGCCAGCGACAGCATTAATGGCGAACAGCAACAGGCGCTGGAGCAATGGTTGCGGCAGATCCCGGATGACCCGGGAGAATTGCTCCGGCGCAAATTCTGGTACGAACAGCAACAACATCAGGATCAGGGAAAAACTCGATGACCCGCTTCACCGCTTTCATGATCGCCTTGCTGCTCTGCACCGCGCAGGTCCAGGCAGCCGAGCTGGTCGCCAGTGTCGATCGCGCGCGCCTGAATTCCGGCGAGACGGTCGAGTTGACCCTGGAATCCAACGACGTGACCCAGTTCGGCAAGCCCGACCTGACGCCGCTGGAGCCGCTGTTCGAAGTCCGCGGCACGCGTCAGGTCAACCAGTTGAACACCCTCAATGGCGACAACCGCGCGACCACGCGCTGGATCGTGACCCTGCTGCCGCTGCAAAACGGCAGTGTGGAAATCCCGTCATTGAAGCTGGGTGACTTGCAGAGCCAGCCAATTACCGTGCAAGTGGTCGAGAGCGAGGCCCAGAACAATCCGAACAAACAGGCGCCAGTGTTCATCGACGCCAGCCTCGATCAAACCAGCGTCTATGTGCAGGCCCAGGCGATCCTCACCCTGCGCATCTACCATTCGGTGTCGCTGTACGACGACAGCAGCCTGCCACCGTTGCAGATTCCCGATGCACGCATTGAGCAACTGGGCGAATCACGCACCTACGAAAAAGACATCAATGGCGTGCGCCATGGCGTGATTGAAATGCGCTACGCGATCTATCCGCAGCACAGCGGTGAACTGATCATTCCGGGGCAAATCTTCAATGCTGCCCTGGTGGACGCGCAGCCCGCCAAAGACACCCCATCACAATCGCCGAAATCCGGAAAACTGATGCGCGTCAGTTCCGGCGAACTGCTGCTGACGGTCAAGGCCAAACCCATTACCTACCCCGCTGACCTGCCATGGCTGCCGGCCCGCAGCCTGACCCTCAGCGAGAGCTGGAACCCGGAACCGGAACACGTTCAGGTCGGCGACTCGCTGACCCGCAGCCTGACGGTGAAGGCCGAAGGCCTGGCCAGCTCGCAACTGCCTCCCTTGCCAGGCACTGAGGTGAATGGCCTGCGCCGTTACCCGGACCAGCCGCTGTTGGGCAACCAGAACAGTGAACGCGGCCTGGTCGGCAGCCGCGAGGACCGCGAAGCGCTGGTGCCGTCGCGCAGTGGTTCGATCGAATTGCCGTCGGTGGAAGTGGTCTGGTGGAACACCTTTGAAGACCACCTTGAACACAGCAGCCTGCCCGCCCGTACCCTGCAAGTGGCGGCCAACCCAAGCCTGATGGTCGATACCCCACCCGGCACTTCACCAAGCAACGCCAGTGCCGACAGCGAAGTACTTTGGCGCTGGAAACTCAGCTCGCTGATTCTGGCTTGCACCACCCTGCTCGGCTTCGGCCTGTGGTGGCGAGCGCGCTGGCAACCAGCGATCCTGCGCGCCGCGCAAACCGGCCCGAGCCCGCGCACCGTGCTCGACGAACTCAAGCGCGCCTGCCAGGCCAACGACCCCCACGCCACCCGCCAGGCCCTCGACGCCTGGGCCAGGCAACAACCGGAAACCCTGGCCGACATGGCCGCCCGTTTCGTGCCACTGTCCGACGCCCTCGACGGCCTGAACGGCGCGCTCTACAGCGAAACTGGCCAGCACTGGCAAGGTGAAGAACTGTGGCGGGCGATTCGCACCATCCCCATTACCGAACGGGTCCAAGACCCGGTCGGCGACAGCGGCCTTCCGCCGCTTTACCCGAAGTAAAAAAATCGCAGCCTGCGGGGAGCTGCCGCAGGCTGCGATCTTTTAAGGCTCTCCAGCCATTTACATTGAATCTGCCTACAGATCAGGCGTGTACTTTCCAAAGCACATTGTCGCCCTCTCCAGGCGCCCACTCCTCTACATAGGCCGTATGTGCCTGCGTGCAGGTCCAGTTCTGTCCAACGTGGCTCACCACGTCATTTTTTGCATACACAGAACCCAGCTTCCACGCCGGATACTCGCCCCCGCCACCCAGGGTCCTGACGCTCAGGACGTTACTGGACAGCGAGAGCTTGTTGTTCAGGTCGCGGGCTTTGACCGCGTAGCGGTATTGGGTGTCAGGTGAGAGGCCAGAGTCGTCAAAAGAGGTCTGAGCGGCGCTTACGGTTTTGATGTGAATGCCGTCCCGTTCGATCAGGTAATCCATTATTGGCGCGCTGCCGGTAGAGGCACCCCACATCAGGCTGACGCTTTGCGCGGTCTGGCTCATGCTGTGCAGGTTCGACGGTGCAGTAGGTCCCTCGCCACCTTCTGGCAAGGTGTGCACATGAATTGGCCGGCTCGGCGTCGAGACATTGCCGTTATCATCAACTGCGCTGATGGCATAGTTGTACTGGGTTTCAGGCGCCACGCCGTTATCTGCAAAAGCCAGATTCGGAGCGTCTACATCAACCAAAAAGCCTCCGTTACGCATAATGCGGTAGGAAGCAATCGGAAACGGGCCGGTTGCTGTATTCCATTGCAACAGTACCTGCTTGTCAGTGACCTTCACTGCGGCCAGTCCGGTCGGTGTATCGGGAAGTTCACCCCCGCCATCCGGTGGCAGAAAATTCAGATCAACCACTTGGTAAAAAGCCATCGAAGTGTTGGCAACTTCCCAAACCGCCAGACAGACCTGGTACCCCTCCCGTTTCGGAAGTGGGACGGCATGCGTGGTGGGTGAAGCGGGCAGCATTTGCTCGCCATGGGCCCAATGCGGTTGCAGGTTGATTTGCACTGTGTAAAACGGCACTTCTTCAAACTGGCTGCGCGACAAGACTTCGTCAGGGTTCCAATCTGCCTTCGTCATGAAATAGTTCCAGCGCCGAGTAGCGTGCTTCGCGCTGAAATGCCAGGAAATATCCAGCGTTTCGCCACTTCTCACATCATGTTTTTGCCAGTGCCTTCCTGGCTCATCCAGTACTGCGCCGGTCAGTTGATCTGCACTGGCAATTTTTCCATCCCGAGGCGGCGGGACGTTAGCGTCGTCATCTATGGCAAAAACATCCCTGACTCCGCCGGCAGTCAGAGGAAAAAACTTGCCGGACTCGCGTTGATTCAGAGCCCCTTCGTCGAGGCGCCCCGCAAGCCATTCGAAATGAGCCCGTGAAGAGGGGGAAAAAACGTGGCCATGTTTTGGACTGTTGCTTCTACTGATAGCGTTCGGGCGACCCTGTGACATAGTGTTTCTCCATTAAGGTAGCTTCGATAATCTTCGAATCACATGTAACGCCCTAACCACTACAGGCACCGTATGCACCGTAAGGCTCCATGCTCGAATCCATTGAATACCCGGCTCGCCACAACGCCTACTGGCAAATCTGACAGTAGGGACAGGCGGTAGCTAGTTTTGCGGACACCCATCTCTCGCTGCCGAGAAAGATCGAAGCCTTCGGCAGCTCCTACAATGAATCGGCTTACACCCCGTAGGAGCTGCCGAAGGCTGCGATCTTTCAGGGTCGTTCAGCAACCACAATCGTTTACCAGTAAACTCTCTCCCCTTTCGCCGCTGTCATTTGTTCTCGCGGCCATCACCTTTTATGTAGCGGAGTCCGCCTTGCGCTTGTTTCACACCTCCGACTGGCACCTCGGGCAGAACCTGCACGGCCAGGATCGCGATTTCGAGCACGGCTGTTTTCTCGACTGGCTGCTGCGTCAGCTCAAACTGGATCAGCCGGATGTGCTGTTGATCGCCGGCGATATCTTCGACACGGTCAACCCACCGGTCAAAGCCCAGGAACGGCTTTACGACTTCATCGTCAGCGCCCACGAGCAGCAGCCGAAGCTGACCATCGTGATGATCGCTGGCAACCACGACTCCGGCTCGCGAATTGAACTGCCAGCGCCGTTGATGCGCCGTTTGCGCACCCACGCGCTGGGCCGGGTGCTGTGGCTGGACGACGGGCAACTCGACGCTGAACGCTTGCTGTTGCCCCTGCCGGACGCCAAAGGTAAAACCGTCGCCTGGTGCCTGGCGCTGCCGTTCCTGCGCCCCCCCGAAGTCACGGGCGCGCACCTGGGCGACAACTACCTGCGCGGCATTGGCCAGGTTCATGAGTGGCTGATCGAGGCGGCCAACGCCAAGCGCAAGAAGGGCCAGGCGCTGATCGCCATCAGCCATGCGCACATGGCCGGCGGCTCGGTGTCGGAAGACTCCGAGCGCAGCCTGATCATCGGCAACGCCGAAGCCCTGCCCGCCAGCCTCTTCGGGCCGAGCATCAGCTACGTCGCCCTAGGGCATTTGCACAAACCGCAGAAGGTTAACGGTGAAGAACGCATCCGCTACAGCGGCTCGCCGATTCCGTTGTCGTTTTCCGAGATCGGCTACAAGCACCAGATACTCGACATCACACTCGACGGCGAAACCCTGGTCAGCGTGGAACCCAAGCTGATCCCGCGCGCGGTCAATCTGCAACGCATCGGCCCGGCGCCACTGGCGGAAATCCTCTTGCAGTTGGCCGATCTGCCAAACATCGACCTGCTGGCGGATTACCAACGCCAACCCTGGCTGGAAGTGCGCGTACGCATGGATGAACCCCAGCCCGATCTGCGCAATCAGATTGAAACCGCCCTGCAAGGCAAGGCCGTGCGCCTGGTGCGGATTGCCGCCGAATACGCAGGCAACGGCAACCGCGAGGGTGCAAACGACGGCGACGCCTTGATCGAACTCGACCAGCTCACACCCCAGGAACTGTTCCGTCGCGCCTGGCAGGATAACTACGGCAGCGAGGTCGACGAGCAAACCCTCAAGGACTTTGCCGAGCTGTTGCAAGACGTTCAGCTGGAGAGCGAACAGCCATGAAAATCCTCGCGATCCGCCTGAAAAACCTTGCCTCCCTGGCCGGCCCGTTTGAGATCGATTTCACTGCCGAGCCATTGGCCAGCGCCGGATTGTTCGCCATTACCGGACCAACCGGCGCCGGCAAGAGCACTTTGCTAGACGCCTTGTGCCTGGCCCTGTTCGGCGCCGTGCCGCGCCTGAACAACACTGGCCGTGACGCCAAGGTGCCGGACGCCGACGGCGAAATCGGTACCGGTGACCCGCGCACCCTGTTGCGTCGCGGCACCGGTGAAGGCTATGCCGAAGTGGATTTCGTCGGCGTCGATGGCCGTCGTTATCGCGCCCGCTGGGAAGCCAATCGCGCCCGGGAAAAGGCCGGTGGCAAGCTGCAAGCCAGCCGCCAGAGCTTGCGCGATATCGATCAGGATCAATTGCTGGCCAGCCAGAAAGGCGAACACAAAACGCAACTGGAAGCCGTACTGGGGCTGAACTTCGAACAGTTCACCCGCGCCGTACTGTTGGCACAAAGTGAGTTCAGCGCCTTCCTGAAGGCCGATGACAACGATCGCAGCGAGCTGCTGGAAAAGCTCACTGACACCGCGCTCTACACCCGCCTCGGCCGCCGCGCCTTCGATAAAACCAAAGAGGCCCGTGAAGCCCACAAGCTGTTGCAGGATCAAGCCAGCGGTGTCACGCCACTGGCGCCCGAAGCGCGCGCCGAACTCGACGAACGCTTCAACGAGTCGCAACGGCAACTCAAGACCCGGCAAGCGCAACTCAAGCAGCTGGAATTGCAGCACACCTGGCTCAAGGAATTGCGCCAGCTACAGGACGCGCAACACAGCGCCACTGAGCAACTGCTATCGGCACAGACCCATTGGCAAAGCCTGGACGGCGAGCGCCTGAAGTTGACCCGCCTGGAGCAACTGGCGCCCCAGCGGCACCAGTTCGCCCGCAAGGCCGAAGTCGATGCGTTGCTATCACCCTTGGCGGCGTTGATCGCCGAGCAAACCCGACAACAGGACGAACTTGGCCAGCGTCAGACCGAACTGGAGCAACAGATCGGCGCTGCGCGCATCGCCTTGAATGAAGCGCAACAGCAGCAAACCGACAGTGCGCCGCTGTTGCGTCAGGCGTTCGAAGCACAAAGCAACCTCGCTCGCCTGGCCAAAGACTCCGCCCACAGCGCCGAGGCAAAGCACAGTGCCGAACAGGCCTGCACCCAAGGCCAGAGCACGATTCAAAACCTGCTCGATCAGCAAAAACTGGTCGCCGGGCACTTGCAGCGCATCGCCGCCGAACTGGAGCAAAGCGCCCATCTGGCGCCGCTTAGCGATGCCTGGAATGCTTACCGCGATCGCCTGCAACAGTTGATGTTGATCGGCAATCGCCTGAATAAAGGCCAGGCCGAACTGGCCAGCCTCGAACAAAACGCCACGCGTACGGCGCAAGAACTCGCTGCGCAGAAACAACAGCTGGAAGTGCTGTTCAAAGAAGCCGGTGCCGAACCGGATGCCGTCGCCGAGCAGATCGGCATACTCGGCAGCCTGTTGCAGGACAACCGCAAACAATTGCGCGCCATCGAAGACCTGACGCGGTTGTGGGCCAGCCAGCAGGAACTGGATAAACGCGCTACCGAATTGCAACAGCGTCAGCTCGCTGCGCAACAGGAACGCGAGCGGCTGACTCAGGATGGGGTCAAAACCAAGGCTGAACTGAGCACCGCCGAGCAAACCCTCAACGTCACCCGCGAACTGCTGGAACGCCAGCGGTTGGCGCGCAGTGCCAGTGTCGAGGAACTGCGCGCGCAGTTGCAGGATGATCAGCCCTGTCCGGTCTGCGGCAGCAACGAGCATCCGTATCATCAGCCCGAAGCGCTGTTGCAAAGCCTTGGCCGCCATGATGAAAGCGAACAGGCCAACGCGCAGAAAGCCGTCGACCTGCTCAAGGAAAAGCTCACCGACCTGCGTGCTGAAGTCGGTGGCTTGATCGCCCAGCAAAAGGAGTTGCTGCAACAGCAGGAGCAACTGGCAACCCAGCAACAAGCGTTGGCGCCAAGCCTTGAAGCGCACTCGTTGTCTGCCGCGCTGTTGAACCAGGGCGTCGACAAACGCGATGCCTGGCTCGCCCAGCAAAACAGCCAGTTGAACCAAAGCATCAATCAGGATGAGCAACGGCAAACCGCCCTGCTCACCCTGCAACAGGATGCGGCGCGTCTGACCCAGCAACTGCGCCACGCAGAAACCGCGCACCAGCAAGCGGCCCAGCACCTGGACAATCAGCAACGCGAACTCGCCAGCGACCGTGCCCGTCTGGACGAAGAACTCAACGCATTTTCCAGCCTGCTGCCCGCCGAGACGCTGGAGGCATTGCGCATCGAGCCGGCCGCAACGTTCATGCAGCTTGACCGGCAAATCGCCGAGCGCCTGTCACAACTCGATCAGCAGAAGGAAGAGCTGGCTGAACAGCAACAGCGCCAGCAAATCCTCGAGAAGGAGCAGGACCGGCAGCAAACCCGCGTGCAGCAACTGCAAGTCGCCGAGCAACAGTTCAACGCGTTGGCTGAACAACAACAGGCGAGCCAGCAAACACTTGCGCAGTTGCTCGGCTCACACGTCAGCGCCGAGCATTGGCAGCAGCAACTGGAGCAAGCCGTGGAAACCGCGCGCGGCGCTGAAATCACGACCGCCCAGACCCTGCAAAGCGTACTCACGCAACGGGTGCAAATCGCCGCCGAACTCAAGGCACAGCAAGAACGACTGGAAGCGCTGCAAAACGAGGAACGTGATCTTTGCGAAAAAATTTCCGACTGGCGTGCCCGCCATCCGGAACTGGATGACGGTGGCCTCGACGACCTGCTGCGAGTCGACGACGCTCACGTCAGCGAGTTGCGCCAACGCTTGCAGCACGCCGAAAAAGCCGTCGAACAGACCCGCGTCCTGGTGCAGGAACGCGAAAAGGTTTTGCTCGATCATCAAGCGCAGCACAACGGCAATCTCGATGCCGAACAACTCGACAGCGCCTTGGCCGAATTGCAAAACCTGTACGCCGTCAGCGAGCATCTCTGCGCGGAACTGCGCGCCGAGCAGGCCGAAGATCAGCGCCGACAGAATGCCAATCAGGCCCTGGCACAACAAATTGCCGACGCCTATGCCGAGTTCCAGCGCTGGGCGCGCCTGAGTGCGCTGATCGGTTCCGCCACCGGCGACACCTTCCGCAAAATCGCCCAGGCCTACAACCTTGATCTGTTGGTGCACCACGCCAACGTGCAACTGCGGCAACTGGTGCGCCGATACCGCCTCAAGCGCGGTGGCAGCATGCTCGGTTTGCTGGTGATGGACACCGAAATGGGCGACGAGCTGCGCTCGGTGCATTCGCTGTCCGGTGGCGAGACCTTCCTGGTTTCGTTGGCGCTAGCGCTCGGGCTCGCATCGATGGCTTCAAGCACCTTGAAAATCGAATCGCTGTTCATCGACGAAGGCTTCGGCAGTCTAGACCCTGAATCGCTGCAACTGGCCATGGATGCGCTTGACGGCTTGCAGGCGCAGGGCCGCAAGGTCGCGGTGATTTCCCACGTGCAGGAAATGCATGAGCGAATTCCGGTGCAGATTCAGGTCCGTCGCCAAGGCAACGGCCTCAGTACCGTGGAGGTGAAATGACTACGCTTTACTCGTTCCGTCGTTGCCCGTACGCCATGCGGGCGCGCATGGCGTTGCGTTACGCCGGAGTTGCCGTGGACATCGTCGAAGTCAGTCTGAAAGCCAAACCAGCAGAGATGCTCGCGCTGTCGAGCAAAGGCACGGTGCCGGTGCTCAGTGTCGACGGTCAGGTGATCGAAGAAAGCCTGGACATCATGCGCTGGGCCTTGGCTCAGAACGATCCGCTGGACTGGTTGCTCAACGACGATCCACAAGGCCCGTCGCGAATTGCTGCACTGATCGAGGAGAACGATCAGGCGTTCAAAATCCATCTGAACCGCTACAAGTACGCCGAACGCTACCCTGAGCACCCGATGGAAACCTATCGCGCCGAGGGCGAGGTGTTTTTGCACAAACTTGATCAGTTGCTGGAGCATCGCGACTACTTGCTGGCGCAACACCCATGCCTGGCCGATGTGGCGTTGATGCCGTTCATACGGCAGTTTGCCCATGTCGATCGCGAGTGGTTTGCGCAGACGCCGTATTCACGGTTACAGGATTGGTTGCAGCGGTTTCTGGAGTCCGACTTATTCACGGGCATCATGAAGAAATAACCGAAACCTGTAGGAGCTGCCGCAGGCTGCGATCTTTTGATCTTGATCTTAAAAAGATCGCAGCCTGCGGCAGCTCCTACCAGTGGCGTGTGATTCACGCCAACACTTCACACATTCCGATCACCGAGCAGTCCACTTCGAACGGCCCGAAAAACCCGCTTTCAGGTTCGACCGGAGGATTTCCGGCTAGCATCCCCATGGCCTTGGCGATCTCTATGCTCCGCGCGATGTTGTGATTGGCCTCCATGGCCCGTGCCACACCGCCTATCGAACCCTGCCCGATTCCCAGCAAGGAAAATCCATTAGTGATGAACGCCAGAAAGGCGACGATCAAGAGCTTGCAACCTTTCATGCTCCGCCAACTCCTGCGAGATCAGCCTGATCGACCAGCGCTTGTTGGGCGCGGTGTTCAAACTGGATGCCAGGATGGGCGACCTGAATCGGCGCTTCGAAGGTTTGTTGCGACTGCGGTGAAAGGCTGACAACCAGCACCATGACCAGGTAAAGACCGATAGCCATGTAGGCGCCGTGTTTGGCAGAAGTGATGATTGCGCGGGCCATGATGAACTCCGTGGACATGTTGTAGAGTCCACAGAATCGATCAAAAAAGCAGCGATAACCAACTAGACGCGTCTATATCAACTATCAGCTGCGTTGATCATTAAGCCACTCTATCTCAGTCTTCAATAAAACTGATCATGCGCTCACGGGCAGCGTCAGGCTCCCCGGAAATGGGCTCTGCCGCGGACAAAATCGGGGTGGAATAGAGGAAAAGCAAAACCACGGCCAGACGCATCGCCATATTGTCGATCCTTTTCTTGGGAAGGAGTCAATAAATTCGCGTCAAATTTAAACCGATGGCTATGTGATATCAAGCGATACCTTGATGGCAACTTGATGCTGTCGTAAATGCGTTATGCAGGAGCGACATCACTTCAGCGCGTTTCGAGTCGTCAACCTCGATTGGCAAGTGACTTCGCTCCTGCATAAAGTCTGCAGAAAGGAAATTTCAGTGTTGGGCTTTGTGATCCAGCGCGGCGTAGAAGTTGGCACTTTGTTGCAAGTATTTCTGGGTGTAGCTCTGGGTGTGGGATTTTTTGTCGCTGATTTCAACGTTGGCGCTGGCTGGCAGTGCAACAGTGGCAGAGATGGCGGAAGCGGCGATGATGGAGAAGAGATTGAAGTTCATGGGTAATCCTCGGAGTCAGTTGGCTTGCTTGCCCGGTGGGGCCGTGAAGCAAACTTAACCCCCGAGGAACGAGGCCTTGAAATGCTTTGTAGCATTACTAGATATCAGCCTCATCGATAGAACCGCGCAGGCCCCGTGATTCGGGGCCTGCGGTTTATTGTCGCAGAAGAAACTTGAGATCGCTCGGGGCATCCATCGGCAGTTTTTGCACGGTTTTGCCTAGCAGACCGGTCTTCGCATCGCGTTCGACGACGACAATCTGGTTGCTTTTCTGGTTGGCGATCAACAAGAACTTGCCACTTGGATCGAGGCTGAACTCACGCGGATGATCGCCCTCCACCGCTCGGCGTTGCAGTTCCTTGAGATGGCCGGTCGCCGGGTCGACAGCGAACACCAGCAGCTGATTAGCGGTGCCGCGGTTGCTCACGTACAGAAACTTGCCATCGGCTGAAGCGTGTAGCGCAGCGGCGGCTTTGTCCGAGACCGGTTGCCCGGCAGCCAGATCGACCATCTGCGTTTGTTCAAGCTTGCCATCGCGATAATCGAACACGGCCACCTGGGCACTCATCTCCATGGTCAGCCACGCGTGCTGGCCATCGGCGCTGAATAACAGGTGACGCGGGCCGCTACCGGCGGGCAACTGGACGAACGCCGGTGTGGCGGGCGTCAACGGCAGTTCCGGGTTGGCCTTGGGGTCAAAGCGGTAGACAAACACCTTGTCTGCCCCCAGGTCATTGGAGAACACGAACTTACCGTCGGGCGACGGCACCGTCGAATGCACATGCGCCGACATCTGCCGCTCGGCGTTGACCCGACTGGCCGGATGGCTGCTCATCTGCACCACGGATTTGACCGTGCCATCAGCACCGACCGGTAACACCGCCAGGGTGCCACCCGGGTCTTCGGCCACCGAGTAATTACTGACGAACAAATGGCTGGCATCGAGGCTGAGGCTCGAATGCGTCGGTTCGTTGCCCAGGCTCTGCACCTGATTGATCAGGCTCAGCGCATGGCTCTTGGGGTCGATCGCATAGCTGCTCACACGCCCGACCGGATCAGCCTGGCCCGGACCATTTTCGTTGACCACGAACAAGCGTCGCTGATCCCTGGACAGGGTCAACCATGACGGGTTTTCGCTTTTGATCACTTGTAACGGCTTGGGGTTGATTTGCCCGGTGGCGCTGTCGAAGTTCAGGCGATAGATGCCTTGGCTCTCACCTGCGGTGTACGAACCCACGAGCAGTTGATAGTCGTCGGCGAACGCGGCCTGAACGCCCATCGCGCCGATGCTGCCGGCCATCAACAGCGGCCAGAGGTTACGCATCGTCCTGATCATCGTCTTCGTTGTCGCCGCTGATGACATCGCCGAGGCACACCAGTCGGTGTTCGCCTGAATCACCGGCGATCACCCAGCTTTGCAGGGTGGCATCGAAGGTGGCGGCCTGGATCTGCGCCGGGGTGAACTCCCAGTGTTTGGCCACACGGCCATCCATGCATTCAATGTGCAGGTTATCGAACTCATCGAGCGCGAATTCGAAGGCATGAAGCCCATCGATTTCCACCATTCCGCAGTGTTCGAGGGCATTGAGCAAGGTGTCGGCTGGAGCAGTCATGGCAGTCAATCTTTGAATGGGAAAGACGCAATGATAGCTCAATGTTCCGCACAATCCCCCGTAGGAGCTGCCGAAGGCTGCGATCTTTTGATGTTGCTTTTTAAGATCAAGATCTAAAGATCGCAGCCTTCGGCAGCTCCTACGGGGTCGTGGGTCGTTAGAGGGCGTCGCGCGAGGGCTTGCCATCCACCAGTCGCTGAATGCGCAGCGGGTTAGCGTTCTTCAGCGCTTCCGGCAGCAGGCTGTCGGGGTAGTTCTGGAAACACACCGGGCGCAGGAAACGGTCGATTGCCAAGGTGCCCACCGACGTGCCGCGTGCATCCGACGTCGCCGGATAGGGCCCGCCATGGACCATCGAATCACACACTTCCACACCGGTCGGGTAGCCATTGAGCAGGATTCGCCCTACTTTCTGCTCCAGCAACGCCGTCAGCTCGCCGAACTGCTGGAAATCAGCCTGCTCGCCAATGATCGTCGCGGTCAACTGACCGTGCAGGCCGTTCAACGCCGCGCTCAGTTGCGCCTGATCCGCCACTTCGACGACCACGGTGGTCGGGCCGAACACTTCCTCTTGCAGCACTTCATCGCCGTTGATCAACAGGCTGACATCGGCCTTGAACAACTGTGGCTGTGCTTGACGCCCTTGTTGCGGCTCGCCCGCCAGATGTGCAATGCCCGGATGGTCAAGGAGCTTTTGCAGGCCTTTGCCGTAGCTGCTGAGCGTCCCCGCATTGAGCATGGTTTGCGCCGATTGATCCGCCATCATGTCAGCCAGCAACGTGAGGAATGCGGTGAACTGTGGCGAACGAATCCCGATGACCAAACCCGGATTGGTGCAGAACTGGCCGCAGCCTTGCACCACCGAGGCCGACAGATCACGCGCGATGGTTTCCGAGCGTGCTTGCAATGCCTGGGGCAGGACGATCACCGGGTTGATGCTCGACATTTCGGCAAACACCGGAATCGGCTGCGGGCGCGCAGCGACCATGTCGCACAAGGCTCGACCGCCCTTGAGCGACCCGGTGAAGCCTACGGCCTGAATGGCCGGATGCTTGACCAGCGCTTCACCGACGCCGCCGCCGTAGATCATGTTGAACACACCGGCCGGCATCGCGGTTTTTTCCGCGGCGCGGATGATCGCATTGGCCACCAGTTCGGCTGTTGCCATGTGGCCACTGTGGGCCTTGAACACTACCGGGCATCCGGCGGCCAAGGCCGATGCGGTGTCGCCGCCGGCTGTCGAGAACGCCAGGGGAAAGTTGCTGGCACCGAACACAGCCACCGGGCCCAGGCCGATGCGGTACTGACGCAGGTCGGGACGCGGCAGCGGTTGGCGGGACGGCAGTGCCTGATCGATACGCGCGCCGTAGAAATCACCACGACGCAACACATTGGCGAACAGCCGCATCTGGCCACTGGTGCGTCCACGCTCACCGATGATCCGGGCGGCCGGCAGCGCGGTTTCCCGACACACCAGGCTGACGAATTCATCACTCAGCGCGTCCAGCTCTGTCGCAATCGCATCCAGAAACTGCGCGCGACGCTCTGCACTCAGGCTGCGATAAGCCGGGTATGCCGCTGCGGCCGCTTTGGCAGCGGCGTCGACTTCATCGGGCGTCGCCTGAATGAAATCGTGAGGCAACGCTTCGCCGGTTTCAGCATCAACGCTCTGTAACTTGACGCTGCCCAAGGCGCTGCGCTGGCCGCCGATGTAGTTGTGACCGAGTATCAGGGTCATGCATTTCTCCTCAAAGTGTGCCGACGGTGCCGGGTTCGAACGCTGCTGCAACCGGTGCGATGCCATTGATCAACGGCGCGCCGAATTCAGCCTGGCTGATCTCGAATACATCACCCGGTTGCGTGCGCACGCCATCGGCAAACGACAGCGTTGCCGTGCCGAAGAAGTGAATGTGCACATCACCAGGACGCAGGAACTGACTGTATTTGAAATGGTGGAACTCAAGGTTCGCCAGGCTGTGGCACATATTGGCCTCGCCACTGAGGAACTCGTTCTGCCACAGCACTTCGCCGTCGCGCAAGATGCGGCTGGTGCCGGCCAGATGCTGGGGCAATTCACCGACCCGCAACTCGGGACCGTAGCTGCAACTGCGCAGTTTCGAATGGGCCAGATACAGGTAGTTCTTGCGCTCCATGACGTGATCGGAGAATTCGTTGCCTATGGCAAAACCGACGCGATACGGTTTGCCGTCATGGCCGATGACATAAAGGCCGCTGAGCTCCGGTTCCTCACCCGCGTCTTCGGCAAACGGCGGCAACGGGAACGGCTGGCCGGGACGCACGACGATGCTGCCATCGCCTTTGTAGAACCACTCCGGCTGCACGCCCGCCTGACCTGCCGCAGGTTTACCGCCCTCCACGCCCCACTTGAAGATGCGCATGGTGTCGGTCATCGCCGCTTCGTCACCAGCCTGCTGGTGCATTTTGTCCCGGGCCGAGGCGCTGCCCAAATGGGTCAGACCGGTGCCGCTGACCAGCATGTGCGCCGGGTCCGGGTGATCCAGCGGCGGCAGGATACGCAGTTGTGCCAGCAGTTGTGCGTAATCGTGGCTGACGCCCAGGCCCAGCGCGCTCACTTGCTGCTCAAGAC
The DNA here is from genome assembly GCF_019145495.1 of Pseudomonas azerbaijanoccidentalis. GTDB lineage: Bacteria > Pseudomonadota > Gammaproteobacteria > Pseudomonadales > Pseudomonadaceae > Aquipseudomonas > Aquipseudomonas azerbaijanoccidentalis. The sequence goes on along the minus strand of NZ_JAHSTU010000001.1, from coordinate 190,107 downwards.
CGACACCTGCCTCGATCGCGGCCAGCGCCAGATCGCGCACAGTGCGTGCGTCTTGCACTTCACGCACCTGCCCGCCCTCGACCACGCCGACGCGGCGTTCGCCGTTACTCAATTCGAATTGAACCAAACGCATGGATTTTCTCCCGAGTATAAATTTCGAAAACAATCGCAGATCCCTGTGGGAGCGGGCTTGCCCGCGATAGCAATCTGTCTGGCACATCAATGGTGAATGTGCCTGCGTCATCGCGGGCAAGCCCGCTCCCACAGGGTCGGTGGTGATGCTTATTTCGTGTCAGGTACGAGTCGCCCCACGCGCACTCGCCGCAAATTCATCCGCCGGCAGCACGTGCTTGCGCTCCAACAACCGGTAAACCACGCCAGTCAGAATCAGGCCGAAGACCATCACGCAGGACAGGAAATACAGGCCCGAGGCCAGATTGCCGGTGTATTCCTTGAGCGCGCCGATCACAAACGGGCCGATGTAGCCGCCGAGGTTGCCCACCGAGTTGATCAGCGCAATCCCCGCCGCCGCACTCGCGCCGGCAAAGAACCGGCCCGGCAGGGTCCAGAACACCGCCGTGCAGGAAAACAGCGCGAACGCCACAAGGCACAACGCGGCCAGTTGCAGCACCGGCACCGTCAGCCAGGCACTCAGGAACAGGCCGATAGCGCCCAGTACATAAAGCACAGCCAGATGGCCATAGCGATCATTCATGCGGTCGGAGCTGCGCGGGATGATCAACAGACCGATGATCCCGAAAATGTAAGGCACCGATGACACGAACCCGGTTACCAGGTCGCTGCCACCGAACTGTTTGATCAGCGTCGGCAACCACAAACCGAGGCCATAAATGCTCAGGGTCACCGGCAGGTAGAACAGTGCCAGCAGCAACACGCGCTTGTCCTTGAGGGCGTGCAAAGGATTGCCATGACGGGTTTGGCCGTACGCTTGGAGGTCCTTTTGAAGCTCACCGCTGAGCCAGTCTTTTTCCGCCTGGTCCATCCACTTCACCTGTTGCGGGCCGTCGGGCAACCAGCGCAACACCGGCCAGGTCAGCAGGATCGCCGGGGTGCCGATGACGATGAACAACCACTGCCAGCCGTGCAGGCCGAGCACGCCGTCCATGCCCAACAAGCCACCGGACACGGGGCCGGTGATCATCATGGCAATGGGTTGGGAGAGGATGAACAGCCCGAGGATCTTGCCGCGATGGCGAACCGGGAACCATTGGGTGATGTAGTACAGAACGCCCGGGAAGAACCCGGCTTCGGCGGCGCCGAGCAAGAAGCGCATCACGTAGAAGCTGTTCGGCCCCTGGACGAAGGCCATGCCGATGGTGATGGCGCCCCAAGTAACCATGATCCGCGCAAACCAGCGCCGTGCGCCGAAGCGGTCGAGCATCAGGTTGCTGGGGATTTCCAGCAGGAAGTAGCCAATGAAGAACAATCCTGCGCCGAGACCGTAGGCCGCATCGCCCAGGCCGATGTCGGCGCCCATGTGCAATTTGGCGAAGCCCACCGCGGAGCGATCCACATAGGCGATCAGGTACAGCAGGATCAGGAAGGGAATCAGTTTCAGCGTGATGCGGCGAATAAGCCGCAGTTCCTGGCTCATGAGATCGGTCTCCGATTGTTGTTTTTATAGAACCTCGGGGGACGCCTCTCACGAAAAGTCGTCAGGGCCATCCCTCCGCTGAAAACGACTATATAGTAATACTATTTACCCAACAACACTTCCAAAGAGGCGAATTTGAGCTTATGTTACGCCTCAGCTCGAACAATATAGTCATACAATAAGAGAATCGATCATGTCTGATAAGAAACCCACCCTGCGCTCCGCCCAATGGTTTGGCACTGCCGACAAAAACGGCTTCATGTACCGCAGCTGGATGAAGAATCAGGGCATCGCCGACCACCAGTTCCACGGCAAGCCGATCATCGGCATCTGCAACACCTGGTCGGAACTGACCCCGTGCAACGCGCATTTCCGCCAGATCGCGGAACACGTCAAACGCGGAGTGATCGAGGCCGGAGGCTTTCCGGTGGAATTCCCGGTGTTCTCCAACGGCGAATCCAACCTGCGCCCCACCGCCATGCTCACTCGCAACCTGGCGAGCATGGACGTGGAAGAAGCGATTCGCGGCAACCCGATTGACGGTGTGGTGCTGCTGACCGGTTGCGACAAAACCACCCCGGCCTTGCTGATGGGCGCAGCCAGTTGCGACGTGCCGGCCATCGTCGTCACCGGCGGACCGATGCTCAACGGTAAGCACAAGGGCAAGGACATCGGTTCGGGCACCGTGGTCTGGCAGCTCAGCGAACAGGTCAAGGCCGGCACCATCACCATCGACGATTTTCTTGCGGCCGAGGGCGGCATGTCCCGCTCGGCCGGTACCTGCAACACCATGGGCACGGCGTCGACCATGGCCTGCATGGCTGAAGCGCTCGGCACTTCCCTGCCCCACAACGCCGCCATCCCGGCGGTCGACGCACGCCGTTATGTGTTGGCGCACATGTCCGGCATGCGCGCGGTAGAGATGGTTCGTGAAGACTTGAAACTGTCGAAGATCCTGACCAAGGAAGCCTTCGAAAACGCCATTCGCGTCAACGCGGCGATTGGCGGTTCGACCAACGCCGTGATCCACTTGAAGGCCATCGCCGGGCGTATCGGTGTAGAGCTTGATCTGGACGACTGGACCCGCATCGGTCGCGGCATGCCGACCATTGTCGACCTGCAACCGTCCGGGCGTTTCCTGATGGAAGAGTTCTACTACGCTGGCGGCCTGCCTGCGGTATTGCGCCGTCTCGGCGAAGCCAATCTGATCCCGAACCCGAATGCCCTGACTGTCAACGGCAAGTCCATCGGCGAGAACACCAAGGACGCGCCGATCTACGGCGAAGACGAAGTGATCCGCACCCTCGACAACCCGATCCGCGCCGATGGCGGCATCTGTGTGTTGCGCGGCAACCTGGCACCGCTCGGTGCCGTGCTCAAGCCGTCCGCCGCCACCCCGGAACTCATGCAGCACCGTGGTCGCGCCGTGGTGTTCGAGAACTTCGACATGTATAAGGCACGGATCAACGACCCGGAACTGGACGTGGATGCCAACTCGATTCTGGTCATGAAAAACTGCGGGCCGAAGGGTTATCCGGGCATGGCTGAAGTTGGCAACATGGGCCTGCCGGCCAAACTGCTGGCCCAGGGAGTGACCGACATGGTGCGTATTTCCGATGCGCGCATGAGCGGCACCGCGTATGGCACGGTTGTGTTGCACGTAGCCCCTGAAGCGGCGGCAGGCGGGCCTTTGGCGACCGTAAAAGAAGGCGACTGGATCGAACTCGACTGCGCCACCGGCCGTCTGCACCTGGACATTCCGGATGCCGAGCTGGCTGCACGCATGGCCGACCTGCAACCGCCGCAGCAGTTGCTGGTGGGCGGTTACCGTCAGCTGTACATCGACCATGTGTTGCAGGCGGATCAGGGTTGCGACTTCGACTTCCTGGTCGGCTGCCGCGGGGCTGAAGTGCCGCGTCACTCTCACTAAAAGCAAAAGATCGCGGCCTTCGGCAGCCCCTACAGGATTCAGGTCAAACACATCTTTTGTGTGAACCGGATCTCTGTAGGAGCTGCCGAAGGCTGCGATCTTTTCAAGGGTTGAATCGCCGATCGTCCGCGCCTGCTATCATGCGCGACACCCTCCCGCACAGGACCGCGTCGCCCCCCATGGATTACCGCAAACCTTCCGACCGCAAAAGCATGCATTCGCGCATCGTCCAGGAATTGGGCATGCAGATCGTTTCCGGGCGTTTTCTGCCGGACGACAAACTGCCTGCCGAGGCCCTGTTGTGCGAGGAATATGCCGTGAGTCGCCCGGTACTGCGCGAAGCCACCCGGGTGCTGGTTGCCAAGGGCTTGGTGTATTCCCGTCCGCGAGTGGGCACCGTGGTCAAACCGCGTCGGGAATGGCACATGCTCGACCCGGATGTGCTGCACTGGTTGATGCAAAGCAGCCCACAGAACGAGTTTTTCAATCTGCTGACCAGCGTGCGCAGCATCATCGAGCCGGCCGCTGCGGCCCTCGCGGCGCAGTTCGCCACCGACGACGACATCGCGTCCATCGGCGAAGCCTACCAGCGCATGGAAGCCGCGCCGACCCCCGAAGCCCTGCTACAACCGGACCTGGACTTCCACAGCCGCATCGCCGATGCGACCCACAACGACTTGTTGGCCAACCTGTGCAACATGCTGTCGGTGGCCATCGCTGAAGCCTTGAAGCACTCCAACCAGCGGCCGAACCTGCATGAGTTGGCATTGCCACGGCACAAGGCAATCCTGACCGCCATCGAAAACCGCGACGCTCTCGGCGCGCGGCATGCGACGCTGGTGCAACTGGATGATGCGCGCAGTGCGCTGAATGTGGTGCTGGGTAACGATCCTTCGTAAGCCAAATCAAAAGATCGCAGCAGCTCCTACAGCGAAATGCGATACACCCGTAGGAGCTGCCGAAGGCTGCGATCTTTTGGAACACGCGCAATAAAAAAAGCCGCAACCTGAGGTTGCGGCTTTTTCATTTCAGCGTGGATCAGTGAGCAAACAGCGAGTTGCCCTTCTGTCCCGCCAGTTTCTCCGGCTTGATCAGGAACCGCGCCAGTGCTGGCAACAGCCACAGCGCACCGAACATGTTCCACAGCAGCATGAAGGTCAGCATCAGCCCCATGTCGGCCTGGAACTTGATGGCCGAGAAGATCCAGGTGCACACGCCGATGGCCAGGCACAGACCGGTGAACAATACCGCTTTACCGGTGGACTTCAGGGTCTGGTAGTACGCCTCTTGCAGCGGCAGGCCCGCACGCAGGAAACTTTCCAGACGGCTGTAGATGTAGATGCCGTAGTCCACGCCAATCCCCACCCCGAGCGCCACGACCGGCAGGGTCGCGACTTTCACGCCGATGCCCATGAAGGCCATCAGGGCGTTGCCGAGCACCGACGTCAGTACCAGCGGCAGCACGATGCACAAGGTCGCCGCCCAGGAGCGGAAGGTGATCATGCACATGACCGCCACGCAGATGTACACCAGGATCAGGATGGTCAGCTCGGACTTCTTGATCACTTCGTTGGTGGCCGCCTCGATCCCGGCGTTACCGGCTGCCAGGATGAACTCCAGGTTTTCGGTATTGTGCTCTTTGGCGAAGTCCTGCACGGCGTGCACCGCACGGTCCAGGGTTTCAGCCTTGTGATCATTGAGGAACACCAGCACCGGCGCCAGCGAGCAACTGTTGTTGTACAGGCCATCGGCCCGAGCGATGGAGTTGTTCAGGACGTCCGGGTTACGCGACAGGGTTTCCCATTTCAGGTTGCCCTCGTTCATGCCCTTGATCATCTGCTTGGACACGGTCACCAGGGAAATCGCCGACTGCACGCCCTCGGTGTTCTGCATCTTCCACATCAACTCATCGATCGGCGCCATGGCTTCGTAGCGCGAGCAGCCTTCAGCCTTGGTCTTGACCATCACCACCAATACGTCAGAGCTGGTGGAGTAGTTGCTGATGATGAAGTTGTTGTCCTTGTTGTAACGCGAATCCGGACGCAGCTCCGGTGCGCCTTGGTCAAGGTCACCGATCTTCAGGTTCTGGCTGTACCAGAGACCGCCGCCAAACGCGATGAGGGCCAGAGCGATCGACACCGGGGCCACCTTCGGGCTGGCGAAGTTCGACAGCAGACGCCAGAACGGATGTTCGCGGGTCGCATCCTTTTTGCTGCGCGCCACTGCGCGCTTGCTAATTCCGACGTAGGAAATCGCGACCGGCAACAGGATCAGGTTGGTGAACACGATCACTGCCACGCCGATGGACGCACCGATGGCCAGCTCACGAATCACGCCGATGTCGATGATCAACAGCGTGATGAAGCCCACCGCATCGGCCAGGATGGCAATCATCCCCGGCAGGAACAACTGGCGGAAGGTCCGGCGTGCTGCGGTCAGAGCGTTCTCGGCCTCGCTGGATTGCAAGGCGATACCATTGATTTTCTGCACACCGTGGGAAATACCGATGGCGAAAATCAGAAACGGCACCAGCATCGAATACGGATCCAGGCCGAAACCGAAGAAGTGCATCAGGCCCAACTGCCAGACCACCGCCACCAGCGTCGTACTCAACACCGCCACGGTACTGCGCATGCAGTTGGTGAACCAGTAGAGCAAGATCAGGGTGATGACAAAGGCGATCCCGAAGAACATCACCACCATCACCAGACCATCGATCAGGTCACCAACCTTCTTGGCGAAACCGACGATGTGGATCTTGATGTTGGGGTTCTGCGCTTCGAACTTGTTGCGGATCTTGTCTTCAAGCTCATGGGAGAACTTGCGGTAGTCCAGGGCCAGCAACTTGCCCTGGTCCTGCGGGTCCGGGTAGGCCTCCAGCAACGGGATGTCGACGATACTCGACTTGAAGTCGTTGGACACCAGCCGGCCAACCTGCCCGGACTTGAGTACGTTGTTGCGAAGCAGATCGAGACTGGCCTGGGAACCGTTATAGCTTTGCGGGATCACTTCACCCCCGGCGAAGCCCTCCTCCGTCACTTCGGTCCAGCGCACGCTCGGACTCCACAGCGACTTGAGGCCGGAACGGTCAACACCGGAAATGTAGAACACTTCGTCGTTGATCTGGCGTAGGGTCTCCATGTATTCCTTGGAGAAGATATCGCCGTCGGTGGCTTCCACCGAAATCCGCACGGTGTTGCCCAGGTTCGCCAGATCGTTGCGGTGCTCCATCATCTTTTGAATGAATGGATGCTCCAGCGGAATCATTTTTTCGAAGCTGGTGGACGGCCGGATCAACGTCGCCTGCCAGAACAGGAAAACGCTGACCAGCAGGCAGATGACGATCACTGCCGGGCGGTTGTTGAAGATCAGGCGCTCGAGGAGTGTCGCCTTTTCCTGATGATGAGTACTCAAGGAAGTCATAGCTGCGCCTTCTTATTATTAACCTGGCTCATTTACCCGACTCGGTGCCGTTAGCCGAGGTGACGCGAACGCCGCCCTGTCCAGCCAGAACCAGATTGCCATTGCCTGCCGCCGTGACTGCCGAGACGGAGATGCGATCCGAACGGTTGACCACTTTGAAGGTTTCGCCATCGTCATTGCTGCGAATCACCGAACCGCCGTTGCCGACGATCACGATGGAACCATCATCGAGCAACGTGGCGCCGGACAGACCGAACTCCAGATCACCACGTTCGGCCTTGAGTTCGACTTGTTCCCAATTACTACCGAAATCGGTGGAGCGATACAGATTGCCGCGCAGGCCATAGGCCAGCAGCGTAGAAGGTTGTGCGGTGCCGATCACACCAAACAGCGAACCTTCGTACGGTCCTTCGAGTTTTTCCCAGGTCTGGCCCCAATCGGCGGAGCGGAACATGCTGCCCTGCTCGCCAACAATGAACAGCCCGGCGTCCTTGACGGCAGCGATGGCGTTGAGGTGGAACTGGTCTTCGTTGTCGAGGCGGTCGCTGACGTCTTCCCAGTGCTTGCCACCGTCGGTGGTTTCCATCAACGCACCGTAGGCGCCCACGGCAAAGCCGCTGTTAGCGTCCTGGAACCAGACGTCGAGCAGCGGCGATTCGCGCTTCAGGTCTTCGAATTGCTTGGTCCAGGTGACGCCGCCGTCTTCGCTGGCGAGGATCTGTGCGTCATGACCGACAGCCCAGCCGTGTTTGTCATCGACAAAAAACACGGAGGTCAGCAGTGCCCGGGTCGGCACCTTGGCTTGAGTCCAGGTGGCACCCTGGTCATCGGAATACAGAATGTGCCCGCGATCCCCGACCGCCACGAGGCGCTTGCCTGCGTGGACGACATCGAGCATCAGGCTTTTGCTGGCCTTGGCCGATTCAATGGAATAAACAACGTCGGATGCTGGCGCAGCCGCGGCCAGCACAGGTGCCGACAGCATGGCAGAGCCCAACAGCGAGAGCGCTGTAGCCAGCAACGCGAATTTGCGTAATGCCGGCGGGCGGCAGATACCCACACCCATGACAGGCTCACTCATAGACCTTCCCCCATTATTATTGTTAGGTCGTTCAACCTTTCTGGGCGCCGCAAGGGTGCTGACCGGGATCACCTGTTTCAGAGCATAGTCCTGAAACCCGCAATCCAGAGCCCCTTCGGAAGCTGGCTTATCCTATCGGTGTTTTTGAAGGGCTGACAATCGACGGCACGTTATGTTTTGTTAACCGCGGGGGTGTTTGGTTTTTCTGAATGGTTGGGTATTAGGTTCGGTGATTTGGAGTTTGAGGTTTAGGATCGGAGTACATACCCGTTGCTGCGGTAATGGCGGCTGGCGGCTTCGCTCTTACAGCGACTCACTTTTCCAAACGCCGAAAAGTAAGCGAAAGCGAGGCGGCCGACCGGCCGGCCTGATCGTTAGCTCGTTCACATTCCCCCTGTAGGAGCTGACGAGTACAACGAGGCTGCGATCTTTTGATTTTGTTTTTTTACAGGCGAGATCAAAAGATCGCAGCCTGCGGCAGCTCCTACCTTGGGCGTGGTATATCCGTGAAATCAGGGTCGGCTGTCAGGCCGCCATCGCGAGCTGGCTCTTCACCACTCCACAGGCCGAGCGTTACCGCAGCAACGGATATGCACTCAATCAGCCAAGGCCTTGGTCGGCCCAGAGGCCGCCAAGTCCAAGACAGCGATCAAGCCAAACTCTTGCTAACCACCTCAAATACATCACTGGACAACTGCCCAGAACCCCGAATCCGCTCCAACTCGCCTTTCATCAAAGCCTGACGAGCATCGTCATACTTGCGCCAGCGAGTCAAAGGCGCCAACTGACGCGAAGCAATCTGCGGATTAAACCCGTTCAGTTCAATCACCAGATCCGCCAGGAACCGATACCCGGAACCGTCAGCCGCATGGAAGTTGATCAGGTTCTGCCCGGCAAACGCCCCGATCAGTGCACGCACCTTGTTCGGGTTCTTGATGTTGAACGCCGGATGCTGCATCAACGCCTTGACCCGATCCAGCCCACCCGGCAAGACACTGCCGGCCTGGACGCTGAACCACTGATCCATGACCAACGGATTGTCCTTGAAGTGCTCGGCGAAGCTCGCCAGAGCCTTAGCCTTCTGTTCTTCAAACGGCGAATTGACCAACACCGCCAGCGCCGTCAAACGTTCGGTCATGTTGTCGCACGCATCGAACTGCTCCAGCGTCGCGGCCAGCACTTCCGGTTTGCCGCTGAGCATCAGGTACGACAAAGCAATGTTCTGCAAGGCACGACGGGCAAAGTGCTCGGCCTCCGCCACATACGGCGTCTGCTTGGACAAATCACGGTTGGCCTGATAACGCAGCCACAGACCTTCGAACAACGCGTCCGCCAGCTGTTTGCGAGCAAATTCACGGGCAGTGTGAATGGCATCGACATCGGCCACTTCGCTGATTTCGGTCAGGTACGCTTCACTTGGCAGCGAGAGCATTTCCGCGACCATGGCCTGGTCAAGCGATTCATCCGACAACACAGTACGCAACGCGCTGACCAGACGCTGATCCAGCACCAGCGTCTCGCCCTTCTGCTGCTGGGCGATTAGTTCCTGCAGCACCTGCACCGACAATTGCTGCCCGGCATCCCAGCGGTTGAAGCCGTCGCTGTCGTGCTGCATCAGGAACATCAGCTGATCGCGGTTGTACGGGAAGGTCAGTTTCACCGGCGCGGAGAAACCACGCAGCAACGACGGCAGTGGTTGTTCGGCGATGTCGACAAACGTGAATGTCTGCTCGGCTTCGGTCACCGAGATCACGCGGGTGGTGCCTTGGGCGGCGGCTTCACCGGCCAGACGCAGGGCAATTTCACCGCCCTTGCTGTCCAGCAGGCCGAGTTCGACCGGAATCACGAACGGCAGCTTTTCAACCTTGTCCGGGGTTTCCGGGCAGCTTTGGCGGAAGGTCAGGCTGTAGGTTTTTGCCGCGGCGTCGTAGGACTCGCTCACCGCCAAACGCGGCGTACCGGCCTGGCTGTACCAGCGTTTGAACTGGGTCAGGTCCACGCCATTGGCGTCTTCCATGGCCTTGATGAAGTCATCGCAGGTCACGGCCTGGCCATCGTGGCGGTCGAAATACAGGTCGCTGCCCTTACGGAAGCCTTCGGCGCCGAGCAAGGTGTGGATCATGCCCACCACTTCCGAGCCCTTTTCGTACACGGTCAGGGTGTAGAAGTTGGAAATCTCGATGAAGCTGTCCGGGCGCACGGCGTGAGCCATTGGGCCGGCGTCTTCGGCGAACTGGTGGGTACGCAGGTAGGCCACGTCCTGGATGCGCTTGACCGTCGCCGAGTTCATGTCGGCGGAGAAATGCGAATCGCGGAATACCGTGAAGCCTTCCTTGAGCGACAACTGGAACCAGTCGCGGCAGGTCACGCGGTTGCCCGACCAGTTGTGGAAGTATTCGTGGGCGACGATTGCCTCGACGCGCTGGTGCGCGGCATCGGTGGCGGTTTCGGCGCGGGCCAGCACGGCGCTGGAATTGAAGATGTTGAGGCCCTTGTTCTCCATCGCGCCCATGTTGAAGTCGTTCACGGCGACGATCATGAATATGTCCAGATCGTACTCGCGACCATAGACCTCTTCGTCCCAGCGCATGGATTTCTTCAGGCTGTTCATCGCGTGCTGGCACTTGTCGATGTTTTCCGGCTCGACATAAATGCGCAGCGCCACGGTGCGGTCGGTCATGGTGGTGAAGGTGTCTTCAACACACCACAAATCGCCGGCCACCAGCGCAAACAGGTACGCCGGCTTCATGAAGGGGTCTTCCCAGGTTGCCCAGTGCCGGCCGTCTTCGCCGGGGCCACTGGCAATCGGGTTGCCGTTGGACAGCAACACCGGATAGCTGTGCTGCTCGGCCACCACGGTGGTGGTGAACTTGCTCATCACGTCCGGGCGGTCGAGATAATAAGTGATCTTGCGGAAACCTTCGGCTTCGCATTGGGTACAGAACATCGTGCCAGACTTGTATAAGCCCTCCAGCGCGGTGTTGGTTTCCGGGTGGATCTTGACGCTGGTGTCGACCGTGAAGGTGGCGCTGGTCGGGTGCAGGGTCAGGTGATTCTCGGTCAACTGGTACTGCGCCTCAGCCAGCTCCTGATCGGCCAAAGTGACCGACAGCAACTCCAGCTGCTGTCCATCCAGTACCAGCGGCGGCAGGCCCGGGCCGCGCTCGGGGTTGCGGCGCATCACCAGTTGCGCGTGGACCAAACTATGGTCCTCGAACAACTCGAAGGTCAGGTGTGTTTCGTCAATCAGGTACTCGGGCGCCTGATAGTCCTTGAGGTAGATCATCTTCGGTTGTTCGGTGCGCATGCTGGAGTCCTTACTGATGCACGGCGAGCTGATAAGCCGTGTATTTACGAATGTTGATCACGCCGGTGTCGAAGATCAGGTATTGGCCCTTGATCCCCATCAGCGTGCCTTCGGCAATCGGATTCTTGTCCAGGTTGAAGCTGACGATTTTCGCCGGATACTGCTCGACCGGAAAGCGGATTTCGAGCGGTTCGACGTCGGCAATCGTCTGGATCGCCTGTAGGCCGAATCGTTCCTGCAATCCTTGCAGGCCCTCGGCGCAGCTGTCGAACAACTGGTCGCGGATCTGCGGCAGATCCACCGACACAGCATCGCCCTTGAGCAAGGCGCGCCAGTTGGTCTTGTCGGCTACCTGACTGCGGAACAGGTCTTCGACGAAGCCCGATTGCTGGCGGGTCGCGACGCGCATGATCGGCAAGGCCTGGCTGGCACCCTGATCGATCCAGCGGGTCGGTAACTGGGTGGCGCGGGTGATCCCGACCTTGACCCCGGATGAATTCGACAAATAGACGATGTGATCGGTCATGCAGAACTTCTCGCCCCACTCCGGCTCCCGGCAGGTGCCTGCGTCGTAATGGCAGCGTTCCGGGCTCATGATGCACACGTCGCACTGGGCCAGTTTGGTCATGCACGGGTAGCAGTAACCCTGGCTGAAACTGGTTTTAGTCTTGCGTCCGCAATGGGTGCAGTGAATCGCCCCCAGGTATTCCAGACGAACAGTGGTGCCGATCAATGGATTGACCGGAACCTCGGCGTCGCCCAGACGAAATGCGTATTGCACGTTCGGCCCGTCCAGGCGCGCCGACATTTTACTGATTGCACCGCGGCCAATCTCAATCAATGGATGGCATCCGACTTGAACAGAATATTCGGCACTTGGATCGACTTGGAGCTGCATTCCTGCGGCCCCATGTAACCGGTACGCTCTTCCTCGGGCAGGTTCTGGACTTCCCAGGCGATCATCGCTTGCAGCGACAGCTCGCGCTGTTCGGCGGTCAGCTTGCCCCCGTCGGACCATTTACCGATTTCCACCGCCAGCTTCAGGCTCTGGTAGATGTCCGGGGTGATGTTCTTGATCATTTCGTTAAAAGAGGACATTGGGTCTCCGTCTCTTTAATGCATGTTCTGAATTAGGCGGCCAGTTTACGGCGGTTATACAAACCGCCCAACAAACCGGTGAAGCATCCGATGAGTAACCCGCTGACGTGGGCCGCGTTGGCGATCTCGCCGAAGCCGATCATCGAGACCAACCCGGACAGGCACAACAGCAGCCACACCAGCATCATCACCAGCACGCCACGGGGCAGGCGATAAGCGGCGTTCGGCGCCAGTATCTGGAAAATCCAGCAATGCCCCAGCAGGCCATAAAGCACGCCGGACAAGCCGCCGAACAGGGTCGGGCCACTGAAATAATATTGGGCGTAGTTGGAGACGAGGCCGAACAACAAGGTCAGCCCGACCAGGTTGATGCTGCCCTGGCGCGACTCGATGCGTCGCCCCAGCTCCCAGTACCACATGCCATTCATGGCCAGGTGGAGGATGCCGAAGTGGATCAGCATCGGCGTAACCAGTCGCCACCACTGCCCCGCCGCCAGGCTGTCAGCCAGCGGCACGAAATGGATGTACTCGCCGACGATGCGGAAATCGAGGAACGTCAACCAGCGCATGGTATCGAGGTTGTCGCCCAGCAACGTGACCGCGCCGACGATCAAACTCAGGATCAGCACCAGCCCCGTGGCTTTCGCGTGCCGCACCTGCTCAATGAAGCTCGGGCGTTTGCGGGTTTGCGCCGCCTCGGGTATGTCCAGTTGCTGATCGGGGTCACCTGCCGGGAAGCGTTCGTAGAGGGCACGGACGTCTTCACTGATGTTTTGTGGCACCCACAACACCTGTTCACCGGACTCTTCGCTGACCCGGTGCGGCACCTGCATGCGTTGCAGCAGTTTGACGAACCCGCTCAGGTCCACTGCCAAGGGCAGGCGCAATACCGCTACCGCACTCATTGCGACCTCTCTTTCATTGCAACACCTCAGGCCGCTCGACATCGACCCAGACAAATTTATGCGGATCGAGCCGCGTTTCCTGATCCAGGCGATAGGCGACCAGTTTGCCGTAGAGCACGGCGCTGTAATCCAGGCACGCCAGGTTGGGGCGAATCGGCGCCGGTTTGCCGCTGCGCCAGTAATGGCCGACGAACAGCAAGGGTTCGTCGACGCCGTAGCGCAACAGGTTGTTCTTTTCAGTGGAGGTCAGTGGCGTCTGGGCCACGGGCTCCGGCAAGGCGTCTGGCTGGAACACGATATCGCCGTACGTTTTCGGGTCGTCTTCCCAGAACTTGGTGCGGAAGAACGAACGCACCAGGCCGTCGCCGCTGGTCATGGTCAAACCATGGGGCAAGCGCATGTCGGTACCGCGCAGCAGACGATCGAACACGGTACAGGCAAAGGAGCCGGACTCGGCCGAAGCCTGGAGGAAATGCTCATCAATGCAACCGTTGGGGAACAACGCCCGCAGCGGTTCGATCAGACCGGCATCCCAACACGCATGCACCACGCGGAAACGCCCGGCATCGAGGAACAGCGGCAGTTCATAGAACCATTGCTGGAAGTCGTGCCAGTCGCCGGGATGGTGTTCGAACTGAGTCAGGGTTTCGTGCAACAGACGGGCGTGGCGCGGCGTGTGCTCGCGCACGAATTGCTTGCCACTGCCGGGCAGCGCCGGTGTCACCCAGCCCAGCGCGTTGAATTCGTGGTTGCCCATGATGCACAACGCCTGACCGGCCTCGACCATGTCGTGAACGATGTGCAGCGCCTCGCGAATCCGCGGGCCACGGTCGATGATGTCGCCGACGAACACCGCCATGCGCGATGCATGGCGCCAGACGCCACCTTGTTTGTGATAACCGAGCCGGTCGAGCAAATGCTCAAGGGTCATTGCGCAACCGTGCACGTCACCGATCAGGTCGTAGCTACGCGCGGGATCGAGCATCAGTCGCCTCCACCACCCAACTTGCTGCCCCAGCCGAGTTTGGTCCGGCAGACTTCGTAGTAGTTGTGGTCGAGCGGATGGATCAGCCGCAATTTCTGCGCTTTTTTGCTGACGGTGATGGTGTCGCCGGGCGCGCAGGTAAAGTGGTTCTGCCCGTCACACGAAACTTGCGGGTAAATCTGCATATCCTTGGACACGACGATTTTCAGCTCACTGTTGCCATCGACCACAATTGGCCGGCCCGACAAGGTATGGGGGTACATCGGCACAATTACAATGGCGTCGAGCTTGGGATGCATGATCGGCCCGCCGGCGGACAATGCATACGCGGTGGAACCGGTCGGCGTGGCGACGATCAGGCCGTCGGCCTTCTGGCTGCAGACGAACTGGCCGTCAATGTACAGTTCGAACTCGATCATCCGCGTGGATTTGCCGGGGTGCAGCACCACGTCATTCAGCGCGTCGCCCTGGCCGATGGCCTCGGCATGCCGGCGAACTTCAGCCTGCAGCAGGAAGCGGTTTTCCACCAGATAGTGGCCGTCGAGCACTTCGGCGACCTTGATCTCCAGCTCGTCCGGGCGAATATCGGTCAGGAAGCCGAGGCTGCCACGGTTGATCCCCAGTACCGGAATGTTGTGCTTGGCCAATGCCCGGGCAGCACCCAGCAGACTGCCATCACCGCCCACCACGATGACCATGTCGCACACTTCGCCGAGCATCTTGCGCGACGAGGTTTGCAGGCCGTGGCCCGGCAGGACTTCGGCAATGGTGTCTTCGAGAATCACGTGCAGGTGACGATCGAGCAGAAACCGTTTCAGTCGGCGGACGGTATCCAGCACCTGGGAACTGCCCAAGCGACCGATGATGCCGATATTGCGAAATTGCTCCATGGGGCTCCTGCTGGGAATCTGTGCGGCGACGAAAAACACGATTATGGGCGAAAGCCGCTGATAGACAAAATCCTTTCAGCCTCAAGGGTGTGCTCGCGTTTCGGGCTATGCTCGCAAGATGATCCTATTTCCAGATTTGCTCCAGTTACCCCACCAGTTGCGCCACCCGGAAGTGCGCGACCTGGCATGGGTCATCCTCGCGCCGCCGATGCTCGCCAACACACCGTGGCCGCAACGCCATCCGCTGGCTGGCAGCGACTGGGTGCAGGCACCGGACCGCCTGGAGCACTGGTTGCGCCGGCTCGATCAAGACAGCTACGGCCTGCTCCACTGGCTGGCCCAGGCCCGCACTCGTCGCCTGGGCTTGTACTACGAACGTTTGTGGCAATTTGCCGTGGAGCACGCGCCCGGCATCGAGCTGATTGCCGCCAACCTGCCAATCCGCCGCGAAGGCCATACGTTGGGCGAACTGGACATGCTGATGCGTGACCGGGACGGCGTGCATCACCTGGAACTGGCGATCAAGCTCTATCTCGGCCCGCAATCGGGCGATGGACGCGACACCGCGCAGTGGCTCGGCCCCGGCTGCCATGATCGGCTGGACCGCAAGCTGGCGCATCTGAGCCAGCATCAACTGCCGATATCCGCGCGTCCCGAGAGCCGCGAAGTGCTGGCGGCACTGGACATCCAGCAGTTCAGCGCACATCTGTGGCTGGGCGGTTACTTGCTGTATCCATGGCCGGGACAAGCCGCCGCACCGAGTGGTGCGCATCCACAACATTTGCGCGGTCGCTGGCTGCATCAAAAGGACTGGTCGGCGTTTTTCGCCCAAAGCCCCACCGGCCGTTGGCAACCCCTGCCCCGCCACGCCTGGCTGGCGCCGGCGCACTACACGGCGGAACACACCTGGAACACGGAACAACTGAACGTGTGGCTGAGTGACCTCGACCCACTGGCGCCAGCGCAACTGCTGGTGCGATTGATCGAAAATGCCAAGGGCGACTGGGAAGAAGCCGAGCGGTTGTTTCTGGTGGCGGATCTTTGGCCGAATGTGCCGGGGCAAGGTTGAGCACCGTGTTGACTGGACTACCGCTATCGCGAGCAGGCTCGCTCCCACATTTGAAATGCATTCCCCTGTGGGAGCGAGCCTGCTCCGGGCGGCGCTCCGACGATAGGGCCGACGCGGTTAAAGAGACAACCGCACAGCCAGCGCCGCCAGCGTCGCCAACAACACCGGCACCGTCAACACGATCCCGACCTTGAAGTAATACCCCCAGCCAATCTGAATGTTTTTGCGCTCCAGCACATGCAACCAAAGCAATGTCGCCAGGCTGCCAATCGGGGTGATTTTCGGCCCCAGGTCACTGCCGATGACGTTGGCGTAGATCATCGCCTCCTTCACCACTCCGGTCGCCTGGCTGGCATCGATGGACAGCAGCCCGATCAGCACCGTCGGCAAGTTGTTCATGATCGACGACAGCAACGCGGTCAATACGCCAGTGCCCATCGCCGCGCCCCAGACGCCGTAACCGGCAAACGCATTGAGCCACTCCGCCAAGTAGCCCGTGAGCCCGGCGTTGCGCAAGCCGTAGACCACCAGGTACATGCCCAGCGAGAAAATCACGATGTGCCACGGTGCTTCTTTCATCACCTTGCGCGTGGAAATCTTGTGGCCTCGGGCCGCGATTGCCAGCAGCAGGGCCGCGCACACCGCTGAAATCGCACTGATGGGGATGCCCAACGGTTCCAGTGCGAAACAGCCCAGCAACAGAATCACCAACACCGCCCACCCGGCGTAGAACGTTGCCTTGTCGTGAATCGCAGTTTCGGGGTGCTCCAGTTGTTCGGGGTCGTAGGCCTTGGGAATGTCGCGCCGGAAAAACCACATCAGCATTGCCAGGGTCGCCGCCACACTCACCAGGTTGACCGGGATCATCACCGCCGCATACCGGTTGAAACCGATGTTGAAAAAGTCAGCGGAAACGATGTTCACCAGGTTCGAGACCACCAGCGGCAGGCTGGCCGTATCGGCGATGAAGCCGGCACCCATGACGAACGCCAGGGTCGTCACCTTGGAGAAACGCAATGCCAGCAGCATGGAAATCACGATGGGCGTGAGGATCAGCGCCGCGCCGTCATTGGCGAACAATGCTGACACCAAAGCCCCGAGCAGCACCATGTAGGCAAACAATTTGCGTCCATTGCCCTTGCCCCAGCGGGCCACGTGCAGCGCAGCCCAGGCAAAAAAACCGGCCTCGTCCAGCAACAGGCTGATGATGATCAACGCAACAAAGGTGCCGGTGGCGTTCCAGATGATTTGCCACACCAACGGAATGTCGGTCAGGTGCACCACGCCGAAAATCAGTGCCAGCACCGCGCCGAGCACCGCGCTCCAGCCGACGCCAAGTCCTTTGGGTTGCCAGATCACCAAAGTGATGGTCAGCAGGAAAATCAATGACGCTACCAGCATGGACGACTGCCTTACGAAAAATGGAAAAGAATCAGCAGCAACGAACCGGCCGGTCAGCCATCGCCTGCAAACGAGCCACATCGGCCGCAAGCCAATCGACATTGGCCACCAGCGCTTCTTGCAACATCGTGGTGACCCAAGGTGACAACTGCGGGTGCAAACGGTAATAAACCCATTGCCCCTGCCGTCGATCCGCCAACAGGCCATGGCTGCGCAATTGCGCCAGGTGTCGGGAGATTTTCGGTTGGCTGAGGTCTAGCGCGGCGGTGAGTTCGCACACGCAAAGTTCGCCCTCGCGAGCAATCAACAGTGCAACGCGACTGCGGGTGTCATCGGCCAGGGCCTTGAATACATCGACGGGGCTGCGGGGGTCGGACATGAAGGCACACGCCTCTGAACAAACGAGGCGTGAATATATGGAATTTCGAATATACAGTAAAGCACTGCCTGGTCATTGCAGCGCTGAGTCGCAGGCGCTTACAAGCGAATGACATGCCCTTCGACTGGTTTGACTCTGCCGTAAAATAGGCGGGAAATAACCTCCTGCGCCGCTTCGTAACCGCGACCTTCCACCACGGTAAGCAACGGTTTCTCAGCGGCCGTGACCTTCTGGAAAAATTGCAGCAAGCCTTCTCCGATATGCTGGCTGACCCCTTCCGGCCCCCAATCGGCATTGCGCTTGCGAATCTGGATCGGTGCAAAGAAGAACACTGGCTGCGGCCCTTCGATGGCGGTCAGCCGAGCCTCATGGGTGCTTTGCGCAGAGCCGGCGAAACAGCTGTAGATCAACTGCCCGGAAAAATGCCGGTGCACCCGGTCCCGCAAATCCAGGTCGCCGGAAAAGTCCACGTACAGCGTAGGACGGTCGTTAGGCAGACTTTCCAGTTCCTCGTATGAAACCGTGCGCTCGTAACAATCCAGGCTTTCGACGAAGGGCTGATTGCCGGCCGAGGTCAAACCCACTCGTTCCACACCTGAATGGCTTCCCAGGCACACGGCAGTGCCATAAGCGGTTTTGCTCGATGCACTGGAGAACACCAGCCGAGTTGCACCGAAGCACTGCTTGTCTTGCAGGAAGTCGGCAAGCATCGAAGACGTCAGGAACAGCGGCTTGAGTAGAATCTGCAGGTTTTCGGTATCGGGACTGTAGTAAGCGTCCCAACTGCAACGGGTGTACTGGTTATAGGCCGAAGTCAAACCTTGCCGGTGTTCGGCGCCGTCGTAGAAACCGCGTTCGGTAATCCGCTCCGGACGCATCCACAGGTGGCTGGCAATCGGGAAGTACCCGTAAAAACGCTCTCCGACCTTGATGCCTGCGACATCCGACGCGATGACATCGGCAAAACCCCAGACCGGGACGTGGCCCCATTCCGCCAACCCGGTAGGAAAGAAGCCCCAATAATTCATCGAATTGCCATATGCAGCGTAGGTAATGTTGTTGGTGGTCAGCGCGCAACGGTCAATCTTCAGAATGACTTCGCCCGTGGCCGGAACGAAACTACGCGAAACCTGCTCGATACGGCTTTGGTCGAGGGCATCTTTACGGGTAATCAGTCGTGTTACCGTGCTTGTGATTTGCATCCTTCAATCTCCTGCTGCGACACCGTGGCGGGTAGCACCAGCGTAGTGGCCGCCGATGAAGAACGGGTTCGGAAACAGCAAGGAACGGTTGTCCTCCCTCAATCCCCGCGCAAAACCGCTGAAACGGCCGACTCAGGCCCGGGCGATTTTCACTGTCGATGCCATTTATGAGGCATTTGTTCGGATTTGGCAGCGTGACGGCTGGTCAAGGTTGACCACCCGCGAAGTGGCACTGCAAGCAGGCGTTGCGATCGGCACGCTCTACGACTACTTCCCGAGCAAGGAAGCCCTGCTATCGGGATACATCCGCCATCGTCTGGATATCCTGCTACATGACCTGGACGAATCTGTCGTACAAGCCATTGACCAGGATTGGCCAACCCGAATCAAGCGCCTGATTCGCCTGACCTGCGACCCCGATGATCAGCGCCAACCGTTGTTTAATCACGCTGTGCTGCTCATCGAACACCAGATCGCCGAAGCCAAACACCACCGAAGAGTGTTCGATGAGCTCACACAGAAATGGCGTGAAGCTTTTGCGGCCTGTGACGATCTGCCAGTGCAACCCTCACCGGCGACCATCGATGGCTGGGTGATCATGGCCTGGGGAGGTCGACGTTATTGCGTGACCGCACAGCCGGCGGCGGCACAAACCGCCGCGTGGCTGTCGGAAATGGAAACGATGATCTGTAGCCGACTGACCAGCGCCCAGTAGCCTGGAGCGCTGGAAACCGGCAATCACAGTTTTTTGTGTTGCTCGACCCACTGCCCGTAGGCATTGATGAAACTCTGCAAGAACGGCTTGACCGATTCCGATAACTTGCCGGCCTCATCAAACGCCGTGCCCGCCCCGCCCAGATAGGCTTCCGGTTGTTGCATCAACGGCACATTGAGAAACACCATGGATTGACGCAGGTGATGGTTGGCACCAAAACCGCCAATTGCACCCGGCGAAGCGCTGATCACCGCCCCCGGTTTGCCACTCCAGGCACTCTTGCCGTACGGGCGCGAGCCAACGTCGATGGCATTTTTCATGGGTGCCGGCACAGAACGGTTGTATTCCGGGGTGACGAACAACACCGCGTCGGATGAGCTCACTTGTTGTCGGAAAGTGCTGTAGGCTGCCGGCGGTGAATCACCATCGATATCTTCGTTGTAGAGCGGCAGATCGCCGATTTCGACGATAGTGAGCTTGAGATTGACCGGCGCCAGGTCGGCCAGGGCGAGCGCAATCTTGCGGTTGATCGATGCTTTGCGCAGGCTGCCAACAATAACGGCGACGTTATAGACATTGCTCATGGAAGACTCTCGATTGTCCGTGGGGGAAGCCTGTAGTTATAGATGATCGGACGACGGTTCAGCCAGTAAACACAGGTATATCTGCGTTCTGATTATTTTTTTCAAGTAACAAAACTTACCAAGCTTGATGGCGGTCTACCAAGCCGTAAATCAAGCGTTTTATCTCCAGAGGTTCTAAGCAGATGGCAGCAGTACTCGTCGGTCAGTTCCATGCAAGAGACGCGGAAGGCCGCATTTATTCGGTACACGAGTTCCAGGAGTCCACCCCGTCGGCAGACGGTTCCGGACCGGTAACCACGTACAAACTGGCCATTGGCGATCGTGTCAACAAGGTCGACGACAATGAATTCCTGCTGGTACAGGCAGGCGTGACCATTGTTCGCGAACCGGCGACCAGCGTTGCTTCATAACTCGATGTTATGAGCAGAAGTCATATGCGCGGACTTGGGTTAGGATTCAGCGACTGACTCCTTCACCCGCTGAACATGGACTTCACGCATGCGCTTACGCCATATCGAAGTGATCCAGGCGCTCTTGCAGACCGGTCACCTGGGCACCGCCGCCGAATGGCTGCAGTTGCCGGTGGCCGAAGTCGAACGCATTTTGCGCGATGCCGAGGGTCAGTTGGGCTTCATGCTGTTCTCGAGCGTGCGCGGGCGGTTACAGGCTACCCGCGAGGCGCGGGAGTTACAGGTGGAAATCGCCCGCGTCTACGATGCGCTTGAGCCGGTGCAACGCCTGGCCAACAGCCTCAAGCAATACCTCGCGCCCCCGTTACGCATCATCTGCACCCCGCCGCTGGCCCAGCAATTGTTACCGCAAAGCATTGCCGCCCTGCGCCGACGCCTGCCCGACGTACCTTGCACCCTCTTGAGCCAGCCTACCCGCGACATCGTCAAAAGCCTGTTGCTGCGCGAAAGCGATCTGGGCCTGAGCCTGCATGACCCTGACCGGACCGAAATTGATTGCCAGGTGATTGCCCAAGGCAAACTGCAACTGCTGGCGCCCCATGGCTGGCTGCAACCGAAACAGAAATATATTTCGCTTCAGGACCTGGCCGGCCAAGCCATGGTCGGCCTCGACGGCCATGACCCGCTAAGCCCGGCGCTGGAAAACAAACTGCATGCGCTGCGCCCGGCGCCTGTGATCCAGACCCGGGTACAAACTCATCAGATGATGCGCAGCATGGTCGAGGCCGGCGAAGGTCTGGCCATCGTCGACCCCTTCACCGCCCTCGGCGCCAAATCGGTGGGGCTGGATGTGTGTCCGTTGGCGCCTGCGGTGCCGGTCAGTCTTTACGCACTGACCCTGAAGAACGGTGAGCCATCGCCCGCCGTCCAGACTTTGTTAACCATCATCACGGAACAAGCCGCGGCGATGCTGGCGAACTGATCGGATTTTCCAGCGGGTTATCGAACAATCGATACCAGAACAGCGCGACCTCGGCGGTATTGGGGTCGATGCCGCGATAACGCAGGTGGTCGATCCCGCCAATCACATAGCCGCAACGCTCGTACAAGCGACAGGCCCCCAGGTTGTTGTTCTGGGTTTCGAGCATGATGCCCGGCAATTTCTTTTTGCGACTCCAGAACTGCGCCACATCCAGCAACGACTTGGCCACGCCATGACGGCGCGCCGGAGCGTGCACCGCCAGTTCGTCGATATGGGCAAAGCCGTTCCAGTTGGTGCTGATCACCAGGTGGCCCACGGGCTCGTCGTCCAGGAAGGCCATGAAAATCGCACTGTCGGGTGCATCGCGGAAACTGCTGAATTCCTCGGGATCGATGCCGTAGCATTTTCGATAGGGCGTGATCGGGGTAACGCGCCACTGTTCCACGGGCTGGCCGATTTCGGGCGCACCGTAGGCGGCGACCTCAAAACTGAAATCGGCGCCCCAGATGTACGCGGCAAAGCCTTCGTCGGCCACACGCACCGACAGCCCTGGATGATTCGGATTCATGACCGGTTGCATGCTGGGAAAAGTCCTCATTCCTTGATGCAATCGACGGTGTACTGCCGCCCATTGCCCTCATCTTCATGTTGCAATCCGTGCACATCGGCGACGAACCCCGGAAAACTGCTATCGAATGTGCGGGCAAATGCCAGGTAGTCGATAATCGAACGGGTCGTCTCCGTGAAGCGTTCCCCGGGCATGATCAACGGAATGCCCGGCGGATACGGCACCAGCATCACCGCCGCGATGCGCCCTTCCAGCGCATCGATCGACACCGCTTCGACTTCACCGCGCACCAGATGATCATAGGCGTCAGCCGGCTTCACGGCGATTTCCGGCAGTACGGTGTACATGCGCTTGAGATGCTTGGCCGTAGCGTTGCTGCGATAACAGGCGTGCAGTTGATCGCACAGGTCGCGCAGCCCCATACCCTGATAACGCGAGACATGCTCCTGCGCCACGCATGGCAGGCAACTGGCCAAACTGACGTTGGCGTCATAACTGCGCTTGAACTCCAGTAACTCGGTGAGCAAGGTGCTCCATTTGCCCTTGGTGATGCCCATGGAAAACAGTACGAGGAACGAATACAACCCGGTCTTTTCCACGACCAGCCCGCGTTCCCAGAGGAACTTGCTCACGACCGCCGCCGGAATCCCGCGCTCGCTCAACGCGCCACCGGCCGTGAGCCCCGGCATCACCAGGGTGACTTTGATCGGATCGAGCAACACATAGTCGTCGGTCACGCCGCCAAAACCGTGCCAGTCGGCGTCTGGGTGCAGCAACCAGTCTTCGGTGACCACACGATTGATGCCTTCGGCCGAAGGCGGCTGCCAGATGGAAAACCACCAGTCATCCGCGGCGATGTGTTGGCGTAGATTGGCCAAGGCGCGGCGAAAGCTCAGGGCCTCGTCGAACATCTCTTGCAACAGCGAACGCCCCGCCGGCCCTTCCATCATCGCCGAAGCGACATCCAGCGAAGCGATGATGCCGTATTGCGGCGACGTTGAGATGTGCATCATGAACGCTTCGTTGAAGCGGTCGCGATCCAGCTGCCGCGCCCCGCCGTCCTGCACATGGATCATCGACGCCTGGCTGAACGCCGCCAGCAACTTGTGGGTGGAGTGGGTAGTGAACACCAGCGGGCTGGCTTCACCGCGAGAAGTGCCCATGCCGTAGCGCCCGGCAAAAAACTCATGAAACGCCGCGTAGGCGTACCAAGCCTCGTCGAAATGCAGCACCTCGACGCTGTTGCCCAGTTGCTGCTTGATCAGCTCGGCGTTGTAACAGAGGCCGTCGTACGTGGAGTTGGTGACCACCGCGAGTTTGACCTTGGGCGCCCGGCCCTTGGTCAGCGGGCTGGCGTCGATCTTGGCCTGGATCGCCTGCGGACTGAACTCACTCAGCGGAATCGGCCCGATGATGCCCAGCTCATTGCGCTCCGGGCACAGGTACAACGGAATGGCGCCGGTCATGATGATCGAGTGCAGCACCGATTTATGGCAGTTGCGATCCACCAGCACCAGGTCATCCCGGGCGACCATGGAATGCCAGACGATCTTGTTGGCGGTTGAAGTGCCATTGATCACGAAGAAGGTGTGGTCGGCACCGAAGTTGCGCGCCGCCCGGGCCTCGGCTTCGGCCAAGGGGCCGGTGTGATCCAGCAGCGAGCCCAGTTCGGGGACCGACACCGATAGATCCGAACGCAAGGTGTTTTCCCCGAAGAACTGGTGAAACGCCTGCCCCACCGGACTCTTGTGATACGCCACACCCCCACCATGCCCCGGTGTGTGCCAGGAATAGTTAGAGTCGGCGGTGTGCTGCACCAAGGCTTTGAAGAACGGCGGCAACAACCCGTCCAGGTATTTGCGCGCGGCCCGCGCGACCTGACGAGCGAGAAACGGCACGGTGTCTTCAAACAGATAGAGGATGCCGCGCAACTGATTCAGTTCGGCCATGGCATCGGCGGGGGCGTTTTCCAGGGTGACTTGTTCGCCGAGGGCGAAGATCGGCAAATCCGGCGCACGCACCCGCGCCAGCCCGATCAGCTCGGCCATATTCTGTAACAAATGGGAATGGGCGCTGGCGTCTTCTGCCGCGATCAACATGCACGAAAGGCCGTGATGGGTCGAAGCGACGAGCCGGCCTTCGGCGTAATCCATCGCCGAGACAATACTGAAACCCTCCTGCTCCAGCTCCCGGGCGATACCCCGCACACGGTCACCGGCAACGGTGTCGGCCTTGATGTCGCGATGGACGATCAGGACCGGGAATTTCAAATCTTTATACATGGGGCTCAGTGTCCTGAGGCGGCAGACCAGAGCCTGCCAATCACATCAGGGTAGAGGGTTGGAGCGGATGTGGCGAGCGTAATGCCCTGAAATGGGTCATTCGTGGCATGCCAGTGGTGCGGTTTTTTGAAGATCAAAGGATCGCAGCCTCGTTTCACTCGTCAGCTCCTACAGGATTACGCATTTCCTTGTAGGAGCTGACGAGTGAAACGAGGCTGCGATCTTTTCCCAGGGCCTACGCCTGGGCCTCCGCCTCCGCCAACTGCAACCACAATGCCGGCGCACCAGCGGATTTGCTGATGATTGCCAAACGCGCGGCGTGCTGCGCCAAGTCATCTTCACTGGCACGAATGATCCGGGCCGGCTGACGGTCGGCCGGCAGACGACGGATTTCCGTGGCGGAGTTATCCGCGCCCTCACCGGAACCGTTGCCGTCGGAGGCATTGCCAGCCAGCGACAGGCTCGTCTGGCCGCCGGTCATGGTCAGGTAGACGTCGGCAAGAATCTCGGAGTCGAGCAAGGCGCCGTGCAGCTCACGGCCGGAGTTGTCGACGCCATAGCGTTTGCACAAGGCGTCGAGGCTGTTGCGCTGCCCCGGGTGACGCTCCCGGGCCATCATCAGCGTATCGAGAATCGAGCAGTGCTGCGTGATGTCAGCACGTTCGTGTTGACCCATCAGGGCGAATTCGTTGTTGATGAAGCCAACGTCGAACGCCGCGTTATGGATGATCAGCTGCGCGCCCTTGATGAATTCAAAGAATTCCTCGGCCACTTCAGCGAAACGCGGTTTGCCGACCAGAAACTCGTTGGTGATGCCGTGGACGCCGATGGCGCCTTCGTCACTTTCGCGGTCGGGTTGCAGGTAAACGTGAAAATGCCGGCCGGTCAGGCGCCGACCGATCAACTCGACACAACCGATTTCGATAATCCGGTGGCCGTCGGTCACCGGCATGCCGGTGGTTTCGGTATCGAGTACAACGGATCTGGTGGCCATCAGTGCTCAGCTCTCAACGGGTCATTCGTGCAAAAAACGCGGATATTAACATGCTCCCCGTAGGAGCTGCCGCAGGCTGCGATCTTTTGATCTTGAAAACAAAAGTCAAAAGAACGCAGCCTGAGGCAGCTCCTACAGAGTCAAAATCAAGTCTGCTTGTAACCGCGCACTTCATCCACGCCACGGTTGGCCAACTGGTCGGCGCGCTCGTTGCCATGATGGCCAATGTGCCCGCGTACCCATTTCCAGGTGACGTTGTGGCGGTTGACCTGCTCGTCCAACTGTTTCCACAGGTCGGCGTTTTTCACCGGTTCTTTCGCAGCGGTTTTCCAGCCGCGCTTTTTCCAGTTGGCCATCCACTCGTTGATGCCCTTCATGACGTACTGGGAGTCGGTTACCAGCAACACATCACACGAACGCTTGAGCTCTTCCAGGCCACGAATCGCGCCCATCAACTCCATACGGTTGTTGGTGGTGTTGGCTTCACCGCCCCAGAGTTCCTTTTCCACGCCTTTGCACACCAGCAATGCGCCCCAGCCACCGGGACCAGGGTTGCCTTTGCAGGCGCCATCAGTGAAAAGTTCTACGCTATCGCTCATGCAATCTATCCAGAAAATACGGTGGCTTGCCGATCATGGATCGACAACGCCCGAGACCGGGGCAACCCGGTCGGAAAATTAAAGGGGGTATTACGGTTCGAAATTGCGGCGGTTGACCTTGGCCATCGGCAACGGAATCAGCTTGCCCATCGGTTCGCGACGTTCCTGACGGAGCGGCCGCAGGCCTACAACGATCTTGCGCGCGACCAATAAATAGAAGCCGCCGCCGGACAACTGCCAGTCACCGGCCTTGCGCTCCCAGCCGGCCAGACGCGTCTGCCAGGCAGGTGACGCAAGCGGCGGACGATAGCACCCGAAGCGGCGTTTCTCCAGCGCGAAGCCCAGCAGGTTCAACCAGTCGGCGACCCTCGACGGCGAAATGCAGCGGGCCTTGCCCAGTCCGTCGTGCGCAAATACGTGACGCAGGCCCCACGTGCTCCAGGGGTTGATGCCGATGATCAGCAAATGCCCACCGGGTCGCACACTGCTCGCGGCTTCACGCAGCAAACCATGGGGCGACAGGCAGAAGTCCAGCCCATGCTGCAACACCACCACATCGGCGGCGTGCTCGCTGAGCGGCCACGCCTGCTCCTCGCAAACTATCTCGACCCCCGGCAACGGCGCGCCCAAGCGCACGTTGCGCTGCACCTGAGGGGCTGAAGGCGGCGTCTGGGCCGACGGGCCGTAATGCACCAGGTAACCGCCAAAGAACCGCCCAAGCTCGTCTTCGAGCATGCGCCGTTCTTCATCCAGCAAAAATTGCCCGAGGGGTCCGGACAGCCATTCGCGAGCCGCGCTGATCAGCGCCAGCCAGTCAGGATCAGCTTGAGCGAACGCTTTATCGGTCATTGCATTCTCCAACGCGCCAGGAAGTTCTAAGATGCGCCATTGTTTTCCGCTTGGCGAATCCGACGATGATACAGATCACTGCCCTGCCCGCCTTCACCGACAACTACATCTGGTTGTTACAAGACCCCGCCACCCGCCACTGCGCCGTGGTCGATCCGGGCGATGCCGCCCCGGTGCAAGACTGGCTTGCGGCCAATCCTGGCTGGGTCCTGACTGATATTCTGATCACTCACCATCATCATGACCATGTCGGCGGCGTCGAGCAGTTGAAGAAAGCGACGGACGCGAAGGTCTATGGTCCGGCCAGCGAAAACATTCCGGCGCGGGACGTGGCGCTCAACGACGGTGACCACGTTACCGTGCTTGGCCATGATTTTGATGTCATCGCCGTGCCCGGTCACACCCTGGGACACATTGCCTATTATCACAGCGGCCTGCTGTTTTGCGGCGACACCCTGTTCGCCGCCGGTTGCGGGCGTTTGTTCGAAGGCACACCGCAACAAATGCACACCTCGCTGTCGCGCCTCGCGGCCCTTCCCGAGGCGACGCAAGTCTACTGCACCCACGAATACACCCTGAGCAATCTGCGCTTTGCCGCCGCCGTCGAACCGGGCAATCCGGACACCCTCGAACGCTTGGCCACCGTCACCCGACAACGGGAAGCCGGGGTCATCACGCTGCCTTCCACGGTGGCACTGGAGAAGCGCACAAATCCGTTTTTGCGTACCGGCGAAACATCCGTTAAAGAAAAAGCGGACGAACGGACCGGCACCGATAACTCTCGGCCCGATATGGTTTTTGCGGCGCTCAGGGCGTGGAAAGACACGTTCTAAAGACCTTGCACGATGGTCCAAAAATTCTGAATGGTTGACCGCAGGGGGTGCGCTTTCTAGAATCGCCCGACATTTTTGCCCGGAACTTACTTCCAGCCAATGTCGTCATCCATACGTAAGTCCATCAATTCAGACGCATTGACCCGCTTGGCTCAAGCCATAGCGGTGGCTGTGTCCGCCACATTGGCGGGCTGCTCCAGCCACGCTCCGCAGACTGAAGCGACACATACGCCGAACATTGCTGCCCGCGCCAAGCAGAAGCCCATCTGGCTCAGCGAAAAGCCGAGCCCGCAGATCCCGCAGGACGTCTGGGAGCGCATGCGCCAGGGCTTCCAGTTGCAGGACAACGTGGGCGTCAACCCGCGCATCGAGCAACAGCGCCTGTGGTTCGCCAGCAATCCTTCTTTCCTGGAAAACGCCGGCGAACGCGGCAGCCTCTATATTCACTACATCGTCGAACGCCTCGAAGAACGCAACATGCCGCTGGAACTGGCGCTGTTGCCGGTGATTGAAAGCGCCTACAACCCGATGGCCTATTCCCGGGCCGATGCTGTGGGCTTGTGGCAGTTCATCCCGTCCACCGGGCGTTACTTCAACCTGCGCCAGACCCGCTTCTACGATGGCCGTCGCGACATTACCGCGTCGACCACCGCTGCGATGGATTACCTGACTCGCCTGCACGACATGTTCAACGGTGACTGGCTGTTGGCGCTCGCCGCCTACAATGCCGGTGAAGGTACGGTCAGCCGCGCCATCGAGCGCAACGAAAAGCTTGGCCTGCCGACCGACTACTGGAACCTGCCGCTGCCGGCCGAGACCCAAGCCTACGTGCCGAAGCTGCTGGCCCTGTCGCAAGTGGTACTGGCGCCGGAAGCCTACGGGGTGAATCTCAACCCGATTGCCAACGAACCGTACTTCCAGGTCGTCGAAATCAACCAGCGCATGGACCTGTCCAAGGTCGCTGCGGTAGCGAACATCGACGAAGACGAGTTGTTCCAGCTCAACCCGGCATTCAAGCAACGCACCACCATCGACGGCCCCCAGCATTTGCTGGTGCCGACGTCCAAGGCGCAACTGCTGACCACCAGCCTGCAGACCATGCGTCCAGACGAGCTGATCAGCAAGAAGCCGCTCAAGCCGGTCTTCGATGGCGCCGACAGCACGGCCGTGGCGAGTGCCAAACGCAATTATCGAGTCAAGCGCGGCGATAACCTGGGTTCCATTGCCAAGGCCAACAACGTCGACGTCAAGGACATCCAGCGCTGGAACAAGCTCTCGGGCAAGAACCTCAAGCCGGGCCAGACCCTGGTTTTGCAGGACACCAGCAAACGCAGTTCGGGTCGCGTCAACACCGTGGTGGCGGCCAACACCAAGACCAAAGCCAAGAAGACGCAATCGCAATACAAGGTTAAACAAGGTGATTCGCTGTACATCGTGGCCAAGCGTTTCAACGTTGAAATGCAGCATCTCAAGCGCTGGAACCCGCGTGTCGGCCAGGCCCTCAAGCCCGGCCAGATGTTGACGGTGTCCAATCCGCACTAAAATGATGCCGCGCTGAAAAGATCGCAGCCTTCGGCAGCTCCTACAGGATGAACATCATTCCATGTAGGAGCTGCCGAAGGCTGCGATCTTTTTTTATGCCCAGACAGTGCTTTCGAAGCCTGTCTTTTTCCTGTCCATACAAGCTGTTACTGTACGGGCCACAAAGCCCAAGCCGCCTGGATCGGATTTCTTATTTGAAGCGTCCCCTGCTCCCGCTCCTGATCAGCCTGGCCTTGAGCTCCACCGCAAGCGCGACGATCAGCGAAAGCCATGGTTATGCGCAGTTCGGCACGCTC
Organism: Pseudomonas azerbaijanoccidentalis; assembly: GCF_019145495.1. Lineage (GTDB taxonomy): Bacteria > Pseudomonadota > Gammaproteobacteria > Pseudomonadales > Pseudomonadaceae > Aquipseudomonas > Aquipseudomonas azerbaijanoccidentalis. The sequence goes on along the minus strand of NZ_JAHSTU010000001.1, from coordinate 160,168 downwards.
AAGTATCCGGCCAGATTTACCCACTTCGATTGGGTCAACCCGCAAGCGCCCAAGGGCGGTACGTTGCGGGTGATGGCGTTTGGCACGTTCGATACGCTCAATCCCTACACCTTCAAGGGCACCAGTCCGGTCGCCACGCCGAACTTCCTGCAATATGGCATCAACGAGCTGAACGAACCGCTGATGGTCGGCACTGGCCAGTACGCGCCGTCCGGTGACGAGCCCACTTCGAGCTACGGCCTGATCGCCCAGTCGGTCGAGTACAGCGAAGACCGCAGCTGGGTGGTATTCAATCTGCGCCCGGAAGCACGCTTCCACGATGGCACCCCCATCACGGCCTACGACGTGGCGTTCTCCTACCGCTTGCTGCTCAAGGAAGGTCATCCGCAATACCGCACCAATCTTCAGGAAGTGTTGCGGGTCGACATTCTCAACCCACAGCGCATCCGCTTCGTGTTCAAGCGGGCGGGCAATCCGTTGCTGATCCTGCGCCTGGGCGAGTTACCGGTGCTGCCGCAGCATTACTGGAAAGACCGCGATTTCAAGGCCACGACCTTCGAACCGCCGCTGGGCAGCGGACCGTATCGCATCACTTCGGTGACGCCGGGGCGGCAACTCGTCTTCGAGCGGGTCAAGGATTACTGGGGCAAAGACCTGCCGGTCAACCGCGGCAAATACAACGTCGACCGCATGGAAGTCGAGTTCTACCGTGACAGCGACGTCGCGTTTGAAGCGTTCAAGGCCGGCGAGTTCGACATCTACATCGAACACCAGGCCAAGAACTGGGCCACCGGCTACAACTTTCCGGCGGTACGCCGTGGTCAGGTGATCAAGGCGCAGATCCCGCACCAGATCCCGACCCAGACCCAGGGCCTGTTCATGAACAGCCGTCGCCCGACGTTCGCCGAGGCCCGGGTTCGTGAAGCGCTGGGGTTGATGTTCGATTTCGAGTGGACCAACCGCACGCTGTTCAGCGACGCCTACAAACGAGCGATGAGCTACTACCCCAACAGCGAGTTCTCCGCCACCGGCCTCCCGGTCGGCCATGAATGGCTACTGCTCAAGCCTTATCGCGAACAGCTCCCGGCCCGTTTGCTCACCGAACCGTTCAGCCTGCCGCAAACCCAGGGCCAGGGCATTCCCCGGGAAACCCTGCGCAAGGCCCTTGGCCTGCTCGCCGAATCGGGCTGGAAACTCAATGGCCAGCGTCTGCAGAATGCTGCCGGGCAACCGTTGCGCCTGGAGATCCTGCTGGTCAATCCGAACCTGGAACGCATCCTTCAGCCTTACGTCGAGAACCTCGCCAGCATCGGCATCGACGCCCGGCTGCGTACGGTCGACCGCGCCCAGTACAAACAGCGCCTCGACCAGTTCGACTTCGACATGATTTTGATGACCCTCAACCAGACCCTCAGCCCCGGCCTGGAACAGTGGCAGTACTTCCACTCCAGCCAGGTGGCGGTCAAGGGCAGCAAGAATTACGCCGGCATCGCCAACCCAGTGGTTGATCATTTACTCGACCAACTGCTCGCGGCCAAGACCCGCGATGAGCAAGTCGCTGCCGGCAAGGCCCTCGACCGGGTGCTGCTGTGGCAGCACTACATCATTCCCAACTGGTACCTCAATTATCACCGCTTGGCGTACCGCAACCGGTTCGCCTTTGTCACCACGCCGCCCTACACCCTGGGCCTGAGCGCGTGGTGGCTGAAATCTTCGGAGAAAGATCGATGAAGCCCATCAGCGCCCTGCTCTTGCAGGCCAGCGCCCTGTTGTTCGCCGGGCTAGCCAGTGCCGCCCCGCAACATGCCCTGACCCTGTACAACGAGCCGCCGAAATACCCGGCCGACTTCAAGCACTTCGACTACGTCAATCCGGACGCGCCCAAGGGCGGCAAATTCCGTCAGGCCGGGTTCGGCGGTTTCGACAGCCTCAACCCGTTCATCAGCAAGGGTGTATCGGCCAACGATATCGACCTGATCTACGACACTCTCGCCCGGCAGAGCCTGGACGAACCTTTTACCGAATACGGCCTGATCGCCGGCAAGATCGAAAAAGCCCCGAACAATGACTGGGTGCGTTTCTATCTGCGGCCCGAAGCGCGCTTCCATGACGGCCATCCAGTACGCGCCGAAGACGTGGTGTTCAGTTTCCAGACCCTGATCAAGGACGGCGCACCGATGTATCGCGGCTACTACAACGACGTCGCGGACGTGGTTGCCGAAGACCCGCTGACGGTGCTGTTCAAGTTCAAACACAGCAACAACCGCGAATTGCCGTTGATCCTCGGCCAGTTGCCGGTGCTGCCCAAGCACTGGTGGGCCACCCGCGACTTCAACAAGGGCAACCTCGAAGTGCCGCTGGGCAGCGGGCCGTACAAGGTCAGCGAAGTGAAAGCCGGGCGCTCGGTGCGCTATGAACGGGTCAAGGATTACTGGGGCAAGGACCTGCCGATCAATCGCGGCTTCTACAACTTCGATGTCATGACCACGGACTATTACCGCGACAACACCGTGGCGCTCGAAGCACTCAAGGCCGGGCAGTTCGATTACTGGCTGGAAATGACCGCGAAGAACTGGGCCAACGCCTACAACATTCCAGCCGTTACCGAAGGTCGTCTGATCAAGGAACAGATTCCCAACGGCAACCCCACCGGCATGCAAGGCTTCGTGTTCAACCTGCGTCGCCCGGTGTTTCAGGACGTGCGGGTGCGCCAGGCGATGACACTGTTGCTGGACTTCGAATGGACCAACAAGCAACTGTTCAACGGCGCCTACGCGCGTACCCGCAGTTACTTCGAAAACTCGGAAATGGCCGCCACCGGCCTGCCGGACGCTGATCAACTGGCGATCCTCGACCCGTTCCGCGGCAAGATTCCCGAGCAGGTGTTCAGCGAGGCGTTCCAGAACCCGGTCACCGATGGCAGCGGCATGATCCGAACCCAGCAGCGCAAGGCTTACCAATTGCTGCAAGAAGCCGGTTGGCGAATCGTCGATGACAAGATGGTCGACGCCACCGGCAAACCGGTGAGCATCGAATTCCTGCTGGCGCAGACCGAATTCGAACGCGTGCTGTTGCCGTTCAAACGCAACCTGAGCGACCTGGGCATCGAACTGGTGATCCGTCGCGTCGACGTCTCGCAGTACGTCAACCGCGTGCGTTCGCGGGACTTCGACATGATCGTCGGCAGCTTCCCGCAGTCCAACTCGCCGGGCAACGAACAGCGCGAATTCTGGATGACCGCCGCCGCCGATAAACCCGGCAGCCGCAACTCCATGGGCCTGAAAGACCCGGTAGTCGACCAACTGGTGGAGCAACTGATCAACGCCGATTCGCGTGCCAGCCTGGTGGCCCACGCCCGTGCACTGGACCGCGTGCTGCAATGGGGCTATTACGTGATTCCCAACTGGCACATCAAAACCTGGCGCGTGGCGTACTGGAACCACATCGGCCACCCGAAGGTCTCGCCTAAATACGACATCGGCACGGCCACCTGGTGGATCAAACCCGATGCCAAACCGGCCATAGAGATCGAAACCAAATTGCAAGCCGACCCTGCGGGCACGGAGTAATCAGATGCTGGCGTATATTTTTCGGCGACTGCTGCTGATCATCCCGACCCTGTTCGGCATTCTGCTGATCAACTTCGTGATCATCCAGGCTGCGCCCGGTGGCCCGGTAGAACAGATGATCGCCAAGCTCGAAGGCTTCGAAGGCGCCACCAGCCGGATTGCCGGCGGCGGTGCCGAGGTGTCGGTGGCCGGTTCCGCCTATCGCGGCGCCCAAGGCCTGGACCCGGCGCTGATCAAGGAAATCGAGCACATGTACGGCTTCGACAAATCGGCGCCGGAACGTTTGTGGATCATGGTCAAGAACTATGCCTCGCTGGATTTCGGCGACAGCTTTTTCCGCGACGCCAAAGTCATCGACCTGATCAAGGAAAAGATGCCGGTGTCGATCTCGCTCGGGCTGTGGAGCACCTTGATCATGTACCTGGTGTCGATCCCGCTCGGGATCGCCAAGGCCACGCGACATGGCAGCCACTTCGATGTCTGGACCAGTTCAGCGATCATTGTCGGCTATGCGATCCCGGCGTTCCTGTTCGCCATCCTGCTGATCGTGGTGTTCGCCGGGGGCAGTTACCTAGACTGGTTTCCCTTGCGCGGGCTGACCTCGAACAACTTCGATGAGCTGAGCACGGGGGGCAAGATCCTCGACTATTTCTGGCACTTGGCGCTACCCGTGACGGCGCTGGTGATCGGCAACTTCGCGACCATGACCCTGCTGACCAAAAACAGTTTTCTCGACGAGATCAACAAACAGTATGTGGTCACTGCCAAAGCCAAGGGCCTGACCAATCACCGCGTGCTGTACGGCCATGTGTTCCGCAACGCCATGCTGCTGGTGATCGCGGGTTTCCCGTCGGCGTTCATCGGGATCTTTTTCACCGGCTCGCTGCTGGTCGAAGTGATCTTCTCCCTCGATGGCCTCGGCCTGATGAGTTTCGAAGCCGCGATCAACCGTGATTACCCGGTGGTCTTCGGCACCTTGTTCATTTTCACCCTGCTGGGGCTGGTGGTGAAACTGATCGGCGACCTCACCTACACCTTTGTCGATCCACGCATCGACTTCGAAAGCCGGGAGCATTGAGATGAACCTGTCCCCTCTCAATCGCCGCCGCTTCGAACTGTTCAAGGCCAACAAACGCGGCTGGTGGTCGCTGTGGCTGTTCCTGATTCTGTTCGGCGCCAGCCTGGGCGCCGAGCTGATCGCCAACGACAAACCGCTGGTGGTGCATTACGACAACGGTTGGTACTTCCCGGCGCTCAAGCGCTACCCGGAGACCACTTTCGGCGGCGAATTCCCGCTGGAAGCCAACTACAAGAGCCCGTACATTCGCGAACTGCTCAAGGCCAAGGACGCCTGGGTCTTGTGGGCGCCGATCCCGTTCGGCTACCAGAGCATCAACTACGACCTGAAAGTCCCGGCCCCTGCTCCGCCCTCGGCGGACAATCTGCTGGGCACCGACGATCAGGGTCGCGATGTGCTGGCCCGGGTGATCTATGGCTTTCGCGTCTCGGTGCTGTTCGCCCTGACGCTGACCTTGCTCAGCTCGCTGATCGGCGTGATTGCCGGTGCGTTGCAGGGCTTCTATGGCGGTTGGGTGGACTTGGCCGGGCAGCGTTTCCTGGAGATCTGGTCCGGATTGCCGGTGTTGTACCTGCTGATCATCCTCGCCAGTTTCGTCCAGCCGAATTTCTGGTGGCTGCTCGGCATCATGCTGCTGTTTTCCTGGATGAGCCTGGTGGACGTGGTGCGCGCCGAGTTCCTGCGCGGGCGTAATCTGGAATACGTGCGTGCGGCGCGGGCGCTGGGCATGCAGAATGGCGCGATCATGTTCCGCCATATCCTGCCCAATGCCATGGTCTCGACCATGACCTTCATGCCGTTCATTCTGACCGGTGCCATTGGCACCCTGACCGCGCTGGATTTCCTTGGCTTCGGCTTGCCGGCCGGCAGCCCGTCATTGGGTGAACTGGTGGCACAGGGCAAATCCAACCTGCAGGCGCCGTGGCTGGGCATGAGCGCGTTTGCGGTGCTGGCGTTGATGTTGAGTTTGCTGGTGTTCATCGGCGAGTCCGCTCGCGATGCCTTCGACCCGAGGAAGTGAAATGAATCAGGACAATCTGATTGAAGTGCGCGACCTCTCCGTCGAGTTCGTGGTCGGTGACCATGCTCAACGCGTGGTCGAGGGCGTCAGTTTCGACATCAAGCGTGGCGAAACACTGGCGTTGGTCGGCGAAAGCGGGTCGGGCAAGTCGGTGACCGCCCACTCGATCCTGCGCCTGCTGCCCTACCCGCTCGCCCGACACCCTTCCGGCACCATCGAATACGCCGGCCAGAATCTGTTGGACCTGAAGGAAAAGACCATCCGCCACATCCGCGGCAACCGGATCGCGATGATCTTCCAGGAGCCGATGACCTCGCTCAACCCGCTGCACTCGATCGAGAAGCAGATCAACGAGGTGCTGGGCATCCACAAGGGCCTGACCGGCAAGATCGCGACCAAGCGCACGCTGGAGCTTCTGGAGATGGTCGGCATCCCCGAGCCGCACAAGCGCCTCAAAGCCCTGCCCCACGAATTGTCCGGCGGCCAGCGTCAGCGCGTCATGATTGCCATGGCCTTGGCCAACGAGCCCGAACTGCTGATTGCCGACGAACCGACGACCGCACTGGACGTGACCGTTCAGCTGAAAATCCTCGAATTGCTCAAGGAATTACAGGCGCGCCTGGGCATGGCATTGCTGCTGATCAGCCACGATTTGAACCTTGTGAAAAGAATTGCGCATCGCGTATGTGTCATGCAGCGAGGTTGCATCGTCGAACAGGCATCGTGCGAAGAGTTGTTCCGCGCGCCGCAGCATCCGTACACTCGGGTCCTGCTGGCAGCGGAGCCCAGCGGGACACCGGCAACCAATGAAATCGGCCCGCCGCTGCTGGCAGTCGAGGACTTGAAAGTCTGGTTCCCGATCAAGAAAGGCCTGCTCAAGCGCACGGTGGATTACATCAAAGCGGTGGACGGCATCAACTTCAGCCTGCCTCAAGGCCAAACCTTGGGGATTGTGGGTGAAAGCGGTTCCGGCAAGTCGACGTTGGGGCTGGCGATCTTGCGGTTGATCGGCAGCAAAGGCGCGATCCGTTTTGAAGGCAAACAGCTAGACTGCCTGACGCAACAACAAGTCAGGCCGCTGCGTCGAGAGATGCAGGTGGTGTTTCAGGACCCGTTTGGCAGCCTGAGCCCACGGATGTGCGTCAGCCAGATTGTTGGCGAGGGTCTGCGGATCCACAAGATCGGCACCGAGGCCGAACAGGAACAAGCGATTATTGCAGCACTCAAGGAGGTAGGTCTGGACCCGGAAACCCGGAACCGCTACCCCCACGAATTTTCCGGCGGGCAACGGCAGAGAATCGCCATTGCCCGGGCATTAGTGCTAAAACCGGCGTTGATTCTGCTGGACGAGCCGACTTCGGCCCTCGACCGCACCGTGCAACGCCAAGTGGTGGAGCTTTTGCGCTCCCTGCAAAGCAAGTACAACCTGACGTATCTGTTCATCAGCCATGACCTGGCTGTGGTGAAAGCGCTGAGCCACCAACTGATGGTGGTCAAGCATGGCCAAGTGGTCGAACAGGGAGACGCGCAAAGCATTTTTGCCGCCCCCCAACATCCGTATACACAGCAGTTGCTGGAAGCCGCTTTCTTGGCACCAGCCACTGCGCAATAACCTGAAAAGAGGAGCAACACATGGGTTTTCTCGCCGGTAAGCGCGTACTGATCGTCGGTGTCGCCAGCAAGCTGTCCATCGCATCCGGCATCGCTGCCGCCATGCATCGCGAGGGCGCTGAGCTTGCCTTCACTTATCAGAACGACAAACTCAAGGGTCGTGTCGAAGAGTTCGCACAAGGCTGGGGTTCGAGCCCTGAGCTGTGCTTCCCGTGCGACGTGGCCAGCGATGCAGAAATCGCCAAGGTCTTCGAAGAACTGAGCAAGAAGTGGGACGGCCTGGACTGCATCGTGCACTCCGTCGGCTTCGCACCGGGCGACCAACTGGACGGCGACTTCACCGAAGCCACCACCCGTGAAGGTTTCCGCATCGCTCACGACATCAGCGCCTACAGCTTCGTGGCCCTGGCCAAAGCCGGCCGCGAAATGATGAAAGGCCGCAACGGCAGCCTGCTGACCCTGTCGTACCTGGGCGCCGAGCGCACCATGCCGAACTACAACGTCATGGGCATGGCCAAGGCTTCCCTGGAAGCTGGCGTACGTTACCTGGCCGGCTCCCTGGGCCCGGACGGCACCCGCGTCAACTGCGTATCGGCTGGCCCGATCCGCACCCTCGCCGCTTCCGGCATCAAGAACTTCCGCAAGATGCTGGCCGCCAACGAAGCGCAAACCCCGCTGCGTCGCAACGTCACCATCGACGAAGTCGGCAACGCCGGCGCCTTCCTGTGCTCGGACCTGGCGTCTGGCATCAGCGGCGAAATCATGTACGTGGACGGTGGTTTCAACACCACAGCCATGGGCAACATCGAAGAGTGATCTTCGCTTAGCCAATAGAAAACCCGCCTGATTTGGCGGGTTTTTTTATGCCTGTGATTTACCGGGTGTCAGTTTCTGTCTGTCAGGCATTGGGCAAACAACTGTTGGATCGGCTGCTGTCGCTGGCTATAGCGCTGCAACAAGACGATCTCCCGGTAAAAGGCCAATTCGCCCAAACGGATCACCCTGACCTTCGCCCCATGCTCAAGCCACAACCCGGCTTCGGGAAGCAGTGAAACACCCAACCCGCAGTCCACCATTTTCACGATGGCTTCCAGCTCATCCAGCTCCAGCGCCACGTGCACTTCAATCTGCTGCTCGCGTAGAAACCGTGTGACCAAGCGGCCGCCGAACGAGTTGCGGTCATAACGAACATGAGGATGTTCACTGAGCAGTTTCAACGGATCGTCGCCTTCAATGTCAGCCGGCACAATCAACACAAAGGGCTCGCGGCGGATCACCTCGGCGGATAACTCTTTGGGCAATTCAAATGGCGGCTTGATCAGGATCGCCAGATCCACTTCGCCAGTGTCCACTTGGCTCAATAGATTGAGTGACACACCGGGCACCAGTTTCGGCTCCAGTAACGGCGCCTGCTGGCGTAAACGCAGCAGGGCCTGGGGCAGCAAGCCGGTTTGCGCGGTCGCCACTGCGCCGATTTTCAGTTCGCCCCGGTACTCGCTGACGTCATCGCTGACCGCCATGCGGTTGAAGGTTTCGAGGATTTCCCGCGCCATGGGCAACGCGCGCTGGCCTGCGGCATTGAGCAAGGCCTGACGCCCGGTGCGATCAAACAGACGAATCCCGAGGGCCTGCTCCAGGTTTCGCATCTGCGCACTGACCGCCGACTGTGTAAGGCCGACGTGCATGCCGGCCGCGGCGAACGTGCCGTAACGCGTCACGGCGATGAAGGTTTTCAGTTCACGCAGCATGGCCAGCCTCGACTGATCGAAATTATTTGAGCTCGACGCAAAAACTATCGTCTTTCAATCGAAAAGCACAGCGCTAAACTCGATCTTAAATACCCCTGAGCGAGGCACGTACGATGCAACTTTCCCCTTTTCACTTGGCCATTCCTGTCTACGACCTGGCAGCCGCGCGGCATTTTTATGGTTCGGTGTTTGGCTTGGAGGAAGGTCGCTCCAGTGATCACTGGGTCGACTTCAACTTTTTCGGGCATCAACTGGTGATTCACCTGGCGCCGAAAAACGCCTCACAGGAAGCGGCCCACACCAACGCGGTTGATGGGCATAACGTGCCGGTGCCGCATTTTGGTGTGGTGCTGGGGATGGCAGAGTGGGAAGCACTGGCGGAGCGCTTGCAGGCGCTGGAGACGCGTTTCGTGATTGAGCCGGGGATTCGCTTTCAGGGTTTGGTCGGTGAACAAGCGACGATGTTTCTGTTTGATCCTTGCGGCAATGCGTTGGAGTTCAAGGCGTTCAAGGATATTGGGCAGTTGTTTGCCAAATAGCCGAATGAATGTGCTGGCTCGCCCATACGGCTCCCACAGGGGCGTGCATTCCAAATGTGGGAGCCGACCTGCTGGCGCGGGTGGCATTGCAGGCGATACCTCACCCAATGCCCATCACAACCCGGATTTCAACCGGCTGAACGCCCGAATCAATGCCCGGTTGAACGCCTTGCCGTTGTCATTCTTGCTGTACAGCGAAGCCCTGACCGCCGCCGTCGGATAGGTCCCCGGATCGTTGCGAATGGCCGGGTCAATCAGGCTGTCTGCCGCGGTAATCGCATTGGCGTAGTGGATGGTGTCGGTGATTGGCGCGATCACTTCCGGGGTCATCAGGTAGTCCATCAGGGCCAGTGCGGCCTGAGGGTGCGGCGCATCCTTGGGAATGACCATGGCATCGAACCAGATTAACGTGCCTTCCTTTGGAATCCGGTAATCGAGCTTGAACGGTTTGCCGGCCGCCTCGGCCTGGCCCGCCGCGATGGCCACGTTGCCATTCCACGACATCGCCACACAGGTGTTGCCGTTGGCCAGATCGCTGATATTCAGGTCATTGTCGAAGTAGCGAATGTACGGGCGAATCTTCGCCAACTGCGCCTCGGCGCGTTTCAGGTCGTCGAGGTTCTGGCGATTGATGTCCAGCCCCATGTACTTCATGACAGCGGCGAACACTTCATTGGGATCGTTGAGCAGACTGACCCCGCAATCGGCAAATTTCGACACCACGGCCGGGTCGAACAGCATCGCCCAGCTGTCTGTGGGTGCATCGGGCAGCCGTTGCTTGACGGCTTGTTCCTGATAGCCGACGCCCGTCGTGCCCCAGGCGTAGATCCCGGCGTAGCGATTGCCCGGATCGAACACCGCCATGTGCTGGCGAAACTCTTCGCCGACACCGGAAAAATGCGGCAATTGCTGCTTGTCCACGGTCTGGATCGCGCCGCTCTGAATCGCCCGGGACAAGTGCTGGCCCGCCGTCAGGACCAGATCGTAGCCACTGCGACCGGTGAGCAGTTTGGTCTCGACGGTTTCCAGCGAGTCGAAATGGTCGGCCACCACATGGATGCCGGTTTTCGCCTCGAAATTCTTCAGGGTATCGGGGGCCAGGTATTCGCCCCAGATGTACAGATTCACCACCGGTTTGGCGGTGTCTGCGGCCTGCACACACAGGGGTGCAAGCACCAGCATTAACGCTTGAGTCAGTTTGTGCAGGCCCATGATCACGCTCCTTTGCGGGTGCCGGCGTACTGCGGCATGGTGATGCAGGCGACGTTACCGCCACCCAGCAGAATCTCCCGCGAGTGCTCGATGCCGACGATGGTGTGCTGCGGGAACAATTCGGCCAGGGTCGCCAGCGCCACTTGATCGTTGCGATCACCAAACAGCGGCACCACGATCGAGCTGTTGCCGGCGTAGTAGTTGATGTACGACGCACAAATCTTCGTCCCTGCCTGACGGGTGTGCGTGCTGTCCTGCTGATCCAGCCCCTCGGCTTCTTCGGCCATCCACTCCAGCACGTCCGGTTGCGGCAGTTTGTGCACGATCAACTCGCGGCCACGGCTGTCGCGGGTGCTGCGCAGAATGTCGTAAGCCTCTTGGTAGATTTCCCACTGCGGATCATCGCGATTATCGGTCCATTGCAGCACCACTTCGCCCGGGCGTACGAAGCACGCCAGGTCGTCGACGTGGCCATCGGTTTCGTCGAACTTGCAGCCACGTGGCAGCCAGATCACTTGCTCAGCGCCGAGGTAATCGGTCAGACGGCGGGTGACTTCGTCCTTGCCCAGATGTTGGTTGCGGTTACGGTTGAGCAGGCATTGTTCGGTGGTGAGGATGCTGCCCTGACCGTCGCTCTGGATGCCGCCCAGTTCGGCAATCAAGGGCGCGCGGTAACGGTCGAAGCGTTCGATTTCGAGGATCTTGCTGGCGATCTGGTCGTCCTTGTCCCACGGGTAGTACAACCCGCCGTCGAGGCCACCGTAAGCGTTGAATTCGAAGTCGACACCACGTACTTCGCCGCTTTGGTCGTTAACCACGAAGCACGGACCACTGTCGCGGAACCATGTGTCGTTGCAGGTCATTTCCACCACCCGTACTTGTGGCGGCAACTGCCGACGCGCAGTGGCGAATTGTGAGGCCGAGGCACACACGCTGACCTGTTCGCTCATGGAGATCGCAGTGACGATTTGCACCCAGACTTTCTGCGCAGGCTTGGCACCGTTGCGCCAGACGTCGGTGCGCTCCGGCCAGCCGAGCCAGCAGCCGGACTTGGCTTCGAATTCACCGGGCAGGCGGAAACCGTCGAGTTTGGGTGTGGAATCGAGCAAACGTGCCATGGGCAAACCTCATCAGCGGGAATTGGAATGACCACAGGCTAAGGTCGCGGGCACCCTCCTCACCAACGATGTTTATTTCGGAACACTTGAATCTAACTCATCAATCAATCAGTTGATCGTTGAACCATTCAAGCATTTGAGCCACGGCCGGCCGCTCCAGTCGTACCCGCTCGCACACCAAGGCGTATTGGCCCAGCGCGGTCATGCTGGAGGTGAAGGGCCGTACCAGACGGCCGCTGAGCAGGTCCTCCTGTGCTGTGAGGTTGTCGCCCATGGCCACGCCTTGCCCCTGCGCCGCAGCCTCAAGGGCCAACCCGGCATGGGCGAAATACAGTTGCCGTTCGGGGCGCTGATCGCCGGCATGGCTGGTGAGCCATGCGGTCCAGGTCTTGCCGTCCTGATCGTCATGCAATAGGCAATGGCGGGCCAGATCTTTCGGGGCCTTGAGCGTGCCCTGATTGAACAGACCGGGACTGCACACCGGGAAGAATTGCAGCGCCGGCAATGGCCGAACGAAATACGCGCTGCTGTCCACCGGGCCTGTACCGTAGGTGATCGCCAGGTCGATGTCTTCGCCCGGCGCGGTGGCGTCGATGGGTTGTTCGTAGAGGTGCAGCGTGATGTGGGGGTAACGCGCATAGAAATCGGTGAGGCGGCTCATCAGCCACTTCTGCGCCAATTCAGCGGTCACGGCCAGACGCAACACGGCGAGGGATGACGGATCGCGCAGTTCATCGCAGGCATCGCCGATCAGTTCGAAGGCTTGCTGCAAACTTTGCATCAGGCGCCCGGCCGCCATGGTCGGGCGGATCTGCCGGCCTTCACGGACAAACAGCGACACGCCCAATTGCTCTTCCAACTGACGAATCTGGTGGCTGACTGCGCTGTCGGTGACGCACAACTCCGCTGCAGCCCGGCCAAAATGGGCATGGCGGGCGGCGCATTCGAAAGTTCTGAGGGCGGCCAGGGAAGGTAATCGTCGCATCAGGTCAGGTCCGGGATTCGGGGGTGTTCATGCTGACCTGATGGGCCATGGGCGTCCAGTGCGTCAGCGTTATCGTTCATCGCTAGCAGGGCTAGCTCCCACAGGGATTTGTGAATGCCACCGATCCAATGTGGGAGCTAGCCCTGCTGGCGATGAGGCCGGCCCATTCACCACCATCCCGGCTGACTATCACCGTTCCTGATCAACGATGACAACGCCTCCATCCCAGCGCATGTTGCTGCCTCAACCGGAGGGATTCGACATGCTCAACACACTCAAGCAAATCAACTCAACCTCAGCCTTCAACCGCTGGGCCGGCTTCGAAGTCACCCGCGCCGAGAGCGGTGAAGCAGACCTCACCCTGGCGTTTCGCGCAGAAGACATGGCGCAATATGCCGGTTTCCTGCATGCCGGCCTGATCGGTGCAATGCTCGACACAGCTTGCGGTTTCGCGGCGGGAACGGTGGCCGGCAATGTGCTGGCTTCGCACTTTACGGTCAACTGCCTGGCGCCCGCCGTCGGCGAAGTGTTCATCGCCCGGGGCAAGGTGGTAAAGGCCGGGAAGAAACAGGTGTTCGCCCGCGCAGAGTTGTTCGCGCAAACCGGTGATCAGCTCAAATTGGTCGCCACAGGCGATGCGATTCTGGTACCGGTCTAGTCTGATGGGATAATTCCCTGGCCTGCCGGAGGTCGCCATGCAACTCGAAGGTTCCTGCCATTGCGGCGCTGTGTCGTTCAGCCTGACCAGCGCTCACCCCTACCCTTATCAACGATGCTACTGTTCGATTTGCCGCAAAACCCAGGGCGGTGGCGGTTACGCTATCAACATTGCCGGGGATGCCAACAGCCTGAAAGTGCGCGGGCGCAAGAACATCGCGATTTACCATGCGCTACTCAAGGGCGAAGGCGAAAAACGTGCGCACCGCAGCACGGCCGAGCGGCATTTTTGCTCGGTTTGTGGCTCGGGGTTGTGGCTGTTCAGCCCCGAATGGCCGGAGCTGATCCACCCGTTCGCATCGGCCATCGACACCCCGCTGCCGGTGCCGCCGGTGCATACCCATTTGATGCTCAGTTCGAAGGCGCCGTGGGTCGAGGCCAAGGTCGGGCCGGGTGACAAACAGTTTGATGTTTACCCCGAAGAGTCGATCGCCCAATGGCATGAGCGGTTGGGGTTGAGTTGCTGAATTCGGTGGTGTGCCTGATGGCCTAATCGCTAGCAGGCTAGCTCCCACATTTGAAATGCGGTCCCCTATGGGAGCTAGCCTGCTAGCTCCCACATTTGAAATGCGGTCCCCTGTGGGAGCTAGCCTGCTAGCGATGGGGCCATTGAGCGCAGCCGCTAATCCAGATGCGCCCACGTCATGCGAAACGACGCCCCGCCCCACGGCGAATCCGTCACTTCTACCTGCCCTCCATGGGACTGCGAGACGCGCCTGACCAACGCCAGGCCCAGGCCAAAACCACCGGTACGGCGGTCGCGACTGGCATCGAGACGCGAGAACGGTTCAAAGATTTTCTCGCGCCCTTCCAGTGGTACGCCCTGGCCATCGTCGTTGACCCTAACCTCGTAATGATCATCACGACGCACCAGCGAAACCTCGACCCGCTCCTCCGCATAACGAATGGCATTGCGCAGCAAATTGATGACTGCCCGGGCCATGAAACGCGGCTCGATGCGCACCTCGTCGACCTGACATTCGACCATCAGCAACTGCACGCCAGCGGCTTCCGCTTCGAGAGCGACGCTGCCGATCACGCTGTCGAGCCAACTGTGCGCTTGAATGGTTTCGCGCGAGATGACGGTCGCCCCGCGCTCCAGGCTGGCGTAGGTCAACAGTTCCGAAACCATTTCCTCCAGCTCGCCAAGGTCGGCGTACATATCGGCGATCAACTCGCGGTTCTGGCTCGGATCGTTTTGCTGCCTGAGCTGATCGAGTTCGAAGGAAAGCCTTGCAATCGGTGTGCGCAATTCATGGGACACCGCGTTGGTCAGCTCGCGCTGGTTGGCGATCAAGCCTTCGATACGTGCGGCCATCAGATTGAAGTGTTCGGCCAGATCGCGGATGTTCGAGCGCTTCGACAACTGGATGCGCGCGGACAGGTCGTTGTCGCCAAACCGCTCGGCCGCCAGGCGCAGTTTCTCCAGATCGCGCCAGTGCGGGCGCACCCAGAAAAACAGCACGATGCCGATCAACCCGGCCAACATCAGGTACGCGGCGGTGATGTAGAACGTCATCAGGCTGGGCTCCGCCGGGAGCTTGATGCTCAACAATTGCCGGCCGCCATCGATGGACGTAATGAACTGGGTGTAGTCCTCGCGAATCACCAGCGTGCCTTCGGCCAGTTGCTGGTGATCCCGTTGGCTGAGGTCCAGCTCAGCCGCATCCACCAGGCTCAGGCCAAGGCCATAATGCGGGCGCAGCTTTTGCAGTTGCGCTTCTCGTTGTGCAGCGTCGAAACCGCGCACGTGCTCGACCAGCGACCAGGCCTGCCCGCGCACCGCCTCGCGATTGTAGGCCTGCATCTGACCGTCGAGCAGCGCATTGAACGTGTGTTCGACCGCTTGCAACGCCGCCACCAGCCCCACGGCCATCACCAGGTACAACCCCAAGAATAACCGCAGCATCTACAACTCCCACGCGAACGGATTGAACAGGTAACCCTTGCCCCACACCGTTTTGATGCACACCGGCTCGCGGGGATTGTCCTTGAGCTTGCCGCGCAGTTTGCTGATGTAGACGTCGACGCTGCGGTTGAGCCCATCGAAGGCAATCCCGCGCATGCGATTGAGAATGTCATCACGGGATAAAGTCTTGCCCGCAGCGCTGGCGAGCAACCACAACAGTTCGAACTCCATGGTGGTCAGCTCGATGCTTTCCCCGGCCAGACGCACTTCGCGACAGCTGCGGTCGATGTTCAACTGACCAAATTCCAGTGAGCTGCACACACCGCTGTCGGGTAACTGGCGACGTTGCAGAGCGCGCAGTCGGGCCAGCAATACCGGCGGCTTGATCGGTTTGATCACATAGTCGTCGGCGCCGGACTCAAGGCCCAGAATGTGGTCGAGGTCGTCTTCTTTGGCCGTCAGAATGACGATGGGCGTGACGGACACACTGCGGATTTCACGGCACACGTGCAGGCCGCTCTGCCCCGGCAGCATCAGGTCGAGCACGACGACTTTCGGCTTGAATTCAAGAAACGCCGCCAGCGCCAGGTCGCCGCGGTGCACTTGCCGCACCTCAAAACCGTGTTGCGCCAGGAAATGCGCAATCAGCCCGGCGAGGCGCTCGTCATCTTCCACCAGCAATACTTTGCCAAAACCCAGGTTATCCATAACGGCCGGTTGCCAACGCGTGTTTGAAGGGGTCGGCATTATGCCGCCAATCCACGACGGAACGCAGATGGCGGATAGCAAAAACCGGCCACTTTGGCCGGTTTTCAGCGATGTTTCATACTCTTAAGAGTTTTTTACACATTTTGGTTTTTTGTAACTTTATGCGGCAGCCGGCACACCGCTGTGAAAACGGAACTCAACATCCGGCGACTCGATCAGCTCCTGCTCGGCGGCACGCACCTTGTCGATCACCTGGGCAATGTCCTTGGCGTCCCCATACTGGTAAGCCAGTTTCAGGTACCCCTGAAAGTGTCGCGCTTCGCTTTTGAGCAGGCCGAAATAGAACTTGCCCAGCTCTTCGTCCAGATGCGGCACCAGCGCCTCGAAACGCTCGCAACTGCGGGCTTCGATGAACGCGCCGACGACCAGGGTATCGACCAGTTTCACCGGTTCGTGACTGCGCACTACTTTGCGCAGGCCCGACGCGTAACGCCCGGCAGACAGCTGACGCAGTTCGATCTTGCGCCGTTTCATCAAGCGCATGACCTGTTCGTGATGCACCAGTTCTTCGCGGGCCAGGCGCGACATCATGTTGATCAAATCAACATGGGAGTGATATTTAGCAATGAGGCTCAGCGCGGTGCTGGCTGCCTTGAATTCGCAATTCTTGTGGTCGATCAGCAGGGTTTCCTGATCGGCCAGCGCGGCCTGGACCCAGCCGTCTGGGGTGCGACAGCCAAGGAACTCGTGAATTTCGGGAAGGATCATGGGGCCCACGGGATAAAAGGTTCAAAACGAAGGGCGCCGATTATACCGGCCTGCGGGCAGACCACCAGTCGCGGACCGTTGATATGTATCAACACCCCGGTCGACGGGCAGCAACTATAGTTGTGCAACGCCGTGCTTTTTCATTTTCAGGAGATCCCGATCATGCAAGCCATTCGCAGCATTCTGGTGGTCATCGAGCCCGAACACTCGGAAAGCCTGGCCCTCAAACGCGCCAAGTTGATTGCCGGTGTGACCCAGGCGCATCTGCACCTGTTGGTGTGCGACCCCAAGCATGATCACAGCGGGATGCTGGGCGTGCTCAAAGCGGCTTTGTCAGAGGACGGTTTCAGCGTCACCACCGAACAGGCCTGGCATCAAAGCCTGCACGAAACCATCGTCGATGTGCAGCAGGCGGAGGGTTGTGGCCTGGTGATCAAGCAGCACTTCCCCGACAGTGCCTTGAAACGCGCCCTGCTGACCCCCGCAGACTGGAAACTGCTGCGCGAATGCCCTACCCCGGTGCTGTTGGTGAAAACCGCCGGTTCGTGGAAGGACAAAGTGATTCTGGCGGCGGTCGATGTCGGCAATACCGATCTTGAGCACCGTCACCTGCATAACACCATCATCGATCACGGCTATGACATCGCCACTTTGGCCAAGGCGCATCTGCACGTGATCAGCGCCCACCCTTCACCGATGTTGTCGTCGGCCGACCCGACGTTTCAACTCAGCGACACCATCGCCGCGCGCTATCGCGAGCAGTGCAAGGCGTTCCAGGCTGAGTTCGACATCGACGACGAGCACCTGCACATCGAGGAAGGTCCTGCGGATGTGCTGATTCCGTTCATGGTGCACAAGCTGCAGGCGGCAGTGACAGTGATTGGCACCGTAGCGCGCAGTGGTTTGTCAGGGACGTTGATCGGCAATACGGCGGAAGTGGTGCTTGATGCGGTGGAAAGCGATGTGCTGGTGCTAAAGCCGCAGGAGATTGAGGATCATCTGGAGGAGATTGCCGGCAAGCATTGAGGCAAGATCAAAAGATCGCAGCCTTCGGCAGCTCCTGCATGGGATCGCGTTCAACCTGTAGGAGCTGCCGAAGGCTGCGATCTTTTCAGGCGCCAAAGACGTCTTTGAGGAACCCCGGCGCGATGTAGCGCTGGTAATGCGCCTCGGACAGCAGGAAAAACTCGCGGTCGATGGCATCGCGCAACTCCGGCAGGTTCCACTCGCGGAACTCCGGCAACAACACCATCCCGTAGGCTTCCAGGTTATTGATCACCCGCGCACCCCGCGCGATCAACTGGTAGGCCCAGCAATATTCCGACTGATGGGGCACAAAACGGATCTTGCGTTGCTCCAGCTGCGTTCTGAGCAGCGCCGGGTCGAAAATTTCCACCTTGGCGGCCATGACCTGAGACAAAAGTTGCTCCAGACGCAGCCACACCGCGCGTTTTTCTTCCTCGTTGTAACCGTTCCAGTGAATCACTTCATGGTGGAAACGCTTGCAGCCACGGCACACCAGGTCACCGTAAACAGTGGAGCAAAGGCCGACGCACGGCGTCTTGATGGTTTGATTGGGCATAGGTAGGCAAAAACGCGAAAAAGCAAAACAGGCCGGCATGTTAGCCCTTTGTCCGATATTCATCACCCCTCAAAGTTAAAGGGTTAGGGTCAACGGAGCTTTGTTGGACGTCACCACCAAAGTCCAATAAACGCTGACTTACCTTTAATTTTTTTTTGCCGTAGAATCAGCCTGCCTTTTTAGGCGCCAATGTCCGTTAGAAGCTGTTTTCAAAGCGTCACGAGCACAGTCGTTCCTTCAGAGCGGTGTTGGCGAGGGGTTTTTCCAGCGGGGAAAAGCCCAACGCCAACCCTCATCAGCTCCCGTTCTGCAGGCGTAAAACTTTGAAAGCAGCTTCTGTAAGGAATTGTCGGTAATTCTGGCTAAGTGGCTCACAACGCCATGCAGCGCATGAGTACGGCAATTTCGGGATGAGCGTCCCGGACACCCATTTGGGACCACTGATGAGGGTAATAACTGTGCTTGAAGCCTACCGCAAACATATCGAAGAGCGTGCAGCACTGGGTATCGTTCCCCAGCCGCTTAACGCCGAACAAACTGCAGGCCTGGTCGAGCTGCTGAAAAATCCCCCGGCTGGCGAAGAAGCATTCCTCGTTGACCTGATCACCAATCGCGTTCCGCCTGGCGTGGACGAAGCAGCCTATGTAAAGGCCGGCTTCCTGTCTGCCATCGCCAAAGGTGAAGCCAAATCCCCTCTGATCGACAAGAAGCGCGCTGTTGAACTGCTCGGCACCATGCAGGGCGGCTACAACATCGTGACGCTGGTTAACCTGCTGGACGACGCCGAACTGGCGCCAGTAGCTGCCGAAGAACTCAAGCACACCCTGCTGATGTTCGATGCCTTCCACGACGTCGCTGAAAAAGCCAAGAACGGTAACGTTCACGCTAAAGGCGTGCTGCAATCCTGGGCTGACGGCGAGTGGTTCAAGAACCGCCCGACCCTGGCCGACAAGATCAGCCTGCGCGTGTTCAAGGTGACTGGCGAAACCAACACCGACGACCTGTCCCCTGCTCCTGATGCCTGGTCCCGCCCGGACATCCCGCTGCACGCCCTGGCCATGCTGAAAATGGCTCGCGACGGCATCGTGCCTGACGCACAAGGCGTCACCGGTCCGATGAAGCAGATCGAAGAAATGCGCAACGCCGGTTTCCCGATCGCCTACGTCGGTGACGTGGTCGGTACCGGTTCCTCGCGTAAGTCGGCTACCAACTCCGTACTGTGGTTCTTCGGCGACGACGTTCCTTACGTACCGAACAAGCGTGCAGGCGGCTTCTGCTTCGGCAGCAAGATCGCTCCGATCTTCTACAACACCATGGAAGATGCCGGCGCACTGCCAATCGAATTCGACGTTTCCAACATGCACATGGGCGACGTGATCGACCTGTACCCGCATGCTGGCAAAGTCTGCAAGCACGGCACCGACGAAGTCCTGACCACCTTCGAAATGAAGACCCCGGTCCTGTTGGACGAAGTTCGCGCCGGCGGCCGTATCCCGCTGATCATCGGCCGTGGCCTGACCGAGAAGGCTCGCGCCGAACTGGGTCTGCCAGCGTTCGACCTGTTCAAGAAGCCTGAAGCCCCGGCTGAAAGCACCAAGGGTTTCACCCTGGCACAGAAAATGGTCGGCAAGGCTTGCGGTCTGGCAGAAGGCCAAGGCGTTCGTCCTGGCACCTACTGCGAACCGAAGATGACCACCGTAGGCTCTCAGGACACCACCGGTCCAATGACCCGTGACGAACTGAAAGACCTGGCGTGCCTGGGCTTCTCCGCTGATCTGGTGATGCAGTCCTTCTGCCACACCGCGGCTTATCCAAAGCCGATCGACGTGACCACCCACCACACCCTGCCTGACTTCATCATGACCCGCGGCGGTGTTTCCCTGCGTCCGGGCGACGGTATCATCCACTCGTGGCTGAACCGCATGCTGCTGCCGGACACCGTCGGTACCGGTGGTGACTCGCACACCCGTTTCCCGATGGGCATCTCGTTCCCGGCCGGTTCCGGTCTGGTCGCGTTCGCCGCAGCCACCGGCGTCATGCCGCTGGACATGCCGGAATCGATCCTGGTGCGCTTCAAAGGCAAAATGAAACCTGGCATCACCCTGCGTGACCTGGTTCATGCCATTCCTTACTTCGCCATCCAGAACGGCCTGCTGACTGTCGAGAAGAAAGGCAAGAAAAACGCCTTCTCCGGCCGCATCCTGGAAATCGAAGGCCTGGAAGGCCTGACGCTGGAACAAGCTTTCGAGCTGTCCGACGCCTCGGCCGAACGTTCGGCTGCCGGTTGCACCATCAAGCTGTCGAAAGAGTCGATCACCGAGTACTTGCAGTCCAACATCACCCTGCTGCGCTGGATGATCGGCGAAGGCTACGGCGATGCGCGTACCCTGGAACGTCGTGCCCAAGCGATGGAAGCCTGGGTTGCCAACCCTGAGCTGATGGAAGCCGATGCCGACGCCGAATACGCTGAAGTCATCGAAATCGATCTGGCCGACATCAACGAGCCTGTGCTCTGCGCGCCGAACGATCCGGACGACGCCCGTCTGCTCTCCAGCGTTGCTGGCGAGAAGATCGACGAAGTGTTCATCGGTTCGTGCATGACCAACATCGGTCACTTCCGCGCTGCCGGTAAACTGCTGGAACAGGTCAAGGGTCAGCTGCCAACCCGTCTGTGGCTGTCGCCGCCGACCAAGATGGACGCTCACCAACTGACCGAAGAAGGCTACTACGGCATCTACGGCAAGGCTGGCGCGCGCATGGAAATGCCGGGCTGCTCGCTGTGCATGGGTAACCAGGCACGTGTAGAGCCGAACTCGACCGTTGTGTCGACTTCGACCCGTAACTTCCCGAACCGTCTGGGTGACGGCGCAAACGTCTACCTGGCTTCGGCTGAGCTGGCGTCCGTGGCCTCCATCATGGGTCGCCTGCCGACCGTCGAGGAGTACATGGAATACGCTGGCAAGATCGACAGCATGGCGGCCGATGTTTACCGCTACCTGTCCTTCGACCAGATCGCCGAGTTCCGTGAAGCTGCAGCGAACGCCAACATCCCGGTCGTTCAAGCCTAACGTTACAACGCAATGAAAAACGCCGCCCATCGTGAGATGAGCGGCGTTTTTTTATGCCTTTCAAATCAAAAGATCGCAGCCTGCGGCAGCTCCTACGGAGAGGCGTTGCGTAGGAGCTGCCGAAGGCTGCGATCTCTTGATCTTTACATCAGGCGGTCAGCGAATAGATCAACGCTGTAATTGCCACCAAG
Source organism: Pseudomonas azerbaijanoccidentalis (assembly GCF_019145495.1). GTDB lineage: Bacteria > Pseudomonadota > Gammaproteobacteria > Pseudomonadales > Pseudomonadaceae > Aquipseudomonas > Aquipseudomonas azerbaijanoccidentalis. Next base: position 138,344 of record NZ_JAHSTU010000001.1, on the reverse strand, counting down.
CCCACTGCCGTGACAAACACGTTGGAAGCCTGACCACGATAACGCGCCATGGCCGGTACCTTGCGGATGGCGTACATCGGCATCAGGAACAGGATCGCCGCGATCACCGGACCGCCCAGGGTTTCGATCATGCCGAGGATGCTCGGATTAAGCGTGGCAACAATCCAGCACACCACCAGCATGAAGGCCGCGGTCATGCGGTCCAGCGCCTTGGCGGACGGACGCTTGCCGCTCTTGACGATCAGGCCCTTGAGACCTTCGCTGGCGCCGATGTAATGGCCCAGGAACGACTTGGAAATGGCCACAAAGGCAATCAGCGGCGCCGCGAAAGCGATGGTCGGGTTGCTGAAGTGGTTGGCCAGGTACGACAGGATCGACAGGTTCTGCGCCTTGGCTTCGGCCAGTTGCGCTGGCGACAGGGTCAGCACGCAACTGAAGACGAAGAACAGCACCATCACCACCATCAACAGATGAGCGCGGGACAGGATCTGCGAGCTGCGTTCTTCGGCGTGCTCACCGTAGCGACGTTTCTGGTCCACGGCGAAGGCCGAAATGATCGGCGAGTGGTTGAACGAGAACACCATCACTGGAATCGCCAACCACAGCGTGTGCAGCAGCGCCGACGGCGCCGGCACCTGGCTCGCGGTGGCGAGAATGCCGCCGTTCCAGTGCGGGACCAGGTAAACGGCCAGGAACAGCAGCGCAACGATGAACGGATACACCATCAGGCTCATGGCCTTGACGATCATTTGTTCGCCGCAACGGACCACTGCCAGCAGGCCGAGGATCAGCACCAGCGACAGCACGGCGCGCGGTGGCGGCGTGATGTGCAGTTGATGCTCAAGGAAGCTGCCCACGGTATTGGTCAGCGCCACGCTGTAGATCAGCAGGATCGGGAAGATCGCGAAGAAGTACAGCAGTGTGATCAGCGCGCCGGCCTTGATGCCGAAATGCTCTTCCACCACTTCGGTGATGTCAGCGCCTTCGCGACCGGACAGCACGAAGCGGGTCAGGCCACGGTGTGCGTAGAACGTCATCGGGAACGCCAGCAGCGCAAGGATCAGTAACGGCCAGAAGCCGCCCAGACCTGCGTTGATCGGCAAAAACAGGGTTCCTGCACCAATCGCTGTGCCAAACAGGCCCAGCATCCAGGTGGTGTCTTGGCGATTCCAGCTCGAAAGCGTTGCGGGTGTCGCTTCTACATAGCGCTTGTTGACGCTATTGGCCTGATCATTCATCCGGTGGGATCTCCACATTCCGGTCACTTGCCACCCGGCCAGAACGCGTCGGGATACCCGACAGGCAGCGCCCGGCCGAAACAGGGGCGCGATTCTGGAGGATTAGTGAGCAGAAGCAAAGACTTAGGTGAGGAACGGTGGTACCAGATTAGTGTTCAGGAGCCGCTCAAGCCCCTATGGAACAGGTTTCAGAGTGATCCAAAACCTGTTCCACCTCTTTGAAATGGACTCATGGTTGTTCGCGTAATGGCTGCTCGGCGTGCTGAATTTTCACAGCACACAAGACTGCCGAATCAGTCGATCATAACGTATAGGAAATGCCGACCTGCACCGTTCTCGGCGCCCCTGGATAGGCGTAGACGTTGCCGAATGCCCCTTCCTCATAATCTTCGTCAGTCAGGTTCTTCACGTCCAGATTGAGCCTGATTTTGTCGTTGATCCTGTAATAGCTCAGCAGATCCACAACCGTGTAACTGCCCATGGAAAACGCTGTATTGGCCGTCTGCCCCGCGCGCTCATCGACGTACTTGAGGCCTGTACCCAGACCCAATCCCTTGAATGCGCCGTCCTGGAATTCGTAGACATTGAGCAGGCTGAAACTGTTTTGAGGAATGTTCATCAATCGGGTGCCGGACTTGATGACATTGTCCTTGGTCACTTCGGCATCGACATAGGCGTAGCCGCCAATCACTCGCCATTGCGGAGTCAGGTTGCCGGCAATGTTCAGGTCAAAACCACGGCTGCGCACCTCGCCTGCGGCCACGCTGAAGGTCGAGTCCACAGGATCGGTGGTGAGCACATTACGTTTTTCAATCTGGTAGATCGCCGCCTCGACGCTCAACTGATCGTCCAGCGCATCCCACTTGATACCGAGTTCGTACGACTTGCCCTTTTCCGGATCAAACCCACCGCCCTGGCGACTGGCACCGGTATTGGGCTTGAACGAGCGGGCCGTATTGGCGTACAGCGCCACGGTATCGGTGAGGTCATAGGTCAGCCCTACGCGCGGGGTCACCGCATTGTCGCTGGCCTCCCAGTTTTTGCCGCCCGGTACAAAGGTTTCATAGTCATGTTCGAAGCGTTCGAAGCGGGCGCCGGCCAGGAGCTTCAGGCGCTCGGTCAAGGCCACCTGGTCCTGGACGAAAGCAGCGTAGGTCTTGAGGTTTTCCTTGTCGTGGGTCGGGGTTCGGGTCAAGGCCGGACGAGACTGGCCATACACCGGATCGAAGATATCGATCGGGTAGGCACTGACCGCTCCGCTGGAGCGCTGGATGATCGACTGGTAGTCGTAATCCTCGTACTCGACGCCGGTCAGCAACGTGTGATCGAAGCCACCGGCGGTGAAGTGCCCGGTAAGGTTGAGTTGGGTGTCCTTGTCCGTCCACTCCAGCTTGCGATAGTTGAAGTTACGGCCCAAGGTGCGTCCGTCTGCGGCGACACCGTTGGCTTCGACCGCGTTCCCTTGCAGCGAGCCATCAAGCCATTGGAAGCCGCCGCCCAACGTCCAGTTATCGCTCAGCACATGTTCGAACCGCAGCTGCGCCATGTTGTTGTCGTTGTGGAGTTTTCCAACGTCTTTTTCGCCAAAGAAGGTGTCGCGAGACGCGGTGCCGATCTGGTTTGGGTAGCGCGTCACGCCGCGATCCAGCGGGTGGTTGTTGCGCATGAAGTCGCCTTCGAAAATCACCTTGGTGTCGTCGTTAACCTGCCAGGCAAGTACCGGCGTTACGCCGTAGCGTTCAGTTTCGACATGATCGCGGAAGGTATCACCGCCCTCACCCACGACGTTCAGGCGATAAGCCAGGCGCCCTTCTTCATCAAGCGGGCCGGAAGCATCCAGGGTGCCTCGTTGCATCCCCTGGTCGTCGAGTTGGCTGCCCAGTGTGACCGTTGGCACGGCCAGAGGTTGTTTGGAGATGACGTTGAATGTGCCTCCCGGATCGCCTCGGCCGTACAACATGGTCGCCGGCCCTCGCAGCACTTCGAGCCGCTCGATGCTGTTCGCATCCGGCATGTTCGGGTAGCCACGGTTGATCGGGAAGCCGTTGCGATAAAACTCGCCGGTGGTAAACCCTCGCACGGTGAACGTGGTCAGGCCTTGGCCGCCGAAGTTGTTGGCTCGCCCCACCCCGCCGGCATAATCGAGCGCGTCCTGCAATCGGGTGGCACTGATGTCTTCGACCACATCCTTGCTCACCACGCTGATTGACTGCGGCGTTTCATGGATCGACGTATCGGTGCGGGTCGCACTGGCTGAACGGGTGGCGCGATAGCCGTCCACTGGCCCCAAGGCGGTTTCAAAGTCGGATGTGCCCACGATGTCGGTGGCTTGCAGCTCCAGACTGGCTTTTTCGGGAGTGAGTTGCTCTGCCCAGGAGGAAGCGGAAAACGCCTGAAGCACACAGATAGACACCAGAGTACGACGCATCTAGGAAACCTTGTGAGAATAGCCAAATGGGACGGCATACATGCCAATTGTTCGCGGCGCATCCTATACCATACGAACAGCATTTGATACGTATTCTCATTTGGCGATCTACGCTTCATCGGCCAACAACAAACCTTGCTTGATAAAGGTCTTCCATCATGTATTTTAAATACACCTGTATCCCTTCTGGAGTCCGCCCATGCCACTGGTTCGCGTCGACGTCAAAAAACAGCAGGACCCCACTTTCGCCAAACGTGTCGGTCAAGTGATCTACGGCGCTCTGCGCAGCGCTATTGATGTGCCAGAAAACGATAACTTCCAGATCCTCAATGAACACGACGAGCATCACTTCATCTTTGACCCGCAGTACCTGGGCATCCAGCGCACCGACAACCTGGTGATCATCCAGATCACCCTGAGTGAAGGGCGAACGCTGGAGAAGAAGAAACTGCTCTACAAAACCATCGTCGATGGCCTGAATGCGCAACTGGCCGTGCGTACCGAAGATGTTTTCATTAATCTGGTGGAAGTGAAGAAAGAGAACTGGTCGTTCGGCAATGGCATTGCCCAATACGCCCTCTGATATTCCAATCTGATAATTGTGAGTGCCTGATGCCCCGAGTTTCCCGCAAGCAAGCCGACCTCAACCGCGAAATCATCGTCGAAGCCGCCACGCGGCTGTTTCGTGAGCGCGGCCTGCATGGCATCAGCGTGGTCGATGTGATGGCCGCCGCTGGCCTGACCCATGGCGGGTTCTACGGTCACTTCGACTCCAAGGAAGCGCTGGCCAGGGAGGCCAGCGAGCGGGCATTCAAGCAAGTGGGTACGCGCTGGCGGGAACGCGCGGCCACTGGCGAAGACAAAGCCTCGGCGCGCCGGGCCTTGATCGAACCTTATCTGTCCGCCCACAGCCGGGATAACCCCGGCGAAAGCTGTCCGGTTGTGGCGTTCGCTGGCGACATGTGCCATGAGAGCGCCGATAGCGGCTTGCGCGAACCGTTCATGGACGGCTTGAACAGACTGCTCGAATCCTTCGGCCAACTGATGGAAGCAGGCGATCCTGCCGAGAACCGCCAGCAGGCGCTGGTGCAGTATTCGATGATGGTGGGCGCCTTGACGCTCGCTCGCGCCACCCGTGGTGACGCCCTTTCAGATGAAATCCTCGAAGCGACCTGCCGTTTTCTGACCGAAGGAAAACCTGACAGCTCCAACCCCACCTGATACGCAATGTGATCAGAAATCCCTCGCAGGCTTCGCCAGCTCCTACACTCAGGAGCGCAGTTGCGAGGACGGTCAGCTTTGGTCATTGCCAAAAAGCTCCGCAGCCAGCAATCTCAAGTGACGTTCGAGCCCGATATTGCGATGCACACAGGAGCCAAGCATGCCCGCAACCGTACTGGTACTGGTTGAAACCATTAATGATTACCTGCCCATCCTCGAACATCAGGGCTTCCACCTGATCCTGGCCCCGACCCCGGCCGAGCGTGCCGCTGCCATTGCCCGTCACGGCAGCCAGATCGACGCGGTACTGACCCGTGGCCCACTGGGCCTGTATGCCGACGAAATGGCCGCCCTGCCCAAGCTCAAAATCATTTGTGTGATCGGTGCCGGTTATGAACAGGTCGACCTGCAAGCGGCGGCCGACCGGCGCATCGCCGTCACCAACGGCGCCGGCGTCAATGCCTCGTCGGTGGCTGACCACGCCATGGCTTTGCTGTTGTCGCTGGTGCGCGATGTGCCTCGCTGTGACGCGGCAGTGCGCCGGGGTGAATGGCCGAAGATCATGCGCCCGTCACTGGCCGGTAAACGTCTTGGCATTCTTGGCCTCGGCGCTGTCGGCATGGCAATTGCCAAACGCGCCAATGCCGGTTTTGACATGAGCGTGTGCTACCACAACCGCCAACATCGCAGCGACGTGCCGTATACCTTCTGCTCCACGCCCACCGAACTGGCGCGAGCTTCGGATTTCCTGATCGTTGCCACACCCGGCGGACTCGGCACCCAACACCTGATCAACCGCCAAGTGCTCGATACCCTTGGGCCGAAGGGTTTTCTCGTCAACATCGCCCGCGCGAGCGTGATTGTCACCGCAGACCTGATCACGGCACTGGAGCAGCGTCGGATCGCCGGCGCAGCGCTGGACGTCTTCGATAACGAACCGCAAGTGCCGGAGGCCCTGAAGAACCTGAACAACGTGATTCTCACCCCCCACGTTGCCGGTCTTTCACCAGAAGCGACCCAGGGCACGGTGGAACTGGTGGGCAAGAATCTGGTGGCGTTTTTCTCCGGGCAACCGGTGCTGACGCCCATCGAATTGCCACTGCCTGCCGCCATCCAGCACGCTCAGTGAATCATCCATCCACTCCCGCTGCGTGCGGCGGGAGTTGGGCCAGATACTCCCATGGATAAATCCCCCGTTCATGGCCGTCGCTGAACACCAGTTGCACGCCATACCCCTGGGCATTCAACCCGACCACCTGAACACGAGCATCGACCAGCGGCGCTGAACCCTGCAAGCGAAACGCCCGGCATTGCGAACACGGGCATTGCTTGCGCAAGAGAGCGTAATCCAGCCACTGCTCGCGGCCATCCGGCCAGCTCAAGTGCAGTTGTTGTTTGCTCCGGGAATTGGCAACGGCCAGCGGGCTCATTGCAGCTGACTCAAGGCAATGCGCACGGCTTTGCGCACTTCAGGGTCGCCGTCGTCTTGCGCTGCCAGCAACGGCGCGATGGCGCCGCGCTCATTCAACTCACCCAATGCCAGCGCCGCTTCCTTGCGCAGGTTGCTGATGCGATGCCCCAGGGTCTCGATCAACGCGTCCAGCGCCGGCGCGTAACGCAAGCGGCCAAGGCTACGGGTCGCGCGCAGGCGCACTTGCCAGTAATCGTCAGTCAACGCTTCGACCAGCGCCGCACCCGCTTCAACCTGCCCGACCTTGCCCAGCGTCGTAGCGGCTTCCTCGCGCACCTGCCAGGCGTGGTCTTGCAAGGCTTGGCACAATGCCGGCAACACCTGCGCATCCGAGGCCAGGCCCAATGCGCCGGTCGCGGCGCGGCGCACTTCGGTGTCCGGGTCGGCGCTGGCCAGGCGCGCCAATGCGGGCAAAGCGTCGAGTTGCTTGAGCCAGCCCAGCACGCCGACAGCCTCGCGTCGCACATTGGCATCCGCATCAGCCAGCGCCTGCACCGCCGCCGGCGCCGCCTCGGCAAAGCGCAACTCGCGCAAAGCCCTGAACGCCGCAATGCGCACGGCAGTGTCTGTATGCCCGGTCCACGGCAGTATCACCCTGCCCGCGGCTTCACTTTTGAGCAGGCTTAAGCTTTGCGCAGCGGCGGCCTGTACCGCCTCCGACGGATCGGTCAACGCCTGGCACAGCGCCTGAACCACCGGCGCATCCTCCCAGGCTTCCAGCAACCGCGCCGCTTCGGCGCGTACGTCTGCATTCGGGTCGTGCGCCAGTCGATCGACCAGCCATAACAGGCCGTCCGGTTCTTCGAGGTCGGCCAGTTCGATCAAGGCAATGCGGCGTACCCCGGCATCGTCGTCCGTCAGGCGGGGTTGCAGGGCAAGAATGTCGTGGTTGTCGGTCAGTTCGAATAGTGAGGTCATAGGGCAAATCGCGGCAGTTTGTTTTCAGGAGGCAATCCGAGAGGGTTCAGGCGCGGTAGCTGCCGACCGTCTTCGTGACGCAGGAGTTCGAGGCAATGACGTTTCAAGCGGGAAAATTCGTGGCTGGTGACCAGTTCAGTGGTTCGTGGCCGGGGGAAATCCAGGCGCAAGTCTTCGATGATTCGACCGGGCCGCGTGCTCATCACCAGCAAGCGATCAGCCAGGAACAAGGCTTCGTCGATGTCGTGGGTGACGAACACCACAGTGGTGCGAATGCGCGTCCAGATGTCGAGCAGCAGTTCCTGCATGTTCAAGCGGGTCAAGGCATCAAGCGCGCCAAAGGGTTCGTCCATCAGCAGCAGCCGCGGACGGTTGACCAGCACCCGAGCGATTTCCACTCGCTGCTGCATGCCACCGGATAGCTGATCCGGCCAGCGCTCGGCAAAACCTTCAAGGCCGACCAGCGCAAGGATTTCATCTGCCGCCCGGTGCCGCTCGGCTTTACCGACGCCACGCATTTTCAGGCCGAAGGCAACGTTGTCGCGCACGGTGCGCCACGGAAACAGCGTGTGCTGCTGGAACACCATGCCGCGCTGGGGCGATGGACCACTGATGACGGCACCATCGACGTTGAGCGTGCCAGTGCGTGGTTGCAAGTGACCGGCCAGCGCACCGAGCAACGTCGATTTGCCGCAACCGGACGGCCCGAGAATGCACACGAACTGGCCCGATTCAATCTGGCAATCCAGGCCTTGCACGGCCTCGAAAGCGGCCTTGCCCTCGCCCAGGCTGATCGACAAATCACGAATATCGATGCGCCCTTGCGGCTGTTGAAAAACACTCATCAGGCTTTTCCTCGTGGTCGATGCCAGGGCGTGAACAACCCGCCCAGACGCTTGATCAGCAAACTGCTGCCCATCCCGAGTACACCGATCAGCAGCATGCCGACGACGATGTCTGGGTAATTCTGAATGGTGTAGGACTCCCAGGTGTAGTAACCGATGCCGTACTGGCCGGAGATCATTTCCGCCGTCACCAGGCAGAACCACGACGTGCCCATGCCGATGGCCAGGCCGGTGATGATGCTTGGCGCAGCGCCCGGCAAAATCACTTCCAGCAAAATCGCCCGGCGCCCTGCCCCAAGGCTTTTGGCCGAAGCGATCAGCCGTGGGTCGACGCCTTCGACACCGTGCACGGTATTGAGCAAAATCGGGAACAAGGCACCGGTGAACGTGATGAACACCATCGACAGTTCAGACGACGGAAACATCAGGATCGCCAGCGGAATCCAGGCAACGGCCGGAATCGGCCGCAACACCTCCAGTGGGGGCAACAGCAAATCCTCGGCCCATTTCGAGCGGCCGATGGAAAGGCCCAAGGCAACCCCGACGACCAGCGCCGCGAAGTAGCCGGCGAAAACCCGGCTGAGGCTGCTGCTCAGGTGCCGGGCGAGTTTGCCGGAGTCGCCCAGGCCCAGCGCCGCTTCAACGACCGCCACCGGGGTCGGTACGTTGGCGAAGGTCACCAGGCCGAGGTTCCAGTGATGGCTGGCGGCGAGCTGCCAAAACAGCAGGCAGAGCACCAGTGAAGTGGCCCTTGGAATCCAGCGTGAATATGATCCAGACATACACAATTCCCGATGACAATCACAAACCCCGTAGGAGCTGCCGAAGGCTGCGATCTTTTGGCGGTTTCAGATACGCCGAAGATCAAGATCAAAAGATCGCAGCCTTCGGCAGCTCCTACAGGGATGATGGTGTGTTAGCGAACGGCCACGGCCTGGGTCGTGGCATCGGTGAAGTCGAACACCTTGCCGCCCTGGGCTGTGGCGAATTGTTGGGCCTGGCCTTTGAGCAGGAACGCGCTGAGGCGCCCTTTGGCATCACTGGCAAACCACGCCTGATCGGCCAGCAGTTTGATACCGCTGTCGCTGGCCTGGGCATACACCGCGCGGATGTTTTTGCCTTCCTGCTTCAGGCTGGCCAGCGCCGTAAAAGCCGCTTCGGCCGAGGCGTACTGGCGCACTTTCGGCTCCCCGCGCACCCATATTTCCGCCACGTGGCTGAAGTCGGTAATCGCCTTGCCGCTCGAAGCATCCAGCGTTTTGAGCGGTGTTTGTGCGTAGTTGGCCAGCTGTGCGTTGTAGTCGAGGTTCGAGGCCTTGAAGGCGGCGCGGATGTACTGATCGTCGATGAAGGTATTCAGATCGAGACCGCGATCGGCCTTCTTCAACAACTTCAGCGTATCGATCGCCGTGCCCACGGCCTGGCGGTATTCCGGCTTCCAGCTCAGGTCACGGGTCTGCACGCCCAGAGGGCCGTGGAACAGGTAATTGACCTCGGCATCGACGCCGGTGACCTTGGCGATCAGCTCACTGTATTTCTCAGGTTCGGCGGCCAGCAATTGATTGGCCTCGATGCTTGCCCGCAGATAAGCGACGACGATTTCCGGATACTTTTTCGCGTAGCTCTGGTCGACCAGTGCGCCGTGGAAAGTCGGCGCTCCGGCCTGGGAACCGTCGTAGATCTTGCGGGCGAAACCGCGACTCGGGAACAGTTCGGCGAACGGTACGAAATCCGCGTGGGCGTCGATCTTGCCCGCCTGCAACGCGGAGCCAGCAACTTCCGGTGGCTGGGCGATGATGTTCACGTCCTTGAGCGGGTCCCAGCCCTGAGCCGCCACTGCACGCAACAACATGCCATGGGCGGTGGAAGCGAACGGCACGGAAATGGTCTTGCCCTTGAGCTCGGCCAGCGACTGCACGCCCGATGCGCTCGGTACCACGATGCCGTTGCCACTGCCTTGGGTGCTGCCCGACAACACGCTGATAAACAGGCTGTGCTTGCCCGCCGCTTCAAACGCCACACCGTTGAATGAACCCGGGAAATCAGCCATCGCGCCGAAGTCGAGTTTGCCGGCGACCATCTCATTGGTCAGCGGTGCGCCACTGGTGAAATTCTTCCATTCCACCTCGTACTTCGTGTCTTTGTAGGCGCCGTCGTGGGGCAAGTATTTGTCCAGCAGGCCAAGCTCGCGAATCAACAAACCGCCCGCGGCGCAGTTGATGGTGGTGTCCTGGGTGCCGATGGCAATGCGGATGGTTTCGGCAGATGCCGACAAGGTGAATGACGCCAGTACCAGACCGGCCAACGCTGCACGCAATATCATGGGTGTTTCCCCTCGAATCATTTATAGGATGTTCGTCTCCGCCACGATCAGGGCGTGGTGGGAAACGAGGGGTGTTTTGAAGCAAGCGTCCGGGGTTTGCCGGATGGCATTTTTACTTGTCTGTGGCGGCCTCATCGCTGGCAAGCCAGCTCCCACAAGGTTCTCTGGTGCCTGCGAAATCTGTGTCCCACTGCAAATCCCTGTAGGGGCTGGCTTGTCGGGTCGCCGCATCGCTGCGATGGCGTCCTTTCAATCAGCGCAGTAAATACGGAATTTCGACTTTCACCGCCCCGGTCGGGCAGTCCTTTTCACAGGGCATGCAGTACCAGCATTCATCGAACGCCATGTAGGCCTTTTGCGTGGCCGGGTTGATGGCCAGCAGGTCCATCGGGCACACATCGACGCACACGGTGCAGCCTTTGTGGGCGATGCATTTGTCCTCGTCGACGGTGACGGGGGCGTTGGAACGGAAGAAGATTTCCTGGGCTTGATAGGCCATATCACGGTCTCTCTCTTGGGTGATGCTCAGGCAGCATCCGCGCCGACCCGTAGCCGGTCGTAGGCCTGCATTTCATCGGCATCCAGCGGGATGATGTAAGGCTCGACGGCTTTCTTGAAACTGCTCATCGCGCCGTTTTCGTCCTTCTTCAAATGGCAGTGGCAGAACCAGTCGGCGTCGTTGCGTTGCGGGTGATCGACCCGATAGTGGTAAAGCCCCCAGCGACTTTCGGCGCGGAACAGCGACGCCCTCGCGGCCATTTCCGCACAATCGCGGATCATGCTCACTTCCATGGCGCGCATCAGTTCGTGGGCGTTGTGGGCCTTGATCTGGTCGAGGTCACGCTGGATGTCGCTGAAGCGTTGCAGGCCGATCTGCATTTTCCTGGTCACTTTCGGCGGTTGCAGGTAGTCATTGACGAAGCGTCGCAGCTTGTATTCGACCTGCGCTGGCGGCAGGCCATGCTCGCGATCGAGCGGCGCGTAGACCCGTTGTTTTTCGGTTTCGATCTGCCGGGCATCCAGTGCGGAAAACTCGCGATCAGCGACAAAATCCGCCGCGTTATTGCCGGCAAACCAGCCATAGGTGAAGGCGCCAAGCATGTAGTTGTGCGGCACCGCAGCCATGTCGCCCGCCGAGTACAAGCCCTTGACCGACGTTTCGGCCTTCTCGTTGACCCACACGCCCGACGCCGAATGCCCGCTGCAAAAGCCGATCTCGGAGATGTGCATCTCGACCATCTGCGTGCGGTAGTCGGTGCCGCGATTGGCGTGGAACTGGCCGCGACTCGGGCGCTCGTTGCTGTGCAAAATCTCTTCGATGTTCTGGATAGTCTCCTCGGCCAGGTGATCGAGTTTGAGGAACACCGGACCGTTGCCGCTTTCGAGTTCCTGGTGGAACTCCCACATCATCTGCCCGCTCCAGTAGTCACACTCGATGAAGCGTTCGCCCTTGTTGTTGGCGGTGTAGCCGCCCAGCGGACCGGTGACGTAGGCGCAGGCCGGACCGTTGTAATCCTTGATCAAGGGGTTGATCTGGAAGCATTCGAGGTTCGCCAGCTCAGCCCCGGCGTGATAGGCCATGGCGTAACCATCGCCGGCGTTGGTCGGGTTTTCGTAGGTACCCATCAGGTAACCCGACGACGGCAAGCCCAGACGCCCGGCCGCACCACAGGCAAGGATCACGGCCTTGGCCTTGATCACATGAAAGTCAGCCGTGCGGCAATCGAAACCCATCAGGCCGTTGATCGTGCCCTCTTCATCCTTCAGCAAACGGGTGCACACGACGCGATTGGTGATGCTGACCCGTGCCCGTTTCAACTGGCGATACAGGACTTTCTTGATGTCATGCCCTTCCGGCATCGGCAGCACATAGGCGCCCATGTGGTGGACTTTTTTCACCGCGTAGTCGCCGGTCTCGTCCTTTTCGAATTTCACCCCCCAGCGGTCCAGTTGCTCGATGGTTTCGAAGCTGTGGGTGGCGTAGGCATAGACCGCCGCCTGATTGACGATACCGTCGTTGGCGATGGTGATTTCCTTGGTGTACTGCTCCGGTGTCGAGTGGCCCGGGATGATCGCGTTGTTCAAGCCGTCCATGCCCATGCTGATCGCGCCGCTGCGCTTGACGTTGGCTTTGTCGATCAACAACACCCGCAGGTCGCGATTGCGTTCCTTGGCCTTGATCGCCGCCATGGGACCCGCCGTGCCGCCACCGATGACGACGATGTCGTATTCCTGCTCGATCGTGTTGCGACTCATGCCTGCTCCCCCTTTTGCCGGTCGATCCGCAGGCGGTACTGGAAGGCATCGCCACGGTAGTAAAGGTGTTCAAAATCCACGGGTTGCCCTTGGGCATCGTGGGTCAGACGCTCGATGCGCATGATCGGCGAGCCGGGTTCGACGTTCAGCGCCTGGGTCAGGTCGCTGTCGGCCAGCACGGCATCGATGGCCAGATCGGCGTGCCCGAGCGCCAGGGCGCAGTCGTTTTCGAGGATCAGGAAAATGTCGCGGGTCACCAGGTCCGCCTTTTCAAGGCGCTCGCCAATGGCCTTGGGCAGGTAGGTGATTTCCAGAGAAATCGGCTCGCGATTGATCAGCCGTACGCGCTTGATCTGCGCCACGGTTTCGCCTTCGGCGACTTGCAGACGCTCGGCCACCAGTTTATCGGCGGCGATGAATTTGAAGCTGCGCAGCCGGTTGATGACTTCATAACCGCGACCGGTCATGGACTCGGCCAGGCCTTGCAAGGTGCTGACGTTTTGAAAGGTTTTGGGCTTGGCAACGAACGTGCCTTTGCCGTGGATCTTGAAGATCAACCCTTCCTTCTGCAGATCGCCGAGCGCTTGGCGCACGGTGATGCGGCTGACTTTGAACAGCGCGCCGAGTTCGCTTTCCGACGGCATCTGGCTGTCTTGAGGGTATTCCCCATCGAGGATGCGCGCACGCAGCACGTCACGCAGTTGGGTGTGCAGCGGAACGCTGCTGAGGGATAGAACGTTATCGGTCATGAAGATCACTTGTTATAACGAGTTATGACGTGATCTTAGAGTTCTAATGACAGGCTTGAGAAATATTGTTTGGGCATAAGGATAGATTCAGCACGGCTGTAGCAGCTGCCGAGCAGCTGCTACAGGCGATCAGCAGCGTTTTAGGATCTGGTCCATCACCCAATCGGTTTTCAGCGCCTCTGCGGCTATCGCCGGATGCTGCGCTTCACCGCGGATGTGCGCGTTCATGCCCAACACGTGGTGCCACTGAATGTGAGCGTGATGCTCGATATCAAGGCTGAGGTGTTCGTCTGCCTGCAACTGAACCGGATGCTCATCGAACACCGAAAAACTGATCCGGCCTGTGCTGCCGATGATCTCGACACGGTCTTCACGGCGGTCGGCCACAAAGTTCCAGCAGCCCATGCCCATGGCGCCCGAAGCGAACCGCCAACTGGCGCTGACCGCGTCTTCGGCCGCATACAAACCGGCCTGACGCGCGGTAAAACCGGCGACGTCGACGATGTCGCCGAGCAGGTACTGAAACAGGTCAAAGCCATGGCTGGCCAGATCGGCGAAATAACCACCACCGGCAATCGCCGGGTCGGTTCGCCAATTGCCCGCGCCCTGCAGATCCGTCGCCGACGGAGCCTTGGTCAGTGTCCAGGTCAAGTGCCGGACCTCGCCGATTCGCCCCTGCTCCAGCCACTGCCGAACTTGCTGAAAGCGCGGCAACGAGCGTCGATAGTAGGAAACGAACAGGTGCAGACCGGCATCGGCAAAGGCGTCGTGCATCTCGCGACTTTGCCCAACGTTGAGCGACATTGGCTTCTCGACGCAGCAATGCTTGCCCGCCGCCGCCACTTTCAGGGCGTAGGCGTGATGGCTGTCGGGCGGCGTGGCAATGTACACCGCGTCGACCTGCGGATCGTTGATCAGCGCATCGACGTCGGTGTAAACACGGGCGATCCCGTGGCGCGCCGCATAATCGCTGACCGCCTCCAGTCGCCGCCCCATCACCGCCACCAGCGCCGAGCCGGGAGCCTTGTAGAAGGCTGGCCCGCTTTTGCGTTCGGCCACACTGCCGCAACCGATCATCCCCCAACGGACCACTTCCATAATCACTCCCTGATGGTTAGCCGATGTGCAGTGCACGCAAGTCCAGTCGACCGTCTTTCAACGGCGGGCACCAGTAGTAACCGCCGGTGATCGGGCGACTGATACGGTACAGGCCGTCGGTGATGCCGTCTTCCAGGCCGCTCATGCGTCGCAACTGGGCTTCGAAGGCGTCGAGGGAAAAACCGAAGGCAAGGAACATCAGGCCGGCGCGCTCGTCCTCGATCCATGGCATCGAACGACGAACCACGAACGCCTCGGGCGCGAAGCTTTCCTGCGCGGTGCGCTTGACGTGCGCAGAGATCGGCGCGTCATCGAGTTCTTCATTGTCGCTCAGGCGACGGCCCATGATGTCGTCCGTTTCATGGGACGGCATGGCGTGAAAACGCTTGAGGTCATGCTGCCATTGCTGGATCGCGGCGAAGCTGCCACCCACCGTCCCTTCAGCGCCCGCGCTCACCAGCGCGGCAGCCGCAGCGGCTTCGTCGCGAGGGTTCTCAGTGCCGTCTTCGTAGCCGGTCAGGTCATGGCCGTCGCGGTGCCGGAAGCCTTCGGTCATCTGCACCAGACGCAAGGCGGGGGCCAACGCGGCTTCGAAGGCTTGGCTGCGATTGAGCAATTCGCCACGGTCAGTTCCGTGCAACCAGCACCACAACGCGTGCTGCGTCGATGGGTTGTCGACACCCACACCAGTCAATGCCGGGAACACGCGCAGGCCTTCGATGCGGCCATCGAGCGCTTTGACCAGGGACTCACCGAAACCGATCACGGCCGATTTACCGTCGACCAGTTGATGCAGTTTATCCAGCGCGGCCGGCAGTTCAGCGGCGGATTCAAGGGCGAAGAACATATGACGGGCGTGAGGCGGAACTGGGGTGGCGAGAATGCCCGGCTGGTAATGACTCATATGAACTCCTTTAGAAAGAACGCGAAGTTTAACCGCAGCACTGGCCGTTGTGTGGCCCCAGGTCAAAACTCGCGTTACAAGATCCGGGCAAAACGGTCTACGCTTGAGACACAAAATCCACATCCCCAGCCCCTCTATTCTGCCCATCGCCGCTCGATTGACTTAAAAAGTCGGGTCATTTGGGCGTATAACCATTGCAGCGATTTGCGAACGGCAAGCCATCAGCGTACGGCTGACATCTCACACGGGGTAGCGACATGAGCACAGCAGATCTCCTTGGCAACCTGTTTCCCGAGGCCGGCAGCATCCCGGAAAAGTACCGCTTGAGCGGCCCGACGGAACAGCGTGAATACCTGGTCGACGGCGTTCTGAAAACCTGGGCAGGCCCCCTCGCCCAGGTCCGCAGCCCGGTGTACCTGAGCGGCGCCAATGGCGACGAACAAGTGATCCTCGGCAGCACGCCATTGCTCGACGCCGAAACCGCATTGACTGCTCTGGATGCCGCTGTCCGCGCCTATGATCGTGGCCAGGGTTTGTGGCCGACAATGCGTGTGGCCGAGCGTATCCAGCACGTCGAAAGCTTTCTGGCGCGCATGCGAGAACAGCGTGAAGCGGTGGTCAAATTGCTGATGTGGGAAATCGGCAAGAACCTCAAGGACTCGGAGAAAGAGTTCGACCGCACCTGCGATTACATCGTCGACACCATCAACGCACTGAAGGAACTCGACCGTCGCTCCAGTCGTTTCGAACTGGAACAGGACACCCTCGGCCAGATCCGCCGCGTCCCGCTGGGTGTGGCGTTGTGCATGGGGCCTTACAACTACCCCTTGAACGAAACCTTCACCACGCTGATTCCGGCGCTGATCATGGGTAACACCGTGGTGTTCAAACCGGCGAAACTCGGCGTGCTGTTGATACGTCCATTGCTCGAAGCCTTCCGCGACAGCTTCCCGGCCGGGGTGATCAACGTGATCTATGGCAGCGGCCGGGAAACCGTCAGCGCGCTGATGGCCAGCGGCAAGATCGACATCTTCGCCTTCATCGGCACCAACAAAGCCGCCAGCGACCTGAAAAAACTTCATCCAAAACCGCACCGCTTGCGCGCGGCACTGGGGCTGGATGCAAAAAATCCCGGCATCGTCCTGCCGGAGGTCGACCTGGACAACGCGGTGAACGAAGCCGTCACCGGCTCGCTGTCATTCAACGGCCAGCGCTGTACCGCGCTGAAAATCCTGTTTGTGCACGAGGATGTGGTCGAAGCCTTCATCGAGAAATTCAACGCCAAACTGGCCACGCTCAAACCCGGCATGCCGTGGGAAAGCGGAGTCGCCCTGACGCCGCTACCGGAGAAGGGCAAAGTCGACTACCTGCATGCGCTGGTGGCCGATGCCGTCGACAAAGGTGCCAAAGTGGTCAACCCCCATGGCGGCGAAGCCCGGGCGTCGTTCTTCTACCCCGCCGTGCTGTACCCGGTGACTGCGCAGATGCGCGTTTATCAGGAAGAACAATTCGGCCCGGTGGTGCCAATCGTGCCCTATCGTCATCTGGACACGGTAATCGATTACGTTCTGGAGTCGGACTTTGGCCAGCAGTTGAGCATCTTCGGCACCAACCCGGTGGCTGTCGGCCGACTGGTCGACACCTTCGCCAACCAGGTCGGTCGCATCAACCTCAACGCTCAATGCCAGCGCGGCCCCGACACCTACCCGTTCAACGGTCGCAAGAACTCCGCCGAAGGCACCTTGTCGGTCCATGATGCGTTGCGGGTATTTTCGATCCGTACGCTGGTGGCAACCAAGTTCCAGGAGACCAACAAAGACCTGATCAGCGAGATTATCAGTGGTCGCAGTTCAAGTTTCTTGACCACGGATTACATTTTTTGAAATGCGAAGGGAGCTTTTCAAAGCTCCCTTACTTAAAACTGCCACTGTAACGCAAACAAATGTATACCCATCGATACATCACATTGAGTTTCAACAACATCCGTCGAATATCTTAACCCTTCACAACAATGAGCTTTTTTTAACAGCTGGCATGTCACGCCCAAGCATAATAGCGAGTCCAATAACGCACGTATCATAAGGACTTGAAATGCCCAGCGTCGGCCTCAGTTGCATTCAGCCAGCCTCTTCCTTCAAATACATAGAAGCGCATACGGCTCAAGGAGTAAAGTGTTTCATATACAACGACACAAAGAAAATGGCTTTTTTACTAAAGCAAACACAAAACACATCAACCCCACAACTCGAGCTTCATAAAATCACACAACAGGAAATAAAAAATTTAAATATAACCTTCATCAACAAGATCATTCAATGCGACCCCGCCGGCATGCCTAAAGAGCCCGGAGTAGTACGCACCCTTCTGGGCCAATACAGCAACAGCAACTCAATCCCTAATCGTTTTCGCGCCATCAGCGACCTGAACGGCATCGAAAAAACACAATACAAACAAATCGCCAATGAAACCTCGATTGACGCGTTACGCTGCAACCTGAATCTACTGATTGACGAGGACTTAAGAGAACCCTTTCGTCTAATTTTGAACGAGTGGTCAACGTATGGAGTGTCTGTCAGCGAAATTGACACCAGCACTTATAAAAACTTCAGGACATTTTACGACGAAGCCATGAACAATCACGCAACTCAAAAAGAGGACTATACAAAGCTGGATTTTGCCACGCACAACATAAAGCCCCTCATAACAGACAGTCGTTGTCTCGAATCAAAATTAACACCACTACAAATCTTCAAGGCCGCCTATCAACTCGGAGAAATTCCTGCCGTATCGAATTTTCGATTCATGGACAACCCAGCCAGCAAAGATGACGGCAAATACAGGGAATGGATGTTTCATTTTGACAACAGCAACTATGCGGCCGAATTCAAATTAATCACCACCCGCGTCACAGATACAGCCCGGGCCAACAAAGAGCAATGCCTGGCAGCCTTCCCCTATGACACGTCAACCTCCATTCGTTTCACTCAAAGTGAAGCGGCCACCAAATTTCCAACCATGGAAGATTTGGAAAATGAGTTTCGTGGTGTCCCTGGCGCACGATACGTGGTGATTCGGAACCCTGATAACACTACGCCGCTTGAAACAGGTATTCGAACCGAAATGATCGTGCACCATCGGTCGGCCAGCAGCAAAGACGGGCAGGATCACGGTGAGTCAAGAAGCTCTGAATTGATGACATTTCATGGTGTGGATCGGTGCAAGCCTTTCCTTTCGCACGATGAACTTGCGCAAGCAGAACATCTGACGCCTTTACAAAATTTTGTTCTGGGAGGCTTCACAGCTGTTTCCCCTGACAACTTCATTGACAGCCTTGCAGCTGAAAAAAAGACCCTTAATTCACAAGTACGAAAACTGATAGAGGTTCAATTCAAGCCTCTTGAAAAGTTGACCATCGCCACTTTTAACAACGGCGGCACAAGCGTATCCAACAAAGACCTGTTCAACAGTCAAATGAACACCTATGAAAATCTCCCGGAGGTGCTCGAAAAAATTCCTAGCCTTGCGGATGAAAGCACTTGGCAATCAGAAACAGTGTTGAGGATGATTCCGATGCTGATGAACTACGACCAGAATGCAGCGCTGAAACCGGACTGCACGGAAAACGATGCCCTACCCGCCCGAACGCAACTCAGGGAGAGAACAAATGAAGCCTTTTTCACACCACTTAACAAGGATCTTGCGAATATAAAATTTGGAACCGAACAAACAAATCTTCTCTCACTGGACGTCATTGTTGATATAGCACGGAGCATTCGCGACTTTTACAGCAACCACACTTCACTTTTAAAATCTCGTCAACCAGATAATAAATCCATTACCCTGTTCGAAAGCCGTGCGGCTCTCGCACAAGAATACACTGAACAATTGAGAGTCGGGGCAACCCTGCCTGAAACCCATCAGACCCTCACGCTTTTTATGTACTTCATGCTTGATGATCTGGGCACGGCCAGTCAGATATTTTTCGATAACAATATCAAAGTCAACAGTGCCACGGTGGATGAAGCCGAAGCACAAAAAGCCCGCCTACTCCAACACTTCATCACCCACCGCATACTAAGCGACAGAAACTTTCACTGATTCGCGCTGCGCCTACCAACGATAATATTTCGCCTACCTCCAATGCAAAACAACAACAGAGGTTAAACCGCATGATTGGCAGTAATTACAGATCAACCGTGATGGCGTTTATCGCGCCTAGCCCAAACAACCAAGCACATTCGGCACAACTCACGACAACCAAGAATAGCTGTGACTACATCAAACTGAGCGAGGTACGAGGACGCAGTAATAGCAACATAGAGAAAATGACGCATCCACTCGCGCAGCCTGACGACACAGATTTTTTATCTCCGTACATGATAGACCTGCTCGGTAACACAACTGCTTTGACCTTTGCCGAAAAAACACTCCAGGCCCCTCGAAAAAGACTGCTGGACAAACTGGGGATTGACGATAACCGAAGTCAGGAACGCCATACCCGACTGAGTTCTGATCAAGGCTCAATTTCAAGGTTTTACGATTTTTCTTGCACCGTGCAGCCCATCGAATTGATGTTGAACGGTCATCCTTTCATCGAACAGGAGCCCACCAGCCCATACTTTCAAGGGCAAAAAATCATTACCCCGGACTTCAGGATTTTCAGAAGCGAAGAGAAATTTCAAACGATAGATTTACTGCGATGCGCCTCTAGAGACGATAGTCAAATAGCGTTCAATAAAGCGCCAATAGAAAGACTACAGCACTACAACAATACTGTTTTTGCCAATGAAACCCATTTACGTGAGATGCCCGAAATGTTGAACACGGCGACTTACTTTGTCGAGATGGCTGATTTTCTGACCCAACGGGGAACGCCGGGAGATTTCATTGTACAAAATGCCTTCGAAAGCAGCAGCGACAAGAACACCCCACATTTTCAGTTTGTCCCCGAGCATGTTGCTCTGCCCATTTTTTCCCGCTCGCTACGACTCGACGATGAACTGGAAACACAGATTCTCGACTGGCACCTTCCCTCGATATCCAAGATCATTGACTTGAAGCGAGATGACTGGAGAGAAAAAACTGATCAGTTTCAAAGTGCCTGTCAACGCCTGTTGAATGAGCAACATATCAGCACCACGCCTCTTTTCAGAATGATGGAGGATGATCAAATCCAGATGTACCTTGTTTTCAAAAAAGATTGCTCATCTGTTTGGGAAATGCCCCACGAGGATACGCAGCTCTCCCCCGGATGGGTGGAAGCCTGCGGCATATTCATCGCCAATACTGCTAAAGCAGAGGCATTTAACAACAAGGGAGCGCATGTCTACTATGCGGCTCACAGTGTGGACGCAGAACGGATCACACCCTTCTTTGAAGGTATTGGTTAACTAGAGTGCTTCAAACCCGAGAAGTGCACATCGCCTGATGATGCACTCCCGGCGCAGAAATCCCCGTATCGTTCATTGGGTAGCAGGTCGCCGAAACTTCAGACTCCAGCCCTGCTGCATCCCGGCTGCGGCCAACAAAATCGAGGCAACCCCAAGCCATTGCAAGGGTTCCAGGCGATGGCCAAAGGCAACCCAGTCGACGAAAATCGCCGCGATCGGGTAGATGAACGACAGCGCCCCCGTCAGGGCGGTCGGCAGTTTCTGGATCGCACCGTACAACAGCACGTACATCACGCCCGTGTGCACAATGCCCAGTGTGATGAGACTGGCCCACGCACTGGGTGCCTGTGGCATAGCTGAAAAATGTGCAAACGGCGCGAGTAACAGCACACCAGTGCTGACCTGAATCAACGCGATGAGATGCGGTGGCGTGCCGGTCAGGCGCTTGATGATCAACGCGGCAATGGCGTAAAGCAGTGCCGCCCCCAACGCCAGCGCGATGCCCAACAGGTATTCGTTACCGCTCTCGCCTTGCCCGCCATGGGCGCTGACAATTGCCAGCATGCCGAGAAACGAAACACCCAGCCATGCAAGCTTCTGAAGGGTGATTTTCTCGTTGAGGAACAGCGCGGCCAATCCCACCAGCATGAACGGCTGAACGTTATAGACCGCGGTGCCAATGGCAATCGAAGCGCGCGAATAGGACGCGAACAACAGCACCCAGTTGCCGACAATCGCCACTCCGCTCAGCACCGCCAGCAGGAACGTGGTGCGGGTCAGAATGCCGGGGCGCAAGAAGCCGAACGCCGCGCAAATCAGCAGCAAGGTGCCGGCCCCGAATACGCAACGCCAGAACACCACATCCAGTACCGGTTGCCCCGACACCAGCACAAACCAGCCAATGGTTCCGGAGATCAGCATGGCGGCGGTCATTTCAAATGAGCCGCGGCGAATTGTTTTGTCCATCATCAGACTCCCGTGATTGATGGGCAAAGTATGCCAAGCCATGGAGAGGCATCTCCAGCGCAAAAAGCAGGCTAAACTTGGCATCTGCCTTTTTTATCAAGGCACTTTAACAATTCTGCCTAATTGAGGTTTTCGCCATGACTGATGACATCGACCAGTTGCTGATCACGGCCTTGATGGAAGACTCGCGACGTTCGCTCAAGGCATTGGCGCAAATCAGCGGTCTGTCTTCCCCCAGCGTTGCCGAGCGACTGCGGCGCCTCGAAGAGCGAGGTGTGCTTAAAGGCTACACCGTTGAAATCGACCCGAAATGCTTCGGTTATCAACTCCAGGCCATCGTGCGCATTCGCCCATTGCCCGGCCAGTTGCAGGAGGTGGAACGGCAGATCATGGCCATTCCCGAGTTCACCGAGTGCGACAAGGTCACCGGTGATGACTGTTTTATCGCGCGTCTGCATGTGCGCTCGATGGAACAGCTGGACACCCTCCTCGACCGGCTTAATACCCACGCCGAGACCAACACCGCCATCGTCAAGAAAACCCCGGTCAAGCGCCGCTTGCCGCCGATGGCGTAGGTGAATATCTGTCTCGGTTGGTGCAGACTGAACGACAACTCGACAACGGACTGGCGGTATGAAAACTCAGGCAATGCTATTGGCGATTTTGATGCTCACGGGATGCGGCACCGTCCAGACGGTGGTGCGCGGTGACGAGGTGGCGGCGAAAAGCCTCAAGGAGCAGAAGAGTTACTGCGGGGCGATTCCGCGAATATACAGCGGCGTCACCTATGACTTTTGTGCATTGAATGCGCCTCTGCAAAATGGACGAGATGCAGACAAGCATGACAGTGCCCCGGCCATTGTGCTGTTGGACGTGGTTGTTTCCGGTGCGCTCGACACCCTGTTGCTGCCCTACACCATCTATCGCCAGCAGGCCGATGGCAGCATTATCATCAACGAATAACCCTGAATTTCAGGCAATAAAAAACCCGCCGAAGCGGGTTTTTTTGTTCATTACCGGCGATTAATCATCGCGGCTCATGATGCCGAACAGCTGCAACAAGCTGATGAACAGGTTGTAGATCGATACATACAGGCTGATGGTCGCCATGATGTAGTTGCGCTCGCCACCATGGATGATAGCGCTGGTCTGGAACAGGATGCAGACCGACGAGAACAGCACAAAACCTGCGCTGATCGCCAGTTGCAGGCCGCTGATCTGGAAGAAAAAGCTCGCCAGCGTCGCACCCAGCAGCACGAAGAAGCCTGCCGTGATGAAACCGCCGAGAAAGCTCATGTCCTTGCGGGTGATCAGCACGTAGGCCGACAAGCCGCCGAACACCAGCGCCGTCATTGCGAATGCCGAGCTGACGACTTCAGCGCCGCCTTGCATGCCCAGGTAACGGTTGAGGATCGGGCCGAGCAGGAACCCCATGAAACCGGTCAGGGCAAATGCCGACACCAGGCCCCAGGCGGAATCGCGGAGTTTGTTGGTAAGGAAGAAAAGACCGTAGAAGCCGATCAGCACCACGAAAATGTTCGGGTAGCCAACACGCATCTGCTGGGCAACGAAAGCCATTACACCGCTGAATGCGAGGGTCAGGGCGAGCAAGCCGTATGTGTTGCGCAGGACGCGGCTAACCTCTAGCTGCTCAGCCTGCACGCTGTTATTAACTGCGTAATCCTGTTCGCGCATGGCGACACTCCTGTTGGTTTGAAACGTTCAGTCGCAAAGATCATAACAGACGCCCTGTAACAAGCTATGCAGAGAGTTTGACAGTGTGTTTCATTCAGGTATTATGGCGCCCGCAACGCAAACGGAGGTGTGGCCGAGTGGTTTAAGGCAACGGTCTTGAAAACCGTCGACTGTAACAGGTCCATGAGTTCGAATCCCATCGCCTCCGCCATATTTGTACCGACAAAGCCCTGATTAGTCAGGGCTTTGTCGTTTCTGGCATCTAGAGAAAATATCGAAGCGTGGCATGTGTTCCATAACTATTTTGGAAGTGTTCCATAACCAAGCCTCGTTTCCCCTTCACTCGGCGTTCTGCCGACCGTTAAAAACCTTCATGTAACCTGGTGCTACGCTTCCTTGATCCACGGAGGAAAAAGCACATGCCGCACTCAGATCTACTCCCTTCCCTGCTCTTCAAAATCAACGAAAACCAGCTCGCCCTCGAAGCTGCCATCATGGAGCTCACCATCTGGGCCGAGAAGCGCGGTGCAAGCGAGGTCGCCGGCAACGTACGCGGTGCCTTGGTTGCAATCGACCGAAACGAGGAGTTCATCAAGATGACGCTGGCCGTCATGATGACCCCTGATTGATTACAATCGATCCAATCCGTCATAAGCCTGCTGGCAGGTCACTCCACTGGCTCTGGCCTGGTCAGGAACTCCAGCCAGATATCCCGCTCGCTGGTCAGCGCGCTTGAACAAGTCGGCAAACACCATGACGGCGCGGTTAGCTGCCTGGCAGATGGGGTCTTGTCGAACAGGTATTAAATACCTATACTAAGAAAAAAGCGGGTGGTAGCCTATGCATAGCAGCAGTCAGAACGTCGCGAAATTAGAAGACCACCCAAGGATACTGACAAGGCGCGTTAACGCGGTTGCGAGCGACTTGGAAAAGGTTGCTTACTCGCAAGAGATAAACGACCTCGCAAGCGCACGGATCTTGTCAATGCCACAAATTTGGGATTGCTTAACGGAGGGAGAGGTTTTGCGCTGCGGGCTGGAGATCAGTGATGACGAAGCTCGTGGAACAATCTCCCATCACTCCCATGAAGGACTTGTAAAAGTTGTTTTTGCCCTAACCCAGGACGACTCCTGGATAGAGGTATTGTCTGCATCAATTGAGGTGAAATGAAATGGACCAGTTCCATTATGTAGCTTGTGGTCTCTCCAACGTGTGGCTCGCGAATGGCTACTCCGAGGGCGTATCCAGTGATGGCAAGCCTGTTTTTCACATCGAAGACGTCAAAGGCCTGCACAAAGCCATCGCCTTTTCGCTGGTAGAAAAAGACACGCTTTTGAATGGCGATGAGTTTCGCTTTCTGAGAAGCGAGGTAAAGCTGACCAGAAAATCCCTGGCTGGCGTTATTGGCTACTCAGAAGAAACCGTCAAGAAGTGGGAGTCGGGGGAGAACCCTATACAGAAAACCGCTGATATGACCCTAAGAAACCTGTATCTCGAAAGTCAAAATAAGGCGAGCACGGTTCGGGAGCTTCTCGAAAAAATCAACCACTTGGAGAAAAGGGATACCGAACTTTTCTTTAAGGAGGGGGGAAGCGGCTGGGAAGCAGAGAAAAAATGCGCCTAACAAAGAAGGCATAGAAGATATCTAGCTGACCACGGTGAGACGTGGCCAGCTAGAAGGTGGCAGGCTTTATGCCTGCCAGGAAAGTACTCCACTCGCTTTCCGCAGATACGAACAGCTTGCAGAGGCATTCCGTAGCAGGTGCATATGCTAGTCCCGTTCGACAGTTCTGTCCACTTGATGAGTAGTGGCCACAATTCAAAGGAGATAGGCCATGACCTATACCGACGAACGGGGTACGTTCATCCTGCGCTGGACCCGCCGCCTTAAAAACGGCCATATTCAGCGTGCGGTTGGCAAGCCTTTCAAAATCTACATCAAAGACTGATGTAGGCTTGCAGCCCTGACCAGCAATGGTCGGGGCTTTTTCATTCCATGTCAGAAAAACTCAAGATAGCTTGAGCGAGTTTTAAGCAGATTAAAGCCATACCAAGGAGGTTCAGAAATGCAGATGGATCCAGAGCTATACAGACAGATCAAAGAAACCATTGATAACTTTCCTCCATACCCAGACATAGATGCCCTCATCGCTAACGGCGACCTTCTAAAAGTCAGAGGCGGGTACAACGTATTGACCGAAGCTGGAATGGCAGCAATCAGTAGCTACGTTATCGGCGCAACCATGAGCAACAAGGGAAAGCCGGCCATTTTCAAGCTCTCTCGCCGTAGAAAGTAGATCAGTGCGTTACAGCCCGCACGTAAGCCTGGCACGCAGCCAACGCGATCAGTCCTCGGTCGCCTTCATCGGTGATGGCGACAATTCGTTGAGCATGCGCTGGGTCAAGTTCGGCACGATCGGCTCCATGAACCACGCCGCCGGCGCCGGTGGCGGCAGGCACTGAACAGCCACCGGCTGAACCCTGGTCGAGGATGACTGACAACCGCAGATCAGAAGTGGCAAGGCGATCGCGCAGGCGAGCCTGGTCTTTTTGGGCATTGGTCAAAGTCTCATGATGGGATTGGTCGCTGGCCGCCAGGCGCTGCTCGAGCGCGAGTCTCTTGTCCTGATCGGCGCGCACCTGGGCGGCGGCTGCGTCACTGATGCTGGTGAGGTCGCCCTGATGCAGGCCGGCTTGCTCGGCGAGCTGCTTGCCGTAGCGCCAGTCCTGCACTTTCCACACACCGACGGCGGTGAGCAGCAGCAATGCCAGCACGCCGACCAGCGCCAGCTTCATAGACGTTGGTGTCATGGCTCGTCCTCCCAAGGCGGAAGGTCAACCGTCTGCCCAGCAAGGGTATGGGTGCAGTCGCCCAGAAACTGGATACGCCCGTCGGTGACGAACGAATGGCACACCCGTTCACCGTCAGACCATGAATAGCGCACCAAAACCGAAGGCGTGAAAGTTGGGCTTTCTAAATTCCCGTTCCAGCCCCAGCGCGGTCCCGGACCAGTGCCGTGCATGATCCGATGCACCATCTCGCAACCCGGGCACTCGAACCACAAGCTTCCCTCTTCAGTCGTGGCCAGCGAACGAGAAAGTCTGCGGAAGGCTGTCATGGCACATCCTTGAAGAAGACGTGCCCGCCGAGCTTGAGGGTCTGCTTTGCATTAGCCGCCCAAGCTGGTGGCTTCTTCATGGACAGAGCGTAGTAGTGCGTCGCCCCGCCGGTGGGATCGGGCACCTTGCCGTCGATCACCTGGTCAGCAGCGATGCGCGCTTGGGCCAGTTCGCGGAATAGGATCTGCTTCACGCCGATCAGGAACTGATAGTTCGGGTCGGTCTTGTTCCAGCAGCTGAACTGGTACGGCTTCTGGCACACACCGGCATACCCCTCTCCCCACCACGACTTGGCTTTGCCGTCGTCCACTCGGTTGCGGATGGTCCAGGCCACGGCGAGCAGGCCAGCCAATGATTCGCCTCGGGCCTCACCCCACAGCGTGCGGGCGAGGATATCGCGGTCTTTTTCAGGAACGGTCATCACTTTTCTCCGGGCAAAAAAATACCCGCTCGATGGCGGGCCTACAGCAGCGGATTGTTTATGCAGGGCGAATCGGGCGATGCGTCAGGTCTGGAAAGAACTGCGCGCCTTCTTTCCAGTTACGAACCTTGGTCCGGTAAGCCCGCCACTCCGCCTCTGTTCCTGGCAGTGCAGCTGGGTCGCCGTCCTCAATGCCGATGAGCTGATCGGCGATAAATGCAGTCTCCTTGAGGCGCCATGCGTCCTCAATTTGAACAGCGGCGGCTCGCTCGGCGGCGGCCACCTCTGCGTCCTTCGCTGCCTTTGTTATTAATTGAGACCAGTCAATATTACCGCTCATTCTGCGCACCCTCTTGTTCCAACTCAGCTTCATGATCAACTGGCAGTGGTAGCGGAAAAGCCACCGGTCCATCTGGAACACTTTCCAATGGCACCGGAAACGCCTGCTCATGGCTATAGTTGTATGGCAGGGGCAGATAAAGAGTGAGCACCAACTCGCCGTTTATTCGGTCGACTTTATCGAAGAACCAGATGGACGAAATGGCAGACGCTGGCAACGTGTCGCCCTCGCCCATCGGAGAAAAGTCGAAGTCTTTGCCGTTGACTGACAGAACGTTGCCAGCCTTGACGACCTCTAATGTGTCGTCCCGACGTTGCGGAGAAAGATTGATAAGCATTAGAACCATCTCCCAATTGCGATGTAACCCGCGTATGAAGTGGCACCGTTTATTACGCCAATTAACCGCATGGTCATCGCTGACGCGCTTGCGCTGCCCTCGATTGCGGCCCATACGACTTGCGGGGTTGTAATAGCTGATGGAACAACCATCGGAACCCCGACGAAGCCGACAGGGAATGGATAACTCAGTGACGCGCTGATGAACTGCGATCCGTAGGGCGTTGAGAGCGCGTACGAGACAGATGTGTAGTACCAGCAAATCATTGTCCCATCTGCGTACTTCACAAAGTTTCCGTTAGTGTTAGAGCCTCGCTCAACGATTGCCCCGGTCGGCAGTCCAGAAGTTTGCGAGACCGTGCCGACGACGCTTGACCGATCAAATGCGAACGCCACAGGCTTACCGTTTGCGCGCTCATAATCTACACACATCCAGTTACCGCCGCCCAAGCTGAGCATGACCGCAACGTCATTCGCTGCCGTGGCGATAGTTGCCTGTCCTGGCAGGATTAGAGAAGTCGCGTTATGGGTCAGCAGTAACGAACCGAGAAATCTAACCGTCCGCCGAGCTCCGGCCTCAATGGTGCCAAACCCTGTAATGGTAGTCGTACCACTGATGGCAACTACATTTGAGGTTGAGGCGCCAATATCGACGGTTGCGGCAGAGGCAATCGTCTGAGCGGGTGCGTCGTTGATTGGCCCTGTCAAGGTGCCGCCAGCCTTGGGCAGCGCAGATGCGACCTGCGCCTGCAGTTTGCCTGCG
Source organism: Pseudomonas azerbaijanoccidentalis (assembly GCF_019145495.1). GTDB lineage: Bacteria > Pseudomonadota > Gammaproteobacteria > Pseudomonadales > Pseudomonadaceae > Aquipseudomonas > Aquipseudomonas azerbaijanoccidentalis. The sequence goes on along the minus strand of NZ_JAHSTU010000001.1, from coordinate 109,862 downwards.
GCCACAACAATCGAATCGGTCGCAACCACCGGCGAATTGGTTGTAGTGACAAAGCCGGTTAGGGCCGAAGCAATCGCACGGGCGGCGGTGAAATACAGGTTGGTTGTGCCTTCCGATAAACCGTCTGTAGTGGTGAGATTGAGCGCATCTCGTACGCCGGCCAGTGTCGGATCCGTTCCAAGCACCGCAAGCACACCACCGAACTGATTCACCAGCGCACGAAGCGCATCGGCTGAATCCTTCACGTAGCCTTGCATTGGTGCCAGCGCGTACACCCCGCCAGCGTTCGTCACACCTTGGTAATTCGGAGAGATCGACATTGCCGTATCGCTCGCGATATTTGTGATCTCGTACCATCCACCATCGGGACCGCGGAAGGCATCGCCGACACGACCGTTGGCAATAAATGCGGTACCAGTGCCGATCACGGCATTCGAATTCAAGGCGACAGAGACCGTTCCTGATTTGTACCAGGGCATGGACTACTTCCTTTATTGAATTGGTTTAGACGGCGAGCTTTGCGAACACGGCCGGCATGAAAAAGGCAAACGGATTGGAGAACCCATCTGTCACGGCATAGAGCGTCCCAGCGCTGAAGTCCCAGAGGGTTTTAACCATTCGACCGCCAGGGGACCCGGTCAACATATTCATGCCGAATGTGTTGATCAGAAGATATTCGTTCTCTGGGAAGTTGAAGCTAACGGTGTAAAAACTTCGGGTACTTCCCGTAGCTGATGTTTCGGAACGCACATAGGCCCAGTTCTGGAATGCCCTTGTGAATAGGGCATTAGCTGTGCCGGAGTCGAACAATAACTTGCCCGATCCATCCCATAGCCGCATGCCATAAGTCGAGACCGCCTGAGCGCCGAACGTCGCAGCGAAGTAACGGCCATTGGGTTGGTTGGTGTTCACGTCATAAGCTCTGACATAGAACCCCACCCAGTTACCTGCCGAACCAATCACCTGCATGGCCGTAAGCCCACCGATCCCGCCGGTGTCAGGCCGACAGAAAACCAATGGCGGCTCCTGACTGGTGATGACGCGAGGGAAATAGGTTGTCGATCCCAGCCCTGATTCTTGAGTCGGCGCGTAACGTCCACTGCAAATGACATTGAGGCGCGCAAATTCTGAATCGATCACAACCTGGTTACTGTTGTTGATGAAGGTAAGTCCAAAGCTCATCAGGCAAACCTTATGACCATCAGTCGCATGGTCCCGCTGGTGGAAAGACTGGCCTCGAACGTGCGTGTGTGATTGTAAACACGCGCAACCCCCGACAACATTTCAGTTTCGAATTGACGAGCGCTACCTTCATCGTAGGGGCCGACGGGAATCACGATCGCCACCGAATTGGAGGCGTCGCTTCCGGGGACAGAGAAATCCTGATTCGCTTTGTTGTTGTTTGGGAAGGTGACCAGCGTCGACAGAACCACCCGCATGGTGAAAGAGTTCTCGTCGAGCTGAAGCGCGCCGTCGGCGCCCCAGACCCGCATTCCATATGCCATTTATCACCCCAGATAACCAAGACGGACGCGCAGCACACCATTGACGTCGTAGACCGAGACGTTCAGTGAGTTGATAACCAAGCGGCCCTGACCGGGAACGATGCCATTGATTTCGAGCGTTCCGTCCTTGTTGAGAATCCAGCCCTGCGTGCCGGCGATGTAGTTGGTCGAACTGATGTAACTGCCGATCTTGGCGTTGGTGATGGTGCCGTCAGCAATAAAGGCCGAGTTGATGAACACCTGGCCACCCTGTACCGCGAAAGGAACAGCAATGGCACCGCCGGCGATGGTGTTGACGATGGCGAATCGGTCCGCTGCCACCAAAAACTGGCTTTGGAACACCCCGCCCACGTTCTCGATCCCAAGTCCAATGCCTGCCGCGACATACTGCCCATTAGCAGTAACCGACATTTTCACCGACCACATCGTGCTCAGGTTGCCGTCCAGGTCAGCAAAGGCTTCAGAGGTTTCCTGAATGGCTGAAGTGTTTTCGCCCACCGTAGCGGTCAACTGTGTGATCGCCGTAGCGGTGGCTTCCTTGTCCGTGGCCACAACCTGCCGAAGATCGGTGACGCTTGCCTCGTTCTCGCCCACAGCGGCAGTCAGCGTTGTGATCTTCTGTGCGCTGGCGAGGTTTTCCGAAGCCCGTACTTTCTCTTCGTTCGCGATCGCCGCTGTGCTGCTCCAACCCTTCAGTGCATCGGCGAGGTCGCCCTCCCCGTCGTCATCACGAAAGGATGCACGCAACGCCTCAAACGCAGTCGCCTGGGCTGTAACCACGCCGTCGATCTCGGTGATATCCGCCGTGTTGGTCGCCACCTGCTGTGCCAAGCCATTGGCCGTCTCCACCGTCTGGCCAACGTCGAGCCAGTAAGCCGGGTTAGGCGGCGGCGTGTTGAGCGGAACGTCACCGGTTGCTTGATAGATCCGCTTGCCGACGACGACCAGGTCGTACTCTTCGTACGTTGCGTCCGGGTCATACGCCTTGAGGCCGTCCAGCGCATCGATCTGCGCCTGAAGCCCCGGGATTTTGTCAATCTCGTCGAGGATGTCCTGCCCCAGTTCCGTGCGGCCAATCTCGCCGGCGATCATTTCCAGAATCGCCGCAGCGTCTGCACTTGATTGACCCTGGACACCCATCCCAATCGGATACCACGGACCGATGTTGCCGATCCGGTCCACCAGGCGCGCCCAGAAGTAAAAGGTCACGCCAGCCCGCAGGCCAAGCATCGAGAAGTCGCTCTGAGGGTAAGCTAGGTCCGTCAGCTTGCTCGCCGCCTCAAGGTCTGTGGTTGGCCCGTACCAGATCTCAGTGCGCTGGGTGTCCTCGGCGCCAGCCGGGAATCCCCACTTCAGGTAGATACCGAACAGCAGCGGCGTGGCCGTGAGGTATGACACCGCTGGCGGAAGACCCTGCTTGCCGCTGAGATTGGTCAGGATCGAGTTGCGCCAGATCGACGAGATGTCGAAGGCGCTCACCGCCCGGACGCGGGCCACGTAGGCACCGGCGTAAATACCGACCACGTCCACGTTCGTACCGCCGGTGCGTTGGAGCTTGATCCAGTTGCCACTGTCCTTGCGCCATTCCACGTCATAACCGACCGCGCCATTTACGGCGGGCCAGCTGATAGTCATGGTGGCCACGGCCAGCCCCTGCACCACCGAAGAAGTCGACGACAGCGACACGCTCGCCGGCGCCGGAACCACGGTGATCGGAATGACGCTGATCGGGCGCTCTTCCAGGCGTGCGCCAGTGTCGATGAAAGCAAACTTGCTCGGCTCGAACTGCAGCGCGCTGATTTCATAGTCGCCTTCGGTGGTGCGCTTGGTGCGCAGAACCCGGTACAGCGGGATGGCGAGGTCATCCGCATCGAGCGCCCATTGCAACTGCGCTACCGGCGGTTCGCCGTAGGCCACCGTTACGGTGATGGCTCGGCCGCTCACGCTCTGCACGGTCCGACCTTCGGCGCGCCCGCCCGGCAAGTTAATGATCAGGCGATCACCTGCCTTTGCTTGCGTGTCGCGATCGAGCGTAATCACGCGCCCTGCCGCCGCCGAGATCCGGCCGCCCACTTCACGACCAGCCAGCAGCGAATCCGCCACCGGAATGATGTGCCCCGGCAGTGGAATCACGCCTTCCATGCCAGTCTTGAAGGTGACGGTGCGGTCCTGATTGTTGCTGAGGATCGCCCACTTCCCGCGGCGCTGGGCCTCGGACGCTCGCGTACAGCCAATGGCACTGAGCTCGGTCGGGCGGTCACCATAACGGCGCTGCAGATCCAGGTCGGCGAACGGAATGACGTCGGTGTCGTAGTTGTTGGCCGGGTTGTCGTAGCTGACCAGCGCCCGGGTGTAGCGAGTTTTCGCCGAGGCGCTGCCGTAGGAGAATTTGCCGTCGATGACGTTCGACCGGGTAAATACGTAGTCGAAGTCCTGCGCACGCGGCATGTCCGCTTGCATCACCAGCTGGCCCTGCGCCCAATACGTCATGCCCCGGTAAATTGCCGAGATATCGCGCAACAGTGACCAGGCATCAGCCTTGCCCTGCAGGTTCATGTCACACAGAAAGCGCGGTTCAACGCCGCCGAGACCGTTCGGCACCAGCTGGTCGCAGTATTGGGCGATGCGGTACAGCTCCCACTTATCGACCATGAACGACTTGATGCGCTTGCCCAGGCCGAACATATCGTTGGTGCACACGCCGTAGGTGATCCACGCCGGGTTGTTGGTCCACGCCGACTTCATCGAACCGTCCCAAGTACCGGTGTACGTGCGCAGGATCGGGTCATAATTGCTCGGCACCATCCAGCGCCGCGCCTTGCACTTCACGGTGACAGCCGGGATGTTGGTGAACTGCTCGGCATCGAATTCGATGTAGAGCAACGCAGTGTTCGGGTAGCGCAGCTTGGCGTCGATGACTTCTGTATAACCGGCCACCAGCATGGTATCGGCGATCTTATTGGTGTTCTGGTTGGGCGTCAGGCGGCGCACGCGGATCTGCCAGCCGGTAGTGGCGTCAGGCAGATCAATGCGGCGCGAGCGCTCGTAACGCGTCGTGGTCTTGCCGTCGACAGCATCGACCAACACCTGCTGGTAGGCACCGCCATCGGTGGCCACGTCGATGGCGTACTCGATGCGATAACCGCCAACGTTGCCCTCGTCGTCTGACCGTTGTAACGCTGGCCAAGCCAGACGCATGCGTACGGCCGACAACTGGGTATTGGTGATTGAGCGCACCCACGGTGCATCGCTGCGCAACTCGACGTTCAGCGAGGTCTCGTTCTCGACTGCCGGGATGCCTGGGATATAGGTCTGATCAACCGATCCTGGGCGCCAGTCCCACTTCACATTGGGGAAGTTGTAGTTACCGCTGGCATCACGGATCGGCGTGTTGTCCAGGCAGATGTCGTAATCGGTCGGGACGCTGTCGAACTCGCCCTCGCCCACGGCGATCAGGAGCTTTGCCAGGTTGGTCGAGCGCAGGCTGTCGCTGGCTTCGGAAGGCGACTTCGGCTTGCTACTGCCGCCTTTCTCGCCATGGATGTCCATCTGTAGTGCTGCGCCCATGCTTTCCTCCAGGCATTAAAAAACCGCCTCGCGGGCGGTCTGTGCATTGCGCTCTGATTACGCTTTGTCTTCGGCCAGGATCGAAGCCGAGATGATCATTCCACCCCACCGCCGCTCGCCGATGCAGATCGGAACAGGATTGCCGCTGGCCGTGGTGTTCTTGGCGCTACCGAATGCGTAGGACGGGGAGTTTTCGGGGGATGCGCTCTGTTTGAGTCCTGATGCCTGCGGGCTGAGCATTTGGATTACGCCGCCGGCAACGAGCGCAATGCCAACAGGGAGTAGCGCTTGAAAACCAGGTAAAGGGATGAAAGATGCCGCAATCAGCACTGCGCCAATGACCGTTTGGAGAAATCCAGCGCGCTTGCTACCGCCAATCACTGGAACAATACGAATCTCTTGAGTACCGCCTAGAGAAAAATCCTTTTCCGGCGCGTTCTTCCGATTTCGGAAAATCGCAAAGCGCATGCCGCGACGTTCAAGATTTTTTATCGCCGCCTCAAATCCATCGAGCGTGCATTTGAGTGCCTTGAAAGCCTCTCCGACTGATTTGGTGCCAAGCTGTCGATAATGAATTCGCCCAAAAAGCTTGATCAGTGGGCCAGACAGCAAAATGGTGGTCATTGTCTGATCGCTAGCGGATGTCGTAGTCATGTTTTTCTCCAGACGTAAAAAAACCGCCCGAAGGCGGTCTTTGAATTTCCGACTTTAGAGGCAGCTATTAAAAGATTTTTTAAGCTCGGCTCTGCCCAATTGTTGCCAGGCCATGCGCTGATAAAGCTTCACAGCAGACCCACCTTTGATTTTCCTGATATCCAAAACATCATCGGTCTGACCATTCATATCGTTGCCGGCAACGAGCCTGTAGCCTGCTGATGTCTCACTCATAACTGCGCTGGATCTATAGTCTTGCCATGACGGGTAAACACAAAGCGCATAAGTCTTCGGGTCTTTTTTGGTGTTCGCTGACAGCTCGGGCGCCTCTTTCATAAGGTCAGAAGGAGTTGTGCACCCCGCCAACAGCGCTACCGCCAACGCTCCTACGATCAATTTCATGCAGGTCACTCCTGTGGGAAATGGTGCACTGTAGCTTGGCACTGTCCAGGCATCCAGTGTGGATGAAAGGCCAGTGGCGTATTGGGTGCCCGCAAAGGTAGCTTTGTGCCACTCCCCATCAAACAGTAATCGCGCCGAGGCAGACCATGGGTTGGTTTAGTAAGGGTAAGTCGGAAGAAAAGTCGCGAGTTGAAAGCATTGAGCTAGGCACCAGAATCATACATATGCAATTCGAACTTGGCGGTGCACTCAAGGAGTTCTACGCCAGAAGTCACACCTACTATGCGCTTGGCTACTGCTTTGGGGTTTACCAAGCAGCAATAGAGGTAGCAAAAAACGGAAAGGTTTCTGGGGAAGAATACGATGCGCACATTCGCCAGGGTTTCGCTGCAGCATTTCTCAGCGAGCGCATGGGCAATGAAAACTTCAGCATGATTCGAAACCATATTCAGCACGCTGAATGCCTTGCTGGACGGGTCGACGGTGCGCAGGAGTACTTGGATATTTACCAGAAGAAAGAAGAGCGACCATATGCGTTAGCTCAATTTCTTTTGTCTGGTGTTTACCCGGTTCGCTAAAAAACGAATTGAAGGATTCCCAGTCCTTTGCCTGCAAGCCCAAGGACTGGGGTAGCGCCAATTTCGGCGCGTTTATGACCTGGAGGTCAATGTGAGCGAAAACACTGCTGGAATTAGCATGCAAAGTCTTGATGAGCGACTGAAATCAGTCGAAAAGAAGGTAGAGGCGAGCAGCGGCGATCACGTTATCACACCGTTTGAGGCTGGTACTCTCGCTGCGCTGACCGCAATCGGAGTTTCCCTAGCAGCCACCGGATTTGATAAGCGCAATAAAATGATTGAATTGGTTGAAGTGCTGAAGTCCAAACTTCCAGAACAACCAAAATTCAAAGGCGGCGACTCGATTTACCATGCTCCTCTTGAAGCTCTGCTAACAGGTCTTTCCCCAGTTTCGTCTGAGAAATCTGGCGACTGAGCCAATCCAATACCTTCCCTGCGTCACGATTTCCAGGGAAGGGATCTACAAGACCGGCCGTTGCATGGCGAATAATTTGACTCATGACACACTCCAGCGGCCACGCCGCATCATGTAAGTGGTTGCGCATTTATGTGCCTGAGTATCAGGCGCGTACGGTCGAGCCACGGACCGCCGAAGACGATGACCTCTGACGGCCGTCCGTACAGGTGGTGCAGCAGGAACGGGCCTGGGCCAAACGTTGCGGCATCCTCACCCGGTAGTGCCGGATCGTCGCCAAGAAATATCCCGGCATGGTTCGGGTGAACCGTCCGCCCTACTTCCATCACGATCATGTCGCCGCGCTGCGGCTGGTCAACGCGGTAAAAGCCGGCGGCCTCGTGGTTGGCCTCGTACAGACTGGTGTTGTCCTTGCTCTCCCACCAGCCGTCGGCGCGCTTGAAGGCTTCGAACTCCAGCCCCCACTCGCGCTTGTACCAATCGGCGCAGACCTGCCAGCAGTCCCACGCACCATGTACGAACGGACGTTTCAGAAGCGGGACGTCTCCGGTCGGGACAATGGTGCGCAGATCGCCCTCCGGCCAACTCAGGATATGCCACGGGATGGCCGTCGCTTCGCACATAGCCAGGTCGCGCGGTGAAGGTCGGCTGGTTGCATCTGGGTGCGAGTGCACGACGCCGATCACTTCGCCTATATCCTCGGCCGCGGCGTATTCCTCCGGATCGATCCGAAATTCTTCGTTCGGCTCGCTGGAAACGTTGCGGCACGGGAAGTAGTGCTGTTTTCGTCCGACCGACAGCAGCAGCCCGCAGCACTCTTTCGGGTACTCGGCCGCCGCGTGCGCCTGGATGGCGTTCAAGATGTGCTTGCGCATGGTCAACTCCTGGCAATCAGAGAAACAGCCGGGAAGCCACCGAACGGCAGCGGGTTACCCTCGCCGAAGCGCGGGATGCAGCCCTTTCCAAGCGTGGCGTCACATTGGTCCAGTTCAGGGTTGTCGGTGATGACGCCGTCCTTCGTGACGTACGGGCCGGTGTAGCCGCAGTTCGGTCCGCGATATCCGCCGATAAGACACCAATGGCACAGCGTTGTGGCTTGCCGGCCGATTGACTCATTACCGACATCGCCAGGGCTGGCCAACTCCCAACTGACGTTCTCCCCGTCCTCGTTCATTTTCTGGTCGATGTACCAGACCTCGATCGTCTCTTGGGTTGGGTCGGCCGCTGGGTTGCCGGCCGGGAAGTTCGCCGCGTCAAGGTAGGTGCCGAGCGTGTGCCGCATCGTCAGCTTGAATTCGAGCAGATCCTCGAAGGCCAGGCAAAGCGCGGTGATGCGCCCGTTGACGTTGCCCACAGACAGTGTCGGCCGAACCGCGGTGCCGTCGCCGTTCGCCTCGATGCCATCGATCTGCATCGGCCAGGCGCTGTATTCATTGCCCTGCCAGTAGATCGCCTTCGCCGGCAACTGGTCGGCATCAGCGCCAGCAGCGATCAACTCTGCCGCCGAGTGCGGTATTGCATGCCCATGAAAACGCAGAATATCCGCCCCGTAGTCCGTGCCGTCCAATTCAAAGAGCAAGACTTCACTGCCAGGCTCAAGCACCTGGATGTCACTAATCAGCGGCATGGTTGCCCCTTATGGATGGAATGCACGCTCGAACGTGGCGGTGAGTTTGAAAACGCCGCCGCCCACCGGGGTGGGCACGGGATTCTTGCAGCTGAACAAGCCGAGCTGACCCAATGGCGTCGTCCAAAGGAAGGCTTTCGCACCAGCGTGACGGTCAAGGAACTCCATGATCTCCAGTACTTTGGCCTGCGGGCCGCTGTAGGTGACTGGGTAGGAGTCTTCCTTGTTGTTCGGCCCATCACCTACTTCCTGCTTGTAGCCGCCACCGAACTTTGAGGTGCGCACCCGATAGGTAATCTCGGGTGAACTCCCGCGTTCTGTTGGCCAGGTGAATGTCTCGATTGCCATCAGGCCCTCCCATTGACGTTACGGAAGCTGGTACCACCTGGCCGCCATGATTCGGCCACAGCTTTTTCGGCTGCGGCCTTCATCTGCGTTTGAAGGTTTTGTGTCAGCGCCTGCTGATCGAGTTGCATCCCTTCAGAGCTTCGATCTTGGGTAACGACGCTGACCGGCGCGTTGATGCTGATTCCACCTTCTCCGCCACCACCACTCATTGCCGCAATACGTGCGCCGGAAGTGAGCGGAGTGACGCTACCGCCGTTCGCACCGGTCATGAGAAATGATCGGCCGCCCTCGTTGTAGAGCTCCGGACCGAGTTCGTTGACCTCGTACAAGGAGTTGGCTGCGACTGGGCCGCCAGCAGCGCGATAACCAGAGAAATCGACATTGGAGTAGCCACCCTGAGTAGACCCTGCTGACGACGGCGACGAACCACTGCCGGCGAAGTAACCGGTTGCCGCGCCGACCAGGCTGCCCAGCAGCGCAGAACTGGCCTGCCGTGTGGCGATTCGCGCCATGTCTGCGAGGATCGACTTCGTGAAGTCGGCAAACGACAGCTTCCCGGTCATGGCGAAGTTGACGATTGCGTCCTCCATCGAGCTGAAGGCGTTGGTGAACAGGCTCTTCGTTTGCCCCGCAACATCCCGTGCCGACTCCAGGTAGTTCTGCCAAGCCGACGACGCGCCGGCACTCCAGTCGCCTTGGGCATCCGTCATGTCGTCGTAGTTGGCCCGCACCGTGTCATGCAGACCCTGCTGAGTGGCTTTCAGCGCTGCCAGCTTCTGGGTGTACTCGTCGAGGCTCATGCCGCGCGAGCCGTCGCCGTATTGATTGGCCAGTTCCAGGCGCTGCTGATTGAAGCGGTCGTCGATTCCGTTTTGCTGATCCGTCAGCCCGCGTTGCCGGTCTCCCTGGCCGAGGCTCGATGCTGCGCGCAGGCCCTGCTGACGAAGCGTGTCGACCTGCTGCTGCAAAGCGCTGGTGTACGTGTTGACGGCCAGCGTCTGCTTGCGCAATCGCCCCTCTTCGTTCGTTGCAATGACTGCCAGTTCGCTGTCGCTGTCCTGCTGAGCCTTGACCATTGCGGTTCGGGCGTCGGCGATCTTCTGATCAATCTGGATGATCTGGGCACCAGTGGTGCCCTTCTTCGCCTTGGCAGCTTCAAGCGCATCGATCTCCGCCTGGTAGCCCTGGGCGACTTCGTCGGCCTGCTGCTTCAACAGGCTGATCCGCTGCTCGGTGTAACTGGCCTGGCTGATCACGCCGGCGCGCTGGGATGCTTCCAACTCCTTGTCGGCGTTTTTGTAGTAGGCCAGGGTTTCGGCCAGTGCGTTCTTCGCGTTGTTGAAGCCGGTAGTGTCGACACTGCCCGCAGCGACCTTCGGATCCTTGAACTTGTCGTAGATGTTCGCGATGTTCTTGGCAACCGCAGCTGGATCAAGCCGGGAGTCGTTCGGATCGACCTTGCGGATATCGTCCAGGCTTTTCTTGTAATCCTTGATTGCCTCGGCGCGCTTTTGCTCGTTGGTCAGTGAGGACTTAGTGATGGCGTCCACTTTGGACATCGCTACGACTGCGCTTTGCTGCGCCTTCGCCTGTTCGCCTTCCCACTTGGCAATATCAGCAGCCGCGGCCTTCTGATCCTCCAGCATGTTGAGCTGGTCTTGGTAGTACTCCACCATGACCTGTTTGTCCTGGAACAGCCCAACATTTCCTGCTTTCGCGTTATCTAAACTCCGCTGCGCGAAGAAAATATCGAGATCCAGATTAGGCCGACCAATATCTTTCAGCCTGTCCGCTGCGCGGGCTACCAAGTTGTAGCCTTTCTCCCAATAGCTCAGGTTTTCCAGAATTTTGGGGGTTCGATCATTAATCGCGTCGGCGTACTGCTCCGTCGCGAGCTTGACCGCCCCTGCGTGGTCGCCCTGCTCTTCCAGGGCCGCGATCTGCGAGTAAACCGAGGCCGTCAGGTAGTGGTATTGCTCATTCAGCGCAGCAGATGCTTTGACCGGATCATCAGCCAGCTTGGAAAACTCAGCGACCGTTTCGCTGACTGCCTTGCCTGTGGCCTCCTGCATCGACACGACAGCCTGGGTAATTTCGGCGAAGCTCTCGCCGGCGATCTTCCCGTTTCCCGCCAGTAGTGCGAGCACTTCGGCCGCCTGCCCGGTGGTGCCTACCGTGGCGCTCACCTGGCGCGCCATGTCGCCCAACTGCGCAGCGCTCACACCGGCATAGTTGCCGGTGAGGATCAGGGATTTGTTGTAGGCGTCCTGCTCTTTGCTGCCCTTGTAGTAGGCGACAGCCAAGCCACCCACAGCGGCAGTAGCCAGGGCGATAGGTGCAAGGATGGCGAGAAGTCCGGCGGCAGAGGCGCCCGCGCCCGCGCCCAGTTGCGCAACGGCACGAACACCGCTACCCCAATCGCCAGACGACAGCGCGTTGCCGAGCTGAACGACATTTTCCTGCGCCTGGCGGGTCCCGAGGCGCAACTTGTCGAAGCCGGTGGCGGTTTTGTTGAGCTTGTCGTAGTCCTTGTCGATCTTGCTCAGTGCGCTGTTGTACTGGTCCTGACTGATGCGACCAGCATCCAGATGCTTGCCCAGTTGCTCAACCTGACCATCCAGTTTGGCCATAGCTGCCCGGGCCGGGTCAATTGCCCCCAGCAGGCTGTTCAAAGCCTTCTGCTCGTCCATGGTGGACTTGGCCAGGGCGACCTGTTGCTTGTCGAGCTGCGCACTGATTTTGGTGAATTCAGCTTCACCGTATGCGCCGGTTTGAGTGAGTTTCGCCAGGCTCTCGCGCTGCTTGGCCAGCTCCTGCGTGGTGGTCGCGCCCTTCGACAGCGACTTCTCCAGCGCCTCCATCTCTTTCATCAGGCCAACGGCGGACTGTTCAGCGCGATCACCGGCCTTGGTCAACTTGTCGAGATCGTTCGCAGCGTTGGCGGCATCAGCCGAATCGACCTTGATGCCGAGTTCTGCAATGTTCATCGACTCACCTTGAATAAGTGCCCGTTTTTACGGGCTGTTATCGCGTGCCTCAGCCATGACCGCGATGGCTTCCGACTCCATGACGCGGATGTCCTGAAAAACGCGGGGGCGATCCTTCGCCGGAACGCCGACGAGCCGCATCACGTTTGGCAGCACCCCGTAGTCAAGACCTGTTGCGCCGCACGCGCCGGTTCGCCATTGAGTGCCCATGGCATCCATGACGAGGAACGAGAGCCAGCCATCCGGCCAGATCTCGTATTCCACGCCAGGAATATCCGCCTTGGTCAGCCCGAAGGCAGCCAGGGCCGATTCCGATGGCCCGGGCTCATACAGCGCCCGGGCGGCGGCCGTCAGTTTCCCAAGCGGGCATTGCCGAATGCATCGCTGTAAGCCTTCACTACAGCGTCAGAGACACCAATGCAGCTTTTCACCAGGGCAGTGATCGACTCGTCGTTGAATTTGTCGCCAAAGCCCCACGACACGACAAGATCCTTGATCTGGGCCACACCCTGCTCAACCTCGGCCGCCGTGACTTCGGACAGCGTCGGCTCGGTACCCTTGAAGCGCTCACCGATGGCCTCGGCCTTTTCCTTCCAGGCGTCGAACAGTTCGGCCAATTCCGTGCGATCACGGTATTTGAACGTGAACGGGACCATGGCCGGCCTGCCGCCGACCTGGGGGATTGCCACTTCCACGGTAAACGTGGGCTTTGGTGCAATCGAGAATTTAGCCATGGATTACACCGCTGCCGCATAGCGGGTTGGGCGTGCAGCCAGGGACAGGGTGATGGTTCGGGTCATGATGTTGTTGCGGGACAGCGTCGGAGTCGACGTGATCGACACATACGCGTTGTAGTAGATCACGGAGCCATTCGGCAGGGTCAGACGCAGCACACGCGGCGCACGATCGTCGTCGGCTGCTTCCACCACTGCCACATACGGCAGATCAGGATCATCCGCCACGGTGATGGTCATGCTGATCGGCGACTTCGTGGTCGGCAGCTGGCGGTCGTCCGACTCTTCGAGGAAGCCGAAAGTGGTGAACTGCTGGTCGCCACCGGAACTGGTGCTGTCGGTGATCTGGCTGATCTGAGCCCAGCCGCTGGCAGCGCGCACCGATCCTGCGCCAGCACCGGCGGTGTACACAACAGCGTTGGTGGTGTTGATGCCTTCGAGCTCGAAGGTGCCGGTGTCCGACTCAGCCACGCGCGCGACTTTGTCGTTCAGACGGGTCCAGCCGGACGCGACGACGATGACGTCACCGTCAGCCAGGCCGTGAGCCGCAGCCGTGGCGACCGCCGGATTGGCGTTGGTGATTGCGGTGACCGGCTTCGCAGTGCTGAAAGTCCCGGCGATTTCGAGAATGGAGCCGTTGGGGAGAATGGCGCTCATCGGGTGTTTCCTCTGTGCAGAAATGACAAAACCCGCTCAGCGGCGGGTTCTGGGTTTGCCCAACGGGCGGATTAGGGTGTGGTGTCAGCGCGGTACATGAAAGACACCGGCACCGTGTAGGTGGTGTCGTCAGCGATACCAGGGCCAGGGTCCACCGGGCTCATGGTCACCACGGTGAGCGTGCCTTTCGTGATTCGCTCGTACAGAGGGAACAAAGCGGCAATCTGGTCGGCTATCGCGCCTGCCGCGCCACGGAACTTGCCGGACGGTGTCACGATGCTGACCTGAAACACTCCGGTGAACAGCTTGTGATCACCAGCGAGCGTGTTGCTCGCGGTGTCAGCCGGTAGCGTGAATGCCTTCAGGTAAGTGGCGCCGTTCGCGGGCGTGTAGGCCTCGTTCTCGACGACGACCTTTAGCGGTACCGGCAAGGCTTTTGCCCAATTGATCAGCTTGGCCTCATAGATCGAGGCGATGATGTTGTGGCTCATACCTGGTTGTTCCTGATGGCCTCCTGCACGATCTGCTGGAAGCGGGCCACGGTGATACGGACCATGCCGCCGGGGGCCTGGGTCGAATGTCCGAACTCGAGCGGAATCGCGTACGGCAGGTTGTTGATGAGGTACGCGGTCTGCCCGGCAGTGAAGTCGCTCACGGCTGAAACCAACGCGGCAATCGTCTCCTGGCCACCGGGGTCAACCTCGTCAAATGTGACGTTCTCGACGACATCAATCGAAAGGTGCCAGTTGGCCCGGAACCGCCCGCCGACATAGCCTTCTGGCGCGACGATATCCATTCCATCGTTCAGCTTACGGCCAGGCTTGAGTCGGCCTGCCTTAGTCAGGTTGGCGGGATCGCTGCGGAGACTGCTGTTGTGATCGTCGACCGCTTTGTTGTACTGGCGGGCCACGGTGTTCTGCGCCCAGATCTCCGGGTTACCCACCGGCGACATGCGGATGACGCTACTGCCGATCTCGATAATGATTTCGCGCAGGCTCGCGTCGATGGCTTCCGTTGCCTGGGCCGCGAACTCGGCAAGGCTCAGGGCGAAACTTCCGGACTGTCCGGCACCGGCCCGGCTCACGATCTCACCTGCAGTTCATACAGAATCGGCGTGCCAGCGGGGTTGATCTCTTTCAGCGGCGGGACGATTGACCAGGTGTGGCCTTGAACGATGATTTTGTTCAGCAGGTCAGGCGCCCACTCAAGTCCCTGCGCGGCGATCTTCAGCTTCTTATCGCCCTGCTTGATCAGGCTGTTGTTCTGGAATTCTTGACCTGTGAAGTCGAGCAGGATGCCTTGGGCAGTCTGCTCTGTGATCGTGTCGGGCGGTGCGGTACCAGTTTCCGGGTCGTACTCGCCGACAGTAAATGCCCGGATGGTCACGGGCTGGCCGAACTCTGTGATCATCTCCAGAGCCATCACGGCCATTTCGTCGTAGAAGGTGGCCATGGTGGTCTCCAGTTCGGCTATGCGCGCACCGCGAATAGCCCTCGTTTCTGTAGATAGTCGGCAAACTGCGTGGCGCTCGGCCGATCCGGCGCCGCGGGCAACAGTCGGCCGCTGGTGTTCGGGATCGTCGCGTACTCGCGAGTTACCGCGCCCTCGACGCGCTCAAGCGTTACCGCTCCTTTACGCTTCTCAATCGGATCGATGTCGTCCTGATGAATCTCGGCAGCCAGGGCCATCTGGCCGTACTGGATTCGCGCCGGCAGGTAGTTGTCGGGTTTGATCTCCTGATCGAGTTCAACACCGCGGCGCGGCCAGGCCAGGGCTTGTTCGCTGTTGGTCTTGCGCCCCTTCCAGCTTTTGCCATCCATCGCCAAGGCGGCCCGGCGCAGCAGCGCTTCTTGCGCAGGCTCTTCCGCAGGAATGACGACGCCGAACTTCACCGCGTAAAACGTCAGATCCTCGGCGGATGCGTAGCTTTCGGCGTCATGCTTGCCGGTACCGTCCTCAATGATGAGAGTCATGAATCAGCTCGCTGTATGGGTTGGATTCGGACGCCCCAAACCCTGGCACCCGTATTATTAAGCCCTTGGCAGATCGGCAACTGCCTTTTCCAGTGATTCTACCGAAGCATTCGCCCGATACGTCACGTTGGCAGCGTCGAGCTGCGCCTTGAGGCTTGCGATCTTTTCGGCATTGTCGACGGGCTCCACTGCCGACTTGAGGCGTTCGACTTCAGCGCGGAGCAATTCGACCTCGCCCGCCAGAGTATCGCGTTCACCCTCGATGGTGACGACACCTTCGTGGAAGGCTTTCAGCGCATCGAACAAGCGGATCGGTAATTCGCCAGCACCCGGATGTTCCAGCTCCGACAGGCCTTCGGCCGCTTCGATCAGCAGCACGATGCCATCGCGCTCAGCATATAACTTGTCGATGAGCTCCTGCAGCGCAGCACCATCGACACCACCCTGGCCGTCGATCAGCATTACCGGCGCCGACTCAACCTGTCGAACCGTCACCTCCGGAACATCGTCAGCCTCATCCTCGCGGCTTCCGGTGGCGTTCGCGTCGACAATGCGCAGACCGTTTTCCTTGGCCAGCGCCTTCACATCTTCCTGGTACTGGTGGAATGGACCGGGCAAGTACCAGATATTTTTTTGGCTCATGATCATTACCTCGTTGAACCGGGCACGTCGCCCGGCTCAACATTCAGGAGTTACTTGGAAGCGTCACCGATCAGAGCGACACCGGCGGTGTGCTTGATGCTGGTGGCAGTCTTGTCCCAGTTGGTACCGGTCGCCAGTTCGGCGTCGGTTGGCGACTTGCCACCGGTGGTGGTGTCCCAGGTATAACCCTTCAAGCCCAGGCCGAAGGTGTAATCGGTTTGGAGCGTGGTTTCGATACGCTCCTTGCCGTTGGTGGTCTGGACGTTGCTGATGATGTCGCGACCGTCGTGCACCAACGCCGCGCCCTGCACCAGGGACAGAATGATTTCCTTGTTTGGGGTACCGGCCTGCATCAGCGCAGGGGCGTCCGTCACCACGGAAATCTTGCCGAGGATGTCCACGACGCGAACATTGCCCGCCTGGAACAGCTGTTGCTGGTTTGCCAGGTTCTGGCCGACCAACTTGTGGTAGCTGGTGCCCTGCATCACCTGGGTTACAAGGTTCTGGCTTGCGTCGCCGAACTTCGCATGGGCGTTGTTCAGACCGGCGTAGGTGATGCCTGCGGTAGCCGACACATCGTTGACAGCTGCGGCCTGAGCGGTGATCGCGGCAACCAGTGCAGCGATTGCAGTGTTCAGCTGGTCCTTGAGCAGGATCTCAGCGAATGCGCGGCTCGCCACTTCGACGCCCTGCGCAGTTGGGCGTTCCAGCCAGGTCATCTGCGATGGCTCGTAGCGGATCGGACCGAAGCCGCCGGCTACCTTCACCGAAGTGTTCTTCAGCTCGGTCAGGTCGGTGGCAGCGACTGCGGCGTTTGCGCTGTAACGGTCCACGCGGCGCTGGGCTGCCGCCAAGGTCTGGAAGAACGACTCTTGGAGGAAGTCGCCCGTGAAGCCGTCCGGGGACAGCACGATTGCACCGCGGCTTGCGGCGTTGAAAGCGGCGAGGTACTGATCCAGCGTCTCGAGAGTCGCCGGCATGATGTATTCGTTGAAAACCTGCATTTGCGACAGGGACATGAGTTATTCCTTACGATTGAGGGAGATCCGGGAACCGGCTCGCGATTGCAGCCGTGCGTTCCTCTTTGGTGCCGCCGATTTTTCCTTTTGCGGCCCCGCCGCCACCTCCAGCACCAGCAGCCCCGCCGCCCGATGCCTTGCTACCCGCGATCAACGGCGCGAACGCCGTGTCGTTTGCGAATTCTGCTTTCAGCTCATCCAGCGTTGCCGCCGAGAGCTTGCCCTGCGGATCGAGGACGACCACAACAGGCTTCCCGTCGCGCTGCTCGACGCCAAGGCGGCGCTCGATATGCGGCAACAGGGCTTTGGCGCTGCCCGGGATTGCCAGGGCGGACGCGATATCGGTAGCGGTACGGCCAACGGTCAGATCCCGGATCTGTCCGCTCAGCGTTCCACGCTCCTGCTCCAACATGCCGTTCAGCTCAGCTTCGCGGCGGTTGTATTTTTCAGTCCAGGATCGTTCGAGCTCTTCGACGTTGCCAGACTTGCGAGCGGCTTCCTCGCGATCGAGTCGGGCCTGCTCTTCAGCATCCTTGCGCGCCTTGTCGGCGGCCTTCTTCTCGTCCAGCAACTCTTGGACCTTGGATTTCAGGCCAGATACGTCTTCTGGTTGCGGCAGGCCTTCAATACCGAGGACAAACTTTCCTTCCTTCTCGGTGTAGAGCGATTTAACGGAGTCTTCGAGACCATCCAGAGTGTCCAGCTGATATTTCAAACCCATTTTTTTGTCTCCCAGAGACGATTTGCAGGCCCTGCCCGCAGATATGAAAAAGCCCCGTCATTGACGAGGCCTGTTTAAATCGTTGGCATAAAAAAACCCCGGCGGATGCCAGGGCTTGATTTGAAACATGTAGACCCTTCGGGTCATTCCTCCTGATCGATCTGATCAAGAAAATCAACGTCATTGTCTTCTTCGTCAAAAGCTGCTTGAGCGTCTTCTTCAACCCATGACTCGTCATCGTGGAATTCATGATCGAGCAGGTGGTCGTGTTCTGGCTCGGGGATGTCTCGTTCTTCGCTCATGACTTACCAAAAAAAAAAAGAAAGAACGGACTGTATATGCAGATCCCCGTGCTCAGTCAACGATCACCCGACAGCTTGACGCTGAGATTCTTCAAACAACAACTGCATTCACGTAATCATCATGCTGCTTCTTTATTGCAGCACGAAATGCGTCTTTTGTTTCTTCAAGGACAGGGGCTCTAAATACACCTAGCGTCGTCTTGACGTGAATCTCTAGATCCTTCAGCGAATCATCAAATGTGACAACCGCGTTTATCGCAAGATCCAGGAATAAGTCTGGGCGAGTCACGAATTGAATGTCTTCCGCGTAGCTGAGCGTTTGAGGCAATGATGCATCGTCACCATGAAACACAAAACTCTTGATTGGCAAAATCGTATCAATCTCACGGGAGTAAAATCCGATCCATTGCACCCGTGCAGGTCTTTTGCCTTTTGACACGACCGATACTCTCCACCGATCATTTCCCTGAGCCTGATTTATTACAAGGTCCTCAACATCCTCTTTGCGCTGAATATAGGACTGCCAAAGAGCAACTCCAACAGCGAGCAAAGCTCCGAGACCAGAAACCCAATCACCGATACTCCCCCAATTTGGAACATATCGCGTAGTAGTGGCTGGATTGAGATTGACTCCCATGGTTAAACCAGCAAACCCACAGAGAATGCAGGCAATAAAGGCCACTATCAGCAGTAGATATTTCATGCCACCTCCAAATTAATGGGGGCTTTATAGCAACCCGGCACGTTCAAAAGCCAGCGGTTCAAGAGCCTTCATTTGAACAAGGGTCAGAGGCGCAAAGTTGCGATCAAGCTGCAGCTCAGCGAAACGCTCGACGCTCAGACCACCTTCACGGAACAGCTTCGCCCGAACCGGGCCGATAGCCCTATCCTGAAACGCCGCCGGCTGCTGCTTGAGCCAGTCGTAGTAGCTGAGATCTGCCCTCACCTGCTGGGCGCCACCGTCACCGATGGATGCCCGGGTGGCATCCTTGGCGAACAAAGCACTGAAGCGCGTCACCGCAACAACTGTCGAGCGACAGTTAATGTGAATCGGCGGCCGCGGCCCCTCGGTCAGTTTGAACCGGCGCTTGTCGAGCGTTCGGCACTGGCTGGTCGTCTTTGTGTCTAGGGTGCTGACCCACTCCACCGATTGAACGACATCTGAGTTCTCTTTCAGCGTCTCCATGCGCGCCTGGGTAGCGACGTGCTGCACCGCTGTCCGTACGATCGCACCGGCGTTCCGGTTGGTCGTGGCCAGTATGCCGTCGTTGTACTTCAGCGCCTTGGTACCGCGAATGTTCTTGATGATCTGGAAGTTGGTCTGGCCTTCGAAGAAGCCCTGCCGGATCGCGCCTGTGAGGTGTTGCCGCTCGGTACTGGTGAATCCCTCAATAAACGATTCGAGCAGCTTCCCGCCGTCCACACCGCGCACGCTGAGCGGATTGGTGAGAATGGCTGCCCGAATCGCGGCGGCACCCGGCACCGCGGCGTCGAACGAAACACCCACCGGTGCTGCCCGGGTCAGGCTGGTTGCTTCAAACTCGGCCTCGTAGTTGGCGATATCCACCAGGTCGAGGTTCAGCTTCTCGCTGTACCGATCGAAAATGCCCAGCAACAGGCTGTCGACTTCGCTCAGCAGCCTCTCCAGCCGAGCGACGGTGTAATCCGTCAGGTCGACCCGGGTCAGCCGCTCACGAATCGAGCGGTCGATCTCTTTGAGAAAAGGCCCGAACTTCGCCACCTCCCCCGACTTCAGTTGCTCGAGGAAGACGGCGTGCCGAATCGTGGCATCAAGGATCGCTTGGTTTGCCGCCATTCGGGATTACCTCGTCGTCATCCAGGTCGGGACCGGGATTCTCGGTTTCCAGTTCATCGCGGATCTGGTCGTCGGTCTTTTCTGGATCGATAACCCCACGATCGCGCAGGTACTGCCAGAAGTCGCCCGCCGGCAGCTTGCCGCCCTGCACTGCATTGAACAGTGCCGAAAGGATCGTCGCGTCCAGGGTGATCTGGCTGAAGTCCTGATTGAGTTTGTAGAGGGGTTCGCCCGGGGCATTTACGAACTCGGCCATCCAGATCAGGCACTGGCTGTATGCCTCGCTGACGTTGCTCACTACAAGCGACAGGACGCTATGCTCGGCGGCGCTATCGTTGTCAGCCTGAGTCGCTGTTTTCACTGCGCTGCCACGTTCGATCAACCGGGCGCCGAGCGAAACCATGTCCTCTTTCTTGGCGTCCATGGCCTCCTTGACGAGAGTGTTCGGTTCAGGCTGAGCAAAGCCGCACGAACCGTTGGCCGGGAGCGTCAG
Source organism: Pseudomonas azerbaijanoccidentalis (assembly GCF_019145495.1). Lineage (GTDB taxonomy): Bacteria > Pseudomonadota > Gammaproteobacteria > Pseudomonadales > Pseudomonadaceae > Aquipseudomonas > Aquipseudomonas azerbaijanoccidentalis. The sequence goes on along the minus strand of NZ_JAHSTU010000001.1, from coordinate 89,422 downwards.
GGGCGCCCGAGAGCCAACATAGATACCGTTCGCTTCCAAGTGATCGCGCCAGGCTTCATCAAGCCCGGATATCCAGAATTGTGGCTGTCCGGAGAACCACACCGAGTCCTCGTAGTCCGCACTGTTGCAGTAGTGGCCGATGTTGAGCACAGCCATGTCGTACAGCGGCGAGTCGTCGATGCTGGTGTCGTTGTTTTCGCTGCCCAGGAACTGGAACGGGATCAACTTCCACGGTTGCCCAAGACCATTCAATGGCGTGAAAGGCGGAGTGATCATCGCAGTTTCGCTGCTGCCCTCTTGCCAGACTTCCTGCGTGTATACGCCGGAAACGTCTAGGCGCAGCACCCGATATTGTACGACCCGCTCACTGCCGAAGCCGTCATCGGTATCGATGTCCACCTCTTCGCGCAACACAACCAGGCTCAGCAGGTGCTGACCACCGACCTTGCGAGTCTTCCAGTTCCTGATGGACTCGGCCGGGTAGCTGGCGACACTCGCCCGGGCACGGCCTGCCTGCTCATCGGCCTTGCTCACGGTGCCGGCCTTCACAGCGGCGTAATCCACCAGCAGCCCGTGGCGCCCAACTTCGAGCAAATGCCCTATAACCGACTGCGACTGCTGGTAGATGCTCACGCCCTGCCCATCAATGTCTTTCGATACATAGTCGAGAGCCACGGGGACAGTCAGCGTTGGCCAGGTCCGGAACACTGCGCCCACTAGGCTGTGTTTCGTCCGGCCGGTGGCGTTGTAGAACACGGCGCGCTGCTTGTACCCCTTGTACCGCTCGACGTTCTCCTGGCTAGTATCGTGCGGATTCGGCTTCGGCAGATAGACATCGCCGCGAGCTTTGACTGTTTCGGAACCCTTGCACACGTCGCGCACCAGCCGCCAACGGGACTGTGCCGCGTCGTATTCCGGGCGGGTGTAGGTGACGTCTGCCATTAGCGTGCGAATCCCATTTTGATTGATTTGACCGGCTTCCTTGCGCTTTGGGCGACAGCGAAGTACCGGAATGCATCGGCCGGGTGAGAGGACCAATCGTGAAGGGGTTTGTCCTTCCAGCACCCACGCTTGTCGTCCCACTCCTTGCGGTAACTCTCCAAGGCGGTGATGCCTTCCTCGCACTTGGCTTCGTCGAAAGCGCATTTAGGAAGGATCTCGCGGGCCTGCTCGATGCCTTCGTCGATACCGAGCTTCGGCACCACCTGGAACGTCATCGAATAGCGCTGACCGTCGATCTCGTAGCCCTCTCGGGCGAGCTCTCGGCGGGTCTTGCCATCGCTGCCGAATTCCCGGTTGTCGATGTCGTGCGGACCCCAGTGCTCTGCGTAGGTGTAACCTCGATCCTTAAGCACCTTCATGTAGTGCCGCAGGCCTTCCCCGCTGTTCTGGTAGAAGTCGATGACGTGGTATTCGTCGCCAACGATGCGGACGAACCAGATTGCCGTGGAGTCGCCGACGCCGATGTCCCAGAACGTGTGAACCGGCAAGTGGCTGTTGTCTGGCAGCTTGCCGATGCGCTGGGCCGCATACAGCTTGGTGAATTGCTTGGCGTAGTAGGCACCATCGATCGTCTGCTGGAATGCTTCGGCAGGTATCGATGGGTATTCGCGCTTCATGTCTTCGCCGAGGGTCTTTTCCTTGGCGCTGTACCAGGCGCGCTGGCCTGGGTTTGTGACGATGCCATGCTTGGCGACCAGGTCGTCGAAGTACTTGGTCAGCCGGTCCGGGATGACGACGTCGGTCGAATCCAGCCAGTACAGCGGGTTGCGCCACCAGCTGAAGAAAAAGAACTTCCAGTCCAGCAGACCCAGGGGCACGCCGGCCATTTGCTGCCTCTCGGCAGACTGGCTGTAGTCGAAGAAGTATCCAGCCCGACCTTCTGCTGTCGACTCGATGGTGACGAAGCATTCAGCGGCCACGGCTTCGAAGGCGCCGGTGACGATCTCACGCGCCTTGTGTGGGAATTTGGCGCAGATCTTCCCGAATTCGGAAACGTGCAAGTAACGCAGCGTACCGCCGCGGAATGAGGTCGAGACATACAGTGAGCCGCCTTTGCTGAACACCAACTCCCCGGCAGCGTCGTTGCGTGCCGGGTTGGCTGCCCTGATCTCCTTGGGCAGATTGTCGTAGGCGTGTTTGACCTTCTCCCGGAACAGCCTCTTGGCGTCGTTCAGGGTGTGAGCGATCAGCGCGCACTTAGCAGCTTCGAACAGCGCAGCGTCCAGCTGGACGATGCAGACCAGAGTCGTAAAGCCCAGCTGCCGCGCCTTGAGGATAATGTTTCGAGTGTGCATCCCCTGGAAGTAATCGATCTGCTCCTGCGTCATGCGGAAGCGAACCTTCTTCCCCTGCTTGTCGGTGATGAAGTAGAGGTTATTCAGTCGCCAGAATCGATCCCGGAGCAGCTTCATGTGCTCGGGCTTCATGTCAGGCGTCCTTCGATAGTTCGTCCATCAGTTGCGAGAGTTCGTCGGAGTCTTTCGACTGCTCCTTGTCATCAAGGCCGAATGCGGTGCGTTCGAGTACCTGCAGGTTCTTCATGGCCGAGGACAATTGGAAAAGGGTTTTGGCGTTGCTGGGCAGGGCAACCGCTGCGAGCATCGAGCCGCGACGGAAGCCGCTCTCATCGTCGGCAGTTTCTTCAGTAATGGCGTCTTCGATTTCCTCGCGTCGCTTAATCGTGGTGAGCAGATCGTCCATCAGCAGGTTCGCAAGGTTCGCGGCTTTGCGAATATCTCGGCGATGACTGCGAACAACAGTCGCGCCCTCTTCCGCTGCCTCTTCGATGATCTCGGCGTCCCGCTCAGGGTTCGCACATTGATCATCGCGAACCTCACCGCGAACCAGCTTATTGCGAACCTCTTTGCGGACTTGCTCGGAAAGGTCTCGCGCCCAGCCCAAGGCCTTGGCCTTCTTGCGGATCGCGGTGTCGCTGACTCTGTTCCGGTCTGCGATGGTGCGGATGGAAAGCGCACCAGCCCGGTAGGCTCGTTCGATCGCCTCCCAGTCGGGTTGCTTAATTGTCATGAGGTCACGCTGATAGTTTAAATAGTGGTTAATTGTCGGCGAATCTGGAGTGGAGTCTCTCCTAGTGCAAGGAAGCTTGCACGGGTATCTTGTTAACAGACACCCTCATAAACGCTCAGGGACTTGCAATGACTAGGGACAATTTTTCAGACATCACAAAGCTTCGTCTGGCCTTAAACGTACGATTTATGTGCGTATACCCACCCTGCCAGAAAGCTACTCATGGCCCGTCCCTTTCAGGCGACACTTTAATAAATATCGGCAACGCTGCTCACATCACCGCTGCATCCACTAATGGGCCTCGATACGACGCGTCCCTTACTCCCGAGCAACGCAGGGCATATGAAAATGGAGCGTGGTTATGTGCAACGCACGCCACTCTCGTGGACAGGGCTCCTGAGGATTTTCCGCCTAGTGCTCTTCAAGGATGGCAACGTAGTGCTGAGGCTAGAGCATGCAATGACGTCTATGGCGTTTCGACAGCTGCCCCAACTACTCAACCTGAAATCAGCTCTGCTCTCGCGAAGTTCATCCCGCTCGCAAGTAAAGCTATTGACTTCCGTATGACTACATTTTTTTTCGCCGGGTTTCAGGTGCCGAAGGAACCAGTTAACGCTATGCAGCGCTTAATCCGAGAGTGCTCAGGCTATCACTGGCACCCGGGTCACCCTTGCCACTCTGGCAATCACGTGACGCTTTCAAAACAGGATTATGTAATCAGCACCATTCGGCAAATGATCGATTTGCTCTCAGACAAAACCAGATGGGTTTCTGATCACACCGGTTATGCCGTCGCGTATGCCAGCGAGTCTCATATGAACGCTGCATTCGAGTCATTGAAAAAGGCTTACGGCGAGGTAGATTCCACACTTCATGAGCTTAGGCAGTATATGAGGGGGCAACCCAACTACTCGGCGTACTGATATGCAGACTCTTTCGCTACTCATTTGGTCGCGGCTAGTGCGACCAATTCAGGGTGGCGTTTTTCCGTATCGTCGCGACACAATTTGCTCATTCGCGAAACGTGTCGCGGTTTACTTGCTCCGGCGCTCGATCCCGCCTGGCGCCTTGTCGCAGCGCAAGCAGTGCTCACAGTTCAGCGTGCGGCAGAGCCAGGCCTTCACCCTCTGCCACCAGATGACCATGAAGATATGGCGCAGGCCGGCAAGGGCCAGGGACACATGCAGAGTCAGGCCTGCAGTCGTCGGGCCGAAGAAGATATTCTGGTTGCGAGTCATAACGACGAAACCGCTGATGGCGATCGCCGAATAGATCAGCTTGCCGAGGATGCCGTCCCGCACTCGGCCACTCAGGACACACCAGGTCGCCCACAAGGCAATCAAGCCGCAGGCGATGGAGTTGATCAGTTCAAGATTCATGGTGGGTTGCCTCCCCCGAACCGCTGGCGGATAAGCGCCCAGAGGTCAGCGGCTTTGATGGCGCGGTTGATGGCTGCCAAGAGCGAGCCACCGAAGGTACCCAGCAGAAAGCCGATGCCAGCGACAATTCTCGGTTCGGTCACGCCCAGGTATGTGCTTACCATGCTCGTCAGGTACCACGAGCAGGCGACACCGGTAATCAGGAAGATCGCCCAGGCGCGCCAGTCCGTTAAATCGTCCTTGTGCCACCAGCTGGCAATGACGGCGCCAGTGAGGCCAGCGATCAGCAATCCAAACCTGTCGAGATTGTCGAGCAGGCGCTGCAAATACTCCATGCGCTCGACTCCGTTGGCATGACTTGATTTGGATCAGCCCCAGCATCACTCCCAGCTCAGCGCGATGGGTGTGGTGGAGCCGACAACAGAAAGTCCCCAGCAAATGCCGAGGTCGTAATGGGTGAAGGAATTTCCGTGACCGTCACGCAAACCATGCAAAACGCTGTTTTTCCAGTCATGGCAAAATAGCGGCTCAATTAATTGGAGAGTGCCATGAAGGACGACGGAAGCAGCATGACAGTGGGCGAACTGCTTGACTCACTTAGAGGAGAGCCAAGGGATACAAAAATCAGATTCCAGGGCGGTTTGAACTTCTACCGCCTGAAACGCCGCGGCGACGACCTGATTCAAGTTGAATTCAATGAGCCGGTTTACGATGCGTTGACGTACTACTTCAAGCATCACAATTAAATCGCAGCCACAAAAAAGCCCGACGCAATGGTCGGGCTTTATCCAATCCTCGATACACGCAGGTATAACAGGATGGGATTAATTTCGCTCATCCGCTCACTGATGTCAACAGGCAATCACGCAGCACGTTCAATCAGCAGACCTTCAGCCTCAAGAATGTCGGCGGCGTGCGCCAGCGCTTCGTTGACGAGGTCGTCAGCGGCACGGCCGATATCCTGCCGCCACCGGCGTCGAGTTGACTCCGGCGTGCCGTCGTTGTCCCAGGTGTTCATGTCGTAGAAGCTGTCCTTGAGCACGACCATGTCGGCGGATCGGGAGCTGTCGCGCTTGACCTTCGCTTGGCCGGCAGCCAGCGCAGCCTTCACCACGGCCTCACGGCGCCACTCTGGCGCATCGATTGGGATCTCGACGGAAACGGACGTAGCCACCTTCGGCCGCGCGCCCTTCAGCTGCGGGATAGCCCAGGCAGTGGTCGCCTTGAACAGGAACAGCTTTGGGGCTGGAGTGTTGATGAGCGCTTGCAATGCAGAGATGGCCTGCACTTTGCGGCCCTTGTGGGTGCTGTACTTCGCCACCAGCGCGTCCCAGTACTTTTTCTCAAGCACACTGTGCAGCCGAGCGGACACCCAGCAGTCCACTTGCGTGCGGTCAATGGTATCAGCACCGCGGGAGCGGACCAGCGTCGCCAGGTCTCCGCCCCCCTCCTCGTCGGCGGAATTGTACAGCTTCTGCCATGCCTGTTTGCTGGTGTTGTCAATGGCCTCGGCCGCGAGGGCGGAGACAACTGCGTTGAGAACGCCTGGATAGATCATGCTACAGCCCTCTTCAGTTCGCGGGTCTTGGCCCGGTAATCGGCGGTCATCGCCTTCAGTTGTTCGATGGTGTATTTCTTCGGTTCGTGTGGGCCTTCCAACCACTCGACTGCCTCGGCGCCGATCCGCTTCACCAGCTCAATGCGGTAGTTCACGATATTCCCGGAAAGCCGGGTATTGCATGGCGAGCATTGCCGATGGCAGTTCATTGGCTCGAAGCGCAGCGCCGGATTGCTCCCCACCGTCCGGTAATGACCTGCGTCGTACTTGCCCTGGTGCTGCCGACCACAACTGACGCACGGAAGCTCCGCGTCACGGGCTCGCACCCAGGCGTTGAATGCATGCTGGGTATCTTTAAGGTGCTCCGCTCTGCTCTTCAGCTTCTCCTTGCGGACCTTGATCTCGCGGCGATCGCGCTGGTCGATGGCCTTCTTCGCCTTCTGCTCATTCCGGGGTGCGTCCTTGAGCGCGCAGGCTGGGCTGCAAACTGCCTGACCCAGGCGTGCAGGGACGAATGAGGCCCCGCAGGTTTCGACGCGGCATTTCTTCGGGCGAGGCTTCCTTGCTGTGAGACTCATGCAGCCTCCTGGCTCAGCAGGTCATCGAAGTACACGCCCTGCGGAGCGAACCGCGCGACAATGCGGTCGGTGTACGCCACGCCCTGGGCGCGGTTGAACAGGCTGGTCACCGGGAAGCCATCCGGGCCGAAGAGCTTGCAGCCGCCCATCATGGCCAGCTTCGTTTCGTATGGCAGGTGGCGCATCACCCGGTACCACTCGGCCTGAAACCCGGCATCCTCGTTCAGCAGGATCTGCACGCCGATGTGCAACTTGCAGTAGCGTCGGGCGTCGGCCTCGTCGCCGATCTGGGTCATCTCGGCGATGCGTTTGTACATCGCAAACCACAGCCTGTTTTGGTCGAGCGTGCGGTCCTTGCCCGGGCGCAGCGATACCACAACGAACTTCTTGTCACGGAACATGGCGCTGAGCTTCGTGATGGCTTCGGATAGCTTGGCCTGACAGTTGACGCTGATTTTATCTGTCATCACAGGCGCTCCTTGCGTGTCATTTGATCTATCAATTTCAGTTGGTGGGCCTTGCGCGAGGCGACTCGCCGGCGCTCTGACCGCGCATCCCATCGGGATTGAATTTGTTTGCGGCGGCGTAGTGCCTGCAGGTCGTCCCTGACCTCTTGCCAACGGGCCCGAAGCTTTGCGGAAGGCTGCACAGCTGACCCTGTTAGCAAGCCAGCAATGGCCTGGCCATCTTCGGTGATTGGCGCAATGCGAAGGTCAGACAGGTACTGGGTGCCGGTTTGCTGGCTGATCAGTTGCATGCGAACTGCCGATTCAATTGCCGTCACCCGCCGTACTGGGTTATGGCCCAGCGAAACACTCCAAGACACCGGGGTCGCTTCGGCGCGAGCCTGGGCTACCAGGCGTTCGTACGCACTCATGAACGCCATTCGCGCGCCGACCTTGTCACCCAATCGAAGGATCGAATCAGCCGCGGTCATGGCTTGCTGGATCTCAGCGGTGAGAACCACAGTTTCGCTTTCGTCGTGCCCGCAAAGAGCAATCGACCATGCCTCATCCTTGCCCGGGCGGCCGTCGGCGGCCTGAACGCGCTGCAGGATGTCCGCCATGGCCAGCTTGCCCTTCACCTCGAAGCGGCAGGCCTTCAGCGCAGCTTTCACGACGGGCACGGAGTAAGCGCACAGGTCTTCAGCCATCATCGCCGCAGTACCTGGGTTCATCTCCTGGCCCATGGCCTCAGCGGTGGCGCAGATCGCCGCTGCCAGGCCGGCAACCTGCTGGTCATTCATCTCAAAGGTATTCATTGCGGTCACCTGCTTGGCGTTTGGCCAAAACCATCTGCGCAGCCTGCTCGGCGGCGGAGACGTTCGCCTCAGTCCGTTCCATCTGGCGGGCCGTGGTCCCGTTGATGCGCTGACCGGTGACCCACTGGGTGTGATAGCTCTCGGCGTTGGCCAGCAGTTCGTTGAGGCTGTGGCACTTGCGCAGGACGGCGGCATCGCTGGTCTTCAGGAAGTGAGCAGCGACGTGATGCGCGACATCGGCACCGAGGCGGTCAACAAGTTGGCCAAGCTGGCCACCGACCTTGGCGTTCCACACCGGCCAGGTGCTGTAGCGTTTGCGGTAGGCCATGGCGTAGTTCGCCCAGGCCTTGAAGGTTTTGCAGGACTGGTCTTTGGGGCCAGGCATGTCGGCGGGAATCTCGACGCGGGGACCGTCGGTGCGATCAACCACCAGCACCAAGTTGCGGGCCGGCTTGTCCGGGCCGTCTTGCAAGTCCTGACTGGTATCCTGATTGGTACCCTGATTGGTACCCTGATGATTGGTATCCTGATTTGTCGGAGATTTTTCCGACCCTGGCTCGGATTTTTCTCCGACCTTGATCGGATTTTTTTCCGAGGTAGATCGGATTTTTTTCCGACCCTTGTTCTCTGGTGGGGTCGGATATTTTTCCGACCCATCAAGCTTCTGATTCCACTCGATCGCCTTCTCGGTCAAGCGGAACAGAGTGATGTTCGAGGTGCTGGAAAGCTCAATCAAACCGGCTTCTTCCAGGGCCTTCAGCATGCGGTAAGCGGTGTCCGGCTTATCGGTGAGCAGCGGCAGCTCCTCAATGATCTTGGCCTTGCTCAGCGCGAAGAAGATCCCGTCGTCCGTCTTGATTGGCTTGGTCCAGCTCGGGCAGCCGTAGACGAAGGCGAACAGTAGGGCCTGCTGAGAGTTCAGCCCCCACTCCAGCGCCTTCACCTGATTGATCGTGACGGTGAATTGCATATCAGGCCTTCCCGACCAGTTTGGCCAGTTCAAGGAAGCGATCGACGTACCAGTGAGGTTGCGTCTCGCGGGGGGATTGAGGGCTGGTGAGGTTCTTGCCGAAGGCCATGCCCTTCTCGGTGATCGACCAGAACGGGACCATTTCCTGCTTGGAGTTCTTGCGTTTGAGTTGCGTCAGGTAACCCCTGGCCTCAAGTGCACGATTGAACGCCGCCGGCGCGTAACGGATGCTGTGGTCTTTCAGCAAGGCTGTGGCTGACTTGGTGGGCATCGAGTAACCGCCAGCTGCGTCGGATGCAGCGTCCACCGCGTAGCCTGGGAGAAACTTCGGATCTAGTCCGTTGTTCTGGGCAATTTTGGTGAGCATGGCCATCTGGCAAGACGCCGCCGGCTTCAGCAGCCGAGTGAAGCACTCCATGATTGCGATCTCGCCGACGACCTTGGTGCCATTCAGCAGCACCTGCTCCCGGGCGCCCTGCTGCCGCTCCAGTTCATGCCAGCGGCGGATCACCTTTATGCGTAGCGGTGCGCTATAGCCGGTGAGCAGGCAATCAGTGTGCTCGCGGTCGAGCATGTACTCGGCCTGCTCGCGGTTCTGCCCATCCAGGTAGATGTGCTCAAAACTGAGTACATCTATCTTCAGCTCTTTCAGCATCGCCACGATGTCGCGTTTTACGTTTGCGTGACGCTTACCGGTGACGTTGGCGATCTCGCGGGACGACATTGTGGTCCGCGACACGTTTTCAGAATTCGCAAAACGTGTCGCGACATTGGCCGTGGTATTGCTCGAATTGAATTGGCTCTGCATAATCGAGTCTCTCTAGTTTTGCAGATGAGCCGACCTTCTCCGTCGGCTTTTTTGTGCCTGGGATTTAGGCGATGGATTTCAAACTCGGGCGGTGCTTCGCCAGCAGTGCTTCGGCCTTCCGCCCCAACTCCCCTGCCCGCGCTTCCACCTGGCGGCACTGCGTCACGAAAGCTGGCAGATGCGGCAGATCGGCTTCGCACATCACTTGGTCATCGAACACTTCGCTGCCGGTGTCGATGACGTCACCGAGTGCCCGGATCAGCGCGCCAAAGCTCTTGTTCGCGCATTGCTCGCTCTGCATTTGGCGGGCACCCGTCAAGCCGTGGCGGCCCGCCAGCTCGTTGATGCAGTGATCGCGAAATTCAGGCTCCAGGGCATTCACCCAGGACTCTTCAAGCCACGACGGCATTTCCTGATCGCCGGTCAGCCAGCGCTGAACACGCTTGAGCCAGCGACCGGTCGCTTTCACGAATTCGCTTACGTCGTTCTGGCGGGCCAATTCGTCGAAGTCAGGCACCTTGGCCAGCTCGATCTTCAAGGCCGGAACGCGCAGGTAAATTTCCCGGCTCAGTGCTTGGGCGAAATCGTCCTGGCTCAAGCTGGTGCGGGCGATCTGGTTTTGAGCATGAGCGACCAGCACCTGGTCACGGGTTTGAACGCTGTGTCTTGAACTGGACGTATTCATGGGGCTCTCTCGTTCGTATTCTGGGTTCATGCCAAATCGCTACTACTGATCAGGGACGCATCCATGACCGACTCTTCAGAACTGCAAGGCGAGATAACCGCCCTTTGCTGCTTTGTGGCTGCCTTGGCATCCACCCTGCCCTTGTCTTCTCAGCTCAGGCTTTGGCCTGCGTTTGAATCGAAGGCCAATCAACTGCGTTGTCAGTTGAGCCAAGAAGCTCTTCGCGGCTTCGAGCAGGCGACAATTACGCTCAGCTCGAAGCGTGGTTAAGCAGCGGACTTTTGTGACGGAAACGGGCGCTGTTCATTTGCTTGGAAACTTCCGTCAGGAAGCTCCTGAACACGGATGTCGCGTTTGGCTGAAAGCGCCTTGTGAATTGCTGGGGCAGTGACACGAAGCAGCCTTGCGGCTTCGGACTGCCCTTTTTCAGCAACAAACTTGTCGAGGGGGGTCTCGTTCATGATCAAGCCTCGGTCGTAGATGACTCGAATATTAACCATCTGTTAATTCTAAATCAATACCGATGGTTTCTTCTTATTTTTAACCGTTGGTATACATTCGCGCGATGACCAAAAAACGAATCCTCCCGCCTGAGCTGATCGCCGAATGCGCAGCCGCGCACGACTTATTCCTGTCGAAGAAGAACGAGCTGAAGCTCAGCCAGAAGAAAATTGCCGATGAGGCCGGGATGACTCCGGCTGCAGTGAATCTTTACTTCAAGGGCATCAATCCCCTGAACACTAAATTCGCCGCCGTTCTTGCACGCATGCTTGATGAGCCTGTCTCTGCATTCAGCCCGCGCCTGGCTGACGAGATAGCGGCGCTGACCAGCGCCACGGCCAAGCCAGCCGTAGCGGTAGGATCGAGTGCGGCCGATAAAGTGATGGAGATGATCCGCAAGCATGCAGGTAAGAATCTGGATGCGGACGCTCAGGAAAAAATCGCGGCGGCGGCGCTGTCTGCCGCTGGCGAGGCGCACGGCAAAGTAATTCAGGCTGATTTTTCCGGGATAAAAGCAAGGCCTGAAGAAATCGTGATTCGCCAATACGACGTGCGCGCGTCCATGGGGCACGGCCAGGTCCCAGCTGAATACAACGAGGTAATAAGAAACCTCATTATTCGCGAGGACGTGCTGCGCGAAAAAGGCATTACCTACACCTCCCCCCACTCTCTCGCCATGATTACCGGCTGGGGTCAGAGCATGGAGGGAACGATCAACGATAAAGACCCACTGATCGTCGACAAGGGTGTCAACGAGTACGCAGGCGACGGGATATACGTACTGACCTGGCATGAGCATTTATTCATAAAGCGTATTCAGTTACTGGACTCAGAGCGTTTCTTGCTTGTGTCCGACAATCCGCACGTCAGGGATCAAGAGGCGAGAATCGAAGACGTGACGGTTCACGCCAAAGTGCTGCTGATCTGGAATGCGAGGAAAGCTTGAGCCATGCCTCTCACCAAGCCCAACCAGGAACTAAGCCGCGATCTGAAAGCCGCAGCCTCCGCGATCGAGGATGCCGCACACGATCTTTTCCGTGAGGCCAAGACCTACGCTGAGCCTGAGTTCCTGGCAGTCATGGAGAAGATCGCAATGCTGCATGAGCACATGGATCGGCTGATGGAGTATGCCGAGGAAGTGAAGGTTGGGCGAATAACGCGAGCGAAGTCTGAGTAGGCGCCGAAAAATTTACTTGAAAACGGATTTTAATTTGAGCCAAGGATAGGTATGAAAAAGACTATGGCATTCTTTGCGCTGGCAACGCTTGTTGGCTGCAACGCACACACACCAGTGCCCTCTCCTCTTCCTCAGGGCAACATGCCGATGACTCAGCAGGAGTATCAAGAAGCCGAGCGACTGCTCCTCAAGAAGCAGCCGTTGCCGGCCGATGAGCGTGCGGAATAGGTGAAGGCGGGGAGGATCGTGCGGAGGGAAGGCAAGTAGAGCCTTTTAATGTGAGATAGGTTTTGTAAAACCCCAAGCACATAAGGCATGACAAATTCAACATTTTCTTGACATATGAACCTTTCGTTCTTAACATTCAGTCACGGTGCATGTAAATCCTAAGACAACCGCGAAGCATGATTTGTATCGTAAGCGCTCTGTAAGAGCGTCGGCCTTAGGGAATGCACCGCCCCTCTTCTGAAACCGCGTTCAATGACGAAATTATTCATTTTCCTGGATGAAAGCGGTGACCTAGGCTGGAAATTTGACCTTCCCTACAGGGATGGTGGATCCAGCCGATATCTCACAATTTCCGCATTAATTGCTTCCGAGCAATCAGTTCGATTGCCCGCGCGCGTCATGCGAAAGCTCTACGATAAATTTAATTGGCCCACCGACAAAGAAAAGAAGTGGGCGCGGATGACTCCTGAAGAACGACTAGAATTTGCCAGGCTGGCTGCAAAGCTATGCGCCGGGAATGCTGGATCAATCCAATACGTATCCATCACGGCAAAAAAAGAAAATGTGATGCCCCACATACGTCGCGACCCTAACAAGCTCTACAACTATATGATCGGCATGCTTCTCTTGGATCATATGGCTAGAGTTGATGAGGTTATTTTCGCGCCTGATGATCGAAGCATAAAGGTGCAAAGCGGGAATAGCCTTCATGACTATTTACAAACACAGCTGTGGATGGATCGCGGGGTTGCAACGGAACTGAAAACGGTCCCTTGTGATAGCTCTAAAAATCTCTGCGTGCAGTTTGCGGATATGATTTCCGGAGTCGCTCAAGGTCACTACGAAGATCGAAACTCAGAACCGTTACGAACTCTGGCGCGGCACTTCCGACCTTTTCTGATTTACAACCGATAGCCCGGCCCAGCGCCGGGCTTCTTGTTTCTGCCCTTGTCTACCCTGCTCCGCCCATACACTCTGCGGAGCTGGAAAGAAGTGCGCCGGCCTGCTGTACAAGCTTCCTCCACTCATCGCTGGTTATGAGATCGGCACGCTCCATCGCATCAGCACGCCTTAGCAGTCCGAAATACTTTTCTTCTGCGTCTATTTGGTTTTCAGACAGGACGTAAATCTCGCGCCAGGCCGTCATGGCCAGTCTTCGCTGTGCCTCTCTCATTGGAGCCCCTAATGGTGATCTATGGGAGTAGAGGTCAGGTTACTGGGTCCGTTCAGAATGATGGCACTCTGAGCGACCAATGGTGGCCATGCGCCACGAATGGTAGAGTTCGGACTAAATTTTGGGAGGCAACCAATGAAGGGATTCGGTACGTTTGCGATGATCGTCGGCGTCTGCTGGCTGGTATTCGCTCTAGGTATGGATGTTTCCGTGGCAACGGGCTCGGGTGGCCGGGTGAACAATCTAGGCCTCATGGCTGACCGCCAGGTTCACACTATCGTCGGCGCCATGATTACGCTGGCAGGCTTGCTGATGATTCTGTTGGGCGGGAAAGTCGCTACCACATCTGCACGCACTGAGACCGAGACTCGCCCCTGCCCTTTGTGTGCTGAGACCATCAAAATGGCAGCGGTGAAGTGCAAACACTGCAGTGCAGAAGTTGAAGCGGTAGCGGTCCCTCGCCTCAAAAACGGCTGGGTAGCAACAACCACATGCCGAGACATAGAAGAGCAGGAGCGCACGATTGATGCCATTGCCGCGATCGGTCTGCCGGTAGTTTCTATGATGGGTCTCGCCGTGGGTGCCGGCCCCTTTGAAACAAAGGACAAAGCCAAGGCTGCCCTGAAGCAGATGCGGGATGGGCCGAGGCTATACAGCGAAATCGTTTATAGGGATTCGGTCAGCGGCAAATATCACCCGATTACCGATTGAGATCACAGAAAAGCCCGCCGAGCGCGGGCTTTTTTGCGCCTATCAGAATGGCGCCGGTTCCTCTATCAGCTCTATGTCGCCCGTCTCAAGCACACGATCCTCATCGCTGGGCGGCTCCCACTCTAACAAAACCCCACCATCGTCCTGGAAGATCATATTTACCCCGTCCGTCTCAGCTATCCGCCCCATAACTTCATCCCAATCCGCGTCCTGATCTGAGTCCAGCCGATGAATCAATGCTGAGCACCTTTCCATGGCGCGTGGCGAATTGATCATTGACGAAACACGCAGGCCTAACCGCTCCACGCTGCTCATCTCCTGCCGTGCTGCTGGTTTAACCTGCTTCGCTGCTTTTGCCATAACCCCACCCATAGCTGTACATCCATCCAGTTATAACCAAAGCATATCTCACACCAATCGAAAATAAATTAACCATCGGTGTTGACGTTAAAATATACCGATGGTTAACTACGTCGATCGCAGCGACACAGTCACTACGAAGGGCCTCAACAGACCCGCCGCTCTTTAGCGACACCCCTTGCCGGATTACCACCGGCCCAGATTCGAAGGCAGCGATGAACCGGCCTCAACGGTTCAGAGGGTTGGCAACTGACCCGGGCGTGCAGCGTAAAACGTCGAAAGCAGTTATCCAGCGGGAGAACAAGCCGAAAGGCCCGCGGCTGGAGGAATAATTTGAGATAGGCCGATGACCGACGCCAGTAGCGGGTCACGGCTGAACATTTCGCTGATGCAGCTTGGCAACAGGCTGCATTGGGAAGTGAGGAGGAATTACTTTCTCTTGCCAAGACCCGGCGCACCGCCCGGAACCACGCTTACCGACGAAAACTCAGTGCACGATTTGCTGCGAATGCCGAGGTCAATAGCTTCGGATAATTGTTGGCAATGCAAACACTGAACTGGCAAGAAATAGAGCTCTGGATCTGGATTCGTCGACTTTCCGCAGTCCTTGCACATCGCTGTTGCTGGCGGTCTTTGAATTGTTTTGACGGTTACCGGCTTTCTACGCGCAGCTTTTCGTCGTGCGGCGCGTTCGGTTTTTCGCTGGAGCTTTTCAGCTTTCGCCGCTTCTTGCTTTTCGGTTACGTCCAGTTGAGCAAATGCCTTTTTCAGCTCATGCGTAAGCAGATCGAAATCCATCAACCACCCTCCTTTGGAGCCCAGATAGTAGCACCAGTCCATGCAGGCTCTGGAACCTGCCGGACTCCCCTCATGGGAGGACGCCAAACCATGCAAGCCAGCCGGCGAAGAACACCGAACACGAAATTTGTGACGCCGGCCAGGTGGGGAATCCGCGGCGCCGCGCATGGAATGGAAAACAGATTTCACTGGCTGGCCTTGGCAACAGGGCCAGACGGGAAATCACAGGTGGCCACTGCCTGCCCAGTGAGCGAACAGTAGGAGCTACCGCCATGAAGTAGCCGAACGATTCACCTGTGTGGCGCAGTAAGCCTGAAGGCTGCGCCCAGCACCTGACAGGCAGCGGAAAGCAGGGCCGAGGATGTGACCGCGCATCAACCGGGGACCGGTAGGCCCAACCTAAAGTCGACGGACATTGCTGATGCTGCAAACCCAGGCCGTCGCCAGTAGCGGGCCTGGGTAACTCCCTTCCGACACCACCCGCATACACTCCCCTCCGCGCCCAACGGCAACCAGCGGAATGGATGAGTGCAGCCGAGTTTTGTTGGATCAACACCGCCGATCTGGAGGCGACCATGAACGCAGCACTCAAACTCAGTCAGGCCGTGTACGACGCGCAGCTACCTTCGCCGGTGAGCGAGTCGGACGAGCAACAGGAATGGCTGGAAGGCGCCGCCGAACAGCTGGTGTGCGGAACTGACGTGACGTGGAAGCGCCGGTTTGGCCCAGCGCAGAAGGTGACCTCGGCGCAGTACGCCGAGCACCTGCAGCTGTATTTGAACCAGCGGCAGATCGACGGTCTCGATGATCGTGACTCGTTCGCCAAGCTAGTGCTGAGCACTGTTGTCGGCAGCGGCAGTGATTGCCGTACCCACGCGAAATACCTGTTGGGGAGTGAGCGACTGGTCGAACGGCTTGAGGAAATCGCCGCCGACCTACTTCGCCCGCACGCCGCCGACGCGGCCGCCGCCCAGCGTGAAGAGGCCGAAGACGATTTGGATGGCGACCTATGAGCCCTCACATCCTTATCGATGAAGCGCTAGATAGCCTCACTCATCCAGACAGCCCACCCGGCAACAGCATTCTGGTTCAGCAGATCATCACCAACCTGATGACGGACCAGTTGATCACCCTCGAAGAATTCAGCCACTACTGCCAGCGCCTGCTGAAACATTGCAGGCAGAGCAAGGAGTTCGCATGAGTACGCCACCGGTTAAAACGCTGATCGACGAACAGCTCGACGACATCGAGCGCCGCATCGCCATTCTCGGTTTCGGCATTCCCTTCAATGAGGTGATCGGCCGACAGCGTGACGAACTGGTCGCCGACCTACCACGACGCTTGGCTGCAACCATGAAGGGCGGTCGTATCGTGGTGAGGGCTCGGCCATGAAGTGCATGTTCTGGATCCTCGCAAGCGGTCTACTGATCGTCATGGCCGACTACGCAGTTACCCGCGACTCGGAAGTCTGCCAGGTGCCTCACTCGACCACCTACAGGGTGTTCCGGTGACCGGCCGGCAGTGGGAGCGCCGCGTACTGATCTGGCGCGGTTCGTTCTCGGCAATCACCACACTCTCCTTTCTGATGTTGCTCAGCGTCCTGGCTGATCGCGTCACTCAATAACCAGCACCTTCAAACGCTGCGAACATCGCGGCAAGGATTCCCCATGTCTGAGAACACCAGAATCTGGGACCAGGTCGATACGACCGATCCCAGCGCAACGAAAAACTTTACCGGTATGGGCGGCTTCAAGGGAACGGCCATCAAGCCAACCTACCTCATGCGCAAGGCAACCGAGGTTTTCGGTCCATGCGGCGAAGGCTGGGGCTGGACTGTTATTGAAGACCGGTTCGACGAGGGCGGTCCCCTCCAGGCGCCTACGAAAGAGTGGCCAGAAGCCCCGCGCATTAATGCGAAGTTGCACACGTTGAAAATCGAGCTCTGGTACCTGGGCAAGGACGGTCAGAAATGCACGGTCCAGCACTACGGCCACACCCCGTTTGTTTACTTCCAGCAAGGCAAAATCATGACCGACTGGGAGGCGGCCAAGAAATCACTCACCGACGCTATCGGCAAATGCCTGCAACCCCTCGGCTTCGCCGCGGACATCCATATGGGACTGTTCGACGATGCAGCCTATGTCGAAACGGTGCGGGATGAAGTCGCGCTGAACAAAGCCGAAGACCGAGTCGCCGAAGAGGATCGCCAAAAACAGGAACGCTTGGACTACATCAAATCCGTGATCGACACCATGGCCGGCGCCCAGTCCGCGCAGGAGCTGAAGAAGATCCACGACGTCGCCGTGCGCAAGCTGACCATTCGCAAAGACACCAAAGGTGCGGAGCGCATTTCACTGGAGTGGAAGCGCATCACCGAAGCCACTGAACGGGAGAACGCAGCATGACCCAACTCTATGCATTGACCGGAAAACTCGCAGAACTGCAGGCCATGGCCGACACGGACGACGAAGGCTTGAAAGAAGCCCTCCAATACGCCATGGACGACATCCAGGGTGAATTCGAGGTCAAGGCCGACAACATTGTCATGCTGCGTCGCAATATCGAAGGCGACATCGACGCTATCGACAAAGAAGTCGAGCGACTCAATGAACTGAAGCGCGTGAAAAAGAACAGTGTCAGCCAGATCAGCGACTACCTGCGCCGCAACATGGAGGCTGCCGACATCAAGTCGATCAAGCGACCACTCTTCACCATCACCCTGGCGCTCGCACCGGAAAAGGTGATCGTCGACAAGGAAGACGAGATCCCGGACGACTTCATTGAAACGAAGACAGTGTTCGCTCCGGATAAGAAATCGATTGCGGCGAAGCTGAAGGAAATCCGGGATCACAACGTGGCGGTTCGCAAGCGCATGGAAGGCGGCGAAGACGCGGAACACGAACTGATCCCCGAGCCGATCTGGGCTCACCTTGAGCGTGGTGAAAGCTCAATCCGGATCAAGTGAGGGCAGCATGATCAGCAACCATCTCAACCTCATCGAGCAACAGCGCCAGAGCGCAGAATCAATCAACGACCGGGTCGCACAGTACCTGGCCGCCGGCGGGCAGATCGCCCAAATGAATAGCCCGCCGCGCAATCCGCTGCCGCCTCCCCGCTCCCAGAAAATTGATCCCGAAACGGTGCTCAAGCGCAAACCCAAGGGATTGAACTGGGCGCAGCGGCAGGCACTACGCAAAATGGCGGATTCACTATGAGCAGACGCAAGCCCAACAACATGCGCGCCCGGTTCGAGCGTTCGTGTCGGGCGCTGCTCAGCACCAATCACGTTGCAGTGGTGAACATCGATCCCAGTGGCCGTCAGGGCATGATCAACTGGAAGAACTGCAAGAACATCCCGCCCGGCCAGCGCATCGCGGATGCGGTGTGCGATTTTGCCCACCGCTGGACGATCTACCTCAGCGTCCAGTGCCGCGATCAGTGGGGACACCGCTACACCAAATCGGTCGAGGTCGCTCCCCAGGGCAACTACTTGGCCGCGCACCTCGAAGACGTGATCGAGGAAACCTACAAGGACCTGGTCGCGGAGAGCAATCCTAATCACCGGATCGCGTCGGGCTGGATCGCCATTCCTGCCGAGGTATCGCTCACAGAAGAACAGGCTGCCCGGGTGTTCGACGCCGTGGGTGTCTGGAGTCAGCAGAAAGCAGCATGAGACGAATCAGCAACCAGGTGCGCCAGCGCCGACGACAGACATGGCTGGATCTACCGGCCCACGGAATTGAAGAGGCGGGGTATGGCCGAGGAACAGGAACCGACGGCGGAAGCGCTCAAGCAGCGCCGCAAGCGCGAGAAGGCAGCAGCGAAGGACGCTGCCCTGGGCATCGAGAAGTTCACGGTGGAGGTTGCCGGGGTCTTCAAGCCAGACCTGAAGAAGGTCATGAAGGACCACGGCATCAACAACCAGCAAGACATTCACCAGCGGCTGCTGATGAACCTGATTGCCGCCGGCTTCGATACCCAGGCCAAGATGCTTCGGTGTGTCACGACACCTTATGCGCCAAGCAAAAAGATGTCGCGGAGACTTTATGAGGAAATCGAAAGGTTAGAGAGCCTCACAAATGATGAAGAATAACTAGACACTAGTCAGAACATAATCATCAACCGCAGTTACAAGGCTTTTCCGCGACTCATAAAAGCGCAAGTTCACATGCCCTTCCATGAAGTCATAAAAAGAATCATTGCCGATTAAATCAAAGGAACTTCCTGCCCAACCATTCACCTCTTTGTATGTTTGAAATGCAGAATGGATATCCGACATTTGATCAAGTTTGTGCGGACTATTCTTATTCAATACCGAAAACGCATTTCGTTTGAGTCTCGAAACATCCCGGGAAATGTCTTGGAGCATATCGAGCATTACTTGATCAGGGGTACCTTCCGTCTGATTCAATGCAGCAACTTTGAAACTACCAAAATTCTTTAAGAAGGTAGAGTGAGCTGGATCACTGATAGATGCTTGATATGTAGCATATACTTTTTCAGCCAATGATTTCTTAAAACTAACAATGCGAGAAAACCGCAAATCACGGGGATATAAAAGATGTTCAATCACTCCGGTGTCAAAAGAAAAATCGGTTTTGTCATCCTTAATAAGGATTGTTGGCTTGTCAAACGCCAATCTCATTCCGAGCTCGAACATAACGTTAGCGTTTTTACAGCTAACATCACAAATCACTATATCTGAAGAGTAGATATTCTGTACTATCCTCTTTTGGATCACACCAACATCATCTTGCTCGCTTACTAACTTTGGTACAAATGTTAAACCTTCGATCGCACTAACTGCATCGCAAATAATGTTTTTCACCTCTGCCCAATGATCTGCAGTGCAGCCGTCGATCGCAGAAATGGGCATCACTAAGCCACAAGTAAGAGGTGGCGACACCGAATTATCTTCGCTTTTCTTAGCCATTAGTTACCTGCCCTGCTCCTAAAGTGGATAGCAAATAGCCATCCAAACACAGAAAAATACCCCACTTCAACGAATCACGCCAGCTGGCTCGACGTTGGATAAGCCGGCCAAGTCGCGCCATCGGGCAAGATCACCGATCAACTTGAGCCCGGCTCGCACCTGAGACTCAAGTTGATCTTCAGGGAGGCTGAGCAGCCGCACAACCTCATCGCCGATCAGACGTATCGCTTCCACATCGGTTTTCGTGCTCATCGCAATCACCGCCGGGTTTTGCTGAGTGCAAATCATCAACTCAATTGACGTATCACGCCAACCACCAAGGGCAGCGTCTGAATGACTCATTTGCTGCGCTTCAGTCTTGCTTAACCCCTGTGTACCAAACGCCCGTTGCCCAAACTTTCCAACTCACTATGTTGACCTTTTGGCAATGCTCGCACTCGACCTCAAACCGTTGCCTGTTGTTATCGGGAACGAAGTTCATCGTTAACCCGCAGTATGCGCAATCCGACATTCCCAGCTCCTTGTTTTCGCGATCACTCATAAAGCACGCCTCATATTTACGCGTTAAGCGTAGACCGAATTCCCACTTAAACGAATCACGCCAGCCGGCGAGGATCCCCTATGTCCGCACAACAGAAGAAACACCCCTTCGATTTCAAAACTCAATACGGCCTTGGCTTCAACACTCAGGACGACGAGATCGTTGTCGACTTCTTCTGTGGTGGTGGCGGCGCCGGTACCGGGCTGGAAATGGGCCTTGGCCGCGCGGTGAATGTCGCGAAGAATCACAGTCCTCAGGCGATCAGCATGCACACCGTGAATCACCCGGGCGCTGTGCACTACACCACCGACGTGTTCGACGGTGATCCGGACACCGAAGGCGGCGGCAAGGCAGTAGGTTGGTTTCACATGTCGCCAGACTGCACGCACCACAGCCAGGCCGCCGGCGGCCAGCCCCGCAAGCGCGAGATCCGGAACCTGTCGTGGATCGGCCTGAAGTGGGCCGGCAAGAAGAAGCCGCGAGTCATCAGCCTGGAGAACGTGAAACAGATCCTCCAGTGGGGTCCACTGATCGCCAAGCGTTGCAAGGCCACCGGCCGCGTGGTGACTCTCGACCTGGTGCCGCACCCGACCAAACCCAAGAGCATGGTGAACCGCATCGCCGCCCAAGGCGAGGTGGTACCAGTGGATAATCAGTTCCTGGTTCCCGATCCTTCACGCCGCGGGCAGACATGGGCCGTCTTCGTGGCTGAACTGGAACGCCTGGGCTACGACGTTGAGTGGCGAGTGATCAAGGCCTGTGACTTCGGCGCACCGACCAGCCGTGAGCGCTTGTTCATGATTGCCCGGTGCGATGGACAGCCAATTGTGTGGCCCGAGCCGACCCACGCGAAGAACCCGGTCAAAGGCCAAAAGAAGTGGCGCACCGCCGCCGAGTGCATCGACTGGACAGTGCCGAGCAAAAGCATCTTCGGTCGGCCGAAGCCGCTGGCGGACGCCACCCTGCGCCGAATCGCCAAAGGCATGAAGAAGTTCGTCATCGATGCCGCCGACCCGTTCATTGTGCCGATCGCAAACTGGTCCGGAGAAAGCGTTCAGTCAGCACACGAGCCGCTGCGCACCGTGACCTCTTGGCCGCGTGGTGGTTCGTTCGCCATCGCAAGCCCAATCATCGCGCCAGCCACGCATCAGGGCAGTGACCGGATAAACGATCCGCACGCCCCGCTGCCGACGGTGACCTGCGCAAATCGTGGCGAACTGACGCTGATCAGCCCGGTGCTGGTCGGCGCTGGCGGACCAGAGTACTCGGGCAAGCCGACATCGATTGATCAACCATCCGGGACACTGATGACCCAGAACCACCGCGTGATCGCGGCGGCGCACTTGGTGAAGTTTCGGTTTGCGGACGAAGGCAAGGCGCTCGACGAACCGTTGCCGACCATCACCAGCGGCGGGAACTACCAGCGCCCGGCCGGCGCCGCCCATGCGATGGGGATATCGAGTGTGTTCATGGCCCAGATGAATGGCGGCTTCAACACCACGGCCGCCAAGAGCATTGAGGACCCGCTGACCACGGTGACCAACACCGGCAGCCAGCAGCAGTTGGTGACCGCCAACCTGGTGCACCTGCGCGGAAACTGCGATGCGCGTGACGTCGCCGACCCTTTGCATACCATCAGCGCCGGAGGCACTCACCACGGACTGGTCACCGCCTTCATGGAACGCCAGTTCGGCGCCAGCGTAGGCCAAGGCATGGACGAACCAGCACCAACCATTACCGCCGGCGGTGGCGGCAAGAGCTCGCTGGTCGAGTTCCAATTGGCGCCAGAGGTGGAAGCCGGTGCCCTGCGTGTTGCGGCATTCCTGATCAGCTACTACGGCACCGAGAACATGAGCGCCGCCGACGCACCAGCGCCAACGATTACTACCAAGGATCGACTCGGCCTGGTCACCGTCACAATCAAGGGCACGCCCTACGTGATCGTCGACATCTGCCTGCGGATGCTGCAACCGGCCGAGCTGTACAAGGCTCAGGGCTTCCCCGCCGACTACATCATCAGCCACGGTGCCGACGGCAAGCCATTCACCAAAACCCAGCAGGTTCACATGTGCGGCAACAGCGTCAGCCCTCCCCCGATGGCTGCACTGGCTCGCGCCAACGACCCGTGGCGAGTCGAGCAGCGGCAAGCGGTTGCGGCATAACCCGTACCCCAGAACCGCAAAACCCCCTCCATTACTGGAAGGGGTTTTGTGGAGAGGACGGGATTCGAACCCGTGGACCGGTTTCCCAGTCGTCGACTTATCAGGTCGGTGCAATAGGCCACTCTGCCACCTCTGGAAAGCTGTTGCTTTCCGCAGGAGGCTGAGCGGCAGAAAATCTAACTTACCTGCCGAAAAATATCAACACGCCATCACAGGCAAATTCTCATGCCCACAGCAAGCATTTTGATAGTCGGCCTCGGTGGATGAACCGAATCTATATGCACTGCTCACCGGTATTTGCTATCTATCGCGCCAGCTTCAGTTTCAACACAACCTCGAAATTACGAACCGCTCGCTCTAGCTCATCTCCAAACTCATCTTGTTCGCTGAGTCTATTTTTGAACACTATCCGCCGGGAATTTAAGAACTCCAAGTGGTCCTCGCGCTCATCCTCGGGCTCTGAAGGATCTCTTGACAACAACAACAAGTTTACATAATCGCCATATTCATCTATCAGACGCTTAATGTGCGTCGCTCTGGAAACAACATCCTCACCCCAGAGAGCTTGAGCCTCAAACAACGATGCTGCCATCTGTGCATAAGATTCGTGAAGACTTTCTATTCGACGACTGAAACCCAACTCCTGACGGGCGTGTCGATCGTGATGGCTACCGGAAAATACCGGATCACCCTCTCTCTTTACCTCATGGGAGTAAATTGCTCTTGCGCGATATTTTTTAAAGTTTTCTACCGTCCGATATAGCTCAACGAGCAATCGACGAGCCAGCTCGTGGTCATTTTGACCTTTAATTTGCCGCCTCCAAGTTGCAAGGCTAATGAATCCTATGATCGCGGCAGTAACTACACCCACACCCGAAATCACCGTTCCGATCACCGCAAAAACGTCTTTTGTGAGCGACCAATCCACATCAGAAATCACCAAACAGATCGACATCTCAAGCCTCCATTCATTCATGGCGATAGTAGCGCCGAGGTATCCCCATGCCCACAGAAAACAAACCGGCCGAGCCGTTGAAGATTGAGCGCTCGACAGTCACGAAACTGGTAATCACTGGCGCGCCGAGGCTTGACGTGATCACCGTGTTCCTCGAGGACTTCGGCCGGCGCGACTGCCCCATAGAACCTGATCCAAACTACCAGACAGCCCAAGGTAAGATCACCATCAACTGCTGGGATAAGAGTTGGAACGCCTACTGGGGTGGCATGGGCCCGCGCACCGTCGCCGAGTTCGTCGCCGACTGCGGCTGGGACTACGTCCTGAACTGCTTGGATCGAGGCATCAGTCCCACGGTGTTCAGCGGCGACGCGCTACTCGCCCTGGCCAAGAAGTGCATCGTCCAGCGCCGACGGCAGCAGACCGGACGCCACGATTGGGAACTTGGCGAGCTAAGCAAAGAGGAAGCCCACGAGCTATGGCAAGACATCGACGTGCTACGCAGCATCGAGAGCCCAAGCGAATGCTGGCATCAAAGCGCGCTGCTGACCGACTTGTTCGGCGATGAATGGCATTACTCGCTAGACGGCAAGGCAGTCGAGGAGAACCACAAGTTCACGTATCTGCGCCGAGTTGTCGAGGCTGTGCAAGAAGCGCTACGCCAAGAGCGGCAGAAGCCGACAGTGAATGCCCATGACCAGGTAGCGACGGAGTCTCTTTAATCTGGTGAGCTTGCTGAGTCTTGGGGCGGTCGACCATCAAGGGCGGGCATCGGATCCGTCTGAACACCGGTGATGATGGATGCCCAAGCTTCATATGCTTGTCTGTGACGGGCCACGCCTTCTTCCCACGACGGACCTGAGACTTCGCGTGAAACGACGAGCATCATGAGGTGGTTGGTTGTTGCATCAAGATCGAGCAAGAGGTGATGAGCCTTGAAGCGAAAATCATCAATGGAAGGCATGATGTCACACTTATTTTTATGAGTTGTAAGGGAGCGAGCACCCTTCTACATGGCATCATTGTGACATTATCCTGAGTTTTGTGCCTCATGCTCAGACCACCGGTTGCGATGGCAATTGGCTGCCAATCCAACGCTCAGCGCCCTGTTAAGGTCAGAGGCTATCTCGAGGAAGCGGATCGGCGATTCCCCGCACCTGAACCAGCAGCCAGCTTCCGAGCTCTACCAACCCCCCAAGCCAGGGCTCTGGTCATCGATTCGCGAGGGTGTGAGTCATCAGCCTCTTCATGCAAAGCCATTCCATCCGAGGCATAGATTCCAATGAACATCTGTGTCTCGCCGGCTCGCGATAGCCTGACCTGCACGTCAATGTGAGTCCCATCACTGAGAGTTTCATCATGTGTTCTGCAGTGGAGTTCCGGGTCTGCCCATTCCCAGAAGATATCGCCTCGAAGTCTCATATCGCCTCCCGCCAATTTCGCATGATGGTGAGTCGAGTTCAAATCTAGACCGATGAGAACGAAGCGCAAGCGCGCCTAAACCGCAACTGACAGCTGGTCTCAACAGCTATACAAATTCAAATTTTCGTACAACTTTCAGCCGCTATAGCGGCAAGGACGAAGTCATACCTGAAGAAACTACTTTGATTCAACCGCTGCCGGTCGGGCGCGAAATTGACGCGTCATCACCCTCATCACAAGCAAGTGGCGCGGTGGCTGGGGCTTGCTGGTCAACGACGTCAAGGTCCCTTGGCGCACCCACACGGGTATGGGCAGCAGCACATGATCTCGTGGGGATCAAATCAAATTCATCTACAGCGAGGCTGTAACTGGCCTCTATCAAGGCGCCTCTCCAGCATCCAGTTCCTACGAGTACCCGCCCAACTCTGGCCTAGCAATCCGTGCTTGGTAAAGAGCCAGAGTCAGGCGGGTGATCAGATCCTAGCAAATTGGATCCAAAATATCATTTAGACTTTTACCTAAATCGTTACCACCCATTCCCTCCCCCTTCAAAGTCAGCCGCTATAGCGGCAAGGACGAAGTCATGCCTGCACAAAAGCCAATCATCATGTTCGACGCTCCGGAAGCGGCCAGCCTCAAAACGGTAACCGGTTGGGTTTCCTCTGACGGTCGCTTTTTCGGTGGCGACGAAAACCGTGCCCGCTACTGTGGCGCAACTCATCGCCGCTGCGACGTGAACCCTGAGCATCCAATCTATGAGGTGAACAGCTCCTGCAATGAGTGTCGCCATGCGCGCCGCCAAGCGAAATTCGCGGCGATGCCAGTCAGGGACTGGGCCGGCGAACCTCTGGTCATCTTCGATGGTGATCGGTACTTCTTCGATGAAGACGATCTGCGCGACTACCTGGTCGACAGCGAAATCGACCTGGCTGACCTGCAGCTCTGCATCTGTGAGCCGAACTATCCAAGTGAAATCGATCCGGCAGACCACTTCTGCGATGACTTGCCGGAGGACGGCGAGATCAACGATGACGAGTTGCTTGCGGCATTCGATCTGCTGAACGAGATGATCCGCCAGTCTCAGCCGCTGTCGTGGTCAGAGGGTGAGTTTGCCGCACGGCTCCCGCAATCACTCATCGACGAGATCACAGAAGCGAGGGCCGCAGCATGATCCTGAAATGCATGGCCGTAAGCGCCTGCATCTGGGGCGCCATCATCCTCTCTGTCGCAGCGGTGGCCACATGATCATCGATGACGTAATGACCGACAAAATCACACTGCACGGCCTCGGCTTTGTGCAGGTCCAGCTCCAGGGAAACCAACGGCTGCATGTTTGGCACCCAGAGCTTCCGCGCCGCGGTTGCTTCGAGCATTCCGCAATTCATGACCACCGCTTCGACTTCGTGTCGCGCGTGCTGGTGGGGACGCAGATCAACCATGTCTATGCCCATCAGAAAAAGCATGACGGCGAATTCGTGCTGTACCTGCATGAGGGCAAGCGGACCGCCAATGGTGGACGCCCTTGGACCCCGGACGGCTGCGCCGACTTCAATCTGGTCGCCTCGTTTGAAGTACCGGCCGGCAAGGATTACGACAGCACTGCGTACGTCTACCACCGCACAGAGCCAGGTGGTTATGGCCGGGTAGCTACGATCATGCGAAAGACTGGTGAATGGCAGGCCGGAGCCCACTCAACCTGCCGCGTCGGGGTCGAGCCAGACACGGACTTCGACCGGTTCCAGTGGTCGCCCGCTCAGCTCTGGGAGGTCGTCAGCGATGTGCTGCTCGGCCAGAAGGTGACGCCATGATCGCAGCGCCGCTCTACATGCTCTGACTCATCTACAAGGGGCCGCGTCGGTAAGGGTTCACCCCGCCAGTCACCTCAGGGGAGAAAGCGTGTACGCAACTGGCGAGGCGAACCAACAAACCGTAGCTCACCAATCCAGCTTACCTGACGCCCCTCGTCTGATTTCCACGATCCGCGTGCAGGCTGCCCATGAACGTCAGGCTCGCTTACTTCCCTTAGCCCAGCCGGCAACCATCAGTGCTAGACCAGGAATCCAAAGGCCGGGCGCAGTAATCGCAACACCGCAGATTGCCAGAGGCAGCCCGGTTAAAAACAACGGATTTCGTAACGCCTTTTCCATAGCAACAACTCCCTTAAGAAACTATCTCATTAAACCACAAAGCCTGCCGGTGGACGGCGGGCGAGGTGCACGCATGTTTATTTGCGCAGAAACCAAGATCGGGCGGTGCAAATCGCTCGGCGATCAGGTGCGCGTTCTGGCGCTTCGCCTCGGTGGCGGATGGAGCCAGGCTCGCGAGGATCTGGCGAAAGAAGCCGAGCAATGGTTTGGCCGCGAACCGGTTACCACAAAACAGGAATGGCGCGCGGTTCGAGCCGAAGTCTTCCGCACCGAATAAACCACCTTCTGCCGCCACGCGCGGCATGGAGCATCATCATGGAAACCGAAATTCTCTCGGACGAAGAACTGGCGGAACTCACCGGCTACAAGGCCAGGGCCTACCAGCGGCGCTGGTTGGTGGATCGCCACTGGGTGTTCGTCGAAAGCCGCGGCAAGCGCCCACTCGTTGGCCGGATGTACGCCCGCATGAAGCTGGGCATGCTTTCGCCGAGCATCGTCGATCCAAACCCAACCCCGGCAGTTCCGGCATGGACGCCTGACTTCTCGCGAGTGAACTGATATGCGCCCCCGCAAGACCGAACACCACCACCTTCCCCCGCGGATGTATCAACGTTCACGCAAGCGCAAAAACGGTAGTACGTGGACGGCCTACTACTACCGCGACCTGCTCGGCAAAGATATCCCCTTGGGCAAGGACCTCGACAAGGCCAGGATCAAATGGGCCGAACTGGAGGCGAAAGAAAAGCCGCTGGATCTCCGCACCATGAAAGGAATATTCGACCGCTATATCCGTGATGTCGTTTCCAAGAAAGCACCCCGGACACAGAAAGACAATATGGCGGAGATCAAGCAGCTCCGGCCGATGTTCGACAGTGCCCCGATCGACTCGATAACCCCGGCAACGATTGCCGGGTACCGGGACGCACGGACGGCCAAGGTACGGGCGAATCGGGAGATCGCCACCCTCTCCCACGTGTTCAACATTGCCCGGGAGTGGGGACTGACGACCAAGGAAAACCCGTGCCAGGGCGTGCGCAAAAACAAGGAAACGCCGCGGGATTACTACGCAAACGATGTGGTTTGGGATGCTGTTTACATGAAGGCAGCTCAAGAGCTGAAAGATGCGATGGACCTGGCCTATCTGACAGGCCAGCGGCCGGCAGATGTCCTGGTTATGCGGAAGGATGATGCAGAGGGGGGATATTTGGGGGTGCAGCAGAACAAGACGCACAAGAAGCTGCGTATTCAGATGACCACTGACGGTAAGGCGAATAGCCTGGGCCGGCTGATCGCCGAAATAACCGAGCGCAACGCCCGGCATGTCTCGAACTACCTGATTGTGAGCCAGCACGGTAAACGGATGACCGCTACGATGCTGCGTAAGCGCTGGGACATCGCGCGCGAGAAAGCGAAGTTAGCGGCAATCGAGATCGGCGACGACCTTCTGGCGGCGAAGATTGGTGGGTTTCAGTTCCGGGACATCCGGCCGAAAGCTGCGTCTGAAATCATTGATGTCGGCGAGGCAAGTTTGCTGCTGGGCCACACCAAAGGCGACATCACCGAGCGGGTTTACCGTAGGATCGGTGCCATCGCCAAACCATCAAAATAGCCTGAAAATCCGTTCCATAACTCGAAGCAGGCCCCTTGTAGAATGCGGTCTGTAGAGGTGCTGAAAAATGAAAGTAATGGAACGGAAAATCGCTAGAAGCAGCAGCCCGTTTACGTCGATATAGCGGTCTTGAAAACCGTCGACTGTAACAGGTCCATGAGTTCGAATCCCATCGCCTCCGCCATATTTGTACCGACAAAGCCCTGATTATTCAGGGCTTTGTCGTTTCTAAGGCTTGAGATTTGTGGTTCTCCCTTTCTGGATCGTTTCCGCATCTTTTTTATCATTTCCGCAACCCATCATCTGGCTGAGAAAGGAATTCGCGTAGCAGTTGGGCAGTTCGCTTCGCGCTGGTGAACACAAAAAAATGCCCCTCCCCCTTCATGATCTGCAGTTCGGCCCGGCGGATGGAGCGGCGCAGAATATGCGCGTTGTACACATGAATTAGGGTGTCGCGGTCGCCGGCGAGGATCAGCGTGCGTTGGCTAAGACGGAACAGCCGCAGCAGGCTAGTCCAGCCGACCAAGGCAGCAAGCTGGTAGTAGTAGGTCCGCGGATTAAGAGAAAGCATGCCTTTCACTGCACCAAAGCGCAGCAGCGCTGGAATTGAATTGCGGGTTCCTGCTTGCCTGTACGGCTTGGTACTTTTGCTTTTACCAAAAAATTCTAAGATGTCGGCGGGCTTCACTAGAACTACCGGCCCGGCCGAAGTAGCCGCGAGGATCAGGCGGCGCACCATATTAGGGTGACGTAGGGCGACCTCTTGCGCCAGGGCACCACCCCAACTCACGCCGAACACGTCGATATGGTCGATTCCCAACTGCTTCAGCATTTCGGCGATCACGTCGGCATGGCGCGGTAGACGCATCGGCCAGCGAGGCATTTGCGATTCACCGACCCCTGGCACGTCCAACGTAATGGTCATGTAGTCCCCAAGTTCCTCTCGCAGCGGATCGAAGGTACGGATCAAGCCACCCAACCCGTTAAGCAAGAGCAAAGGCCTACCTTGCCCGCATATTGAAACGTTCAACTGCAGGTTTTCGACGGTCAGTTGGCGCGTTGTCATTGATGTCCCCTCGGTTCATGTCACTGAGATGGCGGCATTAGAGGGGCCACTCCAATCCTTCAGAGCATGGTCTCAATTATGGATTCAGACCTGGCTCGGCTCCGAACGATCCAATTGCAAGTCTCGGGCAAAGGAACCCCTCCCCGTGCGCGGTCCTTTAGGTTTAAAAAATAACGAGCATGCCAACATAAGCGACCGCTAGTCATTTGCGCCTATATCACTATGAACTTACTTTCTTCGATCTTCCTCTCCAACTTACCATCCAGCTGAAGTAGGTAAGACGTCATGAGAGCACTCACCTATCACGGCGCGCACAGCGTCAAAGTCGACACGGTTCCCGATCCGATTATCGAGGAAAGTGATGACATCATTCTTCGTGTTACCGCAACGGCGATATGCGGATCTGACCTCCATCTCTATCGGGGGAAGATTCCAACTGTCGAGCATGGCGACATCTTCGGCCATGAGTTCATGGGGATTGTTGAAGAGGCAGGCTCAGCGGTGACCGCAGTGCAACCGGGCGACCGTGTGGTGATCCCCTTTGTAATCGCCTGCGGCAGTTGTTTCTTTTGCGCGATGGATCTGTTCGCTGCCTGCGAAACAACAAACACAGGGCGTGGAGCGATCATAAATAAAAAGGCGATTCCACCAGGAGCCGCGCTGTTCGGCTTCAGCCATATGTACGGCGGCGTTCCTGGCGGGCAAGCCGAATACGTGCGCGTACCGAAAGCCAACACCGGGCCGTTTAAAGTGCCGGGTACGCTGTCGGATGAAAAGGTTCTTTTCCTGTCTGACATTCTTCCAACTGCTTATCAGGCTGTAACGAACGCGGAGATTGGTAATGGCTCAAGCATCGCCATCTATGGTGCAGGCCCCGTCGGGTTGTTGAGTGCGGCTTGTGCAAGGATGCTCGGTGCCGACCAAATTTTCATGGTCGATCACCATCCTTACCGCTTGGCTTACGCGCAGAAAACATATGGTGTAATTCCGATCAACTTCGATGAAGACGACGATCCCGCAGATACGATTATTCGGCAAACCAAAGGAATGCGAGGTGTTGATGGCGTCGTGGATGCGGTCGGTTTTGAAGCAAAAGGTAGTACGACGGAAACAGTTCTCGCGACACTCAAGCTGGAGGGCAGCAGCGGCAAAGCTTTACGTCAGTGTATCGCTGCAGTCAGACGCGGGGGCATTGTGAGCGTACCAGGCGTCTATTCTGGGTTCATTCATGGCTTCCTTTTCGGTGACGCATTCGACAAGGGGCTGACCTTCAAAATGGGTCAGACCCATGTGCATCGATTCCTACCTGAGCTCCTCGACCACATCGAGACTGGTCGTCTCTCACCGGAAGTCATCATCAGCCATCGCATGTCACTGGAACAGGCCGCTGAGGGATATAAAATCTTTGATAAAAAAGAAGAGGACTGCCGAAAAGTCATTCTGACACCCGGCGATAGCCACATCGCTATTCTGGAGACCGATAGCAGCGCAACACTGTTGACTACCTAAGCCTATCGGTAAGTGGAAAGGACGAGATGATTCGGTTTTTTTACCGAAACTCTCGTCCTTTTTTCATTTGGGGGTCGATCCGAAAAGGGTAACGGTTTTCCACCCTGGTCGGCCTCGCCTCTTCAAACTCATGAACAGTGCCGTCGAGTGATCGCAGACCACGGCGTACCTGGCCAGTTTGTCGAATGTCTCTCGCCCCGAAAGCGCCTTTCGGATACTGTATATCCAAACAGTATCAGTAAGACACAAATGATGAACCGCTACGAAATCGAAGACACCGACGACTGGCTCGGCAGCCCGACGCCGCTTGAAACCTGCCGGCACTCATTGCGCGTCTATGAGAACGAAGTCCAGGAACTGACCCTGCAACTGCGCCAGGCCCGAGAAAAGATCTTCAAGCTTGTCGAGATGCATACCGAGGCGATCAGTCAGCGCGATGAAGCCATGGCAAATTTGCGAGAGCGATCGGGAGAGTCGGCGAAACTACGCAAGCAGCTTTACGACCTGGACATATCGGCGAGAGGACACCAGCGTGAAGCCGAGCGGCTTCGCGGAATTCTTGACGGGCTGACACCGCAAACAAAAACGGTCATTTGATAATGGGAGCAATTGCACGCACGCAGGCCTGGCAGGCAGCAAACGCAATCAGTCCTTGGTCACCTGAACCACCTTGTTGATTGACTGTTGGCAATCCTTTCTCGCGGCTCACAGCAGCCGCCTTGTTTTCTGCCTTGCCAGTACGTCTCGTGCGTCTCAAGCAAATTTATCTCTCCTTGAACATTGGATCCTTTAAAAAGAAGACAGTAAATCGTCCGATAATCGAACGATTTATTTATATATCTAACTATCTGTTTTTTAACGATTAATCCCATAAAAAAGAAAAAATAACGCAGACAAATAAATTAACCCACTTTTCAATGGATCCATAAATTGATTGACTGCCACTGCACGGTGTCAGGTACAGCGCCTGCCCGCTCATAAAAATAACAAGGGTGTCGGGATGAATGAGTTCTCAATAGGGTTGGAGCTTCGGCTTGCACCCAGCTTCGTGTGCCTTTCTCGCTTTGTCGTTGCGCAGCCTCTTCTCGAGGGGCAGCCATGAGTGTCGATCTGAAAAGCGTGGTCGATGAGCGTCCCATGGCACACTTCCAGTGGCTGGCCGTGGGCATCTGTATTGTCCTGAACATGATCGATGGTTTCGACGTGCTGGTGATGGCCTTCACGGCGTCCTCGGTGTCTGCCGAATGGGGTTTGAACGGCGCGCAGATCGGCTTGTTGTTGAGTGCCGGATTGTTTGGCATGGCGGCAGGCTCGCTGTTCATTGCGCCATGGGCGGATCGTTATGGACGCCGGCCATTGATCCTGTTTTGCCTGCTGCTTTCGGGTGCCGGCATGCTGTTGTCGGCCCTGAGCCAGACGCCGCTGCAACTGGCACTGCTGCGCGGGCTGACCGGCCTGGGGATCGGGGGAATCCTGGCCAGCAGTAACGTGATTGCCAGTGAATATGCCAACAAGCGCTGGCGCGGTTTGGCGGTGAGCCTGCAATCCACCGGTTATGCCTTGGGCGCGACCCTGGGCGGACTGTTGTCGGTGTGGTTGCTGACACACTTTGGCTGGCGTTCGGTGTTCATCTTCGGCGGCGTCGTGACCCTGGCGGTGATTCCTTTGGTACTGCTGTATTTGCCTGAATCGCTGGACTTCCTGATCGCCAGTCGCCCCGCGAATGCCCTGGTTCGCATCAATCGCCTGGCGGCCCGTCTCGGCCAGCCGGCACTGCGCGAACTGCCCGTCGCCCTTTCGGCGCCGACTTCCGGCCGTGGCCGCCTGGCGCAATTGCTCTCGCCTGAATCCCGGCGCACCACCCTGCTGATCTGGCTGCTGTTCTTCCTGGTGATGTTCGGCTTCTACTTCGTAATGAGCTGGACGCCGAAGCTGTTGGTCTCGGCAGGGCTAACGGCACAGCAAGGCATCAGCGGCGGCGTGCTCCTGAGCGTCGGCGGCATCTTCGGCGCCGCGCTGATAGGCGGCCTGGCCTCGCGCTGGCGGCTGACCCGAGTGCTGTCGGTGTTCATGTTGATTACCGCGGGCCTGCTGGTGCTGTTCGTCGGCTCTGCGTCATCGGTCTCGATGGCACTGGGCCTCGGCCTGTTGATCGGCTTGTTCGTCAACGGTTGCGTGGCTGGCTTGTACGCGCTGTCGCCAATTATCTACGACGCTTCAGTGCGCACCACTGGGGTCGGTTGGGGCATCGGTATCGGGCGTATCGGCGCGATCCTGTCGCCCACCGTCGCCGGCCTATTGCTCGACAGCGGTTGGCAGCCACTGCACCTGTATGGGGTATTTGCCGTGGTCTTCGTGATTGCCGCTGTCGTGTTGCTGCAACTGCGACCCAAGGCCCCGGCGCAGCCTGCCGCCCAACCCAGCCAGGCCTGACCCAAAACAGTAGCGAGGCCCCGCCCTCGCTACTGACAACATCCTCCAGGAAAACAACAATAATGACTTGCTTCCCTCTCCCTCCCCGGGCTTTGTTCGGCGGTGCAATGGCGCTTGCCCTGATGCCTTCGGCACACGCTGAAAGCAGCGGTTTTTTCGAAGACTCCAAGACCAGCCTGACCCTGCGAAACTACTACTTCAATCGGGACTTCAACGACCCCGGCGCCAGCAAGAGCAAGATCGAGGAATGGGCCCAGGGCGCGATCCTCAAGTTCAGCTCCGGTTATACCCCGGGCGTTGTCGGCTTTGGCCTTGATGGTATCGCGATGCTGGGCGTCAAGCTCGACAGTGGCCCGCAACGCAGCGGTTCGGAGCTGCTGCCGGTGCATGACGATGGTCGCGCCGCCGACGACTATGGGCGCGCCGGGCTGGCGGCAAAAATGCGAATGTCCGACACCGAGCTGATGCTCGGCGAGCTCATGCCGGATATTCCGCTGCTGCGCTACGACGACGGACGCTTGCTGCCACAAACCTTCCAGGGCGCCATGCTGGTGTCCCGGGAACTCCCCGGTCTGAGCCTGCAGGGCGGTCAATACACCTCGGTGAGCCTGCGCAACTCCTCGGACATGCAAGACCTTTCAGCCTGGGCTGCGCCCACCGTCAAGTCGGACGGCTTCAACTATGCGGGCGCCGAATACCGCTTCAACGAACAACAGACTCAGATCGGTGCCTGGTACTCGCAGCTCGAAGACATCTATCAGCAAAGCTATCTGAACCTGCTGCACAAACAGAAAGTCGGTGACTGGACCCTGGGCGCAAACCTGGGCTACTTCATCGACAAGGATGACGGCAGCGCCCTGATCGGCAACGTGCAAAGCCATACCGCCTACGGGCTATTCTCGGCCAACCTGGGTGGCCATACCCTGTACCTGGGGCTGCAAAAGGTCAGCGGCGATACCGGCTGGATGTCGGTATATGGCAGCAGCGGACGGACCCTGGGCAACGACATGTTCAACGGCAATTTCAGCAACGCTGACGAGCGCTCCTGGCAGGCGCGTTATGACTACAACTTCGTCGCCGTCGGCATTCCCGGCCTGCTGCTGATGACCCGCTACGGCCATGGCGACAACGCCACCACCAAGACCGGCAGCAATGGCAAGGAATGGGAACGCGACACCGAGGTCAGCTACACCCTGCAAAGTGGCCCGCTGAAAAATCTCAGCGTGCGGGTCAACAACGCCACCAACCGTCGCAGTTTCAACAGCGACTTCGATCAGACCCGCGTTATCGTCAGCTACCCGCTGTCTCTCTGATCCTCCCGCCAGGGGCGCTTGTCGCCCCTGCATCTATCCCCTCCTTGCGCTACTATGGCGGACCAACTTCTGGAAGTCGCCTGCATGAGCAAACCGGGTCAAATGGTGCTGGTCGCACTGCGCAAAATGATTGCTTCGGGCGAGCTGGCGGCCGGCGAACGGCTGATGGAGATCCCGACGGCGGAACGCTTCGGCGTCTCGCGCATGCCGGTGCGCATGGCCTTCCTGACCCTGGAGCAGGAAGGCTTGCTGGTGCGCCATGGCGGGCGGGGTTATCAGGTGCGCTCGGTGAGTGCCGACGATATCGCCGGGGCCGTGGAGGTGCGCGGGGTGCTGGAGGGTCTGGCGGCGCGGCAGAGTGCCGAACGCGGCTTGAGTGAAGAAGCCCAGGCGGCGCTGCGCGAATGCCTGGTGCAAGGCGATGCGCTGTTCGACAAGGGCTACGTGACGGAAGAAGACCTCGAGGCGTTTCATGACCTCAACATGCGCTTTCATCAGGTAATTGTCGACAGCAGCGCCAACCCGGCGATTGCCGAAGCCCTGGCGCGCAACGACCATCGCCCTTTCGCTTCAGTGTCGGCGCTGGCGATCGATCGCCAGGACATGGCGCGCGAATACCGGCGCTTCAACTTCGCACACATGCAACATCATTCGGTCTTCGACGCATTGGTCAGCCGCCAGGGCGCACGCGCTGAAGCCATCATGCGCGAACACGCCAATGCGACACTGCGCTACGCCGAGGTCTTCGGTGCGATCAACAACGGCGACCGGATGAAAGTGATCGCCCGCGGCGAGTAATCGACAGGGTCAGAGGTCCAGCACTAACAACTTGGACTTGGCCCTCGAACAGCAAGGCGTGAACTGATCATTGGCCGCTTGCTCTTCTTCGGTGAGGAACAGGTCGCGGTGCTCCGGCACCCCTTCCAGCACACGGGTCAGGCAGGTGCCGCAGATGCCCTGCTCGCAGGAAAGCGCAATCTCGACGCCGTGACTTTCCAGCACCTGGACCACCGTCTTGTCGGCTGGAACGTCGAACACCTTCCCGCTGCTGGCCAGCTTGACCTGGAACGAGCCATCGGCACTGGTATCCACCGGCGCCGCGGCGAAGTATTCACGGTGCAAGTGCTCGTCGCTCCAGCCCTGTGCCTTGGCGCTGTCGAGCACATGCTGCATGAAACCTGAAGGACCGCAGACGTACAGGTGCACATCCGGCTGCGGATTGGCCAGGACCCTGGCCGCATCCAGGCGCGAATCGGCTTCTTCGTCGAAATGCAGGTGCACGCGATCGGCAAAGGTGGCGCCTTTGAGTCGCTCGACAAACGCCGCCCTCTCGCTGGAACGCGCACAGTAATGCAGCTCGAAATCCGCACCGCTGTGAGCCAGTTGCTCGGCCATGCACAGGATCGGGGTGATGCCGATGCCGCCGGCGAACAACAGGCTGCGCCGGCCCTCAGCCACTAGCGGGAACAGGTTGCGCGGCTCGCTGATGAACAGGCGGTCGCCGCTGTTGATCTGCTCGTGCAGGCTCTGGGAACCGCCGCGCGAGGCAGTGTCCTTGAGTACGCCGATCAGGTAGCGATGGCGCTCTTGCGGGTGATTGCACAGCGAGTACTGGCGGATCAGCCCGCCGGGCAGATGCACGTCGATGTGCGCACCGGCACTGAAGCCGGGCAATTGCCCGCCTTGTGCACAGGCCAGCTCGTAGCTGCAAATATCCAGCGCTTCGTTGTTGCGGGATGTCACGACGACTTCAATCATGGCGCACCTTCAAAACCGGCCACCGCAGTGGCCGCAGACAGGATCAATGGGAGTGGACTGGCCTCGCGTTCGAGCTAGTTGGCCGTGGCAATCAGCTCGACAGCGGGCGCGCGCTCACGGGCGATGAAGCGCTCCAGCACGCGGCGGGACTGCACGCCACCGGCATCGATATTGAGCTTGAGCAGGTTACGCTCGGGGTTGGCCAGCAGGTTCTTCTGCTGCTGTTCGAGCATGTCCAGGTCTTCGCTGAAAATCTTGCCCTGGCCCTCGCGGATGGTGGCGGTCAGTTCTTCGTCGTGGGGATTGAAATTGCGCGCCATGCCCCAGAAATACCAGATCGACGTCTCGGTTTCCGGAGTAATGAAGTCGACCACGATGCTCGCGGCCTTGTGTTGCGGCTCGGCGTGGTAACCGCCTTTGCCGGCGTGGGCTACGCCCACCTCGATCAACACGTGGCTGGGTGGACTGAAGCGGCAGATCTGCCAGCGGTCCACCGGCACGTCGTCGGCCAGGTTGTTGCCACGCAGGGCCATGCGCCAGAACGGCGGCGCCATGATGTTTTCCATGTGCCGTGCGGTGACCACTTCGTCACCTTCGACAGTGGTGACCGGCGCCACTTCATCGATCTCTTTCTGGCCGATGCTCGAGGCGTGCACGTAGGTTTCGTGGGTGAGGTCCATCAGGTTATCGATCATCAACCGATAGTCGCAATTGATGTGGAACAGCCCGCCGCCATAGGCCCATTCCTCGCTGACCGCCCATTCCAGATGATGGATCAACGCAGGATCAGCCTTGTCCTGCTCACCAGGCCAGACCCAGATGAACCCGTAACGTTCTTCAACGGCGTAGGTCTTGTTGCACGGAAAGCCCCGTACGCGCTGACCCGGCATTTCGACGGTCTTGCCATCGCAGCCCATGACCAGGCCATGGTAACCACAGACCAGGTTGCCGTTCTCGACATAACCCAGCGAAAGGGGGGCGCCGCGGTGCGGGCAAAAATCCTCGACGGCGGCCACGCGCCCTTCTTTCCCACGATAGAAGACGATTTTCTCACCGCAAATCTGCCGCCCCAGGGGCTTGGAAGCGATCTCGTCGGGGGTGCAGGCGACATACCAGGTGTTTTTCGGATACATAAGGTTCTCCGGGACAGGCTTGTTTTTATGGATCCATTTGAGCGGACAAACCTGATATTCGTCAAGCTTTTTGCGGACAAATGAACATTAATGGATCCATTAAAACCAAAACAGCGATATCCAACCTTACGAGAACCTGCTGCACCATAAGCCCGGTGGCGTTTGCGTGTGGCCCTTGAACGGGATTTTCTCGGGCATGCTGGGCGACCTTGTCATCAGACAACACCGCGCAATTCAGCCCGATGCATAAGCGGCCGGTGCCACCATTCGAAGAATCAAACGCGCGAATCCAGAGCCTTAAACCCTATGTATGTTTGTGCTTTAAAGACTGACGGACGGTGAGAGAACACGTTGACAGCCCCCAACAGAAATCGATATAAAGACCACGTTGTACGATGACTGACGAATAGTCATCAACTGACTTCAAAAATAATAATGAGTCGATGCCCATCATGACGCCTACGTGCCTCCCTCCTCCTTTTTTGCTCAACGCCAATATTGATACCTCGAACGTGGATTGCTTTTTGCGGGCTCCGGTCGAGTACGCATGACTGTGCGTCTCGTTTGACTGCGCGAGCTACACATCAGCTTTTGGCCATTAGGCTGAAGAACGCTTGAGAAAGCCGATGACAGCAGCCGATGTCAGCCACTGCGTCGGCCATGTACAGACTGGCAATGCACTAAGACCCAACTGATCTCGCTTGAAACCGAGAGATCATCACCATAATTCAACAATAAAGTGATGCCATGAATCTAAACGAGCCCATCAATCCGCAACGCGTTGGCCAAGCAGTTGGCAAATATCGCTGGACGATTTGTGCGTTGTTGTTTTTTGCGACCACTGTTAATTACCTCGATCGCCAGGTACTCAGTCTGCTGGCACCTGAACTGTCGACGCAATTTGGCTGGAGCAACACTGACTACGCCAACATCGCCTCGGTTTTTCAGTTTGTCTATGCGATTTCCATGCTGTTTGCAGGTCGATTGGTCGACAAGATCGGCACCAAGTCCGCTTACATACTGGCGATTGCGGTTTGGTCCACAGGTGCCGTGATGCACGCCTTTGCGGTGCCGATGGGTGAAGGCATCGCCTCCCTGTCCGGGGCGATCGGCCTGGCCGTTATCCCGGTTTCGATCGCCGGTTTCATGCTGTCGCGTGCAGTGCTGGCGATAGGCGAAGCGGGCAACTTTCCAATCGCGATCAAGGCGACTGCCGAATACTTCCCGAAGAAAGAACGTTCATTTGCAACCGGCATCTTCAATTCCGGTGCGAACGTGGGCGCAATCCTGGCGCCGATTTGCGTACCGCTGATCGCCGCGCTCTGGGGCTGGGAAGCGGCCTTTATCGTGATCGGGGGGCTGGGTTTCGTTTGGGTGGCTGTGTGGATTGCGCTGTATGAAAGCCCGGAAAAGCAAAAGCGCCTGTCGGCAGAGGAGTTGGCCTACATCCGCAGCGATTCGCCAATAGTCATCGACCCGATGGGATCGAACGTCGAGGCGAAAAAAGTATCCTGGTTCAAATTGCTGAGCTACCGCCAAACCTGGGCCTTTGCCTTCGGCAAGTTTATGACCGACGGCGTGTGGTGGTTCTTCCTGTTCTGGCTTCCGACCTACCTCTCGGCCCAATACGGCATGAAGGGTTCGGCCATCGTGCTCCCCCTGTCCGTTTTGTACACCATGACCATGGTCGGCAGTATTGGTGGTGGCTGGTTCCCGAGCTATTTTATGTCGCGTGGCGATGCACCGTATGACGGTCGCATGAAAGCGATGCTGGTGATTGCCTGCTTCCCGCTGCTGGTATTGCTGGCGCAACCGTTCGGCTACATCAGTTTCTGGGTACCCGTATTGTTGATCGGGGTGGGCGCGTCGGCGCACCAGGCGTGGTCGTGCAACATTTTCACCACGGTATCCGACATGTTCCCGCAAAAATCGATTGCCTCAGTCGTTGGCATTGGCGGCTTGGCCGGTGGCTTGGGAGGCGTCGTGATGACAAAAATCGGCGGCTGGGTAATTGACCACTACAAAATGATTGGTGATATCCACACCGGCTACATGATCATGTTCGCTATTTGCGCCGTTGCCTATCTGGTCGCGTGGAGTGTGATGAAGGCTTTGGTTCCACGTCACAAGGAAATTACCGACCTCTGAGTGCCTGGTAACCACGCAGCGAACTAAAACGCGCCGCGCTGTAATCAAATGAGTAAAAACGCCCGCGAGGCTAAATCTTCGCGGGCGTTTTTTATGGTGGCAGGCAGCCCTTCATGACGGGTGATAGTTGGATCCGAAATTCGCCAAAGCTAGCGAAAAAAGTCGCAGATTGGACTAAACCTAACAAGGCATACGGCGCACAGGCTCAAGCGCGCAATGACCAAGCGGTGAGTACCGCCACGGTGAACTTGAACGATACCTTGATCACGACCCATGGCACCGGTGCCTCAGGGCTTCGCGCGGTACTCGAGAACTACGGTTCAACCCCCACCGGTCGTGGGCAAGCCGACGTGGTCGCCAACCGCACCACGGTACTCACTGAAGGCGTCGGCGCCCATGGTGCCTTTTCCCGCGACAATCCCACTTCGGTGACACTCAACCAGGGTTCGATCCAGACCATCGGGGCGACAGCCCACGGTGCAGTGGCGGTCATCGGCGGGCGCATCAGCGGCACCGATACTTCAGTGGTGGCCCGCGGGGCCAACTCGATGGCGCTCTACGCCTTGGGCATACCTGGGGCGGTGTCCACGGCCGACTTTACCCGCAGCTCTCTGAATAACAGTAGCGGACCGATTATCGGTGTCGCGGGTGATGCGAACATCACGCTGACCGACTCGACCGTGACGGGTGCCAGCGAGTGGCTGCGGGTAGGCACGCTCAACGACTTTCCTTTGCTGGCCGCGCCACACCCACCCCTGACCGGTCCGTCCGACTTCCCGGACGAGATTACCGGCGCCCTGCCGCCCTTGCAGTCGCCTCCGGTCACAGCGCCGGCACCGCCCGTAGTCCCAGGACTGGCCACCATCACCCTCTCCGGTTCGACGGTGACGGGTTCAGCCTTCACCGCGCCCGGCAGCGTTTCCAACCTGACGTTGACCAATAACAGCGTCTGGCGCATGACCGGGGACTCGAACGTGACCAACCTGGTCAACGACCCCAGCCTGATCGACTTCTCGCCACCGGCAGGCGGTGTGTTCAAGACGCTAACCGTCAACAACTACAGTGGCGATGGCGTCATTGCGCTCAACACCTTCCTGCAGGAAGACGGCTCGCCCTCGGACAAATTGGTGATCGACGGCGGTAGCGCGGCACCACTCGCCACCGGCAACACCGCGTTGCTGATCCGCAACGCCCGGGATGCAAGCGGCCTGCTCGGTCAGGGTGCGCTGACCACCGGAAACGGCATCCTGGTGGTGGACACGCAGAATGGCGGCACCACCGCCAGCAATGCCTTTCGCCTGGGCAATCGGGCAATCGCCGGCCCCTACGAGTACTCCCTGCATCGCTCCAGCGTGGATGCCACCAATGGCGAAGCCTGGTACCTGCGCTCCACTGCCGAACCGACACCTCCGGTGCCCTCCGATGACCCAACGCCCCCTAACCCGGCGGTACCGAACTTCCGTCCGGAAACCTCGCTCTATGGCGCCATTCCCGCCATGGCGCTGGTGTACAGCCGCGGCGTGATCGACACCCTTCACGAGCGGGTGGCCGAAGAGCGGCGCATGCCCACCGACCCGCTGCCCAAGGAACATGAAGAGACCTACGGACCTTCGCTGGGTTGGGGCCGGATGATCTTCCGCAATGGCGAGCGCGAGAGCGGCCACAGCGGCCCGTTTGGCGACTCCCCGGCTTACAACTACGACATGCAGGCGTTCCAGGTCGGCCTTGACCTGTATCGCGGCGAGGACACCGACGGCAGCCATGATCAAGCCGGTGTGTCTCTGGCCATCGGCCACATATCCGGCGGGGTCGATCATTACACCGGCATCGGTGCCGGCGACGATGAACTGCGCGCCTACAGCCTGGGCGCCTACTGGACTCATTTCGGTCCCGACGGCGGCTATGTGGATGGCGTGCTGCAACTGCACCGCTTCGACATCGAGGCAAAACCGGGCGACATCGATGAGCTGGACACCCAGGGTTGGGGTTACACCGCGTCGGTAGAGGGCGGATATCCCTTCTTGATCGACGAGGGCGATGACCAACACAAGAATGAAAACCTTTACCTCGAACCGCAGGCCCAGTTGATCTATTCCCATGTCGACCTCGACAACAGCGACGATATCGCCGCCGACGTTCGCTTCAAGGATGTCGACTCGCTGATCGGCCGCCTCGGCGTACGCGCGTCTAAAGACTGGTTCCGCGAGAACGACAAGGGCGAGACGCTGCGCACTAACGGCTGGTTACGCCCCAGCGTCTGGCATGAGTTCAAGGGACAGCCCAAGACTGAGTTTTCCTCGGCCAACGGCTTCGTGCCCTTCGAAGCGGATGTCAGCGGAAGCTGGTGGGAAGCCAACCTTGGCGTGGATTACCAGGCAGACAAGAAGGTTACGTTCTTCATCTCCGCCGGCTATCAGAAATCGTTTGATGGGGATAGCCATAGCTACGAGGGCATGCTCGGTGTGAAATACGATTTCTGACAAGGGCTGAAAACTTGGCGAAACGACAGCAGCGCTTGCCTTCGGCTTTCGGTTCATTCAAGCGCATGGTCAGGAGGTCAAAGAACAAGGTTACGGATGACGTATCCGACTAACCGCCATGCTTGTGTTTGTATTTATTCTTATGCTTATAGTCAGAGTGATGGTCGTTATCGTCGGCCAGATTGTTGCCGACCGCACTGCCTGCTGCGCCCCCAAGTCCCGCACCAATCAGACCGCCTGTGGAGCCACCCACACTGTTGCCGATCACCTGTCCACCAGCGGCCCCAAGACCTCCGCCAATGGCTGATTCAGTCTTCTTGCCGCTCTTTGCCGTCATTGCACCACCAGCGGCGCCACCTACACCGGCTCCGATCGCGGCGCCAGTGCTGCCCCCTACAGCTTGACCGACAACGCTTCCGAGAGCACCACCGATACCTCCACCGACTGCAGTGTTCGTAGTTTCACCGGCGAAGGCGTATTGAGATACACAAAAGCTAAACGCAACAATAGACAATGATTTAAGCATCTGACAGACCTCTGGAAATTCACAAGAGCAGGAAATTCTGGCGGCCCGAAATTGTCAGGTCAACGCGTAGTCGGCCGTGCATTAATCTGAATCAATCAATCGCCGATTAAGACAGCCACCCATCGAGAAAATCCTGCAACGCGTGATATATCGAACTATCAAAGTGGAGTAGTTGGTTCTGTATTCTCTATCATGCGTCCAGTTGCAGAAGGCTCTACCGAATCAAAACCTTTCCCTATCAAAACGCTACTTTGATACCGAGCAACCCATCGCTATTCTGCTCGCCACTGCGGTAATTAATCGCCCCCAGCCCAGGTCAAAACGTCTCGATCCATGCAACCAGCTGCGCCAAGGTTTATCTCAGCCACTGGACCGGCAAACAGCCCACATTGCGCCTAGGACCGGCCTTTGAAGGACGTAAAAGCAAACACTTCGACAGGAAGTCATCATGCGTAAGGATTACCTGGCTTTTTTCATTTCGTTGTTTCTGTCGCGTCTGGCAGATCAGATCCTGCTGTTCATCGTCCCGTTGGTGGTATTCCAGACCACCAACAGTGTGTCCTGGGCGGGGCTGGCGTTTTTCGTCGAATCACTGCCACGCTTTCTGGCGTTTCCTTTGTGCGGGGCCTTGTGCGACAAGTTCTCGCCCGTCAGGATCCTGCACATCAGCCAGGTCTATCGGGCCCTGCTTTGTGGGGTGGCCGTGGGGCTCTATGCCCTCTTCGGCGGCATCACCTGGGTGGTGATACTGTCAGCGATGTGCGGGGTGTTGACCACCCAGGGCATCATGGCGAGAGAGGTGCTGATGC
This sequence comes from Pseudomonas azerbaijanoccidentalis, assembly GCF_019145495.1. Classification (GTDB taxonomy): domain Bacteria; phylum Pseudomonadota; class Gammaproteobacteria; order Pseudomonadales; family Pseudomonadaceae; genus Aquipseudomonas; species Aquipseudomonas azerbaijanoccidentalis. The sequence continues at coordinate 45,260 of NZ_JAHSTU010000001.1, read as the reverse complement.
CACACGTCTTCCAGCAATACGACTACACCAGGACTTTGTCCTACTCGCAAATCGCCGATCAGACCGGGTTGGTTCTCGGGCCTTTGGCAGCGGCGCTGTTGCTGGAGGTCTGGGGCTGGCACTGGGTGGTCCTATGGGTCGCCGGGTTATTCCTGCTGGCTGACCTGAGCATGCGGGCGTGGCAACGTTGGAGCCGCATCACCGTAAAAGTGTTCGAGCAGCACCAGGACGTCTGGCTGCAACCTCTGCGTATTGCCTTCGGGCATATCCGCGAGCAGGTACAGTTGCAAAAAATCATCACGCTGGCCGTTGGCGTCAACCTGATCGTCGGGGTTACCCTGGCCACATCGGCGGCCATGGTGATCGGCCAATACGGTGGTGGCAAGGATGGCTACGCCGCGCTGCAGGCGGCTGGCGCTGTGACCACCATCGCGATCCTGTTCTTTCTCGCTCGGGTGGTACTGCCACTGCGGGTGCTGGGCGGTGTCGGCTATGCGATGATCGCCGCCGGTGCCTTCATCAGCGCCCTGAGCCCTAATTTGGCCGGTTATACGCTGGGGTTCCTGTTGATCGTTGGCTTCGACAAGATGTTCAACGTCTACATGCGCAGTCTGCGTCAACGGGTGATTCCGCCTCAGGATTTCGGCAAGACTGTGGGCGTGATTACCTTACTCAACAACCTGTCTCAACCGCTTGCCGGCCTGCTGGTGGCGCTGTTGGCCGCACCATTGGGGACTGAACGCGTAATCCTGTTCCTGGCCGTGCTAACCACGCTGCTCGGCGTGGCCGCTCTATGTTGGTTTACCAAGGCTGGAAACGTCCGAACCGCCGTCTCCTGACAGGCCGCCTTTCGCCGGCAGCTGCGTTCACGAACGAAAGCTCTCGGCCAAAAGTGGACGCCGGCTGCCATTCCCATCCAGTGCTGCCAGACAGGCATCTGACCCCGTCATTTCAACGGTTCATACCTGATCAACGTCTTCGGCTCCAAAAACGCGCTCATCCCCCACCTGCCCATTTCGCGCCCAAGGCCTGAGTGCTTGAATCCACCGAAGGGGGCGCGCGGTTCGTGGGCCAGGGTGTTGATGAGCACGCGTCCCGAATCGATCTGACGGGCGATGTTCAAGCAGCGTTCTGAACTCTTCCCCAGCACCAGGGCGCTCAGCCCATAGTCCGTATCGTTGGCAATGCTGATCGCATCGGCATCATCCTCATAGGGGATGATCGTCAGCACGGGGCCGAAGATTTCCTCACGCGCGATGCGCATCCGGTTGTTGGCATCTGTGAAAATCGTGGGCTTCACAAACCATCCCGCATGCAAGCCTTCCGGACGACCCTCACCACCGGCCAATAACCTCGCACCTTCTTCCTGGCCGGTACGGATGTAGCGCTGCACCCGTTCCCATTGTTTCTGGCTCACCATCGGACCGATGTCAGTGTCGGCGTTGCGTGGATCACCCGATTGAATCTGTGCGACACCCTCCTTCGCAATCCGCTCAAACTCTGCCAACCGACTGCGCGGCACGAGAATGCGAGTGCCTGCGATACAAGCCTGGCCGCTGTTGAGAAATCCCGCTTGCAGCACCAGCGGCATGACGGCCGGAAAATCCGCATCGTCAAGAACCACGGTGGGCGACTTGCCGCCGAGTTCAAGCGTCACGCGCTTCATGGTGTCAGCACCGGCTTTTACCAGATGTTGGCCGATAGCGGACGACCCCGTGAACGAGATCTTGGCAACATCGGGATGTCGGGCGATCTCCTCGCCAACCACGTCACCCCGTCCGTTGACGATATTGAAAACACCCGGTGGCAGCCCCGCTTCGTGCAACGCCCTGACCACGACCTGCGTCTGTAGCGCGCTCATCTCGCTGGGTTTGATGACGGCAGTGCAGCCTGCCGCCAGCGCGGTGGCCAGTTTGTTGCAAATGAAACCCGCATTGCTGTTCCAGGGTGTAATCAGACCGGTCACGCCCACGGGCGTCAGAATCACCCTGGCCATGCCAACCTGTTCCTCGAAATCGAACGCTTCCAATGCATCGATTGCTTGGGCGATCACATCAGCCGGATAAGTCGCCATCCACCGCCCGCGAACCGACGGTGCGCCGTATTCCACGAGGATGGCCTCCAGCAGTTCTTCCTCCCTTGCCGCCATGGCCCGGTGCATCCGTTGCAGTGCCGCAATGCGCTCCTCCCGGCCAGTACGAGCCCACGCCGGAAACGCAACCTTGGCGGCGGCGATCGCACGCTGTGCGTCAAGTGCATCGCCCAGCCGAACCTGTCCGATGACTTCTTCGGTGCTCGGGTTATGAAGGTCGAACCATTCCTGACCGTGTGGAATGACGAACTCACCGTTGATGTAGATATGTTCAACGCGTTGCATGGCGACTCCTCGCTCAAATTGACTCGCCCGAAGCGAGCCTCTGTGATGAAGTCTAAGAAGGGTTCATTATTCCGATAAGCCATCTTTTGGCTTATGAAGAATCCCTATATTCAGGACTATCCATGCACAGAACAGGAATGACCGAGCTGGAAGTGGTACTGGCCGTTGCGCGTCGCAACAGTTTTCGCGGTGCAGCACAGGAGTTGGGCATGTCCACTACGGCTGTGAGCAGTGCGGTAGCCGGCCTGGAAGCACGCCTGAAAGTACGACTGTTCAATCGTTCCACGCGCAGCGTTGCCCTCACCGACATCGGGCAACGTTATGTCGCACGCATCGCACCTGCGCTGGCACAGATCAAAAGTGCCGGTGAAGAGGCCAGCGTCGGCCCCGATGAACCCAGCGGCACATTGCGCATCAATGCACCCTATGGCGCGGCTTACCTGCTGTTGGAACCGCTCTTGAAGCAGTATGCACAGCGCTATCCCGACGTGCGCATCGACATCGTCAGCGAATCAAGCATGGTCGACATCATCGCCGGAGGCTTCGACGCCGGGGTTCGCCTGGCAGAGTCTGTGCCACAAGACATGATCGCCGTGGCCCTGTCGGGTGACGTCCGAATGCTCGTGGTAGCAACGCCCGAATACCTCGAACGCCACGGCGTGCCCGAGCATCCGCGAGATTTACTCACCCACCGGAGCATCGGCATGCGCATGGCCCATGGTGGCCTCTACCAGTGGGAATTGGAGCGCGATGGCCAAAAGCTGCAGATGGATCTGCCGGTTCACTTCGCCTCCAACGAGTTGCTGGCTATCAAACAGGCTGTGTTGTTGGGCCTTGGCATTGGATTTATTTCCGAGTGGTTCATCGTCGATGAACTGGCAAGCGGCGCACTGGTGCCGGTGTTGGTGCCATGGTGCCCGTCGTTTGGCGGGTTGAGGCTCTACTACTCCGGCCATCGCTTCGTGCCGGCACGATTGCGCGCACTGATTGAACTGGCGCAGGAGTTGCCCTGAGGTTCAGCGAAAACTGCTTTCAATCAGGCTTTTTGAACCTAGCTGAAACTCAAGCCTCGGATATTGAAACCGCCTTTGGTGAACCTATGAATATCGAGGATACGTTACTGCGTCAGCGTAAGGTGCTTGCCCGATTTGGCGAGCTTGCCTTGGCGTCAGATGACCTTGAGCAAATCCTCGACGAGGCGTGTCGATTAGTCGGTGATGCCCTTGAAACTAATCTGGCCAAATTCATGCTGCTAGAAGAAGACGGCATCACGTTTCTGGTAAGAAACGGCGTGGGTTGGGCGCCAGATGTGGTCGGAAAGGTTCGCGTGCAAGCATGCGAAGGCAGCCCCGAAATCGTCTCGCTCAACACCAATGCACCCGTCATTTCGACAGATATTGCAACGGAAACCCGATTTCACTATCACGATTTTCAAAAGAACAATGGGGTCAAAGCCTTCGTCAATGTTCTAGTGCGCGGCGCTAACGGAGAACGCCCTTTCGGAATATTTGAGGTGGACAGTCGAACGCCTCGTCAGTTTACAGACAGCGATATCGACTTTCTCCGTGGGTATAGCAACCTGCTGGGCGCGGCGTTGAAGCGTTTCAAAACATTGGACGTTATGCGGTCAACGGAAAAACGGCTGCGTGAAAGCGAAAGGCATTACCGCATTGCCGCGGAGCTTAATCCACTTTGGCCTTGGACTGCCGACAAGGGTGGCAACCTGATCTCTATCGATCCACGTTGGTACGAATACACCGGCCTGTCGCTCGAGCAGACATTGGAACGCCAGTGGGCCAATGCCGCGCATGAGGCAGATCAGGTGTCAATTGCCGCGCTCTGGGATCAATCTCTGGGCACGCTGCAGCCTTTTGATCTTCAGGTCCGATTACGAAAGCACACTGGCGTTTACCGTTGGTTTAGAGTCCGTGCGCTGTGCAGCCTCGACCTCTCCGGAAACTGCGAACAATGGTACGGCACCATCGAGGACATCGATGACCGGGTGCAATTGGAAAGTGCGCTGCGTGACTGGAACGACCTGCTTGAAGTTCGGATAGCAGAACGCACCCAACAACTGGAAGAGGAGCAGCGAGAGCGCGCTGTGACGGAATCCAAGTTGAGACAAAGCCAAAAAATGGAAGCGGTCGGGCAGCTTACCGGCGGGATCGCTCATGACTTCAATAATCTGTTGGCGGGCATGATCGGTAGCCTGGAACTGATGCAACGACGTATTGATGCAGGTCGTTACGACGATTTGGCCCGATACAACTCAGTCGCCTTGACTTCGGCATCACGAGCAGCCGCATTAACGCAACGACTCCTTGCGTTCTCCAGGCAGCAATCCCTCGAACCCGAACTCCTTGATCCCCGAAAAGTGGTTGCCGACCTGGAAGAGATGATCCGGCGTGCAGTGGGTCCAAGCATCGTTGTTGAGTGCTCATTCAGAACAACCGATCGTATCAGGTGCGACTTGAACCAACTGGAAAACGCGCTGCTTAATCTTGCGATCAATGCACGCGATGCAATGCCCGATGGAGGTAGGCTCGACATTAAGGTTGATCGATGCGTAATCGATGAGGCTTCTTCATCCGACAAAATGCTACCAGCTGGATCCTATGTGAGCATTTCTGCCACGGATTCCGGCACAGGGATCAGTCCCGAGATTTTGTCGCGAATTTTTGATCCATTCTTTACCACCAAGAAGTTGGGCGAGGGAACCGGGCTGGGTCTGTCAATGATCTATGGCTTCACTCAGCAATCCGGTGGCCAGGTCAGAGTCCATAGCAGTCTGGGTGTCGGCACCACTGTGACCCTGTATTTCCCGGTGGATGATTCGCAACCGGAAGTGCCGAAAGTAGATCTGGGCGACGCCAATCAGCTGATTTCATCCGGGCATAACGAAACGATATTACTGGTGGACGATGAACCGGCAATCCGGCAAATGGCGCTGGAGCTTCTGTCCGAAATTGGCTATCGCGTCATTGAAGCAGCCGATAGCGTTTCTGCCATCAAACAGGCAGAAACGCTGGGACACCTGGACTTACTGTTGAGTGATGTTGGCTTACCTGGATCGATGAACGGGATCAGCCTCGCTGCTGAACTCAGAAAGAAATTTCCACGACTCAAAGTGCTTTTCATCACCGGGTTTGCTGGCGGTTCGCGACTGGTCTCGGTTGATAAGACAACCCGATTACTAACCAAACCCTTCAGCCTGAATGAACTCACTTCGCGGGTGCATTCATTGCTTAACACGCCTTCAGATTAAATCCAGACCGTGGCGCCAGGCAGCAACCGGCCAGACCTGGCATCAGGCTTGCGGGCCTGCCCGCCTAGATCATCGGTGAAGCGCTGACGATACGCAGCGCCAGGCCTTCATAAGCATCGAGGGTGATGGTGAATTCGCCCTCGGCCGTGAGGTCACCCTCGACCCGTTCATTGATGATGTCGACCACGGGGCCCGGCGCGATGTTGGGTAGATGCAGCGTTTCGGTAATCACTGTCGCACCGAAGTTCAGCGCGGTGATTTGCGTGCCTTTGCCCGCTGGCAATTCGTGGACCATGATCAGCAGCCCCGGGTGCTGGACATCCGGGACCAGGATCTGTCGACTGGCGGCGATATCGTAGGCGCGGCGAGCCGCCAGGATTCTCTTCAGTTGCGAGGCAAAGGAATCCGGGTCTTTCAATTGCGTGGTCAGGCTGCCGTAAAGGGTTTTCGGACGGGGCATCAGGCCCGCTGACAGTGGCGCATCCGGATTCAGATCCACCAGATCGTAGGCGCCACGGTGAATCCAGCGGGTATCACCATCGCCCATCAGATGCTCGACCTGGTCCGCCGGTAGTGGCAGCGCACCCACCAGATCCCACCCCGATAATGCGAACACGCCGGGCTGCATCGCGTTGTACATCACCAACAGCAAATGAATCTGGCGGATCTGTTGAATATCGGCAGCGGTGATTGCCTCGAGATCGCGGATCCCGAGGGCGGCCGTAATGATGCTGGCGGTGGTGCAAGACACGCCGTTTGTGACGAACTTGAGATTATAGGGCGCGTGTTCTCCGGCCAGGCGCTCGTACATCTGCTCGCGGATGTGTTCGCGCAGGATATTGCCGGGGAAAGTCTGGCCCTGGAACAGAAAGGTGTCGTGGGCATGCAGGGTCCAGAAATGCACCAGTTCCAGCGTCAGCTCGTCGTGATTCTGCAAGGCGTGGATCAGCGAGCCGGGGTCGATACCCAGTGCATGCATTTGGCGCAGCATCAGCCGCAGGAATTCGGTATCGCCCATCAGCAACGCGTGCTGGTAGGCAGGCCGGGTGATGAAATCGTAGGAAAGATCGGCACCGCCGTGGGACATCGCAGCGATGTCGTCAACGGTCAGATTCAGCTCCTGGAAACTGAAGCCACCAGCCTTGCGGATCGCCCCGCCCAACAACTGGTTACCGGTGATGGACAGCGGATGGCTTTCCGACCAGGCGGTGCCATCGAGTTTGCGTTCCACACCGAGAAATCCGTTGGCATCGAGACGCAGGATTTTCGCCCCCATGACATCGATGGCATGCAACGCGTCGCCGATGATCATCTGTTGCGCGGCAAAGGTCGGGTCCAGCCAGTTCAACGAGGGCTGACCTTCCTTGAAGTAATGCAAATACACCCAGCGTCGCGGCTTGCCATCGACGCCCAATACGATTGGCGTCGTACTCCAGTCGGTTTCCTTTACACCCGGTTCAAAGAAAATTACCCGCTGCAACTGGCCGACGATGTAATGCTTGTCTCGCAGCGCATCAACTTGCTGTGGGTTGAGATTCTGCGCGTCGCGGCCCGGTGTCACCTCAGGCAGCAGCGGCCAATCCTCCTCGCGAATCTCCACCATGTGATAGAGCCCCGGATAATCTTCGTAAGCCATCTCGGCCAGACGAAAGTCTGCGCCCTTTCCGGTATGAGACGGGATGACATCATCGATGATGACAGCATTGTGCGCAGCGGCCATGCGGGTCAGCGCCTGTAGCTGCGCCTCGGTCCCCAACTGCGGGTCGATGTCGAAACTGATGCGGTCAAAATTGCCATCGATGGTCGGCGTGTGTTCGGTCCCCCGCAGGCCCCCGGACTTTTTCAGCGGCCCGTTATGGATGCCCTGGATGCCGATTCTCGACAGCACATGCCACAAGCTTTCATCGCCCAGGGCCTCCAGTACGGTGCCGTTTTCACGGGTAACAATGGACGCTGGATAGGCGGTAAACCACACCGAAGCCAGGGCCGAAGCGTCGCGAGGCCGGGTTTGGGCGTAGGGCTGTTGCCACAAGCGTCCCTGTCCCGAATAAAGTTTGGCCCGTTGCCTTGCGGCATGCAGCATGGATTGTTCGACCAACCACGCCACATGGTTATTTTCAGCAGTCGTCATGAACACCATTGCCTCTAGTTGGGAGAGAGCCTGCACCGACCCTTGCGTCCGTTAGCAGCAACAAGGGCTCGGTTCGTTTATGTATGAGGCCCGGGTGTGGATTTCGTTGCATTGACCTTGGAGAACGCTGCTCGCCCCCCCCCTTGGAAAAGATAAAAATCAGCTGTTGGATAACGCCTGCCCGGAGTTTTACTTAACCTTTTGCAACAGCAGCAATCGGCCCAGAGTGTGTAAAACGCCTACGCGAACCGTTGCTATGATTTCTGAGGATTTCATCGCAAAATCGCCCATGAAGCGCTTATCCAAGATGAACATCGAGGCCAAGGCACCTTACTTCCCGAAAGCCGCGGCGACCACGTCAGCGATACCAAACAAGCAACCCTCAATAAACGCACGGTTATCACTTCCCGCGTTCATATCGAAGATCACTCTTTTGTGGTCGGCCCATGATCAATACCTCCCACAGCCTTCAGGGCAATGGCCACCATCAGGCTGCACAGTCCAATGCCCAAGGCCATCCATAACAAGGTGCGATCTCCCGAGTGATCACGCACAGCGGCAAATAACCAGGGCGCGAAGGCTGACAGGATGAAAGCTGGCGCCACCAGCTTTCCGGTCAGGCGCGCGTATTGGTCGGGCGCGAATAGCTCGAACGGGAGGCTCGCTCGCAGCAGTGTCGAGAGACCATTCAGCGCGCCGTAACCAAACACGAATAGCCCTGCCAGCAGCACCCTGCCCTGGCTCAGTAGGCCAATGGCGAAACACAGCGGCAGACTGATCCCCACCCATACGTTAAGCGATAAAGCAGTTATCGACTCGCCCAACAGGCTTTGCGTCATCCGTGCACACGTCTGGCCGATGCCCCACAATGCCACCAGGCCGATCGGCGCACCCAAGGACGTGAGTAAATCCGGAAGCTGTGGTGCCAATCCCGCCGAGAGCACACCCACCAACGTCACGCCAAGGCCGAACAACCATTGGTTGAAAACCGAAGCTGCACGTTGAGGCGTAGCGTGCGAATCGCCGAGCTCAGCCTTCAACATGGCCGCACCAGCAGGCAGCACATAGAGCAATGTGACGCTGACAAGACACAGTGCGGCATAGACCATCAATCCGTGTCGCCAGCCGATCAGGTCCTGCAAGCCACTGCCCAGCGGCCAGAACACCGTCGATGACAAACCGCCGAGCAGGGTGATACGCACCATGGTGCCCCGCGCCCGCTCACCGGCCAGCCCGGCGAGAACAGCAAACAATGCATCGTACAACGACAGACGCATGCCGACGCCGAACAACATCCAGATCAGGTAGTAAATCGGCAGCGACGGCCAGCTGCTTGCCAACAGCATACAAGAGACTGCATTGAGCAAAGTGCCGAATCGCAACACTGCACGCCCGCCACAGCGCTCCACCAAGCCACCCGTAAACGGCGACACAAGGCCCATAACGACCATCGCCACCGAGAGTCCGGCAAACACCTGCTGGCCACTCCAGCCCAGGTCTTTCACCATGGCCGGGCCGAATGCGCCGAGCAGATAGAACGACACACCCCAGTTGATCAATTGCGAGAGGCCCAGTGCCATGGCCGTCCGCATACCCACGGATCGGATACCCGCACTAATCATGGGGTGTGCTACCGGCCCCCTCGCCTAATTCACGCTGCATGATAACGGTGTCGAGCCAGCGGCCGTGCTTGAAGCCTACCGATTCAAATACCCCGACCGTGCGAAAGCCCTGGCGCTCGTGCAAACGGATCGACGCGAGGTTTTCGCTGTTGCCGATGATCGCGACCATTTGCCGCCGTCCACCCTCGATGCAACGTTCGATTACCTTGCTCAACAGCGCCTGCCCAATGCCCAAACCAGACATATCCTCGCGGACATAGACAGAGTCCTCGACCGTAAAACGATAGGCCGGACGCGGCCGATACAGGGTGGCGTAGCCATAACCGACCAATTCCCCATCGCGCTCAGCCACCAGAAACGGCAGCCCATGGGCATAGATATCGGCGTGCCGTTGACGCATCTGTTCGAGGGTCGGTGGGTTCAATTCGAAACTGGCCGTGCCATGAATCACATGATGGGCATAAATCACCTGCACCGCAGGCATGTCGTTGTCACTGGCGTCTCGAACTAACAAGGTGTGAGGCATGGATAATCTTCGTCAGGAATATCAGATTGATTATGGATTGCTGGCTGTCGCCTTCGCGCAGAGCAACTGCCCGCTGAACAAATAATGACGCCAGGACAAACCAAAACAAAGCTATGATTCCTCATCCTCAGCATAAGTAAAACTTTGTCATGCATGGTCTCAATCTCAAGCATTTGCACACCTTCGCTCAGGTCATCGAGCACGGTAGCTTCTCCGGCGCCGCCGAGCGTCAGGGCCTGACCCAACCCGCCGTCAGCCTGCAAATTCGTCAACTGGAAACATGGCTGAACCTGAAGCTGATAGAACGTGTCGGCAAGCGCATAAAGCCGACGTCGGCGGGGAACACCTTGCTTGAGCACATCGGCCGAATTAATGCCGTGGTTGAAGACGCCCTTCTCGATCTGTCCAGTCATGCTCAAGGGGTCGCCGGCCAGATCTCCATCGGCACCGGTGCCACCGCCTGCATCCATTTACTGCCGCCCATTCTGCAAACCCTGCGGCGAAAGTTTCCGGCGCTGGATGTACGAGTCAGTACCGGCAATACCGATGGCATCCTGCGCGCAGTCGAGGAGAACCGCCTTGACCTGGCACTCGTCACTCTTCCCGCCGCCGGGCGCAGTTTGTCGATATGCCCTTTGCTCGAGGACGAGTTCGTGGTGATCTTCAGCTCCGAGCAGGCGGATGTGCCGCAGTGTGTGACGCCTCAGTCACTGGCAAGCATGCCCTTGGTGGTTTTTGAAGCCGGCAGTAGCACGCGGTTATTGATCGATGAGTGGTATTTGCAGGCCGGCCTACGCGTCAAACCGGTGATGGAGTTGGGCAGCATCGAAGCAATCAAGGAGATGGTTGCTGCCGGGCTGGGCTACAGCATCGTGCCCGCTATGTCAGTGGCGTCAACTCATTATCGGCGTGGCTTACGAGTCGAACCGTTGAAGCCGCCCCTGAGCCGCACGCTAGGCATTGTGCTGCGTCAGGATAAGCCGTTGGGTAAGGCGCTACGGCAGGTGCTCGATGCCTTACAGACGCTCGCGCCCTGAGCGAGTGCAGAGCGCCGCCCTTCGATACCGTCGACTTGCCCGCCACCTAATCGAGTCACCAAGGGAATCCACAGTTTGGCGTAATGCTCGAACTCTGAGCGCCATGAATCCCTTGGGTGTTAATACCGAGTCAGTCGTCCTGATCTATCTGATCAAGAAAATCAACGTCATCATCATCTTCGTCAACAATGGCCTGAGCGTCTTCTTCAACCCATGACTCGTCTTCATGAAATTCATGATCGAGCAAGTGGTCGTGCTCGGGCTCTGGAATATCTCGTTCTTCGCTCATGACTTACCGAAACAAAAATTGAAAGAAAAGACTGTATAGGCACATCCATTCCCTGCGTCAACGATCACCCCTCAGTAGCCAGTTCGGAGAGAACCAGGGACTCGCGACAACTTCGTAGTAAGTCCACGGCGCATCAGCTATTGCCACCAGCAAAAAGACGACAGTTTTATAGCTTGCACGTCATCCAGGCACTCCAGAAAAGGCTGCTGAAGAAACGAGTGGCGTCCCCAAATCCGCTGTCATGCAAAAGTTTCTGTACCGCAGCTTCTGAATGTGGCGGATCAGCGCCTTGAAGGATTTTCCCAAGCTTTGCCTTCACTTCATCAGGACTGGCGCCGTGCTGCCGCCAGCGTTGCCCCCAGGCAGCGAGGAGTAATGGTTGGCTGGCATAGGCATATTGATTGCCTGCAACAATTAGCGGCGCCCCTGGTTTCAGACGAGCCCGAATAGATCGTAAAATTTGTCTTTTGGCATCATCTCCATCGAGATGATGGAGTACACCGATCAACGTGGCGGCGTCGTATGACGCCTCCGCCGCCAGATCCTCAACATACCCAAGATGAATGTCCGTGCGCTCAAGCAAATTATTCAAGGCTAACTGCTGCCTTGCGGTTTCAACCATCGACTCGGAAGGGTCAACGGCAGTGAAGTGCCAATTTGGCTCGAGCCTGGCCATGGCAATAATCTCCTGAGCCGTACCGCCAGCCCCCACCACGAGTACCTTTGCCGACACAGTACTGCCGAGGCTTGCCGCTAGCATGCACGCCACCAAATCCTGGCAGGCGTCGTAACCGGCTAATGCAATACGGCTCTGTCGCGCGTACTCATTGGCCCGTGAAGCATCGAATTTTTCAGCAGAGTTGAGAGTGGATGATTTCAAGGCAATTCTCCATGTCCTCAAATCAAACTACGCCTGGTATATCGATAATAAAAATTCATTAATTTTATATGCTGCATTCCACCAAGGAATGTAGCCCATGCACTTATCCAGGCCATACGCCAGACGTCCCATCACAACTACACACCGGCCATTGCGCTCACAGCGCTACGCCGTCAGCAGTGACGAGAATAAAACCATTTTGCGAGCCACTGAGGCCCCCGCGTTGAACTTCAACACGGATAGACCCTCTAGCGAACAAGTCGTTGTGAATCCTCTGACCACTGTGCTGAACGGAGTCTGTTCATGAGCTGCCGCGTACGCTTGGATTATCTGCTGGACACATTTTTGGGCCCCATCGCGAAAAGCGCGGAGTGCGAGGCACTGATCGTCCCGATCACGCCCGGTGCCTTTCAAGTTCAGGTGCAAGCCCCCTTCCCCGATGATCTTCACAAGGCGCATACCATAACCGTCACGCCGCTTTCGAAGCAGCCGTTGACCGGTACCCTTGTGCACACTCGCAAATTGGCAAATGGAGATCTGGAATTGCAAATTGATGTTTGACGTCCATTGCAGGCAGATCATCTTGGGTCTGTCGACCTGCAGACCTTGGCGGCCAGCAGGTTGAGCAGACACGCCCTCTTTAGCGCCCGTAATTACGTGTTCATCGAAAATTTATTCTTTTCGCACGGCCAGGCTACTTGCTCTCATCGGCTTTACCTTCTTGCATTTGCACAGATGACTTGCTGCCGTCGGTATTGTTTTTGGTGGTGTTCTTTGAACTGTCAAAGCACCCATGCAGCAAAAACACACTGCAGAGACTCAGACACACGTAGAGTTTTTTCATGATGGACTCCTGGACCTGGGCTGCGAGCTGCCTGATTTCCGCCCTGCTCTGCAATCTTCGACGCATAAGGAGCGACGAGCCAAAACAACAGGCTGTACATGGGGAATGACCAGAGGTTCTGTATCGATGTTCCAAGATTTTAAACGCGTCCCGGACGAAACGTAGCGTGCCCTAGCCCAACGCGGTATCAAGGAACATCATGACGCCAAAACCGAGCATCAGACCCAAGGTGGCAGGCGTCTCATGACCGTTGCGATGCGTCTCCGGAATGACTTCATGGGAGACGACAAAAATCATCGCACCCGCAGCAAGGCCAAGTGCAATGGGGTAACCCAAAGCGAAGCTGCTGGAAATACCAAGCCCTACCAAGGCGCCAAAAGGTTCCATCAAGCCAGAGCCGACTGCAATCAGGGCCGCGCGTAGAGCCGAGATCCCGGTCACCCGTAAAGCCATGGCGACGGCCAAACCCTCGGGTATGTCCTGAATGGCGATCGCGGTCGTCAGCGATATACCAACTTGCATGTCACCTGTGGCAAAGCTGACACCTATCGCCATGCCTTCCGGCAGGTTATGCAGGGTGATCGCCAGGACGAAAAGCCAGACTCGATTGATGCGCTTGGCGTCAGGCCCGCGCCGGCCACTTTTCTCATGTTCGTGAGGAACAAATCGATCAAGGCCGATCATCAATGCAACACCGAGCGCCAATCCCAGCACCACGATACTGGCCGCCAGCAGACTGTTACCGCTGAGTTCCTGAGCGGCTTCGATCCCCGGCAAGATAAGCGAGAAAGAACTGGCAGCCAGCATCATCCCGGCAGCGAATCCAAGCATGATGTCCTGAGTGCGCGCCGCAATATCGCGCAGTGCAATCGCGACGACAGCCCCCACTGCTGTCGCGGCAAAGCCGGACAACCCGCCGACAAAAGCGAAACGCAGATTGTCCTTGTTGGCCCCGACGAACGCGCCGTAACCGCTGACCATCAGCACAACCATCACACCCACAAGAACCAGCCAAAACAACATTGCGCCCCATCCCGAACGGGTCACCTGTCCAAACAAGGCACGTAAGGGCGCTACCAATGAAGACGGTGGTTCCGACATGGTGTGTTCCTTATTTCCGAGTTGAGCGTTTAGCAGAAGTTGATGGCAAAGACGACATCAACGCTCTGGAAACCCGTTGCGCCTCCCGCTCAAAGGATAGGCTTGTGGCGATCAAATGCTGCGTACACTCATCAGAAGCAAGCGCAACGAAGTTAATTTCAAAAACTTTTGGGGCGTACGACAAACGGGCTCACCGTGATTGAGGTGCCAATCTGGATGTTCTGCATCGCCACTCATGAGTTCACTCATCTTCGCCGAGCAGCGCTCGACGATGGAAATACGGCAGGCGTTCCAAGGCGTATTCGGTTGCTTCTTTTTGCACCTGGCAACGAGTGCCGGCGAATCGCTGCTCGTCACTAAAAACATGACAGCCCCCTGCCAATTGAAAGGCCCAGGCGAAGCAGATGGTGCCAGCGGGGATGCCGTCCACATCTTCCGGGCCCAGAATGCCGGTGGTGGCCACAGCGACATTGGCGGTGCTGTCACGCAGAGCGCCCATCGCCATTTCCGTGGCGACTTCGACACTCGTCAGATTGAAGGTTTCGATGGTGTGCGGACTGACATGCAAAACACGTTGTTTGGCCTGCGGTGAATAAACCACGTAACCGCATTCGATAAACTCGCCGCTGCCCTCGACCTCGGACAAAAGCGTCACGATTTTTCCGGCGGTACAGGATTCGGCCGTAGTCACCACCAGCGAATGTTCGCGAAGATATACAACCGTTTCGTCAGCAATAGACATGACCAGAACTCACGAGGTATAGCTCGATTGACAAGTCATTGCGCTGAACATTCAACAATAACGCGTCCGGATTTCAAGAACCTCTCCGTTATATGACTCCGCCCCACCGTCACTGTATGGAAGAACCTTCAGCAAGAGCTCCCTAGCCTTGACGGCTATCGCGGGTCCGGATCCTGTCCTTTCCCTCATCGCAATTTCCAGTGCGAAACCATCGGGAATCTATACGATAAGTCTAAAAAGCCACTACGCTTTGGTCAGCGTTTGAAAATTCTACCCGTTGAAGACAAAAGATGACCGAGACCAAACCCCAGATGTATCACTTGGAGTGTTATGCCCAAGCCTGAAGCTATCATCGCGACTCCCGCAGTCCCGTTAAACTCAAACGTTGCGCTCGCCAAAGCCTCTTTGTTCAAGTTCGCAGGGTTGCTGGGCATCGTATTTATTCTTGCAACGGGACTGCTGTTTTTCGTAGCCAAAAATCTTGATAGCAATGAAGAGTCAGAGAACGCTTTCTACGCCCAAAAAGCTGTTGAGTCGCTTGAAAAAAACCTGCGATCCACCATCAAGGATTACGCCTTCTGGGGTGACGGATACCTGCATTTGCACAAAACGGTTGATACCGACTGGGCATTTACCAGACAGAACCTCGGCCCAACGCTTTACTCAGATTTTGGTTTACCCGGCCTATTCGTAGTAAATGCAGCAGATCGCACTGTCTACTCGGTTTTAAGAGGAGAGCTGAATACCGTTGATGCTGCGAATTGGTTAGGACAACCCATCGGGGCGCTACTCGCCCAAGCGCGACAGGGCGCAGAGAACGAAGCGGTGGTAACGACGTTCCTCAATGTCCATGGCATGCCTGCACTTATTGCCGCAGCCGCTCTGACTCCTGGGGCCGATCCAACCGTTCAACCAGATAACGGGCCATCTTCAGTACTGCTTTTTGTGGAAATGCTGGACAGCGCCAAACTGGAAGCCATGGGCAAAGATTACGGCATCAAAGGACTGCATATCGCTACGCCCGACGAGATTCATAAGTCATCAATCTTGCCACTCGGTGAAGGCGGATCCGCAGGAGGACTGCATTGGGAAGCGGCGACGCCCAGCACTCGATTATTAGGGCTTATGCTCCCACTGATCGCCATCGCGGCCCTTCTAGTGGTGTTCATGATCTGGGCCATCATTCGACGCACAACCGCTGCCGCCAGGGCGCTCGACTGCAGCTATGAGTCCCTGCAATTAAGCCAGTTGGCCCTTGCGCAGAGCGAAGCGCGTTTTCGGGACGTGGCAGAAGCAAGCTCCGATTGGATCTGGGAAATAGATCAGCAGTGGCGTTTCACCTACCTTTCCGAGCGGTTTGAAAGTGTTACAGGGCTATCTCGAGACCTTTGGATCGGCGCAAATATTGATGACTTGCTGCGTATGGAACTTGGTACGGTTTCTCAATGGTTGAGCATTCCGAAGCGTCGTCAAAGCATCAGTGTTCAGTGTAGTTATGTTGATTTGAAACGATCGGCGCGCTTTACGCGAATATCCGCGCGAGGATTGGTCAACCAAGGATTTCGAGGCACGGCAACCGACATAACAGATGAAGTGGAGGCGCGTCGGCGTATAGAGTTTCTTTCGCAGCATGATGCTCTGACCGGGCTGCCGAACAGGACAAGGCTACAAGAATTTTTAGACGGCAAACTTAAAGCTGCGCCGACTCCGGAGCATCCTCTCGTGATGCTTATTTTAGACCTTGATCGATTTAAACCGGTAAACGACCTTCTCGGTCACGCGGCCGGTGATGAGGTGCTCAATGAAGTGTCGCGACGGCTAGGTGAGTGTGTGCGCAGCGGAGATCTCGTGGCGCGCATTGGTGGCGATGAATTCGTGTTGATTCTTAACGACTTGGGCTCAGTTGAACAAGTAGAAATCGCGTGCCGCCGACTGATTGATTCGATTGAGAAACCAGTGAAGGTCGAAGATCAGGAGGTTTTTGTAAGTGCCAGCATTGGAATTGCAATGGCACCTAATGATGCTACGCAAGCAGCAGAATTACTCCGATATGCAGACATCGCCTTGTATGAAGCAAAAGCCGGAGGGCGAAAAACCTGGCGCTTCTATGCCAATGAAATGAATACCAAAATCATCGAACGCCGCCAGCTCGAAAATGATCTCCGCTATGGCATAGCACACGGTGAGCTACGCCTACATTTCCAACCCCGCTTTCGCATCGCAGACGGGCAAATGGTCGGTGCCGAAGCGCTTGTGCGGTGGCAGCATCCTAGACGAGGCCTCATACCCCCCGATACTTTTATTCCTATCGCTGAAGAGACCGGACTTATCCTGGCGCTGAGTAATTGGGTACTCACGACTGCTTGCGAACGTGCGGCTCGTTGGCCCACAAATCTATTTGTTTCAGTCAATTTATCTCCCACTGAGTTTCAGCGTGGAAATCTGGTTGAACGGATAGGCGTTGCAATCACAACCACAGGGCTTCAAGCGCAACGATTAGAGTTAGAGGTTACCGAGAGTGTCATGCTGGAAGACGCATTGGGCGCGCTGGAGGTCATGCGAGCACTAAAACGAATAGGCGTACGCCTTTCAATGGACGACTTTGGAACGGGTTATTCATCGCTCAGTTACCTTCGTTCGTTCCCGTTTGATGGACTCAAAATAGACCGCAGCTTTGTCAGCCGATTGGGGGAAAGCGAAGAAGACAGATCGATCATTAAAGCCATCGTAGGGCTGGGCCGCGCTTTATCTTTGAGCGTAACCGCCGAAGGCATTGAAACTGTTCAACACATGGATCTGCTCAAAGAGGTTTGCTGCGAAGAGGGCCAGGGATACTTCTTGAGTCGACCTTTAAATAACGATGATTTCGAGTCGTTACTAATGGCTGGGCAGGAGCTGGGCAAGACATAGGAACCTCTTTAATTGCGTTACGTCCATGCGTTCGATAGGTCGCGCTTAGCTATCCCCATTTGCAATGCACTGAACCAATCAACTGGGCTACGACTCAACTCGAAAATAGCTCGGTAATCGCCGACCTAAAATGGGCCACTTAAACCCTGAGACCGTTGAGGAAATGCACATGCTCAAGATATGGATAATGCTGTTATGCATTGGCCTTGCGAGTTGCAGCCGGGTGGATGTGCATACCTACAGCCAGGAGACGCCCACGCTTGAATTGCGCGAATTCTTCGAGGGCCGGGTCGAAGCGTGGGGTATGTTTCAAAAGCGCTCGGGCGAGGTAACCAAGCGCTTTCATGTGGTGATCAATGGCCACTCAGAAGGCCGCAGGCTGATCCTCGACGAATCGTTTACGTACAGCGATGGTACTACGCAAAAACGGGTGTGGACGCTAACCCCTGCCGGCCCTGGCCAATGGCGCGGCACCGCTGGCGACGTGGTGGGCGAGGCGCTTGGTGAGGTGGCAGGCAATGCACTGCGCTGGAAATATGTGCTCAACCTTCCGGTGGATGGCAAGGAGTACGAGGTTCACTTAGACGACTGGATGTACCTGATGGACAAGAACACCATGATCAATCGCTCGTTCATGAGCAAATTCGGGGTGGAGGTCGGTCAGATCACCTTGTTCTTCCGCAAGCAGCCTTGAGGTCGCGGGTGACTGCTCCATGAGGGGCACTTGTAAACGTTGTCGCTTCGACGCCCGTGCAAGCAGAACTTTTGACAGGCATACGGATCATGCCATTTTTGCCATGCTCTCGCTCCCCGGGCGCCTTCGGGTTTACGCCTGATCCACTGCCTCGACCACGCCCTTGTCCTCCCCCAGAAACCCGCCACTCTGATGCTGCCAAAGCCGCGCATACACGCCGTTCTTCTCAAGCAGTTCGGAGTGGGTGCCCTGTTCAACGATGCGTCCGTCGTCCATGACGATGAGCCGGTCCATGGCCGCAATCGTCGACAGCCGATGGGCGATGGCGATTACGGTCTTGCCCTGCATCATTTCATCGAGGCTTTCCTGGATGGCCACTTCGACTTCCGAGTCCAGCGCGCTGGTGGCCTCGTCCAGCAGCAGGATCGGGGCGTTCTTGAGCATTACCCGGGCAATCGCGACGCGCTGGCGTTGGCCGCCCGACAGCTTGATGCCGCGCTCGCCCACTAACGTGTCGTAGCCGGTGTGACCTTGGCGGTCGCTCAGTTGGCTGATGAACTCATGGGCCTGGGCATTGGCAGCAGCGTTGCGGATTTGCGCGTCGGTCGCGTCGGGACGGCCATAAGCGATGTTGTCGCGAATCGAACGGTGCAGCAGCGAGGTATCTTGCGTGACCATGCCGATGGAGGCACGCAGGCTGTCTTGCGTTACGTGTGCGATGTTTTGGCCGTCGATGCGAATCTCCCCGCTGTCGACGTCATAGAAGCGCAGCAGCAAGTTGATCAGCGTGGATTTGCCAGCGCCGGAGCGGCCCACCAGACCGATTTTTTCGCCGGGGCGGATGTTCAGGCTCAGGCCATCGAGCACCTGGCGTTCACCATTGTAGTTAAAGCTCACTTTATCGAAGGTGACCGCACCACCGGAGGTCACCAGCACACCGGCATCGGGCGCGTCTTGCACCTTGGTGCCCAGGGTCAGCGTCGCCATGCCATCCTGCACGGTGCCGATGCTCTCGAACAGCGAGGTCATTTGCCACATGATCCAGTTCGACATGCCATTGATCCGCAGCGCCATGGCAGTGATCGCCGCCACGGCACCGGCACCGACGTCACCCTGGTGCCAGAGCCACAGGGCGTAACCACCGGCGCCCATGATCAATGCCACGACCAAGGCCTGGTTGACGATCTCGAACTGGCTGACCAGGCGCATCTGGCGAAAGCCGGTCAACTTGAAATCTTCCATCGCTGCGCGCGCGAAATGCGCTTCACGATTGGAGTGGGAGAACAGCTTCACCGTCGTGATGTTGGTGTAGGCATCCGAGATACGCCCGGTCATCATCGAGCGCGCATTGGCCTGTTCCTGCCCGACCTTCCCCAGACGGGGCACGAAGTACCACATGGCCAGGCCGAACAACGCAGCCCAGGCAATGAAAGGCAGCATCAGCTTAAGGGCGAAGCCGCCGGCCAGGGCGATGATCGCGATGAAATACACGCCGATCCCCGGTGCAATCTCGATCAGCGTGAAGAGCACGTCGCGAACCGCGAGCGCCGTCTGCATCACCTTGGTGGTGACCCGCCCGGAAAACTCATCGGAAAAAAACGAAAGACTTTGTCGCAGCATCAGGCGATGGAAGTCCCAGCGCAATCGCAACGGCAGGTTAATCGCCAATATCTGGTGCTGCACCATCGTGCGCAACGCCACCAGCCCGACACTGGTCAGCATGACAATGCCCATGCCCCACAACACGCGACTTTCCTGCGCCGCCGCTTCACCGCCCGCCTGCCAGGTCGAGAGCAGGTCCACGACCTGCCCGAGAAAGGAAAACAGCCAGGCTTCGTAAATCGACACACCGGCACTGAGCAGCGCCAGCGCCAGAACGTAACCGCGAGCTCCCCGCGTACAGGCCCACAGGAAGCGGGCCAGGCCATCGGGTGGCGGTGGTACTTCGTCAGGAGGAAAAGGGTCGAGCCTACGTTCAAACACGCGAAGCATTGTGGTCTCCAAAACATCAAGTTATGGGGATTCTGCCATGAACGGCTGCTTTGAGGGTTTTGAAGGTCGCGGACGAGCATTGATACCCGCAACCAACTGACTGGCCCCGTGCAGGCATAGGTTTCTGTCTGTGGCTGCCAGCGGCTGAGCGCATTGGGATACGCGCTCAGTTCCGAGGTGTCAGTTTGCGCACATTATGACCAACGTTCGACAGACCTTATGGCCCGTGCTTCCTGGCACATTATCCACAGGAATACCCACTCCTTTTGTGGATAGCTTTTCGGTTCAGGCGTTTGGTGAAGGCAGTTTTCACTTAAAAGCATGCAAGTAGAAAACTGGAAATCGAGATCGATGATGCGCTGGAAATGCTGGAGCAAACGGAAGCCTGACCATCCATGGTAACCGCCGATGCTCCCATCGCGATCCAGCCAATAACAGCCCTTCATAATCAGCTGCTATCGGCGAAAGCACACCTGCCAATACCGACCTACAGCACGTATCAGCAGTAGGTCACACTACTTCGAAACCACCAGCGCCGGTGGCTGCCAGCTGCCCTCGCCAGCGGGAAGAATCGAAGGCGGTGTGGTCTTCGGCCAGTAGAGGCGCATCACCAGATAGACCGTGTTGTCAGGTGCCGGCAGCCAGTTGGATTCCTTGGCCTTGCCGGGGGAGTCCTTCTGGATGTGCAGCGTCAGTGAGCCATCCGCGTTCTTTTTCATGGCCGACAGCATCGGCGAATTGATCAGGTAGCGGTTGAGCGGATTGCTGATCAGTAACTGGCTTTTGCCATCGTACATGGTCACCGACCAGAAGGCGTTAACAGGCGGCAGCTTGCCAGCCGGGAATGTGAGCGTGTAATTGTGTTTGCTGGTATCGAGCGTCTGGCCGCTGCCATCGGTACGCGTGAACGGGTACATCGCCTCGGCGGCGTCGTTGCCGTACAAGCCACCCTTCGCGGCACCGGAACGCATGAGCCAGTTGGACTGGTAGAACGCCTGATCACCGAAGAACGCACCGACGTTCCAGCCATTGATATTCTTCATTCCGCTTGAGAGAAACCTGTCGACCTTTTCGTCGCCGGCCTTCATACCAAGCAGGACCGCGGCCTTGTGTTCGAGCGAGAGGTCCTTGAATTCAAAGTTCCGACCAGGCCCTACCCCGATGCTCGCCAGCCTGGCACGGATCGCCTTGTCGTCAGCCGATGCTGGCACATACTGCATCGCGGCGGACAGGTACTCGAAGAAGTTAGCCTTGATACCTGCCGTGGTAGCCGGCAAGAAATCGATCTTGGGCGCAGCGGGCGGCGCGGGTTGATGAAGGAAAGCAGACAACCCCCGGATCTTGTAGCCCGCCTGCACCTTCTCGACATTGGGCATGTCGGCCGGGTTGAACAACTGGGTGCGGATCAAGGTGAGCGCGAAGGGGGTCGAGGAGGTAAACACCTTGTCGATGCCTGGAGGTGCCGTCCCCTTCCAGTCGGGCCCTACAACCAGATAGCTGCCGGGTGCGCTGGCAGTTGCCCGACTGCCGATGTACCCATAGTTATAGGTGTTGCCGTCGATCAGTTGAATCGAGTAGTAGCGCTGTTTGGGGACTGCCGGCACCGTGATCACCAGCGGCTCCGCGCGCAGGTCGGCCCAGAGTATCGAATATGGTGTATCGCTGTTTGGCGTAATGACGGCGGTGTCGGCGGGCGTCGCGACTCGATGCTCGTTGTGCAGTTGATTGAACGGGGCTTTGAACTGGCTGGACTTGGGGTCCACCGCGAACTCGTTCATCACGGCATAGTTCATCACCAGCGGCAAGCCGTAGATAAAACCTTCCTCGGCGATTGCCTTGGTCTGCTCAAGACTCGGCGCGGCCACGCCCTTGGCCACATCCGCTTTGTCTGCTTGTGATATCGGGTCGTTTTTGCCCGCACACCCCGTGAAAAGCGTTGTACCCACTACTACGAGTGCCGCAGCCTTGGTCCAGCTTCGGTTAGACTTCCTGTTCATTTTCACCTCGTGTGTTCTGAGCAAGCAGGTACCGAGACTGCTCACAGCCCCCGGCTCGACGAAGCGCCAGCTCGCTTGCCACGGGAGTGTAGATCACAAAAAGCCAGCCCCTCGGGAGTCGAATTTACTGAGCTAGACAAAAAAGGCGCCAAAATGGCGCCTCACTTTATCAAGCGACTTTGATCACAACCTTTCCAAATGCTCCCCTCGCAAGATGCTCGTAAGCTTCTCGTGCTTTTTCGAACGGATACACCTGATCAATGACGGGACGGATCTTGTGTTCATTGAGGAATGCATTCATCCGATCAAATGATGAGCGCGGCGCCACGGCGATGCCGCGAATGGTCGTCTGGCGGAAAATCAGCGGCATCAGATTCAGTTCAACGGTTTGCCCTGTCAAAAAGCCGATCTGCGCAATACGCCCCGATGCCTTGGTTGCTGCGACCGATTGATTGATGCCGCTGCCACCGGCCACATCGAGTAACAGATCAACGCCCTTACCTTCGGTCAGCTTCAGCGCTTCGTCCGCCCATTTCGGAGTCGTTCTGTAGTTGATGCCTGCCACAGCCCCCAGCGTCTTCACGGTTTGCAGATTCTGGTCGCTGCTCGACGTTGCGATTACTTTCGCGCCAAGCGCAGTAGCGATCTGCACGGCAAATATCGATACGCCTCCAGTGCCTTGAACCAATACGGTCTGGCCCGGCTGAATTTGTCCAAAGTCGACCAGCGAATACCAAGCCGTAAGCGCAGCGATAGGCAGTGTTGCCGCCTCTACATCACTCATGTTGTCGGGTGCACCGACGGCGCTGTCTTCATGAATGATCATGTATTCGGCCAAACCGCCGGGCAACGGCGAACCGAAGCAGTAATCGGGCTCGTTCGGCCCCGGCTCGCCATCCAGCCAACGTGAGTAAAGATGCGAGTTGACGCGATCACCGACTTTGAATCGCGTTACGTTGTCACCGACCGCTACCACCGTGCCAGCTGCATCACTCACAGGGATCAGTGGTTTGGGGACCATGTGCGGCTCATAAATGCCGTCGACGATAGCCTTGTCGCGAAAGTTGAGCGAGACAGCACCGACCTTGACCAGCAATTCGCCAGCCTTTGGTTGCGGGGTCTCTACCTCTCCCAATTGCAGGTTGTCGAGTCCGAAGTCTTTCAATAACCAAGCTTTCATTGCGAATCTCCAAATACACATCAATGAACTAGAACCAGAACCGGTTTAGCCTTGGCTGCATTTTTCGCCTTCGAGGGTGCGCAATAAATGCGTGGAAAAAGACATGATTGTTCTATTCTTGGACAACAATCATCTTCAACTTCGTCGTTCAGGCGGGGTTCATAGGAAAGCGTCATGGAATTGCTTCAATCGATGCGCCTGTTCGCCAGGCTTGCCGAACTCGGCAGTTTTACCAAAGCCGCCGAATCGCTGGACATCGGGCGACCACAAGTCACTCGGTATATCCAGGAGTTGGAGACGTCATTAGGCGTGCGCCTGTTCCAGCGCACCACGAGAAAGGTGGCACTCACCGCCGAAGGCGAGAGGTTCTATGAGCGGGTACAGGAAATCCTGGCGGATATTTCTGCTGCGACCTCGATGTTCGACCGATCCGGAGCAACGCTGGCAGGCCGACTTCGCGTCGATATCCCGACCGCTTTCGCGCAACTGAAATTCATCAAAAGCCTTAAAGAATTCACCGCCTCCTACCCTGGTATCAACCTGGTACTGGGCGTGACTGACCGGGTCGTCGATCTGATCGGTGAAGGCATCGACTGTGCGTTGCGTATCGGCGATCTACCGGATTCGACTTTGATCGCTCGCCCTATTGCGATGGCGACCATGGTGACGTGTGCAGCGCCCGAGTATCTGCTCGAGCATGGTGAACCCGAAACACTCGACGATCTGGCCGACCATCGAGGCGTCAACTTCTTATCCGGTCAGAGCAACAGGACATTGCCTTGGCATTTCTCGGTAAAGGGTCACGATCGAGCGTTTGTGAGCAACGCCGGTATCACCGTCACCGAGTCGAATGCGTACGTTCAGTGCGGGGTTTCGGGCTTCGGAATAATCCAGGCGCCAGGCATAACCGTGGCCGAGCATTTGGACAGTCGCGGCTTGGTGGAAATTCTAAAGCCCTATCGGCCAGCCCCTCGCCCTGTGTCGTTGTTGTATCCAAGCCGGACACATCTGGCTCCTCAGGTACAAGTTTTTATTGAGTGGTTGCAGGAGCGTTTTCCGCAGCTGTCTGACTGGCTGGAAACATAGCTTGCACGTCAGCCGACGAAATCTCAGGCTTGCCAAGCCGGGTTCTCGATCAAAAGCGCCATGCCCTGCCCGCCGCCCACACAGGCCGCGGCGATGCCGTAACGCAAATTGTGCTCACGCAGTTGTCGAGCCAGGGTCAACACCAGACGCAAGCCACTGGCAGCCAAGGGGTGACCGAGCGCCAGTGAGCCTCCCAGGTTGTTAAGGCGCGACGGATCCAACTCCAGTTCCTTGGCCACCGCCAGCACCTGGGCGGCCTGCGCTTCATTGATTTCAAAGCGGTCGATCTGCTCCAGACGCAAGCCACTGCGCTGCAACAGCAGACGAATCGCTGGTGCTGGCCCAATACCCATGAATTCTGGCGCCACCCCCACTACCGCACTGGCGCGCAGCAAGGCCAACGGTGTATTGCGATAGTCAGAAACGCGCCCGACCAGCGCAGCCGCCGCGCCGTCGACTACCGCACAACTGTTGCCGGCGGTTTGCACCCCGCCTTCATGAACGGTGCGCAACCGGCCCAATGCCGCGATGTCTGCGGGCCGTGGATGGCTGTCTTCACTCACCGTATCGATACCGCGTGGCAGGCGAATACCGCGTGGCTGGTAGCCTTCCAGTTCAAACGCTTGATGCCCTACGGCAACGGTCTCGGGTGCCAACCATCCCGATTGTTGTGCCGCAAACGCACGCTGATGGCTGGCGCAGGCGTAGGCATCCACCGCTTCGCGACTTAACCCATAACGCCGCGCCAGGTTGTCGGCGGTAGTGATCATGTCCACCCCGGGAGCCGGGTCATACAAGGCCTCCCAAAGAAAATCCTTGAACTGCACTTCTGCGCCAAGGCGAAAGCCACCTCGATGGGTGTAGGCGGCAATCGGATTGCGTGACATCGATTCGGTGCCCACACACAGGGCCAATTGCACGCCGTCATCCAGTTGGCTGGCGGCCTGGCGCAGCAGTTCGAAACCAGTGGCGCAAATACGCTGTACTCCCAGCGCCGGAACCGATTGCGCCACGCCGCTGTAGAGACCGATGTGGCGTGGCAGCATGTAGGCATCGAAGCTGGCCTGGGCCATGGAGCCCGCCAGCACGCTGTCGACTGCCAGCGGATCGATTCCCGAGCGAGCCAGTACTTCACGCCCGACCTTGATGCCCAAGTCAATCGGCGACACCTCGGCCAATGCCCCGCCGAGGTCCACCCATGGGGTACGCACCGCAGCGATGATCGCCGTATCGTCAAAAGCCGAGTACTGCCCGCCCGCCCTCACGACTTCGTTCTCGCGCGCAGTATGGTCGGATCGAGCCCGCGATACAGCGCCTCGACCTGCTCCGCACGCCACTGCAGAACGGCACGCTGATTGATCGAGCCCTTGTCTGTGATTTCCCCCCGGTCGATGGACGCCGGCTTATCGAGCAAGGCGATCCACTCCAGTCGGCTGGCGTTGCCCGTGGCTTCGCGATTGAGTCGCTGCAACCAGTCGGCGAACCACTCGCGCACCGGCGCGCTGGCCAACACCTCGGCGTCGCTGGCATCAGGCGCCAGCCCGGACAGCTTGCGGCATTCGAACATCCGCGCAAAGACCAGCGCGCCCAGGCATTCACGATCCGGCGCGGTGATCACCAGGTCCTGGACATAAGGCGAACCTTCGAGCACCGCACGGCTGCGTAAAGGCCCGACGCTGACGAACACCCCCGATGACAACTTGAAGTCTTCAGCGATACGCCCATCGAACATCAGCCCCAATTGCGGCTCACGCGGATCGGCTAGCTTGAGCGCATCACCGGAACAGTAAAAGCCCTGCGCGTCGAAGGCCTCAAGGGTCTGCTGCGGCGACCGCCAGTAACCGGGCATGATGTGCGGCCCGCGAAAGCGAGCTTCCAGCTTGCCGTCCACCGGCACCAGTCGCACCTCGCAAGCCGGCGCCGGCAGGCCGACATAACCGGCCATCGACAAAGGCCCGGTAGTGAAGGTGCAGGACGGCGAAGCCTCGGTCATGCCCAGCCCGGCCATCATTCGGATACGCTCACCACAGTGCTGCTCTGCCACGCGGTCGAGGCGGTCCCAGACACTTTGCGACAGGCCGGCCGCAGCAAAAAAGAACAGGCTGATGCGCTTGAAAAAAACCTCCCGCAGCTCCGGGTCCTGCTCCAGTGCCGAAGCCAGTTCCTCCCAACCCTTTGGCACGGTCAGATAAGCGGTGGGCGACACGTCCTTAAGGTTACGCAGGGTTTGCGCGAAACCTTGCGCCGTGGGCTTGCCGTCGTCCAGGTAAAAGCTGCCACCGTTGTAGAGCACGATGCCGACGTTATGGCTGCCGCCGAAGGTGTGGTTCCAGGGCAGCCAGTCCACCAGCACCGGCGGTTCTTCGCCGAACACCGGAAACGTCTGCAGCAGCATCTGTTGGTTAGCGCACAGCATGCGTTGGGTGGTGATCACCGCCTTGGGCAGCTTGGTCGAGCCCGAGGTGAACAGGAACTTGGCGATGCTGTCAGGGCCTGTGCTGGCGAACGCGGCTTCGGCCTCGGCACTGCCCCGCTGTTCCAGCAGACTGGCGAAGCTGACCTGGCGACGCCCCGTGACCTGACCACGCACAGTGATCAGGGGTGTTTCGACCGGCAGCACGGTATCGATTGCACGCTGGAAAGGCTCGGCATCACTGACAAACACCAGGCCGGGTTGCAGCAGATCGCAAACGTGACGCAGCTTGGCGAAATCCTGGGACAGCAACGAATAGGCCGGCGACACCGGGCAGTAGGGAATGCCCGCGTACAGGGCGCCGAAGGCGAGTTGCAAATGCTCGATGTCGTTGCCCGAGAGCAGCACCAGCGGTTTGTCTGCCGACAGGCCGTAGCTCAACAGGCTTTGGGCGATGCTCCGGACACTGTCGAGCATCTGCGCGTAACTGATCCGGCGCCACTCACCGTCGGCCTGGCGGGCGGCGATGAAAGTCTGCTCGGGACGCACCTGCGCCCAATGCACCAGACGGTCGAGCAGTCGTGGCGGATACTCGTCCAATGGTTCTAGGGAACGCATGTGCAGTGCGCCCTGCTGCTCCGTCACCTCGACCGCTGCGCGACCGATGGACACCTGACGATAGCGCGGCGCACTGGCCTCGATGTGGGGTTGCGATCTGAATTCTGGACTCACGTGCGTGTTCTCCATCAGGGCACGCTACCACCAAGTCACGCGAACGGGACATGGCGGCGGCAGGCGCCTTTTTATTGTTGTTTGTGCGGTTCAGATCGGGTAATGCCGCGGCCCATGCTGCAAGGTGACCCAACGCAACTGGGTAAAGTGCTCAATAGACGCCTTGCCGCCAAAACTACCGTAGCCGCTGGACTTGACTCCGCCAAAGGGCATTTGCGCTTCATCGTGCACGGTCGGGCCATTGATATGGCAAATGCCCGACTCGACCCGCTGGGCCAGCGCCAGCGCGCGTCCGGTATCGCGACTGAAGATAGCTGCCGACAAACCGAACTCGGAATCATTGGCCAGTCGCAGCAAAGCTTCATCACCGTCAGCGCGCATTAACACCGCCACGGGGCCGAACGATTCCTCGCGATACAAACGCATGGTCTCGTCGACGCCTTCGAGCAGCGTTGGCTGCAAAATGCTGCCGTCCAGTTGTCCGCCCACCACTCGCCGCGCACCCTTGGCGAGGGCGTCGTCGATCAGCGATTGGATGCGCGTGCCAGCACTGGCATCTATCAGCGACCCGAGCACCGAATCCACCGATGCAGGATCACCGGCGCGCAGGGTCTCGACCTTGGCCGCCAGCTTGGCAACAAAAGCGTCGGCGACCTTCGCATCGACGATCAACCGTTCGGTGGACATGCAAATCTGCCCCTGATTGAAGTACGCGCCGAAAGCGGCAGCTTCGACCGCCGCATCCAGATCGGCATCGTCGAGTACCAGCAACGGTGCCTTGCCGCCCAACTCCAACAGCGCCGGTTTGAGGTGACGCGCCGAGAGCTCGCCGACGATGCGCCCGACATGGGTTGAACCGGTGAAGTTGACCCGTCGCACCGCCGGGTTGGCGATCAGCCGCTCGACGATCGCCGGGGCGTCCGCCGGGGCATTGCTGATGACATTGACCACGCCATCGCCCAGACCTGCATCCTGCAAGACCTGACCGATCAGGCGATGCACCGCCGGGCTCAATTCGGAAGCCTTGAGCACCACGGTATTGCCGCACGCCAACGGCATCGCGATAGCGCGGGTGGCGAGAATCACTGGGGCGTTCCACGGGGCAATGCCCAACACCACGCCGCAGGGTTGGCGCAGGGCCATGGCAAAACTGCCCGGCACATCAGAGGGGATGACCTCACCATGAATCTGGGTGGTCATCGAAGCCGCTTCACGTAGCATGTTGGCCGCCAGCCGCACGTTGAATCCGTACCAGTTGGCCATGGCCCCGGTTTCGCCAGCCGCCGCAATGAACTCGTCGCTACGCGCCTGCAACTGCTCGGCGGCCTTGAGCAAACGGGTGCGACGTTCATTGGGCGCCAGCGCGGCCCAGACCGGAAACGCTGCCTGGGCCGCAGCCACCGCGGCATCGGCATCTTCCAGGGTGGCGGCGGCCACCCGCGATACCACTTCACCGGTCATCGGGTTGCGGCGTTCGAAGGTCCGACCGTCGCGGGCAGGCAGCGACTGGCCGCCAATCAGCAGGGGCACTTCCAGCATGGTGATTCCTCTTTTTTGTCTTTGTCGGGAATGCATTCGAGCGATAAAGCACGCCGGGGCGGGTATGCACCCGGCGATCAATCTCAGCGCTTGTAGGCCTGCAGACCGGGTTTGATGCTCTTGTCGTCGAGGAACTGCTTCATGCCCTGCTCGCGGCCACCTTCGGTGTCGAGCAAGCGCGACTGGTCGAGCTTGGCGTATAGGTAGTCTTCGTTCTGCTCCCACGTCAGCTCGCGGCAGCGTTTGAAACCATGTTTGGCCGCACGCAGCACCACCGGGTTTTTCTCCAGCAGGTTGCGCGCCAGATCCACGGTGACTTCACGCAGTTGCGCCAGGGGCACGCTTTCGTTGACCAGGCCCATCTCGGCAGCTTTCTGCCCACCGAAGGTCTTGCCGGTCATGATGTAATACAACGACTGACGATGGCCCACGGTGTCGGCCATGGCTTTGCTCACCAGATTGCCCGGTGGAATGCCCCAGTTGATTTCCGACAAACCGAAGGTGGCTTCATCGGCGCAGATTGCCAGGTCGCAAGCCACCAGCGGGCTGAAGCCGCCACCGAAACACCAGCCATTGACCATGGCGATGGTTGGCTTGGCGTACATGCGCAGCAGTTTCCATTGCCATTGCGAGGCTTCGCGGCGGATTTTTTCCTGGAGGATCTCCGGGCCCGCGTCCACTTCGCGGAAGTATTCCTTGAGGTCCATACCTGCGGTCCAGGCATCGCCGGCACCGGTCAGCACCAGCACGCTAGCGGCCGGATCCTGCTCCAGGGTTTCCAGCACATCGATCATTTCCCGATTTAGCGTCGGGCTCATGGCGTTGCGTTTTTCCGGGCGATTAAGGATGACCCAGGCGATACCTTCTTCGATCTCGACCTTGACGGTTGTCCAGCGACCTTCGTAGTTGCTCATGGTGTTGTTCTCTTGTTCTGGCTAGGAGATGACTGGAAATTAAAGCAGCCATTTAGTTATGTCAATTAACTATTAACCTGATTAACAGTTTTTTATCCACCACAAGACATCGTGAAAACCAAGATCCATGAACAGCAGGCATAGCTATCAGCCAACAACCACGGCAAACTAGATACACTTGTTAACCTCCACCTTTTCAGGATTCACCCGCAATGGCCAAGCCTTCTCCCCTCGCCGATCAAAGCGAGTCCACACCCGCCACCGTCGAGATGCAGGCCCCTCTGGATTCGGCACTGGATGACCTGATCGGCTACGCGATGCGTCGCGCCCAACTCAAGCTGTTCCAGAATTTGATTGGTCGTCTGTCAGCCCACGATCTGCGCCCCGCGCAGTTCTCGGCGCTGGCGATCATCGACCAGAATCCGGGGCTGATGCAGGCCGACCTGGCCCGCGCCTTGGCCATCGAGCCGCCGCAGGTAGTGCCACTGCTCAATAAACTGGAAAGCCGCGCGCTGGCGGTGCGAGTACGCTGCAAGCCGGACAAACGCTCCTACGGGATCTTCCTGAGCAAGAGCGGCGAAACCTTGCTCAAGGAGCTCAAGCAGATCGCCGCGCAAAGCGATTTAGACTCCACATCAACGCTGACCGGCGGGGAGCGCGAAGAGCTGCTGCGTTTGCTGAAGAAGGTTTATCAGGACTGAACGCGTTATGCCGGCACACCCCTGAGGGGTGGCCGGGCCAGTACATCGAGCAACTTGGCGTTACCAGATCGGCAAGGTGTAAAGCACTTGGAAGCGGGTCTGGTTTTCATCACGAAACGCCGTACCGCTCGGGAAGTCATTGCGATAGATCGCCTTGCGCGCCAACAGCCCGACGTTTTTCAACGGGCCGCTCTGAATCACATAGCCCAGTTCCATCTGGAACTCTCGCTCCTTGCGGTCCTCGGCGTTGAAGGCGGCCAGTTCGATATTGTCGCCGCGCACGTAACGCAACCTTCCCTTCAAGCCGGGCACCCCGGATGCGACGAAGTCGTAGTCATAGATCGCTTGCCAGGTACGCTCCTTGGCGTTGAGAAAATCCGAAGCCATGGTCAGTTCGCTCATGCCCATCAACTCCGTGCCGGAGATGTAGGGCGTCGCCGTGTCGCCGCTGGAGTGCATGTAGCCGAGGCTCACACGGTGCCCGCCGAGGCGGTAGCCGAACAACGCCGAAAGGTTGCGGTTGTCCACCTCCCCCGCTTTGGCGGCGCCATCCTCACGGCTGAAAAAGCTGCGCAAGTCACTGGTGAACACACCGTCGCCAAGCGGCAGGTTGTGCAGCA
This sequence comes from Pseudomonas azerbaijanoccidentalis, assembly GCF_019145495.1. Taxonomy (GTDB): domain Bacteria; phylum Pseudomonadota; class Gammaproteobacteria; order Pseudomonadales; family Pseudomonadaceae; genus Aquipseudomonas; species Aquipseudomonas azerbaijanoccidentalis. The sequence goes on along the minus strand of NZ_JAHSTU010000001.1, from coordinate 13,668 downwards.
GCGCCAGGGTGTCCTGTTGGTACAACTCGGCCACTTCGGCATGATAAGCGCGCAGACTGAGCTCTTTGTTGACCTGATAATCACCCCCCACATACGCCAGATGCGAGGTAGTGGCGGCGCCATTGAATCGCCGGTTCGGCGTGGCGATGCTCATGGCCTGATAGTCCGTGGAATCGCGCTTGTTGATGCGGTCGATGTAGCCGGTATTGAGGGTCAGGCCATCGATATCTTTGGAACTGAGGGTCGTGCCGCGAAAGGTCTGTGGCAGCAGTCGCGATGGACTCGCGAAAGCGAACGGCAGGAATATCGAGACGTCACCGCTCTTCACCGTGGATTGGGCAAACCTTAGTTTGGCCGTCGGGGCAAGGCGTGAATACTCATCCGCCGCGCGCTTGTCGCTGGCCGACACCGGCAACAGTTCGGTGCCGCTGCGATCCGGTGCGGAGTCGAGCTTGACCCCCAGCAACCCGCGGACGTCCAGACCGAATCCCACCACGCCTTGGGTAAAACCCGACTCCATGCCAAGGATAAAACCCTGTGCCCACTCCCGCGCAGCGGACTTTGCCCCTCCATCCTTGTAGTCACGGTCCAGATAGTAATTGCGCAGGGTCAGGTTGCCGTGGCTGTCCTCGATAAACCCCTCTGCGCGCAATGTTGAGGGCAGTACGCTGATGCCTAGCAGTGCCACGATCCACCTTGAATGGATACTGCAAATGCATGAGAGCGACGCTATGGAACCTGTGTTCATGAGGCGTTTTGGCATGTTCGATGTCCATTTTTTATTGTTGTTTGTGGTTGCCGGATCCACCCGAGACTGCCGGCTTCACAACCAGAGAATGGAAACAGCCAAAGGTCGCCGTCAATCGCAAATGATCGATAATCGAACATTAATATTATTATCTATTTTTTCATACCCATCTTAATTCGCTCATAGACATCTGTTTTTAAAGGTTTTATCTGCGTTTTTTACAGATTTCCGGGTGACATTCTTTTTTTAGTTATCTTTGTTATCTTAATCACCAGTGGTCTCCTACGGCGTTCCCAACGCACGGACGGCTCGACTGCATAACAAAAACAACAACGAGGCTCACCCATGGACAGTCCATCGCGTCGCTCGACGCTGACAATCGCTTTGTGCTTTATCGTTGCGCTTATCGAGGGGTTCGATCTGCAGGCCGCCGGCACCGCTGCCGCTGGCTTGCGACAGAGCTTTGCCCTGGACCCGAAGATGATGGGCTGGGTGTTCAGCGCCGGGATCATCGGTCTGCTGCCGGGCGCTTTTTTTGGCGGCTGGGTGGCCGATCGTATCGGCCGCAAGAAAATCCTCGTCGGCGCCGTGCTGCTGTTTGGCGTCTTCTCGCTTTGCACCGCCTATGTCGAGAGCTACTCCAGCCTGCTGCTGGTGCGTTTCATGACCGGCCTTGGCCTGGGCGCTGCCCTGCCCAACCTGATTGCCTTGTGCGCCGAGGCCGTGAGCGAGCGCCGTCGCGGCACAGCCATCAGCGTCATGTACTGCGGCGTGCCTTTGGGTGGCGCGCTGGCGGCCGTAGTGGCGATGTTTTCCAGTGAACACTGGCAAACCACTTTTATCATCGGCGGTCTCGCGCCCTTGCTGGTGGTGCCGGTGATGGCCCTGCTGCTGCCCGAATCCACTGCGTTCCGCCAGCAACATGTCGCGACCGGCAGCCCACGCTCGTCTACCGCCCTGGCATTATTCGGCGAAGGACGGGCACGCAACACGCTGGCCTTGTGGTTAAGCTACTTCTTCACCCTGACCGTGATGTACATGCTGCTCAACTGGCTGCCCTCGCTGTTGCTGGAACAGGGTTTCACCAAGCCCCAGGCAGGCATGGTGCAAATGCTGTTCAATATCGGCGGGGCCATTGGTTCGCTGCTCGGCGGGGTGATGCTGGATCGCTGCAACGGTGTGAAAGTCGTCCTGTTCGTGTACGCCGGGGTGTTGGCGGCATTGGCCGGGCTCGGTATGTCCGTGGGCATCGTACCGATGGCAATCGCCGGGTTCGCTGTCGGGCTGTTCGTCATGGCCGCACAGCTTGTGCTGTATGCCCTGGCCCCGCCGTCCTACCCGACTTCGGTGCGCGCCACCGGTGTCGGCGCGGCCGTGGCCATCGGCCGGCTCGGTTCGGTGGCAGGTCCTCTCGCCGCCGGCCAGATCCTCGCCGCCGGTGCGGGTACCACTGGCGTGCTGCTGGCAACCTCACCCGGGCTGGTTATCGCCGCGCTGGCGATCCTAACCGTGATCGCCCGTAAGGGCGCGGACGGCGCGTCACAACCGGAAGCAGCAATCTAAGCCGCGCCACTGGGTTTCCAAGAATGAAAATGCCCGGCAATTGCCCGTAATGCTGTTCCCTTTTCAGGCGAACAAAAAACCTGTGGCGAGGGGATTTATCCCCTCGCCACGCGGTTCACAGAACGGCACGCGTGCTACATCTTGAAGGACTTGACTAACTGGCTAAGATCCACAGCAAGCATTGACAATTCTCCGCTGGAGGACGCTGTCTGATGCGAGCCAGCGGCCGTTTGGGTCGCCAGGTCTCGAATACTTACCAAGCTTTGGTCTACTTTTCGAGCCGCGTGTGATTGCTCTTCAGCTGCCGAAGCAATCAACATGTTGCGATCGTTCACTTGCTTGATTGACTCGGTAATTTCGACCAGTGAAGCCCCCGCCTCTTGCGCCAATGTCAGGGTTTTTCCAGCTTGCAGACTGCTTTGGTCCATCGATCTGAGCGCGTCGGAAGTACCTGACTGTATGGGAATTCATTTAAGGAGCCACGCCACCTACACACCTATGTGTGCGTTACAGCGTTGTCATTCCAAGGTGGCCGACGGCGTTTCGGGTGAGCGTGATCCACAGGAAAATGAAAAAGTGAAAACAGTTTGCATTTTGAAAACTGTTTTCACTATAGTGAGCCACCTGCCAATTTCGGCCCTGTAACCGCTTGGACTACGACAATCTATGAGCGCCGTCGCTGAACGCATTCTTCGTGTTTTGGAAGAGCTTGCAAACTCGCCAGAGGGCATGACGCTCTCTGAACTCACGGCTGTTCTTGGTATGCCTATCACGGCCGTACACCGATTACTCGGGGATTTGATCGAACAGGACTACGTTCGCAAGGACGAAAGACGAGGTGAGTTCACCTTGACCATGAAATTGCCATCCTTGGGTCTGCGCTTCTTGAGCGCCGGCGGCGTGGTTGATATTGCTCAGCCTATCCTTGAACGGCTGGCCGTCATTTCCGGAGAGTTGGTACGTTTGGCGATCGTCGATGGGGAGCAACTGGTCTATGTAGCCAAGGCCCAAGGCGCGCGCGAAGGGTTGCGCTATGACCCGGAAATGGGCCGCCCTGTGACGCTGTCTTGCAGTGCCGCCGGGATAAGCTGGCTGGCCGGCAAGAGCGACGAAGAAGTCATGCGGCTTGTCTCCGCGCAAGGTTTTGGTCTTCCGGCCAACTTTGGTCCCAGCGCACCGACCACCTTCAAAACGCTACTTCCGCTCATTGAGACCGCACGCAAGAACGGCTATGCCACGACGCAAGATATGTTCTTGCCAGCAATGAGTTCCCTGGCGACGACGGTGACTATCGGCAATGGTGACGTTGGCGCACTTCTCATTATTGCAGGACCGATGTCACGGCTTACTCATGAAAAAATGAAGGAATTGCTACCCGCACTGCTGTCCACGGCAGCAGAGTTATCCGAGGCAAGTAGCGTTTCACCGGTAATGCGTCGCGCATCCATCTAATTTAATTAAGCTGCCAACTTTGTCGATAAAGTTGGCGGGTTAGTCTGTGCCTGAACGGTAAGTTAAAAACTTAAGCTGTAAGACTTCGTATGCCTGACAATAACTAACAATAAACAGTACTGGTGTTTGTATCTGCGAGCACTTTGTACAGCGGAGGTAATAAGTATGGGGAACGATTCAAACACTTCGCCGCGTTCCATGGCGAATCGGGCAGTCACCGCTGCCACGGTCGGAACCGCTTTGGAATGGTTCGACTTCACCTTGTACGGGGTTGTGGCAGCTACCGTGTTGCCCAAGTTGTTCTTCCCTGCGATGGAGCCTGGTTCTGCGCTGTTGGCATCTTTGGCCACGTTCAGCGTGGGCCTCGCTGCACGGCCACTTGGCGCCATAATCTGTGGCCATTTGGGCGACAAGATTGGCCGGCGTAACTTGATGCTCGGCACCGTATCGGCAATGGGTATTACTTCCGTGCTGATGGGACTGCTTCCGACCTATGCGCAGATAGGAATACTCGCGCCAATCCTGCTGGTCCTGCTGCGTATCATTCAGGGATTTGCGCTTGGGGGTGAATCGACCGGCGGGCAACTCATGGCGCTCGAACATGCCCCTGCGGCCCGACGCGGCCGGTATTCAGGTCTCATCGGCATGTGCGCACCGCTCAGCCAGATAGTCGCTAATGCCGTGCTCCTTCTGCTTTCAGCCTCCTTGAGCGCAGATGACTTTATGAGTTACGGCTGGCGAATCCCCTTCGTCATGAGTTTCCTTTTAGTTCTGGTGGGCATTTACATACGAATGCGAGTAGAGGAGACGCCAGCTTTTGTACAGATGAAACAGTCTGCGGTGGCGACGGTCAGTAGCCCTCTTCGCGACGCTTTCAAACTTCACTGGAAAACCATTCTGCGGCTGATGCTGTTCTTCTGCGGGCCGACGGCAATGTTCTATCTCGCCGTTGTGTTCACCCTCGGCTATTTGACGAACACCCTGGGTATTCCTAAACAGACGGGTTTTACGCTGTTAATGATCGCTAACGCCTGCGCGATAGTGGGTTCAATTATGGGTGGTCTGCTCAGTGACCGGATCGGGCGTAAACGCACTCTCCTTCTTGCGTCGACCGCGACGTTCATCATGATGATGCTGTACTTCCCTTTGCTTGAAACCAAAGACTTCGCGACGATGGCGATTGCAATGGGCTTGTTCCTGGGTTTCACGCAAGTCCAGACCGGTATTCAACCTGTTGCGTTCGCAGAAGCATTTCCGACCAATGTGCGCTATTCCGCTTCGGCCCTGGCTTTCACGGGAGCTAGTTTGTTCGCCGGTGGCCCGATTCCCATTGTCGCCACCTGGCTCTTGAACTTGAGCAACGGCTCGCCATGGGCACTCGTGGCACTTGTCGGAACGCTGAACGTGATCTCGTTCTGCATGATTGCAATAGGTCCCGAAACAGCGGGTGTCGACATGAATCGCCTTGATTCAGTCGATGAGGTCGCCGGCAACCAGCATGCGCAAGTGCGTCACGCGAACTCTTGACCTTATCCAGCGGTGCGCGGGTCGCACCGCTACATCTAAACCGTAAAAGCGAGAACATTGATGACCGACCAATCCAAAGGCTTGCTTGCGATCTGGAGCACGATTGCGGCGGATGTGGAAACAGACTATTTGCACTGGCTTACACGCGAACATATTTTCGAGCGTGTCAGCGTGCCGGGCTTTCTCTCTGGCCGTGTGTTCAAGCGGCGCAACAGTCAGCCATCGCAATACTTCATGTTGTATGAGTTGGCTGAAGCGAGTGTGATGTCCAGCCCGGCGTATCTCGCACGACTCAACGACCCTACTCCATGGACGCAACGGATCATGCCCCGGCTGATGCAGTTCCGTCGCGGTGGCGGTTCGGTCGACATCAGCGGCGGGCATGTCGGCGCACATGGTAGTCATCTCGCTATTGCGCGCTTCGATGGCGCCCTGCCTGATGCGTTGACAGGGTCGAAGGGACGTCAATTGGTTGAGGCGCTGGCGGAGCTGGATTGGGTCGTAAACGTTCAGATGATGACAGTGCAGACCGACGCCACGGCTATCGCCACTCGAGAGAAGTCGATGCGCAGCAGCCAGGAAGGAGAGTTTTCGGGGTTATTGATCATCCAGGCACTTGATCATGCCGCCCTGGAACGCGCCGTGAGCCGCGCGAAAGAGCTGCTTATGGCAGACAACGCATTTGAAATCTATGAACTGCTGTTCTCCTGCCACGCCAGTCAACAATGAAATCTGTCAGGTAGCTTTGGTCTTGCTCGGTCATTTTTAACATCTGCTCATGGCCTTTTTCTGCTTGTTACAAGGGGCAGCAATCGGCCAATAGCTGTCCCTCATGTGTTCCGCTCAATCAACATCCTTTCCAGCGTGTTGTCCTTTACCCAAAAGTGATGAAACAGCCCCGCCGCTGCGTGCAGACCAATCAGCCAATACCCTGTTGTACCGATCAGCTCATGCCAATACTTGAGCTGTTTGGCAAAGTCAGGATCAATCGCCACCGGCGCCGGTACGTGAAAACCGAAGTACGGGAACGGCTTGTCACCTGCGGCGAGCATCAGCCAAGCCAGGATCGGCGTGACGATCATCAGGGCGTACAGCGCCAGGTGGGTGAGATGTGCGATAGCGGTCTGCCAGGCCGGGGGTTTAGGGATGATTGGTGGTCGTGGGCTCAAGCGACCGAGCAGGCGAATCCAGACCAGGGCGAAGATACTTGCGCCAAACAGGCCGTGGAAGCCCATGAGCAAACCACGCGCTTCGCTACCTTTGGGCATGTAGCCTTTGATTTCCACGCAGGCATACACGCCGACAAACAGCACCAGCATCAGCCAGTGCAAGGTGATTGAAAGTTTTCCATAACGAGTTACAGCGGTGTCGCGGGTCATAAAAAATGCCTTTTGGTTGTTGTGAGCGACGGTCAATCCAGTTGCCTTGAACCGGCCGCGCCACAGTACTCGTCCTGTCTTAAGAGAGTCTGAAGATCGGCTCTCAGGTTAACCTTTTTTCACCTTCAGACTTCGTTAAGAAATGGCTTGGATACTTCGCTCAAACCCATTGAGGGAGGCGTTCGAGCCATGCCCGATTTTGACTGGAACATCCCGCTACCCTTGCGCTTCGGCCCCGCCGAAACGCCCCCGCTAACACTGACCGGCGCGCTTTCGGACAACGTCTTGCGAGGGGCGTTCGAAGCGTTTATCCAGCAGCGTTTCCGCAAGGCTCACGGTGCCGACATCCGCCACTTCATGCCCGAGCTTTTCGGTATGCACAACGGCGGCGGGCAATTATGTGCAGTGGCCGGCGTGCGTCGCGCGCACTTAGGACCGCTGTTTCTGGAGAGGTATCTGGATGAACCGATCGAGCCGTTGATCAGCACGGCGGCTGATCATCCGGTTGACCGCAGTGCCATTGTCGAGGTCGGCAATCTGGCAGCGAGCGACACCGGCAGCGCGCGCCTGAGCATCATCGCGATGACCTATCTGCTGGCCATGGGTGGCCTGCAATGGGTGACGTTCACGGGCAATATCGGACTGGTCAACAGCTTCCATCGTCTCGGTTTGAAACCGTTGACATTGTGCGCCGCCGATCCGGATCGACTGGGTGACGAGCGTCAACACTGGGGCAGTTATTACGAAAGCAAACCCTGGGTGCACGTCGGCAACATCCGCGCCGGGTTCGTCCATCTTAGCAATATCGGCCTGTTCAGCCGCCTGGGCTTGCCGACCTCGATTGAAGAAGCCTGCCATGTCGCTTGAACTGCAACGCTTTCAAGAAACCCTGCGCGATCATGCCAGGCGCAATGACAACGCGACCGCCATGTGGAGCGACACGCTGAAGCTCGACTACGCCACTGTGTATGCAGAAGTGCTGTATCGCCAAGAACGCCTGCGTGATGAACAAGTACAAGTTGTCGCCCTGGCGCTGGACAACGGCGTCGACGCGATGCTTTGGGATCTGGCGGTATTGTTCGAAGGGTTGACTTGCGTAACGCTGCCGCCGTTTTTCAGCCCAGCACAACGCGCCCATTGCCTGGAGCAAAGTCAGGCCGAACGCGTGATTGCCGAACCGCAGTTGGACTCCGAGTTGCTTGCCGCAGGTTATGAGCTACGCGGCGAGTTCTGGTGGCGCGTCTCTAGCGACCAAAGACGCATGCCGATGGGCACCGCCAAACTGACCTTCACCTCCGGCACCACCGGCACACCGAAAGGTGTTTGCCTCAGTAGCGACAGCCTGTTGCGCGTCGCACGGGAGCTGCAACAGGCGAGCGAGCCTGCCGACCCGCAGCATCATCTGGCGTTGCTACCGCTGGCGATTCTTCTGGAAAACCTTGGCTGTTACGCTGCGCTGTATGCCGGTGCGATGCTGAGTCTGCCGAGCCAGAAAACCCTCGGCATTCAAAGCGCCAGTGGTGTCGACGTCCCACGCCTGCTGAGTTATCTGGCCAGTCGCGCGCCGCAGAGCCTGATTCTGGTGCCGCAATTATTGTCATTGCTGGTCGGCGCAGCGGAACAAAAAGCCTTTGATCCACAAACCCTGCGGTTTGCCGCTGTCGGTGGAGCACGCGTCAGCGAAGATTTGCTGCAACGCGCGCAACGTGTCGGGCTTCCAGTTTACGAAGGTTACGGGCTATCCGAATGCGCCTCGGTGGTTTGCCTCAATCGACCTGGTGCACGGCGTCTGGGCAGTGTCGGCCGGCCCCTGGCGCACGTTGAGGTACGCCTGGCGGATGACGGCGAAGTACTGATCAAGGGCTCGTCGCTGCTGGGCTATCTGGGGGAAACGCCGAACAGCGAAGAATGGTGGCCGAGCGGCGATCTGGGCGAATTTGACCCGGAAGGTTTTCTCTATATCAAGGGCCGCAAAAAGCACCAGTTCATCACCAGTTACGGGCGCAACGTCAACCCGGAATGGGTCGAGTCGGAACTCACCCAACGCCGCCACATCGCCCAGGCCTTCGTTTACGGCGAAGCGCTGCCGCGCAACCTCGCCCTGCTCTGGCCACATCGACCTGACTGCACCGATGCCGAACTGGCCGCCACCGTCGCCGAAGCCAATGACGCCTTGCCTGATTACGCCCAAGTGCATCAATGGACGCGCCTGCCGTGTCCCTTCACCAACGCCAATGGGCTGCTTACCGCCAATGGTCGCCCCCGTCGCGACGCTATCGTCGCGCAGTACCACGCGCAATTGACCGAATCCGTTGTCCGGGAGGAATCCGCATCATGAGTTTTTTCGACACTCTGCAAGAAGCCACACAGCGTGAACGCCACGAACTGTTCAACCTGCCAATCATTGTCGATGCGTTGCACGGCAAAGTCAGTCTTGATAGCTATCGGGCGTTTCTCGCGCAGGCCTACTACCACGTGCGTCACACCGTGCCGTTGATGATGGCGTGCGGGGCTCGTTTGCCGACGCGCCTGGAATGGCTGCGCAAAGCGGTGTGCGAGTACATCGAAGACGAATACGGCCACGAGCAGTGGGTGCTCAACGACATTGCAGCCTGCGGTGGTGATCGCGATGCGGTGCGCGATGGCCGGCCGTCGCTGCCAATCGAGCTGATGATCAGCTTTCTTTATGACCAGATCGCCCGTGGTAATCCGGTCGGTCTGTTCGGTATGGTCAATGTACTTGAAGGCACCAGCATCGCGCTGGCCACGCACGCTGCGGGGAGCATTCGCGAGCGTCTGGCGTTGCCGGAAACCGCTTTCACTTATCTGAGTTCACACGGTTCGCTCGACATCGAACACATGCACACCTATCGCCGCCTGATGAATCGACTGGAAGATCCTCAAGACCAAGCGGCGGTGGTTCATGCCTCTAAAGTGGTGTATCGACTATACATCGACATGTTCCGTGGTCTGCCGCGTGACACGGAGACTGAACATGCAGCTGCATGACGCGCGCGTGGTTTTGACCGGCGCCAGTGGTGGTATCGGCATGGCCATTACCGACGCTTTGTGCGCCGCCGGTTCTCGGGTATTGGCTGTCGCGCGGCACCAGCAAGCCTTGGCCCCGATGCTCGAACGCTACCCCGACACCCTGTGCTGGGTCGCGGCAGACCTGACGTCCCTCAGCGACCGGCGCAAAGTGCTCGCCGCCGCCGCCGAAGCGATCGGCGGCGTCAATCTGCTGATCAACGCCGCCGGGGTGAATCACTTCGCCATGCTCGAACAGCTCGACGACGGCGACATCGACGCGATGCTCGCGGTGAACATCAGCGCGCCGATCTGCCTGACCAAGCTGTTGCTGCCGCTGCTCAAGCAGGCCGACAGCGCCATGGTGGTCAATGTCGGCTCGACCTACGGTTCGATCGGCTATGCCGGTTACGCCAGCTATTGCGCGTCCAAGTTTGCCTTGCGCGGTTTTTCCGAAGCGTTGCGCCGAGAGCTGGCCGACACCCGTGTAAACGTACTCTACGTTGCGCCTCGGGCCACCCGCACGTCGATGAACAGCGCGGCGGCGCAAGCCTTGAACGATGCGCTCAAGGCCAGCGTCGATGACCCGCAAGCCGTGGCCTCGGCGGTGATCCACGCGATTGCCGGCGACCGCCGCGATTTGTATCTGGGCTGGCCCGAGCGTTTCTTCGTGCGTCTCAACAATCTTCTCCCGCATCTGGTCGATCGCGGTCTGCGCAAGCAATTGCCGTTGATCCGCCGCCTCAGCGAAAAACCCGACAACGAGAGCCTCAAGCCATGAAAAAAATCTTCGCGTGCCTGTTGATCGCAGCCCTTAGTCCAAGCGTCTGGGCGCTGGAGGCCGCCGACCAACAGCGCCTCAGCAGCATCCAAAACCGCTGGGCGCACATCCAATATGAAGTGGCGGAAAAACAGCGCGCCGCCGCATTCGAACAATTGTTCGGTGAAACCCAGGCGTTCACGTCGCAGCGTCCGGTGCTGGCCGAAGCCTGGATCTGGCAAGGAATCGTCACCAGCAGTTGGGCCGGAGCCCAAGGCGGACTTGGAGCGCTGGGCAAAGCCAAGGATGCCAAGGCTGACCTTGAAAAATCGCTGACCCTCGACCCTAAGGCCCTGCAAGGCTCGGCCTACACCAGCCTGGCGGCGCTGTATGACCGGGTGCCCGGCTGGCCCATCGGTTTCGGCGACAGCGATAAAGCGGAACAACTGCTCAAGCAGGCGCTGCAACTCAACCCCGACGGCATCGACAGCCTGTACTTCTGGGGCGATCACCTCTACCGTCAGAAACGCTACGCTGAAGCAAAAGCAGCGTTGCAAAAAGCCCTGCAAGCAGCGCCGCGTCCCGGCCGTGAAACGGCGGACGCCGGGCGCCGCAAAGAAATCGCCGCCCTGCTGGTGGACGTCAACAAGAAACTCGACTGACAGGAGTCCGCGTGCGTTTATTACTGATTGAGGATGACGTGGCGCTCGGTGAAGGCATTCATCAAGCGCTGGGGCGCGAGGGCTACACCGTTGACTGGCTCCAGGACGGCAGCAGCGCGCTACACGCCCTGCTCAGCGAAACGTTCGATGTCGCCGTGCTGGATCTCGGTTTGCCGCGCATGGACGGCCTCGAAGTGTTGCGGCGCCTGCGCGACAGTGGCTCAAACCTGCCGGTGCTGATACTCACCGCCCGCGATGCCACTGAAGATCGCATCGCCGGGCTTGATGCCGGTGCCGACGATTACCTGATCAAACCGTTCGACCTGGCTGAACTCAAAGCGCGACTGCGCGCCCTGTTACGGCGCAGTGCCGGCCGTGCGCAAGCGCTGATCGAACATGCTGGCATCAGCCTCAACCCCGGCACCCAGCAGGTCAGCTATCAGGGCCATCCTGTAGCGCTGACGCCAAAGGAATATCAGTTGCTGCATGAACTGCTATCACCGCCGGGCCGAGTGATGACACGTGATCAACTGATTCAACTGCTTTACGGCTGGAACGAAGAAGCGGAAAGCAACACTCTGGAAGTGCATATCTATCACCTGCGCAAGAAGTTCTCGACTGAGCTGATCCGCACCATTCGGGGTGTGGGCTATCTAGTGGAGGAACGCTGATGACTTCCATCCGCCGCCGCACACTGACCCTGATCATCGGCCTGTTGCTGGCCGGTCTGGCGGTGCTCAGCCTCTTCAATCTGCACGACAGCAATCACGAAATCGCCGAGGTTTACGACGCTCAACTGGCGCAGAATGCGCGCCTGTTGCAAGGCGTCATGCGCATGCCACTGGCGAGCAAAGAACACGCCGAACTGTACCGGGCGTTCAATACCGCACTGAGTGAAGCGGTGCCGCGCGGCGATGGTCACCCTTACGAACGCAAGGTTGCCTTTCAGGTATGGAACCCTGGCGGCGAGGTGCTGGTGCATACCGCCAGCGCGCCCTCCTTCAATAATCCGCCGACTCAGCCGGGCTTCAGTGATGTAGTCGATTTAAAGCAGCGTCACTGGCGCGCGTTCCTCCTTGAAGACCCGCAAAACGGCATGCGCATCTGGGTCGGCGAGCGCGATGATGTGCGCGCAGATCTGGTCGGCCGCATCGTGCGTCATACACTGTGGCCAAACGTTGTCGGCAGTTTGCTGCTCGCGGCGATGGTCTGGCTCGCGATCGGCTGGGGGCTGAAGCCCTTGGCGAACATGGCTGAGACCCTGCGGGCCCGCCACAGCGGCTCACTTGAGCCTTTGCAACTGACGCCTCTACCCAGTGAACTTGAGCCTATGCAAGCGGCGCTCAACCGCATGCTCGCGCAGATTCAGGAAGTGCTTGGCCGCGAACGACGCTTCATTGCCGACGCCGCCCACGAAATGCGTACACCATTGGCTGTGCTGCGAGTGCACGCGCAGAATTTGCTGGAAGCAGGCACTGAACAGGAGCGTCGCGAATCGCTGGAGTTCCTCATCTCAGGCGTCGATCGCACCAGCCGACTGGTCTACCAGTTGCTGACCATGGCGCGTCTGGAGCCAAAACCCAATCCACCGCTGCTACAACGCATCGACCTCAGCGAAACCGTGCGCAACAGCCTCGTGCAACTAACACCGTGGTTACTGAGTAAACACCTTGAACTGATCTTCGACGTCAGCGAACAGCCCTTTCACGTATTCGCCAACCCCGCCGCCATCGACATCGCGCTGAACAACCTGATCACCAACGCAGCCAATTTCTCTCCCGAAAATGGGGTAATCACCGTACAACTGAGCCAGGCTGATGGCTTCTGTAATTTGACGGTGGACGATCACGGGCCCGGAATTGATGAGTCATGTCGAGAGCGATTGTTTGAGCGTTTCTACAGTCGTGGCACTGCGCAAGGCGCGGGGTTAGGCCTAACCATCGTCAACACGATCGCCCTGCGCCTGAACGGCCGTATCGAACTCGTAAACCGGGCAGAGGGAGGTTTGAGGGCGACGTTATCAATTCCAGCCAGAGAATAATTGCAAAGCATCAATCGATTATTTCGTTTCGCACAGTCGGTAAACATCCTAAGGGGCGGCAAGGCCCCACATTCAGGCTCGTGAAACATTTTCGGTAAATTTGAATTCCATCAATGGTTTGATGCCGTTTCGCGTTTTGTCCAAGACATCCACTTTATCTCGAAACCAGACTGCGACCAGAATCCTCTTTTGTCCGGTCGCTGCTGCTAACGAGATTCCGATTGCAGCCATAAGCGGAAGTTTGCAAGCGACCGCTAACGGCCAGAAGCGGACGTTGCTGGCCCGATTTCTCGGCAGCCGCTTACGAATCAAACACAACAATGACCCGGTCTGCCAAACTTATTTGCCTCATTAGCTTCCACACAACTTGCTAATGTCACGCGAGTCAGGATAGATCGCTTTAAAACCTCAACTCATCATGTCTGGTCGCCAGGTCTATTTATGCCGCTGAGTTTTCATAAAATGCACGCCAATGGCGATGATTTCGTTATCGTGGACTCGCGAAACTC